>NZ_JBEZJS010000032.1:0-1248 GCF_040704635.1 Mycobacterium sp. NPDC049093 | reverse complement strand
TGAGGTGAGCCCCCTGTAGTGGTCCAGTCGTTGTGGGACTCTGTTGCCCGAGTGTTCGGGCAGGAAGAATCGACGACGACATGACATCGAACAAGCGCCGGCGGCACACCCCGGATCAGATCATCCGCAAGCTGGCCGAGGGCAACAAGCTGCTGGGGACCGGTCAGGAACTGGCCGAGGTGTGTCGGCACCTGGAGATCACCGAGTCGACCTGGCATCGCTGGGTCGCCCAGTACGGCGGCATGAAGGCCAACGACGCCAAACGCCTCAAGGAGCTCGAGGCCGAGAACGCTCGGCTCAAGAAGCTGGTCGCCAACCAGGCCCTCGACATCGACATGCTCAAGGAGATCTCGTCGGGAAACTTCTGACCCCGAACCGCAAGCGCAGCGCCGTCATCGCACTGCGTGAGCGGTTCGGGGTGTCTGAGCGCCGGGCCTGCTCGGTCGTCGGTTTGCACCGCTCTACGATGCGTCTGACGCCGTCGCCGGTCACCACCGAGGAGGCCGAGCTGCGGGCCTGGCTGCGCCGGTTCTCCACCGATCGACCGCGCTGGGGGTGGCGCCGGGCCGCGAAGATGGCGCGCCGAGCGGGTTGGATGGCCAATAACAAGCGCATCCGCCGGCTGTGGCGCGAGGAGGGTCTGCGGGTGCCCCAGCGGCGCCGCAAGAAGCGGCTGACCGGGATCGGTATCGCCGTGGGTGCGATGTCGCCGATCCGGCCGAACGTGATCTGGGCGATGGATTTTCAGTTCGACACCACCGCCCATGGCCGCACCCTGAAGATGCTCAACGTGATCGACGAGTTCACCCGCGAAGCTCTCGCGATCGAAGTCGACCGGTCTATCGACGCCGACCGCGTCGTCGACGTCTTGGATCGCCTCGCGCTGATCCACGGGGCGCCGCACTATGTGCGTTTCGACAACGGTCCCGAGTTCGTCGCCCACGCCGTGGCTGATTGGTGCCGATTCAACAGTGCTGGTTCGCTTTTCATCGATCCCGGCTCGCCGTGGCAGAACGCCTGGATCGAATCGTTCAACGGCCGCCTGCGGGACGAGCTGCTCAACCTGTGGCGGTTCGACTCGCTGTTGGAAGCCCGGGTGATCATCGAGGACTGGAGGATGGACTACAACGCCAACCGGCCTCACTCTGCCCATGGCGACCGCACCCCCGCCGAGTTTGCCCTACAGTGGGCCGCGACCCACCAACCGAAAGTCGCATAGCGGCTGGACCACCAAACGGGTCCCCCTCA
>NZ_JBEZJS010000031.1:0-1463 GCF_040704635.1 Mycobacterium sp. NPDC049093 | reverse complement strand
GAGCAATGATCAGAACCTGTGGATCCCGGGCGGGCGTGCCTTCCCGGAAGATGATCTGCAAGGAATCCGAATTCTGATCAAGACCAGCGTTGGCGCGCTGGCGGGAAGGCACGCCCGTGCTCACGGTAGTAGACAACAACGACGACTCCAACGAGACCCGCAATGCGGCCGGTGCGGGCCGGTCGTTGCTCGACCAGATCGTCCGCGACGGTGCCCGGCAGATGCTGGCCGCGGCGTTGCAGGCCGAGGTCGCCGACTATGTAGCCCGGTATGCCGGTGAGGTCGACGAACACGGCCACCGACTGGTGGTCCGCAACGGATACCACGCCGAACGTGAGGTCGTGACCTCGGCGGGTGCGGTGGCGGTGAAGGCGCCCCGCGTGAACGACAAGCGGATCGACCCCGATACCGGCGAGCGCAAGCGGTTCTCCTCGGCGATCCTGCCCGCCTGGGCTCGCAAGTCCGAGCAGGTATCGGAGGTGCTGCCGCTGCTGTACCTGCACGGCCTGTCAACCAGTGACTTCGGGCCGGCGCTCGAACAGTTCCTCGGCACCGGCGCCGGACTGTCCGCATCCTCGATCACCCGGCTCACGGCCCAGTGGCAGGACGAGGCGAAGGCCTTCGGCACCAGGGACCTCTCGCAGGTCGACTACGTGTACCTGTGGGTCGACGGCATCCACCTGAAAGTCCGGCTCGAGCAGGAAAAGCTCTGCCTGTTGGTGATGCTCGGGGTGCGGGCGGACGGCCGCAAGGAACTCGTCGCCCTGGCCGACGGCTACCGAGAGTCCACCGAGTCCTGGGCGGACCTGCTGCGGGATTGCCGCCGCCGCGGGATGCGCGCGCCGGCGCTCGCGGTCGGGGACGGAGCTTTGGGATTCTGGCGGGCACTGCGGGAGGTGTTCCCCGCCACCCGCGAACAACGCTGCTGGTTCCACAAACAAGCCAACGTTCTTGCTGCACTCCCGAAATCGGCGCATCCGGGTGCGTTGGCGGCGATGAAGGAGATCATCGGGGCCGAGGACATCGACAAGGCGCAGTTGGCGATCGCAGCGTTCGAACGTGACTACAGCGCGAAGTACCCGAAAGCGGTGAAGAAAATCGTCGATGACGCCGACGTGCTGCTCGAGTACTTCCGGTATCCCGCCGAGCACTGGGTGCATCTACGCACCACGAACCCGATCGAATCGACCTTCGCGACGGTTCGGCTTCGGACCAGGGTGACCAAGGGCCCGGGATCACGGGCGGCGGGCATGGCGATGGCCTACAAGCTGATCGAAGCAGCGCAGTCGCGGTGGCGGGCGGTCAACGCACCACACCTGGTGGCGTTGGTGCGGGCCGGCGCAGTGTTCCACCAGGGCAAGCTCCTCGAACGTCCGGTCGACATCACCCCGGAACCATCGCCCGACACCCCAGTGTCCGAGGTCGCCTGACGACCCTCGATCCACAGGATTTGACTATTTCTC
>NZ_JBEZJS010000030.1:0-1661 GCF_040704635.1 Mycobacterium sp. NPDC049093 | reverse complement strand
TTAGCCTCGATCCACCGATGAATTGCCTGTGTAGGTGGGTGTCGATATAAGGAAAGTGCCCCTTGAGCTGGGAGGATTGGTGTTCTCTACGCATCAATCAGGCCAGTTAAGAAAGGCACTTCCAGTGCAAGTGTCCCACGGGTTCGCTGCGTCGTCGGCGGTCTTCGATGAGGATCATCTCGTGTCGTGCGCCGGACTGGTGCCGGTGATGACACTGGCTGAGCAGACCGGCCTGCCGAATCTGTTGGCTGACAAGATCTTCATCCCCGCGCCGAAGATCAAATCCGGGTCAGCGAATCCGGCACCGAAGCTGGCCACGGTGATCGCCGGGATGTGCGCCGGCGCCGACAGCATTGATGACCTCAACATCGTCCGGGCCGGGGGCATGAAAACACTCTTCGGCGATGTGTACGCACCATCAACCATCGGAACCCTGTTGCGGGAGTTCACCTTCGGACACGCACGCCAACTCGAATCAGTCCTGCGCGAACACTTGGCCGCCCTCTGCCGGCGCGTTGAGTTGCTACCCGGATCCGACAGCGGTGTGTTCATCGACATCGACTCCCTGCTACGACCGGTCTACGGCCATGCCAAACAAGGCGCCTCCTACGGACACACCAAAATCGCTGGCAAGCAGGTCCTGCGCAAAGGACTCTCGCCGTTGGCGACCACGATCAGCACCCCCGGTGCGGCGCCGGTGATCGCCGGGATGCGGCTGCGGGCCGGCAAGACCGGCTCCGGTAAAGGAGCCGGTCGAATGGTCGCCCAGGCCATCACCACGGCCCGAGCGGCCGGGGTCACCGGCCAGATCCTGGTCCGCGGCGATTCGTCCTACGGCACCCGCGCCGTCGTCGGCGCCTGCCGACGCCATGGTGCGCAATTCTCGGTGGTCATGGGCCGCAACAGCGCGATCAACCGGGCCATCAACGCCATCGACGACGCGGCGTGGACACCGGTGAAATACCCGGGCGCGGTGCGTGATCCCGACACCGGAGAGTGGATCTCTGATGCCGAAGTCGCCGAAATCAGCTACACCGCATTCGCGGCCACCACAGACCGCTTCACCGCCCGACTGGTGGTACGTCGGGTCAAAGATGCGCGCTTCCGCGACGCCCTGTTCCCGGTCTGGCGGTATCACCCGTTCTTCACCAACACCGACCTACCAACCGCCGACGCCGACATCACCCACCGTCAACACGCGATCATCGAAACTGTCTTCGCCGACCTGATCGCCGGCCCCTTGGCCCACATGCCCTCCGGGCAATTCGGCGCCAACTCCGCGTGGGTGCTCTGCGGGGCCATCGCCCACAATCTGCTGCGCGCCGCCGGTGTGCTTGCCGGTGGAGCGCACGCAGTGGCCCGGGGAGCCACCTTGCGACGCACGATCATCACCGTCCCGGCACGGCTGGCCCGACCGCAACGCCGACCCATCCTGCACCTACCCAGCCACTGGCCCTGGACCGAGCACTGGCTCACCCTGTGGCGCAACACCATCGGCTACAGCCCACCCGCTACCGCAACCGTCTAACCGTCGCCGAACAGGCCCCACCGAAGCACACAGGAAAAGCTGGGCAGACCAGCGGCTACATCCTGCCCACCCCACAAACCGCCGTCAGAATCACCGTCGAACCACACCACTCAAGTCAGTCCACGGATTGAGG
>NZ_JBEZJS010000029.1:0-1810 GCF_040704635.1 Mycobacterium sp. NPDC049093 | reverse complement strand
TTTTCCCGTTTAGGGTGTGGCTTTGTTTTTTTGATGCCAGTTTGTTGGTGTCTTTTGTTTGGTCGAATTTTTCTGATTCGAATTCTTTCGGGTTTGTCCCGAGGTTTTTGTTTGGAGAGTTTGATTCTGGCTCAGGACGAACGCTGGCGGCGTGCTTAACACATGCAAGTCGAACGGAAAGGCCCTTCGGGGTACTCGAGTGGCGAACGGGTGAGTAACACGTGGGTGATCTGCCCTGCACTTTGGGATAAGCCTGGGAAACTGGGTCTAATACCGAATATGACCGCGCACTTCCTGGTGTGTGGTGGAAAGCTTTTGCGGTGTGGGATGGGCCCGCGGCCTATCAGCTTGTTGGTGGGGTAATGGCCTACCAAGGCGACGACGGGTAGCCGGCCTGAGAGGGTGACCGGCCACACTGGGACTGAGATACGGCCCAGACTCCTACGGGAGGCAGCAGTGGGGAATATTGCACAATGGGCGCAAGCCTGATGCAGCGACGCCGCGTGAGGGATGACGGCCTTCGGGTTGTAAACCTCTTTCAATAGGGACGAAGCGCAAGTGACGGTACCTATAGAAGAAGGACCGGCCAACTACGTGCCAGCAGCCGCGGTAATACGTAGGGTCCGAGCGTTGTCCGGAATTACTGGGCGTAAAGAGCTCGTAGGTGGTTTGTCGCGTTGTTCGTGAAAACTCACAGCTTAACTGTGGGCGTGCGGGCGATACGGGCAGACTAGAGTACTGCAGGGGAGACTGGAATTCCTGGTGTAGCGGTGGAATGCGCAGATATCAGGAGGAACACCGGTGGCGAAGGCGGGTCTCTGGGCAGTAACTGACGCTGAGGAGCGAAAGCGTGGGGAGCGAACAGGATTAGATACCCTGGTAGTCCACGCCGTAAACGGTGGGTACTAGGTGTGGGTTTCCTTCCTTGGGATCCGTGCCGTAGCTAACGCATTAAGTACCCCGCCTGGGGAGTACGGCCGCAAGGCTAAAACTCAAAGAAATTGACGGGGGCCCGCACAAGCGGCGGAGCATGTGGATTAATTCGATGCAACGCGAAGAACCTTACCTGGGTTTGACATGCACAGGACGCCAGTAGAGATATTGGTTCCCTTGTGGCCTGTGTGCAGGTGGTGCATGGCTGTCGTCAGCTCGTGTCGTGAGATGTTGGGTTAAGTCCCGCAACGAGCGCAACCCTTATCTTATGTTGCCAGCGCGTAATGGCGGGGACTCGTGAGAGACTGCCGGGGTCAACTCGGAGGAAGGTGGGGATGACGTCAAGTCATCATGCCCCTTATGTCCAGGGCTTCACACATGCTACAATGGCCGGTACAAAGGGCTGCGATGCCGTGAGGTGGAGCGAATCCTTTCAAAGCCGGTCTCAGTTCGGATCGGGGTCTGCAACTCGACCCCGTGAAGTCGGAGTCGCTAGTAATCGCAGATCAGCAACGCTGCGGTGAATACGTTCCCGGGCCTTGTACACACCGCCCGTCACGTCATGAAAGTCGGTAACACCCGAAGCCGGTGGCCTAACCCTTGTGGAGGGAGCCGTCGAAGGTGGGATCGGCGATTGGGACGAAGTCGTAACAAGGTAGCCGTACCGGAAGGTGCGGCTGGATCACCTCCTTTCTAAGGAGCACCACGATAAACATTCCCAATTGGTGGGGATGTAGCCGTGAGGAGCCTGGTCGCTGTAGTGGCGCCGGCTTGGTGCACAACAAACTTGAGAAACGGTGTGGGAAACACTGTTTTGAGGAACTGCCAGACACACTATTGGGCTTTGAGACAACAGGCCCGTGCCCCTTTTTGGGGG
>NZ_JBEZJS010000028.1:0-1843 GCF_040704635.1 Mycobacterium sp. NPDC049093 | reverse complement strand
CGTTGGGTAGGGGAGCGTCCTGCATCCGGTGAAGCAGCAGAGTGATCTAGCTGTGGAGGGTGTGGGAGTGAGAATGCAGGCATGAGTAGCGAATAGGCAAGTGAGAACCTTGCCCGCCGAAAGACCAAGGGTTCCTGGGCCAGGCCAGTCCTCCCAGGGTGAGTCGGGACCTAAGGCGAGGCCGACAGGCGTAGTCGATGGACAACGGGTTGATATTCCCGTACCCGTGTATGTGCGTCCATGATGAATCCATTGTGCTAACCATCCAAAACCGTCGTGACCGATCCCTTCGGGGTGAGGCGTTGACGGGGCTGCGTGGGACCCCGGTGGGTAGTAGTCAAGCGATGGGGTGACGCAGGAAGGTAGCCGTACCAGTCAGTGGTTGTACTGGGGTAAGCCGGTAGGGAGAAACGTAGGCAAATCCGCGTTTCATTAATCCTGAGAGGTGATGCATAGCCGTTTGAGGCGAATTCGGTGATCCTATGCTGCCAAGAAAAGCCTCTAGCGAGGACATACACGGCCCGTACCCCAAACCAACACAGGTGGTCAGGTAGAGAATACTAAGGCGTACGAGTGAACTATGGTTAAGGAACTCGGCAAAATGCCCCCGTAACTTCGGGAGAAGGGGGACCCCCATATCGTCAAGGCTTTTGCGGCCGGCAGCGGGAGGGGGTGGCACAAACCAGTGAGAAGCGACTGTTTACTAAAAACACAGGTCCGTGCGAAGTCGCAAGACGATGTATACGGACTGACGCCTGCCCGGTGCTGGAAGGTTAAGAGGACCTGTTAACCCTTCGGGGTGAAGCAGAGAATTTAAGCCCCAGTAAACGGCGGTGGTAACTATAACCATCCTAAGGTAGCGAAATTCCTTGTCGGGTAAGTTCCGACCTGCACGAATGGCGTAACGACTTCTCAACTGTCTCAACCATAGACTCGGCGAAATTGCACTACGAGTAAAGATGCTCGTTACGCGCGGCAGGACGAAAAGACCCCGGGACCTTCACTACAACTTGGTATTGGTGCTCGATACGGTTTGTGTAGGATAGGTGGGAGACTGTGAAATTCACACGCCAGTGTGGGTGGAGTCGTTGTTGAAATACCACTCTGATCGTATTGGGCCTCTAACCTCGGACCGTATATCCGGTTCAGGGACAGTGCCTGGTGGGTAGTTTAACTGGGGCGGTTGCCTCCCAAAATGTAACGGAGGCGCCCAAAGGTTCCCTCAACCTGGACGGCAATCAGGTGTTGAGTGTAAGTGCACAAGGGAGCTTGACTGCGAGACGTACATGTCGAGCAGGGACGAAAGTCGGGACTAGTGATCCGGCACCTCTGAGTGGAAGGGGTGTCGCTCAACGGATAAAAGGTACCCCGGGGATAACAGGCTGATCTTCCCCAAGAGTCCATATCGACGGGATGGTTTGGCACCTCGATGTCGGCTCGTCGCATCCTGGGGCTGGAGCAGGTCCCAAGGGTTGGGCTGTTCGCCCATTAAAGCGGCACGCGAGCTGGGTTTAGAACGTCGTGAGACAGTTCGGTCTCTATCCGCCGCGCGCGTCAGAAGCTTGAGGAAATCTGTCCCTAGTACGAGAGGACCGGGACGGACGAACCTCTGGTGTACCAGTTGTTCCACCAGGAGCACGGCTGGATAGCCACGTTCGGACAGGATAACCGCTGAAAGCATCTAAGCGGGAAACCCCCTCCAAGACCAGGCTTCTCACCCTTTTAGAGGGATAAGGCCCCCCGCAGACCACGGGATTGATAGGCCAGACCTGGAAGCCCAGTAATGGGTGAAGGGAACTGGCACTAACCGGCCGAAAACTTACAACAACCAACAAACACCAAA
>NZ_JBEZJS010000027.1:0-2181 GCF_040704635.1 Mycobacterium sp. NPDC049093 | reverse complement strand
CTGGTGTCCAGGCTGTTTCATCCATGGGTACCGGGTCGGTAGGCGAGAGTCACACGATTGCTGCGTGATTCATCGGATGAAAATGCAGTGATTCAGTTGACATAACGGTCGTTATCGGCAAACGCTTACCGGGGCCGTCGGGGAATGGAAGAGGCGTGCGAAAAATAACTTATTACCTTTAGTACCAATAGATTTCGGAACCATGGCGGCCTCGTAGTGTCGAGCCTTTCGATTCCTCATAGCAAACATATTACATGCAATCGACGGCTACACAGTGCAAACTCCGCAAAGAGTTCTGCGCCGAACAGGACACGGACGCCAGCTCATTTCTCGGCCGAACGGCCGTCAAAGTTCACGAACCAACATCCAGGACCAGGCTCCGGCCGGTACATCCGATCGGCACACACATCGCAGTGAAATACCCGATGGATAGTCCCGCAATCACATGCCTGGCTCCCGACCTGATACTTACCAGGCACCAGGGGATGGCCGTAGCGGCAATATTCCGGTGGACCCGGCTCCGCCCAGCCCCGGCGCGTACGTCTCAACCCATGATCGCTCATACGTTCGGATTATCCATCGAGCGGGCCTGACGTCCAAGGACGGCGGCACTGTCCGAGAACTGTCACAGTGACGGGCCGACTCACTCTCAGCGATCCTGGACCGGACACCGGCGAACTGCGCTCCGGTCGCGGTAGCCCATGTCGCCGTAGGTTGTCAGGTTGTCAGAGGGCAGCGTTAACGTGGCCTGAGCTGGGTCGGCTGGGAAAACGAGGTGGATTGATGTCGCGCAAACGGTTATCGCGGAATATTGGTGCAGTGCGGTACTGGCATGCCGGGTGGAGCGGCCGGCGACCCGGCGATCTGCTCCTGCCCCTAGCTCGACAGCAAAATCGCTATGCCGAGATCATGCGAATCTCGGTGCCGCAGGCCCGGCGTCACAGTGCCGACCCCGACCTCGCGTCCGGCCGCATCTATGACATCAACAAACTCTATGTGACCACCAAACGCGACTTCGCTCACGCATGGTCTGTCTGCGTCCCCGACGCTTCGCTACGGCCAAACCTGAAGCTACTGTTCGGGATTGAAGGTACTGCGTACTACGAGGTGGAAATCCTCGATGCTTCTGGGCATCCGTTGACGACCCCCCCGGAGCCAGACCCTGATTACCCTGGAGGCGGCAGCTTCCAGGTCGAGATGGCGCGTGTTTTGGCAGTGCACCGGACGCAGATGGGCCTGAGTGCGGCACAAGCACACATGGACCGGATGGCCACAGCGCACCTCAACGACTGTTGAGGCTCGACACCACTCGAGAGCTCCGCTACACCGATCTGCCGTGCCACTTCACATGGTTGCAGGCACTTGCCCAATGATGTTCGAGCAGACTGTTGTTGATGTGTCCAAGCAGATGGTCACCGTCATAGTGCCCGCAGGGACGGCCTTTCCACGACTGGATCTGGTGGTACACACCGATGTCGCCACACTTTGTGCAGGTGAACCAAACGCCTGTGTGCCACGACCATCGTGACTTCGCACCGGCCTCCTCGCTGCCCGCAAGCCAGCCACCGGGCCACTCCCCACTAAACTCACCGAGAACCCCTGCCGCAGGATGAAACTCGGAGTCTGCGGCTGCGGTGGCATCAAGTTCTCCTGGCAGCGGACTCAGCCCTAGGATCAACACATCGTGCTGCCAGTTGCCGTGCAGTCCATGTTCAATCTTGGGCACGGCGTCGTAGTAGTCGTCCAGAAGAGTGGCCGGCTTGATCTCGACCAGCAAGGGCTCGGCGCCGTCGATGAGGAAGTCAGGGATGTAGGCGTCGCCATCGAAGGGTTCGTAGGTCGTTCGCCAACCGATCTCGGTAAAGAATGCCGCCCACCGGGCTTCGAGCCGGGAGCGGTATTCGATGCCCCTGTAGAGGGTGGGGTACGGCCGCACGAGCGTGAGTCTACGGCCGTGGGCAGGATCTCAGCGGGCGAAGGTGAAGAACCACCCAACCCACATCCCCGAGGGGAAGTGAGTACGTGCCCATCAAGGACACGAGCGACGCAGAGCAACAACGCTCAAGATGCCGAGGTATCTTGAGGCTGTTATCTGTAGGTCGGTTGCGGGTGTCCTCGACTGTCGCTGACGGTGATCGGGATGGTGTTTGCGACCGTGGGCGACATGCTTATCTGTAGTGC
>NZ_JBEZJS010000026.1:0-2813 GCF_040704635.1 Mycobacterium sp. NPDC049093 | reverse complement strand
CACGGACTCAGCCCCACCGAGTTCGCCCTACAGTGGACCACGACCCACCAACCCCAAGCCGCATAGCGACTGGACCAGTAATCGGGTCCCCCTCAATCCAAGTGGCGAAAATCGGAACGGTACGGTGGTGCAGGACCGGCGGGTTAGCACCGCCCCGCTACACGCGAGATGTCGGTGCAAGGAATCTAGCGCAACTTTCTCGGCACCGCACATAGGTAGACCTCGGTGGCTCACTCTCAGCGGTCGCTGCTTGGTGCCGTTTCGGCCACGTCGGCAGCAGGAGTCATGCCGTCCTCGCTGGAAGTCGTACCCCTCGTCGTCATATTCCTAGCGGCCCATGCGCTTCGCAATACGTGCTCGGTGCCTTGTGCGACGCGGTCAGAATCTAGACGTATCACTTCCCAATATCCCTTGGAAATAACAGGATCAATGTCCTCAAGCCAAGCCGCGCACTCTCCCTGAAGCAAGTTGATGAGGTTTCGCAGTGTGCTCGTCCGACCAGTTCGTTCAGCAAGGTGTTGATCCTCCCCCTGGTTCGTCCGAATAAGGACGTCATGCGCGGTGTACCAGTTATTGGGATCCGCACCGTGCGCGAATTCTCCAAGCGCCTTCAGGAGCACACGCAGCCGGTTCCACCCGCATTTGTTGATCCAGTCCCTTGGTGTTGTCTGGGGCCTCGCCTCCAGCTTGCGGGCTATCTCAGGTTTGGTGCGCCACGTTCGGATTCGGGCCAGCTGCTCAAGCACCACCCGGAGGCAGCCCATCGCTCGGTAGTCATCCTCGAGCCACAGCCACACCCCTGATCGGAGAGATGAAGCGCTCAGGACAAAGGCGGTTGGGACCACGCCATCACCGCGTTCACGAGTCCATCGAGCTAGTAGTCCGGCCATTTCACTGGCGAAAATTGCCTCAAGCGTTACGTCGCTCATCCGTCTCGGGTCGAACGTCGAGCCAAGGTAGCGCTTCTCTATGTCAAGCGCCGCTCGCGCGAGATTGTAGGAACGCGTGCGTCTTTCGGCAAAGGCCATCGCTGGCGCAACTTGGGGAGGAAAGGCCGGTGTCTCGCCGTCGACAGCTTTTGCGACTTCTATCTGGTACTGCGCGCCGGGTGCCGCGATTCTGTAAAGTCGCTCGTCATCCTCAACCAAGCGAAGTTCAATAGGCCAGACGTAGGGCAACAGATTCGCGAACAGCGCCCTAACCGGGCCAAGGATTGGCGCAGTCTCAATATTGTTGCAAGTCTCCAGCCGCCCCGAGTCATACGCAGCGCCCGCCAACCCACCCTGGATCTGAGTTATGCAGAGTGTTAAAGCATCGCTCACCAAATCAAGCGATCGAATCTGTTCTGCCTGCAGTGGAGATTCGAAACCGTCGACCTCCCACCACAGTGCATCAAGGAGTTCCCCACGACCATGTAACAGCTCGCTCAATTCAGCGAAGAGGTCTCCAGCATCGAAAGATCTCTCGATCGGCCGAATGGTGAAGCAGTTAGGCCGGTCTGCTTCGTGCCAGAACAGTACGTTCTGGGCACCGGGAAACTCCCACACCCGACGCATCCAAGCAGCTGTGTCTTCGCCGGGAGTTTGAGGCAGCGACACATTGACCGCCAAGTTCGTCGACCAGCGCTCAAGCTGACCACGCGCGATGATCGACGCACCAACAACCTGCATACACAACAGAAAGCGTGTTGAGGCGACCGCGCTATCAAGCCCCCACGCAAGCTGATCTACCCAAGAGTCCCCTATCAGGACTGTCGGACGGAAGCTCACGCCCATCTCCATAAGAGCCACATCGAACTCGATATAGCCCGATACTGTAGGAAGGCACACCATCTGCATAAGCGGCGAGATCTCGGCGAGACGCTCTAACCGCCTGTTATGTCGTGAGATTAGAACGCGCGCAACGGCATCATGCCCTCCTCGCAAGACTGCTTGCCTCAACCCCGCCACCGTTAACGGCACGGCACGGCCAAGCGCTTCGGCTTGACGCCCTGCCTCGCAGACCGCTTCGTCAGTTAACCTCCGGCTTGCAGTAGGTCGGCCGGACCCTTCGCCAGTTGATTCCCCCATCGTTCGCCCAGTGTACGAAAGGAACTGCTCTGAGAGCACCAGGTTTTCTACCCAGCAATGATTCGCCAACTCGTGTTTTCTATGGACTTGAGGACAAAGGCTGTTGGCGGCGGGCATCTTATTGTCGCTAGGGCTTTCGTATCTCAGCGTAACTAGGCATCATTGCTTTGACACCGCGAGTCGACCGTGGATGCGTCGTTCGGCGCCGTTGTCCATGGGCGACACAGTCGACCTCTTCTGCGTACTGCGACCGTCTAACCCGGGATAATCGCTTGCGTGTCTACAGACGAGACAGCGGCGGGGAAACATCTGTCCAAAACCTCATTGCGCAACTTTGGACCACCTGTCCCGCAGAGAGATCGGGACTACCGTCAACCGGCCTACACCATCGCAATACCTCGGGACGAAGCTCCGATCCCAGTGCTGCTTCGCTACGCTCTGACGTTAGTAGGCATACCCCATTTTGGGCCTGGGGAGAAGGTGGAATGGTGGACGACGTTCACCTACCGGAACTACCCGTGCGAACTCGCACACCAGAAATTCGGCGTCCGGCTTCGGATCGGCGGAAATCTAACCGAGGAGCGGGCCCTTGCGCTGCTGTCCGAGATGCGGAGAAAGCTGAGCTCGGCTGTTAAAGCTGTGGAGAAGTTGAGGTGGGCCCTTCGTAGTGGTCCAGTTGTTGTGGGACTCTGTTGCCCGAGTGTTCGGGCAGGAAGAATCGACGACGACATGGCAGGTAGCAAG
>NZ_JBEZJS010000025.1:0-3498 GCF_040704635.1 Mycobacterium sp. NPDC049093 | reverse complement strand
GCTGGGCAGACCAGCGGCTACATCCTGCCCACCCCACAAACCGCCGTCAGAATCACCGTCGAACCACACCACTCAAGTCAGTCCACGGATTGAGGCTTAGATCCCCAGCAATGGGACCTGCCTGCCATTGCCCGCAAAACCAACAACTGGGCGGCCAACAACCAGGTCGAACTCGACCACATCGAACCGCGCTGGTCGGCCGACGACAAGGCCGCTCACCTCGCCGAATTCGGCGCGATCTCAACTGTTGACTTCATCGAGCAATGCGTCATCGAAGCCGGACCGGACACTGCACCCTGGAGCGAGCTCCAAACCCGTGTGAACGCAGGAGAATTCGACTCCTGGCCACCAATCTGGCAGCACGGTCGGCACACCACGCAGTCCGCCGACCAACTGACCCGAGATAGACAACAGCGCCGCGCCCGCAGCGCTCAACAACGAATGAAGGCAGCCGTGCGCGCCCGCCCCATCGACTCAGGCCGCTATATCGACCTCTAACACCGGCCCACCCAGGTTCGTGGACAATCGGCTCACCGCCTTAGCGGAACACGCCCTCGACCGCCTAGCGTCAAGCCATGCACCCGCGCAGGAGCCGACACGTCGCGCCGCACAGCATCGACGCACCCCGCCGGCCCGCTCAAGTGGTCTCGCTGGCCGAGGTGCGCCGGCGCAGGATGCCCACGCCGCCCGATTCGACGCCGCAGCCAGAGCCAACTACTCCCAATCCGCTCGGTTCATGGGTGATCCAATTGATCAACACCATCCAGAACGGATGCATCGTCCGGACGACCATGGCACCCTCGCCCGGCCTTCTGGAACTCATCACCGAAGTCAGCAGCCACTCCACACACACCGCGCGTGGTCCTCGCCGCCTCCACGTCACACCCAGTCGACCCAGCCAGTTCGCCGCTGTAGAGGGCACCTGCGAGGCACTGACTCAGATGGGTGCCAACCCGCGACTCGACATCGAAATACGACTCACCCCCGAGCACGTGCACCTGACTGTGCGCGGCGTGCTGGCCGATCCCGTCATGGCGCCCGACTACGCCGACAGCATCACAACAACCCTCCAGGCCGCCACCGACCTGCGCTGGGAGCTCGATATCACCGATACAGGCACCTTGAACTGGCAGATCCCAGAGTTCTACAGCGCCTACACCGCGGCGTTGCCGTAACGCTGCGCGACATCGGTGAATCCACTGGCCGCACGTCCATGCGACTCCTGCGCGTGGGCAAGGATCGCCTCGACCTCGTCTAACCCGCCAACCAGCAACTCGGCATACTGCTGCCGTCCAGCCTGAGTGTCCAACGACGGACCCATTCCGGCCCGTGCAGCCTCAACGGTCGCCTGAAGACTACGCAGCCGTTCGAGACTGCCGCGGGCTGCGCTGCGCGCCTGTTCAAGGGTCTCAGCCAGCTCACGATCGGTGCTCTCACGTTCCCGGCGTAAGCGTTCCAGATCCTCGTCGACCACTCGGAACTGTTCGGCTCCCGCCCCAGTCCAGCCAGACAAATGATCACGCCACACCGCAGACTGACCCGTTTGTGCGGCGTCGTCGAGCCCTCGCGGAGCTGGCCCACCTGCGCCAACCACGGACGCCGGCGCGACATCGCCGACGGAGGTCAACTCCTTGAGGAGCGACACCAAAGTCTCAGCGGTCTGATCCAGGTCCACAGATCAACAATAATCCCGCGACCCGTTGAATTGGCGAACGCACCGGCCCACGTCCCGGGGGTTCCGACCACTTGTCATCGTGACCCGAAATCCGAACGTCCACCGCCAACCGGGCGTCGGGATTAGAAACAGCCTCTAAGGCTGGCTACCGCGCGGCGATCCCGCGTCTGCACGACCGGGAGCGGTCGGGGAGCACTAGCGGCTCTAGTCTGCGTGTCGCACCCGCGCCCTCGGCCATGCCAATACCGTGCGAGGCATGACAAGTGCCGACAGAGATGAACCGTTCAGCTCGCGTTGGCTTGCTACTGTGCATGGTGTTGCCGCAGTGATGTGTTCCCCGCAACCGCCCGATGAATGACTTGCGTGACAACGCAATCGTGTCGCCGTGTCGCTGGCTCACCTAAGCATTGCTTGCCACAATGGTGTGGTCGAGTTCGAGTGTTTCTCAATAGAAGGCAGCGCAACGATGGTATTTCCTCCTTCAGCGGACAACTCTCCAGGGTCGACTGGGCACTACCTCGAAGGTGCGCAAGCTGCCCGGCTGCTGCAGGTGTTAGACCATGCTCGGTACGGAATGCTCAGCGCCACTTGGCGCGATGAGCTGCTGCCGGCCAACGACACTGACCCCGAGAGGTTACTGATCGAAGAACTTCGCCTGAATCCTTATGCGCCATGGGAACCCGGACACGCACAGCATTGGCGCGAAGCTCTCGACTCCTGGTACGTCACGTCGCGCACGGCGCTGACCGCGAAGTTCGTCTGGACATCTCGGAGTGTCACCACGACAGCAGGTGGCTCTGACGGCGTTCTCCGGAGCGCGTTGCTAACTAGCTCGCTTCCCGATATCCGAGTCGATTTGGCTGAACAACTCATGACGACTGTGGCGCCCCTCGACCAGCAGGCCGACAAGTCGCGAATGATCCACGAAGAAGCGTTCGTCCAGGAGCGAGACCGCCTCACGGTGGCATATCTCGCTCCGTTGGCAAGCCGCGGAGAAATCGGATTGGACTGGCTCGACTGGTACCGGCAGCGGGTCGAGGCCTGGCCGAAAATTCATATCAACGGAGCGCGCCCGAACATCGAATTGAGGGACCCCTCGTTCAAGACCGTAATGGAGCGCTTGCCCTCGTACTGGCAGTAATACGTGCCGGGCACGCAGCTGTTTGCCCGATCGAACTCTGGCACAACACGCCGCGCCTTAAGCGAACGTCGCTGGGGGAGCGGTGATATCGCCGCCCGCGTGATCTTGGCCTGCGTCTGGCCACCAATCAGCTGGGCCGGAACGTGTTCGATGAGCAACCATCGGAACCAGTTAACCCGGTGGTGGGGGATACCACCACCGGTCCTCATAGCGAAACGTCGACACCGCGACGCAATTATCTTGGTCGGGGTCGGACACTTCGCCCATCATGTCCGACATCGCTTTAGGTAACGGGCCGCCATGGTTGGCCACGCGCCTTTGACCTTCGTAGTTAAGGCGATCTGCGACGAACGCCGCAGCGATGCGTCCCGCAGCCGCAGCGGCATCGAGAGACGTGGCGAAGCAGTGGGTGCCTGCAGTGGTGAGTTTCGACAAAGGCGCGGCCGGCGATTCGAATCGATTCTCAGAAGTGGTCGGCGATGCCGGCGCGGCGCCGGCCGCGTTGTCAGCCTCGCCAGCGCAAGCCGCGACCAGTGGGCAAGCAAGCGCCACGACGATCGCATTCTTCGCCCACGTTTGCACACGGCTTATCAGTAGTTAACTACACAATGTGGGCGCACAATGCGTGTTGAACTGCGTATTTATCGTCGGGTACATGTACTCTAAGAGTGTGCGTAGCAAT
>NZ_JBEZJS010000024.1:0-4326 GCF_040704635.1 Mycobacterium sp. NPDC049093 | reverse complement strand
CCTTGCCCGCCCGCAACCTCGCCCCGGCGATCACCGGCGCACCGTGGTCGGTGCTGATCGTGGTGATCAACGGTGAGAGGCCTTTGCGCAGGATCTGCCTGCCGGCGATCTTGGTGTGTCCGTAGCTGGCGCCCTGCTTGGCGTGCCCGTAGACCGGGCGTAGTAGTGAGTCGATGTCGATGAACGCCCGTCCGTCGGCGCCGGGCAACAGATCGACACGCCCGCACAGCGCGGCCAGGTGTTCGCGCAGGACAGATTCGAGCTGGCGGGCATGCCCGAAGGTGAACTCCCGCAATAAGGTTCCGATCGTCGACGGGGCGTACACACCACCGAAGAGGGTCTTCATCCCACCCGAGCGCACAACGTCTAGGTCATCAATGCTGTCCGCGCCGGCGCACATCCCGGCGATCAGCGTGGTCAGCTTCGGTGACGGATGGGCCGCGGCCGAACGGATCCGCTCACAGGTGAACCGGATCTTGTCGGCCAATAGCTGCGACAGACCGGTCTGGTCGGCCAGGGTCATCACCGGCACCAGCCCGGCGCACGACACGAGATGTGCATCATCGAAGACCGCCGACGACACGGCGAACCTATGGGACACTTGCACCGGAAGCGCCTTTCTGAACGTGGGCTGATCGAAGTGTGGTAACTCCAATCATCCCAGCTCAAAGGGCACTTTCCTTACATCAACACCCTCCGAACAGGCGATTCATCGGTGGATCGAGGGTTAGCCGCCCCGGACTTGACCCGAGACGACCTGATGTGAATTGTGTTGTCCAACAACCGTGTCAGGCCAGCTTGCTCGGCCAGGGCCATCACCGGGACCAGCCCGGCGCACGACACGAGGTTGTCCTCGTCGAACACCGCGGAGTCGGGACCGAACGTGTGGGACACTCGCACTGGAAGTGCCTTTCTTGTGCTGGTCGGATTGTTGCGTAGAGAACACCAATCTTTCCAGCTCAGAGGGCACTTTCCTCATTCCGACACCCCAACAACCAGCCCATTCATCGGTGGATCAAGGCTTAGCAGCGTCGTCAGCACAGATGGGCAACCGCCGGCGTCGGCGAAATCCATTGCGGGCAGCCATCATCAGCGCACTCGGGCAAGCTAACGTCCCGCAAACGACGGCGCAGCTCTGCCGAGCACTTCCCGACCTGCCCTTGGCCGGGGGAGGTGACCGCCGCTACCCCGCAGTCCACGAACACGTCTACCGGCAGCTCGTCGGCCTGGAACGAACCGGCGATGTTGTCCGGGAATCAACAGCAGGAAGACATGTTCTCTGGGCACTGCCCGCAGCCAAAACCATTGTCCGCCAACAGCACCGCGACAACACGTCAGCGGCGCCCACCACCGCCGGGCGAATGAACCGCCCGGCATCTTAACGGGGGATCACTGGACGCGATGGACACCTCAGCAATCAGCACGGCCCGCGAGAACAAGCCCTCCGGACCACCCGCGACAACCATGCCGGACACCATCACCGTCCGAAAATCCACGCCAGGGTCGACAATCCTGACCTACGGCCGGGTGGGCATCGATCGCTGCCGCGCCGTCATTACCCACGACGGCTACGGCGCCACACTGCGCATCCAGCTCAACTATCACGCGCTGAATTGCGAGCAGATCGAGGCCGTAGAAACCGCCATCGCCGACATCACCCGCGCGATGGTGTCTCAGGCCGCTACGCTGCGCGCCGCACACCGACCCCTGTTCGACATCGCCGCCCTCGCCGGCGTCCAGAGTCGCCCGCAATGACACGGCGGCGGGACGCGCGTCCGATCACTGCCTGCTTGCACACCAGTCACAGAAGTATCACAAAGCTTCGGCGTGTCGAGGTTACTGTAACGACGCATCCTGGCAGAGTGCGACGCATGGCACGGCCAAGCAAAGGTCCCCGCGGCGCGCACATGTGTCTCCCGCGCCCCGAAGTCTCTCGCAAGCTCGACGAGCTGGTCGCCAAGTCCGCAGTCTCGTCCGTCTCGCAATACGTCGCCGACGTGCTCGCCCTCCACGTCGGCCTCCCCGAACACGTCCGCGAACTCAACCGCCAGACTCTGGTAGCCACCGAGCCGCGGGTCGTGGCACGCCGCTACGAGCGACTCATGGTGCGCCCGCATTCCCAAGTCTCCGAACGACTTCGGCGACTACAGCAAGACAGCGGCGTCACGTCGATCTCGCAGTACCTTGCCGACTTCCTAGCCCTGCACGTCGGCCTGCCCGAACACGTCCGCGAACTCGATCGCCAGGAGGTGCTGCCGCTGCAGACCAGCGCATAGGACGCGATGCCGACGAGGGACTAACCACCCCGACTCAGCTTCCGCCCTATTGACATCTGAATAACGCGCGGCAGCCCCCAGAAACGGCGAAACCCCCGGAGTACCAGTCCGAGGGTGAACGCCATCTGAAGTTGTCCGGGAACCACTCCGGGTACTGCTGCCGCTCTTAACTAGGGAGCTGTCGTGGAAGACACCTCTCACGGTAGCGCACGTCCACTTGTAGCACCAATCGTTGCGCCCCGTGTTCACAATTTTTCTGGCCCAGGCCGCGCACCCCGCGCCTACCGAGGATGCACGGTCACCCGGCCGCGCCGCGGCACCGCCCGCACCAGATCACGCCGTCGACTCACCACGCCGGTCGCGCCGGCACACCTGCTGCGCCAGCTCGTCGACGAAGCCAACGGACGAGCTCCCGCGGCCATTCACCTCGACCTCGGTGACGACGCCTACGCCGGAGTCGCCTGCTGGCTTGCCGGCGAGCAGCGCTGGGCGCGGGTCGCGGTTCC
The DNA here is from genome assembly GCF_040704635.1 of Mycobacterium sp. NPDC049093. Lineage (GTDB taxonomy): Bacteria > Actinomycetota > Actinomycetes > Mycobacteriales > Mycobacteriaceae > Mycobacterium. The sequence goes on along the minus strand of NZ_JBEZJS010000024.1, from coordinate 1,544 downwards.
GGTGGCCTACTACAGCCACTACGACACGAAGGTGCGCCCGGTGATGCCGGGCAACCCGATCTCGCTGCGCGCCCTCGTGCGCGTTGCCGAGGCCCGCGCCCGCTACGCCGACTGGGGAACAGGACGCAACAGTCGACCCACCAACGAACGCCTCGCCGCTGACACCGGTTACTCCGTACGCACCGTCCAACGTGCCGACACAGCGCTGCGACTGCTCGGACTGGCCACCGAGGTTCTCCGGGGCCGGCAGCGCACCCGCACCGAACGGTTCGCCTCCTGGCGCGTCGGGGATCGCCACCGCGGCTGGGCATCGGTCTGGGCACTGCACGACGTGCGGATTACCTTGCTGTCACCCCACCCCCATAAGGGGTCTCTTTTAGATTCTCTTCTCCCCTTTTCGAGTAGAAAAGTTATATCCGGCGGGGCCGGGGGCCATTCGGCCCACACCAAAAGCGGCGCTTCGCGCCCAGCATCGACCAGACGAGCCCGGCGGGGCCGTTCGCCGGGCGCGGCACCGCCACGGGAAGCGTACTTACTGGCCTGTGCGTGGCTACGTGACAGCCGAACGCCGCGCTGGGCACGTCGGCACTCACCGCGCGGCTGGGCACCCGCCCTGGCGGCGCTGGCAGCTCACCGGTGGACCGGTGACGACATCAACCAGCTGCTCACCGACTGGCAGGGCGCCGGTGGACACTGGCTTCCCGCCCACCCCCACAAACCCATCGGACTCGTACGCTCGATCATCAGCTGGCACCTGGCCCACAACAGTCTTGACGATCGCCCGGCGGCCGCGGAAACCGCGCGTATCGACGCCGAGCGCCAGCAGCGCGCCCAGCAACGAGCGGCGATGCAGGCCGAACTCGCCGAAAGCCGGCGGGCCCGAGAGGCTGGCCGGCGCGCCCGCGGAGGTCCGGGGCACACGCAAGCCTTCGCCGAGCTCGCTCGCGTCCGGCGGCGCAGTGCCGACCGCCGCGCAGCGGCAGCAGCCGAGGACGCGGCCCGGCGCGAGGCCGCCGTCCGCGCCGCGCGAGGCCTACCCGCGGAGCCGGAGTGATCGGCTCGTCGGGCGCTTACCCTGCTGCGGTGCTGGCCTCGGTGAGCTGCTCGGCGGCCGAAAGAATCCGGTTGACAGTGGTGTGGTGGACCTCGTGACGGCGACCGATGGTGCTCGGCGGGGTGCCTGCCGCGCTGTCGGCCAGAATCTTGGCAATCAGGTCGGGATCTTTGGTCGTGATGCCGTCGCGAACCAGCGACTCGGCGACCGGTTGCCAACGCTCAACAGACACAGCGCATTCGGTGTCTGAGTCCGGTTCCGCAGGCCGCGACGAGGTATCCAGCTGCGGCACAGAATCCCTAGCTGGAACCACGCTCAACGCGCGCTCCGGCCGCCGCGGGGCCCCTGCCGCGCCGTCGGTGGCCAGCGCCGCGCTTTCCGGCGGCCCCTCTAAACCTCAATCCGTGGACTGACTTGAGTGGTGTGGTTCGACGGTGATTCTGACGGCGGTTTGTGGGGTGGGCAGGATGTAGCCGCTGGTCTGCCCAGC
>NZ_JBEZJS010000023.1:0-4498 GCF_040704635.1 Mycobacterium sp. NPDC049093 | reverse complement strand
GCACCCTGACCACCGAATGGGCCTATGCGCAGACCTACCGCTCTGAGGCCGAACGCGCCGGAACCTACCAGCACTGGCTGCATCACTACAATCACCACCGACCCCACACCGGCATCGGCGGAATGACACCAATCGAGCGCCTACGCGTTCACAACCTACCCGTGAAGAACAACTAGCCGGTGTACGTCTCCGGGTCCGGGCGGTACCGGGTGCCGTCGTCCAGGCCGTTGAGCGCGGCCATCTGGTCGTCGGTGAGCTCGAAGTCGAACACCTCGAGGTTGGCCGCCAGGTGCTCCGGCGACCTCGACCGGGTGATGACCGAGTTGCCCAGCTGCAGGCTCCACTTGATCAGCACCTGCGCCGGGGTCTTGCCGTGCGCCTGGGCCACCGAGACGACGGTCTCGTTGTCCAGCAGCCGGCCCACGCCCAGCGGGCTGTACGCCTGGGTGACGATCCCGTAGCCCTTGTTCACCTCGCGCAGGTGCGCCTGGTTGAGCAGCGGGTGCAGCTCGATCTGGTTGACCGCGGGGGTGAAGAACGACAGGTCGATGACGTTCGACAGGTGCTCCTCGTGGAAGTTGGACACCCCGATGGACTTGGCGTCGCCGAGCTCCTTGTTCTTCATCAGCCCGCCCCAGCTGTCGATGTACTTGCCCTGCTCACCGGCGGGCCAGTGGATCAGGTACAGGTCGACGTAGCCGAGACCGAGTTCCTCGACACTCTTGCGGCAGGCGTCCTGCGCACTCTTGAAACCCTGGTCGCGGACGTCGAGCTTGCTGGTGACGAAGATCTCCTCGCGGGGCACCCCGGACTTGCGTACCGCGCGGCCGACGGCGGCCTCGTTGCCGTACGCGGCGGCGGTGTCGATCAGTCGGTAACCGGCCGACAGCGCCGCCAGCACCGCCTGCTCGGCGTCGGCCTCGGACAGCTCGCCGACGCCGATGCCGAGCACCGGCATGGTGTTGTCGTCGTTGAGCGTGACCGTCGGAATGGACGAGGAGGTCATGTCACCTACCCTGTGAACTCGAAATTTCTCGGGTCGGGACCCAGGCGAGTGCCATCGCCGAGCGACGAGATCGACGCCATGTCCTGCTCGCTCAACTCGAAGTCGAACACGTCGAAGTTGCTCACAATCCGCTCGGGGGTCACCGATTTCGGGATGACTATATTGCCGAGTTGGATATGCCACCTAATCAGTACCTGCGCCGGGGTGCGTCCGTGCGCCTCCGCGACTGAGGTGACGGTCGGATTCGCCAGCAGCGATCCCTGCCCCAGCGGGCTCCACGCCTCGGTGGCGATGCCCAGTTCGGCGTGTACCTCACGCAGCTCCTGCTGCTGAAGCAGCGGGTGCAGCTCGATCTGGTTGACGGCGGGCACGACGCCGGTGGCGTCGATCAGCGTGCGCAGGTGTTCGGGCTCGAAGTTGCTCACCCCGATCGAGCGGATCCGGCCCTGGTCACGCAGGTAGGCGAACGCCTTGAAGGTGTCGACGTACTTGTTGGTCTTCGGCATCGGCCAGTGCACCAGATACAGATCGAGATACTCCAGGCCCAGCCGCTCCATGCTCTTGTCGAACGCGGCCAGCGTGCTATCATAACCCTGGTCGGCGTTCCACAGCTTGGTCGTGATGTAGACGTCCTCGCGGCGCAGACCCGACTTGGCCAGCGCCTGCCCGACCTCGCGTTCGTTCTGGTAGGCGGCGGCGGTGTCGATGTGCCGGTAGCCCGCCTCCAGCGCCGTGGCAACCGCGCGCTCGGTGGCCTCCGGCGGCGTCTGCCAAACTCCGAGTCCAACCTGGGGGATCGCATTACCGTCATTCAGCGTGATCAAGGGAGATGCCATGACTGCGAGTCTGCCAGCTGACGGCGCGTACAGCCCGGGACGCAAGGAGGCGCTCGTCACCGCGATGGCGGGTGTCACCCTGCGCGCGTTGCCGCGCATCCCCGACCCGGTGAAACGCCTGCTGCTGGCGGGCCGCACGGTGACGGTGGACGGCAACACCCTCGACACCACGGTGCAGCTGATGCTCGCCGGGCAGAAGCTGGTCGGGATCGACGGTGGCACCAACAACGTGGCGGCGGCGCGGGCGCAGCTGCGCGACCTGTCCGGCGGGTTCCGGCAGGCGATCCCGGTGGCCGCGGTGAGAGATCTCACCGTGACCGGCGGGGACGGTGAGATCCCGGCCCGCCACTACGTTCCGCCCACATCCACCGCCGACACGGCCGCCCCGCTGCTGGTGTTCTTCCACGGCGGCGGCTTCGTGATCGGCGACCTCGACAGCCACGACGACCTGTGCCGGCTGATCTGCCGCGACGCCGGGGTGCACGTGCTGTCGGTCGACTACCGGCTGGCCCCCGAGCACAAGGCGCCCGCCGCCGCCGACGACGGGTTCGCCGCCTACCGCTGGGCGCGCGAGCACGCCGCCGAACTCGGTGCCGACCCGGACCGCGTCGCGGTCGGCGGGGACAGCGCCGGCGGCAACATCGCCGCCGTCGTCGCCCAGCGCGCCCGCGCCGAAGGAGTGCCGCAACCGGCGCTGCAACTGCTCATCTACCCGTGGACCAACCCCAGCGGCGAGACCCGGTCGCAGACCCTGTTCGCCTCCGGCTACTTCCTGACGAAGGCCGACATCGAGTGGTTCGCCGACAAGTACGTCACCGGTGCGTCGGTGCAGATCACCGATCCGGTCGTGTCACCGCTGCTGGCCGACGACCTGTCCGGGCTCGCGCCTGCACTGGTGCTGACCGGCGGCTTCGACCCACTGCGCGACGAGGGCGTGGCCTACGCCGAGGCACTGCGCGCCGCCGGGGTGGCCGTCGACCTGCGGCAGGCCGGTGCGCTGATCCACGGCTTCGCCAACATGTTCCCGATCGGGGGCGGTTGCGCGGCCGCGGTCGCCGACATGATCAGCGCGCTGCGCACCCGTCTGCGCGGCGTCTGACGGGCCGCGAAAACGCCGCCGGTACGCTTGTCCCCGTGGCCTCGAAACCGAAGAAGACCCCGAAGTACGACCTGAAGGCGGCCGACAAGAAACGCAATCTGGCCGTACAGATCGGGTTGACCGCGATCGTCGTGATCTTCGCCGTCGCGCTGGTGCTCTACATCGTCATGACCAAGGAGGACAAGCCCGGCGAGGGTGAGGCCAAGCCGATCCGGGTGGCGTCCAGCGACGTCATCACCGGTGACGACGGCGAGCCCAAGGCCGTGCTGTCGCTCTACGAGGACTTCCTGTGCCCGGCGTGCGGCAACTTCGAGAAGGCCTTCGGCCCGACGATCAACCGGCTGATCGACAGCGGCGCCGTGGCGGCCGACTACTACATGGTCTCGATCCTGGACCGGGCCGGCCAGGGGTACTCGACCCGCGCCGCGAACGCCGCCTACTGCGTGGCCGAAGCCGACACCGAGGCGTTCCGCCGCTTCCACGCCGCGCTGTACGCCCAGCAGCCGCCCGAGGGCGTCGGCCCGTTCCCGGACGAGGCCCGGCTGACCGAGGTGGCGCGCCAGGCCGGCGTCGTCGGCGACGTCCCGAACTGCATCGAGAAGGGCCGCTACGACGACATGGTCAAGGGCATGGCCAAGGCGACCGAGGTCAAGGCCACCCCGACCATCCGCATCAACGGCAAGGACTACAAGCCGACGACCCCCGACGCGCTGATCGACGAGATCAGGAGCATCGTCGGTGACCTGCCCGTGCTCGACGCCGGTGCGCCGCCGCCGAATCCGGATCCGACGACCCCGGCGCCCGCTCCCGCTCCCGCTCCATGAGCGTGAGCGCGCCAGGGGAGGTGTCCCCGGCCGAGCCGGACAGCCCCGAGCACGGTGGGGTGCACGTCGGGAGGCTGAGCGCGCTGTGGGTCCTGATCGCCGGCGTGGTGGGCCTCTCGTCGGCGCTGGCGCTGACCATCGAGAAGGTCGAGCTGCTCAAGAACCCGGCCTACGTGCCGACGTGCAGCCTCAACCCGGTGCTGTCCTGCGGTTCGGTGATGGTCACCCCGCAGGCCGCCGTGTTCGGTTTCCCGAACTCGCTGATCGGCATCGTGTCGTTCACCGTCGTGCTGGTGACCGGGGTGCTCGCGGTGGCCCGGGTTCAGCTGCCCCGCTGGTACTGGGCCGGGCTGGCGGTCGGCACGCTGCTGGGCACGGTGTTCGTGCACTGGCTGATCTACCAGAGCGTGTTCACCATCGGCGCGCTGTGCCTGTACTGCATGGTGGTGTGGTCGATGACCATCCCGCTGCTGGTCGTGGTGACGACGATCGCGGTGCAGCCGCAGCGCGGCAACGCCGTGCTGCGCGGGCTGCACACCTGGCGCTGGTCGATCGTGGCGCTGTGGTTCACCGCGGTGATCCTGTTGTGCCTGGTGCGGTTCTGGAGTTACTGGTCCACTCTGCTCTGAGGATCTAGGTGTAACTCCCAGACAGGTTGTGAACGGCGTGGTGAGCGGAAGTAGGTGAGGACCTCCGGTATCGGTGTGGTTACCAAACACGCACATCCGATTAC
>NZ_JBEZJS010000022.1:0-4933 GCF_040704635.1 Mycobacterium sp. NPDC049093 | reverse complement strand
ACCAGCAGATACCCCCTGCCCGCGACCAGGACCAGCCCTCAACAGCCCAGCGAGGCACACCTACCCCAATTCATCAGTGGATCGAGGCTAAACCACTCCGCACAGCACTCCCCCACACCCCTACCTTCATGGCCCGACCTGGAGGACCTCGAACCAGGCATCCGCACTGTCGGCGGCCCGCCACCCCACGAGGGCCTAGAACACCGCATTGAGCACGCCTTGGCGCAACTGAGCGCGGTCGCCAGGATTGCGGCAAGGCGGACCCTCCCCCGGCCACAGTTCCAAGCATTTCCCGCAGTCGATGCCCCCGGCGCCGCCTATACCCTCGACGCGGAGAACTCTCTCCACTATCGGTGCATGGATGTACTGACCGGTCAGCCAGGCACGCGTCAAACTGTCGACGCCGACGAGCTGGTGTACTGGATCGTCGACGACGCGGCTCGCGCGGTCGCCTGGAGTTTTGCCTACCGCTCCCCCGCCGCGCGCGGCACCGGCGCCGACACGCTCAAAGCGACCGTGGCCCTGCCATTGTGGGCCGCCTTCGTCAGTGCGCTCGACCCGCGATGGGGCTCGAAGACGCAGGCCACGATTGACGCTCTCCTGCACAACTCCAAACCCACCCGACGCGCGAGCTAACCACTAAATGCGCAGGTGAGGGCCGCGACGACTCAATCGCTGCACTGTCGTTTTCTAGGGTTCCCTCAGCACGAAAGTCGTGCATCAGAGGGAAGGAAACCCGACGTGACCATGAAGATTCGCAGCCCGAAGATTCTCGTTTTTGATGTCGCCCCCAGCCGCTTGATGGAGATGAGCGTCGACTACTACCGCGAGTGCCAGATCGCGGGAGCCGGCAGTGTCGAGGTCGACGTGGCCGACGATGACACCACCATCGTCTCAGCGACCCGCTACCTGCCCGCCGACGCCGACGTCGCCGCGGTCGTCCGCGACGGGGTTCTCCAAGTGCTCTGCACGCGCGCCGGCCGCGACCCGATCATCATGTGCGAGTTCCCTGCGTGGACGAACTACACCGTGCACCGCTCGCGCCGGTGAGCCGTGCACGCTGACTCGTTGTGGCGGCGCCCGGTCCTGTTCAGCGCTTCGGAACTTCGCGGCCATCCATAGCGATGAAGGCACACTCCGAGGTGGCCGGCGGGTCGTAGACCGTCCTGTCGCAAGTTCCTACACGTATACGAGCGGTGCGGGCCCATCCCCCGGTTGGCGCACGTTGAGCACTGCTGCGTCCCTACAAGCACCAGCTGCGGCCCACGGAGCGGATGCCCCCCAGGACAATGCTGCGGCGGGCCGGGTTCCGCATACCCGCGCCGGGTCCGCCGTAGCCTCGTCACAGCTCCACATTCTAGGTGCGTGCTCGAACATATGTGCGCATGCTTGGGTCTGCATCACGTGGTTCGCCGGCCCCTTCGGAGCCCCCCGGCCTCGGGCGGTGGGGGTTGAAGATCACCTGGGAAAACGCCGCGTAGGGCCCGCTGACGCGCTTTCGACACGTCCGCCATATGCCTGGCGCTGCGAGCGGCTACCGTTGGTCAGCAGCGACTACAGGCCGCAGTTTGTAATGTTGCACCTCCGAGCAGGGCTAATGTCACCTGCAACATTGCGCACAACACTGCCGACAACATCACGTCCAATATCAAGGATTACATTGCACGCGGCACGGTCTTGCGCTATTGGCTGTGATAGTGGCTCTGGTACATGCTGACACGCAGGCAGGTAATAGTCAGGGTGCTATCGGCTGTGCGGCGCGCCGCGATACAAGTTGTGCACGCACACACAGCGTGGTCGACTAATATCGAACGCAGCACATATGCACCTTGTCAGCGGTGCACACACGCACAGAAGGGGTGCGCGATATGCCAGACAGCACTGCAGGTGTTGCGACACGCAATGTCAGCGGCAAGCGGCGGGCAGGCGGCGCTGAGGCGCAGCAGCCCGGCATCGCGCTAGAGCGGCTCGGTGTCGCCTCGTCGCCGGCGCTGATGGAACTCCTGCCCCGCCTAATCGTCACGGTTGCGGCGTGGAAGGGGGGAGTGGGCAAGACCGAACTCGCCAAGGAGTTGGCGTTCCTGCTCGGCGGAGTCCTCGTCGACTTGGACTGGGACGAGGGAGGGGCCACCCGCGCGTGGGGGTACCGCCATGAGACAAGAACCACCGCACCTCTTCTTGACGCGCTGGAGGCTGGCCGCGTGCCACGCCCTCTCTCGGGCGGGGGAGTGCGCGCTGACCTCATTCCGTCGCATCCCGACTTCGCCATCCACCAGCCACCGGCTGACCAGATGGCCTCGACACTGGAGAAGTGGTCGCAGTCGCTAGGCCGACCGCTGGTGGTCGACACACACCCGGGCGGAGTGAGCTCCACGATGGGGGCGGTCGCGGCCGCACACGTCATCGTGGTCCCGGTCAACCTTGAGACCCGGGCGCTGAAGGCGACCGAGAGCATGGCCAAGGAATTGCAGGGAGGCTATCCACTGCTGTTTGTCATCAACCGCGTGGAAGCAGCCCCAGAAGCCGAACTTCGCCAGCTGGAGAAGCTGAGCGACACCTTCGACATCCCGGTTGGCCCCGTGGTTTCCAGCCACACCTTCCTCAAGCGGCGCAAGCTCACGATGGCGGTATGCGCCCCTGGTCGTTCCGGCGAAATACCCGCTCGGGCAGCTGGTTTCGTTGAAGAAATGCACGAGGTGGCGCGCAGCGTCCTTGACCTCGCGCTCAAGGCTCAACAGTAACGGGGGAGAGGAACACCCATGTCCGACGGAATCGCATCCCTGCGCAACCGCAAAGCAGAGCGGGCAGGGCGCCAAGCGCCCCCTCCCCGTCACCCGAAGCCGGCCGCCCCGGTCAGTGCTGATGCGGGCCCAGCAGATGACAGGCTCCCCAGCTCGTCGACCGCTGCTCCGGCCCCCGCCGAGGAGCCGGCAGTAACTGTCAGCGCGACGCCGCCGCGGGCTGCGCCGGCGCCTGCGCCCGCCGTCACCGAGACCGAGACCGAGGTGACAGCCGACGTGGATCACTCGCCCTCCCGGCGGGATCTGCCCGCGCTGGAGATTGATTGGACCGACCCGCTAATGCATGTCGCCTCACCGACGCGGGTCAGCGTCGCCAACTCCGTGGCAGCGCGATTCAAGGCCGTCGCCGACCAGCCAGGGTCGGCACCACAGACCGAGCTCATCATGGAAGCAGTGAGCAGCCACCTCGCGGATCTCCCCGAACTCGTGCTTGCCCGCCGACCCGAAGAGAACGCCACGCAGCCCCCTGGCTTTTTCGTCAGGCGCGCACCTGTCCAGAAGGCGGAACCTGTTGTGCCGGTGTACATGCGGCCCATTGCGGGTGAGGTTGAAGCGCTGCGCCGCATTGTGGACTGGGTGAACAGCATCATCTTGGCGGGCCACCCCGGGCGGCCAAAGTCGACGCGTTCGGAAATCGTCACTGCCGCCCTAGACGCCAGCTATCCGAGCACGCGCAGCCGCTAGCGCAACCCCACGCGCAACATCACCCCTGACAGAGGTAGTGATATTACCTATGACACCACCCCAGTGGCCACCCTACTATCCGACTGCCAAGCCGTCGCGGCGCTGGCTTCCGGTCGCCATCATCGTCGCGGCCATCATCATCGCCACCTCGGTAATCGCAGCTGTCCTACTGAGCCGCGGCTCCGACACCGCAGCACCCGCTAGCCCCGCTCCGACAGCTGCCCAGAATGCCCCAGCACAGGGCAACGCCACCGAGACCAGCTCGACGTGCGAGGCGTGGCCTTCCACTAAGGCCGCCCTGACGGCTATCCCTCAGCTGCCTCCGGGCTGGGATTGGTCGACGCCGAATATCGACACCTACATCGGGAATCGGACCGCTGCGATCGCCAAGGCCTTGACCTGTTTGAGCCGCAGATTTCAGCCGAGCCAGCCACTACTGCATCCGTCGCGCGGCAGTATGTCGCGGAGCGGCGTACTGAAATCGAGTTGCTGCGCAATCGCACGTACACGCAGGCCGATGGTGTGGCAGCTACGGCCGCGTCCGCACGGCTCGATGAGCTGTGTGGTGCCAGCTAAGCGATAAATTGTGCACGAGGCGCATCGGCGGCGCCCATAGGCTCGATGCATGAGTCTCCAGGACCAATACGCGCCTGAGCGGCCTCCGGTTGGCGGTGCCCCAGCAGAAGGCGACCGTCGCCGCGCCGGCACCTTCTTCATGGGGTGGTTGATTCTTGCGGCCTCGATGTCGTTGGCCGGCAATGTTGGACACGCGCTGCTCATCGCCCCGTCCGAAACACGATGGCTGGCCGCACTTGCAGCTTTGGTACCGCCGATAGTTCTTCTGGCAGCGACTCATTCGGCAACTTGGCTGGTGCGAGCCCGTTCCGTCGGCTGGGTGTATTGGGTAGCGCTCGCGCTCACGGCAGCATTGGCACTGGGCTCGTTTGCGCTCTCGTTCGACGCTTTGCGCTCTCGTTCGACGCTTTGCGCTCCTTCGCAGTGATGCTGGGTATTCGCGAGTCCATGTCGTGGATCTGGCCGGCGGTGATCGACGTCGCTATCGCGCACGCGACTCTGTGCCTGCTGTCACTCACTAGACCCAAGCGGCCCAACGCATTTGCCCACGGCCGCGAGCAATTGGCTACGGCGTCGGCCACGACGACGACCGCGGCCGTGAAGGCCGGCCCCCGGCAGGCCCAGCCGGTTACGGCGGGCGAGGACCGGGCGCAGCAGGTGCCGCCACGGCCTTCGGTGCCATCGCCCAGTTCGGTGCCACAGCCCATTGAGAGCCTCACCGAGCACGCATCCGACAGCCCTGCGCGCGTCAGGAATGCGGTCCCGGACACATCGCATTTAGCCTCGATCCACCGATGAATTGCCTGTGTAGGTGGGTGTCGATATAAGGAAAGTGCCCCTTGAGCTGGGAGGATTGGTGTTCTCTACGCATC
>NZ_JBEZJS010000021.1:0-5469 GCF_040704635.1 Mycobacterium sp. NPDC049093 | reverse complement strand
GCACCCTGACCACCGAATGGGCCTATGCGCAGACCTACCGCTCTGAGGCCGAACGCGCCGGAACCTACCAGCACTGGCTGCATCACTACAATCACTGTGAGTCTTCAGGTGGCTGGTCTGGGACTGGCTGGCAGGGTTAGCGGCGGTCGTCTCGCCTTGGGTTGTGACTCATACAATCATTCGCCCCGCGTGTGCGTTTCGGTGGACTTGTCCGGCACCGGGGCGGGCGGCCGACGCTGACCCGGCTCCACCTCGGTGACTTGATCAGAAGACTGCCCGTCCCCGCCGAAGGCGGATCGTGGCTCATCACAGTGCTGTTCCGAAGTGACTTCCATCCAGGCCGGCGCCGGCCGTGTTGACGGCCGGATCTGTCCCGCCTCTGGAAGGAAACCCGCCGCTATGACCATCGTTGCGCATGCCCACCCGTTCGTCATCGGGGTGGACACCCACGCCCGCACTCACACCCTGGCCGTGTTGGTGGCGGCCACCGGCGAACCGGTCGCCACTGAGCAGTTCCCTGCCACCGCTGCGGGCATGGACCGGGCTGTCGCCTGGGCCGCGCGCCGCACCGATGGCGAGATGGCCACCTTGTGGGTCATCGAAGGCGTCGCCACCTACGGAGCCCATTTGGCTTCGGTAGCGAAGCGAGCCGGCTTCGAAGTTGTGGAGGCAGCTCGAATGGACGCACGGGCCCATCGCGGTGCCGGCAAGTCTGACCCCTTCGATGCCCGCAGGATCGCAGCCGCAGTCTTGTCCCTTGAGCCTGAGCAACTGCGCCGGCCACGCAGCGACGACGGTATCCGAGCGGCATTGCGGGTTCTTGTCACTGCTCGTGAACACATGACAACCGAACGCACCGCGACCGTCAACGCGCTCACCGCGTTGCTGCGCGTAGCCGCTCTGGGTATCGACGCCCGTAAGCCGTTGACTGCCGGCCAGATTGGTGAGGTCGCCCGCTGGCGCACCCGGGCCGAGGACGTTGCCACGAGCACCGCCCGCGCCGAGGCAGTCCGGATGGCCAAGCGAGTGGTCGCTCTCAACGAGCAACTCGCGGCCAACCAGGCACAGATCATCGATCTCATCCACACCAGCAAGGCCGCTGCACTGCTGGACAAGACTGGCATCGGCCCCGTCACCGTCGCGGTCGTCTACACCGCCTGGTCTCACGCCGGCCGGGTTCGCTCCGAAGCGGCGTTCGCTGCCTTGGCTGGCGTCAGCCCGATACCCGCCTCCTCGGGCAACACCATCCGCCACCGACTCAACCGCGGCGGCGACAGGCGCCTCAATCGCGCCCTGCACATGGCTGTCATCACCCGCATGACCCACGACCCCGAAACCCGGGCCTACGTCGAACGCCGCCGCGCCGAAGGACGCACCACCAAGGAAATCCGACGCTGCCTCAAGCGCTACCTAGCCCGCCAGCTCTACCGGAACCTCGAAAGCCTCCACGCCGAGCCCAACACCAAGCCCCAAGCCGCTTGACAAGACATAGAAGAGTCCACCGACCCCACACCGGCATCGGCGGAATGACACCAATCGAGCGCCTACGCGTTCACAACCTACCCGTGAAGAACAGCTAGATCGTGCCCCGGCCGGTTGGTGAGGTCGCCTATAGCGCTGATGGGGTGTCGTGCCGATGCGAGCACTGATCCATTAGGTTGCCGCCGGGTGGCCTTCGGCTCGAACAGGTTTCACCCCCATCGAGCAGGGAGGCGAGTTGACGATCTTCGTTGGAGACGATTGGGCCGAGGACCACCACGACATCCATTTGATGAGCGCCGACGGGACCACACTGGCCTCGCGTCGGCTCCCGGAGGGACTTGCCGGGGTCGGTGGGTTCCACGAACTGGTGGCCACCCACGCCGAGGAACCCACCCAGGTGGTGATCGGCATCGAAACCGACCGCGGCCTGTGGGTACAAGCGCTGGCCGCAGCCGGCTACCAGGTGTTCTCGGTCAACCCGCTCGCGGTGGCCCGCTACCGCGACCGCCACCAGGTCTCAGGCGCGAAGTCCGATGCCGCCGACGCCAAACTGTTGGCCGATCTGGTGCGCACCGACCGCCACAACCACCGCCCGATCGCCGGGGACAGCCCCGACGTGGAGGCGGTCAAGGTGCTGGCCCGGGCGCATCAGAACCTGATCTGGGCGCGCAACCGCAACACCAACACGCTGCGCAGTGCGTTGCGGGAGTACTACCCGGGCGCGTTGGAGGCCTTCGACTCGCTGTCTGACCGCGATGCCCTGGCCATCCTGGGTCGCGCTCCCACCCCGGCCGAGGCCGCCCGTTTGAGCATCTCCAAGATCCGATCGGCACTCAAAGCCGCGGGGCGACAACGCAACCTCGATGCCAGGGCCCTAGAGATTCAGACCGCGCTGCGCGTCGAGCAGCTCGCCGCCGCGCCCGCGGTCACCGCCGCATTCGGGGCGAGCACCCGCGCTGCGGTCGCCATCATCGCCGAGCTCAACCATCAGATCGCCGATCTCGAGGCCCAGTTGGCAACACATTTTGAGGCACACCCGGACGCCGACATCTACCTCTCCCTGCCAGGACTCGGTGTCACCCTCGGCGCCCGGGTGCTCGGTGAGTTCGGGGACGACCCGAACCGCTACACCACCGCCAAGTCTCGCAAAAACTACGCCGGAACATCGCCATTGACCGTCGCGTCGGGCAAGAAACGCGCCGTGCTGGCCCGCCACGTCCGCAACCGCCGCCTCTACGACGTGATCGACCAATGGGCCTTCTGCGCCCTGACCAACAGTCCCGGTGCCCGCGCGTTCTATGACCAGCACCGCGCCGCCGGCGATACCCACCACCAAGCCCTACGTGCCCTCGGTAACCGCCTCGTCGGCATCCTGCACGGCTGCCTGCGCCACCACACCGCCTACGACGAGCACAAAGCCTGGGCACACCGCCAAACCACCCCCGACGCCAAGGCCGCTTGACAACTTACGGTCCTGGGATGTCTAGCGTGGTCTCGCTGTACCTGTGGGCCACCCATCACACGTCCTTGACGACGGGACTGTCAGATAAACGGTGGATCTGGCTTGGCATTGGTTAGTTGCCGGTCGGAGTGATCCGGCCGTTGAAGGTGATCGCGAACGCGTTGAGCGCGGGCTTCCACCTCATTGCCCATCGTGCCTTACCTCGGCCGGTGGGGTCCAAGGATCGGGTCACCAGGTAGAGGCACTTCATCGCGGCCTGTTCGGTCGGGAAGTGCCCGCGGGCCCGAATTGCCCTCCGGTAGCGGGCATTGAGCGATTCCACCGCGTTCGTCGAACAGATGACGCGGCGGATCTCGATGTCGTAGTCCAGGAACGGCACGAACTCGCTCCAGGCGTTCTGCCAGAGCTGGGTGATCGCCGGGTACTGGGCACCCCATTTGGCGGTGAACTCACTGAAGCGTTCCTTGGCCGCAGCCTCGGTCGCCGCGGTGTATACAGGCCGGATATCCTTGGCGATCTGATCCCAGTACTTGCGCGACGCATAGCGAAACGTGTTGCGCAACAGATGGATCACACACGTCTGAACCACTGCTCGCGGCCACACGGTGTTGATCGCATCCGGCAAGCCTTTGAGGCCGTCGCAGACCACGATGCATACATCGCCGGTGCCGCGGTTCTTGATCTCGGTGAGCACCGACAGCCAGAACTTCGCACCCTCGCCGCCGTCGCCGGCCCACAGCCCGAGGATGTCACGTTCCCCGGCGCAGGTGACCCCGATGGCCACGTAGACAGGTCGGTTGCTGACCTGGCCGTCGCGGACCTTGACGAAGATCGCGTCGATGAACACCACCGGATACACCGATTCCAGCGGCCGGTTGCACCACTCGGTCATCTCCTCGATCACCTTGTCGGTGATCTTGGAGATGGTGTCCTTGGAGACAGTAGCGCCGTAGACGTCGTCGAAATGGGCCGCGATCTCCCCGGTAGTGAGTCCTTTGGCGGTCAGCGACAACACAATCTCATCGACGCCGGTCAACCGGCGCTGACGCTTTTTCACGATCACCGGGTCGAAGGTGCTGTTGGTATCTCGCGGTACCTCGATTTCGACCGGGCCGATCTCGGTGAACACCGTCTTCGATCTGCTGCCGTTGCGGGAGTTGCCGCTGCCGCGTCCAGCCGGGTCGTGCTTGTCATAGCCCAGGTGCTCGGCCATTTCCGCGTCCAGCGCGGTCTCGAGGACATTCTTGGTCAACTGGTTGAGCAGGCCATTCGGGCCGACCAGCTCGATTCCCCGTTCCTTCGCTTGCGCCAGCAGCTGCTCTGCGAGCTGGCGTTGATCCACATCGATCGCCATGGATTCGAGTGTTTCGGACATCATCAGTCCTTCCCGCCAAGCTCACGCCCGGCGTGTCAGACCAAGCCCAGATCCACCGTTATTCCGACAGTCCCCTTGACGACCGGCGGTGTGCCCGCCTCGACTGCTCCGAGCGCCGTGGTGGGGCCGCAGCTGCTCGACCAACAAGCTGTCGCGTCGTTGGTTCATCTGGGGTGGGTCGGTGAGCCGGTCGCAGCCCGGTTCACCTGGGCTCACTATTTGCGGTACTGCGAGCTGTTGGGTGACTGGGCAACGCAGGGCGACGTGGCGGTGGAGCTAGTCGAGATGTGGTTGGTGAGACGGTGGCGGGAGCGCATCACTGCACGCCGTTCACGACACGTCCAGGGGCGTCGGTGATGTTCGCGGTGAGGCACTGATGGGCGTGAGCGCGGTGGAGTCGGCGGTGACGCGTGTGTTGTCCGATCACGGCGGGTCAGGTGCAATCGCGGTGGTGCGTTGGCTGGTCACCGGTGAGCACGTCGTCGGTGACGGCGGGTTCACCATTGATCGTGGGTGGCCGTTACCCGGGCTGCCGGACGCGTGAACGTACCCGCTGGAGGTCGTCTCCAGCTTGGCTGGCGCCCAGCCAGGGTGTTGGTGCTGGTGATTGCCCGTCGGACGTGCTGTTGACGCGCGTCCTTGTGAGAGTGCGCTGAGCGCGGTCGTGGAGCACTTGTCGGATTTCTTGTTGGGCGGCCGCAATCCGGGCTCGCGAGGCGTCGGTCAGCACGACAGGTGTCGGCGTCGGGTCGATGCTGGCGGCGGCGCAGCCGCCGGCATTTCTCGCAGGCTCCGGTGGTGTCCAAGACAATCGTCGTAACCGGCTGTGCAGGAACGCACCAGGGTTGGCGATGTGATCGGGCCAGGTTCCTCCGCGGACGCGCATGTCGGTGTTGAGCTTGTCGTTCACCGCGTGGGCGGACCACACCGCGGGATCAATGCCGGCGGCGGTCAGTGCGTCGCAGATGGCGCCGATGTGGGCGCGGTCGAGGCCATGGGTGATGGCCACCAGCCCGGCGGCGAGCCGTTGGATGGCCAGCGGCCGTGCTGCGGTGTGCGGGCTGCGCCCTTGCCGGAGTTGGCCTTGCCCGCCCGCAACCTCGCCCCGGCGATCACCGGCGCACCGTGGTCGGTGCTGATCGTGGTGATC
>NZ_JBEZJS010000020.1:0-7258 GCF_040704635.1 Mycobacterium sp. NPDC049093 | reverse complement strand
TGAATCACTGCATTTTCATCCGATGAATCACGCAGCAATCGTGTGACTCTCGCCTACCGACCCGGTACCCATGGATGAAACAGCCTGGACACCAGGGGTTTTCGGTGGATGCGAACGAGTATGCATGACCCCCTCTCCGGCTGGCCGCCGCGACACGCATCGGCGAACGTTCGTTTTGCGATGGACCTACCTGCGGCGATGTGGTAATGATTCATTAGATGATTCAATGATGCATCAGATGAGACGTCCTGGGAGGCTGAATTGCCCGTCGACAAGAGCGGTCGCGTGGTTCTGGTCGGGTCAGTTCCGCTGCTGCATCCGGAGGCCCAAACCGTCGAGGACATGCTCGACGGCTGGCGCAACCAGCAACTGTGCCGCAACCTCGACCACGAGACCATCAGCAAGCGCATCGCCCTGGTGCGCCGCTTCATCGACCACTGCAACGAGTACCCCTGGGCCTGGACACCGGCGATGGTTGAAGAGTTCTTCGCCGATCTGCGCGGCATCAAAGGCCGGGCGCAATCGACCGTGCGCGGCTACCAGAACGGCCTACGGTTGTTCTGCTCGTACATCGCTGATCCGGACTACGGCTGGGATCGGGTATGCGAGCAGCGCTTCGGCACTCACCCTGCGCAAGTGTTCTTCGAGTGGAACACCGCTGCCCACGTCCAAGACAACGAGCAGAATCCGCTCAAGCGGCCCTTCACCAAAAAGGAGCTGCAGGACTTCTTCGATCATGCCGACGAGCAAGTGTCCCTGATTGCCAATGCCCGTAAGAAGGGCTGGCTGCCGGCTTACCGCGACTCGGTGATGTTCAAGGTGGCCTACTCCTACGGGCTGCGCTTCAATGAACTGCGACACCTGCAGACCGTCGACTTCTCGCGCAATCCGCACGCCGCCGAATTCGGGCGCTATGGCGCGGTTCTGATCCGGTACGGCAAGGCCAAAAAAGGCTCACCGCCGAAGCGGCGCACCGTGTTCACGGTGTTCGACTGGACACCCGAAGTCATCGCCGACTGGCTCACCCACGGCCAACCGTATATCGACGACAGCATTGACCTGTTCCCCAGCGAGCGCGGCAGCCTGATCGCTGAGACCACCCTGCTGCGCCGCTTCCGGCGCTACTGCGACGAACTGGATCTGCCGGCCGGACTGGATCTGCATTCGTTTCGCCGCTCGCACATCACCCACCTCATAGAGGACGGCTGGGACGCCAAATTCGTCCAAGACCAGGCCGGCCACGATGTCGCCAGCACCACATCCCTCTACACCGGTGTATCCAGCGACTACCGCACCCGCACACTGCGCCGCATGCTCGATCAGACCGTCAAAGATGCGCTCTCCTTCGGGGAAGAATCATCATGAAACGCGAAGTCGACTACACCTGGCGCCTCGCCGAGCTCATGGCCGCGCATGGCATGCACAACAGCACTGACCTGATCCCCCGCCTGGCCGAACGTGGCATTCAGCTCTCCCGACCCCAGGTCTACCGTGTTGTCCACCAACGGCCCGAACGTGTTTCGCTGCAACTGATGGCCGCGCTATGCGACATCCTCGGCTGTGGCGTGGAGGACCTGGTGACCGTCACTGCCACCGACGTCCGACGCCGGAAGACCGCATCCGGGGCAGCCGCTACCCCGCCGCCGAACGTGGTCGAACTCAACAAGTCGGTCCGGCCACGGCGGGCGCGGGTCATCACCGATGGCCCCGATTAATCCCAAGCCACGATCCAGGCGCCGCGGACGCCCACCCGTCACCACCGGTCACTACGAATGCAGCCGCTGCCATCGCAAGGCCAACACACTGCGCGTCTACTGGCCCGGCGATCAGCTGTGCCACAGCTGCTTCTACACTGCGATGCGCACCCACGGCATCTGCCCCAACTGCGGGCACGACGGCGTCCTTCCCGGCCGCCTCAACCGCACCGACCCACGGCCGGTCTGCCTGACCTGCGCCGCCATCCCCGGCGATTACGCCTGCCGCACCTGCGGCCACGAAGGCGAAATCCACCGCCGCGGCGAATGCGCACGATGCGCTCTACGCGACGACCTGTGCAAAATCCTGCTGCACCATCCCGCCGACCCGGCCGCCATGGAAACCCTCCTCGAAGTGCTCTGCGGCGTCGACCGGCCCGAAAGCATCCTCACCTGGAAGCGCAACATCCAGGTACTGCAGCTCCTCGGCGGAATCACCTCCGGCGCAATACCCCTCACCCACGACGGCCTCGACACCGCCGGCCCGGGCCGACACATCGAACACCTACGCAGCATGCTGGTGCACCACCACCTCCTCCCACCACGCGACGAACACCTCGCACGATTCGAACGCTGGCTCGCCACCAAACTCGACGCCATCGACTCCCCGACAGTGCGAGGACCCGTGGAGCAGTTCGCCACCTGGCACCACCTGCGCCGCCTGCGCAGCGAGTCCAAGCCCGGCCAAGGAACCGACGGACCCAAACGCGCAGCACAACAAGAGATCACCGAAACCATCAAATTCCTGACCTGGCTCGAGCAGACCCACGACCGCACCGCTTCAACCTGCAGCCAGCAGGACGTCGATGAATACCTGGCCTCAGGTCCGACCACCCGCCATTCGATCCGGACGTTCTTCGTCTGGGCCAAACGCAGCAAGATCAACACCTCAATCACCATCGAGCACCGACAAGCCAGAACATCCCCGACCATCACCCAAGACCAGCGCCTCGCGTGGCTCAAAGAACTCCTCACCGGCGACTCCGAGAGTCTTCCCTACCGGATCGCTGGAATCCTGCTGCTGCTCTACGCGCAGCCGTTGACGAAGATCGCCGGCCTGCAGACCACCGCTGTCATCCGGGTAGGCGCCGAGACCCGTATCGCGCTGGGCAAAGAACCCACCCCGGTGCCCGAGCCGTTCGCCTCCCAGCTGCACCATCACCTCTACAACCGGCCCAATCAACGCACCACCGGCGGAGCCATCGCCACGCCCTGGCTGTTTCCCAGCAGCCGGGCTGGCCGTCACCTCGACCCGCAATCAATCATGCATCGGCTTCGATGGCTCGGCATCGAGTTGCTGGGCTCACGCAACAGAGCCCTTCGCGAACTCGTATCGCAAATACCGCCACCGGTCGTCGCCGAAATGCTCGGCTACAGCGACCAAGTCACCCAAAAACACGCCGCCGAAGCCGGCAACACCTGGGCGCAGTACGCATCCGCCACCGATCGGAAGCACACTCCGACAACACCACCTGGACGAACCATGACGACCGACTCTCCGCAGGTTTGCCCCACCGACGACAAAGACGAACCGGACACGGATACCTCCGAGCCCACGTTGTTCGACCTCGATCCCCCGGTTCGGCCCTACGACGTCCACATTGAGTCACTAGGAGCCGCGGCGGCCGCATTCGACGACGCCCGCGGCGCGGTCCAGGTGGCCACGAACGCCCTCGGTCAGGCGCGCGCGACAGCTAAAGCAGCCAAAACGCAGCTCACCGACGTAGTGCTCCAGGCGCATCTGGCCGGCGTATCTTGGGCGAAAATAGGTGAGGCCCTGGGTATCTCGCAGCAATCGGCCTATCAACGCTGGGCTCGACGTTTACGCGAGGACGATAACGCGACAATTCACGATGTCGAGGACGGCGATGAATCCGAAATCCCGATCTCCTAGCTGACACCGTAAACGACCTCAAGCCGCACCCAAGCCGCCGATACCCATCGATGACTCCACGAGCCTTCCACGACCCCATCTCTGAGCGCCGATCCAGCAGACAGACCGATCGCACCGAATACAGCGGAATCACCCCACCGAGGCGCGACTTGCATTGGTGTGAGACGTATTCCACCTAGCTGCCGTGTCTTCGAAGCGCTGATGACGCGGCAATGGCCGCTGCGACCGCGAAACCAGCGACAGCGGTAGCGAGCGTGAATTGCTCACCGAAGGCGCCGATGCACAAGCCGCCCAGGACCGCTCCCAAAGCGCCCATCGTCTGATTAATGGAGCGCCTCGTGGCGTTCACGCGCCCGAGCAGCCGGTCCGGTGTAAGCGTCTGCCAGTAGCCCATCTCGTTGGCATTCTCGATGCCGGCTGCGATCCCTTGGAATCCCAACGCAACGAAAATCACTGCATCGCCCAAACTGGATTCAGGGGCGCAGGCCACGAGCAGCCACGTGATCGGGTATGCGGTGCGCGCCAGAATGATCACCCGTCCCACCCCTATTCGGTCACCGGTCGACGGTGCCAACGAGGCCCCGATCAGACTCGCGACACCGAAGACCGTCAATAGCATTCCGAATGCGTAGGGGGTGAACCCCATGGAGCGCAGGGCCAGCAGGGAAAGCGCTGTCATCGCTGCCCCGTTGGCGAGGAACCATATGTGTGTCGACACTGCCAGCGGACCGAGAGTCCGGTGGCGGTAAGTCCATTTCAGGCCTTCGCCGATCTCGTGACGGAGGTGGCGCGAGCGTGGTTCTGGTTGGGGTTCGGGGGCATGGACGCTCGCAATCAGCACAGCCTCGACGAGGTAACTGATCGCGTCGACGACGATGGCCGCGGGAGCGCCCAAGAGGCCCACGAGTCCACCGCCCATCGCCGGGCCGAGGGTTTGGGCGGCAGCGTCGGCCTGATCGAGACGCGCGTTCGCCGCAACCAATTGTCCCGTCGGTACCAGTCGGGGAAGCAATGATTGCGTGGCGGCGAACCCGAATACCGAGAACGCCCCGAACGCCAGCAACGCGACGACCAGCATCCACATCTGCAGACTGCCGGCCAACCACAGAACTGGAACCAGCCCCAGGCTCAGAGCACGCCCCACGCTGGCCCACACCAGCACAGGTTTGCGGCGCCAGTGGTCGACATACACCCCGGCGACAAGTCCAAGGGCCGCGTACGGAACAAACTGTGCGGCGTTGACCACGCCAACCTCGAATGGGCTGGCACCGAGCAACTGGACGACCAAGACGGGCATCGCGACCGCAGAGATCGCCGACCCGATGGAACTGAGTGCCGCAGCCACCCAAAAACGAACAAAAGCCGAGCGAGTACCTTCACCCGCACTATCCCCCACGACACCACTGTCTCACGGCGAACAGGCAGCTCGAGACCAGTCTAAAATACCTTTCGATCGGTAGGACTCGATATCTGGTCGAGAGCCGACACTGCTAACACCTTGCCCGTTCTGTGGACAAGCCACTGGGCCCCGATCACCTCTGAAGGCAGCGGGGGGTGCGCGTGCTCGCAGTTCGTTTGGTTACCCGCGGAGTACTACTGGCGATTCGTGGTTGCTGTTTGCGATCAGGATCGTCGCTCGATCCTGAGGCTTGCATTCTCGGAAGTAGCGGCGCTGCGCTTCAACATAGCGCCGCATGGTGGGATGGTCCGGGTCTGGGTTACTTCCATCTCGCAAGGCCATCCTTCGTGCGGTTTCGATGAAGGGAACATCGAGGAACACGGATAGGTCCCAGCTAGTGGCAAGCTCGTTGCGGTGCAGGAAGATTCCGTCCACCACGAGCACTGTGCCCGGGGCGGCCAGCTGCGGCTCCGGCATGAGAATCGTGTCAGTGGTGACGTCATGGCAGGCGGTGCGGTATCGCCGAGATCCGCCGGGCCGAAACGGGACAAGGACATCGGTATAGAACTGGCGATAGTTGTAGGAGTCTGACCAGAACCCCTCAGGCGAACTACGGCCCAGCCGGTACCGAACCTCGCGGGTGTTGTGAAAGTCGTCGAGTGATACTCGGACGACTGGTCGTTGTCGGTCTCGTAGAAGTTCGGCTAGTGCGTCCGCGAAATGGGTCTTGCCGGCACCGTCGGGCCCGTCGATCGCGATCCTCGGGCAACGCTGACCGTCGAAGACAGGAATCCGCGCCGCGACGAAGTCCAACGCATCCACTCGACCGAAAGCAGCGCTCATCACCGGCGGTCCTGCGTATCACCGGCCAGAAGCGCATGCACGTGCATGTCGTGCCAGCCGTCAGCGTGCAACGCAGCACTCCGCCGGATGCCCTCCACGCGAAACCCGGCCTTCTCCGCAACCCGACAAGAGGCGAGGTTGGCGACCGAATGCTCCAACCCAATCCGCTGGAAACCGACTTCACGGAATGCCCACTGACACAAAGTAGTAAGGGCTTGAGAACAGAGTCCTCGTCCACGCCACGCTGGCGCCATCCAGTACGCCGCTTCAGCTGAACCATCGTGCAAATCCACGCATTTGAGCGAAATACGGCCGGTCAATGAATCGCTGGTGCGGTCAACCAGCGCCCAATTCAACTGAGCCTCTGCAGTCCACCCGTCACGCCACTCGCTAATCCACTGGCGCGCTTCGTCCTCAGAATCGGCGCGCCGCACATGCCAGCGTTGGATCTCGGGGTCATTGAAGGCGTCCACGACCGCGCGAGCGTCAGACAGTCGCCACGGTCGGAGCAACGCAATAGAGCCCACCGACAACGACGGATGAGGAGACAGCGGATATCGCCGGCGGGATCAAAGTCGGCACACATGGCATCATCGCGCAAAATCCGAACCTAGACCAACGAGAACGCGGCATCCACGCGTAGGCCCTTCATCGCAAATCTTTGATCATAGCGATGCCGAGGGGTCCATTGCCTTGGCCCACCACGCGAAATCCCTTGCGCTCGTACAGATGTTTGGCCGGATTGCGAACATGGACATTAGTGCACATTGCTTCTGCATGTGGCGAAAGCTCGGCGAACAGTGCATCCAGAAGCAAGCCGCCGATGCCGGCTCCCCGCGAGCCTGGTGCGACAGCGATGCAGAGTTCCGGCAATGGCGACCCGGCCGCATCAGTGCGCAATGGCGGATTGCTATGGTACGTCCACACCGCACCGATAGCGATCGCGCTGTGATCCTCGGCAAGGATCGGCACGATGCCAACAGGTGGGAGCAATTCGAGCACTTCGCCGTCACCGGGGTCAGGAAGTGGCCAGTCTTCGATAATGCAGGCATGGCGGGCCATCTCGACGACGAAAGCGTGATCGTCAGCGGTCGCCGAGCGGAGTCGCACTCTGGACTGTGCCATCGGCAGATTGTGGCAGAAGTTCCCTGCTGCACGCATATCGATTTTTGACGAGATGGGATGTACGGGCGCGGCGCGAAACAGTCGCCAGCAAACATTCCGTGGACGGTTAACCAAGAGCCCAAAGGGCTTGCCAAGTGTGAGTCCATCACAGCTGCTGCCAGCCGCCCATCCCGAAACTGCCGACCCTATCGATATCAACAATCACCGGATTACGGCTGAATCGAATACTGAGGGTTACCAGTA
>NZ_JBEZJS010000019.1:0-11859 GCF_040704635.1 Mycobacterium sp. NPDC049093 | reverse complement strand
TTATCAGTAGTTAACTACACAATGTGGGCGCACAATGCGTGTTGAACTGCGTATTTATCGTCGGGTACATGTACTCTAAGAGTGTGCGTAGCAATATCAACCCTCTCGCCACGCCGATGCGGCGTGTTGCTTGCGCTCTCTGTTTTTGTGTGCGAAATTCGCCGTGTGAACCTACAAGAGCGGTTGCGCAAGGCGGTGTCGGATCATGGGCCGTCGTTGGCGACTCTGCGTTACGACTTGGAGGTGGTGATCCCCAAGGTTGGCCAGATGTGGCAGCCGTTGTTCGAGGATCCGTTGGATATTCATGGTCAGGCGTTTTGTACGTGTGTGCGCCAGATGGTGTTGAGGATGCGCGAGCTTCGCAAGCCGATCCCTGGGGACACGTTGTTGACTTCTCGTGGCAGTGGGTTGTCGGTGCAGATCGCCGATTCGCGGGGGATGGATTTTCGTGCGCGACGGTGGCCGTCGAAGGTGTTGCACGGGGAGCGAGTTCGGGTGGTGACGCATCCGACGGGCGGCGATCTTCGGGTGCTGCGGCCGCCGAAGGCTCAGGTCGACGAGCAGATGTTGTTGGACGAGGACGAGCCGGCGCAGTTGTTTCCGTCGCCGATTGTGACTCCGGCCGGTACACCGGATATCTTCGCCCTGTGGTGGCCGACCGACGATGGGTGGGGATTGTCGGAGGCGGTGTTGGCGTTCGTGGTGGATGTGGACAATGCGTCGCGGGTGCAGATTTTGGCAACCGAGCCGCTGCCTCCAGTCACCGACTCTCCGCTGGTGACTCCGTCGGCGCAGGGTCAGGGGCCCAGGGACGACTTCGGCGAGTACGAGCCGCCGGCGCTGGGGACGGGCGAGGATCCCGAGGAGCCGGCTTAAGGGGTCGTGGTGTCGGGGGTCGATGCGAATGTCGGCGGGTGGCTGTTGAATCGAGGTCGCAATGACGACGACCGTGGACGTGTATGGGTTGCGGGTCAACCAGGCCCGGGTCATGCGCGCGATGACTGCCACTGCGGTGATGGAAGCGTTGGGCTGGAAGCATTCTCGGCTGAACCGGTTGGAGAAGTCGACCACGACGGCGTTGCCGATCAAGGATTTCGACCGGCTGGTGGCGGTGTTGCGGTTCCCGGCGAAATTTTTCACCACCGCTCCGACGTCGCGGGTGCACCAGTCGGATCTGTTGTTCCGTGCGCCGCGGTCGATCACGGCGACCGAGCGGGAGTATTTGGCGCAGTTCGCGGCATTGGCTGGGGAGTTTCTCGACGAGCTCAATGGCCGCACTCAGTTACCTGCGGTGAAGTTGCCGATACTTCCGATCGACACCGCAGTGACCCAGGCCGCTGCGGCGGTGCGTGCCAGTTGGGGGTTGGAGCACGATCAGCCGATCGAGTACCTGACGCATGAGATCGAGCGCAGCGGTGTGGTGGTCGTGGTGCGCCGCTTGCTGACCTCCTCGTCACGGCGGATCCTGGGTGACGGGGATTCCACCGGCAAGATCGACAAGCATTTGGGTTATTCGGTGCGTGTCGGGGAGTTCAATACCCGGCCGTTGATCGTTGTGCGGCAATCGAATTCGTGGGAACGGACCCGCTGGACGCTGGCTCATGAGGTGGGTCATCTGGTGTTGCATGCCTCGGGCAGCGTCACCGAGGCCTGCGAGGAGCAGGCGTCGCAGTTCGCCTCGGAGTTGTTGGCGCCGGCGGCGGTGCTGGCCAAGGACGTGTCGCGGGCTCCGTCGCTGGCGGAGTTGTTGCCGGTGAAAGCAAAGTGGGGTGTGTCGCTGGGGGCGTTGATCAAGCATCTGCATACCTCGCAGTTGTTGACTGGGGCGCGGTTTGAGGCGTTGCGCCGCCAGCTCTACACCCGGGTCAATCCGGATACCGATACGACGTGGGGTCGGGTGGAGCCGGGCTGGAATGACCGTGAGGTGGAGCGGCCACGATTGATCAGCAAGTGGCTGGAGATGGCGTTTTCGGCGCGTTCGGCGGCGATGCTGGCCCCCTATGACTTGGTGTGGCCGCAGGATCTGCTGGAGGACTTCATGGCCGGGCAGCGGGCCGCCCCGGGCGCGGCGGCGGTGCGGGTGGCCGCCGGCAGCGGCAGAGCGACGGTCGGACCCGGGTCATCGGCGCCCAGTACGGGCAGCAATGTGATTCCGTTGCGGCAGCGAAGCCGGCGCGGCTAGAACACAAGGGGGGCCGGTGGCGCGAGTGCAGCGGGTGATCTTTGCCGACCAGCCTGTCACCTACACGGTCGTTGGCGCCGATCATCTGCCGGTGGCCCCGGCTGCGGAGTATCTGAGGTTTCTGCGTGAGGGGGGCGCGTCCCCGCACACGGTGCGTGGCTACGCCGCGGGGTTGGCGCGGTGGTTCACGATGCTCGAGCACACCGGCCATCGCTGGGATGACTTCCCCACCACCCTGTTCGGGCAGTACTTGCAGTATCTGCGGACTGGGGATCTGCCCGGGACACCGCGCCTGGGTGCCCCCGAGACCAAGATGGTGACCAGTTCTTTGCAGCCGCGGGCGGCTGCGGTGTTGTCGATGTATCGCTATCACGCTGATGCCGGCACCACCGAGGTGCCTTATCGGCGTTTGGTCACTCAGCGGGGCAGCTGGCGGCGCCACAACCGCTACGTCGGGTTCCTCGACGGCGTCGGGCCCCACCGCGACGGCGAGCACCCGATCTACCCGGTGCGCACCCCGCGGCGATCGGCTACCCCTGTCTTGTCGCCTGCCCAGGTGGCCACGATCCTCGATGGCTGCTCGGTGCAGCGCGACGGGGACTGGACCGGCGGGGCCGCCGCGGTGCGCAACCGATTGTTTTTCGCAGTACTGGCCGAAACGGGAATGCGTCTGGGCGAGGCCTTATCACTGCGGCACAACGATTTTCATATCGGCGCCGGTGCGACCCCGTGGATCGACATTGTGGAGCGCCAAGATCATCCCCATGGTGCTCGGGTCAAGACCGGGCCGCGGCGGATCTATGTCGGTGATGACCTGGAGGCACTGTATTCAGAGTATGTGTGGCAGTTGGTCGCGATGAACGCCGACCAGGTGGTCGATGATCTGTCGAATCATTTCGTGTTCGTCAATCTGCAACGGGGACCGCGTTTTTCGCCGATGCGCCAGGAGAACATCTACGAGAAGGTGCGCGGGCTGCGCACAGCGCATCGGAGTCTGCCGCCGGATTGGTCACCGCACTGGCTGCGCCACACTCACGCCACCGCGTTGCTGCTGGCGGGGGTGCCTGAGCATGTGGTGATGCGGCGTCTGGGCCACGCCGATGTGCAGACCACTCTGTCCACCTACGGCTGGGTCACCCAGGACGCGGCGATGCGTTCACTGGCCGAGTGGAAAAACTATGTCGCCGGATGGAAAGGACTTCACGATGGCCAGCAATGAGGGCCGCCTGACCACACCGGTAGGCGACCTCGGTGCGGTGGCGTGGCAGGCGCAGTGGGCCCAGGTACCCGCCGAATGGCGCCGCCCGGCCTATCAGGTGCATCTGCCCCCGGCAGATCGGGTGTTCCTGTCCCGCAAGAACGATCTGCCGCCCGCTGCGACCGCTGGGGTGTACGACTTCACCCCGCAGGCCACACCGGCGCGGTTCGCCGACGAGATCGCCTGGTGGGTGTGGGTGTGCTACCACGAGGGGCTGCGCAAGATCGAGCATTCCCTGCTGCGCTGGGCCACCCAGGCCATCAGCGCCGCCGCGGCCGAGTACCGCAGTGCGCACGGCCGCCACCCGGTGAGCATCACCGACCTGGCGGTCAACGACATGGTGCGCCACGCGGTCGTGGTGTTCGAGCGGCGCAATGCGCGGCTGCCCGCCGGCGGCACACGCCGCAATATTGTGGGCCTGATCGAGCATCTGCACCTGTTTGTGTCGGTGCGGGCCAGCGCCATCGACTGGTGGGCCTATGACACCTGGGATCTGCGGGCCGATCCACGGATCCCGCAACGCGAACACGAACCGTGCCACGAGAAGACGGTGCGCATCGGCGCGATCGAACCAGCGTGGCTGCGCGAAGGGGTGCGGTTTTGGCTGCGCACCTGCCTGGATGCGGAGTTGCTGCGCTGGTCATCGGCAGTCGATCGTGCCCGCGAGATGGCGCGCCATTTCGGTGAATTCGTGATCGCGCGTGGCTACACCGATCCCGTCTTATCCGATGACCCGGCGCAGCTACGCCTGATTTTCACTACCTACAACGAATACCTGCGCTCCCCAGCCGCGGCTGCCCGACCTGACAAGCCGTTGTCTGCCACGGCGATCGGCGACAGCCAATCTCAGATCCAGAGCTTCTACACGTTCATGCTCGACCATGCACCCGAGGCCGCGGCAGCCACCGGCGATGCGCGTTGGGAGAACCTGTCCGCGGCGCACACCCGGTTGTGGGGGCCGGCGTTTCGCACCCGCCGCGCCCACCGCACCCGGGAATTGACCTGGTACTCCACTGGAGAACTGCAGCAGATGCTGGCCTACCTCGACGTGCTCGCCGCCCAACGGGGCGCCCTGGTGTCGGTGACCCATCCCGATGGCACCGTGTCGCTGATCAAAGGCCTCGGCGACCCCCAGGCCGCCCGGATCTGGCTGCTGCAAGCACTGACTGGGCGGCGGGCCTCAGAAATTCTCATGCTCGATCACCACCCGCTCGAAGCGATCCCCGGCGCGGCGCGGCCCACCGCCACCGATGACCCCGATGTGTTCGTGGCCAAACTGCGCTACCAACAGACCAAAGTCGACGGGGTCATCCCCACCATCCTGGTCGAGCAGGCCGTGGTCAACGTCATCGCCGAGCAACAGCGCTGGCTCGCCGACACCCACCCCAGCCTCACCCCGAAATACCTGTTCATCGCGGTCAAACAAAACCTGGCCGGGCGCCGGCCCCGCCCGTATGCAACGTATCGGGCCTCCCTGGACAAGCTCGATGCCATCCATGGTCTCAGCGATGCTGCGGGAAACCCGTTGCGGTTCACCCAAACGCATCGGCTGCGCCACACCCGGGCCACCGAACTGCTCAACGACGGCGTGCCGATCCACGTCGTCCAGCGCTACCTGGGCCACAAGAGCCCCGAGATGACCATGCGTTATGCCGCGACACTGGCCGCGACCGCCGAAGCGGAGTTCCTCAAACACAAGAAGATCGGCGCTCACGGCACCGACATCGGAATCAGCCCGTCTGACATGTTGGACATGACCCAGCTCTCAGTGCGCACCGACCGGGTCTTGCCCAACGGGGTGTGCCTGCTGCCGCCACTGAAAACCTGCGACAAGGGCAACGCCTGTCTGTCGTGCGGGCATTTCGCCACCGACGCCACCCACCTCGACGAACTCAAAGATCAGCACGCCAAGACCACGGCGCTGGTCGAGATCAGACGTCAGCAGTACCGCCAGCGCACCGGCCGCGAACTCACCGATGACAACGTATGGGTCGCCCAACGCCTGCGCGAATTGCATTCCCTGCAAGCCATCCTGGACCGCCTGACCGCAGATCAACGCACCCATCAGGAGGCGATCGCCGGGGCCGGGACGGCCAACCGCATCCCGCTGCAACCTGTGGCCACCCGCGGTGCGCACGATTCAGCACTGCGCAAAGCCGATCCTCACACACCCGCATGACCGTCACCCCCGCCTCCCTCACCGCCCTTGAGGCCAGCGCCCGCAAACGCAGCGCCGACGTCGAGGCCCGTATCGATCGGGCCCTGAAGAAGATGCGCAAGCAGGGCCTCGACATCAACGTCAGCAGCCTGGCCCGCCACGCCGGAGTGTCACGCAGCGTCATCCACCGCCGCCCCCAACTGCGAGAACAGATCCGCACCACCCAGCCGCTGGCCGCCGCCCCCGATCCACCGCCACCACCGGCTACCGACACCGAGAGCAGCATCATCACCGCGCTACGGACCCGCCTGAAGGCACGAGACGCCCAGATCGCCGACCTGAAAGCCCAACTGCGCGAACGCGACCACATCATCGCGACCCTGCACGGGCAACTGGCCGGCAAACCCCACCCGGACACCAACTCCTAGCTGGCTGGTTGTGCGGGTCGCTGCGTGGTTTGCGCGGTGATGAAGTCGTCGACGATGCGGGTGCAGTCGTGGTGGCCGATGGCGCGTAGGCCGGTCATTCTGGCGAAGACCAGGGGGCCGACCAGTTGGCACAGTGCCAGTTCGATGTCGAGTTCGCCGAGTTGGTCGAAGGTTTCGGGGCTGTGCAGGATTTCGTCGAAAGGCCGCCGGTACTGCTCGATCACCCGGGTGCGCAGCATGCTGGCGGTGGCGTGTTGGCCGGTATCGCTGTCGCTGTCGTGCGTTTCGGTGGGGCCCAACGCGGCCCAGGCCAAGGTGGTGACGTGCAGCGGCGCTTCGGCGAACAGGTCGGCTTGGCGCGAGAGCAGTTCGATGAGCCGCTCACGCAGGGTGCCGCTGGTCGGGGCGGGCGGGATGACTTGGGGCAGAAGGCGTTCGAAGGTGGCCGCGAGCAGTTGTGAGGAACTGTTGAAGTGGCGGTAGAGGGTGGTGCGGGCGACCTTGGAGGCTTTAGTGACCGCGTCGATGGTGACGGCTTCGATCCCACCGGTTTTGAGCAGGTTGGCCGCGGCGTCGAGCAGTCGGGTGCGCGATCGGGTGCGGCGCGGGTCGACGTCGTCCTCGTCGTCGGGTGCCGCCGCGGGTTCTGTCCCCACCTGACCTCCTGGTGTTCCGATCGCCGGTGCGTTGCCCCCGCTCTCCCGGTTATGGTACCGATAGTAGCGCAGCGAAACTGCTAGTACCGGCGGTCCCGGGTCGGGACGCGGTGGCGGGGCTGCCCGGGTGTGAGGAGGCCGTGATGGGTGCTGATCAGCCGCAGCGGTTGCCGTCACACACGCCGACCTGCATGGGCTGCGGGCCGGACAATCCGCACGGTTTGCAGCTGGAGGTGTTTCGGTGCGGCGATGAGGTGTTCGCTGATCTGGTGTTCGATGAGCGTCATATCGGTGCGCCGGGGCTCGCACACGGTGGCGCGATCGCCGCGGCCTGTGATGACGTGCTGGGGTTTTCGTTGTGGATCGCGGCCACCCCGGCGGTGACGCGCCGTTTGACGGTGGACTATCTGCAGCCGGTGCCGTTGGGATGTACGCATCGGCTGACCGCGCGGATCGCCACCCGCGAGGGCCGGGCGTTGCATGTGGACGGGGTGGGGGTCGGCGTGGACGGTGTCACCCGGTTCACCGCCTCGGCGGTGTTCATCACGGTGGATGCGGCCCATTTCGCCGCCCACGGTGACATCAGCGGTTTCGGGGAGTTGTTCGCCGAGCTGGCCCGCTACGGTGGCGCCGGCCCCGACGCGGGGTCGCGGTGAGCGCGCCCACCGCCGCACCCCGGGACCGGGTGCGGCGCCCGCGCCGGCCGGCGGCCTCGGTGTGGGCGCGTCGCGAGGCGATCCTGGATGCCGCGTGGACGGTGGCCTCAGCACACGGTTTTGACGGTGTGCAGATGCGTGCGGTGGCCGCGCAGGCCGGCATTGCCGCCAGCTCGCTGTATCGGCATTTCCGATCCAAAAGCCATCTGCTGGTGACGGTGCTGGCCCGCGAATTCGAACGTCTCGACACCGAATTCGTCTGGAGTACCGGTGAACTGGCGCCGCAGGCCCGGCTGGGGCGGTTGACCACCCACCTGCACACAGCCTGGCAGGCCAACCCGCACCTGACCGAGGCGATGGTGCGTGCGTTCGTCGTGGCCGACACCGAGGCCACCAGCGCGATCGAGCACGCTGTCGCGGTGATCGAGGACATGCTGGCCCGCGCCCTGGGCGGGCCCACACCCAGCGCACATGACCGGGACGTGGCCAGCCTGATCGCCGACGTGTGGCTGGCCAACCTGATCGCCGTCATCGGCGGCCGGATCGATGCGGACCTGGCCCGCGAACGCATCGACCGCACAACCCGACAGCTGGTGCACGGCACCCACACCACCACTTAGCGATACTAGTAGTATCGCTGCGCTACTCCCAGTACCATAAAGCGACACAACGACGTGTCGAAGGGAGCCGGGCATGCATACCCCCTGGATCGAGCGGTGCACCGTTCAGCGTGTCTCGTTGCGCGACGGATTGGTGCTCGACCTCGACGATTACAACGAATTGGTGATCGCCACCCCGATCCGGCTGACCCTGCCGCCGATCGGATCGTCTTATCCCGAAGAGCAGGTCCTCATCGACCCGGGCAACGTCTCGGTCCAGCAGCGTCCGTTGCTGGACCTGGCCGGCGCGGTGTGCACGGGGGCGTGGTGCGACGAGGGCGGCGGGTTGCACCTGGGTTTTTCCCGCGGGCATCGCATCGATGTCGCCCCCCAGGAGGCCGCGACCTCCTGGGAGCTCTACGGCAAACGCCACGGCTACATGGCATGCCTGCCCCGCGGGCGGGTGCGGGTGGTGCGCCACGACCTGCCCGACGACGAATCTGAGGACACCGCAAGTTAATTCACCCCCCACCGCGCCCAGCCGCAACCATGGCCCGAAAGGTCGGCGCGGCCCTTCCGATCCTCGTGTGGGACTATTAGTATCGTAGCGATACCGATAGTTTCGTTTCTTGGGAGGCGTGGGGATGGGCGATCGAACCGGAGATGCTGGGCCTTCCCGTGGCCGGCGCGGCGTCGATCTGTCCGGATCTTCGGAATACAGCGCCCGGTTGGGTCGGCTCGCGGCGTTCACGGTGGGCCACAAGGCATTGGTGATCGGTGGATGGATCGCGGCCGCGGTGGTGCTGGCGCTGCTGTTCCCGCAGCTGGAGACGGTGGTGCGCCAACAGTCGGTCGATCTGATCCCGCGTGATGTGCCCTCGTTTCAGACCGTGGACCGCATGAGTGAGGCGTTCGGTGAGCAGGGCTCCAAGACGATGCTGTTCGTCGCGATGCAAGACCCGGCCGGTCTGACCCCCGATAATCAGCTGCGCTATCAGGATCTGGTGGGGCGGTTGCGCGCCGATCACGACCATGTCCTGCTGGTCCAGGATCTGCTGGCCGACCCGGTCACCAGAACCCAGGCGGTCAGCGGTGACGGCAAGGCCTGGTATCTGCCGGTCGGGGTGGCCGGCACGCTCGGTGATCCCACCGCGGCCGAATCCGTGCAAGCCGTGCGCGATCTCACCGACACGGCATTCGCCAACACGTCCACCACGGCCTATGTGACAGGGCCACCGGCCACGTTCGCCGATCAGATCGCCTCAGCCGAGCACGACCTGGTGTTCATTTCGATCGCCACCGCCGGGCTGATCGCGCTGATCCTGCTGATCGTGTACCGGTCGGTGTTCACCGCGCTGCTGCCGCTGCTGGTGATCGGGATCAGCCTGGCCGTCGGGCGTGGGGTGCTCTCTGCCCTGGGGGAAATCGGCATGCCGGTCTCGCAGTTCACCGTGGCGTTCATGACCGCGATCCTGCTCGGCGCCGGCACCGACTACACCGTGTTTCTGATCAGCCGCTACCACGAACAACGCCGCGCCCAGGTGCCCGCCGAGCAGGCGGTCATCGCGGCCACCGCCAGCATCGGCCGAGTCATCCTGGCCTCGGCGGGCACCGTGGCCCTGGCCTTTCTGGCCATGGTGTTCGCCACCTTGAGTGTGTTCGCCGGCCTCGGTCCGGCCTGCGCGGTCGCCGTGGCAGTCGGATTCGCCGCCACCGTGACCCTGCTGCCGCCGGTGCTGGCGCTGGCGGCCACCCGCGGCATCGGCGAACCCAAACCCGACCGCACCCGCCGCTACTGGAACAGCGTGGCCGTGGCCGTGGTGCGTCGCCCGGTGCCGCTGCTGGTCATCAGCCTGACCATCCTGGTGGCACTGTCAGCGGCCGCGGCGACCATGACCATCAGCTACGACGACCGCCAAGGACAACCCCCCACCACCGCCAGCAACCAGGGCTATCAGCTGCTGGACCGCCATTTCCCCAAAGACGTCGTCATCACCGAATTCCTCGTCGTGGAAAACCCGACCGACATGCGCACCGGCAAAGGCCTGGCCGACCTCGACGAGATGGCCTCACGCATCGCCCAAATCCCGGCCGTGACACGTGTTTCCGGGATCACCCGACCGGCCGGGCAACGCCTCGACCAAGCCCAACTGTCCTGGCAGAACGGACAAATCGGCGACAAGATGGCCGACTCGGTCGCCCAGGGCAACGACCGGCGCACCGACCTGGACAAGCTCACCCACGGCGCCGACCAACTCGCCGACGGCCTGGCCCAACTCGACACCACCGTGCGCACCGCGCTCACCCCCCTGGGCGGTGTACTCACCCAAGCCGGCGCCGCCGGTGAGAACATGCAGCGCTTCGGCCCGCTGCTGCAACAACTCTCAGCCACCGCACCCGAGGTCGACACCGCCATCCAAGCCGGCCCCGGCATCCGACCCCTGGCCGAACGCGCCCAGACCGCCATCGCCGCCCTCGACCCGCTCGTCACCGCACTCAACACCTCACCGTGGTGTATCACCACCCCGCAATGCACCCAGATCCGCGACCAGGTCAGTATCCTGACCACCCTGCGCGACAACGGATTCTTCACCCAACTCGCCACCCTGGGCGACCAGTACAACCCGGCCACCAACGCCACCGTCACCGGCACCCTCACCGAAGTGCAACACACCGTGGCCACCATGAACAACGCCTTCAAAACCCTCGGCAACCCCGAAAACCTGACCGCCAACATCGGCCGACTCCAACACGGCATCAGCCAACTGGCCTCCGGCGCACGCGCCCTGGCCACCGGCGTGCACACCCTGGCCGACAGCAACATCCAAATGCTGTCCGGGATGAGTCAAATCGCGGCCCAACTGCAAAACTCCGCCCGCGCCACCGCCGGATCCGATGCCGCCACCGGCTTCTACCTGCCCCCCGAAGCCTTCGACAACCGCCAATTCGCCGACGTCGCCAAACACTTCCTCTCACCCGACGGCAAAACCGCCCGCTTCGCCATCGACACCAACACCGACCCCTACAGCGGCGAGGCGATGAACCTGGCCCGCCAGATCACCGACGTCGCCAACACCGCACGCCCCAACACCTCCCTGGACCACGCCACCGTCTCGGTCGCCGGATTCCCCGCCGTCAACTCCGACATCCAACGCCTGCTCTCATCCGACTTCACCCAACTGGCCATCGCCACCCTGGTCATTGTCGGACTCATCCTCATCGCCCTGCTACGCGCCCTGATCGCCCCGCTATATCTGCTGGGCACCGTCGTGCTGAACTACCTGGCCTCACTCGGTATCGGAGTCATCGTCTTCCAATGGATCCTCGGCCACCAAATCGCTTGGCCCGTACCACTACTAGCGTTCATCATCCTCGTCGCCGTCGGCGCCGACTACAACATGCTGCTCGTATCCCGACTCCGCGAAGAATCCACCCACAACATCCGCGTCGGCGTGCTGCGCACCGTAGCCACCACCGGCTCAGTCATCACCTCCGCCGGCCTCATCTTCGCAGCCAGCATGTTCGGCCTGATGATCGGATCGGTAGCCATCATGATCCAAACCGGACTCATCATCGGCTGCGGACTACTGCTGGACACCTTCCTCGTACGCACCCTCACCGTCCCAGCCATCGCCACCCTGCTCCGCCAAGCCAGCTGGTGGCCACAACGCCCCACCACACCCACAACACACCCCACACCAACACCACAACCAGCCACCGCCACAACCTGACAGCGCTAAGAAATTTCAACCACAGTCACACGCGGCATTCCCGATTCACACCGATCCGCCAAAACCCGCCCCGCAGAGCGCAGATCATCGAGTACAGCACTACAGATAAGCATGTCGCCCACGGTCGCAAACACCATCCCGATCACCGTCAGCGACAGTCGAGGACACCCGCAACCGACCTACAGATAACA
>NZ_JBEZJS010000018.1:0-16323 GCF_040704635.1 Mycobacterium sp. NPDC049093 | reverse complement strand
GGCCACCTAGAGCACCACCAGACACGACAAATCCCCTGCCACATCCAACGACATGCCAGGGGAATCATCAGCCGCACAGAAAATGCAACAGCCACCTGGTGACTGCGATCCGCGGCGTTGTGCGTTATCCGGCTTCTGAGTCGTGATCGGCGCCGGACTGCAGCTCGACACCGGCCAGCGGCCAGCCCGCGGCGGCCAGTTTTGCCGCCACCCGCGCGATGTTCTCCGGGCCGGCGTCGTGGTCGGTGACTTCGGCGATGAATTCCGCGATGTCGTCGCGGTCGATGGGATGGTCGATGTCGGCAGGCGCCGAGGCCTCAGCGAGGTTGCGCACCACCTCTGCCACCTGCTCTTCGGTGAGCGGGGTGGCCCGCAGCAGCGCGAGCAACGGCACCCGGTCGGTGCCCGGGACCCCTTCGGGGTAGCCGGCACGCAGCCAGTTCAGAACCGAGATCAGCAGCGACTTGGTTGACACCCGGTAAGTTTCGCGGCTGCCCGGCCAACCCACCACTGGACGCGCCGACAGTTGGCAGGGCATTCATTCGTGATTCACCACCAAAAACAATCCCGCTGAGCGCAACCGGTGACTGACTCCCGGCGCCCGGGCATCCTCGGCACAGTGACTCGTGTGATCCGTTTCAACGCCTTCGACATGAACTGCGTCGCCCATCAGTCCCCGGGACTGTGGCGCCATCCGGAGGATCAGTCCTGGCGCTACAAGGACATCACCTACTGGACCGAATTGGCGAAGTTGTTGGAGCGCGGGCGTTTTGACGGCCTGTTCATCGCCGACGTGCTAGGTACGTACGACGTGTACGGGGCCAGTGATGAAGCGGCGATCCGCCAGGCCGCGCAGATCCCGGTGGGCGACCCGATGCTGCTGGTGTCGGCGATGGCACTCGTGACCGAGAACCTGGGCTTCGGCATCACCACCGGAACTGGATTCGAACATCCGTATCCCTTTGCCCGACGGATGTCGACCCTGGATCACCTGACCAACGGTCGGGTCGGGTGGAATGTCGTCACCGGATATCTTCCTGCTGCGGCGCGCAATATGGGCCAGACCGATCAACCGGCGCACGATGCGCGCTACGACCACGCCGACGAGTACCTCGAAGTCCTCTACAAGCTGTGGGAGGGCTCCTGGGAGGACGGCGCGGTGGTGCGCGACGCTGAACGCGGCGTCTTCACCGACCCGGCCAAGGTGCATCACATCGGCCACTCCGGAACACATTTCAGCGTTCCGGGGGTCCATCTGGCCGAACCGTCGCTGCAGCGAACCCCGGTCATCTACCAGGCCGGCTCCTCGCCGCGCGGCGTCCGCTTCGCCGCCGAGAACGCCGAAGCCATCTTCACCGCTGCCCCCACCAAAGCGCTTCTGCGGGAGACGGTATCCACGATCCGGGCCGAGCTCGAGTTGGCCGGCCGAGACCCGTACTCGGCCAAGATCTTCAACCTCACCACCATCATCACCGGCGAGACCGACGAGGAAGCCCACGCCAGGCATGCCGAGTATCTGGCCTACGGCGATCCCGAGGGCGCACTGGTGTTCATGTCCGGGTGGATGGGCGTGGACCTGGCCCGCTACGGCCTCGACGAGCCGATCGGCAATGTCGATTCCAACGCAATCCTGTCCGCGGTCAAGGCATTTCAGTCTGCATCGGACAAGGGTGGCGAGTGGAACGTCCGCGATATCGCCGAATGGGGTGAGATCGGCGGCATGGGACCGCGCATCGTCGGGTCGGGCGTGCATGTCGCCGACACCCTGCAGGAGTGGGTCGAGGAGACCGACGTCGACGGCTTCAACCTGGCGTATGCGATCACACCGGGGTCGTTCGCCGAATTCATCGACCATGTCGTACCCGAACTCACCGCGCGCGGCGCCTACCAGACGGAATATGCCCCGGGCACCCTGCGCAACAAGCTACTGGGCAACGGCGACCGTCTGGCCGAGGAACACCGCGGTGCCAGTTACCGTGTGGGCGGGCGGAATTCGACGATCACCGAGCGTCCGTCGACCCTGCCGTCCTCGTCGGCGTCGACGGCTGCCCAGCCCGCCCGGGGCCGGTAGATCTGCTCACCCGGAGATTCTCAACGCGGGGCGGCCTGGACGTTCGTGGGTTGCGGCCCGAGCGTCGACGCCGGCAGCTGAGTCTCTTCCACGCCCGGGGTGTTCAGCTGACCGGCCAGCCACGGCAGTGAGGCGCCGAGAGCGTTGGCCGCGAACGCCCAGTCATGGCGACCCGGCGCGGTCTGCACCGAGCACGTGATCGCTTGGGCGCGGGCCGCATTGCACAGTGTGCTCGCGGCGACGTCCTGGGCCTCGGGATTGGCTGTGGGATCGCGAGTGGTCCCACGCTGCGAGATCGGCACCTCGAACCACGCCGTCACATCGGAGTACGGACCGTGTTTCTGCATGATGGTGACCGGATCGTAAGCCGCCCAGGCGTCGGCATCTCCGCCGAACAGCCTGCTGATGGTCTGCGCCTTGTCCCCCGCGTTCGGACGTAGGTCACCGGCGATGTCGATGAACGACCGGAACATGTCGGGGTGCATCAGGGTGAGATCCACCGCGCAGGTGCCACCCATCGACCAGCCTGCGATCCCCCACCCGTCACGATCGGCACGCACGCCGAAGTTCGAGATCAGGTACGGGACCACGTCCTTGGTCAGGTGATCGGCGGCGTTGCCCCGGGTTCCGTTGACGCATTCGGTGTCGTTGGCGAATGAGCCGGTGGCGTCGACGAACACGAACACCGGAGCGTTGCCGCCGTGGGCTGCCGCGAATCCGTCGAGGATGCCCAGCACGTTGCCTGCGCGCAACCAATCGGCCGGGGTGTTCAGTTGCGAGCCGATCATCATGATTGTCGGAAGCTGCGGCGGCGGGGTGCTGGCGAACCACGCCGGTGGGAGGTAGACGAGTTCGGTGCGGTGGCTGAACCCCGAAGTCTGCGAGTCGATGGTCACCGGCACCAGAACACCGCTGGGTGGCCGGAAGTGCGCCAGTTGCATCTTCGTCACGGTCAGGCGGTCGGTCTGTCCCGGCAGTGGGCTCGAGGTGAGCTGCTTCCACATGCCGTCCACCGTCGGGAAGTATCCGACCCAGATATTGAGGGTGAGTGCGCAGGCCAGCCCGCAGGCCCCGATCGCCACCACCGATGCGGTACGGCGCCACCATCGCGCACTCATCCAACCCACCACCGCGACACCGAATGCCAGGGCGGTCAATGCGATCCAGACCCAAAGTTCAGGTGGTCCGGCGTTGCCTGCCACTCCGATCGAGTCGATGTACCAATACGTCAGACCCGCCAGCACTGCCGCCGCGAGCACCAGTGCGGGCAACAACCGGGTGCGCCATCGCGGCGTGCGCCAGCCCACGGCGGCTCCCAGCAGCAGCGCAGCGATCAGCTGAACGACAACCGGGAACCAGCCGTGGATCAGCGAGATCTGCGCAATGAGCTGGTGCATCAGCTCTCTTGATATCAGCGCCAGCTGTCAGCTCACTGGAGGGATGCTGAGTGGGCGTCAGGTGGGACCACCGCCACCTGCCGAAACAGCCCGGCGGACGCCACGGCCTCGCGCAGCCGCCCATCTAACGTCCGACTAGGAACTCCATACAGCCACTCCGAGCACCATTCCGGCGATCATGCAGCCGGCGGACGCGGCGATGGCGATCGGCGCAAAGCGTTCCTTCTTCGTCAGGCCGACGGCTCCGAGGATAAGGCCGGCAGGCCCGAACAAGATCGGGCAGAAGAGCACTGAAACACCCGCGCACACAAAGGCAATGATCGAGAAGAGGTTGGACGGTGATGCCACATTCCCATATTGGTCCGGTGGCGGTGGCGGATAGTGTTGCGAATATTGTGGCTGCCCGACAGGTTGCGCATACTGCGGCTGCTCCTGCGGCAGAGGCGGATACGACATCTGGGCGGGTGGCGGCGCATACGGCGGAACGTTGGTGGTCTTCCTTCGGCACTCGGACGTCCAGTTCTGGCCGTCCCAACGACGTTGTGAGCCAGGCGAACCATCCGGATCGTCGTACCACCCAGGTGGCATTGCCGCAGTCATCTCAGCACCATATCCGGTTGCAGCCCCACGTTATCGAAGGTTTCGCGGGTTATCTCAGCGACTTGGATCTCGCGCCAGCAAGCTGCAGTGCGCGGTCTGGATTGGCGAGGACCACGCAGTCGACGTCCTGACCCGGCCGCAGGATGGGTGGGTCAATTGGAGCAGGCGACTGGGTTCACACATCCTGCCGGGAGTGATACGTCGGACGGAACTGCATGCCAGGACGCGACGACTTAAGGTGACCTGATGAGCATGAGAATGCTGGTGGCCCTGGTAAGCGCTGCAATCGGCGCCGGCCTCAGCGTCCCTGGGGTGGCCGCAGCAGATCCACCGCCGCCTCCTCCCCCGCCGCCACTCAATCTCAACGCGCTGACGCCGGTGAAGCCGTCAGACTTCGCGATGCACAACGGCGAGTACTACGCCTTCGCGGTACCCGGCGACATCGCGTGCGCGATCGGCCGCGGATCAGGCAAATACGGCTGCAGCGGCCCCCTGCCCGCAGCACCGGACGGGGCCAACGCGGTGACCGGCGCACAACAGGGACCACCGACGTTCATGAACGACAACCGGCCGCTGTTCGTGTTCGACGGGTTGCCCAACCGGTTGCTGCCCGGATCGCGCATCAGCTTCCGCAACGTGACCTGCGGGACCGACGGCACGGTGACGGTGTGCAGCAACTCCTTTGACGGGGCCGGGTTCGTTCTTAGCCCCGGCGGCAGCTATGTCCTCGACGTGAACAACCCACTGCTGCTCAACACCGGCGAGGGCCGCAACCCGTACGCCAACTAGCTAGAAGTCCCAGTCCTCGTCTTCAGTGTTGACTGCCTTGCCGATCACATACGAGGAACCGGAGCCCGAGAAGAAGTCGTGGTTCTGCGCAGCCACCTGGTCGGGGGATCGAATATAGCGATTACCTGCAGAAACTCTTGCCTGCCGATACGTCGTGGGCCGGATCTTCACCGACGTTCATCAAGTAGAACAAGCCAGCGTTGTCACACGTCTGCCTGCCTCCCTGCCACTTGCGAGTGACCGCTCACCGGCCGGAGTGTGAGCCTCACGGGCCAAAAGGGTTGGCGCTCTTGGCCTCATGGACCGACCTGCGCCCATAGTGCACGGCAGCCCAAAGCGAACCTCCGGCCAAGACCACGGTGGGAATGGTGCGTTGCAGCATGGCGACGTCCACGAGGCCGATGCTAAAGCGGCGGTCCGACACAGCCTGTGATCCACGCCGCGATTCTTACTCACTTGTAGAGGCCCACTGACCGGCCTCGGTGAGGAGGCAGACGTGTCCCTGCTGGTGTGGTTCGTGGCCGGTGCTCTGGTTGGGGTCGCTGTCATATGTTGTGCCGCCGTAGGGGTGCTGGAGGCTCTCAGTCCCGCGCACGCTACAGGTTCGGGCAGAGGTACATCTCGGCGTCGATCACCATGTACCCGGCATCAGACGGGTCGAGGCCAATCTTCTTGAAGGCGGCTGCGAAAGCTTCCTTCACGGCGTCCTCTGAATGACCGCGTCGGCGATTTTCGCAGACCTGATGGCCGATCTTGAGAAGGTGCGCATCGCTGAGTTTTCGAACTGAAGGCAACACCAGCTTGGTGTCGTATATAAATCCAGCTTCACCTGACGGCCCGTAGGTGTCGCCATTGCCGTTCTTGCCCGCGTCAAAGGGGCCACCGCCCATGCACGCCTGGGTGCCCGCATCGGTGTTCCAGTCGCAGCCCGGCGGCAGGGCGGCTGCTGACGGGGCCAGCACTACGAGGGAAGTCGCGAGAGCGCCACCAACGGCGAGCAGGGTGCAGCGAAGGCTGACTGTCATGGGTAGTAACTCCGATACGACTGGTAGATGCCGTTGTATTGGGGGCAGTAGTTGGCGATGGCGTAGCCGATGCCCTTTTGCAGTTGGCCGTAATTGAGGTTGGTCTGCGTCATCCACACCGACACCATGGCCCAGATCGTGTGCCGCTGCGGGTCTGCGGCCAGCTCATTGCAGACAGCACCTGAGTAGGCGTCGCCGAACTGCTGGATGCTGGTGAACTTGCCATTGGTGCCCGTGCTCTCATTGATCGGCGCGGGACAATGACCCGTCGAAGCGCCAATGCCGTTGATCTCGGCGTTGGATCTGGGATCGCCCGCGTAGTCGATCTGGTTGGTGCAGCGTTCGTCCGCTGAAGCTGGAGCGGAGAACACCAGCGAGCAGGCGAGCAATGCGAGCATTGCAACCAACCCGCGCCGAACAGTTTGTAGGAATGACATCCAACCCCCTCGGCAGCAGCTAATCCCCGCGCTAGGCAACCTACCTGCAGGCGAGCGGTTCTGTGAGCTTGTTGCGAATCTCAGCTAAGGGCGAACCGTCAAGGGCCATCGCGAGCACCATTAAGGCCCCGTGCGGGTGCCTCTAGACCCCTCGTATTGCGGGGCGCGCGCTGGTGAACGGCTGTTTTACCCGTGGGGCCTGAAATTCCTACAGGCGGGCAGGCGCTATGTAGGCCATGACCGGGACGGGGCGGGGCTACGGGGACCCTCTCCCATTGGGGACGGAGATGTGGTGTGGCGGTGGGCCTGGCGAAAACCCTTTATCGTCAACCAGACCCACCGTTTGCGGGCGCGCAGTGTTGCAGTGCGCAGCGACCACGTCTCAGGGCAGCAACACCGCACCACATAAGCCGGGCCGGCCAGACTGCACCGACTGCGGCCACGATGGCCGACCGGTCGATCACCAGGATGCCGCCGGTGCATGGCCGAGGAGACGGTTACCGGCACGCCCAGCAGACTGCGGGTAGCGCTTCGGTCGGCTGCAGGGTCTCAAACGAATACTTGCCGAGCGGCGCGACCTTGACCGTCTTCACGACGGCCTCGTCGAAGTCCTGCGCGCCGTCGGAGATCTCGGCACCTTCTGGGAAGTGTTGGGGTGCCCGATCACGGGACGCCACCGGTCTGCCGGTTCTCGTCGATCCATTTGTAGGACAGCCCAGCGGTACCGGACAGAGCGGCCCAGCTTCACGTACCGGGGGCCGTGGCCCTCAGCCGATAATACCGCCCTGATCAGTGGCTTTAGAAGTCCCAGTCCTCATCTTCGGTGTTGACGGCCTTGCCGATCACATACGAGGAGCCGGAGCCCGAGAAGAAGTCGTGGTTCTCGTCGGCGTTCGGTGACAGCGCGGACAGGATCGCCGGGTTCACGTCGGTCTCGTCCTTGGGGAACAGTGCCTCGTAGCCGAGGTTCATCAGCGCCTTGTTGGCGTTGTA
This sequence comes from Mycobacterium sp. NPDC049093, assembly GCF_040704635.1. Lineage (GTDB taxonomy): Bacteria > Actinomycetota > Actinomycetes > Mycobacteriales > Mycobacteriaceae > Mycobacterium. Next base: position 9,011 of record NZ_JBEZJS010000018.1, on the reverse strand, counting down.
GCGCAGGAACTTCTTGACGTCCTCGGTCAGCCCGACCTCGTCATAGAGATCCTGGGTGTATTCGACCTCGTTGTCGTAGAGCTCGAAGAGCAGCTCGTAGGTGTAATCCTTGAGCTCCGTACGCTTTTCCTCGTCCAGCAGAGCCAGCCCGCGCTGGTACTTGTAGCCGATGTAGTAGCCGTGCACGGCCTCGTCGCGGATGATCAGCCGGATCATGTCGGCGGTGTTGGTCAGCTTGGCCCGGCTCGACCAGTACATCGGCAGGTAGAAGCCCGAGTAGAACAGGAAGCTCTCCAGCAGCGTGGAAGCCACCTTGCGCTTCAGCGGTTCGTCACCCTTGTAGTACTGCATGACGATCTCGGCCTTGCGCTGCAGGTTCGGGTTTTCCTCCGACCAGCGGAACGCGTCGTCGATCTCGGCCGTCGAGCACAACGTGGAGAAGATGTTGGAGTAGCTGCGGGCGTGCACCGACTCCATGAAGGCGATGTTGGTGTAGACGGCTTCCTCGTGCGGTGTCAGCGCATCGGGGATCAAGCTGACGGCGCCGACGGTGCCCTGGATGGTGTCCAGCAGCGTCAGGCCGGTGAACACCCGCATGGTGAGCTGCTTCTCGTGCGCGGTGAGGGTGCCCCAGGACGGGATGTCGTTGGACACCGGCACCTTCTCCGGCAACCAGAAATTACCGGTGAGCCGATCCCAGACTTCGGCGTCCTTCTCATCCTGGAGACGGTTCCAGTTGATCGCTGAGACACGGTCGATCAGCTTCATGCCTTCGCTCACCAGAACCCCATTTCACCAGGTTGTTTTGTTTGCCGGACGGCACCCACGACACTACCCCTGGGGTCAGCTACCCGCGGTGACCGCAACACCTTGTGTCTTCGTGTCGCGCGCCTCGTGGATGAAATCGAACTCCGCCGGGTCCAGCTTGCGCGTTGCCAGCCAGTACTGCCAGGTCATGCCGCTCCACAGGGTCCGATTGACTCCGTGAGCGTCCATGTACCAGCTCCGGCAACCTCCGGTATTGAACACGGTGTCGGCCAGATCGCGCTGCAGCTCGGCATTGAACTCCGCCTGGGCGCGCGGGCTGGGCGACAGCGCGGCGGCCCCGGCGTGGTCGACGGCGGCGATCGCCTGGCCGACGTAGCGGATCTGCGACTCGATCATGAACACCACCGAGTTGTGGCCCAGTGCGGTGTTCGGCCCGAGCAGGAAGAACAGGTTCGGCATACCGGACACCGCGATGCCGCGGTGGGCTGACATCCCCTCGCGGTTCCAACGGTCCACCAGATCCTCACCGCCGGCGCCCTTGATGTCGACGTAGGTGTAGGAATCGGTGACGTGGAAGCCGGTGGCCCACACGACCACATCCGCCGGATGCTCGACGCCGTCGGCGGTGACGATGCCGGTCGGCGTCATCCGAGTGATCGCCTCGGTGATCACCTGGGCCTTGGGGTTGGCGATCCCTCGGTAGTACTTGTCGGAGTTGAGGATTCGCTTACACCCGGCGCGGTAGCTCGGGGTGAGCTTGCGGCGCAGTTCCGGGTCCTTGATGCTGCGGTTGATGTTGTAGCGGCCCATCGCCTCGCCGATCTTGAGCAGCCGTGGTTGCTGAGTCATGGCGAAGCCGACGCCCTCGTGGATCCAGTAGATGGCGGCACGCATGGCCGCACGGGTGCCGGGAACATAGCTGAACACGCGCCGAATCCATTGCGGGAACTTGTTGTTCACCCGCGGCATCACCCACGCCGGGGTGCGCTGGTAGAGGTGCAGCTCGGCGACGTCGTTGACGATCTCGGGCACGATCTGGATGGCGCTGGCGCCGGTGCCGATCACTGCGACCCGCTTGCCGGTGAGGTCGACGCTGTGGTCCCACTCCGCGGAATGGAAAGCCGCTCCGGCGAAATCCTCGCGCCCCTCGATGTCGGGGATCTGCGGGATGTGCAGGCCGCCGGCCCCGGACACCAGGAACTGGGAGACGAACTCCTGGCCGGTGTCGCTGAACACGTGCCAGCGCAGTTCCTCTTCGTCCCAGTGCGCGCGGTCCACATGGGTGTTGAACCGGGTGTAGCGGCGCAGCCCGTACTTGTTGGCCACGCCCAGCAGGTACTCCTGAATCTCGGGCTGGAAGGACCACATGTGGCTCCAGTCCGCCTTCGGCTCGAAGGAGAACGAGTACATGTGCGACGGGATGTCGCACGCACACCCGGGGTAGGTGTTGTCGCGCCATGTCCCACCGAACTCGTCGGCCTTCTCCAGGACGAGGAAGTCGACGCCTCGGCGTTGCAGTTCGATCGCCATCCCCATGCCCGAGAACCCGCTGCCGATGATCAGGGCGCGGGTGTGGATGGGTTGCTGACCCTGTGAGGGTTGGGCAGCCGTCATAGCTCAGGTCCTTTTCTGGGAACGGCGGTACCGGATATTTCCCAGTCTCCGGACGTGGGAGTCAGCTGTCAACGAGGCGATCAGCTGGCGTGCTGGCGACGCTGCACACCTTCATGCAGCGGCAGGTCCGGGTCGATCCAGATGCCGAGCAATTCGCAGGTGCCGTTGATGGAACCGACCATGATGGTGGTCAGGTGGTTGACGAACTCCTCGGCCGGCATCCGGCGCGGGCTGTCCTCATCGGTGCCCAGCCACCAGTCCGTGGCCGACGCGCACGCACCGAACGTGGCGAATGCCGCCAGTTCGATCGCGGCCCCGTCCAGCTCCATCTCGCGCAGTTCGTTGGAGAACATGTCGGCCATCGCCAGGGTGATGCCGCGGCCCTCGTTGAGTGCGCGCATGGTCGATTCGCTCTGTTCGGCGAACCGGCCCTGGATCAGGAACCGCAACACATTGGGGTGCTCGTCGACCAGCAACACGTACTGCTCGACGCTGCGCCGGATAACCTCGCGGGCCGGGTCGGCACCGAGGTTGATTGCCGGGAAGATCGCTGACCACAGCATGTCGCGCAGTCGCTCGCCGATGGCCTGGAACAGATCCGATTTGTCGGCGAAATGACGGTAGATCTTGGGCTTGGCAGTGCCGGCCTCTTCGGCGATCTCCCGCAGGCTGACCTCAGGTCCCAACCGGTCGATCGCCCGGAACGAGGCGTCGACGATCTCCGACCGCACCTTCTTACGGTGCTCACGCCAGCGCTCGCTACGGGCGTCAACCTTGACGCCCGGGCCATCGCTGGAATGTGATCTCGACGTTCGCCGCACGCGATCACTGTACCTGTCCTGATAGCGCTGACCTGCCCAGACCGCCCTACAACACGCGGTTTTGCCGTTTGACCCGGGCGTTCGCCCGTCACGCCACCGACAGCCGGCTTGGGTACTATCGCAGCCACAGTCAACCGATGAGACGAGGCTCATGACGCAGCGATACGACCTGGTCATAGCAGGTGGCGGCCCATCAGGGTCGGCCGCGGCGTGGCAGGCCGCTCAGACCGGCGCGAAGGTGCTGGTCCTCGACAAAGCGGAGTTCCCCCGCGACAAGCCGTGTGGCGATGGGCTCACTGCCCGGGCGGTGAGCTATCTGCAGAAGATGGGTCTGGCCGACGAGGTGGCCAAATTCCATCGGGTCAACAAGGTGACCGTATTCAGCCCCAGCGAGTGGGAACTGTCCTTCCCGCGCCGCCCTGGCATGCCCGACCACGGCCACACGGTGAGCCGCACCGAACTCGACACGCTGCTTCTCAAGCACGCCGAGTCGACGGGCGCCGAGGTCCGCCAGGGCGCCGAGGTTTCCGGGCCCGAATTCGACGCCAAGGGCCGCGTGGTCGGCGTGGTGCTCAAGAGCGGTGAGAAGGTCTACGGCGATGCAGTGATCGCGGCCGACGGTGCCTACTCCCCCATCAAGCGGGCCCTGAAGATCGACTCGGAGTACAACGGCTACTCGGCCATCGCGATCCGGTCGGAGATGCACGCCAACCGTCCCGACTCCGACGCGTTCGAGATCTACCTCAAGCTGTTGTTCCAAGGTGATCAGCTGCCCGGCTACGGCTGGGTCTTCCCGATGGGCGGCGGCCGGTTCAACATCGGCCTGGGTTATGTGAACAGCTACAAGAACTGGCAGTCGATCAACGCCACCCAGTTCCTCGGCGACTTCCTGCGGACCCTGCCCGCCGAATGGGAACTGCCGCCGATCGAGGAACTCAAGAAGAACAAGAGTGTGCGGGCCTGGCGATTGCCCATGGGCTTCACCGCGTGGCCGCCGTGGCGTCCGGGCGTGCTGTTCGTCGGGGACTCGCTGGGCGCCGGCAAGCCGGTGTCCGGTGCCGGTATCTCCAAGGCCCTCGAGTCCGGTCTGACCGCAGGCGAGTGCGCGATCGCCGCGCTCACCAACGGCGGGCCCGACGACTTCACGAACTATGAGCAGCGGATGCGCGCGAAGTGGGGGCGCGAGTACCGCCGTGGCCGCTTCTTCAACAAGCTAGCCGGGATGCCTGCGGTCGCCGGTGCGGGCCTGAAGGCGTTGGACAACCACACCTTCCGTGACCTGCTGCTCAAGTCGCTGTACAAGAAGGCGCAGAGCCCGCAGCACACCTAGCCGCACGTCCGCCGGCAGAGAAGGTCTCGACATTCGTCGGCCGGATCAAGTACACCAATTGGGTGCCTGATCCGACCGACAATGTCTGGGAAGCGCTGTCCACCGCCCGATCGATTCGACGATTCACCGACGAGCCTGTCGACGATGAGACGCTCAACCGCTGTCTGCGGGCCGCCACGTGGGCGCCCAACGGCGCCAACGCCCAGTTATGGCGTTTTATCATCCTCGATGCACCCGAACAGCGCGCCGCGGTGGCCGAAGCAGCCCAGATCGCTTTGCAGTCAATCGAATCGATCTACGGCATGTCCCGACCCACCGAGGACGATCAGAGCCGAGCGGCGCGAAACAACCGCGCCACCTACGAGTTGCACGATCGAGCCGGTGAATACACCTCGGTGTTGTTCGCGGCCTTTAAGAACGAGTTCTCGTCGGAGTTCTTACAGGGCGGCTCGATCTACCCCGCCATGCAGAACTTCTACCTCGCAGCACGTGCCCAGGGATTGGGCGCATGCATCACCAGCTGGGCCTCCTACGACGGCGACAAGGTCTTGCGCGAATCGATCGGCATCCCCGACGAGTGGTTCCTCGCCGGACACATCGTGGTGGGCTGGCCACGAGGCAAGCATGGGCCGGTTCGGCGTCGGCCCCTGTCCGATGTCGTCTTCCGCAATCAATGGGACCCCGAGCGCGCCGACATCACGTACGGCCGCGGCGCACGGCCACGCTCTACCGATCTCTAACCTTCTGGATAGAACAGGAACAGCACACAACCCTCGGCGGATTGCGGTACATGCCACGACCCGGCCGGGGCGTGCAGGAATGTGCCCGCGGCGTAGTCGTTGACGCCGTCGTTGAACACTCCGGAGACCACGTAGACCTCTTCGGGACCGGGGTCATGCAGATCTTCGCCCGCCCAGACCGCTCCCGGCGCGATGGTGGTGACGGCCGCCTTGGCGCCGTTGGCCCCCTTCCAGAGCGGTTGGACGGTGATTCCGGGAAAGACTTCGATCGGTTCGACCTCAGCCGTCGACTTCCAGACGTATCCGGGCGCGTTGGGACCGAACGACGCAACGTCACCGTTAGTTGTCATATGTGCACGAACCGTGTGCGCCGGCTCGCAATTCCCACCCCGTCAGCGTCGGCCGCGCTTGGCCGAGTCCGGCTTGCGGGCGACCTTGCCCGCAGCGGCGCGGGCGGCCTGCTTGGCGAGGGTCTTCTCCCGGGCGGTGCGTTTTGGCGCCGGCTGGGATTGCCCCCGCGACGAGCTGGGTTTGCGGCCCCGCACGATCCCGATGAACTCCTCAACCAGTTCCGGTTGCGGACCTTCCGGGAAACCCAGCGCCACAGGGCAACTGGGCGCGTCCGCGATCGGCCGGTACGTGAGGTCCTTGCGGTGGTACAGGCGCGCCAGGGACTGCGGAACGATGAGTGCTCCCATCCCGGCGGCGACGAGTTCTATCGCATCCTTGGTGGTCTCGGGTCGGTGATCAGCCGGAACACCCGGGGCTCCTTCCCACCCGAGGACGTCGTCGAGTGGCAACAACGTCGCCTCGCCGTCGAGGTCGGCAGCGGTGATCTCATCGGCGGCGGTCAGAAGGTGATCGGTCGGCACCACCGCCACCGTCGTCTCTTCGTAGAGGGGAATGAGGGCAAGCCCCGACGTGTCGCCCGGCAGCCGGAGCAACGCGACGTCGACGGTGCCGTCCCGCACCGCAGAGGCCGCGTCTGCCGCGGTGAGGGCACACAACTGCAGCGGAACCCCCGGGTGGCGCTCCGCCCAGATCCGCGCCCACTTCGCGGGCGTCCCGCCGGGGACATACCCGAGGGTCAGGGACTGCGAGGTCACCGCCTCAGGTTACCGATACGCTCATTGCATGAGCAGGCCGAACGCGCAGTCCATGAAACCCGCCACGGCGGCGAAGAAACTGGACGTGTATCTGCCGGCCACCCCTGCCGATTTCCAGGAGAACGCGATCACCCGCGCCGAGCTGGCCGCGCTGCAGGAGGACCCTCCGCAGTGGCTCAAGGACCTGCGCAAGAACGGGCCGCACCCGAAGAACCTCGTCGCGGCCAAGCTCGGTATTTCGATCGCCGGTCTCGCGCGTGGCGGTGTCGGAGATGCACTCACCACCGAGCAGATCGATCAACTACTCGAGGAGAAGCCGGAGTGGCTCGTCGCGGAACGCGAGAGCTACCAGAACGTGCTGGCCGAGCAGCGGCGCCTGAAGGCGCTGCATGCGGAGCAAGCCCGCGAGAAGTGACTCCCCCCGGCCTCCCCGACTGAAATACCCCGGAGCGTCGCGTGTCCAGCAGCTGAACCTCTAATGTCCGATCGCTGGATATGGTGGTTTCGGAGGCAGCAGCGAGGAGGGCCGGATGGCGGTGAGCAGGTTGTGAGCGTTCACGAGCACCCGTCGACGCCGCCCGGCCGGGCCTACCGCTGGTGGGGCGTCGGCGCGATCGCCTGTCTGGTTCTGGCGGGGATCGGGGTGCTCTGCGCCTTCCTCCCGATCTTCTTTGATGTCACCGGCCCCCGTGAACTCGGTTGGCTGCAGGGCCTGGGCCTGGCGTCGGTCTTCGGAATAATCCCCGCGGGCATCATCGGTGCCATCTTCTGCAGCCACAAGCGGTACCGCGCGTCGTTCACGAAAGCGCATGTCTCCGAAGGAGGGATCACGGAGATCGCCAAGGTGCGCAACTCTGACGACGACTCGTACTACTACCGGCTCACCGTGTCCGCCGAGGTGGAAGGTGGCCAGACCATCCGGAGGCACTGCACCTTGGGTGGTAAGACCCGTCGCCCGGAGATCGGGCAGACGTTGCGGTTCCGGCACACCACGCTCGATCCAGAAAACCTGGAGGACGCGCTCTTCGACAGCGTCCTCGAACACCGGTGAACTGCGGCGGTCACATCCCGAGTGCCGCCTCCTCGTCTCCGCCGTTCCACGAGCGGGCAACTCCACGCAGTCGACTCCGACGGGCGCCCCGTCCCGACCGGCGAGGCTGACGACCACTGCGCCAGTGGCACATCCAGCACGAGCACCATTTGTGGCCGGTGAAGGTCCACTCCCATCGGCAAGGGCCGGGACCGGTGGTCCAGCCGGCTTCCAGATCGGGAAGGGAGCAGAGCGCCGGATCACCACCGCAGAGGTGCACTGGGTGATGGGCTACTTCACCCCGAAGCAGGCGGACGGCGAAGGGAGCGTGAGCGTCGGTACGAGACATGCGGATCCTCGGAACTGGGGCAGCCCCACCGAGTCCGCAGATCCACTGCGGGGCAGGGCTACCGCGGTCTCCTGAGACCGCCGGCCGAGGTTGTGCGCATGAGCAGGAACGCTACTCCACAGGCATGAAATCGTCGGAAATTTCCGCGTGGAGCAGCAGTCGGAGTGGGGCAGACTTCTCGATATGCCAGATTCCGCGCGAGCCACGTATGCGGTCGTCAGCGACGACCCGGAGTACGCCGGCACGACCTACGTCTTGGACGAACTCGACGACGGCTCGGTCTTGATCTACCTCGAATACCCCGACGGCAGCGCCCTTGATGCCGGCTACCTCCACGACGAGGAGGTCGAGGGCCTCAGCGAGAGCGAGTTGCTCGCGCAAGTCGACCAGGCGCTCCAAGACGCCCAGCTGCCGCCGCGCGGCGAGATCGTGACACCCAGCTAACGCAGACTCGGCGTCAGCGCTGCATCTCCACGGCGATCTCCTCAGCCGATGCCGGCCGCCGATCCCACGCCTCCAGCGACACGCAGATCGACCGCTTTCCCGACCGTGGCTCATCGGAGTGGGTGTGTCCGTGGATCAACCACATCCCCAGGTTCGGCAACTGGTACTGATCGAAGTTCTTGCGCGACAACCTGTCCAGAACGTCGACGTACGGGAAGTGGCTGAGCATCACGCCCTCTCCACCCACCTTCGTCCGCGCCACCTGCTGCACGCTCGCGAACACCGCGGCGTAGGCGGCGAAATGCTTCTGTGCGCCCCGGTACATCGGATGCACCGGATCGTGATTGCCGGTCACGAGGTGCATCGGTACCCGCAGCGTGCTCAGCTGCGCCAGAGCCGATTCCATGGACGCCACACCGCCGGCACAAACGTCACCGAGCACCCACAGCGTGTCCTGTGTCGGATCGAGCCGGTACAGCGGCGCCATCACCGCGGCATCGTGCGCGGCCACGGTGTCGAACCCGCGCAAGCCCGCCAGCTTCGGATGCGCGAGGTGCAGATCGGCGGTGAAGAAGTCCACCCGCGGACGGTAGCGGGCAGGCCCGACACGTCGCGACCGAGTTTCCTGTCCCCTCCGCTACCGGTCGAACATGTCGCTGAGACGATCGAAGAAGCGATCCATGCGCTGCTCCAATCGAGTGCCTTTGCCCCACTTGAGGTGAGCCCCCTGTAGTGGTCCAGTCGTTGTGGGACTCTGTTGCCCGAGTGTTCGGGCAGGAAGAATCGACGACGACATGACATCGAACAAG
>NZ_JBEZJS010000017.1:0-20909 GCF_040704635.1 Mycobacterium sp. NPDC049093 | reverse complement strand
CACGGTGCTATTGCCGTAGGCCGAATCGCCACGCACCAGGATCTGCCCGGTGACCCCGGCAGCACGGGCGGTAGCGGCCGCTTGAGCGATCATGCCACGGCCGGGCTTGCCGGTGTGTGTTGTCGGAAATTCTGTGGGCGGGTGCGCTTGCGCGCCCGCTTGGTGAGTAACTCCCTACGGGAGAAAAAGAACCAACGCCGCCTGACGGCGGTAGGTGGAAATCATGCACAACTGGGCGCGTGACAGGACGGGGATCGCGGCGCGGCACCAGGTGGTACACCGAGGGTCGCCGGCCGATGCTGGGGGTGCCTGGTGAGCCGTGGCCACGTTGCGCCTCCACGGCCCACTGGGACACCCGTAGGACGCGCCAGGCAGCAGTCACCGTGCGTACGTCACAACCCACCCGGGACGCGATCGTCGCCCGTGTGACGGCGACGTGGCGGCCAGTAGCGTGATCGGCGTGCTCGGCCATCACCGCAGCGATCGACAACAGCGTGGCCGCGGTGATCGACACCCGTTCCTCGGCGCACAGCTGGCCCAAGGCCGCTGAGTGCGCCCAGTTGCGCAGACCGTCAAGCCAACCGGCGCGACTAGTCCACATCGGTGCACGCGGTGCGCACGCCCCGGCGCGCTGCACCCATTCGCGGCGTCGCTCGTTGGCCAGTGCGCGCACTACGTGCGGGCTGGGAGCGGTAGGAGCTACAGATGCGCCGAGCGACGTGGGCCACGCACGGCTCGCCCGACGTGATCGGGCAATGGAGAGGTCACGGTTTGCGCACCGATCGCGCGGCGAATCTGGTGCAGCTTCGAGGCGTGCGCTACCGTGAGAGCTGTCCGGCAAAGACAGTCCCTTCGGGGAGATGGGTGCGGACCCAGAACCGAGCTGCTAACTCGCTTCAAAACCTCGACAGGGCCTCGCTACGGCGAGGCCTTCGTCATGTCAGCGGGGTAGTCCGCACACCGGCTATTCAGATGTCACATTTGCCAAGGCCTTGTCGTCGCCAAAATTTGAGGCCTGGCGCTGGTGTCGTCACATCGCCAGCGGCAAGACCTCCTCGCCGTGGTCGAGGGTGCGGGCGTATTCGGGCAGCCCGACGTGTACGGAGAGGATGTCGGCAATGTGCGGCGGCACTTTGTGACCGGGTGCTTGTGCTGTGAGGCGTTCAGAAACCTCGCGATGCGGGCGGACCATGATTCGCCCGTAGACATCGCCACGAAGCGCCTGGAGCGCGCGCGGGACGGTTAGCGCTGAGGAGCTGGTGAGTTCGCGGACATGCTGAGGCAGCCCGGCATACAGGGCGAGTACGTCCGCGACATACTGCGTCGCCGAAGAGGAGCCCGCGGCGGCGGCTTTCTCGACGAGGCGCTGGGTGACGGCCGGATGGGTTTTGACCATGTGAGCTGCACGGTCACCTTTGCTTGGGCGAGCCATACTGCACACCCTCGCATCGAAACCCGTTTTGGAAACGCGCGACACGCCTAGGGTGCCCGGCCTGTTTCTAGAACAGCGTTGAACGGCACCGACTCGGGCCGGTTTGTTCGTTTCGGGTGGGCCAAAATGGCTGTTTTTGTGGCGACTGGTTCAAATTGCGCTTTGGGACGCGACTGCTTCAAAAGCGCTGATTGTTGTCAGACGGACGTTTGTGCCCGTATTATTCGTGGTGCCTGTTGCGTTGAGCTTCAGGAAGTAAGCCCGAGACCCGGCCGGACGACCGTGGCGCTCGGGCTTTGCGCTTTCTCGGGCCTGGTCAGACGTCGCGGATGGCCGTGACCGCTGGAGCGATCAGAGTGCGCCAGGGCCCGCCTTTCGCCCAGCACCAGGCGATCGCGTCAGGGACGGCGAGCAGGGCCTCGACGTGGGAGCGTTGGTGCTCGTAGCGCAAGGTGTCTCGACAGCCGGCGGCACGGGTGTATTCGATGAGTTTCTGGTTGTCGAACTTCACCATCGTTTCGTCCTCGTCGAGGATGATGTGCGCCTCGCCCAGCCCGGCGTGGTCGTCAACGAGGGCTTGTAGACATGCTGACCGTCGTTGGCGTTCGTTACGGTGTTGAGGACCGGCGCGGTAGACAGTGGCTTGCACGCCGGCATCGACGAAGGCCTGAGCGATGGTGCGTTTGCGGCCGTCTTTCTCATCCTTCATGTGCAGGTAGCGCTGCCCAGGCAGGAGTAGCCCACGCACCATCTGGCGCAGTCCAGTGAGATCCGTCGAGACGTGGACGCTGGCCACGAGCAGGTAGTCGCGCTGCTTGGTCTCATCGACGTAGATGTGCATGGGCAGAAACGGTAGTTACCTACCGTGCAGTCCCTAGGGGTGAACAGCTGCTACCAGCACGTTCACCGCAATTACGGGCTGATGAAGGGTCCTGACACCTCACCTGATCACGGCATGCGGTCGTTGTGGTCTGGCCTGGGGATGCCCGCACCGTCCAGGTAGGTGTTGATCGCATCGTCCACGGTGTCGGTGATGACGTATCCGCGCGCTTTGATCCATTCCAGTCGCGCCAACGTCCCTGAGTGCAGCTGCGTCGCGAACGGGTTCTTCGCCTTGCGTTGCCGGGGCTTCAACCGCACTGCCAGCTCTGCCGACTCCTGGTCCTGGTTCGGTGTCGGTGCCGCCGACGCGGGTCGGGGAGGCGGATTTTCATCGTCCGGTTGCGGCGATGTGGCCTCTGCTGCCGGTGCCGCAGGGGTTTGTTCGGGTTGGACCCGGGCGGCCTGTGCCCGGCGCTCTGCGCGAGACAAGGGCCTGGTGGAGCCCACCTCCAAGCCACTGGGTTTCGATGCGGCGTTCATGCTGCTTGCCGCCTCGCCACGATCCGTTCGGCGATTTCTCGGTATGCCACTGCTGCCGTACAGGTGGGGGCATGCACCTGGACCGGGATGCGCTTCCCCTTGGCCTCCACCACCCGCACGGTATGCGGGATTTCACCCAGGTACGCCCCGCCTGCGGACCACTCCCCCCAATCGGTGCGTAACTGCCTGCGCACGTCCTTGCTGGCCTTCGGGTTGCCGTCGAAGTCAGCTAGCAGCACGTAACGGATTTCCACGTCAGGGTTGAGCGTCTCTTGGACATCGAGAACGGCGTTGCCCAACTCGACCAGGCCGTCGATTTCGTCGGGGCCGGCCTTGAGGACCGCCAAGACGTAATCGGCAGCCGCCAGTGCCGCCGTCGTCAACTCCCCTAAGGCCGGCGGGCAGTCCATCAGCACGAAGTCATAGCCCTCGAGGTCGTCGAGCTGGCGGGCTAGCCGCAGCTGACCGCCTGAACCGAGCCCTGTGCGCTCCAGCTCCTTGAGCGCGAGATGGCCGGGCGCGACGTCGATGCCGAACTCGCTCGGCCTGATGACAGTTGGCAGCGGAACCCGCATTGCCCTGTCCGGGTGCAGCACCTCGTACATCGAGGCATCGTCGGCGCCGAGGTCGACGCCGAGGCCTTTGGTGCTGTGGGCCTGCTGATCCATGTCGATCAGGAGAACGCGGAACCCCATCGCGGCGAGGCTGGCACCCAGGTTGATCGTGGTTGTGGTCTTTCCCACGCCTCCCTTTTGCAGCGCCACTGCCACGATTTCACACTGCCCAGCGGCGGAAACATTCATGGCTGCGATCTTACTACTTACATGTCTACATGTGCACTTACATGTAAGGAAACATGTATGTAAGTTAACATGTATGTATTTACCCGGAGGTCCGCTCAAGGCGGCGTCAACTTAATCCGGCGTGCGCCAGGGCTACCCGCGGGCATGAAGACCGCCACGTAATCAGGTTGGAGGTGCGGGTGGAGATCACTGGCGCGCAGGTCGACGGGCAACCCGGCTTCTTCGCCTAAGCCTCGATCCACCGATGTATCGGCTGGTCGCAGGGTGTCGGAATGAGGAAAGTGCCCTTTGAACTGGGAAGATTGGTGTTCTCGACGCACTAATCAGTCCAGGTCAGAAAGGCACTTCCGGTGAAAGTGTCCCATAGTTTCGCTGTGTCGTCGGCGGTCTTCGATGATGACCATCTCGTGTCCTGTGCTGGATTGGTCCCGGTGATGACCCTGGCGGCCCAGACTGCCTTGCCGCAGCTATTACGTGACAAGGTGGTCATTGCCGAGCCGAGGATCAAGTCCGGGGCGGCCAACCCGGCACCGAAGCTGAGCACAGTCATCGCGGGCATGTGTGCCGGTGCGGACTGCATTGACGATCTCGACCTGGTGCGGGCAGGTGGGATGAAGACACTGTTCGGCGGCGTGTATGCACCCTCGACCATCGGAACTTTGTTGCGCGAGTTTACTTTCGGACACGCCCGCCAGCTCGAATCGGTTTTGCGCGAGCACCTGGCCGGACTCTGCGCGCGGGTCGATCTGTTGCCTGGCGCCGACGAGCGCGCGTTCCTCGACATCGACTCACTGCTGCGTCCGGTCTATGGCCACGCCAAACAAGGTGCTTCCTACGGACACACCAAAATCGCGGGCAAGCAGATCCTGCGCAAGGGCCTGTCGCCGTTGGTCACCACGATCAGCACCGCCACGAGTGCGCCGGTGATCACCGGCGCCCGGTTGCGAGCCGGGAAGGCCAACTCCGGCAAGGGTGCGGCCCGGATGATCGCCCAAGCCGTCGCCACCGCCCGCACCGCCGGGGTCACCGGCCAGATTGTGGTGCGCGGCGATTCGGCCTACGGCAACAGCACCGTGGCCACAGCCTGCCGCCGCGCCGGTGCCCAGTTCTCGTTGGTGCTGACCAAGACCCGCGCCGTCGCTGCAGCCATCGAGTCCATCGACGAGAGCGCCTGGATTGCAGTGGAATACCCCGGAGCGGTCCGTGATCCCGACACGGGAGCCTGGATCTCCGATGCCGAAGTCGCCGAGACCACCTACACCGCCTTCACCTCCACCGACAACCCGATGACCGCCCGGTTGATCGTGCGTCGGGTCAAAGATGCCCGCTTTCCTGATGCGCTGTTTCCGGTGTGGCGGTATCACCCGTTCTTCACCGACACCGACGAACCCACCGTTGCGGCCGACATCACCCACCGCCGCCACGCGATCATCGAAACCGTGTTCGCCGACCTGATCGATGGACCCCTGGCTCACATGCCTTCGGGACGTTTCGGAGCGAACTCGGCGTGGATCCTGTGCGCCGCTATTGCCCACAACCTGCTGCGCGCCGCCGGCGTCCTGGCCGGTGGAGCCCACGCAGTCGCCCGGGGCGCCACACTGCGCCGCAAGCTCATCACCGTCCCCGCACGCCTGGTCCGACCGCAACGCCGACCCCTTCTGCACCTACCGAGCCACTGGCCCTGGGCTGACCACTGGCTTACGCTGTGGCGCAACACCATCGGCCACAGCCCACCACTCACCGCCACCACCTGACCACCTGGCCGAATAGGCCCCTACCGGAGCGCACAGGGAAAAGCTGGGCAGACCAGCGGTTACGTCACGCTCACAAGCCCACCAAACGACAACCAGCCACGGCAGACACATCAATCACTCAAGTCCACGGATCGAGGCTAAGCGGAGCACCTCGGCTGCGTCCGGGTGCCCAGCTCTCGATACTTCGAGGACGTAGAGCGCCCACAAACTTGAAACAGCCATACCGCGAATCAGTTCCGGCGAATCCAATTCGGCCCCGAACGGTCTTATAGGGCCCACAACAACTTCCGGGGGAGGCGTGATGTCGAAGTGCGCCCGGACGAGTCCATACGTCGGATGGACTGCCTGCGATAGATCGCGGTAAATTCCATAGAGCAAGCGAGTGGATGAGAACCTCTCGCAAAGGTTGAAGACCGACCAGACCGAGACTGGTTTCTCGCCGAGGAACTCACTCAACTCTTCGGCCAGAGCGGCGGACTCGGCCAGGTTGGGTGTATCGGCGGCGGCCCGTACGACTGCGTCAATGAACTCACTCGACCGTCGGTGATCCTGTAGTGACATCTGTTGTGCGAGCAAGTCTTCCCCGTCCTTGGTCCATAAGACCCACTGCGCAGTCAGAGCGTGCTCGAACGCGATCCGAACACAAGACATGGCCACCCAGGGAGATGATGAATGCAGAGTTACCGCGGCCTCGACGTGGTTCAACGCATGAGCGGCCAGCGGAAAACAGACTCGAAACTTCCTGCTCAGCTCAGGGTTTAGTTCCGGTGTCGACGTCTGCTCCTGCCACGACGTGCGCCACCGATCAAGTGCCACGTTGACCACCGTCATCCAGCCGGTCTCCGTCTCGTCCACTCGATCGGCGTACTGAGATTCGAGCCTTGCCACCTTGTGCATCAGCTCGATGCGAGGATCGTCACCACCTGGTGCTGGGATACGCGGGATCTCGTTCACGTGGCCCGACTCCGGCTCAAATATCGGTACGCGGTCGCACGCCCGATGCCGAATGCAGCGGCGAGCTCGTCGACCGGTTCACCGGTGGCTGCCAGCCGGCATAGCTGTTCCTGGCGTGCGGCGCTGAGCTTCGGCGGTTTAGTGGCTGGCAGGCTGCGCGATCGGCGGGCTTCACGTGAGGCGGCGCGTCGTTCACGGCCGAGTTCAAGTTCCAGTTCAGCCAGGGTCGCCATGATGGCAGCGACGGCACGGCCGGTGGGAGTTGCGGTATCGATGCCCTCGCGGAGGGCGCGCAGCACGATTTCTCGCTTGTCGAGGTCGGCGATAGTGCGAGTGACTTCGGCAGCGGAGCGCCCGAGACGGTCAATAGCGGCCACCACAACGGTGTCTCCGCTTCGGGCGTAGTCGAGCAGCGCAGCGAGACCAGGACGGGCGGTGCCAACCGCTCCAGAGAGTTCGTCGGTGAAAACCCGTTCCGGGTCGACGCCGGCTGCTGCGAGGGCGTTGCGTTGAGCGGTGAGGTCCTGGCCGGTGGTGCTGATTCGGGCGTAGCCGAGAATGGCTGTCATTCGTTCACTGTCTCACCTGGCGGCGACAGGGAAGATGCGAGACACGCTGTGTGAGACGAGATATGAGACGGTTCCACCTGGGGCGATGCGACGGGGGAGTGGGCGCCTCAACCGTGTCTCGTTTCTTTAGAAGCGAGACGCGCTGGAACTGCACCCGGGGAAACCTCGATCTTCTTCGTGGTGGGGGCGCAGCAGCTACGGCCCCGCACCTTTGAACAGAGGTTTTGCGCACATCCGGCGGGGCACTCCCACACAATGTGGGCGCAATCCTGAACGCGTCTGGCGGCGCTATCGCATAGATTCAGCGATGGAGGGAGGCGACAAAGTGCCTGAGCGCGATGCGGCCACGTCTCCAGAAACTGCGACGTGGTCCACCCACGCGGTCGACGCTGACGCCGCCGTCGACTATTGGCGCTCGGTGCGACGCCAGGCTTACGTCGATGTTGCGCCGAGCCCCTATGATCGGAGTTTCTCCGGCGAGATTAGCTATGCCGACTACGGTGACTTTGCGCTGTCCGTCAAGCGGGCCAGCGGCGAGAAGGTCAGTCGAAGCAGCACTCTGATATCCCGGGGGGCCGAAGCGGAGTACCTATACGCGTTGTTTCAGAGCCGTGGCACGGGAGTCGTCACGCAGGCTGGCCACAGCGCGGAAGTCCGACCTGGCCGGGTGGTGATCTATGCCAGCGCGCGGCCGTTTTCGTTGGACTACCGCGATCCGTACGAGCAGGTCGTGGTTCATCTACCGGCCGAGCGTGCATTCGCTGACGCCGGCTTGCGGCCTAGTACTGATCTGCTCGCGGTGGAGATCCCCGTGGACGGGGCGCTCTCGTCAGTGTCCGCGTTCTTCCAAAGTTTGGCTGCTACGCAAACCACCGACCCGGAGGGAGCCGGCCTGCTGGCCCCGTACGGGGCGAACCTGGCCAGTTCCTTGCTCGCCTACGCAGCGAGAACTCGAGGTGTACAAGACCTTTCGCTCCTGCTGCAGCGCGAGCGGGCCCTTGCTTACCTGCGCCACCACCTCGGCTACCCAGACCTCGATGTGGACCGGATCGCCGTCGGCTGCCACGTGTGTCCCGCCGCACTCTGCACCGATTGTTCGAGGGCACCGGACAAACCGTGACCGCGCATCTGCGCACCATGCCGCCCAGACTCGCTCGCGGCCGTACCAGAAGAACGACCAGGCGCATGTGGAGTCGAAGAACCACCATGTGGTGCGCAAACACGCGTTCTACTGGCGCTACGACACCCCCGACGAGCTAGAGCTGCTCAACCGGCTGTGGAAGCTGGTGTCGCTGCGCCTGAACTTCTTCACCCCGACCAAAAAACCCGTTGGCTACACCACCACCGCAAACGGTCGCCGCAAGCGCATCTACGACAAGCCGGCCACCCCGTGGCAACGCCTGCAAGCATCAGGACTCCTTGAAGCACAACAACTCTCGAACGTTGCCGACCGAATCGAGGGCATCAACCCGGCCGATCTGACCCGGCAGATCAACACCATCCAAATGCAACTCCTGGATCTGGCCCAGGCCAAGACCGAGGCCCTCACCGCCGCCCGCCACCTCGACCTGGAAGCATTGCAACCGTCAATCAACCGATTGGCCACGGCGAAGTAACGCAAGCCCCCACGCGCTCATTATGCGTGAGGCACCAGCTCACCCTTCGCGCTCACAATTAGGTGAGGCACCTCGTAGCGCGACGTGCAGGACCGGCTCGATCCGTCGCCGTAACTTCGTCAGATCAGCACCACCGAGCGCAGCACCTCGCCGGGCGTGCATCTTGTGGAGGGGCCCGCAGCATCCTTCAAAAGGAATGCGCAGCCCGGCCATCCTCTGCGGGCCAAACTGGCACGGGACGTCAGGGTTGTGGCACGCATCGACAGTGGGATGTCCCGCCGCCATTGCTAGCCTCGTCGGACGAGGAGATGAGTAGTGGAGCCAGATAATAGAGTTCGGGTGCGCGGTGCCCGCGAGCACAATCTGCGCGGCGTCGACGTGGAGGTGCCGCGTGATGCCCTCGTCGCGTTCACCGGGGTGTCGGGTTCGGGCAAGTCATCGCTGGCCTTCGGCACGCTCTTCGCCGAGTCCCAGCGGCGGTACTTGGAATCGGTGGCGCCGTACGCGCGGCGTCTGATTGATCAGGTGGGTGTCCCGGATGTCGATTCGATTGAAGGGATGCCACCTGCGGTCGCGTTGCGGCAGCAGCGCGGTGGTACCAGTACCCGTTCGTCGGTGGGCAGCGTCACCACGCTGTCGAGTCTGGTCCGGATGCTGTATTCGCGTGCGGGCACCTACCCTGCGGACCAGCCGATGCTCTACGCGGAGGATTTCTCGCCCAACACCCCGCAGGGTGCCTGCCCGACGTGCCACGGTATGGGCTGGGTGTATGAGGTGACCGAAGCACTGATGGTGCCCGACCCGTCGTTGTCGATCCGTGAGCGTGCCATCGCCTCATGGCCGCCGGCCTGGTACGGGCAGAATCTGCGCGACATCCTTACCACGCTCGGCTACGACGTCGACGCTCCGTGGAAGACGCTGTCGCGCAAGGACCGCGAGTGGATTCTGTTCACCGAGGAGCGTCCGACGGTGCCGGTGTACGCGGGCTTCACCCCGGCGGAAACTCGACGCGCCGTGAAAGCCGATATGGAGCCCAGCTATCAGGGCACCTTTATCGGTGCCCGCCGCTACGTCCTCGACACGTTCGCCAACACCAAGAGCGCTGCGGTCAAGAAACGGGTCTCTCAATTCGTCGGAAGCGGCCCATGCCCGGCGTGCCACGGAAAGCGGCTCAAACCCGAAGCGCTGTCGGTGACATTCGAAGGTCTGGACATCGCCGAGCTGTCGCGGCTCACCCTCGACCAGCTCGCCGCGCTGTGCGCCAGGGTGCTCAGCCCGCGGTGGAAGCCGGCCACCTCCGGTGCGGCCCTGAACCAGAAGACACGAAAGTCGGCGGTCAACGCGCGGGTCGTGGCCGGGGGTTCCGCGCATGCCGCGGCACCAGATGTCCGGCAAACACCCAACATGTCAGACGAAAAGCGCGCCGCTGCACAGCGATTGGTCGCAGAGCTGCAGGAGCGGCTGCAACCGCTCATCGATCTGGGACTGGGATACCTCTCCCTGGCCCGCAGCACGCCGACGCTATCGGGCGGGGAACTGCAGCGCGTGCGGCTCGCGACGCAACTCTCGTCACAACTGTTCGGCGTCGTCTACGTCCTCGACGAGCCGTCGGCCGGTCTGCACCCCCGCGACCGGGACGCCTTGCTGGACATCTTGGCCGGCCTCAAACGCAGCGGCAACAGCGTCTTCGTCGTCGAGCACTCGCTGGATGTCATCGCCGCGGCGGACTGGCTGGTTGATATCGGGCCCGGCGCCGGGCTGGACGGCGGCCAGATCCTCTACAGCGGTCCCCCGGCCGGGCTGGCCGATGTCACCGACTCGGTCACCCGCCGCTATCTGTTCGGCGACGAGACCCGCGTCGCCTCGCGCACACCGCGGGAGCGCAGTGACTGGCTGCAACTCGCTGGTGTGCAACGCAACAATTTGCATGATCTGTCGGTATCGGTGCCGTTGCGCTGCCTCACCGCGGTCACCGGGGTGTCCGGGTCGGGCAAGTCGAGCCTCGTCGCCCAGGCCCTACCCGAGATCGTCGGTGAGCACCTCGGCCGTCCGGTGCGGTTCGACGACGCCCGCGACGACGACCTGCTCACTGAGGCCACGCAGGTCACCGCCTCGGGCGAGGTGCTCGGCGACCCCCACGGTGTGCGGCGGGTGGTGTGCATCGATCAGAAGCCGATCGGCCGCACACCGCGATCCAACATCGCCACCTACACCGGGCTGTTCGACCACGTTCGCCGGCTCTTCGCTGACACCCCCGGGGCCAAGAAGCGCGGCTACAAACCCGGACGGTTCTCGTTCAACGTCAGCGGCGGACGATGCCCGACCTGCGAAGGGGAGGGTTGGGTGATGGTGGAGTTGCTGTTCCTGCCCAGCGTCTATAGCCCGTGCCCCGACTGCCACGGAACCCGTTACAACCCCGCGACTCTCGCGATCCGCTGGCGGCACAAGAACATCGCTGAGGTACTCGAACTCAGTGTGTCGGCGGCCCGGGAGTTTTTTGACGGCGAACCCGCCGTGCTGCAAGCTCTGGAGGCGCTGTGCGATGTCGGGCTAAGCTACCTGCGGCTCGGGCAGCCGGCCACTGAACTGTCCGGCGGCGAGGCGCAGCGCGTCAAGCTCGCCGGTGAACTGCAGCGTGCCCACCGCGGTGACACGCTCTACCTGCTCGACGAGCCCACCGCCGGACTGCATCCCGCCGACACCGACCGGCTGCTGGCACACCTGCACCGGCTCGTCGACGCCGGCAACACCGTGGTCGCCGCCGAACTGGATATGCGGGTGGTCGCCCAGGCTGATCACGTCATCGACATGGGACCCGGCGCAGGGGGCGCCGGTGGCCGCATCGTCGTCGCCGGTACCCCGCGGGAGGTCGCGGCATACCGGGACAGCGCCACCGCCGCGTATCTTGCCGCTGAACTCGCCGACTGACGCCTTGGCACGGATTGTCATAACGGTGGCGCGCGCGGTCACCGACACGATGCATGGTCCTGCATACGCTGACAGGACAGTTCGCCACCAGGCCGACTGACCGTCACATCAGCACATCAATTGTGCTGCAAGGAGGTTCACAACCATGGCTGAAGGTAATCGCGCAGTCGTCTTCCACAATCCGGGGGACATGCGGGTCGATTCGCTGGAGTATCCGAAACTGGTCATGCCCAACGGCAAGAAGGCTCCCCATGGCGCGATCCTGAAAATGGTCGCCACCAACATCTGCGGCAGCGACCTGCACATCTTCCGAGGCTCTTTTCCTGTGCCCGAGGGGATGGTCATGGGCCACGAGATGACCGGTGAGGTCGTCGAAGTGGGCTCCGACGTCGAGTTCCTCACCGAGGGTGATCTCGTCTCGGTCCCGTTCAACGTTGCCTGCGGGCGGTGTCGCAACTGTAAGGCGCGCCGTACCGATGTCTGCGAGACCACGAATGCCGACGTCGCGTGCGGCGCGTACGGGTTCAACCTCGGCGACTGGCAGGGTGGTCAGGCCGAGTACCTGTTCGTCCCGTACGCCGACTTCCAATTGTTGCGGTTCCCGGACAAAGACCAGGCGATGGAGAAGATCCTTGATCTCGCCCTGCTTTCGGACATTTTGCCCACGGCCTTTCATGGCCTGATGGAGGCGGGCGCCAAGCCTGGCTCGACGGTGTATATCGCCGGTGCCGGTCCGGTCGGCCGCTGTGGTGCGGCGGCGGCGCGGCTGCTGGGTGCGTCCTGCATCATCGTCGGCGACTACTACCAGGACAGGCTTGATCTGGTGAAGAACAACGGGTGCGAGACGATCGATCTGAATAAGGACGTTCCGTTGCCCGACCAGATCGAGGCCATCCTGGGCGAGCGTGAAGTCGATTGTGCCGTGGACTATGTCGGTTCCGAAGCGCACGGCATCGGTAAGGAGGCGGAGGACCTTCAGCCGCAGGCTGCCATCAACCAGGTGCTGGAGGCCACTCGCGCCGGCGGCGCCACGGGCGTCATCGGCGTCTACGGACCTGACCCCCTGGCGCCGACAGAGGCCGGCAAGAAGGCACTTTCCCGCTCGACTTCGGCAAGGCGTGGATCAAGTCGCCGCGCGTGTCGGCGGGGCAGGCGCCGATCATGCACTATCACCGCGAACTGATGATGGCGATCCTGTGGGACCGCATGCCCTACCTGAGCCCCATGCTCAACAACAAGGTCATCAGCCTCGACGAGGCGCCGGACGTCTACGCGATCTTCGACCAGGGCTCATCCAACAAGTTCATCATCGACCCGCACGGAATGATCTCGGCGTAGGCGAGCATGCCGGGTGCCACCGCTTCCTCAGGGTTGAGGTGGCACCCGGTAAGCACTCCGCCCACCGGTAGGAGGCACGCATGATCGACTCGTCGTCGGTTGACGTCCGCTACCAGGGATTCTTCGACTGCGAGCTCGCTGCGTGTCTTAGGTGGGTGTCAAGTCGAAGCGGCGTTTGAGCCCGTTGCCTTTTCGCCATTCCCATAGGCCGCGGTGTTGGAGCTGTCCGACGACGATCCCTTCGCTGACATCGATGCGTGTGGCGAAGGCCTCCACCTCGGTGGTCGTGGTCAGTGCGGCGAGGTGGTGTTGCTCCCGCGGGGGGATGAGGGTGTTGGCCGCGAATCGGTTGGCCGCGTCTTCGATGTCGTCGCTCTCGGAGCCGTCGTCGATGAAGGTCTCCTTCTTCGAGTGCAAGAGAACGTGTCCGGCCTCGTGAAAGAACGAGAACCAGAACTGATCCTCGGTCTTGTAGCGATCGCTGAGAGCGATGACCGCTCTAGTGGGGCTGGACCACCAGGTGGCTCCGCTGATGCGGCATTTGTCGATCTCTGCGACATAGACGACGAGAACACCCTGGGCAGCGCATAAGCCTTGCAGTTCGTGCAGGAAGTCGTCGGTTCTGGTGAGTGTGCGGGCGTGATGGAGTGCGGTGCGGAATCCGTCCTTGTCGAAGGGTTCGGCGTGAAGATGCTGGGCGGTGAGCTCCCCGATCCGAATCCACGACGCCACCGACTCGGCGTGGCTGGTGAATGTGTTCGCCCGCTTGAACGAGGCCACTGGGCGACTCCATATGCGGCGCCACGCGGCCAGGTTGGCGACGCCGAAAAAGGCCAAGGCGGCGTGGTAAAGCTCCCGCCGGTCATTGGTGGTGGGCAGGTAACCGCGGAGTTGGAGAGCAGTGATCGGAAGATCTCGCAGCCAGGTGAGGTGCTCGCCTTCCAGCTCGACGTCGGGATGGGCCTGTACCTGGCCGAGCGCGGCATCGGCGGACAGGTCCGCATCACCAGCAGCCTTCCCGGCCACCGAGATCACCTCTGGGACGACCGCAAGCGGCTCCCCACCTCCGTCGCCGCCGCCGATCTCTACGGCCAGAACGTGCAAATCGTCGACATGAACGCACTCAACGCTGCCCTGGCGGTCAACCGGTGGAAGCGTCACGTCGGCATCTACGCCGACCTCGAAGGTGAGCACTTCAGCCTCTACGCCAGCGACGGCAACGACATCACCAACGAGGACCAGTGACGGTGCTACCCACGGATCGCTTCACCCATGAGTTCGTCGACTTCATCCCCGCCGACCTCGACGCCGGTGTCCTCTACGTGTCGCTGCCGTACGCCACCGTGATGCATCTCTGCGCCTGCGGATGCGCAGGTTGCGTCCAGCAGAGTGGTGTACGAGTCGGACCTGATCAGCGGTACCGGCGTGTCGTAGCCGACTGATTGAAGGTCATCGCGTGATTCTTCGAGGGACCGTCCAAAGTCACTCGAGCAAAGGAACCGACGCGATGACCACTGCCCACAATATCGACCTGCCCGCGGTGCTCGCCGAACGACTCACCACCGCCCATCCCGATGTGCTGCGCGAGCTGCTGGCCACGTTCATCCACACCCTGATGGGCGCGGAAGCCGACGCCCTGTGCGGCGCCGGATACGGCGAACGCAGTACCGAGCGCACCAACTCCCGCAACGGCTACCGCCATCGCCGATTCGACACCCGTGCCGGCAGTCTGGATCTTGCGATCCCGAAGCTGCGCCAGGGCTCCTACTTCCCGGACTGGCTGCTGGAACGGCGCAAACGCGCCGAACGGGCCCTGACCACCGTGGTGGCCACCTGCTATCTGCTCGGAGTCTCGACGCGGCGGATGGACAAACTGGTCGAGACCCTGGGGATCACGTCGCTGTCGAAGTCCCAAGTCAGCGTGATGGCCAAGGAACTCGACGCCGCCGTGGAGGCCTTCCGCACCCGCCCACTCGATGCCGGCCCCTACACGTTCATGGCCGCCGACGCGCTGGTCCTCAAGGTCCGCGAGGGCGGGCGGGTGGTCAACGTGCACGCCCTGATCGCCACCGGTGTCAACAACGACGGCTATCGGGAGATCCTCGGCATCGAAGTCACCACCGCCGAAGACGGGGCCGGCTGGCTGACGTTCCTGCGGTCGCTGACCGCCCGCGGCCTGTCGGGGGTCAAGCTGGTGACCTCCGATGCGCACGCCGGGCTGGTCGCCGCGATCGGCGCCACCTTGCCCGGGGCGGCCTGGCAGCGCTGCCGCACCCACTACACGACCAACCTCATGGCCGTCACCCCGAAGGCCTCGTGGCCGTGGGTCAAGACGCTGTTGCATTCGGTGTTCGACCAGCCCGACGCAGAATCCGTTGAGGCTCAATATGATCGGATCATCGACGCCCTGGCCGACAAGCTGCCCAAGACCGCCGAGCACCTGGAAGCCGCACGGGCGGATCTGCTGGCGTTCACCGCGTTCCCCAAACAGATCTGGCGCCAGATCTGGTCCAACAACCCCCAGGAACTTATCCGGCCCTCGGGGGCGCATCAACCCCAGGTGGTCGATTCGGTCAGCGGTCGAGGCGGTGCAGGTGGTCGGTCAACGCGTCGGCGACACGGTGGTGGCGGGCGGCTTCGTCGAGCCAGCCACGGGCGCGGGCATCTGCTTCGAGGGTTTGGATGTCGCTGCGTTGTGCCTTGAGTGCGCCTTGGAACTCGGGGCCGGTGACGAAGTTGTCGCAGGTTTCGCAGATGTTGGCATAGGGACAGGCGCCGGCACTCTGGTGGCGGGCGCAGTAGCCGTGGGCGACACGTGTTTTGAGCATCTCACTACCGAGCCAGCTGACCGCATCGGGGACGATGGGTTTGCCGACCGGAGTGAGAGTGAACTGTCGTCGCATCTTTCCCATGGCCTGGTCGTAGGCATCGCGCAGCGTCGGGGAGGCCAGGGTGGCGTAACGCAGCGTCATCTGCGGGGTGACATGTCCGAGCAGTGCCATCAAAGCCTGCAGGCTCATGCCCGCGTTCGCGAGTTCGGTGGCCCACGTGTGGCGTAGCTGATGCGGGGTTACCACCAACGGTGCGCCGCCAGTTCCGTGCAGCCCGCAGGACTCGACGGCGGCGAGCAGGCCTTTGCGTAACCGCGTCTGCCCGAGGCGGCGGCCGTGCGCGACGAACAGGAAATCGGTAGGCGCTCCGGTACGGGGATGCGGCAGTGGGCGGCAAACACCACGTCTGCTGGTCCACTGGTCCAACGCGGCAATGGTGTTGGCCGAGAGTGGAACCATGCGTTCGGTGGCGAGCTTGCCCAACGGAACTTTCAACCAGGTGCCGGCGGGTCCGTAGTCGATGACGCTGTCGAGTTCGAGGTCGAGCAGTTCCCCTATTCGCAGCCCGGCCCCGCGCAGCACCGTCAACCCGACGCGGGTAAACGTATCCTCCAGCTGGGCAACCGCGTTCATCACCGCGGCGTCGATATCAGGTGGCAGGGCGCGTGGCAGGGGTTGATCGAGTTTCGGGATATCGACGGCGAAGACCAGACGACGCGGCGGTGCCTGCTCCCAACCCCATTCGGTGATGTCATCGAGGAGGTTGCGCACGCTCAGCACCGTCGATTGGATCACGGCCTTGGAGATGGTGCGTCCTGCGCCGGCGGCGGCGCGTTGCCCACGCCAGGTGCGGGTGCGATTCCAGACCAGGAAACCCTCGATGTGACGGCGATCCAGATTCTCGAATGAGGTGAGTTCGGGATGAGTGGTGCTGAGATAGTCCGCGAACGGCAGCAGATCGTTGATCAACGATTCGACGGATTTCGGCCGCAGCACCGATGCCCTGACGGTGACGTAACGCAGCAGCGTCTGCCGGATCGGGCCGGTCATCGCCACGTCGGCGAAGCGTTGGGCGTAGCTGCGGGCCCACCGCCGACGCTGTGGTGGTGTGTCGACGATGCGGGCGTGAAAAAGCATCTGCCGCAGCCCGGCGATCCGGTTGCGGTAGGCGCGCCTCGACGATGCCGGGATCGACTGTGTGGCAGCCAGTGCGGCATCGAACTTGTCGACCGTGCCGTTGGTGACATCGTGGACGAGTCCGCCGTGCCAGGCGAGCAGCACCGCCAGGCATTCACCCAGGACCGTCTCGATCCATTGCGGTGTCCAGCCCAAGGCCAGCCCGGCCGTGCGCACGGCGGCGAATCCGTCCGGGTCGCGGTCCTCGACGGCCCGGCCGAGGCCAGTGAGGTTCTTGACGGCCGCGAGTTCGAGGTCGAGCCGTAACGCGCCCCGGCCAACGACATGACACAGCAATGGCCACGCCCCGCTGTGGCGCAGCTCGGCCAACCGCTCGGCCGCCGGTCGAGTCATCCAGTCCTGCAGATCCGGGTGCTCGGTCAGGAAGGTGCTCGCGCTGCGGGTGCGACCACGCACCGACCTGCCACTGAGACCTAGGCCGGAAACGTACTCGAGATAGTCGTCCAGCACCGCATCCGAGTCGGCCAGTAGGTCGATCGATGCGAGCGTCCGGTTGGTCATCGTCGTGTCCCAGCGAGGCTGGCGCGAGCCGCACCGTATTCGGCGGCGAGTTGTTCGACCGACAGGTGCACGTAGCCGGCGGTGGTTTCCGGGGACACGTGGCCCATCAACTCCCGCAGCACCATCAGATCGATGCCAGCAGAGGCGAGTTCAGTGCCGTAGGTATGACGGAGCCGATGCGGACGTACCCTCGTCGCACCGGAGTGGTCTCGGTGCCGCCGAAACAGCGACCGCAGTCCGGCCTCGCTGACCGGGGCCCCCGCGGAGGGTCCGCGCAGCACCACGAAACACTCCTCGGTCGCCAACCCTGGTGGGCGTTCCAGGCGCAGATAGGCCGACAGTTCGGTGAAGAATGCTGCATCGACCGGCACCACCCGTTCCTTTGAGCCTTTGCCGAGCACCCGCACTCGTCGCCGGCCGAAGTCGATGTCGGCCAACCGCAAGGATCGCACCTCGGCGCTGCGTAAGCCCCCGAATAGCATCGCCCACACCATCGCCCGATCCCGATGGGTTCGCAACGACGCCACGAACCGCTCGACTGCATCCGCGTCGAGGGACTCGGGCAGCAATCGCGGTTGCCGCACCAGTCGGCCTCCGGCCCGAGGCCGACCCGGGCCCAGATGCCCGAGCGGCCCCCGCGCCACCGGTCGCAGTCCCTGCCCGCGCCGCGGTGAGGGCACCGGGTTGTCGGTACGTATCCCAGTCATCACCAGGTACTCGAACAATGCCCGCACCGCCGCGACCCGCCGGTTAATCGTCGATGCCGCCGCGCTCCCGCCATTCCTTCTCGCCGGGTTGCACCGGGGGTCACGGCGCACGTCCTGCCAGTCGATCCACTCGAACACCTCCACCGGCGTCACCGCCGCCACCGCGAGATCACGGTCGAGCAGGAACCGAGCCAAATTGAGCACATCGAAGGCATACGCCCGCACCGTCGCCGCACTGAACCCGCGTCCGACCAGATGCACCAGGAATGCGTTCGCCGCTGCGCACCCCTCCCACGGGCCGTCGATCGCATAGCCCTCGCTGCTGGTACGCACCCGAACAGTCATCGCCTACCCCTCTCGGCCCTGTCAGCATGCGCCCCGCATGACCGGCGGCCTCGAACCTCACGCCGCATCCACGGTCGTGTCGTGGGAGGGCCGGTTAACCGATAGGCTCAACAAGGAGATCCGACGCCGCACCGACGTCGTCGGCATCTTCCCCGACCGCGACGCCCTCATTCGCCTGGTCGGCGCCGTGCTGGCCGAACAACACGACGAATGGGCCGAATCCCGCCGCTACCTCGGCCTAGACGTGCTGAGCAAATCACGCACCGTCAACGACGCCCCGACAGAACAGGAGGACACCCCCGCGGCACTGACCGCCTGAACCATCACCACGAAGAATCACACGACGACGTCGTACACCACGTCCGTGGACTTGACCGATGCGCAACGAAGGTCGCGTCCGCACTCGACCCGACTGACTACGCCATCACTTTCGACGGGGAGACCATCAGCCTGTCCCCCTCGATCGGCAACTGGAACTTTCACTGCCGATCCCACTACGTCATTCGACGCGGCCAGGTGCGCTGGATGCCCGCCATGAGCGACGCGGACATCGCCGCCGGACGCCACCGCGATCGACGGGCCAAGACAGCCCGCGACGAACTCTTCGACGCCCCAACCCCACCCCGCGTCACCCCGGAGAACGACACCACGCCCGTCGGCGGACACGGCCACATTCGGCAGCGGGTCACCGTGGCGATCAAAGGTCTCATCGCCACGATCAGGGGCCGCTGAGCATCTCGTAACGGGCATGCCCGAGGCCGCGCGGATCGCGTTGTCGCTACTCGTTCTTGTGTGCAGCGCGGGCGGCGGCGCGGCGTTGTTGGCGACTCATCCGCACGCCCGGATCACCACCCCAAGGGGCGTCGCGGGTGCCGCCGTCGCTGGTCTCCAGCATGGGGATGGTGGGGTGCGCCAATTCCGCCCGCAACTCGGCAATGAGGGTTGTTTGGGCCAACGACTCAGCGCGCAGGGTGGCCACCTCGCGGCGGCGCTCCTCGGCCCTGTCGGCGTCGGCCTGAAGGTGGCGGCGTAGCCGCTGGACGTCACCGCGGGCAGCCCGGTATTCGGGTTCCTGGTCCAGGGCGTGCTGGCGGGCAATCGAGACGGCGAAGTCCTCCATGTCGGCGCGCAGTTCGGTGTGCAAAGTGTCGTGGGTGTACCTGTAGATCAGGGTGTCCAAGAGCTGGCGGCAGTGCACCGGGGAGCTCAAGAACAACCGCGCCAGGGTGCCCATTGACGGGATCGCCAGCCGGGCATCGGAGTCGGGGCGATGGGATCGCGGCACCTCCACCACCGTCACTGCCGACCCGGCGTTGCGGGCGGCGACCCGCTCTGCGGAGGCCAGCCGGCGGCACGCCCCCGAGCACCACACCGGGCGCCGACCCCGCCCGCGGTCGGGCATGTCGAAGACCGTTCCGCACCGCGGACAGGTCCGGGTGGTGTCGACTCTGGCGGCCAGAGCCGCCGGGTCCGCGTCGGTGTTCGTGCCGTCCACGCCGCCCCCTTCCGTTCCCAGTTGTGACCGTCATTCTATTTCGTCTGGGACGCTATGTGATGGTTTCGCGACCTGAATGCAAAAGGTGTGTGGTTCGGCGGTGAGCTCGGGAAGGCCCGTGGCGTGGACGGGGATGGGCGGCAGCAGACGGTCAGGCCGGGGACGGGGTGGCAAGGACACGGTGGACCGGTTCGAACGGACACGAATGGGCTTGTGAGCAGCGGTGGAGGGTGGCGGAGCGAGGGCGCGGGTGACCGGCCGGTGTTGGGCTCCCGGACGCGACCGCGACCGGCGTGCACGTTGTGCCAATGTGCCAGACGTCTTCGGGGGTGTGTCGGTGGTGGGTGTGAGCATTGACGGGTGGACGACGGTGGGGACCTGGTGGTGCCGGCGGAGTGTGTGGCGTGGTGTCGTGGCCAGGACGTCGGGGTGAGTGTGTGCGATGACATGGCCGAGGTGGATCTGGAGTGGTGGAATGCCCGTCTGGCTCGGCACGCGATCCCCACCCGGATCGTCGGCCGCGATGTCGACGGCCTGCCCACCGATCATGGCGTCGGCTATCTGCGCCGTGCGGATCTCATCGGGAACGTCGATGGCGGCGTGGACGCCGACACGTCACGTAATGGTGGGTCGGTGGATCTGGGCGTGCTGTATCGCGCTGCGGCGTGGCTGTCGGGGCACCCCGGCCGTGACCGGCGGCGGTGCTTTCCCGACGTCCGCACCTTCGCATCGTCTGGTGGCGAGCGGGATGCGGTCACCGCCGTGCTGTTGGCATGCCGACAGACTCCTTGGCAGGCGATACCGGACGCCGCGTCTGCACGGCGGTGGTCCGGGTGGCCCTGCGTGTCCGGTGTCGGGCCTAATGGGAGTCGATCAGCGAGTTTTCACCCGATAGCGATCTGTTGAGGGGACGCTGGTCACCGAGCCGCTGGTCGGTGAGCACTGTGTCGGCCTGGAATGCAGTTCGATTCCTAGCGCTAGCTGTAACTCCCAGACAGGTTGTGAACGGCGTGGTGAGCGGAAGTAGGTGAGGACCTCCGGTATCGGTGTGGTTACCAAACACGCACATCCGATTAC
>NZ_JBEZJS010000016.1:11108-21468 GCF_040704635.1 Mycobacterium sp. NPDC049093 | reverse complement strand
CGCCAACGCTGGTCTTGATCAGAATTCGGATTCCTTGCAGATCATCTTCCGGGAAGGCACGCCCGCCCGGGATCCACAGGTTCTGATCATTGCTCTCGCGACCCCGATGGTCACGACTATCTCTCTCCAGAATTTTTTGATGCTAACCATCAATGGGTTGTGCACAACTGCATCACTCTTTTCGAGTGCCTCAAACGTGGGGGTCTCCTCGACTCCGAGGCGCAGCCACAGGGCTCCGAGAGTTGTGAATATGGCGAGAAGGAAGGGGATCCTCCATGCCCAAACGAAAATTTCTTCCTGAGTGAATACGGCTGACAGGACACCAATCGCTCCCGAGCTAAGCAATAGACCTCCAGCTGTACTTACCTGCTGCCAGCTTCCGTAGAGGCCGCGGTGCGCGGGCGGGGCCGACTCAACCATAAAGATGGCCGAGCCAGATGATTCGCCTCCAGCTGCGATGCCCTGGAGCAGGCGGAGAATTGTAAGTAGGATAGGCGCAGAAATTCCGATGGAGGCCTGGGTTGGCAGCACACCAATAAGTACCGTGCAAATACCGATGAGCAGGACTGAAGTAACGAGAGCCAAGCGCCGGCCGTAACGGTCTCCAATGTGGCCAAACAGCACGGCGCCCAGTGGCTTCGTGAGGTAGCCGGAGGCGAAGACGGCAAAGGTTAAGATCAACGCGCCGGTTCCGTTGTCAGAAAAGAAGAGCTTGGCGAGGATAACCGCCGAATAGCCATAAATCCCGATGTCATAACCCTCCAAGACATTACCGGCTGCGGCGGCGATGGCGGCACGGCGAGAGTGGGTACGTACCGACTCAGACTCGAATTTGGACAGTGTTTGTTTCATTGGTCAGTCTTCCTTCTCTAATAGGCGGAGGGTGAGAATGTCGAACTTCTCCATGTGTCTAATTCGCGATCACTGATGCATCCGACCACTTGAAGCGAAGTTGTGTCGAACACGCGACGGCATGTCGCGTCGCAGAAGCTTTTTGTCTCGCTCGAGAGCATTTTCACGTCGAAGGTCAATCTCTCTTCCTGGGGGAGATTGACCTGGCGCTGCATTCCAGTTGGAGCATGATGGCCTGTGGGCCACTGCCCTCTGTTAGGCAGAGAGTGACTCTGATGGGTGCTATCCACTCGCTCGTCGTTCGTCAATGGTTCCGCTCAATCCGGGCTTCGCAGCTCGTGGCGGTCGCCCGCCTACTCGATCGCGTTGACGCTGGCCAGGCGGCCCAGTGGAGCCGTGGAGAGCCAATGTCGAGTAGGCGCACGGATGTTGGTATGGCGCCTGGCAGCCAGCCGGTTGTGGTTGCTGTTGTATCGGCGTGTATTCACGTCAACCAAGGCGTACCAATCGGGATGGGCTCGGCGGGCCCCATCAGCAGCTGGCGCACAACGAGCGTCAACCGACGACCGGGATGTCGACGGCGATCGCGGGCGTTCAACTTGTCACCGGCGTTGAATCACGGATCCCTCTTGACAGAAGGCTTCTCTGTGTGACAGAAATGGCAGATACTCGCCCCATAGGCGAGCCAGTTGCTTTGATCAGGAGGCTTGAGTTGAACACAGACCTGTCCGTGAACTACATATCCGTCGGCGGAATCAGGACGCGCTATATCGATCAGGGCGAGGGTCCGGTCATCCTCCTGATCCACGGTGGCCACTCGGGTATGAGCATGCCGGGCGGCGGGGATGGTTGGGCTCCCGTCATCGCTCCTCTGGTCGACAAGGGCTTCCGCGTCGTGACCTTCGACAAGCTGGGGCAGGGAGAGACTGACCTCGCGCCGACGCATGCCGAGTGGACGTTCGATGCGGTGGTCAAGCACGCCAGGGGCTTCATCGACGCTCTGGGACTCGAGGACATGATTCTGGTCGGGCACTCGCGCGGTGGCCTGCTGGCGAGCAAGCTCGCTCTTGACATGCCGGAGTCGACCAAAGGTCTCTTCATCGTGTCGAGCGCGACGCTCGCTGGCACCGACGCTAAGTTCCGCGACGTTGAGTTCTACGACGCGATCACGCGTTCGCTTCCGGCGGACGCGTCTCCGGAGGAGATCTGCGGAGCCTACTTCCGTGCGCTGTACGTGACCCCGGTGCCGCAGGAACAAATCAATGCGGCCGCCGCTAAGTACGTCAAGGAGAACCACCAGAACGCCCTCAAGACCTACCCGATGGTTGAGAAGAAATACTGGGAGCCGAGTCTTCAGGCGGCGAAGGACGACATCCGCGCTCGCCTCTTCGCCGGCGAGGTCAATATTCCCGTCGAAGTCGTCTGGGGCCGCGACGATCGCTCGGCGCCGGTTGACCTGGGCATCGCCTTCTACCAGAAGCTCGCCCTCGTCTCGGAGACCACGAGCCTGCACATCCTGGGAACCGCGGGCCACAACGTCTTCGCGGAGCGAACCGAGGACTTCGTTCGAATCCTGGCGGACTACGCAGGCCGTCGCAGCGCCAGCTATGCGACGCGTCGTTGATGGTGATCCTGGGGAACTATCCCGCTTGACGGGGTCTTCGAGTCCGTGCCGGATTGGCGCAGCGCGCCCAGATCGTGCTGCTGGCTTCGGCGTGCGAGTCGAACACCGCGATCGCGGACAAACTGGCCTGTATCTCTTGAAGTGGCCCCCCTGTTCGTGTCCGGTTTCCGGCGACCACGGTGGGCTCTGGGAGAGGGGCCGAAGACAGCGGCGGTTTTCGGCTGGGCGTGATGTGCCCGTGAAAGAGATCGCGGCGCCCGTGGCTCCGTCCTCCCCGGACGAACCCGGTTGAGGGAATTGTTGCCCGGGCTGGTGTGCCGGTTGCGCTCAGCGCGCCGGGCCGGCCCGGCGCAGGCGCCGGATGACGCACAAGCGCGGGATCCTTCGGCGGGCGACAGCCGCAGGGCGGCCCGCATTGGGGCATGGCGGTCCTCCCGCGGGGTGGATTCTACCCCTGATTCCGCTCCCCCTTCCACGGGCCACTGGCTGGCCCCGCCAGAGGGGGCGGAGGAAGAAGCGGTCCCCATCGTGGAAGCCCTCGGCTGCGGCCGGTTCTGGGTCTGAGATCGGTGCCGGGCGGGGCTCACACTGGCCGGGCCTTCAGATCGGACTTGGTCATGCGGAAGGACGCCTCAACCTGCCACAGGTCGTGATACGCGCCGATCACCGCTGCTGCGGACATCTTCTCGGCGCCGGTGACCTTCAGGAACCTCGCCTTCTTCAGCGGCGTGCTGCCCGGGCAGGGACTGGGGAATTAACGGTGTATCCGGCTCGACACGCCGGGGCGGCAAGCCTGGCGGGAAGGAGCCCGATATGGCCGCAACACTTGAGGCTGTGCCGAGTACGAAAACCGTTGACGAACTGACAGAGAAATCCGAGGCCGAGGCTGCCCGCGAGCTGGTCAGGATGGCGAGGGAGCAGGGGCTGTCCCTGGCCGGTCCTGACGGACTGCTCAAGCAGCTGACCAAGACCGTCATCGAAACCGCCCTGGACGAGGAACTGACCGAGCACCTCGGTTATGAACGGCACGACACGGCGGCGAAGGATACTGCCAACTCGCGCAACGGAACGCGGTCCCAGACCGTGCTGACGGAGACGACAGGCCCGGTGCAGATCGACGTTCCGCGGGACCGGGAGGGGTGCCGATAGGCCCTGCTGCGAAGGTCCCGTGCTGCGTTGGCGCCGAGGATCAGCCCCCGATATACGGGGCGGTTTCTAGTGAACGTTGCGAATTAGATGTGTTTGCATCCGGTGTCCTAATCGTTGCATGGCTGCCCGTGGCGAGCGGTCGTTGAGACATGCTCGGGGCCTGTCGTTGAGTCCGTCGCAGACGTCATCGAGCTGGTCTAACTCCACACGTTCAGGTCCGTGCCCTTTGGAAAGTACTGCCGGAGCAGTACGGGGTCGCTTTAAGGGCCCTTCGCAGTTAAGCATGGTTGATGTCTCGGCCGGGCAGGGGCACTGACGGTCGGTGTTGTTGAAACCAAAGACCGGGCCGTGGAGAACGCGGCCTTGAAAGCTGCCGTTTCGTATTTGGCTGCGTCGATCGGGAGGTGCGCCCGGGCTTGTAGAGCCGCAGACCGTCCGTGCCGCAGGCCCATTCCGGTGGCGGACGGTGTGAGGTGTGTCAAGGATGTGAGACAGTCGGGTAGTTTCTTTTCGGTCAGGCAGCAGCGGGAAGCGGCTGGTTTCTGGTTGTGAAGTTGGCCATTGCTGTCGCGGGCGGCAGACCCTCGTTGTTGGTGTGAGGGCGCCAGCGGTTGTAGAACACTTCGATGTAGCGCATGGTCGCCCGTCTGGCGTCCTGGCGGGTGGTGAAGCTGTGGTGATGGTAGAACTCGTTTTTCAGGGATGAGAACAGCGATTCTGCGACTGCATTGTCCCAGCACACCCCGGTGGCGCCCATGGATTGGCGGATCTTGTTTCCTGCGCACCAGGCGCCCATTTCCCGGGAGGTGTACTGGGCGGGTTCAATCGGTCGTTGCAACACCGGGTTGTTGGAGTGAGTGTAGCTGTTGGGCAAAGACTTCGGCGGGAGTCTTCCAGCCGAGGACCTTTCGGGGTCGGTTGTTGAGCGTCAGTGCGACCGCTTCGAGGTCTTGAGCCGACCATCGAGATAAGTCGGTGCCTTTCGGAAAGTACTGACGCAGAACGCCATTGGTGTTCTCGTTGGTAGGCCGCTGCCATGGCGAGTGCGGGTCGGCGAAAAACACCTTCGTTCCGGTGTCGAAGGTGAACTGGGCGTGCGCGGCCAACTCTTTGCCGCGGTCCCATGTCAACGTCTGACGCAGCTGCTTGGGTAGCTGTGCCAGTGAGGCGATCAGGGCAGCGTTCATCGCCTCGGCGCCGTAGCCGCTGAGCGCCGGCCCGTTCTTCACCGGCGGCGCCAGACCCCACCCCTCGAGGCGGGGAAGGTGAACCAGCATCACCGAGCGGCTCTTGCGTTCCACCACGGTGGCAATCGCCGACCGGCCCGCACCGATGATCAAATCACCCTCCCAATGCCCAGGAACTGCGCGATCGGCGGCTTCGGCAGGGCGTTTGCTGATCACGACGTCCGCGGTGACATGTCCCTGCGGTTTGTTCTGTGTCCTGGCCCGCGGGACCCGCAGCGCACGACCGGTCCGCAGGCACGCGACCAATTCCCGTTTGAGCGCCCCACGCCCCTCGATGAACAAGGACTGATAGATCGCCTCATGGCTGATGCGCATGGACTCATCATCGGGGAAATCCAGCGGTAAGCGGTGGGCAATCTGTTCCGGGCTCCATGCTGTCGACCACCGTCGGTCTTGTCGGTGCGGCTTGTTGCGGCCGTTCCAGGCCTTGGTCTGCGGACCTGCGACGGCGGTGCCGTCGGGTCCGCGGACACTGCCATCGAGCCGCTGCTGCACGTACTCACGCAGCTGCGGGTTGACTGCCAGTTTCGCGGGTTTCGGGCGCTTTGCTGCTTGCTGGGCCTTCCACTGCGCCACCCCTGCGCGGTACACCTGCGTGCCGCTGCGGGTGGCTGCGTTGCGCCGCAGTTCCCGCGAAACTGTCGAGGGGTCACGCTTGATCTCGCGGGCGATCTCACGCACCCCGGCGCCCTGGGCGCGTAGCAGTGCGATCTCCTCCCGCTCGGCGAACGACAGATACCGGCCCGTGGGCTCATCCAGACTGATCGGCGTCATGCCGCCAGCGTGGTGGAACCACCTGGTCGCCACCGGTGTCGACACGCCGACCTCTGCGGCTGCGTCGTCGGTGGAGACACCCTGGGCGATCAGCCGCCAAAACTGACGCTGCACCGACCGCGACGGGTCCGGGCGCCCTGGTGAGCGCATCGCAGGCCGCAACGCACGGTCAGCCGCCCACTGCCGTCGCCTACCAACCGATTCCGCGTCCTTACGCTTGGCCACACCACACCTCCGTGATCAAGGTGTTGCGACGACCAGTTGAATCCGCCCTGCGTTCCGTGGTCGCTGTGAAAAATGGCGTTGGGGCTCAGGTGGCCGCTGTCCCTGGCCATCGTCAGGGCTCCGGTAACCAACGAGGCGCGCATGTGCTCAGCCATGGCCCAGCCGACGACCATGCGGGTGCACAGGTCAATGACAGTGGCCAAATACAGCCACCCTTCGCCGGTGCGCAGGTAGGTAATATCGCCCACCAGACGCGTTCCAGGGGCTTCTGCAGTGAAGTCCCGGC
The DNA here is from genome assembly GCF_040704635.1 of Mycobacterium sp. NPDC049093. Classification (GTDB taxonomy): domain Bacteria; phylum Actinomycetota; class Actinomycetes; order Mycobacteriales; family Mycobacteriaceae; genus Mycobacterium. Next base: position 15,311 of record NZ_JBEZJS010000016.1, on the reverse strand, counting down.
CGATGAGGTCCTCGAAGACTTTATCCGGATCCGAGGCGATCGTGGTGCGCTTGAACGCTCTCATCCGCTTTGCCGCCCACCCGTTTTCGGCCATGATCCCCGCGACAGTGCCCACCGAAACCTCGATGCCGGCGGCGGCAAGTTTCGCATGGACCATGCGGTGCCCGAAGATCCCGTCGGAGGAATCGAAGACGGTCTTCACCTGATCCGTCAGTTCCCGGCGGCGCAGCGCAGTCGGGGTGTCGCCGGCGTCCAGCCGCCGGTAATACGTCGCCCGTGGGAGACCAAGCTGGCGGCACATCCAGGCCACCGGGAAGTCGGCGTTCTTCTCCTGAACAACTCGGTACAAGTCCTCTACCGTTGTTCTTTGGCGAAGAACGCCGAAACTTTTTTCAGGAAATCGTTCTCCCTCTCCAGCTCACGCATCCGTGCTTCCAACGCCTTGTATTTCGCAGGATCCACCGGATCATCCGGTTTCCCCCCACCGCCTGGTTGCCCCTCACGGGACACCCGCACCCAGCGTTTCAACGCGGTGACGGAAATGCCGAGCTCCGGAGCGACAGAAGCCGGCGAACGGCCAGATGAAACCACGAGCTCAACGGCATCAGCCTTGAACTCATCGGAATAGGTAGGTCGAGCAGACATGAGCACAATCCTTTCAAACTGTGTCTCACATCAGTAGTACACCTCAGTGTGCCTGCGGCGCGGACGATCTGCGGCGGGACGAACCACCCGAGACTCCCCTTCCGTCGTACCGGAAGCACTCCGAAAAGACCAGGACTTTGAACAACCTGAAGGACAGACCCATGACCACAAACTCCTCAGATCTGGCCCTCACGGTCGCCGTCACCCACCGTGGCGCTGGAAAAGAAGCCTTCGCGCACCTAACGCGGGGTGAATCCCTGGCCATGATTCCGCCGTTGATCCTCGAACTTTCCGGCAGGATCAGCCGCCGGGCTGCGCTCCTAGAGGCGTCATCAATCGACGCGGCCCACAGTTCCGATGACCTGGCCGCCCTCGCCTGGATTCAGCAATCCCTGGAAGATGTTGAAGCCACCATCATGGGACTGTCGGAGGTAAACCGCCGCCGTTCTGCAGCGTTCCACGGTCCTGCCCCTTCTTCTGCCGGAAGCCTTGGTCCCCTAGGTTCCGCCGGGGCCGCCGGGATTTGGGCCCTGGCTTGATCATGCCGGCGGGCTGCCGCTCCTCCGTTCCGTCCCAGGGACATTTGGCGTGTCCCAAAGTACTGATCACCGCCCTCAGATTAAGGATTTGACCATGCACGCAGCACCCGGTTGTCTCGTCGTCGCCGTTCACACCCGAAAAGAACTGGACGCCGCCCTGGATGAAGCGGTGGATCTGCTGAAGCCGGCGGCGATGGCTGAACACGTCGGCATCTCGGTGGCCCGCCTCGCCCCGGGCCGCTATGAAGCGCGCCTGGACAGCGACGTTCCACGCGGTGTGACACTCGAAAGGTGGGGGAGCGGGCTGCGATGAACGGACAGCAGAGCGATCTCTCCGGCGCGCCGGCTGGCAGCGTTTTTAGCATGGTCTGCCCCGCCGCCCGCCAGGCCGGCTGTTCCCTGCGTACGGCGGCTCTCGGCGCAGCGCCGGGGAGGAATGGGTTGAAAGAGTCGCTGACAGAATGCGAAATCGAAGTCTTCCTGTCCCTGGCCCGCGGGCACCGCATCGCTGTGAGGGATCATGAAACCGGGGCATTGTGGTACGGGCGGGTTGACATGACGTTTCCGGAACACGGATTTGTCTGGGTCATCACGGACGTCGGTGAGCGGAAGTTGCTCGACGTTGGCGTGCACACAATCTGGCGGCCGGAGGAGTCCGGCGCCTGCGGCCGCGTTCGCCGGGAAGCCGGTCGCCTTGGGCCTTCGACGATGAGCAGGGTGAGGGCCGTCTGACGCCGGGGGCAGGGCGTGGCCGCATGCAGCTGCGGCGTGGTGCGGCAGGAAAGAGGTCAGGGCCTCTTTGAATTGGTCGCGACCAAGCAACCAATACCCAAAAGAGACCCTGACATGAATAACTCTATGTCGTGTTCCGGTGGCCGCTGGTGCACGCGCGCGGATGCGCTGCTCGGTGTCGAGGGCGTCCGCGTCAGCTCCGTCACGGCAACCGGTACCGGCCTGCTTCTGGGCGTCGAAACCGGGGAGAACGTCACCGGCTGCGCCGACTGCGGCGTCATCGCGGTCGGGCATGGACGCCGCCAGGTCCGTCTCCATGACATTCCCTGTTTCGGCCGCCCGGTGCGGCTGCTGTGGGCCAAACGTGTCTGGCGGTGCCCGGACCCGGACTGCCCGAGAACGACGTTCACAGAGGAGCACCCGCTGGCAGGACCACGGGCGAAGCTCACCGCCAGGGCCGCCGGGTGGGCGACCGATGCGCTCCAGCATTTCGACACCTCGGTCTCCGCCTTGGCCCATCAGCTCGGCGTCTCCTGGCACACCGTCTGGGACGCGGTCAGGATCGAAGCCACCCGGCGGATCGCATCGACCGGCCGGCTGACCGGGGTAGATGCGCTCGGGGTCGATGAGCATGTCTGGTCCCACACCGGCCCGCCCGGAACCGGCATGGTCACCGGGATCGTGGACCACACCCGCGACCCCGCGGGGGTGGTGCACGCCAGGTTGCTTGACCTGGTTCCGGGCCGGTCGGGGAAGGCCTATGCGGACTGGCTCAAAGAACGCGGCGCAGGGTTCACTGCCGGGATCAAGACCGCCGCGCTGGATCCGTTCCGCGGCTACGCGAACGCGATCCGTGACGAGCTGCCCGAAGCCATCGCCGTTCTGAACGCGTTCCATGTCGTGAAGCTCGGCTCGGCCATGATCGACGAGGTCCGCCGCCGGGTCCAGCAGGACACCCTGGGACACCGCGGCCGCAAGGGCGACCCGCTCTACGGAATCCGTCGAACCCTGCAGATCGGCGCCGAACACCTCACCGACAAACAAGCCGCCCGGCTCGATGCTAAGCTCAGCGCCGGGGATCACGGCCACGAAGTCACCCTGGCCTGGCAGTGCTACCAGAAGCTCCGCAACATCTACCACGCCCGCCCGGAGCGGGGCCGGGAACTCGTCAACGAAGTAATCACATCATTCCCGACCTCCCCATCCCGGAAGTCGCCCGACTCGGGCGGACACTCAATGGAAGACAGCGATCCTAGCCTACTTCGACACCCACGGCGCTTCCAACGGACCCACCGAAGCGATTCAATGGCGTCATCGAAACCACCCGCCGAATCGCCCGCGGCTTCCGCAACTTCACCAACTACAGACTCAGATGCCTACTGGCCGCCGGCGGCCACCGCCCCTACCGGAACAAACAGACCAACCATGCCTAAACGCGAAGCCGCTTTAAGTCTTCTAGACCAGGCGCCCCTGGAGTTCTTCTGCGGCTGCCCGGAGCATGCCCCCGAGGTCGCTGCGAAGCTCCTCCGACATGCGGTGGGCCGGCACAGATACGTTGATTCCGTAGACAGTGCCGCTTGGGCCGGCAACCGCGGCGGCGACCGATGTCACCCCGTCTTCGCTCTCTTCGCGGCTATTTGCGTAACCCCTGTGCCGGATTTCGTCGAGCTCCCTTTCAAGGTCCGACCTGGAGGTAATTGAGTTGGTAGTCAGCTTGGGGAGTTCCTGCCCTGGGTACAGATTCCGCAGCTGCTTCTCACCGAGGAGGCTCAGCATCGCTTTACCAGTCGCAGTGCAGTTTGCTGGCAAGGTGAGGCCCTGGCGGGAACCGACGCGGACCGCTCGCCTGCTTTCGATGGCGTCGATGAATTGGACGTCAGTCCTCTCAAGCCTGGCGAAGTGGACGGTTTCTCCCGTTTGTTCGAAGATCCGCTCGAGGACCGGCCGGGCCAGTGTCCGGATGTCCACCTGCCGTCTGATCGCAAAGGCAATCGAGCTCAGCGCCTGCCCAGGTTCGTAGGCCCGGGTCGCCGGGTTCTGCCGAACGAAGCCACGGTAGAGAAGCATGCCCATCAGCCGGTGCGCCGTCGACGACGCCACGCCCAAGTAAGTGCTGGCATCGGTCAGCCTGATGCTGGGCTGGGTTTCGAACAGCAGGAGCAGCCGCAGGGCGTTATCAACAGACTCGATGGGGTATTGCGGCGGCGGACCGTATTTGGATCCGTCTTCTGTCTCTGTCGATCGCATGCCTTGTATCGTACCCAGCGTCGGCGGGACTGTCGGCACT
>NZ_JBEZJS010000016.1:0-11013 GCF_040704635.1 Mycobacterium sp. NPDC049093 | reverse complement strand
TTCCGTCTGCCGCCAGGCGGGTGCCCGGGATGTCGAACGCCCCGACGATCGGCCGGATAGCGAGCCCTGCCAAGTCGGCGGCCACGACCTGCGGGGGGGGTATTGCGGCGGCGGACCGTATTTGGATCCGTCTTCTGTCTCTGTCGATCGCATGCCTTGTATCGTACCCAGCGTCGGCGGGACTGTCGGCACTGCCGCGCTGGCCGGCTTCATGGGCTGACGCTCAGCCGGGCGAGCTCGTGTCGCCAGGCGGTCGCGATGTTGAACGGCCCTCCGAGATCTGGCAGCTCCGCCATGTCGGGACCGGGAAGGTCGTGCAGCTGCCCTCCGGCTGCTGTGATCTGAAGCGACAGGCCTGCCAAGGTGTTTACGCTGATGGCTTGGAGGACCGCCTGCTCCATCGTCGGCGCCGCGCTGGTGAGGCCGTGTCCGCGCAGCAGCACCACGGGCCGATCGCCCATGGCGTCGAGCATTTCCGCTGCGAGCTCGCGGTTTCGCACGAGCACTCCTCTGGGGTAGACGGGTATTCCGTCTGCCGCCAGGCGGGTGCCCGGGATGTCGAACGCCCCGACGATCGGCCGGATAGCGAGCCCTGCCAAGTCGGCGGCCACGACCTGCGGGGGGTGGGCATGCACAACGGAGTTGATATCCGGGCGCCGCCGCAGCAGCTCGGTGTGCAGAGGCAGCTCGTTGGGGACCGTGTAGCCGCTGTCGAGCTCGCCTTCGGCGGCGGGATTGCCGTCGAGGTCGACCAGCCGGATGTCGTTGGCTTCGGTGTGCGCGAGGCCACGCTCCTTGGGACCCCTGCAACGGACCAAGAGCTCGTTCTCCCCCGTTCGCGCACTGATGTGGCCGAGGATTCCGTCGGCGAGGCCGCGGCCGGCCAGGACCCGGCAGGCCATTGCGATGGCCTGCCGTTGCTCTTCGTGGACCACCGGCGGCTGACTTCCCCGCATCAGAGTGCCGCCGTCGGCCGGGGCTCGAGCAGGAGCTCGAGTTTGTCGCGCAGTTCCTGCACGCCGATCCCTGATCCCATGCCGCGGCGGCAGGCAAGCAGGGCCTTCGGCCAGTTCACGATCGCGGCACCGTACAGTTCCACTCCGTCGGTGGTGTAGAGCGCTGCGAACCGACCGTGCAGCTCAGGGTCTCCGATGAGGACATGGTCGGCGTTGCCTCCCACGCGACCGACGACCTGGATTTTCCAGTCGTGCTGGTCGCTCCAGACGTATTCAACCGGTGTGTACTCGCGGGGACTGTCCGGATGGGTGATGTTGTGGGCGACGCATGAGGCTTGCTCAACCGCGTTTGTCCAGTGCTCGATCCGGATGTCCGCACCGTGCTTCTGATGCCGCCAGCGCGCCACGTCGCCGACGCCATACACGTTCGGGGCGTCCACAGCCCTGCAGAACTCGTCCAGCACGACGCCGTTGTCCACCAGCAGTCCCGAGGAGGCCAGCCAGGCGTCGTTGGGAACCGCGCCGATCCCGATGAGAACGGTGGCGGCTTGTACTGTCTGGCCGTTGGTAAGCCTGACGCTGAAGGACCCGTGCTCGCCCTCAATGGCCTCGACTCCGGTGCCAAAGATCGTGGTGACGCCGTTGTTGCGGTGGAGTTCTCCAAACAGCTGTGCGATTTCGGCGTTGAAGATGCGGCTCATTGGTATGGGCATCGGGTCGATGACTGTCACTTCCAGACCGAGCGTACGTGCCGTCGCGGCTGCTTCGGCACCGATGAAACCGGCGCCGATCACTGCCAGTTCCCCGCCTTTGAGGAGGTCGGCGCGCAGTTTCCGGGCATCGTCCAGGGAACGGAGCACGTGGATCCCGGGCCGTTGGCCCCAGGGTGAGGGTCGGGCAGATGCGCCCGTGGCGATCACAAGGTTGTCGAAGTGTAGGGGTTCGTGGTCCTGGAGGTACAACAGGTTTCCGGCGACATCGATGCCTGTGGCGGCGTGCCCGAGCAGCAGCCGGATGCTGGCTTCCTCCGCCTGCTCGCGGGTAAGGAGGCGGATGGACGACTCCTCTGCTTTGCCGGAGAGGACGGATTTGGACAACGGCGGCTTGTCGTACGGGAGTTCCGTCTCAGCACCGACGAGGACGATGTCGCCTTCATACCCCTCCAGGCGCAGGGACTGGGCAGCACGCACGCCGCCGGTTGAGGAGCCGACGATAACTGTGGTCGTGTTCATCAGTCCTCCACTACTAGGGCGGACACCGGGCAGCTGCGGGCAGCCTCGGTGACACGGGAACGCTCGGCCTCGGGAACTTTGGTCCTGAGGAGAACAACGATTCCGTCGTCATCCAGATCAAAGTAGTCGGGTGCCCCAACGACGCAGTTGGCGTAGCCCTGGCAGGCTTGCAGATCTGCTTTTACGGTAGGCATTGTCAATCTCCTTGGCCTCTAGATGTTGTTTTTGTTCTGGGGCGGCTGCTCGTCCTCGGTGACAAGCGGCCCGAACGGATGCCCGATCATGGCCGAGAAGGTTGCCGGCGCCTGCCAGGTGAGGGCTTCCAGCTCCAGGGGGCACAGGGACACCCACTGGCCGGAGCGCGGGGACTTGATCATCAGCCGCGAGCCGTTCCGCGTCTCGACGCGGCTTACCTGGACTTCGGAGAATTCGTTGGCGATCACGATCGGAGCGCCGTTGACCCGTGCTTCCAGCCGGTCGCGCTCCTCCGCCGCTCGAATGGCGGCAAGGCGGTCCTCCTCTTCGCCTTCCCATTCGAGTTTCATAGGAATATGGCCAGATTCTGCATCCGGATGACCGCCTCGTCGACCATGATGGTGCGGCGGGCGAGCTGCCAGCCGGAGCCGGTGCGGCGCAGCAGATCCTCCCTGCCTGCCGACACGGTCGCGGCCTCGCGGACGTCGCCCCGGCTGCGGAACAGCAGGACCGCCGAATCCACGATGATCTCATCCGGGTTACCGGTACGGAACGTCCGGACGTTGGTGACGTAGTGGCGCAGCCGCGACGGAGGGTCTTCGGTCCAGGCGTGTTCCGTGGCGAAGCGCGCCGCCCTGCGGCTCAGCGAGTACTTGTTTTCATCCATGTGCGCCATCCCGGGAGACGTGCTGTAACCGGCCCCGAGGGCAGTGGTCACCCTCACCGGCATGAGATAGTGCACGTCGTCCGTGAGGCGGCTCAGCCACTCGTCGTACTCCTGTGCGTCGAGCAAATAGGATTCATCGACAAGCCACTTGTGGGCTTGCAGATGAAGTTCATCATTGAACGGCAGGGAGTCACCCGTCCTCTGAGTACGGGGGGCGTGCCCTCCCAGCACCGACTGCTCCGAGAGAGATTTGTTGCTGCGTTCGGTTACGGCTTCAATACCCACGGCTAGCCCTCCTTCGAAACGGTCATTGCCGGGGCGTGCCCGTTGTGCTCAGCGGGAGCCGGGAAAGAATCCGGGGTGTCAGACGGACAGTCCTGCACCGGATTGCTGCCGACGTGCACCTGGGCCGCTTTTTCCATCGGTCGTTCAAGATGGTTGGCCCATCGCAGGAGCAGTTCACGCTGGTTGTATTCGCTGTATCCGACGCGGGTCGAGCCGGGGCCGGAGTACTGCTCGGGGGTCAGGGGTTCGACGACGTTCTGTCCGTTTTCCAGCATGCCCATGCGGCTGTTCAGCAGCAGGCGCCGTGCCATCGGGCCGCCGGCGGTGCTGGTCAAGGAAACCCAGTTTTCCACGTCGTCCTGCTCGAACATGCCGCCGCTGCCAAAGCACATGAGATAGGCCTTGTAGGAAAGTGCCTTAAACTCTTCGGGCGCGTTCTTGTCGACGGCGAACCACGATACGATCTCGGTCTCGTCTTCACTGATTGGCTGCCACTGCCGGATGGAGATGAACGGGAGCACTTCATCGGAGTCTTCTTCGACCCGTGGCCAGTTGTGCACGAAGCTCATGTTCGGGAACACCGACGCCGCCGACACCATGAACCCGTCCTTGCCCACGACGTCGAGCTGCTCCTGGCTCCACTGCTCTTTCATGCGGGCGATCATCTCGTCCGGGTAGCCCACGTAGCGGAGGCGGTCCTCCAGGCTTCCTTCGGGAAGCTTGTAGGTAGTTCCGCCGCCGTTGCCGGCCCAATAGGTTGTCCCGTCCTTGCGCTTTTCCGCCTTTGGTTCGCGGAACAAACCAATTTCGACGACGGAGGTGTGGGTCTGGGGGGTGTGATACATGTCGCCGGCGAAGTTTTCGGCTCCGATTTTCCAGTTGGCCTTGACCCGCCACCGCTGCGGCCCGCGCAGTTCAATCCCGCCGGAGCTTTGCTTCGTGTAGTAGTCCATGTAGAACTTGAAGTCACCCAGGAAGTCCTCCAACGGCTCTGCGTCAGGATCCAGGCTGACGAAGATAAGGCCGTTGTAGATGCCCAGGGAAGGAGCAGGCAGCAACGTCTGCCCCTGCTTCTTGAAGCCCTCTTCGCCGCCGTATGCCTCTTTGTGGAAGGGCAGTCCGACTATGCGGCCGTCGTTACGGTAGGACCACCCGTGGTACGGGCAACGGAAGTGGGAAGCGTTTCCCATCTCCGTGCGGCAGACCTGCATGCCGCGGTGAAGGCACATGTTGAACAGTGCCCGGATTTCTCCATGTTCATCACGGGAAATGATGAATGAGTCTTCCAGGACGCGGCGCACCACGTAGTCGCCAGCTTCGGGCACCTCGGATTCGTGGGCGACGAAAAGCCAGCTGCGACCAAAGACCCGCTCCTTTTCAAGCTCGAAGATCTCTTTGTCGTTGTAAATGTGTGCAGGGATCATGCCCTGCCGTACATCCTGAATCACGCCGCTGTGGTCAGTCATTGATGGATCTCCTTGTCCGGGCCGGCAAGACGCCAGTCATCTCTGGTAATCAGAGATAGTTTCTTTTAGAAAGAGAATGACTTAAAGTGTGGCGTTCGTCAAGCCCCCGACGAGACTCATCTAAAGTGCTCGCGAAAGAGGAATAGTCAAATCCTGTGGATCGGGGGTCGTCAGGCGACCTCGGACACCGGAGTGTCGGGCGAGGGTTCCGGGGTGATGTCGACCGGCCGTTCGAGGAGCTTGCCCTTGTGGAACAGCGCGCCCGCTCGCACCAGTGCGACCAGCTGCGGTGCGTTGACCGCCCGCCACCGCGACTGCGCGGCCTCGATCAGCTTGTAGGCCATCGCCATCCCCGCCGCTCGTGAACCCGGACCCTTGGTCACCCTGGTCCGAAGCCGCACCGTCGCAAAAGTCGATTCGATCGGATTCGTCGTACGCAGATGCACCCAATGCTCGGCCGGATACCGAAAGTACTCGAGCAACACATCGGCGTCATCGACGATCTTCTTCACTGCCTTCGGATATTTCGCACCGTAGTCCTGTTCGAACGCCGCGATCGCGATCTGCGCCTTGTCGATGTCCTCGGCTCCGATGATCTCCTTCATCGCCGCCAACGCGCCGGGATGCGCGGACTTCGGGAGTGCTGCAAGGACGTTGGATTGCTTGTGGAACCAGCAGCGTTGTTCGCGGGTGTCGGGGAACACTTCCCGCAGTGCCTTCCAGAATCCCAGCGCGCCGTCCCCGATCGCGAGCACCGGGGCCCGCATTCCGCGGCGGCGGCAGTCCCGCAGCAGATCGGCCCAGCATTCGGTGGATTCGCGGTAGCCGTCGGCCAGGGCGACGAGTTCCTTACGTCCGTCGGCCCGCACCCCCAGCATGACCAGCAGACAGAGTTTCTCCTGCTCGAGCCGCACCTTCAGGTGGATGCCGTCGACCCACAGGTAGACGTAGTCGACTTGCGAGAGATCCCGCTGTCCGAAGGCTTTCGCCTCGTCCTGCCACTGCGCGGTCAGCCGGGTGATCGAGGCCGGCGACAGGCCGGCACCGGAGCCGAGGAACTGCTCGAGGGCGGGCCCGAAGTCGCTGGTCGACAGGCCGTGCAGGTACAGCAGCGGCAACACCTCGGACACTTGGGTGGACCTGCGGGCCCAGGCCGGCAGGATCGCCGACGAGAACCTCTTACGCTGGCCTGTCTCGGGATCGATGCGCTTGTCGTTGACCCGTGGCGCCTTCACCGTCACCGCACCGGCGGCGGTCATCACGTCGCGTTCGGTGTGGTAGCCGTTGCGTACGACGAGGCGGTGGCCGTTGTCGTCGACTTCACCGGCGTGCCGGGCGATGTAATCGGCGACCTCGGCCTGCAGGGCTGCGGCGAGCATCTGCCGGGCACCGTCGCGAACGATCTCATCGAGCAGCGACCGGCCTGCACCGGCGGCGTCGCCGGCCTCGTTCGGGTCTCGGCCTTCGTGTACTACCGTGAGCACGGGCGTGCCTTCCCGCCAGCGCGCCAACGCTGGTCTTGATCAGAATCCTGTTTCGTCAAAGATCATCATCCGGGAAGGTGCGTCCTCCCGGGATCCACAGGTTCTGATCATTGCTCCTCGCGAAATGGGGTGCGTGCCTAATACGAAAGTAAGGTGGGTCAGGCTGCCTCCTGGTTACTTAAGGTGACGTTGTAGCCGAGTTCTTGGAGGCGGCGGATGGCGTTGTTCTTGGTGCGGGTGGGGTCCTTTTTGGTAAAGAAGTCGGATCCTGGGTCGTGGTAGCACTCGCCGTCCGCGAGCATGTGCCAGACGGCGGTGAGGATGGAGTGTTGGGTGGCGACGATGGCTTTCATCTTGCCGCGGCGCACAATGAGTCTCTTATAGCGTGCCCCGAGGTAGCTGTTCTTGGGGTTTCTGGAAATCGACAAGGCCGCGACGCCCAGAGCGCCCTTGAGATAGCGGTTCCCAGGTCGGGTCCTGGTGGACTTTGCCCGGCCGGCAGACTCGTTGGATCCTGGGCTTAGGCCCGCCCAGGATGCGAGTCGGCCCGGGCTCTGGAAGGAGCTCATGTCTGCCCCGGTTTCGGCGATGATGACATCGGCCACGAGGGTGGAGACCCCGGGAATGGTAGCTAGAAATTCCCGTGCCGTTTGAAAGGGTTCCATCGCCTCGTTGATGCGGGTGGTGAGTTCCTCGACGCACCGAGTGATGGAATCGATGCGTTCCAGATGCATGTTGCAAAGATAAGCATGGTGCACCTCGAAGCGTCCGGTCAGCGCCTCTACGAGCTCGGGAACCCGCACGCGCATGCGCCCCCGAGCCAGGTCAGCCAACACCTGCGGATCCCGCTCACCCTTGATAAGTGCCTTGAGCATGGCCCGGGAGGAGACACCCATCAGGTCCGAAACATGGTCCGAGAGCTTAAGGCCGGTAGACTCCAGAAATTTCTCCAGTCGTTGGACTTCCCGGGTCCGGTCCTGGGTGGCGATGGTTCGTGCCCGGGTCAAATCCCGAAGTACGCGGATCGGTTGAGGCGGGACAAAACAAGGGCGCAGCAGCCCGTGCGCACCGAGCTGAGCTAACCAGGAAGCGTCGGACACGTCAGTTTTTCGCCCGGGAATGTTGCGGGCCGCCTTCGCATTGACGAGCATCACTGGCAGGAGGTCCTCCATCAGGTAGTAGAACGGCTTCCAGTAATCACTGGTTGCCTCCATGACCACCGTGGTGACCTTCGCGGCGACCAGCATGTCCCGCAGGGCGAGGATCTGATTGGTGGTGGAACCCCAGGTGGTGACCTCGGTGGAAAAAGTCCCGGCACGCTTGCCCGGGGACCGGATGGCGACCTTCGCGTCACCCTTGGAAATATCAATGCCCGCGGCACGTTCATGAACCAAGTCCACGGGACACCTCCTAACCTGCTTGTTTCAATGGGTGGTGATGCCTGCCATGTAGAGGGTGGAATTAAATCAGGACTCTAATACTCGTGCTCACAGCAACAATCCACGGTTCCCGTGGAACCCTCCGCACCACGCTCATTTACGGGCCAAACAACAGCACCAAGGAACGACCGGCGTCGGACACGGCAGACACCACCATCATCCCGCTGAGCCATCCGATTCACCAGAGGCAAGGTGCGTCAAGAGGGACTTTCGACACCCACGGCGCGCAGCGGCGCTGGCACGCTCATTTGGGAAATGCTCGCGAAATCTCTGGTGCATGGTCGGGTGCTTTGGTGTGCTGGAGGGATGTATGGGTTGACGTTGTCTGCGCGCAGGGAAATCACTAAGAAGGAAGCCGGCGCGTATGTGGCGGCGTCGAAGAAGGCCAAGGGCGAGATCCTGGACCGGTTGGTGGCGGAGGTGGGCTGGTCGAGGGCGAATGCCCGGCGGCAGCTGGGCAGGGCCTTCAAGCGGCGGGGCCCGGCCCGTATGGAGGTGCGCAAGCCGAGACCGCCGACGTATGGCTATGACACGGTGAAGGTGCTCCAGCAGGTCTGGGTCGTGGCTGGGCAGCCCTGCGGGAAGTACCTGGCCGCGGTCATGGGCACCACACTGGCCAACATGGACGCCCATATCCGCGCTGGCGCTTTCGGGAGGGTGCGGGCCCGTTACAGCCCCGCAGTGCATGACCAGTTGCTGGCGATGAGCGCGGCAACGATCGACCGGCTGCTGGCACCGTTCAAGCTCTCGATGTATCCGGACGGGAAGTCCACGACCAGGTCGCGGCGGAACCAGTACACCGAGTCGATCCCGATCATGTCCCGCATCCCGGATATTGACTGGCAGCCTGGCCTGGTTGCCATCGATACGGTCGCGCATTGCGGCAACAATGCCAAAGGCCAGTACGCATTCACACTGACCGCCACGGACGTGTACACCGGCTGGACCAGCAACCGGGCGATCAAGAACAAAGCCGCCAAATGGGTGGTCAAGGCGATGGATGAAATCCTGGACGAATTCCCATACCCCATCGACCACATCCATAGCGACAACGGCTCTGAATTCCTCAACGATCCGGTCACTACCTGGTGCAATGCCCATAACATCCGCATGACCCGGTCCCGGCCCCACCACTCCAACGACAACCCGTTCGTGGAGCAGAAAAACGAGGCCGTCGTCCGCCGCTCGGCGTTCAACTACCGCTACGACACCGATGCTGAATTGGGGCTCCTGAACGAGCTCTGGCCGCTGGTGAACCTGCGCAAAAACCTGTTCCTGCCCACCAAGAAAGTCACCGGATATCACCTGAGCCGCAAGGGGAAGTCAGTGCGCAGCTACGACGACCCGCGGACCCCGGCAGACCGGATCAAGGACACCGGGATCATGCTCGAACCCCAACGTCACTACCTGGACGAGCTCTACGCCAGTCTGGACCTGGCCGGCCTGACGAACCGGATCAACGAGATCCAGCAGCGACTCATCCGGCTGGCCGCCGCCAAGACCTACTCCCAAGCACCCCACGCAGCATGAGACTTTCGCGAGCACAATAGATGAGGCACGCAGGAATCATTTGGCGAGCATCTTGACATGAGGCACCACGGCCCCAGTCGGCCGAGTGGCCGAGGCCCCGCCGGACCGCGTCCGTTGGCCGGGATTCAGTGACCGTTTTCCGCAGCATCTGAGTCCCGCGCAGCAGTTTCGCCCATATCCAGGCGGGCCAGATCGTTCATGTCGTCGGCGGTCAGGGTGAAATCGAACGCAGAGATGTTCTCTCTCAACCAGACGGGGTCCGAAGCCTGCGGGATGGGCACCAGGTCCTGCTGAATGTGCCATCGCAGCAGGACCTGGGCAGGTGACCTGTTCAGACGGTCGGCGATGGCCACCACAAGGGGGTTCGCACGCAGTCCGGATTCACGGCCGATCGGGCTCCAGGATTGGGTGAGGATTCCCAGCTCCCGGTGGACCGCACGCGGTTGTGTGCGCGCCAGAGCAGGACTTAGCTGAATCTGGTTGACGTCCGGAACGACTCCGGTCGCTTCGATGATTTTCCTCAGGTGGGCCGGCTTGAAGTTGGAGACGCCGATGGCCTTGACGGCGCCTTCCTCTAACAGGGTTACAAGGCCTTTCCATGCCTCCGCATACGCGCCAAGCGCCGGCACCGGCCAATGGCACATGAACATGTCCAGATAGTCGACCCTAAGCTTCCGCAGGCTTTCGTCGTACGCCCGACGGACGCCGTCGACGCTGTGGGACTCCTTGTTGAACTTGCTGGAAATAAAGAGTTCCGCCCGCGGGACGCCGGCGGTTCTGATGCCGCGGCCCACGGCTTCTTCGTTGCGGTATTGAACGGCCGTGTCGACCAGCCTGTAGCCGGTCTGCACGGCACAGCGGACGGCTTGCTCGCATTCGGCGTCCAGCATCGGCCATGTTCCGAGGCCGATCCGCGGCATACTGTGTCCGTTCAGCAAGGGCAGCCTTGAGGTCGCACCTGGTCTCGGAGCCGTACTCGTTTCATTTATCATCGGAGGGCCTCGTCTTTCGGATCTGTCGATAGTTTGCTAAACGGCTGAAGCCTCAGCTCTTTATGTTTGGGCCATCACGGGTGCGGTCAGCTCAAGGTAGGCGTTTGCCTCCTGCAAGCCAACGCCGCCGCCACACTTGTTGTCGATGTCGAACAGACTGGCCAGATGCGGCAGCTCGGCACGGTCGCCGTAATCCAGCAAGTGAAGCACAACGCATAACTGCTGTCCAGATGTTAATTCCGTTCAGCAGAGAACTGGCGAGATCTGCCGGTGTGGCAGTGGTAGCCGCCCGCCCAGCGCCGTCTGGCCTGTAATCCTCGCCAGTGGGGGCCATTAAACGCATCGCCATGAGATAGCTTCGGATAGGGCCAAGCCTCCCGGAGACCGCCTCCCTTTTGAAGAAGAGCGACCCGGGCCATGTCGAGGCGTTGGCCCGGGCTTTGTCCGTGCTGAAGGCCTATCAGCAGCCAGGACAGGCCATTGTCGGTCTCGGATGTTGCCGAGTTCGTCGGGATCGCCAGGACCGCGGCGGGGCGATTCATCCTCACCCTGGAATACCTGGGTTATCTGTCCTACGACGCCAGTGGCTATTCCTTGCGGCTAGCAGTGCTGGAGATCGGGGATGCCTATCTGCTGAGCCATAAGCTGCTGGCGGTGGCCCATCCGCACCTTGAGCAATGATCAGAACCTGTGGATCCCGGGCGGGCGTGCCTTCCCGGAAGATGATCTGCAAGGAATCCGAATTCTGATCAAGACCAGCGTTGGCG
>NZ_JBEZJS010000015.1:0-22650 GCF_040704635.1 Mycobacterium sp. NPDC049093 | reverse complement strand
ACCAGCAGATACCCCCTGCCCGCGACCAGGACCAGCCCTCAACAGCCCAGCGAGGCACACCTACCCCAATTCATCAGTGGATCGAGGCTAAACCAGCACCGAAACTGGCCACTCTGATCGCGAGCATGTGCGCCGGCGCGGACTACATCGACGATGTCGACGTGGTCCGAGCCGGCGGCATGAAAACCCTCTTCAACCGGGTGTATGCCCCCTCCACCGTGGGAACCCTGTTGCGCGAGTTCACCTTCGGTCACGCCCGCCAACTCGACTCGGTACTGGCCGAGCATCTGGCCGGTCTGTGCGAGCGAGTGGACCTGCTGCCCGGAGCCGATGTGCGTGCCTACCTCGACATCGACTCCCTGCTGCGCCCGGTGCACGGACATGCCAAGCAGGGCGCCTCCTACGGACACACCAAGATCGCTGGCAAGCAGGTTCTGCGCAAAGGGCTGTCCCCGCTGGTCACCACCTTGAGCACCGACACCGCCGCACCGGTGATCACCGGCATCCGACTGCGTGCGGGCAAGGCCAACTCCGGTAAAGGGGCCGCCCGCATGCTCGCCCAAGCCCTGCAGACTGCGCGTGCGGCCGGCGTGGGGTCCCGGTAGTAATGGCGCAAAAAACAACGAGGTTCGCGTAGCGCCTGGTCGGCGGTGATTTCTCGGTTCGGGCTGCGGGCCGGGGTGGTTGAATCGGCCTGGGTTTCGTTCCGTTCTTGAAGCAAGGATGGAACACGATGAACCAGAAGTACTCTCCCGAGATGCGCGAGCGCGCGCTGCGGATGCTCGATGAGGCCAAGGCCTCCGGTGAGCACTCGAATCTGATGTCCGCCGTGCGGCATGTTGCGGGGCTCCTCGGCATGAGCGCGGAGACGCTGCGGGTGTGGCATCGCCGCCGCGAGGTCGACGCCGGCGCGAAGCCCGGTGTCCCGAGCGATGTCGCTGAGGAGAACAAGCGCCTGCGCCGCGAGGTGGCCGAGCTGCGAAAGGCGAATGAGATCCTCAAGGCTGCGAGCGTGTTTTTCGCGAAGGAGCTCGACCGTCCCTGACCGAGATGATCCGCTTCATCGACGAGTATCGAGAGCGGTTCGGGGTCGAGCTCATCTGCCGGACGCTGCGCCCGGCAGTGCAGGGATTCATCACGTCCCGCGGGTATCGCGCCGCGAAGACCCGCGTAGCCTCCGCCCGGCAGCTGCGCGACGAGCTGCTGGTGCCCGAGGTCGCCAGGCTGCATGCGGAGAACTACGGCGTCTACGGGCGGCGGAAGATGCATGCTCTCCTGAAACGGCAGGGGTGGGACATCGGCCGCGACCAGACCGAGCGCCTCATGCGCCTCGCGGGAGTGCGTGGGGTTCGCAAGTCGAAGAAGGTGTTCACGACCAGGCCGGACAAGGCGCAGGCCCTACCGCGGGACCTCGTCCAGCGGCGGTTCCGTGCGGACGCGCCGCGCCGACTCTGGGTTGCAGACATCACGTATGTGGCCACCTGGGCGGGCTTCGCATACGTCGCGTTCGTCACCGACGTCTATTCACGTCGGATCGTGGGCTGGAACGTCGCGGCGACGCTGCGCGCGGAGGTGCTGCCGCTGCAAGCGCTGGACATGGCCGCCTGGGGCGCGGACGGCCCGCTGGACGGGCTGATCCATCACGCCGATCACGGCTCGAACTACATGTCGATGGTCTACACCGACCGGGTCGTCGAGCTTGGCGCAACACCCTCGACGGGAACCGTCGGGGACTCGTACGACAACGCCCTCGCCGAGGCGGTCAACAACCTCTACAAGACCGAGCTGATCCGCCAGCGCGGCCCCTGGCGAACCGTCGAGCAGGTCGAGCTCGCGACGCTCGAATGGGTGTGGTGGTGGAACCATCAACGCCTGCACGGCGAACTCGGCATGCGCACCCCGATCGAGATCGAGGACGCGTACTACGCTGACCTCGAATCAGGCCTCCCGGCGACCGCCGGACAGGGAAACCGATAGGAACGAAACCCAGGCCGATTCAGGTTGGTGCTTGGCTTGGCTGCCGATGAGGTTGGTCGGCGTTTTGGAGGCTGGGGTTCGTGGCGACGCGGGTATTCGCGGACGAGGAGTTGCAGCGCCTGCGGGAGTTCCCGGAGATCAGTCGTGAGGAGTTGTTCCGGTACTTCACGCTGACCCCGGCGGATCTGGCGTTCGTTGCTCCGCAGGGCAGGGGCCCTGCGGTCCGTCTGGGCCTGGCGGTGGCGTTGTGCACCTTGCCGTGGCTGGGGTTCGTGCCGGACAAGGTGTCGTCGGCGCCGCCGGTGGCGGTGGCCCGGTTGGCGGATCAGCTGAATGTCGATGCGGTGCAGCTTCGTTCGTATGGCAAGCGGGCGCAGACGCGGACCGAGCATGTGCGGCTGGTGGCCCAGTATCTGGGGTGGCGGCCTGCCGGGTCGATGGAGTTGAAGGAGCTGGATGAGTTCCTTCTGGCGCGGGCGATGGAGCACGATTCGCCGACGCTGTTGTTCCGGCTGGCGTGTGAGTACCTGATCTCGGCGCGGGTGATCCGGCCGGGCCCGGACACGGTGGTCCGCCGGGTCGCGCATGCTCGCACGCAGGCGCAGCGGGAGACCTATGACCGGTTGGCGCGCGAGTTCACGCCGCAGCGGTGTAAGGAACTGGATGCGTTGCTGGTCGCCGACCCGTCTATCGGGATGTCGCGGTTGCGGTGGTTGTCGACCGGCCCGGTGGAGGCGTCGGCGACCGCGGTGAAGGCCGAGGTCGAGAAGCTGGTGTTCCTGCGCAACCTGGGCGCGGATGAGCTGGATATGTCGGTGCTGCCGGCGGAGCGGCGGCGGTTCCTGGCGACTGTGGGCCGACGCTTGACGGGCCAAGCCTTGGAACGCCGGGATCCGCAACGCCGCTACCCGATCCTGCTCACGGTGTTGGCTCAGTCGGCCACCGATGTGCTCGACGAGGTGGTGCAGCTGTTCGATCAGGCGATCTCGGCCAGGTTGAGCAAAGCCGAACGCCGGATGCGCGACGAGCTCGCCGAGCGCGGTAAGGCCGGAGAGGATCGGCAGGGGTTGCTCGACGACTTGCTGGCCATCATCACCGACACGCAGATCCCTGACGAGGAGATCGGCGGCCTGATCCGGGGCGATCGGATCGGATGGGAGCGGTTGCGGGCCGCGGTCGCGCAGGCCAAACCTCGGCTGCCGCGCGATCACGGGCACCTGGCCGCTCTGGACAGCTCGTACTCCTATCTGCGGCAGTTCACCCCGCAGGTGCTGTCGACAGTCCGGTTCGCCGGCGGCACCGCGGCGATCGAGCTGCTGATCGGGGTGCACATGCTGCGGGAGCTGAATGCGACCGGTACCCGCAAGGTGCCCGACGACGCGCCGACGGGGTTCGTGCCGACGAAGTGGCGCGGCTACCTCGACGAGGCCCGCAAAGCCGGCAACACCACCGCCTATCGGCACTACTGGGAGCTGTGCGTGCTGCTGGGGCTGCGGGACGGGTTGCGCAGCGGCGACGTGTTCGTGCCGGGGTCGCGCCGCTACGCCGACCCGGCCGCTTACCTGCTGACCCCGCAGGCGTGGGAGCCGCAGCGTGACGAGTTCTGCCGCCTGGTCGGCAAGTCCGCTGATCCGGCCCGCGCCCTGGCGACCGCCACCGACGAGCTGCACGACGCTATGAGCGAGTTGGAGAAGGTGCTCGCCGACGGCGACGGCCCGGTCCGTCTCGATGAGGCCGGTGACCTGGTGGTCTCGCCGCTGTCGGCAGAAGACGTTCCGGCCGAAGCGGTGGCGTTGAAGCAGGAGTTGACGGAGATGCTGCCGTTCGCGCCGATCGTGTCGCTGTTGATCGAGCTGGACAAACGCACCGGCTACCTGGACTGCTTCACCCACGCCGGCGGTAAGCAGTCCCGCACCCCGGAGTTGAAGCGCAACCTCATCGCGGTGCTGCTGGCCTACTCCACCAACCTGGGTCTCACCCGTATGGCGGAGGCCTCCGGCATCTCCTACGACATCCTGGCCTGGACTTCGGAGTGGTATGTGCGGGAGGAGACGCTGCGGGCGGCGAACCTGACGATCATCGACTACCACCAACGCCTGCCGCTGACCCCGATCTTCGGGGCCGGCACCCTGTCCTCCAGTGATGGGCAGCGGTTCCCGACCCGTGGCAAATCGGTCACTGCCAGAGCGTTGAGCCGCTATTTCGCGAACGAAGGACTGAGCACGTATACCCATGTCACCGATCAGCACGCCACCTACGGCACGAAGGTCATCGTCGCGACGAGACGTGAAGCTCACTACGTGCTGGACGAAATCCTCGGCAATGCAACGGATCTGCCGATCACCGAGCATGCGACCGACACGCACGGCGTCACCCTGGTGAACTTCGGGCTGTTCGACCTGCTCGGGTTGCAGCTCTCGCCCCGCATCCGGGACCTGGGCCGGATCACCCTGTACCGGGCGGCGCCGCGAGCCCAGGTCGAGTCCGCGTTCCCGCACGCGGGCCCGCTTTTGACCCGGCGGTGCAATCTCGATCTGATCGCCGAGCACTACGACGACCTGCTCCGGCTGGCCGGGTCGCTGAAGTTCGGGCACGCCACCGCGTCGCTGCTGGTCGGCAAGCTGTCGGCGTCGGGCCGGCAGAACGCCCTCGCGGCGGCGCTCAAGGAGTACGGGGCGCTGCGGCGCACGATCTACGCCGCCCGGTATCTGTCCGACCCGGGCTATCGACGCAAGATCTCCCGCCAGCTCAACAAGGGCGAATCCCTGCACGCGCTCCGCCGCGACCTGCTCTACGCGCATGAAGGAACCGTGCGCGCGAGGCACCTGGAGGGACAGACCGAACAGGCATGGTGCCTCACGTTGGCGACCAACGCCGTCATCGCCTGGACCACGGAGTATTACGGTCTGGCGACCGAACAGATGCGGCGGGCCGGGCGGCGCATCGATGACGAGGTGCTGGCGCACATTTCTCCGGCGCACAGCGAGAACATCAACTTCTTCGGCGCCATCGAGGTCGACATCGACGCCGAACTGGCCCAGCTCGGCCCCACCGGGTACCGGCCGCTGCGGGTCCGCGACACCCTCTTCTGACCGCCGGCTACCACCTTCCGGGAGAGGGTGCTGGGGCGTAGCTGGGCACATCGGTGGCCTGGGTTGGGTCAGCGACAGCGTGGTGGTTCGGTGGCGGTGAGGACGCGGTCGCTGATCGGGCGCAGCTGGGCGTAGGCGTCGGCGACGGGCAGCACGAGCCCGGTGGGGTGCCGGCTCTGCCAGTCGGCGGCCGCCACGGCGGTGGCGAAGTAGCGGCCGGGGTTGCAGGTGGTGGCGCGGACCCGGGTCGGGTCGAGTTCGTCGGGGCCGGGTACAGAGATGACCGCGGTGGCCGGGTCGAGGCCGCTGACCCCGGAGGCCGGGTCAACGGACAGTCGGATGGTGGTTCCGGTTGCGGCGCAGGTGGATTCGACGGTGGCGGGGCGACCGATGATGGCGGGGAACAGCAGGGTGTCGGCGGCGCACCAGGTGTAGAGCTGGTGGCCGTCGACGGTGAACCGGTGCGGGGTGGGATTGAGGGTCAGGCCCCAGCCGAGGATGCGGTGCCGGTCGTCGTATTCGATGTCCGCGGCGGCGGGCGCGTTCTCGACGTCGGCGACGCTGGCGCCGGCGGCGGTAGCGAGCTGTTCGATGGTGATCGGTTCACCGGCCGCGAGCAGCCGCATCGCGGTGCCCATCAGGTTCGTTCCCGTATTGGCGGTGGAGTCGAACAGTGTGTCGACGATGGTGGTGGCGAACGGGTTGGTCGTCATCGCTGGTGTCCCCTCGGAGCGTGTAGTCACGGGTGTGGGATCGAGTGTCGGGCTTGCCACCGCAGGGAAGGTCAAGCGCCGCAGCCGCATGTCCTCGGATCCGGCACCCACGGCGGGGCGGCGGCTCGGTCGTGGCTGGTCGCCCGGGTCAACGCGTCGTGGTGGTGGTGTTCGAACTCGTCGATGCGGCGGCGCTGCTCGTCGAGGTCGCGGATGCGGTCCTCGATCCGGGTCCGGGAGCGGGCCAGTAGTTCGGCCAGCTGCGGTCCGACCGGCCGGGCGCTGTCGTCGCAGGTGGCGGCGAGCTGACGGATTTCGGCCTCCGTGAGGCCGAGGCCGCGCAGGGTGGCGATGACCTCGACGCACCACAGCGCGTGTTCGTCGAAGAGCCGGTATCCGGCCCGGCTGCGGCCGAGGCTGTAGATCAGGCCCAGGTCGTGGTGGCGGCGTAGTACTTTCGCCGGCACTCCGGTGCGGCGGGCCAGGTCTCCGATGGTCATCACCGGTGTGTTCATGACGGCTCGATCCGGTCCTCAGCCCGCGCAGCAGGACAGCTTGGCGACATCGGCGGTGAAGGTTTGGGCGGTGAGTTTCAGCGCTTCGGCCATGGTCAGATACGGCGCCCAGGTGCGGGCGAGCTGGTCGACGGTCATGCCCGCGGTGATCGCGTACCCGGCGGCGGTGATCAGATCCCCGGCACCCTCGGCGACGGCGTGCACGCCTAGCACCCGCCCGGTCCCGGCCTCGGCGACGAGTTTGACCACACCACGGGTGTCCCGGTTGACCAGGGCACGCGGCACGTTCGCACCGGTGAGCAGCCGCGACTCGGTCCGTAATCCGGCTGCGGCGGCTTGGCTGTCGGTGTGGCCGACCGCGGCGATGGCCGGGCTGGTGAATGTCACCCGCGGCAGCGCCGTGTAGTCCAGGGTGCGGCCGGCGTGCCCGAGGGCGTTGCCGGCGGCGAGTGTGCCCTGCGCCGCCGCGACGTACACGAATTGGGGGCCGCCGGCCACGTCGCCCGCGGCCCAGATCCGCGGGTTGCTGCTGCGCTGGTGGGCGTCGACGACGACGGCGCCGCGGTCGTCGGTGCGTACCCCGACCGCCGCCAGATTCAATCCGGGGGTGTCGGGGCGGCGGCCGGTGGCGATGAGCAGCTGGGCGGCCCGCAGTTCGGTGGTGGCCCCGTCGGCGGTGCGGACGGTGACGAGTTTCTCGCCGCCCTCGGCCAGTGCCTTGTCGAGGGTGGCGCCGGTGAGCACGGTGATGGCTTCGTCGGCGAACACCTGCGCGATGGCCCGGGAGATCTCGGGTTCCTCGAACGGCGCCAGCCGATCCAGGGCCTCGATCACCGTGACCCGGGTGCCGAGCCGGGCGAACAACTGTGCCTGTTCGAGACCGATGGCGTTGCCGCCCACCACGATCAGCGACCCCGGCAGGACGTCGAGCTCCATCGCGGTGGTCGAGGTCAGATACCCCGCCTCGGCGAGCCCGTCGGTCGGCGGCGCCCACGGCGCGGCGCCGGTCGCGATCAGGTACTGATCGGCGTCGATCACCCGCGGGCCATCGGCCCCCTGCTCGACCCGCAGCACCGGTGCGTCGGTGGTACCGGTGAAGACGGCGGTTCCCGAGACGATCTCCCAGCCGTAGTCGGCGGCCAGGTCGAGGTACTTCTCGCCGCGAAGCCGGTCGACCAGCGCGTTCTTGCCCGCGATCAGCTCGGCGAAGTCCACCGGTGCCCCGGTCGCCGCCAGCCCCGGGAACCGGTCGGCGCTCGCCGCGGTGTGCCGGGCCTCCGCGGCGGCCAGCAGCGCCTTCGACGGCACGCAGCCCACGTTCACGCAGGTGCCGCCGATCGCGGCGCGCTCGACCATCACCACCCGTTTGCCGAGGTTGACCGCGGCGATGGCGGCGGCGAACGCCGCCGAACCGGAACCGATGATCGCCAGATCGGCGCGCGGGGATGTCGTGGTCACGGCGGGTTCTCCTTGCTGGGGGACTCCGGTCACGGAACAGGTTGCTATTCGCGTTGACGAATATCTCCGGACATCATACTATGCGCTTATCCGAATAGTTCAACTTTCTTCTTGTGGAGGCGATCCCCTTGCCCCGGTCCACGACCGCCGCCGTCACCGCGCCCGGTGGCGAGACGGCCTGCACGCACCTGGATGCGACGGCGAAGTTCTTTCGCGCGCTGTCGGATCCGACGCGGTTGAAGCTGCTGGAGTTCATCTTGGCCGCCGAGCGCACCTCCGCGGAGTGTGTCGAGCATGCCGGGATCTCCCAGCCGCGGGTGTCGGTGCACCTGTCCTGCCTGGCCGACTGCGGTTATGTGACCGCGCGCCGTGACGGCAAGAAGCTGCGCTACTCCGTCGGCGACCCACGCGTCGCGGACCTGGTGATGCTGGCCCGCTCCCTCGCCGCCGACAACGCCGCCGCGCTGACCTGCTGCACCCGCATCGACACCGCTCGTGTGAACGGAGCAGGACATTGATGAACGTACGCAACAACTCCACGGGGATCGGCGGCCCGCTCGCGGTGGTGGGTGCCGCCGTGGCCATGATCGTGTGCTGCGCCGGACCGGCCTTGATCGCGGCCGGTGCGCTCACCGCCCTCGGCGGTGCGCTGCGCAGTTGGGGACCGATCGTGGCCGCCGCGGTGATGGTCCTCGCCGCCGTCGGCTACACCGCGCGCCGTCGTAAGCCGCCGCAGCGAGGGACAGTCCGCGGACTGCTGGGCACCCGCCGATCGCATCAGCCCAACGCGTCGACCGATCGGAGTTCCCAGCCGTGACCACGCCGATCACCCGACGCACGGTGAGCGCGGCGCTCGCCGCCCTGGCGGTCACGGTGCTGGCTGCCTGCGGCACCGACACCGCCTCGCCCCGCGCCGCCACCGACCCCGTCACGGTCACCGCGCTGTCCGGGGCGCCGGTGACCGTGCCCAGCGGCAAGCCGACGGCGATGTTCTTCTTTTCGGTCGGCTGCGGTGAATGCGTGGGCGGCGCGAAGTCGCTGTCGCAGGCTGCGCGACAACTCGGTGACACCGCCGCTTTCGTCCTGGTCGACATGGATCCGGCCGAACCTGCCCAGGTCGTCACCGACTTCCAGCAGCAAACCGGGACCGACACCGTGCCCGCGGTCATCGACACCGATGCGACCCTGACCAAGCGGTACTCCGTGGCCGCCCTGTCGACCCTGCTCGTCGTCGACCCCGGCGGTGCGGTCGCCTACCGGGCCGCCGACCCGTCCGCCGATCAGATCACCGCCGCGCTGGCGAAGGCCGGGGACCGGTGAACGGGCTGCTGGCCTTGGCGTTCACCGCGGGCATGCTCGCCCCGGTCAATCCGTGCGGTTTCGCGCTGCTGCCGGCCTGGATCACCCACACCCTCGGCGACACCGCCACCGAACCGCTCGGGGTACGCACGGCGCGGGCGCTGCGAACCGGCGTCGCTTTTACCCTCGGGTTCGCGGGCACCCTGGCCGTGGCGGGGCTGGCCATCAGCGCCGGTGCCCGCGCGCTGATCAGCGCCGCGCCGTGGCTCGGTCTGGTCGTCGGTGTCGCCCTGGTATTGCTCGGTGTCGTCATGTTCACCGGCCGCGTGCTCGGTCTGCGACTGCCCACCCGAGCGCTGCGCCCGGCCACCGGGCCGGGCGGCACAACCGGGATCGTCCTCGCCGGGATCGGCTACGCCGCGGCGTCGCTGTCGTGCACGTTCGGGGTGCTGCTGGCCGTCATCGCCCAGGCCCAGGCCACCGCGGGCTGGGGTGCGCTGCTCGCGGTGTTCGTCGCCTACACCCTCGGCGCCGCGACGATCCTGCTGCTGGTCAGCCTCGCCGCCGCGGCCGCCGGTACCGCGCTCACCCACCATCTCGCCGCCCTCGCCCGGCACGGCACCCGCATCACCGCGACCGTGCTCATCCTCACCGGCGCCTACCTGGCCTGGTACTGGCTGCCCGCCGTCACCGGCGACACCACCGGCACCAACGGATTCGCGGCCCTGTCCACCACCGCCAGCACCTGGCTGCAGAACCACACACCACTGATGGCGACGATCGCGGCACTGACCGTGCTCACCGCCGCCGTCACCGTCCTCGCTCACCGCATGATCCGGCGCCGCGTTACCGATGCCGCACCCGTCGACTGCTGCACCCCGACGACCGTCATCGAGGAAGGGCGCCCGCAATGACCGAACGCTACGACACCCTCGTGCTCGGCGGCGGAATGTCCGGGCTGCCACTGGCGCTGCGCGCCGCCCGCCACGGCCGGGTCGCCTTCGTCGAGAAGGAACTGCTCGGCGGGACCTGCCTGAACCGGGGCTGCATCCCCACCAAGACGATGATCGCCTCCGCCGCCGTCGCCCATCAGGCCCGCCGCGCCGCCGAGTTCGGCGTCCGCGTCGGCGGTCCGGTCACCGTCGACCTGGCCGCCGTGGTGGAGCGTAAGAACACCCTCGTCGATTCCATCCGGGCCGGATCGTATCGGGCCGTCGAAAAATCCGCCGACCTCGACTTCTACCACGCCGCAGGACAATTCACCGGTAACCGGCGCCTCACCGTCGACGGCACCACCCTGACCGCGGACCGGATCATCCTCGCGACCGGCACCCGCACCACCCTCCCGGCCATCGACGGCTTGGATGCCGTGCCCTACTACACCTCCCGCACGCTGCTCGACCTCACCGAACTACCCGCCCACCTGCTCGTCGTCGGCGGCGGCTACGTCGGCTGCGAATTCGCGCAGATGTTCCGGCGATTCGGCGCCGAGGTCACCATCGTCCAGCGCGCCGACCGGCTGCTGCCCGGGGAAGACCCCGACATCAGCGCCGCCGTCGCCGACGGCATGACTGCCGACGGCATCACTGTCGCGACCGCCACCACCTGTACTCACGCCGCCGGGACGGCCGGCAACATCCGGATCGGCTGCACCGGCACCGAGACCGCCGAGATCACCGGCAGCCACCTGCTGCTCGCCACCGGGCGCACCCCCAACACCGACGCCCTGGGCCTGGAACACCTCGACCTGCAACCCGACCCGCACGGCTTCCTCACCGTCGGCGACACCCTGAACACCTCCGCCGACAACGTGTGGGCGATCGGCGACCTGCGGGGCGGGCCGATGTTCACCCACACCGCCCGCGACGACGCCGACATCGTCTACCGCACCGTCTACCGCGACCAGGACCGCACCACCACCGGACGTGTCGTGCCGCACGCGGTGTTCACCGACCCCGAAGTCGGAGCCGTCGGCCTGACCGAACCCGCCGCCCGCGCAGCCGGCTACGACGTGATCATCGGCCGCCAGAACTTCACCGGCGTTGCCAAAGCACGCGCCATCGGCAACACCCGCGGCCTGGTCAAATTCGTCGCCGACGCCGCCACCGACCGGATCCTCGGCTGCCACATCGCCGGACCCGACGGCGGCGACCTCGTCCACGAAGCCGTCATCGCCATGACCTGCGGCGCCACCTACGGCCAACTCGCCGCCGCCATCCACATCCACCCCACCCTCGCCGAAGCCGTCAACGCCGCCGCCGGCGGCGTCCACCGACCCGCCGCCGACTGATCCCACAGATAACACCCTGTTATCTGTGGCACCATGAAACCCGGCCTGCGACGACTCCGCTCCGGCGGTGCGCGAAGCGGCCCTGTTATCTGTGGCAAGCAGGCCAGGGAGGTCACAATGTTGTCGTCCGGGATCACCGTCCGCGCCGCCGGCGACGGCTTCCTCGACTCGATCCGCTCCCCGAACACCCGCCGCTCCTACGCCATCGCCGTCGATAAGACCACCGCCAGGCTCGGCGAGGCCCGGCCGCTGGCCAATGTCGCCGACGACGAGATCGGCGAAACCCTGGAAACTTTGTGGGGCGAGGCGGCGGTCAACACCTGGAACGCCCGCCGCGCCGCGGTCGCGTCTTGGCTGGCGTGGTGCCGCGAGCACGGACACCTCGCCCCGGCGGTCCCCGCGTGGGTGAAACGCTCCACCCCGCCGGACTCGGCCACCCCGGTGCGCTCGCGCACCGCGATCGACCGGCTCATCACCCGCCGCGACATCGACCTGCGGGATAAGACGCTGTGGCGGATGCTCTACGAAACATGCGCCCGCACCGAGGAACTGCTCCAGGTCAACATCGAAGACCTCGACCTGGCCGGGCGGTGCTGCCCGGTGAAGTCCAAGGGCGCCAAGCCCCGCACCCGCCGCCGCGGCGCCGCCCATCACGAGTACGCGCACGAGCTCGTGTACTGGGACGCGGGTACCGCCCGGCTCCTGCCACGCCTCACCAAGGGCCGCACCCGCGGACCGCTGTTCGTCACCCACCGCCGACCCGGACCCCGCAAAGCCGTCGCCGACCGCGACATCTGCCCCGACACCGGCCTGGCCAGGTTGTCCTACGGCCAGGCCCGCGCCCTGCTCGATGCCGCCACCGCCACCAACGGACCCGGCACCGGCTGGGACCTGCACGAACTCCGGCATTCTGGCCTGACGCATCTCGGCGAGGCCGGAGCCAGCCTGCTCGAGCTAATGGCCAAGTCCCGCCACCGCAAACCCGACAACCTGCGCCGCTACTTCAAACCCTCACCGGCGGCCATGCGCGGCATCACCAGCCTCCTCGGTCCCGACCGCGGCCACCGATAGCGGCCACCAACAACGACTCGTCCGTCTACCCGGACCAGGCGCTACGCGAACCTCGTTGTTTTTTGCGCCATTACTGCCGGGACCCCGGCGTCACCGGGCAGATCATCGTGCGCGGTGACAGCGCCTATGGATCGCGGGCGGTGATCCGGGTATGCCGCCGCTACGGGGCGGTGTTCTCGCTGGTGCTGACCCGCAACGCCGCGGTGCAACGCGCCATCGACAGCATTCCCGAGAACGCCTGGACCCCGGTGAAATACCCGGGTGCGGTGCTCGATCGCGAGACCGGGGCCTGGATCTCTGATGCCGAAGTCGCTGAAGCCGTCTACACCATGGCCAAAACCGGCACCTATGAGGCGGTCACCGCCCGGCTGATCGTGCGCCGGGTCAAAGACGCCAACCAACCCCAAGACGGGCTGTTCCCGATCTGGCGGTATCACCCGTTTTTCACCAACACCACCGAGTCGGCCACCGACGCCGACATCACCCACCGCCGCCACGCCATCATCGAAACCACCTTCGCCGACCTCATCGACGGCCCCTTGGCCCACATTCCCTCCGGGCGCTTCGGCGCCAACAGTGCCTGGGCCGTCTGCGCCGCGATCGCCCACAATCTGCTGCGCGCCACCGCGACCCTGGCCGGGACCCGTCACCGCACCGCGCGCGGGGCGACCCTGCGCCGTCACCTGGTCAATATCCCGGCTCGTCTGGCCCGACCCCAACGACGACCGATCCTGCACCTACCCCGGCACTGGCCCGCCGAACCAGCATGGATGACCCTGTGGCACAACACCATCGGCCACCGATCCAGCGCCTGAACCACCGACCACCCGACCCGACAACCAGGAACCCGACAGGAAAAGCTGGACAGACCAGCGGCCTCGTCATGCCCACCACCAGCCCGGATCAAGACCATCAGCTCAACCGGCCACCACACCGTCGGTCGGTGGAATCAGGCTTAGTGAGAGGAATGATCAGAACCTGTGGATGAGCCTCGGCGTGGGGGCGTGAAAATGAGCGCACCTTCCCGAGGATGATCATCACGGAATCAGGTATTCGATCAAGACCGGCGTTGGCGCGCTGGTTGGGAAGGTACGCCCATGCTCACCGTAGTTCACGACGGCGCGGAGGCCAACGACAACACCGACAGTGGTGCTGGTCGGTCGTTGTTGGATGAGATTGTCCGTGATGGCGCTCGGCAGATGCTGGCCGCGGCGTTGCAGGCCGAGGTCGCCGCCTACGTGGCGCAGTTCGCTGACCAGCGCGATGACAACGGCCACCGATTGGTGGTCCGCAACGGCTACCACCAGCCGCGCGAGGTGCTGACCGCAGCCGGTGCGGTGCAGGTGAGGGCCCCGCGGGTCAACGACAAACGTGTCGATCCCGACACTGGTGAACGCAAGCGGTTCTCCTCGGCGATCCTGCCGGCCTGGGCGCGCAAGTCCCCGCAGATGTCCGAGGTGTTGCCGCTGTTGTACCTGCACGGGTTGTCGAGCAGCGATTTCACCCCGGCCCTGGAGCAGTTCCTCGGCTCCGGTGCCGGGTTGTCGGCATCGACGATCACCCGGCTCACGTCGCAGTGGCAAGATGAGGCCGCCGCGTTCGGTCGTCGCGATCTGTCGGGCAGCGACTATGTCTACCTGTGGGTCGACGGCATCCCCCTCAAGGTCCGCCTGGACCAGGAAAAGCTGTGTCTGCTGGTGATGCTCGGTGTGCGCGCTGACGGCCGCAAGGAGCTGGTGGCGATCAGCGACGGCTACCGTGAATCGGCCGAGTCGTGGGCCGATCTGCTGCGCGACTGCAAACGGCGCGGCATGACCGCCCCGTGCTCGCCGTCGGTGACGGTGCACTCGGGTTCTGGAAAGCGGTCCGTGAGGTGTTCCCGGCCACCAAAGAGCAGCGCTGCTGGTTCCACAAGCAAGCCAATGTTCTTGCCGCACTGCCGAAATCAGCACACCCGTCGGCCCTGGCGGCACTCAAGGAGATCTACAACGCCGAGGATATCGACAAGGCCCAGCTCGCGGTCAAGGCCTTCGAGGTCGATTTCGGCGCCAAGTACCCCAAGGCGGTCGCCAAGATCACCGACGACCTCGATGTGCTGCTGGAGTTCTTCAAGTACCCGGCCGAACATTGGATCCACCTGCGCACGACGAACCCGATCGAAAGCACCTTCGCCACAGTGCGACTTCGGACCAAGGTGACAAAAGGCCCGGGATCGCGAACGGCCGGACTAGCGATGGCCTACAAGCTGATCGACGCCGCCTCGGCCCGCTGGCGCGCCGTCAACGCCCCGCACCTGGTCGCCCTGGTCCGCGCCGGCGCGGTCTTCCACAAAGGCAAACTGCTCGAACGCCCCACCGACATCACCCCACCAACACCGCCCTCAGACGACGATCAGGACGCCGGAACGGAGGTCGCCTGAAACACCCCGATCCACAGGTATTGACAATTCCTCCAAGTGACGATTCGCGAGGTGAGAGTGCGAGGTGGGCAGGATGGATTCCGCCGCTGATCGTTGAACGGCGGACCCTTTGCTGATGCTTTCTCAGCTTCAACTGGGGGATCGGTCGCGTCTATCCCTCCACCGCGGCGCGGACTCCGATTCGCGCCAGATGTCATGGCAGTCACCACTTTTTCGACGGCTAGCGACGGTGTCGCGTTTTGTCAGAAGCCGCCCGACAGCACAGCGATCGCTGCTGCGGCGGCCCGTGGGTCACAGCAGCCGGACGATGCCGCGGGCAGCCACCTGCAGGGCGCCGAGCAGTCGCTGGCGACCTCGCTTCAACGACGGAACTACGACGGCGATCGCGGCCACCACAGCGTCGTCGGACTGCCGGACGATCGGCACGGCCAGTGAACAGGCGCCTAGCGACATCTCTTCCACGGTGGTAGCCAACCCCTCGCGCCGCACCCCCTCCAACTGTCGGGACAGCACCGCAGGCTGGGTGATTGTGTAGGGAGTAATCGGAGTCAGATTGGCAAACACCTGATCCTGGACTTCGCGTGGCGCGTGCGCCAACAGCACCTTGCCGACGCCGGTGCAGTGCATCGGCAACCTGCTGCCGACGGTGCTAACGATCGGCACGGATGCCCTACCCATCATCCGCTCGAGGTACAATACTTCGTTGCCGTCGCGTACCGCGAGGTGCACGGTGGCGAGCGTTGCCGCGTAGACATCGTGCAAGAACGGCTCTGCGACCTGCCGTAATCCGCCTCCGACCGGGGCGAGCAGCCCAGCGCTCCACATCAGTCGGCCGACCTCGAAACGACCGTCCGTGCGGCGCTGCAACGCCCCGCCCGCAACCAGTTCGGCAGCCAGCCGGTGGGCCGTGGCCATCGGCAGGCTGGCCCTACCCGCCAGTTCGGACAGCGTCAGTGTCCGGTGCCACTCATCGAAGGCGGCGACCATGCGCAGCAAACGAGAAGCGACGCTGGTGCCGGGCGTTGAGGTATTTCCCGCCACTCACGGATCCTTTCCGCTCAGTGGTAATCTAGCGTAGGTCAGTCGCCGAGGAGCCAATAGTGTCAAGGCTATGACAGCAGTGATCGACCCCGATCCCGACGGCGGGTTGCCGAGGCAGCAGGCGATCAGCGCGGAGATCGAGGCGATCGAGTCCGAGTATCAGCGCGCTGGCATCGAGGAGACGCAGCCGCGGCTCGGCTACGCGCCCTACCGCAGCAGCCTGCTGCGTCATCCCACGAAGGACCTACACCACGCTGACCCGGAGGGCGTCGAGCTGTGGACGCCCTGCTTTTCCGAACGCGACGTGCATCCGCTTGAATCGGACCTCACCATCCAGCACTCAGGCGAACCCATCGGCGAACGGATAGTGGTGACCGGCCGGGTGGTCGACGGCGACGGACGGCCGGTGCGACGTCAACTCGTCGAGATCTGGCAGGCCAACGCCGGCGGTCGCTACATCCACAAGCGTGATCAGCACCCGTCCGCGATCGACCCCAACTTCACCGGCGTCGGCCGCTGCCTGACCGATGACGACGGAAGCTACCGCTTCACCACGATCAAGCCAGGGCCGTATCCGTGGAGGAACCACCGCAACGCTTGGCGCCCAGCCCACATCCACTTCTCGGTGTTCGGAACGGAATTCACGCAACGGCTGATCACCCAGATGTACTTCCCCGGCGACCCGTTGTTCGCGCTGGACCCGATCTATCAGTCGATCACCGACCGAAAGGCCCGAGACCGACTGATTGCCAACTACGACCACGACGTCACCACCCACGAATGGGCCACCGGATACCGGTGGGACATCATCCTCACCGGCGCGACGCGCACTCCGACCGAGGATCCCCACCGCGGAAGCGAACACTGATGAATACCCTGCTCACCGCCACCCCGGGGCAGACCGTCGGACCCTTTTTCGGTTACGCACTCCCGTTCGACCGGTGCGACCAGCTGGTTCCGGCCGGCTCACCGGGTGCCGTCCAGCTTTCCGGCTTGGTCCTCGATGGTGACGGCCAGCCTGTTCCCGACGCCCTACTTGAGATCTGGCAGGCAAACGCCGACGGCACCATCCCCACGTCCACCGGCTCGCTACACCGGGACGGCTGGACCTTCACTGGGTGGGGCCGCGCCGGCACCGACGATGGCGGACGGTACAACTTTTCCACCGTCATCCCAGGTCCCTGCGATCCCGGTGCGGCACCGTTCTTTCTGATCACCGTGTTCGCCCGCGGGCTGCTCAACCGGCTGTTCACCCGCGCCTACGTGCCCGGGGGGCAGCTGGCCGGCGATCCACTGCTGGCGTCCCTGCCGCCCGAGCGTCGCGACACGCTCATCGCCACCCGCGAGGGCGCCGGACTACGCTTCGACATCCAATTGCAGGACGCGCCAGGCAAACCCGAGACGGTCTTCCTGCGCTACGCGGGACACCAGCGATGACTGACCTCTTCTGGCCGGGCGACGACCTCGCAGGCGACCTGATGAGCGGCCCCGCATTCCTCGAGGCCATGGTGGCCGTGGAACGGGCGTGGCTGGACAGCCTCGTCGACGCCGGTATCGCACCGCAAGAGGCGCGTGCCAGCTTGGCAGACCTCATCGCCGACGCCGACACCGAGTCGATCGCCCGCCGCGCCGCCACCGACGGCAGCCCCGTCAGCGCTCTGGTCACGTTGTTGCGTGAGCGCTCAACGGCGGCGACAGCCCGCTGGTTACACCGCGGGCTAACCAGTCAGGACGTCGTCGACACAGCGCTCGTCATCTGCGCCCGTGATGTCCTCATGCGCATCGGCGACGAGTTCACCGTCCAAGTCCGGGCGCTGTCCGAGCTCGCTGAGAGGCACCGGAGCACACCAACACTCGCGCGTACCCTGACCCAGGCCGCCCTACCAAGCACCTTCGGCGCCAAGATGGCACGTTGGCTTACCGGCATACTGGACGCCGCCGAACCGCTGACCGGGCTGCTGCCCTCGCTGCCGGTGCAGGTCGGTGGCGCGGTGGGAACGCTGGCGGCGGCTACCGAATTGACCGGTTCGGTGGACGGCGCCATCGCGTTGAGCGACGCGCTCGCCGGCGCACTGCGGCTGGCGCCGGCTCCGCCCTGGCACACCACCCGCTCGGCGATCACCCGCATCGGGGATGCGTTGGTGAGCTGCTGCGACGCCTGGGGGCACATCGCCGCCGACATCGCGACCGGTAGCCGGCCCGAGGTCGGCGAGCTGGCCGAGGGGACTGGTGGCGGCTCATCGACGATGCCGCACAAGAACAATCCCGTCCGCTCTGTGTTGATCCGGCGCACCGCGCTCACCGCGGGCACCTTGGGCGCCACCCTGCACCTGGCCGCAGGAGCGAGTGTCGACGAGCGCTCCGACGGCGCGTGGCACGCCGAATGGGCCACACTGCGCACGCTCGCCCGCCACACCGTCGTGGCGGCCATCCAAGCCTCCGAACTGCTCTCCGGGTTGCAGGTGGACACGGCGCGGGCGGCCGCGAACCTGGCCGACGCGGGCGGGCTGCTCACCGAACAACGTGCAATGACCGAGTTGACCGGTAGCCCAGCACGGCCCGACTACACCGGTGCCGCCGATCGGCTGATCGATTCGACCTTGAGTCGGGCCCGCCGCTTCATCAAGTCTGCGTCATGACCATTCCGGCCTTGGCCACAATCGACTTCGGCGGACCCGACGGTGCGCCTGTCCTCGTGCTGGGGCCTTCACTGGGTACCTCGGCAGCCACGCTGTGGAGCGCTGCGGCTGGATGGCTGAGTGCGCACGCCCGCGTCGTCGGGTGGGACCTACCCGGTCACGGTCGAGGCGGTCCTGGCGAGCCCTTCACGATCGCCGAACTCGCGGTCGCCGTGCTGGCACTCGCCGACGACATGCACGCCGAGACCTTCCACTACGCCGGTGATTCGCTCGGTGGCTGTGTCGGTCTGCAGCTGATGCTCGACGCGCCGCAACGGGTGGACTCGGCGACCCTACTGGGCACCGGTGCGTTGATCGGCACCCCAGCTGGCTGGCTCGAGCGCGCCGCCACCGTCCGCGCCGAGGGCGTCGAAACCTTACTCTCGGGCGCGGCCCAGCGGTGGTTCGCGCCGGGCTTCGTCGACCGGCAACCAGGTGTCGGCGCGGCGCTGCTGGACACCCTCAGCCACACCGATCCGGAGTCCTATGCGCAGGCCTGCGAGGCCCTCGCGGCATTCGACGTCTCCGACCGATTGCGCGAGATCGTCACTCCCGTCCTGGCCGTGGCAGGCAGCGCCGACGTGCCCACACCGCCGGAGTCATTGCGGCGCATCGCCTCCGGTGTCCAGGACGGTGACCTCGTAGTGCTCGACGGTGTCGGCCACCTGGCACCCGCCGAAGCCCCGGACCGGGTCGCCGGCCTCATCGCAGAGCAGGTGGGTATTCCGCAGCCTGCGACTAGGACCGTCGAGGATGTGTGTCGCGCGGGAATGGCGATACGGCGCCAGGTGCTCGGCGACGGGCACGTCGACCGGGCAATCGCCGGTACCACCGACATGACCGCCGATTTCCAGCACCTGATCACCCAGTACGCCTGGGGAACCATCTGGACACGCCCAGGTCTAGACCTTCGCAGCCGCTCGATGATCACCCTGACGGCGCTGGTCGCGCGCGGGCACCGCGAGGAACTGGCGATGCACCTGCGAGCGGCCCGCCGGAACGGTTTGAGCAACGACGAGATCAAGGAGCTGCTGATGCAGACTGCCATCTACTGTGGCGTCCCCGACGCCAACTCCGCGTTTCGCATCGCCGCCGAGGTATTGCCGGAATTCGACGAGGACGAGCGGGCGTCGTCATGAGCCGCACCGCCGTCTGCGCCGCCGCCCACGAAGCCGTCGCCGGAATCGCTGACGGCGCCACAATTCTCGTCGGCGGATTCGGCATGGCGGGCATGCCCACCACACTCATCGATGCGATCATCGAACAGGGCGCCGCCGAGCTCACCATCGTCAGCAACAACGCGGGCAACGGCGACACCGGTCTGGCCGCGCTGCTGGCTGCCGGTCGGGTCGCGAAGGTCATTTGTTCCTTCCCCCGACAGGCCGATTCGTACGTGTTCGACAGGCTCTACCGGGACGGCATGGTCGACCTCGAAGTGGTCCCGCAGGGCAACCTGGCCGAGCGGATCAGAGCGGCAGGCGCGGGCATTGGCGCGTTCTTCTGCCCGACCGGTGTCGGCACCCCGCTCGCCTCGGGCAAGGAGATCCGCACGATCGACGGCCGCGACTACGTGCTGGAGTATCCGATCCGCGGCGACGTCGCACTCATCGCAGCACACCTGGCCGACCGGGCCGGAAACCTGTTGTACCGCAAGACTGCTCGCAACTTCGGTCCGGTCATGGCGACCGCCGCCACGCTGACCGTCGTTGAGGTCTCCCGCGTCGTCGAGACCGGAGGCATCGACCCCGAGACGGTCGTGACGCCGGGTATCTTCGTCGACCGCATCCTCGACCTGTCCTCGATTCCCGCCGCCCGCACCGAGGCCGCCTCGTGACGGGAACGCTCGATGCAAGGACACGGCGTCGTGTCGAGCATCTCGACCGTGGCCCGTTGGACCGCGGGGAGATCGCCGCGATGATCGCCCGCGACATCGCACCTGGGTCGTACGTCAATCTCGGCATCGGCCAGCCCACGATGGTCGCCGACTACCTCGACCCCGCCGCCGAGGTGGTGCTGCACACCGAGAACGGCATGCTCGGCATGGGAGGCGCCGCGACAGGAGACGCCATTGACCCGGATCTCACCAATGCAGGCAAGGTTCCGGTCACCGAAACCCCTGGGGCGTCCTACTTCCACCACGCCGACTCCTTCGCCATGATGCGCGGCGGCCATCTCGACGTGTGTGTGCTCGGGGCGTTTCAGGTCAGCGAGCGTGGAGACCTCGCCAACTGGCACACCGGAGCACCGGACGCCATTCCCGCGGTCGGGGGTGCGATGGATCTCGCCATCGGAGCGAAGCGCGTATTCGTGATGATGACGCTGTTCGGCAAGGACAGGACCGCGAAGTTGGTTCCGGAGTGCAGTTACCCGCTGACCGGGCTTCGGTGCGTCAGCCGGCTGTATACCGAGTACGCGATCTTCGACATCGACAACGCCGGAGACGGACGCGTGCGCGTACTCGAGACCTTCGCCATCAGTATCGCCGCGCTCGAGAAGCGCTTGCACATAGCTCTGTCGTGACCCTGGCGCTTGGGTCGCCGAAAAGTGACTCCATGCTCGCTCAGCGACGAAATTCCCAGAGGAGTGGATTGATGACCCTATCCCGTGACGAGCTAGCCGATTTCGCCGAAAGTATGGCGCGCGCAGGGGATCGCGACACCCAGCACGTGACCGAGGAGCACCTCGTCGTGAACTCCACCGAGGCACACTGGATCCAGACCGGAAGCCCATCAGAAATTGGATTGCTTCTGCGGATACCCGCCCGCTCCATTGAGTTCTTCCTGCAGAAGATCCCCGCCGGTGCGGGCAGTGACCTTCATCGACACGTACACGAGTCAGTTCACTTCGTGCGACATGGCTCGGGCTGGTCGGAGATTGGCGATCAACGCGTAACGTGGAGCGCAGGCGACTTCGTGTATACGCCGCCGTGGGTATGGCATCGCCACTATGCAGATGACCAACAGGACGTCGAGATGATAGTCATCGAGAACTCCCGCCTCCTGGCTGCCGTGGACGCAACCCAGAGGGAAACCAGGGGCAACGTTAGCTTCGCCGAGGCTTTCGGCGTCGGCGACACGTAAGCAGTGGAGAAATTGTCAAGGTAATCGCTTCGAAGGGCGCTTGACGACGGCGGTCAAACACACGGCGGCCGGTCAACCCATCCACGGCGCTAATGTCCAGCCGCCCTGCAACTTTCGTGGCCGCGGCGTCTCCCGGCGAAGCAGGCGGCCTGATCTGCACCCGTGTTGTCGGCCCACGGGTTGTGCGAGTAAAGCGCAAAGTGATCACGATGCGGTCACATGCGTTATTCGTCGAACCCTTCATCTGGGATAGCAAACGCCGCCCTGGCGTTGTCGTTGAGATTTGCAAATCCATCGATAACCACCCGGGCCACGCGGGTCTCATGGTCGACAATGCGGATCAGCCACGTGTGAAAGGCCGCACCGGTGAATTCTTCGCTGACCGGCGAAGGAGCTCTCCAGCGACGGAAGAAGAACTCGAGTCGTGTCGTCAGCTCGATGACATCCTCCTGCACCGGAACGTAGGAAAGTACTTGACGCAGTTCGAGGCGTTCGTCGAAAATCCCGTCCCGCTGCGTGAGATACAACCGCAGACCATTGAGTCCCTTCCATTGGTGGCCGCCGCGAAAGCCGATTTCGAAGTCGTCTGTGAGGACGGTTGCGAACATTTGCTCGGCCGGCGAGTGGCGCTGTTCTAAGCGCAGGTAGTCATCGATCGTCGAAACGAACGCCGGCAGGTCGGGGGTACTCGACACAGAACATCTCCTTTGCCAATGTAGTTAGACCAGCTTAGTAGCAAGCTCTGCGGCAGCTTCGCCGATGATGCCAGCTACTTTGCGGACATGTGATGGCCGTAACCGATAGCTCGGCGCTGATGCATTTAGTGCCAGCCTCACGTCGGGACCTCTTGCAGGTATGGCGACAGCAACGGATGCGACACCTTCTTCGCTTTCCTCCCTACTGGTCGCGAAACCGCTCTTTCGAGAAATAGTCAAATCCTGTGGATCGAGGGTCGTCAGGCGACCTCGGACACTGGGGTGTCGGGCGATGGTTCCGGGGTGATGTCGACCGGACGTT
>NZ_JBEZJS010000014.1:0-31552 GCF_040704635.1 Mycobacterium sp. NPDC049093 | reverse complement strand
CACCTGCACCTCCGCGGCAACCTCCGCACCGGCCGCCGTCACCGACCACTCGATGGTGCCCTCGGCAGCGTCGAACACACCGGGCGGCACCGCCGCCGTCTGTCTCGTAGGCCGGCTGCGCCGGCCTCCATACGCGACCGGGCAAGCCCGGTCGGTGAATCACCCTGTACGCCAACCGCTTACGCGGTTGTCTCCAATCACATTGCGGCTGTTGGTGTTTCGAGATTCGCACCGCTCACGCGGTGCCGTGGTGGTACCGATCCCGACGAATGTACGGTTATCCATTGCGCTGCAACCGCTTTCGCGGTTGACGCTACCGCTCACGCGGTACCACCGAATCGCCTTGCCTGCCAACGTCATACCGCAATACTACACCACATTGCCGAAATATGCTGCCCTACAACACCATTGCAACACACCCAATTACCGGCACTCCGCGCCGTCCTCCCCTCCCCCACACACAACGGTGCCCGCAGGCCGGGGGCAACCTGCGGGCACCTGCCCAAGGCGCGCGCTCCGCGCGCTACCAGCGGTCAGTAATCGCTGTCGTCCTCCTCGTCTTCGTCGTCGCTGGCTGGGTCGTCGGGACCGTGCAGCGTCACGGCCACCCCGAAGGCCGGCCTTTGTGCGTTCTCCGGGCGGCGGGTGTACTCCTCGGTCGCCTCGAAGTCGGGCACGGTGCGGATGTGATCGATCACGGCCTCTGCGATCTGGTCGCCGTCATGGCAGGCCGCCACGTACAGACGGCACACCCGCATCTTCTGCGCGTTGCAGTCGGTGGGTACCGACACCACATCGGCAGGATCGACCAGCACCACCAGCATCCGCTCAGAGAAGCTCTGCGCGTAGCCGTAGGTGCCCACGTGCAGGCCTACCGAGCACGCCGAGTCACGATCGTCGTTCACGAGGTCACGGGCCATCCACACGGTTGCCCCGACCGGATAGGGCACGTGGCCGGTGACGGTCTCCACAGAACGGTCCTGGGCCTGCACGGTGACCGGCTCCCTGCCCGCGTGTGCAGAGCGTCCGTCGGCGCGCACCGACTTGTAGCCGACGATCAGGCCCTCGGTGGTCAGCGTGAATCCACCGGCCTTGAGCCAGCCGAACAACTGCGAGCGGGAGGCTGGCGACGGGTTGCGTTCCAGGCGGCGCAGGAACGCACCCAGCGGGGCCATGTCCGCATCAGCGTTGGTGAGCCGGATGGCGGCGGCCAGCACGACCTCCTCCACCGGGTCGCCGTGGGTGATCCGGTACGGCTCGGTCTCGGCTTGGTCACCGTCCACGACCGCCACGGCCTCGGCGGTGGCGGTTTTCACCCCGGTGCGGAACCTGTCCACCAGGTTGCGCACGGTCGTGAAGTCCTCGCCGTGCTCGTCCACCAGGTAGCGCCGAACCGGCCCGTAGGTGGGATCGGATGCGGCGATGAGAACGCTGGCCGATCCTTCGGAAACGATGATGGATTGGTGATCCATGAGTGCGTACATGTTAGTTGTCCATTTCTCTTGTGTTAGTTCGTGTTTCGTGGGTCAGGCGGCCTTGCGGGCGGCCTGGGGCGGTGTGTGGGCCACGTACTCGATGTAGGGGCCACGGGTCTCGGAGTTGTCCCAGTGCCGCAGGTGGTTCAGCAGCGGGTAGGCCTGTCGCAACTCGGCGTACATCTCCCGAACCTTGCCGAGTTGCGTTTGGGCTGCCGTGCAGCCGTGCAGCTCGTCCACGAGCGAGGCCTGGGCTTCGGTGACCTTCCCTGCGGCCTGCATCAATGTGGCGATCCGCGCCAACAGGGCACGGCGCGGGTGCTCGGTAGTACTGGCGGCCAGGGCCGACGCGGCGACACCGAACGCGGCCTCGTAGGCCGAGCTCCGCTGCCGATGCGCGGCGTAGGAGGCGGCCAACAGTTGCTCCGGGGACCACCCGGCCGTCTCAGCGGCGAACCGGCGCTCAAGCCACGCGCTACGGGTCATCGCCTCGGGCACCGCTGCCAGCAGTGGCCCGCTCTTGCGTCTGCCCAGATGCACCGTTACTGACGCCGGTTGCCCGCTACGCGCCCGGTAGGCCGCGTCGTCGGTGTAGATGACCGGAAGGCCCAACGCGGCGATCTCCGGCCCGCTCAGCACGGCGTCGCGGCGAGGTCCACCGTCTCGGTCAACGATCTGGCAGTCATAGCCTTTCGACGGCCCGCGCGTCACGCGCCTACCCGCCATCGCGGCATTCCACTGCTCGAAGGTGTAGGTCACCGCGATCCCCTCAGTGTCCGCACCTACCTGCCAGCTCTGTCCGGTCAACTGATTCCCTGGGGCGAACACGTTCAGCGCCACGGTCGTGCGGCCTTCCGGCACCGCGATCAACCGCCGAATCGTGGGGTGCTTGTCGGCCAGGAACGTGGCGAACCGTGACAGCACCCGACCGGACGGAACACCTGTCACCACCAGCGTGGTGCCCATCTCAATGCGGGCAGACACGGCCTCGAACACGTCATCGCGGGAGTCCTCGACGCGCTCCCAGCGGGAGCGCCCCGACCGGGCGCATACACGCCAGGCCCCAACACCAGCAGGCACACCCACCCGGAACGAGATCGGCAATATTGCCGCGGTGGCCACACCGCCCACGGTGTCGGCCCGCAGCTTCACCGCAGCCGCCACGTCGGTGGTCGCCAGTTGTGAAATCTTCTGCGCCAGCGCGTCGTAGGCCACCCGGAACTGCCCCAACGCCGCGTCCACAGCGGACAGGGTGCGCTCGGTGGCGATCACCGACTCCCGGCTGGGAGTGTGGTCGAACGAGCCGATGGGCAACTCGATCAGGCAGGCCGACAACCTGGTGGCCTGCAACACCCTGCGGGTGACCTCGGGCACCGACGAGAACAGCGTGCCGCCACTGCGCACCATCACCGCACTGTGGTCCGGGCGATCCACACGTCGGCAGGACACCGGCCCGATCCACCTCGGACCGCCCGCCAGGCTGTCCACCGGTGCACCATCAACCAGCACCGCGCCCGCATCGTGCGCCGAAGCGACCTCGCGCACCACGCGATGCCACGCCTCCACATGTCCAGCGACCTCGACCGGAACGATGATCGTGGTGCCGTCCGGCAGGTCGCTGGGCACACCGGCCAACAGCACCTGGTGCTCCAAGTTGCGCGCCGCCCGCACCGTCGTGCGCAAGCCGCCCCTCACGGTGTCCACCAGAAACGACTCCGCCAGCGTCCACGCCGATTTCGCGCCCACGCCCAGCCCACCGATCATGTCGTCGCTGTCCCGTTTGCTCGATGCGGCGAATGCCAGGAACGTCGCCTCCACCTCGGCCAACGACATGCCCGTACCCCGATCGGTCACGATCAGATTCGGTTCGATCAGGGAGGGCGCCGTCACCTCTACCGGGTCAGCGCCGCCCGCCGCGCGGGTAGCATCCACGGCGTTCGACACATACTCACGTGCCACCGCCAACCGCCGGTCGGCATAGAGGTTGACCAGCATTTCCATCATCCGGCGCGCCCCCTCGGGGTCCACCCGGCTCGTCATCGTCGGCAACTCCGTGGCAGTACTGACCAGCGTCGAAGTCGGCTCAGCAATACGCATCTTCACATTCCCCTTCCGGGATTCGTGGGCCTGCCGATTGGCCTGCCCTACACCCACGATTCTACCGAGAACCACCGACACACATCCGTTCAAACACACAGGGACACAGCCACTTCTAGAAATCAGCACCCCACCCTGTGCCGGGTGGGGTGCTGATTTGTATGGCGGCCAACGCCCCCGCAGGCCGCACAGGCCTGCGGGACGCCGGCGCCTTGGCTCAGTGCACGTTGGACGGGTGAAGCGAGCACGCCGGACCATGCTCGGCGCTCACGCCCGCCGCCGTGGCCGCCCCGCATTCGTCGCACCGCTGCTCCTCGGTGACCTCCCACACCAGCGTGTTCGACGCCACGGTGTCGAGGTACTGCGCGATCGCGTCCTCCTGGCTGCGCGCCCGGTACGTCATGTCACCGGTGTCACCGGTTATCAGGCTTTGCATCTTCCATCGCCGAGCACCGCCCCACGCCGGGCCGTCGTAGTACTGCCCCGGTGGCTCGTCGGTGTTCGGATCTCCGTCGTAGACAGTGCCGTCGTTGATCACGACCCTCACCCGGCCTGTGGCCTCGGTGGTGTCGATCTCGACCACATGCGCGTTGTCCCGGTCGCTGACGTACCCGCACACCGCTGGCACGGCCTGGTCTGCCGGGTCGGCATCGCTGAGCAGATCCGCGAGCTGCTCAGCGGCCTCGACCAGGATCGCCAGCGAGTCGACATCCTCGTCATCATCGGCCACAGCACGCCGCCACCCAGACAGCGCACCGCGCAACCTCAGCCCTGCACACCGGCGCACCGACTCCGGGCGCGCAGAACGCAACTCGGCGTGCAGGAACCGCACCTCGATGCCCTCCAACAGGCCGGTGTGCTGGCTGACTCGCCGCACGTCGCGCAGATCACCATCGGCCGCCACCACGCAGCACAAGCAGTCCTCGAGCCCCTCGGGGGCGGTGACGCCCGCCGCGAGCTCGACATACGTCCCGACATCCAGTCGTGCCTGCGAGCTCATCGCGTGGCCCCCGCTTCCGCGACGACGCCGCCCAGCCAGCCATCAAGCGCGGCAACCAGCCCCTCTGCCCGCTCGTGGATCACCTCGCGGACATCGAAGTTGCGCTCGTCGTGACGGCGGTAGGCCGATTCGCTGTAGTCGGTCAGATCGCAGTCAGGCGGACAATCGCCGCTGCATTCGTGCATGACGTGGATGTCGTCGAACGCGGCCCGCAGCGCGGCCAGGGCGTCAATCACGTCCACTGGCGGGGTCGGCGTGCTCATGCGCCCACCCACTCATTGAGCTTGCCGACCAGGTCAGGCCGAGCTGGGGCATCCACGATGGTGATCTCGTGGCAGTAGCCCAGATCGTTGCCGATGCCGTGACCGTCACCGGTGAACTCTTCAAGCTGCTCCCACAGCTGCTCCAGATCCTCGAACGGCTCCACTTCGACCGTCTCGACCCGTTTGGATGTGTGGCCGTCGCTGTAGGCGCTTTCCACCCTGATCGTCAACTTCAGCGACGCCGCGGCAATATCAGCAGTCACAACACTCCCCTTCCGGGATTCGTGGGCCTGCCGGATGGCCTGCCCTACACCCACGATTCTACCGACCACCACCGACACAAACCGCCCAAACCCACAGGCACACAGCCACTTCTAGAAAACCAGCACCCCACCCCGTGCCGGGTGGGGTGCTGGCCCCGGGCGGGGCCGGCCACCAGCGACGGTGTGAGCGGGCCGGCGCGGCCGGCAACCGGGGCGGGAGTGTCAGTGCACCCCGGTCCCGGCCGCAGCCAGGCCCGCAGCCTTTAGGACGCGCGCACCTCCTCGCCCGCATCATCAACAGCTGTCACCGCACGACCCGCCGTGAGGATCTTGTCAACTGCTGAGAACACCGCCCGGATGTGGCGGTCGGTGACTTCCTCGTCTCCCAACCAGCCCTGGATGTAGGCGCGTGACTCCTCCGGCGCCCAGTCCGTCAGGCCGGTCTCATGGGCCAGCAAGTAGGCAACACCCTCGGCCTGGAACTCCCGCACGCCGCGACACAGCGGTTCACCGTCGGCGGCAGCCTCGGTGGTGTGCCCTAACACAATGTGTGCCAGCTCGTGGTGCGCGGTCTTGATGGGGTGAACCGAGACTGGTGACACGGCGAACTTGCGATCGAACGAGTACCCCTGCGTGTTGCCATCGATCAACTGGAATGGCACCTGCTCGATATCGAGCGCCGCGATCGCGCGCTGCAAGTCCCACGCAGGCAGCTCGGGCCACTCCACCTCCGGACCCTCAGTGTTCGAGTACGGAAAAGTGCTGCGCTTCAGGCGGAACCGGCACACGACAACCTTTTCCTCGCCGGTCTTCTCATCGATCTTGCGGAAC
The DNA here is from genome assembly GCF_040704635.1 of Mycobacterium sp. NPDC049093. Classification (GTDB taxonomy): domain Bacteria; phylum Actinomycetota; class Actinomycetes; order Mycobacteriales; family Mycobacteriaceae; genus Mycobacterium. The sequence goes on along the minus strand of NZ_JBEZJS010000014.1, from coordinate 25,623 downwards.
GGCGCAGGGTGCAGCACATACCGCCCGCCACCCTTGACCGGGATGCGGCCGAGCTTCTTCCACACACTGAACGGGGCGCACGGCTCCGTGACGCCCTGCGAAAGCAGCAAGATCTGATTCTGCAGCGAGTACGAATAGAACCGGCAATACGTCGAACCCAGCTGCCCGGGCAGCGTCAGCGCCTGGGTCAACAGCGCGGTCCAGTCCACCTCCCCGTTTCCATCAACAGCCGGTGAGATCCGCTCCACAGTGCTTGCGGTCATGACACTCCCCTTCCGGGAATTTCGGGGCCCGCCGGAATGGCTTGCCCTACAACACAAAATCTACCGCGACCCACCGACAAGTACGGGGCACGGTCACTGACGCCCCGTACTTACCCTCTACCGATCAGTCATCGAGGGCGAACCGAGCCGACTGATCACGCATAGCCGTAGCCAGGGCCCGCAATGCAACCACCACAGCGTCAACATGCTCTGGCGCGGTGAACGTCGGAACCACGTCGACAAAGTCGTCAGCGGCCCGCGCACACATGCCAATCCCCAGCCGCAGACCATCAACGGCGCCGGACCGCCCACGCTGCAACGCCTCATCTAAAAGTGGCGACAACACAGTCAGAGCCCCGCCCACCAGCTCGGCGAGCTTCTCGTTGTCGTCCGTCGGATTCTCCATTGTTCCCAACTCCTCCATTCTCAACAAGTGTGGCCGGAACGTACCGCCACACGGTCACACCGTCCCTATTGACTCCACATCCCCTACACGCCCAGTCAATTACCGATACCTCACAGGAAGCAAACCAGTAGCCGATAAGGCCGCTTATCAGCGCCAGACCGACCTGTGCACTCACCAGAGCCGGACTAGCCACTCCGGCCCGGATTCCATCTGATTCCGGCAATTGCCAACTATTGCCAGTTGCCAAATGGAATTGCCAGCGCAGACTTGGAAAACGGACGGCAGCAGCAGCACCAGCACCACCACCGGCGCGGCAAGGGCCACCACCCCACGCCTGTGTCGAGTGGGGAGGTGGTGGCCGAAGGCGCCGAACACCACCTCCCCCCTGTTAGGCCTCCTCGACGTCGACCACATCGCGGTCTTGTAGCGCATCGGCCAGGCTGCGACCGCTGAGCTCACCCAGCGCATTGAGCACCATGCGGTCGTCCACCTCCGAAGACGCAACGTCAGCGCTGCGCGCAGTGATCGGGATACGGACCCGCACCGTGGCATCCACCTCACAGATCCAGTCCCGCGACCGTGGCCGCAGGCCTTCGCCAATCATGAACTCGTCGAAGTCCGCACACAACGAGTGCTCATCGGCGAACGCGTGCGACGCGTCCACGATCCGCTCCAAACGGTCCTCATGCCGCTGCAGCGCCAAGCGGACCGCGTCCCGCTCGGTACGGATCTCCTGGGTCTGCCAGTACGACGAGGCTAGAGCCTTCACCCACTCCGGCATCGGCTCATCAACCGGGATCGGGCCCGACACGATCTGCACCTCAGAAATCGGACCGGCCGTCACCACCGAGCACGACTCAGCCTGGACGACCGCGCACCGCCGCTCACGCCCCTGTGCCACACAATTGGGGTGCTCAACCACCAACCAACCCGGCACCGGACCACTTTCCACCGTGGACGCCCACACCACCGAACCCGGCTCCGCACCAGAACCGAGCAACTCGGCAACCGATCGCGACACCACCACGGCCGAACCGTCAACGACAGCAGTCATAACACTCCCCTTCCGGGATTCGTGGGCCTGCCGGATGGCCTGCCCTACACCCACGATTCTACCGACCACCACCGACACAAACCGCCCAAACCCACAGGCACACAGCCACTTCTAGAAAACCAGCACCCCACCCCGTGCCGGGTGGGGTGCTGGTTTGGTTCGACTCGGCCTGCAGCCCCGACGTCGTCGCACCACCCGTAGCGGCCCCGCAGGCTCTCACCCACGGGGCCGCCGGGTGCCGATCCCTTCTACGCCGCGGCCGGCGGATCCTCCTCGTTAAGCGCGGCATCTATCGCCTTGTTGACCTGTGCCAGTTCGGCCCGCGCGGTGATCAGCTCGGCCGGCTCCCTGACGTCGGTGGCACTGGCTGCCTCCCGGGCCTCGTGCGCCCGACGCTCGGATTCGGTCACACGTCCGCGCGTCTGGGCGATCTCGCGGTCGACGCCGGCCACCCACGCTGCCACCATCGCCTCCGCCCAGGCTTGGACTGCCTCAGGCCCACGCCGGCGGACCTTGCCCGGCAGCGGCTCTGACCACAAGGTGCGGTGATCGAATCTCAGCTCTAACTGCTGGCCCGGGTCGGTGTCGACCGTGCGAATCGATACCCGATAGCCATTCCACGCGGCCCGGTACCCCGAGTGGTACCGGTTCGGGTCACGGACCGTGCAGGCGTCGGCGGCGACCCGTGCCAAGTCGACGTCGCCCATGGTCTCCCGCTGTGCGGCGAAGGCCTCCAACTGCCCCAACCGCTCCGTCGCCGCGGCCGCGGCCTTGTCCGCCACTGAGGCCTGATGCAGCAGCGTGCGAACGTTCTGCTGAACCGTGACGTGACTCAACCGCAGCTGGCGTACGCGACGCTCCAACTCGTGCTGCCGCAGCAGCAGATCGTTGCCGGCAGCCGCAGCCTTGAGCTCCCCGAACGTCAAGGCGTCGTCCCCGATGTCCTCGATCTCGCGAGCCTGCCCGTCCATGCGGTACAGCTGGGAAAATCCCGCGGCTTTCCTTTCCACAGTGCCAAACATGAACGCGTCGAACGTTTTTCGCGCCACATGCGAATGGATCCCCACGACATCGTGTTGGTTGCCGTTGCGCTGAATCCTGCCGTTGCGTTGCAGCCACGCGGCCGCCGTCCAAGTCGGGTCGGCGTGATGCAAGGAATGGAGCCGGTTTTGGAGATTGGTGCCAATTCCGACCTTGGCCGTAGAACCTAGAAGGACCGCGACCCGGCCGTCTCGGCACGCGGCGAACAACGACTCGCGCGCCTTCGGCGTCGTCGCCTCGTGGACGAACCGGACTTGATCGGCCGGCACTCCGCGCGCGATCAGCCCGTCGCGGATCCGCCCGTAGCTCTGGGCGTCGCCCTTGTGCGGCGTGCCGAGATCGCACATGACCAGTTGGAACGCCCCAGGCACCTCCGAGCCGTCATACACCAGATCCCGGGTGTCGTGGTAGATGTCGGCGACCAGGGCCGCCACCCCTTCCAGCTTGGGTGCGGTCTCGCGAATTCCGACCAGGTTGGGGTCCAGGGCGACTTTGCGTCCGTCCCCGCAGACCAACAGCATGTTGTCCGCATTGGCCGACGGCAGACGCTTCTGCAAGGCATCAACACGCTCCACCAACGTGTCCATGAACTCCTGCTGGCCCAATGTCCGGTCAGTCAGATGCGTGTAGTTGCTCACCTCTGGTCGCGGTATCCCGACACTCTCAGCGCGCACCATCGACATGAAGCCCGACAACATTGTCCTCAATTCGGGCACGTTTTGGATCGTGCCCGGCCGCCGGCGCGACCGGAAGCCCGACCCGTCCGGGCTGGTCTCGATGAGCACCTTGTATCGCACGAACTGCGCCGCCCAGGCGTCGAAGTGACTTAACCCGGTGCGCGCCAACTGCTCTGGGGCGAGCATGCTGGTCCAAACGAAGGCCTCGGCGAGCGTGTTGGTGAACGGTGTTCCCGTCATCAGGCACGCATGCGGCCGATCAGGATTGGCCCGACGCAACATCGACAGTTTCAGATACAGATCCAGCGCGCGTTGCGAGGATCCGAGGCTGAACCCGTCGGCGCGGGTGACTATCGGCATCCGGCGAAATCTGTCCGCTTCGTCGACGATCAGATAGTCCAGCCCCAGACTCTTGAACGTGATGGCCTTCGGGTCGTTGGTCGATGACCGTAGCCGCTTGAGCCTGCCCTCCAACGATCGCACCGCCGAGGCGATCCGCTTCCCGGTATAGCCCTCAGTCCGCGCGAAGTTCTCCAGCTCGCCGAGCTGGTCCTCCAGCCAGGCCCGCTCCACATTGGCCGGCACCGGCAGCGAGGTAAACGTCTCGCTCGTCATGATCACGAGATCCCAGTCCCCCGTGGCGCAGCGGGCCACGAACCGCCGCCGCGCATCGCCGTGCAGATCCTCGCGGGTCACGATCAGAAACCGGCCCGACGGCCACGCCTGGTAGCACTGACGCGTTGCCTGCTCTATGAGATGTAATGGGACGATATAGCCAACCCGATTGACCAACCCGAACTGACGTAGTGTCATCGCTAATACTATGGCGCACAACGTTTTACCTAATCCGACCTCATGTGCATTGAACACTGCCGGGGTGGAGACGCCACGGTCGACGAAGTCGCGTTGCCACGGCCACAGATCGATCCCCTCAGCCAAACCGGGAAACGTCAGGTGCGACCCGTCGTGCTTGCGCAACACGTGCGCATTCATGGTGTGGTTGTACTGATCGACGATCCGCCGTTCCCGATCAGCGTTCTCCCACACCCACAGTGAGAACCGCCCTTGGATCTCGGCGAGCTTCTGTTCGGCGGCCTCGGTGGCATCGGCGTTGCGGACCTTGCGCTTGGTATGCGATTGCTGGTCATAGATCTCGTCCCACACCACCGGGGCGGCCCCGTTGAGCCCGACCTGCAAAAGGTCGAACGCGTCCAATCGGGGGCTGCAGTAGGAGATCCGCGCCTCCGGTGACAACTGCCCACGCCCGGTGATCTCCCACGCCGCCAGCGGCGCAAGATGTTCCACCCGCGCCCGGGCCCCGAACACCTCACCGCAGAAATCAACGATGTCGCCGGCGGTAACCCAGGGCGATCCCAATTCGATCCGGATCTCGTCACGGCCCAGCCAGGGCGGCTGTACCGCTTCCAACGCGGCCACGTTGCGCTCATAGCGGGGATCGATCGCCGCGGCGGCCAGCGCCTCGCGCAGTTTGGCCCGCACATCCCCGCACAGGTAGTCGCGGGCGATCAGTGCCCGCCCGTCGCAGGGCTCGCGGTAGACCAGGTCGCCGAGCTCGGCGAACACCTCTTCCTGATCGGTCAGGCCGAGCAGTCCGCCGATGCGGTCGAGGTCCAGGCCGCGGCCCTCACCCAGGCAGATCGACAGGGCCTCACCGGCGCTGCCGGCACTCGTGGCAGGTTCGGGCCGCTTGTTGACCCGCCGCGTCAGGATCGGCGCCGGGCGGGCCTCCCCGCCAGCTTGATCAAACAGTTCCAACGCGAACACGACCGACGCGTCCGGATCTTGACGGAAGCCCCCGAGAGCCGGGGCGCGCCACCCCAGCCGCGGCATCCCCGTGTCTGGATCCGGCTTGCCTTCAGTGACAGTGCCCCGGTTGAGCGCCCCGTAGCGGGCCACGTACGCCTCATAGGCCTCACGGCACGCGACCCGCAAGGGTTGCACCGAGGCGTCGGGACGGTCCCAGTCGGATTCGGCGTCCACCAATGCCACCGCCGCGTCGCGCAACCCGATCAGTGCGCGCAGCTCGGCGCTGGGCCGGGCCACCACCGACAACTCGCCCTCTACGACGCGGACCACCTGGCCGTCGACGACGTGTAGCGATCCCTCTTTGCGGCCCTGGTCATCGGTCAGCCGAATATCAGACAGATCCGCCACACCGGCGTCGCCGGCGGTGTAAGGCACCAGCAGCGGCTCCACCGCAGCAAACGCCGCCGCGACCGCCGCGGCCGGGTCGTCGGCGTCGACAGCCACGGGCAGGCGCTCGAATCCGGTCAACCGCATCGTGCCGGCCACCATCTCCGGATGCAGCTCCCAGAAAGCACTCACCCACTCACGCACCCAACGCTGGCCCACCTCGCCCGTGAGCAACGTGCGCTCTTCCCTGTCTGCGGGGTGCCACCCGTGCACGTCGTCATCACCGTCACGCACCCGCAGAATCAGCACGTCAGCGACCACGTCAGTGCCCGACTCCCGGAAGTACCCCGACGGCAACCGCACCGCCGCGATCAGATCGGCATGCCGCCCGATGTCGGGCGAAAGCCCGTGCACCGCGTCAAGCTCATGCCGCGAGGTCACCACGACCACGTAGCCGCCCGGACGTACCGCACTCACCGCCCGCGCCACGAAGTACTCATGCAGCGGCCCATAGAAGCCGATCGCGCCATCGTGCACACGCGCCGCCGAGAACGGCACGTTACCCACGGCGGCATCAAACCGCTTGTGCGGCAGTGACACTGTCTGCAACTCGCCCGTGATGATGTTCGCGCTCGGATGCAGGGTGCGGGCGATCTGCGCCGAGATCGGATCCGCCTCCACCCCGGTCAACACCACGGGCAGATCCCCGGGCGCGTGGGTGAGAAACCGTCCGGATCCGCACCCCAAGTCGAGCACCGACCCGCCGGTGAAACCGGCAGCCCGCAACACCCCCCACATGTGCCCGACCAGATCGGCCGGAGTGAAAAACGAGGTGTCAACCACGCGCGCCGCTTTCGCCATCGCCTCACCGGCCGCGTCGTCCAGCTCATCGGCCAACTCCGCCCACATGCCGGCCGGCTGCGCGTCGAACAGCGCCGACACCGCTCCCCACCCCGGGAACGCTTCCAGGATTGCCCGCTGTTGTTCATCTGCCGCACTGGTATTCAGCTCTGCGACCGTGCGCACCGCGGCGATCGCCCTTCGCGCCAGCGCCGCGCCTCGACCCGCCCCACGGCCCCGCTGACCAATTTTTGACGTCGACATACCCAGTCCCCTTCACGGGATTCAGGGGCCCGCCTGACTGGCTTGCCCACTGCACAACAACCTACGACCACCCACCGACAAAAACCGTCGACAGCACCCGAACCAGGTTCGGGCACAGTGGGTTTAGAACACCACCACCCCACCCTGTGCCGGGTGGGGTGGTGGTGTGGACGGGGACCGAGCAGGCCCGCCCACACCACCACGTTTCTGTTACACGGTGACCGCCGGAGGAATCCCCGCGATCAACACGCTCAACTCCTCCGGACGCATACCGCTCTGCAACGCGGTATCGAGCATCCCGGCCAGACGATGCCCGGGAGTGTCTGCCAGCGCCGCACCCAAAGCGGCACCGGCCAGCACCCCCTCGCCCCTCCGGTAGCACGAGAAGCCCAGCAGCGTAAGCGCTTCGGCGCGCAACGGGGCGGGCAACGCTCGCGCCAGCACCGTCCACAACGATTCGGCCGATGCCGTCGCCTCCGCGTCGCCCACGTGCATCAGCGCATCGCGCACCCGCACGTCGGCCAGCGACGTCCCGACCTCGGCCAGCGCCGCATCGGGCACCGCCTCCCCGCCTGCCATCCGACGCATGACACCCACAGCAGCGCGCACCGACACCGCGACGTCATCGACCGGGCCACCCTCCCCGACCAGCGGCGCCACAGCGGCCACACGCTCGGCGTCGACGGCCAGGAACTGCACCAACTCGTCACGGCTGGCGAACATGCGCCGCCCGTCGGCCACCGCAGCAGCCGCCACCACCGACGACGACGGGTCATCGACCACGCCCCCGATTGCGCTGCCATCGAGGCACGACCAGCGACCACCCGCCGCGATTCGGTCAACAATCACCGCATCGAGCAACGGGAATCCCCGCTTTTGCAACTCCGACGCCACATCGCCGATCAAGGCGCGCAAGTGCTCACCACACGGTGGACACATTGCCGCTTCCTCGGACACGATGACCGCCACCGCGCCATCGGCATCCTGGTGGGCCACAAGTTCAGCCAGCCGGGCCGCGCCACCGGCACCTGTCGCATCGCGCAGGTCCACGCGCATCACGGTATCCAGCGCACCGTCGCGCACCAGCACCAAAACCAGTGATTCCACCGGCGCAAATCCCAATACCCCAACGATATTGCGAACGATGCCGCCCAGCACACGAATCTTGTCCATGACACTCCCCTTCCGGGATTCGTCGGGCCTGCCCCACTGGCCTGCCCTACAACGCCCATACTATCGAGAGACACCGACAAACCCGGGCCGCAGCACTCGCGCCACGCACACCCAAACCCGTTGCCGTACAACACCGCTACTCACCACCACCCCACCCTGTGCCGGGTGGGGTGGTGGTGAGTCAATGCAACACGGGGCGCCGGCCACTTTCAGGCCGGCGCCCCGTGCGGATACCCGCGCTTAGTAGTCCTCTTCAGACCACACTTCACCGCAGTACGTCGGATCGAAATCCGGCGGCGCCATCGCCGGGTACCGCCGGTTGATCGCGTCGATCTGCGGCTGCATACGCTCCACATACGCAGCTTGATGCCCTTCGCAGCGCGGATACCGCTCACCACTGCCACTCAGCGCCAGGTACTTATCAACCTCACCCACGCAGCCGGCCGGACCATCCAAGCACTCATCCGAATCGAAACGTCCCGACATGACACTCCCCTTCCAGGAAACCGAGCCCGCCCCGGCGGCTTGCTCACCCACGACACTACCGCTCGACACCGACAACAACGGCCCGAACAACGCCGACGACGACGACGACGACGACGACGAAAAGGCTCTACCGCCAAGACAAATCAGTATCACCCCACCTCGCGCCGGGTGGGGTGATACTTGACAGCCCCAGTACGCTCCTATTTTGGCGGCCTGGGGCTGCTGACTGAGTGCCCGGTCTGGCCGGCCACGTGTTCATGGCTGCCCGCGATCCCCTGGCTGCCGCCCACTGATCAGCAGCCAGGTCACTGAGGCGACCGCACCGCCGATACCGGACAGATCGGACGGACTGCCACCTGCGTGAAGCCAGCAGCCTCCAAGGATCGTGAACGCGACGAGAGCGGCGACGATCACCGCGAGGTTGGGATTTTTCTGTCTCATGCCCTGAGGTATATGCCGGTGAAGATGCCGTTCCGGTCACCGCGGCGCCACCATTTTCAACGAGTCTGCCGTCGCAAAACGCGACTTACGCGATAGATACGGTTTCCTACGCGATTAGACGCGATAAATACAGTTCTCCCCTTGACCGTGCCGGCTTCGCACACCACTATGGCCCCATGGAACGACTTATCAACGCCGACGAGCTCGCCGAGATCTTGGGTGTCAGCTCCCGCACCGTGGACACCTGGCGAACTGGCGGCGAAGGCCCCGACTACATCAAGGTTGGCGCTCAGATCCGGTACCGACCGGTCGACGTCGAAGATTGGCTCAAGACCGTACGGATCATTCAGGGCAACACCGCCGGCCGGGACAAGCCTGGGCCTGGTTGGAAAGACTTCGTCACCAAAGTGGTTCAACCGTCGGACACGTTCGTACGTCACGACAACCTGTGGCGGATGTGGCACCAGTATCTCGCCAACGAACCCGCTGCCCAGCAACGCGAGGACGGCCCCGAGCTTCCCGCCGACCTACGCCACGCGATGCAGGAACTCATTCCGCTTGATGCGACCAAACCAAATATCCGCGCCGACGCCCTCGCAGGAATCCGCCTGACCACCTACGGCCAGAACCTGCTCGTCACTGCCAAGCACCACGAATGGGCCCTGCCGGGTGCGGTACACGCCTCCGACATCGGGATAGGCCTGGCCGGCGAACAATTCGCCTTGGGCCGGCGCGGAGGCGCTACGCCCACCGACGCGGTCATCGACTTCGCCCAACATCCCGTGCTGACCATCTGCGGCGACGGCACTGGCAAGACCACCGCCCTGCGCCACCTCATCCGGGCAATCGCCAAGCGCAGACTTGACTTCCACAATCCGGCTGCAGAAGCCATCCTGGTGGTCTTCGACATGAACCGCGGCCTCCAGGACGAAACGGCCAATCTCATCGAGGATGAGGACTACTACGAAACCCATCCCATCGGCATGGCCAAGCGGATCCTGGCATTGGAAACGCTGATAGTCGAGCGCAACAAGCCCTCCACCGACGGTGGAACCAGCGGCGACCACCGCCCAATCGTCTACCTGCTCATCGACGATCTGCACACCATTCCTTACGGCAACATCAACATCGAGAACGCCGGCGCCCACCCATTCGCGGAAAAGTCCACCATGGTCGATATCCACGACACCCTCGGCCGCTTGCAGCGTCTGCTGCAGCGCCACGACATCGGACTACGTGTCATCGCCACTCACCCGCACCCTGACAGCAAGGCTGCACGAAAGAACGAGCTCGCGCTGCTCTCCTGGTTGGGTGAGCCCGTTCCAGGCAAATCCAACGTCATCACGCTCGGCGCGCCCACCGATCACCTGATCGGAACCCAAGACTACGACCGCAACCTGCCCGCCGGCGCGGGCCTGCTGACCGCCGCCGACGAACGCGATAGCGGCTACCTCCAACTCGCCCTCCCCGACGACCTCACCTGCTAGAGCCCCAGGCAGGCAAGCAAGGCAAGGCCAGCCTGGCTCGGAACTCGGCCAGGCCGGTATGCGCGGATGCCATCGCAGCGGCACCGTCGGCTACAGCGGCTACAGTGGATGTCGGATGCAGTCGCGACTGCTCGTGAAGAGGCCTCCCCAACCTGGTTGGGGAGGCTTCCTTGTATCTGTGGCACAGCCTGCGCGTATGGCGGGGAACTCCGTGTTGTGCACCACATGCACACTTCACGACTGCCGCGCTGCCAGCCTGCCAGCGGCGGGCGCGGCCAGAGGCCCTGGCGCTCGACCGTGCCGACACCGACACCAAACCCGTTGTCGCACTGTCACACCTCCTCCCCAATGGAGGGGTGGAGGTCAGCTAGGCGTTGCCGCGATCGTGAGGGCGCTGCCTGCTTCGCCGGCGGCCGCGATCACGTGCCTCAACAGGTATAGGGCCTGCACGTCGTCCTCGTTGTACTCGACCAGCGTGTCCCAGGTGTCTCCGCCGGTGCGGGCGGTGTCGATCCACAGCATCGCAGCGGCGCCGTCGGCGTCAGCTGTACGCCACAGTGCGCCCGCCGCCGGGGCGAGGGTCTTGAGGCTGTAACCGCGCGGGGCGTAGAAGTTCGGTCGGATCACCTCGGCCAGGACGTCGGTCGTCTCGGCCAGCACGGGCGCGCCGGCGGCGCCGAGGATTCGGTCCAGCTGGCGGGCGTCCACTTGCCCGTAGTGGTAAAACCTGATCGTCGTCCCGCTCGCCTTAGCAGCCTGCAGTTGTTGTTGACACCAGGCCAGGAACTGCTCGGCCAGGGCGCGTTCGTCAACGTCGGGCGAGGGGTCTCCGAACCTGTGGTAACTCGATTCACCGCCGACGCTGAGCAGCGCACCCCACAGGTAGACGGTGCCGTTGGCGTCGTACTCGCAGTCGAAGTCGATCTCAACATCGGCGGTCGGGGCCGGCGACTCGGTGAGCCGGATCAAACGGACCTGGTCCCCCACCGAAACCGACGCGGATCCGTCCACACTGCTCACGTCGGCATCGTCACGGGGTGAACCCAGCAGGTCGGCGACCAGGCGATCGAGCTTCTGACCAGGATCGCTGGTGGCGATATACGCCCGCACGCCCCTACGGATGGTGACGAAGTTGTCAGTGGTGAACGTTTGAGCGGCAACCTCCTCAGCGAACTGACGTGCGAGGGCAGCGATTTCGGTGTGAATCTCGTTGTCCGGGTCGAACGCGGGAATCGGTAGCTTCCATACAGACTTGTCGATATCGCGTTCATCCTTGCCGTACGACATCAATGGCTGAGCCAGCTCGGTCGTGACTGGAGCGTTGAGGATCCCGACGAGATAGTGCGCCTCGGACTCACTTCCGACAGCTCCCCAGTACAGCTTGTGGTCGATGATGGGACGGTGGTCAGTGACCACCGCGGCCGCCAGGTGCATGCCGGCCTTCGCATAGACGACTCGAGTCTGAGTAACCGGGACTTGAGTGGTGAGTCCCCGCATATGGTCGATGCGCTCCGAGAGGGTCATTTTCGAGCGCTTATACGACTCCCACGTGTGCTCCACAGCCCGCGTCCATGCCGCCAGGCCCGGATACGCGTCGATCTTCGCATCACCACCGTTAAGTAGACGCCCCGTCTGGGTGAGGGGAACCACGAACAACTCCGGTTGCCGGACGTGGAATGGAACAACTTGCTCACCCAGCAGTGTGGGCCAAACGAATTCAGATTCCACGGCACCGGTAATCGCCGGCAAGTCCTTCCACGGCTTCTTTTCCGTCGAAGACCGTTTTGACTGCACTCGCTTCATACCGGACGGGACTCCGAGGCCTCCGGCAGACACCTCTTCCACTCTCCATACCAGGCGCGGCACCAGGGTAGCGCCCTGACTGAAACGCTTCGCATACGGCGACGTTTCGTCCTCGGCACTGAGGATGACAAGCTCGCCGACCTGTTGACTCAGCAGAACGGTGGACTCAACCGAACTGTGGCGGTGAGGTGCTCGACCAGTCCAAATCAACGCCCCACGGGGCATCTCCCGAGCCTTCAAGGAGCGCCGCCCGAAGATCACTCCCGAGCCGCGTGGGAACAAATGCGGCCGCACACGGCGCAGATCCCAGCTCACGTCGAAGGCAACGTTGGCGCCATCGAACGTTCCTCGCCGGAACCCAGCCCAGTACTCTCGGTCCAGAACCGGGTTGGGCACCACGAATGCCAGCGTCCCGCCTGTCTTGAGGTAGCGCTCCACGGCGCGGGCCACGAAGATGCCGGCCAGATCCTGGTGGGTGGCTGTGGATTCATCACTCCAGAAACCGCGTTCCACCGCAAGGCTTTTGAATCGCGTCTGCATCGCCGCAGTCATGTAGCGGTACGACAACCACGGGGGATTGCCGACAAGCACATCGGCGCGATTGGCTTCGCGCGACAACCACGCCGGCCGGGTGACGTTGCGGATGTAGTAACCCCAGATGTGATTGCGGCCCTCTTCGTGCAGCTCCTTGAGACGGGCGAAATTCGCATTCAGCACCGGAAGATCCTCATCGGCGATGTTCAGGCGCCGCACCGTCCCTGCACTGAGTCCCTTGGTCGGCTTGCCGACCGCGCGTTCCGATTCCTCGATCAGCGCCTGGACCAGCTCGTCGAAGTTCTTGGCGTCCTTGAGCAGATGATCGGGGAAGCGCAGCTCACCGGTGTAGAGCTTGTCGTCGGACTCGGTGGGAATCACGACGTAGTCCACGGTCAGCAGGTCATCCCGCTGGTCCCACCCCAGCGAGTCACCGAGATAGATCGGGACGCTCAGCCCTCCGCGCGGTGCGCTGAGTCGCTCGCGGCCGATCGCCAACAGGTAGGTGACACGCGCCAACGCGACCGCGACGGGGTGCAGGTCGATGCCGATCACATGAGACGACACCTGAGCCAGTGCGTCGGCCGCACTGAGCCGGGCAGCGTCGGCAGCGGCCAGGAACCGCTTCACCGCGTAGAACGCGAACGTGCCGCTGCCACAGCTGACGTCGACGACACGCTGATTCAACGGATCGACAACGGCCTCCGACACGACACGGTTGGCCAGCCAGTCCGGGGTGTAATACTCCCCCAACGCTTTGCGCGTCTCGGTCGGAATGACCGACTCGTAAAGCACTTTGAGCACATCGTGCTCCACCGCAGACCAGTCGAAACGACTCAGCTGCCGAGCCAGCGCCGCGACGTACCCGTCCCCGCCGGGAACCTCCAGAACCCAGTCGAAGAAGTCTCGATCGACCACGCCGTAAATGCGTGCCATCGCGAACTGATCCCCCGACAGCAACGTGGCTGACGACAACTGCTCAGCCGGCAACCCCAAGACCAGGTGCGCGATGATCTCCGCGGAATTCACCAGCAACGTGTGGTCCAGGAACAACTCGTCGCTGTCGATGAACTGGGTACCCAACGCCCCGCGCAGCAACTTGGCCCACAACTCCCGCTTGAGCTGCACCGTCGGCATATCCCGGCCATGCGCATACAGCGCAGCCAACGTCGAATAGTCCAGAGCATGCGCGGAACTCTGCGCGCCGAGCTGCTCGGCGATCTCCAGGGGCGTCGGCGCCACAGCGCGCCGCGTCGCCAGCACACCCTCAAGCCACCCCAGTAGAGCCAGCGCGCCCACTTCGCCACCAACAGCACTGATCCGGGTCGCCTCGACCAGCGCACCGTCCACCTCGTGGTAGGCGATCCACAGCCGCCCGTCAGTCAGGATGCCGACATAACGCTGACCGAGCTCGGAGGCACGCGTCTGGACATACCCGCACAGCTGGGCGGTCGCCGTCGCGATCGCCGTCGACGTGGCCAGTGACCGCTTGACCTCGATGACGGTGCAGCCAACCTCGACATCGATCCGCTTGCGGTCACCGACAGGGGTTTCCAGCTCGACATCGAGACTGTCCTCGACCAGACCCAAGTGCGGGTCGAGCAGCAGCATGCGCACGTCGGACTGAATGGTCGCTTCGCTACGTGTCGCGCCGGCGGCGTTGACGAGCCTGTCCTGCAGTGCGGCGCGCTGCTCGCCGATTGCTGTCATGGCTGGTAACGCTACAAGCCGACACCGGTTTACCGGTGCAGACCAGCCCTCCCGGGCTACGACGTCGACTTGGGCAGCGGCGCGCTATCTGGGCACCTTGCAGACCCGGCGGGGAGCCAATACCGACCACCCGATAGAGGACGGCCCGGACGGCCCGGGCGACGCTCAATAGTCCGACGGGCTCGCCGCCGGCGTGAAGCCAGGACACCCCCAGCACCGTGAAGGCGGTGAGTGCAGCGATGATCACGACCTGGTCGACAGATTTCTGTTTCATGCCCGCAGGTATATGCCGATGAAAATCGGGATCCGGTCACGACAGCGGCACCAATTTTGGGGTGCGGGGGGTGTCGGTGGCTGCACCCACAATGGACAGTATGACCAGCCCCGATCGTCATCCGATCGTGCTGCATGCGCTCAAGCCGCTGTACCAGCAGATGAGGCACGCTGACCGGTTGCGCGTGCAGTTCGAATACATCCACCCCAACAACCAGGCGCGGTTCGTCGTGGTGTTCCTCGCTGATACCGCTCCCTTCCAACTCGCCTTGGTGGCCAAAGGAGCCAGGCCGTTCGCCGCGGTGTTCGACGTGCAGCCGGGTTTCAAGGTGGATCCTTGGATCGCCGATTTTCATCGGCTGATGGATGTGCTCGGTATCCGCCCGGGAACGACCCGGTTCAGGGTGTCCCATTTTCTGCAGGAGGCACTCGCTGCGGCGCCCAAACATGTTGGCCAGGCACACGATGCGTCCCCGGCCGTGCTGGTGCGCATCCACCCCGACGTCGAGGAAGCCGACAAGATCTACTTCAAGCACTTCATCGACCACAACGGCAACGGCCGCCATCCCCGCCGAACCAACTTGGACAAGACGCGCCGGCTGCTCGGTGAGGACTGCTACGACTTCTGCCGGCGCCGCAACATCAGCTCGGCGTGGAGCGCGCAGCCGTCCGATGAGCAGCCCTATCTGCGCAGCATTGCCCGAATTGTCCCCGAATAGCGGCGCGCGTCGGCACGCCCACACAGCGAGGCCGCTAGGCGGATTCCCGCAGAGCGAGCTCTTCCTGGGCCCGCTGCATGCGGCGGTCGCATTGGGCATCGCTGGCGATGCGGCGGAAGTCGTAGTCATACCCGGGACCGCCGGCCGACAGCCGGAACCCCAGGCAGCCGAGCAGATCGGCCTCGATGTCGAGGCCCTTGAGCAACAGTCCATCGAGGGTGGCGGTATCGATAGCTGTGCGGGCGTCCGGGATGGTCCCGTATAACTCCACGCGTTTGGCCCAGTGCGCCGCAATGTAGTCGTCCCAGTTCGTCCGCGAATGCTCCGACAGCCTTGACAAGTCGGGCGTCGAACTGTCGTTGTATGCGGCGACATAGGCCAGGTGCTTCGTCAGCCAATCCTGCGTTCCCACAACAGAATCGTGAAATTTTCTCGTATCCGCGCTGGCGGGGTCGACCAGGGCGGTCATGAGTTCGCAGTTGAGCCAGAACATCGCGTCGTCGATGTAATCGACATCGCCGGTCACCGCCACCGGGTAGCCGAGATCAGCGAGTGCACGCTCGATGCGGAACTCGTCGATCGCCAGGGCGCCCAGGCACAGCAGCAACCAGCGCCAATCGGAGTCAACGAGGTGTCGGCGCCCGGTGACGTTCTCGCCGCGCTTGCCGATCTTCACATGGCCGGCTTCGTGCGCCGCGAGCCTTTCCAGCTGCAGGTTGTCGCGGTCACGGACTTCGGGCGCATTGATCACGATGACGTCGCCAGCAGGTGTGTGGGTCGTCCTCGCCGCGACGACTCCTGCTCCCCTGCCGGCCGAGTAGGCGGGGTTCTCGGTGAGTTGCCGAACGGTGCCGACGAAGTCGTCGACGATCGCGATCCTGGCGTCCGGTTCTGCCATCGCCGTCAGGCCCGCCTCGATCGCGGCCATCTGATCCTGCCGGAACCCTGCCCCGGTGACCTCAACGTGCATCGCACCCACCATTCCACCCCGGCCGGAAGCTGCTGCTCCCAGCTCGGCAAACAGCATAGTTTTGCCCACCGACACCGCAGGCGACGTCGCCGCCAGGGATCACCGCACCCCACCGAACGTGCCCGATCCGCTGCCCAACAACAACCGTCTGTCGTGTCCGAAACCTCGGTTACTGTGCGGTTCATGGCACCGCACACAACCACTTTGGCGGCCGACAACACTCTTCCGCCGCTGCGCGACTGGGTCAGCACCGCCGGCTTCACCGGCGCCTGCGTTCTCCTCGCAGCGCTGATCATCCTGACCGCCGTCCTGATATCGGCCCGCCACAGCGACAAGCGGCACACCCGCGAAATCGCCCAAAGCGACCGCCACCACCAAGACTCCCGCGCCGACGACCAATGCAGCGCGGCGATCGAGCAGTGCTGGCAACGCCTCACCTGGGTGATCACCACCGCCGACACCGAACCCGCCGCCCTCGACCCGGCCACCGCCAACATGGGCCTGGGCCCCGAGCTGGCAGAAGAACTGCTCAAAGGCATCGTGCGCGACGCCAAAGAACTCGGTGACGAGACACTGGAAAGAGCCGCCGCCGTCGCCCTCAACCAGCTCGGCCTCGTCCTTACCCAGCAGACCCGCCGACTCACCGAGGTCGCTACCGCAACCGAGGCCCTGACCGATGGCACAGCCGGCGCTCACGCCAAACCCGCACCCGAGGTCAGCCCGCAGACCCAGGGCACAGTGAAGGATCGCGTTTCCCGCCGCAAGCACGACGGCCCGACCGCCACGTCAACCCAACCCGAAGCCGCAGCGAGCCAAGGACGGCCACAGTGACCGGCTGGATGTGCGAACACCTCTCAGGAGCCATCATTCAGGGGGTGGATTTGGCCGCCCAGCGGCCCACACTCCTCACTGCGGCAACCGGCGTCGCTCTCGTCCTGGTCGCGATGTCCATACCGGTAATCATCGGCTCGGTCATTCAGCAATGGGCGGACGCGCGCAATCTCGGGGTGATGGATCAGATTCTCATCAGCGGGCCTGCCGTCTTTTTCTTTGGACTCCCGGCAGCAGCTGTCGTCATGTCCGCCATTGCGGCAATCCCCAGCATCCCTGGCCAATTGGGCGCTGTTGTCCTCACTGCAATCACCCTCGCCATACTGCGCCGCACATGGAACCAGCGGCGAAACACACCGCCCTCGGCCGCCAACACACCCGTGAGCGAAGGACGACACCGGTGACCCGACTACAGGAACACATCGCCGAACTATCGGTCGACGACTGGGCCACGACAGTCCAACGCGTAGCCGCCGCCGCAGTCAAAGCCTCCCAGGACAGCGGCATCCGCCCACCCGACGAACTGGTCACCACCGCGGCCACACCCGTCGACGAACTCATCGCACACCGCCGCAAGCACGGCCCCGGCACCACACGCCCCACCGTGCGGCAGAAGATCGCCGAAGCTGACCACCTGCGCACCCTTGCCCAACAGCAGGCCCACGCCGCCACCCAGGACAAGATCGACGCCGAAACCGCCGCTGCCACCGCACAGACCGCCGCCACCGAATATCAGCACGCCGCCGAACAGGCACGCCAACAGACCCGCGAAACCAGAACCGCTGCCACGCAACGCGCCCGCGCAGCCAAAGAAGCTGCCGCCCAACGCGAAACCGAATGGGCCACCGAACGACAGCGACTCAACACCACCATCGAGACTCTGCGCGCCGAACTCGAACAAGCCCGCGCTGACGCCGCCACCGAACTCGCCACCGCCCGTGAACAGACTGCCGCGGCCGAGGCCCGCGCCCAGCAGCGCGCCACCGAACGCACCGAGGACCGCGCCGCCGTCGAAGCCTCGATCCAAGAATTGCGCGCCGAGCTCGCCCAGGTGCGCGCCGATACCGCCGCTGAGGTCGCTGCCGCTCGAGAAGAGGCCGCAGCCGCCAACGCCCGTGCTGAGCAGCGCGCTGACGAGCGTGTCGAGGAGCGCGCCGCGGCACAGGCAGAACTCGAGCGAGCCAACGCCGAAGTGGCCCGCATCCGCGCCGACGCCGCGGCCGAGGTAGCTGCCTCTCAGGCGCGCGCCGACACTCGTATCGACGAGGCCCGTCAGAACGCGGACAGCGAGATCTCCGCCGCCCAGGAACACGCCACCGCTCAAATCGCCGCGGCCCGCCAGGAGTGCGACGACGCGATCGCCGCGGCCCATGAACGCGCGGCCACCCAGATCACCGAAGCCCGCCAAGCGTGTGACGCCGAGATCGCCCAAACCCGAGCGGACGCCGAAGAGTACGTCGCTGACGCCACCCGCTACGTCGAAGAGGCCAAGCAGTTCATCGCCGCCCACCAGGGGCCCGACCTCATCGAACACACCGACCCGGACACCAGACCATGACCAGACGCGACAACCAGCGACAGCCGGTCGTGGATCTCGACTCCCCGCCACCAACGCCGCAACCCGCCCCCGCTGCGGCGCCACGTTCCCGGCCACGACGTCAGTGCGCTTACTGCTACACCAACCGATCGTCGATCCACCAGTGGGCACTCAAAGGCGTCGAGGACCGCGCACTCCAAGCGCTACGGCGCGCACACCCCGAGGAATACGACGAGTACCTGCAGCGTGAGCGCGACGACGCGTATGCCGCAGCAACCGCAGACTGGCAGCGACATCTGGCACACGACTGCAAGCACACCACCGTGCAACGCCCCGCCACCGCATGACCCGGTCGATCGACAACCAACCGCCACCGACCACAGGGAGATGACATGGGCACGAAACGCAGGTACTTCGGGATCCAGGAAGGTCCGTTCTCCGGGAGAATCAACGTCGGTCTGCTCAACCAGGCCAACACCGAGTTCCTCGGCGGCGAAGACATCGTCGACGACGACGGCGAGGTGGCCCCCGGCATCGAGGACTACCTGTCGCGACTGCACCACGAGGACTGCACCGACATGGCGATCCGGGTCGTCGCTGAACACATCCTCAAGCACTACGACGGCGGCCTGGCCATCGACTACAAGGACGGCGTGAAGTACGACATCCAGATCACCCGAACCACCATGGAGGCCTCCGCATGAGCCACCTCGCCGAGGCCTACAACCAGGCCGCCAGACGACTTGCCACCGTCGCAGACGAACTCACCAACAACCCCAACGACACAAATCAGGGTGCTGCCGCTCTGCGCGAGACCCTTACGGTCCTCGAACACCTCGGTGGCCTGGAACCGAGCCAGAAGGTCCGCGCCCAACTCCACCGACTGCACGCAGATTTCAAAGCCGCGGGCACGATCACCCCTGACAAGATCCGCGAAACCGCCCAAGCCTGCGGCAAAGTCGCGCAGAACAACGCTCAGTGGGCATCTCAAGTGAAGAACATCTGGTAGCCGATGAGTCCAATCACCGTCACGACCTGGCTTGTGCGCCGCGCCGGCTTGCCGTTCGACGCCACTATCTGGGTACCCGCCACCGGCACCGTCGACGACGCGAAAACCGAGGCCCGCCGCGAGCACGGCGCCAACGCCCACGCCGTCCGCCGCCCAAGCGATCTGCACTGGACCGAACTCGAACCCGCCTCTTATTGATATGAGCCAACTTCCAGCTACCGACGAGGTGCCAGACCACATCGATCTGGCCCCCGGCCTACGGCTACCGCCGGAGATTGTGACCGCGACTTTAGCAATTCTGGCAAATCGTGGAGGTGGCAAGTCCGCCGTCGCGCACCGCCTCGTCGAGCTGATGTACACCGCCGGCCTGCCCGTGGTCGTCGTCGACGTCAAGGGCGACTGGTGGGGCATCCGCTCCAGCGCCGACGGCACCGGCAGCGGGCTACCGTTCTACATTTTCGGTGGCGACCACGGCGACCTGCCCTTGGAGCCGACCGCCGGCGAACTGCTGGCCGACCTCATCGTCGACGACCGCATCCCCGCGGTCCTCGACCTGTCACACATGAGCAAGAGCAAGGCCCGCATCTTCGCCACAGCGTTCGCCGAACGGCTCTACCACCGCAACCGCGACCCGCTGCACGTCGTGATCGAAGAGGCCGACGTCCTTGTCCCCCAACGTGCCTCAGCTGAAACCGCCCGACTGCTCGGGGCGATGGAAGACCTCGCCAAACGTGGTCGCAACCGCGGCATCGGCATGACGATCTGCTCACAACGCGCCCAGGAAACCGCGAAATCTGTCTTGGACTTGATGGAAACCGTCATCCTGCTGCGCACGACCGGCCCCCGCTCCATCAAGGCCGTCGCGGACTGGATCTCAGTCAACGCCAGCCAGGACGACACCACCGCCCGTGCAGTGATCGCCTCCCTGCCGTCGCTGCCCACCGGGACCGGCTGGATCTGGAGCCCGTCGTTCCTACATATCCTCGAACGCGTCGACTTCCCGCTGTTCAACACCTTCGACTCCCACGCCACCCCCAAACCCGGCCAACGCAGGATCATCCCCAACGAGCGCGCAGAAATCGACCTGGCCAAGCTCGGCGCCGAGATCGCCGCCACCCGCCAACGCGCACAAGACAACGATCCGCGCCGCCTGCAGGCCGAAATCCAGTCCCTGCGCGCCGAATTGACCGCAGCCAACCGCCGCGCCGACGAAGCCAACACACACGCGACTACCCTTGGCCAACAGCTGGCCGACCGCGATCACCAGATCGACACCCTGGCCGCCCGGGTCGACGAACTCGCCAGCGTCCAGGCGCACACCGACGTCGTGGATGCGCTGCGTTCAGCGCTCACCCTGATCGAGGCCTCGATCGACACCCTGGCCACCGACCGCCCATCACCGCCGCCTATCGCCGCAGCCCCGGCTCGGCCCGCCGCAACGCCCGCAGATCTGCCGGCCCCACCAACACGAGCCCCCGCACCTCCGCAGGCGCCCAGCGGTCCAGCAGAGCCCACCCCGGCACGGTTCCGCGCCGGCGCGCACCGCATGATCACCGCCCTGGCCACCATGGCCCCACTACGACTCACCAAAGCCCAGTGGGCCACCGTCGCACACATGCGACACACCAGCGGCACCTGGTCGACCTACCTCGGCGAGATCCGCCGCGCCGGACTCATCGACGAAAACCCCACCGGCTTCACCCTCACCCCAGCCGGCTGGGACTACCTCGGCACCCGCCCAGAACCCCTGACCGGCCACCAACTCCAGCAGCACTACCTGAAAATCCTGCGCGCCGGCGCCGCACGAATGCTCCAAGCCGTCATCGACGCCCACCCCGAAGGCCTCACCAAGGCCCAGCTCGCCGACGGCTCCGGCGTCACCGCCTCAGGCGGAACGTTCTCCACCTACCTCGGCGAACTGCGCCGCAACGGCCTCATCGAGCAGCACGGCGACCAGATCGTTGCCACCGACATCCTCATGTACGGAGCCAACACCACCGAACGAACCTGATTGACCCCCAAGGAGATACAACAATGGGCAAGCATTCCAAGCCAGAAGACATCACCGAGATCCCCGAACCGTGGCTGATCGAACTACGCCGCGAAAGCCACACCGCCAACGGCCCATTCGTCGACCCGCACGCGATCGCACAATGCCAACGCGTCCTCGACCGCCGCGGCGAAGCGTGGGCCGCCGCCGTCCTCGGCCGCGACATATCCCGACGCAGCATCGCCGTGCCGCACCGCCCCTATCTGCACGACGGCGAAGAACACACCCTGATCGCCGCCGACCACGAAGAAGACCGCCTCGCGATCGCCTACCTCGACCCAGACCTGCACTGACGAGCCCGGCCTTATCTGCAGTTCGTTGAGAGAGGAAGGCTGAAATGCCCAGACAAATCGACGGATACATGTCCTCGACGACCGGCGGCGAACACCACTCCACTATGGCGACCGCCCCTGTGGCTGTGGAATACGTACCCATTTCTCGATGTCCAGACTGCGCGTGCGTAGTGGGCAAGCACATCGCGGTAACCGAGTTTGATGAGGCGACGTACAGCGTCGTCTCTATGGAGCATTCGTTGTGTGAGTGCGGATGCGACTACTACGTCCGGGGTAGGTCGTCGTGACTAGTCGTCTCCGAGCGGGTCGAACGGTCGAGCAGATGCTTGTGAGCGACCAGGGGATTCGAAGCAAAAGTGCTGTCCAGGCAGTCGAGCAGATGCATCACGGATAACAGCGAGAAGAAAGACCGTGCAGAGCACCACGCAGCGCCGTCCTAGCACGGCAACGAAAGACCGTCAGCACAGTCGAGTACACCCCAACCTGACCTACAGATAGCCCGCGACCACACCGAAAGCGCCCCCCGGCAGATCAATTCGCCCCGCAGGAGAACCCCACCCATGACCGACGAAAACACAGACGAACCGCCCATCATCAGAGCGCAGCGCCGCGCAGTACGGGCCGCCTACGCCCAAGCACTCCAAGCCAACCCACAACTGGCATGGCACGTGGGAAACGCCCTCGCCGGTCCACCACCAGCACCCAAGCACGACGACATCGACGAACTGCTGCGAATAGCACAACTCCCACCATTGCGGGCCGCGCGCCGCCGAGCCGAATGGCGCCTCTGGAGGCGAAGTACCGTCCCCGGCATCATTGTCGGCCTGGCGATGTTCGGGCTGGGAACCAGCCTCCATCGCGCCAACATGTTCCCGCCGACCTGGCTGACGGCGTACGCATTCGTGGGCCTGGCCTCGGCCGCGGCATTCACAGCATTCACGCTGTGGCGCATCTGGCGTGCACCCTCCGCCAACCGCTGGGTCGCACGCGAGCTCACAAAGGAACTACCCGAAGCCCTACATGACCTCTGGCCCGGCACTCGTGCCCCACAAGGCCATTCGCCCATCGAGAACATCTCCTGACCTGCACGGACGACATCCCGTCCAACATGTCCGACCTGCGAGAGATGATGACCCTATGACAGCACCTGCCCGACCGACCTGGACCAGCAAGCTCAGCACAGCCATCAGCACATTCCTGGTCCTAGCCGCCATCGGCTATGTGATGGTGACTGGGTTGTCGATCGTGGCCGGCGCCATCGCACCCGGCCTCTGGGGATACGTGGGCGCCGCGGGTTTCGTCACCTTCGTCGGCCCGATCCCCCTTCTGCTGTTCAGTCGCCGCGCAGCCGCGAAAATCATGATGCTCGGACTATCCACCATGACCCTTGCGACCATCGCCCACCAGCACCAATGGCCCGGCTGGGCAGTCGCGGCCTGGCTGGGCGGCCTACTGCTGACCTACCTGATAGTCCGAATCATCCTGTCGATCCCTCTGCGCATCACCCGCCGCCGAGCAGCACGACTACTGCGCCGCCACCGAGCAACCGGCGAGAACGCATGGACAGCACACGACTGGGAATGGGCCTACACCCAACTCGGCACCAAGCTCGCACTCAACCAAGCCGCCTGGTGCCGCATGATCCGCACCCGCATCGAATAACCAACCCGCCCAACACATGCACCGCGAGACGCGCACAGGAGATGGCCACGTGAACAGCGACGGCAACCAGGAATCCGAATCCTCCATCACGCTCGTGCAAGGACTACTTGACGCGCTCTCACAATTCGATCTGACCCCCGACGATCGCGCCACCCTCGAACTCATCCGAGCCGACATCGAAACAACCCGACAGGCCACCGCGAATCAGGCCAGCGGCACCGAAGCCATGACCGCGACCGCGTTCGTTTCCCGCGAACTCCTTTTCGAGCTCCGCACAATCGCCGAGAAATACGCCTAGACGTGCCCATCTCGTGAGGTTGGTGACAAAGAGTGAGGATGGGCAAATGACTGGTTCCTATGGATGGGTACTCGAAATTCGATTGGCTTACGGACGGGCCGGTTACCCTTCGGCCTTCGTAGAAAGCGAGCGGTACCCGGATATTTCAATGCGCCGCCTCGCTGAGGAGATGGCCACAGCGAAACTCGTCGAGCACGGACTGGACGTAGACCATGCGGCACTGCTGGCGTCTGGCGCACGGCGAGACTGGGCGCACACGAGTCGCTACCTCGACAAACCGTCGCAGCCACCCGGGTCGACAGCTGAAGTGCTTGACGTCGCGGAGGCTATTCGCGAGGACGGGGAACGGACGACGCTGAAGGCGGGCATCCGAATCTACGAAGACATCCCGCGTTGGCGCATCGCGGCCGGAGCATTGATCGCCGCCGCGGCACCGAACCTAGGTCGTAGCATCAGCTTTTGCGATGAATTCCGTCGCTGGCGGGCGAGCCATGTCGGTGCAGCTCATCAATCGACCCCCTCACGAAGATGATTCGACAGCACCAACCGTGTGACCAACGTGGTGGGACATCACACCTAGACACGGGCCTCAGCAAGTCATTCAAGCGCGCCTGGCGGCCGCCATCACCTTCCTCGGACAGGAGGACTCCGAGGAAGGTGAAAGCGGCCCGTTCACACTCGCCGCGCTCTACCTGGCCAACCATCCAGAACTAGCCGTCACAGCCGTCAACTGGCAGTCCTTTGAGGACGCCGACGGGTCAATCATGTATCGCCTTGACGTGGAAGTCACTCCACCGCACGGCTATTCGATACTCGAATAGCTCAACGCGGAACCGTCAAATCCCTTGTCCCCTCGCGCACCACACAATCAATCCCGGCCCAACCTCAAACCCTGCTGCGGGCCCGCGCCATCGATCACTTCATGCCGCAGATACGCACTGGGCGTTTCGTCAATCAGCTCCGCCGGCACCGTGATACGCACATCCTCAACATCTGTCAGGCCGGCCCGGGCGGCCGAGAGATACCGATAGACCGTTACCTGCCCTAAGAATCCGTCCCCCACTGGCTGCAGGCCGACCCGCTGCCAATACTGCGACAGCGCCTTCACGCTAGCGGCCTCGGCCGCACCCTCGGCCTGCTCACCGACTGGATGCGGGTAGAGCAGCACCAGCGTGCCCAGCGGGCTGGCCATCTGGTCAATCACCTCGGCAATCAACCACGCCCCCAGGTCATGTCCACGTAGCGGTGCAGCAATCTCAACCAGCGTGATGATGAGGATCTGATTGAACGCTGAGTCCTCGAACTGCTCCTGCACCTCATCGGCGACATCGTCACCGTCGAACAGTTCGGCGAAGTGCTCGGTATCCTGCGACAGCGAGTCCAACAGATCATCGATCGGATGTTCCCCGACCCGGATGATCAGAAAATCTGCATACCCGCCCAGCACATACGGCTTGTCCCCCTCATCGAGGTAGGCCAGCTCAAGCTCAGCACGCCACGTCATCATCGCGTCGAACTGACTCTCGTCAGTACTCAGATAGTAGACTCTCGGGGAGCAATGATCAGAACCTGTGGATCCCGGGCGGGCGTGCCTTCCCGGAAGATGATCTGCAAGGAATCCGAATTCTGATCAAGACCAGCGTTGGCG
>NZ_JBEZJS010000013.1:0-96486 GCF_040704635.1 Mycobacterium sp. NPDC049093 | reverse complement strand
CAGCTGCTGCCAGCCGCCCATCCCGAAACTGCCGACCCTATCGATATCAACAATCACCGGATTACGGCTGAATCGAATACTGAGGGTTACCAGTATCAGTTGGCAACTATGCTAACTAACACTTGACGCTCTTCAATTTTCGCAGAATACTTGGCCACATGGCAACCTCTCGTCTCGTCGAACTGATCGACCGGTACAAGAGCGCACACGGCGTCAATGAGTCCGAGCTGGCCAGGCGGATCGGCGTCACGCGGGAGAACCTGCGCAAATGGCGCACCAATGGCGTTCGCCGGCTGCCGGAGCACGTCAATCTTGTTGCCACAGCCCGCGTCATCGGCCGCCCCTACCGCGAAGTCCTTTCCGCGGCACTGTTCGACACGGGTTACCTCGACGCGGTGTCCCACGAGTCCCGGCCCCACGACGAGGTCCTCGCCGACGCCATCGCCGTACTGACCGAGGCGACCCGACTGACCAACCAGCTCTCACGGCGCACCGACACAGGGCACTGGGAGGCCGATCCGGATCCCCGCGCCGCAGTCCCGATCGACTGGGCTGCCTTCGTCACCCTTGCATTGGCCGGCGCCGCGGCCAATGCCGGAAGCATCGAACAAGCCCTCGCCGGACGACCGGGTTCGTGGGAAGCCGAACGAATCCGCCAGACACTGCAATCCACAGTGTTCGACGACAAAGACTTGCTGCGCCACCGGACCGAAGCCGTGGTCATCGACTTGTGGGTGGAAAGCATTCTGAGCTACCTCGGCGATACCAGCGACGACGACTACAACGACGCCACAATGGAAGTGGACGCCCGCACCAACGACGTCCCCCAGCCCACCGACCTTCCACCGGGACCCTTCTCCCCCGATGACCCCCGCATCGCGGCCGTCAACTGGGTCAACGTGGACGACAACGGCTATCTGGTCGTCAGCTACACCGACTGGACGGGCGACCCCGCCGACGTCGACCTGCTGACCGAGCTCTGGGCAGAGGCCGAAGCCTACCGAGACCCCACCCCCGGTGAAATCGCCTATGAACAAGCAATGCAATCGATTTCGGCTGTGATCGATGCGCTCGAAGAACAGTGGCACCGTGAATACGATGACTACGCCGCACAGCTCACCGAGGCCATCGAAACCCAGCTGGCAGCCTTGGAACTCAAGGTGCCCGTCACCGTCACCATCACCCGCGCCCCCGAGACCTACGGACCGGGGGCGTTCGACGAGCACGCGCCGCCGCCCTATCCCCGCACGGCAATCGAGGCGGCCATCGAAAAGGCGATCGCCGACACCCCGACACCAGCCACACTGCCCGGCACACCGCTCGACCGCCTCGGTTGGGCGCAGACTCGCGGCGAAACGGATCACGGCA
The DNA here is from genome assembly GCF_040704635.1 of Mycobacterium sp. NPDC049093. Classification (GTDB taxonomy): domain Bacteria; phylum Actinomycetota; class Actinomycetes; order Mycobacteriales; family Mycobacteriaceae; genus Mycobacterium. The sequence goes on along the minus strand of NZ_JBEZJS010000013.1, from coordinate 95,118 downwards.
GTGAATGATCCAAAAGGGCAGGATAACGGGATGGGCCGCAACCAGGACGAGCTGCAGGGCCGGACTCGAACCGCTCGGGACTACCGTGCCGCAGCGCAGCGTGTCGCTGAGATGAGCGACGACGAACTGCAGATCTGGTACGCCAGGGCTGCCGGACACTACGCCTCGCTCTCGCTGTGGCGTCGTCGAGCACATCAGGGCCACACCGATGCCGAAAAGTTCGCTCAGCGAGACGATGAGGCGGCCGCGGCGGCGGAGTTGTTCCTTGCGATTGAAGACCTCTTGGACCGAGAGCTCTTCGAGAGGCATGGTCTAGGGCCGGATGAGAAGGCTCGGCGAATTTATCTCACCGCCACGGTTTTTCGGTGAGGTACCAGCATGGGATTGGGGTATTGGGTTGTCAGCGTGGACCGTGAGAGTGGTGTTGCGACCACTTCTCCCCTGTTCAGTGATGCCGACGAAGCGTGGCAGCACAGCCTCGATATCGAGGACGCTGCCACCTACACCACCGTGGTTCCGAGACGAGTTCGGCCCAGGAAAATCCAAGGAGAGTGAATCGGGCGTGAGCGCCGATCGGCAGGATGGCGAAAGGTGAGTCAGGTAGCGCCCTTTCGCCTCAGATTGACCCCACGCCAGCGCGAGCTGCTCCGGACCTACCTGTGGGTGCACGCCGATGACACCTACGACGACATCGAGGAGCACCGAGATCAGCCGGTGAAGGAATCCTCGGGTTGGTGGTCGATTCTGGACCGCTTCCCTGAAGCGTCGTGGGAATGTGCGGTGCCGTGGCGGCGTCAACTGGCTCGCGCCTTCGACGATCTCGCCCTGGACCTGGAAGCCGGCCGCCTACCGTACCCGCGTTGTGTGGCCGAGGAGGCTGCGCTGGTGCTGTCCGTAGCGACCGCCCAATCCATGTGGATGGACGGCCAGTACGGAGAGGAAGTGTCGGCGCTGCCCGAGACCGCTGGCGACCGGGACTGGGAGTCGGCCACCGATGCACTCGTCGGGAACCGACACCTGAGCTGGCAGCTCTCCCCCGGTGAGGCGCCCGTCTGGCTAGGCGACATTCCCGATCCAGTGACCTGGTTCGACCTTTTCGACGGGCTGGAACCCCGCCCGCCGCGCCGCGGGTTCCGGCGCTGACACGTCATGTGACAGTCAATCCATGCCCTGCCCACGCTCGGTGCGCCCCGCGTGGGTCCAGAATGATTGATCGGTTGAAACGGCTTGTCATAGAAGAAATTTGGTGAACTCTGTTGCGCCACACGTGTTGCCCATAGGCAACATTGAAAGTAGACTATGGGCAACAGTGATTGCGAAGGAGTCTCCCATGACAACCATCACCTACATCGCCACCGTCGCCCTATTCGGAGGACAACAAGGTGGAGCGCTCGCCACCGACGACAGCGTGGCGCCCACCGCCCGCGTCCGCTTCGTCAATGACCATTACACCTACATCGGAGTCTGCAACATCCGCCACGACAGGCTGCGAGCCGTGACCGGCTACAGCATTGACTTCTGGGAACACGTGGATACTTTGGCCCGCCACGTCCACCACTACATTCAGAAGCTCATCTCCACCGGAGAAATCCAGAGCGTCACCACCTTTCAAGAGTTGCCGCAGGAGGTGGCCGACACGATCAACAACGACCCCGAACTCGTCGATGTCGGCCCTACCGGACGGGTCTACGTGCACCTGCGAGTCACCGACCTCCTGCGTTTCGGCTAAACCAAGTCAACCGCCCTGCCCGCGCCCACCACGGCGCTCAAGGACCTATCTACCGCACGAGCGCCCTGCGAATTGTCGTAACCAACCAGAGAGGATTAGGACATGAACTCATTTTGGGAAGTGCGCTGGGGGGATGTGTTCGCGTACGGAGTGCTACTCCCCCTCGTTCCCGTCGGCATGTTTCTTGTGTGGAAGCTGAGCCGTGCGGTGGTTCAGTCCCAGCAGCGCTGGTCGACCCACCGGCGCGCAACGCGACTGCTGCGCAGTCAGCGGCCCGCAAACGATGATCGCTGGGGATGGTTGGACTGGGAATGGGCCTTCGGCCAAACTGATTCCGCTTACGCGACCCCTTACCGAGCCGCCGCCCGCAGCCTGTCGTCAGGAGCTAACGAAGGACCGCGGCTGTCCCCGAGCGACGCGCGCGCCTGCCTAATCATGCTTGTCCACTGAGGTGACCGGAGCCGGCAGTGCATCCGCGCAGTGCCTGATTGTAAACCTCGGCTAGCGAAATCACTGAATTTATACCAGGTTTCATACCAGCGAAGATCCGCCACACAATCAAGTCTCGTGAGGAGGGCGCCACCTTGGCAGCATCTCAGTCAGCGAAGTTTCGGCGTGATCGGGTCCGTCTGGGACGGTGAGCTGGTCGAGGATGCCCCACAACATGCGGTCGTGCGCGTCGCCACCCGTCCCGGAATCCGACCGGCTGGTGCGGTGCAGGTCGATCGCCAGGGCGAGTTGACGTAGCAACGATCGGTAGTGCTGAGCCCCGGTCCTACTTTCCGCGCGGTTGTGTTCTTTTTGGATCTGGTTGACCTCGGCCAACGCCGACGCGACGTGGCGTATAAAGTTGCCAGTGTTGAGTTTCCAGGAGTCATAGCCCTTCTGGGTCCGAAGAATTTCGAGTCGTCCCCGTCGACCTTCGGAAAACCGCTCATTCTCGAATGCTTCCCGATCGGCCCGGCGGTTTGCCAGTGTGCTCCGCGCGCGCTCGTAGGAGTTGACGAGGACACCGCGTGTTCGATCGATGTTGTCTTCGGCCGTCAGGGCTTTCCACATGGCTTTGTTGCGGTGCCGGTGGTCGAGATTGGCCATGAGTACACGTTCAAACGCGCCGTCGTCCAATGCGCTGACGTCGGCATCGTGATCGCGCTGATTCCGTGCTCCGATATCGGGAGCCTACGACACCCGGAGTGCGGGCGTGCGAGACATCCTGGCGCAGCGCCACTGTGCATCCGTCGTATCGGACGGATAACGAGGCATCCGCACCTCAATGCTGTTTGCAGACGTCGGTCGGGCTGGTGTGACCTGCTCAGGACAGGATTGTCAATCGATGTCGAGCACGAGCACCGAGGCGCTGGTGTTGAGTTCTCTGGCTAGCCGAGCCAGGACGGTCACGGTGCATCCGCGGTGGCCGTTTTCCAGTTGGTTGAGGAAAGTCCGATGGATGCCTGCGCGTTCGGCGAGCGCGCCCTGGCTCAGACCGACCTTTTCTCGCCGGAGCCTGATGTTTGCGCCGATGCGGCCTTGGACTGCTGCTTCGTCAAATTCTTCGCCAGCACTCACGAACGTCCTCTGGTCGGTATCCCAGCATTCTTGTCGCTCATAGTCTACAAGCGCAGTCGGCTCCTGGGACAAATCAGAACAGCGCATCGCCGGTGGCCTCCTGCCACCACTGCTCGAAACCCGAACGCTGCTTGTCCTGGGCGCCGGCCGGTGCCGCCACGTAGAGATGGTCAACCTTGGACAAGTCGGTCGCTCGGTCACGCAGAATGTGCCGCACGATGCCGTCAGCGCCCTGCACCCGTCGCCCTGGCTGGCTCGCGAGCTGGCGTGCCATCTCGTCTCGTGAACCGGTCGCGGCGACGCGCAAGGACCGAGCGGTGATCCCCTTCCCGCCGCTGCGGCCCGGGCGCACCAGCCGCCGCACCTCATACAGCGACCAGTCACACATGTCTAGATGGGCGTCGAAACGTTGCTGCACTTCTCTTAGCCCTGCTGTCGCGACGAGATCGGCGGCGCTGCTGCCCTCGATGAGTGTTTGAGACGGGTTGACGCTTCTCGCCAGGTGCTCGAGCACCAGTGCTTCTACTCCCAGCTCCGGTTCCTGCCTGTACCGTTGCACCGTCGCCGCCCGCCCGTTGGCTGTGCTCATCGCGAAGACGCAGAAACCGCAGCAGGACTTGGGAATCGACTCACCGAAGGTCTCGATGACGAAGTCGGTGCAATCCGCTCGGGTCCAGCCCCAATCCCGCAATGGGTACCACCCGGTCCGCAACTCGGTGTCGAAGAGGCGATCCTTATCGGCCCGGGCCCGTTCGTTGGCCTCGAAGCCAATGACGTGCCGGAATGGCCGGCCCCTGGTGATCCGGGCGATCACCGGGTCCAATAGGTCGCCCTTAGAATGTACTGAGCACAACCTAATGCCCCCGCGCTGCGGAAGTGTTGCTGCCGAGCGCATTTCATCGCCGAGAGTGTAGAGGCCTTCGGCGTAGAGCTGGCGGGGGAATCGAGAGTCGTCGAGCACCACCACGCCATCGCCGACCCGGGTGGTCTTGCGTTGGCTGCGCGCTATCTGGATGAAGCGCACGGAGCTGGATTGGAAAAGCGGCAGCATATGACGAGTCACCGCGCTGATGGTGGCGGCGCTCTCGTGGCCGGTCATCGCGGTGAGGACAACCATGTCTTCGAGTGCGAAGTCGCGGCTGGATGGGTCGGTCAGCCACCGCGCGAGCAAGGCTGAACTGTCGAGTCCCATGCCGAACGAGACGCACACCGTCGGCGTCCGCTCATCCTCGACCAGGCCCGACAGGCGTGGTGTGAATTCGACTGCGGTGCTGCCCATTCCGGCCGCCTCCCTCTTGCTGCTGTTGCCTATAGGCTACGCTGAATGTAGCCTATAGGCAACAGGTCCGGCGCCGGGAAGGGAGATCCAAACACCATGACCACTAATGCCCGAAATCCACATGGACGCTATGCAAGTGGTTACTCGCGAATCCGCGCCGCGCTGTTCAGGCTCTCCAGCACCCATCGCGCCCCCAAGGGTGATGCGTGATGGCCAGGCCGGCATTGACCGAGGACCAGCGGTGGCTTCTGCGCTCGATCGGCGGATGGGCGATGCGCGACTGCATGCTCGGGCCCGAAGGTGTCGCGGACTTGATGTCACGCTGCTCCAGCAGCACCGGTAGCCGCATCGACGGAGGGCCGGACTGGTTAGCGAACGGCTACACCTGCGGCAGGGGAAAAATCGTGTGCCCGTGGTGGACCACCGATATCGGCAGGCCGCCAGTCAAATCAGTGACAATCACCACCGCGCAGCTCAACCGGTACGCCCGCAGCCTGCCCCAGGACATCACCGACGAACTCCGCGCAGTACGCCGCACATTCAACGCTGAAAACATCCGACGCGACTGGTGCCGCTGCGGCCGGGAGGACGAATGCCACAGACGCAACGAAGGCGACCCGCTCTACGGCGCCAGGTATCACCCGACCGACGAGGAAGTCGACACTCACTACCGCGAGCTGCGCCGGATCCAGGCCTGGCAGGATCGCGTACTCGATCGCGCACTGGGATTCCACACGGTCGAGGACGACCTGGACGGCCCGGAAGATGAACGCGCCGGCCATTGCGCTACATCGCTGGATGAGTTCAGCATTGGCCAGCACGTCAAGGTGGTCCTCGGCCCAGGGTCTGTGAAATCCGGTGTGGTCGCAGACATCACCCCCAACCATGTGAAGGTGCAATTCAGCGACGGCGCCTCGGGGCTCTACCGTCCCTACGAGGTAATGCCCGGACTGCTGCCGGTCGGCCAACTCGAACTCTTCACGGTCACCTCATGACCCTTCCCTTGTTCGACCTCCCCGGGCGGGGCGAGCACGGCAAACGTGTCGAGCAGACCGTGTGGGGCGTGCGTTGGCTTCGAGACTCTCCTGCGCTTACATCCAAGCGCGGGCAGATCACCGAAGCTCCCAATGAGAGCCAGGCCCGTCAGTGGGCCACCCATCCCGAAGCGCAGTACTGGGGCTTCCCGGCCGGGTACGTGTAAGTCGTGTCCCGCACCATCGTGACCTACACCAGCTCGTGGGGACCACCGGACTGAGGATCGAGAGCCCCTGACGGGCGCTGTGCGACAACATGACTCGCGCGAAGTGAAGTAAATGAAGGGCTAACCAACTGTTGCCTATAGGCAACAGTAAGTGTAGACTATAGACAACACCAAGAAACGCCCCCACCTTCGCACCACTCCCCCGTGAGGTAATCGCATGAACATCGTGGACGCTCCCGCTCTCACCGCTGACCAGTTCGCCGACATCCGTACCGCCCTGGAAGCAGAACACTCCGACTGGCGACCCAGCGGCCAGCCGACCGGGCTCACCTACACCGACATCTTCTGCGGCTTCGGCGGTTCGAGCATCGGCCTGGAAAACGCGGGCTTGCAGCTGGCAATGGGAGCCAACCACTGGGACCTGGCGATCGCCACCCACGCCCTGAATTTCCCCAACGCCGACCACGTCATCGCCGACGTCTCCAACTACGACATGCGCCGCATGCCCAAGACCGACATCTTGTGGGCATCGCCCATCTGCACCGAACTCTCACCGGCCGGCGGCACGGCAGCGCCCCGCACTCAGATGTCGCTGTTCCTCGAAGACGAGGGACACGTCCCCTCGGCCGGCCGCGACCGCACCCGCGCCACCTTCTGGGATGTCGTGCGGGCCACCGAAGTGCATCGCTACGACATGGTTTTCGTCGAGAACGTGGTCGAGGCAGCCCGCTGGGAACTGTTCGACGTCTGGCTGACCGCCATGGACACCCTCGGCTACACCCACCAGTTCGTGTCCGTCTCCTCAGCCCACATCGGTGACGACACCAACCCGTTCGCCCCGCAATGGCGTGACCGCATGTACTTTCTGTTCGCCCGTAAAGGCGTGCCGATGGACGAGATTCGGCCCCGACCGCTGGCCTGGTGCCCCCTGTGCGAAACCGTCAAACCCGCCGTCCAATCGTGGAAGCGCCCAGACCGGCGCCGCATCGGCAAGTACCGCCAGCAGTACGTGTACCGGTGCCCAAACGCTTCCTGCCGCCACAGCATCGTCGAACCGTTCGTACTCCCTGCGGCCGCCGCCATCGACTGGAGCAACCTGGGCGAGCGGATCGGTGATCGTCGCAAAGCGCTGGCCGCCTCCACGATGCGACGCATCCGGGCCGGAATCGAGATGTTTGCCGAACCGACCATCGTCGCGACCAACCATGGCGCGGACGGGGACTCGCGGTCCTACCCGGTATCTGCTGCACCCATGCCGACTCGCTCGACCAAGATCGGCGACGGGATGGCCGTACCCCCGATGCTGGTGCCCGCTGGCGGAACCTGGAACGACACCGCCACTACCACCGATGTCCCGATGCGGGCCCGTACCACTCGCGACACCGAGGGCCTGTTCACCCCGGAGCCGTGGATCACGGTGCTACGCAACCACGCCGACGCGACCAGCATTGCCGACCCGCTGGCCACGGTCACCACAGGCTCCGGAGGTGGCGGTCACCAGGCCCTGACCGTCCCGCCCAACGCCACCTGCCCGCAGCGGCCGCCGATCAGCCTGGTCGTCCCGTTCCGAAAAGGCGACGCCAAGACCACCCGCGAACCCCTGCACACCGTGGCCACCCGCGACTCGGCCGGACTGGTCTCCGGAGCGACGATCGACGTGGCAGATTGCCGATTCCGGATGCTGACCCCCCGAGAACATGCTCGGGCCCAACGTTTTCCGGACGCTTACCGGGCGATGGGAAACAAGTCCGAGCAAACCATGGGCTTCGGCAACGCCGTCAGCAGCAACGTCTCCCAATGGCTCGGTGGCCACGCGATACGCCTCCTGGCCTGATCTTTCCCGGAGGTGGGGAGACCACCCGTCCCCCACCTCCGGCGAACGGCCACCACCAACCCAGTCTCTGCCCGACTACACCGAAAGGCCCATCATGCCCACCACCGACCACTCGATCACCCGACCCGCCATCGACTTACTCGGCGACTGGTTCCCGCTGCGCGACGAGCTGTGCGACCTGCGCAGCCAGGATCACCTCAGCACTGCCCAGGAGGAGAAGGTGCGCGACTTGCTCACCGAGCTCGTCGACATCGCCGATGACATAGTCGGCCACCTGGTGCCCGACTACGCCACCCGCTGCCAAATCACTGGCCGGCCACCATGCTGAGCCACGCGCGGCCATCGCGCCGCCGATCCCGCACCGGAAACGACGCCGCGCCCACCGACAGCCGCGGTCACGACGCGATCCTCGACGAGATCTACTACCGTTTCGGCATCGCACTGGAGTTGGTCGACGCCAGCGGCCGCTACATGCACTTCCAATCCCGGCTGGAGACCGGCGACTGGCTCTGGATCAGCGACTACGCCGCCAACATCACTCCCCTGGCCCAACGACTCGCCCTTGAAGCCGACCACGTCCACGTTGGCTGGCACGTCGCGATCTATCCGACCGACACCCGCACCGCGGCCGCCGATCCCTTCGTGTGGCTCGCCAGCGTCACCCACGAAACCGCCACCGCCGGCCAACTGCCAGACCTCGTCGCCACCGCACTGCGCTCCCTCCCCCGTCACGAACAGCACCACACCGACGCAGTCGGCCGACACCGGATCAGCGTCGGCATCGACCGCTGGAACTGACCACCTCGCGTTACCTCCACCTCGGGCGCAGACCAGTCGTAATGGCGTCTTGTATTCGGAAACTCACCCTTGAGTGATCCGGCGTGGTTCCACGGATGGCTTTAAATGGAAGATTGCTATATCGCAACTATCCCAGCGCCTACGGACGGTGGAGCTCGACTCTTGAGGACCCGTAGCGAGACCGTTTATGGGGCGATCAACACCGCAGCCAGTTCGCGTCGAATGTGAGGCTGAGCAGTTGCAGAGCATAGTAATTGCATGGAGGTGAAGGAGCTACTTGCCTTCCGCGATAATCGTTGCGAAAGACGGTGCATTCACCTAGTGGCTGTTTATAGAATTGGCGTGAAGTGACATATAGTAATTTGCTGCAGCTATTGCGTAAATGCTTTGTACATATTAATATAGGGGAATACAGGGAATGCCTTTTCTATTCGCTTCACGAGGAGTTAGAAATGACCATCACCGTCTACACCAAGCCCGCCTGCGTGCAGTGCAACGCCACTTACAAGGCACTGGAAAAGCAGGGCATCGAATTCGAGAAGGTCGACATCACCCTCGACGGCGATGCCCGCGACTACGTGATGAGCCTGGGCTACCTGCAGGCGCCCGTCGTGGTGGCCGGCGACGAGCACTGGTCAGGCTTCCGCCCTGACCGGATCAAGACCCTCGTCAATTCTGCGGTATTGGCAGCTGACGCCACAGCGGTGTCCGCATGACCACCGGCACGACAGACCCTTGGTCGTCGGCCCCTCGCTCGACCGAGGACCACAACGAGGCGCCACCGGACATGGAGATGTTCATCGACTACGCGGCCGCCACGAACACTTACGCCGGACCGTTCTGCGCCTGCGGCGACTACTCCTGCCCCGCCAACGACCACCCGAGTGCGCGCTGTGTTAACTCCGAAGACCCGTCCGGCTACATCGGTCGGTACCCCGAATCCTGGACCGACGAAGACATCGATGCCTACGAGGCCCAGGAACTCCTGGATTCCCTCATCAGCGAGGCCCACTACGAAGCGCACGACGACACGCTGCGAGCCGTCGAACGCATCAACACACTTGGCGCCGAGCACGGTGCCAACTCATCGCATGCCACCCACAGTCACCCACGCCACCCGCTCACCTGCCTGGGGTGAACCGTTCACCGCTCGACGAGACCGAAGGAGTTACGACGATGCACCGCCTGACCATTGAGCGCACGGACCGTGCCACTACCATCAGCGAGCACCCCGACGGTGCCGACGCCAAGTGCACTCTTGAGCGCTACGTCGAGCACGTCAACTGCCGAACCGAGACGATCCAGGTGCACTCGGACTTCAGCAGCTGGCAGCTGGTCACCCTCGACGACAGCCGCGTTCACGCGACCGCCACGATCGAACATTTCGACGCTGCCGCCGCACCTCACGGCGATGACTCAGCTGCACTCAAAGTCGTACGTGATAGTGCGCTCGCTGTCGACACCGGCATCGCCGTCGTCGACAAATACGAGCGAGCTGCCGTGCAACGGCAATGGGACAAACTCACCGGAGCCGCACGGCACTTCCACCACGCCAGCTGACCGCACCACCACCAGCCGGGACGGACTCGCCATGCACCAGCTCACGATCGCCGCTCAAACCGGCGCCACCACAACGACACATCACGACTACGACGACGCCAGCCATGCGCTGCTCGCACATGCCAAACGCAGCGACACCTATCTGCGGCCCCTCGCCTCTCCCAAGCCTGCGGCTCCCGTCCAACGCGCCTGCTTCGAACTCCTCAGTCTCGATGGCACGCGCGGCCGGCCGAACATCGCCGCCACCGCGTTCATCGAACCTCTCGTTGTGACGCGTTCTGGCACCGCTGTCACGCCCTATTACGCTGCCGCAGCCGCGTTGCACTGGATTTCAGATCACCACCACGCCACAGCGGCAACTATTGACGAAAACCGGTGCAGCCACCCCGCCCTCGACGCCGCTGGCGGGGTAGTCCAATCACCGTTGATGGCCCGAGCGCTGTGGTGCGAGGCCGCCGTACTCGCCGAGCTGCCAGAGGTGCCGGCGCTTCCTGCAAGTGTGCTCTGCGACCTGCGCCACACGTTCGTTTCGCGCGGATACCGTCCTGCGTCGGCAGCAGCCTTGGCCGCGACCGTTCAGGGCCAGCTCGATGCGGCCGCTACTTCAGAACAAGCTGCCGTTGCCACGTGGTGGGCGGCCTTGGTCGGCGCCAGCGCCGCCGCCCGCTGACCTTCGTCGAACACTTTGTGGCTCGGGCATTCCCATTCCCGCCTGTCACTTCACCGCCGCCGCATCTCCGGGACTGGTCACCGAATGTCCTGCTGCTCATCGGAGCGGCCCGGCTGTTGGTTGATAACTGTCTGGACGTTGTAATGCTCGTCGTTGAACTGGGCCAGCTTCCACGTGGACCACTTCGGGTCTGATGGGTCCAGTTCCAACGGCACGTAGCCGTGCAGCCACCCGTCAACGATGAACTCTTGTCGGATCCACTCGTCGAGGTCGACCCCGCCCCTCTGAACCCCGTCAACGACGAACGCCGCGCGATCGAGCTCCTCAGCTGTGACTCCGTTGCTTTCGGCGGCGGAGCGCACACTCGAGTAGTACTCGTCATCAAAGCCAGGCGTCATCAAGGCCACCGCCAGTTGAAGGACGTAGGGCCTGTTGTATCCGGTCATCGTTGCACCTTCTGTGATCGATTATTTGGTCTTCTAGAACAGTCGCGGTTGGCTGCCCAGCAGCGCCGTTTCCACTGCCGCGCTATCCCATCCGTGACGTACCGCTTCGCGCAGCGCCACCGATCGGGCGCGGCGAGCTTCGCGTCCGCAATCCCGGCGTGCGATCACCGGCCGGCCACCTCCACGGCGCGCCCGGCCCATCCGCAACATGTTGTCCTGCTGGGTGCCCGCAACGACATGCTGGGCGTCGGCCCCCGGCGCACACACCTTGACACAGATCGGGTTGTCGCATTCATGCAAGGCGAGCACATCGGCAGCCAGCGGCGTCCCCGCCGCCAGAGCCAGGGCGTAACGATTCGGCCGCACACAGAAGCCGTGTCCTTCACGGGTCACGAAAAACCGCCCATATCCATCGGCACCGATACCGCCTGTCCAGATCGCGCAGTCGCGCTCATCGGGTCCGCAGACAACGTAACTGCGGAAGCGTGCGCACTCGGCCGGGTGCACGCTCGCGTCCACCCACAGCGACCGACCCAGCGTCGGCCACGAGTGGCCACCGCCAGCGATGCCGGCCACCGTCTCACTGCCCATCAGACAGGTCTGCCGCTGGCTCAGATTGCGGCAAACCTAGTGCGCCCGAGCCGACCTCGGCTGGCCGTACCTGTGGGCCTTGTTCATCGGCCCCATCCGCCCCGCCACCGTCACCTAGTGGTTGCGGCCCCGAAGTTACCGCGCCAGCGCTGCGCTCCTGCAGCTGCTTGACCAGTTTGAGATAGCTTCTGACTTTCTTCTCCGGCACGTCACCCAGGCTGGCGATGTCTCGGATCGTTTCCCCACGTTCCTGCATCCGCGCCAGCGCTTTGGCTCCCGCGATGCGCTGTTCATGGCGACGCTGCTCGGCGTCGCCATGAACCTGGGCGCGCCGCTCGCGCTCCCACTCGTCGACCGCTTCGAGCTTCTGCTCTGCCAACAGGAACGCCACCATGTCCTCGCGATTGGCTGCCTCGCGTTGAATTCGCTCCTGCTGTGCGCGAGTCTGCGCCTCCCGCACCTTGCGGCGCACGTCGCTCTTCGACTCGATCTTCTCGCTCATGGCCGGACCGTACGACGCAGCGGCCGGCAATTTCTAACGCTCAAGCCACATTTGTCCCCAACCCATTTTTCTCATGTCCTGTCCCTTTTGAGTACAACGACCCTCACCTGCACCGTCGTTGCCGCACCCCACGCACCCGCCAATGCCCCCATCACGCCACCAGCCACCCCACCGACGCCGACCTACCAGCCACCCATCAAAAGCCACACACCTCTTGCACTGAGGATCACGATTCGGTAACGAAGCGTGGTTGGCCGTTAGAATTGACGCGCGTCAAGTTTCTACCGTGCGCGTTATGACCGCCACCCTGCACAAGTTGACCGCCGGTGATGGCTACACCTATCTGATCCGCCAGGTCGCCGCCCACGACGCCACCGAGCGCGGCCGCGACACCCTCTCGGAGTACTACAGCTCCAAAGGTGAATCCCCCGGCCGCTGGGTGGGTTCGGGCTTGGAGGCCTTGTCGCACAGCCAGGCCAGTGGGGTGCCTTCGCACATCGACAATGAGGTCTGGACCGTCGCGGCTGGCTCCGAGGTCACCGAGGACCAGATGATGGCGCTGTTCGGAGAAGGATTGCACCCCAACGCCAATGCGATCACCAACAACTACCTGAAAGTGGGCGCCCCCGCACACGTGGCGATGCGCGCTGCCCGCCTGGGTAAGCCGTTCACCATTCGCAGCGGCGAAACCGAATTCCAGCAGGCGCTGGCGGTGGCCTACCGCGAGCACAACGCCGCGGCCGGCAAGGTGTGGAACGCGCCGATCGACGACGACGTGCGTGCCCGCATCCGCACCGCGGTGGCGCGGCAGAAATTCCTCGACGAGTACGGACGCGAAGTCTCCGATGATCGTGAACTGTCGGGTTTTATCGCGCGCAACACTCGCCAGCGCACCACCGCTGTCGCTGGCTACGACGTCACCTTCTCCCCGGTGAAATCGGTGTCCACGCTGTGGGCGGTGGCGCCGATGGAAGTGGCGCGCGAGATTGAGCTGTGTCATGACGCCGCGGTCGCTGATGCGTTGGCGTTTCTGGAGGAATCCGCCGCGTTCACCCGTACCGGTGCACGCGGTATCGCCCAGGTCGACACGACCGGCTTGATCGGTACCGCTTTCACGCACCGCGATTCACGCGCGGGGGATCCGGATCTGCATACGCACGTGGCGATTTCGAACAAGGTCGCCCATATCGACGCGAACGGTATTCAGCGTTGGTTGGCGCTTGACGGCCAACCTCTGCACCGCGTGTTGGTGAGTACTTCAGAGCTGTACAACACTCGACTCGAGGCGCATTTGGAGGAGCGCCTCGGGCTTCGATTTCGCTGAGGTCACACCCCCCGGCCGTAACAAGCGCCCGATCCGCGAAGTTGTCGGTGTCAGCACCGAATTGATGGCGCGCTGGTCTTCGCGGCGCAAGGCCATCGAATCGCGCACCGCCGAGCTGGCCAAGCAGTTCCAAATCGATCACGGCCGTGAGCCCACCAACGTCGAATCCATCGCGCTGGCTCAGCAGGCGACCCTGGAATCCCGTGAAGCCAAACATGAGCCGCGCTCGCTGGCCGAGCAACGCCACACCTGGCTCACCGAAGCCCTGGAGATCCTGGGCAGCCAACGGGCATTGAGCCAGATGATCGGCGCAACACTGTCGGCCACCCGCAGCCATCGCCGTGACGCACCCACCCCGCAGTGGATCGCCGAGCACGCCGCCAAAGCCATCGCGACCGTCTCCGAATCGCGCGCCACCTGGCAGCGCCACCACGTGCTGGCCGAAGCACAACGCATCGTGCGCGCGACCGGCCATGCCGGCGCGGCTGATCTGGCCGAAAAGATCACGGCCGCCGCATTGGATGAACCCGTTTCGCTGCCGCTGGCTCGCGTCAACGATGGTGAGCGAGGGGAACCGACCGCGTTGCGCCGCCGCGACGGATCGAGCATCTACACCCGCAACGGCACCGACCTTTACACGAGTGCCGACATCGTGGCCGCGGAGCGACGCATCCTGCATACCGCGAGCCTGTGCACCGGTCGTGTCGTGGGCACCGACGACGTCGAACTGGCGCTGGCCGACGCGGCTGCGCGTGGGAAGAAACTCAACCCCGGGCAGGTGGCTCTGGTCACCGAAATGGCCACCAGCGGACGTCGGGTCGCACTCGCTCTGGCACCCGCCGGCGCGGGCAAAACCACTGCCATGGCTGCACTGTCGCAAGCCTGGCGCAGCAGTGGCGGCAACGTGGTCGGCTTGGCGCCGACTGCGGCGGCCGCCATCGAACTGGGCCACGATCTGGCCGCGGCCACCGACACCCTCGACAAGTACATCAACCTCATCGATAACCCGTCCAACTCGATTGTGCCGCAGTGGTTTGACGACATCGATGGATCGACGCTGCTTATCATCGACGAGGCCGGAAAAGCGGGAACGCTGCAACTGGATACCGTCATCGCCCACGCGATCGCCAAAGGGGCCAGCGTGCGGCTGGTCGGCGACGACGGGCAGATCGCCTCGATCTCGGCCGGCGGTGTGCTGCGCGACCTGGCCCACAAATTCGGCGCTCTCACCCTCTCGCAACTGGTGCGCTTCGTCGCCCCCGCCGAAGGCGCAGCCTCGTTGGCCCTACGCGCTGGGGACCCCTCCGGAATCGGCTTCTACATCGATGAGCACCGTGTGCACGTCGGCGCCGAACACACCTCGGCAGAGATGGCGTTCGATGCCTGGTTGGCCGACACCCGCGCCGGCCGCGACAGCCTGCTGCTCGCCCCGACCAACCCCATCGTCGACGACCTCAATGCCCGCGCCCGAACCGCCCGAATCTCAGCGGCTTTCGCCGAAAACCCGCGCTACCGCATCGGCCGCGAAACCATCCTGTCCGATCAACTCGCCGCCTCGGTCGGCGACATCATCCGCACCCGCGAAAACGCCCGCTGGCTGCCCTTGAGCGCCACCGACTATGTCCGCAACGGGTACCGATACGAAATCCTGGAAGTCCGTCCTGACGGGGCGCTGCGGGTGCGGCATCTGGGCACTGACCGCACCCTGACCTTGCCTAGCGACTACGTCAGCGAAAACGTCACGCTGGGTTACGCCACCACGATCGATTCCGCTCAAGGTCTCACCGCCGGACACAGCTGCCACGTCGTCGGTGCCGAACACCTCACCCGCCAACTGCTCTACGTCGCGCTCACCCGCGGGCGGGTGGAAAACCACGTCTACCTGTCCACCGCCGAAGCCGACCCGCACCGCATCCTGGCACCCAAAGCCACCCATCCCGATACCGCGGTGGATGTGCTCACCAAGATCCTCGCGCGCGACGGTGCCCAGATCTCGGCCACCACCGCCGAGCGGGTGGCCGCCGACCCGTTCGCACGCCTGGCCCCGGTCACCGAGATGTATCAGGACGCTGTCGGCACCGCCGCCGAGATCTATGCCGGCGCCGAGGTCATGGCCCTGATCGACACCCACGCCGACACCATCTACGCCGGTCTGACCGATGAATCCGCCTGGCCCACTCTGCGCAAACATCTGGCGATCATCGCTGCCAACGGTCAGGATCCGATCGCACGTCTGGAGGCTGCCGCCGCCCATCGCGAACTCGACTCGGCCAATGACGTCGCGGCAGTGCTGGACTGGCGCCTAGACACCACCAGCAACCACAGCGCCGGCATCGGCCCGCTGCCCTGGCTGCCCGCCATCCCACAAGCTCTGCTCGGTTTGCCCGAGTGGGCCGACTATCTGCCCGCCCGTGCCGAACTCACCACCGAGCTCGCCCACCAGATCACCACCACCGTGCGCGGCTGGACTCCGGCCACCGCACCGTTGTGGGCACGCCCTCTGCTGCACGCTGACCGTGACCTGCTCTGCGACATCGCGGTATTCCGGGCCGCATTCCGCGTCCCTGAGCAAGACACCCGACTGCTTGGCGTCGACCAACCGGCCAACCAGCCTCGCCGCATTCAACGGTCCCTGCAACAGAGCGCCAACGAGGTACTCACCGCGCGAGTCCCCGCAGTTCGCGAATTCGGCGAACTGATCGACTCCATCGATCCACGCCTGCGCGACGACAGCTTCTGGCCGCAACTGGCCGATCACCTGGCCGCCGCGGCACCGAGCCGTCCCGACCTGCCCGAACTGGTGCGCCAAGCCGCTGCGCTTCGCCCACTGCCCGACGAACTACCCGCAGCGGCCCTGTGGTGGCGCCTATCCGGCCAACTCAGCCACACCGCCACCCTCGACACCCCCGACAGCCACCTGCGCCCGGCATGGACCGGCGACCTCAACCGCATCTTCGGCACCGCCGTCACCGAGACCGTCACCACCGACCCGGCCTGGCCGGCCCTGGTGGCCGCGGTCGCCGCCGCCGACCCGGCCTGGCAACCCCACCAACTGCTCGAGGTGGCCGCCGAAGCGCTCGCCGACGCCGCCGACCATGGTCAAACCATCACGCCCGATCGCTACGCCCGCCTGATCGCCCACACCATCGACATGCTCACCCACGGCGATCCGACCACTCACACCCATCACGACGCGCCCATCCCCGAGCACGCGCCCCTGTCGGTGGAGGAGGAAGAAGAACTTCTCCACCACGACCCCGATCACCTCGGTAACACCGTCACCGACGACCAACTCGGCCACACGCCCCCTGACCTCACGCTCGATGCTGATTACCTTCCCGTCGACGAGCCGCCACACGACGATGAGCCCGAACCGCCCAGCGCCGCTGAAGAACTCGGCACACTCGAATTCGACGACCTGGCCACCCGCCGGGTACCGCCCCCGCCGCTTCCAGCCGCGCTCCTCGACATCGCCGCGCTGCGTACCGAACTGTTCAACGAACTAGCCATCTACGAGCAGCTCGTCAAAGACGCCGAAACACTCGACGGACCGCACCTTCGCGCGGCAATGCCCGAGATCATTGCCATGCGCGAAGCTGCCGACGCCGACCTGCCCTACTTCCATGCCGTCCAAGAGGTCATCGACCAATGGGCCGACGCTGACATCGCTTACGAGCAGGCCCGCGCCCAAGTGCAGTGGGCACAGGCACAACTTGACCTCCTTCGGGCACAGCCCGACGCTGACCCCCTCGACATCGCCTCAGCCCGAGCCGACCTCGACGTGCGGCGCATGACCCTGCCGCCGATATCTCCCGCAGAACGTTTCTTCCCCGCCCTTACCGCCGCCAACCAAGCACGCGCCGCGGCGGTCGGCGGCGCCGACAACATCATCACCCACGCCGACGCCGACAAAGTGATCGCCGAAGCCTCCGCCGCCGACCGTAAAGCAGAACGAGACGCCCGTCACCGCTGCCACGAACTGCGCCGCGACCTCGACCGCGCCGAACTCGCCGCCGCCGCTGCCTACGCCGCCGCCGACACCCCGCCCATCGACCACGTGCTCAATCAACACGCCGCCCTGGAAGCCGAACTGGCGATCCTGCACGCTGCAGGCACCGCGCACCAAGCCCTACCACTGACCGTCGTTCCCACCCACCAAACTCCCGAGACTGCAAGCCTTCTCAACGTCGCCCAACTGCCGTTCACCATCAGCGTCGTCTCGACGCAACCGTCGAGCGAGCTCGCCGACGCGCTGAACGACTGGCGGACCGCGGCCGAGGAGGCAGGCCGCCGCATCTACACCTGCACCGAGGACCCTGCACAGACCTCCCCAGCCACCACCACGGTCGCAGACCTGCACCAACAACAGCTCGACGGACGTTGGCAACCCGAAAGCGGCGACATCCTCATTGTCGACAACGCGGCCGCCGCCGACCCCGCCCAGCTCGCGTCCCTCGCCACCCACGCCGCCGACAACCAGGCCCGCATCGTGCTGCTGGACACCCACGCCCCAAGCTGGCCACCGCAACCGTCGGCCGCACTGCTTCACCTGCTGCGTACCGACCTCCCATGGACAACCACCGCAGGCCACGGCGCACCCGCTGGCACCCTCAGCCCCGCGTCACCACAGGCACCCGACCTACAACCCGTGCTCGACCAAGCCGCACGACTGCATCCTGATATCCGCCCACCGTCGATCACCGAGGCACTCCGGACCCGAGACACCCTGCGCCGAAGCCACAAACGTGCCCACGACGCACACCTGGCACGCACCTGGGCACGGGCACAACACCGTGCCGCCACCCCAGCAACCGATCTCGCACACGAGATCGGTTGACCGACACAGCCGTGTCATGTGTAGGGCGTCGTGATGATGGGCGGTCTTGGTAGTGCACATGTAGCCGAACTAGTGAGGTGGGCCCGCCGAGAGTCGGCGCCGAGGTCAGGGCGTGGCGAGAAAAACCGGCGGAGTCTCGTCGGTGTACAGCACGATCTGGATCCGGTCCTGCACGCTCGCTCGCTCAGTTCCGTTCAGATTTCCCGTGGCACCGGTGAAGAAGGTGTTGAGGACTTCTTCCCGAGTGGCCGGCTTCGCAGCTGGGCTCCACCAGTAAATGATGAGTTCGCTCAGTGGACTCCTGTCGTCGGGCTTGTGATTGAGCGCGTCGTAGACGCGGCGCCACCACCAGCCGTCCGATTCGCCAAGAGAGCACCCGAAAATGATGAACAGTCGAGTGTCGGGAAATAGGTGGCCGTACTCGATACGGTTCATGGCCCAGTACGGCTTCATGAGTTCCCGGTGGGGGTCTGTGCCCTGGTTGAAGCTGTCGGGCGCGTCGATCCCGAACAAAAGCGACCGTGGAATTGCCTGCTGTCCGTGAGGATGGATGACCTCGCTGCGGACGTAACTGGACCAACCGGTTTCGTGGTTCCCGGATCCATCAGGATGGCCCGTTGGGTTGGGCCAAAACATGAAGTTCCGGTCGGCATAGATGTGTGCTTGCGGCCGGAACTGCTTGGCGTCGCGATAGGCGTAGTCATCGAGGAGAGGCGTGTAGTTGAAGTTCACGAACACGAAGTTGAAGAGGTCGTAGTGGTGGGTCTCTCCGGGGAAGGCGAAGGACTCGAAGGTCGAGGACATTTCGGCTACGTCTCCGACGAATTTCGCCATTGAGTTCACGGCCAAAGAGCCATCTGCGGAGTCCTTCCCGACCCGGGCGAGTAGGTCAGGTGGCGCGACGAGTTCCAGGTATTCCGAGAACGCCGCCTGGATGGCGAGCGTTGACTCGTAGACGGTTTTGGCCTGCTGCACGCCGCCGTTACGTCTGATGAGTCGCCCGATGGCTGTTTCGATATCGCTCCAGTTTTCCTCGCCGTTCTCCTTAGCGGCATCCATCTGCTGGACCACGAGATTTGAGGAGTCGAAGTCGCGAGAGGCGAGGTAGTGATAGAAGGCTGGATAGCGGGGAGAGAACCGGGATTTGTAGCGCCGTGTGACTTGAATATCGAAGCCGTTGCCCGCCAGTACCATGATGTTGTGCTGGCGCCTCAGGGCCTTGTACTCGGCAGTCGTGAACTCGCGATACCCCACGCCTGACCCCGCCCATCTCTCCCGTTCGAGCCCGTCGGCGTTCGTTGCGCGCCAGCTTTCCCGGGGATTTTAAGGCCTCGCGGCGTGAGCTTTCAGCCAGTTCGACACCCAGCGCCGCTCGGCCCGGTTCCACTTACCTCGCCATGTCGCACCGCTGCGCCGCTACCCGAATTCCCCACTCCAAACAGCACCAGAGGCACCGAGGCACCCCCCCTGGCGTCCTGGCGCTGGCATCGACGCCTCGAGCGCGAGCTCGTCGACCCTCCGTGCTCTAAAACGGGTCATATTGACCGGCACCGCTTCCGATTTGTTGGTTTAGCATGCCTAGCCGGCTCAGGATCTCGTACCGATCCTGCGAAACCCTTTTCGGCCAGCCGTAACATGCTGCGACGGCCGCGTCGAGTTGGGCACGCAGGTCTACCAGGTCAGCATAGGCGCCGTCGTCGACCCTGTTGTACAGCTCGGTCAGACCGATCCCCTCGGTGCGCGAGATCTCTTGACGCCGTGCGATCAGCGCCGCAGCAGCCTGGGCTACCGATTGCCGCTCGGCCGGCGGGGGCGATGGCCAGGGGAAGGTTTCGAACGCCGTCGATGGGGTGAACCGCAGGTCGTCCTTCATCGTTGACGATTCTTCCCACACCCATGCATCGAAAGCAGTCGATGCGAGAATGCCCATCGAATAGTCGTCATCGAAGGCGAAAACCCCTACGAGATTGCTCGGGCACCAGTCTTTTTCAGCCCAGGTAAAGAGGAGGCGCTTCCCGGTCAGCGTTGAAACGAGGTACCGCGTTTTCGGTGCGATCGCGCGGCGCATCTCGGCGCGCGGCCGCCAGAATTTCCACCAGATCTTGCGCAACTCAGGGATGTCGTCGCGCTCGGGCTTCACCTTCCTGCGCAGCACCGACAGAGATTCCGGGTACTTCATGGCTTGTTCAAGGGGCATGGTGCCGAAGTCGATGATCCAGCGACTGGGTCGCGCCTCCACGACCTCGGCGATGTCGTCGCTGGTGATGTAGCGACGACAGACGTCCTGCTCTCCAGCGGAGATCAGGGCTGCCGCGGTGTCCTCGTCCACGATGAAGCCCTCCCCCGTGGGCTGGCATCCAATGAACGATTTATTCCGGTTGGCGGGCAGCTTGAAGGGCTCGGGCAACAGTGGACCGACCTTCAGCTTCGAATTGATCGCATCGACCTCGCCACCGTTGAGGTGGAAAGCGGTGACCGGCTCTGCGGGATTCTTGATCCAATTGGTGAGTGAGACAAACACTTTGGCCTCGCCGGGCCAACGCTGCGTGGATACCGCATCGGTGATGACGCCACCGTTGTCGACGATGTAGCGCAGAGAGGCCAGACGGTGCTTGTTCTCCCGCAGCGTGTTCGTCGAGACCAACCCGGCCCGCTGACCGTCAGCGAGGTGATCGTGAGCCCGGCGAAACCAATAGGCGCTGTAGTCAACGACCCCGACAGCAGGAAACCCCTTCTTCAACCTCGTCAGATACGCCTCGCCAAGCTCGCCGCGGATCTTGCGGTCACCTACAAACGGAGGATTGCCGACGATGCAGTCCGTCTCGGGCCACGGAGAAAACACGGCGTCGCCAATGGAAATGCCGGCCAGGTTGACCAGCGGCAGCGGCGGTTCAGCGTCGCCATACTGGTCCATCATTTGACGGTGCCCCATCCACAGGGTCACACGCGCGATGAGCACAGCCGCGGGTTCAATCTCGATGCCGTAGAAGTTCGTCAGCGGCACGTACGGGTAGGGCTCGGCCGGGAGCGGCAGCCCGGTTTCAGCGGCCAAGTCATGGATGCGCTGCTTGCACGCATGTTCGAGCCTGCGCAGCTCGCGATAGGCGACGTAGAGGAAGTTTCCGCAGCCGCACGCCGGATCGAGGACGCGAAACGCGCACAAATCCGTGAGGACCTCGCGTGCTTGCACCGGTGTCGTTGCAGCGTCGATGCGCGCCTGCCAGGGGCGAATGATAGTGGGGTCGACGATCTTCATGATGTCGATTTCGTGGGTATAGTGCGCCCCCAACTTGCCGCCGATGATCCGTTCCATCAGCGAACCGAAGATGGTCGGTTCGACCTTGCTCCAGTTGTAGGTGGTGGCTGCGTACAGTGCGGCCAACTCGTCCTCAGTGAGCTCGACATAGGCAGGGTCAGCGAACAGCTGTCCATTGACGTACCGGGTGCCAGCCAGAATCCCTTTGCGGTGCTGGCTGCCCTTCTGGTTGAGCACCTTGAACAAGAAGCCGAGAGTTTGGGCTGACTCTTCGGCCCGGC
This sequence comes from Mycobacterium sp. NPDC049093, assembly GCF_040704635.1. Classification (GTDB taxonomy): domain Bacteria; phylum Actinomycetota; class Actinomycetes; order Mycobacteriales; family Mycobacteriaceae; genus Mycobacterium. The sequence continues at coordinate 73,244 of NZ_JBEZJS010000013.1, read as the reverse complement.
CGCGCAGCTTGTCGACAGTGTGCTGGAAGGGCGCACCGGTGAGCAGGCCGAGCTCTTCGGCGAACATGGTCCAGACCGACTGCATGATGAAACGCTGGATTTCATCGGCCGGCGCCGCAGCGCGGTCGATCAACGAGAGATACACCTCACCGACTTTGTCGGCGGCTTGGGTGGTGAGTTCCTTGTGAAGTTGCGCGAAATTTGGGCGTTGATCAGTGCCGGCGAGGAACATGAGGGCCTCGTAGCGCGAAGGCAATTCCTCGAGGGTGAACGTGGCCCGCGCCGACTTAGGGAACCGCCCGGGCTCCCATATTTCGAACTCGTGGAAGTTGCACAACACGACCCACTGCGCTGCGGGGATGTCCGCCGTGTCGTCGGCTGACTCCTCCCAGTACCGCTTGACCTGCTCGCGTGCCTCGCTGACCGCCACGTGCGGGGCCTTCATCTCGACAATGCAGGTGCCGGGCCAGTGCAGATCCATGAATCCAGCTGATGACTTGAAGGCCTCGAACTGGGCGCCCACCTCCAGCCGATCCGAACCATAGGCGTCGAAGAGTTGGTTGAGGAAGGTCTGGGCTTCGCTCTTCTCGCTGCCCTGGTAGGAGTTCCACTTCTTGTGGAACTTGGTTAGGGCTTTTTGGATCTCTTCGCCGCTGCGCACACAGAGAACTTAGAACACGCCCCGGGCTTACTTGCTCGCTCGGTGAGGATCAGACGAGCCGCAGTTCGTCGCCCCCGAAGTAGGCGTCCTTTTGCAAGCGGTCTCGCGTTCGTCTGAGGTCCTTGAGCGCTTCGCCCAATGCCAGCACCGCGTTGTGTTCCTCAGCGCTGTCGCCTAGACGCTGTCTGGCTTTCTGGACTCGCGCGATGGTGTGTTCCAGGTTGGTCAGAACAGCGGAGACCTCGGACATTGCGAGCTCATGCGCAGCCTGGGCTGCAGAACGCGGGTCGTGTCCGGGGGTGCCCATATACCTCTTACCTGTCGCGTCGATCGGACTGATGCTCATAGCGTAGCGATCTTCGCGGCTCCCAGATGCGGGGCCACGCGGCGAAACGCCCTCCGACATCCGCCGCGAAACTGGCTGCTCACAAAGTAGCCGCGGGCGTTAGCGAGAAACACCCGCAACACCCAAAGATCGGGATATGACTGAGAACCGCGTCTCTGAACACCGCATCTACACGCCCTACTGCGGTTTGCAGTACGACGAGACGACCAACCAGCCATTCATGGCGGAAAGCGCCCCTCACCTGCTTATATCAGCTCCAACGCGAACGGGAAAGACTCGCAGGATCCTGTCGCCGGCAGCTGTCATACATCCCGGCCCCTACGTCGGGGTGTCCAGCAAGCCTGACCTCGCTCAACTAGTCATGTCCAGGCGCTACATGGGACCCGTCGGAGTGATCGACCTGAGACCAACCAAAGCCGTGGTCTGGCCGGCCAACGTGCGCCAACTCGTCACCGACCCCACCCGATCCATCGACACCGGCGACGACGCACTCACCGTCGCCGAAACCATGCTGGCCACCTCCGGCGTCGGATTCGGCGGAGCTGCCAGCGGCCAGACCGTCGCCGCAGGCGGACTCTGGGAAACCAGCGCGGCCGCGCCTTTGGCCTGCCTGCTCTACGCCGCCAGCCCAAAGGGCAACAACCTCGGAATGCCCTGGGTCCTACGCGCGGTAGCCAGCCGAGGAGACGACGAGGAGTCCGAAACCCACGTCGGCGAGGTCGAATATCCGTCCTGGACAAACGCGTTCGCGCTATGCCCCTACAGCGACCTGCGGGAACCGCTCATGGAACTGGTCGCGATGGACTCCAGGTTGCGCGACAGCGTCACCATCACCATGAAGAAGGCCATCACACCGTGGGTTCGGCTCGGCCTGGCCAACAACCGCGACACCAGCGCAACCGGGCCGCAACTCGTCGAACACATGAGCATCGACTCGTTCGACATGTCCATGCTCGAGGATCCCAACGCCAGCCTGTTCGTCATCGCACCCAACTCCGGAACCGTGGCCGGCGCCGCTGTCGCCTTGATCGACTCGATCATCCAGCACTTCCGCAAGAAGTCCGACACCGATCAGCTCACCCACCGACTCCTGCTCGAACTCGACGAAGTGTGCAACTCCTGCCCGCTGCCGTCGCTGCTCAACTACGTCGGAGAATCAGCAGGTCTAGGTGTGAACATCATGGCGACGGTGCAGGCGTCAGAGCACTTCGAGGTCGTGTTCGGAGCCTCAACCGCCCAAGCATTGCGCAAGATGTTCCCCGGCACCCTGATCATGTACGGCTCGCACGAAAAGTACATCCTCGAAGAGGGATCCGACTGGCTGGGACTAGCCACGCGCCGCACCGAAGCCTACGAACCCCACGGGGGCAGCCGTGGGCAATCATCGGTATTCGGACCCCAAATCGACTGGCAAGACTTCCTCCCCCAAAACCGCGAGGAAGCCCACATTCTCGCTCGCGGTGGTCCAGGAACGCGTGTCCACATTCCCGACTGGACCGACTTCCTCACCATCTGGGACCGCGTTGTCCAACAACGCGCTTCACGCGCAGTGCGACGAAAGACGAAGCCTTGATCGACGCACCAAATGCGCCAATTGCAGGAGGGCGTTAGATGAGATGGGTTGTCTCGGATCGCTTCGACCCGCGAGCTCGACCGCTTGCCGATCGCCACTACAACCGGCAGAAGATTGGCAGCAATCAGTTCGTGGCACCGGGATCACGCTGTTTCGTCGCGAGGACGAATGCTCCTACTTGGCAAGCGATCTCATCAAGGACGCCGTTGCAGCGACTCGGTGGCGCTACGGCACTCCTCCCGAACAGGGTTTTGTGACGTTCGTGGATCGCTCCAGGACACGCAGCAAGCGAGACCCCGGATACTGCTACCAGGCGGCTGGCTGGCGTGCGATCGGCCGCACCAAGAAGGACGGCCTGTACGCACTGGGGCTGTCGCACGACGAGCTGGTAGCGGTCGAGCCGCAGCCGCCAGTCGGTGCGCAACTGGACTTGCTTCGAGCCGACACCAGCAACTGCATTCCCGCGTAGGTTCTCGGGTTGTCGCGTTCGAGGGGACGCTCCGATGCCGACCGACCAGTTTGCGGCAATGCGACAACAGTCGAGTGCAAAGTGCAAAGTGCAAAGACGCTCCGCGCTGCGCGCAGTGATCTTTCAGGGCACACAGACACACAGACACCGTGCTGAACACCCAACGGCCCACCCCAGACGCCGCCGGCTAACTCCGCGTGCCGGCCCTGTCGATCGCCTACACCTGGCGCAACCGATCACGGCGGGCCTGGGCCTGGCGAGAACCTTCGCCAGCCCGCCTCTACAATATGCATCCTCGGAGCGCAGACGGTCGGGCTCCTCAGGCCAAGGGGGGGATCGTGTCAGCGGGTGGCAACACAACACCGCGCCCCGAGGATGATCATTGGCTCATGGCGCGCTGGGGAGCACTCCATGTGTTCCTCGCCTTGGTTCTCAGCGGCCTCCTAGTTTACTGCGCGGTCAAGTACCACTGGAACGCCCTGGACACCATCGGGGCAATTGTGGCGCTCTGCGCGCTCTTCGTTGGGCTCGTTACCCTCGTGAAGAGGGTCCCCTTCCCTCCGAGGTACTTCTTCGCAGCGGCGCTTTCTCTTTGCCTGGTTGTCAGCGTGGTTTCGGCAACCTTCATCTGGGTTAACCAGCCGCAGAATGATCTCGATAAACCTACGGGCGCTGGTTCTCCCGGTGAACAAGAGGCATGCGTGGATCCCACCACCGGCTTCACTACGCCGTGGGGACCGGATCGCCCGTTGATCGAACGGGGAACAGGGACAGGTCCAGCTTTCAACAACGCAATGAACCACTACCGCAATTCCCCGTCAGACGATGGCAGGCAGGCAGTGATCGAGGCCAACGATGCCGAATTCATCGGATACGGAGGCTATTCCGTAGAACAGAACGTCCACGACGGTGGGACCTACCGCGTGCGCATGCGTCCTGTTAATACGGGTGCCCCAGGCAATGGTCAGACCGCGGCACAGAACGTTGTTGCCCGGCTCGTCAGCCCCGAATGCGCTAGCACCCAGTTTCGCGTGGTTGGAACCTTGACCTCCAGCAATGCCGTGCCGGACGTGGTATGGAGTTCGGTCACGTTCAGGGCCGACCGACCCTTTCGGATGGTCCTGTCCGAACGACCCTCGAAGGCGTGCTTTCCCGAGGTAACTGGACACTGTGACAACACCTTTGGCTTCAACCAGATTCCGGACGTCGGCCGCATCTTCTCGGCTGATGGCCTTCCGATTGGCTCAAGCGGCTTCGGTGGCCAGTTCGCGGGCAACTCCCATGTCGAAATGATGATCTATCTAACGCCCCGATTCGAATAGGAACGGACTCGGACGACGAGTGGGCCACCGAAGAGCAGCGCTGAAACATCGCTGCGGGTAGTACGGGTAGTAGAGCGACGGGCAGGGTCATCGTTGCTCACGAGGACGACTGCTCGGACTCATCGGCGAACCAACGCCAGCTGGGCGTGATCGATGAAGACCACGCCGCCAGCCCGGCCCACAGGATGGACCTGCAGCGTCAATGTCGCGTTGGCAGTGTCACCGCCGCCTGGCCTTTGAGGCCGGTCTGGGTCGTAGGTCGTAGGCGCAACCCGGGCTACTTCCCGACGCAAGAGGAACGAGGAAACTCCTGATGGCCCTGGACATCCACGCGAAATGGCGAAATGTCAGCCAGAGGTGTTCAGACGGCTCAACCACATGCCGTGGGACTCGTGCGACTAGAACAACGCCGTCGTCCAGGCTTGTCGAGCAACTGTCAGCGGTCCGGTTCTGCGACCGGCACGAGCACGCCGCTGGCCTCGTCGAACTCGTAGCCGCTCGGCGGATCCAACGGCAGCACAACGACGCTGCCGCCGGCCTCGGCGGCATAGCGATTCGCTTCCTCGACCTCGGCAACGGTGAAGACACTCAGCGCCTCGGGCCGGCCGGGCACCCGCACCATCATGGTGAAGTCGGCGATCTCCACAGCTTCTGACCGCTTACGGGGTTTTTGGACGACGTGGTAGGGGCTGGAGTCTTCGGTCACGGCACTATTCTCGCCCCCACCGCCGACACCGAACAATTCACGACGCCTCCGCCGGCGCGACGATGCAGCGCCCGTCACGGCGCTTCTTACACGATGAGGGAGTTCAAAGCGTCCTGAGGGGCATTAGTGGAGACCCACCGGAAGAGAATGGTTTCGTAGTCTTCGCGCTGATCTGGCCACCCGCGCACCGGTCGACTCAGGTGGAATCTGGTTCCCAGAAGTTCCGAACTGTCCGCGGTGGCTGAAGGGAGCTTAGGTAACGCACCGGCACCGTCGGTGCCCTGCATGCGCTTCTCTATCCACGCGAGACCGTGTGGTACCACGTCCTTTTCAAGGATGTTGTCTTCCACCACCCGGATGTTTTCCTTGCCTAGTGGGTGTTGAGCGGACAGAGTCAACGCGATAAGGCACCCTCTGATGGGTTCGTGGACGGATTTCCACGAACCACTTGCGTAGTGGACGCTGTTGGCCACGGGAACTACGAGACCACCGCCGACATCAATGGAGGTGACCACCGTGGCTTTGAGTCTTCCGTCGCCGACAAACTCAACCCTGTCGAACACGGCTTCGGTGCCGTCTAAGAACACGACTCTCGCGTCGTCGACGTAGAGGTTGCCGTTATTTGCGTTATCTTCTGGCGTGGGAGTATCGAGAAGACCCATAGGTGGTTCGCTTCCTGTGTCAGGTGTTTAGGTGTGCTGCAGGTGCTGGGGCAGCGGGATTTTGGCCGAGTTCATTACGATCGCCGCGGCGCCGCGCAGATCATCAAGGGTTACCGTGCTGGCTACGTCGAGATCGGCCGTTGTGAGGTCGATCGTGTCATCTTGCGCCAGGCGGTTTTTCATTTTGTCTGTGGACTTGTCGAGTATGTTGCGGATGAACCGACCGTTGTTGAGTACGTCGGTCAGGGTGAACCCTTCAGTGCCCTTCTCGATGAAGCCGGCATCACCAGCGGGGGTGGCGTAGAGGTATTCGACCAGGCTGCTGAGGTGTTCGCGTGCATCGTCGGTGAGGCTGACATCGTAGTTTCCTGCGATGAGATCGGCGATTTCGACGAGTTCGGTTGGGGTGTAGGACGGAAACTGCAATGTGTGGGGGAAGCGACCGCGCAGTCCAGGGTTGGCCGTCATGAGGTTATTCATCGGGCCGACGTAGCCGGCCAGGCACAGCATGGTGTCGCGGCGATGTTCCTCAGCGAACGTCATCAGAACGTCGAGCGCGATTCGTCCGAAGTCGCGTGCGTTGTCGTCCTGGTAGAGGGTGTATGCCTCGTCGATGAACAACACACCGCCTTGCGCCTCTTCCAGAAGTTTCCTGGTCTTCGCCTCGGTATCCCCGATGTGCTCACCCACCAGGTCGTGACGGTTGACTTCGCGGAAGTACGACGACCTCAACAGCCCCATTCCGCGATACATTCGGCCCAGGATTCGGGCGATGGAGGTTTTCGCGGTCCCTGGTGCACCGGTGAGCACCATGTGCAGCGGACCCTGTGCTTGGCCGACGGTGCGTCCGCGTTGAGCCATGATCTGGTCGTAGCGCTGCACGTTTTTCAGTTCGATTACGTGCGCCTTGACTGAGGTGAGGCCCACCAGGCTTGTGAGTTCACTACTGGCCTGCTCCAAGACTTTAGCCGCTGCCTGGCGCTGTTCGTCATCGTCGATGTCGGCTTGGGTGGGGCCTGAGGCGGGGTTCCATTTTTCGGTGCGGGCACTGATCGCGGCTGCGGTGGTGGTCAGTGGCGCATAGGTGGGATCGGCCAATGCCTCTATCGCGCCGGGAAGAAGGGTGCCGTTGAGGATGGCGGCCTGAAACGATGCCCGAGCGCTGTTCTCATCGCCCAAGCATCGTTGGCACAAACCTTTGTAGAAGGACGCTTCAGCGGCGATGACCGGTGCGATGGGTTTGCGCTGGACCAGCGGATCCAGGATGGTCAGCGCTACCTGGTACTGGGCCAGACTGGTTTGGGCAATGCCCAACAGTAACTCCAAGGAGTTGTCGATCTGCGGCGTAGCCGTGCCATTGGTTTGAGTGGCCCAATGAACCACATCAGTCCAGCGTTGCGTGACATAGTGCAGTGTCGCCCTGACGAACAAGTGGAGACGTTCGGTGATCGGCCGCGCTTCAGCATGCTCGGAGCGCAAGTCCAGACTGTTGAGCGCGTCCTCAGCCGCGTCGTAATCACCGGCCGAGATCAAGGTCATCGCCCACGCCAGCTGCAGGCCACCAGGTGTCGTCGGGTACAAGTCCAGGTAGCCCGCGGGCGCAGCGACGGAGGGCCGCAACGTCTCGTCGCTGAGCCCGTGGCGGCGAGTCTCACGATGCAGTGTGTCGCGAGTCTGTACGGCCATTCCCAGCACACCGGGGGTGACCTCCCCCGCCGTGGCGCGGCCCACCCAGGCATCACACATGTTGGGATCGCTCTCGGTTGCGCGGCGAAACGCGGACAGGGCCGCCGACTCATCGCGCGGGTCACCGAACAGCCCCAGTGCTGCCAAACCCCGGTCAAGCAAATCGCGTGCAGTCACTGTTGAGTCCCCCTTGAATCACGTGTTGAGCTGCGCGGCCGCAATTCTAGAGCCGCTGATTGCGTCTGTCCTTGATCAGAATCACGGTAGTGTTCGATACCGGGCGCTTCCTGGCCGGTTGTCTGCACCAACTCCCGTCCGCTGCCTGCGTCGCCCTTTGGTTTGGGTCGGCCGCGTGAGGGCAATCGGGGACTGGCCGCGCTGTCATAACCTGGCGCCGAATCATTGCCGGCCGGGCGGCGATCGTTACCGTGTCCGTGACCACGGTTATCTGGACGATCTGCGGCGTGCTGTTGGGCGCCGTCGGCCGTGGCGGCGGCGCGCTGCTGTTTGGCCTTCTCGCGGTGCTTGCGCACGGCATGCACCGCAGCTCCCGCGGCTGCTGCAGGCAGCGCGACCTCTGGGGCGGCGACATCGGCAGCTGCGGTCGCTGCTGCGCGTCCCTCCGTTGCGGCCGCACCTTTTTCAGCGGTGGCAGCGGCCGAGCGGCGGTTGAGAAGCCGCTCGGCGACCCATTTCTTGCTTACCTGGCTGCTTTGCGGACGCTGCGCGAACGTATCGAAGCTGGGAGCGCTTGTCGCGGACTCGGTGGAATGCTCGTCCGCGCCATTCTCACCACCACCGCTGCGATTGCGCCGGAACCGATCCCGCAGGCGATCAGCCTGGTCCCGGGCCTCGTCGACGCGGCCGCGGGCATTGTCGTAGCTGTCGCGTCCGTGCTGCACGGACGAACCAAAAGCGCCACGCACGCTGTGGCTGATGGTGCCGATCCCGTCGCTGTGGAATTGCCGCTCGATGAAGCGGAACAAGAGCAGCAGAACGACCGACGCGGCCATCACGATCAGCATGCGCGGGGTCACACTCAACGTCCCGTGCCCTAATGCCGAGGTTGTCAAGGCGAACCCCATCCACACCATTACCAGCCCGAGAAATGCTGTGTAGACGGCTAACTCGACGGCGTGGATGAGAAGCTGCCATCCGCAATGCTTGGCGTAATGCAACGCGCGCTCCGCCAGGCCGGTCATCCCGATCATGAAGGCCGGGCCCAGGACGGTGCCGAAGTATGCGGCTTTGAGACCTACCAAGAAATTCGTGATCGCCACGTACCAGAGGAATACCGACAGCACGAATCCGCACGCCATGAACACCGCCGCGGTCATGAAATCGCCGCCGCCAAGATGTTGGGCGTGGGCCATTGCGGTGACTGCGCCGCATCCACCTTCGCTGACCGGCCCCATCGCGTGCGCGGGACCCGGGCCTGACCCACCTCCGTTGACGATCGCTTGCGACCACTTGTCAGCACAGCCGGGCATGTCGTCGATGACCGTTCCGAAATTCACCACTTGTATCGGCTCGCGCAGAGATGAGGTGACCAGTTCTCCAAGAAGCGAATTCAACTGTGCCTCTAGTGATTGGCCAGGGGCGTAGGGGTTTCCGCGCGTCGCCTGGGCGATAGCGAAGCCGGTCTCGCGACCCAGTGCCAGCAGGCCGTGCTCGCTGTAGAGCTCCCCGATCGGGTCGGCGAAGACCGTCATGAGCAGCACCGTGAACAACGCACCGGTGCCGATCAATGCCCAGCCGCGGCCGCGGTCACCGCGCAAAATCCGCAGTCCTCCGATCGTCACGCACAGCGTCAGCGAGATCGGCCCCAGATACGCCATCTGGGCCACGGTGTTGACCGCGTTGTAGACCGGTCGAGCGATCGAGGCGATCGCCACCAACCATCCCGCCGACATGGCGAAACGCACCAGCCACAGCGAGACGCCCAGAAGAAACACGTATCCGCTGGTCGCCAGGGTCAGCCACCACGCTGCGGTGGAATGGGTTACCGCCGTCTCCACGGCTTGCCCCATCCATTTCATCCAGGATGTCGGGTCGAGCAGCGACACGTCTTGGCCGTTGTTGAGTGCGGCTTCCGGTGTGGAGACCATGGAAACGAAGTACGCGGCCGCCGGCACGTTGTAGCTGTCGCGCAACCCCGTCCACCCCACCAGAGCTTCTCCTGTGGAGGCAGCGGCGCGCGGAGCCGCGCATACTGCCCACAGCGCCAGGGCGTGAACCATTGTGATGACCGTGATGACTCGGCGTAGATGTGGGTTGGTGGCTGACCAATACGCCACGCGCTCGGTCATGCGGCGCTCCCCTCGAGCAGGGGTGTGCTGTCCATGTCGTCGGCGAGGTCGGCATTGGGTGCGCCATAGAATTTCACTCGCGACTTGCGGGCGAATTCATCGACGAGGAATCCTTCGCCGCGCCGGTGCGGGGCAACGATTCCGATTTCACTGTCCCCGTAGACGCGGGTGGTGTCGGCGGGGCTGGTGTCGACCATGTAGGACTCCACCACATCGGGGTATTGCTCAGGATCGATGCCCGCCCACGCCAGGGTGTCCTGTGCCAGCGTTTCGTCAGTGACGCGAAAGAGCCACTTCTGGGTGATGAATTTGTCGCCCATGCGTGCCAAATGCGCAAAGTCCTGGCAGATCAACCACACTCCGGTCGCGTGCTTGCGACCCTGGGTGGTGATGCGGTGGGCCGTGCGGGCGCCTGGTGGATAGGCCAGCAATTCGGCGCATTCCTCGAAGATGATGGTGCCGAACTGCTGGCGACGCTGGAACAGCTGGTGCTGGTCCAAGTCGACGAGCAGTCCGTACATCGCCATGCCTGCGACCTGACGGGTCTGCAGATCCAATCCTGCGCCTCCGGCTGACGCCGCGGCGGCGATATCTTCTGCTGAGGGCAGGGCCAGGTTCTCAGTCAGCCAGATGGTGACCTGGGATTCGGCACTGTCGTAGGGCTGGCGGGTCGGGTCGAACAGCGCTTGGGTGTAGTGCGACGACGCGGCCGCCTCCAACAGGAGCAGTAGTTCGTTGTCGTGCGGGTTAGGTTGTGCCCGAAGGTGTTCGATGAGGTCGCGCATCCGGCGAATACCGTTGGCTTCGCGGTGGTCTGGTCGAAGGGCCACCTCGAACTGTGCCCGCAACGTGCTGCGGGCGTCGATGCCGAGCATCGGCAGCACGTGGTCGGCGGCGCGGGATCCGGCTTCCTCGTAGGGGAAGATGACCAGGGGGTCCAGCGACATCGATGAGCGAGTGGGGTCGATCACCTGAATGTCGGGCGCGGATCGAAACGCCCGCGCCCATTCGCCGTTGGGGTCATAGATCCGCAGTTGGCCGCGGCGCAACATCAACTCGAATGCTGAGAGCTTGACGCGGTTCGATTTTCCTGAGCCCGGTTCACCGATGACAGCCAGTCCGGTGTTGTGGTTGCGCCGTGCCGCGCCTTCCGGGTCATGCAGGATGGGACGTCTGCGTGCGGTGTTCTGGCTCATCGCGACCAGGCTTCCCGTCGAGTTTCCGCATTCCTCACTGCTCAACGGCAGAAACCGTGACCAGCGGTGCGCGGTTGTTGGGTGCCGAAACTGGTTGACGGGGCTGCTGGTTTCGCTTCCCGGGTTGAAGGTCTTCCATAGGTGGCGGTGTGAGCCGCGGCGTCGGGCGAACGCAATGGTCACGGTGTCGAGTTCTTGACGGATCTGTTTGACCGCGTCGTTGATGACGTCGATCGACTCAGCCCCAACGGCGATCACCGTGGCGATGTCGAGCTCACGTTCGGTGGGGTTGGCGCTGAGTTCGCGGGAGAAGTCCATGGTGCCATCGAGCTTGTCGAGCAGTGCCTCGGCGTCCGCGTCGTCACGGCGGGCCGCACGCTGGTTCAGTTGATCGCGAAAGTTCTTGGCGTTGCGGCGATTGGTCGCCAAACCCTGTTCGGGGTGTCGGCTGTTGAAAAACTGCCCGTAGTCGATGACTGCGGGCGTATCAATCCTGTCGAGAGCCTGGAAGAAATTCGCCCGGGGAAACCTGATGCCCTTCTTCGGAAACGATTCCAGAGTCAGCAGGGCTTGATAGCTCACCGGTCCCACCAGTTGATCGTCGTTGTCGCGTTCCTGGACACGCACCAGCGAGTGCCGGCTCGGCCACCAGCGATACCGCCGTTCACTGCTGGCGCTCTCATCGAAATCCCAGCGCCCAAACATGTATCCGGGCATATCATCTGGACCGACCTCGCGTGGCGGCAACGGCTCCCGGAACACCCCGCGCAGCGCGGTGTGCCGGTGGTGCCAGAGAATCTGGGCCGGGGTCGCGGGCAGAATGTCGAACTCGTCGGGCATCGCCTCAACGATCTGCACGGCAAGCTCGGCGTAGGCACGCAACGACGACTCCGAATCGACGTCGCGACCGATCGCCCAGGTCGCCACCTTCCCCAACTTCCCGGCTGCGGTCCGGCCGTCTTTGCCTGAATCGACCGGTATGGTCAACCAATTCACGCGTTGATCCAGCCCGCGCCCATCCCCAATCTGGAGGGGATCGGCAATGACCGCCGGCCACTCCTGGCGGCAGTACCCTTCCCACGCCGAGTCCGTCTGATGCTGCCCCACCATGTTCGACACCAGAAGGTCCTGATCGGCATCGGCGACCAGACCGTAGAGCATGCTGCCGGAGGGAAGATTGCGGCCCAGGTTGCGGTGTGAGCCTGCAGCCCGCTTGAAGGCAGCCATCGGTTTCAAGATGGTCGGCACACCGTGCACCAGAAAATCGGCGTACACGCCCGAGTTCGTGAAACGGAGGTTGCCCACCACATTCGTGGGCGGATCGAACGACGCATCAACGTGAACCACGACGACTCCTCACCGTCACCGGAACTGAAGGGGCAGGCCTCACCGCAGGTGTCGAAGGCCCCACAGGGTTTGGCCGCACCGATGTCGCGGCGCGGCGCCCCGCCACCGCGGTGGCGAAGAACTGGGCGCGTGTGAAGAAATCGGGCCTGGCCTTGGGCAGCAGAAGCCTCAGAGCGACAACAAGGATGAACGTCGAGGCCACACCAACACCGAAAACCTTGAGCAGATCCGGTGACTGAGGGTGGTGTCGGATCCAAATCAGGACCGGCCCCATGATGAACAAGATCGTCGCCAGCTCCGGCCACCGGTACGGCCCGCCCATCAGCTTGTTGCCTTGTGATGTCTCACCGACCCAGATCTGAATGTCACGGATGCCGGTCCAGATGTGGGCGTTGTCCCCTGACCCCGGCGGGGCGTCGGACTGACTCATCAGGGGGTGTAGATGCTGTTGGAGTGAGGGAGTTCCTTGCGGACTTCCTGGTTTCCGAAGTCCTTTATCGCAACGATATTGGAGATCAGGATCGCCAGGAACACACCGCCGAAGAACACCCCGATGCCGGCTCCAATACCCGCCTTGACCGAGTACTTCAGCGACAAGAAGATCGCCAGGGCCATGGCGCCGATCACGCCCCAGAAAACGATCGAGCCAAACACGCTGGCGCCGAGCCCATTGAGTCCCCCGGCGGCGACAATATCAGTGACCATTTTTGTGATTTCCCTTCTTTTGCAACCGATTTAGATGACGCCCCGCCCCTTATGCGGACCGTGACAACAGTCAGCCTCCTGCCGGGCCTGGCGATGCTGGCTCTGGCTGCGAGTCGGCCAGGGCAGGAACCGGGTCAATACCGGCGACAAACCAATTGCCCCCGGACGCACGCAACTTCAGCGGATACGACAGGTCGTAAGGCGTCCAATTGGAAGAAGACACCGAGACGGTTACCCGAACCCCCAACAGGAAGTTGTCTTCGGGGACCTCAGGCGGGTCAGCGATCGCCGAAACACCGGTCACCGTGGCGCGGGCGTAAGGCGCCTTGATCGGCCTCAACCCTGAATCCGTGGTCACATATCGGTCCAAAGTCCCGGCCGGTTGGCATTCGCGCTGGGTGCCGTCCCCGGTGTTGGCCAGGCACGGGTTGTTGGTCAGAAACGTGCTGACGAAGCCGGCAAGCATGGTGGCAATGGAGTGGTTGTCGGCGATCGACACCGGATATCCCAGCTCGACATCAGCCCCAAGAGGCGGCTCGTCGACCGAGGCCAGATTGTCCAGCGCACGCACGGCGTCACCGCCATACACCCCCACCGGAATCTGGTAGTAGGCCCGAACCGGGGCGGCGCTGGCATACTCCTGCTCAGTCACCCCCACCAACACCCCATAGGTGCGCAGGTTGTCCAGCTCGCCGCCAGCTCGTCGCGCATACGCTGCCGGATGGGACACGATCAGCGACGGCGTGGCCGGCAGGGTCAGCTTCCCGGCGTTGGGAAAACACCGAGACAAATCCGTGCCCTGTGCGCTCGACGCGCTCAGATACGTTGTCACACAGTCGATAGCGAACGCCTTGACCAGATCGGCCGCGTTGATGGTCTTGTCGGCAATCTGCGCGATGGGAGGTGGAGGTTGCGGGAAAATCAAGTCCTTGAGAGTGCCCATACCGCTGATGGATGACGTCACCACGAGAACGCCGAGGATGATGCGGCCCGCGCCTCGGGTGCTGGTCCGCAACCGGTGCTCCCAGGTCTTGTTGAGCTTCACCACAACCTCCTCAGACCTCGTGCCCAATGAGCCGAATACTGCTGATCGCGAACTTGCCGTCGGACGGGTCGGCACGGTTGTCGTCGGACAACAGTGCTTCGTCGTTGGTCGCCGGTACCCCTGGACCCGACCCGAGAATCGAGCCGACCAGGTCACCGTTGGTGGGTTTGGCCGGCGCGGTGGTCGGTGTGGCAATCCGAGGCGGCCGGCTTGTCTCCTGGATGAGCACGGTCACCACCGAGGTCAACACACTTGGCATGGCCATGCGGACCTCGCCATGAGTCAGACCGGTGTCTTGGGACTTCACCGTGTTGGCCGGGTCATCGAAACTCCACTGCACCCGCTTGACCACCCGATACTGCGGCCAAGGATCAGCCTGATTGACGGCATTACCCTTGAGGACCGCCCCTGGGGTGATCGCCACGGCCGTAACCCGCGCGGGCCGATCCAGAACCAGCGTCAAATACTCGCCCGGGGTGTCGGTTGCACACACCCACGGCGCATCCGAGTTTGGATCTGCCACCAACTGCGCCGGAGTTGACCCCGGCAACCGATCACATGCCGAGGTCGCGGTGAACCGCAGCGGCCCATCGACCGCTTGAGGAGTCTGCGACACCGGAGGTGGGGGCGCAGGCTTGGCCACCGGGCTCGGCGGCGTCGGTGGCGGAACAGGATCGCGCGAGGTCGCCGTTGCGATCACCAGCGTGACGATCGTGGCCACCGCCGCCGCAGCGGCAAAACCGCCGGCTACCCACGGGTTGAATCGGCGCGAACGGCCCTGCTCCTCGGTGTCAGGGCTGCCGATGCCGGTGAGGTAAGCGGTCGCATCGAGGTCAACCGGCGTCGAGGGCGGTTCAGCCCCGCCCAGCAGTGCGTCGCTGGCAACGGCATCCAGTGAACCCTCGTCCTCGTCGAGATCTTCGTCGAGCTCGTCGGCGTAGACGTCATCGTCGCTGGGCTCTCCGTCGAGATCCGAATCACCTTCATCGCCGTATTCATCGGACATATCCGGTTCATCGAAACCAGCGTGGCCGAAACGATCCGCCTCGTCGCTGCCGTCGGCGCCCTGATCCACAGTGGTTCGGACATCACCACTGGACCCGTACTGACGCTTCAACCGGGTAATCCATTCGGCCGGTTCACGATTCGGTTCGGTCATCGACGGACCTCGTCCCCGAGGGAAAGCCCACCCGAAACTGGCTGGCGGCCAGGCCAAGTGGGCGGCGGACGCAATCCGTTCTCATCACCACGGACCAGGTACAGCTCCCCCGCTGCCGCCGACAACGGTCTACCGTTGCCGACCGCCTGCACGATCGACGACGCCGGCGACACAGGAGCGTTGCACAGGTGACCGGCATGATCGCGATCAGCCTCGCCCCTGTGACGCAACCACCACCGAGCACCCAGCCACACCGCAACCAGCACGCACACCAGCGGCCAATGGCTGACGATCAGGTCGAGGACCGCAACCACGGCAAGGCCCACCAGTGCGCAACCCATCGCCAGCACTGTCAGCAGCAACTTCATGGTCAGCCCCTTCAACATATGGTCAGCTTTGGTCGTCAGAATAGTCAGCTTCAGGCGATTTTGTCGACGGCCATAGACGACTTTGGTTGAATATGGTTGATTTCTGGTGTGGAAGACATCAACAACAGCCACGACTCGGTGGCCGACAGCGGACCCGCGCGACTCGACCACTTCGTCCGCAGACGCACCGCACAGTTGCGCATCAGTTCCAGCGAACTGGCCAGCAGGGGCGGCCCCGATCGGTCAACCCTCCACAAAGCCATCAACGGCACCGGACGCCGACTCCGGGAATCAACACTGACCCGCATCGACAGCGCCCTCGGGTGGGCACCCGGGTCAGCCGCACGAGTCCTCGACGGAGGCCTCCCCGAGACCCGGATGGCCCTCACCGGCACCGACGACCACGCCGTCACTGTCATCGGCGCCTCGCTGGACATCCTGCGCGAAGCCCGCGATCTCATCAGGGAATCCGAAGCGCTGCTGCAAGGTCTGCTCGGCGACCGCACCGACCAGCCACAGGTGAGTTAGATGCCCACCGCCATAGACACTTTCGCCGAACAACGCCGCGCCTGGATCGCCGGACACGCCGGCATCCTGCTCATCCAAAAGCGTCGCGCCGAACGCCTCGGCAAGGCCATCCGAGCACGCGACCGTGCCCGAACAGGAGCACGCCCGGATCCCCACGACGACGACGTCACCGCGCCCCTGGTGTTCCGCCAGATGTCCACACCAACCGGAGGATTCGAGACCGCCCTGGTTGTGATCTGCGCGCTCGCCGCCCCGCTCGCATGGCCCCTTGGACGACTGCTCTACGGCAAAATCACCACACTCATCCCCGACCGCTTAATGGGCTACCCGATCCCCGCGCTTTTCGGTACCGCCGCCATCTGCGGCCTGCCACTTCCTGTGGTCTACGACCCTGCAGCCAGCTTCACCTCGGTCGTCCTCGTGCCCTGGCTCCTCGCACAACTACCCGCAGTGTTTCTCACCGCCGCGATCTACGGCATCCTCGAAGGCTGGTTGGCCGTTGAAGGCTCCAGCCACTGGTGGCCGCTAACCCCCGAGGCCACCGACGTCGACGAGAATCTCTTCCTCGGCGGCCGCGACGTGGCGATGCCCACCCTCCTCGATCCACCGACCCCCCAGGCTTCCCGACGCCGGCCACTCTCAGTTCCACGCTTCGGAGCCCCCACCCTGCACTGGACACCACTGCTGGTCTCCAGCGCCCCCGTCGTCCTCGGAACCCTCTGGTACGTCTGGCAAATCGCCGCAGCGATGCTGCACCTGCCCTTCGACATGCTCCACAACAGCCCACCAGCCTACCCCGCCGACTACGACTACACGCCCTACCCCTGACACCGCCATGGACAACGCACTCGTACTCACCGCCCCGCTGCCCACCCTCACCTTCGGCGCCCGCCTCACGGCTCTGGCATCGGCTGCCATCGACGCGATATTCAGCTCCGCCGCCGAGGCGGAACGCAGACGCGCCCGACTCTATTTCCGGATCGTCCTCGCCCTGGCCACCGCCACCTCCATCGCCGGAAACGGCGCTCACGCATGGGTTTCAGAGACCATCGACGTACCACGCCAACTCGCGGTCGCCGTAGCTGTCGCCCCACCGATCATCCTCATGCTTTCCATCGAGGGCCTCGCCATCCTCGTCCGCAACCTGCGCACGTTCAACTTCGTCGCATGGGTGGCTCTGACCATGACAGCCCTGATCGCTGTCGGGGCCTTCGTTCTGTCCTTCGAATCCCTGCGCGACCTCGCAATACGCTCAGGAATCAGCATCGGACTGGCCTTCTTGTGGCCAACGATCGTCGATGTCACCATCGCCCAATCCACCATCGCACTGGTCGTCCTGACCCCACGGGCCAAAGACCCTGAACCCGAAGACGTCGAGCTCGACACAGACGATTCAGCCGAAGCAGACGACGACAACTGCACACCCGATGCCGACCACGGGTTACGCGCCATCAGAGTTCTCAACGCCCGTCGCCGACTTCGCAAAAACACCGACGAAGTGCAACGCGTTCTCGCACTCGCCGACCGCGGCGAAGAGGTCGCCGACATCGCCGCACAGACCAAGATGCACCCGAGCACGGTGCGGCGGATCATCGCCGCCGACCTGGCCGACGCATGAAGGGATTCCGGTCGCTCACGAGGCAGCGATCGTGCAGGAGTTGCTGGACTCAGCGCAGTCCCCGCGGTCTCCACGATGTCCAGCGTTGCGGTGACCGCCGGGACAGGGCGTACAGGTACTCATTGAGGTTGCCGCCGTTGAACTGTGCGATGGTGACCACGTCGTCACCAGCTTGGTGGATGGCGGCTGCATGGATCGCCGGGGTCTGTTCGTCGAGACTGATCGTGGGATCGCCGAATGTGGCTCCACATTCCCGGCATTGGTAGTAGCCGAACAGGATTGGCTTGTTAGAACCCTGCTCGAAGTGAGGGTAAACGTTATCGCCGGTCATGATGTGCGGGCCCGTATCTAACCCCAGGTGCGCAAGAATCTCCAGAACCTCGTCAGGGCTTGCCCACACAACTCCTTCGCGGCCCGGACTCCAGAGGCGTCCGCCGTTGCCGAACTCACGTGCATCCATCCACCGTGGCAGCAATCGGAGGTAGTCATCACTGGCGCCGAGGTCGCGCATCTCGTGCGAAGCCAAGACGGTGCCGTCCTTGGCGTGAACGGGTTCCCATTCGCCGAAAAAACACCGGAATGGCCACCCGGCTTCGTTGATCTGGCGCCGATCAAGCACGACGTCTCGTTCCACGACGGCACTGATCGTGATCGGTTTGCGGCTGGTGCCGTAGACGCTAACGACTTTCTGATCACTGAAGTCGGGATCGGTCTCGATCGGACCGTCAACGATCACGCGGTAGACATCGCCGGGCACCGGCCCCACTCCCGGGGCGACGTACTGCGCGGCATAACCTCGCGCCACCCCGAGATGAGTGGTGAAGTGCACCCGATCGGGCTCATATTTCGGCATCTGCACGGGCAACCCGGGAGTCAACAAATACGCCGCGGTGTAGTCTAATCCGAGCTCAGCGGCCGGATAGATCAGACCTCCGGGCCGGCCTCCAGGCACACCGCCGTGATAGAACGTCCGCTTCCATTTCCGCTTCTGAGTTTTCTTCGGCATTGGATCCCCCATCCCCCCATGAGATTTGACCGAGACGCTACTGCTGGCTACCGACAAGGGCTGGGTGTGGTGGCCGAGCCGGCGCCGTGGCGGCGTCTTCGCCGCGGATGGTGATCGGTTCCAGCGGGACGTCGAATTTGGCGGTGTTGAGTTGCAGAGACTTTGCGCCGTACTGGTCGATCCAGATATCGGGGCTGTAGCCGGGGCGCGGGGGGCCGACTGCGACCGCGCTGCGTGCTCCTGGGCAAGGATTGCTGCTGCTGATGTGGTGAAAGACCATGGTCGGCGGCCGAGGTGGTTGCTCGGTGTGATCTCGGGTCGTCCAAATCCTCGAGGAGGCACCGGTCATCGCCCACCGGCCCCTGTCGTCGTAGACCGCGACGAGCTCGCCGGCGGCCGAGGCACGCCGGATCAGCTGTCGCACAGTGGCATCGTCGACGTTGGCCGCGATGCGGGTTGGTCCGGCCGGGTCGAAGAACGGAATCAGCACCGACCCGGCCTCTCCTGCCGCGCGGTCGTCGCGCGTCGCGCCGATCAGAATGCCTGACGGACCGACTGCGACAGTCTCGTCGAGTGTGTCGGTCAGCTCGATCGTCGGCAACATGGTGGTCAGTCGCGCCGCACCAGGGATGGTGCGCACCAACACCTCCCACTGCCGGCCCGTGCACCGACGCAAGGTCGTGGCCGGGGTAGTGCGAAGCGGTCGACTCGTCACCAACCGCACGAGGGCACCAACACGCACACCCTCGTCGTAGCGGCGCAGCGCGACCACCACTGTGGTGTGGTCAGCATCAATCGACCAGAGATCTTCCAAGGCTCGCGGTGTGAGGTGATCGGCGGGCAGGTAGTAGCTGGTGGTGTATCCGTGCCCTGGCTGATGCAGTGTGGCCCAGCGATCGTGGTAGGTCGCGTCGAGGCGTTCAGCTCCCCCTACGGTGGCCGCGGTGGTATTGCGCATCTGGGCTGCGGTGAGAATCTCGGCGCGGCATCCGGCTTGGCGCAGCGCTTTGACAATGCGTTGTGTCGCAGCGATTACAGCGGTCACGCTGTTGGGACGCCACATCAGACCCGAGGTGGTGTCGGCGGCGTGGGTGTCGAGGCGAACCACCAGGGTGGCGCTGCGTTGCCCGACGACGGGTCGACTTCCGATGAAAGCGGTGAACGCAGCGCCGTAGGGGTCAGCGGTGTAGCTGCGGGAACCTTCGGCAACAACATCAACATCCACCCCCAGACTGGCCCGTTTCATCTCACCGGCGATGACAGTCAACGGCACAGTGTTGGGTGTCTCAGCCCGATTGGCCGTCAGCAGGGTGGGCAGGTACGGCCGGCCCCACAGCGCCACCATGGTGACGACCGTGTGGTCCTCGACGAGCACCCCCACGTGCGTGGTGTCGTTGATCTCGACGTCGGTGAAGCGATCCTTGCGAACGCGATCGACGGCCGCAGCGTCGGGCTGCTCCTCGTCGTCGTTCGGCGAGCTGAGGTCCGGGCTTGGCCCCTCTTCGCGCTTGTCGTCCGAGGGAGGTTGCATCGCCTCGTGCAAGTGGTGGCGGCGGCGACCAACCCAGTGCGCAAACTGGATTGCCCACTGCCACAGGGTCATATCCCGAATGGGAACTACGAACAGCGACACCGCGAGAACGGCGGCGACCGCGACTGCCCACACTGCCCTGGCGCCGGCGGCGTACACGGCAGCCGCGATGGGCAATGCGGCGATCTCGGCGGCAATGAGCTTGCCGACGTACGGATTCAGAGCCATCGATCCTCCCATGCGCCCGCCGAAGTTTCAGCGCGGCGACGTCGTCTCATTACAGTCATTCCCCAGGCCGCAGCGCCGATCACCATCGCGGCGATGCCAGCGACTGCAGCTGCGCCCCATCGTGGCCGTGGATCAGGGGCCGGGGGTGCAGGTTGGTGTCGCAGGGGCATGTCCACTCCTGGCGCCAGCCAATCCCCGGGTGGCACATCCCATGTCAAGGCCGCCACCGGGTCGAGCACGCCGTATCCCACCACTGTGTCGCGGCCTCCAGCAGGGGGTGTGGCGGTCGCTTGCAGACGCCGAATCACCTGGTGCGCCGAAAGATCCTTGAACTTGGCGCGGACTAGAGCCGCGACGCCGGTGGTGTAGGCCGCGGCGAACGAGCTGCCCACGATCGGCTTCAGCTTGTCGCCGTCGATGGAGGCGTTGACCACTTTCCCGTCGGGGGACAACCCCACGGTGTCGGTGCCTGGCGCTGCCAGGCCGACCCACGGGCCGTGCAGCGAGGCCGCTTGATCGGTCAGGGGGGTGCCGGAACTGTCGGTGGCTGCCACCGTGAGCACGAACTGGTCGAAAATCGCTGGTGCCGCGATGGTTCGGACGCTATTCCATCCCAGCGGATCATCGGGTGTGTTGGGCGAGGGTTCAGGGTTTTGGTCCTTGCATTGCTCGGTACCCGCGTTGCCCGCGGCCGTGACGATGACGACGTCGCGGTCGACGGCTGCGTATCGCAGTGCGGCGCCCAGTTCGGTCAGGTCGGCGGGCTTGGCTGACGAAATGCACGCCACCACAGAAATATTGATGACTTTGGCACCAAGGTTGGCCATATGCACCACTGCCTGGGCCATGCCATGGATATCGCCGACGCGGCGCACATCTTGGGTGTTCTCTCCGAACTTGGGTTCGGCGAATCCGAAGGTTTGCGCGGTCTGACGGATGCTGATCAGCGTGGCGTCCGGGGCGATCCCGATCACCCCGTCTGGCCCACCACCTGGTGGTGGAGACGCGGGCGCGGGCACGGCCGGTGCCGGACCCCACGCCGGAGCTGCCTCCGCCGGAGGAGCGTCCCCCGGAGGCGGAGGGGGTGGCGGCGGTGGAGGTTGGGTGACAGTCGCGGTCACCGTCACTGTGGGCGGCGGGGGCGGTGGCGGTACCGGAACCGGTTGTGGCGCACCTTGAAGCGGAGGGGGCGGGGCGGCGTCGACGGGCCGCACAGGCAGCGGGGCGCCGGAGGGCGCAGCACCGATCAAGGAAGCGATGAGGGTGCCGTGCGCGTCGCAGTCCGACAAGCCGTCACCGTAGCGACCCATCACGTAGTCACCTCCGGCGACCAGGTGCGGTAAACGCGGCTGCGGGGCCACCCCCGTGTCGATGATCCCGACCACCACACCCGCCCCGGTGGATTCCTTCCACGCCGCGGGCATGTCGAGCATCTGAAGCGGAGCGGGCAGTTCACGAAAATCGCTGCCGGGAAGTTCGGCGGTCTGCACGCATCCGGCGACCTGTTTCATCGGCTCGGCCGGGGCAGGCTCAGGGTCGGCGGGGGCGGGACCCGGCGGCACAACGGGCGGTTCCACTGCCCAGGCGGCCCCGGTGTCGCAGACAGCCACTACCGTCGTGACCAGCCCTGCGGCGAGCGCGACGCGGCATCCGCGTCGAATCCCGCTGTTCATCACACGTCACCGAGCATGTTGCGCATCATCGAGGCCAAGCCCAGCAGCCACACCGCCAGCGGCAGCAGCGGGAGCAGCAGCGCGTACTCAACGAATTCGACAATGCGTCGAATCGGCGCGTTCACTTTCGCGGCCACCACAACCAGGCCGACCAGCAGCCCGAGCGCGCCGATACCCAAGATGACAGCAACGCACATTAGCGATGTCGTCAGGTCCGGTGGTGTGGTGGAGGCCGCGTAGCGCCCGATCATCACCGCTACCGCCACGACTGGAGCGACCGTCAGGATGATCGATTGCCACCGGTCAGCGAACGAACGTGCTCGCAACAGCACGATGAGCGCGATGGACACCGCCACCACCAAGTACCACGCTGCGTACTTCTGTCCGGGGATGACCGCATAGCGGGCGGCCACCACCATCACTGCCGCGCAGCCCAGCATCGCCCCGGTGGCCACCGCGTTGCCACGTCGAGCCCATCTCGCGATCTGCTCAGGTTTCTCAGTGCCGGCCGGGTACACAGGGGAGACCGAGTCGCGCGGTGAATTGGGGCGTCGTTCGAAGACTCCGCGCCCGGTCAGTGACGGGAACCACGGCCCGGGAACCCCGGAGGTGATCACCATGGTGTTGGAGGTGTAGGTGACGATGATGAGCACCACGATCAGCATCACCATCGCGAGTCGTTCAGGTCGCACCTGCCACTCTGATCCCTGTACGGTCAGGACCGCCGCGGCGGCCAGACCCGCGACGACGATCGCCGCGACTGCGCTCAGATGTCGATCGGTCCAGATGGCCAGCAGTATTGCCGCGCCGGCCGCTGCCAGGACTGCGGCAAGAGCGTGCCAGGTTGTGGGATGCCCCGGTATCGACGTTGCCACTGCGGCGGCCAACGGGATGATGGCCGTCCAAGCGAACCCATCAGCGGCGGCGCGCCGTTGCGGCTGGCTGGCGTTAGCAGAGGCCCAGGCTCCAGCGATCAGCGCGACGGTCAGCACCCACGACACCGCCGCGGGGACCCATCCACCGCTGTACCACCACGAGCGCAGCAATATGAGCTCCGCCCATGCGGTGAGAGCGGCGCCGAGGGCCAGTGCCACCTGGCGCGGTGTGTGCTCGTCGGTGCGGGTGAGTTGGCGCTCAGCCTGTTGGGCAACTGCGCTTGATACGTCCTCAATGACCGGCTCGAAGCGTTCGGTGACCTCAGAAGGCAACAGCCACAGGCAATCCCCGTCCAGCACGCCGGCTTCGTCGAGGGTGTGCTCGGGGTTGAGAGGTTGAGTGTCGGCCCGGCATAACCTATACGTCGGGCCGACCTTCAAGATCGGTTGGCGGCGGCGACGCAGCTTCTTGTTGATCGAGTCGATCAAGTCTTCGACGATGACGACCAATTCGACTTTGGCGGGGAGCACAAAGTCCATTTCGGTGTTGTCGCCCACGAAGATCACCACGCGTGTCAGCGGGGCAGGATCAGCGATCGCGGCCGCACCGTCGGTGCTGGCAGCTGGTGGCGTGGTCACTGGGCGGCTCCCGTCGCGGTGTAGCCTCCGGCCAGGCACGCGGCCACTTCCAAGATTTGCCGTGCGGTGGCAGGGGCCAGTTCGTTGATGTCGACGATGGCTGAGGTCGCCAGGTGCGGATCGTGGGGCATGATGAAGATCCGTTCCCGGGGTACCCATCGGCTGTAGCGTTCGGCAACGGCGTCGACGAACGCTTGGATCTGCTTGCGGTGCTTGGTGTTTACCGGCAGACGGTCATGATTGATGATCAGCACTATCCGGCTCATCAACGAGCGGTAGTCGGGATGGTTGTACAGCCAATCGATCTCCTTACCGGCGCCTTCGACACTTTCTGGGATCGCTGACGTCACCATCACCACGGCGTTGGCGTGCGCCAGGGCGGTGGCTGCGATCGGGTCTTCAATGTTGACGCCGCAGTCGGTGAGCAGCACGTTGTAGTGCTCCTCGAGGCATCCACGTGCCTGCAGGTACAACTCCGGATCCACGGCACCGGCGCTACCTGTGGCCCCTCGGTGCGTCGGGGAAGCCAACACGTCCAACCCGGCGGTGTTGTGTCCAACGCGTGCTCGCATGTCGGAATACCGCTTGATGTTCTGCGCGGCGACGATCTCGTGGTAGGACGAGGCTGCCGAACGGTCAATGCGCCCAGCAAGGTTCGCGCCGTGGCTGGGGTCAGCATCGATGGCGATCGTATGTTCGTGCTCACGCAGCCGTGCGATTTCCGATCCCAGCATGATCGTCATCGACGTCTTGCCGACACCGCCCTTACCGCCAAGCACCGCAATCGAGAACGTGCCTGCCATGGGCGCGGCGACCTGGGCTCGCATGGCCCGTACCCGCTGTTCATCCGGGGACTCCCCGGTGTTGACCGTGCCGAATGTCAGTCGATAGAGCCATTTGCGCCAGCCCTGATTTGACGGGATCTTCTTGGTCTCGACGAAGTCGGTGGCGCGGACCTGTTCACCGAGCAGCTCACCGTTGCCCGCGGCCGACACGAATCCTGACCCACCCCCTGTCCATCCGAAGGAATTGGGTTGCGGTGCAGAGGCTTCCGGTGCCATGTGCTGGACTGCGCCGTGGCCCGCTTGCCAACCGTGTGTCGGCTCGACGGATTCGCGTCCTTGATACTGCGGGGCGGCAGCGCCCTGGGGGGCGTATGTGGTTTGTGCGGCGCGGATATGCGCTGGAGTGATCTGCTGAGTGAGATCGTCGTACTGGACCGGCGCCGCGGGATGCTGCGGTGGCGGGGCGGTCGGGGGACGATTTTGGATAGGGGCGCCGCCTGTGGCGTCGACTCCCTGTCGATGTACGCCCGGCCCGGGGCCACGCGGCGGTGTTCCTGGTTGTGGCGCACCGTTGTTCGCGCGGTCCGCAGTGTTGTCGGACGAAGACGCTCCCATCCGGTTCAGGAAGTCTTGCTCGCTCATGATTTTCCCCTCAGCTCCCCCGGTCAGCAGCATGTTTGTTGCCGCAAGGCTGGTGTTGTTCTCAACAAAAGCGAGCGTAACCCTGTTCAGTTTTTCGCGTCTACGTCGCTCGGCAAGATCGTCCGTAATTATTTTACGGACTACCGTGTGTAGTCAGACCAGCCCTGCCCACTGGGCAGCGATTCCAAGACACCGTCGAAAGCGGCACGGATCCTGCGCTCGGTGCCGGGCATCATCAACGTCCACAGATCCCCGCCAGAGCCGGTCTCGCTGCGCACCACGCGACCATAAATGGTGTCCGCGATGGTCGTCGTCAACTGTGCCCAATCGCCACGCCCGGGCCGCATCTGCATCGCAGTGACCGTGGACCGCACCGCCGAGCGGTCAGCGACCGCTTCAACAATGCGCGCCTGCTCGACGGTCAGACCGTGATTGACCAGGACCGCCACAATGTGGGTCTCTGGATCGTGCTGCCACTGGCCCACAACGTCATTGAGGACCGAGGACTGGATGCTCATCCCCTCAAACGCGGCAGGTTCTGCCTTGCCAAGCAACTCAGCCACCGTCGTGGCGATCGGCTGGTCACCGACCAGGGACACCACGATCTCGTCGAGCTCCTCGTGATCCTGCCCATCAGAACTGGTGGCACCTGGCTGCCACATTCTGGCTGCCGCCACCCAAACCCCGTCACGCCGGCACAGTGTGGCCACGCGCTTGGCCGGTTGATCGGCCCGCCAGCGCTGCAATTCCTCGTAGGCGGCGATCGCTGCCGTTGAATTCTGCCGGATCGTTGCTTCATCGTGTGAAGGTCTGAAAACCGGTGCAGGACCCAGCAACCGGGTACTCATCACGGACGGAACGTCAACCTCCACATCGACCCTGATGTCGGGGCGGGCCAACGTAACCATCCACTGCTCGACATCGCCATCCAGGCCTGCCTCAGTCCAGATCCCCGCCTGTTGCAGGACTTCCATACCGGGATGGGTGGCACTGAGGCTGGCTCGGTCGGCGCCGTCAGAAGGCGGTACCCGCAGGGTCGCGGGCAGCCGTGTAATACCAGCAAGCGCGGCTATCAGCCACAATCCGGTGGAAGTGACCGATAGCCGCGCTCCAGACGCGACTGCCATTACAGGTTGCGGAACCCGGCTGCCGACGCCAGATCCGTGTGCTCGGCGGCCTGGCTTGCGCCCTGGATCGCCTGTCCGTGGCGGCCGATCGTGGCGAACACCTGCTGGAAAGCCAGCGCGATCTGCTGATGCGCTTCCTGCGCGGCGTTGGAGCCGTGCTCCTTCCAGATTTCTGCTACCGAGTTGATGGCGTGGATCGACTCCTGCTTGAGCTCCTCCAGACGGGTCATGATGTTCGTCTGGGTGGTCGCGTGCTCAATCATCCGTACGTGATCGTAAGACTGCTGTCCGCTCATAGTGTCCTCCTTGAAGATTCGAAAAGTGTCGGGGTAGGGACTAGGCGCCCACGTGGCCGAGCTTGACCGCGTTGTCCTGGTTCATGGCGGCGTACTGGTGCGCCGAGGACTTCATGTGGTCGATGACGCCCTGGAACCGCTCCGACACCTGCCGGCCGGTGTTGAGGATGTCCTCGGCGGTGAGCGTCGACTGTGTGGCGGCGATGCCCGTGAACGCACCCGAGGTCAGATCCTGGTTGGTGGTCATGTACTGATTGAGCATGCCCATGATCTCGTTGCGGATGTTGTCGAGATGGCCCGCCGAAGTGAGCATCGTATCGGTATCGGTCTGAAACATCGTGTGTAATTCCCCTCGTGCTCGATAGTGCGGTGACGTGATGTTGGTGCTGCGATAGGTCACATTTGCACTGAAATGAAAAACTTTCTAACGCCCGCAGCTAAATAATTCGCGGATTCATACCTCCCGCCCCCCGACGTAGACGACGTCACCGTCATCGGTGTAAACCGGTACACCCTCGCCCGCGCCGTCATCGGTCACGACCTGCTGATCGGCCTCACTGATCTCGCCGTGGCCGCGTTGTCCGTTTGATCGGCCTGCTGGAGCCCCCATCATCCCGGCTCCCATCGGTGCGCCGCCGGTCGTGCCGGTCACGCCGCCCCGAGGCCCTGCCATCGACGTCGCCGCCGAATCGGGCGAGCCGGGCGCATTCCACCACTTCTGCGGAACTCCCACAGGGCCTGCCATGGCGTTGGAGCCTCCCACCCCAATACCTGAGGGTTTGCTCAGCGATGCAGCGACCGGAGCTCCTCCGCCGGCATAGCCTCCGTTGGCCAGACCTAGGCCCGACCAGCCACCAGCGCTGCTGAGCCCGCCAGCTCCCAATCCCTGTGCCCCGCCGCCGAACCCGCCGCCGCCCAATCCTGACATCATCGGTGGCATCAGCCCACTGGCCTGCCCAAACAGTGACGACGGCAGCTGCCCTGCCTGGCTGAGCATTTGCGGAGCGCCTGCCAACGCCTGCGGGGCCTGCATCATCGGCCCCATCATTGCCTGGGCTGACTGCATGAACCCTGTGCCATCGGTGGATGCTGGGGCGCCGCCGGGACGGGAAGGGGAAGCCGACCCAGGCGGCGCGCCCAGCATCCCCGGCGCGGTCGAGCCCTCTGTTGCCTGCTGCGCCGCAGCCGGAGCCCCGTTCGTGGCAGCACTCAGGCCCGTGCCCATCATCGACGATGCGCCGCTCAGCGCGGTCGCGCCGACCTGCGTTGCTTGCGACAACGCTGCTGAGGCGCCTTGCAGTCCCAAAGACATGCCCGAGGCGGTCACACCCGCTGCCAGCGCCTCGGCCGGATTTGCCATTCCGGGCATCATCGGCAGCGGCACCGATAGTGCGCTGACCAAGCTGGTCACACCGGACAGATACCCCGTCATGGCGCTGGCGTTCTGGCCCCAATACTCGCCGTACTCAGCTTCCGTCTCGGCGATGGGAATGGTGTTGACCCCGAGGATATTGGTCGACTGCAACGTCGCGTCGCGCACGCGATTGGCGACCACCATTCCGAACGGAATGGTGCTGGCTACCGCGCTTCCGTAGAGCCCCATCCCGGATTCGACACATTTTGCGCTTCGCTGTGCCGCAATTGCCGCGGTCGACATCCATCCGCTATGGGTGACCGCGGCCTGCATCATCGCCACAGAGCCCATCCCCGAGTACGTCGCGGCTGTCGCTGCGGCAGTATTGGCCATCTGGACCGCACCTTGAGCATGGGTCACGCTGGCAGTCTCAAACCCAGCAGCGGCCGGCACATGAGCTGCCGGACCAGCCCCCATCATGGTCAACCGGAACGCATTGACCTCCGGCGTCAGCCCATAATAAGCGACCACCACACACTCCTAGCTCGGGAAAGCCCGTGAACAGATCGCAGCTACAGAAACAGTTGCACGGCCGCTGTCGCGTCGGTGATCTCGTGAGCTGCCGCAGAAGTGATCGAGCTCGCCGCCAGCGCTTCGCGCTGGGCAACCCCCACGCCACACGCGGCCAAGAACTGCGCCGCGTTGGCGGCGATTGCCTGGGCAAGCAGCATGGACACCTCTTCCCCGCCCATCGGGATCGGAGCGAGCAACGCCGGCGCAACACCGGTCAGCACACCCCCGAGCGCCGCGGACCCCGCCGTTTCCGAGGCGCCCTGCGCCGCGAGAATCGGAGTTTCAACCAGCAACGGCATCGTCATGACTAATTTTCCCCTTCCCTATGTGGTCTCCCACCTGATCCGAGACTAATCTGCCCGCAAAAAGACTGGCAACAGCAACGCGCAATATCGCCTGGAAGTCAACGCATTTCAACACCCATTGTTGCCATTGAGTGCATCGCGACCACCGCGGCGCGCCAACCGCACCGCTGCCCTGGCATCTGTGCCCACCGTGCGCCAGTGCGCAGCACGACGTTCACTCTCGGCTGCCGAGCCTGCGGCACTTTCGGCGATGGCGTGCCAGCACTGAGCTTGGCGCTCACTCTCGGCCGCGGCCTCCTCCGCTTGCGCAGCAAGGTGCTCCAGACGCTGGGCAACCGTCTGCGCCCATTGCGCCGAGGCCGCCACCGTCGGCGCGCCGCCGGCCAAGACAGCCTCACAGCTGCCCGACTCCCACCCGACTGCCACCCCGATCGCATCGCGCACCGCGAACCGTGCCGGGACCTCTCCGTGGTTGATCAGCCGCGACACCACCGGCCGCGCGACCCCGGCAATCCGACTCAACTCCAGCTTGTTCAAGCCAATGTCGAGCCGAGCTCGCTCGACCTCGCGTGCCAACCGACTCGCGGCCTCGGCGCCGACAGCCAGAACGTCCTGCGTCTGCGACAGCTGCGCCCCGGCCAGCACCGCATCGCATGCCCCTGGCTGCCAACCCAGCGCGACGCCGATCGCGTCGCGGGTGCGTTGGCGCACCGGAATTTGCGCGTGATTGATCAGCCGAGAAACCGTTGGCCGCGACACCTGCGCATGGGTCGCCAGATCGGCCACCGACCAGCCCTGCTCTGCTCGCGCCTTGTCGATCAGGTCTGCCAGGTGCCGTGCCGCGTGCTCGGTGTAGGTCAGCACTGCCGACCCGACATCGCGATCTGAACCCGGTCGGGCAGCCCGTCGGTGGCATACACCCCGCGCCCCACATCCAGCGGACCTGCCTTAATCCCCCGCGCGACGACGCCCTCCTGTTTGGAGCTGTTCATCACCACCACAGGACGATTCGTCGTGGTCAGCGCCTTGATCAAGGGGCTGGAGCCTGCCCCAGTCCACCGCGCCACACGCCGCCCCACAATCACGTGAAGACCGACCTCGGCGGCATTGGACATGAACTCGGCCACAGGGGACAGCGGGTGTGCGGTGCTCAAGCCCATCGCACCGCCGCCGAGCGTGTGGACGTCCTCTTCACGGTCGACGATGACAAACGTGCGCTTGCCCTTCCAGCCGCCCACACCGGCCGCCAGCTGTTCCTGCGACAGTTCACCGTCAGGCTGACGCCGAGCCAGTTCCTCCGCCAGGTAGGCAGCCAGGCCACGCATCTGCTCGAGCGTGTGCACGTACCCTTCGCGGCGTTGGCCACTGGCCGGCGCTGGCTCAGCCGCAGCTGCTTCCAACGCGGCAGTGGCAGCACCGAACGTCGTCCCGATCTGTCCGTAGCCCAGCTCCGGTGGCTTCTCCGCTGGCACCTCATAAGTGCCTAGATGCGGACCAACGACGACGTTGAGCAGCCCATGAGCGTTGTCGACGACAAAGATCTCGGCTTCGTCCGGTGTGAACACCCGCATGATCGAACGCGCCAGCGTGGCCAGGGCGGTACTGATACCGGATTCAGGGTCGGCGACCAGCAGCAGATGCGAGTGTTTGAGGAAGTCCACGAAAGCTGGCTTGAGACCCTTCTCGCAGATCCCAAACGGCACCAGCTTGCCCCCGAGCATGCCCAGGTCGTGAGCCTGGTTGAACACCTCGTCGAGCGTGACCAGTGTCGGCAACATTTTCAGCGCTCGTGCCTCATCACGTCGCCCGGCCTTGTCGGTGATTGCGGGGATGGCGGCCGCGAGGTCGCTGACCATGCCGTTGATCGACACCTGTGGCAGGCCCGTCTGAAAATGGAATCCAGCCATCGACGTGCCGCGGCCGACGATGCGAATCAGTTCCTGGTCCTCGGCCTCGTCCAATTCGCCCACGTGCTCGGTCAACTGGGCGCCGCTCGGATTCTCCTCGACAGTGCCCTCAGGCCCATCGATCCCGAATTCGGGCTCGGCTCGGTGCAGCGGCCGGAAACCGAGCGGCACCTTGAGCGCCACGTCGCGGCTGTTGCGGTTGAGATCGTCGTTGTCGGCCAGCTTCAGCTCGACATTGGCGTTGAACAGCGGGGTCAGCCGGGTGCCGAAGTCGAACCATGAGTGCCCCGCGATGATCACGTGCACGCCGTAGCTGCCGCCCTTGTTCAGCAGCTCCATCACGCGAGTGACCCCATTGGCCAGCGCCGCGTCCTCATACTCCTTCTTGAACGCGGTCCACCCATCGATCACCAGGTACACATCCCCGTATGGGTCAGACGCATTCACCGTCCCTCGGCCGCGACCGCCACCGAACTTGTGCTCGCGCAACACTTTCATGTCGACGCCAGCCTGCTCTCGCTGCTCGATGATCGACTCCAGCTCGCTGAGCATCGCGAAAACCTTGTCGCGCTTTTTGTATTGGCTAAACGCGCTCACATGTGGCAGCTCCTCAACAGCGTTGAGGTCAGATCCGCTGCACGCCACGACGAAGAACTGAATCCTGTCTTGGCGATACATCAATGAGGCCCCGGTGATCATCGTGGCGAGCGCCACCGTTTTACCGGAGTTTTGCTTGCCAATCACCGCGCAGTTGTCCTCGAGCAGGTTCACCGCGTACACCCGCTGCTGATGCTGGTGTGGGCGATCTTCCACTCCGACCGGAAACAACAGTTCCCTGTTGATTCCGTAGTCCACATTCCATGGCTTGCCACGCAACCGGCGTACCAGCTCATCGACCGGCAACGCCTCCAGCGGAGGCAGCCACTTCTGCTTGAGCACTACGTCTGGCATCCGATCGTGCAGTGCCTGCGTAGCAACCTGTACGTCGAGCAGTTCTCGCCCGTCAGGGCCGAGCAACACGTCCTGGGTGTCCTCGTCCTGCACATCGACAGTGACCGGGGCAGGCACCGTGACAGGTTCCATCCCGGTTAACAGGAACTCCCTGGGCGGAGCATAGGTCTGCTGCTCCCGCAGTTCGGCGGTGGCCATCCGCCGCCGCGGCTGGTGATAGGTGCCCGAGACGAACGCAGTCTGAAACTGCTGAAGGTCGCGGCCTTGACTGAGTAAGAAACCTGCACCCGCCGGCTTGGAGGGCAGCCACCGCGCGTCCTCGACCCCGATCACCTCGCGCGAATCCTTGGGATCCAGCACGCGCAGCGCGATCCGGATCGGCATGTTGGCCATGATGCCGCCACGTGACATGTGATGACCCAGATACTGCGAGCCCATCAATACCTTGACGCCCAACGCGCGGACCTGGCGCGTGTACTCGTCGATCACATCAACCATGGACGGGCACTCTTGAAACATCTGGGTGAACTCATCTACCACCAGCAACAGAACCGGCAGCGGAGGAATTTTCTCCCCCTTGTGAATACGCCGGAACTCATACTCCGCGGCATTGTGGCACTTTGCTCGGGCCAACTGCTTCTTGCGTATCTCCAGCTCTCCATAGAGCACATCGCACATGCGCTCCATCCACAAAGAATCGTCCTTCAGATTGTTCTGCGCGGCGACGGTATGAGGGAACCCTCGAATCGTCATCGCCGTCGTATCGCCCTTGAAGTCGAAAAACATGAACTGAAGCTGTTCAGGCGAATGCGTCAGCGCCGCCGAGAGCAACAGCGTTGTCCAAAACTCCGATTTGCCCGAACCAGAAGTCCCCACCACGACGGCGGCACTGCCCATGCCGCCCTCGTCCTCGGCTTTGAGATCGACATGAACCAAGTTCCCGAACGTGTCACGCGCGACCGGAAACCGCAGCCACTCCTTGCCCCACGCGGACTCCTCAAAAGGCGGGCCCATCCGCGTCTTGGCATACAGCGACGTCAAATCCAGCTGCGCAAAATCCTCGATCCCCAGCATGTCAGTGAGCTGAACCAGACTCGACGAGTCATCAACGACCGTGCGTGCCGAGGCGTCCGCACGATATTTCGACATCCGACGGGCGATGGTGCGAGCCGTGGATTCACTCATCTGATCCGGAATCGCGAACCGAGATCCATTGTGCTCGATCAGATCCGGGCTCACCACAAACGTGTTCGCGAACTCCAGAGCACTGCTGGGCTCTGTGGCCAGGCGCATGAATGTCACCCCGGCCACCCCCTCGGCGCGGGTGATGGTCTTCCATTCCGTCTCATCGATGCGTGCCAGATCATTGATGATCAGTAGATGCGGCATCGTCGACGTGTCGTTCTTCGTGAATCCTTCGCGCTGATGCAACGCATTGGCCATCCCCGAAGAGTTGAAGGCCGCCACCGACCTCCACACCATCCGTCGGCTACCACCGGTGTCCAGCGCCGTCGAATGCTGCGCATGCGGAAGCCACTTCAACCACGAATCCCAACGATTCACCGACTCGGTGATGACCACAACCTTGAGGTCTGTATCCGAATGAAACATCGCTGCCTGCAACACAACCGACCGAACCAACGCATACACCGCGTCCATCTGGCCGCCACGCCCCACGAAGGCCATCCCAGGGGTATTGCGAAGCGACACCGGCTTCGGAATGCCACGGACCCTATCCTGTGTCCCCAGAAACGCCGCGACAGACTGATAGGACGTCGGCTCGTAATCGGCCGAATCTCCCAGCAACGGTACGTTCTCGAACTTGCGCGTCAACTGCTGGTTGCCCAAACCGAAACGGACGAACCCGAAATGCGGGTCCAACCTCGAAGGGCTCTGCGCTGTCGTCATTACTGGCCGCCTCTCCGGCTTCGTTCCCACTGCCGATCCGAACCCACCAGCCCCAGCAAGTGATCAGGAGCCGGATGCATCCACTGCACCTGGTTGAACTGTGCCCGCGCCGCCTCGTGCAACTCAACTCGCAACTCGTCTAGATCGAGGCGGAACTTGCGCCGTTTAGCGTCCAGCGCGCTCGGACTCAACGGCTGCCCTTCACCGTTACCGCCACGGTTGCTGAACATCATCATCATCGAGGCGATCATCATGACCGGGAACAGCAGCGACATCCCCATCATGGGCCCCTGCCGCAGGGCTTTCTGCGAGAACATCAAACCCAGCATTCCGAGCACCGCCACACCGATCACGATCGGCATGATGATCTGAGCCTTGGTGCGCGGCAACGCCTGAGGACTCAGAAACGGCTCCAGCGAACTGGGCCAAAGGATCGGTGAGGTATTCACACCACGTGGCGGTCTCTGCCGAGGACCCCCGTTGAACTTCACTGTCGACATCGCTCACGCCCTCCCGTGTTCCTTGTTCGCCGCAGCCTTCGACAACTCCGGGCCCGCCGGCCATACCTGTACCATCGCCCACGGAGCAGAGCGCACCGCATCACTGACCCCCTGCTGACGCCCGACCGCAGCCAAACCCAAAGCGTTCAACGACTCCTGATCGAAAGGCACGCCGAACCGCTTGCCTGACCCACTGATCAACCAAAGTGACTGCCGCCGAGGGGAATCCAAAGCGAGCCCAGTCGCGGTAACGAACGTCGCCGGCTCATCGCTCACCAACACTTGATCGGCCTGGACACCGTCGCTGCCCCCGTCCTGGAAGCGCACCAGATTCTTGTTCTGATCTCGCCGAATCGGCAACCCACGCCCGCTGACGACACGGATCTCAGCTTGCCGCTCCCCCACCTTGAACTCCCACGCCGAGCACACCACCGGCCGCGCCGACGTATCAACCAAAGTGACCGGATTATCCGGATAGAAGTCCACATCGAGCCGATGCTGCACCGCCGCGGTAGCCAGTTCATCCGGACGTACCGACACCGGCTTGGACGTCCCAAACGAGTCACGCTGTCGCAGCATCGCGGCCACTACGGGCGAAATCTGTTGCACGCCATCGTCGAGAACCACATAGAGCCGATCCGGCCCGCCCGCAACGTCCTGACTGGACACCACCGACCCCACCACAACACCAGGGCCCCACTTGAACTGCGACGGCGCACCAGCATTGGCTACCGGCGGAACCACGATCGGACCCTTGGCCGGCACCGCTGCCAACAATGCACGCGACATCACCTGAACCGGAGCCCCTGGAGCGATCCCCAGCGCAGTCGTCACCGCCCGATCACTCAGATCCACCGGCATCCGCCACCCGCGATACACCAAGTACGTCACACCATCGAAGGACATCAGCACCGCGCTGTCATCGCCCAGCGGAGCCGCGCCATCCCCGAACGTCAACGCCCCATTGATCCCCGTCACCAGCGGAGATCCGCCCATCGTTGTCGCACCCGTGTCGCACACCGCCCACCGCGACACTTCCGGCGACTGAACACGCGGCAGATCTACCGGCGCACCCTCAATGCCAACCTCAACACCGCGAGGCATCCGGTCCGCTTCGCCCTGATTAACCCACTTAGGCATGTCCGGTCGGCCCGAAATCAGCTGAGCTGAAACCAGATTCAGCACCGGATGCAAGCGCCCGTCCACCATGACGTACAACGCCCCGGTCTCACGCACCCCAACGATGGTCGTCGAATCGTCGATCAACCCCGCCGGCCGGAAAAACCCCACCGCCAATGCGCCGATCAACACCGCCACGCCCAGGCACGCCGACACCAGCAAGAGGACCTTGCGCAACCGCTCAGGGTCACCCTCCATCGGCTCGGCCCGCCGCAAAAACGCCAAACCAAGACGACGACGCTCGAAATAGTGTCCGCTGACCTGGGTGCGCGTCGCCAAGCCCAGCCCCCGGCCAAACCGGCTATCCGGCTTCGCCGGATCCCCACCCGTCACGCCAGGACGCCCCCACGGCCCGCCAGAATCCGGCCCAGAAGAACCTACGTTTCCCTCCACAAACCGGACAGTACCGCCAGCTAGACTTCACGCGCTACGGCCGCGTACAAATTTAACGCCAACCAATTACGCGCAGTCTTCCTCCACCGAGCGCAACGGCTCAGCCAGCACCGCCCGAACATCGAACCGCGCCGCAGCCATCGCCGCATACACCATGTCCGACAACGGCATCGCAGTCCCGGCCCACCCACCGAAATGCTCCATAGCCCGGGCCAAGACCCACTGCCCCCGGTAGTACTGGTGGATCGACACCGGCACCTCCTGCGGGTGCCCTGGAGTGTCGGTAATCCCGCCTGGACGCTTGGCGCCCACGGACAAGAAGATCTCCGCACACGCCGAATCGAACTCCGCCCACTCAGCCGCGCTCGGATCACCCGCACAGCTGACCGTATGCCACCCCGACCGCAGAACCTGCGGGATCTCGTCAACGCCAACCAAACAGTCCATCAGAGCAGCACTCACCGGATAAATCACCCGCTCCTGATAGCGTCTCCCGACACCACTGAGCTTTTCCAGCCGCCCGAACAAATCCGGATAGCCCAGCTCCAACCGATGTTGATGCTGTCTGTCGAGAACCGGCGGCTGCCAATCCGCCGGCAACCCTTTCGGCCGACCCTCCTCACGACGATTCACCACCGTATGGTCCACACCGGCCTCACGAAGCGAATCGGCAGAACCCGTCGTCGCGGCCGCCACCAGCTTCCAATCGCCCTCAACACGAAGCTTCGCATACTCCACCATGATCCGAGCAGGATCAGCCCACCCGAACCACACGTTCCGAAAAGCATCGTCAGCCAACGGATCAGACACCAACAACCGAGCAGACCGCGGCAAAAACACCCCGACCGGCACATAACCCCAGCCATCACCGCTCATCACGACAGTCTCAGTACCCGTGGGCGAACGGAACACACCGACAGCCCAATCCATCGGGTACAGCCGCAAATCACCCGCCCGCGCCAACTCCCACGTCAACGCCGCCGCAGAAAGCACATCCGCCGACAACGGCTTACCCGCGCCACGAGAAACCGCCACCGGAGTCGCCACACCCGCCGGCACCAACGTCGGACCAGAAGCCACCGCAGATCCCCCACTACCGGACCCGGCCGACGACGGCGCCGCAGCGGCAGGCATCGACGCGGGCACCGTCGCTGCACCACCAGCGGCCGCAGGAGCACCCAACCCTGGCGACGGCAACAACATCCCACCAGCACCAGGAGCCCCCATCCCAGGGGCAGGCATCGCAGGTCCCGAAGTAGGCACATGCTGCCCCGAACCCGCCAAACCAGCAGGAACAGCAGACGGACCAGACACCGGTGAAGAACCGGCACCCGGAGTCACCGCCGCCGTTGACGGGCCAGCCAACGGCGGAGCTGGAGCGACCGGGGAAGAAGTAATACCAGCCGCAGCACTGCCAGCCGAAACCGCACGACTAAAAGACGCCGGATCCACACCCGACCCCAACCCCGACGTCGGCAACGCCGAACTGCTACCTGGCGGCGTCAAACCCGAAGCCTGCGGCATCCGACCCATACCAGAAGTCAACGCCGACAACGGACTAGATCCCGACCCCAACCCACCAGAACCAAGGCCGCCAGATGACAAACCGCCGCCTCCGCCTGGAAGTCCGCTACCGCTCAGCCCTGTGGTACTTAAAGGAGAGGGTTGGGTCGACGGGGAAGGTAGAGATCCAGAACGCACGCCGCCGGCTAGATCTCCTCGCTGCTCCAGTCCACCCAAACCGCCCTGCGACTTGCCTGACGTCGGACTACCACCGGGAATCTTGTCCTGCCGCTGCGCTAAACCTCCAGGACCTGAAGCCTGGTCGCCCTGCCCGCCCGGGAGTTTTTCGGGCCGACTTCCCAATCCGCCTTGGTCCAATGCTTTGTCGGATCGACTGTCGAGCCCCTTGTTATCAAGCGCGTGTGTTGTGTCTTTGTCGTTTGGAATCGGCTTCCGCACATTGAGCGCAGTAAGGGCCGGTGCTGCTTCCCCGGTCGCGTAGGTGTAGGTCGCCGTCGCCGCCGCGCTGAACGCAGAGACCGTAGCCTCAGCGTCAGTCACGGCCGCGGCCCTTATGGCTGGGTGCATTGCAGGCGGACTTGACGAGAGTGCCTGCTGTCCGCCTGCCTCGATATTGTCGAGGCTGGTCACGAGTTCGTGTCGAAGCCGGGAGACTCTTCGTGCGGCGCGCAAGCCAGCCTCAGCGATATCGACCAGCAGATCGTGCCTCACCGCGTGTTCCATGTGCGAATTGATCGCTGCGTCGCTCAACGCTCCCTCAGTGGTGTGCGTCAATTCGTTTGCTGTCGAGCGGTTGAATCGAGCGCCCTCACGCTTTTCCGCACTTTGGGCGGTGTAGTACTTGGCGTCTAAGGCACCGATGTCCTGCCCGGAGGGCCACATCCATGAGGGCAGAATGCGACTCGTAGGACGTTGGCCGTCCGATGGTGAGACCGCAGGCATTGCTCAGAGCTCGCAGGCGGTACGAATCCGGCTCGCTGCCGCTGTACTTCGATCGGCCGCTGCATTGGACACTGCAGCCGGCTGATGCTGCCCGTCGGCTGCGACTGTATCGACAGCTGCAGCAATGTAGTCATGGATCGGTGCCGCCACAGCGTTGGGTGTTAGTGGCGATAAGCGTTGCTTTAGATATTCGACCTGAATAAGTACACCGGCCTGGGCTTGGCTCAGCGCAGCTACAGTCGCTGGGTCATCCCAGCTCGGGGGCGAGTTGATGAAAGACTGGCGGGCCGCATTAATTGCTGCGGAGGCCACGCTCCAAGCGTCGCAAGCAGTCTTTTTTGCTGTGTCGACGTCGCCTGCACTCGGCGCTGTCGGGCTAGGTTCCGGTTGAGCCTGCGGCACCATATTTGCAGTTGCTGGAAGGCGGATCAATGCGACACCGGCCATCACTCCGGCGGCAATAGCCGCTGTCAGCGCAACAATAGCCAGCACGAGAAGACCTCTGCGGCGCGGCGGCTGCGCAGACTGGGGTGTTGATTCGGGTGCCGCCGGCGTGGTCGGCGAGTACGCCGGCTGCGGTGCGTGCTGAATCGCCATGGTTACAGGACCTCCGCGGTGACGGCACTTACGTTCAAGGAGTTGGCGACGTCGGTCTCGTCAAGTGCGATCAACCCTGCTACCGCTGCGAAACCCATTGCAACACCTGTCGTTGCGACCTGAGCTGCTGCGCTCGAATACTCTGCTTTGTAGGATGCGCTCGCTGTCGCCAGTGCCGCGTCGAATGGGTTCATTGTGGCTGCTGAACAGGTTGATTCCAGCTCGGCAGCTGGGGCGTTGGCGGTGGTCTTGACCAGATCAATGTCGGCTTGAGCAGCAGCCCGGGTAACGACGGCATGCGCGTCCGGATGAATGGTCGTACGTACAACAGCCGGCATTGTTACTCCCCCTACACTCCTTGATGCATCAACGGTACCGCCAGCATCAGACGCTTTTCTAGCGGTACGGGCTGATTAGCGCTGTTTCGTACTATTTGACGTACCAGCCTTTCACCGGCAAACGCGTACAGCGTCGCAGTGTTCAGAGGTCGCTCATAACCTTCGGCGCTCAGACCGGAGCCTGGGCAAACTTCAGGCCATTTCTGCACTTCTGGCGGCCAAGAAGCGGCTGGCAGCCAAGAGCGGCCCCCGTACCGATGACTCGCCTGCAGCAACTGCCGCGGAGAATGGGTGCGGCTGGGCATCGGCGGCAAGCCCTTCCGTAGTCGCCGCCGAGCCTCCGGAGGTCTCGACAGGCTCGGTCTCAGTTGTGATTGCAGCCTTGGCAATCTCGGGATGGACAGTCATTCGTTCTGGCATTGCTATTTCCCCCATGCCTGTTGATTATCCGTTGTTGCGCTCCGCGGCGACTACGTCGGCGCTGATGTCTTTCTCGATGTCGGCTGCTTCCATTCTGGCTGCTTTCACAGCGCTCTTGAGGGTTGCGTTGATCAATTCTTCGAGGCCGACGTGGTCGTAGCGAGCGGTGCAGCCTTCGGCCAGCGACAGCGACATCAACCGGCCTTTGGAATCCACTGTCAGCGAGACGTCGCGGTTGCCGCTGGCGGCGTCTACTGCGCAGTCGTCCCATTCCTGCTGGAGCTTGGTCAAGACTTTAGTCATCCGTTCGATGCGGCTTTTCATTCCCGCGACCATCTCAGCGTGCGCCGCGTAGTCCGGGTATTCGTACACGGTCACTGGTCGTCATCCTTCGGCATTTCAACGCGGCGACGCCGCGAAGACGTCACGACCACGTCGGCTTCGTCGGTGCTTCGGTTCGCGGCCCGATGGTCGTTGGTGACGTCGGCAGCCTCGGCGGCCACTCTGCGCGGCACTTCTCCTTTGACGAACTCGGAGTTCGGCTCCACCGGAACAATGATCTTTTTGTCAGGCTCAGCGACCGGTTTACTTCCCCCGCCGCCTCCGCGCCCCATCCCCCCGGCCATCGGCGGCATCATCGGCATCCCGCCCATCATCCCGCCATGCTGGGTGCTCGCCGCAGTCGCAGCGGAACCAGTCGGCAAGGCCGCAGGCGCGCTGGCTGGCCCGGCCTGAGCCAGCATGCCGCCGGATGCCGGTGGCAGATCCGTTGAGACACCGGCAGGCTCGGTCGAACCTGAGCCACCACCGCCGCCACCAATATCGCCGAACCCTGCTGACGAACTGCCCAGATCGGAGACGCCCAGATCGGGCATTTCAGGTTCGGACAGACCTTTGGCCAGTCCCTCGACAGCTTGCCCGGCTTGCGAGATCGCTGACTGCGCCTGCTGCGCGGCGGCCGACGGCAAGCTGGTCAATGCCCCCAGCGCACCGCCGACCACCCCGGCAAGCACGCCCGGCAACATCGCCACCAACGGCCCAGCTTGGGCCATCGGATCACCTGGTTGTTCACCGGCCAACGCCGGGTCACCAAGAAGATCCAGCGGCTCGTCGGTGCCGGACCCGGCGGCGCCAAGATCGTCGCCGACATCGTGGTTTCCTGGGCTGTGATCGGTAGCAGCTTCGGGGCGCGAGGAAGATTGTCCTTCCTGCGGGGCTCGGCCTGGTTCTGGCGCGGTGGGTGACACGACCGGGACCACTGGTGGCGGCGGTGGCGGCGCGGCGGGGAGCTCCCCCAGGTGATAGGTCTGGGAGGCTACCCCCGCGCGGGTGTTCAGTGCCACGAGGTCGCTTTGCAGTTTCGTCACCACTGAGGAGTAGGCGCCTCCGAAGCGGGCATTGAGCGTTTGAGCCTGGCTGAGTTCGCGTTCCTTGCTGGTGAATGCCGCCGAGCGTGGTGTGTCATTTTGGGCAGTGCCGAAACGATCGCGGTGGCCGGTGGCCGCCGATGCCAGAGTCGAGGAGTGCTGCTGCATGGAATCGGCCCAGGTGGCGTATCGCCGCAGCGCCGAGGCAAGGACTGAGGCGGTGTTGCCTCGCAGTGCCTCACTCTCGATTGTTTGAGCGGCCAACCGCGACGCCACCGCCGACCCATTGAACATCGCTCCGTACCGGGCGCACGCACTGCTAAACGTGCTGCCCGAGTTGGATTGGCCGTTTTCCATGATCTGAGCCGAGATCTTCCCGTAACGAGGCGCCGCGGGCGCGATCGGCATATCCGGCGCGACCACATCGCTGGTGGCAGCCGGGACGAACGCCGGGGCGACCCCGTCGGTAGGCCCGCGGCGAACCGCGGCGAGCGCCTTGGCGTTCTGCTCATCCATCTCCACCGACACGCGACTGATTTCGGAGACAGCTCGGGAAGCGGCCAACAGAACCTGGGCAGCGTCGGCTGCGCGCGAAGCCAACACCGCACCGTGCTCCGACAACCGTGCTGCCGCGGTCGTCGACGTCTCGTCGGCGGCCAGAGCCGGATGTGCCGGCGGTGTGGCGGCCAGCTGCATCAAACCCACCGAGGCGTTATGCAATTGACCAGCTACTGTCGCCAGGCCCGCGTCGTTCGCGTAGTAGGCCACCACTTACCTCTCCCCCTTGCCCCGTGCTAGAAGTCGATCGTGGCCGCATACGCCTCAACCTGAGGCGCCGTGGGCAGCCGCGTCGAGATGCCCTCAACCCGATTACGGAACATTTCCTCACGCAACGCAAGCTGCGAGCGCAGATAAGCCAGTGTGCTGAGCCGAACGATCCGGCTGGCCAGCACGTCATCCGCCAACCTCATCGCCGGCGGTTCGAGCTGCACACCCGCCGTATCACCGTTGCGCCCGACCCTCACGATGATCGACTCATCGCGACTGGCAGCTTCAAACACCGTCGCGTCCTCAGTCCCGGTTGATGGTGAGGTTGGCGGCGTTGTGCTCGGTCATGGCGTCGAACTGGTCGGCCGTCATTCGCAGCTGCCGTGCCATCGCCCGATTCTTGTCCTCCTCGGCGGTCAACGCGCGTTCGCGCGCGTTGATCGCATCGATCGCTGCTCGACGCGATTCGTAGGCCAGCGGACCCCAGCTCTCGGTGTCCTGCGCCGCCCGTGCGTTCT
This sequence comes from Mycobacterium sp. NPDC049093, assembly GCF_040704635.1. Taxonomy (GTDB): domain Bacteria; phylum Actinomycetota; class Actinomycetes; order Mycobacteriales; family Mycobacteriaceae; genus Mycobacterium. The sequence goes on along the minus strand of NZ_JBEZJS010000013.1, from coordinate 31,198 downwards.
CATTACGAGCCGTGGCGTAGCGATCGGCGGTGGCCTCATACTTTGTGGCGGCCAGCCGCAGATCATCCGAGGTGAAACGCAATTCGTTCACGGACATGAGGTTACTCCTGCTCAGATAGGGTGGGTTTCAGGAATCCACGCGGCGGGTTGGCGGACACTGGGGCTAAGTCCTGTTCGGCGGTGTCGGAGTGGTCGCCGTCGCGGCGATCACCGGCTGGGTCGTGTGCGGGCGTTCCCATCCCAGGAACGTTGTGCCGACTTGCAGATCCTTGAGTGGGATCTCGCGGCCGTTGTCCCACACCTTGTCGTTGCCCAGGGCCATTACGCGGTGATCGGTGAACTGGCCGACATCTCCGAATTCCAGGCCCTCCGAACGCGACACCATGTTCTTGGTGATCGGGGCGCCAGGCGGGGACATGGCCAGACCGGCATTGCGATATGAGTCATCGATCGACTTGCCTGCCAAAACCTCGTCGCCAGCCTTCTTAAGGGCAGCATTGGCCACGGTTACCTCGTCACCAGACTGAGGCAGCTTGACCTTGAGGTCATTGGCCGCGGCCTGTTCGACCTGGCCGGACTGTGCCTGCGGGGCATTGGGAGTCGTCGCATCGGCAGGGCCGGCCGCGGGGGTCGTCTGAGCGGCCTTATCTTCGGGTTTGTCGTCGCCAGGCTTTGACTGGTCCTTGTCATCGGTCTCAGGTTTGTCGTCGGCCTTGTCGTTCAGCGGCGGATCAGTCACTGGATCAGCCGGCCCTTCCCCAGTCCCGCCACGGATCGCAGAGCCGATCGCAGAACCGATGTCGCCCAACGGCAAACCGCCACCGCCACCCATGCCCGGCATCATGCCGCCCATCATCTGAGGCAGCCCGCCCAGCGCCCCCGCTGCCGGTCCCAGCAGCGAGCCCAGACCCTGCATGAGCGGGTCTGAGGCGAGCCCATCGAGCAGCGGATCGCCCGGCAATGGGGCATCCGCGGGTGCCGGCGCGGTAGCAGGCGCCGCGGGCTGATCGCCACCAGATTGGTTCTGCTGCTCGGCGCTGCCAGGTTCGCCCTGGTTGCCAGCTTTACCACGGTCGCTGTCGCCGATCGCGTCCAACTGGGCGGCGACCCCGTCGAGCAATGCCGCATGAGACTTCGCGTCGAGCTCGGCGGTGTTGGCGACGTTCAGAATCTCAGAAGCCTTGCCCCGCAGAAATTCAGCGAGCTGCTGTTGTCCGGCCTGGGTATCCAAGGTGGGGCTGAGCTTCTGCACCTGGTCGATGATCGAATCCTGCAACTGCTTGAGCTTCTCTTTGCCTGCCTCACTTGAGCTTTGCGCTTTGAGGATGGCATCAGCGAGCTGTTCGTCGGCATTGTTGATCGCCGACCGATTCTTGCCGAGTGTTTCGTCGAGACGTTTGGCAACATCTGCTGCCGCCCCGCTGAGCTGCCCATCGCCGTCCTGCTTACCGTCGCCCACTGGTGTCACCGCAGGGGTGCCGCTATTGCTGGCCGGTGTCGTCGGAGCTGGAGCGGGAGCTGGGCTGGCGGGAGCTGGAACTTGCTTTGGTAGACCTAGGCCATGATTGATGTCAGATAAGGGAGCGGTTTCAGGATCAATACCCTGGTATGCCAGCACCGCTCGCTGCTTGTCGGTGATGTCGCTGCGATCCGAAATCGCCGGAAGGGTCACCGTGGTATCTGGGGACAAGGGCGGAGCGGGGATCCGTGGCGGTGACATCGGCGCCGAGCCACCACCACCTAGAACCTGCGAAAAGTTCAGCAGGTTTCCCGTCATCGTTTCAGCCCAAGCCGTCATACCGCGGACGGTAAACCGTCACGACCGGCGATTTCTAATGCCCCAGCCACATTTGCCCAATATTGGCCTGGCCTAGAGCTTTTATGGGCGTACTGCGGCTACCCTCGCTCGGCATGACCGGCTGTTTGGCGAAACATCTTGGAGCACAGCGCAGATCAACCACCGATGTTGACAATTGTTGACTTTGGGGACACGCCGCATCGCATGCACGCCACCACGGCAAACCCCGCCTAACACTGGTCACCACCAGCTGGGAAAGGAACACATAAGCCATCTTCGCCATGCCGCACTGCAACGACCAACCTGCTGTGAGCCATGGAGGCAAAGCGCATGGAAGTTGACGGGACTCAGGCATTGATCTGTGACCTCGGCGTGTCATCGCCGCGACGGCCGCGGGCTAGGGCATGCTCAACAACCACGGACAGTTAACAATTGTCCCACCCGTTGTATCACACGAGAGGGGTTGAACGCCGCCTACCGATCATCATGCCGCCTCAAGGCAGGCGAACGGAGCCTGAAACGCAGAAATCCCCGCCGTAGCGGGGAAATCTGAAAGTTGAACCGAAGCGCCAACTTCGGCTCAGGTCTCCAACAAAAGAATCTCAACACCCTCGGCGTCGGAGCCGACTCCAAACAAATGGAGCCAACCATTATGGCTGGCTCCAGGATAAAGGACGCCCTCGTGAGCCGCAATACCCGAGTGATGTATCCTCATCAACCCTTCACACATCGGACTGAATCCCAGGCAGGACAACGCCTTTCGGCAGTTCGCCGATGACCGCTCCGCCTGCCGCGCCACCGGTCTCACCCGGCCTGATCTGGAAGAAATTGGCGCGGTTGATCGCTGCGCCCGGGCGCACCCAGATGCGGCTGTACAACGCCGAGACCGAGAAGTTCTCGGACACAGGACGGCTCACCGAATCGCTGCCATGGCGATCAGCCGCGGTGTATCTGTACACCAAAGGACGCACTCAGGTCCTGGTTCTCGACTTCGATGTCAAGCACTATGGCGCCGAGCAAGTCCGTGCCGACCTCGATACCGCCGCGGCATGGATCAGCTCATGCGGTGGCGCCTTCATCACCGACTCGTCGACCAACGGCGGCCGCCACCTCATCGCCCCCCTCGCCATCGGCACATCAGCGTCATGTGACGAAATGAAGGCGTTGGTGCGCCTGCTCTCCACCCGCCTGCCGACACTGGACATCACGCCCATGGCCGGCGCTGCCAAGGGCTGCATCAGCGTGCCCGGATCACCCGACAAGAACGGCGGCTACCGCCAGCTCGACGGCAGCCTCGAGGACGCCGTGGAGGCCTTCGCCACCCGATCAGCCCCCGACCTGCTGCCCCGACTGCAGATGCTGCTCGGCGCACTCAATGCCCCCCAACCCGCGCCGGAGGCCACGACCGCCGCGCCGACCCCCATCGGCGACTTTCTCGAAGGCAGCGGGGACGACACCCGGTTGGCCCCCGACTACCGCCGAAGCGGCGAACTGCCGGCCGACGTCGTCGACTTCGCCGCCCACGGGGTCTTGAACCCCAAGCGCCTCACCTGGGAGACGAAACACCAGGCCCGCATGTCGGTAATCGTCAACGCCTTCGCTCGCGGCTACAGCATCGCCGATCTGCGCGAGCGCATCGCCCCCGGCGGCTGCTGGCACGACGGACTCGGCCACGCCTACGCGCGCTATCAGCACCGCGGTGACCTCGCCCTCGGCAAGGACTTCACCAAAGCCCAGCACTGGTACATCACCAACGTCCTAAATTCCTCTCCCGCGCGGCACAGAGACAAGAAATACACACCGGGGGGTAAGGCACAGGGATGGCGTGGACCGAAGAATCTTCGAGAGTGGCTCGCCAACGCAACGGCATGGGCTGATGCAGAGTTCGCCGGAAAGAGGCTGCGGTGGACGGTACGGGCAGTACTACAAGCACTGGCTTTCTACGCCCTGGTGGCCGGTGAGCAACGATCTGGGACCTGGCTGGTAGGTGTGGGGGGTAGAACACTTTCGATCGGCTCAGGGCTTCTGAGCGAGGACAGTGTGTGGCGAGTGCTGGCCGACCTACGGGAACGGCCAGGGTCCCCGATTGTTCTGGTGCGCCAGGCGGTGGGCACCGAGGCCGATGTTTACGCTCTGACCAGCCAAAATCGTGTGAATACGGATCCAGCGCGAGCGCAGCGGGTACGCGTGGAAGCAGTTCATGAAGCGTGGAGCGTGATCGGGCACCACCTGCGCCGCGTGTACGAGCTCGTGGCCTATCACGGACTGACCCAGAAGGCCGACCTGTACGCGGCCGCAGGGGTACCGCGCGCCACCGGTGACACCATGGTTACCGCGCTGGAAATCGCCGGCCTACTCACCAAAGCAGGGTGGGGAGCGGTCGCGGCCGGCCACGTCAGCCTCGACGACATCGCTGGACAACACCACCTCGACCAGCTGCGCGCAGACCGTCTTGACCGGCACAAAGCCGAACGCGCTGCCTGGCGCAAATGGCTCGACGACCGCGAACAACAGCGCAACCCACAACCGGCCGCCGCCCCCCGAGGAGGATTCGCGCCGGCTAGCGTGGGCGACGACCACGCCGAAGAATACGCAGCCTGGCGAGAATCCATGATCACCACCGGCCCCGACGAAGTCGATATCGAGCTGGAAGCCCTCGATCTGATCACCGACGTACTCGGCGGCCGAATACTGTCCCCTTGACCACAAACCAGGGGCGTGGCTCAGAACTCGCGGGTCAGTTCACCGAGATGCCCCGGCGTCATGAACTGTGAAAGCGCATCCAGATAGGTCCGTGCCACACTGCGATACCGCTCGGCCGCGGTCGAATCAGCTTCCAGAAGATCCTGCTGAGCTGCAATGAGCAGCCGGTTCGCTTCCCGAAGGGCAATGATCTCCGCCCGAGCATTGGCCAGATCCGAACTCTCCGCCGGCGCAACGACACTGGGCGTCGCAACCGGGCCCGACCGCGCCGGCAACGCATCCTCGTAGACATACCAGCGCAATCGCTCTGGCCGCGGCATCGCTCCGCCACGCAGCACGCCATTTTCGATCTCTTTGACGACCGTACGGCGATCCTTGCCGAGCCGTTCAGCAGCTTCTTTCACCGTCACGATCGCACCAGTCGGCACCGTCTCGACATGAGACGGCGGATACTTCAACTGCGGCGGATCGGTTGACGTCGTGACGGACTCGCCCCCTCCCCCGACTCGGCAACTAAGAACACCATGCCCTTATTTAACGACATAATAGCGACATCGGCGGCCGACACTGACCCGCATGTCCTTAAATAACGGCATGCGTGCCCTAAAATAACGACATCGGCTCACGCGGTGACACCGCGGAACCCAACGCAAGGAGATCGAACGTGCGGGACAAAGTGGTGGGCGTGCGTGTCAACAAGACCGAAGGCGCGTTCCTGGCCGGCCAAGCCCAGGGCTACGGACTGACCACCCCCGAACTGCTCCGAGTCTCCGGCCTGCTGCTCGCAGAGCTGCTCAAGACCCGCAACGTGACCGATCAAATACTCGGCCAGACCCTCAAAGCCATCGCCATCGATGACATCGCCGCGGCCGATGTGCTCGCGATCCTCAGCGAACCCGACGTCAACGTCGAAGACCAGCTCGCAGATCTTCTGCGCACCGGCGGCCGTCAGGTACTGCAAACCGCGTCCTGAGCCGGATCCCCATCAGGTCAGCACGCGAGAATCACAAAAGCCAGACCTCTTGACTCAGCAGGGGTAACGGCCCCTGTGCGCTGAGCCTGGTCTGGCTCCTGTGCGGATCACCGTCCCCGATGACCACCTCTGACGCGGACAATGCTAGCAGCGCCGCACCCAACCAGCTCTCCCCACACCGATCTCGCCGTGCCTGCAACAAGTAACGTCGGACCGGTGCGTCAGATCGCCTACGCCATCGCAACTGCCCTACCCCCACGCAACGACGGCGACGACCAGATCCCTCGGTCCGCTCAGCGACCCAGTCGAGGCGGGCACCCCATTACGCGCTCACATTTCGTCACTGTGACGTCGAAGGTGGTTTCATTTCGACCGGAACGGATCAGATAGATCGCCCTATCTTCGTTCACTACGTACACGCGACCTCGTATCTCCACCGGCGCCTGAAATCTCACCCACGGTTGCTGGCCGCCCACAGATCCGGCCGGCGTTGAAAGTCGTCCGCACAGCGGGGTTTTGGCCCGTAGCGTTAAATGCTATGAGCGATGTGAACAGTTGGGATCGTGTCGAAGGGCCGCGTCTGCTGGTCGACCTCGAAGCCGCAGGAGGTGCCATCGAGGCGCTCGGCGAACAGGTGCTCGACGCGATAAAGGACCTCGCGGACGACGGTTCCCGGGCCGGGGCCGAATGGATGGACCAGTCGGAGGCGGAGATCCTCGGGATCTCACGGGCCGCGACGGCCGTAACCGCGCAGGTGCGCAACTACGGCGACGTGAGGACAGCGCTGGACGACTACGGCGCCAACCTGATCCGCGGCGACCGCGACTAGCCCGGCCGGATTCCACGACACAGGATCTGGCGGCGCATCTAGGCGAGATGCCACGTGAGCGTCGCGCCGCCACACGAGCAAGCGCTGAGGTCAGGGTCAGGCCGGGTGCGCGATCGGTGACCTGCGAAACCTGGGCACTGTCGACATGCGCCACCAGGGCGTACAGAAACAGATCAACTCGTCCTGGCGCATCGTCAACGTCGACCCCCAGCTCCACATCGAGTGAAGCCCGGATATCCAGGTCGAGAAGCCACTGCCAAAACGCTGCGAGCGTCGACCAACCAACCCCCGTGTTTCTCGTCAGGCTGTATTCGTCCACACCGACACCGTCGGGATGTTCAGCGATAAGCCCGGGCCAGTCGACTCCCGACCAGCATCGAGCCCAGCCCCGGCCACGGGCCCTCGGCCTGCGTCAGTTCGGCATCCGCGAGCGCAGTGCGCAGCCAGTACGGAACATCAGCGTCGGGAGAGAGCCTTACCGCGGTCGGCCCACAATGCCCGGCGGGACCGGAGTCCACAATCAGCGACTCTCGTAGCTGGTCGATTCGCGCGGCCAGAACGACGCCCGCGCTTTCGCGCATATCCAACTCCCACGTGTCCTGGGCGACGAAGTTACTCATGCCGCGAGTCTGCACCCAGGCACTGACATCCCCGCGCGACCGACCCTCATGAAACAGACGCTGCGACGGATACGGCCGACGCAACCTCTGACACCTCAAGCACCCCGCGTACGCCCGGGTGCGCGTGCAAATGGCACGCGACATGAAGCCTCGTGACGTGCGGTCGCCCCAGCGTCCCCATCACTCCCCCGCTCGTAACTCTGCGATGCACGCGAAAGGGATCGCAGAATTGCCACGACTGAGGCGACGGCCAGCCGTCCGAAGTGTGGGAGATACGCAAGCGATGACAGCCGGGCAATTGCGGCCCGGCCGACACTGAAGGATAGACGCGCGAGCTCCGAAGCCGAGAGCACACACGAGCCTCCAATGACCTCCGGACGGCCGGGCAACCCCTCTGCCCGAGCCCTCCTGGGGCAAGGCTCAGCCCCTCCTGGGTGTTCACTCTGGGACGATTGATCGAGCGTCAACAGGCTCCCAACCGACCTCATTGGCGTATTGAGAATGCTCGATGGTGGCACATCACGGCGCTCTGAAGGATGGCGTCAAGTAGGCGCAGAAGGGTCTTAAAACTGCCCGCGACCGATGGGACGCGGCGCCCGTTTCGGGGACCACCCCGGGCCGTTGCGGCTTAAGCAAGTCAAGGCGCCGAAGGGGGCCCGGGAAGCGCAGTTTACCGCGGTAAACTGCGCTTTCATGCCAGCATTACCCCAGGTCGGGGACTTTTAGCCCCAAGGAACCGCCTCGGCGAGGCCAATGTTGCGTACCCGGCGGTTGTGCAGTTTACCGCGGTAAACTGCACAAATTTCTACGCGATGTTCAGCGTGTCGACACGCCAATTTCGGGCACGAACCGTACTCTTTGGTGGTCTGTCTCGACCTAGTAATCCGCGCTCGCGGATGAAGCATCCGGAGGTCTCCCCCATGACTCGCGTCATCACCGTTGTCAATCAGAAAGGTGGGGTTGGCAAGAGCACGATCGTCGTCAACCTCGCCGCCGTCGTGGCTCAGCTGATCAGCCTGTCGCGCGGCTCCGCCGATCCTGATGAGCGCTCCCGAGTGGCCGCCATCTCGATCGACCCCCAAGGCTCGGCTCAGTGGTGGGCCAGCCGGGTCGATGATCTGAACTTCCACCTCATTCAGGCCCACGACGATCCCCTGGAATGGATCCGCCAGCTCAACAATCTCGCGGGAATCGACTACGTGTTCGTCGACACCCCAGGCTGGTTCGACGTGGATCCAGACGGAGCAGCTGACGGGCTCGGCATCGGCTACTCGGCTGATGCGCTCCGCACGGTGCTCGACGTCAGCGACGAAGTCATCGTCCCGATGATGACCGAACCGCTGTGCTTCGATCCCACCGCGCGCACGATCCGCAAGCTGCTCGAACCGCGGGGCCTCCCCTTCACTGTCGTCATCAACAACTGGAACGCCCGTGACGGCGAAGCGTGGCGGGACGCGACGAAAGACTTCGCTAAGAAGCGTGGTTGGCCGTTAGCCGAAACTGTCATTCGCCGGTACCTGATCCACACGAACGCGTCCAACGAAGGTGTGGTGGTGACCGAGTACGCCAACGGCCTCAGCGAGGCCCAGCGCCGCGAGACCGACGAGAAGAAGAAGGCGCCGGCACTCAAAGCGGCCGACGATTTCTACAAGCTCGCGGCGGAACTCACTGGCCTTTCGATCGGGTCTGACCTGACTGGCGTGGGGGTCTGATCATGGCTAAAGGTGGTGTGCGCTCTTTCGACAGCCTGCTCGACGCGGTCGGCGAAAAATCGTCAGTTGACGGAACTACTGGCGAGGCCGCGGTACAGCCGCGGTCAGGACTGACTCGATCGGTTCCACTCCGCGATCTTGTAGGCAACCCGAACAACCCACGTGATTCAGTGGGCGACCTCGATGAGCTCGCGTCGATCGTCGAGTTCCAGCTCCAACCCGTAGTCGCCGTCAGCCGATCGGCCTACGAGAAGCTCTATCCGGACGCCAAAATCTCGGCTCGGTGGGTCGTCATCATCGGCAACCGGCGCCTGGCCGCTGCGCAGAAATTCGGCCGGCCCGAACTCGATATCGTCATCAAGGACGAGCTCGCGAAAGACCGCGGCACGCTACTTACCGCCGTGATCGCAGAGAACGTCGACCGCAGCGGCTTTGACGTGATCGAGGAAGCCAAAGCCGTCGAGCAGCTCGTCAGCGAATTCGGCAGCGCCGACGCTGCAGCCGACCACCTCAGGAAGAGCAAGGCGTGGGTGTCGCAGCGGCGAGCCCTGCTGAAACTCGCTCCGGAACTGCAAGAAGAGGTGCGACGGGGTGACCTCGCGGTGCGTGAGGCACGAACACTGGCCCGCATTCCCATGGAGAAACAGGTAGCGCGTTGGCGATCTGCAACAGACAATCGCGATGACGAACAGGGGAGTGGCGACAACGAATCCGCAGGGCCCGAGCGGGACACCGAACAAGCGGGACCGCCCGTTCGGGCAGTAACCAAGGCCCTGCGCAAGTTCGACGCCGAGCCGCGAGGCCTCGCGTTAGCGTTGCGTGAGTACCTCGGCGAAGCGGGCGCGAGAACCCTAGCAAGCGATCTGCGGAAAGTTCTGAAATGAGAGGTTGGGGCAGTTTACCGCGGTAAACTGCCCCAACCGCCCAGGGAGCGCTAGTTACCATGTGTATCCATCGTCCAGTGAATTACGTTGTGCACCACGGGTTTCCGCGCAAAGGAGCGAGCGTTGAGCGGGGACCTCTGAGCAGGGCGTCTTCGGCGGCACCTGCTGTGGCGAACTCACCGATTGTCCAGCCTCCAGCGAACAACTGTGCCGGATATGCGGCGGTCGACTCAGCATCCCAAGCCGCCTTCACGCGCGGAGAGCGAGCTTCGGTCCTCCACTGATCGGAGAAGCGCAAGGACTCCAACTTGTAGATTCTGGCGATCATGCGCCCTGCGGCTGTACTCAACGGCTTCCTACCGCAGCCAGAACGCATAACGGAGGTCAGAGCAGCACGGGAGAGTGGGTGCGCCCGTCTGCGTCGCTCAAGGCAGCTGAAGCCCGCAAGAGCCATTTGGGTTTGGGGCTTAGCGGTGGGGTGGTGGTGTGGGTGATACTGCGGGGCATGTCGCTGGATGCGCTGGTTGCTGAGGCTGGGCAGGTGCTCGGTGATGCGCGTGGGTTGTATGGGCCGGCGGCGGTGTCGGGTGGTTGGTCCTCGACAACGGGGCTTGGTGTTGGCCGGGATGGTTTGGCTCAGGCCGGTGATGTGCTTAAGGGTTGGGGTGGTGCGAGTTCTTCGACGCAGCATGCGCAGTCTGGTGGTCGTGTTGCGGCGTTGGACAATGTGATTGGTGCTGATCGGGGGACGGCGTCGGGGTTTGATGGTGCCGCGCGTAACTCGCAGTCTGGCCGCTCCGGTATGGATGGGGTGGTTGATGACACCCGTCGTGGGGTGACGGCGATCGCGCCTAGTACGGATACGCCTGCTGGTAAGACGCAGATGGTGGAGCATTTGCGATCGCAGTTGGATCGTGCGAAGGATTTGCTGCGTGTTTCCGAGCAGCGCAATGCGTTGCTGGCGAATGCGATTCGGAATTCCAGTGGTGGTTATGGGATGCCGGCGCGGGGGATGGGTGGTGGAGGCATGCCCGGGATGGGCATGCCGACCGGGTTGCCGATGATGGGCGGTGGTGGTGGGGGAGGGGGCCTGTCCAGCCTCGGCGGGTCGGGTCTGATCCCCAACCTGTCCGCCTTCACCCGACCCAACAGATCGGGCCAGAAAACCTCTCCGATATCGCTACACACGCCAATGCCTTCCGGGCCTGGCGCTGAGGCGTTTCGTGCGGCCATTCGTCGAGCGCTGGACATCAAAGGAATCACCGATCCACGAGCGCGCGCCTTCTGGGAGAACGGCATGATGGTCGTCGCTGACCGAGAGTCCGACTTCAACAACCGCGCCGTGAACAACTGGGACTCCAACGCTCAGTCGGGTGATCCCACCGTTGGGACGCTGCAGTTCAAGGGAACGACCTTCGACGCCTATCACGAGCCGGGGACCGCACGTGATCGTCATGACAACGTCGCCCAAAGCGCGGCGTTCGTCAATTACGCCATGGGTCGTTACCACGTATCCGCCGACGGCCACGACCTGGCCGCCAAGATCCAGCAGGCCGATCCGACGCGCCCTCCGAAGGGCTACTGAGGCGACGGTACGCATGCAGCAGCAGCAGCAACAGCCGTGGTTCTGGTCGACTGCGGTATGTCGCCGCATTGCGACCCACAAGACACACCGGCCACAAAGGTACCGTCAGCCTCGTCGGTACCACAGCATAGAGTGACGGCAGGAAACCGCAGGTGAGGGGAGCTCGCAATGGCGGATCGATCGGCGATCGAGTGGACAGAGGCAACCTGGAACCCCGTGACGGGATGTGATCGGGTCTCGTCGGGCTGCGACCACTGCTACGCGATGACGCTGGCCAAGCGGCTCAAAGCGATGGGGTCCGAGAAGTACCAGATGGACGGCGACCCCCGCACATCTGGTCCCGGCTTTGATGTCACGGTGCACCCGCAGTCCCTTGACGAGCCGCGCCGTTGGCGCACTTCCAGGGTGGTATTCGTGAACTCGATGTCCGACCTGTTCCACGCGCGGGTCCCGCTGGACTTCATCCGCGATGTGTTCGACGTCTGCCGCGAAACCCCGCAGCACACGTATCAGGTGCTGACCAAGCGGAGTCTGCGCCTTCGCAGAGTCGCTGAGAAGCTGGACTGGCCCCAAAACTTGTGGATGGGGGTCTCGGTCGAGAACTCTGACGCGCTGCCCCGCGTCGACCACCTACGCGAGGTCCCGGCCGCGGTGCGCTTTCTGTCCTGCGAGCCGCTGCTCGGGCCGCTCGACGGTATAGACCTCACTGGTATCGGCTGGGTGATCGCCGGCGGCGAGTCTGGACCCCGCTATCGGCCGATGCAGTTGTCCTGGGCGCGCGGCATCCGCGATACCTGCCGTGACGAGGGTGTGCCGTTCTTCTTCAAGCAGTGGGGTGGCCGCACGCCTAAGGCTGCCGGACGCGAGCTCGACGGTCAACTTTGGGACGAAATGCCCATTGCCGCAACCGGTTAAGCGTCTTCGTTCCACCAGATGCGCGACGCCGGATCCCAAGACGGCTGAGGCGTCCACAGCATCTCACCGAGCTTGTCGTCCGGCTTCACATCGATGTCGCCCACGTCGAACAAACTGTCCTGCCCGGCCTTCTTGGCTTCCTTATCAGCCTTGGCGATCTGGGCCTGCCTCATCATCTCGGGCTCTCGCTGCGCCGCCTTGTTGTAAAGGTGCCGCATGATCTTGTCGCCAGCGTCGTGATCGGTGGCGAACACCATGTCGAATATCGTCATCTTGTTGGTAGACATCGTCATTGGGATTCGGTGCGTGTATTGATAGCTCAGGGCCGTCTCCAACTGGAAACGCATGAGATTCACCATCTCCTGGCGGTATTGCTCTGCCTTGATCTTGCGGGTGTCGAGAGCATGCAAAATGCGCAGCCACTCGTTTCCGCCATACAGGCTCGACACCCGTTGGCGGAACTGCTCGGAGCGGCGTGCCTCTCGGGCGATCATGGTGGGTGACATCAGGATCCACAGTTCGGTCTTCCACCCATTCTTGTTCTGGCGGAACCGTGCGAGCTTCTCGATGGTGTTCCAGTGGATCTCGGCCGCCTGTTGGTCCAGGAACGCGAACGTCGGGGCCCATCGCAGCGGCTGGAGCTCGCGCAGCACCTCATCGATTGTCTCGTTGCAGTCGCCCTTGACCACCTTGTACCTCTTGTCGCCGGGAAACCGCTCGGCCAGTGCTGCGGACAGCTTGTCGGCCCGTGTACCCAGCTCCCCGAATCGCAAGACCGTGAAACCGGGGTCTGCCTTCAATGCCACAGTCGGTGACCCATCGAACTCAACATCGGTGTGTCGCTCGATGTTGTCGGGCTGGCCGGCCATCAAGTCCAGATAGATGCGCTGTGCAGCCTTCTTCTGGCTTGCCGCGTTGAAGGCTGGCAGGTAGTCGGCCAGGATCTGCAACTTGTTGCGAGTCCAGTAGGACCATTCACGCGGCATGTACACGCCCCCATCCGTAGCCATCTGCCTTTGCGCAGCGTAATCGGCAGTGTTGGAGACGATCGGGATGCCCGCCCATGTTTCAACGATTTGGGTTTGGGGCTTAGCGGTGGGGTGGTGGTGTGGGTGATACTGCGGGGCATGTCGCTGGATGCGCTGGTTGCTGAGGCTGGGCAGGTGCTCGGTGATGCGCGTGGGTTGTATGGGCCGGCGGCGGTGTCGGGTGGTTGGTCCTCGACAACGGGGCTTGGTGTTGGCCGGGATGGTTTGGCTCAGGCCGGTGATGTGCTTAAGGGTTGGGGTGGTGCGAGTTCTTCGACGCAGCATGCGCAGTCTGGTGGTCGTGTTGCGGCGTTGGACAATGTGATTGGTGCTGATCGGGGGACGGCGTCGGGGTTTGATGGTGCCGCGCGTAACTCGCAGTCTGGCCGCTCCGGTATGGATGGGGTGGTTGATGACACCCGTCGTGGGGTGACGGCGATCGCGCCTAGTACGGATACGCCTGCTGGTAAGACGCAGATGGTGGAGCATTTGCGATCGCAGTTGGATCGTGCGAAGGATTTGCTGCGTGTTTCCGAGCAGCGCAATGCGTTGCTGGCGAATGCGATTCGGAATTCCAGTGGTGGTTATGGGATGCCGGCGCGGGGGATGGGTGGTGGAGGCATGCCCGGGATGGGCATGCCGACCGGGTTGCCGATGATGGGCGGTGGTGGTGGGGGAGGGGGCCTGTCCAGCCTCGGCGGGTCGGGTCTGATCCCCAACCTGTCCGCCTTCACCCGACCCAACAACCGCATGTTGACTGGGCCTCTCGCGCCAGCCACAACGGTCGGTGGCGGACCATTGGCCCAGACCGCGGTGAAGTCAGCATTGAGCAAGCGCGGCACGGCCTATGTCTGGGGAGCAAAGGGCCCCAACAACTTTGACTGCTCTGGTCTTACACAGTGGGCCTGGCGACAGGCCGGTGTAACCCTCGGCCCGAATACCTACACCCAAGTCACCCAGGGAGTCGGGGTTCCACCAGGTCAGGTGCAGGCCGGGGATCTGATCTTCCCGAAGGGGCCCGGCTACACCTGGGATGCAGAAGGCCCAGGCCACGTGATGATGGCGATCAGCCCGACCGAGGTTGTGCATGCACCCCAAACGGGCGACGTGGTAAAAGTCTCGCCGATGCCTGCTGCGTACGTAGCGCGTCGGCCCGTTGCAGCATAAAAGTCACCTTCATCAGGTGCGGCGATCGGCCTTCAAAGCTTCCCGCTGTCGATGGACATCTGTGACAGCCTCTTGGGTTTCATCGAACGCACCGCCGGCATGGGGAAGGCTGGCCGCGATGACCGTTTCCAACGCCAGCAGGTGATGGTCGAGTTCTTCGAGTGCGCGATGCGCCGCGGGATCGTCATCCGCGTGGCGCAGCAGACTGTCCATCGCGGTAGTAGCCACGGCCACCACCGCGCGCGCGATGGCGAGCGTGTGACTGTTGGTGCTCGTACTGACCCGCGGTGGACCCGCAGCGACCGTGGGCGCAGCCGCAGCCTCCGGTTGCGGGCGATCTCGCTCATCCTGCTCGCGCAGAAGCGACTCGAGTGTCCCCGGGGGCCACTCCAGAGCGAGCTCAATCTTGCGAGCGTTGGCCTGCCGGGGGAAGGTTCTCCCGCGCTCCAGAAACGCCGCGGTGTTCAGGGCCACACCCGCCCGGGCGGCGAGGTCTTTCTGGGTCTCCATGCCCTGTTCTAGGCGGCGAGCTGTGACGGCTCGCCCGACCCGCGCGATGTCAGGATCGACGGGGGAGTCCGATCGACCCATAGGTTTCTACCCGCCCTTCCCCTTGGCATTCATCACCGTTGTGCACACACGTGACATCAGATTATAGAACTTCCGTGACCAAAGATGGGCAAACCCGACGCTTGAGCAGTACAGACTTAACCTGACCGCAGTTGAGTCTTTCCGGGTGCAACTGCGCCCGCCGCGATGCGGTGTGAGCCCCTGCAGCCTCGGCCATGCCGCAGACCACGTCCGACATTCCCGCCAGTACCTACACGGTGATTCGACGATTGCACTGCTCAGCGACAGCTGGTGGCGTGGCACACCTGTCGGTTCTGGACCCGCTCACGGGTGGATCCGACCCGGTCAAACCAGTTGATCGAATGTAGTCAACATGATGTGTAGAAAATCAACTATGGTTGTGATAGACATGAGTTAAGTCAATCATCACGATCTGAGTTGAGGAGTTGACATGGAGACACCCGACACGCACGTTGACACCCACACCGACGTGCAGTCGCCGCGTGAATGCTCACCGCACGAGGTTGGCCTGTGCCGCCACGACGATCCCGACGACTGGTTCGCCGTTCACAAGGTCCACATCGCTCAAAGAGTCCGGATCTGCTTCAACTGCCCAGCGCAAACCCAATGCGCTCGCAACGCCCTGGATTTCGGCGCCACCGACGGCGTCTGGGCGGGGGTGTACCTGCCGGGACGACAGTTCGAGCCTCAACGCTTGATCGAGGCCCGCGACCGCCTGGGGATTGTCGCCGCACAGGAATTCACAGCACGAGAGCACCAGCGTCGGATGGGCTTCACCATCTCGATTGATGCCCTGGCAGCAAGCATGCCGTCCAGGAATCCACTCACACCTGAGGTTCAACACAGCCCGAGTCAGGTGAAATACAGTGCCTGACCATACCTTTGACCGCAAAGTCAACGCCATTCTGCGCGATGACCTTCTTGCCCAGCTCCGCTCAGCCGGTCGGCCGATGAGCACCACGGAGCTGCGGACCAACGCGCCCCAGCAGCCACTGGCGCCAGGCGCCCAGCGCTCGTACCCACCGACGCAGGAACGCATCTACCGCGCGCTGTGCCGACTTGTGCACAGCGACAAAGTTGTTCGCCACGTCGCTGTCGGTCGCGTGGTCACGTGGTCGGCCGCTCCCAGTGACGACGACGCCGAGATCGACGACCTCGAACGGGCATTCAACAGCCCGGCGACTGCTGACATCACGTCCACCGGATGTGAAGGAGCCTTCCGTGCCCACCATCATCACTGACTCAAGCACCACGAACGCCAGCCCACCCGGCGCCAATCACACCGCCGCCGTGGTCATCGGCATCCTCTACGCGGCGCTGGTCATTGCTGGGCTCACATTGTCCTGCGTCGGCCTGCGGGGGCCCGGATCGGTCAGCGCCCAACCCTCCACCGCTGCCGTAGGTACCTGCGCCGGCCTGCCGCTTCCTGCCGCACTGCATCAGAACGACGCGCCGCCCGACAACTTCGCACGTTAACCGCCCATGCCACGAAAGGCCAGTCAATGAGCACACTGCACGGCAGCGATGACGACATCGACCTCACCGGCGACTTCGCTCGGGAGACGGTCAATGGCAGCGCACATCCCGACACCGTGGCCCGGATCTGCGCCGACACGGCCAGTATCCATGCCGACGCGGCCGGCATCAGCGCCGACAGCGCTCACGAATCCGCGATGGCCGCGCTGAAAGCGGCCTCGGCTGCCTCGTGGACGCGGAACACCGCCTTCTGGTTCGTGGTCGGAATCATCATGGGACTCGTCCTGGCGCTGGTCATGATCGTTCTGGTCGACACCATCGTGACGTTGGATCATCCGGTAGCCGCATCACCGATGGTCGCCGTCGAGCTCGTAGGAACGCTGCGAGGCTGACATGAGCGCGACGCTTAGTGTGCCTCGCCAAGGTGGATGGCTTCGAGTCCTGCTCAGCGGCCAGCCTCACCAGGTCATCACCAACCACGGCGCGACCTATCTGCAGCGTTGGTATGCCATTCCCCGGAACCGGCTCTGCAACATCTACTTACACAAGTTCATCGGATCAGACGACCCGACCTTCCATGACCATCCCTGGGGCTTCGTGTCGCTGCTGATCCGCGGTGCTTACGACGAAGTCGAGCCGACACGCACCGTCGCCAGACGGCGGGGGAGTCTGGTGGTTCGCCGCGCTACTCACCGCCACAGTGTGCGTCTACTTCGCGACAGCGCAGGACACGAAATTCCCTGTGTCTCAATCATCATCACCGGTCCGAGGGTGCGGGAATGGGGCTTTTGGTGCCCGGGCGCAGCGCTCGGCCTGGTCCGGTTTGTGCCCTGGCGCCAATTCGGCGCCGGGGGCTGCGGCGAAAACGGAAGCGAGGCACACCCATGAGCCCTCTCACAGCGCCGGCGCTCGGCGACGCGGCCACACCTACCCGCCAGCCGCCGCAACGCCGCACCGTGATCACCAGCGACGGTGTCGCCCTCAGCGTGTCGGACCTGTGCACAACCTCGCCCGTCACCCACACCGTCGTTGCCCTGCACGGCTTGTGTCTGACGCGCCAATCCTGGTACCGCCCAGCGCAGCGGTTTCGCCGCCCCGGCATCAGAGTCATCCAGTACGACAATCGCGGCCACGGGCGATCCGACGGCGCACCGCTGCACACCTACACACCCCAGCGGCTCGCGCAGGACCTCGCCGAAGTCCTGACCGCTCTACAAGTCAGCGGCCCCCTCACCCTCGCAGGTCACAGCATGGGCGGAATGGCTGCGCTGAGCTACCTCGCACGGCCCATCGACCAGCAACCCGTGCAACCCGACGGACTCGTCCTCGTCGCCACCGCGGCCGGCAACCTCACCGAGCACGGCCTGGCCCGACTCCTGACCCTGCCCGGTATCGACACCGCCATGGCTCTCGCCCAGCAGGTGCCGCACATACTCAGCGAACGAATCATGCGCAGCCTCGCACGCCCGGCGTGCGAGCTTGTCACCCACGACAAGACCACCTCCGCATCATTGAGCCAAGCATTTCGGTCGACCCCCATGTCCACAGCACTGGGATTCCTGCACTCCCTCAAGACCTTCGACCAACGTCACGTGCTGCCAACCATCTCCGCGGCCACCACCGTGATCAGCGGGGGAGCAGACCTCCTCACACCACCGGCGCACTCCGAAGAAATCGCCGCAGCCATCGTCGGTGCCACCCACATCCACCTGCCCGAGGCCGGACACATGCTGCTGCAGGAAGCCGCCTCCATCGTCGGCGACGCCATCCTGCGCACCATCGACAACCCCGAGCCCGACGCACAGACGCCGAACCCCGCCGCGCTCAACGACATCGCCACGTCAGCGTGACGTGCATCGGTGAAAGGGAACCCACCATGACCACCACCACCGCCTGCAACGGCACCCGACCCCTCAAGTCCCGACCGACTGAGCCCGCACCACAAGCCCCAGTCGCAGACAACCTCGCGCTGCTACTCACAACACGTCGCCGCCGCCACATGCACCGGACCGCATGGTGATCCGATGACTCACATCCACGGTGACGGCCCCACCAACAGCCTGCCGCCGCTGACTCCCTATTTCTGCGATGAGCAGGTCACGCTCTACCACGGCAAAGCGCTAGACGTGGCACGTCAATTACCAAGTGGCTCAGCCGATTGCATCGTCAGCAGTCCGCCCTACTACAACCTTCGCGACTACGGCAGCGACGGACAATACGGCCTGGAGCCCACCCCAGCCGACTACGTCAGCAACCTGCGAGACCTGTTCACCGAGCTGCGACGCGTTCTCACGGACGACGGCACTCTGTGGCTCAACCTCGGCGATACCTACAGCGCCCGCGCTGACGCCTCAGCAGGACCGACATCAGGGCGCAGCCGCCCCCACGTCATGCCGCGACGCACCAACACCACCGCCACGCTCGGCCGAAAGCAGCTCCTCGGCATCCCATGGAGGGTCGCGTTCGCGCTTCAAGACGACGGCTGGATCCTGCGCCGCGACATTGTCTGGGAAAAACCCAACGCCAAACCCGAAAGCGTCACCGACCGACCGTCCTCACGACACGAATACCTGTTCCTGCTCACCAAGTCGCCCCGCTACTGGTTTGACCTCGATGCCATCCGCGAACCGCAAGCCATGCGGCCTCAACGGCGACCCAACGGTCGACCGATCGATACGACACCGCGGCCAGCGGGACAATCACGCCAGGGCTGGCCCACCGCCGCGCGGCAGACTAGCGATGTGGACGGCCATCCGAAGGGCCGTAATCCAGGCGACGTCTGGTCCATCAACACCACGTCCTTTCCTCACGCCCACTTCGCCGTCATGCCAACGACATTGGCTCAAAGGTGCGTGATGGCCGGCTGCAAACCCGGCGGTACTGTACTGGACCCCTGCAACGGGGTAGCAACCACTGGGCTCGCCGCTCTACGGGGCGGCCGCCGCTACATCGGTATCGACATCAAAGCCGACTATCTCGATCTCGCGCTGCGCACCCGCCTACGCGACGCTGCCCTGGACTTCCACGACGACGCCAAACCTGCCAACACACCTGTTTCCTCGTCGAGCGGCGACCAGACCATCGCCCCGCGGACCCTGCTTGACGAACTGGGGGAGGAGGCATCATGACCCTGCCGACCAGCAACAAAGACCTGACCACGGTGTGGATCTACGCCCTCAACGCCAGCCTGTACGAGGAGACCCCGGGGCCAGCACAGCTGAACGTCGGCTCGGCGATGGAGCCGCACATGGTTTCACGCCCTGAGGCTTTCCGCGATCTCTACGCGCACCTGCTGCTCGAAGCCCTCCAGGCCGACCCGGCCCGGTTCGACATCCTAAAAGCCGACATCGGTCACGAAAGCGAATGCAGCCCAACTGCCAACGTTGAAGCGATGTGGGCGATCGCCGCCGAACTGTGTGACCGGGCACGCACGATCGTCGGCGGCGCCGGCGCAGCCGACGACCACAATGCCCGCCGCCGACTGCTCGCCGGAACCCAACACCTCAACCGCAGCGTCATCCTCGGCCAATTCATGCCCGCCGTGCAACACGACATCAACAACGACCTGATCGAAGAACTCGACGCCATCGACAACGAAAGGGACTGAGAACCAATGATAGTGACCACCGCCAGGGCCTCTAAGGCCAGGCTCGCACACGGACGCAACCTGCTTGGAGCGGTACGCATTCACCTGGGCCAGCTGCGGAACGAGCTGAGCCGCCAGAATGTTCTCCGTCAGCTCGGAGACGATCCCACCGCGGCGATCCGATCACCCCACGACGCCATCCACATCGCACACACGCTCCTGGATCCGCTGGCGCGCCACGACACCAACACCGCCGTGTGGGCCAGCATCGCCATCAGGCCTCTGGCTGAGCTGCTCTACGCCGCATCGACTCAGCACGGCGCGGGTTCCGGTATCGACTGGGCGTGGCACGCACTGGTCAATGCCGAGGCGCCCACAACGGTGCCAGGTTGGCGCCAGGCCGCCGAAATCTGGGACCAAGCCGCCGGCGCAGCCCTCCCGGGGCAGCTGTGCTCGATCGCCGAGCTCCCGCCACGCCAGCGCAACTCCGTCATCCACACGATGCACGCGGCGATAGCCCCGTGGTTGCCCCGGACGCGACGTTGACACACGCACAGCATCCGAATCACCACTACAGACCGAAAGGATCGCAATGACCGACACCACAGGCCAGACCCCCAAAGGCAAGACCGCAGCGATCGCCAACGCCATCGCCGCGGCCGCACAAGCAGGTTTCGGCGCCGTCGTCGTGGAATCGAGCAAGGACGATTCCGACTGGCGAGGGCTGCGCGAGTGGCCCAACGTTCAGCTCGGCGTAGAGGTGGAATAGCAAGTGAATGTCGAGGAAGCGCGCGCGGCGATAGCTGAGCACGGCCATGGCTGAGCCGTACTACCGCGACGACTACGTCACCCTGTATCACGGTGACGCACAGGAATTCGCCGAGTGGCTCACCGCCGACCTAATGGTCACCGATCCCCCCTACGGGAGGCGTTGGCGCTCCGGAAGCGGACTGACCAACGCCGATGGGCATGGCAGGCGAGGCCGATGCCACGGTGGGATCGCCGGGGACGGCGACACCAGCACACGCGATTCAGCGTTGACAGCGTGGGGGCCCCGGCCGGGCATCGTGTTCGGCGACCTGCTGGTGGCGCAGCCGCGCAACGCGGTTCAGTGCCTCATTTACGCCAAAGCGGCCGACGCGGGAATACGCGGCGCCCGAGGCGGATTCCGTCGCGACGTCGAGGCCATCTACCTCACCGGGCCCTGGCCCGCCGCGGTCGGCGGCCGCACCAGCGTGCTGACGAGCCGGTCGTGGGTAGCCGGTCCGTCCTCGCCGGCCTACCGCTATGGCCATCCCCATGCCAAGCCCCTCGATCTGCTCGAGCAGCTCCTGCTGGTGGCCCCGCCTGGAGTCGTCGCCGACCCGTTCGCCGGCTCCGGAACAACCCTGGTAGCGGCGCGCAACCTTGGCCGCCACGCGATCGGCGTCGAGCTCGATGAACGCCACTGCGAATCCGCAGCCCGGCGACTCGACCAAATGTGCCTGCAGCTGGACTGCCCAGATCTTGCCGGAACACCAACATCGTTATCCAACACCGACGTTCACCCTCAGGAGGTCTGATCGATGCCTGTCACCGCCGTGGTCCCCGATACTTCGCCCTGCCGGATCTGCGGACATCCGATCCGCTGGACTAGCCGCTGGCGCTTCGTCAGAGTGCCCAATTCTGACCAGGCCGCCTTCGCGGCCCGGCAGGAAAAGACCGCCCCACCGTGCCCTGGGGGCTGCGGACGGACAGTCAACAATGCCGACCATCCGTGCGACATGTGCTGGGATCGCCTCCCCGCCGACCTGCGCCGCGGGCTGCTGTTGTCGCTGGCCGGTATTGAGGACAACACCGCGCGGACCGACGTCGCTACCTATTTTCGCGACCACGCCGCGCAAGAACCAACCGACCACGACGAGCTGCGTCGCGCATGAGTTTGGCGACTTAGCAGTCCCATTCGAAACGGAGGACAGAACCGATGGCGATACCGACCCCGTTCTTCGTCGACGGCGACGTCGTCGACGATGTCCACACCCCGGACGCCCAACAGGCACTTAGCCGAGCGAAAGCCGCCCGGCACCGACCTCTGTGCCTCTGCCGGCCCCCAGGGGTCGAAATGTACATCGCGGCCGCCGGGCACGACCTCATCGTCAAACGCATGCCCGGAACCGCCGCCGCCCATGACCATCGGTGCCGGTCGTGGCTGCCTCCCGACGAACTCTCCGGTTACGGCGCCGTTGCCGACCAATCAATCGTGGACAACCCCGCCGACGGCACAACAGCCCTGCGGCTGGGCTTCTCGCTGTCCAAGGCGGGCAACCGTTCTGCCCCTGAACCGTCCCATTCACCGTCAGACACCGTCCAAAGCGACGGCAACAAGCTCTCGCTGCTTGCTGTGCTGCACTACTTGTGGGACGAAGCAGAACTGACCACCTGGCACGCCGCTTTCACCGGCCACCGCTCCTGGGCCGTCGTTCACCAACGCCTGCGGGCAGCCGTGGACGGCAAACTCGTCCGAAAGAACCCCCTCGCCCCATCCCTGTTCGTCCCCGAGCCGTTCTCGGCCGCACGCAAGACCGAGATCGAGCAGCGCCGGATCAAGGCATGGGCTCCGGCCCGACGTCAGCCCGGAAAGACCGCCAAATTGCTCATCGGGATAGGTGAAATCAAGGCAATCGAGCCCGCCAACCATGGATACAAGATGCAGATCCGGCACCAGCCCGGGCACCCCTGGTTTCTCGATGAGGACCTGCACCGCAAGCTCACCAAACGATTCGCCACCGAACTCGAACACTGGCAGATGGCCGAAGCAGGCGAGGTGCGACTGCTAGCAATCTGCACATTCTCAGTGTCGCGCG
Organism: Mycobacterium sp. NPDC049093; assembly: GCF_040704635.1. GTDB lineage: Bacteria > Actinomycetota > Actinomycetes > Mycobacteriales > Mycobacteriaceae > Mycobacterium. The sequence continues at coordinate 8,488 of NZ_JBEZJS010000013.1, read as the reverse complement.
CCGGATACGCCAACGTCGAACAACTGTCGTTGATCACCACCGATCACAACTGGATCCCGTTCACCGGCGATGCCGACCGCACCCTACTCAACGCCGCCATCGAGCAGGAGCGCTCATTCCGGAAAGTGCTGTCCTACAACGGCAGCGCAACGGCCATGGCCTCACTGATACTCACCGACACCACTCCGGCCGTCGCCGCCTTCATCGACCGTCCCACCGGTGAAGCCGATGGCGACGACTCGATAGCCGGCTTGCCGATATGGAACTGGCGCACCGACGAAGACATGCCGGATCTGCCCTCACCAACGCTCTAACCCGCCAACATTTCGCGACCTCATATCGGTACTCAACCACCACAGGAGAAAACACCATGACCGCAGTTCACCCGCCCCTGACCGCCGAGGACTTCGACACGCAGTACGACGCCGAGCATCGCTACATGTTCATCGAGCACGAATACGGCGACATGCTTTACACCTACGGACACGACAGGGATGAAGAATTCGCCAGACAGGCAAACGAATTCGACATCCAGCTGTACGGGCGGGACGCCGAGGATGCCCAGCTCACCGCCGACGACGTACACCACCGATGGGCGGTCTTGATCGCGCCAAAGCCGGAGTGGCGCTTCTGGATCGACACCGACACCGGCGACACCGTCGAAGAAAGCACGCCCGGCGCGTTCCCAATATCACTGATCTACAGGTAATCGGCTGCCCCTCAACAGAACACAACAACGAATCGTGGGCGAAACACAGGAGAAATCATGCAGACCAACGTGAGACCCCAGATGATCACCGACACCACCAACATCGCAGCGCACCCGAGCGCCGTCGAGCTCATCGCTGCCGAGCAGCTCTTCATCTGCAACGTCGCAACACACTCACCGCAGGACCTCGGTGAAGTGCGCACCGCTACCAGCTTGGTGGCCGCCGCCGCGGCATACATGTACACCTCGCCCACCCTGTGGCCTTTCGACCAAGAGACCTTCCAACCCGTTGGCGAACCGATCAGTGATCTCGCAAAAGCGGGCGCCCTGATCGCAGCTGCTCTGGACCTGCACTTGGCCCGGGTCGACGACTGCGGCCGTGACGACAGCACATCGCGTACAGCGGCGCAAATGTAGCGAACCCACCACCGGCGTTGACCCTGCGCCGCATCCACCACCCAGGAAGGAAGCACGACCGATGAATGCCGACACCCTCACCATGGCGCCTCGCACGACCTGCCGACGGCTGCTGCTCGTCCTGCGCCGCGACCCACTCTCGCGCATCGCTGCCCCCGCTGACGCGATCCGCCTGGCAGACCAACTGCTCACCCGCACAACCATCTCCGATCCGGGCAGCAGGCTGTGGTGCTCCATCGCTCTGGAGCCGCTGGCCAGCCTCATCCTGGCCGCCTCGGCGGCCGGCGGCGGCCACGGGACGCACTGGGTGCACACCACCAGCGCAACGCTTCACGGCGCCGATCGCGACGCCGCCGCCTGGGACGAGGCCCAAAGTGCATGCAGCCAGCGCCGAACCGGCGAACCGATGCGCACCGCACTTGCTCGACTGCGGTGCATGGACACACGACAGCGCCGAAGTGTCACCAGAGTCATGGTCCGCGCGACACATCCGACCGGATCCGTCCGGACGCCCTGGTGACACCTCAGCAGTCTCGGGCGGCGGCCGCCCGCGCCCGCCGCAAAGCCATCGCTGAACGCAACTGGCGGCACTTTCTCACTGCCCTCGGCTACCCAGATCCCGACACCACCACCCAGGAGAGGACAATATGGCAGGCAAGCGCGCATCAGATCCTAACCAGTCGGATCTGTTCAGCATCCTCGACGGGGAAGGCAGCGGTGACCAGCCCGGAGATACGCGAGATCGTGGACAACGTCTACGACCAGCACCTGACGTTGCCGCCCCAGTGGACCCCGCAGCAGCGGGACCGGTTCCTGGAGTCCGAAGCGGCGCGGATCAGTCGCCAGGTGGGGGAGTTGGCAGCGCAGATGGGCGAGCAGGCAGTGCGCCAGTGGCAGACCGAGCACAGCCAGCACCCGGACTATCTGACCAAGGTGGGCCTACTCAACACGACACGAGCACAGGCCATGGAGATCGTGCTCAGCCAGGAGCTCTACGAGAAGATCCCGCAGGACGACGAGTCGAGCGAGCCGCTGACGTCGCAGACGACACCGCCGGATCGCCTCCAGGTGCCGTGGCAGCAGCGATGGACGCACAGCGCCTTGCGCCTCGAGCCGAGCGAGCAGATCGAGGACCTGGTCGCGGAAGTGTGGCCGGCCCCGGACTTCTCGGCGGTCTTTCGGATCAAGGCGGGCTACCTGCTGGCGGCCCGCGCCGAGGAACACCTGCCGCTGCCCAGCCATCGCGAGGACCCGCTGGCCGCGACACTGGCCCCGCTGATCCTCGCCGATCTGCGCCACGACGGTCTGCCCGAAAGGTAACCGCACAACCGTCACTGTTCGACGAAATCGTCGATCAACCCACCGATCCCCGCGACATCGACCCTGGCGGTCAGGCACTTCCACCGGTCACCAAACCCGTAGAGGCCCCCACTGCGGCCCCCGTCGTCCCCGCCGCCGACACGACGGCCACCAGCACATCGGTCTCAGGCACCGTCGATGACGCCGAGGCCCAGGCACCCCCCGCACCTGTTGCTGCACCCGATACCTACCGCACCGCCACTGACTTCCCGCCCAGCACCGACACCCGAGTCCCCACGGGCGCCAAAGCCCGCGCGCGCGCCAACATCGCGGCCATCGAACTCCTCGAGGTCCTGCAGACCGCGCAGCGGCCCGCCACCGCCGAAGAACAATCTGTGCTGGCGGCCTGGTCAGGATGGGGCGCGGTCCCCGCCGTATTCGACCCTCGCAACGAGACCTTCGCCAACGAGCGGCAACGCCTGCGCGAACTGCTCACCGACATCCAGTACCGCCAGGCCGAGGCCTCAATCCTCAACGCCCACTACACCGATCCCGCTGTGGCCGCGACCATCTGGCAGGCCATGACCCAGGCCGGGTTCAGTGGCGGCCGCGTACTTGAACCCGGCTGCGGTAGCGGAACATTCATCAACCACGCTCCCGAGAACGCGGTCATGGTGGGTGTCGAGAACGATGCGATCACGGCCGCGATCGCCTCGCACCTCTACCCCTCGGCCCAAATCCGCCACCAGGGATTCGAAGCCACCCGGGTCCCGGAGAACTCCTTCGCCCTGACCATCGGCAACGTGCCCTTCGGCAAATACGCCATCACTGACCCCAGCCACAACCCGCTACGCCTGTCGATCCACAATCACTTCATCGTCAAGGCCCTGGCCTTGACCGCCCCCGGCGGCTACGTCGCCGTCCTGACCTCCCGCTACACTCTCGACGCCGCCAAAGACACCGCCCGCCGCGCCATCGCCGAGCGCGCCGACCTCGTCGGCGCAGTCCGGCTGCCGTCGAAAGCATTCAGCCGCGTCGCCGGCACTGACGTCGTCACCGACCTGCTGATCCTGCGCCGCCGCGATCCCGAACAACCCGCGCCCGCGCAACTGCCCGAATGGGTCACCACCACCGCAGCCATGCTCGACGAGGACGGCCAACCCACCGACACGTTCGTCAACTCCTACTTCGCCACCCACCCAGACCGCGTCCTGGGTGCCATGGAGCTGGGACGAGGACTCAACGGCGCACCCACCCTGACCGTTGACGGGTCCACCGGCGCCGTCCTGGCCGAACAACTCGGGGACACGCTCGCCGACATCGTCGACCGGGCCGTGGACCGCGGATACGGGCTCACCGCCCGCGCCGAGGACCTCACCGTCGTCTCGCCCGACACCTTCGACCCTGGACTGATCACTGCCGCCGACCGCGGCGAGAACACCCCGCCGTATACGTTGCGCTACAACCCCGAAACCAAAGGCATCGAGTACCGCACCCGCGACGACCGTTGGGCGCCCAACAACACCCCGAAATCGCGGATGGCCGAAACCCGCGAGCTGATCACCCTTCGTGACGTGGCCACCAGCCTCATGCTCGCCCAGAGCCAGGGCCGGCCCCACACCGAACGCGACCAACTGCGCGCACACCTGAACACCCTCTACGACCGCTACGTCAGCAAACACGGACCGATCAACCGATTCACCTGGGTCTATCCCAAAGAAATCACTCAACAACGCCACGACGACAAAGTTGTCGCACTCGAAAAGCGGTGGCGAGAAAAAGAAGGGCAACCCGGCGTACCGTATCGCGGTCCCGTCCCCGACGAACTGCTCGTCCAATGGGACGAAGCGGCCTGGGAAGCTCCCGCCCCCTACCGCAAACGCAGCCACCTCGACGGTGGTATCCGCCACGATCCCGGCTGGGCGGTGCTCTCCTCGCTGGAGGAATTCGACGAAGACACCGAGAAAGCCAGCAAGGCACCCATCTTCTCCACCGATCAACTCACACCGGCCCCGGAACGTCTACACGCCGACACCCCTGAAGATGCCGTGGCGATGAGCCTGGATCGCAACCTACGCATCGACCTCGACTACATCGCCGGCCTGCTGGAAGTACCTGTCTCCGATGCTCGCGACCTCATCGACGGCCTGGTCTATCCCAGCCTCGACGACCCCGACGAGCTGGTCCCGGCCTCAACCGCCTTGTCGGGCAACGTCCGCCGCAAACACACCGAAGCAGCACTGGCGGCCGAAACCAACCCCGTCTACGCGCGCTATGCCGAAAAACTGCGCGAGCTGATCCCGCCAGACCGCACCGCCGAGGAAATCACGGTGCGCCCAGGCGCACCCTGGGTCGACGCGCGCTACCTCGCCCAGTTCGCCGAGGAAACCTTCGGCGTCACCGACGTCATCGCCGAACACCTCGGCGGACGCTGGACCATCGACATCGCTAAGTACAAGCGACACGGCCGGCTCATGACCGAAACCTGGGGCCTGAACCGTGATCGCTGCGACGCGGTCAGCCTGCTCGACGCCATCTGCAACAGCCGCAGCGTCGTCCTCTACACCGAAGAAGGTGCCCTCGACACCGAAGGCACCTTCGCCGCGCAAGGCAAGTGCGAGAAGATCACCGAGGAGTTCCGTCGCTGGATCTTCAGCGACCCGCAACGCACCGAAGTCCTTGTCGCCGAATACAACCAGCGATTCAACTCACTGCGCGCCCCGCGCTATGACGGATCCAAACTGCGCCTGCCCGGCCTGTCTGATCACTTCACCCCACACCCTTATCAGCGTGACGCGGTCGCCCGCATCATCGCCGAACCCGCCACACTGCTCGACCATGTCGTCGGCGCCGGCAAGACCGGCACCATGCTCATGGCAGCCATGGAACTGCGCCGTCTCGGCCTCGTCCGTCAACCCTGGATCGTGGTACCCAACCACATCGTGGAGCAGGTAGGCCGCGAAGCCAACCAGTGGTACCCCGCAGCTCGAGTCTTGCTGGGATCATCAGCCACCACCGCCGAGGGACGCCGCCGCTTCATCGCCCAATCTGCGGCCAGCGAATGGGATCTGGTCATCATCCCGCAGTCGGCTTTCACCGCGATCCGTGTCGACCCGACCGTCGTGTCCGACTACATCGCAGAACAACTCGCCGAGCTGCGCAGCCAACTGCTGGTCGCCGACTCCGACCGCACCATCAAACGCATTGAGCTGGCCATCAAGCAAACCCAAGAGCGCATGGAACGGCTCGCCGCGCAGGACCGCAAAGACCACGGTCTCGGATTCGAAAACAGTGGCTGCGACTACCTTTTCATCGACGAAGCCCACATGTTCAAAAACAAGCAGCGGGTCTGCAATATCGAGGAATTGTCGTGCCCGGCCTCCTCGCAGCGCGCCGAGGATCTCACCCTCAAATTGCGGATCCTGCGGCAACGGCGACGCGACGAAGCGCTGGCCGCCGGCATCCCCGAAGACAAGGTGGTCGAGCGCGTGGCCACCTTGCCCACCGGAACCCCGATCGCCAACTCACTGGGGGAGTTGTGGGTCATGCAGAGCTATCTGCGACCCGACCTCATGCGCGATGCGGGAGTGGAAGACCTCGGTGACTGGGGTGCGGCGTTCACCACCACCGTCAGCACCGTCGAAGTCAACGCCACCGGCACCAAACTCAGGCCGGTCACCCGCGTCGGAAAGTTCACCAACCTCATCGAACTGCTGGCGCTGTCCTCGGCTTACACCGACGTCGTCACCCGCGACCAGGTGCCCGTTAGGCTGCCCACGCTACGCACCGGTGCCCGCCAAATCGTCAGTCTGCAACCCGACATCCAGGTCAACGACTTCATCAGCGACCTCGGATACCGAGCCGAACACCTCGACGCCCGCAATCCGCGCCGCGACAACGTCCTCAAGATCGCCAACGACGGCCGCAACGTCTCGCTGGACCCCCGCCTCGCCCATCTGCCCAAACCCGCCCACAGCCGCGCAGAAGCTGTCGCCGAGCGCATCATGGCAGTCCACACCCCACTGGCCGACAGGGTCTACTACGACAAGGACACCGGCGCCCCGCTGCCGCGCACCGGGCCTCTGCAAATCGTGTTCTGCGACCGCGGCACGCCCTCCAAAGACCCCAACCAGTTCACCATCTATCAGGCCATCAAAGACGAACTGATCACCCGCGGCATGCCCGCCGAGGCCATCCGCTTCATTCACGAAGCCCGCAAACCCAGCGAACTGAAAGCGCTATTCGCCCAATGCAACCGCGGCGATGTGTCCGTCCTGATCGGAAGCACAGAGAAGATGGGCACCGGAACCAACGTCCAAGCCCGAGCCGCCGCCCTCCACCACGTCGATGTTCCTTGGCGGCCCTGCGATCTCGAACAACGCGAAGGCCGGATCATCCGGCAGGGCAACCAGAACGAACAAGTGGACATCTTCAACTACGTCACCGAAGGCACCTACGACACCGTCATGTGGCAGAAAGTCCAAGCCAAATCGCTGTTCATCGAACAAATGCGCCGCAACGAAGTCGTTGACCTGGAAATCGAAGACCTCAGCGGCGGAGACATCGGTTCGGCCGCCGCCGAAACCAAGGCGATCGCCACCGGCGACCCGCGCTACCTCCGCCAAGTCGAACTCGACGACGACGTGCGTCGACTCACCGCCTTGGAGCGCTCACACAACCAGACCGTGCGCCAACGCGACTGGCAGGTAGCCCAACTCGAACGCTCCATCCCCAACCAGCACAACAACATTGAGCGTCTCGGCCCCGTGGTGAAAGCAGCTGAAGAGCTCATCGCCCGCGACACTCCACCGCCGCTGAGCATCGACGGCAAAAGCTACACCGACCGAGGCAACCAGGCCGCCGCCGTCGCCGCAGCATGCCGACACACCTACAGCCGCCTCAAAGAGGGCGCCTCAGTATTCGAACCGGTCGGTATCACCGTGAACGGTATCGAGGTCCTGGGCGCCCGCTCGCTCATGCACGACATGCTCATCCTTCGACTCAACCTGCCGTCCCGCTCCACAGAGGTGAAATCCGATGAGCTGTTGGCCACCGCCGCGCCAGGGGAGCCCGGCGCGGCCAAAGCTCGCGGTCTCGTTAAACGCCTCGAAAACCTCTACACAGGTCTGCCGGCCCACCAAGCCAACTTGCGCGCTGAGATGCAACGCGACCAAACCCAGCTCGATGACCTGCTAGACAACCCGCCCGCGCCGTTCGAGGAGTCCGCATCGCTCGACGCCGCCAAGGCCGAGCTGGCCGCACTCACCCTCGAGCTGCGCCTGGCAGCCGACAGCCCCGAAGCCAAAGAGAAGGCCCGCGCCGCCGAGCAACGCATGACCATGCGGGGCCGCAAACCGGGCTGGAGCCTGCTGCTCAACCCCACCCCAGCAGTGCTAGAGGAGTCCGGCTACCCGAGCGCAGACGTCCTACGCCGCCGCATCGCCGCACAGGAACGCATCGCCCTGCAGAACTACCACCGAGGCCCTGACGACCCCAGCCTCGGCCACGAACTCTAAGCGGCAACGACGCCAGCCAGCTCTCACCACATGATCTGAGACGCACGACAACTCACAAGGAAGCCGCCATGTCCCAACCAGCATCTCAGCGACCGACCACCTGCCGAGTGAGCGGATGCGACGAACCCACCGACACGCTGATCTGCCACATCCACTTGCCGATGCTGCCCCCGGCGCTGCGGCAGACCATCGCCGATAGCCCCACACTCGACACCTGCCCCGCAGCCATCCTCACCGCCGCTCTTGAGCACATCGCTCACAAGGAATGCAGGGGAGCGACACGATCGCCGCGCCGCCGCGGCAAACCCGTGCAGCTGGCCCTTTTCGACGTCTGACCCCCGCAGGCAACACCCGACATCCAACAGGAAGGACACCACATGTCTAGTCCCGACGTTCCCGACCGCTCCCCGTTGACCACTGACGACGTCGCCAGCTTCCTTCGCCGCGCATCCTTAGCCTCGATCCACCGATGAATTGCCTGTGTAGGTGGGTGTCGATATAAGGAAAGTGCCCCTTGAGCTGGGAGGATTGGTGTTCTCTACGCATC
>NZ_JBEZJS010000012.1:0-101439 GCF_040704635.1 Mycobacterium sp. NPDC049093 | reverse complement strand
AACTGCCACGACTGGGCGTCGGTGCTGTCCTTGGCCAGTTGCTTCTTCACGAAACCGACCGAGTCCTGGGCGGTGTGGTCGACGCCGTTGTGCAGCCGCTTGCACATGATCTTGGCGATCCAGGCGTTGTAGTCCCGCTGCCCGTAGATACCGAAGGTGTGCAGCTCATTGGCGAAATCAGTATCAATCTCGGCATGTGCGGGAGCGGCGAAGGCAATTGCCGCCGCGGCACCGATCACTGCCAGCCCTGCAAGCTTCATGCGGTGAATCTTAGCCCATCTAAGCCTGTTTCGGGTGCGTGGTTGGTTCAGCCGATCGCCGACAGCAGCGGGACATATTGCTCGGCGCTCGTCAGCGAACCGTGATGGCCGATCAATGCCGACTCCAGGGGTTCGACTCGGCGTCTCAGCAACGCGGCTGAGCTGCGCGCGGCGGCGACCACATCGCCGATGCGGGAACGGACGTCGTCACGTACCCGAGGGCCGAACCAGCCCGCTCCGATGGCCTCGTCCCGCGACATCACCCACGCCGAATCCGCCAGGGTGGTCCGCCATGCGGTGAGAACGTCGTCGGCCGCGCCCGCGGCGGTGTAGACGTGCCGGGCGCGGGCTTCACCACCCACCGCGACCACCCCGTCGCGAAGCGGTTCGCACTCGTCGATGTCGATCGCCGCCGCTGGATCCACGGCGACCATTCCGTGGTCGGCCACCACCGTCAGCAGGCATTCCGACGGCAGAGCTTCCAGCACCGACTCCACCAGGCGGTCGACCTGGCGCAACTGCATCCGCCAGGCAGGGGACCCGGGTCCGTGCAGGTGGCCCACCAGGTCGAGGTCGGCGTGGTAGCCGTAACAGAAGCCGCTGCCTGCGACTGCCGCGATGCTCTCGGCGGCGAGATCGCCGAGAGCGTGCACGCCGACGTAGCGTCCGCCGCGCAGCAGCGCCCGGGTCAGGCCGGAACCGGCGTGCTCGGCGCCGGACACGACCGAGACCTCAAATCCGGCCGCCCCGGCCCGTTCGAACGTGGTGGGCAGCGGTTGGATCTGCTCGGGCACCACGCGGTCGCGAAGATCAGGCCCCCACGGATGCGGGCGCCACCTCAGCGCGTTCATCACGTCGAATTCCGGGCCGGCTTCGGGAACCCGGAACGAGTAGCCGACAAATCCGTGTTCACCCGAGCGGTATCCGGTACCGATCGCCGCCAGCCCCGCTGCCGTGGTGGACGGGAACCCGACGTGCAGGGTCCGGTTGGCGGCATCTGACATGGCGGTGAGTACGGGTGCGTCGGCGGCATGGGCGGCGAGCAGTTCGGCGCCGAGTCCGTCGATCAGCAGAACGCAGGCTCCGCGGATCGGGCCGGGCCAGGCGATCCGCGCGTCGAACCCGGGCGCGCCCATCGCAGCGAGCACGGAGGGGACCACATCGGCCAGGTGGGGTGCATCGGGATCGGGACTTGCAGGCTCCACACCGCGAGCGTGCCACAGATCACGCCGACGGGATTTGTCGCAGCAGACCTCGACCCAAGGGCACCAGACCACTGCGCTGTAGCCGGTACCCTGGGTTTTCATGAAGCCGATGAAAGCCGTGATCCTCGCTGCCGCCCTGGTGGTATCTGCAGGCGGGGCGTTCACTGGCATCGCCAGCGCCGATCCGGTCGTCCCGGCTCCAGGTCCCGCGCCGGGGCCCGTGCCCGCGCCGGGCCCGCCCCCCGGTCCCGTCGACGCGGCGCCGGCCGGCCCCGCGGCCCCGGCGGCCGCAGCTGCCCCCGCGGCCGGAACGGCGATCGACCACGACGGCCTGTTCATGGTCGGTACCGATATCCAGCCGGGTAACTACGCCTCGGCCGGGCCGGTCGAGGGTGGCACCTGCTACTGGAAGCGAATGGCGGATCTGCACGGCGGCGACATCATCGACAACGCATTCACGAAGAAGCCGCAGGTCATCACGATCGAGGCGACCGACAAGGCGTTCAAGACGAGTGGTTGCCAGCCGTGGCAGCCAACCGACGCCGCCCCCGACACCCCGGCCAACGGCACCATCCCGGCCTTGGTCGGCGGCGCCAAGCTGCGCGCGTGGATGGACACCCTGAACAACAACGCCCGCAATTACGACGGATCGTCGGTCCCGATGCCCTGACTGCTCGCGGCGCAGTGATCAGCCGGGCGGGATCAGCGGCGGCCGGCAGGCATTGCCGACCGGGTCCCACCACCAGCCGTTGTCGCACATCGGCGGCGGCGGCGCGACCGGCGGGCGACAGGTGTTGGCCACCGGGTCCCACCAGGCGCCGTTCTCACATCCCAGTGGCACGACCGGCGGGTGGCACACATTCGCCACCGGGTCCCACCATTCTCCGGCCGCACAGTCGGCCCAGCTGACTGCCGGTGCGGCGACCGTAACCACTGCCATCAGACCGAACGGCGCGAGTACCGCGCCGATGCCTGCGGCGCAGCGGCCGAGCGTGCTGGTCATCTCAAACCTCCCCGAGAGATCACGTGACTCGAGCCTATCGGCGTACCGGGCGGACTGCCAGGAATCGGACACGCCGGGTCGGCGCAGGCCACGAGGATCCGCTGGGGCGGCGACGTCGGCAAATGCTTTGCTGCACAAGATCACCCGAGCCGGTGTTCGTGCACCTCGACGGGGCACCCGGCACGGTTACACCGCGCGGCAAGCGCGACCTGCAAAGGCGCGCTGCTAGTCTGCGAGAGCTGCCGGTTGCGCGAATCGCGGGCCGATCCGCCCGGCCAGCCGCGGCGGGAACGTGACGAATCAGGCCAGTGGATACGGAAAAGGGTGTTGTGCGCGGCGCAGAGATCAAGGCCCTGACGGGACTGCGCATCGTTGCAGCCGTGTGGGTGGTCCTGTTCCACTTCCGGCCCCTGCTCTACGAGGTAGCACCCGATGTCACCAAGGCCCTCGCCCCCGTACTGGACCGCGGCGCCCAGGGCGTCGACCTGTTCTTCATCCTCAGCGGATTCGTCCTGACCTGGAACTACATCGACCGGATGGGCCCCACCTGGTCCACCCGGGCCACCTTGCACTTCCTGTGGTTGCGGTTGTCGCGGGTGTGGCCGGTGTACCTCGTCACGCTGCATCTGGCCGCGCTGTGGCTGATCTTCACCCTCAACGTCGGGCATATCCCGCCCGAGGACACGAGCGGTTACAACGCCGTCAGCTATGTGCGGCAGCTGTTCCTGGTCCAACTGTGGTTCGAGCCCTACTTCGACGGTTCGAGCTGGGACGGACCGGCATGGTCGATCAGCGCCGAGTGGCTGGCCTATCTGCTGTTCGGTGCGCTGATCCTGGTCATCTTCCGGATCGCCCGCGCGACCCGGGCGCGGAGTCTGGTCCTACTGGCCATCGCCGCGGCGGTCCCACCGGTCGTGCTGTTGATGGCCACCGGCCACTTCTACACCCCGTGGAGTTGGCTGCCCCGCATCGTCATGCAGTTCACCGCCGGCGCACTGGCATGTGCGGCGGTGCGCAAGCTTCATCTGACAGACCGGACCCAGAAGGGTGCCGGCTATCTCTCGATCCTGTTGGGCGCCGCCATCGTCGGCGGACTGTACTTCTTCGACAAGCACCCGTTGAACACCGTCGGCGATGCCGGCGGCATGGTCGACATTCTCTTCGTCCCGCAGGTGGTCGCTCTGGCGGTCGGCGTCGGCAGCCTGCCGGCATTGTTGTCCACCCGACTTCTGGTCTACGGCGGACAGATCTCGTTCGGCCTGTACATGGTGCACGAGTTGGTCCATACCGCCTGGATCTGGACCACCCGGCAATTCGAGCTGACCCTGACACCCACGCTCTCGGGTAAGGCGACGCTGCTCGGCCTGTTCGCGATCTCGGTGATCGGCGCGATCGCGCTGTATCACCTCGTGGAGGAGCCTGCCAGGCGCTGGATGCGCCGGATGGTCGACATCCGGCCGGTCGACCCGCCGAACACGAAACTGCACCGGATCGACACGGAGTCCGCAGACCGGTCCGACGAGGTTCCAGCCCGCGCGGGCTGACCGTTGTAACCATCCAAACCCGCTGCGCGACAGGTTGTTATGCCCTTGTTATCGCTGTGTCACCAGCCGCCTATCTACGGCCCAGGTTCACACCTTAGGCTGTCTCGGTATCGCGGTCCGGGACGAATTGAGTCTCGCCGGCAGTGGAGGTTGCAGTGAGTCGTCTGACCACTTTCATCGTCTCGCTCGCCCTCCTGGTGGGGCTGTTTGCGCAGGCCCCTCAGCGGCGCTTTGTCACCTCCGGCCTGGATCCCCAGATCAGCCACATCGCGGTGATCGGAGACTCCTACACCACTGGCATGCCCGCCGAGGGTGGCATGGGGCCGAGGAACTGGGCTCCGCTGGCCTGGCAGAAATTGGCACAGCGCGGTGTGCAGGTCGACGCCGATGTGGTGGCCGAAGGGGGCGCAGGCTATGAGGCGCGTGGTAACCGTGGCAGCGTCTTCGCCGACCTGACGCCACGGGCGGTGCAACCTGACGACGCGTTGATCGTTTTCTTCGGCTCACGTAACGACAAGGATGCTGACCTGGGTGCGGTGACGCGGTTGAGCCACGATGCGCTGACGATGGCGCGGCAGGCCGCTCCCACCGCCCGGATGCTGGTGATCGGGCCGCCATGGGTGAACGCCGATGTACCGCCGAATCTGCTCGGCGTCCGCGACATCTTGCGCGATCAGGCCCGGCAGGTGGGGGCCATGTTCGTCGATCCGATCGCCGAGCGCTGGTTCTTCGACAACCCGGAGCTGATCGGGGCGGACGGCATCCACCCGACCGACGCCGGCCACGCCTACATGGCGGACAAGATCGCGCCGCTGATCGGCAAGGAACTTCCGCGCTGGGTCTGAGCGTGGAGCTCAGCCGCGGGAGGTGGTGCGGAAGCGGTCGCGGTAAGCCCGTGGTGACACCCCGAGGTGGTTGACGAACACTCGTCGTAGGGTCTCGGCGCTCCCGAAACCGGCCAGGCGGGCGGTTTCTCCCACCTGTCGTCCCGCGTCGAGGGCTGCTCGGGCGACATCGATCCGCACAGTTTCGACGTAGCGCGCCGGTGTGGTGCCCAGCTCGGCTTGAAACAGCCGGGTCAGCTGTCGGGTACTCAACGAAGCCAGTGCCGCAAGGCTTTTCACGCTGTGGTCGGCCGTCGGGTCGGCCGCGATCGCATCGGTGACCTGTCGCAGCGCCGACTCTGCCGGCGCGTCGGACTCGACCAGCGTCGAGAACTGTGACTGGCCGCCGGCTCGCTTGAGATACACGACCAGTGACCGGGCGACGTCGCGCACCAGTTCGGCACCGTAGTCCGACTCCACCAGCGCCAAGGCCAGATCGATGCCCGCCGATACGCCCGCCGACGTGTAGACGGCCCCGTCCCGGACAAAGATGGCGTCGGGTTCGACCGAGATCGTGGGATAGGCACGCGCCAGCAGCCGTGCGTGCCGCCAGTGCGTGGTGGCCCGGCGGCCGTCGAGCAGGCCGGCCTCGGCGAGGATGAAGGACCCGGTGCAGATCGACGCGAGCCGCCGGGCTCGAGTGGGCACCTCTCGCAGTGCTGCCACCAGGTTCGGATCGATCGGCCGGCCCACGAGATTGTCTCCGCCGGAGACCAATACGGTGTCCACGCGGTCGATCTCCGCGATTCGATCGGTCACCGCGAATCTCGTGCCGATCGAGGTGAGGACGTCGGCGCCGTCGACCGAGGCGAACCGCAGTCGGTAGTCGGCGCCGAACCGGTTGGCCTCGGCGAAGACTTCGGCGGGCCCGGCGGCATCCAGCAGTTTCATCCCGTCGAAGACGGCGATCACGATCTCCCGTGGCTCCCCAACCTGTGCCATGTAGCCATTGTGTCGCTTTTTGTGGGAAAGATGGCGGATCGGACATGTTCGGGGAACTGGGCCGCGGCGCAGACTGGTTGCACGCCGACAAGGAGGTTCACATGTCATCCACCGCAGGTGCAACCGTCACAGTGGTCCAGCCCGGGGCCGGGGATACGGCTGAAATCCCTGGCTTCGGCGCGGTTTTCAAGCTCACCGGCCGTACCACCGGGGGCCTGGTCTCGATTGTCGAGCATCCCTTCGCGGTCGGCATGATCACCGCGGCGCACCGCCACACCAACGAGGACGAACACTCGATCGTGTTGTCCGGTGAGATCGGGTTCCGTTCGGATGACAGTGAAGTGGTTCTGGGACCGGGCGGTTACATCACGAAGCCGCGCGGGCAGATGCACGCCATGTGGAACGCGGGTTCGACGCCTGGTCGCATCATCGAAGTCATCACGCCGGGAAACGGTTTCGAGAACTACTTCCGCGAACTCGGTGAGCTACTGACCGCAGCCGGTGAACCCGGGCCGGACAGCCCACCCCTGCACACCACCGCCGAGTTCATCGAACTCTCGAACCGGTACGGCCTCACCTACGGGGTGCCGGAATGGTTCGACGACATCGTGACCCGCTATCACCTGAACCCGCCCACCCATTGATTCGAGTCTGAAGGAGACACCCATGACCACATCATTGACCGGCAACATCGCCGGGATCGAACTGCCGGATACCGCGTTGGTGCGCGAGGCCACCGAGTACATCCGCGATGTCGAAGACGACCTGCTGTTCCATCACTCCCGCCGGGTGTTCTACTTCGGCGCGCTGCAAGGCCTGCGCAGAGGCCTGCAGCCAGACCTTGAGCTGCTGTACGTCGGCGCGATGTTCCACGACATCGGGTTGACCGACGGCTACCGCACGTCATCACAATTGCGCTTCGAGGTCGACGGCGCCAACGCCGCACGGGACTTCCTGTTGCAGCGCGGGGTCGACGAGGCCGCCGCGCGCAAGGTGTGGCTGGGCATCGCGCTGCACACCACGCCGGGGGTGCCCGAGTTCCTCGAGCCTGAGATCGCCCTGGTGACCGCCGGCGTCGAAACCGATGTGCTCGGGATCGGCCTCGACAACCTGACACCGGACGATCTGAGTGCCGTCACCGCGGCGCATCCGCGGCCCGACTTCAAGAACCGCATCCTGCAGGCATTCACCGACGGGGTACAGCAGCGTCCCGGGTCGACCTTCGGCACCGTCAACGCCGACGTGCTGGCCCACTTCGACGACACTTTCGTGCGGGAAGACTTCGTCGAGGTGATCCTCGCCAACAAGTGGCCGGAATAGCCTGCCCCACAGGCAGACCCCGGCCGATCAGCTGGAGGCGGTGCGGCGTTCGGCGAGTTCCCGCAGGGGTTCCGGCAGGGCAGGAGCCTGCAGGATCGCGGGCAGATGCTGTGGCTCCAGGGTCAGTGCCCGGAACACGAAGCCGACGGTGATGTCATGGTCGGGCCGATCGGTCACCACGATCTCGTCGCCGGCAGATACCGGTCCAGGCGTGACCAGCCGCAGATACGCACCCGGGATCGCCGTCCTGGTAAAGGTTTTCACCCATCCGTTGATCTGCAGCCAGTTTGCGAACGTCCGGCAGGGGATGCGGGGCCGGGACACCTCGAGCTCGAGCCCGTGAGAACCGACCCGCCACCTTTCACCGATGACGGCGTTGGTGACATCGACGCCCGCGGTCGTCAGGTTCTCGCCGAACACACCGTTGGCGATCTCCCGGTCCAGGTCGGTCTGCCAGCTGTCGAGGTCCTCGCGGGCGTAGGCGTACACCGCCTGATCGTCGCCGCCGTGGAACTGTTGGTCGCCGATCGTGTCGCCGACGAGCCCGCTGCCGAGTCCGCCGTGCATCGGGCCGGGCGCGCGTACCGCGACCGCCCCGTCGACCGGACGCTTGTCGATGCCGGTGACTGCGCGGCCCTCGGCCGTGTTGGGTCGTGGATGGGCCACGTTGACCGTCAGTACCTGCGCCATGTCGCCCAGAGTATCGGCTTAGAAAAGCGGTGTCGCAACGCCATTCGGTGCCGGCGGTGAGGGCGGCACCGGCAGGCACAGCCCGGTCGCGGTGTCGAGCTGTCGGCCCGGTATGCAGAAAGGCGAACAACCGTTGGTGACGCCGGTTTCCCCGGGCGGGCAGGCCGAGCTCGGGGCCGGCGTCACGATCGTGGCCACCGCCATCGACCCGGCCGACAGCACCGCGGCCGACACCACGGTGAACACCCCGCGCCACACTGCGCTCGTCATTGGTTGTCTCCTCATGAGCTGCACCTCTTTCGGACCTACGGGCGCAGTCTAAGCCGCGGGTTGTCTGCCCACGCCCGGTTCGGTCCGCTAGCGTCACGTGGTTGTGCAGACCCTCATCGACTTCGACCGTGCGCCGGTTTTCGCCATCCCGACCATCGAGCCGGTCGGTGGGCTCACCGTTCGCGAGGGAATACTGATCGAAGGCCCGCAGGGGTGGGGGGAGTTCAGCCCGCTGCCGCACGAGACCGCGCTGGGCCGCTGGCTCACGTCAGCCACCGAGCCGGGAACCGTCGGCTGGCCCGATCCGGTGCGTGGCCGAGTTCCCATCGCGATCACGATTCCTGCCGTGGACGCCGTACGGGCGCGTGAGATTGCTGCCGCATCGGGTTGTCGGACCGCGGCGGTCGAAGTGGGTGTCGGGGGATTGGCCGAGGACCTTGAGCGGGTCCGTGCCGTGCGCGACGGGCTCGGGGCGGGCGGTGTCCTGCGGTGCGACGCCAAGGGCCGGTGGGATCCGGACACCGCGGTCGCCTCGATCGGTGCACTCGATCGGGTGGCCGGTGGATTGGAGTTCGTCACCCAGCCGTGCCCTACGGTCGACGAGTTGGCGCAGGTCAGGAGAAGGGTCGAGGTGCCTGTCGCGGTCGGCGAGTCGCTCCGCGAATCCGACGATCCGATGGGCCTACTCCTCGGCGAGGCCGCCGACATCGCCGTGCTCGCCACCGGTCCGCTGGGTGGGGCCAGGCGCGCGTTGCGGGTTGCCGAGTCGTGCGGGTTGCCGTGTGTGGTCACCTCGACGCTCGAGACGACGATCGGACTCGGGGCGGGGCTCGCGCTGGCGGGGGCGTTACCCGAGTTGGCGTTCGCGTGTGAATTGGGAACCAGGGGATTCCTCGCCGGCGATGTCGTCGCGGATTCGCGATCTCTGGTCACTGTCGATGGCTACCTGCCGGTGGCGCCGATGCCGCCCGCGCCGCAGCCCGACCGACTCGAGCGGTACGCGGTCACCGACCCGGCCCGGCTGGCGTGGTGGCGCGAGCGCCTTCAGAGTGCCATCTCCGCATCGTGAACTGCTCTGATGTCACCCCGGGTGGTTTGCCGCAGGTCTGGGATCAGCAACCTCCGCCGAACAGATTCAAGTAGCGCACTACGCATGTGTGCGGCGTGGCGGCGACTCGAGAATCGACGTGGTCAGCTACCGCTGGCGGGAAGATCCAACGGAGGATGCCATGTCGTTGTTCGCCAAGCTGTCGGAACTCCGGGCCGTACGGACCCAGGACTCCGCGGGGACCGACGAGCTCAGTATCAGCAGGGCTGACGGGTTTCAGTTCAAGGCTGTGTCGATGTGCCAGGGGGATGTGGTGGATCTGGACCGACTGCTGCCGTTCGACGGCCAGTTGGAGATCGTGTTGAGGGAGGTGGACGTGCGTACCGACGAGATGCAGGACGTGGGCTCGATATTCATCCGCTCAGACGAGTTGGGTCGGGGCGAGCTCACCCAGCAGTTCAGCGGCGCGGGCGCACTCTATGACCTCACGTACAAGGTGATCTGACGACTCAGCCCTGAACGTCAGTCCTGAACGGCCTTGGCGATCGCCACGCATCGCGTCAGCTCGTCGATGTCGGGTTCCGGTGTTTCGGTCAGCTCCCACATTGCGTTCTGCATCACCCGCACGATGACCCAGGCCCGGGCCCGGTCGGCATCCAGGCCGGCGGCGTCGACCAGGGCCGACAGCCTGCGCCGGACCCCGTCGCGAACGTAACCCGCCAGCTCGTCCCACCGGTTCCACAGCATCGGCGCGATCTCGTAGTGCGGATCGCCGTTCATCGGCTTGGGATCGATCACCAGCCATGGCGCGCGGTCGGCGGCCAGGACGTTCTCGTAGTGCAGATCACCGTGGATCAGGGTGCCGGTGGCCACGGGATCCGCGGCCAGCTCCTTGCCGAGGGTGATCGCCTGTTCCACGAGTCGTCGTGGAACCGGGGCGTTGCGGGGGAGACGTGCCAGGTCAGCTGTCGACCGGGACGTGTAGTCGGCCAGCGACCGCAGCTGCGGCAGAGCCGGTACATGGATCCGGTCGTAGATCCCGGCGACGACCTCACACGCCTCAATATCCCAGAGCTCATTGAGATTTCGGTGGTGCAAACGCTCCAGCAGCATCGTCCGCCGGTGCGGATCGGCCCGCAGTAACCGGACCGCTCCGGCTCCCGCCCATCGTCGTAACGCGAGGTGTTCGTGTTCGGACTCGTCATCCGGGAACGCGGCCTTGAGGACTGCGGGCACACCCTCGTCGGTGCGTACCGGTAGGACGATCGAGCAGTAGCCGTGATCGGCGGGCCCGTCGGCGTGCAGGCCCCATTCGTCGAACTGGGCCCGGATCAGTCGTGGCAGGCCATCGACCCATGATTGCCAGTGAGGTCCCCGCCTGCCCATCGCGCGCACCGGCTCGGGCAGATCGATCATCACCACCATCGTCGCACCCCGGCCCGCCCGCGCCGCATCCGGTTTTGACAGACTGTGCCCCATGGCACAGATCACCTTCAAAGGAAACCCCATCAACACGGTCGGCGACCTGCCGGCAGTCGGTAGCTCCGCCCCGAGCTTCTCGGTCACCGGTACCGATCTCGGCGCCGTCACCAACGACCAGTTCGCGGGCAAGTCGGTGCTGCTGAACATCTTCCCGTCGGTGGACACCGGGATTTGCGCCGCCAGCGTGCGCACCTTCAACGAACGGGCCGCTGCCGCCGGTGCCACGGTCTTGTGCGTCTCGAAGGACCTCCCGTTCGCGCTGAGCCGTTTCTGCGGAGCCGAGGGCATCGAGAACGTCATCACCGCGTCGGCTTTCCGGGACAGCTTCGGTGAGGATTACGGAGTCACCATGTCCGACGGCCCGATGGCCGGTCTGCTGGGACGTGCCGTCGTCGTCATCGGCGCCGACGGCAAGGTGGCCTACACCGAGCTGGTGCCCGAGATCGTTCAGGAACCCGACTACGACGCCGCGCTGGCCGCACTCTGATCGTCGTCACCACTCCTCACCGGCGCGCCCCGCGCCGGTGAGGAACCGGCCGGCGCTCAGATCGGCCACTGCTCGCGGCGATATGCCGCGTCGAAGAACATCCATTCGTATTTCGCGGTGACCTCGAAATGGGCTCGTGCGGCGGCTTCGTCCGCCCCGCCCAGTGTCGGTTCCAGCCGATCGGTCAGCTCGAGCACCTCGGCAACCGTGGCGGCGAACTCGTCGCCCCCGTAGCTGTCGATCCAACGCTGATAGCGCCGATCGGGCGAACCGCGTTCCAGCAACGCCGCCCCGACCCGGGCGTAGATCCAGTAACAGGGCAGGACCGCCGCCAACCCCTCGGCGAAAGTGCCGCTGTAGGCAGCGGCCAGCAGATAACTCGTGTAGGCGCGTGTGGTCGGGGCGATCGGCGTCGCGTTCAACGCCTCGATGTCCAGGCCCAGTTCGGGAAGCAGCTCGCTGTGTAGGCCCAACTCGACATCGAAGACCTCGGCGGCGTGCCGGGAGAACATCGCGGTCTCCGCCAGCGTGGGGGCTTTGGCGGCGACGATGGCCAACGCGCGGGCATAGTCGCGCAGATAGTGGACGTCCTGTGCCACGTAGTGGGCGAACGCCGCGTCGTCCAGGCTGCCGTCGGTCAGGCCGGTCAGGAACGGGTGAGCGAGGATCGCGGTGAATGTCGGCTCGATCGGTTCCCAGAGCCGGGAAGACCAGGATTGAGGATGCGCGTCGGAATGCATGCCACCATGGTGTCAGGTCATCCGCAAACGTGGTGAGCCCTCTCGGCCAGCCTGCCCCACAACGTTTTTCGCCCCGGACGAAGTCAAACCGGATCTCCCACCGATACTTTGCCGAGCGGGAGGGCAGTCACCCCGGCGCGCGGCGCACGAGGCGGTGCCGAGGCCACCTGCACAACGGCTGCCCAAGGCCGTTCCGGTAACTGTTGGGTCACGGTCCTGCATCTGATCGAGTCTGTGCCCCAATCTAATTGGGCAAACCGATCATCGAGCGGTACAAATGGTTGACCCGGCTGACAGCGACCAGCGGCCGGCGTCGCCTTCCGGTGGTCGAGAGAGTTGATGTTCGATGAGACGTACCTTTGCCCTGCTGTTCGGTCTGGCATTCCTGGTAGCGGCTCCCGGACTGGCCGGCGCCGCGCCGATCGAACGCCCGACCGGCAACCAACGCTATGTCGATCTGGTGATCGCCCGCGCGATGTCACAGCGCGGTGTGCCCTTCAGCTACGGCGGTGGCGATGTGAACGGGCCGACCCGTGGTGTCGCCCGCTCCCTGCCCGCCGCGGGCCTGGCTCCTGCCACCCCGCCGCTTGCGGGCGGCGGTCTGACACCGGGCCTGTCGACGCCCGTGGTGACCGCTCCCGTCGCTCCGGTTCTGACCCCGGGTCTCGGCTTGGCGCCCGACCCGTCGGCAAATGTGGTCGGGTTCGATGCCTCCGGTCTGATCGTGTACGCTTTCGGCGGAGTCGGGGTGAAGATGCCGCGGTCATCCGGCGAGCAGTACAAGGTCGGGCAGAAGGTGCTTCCGGCGCAGGCATTGCCCGGTGACCTGATCTTCTACGGTCCTGAGGGCACCCAGAGTGTGGCGCTCTATCTCGGCAACAACCAGATGATCCAGGGCACCGAGCCCGCCGTAGCGGTCACGCCGGTGCGCGCGCAGGGGATGACGCCCTATCTGGTCCGCATCATCGCCTGACACCTGAGATCTTGTGCGTCCGAGGCGGCTCAACCCTCCGTAGGCTCTGAGCTGACGACGAGGAAGGCGCACAGCATTGACTGACCAGACACCTGCGACCACGCGGACCGTATTTCCCGGTATCAGTTCCCGTGCCTGGGAGCATCCAGCGGACCGGACCGCGCTGACCGCCCTGCGTCGGCTCAAGGGATTCGATCAGGTCCTCAAGGTGCTGTCGGGGATGTTGCGCGAACGCAAGCACCGGCTGCTGTACCTGGCCAGTTCGGCTCGGGTAGGTCCGCGGCAGTTCGCCGACCTCGACGCGTTGCTCGACGAGTGCGTGCAGGTGCTCGATGCTCCGGTACGCCCGGAGATGTTCATCATCCAGTCGCCCGAAGCCAATGCGTACTGCATCGGCATGGAGGACCCGTTCATCGTCATCACCTCGGGCATGTACGAGCTGATGACACATGACGAGATGCGTTTCGTGATCGGTCACGAGCTCGGGCATGCGCTCAGCGGCCATGCCGTCTACCGCACGATGCTCCATCACCTGCTGCGGTTGGCCTCGTCGTTCGGCTTCATCCCGATCGGTGGCTGGGCGCTGCGGGCGATCGTCGCGGCCTTGCAGGAATGGCAACGCAAATCCGAACTTTCGGGGGACCGTGCCGGCCTGCTGTGCGGACAGGACTTCGACATGGCGATTCGGGTCGAGTTGAAGCTGGCGGCCGGCCGGCACCTCGACAAGCTCGACTCGCAGGCGTTCCTCGCCCAGGCCCGTGACTATGACGCGACCGGCGACATGCGCGACGGGGTGCTCAAACTGCTCAACCTGGAGATGCAGACGCATCCGTTCTCGGTGCTCCGGGCGGCGGCACTGACCAAGTGGGTCGATACCGGCGGATACGGCGCGATCATGGCAGGCAACTATCCGCTGCGGTCCGAGGATGGGAACGCGAGTTGGGCTGATGACGTCAGCGCGGCGGCACGCCATTACAAGGACGGTTTCGACCAGTCCAACGACCCGCTGATCCGGGGCATCCGGGACGGCTTGGGCGGCGTGGTCGACGGAGTGGGGCAGGCCGCGACGAGCGCGGCAGACTCGATGGGCCGCAAGATCTCCGAGTGGCGCCGCAATACCCGGCCGAGTGACGAGCAGTCGAGCGGTGGGTAGTTGCCGTCGGAGCAACGGTAAGCCCCTAGACTAGGCGCTCGTGGGCATCCTGTTTGGCTTCGCGCCGTGGATCATCTATTGGGTTCTCGTCGGCAACGTGCCGTTTCTGGTCGCCGTGCTGGTGGCGCTGGCCGCTGCCATCGCGACATTCACGATCAGCCGGGTCTCCGGGGCACCTGGGCGGACCCTGGAGATCGGTGCACTTGCCACCTTCGTCGTGTTGACGATCTTGACCCTGGTGCTGAGCCAGGACGTCATGGAGCGCTGGATGCAGCCACTCAGCAATGCGGGGATCTTCCTGGTGGCGCTGATCGGACTGCTCATCGGCAAGCCGTTCGTACTGGAATTCGCGGCGGCAGGTCAACCCCCTGGAGTCGTGGAAAGCGATCTGTTCCAACAGATCGTGAAGATCCTGACCTGGATCTGGGTGGGTGCGTTCGCCGGAATGACGGTGTCCTCGTCGATCCCGCCGATCGTGCAGGGCGACGCAACGATCCTGGACACCAGGACACCGCTGTCGTTCATCTGCTACTGGGTCATCCCGTTCACGCTGCTCGGGCTGGCGGCACTGGCCTCGCGGGTCCTGCCCGACCGGATGACGGCGGGAATGAACGACATCGTGCGCAAAACCACCTTCGTGGCGTTCTCCGAGGCCGAGATCGACCAGCTCTACTACCTGGCTCAGGAGCACGCCAATCGCGAGGTCGGCGCCGGGCAGGAAGCCTACGACGTCCGGGTCGGTGGATCGGCGACGCCGTTGGTGGGCGATGAATCCCGCATGTCGTGGCCCTCGACGTACAAGGTGCGCGACCGCAAGAGGTAGTACCTCAGCGGTCCGGCATCATCCCCAGCAGTCCGAACATCATCACGAGCCCCGGCAGCAGGTTGGTCACCTGGTGCGCGATGATGCCGCCCCACAAGCTTCCGGAGTAGAGCCGCGCCAACGCAATTGGGATGGCGACCACGAGCAGCAGCGGGACCCGTTCGGGTTCCAGGTGGGCCAGCGCGAACACCAGGGTGGACGCGATTACCGCGACGATGCGTCCCCAACGTTGCTCGAGCGCACCCCACAGCAGTCCGCGGTACACCACCTCTTCGCAGATCGGTGCGATGAAGGCGACCAGGATCAGGACGGCCACCGCCAGCGGCCAGCCGGTCCGAACGCCCTCGTACACGCCGCCGACCGCGGAGGTCGCGTCAGGTCCGACGATCGCCTGGTACAGCAACGCGGCGGGCAGTGTGACGAACAGGCCGCCGATGCCGAACGCCAACCCGAGACCGGCGGCACGCCAGGACCAATGCCATCGAAAGTCGATGCGGGGGCCGTTGCCGCGCCATTTCGCGATGGCAACGGCGAGAGTCGCGGCGACGAGTGTCGGTACCCCGATCGCCAGGGTGATCAACCAGGGCGGCGGCGGGCCCGGGGGCGCGAAGATACCGAACGCGGCCGAGATCAGCAGATAGACGGCCTCGACGGCGATGAAGGCGCCGAGGCCCCAGCGATGTGCGATCACTTGGTTCCGAAGATGCGGTCACCCGCGTCGCCGACGCCGGGGACGATGTAGCCCTGCTCGTCGAGTTCCCGGTCCAGTGCCGCGGCGTAGATGGGCACGTCCGGATGTGCCTGGTGCATCGTGGCGACGCCTTCCGGACAGGTCAGCAGACAGACGAACTTGATGGATTTGGGCCCGTATTCCTTGATGCGGTCGATCGCCGCGACCGCCGAATTGCCCGTGGCCAGCATCGGATCGACGACCACCACGTCGCGTTCCTGCAGATCACCGGGCAGCTTGAAGTAATACTCCACGGCCACGCGGGTCTTGGGATCCCGGTAGAGGCCGATATGGCCGACGCGGGCGTTGGGCATCACGCTGAGCATGCCGTCCAGGATGCCGCTTCCGGCCCGCAGAATGGACACGAATACCAGTTTCTTGCCGTCGATCACGGCTCCTGTCGTGGATTCCAGGGGCGTCTCGATGTCGATGTCGTGAACCGGGATGTCACGCAGCACCTCGTAGCTCATCAGCATCGAGATCTCGTTCAGCAACTGGCGAAATCCTTTGGTGGACACGTCCTTCTGCCGCATCAGGGTCAGCTTGTGTTGCACCAGCGGATGATCGATGACGTGCAGGTTGCCCATGTCGTCACTCCTTAGAAGACCGTGCCGTCACTGATGATGGACAACGGCGGTGCGCCGTCGCGCAGGCGTGCAGCCAGTGCTCGGCCCGTCGCCCAGGTTCCGCCCTCCAGCACACACGCCAGCGGCAGCCGTGGGGCGCCGAGATGGTCACGGATGAGCGGTGCGAGCTCATCGAGCAGCGCGACGGTCAGTGCCCGCCATTCGACGACGAGTTCGTCGTCCACCGCCCAGTCCTTCTCGGCGAGCGCGGCATCACGTAGCCGCAGCACTCCGGTATCCAGCAGCAGACCGCCGTTCCGGTACTCGGGCAGGCCGGTGAGGGCATCGAGTTCGGTGACGGCGACGCCGGCCCGTTCGAACGGTTCCAGCAGGGAGTAGGTCAGCCACTGGGACAGTTTGTGAAACGGCATCCAGCCGCGTGACAGACCGGGGCCCGGCGCCGCCTGATGCCGCCAGCAGTCACCGAGTGGTTGACCGCCGATGGTGTTGTCGGTGAGCCACACTCCCGACAGTGCGTCCAAGACCGTCGAGAGTAGGTCGTGGGCCGTGACCGTCGGGCCGGTCATCATGTCGAACAATCCGCCGGGACGGCCGTCCGGTCCGAATACATCAGGGCGAGCGGCCAATTGGGTGCCCAGGCGGCGCAGCAGCTGCACCCGACCAGTGAGGCCGAGCAACGGATTTCCGAGGTCCGACTGAAATGCGGCCGCCAGGCTTTCGTCCTCGAGGCCTCGCAGTGCGTCGGCATCTGCCCGCAGCGGATCGTCTCCGTCGCTGGAGAACAAGCCACCACAGAAGGCGTGCCAGCTCGCGACCCCCAGCCCCTCGGAGCGGTTCAGACGAAGGCCGGTACCGGGTTCGGTGTAGTGCCAATCAGGTCCGGCGCCGGCGTCGAGCAACACGCTCACCACCGCCAGGTCGATCATCGATCGAGCACGCGACGCGTCATCCGAACCGGCTGTGCGCGAGTCCAACTCGGACCGGCGATCCACCCCTCCGGCCTCGAAATGTCGCCACCTGCCGTGGTAAGGGATGGCGAGTGTCGGGTAGCGGCTGCGGGTGACGTCCGCGACCTCGGCGGCTGCCCGGTTCAGAGCATCGTCATCCACCAGGAACCAGGCGGAGTTGCCGACCCGGGCCCGCTGCAGAAGGTGCTGTGCCCGTTCGCGGATCGCGGTGGTCGTGCGCAGCGTGGCGACTGCGGCTGCGCCGTCCGGGGTCGTGGTCATGGCGTGAGTCCGCGGCCTTTGGCGATCTTGAGTTCGTCGGCGCCGGGTACCGGGCCGGGGGTGAAGTATCCGGCGGCCATCTTGGCGTCGATCTCCACCCGGGCGTCGGCCGGGATCAGATCGTCGGGGATGTTGACACGCTCGCCAACCTCGATCCCGGAACCGGTGATGGCGTCGTATTTCATGTTGCTCATCGACACCAGGCGGTGGATCTTGCGGATTCCCAGCCAGTGCAGGACGTCGGGCATGAGCTCCTGGAACCGCATATCCTGCACCCCCGCTACGCATTCGGTGCGGGCGAAGTACTGGTCGGCGGTGTCGCCGCCGTCCTGGCGCTTGCGTGCGTTGTAGACCAGGAATTTCGTCACCTCACCGAGTGCGCGGCCCTCCTTGCGGGAATAGGCGACCAACCCGACCCCGCCACGCTGGGCGCCGGCGATACATTCCTCGATGGCGTGCGTGAGATAGGGCCGGCACGTGCAGATGTCGGAGCCGAAGACGTCCGAACCGTTGCACTCGTCGTGCACCCGGGCAGTCAGCTCCACGGTCGGATCGGCCAAATCGTATGGGGCCCCGAAGATGTACACGGTCTGACCGCCGATCGGCGGCAGGAACACCTCGAGGTCGCCGCGGGTCACGAGTTCGGGGTACATGCCCCCGGTCTCCTCGAACAGCACCCGGCGCAGGGCGGTCTCGGTGCAGCCGAACCTGGCAGCGACACCGGGCAGGAACCACACCGGCTCGATAGCTGCCTTCGTCACCAGGGCCGCACCGTTTTCCAGGAGTATCTGGCCGTCGGGATGCAGTCGGCCTGCGGCGATGGCGGTGGCGACCTCCGGCACCATCACATGGGCCTTGGTCACCGCGACGGTCGGCCGGATGTCATAGCCTGCGCCCAGTTCAGCGGCGAACGCGTCGGCGACCATCGCGCCCCATGGGTCCAGGCTGACGATCGTCTCGGGGTGGCTCCACTGGGGGTACGGCCCGATCGCATCGGTGGGAGAGGTATTGGTGAGATCGGCACGGTGCTCCGGGGAGAGGGCGCCGGCGGCGACGGCCAGAGCCCGGTACACGCTGTAGGAGCCACTGTGGGTGCCGATCACGTTGCGGTGCGCGCGGGTGGTGGTGGTACCGATCACCGGACCACGCTCCGCGGCGGTCGGCGCACCCCAGTGAATGGTCGGGGTACCTGCGACAGCACTGTGCGACGTCAACCGGATATGCCTGGCTTTCGTCGGCTCCGTGGATGCACCACTTGATTCGACGACCATGTCCGGTGCCCCTTCCTCCGTGCCCGCGCCCGGTGAGACGTTCCAGTCAACTCCGATTCGGCAGGTTCTGCATGCGGTGTGCCCGTACGGTCGGTTGGGTGCGGTGGATCGTGGATGCGATGAACGTGATCGGGTCCAAGCCAGACGGTTGGTGGAAGGATCGCCACGGTGCGATGGCCGGTCTGGTGGAGCAGCTCGAGCGCTGGGCTTCGGCCGAGAACCTGCCTGTGACGGTGGTGTTCGAGGGGCCGTCGGCGTCGACGATCGAGTCGGCGGTCGTCGAGGTGACGCACGCTCCACGGGCGCACGCGAACTCGGCGGACGACGAGATCGTGCGGTTGGTTCAGGCGGATTCGCGACCCGGCGAGATCACCGTGGTGACATCGGATGGCGGGCTGGCCTCGAGGGTCCGCGACGCGGGCGCGCTGGTGCAGCCCGCAGCCGGATTTCGCGAGCTGATCGACCGATTCTGACCCTGCGGGCACGTCGGTGCACTACCGTCACGGCATGCTCGACGATGCGGTCAGCATCAGCGGTGTCGACCTGACCGATCCGGCGGTCTACGAGGCGGGTGTGCCGTTCGCGGCATTCCGGGAACTTCGGCGCCGGGCACCGGTCGCCTGGCATCCGTACTCGGACGGGGCAGGCTTCTGGGCACTCACCGGATACGACGAGGTGCACGCGGTGTCGCGGGACAGCGCGACGTGGTCATCGCATCGGACCGGAGTGCTCTTCGACGTTCCGCTACCGGAGAATTCGTATCATCTCGACCTCATGATGCTGACCATGGATCCGCCGCGGCACAGCGCACTGCGGACGCTCGTCAGCAAGGGTTTCACCCCACGACATGTGGCCAAGCTGCGTGAGCGGCTGGGCTGCCTGGCAACCGAGATCGTCGACGGGGTGCTGGCCCGGGGCGAGTGTGAATTCGTGTCCGACATCGCCGGCGCGTTGCCGTCGTATGTGATCGCCGAACTGCTGGGCATCTCTCACGAGGACGGTCGCCGCCTGTATCACCTCACCGAGGTCATGAACTCGGAGCACGTGGGCGAAGCGACGGACACGGTGATGCAGGCGCAGATCGAGATGTTCGAGTACGCGTCGGCACTGGCGCAACGCAAGCGTGCAGAACCGGGCGATGACATCGCGACCGCGCTGCTCGATGCCGAGGTGGACGGTCGGCACCTCACTGACCTCGAGTTCAACATGTTCTTCCTGTTGATGCTCAATGCCGGGGGAGACACCACCCGAAACCTGGTGTCGGCGGGCACCTTGGCTCTACTGGAGCACCCGGACGAACTCGCTCGACTGGCGGCCGACCCCGGGCTGCTGTCCACGGCGGTCGAGGAGATGCTCCGGTATGTCAGTCCGGTGACCGCTTTCACCCGTACGGCAACGAAAGACACTGAACTGCACGGTGTTCGCATCGCCGAAGGGGAGCGTGTGGCGATGTTCTTCCCGTCGGCCAATCGCGACGAGACGCAGTTCGTCGATCCCGACCGATTCGACATCGGCCGAAACCCGAATCCACACCTGGCCTTCGGTGGCGGTGGGACGCATTTCTGCCTCGGCGCGAACCTGGCCAGGGTGGAGGCGGCAGCCATTTTTCCCGAGATCCTGTACCGGATGAAGGATCTTGAGGTCATCGGGCCGGTGGAGCGGGTGCGTTCGAATCTGATGAACGGTATCCACTCGATGCCAGTCCGGTTCAGCGCGGCATGATCAGCTCGCGGTCCGGCCCGGCGGCTGAAGGCGGATCGTCGCGATTTCCTCGTCGATGATCAACTGTCGCAAGGTTTTCCGGTCGAATTTTCCGCTGGACAGGGTGGGGATCCGTTCGCTCTCGGTCAGCGCCCAGCGGGTAGGCACCTTGTAGGCGGACAATTGTTCGCGAGCATAGGTGGCCAGGTCCGCCAGATCGAGGTCCGTGGTCGGCACCACGACCGCGCAGACCTCCTCCCCGCGCTGCGGGTCGTCGGTGCCGACGACCACACACTGCGCCACGCCGGCAGACTCGGCGATGACGGCCTCGACCTCCAACGGTGAGACGTTGGCCCCGGCGGCCTTGATCAGATCGGTGGTGCGTCCGACGTAGAACAGTCGGGGGTCGCCGTCGCGCCGGTACACCTTGTCGCCGGTGTGGTACCAGCCGTCGGTGTCGAAGGTGTCCGACCGTTCGCGCTTGTTGTACCCGGCCATCACCCCGATACCTCGGACCAGCAGTTCGCCGGTCTCCCCGGATGCGACCGGGGACCCGTCTTCGTCGACGATGGCCATGTCGGTGAAGGCGAACCCGCCCGCCGTCTCGGACATGGTGCGGTGCACCGGAAATCCGTCGGGCACGTCGGTCATGGCGATGTCGAGTGGGCCGTCGCGCAGCATCGGTGCACTGCTCAGGTCGCGGTCGGTGAACGACGGGTGCTCACGCAGCCGCTGGGTGAATGCCGGCCAGCCCACGATGCCGGTGATCCGTTCCCGCTCGGCAAGATCCAGAGCGGTCTCCGGGTCGAGTTTCGGCATCACCACCAGGGTGACCGGTTCGTGCAGGGCGCCGGTGACGGCGAGCAGTCCGCCGATCCAGAAGAACGGCATGGCGCACAGGATGCGGGACTGGTCTTGTGTTCGGGTGATCGCCCGGATGGCCGCCGGCCACGTCGAGGTTTGACGCACCAGGGTCCCGTGGGTGTGCAGGACCCCTTTGGGATCTGCGGTGGATCCCGACGTGTGCACCATGATGGCGAGGTCGGCGGGGGAGACCTCGGCCTCCGCGGCATCGAGAACCCCGACCGGTACGACGTCGGCGGCCTCGTCACACCCGGGTGATGCCCACGGCCGGTTGGCGGTACCGATCAGCGCGATGCGGCGCAGGTACGGGGCGGCGCGCAGGGCCAGCCGGCTCGTGGAGTGGTCTGCCAGTTCGGGCAGCGCTGCTTCCAGCCGGTCGGCGACATCGATGTTCAGCACCGCGGCGGGGGCGATGAGCAGACCGATATCAGCCAGGCGCAACACCTTTGCGATCTCGGCGGGGGTGTACAGCGTGCTCAGCGGCACCGCCACCGCCCCGATCCTCGACACCGCGAGCCACCACGTCACCCACTCGGCGCCGTTGGGGAAGAACAGGCCCACGCGGCTACCCTTGCCGACCCCTTGGTGCAGCAGCCACCGCGCCAGGCGTGCGGATCGTTGCTCGGCCTCGCGGAAGGTGAGCCGGTCGGCCGGGGTGACCAGGTAGACGGACTCGCCGAATTCGGCGACACTGCGCCGCAGGAGGGCGGGAATGGTCAGCGGGGATGACGTCACCCGCCCATCTTCTCCAATGGCTGTCGCGGGTCTGCCCGGGGTGGGTCAGTTACTGCCGCAGGCGCAGCCGTCACGTGGCGGGCGTGGATCGCGCGGATTGTCGGGGTCCGGATCGCCGAACCACCGCGAGGGCTCATGCTCGGGGTAGGTGTCGTGCCAGGACCACCACTCGTAGGCCTTGGTCTGCGGGTATCCCGGCGGGGAATCCTCCCAGGTCTCCTGCCGGCCGAGCGCGGTCATGTCCAGGAAGTTCCACGTGTTGACGAACGCCTCGTCGCCCCGGTTGTCGATGAAATAGGTGCGGAAGATCCGGTCGCCGTCGCGAATGAACGCGTTGGTGCCGTGCCACTGGTCGACGCCGAAGTCCACGTCGAACTCCGCGCCGGGCCGGGGGACCATGGTGTACCAGGGATGGCTCCACCCCATACGCGCCTTGATCCGGGCGATGTCGGCCTGGGACCCGCGCGAGGCGTAGACCAGGGTGGTGTCGCGCGCGTTGAGATGCGCCAGGTTGCCGATGTGGTCGGCCATCAAGGAGCAGCCGACGCAACCGTGTTCCGGCCAATCGTCCACACCCGGATCGAGGAATGCCCGGTACACGATCAGCTGACGTCGTCCGGCGAACAGGTCGAACAGGGTGGCACTGCCTTCGGGGCCTTCGAACTCGTAGTCCTTGGTCACCGGTGTCCACGGCATGCGTCGGCGCAGCGCCGCGAGCCGGTCCCGTGCGCGGGTGAATTCTTTTTCCTTGGCCAGCATTTCGTCGAGTGCGGCCTGCCAATCGGCGGCCGGCACGATCGGTGGATTCTTCATGGTTGCTCCCGTCGTCAGTCCGTTGCAACGCTCTTCAATCGTTCAACAAATCAGTTGAATAACGTTCCTCGAGGTAACCACGGCCCGCGGCTATAGTCAACAAGGTGGTTGAAGATCAAGTTCTGGACCGCGCCTATTCGGCTCTGGCCGATTCGACCCGGCGCCGGTTGCTGGAGGCCCTGCGTGAGGGTGAGACTCGCATCAGTGACCTCGCCGCCCCGTTGCCGATGACCTTCGCCGGTGTCTCGCGCCATATCGGGGTATTGGAGGCCGCGGGTCTGGTACAGCGCGAGATCCGAGGTCGAGAGCACTGGGTCTCACTCAAACAGGACGGGTTGACCACGGCTCAGCAGTGGATGACCGAGCAGACGGACTTCTGGTCGAGCCGCGCGGATGCCCTGGCCGAACGGTTGCGGCGGAAGGCGCAGTCCCGATGACCGACGCGCCAACGGTCCGCGTGCGGCGGCTGATGCCCGCGGCTCCCGATGTGGTGTTCGACGAATGGCTCGATCCCGAGTCGCTGCGGGAGTGGATGTGCCCCCGGCCGGTGTACTGCGTCGAAGTGGCGGTCGAACCTCGGGTCGGTGGGCTCGTGCGGTTCGACATCGACGATTCCGGTTCGAGCGTGCTGATCACCGGACAGTTCCTGACGATCGACCGGCCCCGCGTGCTGCGGTTCACCTGGAGCAACTCGGACTGGGCGGACCCGACTGTGGTCAGCATCGTCAACGTTGAATTCGAGCCGGCCGGCGACGGGCAGACGATGATGTCGATCGAGCATTCCCTTTTGCCGCCAGAGGAATTCGACAGCTTCCACAGCGGGTGGACCCTCACATTCGAGCAACTGGCGGCCCGCCTCGAAGGTGCCTCGACCTAGACTGCGGGCATGGACAGCGGCTCTCAGATTCAGTACGAGGCCCCGGCAGGCCTGCTCCGCATCGAGGACTGCCTGGACGAAAACGGTGGCATCGTGCTGCCCCCCGGCACCACCCTGATATCGCTGATCGATCGCAACATCGCCCATGTCGGCGATCTGGTCGCCTACCGCTACCTCGACCACAGCCACGCCGAAGAGGAAGTCTTCGAGCTGACCTGGACGCAGTTGGGCGTCCGGCTGGGGGCCGTCGCAGCGCGGCTGCAGCAGGTCGCTGCACGGGGTGACCGGGTTGCCGTTCTTGCGCCGCAGGGCCTGGACTATGTCGTCGGCTTCTTCGCTGCGATCAAGGCCGGGAACATCGCGGTGCCGCTGTTCGCGCCGGAACTGCAGGGCCACGCCGAACGACTCGAAACCGCGCTGCTCGATTGCCGTCCCACCACGGTGCTCACCACCGCGTCCGCCGCCGACGCCGTAGGGGAGTTCCTCGCGAAGATGCCGGACACACTGCGACCGCGGGTCGAGCTCATCGACGAGATACCCGATTCGGCGGGGGACACCTTCACCCCGATCTCGGTCGATCCCGACGACATCTCCCACCTGCAGTACACCTCGGGCTCGACCCGCCCGCCTGTCGGCGTGGAGATCACCCATCGCGCGGTCGGCACCAACCTGTTGCAGATGATCCTGTCCATCGATCTGTTGAACCGAAACACCCACGGCCTCAGCTGGTTACCGCTCTATCACGATATGGGCCTGTCGATGATCGGGTTTCCCGCTGTCTACGGCGGGCACTCGACGCTGATGTCACCGACAGCGTTCATCCGGCGGCCCCAGAGATGGATCCGTGCGATGTCCGACGCCTCCAAACACGGCCGCGTGATCACCGCCGCACCGAACTTCGCCTACGAATGGACCGCGCAGCGCGGCGTTCCCGCCGACGGAGAGGACATCGACCTGAGCAACGTGGTGCTCATCATCGGTTCCGAACCCGTAATACCTGAGGTCATTACTTCCTTCAATGAGGTGTTCGCGCCGTACGGGCTGCCGCCGACAGCGTTCAAGCCGTCGTACGGCATCGCCGAGGCGACGCTGCTGATCTCGACGATCGCCCCGGCCGAGCAGGCGTCGGTGGTCTATTTCGACCGTGAGCAGTTGACCCTGG
This sequence comes from Mycobacterium sp. NPDC049093, assembly GCF_040704635.1. GTDB lineage: Bacteria > Actinomycetota > Actinomycetes > Mycobacteriales > Mycobacteriaceae > Mycobacterium. The sequence goes on along the minus strand of NZ_JBEZJS010000012.1, from coordinate 76,646 downwards.
GGCGCGCTGTCCGCGTCAACGCCCACGCCGAGGGGGCCGTCCCACATGTGTCGTGCGGTCATCCGGCCCGCAGCTTGTGGGCGGTGATCGTCAACCCCGCGACTGCCGACGGCGCGTCCGAAGAGGTGCCCGACGGTGAGGTCGGGGAGATCTGGTTGCACGGCAACAACATTGGTAGAGGTTACTGGGCCCGTCCCGAGGAGACGAGCAAGGTGTTCGGGGTGCCGCTGCATTCCCGTCTCGCCTCCGGTAGTCACGCCGCGGGGCTGCCCGACGATGCCACCTGGCTGCGGACCGGTGACCTCGGGGTGTATTTCGAGGGGCAGTTCTATGTGACCGGGCGGATGGCCGACCTGGTGCGGATCGACGGTCGCAGTTACTACCCGCAGGACATCGAGGCAACGGTGGCCGACGCCTCGCCGTTGGTCCGCCGCGGCTACGTCACGGCCTTCACCGTGCCTACTGACGGTGACGGCGCCACATTGGTGGTGATCGCCGAACGCGCCGCCCGCACCAAACGGGCCGATCCGGAGGAAGCCAGTGAGGCCATCCGCGCGGCGGTGGCCGACCGGCACGGATTAACCGTCGCCGATCTGCGATTCCTGCCGGCAGGCGCGATTCCGAGGACCACCAGCGGCAAGCTGGCCCGGGTGGCCTGCCGCGGTGAGTATCTGGAGGGCACGTTGGGCGTGCGGTGACCGTTCGCCACGGGCATGCTGGCTGGTATGAGCAGAGACGAGATCACCGCCGCGATCGTAGAAGCCCGCCTTACCAAGGGCCTGACGTGGCAGGAGCTGGCCGACGCCATCGACAGACCCGTGGTGTGGACAGTGTCCGCCCTGCTCGGGCAACACCCGGTACCGGCCGAGTCGGGCAGGATCATCGTGGACCTACTCGGATTGGACGAGTCGGTGATCCCGGTACTGGCTGCCGTCCCGATGCGCGGTGGACTCCCGACAGCCGTGCCCACCGATCCCACCATCTACCGGTTCTACGAGGCGCTCCAGGTCTACGGCGGTGCGCTCAAGGAAGTCATCCACGAACAGTTCGGTGACGGCATCATGAGCGCCATCAACTTCAGCGTCGACGTGCAGCGCAAGCCGCATCTTGCCGGTGACCGCGTGGTGGTGACGTTCGACGGCAAGTTCCTGCCCTACGACTGGACGGCGGCCGAGCGGGTGGTCCGCTGCTAGTTTGCAGTCGTGGGCCAGTTCTCAGATTCGTGGGCGGCGCTGCGCGCCGCGGTGGCCGGGCTCGATCCCGAGGACTTCGACCAGCCGTCCGGGTGTGCCGGTTGGCTGGTTCGAGATCTGGTGTGCCACCTCGTCATTGACGCCCAGGATGTGTTGATCACCCTGGTCACCCCGACCGAGGCGGAACCGACCCGCAACGCGCTGACGTACTGGGCCGTGTCCGGCACGCCGCCCGACGGCGAGGACCCCCTGGACGCGCTGACCGTCAGACTGGCCGCGGCATACGGGGATCCGGCCCTGCTCAAGTTTCATCTCGATGACGTGGGCTCGGCCGCAGGACGGGCAGCTGGCCTTGCAGACCCGCACGCTCGGGTCGGCACGCGGGGACAGGTTCTCACCGTCGGCGACTACCTCGACGCCTACGTTCTGGAATGGACCCTGCACCACCTTGATCTGGTCGCGCATCTGACGGGGGAGCCAGGCCCACCGGCGGCGGGACTGGCCCGCTCACGCGCGATGTTGGGGGACATCACGGGCGTCCGGTTCCCCGCGGAGTTCTCCGATGACGACATCCTGCGGCTGGGGACCGGCAGGCGGGCGCCGACAGATCTGGAGCTGACCGCTCTCGGGGAGACGGCGGCACAGCTGCCGTTGATCCTGGGCTGAGCGCAGACCCTGGCCAAGCGGGCCATCGACGGTCCATGATGGCGAGACATCCCGACGGTGACGGTAAGGATTCTCATGGCCACACATCGAGCTGTTCACGTCCAGTCCGCTGGCGGCAACCTGGAACTCGTTGACGCTCAGACCCTCTCGCCCGATCGGGGACAGGTCCGGGTCGCGGTGGCCGCCTGTGGAGTCTGCGGCACCGACCGGGCCATCCTCAACGGTGGATTCCCGGGCATCGGGTGGCCGGTGACGCCGGGCCATGAGATCGCCGGCACCATCGCCGAAGTGGGCGCGGGCGTCACCGATTTCGCGGTGGGGGACCGGGTGGCGATCGGCTGGTTCGGCGGGCACTGCGGAGTCTGCATCCCGTGTCGCAAGGGCCTGTTCATCCACTGTGAGAAGGGGCAGATACCGAGCCTGCACTATCCGGGCGGATACGCGGAATCCGTGACGGTACCGGCCAACGCGCTGGCCCGCATCCCCGACGAACTGTCCTTCGCCGAGGCCGCTCCGATGGGCTGCGCCGGGGTGACGACCTACAACGCGCTCCGCCACACCCGGGCCCTGCCCGGCGACGTGGTCGCAGTCCTTGGTGTGGGTGGCCTGGGGCATCTCGGTCTGCAGTTCGCCCACGCGATGGGCTTCGAGACGGTCGCGATCGCCCGCGGCCCCGGCAAGGAAGCCGATTCCCGGGCGTTGGGCGCCCGGCACTACATCGACTCGACCGCAGGCGACGTCAGCGCAGCGCTGCTGGATCTGGGCGGCGCGGCGGTGGTCCTGGCCACGGTGGGCAATTCGCAGGCGATGGCCGAGACAGTGGGCGGACTCGCGCCCCGCGGTGAGTTGGTGGCGATCGGGGTGTCCGCCGATCCGTTGCCCATCAGCCCGGTGCAACTGATCCAGCCCGCGCTGACCATCTCCGGCCACCCGTCCGGAACCGCACGTGACGTCGAGGAGACGATGCACTTCGCGGTGTTGTCGGGCGTGCGGGCCCGGATCGAGGAGCGCCCGCTCGCTGAGGCGCCGAGCGCCTACGCCGCCATGGAGCAGGGACAGGCGCGCTACCGCATGGTCCTGACCATCTGACCGGCCGAATCCGGTTATCTCGCCCCGCCGGTCACAGTGACCGGGTAGCGTCGGGACTTCGTTTGCTGGACGACGAATCGGTGGGGGCCGGGATGGCGTGGAAGCGGATGGCGACGGTTGCCTGCAGGTTTTTCTCCGGTAGGTCACCTGGCGTTGCCCAAGAGTTCGCCCGTGATATCTACTCTGCCCCGGTGCTTTTCACGCCGGGACGGCTCAGAACAGTGGTATCCGCCGCGCTCGTCGCGCTGTTGGGATGTGCGGCGGCGCCACCGCCCGCGTGGGCTGCGCCCTTACCGTCGGCGCAGATCGACTTCGGCGGCACGATGCGCACCTACCGGCTCCACCTGCCGGCCGGGGGCACACCTTCCGGGCTGGTGGTCAATCTGCACGCGGCAGGCGCGACCGGAGCCGATCAGGCGGCGCTCACTCACTACGACGGGGTGGCCGACGCCTACGGGTTCGCCGTGGTCTACCCCGACGGCATCGATTACAGCTGGGCCGACGGCCGCGGCGCGTCGGTGCCGGACCGTCAAGGGGTCGACGATGTCGGGTTCATCTCGACCCTCGTCGATCGCCTCGTCGCCGAGAACGGCATCCCGCGCGGCCGGGTATATGCCACGGGTCTGTCGGCAGGTGGGTTCATGGCCAACCGGCTGGCGTGTGATCGCGCCGACCTGTTCGCCGCGATCGCCCCGGTGGCCGGCACGCTGGGCACGAATGTGGGTTGTAATCCCTCCAGACCCGTGTCGGTCCTGGCTACCTACGGGACGGCCGACCCGGTCGTACCGTTCAACGGCGGGCCGATGACGGGGCGGGGCGGAGGCAGCACCGTGGTGTCCGGGCCGGCGATGGTGGACCGGTGGCGCCAGATCAACGGCTGCCCGGCCCCGTCGGACGAGGTGCTGCCCAGCACCGGCGACGGCACCGAAACCCACCGCATCGCCTCCGACGGCTGTGCCGGCGGAACGTCGGTGGTGTTCATGCGGGTCGACGGGGGCGGGCACACGTGGCCTGGCGTGCCCGAGATCCTTCCCGTGCAGTCCGTCGGGGCCGCCAGCCACGCCTTCGACGCCTCGGATGCCTCGGGGCAGTTCTTCGCCTCCCACGGCAGATAGTCGCGGTTCTCCGTTTCGGGTAGTCCGCTACGCGTGTCCGCATCGCGACGGGCCGATAGTTTCTGCGGGTGCAGGCACATGAAAGTCCTTGTGTCGGCATTGAAACGGAGGAGTCGATCATGGCGATCACCTATGGCGTTCTGCGCGCACGACCGGACCGGTTCGTCAGGGAAGACGGGCAGTCAACTCCGCACCTGCAGATCCGGGCGGTTGACGACTCGGGGCAACCGTGGCGGGTCGCGGTCAACGTCGAATCGAACGACGGCAGCGAGGTCGTCTTCTGGTTGGTGGATCCACTGGTCGGGCACCCCGTCGTCAATGGACTGGCTGCGGTGGCGTCCGGCTTCTCCGTCACCCCCGGCACGTCAGCGTCCTCGTTGGACTACGTGAAGGCGCCGTTGTTCGACTTCACCCTCGGCCGGGCGCTGCCACCCAGCGGCAGTGCGAATGCCGATGACCTACAAGACCTTCTGGGTTTGTACCTGACCCAATGCCAATCCGCGGGCGGCGAACTCTACGCGTTCGGCGCGAAGTTCGACCGCAATATGCACATGCCGATCGACGCCGACTTCGGTAACACCGACGGTCTGCACGGTATTCACGACATCCACATGAATCAGGGCAATGTCGGCGCGCACGCGGGGGACAACGGGGCCTTCCACGACGGCGGACTCCTGTTGGCCTTCCCCGATCGTGTCGTCGGCATCCTGCTCGCCTTCCAGACCCAACGGGTGCCCACCGACCCGCAGGGTGACGCGGCACCGGGTGCACAGCCCCTGTCCCAGTTGGTGGGGCCGACCGCGGGCGGAGGCCAGGTGACGCCGGGCCTGGCGTATCTGGAACGGGCGCTGATCAATCCGAGCGGCCCCGACCCCGGACACGAAGCGGTGGTGATCGGCAACTACGCCACCGAGGCGGTGTCACTGCACGGTTGGCGCCTGGTCGACCGCAACGGTCGGGAGAGCAAGCTGGACGCCGACCTGGCCGGTGGTGCCTCGGCGGTCATCGTGCTCGACGGGTCAGGCGCACAGCTCGGCAACTCCGGGGGAAACCTCCTGCTGGTGGATGATCACGGCACCGAGGTGGACAGCGTCACCTACTCCCGAGGCGATGCGGCCGTCGTGGACCGCTTTGTGCGTTTCCAGCCGTAGCCGCCAGTATTCATCACGCCGCGGTAAACCCTCGCCGCGCTCCGAAGACGCCCGCTCGCGGGATCGAATACTGTTCTTTACCTGCATGATTCACGCTGCGTGGAAGCAGGCCGCAGTCAAGCATGTCCGGAGGGTGCCGGCCCGCGGCGGCGCGACCGATGGCGCCGTGGCGTTACTGTTCGGTCGTGGACTGGCACAGTTGGCACGACGACTACGACCGGCCGGATTCGGCACTCGCACATCGGCTTCGCGCGGTGCAGACCTTGATCGGGCAGGCGCTGGACGAGGCTCCGGCAGGGCCGCTGCGGGTGGTCAGCCTGTGCGCCGGGCAGGGGCGGGATCTACTCGAAGTGTTGAGCGACCATCCGCGGCGCGACGACGTGCGGGCGCGCCTGGTCGAGCTGGATCCCCGCAACGCCGAGATCGCCGCCGAAACGGTGAACCGGTTCGGGCTGACCGGGGTCGACGTGGTGACGGGCGATGCCGCTCTGATCGACCGATACCAGGACCTGATCCCCGCCGACATCGTGGTGGCCTGCGGCATTTTCGGCAACATCACCGATGAGGACATCGAGCGGACCATCGGCTTCCTGCCTCAGCTGACCAGAACCGGCGGCACGGTGCTGTGGACTCGCGGCCGCACCGTCCCGGACCGGGTTCCGTTGATCCTGAACTGGTTTGACGAGCGCAGCTTCGATCTGGTCTGGGTGTCGCAGCCGGATGTGAGTTACGGCGTCGGAGCCCACCGCTTCACCGGGTCACCCGAACCGCTGACACCGGGCGCCCAGATCTTCACCTTTGTCGGGTCCGACGTGATCCGGGCTGCCGACCGCGCTCGGTGACCTGAACCGACTGGGCAGCCCGGCTTCCACCGGCCCGCGGCGGTTCATGACTACGCTGCACACAAATGGCTGAGGAAGGATTGAACGGCAGGGACCGCTTGCGCGGCGGGCTGCGCATCGCCCTGCGGGGGCGGCGGGACCCGGCACCCGTGGCCGGCCGGCGCAGTCGCGCGTCGGCCGGGATGGGCGACGTGCACACCCGCAAGGTCCTCGACCTGACCATCCGATTGGCAGAGGTCATGCTCTCGTCGGGCTCGGGCACCGCCGACGTCGTCGCCACCGCCCAGGACGTCGCACAGGCCTACCGGCTCACCGACTGTGTCGTCGACATCACGGTGGCGACGATCATCGTCTCGGCGCTACCCACCGCGGACAGCCCGCCGGTCACGATCATGCGGGCGGTGCGCACCAGGTCGACGGACTACACCCGGCTCGCCCACCTCGACCGGCTCGTGCGGCGAATCACGTCCGGCGGTATCACGGTCGACGAGGCGCACGAGGCCATGGACGAGCTCACCGAGAGTCCACATCCGTTCCCGCGGTGGCTCGCGACCGCCGGCTGGGCGGGTTTCGCGCTGGGCATCGCAATGATGCTGGGCGGCAACTGGTTGACCTGTCTGCTGGCCAGCCTCACGGCCGCGCTGATCGACCGTGTCGGCCGCCTGCTGAATCGGATCGGCACGCCGTTCTTCTTCCAGCATGCGGTCGGGGCGGCGATCGCCACCGTGATCGCCCTGGGCGCCTACCGCTACGCCGGTCAGGGGCTCAGTGCTCTGGTCGCCACCGGGATCGTGTTGCTGCTGTCGGGCATGACCTTGGTCGGTGCCGTACAGGACGCGTTGACCGGGTACATGGTCACCGCGGTCGCGCGGCTCGGTGATGCGGTCTTTCTTTCCGCCGGGATCGTCGTCGGCATCACCGGCGCACTGCAGGCCGCCACGCTGCTCGGGTTCCAGATCGAACTGCATGTCAACACGGCCGGCACCTTCCTCACCCCGAGAGGTCCACTGCCGATCGTGTTGGCGGTTCTGGGCGCGTCGCTGGCCGGGATGTGCCTCACCATGGCCAGCTATGCGCCGCTGCGTTCGCTACCCACTGCCGGGCTCGCCGCCGGGCTGGCGGAGCTGACGCTTATCGGGCTGGGGACCGCCGGGTTCGGTCAGTGGGCGGCCACCGGGATCGCGGCGATCGGTGTCGGTTTCCTGGCCACCCTGATCTCCATTCGCCGGCAATCTCCGGCGCTGGTGACGGCGACCGCCGGCATCATGCCGATGCTGCCCGGCCTCGCGGTGTTCTGGGCGGTGTTCGCCTTCGCCGTAGACGAGAACTTCGGTGAGGGACTCGCGCACCTGCTGACCGCGGCAGCGACGGCGCTGGCACTCGGCAGCGGCGTGGTGATGGGTGAGCTGCTCGGTTCGCCGCTGCGCTACCGCGCCGGACGGATCGGTGAGTTCTTCCGTAAAGAGGGACCGCCGGGGCTGCGCCGGGCGGTGGGGCAGGTGGTCCAGTTGCAACCGGCCGACAACACGTCGGCTGCCGGCACCCCGCGCGCGGAAAGCGTCCCGTTGGAAGCGGCCCCGGCCGAGGAGCCCGAGGACGACGAGAGCGCAGAGCCCGACAACTGAGTCAGGCTGTCAGGGCGATCCGACCCCGGGCACGTCGACGCGCGCCTGCAGGATCCGTCCCGTCGAGTTGCCCGCCAACAGATCTTCGTGGCTCGTGTCGTTGACCACGAGGTAGAGCGTCCGCCCGTCGGGACCGCCCAGTGCCGGCGCCACCGCCCATCCGCGGTCGATCTCGATGCGGTGGGTGATCTCGCCGCCGGCGACGACGCGCAGGAACTCTCCGGTGTCATACGAGCCGACCCACACTCCACCCGCGGTGTCGACGCACAGTCCGTCGGGATGCCGGTCCGGGCCGAGGTCGGCGAACACAGTGGGTGCGCCGAGACTGCCGTCGGGACCGGCGGTGAACGCCAGCAGGCGGGAACCGTGGGTCTCGCTGACCACGAGGGTCGACTCATCGGGCAGCAGCCCGAGGCCGTTGGGCATCGACAGTCCGGTGGCGACGATCTTCACGGTGCCGTCGGCGCCAACCAGTCCGATTCCGCCCGTCAGGCCGCGGCCGTCAGCGATATAGAGGTCGACATACGTCCGGCCGTCCGGCGCGACCAGCAGATCGTTGGTGGACCACGCGATGTCGCTCAGGTCGTAGCCGGCCGTCACGTTTCCGTGCGCGTCGGCATGGTGCAGCTCCGCCGAGAAGAGAGTCGACACCACGAGCGTCCCGTCGGGTAGCCACCCGAGTCCGGAGGCACGCGCGAGTTCGACCTCGACGGCGAGGTCACCTGCGGCACCGGCCGAGTACACCCGGCCGGCCAGGCCGTCGGTGAACCACAGGCGATCTCCGTGCCAACGCGGCCCCTCGCCGTAGACGATCCCGTCGACGAACGGGACGGCGGCGATGGCCTCGACGGACGTCATCGGGCCGTCAGGTCCGGTACTGGATCAGGTGAACGGAAGGAAGTCGCCGTTGACCCAGACGCCCCAGTGACCGCCGGCGGGCAGGTTCCACCAGACCATCGGGTGGCCCTGCCACGTCTCGGCCGGCTTCTTCGGCGCGTTCGGCGGCGGCGGGAGGCTCGGATCGGGATCGGCGCTCGCGGTGGCCGCGCCGAAGCCGAGTGCGGCGCCGATCAGGCCTGCGGCCGCGAAGGTCGCCACGGCTGCCTTGCTCAGGAACATGAATGCCACCTCGGTGCTCGAATCTGAACTTGGATAGTCGAAGCTTAGCCAATCGAACTGATCGGTTGTGCACCTGTGGTCGGACGACGGGCGTATTGGTCATCCTGAACCCGCGCGACGTGGTCTGACACCGAGATGAGAAATATTTCCGTTCTCGATGTCGAGAACGCGGCGACGGCTCCGTCCCTGAGGTGAGCGACCAACTAGGGTCGCGAATCTGAAGGGAGAATCTCATGGCCAAGTACCTGTTTCTCAAGCACTACCGAGGTGCCCCGGCGTCGGTCAACGACATTCCGATGGACCAGTGGACACCGGACGAGATCCAGGCCCACATCCAGTACATGAACGATTTCGCCGATCGGCTCAAGGACACCGGTGAGTACGTCGACAGTCAGGCCCTGGCCCCGGAGGGCACGTGGGTCCAGTACGGCGGCGAGGGCAAGCCACCGGTGACCGACGGCCCGTTCGCCGAGACCAAGGACCTGATCGCGGGCTGGATGCTCGTCGATGTCGACTCGTATGAACGCGCCGTCGCACTGGCCGGAGAACTGTCGGCGGCGCCCGGTGCGGGCGGGCAGCCGATCCACGAGTGGCTGGAGGTGCGTCCGTTCCTCACCGCCCCACCGACTGTCACCGAGTAGATGGACGCCGGTGCGGTGGACGAGGCCCAGCTCCGGGATCTGATTCCCGGTGTCCTGGCCGCCCTCGTCCACCGTGGGGCCGACTTCGCGACAGCCGAGGACGCCGTGCAGGAGGCCTTGGTCCGAGCCTGGGAGACCTGGCCGCACGGACGGCCCGACGATCCCAAGGGCTGGTTGATCACCACGGCGTGGCGCAGGTTCCTCGACCTCACCCGGTCCGATGCTGCCCGGCGCAACCGCGAGGTCCGGGTTTCGGCGGAGCCGGCCGCCGGGCCGACCCCCGCGGACGACGACACCTTGCAGCTCTACTTCCTGTGCGCGCACCCGAACCTGACCTCCTCGGCAGCTGTCGCGCTGACACTGCGTGCGGTCGGTGGCCTGACCACCCGCCAGATCGCGCAGGCCTATCTGGTGCCGGAAGCGACGATGGCGCAACGGATCAGCCGAGCCAAGCGCACCGTGGCCGCCGTTCGGCTGGATCGTCCCGGCGATCTGCGCACCGTGCTGCGGGTGCTGTATCTGGTGTTCAACGAGGGCTACAGCGGCGATGTCGACCTGGCCGCCGAGGCGATCAGGCTCGCCCGCCGGCTGGCGCGCACCACCGACGATCCGGAAGTCAGCGGTCTGCTGGCGTTGTTCCTGCTGCACCACGCCCGGCGCCCGGCGCGTACCCGGGCCGACGGGACCCTGGTTCCTCTCGCCGAGCAGGACCGCGCGCTGTGGCGGCGCGATCTCATCACCGAGGGCGTGTACGTGCTGCAAGCCGCCCTGGCCCGCGACCGGCTCGGGGAGTATCAGGCCCAGGCGGCGGTGGCGGCGCTGCACGCCGACGCCCAGTCCGCCGAGGAGACCGACTGGGTGCAGATCGTCGAGTGGTACGACGAACTCGTCGCACTCACCGACAGCCCGGTGGTACGCCTCAACCGCGCAGTCGCGTTGGGTGAAGCCGATGGGCCGCAGGCGGGTTTGGCGGCACTCGCCGAACTCGACTCGGCGTTGCCACGCCACACCGCTGCGGCGGCCTACCTTCACGAGCGGGCAGGGGACATCTCAACGGCGGCACGGCTGTACGTGCAGGCTGCGGCCGAGGCGCATTCGCTGGCCGAGCGCAACCACCTCACCTTGCGCGCATCCGCGCTGCACGGTCGCATTTCCAGCGACGGCGGTTAACCTCCTAGTTGTGGGCAACAGTCGGATGAGAGTGTTGATCATCGGTGGGGGATTCGGCGGGCTGTTCTGTGCCCGTCGATTGGGCGGAGTCGACGTCGACGTGACCCTGCTCGATCGGGCGGCGGGACACCTGTTCCAGCCGCTGCTCTACCAATGCGCCACCGGGACCTTGGGCTTCGGCCAGATCAGCCGACCGCTGCGCGAGGAGTTCGAGCGTCACCGCAACGTCACCACGTTGCTCGGTGACGCGATCCACCTCGACCCCGAGTTGCGGCGGGTCACCGCCCGCCGGCCGGATGAGACGACGTTCACCCTCGACTACGACGTCCTCGTCGTGGCCGCGGGCATGCAGCAGTCCTACTTCGGCAAAGAACATTTCGCGGAGTGGGCGCCCGGGATGAAGACACTCGACGACGCACTCAACATCCGGCAGCGGGTTTTCACCGCATTCGAGATTGCCGAGACACTGCCACCGGGTCCGGAGCGCGACGGTTGGCTCACGTTCGCCGTCGCCGGCGGCGGTCCGACCGGGGTCGAGCTGGCCGGGCAGATCCGTGAGATGGCCACGCGCACCTTGGCTCACGAGTTTCACAGCATCGAGCCCAAGGAAGCCCGGGTGCTGCTGTTCGACGGCGGGGAACGGGTGCTGAAGGCCTTCTGCTCCGAGTTGGGGGAGAAGGCGACGAAGTCGCTGCAGAAACTGGGCGTCGAGTTGCACATGGGAGTCCACGTGACCGACGTCAACCGGGACGGGGTGACCGTCAGCCCGAAAGCCGGTGGTCCCGATGAGCAGTACGCGGCACGAACCGTGTTGTGGACGGCGGGGGTTGAAGCCGTGCCGTTCGCCCGCCACCTCGCCCAGGTGCTGGAAGTCGAGGCCGATCGCAGCGGGAGAATCGCTGTGGGGCCTGATCTTTCGATCGACGGCCGTCCAGAGATCTTCGTGATCGGAGATCTGGCCGGCCGGGAGAACCTGCCGGGTGTCGCCGAGAACGCGATGCAGGGCGGGCTCCACGTGGCCTCGTGCGTTCGCCGGGAACTCGCCGGGAAACCCCGGCGGCCGTTCCGCTACCGGGACCTCGGCTCGGCGGCGTACATCGCGCGCCGACAGGCACTGCTGCAGGTCGGCCCGGTCAAGCTCGCCGGCTTCTTCGGTTGGCTGGCTTGGGGTTTCATCCATATCGCATTCCTCACCGGCGTACGCAACCGCGCCAGCACGGTGACCACCTGGCTGACCACCATCGCCCGCGAGAACCGCGGGCACCGTGCGTTCATGCTCGGAGCGACCGGCCTTCCCGAGCAGCGCTATACGTGGACCACGTGGGACGCGCTGACACCGCCGCCACCCGAGACACCGCCGGACGGGAACGGCCGCTAGGACCTGCCGGGCGGAGCGTTAGCCGCCTCGGGCCGGCCTGGTCTGAAGATCGGGTGCGGCGGCTGCGAGCAGGGCCTGCCGATCGCCCGTCAACGGCGGGTAGATCCGTTCGGTGTTGATGGTCTTCTTGGTGGCCTTGGCCACCGTACCCGTGGCCACGACATGTCGGTCCCAGCCCTCGGTGTAGACGGCGCCGGCCGGACCGAGATCGAGAACGGTGACATACCAGGGGATTCGCAGTGCGCGCAGGGGCAGGTCGAGGAGGTCGCCGACCACGTTGTACCCGGCGTAACGCCCCATCGGCCTGCCGTGTTGACACGACATCACCGACGGGTGAGTATCGTCGATCGGCGCGGCGGCCACATCGCCGGCCGCGAACACCGCGGGCACACCCTCGACGCGGAGGTACTCGTCGACGGGTAGTCGACCGAACCGGTCCAGCGTCACCGGCAGTTGGGCCGTCAGCGGGTTGGCCCGCATCCCCGCACACCACACCACGGTTGCCGCCGGCACCACCGCGCCGGACGACAAGGTAGCGGCACCGATGTCGACGGAGGTCACACCGACACCGGTCATCACCTGAACTCCGTTGTCGGACAATGCAGTTTCGATCACCGGGCGTGCCGAGTCGCCCATATCCGAGCCCACCTGCGGGTTGTGGTCGACGAGCACGACCTTCGGCGTAACGCGGCCATCGAAGAGCGCGGACAGCCGCGAGGGCAGTTCGCACGCGGTCTCGATACCGGTGAGCCCGGCTCCGACGACAACGACCGTGCCGGCGCCCGATATCTGCGGATTGGCGGCCAACATGTCCAGGTGATCGGCGAGGCGCCTGGCACCGTCGAATGTATCGACGTCGAAACCGAATTCGGCCAGCCCCGGAACATTCGGTCGGGCGACCCGGCTGCCGGCGGCCAGCACCAGCCGGTCGTAGCCGACGACGCGCGTTCGGCCATCCTGCAATGCGGTGACGTTCCGGGCTTCGGCGTCGATTGCCGTGACCTCGGCGACAACGTGATCCACACCGACGGGATCCAGCAGCTTGTGCAACGGGATTCGGCAGTCGTCGAGATCGGTCTCGTAGTTGCGCACGCGAATGTCGTGAAAGGGACGCTCACTGACCACGGTGATCTGCACGCCGCGGGCCGCCGCTCCGAGTTCGTCGATGCGTCTGGCGGCCCCGAGCGCGGCCCACAGCCCGGCGAAACCCGATCCGACGATCAGTACCCGAGACACGGTTTCAGCCTGCCACGCGAGGCACACCGGGTCGCCCGGACGCGCTCGAAGGGTTCTTGCCGGCGGCGCTCTAACCCAGCGCGTCCCCAGGGCGGTATGCGACGATGCACGGACCGCCCTGACTCCTGAAGGAGTTTTGCGGATGCATCGAGAGAGGACCGCCGGACAGATGACCGAAGCGCACCGCGCCACGCTTGCCATCAAGGGGGCCAAGCTCGCGATCGCAGGCCTGACCGCCGTCGGTGTCATGCTGGCCGCGGCAGGACAGGCCGCAGCGGACCCCGTCCTGCCTGATCCGGCGCCCGCACCGGCAGACCCCGCACTGGCAGCGCCGCCGCCGGCACCGGCCGGTCCGCCGCAGGTGCCCGAGATCGCCAACCCCGTGTACGGCTCGGGCCAGTATGGCGGCGGCCCGATCGGCACGCTCAGGGATCTCTGGCATCAAGCCCACGACCCGGGCGGCTTCCAGGGCGGCGGGGGAGCACCCGAAGGTGTCGCTCCGCCTCCCGGCGCCGGCCCGGCACCTCCGCTGCCGCCCGGATACAAATCGATCAACGCGCCCGGCTCGGAGACACCGGTCACCGCGCCGGCTCCGGGTAGCGCTCCCGCCGGCCCGGCGCTGCCGCCCGGGTACTACTCGCTCAACGGCCCGCCGCCGCCCGGATACGAGTTCAACTCGCCGGGGCAGCAACCTGCTGCGCCGCCGGGACCCGCTGCACCCCCTGGGGCTCCTACGCCGTAGCCGGGCGGCCCAATACGTGGGCCAGCGCCTGCTCCAAGTGCGGATGGCGAAAGCTGTGCTCGGCGGCCGTCAGGATCGCGGGAACCGCCCGCTGGCTGGCGCACGCCAGTTCGCGGGCACCCTGGTCGCCCAGCAGTAGCCTTGGGCCCAGCGTGGGCACCGGCAGAATGGTCGGTCGGCGCAGAACGTGGCCGAGCGTGTCGGTGTATTCGGCGTTGCGCACCGGCTCCGGTGCCACCGCGTTGACCGGGCCCGACAGCTGCTCGTCCCACAATGCGCGGTGGTAGATGTCGACCAGGTCGTCGATACCGATCCAGGGCAACCACTGTTGCCCGTCGCCGATGCGGCCGCCGAGTCCGGCGGCGAACAGCGGACGCAGCAGCCGTAACGTGCCGCCGCTCGGTGACTGGACGATTCCGGTGCGGATGCGCACCACCCGGGTGCCTGATCGTTGCGCCGGGGCCAGCGCGTCTTCCCAGTCCGCCACCACATCGGCGAGGAAGCCGTCTCCGCGCTCGCTGGTCTCGGTGAGAACCTCGTCGCCGCGGTCGTATCCGTACAAGCCGACCGCCGAGGCGCTGACGACCACTTGTGGACCGGGGTCGGTGCCGGCGATCAGTTCCGCGAGCCGGCGGGTCGGCTCGATACGGCTGTCGCGGATCGCACGGCGGTGCCCTTCGGTGAACCGGCCGGCGATCGACGCGCCGGCCAGGTGGATGACGGCGTCCACCCCGTCGAACAGTTGTGGGTCAGGGTTGTCCGGGTTCCATTGCCGCTCATCAGGTTTGGTTGCTCCATGGCGCACCAGCCGGATCACCCGGTGGCCGCCGGTGCTCAGGAACGCCGTCAACGCAGACCCCACCAGTCCGGACGCTCCGGTGACCGCGATCGTCAGCGGCGGCAGGCCTCCTGCGTGGGCACTTCGGTGGGCGGCGAGGTCGTCGGCAAGCTGGCGGTGACGGTAGACGAACATCGGGCGAAGGAAACGGCCGGGCACCGGCGTCTCGACGCGATCGGTCATCCGGGTGTGGGTCGCATCGATCGCGTCGAATTCATGAATGTGCTTCCAGCGCACCGCCAATGCCGCGGGTAGCGAGGCCGGACCGCCGGCGGCGATCTCGTCGACGAAGCGCCGTGGTGGGTCGTAGCCGTCAGCCTGGTGCTGAGCCACCCACCGCAAACCGCCGGGCAGCGCGAGTTCGGCACGGCCGTCACGCAGCGAGGCCGCCTCGGATCTGAGCGTCATGGCTTGCCACGGTGGTGACAGCCTGGCGAACGCGCCGGGGCGGCCGTGCCAGGCGAAGACTTCTTCCTGCGGGGCGTCGATGATGCTGGAGTACACCAATCCCATCGGCCGACGTTACCCGCAGAATCGCACCTATGCCGCGGCCCGCCCCTCATGCCAGCGGCCACTTATTGCACGCGAATCACTGGTCTACGTGTCATAAGTGGCCACTGGGAGGCACAGGCTCAGGTCAAGATGATGCAGGCGCGCCATCCGGGGCGGGCATCCACCTATATCGTCATGCCAACTGTAGCCAACTCTGTAATAGAGTCCGTAGCGGCCCGATGGTCGGACGAGAGGTGTACGTGTGGAACGCACTGCGATGACGCCGTTCTTTGTGAGCACTGACGACGGGTTCGTGCCCAACGAAATCGCCCACGGAGGATGGGGGCCGACGCTGGGCGGTCAGGTGGTCGGCGGTCTGCTGGCCCGGGCGGTGGAAGAACTCGTCAGCGACGCGGACCTGCAACCGGCGCGATTCACCGTGGAGATACTGCGTCGGGTCGCCAGCGCTGCGGTTCGTGTCTCTGCGTCGGTGGTGCGAGCGGGTTCGCGGATGCAAGCGGTCGATGCGGTGATGACCCAGGACGGTGACGTGGTGGCCCGGGCTTCGGCGCTGTATCTGAGACGCGGCGCCCAACCTGACGGCGAGTTCTGGACCACCGGGATCGAGCTGCCTCCGTTACCGGAGGAACCGGCGGAATTCGACGACGCCATGCCCATGTTCATCCGAGCGCATGGAGCGGACCCGGACTGGTCGGGTGAGGGGTTCCCGTGGCAGCAGTGTGGGCCTCGGTACGCGTGGTTGCGCGAAGTCCGGCAGCTGGTCGATGGCGAAGAGCTCACGCCGTTCGTGCGCGCGGCGCTGGCAGTCGACGTCACGAGTTCGATGTGCAATTTCAGTTCCGCCGGTTTGGCTTTCATCAATGCCGACTACACACTGGCCCTCAGCAGGTTGCCGGTGGGTCCCTACATCGGCATGGCGGCGGTGACCCACACCAGTGCCGAGGGCGTGGCCACCGCCAGTGCGTGCCTGTACGACACGTCGGGACCGATCGGCACCGGGTTGTCCACTGCGATAGCCAATTTCAACTTCAGTCCGAACGGCTCCGGCTAGTCACGGCGCAGGATGGCCACCAGGAAGTCTGAGTCATCGGTGAACGGGCGCAGATCCCAGGTGGACAGCAACAGGTCGGTGGTGAACCCGGCCGCGGCCGCATCGTCGAAGAACTGACCGAAGTCGTAGTCGCGACCGGCCCCGAATCCGATCACCGCGCGGCCGTCGTCGGCGAGATGCGCGTGCAACCGAGTCAGAACCTGAACCCGGGTGCTCGGGGCGAGGAAGGTCATCACGTTTCCGGCCGACACGATGATGTCGAACGGATCGGCGATGCCGCGCGCCGGCAGGTCGAGCTCGGCGAGATCGCCGACGAGCCAACGCGGACCGGGATGGTCGTTCTCGGCCGCCTCGATCAGTACCGGGTCGACGTCGACGCCGACCACCTGATGCCCGGCCTCGGCGAGGTATCCACCCACCCGGCCGGGGCCACAGCCGGCGTCGAGAATGCGGGCATCGCGCGATGCCATCGCGTCCACCAGACGCGCCTCGCCGGCCAGGTCCTGACCGGCGCGCTCCATGGCGCGGAAGCGCTCGACGTACCAATCCGAATGCCCGGGATCGGCTGCGACCTTCTGCATCCAGATGCTGCGCTCGACCATGGAAGCATTGTCGCAAGCCTGCCCCGGGCCCCGGGCGGGCGGTGTGACTCAGCCCTTGGCGTCGAGGATCTTGATCGCGAAGATCAGCGAGTCACCCGGCTGGATACCCGCGGCAGGCTGACCCTGGGGGTAACCGTCGGCAGAAGTCATCGCGACTGCCACCGTGGATCCGACCTTCTGCCCGGAGATGGCCTTCTGGAAGCCGGGCACAACACCGTTGAGGGGGAAGTCGACCGGTTCGCCGCGTTCGTAGCTGCTGTCGAACACCGAACCGTCGCGCCCGTTGACACCCATGTAGCAGACCGAAACATTCGCCGAGGGCGCGACGACCGGCCCGTCGCCGGCCTTCAGCGTGTGCACCTGGGTCTCGGCCACGCTGAACGGTCCGGTCACCTGCACCACGGGTGCAGCCGTGTCGGTGGACCCGGTGACCGCGACACTGCCGGTCGACCCGGACACCGTCCATTCGGGGGTGCCGGCGTTCTGCGGTGCTGCCGTGGGACAGGTGCTGGCTTCGGTTGCGGTCTCGGCGATCGAGGGGGTGAGTACCTCGGCGACCGAGGGCGTGCTCGTCGAGGCCGACGACGCAGCGGTATCCGTGTCGGAGCCGCATGCGGCGAGCGTCATGGTCAACGAAGCGGCACAGGCCACGAACGCAACGGTGGAAGGCACGCGAAAGGAGTTCATGCGCGTCACGGTACAGCGGCGCGGGGTTTCGCCTGCCGATAGCCGCGTGATGGGGTCCGGGCGGACAAAGTTTCGCAGCTGAATCCTCTCGTCATTGTGAAAATTCAAATACCTGCTTCAGCGGGCCGGGAAGATTGCCTGACCGGCACCGGTCCGGTGTTTGCCCGTGATAGCGTCGCCGCAGGCAAACCGTTTATCCATCCGAGGACACGGAATATGGCCAACAATTCCATGGGCGACTTTGTCAGCCAGTTGCGTCCGGCATTGCATCGGTTGCAGGACTGGCCCTATCCGGATCAGATCGATCGGACGCTCTTCAGCGCCTTCATGAAGAACCCGCATGATGTCGGCGGCGATCCCGACGCGCCGGCGATCTTCGAGGAGAAGCAAGAAGAGGCGTGGGAACTCAATACGTTCGTCACGTGTGAGGTTCTCGGCTGGCGTGGCATCTGGACGTCGGAAGAACGACGGCGGCTCGGAAACGTCGATGTGGGCCGGACGATCTATCACGGCTTTCCCTATTACGGGCGATGGGTGTGGGCTATCGCCCGGTGCCTCGTCGAGAAGGACCACATCACGCTTCGCGAGTTGCTCGAGCGCGTCGACGAGGTGCGCGCAAGGGTTACCACTGGTGCTGCCGACGCCCTGTCGGCCGCACCGCGCGGGGTGGGCGATCCGGCGGCGGTCCCCAGGAACCGCCATCACATCGAGGCGCTCGGAAAGGGCGACCCCCAGCGGTTCGCCGGCCAGGCCGGCGCTCCTCGATTCGCCGTCGGCGATCGGGTGCAGGTGCGGGATCTGCCGACCATCTTCTACACCCGCACCCAGGAGTATCTGCGCGGGAAGCCGGGGACCATCGCCGAGGTGTCTTACGAAAGCCTGGTACCCGAGGACGAGGCATTCGACCGTGAAGAGCAGAAGCCTCAGTGGTTCTACATCGTGCGCTTCAACATGACCGACGTGTGGGACCCGTATGCGGGCGCCGAGGGCGACACCCTGCAGGCCGAGATCTCCGAATTGTGGTTGCGGCCGCTCGGCTAGACCGCTGATTCGACGGAACGAACAGGAACCCGACATGACGCACGACGACGCGGCGCACACGCATGACGACGCACCGGAACGGCACGCAGCACCCATGGTCGAGGAGGTGACCGATTTCGAGGTCCTGGAAATCGCGCTCCGCGAATTGGCGATCGAGAAGGGCCTCTTCACCGCGGAAGACCACCGGCACTACACCGAGTTCGTCGAGCAGATCGGCCCGGCGCCGGGGGCGCGACTCGTCGCGAAGGCGTGGGTCGATCCGGATTACAAGCAGCTGGTACTCCAGGATCCCATTGCCGCCAGCCGCGAAGTGGGGATCGACTGGCTGCACCCGACCGGCTTCGGGACACCCAGTGATTTCACGGCTTTGGAGGTCCTGGAGAACACACCGAGTTTGCACCACGTGATTGTCTGCACTTTGTGTTCGTGTTATCCGCGGCCGTTGCTCGGGAATTCTCCCGAGTGGTACCGGACACCCAACTATCGACGCCGAATTGTGCGTTGGCCGCGTCAGGTTCTCGGTGAGTTCGGGCTTTTCCTGCCCGACGATGTCGAAATCCGCGTCGAGGACTCCAATTCCAAACGTCGGTTCCTGGTGCTGCCGGTCCGACCCGCCGGAACCGAGGGTTGGACCGAGGAGCAACTTGCCGAGATCGTCACCCGCGACTGCATGATCGGTGTCGCCTTGCCCAAGCCCGGGGTGACCGCGAACGCGTCGCGACCGGTGCATCCCGCGGTCCGCCCGGCCGAGGGGTACTGAGGGGCAGTCGATGACCGACGAAGATGACGTCACCACAGTCAGGGTGAGGACGCTGGAACAGATGGTCGGTCGGGGGCAGTCGTGGCCCCGCATGGCGCAGAAGTACGGCGTCTCGAATCCGGTTCCGCCCTGGAAGTCGAGTCTGGACGGGATGTGCGACGCGCTTGACCACGAGGGGGTCACGCTGCCGCTGCTCACTCGTCGAACCGATGAGGACCGCCTGGTCCAAGAGGTCTATGTGACGCTGCCGTATCCAGAGAATCAGCTTGTCGCACTGACGCATTCGTTGGTGGCCAGGCATGTCATCGACGAAGAGACACTGGCCCAGCGGATGCGCGACGTCCGGACCCGCCTCGAGGAGGCCTGACCCGGCCGGTAGATCGTTTCGATACGGTCGGGGGATGGGCCGGACGCTCTATGTGGTCACCCACCCGGAAGCCACCCACCATGTCGATGGGTTGGTCGGGGGATGGTACGACTCGGACCTGACCGCGAAGGGATTGCGAGACGCTCACACCATCGCGGAGGCGTTGCGGGCACGAGTTCCCGGGACGGCCGCGGTGAATGTGGTGTCGTCGGACTTGCTGCGGGCGCAGCGAACTGCCGCCGTGATCGCCGAAACCTTCCGCACCGCCGAAGTTTTGGATCCGCGCCTTCGAGAGAATTCATACGGAGAAGCCGGCGGCGTGGATCAAGATGCCGTTGCAAGTGAGTGATCTTTAGTGGTCACGCGACTTGCACCCCGTCTCGGGGTTGTTCGGCAGCCCTGGGGCTGCGTCCCTTCCGCGCTTCACGGCCACCAGCCCGACTCGGTCGGGTCTTACGGTCGGCTCCACGCTTGACGGCGGCCCCAACTGGGCCGACGACACTAGATGGTTCCTCGTAGCGTGCGAGGTTTACAGCAGCGCAATCGTCACGCTGATGAGTGGCCGAACACAGTTCGCATTGCCAGTGTTCGGCCCAGCCGATGTCCTGGACATGCCGGCAGGCATGGCAGGTTTTCGACGACGGGAACCAGCGGTCAGCGACCACCAGTCGCGATCCATACCAGCCTGTCTTGTAGACCAGGTGGCGTCTTGGGGTGCCCAGGGCGGAATCGGAGAGTCCACGCCGTCGGGCGCGGGCACCTGGCAGAACTTTTTGTCGCAACATCCCCGAAACGTCGAGGCCTTCGACCACGATGCGGCCGTGAGTTTTGGCCAATCGTATTGTCAGGACGTGCAAATGATGTGTGCGGACATCGTTGACCCGACGATGCAGCCGGGACATCTCTCTGGTGCGCTCACGATACTGGCGTGAGCCTTTCGAGCAGCGCGAGCGGGCACGGCTGACGTGCCGCAACGCGGTGAGTGCCGCATCGAGCGGGCGGGGATTGGCTACCTGCTCGATCACGGCACCGCCAGAGTCGGCGACGGTGGCCAGACGCCGGACCCCCACGTCGACCCCGACTCGTGAATGAGGTTGAGCCACACAGGGTTGCTGCGGTCGTTGCACCAGCACTCGCACACTCGCGTCCAGTCGAGTGCCGTTGCGGCGCACGCTGATCGCCAACACCCTCGCCCGCCCGTTGGCGATGAGCCGTTCGATCCGGCGAGTGTTCTCATGGGTACGGACCGTGCCGATCACGGGCAGGGTGAGATGCCGGCGATCGGGTTCGACGCGCATCGCCCCGGTGGTGAAACACACCCGATCGGCGTCGCGGCCCTTTCTCTTGAACCGCGGGAAACCCACTCGCTTACCAGCACGCTTGCCAGCACGGGACTGCTGCCAGTTCCAGTACGCCGCGACGGCGCCCGCGACACCGTCGGCGTAGGCCTCCTTCGAGCACTCACGCCACCACACTTGCCCGGTCTCAGAGTTGACACACACCTGGTCCTTGGCCTGGTTCCAGCGGTCCCGCATCCCCCGGAAAGACGGCTTCGCCGTATCAACACCGGTAGCATGCCAGGCCGCGATATCAGCGTGCAGTGTGGCCACAGTCCAGTTGAAGGCCTTACGCCGGGCGCCGAAATGCCGAGCTAACGCACGGGCCTGGTCCTCGGACGGATCCAACGTGAACCGGAACGCCTGTACACCCCACCCGTCGGGCACCTCGAATCGGGCCATCACGCCGCCCACGCATCATCGGTCGCAGCGGCAGCGGCAGCGAGAGCGCGCTTGGCCCGACTCTGTGCAGCGCGTCTGCCGTAGCTCCGGGCACACAATGAGGTCAGGATCTCGGCCACCGCCGCATCATTCAAAAGAACGAGCCGACCTACGCGCCGCGCAGGCGCCGGCACCAGGCCAACGTGAAACCAGCGATACGCAGCTACCCGCACAACACCGTTGCGCACAGCCCACGCCGGCAGATTCATACACCCGTTCCTACAGCACACCACCGACAACAAACGACCACTCACACCGCAACAGCTGACAGCCCCTGGCGTCGGTCGGCTATGTCAACTTCGCGGGGAAAGCCGGCAGCATCACCACTTTGTACGAGGATGACCGCTTTCGTAACCGCCAGGTGCTGGAACTCTCCGCGACACAACACCTGGCAGCCGCGGACCCGAGCTGAGGTCGCTACCGGTTCCATCGGGCATTGAGCGTCGCCGGCGTCCATGTCGGCCACCTGGGTGATCCGACGACGAACCCGCCGGCGATCTGAGCGACGATCCGCGGACCCGTGACAGTGCTGTTGTCGTAGAACGTTGCCAAGTCCACCCGGGTCGCGGCGATTGCGACGAGATCCCAAAGGCGTTGGTAGCGTTCACGAATCTTCGCCTCGGGGACATGGTGGCCGCCCGCCTGCACACGGTGGCGCACTCGTAGCACCGCCAGTTCTTCAGGAATCAGGATGCAATGCAGGATCACGGTGTATCCGGCGGCCTGGGCGTCGTCGATGAGTACGAGTTTGGAGGGATGGGAGAACACGGTCTCAGCGATGAAGGACTCGCCGAGTTCGATGAGTTTGCTCCGGGTTTCGGCAGCGACCAGCGCAGCCTCATACGAGTGCGGGGCCGGATCCGCGGGCCAGCGACGCTTGGCGATCTCGTCCGCGTTGACGAAAGGGCTGCCCGGAAGCAGAGGGGAGAGAGTGAGTTCGACGAAAGTGGACTTGCCGGCGCCGTTACATCCGACGACGAGATCGAGACGCTTCACTGCGCGACGGTGCGGCCCGTGTCAGCGTGAGGCGGGATCACTGCTGCGGCGTCAGCACCGTGGTGCTGCCGTCGGGCTGGTACTGCACCATCTCGCCGTGCTCGTCGAGGGCGACCGTGGTGATGCCGCGGGCGGCCAGCGTCGCACCGTAGTCGGCGCGGGCCAAACTCTCCTCGATGGAGGCCGCGATCTCGGCGTCGAACACCGCGCCTTCCTCGGCGGTCAGCTCCCGAAGCGCGATATCGCCGGCCAGGGCGGCCTCGACCTTCCGGCGGGCGGCGCTGTGCCGGCTCGACACGGCACGACCCACCCGCGCCCAGTGGTCGAGTTGCTGCTTGGCCGACCGGCTCTGACGTGCACCTTCTGCGGCCGCACTGTCGACGAGGTCCGCGGCGAAACGGGTCACCCGATCTGCGGTCTCGGTCATGAGAACCTCCCTGGTAGCACTCTGAAACAAGCGTAGCAGAATGCAACGGGGTTGGCTCGGACCTGCATCATCCTGCCGCCAACTGCTTGGCGATCTCGCCGTATCGTTCGAGCCGTTCGGGCCCGCCGAGCGCGTTGTAGAGCACGACGCGGGTGGCGATTCCTCCATATTTGGCGGTCAACGCATCCGCCAGTCCGTCCCACGTGGATTCGGTGGCGAAGGCGGCGATGTGCTCATCGGTGATCTGGGCTGCCATGCCGGCGATGTCACCGGCCTTCTGCTTCTCCCGAAGGCGGGCGGTCGTGCCCTCGAAGCCGGCCTCGTCCCAGATGAACGCGTAGTTCGGTGTGCTTCCGTAGAAGCTCATGCTCACCCGCACGAGCTCGCGCTCGTTGGCGCGTTCCTCGTCGCTGTCGCCGACGATCGTCATGACCGGGATGATCCGGGCGATGTCGGCGGCGGAGCGGCCCGCCTTGGCCGCACCGGCGGCCAGATTGGGCAGCACGTGCCGCGCGATGTAGCCCGGTTCGCCGATCGGATGGATGTGCACGCCGTCGGCCACCTCGCCGGCCATGCGAAGCATCCATGGATTCACGGCGGCGATGTCGACTTTGGGATCGGGAGCATCGATCGGTCCGGGGTTCCACTGCGGAGTGATGAAGTCGAGGTCATAGAAATCACCGTGATGCTCGAGCTTGCCGGTGCGGAAGGCAGCGAAGCATGCCTTGACTGCCGACACGTAGTCGCGCAGGCGTGGACCCGGCTGTTCGAAGGGCATTCCGTAGCGGCGCACGACATGCGTGCGGACCTGGGTACCGATACCGAGCCGGAATTTGCCGCCGGTGGCTTCCTGGAGCTCCCACGCCGATGCCGCGGTGACGAACGGGCTGCGCGGAAAGGCAACGGCGACACCGGTCGAGAGCTCCAAACCCGGCGCGGACTGCGAGGCGACCGCCGCGTTGAGATACGCGGTCCGGCCGGTCTCGGTGAGCAGGAGTCCGGAGAATCCGGCCGACCGGGTACGGCGGGCAAGGTCGCCGATTTGAGACAGCGGCTGCGGAACGGTCATCACGTCGACGTACACGTGGGGAGCGTACGTGAGTGAGCGTGCCAGGGACCCGTAATGCCTTAGAAGTCAAGCATTTCACGCTGTCGGCCACAGGCCTAGACTTGTTGACATCAGGGCAACCGGCGTCGTTACGACAAGCGCCAGGACCAGAGCTAGTTGCGACTGAAGGAGGGGAACGATGGTCAGGATTCATACGGTGGTGCCGGGGGAAACGCTGTCAGCGTTGGCATTGCGGTTCTACGGGGATGCCGAACGGTACCGACTGATCGCCGCGGCCAGCGGAGTGCCGGATCCCAACGTCATCCAGGTGGGGCAACGGCTGCTCTTTCCTGACTACGCGCGATACACCGTGGCCGCGGGGGATACGTTGCCCGGTCTGGCGTCACGCTTCTATGGGCAGGCCGATCTGTCGCGGTTGATCGCCGCCGCAAGCGGCGTCGCTCCGGATGCCGGTATCGATCCTGGCCGGCAACTGATCATCCCGGAAGTCAGAAAGTACCCGGTTGCCCCGGGAGATACGTTGTCGGCGTTGGCATCACGCTTCTACGGGGACGCCACGTTCTATCCACCGATCGCCAGCGTGAACGGCATCTCCGACCCCGGCGCGATCACCCCCGGGCAGACGCTGGTGATATTCACCGGGCGCGGCGACGGATTCGGTCTGCGGATCGTGGATCGCAACGAGAATGATCCTCGCCTGTGGTACTACCGATTCCAGACCGCGGCCATCGGTTGGAACCCCGGCGTCAACGTCCTGCTTCCCGACGATTACCACACGAGCGGGCGTACCTATCCGGTGCTCTACATGTTCCACGGCGGCAACGACGATTTCCGCTCGTTCGATTTCATGGGCATCCGCGACTGGACCGCCGGAAAGCCGATCATCGTGGTGATGCCCGACGGTGGGCATGCCGGCTGGTATTCCAACCCGGTCACCTCGTTCGTCGGCCCGCGAAACTGGGAGACGTTCCACATCGCCCAACTGTTGCCCTGGATCGAGGCGAACTTCCGGACGTACGCCGAGTACGACGGCCGCGCGGTCGGCGGATTCTCGATGGGCGGCTTCGGTGCGCTGAAGTACGCGGCCAAGTACTACGGGCACTTCGCCTCGGTCAGTGCCCACTCGGGCCCGGCAAGCCTGCGCCGTGATTTCGGGCTCGTCGTGCACTGGGCGAATATCACGTCGGCAGTTCTGGATCTGGCCGGTGGAACCGTGTACGGCGCGCCGCTGTGGGACCAGGCCAGGGTCAGTGCCGACAACCCGGTCGAACGGATCGAGAGCTACCGCAACAAGCGGGTTTTCCTTGTCGCGGGCACCAGCCCCGACCCGATCAACTGGTTCGACAGTGCCAACGAGACGGAGGTACTCGCCGGCCAGCGCGAGTTCCGCGGGCTGCTCGACCACGCCGGAATCCCATACGAAGCGCACGAGGTGCCGGGAGGCCATGTCTTCCGCCCCGATATGTTCGCCGTCGACCTCGACGGAATCATCGCTCGACTGCGGCCTGCTGCCGTGGCGAGCAATGTGATGTAACAACAACCACATCCATCCCATCAGTCACATTTGCAACAGAATTCAATTCTTTCACTGCTATCGCAGTGGAAACTGAATTCACAATAGACTGCAAACTTCACACCGCCGACGCCGAACTCTGTGAGACGGAACGCGGATGCACGTTGGCTGCCGATCTCCTGCGGTGATGGACCTGAAGTGCAGTTTTATGGTTGAAGGGCGGTATCGAACTGTTCCCAACGGCCACACCAGGCCCATAACTATTAAATAAACTCAAAGAAGATAATTAGACTCTCTAGCACGGGTATTTTACTTTCGCCCCATCGGTAAACTCAGTATCACGATGGGCTGAAAATGGTCTGTCGCCCCGCCATTACCGGCGCGCACCGCAAGTGCACGCCGCCATGAAGGGATCGACATGCGCATGCGCAAGGTCGTCACCGTATTCGGGTTCGTCGGTGCGATCGCCCTGGCTCAGACACTTGTGGCAGTTCCGAACGCCGGCGCCGAACCGAACTGGGATGCGATGGCTCAGTGCGAATCGGGCGGAAACTGGGCGGCGGACACCGGCAACGGCTTCTATGGCGGACTGCAGTTCACCCCCGCCACGTGGTCCTCCCACGGAGGAATGGGGTCGCCTGCCGCGGCGAGTCGCGAGGAACAGATCCGGGTGGCACGCAACGTCCTGCAGACGCAAGGCCTTGGCGCCTGGCCGGTCTGCGGCGGGCCGATCGGTCAGGCTACGGGAACCTGTCGCCAGGTGATGGTCTGGATTCCGCTGAGGAATCTGCCGCGGCTGTGCACCTTGGTGCTCAATCCGCTGGGCTGAGGCCGATTAACGCAGCGGGCGCGGCAAACCTCGCGGCGCTTCGCCTCGCCGACCGGCCGGGGTTCGCCCGAGCCGGAGTATTCGAGCAATTCAATGCCGAGCAGGTGCTGGCCACCGCTCGACTGGGGGCCGTCCTGCGGCACTGGCGCTTTCACGCGTCGAGAAAGTCTTGGGCAGCACCGAGCCCACTCTCAGCAAACCCTCAGTAGTGCACTGCACCATCTAGGGAGGCGCCGGCACGGCGCATATATGTCGGTGTCGCAAAGGAAGAAGCATCACGAATGAATCAATGGCCTGGGATGTCACCGCAGAGTAGTAACCCTCAGTGGGACGCCAAACAGGCGGCAGAGCAAAGGAATCCAACTTCAAGCCCGTGGAGCCGGACCGGTTATCAGCAACCGTCCCCGCCGTATGGTCTGCATCCCGAGATGACCCACAGGTTCGATGCACCTCCGGTGCAAGACGTTTCGCCGCCGAGAAAGAAGTCCCGGGTCGGCGTACTGGTAGCAGGCACGGCCGCGGTGGCCATGGCCACCGGTGCCGTCGCAGCGGTCGCGGTGTTGGATCAGTCCGGAAAGCCCGCGACTGTCGCGCAGGCGCCGGCCGCTGACCACGCGCGTCTCCCGGCGGCCGGATCCGTGCCGGTGCAGCCGAATGCATCCGCGCCCGCGGGTTCGGTCGAACAGGTGTCGGCCAAGGTGCTGCCCAGTGTGGTGAAGCTGCAGATCGAGACCGGGCAGGGACGTGAGGAGGGATCCGGAATCGTCCTCAGTGAGGACGGGCTGATCCTCACCAACAACCATGTCGTGGCGGCCGCCGCCCGCGGCGCGGGTGGCCAGGGGCCGCTGGCCGCCGAGGACTCACCGGGCGGGCAGTTCCCCGGCTTGCCGCGTGGCATGTACCCCGGTGGACAGTTCCCCGGTGACGACCAGTATTCGCCTGACGGACCGTCGGCCAGGAATTCCGGTCGGGCCGGCGGCGCAATGCGGGCGACTGTGACCATGTCGGATGGGCGCACGGTGCCGTTCACCGTCGTCGGGACCGACCCCGACGACGACATCGCGGTGGTGAAAGCGCAGAACGTGTCCGGGCTGACGCCGATTGCGATCGGTTCCTCGAAGGATCTGAAGGTGGGGCAGAATGTCGTCGCGGTGGGCTCGCCGTTGGGCCTGCAGGGGACTGTGACCACCGGCATCATCAGCGCCCTGGATCGTCCGGTTGCCACCGGCGATGAGCAGAGCGGCCAACACTCGGTGATGAGCGCCATCCAGACCGACGCTGCGATCAATCCGGGTAACTCGGGCGGTGCACTGGTCGACATGAACGGTGACCTGATCGGGGTCAACTCGGCGATCGCATCGTTGGGCGGCGGCCAGGGTTCGCAGGGCGGTGGACAGGCCGGTTCGATCGGTCTGGGCTTCGCGATCCCGGTGGATCAGGCCAAACGCATTGCCGACGAACTGGTTTCGACCGGAACCGTCCAGCACGCCTCGCTGGGTGTCCAGCTCTCCGGTAACGACTCGAACGGTGCAGCGGTCGCCGGTGTGGTCGCCGGGGGCCCGGCAGCCGCGGCCGGTCTGCCTGACGGTGCGGTGATCACCGAGGTCGACAATCAGGTGATCGACGGTGCCGATGCCCTGGTCGCTGCTGTGCGGTCCAAGGCACCGGGGGATACCGTGACGCTGACCTACGAGGACCCGTCGGGCGCTTCGCGCACCGTCGACGTCACCCTCGGGCAGGTCCAGGCGTAGCGCAGAAGCAGTCAGTGGGCCCCAGTCGGTGTTCCGGGCTGGGGCCCACCGCTGTGTCGGCTGTCAGTACGGCAAGGTGGACCGAGAAATTCGGGTGACCGCGCCGCCGGCTGTGTGTGACGATTCCCGGATGCCCAGCACACTCATCGAGGTACGACGGCCCTACCGCCCGTCCGAAGAGGTGGCCATCATCGACGCGGTGCACGACGCACTTGTGGTCGCCTTCCAGATCCCGGCCGGCGACAAGCATGTCCGGCTGATATCCCATGAGCCGCACCGGTTCTCTCATTCGCCGGGCGTGGAGCAACCCGAGCTGTACACGCTGGTGACGATCGACTGCTTTTCTGGTCGGTCTGTCGACGCCAAGCGAAATCTCTACCGGCAGATAGTCAATCGTCTGGAGGCGCTGGGCATCCCACCGAACCACGTCACCATCCTCGTTCGCGACAGCGAGCTGCAGAACTGGGGCGTTCGTGGCGGACAGGCAGCCTGCGATATCGACCTGGGTTTCAACGTGAACGTGTGATCGGCTCCTGGCGGCCCCCATCGCGTCCCACACCGGGCACGAATCGTCCGACGGCGACGCAGTAGTCACGATAGGCCTGACCGTGGGTCCGCATCAGGTAGGGCTCTTCCACGACACGGACCTGCAATTCGATGGTGGTCGACAACACGATGAAGGCCAAGAGCGCCACCGGGTTCGGTGTCATCAGCGTGACACCGCCGGCGAAGACCAGCATGGCGGTGAAGATCGGGTTGCGGACCAATCCGAATACTCCGTTGCGCACCAGTGTTGTTGTCTCGCTGGGATCGACCCCGATACGCCAGGATTCACCCATGTCCAGCTGGGCGTAGACGGTGGCGGCGATTCCGGCAACGGCGAGCACCGTACCCAGCGACTGGATCCATGGAGCCTGCAGGAAGGCGATCGGTGCGGTCAGTCCGAGATATTGCAACACGGGCGCTGCCACGCCGACGATGATCGACACGATGAAGCCGACACCGGCGAACCATTCCAGCGAGCCCGGCCGTCCGTTGATGCCACGAAATCCCGTCGACCCCGTTTGTCGGTACTGGACCCAACTACGCCAACCGAACCCCAGTACCGCGAAGATCAGGTAGAGAATCAGTGCGGTCACGGCCATGTTCATCTCCTCGGTTATCGGTCTCCACAGCAGGTTTCGCCGCGCCACGCCTCGCGTCCTTCGTTGACGGCAACGCCGGCGAGGATGAGTGCGGCAATCGGATCGGCCCAGCTCCAGCCGAGCAGGCTATTGAGCACCAGTCCGGCGAGGACCACCGCGGACAGATAGGTGCACAGCAGCGTCTGCTTGGAGTCGGCCACGGCTGAGCGGGAACCGAGTTCACGGCCCGCACGGCGCTGGGCCCAGGACAGCAGCGGCATGATGACCAGGCTGGCCGTGGTCAATCCGATGCCGATCGCCGAATGCCCGGCCTCAGCTGCTCCGCTGAGCGATCGGATCGATTCGATGGTGACGTAGCCCGCGAGTGCGAAGAACGACACCGCGATGATCCGCAGTGCGGTCTTCTCGCGTGCCTCCGGATCCGGGCCGGAGAACTGCCAGGCGACGGCGGCAGCCGAGGACACCTCGATCACGGAGTCGAGTCCGAAGCCGATCAGTGCGGTCGACGACACTCTGGTGCCCTCGCCGATCGCGACGATTGCCTCGATCACGTTGTAGGTGATGGTTGCGGCGACGAACCATCGGATCCGCCGATGCAGCAACGCCCGACGCGCGGGTGCCAGGGGAGACGGAACCGGGGTATCCGGGGTCATCAGCAGCAGCCATCCGATGCCGAGTCGGGGCACTGCTCGGGGTCGCCGGCCAGCACCACGTGCAGCAGATCGTTCAGTGCGTGGGCGAGTTTGGGATCCGCGAGTTCATAGCGGGTTCGTCGGCCTTCCGCGACGGCGACTACCAGTCCGCAACCACGAAGGCAGGCAAGGTGATTGGACATGCTCTGCCGAGAGACGCCCGCCGCCTCTGCCAGGTCAGCCGGATATCCCGGAGCGTCCTTGAGTGCGAGCAGAATCTTGGACCGGGTCTGATCCGACAGGGCATGACCGAACCGGGCCAGCACTGCGACCTGCGTCAGCGTCTCCATGGGCCTGACAGTACATCAGTTTCTGAATTCAGAAAATAATGAACTAAAAATGTGGGGTAGCCGCATACTCGTGGCGAGGCCCCACGTCCGGCGCATGCTGGCCCTGAATGGTTGGCGCCGTTCATCGAAGGGAGCTTGCGATGCCGGTCAACGACTTGGACATGTTGCTCGTCCACCGCGTGTTTCGTCGCGAGCTCGACGACCTGGCGTGGCTGATCGCCAGGGTGCAGCCCGGCGACAACTCACGTGCGCGGGTAGTCGGTAGCCACCTGCGATTCATGACAGAAGCACTGCATCACCACCACGCGGCCGAGGACGAGCTGGTCTGGCCGATCGTCGCGGTCAGGGCGTTGGATCGGAAATCGGACATCGAGCGGATGCAAGCGCAGCACGGGCAGATCGCAACGGCGCTCGAGGAGGTGCAAGCAGCTCGTGTGGCGTGGACGAAGTTCGTTCAGCGATCGACGACTGCCCGGATGAGGGAGGCCTTCGCGCAGCTGTCCGAACTGGTGTTGGCCCACCTGGACGAGGAAGAACGTGACGCATTGCCGGTGATCGTCGAGTATCTGACCCCGACGGAGTGGGGAACCGCTGTGAAGAGGGGAGCGTCGTTCTTGACCAAGAACCCACGGTGGGGCGTCGTCCTCGGTGGTCTGGTGCTGGATTACGCCACCCCCGAAGAGGGCCGCTCCTTCCTGGGGGGAGTGCCACTGCCACAACGGTTTTTGGTCAAATCGCTGGGACCGCGGTCACTGGCTGCGTACCGCAGGAAGTTGTACAACGTGTGATGCGACTAGATGGCTCCGGGTGTGCCGGGCGGGCTCATCGACCCGTCGACATTCGGCACCATTGCCGGGGCCGGAATGCCTCCGTCCGCCGCGTTGTCTCCTGGTATCCCGTCGTCTGGCGTCTGGTCGTACATGCCTCCCCAGCAGGCGGGATTCCATCCTTCCGTGGCGCACGCCGGATCATCTGGGCTGTTGGGGGAGTCGAGAGCGGCGGGTATGCGGGGTGCTGCCGAGGCGACGGCCACCGGAGTGACTGCGCCCAGCACCGCAATCCCCGAGATTGCCGCCAGCGCCGATCTCGTCAGCAGGCGTCGCACCTCAGAAGTCATCATCGTACGCATCTTCCGCTCCTTCATCCCGGCTGAACACGGCAGATCAACGTTTGCCGACGCTGCGCCGTTACGGCCATGCTCGCAGTTCCGCGCCCGCTGCGGGTGGAAACCGCGACTTCGCTGGCGGAAACTCCAACGCTGCCTTGAAGTTTGACGCGGATGTCAAAAATGAAGAGGCGGCGGTGCCGCCGTCCGAAACGTGGATGGCCGGCGGCCTCCGTGGAGAACGCCGGCCGATCACGACCGGTGACCCGGTAACCCGATCAGTAATCCCAGGCGGCGGGCACACACCGGAAGACGTCGCCGGCGGTCGCCACGTGGCACACGGACGGGAATGGCAGGTGGGTGGCCACCAGCGCTTCTCCGGTCGCGGCCAATTCGCGCAGCAGCTCGATGCGGACGCGGGCTGCCTCTTCGGGGTCGTGTTCGAATCCGTTCTGCCACTCGGGGTTGTCGAACCCGGGGGCGAACACGGCATCGCCCGCGAATGTCAGTTTCTCGCCGCCGGAATCCAGGCGGACCACACTGTGTCCGGGGGTGTGACCACCGGTGCGGGTGACGAGTACGCCCGGCGCCACCTCGTATTCCGTCTCGAATGTGCGCAGCTGGCCCCGGTAGTCGTCCAGGAACTGCGAGGCGACCCGTCGGAGTACATCCGGTATCGGCTGCGGCATGACAGTGCGGGAGAAATCAGGCTTCTCCCAGAACTCCGCCTCGGCGGCCGCGGCGTGGATCCGCAGATCGGGCCGCAGCCGTTCCTTAACTCCTTCGGTGATCAGTCCGCCCACGTGGTCCATGTGCATGTGGGTGAGCACGACGTCGGTCACCGAACCGAGGTCCACACCGGCGGCCTCCAGGCGCTGGACCGTCTGGCCGGCCCGGGGGAAGTCGGGGAATTCCAGGCCCAGCCCGGCGTCGACGAGGATGGTCCGATCGCCGCTGCGGACCACCACGATGTTCAGCGGCCAGTCGATCACCTCGGGCGGCAGGAAGTTGTCACCCAGCCAGACCGCCAGGTCGGTCGGGTCGGCGTTGGTGGCCAACGTCGAGGTCGTAATGGGCAGCACTCCGTCGCTGATCACCAGAACCTCGATGTCGCCAACCTGTACCGCGTAGCGCGACGGAACCAACTCGTCGACCGGACCGCCCACCCGTGCACTGCTGTCCAAACTCATACTGTTCCTCCTGAGGGCTGCACTGAAGACACGTCGAATGACCTGTCTTACTCGTGGGAACGCCGTCGTGCCGTCGGAACTATCCAGCGATCGAGCGCAGCAGATGGCTAGGGTCGGCTGATGGCCTCCGTGAAGCAATTCCAAGTCACTTTCGATTGCGCAGATCCCGAGCGCGTAGGTCGCTTCTGGTGCGAAGTGCTGGGCTATGTGCTGCCTCCGCCGCCGCCGGGGTTCGACACCTGGGCGGATTTCGATCGATCCCTCAGTCCGGAGCGCCAGGGGTCCGCGTTCGCCTGCATCGATCCGTCGGGTACCGGCCCGCGACTGTATTTTCAGCGCGTACCGGAAGGCAAGGCCGTCAAGAACCGAGTGCACCTCGACGTCCGGGTGGGCGGCGAACTCGTGGGTTCAGAACGCCTCGCGACCCTGGAAGCGGAGTGTGCACGCTTGGTGGCGCTCGGGGCCGTGCAGGTGCGGGTGCTGCCCGCCGACGGCTTCGAGGAGTCCTGCATCGTGATGCAGGACATCGAGGGCAACGAGTTCTGTCTCGACTGAGGTAGGCCCGGGTGCGGGAACCCAAGCCGGGTTCAAGTCAAGAAGTTTCGGTGGTGCCGCGGTCAACGCGGGCCTGATCGATCTGTTCGCGAAGGATGTCGCCGTGGCCGGCATGCCTGGCGAACTCTTCGATCATGGCGAGCAGCGTCCACCGCATGCTCACACTGCCCTCGGCGGGGATGTCGATCGTGGCGTCGAGGTCGAAGCGGGCGGCGATGTCGCGGGATCGTTGACTGGCGCGCTGGAACTCGGCGATCACGTCGGCGACCGACTCGTCTTCGGCGACGGCGAACGTACCCTCGTCTCGCCTCGAGTATCCGTCGCACTCGGATTCGTCGAGATCGCCCCAGAACCGTTGGAACCAAATCCTTTCCGCGGCAGCCGCATGCTTGATCAAGGAGATCGGGGTCGTCAGCGATGTCACGAGGTGTCGCCGTGCGTCGGCGTCCGTCAGCCCGCGTGCGGTGGCGATGAGTGCTTCACGATTTCGGTCGAGTGTGTTCTCGATGAGCGTGCGCTCGGTTCCGTTGGTGATTCGGTTGGTGCCCATACGTTTACTCCGTTCGGTGGTGCGGGTGTGCAGACATGGTTCAAGTGCCGTTCGCCCAGGCACGAGCATCCGCAACCAGGCGGACGGGAAAGGATCAGCGGTGGGGTCGCTACAAGCGGCTGACCGCAAACTGCGCGGCCTGGTCGACCATGCCGTTGGCGATGTACGAGTTGTGCGCGCCGGTGGGCGGTCCTGGCGCTGCACCGTTACACACGCTGTCGCCGGTGGCGCACAGATCGATGGTCTTGGGCGCATACAGCGGCCCGATGGTGATTCGCGGCGCGCCGGCGTCGCTGAGGAACTGGTTTGACGGTTTCCCGAACAGCGCCACGGCGGCCACGTGCGAGGCAATCTCCGGCGGCATCGGCGGCGGCACGAAGGCCGCCGGGACACCTTCTGGGATATCGGCGGCGGTGGTGAATGCCGCCACGGCTGCACCCTGGGAGAATCCGCCGAGCACCATCTTGGTGGCGGGGCAGTCGGCGGCGACCGCCTGAATGTGGGTGGTTGCGTCCCTGATGCCGTCGATGACCGTGAGAGCAAACTGGATGCCATCGGCGAAATCGGCGCTGGCCTGGTAATTCACCGGGTACTCAGCCACCGACTTCGCGCCGGCCTTGGCGCGGAGGGCATCGACGAACGCCTGCCCGATACCGCCGGCACCTGGCGGCTCGCCGGTCCCGCGGGCGAACACCACCTCGGCGTCCGGGCATGGGGCCGCGTTGGCAATGGGCGCCGTGGCGCTCACCAGTGCCAGCGCGGTGAATGAGGCCGCGACCAGCCCCGCGGGCCCGTAGATCTTCCGTCGGTTGCGCACCGCGGAAGTTTGGTTGCCATGAATTGCGTGCATAGGAGAACCTTCGCGTCGGGAGAGGACGGCCGATTGTCCGAACTCGATGGTACGTAATACGGACGCGCACGAAAACCGTTGGACGGGGTCGCCGTCGCATTGATAACGTGCCTGCGACCGTGACGGCACGCGAGGAGGTGAGACCCATGGACGTTGTAACCCTGTGGGTGCTCCCACTCGTGTTCACGGTCGGGCGATCGAGGTAGGTGTCGCCGGGAGCGCCTGAACATTGGCACTCCCGAAAGGGCATCACATCATGCAATTCACCTCTGAGACGTCGTCGAACGGCGTCATCGAACGCACCTTCACCCTCGGCGATATCACCGGTGTGCTCTGGTCACCGGAAACCGATTATGACGGCGCTCCTGTGCTGCTGGCCGGTCACCCCGGCGGCTTGGACAAGAGGGCCCCGGGGCACGTCGCCCGGGCCTACTCTTCGGTGCGCACGGATGGTTTTCACGTTGTCTCGATCGACGCGCCCGGGCATGGCGAACGGCCACGCAGCGCAGCAGATGTTCGTCTGGTCAACGCTTTCCAGCAGGCGCGGGCAGAAGGCAGCCCGTCGTTCGGTCGGCACCTCGCGGACTACTGCCACTCGGTGGCCGAACGCGCCATCCCCGAATGGCGGGCCACCATCGACGCCGTCCAAGCCCTGCCACAGATCGACCCACGAGCGCCGATCGGCTACTCCGGCATGACACTGGCGAGTGCGGTCGGAATACCGCTGGTCGCGGTCGAGTCCAGGATCACCGCCGCGCTCTTCGGCTCGGCAGTCGAACACCCTGAGCTGCTGGTGGCGGCGAAGCAGGTGGCCATCCCTGTCGAGTACCTCCTCCCGTGGGACGACAAGGAGATCCCACGCGGATTCGGCCTCGAGCTGTTCGGCGCTTTCGCCTCGGAAGACAAAGTGCTGCATGCCTTCCCTGGCCGGCATCACCCGGTGCCTACCGATGGCCGGATCGACACCCGGTTCTTTCCCCGCCACCTCGGACGCTCGTCCGGCACTGTGCCGGGTTGACGGACCGGGCAGAATACATCGTTCACGTCGCATGAAACACCGTCAGAGAGTGGAAGATTGGATATGTGGAGTACCCGAGTTGAGCAGCCAGAGGATGTCGAGCGCATCCATGCCGTGAATGCGGCCGCATTTCCCACCGAGCTGGAAGCGAACCTCGTCGACGCGCTCCGCGAAGACCCGACCGCTTGGATCGACGGACTTTCCGTCGTCAGTTGCGACGTGAACGGTGAAATGGTGGGCTTTGCGTTGCTCTCGCGATGCACTGTCGACGGTCATCCCGCACTTGCGCTCGGGCCCTGCGCGGTCCTGCCCGATCTCCAGCGAAGTGGGGCTGGGTCGGCAGCGATTCGCGCAGGGCTGGAGCGCGCGCGCCAACTGGGGGAGAACCTGGTTGTCGTCCTGGGCCACGCTGATTACTACCCGCGGTTCGGGTTCAGCCCGGCATCGCGGCTCGGCATCACTGCGCCGTTCGAGGCGCCGGACGACAACTTCCTGGCCCTGACTCTCGATCCTGATGCGGCGGTACCCCGCGGTGAGGTTGCGTATGCGAAAGCCTTCGGCGTCTGACGCGCAAACGCTACTTGTCCGTTAGCCGAATCAGCTGCGATTCTGCCTGCGCCACAGCTGCTTCGGCGGTTCGCAACCGGCTCTGCAGCTCATCGGCGGATTGTTGCGCGAGGTCGAGTTGCGCTTCGGCTGCCTCGAGGTCGCGCTGCGCGGCTGCGAGGGTCTCGAGGATTTTCTCGTAACGCCGACGTGCGGTTGCGACCTTGCTCCGGCGCTGCTTCAACGTTGCGAGCGCGTCGTCGTGTGCGGCGCGGGCCTCGCCCAGTTCGGATGTGGTGGCGTCACGGCGGCGCTGGGCCTCCTCGACCGCAGCAGCGTCCTCGTGTGACTGTTCCTCTGGAGGCGGTGGGTTGACTTTCGCCGAGGACCCCGTGTCGGGACGGGAACGCGTGGTCACAACAGACGATGCGCCGAAGTCACCGAATCCTGACCACTCTTCTGCTCTCGACAGCCGGCCCAGACGCGCAGCGACTTCGGGATCGGCGATCGCTGCCTGGAGCGTTCCGGTGACGTCGTCGCGCAATGCTGCTGTCGGATCGGACAGTTCGGCGGCCGCGAATCCAGCGCGGGTCAGGTCCTGCACGAGGGTTCGCTGCGTCGCGGACAGCTCGCGGATGCGTTGTCCATCCATGGCCGCGTGTGCGGCGCGCAGCGCTTCGTGCAGGTTGGTCAATTTCGGGCGGACTGTCGCGTCGGTCAGTGCGAGCAGGTTCACCACCCACGCCGCCGTCGTCGGCCGTCGGGCTGAGGCGATTGCCTTGGCCGCCGACGCATCTCCACGCTTCTTTGCCGCTGTCGCGAGCTCATTGCGCCGGCCGGTGAACTCTTCGGGCCGCATGCCGTAGAGCGAGTCGAGGTCGTCATCGACAGTCAACGCAGCCTCACACCGGCCCAAGTCCATTGTCCGCCAGTCATACTCGTCCACCGAATGCGCGGAGCTCCTGCACCGTTGCGCTGGGCCCGGCCATGGTGATCTCACCTGCTGCTCGTCGACCCGCCAGCCACCGGACCAGATCCGGGGCAGAGCCACCGAGAATCACTTCCGGTCCCGACGTCGGCCCGACTGACCACCGCCGGCCGCCGTCGCTCGTGCTGACCGTGACCCGAACTCCCAGCGGCAACTTCTTGACCTGATACCGCAGTACCAGCGGAATGACCTCCGCAAGCGTCACCGGCACGGCGTGCGCTTCGTTTTCGAAGCCGACGCGGTCCTCGTGATGCGTCCAGTATTCGAACAGAGCCAGCGGCGCCACCGTCGGTTGCAGCAGCAGCCGCGGCATCGGCCGACGCAACCGGCCGATCACTGCCGCGAAGCCGTGTCGTTGTTCCCGGCGCAGCGCAATGTCGACCATCTTCGGTGTACCGGACACCGAAACGCCACGCGTCACCAGGGATCGGGCAATGAAGGTCGTCACACCTCCGTAGCGTTCTTCACCAGCCAGATGGGCTGCAAGGTGCAGCGCGGTCCACCCGCCACACGCGGTCGGGGCTGACGGGCCCAACTCGGTCAACGACTCCGTCAATGCTGCGCGTTCGGCCTTGACGTCCTCTGCGATCGTCATGACCAAAAGTGTTACCGCAGGACGACGTCAGCCGTCACCTTTCCGTCGATTCCACGGATTGGTGGTCAGTCTTTCCAAACCACCTTGTCGGTACCACCGGCGTCCCGATAGACCACGCTGTCGGGCGCCGTGCCTCCTCGTACGTCAAAGTAGAGCCGCCCGGTGGTTTGAGACCCCGGTGCGATCGGTTGGTTGGCAAGACCGTCCGTCTGGTTGCCCTTCATGTCCGCGTAGGTGGAGCTGTTGACGGCCCGAGCGTTGAAATCGGAAATGTTCGGGGTCGGGGAGCCGCTCACGGCCTCGGCCGTTACATCGGCATACCAGATCCCGTCGTTATGACCGCTGGGCTGCAAGTTGCTCACGGTGTAGTCGATGGCGCCATTTGGACTGGGAACTTCTGCGGTTTGGCCGAACTGGAGCGTTTCCGGATCTGCGTATGCCGGAGTCGCTGCCACCATTCCAGCTGCCGCGATCCCGGCCGCAGCTGCCATCGTTTTCATTGCGATCTGCGAGAATGCCACGTCGGGCTCCCTCCGCCGTATTCCTGTTGTCTGCAGGAGTTAGTTACCTTCTTCTTCACCCGAGGGGTATCCAAACTCAGGTCCTTCAAACGTGCGACCCGCTACCTGTGGCTCGTGTCCGTGCGAAGCTACTGGTATGACAGCGTTTGTCATCGATGCCCCGGTGGCCGTCAAGCTCGCCGCCGACAAGGCGACGATTCCGCCGGAGCACAGCCTGGTGGCGCCCACGCTGTTGCGTTCGCAGGCACTCGCCCTCGTGTACGAGTCGGTGCGACGCGGCGAGATCGACAAACCGGGCGCCCGCAAGGTCCTCGACGGCATCCGCGGGCTGCGGATCCGGCTCCTGGGCGATCGGGTACTACAGGACCGCGCTTGGCGAATTGCCGCCCAGTTGGACTGGCCGGACACCTACCAGGCCGAGTACATCGCACTGACCCAGCTGCAGGCGGACGCGCTGGCCACTGCGGACCGGAAACTCGCCGATGCTGCGCGTGCGTTCGTCGAAACCGTTTCTCCAACAGAGATTCTGCGCCCGTAGGGTGTGGGTCCGATGGCCGCGAGGGTCTCACCGTCGGTCGAAGCGTTCCCCGAAGTGTTTCGACGGAAGCACTCCGAAGACGATCTGGATCACGAATCCTATGTAGGGCAACACGGTCAGCAGGGACAGCCAACCTGACAGGTCGGCATCGTGGAGTCGGCGGACCAACAGTGCCCAGCCGGGGATCGCGCACGCGAGTGTGAGTATCAGCAGTATCACCAGGAACGTGAGTCCAAGTGTGCTGTCCTCTTCGGCCGCACCGGCCAACATTCCGCAGACAAAGGCGACGATTCCGAGGGTGAGCATGACCCACCAGTACTCGCTGCGAGAGGCGCGACCGGAGAAACGGGCATAGCTGCGAAAGAACCGCGACAGTGCCTGGCCGAATGTCGCCCCGTACAACGGCAGCGTGAGATCGCCTGGATCGGTAGCACCGACGGGTTCGTACTCGGGGTGTGTATCGAAAGGGGTTCCCTCGCTGTGGATCATCGGTGCCTCTGCTCGTTTGATTGGTGCATCGCGTCTACTTCAGGACGATAACCACGGCGTAGCCGTCATGGTCACCGGTTGTCGTGGTGGCGGTGTTGTACGAGTTGTCCAACGCGACCATGCCGCCGTAGGTCGCCTGGCCGCTGGCGAGCAGCCGAATCGCTAGCGCATTTCGGGCGAGGTTGGACGAGACGTACGCGTGCCGGGGTAACAGGTCGTAGATGACGAACTGTTCGGTGCTGAACGAGCCACTCCAGACGTAGCCCGCGCTGGTCTCCACCGGGTCGGGCCCGAAGATTCGGCCGTGGTTGTTGGGAAACAGGAAGAAGTTGTCCGAGTAGCCCAGTAACAGGCCAGTGGGCTGCTGCCCGTAGGTCACGTCGTCGATCGTGCCTTGGAACCCGGTGCTGTGAATGGGCTGGGCAGGGTAGCCGGACCAGAACATCACCGT
This sequence comes from Mycobacterium sp. NPDC049093, assembly GCF_040704635.1. Lineage (GTDB taxonomy): Bacteria > Actinomycetota > Actinomycetes > Mycobacteriales > Mycobacteriaceae > Mycobacterium. The sequence goes on along the minus strand of NZ_JBEZJS010000012.1, from coordinate 36,934 downwards.
GTTGAGCTTGCAGGCGGCCTCAGCTGCCGATGTCGACGTCGGGTCGACGATGATGACGTTGACCGGCTCCAGGACCGTCCTGCCCTGGTACGGCAGCCCACCGTAATTGGATATCTGCCCGTTGGATTGCAGCATCCATTTGCCGATCTCGCCGTACACGGTGGGGACCTGATCAGCGGGGGAGGGCACCCCAGGTGCGATCGCCGGAACGGCATTGACGCCGATCGGGGTGGTGCTGGCCGCCGGCCGGAAGTGGTTGGCGCCGAGGGTGAAGCGTTCGACTTCCCGGTGGACGAGCTGCAGCACCTGCACCATCGGCATCGGAACTGCCGGCGCGCCAACGGTATTCGCCGCCGAAGGCAGGGCGACGGGCAGGTCCGCCGCGGGCGAGCCGGTGGGGGCCGGGCTAGCGGTCGGTGCGATGGCCCGGCGTGAGCGGATCGAAGTGGAGTTGGGACGCACGCTCGTGGATGAGGTCGACAACCCGGTCGCTCTGGCAGGTGCGCCGGAGCTCAGGGGAGCCGGGATCTTCCGCGAAATACGCACGGACAACCCCGGTATCGATGCCGGGCCGGCACCGGGTGCCTGCTCATCGCCGATCGGAGCCCGGCGGCTGTCGGCCGGTCTGATCCTTGACGTGGGTGACGCCCCGAGCTTGCGGGTCTTGGCACCAGGCGATCCGACGGAGGGCGGCCTCTTCACCGGGCCGGCACCGGCCGATGGATCCGAAGAATGTGCGGCGGAACCACCGGCGTTATTGTCCGGGGAGCCTTCGGCATTGGCGATTCCGGCGCTGCCCGCCACCACCGCACCGATGCCCAAACCCAGCGCCAACAAACCGACGCGCCCCAGATGGATTGCTGCTCCCGGCCCGGTCTGTCCGGTGGAAGGTCGATGTTGCGCTGCGATATGCGAGGCACGGTGCCGACCCATGGCTGTCCCGATCGTTTCCGGCGGATCACCACAACTGTCCGCATGTTCCCAGCCATCGTCGGCTGACGATGTTTATACCTGCGCGGTTAGAGGCGGGCGTGAACGTTTCATTCAGCGAATCAGGCGAGACCGGAGATTTCGTGATGGTTTCAGTTGGGCAAAGGTACTGCAGCAGGGCCGCGATGCGACGCGCCCACATGGCCCGTTTGGCTCTAACTTTGCCACCATGGCGGGATTGGGCATTCACGTGAAGCGCTGGCGCACAGCGGTTCAGGTAGCGGTGTCGGCGTTGCTGGTTGCCATTCCCGGGCTTGCCGTCACCCCCGTAGCTCATGCGGCTGCGCCCGCGGCGAGGTTGTGGGTGTCATCGACATGGCAGACCGGCTTCATCGGCCACTTCACGATCACCAACCCGAGCGCGGTGCCGCTATCCGATTGGAAGCTCGAATTCGACCTGCCGATGGGCGAATCCGTCTCGCACACGTGGAGCAGCAACATCACGCGCTATGGCACGCATTATGTGCTCACGCCCGCGAATTGGAACCGCATCATTGCACCGGGCGGTACCGCCACCGGCGGCCTGAGAGGCGTGTTGTCCGGGTCGTACACGCCACCCTCGAATTGCGTGCTCAACAGTCAATATTTGTGCACCTAGCGGCGGATAAATAACGCGCCAGGATGAGCCTCGGCAAACGGAAAGCCGATCATCGATGAGGCGTCCTTTGGCTGCGGTCAGGGTCAACCTGTACTGGCGTTTTGCCAGATTTCGGATGTTCTAATACAGTTCTCCGCTAATTACTACACCTCTGTAGTGCCAGGTAGAGTGACGCCAGTCACATTGTGGCAATAAGGGTGGTAGTTGCCATAAATGTGACGTGTCGGCGGCGGGCTGACTCTTGCGTCGCCCCGGCCGAATCGCGCATAGCAAATTCTTAGTCGCGTGCATTTGGTCGGATCGGCGCGTGGAAGCCCCAGAGTGACCGGTGCACGGTCCATCCCTGTCTACTGGCGCCTGAATGGCGGTGGGACGGGGCGGGCGTGTCGGACACGGCTCCACAAATTTTCACAGCTGACAGAAGAGAGTACGACCATGCCGAAGTTCGGCGGACCAACCGAGACGTTCGGAAAACAGAACCACGTACGGAAAATCATCACCACCGCTCTGGTCGTTACCGGGCTCGGCGGCGCCACTCTGCTTTCTGCTCCGACGCACCGGCACGCCGTGGTCGCGGTTGAGCAACCGCCGGCGGTGGACCCGGTCACCAAGAACGCCGCAGCCGTCGTCCCCACCCCACCGGTGGTGGTGGTCACCAAAGACTCCAGCGCGCAGGAGATCGTCAAGGCCATCGTGAGCCAGGGTCACGCTGCCAGGCTGAGCGAAGATCAGATCAAGACCGTCATCGCCACTGCGAAGATCGAGTCCACGTTCCGCCCGACCGTGTCCGGCGGTGTGCAGGCGTATGGCAGCTCAGGGGGCGCGGCTGATGAAGTCATCGGCCTGTTCCAGGAGAAAGCCAGTTTCGGCACCGTCGCCGAGCGTCAGGACCCCAACAAGGCGATCGCCCGGTTCATCGCCCGGTTCTCCGAAGCGTCCAAGAAGTACGCCATCAACGGTGACAGTGTGCTGGCGGCCACGCTGGCGCAGAACCCGCAGCTGTTCAAGTACCGCGGCGGCGGCGTGGGAACGCACTACTACAACACCATCAAGGCCGCGTTGAGTGCGGCGGCTGACTTGTACAGTCAGGCCGCCGGCCCCGCGCTGCAACCGGTCACCTGACCTTTCGGGCAAAACCCGTCAGACCGACTTGGTGATGCCGTAGTAAGCGATCACATCGTCGGTGTCGGTGGTGGAGCTGGTGAGGGTCGCGTACGAGCGCAGGAAGGACTGGCCCACGCAGCCGTCCACCTTGATGTGGACGTCCTTGAGGGTGACCCGTACCGGCGCTGCCTTGAACGACTTCTTGTTCACCGAGACGTTGGTGACGGTTCCGGGCTTGGGGTGGATCTCCACGGTGCCCGACATCGGCATGCTCACACCGGTCGGGATGATGCCGGCCAGCGTCGAGCCCGACGTGCTCAGACCGATCGAACCGACCAACCGGACCTGTCCCAGTTCGATACCGCAGCCGATCTGGTAGCCGGTGTCCAGCGTGCCGCCGGTCAGCGAGGTGGATCCGCCGCCGGTAACGGTGCCGGTGAACGTGCCGGCCACGAGGTATTCGCGCGACGACGCGGCGGTGGTCAGCGGTGCGATCGGCAGCTGGCTCTCGTCTTTGGCCGAGACCGTGAGCTTCCAGCCGTCCGGTGTGGTGACCACGCCCGGCTCGGCCGAGGCGACCAGGCCGTTGTCCGGCGGTGGGCCGGCGTCAACAGGTGCCGCGGGGTCCGGCGGCGGTGGCGGGTCGGCCGCAGCGAAGGGCGCCAACGCGACCGGGGCCAACACGCAGACAGCGGCCAGCGTGGCGAAACGATTCAACATGTGTGTCAACGCGCCTCTCGTGGTTGAAATCCGGGATCGAGGTGCGACGTCGGATTCGGTAGGAGTGCCCGGTCACGCTATCCGCAGCGAGGATAAAGCTCATTGAGTTCTATTCGCGCAGAAGTTATCTAGGGGCTGTGCCGCTACGCCGTCGAACGGTGGCGTGAGGCTGCGATCGCCTGCGCCACTCAAGTGGTTGGGTTATAGTCCCGGCCGGACGAGGGTTCAGCTGTAACTTGACCCACACCGCAGGTACACGCGAGAGGAAACCCATGAGGACGAGCGCATACCGCCACGCGGCACTTGCCGGGCTGGCAGCAGTCGCGCTGATCACCGCGGGCTGCAGCAACGACAAGAGCGTCGACGCATCGATGTCGCCTCAGGTCGGATTGATCTCCACCTCCACGGTTCAAAACCCGGCGCAGACCGCACCGGTGAAGCTCATCGGTGAGAGAGACGTCGAGGTGACGCTTACCGGCCCGATCGCTGCCAAATACGCGTCGGCCACCGACAAACAGAAGGAACTCCTCGGCAAGCCGCTGACGGGTGACCGTAATGCGGGCACCCGGGACAGCGGCGTGGTGTTCCAGCAGTTCCAGGGCGGGGTGATCGTCGCCAAGAATGACGAGGCGGGCACGCCCGCCTACATCACCTCGGGCAAGATCCGGGAAGCCTGGAATGTCCCACGCGACCCCGCCGGCGTGCCGGCGGTCACCGGCGACAACGGCTCGGCAGGCCCGTTGGGTGTCCCCACCAGCGACGAGAACGCCGACGGCGATCTGCTGGTGTCGACGTTCGAGCACGGCAAGGTCGAGTACGACGCGAAGACCGGTGAAGTCAAGGTGACGGTCAACGACAAGGTCGTACCCTCCGGCCTGTAGAGATGTCGTCTGCCACGCCGGATCCGCTCGTGCAGGAGATGCTCGACGAATTCGCATTGCGCAAGCTGGTGCACGGGTACTGCCGGGCCGTCGATCGCGGGGACATCGTCACGCTCCGGAGCCTGTACCACCAGGACGCGGACGACGACCACGGCGCCTTCTCCTCGGGGTCCGTGGATGATTTCCTGCGCACGCTCGTTGACACCCGTCCGTATCTCCGGTCGATGCAACACCACATCACCACCGCGAACTTCGCGATCAGCGGCGACCGCGCGGAGGGGGAGATCTACAGCATCGCCACCCACACGTTCGTCTCGGGCGACGGCGAAACCGAGCTCATCATCGGTGGGCGGTATCTGGACAAGTATGAAAAGCGCGATGGTGCATGGAAATTCACCGCCCGGCAGATCGTTACCGATTGGGCGCATGTGCACAATCCGTCGACCGTCGACATGAGCCATCCGATGACGCGCGCCGCTCCATCCGGTAGTCCGGGACCAGATGACCCGTCATACACGTTCTTTTCGCTGCTCGGACAGAACGCGGAGTAACGCGACGACGAGATCAGTTGCGTTTCGTCTCATAGCGCAACAGGACAGTGCCGCCCGGGAAGGTGCGGTTCTCCAGCAGTCGCAGCGAGATCCATGACGGCAGTGTCGGGAAGAACGGTGTACCGCCGCCGACGGCGGTGGGCGCGATCACGATCCGGTACTCATCCACCAGTCCGGCCTGCACGATCGGTGCGGCCAACGTCGCGCCGGCCACCTCCATCTGTCCTTCGGTCTCGGTCTTCAATCTCGTCACGACCTCGACCGGGTCGCCGCGTTCCAGTCGGGAGTTCCAGTCGACGGACTCCAGAGTGCGCGAGAACACGACCTTGGGCATGTCACGCCAGACGTGGGCGAAGTCAACGATCAGAGGCGTGGCGTCCGGAGCTTTGTCGGCGGTCGGCCAGTATGCGGACATCAGTTCGTAGAGCCGCCGCCCGTAGATCGACAGGGCGGTCTCCCGCTCGAAGTCGTTCCAGTATTGGTGCAATTCCTCGCTCGGCTCGGACCAGTCGATGTTGCCCTGTGCGTCGGCGATGTAACCGTCCAGCGACACGTTGAAGCCATAGATGAGTCTGCCCATGCAGATCAGACTGCACCGGGGGACAGAACTCATCGCGACGAATCACGAGATCTGCTCGCATCGTGGGTGAACGGGCGAACGCAGGACCGGGCGGATTGCTCAGGGCGTGAGCGCAGCCGCCAGGTAGGGCGCAGTAGCGCTGTCCGAGCACTCCGCAATCTCAGCAGGCGTGCCCGTGGCGATGATCCGGCCACCGGCAGCGCCGGCGCCGGGACCCATGTCGACGACGTAGTCAGCCTGTGCGACTACGCGCATATCCAATTCGGCGGCAACCACGGTGTTGCCCGCATCGACGAGCCGGTGCAGGTGTGCGAGCAGCCGGTCGGTGTCGGCGGGGTGGAGTCCTGCAGTGGGCTCGTCGAGCAGGTAGAGGGTGTCGCCCCGGTGCGCACGCTGCAGTTCACCGGCGAGCTTGACGCGTTGCGCCTCGCCGCCGGACAGTTCGGTGGCTGGATGTCCGAGTCGTAGATAGCCGAGCCCGACGTCGCAAAGTGCCTCGATAGCTCGAAGTATGTCCGCCTCGCCGTCGAAAAACCCCCGGGCCGACGAAACGCTGAGCTCGAGCACCTCGGCGATGTTGTGGTCGTGCCATCGGATTTCGAGGGTCTCTGCGTTGTACCGGGTTCCATGGCAGTCCGGGCACGGGCTGTAAACACTTGGGAGGAACAGCAGTTCGACCATCACCCACCCCTCGCCTTCGCAGGTTGGGCAGCGTCCGCCGGCGACGTTGAAAGAGAACCGCCCGGGCTTGTAGCCCCGAGCCTGGGCCTGCGGAGTCTCGGCGAACCTTCGCCGGATGTAGTCGAACAGTCCGGTGTAGGTGGCGACATTGGATCGCGGCGTGCGGCCGATCGGTTTCTGGTCGATGCAGACGACTCTGCGGATGCCGCGGGGGTCGCCGACCACCTCGCCCGACGCGAGAGGCGCGGCCTCGGCGAGCAGGTCGTCGTCACCCACGTCGTCGAAGCGGACGGGGCGGCCCAGGTGATCGCCGACGATTTCGGCGAGTGCGTGTGCGACGAGGCTTGACTTACCCGATCCGGATACTCCCGTAACTGCGGTGAGACACCGTAAGGGGACCGACACAGAAACATCGTGCAGATTGTTGCGCCGCACGTCGGCGAGCTCCAGCCAGTCGCTCCGATCCCGTGGGGTGCGCGGCTTCGTCTGTGCGCCATTGCCGAACAAGTAACGGCGCGTGACGGATTCAGTGACTTTGGCGAGACCTGCCGGCGGCCCGCTGTAGAGGATCTGACCGCCGTCCACTCCCGCACCCGGCCCGATATCGACCAGCCAGTCTGCGGCGGCGATGATATCGAGTGAGTGCTCGACCACGAAGACGCTGTTGCCGCTGCGTTTGAGCCCCTGCAAGATGTCGCGCAACGCGTCGCGGTCGCGAGGGTGCAGACCGGCCGAAGGTTCATCCAGCACGTACACGACTCCGAACAGCTGAGACGACAGCTGTGTCGCCAGCCGGACGCGCTGCAGCTCTCCTCCCGAGAGCGTCGGGGTGCTGCGTGCGAGAGATAAATATCCGAGCCCCAAGTTGATCAGCGGTTGCAGTCGCTCTTGCAGATCGGCCACCAATCGCTGTGCGGCGGCACGCTTCTCGGCTGACATGTTGGGTGTCTGCCGAACATCTGGCGCCGCGATATGGGCGGACCCTCCAGCTTCCACCCGGGCCTTGACCGCCGACCTTCGTGTCTTCTTGTCGAGTACCTCACGGGACACCTCGGGCGCCCAGTCCGGGCCGAGCACCGTGCTGCAGAGTTCAGCGAGTTGGTCCAACGTGAGCCTTGACAGCGCGGCGATGTCGAGACACTCGAAGGTCACCGAGAGCGCCTCAGGTTTCAACCGCTTCCCGTGGCACGCTGGGCATGGTCCACTTCCGACGAACTGCGAGACGCGCTTCTTGACGCCGGCGCTTTTGGTGGTGGCGAAAGTATCCAGAACGTACCGGCGAGCACCGATGAAGGTGCCCTGGTAGCTGGGTTCCCAGTCGTCCTTGATGGCACGGCGGGTTTGTGCCGGGGTGAGCCCGGCGTAGACCGGCACCGTTGGGCGGTCTTCGGTGAACAGGATCCAATCGCGGTCTTTGCGCGGCAGCATTTCCCAGGGGACGTCGACGTCGTAACCGAGCGAGACCAGGATGTCCCGCAGGTTCTGGCCGTACCAGGCGGGGGGCCACGAGGCGATTGCGCGCTCACGGATCGTCAGTGTCGGGTCCGGCACCATCAGTGCCTCGGTCACCTCGTATACGCGGCCCATGCCATGACAGGTGGGACAGGCGCCCTGGGGCGTGTTGGGGGAGAAGTCTTCTGCGTAGAGCATCGGCTGCTTCGCCGGATAATTGCCCGCACGCGAGTACAGCATGCGGATCAGGCTGGACAGTGTCGTCACGCTGCCGACGGACGACCGTGTGCTGGTGGCACCTCGCTGCTGACGCAGCGCGACCGCGGGCGGCATCCCTTCGATCGAGTCGACATCCGGAACGCCCACCTGGTCGATCAGGCGACGGGCATACGGCGCAACGGATTCCAGGTACCGCCGCTGGGATTCGGCGAACAGTGTGCCGAAGGTCAGGGAGGATTTACCCGAGCCGGACACACCGGTGAATGCCACGAGAGCATCGCGCGGGACATCCACATCGACGTCTCGCAGATTGTGCTCGCGCGCGCCACGGACCCGAACTCTGTCGAACGAGCTCATTTGCTCACGTCCTTCCTGTTCTGGCCACCTCCAATTCGCCTGTTCCCACCGACGCTACCTACATGCATGGCCACCCGCCGACGGTCGACCAGATCCGGCACCGACCAGTGCGAAGTCCGCACCCATCCCCGCGGGCGGTGTGTAGTCACCTCAGCCCAGGATGGCCCGCGCAGCACGCTCGGCGATCAGCATGACCGGCGCGTTGGTGTTCCCGGACGTGATGGTGGGCATCGCCGAAGCATCGACCACTCGAAGACCGGCGACGCGGTACACGCGGCAGTCGGTGTCGAGCACCGTGGCGGACGACCGCGGAAGTCCTTGTGCGTCAAAGGCTCCCATCGTGCACGTGCCCACTGGGTGGAAGATCGTGGTGCCGAGTTCGCCGGCCGCCGTCTGCAGGTCGTCGTCGCTCACCAGTTGCGGACCGGGCAGCAACTCTTCTGGGTGGTAGCGGGCCAGGGCAGGTGCCGCCATGATCTCCCGGGTCATCCGGAGGCCGCGCACGGCGATTTCACGATCGGCGTCGGTGGACAGGTAGTTGCAGGAGATCTTCGGGTTGGTCAGCGGATCTGCATCGGCAATGCGCACATGACCGCGCGAGCTTGGTCGCAGGTTGCAGACCGAGGGAGTGATGGCTCCGAAGGGGTGCAGGGGGTCACCGAACTTGGGCAAGGACAGGGGCTGTACATGCCACTCCAGATCCGGACTGGCCAGCGCCGGATCACTTTTGGCGAATGCCCCGAGGGTGGAGGGCGGCATGGTCATGGGTCCTGATCGCAGCGCCAGGTACTGAAGTCCCATGCCGCCGCGGGTGATCCAATTTCGGTACAGCGTATTGACGGTCTGGGCGCCCTGGATGCGGTAGACGGTTCGCAGCTGCAGGTGGTCCTGGAGGTTTTCACCCACTCCCGGCAGGTCGACTGCCACCGGCACGTGGTGCTGGGAGAGTAGCCCGGCCGGGCCGAGACCTGAGGCCTGCATGAGCTGCGGCGAGCCGATCGCGCCGGCGCTCAGGACTACCTCCCGACGGGCCTTGACGTTGATGATCTGGCCGTCCTTGAGCAACCGCAGGCCAGTCACGCGGTGCGCAGCCGTGGTCCACGCACCGTGACGCTGAGTCTCATCGACCTGGTCATCCATCAGCAGTTGCAGGGCCTGCGTCTGGGTGTAGACGGTGAGATTCGGTCGATGGGCGACAGGATGGAGGAAGGCGTCGGCCATCGACCAGCGCCGTCCGCGCCGTTGGTTGACGTGAAAGTACGCGCTGCCGGAGTTGTCGCCCCGGTTGAACTCGTCGATCGGGGCGATGCCGACCTGGGCAGCGGCGGCCTGCCAGGCGTCGAGGATCTTCCAGCGCACCCGCGGCCGCTCGACGGGGATCTCACCGCCGGTGCCGTGCCACTCGTCGGCTCCGCCGAAGTAGTCTTCCAACTTCTTGTAGATCGCCAGTGTCTCGCCAGGACTGTCCGGGCCGCCCCAGCGCCATCGGTCATCGCCGGTGGCCTGTGCCCACAGGTCGTAATCGCTGGCCTGTCCGCGCATGTGGATCATGGCGTTGATCGACGAACAGCCTCCGATCACTCGGCCCCGTGCGTAGTGAATGCTGCGGCCGGCCAGACCTGGATCGGCCTCGGTGGTGAAGCACCAGTCGGTGCGGGGGTTCGCGATTGTGTAGAGGTAGCCCACCGGCACCTTGATCCAGAACCAGTTGTCGTTGCCACCGGCCTCTATTAGGAGCACGCGGTGGTCGGGGTTGGCGCTGAGTCGATTGGCGAGCAGGCAGCCTGCGCTGCCCGCTCCCACGATGATGAAGTCGAATTCGGCGACTGGGCTCATCCCGCCATCGTTCCTAATCTCCGGAGGTGTCGGGCAAGAGTCAACAACTCAAGCTGCAGCGATTGCAGCACACATGATCGCGATCCATGCGAGGCCGAGTACCTGCAGCACGCGGTCTTTCAGAACGATATCTTCCGGCTCGCCGGCTATGCCGCCGTCGACGTCGACGGCATAGCGCAGGACTGCGATCGTGATCGGGACCATTGAGACGGCGAACCACGACGCGGAATGGCCGTCCCGCTCGAATGCCCAAAGTCCGTAGCACACAACGACAGCCGTGGCGGACATCGTCCACACGAACCGCAGGTATGTGCTGGTATAGCTCTCCAGCGACTTGCGTATCTTCGCGCCGGTCCGCTCAGCGAGCTGCAGTTCGGCATAGCGCTTGCCGGCCACCATGAACAGCGATGCGAACGCCATCACCAACAAGAACCACTGCGACAGCGGGATGCCGGTCGCCGCACCGCCGGCAATCGCTCTCATCAGGTAGGCCGAGGAGACGATGCAGATATCGAGCACGGCTTGATGTTTGAGGCCGAAGCAGTAGCCGAGCTGGATCGCCAGATATACGGCGATCACGAGTGCGAGGGATGGTGCAATCATCGCCGAGATCGCCAGCGTGCTCGCGGCGAGCGCGATCGCCAATCCATAAGCGAGGACAGGGGAGACCACTCCGGCAGCGATAGGCCGGAAGCGCTTGGTGGGATGCTGGCGGTCGGCATCCACATCGCGCGCGTCGTTGACGAGATAGATCGAGGAGGCGGCCAAGCTGAACGCCACAAACGCAATGCCTACCTTGAAGAAGAGATCTCGGTAGTCGTAGTGGACATCGCCGCCGAGAGTCGCCAACGGTGCTGCCACCACCAGGACGTTTTTGATCCATTGCCGAGGTCGCAGCGCTTTGACAATGCCGGCGGCCAGGTTGGGCGGCGGTCCGACCTGGGTCGATGCTTCATCGCTCACGAGTCGTGATTATTGTCCAGCGATTCCGTGCACGGCGTACCGGCGCGCCTGACAATCACGGCAAATGGTGACGGCACGCGGATCCGTCTCCTACCCTCACCGCCTCAAGCTAGGACGCTCCGTAGTAGATGTCGAGGGGCTGTGATCACCCGTTGTCCCGCCAGGTGATCACCTGCTTCAGAGACGCCAGGTCGTATCCGTTGTCGGAGGTGAGTTCGGTCTGGAACAACGTGACGCCGGCTTCGCGGAAGGCATCGGCGCTGTCGGCGTCCTGCCACAGCGTCGAGCGTTCGATATCAGCGCCGTTGCGACCGAACGTCGCCGCCAACTCGTCGACGCGGTCGCTGGACCTGCGGAACGCGTCGAGGTCCTGGAACGCGTGCCAGATGTCGGCGTGTAGGGCTACGGCGGGCAGCGAGCGCTTGGGACCCGTACCCCCGATGAGAATCGGTACCTTGCGCACGGGCGGTGGGATCAGTGCGGCGAGCCGGTTCTCGATGCGTATCAGGCTCTCGTCGAACAGATCGAAGCGGGAACCGAAGGTGCCGAAGTTGTAACCATAAGTGGTGTAGTCCTTTTCGTACCATCCGGCGCCGAGGCCTAGGATGAGCCGGCCGCCGCTGATGTGGTCGACGGTGCGCGCCATGTCGGCGAGCAGGTCTGCATTGCGGTAGCCGACGCCGGTGACGAGGAGCCCGATCTCGGCGTGCGAGGTGATCTCACCCCACGATGCGAGCGCGGTCCAGCCTTCGAAGTTGGCGACGTCGGGCTGCTCGTCGAACAGGACGGGCTTGCCGTCGACGAGGGCCTTCATCGCCGGGCGGTGGAAGTGGTCGTAACCGAAGATCACGTCGACGCCGAGGTCGTCGGCGGCCAGGACGGCTTCGCGCCACGTGCGGTAGTCGGGGGCACCGCCGGGCTGGATCTGCACGGCGATGCGAACGGGGCGGGTCATGTGGATGCTCCTGGGTCGAGGAAAGGCGACCCTTGAGCCAAGTTCACCAAGTGCGGGGTTTATTCCGGAGATCGGTAGGCAGCGGCGACTTCTGGCTACTTGCCGCTGTAGACGGGGAATACGCTGGAGTCGCCGTAGTCCTGAGCGTGCAGGTTTCGCAGTGCCTGCATGTCCGCATCCGATATGACGAAGTCGACCTGTGCGTTGGCGCGCATGTGATCGGGGTTGGCGGTCTTCGGCAGCGATACGGTGTCCAACTGCAGCGTGTAGCGGATGCACAGCTGCGGCACACTGACGCCGTACTTCTCGGCCATCCCCGCGACCTCGGAGTTGTTGAGGATCTCCCCGTGTGCGATCGGCGAATAGGCTTCGACGAGGATGTTCCTGTCCTTGCAGTAGGCCAAGAGGTCTGCCGGGGTGTTGCCCGCATGCACGAGCAGTTGGTTCACGTGGGGGACTACGGTGCCGCCCGACAGGATGTTGTCCAAGTCTGATTGCTGGAAGTTCGATACTCCGATCGCGCGGAGTTTGCCCGCGTTGTGGGCGTCCTCGAGGGCGCGCCACGCCTGGCGGTTGCCCTCGGCGTAGTCGCCGCCGCGGAAGTCGTTCCACGGCTGCGGGCTGTGGATGAGCATCAGGTCGACATACTCGAGCCCGAGCTTCTTCAGGGACCCGTCGATGGCGGCGACGGCCTCGTCGTAGTCCTTGATCTCGGCGGCCAGCTTCGTAGACACGAACAGTTCCTCGCGCCCTGTGCCGCTGGTGCGGACGCCTTCACCGACGCCGCGCTCGTTGCCGTAGGCCTGGGCGGTGTCGATGTTGCGGTAACCGATCTCGACGGCGGCGCGGACTGCCTGCGCAGCCTCGTCGTCGTCGATGAACCAGGTGCCCAGCCCCAGCTTGGGGATCTCCACACCGTTGGACAGGGGGTAGGTCTCGTCAAGGATCGTCATGGCTCTCTTCTTTCGTGAGGGTTCGTGGTCTTGATCTCTGCGCTCAGTGGGTGGTGAAGCCGCCGTCGACAGGCAGGGCGACGCCGATGACGAAGCTTGCGGCGGGACTGCACAGCCACAAAACCGCGGCGGCGATCTCGTCGGTGGTGCCCAGGCGGCCGATCGGCTGGTCCTGCATGATCGCGGCCATCGCCTCGGCCTGGCCCTCGAGCATGTCGGCGACCATCGGGGTCTCGATCGCGCCGGGACAGATCGCGTTGATCCGGATACCGCGCGGGGCGTATCCGCCATGGCGCCTGCGCCCACGGAGCCGGCAGAGTCCGATACCGCCACGCCGTCGGAATGAGATCCGAATCATGCTGCGCCGCACCCCGACTCTACGAGGCTCGTGTAGTTGTTTTCCCGCTGTCCGGAAGTTCATTGCCCCCGGCCGGGCCGGGCGGTACTCAGCAACGACGCCAGCATCGTGATCCGGCGGCGCTCGATTGCATCGCTGTGCGATAACACGCCTTGGAATATGGCGGCACCGTCGAATGCGTTGAGCAGCAATGTCACCAAGGCGCCGAAGCCCTCCACATCGGAGGAATCCAGGTCGTCGGTCGGCACTGACTTCGCAGCGTCGAAAATCTTCTGCTGATACGCGTCGATTTCATCTCTGAGCAGGGCCCGCAGCTTCTCGTCGGTCCGGGCAGCGACCAAAAGTTCGTAGATGACCCCGTTCGTCCGGTTATGGGTGATGTCGCGAAGAATCAGCAGAACTGCCTCCGGCCCTTGCCTTTCCGCAGGGATTTGCGCGATCCGGGTCGTGTACAACTCCAGTTGCCGTCGCCCAGCCTCCCGCAGGGTTGCCGCCATCAGATCCCTCATCGTCGGAAAATGGCGGAACAGGGCGCCGTCGGACACGTGAGCGCGCTTGGTTATCAGGGCAGCTGAGGTGCGGGCGTAGCCGACCTCGATGATGGTTTCGATGCACGCGTCAAGCAACCCGGCGACCGTCGCCTCACTACGTTCGCGCTGGGTCCTTGGCATATGCGACTCTAACCGGCTGATTGCGAACGATTTGGTGCAATCCGATGACAACGCGCTTGATGGGTCGTTGCTCGCCGAAGCGCCGAGCGTGTCAGTTGCGCCGCGGCGTCACAGCGCGCCGTATACCGCGTCGATGAGCCGATAGGCACGGCGATCGCCGGCCAACCAGTCGCGGCGCAGATTGGGCACGAACGCGAAGGCGACCTTGTGTTCGAGATCGGCCAGTCCCACCGAGCCACCGGCACCGGGGTGACCGAACGCAGTCCGTTGTGCCGGTTCGGGCACCACGAAGTTCTGCGACGGCAGCATGTAGCCGAGCCCGAATGCACTTTCCAAGCACAGCACCCGGTCGTTGCCACGTACGCGTTCTGTGGTCGCTTCCCGAAGAGGGCCCGGGGCGACCAGGGTTCCGCTGATCAAGTCGCCGTAGAATTTGGACAGATCGCGAGCGGTGGTGACGAGCCCAGCCGCGGGCCAGCCCGCTGCCAGTACTTCTGGATCGTTATAGGATGCAACGGGATTCGATGATGCCCGGATAAACAGTGATTCTGGATCGGACATCGCGGTGACCATCTCGGCGACGGTGTCGTCCGGTATCGGCGGCGCGTTCTCGGCGCTCCAGACGCGCTGCTCGGGCGGTGGCGAACTGACCCGGGCGACGTCGCGCACCGCCGCACCGGATGCGCCGATGAACAGCCGATCGCCCAAGTGGCGCCGGGTGAAGTCGCCGACAGTCATATCGCTGTGGCGGCGCACGAATTCGCCGACCAGCCAACCGAAAGACAAAGCGTGATAACCATGTTCGGTCCCGGGCTGCCAGAGCGGGTGTTGACCCGCCAACAGGTCGGCCATGGCCGCGGGATTCGCGGCTTGAGCCACCGAAACCGGGCGCTCCAAGACGGGCAACCCGGCTCGGTGGGCCATCAGGTCGCTCAGTGTGGTCTCGTGCTTGTCGTGTTGTGCGAATTCCGGCCACCAGGAGCTCACCGGTTCGTCGACACCGCGGCCGCATTGCTGGGCGACCATGAGGGCGGCGGTCGCGGTCACACCCTTGGTGCAGGAAAAGGTCGGACAAGCGGTGTCGCGCGTCCACGGACGTCCGGTCCGCTTGTCGGCGATGCCTCCCCACAGGTCCACCACTGGGCGACCGTCGACGAATACCGCCACCGCGGCGCCGAGGTCGTCGCCGTCGGCCAGGGCTGCTTCAAAGACGGCCTTCACTTCCGCAAACGCGGGGTCGGCGTGCCCCGTCGCTGAACTGGACATGGACCGAATTAGAACACGTTCTAGTGTTCGACGAGTGCGGTTCCTCGACATCCCGCCTTATTCGACTCGGCCGTATTCCTTCCGCCACGCAGCAGTTCCTCGTTCCAGATGTGGCGGGGGAGAGCTGCCTGTCATCCCATGGATCGAATGGGCGCGAAGCGGATCGTCACCAGTGGCACCGGCCTGTCGATCGTCGCCTGGAATTCGGCCAGCAGTTGGTTGTTTCGCCGCACCCAATCGGCGAACTCGTCGTACTCGGCACCCGCCAGGATCGTCGCCGTTCCCTGATGCGTCTCGGTCCCGATCTCGACAGTGACAGTCGGGTTCGTTCGGATGTTGTGGAACCAGTCCGGATCCCGATCTTCCCGGAACGAGCTGAGGTAGAGCCTGTCGCCGCGATAGTTGGGCGCCAGAGGCACTACTCGGAGCGCACCGCTACGGGCACCGGTCGTAGTCAACAGGATCAGCGGGTGCCCGGTGTAGTCACCGCCGACCTGGCCCGCGTTCGCCCGGAACTCGGCAATCACGTCGTCGTTCCAGTTCGATGGATCTTGGCCGGCTTCCTGGTTCCAAGGAGCGTCGGCGTCGTCATAGCTGATGTCTTCGTTCGTCATGATTGGACCCCTCTGCTGGTTGATCAGTTGTGGGGGTCAAGGACTTTGGGGAGTACCTGAAGCAGTGTGTCGTGGATGTAGGTGAGTTCGGGAGTTGGCTCCCACGCCGCCGAATCGTCCGTGTTGTCGGACCAGTCAGTGCCGGTGGCGCTCTCGCCCCAGTTGTTGTCCGGGGCGGTCCCGAGCTGGTACACCCACCACAGGTTGTGCCAGGGATCGAGGAAACGGCAGAAGACATCACCGAAGAACTCGGTTGGGCGGGTGATGATCTCGGCACTGCCGGTGGCCGCACGGTCCAGCACGACCTCGACATTGTCGACATAGACTTGCAGGAGTGCCGGCGTGAACGGCCAGCCGGGCTTCCGTTCGGCGAACATCACAGTGCTGCCACCGATCTGAAGCTCGGCATGCAGGAGGAGCCCGTCGTCGTCGACAGTGCGGGCGTCGGGATGCTCGACGGCGTCGAAGACATCGGTCAGAAAACGGATCAGCCCCTCGGTGTCACGCGTGACGATGAAGGGGTTGATCGTTGAGAAGCCGGCCGGTGCAGCGGGGACAGCAGTCATGGGTTTCCTTTCGTCACCACTATTTGATCGCGAGACCGCAGGCCAGTTCTTGAACCAGAACGACAACTCTTCGATGTCAGGCACCGTCACGGTGTCGTCGGCAGGCGTGTCAGCGCTGCCTACGCCTTTGGGCGGCAATGATCGCGGCCGGCGTCTGACCACGGATCAACCGCAGAGAGCGCGTCAGATGCGGCTGATCGGCGAATCCGGCCCCGGCCGCCGCTTCCGCAGGCGAGTGTCCGGTCTGCAACAGGAAGTAGCCGTGCTGCGCGCGGTGAAGTTGATCGATCTGCTGAGCGGTCAGCCCGACCGTGCGACGATAGCGGCGTTGCCAAGTCCGTTCCGAGGCGCCGATCCGATCCCCGTTCAGTGCCTTGCGGACCTCCTCGTCGACCAGTAGCCCGCAGTTCTCAGCCAGGTGATCGACCCAGTCTTCAAGATCGGGCCAGGTTGGCACCGGCCATCGGTGATCCCCGAGGAGGACGTGGCCGCCCGATACGGACAAGGTCACCGTCTCGCCGAGGATTGCACGCTTGGGCACGCCTGGGATTGCGACGTAGGCGGCGAGTTCGACGCCCCAGTAGCGCTCACCCAAATGCCCGTCGACGACCCGATTGCGCAGGCTCGGACCATCCAGCTCCGCGGCCAACTCTCCGTCCCGGCGACGGATGAACGACAAACCCCAATACTCGGATCCGATTACCGAATAGCGTTCGGGACTCTCCACGTTCGCGCGCCAGACTGTGCGTACCCACGGTGATCGGCCCGCCCGTTCCTCCCACACCCGAGAAAACATACTGCCCGGCGTCCCTGCGTGTAGGGCCGCCCGCGGGCCCGTCAGGTGAGCGTCTCGCCGCTCTTTCGGTGGTGACGGGTAGGTGGACAGGGGAGCGCCGGCGAGGTCGACGTGGATGCTCTAGGCCTGGGACGCAGCGTCTACATCATCGCTCCCTCGCCCCGATCAGGGCTTCCGAGATCACGCCTGTCGCCTTCTTCAGTGCGGGAACGGCTCGGGCGATGAATTCCTCACTGACATGAGCCGAGGGCCCGGAGATGCCGATTGCCATCGGAGTCGGGGCACCGGGCACTGCCATCGCGACGGCGCGAACGCCGATCTCGAACTCCTCGTCGTCGATCGCGTAGCCGTCGATGCGCACGCGCTCGACGTTCGCGAACACGGCAGAAAGGGTGGACGCACTGTTCTCGGTCGGTGCGGGAAGTCCGGACTGCGTGACCAGTTTCAGAATCCGCGCATCGTCCAACTCGCCCAGAACGGCCTTGCCCACACCGGATGTGTGCAGACCGACGCGCTGGCCGACCTCACTGTTCGTCCGCGTCAGCTTCGACGGGAGAACCTGCTCGGTATAGATCACCATGTCACCGTCAAGCACCGCGAGACTCGCCGTCTCCGACAGTTCGTCGACCAGCGATTGCAGTACCGGGGCAGCGACCGCGCCCAATTGGCGGTTCGCAACTTCGCCAAGCCGAATCAATCTCGGCCCCAGGGCATAGCGCCGATTGGGTAGTTGGCGCACGTAGCCGATTCCGACCAGGGTGCGCAGGAAGCGGTGAATTGTCGGTGGCGGCAACGGCGACTCGGCCGACAACTCCGTCAGCGAGCACTCGCCTCCCGCACGCCCGATCAACTCCATCAACTCGAACGCGCGCTCTACCGACTGCACGCCGCCTGTCTTCTCCGCCATACGTTCCACTCCCGACCGACGACTGTCGTTCCATCCAACATGCGCAAGATCATTTCCGCAATATGGAAAAAGTGTTTCGATGAGGAAACGCACATCGTGCGCCGATTACACTCGCGTTAAACTCCACAATGTGGAATTCTGTCTATACAGGAACTTTCAGACAGGGGAGGCACATCTGTGACACGACGCCTCGACGATGCGGTGCTTGCCGACGTCGACCGCCGCCTCTCGGCCGCTGACACACAACTGGTGAACCGATACCCCGGCGACGACGGTCGTCAGCAGCCGGTCCACACCGTCTACATCCCGGGTAACCGGTACTCGGCGACGCTGCCCGCAGACTGGGGAGCCACCGCCCTCGCCGCAGGGAAGGACGCGGGCGGGCTCGACGCCGTGGCCGCACTCGTCGGCGCGAGCGGCGGAACCGACTGCGAACCCGAGACTCTCGCAGTCCTGGTCGAGAACAAGCTGGCCACCCAGCCGATCGAAGACCTCCGCATCGACTTCGAGGACGGCTACGGCACCTTCGACGACGCGACCGAGGACGCCGACGTCGCACAGGCGGTCGCCGCACTGCGGATCGCGCTCGACGCCGGCACCTCGACGCCGTTCGTCGGTACCCGCTTCAAGTGCTTCGAGGCAGGTACCCGTGCGCGCGGTCTACGCACGCTGGACATGTTTGTCAGCGGGCTCGTCGAATCCGGCGGCCTCCCGGACGGCCTGACCCTCACCCTGCCCAAGGTGACATCCGTCGACCAGGTCGAGGCGATGGTCGTGGTCGCGAGCGCACTCGAAGGTGCGAACGAACTGCCGGCCGGCCGCATCCGCTTCGAAGTACAGGTCGAAACGCCGCAGGCGATCCTCGGCGCCGATGGCCGCGCACCCGTTGCCCAGTTCATTCACGCCGGCCAGGGCCGTGTCAGCTCGCTGCACTACGGGACCTACGACTACTCGGCGTCCCTCGGTATCGCCGCCGCCTACCAGTCGATGGAGCATCCAGCGGCCGACCACGCCAAGAACGTCATGCAACTCGCCGTCGCAGGCACCGGCGTGCACATGTCCGACGGCTCGACCAACATCCTCCCGGTCGGCGACCCCGACAACGTCGCGGTGGCGTGGAAGCTGCACGCGCGCCTCGTCCGGCGCCACCTGGAGCGTGGTATCTACCAGGGCTGGGATATGCACCCCGCCCAACTCGTCACCCGATACCTGGCGACGTACGCGTTCTACCGCGGCGCCTTCGCGCCGGCCGCGACCCGCCTGCGCAACTACGTCCACCGACTCGACTCGATCGTCATGGACGAGCCGGCCACCGCCCGCGCGCTCGCCAACGTGATTCACCGTGGTAGCGCGTGTGGCGCCCTCACTGTCGATGAGATCGAGACAGCCACCGATCTGTCCATGTCCACCGTGCGCGACATCGCGCTCGGCCGCACAACCAGGAGCAACCAGTGACCCCCCCAAGGACCCAAGCGTCGTACTACACGCCCCGCGGCGGCCTGCCCCCGCAGACCGATCTGCTGTCCGACCGCGCCATCGTCACCGAGGCCTACACGGTGATCCCGCGCGGCGTCCTCTCGGACATCGTCACCTCGGTGTTCCCGGAGTGGACCGATACGCGCGCATGGATCATCAACCGGCCGGTCGCCGGTGGTGCGACGACGTATTACCAGGCGATCGTCGAGGTCAAGCCGGGCGGCGGGGCGCAGCGGCCGGAGCCGCAACCCGAGGTGCAGAGCTTCCTGTTCGTCACGTCCGGTGCGCTCACCGTCGACGCGGCAGGTCAGTCGCAGACACTCACCGAGGGCGGCTTTGCCTACCTCCCGGCGGGGACCGACTGGTCAGCCCACAACAACGGCGACGCTGACGCGACTTTCGTGTGGATCCGCAAGCGCTATGAGGCCATCGAGGGCCACACGCCGTCGGTCAAGTTCGGCAACGAGCAGGACATCGAACCGTCAGCCATGCCAGGAACCGACGGCAAATGGCGCACGACACGCATGCTCGACCCGCAGGACCTCGCGTACGACATGCACGTCAACGTCGTCACCTTCGAGCCCGGCGCAACCATTCCGTTCGCCGAGACCCACGTGATGGAACACGGCCTGCTGATGCTCGAGGGCAAGGCCGTCTATCACCTCAACGGGGACTGGGTCGAAGTGCAGGAAGGCGACTTCCTCTCGCTGCGCGCCTTCTGCCCGCAGGCCTGCTACGCGGGCGGGCCGTCCAACTTCCGTTACCTGCTGTACAAGGACGTCAACCGCCAGATCATGCTCTGAGGCGACGAGATCGGCTGGCCTACAACTGGAATGGCCAGCCGATGACCGTCTTCTTGCGGGGAGTCGCATAGGTCCGCACCTTCGACGTGGACAGACCCATCCGAACCAGCCCTTCGGCGATCGTGACCGCCGCGCGGACTCCGTCGACAATCGGGACGCCGGTCGCGGCCCGTACCTTCGCTTCGAGCTCGGCCATACCACCACAGCCGAGACAGATCACCTCAGCGTGATCGTTCTCGACAGCCTCTCGAGACTGGCGGACGATCGCCTCGACCGCCCGCTCGGGATCTGATTCGAGTTCGAGCACACCGAGGCCCGACGCCCGCACCGAGGCGCATCGTGCGTCGAGTCCCGCGAGCTTGAGACGGTCCTCGATCAGCGGGACGGTGCGGTCGAGCGTGGTGACGACCGAGTACTTGTGGCCCAGATACATCGCCGTCGACGCGGCCGCCTCGGTGATGTCGACCACCGGGACGTCGAGCAACTCCTGCAGACCTTCCCGACCGTGCTCGCCGTAGCCGGCCTGAATCACCGCGTCGAACGGCTCGGGGTACGACGTGATCGCGTCCATGACCGCGATGGCCGCGAGATAGCTCTCGAAGTTCCCTTCACACGAGTCCGCGCCGAAACGCGGTGTGATACCCACGATCTCAGTGCCAGGCGATGCGACCCCGCGCGCCGACTCGGCGATCGCATCGGTCATCGAGGCCGTCGTGTTGACGTTGGCTACGAGGATTCTCATGGCGGTTCCTGTCTAGTGCGTGCTCGCCACGGCGATAGGCTCGCCGGAGATGTCGTGGAACGGTCCTCGGCGGTCTGCGACCGCCAGGTACACGATCGCGCCGAGCCCTGCGCCGATGAACCAGGAGAACTCCGAGACAACCCTGAACGCGGGAACGAAAGCGAGCAGGAGTGCCACGACCGCCGTGATGACGAGGGCGACCACGGCACGCACGTTGATGCCCTTCGCGTAGTGGTATTCACCCAGCGCATCGGTCGAGAACAGGGCGGGAACGTTGATCTTGGAACGACGCACCAGCCAGTAGTCGGCCATGATGATGCCGAACAGCGGTCCGAGGATGGCGCCGAGGCCACCGAGGAAGTAGTTGATGACGGCGGGGGAGTTGTACAGGTTCCAGGGCAGGATCACCAGGCCGATGACGGCCGAGATGAGTGCTGCGCGACGGAAGTTGAGGTGCTTCGGGAACAGGTTGTTGAGCGCATAGATCGGGGCGACGAAGTTCGCCATCAGATTCACGGCGATGGTCAGGATCAGCAGCGCGAGTCCCGCGAGCACCAGCAGTAGGGTGTTCGGCACTTCCTTGACGATGTCGGCGGGCGATTCGATGATGCGTCCGTCGATGCGGAACTGAGCGCCGGCCAGGGTGACGACGATGCTGCCGAACACCAGCATGTTCAGGGGGATGCCCCAGAAGTTACCTTTCACGATGGCCCGCTTCGACGTCGCGTTACGGGTGAAGTCGCAGAAGTTGAGGACGAACGTGCCGTAGATGGCGACCCACAGGCTGGCGCCGCCGACGATCTTCAGCCACATGTCGACGCCGGTCAGCGAGTCGGGCGTGGTCCACGCGATGGTCCAGTCGGCGCTGCTGAGCATCCAGACCGCGAGTGCGACCATCGTGATCAGAATGACCGGACCGGCGACTGCCTCGTACTTGCGGATCATCTCCATGCCGTAGCTGACGATGACCACCTGGATCACCCACAAGCCCAGGAACGCGATCCAGCCGAGTGTCGACAACCCCAAGAAGCTGTTCGAGTCGAGGGTCGCAGCCGACGGTGCGAGCGCGACGATCAAGATGCGCAGCACCACCGACGCGAGGTAGGTCTGGATACCGAACCATGCGATCGCGACCGCCCCGCGGACGACGGCGGGGATCTGCGCGCCGCGGATGCCGAACGAGATGCGGCTCATCACCGGGAACGGCACGCCGGTCTTCTCTCCCATGAACCCGGACAGGCTGAGCAGAAGGAAGAGGAAGGCGCCGCCGAGTCCGAGCACCAGCAGGATCTGCCACCCGCCCAGGCCTAGCGCGAACAGGCCGATGGCGAATGAGTAGTTCCCCAGGCTGTGTACGTCGTTCGCCCACAACGTGAAGATGTTGTACGCGCCCCACCGTCGACCTTCGCGCTTGGTGGGCGCGAGATCGGCGTTGTACAAAAGCGGGCTCACGTCGGCGAACGGGGTCGCATCGGTACGACTGGAGTCGCCGATGAGCCCGGTGGACTCTGTGGTCATGGATACGCCTGTCACGGTCGGTGCGACGACGCTCAACGCCGGCGCATACATTCCATTATGTGGAAGTAATATTCCACGAATTTAGTAAGTAAGTCGCATCTGGGCACCCACTGTCAAGCTTTTGGCGCGATTGACTGTGTCAGCGCTCACACTTAGAGTTGCCCGAAGGGTGGAGTGTCATTTCCACGATGAGGAATTATGCTGCTAGCCATGGAGAGCTGCCGATGACCGCCAACGCGCCCGAGACGCCGAACCACCCGGAATTCGACCTGGTGGTCCGCGGCCGACGCACGCTGACGACGGCGGGAATCGTCGCCCGCGAGATCGGTATCCGCGACGGTCGCGTCGTCGCGATCGAGCCGTTGGGGAGTGGCCTCACCGGCGCGGAGATCGTCGAACTCACCGACGAGCAGGTCATGATCCCCGGCTTGGTCGACACGCACGTGCACGTCAACGAGCCGGGCCGCACCGAGTGGGAGGGGTTCGACTCCGCTACCCGCGCAGCCGCCGCCGGCGGTGTGACCACGCTGATCGACATGCCGCTCAACTCGATCCCGCCGACGGTCAACGTCGAAGCACTCAACGCCAAGCGTGCGGCGGCATCGGGCAAGACGCACATCGACGTCGGTTTCTGGGGCGGCGCGATTCCCGGCAACACCGACGATCTGCGGGGTCTGCACGACGAAGGCGTGTTCGGCTTCAAATGCTTCCTGCTGCACTCCGGCGTCGACGAGTTCCCGCATCTCGATGCGGACGAGATGGAGAAGGACATGGCCGTGCTGGCCGACTTCGACTCCATGATGATCGTGCACGCCGAGGACTCCCGCGCCATCGACCATGCCCCGACGGCCGAGGGGGACCGGTACGAACGCTTCCTGGCGTCGCGACCGCGCGGTGCCGAGAATGTCGCGATCGCCGAGGTCATCGAGCGTGCTCGATGGACCGGTGCCCGCGCGCATATTCTGCACCTGTCGTCGTCGGACGCATTGCCGATGCTCGCGACCGCGAAGCGCGACGGCGTCAAGATCTCTGTCGAGACGTGCCCGCACTATCTGACGCTTCTCGCCGAGGAGATCCCCAACGGTGCAACGGCATTCAAGTGCTGTCCGCCGATCCGTGAGGCGTCGAATCGCGAACTACTGTGGCAGGGCCTGCTCGACGGCACAATCGACTGCATCGTGTCTGACCACTCACCGTCGACGGTCGACCTGAAGGACGTCGAGAACGGCGACTTCGGCGTTGCGTGGGGCGGGGTCGCGTCGCTGCAGCTCGGCCTGTCGTTGATCTGGACCGAGGCCAAGCGTCGGGGGATAAAGCTCACGCAGGTGATCGAGTGGATGGCGGCCAAACCCGCCGCGCTCGCCGGACTGAACAACAAGGGCAAGATCGCGCTCGGCTACGACGCCGACTTCGCGATCTTCGAGCCTGAGTCTGCGCAGGTCGTCGACGTGCACAAGCTGCACCACAAGAACCCGATCAGCCCCTACGACGGGCGTGCACTCGCCGGTGTCGTGACGAGTACCTGGTTGCGCGGCAAGAAGATTGACTTCGAGACCGCACAGGGTCGGATGCTGCGCCGCGGCGGCGTGTAGCGCAACGCGGCTCTAGATTGGTGCGCGGAGGGTCTGTGCCGACGACCTAGCCTTGGGGCATGGGCGAGGGGATGGCCGTCGGATCATTGCGACGGGCTTACGAAGCGATGGTTTGCGCCGACGTCGGACCCTTCCTGCGGTCGCGTGGATTCGACGTGTCCGGTCCCAGCTTCGAGCGGAAACGGGGACCGCTCTATGACGTGATCAACTTTCAGGGCGACCGGCACAACGGGACCATGTCGTGGCATGGATTCTTCGTCAACGTGGGCATCGGATCGGCTGAGATCGATGCCGCGTGCCCCGGATACGAGCGAGCGGGGCATCCGCTCAAAGGTTCACTACTGCAACATCGTTGGGAACATTTGGTACCTGATTTACCATACGAGGTGCGGTTCGCGCATGGCACCGACATGCGGCAGTTCGCCGCAGCTCTCTGCGACGGTTTCGACTTGACTCTGGCTGAGATGGAACGGATAAGCACTACTGAGCAGTTAGTGCGATATGCAGTCGAGAACAACTTGCTCATCGAATACGACAAGACCTGCCGATACCTCGCCGCAATCGACGACATCGACACACTGACGGAATATGTCACGACGTTGCATAACTGCTTCGGGCATCAAAGCCGTTGGTCGATCTTCGACCGCAACATCAGCACGGCTGTTGGGCGCTGGGCGGAGGTACTGCGGGAGCGAGAAATTCTGGACCCGTAACCATGGCAACGCGGCCATATGGCCAACGTGTCGAACGGGTTTGCAATGACCTCCGCAGGTGTGTCTCACCGGTGATACGCTTGCTGCATGACCGAGGTAGTGACAGTTCGCGACCTACGCAACCACGGTGGGGAAGTGCTGCGCAGGGTGGAACGGGGTGAGCGGATCGTGGTGACGCGTGATGGCACGGCGGTGGCCGAGCTGAGCCCGCTACCGCGTCGTAGTGTCAGTCCGACTGAACTGATTCGCCGTCGCCGAAACCTGCCGCGCGTGGACGTGGAGACGTTGCGTTCAGATGTGGACAGCGTGATGGACACAGCGTTGTGACAGGGCCGGCCGACCAGTCACGAGGCATGCTCGACACGTCCACGGTGATTCTGCTCGGCCACCTGGCGGATCCGGACGAGCTGCCAAACGAATCCGTGATCAGTGCGGTAACCCTCGCTGAGCTGTCCGTCGGGCCGCATGTGGCGCAGACGGATGCGGAACGTAGTGCGCGGCAGCAGCACCTGCAGCAGGCAGAGGCGGATTTCGAGGTCCTTCCGTTCGACGCCGAGAGTGCGCGGGCATTTGGGGGTGTCGCTGCAGCGTTGCGTACTTCGGGCCGCAAACCCGCCGCGCGGGCCTATGACGCGCTCATTGCGGCCAGCGCCGTCGCGCATGGTGTGCCGTTGTACACGTGCAACCCAACTGACTTTTCCGGGATACCTCAGCTGGACCTACGCACGGTTACTCACCCGGACCATTAGAGGGTGGGCGCCAACGCCAGCGACCAGCAGCTCGGGCTCAGGCGGTCACTGCAAGGGCTCGGGCGTGAAGGTGACGTCGACTCCGCCCACGGTCATCGTCACCTGACCTTCGATCACCATCACCTGCGCCGAGACTCGTCGATCGACAGTCTGGGCCAGTTGCTGGACCGGTGCGTGCGGTATCTGCACCACCGACAGATTCGCCAGCCCCGCCACTTTGGGGCCGACGGTGCGCCACCAGGTCGCCACGCCAGCGGCGAACGGGAACAGCAGCACCTGGTCGGCCTGACTGGCGGCCTTGCCCAACACGCGTTCGTCGGGCTGGCCGACGTTGATCCACTCCAAGATCCGGCCGGTGTAGTCGGCGAGACGCAAGTCCGGTACGCCAGGGGTGGACAGACCCGCCCCGAACGCCAACTCACCGTCGACGTCGCTGAGTCGGTGTGCGCGCAGCCCAAACGCCAACAACCGCACCACCATCCGCTCATCGGTCTCACTGGGATGGCGGGCCACCGTCAGCGTGTGATCGGCGTAGTAACCGTGATCGACATCGGAGACGCCAAGTTCGACTTTGAATACTGTTGCGGAAAGGGCCACGTCATAGTGTCCACCCAGATGGTGTATCCCGAGTAGTCGGGGCCGCTTGGAGTGGTCAGGCCGCCACACCAACGACTTCCCTGGCTTTGTGCGCGCGAAGTAGGCATGGACCTGGCCAGGGGATTCTCGCCAGAAGCCGGGAGGAAATGGTCGTGTTTTGTTCACCACATAGGATCAAGGCTCCGATCAGCCCGCCGTGATGTCCGCTTGCATCGGGTGACGAAGGGATAAGAGGCTCACATTGGTAGCTGTTTCGGTGCTGGTGCTTTCGGGTAAAGGCGGAACAGCGAAAACGCTATGGCAGATGATGCTGGCGGGGGAGGCCTCGCGTGCCGGGATCTCCACGTTGTTGGTCGACGCAGACCCAGAGCGAAACCTGTCTAACCACTTTGGAGTGTCGCAGCATTCGACCGGCTTGGGGTCAGTGCTTGAGGCTGCCGATATCAGTTTTTGGGGGGATCCCGACAAGGGCGCGAAGCGAATCGATGAGGAGATCATTGAAACTAGATGGCCCGGCATCGATTTGCTGCCTGCAGGTGCTTCCTTAGGCCGTGTTGCGGGTTTCGGCGTATCGGACACCGGCTTGTTGCGGGCCATCTTTGATGAGGCCGGCATCTTTGGTCGCTATGAGGTTGTCCTAATTGACACTGGCGGCCGCACTGGCTCTCTGGAAGCCCTGGCAATGCATCTAGGTGATGTTGCGTACGCGCCGATCACTCCGACCCTTGATGCGGTACGCAAAGCCCGCGAGGCTCGTGACAGAGTTGAGCGCATCCAACGAACACATCCACTCAGGTGGTGTGGTGTGGTCTTATCCGGTTTCGACCGTAGAAACGGCATCGACCAGTCGATCAGGGAACGGGTACAGACGGAATTTGGCGACGAGGTCCGCGCTGAGCTGCCACGTCGGGCCGTTATCAATGAGGCATTTCAACTGGGTAACCGACTCGGTGACAGCTCCGACGCAACCGCGCAGAATCTCGCGCGAATCTTCCGAGATTTCCTGGAGCGCGACCTGCTGGGTCGAAACCCGAGAAACCGGTGACAGCGGGGAAATGTGTTGGGGAAGAACGTAATAACGAGTGTCGCATGCCGCGTATGACTGGTGGCCCTGCAGATGATCGCGATCCACGCCACGCCCTGCCCAGTACCTGCAGTTGAGAGTGCACAGGTCAGGCTGTTGGATCAGTCTTAGGCGAGACCGATCTCATAGTTGCCTCTCCGCTGGAAACTGGTGCGCGGCAGGCTCTTCAGAAGCGCTTAGGCTGTGAGGGCGGACGCCGGCCACGAACCGCTGGGGAGGAAAGCTCGACATGACTGTTGGAGTACTCACTGTGCCCGTGTACTCCGAGGACCGGACTGATTGGGGTTGCCAGCACGCCCCTCCGCCGGCTACAACGTGGCTGTCGATGTCCTACCTTGCGAATCCGGTGGCGGGTCTGCTGCACGAATAGGTGACAGTTACGGTCACGCGGCCTGACTGGGCAGTTCCAAAAATCAATCGACAGTGACCTAAGTCAGGTCAGGCGGCCGTCCCTGCTTGTGTCGAGATCTGGTAGTGGTCGGGTACAGACCTCGTGGGCTTCAGACGCTGAAAGGCCGAACAGACGCAGGATGTCCTTGGTGATCTGGTCGGCGGCCGTGGCATCATCGCGGTGCGGTTCGTCCAGCAATAACTTGCCGAGCCCCAGCAACGCGCCCGTCGCGACAGCCAACGCCAGCTTGGGATCGTCGATGGTGAACCGACCGGCGGCGGCGGCCCGTTCGATGTCTCGTAATGCGCGCGGGCCGAGGCCACGCTTTGAACCCATCAGGTTGAGGCCGCTGACGAGGAGGATGCGGCTCTCCTGCGGCCGGCGCCGGAAGAGCCGGCCGGTCAGGCGGAAGCTACACGCGAATGTCTCGGCGGGATCGTCGATCGACTCCGTGAGCTGATCCAGCAGGGCCCCGTGGTTGTCGAGCACATCGGCTACTGCCGCTTCGAACAGCTCTTCCTTGCTGTCGAAATGGTTGTAGAACGACCCCATCCCGACGTCGGCGGCCTGAGTGATCTCCAGAACCGGCACGTTGGACTTGCCACTCGCAAGGAAAGCCTGCGCGGCCTGAATCAACGCGGCACGCGTGCGCTGTTTGCGCCGCTCCAGCCGATTAACTGTGTCGCCTTCTTCGCTCACAGAGCCCACGATAGCAGAGATACTCAGGTTTGAGGTTTTCGTCAGTCAGCACTTGACTGAAGCTATCGTCTTATGTGATGGTTTCGTCAGTTGAAGAGGAGTGTGCGATGAGCGACCTGAGTGGTGCCCACAGTCACCTGCATAGCGAGCGCGGCGCCCGTAGCGGCGAGCACCGCGGCCGATCCAGCAATCCCGTGATCAAGGTGCAAGATCTCGCTTGGCTGGAGTTTGAGAAGCCCGACCTCGTGGGCGCGCAAACCTTCGCCCATGCCTTTGGCTTCACTACCGTGCTACGCACCGACGACGAGCTCCATCTGCGCGGCGCCGATTCGGGCACTCGCTGTGTGATCATTCGCCGCGGCTCACGTTCACGGTTTCTCGGTGCCGCCTTCGTTGCAGCTGACGCGATCGACCTGTCGCGATTGTCGGAGGCGACGGGAACCCGCGTCCGGCCACTGCCGGAGGCGGTCGGCGGACTGTCGGTCGACCTGGTGGACCCCAGCGGGCTACATGTGCGCGTTGTCGCGGACACCCATCAACTCGAAGGGTTACCTACCCAGAGCCCACGTATCATCAACGTCGCGCACGACTTGCAGCGCGTCAACGCCGCTCAGCGGCCGGCGCGGGAACCTGCTCGCGTCCAGCGGCTCGGACACGTGGTGCTGCAAACCACCAAGTATGTGGAGTCGCTCAACTGGTACCTCGACAACCTCGGCATGATCGTCAGCGACTTCTTGTTCTTCCCCGGCCAGCGCGACCGCGGCCCGACGATGAGTTTCATTCGCTGCGACCGAGGCTTCACCCCTGCGGATCACCACACGCTGGCGTTGGCGCTGGGACCTCAAAACCGTTACGTACACTCGGCCTACCAAGTCAGCGACCTGGACGCGCTTGCCGCGGGCGGTCAATTCCTCTTGGATCGCGGTTACTACCGGTCCTGGGGCATCGGTCGACACATTCAGGGCAGCCAACTTTTCGACTATTGGCGCGACCCTGACGGATTCTTGGTCGAGCACTTCACCGACGGCGACATGTTCGACTCGACCCTCGAACCAGGGTGGGCACCGTTCACCGCGTCGGGTCTGGCGCAATGGGGCCCACCAGCCACCAAAAATTTTCTCGGCGTGAATCCCAAATCACTGCCCCACGAGGCGCGTTCGATGATCGCCGCGCTACGTGACGACAACGAATTCAACATCAACCGTCTCATCGGCCTCCTGAAAGTAGCCACCTCATGACAATTTCCGTCTTCCGCACCGCCGACTCGTGGTGGGCTCAAACACCCACCGGCGCAGCGAGAATCGTCACCACCGCCACCACCACCGGTGAACTGCTCGCCGACCGGCCGGCCATCGACGCTGCCGCCCACAGCGCCGACACCGTTCCCGTAGACTCCCTCGACCTCGTGTCACCGGTGACCACGCCCTGTCGTGTGGTCGCCCAGATGACGAACTTCGCCTCGCATGTCGAGGACGCGGGCATGGATCCAAAGTCCGTTCCGCTCACCTTCTTTCGCAAGGCGTCTGCCTCCATCAGCGGACCGTTCGACGACATCGTCAAGCCGCGACACGTCAAGCTCCTCGACTATGAGGTCGAGGTCGGTCTGGTGATCGGTCGGTACATGCCGGTGGGCACCCAGCTCAGCGAGGCCAACCTTGCCGACTACGTGGCTGGCCTGGTCGGGACGAACGACGTGTCGGCACGCGACATCCAGTTGCCGCAAACCCAGTTCTACGAAGCGAAGTCGTATCCGACGTTCACTCCGGTCGGACCGGCCTTGGTGCTGGTCGACGCCGATGAACTCAAACGTTTCGGCGATCTGCGCCTGCAGCTCCGGGTCAGCGGCGAGATACGACAAGACATGGTCATCGACGGCGACATGATCTACAAGCCGCTGCAGGCGCTGCAGGCGCTCACGCGATTCCAGAACCTGAACGCTGGAGACCTCGTCATGACGGGCACACCTGTCGGGACTGCGCTGAGCGCTCCGCCGAAACCCGTCCAGATCATCAGCTCGCTGCTACCGCCGGCAGTCAAGTGGAAAGCATTCTTCAAGCAGCAGGCGAAGAACGACAAGTATCTACAGCACGGCGACATTGTGGAACTGTCGGTGGCCACCGACGACGGCGTACTCGATCTGGGCACCCAGCGCACCGCGGTGAAATGCGCGTGACGGATCTGCTCTGGCCCCGCTACTCGGGTCCCACGGATCTGGCGGACATCGAGTCGGTTCCGCTTGCGCAACGGGGGCTGCCCGAATCCACTTACGCGCTGCTGGCTCGTGCGGCCACGCTCTGGCCGACGCGAGCGGCGGTGACGGTGCTTGCCGACGCCGCCCGATGGGAAGAGCCCACGCGCCGCACCTTTGGAGAGGTGCTCACCGACGTGCACCGGACCGCGAACCTGTTGCGCGACATCGGTGTTGGGCGGAATGATGCCGTCGCTCTCATCAGTCCCAATTGTGACGAGCTCATCACGGCCACGCTGGCCGCCCAGCTCGCAGGCATCGCCGTCCCGATCAACGGCGCCCTATCGCCCCGCCACATCGGCGAACTCGTCAAGAAGTCGGGCGCACGGGTACTGATCGCAGCCGCTCCGGAATTCGACGCTGCGAGCTGGGACACGGCCAGACAGCTCGCAGCCGCAGGCCGTATCGACACCGTTGTGCTGGTTTGTCCGTCCAGCCATGCCACAGAATCCACACCTACGCCCGAGGTGGGCGGCGCCACCGTTGCCTATCTCAATGAACTGGCCCAGAAGTACGACGGGTCCGCGTTTTCGGGCAAACCTCCCACGTCCGGTGACCTGGCTGCGCTGTTTCACACGGGAGGTACGACGGGCGCGCCCAAACTGGCCGCGCATACCCACACCAACGAGGTGGCCGACGCGTGGATGATCGCGGCGAACTCGACTCTGGACCACGACGCGAACGTGTTCGCTGCATTGCCGCTGTTCCACGTGAACGCCCTGGTAGTCACCCTGCTCGCCCCACTGCTGCGCGGTCAGCACGTCGTGTGGGCAGGACCCCTGGGCTATCGCGATCCGGCACTCTATGCCAACTTCTGGAAAATCGCTTCACACTATGCGATCACCACGATGAGTGCGGTGCCCACGGTTTATGCCGTCCTGGCCCATTGCCCGGTGGACGCCGATATCTCCAGCCTGCAGTTCGCATTGGTCGGTGCCTCAACGCTACCCATCTCGGTGCGACGAGAGTTCGAATCACACACCGGTATTCGATTAGTTGAGGGGTACGGGCTGACCGAGGCGACGTGCGCCAGCGTGCGGAGCTTTCCCGACCATCCGCGGCCAGGTTCAGTCGGTCAGCGATTGCCGTACCAGCAGGTGAAGGCGGTGCGCATCAACGATGACGGGTCCTGGGTCGATCTGGCAGCTGGAGAGGCGGGACACCTGGTCATCAGCGGGCCGACTGTTTTTCCCGGCTACGTAAGCGACTACGGTGGAGCCGGTTTCGCCTTCGATGGGCAGGGCAAGCTCGTCGATGGATGGTTGGACACCGGCGATCTGGCGTGGATCGATTCACAGGACTTTGTCCATCTGACCGGCAGGGCGAAGGATCTCATCATCCGGGGCGGCCACAACATCGATCCAGGCGCCATCGAGGAAGCGCTGCTGCAGCATACGGCCGTCACGGCAGCGGCGGCCGTCGGTCGGCCCGATCCCCATGCCGGCGAGGTTCCGGTCGTCTACGTCACCTTGGCGCCTGGTTGCACGGTCACCGGCGATCAGTTGCGCGCCTGGGCTAGCGAACACGTCGTCGACAACGCCGCCGCGCCCAAAGCCGTCACCGTCATTGATTCGCTGCCAGTCACCGCCGTGGGCAAGCCGTACAAATTGCCGCTCCGGGCTGACGCCGCCAAGAGAGCGGTCAGTGACGCCTTAGCCGGGCACTTCGGAGTCGAGAAAGTCACCGCAACAGTGGAAGACAGCACGGTAGTAGTCACTGTCGCCCTGGATTCGTCCGCCGACCGCGCGGCCGTCGAGGGCACGATCGGGCGCTATACCATCGTGTCGCGGATCGAAGAGCAGCCGTGACTACCGCCTCGGTCGTCATCGTCGGCGCCGGCCCCACCGGTGTCACCGTCGCCACATTGCTGGCGCAGTATGGCATCAAGACTGTGGTGCTCGATCGGTGGTCAACCGTGTACCCGCAGCCCCGCGCGGTTCACATCGACGACGAGATCTTCCGGATCGTCGCGCGTCTGGGCATCGCCAAGGAGTTCGCAGACATCTCGAGACCGGCGCTGGGCCTGCGGCTGCTCGACAACACGACCCGCGTGTTGGCCGAGTTTCACCGCGACCCGGCTCATAGTGCGCATGGCTTCCCGCAGGCCAATATGTTCGACCAACCGGACCTCGAAGCACTGCTGCGCGCCAATCTCGAGCGCTACCCGTGTGCGCAACTGTGCGGCGACGCCGAAGTTACCGACATCGTCGATGACGGGCAGGGACGAATCCTGGTGACCTACGGTGACCGCACCGACGGTGCCAAACACGTTGTCGAGGCGGACTTCGTACTCGGGTGCGACGGCGCCAACAGCGTAGTACGTGCGTGCGCTGGCATCGGCATGCATGATCTCAAGTTCGACCAGCGCTGGCTGGTCGTGGACATCGCGACCACTGCCGACCTGGATCAGTGGGATGGGGTGCACCAGATCTGTGATCCGATCCGCGCGGCGACCTACATGCGCATCGGCGATACGCGCTATCGCTGGGAATTCCAGTTATTGCCCGGCGAGACAGCGGACGACTTCGACTCACTCGACGCGCTACGCCCGCTCATTGCGCCCTGGGTTGGCAACGTCTCACCCGCAGATCTGACACTGGTTCGTGTGGCTGAGTACACCTTTCGCGCGAAGTTCGCCGAGCGATGGCGCCGTGGCAACATCTTTCTACTCGGCGACGCCGCGCACCTCACGCCGCCGTTCATCGGCCAAGGAATGGGAGCGGGGTTGCGAGACGCGATGAACCTGGCATGGAAGCTCGCCGCAGTGCTGCACGGCAGTCTGCCGCCCTCCACCTTGGACACCTACGAGCAAGAGCGAAAACCACACGCCCGCTTAATGATCGGAATGGCCCTCGGGATGGGTTGGGCGATGACCGCAGGCGGGGACATCGGCAACTTTATCCGTCGGCTGATCCTACCGCGGCTGAGCTTGATCCCCGGGTTGCGTAACAAGCTCGTTGAAAGTCGAACACCCTCCCTACCCAAGTCCGAATTGATCGCGAAGTCGCGTACGCCATGGGAGTTGGCCGGCACCCTGTGCCCAAACCCCGTGCTGCGCGAAGGTCAACGCCTCGACGACATCGTGGGCAACGGCTTCGCCGTCATCACCACCGTGCGCCCGCTCGCATTCCAGTGCGCCCTGCTCGACGAGCGCGGCGCGCTGCTGCATGTCGCCGAGCCCGGTGGTGACCTGGATACGTGGCTGCGCCGCGGCCGTGCCACCGCCGCCGTCATCCGACCAGACCGCACAGTTATGGCCGCAGGGCGCAACTTCAGCGCGTTGTGCGCAGCAGTGCCCGCACTGAGCCACCATGCAACACACTAAGAAACTCCGATGCCGTCTTACCGTACAGATTGGGCTGATTCGCCACCCGGCCGACACACCTCGGCACACGTATCAGATTCTGACCAAGCGGTCGTTGCGCCTGAGTAGGCTCGCCGAGAAGCTGGATTGGCCTGCCAATGTGTGGATGGGTGTGTCAGTGGAATCGTCAGCGGTCATTGATCGCATCGACCATCTGCGCACCGTGCCGGCGGCGACCCGATTCCTGTCGTGTGAACCGCTGCTCGGGCCGCTCAACGGCCTGCCTCTCGACGGCATTGATTGGGTCATTGTCGGTGGCGAGTCCGGTCCTAGTGCTCGGCCGATGGCCAGCCAATGGGCGCTCGACATCCGTGATCAATGCGTGTCAGCCGATGTCCCGTTCTTCTTCAAACAGTGGGGCGGGCGTACTCCCAAGCAGAACGGGCGGCTGCTCGAGGGGCGCACCTGGGACCAGGTGCCAAGTTCGGCTCGCGCCGGCGGGCCGCGGCGGGAGTCGGCGACGCTGCCCGTGACCGCCTGATCGTCGGCTGGCAATGCTAGTCGTGTGGGCTCGCTTCGACGTCTTGATCGGAAAGCGTCGGT
Organism: Mycobacterium sp. NPDC049093; assembly: GCF_040704635.1. Classification (GTDB taxonomy): domain Bacteria; phylum Actinomycetota; class Actinomycetes; order Mycobacteriales; family Mycobacteriaceae; genus Mycobacterium. The sequence continues at coordinate 2,397 of NZ_JBEZJS010000012.1, read as the reverse complement.
GGGCCAGGCCTGTGGCCGGGTGCCTGCGTGGTCGGCGGTGTGGTGGCTTCGGTTTGGTGAATAGATGAATCGGGCTCCCTTTCGTGATCGACGTTCCAGAATCGACAGACCGACACGGGCAGGGTGTGCGGCAGTCGGCATCGCATTGAGGAGGGGTGCGCATGACGCAGCGGCTCACGATCTATCTGCTTCAGAACATCGGTACGCCCGAGGACGCACTGGCAGAAGGTAAAAACCCGGTGAAGGTAGCTGTGACTGCGGATCTGGGTGCCCGCAACAGCGCCTTTTACTTCACGTCGCGTCCTCCTGTGCCACCGTCGTGGTTGGCGTTTGTGCGCCAGGTCGCGCCTGAGGTGCCCGCGCTGTCGTCGTCGTCGGCTTCTGGGCTCTTGGTCGTTGAGGCCGACGGACGTCATTTCGCTTTGACCTTTGGCTATGGGCGCAGCCTGCTCGACCTGTCGAAGATTGAACGGCAATTCGGCTTGAAGGTCGCCCTCAATCGAATCGACCCTGCGCAGCTGCGCAGTATGGACACTAAGACATTCGAAGATCTGGTTGTCACTCGCACGACCCAGTCGAGCAGAAGCACTGACTTGCCCACGTTCGGTGTCGATGTCTCCAGCGATATCCTGCGTGCTGTCACCGGCGAGCCTCGCGACACGGCGCTGTCGAAGAAGCTCTCCGGCGCTGACGCTTTGGTGTTGAGCACCTCGCGCGATGCCGCTGACCTTCCCGCCATCTTGTGCGATCTGCTGGCCGCGTTCTCCGAGGGGACATACAAGGAAAATTTTGCCTGGGTGGACCATCTGGGCCTGGTCAACGACGCATCGCTCGTCGCTGTTCTCGATGCTGCATTGGCGGCGCAACTTGCCGATGGTGATACGCACAACACCCACATGGCGACCCCGGAAGTCATCGGCTGGGAAGAGATCGAATCGTTCAAGGTCACCGGCAGCAAGGCGATTTTCGACGATCTCGACCTCGACGATTACCTCGACGCACTCGGTCCTCGCCGGTCACAAATCTCCGTTCCGGTTTTGAAGGGACGCCAAGTGTCCGTCAAGTTCAGTCGGTCGGGTGATTTTGAAGGCCGCTGGACTCTGTACAACTGTCTCATCGCCGAACAACGTGTAGGCGACAAGCTGTATGTACTGATCGAGGGACGTTGGTTAGCGGTAAGTGACAGCCTCGCAGCCGAAGTCGACACCTTCGCCGCCTCGCTGCCCTCCAGTGCCACGGCACTTGTTGAGTCGAGCATGGGGGAGAAGGAAGCGGACTACAACCGACGGTTGGCAGGTGATCCCGCCGGCGAGTTGTTGCTGCTCGATGCGAAAATCAAGATTCCCGGCGGTGCCTCGTCGGGCATCGAACTGTGTGACCTGTTGTCCTCGGAGGGGGAGTTCATCCACGTAAAACGGAAATCGCGTTCGTCAACGCTGAGCCACTTGTTCGCCCAGGGAACGGTCAGCGCGGCGACCTTCCTCAACGACGGTGGCTTCCGTGAACGTTTTCGACAAGAGATCGAGGACACCGTCGCGCCCGAACACCAGGGCAGATGGCTTGACTTGATTCCCGGCGCGACGAGCAGCGTGGACCGTTCCAGGTACACGGTGTCCTACGCGGTAATCGCCAGCAGCAACAAGGAGGGCACCGACTGGCTGCCGTTCTTCAGCAAGCTGAACTTGATGCAGCAAGGAAAACAGATCCTCAGCCTCGGATTCCAGTTGTCGATTTCGAAGGTGACCGTCGGGCCATAACCGCGCAGCTGGGGCGCGACCGATCGCGCGCACTCGACATAGACTATCGGAGTGAGTCGCGAGATCGCCGACGATGAACCCGACAGCTCGACCGTCCTGGCTGAGCTCCTGCACGGCAGCGACCTGTCAGCCACCCGGAAGCGCGCGGTGCACGACGCTGTCGTCAGCAGCGAGCTCGAAGGTGCAACACCTGATCGCACTTCGATGCTCCGACTCATCGAGTTCGCCGCCGGACGCATCACCTTCGACGAATGCAAAAGGCAAGTACTCCATGCGCGCACCTCGACCCTCAACCACGAGCTCGCACAGGCCGACGCCGAGTATGCAGCCGGCAACACCATCGTCGGTGAGGATCTGCGCAAACGCTACGGACTCACCTGATCCCCATCAGCCCATTCGGATGTGCGCACACTGACGCTTGTCTGCCAACCTCAATGAGATTCAATGGCAAAGTCGTACGCTGCCCGATCAAATGAGAAACCTGCCAGATCACATGAGACCGGACAGAGGATGAGCGTGATTCATCTGGTGAAAAAGGAGTACTTTACTGGTAACCCTCAGTATTCGATTCAGCCGTAATCCGGTGATTGTTGATATCGATAGGGTCGGCAGTTTCGGGATGGGCGGCTGGCAGCAGCTG
>NZ_JBEZJS010000011.1:0-134486 GCF_040704635.1 Mycobacterium sp. NPDC049093 | reverse complement strand
AACGTCCGGTCGACATCACCCCGGAACCATCGCCCGACACCCCAGTGTCCGAGGTCGCCTGACGACCCTCGATCCACAGGATTTGACTATTTCTCACTCTCGGGTCGAACAGTGTCGTAGACGTCATGGTTACTTCCTGCTCGTTGATCGGGCTTCGGGGCTGTTAGCCAACGCTTCGGCGCGGGCGCATTCCTTGTCCAGCTCAGCAACACATTCAGGGGTGAGGCAATGCGCGCCTTCGGTGACTTCGTCTGTGTCCATGTCGAATAGCGAATCGGGTTCGGGTCTGTACTGCACCACGATGCCGGGTTCGATCGCCCACAGTATCTGGCAGATCCTGGACACCATGTGCCAGTTGCCGGCGGAGTAGGGCGATTCGCCCGGGTACCAGTAGCGGCTGAGCGTGCTCACGAACACACGGTCCGGCTTGATCATGTCGCGACGGTCGTCAGAAGGGGCGCCGAAAATGGGGTGTGGCGCCGGCTTGTAGTAGCTATCGGGCCGGACGGCGAAGACCAAACCCTTCAGCGCTGGCACGATCCTTTGGTAGCGAACCGCTGGGTCCGGGATGGTCATTTCACCGATGAGGCGGTCAACGTCGCGAACCTCATCGAGAACCAGCAATGCGTCGACACCCATCTGTTAGTCCCCGTCTTTCAGGAACACGTCCCCGGCGTCGACGGGCTGTGCCGCGCGCACCACGTCCGGCGCCCGGTCGGTGATCAGCTGTTTCGGCATCGTGCTCCCCCTTCTATTCCGCCCACGTCCAAGCGCCGCCCAGGATCAGCCGGTCCGCCAAGTCATTCAGGAAGGCTTCGTCGTCGACGACATCTGCGTCCTCACCGCGACGGCACTGCATATTCAGCTTCCTTCCTCGCTCATCCAGCGCAAATCTGCGGTCGGGTCGCCCTGATCGCTCACCACAACGGCGCCGGCCTGCACCACCCACTCACCTGTGCCGGCTAGTTGCACCAGTCGTGCCCCACGAGCAGCGGGGTAGTCGTCGAGCTCAGCGTTGACGCGCCGCACATCGTCGGCGGTCAGTGCCGCCTGGCGAACGATGGTGAACGTGACGTCGTCCGCACCGGGCGTCTGCTCGACGGTCAACGTCACGTGGCCCCGGCTGTAGGTGGTGATCATGTGGTTGTCCGGTCACACCTGAGCGCAGGCCACCGGTACCAACGCCTTGCTCATCTGGCCAGGTGCACGCACCTCAGCCGCAATCTTTGCCGATAGCAGCTCGATCTGGGCGCCGATACGCTCGTAGATACCCTCAACCACCGCTTCACTGGCACCGCTGCCGTTGCCGAGTTCGGCGTACAGCTGAATCTTCTCGTTCTGCAACTGTTGGAACGTCTCGCGCCCCTCACGCCTGATGCCCAGGAACTCGGCAAATCCCTCCGGAAGCTCCGATGTGTCGTCCCGAACCACTGGGCCCGCTGGGTCATTCTTCCAGGTGAGAAACCGCCTACCCCCGGCGGAGATTCTGAGTTCCATCATCACGAATCACGAATTCCTTTCGCCTGGTTAGACTTCCGTCATCGTCGTCCCAAAGCCGGGCCCCACGACCACGACCATTGCGTCGTCGCCACGTCATCCCGAGTCCCGCCCAACCGCTCTGACAATCAGATACCGAGAGCACAAGCCAGCCTCGGCGGGCGGCACGACACTGACTGTAACCCCGCACTCGGACACGACGAAGCGATCAAAAAAGAGCGTGCGCCACACGCAGCTAACGACCCCTGGCCCAAATGTGATGTGAGAATCAAGAACATGGATATCTACAAGTTCAGCGCCGGGCACAACGGGAGGGAGGGCCTGGTTCCAGGCGAATCCTGGTCGATGCCGTTGTCCTCGCACTACGCAGCTACGACTACTAGAACCTTGGCTCGCTGAGACCACCCGGCGGCCGGCCCGGCCCCCCATCGCCCCTTGATCAACGCGCAGCAGCGTGCTGCACGAAAACGACTGGAAGACCTGCCCTATGCGAATCTGCCACGTTCCCTACACCTTGATCGCAGCCACATGCGGCCTGCTCGTTGCAGGCTGCACCGCAAACCCCGAGGAATCGACCTCCACAGCCGCCACCACCGCCGCCAGCATCGACAACCCTGATCCAAACCTCCAGAAAGCAAACGCCCCGCTCGGCGACCTGCTCACCGTCGGTGCCCACTGCTTTGCAACAGGAACAGAAGCCGTAGCCGCGCAACTGCGCGCCGCAACCGCAGACGCCAAGGGAGACGCCGAAGACGACGCGAGAGAGGCCCGCGGAGAACTCCGCAAGACGGGCAGGGACACCACCATCGTCAATGACGTTGAGGCCAACGGCACCTGCTACATCGTGACGACAAACTCACCGTTTCCCTGAGCTCTCCCACAGGCAATACCCCAGCGGGGGTCAATGGGATCCGTTCTCGCAGTAGCCCACCACCAGTCCGCCCGGGTGCACCCCGTAGCGGCTCCCATCAGGCTGCCGCTGGCCGATCTTCACCACCTGCACCTGATAGACCGTACCGTCGTCGTACTCCACTTCCAGCGCACCGTCGAACGCGTGAATCACGTACTCCGCCACTGCCTGAACGGCCTCATCGGTGGCGTCCTCAGTCTCACCGACCAGCGCATCCTGCGCCTCGTTGACCCGACCGACAACGACCTGCTTCGACGCGCCACGAAACTGAACACCGAACTCGCGCTCATCCCGCCGCCCGGTCACAGGGCGTACTCGCGCGAATGCGCCCAATAGCCAGGCACCGGGGTCATCTGCGTCCTCATCGCGCCGCCGAGCTCGATCGCATGCACGCCCGCCGCCCGACACTGACCATCACTGCCCGCGTAGTAACTGAAGTAGTGATTCACCAGCGCCGCGTAGGCAAACTCCCAAGCGTCCAGCGCCTGTCGCCAGTCGCCCCCGGCCGCATACGGCTCCCACGGCTGGGTCTCCATACCGACGAGCGCGACCGCCACCACCGGAACCTCAAGCGCCGCAGCAATATCACCGCCGGAATCGCATTGCGAACCAATGAATTCCGTGCGCCAGTCCGGATCGAGATCCCCCCGATAAGCCGCCTCGAGAACCGTCATCGTCAGCAGGGTGAAGCCAGCCTGGAAATCCGGATCGTCAACATCCAGCGCGCACAGTCGCTCCGTCAGCTGCGGCCGAACGCTCATGCGGTAGCCACCGCCTCAGCCGCAGTCAACGGAGCCCCCGCCAACCGAGCCGCGTACAACAGATCAGCACACCCCTCGGGGGTCAAGTGCGTGCGCAGACACTCGACCACCTCGGCCGCTCGCGCCGTGACCAGCGCCCGCGCCGGATCCGTTGCACCACCGTGGCCCACGTTCGCCATAGCCGTCTGGTACTCGATCAACGCCCCGAATCGTTCCCGGGTCACCTCGGGCCACAGCGCGTCATCGATCGGCTTGCGCGCCTCGAAACGATCCATGACTTCTTCGCAGGCCGGACTGTGAAGATGTCCTTCCACCGCGGCCATGAGCACGTGCCGGGAGGCGACCTGGTGGCGTTTCTCCTCGCTGAATGCGTGCGCCTGCTGCCACTCCCAGGGCATGCCGACCTGGCAGCGATGCCGTGTCGCAGGCAGCTCAAGATCATGAGCGACCGTCTTCGGGTTCACGCTGACCGGCCGCGCACCCACCTCACCGGCCCAGTCCATCACTCGGTCCATCGGCTGTGACGACGCGATCGCCAGCACCCGCGTACCCGGCGAGGCCATCTCGCGCGCCTGGGCTTGGCGCACCACGACCTCCAGCGGGTTGGCGCCGCCGGCGGCCGCCGTCTCGTCCCGCAACTTCTGACCCACCACCGAATCGTTGATTGCCAGTGACACGGCCTGCGGAACCCGCACGCCGAGCGGGATGTATGACGCGCCTTCGCTGGTGGCCAGCCACGCCGTCACCTGCCCGTTGCGCTCCCACATCACCGATACCGCGTAATCGATCGCCATGTAACCCTTGGTCTGCGCCAGCAACGCCGTGATGACGTCGCGGCCGGCGTCCATCGCCTGACCGAACAACGCGTCTCCGCTGGCGCCGTCGGCGCCGATACCCCGCACGCCCGGGCCCTGCATCGCCACCGGCGCCGGAGCTAACGACCCACTCGACCCGGCCTGCGGCGCCAAACCACCGCTGGATACCGGTGCGGGCCCGGCGGCCGCCGCTGACGACGGCCCACCACCAACATTCGGCGACCCCACTGGAGTACTCGTCACCGGATTGATCACCGACGATCCGCCACCGGCAGCACCGGCAGGCGGAACCATCATCGGACCACCGGCCGGCGCGGCCGCCGCCGGCACCGTCGACGCTGCCGCTGGAGGAGTCGCCGCCGCAGGCGCCTGCGCAGCAGCCTGAGACACCACATTCTGCGCCACATTGCTGCCCACACCAGCGGCACCAGACGCCGCGTTGACCGCGGTATTCACAGCACCCGAGGCCAACCGAGCCGACGACTCCGCAATCCCCGAGCCAAGACTCGCCAACCCCGGTGCCCGCCCGGCCGCGCCAGCTCCACCGGCCGCGGCATTCATGCCCGTCGCAGGAACCGCACCCGGCTTCGCATTCGCCATCTGACTCGATTGCGCCCCACCCGCAGGGTTCGATCCCGCACCGCCCGACGACGCAGGCGATGACGACGAGCTCGCCGGCGACGACGAGCTGCCCGATGATGCTGGCTTCAGCATCTGGCTGATGGACGACGCCGGACTCCCACCGCTACTACTCCCACCAGAACTGGACGGAGATGAGGGCGACGAAGCGGGCGACGGTGACGGCTTCTGATGCTGCGCCAGCTGATTCGGATCAGTCTTGTCCGGTGACCGCATAGCAGCCTGCTGGACGTCATTCTTTTGGTCCTGCTGAGAATCCGCAGTTTTGGTCTGTTTTGCCGCCTCTGCGCTCTGATTCGCATTGCGCATGTTGTCCGCTGTCGAGTAGTCGACAGGCTTCGCATTGCCGTTGTCCAGCGGTGGGGCGGACGGTGCCGGCGAAGCGGGCATGTTGCCGGCGCCAGCGCCGCCCTCGGGCAGGATGCTGTTGATGTACGGGGCGGCCCACTGTGCGATGTCATGCGACAGTGCCGTGACGGTGGTGGCGCCCTGCAGATCTCGTGCCTGAGCCTCCAGCTTGGCGGCATCAATCAGTGCCTGTTTCTCGACCTGGAATTTGGCCTCGATCACTTCAGCCGCGCCGGGGATGGCAGCTACCTTGGACTTCTGCTCATCAGCCGCGGAGCGCAGCGACTTGATCATCTTCTCGGCCGTGTTCACGATATCGACCAAATCCGTTTGAGTGGCCTGCAATTCACTCGCCGCTAGCCTGGCCTTGTTCCTGATGTGCCGATAGGCCTCAATGCGGTTCTGCAGCGCTGTCTCACGGCTCTGGACGAGACCACGAACGGCTTCAATGAAATTGCCGTCCATGCCTCCCAGCGACAGCTTGATGTCCATCTGAATATCAAGCTGTGCGAACAGGGTGTTTGCCTCCTGGCTATGCGCCATCGCATAGCCAGCCCACGACATCACTGACTGCGATGGCCACGACCCCGTCAAAATCTCGGCCGAATGCTCGGTCATCGGCATCGAGACCTCACCAAAACCCAAGGTGCAGACCTTTCTACGGGGCTAGGCGCTGGCAGAGTGCGACCATCTGATCGGAACTCTCCAGCGCCATCTCGAAGGCGTTGCCGGCGATTGGATCGAACGTGACGTACGCGTCTCCGACAAGCCGGAAGGCGCTGACCGCGGTATTCGCCGCCTGCGCAAGGACAGGGGTGGTACCCGGTGCTATGTGAGCGCGAAGTGCGTCACTTGCCTGCCTATAGGACTCGCCTGCAGTACGTACCGCTTCCTCCCAGGTGGGATTGTTCCGAACTGCCGGATCTAGCACCTTCACGCCGGGCGGAAGGATCGCCAGCGCTTGCGCTGCCGACTTCGTCGGCGCTTGGGTGCCGATAAATCCGACCTGGCAGGTCTCACGGTCAGCTTGGGCGGCCGGTAGCGGCGCCGGCCCAGAAGGGATGGGCGCCGGAACCGTGACTGTCGATGGCTGGGCTGCCGCCGACGGTGAGGCCGTGTCGCGGGCCTGTGTGGTGATGAGTGTGGCCGCGCCAGCCGCGACCACAGCTCCTACCGCGGCGGCTGCGACGAGCACTGGCCACCGTCGTCGGCGCTGGCCGCCGGACGGTGGGCCGGGTGGCAGCGGCGGATACCCCGGCGTCTGAGGAGGTGCGGGGGGCGGAGCGCCGAGTTCAAATGTCTTGTGACTCATCGGCACAGCCAATCCATGGCTTTCTGACTGGCCTTATAGACCGCCACCGAGTTTCCTGTGGTTGGGTCGAATGCCTTGTACGACTCGCTCAGCGTCCGAAGCGAACCGACGGTCGTCTGCGAGACCTGAGCCAGCATTGGGCTGGTGCCAGGGGCGAGCTGCGACTCGAAGCTGTCGGCGGCCTGGCCGTAGAGCTCACTGGCCCGGATGACGCCGTTCTTCCAGGTCGGGTTGCCCTGGACGGCCGGGTCCGTGATGGTCATGCCCTCGGGGATGACGCTCTGGGCCAGCGCGGCGGCGGTGTACAGCTTGTCGGTGGTGCCCCAGGCGTGGCAGGTCTGGGCGTCTGCCTGGGCGGCCGGCAGAGCCTTGGGTGGTGTCGGCGGGGCTGCGGTCACGGTGACGGTCTCGGCGGCCGAGCTCGTGGTGTCGGTGGTGGCCGGCGCGGTGACCGACAGTGTGATCACGGTGGTGATGAGGCCGGCGACGATCGCGCCCGCGCCGGCGGCCGCGGCGACAGCAGGCCACCGCCGGCGCTGTGTGGTGGGCGTCGGCGGATACTGCTGCGGCGGCCACGTCGGCGGGTAGGCCGGCGGTGGCGGCGCGATCGACATGTGGGCTCCTCAGATCCTGTGCGTGGGCTAGGCCGGCCGCACTTTGGTCACGTCGGGCGGGCCGATCGGGGGTTGGAATCCGGGCATCGGGAACACCGGTGGCGGTGCTGCGCGCTGGTAGTCGCCAGCGGCTTGGGTGTCCTGCTGCTGCAGCACTGGTGGGGATTCGGTCAGCGCTGCTTGCTGCTTGGTAGCCCACGTGGTGTCGGTGGCGTCGACTTTCGCCCGCAGGGCCTCGGAGCTGGTGGCGATGAGGGCCAGGGCGGCATCGAGCTGCGACGTGGCTGTCGGCGGTGGCGGCGGGATCGGCTTGGGCGCGCTGGCGGACAGCGTTTCGCCAGCTTTGCCGGCTGCGCCGGCCAGCTTGTCGGTCTCGATGTCGAGCTTCGTTCGGGCCCCCATGGCGTCATTGTCCCAGGCTTGGTGGACATTGACCACAGTTCACCGGGTTAAATGGTCTCGGGGGTGGAATGTGCGTCAGCTAATCGTCATCGTGGCCGTGGCAATGGCCGTTTCTGGATGTGGGGCCAGTCAGCCTGTGAATATGTCCTGGCCAGGGAAGTTTTACTCCAATGTCGGCGAAGTCGACTTCTACGGTCAAAGCTACGAGATCACCGACGTCAAGATCCTCTGTAGCGACAGTAACGGCGGCCTGACGATCCAGATCACCGCGCCCAACGGCACCGAGGTGACCTCAACCAGGCCCGAGGACGGCTCCCAGAAAGCTGCTATCCAGGTCGCTGGCGGCGGCCATCAGTCCGAAACGCTGGTCGACGGAGCGGTGTGGAACAACGTCAACGGTGAATGGGGATTCGAGGGCGATCCGGACGACACCGACAGCCACACGACATTCAACCTGCGTGACGGGGCGGCGATCTGCCCAGCGAAGTGATGTCGCCGAAGAATTAGATCGCTACCGTGCGACTTGGGACTCACCCGTGTGTGCGTGGAGCGCATGACCACCGACGACGTTGGGTGCCAGGCGTGGGACAGGACCGTGTAGGAACCCGGGGTGAATGTTTACCCCGGTTTCCTACACGAACGCCGGGGCCCGCATCGCTGAGCGACTTCGAGCGTGCCTGCCGCATTATTCGGGTTCTTTGAGCGCTGATGCTGGCCGGGTGTCCTGGATGAATCCGCAGACCCACTTCCTTCCCCACGGCGGAGCGGCGATCTGCCCGAGGTGATTGGGTCAGCGGGAACCCAAGATCAGTCGCCGACTCTGATCGACTTTTTCCCAGTCTTCGCGGGATCCGCCTTTGTCGGGATGGGCGCGGTGGTATGCGCGGCGGAGCAGGGTTTTGAGTGGTTCGTCTGGACGCGCCTGGGTGAAGTTGCGCAGCCAGGTCTCAGCCTCGACGCTGGTGTGGAATCGACCGTGACCCGTCCTGGCAAATGATGCGCGTGTGCGCTGGGAACGGTTCTTGGCCTCGTCTGCCGCCCGTTGGGCGGCGGCGAGGTGTTCCTGTGCTTCACGCAGTTGCTGCTCGATCCAGAACCACCTCAAGGTTTCTCTGCGCAAGTACTTCGCCAGTGGGACTCCATGGCGGCGCGCTTCATCTTGGAGGAACGCTTGCTCTTCGGGTGTAACCGCGAAAGTAGCTCTGCGAGTTCTGTTGACCACGGCGATGTGATTCCTTGTCGCTGGCTGTATCTGGGTTTCAGCGGGGTCAGAAGGCGCCGAGGTGGTGGGCGGTCAGCCAGAGCACAATGATCGTGACTGGGATGAGGTTGTAGACGGCATGGGCAGCCGCGGCGGCGTGAGTGCCTTGGTTCTGCAGGTTCTCAATCGCGTCGGCGTGCTCGGTTCTCTGCTGGATGTTTTGCTTCAGGGTGCTTAGCCAGTCGAGGCCGTGCGGGTGATTGACGATGCTGTCGGTGTCAGGGACGGCGTTGAGATGGCCGACTTCCTGGTTCCACATCGACTCAAGCTCGGCTTCGGCCTGGATATGTTCGATGCAGGCTGCCCTGTCAACGTGTTTGAGGTAGACCCACATGAAGTAGTAGCCGCTACCGATTAGTGCGAGTCCGGCGGCGATGGGTACCCCCGCTAGCGCTGAGTGCATGAGGCCGAATGCCGATTGATAGAGGAAGTTCTTTCCCGCCGTGCGGGTTTCGCTGTCGATTCGAAAGATCCTCTCCTCAATGAGGGCGAGTTTTGGGATCAGCAGCAGGGTGGCGATGGGGAGGAAGACTGCGAGGACGGTCCATCCCGCTCCGTTGTAGCCGGTTTGGCCGAGTGCGGCTGAGCCTGGTGTCCCGGAGATGAGCCACCACCAGGAGGCCCTGAGCACTGGTATCTGCCATAGGGCCGCGGTGGTCAGCCCGACCGCTGTCAGCACCACGATTGCCGCCGGCAACATCCACCACCTCATCGCAGCCAGAACAGCTCTGTACTCGCTGCGGTGAGATTTGTGACGGTGCGCTATGCCAACTTGGACGAGTGAGACGGCGGTGACGCCGAGAAGCCCGGCGGTAGCGATCATCGGCACGTTCATCGTCATGCTGTGAAGGTAAACGGTGAGTCGGACACGACGAGCGACGTCGTGTCCGACTCACCGACTGTCGTCGGCACCTACTAGCTGGAGACGCCTGCCTGGCCGATTTCGCCTGGCAGGGGCGGCCCGGCGATGAGCCGCTTTTCCCGGATGACAGTTTCTTTTACGCCCTGGCGCTGCATCGCTTCACTGCGGTGCTGTCCGTTGATGTACCAGACTCTGCCGTCTTCGCGGGCGAGCTCGATCGATTCGTACAACAGGGTGCTCGCGGCATCGGCGACACTCGGCGGCACGCCGTCGGGGATCGGGCCGCTGTTCTGGATCGCCTCGATGGCGACCTCCACAGCCTTGCCCCAGTCGGCCGACATGTACTGCTCCATGTCGCGGAAGAGGCGGCGTTGCGGGAGACCCTTGACCGGGAAGCGACGCCACACGTGGACAAACTTCGGCGGTGGCGGCGTGTACGGCACGAATCCTGCGCCTTCGTCCCATTCGGCGCCGAGACGGTTCAGGGTGTCGATGTCGGCGGGGTCGGCGGCGCGGTGACGGTCGAAGTTCCCGTGGTCGTCGAAGTTGAGGGTGACGATGTGCGGGGAGTCTTCGAGCTTCATGTTTGGGTTGAGGACGTTGGCAATCAGGACCGGTGGTGCTTGCTCGTGGGGGAAAAATTCTTTCCAGGCATCCTCGCGGAACATCTCGGCGCCGTTGATATGTCCGGGGCCTTGATCGCCGATGCGCTGAGTGATCAACACGAAGGTTCGGCCTGCCTCGTCGCGGAAGGCCTGGGCCCGTGATGTCCACGAGCCGCGGATCGTCCACATGTGGACGTCGGCCAGCCTGCCGGTGGCTGGCGCGGTGACGCGACGTAGCGCTTCTGGATACGGGGTGCCGGGATGTTCGCGCTGATAGCGGCGGGCGGCGGCTTTGCGTGCGTTAGGGGTGTCGCTCATTGGGTTCTTCCCATCGATTCGTGAGCCCTGTTGCCCCACACGCTTTTTGGGCTCCGTTCAACGGGGCTGGCGCGTCACCCGGTGGGTGTAGTCCCGGTATGTGGGGCAGGCTGGTGTGGGCAGCTGTCGATCCCCTGGGGAGACCGCCGCGCGCTGGCGACGTTGAGGTCGAGTGTATCGCCTCGGGGCGACATGGTGGTGGGCCAAGGAATCTAGCCGCCGGAGTGGACGGAGGACAGCACTTCCAGCGCCCAAGCGGCACCATGAATTGCCCGCTCAGTTCACCTTGATCGAGGTCCGTCGGGGAATCTGCGGCCGGAGCTCGTCAGCGCGGCGGCGCCGTCGTGTCCTCGGCGTAGACCGCCTAGACCGGGTTATGCCGTTCATCGCACGATCCCGGTGGAGGTGCGAGAGCATCAGGGTGACGTGGGCGTTGAAGTGTCTCGGAAGGGAGGTGCTGTGGGCGCGCAGGTGTGGACCATGCCGTGGATTCGGCCGACGCGGCCGCCGGCGCTGGCGGCCCTTACTGAGCTGCCTCGGCCCCTAGCAGCGTGGCGTACAGGCGAAGAGTTCGATGTTGATGACTACTATTCGCAGTTTTCGGCCAAAGAGATGACTCCAGTCGAGCGTGCTGTGCGGAAAGCGGGGGACCGCCCAGAGTGGCGGTTCGAGGAAATCTGGCTTCCTGACGATGAATCTGAGCTTGAGGAGTACGACAAGGACTGCCGTTTGGTCGAGGGGTACCGGATCAACCCGCGCTGTTTGGCGGAATACCGGGTGATGGTCGAGCGCATCGTGGGGGACGAGTTTGATGACCCGGAAGAATCCTTGCCAGACGACGATCTCGCTGAGGCGTTGGCATGGGCCGAGGCAGGTGTGTGCGTTTTACAGCAGAGCTTGCCCTACCCGTTCATGGATTGCTTGCCCTATGCGATTCTGGGAAATCGCGCTGTCCTTGAGTGCTGGTTCCTCTATGCGAGCTTGTTGAGCCGGCGGCACCCTCGCAAGGCCTCTCCCTGGTTTCGGGGTCTCGTGTTCGCCAATCCCACTGACAATTTGGGGGCTCGCTACTACTCGGCTGGGGCCGCCTACTCGGAATAGGGGCTTTGCGGATCTGTATGGCGATCTGGTGGCTTCATAGCCGGCCGCGGAGGCGGATGGCGTCTTGGCGGAATGCCGCGGCGAGATCGGGTGATGTTCCCGGCAGTCTCGACGCCTGGTCGAGCTGGCTGGATATTCGGTTGACGAGGGCTTTCGGCACATGCACCGGCAAGACCGGTCCCTTGAACATCATTTGCCCCAGCATCGAAAGGTGTTGAGCGAGTTCGTAAGCGTGATCGCGGTTTGTTTCAACGTTGCTCTGGAGGTGCAGTTGTAGCGCCTCGGCGAGGGCCGCGATGGCCCGGCCGACCATGGGTGCCGGCACCGCCACGTCCCGTGGCTCGGTCATGAGGTCGGTGCCGGGCTTCTCGTCGGCAAGCATCTCGGTGATGGAGTCAGCCAGGCCGGCGAGTGCGTCTGCGTCGATGTATCTGCGGGCTGAGGCGGTGGAGATTTGCAGGGCCGCGGCGAGGGCGTCGACACGGTCGTTGACGAGTGTTGCCGCGGCGTCGGTGGACATGAAGAGTCCACGTTCGTTGAGGTTGACGCAGAGCTGCTCGGCGCGGCTGTCAACCCATCTTTGTCGCGCCACCGCTGCCCCTCGATTTCATCGTTTGCGACTCCTCTTGATGCGTTCGCCGTTCGCGGACGTCATGGTAGGTGCATGACCCTCACCAGTGTGTTGTCATTCGGGCACGCCGTCCAGCCGTCTAAAGGTGGAGGTTTCGGAATGGACGGGGCCAGGGAGAGACGCTGATGCGGGCTCACTGCGTAAGACTGGCTCGTCAGCTTCGCCCAGGTGCGTGTTGCCGGGCAGCTATTCGGGGTTCTGTGGAGGCAGGGCAATCTTGTAGTGCGCGCAGAGTGCACGAAGGGCCGAACACGGTGCGGTCACGGTGCATTCGTCGCATGTGTAGCCCTCCCACTCCCCTGCCCAGGGCCCCGACGTCAGGGTGCATTTCATGCACACTGCTCTAGCGCAAGAACATTCGTCTCCGCGGTCATCGTCGACTGTGCCGGCGCAGTCTTCGCACACCACCACGGTCGGCAGGTGCTCAACTGCGTGGGCGAGCACATCGGCCCGTTGCGAGCGGCGGTACCGCCCCACCAAGTTGTCACCGAGCTCGTCGTCAGCGGCAATCGCTGTGAGCAGCCGGACACCTAGCGACGGGTCGCCCAACGCGGCGGTCAACGTGCTGACGTTCTTCGCGGTTGGTCTCACCGACGCGATCATTTCCGGTATGCGGCCCTGGGCGCCGGCCACGATCCACGCACACGGCACACACACGTGGCCATGCTGGAGATAGATCGAATCGCGTTCGTATGGGCCCCAGCTCGCCGCCAGCTGCACTAGGGCGCCACACACGGCGCCTGGGGCCGCATGACGACTCGATCCGTCGCCGATAGCGCGGACTGCCCTATCCCGGGTGACAGCATGGCGCAGATCGCCGCCCACACCAAACACGAGGTCGGTCTCAGGCAAGGTGATTGTTGTCCGATCAGCTACAGCACTCATTCGGCGCCTCTCTCCGACGACGTTCTCAGGGACCGGGCGGTCAGGCCGAGCGTGTCGCGCAGTGTGGAGTCCTTGCTCGCGGGGTCGGCTGGGTTGGCGTTCATCTGTTTCCTCCTGAGGCCTGGGCTGTACGTCACTTGCGCAGGTAGGCCCGCACAAGACGACCGACTGGTCGTGTGGCGAAAAGGCAAGCGGCGAAGCCGAAGACAAGCCCCACGAGAATTGCGGGCCCGGACAGTACGGCGGGGCCGGGAGTTGTCGCGATCGGGAGCGCCTCAGTGAGGGCTGTGACCGCGGCCGGGAACATGACGGCGACGATGAAGGTGAGGATGCCGGCGGCGAGGGTGAGGACCAAGGTGGCCAGTGTGGCCACGGTTTCCTTAGCGATGCAGCGGAACAGCTGCTTACCGTGGGCTGCTGAATCGCCAGGTGAATTGAGGATCGTGATGGCTTGTGGGCTGGTGCGGGTCGTGATGAGCGCTCCGGCGGTTGCTCCGATTACGACGGCCAGCACGGTGCTTGCGTGGTAGCCGATTATCCCCCACGCGGCGATGGCAGGGTTGGCGATGTCGTCGGGGATGAAGATCCCTGTGGGGGTGTCCGACAGCGTCATTTGTGAGCCGCCGGCGTACAGGATCGCTTGGTAGCAGGTGTAGCGCAGCAGCAGGCCCAGTCCGTAGGCGACAGTGGTGGTCACCGCGGTGGCAGCAGCCACCACGATGAGGACGGCTTTGAAATCCACTGTGGAATTGCGCGGGCCGCTGGTCGGGTGCGCGGGGGCGTCCATGGAGTGGACTTTAGGTGCTGGGTGCGACACGACGGCCGATCCCGATTTCTGCGGGAGCTGCCGGGTTCGTGAGTTTGCCAGTCGGGTGAATCTGACTAGGGTGCAGGGCGTGACCGAATCGCCGCTCGTCAGTCGTCAACAGCCACGGAAGTTTCCGAGCCTGGATGAGTTGACGATGATCGTGCGGCCACCGGGAAACCCGTTGGCGATCAAGACGTTTACCGAGGCTGAGCTCGCGGACGCGGAGGCATACGCGTTAGAGCACGGTGCTGTCGTGGAGCGGTTTCCACTGGGTGGATGATGCTCTCTACCTCTCAGCCGCGATGCCCTCGACCAGGGCATAGAGCGCTTTGACCGCGATAGCTAGTCCTGTGGTGAAGGTTTCGGGGCTGATGGCAGCAGCAGCCACTGTGGCGATCATCGTGATCATTACAAGCGCTCCTGCGATTGGACGACGATGTCTCGAATCGTGACGTTCGGTGGTGGTCATGTCTGTCTCGTTTCCTGGGACTAGGAGTGCCCTGGTTCGGGTTCGATGCCGAGTTTTCGGCCGATGCGGATCCGCTCCTCGCGGATGTTCCGTTTGAACCGTGCCCAGCCTTCTTCCCAGGCGTCGCTGGAGAGGTGCTGCTGGAAGTCGTCGGGGCCTGGGGTCGTGGGGTTGGCCGGTTGTCCTGTGCGCTCGGCGACGCCGCGCAGGATTGTGAGGAGGCCTTCGGCCATTTCGGCGGTGACGTCGTCGGGGCCGATAGCGGAGACGGCGAAGTCGAGTTGCCAGAAGACGTCGTAGCGCTCCTGCAGGTCGTCTGCGTGGTTGTCGGTCATTGGTGGTGTCCTTTACTGCGGCAGCATGTTTCGGGGTTGCGGGGTGTGGTCGTCGGTTTCGGCGTCGATGACGACGGGTGCGATTCCCCACCGATCGAGCATGGAGTCGAGGTTCGGCACGATTCTGGTGTATCGGTGCCCGTCTGCAACCCAGTTGTCGATTGGCACAGCGACGTAGCTGCCGTCCGGAGCTGTGGCTGGCCACCACCCATATGCAGCAGCTTTCGCGATGATTACGGCGGTTTCGTCCCAGTGCATGTATTCGTCGAGACCGCTGACGCCGGCCATTTGAGCCGCAGTTTTGCCGCTCACCGCGTTGGCCCAGGCCTGTTCCGGCGACAGTACGCAGCCTCGTGTTCGTGTTCGCACCAGCGCATCTACGACGGCTCCGAGGTCGGGTTCCACATGCACCTGTGCTGTAGCTGACTCGATTTCTCGGGATCCCGTCGGCTCCACGGTGGACCTTCCATTTGCTTTGACCGTTGCCTGGGAGCGTAAGGCGTGTGGCGGACATGACGCTCAGTTCCAGGGCGGCGAGCGCTGGGTTTCTCGGCTCCCTGCGATCTCTTCAAGCACTCGCAATATTGCTTGCACACGGTATTGCGCCGGAGTAATATTGCGGTGTGTTGATCGACTGGCCAGCCGAGTTCGACGCATACCTCACCAGACTGGAGGAGTCGGCTGACCCGATCGATCGACAGCGCCTGCGGCTGCTGCAGGCTGAGCTTTCAATCCTGCAGCGACTCGACCGGGCGCCGACCGAGGACACCCCGTCGCTCAAACAGGTACGGCAAGCACGCCGGTACCCGGTCTGGCGCGTCTCGCACCCCTACCGGGAGGGAGTCGCCGTCCGACTGATCGTGTGGTTTCCGACCACCGGTCGCGCGGTAATCGCGCTGTTCGCCGGAGATAAGGCCCGCATGGGAGATGTGTTTTACGACAGCGTCGGTACCCGCGCCGACGCGGCGATCGAGGCATGGATCGTGCAGAGTCGCGAGGAGGAGAAATGACCGAGAAGTTCATTCGCGGAAATGACCGGCTGGCCAAGATGCTGGCGGACCCGACGACCCGGGCGGAAGTCGATGCGATCGTCGACGAAATGGACCAGGTCGATCGCGCCTACAAGATGGGACTCGCCGCGGTCCGCCACGCTGCCAACCTGACGCAGTCGGAGCTGGCTCAGCGGATGGGGATTAAGCAGTCGGCGCTCTCGGGGGTTGAGAACCGCGAAGATCTCTTGTTGTCGACGTTGGCGAGTTACCTCGAAGCCGCTGGTGCCCATGACATCCGGATCTGCGCCAAGCTCGGCGACAACGAGATCGAAATGCCGCTGCAGTCGACGCCGGTTCCGCCGACTCCGGAACCGCGCACGTACACGGTGGTCTCCGGTGACACGTTGTGGGCGATCGCCGAACGGTTTTACGGAGACGGCAACAAGTACCAGCAGATCGCCGACGCCAGTGGTCTCACAGACCCAGAAGAGGACGTGCGGCCCGGTCAGGCCTTGACCATCCCCTGACCACAAGCGGATCCCAACCGATAGGAAACAGATGGTCCATCAGCATGAGGGATGGCAGCTGCAGGAGAGCGCCCAAGGTGGCTGGTACTGCGCTGCGTGTGGCCGGCCTGTCGACGACGTTGAGGCCCAGAGGCTGGGCAGGCCGCCGCTGGGGCGGGCGGGCGGACCGGCGGTCGCTGTGAGTCGCGATGGCTGACGGATTCTGGGTGGTCAGCATCAGCCGGGCCACAGGTGAGGCCAGCTCGCAGTTCGTTCTCGATCGAGATGAGGCCTATCAACGCAGTCTCGATATCGAGACTGCGGAGACCGCCACGACTGTGGTTGCGCGCCGGGAGGCGCCCCGACAGGGTGGTCGCACGCCCTAGTGGGGTTTCTCTGCGTCTAATCGCCGTAGTCGCTGGTCCGCGCTTTGATCGTGTAGTTGAGCGTGTTGGCAAGTTCGATGAGGTCCAAGACGCCCTCGACGGTGGCGTACCCGGCCACGGACCCGTTCTCGACTTCGCACTGCGCTTCGATAGCCCGCCGCAGGTCGACCGCGGTGATGGGGCCTGATGTTGGCGCGACGTCGGCCAGCGGAGCTGCTGGCTCTACTTCGAGTGCGTCGAGGAGGAGATCGACGATGTGCCCATCGCCTTCGGCCACCGCTTGATGTTGGTAGTCGGTGCACTCGCGCCATTCGCACCCTTGGCAGGCCATCCGGAAGCTTCCGGCGGGGCGTTCCACGGGGCCGATTACCTTGTGTTCCGCCAGGATTGACAAGAGTGCTGAGCGCTTCGAAGACCTCACTGTTTGACCAATCTCAGTCGTCGATTTGACGAGCTGGGTGGCGTACCGCCCACTCGTGGGCTGATAGCAGTGCGGACACGATCTCTCGCATCTGTTCGGGCTCTACCACGGAGAAGTCGGGCCACCAGTCCAGCCCTCGTCCAGGTCCACCGGACAGTCCCACCGATCCATCGCAGGTGATGACTCTGAAAGTGGAGTCTTCGTACCAGATTTCGGTGCTGTACTCGTTGGGATGTCGGCCGGAGATCTCGACTCGCAGCGGCTTGGTTCGGATGGTTGCTGCGGCGGCCGTTGTCGCCAGTCTTTCGATTTCGGCGCGCAGCGTTGCCAGTGCAGCATCGGCGGAGGTCGCTTCGTGCAAGGTCATGATTTTCGGCCTCCCTGCCCTTATGCCACCGAGATCCGTTCCGCGCAGGCGCGGTGCCCGTCGTTGGAGTAGTGGTAGCGTGCGCCGTCGCAGCCGCGGGGGCAGCCGCCTGTGCTGGCGCGGGGCTGACCTGAATGTGGGCATTGTCCGCGTTGCTGGCCCTCATCGTCATCGAGGTGGTGGATGGGCAGGGCGTCGTCGGGGTAGAAGTCGTCGTCATCACCGAGGTCATCTGCGGGATCTGCGTCGGTCGGCGCGTATGCGAACGGTTCAGCTTCCGATTCGTCCATCGTTGCTTCGGCTATGGCGTCGGCAGCGAGTTTTTTGCACTTGCCGCACAGCGTCGATTTGGTGACACCCAGATAGGGTTTCGGGCGGTCCTCGCGGGCCAGGCCGTATCCGCACCACGTGCGCCAGCCTGTGGAAGCGCTGTCGTCGCGGATCAGCATGTGGAAGACGCGATCTCGGCGCAGCGATGGGACGCGGTTGGATACTCCTTGCGAAAACATCGCTCCACTCCTCAAGGTGGTCGTTGGTCTACCTGTCGGTGGGATCCGGTCGGGGCCTGTCGCGGATCAAGGCCGCCAGTCCTGCTGCGCCTGCGATCACGCCGGGGATGAAGGTCCAGGCTGCCCAGCTTGATGTTGCCGGCGGCTGGGTGAACGACACGCTCGTTGCTGCGAGCGCGAAAGTGAAGGCGAGGCCGAACAGAATCGCTCGGGTCCGCAGGTCGTTGCCGTGGGGGCGTTTCCAGTACCAGGTGCGGATCACCGCGGCGAGCAGCACGATTCCCGACAGCGTGGTGAGGGTATCGACTAGCCAAGTGCCACTGGTCATTTAGAGCCCCAAGCGGAGTGCGTCATCGGGAGTCTGCGCGTGGTTGTCGGGCCACAGCGCCAGCACCGTGACCTTGACTTCAGGTGGCTCCGATGCGAGCAGCGGGTCGTAGTCGGGAAAGCCGGCGTGCTTGGGTACCGGCTTCACGTTGATCTGGACTTCGTGTGCGCCGGCGGCAAGCAGTCGCGGTAGAACTCGGGTTGTGTCTGCGGGCAGTGTCGTCACTGGTACCCACGTCGCGGCCGTGTCAGCGGTGCTCATGGGTTGCACTGTAAGTGCCGGATGCGACACGACAGCCGTTCCCAACGAGGTGTGAACGGTTTCAGGCTGGTTTGATCGCCCGGGTGTAGCCGTGGAGGTCGGCGGCGCGCAGTTTGTGGCCGGCGAGTAGGCGGTCGACGGTGTCGGGGTCGTCCCAGCGGGATTCGGCTAGTGCGGTGGCGTAGGCGCGTACGGCGTCCTTGAGTTCGTCGAGTTTCTTGGTTGTGATGACGCGGGCGCCGGGGAGTGCGGTGGCGTCTTTTCCGAGGCGTTCTGCGGGGTGGATCATGACGGGTAGTGCGGTGACGGTGTCGTCGTAGGCGCCGTCGAACCACAGCTTGGATCCGGTGAGCTGGTTAATGTAGACCTTGCCGATGTAGTCGGCGACGGCTCCGCTCTTGGCTTCGATCACCCAGTATTTGAGGTCGCCGAGGGCCCAGAGGTCGTCGGGGCCGCGGCCGATGTCGCGTTCGGGGCGTTGGGCGTTGAATCCGAGGTGCAGGCCGAGGTCGCAGAAGGCTTGTTCGAAGGCTTCGACGGCGGTCTGTGACGGGTCGAAGCGCAGTGCATCGAGGAGGGCTTCGAAGCCGACGCGCAGCTTGATCCGGTCGGTGCCGTAGGTCTTGGTGAGGTAGTCGCTGGCGGCGGTGGCCTGGGCGGCGGATGCCGAGATTTTCTTGTACTCCACCCCGGACAGTGGGAGTAGGACCGCTGGGTTTTTCTCTCGGGCTGCGGCGAGTACTTCCTGGGCGCGGGCGGGGTCGTACTGGTCGATGTAGGTGGCTTGTTGTTCGAGCAGCCAGCCTTGCTGGCGCGGATCGGTGGTGGAGGCAACGGCTTTGGCGAGTTCTTCGGCGGCGTCGGTGATCTTGCCGCCGGTAGCGGCCTGGAATGCTGCGCGGCGGTGGGTGGCGGCTGGGCTGACGTGGCCGACCGCCGGTGGGATGGAGGCCATGCCTTGGCGGGCGAACCGTACCCATCCGGGGTCACGGGTGAGGGCTTGCAGGGCTACGCCCATGATTTCCGAGAGTGGTTTGTCGACAAGGCCGCCGGCCATCTTGCGGGACTGCTTGAGCTGTTCCTGGGTGGCGGGGCTGAACAGGGCGAAGGTGTCGGGGTCGGCGACGAGCTGGGTGAGGCGTGCGCCGAGCAGCAGGACGACGCAGTGGTCTTCGTTGCTGCGGACGCCGCGGCCCATGCCTTGCTCGATGCGCTGGACTTGGCGGTCGTCGGTGCCGGATTCGCGGCTGGTCAGCTGGGTTTCGAGGCGTTCTTCGCCGCTGAAGGCCTCCGGGAGTCCGTCGAGAACCAGGATCCGGCAGGCGTCTCCGGGCAGGTCGATGCCGTCGTACTTGTTGACCAGCACGACCAGGCCGACGTGCTCCCCGCTGCGCAGTCGGGTCACGATGTCTGCAACGTCGTCGGCGCGGATGATGCGGGACGGGTCGCCGAGGAGTTGTTCCCATTCGGCGGCAACGCTGTTGCTGGGCACGATCACCACGGTGTTGTAGTCCTCGGCCAGGGTGAGGATGTGTGCGCGGACTTCGGCGGCGGAGATCTCGGGGTTGAGCTCCATCGGGGCGAGGATCATGCGCTCGCCGATGTCGCCGGCGGTGGTGGGGGTGATCGGTACAGACACGCTGGCCGGATCTGCGCCGAAGTCGGTGACGAGCACGGAGTCATCGGCGAGGGTGGCGGTGAGGTAGATGCGGTGCTTGGCGGTGTGGAAGTTGCTGATCAGGCTGACGGGGCTGCACAGCGGGGTGATGGTCACGCCGGTGCTGGTGAACACTGTGCGGCAGAAGCCCAGGACGTCCTTGACCGCTGGCCAGGAGTACGTCAGCGCGTCGAGCTCGCGGTCCTGGTGCAGTCTCTTGCGGACCTGTTCGAGTCGGGAGCGCCACGCCCAGAACGGGACTCGGGCGAGGGCGCCGAAGCTTTTCTCGTCGACGTCGAGCAGTGCGTTGGGTGAGAGGTTGTTGAGGTCTTCGCGGAACAGGTTGAGCAGGTCGGCGAAGAGTTTGCCTTCCGGTGTCTTGTTGTCGGCGGTGTCGCGCTTGATCGTGATGGACAGGCTGTCCCGAGCGGTGTCGAGGGCGGCGTGGGCGTCGTCGATGACCACAGAGCCGATCGGGACCGGCTTGGCGGGGTAGCGCTCCTCCCGGAACACCGAGCGGCCGTTGAACAGTTTCCAGATGTTGACGACGCCGATTGCTTCGCCGGCGCGGTATTGGGCGCTGTCGACGTTGTCGGTGGTGACGATGCCGATCCGGGCGGCTTCCTCGCGGACCTGGGCGGCTAGGTACTTGTTGGGGGCGACGTAGAGGGCGGGGCCTTCGTTGTCGTTCAGATAACTCTGCAGGATGACCAGGCCGTCGATAGTTTTTCCGCTGCCGGTGTTGACCTTGATGATCAGATCGCGCTCGTGGCGGCGCTTATGCCAGGTGGTGAGCACCTGGCCCTGGACGTCGCGCAGGTAGCCGTAGCCCTCGGCCTTGTCCGGCAACGATGTGTAGAGCTCGCGTGGCTCGATCGGCGCGGTCTGGGCGGCGTCGTCGAGCAGACGATCGAAATCCATCTCAGGATTGTGTCTTACGCCACCGTCAACCGTGCGTGGGGTGGTCGTTTCGTGATTGCTTCGTCGTGTCCTACAGCGCGGTTACATTGAGTGCTGTGCCGTCGCCGCGGCGGCGCGATTCCCGACAGAGACTGTTCGCCCACATCGATCGGTCGCCACAACAAGATCGGGACAAGCCCTCGGGGTCCGCGCGCACCCTGACAGAGAAACTGTCGCTATGCGGATGTGGGCTGCTGCGACAACGACTTTGGATGGGATGTGATTCTGTAATGTCCAGTGATGATTCGTTCAACAAGCAGGTGCGGCGCCGCCAGAAGGCGACCGGCGAGGCTTTCATGCGGGCGCGGCGCGAGGTCATCAAGGAAGGTGCTCTGGCCGGGGCTGGCGCGCTCACCGAGGTTGCGGATGAGGCGAGGTTGCTTTCGTTGTTGAGGCTTGCCCGTGGCGGTAGCCCGGCAGATGTTGCCGCTCAGTGGGCGTTGCGCGACTTGCCGGTCGGTACCGGTGAGTTGGTGGATCTCGGTGATGTGTTGCGGGTGCCGCTCGGGCTGCGGGCCGGTGGCAATCCGGTGTGGTTGGACCTCAAAGATGAGGCTGAGGGCGGGGTCGGCCCGCATGGGGTGATGATTGGGGCGACCGGGTCGGGTAAATCGGTTGCGCTGCAGGCGATGCTGATGGGGTTTTGTGCACGGCACTCCCCCGATCTGTTGCAGCTCGTGTTGGTCGACGACGTCGATTCGTCGGTGTTCGACGAGTTCGCCGACTATCCGCACACTGAGGCCAGGTTCTGTGGCGGGGAACCTGGCATGGCTGGTCTGCTGGATCTGATCAAGCGGCGCACCGAGGCCCTCAGCGCGGCAGACGCGATCGCACTGGACTACGACGGTGCGGTCAGCATCGTCGATAGCAATTCGGGGGCGGAGTTCTCGAAGTTCACGTCATTTCCGCATCTCGACGGTCTCGATCGGGCGGCTGCGGTGTCGCGAATTGAGCAGGTGGCCGAGCAGATTGAGGAGCAGTTGCGGGAACGTGCCGCGATGGCGGCGGCGGACCCCGGGTCGATCAGTCACGGCCCGGCTGGCAGCATCCTGCGGTACAACCAGGTCCGGTCGACGGCTGCGGGTGCTGATTTGCCGGCGGTGCCCTACACGCTGGTCGTGATCGAGGACTTCGGTGTGCTCGCGCACCGTCACCCCGACCTGGTGGGGGTGGTTGACACCGTGATGCGCAAGGGTCGCCATCTGGGTATCGGTGTCCTGGTGGTCAGTCAGACGATCGGGTCGTGGGGCGAGTCGATCTTGGCCAACGCGCAGTACCGCATTGCGTGGCGGGCCACGGAAGCCGAGGCGTCGTGGCGGCTGATCGGCAGCGATGCTGCCTACCACTTGCCGCCGAGGGCGACGGGTGTCGGCTTGTTCTGCCCGCATCCGGGAGCAGACCCGGTGCTCTACAAGGGTTTCCTGGTTTCGTGTGATCGGGTCCGTGATGTCGCGGGTCATTCCGTGGTGGCGCGCAGGCAGCGTGGGGCTGCGCAGGTCGTCGCCAACGATTTGCGGAAGATCAGGAGCGAGCACCCCGAGCTGGCTGGGATCGTCGACGAGTTCGAGGTGATCGCTCAGCAGCTCGACCGGCCCGCTGGGGAGACGGACACCGCGGACGATGATGCGGACAATAACCCACCGGTATGGGCGGTCGTTGCGAGCAACTACCCGGGGTCTCCGGTGTATGCCATCGTTGACCAGGATGGCACCATAGCGACAGACCCGCGGGACGGTCTCTGCGTATGGGCCACCCGTGCGACTGCTGAGTACCAGTTGAGCCGCAACGGGTTCCGCCTGCGACGCAGTTCGGAAAAGTCATCGTGATGACCTGTCGCCAGCGAGATCCGGGCGTGCTGCTGAGGTTTGCACATCGACTGTGGGACATCGCGATTGACGAGCAGGAGTGTGCGCTGCTGGCAGCGATCGCCAGCAGCGCACACCAGATGGTCGGCGGCACATCGACCGGCAGTGCGCTGGCGCGCGTGGCTCGACAGCTCGCGGGGAAGGGCCTGGTCCGGTACTTCAATAGTCGCGATGGCGGTTGGCCGGCCGGCATGTGGGCGGCCTATCCAACGTGCAACGGGCGCAACGCCATGTGGCGCCACGCTGGAGACACCCACGTCGATGGCTGTGGCGCACGGTGGAATCCCGACGGCCGGTGCTCTGGGTGCAGCACCGCACGGTTGCTCGACCTGCCCGCCTATGAGGCGTACTTGGTTGCCGTTCCAGCTGCTGAGCGCGCCAAGCAGCTGTCCACTGCGGCGCTGTGGTGCGCTGAACACGGATATCTCCGGTCGGCGGATACAACGACGCACAAGATGTGCCGCTTCGGAGGATCGCCGATCCATGACGGGATGGTCAGTCGGGTGTGCCAGCCTCGATTGCCCGACTCACGGCGGTGTCCTGGGACATCACGCGTTTAGTCGATCGCTCCGATCAGCACCGGTTGGCCGGCGGCAGCAAGGGCGCCGGCACGTCGGCCGGCGGCAACCCACAGTGCCCGGACCGGGTACGGCGTGCCGGATCGCTGGAAGCGCGCTTCGGGGTAGGCCTTTTCGAACTGGGCCTGGTCGTCGGTGACCCAGATGGTGCTCACGCCGTTTTCGTCGGTGGTCTCGAACCTGCTGGCGGTGTCGGTGATGAAGTCGTCGAGATCGAGCAGGTCGGCCAGTGTCGCCTCGCCTTGCGGGCGAGCTCCGCGCTCGGCCGCGTAGTACGACTTGACGTTGAGCCCCAGCAGGTGCGCTGTTTCGTTCTTGCCGAGGCCGGTGGCGAGTCGGGCAGCACCCAGGTCGAAGCGGCGCTCGCCGCGGTGCACCTCCACATCGCGGCCGCGCCGGCTCAGCTCCGCGGCGGCCCGGCCGACGGCGACGTGCTGCAGTGACACCGGGTAGGGCGTGTGGTCTCTGCGAGTGTGCGCGTCCGGGTAGCCGGTGGTGAATGTGTCCTGGTCGGCGATGGCGTGCAGGTCGATGGTGCCCTCTGCCGGCGCGTCGTCGATCAGCTTGTCGGTTTCGGCGGCGACGAAGGCCTCCATGGCGGCCAGCTCGTCGACGAGGCCTGCGGCTGTGCCGCGTAGATCCCGTGCACCGGTTTCATGGCTGCGGTAGCGGGTGAGGTCCATTCTGAGCAGGGTGGCGACGTCGTCGATCGAGAGGTTGAGGGTTTGGCGGCGTGCGGCCAGGTCTGACCACAGGTACTCGGGCAGCGGCTGGTCGGCGATGTCGTCCTCCTCGTAGAAAGCGGCAGGCAACGTTCCTGCCAGTGCGACATTCATGATGGTGGTCTCCCTTTCGTGGAGTTTCTGGGCCTGCCCTTGTGGCCTGCCCTCGGTTCACATGCTATCAGTGGGGGCCGTCATCAGGTCCATTCCCGCAGCCGCGGCAATGCTTTGACCAGGCGGTCGAACAGATCGGGCCATCCGGCCTGCAGGAACGCGATGTGGCCGTTGTCGAGTTTGGAGGCGTCGATGATGGAGTCGACGCGGATCCGGTGGGCTGGGACGCCCAGTTCGGCGAGTTTGGCGTACAGCGGGTTGGGTTCGATGTCGCGGCTGGCCAGGTACTCGAATACTTGGCGTGTCTGCCAGTCCCAGATCGGCCCGTAGGTGATGGTGCCGTCGATGCGGCGTATCACGCCGCCGGATGCTGCCCGGACCTGTTGGCGTGAGAGTTCTGGTTGTGTACGGGTTTCGGTGGCGAGGCGTTGGCGGTACAGGGCGCGGCGGCCGGCGGATTCTTCGGCGCGTACGCCCCAGAGGGAGCCGGGTCCGTGGCGGCGGTGGGCTTCGGCGGCCGGGCCGGTGATCATCAGTTCGGACAGTTCGAGACCGAGCAGCCGATCGGGGGCCTGGTGGTCGAATCCGCCGAGGGCGATCATCACGGTGAGCAGGTCGGGGTCGGCTTCGATCACGGTGAAGTTCAGTCGCCACGCCTCGCTGAGATCTTGGAGGTAGTGCAGGGTTTCGGGGAACTGTAGGCCGGAGTCGAAGAACACGATCGGCACGTTCGGGTCGACCTGGCGGGCGAGGTCGACGACGACGGTGGAGTCTTTGCCGCCTGACCATGAGACGAATCCGTCGTGGGTGTCGAGATGTTCGGCGATGCGGTCGAGCAGATGCCGATATGTGCCGGTGCCGCGGCGGCGCGCAGCGATCGCCCGCAGGGCCTGTATGTCCAGGCCCGGCGGGGTGGTCATCGGTTGTCCGTCACCGTGGTTGCCATTCCGGGGAACAGCAGGGCGAAGTACTCCTCGATGTAGGCGGTGGCGTCGGGGCCGTCGAGGATGGAGTCGTCGCTGGTGGTGCCGTCCCACCACCACCACTTTCCGCGGGTCTTGAACCCGAATGGTGGCGGGATCTCGGCGTCGGTGTGTTCACGGGCGAAGGTGTGCGCGACGCTGACAACGAAGAGCCAGTTGTCGGCGCTGAATGTCTTCTCGCCGCTGGTGTCGGCGAGGTGTGCCAGTTTGCGTGGCAACCGCACTCGGGCCTGGCACGGTTCGGGTGTGGACGACGGGCGTCGCGGTCGGCTGATCGGTCGGAAGTGTCCGTTGCGTCCGGGCTCATCGGGGCCGAGCGCGGAGCGGTTGGGGTGGACTACCCATTCGGTGTTGCTCATTGCTGCTCTTTCAGTTGCAGGACGAATCGAGTGCCGTGCCCGCCGCGGCCGTTGTCGTAGACGGTTCCCTCGGCTGAAACGACCTCGCACGAGAGGCCTCTGGGCAAGACGTGGGTGGTGTCTTCCACGGTGTCGGAGCGTCCGAAGTACATGCCGCGGCTGGTCGTCAGTTCGAACATCAGGTATCGGCCGCTGTCGTGTCCGGGCGCTTCGTGCAGGCTGTGGCGGGCGATCGTGAATTGGTCGAATGCGACCTTTTGGCCGGGGCGCAGGTTGGGCGGTAGTTCGCGCACACTGCCGATGTCAGCATGGGTGTCTGGCAGTTTGACCGCGACGTAGACCGTGTGGCTGCGGTCGTTTTCACGCTCGTAACTCTGGATGAGGCGGTCGAGGCGTTGCACTTTGGCGCGGTCGGTGTCGGAGAGTTCTTGTACGTCGCCGGCGGCGTGATGCAGTGCCCCGTTGATGCGCCGCCATTCGGCCGGGTCGTCATTGGTCAGCATGCTGCGGACGGCCTGCTTCTGGGATTCCGGTGCGGCGGCGAGCACCTTGCGTTTGGTGGTAGAGCGGATCTTGCGTTGCCGGCCGCTGAGTGCGTATCGGAATTCCTCGGGTTCGGGCAGTTCCCCACGGAGGCGGGTGGATTCGACGTGGCTGGAGTCGCGGGGTGTGGCGCGGTCGCGGTCGCGGGTTGCGCGGGTCAGGGAGGTGTCGCTGTCGCGGGCTTCGTCGCGGATGCGGCTGGACAGGCGGTGAAAGGCCGCGTCGTCCATTGCGGTTTCGGCGACTTCGCGGGCAGTTTTGACGTCGCGGTCGGTGATCTTGCCGCCTTCGACGTCGAAGCGTGTTTGTTCCCCGGGGGGCCGCGCGGTCTTGGCACCCATGTGGCCTCATGCTCCCCTCGACGCGCCTTTTTTCGCAGTCTAGGAGGTGGATCGGACACGGCGGCGGATCGCATCGCGGCCGGTCATCACGATGTTTGTGGCTCTCACAAGGGAGGCGGCCCCGGAGTCTGCTGCTGTGAGCTGGTCCGGGGGCCGCCTCAGGTGAAACCTTCACCCAACCCTTGTGTGCGTTTCGTGGCGTCTACGGTAGCAACCGGGGCTGGTGAGCGGCCCGTATCGTGTCGAGCAGCATGTTGTCCGATCCCGCCGCAGCGGCGTGGGTTGCTGCCGGTCGACCCGCCGTTGATGCTCCCCCGCCGGTAGCTGGGCGCTGCGGTCGCTGCGGTGAAGACGGTCCTACGGTCACCAGTTCGCGCATCATCTCGGAGAAGTTCACGGGGTTTGATGGCTGGCCGTTCGGCTCCCGCCGGCTGTGTGTGACGTGTGCGTGGGCCTACAGTGGCCAGCCCCGCGAACAATCGGCCATGCTCATCACGACTACCACGCTGACCAGGTACTCCAACGGCGCCGAGCTGGCGTCCCTGCTCAGTGCTGGGGCCCTGTCCATCACGTGTGCCGCGGTGGTCCCCAGCAGTCGCCGGCGCCACATCCTGCCGATCGCCGAGTGGGGGCACCTGGCCACCGACGGCTTGGTGATCGCGTGGGATGCGGCCGCGGCGCAGCGGCTCACCGATCTTGCGTGGTTGCGTACGACGATCGGTGCTACCTGGCCACAGTTGGCCGATCCCGTCCCACCCGCTCGGCTGCTTACAGCCCAGCCTGCCGATCAGTGGTCGCGCATCGTGGCGGCGTGGGCCTCGCTGCGGATCTGGCGGAGTGTTCCAGCGTTGTGGGATACGGTCCGGATTCTCACCAACAAGGTGTGACCGTCGGCCGGCGGCTGTCGTGTGTCGGCGGTCGTGGCGAGGCCGGCCGATACCCTGATGCCCATGACCGACGAGCTCAGCCCGACCCGCAGGTGGCAGGCGCTGGTCCCTGAGCTGCAGTCCTTCACGCTGAACGGTCAGAGGTCGGAGTCGCTGATGACGGATGCGGAGATGGCCGTCGCCCGGGCCGTCGATACCGCTGAGCGGCTGCTGTTGCTGGTGCATTACAGCATCGACTGGGACAACAGCTGGGTTGGCGAGGAGAAGTACCGCAAGACGTATTGGGATGAGATCCTGCCCGGCCGGGTGTTTCGCGCCGCCCGCCGCTCGACCACTCTGGATGAGTGGTGGTCCTCAGCTGCGCTGAGAAAACTTGGGCTCCAAGCGCCCCGCTACCCGGACCGGCGTCTCGAACTGGCCGAGTTGCTGCGCGAGCCGCCGAAGCCGGTGCTGCGCGCGTTTCAGACCAGCCTGCCGGCGCTGCTGCTGAGGGTCCGCATCATCGCCGAAGCTGTCTCCGCTGACCGGAAGTCGAATCGAGCATGAGCCTCAACACAATTCGGTGGGATCTCGACGTTGTGGCCTTGTCGTCGATCGTGCACCGCGGTTCGGACAACGATTCGGTCGGCACCGATACAACCTCGTCATTTCGCACCGAGAGAATCCTGACTTCCGAGGGCGAGTTGCTGTCTGTTCCGATCGTGTCGGGCAGCAGTTTTCGGGGCGTTTTGCGCCGCATCGGTGAAGAACTGACCGCAGCCGTCCTGGACTACGAGGATGTCGCGCTGCCTGTTGCGGCGGCGCACTTGCTCACCAACGGCGGCAGGCTCGCCAAGTCGGCGCGGCCGTTCACTGACGAGGACGAACGGAATCTCAAGGCCCTGCTCCCGCAGATCGCGGTGTTCGGCGGTGCCGCGTCGAACCGCATCATGTCCGGACTGCTCACCGTCGGCAAAGTGCTTCCCGAGGTGGCTGAACTGGCCCACATTCTGCCGCGACCGCCGCGAACCACTCCCCTGTCGTCGGTGTTCACTTTCGCCGAGGAATCGTTCACCCACCTGTCCGATCACCGGCCTCGCGCCGACCAGGCCCCCCACACCGACGGCGACGGTGACACGACCAGCCCGCTTGGACGGTTCGATGTGGAAACCCTTCCCGCCGGGACTGTGTTTCAGACCGGGGTGCGCCTGGCCAACGCCACTATCGGCCAGGTCGCGTTCATGCACGACGTTCTCAGCACCTTCGCCAGTCGCGGCCACCTCGGCGGGCGTATCGCCTCGGGCCACGGATCGGTGACCGCGATCTTCAGCAATATCGAGGTGGAACGTGGACACCTCCCCGACTACAACACCGTGGACTGGCAGGCCGAGCTCAAGGCGCACCGCAACGAGGCGATCGCCGCGCTGTCCAAAATCACCTGAACGCCATCATGATTGCGCTGCAGATCACGGCCACGACCCCTCATGGGATCGTGTTGTCTCGCCCGTGGGGTGTTGCGTTCGACGGGTTGTTGGCTTCGGTGCTGTGGCATCGGCGGAAATGGGCTGCCCGTGAAGCCGGCCGGTATGTCACCTACCAGCCCGACGGGCCTCAGGAAGTTCTGCCGTTGCCGCTGGCCCGCTGCGGCGATCCTGACCGCGACGAGGATTGGCATTGGTTGGCCACTTTCGCTGACCTACACCCCCACAGACAGACTGTCAGGGATCCCGATATCCGTTGGCGGACCTCACGAACCGACCACACACGGCTTCAGCAGCTCGCCCCGGTCATCGCCAGGGCCGGCGGCGGCGGTGTCTCCGATCGGACTGGCCGCTACCAACACCGCGTGGTGCCGGTCATGGCACATCCCGCCACCCATCTCACCTGGCGGGCTGTCGGGGATCCTGAACGGATCCGCGACCTGCTGACCGATTTGCCGGCGATCGGCAAGCACACCGGCGTCGGGGAAGGTCTGGTCACGCGGTGGGAGGTGACCGAAACCCCCGGCGTCTCGGATTGGGCGGCCGGCCACGAACACGAGCCCGGAGTACTTGGACGCACGACCCCACCGCGCTGCCTCGACGAGTCGCCGCCGATGGCCACCGGGCCGCTCGGAACCGGCTCGCTGCGGCCGCCATATCTGCATCCGGGCTCTCGCAGGGCTGCCTATCAGCCAGCGCGCTAGATGCGATGTCGCGCAATGTTTGATTACGCGGACCGACCCCGCGTTTCCCTGGACGAGGCGCCTGCGGAATCACTGTCAGGCTCGTCGAATCGGTCGCCGAAGATGTCGCGCCCTATAGCTTCAAAACTCTTGTCACGATCGTAGATGCCGGGAAACGCATCGAGATTGAGGCGGTGGAGGCGGTGGTAGCTGACCCAGCCGCGCCGATAGGCCACAACCGATATCAGCCAGGACAAGAACAGGATCGCGCCGAGGAATCTGATCGCGATGTCAATGGGGTCGTGTGCCATCGTGCGGATCTCCTTCTGCCGGACTTTCAGGCTAGAGCTACTTCGGCCTGGCCGGTGGGCGTGACGGCAAGGACCGCGGTGTGGACCGTCCCGGTCACAAGTTGCCATGCTTGGAGGCGGTCACGAAATGCCGTGTCGGGACGTCGGCAGTCGTAGTACCAGTCCGGCTGCTGTTCGGCTTCCAAGGTGTCGGGGTGCCAGCCGGTGGTGAGGCAGTGTGGATCCGTCCACCAGCGCCATCCTGCCGATCGGGGATGTCCACGGCCGTCTGCGAGTTCGTGTAGGCGCCGGGTGATTTCGGGGTAGTTGTCACGCAGGGTGTGCAGTTCGGCCCAGGGGATGCACCAGCGTGGCCGGTGACTCCATCCTTGCCATGTTCTGTCTGATTCGAACCGGAGGCCGTCGCGCCAGATGGCCCATGCCCAGCCGGGCGTCCCACCTTGGCCCCGGCGGTAGCTGGCCTTGCATTCGCCGTGTTCGAGCTTGGCCTCGATCACGGCCGGATATGCCCACCAGGCCAGCAAGTCCGGCCACGGTGTCGCGGCGAGGAACGTGCTCGCCGCGGTGGACCTTTCGCGGGCGGATTGTTCTGCGGCTGCCAGTGCGGATTCGACTTCGCCGAACAGGTCGTACTGTACCGCCGCGGTGCTGCTTCTCATCGGCGCGTCACGCGTCAGGCGACCAGCCCGACACCTGTTCCGAGGATCAGGGCAAGGAATACGGCCCCGACCGGGGAGAGGATGACACCGATGGTGGGCAGTGCTGCGATGAGAAGCACGTAGAGAATGACCGCGATGCCGGCGGTCGCGAAGATTCGACTATTCATGGCTCTGATTGTTGCCCGGTCATACGACACGACGGACGATCCCTGTAGCGCACTGCTGACCGCAGGGCAGAAGCGGACAGGTGGTTGGCATCTCCCACAGAACAGCGTCCTCAGCGAGCACACTGTGAACCGTGCTCCTCACAAACCTCGCGCACGTCACGCCCGACAAGCTCGATGAGCTCGGGATTGCGGTCCCGTCTGCCCTGGCGAGCGCCACCGTCGCGCTGTGGAGAAGCTCAGAGAAAGCCAAATGGCATTGGGCGGCTGAGCGTTCACGCTGCAAACACCTGCCCGGAAACTCGTACGGACGCAGCTCCCGTGAGATTGTGCCGCAGCAAGTCCCAGCACTCGGCCTCACCATCTCACCCCACACAGTGTGCTCGGGCTGCGTCGACCGCATTACTCTGAGTGCCCCGGCCGACGCATTCATCACCCTGGTTGCAGAACTCCTCCGCGCCCAGGACTGGCTGCACCAGGGCCGTGAGGCAGCCTCGGACCGAAAGTGGTCGTGGATAACCTTCGCTCGCTGGACGACCTCCCGGCCGCTCACAGGCGGGAACTGGGACGCCACGCTGCGCCAGGTTCGCGGCAAGCACTGGGCTGAGCCGGCTTTGGCCCTCCGCGGGCTCATCGCCAAGTACCACAGCGACGCCGATGCCATCACTCGCGCCTGCATCGACAGCATCGCAGAGAACCCCGCCCGCTCATCCCATGTCGAGCGGGCAATCCGAATGGTAGAGACCGACAGCCCGGCCCGCGAAGAATCTGATCGGATCCTGAACATCTCTGGTTGCCGTGTCCGCCCAGACGACCTTTGGGGCGAGCGTCGCCCCTATTCCCAGCACGCGCCGTGGGAAGTTGTTGCTTCAGCGTGGCGGTCTCACCAAATGAACCACAATGGCCTCGCTCTCTTTGATGCGCTCTGCGACTTCTTCGACGAGCAGTTTCCGCACGTACACGACCTCGCTGCGCTCGGCAGCTGCACTCACCGCACCCCGCCGCATGAGGCCGGGGAGTGCCTGCAGAACTGGGCGTGGCGATCAGCTCAGGCGCACCGGCGCGAGGTAGTCGGGCAATGGTTGTCCCGACTGGACCTTGCGCTCGATGGCATCTCTTCCACGAATCGCAACCCGGCGGCCAACTGCACACACCTGGTAGCTGTGCCGTTCTGGCCGCCCACCCTGGATGGCATGGAACCGGTCGCATATCTCGCCCAATTCGATGTTGTCGCAGGACCATTTGCGAAGCGCCCCAACTACTACGACACGCATTCGATCGCCGTGTTGCGCGTACCCGAATGGGCTGCCGAACATGCCGAGCAACTCCGCCGACCCCTACGAACTGTGGCTATCGACAACGAGGCCGTCCAAGTCGTTCAACTGGCCCGCGCTGAGGGGATCGCGATCGTTGCCGACGAATTTGGTGGCCGACGCAAGCCCTCTCAGCAGGTTATGGAGTCCCGTTCTACCTTGGGCGACAACTTTCACCCGTACCCCGAATACCGATACATTCGGCGCCCATTGGCTCCAGGAGCTCGACCGCCACAGCACTTTGGACGGCAGGAGCCTGAATCTGAGTGGACCTATTGGGGTGTTCAGCAAGCGCTCGACCGGGGCGCGATGTTCGTCTACGGCACAGACGATCTCGAACTGCTCCACCTCGCGTTCGCCAACAATCGCTGGCGCCCGGAAATCACGTTGACCGTTGAGCTGCAGACAGAGTGTCTACGCCACGGTGAACCCGGGCCTCATATTTGCGAGGTTGACGGCCATCTCTCGACAATGAAGCCCAACGGTTCGCTCACTTTCACTCCGCACGAGCTCGCCGACCCGATCGCCATCCCAGCTGCATACATCGCGGCCCTGACCTTTCGCTAGGCCGGGGTCGTCTATCACGACGGCCTACGTCTTACCCTCAGTTGCGGCGTTCCACCACAAGGGTTGGACCACCTGCCGGGTCGGGAGCGACAGTCAGCCAGTCCGCTGCCCAATGAGAACATTGAAATGGCGATCCGCCGGAGTGACAATCCCGTCAAGACGATTGTCACCTTCGACCGGACGATCCCTGCAGCTCGCAGTGCGGCTTCGACTTCGCCGATCGGGTCGTACTGGACTGTTGCGCTGTGTGAGTGGTTCATCGGGGTGTTGTGGGCCCAACGCGCAGCTGCACCCCGTAGTGCCCCGGTGCGAATGGGTTGTAGTCGGTTGGATGCACGCGGTATCCGTGGTGGCGCAGCTCGACCTCGGCGGCACGCGCGTTGCCTCCGGAATTCACGTGCAGGATCACGGTGTTGGTCGCAGCGGTGTCACGGGTTACCGAGATGATGGCGCTCGACGTGCAGCCGATGCGGCGGGCGATCGCACTTCGGGCGTGGCGTTCAACGTTGCGGGTGTGTACTTGCTTGATCGTTTTCATCGAACTGTGGTGTGCCGCTGGGACTATCGCCCGATGAGGTCGGACCAGATGCTAGCTGGCACGACCACGTAGGCCAGATACGCCAGGTAAGCCACCAGGCCGACGACACAGAGGATGGCGGTCCGGTGTTCGGCGCGTGCTTGCTGGGCCTCCGCTTGTCGCCGGCTCCGTTCGATCCTCTCCTGGTGTGCAGGCAAGTCGATCATCTCGCTCAGGGGCCGACTTTTGTCTCGGCCATCCAAGTCCCACATGGACCCTCCTTTTGTCCGTTTCTGTCCAGGAATTCCGGTGTTGGTCCGGCAGCTGCTCATACTTACGCGGTCATGCGACGCGACGGACGATGCCTAGTACGGCCGGTGTTCAGCGACGTAGGCCGCCGAGGGAGAGGTGTGGCCTCCGGGGTAGCGGATACTGCGACGTCGATCGTTCTCCCGCGCTTCGGCGAGGGCTGCGGCGTTCGACCAGAACGTGTGATCGGTGTCGGCGTGTTCCTCGCCTCCGCAGATGAAGCAGTTGTCGGAGGCGAGGTGCGGTGCAGTGTTGCGGGCGTGTTCTGGTTTGGTCGGGTGCATTGACCTGTCCTTTGTCTGACCGATGTCGGGGTTCGGTCTGATTGTCGCGCGGTCATGCGACACGGTGGACGATCACAGCGGCCAAGTGGTGCGCCGGCTGGATTTATGTGCGGTGTTGTCGTTGGCTTTTGCGTGCGCGGCGGGTTCGGTAGCGCCACTGCGGCAGCTCCCACGGTTGCTGTTGCTGTGTATCCGGCGGACCCTGTGTGGCCGGCCGTGTTGACCTGGGGTGTTGTGGTGCGGGCCCGTCCGGACGAGCGGGGCCCGGGCAGTCTGCGCTTCCAGCAGGGACGTGGGCTGGCGGTCCTGGTGGCGGTAGCGGTTTGGTGGCGGTAGGGGCGAGTTCGTGGTCTGGTGTGGTCGCTGCCGGCGGCGGTTCTGGTGCGGGAATAGGCGTGGTCTTCTGCGCCTGCGACAGGGGTGTGGTCGGCGAGGGGGCTGGGGTTTCGGCCGTGCGGCTGTCGGTGGGCCACGGAATGGCTTGCAGCGCTTGCTGGGAGCTCCGTTGGATCGTGCGCCGCACTGCCCAACGCCTGATCAGCGACACCGGGTGAGCTTATCTGTGAGGATCACTCGGTAGCAGCGCTTCCCCACGGCTGGCTGGCGGCCAGCGCTGAGAGGTCCACGGCTGGCGCGTCGTTCATCCACACTTGGGTGCGGCCGGTCTCCAGCTGCTCTTTGGCGGGATGCACTCGCCAGGCCTGGTGGTGGGTCATGACGGTGTGTGCGAGGGCTTGTCCGTGAAACCAGGTCGGCACCTCTACGGTGTCGAGAATGGTGCCGCGGCGGCGAAGGTCGGCGAGTGCGCGGTGGTTGGCCTTGGTGACAGCCACCTGGTACCAGGGTTTTCCGTAGATCGCGATGATGGCGACGGAGTGGGGTTCGAGCCAGCGCTGTTTCTGCCAGGCGGGCTGTGGAGGCTGGTCGTTGTCGAGGCTGTCGATCGCGGCCAGGGCGTGCTCGTATTGCTGTTGGTTGCGTCGTTCGACGAGTTCGGGGCCGCGTTGCAGCTGGGTGATGCGTTTCGGGGGGCATGGCGTTTTGCGGCGGCGGTCGTTGGAGTCGCCGCTGATCCAGCGGCGCACTGTGCGTGGTGTGACGCCGGCGTATTCGGCGACGGCCGCGAGGTCGATGCCGCCGTTGTCGTTGGGGCCGTAGCACTCGAGGAGCATGCCGGCGAGGCGGGCGCGGGTCCAGCGCGGCCCGGGTATGGGGGCTACCACAGTTCGTCTTGCCGTCCTCTTTGTTGGCCGAATCCGAAGTCGTCGATGGAGATGTATCCCCAGTCACCGACGTATTTCTGGTCGGCGATGTCGGTCAGCCAGCCGTGGACGCCGGCGTCTCCGTCCTCTTCGTATGCGCGCAGCATGGCTTGGATGTCGTCGACGTCGATGGGGAAGGCGACGGTGCGGTCTCTGGTGTATCTGTCGGTGTCGTTGCCGCCGGGGCCTTGGTTTCCACTGATCCACAACGTTGTTCCGCCGGTGATCGCCTTTTGCCCCGCTGCGCTGGATCGGAAGTCCGCGGTGGCGGATTTGCGGCCGGCTTTGGTGGTGGTGGCCTGTCGCGACGCCTTCTGCAGCGCGTCGAGGTGCGCTGCTGATGGCTTCTGCTTTCCTGAGGCCCAGCGACGGACGGTCGACACTGCGACGCCGAGTTTGTCGGCTGCGGCCTTGGCGTTCACCGCGGCGCCGCGTGCACCCCGGCCGAATGCGCCCAGGAGCATTCCCTTTGGACTGCCCTGCCCTGTGGCGTCGGCTCCGCGGCGACCTGAGATGGCGCGGAAGTAGGTTTGGCGGTGCGCATCTTTAGACTGTTTGATCACCTCGCGCACTTGGCTTTTCGGGATGTTCATGCGTGCGGCGGCCTGGTCGACGTTGACGGTTCCTGCTGCGACCGACCCGTACTTGCCGAGGTCGTCGCCGGTGAGGTTGCTGCGGCGGCGTGGCCTTGCCATCAGTGGCCTTTCTTCGCGTCAGCGGGGGTATCCAGTGTCGGGAGCAGTTCAGCCCACTCGTCGGGGTCGAGCAGCGCGGCTTTGCCTTTGTATGCTCCGCCGTTGAGGTACTCAACGTGGTCTGCCAGCAGGGCTGAGCCTTCGTGTTTGTATTGGCCGAAGCCGCGGCCCCAGTTTTCTGGTTTGCCGGGCCAGGCGGCCTCGGGGTCGGGGTTGTCCGAGATGTAGAGCACGGTGTCTTTATCAGCGGCTATCGGCCAGCAGTCGGTGTCTTGCCCGATCTGCTCGATGCGGTAGGCGATGTTGGCGCTGGCCTTTCCGATGATGCTGAGGCGCTTCATCGGGTCATAGCCGGTCTTGCCCTTCAGATTTGGATCTGATCCCATCAGGCCGATACCCACGCTGCGCACCACTTTGGACTGATCGCGGGCGGCCTGGGCGTCTGGGTCGTCGGTGTCCAACATGGTCGACGCGTCACGGATGCGTTCGTACCAGGTGTTGAGCACTCGGCCGTGTTCTGGCCAGGTATAGGCCTCCACGATGGTGGGTTTGTAGCCGAGCTTCACCGCTCGATCTAGACGGGCCGTGGTGACCGGTTTTGGTCCGGTGAACTGCAATCCGGCCGGGTTCAACAGAAAAGGCGCGCGCCAATCCTGGGGTTCGGGGACATCGATGGTCACCAGGCCGGGCGCCTTGAGTAGCTGGTCCAGCTTGGCGGGATCTTTGAACACCGATCCGTCTGGGCAGTGGACGGGGTCGCCGATCGGCAGCTCCAGTCCTGCGATGGCCGCCGGGTAGGAACCACCTCGGTCGTAGGCGTGGACGTAGCGGCGTTTCGCCTCATCCGCCGTGGGGATGCGCGTCCAGTTGAAGTCTCGCTCAACGTCGTTGACGGTGAACGGCACCTCGAACGTCGATGGTGCCAGCGGCCCATTGCACCAGTCGGCGATCGTGGTGCCCTTGGGCCTGCACGCAACCATGAGGTCGATCGCCGTGACGCCGGGGTTGAGCTTGAACGGGAAGCGGTGTGCGTCGGCGAAGAGCTTGAGTCGGCGAGCGATCTGGTGGGGCGGCGGCAGTTCGATGCCGTCGTCGGTGGTCTTGTCGATCAGAATGGGCAGGTTTCGGACACCCTCGCCCGAGTCGCCGCGACTAGCCATCCCGGGAATGACGGCCACCCAGACGCCTTTTCGTTTCTTGTCCGCGGGAAACACGCGAGTCCAGGTTCCCAGCCACGTGGCGGTGTCCTCGTCTTTGGCGCCGCCTAGCCGCCACCCGTCGTTGATCGCGTCGGTCACGAATGGGATCTGGTGGGTGATTTCGCGCAGCAGCTCGTCGCGGCGGCGGGGCTTGGCTTCGGCCAGTGTGTCGACTTCGATGCCGAACCGCCGGCACGCGGCCTCGGTGATCCAGATCTGCCCCGGCTCGCCGTAAGCGGGCTTGTCGCCGCGTGCGGGTGCCAGTTGGTATCCGAGGTTGTAGGTGTAGGCCAGCTCAGCAACGTGACCTAGGTGGGTAACAGGTTCGGTCAGTTCGATTTTCGTGCCGTCGGGCATCCAGAGTCCGTCGGCGTCCAAGACCGCCGCGGGTGTGCCGCCGAGAGCCGCAGTGGTTGTCGTGCGGTGTTTGCGCTTGGCGGTTTTCGGTGCGGGTCCGTCGCCGGCCGGCTGTGCCGTCTCGGAGGCCTCGGTCTCGTTCTCAGTGGTCTCGGTGGCGGGTGCGGGTTCTGGCCGCGCGTCGACGCTGGTCTGCTGGATTGCGGTCGCCGTCTCATCGGCGTCAGGTGTGGGTTGGTTGTTCAGGGCGGCTGGTAGTTGCAGTGCTGTGGTGAGCGCCGCGGCGACGTCGGTGACGGATTCGGCCAGCAGCACCGCCAGTATCGTTTCCGCAGTCAGTTCGGCGCGCGCGGTGGTGACCAGCCGTCCGAGCCGAGTGTGGGTGTCGGACAGGTCAACTGGTGGCTCACCTTCGGCTGACCGGGCCGGGCCATACACCATCACGGTGTCTTCGACGTACACCGGCCAAGCGTGGTACTCGCGTGAGATGCGCATCGCGCCCCGCCGTGTCCGGTATCGGATGTGCGCGGCGATCGCCGCGGCGTCAGCGGGCCGGTAGTGGTGCCGCATGTCCTCGTCGGCCCACATTTCCGGATCGGCCAGTGCGGCAAGGTAGTCGGCAGCAGCTGCCTCCACCAGTGCGCGCAGCGCCGCGTCGTCTGCGAAAGCTTCCAATGCGGCGCGCAGTCGTTTGGCCCAGGTTTCCAGGATTCGCGTCTTCTGTGGCCAGACAACGGCTTCGCTGATGTTGAGCTTCTCGATGGCCAGGCCCGCGCCGCCGGCGCGGACATCATTGGTCAGCCCTTCGAGGTCTTCGGTGCTCACCCACGCCTGCACGGCATGGTCGAGGGCCATTTGTGGATGCGGCAAGGGCAGCGTTTTCGGTAGGTCGAGATCGTTGGCGGCCGGCAGATCCACCAGCCATTGACCGAACGGCGGTTTGGCGGCGGCCGCTGCGGTGGTTGCGGCTGAAGCGTCCAGCTCGTCTGCTTGGCCGTGTCCGAACGTGAGCATCCCCGCTGAGGCCAGTGCTGGGCTCTGCTGGGCCAGGCACATAATTTCGTCACAGTGTTGAAACTCGTGCTCTACCTGGTCTGGGGTGGTCGCCCATGCAGGTTGGGTCCGAACCTCTGGTTTTACCCAGGCTGGCAGCGCTCCCGAGTCAGAGATCACGGCGCCGCGGCGGCCTTCACGGCCGGCCATGATGTGGTCGACGATTCTTGCTCCCGAGATGGCTGCGGTCTGCGCAGGCAGCACTCCCATCGCGGCGTACCAGCGGCCGAGGCGCCGGCCGAGCTCGTCGGGGTCGTCGGTGATCGATTCGTCGTCGGCTGCGAGCCACGGCTGCTGCTCAGCCAAGATCTCCACGAGCACTCTCTCGGAGTCGCCTCCGCGTGCCAGCACGACTGCCGGTCCACTCCCCTTGCGCAGTTCCCAGCCGTCGTCGACGAGCGGGGCCAGTGTCTGGGCCAGGTGGTCGGCTGGGTTGTCGGTCGAATCTTCCGGTGTTCCGGTCAGCAGTCGGACTGCGCCGCCGACCACCCATACTCGTGCTGGATCGGGTTCGTCGCCGGGGCCGGGGATCGGCTGCAGTCCCCCGCGTTTCTTGTCGGCGGCCCACAGGATGAGCTTGCCCAGCTTGTCAGCGGTGTCGACTGGGCCGGCCAGGCGCCGGCCCGCGATGGTGAATGTTCCTGTCGGGGTGAGGATCAGGACGTGGCGTCCGATCTCGATCCTGTCGCTCATGATGGTCTGCTCTGCGATTGCGCCTTGGCGTCGGCGAGGTAGGACCGCATGCGGGCGCTGATCCACTGCTGGCTGACCCCGAGCACGGCGCCGACCTCGGTGTAGGTCGCCCCCGCCGCCACGGCCGCGGCTGCTGCCGGCCTGTCGTCGAGGCCCGCAGCCCGCAGGAGTGCTGCGCGGGTCAACTGCACTGCTTTGGCCTCGACGGCGTCCCCTCTTTCAACTGCTTTGATCAGGCGCGCCCGCTGGGTTGGGGTGACTTTGCGTCGCGCGACCCGCCGCAACCACAGGTCGCATGCCGCCTCCAATGACACGTCGGCGATCTTGGCGGCGAATGATTCTGCATCCCGTTGTGCCGCAGCTTGAATCAGAGCGACAGACGGATCGCCATTCGCCACTTAATGCTCCCGATCAGCCGAGGGCTTCGGCTTGCCCGGTCGGTGAAATAGGTCGGCCGTGCCGCTGGCGATGACCGGCGCTTTGGCCAGCAGGGCTGTTTTGTCCACATAGCCAGGCAGTGCGCTGTGGACGCCACTTCCTCCGAGTGACGCTGGCCCAGTCGTGGCAGTTTCCGTGACCCCCAGGAGCTGGAAGACGTCTCGCGCAGATTCGTACGATCCGCTGTCGTTCATGCTCTTTTCCCCTCGTGCTACACGGATTTCGATATGAGCGACGCTATCGGACACCTCGGACACGCACAAGTGATTGTTGTACGTGGCCACAACAATCACTTGTGGATCATCATCGCGTTACCGCGCGCCAGGCTTACGTCCGGCGGCGCCTGGTGCGAACATTTGTTCGATTACACTGGTGAAGTGCGCCCTACTGATGGTGGGCACGCCTGTGTGCAGCTGGGATGGTGCGAAATGTTTGAGGATTGGCCAGTGCGGATGCAGCCGGCCCCGAGGCGGCTGGTCGACCCTCCCCAGGCCGTTCTCGTGGATCTCAGCCTTCTCATCAACAATCCCGACGACCGGTTTCGCCGCGACTGCGTGCCAATGCACATCAAGATGGAAGGCCTCGAATTCTTGGCCCAGGTGCCTGGGCTGCTGCACGCGTGGGCACGGACCACCCGCGGCGGCTGGCTTGCGTTGGTGAGTTGCGACGTGCCGACGGGCAACCAGGCCGGCAAGCTCCCGATCCGGCAGTGGTGCCCAGCGCGGGCCGTGGCCCCGCACCCGCGGCATGGGGATTGAGCGCGGTCGTCTACCAGTACCAGGCACGGTGGGTCAAATCACGGAACTCGTTCTCGCTCATGCCTTCTGGCGCGACCACGCCAAAAGCAACCAATCCGTCCTCACCGTGGGTGATGATGCAGCCAGCGTCGGCGAAGACGGTGAGCGCGTGGTGGTAGCGGAATCTTTTGCCTGCGCCCATCTCGCCGGCGATCGCGGCGTGTGGTGATGTCGCTGAGCCGATGTCGAAGGGTACGTGTCGGCGACCGGATGGCGTGTCAGTCACTGGTTGTTCTCTTCTCCAGTTGCAGCCGGAATCGATCTCGGAGAGTCGAATTCGTGCAGTGGATCCAGACTGTTAGCGGGGGCACCGAGATCGATGGCATCGGGGTTCGTGGGCAGGTCGTTCACGAACGAGGCCCATTCACCACCGTCACCGGGGGCACGTCGCACAGCCTCGATCGGCGCTGTGCGACGGTGGCGTAGGCGAGCCCAGAAGCCGACTGAGCCGAGCAGGCCGACGACCCCGAATGCGGTGACGATGGAGATGAAGATGACCACGACGCTGTTGCCGATTGTGGTGCTGCCGATCGGTTCGGTGCACAAGCGGTACACGGTCAGTGCGACGTTGGTCAGCGCGAGTAGGCCAGCGCCCACCCACAGGGCCTCTGTCGCGATGAGCCGGCGTCGCCGGCGGCTGGGGCTGGTGGCTGTCGTCGACCACACGAGGCAGACCGCGCCGGCCAGCAGCATCCCCACTTGCGCGAAGATCATGGCTTGTTCTGGCATGCCCCAAGTCTCCCCTCCGGGTCGGACATTTTGATCGATCACTTCCCTGGCGGCCTAGGCCCTTGAGTCGATCAGATCTTGCAGCGCCTCTTGGTTCGGGGGTAGGTGCGGATCTCGACTTCAGCTCCGGTGTCGTGGTGCAAGTACCCCTTCCACGATCCCTGGAGACTCACGATTTCAAGCGCCGCCCTCTCCCCCGCTTGAGCGTTCATTTGTCGTCGGTGCCGTTGTCCATGGCGGCGTCGAGTGCTTCCCAGCCGCTGTCGGACAGTCGGCCTTTGCCGTTTCCTGCGGCGAGCATGGCGGCTGCGATGTCGGCGAGTGTGTCGCGGGTGGCGCTGAATTCGTAGTCGAGGTTGGGTTCTGCGATGCGGACGCGCTTGGGCAGGTTTCCGGAGAGGATGCCTTGGACGATGGTCACGAGTGTGGGTTCGCCGCCGAGCAATCCGCCGGCGAGGCCGCCGGGCTGGGTCGGTAAGGGTGCGGCCTTCGTGCTGTAGGTGACGGCACCGCGAGTGGTGCTGAGGGTGATGTTGGTGGCCATGGCGCGGTGGGGATCTCCTGGGGGCTGCGGTGGTGCGGTGGTGGCGCGGGTGGTGCGCTATGGCGCACTGAGGAGTAGTCCGTTGGTCGTGGCGGTGAGGCTGTGGTGCAGTGCGCCCAGCCGTGTCGTGAGGTTGGTGTTGAGGTCGGCCAGTTCGCTGGTGACCTCGTGGATATCGCCGGTCTGCAGGGTGTTGCCGGCGGCGTCGACGTGCAGTTGGTGCACCGCGGTGTCGGTGATGCGGTGGCTGCTTTGGTGTAGTGCGGTGATCTCGGCGAAGACTGCGTCGATCGGTGCGAGTTGGGTTCGGTAGTCCTGCAGTTGGCGCACCAGGTTGACCAGGGTGTTCCAGGCTGCGGTGGCGGCGTCGGTGATTTCGGCGTTGCGGCGGGCGACGACGTCGTCGGGTGCGGCTGTCGGTGGTGGTACGAGGTTGGCGCGGGCGCGCCAGATTCGGTGCGCGCGTAGGTAGATGTCGTCGAGGGTCGCGGTGAGATCGATGCGGACGCGGTGGACGTCGAAGAGGTCGCTGTTCCATGCGGCGCTGGATCTGATCTCGCGGCCGAGCAGGTGGGCGACGGCGACCAGGTGGGGTTCGCGCCAGACGAGGGCGGCGGCTCCGGGCTGCATGCGCCACAGCCATCGCTTGTGCCATTCGCGGCGCAGCGTTTCGGCGCTGGCGTATCGGTCGAGTTCTTCTGGGACGGCCGGCCAGTCGAGTGCGGCTGCGTCGAGGGTGGCCACTTCGTCGGCGGTGT
Source organism: Mycobacterium sp. NPDC049093 (assembly GCF_040704635.1). GTDB lineage: Bacteria > Actinomycetota > Actinomycetes > Mycobacteriales > Mycobacteriaceae > Mycobacterium. Next base: position 92,342 of record NZ_JBEZJS010000011.1, on the reverse strand, counting down.
AGACCCATGTCGGCGAGGGGCGGTGGAGCCAGCGCAGGCGGTCGCCGATCCGGGCGAGCAGTGGGCGTGGGGCTGTCAGGTTCTCGGAGTGGGCGATGTTGGATAGGTCGTCGCCGTGCTCGGCTGCTTTGCGTTGCAGGTCGATCGGCAGTGCGCTGGCGTCGACGGCATTCGATCGCGGCAGGGCGTTCATGATCTCGCTGGCGGTGTAGGCGTGGGTCAGTGGTGCTCGCACTGCGTCGTCGATCGGTGGGTGCAGCGGCACGCTGCTGTTGCGTACGTAGTCGTCGATGTCGGGCTGCTCACTGTGTGATTCGTGCTCGTGACGCTGCGCAGCCAAATCGGTTCCCTTTCGACGGTTTTGCACAGGTCCACTATGGGCTCTGAATGCGACACCACGGCCAAGTTCTTCCCGCGCTCCCGAACGCTGTTGGGCACGCGATCTGGTGTGTTCTTACCGTCGGCCAGGATCGAGGGGGGCGGTATCGGGAAAGATCTCTTGGCCACCGTTGTAGTCCCGCGCGATGACCGATAACTGGGCCATGAACGCTTCCCTGACGAACTGGGCAAAGGTGTAGGGCCGCCCGGTGACCTTTCGCACGATGCGTACGGCCGCGCGGGCCCGCTGATGGAGGTCTCTGGGAATGTTGACCTTGCTGACCGGGCTCCCTCCGGACGTATCAGCGTCAGACATTGACGGTTGCAGGGAACATGCCGAGCTCCTTCGACATGTGCGCGATGACCTTGTCGTAGTCGCTATTCACGTCCTTTGCGCGATGCCCGTAGAGCGGGACCGGCAGATAGTTCGTGTAAGCCTCATCGACGATCGTGCGGCGCCGCACCTGTGGGGTGACCTTGTCGCCGAATCCCTCGCGCAGGAACTTGACCTGCTCGGGGTAGAGATCACCGCTGCCCGGCACCCCGCAGGGCACGATGGCCTGCAAGCGAATATCGATCCGGAACGTCTTCTTGATCGCTGTCAGCTCTTTCAGCAGCTGCTGAATGCCCTCTGATTCCTTTCCTGACGGCTTTGTGCAGGTGATCAGGCCCCAGGTGCCGGCCGGCCCGTCTTCGTCGATCGAGGTGGCGATCAGCGCGGCGGTGACGAGGGAACTGTTGGATCCCGGGCCATCGATCAGGGTGACGTCGACCGGATCGGCGTCTTCCAATGCGTCGCGCAGACGCATCACTCCCCCGGTCAGCGCCGACAGTTCCACCATGACCTTGTCCAGGGTTGCTCGGGCCGCAGGCACAACGGTGAGATTGTCGATCAGGTATTCCGGATCATCGCTGTACTCGGGCTCGCCGTCGTCGCTGTAGCCCTGGATGATGCGGGCAGGTCGTTCGACGTCGTTGATGGTCGCTTCCCGGCGCAATACGTTGGCGGTGGTGCCGTTCTCGATGTTCGGGTAGCCCAACCAGGTGGAAGCGTTGGCCTGCGGGTCCATGTCAATGACCCGTACGCGCAGGCCCGAGGCGGCAAGTTTGACTCCCATGGTGACGACGGTGGTGGTTTTTCCCACGCTGCCGGACAAGTTTGCGAAGGCGAAAGTGGCCATGAGATCGGTCTCTCCTATCGGTGCGAGTGTTAGTGGTCGGTGATGCAGGCTGCATCACCGGGCCGGACGGTTGCGGTGATGCAGGCTGCATCACGCGTGGCTGATGGTTCTGCGTGATGCAGGCTGCATCATGCGCGGTGGGTGTGGTCGGTGATGCAGGCTGCATCACCGGGCGACGGTGTTGAGTTGTTCGCGTTCCCAGGCGGTGGGTTGATAGCCGACCCGGTCGATGAGCAGTTCCACGTGGGCGACTGCGTCGTCGTCCCACGCCTTGTCCTTGAGTTCGGCGGTGTGCAGTTCGGCTGCAGCGACCGCTCGGTGGTAGGCGCTGGCGTTGCGGGCCTTCTCCCCCGCGCCGTCGGCGTGTGCATCCCAGTCCTTCAGGAGTGCGTTGACGGCGGAAGTTTGACTGCGCGCGGCCACGCCGGACAGGTACTGCCGGACCAGAATCTTGAGCAGGTCGGCGTTGGACGGCTGATGAGCGATCAGTTCGGCGCAGGATTCCCGACGCCGCTCCTGGGCCGCCGCGGCTGCGGCCGCCTCGACTCGCTTCTGTTCGGCGATCGCCTCCGCTTCGGCGTCCTGGCCCGACACCGCGGGTTCGTCCGACTCCGCGGGTTCGATGGTGGTGTCGTCGTCGGACTCCCCTGTCGCAGCTTGCGCCGGCCCGGTGGGCGCAACGGGCGCAGTGGGCGATGCGGTTGGTGGTGTGGGGTGATCGGGAACGTCGCCCGACACGGGAGCGGCGTCGTTGGGGGCTGCGGAGCGGCGGTACAAGTCGAGGCGGCCGGTGTTGGGGTTGATGGCTCCGACGACATCGGCGGCGGAGGTGAATTCGTCGCGGCGGATCCTGTGGTCGGTGTAGTGGTCGCCGAACTCTTTGTGCGGATCGTTGATGAGGTCGATTCCCAAGTTGGCCGACTCAACGCGGGCCTCCCGCTCGGCGATCACCCGTTCTGTGGCACGGGACACGGACCACGGCGTCTCCCCAAGGACGAGTCTCAGCGCGGAGTTCTGCTCGGCCTTGCGTTGATCGGTGTCCTGCTCAGGTTTGAAGGTCTTCTGCCAAGGCCGCCGCGGACCGTAGGGAAGTCCGTCTTTGCCGACGAGGGTTGCCGCTTCGTAGGCAGGCAGCGCACCGGACTCGACCGCTGCGCGCGCTTCCGGTGTGAGCAGTTTCAGTGCCAGGCGACGCTGAACGGTGGACTGGTCGACTCCGAGGCGTTCGGCGATGCCACGTTGGGGGAGCCCCATCTCGTAGTAGCGCGCGTAGAGGTCGCATTCGGCGATTTCTGAGAGTTGCTTGCGGCCAAGGTTTTCCAGCGCCATGGCATCGATGTCGCCGTCGTTTTCCATGGTGGCGTCGTCGACGATGGCGGGCACGGTCTCGCAACCGGCCTCTAATGCTGCGATGCGGCGGCGGTGACCGTAGACCACGACGTAGTGGGCATCCGGCGAAATCTCCTCGGCCGCAGCAGGTCTGGCGGCGGCGAAGGCCTCCCTACGGACCAGGAGCAGTGGCAAGCGGACGCCGTTGGCCTTGACGCCGTTGAGGAGTTCTTCCCATTCGGGGTCGTCGGGCTGCGGCTGGGAACGAGTTGGGTCGTTGAACGGGTGCGGTGCGGTCTCCGATACCCGGATCCGCACGAGTCGGTGCGCGTCGTCGGCGGCGACTGCGGACATTCCGCCGATGAGGCCGCTGCCGTTGGTTTCGGTGTCGGCCCCGTCGGAGCCGCCAGTAGGGGAGAGGTCGACGTCGGCGGCGGCGTCGCCTCCGGCGAGTTTGGCGAAGCGGTTGGCGGTCTTGTTGCCGGCAGGTCTGGTGGGGCGGCGGACTCGGGTCTTTGTTCCTGTCACGGGGTGACTCCTTCCTAAATACCGGTATTAGGTTATTGGGGGTACGAGGGCGGTTCAAGCACTGGTGTGCGCGTGTCGTGGATTGATTCCGGTGATGCAGGCTGCATCACCCGGTGGAGAACTCCGGACGTCGGCGCGCCTTCTTGCGTCACGTGACGTTTGGGGGAGTGGGGGATTGCATGGTCACCCCGAGAGCTGATGACACTCGCGACGGCTATCCCGGTGGCGCCATTCTGACAGGACTTGTGGACACGAGCCAGACTTCGCCGGTGTGTCACGCAGAATCCAGCACGTACCGGTTGAGCATTACCGCATATGCACCGCATATGTGTGTATGCGCGATGCGCATACACACATATGGTCGTTGGTAGGCATGTCTGCGTTTGATAGGTGGGTGGCTGCTATGACTGCTGGATGCATGGGCATCTATCGATCAGATGCCCATGCTTATTCGCTCGGTATCGGATACCCGGGTACGCGATCTATTTGTCGTGTCCAGACTTTGTGCTCTACTGCGGGCACGTGGGCGTCGACCCAGGAAGGGAAGGGGTGAAAGCCACGATGGCAAACGAGGATTCAGAATCCGAGAGCGCTGGCGGCGCCCTCGTCCGCGAGCTGTCCCAAAACATGCTCGAAACGGACAAGAAAGAAGCCACGACGCTCCGCCTCAAACGGTCGACGATACGCCGGCTCAGAGAGCAGGAGAGACGGTGGAACACCTCGATGTCGCTGATTACCGAGCGGGCGCTGGCACCTGTCCTGGTCGAGCTTGAAGCGGCTAAGCCGCCAAAAAAGGATGACGACGACGATGACTAGGTTTGAAGCTGTCGAGGTCACGGCACATCAGGCATGGTTTCTGGCGGACTACCTCAACGCTGGCGCCTTCCCTTGGAAGCTGGCTGTGACCGCCCCCTACTTCGATCCCGCCGAGCATGAGCAGTTCTACGAGAAGTCGATTGCTGAGCTCACCGAATCCGGTGTCATCGACACCTCGCTGACCGTCAAACCCGCTGCGGCACATTCGATCCGCACCATCTGCCGAGCGTCCCAGTGGTTGGAGTGGCTGACCATTGTCGATGCCGATCAGATCCTTCGCGGCGTGCTGGCCAGGGCATCGGATTCATCGGCGGTCGTCGCGCTGCGATACGCGCAGATGATTACGTTCACACCTTTGAACCTGACCCACAGCGAGGCTGTGGTTCCGATCATCACAGCGGGCCTGCCCACCGATGCGCACCCCGCACAGTTCAACGAGTTCGAGCTGCCCATCGACGTTGGCAAATCGATCGATGCACGTATCGGCCGTGGCGCCGACATCGTCGAGACGTTGACCGACCTGGGCATACCGGAACGGGAGGCCGACATCATGGAGATCGCTCGCACCGGCGATCGCATCACTGTGGAACTTACGGCGCATCAAGCCACCAACGGTGCCCGGCATCAGACAGATGTCAGCGTCAACATCATCAGTACCGAGGCCGGCGTGATCCTCGTCAGCCCGATGCCAGGCAAGCCCCGCGACGGCGGCGTTTCCGTTTTCGCACCAGGTGAGCCATTTGCCATCGCTATGGCGGTGCGCGATCTGACCAGCCGATTACCCGCTGGCCCTTGGTTTCCCGAAGAGAACTTCGATATCTGACACTTAACTTGAACGGACGTGAACGATGAGCACACCTCCTGATTTCTTCAACTCAGACAACAACGATCCACAGCGCCGGGATGACGCCTCGCCAGCGGGGGAGTCCGATCGCGACCAGTCGCCGGCAGCGGACACCGGGCCGCAGCACCGGGTGACACAGCGCCCGGTGGGGGAGCGGCCGCAGCCGCCGCAGCCGCCGCAGGCTCCCCGATGGCAGGCTGCCCCGCACCAGAGCGGGCCTATCCCGGTGCCGCGGCCTGCACCGCCGCAGATGCCGCCGCCGTACCAGCCCTTCGCGGGCCAGGCGTCCCAGCCCGGCGTGCAGCAGCCCAACAACGTCGACCCGCGCACCGGACAGCATCACCGGCCGGACGTACTGCTATCCGGACGAGCACAGCAGGACCACAGCCAACCACCCGCGGCGCCCGCGTCTCAGCCTGACCAGACCGGTCCGGCCACACCGCTACCACCGCTGGTCGATAACGGCGCCACCCCTGCCCAGCGCAGCGTTCGCCCGCCTCGTGGCAACGAGCCTGGCGAATACGACGAGCGGACCTCGGTGATCACTCCCGAGCAAATCGCAGAGGCACAGGAACTGGCTGGGTTCTTCACCGAGTCGGCCGATTCCGGCTCTGTACCTCAGGTGCCCGGACCGGTCTTCAGCGGGCCGATGGGCGGGGAGCCGTTCGTTCCTGCCGGTTACAGCAACGCAATCGCCACGCCGGATCAGTCGGCTCCCACTCGGCGTATCGACCCCACCGGTTGGCGTAAAGCGGTGCAGGTAATGACCTTCGGGCTCATCAAGCCCGGACCGAGCGCCAAGCAGATCCAACTCGAGGAGCTCATCCGCAGGATTCGCGCGTCCTTGACCGATGTTTTTGTTGTAGCGTTCGTCAGCTCCAAAGGGGGAGTGGGCAAGACGACGGTAGCGGTCGCCGTCGGCAACGCGATCGCCCGCCAACGCGGCGACCGGGTGATCGTCGCTGACGTCGATATCGACCTGGGTAACCTGTCGGCTCGATTCTTCGAGAACGGCGGCCCGCAGGCCAACATCGAGCAGTTCGCAGCGCAGCCCAAGAACGGCAGCTACTCGAACGTCCGCAGGTTCACCGTGCAGAACGATGACCGCCTGGAAATGCTGTCCTCGCAAAACGATCCGACGTCGTCGTACCGACTCAGCAGTTCCGACTTCGAGTCAACGATGCGGATCCTGCGGGGGCACTACAACGTGGTGCTGCTGGACTGCGGCACCTCGATCACCTCACCGCTGTTCACCACGATCGCCAACCAGGTGGACTGCCTGGTGGTCGTCGCGTCGCAGGATGCGCCGGGCTTCAACGGTGCGTCGCGGACGCTGCAGTGGCTGGCCAGCCATGGTCTGGGCCGGCTGCTGCCACGCACCGTGGTTGCCCTCAACCGCACCGGGGCCCAGAAGCCCAAGGTCGACGTCGAGGATGCCGCTGCCCAGTTCCGGGAACGTACTGAGCACGTTCTGACCGTTCCGTTCGATGACCACCTCAGCGAGGGCGGAGCGATCGAGTACTCGCGGATGGGCAAGAAAACGCAGAAAGCTGTGGACGAGTTGGCCGGAGCGGTCGCCCGCTACTACCCGACACGGCAAGCGCCGCAGCGCGCTGAGGAGATGGGGGGTTACTGACGATGGATCCTGCTGTTGCCACCAGGCAAGTACGCGTCAAGATCATCGGCGATACGGCCGGCGCCGACATCGCCTTGCCGACGAATCTGCCGATCCGCGAGTTGATCCCGCGGATCATCAAGACTCTGGATTCCGGCCGAGACGACGACGAGCTGCTGCCCACCGATACCCACAACGGTGCAGAGTTGCGTCCATATTCACTTGCGCCGCCGGGGTCTACGCCGTTCAGCTTGGATGCGACCTTGGAGACTCTGGCCATCGACGACGGTGAGTTGCTGTTGTTGCGTCAGTTGCCGCCTGGGCCCACCGCGCCTCCGGTTGTGGAGGACATCGCCGATGCCTCGGCGATCCACTCAGCCAGCCAGTTCAAGCCGTTCACCCATGCGCTGCTGCCCAACGTGGCCCAGATCGTGGTCCTGGGCCTGGGCGCATTAGTCTGCGGGCTGGCGCTGACGGCCTGGCACGATCACCACCAGTGGTGGGCTGCGGGGGCGCTGGGTGTGCTGACCCTGCTCTACATCGCTGGTACCGCCGTCTTGACTCGCCGCGGACACACGACCGCGGCTGCCCGCATGGGGGTGGTCACCACCGTGCCGCTCGCGCTGGCGTTGGCCGCGTCGCTGCCCGGTGACGGTGCCGCACCCCGGGTGTTCCTGGTGGCTGCGGGGCTGGTGGCGTGGTCGTTGCTGATGCTTACGCTTACCAGCACCTATGTGTCCACCTACACCGCCATCATCACCGTGGCCGCGGCCGTGGCGGTGGCGGCAGCGGTACGTATCTCGGCGCATCTGCCGTATCTGACCCTGGGGTGCGGTCTGGTCGCGATCTCGCTGCTGGTGGCTCTCACTGCGCCGACGGCGTCGGCGGTGTGGGCTCGCTATCCGTTGCCCAATGTGCCTGCTCCTGACGAAACCACCCCGGCGCCTTTGGCTTTGGCCGAGATCGAGGCCCTGCCCCGCAAGGCCGCGACGTCCAACGCCTATCAGAGCGGCCTCATCGCTGCCTCGGTCGTCCTGGCGGTGATCGGCTCTGTGCTGGTGGTGTGGCTTCCGGCGGCCCCGTCGCTGTTGGCGTGGTGGCTGGTGATCGCCACCGTCACCGTCACTCTGTTGCGGATGCGGATCTGGGATTCAGCCGCACCGGCCTTGTGGTTTTTGGCCACGCCGTTTCTCACTGCCGCGGCGTTGTCCGTTGCGTTCACGCTCACCGGTCATCTGGTGGCCGCGGTCTACGCTGCGGCTGCTGTGGCCGGGTTGACGGTGCTGTTGCTGCTCGTCACCGTTCTCAAGCCGCGGCCATTGACCATCCCGCAGCGCCGCTACCTCGATTTTTTCGAGAACACGCTGCTGGCCACGATCGTGCCGGCGATGTTGGTGCTGATCGGCCTGGTCGGCCTCATCCGCAATCGGGGGGCGCTGTGATGATCCGTCAGTTGGGCGCGATGACGGCTGCGGCGGCGCTACTGGTTGTGTGCAGCCCACCTCCGGCGGCCTCCGCGCTGGAACGTCCGGTTGCGGATCCGGCCGCTCTACCCGAGCCTGGGCCGCCATCACCGGGCACGGAACTGCGCTTTAGTGGCGAGTGCGCGTTCTTTGGGGCCATGCAGGGATTCGATCCGGCCGCCGTGCCGCCCAGTCAGGCGATGCTCAACCTGCCTGAGGCGTGGAAAACCTCGCGGGGTAGGGGAGTGGCGGTCGCGGTCATCGACTCTGGAGTGAGCCCGCAGCCGCGGCTACCTAACCTCACTGGCGGCGGGGACTACATCGATCCCTCCGCGAACGGCTTGACTGACTGCGACGGGCACGGGACTGCGGTCGCGGGCATCATCGGCGGTCAGCCAGGGCCGGACGGATTCTCCGGTGTGGCACCGGAAGCCGCGATCGTTTCGATCCGGCAGAGTTCGGCGCAGTGGAGACCCAAGCAGCCCTCCGGCGGTGATCCACAGACGGTGGAGACGGCCGGTGATGTGGCTACGCTGGCCCGCGCGGTCCGTCATGCCGCGGACATGCCGGGTGTGCGGGTGATCAACATTTCCATCACCGACTGCATCGCCCAGTACAAGCAAGTTGATCAGGCTGCGCTCGGCGCCGCGCTGCGCTATGCCGCGATCGACAAGGACCAGGTGATCGTGGCCGCGGCCGGTAACACCGGCGAGCACAACTGCGAGAGCAATCCTTTGACTGATCCGAACCGGCCCGAGGATCCCCGTAACTGGGCTGGCGCGACCACCATCTCCACCCCCTCCTATTGGCAGCCCTACGTCTTGTCGGTGGGCTCACTGACTCCTGAGGGGCAGCCGTCTGGCTTCACGATGGCCGGTCCCTGGGTGGGCCTCGCCGCGCCGGGCGAGCAGATCGTCTCGCTGGGCAACGCGCAGAATTCCGGATTGATCAACGGGCTTCCTTCCACCAAACAACCGCTGGTGCCGATTAACGGAACCAGTTTCGCAGCCGCCTATGTGGCCGGCGTGGCCGCTCTGGTGCGCTCGGAATTTCCTGACCTCACCGCACGGCAGATCGTGAACCGAGTGGTGTCCTCAGCCCATAACGCGGCGCGCTCTCCGTCAAACCTGGTGGGCGCCGGCGTGATTGATCCGGTGGCCGCGCTGACTTGGGATATCCCTGAGGGGGAGGCCAAGCCTGCCAATGCGCCCGTGGTGCGTGTCGACCCGCCGGCACCACCCCCACCCGACAACCGGCTTCCCCGCCTGATCGCTTTCGGTGGCGGCATCCTTGCCGTCGTCGCCGTGATCGTGACCGTGACGTTGATTGGAATGCGCCGTGGCAACAACACCCATTAGCCAACGCACCCGTTTCATTCCTGCCGCCCCGAGCTGGCGCCGACTTACCGTTCTCGTATCGGTGCTGATGCTGGGTTGGGCCGCCCTGGTGCCGGCCGGGCAGACGCCGCTGTGGTGGCACTACCTGATCGGGGTCGTCGTGATCGTGGCGTTCCTCGGATCCTGGCATGGTCAGCACATGTCGACGACGGTGCACCGCTGGATTCCGTTGTCGCGCTACAACCGTCGCCAACGCGCCCGCAGCGCCCAGCCGCGCCGCCGTCGCAGTCCCGAGAATGCCGCGCCTGCAGTGCAGCCTCGTTCCACCACCTTGCAGGCGCGGATCGTGATCCACCTGCGGCCGCATCCACATGGGCTCACCACGCCCACTGACACGGCCGATCAGATGCCGTGGCAGTTTGTCACCAGTTGGCTCAATCGCTACGGCGTGCGCGCCGATGAATTGACCATCACCTCCATCACGCGCACTCCACCGACGAGCGGCCTGCGCACCGATGCCGCCTCGTTGTTGAGTGCACGTACGCCGCAGCACCGTGATACGTGGCTGACCTACACCTTGCGCGCCGATCAGAACGTCGGGGCGTTGACCGCCCGCCAGACGACCATGGGTGCCGTTGACCGAGGTACCTCCGATGCGGACGAGGGTGTGGACTCGCCGCAGCGTGCAGCGCTGGCCGACACCACCGCCCGGCGCCTGGTCGCCGAGCTGAGCGAACGGGGGTGGCTGGCCACCCTCGTCGGCGATGACGAACCGCTGCCGCAGTTCGTGGCGCCGGCGGCCACGGTGCGCCGCGAAACCTGGACTGCCACCGAATACAACGACGGGTTCCGCGCGGTCTACGCCGTTGAATCTGGGGCACTGGCCACTGTTCTGCAGGGTCTTGCCACGCTGTCCACCAAGGCCCTGTGGGTCAGCGTGACCGTCTCTTCCCGCGGGAACCAGCCCACCTCGGTCTCTGCCTGTGTGGGCACGCTGACGGGGACGCAGCCGGTCCGTGACCCGCTGCCGGGCCTGGCCGGGTTCCACGGCCTGCACCGTGAGGTCATTCCTGCGTTGAAGGTGACGGGTTTGGATCACGCCTTGCCGGCGGCGCAGGTGGACTCCGCCGATCTGGCATCGCTGCGCTGGCCGACCTCGGCGCCGGGGGTTCCTATCGGCTTCAACCGGTCACGCCAACCGGTCTACGTGGGGTTGGCTTCTCCGGAGCCGGTGCGTATTACGGTGACCGGCACCCGTGAATTCCACGTCGGCATTGTGGCGCGGCTGGCGTTGGCGGGGCTGCCGATGGCCATGTTTACCTCCGATCCGCGTCAGTGGGCCGGGCTGGCCAATCACGGGGCTCCGCAGCAGTTCTCGGTGTCGCCGGCGCCGCTGCCGCCAGGGGCGATCGTGGTCAGCGACGGAAGTGCGGAAACGCCGGCGAGTTCGATCACTGTGACGCTGCGGCGGCCGCAGTCGTCCAAAGCCCCGTCCACCACGATTGTGATCACTCAGGACGGCAAGCATGCCAACTTGTTCGGTATCACCACCCCGCATGGGCATCAGCTTCTGAGCACCCGGCTCATGGAGGGTGCGCCGCGGCGCAGGTAGCGGCCCACAGGGATGCGAATGGGGCGGCCACCGTATTCGGTGACCGCCCCATTTCTTGTGGTGGAGCTAGGGCAGCGTCAGGCCCACTTGCCGCCTTCGGCCTGGTCGCGGGCGAGCATGGTCGCCGTGTTGTTCTCGTGTGAGTCGGTCATCAACTTGTAGGAGTTGACCAGTTCCTCGAGAACCTGGTTCCACTGCTGCTGCCACGCCTGGTAGGTGGAGCCGGTGTCGCCGGTCCAGCCGACGGCCAGTGCGCCCTGCTCGCTGGCGATGCCCGAGCCTACGGCGCGCAATGATGCTCCGTAGGTGTTCATCTCGCCGGCGTGCTGCAGCATCGCCGGGTAGTTGTACATGATCTGCGACATTGGTCATGGTCCTTTCAGTGAGTCTGTGCCGGTACCGGCGGGTTACATGGAGGTGGGCAGCGAACCGGCGGCCGCGGTGATGTCCGAAGCGCCGGCAGCGTCCTGCGCGGTGTAGGCGCCGGCACCCTCGTTGATGTTCGCGCCGGCCAGGTCGAGCAGCGCGTTGGCCTTGGCTGATGCTTCGACGAACCGGGCGTGGGCCTGCTGGAAGGCGATCGCGGACTCGCCCTGGTGGAAGGCCTGGGCGCCCATGGCCGAGCTCTCGGCCTGTTGGATGGTGCTGCGCATCAGCGCGGCCTGATCGCCGAAGCTCGATGACGAGCTGACCAACTGTGCGATGTTTGCGTCAAGCAATCCCATGATGATGTCCTTTCCTGACTAGGGATCTCGGATGGTGTTGAGTTGTCATAATTTTGTGTTTTCGCGTTAGAGATGCGCGGCTAATCGTCAACGGGCCATCGCGAAAGTCCCCCCGTCACTGTCGGCATCGGAGTCTTCGTCGACAGCGTCATCGGTGAAGGTGCTGACTTTGTCGGACGAGCCTTTGCGTCTGTTGGCACCTGCGCCCATCATGCCCGCGCCTCCCGCTCCGCTGCCGCTGCCGCTGGCGCCGGGAAGTCCCGTTGCCATGGGGGCGAGCCCGCGCGAGCTGTTGGCCAGTTCTGCTGTCGTCGTCGATGGTGCTGAACCCCACGTCGAGGGCATCAACGGTCGTGAGGGTCCGGACCCGAACGCTCCACCGGCAAGGCTGGTCATTCCCGCCGGGTTGAAGCCGTTGATTGCGCCGGTGCCCGGGAATCCGACCGGCATGGCCCCGCCGGCGGGCGAACCCATGCCTGAGCCGCCGGACCCTGCGAACTGGGTCAGCATGCCGCCGAGCGTCTGCGGCGCCTGGGCGAGGGTCTGGGGCGCTTGGGTGATCATCTGGGCGGGGCCTTGAATGGCCGAGGATGCTGCCTGCGGGGCGCTGCTGGCCAACGATGACGCCTGCTGCATGAATCCGGAGGCCGCGTTCTGCGTTCCCTGCTGCAATTGGTCTTGCTGTTGGGCCGCGCCCTCCGTGGATGTTTGTCGGCCGGGCAGCTTGTCGGCGACTGACGCTGGGCTGCTGGCTGCTTTCTTGACGAGCAGTGTGTTGCTCAGCATGTCGGCACCGGTCAGGGAGGCGCCACCGGCGGTGGCCTCTCCTTGGGTGAGAAACGATGCTGCCGTGGCAGAGATGCTGCCAGTCTCCCCGACGCCGGGGATCAGTGTGATCGGCGAGGCCGGTGTCTCCACGATGGTGTCCACTGCTGAGGTGGACACCCCGTCCCAGATGCCCATCACGTCGCCGGCCTGGATCCACATGCGCACGTAGTCGGCCTCGTTCATTCCGATCGGAATGGCATTGACGCCAAAGAAATTGGTTGCCTCCAAAACTCCGTGGGTGACGTGGTTTTGGACCAGCTCGGGCATGGTCGGCATCGTGGCCACCGCGGTCCCGTAGCCGGCGGTGATCACCGAGTGCGCGGCGGCGGCCTCTGTGGCCTTGGCGAAAACAGCTGAGAACCACCCCAGCATCGGCTGGTGGGCTGCGATGAACTGTTCAGCTGATGGCCCCTCGTAGTTGGCCTTGATGTAGGAGAGGATCCCTTGCAGTTCCCCGATCGCGCCGGCGTACTGGCCGGCGAGTTCGGCCCAGGACGTCCCGGCGGCGGCGATCCCCTCTGGGGTGCCACCGACGTTGAGCAGCGTCGAATGCACTTCCGGGGGCACTGCGTGCCAGATCGGAGGAATCGGAAGCATGGGGTTGGTTTCTCCGCTCTTTAGACCGCCACGCCGCCGGCGGCCGTGTAGATCGCGACACCTTCACCTTCACCGATGGTGTAGCTGATGCCGGATTCGGCGATGCCCTCGCCTGAACTGGCCAGTTCGACATTGCCCATCGCAGCGGTGACTTCGTGTGAAGCGCCCTTTGCGATCAGTGATGCGGCGGTCTTGATGGACGGTAGGTCCGAACCGGGTGGCAGGATCATTCCGGTGGCTACCATGTGCGCGGCGTTGGCCGCGACGAGTCGCCCAGTCAATGCGGCGACCTGCGCCGATGCTGCGCCGAGAACTTCCGGAGTTACGTCAAGAAGCATGAGATAGCGTCTCCTCTAGTCGCTGTCCGTTTCCAATTATCGTTGCCCCGCCGGGTGCGGCTGGACAGTTCTTGCTGGTCGGATATCCCGAAGGTCTCGGTTACTGCCAGCAAAGGGCACATGCCAGTCATTGCAGCATGCACGCTTAGCACGCGACCACCGCTGTCGTGCACTTTTAACATGGCGGTTACATTTCCTCGTAGCGGGCAGCCAACTGCACGTAATCGCAGTCCTCCTGGCTCGCTGCGACCAAATAGCCGCGGCCGGGATCGAGCTGCTCAAACTTCACACCGCGCACCTTGTCGTTCTGCGTCGACGAACCCAGCAGCAGCCGATTGGCGTTCTGCGTCGCGAACACCCCCGGCACGGTGCTGGGGTTCGCCTCCGCGAGCGACAGCTGCGAAGCCAGGTGGGTCACGATGACACGCAGGCCCACATCGCCGGCAGTCGCCAGGTGGCGCACCAACGGCTGCCACGGCTGAACCATGCGGCTGGCCGGCACAGTCCCAGGCTGCGCCCCGACCGGAAGCGGGTCATGCACCGTGACCTGGTTGGGGATCACATCGAGATTGTCGACGAACAGATAGATCTTCGGGCCGTCGAACGTCCACGTGTGCAGGTGATCCCAGCTATCGGTGTCTTGCTCGGGGGGTTTACGTTGATCGCACACCTGCGCCAGCGTCATGATCCGCTGCGCCATCTTCGCGAGATCCTGCTCGTAGTAGTCCTCTCCGTGCTGCAAGTACCGGGTCAGCCCCGTCAGATGCTTGCGCTTATCGAAGACGCAGACGATGGCATCGTCAGGACCACGCCGTCGTGCCACAACACTGCGAACCATGTTCTCGATGAACGATGTCTTTCCGTGACGGTCATCGCCGTACACCGCCAGCAGAGGCGACTCTGCAAAGTCGAACACCAACGGCTGCAGGTCGCGGCCGCGCACACCGACTGCGTAGCGTTCACCATCCAGTTCGGGCAGGCTCTGCATACGAACAATGGAGGGAAGCAGCTGGGGCGCGGGAACCACGCGCCCATCGGCGTAGCGGTTCACCAATTCCGCGATCGTCTCCCGCACCGCGACGTCGAGCTCGTCCATGGTCGCGTTGCCGTCGGTGCGTCCAACGGCGAAGCGGATCACTTCCCCTTCCTTGGTGATGCCACGACCCGGCTGGTTGATGGGAATGCGGTCCTGGGGCCGCATCAGCTTGTCGTCGACACGCGCTCTGACCTTCGACTCGGAGGCGCTGGCCAGCTTGAGCTCATAGGTCACCGACACCTTGTTGTCGACCTCGTTGCTCAGCTTGATCCATGACGCCGCGGTGACCATCACGTGGATTCCCCGGCCGGCGCCGACAAGCCGATCCAGCTTCTTTTCGAACGGGTTCCTTTGGCTCATCGGCGATGAGTTGTCAGCTATGAATGCCTCGTAGCCGTCGACGATGACGAACAGGTCAATGGGATACCCGTCGTCCAATGCCGCCTCCCCGTTCCGGCGGCGGCGACGGTATTCCTCCAGAGAACCAATGTTGTGCTGCTCGAACAGCCGTCGGCGCCGGTTGGCTACCGCTTCCAGATCGGCGAACAGTCGCACGTTGAGCTGGCTGCGATCGGCGCCGCCGATCGCCCCGACATGCGGCAGATCCTTGACTGTCCCCAGCCCGGGCCCGCCGTAGGCGAACGCGAAGAACCCGACTTCGGCCGGCGAGTACCGAGCGGCAGCCGACAGAATGAATGTCTGCACCACCATTGACAATTCGTCGACACTCTTGCCGAGCAGCAGGATGTTGCCGTCATCGGCGCTGTAGTTGAGCAGCCCGTGGGTGAGTTGCCGCGGCATATCGATCTTGCCGAGCGGCCACCACGGGCCACCAGAGCGCTGCGGGGCTGCTGAGGCCTCGGTGAGCACTTTGTCCAGGGGGATCGGATCGTCCAGGGGTGGCGCCCACAACTGCGGCGCTCTCTTGCCGTAATGGGCCGCCAGCTGTGGGCCCACGGTCAACACCAGTGAGCGTGGCGGGCCTTCGATCACCGACTCGGCGGCGATCTCCTCTTCGATCACCGTCTCGGGGTCGGGTTCCACCCGGCCGGCGGTGAATACGCGTGCGCGGGGGTCGGCGGTGATCACTCTGCGGTTGACGGTGGTGGGGGGTTCGTAGCGGCCCGGAAGCATGAAGCTGCGGAACTTCACCGGCTGAGCGCCGGGGGCGCGAACGAAATACCCTGTGCCCTTGGTGTTTTTGCCGTCCGGGATGTGGTAGGCGTCCTCGGTGCCGATGACCTGTCGCGAGATGCTCGGGCTGGCCACTTTCAGGCCGATGCGGTACTGGGTGTTCTTGTCGATGTCCTTGATCGTGCCCGGATCCAGCGTCTGGCTCGCGAACAGGAAGTACACGCCCTGGGAGCGGCCTTTGCGGCACAAGATGTCGAAAACCTCGGCCAGTTCGGGGTGCTCTTTGAGCAACAAGCTGAACTCGTCGACCCACACCAGCATGTAGGGCACCGGCGGCAGGTGTGCACCTGCCGGGGTGGCGCGTGCCTCGTTGTACTGGACGATCGAGGTGAACGGCGCGCCTTGGAACTTCATACCGGCGTCGAAGAAGATGCGGCCGCGCAGGTCGAGAAGCCCCAGGAGGGTGTCGCCGAACCGCTCCACGTGGGACTTCTTCTCTTCCATGTTGGTGATGATGGCCGCCACGTGCGGATAGCCGGCGAAGGTCTCGAACCCGGCGCCGTCTTTGAAGTCGGCGAGGATGGCCTGGACGACGTCGGGGGAGTGCTGGGCGAACACGGCGAAGGCCAACGCTGCCAGCGTGGTCGACTTTCCCGATCCAGTCATGCCGATCATCAGCCCGTGCGGCCCGAAGCCCCCGTCAGCTTCGTCTTTGAGGTCGTGCAGCAGGGGCGCACCGTTGGGTTGCACACCCATCGGCGCTTTGAGGATGGGCTCCAGAATGACCGGCTCACCGGTGCCTACGGGCAGCATTCTGGGCTTCCACAGTGCTTCGACGTTGATCTTGGCCGCGTTGGGGATCCCGAGCAGTGCCAGTAGGGTTTGCGCCGCTTGGGATTCGGCGTCTTGGTGACTGATCGGAGCCGCGTCCCACTTCGACATCCGTCGGGCCAGGTGCTCAGTGACCGGCGTTGCGAGTACGTCGGGCTCGGCGCAGAACACCTGCCAGCGGTAGTCCTTCCAGGAGTCCATCTGCACGGTGTCTGTGTCGGTCAGCGGGTTGCGCTGCACACGCAGCAGAAGTTCTCGTTCGTGAGGTTCGTAGTCACGGTCTGGCCCGGCAGCGTCGCGGTAGGTGATGACGGTGACGCCGTTCTTGCCTGCGATCTTGCGCAGTGCCGCTGGCGACACCGACGGGTCGTCGACGATGAGCACCAGTTGCTTGTGTGACTTGTTCACTTCGGACGTGTCGACGTTGCCTTTTTCGTCGACTACCTTGGCGCGTTCCTTGAGTAGCGGATCCAGCATGGGCTCGACAGCGGCCAGCGACGTGGCGAGATACCGAGCCGGGCCGGCGCCGTCGATGTCCTGGCTTTCGGTGTGCGGCAACCATTTCGTCCAGCTCCATTCCGGGGACTCCAGGTCCGGAGATACCAGGGCCAGCCCGCAGTTGTTGGGGTTGTGCCAGCACATGATCTGGGCCACCCAGGCCCGCATCGCTGCTCGGAATGTTTGGCGATCCCCGTAGATGGTGATCTGGCCGTAGCCGGAAAGGTCGATGGCTTTGGGGCAATGGGGTATTACCTGTTGGACGGCCCGCATGTGCTGCAGAGCCATCTTGGTCACTGGCTCCAGGTCGATTTCGGCGTCGACGGGTTTGACGCGGATCTTGTTGGCCAATCGCACCTGGTCCCGGCCGATACGCACCTGCAGGAAGTCACTGTCGGTGGGGAATCGTTCCCACAGTCGCTTTGAGTCGAACACCGCTTCAAGCACCTCGGGGTCGGGGTGTGACCATTCGGCGGCGGCGCGCTGGCTGGCTGCGGCCTCGCGGATCTGCTCGGCTTTGCCTGACAGGTAGCGCAGGTATTCGGCCCGTTCGGCGTTGACCTTGGGTGTCGTCACATCCTCGCCACCGGAGTTCTGCATCGAGGAGAACAGCGCGATGCCCATCATGAGCATGAAGAACAGGTACATCGGGTTCATCTGGCGGAACCCCATGATGAACATCATGGCGACCATGCCGACCATCACCAGGCCGAACACCCACGGCAGTGCCTTGCGCCAGGCGCTCTGTTCGACCAAGCGGGGCAGTTCGGGGGGCGCCTCGAACGTGAAGTCTTTGTCGACGGTCTTCGGGCCGAGGATTCGGCGGCTGTGTCGAGGTTGGGTTCGCATCGGAGGGTCTTTCGGTCAGTGCGCTACGCGCGCATCGGCTTCGGACAGGGTGGGGCCGTCGGCGAACAGGCTCAGCACCGACCAGGGGATGGGCAGTGGGTCTGCTGTCATGCCGAGCGCTTCGGCTGGGGTGGCGGTCGTGTTCTTCTCGGCTTCCAAGCCGTAGCGCACACCGAGATCAGAGATCCAGAACTGCGACTCTTTGGTGGTCGAGTCAGGTTGCTGCCCGGTGACCTGGACGTAGAAGCCAGTTCCCTTCGGAAGTAGCACTTTTGCCCCTGGCGATGACGGTGGGGTCAGCGGCTTGGCGTCTGCGTCCACGGGCAGGCTTTGGCCTGCCAGCAGCGTCAGGCTGGAGGTGGGTGCGCCCGACAGTTTCGTCCACTGGCCACAAGTCACCGGTTCGGTCGCGGGATCCATCACCTGCAGCGGATTGGCCGGGTAGTTGTCGACCGCCACCACGTTCGTTTTGGGCGCTTTGGCAGCCTGGTCGGGGGTCAGCGCGGGAGGCTCGACCAGTCCGTAGGAATCGTTGGCTCGCAGAATCGCCGCCACTACCGACGAGATCGGCTGGATGCCTTCGGGGGCGACCACGTAATAGCGCAGCTGGTTGTTCTCGTCGTGGTCGACGACCACTGAGCCGGACAGGGGTGCCGGTTTGCCGGGTACCGGCCATGGGAACCGCGGCGGATCACCGGCATTCGGGATGAACGGGACGACCAGTGGTGGTGACTCCGGGATGAGGTTGAGCAGTGCCCGGTTGATCGACCGGGGAGTCGGGGTGTCGACATTGATGCCGACCGCAGCGGCCACCGCCGAGTTGTTCAGGTCGATCTCACTGCGCTTGTTGCCCCAGATCAGCCATGTGGTGCTGCCTCCATCGCTGGTGGCAAGCACGGCTGAAGTGTCCGGCAGCGCGGTGGCACGGCCCGGGCCGGCTACCGGGTCTGCGGCAATCACTGTCGTGCCCGCGTCCGGGCCGCCGACGGCGTCACACACAAGCCAGCGCGAATCGCGAGCGGCGTTTTGCACCATGCGCGAGGGTGCGTTGGGGATCCCCAGGGTGTTACCGAGCGGGAAGCGGTCGATCTCACTGGACTTGACGACGGTCGGTTCGTCGGGTTTGCCGACGATCAGGCGGGCGCTGGCGAGGTTGAGCACCGGGTGCAGGGTGTCGTTGACGCGCACATAGAGCGCGTTGGTGGATCGCTCGGCCAGGACCGCCTGGTTGCCGCCGGCGCCGGCCGGCTTGATGATCGACAGGATGAAAGCGCCTGCGCACAGCACTGCTCCGAGCATCAGGCCCACGCTCAGGGCGCGGCCCTGACGGCGCAGCGGCTCGGTGAGCATGCGGGTGTCCCGCAGCGCCACACCGTTGCTGATCCGCCGGATCAGGAACCGCCATCCCGAGATCTGGTGTCGGGTGACAAATCCCCAGGGCCGGTTGCGTTCGCTGGTCGGACTTAATTCGACGCTCTTGGATTTGAAGCCGCGCCGTGGGCGCGGTGTCGGTGCGGTCATCGCGGTTCTCCCGTTGTCTGGCGGGACAATTCGATCTGCTGTTCGGTGCGTGCTCGGGTGAGTTCGCGGGTCACGGCGGCGCGAAGATCCTCGCCGGTGATGGTCTGCAGTTCCTCGTCGGTGGCCTCAGCGAGCCGGCCGGAGGCGTCCAGACGGAAGTTCAGCTCCTCCTCGGCGAATCCGATGAGGTTTTCGGCGAAGCGGGCGTTGCCCAGCACGTCCAGTGCCCCTCGGCGGCGGCCGTTGGTGTCGACGGCGGTGGCGGCCCGCAGATCGGTGTAGATCTCGCGCAGCGGTTCCAGCTCCTCGATGAGGCTGCCGCCCTTGGTTGCTTTGCGCACCGTGATCTCGATCAGTTCGTCGACGTCGTAGGAGGGCAGGGTGATCGAGCGGGTGAACCGGGAGCGCAGGCCGTCGTTGGAGTCGAGGAATTCCTGCATCTTGTCGGCGTAGCCGGCGGCGATCACCATGAGTTTGTCGGCATGGTTGGTCATCGCCCGCAATAGCTCCGCGATGACCAGGGGTCCGAAGTCGTTGTCGGATCCGGAGTCGGTCAGGGCGTAGGCCTCGTCGATGAACAGCACGCCACCGCCCTTGTCGACGATGTGGTCGATCATCTTTGAGATTTTGTCTTCGGATCCGCCGATGACCTTGTCGACCAGATCGGCACGGCTGACTTCTTCGAAGGTGTCTGAGGGCAGCACGTCAGCTGCGCAGAGCAGTTTGGCGATCACCCGGGCCACGGTCGTCTTGCCGGTGCCCGGGGGGCCTTTGAGCACCAGGTGCAGCGATTTGTTGCGCACCGGAATACCGCGGGCTTCGCGGACTTTCGCGGCTCGCACACTGGATTCCAGTCGTGCGATCTGGTCTTTGACATCGGTCATGCCGACGAATTCGGCCAGTTCCTTGTCTGCTTCGGCTTTGAGTTCGGCCCGCTTGTCGGCGCCGAGCTGGCGCACGAAGTCCCGTTCTCCGGGTTCGGTGTTGGCGTCCCAGTAGTCGGTGCGGGCGTCAATGCGCGCCGCGGTGGTCGGCACGATGCCGTAGCTCGGGTCGCTGAGCGCAGTGGCGATCGTTGTTCGGGTTGTCTCGTCGATGCCGTCGACGGCGTATGCCTCGTTGAGCAGTGTGGTGGCTTCGTCCACTCGTTCCAGCGCGCGGGCGGATATGGCGGCGTTGAGCAGTGCCTCGGCGCTGGCTGTGGGGATGGGGCCGCGTCCCCTCGGGGTCAACCGTTCGAATGCCTGGTCCCACATGCCCAAACGGGCTTCGCACAAGCCTTGGGCCACGGCAATCGCCTGGTGCAGGAAGGGGTCGGCGGGGTTGACTTGCTGAGTCAGTGGTGCCAGTACGCGGCGGGCGTCGTGCCAGCGATTGGCCCTGAAATAGATGACGGCGAGCATCCAGCCGGCGAAGAGCGGTTGGCTGCTCAATAGCCGTTGATCGATCAGATCCCGCGCCGCGGCGAACTTGTTGTCGGCGATCTTGGCCGCGGCCATGGCCAAGGTCAGCCCTTCGGCGCCGCGTGCTGGCAGTTGCACGTAGAGGCCTGTGTCGAAGGTGAAGTCGACTGCGTCCACGGCGACATCAGCACCGCCGATGAGTTCGCCGGCGGTGTCGATCGCGCGGTAGGCGTTCTCGAGGACGTCGGGCCGGACGACACCGCTGGCGGCTAAGCCCAGCCAGCCGTCGCACTGATCCGGGAACTGTGCTGTCAGGCGTTCAAATCCGCTGCGCGCAACGCGTTTGTCGGGGATTTGTCGGCGCCCGTAGACTTCCGCGCCGAGGGCGATGCAGCTGTCAGCGAACAGCTGTGTGGCGGTGTCGGTCATCGCTGCTCCAGGATGGCTGCGACCTCCGCGCTGACCTTTTGCGATACCTGGGCATACCCTGTGGCCGACATGGCCAGGAGCAGTTCACTGAGCTTGTCACTGCTGGGGTAGCGGTTGAATACGTCGTCGACGAAGGTGGCGTCGACGACCATGCCGTCACCGGCGAAGACGATCTCGTTGTCGCCATCGGGGCAGGGGATGGTGACCTGCATACCTTCGACGTTGCGTCGCGCTGAGCGGACGCGTTCGAGAAATTCACGGCCGCGCGCGATTTCGGTGGTGACGGCGGGGTGCAGCGGGATATCCATACGGCGCCTATCGGTGATGAACGGGTGTGGTCGGGATGAGAGCTTTCACGTCGACGAGACCCGCGGTGATGCCCTTGGTGTGGGGTTGTAGCTTGGCCTGTCGCGCGTTCATGTCATGAGCGTGGCACAGGTTTGCGACACGACGGCCAATGTCTCCTCCGGGCCCTAGCTGTCGACCGCGGTGTCGCGCTTGCGGCGGGAAATGCGCTCCCTCACCGCGTTCTGAGCTTGCGGGTTGATCACCGGCGCGGGCGTGGCTGCCCTCTCTCCCACGACACCGGGTCGGCCGGCCTCTTCGACCTCGGCGAGGGGATCCTCGTAGCTGTGGATCCGGCTGGCTTTGTCGTCGCCGCCGGGTCGGTGTCCCATCGGCATCATGCCCATGCCACCGCCAGCGCTGGGGCCCGAGGCGCGCGGCGCCGACGCTGCCGGCTTGATCGGCTCGGCTGCCGATGGTGAGGCCGATGGCGTCCCCGACAGGGACGATGCCCGGACGCCGCTCAGTGGGCTGGACGGTTTGATCGGGCTGCCCCCGCCGCCTTTGCCCTTGCCGCCCCCGCCTTTACCGAGGCCGGCGGGCTTGGCCAGGGCTGCCGGTTTGATCGGGCTCGATGCGGCTTTCTTCACCGCGTCACCGCCGAGCTTGCTGACCTGCTGGCCGAGCTGCTGGGCCATCTGCCCGACCGAGTTGAGCGGATTGGCTTGGCCGAGCGACTGTGTCAGCGGTCCCAGCGCCCCCATCAGCTGTCCGAGGGTGTCCTGTAGCCCGCCGCCCTTGCCCTCGTCGGCGGCTGCCAGGGGGTTCTTGGCCTTGTCGCCCTTACCCGGGTTGTCGCCGGGGCTGTCGGCGTTGGGGTCCAGACCGGGGTCGGGCAGGTCTCCTGGCGGGGTGCTGACGGTTTGGCCACCGACTTGGTAGCCGTTCATCGCGACGCCTTTTTCGGTGTTCTTGGTGGTCAGGGCGGTCTGCAGCGCATCCACTTTGGGTTGTGACAGC
Organism: Mycobacterium sp. NPDC049093; assembly: GCF_040704635.1. Classification (GTDB taxonomy): domain Bacteria; phylum Actinomycetota; class Actinomycetes; order Mycobacteriales; family Mycobacteriaceae; genus Mycobacterium. The sequence continues at coordinate 69,745 of NZ_JBEZJS010000011.1, read as the reverse complement.
CCACCGGTGAGCTGGTTTTCCCAGACCGCTTCGTCGTACGCCGTGTTCAGGGCCCGCCAACCTTCGGACGGTCCCACCGTGGCCGATGTCGTGCTGTGCAGTTCGCCGGCGACTCCGTAGCCCTCGGCCAGCGCGTCGGCGTGGCCGGCCACGCCGGCCGTCCATGCGATGGCTTGGTTGAGTCGTCGCATCAGTCCGGGATGCGCTTGAGACTGCCCCGCCGCCACGATGTGGCCTTGGGCCATCGTCAGACTGGCGTTGGCGGCTTGTGCCCGTGTGGACAGTGTGCTCAACTGCGAGGCCGCGTTGATCGCCGGGCCCGCGCCCGGGCCGGTTTCGAGCTGGCGGGCCAGCGCCTCCCCGTCGGTGCCGCTGACGTCAGGGATCGCCGACAGCGTTGGCATTCCGGTCGGGGCGGCAGCAGCGGGCATCGTCGACGTCGATGGCGCTGGCGCGGCCCCTGATCCGCCGCCGCCGTACCCGGCTGCGCCTTCTGCGTCTTGGGCCTCAAAGGCGTTGGCGGTGTCCTTCATTCCCGCTGCGGCGTTGGATGCTTGGGTGATCCCCGTGCGCACGTGCGAAACCAGCCAGCGGCGCCGCGCGTTGAGGTTGTTCATCACCGCCTGAGAGACCTCGTCGCTGCCGCAGGCTGGCACGTCGGCGTCTAGGTCGGGGTGCAGGAATTCCCCGGCGTTGCTGACGAATTCACTGGCCCGCCGCACTTCGTCGGTGTCGATGTCCAAAGCCACAGCATCCCCCTCCCGACGTGCCTAACCAGAGAACTGGACCTGCTGATACCCGGCGGCGCCAGCGGCATCTTGTCCCGTATAGGCCGCGGCATGCTCTTCGAATCGCTCCGAGTACACCCCGAACTGGGCGACCTTGGCATCCATCCGGGCCTGCTTGCGGGCCAGGCCAGCCACCACTCCGACCGCCACGGGATATCCCATCGCGCCGTGGGTGGTGATGATCCGATTGACTTCCTCGACAGCCTGCGGCCCGATCGCGGCGGCCTGGCGCTGCAGCTCGGCGTATTCACCGGCCACGTTGGTCAGATCAGACGGCGTGACGTCCAGTTTCTTGCCTTGGCCCGCATCGTCGGCATTTTTGCCGTCTGTGGTGGGGTCGTAGGACGCCGGGCGCACCTGTCCGGGCGGCAGCGGGCGGTGGTCGGGCCACCACAGGTCCGGGTCACCCCTGTCCTGCACGTAGTCCTTCGTCCAGTGCGGTGGCAGCTCGCCGGGGTGGCTGGGCGACCAACGCATCGGGTCGTCGTCACGGGTGCCGTGAATCCCATCGAGCGTCGACTCGGGCAGGTGGGACGTGTCGACTGGAGCCTTGGGTGTAGGGGTGGTGGTCGGCCACAGGGGCGACATGCTGATTCCGTCGCCATCGTCGCTTCCAGGTGGCCCTAGCGGGATTCGCGGGGGCGGAGTGGGTTCAGGGTTCGTCATCGTTTCTCCTGCGGTCTAGACGAGTTGGACCGGTGGGTTGCCGGCGGGTGCCGTTACCCGCCCCGTGTTGCCTTTGTACCTGGCAACACGTGTTCGCGGCGAAGGTTGAGGCTTGTTTGCGACCGTCATGGCTTAATCCAGGTCCATCACCGGGTCGTAGCGGTGGGCGAATGCCGACTGGGCGCAGGTGACGAACAGTTCTTTGAGTCCGTCGGCCCCGAGCGGGCGCAGTTTGCTCACCTGTGCGTCGACGTCGACAATCTCGCCGGCGGTGTTCACCGACACCGACAGCGCTTCGGGATCGGTTGCTGCAGTGGTGATGACTTCGTCGTCATCGTCTTTGAACTGGGACAGTTCGATGGAGTGCATTGCTACCTGCCTCATTTGGTCAGAACGAGTACCGCCGGATCCCGGTCGGGATCGGCCACAGCGCTGAAGTACTGCCTGCGCAGTTCTTTGAATGTTTCGTCGTCATGTCCGTCGAGCGCGGCCTGCATGGCGACCTGCCACAAGTCCTGACGTACCGAGTCGTACCAGAGCCCTTTGCGGGCGATCTCCACTGCGGCACTGAACTTTCTCGCTTCGTGGTGGCGACGTGCCAGCTCGGCGGCGGCACTAGGTACGCGAGTGCGCAATTGTTCGCGCAGGTCTTTTGCCCAGCGCCAGTCCGTGGGTGTGATCGTGCCCAGCGGTGGCCCGGTGACCAGGTTCATCGCTGCGACGAGGTGGCTGGTGGGGGTTGTTTCGACGACGATCTCCAGTAGGCGCTCGAATTCCATCCAGTCGGAGCGCACCGCGGGGTCGAGGCGGTATCCGCCGTCTTGCATGGGGGGTAGTGCTTTTGGTCCGCCTGGACGCACGTTTCCAAGGCGGGTGCGCAGCGGCGAGATCTGCTGGGTGACGGTCTTCGCCGTGGCAGCGCCACGGTAGATGGCGTCGATGATGTCGCTGCTGTTGGACCATGGGTTGGTCTGCAGAAACACCAGAAGTTCGTTGAGTCGTTTCTCCCGGGGGCCGGGTTGTCCGCCTGGCTCGGGCGGGCACAAAACGACCTGGCCCAGCAGTCGATTCCACAGCGGGGCAACTACGGGTAGGACGGTTTCGTCGGCGGCCACAGTGTCGGGCGCCACCGCCGCGGCTACCGGTGTCACCGGAACTGCCGGATCGGCGGCGGCGGTGTCGATCTCACTCGGTGAGGACACCGCGGCGGCAGGTGCGGTGTCCTGTGGGCTGTCTTCGGTCTCTGGCCACGATGCGGCAGTGAATGCGTCGGGGCTGTCGTCGTTCGAGTCGAATACGGCGTCGGGTTGGGGTGCGAAGAAGTCGATTTCATCCCCGGAAGCCGCGTCGAGGTCGGCCCAATCGTCGTTCGCGGCGACGGGCAGCGATGGATCGGTGGCGGGCTCGTCGGCAGAGTCGGGGTCGTCCGCCGGCGCCGGCGGGCGGGCTGAGGCGGGCGTGGTCGGAGAGCTGGCGAGCAGATCGCTGCGGCCCACGGTGTCGATCAGGGTCGCGGTCATCGCCCGAGATTGACCGTTGCTGATCTGCCCGACCTGGTCTGGGCCGCAGCTGATCGTCCATTTCGTGTCCACGGCCGCGTCCTTACCGAGGTCGACCATGATCCGGCTGGTGGAGTTGGACACGATCTGTGCGCGGTCGGTGTAACTCAGGTCGGGCCCGCAGATCAGTACGTCAACGGCCGGCACGTGGCCGACGCTGACCGGCTGAACTCGGCTGGTCAATGGGCCGCTCCAGACATCGGCGGTCACCCCGACGGTGATGGCTGGGTGTGTCGCCAGCAGTTCCAGTACCCAACGGCTGACCAGCCCGGTTGTGGTGGTGCGTTCACCGTCGATGCGGATCCGGGAGAACGCGGTCAGGTTCATCGCCACGAGTCCGCCGTCGTCGGTGGTGCCGAACACCACCAGGTAGACCGGGTGCTGTGGGTCCGGTTCGGTCCCGGGATCTACGGCATCCCAACTGATTCGGGCTTCCGAGCCCGAATCAGCCGGGTGCCATGGCTGCGGGAGTGGCACCCGAAGCGTGTCGATGAAGGTGACGGTGAGCTCGTCGCGGCGAGCAGTGACCAGCCCGGCGGCGGCCGGGGCCGGATTCAGCGTGTACAGCGCCTCCAGTCGCCGTACGACTCCGACTGCGCCGCCTTGCCCGTACCACCAGGAGGTGACCGGTGTGCTGCTGACCACGGTTGATGTCATGCCTATGTGTTACCTGCCTATGAGGTGGCCGCAGCCGGGTCGGCGGGCACAGCGGAGCCGTCGGCACCGGAGAATGCGTCGACGTCCATGCCGCCGCCGGCGGCCGCGGCCGAGGCACTCGCTCCGCTGCCCCCGTTTTCGCCGTTGCCGCCGTCGGTTTCGTCGCCGGACTTGCCGTCGTCGTTGCCGTTGGTGTCGTCGGTGCTGGCGGCGGCGAACGGATCTGCTGAGGTGGTGTTGTCGGCGGTGGTGACGGTGCCCGTTCCGCTGGACGGGGTGGAGGCGAACGGATCCGCCGAGGGGTTGTAGGCGGCGGCCTGAGTGGCCGGTACGCCGCCGGCGGAGGATCCGGCAAACGGGTCGGCGAAGGGGTTGGCCGCCGGCGTCGCGCCGGCCTGCTGGCCGTAGGGATCACCGAACGGGCTGCCGCCCATGCCTTGACCCATCGGCATACCTTGCTGCCCAAACGGATTCATGCCCTGCATGCTCGACCCGCCGCTGCCCAGCAGGGAGCTGAGCACGTCCATCAGGCTGCTGCCGCCACCTCCCATGCCGTCGCCGCTGCTGTCCTTGCTGTCATCGTGGTCGTCGTGGCTTTTGTCGTCACTGTCGCTGCTCTTGCCTTCGGCAGCCTGGGTGCCGTTGGCCTGCTCGGTGGCCGCTGAACCTTCCACTGTGCCAGCGCTTTTGCCCTGATATTTTTCGATGATCGCCAGGATCGCCGCTTGGCCGGCCGGCGACTGGGGGTCCGGGACGGCGGCGATCTCCGCAGCTTCTGCTTCTGAGTTGCTGGCCACGTCGTTGGCGCCGTTGACATTGACATCGGCGCTGGCGTCGGCGGCGTCAGCGCCCGCATCGGCGCCACCACCGAATCCGTCCAATGGCAGGTGGTCGAGCCGTGTGGTCTGGGCGAATGGGCCGTTACTCATCCGGTCACCTCCGTAGAGAAGTTCAGGTCGAGCACCCGTTGGCGGATCTCGCGTGCTTGTCGGCCCACCTCACGGCTGCGCCTGGCGACCTCGCGCAGACCGTCGCCGCGCACCGGGTTGGCGCCATAGAGCTGGTGGTACCGCAGGTGCTGCTGCTGGGATTGCTCGGCGAGCGCTTCGATCGGGATCATCAGTGGTCCTCTCCACCAGGGGCGCCTACCGACGCCAGTTGCGGTGCGGGTCCGGCGCCGTTGCTCTGTTCGCCGCCGGCCGCGTCGGCGGTGGCTGACGCGGCTGTCTTCGGCGCGGCCTTGGCGGTCTCTTCGCTTGGCCGTGATGGCAGCGCCGGGATTTTCGGGGTCTTCTTGTAGCCCATCTGGTCGAGTTGGTCATTGGTGACCGCTCCGGCCTTGACTGCCGCCGCGCGTGCATCCTCGAAATTCTTCTGCAATTCCACGGCCTGTTTGAGTGCACTGTCGAGGGCGTCCCATGCCTCACCGACATCACCGACAAGGGTGGTGTTCTCTTTGAGCAGGGCTGCGTAGGCGGCTTCCGCTGCGGACCGACCGGTCTTTTTCCTGGGGGCCATGACGCTCCTTGTCATCAGTTCATATGCAGTTGGCGAGCCTGCATTACTTCATGCGGATCGACGTCGATATCGGCCACGTTGCCACCGTCTTCGAGATCCCGGTACGGGATCACAAGGCGGTCCGAACCTTCGGCGTCGTCGCTGAGGTAAGGCTCAGCGTGAACGTAACGCCAGTCCTGGACACCGTCAACGGAAAGGTCCACCAGGTCACCGCGCCGCAGTTCGTTCGCGGTGACCGCCACGGCCGGTCCGTACTCCTCTTCGGCGTCGGGCATGTACTCGTCATCGAACCCGTCCACGGGACCGGCGAACGTCGACGGCACCGCATCACCATCGGACGTTCGCGGACCGTCGGCCAGTCCGAGTGGGCGCCACGCCGCGGCCACTTCTGCGGGGTCAGGTTCGCTGTGATCGTCGTCCATTGTGGGTCGACGTTCCGGTGGCAACGGCCGCACATAACGATCGCTGAGCGGGTCCAAATCGGGGCGGGCCGAAGCGAGCACAATCGCCGAATCGCGGATCTTCTTGAACGAGATTTTCGCGTCGTCGTCTTGTCCTGCTTCATCGTCGGGGTCGTAGTTACGAAGGGCCGAGTCGATGACACGACGCGGCCAGAAACTGTCGACGTTGCGCAGCTCGTCGAGGATCGACCGTTCGTGATCGGAAAGGGCTGCCTCTTGCTCGGCAGTGGCCGGCACTTTCGGGGTGTAGAACGCCTGCATTTCGCGGAAAGTGCCGTCAGGAAGCTGCACGGTGCCGCGGCCTTTGATCCCCGGTTGCAGCCGGGTGCCGGCCACCGCGTCGTTGAACATCATGATTGCCGCGTCTTTCGAGCGCAACCGACCCATTGCCACCCGCAACGCGGTGTTGTCTCGCGCCTCACCAGCGACGTACATGGTGTCGGGACGCTGGATTCCGATCGCCATATGGATGCCGACCGCACGCGCGGTGCGCAACAGGATTCCGACGTCGGTGCTCGTCGGTGGCTCACCGCGTTCCTTGGTGGTGCGGTAGGTCTTGTAGAACTCCGCCAAAGCCACCACAAGGTTGGAGAACTCATCGGTAATGACGACGATCGGATCGAAATCATCAGCTTTGTTGGGATTGATCTTCACCTGCGACAACCGGTCACGCATCGTGTCGGCGATGAACCGCAACGCCGCGGTGTGCCCGACCAGACCGTCCTCATCGGTACCAGCTGTCACCAGCGATACGTTCGGCCAGTTCCGCATACCGGGCGAGTCGAAGCCCTTCGGATCGATCCACACCACGTTGATGCCGCGCCGTGCGCACTGCGTGGCCACCGTCATCAACAGAGACGTTTTACCGGTGGAGGTGGCCCCGGCGATCAGGAAGTGCGGCGACGCCCGGAAATCCCACTCCATGATGTTGCCGTAGGCATCGATACCGAACGGAATGTTGGTCTTCTGGTAGAGAGACCGGATGGCCGCACGGGTGACGTTCGGGAACTCCAGCGGGGGATCGACCATCGTCGGCAGGCCCGGACTCCGGACGAACCGCACTCGCCGCGAGGCCATCGACCATTCGGCCTCCCACGACCCGCCAAGTGCGTCACACACCATGCCTTCGATCACCCCGCGGCGATAGGCCGAGCTGACCCGAAGGTTGTAGACGAAGCCGATCGTGAACTCGCGGACCTGGGCGGCGATCGCGTCGTTGCCGGTCACCGCCGAGCGCTGCGCCAACTCCTCGTCGATGTCGACGTCTTCCAAGCCGTCGCCGTCCTCGTCGACGACCGGCTTACCCATCACCACCGACACGATGTGTGCCGAGGCATCGAACCAGGATGCGACCAGCGGAGCGAGCACCGATTGGGCGTCCACCACCGGGTCTTGCTCAACAAACAGCATCTCCGTTGCCCGCAGGGATCGCGCCATCATGTCGTGGTCGAACTGGTAGGTGCGGCCGGTGATCTCGTGCAGCACCGCAGACAGTTCGGTAAGCATTTCTTCACCGACCGCCCGAGGATGCTGGCTGTAGAGGAACTGCACTACTTTCGGGAACGCTTTCTCACCGCGCGGGTAGGCGCAGTGCAACACCTTCACTCGGCCGGCGCGGGGGTCCGGCCAACCCAACGCCGGTGACGCCAGGAACGTGATCTTGTTGATTTGATTGGTGATACCGGCGCGGGCGTAGGCCCACCGTGCGAATTGCACGAACCCGAACAGCATCACGCCGAACACAGCGACCAGCAGCAGTCGTCCGGCCAGCACAGTGGCGGCCGGGCCGGCCCAGCGCAGCAGCACTCCACTGACGACGAGCAGAACGGCGGCCGCGGTCAGGATCAACGGCACGGCTGGATACTGCTCACCGGGCCAAGGCTGGCCGGGTCGCAGGTGGCCTGCGTGCCCGGATCGTGCCCGGTGATTCGATGCGGCCTGCATTGCCAGCCACAGTGCGGCCAGCAGCGCCGCGGCCGCCGGCGTGGCGATGAACAACAGCCAGAACCATCCGACGCCAACCCCGGCGATCACGTACAGCGGGTGCTCTGAGGACGGCAGCAGGTAGTCACGCGCCGGCGACGGGCGATACAGCAGCTGCTGCAGCAGGGGCCAGCCTCGCGTGTAGGCAAGCAGTGCGATCACACCGATGCCGGCCAGCGCGATCCAGCGCCAGGTTTCGGCAGACTCTTTCTGCTCTGCCGGGCTCTCCCCGGGCGTGTAGGGCTTGTTGAGTTCGGTGGCGGTGGTGCCGAACGAGCGGGGACGGTTGTCCGGGTCGGCTTTGCCGGATCCGATCTTGCCGGCGGGGCCTTTGCTTGCCGGGGCGATCATGGCGTCTCCTCTGCACTGGTCGGACCTGCATCCGCAGGTGACTGTCCAATTGCCTCACCGGATGTGGCGGGTAGGCCGTAGGAGCTCAGGGGCAGCACGTCGACTGCTTTCCAGCCCTGCTGTCCGGTCTCCATGCGGATCTCGATCCGCGACTGGTCGTCGTAGGTGACGTCGAAGGTCACGCTGGCCGGCCCCTGATGGACCGGACCGTCCACCGCGCTCACCGCGGCCTGGGTGACGTTGCGGATGTCAGTCAGCCGGTACTGCTCAACGAGCTGGGCTGATATATCGGGGGTGATACGGGCCAGCCAGTCGTCCCGATTTCCATTGGGGGAACCGAAATTCGTCGCGAATCGGGTCACGACCGTGCGGGCGTCTGCCACCGCGCTCGCATCCACGTTGACCGTCGGGGGCACGAGCTGCCCCGCACTGATGTCACCGAGATCGGCTGGGTCCGGCGTTGTCGAAGCTGGTGCGTTCACAGCCGGGTTCGATGGCTGCGCCTGGCCGACTGTCGCCTCGCGGTGGTGGTGCCATGCCAAGCCGACGATGGCCACCGCGGCCACCACAGCACCCGCCGCTATGCGCGCTCGCCGTGATCGCATGAAGCTCAGCCCGTCCATCAGTGCACCTCCCAGATGGGCGCGGGCGGGATATAGCGAAGGTCGTCGACGACGAAAGTCATCGACCACGCCGTGAGGAGCCCGAACCCAGTAGCAGCGAGCAATCTCACGACCTCAGCTGTGCCGAAACGCCGTTGACGTGTCGGCACAGGTTGAACCGTGGGGGCTTTCGACTTGCGACGGTTGCGGTACACGGTGAGCGCCCAGGCAGTCACGGCCACCACGGCGGCTGCACCCAGTAACACCGCCCCGGCGATCCCGACCACCGTGGATATGGCGTTGAAGACCAGCTCGCCCTGTTTCGAGAGTTCGGACATGACAGGGTTTCCTTCCATCACAGGACTCGTTTGATGACGACGAAGTGGGTTGGGAAAGGCGACAGCTTCACCGGGACGCCAAAGGTGCTGGCTTCGACGATGGTGGTGGGGTTGACCACCATGGCCACGTGACCGGGACCAGTGATCCCGGTGGACGGGTTCGGTTCAGGGTTGAGGAACACCAGATCCCCTGGCGCGACTGCGTACCGCGGCACTGCGCGCCCGTAGCGCACCATGTCGAAAGTCAGGTGTGGCAGTGCGATCCGGTGTCCGGATGCTTGGAAGATGGAGTAGAGCACGAGCCCGGAGCAGTCGAAGCCGCCGCCACTCGGCCCGTTGAGTGTGCCGCCGCCCCAGACGTAGGGAAGGCCGATTTGGGCTTCGGCGAACTTCACCGCGGCCACACCGGCCGGGGTGCCGGGCTTGACTGGATCGCTGTCGGGGCTTTCGACCGCACCGCAGACGTCGCGGCCGGCGGGATCCTGGCCTTCCGATGGTGGGGCAGGCTGACCGGAGGATGCCTGCACCTCGTGCAGGTGCTGGCGGTAGAACAGGGTCGCGGCCGAGACGTCGTCGGCGTAGGCGTCGGGGAACGCCGAGCGCTGCACGGACTGGGCCGCCACCGTGGGGGCCATGTTCTGCCAGCCACCCACCTTGAGTAAGGCGAGGTAGAACTTTTGTGCTGCCACACCGGGGGTCATCAGCTCGCGGATGGTGCCCCACCACGGCTGCTGCTGCATGATGCCGACCGAGAGGTGGTCGTGGCCGTCGCCCTCGTGCGGATACTGCTCGGATTCAGGGACTTTCGGGTTGGCCAGGTTGCGCAGCCCGGATTCCTGCAGCCCGGTGGCCAGCGCGACGATGATCCCCTTTTCGGGGATCTTCATCTGCAGACCGGTCGCGATGACGGCCTTGCCGTTGTTGATCGGTCCGGGCCCGAATGACTTTCCGGTGTCGCTGCTGATGCCTTGCGACTGCAGTTGCTGCTTGCATTGCGGTGTCATCACCGTCGCGGCCGGCGATGAGGCGCCGCCGCCGGCCAGCAGCACGAAGACGACCAGCAGCATGGTCAGAGCGAACGGCGCCAGCAGCGCAACGGCGGCCAGCAGCTTGCGCCGCTGGCCCCACACCATGCGTGCGATCGCCGCCCACTCCATCGGTTCCATCGGTCAGCCGACCTCACTGACCGGGTCTGCCGGGACTGCGGATTCCGGGATGGCGGGTGTTGCCGGCTCGGCGGCCGTGGATGTTCCCACAGGAATGACGCTGCTGACCTTCCACCCGGTCAGGTCCATCTCCAAGGTCACTTCGAGACGGCCACCGTCGCCGAACCCCGTTGATGCGTCGCCACTCGGCCCGAAACCCACCTCGAACGTCGGGGCGGCGGGGTTGCTGGCCATCGGCCCGTTGACCTGGGTGACCACGGTCTGCGGGATGTTTCGTACATCGGTGAGCCGGTACTGGTCGAGCAGCTCGGGCATGACATCCTCCCCGATGCGGGTCAGCCAGTCGTCATGGTTTCCGTTGGGGGAAGCGAAGTTCGACGCGAACCGTTCGACGGTGATGCGGGCAGCTTCGGGGGAGTAGTCCGGAGGCGGCGCCATGGTCGCCGGGTCGGGCTGGTACTCGCCGTGCGCGTGCCCGTCGTCGCCGTGGTCGTGGCCGGCGTGGTCGTGGCCAGCGAGGGCATCGTCGCTGGATTCGGCGACGCTGTGCTGATCACCTGCCACGGGGGCTTGGGTGGTGTAGTGCTGCCAGGCCAGGCCGGCGATCGCCACGGCCGCTACCAGCATGCCCAGCCGGGTGCGCCCCGGGATCTGCCGCCACCGCCACAGCAGCTGCGCCAACCGCGCCCGCATCAGGAACGCCCCTCGGTGTTGTCTGCGATCTGGGGTTCTGTGATGGTCATTGGGGCGGTCCTTTCGTAGAGGGGGCGGCGCGGTGATCGGATGAAGGTCACGGGTAGCCACCGCCTTTGGTGGCGACGTGCACGTGGTCGAAGTGGTTGGCGGTCAGGCCGCCGCGGTCGTCCATGAGTTCGGAGGTGCCGTCGGGGTAGTAGATGTGTTGGCGCCAGATGGCGTGGTCGACGCCGAGCGTCTTGGCGTTGGTGAGCAAGAACTTGAGGACGCCGTTGCCCAGTGCGATGCCTTGGGGGCTGAGAAAGTTCGGGATCATGACATCGAGGGCCAGGCCCTGGGGGTGCCACTTCAGCGAGTCGGGGCGGACACCGCCGATGCTCTGGATTTGCGGGAACGCAGCTGACACGGCTCGGTTGGTCACGATGGTGTAGCGCTGCAACCCCTTCTCGGAGGCTTTCCCGGGGGGCAGTTTGGACAGCTGGTAGACCGATCGTGACGCGCGCGGGCGCGAAGCAGCGCAGAGGTTTTCGGTCTCGTGATTGGCCATCGACTCGGGTTTGGCTGCGCCGGGGCCAAGTGCACCCAGGACCGCGTTGAGGTGCTGGCGGTAGAACAGCGTCGCCGCCGGCACGTCATCGGCGTAGGCGTCGGGGAACGCCGAGCGCTGCACGGACTGTGCAGCCACGGTCGGGGCCATCTGCTGCCAGCCGCCGACCTTGAGCAGTGCCTCGTAGAACTTGCGGGCCGCCACACCGGGGGTCATCAGCTCGCGGATGGTGCCCCACCAGGGCTGCTGCTGCATGATGCCGACCGACTTGTGGTCGTGCCCCATGCCTTCGTTCGGGATGCGTAGGGACTCGGGCACATTCGGGTTGGCCAGGTTGCGCAGGCTGGATTCCTGCATGGCGGTGGCCAGGGCGACGATGATTCCCTTTTCGGGGATCCGCATCTGCAGACCGGTGGCGATGACTGCTTTGCCGTTGGCGATCGGACCGGGCCCGAACCGCACGCCCTTGTCGCCGATGCCTTGGGCTTCCATCTGCTGGCTGCACTGCGGCGTGGTCAGCGCGGTTTCTTGGGTTTGGGTGGTGCCGCCGCCACCGCTGAGGACGAGGAACGCCAGCAGCATCATCGTCAGCGCGAACGGGGCCAGCATCGCCACGAGCGCGTAGAGCTTGCGGCGGTGCGCCCACAGCAGGCGCGCGGCGGTCACCCAGCCCATCAGGCTGCCTCAGACAGTGCGTACCGGCTGCTTGCTCCATCGGTGGCCGCCCCGCTGACATCGCCGCGGCTGGCGCGGTAGATGCGCATCGCAGTGGCCAGCGTGTCCTTGGAGCGGCTGCTGTCTGCGCTGGCATAGGCCGGTTCTTGGGCCGGGGTGCTGTGTCGGCCGCCGCCCCTGCTGCCGCTGGTGTCGGCGTCGCTGTCGAAATCACCGGCGCTGGAGCCATGTCCGGCACTGCTGCCGGTCGGAGCACCGTTACCGGCGTCGCCGACCGAGCTCGCCCCGGACGGACCGCCGTCTCCGCCGCCGCCACCGTTGTCGTCGCCACCGGAGGCGCTCGAGGTTTCCGATTCGCTGTCGACGCTGCTCGGGCCGCGGCCCTTACCGCCACGACCGCCCTGGTTCCACCCGAACTGTTCGCCTATCTCACTTTTCGCCCTGGAGAAGTCGGCGAACTTGTGCAGCATTCCGTGTCCGGAGCGCCCGGCCGAGCCGCCGCCGGACAGCTTGGCGGCCATGGTGTCGCGCTGTCGGTCGAACATCCGTCGCAGCGGCCCGAACACGGCGAACCCGAAAGCGAGGACCAGTGCGGTCATGAACAGCGACTGGACGGCGTTGTGTGAATCTTTAAAGACCTGGTCGAGGATGACGTTGTAGGCGCCGAACGCTGCGGTGTAGATGACCATCGCCGCATAGGCCATGGCGCAGTCGAGGATGGTCTTCCAGGCGAACATCTGTGGGCCGCCGGGGATGACGCCGATCGCGAACGCCGGCGGCGCCAGGGAAGCGAAGAGCATCGCCTGGACCGCGGCCTTGACGACGTGCCATACGAAGTAGCAGGCGAACGCCACCAGGAACAGTGCCAGCATCCCGCAGATGTTCAGAGGTACGAGGATGGCGGCGGGGTTGCCCATCGACTTCTGGTGCATCTGGGCGCCTTTGACGGTGTCGCACCCTTTGATGTCGTCTTTGAGCTTGTCGCCGTGCTCGTTCTTGATGCCTTTAGACCAAGCCTCTCGGCATTTGCGGCTCACCGAGTCGCTGACCTGACCGAAGTTGATCATCTGAGTGGGTGAACGCAGGAATCGGTCAGCCAAGCGCGCCACCATGGCATCGACGTTGGCGCCGTCGCCCTGCTTGGACATGGCCCCGTCCGACACCGAGGTGGCGATCTCCAGACCGGTGTCGCGCCCCTTGGCCAGCAGGCCGTCCGGGCCGACCAGTTCGCTGAGTGGGTTGGCGAAAATCGTTGCGGCAATGCCGATCATCAGCATGCCCATGGCGATGTTGGAGAACGCTTTGGCGGTCCTACCCAACAGTGCGGTGACGACGACGACGATCGCCAGGATCGCCAGCGCGGTCGCGGCCAGTCCGAATCGATCCATCGTTTCGGTGACGCCGCGCCCGATCGTCTGAAAGGGAACGGTGAACAGGCGTAGCCACTGGAATTCCAGAACGAACTTGATCAACCACAGCGCGGTCGTGGTGACGCACAGGTAGATCTCGTAGCTGATCGAGGAGACCTTGGCGAAAGCCGTTGAGATCGGATCGTTCCAGCCGCCCTCGTTGAGCGTCAGCGAGTACTTCGCGACCGGAACACCGTCGCTGTCTTTGATTCCCATCCAGGAGATGAGGACGTTTCCGCCGTCGGCGTTGTTGCTGCCGGTGCCCGGATCGGCCCAGGCCGCCGCGGCGCCCAGGACCAGCAGCAGCCCCACTGCGACCAGGACGGTGATGCGCTTGTGCCGCCAGCACCACCGAAACAGCACCGCCGGGCTCCACACCCGCGCCCACGCCGCGGCGCGCTGCAGCGCTTCGGCGCAGCGGGAAACCTCGATTGTGCTCACCAGGAACCGCCCCTCGAAATCGGGATTGGGATGACCGGGCAGCTGACTTCGTCGATGTGGTCGCGGTAGAACTGGCGGGCCGACGGCTCATCGGCCTCATAGGCCTGCGGGATGGCTGAGCGCTGCACCCTGCCCGCCACCTGCGCCGGCGACAGGTGCTCCGGCGCCGGCTCCTCGCGGATCGCGGTGAAGAACTTTCGTGCGGCCTGCGCTGGATCCATCAGTTGGACAACAGGCCAGGTCGGCGACGGTGTCTGCGACAGAATGCCTACTCCGTGACCGCCGTTGGCAATCCCGTCGTGTGGACCGCGCAGTGAGTCCGGCTCGTTCGGGTTGGCCAGGTTGAGCATCCGCGTTTCGCGCATGGCGGCGGTCAGGCCGGCCACGATCTCGTCCTCGGACATTTCGAGGCGCATCCCGGCGGCGATCACGGCCTTGCCGTTGTTGACCGGTCCGGTCCCGTAGGACTTGCACAGTTCAGGCGGGGCCGTGGCGATCGGGATGGCCATGGCGATTGTCAGTGCAGCGAGGGCGGCAATGAGCCCGCGTTGCAGCCAGCGGCGCCGTGCGGCTTCGACGCCGTGGTCCGGTTCGTTGGTTTCGACCATCATCAGTGAGACCTCGTCTCTGTCAGGCGACTTCGGCTTGTTGGTCTGGCGGAGTGGTGCTCATCGCTTCGCGTCGAATCGCTGAGGACGGGCCGAGTACCTTGATGCGGCCGATGTTGCCGCGGGCATCACGCATGTAGCCCTCGCCTTCGCGACCGCGGATGACCTTGCCGTCCGGGCCCTTCGGGGCGGTGTTGGTGGTCAAGTCACGCACGATGTGCGGGTTGCGGTCCGGATCGATGCCCAACCAGTGCAGGGATCGGCGGGCCAGGCTTTCGTCACGGTGACGCATCACGTAGCGCGTCGGGATCAGATCCAGGGCGGTGCCCGCCGGGTAGTCCGCGACCGGGTCGTGGCTGCCCAGGATCAGCGAGATGTTGTCTTTGCGACCGTCTCGGGCGAGTCGGGCGGTGCGGGCCAGACCGGTCGGGGTGCTCGTGACGTGGTAGGCCTCGTCGAGGGCCACTGCGGCTGGGCGGGCCTTGTTGAGTTGGAACGCTTGGCGGCCCAGTTCCATCGACAGCCCATAAATCGCTCGGCCGAACACTTTCGATGGCGACAGCGATTCGCGGCTGGACATTTCTTCGGTGGTCGGCACCTCGACACGGTTGGTGCGGATGACGATGCCTTCGGCGTTGAGGTCCATCGCCGGCAGGTTCGGATCGAACAGTGAGGCGGCGTAGCGGCGACCGGACCAGAACGACAGGTGACGGTGCAGCTCGTCCCAGCCCGCCGGCAAGCCTTTCCCGCTGTTGTCGGGCATTTTCCCGGCGTCGACTCCGGCCTGCAGAACGCGCAGCAACTCAGGGATGGAGTTGACGTTCCATTCGGGGCGAAGTACTTCACCGAGGGTGATGCCCATCGGGGAGTTGGCTTCGCACTCGAACAGCGGTGTGAGCAGTTCGACGGCCGCATCAACGCCGAGGTCCGAGCGCAGGGTGCGGATCGGGTCGATCGACCACTGGGGCCGCATCAGGTCGACGATCACCTTGTGGCGCAGTGTTTCTGTGGGGCGTGCGTACTCACCGGAGTCGGTGCGGTCGATGGCGAGGTATTGGCCGCCGTTGTCGACGAGGGTGAACAGCTTGAACATGATCAGCCAGGTCTTGCCGCTGCCCAACTCTCCGGCGATCGCCACGGCCGAGGACGCGTCCTTGACCGTCTCCCGCCACCATTCGGTGTGCACCGGTTGGTGCCGGCGGCCGGACAGATTCAGCGCAAGGATTGGCCCGCGCATATCTCCGACGTGGTTGGTGGCGCAGGGCACCGTCGCTGCGGCGTATTCGCTGATGGTGACGTGGGAGAAGTCCGCGACCGCCCGGTGGTTGGTTCCCCCGGGATTCATCGCGGCCCACAGTTCGCGTTGGCCGCCGAGCGGTGCGACCACTTTGATGCGCGGACGCTCGAACTTTTGGACCAGTTCCAGCGCGCCCTTTTCGCAGGCGGCGCGGTTGGGTCCGGCTACGGCGAAGATCGGGCACAACGCCACCTCAATCTCGTCATCGTTTGTCTCCAGATGCGAGGTGTATTCGCGCAGCAACATGACCTGTTCGGAGAGGGTGTCGTGGGCGAAAGACACCTCTGAGTCGCGTTCGTCGACCTGCTCGTTGAGTCGGCGCAGGTTCTTGTTGTTGCGAGAGATCGCTTGTTCACGTGGGGTCTTGCTGATCCGCACGGCCCAGTCGATGTCGAATCCGTCGACGCGGTCGGCGATGGTGAAGAACTCTGATCCGGGGAACTGCAGTCCCTCTAACGGCAGTGCTTCGATGGCCAGCAGGGCCTGCCAGGATTCACCGACTCCGATGCGACCGCGCTGGGTGATCTTGACCAGTGGCGCGAAGCTGCTCGGCAGCCACCGCTTCTTCTCGGCGCGGCGTTCCCCTTCGTCGAACTCGGCCATGGCGAATGCGCCCGCTGGGGAGGCCACGTTGGTGGCCGTTGGTGTTGGGAAGATCTCGGCGGGGCCACCGCGGGAAAGTGCGTGGTTCCACAGCCACACCATCTGGGCGGCGGTCAGTGGTTCGAAGCTGAACACCGATGGCAGCTGGGACACGATGCCTGCGGCCAGGTCGGCGGCTTTGGCCATCTCGGCGCGATCCCGTTCCCGCGAGCGACGTGCCGCAGCTCCCATGCCGGTCCAGTCCGACACCATGTCGGAGTTGATCACCGGGAATGACAGGGTGAAGATCCGCTCGGTGGCCCGCACGGTGGACGAGAAGAACTCCCGTTTCCCTTCGCATTCCTCGCGCCAGTTGGGTCGGTTGAGGTCAGTTCCACCGATGACACGCGACATGATTTCGTCCGGGTTCATCGCGGCGATGACGCCTGCGATTACTGATTGATCCGGCAGCTTGCGGAAGAGGTTGCGGTGGTGAACGAGGGTGTCGTACTTGCGCTCGTCGGAGGTGAAGCCGTAGGCGAGTCCGCTGAGTCGGTAGTCGGCCCAGATAGATCCGTCGCGCATCCGGCGCAGGTTGCTGAACACCGACACGGTGGGCTGCAAGTCCTGGTCGAGTTGGTTGGCCATGAAAGCTGTCCTTTGTGTGGTCGGAGCGCTTAGCCGAATAGTTCGGCGGCGGCGCTGCGGGGCTGGCTGAAGATGTCGGCCAACTCGTTGGGCTCGGATCGCTGATTGGCGGGCGGCTGACGGCGGTAGTCAGGGGAGTTCAAAGCCGCGTGTGGTGCGTCGAGAATCTCGATTTGTGGTCGCACTGTGGACGTGGTTGTTGGAGTGCGAGACAGGGCGCTGCCGGTCACACTGATCGGGGTGCTGTAGAGCCGCATCACTCGGTGAACGCGGGTACCGAAACTGACCGGTGAGTAGGGCATGGTGCGCATAGCACCCACCGCCATGACGGTCACGGCCACGCCGATGAGTCCGGTGATCACCGGGTGTCCGGTGCGGGGGAGCAGAAACAGCGTTGCGAGAAGACCGAGCACCAACGCAATCAACTCGGGGATGGGGTAGGGACCACCGGGCAGTTTCCATCGACCGTCGAACTTGGCGATGACGATGCGCACCCGGCTGGCGCGGGTGTACCACTTGGCGACGAAGGTGTGGCTCATCGCGTCCCGCTGTTGGTTAGTCCACCGACGGTGTCTTTGGACACGACACCGAGCGCGGGCAACGACCCGACAAGGCCGATAAGTACTACGCCAACTGCCAGAGTCTTGAGTGCCGCGGTCTTGTTCTTGGCGATGAAGTACAGGGCCGCTGACACAAGGGCTGTGCCACCCATCAGCAGGTAAACCGCGAAGCTGATGCCCTGGTTTTTGATGTTGGCTCCGATGTCCCAGATCGGCGCGGCCATGTAGGTGACGTGAGTGCCAGCGCCGGTGGCGGCTGTGTCCATCAAGAGAGGAGCAAGCGTGGTGATCATTTCTAGTTCCCTTCAGGTGTGCTCGATGTGGTGAATCGGGGGGCCGTTGTCGCGGTCGATGAGGTGGTTGGTGTCGTCGCCGGTGACTCGGAATCGGAGTCATTCGGCGCGAGGATCGAGGGAGCATCGTTGATCCGATCGACCTGCCAATGGCCCGCCGCGACGGACATCACAAGGGGGAAGTCCTGCGGCATCAAGACGCCACTAGGGGTCTGGGCAATGACGCGGACATTGACCTCGATTCCGTTGGCTTTCGGCGGGACGTTTTGCGCGGTAGCGAGCTCTGAATTGGTTTGCACTCGCTCGATCGAAAGCGTGGTGAATCGCGGAGGCTTTGCCGCCGTCAAAGACGATCCGTATGCGACGTACGGAGTGATGTCACCGACGCCGGTCAACATCGCCGAAAGGAACCCTGAAACTGTCGAATAAACGGGTCGGTCTTCGGACACCAATAGCGACGTCGCCAGCTCCACGGACTGGCCCGCTGGGCGGTCGGTTCTGCTGAAGGGAAGCGCAACCGCGCGCAACCGGTTGTTGGTGTCGGCGGAGATGAGGGTCTGCAGCTTGATCGACACCATGGAGGCCGCATTGGCGGCCTTAGGAATTTCGGCGGTGACGATCACCGAATAGGTCCGGAATCCTTCGACGACAACCCCAGGAAGAGCGGAAGCGGCCCACAATGCGCGTCCACCTGGAGGCAGAGCTGAAGCGGGGACGTCGCCGTCGTAGAACTCTTTGATCGCTGCCGTGTTCGACGGGTCTTTGAGGTAGGTGTTGACGTACCGCATCGAGTAGTCCTCGACCATCGTGATTTGATCGCGGGCCTGGTCCTGATCGACCGGCTGAGGTCGGTGAATGACGAGGAGAAGAACCGCCCCGGCCAGTGGCAGGTAGCTGACCATCATGAATGCCAGGAATGAGGCCGTGACTCGCGCGCGCAGCTCGTCGGCCCGGATGGCGTCCCCGCCGCTGAGACGCAGGAACAGCCGGTCGAGCAGATTGCGAAGGGGATGGGTCAGCACGAGACCCCCAGCGCCTGGGCTTCGAGGGCGTCGAACAGTTCAGCTGCTGTGCTGCGGTTGTTGACTACGTGCTCGACCAGCGCGACCGACATGTCTTCGTCGAGCGGATCAACCTTGAGCCGGTCCATGAGGTCGAAGAGGTGGTCTGAGTACGCGCGGACCGCTGTGGTGCTGCGGCGAATCGGCTGTGCCATCGGCGAGGCCTTCCGGGGTCGAAGGAGTGTCGAGCAGCCCCTTATGACCCCCACAGCCCCTGATTCCCGACAAGCGCATAGGTAACGAATTGATAACGCATATGCGCGTATGCGCCGCATATGTTCGCTCGATGCTTGACAAGGGGATTACGCTCGGCCCTGAGCCGCCAGGCGATAGGGAGCCGAGCGACACCCCCTTATGCCTTAGCTCGTCAACTATTCGCCGACCGCATCACCGCGTATGCGGTGCGTGCCGACCAGGCCGAATCGCCCCAACGCTCCCCGCATATCCCCGGTGCGCATCGCCATGCCCGCACAACCCGCGCCGGCGCCGCACATCAGCCGCATACGTGCTTGGGCTCAGCAAATTCCGCCGCGACATGTCGCCCATTTGCCGTCAACCGAGCTGACAACCACAAACCACCAGCTCGCGCCGTCTTAATGTGACCTAGATCACAGCTTTTCGGGCCGTTCGTCAACCGCTCCGCGAACCTCTCCGTAAACACCCGCAACAACGTCCACGGCTTCCATTGGCCTCGCTACCTCCCCCGCGACGCCAAGGAATCCGATGACCATCTGGGATCAACTCGCCGAGCAGGCCCACCACCTGCTCACCCGGCCCAGCCGCGGCGACCTCACCCCCGCGGTAACCCTCGTCCACTCCCTGCACTCGCAGCCGCCTCAGTCGCCGGCCGCCATCTGCGCCCATATGGACACAGCCAGTGCGGTGCTTCCCCAGCTCGCCCGTTACGCCCGCGGTGGCGATCGCCACGCCCTGCTGATGGCCGCCGTTCTGATGCGCCACCCGCTGCGCCGCATCGCCGAGATGGCCGACCCTGACGGCTACCGCAGCAGTGACCGCGATGCCCGCGACAACGACACCCTGCGGATCTTCTTCGAACTCCTCCGCACCGCCGCCGAACCACAGATCCTCACCTCGCGCTACCTCTACGGCCAGACCCTCAAGCGCGTTCTCAAGGCCCGCCCCACCGCCGCCTCAACCGCGGCCGCCATCCGCGTCGAACCCCACTCGACCGTCCTCGATCGCGCCGACCTCGGCCACGACTACGACCACACCGCCACCCTGCTCCGCCAAGCCAACGACCGCGGCATCATCACACCCCTGGAGTACAAGACGCTGACCGCCATGTACCTCAACTCCGACGTCTTCAGCCCCTCCACCGCCGCCCGGGCCCTGGACACCACGGTCGGCGCCATCGAACGCCGAGCCCAGCGCGCGATCCGCAAGCTCGCCCGACACTTCGACGAGGACGTGGCCGCATGACTCTGCGCACCCGCCTAACCATCCTGGCCGCCGCCCTGGTGCCCATGGCCCCGCCCTTGCTCTACGCCGCGCCGCTGGCGCATGCCGAGAACATCTGTCCAGCCATCTATTCGGTGGCAGTGCCAGGCACGACGCAGACCAACCCGGAGGCTGACCCCACCAAGCCGGTGGGCGTACTCGGTCAGATCCTCGAACCGATCCGCCAGCACTCCAAGGTCACCCTTGCGACCTACTACACGCCTTACCCAGCGACCATCGTCGGAGGCACCGATGGGGGCGGCTACATGGCCTCCAAGAACGCTGGGATTGACTCCGCCAACGCCCGACTCAAGGTTGTCGCCAACCGCTGCAGCAAGACCGTTTTCATCCTGTCCGGATACAGCCAGGGCGCCGACGTAGCCGGTGATATCGCCGCCGCCATCGGCAACAACCGGGGCGTCATCCCTGCCAACCGGCTCCTCGGCGTCGCCCTCGTCGCCGACCCGTCACAAGCCCCAGTCGGCCAGCCCACCATCGGTCTGGCCAAGCCGGGAATGGGCTTCGCCGGAGTGCGATCCGGAGGCTTCGGATCTCTCACCCAGCGCAACGGCATCCTGGCGATCTGCGCGCCCCGCGACTACTACTGCAACTTGCCTCAGGGCGACGTCGTCATGCGGTTCATCGGCCACCTGGGCTCACACCTGGACGCCTCCGACCCGGCCGGATCCGCCCAGAAACTCGCCACCATCTTTATGGCCGGCCTCATCGCGCCGGCCACGGCGGCCATCAACCAGATCCTCGCGCTCGTCAACGATCCCAACCTGATCCCGAATCTGGTATCGCGCGGTGTCGCCTTCGCCAAGAGCCTCGCTCAGCAGCTGTTCTGGCTGGCAGGCCCGCAAGTCGCCGGCCCCGCCACCGACCTTGTCAATGCCGTCACCAACGTCATCAACATGGTCACCCAGCGGGCCTGGGCAGCCATCCCCGCCGCCATCTCCGTCATCGCCAACCGCGCCACCGCGGTCGGCACGGCGTTGTCACAGATGAAGGACAAGACCTCCACCATCAACGTCGCCGGCTTCGGCGCTGTCGGCGCCGGCCTGCACCAAGGCGGGGCGAACATCGGAGATCTTGCTACCGCCGTACTCAACGCGATCAGCGTCGCCACCGGCGGTGTGGGTACCCAGTCCACCGGGATGTTCGGCCCCACCTTCAGCCAGTTCTCGGCCGTCAACGTCGCCCAGGCCCTCAAACACTTCGCCGAATTCATCCAAGGGGGCTTCCACGAGAACTACTCCAGCACCCCACTCGATCAGGCCGGCCACACCGGCACCCAGATCGTCCAGCGCTACCTCGTCAACCAGATCACCAAACTCTGAAAGGCGCGCCCACCATGCCCGACACCCACGCTCCGCTGTCCATGAGGATCGGTCTCACCATCGCTGCAGTCCCGTCACTGGGCGCTCTGATCTGCCCGCACAAACGGCGACCGGTCACCACAGACCGCGACTGCCGCGCTCCATGGAAGCTGACAATCGAACCGCACGGCCAGCTCTCTGTGTGGCCGGGGTACCGGGCACTGCCATCCACTATCGATCCCGCGATGAACCTCCGCACAAGCGGGCACCGCTGATGCAGAAAGGACTTCTCTCCATGGACTACGGGCTGTGGCTCCTCACAGATCCCTCCGGCCGGATCACCCTCAACGGGTGGTCGGAAGCCAGAGCTGATCACACCAGCCCGGACACGGCCGCCAGGACCGAACACTGGCCTACTTTCGTCCTCTGTGACAACCGCGGACAACTCTCCGACCGCCTGCATGCACTCGGCCTCGAACTGGCCCCGGGGGCGGACCTGAGCGACCTCGACAAGTGCTGGGATGTCTACCTCCGCCACCCCGATATCACAGCCCTGCGCACCCAGCTCGATCATGAACGCGCTGCCACCGCCACATAGCACGCGCCAGGGCGCAACACAGCCCTCTAGTTACCTTTCAGTACCCGCACTTCGCTCCAACCTGGCGAGCGCCAGCCACCTCCGCCGACACCACTGTCGGCGAACCCAGACGCGTGCCGTGTGCCATGCACCACCGTGCACCAGGTCGCGCCAACCCGCTGCGTCGATCCGTTTCGGATTCTCTCGCGCGGCCCCGGTCGAGCAGGGTTTCGCTCAGTGACCGGCCCGCTGCGGAGAGTGTGCGCCGCGGTCACACCCAGCCGCCGTCCGATCTCTCCGTTTCGTGGCTCTGTCGGGGGAGTGAGAGGACGGTGATGAGGTGCCTCGACAGCGCCCGAACCGGGCCGCTGAATGGGTGCGCGCCAACCGCGCCAATACGCGCTGCGGTGCTCGGATCCGACTCTTCTGCCCAGGGCTCAGCGGTCCCGCCGGCCACCCGTTGCAGACCGTCTGGAGGATGCCGGCGATGTGGGTCGCACCATCTCGCGCCGAACCGCTCGGGGAAGCTCGAAGATGGCCGTTTGACGCCGCCTGGCGAGGGTGCCCCGGCACTCCCGCGACCCTCGGGGACAGGTATTTGCGCGGCAACGCCAGCGGTGGGCTGTCAGCGTCAGATGTTCAAAGCGAACCTCATTGTGTACACAATGTGCTACATCGGGGGTACTCTGTGCTACATGAAGACTTTTGGCGTCCGGGAGCTACGCCAGAACGCCACCGACGTGCTCCGCGAAGTCGCCCGCGGAGAGACGGTGATCATCACCAGCAACGGCCACCCCGTCGCTCAGATGATCGCGCCCGTCAACGACCCGTGGTCCGCACTCATCGCCAGCGGCGAAGTCACCCCCGCCCGCACCGGACCGGCCTCTATCCTCGGCCGCCCAGCACAGCCCTTCGACATCTCGGCCAGCCTCCAACTGCCAGACATGCGCCGGGGCGAGCGGTGATCTACCTCGATACCACGGCCATGCTGAAACTCATCGCTCAAGCCCCCGAGACCGAGTCGTTGACCGACTACCTGACGGCCCGGACAGACACCGTCTGGTTCACCTGCGCACTGTCCCGCGCCGAGCTGCTCCGCGCTACCGCACCACTACCAGCCGAGGCGACCGAGCACGCCCACCACGTCCTCGCCGGCCTCGACACTGTGGCCTTGACCGACCGTCTCCTCGCCGCGGCGGTCGCTCTCAACCCCGCTCCACGACGAACCCTCGATGCCCTGCACATCGCGGCCGCCCTGACCGCTGGAGCGCAGCTGCACACCCTGGTCACCTACGACCCGGAACTCACCGATGCGGCCAACCGCCACCACATCACCACCACCCATCCCGGAGGATCACTGTGATACGCGCCCTGATCACAGCGGCGCTGGCTGCCGGCGCTGCCAATCAGTTCTTGCACGTCCCTATAGACGCCGCCCTCGGCTACGCCCTGGTCATCAGCGTCGCCGGCTGGTACGTCTGGCCGTTGCTGCGCCGCCCCGTGCGCTTCCTGCTGCGTCGCCTGCGGCCTCGTCGTGCTCGCGCCAGCAGTGCCCCCGCACGTCGGCCTGCTCCCGCGCCGCAGCGCTCCGGCCCGGCGCAGATCACCCAGATCAACCACCATCACTACTACAACGGCATGCCACCCCAACCTGGAGCACAGATGCGGCCCGACTACACCCTGTCCGCCCTGCCCCGCCGCACCGAGGGACGCATCGCCAGTGATGAGATCCTCGACGGCATCATCGACATCGACGACGACGGCACACGATGACCATGACCCAAGAACCTGACCAGCTGCAGCCCGATCACGGCTGGGAGAACCGCCGCCTGATCCTGGCGTCTCTCGCACCGCGCACCACCACACGCCCCGCCCGACGTACCGCCTCGGCCGCCCCCGACTCCACCGTCGCGGCAGACGAGGACGCCGCACCGAAGCGGCCGGGCCTACTGGCCCGCGGTTTGGGTGCCACCGGTCGCGCCGCGGCCTCCGGGGTCCATCAGTTCAACAAACGTGTGCCGCCCAACCGGCGCTTGCATACTGCGATCTTGACCGCCGCGGCCTTGGTGGTGCTGGTCGTCGCCGTCGCCGGCGTCAACTACCTGAGCGCCGACGTCAACCCACAAACCCAGACACCCGCCCGTGCACCCGTGCAGCAGCCGACCGCGCCCAGCCTGCCCCCGCTCCAACGGGAAACCATTCTCTCCGGTGTCCACGCTGTCGATATCTGCCCTCGCGACGCTAACTACGCCGATGCCAACCTGGCATTCGACGGCGATTTGAACACCGCCTGGAGGTGCACCCGGGTCAACAACAAGGACGGCCAGAACATCCAGGTCGACTTCGGCAGGCAGGTCGATCTCAGCCAGATCCAGTTCACCAGTGGATTCGATGCTGATGCACCCGACCACACTGACCAATGGGGCAAGCACCGCATCGTCACTAAGTACATGGTGTATTTCCCCAAGGAGCTCAATCGGAAGCCGGCGGAGCTCACCACCAACGGCGACCGCGACTGGCGGCCTCTGAAGATCGACCCGCCGGCTACTGTCAGCAAACTACTAATCAAGATTGTGGAGACATCAGATCCGCCCCAGATGTCCGCCCCTACAAAGGAATCTGACGGATCAACGCCAGATGATGTGACGACTGTAGCAATCAGCGAGATTCAGTTCATCGGGGTCGATAAGCGCCCCGCATGACTGACCACCGGCCACGGTCTGCGTCCACAGTCGGCCGCCGGCGGCGATGATGCGAACTGCCGGGGTTTCTGGTGATGCAGGCTGCATCACCAGTCGGTCACAACCACGCCGCCACCACATAACAGCCACCACGAGGCAAGCTGATCGGCCAGCCACGGCCGATCAAGCCAAGGACGACGCCGTCACGTGACGAAACAACGCTCGGCGGGCCACAACGTTGACAATGTCGCGCCAACAAACCCTCACCGCGCGAATCCGAATATTCATCGCTGCTCTCCACTCAATCCCGCCCGCTGCGCGGCAAAAGCGACCGATCATCGCGCGAACACCCGATTGTGATGCAGCCTGCATCACGAATCAATCACGCGCCCAGCGCCTCCCCGTGCCAGAACCAGCACGTCGTGTCCTGCGCGCCACCTACTGTCAGAGCTATGAGCAGCCGCCGAGCGGAGGTGCAGTTGCCGCTGGAGTGTGGGGGATGCGGCCGAAGTTGGCCCGAACGGTGCCGCTGCACTCATCCCCAGAAATGCCGGGCGTGCGGCCAACCGCTCAAGAAGCCCTACGCCGCGACCGCGGGCTACTGCACCCTCGACTGCTTCCATCACAGCCACGCCCGCGACGATTAGAGCTCTGCGTTCTCAGTAGTACTCCGTGTAGGTGATCTGGAAGCAGCGCTTCGCATCCCACGACTCGCCCTGGGGCACGGTGTCTGCAACCGAAGCCAGCGCAGCCGGGGGAGGACCAGGCGATCCCAGCGGGTAGTCCGCAGGTTCGGGATGATCGCGTTCCCACTTGATTCGGTCGATGGCCGCGAGTGCTCTCTGCCTTGCCGCGGCGCGTTCCTCAGCGGAGTCGTAGCAGTGCACGCCCTTGCTCAGCAGATCCTCAACGCTCACATCACGATTCGTCGGGTCGGGCTCGGGCGGCTCCCAGGACGCGACGAACCAGCTCACGAGCACAGTGGCCACCGCAACTACGCCGAGTCCCCAATAGAACTGCGACACCTCGCGTTTGACCTCTGTGAGCTTCTCTTCGATCTCGCTGAGCCGGCCCTCCGAAATCGGCTCCATCTTCTCGACTTCTGTATCTGACATCAATGCCCCCGTCCAAGCCCTAATCAACGACCTTTTCCGGACTGTACCGCTGAGGGCCGACACTTCGTTTCGACCTGAAACCCAGGCCTGCCGCACGCCAAAGGCGCTGTGTGAGGGATCGATCGTCGTGTCCGACTTGGGACCTACAGTCACGACAAGAGCCAGAATCCGAAGGGAGCCACAACATGGAACTCTCCACGATCGTGATCGCCGACTTCCGGCAGCAGCACCGCACCGGCACCGTCGGTCTCAACGCCTAGCCGTGCCATGGCCGATTCGATTCTGTTGAGCCCCACCAGCATCTACTCGCTGGTCCGCTGGCATGACGAGCAGCAGATCCCTGAATCGGTCCGCGTCCTCAATGTCGCTGCCGGCAGTGGCGAGGCCATCCGCGCGTACCTGCGCTGGACCGGTGCTGACCCGCACGACGGCCAGACCCTCGATGAGGTGTTCACTCGCCTCGCCAATACCGCGCTGGCTGCGCTCATCGCCATCGGCTCCCTTGGCGGTGACCCCAACACCGAAATTACCAAGCACATCACCGACATCACTCAGAACCTGAACCTGCCCTGACCGGAAAGGATTACCACCCATGGCGACCCACACCCGCCACCATCGCAACACCGTCACTGAGGCCGCCGTCGTCGACGCCCTGTCCCGTCATGTCGCCGAAATCGCCTTCGGCATCGTCGAAGTCGTTCGCGTAGTCGTCGAAGAACCCCGATGCAAGGTCTCTGTCACCACCACGCAGCCCGGTGTTCCGGCCGCCGCCGTGTGCATCGGCAAGGCCGGCGCCGTCGCCCGCGCCGTCGCCCGCGACATCGGACTGGAAATGGTCGGAATCGTCACCTACTCGCCCGACATCACCACCTACCTGTCAAACGCCATTTCCGCGCACAACGTCTCCCCAATCAGCGTGGAAGTCACCGACATCCTTAGCCGCAAGGCACGCATGGTTTTCGACAACGAGCCCAGCGCGGCCGGCCCGTCACAACTTGCTCGGGCCATCGGGGCGCAGGGATCCAACGTCCGACTTGCCTCAGGACTCACGGGCTGGCATCTCCAACTGTGCTCACCCGACTGTGTCCCCGGCAGCTACTGCAACCACCAGCCGCGGAACAGCTCGACATTGCCGATCGCCTCATGACAACACCATCCGAAAGTGTCGAGGTGTGGCAGGACGCCGACTCCGGTTGGCTGCGGTGCGCGCATGGCACCATCTCGTTGTCGAATGTCTGGCCGGACGACCCCGGCATGATCCACGACATGGGGCAGCTGATCCTTGTTACCGTCCCCTTCGAGCGCGACACCAAGCAGCTCGCCGAGTTCGACATCGACTTCACTGTCACCGATGGTGTAGCTCGCACCGTCGCCAAGAACGGCACGTGGGCACACCGCTTACAGCCCGCCCATTGGCGTGACGGCCAGGTGCCGCGCGGATGGTCCCCGAGAATCATGCTTGGAACGGCGGGCTGCTGATGGCCGGCACTGACGGCTCCGACGGCACCTCGCAGGAAGCGAAAGACCCTACGTGGTGGGACATCACATGGCGGCTACTGCTGATCGTCATCGGCATCCCCGCCGTGTGGATCTTGCGCTCCACCGGCATCGTGAACCTGAGCACCTGGCACGCCGTCGGCCTTTCCGTCATCCTGCTGCTCATCGCAGTCGGACAGGAGTTCCTCGCCCTGGTCCTCAGCACGTAGGCGCGGTCAACAAACCAGTTCGCCGCGATCGGCGAAATGTCCACCTGCCGAGAGGAATTCCTTGTAATGCCTAGCCGAACAGCGATCATTCTTGCGGCCATAGCCGCGATCGTCACCTCGTGTTCCACTGACGACCTGACCCCGGCCAATACCCCTCTTCCCGAGCCAGTGACGACCGCGGCCAAGCGCCCGACCAGCTCTGGGCCGCCGCCGATGTCGCAGGCGCATGCCTGCGGCGCCTTCGCCGCCATCTCCCAACTGGCTCACGAAGCGATCGCACCAGCACCGGACCCCGGTAATCCGGCACCTCACCCTGACGGCACCCACGTCATCACCTACGCGAGTGCACTACAAACTCTGGACCGGCAAGAGCTTTCGGCACCCATGAACGCGGCGATCACTGCCTATGCGTACGCCCTGACCAACCTCGGATCGCTCATCAACCACGGTGCCAGCCGCGAAGACATCGACTCGATGGCCACCGTGGCCGACACCACCGGTCGCACCGTACAAGCCCTCTGCGACCAAGCACCCTGACCGGCAACGCCTCCACTGTTCGCGGTCGCGAAATGTCATACCTGTATTGGAGACTCACACATATGCGGCACAAAGCCCCCACCGACTACCCCGCGCGCGCACGCTTCTACCGGGCCGCTGCTGCCCACGCCCGAGCGCAGGGGGAGGAGACCAGAGCGCGCGAATGCGACGAGTTCGCCCGCCGCTGCGACGAGTTCGCCCGCCGCTGCGACGAGCGTGCCCGCCAGTACCCACCCCAGAGCTCCACCACGTCTGCGGCGATCGCGGCACACCGATGATCTGGGTGCCCGTGGCCGGCTCCGACGGCTTCCGCTACCGCGATGCACTCCGTCCGCTTGCCGCGCAGGAACTGACCGACACCCATCACGACGCGATGGACCGGGTGATCACTTATATCGACGATCCTTCAGCAGACCTCGTTGAGTGGCAGGACCACGCGCCGGCGCTCACCGTTCTGGTGCAGTGGACCGTCTACGCCCTGATGGCACACGGACTGATTACCGACGAGGACGCGCAGATTCAGTTCAAGCAGCTCGCCGGCATTCAACGTGTCATCCACCACGGCCGCTCCAGTGGATGGTCACCGCCGCCATGGTGGGGCAGCGACGTACACCGCGAACACCAAGCAGCCTTGATGGCCAACCATTCCCAGCGGTACACCGAGGAGAGTTTCAGCCGCGACTAGTTGCACCCGACGGAGTCTTGCACATGTGCATGCTGAAACGAGGATTCGGCACTGTCGTGGATCTGGAGGCCATGCGCGTTGTTCTGGCCGGCTGTCGGTGACTCACCTATCTGCTGCGAGGCATCAGCGGGTGAGAGTCATGATGTGGGCTTCCAGATGACAGCGGCGGGGTATGCCTCCGGCGGGAAGTAGGTCGACGGCACGGACTCGGAACTGCCGGGGGCGAACCATTCCTCGTCGAGCTGCCAAACGAGCCGGTTGTTGATGCCGAGGCCCAGGCCGCGGAACTGCACCACCGACAGATTGGGCAGAGCGTCGAGTTCGGCTGTGTCGGCGGCGTATTCGGTCACCGGTGTCGCTCCCAGGGGCAGGGCTGCTGCTGAAACAAGCCGACTGAGGGTTCGTGGAGTGCTGGCGAGCGGGGGCAGTGGGCGGGGTGCGTGGACCGGCCTCCGGATTCCACGATCGGGTCCAGGACACCCTCGTAGTAGGAGGCGATGCTGCCGGGCGGGTAGGTATATCCGCAGTCAGGGCAGGTGAGCAGATTGTTTGGCACGGTTTCTCCTACGTCTTGGGTGTGACGGTCACGGTGAGTTTGTGGTCGCGCGGTAGCACAGTCACAGGATGGGAGGGGTGCAGGCCGAGGGGAAGCCAGCCGACAGTGCCGCCGCAACGAACAGTCAGGATCAGGTGGGCTTTACCCCTGAGGGC
Organism: Mycobacterium sp. NPDC049093; assembly: GCF_040704635.1. Classification (GTDB taxonomy): domain Bacteria; phylum Actinomycetota; class Actinomycetes; order Mycobacteriales; family Mycobacteriaceae; genus Mycobacterium. The sequence continues at coordinate 40,050 of NZ_JBEZJS010000011.1, read as the reverse complement.
GGATTCTTGAATCGAGTCCAGCGGGCCTGCTACTACTGCTGTCCCGGTGCTGACGGCGACGGTGCGGCCGATATGGGTGTCGTTGAGGGCACCGACGTGGGTTTCGTAGTGGTCGAGTTCTGGCACTGCCCGTAGTCGTGGCGCGCTTGGAATCCGCATCCGAGGGTCACCGATCCTCGATCGTCGCGTGCTGTTCGATGGCAGCAACCACGTCCAGCACCAGGTAGGTCGACCAGAGTCCGACCAGGGCGATTATCCCAGTCCGGGCCGACCAGAGTAGGAACCGAACGGCAAGCATGTGGCCAATCATCCCCCGTACGTGCGACACCGTGGGGAAATGCCATCGGCGCTGGTCAGCCGTCTCTCAAAGCGCATCGGTGACCGCAGACCGCGACCGATCCTCGAGGAGGCCTTCATGGTGCCGCATGGGTATGGTCGCTGACCGGATGCACTGGTGGATCGAATTCCGCTGTGCCGCAATGTTTGCAGCTACGCATCAGACCAGGCAGGCCCAGGTGAGCCAGAGAACGCCAGGGCTTCCAATGGTGGCCGATCAACGTGCACGCGATGTGGTGTTGGCATGACGGGCACAGCACGCGGTTGCCGGTGACTGCCCAGCCCTGTGTTTCGAGGTCGCGTTCCAGGGTTGCGGCATCGCAGTAGTGGATGGCGGCGATGTCTTCCCCACCGAAGCTGGCGTCGCATTCGTCGCAGCGAGCCTCGAAACACCGCGTGCTGGTGATCATCGAGCTGCCTCGGTGCGCATGAGCCAACGGTCCAGGACTGGTGACATGACTTCGCATCGTGAGCAGCGGGGGCGGTCAGTACCCGGGGCGAAGGTGGAGAACATGGTGGCCGACTCTGTTCGCGGCGTCTCGGCCGCGGGGTCACAGGCACACAGCGGAATCCACTGCGAGTAGTCGTAATTGACGAACTCGTTGCGGTCTACGAGGTCAGGGATGACCGCTGCGACGCGGTGGGCGATGCCGCGGCCCCGGTCGTCCATGGTCCACCAGTCTCCGACGGTTACCTGCATGGCCGAGATGATGCCGCCCAGGTTGGACACGGCCTAGCGATCACCGTTTCGGTGCTGGTCACCGCACCGCGCCTGGGAATCGGCCACCATGTCCGGCCGCGGGTTGATACTGCAAAAACCGGGCGACGGTGAGAGAGGCACGCATGGATCCGATATCAGCTGAACCGACCTATGCGGCGATCTATGCCGCTGCGCGCGATCTTGGCTATTCCGAGTTGGAAGCGATGGTCTATGCGACGCAGCCGGATTTGTTCGTGGCAGACCATCCAGGTGAGGTTGCCCCCAGGCACGCTTGAGGGGATGCAGGACAGTGCCGGGAGGCAACCTTCTATCGACGCTACGCCGGATGGTGCGGTTAGTTGTAAAAGTCACCTTGGTTGTCGTGCACGACGCTCCCGCGGCCACCCCACGCTGCCATCTGGACGTCTTGGTCGTTGGTGATCGGTTTCACCGACCCGTCGCGGTCGAGGTAAAGCGCTGTGACTTCGGGGATGGTCGGACCGGTGGTGGTGATGTGAAGGGCGACGATGGGTTTCGCCCCGCCGCTGTTGTAGATGATGGACAGTCCCGGCGGTGCCGGGATGACCGTCGAGGTGCGCACTGCTGGCGTGGATTGATTAGTCATGCAGTTGAACGTAACCGCCGGTTTGGCCAAAATCGGCTTCCGCGTCATACCCAAATTTTCTGGCGAGACCGAGGTCGCGGACGGCCGGTGAGAGTCGTAGGTCGTGTCGCACATTGCAGGCATCATGATCCCCATGGCGAATACCGGGCGGGCCCACGGCGTGGCGATCGCGGACACCGCCAAGGAGTGGGACGCCATGTCCGACGCGGGGGAACAGCTCGGGTTTGAGTTGTGGCCGCGTGAGCATGATCTGCCACCGCGCTGGGACGGGCTGCCGGTGCAGTGGGGCGAATGGGATGACACCGGGCGGATGTTCATTTGCCCTCCGCCGAAGAAGCCGTCACGGTGCGATAAGTGCGGCAGTACGCGGTCACGTCTGTTCTGTACGGGACGGATCTGGACGGACCCGTCGACAGCGCCGCGGGCGATCGGGCGAGCACGATTGCAGCGTGGCCGCCAACTCGTTGGGCTCATCTCAGCGTTCCGGTGCCCGGAGTGCCGGCATGACACGGTGCGCGACCTGAACGGGCAAGAATGGGATTTGGACGAAACCGACTACGGCGACGAGGGCTCGTTCGACATTTCGGTGCCCAGCGGTGGTGCACCTCAGGACCACCGGACGGAATAACTGGTGCGAGCGGTGGGGTGGCATAGCGGTAGGTTGCATTTTCGTGGCCACTACTGACGATCCTCACGTTCTGCTGCCCGTTGATGCCGTTCGGATCGATCCCTGGGAATCCAGCGATGGAACCATGTTTCGGTACTTCGCGGCGGTGCCGCGCGGCGAGCACGCGGCGGTGCAGCTCGCGGGATTTCAGCGGGCCGACGGCACGGTGTATGACCTGACGATCAACGTCGATGCCGATGAACCTTTGACCGTGGCTGCTACTGAGGAGCTTGTCGCCAACCTCACCGCTGCCCTAGCTGATGTGCGTCGTCTCGCTCCGTAGGGTGAGCGATGCGTGCTGACAACCAGACGCCTCGGTGCGCTGCCTCCCATACGCTCCGGTGCAGAGTCACTGCCCTGCCCAGGGCTGTTGGGCGCCGCGTAGCGCCGCCGCCTGCTCTGCGATGGACTGGCGCCGCTGTATGCGTAGATCGCAGGTGAAGCGGCGGGTCAGGATCCGCTTTTCGCGATTGCTGAGCATGCTGTGGGTGAGCCGCTGGAGTTGGTGGTTGTTGAGCGCGGCAGGGTTGCCTGTGCCGTCACGCCCCGTGATGACGATGTTGCCACGCAGGATGGGGACATCACGTGCGGTGAATCGTGTTGTGACCAGCAACAATTCGGTTGCCATGGCGTTATGCAGCATGAATGCTCGGTTGGTGCTGCGAGTGAACCAGAAGACGATCCGGTCTTCGGCGGTGCATGTCTCCAGACTGGTATCGCGGACAAGTTCGACGATGCCGTGCGGGGGCTCGATGTCGACCAGGTAGAGGTCACCAGTGTGGCTGGCGTGTGCTGCTCGAAGCATCTGCGTGTTCCCCCTCTTGGATAGGTCGCTGTGGTCAGCTGGTGAGCGCTTTGCGGTGGATGGTCTCGATGCTCTTGGCGACGCTGGCGGTCAGGCGTTCGGGGACAACCGCGCCGGCCTCGTCGAGCAGGTCCAGGGCCTTGGTGAGAGCGTTACGTGCGTGGGCCTCGGTGAGGGCGGGATCGTTGGCCTGTCGCATCAGCTTTTGAGCCTGGTCGATCTTGCGGCGCTCTTCGCGAGAGAGTTTGTGGCCGTTGTGGCTGATGCCGCGACGCGCCTTGTTGCGGGCGTTGTCGTCTGCGACGTCGAACGCTCGGCGCGCGGCGTTGGCCGCGTCGACGAACGCGGTGATCAGGTCAGGGTCGGTGGGAACGGTGTCGGTGCGCAGGGTTTGTGCGTTGCCAAGGGCCGTGTAGAAGGCCGCGGTGGCTGCTTCGTTGACGTCGGCCAGGAGGCGGCGCGTGAAGTAAACCGATTCGGGGTCGGTCTCGAATTCCATGAGAGCTTCCTGGGTTTCGGCCATCGCGTCGAGGCCCCGCTGCCACATTTCGATCTGGTCGTTGCGGCGGGCCTGCTGCTCACGCTTATCAGCGCTGCGCTTGGTCAGATGCCGCCACGCGAAGAACATCAGAACGGCGACGGTGAGGACCGCGACGGCGATGATCGCCACCAGGACGACAGCCGACCAGTCAGTGGCCGGGTCGGCCGTCGCGGCCGGGGCAGCCGGCGGCGGGGTTTTGATCGGTGTCGAGCTGCTGGGGTCGTCGGTGAAGGATTTGCCGATGGTGCTGGCCGATTGCATGAACATGGGCAGCATGCCCGTGAGCAGCATCAGCAAGAGGCCACACATCAGGAGGGATTTGTAGTCGCGCATCAGTTCGCGCCCTTCGTTGATGGATCGGCCGAGCAGGCCATGACTGCGGCGGCGTGGTCTTTCACGGTGATCGGCAAGTGGTATTTGACGGTGACGGTCAAGTAGCGGACCACATATGGGCATTTCCCGGCTTCGGGAAGCCATTCGGACAACGTGGAGTCACCCTTGCTGCTGTTGGCCGAGCTGGATACGGCGATGAGTTCAGTCATGTCGTTGGCGAAGATGCGACGCTGTTGTGGATCCCAGTGGGAGGCACCGGCATTCCACGCGGCCTTGAGGGGCACCAGATGATCGATGGCCACATGTTTGAGGTCGACGACCTGGCCGGTGTACGGATCGGGATCCAAACGTCCCGCGACGACCTTGCACTCCTTCGTTCCCGGCTTGAATTCGATATCTTGTAATACGTTGCGTAACAATCGGTTACGGGTGTCGCAGCCTGAACGGTCGAGGGGGTCGTTCCACGCGGGGCCGAACACGCAGCCCTTGCCTTTACCGCAGCTACGTTGGTAACCGTCGACTTCGGGAATGTCGTCGACGACCGTGACCTGGGCCAGCAGATCGGCGACGTTGCCTGCAGCGGCCGGGGCCGGCGGTTCTGCGTTACCGATGTGGTCATCGGGGCCGCCCAGTGTGATCGCGGCGGCGATCGCCGCGGCAGCGGTCACCATCAGGCTCAGGTGGCTGCGTTTCATACGCGGGGTTCCCTCCAGGTTCGGTGTGATGACGTCGCCGGTCGCTCAGATGCTGCTGCGAGTCAAGACGTCAGCGAGGCCTCCGAGATCGAAGAGAATGCTCTCGATCGGCACACGCAGCTCCGGGCGGTCGAGCTGGACATAGAAGGTGTAGGCGCGGGCAGCAATCGCGTTGATCTGGATCAGGAATTGCCGTCGGCGGTCGGTGGCGGTGCTGTTGAGGTAGACGGCGAACGCACGGGTGAGTTCGCGGTCGAATCCTCGTGCTGTATCGAGCTCGTTGCCGACAAGTTCGGCCGCGTCAATGCCGCCTTCGATGTGGCCGGCGAAACGTGCGCGCCAAACGTCGGGGTTGGCGGGTTGATGCTCCGTAGGGATGGCGGACATGCGGAATCTAGCCAATGCTGCACGGAGGTCGATGGCGAGCACCGGGTGTGTGGCCTGGCATGCGTCGGCGTAGGCGGCCAGCGCGAAACGGGCGTGGGGGTCTTTGCCGTAGTTCAAGATGAACAGCGGCCCGGGGACCGGGGTTCCGTCGGCCTTGGTGACGGTGTATTTGCTGTACAAGCCGCGGCTTTCTTCGGTACCAGTGGTGGTCATGGGCAGATCCCTCTCGGGGTGGTGGCGGGCGTGTGGGAGTGGTCGTTGGTCTTCAGCAGGGTGCGGGTGTAGTACGCGCCGACGAGCCCTGCGGCGGTTGCCCAGGTGGTGATGGCCACGACGGGCACCAGGGACTCGAAGCCGGTCGGTGCGTGGCAGCCGCGGGTGACGCAGATCGCGGCCCACGTCAGCACATGGGTGGCCGCGGCGACGGGAAGTGCGGCGCACAGGCCGAGGATCATTGCGGACGCGGCGTGGGTGATGATCAGCCACACCGGGTGGTGTGGCTGTGCCGGCACTGAAATGTCCTGCATTGCCCGACCGTAACGCCGCATTGCGACACGACGATCGATGCCTTTGTCTGGGCCGGTTCTTCGCGGACGGTTCACCGCTAGTCGTCGCGGATCCGGTCGCCGACCATGATCTCGCCGAGATCGGAATCAGAGCCGACACCAACAACCACAGCGGCGCCGGTGCCCGGCCCGCTACGCTCTGTCCATGTCAGATGTCATGGACTGGGACGCCGCCTACCAGGGTCACATCTTCTCCGGACCGCCCCCGTGGAATATCGGCGCGCCCCAACCGGTAATCGCCAGCCTCATCACCGCTGGGCAGATCCAAGCGCCGGTCCTCGATGCCGGTTGCGGCATCGGCGATCTGACACTGGCTCTGGCCGAAGCAGGCTATGCCGCTATTGGTGTTGACATTTCCACCGCGGCCATCGACCACGCCACGGAGCGGGCCGCCGAAGGCGACCTCGACGTCCGGTTCATTCAAGGCGATGCCCGCAACCTCGCTGCGCTCGGCTTGGATGGACCGCAGTTCAACACCATCATCGACTGCACTTTGTTCCACTCGCTGCCGCTCGACGCGCGTGACGATTACCTGCGCGGCATCTACGCGGCCACCAACCCGGGCGGCCGCCTCTACCTCTTGGTGTTCACCACCGATGCGCTACCAGCCGATTCGCCGTGCCCTGTGCCAAATCTGGTGACAGACAACGAGATACGCGATGCCGTCGCCAAGTACTGGGACATCGACGTCGTCGAACCGTCCCACGTCGCGGTGCGGCTTCCCGATATTCCCGGTCTTCCCGAACACAACTTCCGCACCGACGAGGACGGCCTCACCTATCTACCCGCGTTGCTCGTCACTGCGCACAAAGCTGCGGCCTAAAGCCGCCAGATCGGCACTCCGCGCCTGCACGAGCAAAGTGCCTCATCGCTGCAGCGCAGCGGGGCGATCGGCTTCCGAGTGAGGTACTCACGCAGCATCAATCAGCTCAGCGGCATGGCCCTTGGGCGGGCGAGATACCACGGGAAAATAGGACGTTCGAGCATGAGCACGTCGAACGACCCGTCGCTGGCGGACTCGGCAATGGCTGTCTGCACGGCGGTCAGCTCGATTTCGATGGCCGACCGATCGGTGGAAATTGACTGCCCCCAGGGGGTGTAGTGCTCGCCGTCGCTGTAGCCCACGGTGTACTCGTACAGGGCTGTGTGTGGCTCGCCGCTTGCGGGATCCCACGGCAGAATCCTCTGCTCGATGAGGACCGCGTGTTGGTCATCTAGCTCGGCGAGATCGGCCTCCGCGGCACTGCGATGCAGCCTGACCATGCTTGCCGGCAACGGGTGGAGTTCGGCGGCGGCGCGGTTGCCGACCGCGTACACCAGCAGTGGAACCGGAACCGAAGTCGGTGTTCCTGGATGCATTGCTTCCTTTCCCGTTGTCATATCGCTGCGCGGTCAGAGGCGCTGGCGGTATCGGCCGTGGGCGACTGCGGGCGTCGAGCCGACGGCCTCGCCGATCTGTTTCCACGTTGCGCCGGCGTTGATGGCGGCTGCTACCGCGTCGACGTCGGGTGTGCGGATGCGTTGGCGGCGCCGTTCGACGAGGGCGTTGGAGATGAGGGAGAGCACATTTAGCGACCAGTCGAGTCGGTATGCCGACAGTGCGCCCCACTGGGGGTCGGCGGGATCTGCCGCGAGCATCACTGCGGTGATGTCTTCGGCGTCGCCTGGCAGTGTCATGCCGGCCGCGGCGAGACGATTCATGATGCGGTTGCTGGCGATTCGCCGCGCTGCATGGAGCGCGGCGTTGCGGACCTGATCTTCATCACTGCAAGACGTTCCGTCTTCCATGGCTGTAGAGACTATGTGTCATCAGCGGTGATGACATCTGCTAATACAGTATGGCACGCATCGTTCTACAGGATGCGGTGGAGGTTCCCGGGTGCATCCAACTGGCAGGCCAGCCTAGGAACGGCTTCAATGGCCGGATCAGGTCTGATGACATGCCCGCACCTGTCCATCCAGCCCCGCAGCTTGTTGCTCGCGGGCGAGACCCTGCGCAGGTCGTCTCTCACCCAAATGGATTAGAGGGGTCATGGAGACGCCTTTGCCACGTACTCGCGTTTACGCAGGGCCTCGCCACCCCATTATTCGGCGACCTTGTCGTGATGCGGTGCAATCGCGCGAATACCTGGTTGCGCTGCTCAGCGGTGCGTTTGTCACCAAGGCCCCTTCGAGAGCGGGTGGTGTGTCGTCGTTGCACTACGTACCCGGCTGATGTTGCGTCGGCTTGGTAGCGACGCTGGTGGCGCGACGGCCAGTCGCAGGATCAATGCGATGGAGTCGCCGGGTCGCAGGTCCGTCAGAGCGTTGAATTCGCTTTGCAATTCGGCCAATTCGGTTGCGAAGGGTGCTGAAAGCTCCTCGAGTTCGGTGGCGGTCTGTGCGTAAAGGAAGACAGGGGACACCGGCTGGACTCCGAAGCCTTGCTGCTGGGCCGCAATCCACACAGCTTCGACTGCCGATCCGCCCGTGGCGTAGGCGCGCAGGTCGTTGCCAGTTACGGTGACGACGACCAGAGCTGAGCTGGCCAGGACGCGGTCTCGCATGTCGTCGCCGAGTGCGGATCCGGCGTCCCATTCGGCGAGCTGCTCCATGACGTCGGGGCGGCGCAGGACGTCGAGGACCGCCATCTCGCCGGGATCGAATTCGAGGCTGCGCACGTCGATTCCCGTGTCGGGGTCCGGGTCGCCTGGCCAGCGCAGTTCGGAAATCATCTCTTGATGTAGGCGCGGGGTGAGAAACCGTACGCGGTCGGCCGCGGCGAGGATGGTGGCCGCTTGGGCGATGTCATCTCGTTGGGTGAGCAGGTGCAGGCGTGCGCCGTGCTGTTCGGCCGCGTCGGTGAGCGCTGTGATGGTGGCGTCGTCGAGCGGCTTGGGGGTTCCGTGGTGGCGGTTGGATTCGCGGGCCAGCATGGACTGGTAGAGCTGTGCGAGTGCGGGGTCGTTGCCGTCGTCGGTGATGCGCATGGTGGCCTGCAGCGGCGCGCTGCCGGCGGCGGTAACGGTGACGGGGCCGAGCACGTGGTGTTCGGCGGCTGCGATCTTGATGTTGAGCAGTGCTGCGCCCAGGGCGACGGCGCTGCCGCGGAACTTGAGGTCCATGGTCGAGGTGTGGTTGGGGTCGATACCGACCGTGATGGAGTCTTCGGTGAGAGCGATCTGCCAGGGCTGAGTGTTACCTCCGGAGGGGGCGCGCATGGCGGCTGTGGCGAGATGTTCGAGTGGGCCGCCGTCGAGGGCCTGCGGGGTGTTCGGCTCGTCGGTGGTCGGTTCGTAGCGATGTGCCATGTCGGGTTCGTGGATCTGGCCCAGGGCCCAGTTGACGTCTATGCGGCTGCGGCCGGATCGGAGTTGTTCGCCGAGCCCGATTCTGCGGACAGCTTCGGCGATCGCGGCAGCGCCGATGATGACGTCTGAGGCCAGCTGCGGCCAGGTGGAAAGGGATCGGTCGATCTCGATGAGGGAGGCTGCGGTGCGAGGGGACAGGCGTTCGGCTTCCAGATGGCGCAGCACGTGGGGGATCTTCTCGCGGCTGGTCATGCCGGGCAGAAGTCCGATGTCGAGGTCGCCGAGCAGTCCGTGCAGGATGGGGCGCTCAGGTTCTTGATCGAAGCGTTCGACGTCGACGATGCCGCGGTCGCTGGTGGCCATGAGCACGGGGATCTGCAGGTCGCGGGCAGCTATGCGCAGCAGGGCCTTGATGTCGAGGGAATCGCATTCCTCGACCGCGATGTCGAGGCCGTTGACGAAGTCGTCGAGGGTTTCGGCGTTGAGGCCGGTGTCGACCACCTCGACAGGCAGGTAGGGGTCGAGTTCAGCGATTCGGCGGGCAGCGACGACGGCCTTGTTGATCCCGAGGTCGAAGACGGTGGCCGGCACCCGGTTGAGATTGGACAGTTCGAGATGGTCGAAGTCGGCCAGGCGCAGTTTGCCGCACAGTCCTTGGGCGGCCAGCGTGTGGGCGATGACATGGCCCACACTCAGCCCGGCCACACCTACTGTCAGGGTGCTGAGGGTGGTTTGCTCTGCGGCGGTGATGTTGTTGCGGTTGCGGTCCAGTCGCAGTGCCTGGAATCCGCGGGGGCCGAGCACGGCGACGACGGCGCGCCGCCACGGGTAGTAGGCCCATCGCTGCCCTTCGCGCAGCAGCTCCTCAGCGGGTGCCGGGCGAAGTGCGCGCAGGCTTTCCAGCTGGGCGTCGTGATCGTCGAGGAAGTCGATGTCGGGGTCAGCGCGGAGCTCGTCGAGCAGGGCGTTGTCGGCAGGGTTGGTCGGGTCGAGAACTCGTGCGGTGTAAGCGGTCTGCATGCTGTTCCTTCGCTGATTCGGCACCGGGGCGCCGAGGGCCTCAGTCCGTAGACTATGTCCGACGCTGGGAGGTGTGCGCGTGACTGAGACTGCGCATAAGCAAACTGTCGCGGATCTTCCGCTGGCTCCGATTAACCCGTTGCCGTACAAGCAAAAACGTGACGCTTTGCGGAACTTTCACACCGGCACCGACATCCTGCGGGATGCCGGCGGACCGGTCACCCGGTTCAGCCTTGGCCCGCGGTGGCTGATGCCGCCGATCGTTTTAGCCACCTCACCTCAAGGTATCCGCGACATCGTGGGTGCACGTGACGGCTCGATCGACAAGACGAGCGCAGTGGGGCGAGAGCTTCGGCGTTTGCTTGGCGGAAATTTATTTGTGTTGCCGCACCAGGAATGGCTACCGCGTCGGCGCACACTGCAGCCGGTGTTCACGAAGAAGCGGGTGGAATCTTTCGGCGCCCATATGGCCGAGGCCACAGAGATGGTGGTGTCGGGCTGGGCCGACGGCGCGCAGATCAGCCTGGACGCCGAAGCGCGTCAGCTGACGATGCGTGCGTTGGGTCGCTCGGTGCTGGGTCTGGATCTGGACGAGCAGGCCGATGTGGTGGCCGAGCCGCTGCGGGTCGCGACCAGTTACGCGGTACGGCGGGCCCTGAAACCTCTGCGTACGCCAGCGTGGTTGCCAACGCCGGCGCGGCGGCGATCCCAGGAGGCTGCAGCGACGATTCGGGGGCTGGCCGCTGAGATCGTGCGGGCGTGCCGTGCGGATCCGGACCTGGACGCCCCGCTGGTGCAGGCGCTGATCGCGGCGCGTGACCCCGAGACCGGGCAGCCGTTGACTGATGACGAGATCCGCGACGAGCTCGTGATCTTCCTGTTCGCCGGCCATGACACCACGGCTACGACGCTGACCTATGCGTTGTGGCAGTTGGGACGCAATCCGCAAGTGCAGGAGCGGGTGGCCGCCGAGGTCGCCCAGATCGGTGAGCGGTTACTGACGCCGGGCGACGTCGAGCAGCTCGGGTACACCGTGCAGGTGCTTCGGGAGGCCTTGAGGCTGTGCCCGCCCGGGCCGACCGGGACGCGGATGGCGATCGAGGATGTGGAGATCGCCGGGTATCGGGTTGAGGCGGGGACCATGCTGGTGTTCGGCCGGATGTCGGTCCAGCGTGACCCGACCCTGTGGGAGGATCCGCTGCGGTTCGATCCTGAACGCTTTACCCCGGAGCACATGAAGGCGCGGGACCGGTGGCAGTACGTGCCTTTCGGTGGTGGGCCCCGGTCCTGCATCGGCGATCACTTCGCCATGCTGGAGGCGACGCTGGCACTGGCCTCGATTGTCCGGCGCGTGAAGCTGTCCTCGTTGGAGGACGATTTCCCGCTGGCGGTCCCGTTCACAATGGTGCCCGCGGGGCCGATACCAGCCCGCGTCGCACACCGCTAACTGTTGAGCTCGGCGGGGTCAGACGTGAACTGGCCGTGACGGATCAGCGCGGTGACACTGGCGTCCCACCGCTGCAGCTCGACGGTTGTCGTGAACGCGCCGTCGACGTGACGGGCGATGTGGGAACGCAGCATGATCGCGCCCAGGCGCAGGATCAACGGATTCAGCGCGGCCCACTCCGGATCGATGTCATCCCTGGTGAGCCCCGCTGCGGCGAAGGTATCGCGTTGCCTGATGCTGATCTTGAGCAGCCCGTCGAAGATCACGGCGCCAATGTTGTTCCCCTCGCCGAGTGCGCGGCCCACGTAGTCGACAATGTCGGGGTGATCATGGATGAGCTTGGAGAAGCGGCCGCCTAGGGATCTGAAGTCGTCGGTCGGCTCTGTTGGCACTGGTAGTGGGTTGGATTCGAGGGCTTCACTGAAGACGCGCAGCACGTGGTCGTCGATGGCCGCGATAAGCCCGGCTTTGTTGCCGAAGTGGTGTTGCGGCAGGCCGTGTGCCACTCCGGCGGCTTGAGTGATGGCGCGCATGGTGGTTGCGCTGATGCCTTGTGTGGCAAAGCAATGGATCGCGGCATCGCGAATTCGGTCTGCCGTAGACAACTCGACCGGGGCCGGTTGCTGGAGGAAAACCGAGCCTTCCATAGCGGGCGATAATACAACACGCGAGTAGACTTCTCCTAGTGGAGTAGTATGTTCTACAGTCGGAGAACATCGCGGCTTTGGTGTCCGAGGATTGGGCAGATCGAGCGAAACCGCGGGATACGACTCGGCCCGCTCGCCCCGAGGGCTGAGTTACACACCGAGCAGACGGGACGACGCAATGCCGAACATCACCTACATGACCCCGGCGGGCGCTCTGCCTGGGTATCTGGCAATACCCACAGGTGATGGACCCTGGCCTGGCGTGGTGGTCATCCAGGATGTACAGGGGATGACGGCGGATCTGCGGCGCATCAGCGATCGCCTCGCCAGCGAGGGCTATCTCACCCTGACGCCTCACCTCTATGGACGAGGTTTCAAACCCAGGTGCATGATCGCCACCATTCGGGCCCACTTCGCAGAAACTGGCGACGCCTACGACGACATCACGGCCGCGCGCGAGTACCTGGTCGGCGACCCACGGTGCACCGGCCGAATCGGGCTGCTCGGATTCTGCATGGGCGCCGGCTTCGTGCTTCAGCTGTCACCACGAGGACTTTTCGACGTGGCGGCGGCCCAGTACGGCCTAGCACCCAAGAGCATTGACGCACTTGCACGTTCGTGCCCGGTCGTGGCCAGCTACGGCGCCAAAGACCGCATCGTCAAACAGGGCTCGGCGAGCGCATTAGACTCCGCCCTCGCCAAAGGCTCCGTCGATCGCGACATCAAGGAATACCCGCACGCCGGACACAGCTTCATGAACAAGTCGGGCATCCCGGCGCCATTCACCATCATCGAGACGCTGGCCGGCTTTTCCTATTCGCAGCCCGAAGCCGAGGATGCCTGGCAGCGGACGTTCACCTTCTTCCATAAACACCTCGTCCAAACATCAGATGGTCCAGCCACTTCCGAGCGGGAGGGCGCCAACGATGCACCCGCCGACTGAGCGATCTGGGCCAGCCGCGCTTATCCTCGCGCGCACCGCGCCGGGCGCGACCGACGAAGCACTCCATCTAGCCCGCGAACACTCCTCGTGTGCTGAAAAAGAGGGCCACCATTCCCTCTCTGACGAAAGGCACACGATGACGAAGACGAGCGAACCGCAGTACCGGCGATGGCTGGACGTGGCAGCACCCAGTGACTACCTGCGAAACATAGCCGACTCGCCAACCGGGAAGGGCTATAAGTCATTTGCGAAGTCCTTGCTCAAGATCGAGCCCGGAACGGTCGTCGTCGATCTCGGGTGCGGCGCCGGAGTCGATCTACCCGGATATGCCCACGCAGTCGGCCCTACCGGGAAAGTCATCGGCATTGACCACGACCAGAACCTGCTAGGCCACGCCGAACAGCGCGCAAGCCATCTTCCGATGGTGTCGGTCACGACGGCCGACATTCACCGACTACCGCTGGCAGCCGACAGTGTGGACCGAATCCACATCGACCGGGTGCTGCAGCACGTGGAGTCGCCGGCCACCGTCCTTTCTGAAGCTGCTCGCACGTTGCATTCCGAAGGGCTGATCGTCTGCGTTGAGCCCGACTGGGCCACCCTCGTCATCGATCACCCCGACGTTGCGTTCAGCGACTCCTACACCCGCCATGTCGTCGACCGAGTCATCCGCAACGCCACGGTCGGCCGGGCCCTGCCGAGAATGCTTGGCACGGCGGGATTCAGCGTCGACACGATCGTTCCTGTTACGGCGCAGTGGACCGACGCAGTGGAGGCTGACCAGGTTCTCGGCTTCCGAGATGTCTGCAAGCATGCGGTTGCCTGCGGCGCCTTGCCGGCGGCCGGCGCTCGCAAGTGGATCGACGACCTCATGGTCGGCCCATTTTTCAGCTCGCTCTCCCTGTTCGTCGTAGCCGCCCACGTATCGAAGGTGTGATATGTGGTCGCCGCTACCGAACACCGTCGCGTTGCCGATCAGGACGTCGTTGGCGCCATCATTCCGTCTGCTACGCAAGGGAAGTCGCCGACATGCGCCGCTTACGCTGGGCAGTGATCGTCAAGGCGGACATGAGCTACGGGTAGGCACACTCCGGGCCGCCGCGCTCTGCTTGACCGGGCTACCCACGGCTAAGGTCGTTCGCCGTTCAGACCTTCAGCATGACCGCTGTGGCCGACACGGTGACCGTTCGGCTTGCCGCCAGCACGCGGCAGCAGGGTCACGAAGCAAACGTTATCAAATCGTTATCGGCGGGTTGTCGTTTTTTCCTCTGCCTACTTTCGTGACTTTCCCTTGCTCGACTGTTGGAATTTTGGTGTACAGACCCTCGCCCGTGAGGGCATAGCGTTCGTCATCAAGAAAGGTGCCACGGAGGTGAATACAGACGTCAACTGGCCTTTTAAGGTCACGACACTAGCAATTGCGACGGTCTGTGCGCGCCGTGGCTTTCGCCCCGTCCTGCCGCCTCATGGGCCAACTAGTTTGCTGAAGTTCCAGCAGTCGTCACGCGGAGGTTCCGGGCGGGCGCTGCCGGCAGCGCTGGTAGGCGGCTCGGTATTCGTCGACGGTGATGTCGAGCAGACCGGCGAGCTTCTCGGCATTGGCATCAGTGAGCGAGACGTCGGCCCGCTCGATGCCGCGCAGAGTGGTGGTCGCGATGCCGGCGGCGGCGGCCAGCTCGGGCTGCATCATTCCCCTGACCACACGCCAGTCTCCGGGGTACCGCTCATCAGCAGCGATATCTACCACCTGCTCGATGGGGGTTTCGAGGATTCCCATCACGCGGGCCAGCAGGTCGACCTGCGGGGTGAATGTGCCTTTTTCCCAGGCGTGAATGGTGGATTGGCCGACGTCAGACATCCGGGAGAGGTCGGCGACGCTGATATCACGCCGGCGTCGAGCGTCGGCGAAGGCTTGCGCGTTGAATCCGCGCAGGACACGGCGGGTCATGCGCGGCCTGCGAGTCGATCCATAGTCAGACAGGTTCACCGAAGTCTCCAAAAATCTGTCAATGCAGCTGTCATATCCAGTTGTCTTAGTCTAGAGTATGGTCATCGGCAGGACCGCATGATGAGGAGGGATTCGGTGAAGTTGCCTCACGTATTGCCACATCGCCCGATGCCCCGGATGCCTGAGCTGGCCGGATATGCACCGCGCTTCGATGCCATCGCCGCCGTTCCCGCTCACGCGCAGCCGGTCAAGGGGATCCGGCCGTTGTACTGGTGGGCACGTGAACTACGCAGCCGCGGAGACATTCTCGTCAACCTTGATTTCGACGCCGACACTAAGACCGCCACGGTGGGAGTGCGGCTGGCCTCTTACCAGGTGGTCACGGTGCAGCGCCGCCACGACAACAAGTGCGACATGCCGCACGACCTTCCGACGTTGATCGCTGAGGCGATCTGGCGCCTGGGGTCGCTTGGTTGGACCGCCGAACTTCGCTCGGTCATCGACCTGATCGACCGCCTCGGGCTGGTCCTGGCGCCGGCCGCGGTACTTCGCCGCACTGACCTCCTGCCCGACCTGGGGATCCAGCCCGACCGCGCAGTGCGTATGGCGTACTGGTGGGCGTTGGTTCTCAAGCGTCACGGCTGGAAGCTCGATGCCTGCGGCGACGCGGTTGCGCGCGGCGGGTTCATCGCCGAGATCCCCAACGCTGACGGCGGGATGGACATGGTGATCTACCCGGGCGACATGGCCGACGACGGGACTGAGGCCTCTGCGTTGGCGAATCATCTTGCGCGGCTGGGGAAAACCCAGCGTCGCGTCGCCGGGCGGGTCATCGGTAACACCACGGCCGGACAGGGCCGGGTGAGCTGATCATGGCTTGCGTTCACAGGTTTCGCGAGGTGGTGATAGGCCTGCCGCTTTGAACAGCGGCCGCCACCGGGCGGTCCGGATCAAGACATTTTCATAGCGGTGACCCTGCCCTAGAAAGCAGAGAAGCCCCCGCGAAGGGGGCGCTCTCAAAGGGTTTGGACGAGAAGCGGGAACTTCGCGTCCGGGGTCTCCCCAATCAAGAGGAGATGACTTTGCTCGGTCAATCTCAGGGTAGAGGCTACGCCTCAACGGAATCAAGTGTTCCGGCCCTTAACGTTCATTCGACGGTGCTGACCTGCGCCAATCCGGTTCGAAGCGGGGCAGGGCAGTCCAGCATCAGCGATTCGGCTGCTGTTAGCTCCAAGCGTTCACTTCTGGCTGATTGCCCGATGTGCGGCAAGCAGCCGGTGGAGCCCGTGCGCGTCGAAGGTCAGATGGCCTGCCAGGCATGCACCGGCGCCTGCATCATCTGCGGGTCGGCGTGCATCCCCGGTGACGAGGCCTGCAGCGAATGCTGCCGCATCTTCGGGATCCACCCTTGGGTGGTGCCGGCATGAGGACTCCGCATCTGATCGCCGCGGCCTGCACCGCCGGTGACCCCGAGGCCTCGTATCGGCACGCCGAGCTCGCGATCCACGACGAGTTGCAGCGCAGCCTGACCGAGTACCCGCACATCTGGCGTTCGCCGGAAGAGGGCGTCATGGTCCTGGGTGAGGAGATCGACGAGCTGTGGGACGAGGTTCGAGGAAATCGCATCGGGCTCGCGCGCGCTGAGGCTGCCCAGGTCGGCGCGATGGCCGTGCGGTTCATCGCTGATCTCTACGAGCACACCGGCGCAGCGCGTGATCGCGGGCGCACCGCGGCCGCCGAGGTGCACGCGCTGCGTTCAGTGGTCGGGCCGCAGGGTCGGCTGTTGTCGTCGAGCCACGAGGGTTTCGGTTTCCTCAGGCGCGAGTACGACGCGTTGTGGTCGGCGATTCGTTTCGACGACCCGGCCCGCGAGTTGGCTGCTCGTGTTGGGGCGGTATCGGTGCGGTTCATCGCCGAGATCACCAGTGCCTCTGCACCGATGGTGGTGTCGGTCCGATGAGCGCGGCGGCCGGGTTGGACTGGAAGTCGCGGGGAGTGTGTGTCGTGGAAACTCCTGACGCGCCGGAGATCTGGACCCCGGACCGTAAGCCAGCCCGCACTGTGCTGAGGCATCTGGAGCAGATGTGCCAGCGCTGCCCGGTGCGCCGCGACTGCGCGGCCGAAGCGGTCGCCGATCAATACCAGGCCGGAATGTACGCCGGGGTCTGGGTGCCGCAGCGGACGGAAAAGAAGGCTTGGGCCGATGCGATGCAGCGGCTTGGGCACCTCGCCGGTGTCACCGCGGTGGTCGACGAGACCGTCTTAGGGGTGTCGGCATGATCGCCGCCAAGACCACGGCAGATCGGCGCCGGCAGCCCCGTGCGGTGGGGTTCACTTCGGTTACCAGCTCGGCGCGGTTGCACTTGTGCGCCGTCGCTGAGGACTCTGAGGTGCGGGCCCGGCACATCGCGGCCCTGCTGGCGTTCACCCCCACCGTGGTGCGCCGCGGTAACCAGATGCGGATCGTGTTCCAGCATGGTCCGACCGCGCTCTGGCTAACCGAGGTCTTGTCCCACAAGGACGTTGATTTGGTTGAAGTCGGCGGTGACGGTGGCGTTGTTGATATCACCAATCCGCAGATCGTATTGGGCCGATACGGCTTCCGTGAGGGCCGCTGGGTATTCGGTCAAGGACTGAACGCCGCCCTGGGGATCAGCCGCGGCGCGGTACACGCCGCCGGCACCTTCACCAGGCACGGAATGAGAGTGGCGTGCCCGAGCGCGCCGATGATGCTGACGCTGACCGCGGTGATGACGCGGTTGGGAATCACCGCCAAGCCCACAGATGGGGAGCCGCGCGCCGCGATCACTGCCGGTGACGTACCCGACGCTCTGGACCGGCTCGGCATTGCAGGAATCGCTGACGACTATCAGCGGCTGCGGGACACGACCGTTGTGAGGAAACAAGCATGAACGCCGTTGTCGAACAATCCGTTTCGAAGTGGGACCGTAATACACGGTGGATCAACCACCGGATCACCGCCCACAAAATGGCCGAACGGGGCCAACCACTCGATGTGATCGCCGATCATCTGCGGGTCAGCTACCGCACGGTCGGCCGCTACCTGTCCCTGCCCTGCCCTGACCCGCTGCCGGACGCGGTCGAGCTCGAGGACTTCTTCAGCGAGGGAGCCTGCGGGCACTTTCCCGAACTGAACTGGCAGACCCGCAGTCTCAAGGAACGCGAGGACTGCAAGGCGGTGTGCACCTACTGCCCGGTGCTGGCCAAGTGCCGCTCCTACGGGTTGACCAAGGGCCTGCAGGACGTGGGCGTCTGGGGTGCCCTCAGCAAGGAAGAGCGGATGCGCGAGGCCACGCGGATGCGCAACAACTCCGAGGCCCGGGCCGACGGCGCGGCATGAGCACCGAACTTGTGGTGATCACCGGGCGCCCGCGACTCGCCCCGGCGACACCAGGTGTCGGCATCCCCGCCGATGCGCACGAGGCCTACCGGCGGGGGATCTGCCGGGACTGCAAGACCGCCTGGCACGCACCGGCGCGGCCACGTTGCGACTCCTGCGACGAGCTCTATGCGCGTAGGGGCCGCGTAACCGAATCCACCCCAGGACAGCCGCAGAAGGGACGTGAAGCGGCATGAGTACCACCACAGTTGACGTCACCAGCTCGGCCGCGACGGCCCGCGGCGCCTACATCGACGCGCTCAACGTCGACGACCTGTTCGTCGACCACACCTACCAGCGGCCCGCCGACCTCAGTCGGGCCCGACGCCTGGCCACGGACTGGGATCGACGGCTGGCCGGGATCATCGAGGTCAGCGACCGGGGGCCCGACGAGCATCCCCGGTACGCGGTGATCGACGGTCAGCACCGATGGGAAGCTGCGCGGCTCTGCGATGAGGTACCGGTGCTGGTGGCCAGCATCCATGAAGGGCTCACCGTGGCCGATGAGGCTCGGCTGTTTGATCGGCTCAACAGTCAACGCCGCCAGCCGTCGACGTGGGATCACTGGCGCGCCCGCAAGAGCAGTGGCGATCCCGATGTGCTGGCGATCGAGGCTGTAGTGGAGGAGCTGGGTCTGCGGGTTGATCCGGGGCCTCGGGCCGGCAATGTGCGGTGCACCGCCACGCTGGAGAAGCTGGCCGCCCGCGGTGGTACCGGGCTGGTGCGCGAGACGCTCAAGCTGATCACCAATGTGTGGGACCGCCGGGTGGAGTCTTTCGATGCGCCGATTGTCCACGCCATTGGGCTGATTCAGCACCACCTGCGTGGCCGCATCGATCAGCACCGGCTCATCGACACGTTGATGGGGGTGACGCCGCTGTCGTTGAAGACACAGACCGCGGCGTTGGGTGACACCTTGACCGGCACCGCGGGTGTGCGGCACGCCACGACCATCATGGTGCTCTACAACAAGAACCGCCGCGTCCCGGGCAAGCCGGTACTGGTCAGCGCCCGCAGTTTCGGTGGCGGCTCTCGCAACGCCCGATCACGGCCTCTTCCCGCGAAAACCGCTTGACCGACTGGTGATTGGCAAAGGGAGGGCGAGCGAGATGACCGGTTCGGAGTTGGGGACTCAGCAGTCCGGCGAGGCACAGGTGCGCCGGTACACGGTCAGCACTGCCGACGGGGTCGGCTTGGCTGTCGAGGAGCGTGGCCCCGTGGATGCCGAGTACACCGTGTTCCTGGATCACGGGCTGTGCTTGAGCCAGGTGAGTTGGGATCCGCAGAAGAAGCTGTTGGAGCGCCAGTTCGGCGACCAGGTGCGCACCGTGAGCTTCGACCATCGCGGCCATGGCCGTTCCGATTCGGCGCCGATGTCGACCTACACCATCGAGCAGCTCGGGCGTGATCACGCGGCCGTGGTGGAGGCCGCCGGCGTGCGGGGTCTGAGCACGATGGTGGGTCATTCGATGGGGGCGATGGCCTTGATGGAGTACCTCCGGTTGCCGGCGCGACAGCGCCCGGTCAACCCGGACGGGCTGGTCCTGGTCGCCACCGCCGCGGGCCAGCTGGCCGAACGCGGACTCGGCCGGTTGCTTGGCCTTCCGCTGATCGGCGTCGTGGCCGATGTTCTCGCCCACACCCCACATCGTGGCGGGGACAGAGCTGTCCGCAGTCTGGTGCGGCCGGTGTGCCGCACGGTGACCCGGGTCTGCGGCTTGTGTGAAGCCGAGCGCGACACGTTGACCGCATGCATGGCTGATGCGGTGTATTCGACGCCGCTGACGACTGCGGTCGGATTCCTGCCGAGCTTGAAGCGTTTCGACGCACGCAGTGTTCTGCCGACTATCCAGGCCCGCACGGTCGTGCTCAGCGGCGGCGCGGACGTACTCACACCGGTCGCCCACGCGCGCGAGTTGGCCGGGGCCATCCCCGGGGCGACTCACCGCCATATCGCCGCGGCCGGCCACATGTTGCTGCACGAAGCGCCGCACGCAGTGACCGACGCGATCGGCCAGGCCATCGCCGCCGAATCCGCTCGGCACGGCGAGCTCATCGCAGGGGTGGCATCGTGAGCGACCGCACCAAGATCGAATGGACCCGCGGAGACGACGGGATGCCCGGTGCCACATGGAACCCCGTCACCGGGTGCACCGAGGTGTCGCCCGGATGCGACCGCTGCTACGCCAAGACGCTGGCTGAGCGGTTCCGTGGTACCCCAGGGCACTACTACGAGCGCGGGTTCGATGTGCAGTTGCGGGCCGAGAAGCTGGGCCAGCCGTTGCGCTGGACCCGGCCGCGCCGCATTTTTGTGAATTCCATGTCGGATCTGTTCCACGTGGGGGTGCCTGACACGTACATCGCCGACGTGTTCACCATCATGCTGCTGGCTGAAAGGCACACGTTCCAGCTGTTCACGAAGCGCCACGGCCGCATGCACGCACTTCTACGCTCGGAGGCCTTCCAGGAAGAGGTCGCGTTCCGCCACGACATTCTGCGCGATGACTACCCGGGCGCGGACTTTCAGTGGCCGCTGCCGAACCTGCATTTGATCGTGAGCGCAGAGGACCAGCAGCGCGCCCTACTTCGCATACCGGTCCTACTCGACACCCCCGCGGCCATCAGAGGGGTCAGCCTTGAACCCTTGCTTGGCTCAATCGATCTCACGCACATGGACGTGGAGGGCCGGGCGCCCGGCATGTACCAGATCAATGCGCTCACCGGGCGCAACACCGATATGGGGCGGCCGTGCCCGGATGTGCCCGCGCTGGACTGGGTGGTGGTCGGTGGAGAGTCCGGACGCGGCGCGCGACCGATGCACCCGGAGTGGGCCCGGTCGCTGCAGCGCCAGTGCGAAAAGGCTGAGACGCCGTTTGTGTTCAAGCAATGGGGCGAATGGACGCCCCTAGCGCCCCTGGTCGACGGCAAGTACGACTTCCGCCGCGGCGTGTGCATGACTGACGACGGGAACATCTACCAGCCCGGCGATCTGGAGTACCCCGACGGTCCTCGCCGCGGCGAGGCGCAACGTGCTGACTTCCCTCACCACCACCCGACATCGATGTACCGCGTGGGCAAGCACCGCGCCGGCCGCGAGTTGTACCACGACGGACGCCTCTGGGATGAGCACCCAGTTACTCGAACTTCCCTGAGCACCAACGTGGGTGAGGAACGAGGTGTGTCATGACGCTGACCCTGGACCTTCATCTGGCGCACAACGTGTCCAGTGCGGTGTTCTCCGAGGACCGTCGTTACCGCTACGAACTGTCGCGGCGATGGGGGCCGGGCCCGGCGTTGATGTTCGTTTCGCTCAATCCGTCGGATGCCGACGAGCATCGCGATGATCCGACAACACGGCGTGATGTCCGTTTCGCGCGCGGTTTTGGCTATGACGCCGTCACGTTGCTCAACCTGAACGCAGGCCGGACTCCCAACCCGGCCGAGCTCGCCGGCATGGACGATCCGATCGGCCCGGACAACGATGCGCACCTCGACCGTGCCGCCGCCGAGCATGACGTCATCGTGTTCGCCTGGGGCGCCAACGCAGATCCCGATCGGGCCGCCGCCGTGGCCACCCGATTGTGGAACATCGCTCGCGGCCGCGGCGGCAGCGTCGCAGTGCTGGGTTGGACAGCCGACGGCCAGCCCCGCCACCCGCTGTACCTGCGTGGTGATACCCCGCTGCAATGCCTGACCGCCGACGCGCACGCCGACATGCTGGATGTGGATCCCCGGTGGACGCAGCTGCTCGCCGACACCGACGTGCTCGACGACCCAGATGGGGCAGGGTCGCTGTGAGCGCGCCCAGTAGTCCGCAGCGCACGGAGCCGGACGCCGTGGCGATCGCTGAGCGCATCGTGGCTGCCCTCGGTGCCCGGGTTTACCGCGCGGCACGTGAGATCGCGTTGCAGGACGGTATCGAGCAGGTGTTGCGCGAGAACCGGTTTCGCGTCGAGCGAGAGTTTCGGCTCAACAAGCGTGACCGGCCCGATTTCCTGATCAATGGATGCGTTGCGGTCGAGGTGAAGATGCGGGCTAGCGGGTCCGCGGTGTTGTCGCAGCTGGCGCGCTATGCCACCGATCGCAGTGTGAAGGCTCTCGTGGTGGCTACGCCGCGGTTGTCGTCGCTGTCGGGCATTCCGGCCGAGATTCTGGGTGTGCCGGTGCGGGTGGTGGCCCTGCCTGGATCGGGGTTGTCCTTGTGACGGCGCGCGTGGTGGGTCAGTACCGGTGGTTGCCGGCGGGTGTGTGGGAGGTGGAGGCCACTCCAGACGTGATGATCCGGATCAAGAGGATTTTTCCGCGGGTGGCCGCCACGACCCGGGGCACCGTCACGTTGACGGGGACGTTGGAGGTGGCGCGGGATCTGGAGTGGTTACTCGACCGGTGGCCGATGAAGGCCTCGGTGGAGGATCGGCGTCGGTTGCGGTCGATGGCCGGTGAGCATCGCAACGCCGAACGTGCTGTGCAACATGTTCTTTCCGGTGGTGCCCTCACCGTCGACGCAGGGCCCGGTTGGGTGTCGCCGACGGTGCCGCTGCGCGAGTATCAGCGCACAGCGCGTGACCTGGTGTGGGCAACCGGAGGGGTCTGCGTCGCCGACGAACTCGGTGCCGGTAAGACGTTCACCGGCCTGGCGTTGTTGGAGCAGCCGCAGGCACGTCCCGCGCTGGCGGTGACATTGACCGGGGCCATGCCCAAGCAATGGCGGCGTCAGCTGGCCAAGTTCTATCCGGATCTGACCTCTATCGAGGTGAAGACGGGGCCGATCCATTCCCTGCAGCGGCGCGGCCGGACCGCCGATCTGATCGTGATGAACTACGCGAAGCTGGCCAAGTGGCAGCACCACCTCAAAGGTGTTGTGCGCACTGTCATTTTCGACGAAGTTCAAGAGTTGCGACGTGAAGATTCTGACCGGTACAAGGCGGCAGCCACGATCGCCGGCGCGGCCACCTACAAGGTCGGGCTGTCGGCCACACCCATCTACAACTACGGCGCCGAGATCTACAACATTGTCGACGTGCTGCGCCCGGGCGCGCTGGGCAGCCGCCAGGAGTTCGCGCGGGAGTGGTGCCACACCTCCGGGTTGGACACCAAGACCCAGGTCTATGACCCACCAGCCTTGCGGTCGCATCTGAAATCACAGGGATTGTTACTGCGGCGCACGCTCGAAGAGGTCGGGATCGAGATTCCCCCGATCATCCCGATCGAGCAGTCGGTGCCCTCGGACCCCAAAGTGCTACACGAGATCGAGGGCAACGCGGTGGCGTTGGCACGTCTCATTTTGGACCAGTCGGCCAACCCGCGGGAGCGGTGGTCTGCTGCCGGGCAGTTCGACTGGATGATGCGCCAGCACACCGGAATTGCCAAGGCGCCGTTTGTCGCCGACTTCGTCGATTTGATCCTGCAGAGCGAGCAGCGGGTGCTGCTTTTCGGCTGGCATCACGCGGTTCACGACATCTGGGCCGAACGGCTGCGTGTGCACCGGCCGGCGATGTACACGGGCCGCGAAACCAACCGGCAGAAAGAACTGTCTCTGACCCATTTCATGGACGGCCGCTCCCGGGTGCTGATCATGTCACTGCGTTCCGGTGCGGGCATCGACGGCCTGCAGGAAGTGGTCAACACGTTGGTGTTCGGCGAACTGGACTGGTCGCCGGCGGTGCACAAGCAGGCCATGGGACGCCCTGGTCGGCCGGGCCAGACCAAGCCGGTGCGCGCGTACTTCTGCACCACCGACTTCGGCTCGGATCCGATCCTGCTCGAAACGCTCGACGTCAAGAGCATGCAGGCCGACGGGCTGATCACCGGCACCGGCGACGGTGTGGCCAAGTCCATGCCCCAGGGGATGACCCCCGAGCGCTACGAGCAGATCAAGCGGCTGGCCGCCCAGGTGGTGCAGCGAGCCGATCAACCGATGGCAGTGAGGAGGACCGCGTGAGCGTGGTGGGACACCGACCGCCGCTGGGCGGGGCAGGCCGATGGGCCACAAGCGACGGGGAGGACCGCGTGATGAGTCGAGATTCGGACAGTGGCGCGCGTCGCCTGCAGTACCGATTTGGGACCGGCGCCGGGGGGACCGAGCGGCGTCTGTGGCACGCGGTGGATTTGCAGCTGTATGGGGAGCAGATCGCGGCTACCCGTGATCGGGGTGCGCGTCGCGGCCTGGCCGATGTCTTCTCGGTGTGCGGTACCCGTAGCCACTATGTGCCGCTGGCTGGTCAGTTCACTTACGACAGTCCCTTTTTGAGGCATCAGCGCTGCGAGCGGTGTGGGTGGGTGGTGGCGCTAGATCGCGGCACCGTCGATCAGGAAATCGACCTGTACGTCAGCGCTGCCGGCGGCGCCGACCGCGGGCTTCTGCGACAGATCTTCACTGCCATCCTGGCTGACCTTCCCCCGGGCCGTGAAGCTCAAGCCGGTCACCGCTCCGAACTACTTGCACATGCGGCGCGACATCGGCCGACCGTGGCGGCATGTGAGCAATGCTCGGCTGGCGCGGCCGTTGCCGAGGTCCACGGTCGCGGTGTCGCGGTGTGCCCGGATTCGCTACTGGTGTGCGGGTCATGCACGTTCACGGCCGGACAGTGGGCCGGTAAGGCGCAGGGAATGACCACCGGGGAATGCGTGGTGAGCGCCCCCTGCTCGGTACTGGTGTCGCTGGCCCAGCACTACGAGCTGTCCTTGGACGGTTCGTGGAGGTCGTCACGATGATGGCCAACAATCCGCGCTGGTCCGAGGTAGCTGCCGACGCCAACCAAGCCAGAGCTAGTGCGTCGGGCCGCCAGCAAGCTGACCTGGCACGCCGCGCACTGGAGGTGCTGCAGCAACAGGCGCCGACCGCAGCTCATGTGCAGCGGTGGATCCAAGCGCTGCAGCACCGCATTGACCATCCCGACGCGGCGCTGGCCGAGTTGGGCCAGTCGATGGCACCGCCGTTGTCCAAGAACGCCTATGCCGCGTTGCTGCGGCGGGCGTTTCGGGCCTCGGGGGTCACCGACGCAGAGCAGTCGAAAGGGGATTGATCTGTGCTCAAGCGACTGATCCACAGAACTGCACTCTGGATGGGACGGCGGCGTGGCGTGCCGTCGTCGCGCTGTAAGGGGAGTGACCCCCAGCTCGAACGCTACATCGCAGCGTCGTTGACCGACGAGACGTTGGCGTGGGCCGTGGGCACCTGGCGCCAGCGATACCTGTGACCACAGTGACAGGTGTCAGCTCCTGCGACATCGGCCCTGGTGGCGTTGGCAACGCCACCGCCCGGTCGTGTCGGTCCAAGTTCCCCGACCAGTGGCGTGGTCGGATGGAGGGTAACGACTCGGTAAAGGAGGAAACGAAGGCACTCTAACTACCCCCTACGGGGGGTTTGACAACTGGATAGCGGGATCGAAGAGGAGATGGCCTTGAGAGGCCGTCGAGTTCTAAGAACGGATTTCTTCTAACGGATTTCGGAGCGCCAACTCCGGCATCCAGACAGATTCCCCCGAAGGGGGTGTCTGGGAAGAGTTCTAAGAACCGAACCTCGGAGCGCCAACTCCGAGCCTTACCTCTGTGAGATCGAAGCGCCAACTTCTTTCTCGATCCCCGTGTAACCGAGGGAACACTCATGCAGAAGAGTCGTTCTCAGGGTAACGCTTACCCTGGACACAGTTCAAGACATCCGAGCTGCGTTTCGCAAAAACACCAATTGAACTGCGGAGACGCAGATTATTCATTGGCGTGTCGCGACGGTGAAAACGCCGCTCCAGACGTTTGCCAAAATCACATACCCACGCAGTTTTCCGACGCCAAGAGCAGGGCGTCGGCACGCGCGGTGTCACGTCGTCACACCCGCGGTGGCGGCGTGCAGCGCGCGGTGTTCGTCGTGGGCGAGATCTCGCCCGCATACGCCTGCGCGAGATCCGCGCGCGGGGAGGCCCGTAAGGCTCTCCGTGAATGGATCGAGCGTGCCGGCGAGGCGCCGCCCGAGCTGCCGATGTGGACCAGCCGCGACGGATGGCTCGACGAAGTGTCCGGGTGGCTGGCCACCGACGAGGGCCTTGCTGAGTGCGCGCGGCGGCACATCAAGCCCGAGCGCGTGCTGCGAGCGGCAATCACGATCGCCGCTCATGCCGACCATGCGACCGGCCGCAACTGTGCGGCCACCAACTCCACCATTGCGGCCGGCTCGGGTTGCGCCAATCGCACCGTGACCACCGCTCGGTCGGTGCTTAGCGCGTCGGGGCTCGCTGTTGAGGCTCACCGCGGCACCGGGTCGGCCGCGGCATCGGGGTACGGTCGGCGGCCGTCGATTTGGCACCTGGTCAGCAGGCGGCAGCCTGTGCAGAAGCCTGTCGTTGGCGGCGCTGTTTGCGACCTACCGCCATCCCGTAGGGATAGGCGGGTAAGTCCAGTTAGATCTCAATCACCAAGCGCGCGTCGCGCGCGGCGGTCAAATTCCCATCCCCCCAAAAGCTCACCGAAGCGGGGCCGGCGCTGCGCGCCACGGCCCCTGCATGTGCAGCTCCTGGCCGCCGGTGTCGTTGACGGCAGCCGCGGCCTGGACCGGGGCCACATCGGCCGGATCTGCGACGTCCTGATCGATTCTGACCTGGACCTGGCCGCCTGGACTGCGAAGGCCTTGATCGCGGCCCTGAACGCCGACATGAAAACCCGAGGCTGGGACTGGCCGAACCACATCGAAAATCCGGCGTCGTTCCTGCGATCGCGGTTGGCACTGCTGCCGGTTCGGCCGGCAGGGGTTCCTGCAAGCGGCGCTGTTGCGGGCCGAACCGCTCGCAGCAGCACGGCCCGAGCTGACCACGACAGCGCCGCTGAGGGGCGCGAAGCCACCAAGACCCTCACTGATCGTTGGTATGCCGACGTCGCCGCGGTGACCACAGCCCAGCAACGGGAGCGGTTGCTACGCGCTGATCAGGTGAAGTTCGGTCGTGCGGTAGTCGATCCGGTTGCTGCCCTCGCCAACGCCGGCCGCCGGGCGAGGCGGATGTATCCCGAGATGGAACTTGCTGCAGGCATGACTGTGTGGGCCAACGATGTGCTCGGCGAAGTCGCCACTGATGCTGTCGCCGAGCCGATTCCGGCGGTGACCTCATTGAGTACCGACCTGCTCATGGATCTGGCTATCGGTGGATGTGCATGCGCGGTATGTGGATCCGGTAACGCTGTTGAGCGGCCGCAACTGCCCCTCAAAGAGGCGTCGATGGTGTGTGACCAGTGCTGGCCGGTCATCGCCGCTGAGCTTGCTGAGGCCAGCGACATCGATGAGGGGATGCTGGCGTGACCGACCTCGACGAACCCCCGACCCGGGCCCGACAACGCGCAACGACCACCGAGGAGCTGGTGGCTGACGATCGGCAGCCACCACAAGACCTCAGCGCCGAACAGTCCGTACTCGGCGGCATGTTGCTCAGCAAGGATGCGATCGCCGATGTGCTGGCCAGGCTGCGGCCCGAGGACTTCTACCGGCCCAACCACACCGCGGTGTACGACGCGATCCTGCACCTGTACGGGCAGGGGGAGCCCGCCGACGCGGTTACCGTTGCCGCCGAGCTCGACCGGCGCGGGCTATTGACCCGTATCGGCGGAGCGCCCTACCTGCACACTCTGATCGCCACCGTGCCCACTGCCGCCAACGCCGGCTATTACGCGAGCATCGTCGCGGAGAAAGCTCTGATGCGGCGTCTGGTTGCAGCCGGCACCCGGATCGTGCAGTACGGCTACGCAGGGGCCGGCGGCGCCGACGTCGCGGAGGTTGTCGACCGCGCCCAGGCCGAGGTCTACGACGTCACCGAGCGGCGCGCCTCAGAGGACTTCGTGGTGCTCGACGACCTGCTGCAGACCACCATGGACGAGATCGACGCAATCCAGTCCGGCGCCGGTTTATCCCAAGGTGTCCCGACCGGGTTCGTCGAACTCGATGAGATCACCAATGGGCTGCAGGGCGGGCAGATGATCATCATCGCGGCCAGACCTGGGGTCGGGAAATCGACTCTGGCACTGGATTTTTTACGCTCATGCTCGATAAAGCACCGATTGGCCAGCGTCATGTTCTCACTAGAAATGAGCAAGTCCGAGATCGTGATGAGGCTGTTGTCCGCCGAGGCTCGGATCAAGCTCGCGGACATGCGGTCAGGTCGGATGAGCGACGACGACTGGACCCGGATGGCAAGACGGATGGGCGAGATCAGCGAGTCACCCCTGTATATCGACGACTCGCCGAACCTGACCATGATGGAGATCCGCGCCAAAGCTCGCCGGCTCAAACAGAAAACGGACCTGAAACTCATTGTCGTGGACTATCTCCAGCTGATGAGCTCCGGCAAGAAATACGAGTCGCGCCAGCAAGAAGTCTCAGACTTCTCCCGCAGCATCAAACTGATGGCCAAGGAACTCGATGTACCTGTGGTGGCGATAAGTCAGCTCAACCGCGGCCCTGAACAACGCACCGATAAGCGCCCGCAAGTCTCTGACCTGCGCGAAAGCGGCAGCTTGGAACAGGATAGCGACGTCGTGATGCTGTTACATCGCCCCGATGCGTTCGATCGTGACGACCCCCGTGGCGGTGAAGCGGACATCATCCTCGGCAAGCACCGTAACGGGCCGACGGCCACGATAACGGTTGCCCACCAACTTCATTACTGCCGCCACACCAACATGGCGCGTCCGCGATAGGTGTTGTTGGGGCGCAACACTATTAGACGGTTCACTCGTTCGTTGGGATAGTAGCAGCACGCGCCGAGTTGGCGCACACATGGCGCGCGTGCGGTAGAGCTGACCTCAGCGCTGGTGCACTACGAGAACGGATTGGCGCGCGATGGTGCGCAGGTAGGCGGGGTTCAAGGCGTTGCGGCGCACAGTGTTTCACCGGCCACCGCCACACTAGTGGTGCCGGTGGCCGGTGATGCAGCCTGCATCACCGGGAAGCATCCACAAGAGTCTGCGGCGCAAAGTTGCGAATCACTGGCTGCCCTTTAAAGGCATGGAGCACACCCTCATTGAGGTTCCGAAGGTCGATGCCGCATGCCGACTGGGCGCCCCGACGAATACCAACAAGAATGGCTTACACCACACGCGGTGAGGATGATTGGGAACGCAAAACAAGCGTGCGCCGTGCGCGCCAGCCAGAGCGCCGTCACCGGCGCGGCGGCGGAGCGTAGCTGCCGGCGTGCAACAGCGGTGCCCCGGTCTCACTGAGAAATGACGCCTTGAGGTCAGCGATGGGCCACAACAGCAGGTGTGACAGCGGGACCAGTGCGACCAGGCTCAAGGTGGGGTCAGGGGCTGCGGCGAGCGGACCGTGGCCAGTGCGGGTGAGTGTGCGATAGCCGCGCACCATGTCGCCGAGCTCGAAGCCCTCGGCGAGCGCGTCGGCGTCCCACTGCAGGGACAGGAATGGCAACCCGAGATCGTCGCGGATGTCGTCAGCTAGCAGTCCCAGCAGATGGCGTTCTATGACCTCGATGCGGGCGACGAACAGCAGCGGCCGCTCACCGCTGGCGGTTTCGTCATCGGCCTGAGTGAGTTCAAGCCGGTCGGCGCCGCGGCGGCGGATGAAGTACCGCGTGGATGGATCAGTTTCGCTGCGCAGCAGCACATCACCGTTGTCGGCAGTGGTCAGGGTGTAGTTGGCGGTGAATGCCCATCCGAGGCAGGTAGCGCTCAGTGTCGGTGGCGGTGCCACCTAGACCGGGCTGACCGTGCAGGCGGTGCAGATACCAGTGTTGTCGTCGTAGGTGTGTAGCCATCCGCACGGGCCGAAGATCGGATGGTCGCAGGCGGAGTACTCGGTGCAGCCGCACTGTCGGCAGACACGTGGGTAGGCCCACTCGATGCGGGTGATCTGTGAGTTGGCGCTAACGCCACGGTGAGTGGAGCAGAAGAAGTCGATGAACTGGGCCGGCGTCATGTCAGGGAAGCCCTCGGCGGTGACGTCGGCCGGGCTGATCGTGTTCAGAGGCTCGCGTCGTACCGAGACGACGTCGACGGTGACGATGCGATCGAGTTGCTCGCCGGGGCGGCGGCCGCGGACTTTCGGGCACAAGGTCAACTGGTCACCGGGGCGCAGCATCTGCCATCCGACCCGCCGGGTTACGGATTTCTGCCGGCGGCGCACGGCGTCGGTGGTCAGTGCCACGCTCATCAGTCTTGCCATCGTGGCGTCCCCTTCGGAGTTCGGAGATCTCGGTGGTTCAAGATCTCGGTGGTTCAGTAGTGGGCGTTGGTCGGTGCCGTTCGGCGGCGGGGCCCGCCGCGTGGATTGCGGGTAGCGGTCCAGCGCTTCTTGAATTCCCTGACCGAGGTGCGCGTGTAGAGCCGTCCGGAGCGGGGACTCAGTACCGGAGCAGGGAAATCGGGATCTTCGACGAGCTGGCCGGCGCGCTGCCTGGATACGTCAAGTTCGTCGGCGATCTCGGTGATGCCGATGAGATCAAGATCTAGCGGGGCTGGGTGGGCGGCGTCGTCGACGGCGTCGGCTGTCGACGAAACAGACAGGCGCCTCGGCTGGAGGAGTCCGGTGGCTGCCGCGGCGGTTTGTAGGGCCATGCCGGCCGCCTGCTGCAGGGTGTCGGAGTCAACCGTGAGTGTGACTTGCAGCCGTCCAGAAGTCTGGTCGTAAAGGAGGTCGACCGCGCCCAGGGCGTCGCGGAGGGCTGTCGTGTCGGCCGCGGCCAGGCCTGGTGCGGTGTAGGTCAGATGGCATGTCCAGGTCATTGGTCGTTCCTGCTCGGGTCGCCTCGTACGTCGTAACTATTGACAGGCGCAATGGTAATGGTCAAAGCGCTTTCGATGCGGTAAGCGGGGTGTCGTCAACGCTGTTGGTGACGTCGACGCGCAGTTTGGTTTGGAAGGGCACGGATTCCACGGTACGCAGAACTGTAGCGACAGGCAATAGTAATGCTTGACAGGCGCTAGGGTTATTGGTGAGGATTGAGGCATGGGTAACGACACCACCGCGGGCGGCAGCACCACCGTCTACACCAAGGCTCAGGCCAAGGACCACGACGCGAAACTCGCTGAAGCAACCAAGACCCTGCACGACACCGCGGAGCGAGTCGACAAAGCAGCCAACGACATTCACTACGCGGCCGGGGACAAGACCCGCTACGTCGGGCGCAGCCGGCGCTGGACCATGACGTTCGACGACGCGGTCGCCGCGGCCCAGACCGTCGCCGGCGGCGACGTCGAGATCCTCGGCCCGACGCCGGGAAGCAAGGAGCGTGCGCAGCGACGTGCCGCCGACGCGTTACAGGCGCATGAGTCGGCGATGCAGGACGTCATCGCCGCTCGCCAAGTCATCGAGGAGCTCGAGGAGGTGTGGCGCACCCACGGCAAATGGAACCGGTTCTTCATGGTCCCCGGCGGACACATTCACAGTTCCACGGCTTGCCACAGCCTGCGCATCACCACCCGAATCAGTTGGTTGCCGCAGCTTTCCGGGGAATCAGAAGCCGAAGCAGTCGCCTTACATGGCACCGTTCTTTGCTCCAAATGCTTCAGCTCAGCACAGACGGAATGGACCACCCAGGCCCCCGAACCCGTCGACCCGAAACTGTGCCCGGGATCGAAAGAGTACGTGCGCGATGCTGACATGCGGCTCTACAGTCCCCGGGGCACCTGCCCGGAATGCGGCCAGTGGATCAGCGTCACCAAAAGTGGGCTCGCCCGCAAACACGACCGCCCGAAAGACGCCACCCCTGACCCCCAAAGCAGCGCATCATGAAGGTCGCCCCCAACCTCACCGCCGAGCAGATCACCGAACTGCTGCGCCGGGCCGGCCTGAACCCCGACCAATGGGATCTGCCCGAGATCGTTCGCAAAACGAACACGTGGATCGCCGACTACCACGCCGAGCTCACCGACCCAGAGGTCAAGACTTGGAGCCTCCAGTGGCAATACGAGCACTACGATGAGTTCGGCTCACTGGCCGCCGTCGACTTCATCGAGCAGTGCGTCATCGAGGCCGGCCCCACCACCGCGCCCTGGACGGACCTGGCAGCTCGGGCCGACGCCGGCGAATTCGAGGCCTGGCCGCCCGTCTGGCAAGCCCAACGTCCATCTCACCTGGGCCGTGAGTGATCTATCGACCGTGTCCAACCAAACTGTTACGCTCCGGGCCATCACGCCCGAAATGCACGCCACTTGCTTTGCGCGGCAAACCTATTCGGGCCATTCGGCGCCGACGTCGCTCCGCTCATTCTGAAGGGAAGCAGCTCGACATGACCGTCACCACCGACGCACCCATCCGCAATGGCCACCCTGTGGCCCGACCCGCAGCCCAGAGTGCGACACCGCCAGTTGCGTCGCACCAGCCGACAGCGAACACAACGAACGCTCCCACACAGGAGCATCCGCATTGGTTCGCGAGGCTGCTCCTAGGCAAGAAGAATCGGCCCGCACTGACCCCGGAGGAAGCCAAGCGCGCATCTGCCCGCAGGTTCTGCTGGGGATGGCTGCTGTTCGCCATGGCTGCCTCGGTGGGCGGCAACTTCCTCCACTCCTGGATGACTGCTCCAGCCGAAGTCAGGGTCGGGGCTGCTATCGCGGCCATCGTGCCACCCGCCGTCTTGCTCGGTGCCACGCATTTGACAACGCTGTTGATCTCCACCCGCCGCCGCAACTACCGAGTCATCGACCTCTTCGTGCTCGTGCTGGTGATCCTGGGGTCCATCGCTGTGGCGTACTTCGCGTTCACCATCTCCTTCTACTCACTGCGCGACCTGATGATCCTCTTCGGGCAGCGCCCCGATGTCGCGTGGCGCTGGCCTGTCGCTGTCGATGCCTCCCTGATCGTGTCGTCGACTGCGCTGATGGCGTTCGCCGAGTCCCGCAGGGATAGCAGCGATCACCAGCAATCGGCCGACGGGATGACGGCGGCCGCCGTGGCGGCGGTCAACAGCGGACCGCGCACGCCGGCCGAGCGTCGGCTGTGGTGGGTATCGATCGCGACTGTGGTCCGCGAAGAGCTGATCGAGACTCGCAAGATCGCTGCACTGACTCCTGAGCAGCTCGGCGGCGTCCTGGCGCGCTTGTACGACGAGGGCGAGTCCGGCAGATCCGTCGGCGACTCCATCGGGCTGCACAACCGGGAAACCAAGGCCATCAGGGAATCCGCAAACGGCGTTCTCGAGCGCACCGCGGTGATCCCGGCGCCGGCCGAGGCGGCATAGGCCACCGGCATGCTTAAGAAGCTAGAGGCGCTGGCCGCCCAACTACCCGCCGGCTCGTGGCAGATCGTCGGGGGTCACCCGGAAGGCGCAACCTGATGACCGTGATGACAGACATCATCGGCTTCCTCTCTGACCACAGCACCGCAGTCGCGGTGGGGGCGGCTGCGGGCGTTGTGGCCGCCAAAGTGCTGCACATGATCCAGCGGGTGCGCCGGCTCGTGCTGCCCGCGATCGTCCTGGCCGTGGCCGGCGGATCCGGTGCGGGGGGAGCGTCGAGCGTTCTGGATTCCCTGACGACGCTGCGCTAACCCAAACCGACCACCACCCCACCCAGCACGGGCGTGGGGTGGTGGTCGGTTTGGTATTGGGGCAGAGCACGTTTCGGGTGTGCGGTTGTCGGTTCGGGCCGGTAGTCTCGGTGTTGAGGAGCAAGCCAGTAGGGCGGGCTCGGTGATCCCACGAAGGGGATGGTCTCGATGCGGTCCGAGGTCTCGAATGTCGTTTTCTATTTGGGTACTCACCTTGACGGGTGGCTGAATCACGTGGGTGTGCCGCTGTTCGTGTCGCACCGCCGGCTGTCGCGTCGCAAGACGTTGCCGACGGCCCGGATGGGATGGGCGCTCGACAGCGGTGGGTTCAGTGAGCTGTCGTTGTACGGGGGCTGGAAGACGACGCCCGAGGAGTACGTGGCCGCGGTGAAGCGCTACGACCGCGAGATCGGCCAGCTCGCATGGGCAGCCCCCCAGGATTTGATGGCCGAACCTGAGATGCTCGCCCGCACGGGTCTTACGGTGCTTGAACATCAGCGCCGCACCGTCGCGAACTTTGTTCGGCTGGAGCAGCTTTGGCGTGACAGTGACGACCAGTGGCACCCCGAGAGTCCGTTCATGCCGGTTCTGCAGGGCGGGCAAGACGGCCCACAGAGTTACCTTCGGTGTTGGGATATGTACGGCGAGGCTGGTGTGGACCTGGGCAATTACCCGCTGGTCGGTGTCGGGTCGGTATGCCGGCGCCAGCACACCGGCGAGATCCGCGACATCCTGGAGGCCGTGCGCGACCGAGATCCCGACGTACCGTTACATGGGTTCGGCGTGAAAACGCTAGGCCTGCGGATCTATGGCGACCTCTTGACTAGCGCCGATAGTTTGGGGTGGTCCTACAACGCGAGGCGAAACCGGCCCTTACCCGGGTGTGATCATGCGAGCTGCTCGAACTGTCTCAAGTGGGCACTGCGGTGGCGGCGCAACATCCTGGCCGGTGGATGCGCCGAGCATGGAGAGCCCTGTGACGGCACGATCGGCAGCTGCCATCTGCGCGACCTGTGGGCGATGCGTGACCGAGCCGCCCGTACCGCAGCGATGGCCAGCTGAAGACGAGAGGGGATGACTGGTGACGGGCAAAGAAACCCAGCCGACCTGCGTCCTGCCCGGCTGCACGAACGCGGTTGCCGAGCAAGGCCGGCCATGCGAGGACTGCGTGGCCGACTTCGGCGACTTCCTGCGGATGGGAGAGGGCCCGGGCCTGACCGCCCAACAACAGGCGGCCCGCGACAGCGAAACCATGCACATGTACGCGCTCCAGCACGCACATGAGCACATCGGTGACAAGAGCGCGCAACCCGACGTCGACGAGCTGCCTCCGGCTACGCGCCGGAAGGAAGAACCCGAACGCAAGGCCAACCAGCGCTGCTGGATGTGCGAGGAGCGACACACATGCACCAAAGCGCAGCACGGGTGGGAATGCGACAGCTGCCGATCGATCGTCTGATTTTCCGCGGGGGAACGTTCGCCCGCGGAGCTCGGAGCTCCTGCGACGGGCAAGTTGCAACGGAAAACACCACCCCACCCGGCACGGGGTGGGGTGGTGGGTTTCTAAAAGTGGCTGTGTGCCTGTGGGTTTGGCCGGTGTGTGTCGGTGGTGGTCGGTAGAATCGGGGGTGTAGGGCAGGCCATCCGGCAGGCCCACGAATCCCGGAAGGGGAGTTGTCATGACCTCTGTTTTGGACACGCCGACGGTTGTCGAGGACGCGGTGGCGGTTGCGGCGCCGGAAGTGAACACCATGACGGCCAAGTCACTGCATACCGTGCTGTCGGATGCCCTGCTGTTCACATCGCCCCCGTCGGCGCGGCTGCCGTTTCTGGAGGTGATCCGCCTGGAGTTCGGGGACGGGCAGTTGGTGGCGTCGGCCACGGATCGATTCGTGCTCGGTGTCTCGCGTGCGGAGTACGCCGGCGCGACGTTCAGCATCATGCTGGCGAGTGCCGATGCCAAGACCCTGATACAGATGGCCAAGACCCTCAAGCGCGATGAGAGCGCGCGAGAGGTCACCATCGAGGCGGCCGACGTCGATCGGCTGTCGCAAGCTCAAGCACTGACCTTCCGGTTCAGCACCGGTGAGTCGATGACCGTGCGCGGCCAGGACGCTACGCCGATCAAGTGGCGTCAGCTGGTGCCGGCCGACGACACCCGCATGGGCGGGATTGTCGGCATGGGCTACACCCCGGCCCTGATGGCCAAATTCACCAAGGTTCGCCCCGACGAGGCCGGCTCCGGTACCCAGATGGTGGTGTTCCCGTCGGTGACCTCTCAAGGCCGGCCCGGACCGACGACGATCCGGATCGGTGAGAACTTCATCGGGCTGCTCATGCCGGTTCGACCGCCGTCGGGGGAGGACTGGACATACGAACGGCCCGGATGGATCGACCAGCCGGCCAGCGTGGCCGTCAGCGGCCCGGACGGGGGTCGCTGAGGTGACGACGGCGGTGTACCGGCATGACCCGGACAGCGAGGCGGAGCGCGCCGACGTGACCGTTGCCATCGACTGGGTCGAGCACTCGCACCACCGGGTGACCGTGCGGGTGCCGGCGGGCTTCGATGCCGATGAGTGCGACCTGGAGAACGGTCTGGCCGAGCTGAGCGACGACGGTTTCGAGTACGTGGAGCGAGCGGTGACCGAGGTGCGCGAGGTCGAGCACGATCCGACGGCGGAGTTCTTCAATCCGCCACGCTACGAAGTCCTGGTCCCGGCGGCCGGCGACGACGGAGTCATCCCGGGCGAGGTCTGGACACGGTTCCTGCAGCAGGAGATCGAACTGGACCGAGAACACCCCGGCGACGTGTCGTTGACTGCCGTCGCGGGCGAGCTCGGGCGGCTGATCGTTGAGCACCGGCGGGAGGCCGGCGGCACGACGTAGCGCAGCGACCCCCCTGGTGGTGCCGGCCCGTGTGGTGGGTCGGCACCACCAGGCCAGCACCACCCCACCCGGCACTGGGTGGGGTGGTGCGTTATAGCGCTGGTGCGGCTTCGGTTTGGTGGTTTGTCGGCGGGTGCCGGTATGATCACAGGTGTTGGCAAGCCACCGGGCGGGCCGCGAAATCCCAGCGAGAGGGGAGTGTCATGTCGGATCAGGTGCTGAACGTCTTGCAGGGGCTACCGGGGGCCGGTAAGTCGACGAAGGCGGCAGCATGGCGCGCTCTGGACCCGCAGCGCCGGGTGGTGGTGAACCGTGACGAGATCCGGTTCGAGCTGTTCGACCGGTACAGCGGACTGACCGAGGAGCAAGAGGCGGTGGTGACCGACATCGAGTTTCTGCGTGCTGATCGTGCATTGGGCGCGGGCTTGTCGGTGACGGTGGACGCGACCCATCTCAAGAGCGCGCATCGGGACAGGTGGGTGGGTCTGGCCATCCGGCATGGAGCGCGGTATGAGCTCGTCGTGGTCGATACCCCGTTGTCGGAGTGCCTGCGGCGCAACCAGGCGCGCGCGGCTGCTGGTGGCCGGTTTGTGCCCGAGGACGTCATCGTGGCGATGCACGCTAATGCCGAGCTGGTATGACGTTGTGGCCGTGCATGTTTAGACACGGAGTGTGTCGGTGGCGGTCGTTAGGATTGTGGACGTTGGCAAGCCATCGGGGCGGGCCTGGAGATCCCGGGAAGGGGAGGCGTCCCGCAGGTCTTCGGGCCTGCGGGACGCACCACCGACATCGAGTAGGGGAGTCGAGATGAGTGCTGTAGTCATTCGGGCGCTGCGGGAGCGGCAACCCATCACGTGGCGGCGATGGCCCATGGCCGACCGGTTTGAGTCGCGCCGGGGCGAGTTCATCTCGTATGAGGGCATCGTGGTCGGGCATAGCGTCGACCCGTTCACGGGGAATCCGCGTGTGGTGGTGCGCGAGCGTTGGACGGGAACTGTCCGCTATGTGAGCGCGTCGCAGGTTGTCGCGGTGTCACCCGTGGTGCCGCTAGGTATCGACCCGTGGGGTTGAAGGACGAAGAGGAGGTGCGGGATGGCTGAGGTAGCGAAAAAGGCCGGGGTTACGGCCTGGACTGGTGCGTGGCGCCTGCCTACCGGGCGTGTGGACCACAGGAAGGCGGTGCGCCGTCAGCGCCGCCGCGACCGGCGCGAGCTGGCCGACGCGCGCCGCGACGGTCAGCAGCGCTAACGACCACCTCTCCCCCCACCACCCAACCCGGCACGGGTGTGTGGTGGAGGTGGTTATTGGGATGCGTTGTAGCAGTGTTTTTTTGGTGGTGCTTGCGGCGGGGCGGGTGGAGCTTCGGTAGATGTCGGTGGGTGTCGATACCATCGCAGGCGAAAGGGCACGCCAACTTAGGGGCTGGCCCAGCGTTTCCCGGGAAGGGGATTCTTATGACTGCTGTGGTCGAGTCGCCGGTGGCGGATCGTATGCGGATCCCAGCCGGTGTGGTGACGCGGTCGCTGATTGTTGTTCGCCCAGTTGAGGGCCACGTTTCGGTGCATGAGGCGCGTTCGGATCTGGCGGAGGTGACGATGCAGTGGGGCGATGTGTTCATGCGGTTCACCTCGGCAGCGCAGGTGTCCGCAGTGTTGGCGGCGTTCGGGGCGGTTCGCGAGGCCTTGCGCGGCGCTGAGGGCGTGGTGCCGACGGCGCAGGGCGGTGGTGAGGAGTGGCCGTGGATGACTGTGCTGTCGGTGACTTGGACGCGGCCTCCGGATTGGACGGTGGTTCCGCAGTCGCGGTTCGATGAGCGGCAGCGGCGCACGTTGCACTGGGCTGATGTGCACATGGGTCCGGTGTTGTGGCGGGTCGTGGATTGGGTGGGGTACGAGGCTGCGCTGACGTTACTGCGCAATGTGCACAGGACTGCGGTGGCAGTGTTCCCCGATGGTGGCAAGTTCCGTGCCGATCCGTCGAAGGTGGATACGGCTGGGGCGGGGGTGCCCGCATGATCGGTCTGTTTGCGCGGGCGCTGCGGGGCCTGGTCATCGTGGCGGTTGTCGTGGGCGCGGTGAATCATTTTCTCGGCGTGCCGGTGGAGGTCGCTCTGGGCTACTGCCTGGTGGGCTGGTACCTGATGCTGTTGCGCCGGCCTATCAGGTGGATGGCTAGACGCCGGCCTGGCGGCGCGCGGCGGCGCTGAGAGAGGGGTGAACTGTGGACGGGATCGTGTCGCCGTTGGTGGAGTTGGTGGATCTTGCCGCGCGGTGCGGCTGGACGCTGGGTAGTGAATCGGGTGGTGGCCTGATGTGGACGCGCGGCGGAGACGAAGTGATGGCCCGGTTCGCGAGAACGTCGCAGCGAGTGACGTGGAGTGAGCAGAGGCGGCTGTACTACCCAGGTGCGTGCGAGCAGTGTTTGGCTGAGCACGTGGGGGAAGGCCAGCCCAAGGGCGAGCTGGTGAGTGACAGTACGGGCGGTGGGAGTGGCGATGAGGGCCTGCGGTGGCTGCGGTACTGGCTCGGCGAGTGCGTGGCGCGAGGGTTCGGCGAAGTGGACCCGGCGCTGTGGTGGTGTCCGGATCATAGGTAGCGCAGGAAGGAATCGGGTTTCGTGTCGCTTCACGCGGTTATGGTCGCGACACGTGGTTAGGCTGGCAGTTGGAGCGGAGCAGACCAAGGGAAGGAGGGGGTTCAGGATGAAGCGTGTGGAGGTGCCGCAGGAGCTGTTCGACGTTGTGGTTGATAACGGCCCGGCAGCGTGGTTCCCGCGGCGATTCAGTGCGGCTATGGCGAAGTGGTTCTTTCGTGTGGTCGATGATCGCGAGACGCGTCTGAAGTTTGGCTACGAGGAGACTGCCCAGTAGATCCCCCCGACCAGGTGCCCGCAGGTTGTCCCCCCGGCCTGCGGGCACAGTTATGCGTGGGGAGAGGAGAACGGCGCGGAGCGCCGGTAGATCAGTGGTGTTGGAATGATATTGGAGGGCAGTGTAATTCGACACTGTGGTGTAGTATTGCGGTATGACGTTGACAGGCAAGGCGATTCGGGATTGCTGCGTGAGCGGTAGCGCTAACCGCGAAAGCGGTTGCAGCGCAATGGATAACCTGGCAATCGACGGAATCGTCACCACCACGGCACCGCGTGAGCGGTGCGAATCTCGAAACACCAACAGCCGCAACATGATTGGAGACAACCGCGTAAGCGGTTGGCGCACAGGGTGATTCACCGACCGGGCTTGCCCGGTCGCGTATGGAGGCCGGCGCAGCCGGCCTACGAGACAGACGGCCGAACCTTTCAGTGGGGTGAGCTCGACGTCAGAGCCGGCCACGGTGA
>NZ_JBEZJS010000010.1:0-251408 GCF_040704635.1 Mycobacterium sp. NPDC049093 | reverse complement strand
TGAATAGAGTTACGGCGGTCCATAGCGGCAGGGAAACGCCCGGTCCCATCCCGAACCCGGAAGCTAAGCCTGCCAGCGCCGATGATACTACCCTCCCGGGTGGAAAAGTAGGACACCGCCGAACACAAATTAAGAATCGCCCCCCACGTTTTACGTGGGGGGCGATTCGCTTTTATTCACCAATTCTCGATATCGAATTCAGTCGATATTCGAGCGATTACTCGCTGCGTCGGCGCTCACATAATTATGTCGGCCGTGGCTGCTGCCAGTATCCTTTGCGGGAAGGGCGGGTAGAAAGGCACACGTGGTCGGAGACAGACAAGGCGACGCAGAGCGGCGCCCGCGGCGTGCATCCAACGACCGCACATCCAGCAACAATTCGGGTCCTCGGCGGCACTACGACCAGCGGGGGCGGGATCAGCGCTCCGGCGCGCCCCGGACTTCCGGACCGGGTCGGGCCCGGGCGGCGCAGCCGACAGCTGATGGTGAACCCAGGACCGAGGGCCCGCGATTGCCGGCCGACGTCGAGGCCAAAGAACTGGCGCCCGATGTCCGTCGGGAACTGGTGACCCTGGACAAGACGACCGCGGACTTCGTCGCCCGCCACCTCGTGATGGCCGGCAAGCTGCTGGACGAGGATCCCGAGACGGCACTGGCCCACGCGCGTGCCGCCCGCAACCGGGCCGGCCGGATCGCGGTGGTGCGTGAGGCGGTCGGTATTGCGGCGTATCACAGCGGAGACTGGGCCCAGGCGCTCGCCGAGTTGCGTGCGGCCCGGCGAATGGGCAGCAAGTCGGCCCTGCTCGCGATGATCGCGGATTGCGAGCGCGGTGTCGGACGACCCGAGCGGGCACTGGAGCTCGCTCGCAGTGACGAGGCCACCGCGCTCACCGGAGAGGACGCCGACGAATTGCGCATCGTCACGGCCGGCGCCCGGTCAGACCTCGGACAGTTCGAGCAGGCGTTGGCGATCCTGTCTTCTCCGCCGCTGGACCCGACCAGTGTGGGACCGACTGCGGCCCGGCTGTTCTACGTATATGCCGACACCCTGCTGGCGCTCGGGCGCAACGACGAGGCGCTTCAGTGGTTCGTCCATGCCGAGCAGGCCGACATCGAGGGAATCACCGACGCGGAAGACCGGATCACGGAGCTGTCCTGACGTGACCACGCTTGCACGGCAACATGATTGCCTGCTGCTCGACCTCGATGGCACGGTGTTTCGCGGCCATGCGCCCACTGAGGGCGCGCTGGAGAGCTTGGCCGGGCTGGATGCACGGCTGCTGTATGTCACCAACAACGCGTCGCGCGCGCCTGAGCAGGTTGCCGAGCATCTGCGTGAACTCGGCTTCGTCGCCGACGCCGATGATGTGGTGACCAGTGCTCAAAGTGCGGCGCACCTTCTGGCCGCCCAGCTGCCGGCGGGCTCGACGGTTCTCGTCGTCGGGACCGATGCCCTTGTCGACCAGGTCGGCAAGGTCGGGCTGCGGCCGGTTCGGACGTTCGACGAGGGCCCGGTCGCCGTGGTGCAGGGACACTCGCCGACTACCGCCTGGCCGGATCTGGCCGAGGCGGCATTGGCTATTCGGGCCGGCGCGTTGTGGGTGGCGGCCAACGTGGACCTGACGTTGCCGTCGGAACGAGGGCTGTTGCCGGGCAACGGCTCGATGGTGGCGGCACTGCG
The DNA here is from genome assembly GCF_040704635.1 of Mycobacterium sp. NPDC049093. Lineage (GTDB taxonomy): Bacteria > Actinomycetota > Actinomycetes > Mycobacteriales > Mycobacteriaceae > Mycobacterium. Next base: position 249,727 of record NZ_JBEZJS010000010.1, on the reverse strand, counting down.
CGTGGCGACCGGTCAGGATCCGCTGGTGGCCGGAAAGCCCCAACCGACCCTGATGAACGACGCCTTGAGTCGGGGGACGTTCGCCGCGCCGCTGGTGGTGGGGGATCGGCTCGACACTGATATCGCCGGAGCCGTCGCAGCCAGGTTGCCGAGTCTCATGGTGCTCACCGGCGTCAGTACCGCGCGTGAGGCAGTCCATGCCGTACCCGCGGAGCGCCCGGGCTACCTGGCGGCCGACCTGCGGGGCCTGCACACCGCCGCCGACGCGCTGCGCATCGGTCCTGACGCGGCCTGGCGGATCGACGTCGACACCGACACGGTCACGGTGCACTCCACCGGTCAGGAACCGGTCGATGACCTGTCGGTCGTGCGGGCCACGGCACACGCGGTGTGGGGTACGGACCTGGACCCGGCTGCGGTCACAGTGGCAGCCGGCGACGACACAGCGTGCCAGGCGCTGCAACGTTGGTCGTTGCTGTCGGTGCCGGTCGATTAGTGCGTCATCGACTAGCGTGAGTGTCGATATGAGTACCGATCCCGACGAACTGCGCGCCCAGGTCGCTGCGGTGCTGGCCGGCGTGCCGGATCCCGCGGTGGATCCGTCCGCACTCGAGGCCATGGACATCGACGTGGTGGCTGCCCGGCTCGAGCAGGCCCACGATCTGCTCGTGCAGGCCCTCGAATCCGTCGACAGGGGGCAACCGGGCGGACCGCAGGCGACCGGAAGGTGAGCGTCGGTGGCGCGGCGCGCTCGCGTTGATGCCGAGCTGGTGCGACGGGGTCTGGCCCGGTCCCGCCAGCAGGCGGCCGAGATGATCGAGGCCGGGCGCGTCCGGATCGACGGTATGCCCGCGGCCAAACCGGCTACCGCGGTTGCCCCGGACACCAACATCACTGTGATCGCCACAGCGGAACGGAGCTGGGTCTCGCGAGGTGCACACAAGCTGATCGGTGCGCTGGACGCGTTCGACGTCGCCGTCGACGGCCGGCGCTGCCTCGATGCCGGGGCCTCGACCGGGGGCTTCACCGAGGTGCTGCTCGACCGCGGCGCCGCCGAGGTGGTGGCCGCCGATGTGGGCTACGGGCAACTGGCCTGGCCGCTGCGGTCGGATGAGCGCGTGCACGTGCTGGAGCGCACGAATGTGCGGGAGTTGACTCCGGAGGCGATCGGCGGGCCGGTTCAGCTGGTCGTCGCCGACTTGTCCTTCATCTCGCTGGCCACTGTCCTTCCGGCGCTGACGGCCTGTGCGGACGCCGACGCCGATATCGTTCCGATGGTGAAACCGCAGTTCGAGGTGGGCAAGGATCGGGTGGGCGCCGGCGGCGTCGTATCCGATCCAGAGTTGCGCATCGATGCCGTGTGCACGGTCGCCCGCAAGGCGGCCGCATTGCAGTGGCATGCTGTCGATGTGACGGCTAGCCCGCTCCCGGGGCCATCGGGCAATGTCGAGTATTTCCTGCACCTGCGTGCCCAGACCGAGCGTCCGCTGGCCGGCGAGGCGCTCGAACATGCAGTTCGGCAGGCGGTCGAGGAGGGACCGCAATGACGTCTGAACGCACGATCCTGCTGGTGGTGCACACCGGCCGCGACGAGGCGACCGAAGTCGCCCGCCGGGTGGAAAAGGTGCTCGGCGACAACGGCATTGGTTTGAAGGTGCTCTCGGCGGAGGCCGTGGACCGCGGACCTCTGCATCTGGCGCCCGATGACATGCGCGCGCTCGGGGTCGACATCGAGGTGGTCGACGCCGAGGAACGCGCGGCCGAAGGTTGCGAGCTGGTGCTGGTCCTCGGCGGCGACGGTACGTTCCTGCGGGCCGCCGAGCTCGCGCGCAATGTCGAGATCCCGGTGCTGGGAGTCAATCTCGGCCGGATCGGGTTCCTGGCCGAGGCCGAGGCGGAGGCCATCGACCACGTGCTCGATCGCGTCATCGAGCGCGATTACCGCATCGAGGAACGCATGACGCTCGACATCGCGGTGCGGGTGGGCACCGATGTGGTGAACCGCGGGTGGGCGCTGAACGAGGCCAGCCTGGAGAAGGGGCCGCGACTCGGGGTGCTCGGTGTGGTGTTGGAGGTGGACGGTCGCCCGGTCTCGTCCTTCGGCTGCGACGGAGTGCTGGTGGCAACCCCGACGGGATCCACCGCCTACGCGTTCTCGGCAGGCGGCCCGGTGCTGTGGCCGGACCTGGAGGCGATTCTGGTGGTACCCAACAATGCTCACGCACTGTTCGCCCGTCCGATGGTGACGAGCCCGCTGGCCAGCATCGCGATCGAGATCGAGGCGAGCGGCAACGATGCGCTGGTGTTCTGTGACGGTCGCCGCGAAATGATCGTGCCTGCCGGTGGCCGCTTGGAGGTGACGCGCTGCGGCACCCCGCTGAAATGGGTGCGGCTGGATTCGGCGCCGTTCACCGATCGCCTGGTGCGCAAGTTCCGGCTGCCGGTCACCGGATGGCGGGGGCAGTAGATACCTGTGCTGTCGGAGATTCGGATCGAGTCGTTGGGCGCGATCAGCGCCGCCACCGCGGAGTTCGACCGCGGGTTGACCGTGCTGACCGGGGAGACCGGTACCGGCAAGACGATGGTGGTGACGAGCCTGCATCTGCTCGGCGGGGCACGGGCTGACGCGACCAGGGTGCGTTCGGGATCTGACCGCGCGGTGGTGGAAGGCCGTTTCAGCACAATGGAACTCGGCGAGGACGTCTCCGGCCGGGTCGAGGAGATCCTGGACTCCTCGGGCGCCGAGCGTGACGACGATGGCAGCGTGATCGCGGCCCGCTCGGTCAGCCGGGCCGGGCCGTCTCGGGCGTATCTGGGTGGGCGCAGTGTGCCGGCGAAATCCTTGAGCAGCTTCACCGCCCAGGTGTTGACGTTGCACGGCCAGAACGACCAGTTGCGATTGATGCGGCCCGATGAGCAACGGGCGGCACTCGACCGGTTCGCGGAGGTGGACAAGCCTCTGACCCGCTATCGACGTATCCGCGACGAGTGGCTGGCGGCGCGTCGTGACCTCACCGACCGTCGGCGGCGGGCCCGGGAACTGGCCCAGGAAGCCGACCGGCTCAGCTTCGGCATCCACGAGATCGACGCGGTCGCACCGCAACCCGGCGAGGATGAGGCGATCATCGCCGACATCCGGCGGCTGTCGGAACTCGATGCGCTGCGGGAAGCCGCGCACTCCGCCCGCTTCGCGTTGGCGGGCGAGCTCGATGAGCCCACGCCGGAGTCGACCTCGGCCGCCGACGGGGTGGGCCGCGCGCAGGCGGCGCTGGAGTCCACCGATGACTCGGCGTTGCAGGCACTGGCCGTCCGCTTGGCCGAGGCGATGGCGGTGATCGGCGACGTCTCCGGCGAGCTCGGTGACTACCTGTCCGAATTGCCGAGTGATGCCAGCACTTTGGAGACCAAGCTGGCGCGGCAGGCAGAGCTGCGCACACTCACCCGCAAGTACGCCGCCGATGTCGACGGGGTCCTGGAGTGGTCACGCGACGCCGCTGAGCGGTTGGCGCAGCTCGACGTGTCCGAGGAGAGCCTGGCTGCGCTGGACAGCAAGGTTGCCGAGCTCGAGGGGCAACTGGTCGCGGCGGCAGGCGAACTCACCAAAGCCCGGTCCAAGGCGGCCAAGGGGCTGGCCAAGGCGGTGACCGCGGAACTGGCCGGACTGGCCATGGCCAACGCAGTATTCACCATCGGTGTGGCTCCGATGCCGGCCCGGGCCGACGACTCTGCGCCGGTGACCATGCCCGACGGCGAGATGCTGCATGCCGGCCACGACGGCGTAGACGCGGTCGAGTTCGGGTTCACCGCACACCGCGGCGCGGATGTGCTGCCGCTGGCCAAGAGTGCCTCCGGCGGTGAGCTGTCCCGCGTGATGCTGGCCCTCGAGGTGGTCCTTTCGGCGTCGACCGCGGGCACCACGATGGTGTTCGACGAGGTCGACGCCGGGGTCGGTGGCCGGGCCGCAGTGCAGATCGGCCGCCGGCTGGCCCGGCTGGCGCGTACCCACCAGGTCATCGTGGTGACCCACCTGCCTCAGGTCGCGGCGTTCGCCGATGCGCACCTCCTGGTCGACAGTGGTAACGGTCGGGCCAAGTCCAGCGGCGTGCGCCGCATCGACGACGAGGACCGGGTCGCCGAATTGGCCCGGATGCTGGCCGGACTGGGGGAGTCCGACAGCGGGCGGGCTCATGCCAGGGAACTGCTCGAGGCTGCGCAGCAGGAGCGCGGCGCACCCTAGTCCTGATCGACGATCGCGCCCGGGTTGGCCGGCGACAGCTCGGCCGAGCTCCATCGCAGAGGACTGACGTGGGTGAGTTCCACCACCTCGTCGATCGTGAAGTCCACCGCGCACTGTGCACCGGCATCGGGATCGGCTTCAACCCAGTTGATTTCGGCGGTTCCGGTGAGCTGGAGCGTCGATCCGGAGAACCAGTCGATCACCAATATCCCGCACCTCGGGTTCGCGTCGATGTTGCCCAGCGTCATGAACATCGAGTTCCCGCGGTAGTCCGGCCACCGTAGCCGGCGGGGCGAGAGCACCTGCAGGAATCCGGGATTGCCGCCCCGGTGTGATGCGTCGGTATTGCCCGCGGCGTCCGCCGACCCGATGAAGAAGGCGTCGGCCTGGGTGATGACCGCTTGCTGTTGAGCGGTCAGTGCATGCCCACGGTGGACGTCGGGCAGTTTCGTCGAGGACCGCACCTCGGCGACGTCCCGGCGCGAAATGTACTTCGGGCAGTTCGAATACACCTGATCGGGGTGGATCCGCAGTCCCGTCCCAGCGGGCTCGGCGGAGCCGTTGACGCGCATCCGCCGCCGGGTCTGCGGTTCGATGGCGATCATCCCGATCTGCCGTCTGCCGCGCAGCACATCACGGACCGGATCGCCCGGCGCGGGTAGTGCGTCGACCAGGACCGTGCGCGGATCGTCGGCATGGACGAAGCCGGGCGGACCAGCGAACAAGCTGGTCCACACCCGGCCATCGTCATCGGCACCGGCGATCACGATCATCGGCTGTTCGGCGAGGAACGCGGCGGCGGCCGCGGGAACTTCGGTACGGATCATGCGGCCGACGCGGGTGGCGATCGCCTCCTGCCCCATCCGCCGCTGCACCGCCAACTCACCCGAGTGATACATGTTCACCGGCCCGGCTCAGAAGAATCCGCAGGTGGGGGCCGCCCCGCCGGGTGCGGGAGCGCTCTGCGCCCCGTTGGGCGCGTACACCTCGAGCCGGGTTCCGTCCGGGTCGGCGAAGAAGATGCCGCCGGAAGACGTTCCCTCGCCGTGCGCGACGACACCGTCGTGCGCGAACTCGGTGCCCAGCGCCTTCAGCGCCGCCTCGACGGTCCGCACCTCGTCGATGCTGGCTGCCTCGAACGAAAGATGATGCAGGCCTGGTGTTTCCGTGGAGAACCGGCCGTTGCTCTGCTGCCAGAGGGTCAGCCGCAGCGTCCCGTCCGTGCCGAGGAAGGCGTACCGGTGCTCGCCCTCGCTGTTGACGGCGAGCGGTTCGAAACCCAATGCGTTTCGGTAGAAGGCGACGGAGCGGTCCAGGTCGGTGACGTTGATGCCGACGTGTCCGGTGGCGAGCTGTGGCGGGGTGGTTACGGGCATGCAGTCCTCCTGGGTAACTGGTGAAACGACTTACGTAGGTTAGAGCTGAAGAAGCTCCGCCGTCAACCATCTATTTATATTTCGATGGTTAGTTCGGCGGGTGGCTCCTGCCGTCGTGGGCGCGTGGTTACCCTCAGGTATGCGTGATCCGCGCCCGCATGTCGGCGAACCCCTTGCGCTGGATCTGCTGAACACCCGATGGATGTCAGCGGATGGGCCGCAGGACCTTCTCGCCGACGTCGATGGGCTCCACATTTGGTTGCTGGCCAATGGGCTGGACGACCGCTGCGAGGCTGACGAGAAGTCGCGGGTCGCCTTGATCGCGGCTCGGGAGGCGATCCTGCGGGCAGTGCAGGCGGGTTCCGTCGACGAGATCAATGACGTGCTGGAACGGGGCCGGTTCCGGCGCATGCTCACGGCATCGGGCCCTGCCGAGGCTGTCGAGGTGTCGCAACCGGAGTGGCTGGCCGGCTGGCTGGCCGCGGGGGACCTGCTGCGGTTGCTGGGCGAGGCACCCGACCGGATCAAGCAGTGCGCCCACCCGCACTGCATTCTCTGGTTCCACGACAGTTCCAAGAACGGCGCCCGACGGTGGCACTCGATGGCCACGTGTGGGAACCGCGCGAAGGCCGCACGGCACTATGCAGCGAAGCGGGATTGAGACCGCAGTGCTGTTACTGATGTGACAAAAGCCAACTTGTGGGGCTGGTGTTACGGCGCGCCTCCGCCGCCCGACCGGCGAAGCCCGACAGAATCGGCGCATGAAGATGTCCACGCTGCTCACTCGCAATGCCAGTACGCGTCCGGGAGTGACCGGCACTGCCCGTGTGGACCGCGACATCGATCGGCTGCTGCGCCGCGTCGGCCCTGGCGACATCGTCGTCCTCGACGCTCAGGATCTGGACCGGATCACCGCCGATGCGCTTGTCGAGGCCCAGATCGCCGGTGTCGTCAACGCCTCGCCGTCCATCTCGGGGCGTTACCCGAACCTTGGTCCGGAGGTGCTCGTCGCCAACGGTGTGGTGCTGATCGACGAGGCAGGGTCGGACGTCTTCAAGAAGATCAAAGACGGAGCGCGGATCCGCCTGAACAACGGCGGCGTCTACTCGGGTGACCGGCGGATCGCCGTGGGCACCGAGCGCAACGACCAAGAGATCCACGAGCTGATGCACGACGCCAAGAGTGGTCTCGTGGCGCACCTGGAAGCCTTCGCGGGCAACACCATCGAGTTCATCCGCAGCGAGAGCCCGCTGCTCATCGACGGCATCGGGATCCCGAACGTCGACGTGGACCTGCACCGCCGCCACGTCGTGATCGTCGCCGAGGAACCCGACGCGGCCGAGGACCTCAAGGCGCTCAAGCCCTTCATCAAGGAGTACCAACCGGTGCTGGTCGGTGTCGGGGCCGGCGCGGACGTGCTGCGCAAGGCCGGCTACCGCCCGGCGCTGATCGTCGGCGACCCGGACAAGATGAGCGTCGAGGTGCTGCGGTGCGGCGCTCAGGTGGTGCTGCCCGCCGACGCCGACGGCCACGCCGCCGGGCTGGAACGCATTCAGGACCTCGGGGTCGGCGCGATGACCTTCCCCGCCGCCGGATCGGCGGCGGACCTCGCGCTGCTGCTGTGCGACCACCATGGTGCGTCGCTGATCGTCACCGCCGGTCACACCGCCTCGATCGAGGAGTTCTTCGACCGCTCGCGCCAGCGCAGCAACCCGTCGACGTTCCTGACCCGGCTGAAGGTCGGGGAGAAGCTCGTCGACGCCAAGGCGGTCGCGACCCTCTACCGCAGCCGGGTGTCCGGCGGGGCGATCGCGCTTCTGGTGCTGGCGATGCTGGTGGCTGTGGTGGTCGCGCTGTGGGTGTCGCGCGCCGACGGGGCCGTGCTCGACTGGGTCGTCGACTACTGGAACCGCTTCACCCTGTGGGTGCAGGGCCTGGTCAGCTAGCGGGGCGGTGAGTTGTGATCACGCTACGCGCGCACGCCATTTCGCTGGCGGCAGTTTTCCTGGCGCTGGCAATCGGGGTGGCCCTGGGTTCGGGGCTGCTGTCCAACACGGTGCTGTCGGGCCTTCGGGACGACAAGAAGGACCTGCAGCACCAGATCGAGGCTCTCAATGACGGCAAGAATGCACTGAACGAAAAGCTGAATGCCGCAGGAGAATTCGATGCTCAGATGGCGCCCCGGATGGTGCGCGACGCATTGAAGGACAAGTCGGTGGTGGTGTTCCGCACGCCCGACGCCGCCGACGGTGATGTCGACGCGGTGTCGCGGTTCGTCCGCGACGCCGGCGGCACGGTCACCGGGAAAATCTCACTCACGAGCGAGTTCGTCGAAGCGAATTCGGCCGACAAACTGCTGTCGGTGGTCAATTCGCCGATCGTGCCGGCCGGCAAGCAGTTGAGCACCGCGGCGGTGGACCAGGGGTCCCAGGCCGGTGACCTCTTGGGGATCACACTGCTGATCGACCGGAACCCGGCGGCGGCGCCCGTCGATGACATGCAGCGTCAGACCGTGCTCACCGCCCTGCGCGACACCGGGTTCCTGACCTATGACGATCCACACATCGGCGCGGCCAACACCGCGCTGATCGTGACCGGAGGCGGGTTGGGTGCAGACGGCGGCAACCGCGGCGCAACCATGGCACGTTTCGCTGCCGGGTTGGCCCCACACGGCACCGGAACTGTGCTCGTCGGCCGTTCAGGATCGGCATCTGGAACCGGTCCCGTGGCTGTGACCAGGTCCGATGCCGGCCTGACTGCCACCGTCAGCACCGTGGACGACGCCGATTCCAGCGCCGGTCAGATCACGGCCGTCCTCGCGTTGAGCGACCTCGCGGGCGGCGGGAAGCCGGGCCGGTACGGCACCGGGCAGGGCGCGACGTCGGTGACCGTCCCGCAATAGGCGCGCTCCGGCCACCGATTTGCCCCGGCGCATGCGGCGCGTCAGCGACGCCTTGTCGGCGTCGGTGTTAAGGTGAGATTCCGTGGGTCGGCAGGCCACAGCAGTTTCTCGATTCCCTGCCAGTCGTCACGGAGGATGCTTTTGCCCGCCTTACGCAAGCACCCGCACACCGCCACCAAACACCTCTTCGTCACCGGTGGTGTGGCGTCATCGCTCGGTAAGGGGTTGACCGCATCGAGCCTCGGTCAGCTGCTGACCGCGCGAGGGTTGCAGGTCACCATGCAGAAGCTCGACCCCTATCTGAACGTCGATCCGGGCACCATGAACCCGTTCCAACACGGTGAGGTGTTCGTCACCGAGGACGGCGCCGAGACCGACCTCGACGTCGGCCACTACGAGCGGTTCCTGGACCGCAACCTTTCCCAGTCGGCAAACGTGACCACCGGTCAGGTGTACTCCACGGTGATCGCCAAGGAACGCCGCGGCGAGTACCTGGGCGACACCGTTCAGGTGATTCCCCACATCACCGACGAGATCAAGAGCCGGATCCTGGCCATGGCCGAGCCCGATTCGTCCGGGCAGCGCCCCGACGTGGTGATCACCGAAATCGGCGGCACGGTGGGCGATATCGAGTCCTTGCCGTTCTTGGAGGCCGCCCGCCAGGTGCGCCATGAAGTCGGCCGGGACAACTGCTTCTTCCTGCACGTGTCGCTGGTGCCCTACCTCGCCCCGTCCGGTGAGCTCAAGACCAAGCCGACGCAGCACTCGGTGGCCGCGTTGCGCAGCATCGGCATCACCCCCGATGCCCTGATCCTGCGGTGTGATCGTGACGTCCCCGAACCGCTCAAGAACAAGATCGCGCTCATGTGCGACGTCGACATCGACGGGGTGATCTCCACTCCTGACGCACCGTCCATCTACGACATCCCCAAGGTGCTGCACCGCGAGGAACTTGACGCGTATGTGGTGCGCCGGCTCAACCTGCCGTTCCGCGATGTGGACTGGTCGGAGTGGGACGACCTGCTGCGCCGGGTTCACGAGCCGCAGGAGACGGTTCGGATCGCCTTGGTGGGCAAGTACATCGACCTGTCCGACGCCTACCTGTCGGTGGCGGAGGCGCTGCGCGCCGGCGGCTTCAAACACCGCGCCAAGGTGGAGATCCGGTGGGTGGCCTCCGATGACTGCGAGACCGACGCCGGTGCTGCGGCGGCCCTGTCCGATGTCGACGGAGTCCTCATTCCCGGCGGGTTCGGCATCCGGGGTATCGAGGGCAAGCTGGGGGCCATCGGGTTCGCCCGCAAGCGCGGCCTGCCGGTGCTCGGACTGTGTCTGGGGCTGCAGTGCATCGTGATCGAAGCGGCCCGCTCCGTTGGGATCACCGGAGCCAACTCGGCCGAGTTCGATCCGAAGACAGTGGACCCGGTGATCTCCACGATGGCCGATCAGGAGGACGCCGTCGCAGGCGAGGCCGACCTGGGCGGCACCATGCGGCTCGGTGCCTATCCCGCCGTATTGGAATCGGGATCGATTGTGGCGCAGGCCTATCAGGCCACCGAGGTGTCCGAACGGCACCGGCATCGCTACGAGGTCAACAACGCTTACCGCGACCGGATCGCCGAGAGCGGGCTGCGGTTCAGCGGCACCTCGCCCGACGGGCACCTGGTGGAGTTCGTCGAGTACGACTCGAACATCCACCCGTTCCTGGTCGGGACGCAGGCCCACCCTGAGCTCAAGAGCCGGCCGACGCGCCCGCACCCGCTGTTCGCGGCATTCATCGGCGCGGCGCTGGATTACAAGGCTGCAGAGCGGTTGCCCGGCATGGACCTTCCCGAGCATTTCGCCGAGGAGTCCGAGGACGTCGAGGACGGCGCGAGTCCGGTGGACGAAGCCGCCTCTCTTGGCTGAACACGACTTCGAGACGCTGACCAGCGAAACCGTCTACGTCGGAAACATTTTCGCGCTGCGCGCGGACGAGGTCAGCATGCCCGGCGGCGGGTCGGCCCGGCGTGAGGTCGTCGAGCACTACGGTGCGGTCGCGGTCGTGGCCCTGGACGAGGACGGCAATGTGGTACTGGTGTACCAGTACCGTCACCCGCTGGGACGTCGGCTCTGGGAACTGCCCGCCGGCCTCCTCGACCTCGGCGGGGAGCCTCCCGAGGTGACTGCCGCGCGCGAACTCGAAGAAGAGGTCGGGCTGGCCGCCGCGCACTGGCGGGTGCTGGTGGATCTCGATTCGACGCCGGGGTTCTCCGACGAGAGTGTGCGGATCTACCTGGCCACCGGGTTGACCGACGTCGGGCGTCCCGAGGCCGAGCACGAGGAAGCCGACATGGTGGTCGAGCGGGTGCCGCTGGCAGACGCCGTGCGGAGGGTGTTCTCCGGCGACATCGTGAACGGCATTGCGGTGGCAGGCATCCTGGCCGCACACGCGATGCCCGATGCGGAGGCGTTACGGCCGGTCGACGCGGTGTGGACCGACCGGCCGACAGCGTTCAGGCGGCGCAAAGGTCTGTTATGACCACACCGTCACCCCTCCGATCGGCCCTCGACGACCAGCTGCAGGGCTACCTCGATCACCTGACGATCGAGCGGGGCGTGGCGGCCAACACGTTGAGCTCCTACCGGCGCGACCTGCGTCGCTATGCCGAACACCTGACCCAGCGGGGAATCGCGGATCTAGCGGAGGTGGCCGAGGCCGATGTCAGCGACTTCCTGATCGCGCTGCGTCGGGGGGACCCGGAATCGGGAGTGACCGCGCTGTCGGCGGTTTCGGCCGCGCGGGCAGTGGTCGCGGTCCGCGGACTTCACCGGTTCGCCACGGCCGAGGGCATCACCGCACTCGACGTCGCCCGCGGGGTCAAACCGCCCACGCCGAGTCGTCGGCTGCCCAAGAGCCTCAGCCTCGACGAGGTGCTCGCGCTGCTCGAGGCCGCCGGTGGGGAGAGCGAGGCCGACGGTCCGCTGACGCTGCGAAACCGGGCGCTGCTGGAACTGCTGTACTCCACCGGCGCCCGCATCTCCGAGGCCGTCGGACTCGACATCGACGACATCGACACGCACGCGCGTTCGGTGCTGCTGCGCGGCAAGGGCGGTAAGCAGCGGCTCGTGCCCATCGGGCGCCCGGCTGTCACCGCGCTCGACGCGTACCTGGTGCGGGGGCGTCCGGACCTGGCCCGCCGGGGCCGGGGCACCCCCGGAATCTTCCTGAACGCCCGCGGTGGCCGACTGTCCCGCCAAAGTGCCTGGCAGGTGCTGCAGGATGCCGCGGCGCGGGCCGGCATCGCGTCGGCCGTCTCACCGCACACGTTGCGGCACTCGTTCGCGACCCACCTGCTCGACGGCGGTGCCGACGTGCGCGTGGTCCAGGAACTGCTGGGCCATGCTTCGGTGACCACCACGCAGATCTACACCATGGTCACGGTGCATACGCTGCGCGAGGTCTGGGCAGGGGCCCACCCGCGGGCGCGCTAGCCGCCCAGGTACTCCGACTCCAGCACCAGATCCGGCAGCAGCGTCTGGTACTCGGCATGGGTCTTGTGGTGCTTGGTGTCCCACTGCGAGCCCTGATGCGCGTTCATGTAGGCCAGGTACTTCGGGGCGCCGGGCAGCTTCACGTTGTCGGCCACCACGATCGAGCCACGGTGCAGCCAACCGCGGTCCAGCAGGCTCTGCAGATCGGTCAGGTAGGCGTTCTTCTCGTGATCGAGGAACACGAAATCCAGTGCGCCGCTCTCGAATCCGTCGGCCGCCAGGGCGTCCAGCGTGCGGCCGCCGTCCCCGATGGTCCCGACCACGCAGGTGATCCGGTCGGCCACCCCGGCATGAGCCCAGATGCGTCGCGCGATGTCGGCGTTGGTGGGGGAGAACTCGACCGAGAACACCCGGGCGGCCGGCGCGGCGCGTGCGATCCGCATCGCCCCGTAGCCGCAGTAGGTACCCAGCTCGAGCGCCAGACGTGGGTCGGCCCGCACGACCGCGGCGTCGAGCAGCGCACCCTTCTCGTCGCCGACGTTGATCAGGAACGACTTCTCGTAGGCGAACTTGTCGATGGTGGCGATGACGTCGTCGAGGTCGCCGGCGCGGGCATTGGCCACCACATAATCGGCGGCCGCGGCCTCGCGTCCGTCGCCCCACTGCCCGGTTTTCGAGAAGTGCCTGGCGCCGATTCCCATCCGGATGAACGACCACCGCAACAGCGGCAGCCGCTGTTTGAGACTCATGACGCACACCATATGCGCCTGTTTGCCCGCGGGTCTGCCCGTTCTGGCTGCATGACGACGTTAAACTTGCCGGGATATGTGCGCCGAGACTGCGGGAAACCTGACCAGTAGTGGTGGGGTATGAACGACGACAGCGCACACGACGGCCTCTTCGAGCACAGCTCACCCGAGCTCGGTCTGACCGGGCGGCCACCGCGTGACATTCCCGAACCGCGGCCGCGTTCGACACATGGTCCGGCCAAGGTGATCGCTATGTGCAATCAGAAGGGCGGGGTCGGCAAGACCACCTCGACCATCAATCTGGGTGCCAGCCTGGCCGAGTACGGCCGCCGGGTGTTGCTGGTGGACCTGGACCCGCAGGGCGCATTGTCGGCGGGTCTCGGGGTGCCGCACTACGAACTTGCGCACACGGTGCACAACCTGCTGGTCGAGCCGCGGGTGTCGATCGACGACGTGGTGATCAAGACCCGGGTCAGCGGCATGGACCTGGTCCCCAGCAATATCGACCTGTCGGCTGCCGAGATCCAGCTGGTCAACGAGGTGGGCCGCGAGCAGTCGCTGGCCCGGGCCCTGTATCCGGTACTGGACCGCTATGACTACGTGCTGATCGACTGCCAGCCGTCGCTGGGACTGCTCACGGTCAACGGACTGGCCTGCGCCGACGGTGTGATCATCCCCACCGAATGTGAATACTTCTCGCTGCGCGGGTTGGCGCTGCTGACCGACACCGTGGACAAGGTGCACGACAGGCTCAACCCGAAGCTGTCCATCAGCGGCATCCTGGTGACCCGGTACGACCCGCGCACGGTCAACGCGCGTGAGGTCATGGCCCGCGTGGTGGAGCGGTTCGGCGACCTGGTGTTCGACACCGTGATCACCCGGACCGTGCGCTTCCCGGAGACCAGCGTGGCGGGCGAGCCGATCACCACCTGGGCGCCCAAATCGGGCGGTGCCGTCGCCTACCGCTCGCTGGCCCGCGAAGTCATCGACCGGTTCGGCGCGTGAACGATGTCTTGAACACCCCGGCCACTCCGACCGGCGATCCTGCCGAACCAGCGGCCGCCGTCGGGGATGAGCCGACCACCGGTGATCAGCAGAACCGATTCCAGGTTCGGCTCACCAACTTCGAGGGACCGTTCGACCTTCTGTTGCAGCTGATCTTCGCGCACCGCCTCGATGTCACCGAGGTGGCATTGCACCAGGTCACCGACGATTTCATCGCCTACACCAAAGAGATCGGCGCCCGGCTCGAACTCGACGAGACCACGACGTTCCTGGTGATCGCGGCGACGCTGCTGGACTTGAAGGCGGCCCGGTTGCTGCCGTCGGGCGAGGTGCACGACGAGGAGGATCTCGCCCTGCTCGAGGTCCGCGACCTGTTGTTCGCGCGACTGCTGCAGTACCGGGCGTTCAAGCACGTCGCGTTGATGTTCGCCGAACTGGAGGCCGCGGCGCTGCGCAGCTACCCGCGCGTGGTGTCGCTGGAGGATCGCTTCTCGGAGCTGCTGCCCGAGGTGATGCTCGGCGTCGACGCCGGCAAATTCGCCGAGATCGCGGCCGCCGCCTTCACCCCGCGCCCGGTGCCCACGGTGGGCATCGACCACATCCACGCGCCCAAGGTGTCGGTGCCCGAACAGGCGCACCGGATCATCGCCCTGCTCGAACAGCGCGGGATCGGCGAATGGGCAACTTTCTCCGAACTCGTGGCAGAGTGCACCGACGGACTACAGATCGTCGGCCGCTTCCTGGCGCTGCTCGAACTGTTCCGAGCCAAGGCGGTAGCATTCGAGCAACCAGAACCGCTTGGAGTGCTCCAGGTTTCGTGGACCGGAGATCGGCCGACCAGCGAACATCTGGCAACCGCTGATGCGGAAGAATAGCGAGAACAATGACTGACGAGATCTCCGATTCCGGAGAGCGGTCCGATGATGCCCCGGGTGAAGCGATCCCGGTCGGAGATGACCTGGGCATCGACGTGGCGACGGTTCCCGAGCTCGAAGACGGTGAACTTGGTGCTGTCCTGGAGGCGTTGTTGCTGGTGGTGGACACGCCGGTGACGGTGGATGCGCTGGCCTCGGCGACCGAACAGCCCGCCTACCGGGTGATGGCCAAGCTGCGGCTGATGGCCGATGACTTCGCCGCTCGTGACAGCGGCATCGACCTGCGCGAGGCCGCCGGTGGCTGGCGGATGTACACCCGGGCGCGCTACGCCCCGTATGTCGAGCGGCTCCTGCTCGACGGCGCGCGGTCCAAGCTGACCCGTGCCGCCCTCGAGACCCTGGCTGTGGTGGCCTACCGGCAACCGGTGACCCGGGCGCGGGTGAGCGCGGTGCGCGGCGTGAACGTGGATGCGGTGATGAGGACTCTGGTGGCGCGCGGTCTGATCACCGAGGCAGGCACCGATCCCGATTCGGGTGCGGCCGCGTTCGCCACCACCGAGTTGTTCCTGGAGCGGCTCGGCCTGACATCCCTCTCCGATCTGCCCGACATCGCGCCGCTGCTGCCCGATGTCGACGTGATCGACGATCTGAGCGAATCTCTCGGTGACGAGCCGCGTTTCGCCAAACTCAACGGCGGCGCGCCCGGTGGCAACCAGCCGATGGCCTTCGATGTGGACAAGGACTGACATGGCTGAAGAAGGCGTACGGCTGCAGAAAGTGTTGTCCCAGGCCGGGATTGCGTCCCGGCGGGTGGCCGAGCGGATGATCACCGACGGCCGCGTCGAGGTCGACGGGCGGCTGGTGACCGAGCTCGGTACCCGGGTCGACCCGGATACGGCCGAGATCCGGGTGGACGGCTCCCGGGTGGTCATCGATGACACGCTGGTGTACCTGGCGATCAACAAGCCGATCGGCATGTTGTCCACGATGTCCGACGAGCGGGGCCGCCCCTGCGTGGGAGATCTCGTGGAGCACCGGGTTCGGGGCAACAAGAAGCTGTTCCACGTCGGTCGGCTCGACGCCGACACCGAGGGGCTGCTGCTGCTCACCAACGACGGGGAGCTTGCCCACCGGCTGATGCACCCGTCGTATGAGATCCCCAAGACCTATGTGGCGACGGTCATCGGCACGGTGCCGCGCGGTCTCGGCAAGAAGTTGCGCGCCGGTGTCGAACTCGATGACGGTCCGGCTCATGTAGACGACTTCGCGGTGGTGGACACGGTTCCGGGCAAGACGTTGGTGAAGGTCACGCTGCACGAGGGCCGCAACCGCATCGTGCGGCGCATGTTGGCCGCGGTGGATTTCCCGGTGCAGGAGTTGGTCCGCACCGACATCGGTTCGGTGGCGCTGGGGGACCAGCGGCCGGGCAGTATCAGGGCGCTCAGCCGCAAGGAAATCGGCGAGCTTTATCAGGCGGTGGGAATGTGAGCGGGTCTCTGGTGGTGGCGGTCGACGGGCCGGCGGGAACCGGGAAGTCTTCGGTTTCAAGAGGTTTGGCGCAAGCCCTTGGCGCGAGCTACCTGGACACCGGCGCGATGTACCGCATCGTCACGTTGGCGGTGTTGCGTGCCGGCGTCGACCTGGACGATGCCGAGGCCATCGACGCGGTGGCCTCGGGCGCGGTGATAGGCGTGGGCTCGGATCCTGGTCAGGACCGCGCGTTCCTGGCCGGTGAAGACGTCTCGGACGAGATCCGTGGTGACGAGGTGACCCGCGCGGTGTCGGCGGTGTCGGCGGTGCCCGGCGTGCGTGCCCGCCTCGTCGATCTGCAGCGCGAGCTGGCTGCTGCGGGTGGACGCGTGGTGGTCGAGGGGCGCGACATCGGCACGGTCGTGCTGCCCAAGGCCGACGTCAAGATCTTCCTCACCGCTTCTGCAGAGGAGCGCGCCCGGCGCCGCAACGCCCAGAACATCGCGAGCGGTCTGCCGGACAACTATGCGACGGTGCTCGCCGACGTGCAGCGGCGCGATCACCTCGATTCCACGCGGGCCGTTTCCCCGTTGCGGGCAGCCGAGGACGCGCTGGTGGTCGACACCAGTGATATGGACCAAACACAGGTCGTGACACACCTTCTCGACCTGGTGACCCAGCATGCGGGGGTGCGCCGATGAGCGACTCTGATGGTGACGGCACCTGGTCGGACGAGAGCGACTGGGAGTTCAGCGACGAGGTTGCCGAAGTTCTCGAGGAGGCCGCCGCGCCGCCTCCGGTGGTGGCCGTCGTCGGTCGTCCCAATGTCGGGAAATCGACTCTGGTGAACCGGATCCTGGGGCGGCGTGAAGCCGTCGTGCAGGACATTCCCGGGGTGACCCGTGACCGGGTGTCCTATGACGCGAGCTGGTTGAACCGCCGGTTCATGGTGCAGGACACCGGCGGATGGGAACCCGACGCCAAGGGTCTGCAGCAGCTGGTGGCCGATCAGGCACTGGTGGCGATGCGCACCGCTGACGCGATCATCCTGGTCGTCGATGCGGTCGTCGGCGCCACGTCGGCCGACGAGGCCGCGGCCCGGATGCTGCGCAAGTCGGGCAAGCCGGTTTTCCTGGCGGCCAACAAGGTTGACACGCAGCGCGGTGAGTCCGACGCTGCCGCACTCTGGTCACTGGGCATCGGCGAGCCGCACGCGATCAGCGCCATGCACGGCCGCGGCGTGGCCGATCTGCTCGACACGGTGATGGAGAAGCTGCCCGAGGTCTCCGAGGTGGGCGGCAGCGGTGTGGGCGGACCGCGCCGCGTGGCACTGGTGGGCAAGCCGAACGTCGGCAAGAGCTCACTGCTGAACCGCCTGGCCGGTGACGAGCGCTCGGTGGTGCACGATGTCGCAGGCACCACCGTCGATCCCGTCGACTCGCTGATCGAATTGGGCGGCAAGACTTGGCGATTCGTCGACACAGCAGGTCTGCGCCGCAAGGTCGGACAGGCCAGCGGACACGAGTTCTATGCGTCGGTGCGCACCCACGGCGCGATCGATGCGGCCGAAGTCGCGATCATGCTGATCGATGCCTCCCAAGCCCTGACCGAGCAGGACCTGCGGGTGCTGTCGATGGTGATCGAGGCCGGGCGTGCCCTGGTCATCGCGTTCAACAAGTGGGACCTGGTCGACGAGGACCGGCGGTACCTGCTGGACAAAGAGATCGATCGGGAACTGGTGCAGGTCCAGTGGGCGCCGCGGGTCAACATCTCGGCCATGACCGGCCGGGCGGTGCAGAAGCTGGTGCCGGCCCTGGAGACGTCGCTGGCGTCCTGGGACAAGCGGATCTCGACCGGGCAGCTCAACAACTTTCTCAAGGAGATCGTGGCCGCGACCCCGCCGCCGGTGCGTGGCGGTAAGCAGCCCAAGATCTTGTTCGCCACCCAGGCGGCCACCCGGCCGCCGACGTTCGTGCTGTTCACCTCCGGGTTCCTGGAGGCCGGTTACCGCCGGTTCCTGGAGCGCCGCCTGCGTGAGCAGTTCGGTTTCGAGGGCAGCCCGGTGCAGATCAACGTCCGGGTCCGCGAGAAGCGTGGAGCACCCAAGAAGAGGCGCTGAACCGGGCCGATAGGCTGGCCCGAGTGTCCGTCACCCACATGATCCTGATCGCGCTGGCCGGTGTCGGTGCGGGCGCGATCAACGCCGTCGTCGGGTCCGGCACGCTGATCACCTTCCCCACGCTCGTGGCGCTGGGGATCCCACCGGTCACCTCGACGATGTCCAATGCCGTCGGTCTGGTCGCCGGCGGTGTCTCCGGCACCTGGGGCTATCGCCGGGAGCTGCGTGGCCAGTGGAAACGGCTGCGCTGGCAGATTCCCGGATCGCTGATCGGCGCCGGCCTGGGCTCCTGGCTGCTACTGCACCTGCCGGAAAAGGTGTTCGTCGCGGTCGTGCCGGTGTTGCTGATCCTGGCGCTGGTACTGGTCGTCGTCGGCCCGCGGATCCAGGCGTGGGTACGGAACCGCGCCGAGGATTCCGGGCAGTCCGCTGACCACGTGAGCCCGCGTCGTATGGCGGTGCTGGTGATCGGCACGTTCGCCGTCGGCATCTATGGCGGCTACTTCACGGCGGCCCAGGGCATCCTGCTGATCGCGGTGATGGGTGCGCTGCTGCCGGAGTCCATCCAACGGATGAACGCCGCCAAGAACCTGCTGTCGCTGTTGGTCAACATCGTCGCGGCGCTGGCGTACACGATCGTCGCGTTCGACCGGATCAGCTGGGTGGCGGCGGGCCTGATTGCGGTCGGTTCGCTGATCGGTGGGTTCCTCGGCGCTCACTACGGACGCCGGTTGTCGCCGAATGCGCTGCGTGCCGTGATCGTGGTGGTGGGACTGATCGGGCTCTACCGGTTGTTGAGCCTCTAGGGTCAAGGCTTGCCTGTGCGAAGCCTCGGGTAAAGTCACATCAACTGTCGAGCAGGAAGGGGTGACCGGTGGCTGAACTTGCCTACCGCACCGCACCGTCTGCTCTGGCTGCCCTCGAGCCCTTCTGGCCGTCGCGCCGGTTGATGGCTTTCGACGAGTGGTGTCGCGCGGGTCGGTAGACACGCGCGCCCAACCTTCCGTCGGGTCACCCGGGGCGGTGACCACAATCGAAAGCAGCCGAACCTATGCGTTCGCTTCTGATCTTCACGCTCGTCGGCCTCGGGGCCCAGTTGGTCGACGGTGCGCTCGGCATGGCCTTCGGTGTGACCGCCTCGACCCTGCTGGTGCTCAGCGGGGTGGCGTCGGCACAGGCCAGCGCCGCGGTGCACCTGGCTGAGGTCGGAACCACGCTGGCGTCGGCGGTGTCGCACTGGCGCTTCAAGAACATCGACTGGCCGATGGTCGCCAAGCTCGGGATCCCCGGGGCGGCAGGCGCATTCGCGGGTGCGACCGTGCTGTCGGCGCTGTCGACGGAGTCCGCCGCACCGCTCATGGCGGCGATCCTGCTGGGCATCGGACTGTACGTGCTGTTGCGTTTCTCGCTGGGCACGCCGCTGAGTCTCGGGCAGCACGGCACCAGTCACAGTGCGAAGTTCCTGGCCCCGCTCGGTCTGTTCGGCGGTTTCATCGACGCGTCGGGTGGCGGCGGCTGGGGGCCGGTGACGACGAGCACCCTGCTGTCGCAGGGCAAGACCGCGCCGCGGACCGTGATCGGTTCGGTGAGCGCTTCGGAGTTTCTGGTCGCGGTGTCGGCGTCGATCGGCTTTCTGGTCGGGCTGCGCCAGGAGTTCCTGGAGAACTGGCCTGTGGTGCTCGGGCTGATGGTCGGCGGGGTGATCGCTGCGCCGGTCGCCGCCTGGCTGGTCAGCCGGATCAATCCCGCGCTGCTCGGTACCGCTGTCGGCGGGGTCATCCTGCTGACCAACAGCCAGAAACTGGTGCACTACTTCGGCGTGCACTGGCCGTGGTCGACCGGGATCTACACGCTCATCGTGGCGGGGTGGGCAGCTCTGGTGGTCCGTGCCTGGAAGACGTCGCGGGCACCGCGCGATGTCGACGATTCGGTCGTGACCGCGGTCGAAGAGCCGGCGGCACGCAGCTAGCCGGACTCCTTCGCGGGCCGTGACAGGCCCACGTACATGGTCTGGTGCAACGACAGCACGTGATTGCGGGCAATCTCGGAGGCCGCCCGGCAGTCGCGTCGGCGCAGCGCTTCCACCAATCGGGCATGTTCTCGGTTGGACTCGTGCAGGTAGCTGATCGGGTAGGGAATGAAGTAGCGGTACAGCCCGTGCAGCACGTCGCAGTAGCTGTGCATCGCCCAGTCGAGACCGCTTGCCGCCGCGACCGATTCGTGGAATCGCTGATCGGCGGTGTGGAAGCCTGTCCAGTCGGTGGTCCTGGCAGCCTCGGCGACGATCGCCGCGAGCGCGTCGAGCTGCTCATCGGTGGCGGCCTGCGCCGCAGCCGCGCTGAGGGCATCCTCGGCCAACGCGCGTAGGTCTATGAGGCGGCGCACTTCGGCAGCATCGGCACGGAACGTGGCCGAGGGGTGATCTGTTCCGCCGTCCACTCTGGCGCCGCTACGGGCGACAAAGGTGCCGCCGACCCGACCACGGCGGCGGACCACCACGCCCTCGTCGGCCATCGACTGCAAGGCCCGGCGGACCGTGGCGACGCTGACGTCGAGGGCGGCGGCGATGTCGGGTTCGGCGGGCAGCCGTTCCCCCCTGGTCATGAGCCCCAGTTCGATGGCCAGTCCGAGGCGGGCCCGCACCGTGTCAGCGGCGCTGAGCCGGGTGATGCCCGCGACGGCGGGGGCGTTGAGCGCCGGATGCGCGTCACCGACCTGCAACGTCATGGGACTCAGCGTACGTCAGCTATTGCTCTATTTGTTCATGCTGAACTAATATCTGGGCTGAATTCGCTCATTCTGGGTTATTAATGCTTCGGAGGTCCTGTGTCCGGATCGATCACGGTGGCCGGCGTCCAGGCAGCCCCGCTCGACATCGCGGGCCTGCCCGTGTTCGGCCGGGAGGACACCGTCACGCAGTTCATGGCCGATGTGCTGCGGGTGCGGTCAGCGGTGACCGGTCCGGCACTGATCGTCTATCCCGAGATCCATCTGTTCGGTACCGAGGACACCGACATGCTGGCCGCTGCGGCAGAACCACTGGACGGTCCATTGATCGCCGCCCTCGGCGAGGTGGCCCGCGCCGCCGATGCCTGGCTGGTTCCCGGCTCGGTGTGTGAGCTGGGGGAGGACGGTGAATTATTCAACACCGCACCGGTTTTCGCCCCCGACGGCCGGCTCGTGGCGTCCTACCGCAAGATCTTCCCCTGGCGACCGTTCGAGAAGTACACGCCCGGCGACCAGTTCGTCACCGTCGACATCCCTGACGTCGGCCGACTCGGGCTGTCCATTTGCTATGACGCCTGGTTCCCCGAGGTGAGCCGCCATCTGGCCTGGATGGGTGCCGATGTGATCGTCAACGTCGTCAAGACCACCACCGAGGATCGGAGTCAGGAACTGGTGCTGGCTCGCGCCAATTCGATTGTGAACCAAGTCTTCACAGTGAGCGTCAACTGTGCCGGACCAGTGGGTAAGGGGCGCAGCCTCATCGTCGACCCCGAAGGCGCTGTGCTCCAAGAGACCTCGGGCGCAGCCCCGGATGTGCTCTGCCAGCACATCGACTTCGGGGCCGTCGCCGCGGTACGCGAGCGAGGAACTGCCGGTACCAACCGGATGTGGGACCAGTTCGGACCGTCGGACCGGCCGATCGGGTTGCCGCTGTACCAGGGCCGAATCGACCCACAGCGTTGGTCACCGTCGAACCGCCACGCCAACTGAAAGGCACCGCCATGACACCGCCATCTGCCGGGCAACCGACCCTGGTGCGCGCCCTCGGGTTGCGTTCGCTGGTGCTGTTCGGACTGGCCTACATGACGCCGCTGATCGTGCTCGGCATCTTCGGCGTGATCGCGTCCACCACCGCCGGAGCGTCAGCGTCGGCGTACCTGATCGCGCTGGCGGCCATGCTGTTCACCGCGTCCAGCTACGGCAGGATGGCGGCCGCGTATCCGGTGTCGGGGTCGGCCTACACCTACGTGCGCCGCACCATCGACCCACGCGCCGGATTCCTCACCGGCTGGGCGGTATTGCTGGACTATCTGTTCCTGCCCATGGTCATCTGGCTGATCGGGGCGGCATATCTGGACGCTCAATTCCCGGGCATACCCGGCTGGTTGTGGGTGCTGGGATTCATCCTCATCACCACCGCGCTCAACGTCATCGGCATCAAGGTCGCCGACAAGGCCAACTATCTGCTGATGGCATTCCAGCTATTGGTCATCGGGTTGTTCGTGGCGCTGTCGGTCGCTTCCGTCGTCCGCAGCAGCGGTGCCGGCGGGCTGGTCAGTGCGAGCCCGTTCACCGGGATGGGCGCCGGCATCGGGGGTGTGACAGCCGGCGCGGCCATCGCGGCCTACTCCTTCCTCGGATTCGACGCCGTCACCACCTTCACCGAGGAAGCCATCGAACCGCGCAAGAACATGCCCCGCGCCATCTTGCTGATCGCACTGATCGGCGGCGCCATCTTCCTGGTCATCGCATACACCACCCAATTAGTGCACCCTGGTGGGGAATTCGCTGATTCCTCGTCGGCGGCCCTGGAGATCGCCAAGCAGATCGGCGGCAACTTGTTCGGGGCGGTGTTCCTCGCGGGCCTGATCCTCGCCCAGTTCGCGTCCGGCATCGCCGCACAGGCCTCCGCGTCGCGACTGCTGTTCGCCATGGGCCGCGACGGCACCCTGCCCCGGTCGGTGTTCGGCACGCTGAGCGCCAAATTCCGTACCCCGGCGGCCAACCTGGTGATGGTCGGCGCGGTGGGCCTGCTGGCGATGTTCCTCGACGTGGCGACGTCGACGTCATTCATCAACTTCGGGGCGTTCGTCGCGTTCACCCTCGTGAACGTGTCGGTCATCGTCTACTACTTCCGCCACCGGGCCGCCGGTGAGCCGCGCAACCCACTGCTCTACGTCGTGGCGCCGGCGATCGGTGCGGTCATCACGTCGTATCTGCTGCTGCAGCTGGACACCCGGGCGATCGTCCTCGGACTGTGCTGGCTGGCCGTCGGCATTGTCGTGCTGGGCGTGACAAGTCGCGGGTTCAGGACGCTGCCACCTGAGATTGCCGTCGACGAAGCCGAGGCGGCGACCGCCGAAACCGCAGCCCAGTGAGGGCTGGCCTGTGACGGGTGGGGCGGATTACGAGAACGGCGGGCGGCTACGGTAAGCTTTCGACTCGCTGCCGGTGCAAGCCGGAAGCACGCGGGCTGTGGCGCAGCTTGGTAGCGCACTTGACTGGGGGTCAAGTGGTCGCAGGTTCAAATCCTGTCAGCCCGACCAGAGTTTTAGCAGTTCAGAGGCGGTTTCGGAGAAATCTGGAGCCGCCTCGATTGCATTGAAACGGGTCTGGATAGCAACGCGGATAGCAACGGCACTCAGATGTCGACGATGCCGAGCTGGTCAGCCAGCGCATCGACGGCAGAGCGCGCCGTGGTATCCGAGGTATGGCCATAGATATCACCGGTCACCGCGATCGAGGAGTGACCCAACAGGTCAGCTACGGCTTTGATGTGCACCTGACCCTCGAGCCACGCGACCGCCGCGCTGTGCCTCAAGGTGTGCACGCCAACGTCGGCCATACCTGCTTTCTGGGCTGCGATCTGGACGGTGCGCAACACGTTGCGCGGGTCCACGGGCGTGCCCGACTCGGTAGCGAACACCAGGTTGTTGTCCTGCCACTGGTCACCGGCTGCCAGACGTTCGGCGTCTTGGTCGGCACGATGTGCCCGGAGCATCGACACCAGCGGAGCCGATAATGGCACCGACCGTCGTGACCGATCGGTCTTGGGTTCGGTGATGATCAGCTCACCGTTGACCCGTCCGAGGGTGCCGCGCACCGCCATTACTTGGGCCTCAAGGTCAATGTCGGACCAGCGCATCGCTACCGCCTCACCGCGCCGCACACCGGTACCGGCGACTAGCGTCAGCACGTTGCGATACCGCAGACCCTCCGCGCACAACAACAGTTTGGTCACGTCGACCGCCTCGACGTGTCGGGCCTCTTTGCGGGCCACACCGGGACGTTTCACCGCTGCTGCCGGGTTCTTGGCCAGCAGACCGTCACGTACCGCGCCGTCGAGGCCGGCCCGCAGAACGGTGTAGATCTGCCGAATGGTCGCATCAGAGAGCGCACGGACCGGGGACGGGCTCGGGTTCGTCTCGCTGGCGCTGCCCGGTTTCATCTTGGCCCCCAGCGCCAACACCAGACCCTCGACATCGGACGGTTTGAGCTTGTCCAACCCGATCGAGCCGAACGGGTCGACCTCAAGGTGTCGACGCGACAGATTGCTGTACAGCTCTTTGGTCGAGGCCTTGCGGTCTGACGCGGCCAGCGTGGTCACCCGCCAGTGCGCCAGCCAGTCTGCAAGGTTGCGCTTGGAGTCCTTCACCGATGCGCCGTTGTCGAGCCGTTCACGGACGGTCTTCATCTTGTCGCGCACGTCGGTGCGGGTCTTGCCGTAGACCATGTGACGCTTGGGCTGGCCCGACTCGTCGACATAGCTGACTGCGCCGATGTAGCCGGTCTGCTTGCCGTCGCGCATGCGCTTGTAAATCGATCCTTCACCGTTGGCGTTGGCCATGTTTCGTTCTCCTCAGGCTTTCTTTTGTCCGCGCACGGTCGGAGGGAGATATCCGCGCTGCCGTGCCGCGTCGACGTACTTGGAGGCCTGTCGAGACTGAACGTTGAACACCTCACCGACGGTCTTGGTTGGTGCTCCGTCGATGTTCTCCCGGTAGACTTTGGCCACCTCTTGCAGGAACTCCGGAGTCATCACCCGACGAGTCCGGGGGAGGCGCTGACGCTCGACGAACCGGCGTGCCACTACTTCCGACTGCTTGGCCAGCTGCTTGCGCTCCCGCAGCACCTCGACATCGAGTGGCTGACCGGTGGGCACATGCGACACCTCGGTGCGCCTGAGGGTGCTCACCACGAGATCAGTGACCAGCTTGGCAATGTCGGTCTGGCGCAGGTGTTTCTGCCGAATGTCGCTGTGTCCCGGTCCTGACTTCCATGACAACTCGGTGAGGACCGGCGACCCATCGCGCAGTTCGACGCGCACGTGCATGTCGGGGTCGGCACCCCCGGATGTTGTGAGTTCGATCCAGGTCGGTACCTCGCGACCCTCGATCACCTCGGATTCGTCCGATATGTACCTCGTCAACTCGTGGTCCTGCGAGATCTCCATCTCGCACTGGCGGCCTTCCACTCGGAACACCACCTTGATCGCGCCTAGTACGTGCTGCACTACTGCAAACCTCCCGAAAAGTACGCACTGGGAATGTTGTTAACCCTGCACTTATCCATGCACTCTAGCCATACCCGCTCGGTCACGGGCGGATGTGGACAGATTGAGGTGAGGCAGAACATGGATACCAACACCAACACCACGGTCCGGCGGTTGGTGCCGATTCCCGAGGCGCGTCAGGCGCTCGGCGGCATTGGGCGCTCGACCCTCTACGAACTGGTCGCCCGTGGCGAGTTCGTCAAGGTCAACATTGGCCGGCGCGGGTTCATCACGGCGAAATCGCTTGACGCGTACGTGGATCGGCTGTCAGTCAGTGCTGTCGGAGGAGGTGCGGACTGATGGACCACCGCCCCAGTTGTGACCAGCTGGCACGCGATGCGCTCGACGACCTGGGCCTGGTCGACGACAACAGCGCCACCGTCACCGACCACCGGGCCCAGCATGAGGAGGAGGCCACGCCATCGTGACCTCTACAGAGAACCGGTCCGACGCGGAGAACGTCGGACCGGCCCGGGAAGCTCACAACGGCAACGGAGCTACTGGCGACCATACCCCTATGGGGTACTCATATGCACAGGATGTATACCTGCAGCGCGGCTGGCGCGGTGTACTCCCGCTGCCACCTCGGTCGAAGACTCCACCGCCGTCCGGGTTCACCGGGCGCGAGGGTGACTGGCCGTCCGAAGAACAGCTGAAGCAGTGGGTGCAGAGGTATCCGTCTAACGCCAACCTGTGCCTACGCCTGGACGACACCACCATCGGTGTCGACGTCGATGCCTATGGCACAAAAACCGGCGCGCAGACCCTGTACGAGGCAGAGACGCGTTGGGGGAACTTGCCATCGACGGTGATGTCCAGCAGCCGCGACGATGGTGTCTCGGGCATCCGGCTATTCCGCGTACCGGCTGGCACCGAGTTGCGTGACCGCATCAAGTTCGACGACCTCCGTATCGGCGACATCGAGATTCTGCAGCGACATCACCGCTACCTGGTCTGCTGGCCGTCGGTGCA
This sequence comes from Mycobacterium sp. NPDC049093, assembly GCF_040704635.1. Taxonomy (GTDB): domain Bacteria; phylum Actinomycetota; class Actinomycetes; order Mycobacteriales; family Mycobacteriaceae; genus Mycobacterium. The sequence goes on along the minus strand of NZ_JBEZJS010000010.1, from coordinate 223,272 downwards.
CCCCGACACCAATTCGCGCTACGTCTGGCGCGATGCCGACGGGGCTGTCCTGGGTCAGGTGCCCGTACCCGCAGAGTTGCCAGAGCTGCCCGAGGCTTGGCTGTCGGCGCTGAAGTCTGATCCGGTCAGGACCGAAACCCGTCCTGGTCGTGCTCGGTCTGGGGCACCGGCCTACGACGTCACAGATGCGATGACCGGCGGCAGGCCGACCGACAAGGTGGCTCAGCGCCTCGGTGTCGCGCTTTACGAACTCAACACCGGAACGTCGCGGCACGACACGGTGCGCGGCCATATTCTGGCGCTGTTGCGCTTCGGTTCGCGTGGCGAGTCCGGTGTCGAGTTCGCGCTGTCGTCGCTCTACACCGCGTTCAGCGAGGCCGTCGGACCGGACAGACCTGACGGGCAGGCCGAGGCCGCATCGGAGTTCGCCCGCATGGTCGCCAACGCCGGGAGGTTCCTCGACGACCACGACGACACCCGAGACCCATTTGGGGCCAGGGCTCGCCGACCCGCTGTACGGAATGTAGACCGTGAGGCTGAACCGCTGGTCGACGACGATCGGTTCTGGGAGCAGCGCGAGATCCTGGCCCACATCCGGCAATTCTCGCGTGCTCGACTGGCCGCGCCGCACGCCGTTCTCGGTGCGGTGTTACGCCGTGCCCTCACGCTGGTTGAGCCGACGGTGCAGCTACCGCCGATCGTCGGGTCTGCTGTGTCGCTGAACCTGTTCACCGTCTCGGTGGGCCGGTCGGGACAGGGCAAGGACGCTGCCAACGGCGTTGCCCGCGACGCGGTTCGGTTCGTGACGCCCGACGGGGAGCCGCACAACGATCCGGCCTCGGCGGTGGGGATCGGTTCGGGGGAGGGTCTGGCCCGGATCTTCCGGGGATTCGGTGGTGAAGACTCGCCGCCGCCTCACGTGAACCTGGAGGTCAACGAGATCGGCACGTTGGGCGCGCTGGCCGACCGCAAGGGTTCGACCCTGATCGGTGAATTGCTCAAGGGCTACATGGGTCAGGCGCTCGGGTTCACCAACGCGCAGCGCGCCACGACCACGTTCGTCCCTGCGCATAGCTACCGCCTGTGCCTTGGCGTCGGAGCACAGCCTGAGAACGCTGGCTTGCTGCTCGACCGTGAAAAGGACGGGTTCCCGCAGCGGTTCCTGTGGGTGCCGACCGTCGACCCGTTTGGCCCGACCTCGCCCGAGGACGAACCCGACGAACCGGCTGCCGCCGACGTTGTGGTGCCGACGTTTCCCACGATCATCACTGGCACGCCGTACATGGTTGGTATCCCGCCGAGTGTCCGCGAGGCGGTCCGTTCGCTGCGGCGTAGGGCCAATGTTGGGTGCGCCGATGTCGACCCGCTCGATGGACACCTGAACCTGACCCGGCTCAAGGTGTCGTTCGGGCTGGCGCTGCTTGACGGTCGCCGCGACATCACCGAGGACGACTGGCGCATCGCCGGTCAGCTCGTCGAGGTGTCCAACCGCACTCGCGCCTGTATGCGGACGGCTCTGGCCAGCCGGCAGAAACAGGCCAACCGCGCCCGTGCGCTTGACCAGGCCGACCGCCAGACGCTCATTGATGAGCACCTTGCCGACGAACGACAGCAGCGGGTCTGGAAGACCATCGACCGCAAACTTCAGCGCGTCGGGACCGCTACTCGTCGTCAACTTCAGCGAGCTTGTGACTCGTCGATCGCGTCTGACTTTGCTGCGGTATTCGACCTGGCGGTTGACCTCGGTCGATTGCGTGCAGTGGGAGGTGACGGCGATAGTGCTAAATACGCCCTCGGTGACGGATAGGTGTCGGGGACCCCGACACCTTCCCGACAGGCAGAAACTGTTGTCTAGCTGGGCTTCTGGGGGGTCGGGGCTGTTGTCGGGGACACCGACACCGCACGGCACTGACACCCGTGCCGACGTAGTCGGCCAGCAAACCTCGGAAGGCGTGGCGTGACTTGGCCTGTAGCCATGGCGCTATTCCACGGCAGCGCCGCTGCATATCTGCTCGTGTGCTTCGCCGTCCGGCGCGCTCTTGCGGCCCAACGACCATCGACCCTTCAACGGAAGGACACCCCGTGACTGACCATCTCTACCGTGTACGCGTGATCAAGTTCCCTGAAGGATCGACCGAACCGGTGTACTATCCCGGCGAAGAAGAACCCGACCACTGGGTTCCGGTGCCTGGCTGGGCACCGCCTGGTTGGAAACCGGAAGGCAACTACATCAAGCTGGTAGGCACCGACCAGTTCGTGTGGCCGTCCACCCGGCAGGTCTATCGCTCGCGATCGACGGCAAAGAGGCGCGCCGAGCTGCTGGAGTCTCTTGGAGCCACGGTGGTGATCGAGCGGTCCAACAAGATCGTCTGGCCGGAGCATCCACTCGATGAGGCCATCGAGCTTGTGACTGCGCGCCCGCAGAAGGCTGTCCGCCGCAACGCTCCTGAGGAGGTGGAACGCTTGGACGAATTTGCGGTGTCGCGTCTGCAGCGTCGCCTGGAGAGCCATCAATAGCTCGCACTGCCACACACGCCGCTGAATTTGCGCAGCCAGCAGTGCACGCTGCTCAGAACGGCGTGGGTACAGATCGTTGGGAGACTCAGGCCGTCGGCTTCAACCCCTGGTAGATGATCGGCACCAGCTCGCCGAGCAGCTTCTGGGATAGCTCAGGGTTGTTGAGAATCTGCGTGGAGAGATCCTCCGAAGATGCCATGGCCCCAATCACCGCGCCGACGAACTCGTTCTGCAGATCAGGACTGGCCGAGAACTGCGCCAGGGTGTTGTTTTGCGCCTGCTGCTGCAGGGTCTCGCTTTCTTCGAGCCGGTCCTTGATGTGGGTGACTACGTTGCGGACGCTGGAGTCGGGGTGTTCGCCGGAGAACAGGTCATTGATCTGGGCGATCACCTGTTCCAGCGCGACCAACTCAGGATCGCGGGCAGTGCCGGTTCCCCCAGCTTTGGCCGGCTGCAGCACGACACCGCCAGAGAGCTTGCCGTCCGTAGCCTGCTGGGCGTGCTGGGCAAGGTAGTCGAAATCGACGCCGGACAGGTCGATGTCATGGTGGAGTTGCTCGCTGGCGATCATGGGTGCGAGGTGCCGTAGGTAGATCGAGAGCTTTTCGATGGCGGGGTCTTCATAGTTGACGATCTGGGACAGGAAGTCGTACTGGCGCAGGAACGTGCCGATGTCCTTGCGGAAGAGGTCTAGCTCTTCGAGGGCCAGGCTGTCGCCGTGGTCGCGAGCTTGGCGTTCCCGATCCCGGAACACGTCTCGCGCTGGCTTGACCCACTTGTTGAGTGCTTCATGGCCCTTGCCGGGCTGCTGGGCGTACTTGAGGTAGTCGGCGACCAGGCCGTTGACCTCCGATTCTTGGTAGATCCCGGCGGCGTCGAGCTTGTTGACCGTCTGGTGCACGATGTTGGGGTCGGTGACGTCGGCCAGAGTGGTGGCGTCGTAGTAGGGCTCGAAGGCCTCCACGATGTCTTCGGCGGCGTTGGTGAAGTCCAGGACGAAGGTCTGGTCCTTGCCCGGTGCGGTGCGGTTGAGCCGAGACAGCGTCTGGACCGCCGCCACGCCTGACAGCCGTTTGTCGACATACATCGCGACCAGCAGTGGTTGGTCGAATCCGGTCTGGAACTTGTTGGCCACCAACATCACCTGGTATTCGTCGGTGGCGAACGCATCGCGCAGGTCTCGGCCCTTCAGCCCCGGATTCATGCTGGTTTCGGTGACCTTCTCCAGCCCCGAGTCTGAGTCAGTCACCTCGCCCGAGAAGGCCACCAGCGCGGCGATGTCCGTGTACTTGTGTTCGGCGATGTACTTGTCGAAGGCCAGTTTGTAACGCACTGCTGCCCTGCGCGAGGAGGTGACCACCATGGCCTTGGCCTTGCCGTCGAGCCGCCAGGCGACGTTGTCGCGGAAGTGCTCGATGATGATGGCGACCTTCTGGCTGATGTTGGTGGGGTGCAGCTTGACCCAGTTCATCACCGACTTGATCGCCGCACTCTTATCCACCAATTCGCCGGTGGGTTCGCCGGAGACCTGGACGGTGCCGGAGGCGGCGGTGTCTTCGGTTTCGAAGATCTGCCCGTTGTGAGTCAGCCGAAAAGCCGTCTTGTACGGCGTGTAGTTGCGCAGCACGTCGAGGATGAAGCCCTCGTCGATGGCCTGCTGCATCGAGTACAGATGGAACGGGTGTGGCTTGCTGTGGATGCTGGACCTGTGGCCGAACAATTCCAGGGTCTTGGCCTTGGGGGTTGCGGTGAACGCGAAGAAGGACAAGTTCTTCGACTCGGCGCGCGCGGTCATTTCAGCGGCCAACACGTCCTCAGCATCGACGGTGCCGCCGTCCTCGAGGTCGTCCCGCTCGCTTTCCGACAGTGCGGCCTTCAGTCGTTTGGACGCTTCCCCGGCCTGTGAGGAATGGGCTTCGTCGGCGACGATCGCGAAGCTCTTGCCTTTGAGGTCGGCTTGCTCCTGGATCAGTTGCAGCGCGTAGGGGAAGGTCTGGATGGTGACGATGATGATCTTCGTCCCACCGGTCAGCGCATTAGCCAGCTCTTGGGATTTTGCTCCACCCAGCCCGGCGATATGGGCGACTACCCCTGGGGTGCGGTCGATCTGGCGGATCGCCTCCTGCAACTGGGCATCGAGAACGTTACGGTCGGTGATGACGATGACGGAGTCAAACACTGGCTTGTTGGCGTCGTCGTGCAGCACCGACAGGCGATGCGCCAACCATGAAATGGAGTTGGTTTTCCCTGAGCCGGCGGAGTGCTGAATCAGATACTTCTGCCCCGGGCCCTTGCGGCGGGCATCTGCGACCATACGGGTGACTACGTCCCATTGGTGGTAGCGCGGGAACAGCATCCGTTGGGTGCGGATCTTCTTATTGGTGGCCGGGTCGATCTTCTCGTCGATCTGTAAGTGCAGGAATCGCCCGAGGATGTCCAACCAGGTGTCACGGTCAAGGATCTGCTGCCACAGGTAAGCCGTCGGCGAGCCATGCGGATTGGCCGGGTTTCCGGCGTGGCCGTGATCGCCTCGGTTGAACGGCAGGAAGACGGTGTCCTTGCCGGCGAGCTTGGTGGTCATCTGGACTTCTGAGTTCGAGACCGCGAAGTGCACCAACGCCCGAGAGCCGAACTGTAGCAACGGTTCACCCTTGGGCAGGCGGTGATGCTTGTACTGCAGCACCGCATCAGTGACGTTTTGGACGCTGAGGTCGGTCTTCAACTCAGCTGTGGCCACCGGGATGCCGTTGACGAAGAACACGAGGTCGATGCTGTTGGCGTTCTGCGTTGAGTAGTAGACCTGGCGCATCACCCGCAATCGCACCGCGTCATACCGGGTCTTGGTGGTCTCATTGAGAGTGGTGTTAGGCCGGAACTGACACATCGAGAACTGAGCATTGAGGTCCTTGAACCCCCGCCGCAGCACCGACAACGTGCCGCCGTTCGCCTTCGGATCGGCCCCCAACTGCTTCACCAACGTCGCCAGCACCCCGGCCCGAGCCTTCTTCAGTGCCTCACCCGTCAAATCCGGCTTAACCCGCTTCGCCAACTGGTCAGGCTGCGTATCAGCCAGCCACGCGAACACATCGTCGGTGACCAAGGCCAGCTCACGGTCATAGCCCGTATCGGTCGGCGAGTACAGCCAACCTTGCTCGGCGAGGTACTCACAGATCTCGGCCTCGAACGACGACTCATGATGCTGAGTCATTCTGGCTGCGCCTCATCGGTTCTCGGTCCCACCGCGAGCTGCTCCAGATCGTTGATGGACTGGCCCTCGGCGTTGCGCCAACTCTTCCGCCCGTTGTTCTCCCCGCCGACAAGCACGCATCCCGCCGCCGACGGGGAACCGAAGAGGTGATCCTTCAGGAACACCAGTTCCTGCTCGCCGACTTCGATCACTCCCTCCTCCTCCAGAACTTTCCGCTGGGCAGCGATGCCAGGACGTGCAGAGGCGCGTACGACGGAGCGGCCCTTGGACCCCGCCAACACCAACAATCCTTCGGAGGTCTGGTAGCCGGTGGCATCACAGCCGGCTTCGCGGAAGAACAAGGATTCGGGTTCGCTGGTGCTCGCTTGCGTAGGGCGCGATGCAATGGGCTTCACTGATTCGAGTACCGGAGCGCCGAGTGTGGCCAACAGCACCGCGATAGTGTCTATGAACTCCTGGCAGTCGGCCTCCAACGGCTCCGGGGTGAACGGGTTCGACGCCTGATTGCTATTCAGTAGCGTGTACCGCCCAGCGGTCTTCGCTCGCGCTAACGACAACCATTCGAGATAGGCCGCGTGGGTCGAGGTCCACTCGTTGGTCAGCGAGACCGCCACAATCGCCTTGGTCCAGAAATCCTTGGTCGCAGTGTGCTGCTGAAGCCGCGTCCCTACATTGCCGGACTGGCCGATGTAGCACTGCGGCGTCTCGTCCTCATTCGGTCCGAACAAGTAGTAAACACCCACCTGCCCGGCCTCAGGACGCTGGAGGAACTGCGCGAGAAGTGAGCGAGGCGCCTCGAATACACGCACAGTGCGTGTTGTCAGGTTTGCAATCCGTAATCCCGCCGGATCGCCAGTGGGGAGGTAGATCTGAATCGTCTGCGCTCGTGTCACAGCTAGGCTACCGCCTCCCGCACATCGATCTTTCCGGTGACCGCGTCGGTGACGAGAGCCGATCGATATTCCTGCAGGGTGTCGATTACCTGGATTGCCTTCGCTACCAACTCGTCGATCCTCGTCCCTTGTTCATCCAGGAACTTCACTATGAGCGACTGTTCATCGAGGTCCGGTACGGCGATGCGGAGCTCGGGCAGTTTGCTCGCCTTAAGCCCGAGTGCTGTAGACCCTGTCGCCCGCGCGACGAGCTGAGACTGGAACCAGTCGCCCATGACCGAGTACAGCAAAAACCTCGGACGCACGACCTCGCGGTCAGGGCGAAACTTGATAATCCTCTGGGCGAGCGCGATATCCGTTCGATCTACCAGTGCGGCATTGCCGAGCGGAGCCTCCATCGTGAAAAGCAGGTCGTCAATCTCCGGCAGACCACGGCGCATGATGTCGGCGTACTCGTCGGCAGCCACGTATTCCTCCGAGACCTCATAGTCGATCCAGCCCGGTCGTACATTTCGAGCGGTTACGAGTAATACGCCGTCGGCGACTTTCTTGGGGGTTGCCCCTCGGTAGTCGACACGGCCCTGTACACACCGCAGGAACGGTCTCACAGTCCATCCTGCAGGGATACCGCCAAGACCCGCTATGTCGTCTGGGGGCGACGCATCAGCCTCCAGTCCCTTGCTGACTGCGTGGGTGATGGTCGCAGTTCGGTCCTCGCACAGGGTGGCGATGAGCTGCTCCTGCTTGGTGATCAAAGCGTCGATCTTGGTGGTCTCGGAGTCGAGGAACGCCACTATCGCCTGTTGTTCAGACGGCGGTGGGACCGGCATGCGGATAGAGCCGATGGTGTCGGTGTTGAGGTTGAGCTGAGTGCCGAACTTGCCCAGGCCCTTGTAGCATTCGCCGGACTCGAATATCCAAAAGAGGAACTGAGGATTGAGGTCTAGGTCAGGGAAGTAGACAAAGCCATCGTGGATGCAGGCCGGAATGGTCGTGATGCATGGCTTGCCAACTGTGCCAGCGATGCTCACAAATAGGCTTCCCGGATTCAGTTTCACCGAAAGTGAACTGCCAAGTTGGGACAGTCGTTGCGTAGTCTCTTTGAGCAGGCCATCGGATGCGGACACGTCAGCGATGCGAACCCATGACCATTCGCCGTCGTCATCAAAGTACTTGGGATCATCGATGGGGCGTGGCGATGCACCGCGACGGACTGGACTGCTCCACTTCAGTTCTCGAACGACCCAGTGGCTCGGCACCGAGCCTAGCCACTCAACGTCCGACGGTTTCGTTGACGGGTACGACGGCCAGGTCATGCGCCGACCTCAGACAGCATCGCCTGAATCTCACCGACAAGCACCCGCAAGTCCTTCTGGATGTCTTGAAGGGGCCGAGGCGGCACGTAGCGATAGAAGTGCCGGGTGAAGGGGATTTCGTAGCCGACCTTCGTTTTGTCGTGGTCGATCCACGCATCAGGCACGTGAGGGATTACTTCGCGGGCGAAGTACTGCTCGATGTCCTCTGTCAGCGGCACATTCTCGGTGTCCCTCAGGGCGGGGTTGGGTTCGCGTTGGCCCTTGGAGTCAGTGACTATGACGGCGTCTTCGTCGTGCTCGCCGATGGTCGACCAGATCGTCTTGATCAGCGGCGCAGGCGGCTTCGCCAGCCCAGCCTTGCGGAGCGCGTCCTTGAGTTCGGTGATGAACTCGTTGCGGTCCTTCCACTCCCACCCGATAAGCGAGGTGAGTCCGTTGAGGAGCGCGGCTTTCTCGCCGTCCTTGAGTTTGTCGATGCTCTTCTGGGAAAGGACTTCTTCGACCTTGTCCTCGGTCGGTGTGAACCGGAGCTGCATGGGGCGTTCGACAGTGATGGTGGAGTAGCCGAAGTCCTCGCCCTTGAAGATCTTCGAGTGGGCGTCGTGCTCGTCAGTGGCCTGCTGGTTACGGAAGCTGTCGTAGAGGTGACAGATCCGCTCGATGTCCTTCGGACGCAGCTCCTTCCGCTTCGACCCGAGCGACTTGCGCATCTTGCCGAACATGTCGACGGCATTGATGAGCTGGACTTTGGCTCTGCGCTTGGCGGGTTTGTTGTTGTCCAAGATCCAGATGTAGGTGGCGATGCCGGTGTTGTAGAACATGTCGGTCGGCAGGGCGATGATCGCGTCGAGCAGGTCGTTCTCGATGATCCACTGACGAATGTTGGACTCCCCGGACCCAGCTCCGCCAGTGAACAGTGGGGAGCCATTGAGGACGATCGCCAGACGGCTGCCGCCCTCACCGTTCTTGACCGGCTGCATCTTGGAGATCAGGTGCATCAGGAATAGCAGCGACCCGTCGGAGACGCGGGGCAGGCCGGGGCCGAAACGCCCGGCGAAGCCCTGTTGTTCATGTTCGTCGGTGACCTTCTTCTGCTGGGTGTTCCATGCCACCCCGAAGGGGGGATTGGACAGCAGGAAGTCGAAGTGCTTGGTGCGAAACCCGTCGTCGGTCAGGGTGTCGCCGAGGTAGATGTTGTCGACGTCCTGGCCCTTGACGATCATGTCGGACTTGCACATCGCATACGACCGTGGATTGACGTCCTGCCCATAGAGCACCGGGCGGGCCTTGGGGTTCATCTGGATGAGGTGGTCGTAGGCGGTGGACAGCATGCCACCGGTCCCGGCTGCGGGGTCGTAGATGGTGCGCACGGTGCCAGGTTTGGTGAGCACATCGTCGTGAGTGGAGAACAGGATGTCGACCATCAAGGCGATGACTTCGCGGGGGGTGAAGTGATCGCCGGCCTGGGCGTTGTTCGACTCGGCGAATTTCCGGATCAGTTCTTCGAAGATGTAGCCCATGTCGTGGTTGGTGACGACGCTGGGGTGCAGATCGACGGCGGCGAATTCCTTGATGATCAGGTAGAGCCGGTCGGACTTGGCCAGGTTTGCGATTTGGTCGAGCATCCCGAAGCCCTCGAAGACATCGCGGACGTTCGGGGAGAAATGCTCGATGTAGTCGATCAGGTTGTCGGCTACCCCCTCTGGATCGCCAATCAGGGAGGCGAAACTCCACCGCGAGGTGTTGTAGAACGGCAGCTTGAACTTTGCCTTCAGCATGACGGCGGGATCGACCTTCGTGGCCTGGATCTTCTTGTACTCGGCCAGGACCTCGTCCTTAGTGGGTTCCAGGATGCAGTCCAAGCGGCGCAGGATGGTGAACGGCAAGATCACGTCGCCGTACTGGTTGGGCTGATACGGCCCACGCAGCAGGTCGGCGATCTTCCAGATCAAGTTGGCATTGGTCTGCGCCATAGTGCAGTTGGCTCCTTGGTTCCAAGACTGAGTCAGGTGGAAGTTACCGCGAATCGTGGTTCATAGCGGCGAAGCGCCGAAGAACGATGTGTCGCGCTCCAGGCAGTCCAACGATGAAGTACAGATCCGCGACGCGACCGTTCGAGTTACTCAGAAGCCGAGAGCGTCCGGGCCAGCAGTCTACGATTCTGCAGCGTGTGGAAATGGGGGTTGTTGGTCGCTTGATTCCTGACCTAGTTGATGGCCATCTGCCGGTTGGAACGTACTTGTGCACATTGGAGGAGTTGGAGGCGACGTTCGTCGACGCAGCTCAGTTTGCTGCGTCGAGTAGCCGACGCGCAGTGTTCGAGGGTCTTGTGGACTATCTCGCCGACTGGCAAGCCGTCGAATCCGACCTCCAGGTCAAGGTGCTGAAACGGCTGTGGGTAGGTGGGAGCTTCACCAGTGGCGCTGTAGAGGTCGGCGATGTCGACATCTCGCCATTTCTGGACAGCGACGTGCTGGGCTCGCTGCGTGGCCGCCCAGGTGCGGGACAGCTCAAAGCGTTGTATCAACACCGGGACAAGATTAAGTCGACCTACCGGGTCGAACCATTCGTCGTACTATGGAAGCCATTCACCACCCTCAAGCTGCGGAATCTGGAGGCCGAGGAATACGAGTACGTAGCTACTCGGGGCATGATGGACGATTTTTGGCAACGCACAACTGACTTGTCGGTCAAGCAAGCGATGCTTTCCGAAGATGCTGAACCAGCCCGAGGGTATCTGGAGGTGACGTTATGAGCCTGGCTGACAGGTATCCACGCCTCCGACATCGTCAGTTGCCAGATTGGGTGGTCAACAATGCCGACGACGATTCGGACCTCGTCCAGGCTGCCCGCCGATCCTTCGTGGGTGCTATTCAAGACGTCACCCCGAACGCCCGCTTTCCAATCCACTTGGATCTGCGGCTGATTGGTCCATCGACGGAGGGTGGACGATTGCCGTCCGATGTCTTGCACGTGGCGGACCGTTTCCAAAGCGAGGTGCGAGAGGCGCTCAGCTCAACAGCGGCAACCCGTATCGCAGACATTGATTGGGTCGGTGTCAGCGAGGGCAGCGCGATCATGCACATGGTGCCCCGCTTTGTTGCCGTACGCCCGGACCAGCTCGACGTTGCCGTAGTCGACGAGTTTGAGTCGGCGGTCGCGCACGTTCTCAAAGTGCACGACGCCCTTGAAAACGAGGCTGACGATAGCGCGTTTGCAGACGAACGACCCGACTTCCTCCAACAACTTCGACTGCTTACGTCCGAGCTGAACGACCAGAACCTTGACCTCCAGATAACTGCAGCGGGGAGCACCGGGAGTCGGTTGAACTCAACTCTGTCCCGTAAGGGCCGAATCCGAGCAAGGGCACTATTCGAAAGATCGGCGGTGTCCTCCCCTCAAGTTTTGTCGGGGCGTGTAGTGAGCGTGGATCTTGAAGGCAACGCCATCGAGATGCGGGTGGAGAGACAGCGGGCGAAGGCGAAAATTGTGCAGGTGCCATCAGGTGTTCTTGTTGGTGGTGAGGTCATGGTTGGCCAGCCACTGGCCGTGTCCGTCATGACCGAACACCAGGCGGATCAGACCGGTAACCGGACTGCGGACAAACATGTGTGGGTCGGCATCGCAGCGGATCAACTCCCACACTGACCGCGTTCAAGCGCCGGAGCCGGTTGCCAGGCGGCTCTCGACCAACCAGGTATCGGCGGGAAGGCGACCACCGTCCACACCCGGCCTGCTCACCCACCTTCGTGATCGAGGTACCGGTAGAGCGTCGCTCGACTTACCCCGAGGTACTTGGCGATGTCCTTGGCAGTGTGGCCGTCGGCCTTCATCCGCATCGCCGTGGCGATGTGCTCAGCGTCGTCAACCTTGCGAGGCCTTCCGAACTTGGTCCCGTTGGCGCGAGATGCGGCCCGCTTAAGGGCAGTTCGCTCCTTGATCAGCTCGCGTTCGTACTCGGCCAGCGACCCTAGGACGCCGATCATCATGCGACCAGCTGGGGTCGATGAATCGATGCCGTCGGTGACCGACACCAGGGTCACACCGCGCTCGGTCAGCTCCCTGACTGTCTGCAGGATGTGCAGCATGTTGCGGCCCAGACGGTCGAGTTTCCAGACCACCACGGTGTCGCCGTCACGAACGTACGCGAGCAGGTCGGCCAGGCCGGGCCGGTCGTCGCGGGCACCCGACATGACGTCCGAGAACACCTTGGTCACCCCGGCGGTGGCCAAAGCCTCGTTCTGCTGGTCCAAAGTCTGGGTAACGGTGCTGACCCGGGTGTATCCGATCCGGGTGCCGATGGACGCCGACTCGGCGTTGCGCTGGCTCATAAATGGTCCCAACGCCACTTTCGAGACAGATATTTCTGAGACTAACTTTCGAGACACCACGACCTGGGCGCGTCCGCCGGCCAATCCCGGCTTCGGTGATGTCTCGTATGTGGTCTGATTCGCGACGGGGAGCGGAGTGGGGTCAAAGTTGATGCCGATTGACAAGGTCACCGGGGTGAGATCAGTACATTCCTGCGCGACGGTAGTGGGTCATGGTTCATATGGGTCGTCGTCAGGGTCATCGCCGGGGTAGTCGTCCCAGCGGTCCTCGATCTCTGCGTCTCGGGCGTCCCGCCAACCCTCTGCTTCGTCTTCTGTGGCTTCGTCCTCCCCAAGGTGGAGAGTGAACGGGATGCCTGTCAGCGCTAATTCGTCGCCGTCAAGGACAAGGTTGCAGACGGGGCACTCCGCGTAATCGACCGTCGCACTGATCCTTACGAAAAACGTAACCCCGTGTGGCATGTCGGATTCGTCGATGTCGACCTCGCGGACCACGTCGTACACGACCCATAGTTGGTTGTGGCAGGCCGGGCATTGATGCGGCCTGACTGTCTGGGTGTCTTCCAGCAAAGGAACGCGCGCAACAAGCTCGGCAACGACACGGTTGCGTTCGTTCTGATCCAGGCCAGCGATGAGTCGGGCGTAGGCTGCCTGAGCACTGGCGATGAGTGCATTGAAGCCGCGCACAAGCGACTCGTAGTGCGCGCGCTGACGCGCCTCGACGATCTTGATGTGTTTGCTTGACCAGAACGCCTGCCAATCGCCGTCCAGAAGAAGCGCATTGCGCACTTTGAACACCTGATCAGCGAGCGTGACCAACTCCGTCAACGCCGACTCGAGGTCGTCGTCGGTGGGTGCCAGCCCCATGTGGGTCGCGCCGTTCCGCACGTCGAACAGCAACTTTGGCTCTTGGATTTGCGGTGTGTTGGCGGGTCGGACTTCGTTGAGTCTCTTGAGCGACTCTGCAGCACCCGCCGTAGTCAACTTTCCCTGCGCGGCCTTGCGGGCGCTTCCGGCGAGGGGTAGCAGCGTCGCCATCGTGGTTTTCTCGGCCAGGAGTACGGGTGTGATTCCGGCCAGCGTCGATTTGATCAACAACTCCCCGGCTTGTCCGATCGCCGCTAACCGCACGGTCTTGTCGAGCACCGTCTCGTCCGGATAGGGGAGGTCCATTGCGCGCCGTGCCCATTCGGAGGCCAGGTCAAACAGGGCTGTCGCGATCTGCGGGTGCCGCCGTTGGCCGTACACCGTGTTCCAGACGTAACCAGGAAATGTCATCAAGACAAACCTATCGGGTCGTGAGTCCCATACGAGGTTCCTGTCGGTCCATCCCTTCCACCACAGCGCGTACCCGTCGCTGGGCCGCCCTACCGGGAAAAGGCATCTCGCTGCTGTCACCGGCTGCCGGTACCGTCAAACAGCCATGTCGGCCCCGACCGGGTCGCCGTGCTCAGGACGGACGTCTGGTCAAGGAACGATGTCGTTGCACAACGGGTGCGTGCCTTCGGCATTGGACGGCGCAGGGATATACGCACCGCCACTATTGATGCTGTACATGGCCTCTTTGCCGAGGAAGAAGGCGCTATCTTCGCTCAGGCCGTAGCGATTTATCAACATGCGCTTGAGGTCTGTGGTGTAGTCCGCTCCGCCGAGAGTTGCCCTGCAGGCGAACGCGGCTTGCTCGGGTGTCCATTGACCACACTTGTCTAGTCGTTGCGATGAACATCCTGGCCCGTTGGGATTAGACGCGGGAGTCGTCGCTGGCATTGAGGGCGTCGCAGCCGTACTCATCGGAGGCGAAGGCTCCGGCGCAGCGGAAGTCGGGACAAAGGGCATCGTGGTCGGGGTGGATGTAGTCGGTGCATCGCTGGACGAGGCGGCGATGCTATTGGACTGTGGGTCCTGCCATGGCCGCCACAGCACCCAGATAACGCCGATCAGTAGCAGTACCGCTGCGACCGATATGCCGATCAGCCTCCGCGTCGCGGATCTAGCAGAGTCGCCTTGAGCGGCAGCGTCATCGGTGTCGGGTTTGACGAAGGGCCTGCGGGCTGCAGGAGCGGGGATGGTAGGTGCTCCGGCGAGTCGCAAGGTTTGCGGATCAGCAGTTTCGGTGAGGGCGCAGGCGAAGTCGGTACCGCAGGCGAACCGATCATCAGGGTTCTTGGCCAATGCGGCAGCCAAAACTGGGTCGAGCGATGCGAGTTCGGGTCGTATGTCGGCAAGGAGAGGCGCTGGCGCATTGAGGTGTCGGCTGATGACCACGGCGGGGTTCGAGTTCGGGAAGAGCTGAGACCCGGTAAGCAGGTGGTAGGTAGTGGCGGCGAGGGCGTACTGGTCGGCCCTGCCGTCCATTGGATCGCCCATGAGCTGCTCGGGCGCTGCGTAGGCCACTGTGCCGACCGTCATGTTCGTGGTGGTGATGCCACTGGTGTCATCGATCGGGCGGGCGATCCCGAAGTCGGCCAGAAGAACCTTGGGGTCGTCCGTATCAAGGTCCGAGACAATGATGTTCGCGGGCTTGACGTCCCGATGTAGTAGGCCCTTCTTGTGGGCATAGTCCAGGGCACCAGCCACAGCGGTCACGATCGGCAAGACGTGGCCTACAGGCATCCCTTCCGGGCACCGACGCCCCAGGAGGTGGCTGAGGTCGGTGCCCTCGATGAAGTCCATCGCGATCCAGAGATGACCTTCGTGTTCGCCTCGGTCGTGAATCGCGACGATGTGGGGATGGCGTAGACCAGACGCGAGGTCGGCCTCGCGAACGAACCGCTCCCGAAAAGAAGCATCACCGGATATGTCGGGCCGTAGGATCTTCAGGGCCTCTTGACGGGGCAACCGGGGATGTTGGACGAGATAGACCTCACCCATCCCTCCGGCCCCCAGCAAGCGCAGAATTCTGTACCCGGCAAACATCTCACCGATCCGCAGCGGCATGGGCGCATGGTAGCTGTCGTGGTCCCTTAGGTTGTCCACGGCGTGCCTGCTAGAAGCGACAGGACTACAAGCGGATATCGACGCGTCTAGGCATTGACCCGTTGGACGTCCTCGTGACTCACGCTAACGACCGCACCAATGTTGTCGCTCGTCACCTCTGATCCTGGAGAGTGTCGCTGCTTGGCTGGCCAGCTGCGTATGCGGCTGAGCAGCTGGCCACTTTACGCGGCAACGGTCTACAAGTGGATGGCCACGCCGGTGAGGCGGGGTGTGCTCTTAAGGAGGTCAGATACGGTGTCAAGCGCTTGTGCTTACGAACAGCGCGATGTGTCTGCAGCCTGGCGAACGAACCGGAGCCGCACGGTTGTCTCATGGCTGGCGCTTCTAGCGCATACGTTTGCGTGGTTAATCGTGGCCACTGAACGTCGTCTCAGTCCGATCGTATGGCCGGCGATGCTCGGTCGGTTATCGATCCTCGCGCTGCATCTCGTCTTTAACCTCTTGACGAGCCTGTTCGCGCACTTCAGCGAAGTAGGCGCTCGGATCGTTCAGGATCCTTTCAGCGCGTTCATCAAGCACATCAATAAACGGCTTCGTCATGGTCTTGCCTCCTTAGGTCCGACAACGCGATGGTACGCCCTTCGGGTCTACTGCTGCCCACCGACAGTCCCAGCTTGATGCGCAATCGACATTGCGGCGGCAATAAGCCCACCCATGACGCGCAGCAGATCTACGTCGAGTTGGTTGAGGTCCTTCGGTGCCGGCGCGTCGACGGTGAGCATGCCCCACTCTGATGCACGTGTCCGCACGCCGACAGATATGAATGTCTTGTAGCTGTAGTCGCCATCGGCGTTCCAGTGCGGAGGTGGGTCGGTGTCGACGTTCTCACAAAGCAGGTGGCCAGCTTGTTCGACCAGAGCGATCGCGTCTGCGCCGCGATCCTGGGTTTCGTTGAATTCCATGGTGCGCACGGGGTCCGGCCGGCCTGCATATTCTTCTAGCACCAGCCGACGAGGCGGCCCAGCATCCCACACGAAAAAGCACGATCGCGTTTTCATCTCCGGACCGAGGAGTTCAGCCGCCGCATTCGCGACCATGACCGGAATTTCGCTACGGAGACTGTGCGGATCGTCGACGGCTCGATTGGCAATCCTCCTCAGGATTGGGTCGAGCGTGTAGCTCATCTCGACCCGCGCAGCGCTGCGTGCGTCCAGCTCCGAGCGTCGCGCTCTCCAGGCTGCCCAAGACGGGAGGCCGGCCGCGACCGCGACCGCGACGACACTACCCGCGAACCAATACAGATTGAGGTCGGACCACGATTCCGCAGTTAATGCGGCGCAGACGGGAGCAGCAAGTACAGCGACGCCTGTGGTGGCCCGCCGAGCGACCGTACCAATTCTTGCCATTGGTTAATTGTCGCACCGAGCATTTTGGAATACGTGGAATTTTGCAGTATCGGTGTAGTTGCGGCGGACAAAAGTGACAAAGTCTGCGTCGCGCCGGGCTGGGCAAGAGTCCACGAGAATTTGCGGCTGACCGACGCCTTTCTTAAAAGGTCGGCGGCACCGGCGGTGGTGGCGGATTGGGACTGCCCCAGTTCTGCCGCAGCCAATTGTTGTATGAGCGCACGTAGTTTGCGTAGGCGTCTAGCTGGTTTGCTGCCGCAGCACGCTGCCATTCGCCGCCGCTGTTGAGGAGTTGC
Source organism: Mycobacterium sp. NPDC049093 (assembly GCF_040704635.1). Taxonomy (GTDB): domain Bacteria; phylum Actinomycetota; class Actinomycetes; order Mycobacteriales; family Mycobacteriaceae; genus Mycobacterium. The sequence continues at coordinate 206,368 of NZ_JBEZJS010000010.1, read as the reverse complement.
GCCAAGGCCACACCCGCGAGTGCGCCGACACCGATCTGCACACCGAGCCAGAAGTCCTTGCGCTGCTGTTCTTCCTGCGTGAGCACCTGCGACTTCGGCAGCGCCACCGAATCCTGCTGCTGGCGCGCCTCCCAGCGTCGCTCAAACCAGTTGCTCAAGCCGGTTAACCCTTCGTGGCGCGCAATTCATACCAAGCGGTACGACGGAGATGGTCTACAGCAAACAGGATGCTACTTATAAGTCTGTAGACCTTCAAGTAGCGGCGCGGAAACGTAGCTCAGTGCTATGGAGGGCCAGCTTCAGCGGACCGTGGGACGCAACCTACGTCGCCATCGCATGGAGCAGGGCTATAGCCAAGAGGCGTTCGCTGAGCGCATGGGCGTGCACAGGACATATTTCAGCTCTGTGGAACGCGGCGAACGCAACCTGACCTTGCAGACCCTGGAGAAGATCGCCGAGTTTCTCGGCGTCGATCCCCGGACTCTGCTCGATGAGTAGAGCTCCTGTTCGCCTGAGCTACTCGCCCTTGGCTCCTGTCGGTGAGACATACGGGTCGTGAGCGCGACGACGGGCAAGCAGCTGGCTGTCATCCACGTGGTAGACCGTCCTCGTACAAGTCGGCAACCTGCCGCCGTCCACGCTGCTCGACCTCGGCCTGCCGACGCTCCTCACGCAGATGTGCATACTTCCGCGCGATTCGCTCGATCGTCGGTGCTGCATCCAGTGCGGCATTCAATCGGCGATGACGCTCGATGACGGCAGGGTCGAGAGACGCCGGGTAGAAGCCCAATTCGGCTGCTAACTCCGCGCGCAATCTGCGTTCGTCCTCATTGAATGGCATATTGGCTCACTCGTCCTGGACTTCCTCCATGGTGCCGACGAATGGGAGTCGGATAGGCAGTCATCGGGGGTTGAACTCGCCGCTGCGCCAGAGCGTCGATGGGTTAGTTGTCATCCTGGTCCTCGTAATCTGCGAAACCGACCTCGCTCAGCCACTCTGCGAAGGTGATCTCGGCACGACGAGCGGGTTCCAGGTCGCAAACGTCCTGCTCGAACTCTGCCTCGACCTCATCCGGGGTGAACACCTCGCCGTCGCTGATGCGCCGGAATGCGATCTCGGGGCCGAGGCTGGTGTAGATGCCGACAAGAGATGCCTCGATGATGTACTCACGGATCGCGGCGTCACCATGCATGTCGAACTCACGCCTCAAGAGCTGCTCGTCGTCCAGCTCCACAATCTGTTCGTAAAGCTCTTCGACAAGCTCGTAGTCGATCCAGATGATGTCGGTGGTGGTATCGCGGTACAGCACAGGCAGGCTCCTCAACTTCGGCCTCCGAAGAGGCGCTCTTCCGGACACCGGTAGGTTTACGGCGCTTCCTCATCCGGGCCACCCATGAACGTGGGGTTGGCGTACCACTAGCCGGAGCTTGATGCGGCATCTCCTGAAGCTGATGGAGATCAACGGCATTCGGGCTGTCTACATTCCGCCGAGTCGTGCGGGCATTGCAGCATTGTGGGTGGCGCATCAAAAGCGGTTAATGACGATTCACCCGGTACTCGGTTGCGGCAGAGAGTTCCGAATAATCCCTGGCCAGGGGCAAGGCCCCGCTCGAAGTACCGACACGATATGGGATTGAGTCTTTTCGGGCGCTCAATGATTTCACTTCATCTATAGGGCGACTGCCAACACTGCTGCAGCACAACAAAATTACGGTGCCGCGTGCGCGCCGCGCGGCACCGGTCATTCGGATCGGTGCTGACTTCGTGACTGCCGAATGTCGCAACGACCACTTCAGTTTTGAAGCCCGACTCTGTGCGTGACTGCCGCATCACTCGCCAGGCTTTCGCTATCGGCCCCACCCGCGAGTACTACCGCTGGCGCGAGGTCGAACAACATCCAGTACGTTTCGGAAAGAATAGCTGAGGTTTGGTCTGCTGCACGGATAGGTGACCACTGAGACGGCTTGCCCGAGTGGGCGGGCCGGCGGGATGGCCATCGTGCGAGGCCCTAGATGGACTCTTTGTCACGCATGCCCAAATCGGTGTTAACCGCCCACGGGCTGCCTGCGAGCAGCATCCGCGTGTTCGCGAGGTGATGACCGTATGACGATGAATCGCGATACCCCTCTTGCATTGTAGGGGCATCGAATCCGGCTTTGTTGAGCATGTTCGTCCGCAGCACCCATGCGATGGAGTAGCTCAGCGCGATGAGCAAATCCAGAAACTGGTCGGCGTCAACGTCATCAGGCAGCGACGGTTGATGAGCCATGAGGTTGCGCGCCGTTGACACAGCATTGGGCCAATCTGCAAAACCGGCGCCAAGACTCGGGATCGAGCGTCGGGCGTCGGTCAGCAAGTCGTCCATGCGGCTGCGAAAGGTCTGTTCGTTGATGTGTGAGAACGCTTCGTTGATTGCTTTACCGAACTCGTCACGGTCTTCGTCGGAGAACTCGGGCTCCGTCATCCTCGTGAGCGCGGCCTCACGGGCGAGGCGGCGCATTTTCTCGATCCTACTGTTTGACAATCCCTTTACACGCTTTTCATCCTGGCCAAACAGGCGCCGGTGCAGTCCTTCGGCAACCGATCCAAGCGTGAGCACGTGTGTCTGAATTGCAACGCCGGGAAGGTCGTCCAGGGCAGCGGCGTCGAGTCCTTGAGTCTCATGACGAAAATCAATCCACTTCGCGAACTTCTCAGCGGTGAGGTGCTGCGTGCCTATCAGCGGATGGCCAGACTTCTTGACGGAGGGTTGGCCGCGATCGACGATCCGCCATGCCCCTTCGGCCTCGGTCCGAACCTGTACGTTCGCGTCCGTCGCGTCGTTCATCGTGGCCAGTTCGATCAGCGTCGTGACTGCGTTAATCACTCCGGAGTCGAGATCGCTGAACGTCGCCCCAGCCAAGGCCGTGAATTCGAACCATCGCGTGCCGTCCTCATTGTAGATACGCAGGTGATCGCCGCTGAGGCTTAGCGCCTCGTCCTCGGCATCTCCCCACCAAGACGCGCACACAACCTGAAACCTGACTGAGTGGTATACCTGGTCGGCCTTGATGTGCTCGCCGATGACGGCGTACCTAGCGCGGAATTGTTGGTGTGCCTCACTCGGCTCACGAAGGAACCCGAGCCTTCGGCTGCCGCCCTGCGCGCCAACGAGTGTGACCCGGGAGCCGTCAGCAAGTTCGCCGTGGATCGTCCTCTCCTGAAAGTCGGCGACGTGATGCTCCGGGTCGCTCGAAATGGCGACCATCGCCCCGCCGGTGGGCGTCCGGGTGAACGAGAACCGCCTCTCGATGAAGATCGCCTTATCCGTCTCCAACGTCGGACGATCGTCACCGCCGGTGAGCAGTTGGCCCGGCACCCGCCGTTCGGTTGTATCGATCTGCCAGAACGTGCCTGCCGACGGTGAATCCATCCGCCGAGTATGCATCGGGCTACTGACCTGCCAGCCGCGTCATCTCGACCGGCGGCAAACCATGATGGTCGCCCGGGGGAGAACCCGAGTAAGGACATCGGGTCGCGCAGTCAGACACCAGATGTGGCGGATAGCAACGTGGATAGCAACGCGTTTCAATCCACCTGTATCCGTGGCTGTCCGGCGAGAACCGGATACCGGGCTTGACGTGTGACAACGGGGCGCCGGCGTACATTGGCGGACCCGCTAAACGACACTGGGGGTCAAGTGGTCGCAGGTTCAAATCCTGTCAGCCCGACAGATGTAGTAGCACGTCAGAGGCGGTTTCGGAGAATTCCGAGGCCGCCTTTCTCGTACTCGTTGGCGGCATAGCTGGCAGTCGGTCACGTACTTTCAGGTTGATACTCAGCCCAGGCCCAATCCCACACCGAATTCGACATCCACGTTGACGCCCGGCACACCGATGACGGAGTCCGGGTTCGCGTTCGGGTTCCCGACGCAGTAATCGACCTCGACGCCATCGATGACGTCGCTGGTGCAGGTAGCGATCGGTTCGGCCGAGGCGTTCGGCGCGCCGACGATGGCGGATAGGGCGAGCGCTGCTTTCGCCAGCCACCCGAATCGTGTCTGCACGGCGGGCTACTTCTCGAGCAACGAGTGGTACAGCTCGTATGAGGCCTGTTCGACCCATCCGTGCTGTAGCTTGCCGTCGGCCACAGACCAGACGGCTGTGCCGGTCATGGCGATCGGTTTCCCGTTGGGTTCGGTGCCGAGCATGCCGTTGTTGGTCCCCGTCAGTACCCACCTGGAGGTGACGCGGGTGCCATCCTCGTTTTGGAAGGATTCGACTGGGTTGACGTGCAAGTCGTTGACGTGATCGAGGAATTGCTGCGCCCAGTGTTGGGCCTCGTCCAGTCCAGAGATTTTCTGACCGCCGGCTTCGACGACGACGTCGGCCGCGGCGAACCGGCCGACGGCATCGGCGTCGTGGGCATTCCAGACGTCGTCCCAGAACGCCCGCACGATCTCTGTTGATCGCATGTCTGCCACGATCCCACTCTTCTGCCGTGGCCGTAGGGATTTCGTCGGGAGTACAGCCCGTGTGATGTCCGTAGCCCGCAGCCCACGCGGCGGGTACGACACCGGAGTTGGGATCGGTAGCGATGCAACGCGTGGTCCGCTTGTCCGGTAAGGAAGTCGACGAGGAGAGGACGGACATCGTGTGGTGGATTATTCCGCTGGTGGTGATCGCGTTCGACGTAGCGATTTTGGCGATCTTCGTCATCGCCAAACGGAGGCATAGCGGGGATGGCTCGCGCCGCCGCGGCGGGCTGGGGTCTGTCGCCGGTGCCGGCGGTGCCGCAGCCTTCTGGGCGGCCGGCGCGGACTCCGGTTTCAGCGACGGAGGACACGGGGGATGCGGTGGTGGAAGTAGTTGTGGTGGTGGCGGAGGTTGCGGGGGCGGCGGTTGCTGATGATCACTCTGCGAAAGGGCGGCGCCCGACGTGCCGCCGGGCAGGTGATCGCCGATCTGGAATTGCCGGAGGCCGTGTTCAAGACCTGCCCTTGGCAGCCGCGTGAGCTCGTCGAAACCGGTCTGCGGCAGTGGTTTCGATGCTGCGCCGTAGCGCTGCGCGACGGTCAGGTCATCGGGATGCCCTCACGCGCGGTCGACGAAGCCTGGCACGGCCTGATTCTGTGCACCGCGCGTTACGCGGCATTCTGTGACGCCGCCTACGGGCAGTTCCTGCACCACCACCCCGACGGCGGTGCGCCGCCCGGAGCCACGGCGACCGGCGAGTGTATGGATGAACAGCTGCGCCGCACCGTCATCGCCTGGTCCATGATCGCCGGGCCGGGTGAGCGGTGCGTCCTATGGGATCTGGATTCTCGTCTCGGGCTTGATGAGCCATGGGGTGTGAGTCCGCGACGGGTCGCGGAAATCGAAGCGGCACTGAGCGGTCGGCGCGGCGCCGAGTCGGGATGACGACCCCGAACTACCCGGACGCCGCCCGACGCACCTCGGCCTCACCAGCGACCAATTCCAGGCTGTCACCGACATAGACCGTCACCACGGCCGTGGCCTGGAACAGCCCGTAGAAGTCGTCGGTCCGGGCGAACGTGTGTGCCCGGGAGAACAAGGGCTGCACGTCGAACACCTTCACCCGAAGCTTCTCGCGCGTGAGTCTGCCCAATTCCCGGCCGGATTCGGGATCGGTGATCACCTGATCCGACTCGGACTGCACGGCAAAAATCATGCCAGGCGTCACACCCGCCTCAGCCCCACGATTGATCACCAACGTGTAGTCATCCTCGATGAGGGCGACCTGGCCGGAGAGGGTGGGCTCCGTCATGATGCGGCCAGGGAAGTGTTTTCCCGCAGGGATTTTGCCGCCGAGCCGGCCCGGATGCGCGGCCGCGAGTCATGGTCGTCCACAGCCAGCAACGCGTCGACGTGGCTCGCCGTGTCCTGCTCGGTGCCGAGCGTGAGCTCGACAGCGGTCTTGGCCTGGAAGAGGGCGATCATCGCGTGTTGTTGACGCTCGGCGCCAAAAGCGTTGAGGGCGAGTGTGAGTTTCTTGTCGACGTATTCGATCGACCGCTGCAGGTCCGACACCGGGGCTGGCACGGCGGGGACCGCCGCGCTCGGCGCGGGCTGCGCACTTAGTCCGCTGTACCAGCGGTGTCCCAGCACGCCGAGGGTGATCGAGCACAGCGGGACCACGACGACGATGCACACCACGGCGACAGTGCCCTGCAGCGCGATCGCGCCGACGATGCCAAGAAGTGTGAAGATGCCCGTCAGGGCCAGCACGCGCACGGCCGGTGGCACGGCATCGATCGCCAGGGCCAGCTGCCGAACGGTCCGGGCGACATATCGAGCAAGGCCGGCGATGAACCCCATGATGGCGGTGACAGCCTTGCGCGCGATCCGTCCCACCTCATCGGCTTGCTCGCGCGTGACGGGGGATTTGGGCATCGTCCAGACGCGCTGCTGCGGAGCCTGCGCACTGGCAACTGTTTCGGGTTCAGTGCGTACCTCGTCGGCCTCCGGGGCGGATGTCGGGGGCGCCGGCACAGCGTTGGTCACATTCGCATCATCAACCACATCTGCATCATCGCGCCGTTGCTCTCGATGAGGGTTCCGGCGCGCCGGAAGATCTGCAATTTCACCGGTGGCAAAGATGAACCCGACGGGGACGGCGGGCGACAAGTTCGGATGGTGCGGGGCGAATCACTTTTCAGCCGCGCCGCTGCGGGCTATGAATCAATGGTGAGCAACCATCATGTGAACCTGACCCCGCAGGAAGATTCGTTGATCGCCGAGAGTCATCCCGAGGCTCTGGCCCGCATGGACGAGAAGGCGCTGAAGGATCTGCAGAGTCGGCTCAGGCAAGCGCGTGAGAAGAACTTCAGCTTGTTGCGCCGCCAGGGGGCGGCCCGCGTCGAGGCCGAAGGTGGCCGTGGCGCTGCTCAGCCGGCCAACGAGAAACGCGGTGAAAAGGTCGATGTGTTCGACGAGGCGCTGGCCCGGGTGGGCCAGCGACTGGAGGCCCTCAGCGACGCCGAATAGGGGTCGGCCGACTTTCCTGCGAAAGTCCTGTTGGTACTGCTTTGACGGGTCGAGCCTGCGGTAGCGTCGTTAGTGGTTCTAGGTAATCCGGCGTTGTGCGATGGCAGGTAGGGGAGCGACGAGTGGATCTCGGCATCTGGGGCGACCTGACGATCCTTGCCGGCGTCATGGCAGTGACGTTCGCGGCATGCGTGTTCGTGTACGTCAGCCGGCTGGAGAAGAGAACCCCCGCGTCGCTGGGCGAGAAGGTCGGCGCCCACAAGGCGGTGCTCGCCAAACTGCGCAAGCGTGAACCGATGTCGCGGGATGAGTTCGACTACGCGACCGAACTGGTGAACGACGCTCGATCACCGCTTGCCTATGCGATGCCGGCCGTTCTTTTCACGATGGGTTTCTTCTACGTCGTCGGCTGCATGTACATGTTGCATCGCGACGGCGGTAACCCGTCATTCCGGACGTTCATCGGGGGGATCCCGATGTTGACCTCCATGAACATCGCCGCTCAGCTCCGCCGCGTCGCGGGGCTGAAGGGGAAGCTGCGGGACGTCGAGGTGACGGACGAACCGGCGGACGAGCTCAGTCCTGCTGCACGCGGCTGACTTCCGTCACTTCTGGGACGGAGCCGCCGCGTCGTCGTCCTCCCACAGCAGGAGCTGGCGAACCGAGGCCCGCGAACCGTACGGCTGCAGCATCTGGCTCGCCGGCCGCGGCCGGATCCGGAGTGGCCACCAGAACCACCGGCCGAGCAGTGTGGCGATGGACGGCGTCATGAACGACCGCACGATCAGCGTGTCGAACAGCAGGCCGAGGGCGATGGTGGTGCCGATCTGACCGAGGACTCGAAGGTCGGCGAAGATGAACGACGCCATGGTGGCGGCGAAGACCAGACCGGCCGAAGTCACCACCGCGCCGGAACCGGCCATCGACCGGATGATGCCGGTGTTCACCCCGGCATGTATCTCCTCTTTGAACCGCGAGACCAGCAACAGGTTGTAGTCCGACCCCACCGCCAACAGCAGGATGACGGCCAGCGCCAACACGATCCAGAACAGGTCGACGCCGAACAGGTCCTGCCAGATCAGCACCGAGAGTCCGAACGAGGCACCCAGCGACAGTGCCACGGTCCCCACGATGACGAGTGCGGCGACGATGCTGCGGGTGATGAACATCATCACCAGCAGAATGAGGCTGAGCGCGGCGATCGCGGCGATCATCAGATCGTATTTGGCGCCGTCCTGGATGTCCTTGTAGGTCGCCGCAGTGCCGGCGAGGTAGATCTTGGATCCGGCCAGCGGTGTGCCCTTGACGGCTCCCTGTGCGGCGTGCCGGATAGCATCGATGTGCGAAATGCCTTCGGGCGTAGCGGGATCCCCGTCGTGGGTGATGATCATGCGGGCGGCCTTGCCGTCCGGTGACATGAACAGCTTCATGCCGCGCTGGAACTCGGGGTTGGTGAACGCCTCCGGCGGCAGATAGAAGGAGTCATCGGTTTTCGAGGCGTCGTACGCCTGGCCCAGCGCGGTGGCGTTCTGCAGCGCGGCTTCCGTCTGGGCGTTGATGCCCGAGGTGGTGGCGTAGTTGGTCAGTGTGAGGTCGCGGTTGGTTTGTTGACTGGCGATCTGCGGAGGGATCAGCGCGAGCAGTTTCGGTTGCAGCGCATCCAGTTTGGAGATGCTGCCGGAGACGCTGGCCAGCTGATCCGTGAGAGCGTCAATACCATCGAGCGCGTCGAAGACCGACCTCAACGCCGCGCACATCGGGATGTCGAAACAGTGTGGTTCCCAGTAGAAGTAGTTGCGCAGCGGGCGGAACTGGTCGTCGAAGTCGGCGATCTTGTCGCGCAGGTTCTGCGCCGTGGCGACGGTCTGCTGGAACGCCTTGGCCTGCTCGTCGGTGACGGCGGCCGACTGTTGCTGCAGGGAATACTGCTGGCGCAGGACGTCGATCGAATTGTTGATCACGTCAACCTGTTTGAGCAGGTCGGCACCGCGGGCCTGCTGGAAGGGCAGGTTGTTGATCTGCTGTGCGCTGCCGGCGCTGATCTGGAACGGGATCGACGTGTGGTCCAGTGGGGTGCCGAGCGGGCGGGTGATCGACTGCACCTGGGCGATGCCGTCGGTATGGAACACCGCCTTGGCGACGCGTTCCAGCAGGATCATGTCCGTGGAATTGCGCAGATCGTGATCCGCTTCGATCATCAACAACTCGGGATTGAGCCGGGCTTGCGAGAAGTGGCGTTCGGCGGCGGCATAACCGACGTTGGCCGGCGCGCTGGCGGGCATGTAGGGCCGGGCGTCGTAACTCGTCTGATAACGAGGCAGGGTGAGGAGTCCGATGAGGGCAACGGCGATCGTCACTACCAGGATGGGGCCGGGCCACCGCACGATCGCCGTGCCGATGCGTCGCCAACCCCGGGTGCGCATGGGTCGGGCGGGCTCGAACAGACCGAAATGGCGGCCGATGACCAGCAATGCCGGGGCCAGCGTCAAAGCGGCCACCACGGCGACCAGCACGCCGGTACCGGCGGGAATTCCGAGGCTCTGGAAGTACGGGAGGCGGGTGAAGGTCAGGCACAGCACCGCCCCGGCGATCGTCAGGCCCGAGCCCAGGATGATGTGTGCGGTCCCGTGGTACATCGTGTTGAACGCGGTGACGCGGTCCTGCCCATCATGACGCGCTTCGTGGAACCGGCCGAGGATGAAGATCGCGTAGTCGGTGCCGGCGGCGATGACCAGCAGCGTCAGCAGATTGGTCGAATACGTTGACAGCTCGATGATCCCGGCGTTGGCCAGCACCGCGACGACACCACGCGATGCGGTCAGCTCGATCATCACCGTGAAGATCACGAAGAACACCGTGGTGAGCCGGCGGTAGAGCGAGAACAGCATCACGGCGATCACCCCGATGGTGATCAGCGTGGTTTTCAGGGTTCCGTGGCGACCCACCTCGAACTGGTCGGTGACCAGGGGAGCGGCGCCGGTGACGTAGGCCTTGACGCCCGGAGGCGGCGTCGTCTGGTTGACGATGTTGCGCACCGAGTCGACGGACTCGTTCGCGAGCGACTCACCCTGGTTGCCGGCGAGGTACACCTGCACCAGTGCCGCCTTGCCGTCGGTGCTTTGCGAGCCCGCCGCCGTCAGCGGATCTCCCCAGAAATCCTGGATGTGCTGGACGTGCTTGGTGTCCTGGCGGAGCTTCTGGACCAAGCCGTCGTAGTAGTGGTGCGCATCGGCACCGAGCGGTTGATCGCCCTCCAGCACGATCATCGCCGAACTGTCGGAGTCGAATTCGTCGAACACCTTGCCGATGCGCTTGGCGGCTTGCAGTGACGGCGCGTCCTGAGGGCTCAGCGACACGTTGTGCGATTCGGCGACGGTCTCGAGCTGCGGCACGAAAACGTTGGTCACCACCGCCAGGCCAAGCCAGAACAGCGCGATGACTACTGAGAACCGCCGGATGAGGTCCGGAACCCGGTGGGTGCTCATCCGGACTTGTCCAGGCACGAGGTGTAGGCGTTCAAGGTGTTCACTGTTCTCTCGTCCTTGATCACGTCGTCGATCTTGATCCGGCATCCGATCGAACTGCTGTCGCCCTGGGCCTGGACGTTGACGAACACCGCGGGCTGCGTGGTGGTTGTGTCATAGGCCCACGGCAGTGCGACGTCGTCGGCACGCTGAGGTTGGGCGTTGACGTCGAGGTAGGTGATGGTGGCTACCGTGCCGGGTGGACCGAAGACCTCGATGACCACATGTTTGGGGTTGAACGGGACGATGTCGTTCACCGAGCCGCTGGGTGTGGAGGTGACGTCGTGGGAGGCGAAGATGCCGTGCAGTCGGTTCACTACGAACCCAGCGACCAGCAGCACAACTACCGCCACCAGCACCATCCAGCGTTGGCCGAGTCGACGAATCAACGAAACCCGTTGCATCCGTGACCCTTTCGTAGGCATCGACCAGGCGCGGACGGTAAGGGGTAGCTCCTCTAGGACGGCTAATCAACTAGGTTGACGTTATGGCACGCAGCCGGACACCACAACCTTGTGGCTGCGGATTTTTCCTGTGTGAAAGCTGGGAATTCGGGCGGGGGCCGCGGGAATTACGTCAGGTACGTTTCGTGCCCGGTGGGGAATCCACCACCGTTGGTGGCGATGTGAACGTGGTCGAAGTGGTTGGCGGTGGCGCCGCCGCGATCCGACATCATTCTGGGAGCCCGGCCGCGGGAGTAGATCTGCTGCCGGAAGATCACGTGGTTCACGCCGAACCGATCGGCGTTGTCGAGGGCGTACGCCACGATCTTGTCTCCGAGTGCTTTACCTTCCGGGGTGGCGTAGTTCGGGATCATCACGTCGATCGCCTGCCCGTTCGGATGCCACTTCATCGAATCGGCCCTGACCCCGCCGATGTTCAGAATCTGGGGGAACCGGGCGCTGACCGCGCGGGCGGCCAAGATGGTCTCCACTTGGAGGCCTTTTTCGGAGGCCCGGCCGGCGGGCAGGGGGAATCTCATGTTCCGGCGCACGGCGCGCTCGGCCGGTACCGCCGGGGCGGCAGGCGCGGCGGCGGGCTGGACGGCCGCGGCCGGCACGACCTCGGTGTCGCCCTTGGTGGCCGGCGCGGTGTCTGCGCCGACGACGATGAGTGCGGCGGCAGGCACGACGACCGCAGCCATGGCTGCAGACCGGCGACGCCGATCCTTTTTCAACTGGTGTCTACCCACGAGGACCGGACCCTACCGGCGGGGTCGATGATCGCCGGAATCGCGAAGTTCTCTGGTGCTGTCGATGGCAACAAGTTCGGCGGTCAGACGTCAACTATTGCTTGACGCGCCCCGGCGTGGGGTGAGCTGGAGGCGAACATAGGGCCAACCCCCGTGAATTTGCAGGTCAAGCATCATTGCACAGTCATCCTGCTGTGCAGATCGCAGGGGGTGGATTCGACGTTAGAACTGGCGATAGCCCGTCTCGATCGGAGTGACCTGTGCCCAGAGCGGCAAAATTTATGGCATTTACCACACCTGTCGGTCAACAGTGCCTCCGGAGCCGCTGACGACGGCGTAATTTGAGCGAATCTGGCCCGTCGAAAACGGGGAGGGCGACCCATGACAGATGTCGACTGTTGCGTAGTGGGTGCGGGGTTCGCGGGCCTGACCGCGGCCCGGCGGCTGAAGCAGTCGGGCCGCTCCGTGGCGCTGCTCGAGGCACGCGACCGGGTCGGCGGCCGCACCTTCACCGAGGTGCTGCCCGACGGCACCTGGATCGACCGGGGTGGTGCCTGGATCGGACCGGGACAGGACCGCATCAAAGCGCTGATGGACGAGTTCGGTGTCGAGGAATACAAGGAGTACGTCGACGGCAGCGCGATGATGGTCATGGACGGCAAGCAACACCGCTATTCCGGCACGATTCCGTGGGCGATGAGTCCGTGGGCGATCGCCAACCTCGGAGCCGGACTGCTCGAGGTGGAGCTGATGTGCAAGACGATTCCCTTCGACGCCCCGTGGGAGGCGAAGAAGGCGGTCGAGTGGGACCGGATCAGCCTGGGCGAGTGGATCAACCGTCATATGCGCTCCAAGCAGGCGCGCGAGATGCTCGACATGGCGCTGGCCGGCATCTACACCTCGGCGGGATCCGAGGTGTCGTTGTTGTGGGCGCTGCACCAGATGGGGTCTGGCGGCGGGCCCGGCTTCGTCATCTCCAATCGGGGCGGGGCCCAGGATGCACGGGTGCGTGGTGGCATGGGGGCCGTCTACGGGCCGATGGCCACCGAACTGGGTGAGGCGCTGCATCTTTCGCGACCGGTTCACCTCATCACGCAGGAGAACGACGGCGTGACGGTCCATGCCGACGGCATGACAGTCCGGGCGCGGCAGGCGATCGTCGCTGTCCCGTTGGCTGTGGCGAGCCAGATCACCTATGAGCCAATGCTTCCCGTCGACCGGATGTTTCTCCATCAACGGATGCCCAGCGGTGCGGTCTTCAAGATCTCGGTCGTCTACGACACGGCGTTCTGGCGGGCCGACGGACTGTGCGGGCAGTCCGCGGCTCCCGGGAGTCCGGCGACGCTGACCATCGACGCGTGTACCGACACCGGCACCCCGGGGATCATGTGCGTCATCACCGAAGGGCCTGCCGCCCGGCGGCTCGGGCTACTCGATGCGGCGGAACGCAAATCCGTGGTGATCGGCGAGTTGATCGACCGGTTCGGTCCGAAGGCCGCCTCTCCGATCAGTTACCACGAACAGAACTGGACCGTGGAGCGTTACTCGGGTGGCGGGATGATCAGCCACGCGCCGCCGGGTGTGCTGACCGAATTCGGCCATGCCCTCCGAGAGCCGTGCGGGCGCATTCACTGGGCCGGCACGGAGAGTTCGGCCATCATGTGCGGGTGGATCGACGGCGCGGTTCGCTCGGGTGAGCGCGCGGCCGCGGAGGTGATGGCCGCTGAGAGCGTGGCGGCCGCGTAATAACCCCGCGTAGCGCGTTGGCGGGGGTTACCGTGCAATTCGGACCAGCCTGCGGCGAGGTGATGTCGAGTGCACAGCGGTGAGCCGGAGAGTCGGCAGACACTCACACTCGGCGAGTCCGTGCTTGCCGACGCCGAGGAACTAGATCGGCCGATCGTCGATTTCCTGCGGGCCACACCGGGCCGGATAGCGGTGCTGGCCGTCGTCCTGGTGGTGGCGATTCTGATTGTGGGCGTGGCGGCGTCGGTGATGGAGTCCAGCCGGCAACGCGAACTGGAGACCCTGCGGTCGCACACCGAGCCGCTGGCCGATGCCGCGCAACGGATCTACAGTGCGCTGTCGTCGGCCAACACCACCGCGGCCACCGCGTTTCTGGCCGGTGGTGTCGAACCGCGCGAGATCCGTGAGCGTTACGACGCGTCCGTAGGGGAGGCGTCGGCCGGTCTGGTCACCGCATCGAATGGGGTGTCGCCCAACGACATCCGATCGCTGACGTTGCTCACCGACCTGTCCAACCAGCTGGCGGTGTACACCGGCATGATGGCGACTGCCCGGGCGACCAACCGCGGGGGCCGCCCGATCGGCGTCGGGTACCTCAGCGAATCGTCCACGCTGCTTCAGGAGTCCATCCTGCCCGATGCCGAGCGGCTGTACCGGACGCAGGCCGAGGCCGCCACGGCATCGGGACGGTCGGCTGCCACCCCGTGGGTGTTGATCGCGGCAGCCGCGCTCGTGGTGGCGTTGTTGGTGGTGGCGCAGGTTTTTCTCGCCAGGCGCAGTCATCGCCGCCTCAACCCGGGTCTGGTGGTGGCCTCGGTGTTGATGATTGTGCTCGCGGTGTGGTTGGCAGTAGCCGGGCTGGTGGTGACGCATGCGGTCAACAGCGCTCGCACCGAGGGCAGCGAGCCATTGGAATCGGCGGTGACTGCCCGGATTCTGGTCCAGCAGGCCCGCGCCGACGAGATCCTAGGACTGCTCAAACGCGGGTCCGACCCGCTCTCCGACGTCCGATTCGAACAGCGCACCACCGATGTCGGCCGGATTCTCGACCAGCACCCCGCCGACGGGGCACAAGAAGCACTGCGGGGCTGGAAGGCATCGCACGCCGAGGCCAGGACACTGTTGGGCCGCGGTGATTACGCCGGGGCCGTGGCGATCGCGCGGGACGGCGGGCCGCAGCACTCCACGGCCCAGTTCGGCAGGCTCGATGCGGCTCTGGGAGCCGACATCGGCCGCTTGCGCGATCGGCAGCGCGACGGGATCACCCGCGCCTACGCGGCGCTGAGTGCGCTTCCCGCCGGCGCCGCAGCGATCAGTGTTCTGGCCGCACTTGCGGTTGCCACCGGTGTCGCGCCGAGACTGAGCGAGTACCACTGATGCGGGCCGTCGCCGGACTTGTCCTCCTCGCCGCGACCGTGGTGGGGGGATGCGCCACGGCTCAGCCACTTGTCCGGGTCTCCGCTTCGCTCACCACGGTACCGCTGCCCAGCGGTGCCGCCGTGGTGTCACAGGTGCCCGGGGTGCCGGTCGAGAGTTGCGATGCCACAGCGAGTTTGCGCCCATCGACAGTGTCCGGCCCGGCGGTTCAGGCGATCCGGCAGCGAGGCCGACTGGTGGTCGGCATCGACCAGAGCACCAACCTGATGAGTTTTCGCGATCCGGTTTCGGGTGAGCTGCAGGGCTTCGACGTCGACATCGCACGCGAGGTTGCCCGCGATCTGCTCGATGATCCAGGCAAGGTGGAGTTCCGCCTGCTGACCTCGCCCGAGCGCATCAGCGCGGTGCAGGACGGCACCGTCGACATCGTCGTGAAGGCGATGACGATCACGTGTGCTCGTGCAGAGGAGATCGCCTTCTCGACGGTGTATCTCGATGCGCATCAGCGGTTGCTGGTGCCGAAGGATTCGCCGATCGAGGGGCCGGGAGATCTGGCCGGGAAACGGGTTTGTTCACAGGTGGACACCACTTCGCTGGCCACCGTCGCGCGGGTGGCACCCGAAGCGACCCTGCTCGCCGTTCAGAATTGGGACGATTGCCTGGTGGCGCTGCAGCAGGGGCAGACCGACGCGGTCAGTACCGACGATTCGATACTGGCCGGCATGGCGGTCCAGGATCCCAACCTGCACCTGGCCGGCCCCAGCCTGGAGGCCGAGCCCTACGGCATCGGGGTGAACAAGTCCCGCGAGGATCTGGTCCGGGCGGTCAACGGCACCTTGGAACGGATAAGGCGCGACGGGACCTGGTTGTCGCTGTATCGCAAGTGGCTCAACGTTCTCGGCGCTGCGCCACATCCGCCGGAGCCGAGGTATCGGGACTGACATGGCAGGGCAAGAGGGCACGCGGGCCGTCCTGGTGACCGAATCGGCACCGGTCAAGGCCGAGGGGGCGACAACCCGTCCTCGGCTGCGCACCGGCCGCCGGCGCGTGGGCGACGGCCTGGTCGAGATCCCAGTTCGGGAGGACATCGAACCTGCCGGTGCCATTCTCACCAATCCTGTTGTCGCCGAGTCGAAACGGGTGTGCCCGGGCTGCGGGCGTCCGGTGGGGCGGGGGAGTGCCGGCCGCCCGGGCCCCAGCGATGGGGTGTGTCCGCAGTGCGGCACGGTGTTCTCGTTCTCACCGCAGCTGGAGACCGGCGAGTTGGTGGCAGGTCAGTACGACGTCCAGGGCTGCATCGCGCACGGGGGTGTCGGCTGGATCTATCTGGCGATCGACCGCAATGTCAGCGACCGCTGGGTGGTGCTGAAGGGGTTGCTCCAACCCGGCGAGCAGCAGGCGCAGGAGATCGCTGTCGCCGAACGCCAATTCCTCGCGATGGTGAATCACCCCGGCATCGTCAAGATCTACAACTTCGTCGAACATCCTGGCTTCGACGGCCGGCCGGTCGGTTACATCGTGATGGAGTACATCGGCGGAACGACCCTTGAAGCCATCCTGGCGAAGCAGCAGCCTTCCTCGGGCGGAGAAGCCCGACAGATGATGCCGGTGGAGCAGGCGCTCGGCTATCTGCTCGACGTCATGCCGTCGCTGTCCTACCTGCACTCCCTCGGCCTGGTCTACAACGATCTCAAGCCGGAGAACATCATGCTCACCGAGGACAATATCGAGTTGATCGACATGGGTGCGGTCTCCGGCGTCGAGGAGTTCGGATACATATACGGCACCAAAGGATTTCAGGCCCCTGAGATCGTCCGGACCGGGCCCACTGTCGCCACCGACGTCTACACGGTCGGCCGCACGCTGGCCAAGCTGACCGTCGACCTGTCCAACGACCGCTACGCCGAGGCACTGCCCAGCCGCGACGAGATACCGCTGTTCGAACGGTACGAGTCCTTCTACCGGCTGTTGGTCCGTGCCACCAACCCCCGGCCCGCGCAGCGGTTCTCGTCGGTGGACGAGATGGCCGACCAGTGCCGGGGCGTGCTGCACGAAATCCTCGCCGAGCAGACGGGTTCACCGTGTCCGCGAACATCGACGCTCTTCGGCCCGCCGCCTGCCACATTCGGCGCCGACCTGGCGTTGCGGGGCACCGACGTGTTCGTCGACGGCCGGCGGCGCACCGTTGCGCTGCGCGGCCGCGACGTCGCGGATGCCCTGCCGAGGCCGGTGCCGGTCGAGGAGTCCGACGAGGACTGGCAAATCGAATGGGACGACGGGATCGACGGCCTGCGGGCCGGTGATCTGGAGGCGGCCCTGGCCTGCTTCGAGCGTGTCGTCGCATTGCTTCCCGGTGAAGCGGCACCCAAGTTGGCGGCCGCCGCGACGGCCGAACTACTGATCGATACAGATGACGTACCGGATGCGGAACGGTTGTGGCAGTTGGCCGAACGGGACTACCGAACCTTGTGGCGTACCGACCATGCCATGGTGAGTGCGGCGTTCGGTCTGGCCCGGGTGCTCGCCGGCCACGGTGACCGCGCCGGCGCAATCGAAGTGCTCGACCAGGTCCCGGTGACCTCACGCCATTACGGTGAAGCCCAACTCACGTCGGTGGTCCTGCGGCTCGACGGGCGGCCCGGCGCGGAGATCACCGAGGCGGACTTGCGCGATGCCGCGCGGCGGGTGGGCGGACTGCCCGAGACCGAGCCACGCGTACTGCAGATCCGTGCGTTCGTCCTCGGTATCGCCCTCGACTGGCTCCGCTCGGGCGCTGTGAAGGCCTCCGACGAACCGCTTCTCGACCATCCCTTCGAGAACCGGGGTCTACGCGTCGGTGTCGAGGAGGTGCTGCGGGAACTCGCCCGGCACTCGCCGCGGCGGCGTCACCGCTACCGCCTTGTGGACGTGGCGAATTCGATCCGGCCGCCGAGTTGGATGTGAGCGCACGGCCCTGTTGGCGGCGCGGGTCCCTTGGATCCCGAACCGGATCTGCCACAGTGACGGGCATGAAGACGCTGATGATCCCCGTGGTGGCAGTTGCGGCCGCGCTCGTCTCGGCCCCGGCAGCACTCGCCGATGATCAGGGCTTTCTCGCCGAGGTCTCCGCGGTCGGGCTGCCGGTCTCCGATGCCAACCGTGACGTTCTGCTACAGCTCGGACAGCAGGCATGCCTGACGGCACACGAAGATCCGTCGATGCGTCCCGATGATCTGGCGATGCAGATCGCCGAGGCCCGGTCGGCCTATCCGTTCGATAAGGCCAGGCTCGTGGTGTCCGCGGCGTTGCACAACTTCTGTCCGGATGTCGCGGTGGCGCCGGGCACCTGAATCAGTCGTCCGACCGCGTGACCCCGTGCACCACGGCGACGCAGAGGTCGGCGCATTCGGCCGCGAGTTTCTCCGGCGTTTCGGTGGGATCCTCCAGCCAGGCTTCGATGATCTGGTTCACGCCGCCGACCATGAACTGTGCCCCGCGGCGCAGCGCGGACGGATCCGGAGCGGCCGTGGTCAGTACGTCGGGGGCGAGTTGGACGATCAGGCCGGTGATCATCTCCAGGATGTGGGTGCGATGTTCTGTCAGCCCGGCGACGCTGCTGACGTCGCCGGTGGCGATGCGGTGGATGTGCGGGTCGGCCGCGATGATGTTCAGGAATGCGGTGAGGGCCGAGCGGAGTTTGTCGGTCAGCGTGCCCGGATCGCCGACACCGGCGTTGACCAGTGCGGTCAGTAACTGATCGCGCACATCGTCAGAAATGGCATACAGCAACGCGTCTCGGGTTTCGAATTGCTCGTAGAAGTAGCGTGACGTGAGCCCGGCAGCGCTGCAGACCGCACGTACGGTGACCTCGGTGATCCCCGACTCGCCCCAGATCTGTCGTCCGGCGGCGAGCAGCTTGCCCCGCCGTTCAGTGCGGCGGTCGGCCGCACTGACGCCGCCGTAGCCGCGCACCACCTGTACGCGCTTCATCGACAGCACCCTACCTGCCGCCGACTTTTTGACTACGGATCTAGTTGGCCGATTCGGGGCGCAGCTATTTCGACATCGAACCCAGGAAGTAGGTCTCGTGGCCCGTGGCATAGCCGCCACCATCGGTGGCGATGTGGACGTGATCGAAGTGGTTGAGGGTCTCGTTGCCGTAGTCGGCGGTCCAATGGGGCGCGCCGATTCCCGGATAGAGGCCCTGCCGCCAGATCACGTGCAGCACCCCCCAGCGCTTGGCGTTGGCCAATGCGAATCCGGCGATCTGATTGCCGAGGGCGATGCCTTCTTTGGAGTGATAGTTCGGGATCATCACGTCGATCGCGAGACCGTTGGGATGCCACTTCAGCGCATCCTGGCGATATCCGCCGATGGTGGTGATCTCGGGGAACATCACGGCGATGGCACGGGCCACCCAGATCGTCTTGACCTGGAGCCCGCTCTCAGGCGCCGGGCCCTTCGGCAGGGAGAACTGGAAATCGCGGGCTACGACGGGCGCACTGGCCGCCACCAACTCGGCCTGCGCGGCGACCGGTGCCGGTTGCTGGCTGGTGGGCGGTGCCGCAGCTGGGACCTCTGCACAACACTCCGGCGCGGCGTTCTGCGCGTACACCATGCCCGCAGCGAGGGTGACGGAGGCGGCAAGCGCCAGCAAGCGTCCCCGGCCGCCGGCCAACCGTCGTTTCCCCACGGCAGCAATCTACTGCTGTCAGCGCCGCGGCGGGCAATCTTCGCCATCCGTACGCCTACCGTTCGTCAGCTCTCAGCCCACGCCCTCGGTCGGATAGGGATACCCGGGCCGGTCGGGAAGCTTGATGTCGACGTAGCTGCGCGGTGGCAGCGTCGATCCAGGCTCCTACACTGCCAGGATGCTCACACGGGCGCGGATGGTGGCCGCGACGCTGGTGGTGGTGCTCGGACTGCTGTCCCTGGTCCATGTGCTCTACATCGGGTTCGGGCCCCTGCCTGACCGGGCGGAACGTCAACTCGGATTCCTCGACTCAGCCCTGGATTCAGGCCGTGACACCGAAATGCAGGGCCTCTTCCCGGAGGGCGAATACTTCACCAGGGTGCTGACCGGTCTGGCGGAGGCTCAGGTCGCCGCGCGGCTCGGCGCAGACCCGCGATCCGCCGGTTATCTGGCCCGGGCCAGGACCCGGCTGGCAGCCATCGAAGCCCCGGAATCTGTCGCGGTATTCGGCAGCGGAATGGTCCCGGAGCACGGAATGTTCGCAGCGGGCTGGTCACTTGCGTTGGCTGCCGCCATCGCACGGGCTTCGGGCTCCGATGCCGACCGTGCAGCAGTGCGGGACCGGGCCGGTGTCGTGCATTCAGCTCTGGGGCAAACGGATTCACCATTCCCTGCCAGCTATCCGGGGCAATTCTGGCCGTGTGATTCGGTCGTGGCAGCGGGAGCGCTCGCCCAGGCGATCTCACTGCTCGATCTGCCGTGGCGCCAGGATCTGGCCGACTGGCGCGAGCGGGCGTTGGCCGCCGCCGATCCGGACACGGGCCTGCTGCCGCACCAGGTCGATGCCCGCGCCCACGCGCTCACCGGACCACGAGGGTCTTCACAAGCCATCGTCCAGACCTTCTGGCCCTCGGTTGATGACGTGGTCGGAATCAAAGACGATCAGTGGCAGCGGTTTTCAGACAGGTTCGTCACCAACAAGGCCGGCCTGGCCGGAATTCTGGAGTACCCGTCCGGCACCGACGGCGACGCAGACGTCGACAGTGGCCCATTGATCTTCGGAGTGAGCCTGAGTGCCTCGGCCGTCGGATTGGCGGCGGCGCAAGCCAACGGCGACCGAGACCTGGCCGGCCGGCTGACTCGGCAGGTCGAGCTGGTCGGGCTGCCGGTGGGTATTCGCACCACGCGCTATCTGTTCGGTGTTCTCCCCGTGGCTGATGCGTTCATCGCGTGGGCGCGCACGGTACCCCCGAATGAGGTGACACTGAATGCGGGCTCGGGGCGGTCGGCGTGGTTTGTGGTGTGGGCCGTGCCCCCGGCGTTGCTGCTCGCGGCGGGCCTGATGCTGTGGCCACGAAGGCGACGGCCGGGAAAACAAGGTAGGACTACGCATCCCTCACCGCCCTCTTGCCCGGCAGACTGAACCCATGGCAAGCCCTGATGTGGTGCCGTCGGTAGACGCCGCAACCCACGACACCAAACCAGAACGCGACCGCGCCGTCGATGTGGCACGTCTGGGCGCCCTGCTCGTGGTGATATTCGGGCACTGCGCACTGCTGCTGGCGACCATCGACTCCAGTGGTGTGCGGGTCGGCAACATCCTCGGCGCCTTGCCCGCGCTGGCCCCGGTCACCTGGGTGCTGCAGGTGATGCCGCTGTTCTTCATGGCTGGTGGGGCCGCGGGTGCTTACAGCTGGCGCGACGGACGACCCTGGGGTGAATGGCTGCTCGCCCGCGCCCAGCGACTGTGCCGGCCGGTGTTGTGGTACCTGGCCATGTGGACGGTCGTCCTCCTCGTGGTGCGCGCGACGATGGGTGCCGCATCCGCATCAGCCCTCGGGCGCGAATGCGTGGCGCTGCTGTGGTTTCTGGGCGTCTATCTGGTGGCGCTTGCGTTCGTTCCGGCGCTGATGCGCTTGACCACCGGCCGGGCGCTGGCGTGGGTGGTCGCCGGACTGCTCGCGGCGTCCGGGGTGGTGGATGCCATCCGGTTCGCAGTCGGTACGCCGGAGGCCGGCACCGCCAACCTGATCGTCGTCTGGCTGATCCCGGTCGTTATCGGGGTGGCCTACGCGCGGCACCTGATCTGTGCGCTGCGGGCGCTGGTGATCGCGGTCGTCGCTTTCAGCGCGCAGGTAATCGTCGCTCTCACGGGCATTTACGACGTCTCCCTGGTTGTCACTGGAACGGAGCGGGTGTCGAACGTGTCGCCGCCGACGCTGCTGCTGGCACTGCACTGCATCTGGATGTCGTGCCTGTTCATCGCCGCTGCGAATCCGATCCGGCGCTGGGCGGCCAGGCCCCGGGTCTGGCGCGTGGTGGCGACGGGGAACGGCGGTGCCATGACGCTGTACCTGTGGCACATCCCAGTGATCGCGATCGCCGCGTTCAGCCTGCACGCCGTCGGTCTCGACGCTTTCAATCCGTATGCTCCTGGCTTCTGGGCCCACCTGGCGCTGCGCGCAGTGGTTTTCGCTGTTCTTATGGCGGTCGCCTTCCGGCTGCTGTCGCCGCTGGAGCATCGCCCGTTGCCGTGGTGGGACAGCCGCGTTCAGATTCGGGGCGCGCGGTCGGTGCTGACCGGTGTGCTGCTGTGCGTGGCCGGCGCCGCGTTGACGCTGATGGCCAAGAACGGGCTCGACGGTGTGCTGGGCTGGTCGGCGCTCGGCGGATTCGCCCTCGCATGCGTCGCTGCGCGAGCCAGTGCAGGGTGGGTTGTCAAGGCCTAATTCTCCTGTGGGGCAATATCTGTGGATGAATCGAGCGTTGTGGATAACTTCTTCGGCTGTCGGTTGACAGCGATAGAATTCGAACATGCTTGCGAAGGCCATCTCTGATCGAGAGTCGGTGATGGCTGCCTACGACGAGTACGACACCGCCTGCGCGAAACTGGCTGCCCTCCACTATCAGGGGCTGAGCCTGCCCGAGCTTCTGGAGCTACAGTCCCGCCGTGAACACCATCTCAGGTGCTTGCCCGCGGTGGACCACGCCCTGTTGGCCGAGATCCAAACCCGCACCACCCCGGCCGAGATCGGTGCGAAAAGCTGGGCCGATGTGATGGCCATCCGGCTGCGCATCAGCACCAAGGAAGCCAAACGCCGCGTCACCGAAGCCGCTGTCCTGGGCCCGCACACCACTGTCACCGGGGAGTCGCTGGCGCCGGCACTGCCGGCCACCTCCGACGCCCAGGCTGCCGGTGCGATCAACGCCGAGCACGTGGCGGTGATCAAGAAGTTCTTCGCCAAACCGCCTGTGCCGCTCGATGCGGCTACCCACGCCCAGATCGAGGCTGATCTGGCCCGCATCGCCAGCGGCAACAGTCCGGAGATCCTGAAACAGTGCGCTGATCGGATCGCGTTCCTGCTCAACCAGGACGGCACCGAGCCTATCGACGCCGAATGCCGTCGCCACGGTGAGATCGTCATCGGGGCTCAACAAGCCGATGGCACCAGCGAAATCCGTGGCCGACTCACCCCCGAAGCCCGCGCCACCATCCTCCCGATCCTGTCGCGCTACGGCGGCCCGGGCATGTGCAATCCCGCCGACGAATACCCCTGCACCACCGGCACTCCCACCGCCGAGGCCATTGCATCCGACACCCGCACCGCCGCCGAACGCTATCACGATGCGCTGGTCGCCATGGGCCGTAACGTGCTGTCCTCGGGGGAACTGGGCGAGCACAACGGGCTACCGGTATCCATCGTGGTATCCACAACTTTGCGGGAACTGGAAACCAGGACCGGCATCGGACTGGCCACCACCGGCACCGAATTGCCGATCGGCGATGTCATCCGGATGGCCGCCCACGCCCACCATTACCTGGTGATCTACGAAAATCACCGCCAGGTCCCGCTCTATCTGGGCCGGTCCAAGCGCGTCGCCACCCCCGGGCAGCGGATCGTGCTGCACAACCGTGACCGCGGCTGCACCCGGCCCGGCTGTACGTGCTCCACCGATCGTTGCCAGGTCCACCACGGCCGAAAGGACTTCAGCCAAGGTGGATTAACTGATATTGCCGACCTCACCCTGGCTTGCCCCAAGAGCAATCGGCTCGTCCACGACAAGGGTTGGCACACCCGCATCCGCGATGACGGTCGCGTCGAATGGATCCCACCGCCGCTGCTGGACACCGGCCAAGACCGCACCAACCACTACTGGCACCCCGAAGACCTGTTCCATCCACCGGAAGAAGATCGGGAGGCCGACCCCTAACCGTGGGATCGGGGTTCAACCCGTCACCCGTGCATCGGATTCCACGGCCGGGTGGCCATCAAGTCTGCCGCCCAGGTACCGGACCTGACCAGGGCCGCGACCTCCTCGCGGATGGTGTCACCGATCTTCACACTGAGCTCGCGTGGCAGATCGAGCTGTGCCGTCGCGGCGACGCCGAGCCGTTGAGTGAGCGTCGCGTCCTCAACCGGTGCGAATCGCAAACGCCCGTCGTCGATTTCGCGACGGCACGCTGACAGCGGCAGGACTCCGTAGACCAAACCCGCCTCGATCACATTCTTCATCACCGGAAGCGAATCGGTCGTGATCCGGTGACTGAATTGGACCTTGGCTCGCAACGCCGCATTCTGCAGTGCCATACCGACTCCCGACGACGACCGCGGCACCACAAGCGGCAATCCGACGACATCGCCGAACCCAACGCCGCGCGCGGCGGCGAGGTCCGATTCGGGTCCGCCGACCAGGAACAGTCCTTCTGACAACAACTCTCGATAGAAAACCCGGTCATCGGGGACTGGGTTGACGAGTGCGATGTCGACCGCGCCCTTGAGCATGCCCTCGACCAGATAGTCCGTACTGCCGACGGTCACCGAGAAGGTGGCTTCGGGAAATACCGCAGCCAGGCTTCCGAGCAGGGGTGCGGTCAAGACATCGACCGTCGACTCCGGCAGGCCGAGGCGCAGCGTCCGGTCGAGTCGGGCCAACGGTGTCCCGGCGTACTGGACGGCCAACTCCAATTGGCGCAGCGGCCCCGCGGTCGAGGCGCGAAGTCGCTCGCCTGCCTCGGTCAGCTCGACACCGCGCCGGGTGCGGGTGAACAGCGCGACGCCGAGGTCTTCCTCGAGCAGTTGCAGTTGGCGGCTCAAGGCCGGTTGGGCGATACCGAGCAGTCCGGCCGCGCGCGTGATCGACCGCTCCTCGGCGATGCGCAGGAAGTACTTGAGCCGGTGGGTGTCCATACCCATCGAGATATACCAGCCATCGAATATCGGCATGACTGGATGCCGAAATCGGTATTACCTCTGCGCTCCGCCACGGCCCTAGCGTTTCTCTCGAAGCCATGGTGAGAGGAGCCAACCCCATGACGGTCCAAGACGATGCCGACGCCATCGCCGCCCTGAATCTCGACAGCCTGCCCCGACACATCATCGACAAGCGCGTCACCGAGTTGATGGACCTTTCGGGCAAGAAGGCGTTTGTCACCGGCGCGGGCGGTGACGGGCTGGGCCAGGCGATCGCCAACCGCCTGGCCGGGCTCGGGGCCGATGTCGCATTGATCGGGCGCACTTTCGAGAAGGTTCAACGCCGCGCAGACGAGATCGAGCAGCGGTGGGGAGTCAAGGCGTACCCGGTGAAGGCCGACATGTCCGACTGGGATCAGGTGCACGACGCGATTCACATCGCACACGAGCAGCTGGGCGGCTTGGACATCATGGTCAACAATCCGGTGATGGTGGTCGGTGGCCCGTTCGAGAAACACACGAAGGCCGACATCGACCACACGGTGCTGGGCAGTCTGACCATGATGATGTACGGCGCTCATGCCGCGTTGGAATTCCTACTGCCACAAGGGTCGGGCAAGATCATCAACATCGGCTCGGTCGGCGGCCGCATCCAGCAGCGTGGTTTGGTGGTGTACAACGCGTGCAAGTCGGGCGTTGTCGGGTTCACCCGAAACCTCGCCCATGAAGTCGCGCCACGGGGAGTGAATGTGCTCGGGGTGGCGCCGGGCATCATGATCAAACCGGAGATGATGGAGTACCTGCTCGATCCGAAGACCCCGGCCCACTTCGCGGGTCGCGGCGCGATCCTGGAGGCCATCACCACCCAGGTGCAACTCGGCCGGGCATCGCTGCCGGAGGAGGCGGCCAACATGGTGGCGTTCCTGGCGTCGGAAGCAGCCGATTACCTGTGCGGGCAGACGATCGACGTCGCCGGCGGCCAGTGGATGAACTGAGATGCCGACGACCACCGACCTCAAGGCCAGTGCGATCGAGCAGACGGGGCTGACGGACTTCGGTGACGACTCCTTCGAGGAGGGCCTGACGATCCTGTTGGCGTCGCTGGAGACCGAGGCTCGCCTCAACGCGCGCGGGGAGGCGTTTCTCTATCCGAGGATCGCCGGGTATCTCGCCCAGCGACTGCAGGTCGAAGACTGGTACCGCCGCCACCCGGAGATCGACGAGGTGCCCATCGTGGCTCCCGTCGTCGGAATAGGATTGCCGCGCACGGGTTCCACAGCCCTGTCGATGTTGCTCGCCCAGGACCCTGACGTGCGCTACCTGCGCCGGTGGGAATCCTCGCAGCCTTGCCCACCGCCGTCGACGGTGCGGGGCGACGACCCCCGAATTCCCCCCGACAAGGGAGAGATGGTCGGTACGCGGCATCACGTCCCGGCAGCGACGCACGGTCCCATGGAATGCCACGAGTTGATGGCCCTGGACTTCAAGTCGCACCTGTTCCAATCCTTCGCCCAGGTGCCCACGTACTCCACCTGGCTCGTGGAAAAGGCCGATCTGGCAACGACTCTGCAGTATCAGCGCCGGGTGATGAAGCTGTTGCAGTGGGGCGAACCCGAGCGGCCCTGGCGGCTGAAGTGTCCGTCCCACGTGCTGTGGCTGGAGGCGGTGGGCCAGGCGTTCCCGGACGCCAGGTTCGTGATGACGCACCGGGATCCGACCGACGTCATTCTCTCGGTGGCTGACCTGTATGCCGACATCATCGGCACGTTCACCGACGAGATCGACCGGCCCTACATCGGTAGGCTCAACGTCGAGCACTGGTCGCTCGGCATGGACCGTGCGCTGGCGTTTCGTGCCGAAGGCAACAGGGACCGGTTCTACGACATCGATTTTCGGGCCATGCAGGCCGACCCGATCGGCGAGGTCACCGCCCTGTACTCCTGGCTCGGACAGCACGTGACCGACGAATTCGCCGAGCGGATGGACAGCTGGTGGACTGATGCCGCCGCCGAACGCGAGCCCAGCTCCCACGCCGACCCGGCGATGTTCGACCTCGACCTGGATCAGGTGCGGCCCCGCTTCGCCCGGTATGCCGAACACGCCGCCCGTTGGACCACTCACGAGAACAGGAACCCGCATGGCAATTGACCTCACCGGCGGAATCGACCCGTCCCGCGAATTCGTCTTCGCGCAGCGTCCGGACAACCCGGAAATGCGGGATTCCGTGAGCTTTTGGACTGTCGACGACCGCGGCAAGATCGGGTTGCCCCGCATCGGCATCGAGGCGGTCGCGGCGAACTGGGACAACCATGAGATGCAGATCAATCTGGCGTTCCCCGACGGGCGGGTCTACCGCCTGCGCGACGGGGCGCCCTCGTTGCCGGCCGAGGGCCCCGACGGCAGGCCGACGGTTCTCGGCGCGGGTGGGCTGGCCTTCCGCTGCGTCGAGCCGTTCCAGACCTGGACGATGACGTACGAAGGTAAGGCCGTCGAGACGTCGTCGGCCGATCTGGTGGCGGGCACCTCCGATGGCCCCCTGGTAGATGTGGCGTTCCACGTCGAGGCGAACATGGCTGTGCCTCCGTGGATCCAGGGCTCACTGCAGAAGGCAGCAGGGGACCGGATCAAGAACTCGGTGGAGGGCGACCTGATCGGCGGCCCCCGCTATGAGCAGCTGTTCCGGGCGCGCGGATCGGTGACCATCAACGGGGACAGTCAGGACTTCACCGGCAGCGGTCTGCGGATCCGCAGGCAGGGCGTGCGCAAGCTGGGCAGCTTCTGGGGGCATGCCTGGCAGTCGGCGATTTTCCCCAGCGGCAAGGCGTTCGGCTATATCGCCTACCCGCCGCGCGATGACGGGCAGCCCACCTTCAACGAGGGGTATCTCTTCACCGGCGACGGTGATCTGATGCCGGCACGTGCCGTGGAGGCACCGTGGCTGACGAAGCTGCAGGCGCTGGGTGAGGACGTATCGGTGGTGTTGGAAACCGCAGAGGGCCGGGTGCACATCGAGGGGGAGACGGTCTTCTCGACCCACGACATCCACCACAACGACAACACGTTCTCGGTGCGCGAGATGAAGAAGGAGAACCCGAACTTCCCGGCCCTGCAACAGGCCGGGGTGCGCTACCGGTGGGACGGTGAGGAGACCTTCGGCATGCTCGAACGGTCCAACCCGATCGAGAAGATCGCTCTCGATGCTCGGGCTTGAGGGCAAGACGTTCATCGTCGCCGGGGGAGCAACGGGCATCGGAGCCGGCACCGCCAAACGGCTGGCCGCAGAGGGCGCGTCGGTGGTCGTCGGCGACGTCAACATGCAGGGCGCGAAAGCCACCGTCGAGACCATCACCGCGTCGGGCGGCGCGGCGATCGCGGTCGAATTCGACCTGGCCGACGACGAATCCGTACGACACCTCGTCGACGCCGCGATCGCCGAGTTCGGCGCGGTCCACGGGCTGGACAACGTCGGCGCCGACCTGTCGGAGCACAATCTCGGGCGTGACACCACGATCCTGGACACCCCGCTCGAGGTGTGGCATCGCACCCTCGATGTCAACCTGCTCGGCTTCGTCCGCACCATCCGGGCGGTGCTGCCGCATCTGCTCGAACTCGGCGGCGGCAGCATCGTCAACACCTCATCGGGAGGATCGCTCGGCACCGACCCCATGCACGTGGCGTACAACGCCTCCAAGGCCGCGGTCAATCAGCTGACCCGGCACGTGGCGAACAACTACGGGGCCAAGGGGATTCGCAGCAACGCCGTGATGCCGGGCCTGGTCATGGGGGAGACCCAGGAACGGCAGAACGATCAACAGATACAGCAGATGTTCCTGATGGCCGCCAAGGTCACCCGCCTGGGCAGGCCGGCCGACCTGGCCGCTGTCACCGCGTTCCTGCTGTCCGACGAGGCCGAATGGATCAACGGACAGACCTGGTACATCGGCGGTGCATCACACATGCGGCAGTGAGCTGAACCGCCGAAGCCCTAGTCCTCCTTGCGGATCAACCGTCCGAGCGCCTCACGATCAGGTGCCAGCAGTTCATCGATACGGGCCTGGTTCACGTCGGCCACGATGATCTCGCCGACCTCCTGGTACACATCGCTGAAGATACCGTGCGCCTTCATCTTCTCGGTCTGATAGACGTTGTCCTCCGTCGGCGTCACGTAGTAGACGATCTCCGGCTTGAACCGATGGATCAGCCACACGTGAATGAGGTCCATCAGACGCTTCTTGCGCAGCTTCTCGGCGAAGGTGTTCTGGTCGCGCACCGTCAGGATGTTGCGGCCATGCCGATCCTTGATGGGATCGACGACGACGTTGGCGAGCGGCTCGTCACCGTCGCCGTAGATGCCGAGGTCGAGGACGTCCGATCCGGCGCGGCGGGGCCGCAGCTGCACCCGCAGGTTCTCGCCGATCTTGTAGTAATCGCCCCACATCGCCAGCCACTCCTCGAGGAGCTTCTTGGGCACCTCGGTCTGCACCAGATGCTGGTGCTGCGTGGAGCCGGCGCCCATCGCCTTGGTGGTGGCAGTACGGCCCGAAGAGGCGGCCAGCGCCGCGTCGCTGCGCGGACCGCCGACGAGTGTCTGCGGTGTGCGGTAAGGGGATTCGACCAGCCGCATCTTGCGTTGCAGCCGCGCCAGCGCCAGCATGCCCTCCTGCTGCAGGGAGGTCGCGAACTCCTCACATGCCACGCCGTCGACCTGATGGCCACCGTAGGTGATGAAGTTGAAGACGAACCCCATCTTGCCGAGTTCCGCAGGGAACGCCCGCATCTCGTCATCGGTCATGCCGGTGGTGTCCCAGTTGAACGACGGTGACAGGTTGTAGGCCAGCATCTGATCGGGGAACTCGGCGTGGATGGCGTCGGCGAACTGCTTGGCGTCGGCCAGGTCGGCGGTCTTGGTCTCCATCCACAGGATGTCGGCGAACGGCGCGGCCGCCAGCGACTTCGCGATGGCGTACGGAATGCCGCCGCGCACCTGGTAGTAGCCCTCGGGGGTCTTGACCCGCTCGCAGTCCCAGGCCACGTCCGCGCCCAGTTCGCGTGCCTTCTCCTGCGCCGTGTACAACGACGCCCGCGCGGCGAAGTCACGCCAGTCGGCGGCGCTCATCGCGGCCGGCTCACCCTCACCTTCCCGGAACTCCAGCAGCTCGGCGACCGCCTCGCCGTACGTGTTCAGCCCGGCATCGGCCTGCCACGCCTCGACGAACGCCGACTCGACCTTGTCGAACATGGCGTCCACCGAATCACCGGCAACGTGAGCCTTGACGGCTTCGGCGATGGTGTTCGTGAGGCCCTCGCGTTCCAGCCAGGCCTCGGCGGTCGCATATTCGCCGGCGGGCAGCGCATAGAGCAGATGCCCGTTGAGTTCGGTGACGCCGAGATCGTAGAACCGGCGCACCATGGCCAGGAAACACGACTTGTACGTCGGCACCGTCAGGTTCGTCGCCCCCAGCAGGAAAGGCTGATCACGCTCGTCGGCGCGGCTGTCGATCAAATTGGCGGCCTCGGCGTCGGTGCGGGCGACGATGATGCCGGGCACTCGCATGATGTCCAGCTGGAACCGGGCGGTGTTGAGCCGTTTGATCTGCTCATCCGAGGGCACCAGCACCTTGCCGCCCTGGTGGCCGCACTTCTTGGTACCGGGACGCTGATCTTCGATGTGGTAACCCGGCACCCCGGACTCGACGAAGCGGCGGATCAGGTTGCGCACATGCGGATCGCCGCCGTGACCGGTGTCGGCATCGGCGATGATGAACGGCCGGTAGTCGACGGCCGGGGTGGCTGCGCGCTGCTCGGGGGTCATCCGCAGCCGCAGATACTGCTGATTGCGGTCGGCGGTCAGCAGTGCCCGGACCAGCCCGGCCGCCTCGTCGGGCACCTGGCTCAGCGGGTAGCTGGCGAGGTCGGGCCCGGGGTCCTCGCTGATGGATCCCTTGGCCGAGGTGGCCCATCCACCCAGGTAGATCCCTCTGATCCCCATCCGTTTCATCGCGACTGCCTGACCCGGCGAGTACGGCCCGAAGGTGGTGATGCTCAGCTTCTGGGCGAACAGATCGCGAAGATAGGGAAAGAACGCGGTGGCGGCCTCACGGGCCACCGGATAGTCCGACGGGATCGTGCCTCGCTGCTCGGCGACCTGACGCGCCGAATACAGGCGGGTGATACCGGCGAACCGAGGACTGTCGATGTAGACCTGCGTGGCCTCGACGTCCTCCCGGAACGGTGACGTCTCTGCGTTGGCTTCGATGGTGGCCATGGGTTTGCTCCTCTTCGAGCTCGGCTTCCTCGATTATCGCGGTGGAGACGATTCGAGGGACCGGTTGCGGAAAAATCGTCGCCATGGCGGCCGGCCCCCACGTCCGGGCAGCTTCGAAAAGCTCTGTATTCCAGCCAGTTTGACAAGCGGTTTCGCAGGCTTCGCCAAGCCGCGGTAGTCGTCTCGATTCCGCCCTACCATCGGGGTATGCCGAAGCTGACCAAAAAGGTGAAATCGCTGTTCAGTAGGCGTCGACCAGTCACGCGTGAAGATGCCGCAGAGATCGCCGACTGGCTCAACGAGGGAGGTGCGCTCCATCCCGACGGACCGCCGACGGTCATCGATCCGAAGAAGAAACGCTGATGGCCGACTGGGCCGCGCTGGCCGCCGGTGCCATCCGATTCGTGTCGGGAGTCTCGTTCCTCGTCGACCCGAAGCGGGCCGACCGGTGGTGGGGTGCCCGGGAGACACCAGATGCAACTGCGCAGCTGATGTGGCGGTCGATGGGATATCGCGACGCGCTGATCGGCGGACTGCTGTTGACGGCGGGACTGCGCGGCAGGGACACCCGCGGCTGGTTTTTGGCCTCCGGCGGCGCTGACGCCGCAGACCTGCTCGGCGGGGTGGCGGTACACGACCAGCTGCCCCGGTCACAGCAGATCATCGGGCTCGGGGGAGCGGTCGTCGGCATCGCCGTCGGGCTGTGGGGCGCCACCCGACGCCGGGCGCGTGCCGAGGGCACCCCGACGGACTAGTTGTTCGTCTCGATGAGGTCGCTGCGGTACCAGCGGGCGGCGACGAGATAACAGCCCATGGCCAGCAGTTGCAACACGGGAACCAGGATCAACAGCGCCCGGCCCAGCGCGTGCACGCCGAGATCGGTGGTCAGGGCGTCACTGATCAGTCCGGTGACGAACGGGCCGATGGACCCGAGAATGGCGTTGAAGAACAGGAAGATCGCCGACGCGGTGGCCCGTTGCGCCGGCAGTACCAGGCGGTGGATGGCGGCAATGGACGGCGCCAGGTATGCCGTGCCGATGACGTAGCTGAGTGCCAGGAACCACACGCACGCCAGGCGGCTTTCGACGGTGAACGCCAACACAGAAGCCGGCAGGAGCAACGCCGTCGTCGCCACGACGATCCACAGCAGCCAGCGCGGGTCGCGCACCGCCAGCCGATCGGCCAGCCGGCCCACGATCAGCAGCCCGAGCACCCCGGCCAGCCCGGTGGCCAGGCCGTACTCCCACCCGACCTCACTGAGTGACATGGAACGCGTCCGCATCAGGAAGGCCGGCGAGAACGTGGTCAGCGAGTAACCGGCGGCCGAGACAAATGCGGTCCCACCGATGACGGCCAGGAAGCTGCGCTTGCGCAGCAGCCCCCACCACCTGTCGGTCACGTCCTGCTCCTGGTGTTCCGCAACCGGCAGTGACTGGCGGGCTCCGACGATCAACAACACCAGTGGGGCGAACACCACGCTGAACGCGCCGATCGCCACGAAAGCCGTTCGCCACCCCAGGTTTTCGGCCAACAGACCGCCGCCGATCAGGCTGGCGCCGCTGGCCAGCGGAATCGAGAACGTGATGACCGCCAGGGGTGCCGCGCGACGCTCCGGGGGGAAGTTGCGGGCCACATAGGCATGTGCGGCCGGGGTGCTACCTGCCTCGCCGACCGCGACGCCCACCCGGGTGAGCGCGAGCTGAAAGCCGGACTGCACGGCACCGCCGAGCATGGTCATGGTGCCCCACAGTGTCAGACACCCGGCGATCACCGCGCCGAACGCTCCGCGGTCGGCAACCCGGGCCACCGCGACGCCGAGGACCGCGTACACGATCAGGAAGCCGAACCCGTTGATCACCCCGATCGCGGTGTCCGACAGGGCAAGTTCGTGTTTGATCGGTTCGGCCAGCACCGAGGGCAGGAACCGGTCGACGTAGTTGAGGGTTCCGACCAGGGTCAGCAGCGCGACCGCGGCCCACGCTCGCCGCCGCCCGTGGGCCGGGCCCGTATCACCCATGTCGTACGCCGCGGGCGAACCGCCACAGATATCGCGGCAGACGGCGCAGCGGCACCGCCGTGGGCCACTCCTGGGGGCGGAAGAAGGCGTCGGAGCCGCCGTCGACGAAAATCACACTGCCGCAGAGGAAATCGGCCGAGTCTGACAGCATGAAACACATCCAGTCAGCGAGATGGCCCGCGTCGCCGTATCCGCCGATCGGTACCGGGAACTTCCGCACGGCGGCACCCTCGCGCGGATCGGCGAGTTGGGCCTGCAGAAGTGGAGTCAGGATGGCGCCGGGGGCCAACGCGTTCAGGCGGATACCTGCACCGGCCCATTCCGCGGAGACCGCATTGACCCGCAGCCAGCGACTCACCGCGATCTTGGACGCCGCGTACATGATGGCCGACCCATTGCGGCCCAGCAGACGCAGCGAGCGGACCGCCCGGTCGGTGTCGCGCGCCGACAACGCCCGGATGGTCCGGCGGGGGACCACCGGCACCGTTGTCGTCGAATTGCTGGAAATCACCACGACTTTGGCGCGGTCCGCATTGGCCAGTGCGGGCTGCCAGGCCTCGAGGAGTTCGACCACGCCCAGGAAGTTGACCTCGGCGATCAACCGGTTGCGGTCAGCGCCTGGGCCCGGGCCGAGCCCGGCGGCCAGCACCGCCCCGTCGAGCACTCCGCCGCACGCCGCCAGGACGCCGTCGGCAGCCGCCCGCCGTCCCTGCGGCGTGGACAGGTCGGCAACCACATCGCCTTCTTTGAGGTCCACACCGATCACGGTGTGCCCGAGATCCTGGAGCCGTCGGGCCGCCTGCAAGCCCATGCCGGATGCGGATCCGGTGACCGCGTATGTGCCGATGATCGCCTCCTTGCCGCCCGGATTCGGGCTGGTTCGGCGGCCAAAATAGCATCCGGGTGAATTCTCGGTGCCCAGCCGGTTACCGACCCCTTCTCCCGGATGCCGATGCCTGCGACCCGTCATACGCTCGTCGCGGCCGGGTGCCGGTCATACGAGAAGAATCGAGGGCGCAGGGTGAAGACAGTGCTGGGGCTGTCGGTGACTTCACACGGCATCGCCTGGGCACTCGTCGACGGCGACAGCCCCACCGCAGACCTCACCCCGCTCGATGCCGATGCCTTCGACGTCGACGTCGCCGGTGACCTGGCCGGCCGAGCGGCGGCCGCTGCCCGCAGTGCACAGGCCATCGCGGCTGCCAGTGGTCAGAAGGTGGTGGCGATCGGCGTATGTGCGGCCGGCGTCGTCTCCGATCACGGCGAGGACGACCCGGTGGCCGAGCTCTTCGAGCTGCTCGCCGCCGCCGGGTTCGACGACGTGCGGATGGTCCCGGGACAATCCGGCACCGCCGCCCGGGCTGCCGCGCTGGCGGTCGCGACCGACGCGGTCGCCAGGACGCCGAGGCTCGCCGCGCCCCGGACCGTGTCGCCACGCAGGCACAACGCGGTGCGGGCGATGGCCGCGACTGCCGCGGCGGTCGCGGTGGGACTACTCACCGTCGGCTCGCAATTCGTCGAACCGGTGCCGGATCCGGCCGCCGCTGACTCCGGCGTCACCGCGGCTGCGGAGCCGCAACTCGTCACCGTCATCACCCCGCGGGACGTTCCCCGGTCGGTGGCGGAGTCGCCTGCCGAGCCGGACGTCTCGATCCAGGCGGCCGAACGCGCCGAGCGGGCGCCGATCGCCGAACCGGTCTCAGTGGTCGAAACCGCTGTGCCCCACGTCGTTCCGGCAGCCCTCCCGCACCTTCCGGCCGCGCAGCCACACCTACCCGCACCCGCTGCTCTACCAGCTGCCGAACCGCACATCGCGGCCGACCCGTTGCCCGGACCCGTATTTCCCGCGGCGCTTCCGGCCGTCCAACCGAGCCCGGCTGTCCAACCGAGCCCGGTGCCCCAACCGAGCCCGGCGCCGGCAGGCCTGTGGTTCCTCGGCGCGATGCCGTAGGGCCCGAATTACGGCAGGCCCGCCAGATACCGCAGTCCCGACATGCCCGGCAGGAAGAAGTACGCCCCACCCCGCAGTGTGGTGAACGCCGGTATTCCCTTGTGCACTTTACGTATCGGGCGTTTCGGAACAGTGAAATCGAGAGTGCCGTCCTGGGTGCCGCAGATCGGGTCGTGCTCGTTGCCCAGTTCGTGGAACGACTTGTCGTTGATCCATACGTTCTGCGCGAACTCGAACTGGCGCACCAGGTCGGCGCAGATGATGAACGCCGCGATGCCGCGATCCACCCCGTCATCGGCGGCGCCGTCGGGGAGTGCGGGACCATAGGTGGCGCCGCGCCGGATCATCCGGCGGCGGTGCATGTAGTGAGCGGTGTCGCGTGGGTTGAGCCGGCGCGCATGCGACCCGAGCGGGCACGCATAGCCGAAGGGATCCATTTCCTTGTAGTTGAAGTCGTTGTTACGCATGGGGTCCGCGCCCAGTTCGGGATCGTCCTGCTCGGGCGCCAGCACCAGGGGCGCACCACTGCGCCACCGGCCCATGAACTTCGCGGCCAGCAGTTCCTCGGCTTCCGGCGAATCTGACCGCTCACGGAGGTAGTCGCGGAACAGCGCGACGTGTTCCTCGAGCCGGCGGTACGCCAGATAACTGCCGTTGCGCGACAACATATCCGGCTTGGGCAGGTTCGCGACCGGTCCGTCCTCATCGGGGTAGCCGAGGATGAACTCTCCGGGTTCGAGCGGGTCGCCGGAACCCGGCGTGGGCTCTTCGCCGGAGCCCTTCATCACCGGTTGCGACAGCCGATCGCGGTATCCGAAGTGATCATGGGCGTAGTTGAACGGCGGGGTCGCATTCAGGTCGAGGTAGGACAGGCTGCGCACCCCGGGGGTCCGGTCGAGCAGCTTGTCGTGCTCCGTGATGGAGCGACGGTACTGCTCGTCGGTGCGGGAGAACAGGATCGCGATCGCATGCAGATCGTCGCCTGCCAGGCCGCCCAACCAGTGCTCGGGGGCGGCCGCGCCGGTGTCGCCGAGGATCGGGGCGCGCCGTGCCATACCTTCCCGGAATGCGTCCGGGAAGGTGGCCAGCGACTCCTCGTCGACGCCGAGTGCCCGCAGTCCGGTCCAGGTGAAGGCCAGCGTGACCCAGCGGTCGGATTCGTCCATGGTGGCCTTGGCATCCGCGGCCGAGGACACCTTGTCCAGCAGTTCGGTGAGCCAGGCCCGGCCGCCCTCAGGGGTGTCGAAGGTCAGGAACTCGTAGCGCCCGGTGATGGCCGGTGTGCGGGTCAGCAGGATGTGCTGGATGTCCTCGAACTCGAGCACGGCCGTTATTGCATCTGGTCGAGCATGGTGGAGAAGGCGGACTTGAGGCGCAGGGCCTTCTTGATCTCGTCGGCGGTGACGTAGGGGTACTCACCGTATTCGAGGAAGCTCGGCACCTGGTGGGCCCGGACGAACTCGATGAACGCCTGCGGGTTCTCCTTCCAGTCCTCGGGGAAGCCCTCCAGGTTGGTGAACACCGTGGTGATGCCGGTAGCGCTGAACAATTGCACGGCGTCTTCGGTGTACTTGTCGAAGTCGGTGTCGAAGATGCCCTGGTATTGGAAATGCAGGCCCGAGCCGACGTCGAACAGTTGCCAGCGCAAGTAGTGCAGCCGCAGTGGCGCAAGGACTTCAGGGCTCGCGGCGACGGCTTCCTCGATCTGCTTGCCGTACGCGCGCACCGCCTCCTCACGGCCTTCCTTCACCTTGGCGATGATGGAAAATCCGTGGCAGGCGGGCGTTCTCGGGTAGGTCGGGCCGTATCGACCCTCCTTGAGTTCGAAATAGCCCTCCGGCGGGATGGCCATCGCGGCGGGCTTGGTCCAGTCAGGCTGATCGGTAGTCATCTAGAACCCCCAGGTGCGCTCAGGTAACGCCGAACGCTAGCACCGTCGTGCCGCCCGAAACGTGGATTGCATTGACGCGCCGTCAAATTTGCCGAGGCATTTCGAGGAAAACCCGGAAAACACCCGTTCTCGGCGTATTGTCCGCTGTGTCGGGGCCGTTGAGGGGTTGGCCACGTGGCAATGATGATGATCGTCGCGAAGTGGAGCAGGGTTGTTGCCGTGGCGGTAGCTGCCTCGGCATTGACCGGTGGCCTGACAGCGCCGGTGTCCCAAGCGTATTCCAATGTGCCGGTCGAGATCCTCACCGTACCGTCGGACGCGATGGCTCGCGATGTGCGGGTCGAATTTCTCAGCGGCGGAACAGATTCCCACGCCGTGTATCTGCTCGACAGCATGGAAGCCGGTGATGACCGGAACGGATGGGACATCAACACCGCGGCCTTCGACTGGTTCGACGGGAGCGGAATCTCGGTGGTCATGCCGGTGGGCGGAAAGTCCAGCTTCTACAGCGACTGGTATGCGCCGGCGGTCGGCAACGGCGGTACCTGGACCTACAAATGGGAGACCTTCCTGACGCGGGAGCTACCGGCCTGGCTGGCAATCAACCGGCACGTCGCCCAGACCGGTAACGCCGTGGTGGGGCTATCGATGGGCGGGTCGTCGGCCCTGGTGCTGGCCGCCTATCACCCACAGCAGTTCAGCTACGCGGGCGCGCTGTCCGGCTTCCTGAATCTGTCGGACGCGCAGTGGCCCGGCCTGGTCCGGGTCGCGATGAGCTGGAACGGCGGCTTCAATCCGGATGCGATGTGGGGCCCGCCCGGGGACCCGGCCTGGGCCCGCAACGACCCGACGGTGAACGTGGGACGGTTGATCGCCAACGGCACCCGGCTCTGGATCTACTGCGGCAACGGCACGGCCCGGGATCCGTCCCTGGCCAGCCCGAACGCACCGATCGGCGGACTGGGTTTTCTGGAAGGCTTCGCGATCGACTCCAACCGCGCCTTTGCCGACGCCTATCGGGCCGCCGGAGGCACGAATGCGGTGTTCAACTTCCCGGACGGCATCCACAGCTGGGGCTACTGGGGCCAGGAACTGAGCCGGATGAAGCCCGACCTGCTACGTGTGCTCGGCGCCGTCCAGAACAGCACTGCGAGCGAGGGCACGAACCCGGTCCTTGGCGACCTTGCCGTTACCGGTCAGCGGTAGCGCGTCGGTGAACAGCACCACCCGCGGCCGCTTGAAACCCGCGATCGCGCTCCGCACGTGGCTGATCAACTCGTCGGCGGTCGGTCGCTGCGCCGGTTTCGGGACAACCACTGCGCACACGGCTTCGCCCCAGTAGTCATCGGGGACGGAGACCACCGCCACCTGGTCCACCCCGGGATGTCCGGACAGGGCGTCCTCGACCTCGCGGGAGGACACATTCTCACCACCGGTG
Organism: Mycobacterium sp. NPDC049093; assembly: GCF_040704635.1. Classification (GTDB taxonomy): domain Bacteria; phylum Actinomycetota; class Actinomycetes; order Mycobacteriales; family Mycobacteriaceae; genus Mycobacterium. The sequence goes on along the minus strand of NZ_JBEZJS010000010.1, from coordinate 168,116 downwards.
ACGATGATGTCCTTGAGCCGGTCGACTACGAACAACCGTCCGTCGGGGTCGGTACGACCCATGTCGCCGGTGCGCAGCCAACCGTCCTCGGTACTCGCCCCGTCGGGCCAGTAGCCGGGCGTCACCTGGGCGCCGCGCACCACGATCTCGCCCACCTGCCCGGGCGGCAGCAGTCCGGCGTCCGGGTCGGCGATACCGATCTGGACGTCGCCGTGCGGATAGCCCGCGCTGGTGAGCAACTCGGGACGGCCCGCAGCTCCGGCCCGATGGTCCTCGGGGCCGAGAAACGTGATGTTCCCGCCGGTTTCGGTCATCCCGTAGCCCTGGTGGAAGTCGACACCGAGGGTGTCGATCGCCCGGCGCAGCAGATCCAGCGGCATCGCCGCCGACCCGTAGGCGATCGCGTCGAGGGTGGGCAGATCGGTCCCGGTGTGTTCGAGGTGGCCGAGCAGCGAGTGCAGCATCGTCGGCGCCAACGAACATGAGGTAACACCGTGCCTGCGTACCAGCTGCGCGAAACTCTCCGGGCGGTACTGGGCGCACAGGACGACGGTCGCGGCCACCGCGTGCTGGACCAGCATGTTGTAACCGGCGATGTGGCACATCGGAAACGGCAACAGGTAGACCCCGCCCGGCCGCACCGAGCGGCCCGCCACCGAGCCCCGCACCGCGGTGAGAACCGAACGGTGGCTGTGCACAACAGCTTTCGGAACCCCAGTGGATCCGCTGGTGAACAGCAGCCAGGCCGGGTCGTCGGGCCCGGTGCTACCGGTCAGGGGGAGATCGGACTCGGGGGCGGCCCGCCATTCGTCGGATTCGAATGCGACTGCAGGCGTGACGGTGGGTGCGAGAGCCGAAAGGTACCGCTCGTCGCCGAGCAGCAGGGCGGGTCCGGCGGTGGCCAACTGGGCGGCCTGTTCGGCCGGGCTGAGACGTTGATTGATCAGGGTCAGCACCCGTCCGCTGCGCGGCACGCCGTAGTACAACTGGGCGTAGGTGGCACTGTTGTCGGCAACCACGGCCACCCGGTCACCAGGAGCGGTCCGGTCCGCCACCCAGCCCGCGACGCCACGGATCTGGCGATCGAACTCGGCGAATGTCGCGGTGACGCCGTCATCGGTCACCACGGCCGGGCGCCCGGGCGCGCCGGCAGCCGCGGCCGAAACCAATTCGTGCAGCAGGCTCATGCCGGATCCTCCTCAGGCTGATCGAACCGGTCCAGGTAGCGCTGCACGAAATCCTGCGCTGCGGCATGCCCACGGCTGATGCCCAGACCCTGCTCGAGCACCAGGATGCGGGCCAGGCTCGCCACGATCATCGACATCACCACGGGCGGAAACTCGTCGGTGTCGACACCGTGGGCCCGCAGGGCCGAGGCCATCGCGGCCTCCTCGAGATCCCGGAACCGATCGGCATAGCCCGCGATCTCGCTGCGGATGGCCTTGCGGTGGTTGGCCAGGGCCATGAACTCCATCCACAGCGCCGCACCTTGGGTGTTGTTGAGTTCCCACAGCGCATGCAGCGGAGCGTCCTGGGCGAAGGCTTCCTGCTGCGCGCTGAGGTTCGTCTCGGCGCCGGCCGCCAGGACCGCGATGAACAGGTCGTCCATGGTGGGGAAGTAGTAGTGCACGAGTGCGGGTTTGACCCCGGCCTGCGCGGCCACCCGCCGCGAGGTCGCCGCGGCATAGCCCTCCTCGAGCATGACCTGGGCGGTGGCCCGGATCAGCGCTCGGCGGGTGGTGCTGGGCGGGCTCATCGCACCCTTGACCACGCGCGGCGACGGCTGCTAGACATGGCCTGAGTGTAATTATTGGGCGATCGCCCAAAGTCGGAAGGTGGGCGATGACAGGACGGGTCGACGGCAAGGTCGCGCTGATCACCGGAGCGGCCCGGGGTCAGGGCCGCAGCCATGCGGTGCGGTTGGCGGCCGAGGGCGCCGACATCATCGCGGTGGACATCTGCGCCACCTTCGACCGGTCGCCGGCATCGGGGGCGACGGCCGAGGACCTGGCCGAGACCGCCGATCTGGTGAAGAACCTGGGCCGGCGCATCGTCACCGCCGAGGTCGACGTGCGAGATTTCGGCGCCCTCAAGGCCGCCGTCGACAGCGGCGTCGAGCAGCTGGGGCGGCTCGACATCATCGCGGCCAACGCGGGCATCGGAACTACCGGGGTGAAGCTGGACCGGATGGACGAAGACCTCTGGCAGGAGATGATCGACGTCAATCTCAGCGGGGTCTGGAAGACGGTGAAAGCCGGTGTGCCCCATATCCTTGCCGGCGGGCGGGGCGGGTCGATCGTCCTGACCAGCTCGGTGGCCGGGACGAAGGCTTACCCGTTCACCGGGCACTACGTCGCCGCCAAACACGGTGTGGTCGGCCTGATGCGCAGCTTTGCTGTCGAACTGGGCCAGCATTCGATCCGGGTCAACTCTGTGCACCCCACCCACGTCAACAGCCCGATGTTGATGAACGACAAGACTTACCGGATGTTCCGGCCGGACCTGGAGAACCCGGGTCCGGACGATCTGGCCCCGATCTGCCAGACGTTCCACATGCTGCCGATCCCGTGGGTCACACCCGAGGACATCAGCAACGCGGTCCTGTTCCTGGCCTCGGACGAAGCCCGCTACATCACCGGGGTCACCCTGCCCGTCGACGCCGGCAGCGGCCTGAAATGACGGTGTACTACGACCCCTATGACGTCGGGATCGTCGCCGACCCGTATCCGGTGTACGCCCGGCTACGCGACGAAGCGCCGCTGTACTACAACGAGCGCTACGACTTCTGGGCCCTGTCGCGCCACGCCGATGTCGAAAAATCCCTGTCGGATTGGGAAACGTTCTCCAACAGCCGAAGTGACATCCTCGAGCTGATCCAGTCCGACTTCGACATGCCGCCGGGCGTGATGATGTTCGAGGACCCGCCCATGCACTCCCTGCTGCGCGGGCTGATGTCGCGGGTGTTCACACCGCGGCGAATGGCCGAGATCGAGGATCAGATCCGGGAGTTCTGTGTGCGGTGCCTGGATCCGCTGGTCGGCTCGGGCGGATTCGACATCATCGCCGAACTGGCCTCGATGATGCCGATGCGGGTGATCGGAATGCTGCTCGGCATACCGGAATCCGAGCAGATCGGGGTGCGTGACGCCAACGATGCCAATCTGCGGACCAAGCCGGGTGCGCCGATGAAGGTGGTGCAGGCCGACCGCATCGCCGACGGCCGGATCTACGCCGACTATGTGGAGTGGCGGGCGAACAACCCGTCCGACGACCTGATGACGGCCCTGCTGAACGTCGAGTTCACCGACGAGTTCGGCGTCACCCGCAAGCTTGAGCGCAAGGAAGTGCTGCACTACACCCAGGTGGTGGCGGGTGCGGGAAACGAGACCACCGGCCGGCTCATCGGCTGGCTGGCGAAAGTGCTGGCCGAACACCCCGACCAGCGTCGGGAAGTGGAGCGGGACCGGTCACTGCTGACCCGCGCGGTCGACGAGACGCTGCGCTTCGAACCGACCGGTCCACATGTGGCGCGTTGGGTGGCACGGGATTTCGAGTACGGCGGCACCGCGGTGCCGGCGGGCAGCGCGATGCTGCTGTTGTTCGGGGCGGCCAACCGCGACCCGCGTCGCTACCGCAACCCCGACACCTTCGACATCCATCGCGACAACATCAGCCACCTGACCTTCGGCAAGGGACTGCACTACTGCCTGGGCGCCAACCTGGCCCGACTGGAGGGCCGCGTCGCACTCGATGAACTGCTCAACCGATTCCCCGAATGGGAGATCGACTACGACAGCGCGCAACTGGCACCGACCTCCACCGTGCGCGGTTGGGAGCAACTGCGTCTCGTGGTGTGACCGACTGTGGTGAACTGAGCCGGTGAGCATCTGGATCGGCCAGGCCCGGCGCAGCGTCAGCGGTGACGTTCCGGCGCCCCCCGAACAGGTGCGGGCGTTCTACGTCGACCTGGACCACATCTCGCAGGTGCACCCGCTGGTGCAGTGGGTGCGCAGCACCTCCCGAGTGGACCTGCCCGACGGATACCGGCAGGACTACCAGGTGCGCGATCGAATCCCGATGGGACCGTTCGCGCTTCCGATCACCTACCGGGCCCGGCTCGTCGTCCCCACCGAGGGCGCGGTGACCGCGCAGGCCCGGCAGTTCCCTCAGATAAAGCTGGACAGCCAGGTGGATTTCGCGCCGACCGAGGCCGGAACCCGGATCACCGAAGAGCTGACCATCGCCGCGCCCAGGCCGCTGCTGGCGATCACCGTGGAACAGGCCGTCGCCGCCCATGCCACGATGCTCGCGGCCATCGGGAAAATGTTCGCGGCCTGAGCCTTCGGACTACGAGGTGCTGACGGCCTCGGCGTGCTCGGTGGCCACCGACTTGGCCCACCGGTAATCGGCCTTGCCCGCGGGGGAGCGCACGATCTGAGGGGAGCGGACGAACGCCTTCGGGATCTTGTAGCGCGCGATCGCCCGCTCACACACCGTCGCGAGCTCCTCGTCGGTGGCCGAGGCGCCCTCGGCGAACTGCACGACCGCCACGACCTCGTTACCCCAACGCTCCGACGGGCGACCGACAACCACCACGTCGTAGACGGCGGGGTGCGCAGCGACGGCCCGCTCGACCTCCTCGACGAAGATCTTCTCGCCGCCCGAGTTGATGGTGACCGAATCCCGGCCCAGCAGTTGAATGCGCCCGTCTTCCAAGACATTTGCCCGGTCGCCCGGAACCGCCCAACGGACCCCGTCGATGGTGGGGAACGTGCGTGCCGTCTTGGCCTCGTCGCCGAGGTAGCCCAGCGGGATGAGATCGCGCCGGGCCAGCCAGCCGCCGCTCTCGCCGGGGCCGAGCACCCGGGACAGATCCTCGGCGACCACCGCGGTGTCGGACTGGGCGTTGAAGGTGGCCGCCTCGGAATCGGTGCCCGCGGTGGAAGCGGTGCTCATCTGGGTGCCCGACTCCGAGGAACCCACGGCATCGAGCAACATCAGGTGCGGCAGTGCGGCCAGGATGCGCTCACGCACGGTGGGGGACAGCGGCGCGCCGCCGTTGCTGATCGTGAACAGGCCCGACAGGTCGTAGTCGCCCTTCTCGATCTCGTCGACCAGCGGCCGGGCGATCGCATCGCCGACCACCGGGATGCTCAGCACCCGTTCGCGGGCGGCCAGCTCCAGCACGTTGCCCGGACGCATCTTCACCACATCGTCAGGGATGACCAGCTTTCCGCCCATGGTGATGGCGTTGTAGGCGGCCCACTGCGCGGCACCGTGCATGAACGGCGGGATCATCAGCAGCGACAGCCCGCCACCCGCGGTGGCGGCCCGCTCGGCGAGCTCCTCGTACGACGCGATGAAGGTGTCGCTGCCGAACGGCCGGCCGCCCATCGACGACAGGAAGATGTCGTGCTGACGCCACAACACGCCCTTGGGCATGCCGGTGGTGCCGCCGGTGTAGAGGATGTACAGGTCGTCGCCGGACGGAGTCGGCATCCCGGCTTGCGGCGCAGGCGTTTTGAGGATCGTCTCGTAATCGACGGCACCCGGCAGCAGCTCGTTGCCCGATTCGTCGGCGACCTGGATGAGCACCTGCAGATTCGGCAGCTGGTCGCGGATCGCAGCGACCCGGGGCGCGAACTCGGCGTTGTAGATCACCGCGCGGGCGTTCGAATCCTTCAGCAGGTAGAGGAGTTCCTCCTCCACGTACCGGTAGCTGACATTGAACGGTGCCACCCGGGCGCGGTAGCTGCCGATCATCGACTCGAGGTACTCGTTGCCGTTGCGCAGGTAGATGCCCAGGTGGTCCTGGCCCGATTCGTGCCCGGCCAACCCGTCGCGCTCGGTGTGCGTGCCGAGCCCGGCCGACACCAGGTAATGGGCGAAGCCGTCGACGCGCGCGTCGAACTCGGCGTAACTCAACCGGCGATCCCGCCACACCAGGAAGGTCTGATCGGGGACGGCTTTGGCCACCGTGGAGAACACTGTGGACAGGTCGAACTTGACGTCGCTCATGGCACTCCTGGTCACGGATTCGGGCCCCACGACCATACATGCACCGCTCGGCTGTATGGCCGGTGGGATGTGACCCGCGCCTCAGACCGGGAAGAAACCATCTCCGGTCAATATGCCCGGCTGCCACCCCTGCTCGCCCAGGCAGAGCATCGGCCGGCCGTCAGGCGACTGAGCGGCTTCCTGCGGCCCCGGGCACGGCGCCCCGATCTCCTGCACGCCGTTCAACGGGTAGGCGTAGGTCCAGAAGCCGGTGTACACCGGCGGCCACTGGTTCGGAATCCACTTGCACTGCATGGCGGTGCCGCCAGGGCCGCGGCCGAAGACGTTGCGTTCCCAGCTGAAGCACGGCGCACCGTTGGAAGCCTCGTAGCTCATGCCGGGGACATCGGTGGGATAGCGGCCCGGATTGTCCGGGTACATGTTGCTGTTGTCGTCGGCAAGAGCACCCGGCGCCACCGAAATGGCTGTTGCCAGTGCCGCCGCGGCGACCGCCGTCGTGGCGAAGAGTTCGCGAATCATGTCCCACCCTCAGCATTGCCGGCCGCCGGTCGAATCGGGCCGGGCAGTTCGTTGACTTTGGGCCAGAATCCTAGCCGGTCGCGAAGGTCGGCAGTCGACATTTCGGGCCGTTGTTACTCGCCGGTATCCGTGTCGAGCACGCTGACGGCGATGCCGTAGGGCAGGAACCGGACTCGGCGGCCAGGATCGGTGTTGCCGGCATTGGCCCGCAGGGCTTCGAGCTCACTGGGGTACACCTGCTCGATGTGGGCGCCGCCGGCGTCGTCGACGGTGTAGATGGCCCATACTCCGTCGCCCTTCTCGCCGGTGGTCTCCGGCTCCGTTCTGGGCTGGGAGAACCGGGCGAACTCATCGAGCAGGCCCGCCCAACCGCCCGCCTGGCCGGGCCTCGCGATGAACTTGCTCAATCCGTCGAGGGCGTCGCGCAGCCCTTCGCCGGCCTCACGGGCGACGCGGTCGAAGTCCTCGGGGTCGAATCCGAACGGTCCACTGCCACTCATGGCGCTCTCCTCGGTGGTTGTGGGCAATCTCAAGGTGTCAAACACCAGTGTGCGCGCACGCGGCGGTGGGCGGGATGGTAAACGAACCATATGGCCTTCACACGGGACGACCTGCTAGCCACCGTCGAATTGTCACCGCAGGCAGCGGGTGCACACGACCGCCGAGGATGGGTGGGACTGTTCGCTGCGGGCGGACAGGTCGACGACCCGGTGGGCTCCCGGCCGCACCGCGGGGCTGCCGAGATCGAGCGGTTCTACGACACCTTCATCGCCCCGCGCGACATCACCTTCCACCGCGACGTCGACCTCGTCGCCGGCTCCACGGTGATTCGCGATCTCGAGCTCGAGGTCGTCATGAGCCCATCGGTCTCGATGCGGATCCCCGCCTATCTTCGCTATGTCGTCGCGCCCGGCCCGGGCGGCCCGAGGATCGACCAACTGCAGGCGTACTGGCAGCTGCCCGCGATGATCGGACAATTCGCCCGCGCCGGACTGGGCGCCGTGCCAGTCGGGCTGCGCCTGGCCGTGGCGTTGCTGCGTAATCAGGGTCCCGCGGGTGCGGTGGGCTTCGCCAAGGGGATGGCCGGTGCCGGGCGGGCGGGCAGGCGGCTGGTCTCCGGGCTGCTCGACGACCTGTGCGCCGGCGACACGGTGGCGGTGCAGCGGCGGTTGACCGCCGACACCGACATCTACCTGGGGGACGACACCCCACTGAGCACGTCCGGGTTGGTGGAACGTACCTCGGGTGCCTCCTGGCGCAAGCTGATCGCGTCCGGCCGTCATCTGGTGGCCGGGCTGGACCTCGACGGGAGCCGGGCCGTACTGATCGCCGATCTCAGCAACGGACCGCTGGGCATCGCCCGGTTGCGGTATTTCGGCCCGGCTTCACCGTCGTCGCACACCGTCGTGAGACCGTAGAAGGATCATGGCTGATCACGCTTACATCACCTACGAGGAATTCGGGCGTCGGTTCTTCGAGGTGGCGGTATCCGAGGAACGGGTCGGCGACGCCATCGGCTCGATCGCCGGCGACGCGTTCGAGATGGGTCCGATCGCCCAGGGGCCCGGCAAGATCGCCAAGGTCACCGCCCGGGTCAAGATCCAAAAACCCCGCGTGAGCCGCATTGTCGGCGAAACCATCACGTTCTCCATCCGGATCCCGCTGGAGATCGACATGGTGATCGACCTGCGCATCGACCGGCCCAAGTTCATGGTGTTCGGTGAGATCGCCCTGCGGGCCACGGCGTTGGCCGCCGAGCCGCTCTTGCTGATCCTCGATGTCAAGAAGCCGCGGCCGTCCGACATCTCGATCCACGTCACCTCCACGTCACTGCGTGCCGAGGTGCTGCGGATCCTGGCCGGTGTCGACGCGGAGATCAAACGGTTCATCGCCGCGCACGTGGCCGGTGAGATCGACAGCCCGGCATCGGAGCAGGCCAAGGTGATCGATGTCGCCAAGGAGCTCGACTCCACCTGGGGCGGGATCTGACCGGCGGGCCGGGGCTTCGGTCAGGCGCTCAGGCACATCAAGGCCGGCCGCCGAGCTGAGCGGCCCGCACCCCCCGACCGGCCGCGAAGATGACGCCACAACCACGGCATGAGCATGTTCTGCGTCCACAGCAGTTGTGAGTAGGCCCGGGACCGAAACGACTGAATCTGGTCCGGGCCGGTGGCCAGGGCCCAATCATGGTTGCTGTCAGGCAATCCGAGTGCTTCTGCGGCCGCGGCGGCGAACAGACCGTGCCCCTTCGCCGAGCCGTGGACCCGGTCCGGGCTCCACGTTTCCGGTTCGCGCATCGAGGGCGCCGAGTACAGATCGACGAGGTGGAACCCGTACCGATCGGCGGCATCGTTGATCGCGTCGTTGATCCGAACCACCCGCTTCCCGAGCAGTCGGCCCACCGGCAGGATCTGGGTGATGTCAGGGAACGTGGTGGTGACGACGGTGGTACCGGTGGCCGCGAGCGTGCGGTAGACGGAGTCGAGGTCGCCCAGCGCGCGGGTGAAGGACCGTCCGGGGCGGGTCACGTCGTTCATACCGATGCAGACGGTGACCAGGTCGGGTCGCATCGACAACGCGGTGGGGAGCTGGGTATGCAGGACATCGCCGATGCGGTGACCGCGAACTGCGAGATTGGCATAACCCAACCCCGGGTAGAGCCCGTCGAGCCGGACCGCGAGACGGTCGGCAAAACCCATCAGGCCGACGGCGTCGTCGCCGTCCCACAACCCTTCGGTCTGGCTGTCGCCGAGGGCGACATATCGGGTAAAACGTCGCACGCTGGCGACTCTAGCGCGGACCGGCCCGGCCGCTTCGCGCGGACACCAAGGAGGGGCGCCCGAAAAAGGCGCCCCTCCTTGATGTTTCGCGATGTTTGGGCTTACTTCACATCCACGTAAACTGTCTTGCTGAGTAGCGTTGTCTGCAGATCGCCGCCCGGGCTGCTCGAATCCGTCCGGCTGTAGGTCTGCCCGGGTCGGACCGCGACCACGGTGGCCTTGTCCAGCGGGGTGGAGCCGACGTGGTTGACGATCACCTTGTATCCCTGGGCCTGCAACTGACTGATGGTCTGCTGGGCGTTACCCGGTCCGGTCGGTGCCGCCTGGGCCGGTGCGGCCAGGCCGATCACCGCTGCGGCAGCCGCTCCTGCAAGCGCAGTGGCAAATCCGATCCTCATCATCTTTGGTGCCTTCTTTCACTCTTCTGTTGTTTCGCGCGTGACGCCGACGCCAGCCGCCCACCCGCGCGCCGCCGTCACCTCGGTTTAGGTGTTACCCAACAGTTAACCGGCAGTTCACAATTTAAATTCCGGCTGACCGAAACCCATTGACGAGGGCTGCGTCACACTGTGGAACCGTTACCGGCGTGAGGCGAACCATGTCCTGCCGGCAAAGTGGCGCACATCACCGCGTAGCGTGCAGCGAGTGGCGAAACTGAGCGCGGGTGTCCTGTTGTACCGTCTCGCCGACACGGTGGTGGAGGTGCTGATCGCCCACCCGGGCGGGCCGTTCTGGGCCCGCAAGGATGCCGGGGCGTGGTCGATACCCAAGGGCGAGTACGTCGACGGTGAGGACCCGTGGCCGGCGGCGCAGCGCGAATTCGCCGAGGAACTCGGCTCGCCACCTCCCTCCGGCCCGCGCATCGATCTTGTCCCGGTGCGGCAGGCGGGAGGCAAGGTGGTCACCGCATTCGCGGTGCGCGGGGACTTCGATCCTGCCACGGCCGTGAGCAACACCTTCAGCATCGAGTTGCCGAAGGGGTCGGGGCGGCTCGTCGAGTTCCCCGAAATCGACCGTGTTGCTTGGGTTTCGGTAGCACTGGCGCGCACCAAACTCCTCGCGGGGCAGCGTCCGCTGCTGGACCAGCTGATGGCCGCACCCGAACTGGCCGGCTACGGAGAGGGCGACCCGCAGGGCGGGTAGCGACTCAGAGGTCGAGCGTCAGCCGGTGGCCGGCCTCCGCCCGCGATACACAGGTCAGCAGATAGCCGGCGTCGCGCTCGGGATCGGTCAACAACGTATCCCGGTGCTGCACAGTCCCGTCGGTACCCGGCACGGTCCGAATGCGGCAGGTGCCGCAGAAACCCTGCTGGCACGAGTACGGGGCGTTCACCCCGGCCCGGCCCAGTGCGGCGAGCATGGTCTCGTCGGCTCCGACCGTCACCCCGGCGCCGGTCGAGGCAATCGTCACCGAGAACTCCGCGCCGTCGACAACCGGTGGCGCCGCGAACCTTTCGAAATGCAGCTCGACGTCGTCCCGGCCGATGAGCGCCGCCCGGATCCCGGTCAGCATCGGGGCCGGGCCACACGCGTACACCGTGGTGCCGTCGGGACACTCGCCGAGAAGGTCACCGGCGCCGGGCAGTCCGTCGACGTCGTCGGTACGGATCGCGATGCGGTCCCCGAACCGGTCGAGCTCGTCGAGGAACGGCAGGCTGTCGCGGCTGCGTCCGGCGTACACCATCGACCAGTCGACACCCAGCCGCTCGGCCAACCCGAGCATCGGCAGGATCGGGGTGATGCCGATGCCGCCCGCGATGAAGCGGAACCGCTGAGTGGGCGACCCGTAACCGGGCACCGTCAGCGCGAACGCATTGCGGGGACCGTGGGTGCTCACCCGGCTGCCGACCTGCAGGCTGTCGTGCACCTCGACCGAACCGCCGCCACCATCGGGTATGCGCCGCACCGCGATTCGATAACGGTCGGTCACTGTCGGATCGCCGCACAGTGAGTACTGCCGCACCCGGCCGCTGGCCAGGTGCAGGTCGATGTGTGCACCCGGGTACCACTGCGGCAGCACGCCGCCGTCGGCCGCGGCCAGGGTCAGCGCGATGACGTCCTGGTCGTGGGCCACCACTTCCCGGCCGGTCACGGTCAACGTGATCGTGCGGTCCAGGGCAGGAGGAGGCGAGGGCCGCCGCAGCAAGCGGTTCACACCCCACATCGTCGCGATAGACACCTCGGCCAGACCGAGCATGGGATCGTGCCGGAACCGCCCCGACGCACTCGGTGGCAGAGCGCGGTACCGGGATATCAGTGACAGCGTCAGCATGGCTGTGCCCGTCACAGGTGGGCGGCCCGCGCCGCGGGGGAACTCGCCAGGTAAGCCACTGCCTGAGCGGTCGAGCCCATCTCCTCCGGGGAGAAAGCGGGCCGGCAGTAGGCCAGGGTGTTGGAACCGAACATCCGGGAGAACTTCGGCAGCAGTCCCAGCTTGGAATCACGCATACGCATCTTGTTCATCTGCCACCAGCCGATGTCGAGGGTCGGATCGCTCTTCACCATCGCCCAACAACCGCGCTGGAAGAACATGTACACCGCCGTCGCGGCGATCGACATCGCCCGCACCCGGCTGAAATAGCTGTCCTGGAAGTACACCGCCACATCGTGTGCCACGCTGCGGTGCTCGACCTCTTCACTGCCGTGCCAGCGGAACAGATCCGTCATCGTCGGGTCGGCGTCGAAGTCCTCCCACGTGCAGTTCAGCACGAAATCGCCCAGAACCGCCGTGTAGTGCTCGATGGCGGCGATGAGCCACAGCCGATCGCACAGGTTGGACAGCCGGCGGCGCGGGTCGGTCGACTCGGTCGGGCCCAGCATCTTGGTGAACACGTGCTCGACCATGGCCATCAGCGGCTGGTAGTCCACACCGTGGGCGGTCAGGAACTCGTCGAGCACCCGATCATGCGTCTCGGCGTGGGTCGCCTCCTGGCCGATGAAGCCGCGCATGTCATCAGCGAGCTTGGGATCGCGCACATAGGGCAGTGCTTCGTTGAACGTCGCGACGAACCAGTGTTCTGCCATCGGCAGCACCACGTTGAACAGGTTGACCATCGACGAGGCCACGGGGTGGCCGGGGATCCAATGCAACGGTATGCCGTCGAGATCGAAGTGGACTTTACGGGCCTGGATCTGTACCGGGCCCGGGTCGATCTCATTGTCGAACCGCAACGGACGCAACATCGAGAGCCTCCCTGGGATGAGTGGACTCTCAGCAGTGTACGGATTTAGGTGGGAACAGCGGTACCGGGTGTATGTCAGGCCGGTGGCGGCGTGCCCGCGCCGGGGGCGCCGGCGATCGGGACCACCGGCGTCGGCGTCACCGTGGTCACGCCGTTACTGCCGACCCTCGGGCCGCCCGGGACGGCCGATTCGGCACCCTGCTCGGCCGCGGCCTCGCTGCAGTCCAGCATCAGGATCATCTTGCCGCTGGAGTTGACCTTCTGGGAATCGACCAGGCACTCGGCCTGCGGAAGGGCGCTGCCGAACGAGCCGCCGAAGGTCGCCTTGACGCCCTGGCTCTTCAGGATCGCGAGTGCCTTCATATAGGGCTCACCGACGACGTTGACCGAAGCGGAGCTCGGCTGCGAGGTGGCGGCGCCTGCCGCCATCAGGGCGATCGAACCGGCGGCGAGCAGACCGCCGCCGAGCGCAACAAGCTTCTTCACGTGAACTCCGTCAGTCGGGTGCGGTTGCGAACATATCGCAGCTGAGACGTTTGTGAAACCGGAGAAGACGCCCCGGGCGTTACATCCGGGTCCGGCCGGCGTGCCCGGTGATCCCGGCCATCACCTCGCTCAACGCGGCTGCCCGCGGATCGGCGAACACGTCTTCGAGCAGCAGCCGACGGCCGTCCGGACCGGCCAGTGGGATCCGCCAGTTCGGGTACTCGTCGGTGGTTCCCGGCTGATTCTGGGTGCGCAACTCACCGACTGCGTCGGCCAGCGCCAGGGTCAGCAGCTTCGACGGGGTGCGGGCCAGATACCGGTACAGCGCCGTCACGATCTGGTCGGTGTCCGGATCGGGTCCGAGCAGGCCGACCCGGCGCAACTCGTCGAGCCAGGCGGCCTGCGCGGCGCGGTCCGAGGCCAACTCCTCATCGGCAGGCCGCGTGAGCAACCCGAGTTCTTCCCGCAACCGCACATGCTCGCCCGCGAGATACCCCGCCGTCGGCGGCAGATCGTGGGTGGTCACCGAGGACAGGCAGTACGCGCGCCAGCGTTCGGCCGGGAGGGGCCGCCCGGACCCGTCGGACTCGAACCACAGGATCGAGGTGCCGAACAGGCCCCGCTCGTGCAGGTAGTCGCGCACCCACGGTTCGACCGTGCCCAGGTCCTCGCCGACCACGAGCGCGCCGGCCCGGTGCGCTTCGAGCGCGATGATGCCGATCATCGCGTCGTGGTCATAACGCACATAGGTGCCTTCGGTCGGTGCGGCGCCCTTCGGGATCCACCACAGCCGGAACATTCCGATGATGTGGTCGATGCGCACCCCACCGGCATGCCGGAGCGCCATCTCGACCAGCGCCCGGAACGGTTCGTAGGCCTGCTCGGCCAGCCGGTCCGGCCGCCACGGGGGCTGCGACCAATCCTGGCCCAGTTGGTTGAACTCGTCCGGGGGAGCGCCGGCCGTCACGCCCGGAGCCAGCACATCCTGCAGGGCCCAGGCGTCGGCGCCGTCGGGATCCACGCCGACCGCGAGGTCGCTCATGACGCCCAACTCCATCCCGGCCTGCATCGCCGTGGCCTGCGCGGCGGTGAGTTGGTCGTCGAGAACCCACTGCAGCCAGCGGTGGAAGTCCACGGCATCGGGATGGGCCGCCGCGAACGCGGCGACTTCCGGATTCGCCGGATGCTGCAGTGCGTGCGGCCAGGCGTGCCAATCCGCTCCGTATTGTTCGGCCAGCGCGCACCAGGTCGCGAATTCCTCCAGGCGTCGGCCCTGCCGGGCCCGGTAGGCGGTGTACGCCAGTTCCCGGCCCGCCGTGCGCTCAACCCGGTACACCTGCTGCAGTGCGGTGCGTTTGGTCTGCCAGGCCGCGTCACGGTCGATGGTGGGGTCGCGGTCGGCGCGTTTGTTGGCGGTGGTGCGCAGTGCCCGGAGGCGTCCGCGGTGACGGACGTCGGCGAATTCTGCGACGGCCTCCACCCGCAGGTAGAGCGGATTGCCGAACCGCCGCGAGGTGGGCAGATACGGCGAGGGCTCCATCGGGGCGGTGGGAGCGGCCGCGTGCAGCGGATTGACGAGGATGAACCCGGCGCCGTGCTCGGCCGCCGACCACACCGCCAGATCGGCAAGGTCGGTGAGATCACCTGTGCCCCAAGAGTTTTTCGAGCGAACACTGTAGAGCTGGACGGCCATTCCCCAGGCGCGTCGCCCGCCCAGTCGGATGGGCAGGCCCACGGTGGCGGGGGAGACCACCACCGGCGTCTCGGTATCGGTCCCGTCCAATCGCAGCCGGTGATAACCCAACGGCAGGTCCGCCGGAAGTTCGAACGTGGCCTCACCGATCAACCGGTCCCCGAGATCGTGTGGAGGCCGGTTGTTCTCGAGTTGCCGGAGGCTGCCGCGCTCGGTGCCGTCTTCGAGCAACAGCGTGAGGTGCGCCGGATCCCCATGTGTGACGTGGACCCAGAAGCTCGTCGGCATTCCTGCCCGGCCCAACACGATCGGTGGCAGGCTGCGCTGCCAGTACTGCCGGTCGTGCGCCGCCAGGCCGTCCAGCCGCTCCTGTTCGGTGCCGGCCGGCACGCCCAGTGCTTCCAGCACCGCGACCAGGGTGGACTCTGCGACGGCGGTGCGGCGGCCGGTCCAGTCGTCGAACTCCGCGGCGACGCCGTAGCGGCGGGCCAGTTCGAGCAGGGCCGGTGACGAAGAAGTCATGGTGACAATCTTGGCGCCCAGAAGCCGATCGTGCGTGCCACTGGCGTGGTGCCTACCCACGCTCTACGCTGTCTGTAACGATCCTTACAGACGGGATTTCAGGTGGCCACTCCAACCACGCGACGACAACAGCAGGGTGCGGATTCCCGGGGGCAGATTCTCGACGCCACCGAACAACTCATGGCCACTCGCGGTTACGCCGCCACCTCGATCAGCGACATCCGCAAGGCCTGCGGCTTGCCGGCCAGCTCCATCTACTGGCATTTCGGATCCAAGGACGGTGTCCTCGCGGCGGTGATGGAACGCGGCGCCGACCGCTTCTTCGCGGCGATACCCGGTAGCGGCGGCATCGATGAGCAGTTGGCGGTTCTGGCGGATCTGCAGGCGCAGCGCCCGGAATTCCTCCGCATCCTGTACCTGCTGTCGCTGGAACGCGGCGATGATCCGACGGTGACGGCGGTGGTGCGCCGCGTGCGTGACACCGCGATCGCGCGATTCTCTGCCGCCGTGCGCAGCCAGTTGCCCGCAGGCGTGCCGCCACGTCGTGTCGAGCAGGTGGTGGCCGAACTCACCGCATTCGCCGTCGCACAGTCCGACGGGGTGTTCTTCGCCGCGCACCTCGAACCGGGCACCACCGACGTGGCCCGCATGTACCGGCGGCTGTGGCAGGCGGTCACGGCGCTCATCCCGATACTCCTGGAGGAAAAGTGACCGACAAGACCGCGATCATCACCGGCGCGAACACCGGGCTGGGCTTCGAATGTGCGCGGACCCTCCTGGAATCCGATCCGGGTTGGCATGTGGTGCTCGCGGTGCGCGACACCGAACGTGGCGCCGACGCGGCGGCTCGTCTCGGCTGCCCCGGACGTACCACGGTGGGTGAACTCGACCTGGCATCGCTGCAGTCGGTACGGAACTTCGCCGCCGGGTTGCCGCATCGGGACCTACCGCCGCTGAACGCGCTGGTATGCAACGCCGGACTCCAGTTGGTAGCGGGCGCCCAGACGACGTCGGACGGCTATGAGATGACCTTCGGCGTCAACCACCTCGGTCATTTCGCCCTGGTGCAGCAGGTGCTCGCCGCGCTCACCGCCCCGGCGCGAATCGTGGTGGTCAGCAGCGGTACCCACGATCCGGACAGGTTCACGGGTATGCCTGCGCCGCAATATGACTCGGCCGAGGACCTGCTTCATCCGCCGCCCGGCGGGCTGACCGGCGAAGAAGGCCGGCGTCGCTACACCACCTCCAAACTGTGCAACATGCTGTTCAGCTATGAGCTGGACCGGCGCCTGGGGCACGGGTCCCGCGGGATCACGGTCAACGCGTTCGATCCCGGCCTGATGCCGGGTTCGGGGCTCGCCAGGGACTACTCGGGTATCCAGCGGCTGGCCTGGCGCCTGCTCATGCCGGCGTTACGGGTACTGCCCAACGTCAACAGCACCCGACGTTCCGGCGCCAATCTCGCCGCGCTGGTGACCGACCCGGGCCTCGAAGGCGTCACCGGGGCGTACTTCGAAGGAACCCGCCGGATCCGGTCCTCACGAGATTCCTACGACGAGGCCAAGGCGGCAGACCTGTGGCGGGTCAGCGAACGGTTGGTGCCTGCGGTCCACTGACTTCGGGGACGCGCAGTAGTGTCGACTCAGTGGCATCCGCGTTGCGCCCGGCCCGGATCGCGGTCGGGGCGCTGTTCCTGACCAACGGCGCGATCTTCGCCAATCTCCTGCCGCGCTATCCGGAGATCAAGAGTGACCTTCACCTGAGCAATGCGGTGTACGGCGCGGCCGTCGCTTCGTTCTCCGGCGGCGCGCTGGTTGCGGGATTGACTGCGGCGACACTGATCCGACGGTTCCGCAGTGCCCGGGTGGCGGTCATCGGCACGGTGGCGCTGGCCGCCTTCGTCGTCGCAGCCGGTATGGCGAACTCACCCCTGCTGCTGGCCGCCGCGTTGTTCCTGGCCGGCGCCTGCGATTCGGTGGTGGATGTCGCACAGAACGCGCACGGACTGCGGCTGCAGCGCGAACACGGCCGGTCGATCATCAACTCGCTGCATGCGGTGTGGGCTGCAGGCGCGATCCTCGGTGGGCTCACCGGTGCCGGAGCAATCGCCCTCGGGATCCCACGGGCCATCCATCTCTCGGTGGCCGCCGTCGTGTTGAGCGCGGTCGCGGTGGTCGCGTACCGCTACCTGTTGCCCGGACCAGACCATGATGATCACCCGGCAGCGCACGCCCCGGCGGGAACGAGGGCGGGGCCGCGGGTATACCTGATCCTGCTGGCCCTGGTGCTGATCGCGATCGCGGGCGCCACGGTCGAGGATTCCGGGAGTTCCTGGGCCACCCTGTATCTGCGGGATTACCTGCACACGCCGCCGGCCGTGGCCGTCTTCGGATACATCGCGCTGGTCGGCTTCATGTTCGTGGGACGGGTGATCGGCGACCGGCTGGTCGACCGGTTCGGCGAGGCCACGGTGGCGCGGTCGGGCGGCGTGATCGCCGCCGCCGGGATGGGAACAGCCCTGGCCTTCCCGAGCATCGCCACGACGATCGCCGGCTTTGCGCTGGCGGGTCTGGGGGTGGCCACCCTGGTGCCGGCCGCGATGCACGCCGCCGACCAACTGCCGGGGCTGCGACCGGGGACCGGCCTGACCGTGGTCACCTGGCTCATGCGGGTGGGTTTCTTCGGTGCGCCACTGCTGGTCGGGCTCGTCGCCGATGCGGCCGGGTTGCGGGTCGGTCTCCTGGCCGTGCCGCTGGCCGGGTTGGTGGCCGCGCTGCTCGCCGGGGTGCTGCCGGGGCGGCCGTCGTCAGGGCACCGTCCCGGGGCCGATGCCGGCCAGTTCGATCGTGAACACACCCGACACGATTAGCGCGATACCGAGCATCATCACCGGGGTCAGCGGTTCCCGGAACAGGAACCGGGCGATGATGGCGACCAGTGCGACGCCGCACGCGGTCCAGATGCCGTAGGCGATGCCCACGGGCACCCCCAACGACAGGGCCAGCCACAGCAGGTAGAACGACAGCACGTAGCCGGTGATCACCGGCGCGATCCACGCCTTGCGCCGGAACCCGTCGGAGGCACGCAGTCCCAGTGTGGCGAACACCTCGACCAGGATCGCCCCGGTCAGGGCCACCCACATCATGATTCGGCCTGACGCGGGTGCGACCCGAGCTCGACCAGCAGCACGCCGGCGATGATCAGACCGATACCCGCCACGATCGGCCAGGTGAACGGGTCGCCGAACAACGCCGCGGCAAGCACGGCCGTCGCCGCGGTACCCAGCGCACCCCAGATGCCGTAGGCGACGCCGACAGGCATACCCGCCCGCAGCACCAGCGTCAGCAACACGAATGCGGCCAGGTAGCCGAACACCACCAGCACCAGCCACCCCGAATGGTCCTGGGACGCGCGCAGCGACAGCGTGGCGGTGACTTCGGTGATGACGGCCGCGATCAACAACGCCCACTTCTGCACCGGACAAACCTATCCGAGCCCGCTTCGGCGGGTGAGTACCGTGGGAGAGTACGCCCAGCTCATCGAGGAGTCCACATGATCGGGTCCGTCCTGGACTTCCTGCCCCCGCCGATGCGGGATCCGGTGTTCTTCGCGATCCCGTTCTTCCTGGTGTTGCTGACCGTGGAATGGCTCGCCGCCCGTCGCCTGGAGCACATCGAATCCCAACGGCAACCCGCGGGTGCGTTCGACACCCGTGACGCCTGGGCCAGCATCTCGATGGGGCTGGTGTCGATCCTCACCACTGGCGGATGGAAACTGCTGGCGCTGCTGGGCTATGCCGCCATCTACGCCTACCTGGCGCCGTGGCACCTGCCGGGGGACCGGTGGTACACCTGGGTGATCGCGATCGTCGGAGTGGATCTGCTGTTCTACACCTACCACCGCGTTGCGCACCGGGTGCGGTTGATCTGGGCGACGCATCAGGCCCACCACTCCAGTGAGTACTACAACTTCGCCACCGCGCTGCGTCAGAAATGGAACAACAGCGGTGAGATCCTGGCCTGGATTCCGTTGCCCCTGCTCGGGATTCCGCCGTGGCTGGTGTTCGCCAGCTTTTCGCTGAACCTGGTCTACCAGTTCTGGGTGCACACGGAGCGGGTCGGAAAGTTGTGGCGGCCAATCGAATTCATCTTCAACACGCCGTCGCACCATCGGGTTCACCACGGCCGCGACCAGTTGTATCTGGACCGCAACTACGGCGGCATCCTCATCATCTGGGACCGGATGTTCGGCACGTTCCAGCCGGAGGTGTTCCGTCCGCACTATGGGCTGACCAAGCCGGTCAACACCTTCAACATCTGGAAACTGCAGACCCACGAGTACGTGGCGATCGCCCGCGACGTGCGGCGGGCGCGCCGTCTGCGTGACCGGTTGGGCTTCGTGTTCGGCCCACCCGGCTGGCAGCCCGCCGAAACCTCCGAAACCCAGCCTGTCGGCTGACAAGGGTCGGCCCCGTTCTCGAACGGGCGGCCAGAATCATTGGCCGGCATGGGAATTGACGCGACCTACTATTCCGGCTGCCTCGGGCCGATCACGTGGCCGCGGCTCGTTGTGCGACACGCCGGGCGCCGCCGATTCGCGCCGTCTGCCGTAGAGATACCCGGCGTTTCCCAGTGTTGGTGCGAGGTTTGAATTCGAGCCGAGCCGAATGGCACCAAAGCAAACTCGAAGTCAGTAAGGTCGACAGAACCCGGGTGCGACAACCCGGATCACGGTCACGAAAGGGGCAATGCGTGGGAGACACACTGACCGAAGGACAGAAGCTGGAGAAGGGTGGTTCGCTCACCTCCAACAACGGCGCGTACACGCTGACGTTGCAGGATGACGGCAACCTCGTGTTGGAGGCACGTGGCCAAGCGGTCTGGTCGACTTCCACCAACGGCCAGGACGTCGTGCGCGCCGAGGTGCAGACCGACGGCAACTTCGTGCTGTACACCTCGGAGAAGCCGGTGTGGCACACCGACACCAAGGGCAAGAAGGACGTCAAGCTGGTTCTCCAGGACGACCGCAACCTGGTGCTGTACGCCGCGGACGGGCCCGCGTGGTCGTCCAAGACCGAGACCTCCGAGCCGCCGCCACCGGCGCCCGAGGCCGCCGCGCCCGAGGTTGAGGTTGCCCCGGCCGCTGTCGAGGAGCCTGTGGCCGCACCCGAGCCGGCTGCGCCGCCGCCACCCCCGCCGGCACCCGAGCCGCGCACCTACACCGTGGTGTCCGGCGACACCCTGTGGGCAATCGCCGAGCGCTTCTACGGCGATGGCAACCGCTACCAGCAGATCGCCGATGCCAGCGGCATCGCCAATCCCGATCTGATTCACCCCGGCCAGGTCCTGACGATTCCTTGACCTGACCAAGACGCACGGCCCGGACCAGCTGGTCCGGGCCGTCGTTGTTTCTGGCATTGGATCTCGCGGGTTGTGGGTACCCCCGGTAACGAAGTTGCCGCCTGACCGATATTGAAATCGGTAGGGTGACTTTCACCACGTCCGAAAACGAGGGAGGCCGGCCGTGAACAGTTGGCTTGGTGGGGCGATACGGGCGATGGCGGTGGTGCCGGTGGCGGGGCTGCTGGCATGTCCGGTACCGACGGCGGCTGCGGCGGGTTCGCTGGTGTACCCGGGGATGGAGATTCGCCAAGGCACCAATTTGTGCACCCTCGGATTCGTGGACCAGGGGAGCCGCGTCGGATTCACCGCCGGGCATTGCCGCGGCGGCGGGCCGGTGAACGACCGGGACGGCAATTTCATCGGGCACATGGGTTCGTTCCGGGACAACACGCCCGACGGCGCCACAGTCGATACCAATCACATGATCTCCGATTGGGAGACCATCCAGTTGGCCGGGGACGTCGTGGTGAACAACATCCTGCCGGGTGGGCGGATGCTGGTGGAGGATCCCGCCGTGGTGCCGACGGTCGGGGCCCCGGTCTGTCACTTCGGCGTGGTTACCGGAGAAACCTGCGGCACCGTCGAGGCCGTGAACAACGGCTGGTTCACGATGGCCAACGGTGTGGTCAGCCAAAAAGGCGATTCCGGTGGACCGGTATACATCGTCACCCCCGATGGCCGTGCTGCCATCGTCGGGATGTTCAACAGCACGTGGGGTAACTATCCGGCCGCGGTCTCCTGGCAGAACGCCAGTGGCCAGGCCCGCGGTGACGGCGCGCCGCTCGCCGGCGAGGTCTCGAATCTCGTCGGACAACCCTGACTCGCCGTTCCGCTAACTAGAACACGTTCTAGCCATCCTGGCGGGTGGGCGATATTGTCATGGCGATGCTTAATCAGACACCTGTCCAGATCGCCTGGGTCACCGCTGATCTGGACGCCACCGAACAGGTCTTGTCCACCCTGCTGGGGGCGCGCCGGTGGGTGCGCATGCCTGCGGTGCATTTCAGCCCGCAGACGTGCCGATACCGGGGCAAGCCTGCCGATTTCGTCGCCGACATCTCGCTGAGCTACGCCGGCGACACCCAACTGGAACTGATCGCACCGGTCAGCGGCGAGAGCGTCTACGCCGAGTTCCTCGAACGACACGGGTCCGGCCTGCACCACATCTGTGTCGAGGCAGCCGACCCCGAGGCATTCGACGCAAGACTGCGCGACGCCGAAGGCGAGGGGACGCCCGTGGTGTGTGACGGCGAGATGCCCGGGGGAATGAGATTCGCCTACCTGTCGGCCGCCGGGGCGGGGGTGCCGTATCTGGAGATCGCTTACATCCCGCCCGAGATCCGGGCGTTCTTCGAGTATGTGAAACAGGAGCAGCAGTGAAGGAAATCCCCGAGGTCCTGGAGGCCTCCGAGGTCGTCGCCGGCGAATCCTGGTCCGACGAGTTCGATGTCGTGGTGATCGGATTCGGCATCGCCGGAGGTTGTGCAGCGGTCAGTGCTGCCGCCGAGGGTGCCCGGGTCCTGGTGTTGGAGAAGGCCGCGGCGGCCGGAGGCACCACCGCGATGGCCGGCGGGCACTTCTATCTCGGCGGCGGTACCGCGGTGCAGGAGGCCACCGGGCACCCCGACACCGCCGAGGAGATGTACAAGTACCTGGTCGCCGTCTCGCGCGAACCTGATCTGGCCAAGATCCGCGCCTACAGCGACGGTAGTGTCGAACACTTCAATTGGCTTGAGGCGCTGGGCTTTCAGTTCGAGCGCAGCTTCTACCCGGGCAAGGTGGTGGTCCCGCCGGGCACCGAGGGGCTGTCCTACACCGGCAACGAGAAGGTCTGGCCGTTCACCGAGCAGGCCGCGCCGGCGCCTCGCGGGCACTCGGTTCCCGTGCCCGGCGAGTTGGGCGGCGCGGCGATGGTCATCGACCTCCTGCTGAAGCGCGCCGAGACGCTGGGCGTCACGATCCGCTACGAGGTGGGAGCCACCAACCTGATCGTCGACGGCGATGCGGATGACCGCCCCGTGGTCGGGGTGAAGTGGAAGCACTTCGGCGAAACCGGTTGCGTCAAAGCGAAATCGGTCATCATCACGGCCGGGGGATTCGCGATGAACCCCGAGATGGTCGCCGAATACACCCCGGCGCTGGGCAAGAAGCGTCGCACCAAGCACCACGGTGAGGTGGAGCCCTACATCCTGGGCAACCCCAACGACGACGGCCTGGGCATCCGGATGGGTGTCGCGGCAGGCGGCGTGGCCAACGGCATGGACCAGTTGTTCATCACCGCGGCGGCCTACCCGCCTGAGATCCTGTTGACCGGCGTGATCGTCAACAACCAGGGCCGGCGCTTCGTCACCGAGGATTCCTACCATTCGCGTACCTCGGCATTCGTCCTGCGACAGCCCGATCAGCAGGCATACCTCATCGTGGATGAGGAACACATGGAGATGCCGGCCATGCCGCTCATCAAGTTCATCGACGGTTACGAGACGATCGCCGAAGTCGAAGAGGCGCTGGGCATCCCGGCCGGCAACCTGGCGGCGACCCTGGACCGCTACAACGAGCACGCGGCCAATGGCGAGGATCCCGATTTCCACAAGCAGCCCGACTACATCGCGGTGCAGCAGAAGGGCCCGTGGGCGGCGTTCGACCTGTCGCTCGGCATTGCCATGTATTCGGGATTCACGATGGGCGGGTTGACGGTGTCCATCGACGGTGAGGTGCTGCGTGAGGACGGCAGCGTCATCACCGGCCTGTACGCGGCGGGGGCCTGCGCGTCCAACATCGCCCAGGACGGCGAGGGTTACGCCAGCGGCGTCCAACTCGGCGAAGGGTCGTTCTTCGGGCGCCGAGCCGGCACGCACGCAGCGGCACGCTAGGCAGGGTCGCCGAGCAGACTGAGCTGCCATCGACCGTCGCCGAGCAGTTCCAGGCGACGGTCGTGGAGCCGGTTCACGCTGTCCCGGTGACTGATGCTGACCACGATGCAGTCGGGCAGCTCGGTGCGCAGGGTCGAGTACAGCGCGTACTGCTGACCGGCATCGAGCGCCGAGGTCGCCTCGTCCAGGAACACCGCAGACGGCCTCGCCAGCAGAATCCGGGCGAACGCGATCCGCTGCTGTTCGCCCGGGGACAGCACCTTTCCCCAATCGGCGTCCTCGTCCAGGCGGGAGGTCAGATTCCCCAGAGCGACCTTGTCGAGTGCGGCCCGGATGTCGTCGTCGCTGTAGGTACCCGCCGGCGCGGGATAGCAGACCACCGTACGGAGATCGCCCAGCGGGGCGTAGGGGAGCTGGGACAGGAACATCACCTCACCCTGCTCGGGATAGCGCACCGTCCCCGATCCGTAGGGCCACAGTCGTGCCAGGCTCCGCAGCAGTGTCGTCTTCCCGGTGCCGGACGGCCCGGTGATGACCAGCGAATCGCCGGGTGCGAGTTGCATGTCGAGGTCGTGCAGCAGCAGATCACCTGCGGGGGAGCGTACCTCGACGTCCTCGAGTTCGACGCCGCCGCCTGCGCTCACCCCGATATCCAATCGCGGTAGCGCCCTTGCCTGTTCGTTTGCGGCGACCAGTCCGTCAAGGCGGATGATGGCGGCTCGGTACCCGGCGAAAGCGTCGTATACCGAACGGAAGAAGCTCAACGAACTCTGCACCCGGTTGAATGCGCTCGCCGACTGCAGGGCGTCGCCGTAGGTGATCTGACCCGCGAACAACCGTGGCGCCTGAACGATCAACGGAAGCGGGTCGATGATCTGGTTGATGGACCGGTTCCAGCCGAGAAACGCGACGCCCCGCAGCACAAGTCGGCGGTAGTTGGTGATCACCTTGGTGAACCGGTCCGACAGCGTGCCACGTTCGGTGCGTTCCCCGTGATAGAAGCCGACCGCTTCGGCGCCGTCGCGGACGCGGACGAGCGCGTACCGGAACGCTGCGTTGGTCAACGAGTTACGGAAGGTCAGGCGGATCATCGGCCGGCCGATCCAGATCGCGACGACGGTCGTGACCGCCACCCACAACAGCGCGATCCAGAACAACGCCTTCGGGACCGTGACACCCAGAAATGTCAAGGGGCCGGCGAGATTCCACAGAATCGGCGTGAACGCCACGACCGAGACGATCGAGTAGACCGATCCGAACAGCAGTGTCTGTGCGGTGGCGACGGTCGGTGTGTTGGTTTCAGGTCCGGTGCCGGTGGTGAAGACGTCGATGTCCTGCTGGATGCGCTGATCCGGGTTGTCGATCGGAGTCCCGCCGAAGCCACCGATGAATCGGCCGCGATAGTAGGCCCGTTGATCGAGCCAGTCCCCGGTGAGTCGGTGGGTGAGCCAGACCCGCCAGCGAACGATGAAGTACTGCATCAGGTACAGGTCGAGCAAGGTGCGGGTGATGTCGGCGGTGACCAGGAGTCCGAAGATGAGGATCGAATGCCAGAAGCCGTCGATGCCCGAGCGGCGCACGGCTTCGTTGCCGGAACCGGTGCCGGAGAACGCCACCTGCAGCGCGGTGGTCTGGTCGTTGACGTAGTAGCTGAACAACACGTCCATCCGGACCGAGACCATCACCGACAGGAGCAGCACCCCCAGCAGCACCCACACCGGAATGCTCTCGCGCCCAAGGAAATAGCCGCCGGTGACGCGCCAGAATTGCCGGCCCCAGGTGGTGATGCGTGCCAGGACGGCCAGGACGGCCACCAGCGCCACCGCCCCGATCGCCCACGCCTTGGCGACCCACAACAGTGATGCCAGGATCTCGTTGCCCCAGTCCAGGGACTGGGTGAACATCTCCATACCCCGGGAAGTTACCGGGAACTATCGCCCGATCAGGGTTGCTTGACCAGGTCGGCCGCGTCGTCGTCGACCTCGCCCAAAGTCCAACGGCCGCCGCCGTGCAGCTTCAGATGCTTTTCGTGGTGCTGGCCCACGGTGCTGCGATGGGTGACGCTGACCAGGATGGTGTCCGGCAACTCGGCGCGCACCAGTGCGTACATGGTGTACTCCAGGCCCTCGTCGAGTGCGGACGTGGCCTCGTCGAGGAACACCGCCCGCGGCCGGGTCAACAGGATCCGGGCGAACGCGATGCGTTGTTGCTCGCCGGGGGAGAGCACCTTGGCCCAGTCGGCCACCTCGGACAGACGCTTCGAGCACTGCGGCAGCGACACCTTCTGCAGCGCCGCGTGCAGGTCCTCGTCTGGGATGCTTCCGGGCTTGGCGGGATACGAGACCACCGCCCGGAGATCGCCGAGCGGCACATACGGCATCTGCGACAGGAACATGGTCTCGTGGGCATCGCACGGATAGCGGAAGGTGCCGGTCGCGTAGGGCCACAGCTGTGCCAGGCTCCGGAGCAGTGTGGTCTTGCCGGCGCCGGACTCGCCGGTCACGATCAGCGTGTCACCCGAGTCCAGCCGCAGGTCCAGGTTGTCGACCAGTGGCTCGCCGGCCGGGGTGCGCACCTCGACGGCGTCCAGTTCGACCAGGCAGTCCTTGCTCGGTTCGACCGTCAGCTCGGGCAGGTCGCGGGCCTGTTCGTTGGCCATCACCAAGCCGTGCAGACGCATGATCGACGCCCGCCATCCGGCGAAGGCGTCATAGGAATTACGGAAGAACGACAGCGAATCCTGGATGTTGTTGAACGCCGAGATCG
Organism: Mycobacterium sp. NPDC049093; assembly: GCF_040704635.1. Taxonomy (GTDB): domain Bacteria; phylum Actinomycetota; class Actinomycetes; order Mycobacteriales; family Mycobacteriaceae; genus Mycobacterium. The sequence continues at coordinate 141,875 of NZ_JBEZJS010000010.1, read as the reverse complement.
TCTGATTCACCGCACCGAGCTTGATCTCGCCGGTGAACAGCCGAGGAGCCTGCAACACCCAGGGCAGCGGCACGATGATCTGGCTGATCGACAGGTTCCAGCCGTAGAACTTGACCGAGCGGTTGATGAACCGGCGGTAGTTGTTCACGACCGGCTCGAAACGCTCACGCAGCTGGAGTCGTTCGGCGACCTCGCCGCGGTAGAACGCCACGGCCTCGGCGGCGTCGCGCAACCGCACCAGCGCGTACCGGAACGCGGCGTTGTACTTCTCGTTGTTGAACGTCAGTTTGATCAGCGGGTGGCCGATCCAGAACGCCACGATGCTGGCGAGGATTACGTAGAACAGTCCGATCACGAACATCGCGCGCGGAATGGTGAAGCCGAACAAGGTGAGGTTCCCGGACAGGTTCCACAGAATCACGGCGAACGAAATGACCGACACCACCGCGTCGATCGCGCCGAACAGCAGCGTGCTCTTGCTGAAGTAGTTGGGGTTGTTCGGCATCGGACCGACGCCGGCGGTGAAGATGTCGATGTCTGACTGGATACGTTGGTCAGGGTTGTCGATGGTGTCGTCGATGAACCGGGTGCGGTAGTAGGCCTTTTCTTTCAGCCAGTCGCCGGTGAGCTCATCGGTCAGCCAGGCCCGCCAGGCCAGCATGAACCGCTGCATGATGAACAGGTCGAGCATGACCCGGGCCACATAGATGACGGCCAGGATGCAGAAGATGCCCAGCGCCACCCAGAAACCGTGAATACCGGACTGTTTGACGGTCTCGTCGTTGGCGGCCAGGCCCTGCACGGCGACCTGCGCGCCGCTCATCATGTCGTTGCCCTGATAGCTGAACAGCACCGTCAGCCGCACACCGGTGACGACCGACAGCAGGATCGTGCCCAACCACAGCCAGACTTTCCCCGAGCCGGGGCCCACGAAATAGGCGCCGGTGATACGCCAGAACTGTCGTCCCCAATGGGTCAGCATGCCGACGGTTATCAGCACGGCCAGCGTGCAGATCGCGGCGATGACCCAGGCGATGGCGATCCACTTCAACGAGGCGACCAGCTCACCGCCCCAGTCCAATGTCGGGGTGAACATCTCCATTCGGGCAAAGTACCCCGACCATGCTGGGCAGGCTCGGCCGATCCGGTTCGGCGTAACGCCTGGGGTCACGCTCGGGGGCACTCGGCGCGTCCGCGTACCGTGAACATGTGCCGAAGACGTCCAGCGCCAAACCGGGCCGCTTGAGCAGCAAGTTCTGGAAGCTACTGGGGGCCAGTACCGAGCGGAACGAGGCCCGGTCGCTCTCAGAGGTCAAGGGAGCAGCCGCGTTCGAAGACAAGGCTGCCAAGCTCGACGACGAGCAGCTCACCAAGGCTGCCAAATTGCTCGAGCTGGAGGACCTGGCCGCCTCCGCGGACATGCCGCAGTTCCTGGCGCTGGCGCGCGAGGCCGCCGAGCGGACGACCGGCCTGCGGCCCTTTGACGTACAGCTGCTCGGGGCCCTGCGCATGCTCGCCGGCGACATCGTCGAGATGGCCACCGGTGAGGGCAAGACCCTGTCCGGGGCGATCGCCGCGGCCGGCTACGCCATCGGCGGCCGGCACGTGCATGTCATCACCATCAACGACTACCTGGCCAAGCGTGACGCGGAATGGATGGGTCCGCTGCTGGAGAGTCTTGGTTTGACGGTCGGCTGGATCACCGAGGATTCGACCGCCGAAGAGCGGCGTGCGGCCTACGCGTGCAACGTCACCTATGCGTCGGTCAACGAGATCGGGTTCGACGTCCTGCGTGACCAGCTGGTCACCGATGTCGAAGATCTGGTGTCACCCAACCCCGACGTCGCGCTGATCGACGAGGCCGACTCGGTGCTGGTCGACGAGGCGCTGGTGCCGCTGGTGCTGGCCGGCACCAGCCACCGGGAGCAGCCTCGCGTCGAGGTCATCCGGATGGTCGGCGACCTCACCGCCGGAACGGATTACGACACCGACGACGACAACCGCAACGTGCACCTCACCGAGGCCGGTGCCCGCAAGCTGGAGGCCCGCCTCGGCAACATCGACCTGTACTCGGAGGAGCACGTCGCCACCACGCTCACCGAGGTCAACGTCGCGCTGCACGCGCACGTGCTGCTCCAGCGCGACGTGCACTACATCGTCCGGGACGGCGCGGTGCACCTGATCAACGCGTCCCGCGGCCGGATCGCCTCGTTGCAGCGCTGGCCGGACGGTCTGCAGGCGGCGGTCGAGGCCAAGGAAGGCATCGAGACCACCGAGACCGGTGAAGTGCTCGACACCATCACGGTGCAGGCGCTGGTCAATCGGTATCCCACGGTGTGCGGCATGACCGGTACCGCGCTGGCCGCAGGCGAGCAGTTGCGCCAGTTCTACAAGCTCGGGGTGTCGCCGATCCCGCCGAACAAGCCCAACGTCCGCGAGGACGAGACGGACCGGGTGTACCTCACCGAGGCCGCGAAGAACCACGCCATCGTCGAGCACATCGCCGAGGTGCACGAGACCGGTCAACCGATCCTCGTCGGCACCCACGACGTGGCCGAGTCCGAAGACCTGCACCGCAGGCTGGTCAAGGCGGGCGTTCCCGCCGTCGTGCTCAACGCCAAGAACGACGCCGAAGAAGCCTCCGTGATCGCCGAGGCAGGCAAGCTCGGCTCGGTCACGGTGTCCACCCAGATGGCCGGCCGCGGCACCGACATCCGCCTGGGCGGATCCGATGCCGCCGACGACTCGGCCGACAAGGAGAAGGTGGCCGACCTCGGCGGGCTGCACGTGGTCGGCACGGGCCGGCACCACACCGAACGCCTGGACAACCAGTTGCGTGGCCGCGCCGGACGTCAGGGCGATCCCGGGTCGACGGTGTTCTTCTCCAGCTGGGAGGACGAGGTGGTCGCGGCTCACCTCGACGAAGCCAAGTTGCCGACCGAAACCGACGAGGACGGCCGGGTCAGCGCACCCAAGGCGGCCGGTCTGCTCGATCATGCGCAGCGGGTCGCCGAGGGCCGACTGCTCGACGTACACGCCAACACCTGGCGCTACAACCAGCTCATCGCCCAGCAGCGCGCCATCATCGTGGAGCGCCGCGAAACCCTGCTGCGCACCGATACCGCACGCCAGGAGCTCGAGGCGCGCTCGCCCGAGCGCTACGCCAAGCTGGCCGAGGGCCTGGGTGAGGACGCCGAGGAGAAGCTCACCAAGATCTGCCGGTTGATCATGCTCTACCACCTCGACCGCGGTTGGTGCGATCACCTGGCCTTCCTGGCCGACATCCGCGAGAGCATCCATCTGCGGGCACTGGGCCGGCAGAACCCGCTCGACGAGTTCCACCGGATGGCCGTCGACGCGTTCGCCTCGCTGGCCGCCGACGCCATCGAGGCCGCCCAGCAGACCTTCGACACCGCGGAGGACATCGAGGACGAGCCGGGCATCGATCTGTCGAAGCTGGCGCGGCCGACGTCGACGTGGACGTACATGGTCCACGACAACCCGCTCAACGACGACACCATGTCGGCGCTGAGCCTGCCGGGTGTGTTCCGCTAGGTTTTAGACATGGACCACGCGCCTGCTCCTGAGGGCAGGAGCGCTCCGGCGCCGGATGCCGGACGCGACCGGGTGCTCACGGTGCCCAACGCGCTCAGTGCGCTGCGCCTCGTGTTGGTGCCGGTATTCCTGTGGCTGCTGTTCGGTGCTCACGCCAACGGCTGGGCCGTGGCGATCCTGATGTTCAGCGGCTTCTCCGACTGGGCCGACGGCAAGATCGCGCGCCTCGTCGACAATCAGTCGTCGCGGCTCGGCGAACTACTCGACCCCTTCGTCGACCGGATCTACATGATCACCGTGCCGGTCGCCCTCGCGCTGTACGGCGTGGTGCCGTGGTGGGTGGTGCTGACCCTGCTCGGACGCGACGTGGTGCTCGCCGCGACGTTGCCGCTCCTGCGTAGGCGTGGGCTGACCGCGCTGCCGGTGACGTATCTGGGTAAGGCCGCCACCTTTGCGCTGATGTCCGGATTCCCGTGGGTGCTGCTCGGTCAGTGGGATGCGACGTGGAGCCGGGTGGCACTGGCCTGCGGATGGGCCTTCCTGCTGTGGGGTGTGGCGCTCTACCTGTGGTCGGCCGTGCTGTACCTGGTTCAGGTGGGCATGGTGGTGCGACAACTCCCCGTCAGATCATGAGCACGCTGGGCGGCTACGAGTCGGGGGCAGGACTCAACGACCACGAGGCCCACGCGCCCAAGCGGATCCCGCTGCCCTCACTGCTGCGGTCGTTGCTCTCGGAGCACCTCGACCCGGGCTACGCCGCCGCCGCGGCGGCCCGTGAGACCGGCGGGAGGCCGCACCGGCGAATCCGGGATTTCGCGTGGTTGGTGGTAGGTGTGGGGGCGATCGCGACAGTGTTCGCGGTGGCGGCCGGCCAGGCCCAGACCGCGGCGCCCGCGGCCCGCGAAGCCCAGCACACCCTGGCCGGGCGGGTGCGGGCGGCGCAGCTCGGTGCCGACAAGGCCAGTTCCGAACGCGATGCACTCGTCGATCAGGTGGACGCCGAGCGACGCAGCAGACTCGGCATGGACGAGAACGGCCAGCATCTGCTCGGCAGTCTGGACACCGCCAACATCGAAGCGGCCGCCATCCCGATGATCGGTCCCGGGTTGACCGTCACGGTCACCGATCCCGGGCTGTCCAAGGACCTCAGCGACGTGTCGAAACAGCGGGTTGCCGGTGGGCAGCAGATCATCCTGGACCGGGACCTGCAGCTGGTGGTGAATTCGCTGTGGGCCAGTGGCGCAGAGGCGGTTTCGGTCGGCGGCGTGCGGGTCGGCGCCGGGGTGACGATCCGTCAGGCGGGAGGCGGGATTCTGGTCGACAACCAGCCGATCACCAGTCCGTATGCCATTGTGGCCATCGGACCGCCGAAGGGGATGGCCGACGCTTTCGACCGCACCCCGGGTCTGCAGCGGCTCCGGTTGTTGGAGACTTCCTACGGGGTAGGGGTGAACGTGAGTGCGGGTGACGGCCTGACCGTGCCCGCGGTGTCGGTGCGAGATGTCAACTTCGCCAAACAGATTGGATAGGCCTGAGGTGCACAGGATGGACCGCTAGATGATCGGGATCGTCGCACTGGTCGTCGGGATCGTGCTCGGGTTGGTGTTCCACCCCAGCGTTCCCGACTTCGTCGAGCCGTACCTGCCCATCGCCGTCGTGGCGGCGTTGGATGCGGTGTTCGGTGGGTTGCGCGCCTACCTGGAGCGCATATTCGACGCCAAGGTGTTCGTGGTCTCGTTCGTGTTCAACGTGTTGGTGGCGGCGTTGATCGTGTATGTCGGTGATCAGCTCGGCGTCGGTACCCAGCTGTCGACGGCGATCATCGTGGTCCTCGGCATCCGGATCTTCGGCAATGCCGCCGCATTGCGGCGCAGGTTGTTCGGTGCGTGACATGAGCGACGCCGAGCCCCCACCCAAGAAAGACCCGGCCGAGCCGACCGAGGACCACCCGGCTGAGCCGACCGAGCCGACTGAGCCCGCTGAGCCGACTGAGCCCGCTGAGCCGGACCGGCCCGAGCCGCAGCCCGAGGCCGAGCACCACGGCCGCCACGAGATGCCCGCCGATGTCTCGCCGCGCCGGTTCCGGAATCTGCGGATCGTGCGCCGCAGCCGTTCGCAGCTGGTGTTCGGCGCGCTCGGCGTGTTGCTGTGCATCCTGCTGGGCATGGCGATCGTCACGCAGGTCCGCCAGAACGAGTCAGGGGATTCGCTGGAGACCGCGCGCCCGGCGGATCTGCTGGTGCTGCTCGACTCCCTGCAGCAACGTGAGGGCTCGCTCAACACCGAGGTGGCCGACCTGCAGCGGACACTGCAGCAGCTGCAGGCCTCGGGCAGCAGTGACCAGGCCGCGATCGAGAACGCCCAGTCCCGGCTGGAGGCCCTGTCCATCCAGATCGGCACGGTGGGCGCCACGGGACCCGGCGTGACGCTCACCATAGAAGACAATGCGCCCGGCGTTCCCGCCGAGACCATGCTCGATGTGATCAACGAGTTGCGCGCCGCGGGCGCCGAGGCCCTCGAGATCCGCGGTGGCGATCAGCAGGCCGCCGTTCGGGTCGGCATCGACACCTGGATCGTCGGCACGCCCGGGGCGCTCACCGTCGACGAGGTGACCCTGCGGCCGCCGTATTCGGTTCTGGCCATAGGGGACCCGCCGACCCTGGCCGCCGCGATGAACATTCCCGGCGGGGCAATGGACAGTGTCAAGCGTGTCGGCGGCACGATGGTGATACAACAAGCCGAGCGTGTCGACGTCACCGCCTTGCGACAACCGAAACCACGCCAATACGCTCAGCCCGTCAAGTGAGCACAGCAACACCAACCGCCCGACCATAAGGAGCGCCGTGAGCGACATCCCAGCCGACCTCTACTACACCTCGGAGCACGAGTGGGTACAGCGCACCGGTGACGACACGGTGCGCGTCGGCATCACCGACTACGCACAGTCCGCCCTCGGCGATGTGGTGTTCGTCCAACTGCCCGACGTCGGTGCCCAGCTGGCTGCAGGCGATGCCTTCGGTGAGGTCGAATCCACCAAGTCGGTGTCGGATCTCTACGCTCCCGTCGCGGCGAAAGTCGTTGCGGTCAACGGTGATCTGGACGGCAGTCCTCAGCTGGTCAACTCCGACCCCTACGGCGAAGGCTGGCTGGTCGATCTGCGGCTCGAGGAAGGCACGCTCGAGGACGCCCTGGCCGGTTTGCTCGACGCGGACGGCTACCGCGCCGCCGTGACCGAGTGAGTAATTGTTAGGGTTTCGAAGGCCGGTCGCCGAGACCGGTTCGGCCGTACCCGGCGCGCAGATATCTTCCCCATCGGATCCGGCGGTGGTGGACACAACGATGCCTGATGCGCGGTACGGTCGACGTGAGACCGACGATGGGCTGGGGCCGCGCCGGCCAACGCCACAGCAGCCAGTGAGGAGCAGCGGGTGACGGACAAGGACAGCAATTTGGGGGCCGACCAGTCGGAAGACGTGACGGTGGAAACCACATCGGTTTTCCGCGCGGACTTTTTGAACGAACTGGATGCGCCCGCAACGGCCGGTACCGAAGGCGCCGTCTCCGGCGTCGAGGGCCTGCCCGCGGGTTCGGCATTGCTGGTCGTCAAGCGTGGACCGAACGCCGGATCGCGTTTCCTGCTCGATCAGCCGACCACGTCGGCCGGGCGGCACCCGGACAGCGACATTTTTCTCGATGACGTCACGGTGAGTCGTCGACACGCCGAGTTCCGGTTGGAGAGCGGTGAGTTCCAGGTTGTCGATGTCGGCAGCCTCAACGGCACGTACGTCAACCGCGAGCCGGTCGATTCGGCCGTCCTCGCCAACGGCGACGAAGTGCAGATCGGGAAGTTCCGCCTGGTGTTCCTCACCGGCCCCCGGTCTGACGACGACAGCGGCCCCACCAGCTAGCCGATGACTGCCCCCGACAGACCTGCGCTGGCCGGGATGTCGATCGGCGCAGTGCTGGACCTGCTGCGGGGCGACTTTCCGGATGTCAGCATCTCCAAGATCCGGTTCCTCGAGGCCGAGGGACTGGTCACGCCGCAGCGCACCGCGTCGGGGTACCGGCGGTTCACTGCATACGACTGTGCGCGGTTGCGGTTCATCCTGACCGCTCAGCGTGACCAGTACCTGCCGTTGAAGGTGATCAAGGCTCAGCTGGACGCCCAGCCCGACGGTGAACTGCCGGAGGCCGGATCGGCCTACGGGGTGCCCCGTCTCGTCGGGGTGTCTGAGAGTGGGGGCGACGGAGTGGACGGCGCCGCCGGCTTGTCGGCGGTGGCGCCGACCCAGGTCCGGCTCTCCCGTGAAGACCTGTTGACCCGGTCGGGCATCGACGAGGAGATGCTGGGGGCGTTGGTTCGCAACGGCATCATCACCGCCGGGCCCGCTGGGTTTTTCGACGAGCATTCCGTGGTGATCGCGCAGTGCGCACGCGCCCTGGGTGACTACGGCGTCGAGCCCAGGCACCTGCGGGCATTTCGCTCCGCGGCTGACCGGCAATCCGACCTGATCGCCCAGATCGCCGGCCCGGTGGGCAAGGCGGGCAAGGCCGGCGCGCGGGACCGGGCCGATGACCTGGCCCGTGAAGTGGCGGCTCTGGCGATCACTCTGCACACGTCACTGATCAAGTCCGCCGTACGCGACGTTCTGGATCGCTGAGGACTAGACTCGTTTCGACGGCCAGTTCGTCTAAGTCGGGATCCCTGAGGCGAACTGGCGAAGGACGAAGATTCGACGAAACGGCACGGCGGTGCGGAGGGCAGGCACAGATGGCTGAGGTTCGCGTGGTCGGCATTCGGGTGGAACAGCCGCAGAACCAGCCCGTGTTGCTGTTGCGGGAATCCAACGGTGACCGCTATCTCCCGATCTGGATCGGACAGTCGGAGGCCGCCGCGATCGCGCTGGAACAGCAGGGCGTCGAGCCCGCCCGGCCGCTCACTCACGACCTCATCCGAGATGTCATTGCCGCCCTTGGGCATTCACTCAAAGAGGTGCGGATCGTCGACCTGCAGGAAGGCACGTTCTACGCCGACCTGATCTTCGACCGCGACATCACGGTGTCGGCTCGGCCTTCGGATTCGGTGGCGATCGCACTACGTGTCGGCGTGCCGATCTACGTGGAGGAGGCGGTGCTGGCCGAGGCCGGCCTGCTGATTCCCGACGAGAACGACGAAGAGGCTGCCGGCACCGTCCGTGAGGACGAGGTCGAGAAGTTCAAGGAGTTCCTCGACAGCGTTTCGCCGGACGACTTCAAGGCGACATGAGCGTCGCCCGCGCCTTGCAGGTCACGGGTACATCTCAAGTGGGTATACCGGTGTCGACACGCGGCGCGGGAGACAATCGGGCGGGAATTCGGACGCCATACTTTCTTCACAGCGGGCAATCAGGGCCCGACGGGAAGCGTATGCTCGACACATTCGAGCTCACAGCAAACCGTCGAGGCACAAGTCGCTGCGGGATAACGCGGGCGAGTTCGAACGGCGAGAGGATTCACAGTGGGTGACACGCCACGGCAGGAAGAACTGGATCTGACCACCGGGAGCGGCGCGGAGCCGCCTGTCAGGCCAGCTGGCGAACCCGTGCAGGGCGGGTTGTTCCCCGATGATTCGGTGCCTGACGAACTGGTCGGTTACCGCGGGCCCAGCGCCTGCCAGATCGCCGGTATCACCTACCGGCAGCTGGACTACTGGGCACGTACCTCCCTGGTGGTCCCATCCATCCGGGGCGCCGCGGGCTCGGGCAGCCAGCGTCTGTACTCGTTCAAGGACGTCCTGGTCCTCAAGATCGTCAAGCGGTTGCTGGACACCGGCATCTCGTTGCACAACATTCGGGTTGCGGTCGATCACCTGCGCCAGCGTGGCGTGCAGGATCTGGCCAACATCACCCTGTTCTCCGACGGCACCACGGTCTACGAATGCACGTCGGCCGAAGAGGTCGTGGATCTGCTGCAGGGCGGCCAGGGCGTGTTCGGCATCGCGGTGTCCGGCGCCATGCGTGAGCTGACCGGCACCATCGCCGATTTCCCGGGTGAGCGTGCCGACGGCGGTGAGTCCATCGCGTCACCCGAGGATGAGCTGGCGTCGCGGCGCAAAAGCCGCGACCGCAAGATCGGCTGAGCCACCCCCGCGAACCGTCACTTAGGTACCCCTCGACCGGCGTCGAGGGGTACGTTCGCGTCTGGTCGCCGACACCGGTGCGCTGCCGGTAGAATTGCCGACGCATCGCCCTCGTGCGGGAGAGTTTCGTGACAGCCAGCCACGGACGCCGAAGGAGCAATACCTCTCCGTCAACCTCTCAGGCACCCAGGACCGCGCCAGGCCCCGATGCCTCTGGAAAGTGGTACCCGCTGGGTACCCGCCCATGGGGAAAAGTCCTGTACCGGGGCTGAATCTCTCAGGCACCCGGACCGGGTCGACGACAGAGGGAGAGGGACTGCTACGACGTCCGAGTACGTCTGCGCCTCAGGAGAGTGTCGTGTCCGACCAGCATCAATCGCGTTTCTCCGATCGTCACATCGGCCCAGACGCCTCCGCCGTTGCCGCCATGCTCGACGTGATCGGCGTGGCATCCCTCGACGAGCTCGCCGCCAAGGCGCTGCCCGCAGGCATTCTCGACGCGCTGGCGGCCGATGGGGTGGCCCCGGGTCTCGAAGCTCTGCCCGCGCCGGCCACCGAGGAGCAGTCCCTGGCCGAGTTGCGCGCGTTGGCCGACTCCAACACGACCGCGGTCTCGATGATCGGGCAGGGCTACTTCGACACGTTCACGCCCGCCGTGCTGCGGCGCAACATCCTTGAGAACCCCGCGTGGTACACCGCCTACACCCCGTATCAGCCCGAGATCAGCCAGGGCCGGCTCGAGGTGCTGCTGAACTTCCAAACCATGGTGTCGGACCTGACCGGACTTGAGGTGGCCAACGCCTCGATGCTCGACGAAGGCACCGCCGCGGCCGAGGCCATGACCCTGATGCACCGCGCGACCAAATCCAAGACGAACCGTCTGCTGGTCGACACCGATGTCTACGCGCAGACCGCGGCGGTGCTGGCCACGCGCGCGCAGCCGCTCGGCATCGAGATCGTCACCACGGACCTGCGTCAGGGGTTGCCCGAGGGTGAGTTCTTCGGCGTCATCGTGCAGCTGCCGGGTGCGAGTGGCCGCGTGGACGACTGGACGGGGCTGATCGCCGAGGCGCATGAGCGTGGCGGACTGGTGGCGGTGGGCGCAGACCTGCTCGCGATGACGGTGATTACCCCGCCGGGCGAGATCGGGGCCGACGTCGCTTTCGGGACCAGCCAACGGTTCGGTGTGCCAATGGGATTCGGCGGCCCGCACGCCGGCTATCTGGCGGTGCACGCCAAGCATGCTCGGCAGTTGCCGGGCCGGCTGGTCGGTGTCTCTGTCGACGCGGACGGGTCGCCGGCCTACCGGCTGGCGCTGCAGACCCGTGAGCAGCACATCCGCCGGGACAAGGCCACCAGCAACATCTGTACCGCGCAGGTGCTGTTGGCCGTGATGGCCGCGATGTACGCCAGCTACCACGGTGCCGAAGGGTTGACGGCGATCGCCCGCCGCGTGCAGGGCCATGCCGCCGCTATCGCGGCCGCACTCGGCGATGCGCTGGTGCACGACAAGTACTTCGACACTGTGCTGGCCCGGGTTCCCGGACGAGCCGACGCGGTGGTCGCGGCGGCCAAGGCCAAGGGCATCAACCTGTGGCGCGTCGACGCCGACCACGTGTCGGTGTCCTGCGACGAGGCGACCACCGACGAGCATGTGGCCGCGGTCCTGGAGGCATTCGAGCTGGCGCCGGCCGCTGCCGCTGCCGATCAGGTCGAGCGAACCGCCAGAACTTCCAAGTTCCTCACGCATCCGGCGTTCAACTCCTACCGCACCGAGACCGAGATGATGCGGTACCTGCGGATGCTGGCGGACAAGGATATTGCCTTGGACCGCAGCATGATTCCGTTGGGTTCCTGCACGATGAAACTCAATGCGGCGGCCGAGATGGAGCCGATCACCTGGCCAGAGTTCGGCCGTCAGCACCCGTTCGCGCCGGCATCGGACAACCCGGGCCTGCGCAAGGTGATCGCCGATCTGCAGGACTGGCTCACCGGGATCACCGGCTACGACCAGATTTCGTTGCAGCCCAACGCCGGTTCCCAGGGGGAGTACGCCGGTCTGCTGGCGATCAAGGCCTATCACGACTCGCGCGGCGATACCGAGCGTGACCTCTGCCTGATCCCGTCGAGCGCGCACGGCACCAACGCCGCCTCGGCGGCGCTGGCCGGCATGCGCGTCGTGGTGGTGGCCTGCCGGGAGAACGGTGACGTCGACCTCGACGACCTCCGCGCGAAGATCGCCGAGCATGCGGATCGTGTTGCCGCGCTGATGATCACCTATCCGTCGACGCACGGGGTGTACGAGCACGATGTCGCCGACATCTGCGCGGCCGTGCACGACGTGGGTGGCCAGGTCTACGTGGACGGCGCAAACCTCAACGCGCTGGTCGGGTTGGCCCGGCCGGGCCGCTTCGGCGGCGACGTCAGTCACCTGAACCTGCACAAGACGTTCTGCATCCCGCACGGCGGTGGTGGCCCCGGGGTCGGGCCGGTCGCGGTGCGTTCGCATCTGGCGCCGTTCCTGCCGGGCCATCCGCTGGCCGACGAACTGCCCGATGAGCACACCGTCTCGGCGGCACCCTACGGGTCCGCGTCGATTCTGCCGATCACCTGGGCCTACATCCGGATGATGGGGGCCACGGGTCTGCGCGCAGCGACCCTGACCGCGATCGCGTCGGCCAACTATGTGGCCCGCCGCCTCGACGAGTACTACCCGGTGCTCTACACCGGGGAGAACGGCATGGTCGCCCACGAGTGCATCCTGGACCTGCGCGGGATCACCAAGGACACCGGTGTGACCGTGGATGATGTGGCAAAGCGTCTGGCGGACTACGGTTTCCACGCACCGACGATGAGTTTCCCGGTGGCAGGCACGTTGATGGTCGAGCCGACCGAGAGCGAGAGCCTGACCGAGGTCGACGCGTTCTGCGACGCGATGATCGCCATCCGCGCCGAGATCGACCGGGTCGGCTCGGGGGAGTGGTCAGCGGAAGACAACCCGTTGCGCGGCGCCCCGCACACCGCCGAGTGCCTGCTGGTGACGGAGTGGGATCACCCCTACACCCGCGAGCAGGCCGCCTACCCGTTGGGCAAGGGGTTCCGTCCCAAGGTGTGGCCGCCGGTGCGTCGGATCGACGGTGCCTACGGCGACCGGAATCTCGTGTGCTCCTGCCCGCCGGTCGAGGCGTTCGCCTGATACATCGATTTCCACCTCAGGGTTGTGCCCGGTTGCTCCGGACAACCCTGAGGTAGAAAGTGGCGCGTCGCGGCGTCACGGGTGAGGTAGTGCGGGTGCGGTAGTGCGGATCAACCCAGCATGGTGTTGACCGCGCTGGCCAGTTCGGGTGAGGTCGAGCTGGACAGATGCTGGTAGGTGCCGCTGGTCGCCTGCGCGACGGCCTCCCACGTGGCACGGTCCGAGCCGGTGCCGAAGTCGATCACGTTGACCGCGATCGGACGGGCCGGGTCGAATGCGCCGCGGATGTAGTCCTGCAGCCCGGCCCCGTCCAGACTCTGATCGGTGTGTGGTCCGGTGGTGATCAACAGGATCGAGTTGCTCTGGCCCTCACGGTATTTCGACAATGCTTCGGTATAGAGCATGCGGAGCGTGGTGAACGACACCGCGCCGCCACCCGAGGCGGACTGCCCGTCGAGCGTCGAGGTCAGCGCATCGGAGCGTCGCTGCCCGCTGACCGGCTCGGCCAGGGGGCCGGTCGAAATCTCCGACCGACCCTCGGTGCCGTCAAAGGTCCAGAGGCCGACCGCGGCGGTATCGGGCAGTGCCTTGAGCCGGCTGTCTAGCGCGGCCACGACGTTGGCCAGGCGCGACTTGCCGCCCTCTTCGGTCGGCATCGACTGGTCGAGCATGATCGTGACCGCGGGGTTTCCCGACGGTGTGGCCGTGGCGTTGGCCAGCGTCACCCGCATCGAGTTGTCGCCGACCGACAACGGTGCCGCGAGCTGGCTGAAACTGGTGACATCGCTGGACGGCGGCGACGTGCCCTCGGCGCGGAAACCGGCCTTGGCCAATTCGGCGAGCTGTTCAGGCTTGCGCAGATAGCGGGCGAATTCGCTGGCCGCGGTGACCTGTTCCTTCTCCAGCCAGTCGCCGGCCAGCAGCACCGTCGGATAGTCGGCGGTGGCCGTGGGACCGGGCGGCAGCCAGCCGGCCAACGAGGACTTGACGTTGTCGACCGAGGTGGCCCGCTGGAACAGTTGCTGCTCGGTGGTCGCCACCGCATGCACCGGTGCAGTGGCCGCATCGGGGGCGTTGAGCAACGCGTCCAGAGCGGTGCCCAGCTCGGAGTCGTCGAGTTTGGGCTGCCCGTGGAACAGGCTGTTCACGCCGCTCATACCGGACGTCGCCGGCGCGCCCGAAGGAGCCGTTGCCGCCGCGACGGCCTCGGCGGCAAGCAACGCGGCATCGCCGTTGCTGTGGGTCGGCAGGGCAAGTTTGAGCGTGCCCCAACCGGGCAGCTTGAGCGCGTTCATCGCCGCCGGGCTGCTTTGCAGCTGGGGCAGGGTGGCCCAGGTCTGTTGTGCCAGGGCGTCTTTGAGTTGCGGCCGGACCGCCAGTAGCACCGGCGAGGTGACCAGGGACCGGCTGTCGCTGACAGTCTTGGCGCCCGCGGTCGCCTCCAGCCGAGCCTCGGCGATACTGCTGGCCGGAATCCACAGCGCCGGACGGTCACCGAGCTCGCTGGGCCACGCGTTGGCGAAGCCACTGACCACGCGGTCAGAATCGGCGGACTGCACGCGCACCTTCACGCAGCGGTCGCCCACGGGGCTGACCGACTCGTTGTACGTGTTGGCCAGTCCCTCGATGCGGGAGGAGATGGTCGGGTCGGCGATCACCGCGACCCCGAGTTCGCCGTCGACACAGCGTGCGGCTGCGGCGTCGCTGCGGCCGGCGAGCACGTCACCGAAGAACTTCCACAGGATCATCGCGCCGACCACGGCCACGACGGTGACCAGTGCGACGATCACACCGACGCTGACACCCCGGCGCCCGGACTCGACGGCGCGGTGGCTGCCGGTCCACTCACCGTCCCACTCGCCACGCTGGCGGCCCGTCGGGCCGGTCGGCGGCGGCGGATCATCGACGCCGCCCACCGCACCGAACTGGGCGGTCGGCTGATCGTCGGCATACTCCGCGTCGTAGTCGTCGGCGGCATAGTGGTCGCGGTAGCCGTCGACGTACTCGTCGTCGTACCCGTCTTCCTCTACGTACTCTGCTTCGTCTACGAACTCGGCTTCGTCGTAATCGGCGTACTCCGAGTCGTGGTAGTCCGATTCGTAGTCGTCGTCCCCGTCGGCGTACTGCGGTGCGCGGTACCCGGGTTCGGGCTCGGCCCGATAACCGCGGTCGTCCCGGTAGCCCGGCTCGTCCCGGTAGGCAGGTGCATCCCGATACCCGCGATCGGGCTGACGCCCGGGCGTGTCGAAGTCATCTTCGGCGTACCGGGACTGCTCGCCGCGGGGACGGTCGTAATCGTCCCGGTAATCGGAGTCCCCGACATGCCCGTGATCGGGCTCGTCGGGTGCATCCTCAGGGTCGGGAATGCTGTGCCTACCCATTCCTAACCCCTGTACGTCTCGCGCCGACTAGTCATCCGGACCCGCCGAAGTCTAATCACTTCCCGGCGGTGCTCGCTTTGAACTCGCGGCGGCGCCGGTGCAGGATCGGCTCGGTGTAGCCGTTGGGCTGTGCTGCCCCGGACAGGATCAGCTCCTGTGCCGCGCCGAACGCGATGCTGGCATCCGGGTTGGGCGCCATCGGCAGGTAGTCGGGATCACCGGCGTTCTGCTCGTCGACGACCGCGGCCATCCGGCGCAGGCTGGCCTTGACGTCCTCTTCGGTGATGACGCCGTGACGCAGCCAGTTGGCCAGCAGCTGGCTGGAGATCCGCAGGGTGGCGCGGTCTTCCATCAGCGCGACGTCGTGAATGTCGGGCACCTTCGAGCAGCCGACGCCGGCGTCGATCCAGCGGACCACGTAACCCAGGATCGACTGGCAGTTGTTGTCGACCTCTTCGTGGATCTCCTCGGGCGACCAGGTCAGTGAGGAGTCCGCCAGCGGGATGGTCAGCAGCTCTTCGATGGTGGCGCGCTTCTTGCCGGCCAGCTCCTTCTGCACCGCTTCGACATCCACCTGGTGGTAGTGCATCGCGTGCAGGGTGGCCGCCGTCGGCGAGGGCACCCACGCGGTGGTGGCGCCGGCCTTGGGCTGGCCGATCTTCTGCTCGACCATGTCGGCCATCAGCTCGGTCATGGCCCACATGCCCTTGCCGATCTGGGCCTTGCCTGCCAGGCCGGTGGCCAGACCGACATCGACGTTGTTGTCCTCGTAGGCCTTGATCCACGGCTGGGCCTTCATGGCGCCCTTGCGGATCATCGGGCCGGCTTCCATCGAGGTGTGGATCTCGTCGCCGGTGCGGTCCAGGAAGCCGGTGTTGATGAACACGACACGGTCCGCGGCGGCCTTGATGGCTGCCTTCAGGTTGACCGTGGTGCGGCGCTCCTCGTCCATGATGCCGACCTTGAGGGTGGACTCGGGCAGGCCGAGCACGTCCTCGACACGGCCGAACAGCTCGCAGGTGAACGCGACCTCGTCGGGGCCGTGCATCTTGGGCTTGACGATGTAGACCGAGCCGCTGCGGCTGTTGGTCAGCTCGCCGTTCTCTTCGGTGGACTTCAGCCCATGCATCGCGATCAGGCCCGTGAACAGCGCGTCCTGGATGCCCTCGGGGATCTCGTTCCCATCGGCGTCCACAATCGCGTCGTTGGTCATCAGGTGCCCGACGTTGCGCACGAACAGCAGGCTGCGCCCGGGCAGGGTCAGCTCGCCCTCGCCGTCCGGGGTGGTGAAGGTGCGGTCCGGGTTGAGCACGCGGGTGAAGCTCTTGCCGCCCTTGCTGACCTCCTCGGCCAGGTCACCGCGATTCAGGCCCAGCCAGTTGCGGTAGCCGAGCACCTTGTCGTCGGCGTCGACGGCGGCCACGGAGTCCTCGAAGTCCATGATCGTGGTGATCGCGGATTCCAGCACGACGTCCTTGATGCCTGCGGCGTCGGTGGAGCCGACGGGGGAGTCGGGGTCGACGAGGATCTCGATGTGCAGGCCGTGGTTGGCCAGCAGCACCGACCACTGCGGCTGACCCAGCTCGCCGGTGTAGCCGACGAACTGTTCGGGGGTGGCCAGGCCACTCGAGAGGTTGTCGCCGTACTCGACCAGCAGCTGGCCGTCGTCGATCTTCAGGCCGGTGGCCTCGGACCAGGAGCCGGCAGCCAGCGGCGTCGCTTCGTCGAGGAACTTGCGGGCGTAGGCGATCACCTTGTCGCCACGAACCTTGTTATAGCCCGTGCCCTTCTCCGCGCCGTCGTCTTCGCTGATGACGTCGGTGCCGTACAGCGCGTCGTACAGCGAGCCCCACCGGGCATTGGCGGCGTTGAGCGCGAAGCGGGCGTTGAGGATCGGCACCACGAGCTGCGGGCCGGCGGTCGAGGTGATCTCGTCGTCGACGCCTGAGGTGGTGATGCTGAAGTCGGCGGGCTCCGGCAGCAGGTAGCCGATATCGGTGAGGAACTGCTTGTAGGCCTCGGGGTCGACCGGCTCGAGCACATGAGCGCGGTGCCACTTGTCGATCTGCGCCTGCAGATCGTCGCGACGGGCCAGCAGGTCCTGATTCTTCGGGGTGAGGTCAGCGACGACCTTGTCCACACCGGACCAGAAGCTGTCCGGGTCGACGCCGGTGCCCGGCAGTGCCTCGTTGGTGATGAAGTCGTGCAGCACCTGTGCCACGCGCAGGTTTCCGACAGTCACGCGATTGGTCATGCGCGTTTCCTCCCTCGGCTCCAGGCACCGTGCGGTGCCTGCCGTTTATCCAGCTTACCCATTGGTAACGTCGGCCTTTCAGCCGTCCAGCCTGGTGAGCAACAGCTCACACCGGTTTGCCAGAGTGATCCGCAACGGCGCCGCCCGTTCGGCGATGCGCTGTTGGGCCCTGACGTATTCGGCACGCCCGGCCGGTGTTTCGATGGCGATCGGCTCGAAACCATAGCGTCTCAAGTCGTATGGGCTGGCACACATATCGACTGCCCGCGCGTCGGCGGCCAGTTCGAGTGCGTCCATCACGAGTTCCGACGGCACCAGAGGGCCCAGCTTGTACGCCCATTTGTAGGTGTCCATGGCGGCGTGGATGCAGCCGGGCTGCTCGGTGTCGAGCTGTTGCTCCCGGCTCAGTTGCCGGTCGTTGCGGGGGACGGCAGCCTCGGTGAAGAAACGGAAGGCGTCGAAGTGGCTGCACCGCAAGGGCATCGACTCGACGACCGCATCGGTTCCGGCGGTGCCGAGGCGCAACGGAACCCGGTCATGACGTAGCTGGGGAGTCCGGTAGACCATGGCCCACTCGTGCAGTCCGAAGCAGTTCATCCGGGGCGCCCGCGTCGCGGTGGCACGCATCAACCGGGCGACGAAGCGGACCGTCTCGATGCGGGAATGCAGGTAGTCGGCCCGCACCGTGACACCGTGCGGATGTGGGCCGTAACCCGTGCGCCGCAGATACGACTCCGACCCTCCGCCGGCGAGGACCACCCCGAAACCGGGATGCCACAGGCGTAGCTGACGGGGTCGCAGGCTGTAGTAGGTGAACAGGAAATCCCATACCGGGTGCGGCTCACCGGCGTGTCGGCGGCGCACGTGTGGTGTGAGGAAGTCGTCGGCGCGGCGCCGGTGTGATTCTGCGCGGGCCGCCCAATCCGGGCCCGCCAGGACCTCGTCGACCGCGGCGGCATCCGGCAGGGTCAGTCCGGCCGCGTCAGATCCAACGCGTCCTTCCATGTCTCCTCCACTGGGTGGCCCGCTGCCGCCATGCGGCTCGAGCCTACCGATGCACCCGAGGGAGGATCCGACGGGTCAGATGCGGTGGGTGCCGTCGCGCACCGTGCCGACCAGATCCTCGACGAGGTCCTCGAGCGCGACCATCGCGGTGACGGTCCCGTCCGGGCGGGCAGGCGCGTCGCTCGCACCGTCAGGGCCGTCCTGGTCCTCGCCGTGCTCCTCGTTGACGACCAGCCCGAGGTGACTGTTGCTGCGTCGCATCCGGGACAGCGCTTCGGGCAACGGCAACGAGGCCGGAACACGCGGCAGCGGACGCACCATGGACAGATCCAGCACCGCATCGGGGTCGTTGATGTGGGGCAACACATCCTTGATGTGCAGGTACCCGATGAATTCCCCGAACGAATCGGCGACGGGGAAGCGCGAGTAACCGGTGTCGGTCAGCGCCCGCTCCACATCCCCCACGGTGGGCCCGGACCCAGGGGCCGCGACCCGGATGGCGTGAATCTCGTTCAGCGGCATCGCGACATCGCTGACCGTACGGGTGCGCGTTTGCAGGGCCCGCGTCAGGCGACCGTGCTCCTCGGTGTCGAGCAGGCCTTCGGACACCGATTCGGCGATCATCTCCGACAGTTCGACGGTCGAGACGGCCGATTCCAGCTCGTCGACCGGTTCGACCCGGAACGCGCGCAGCGTGGCGTTGGCGCACCAGTTGTAGAAGGCGATGAACGGCCGGGCCGCCCGGATGTACACCAGGTACGGCGGGACCAGCAGCATCGCGGCAGTCTCGGGCCCCGCGATGGCGATGTTCTTCGGCACCATCTCGCCGAGCAGTACGTGCAGGGTCACCACGACAGCCAGCGCGATGAAGAACGAGACCGTGTGCAGAACCGCGTCGGGCACGCCGATCAGCGCGAAGGGTTTCTCCAGCAGATGAGCGACGGCGGGTTCGCCGACCCGCCCCAGCAGGATCGAGCAGATCGTGATGCCCAGTTGGGAGCCGGCCAGCATCAGCGACAGGTGCTCGCCCGCCCTGATGACGGTCACCGCACTGCGCTTGCCCTGCTCGGCGAGCGCCTGCAGCCGGTCGCGGCGGGCCGAGATCAGCGCGAACTCCGCGGCCACGAAGAACGCGTTGGCGGCCAGCAGCAGCACCGTCAGCAGCACACCGAGGATGTCACCCATGCTCGTTCTCCCGGGCTCCGAGACTGGTCAGTTCGAGCAGGTCGATCCGGCGGCCGTCCATCCGCACCACCGTGGCCAGCCATCGAGTCGGCTTGTCCGGGTCGCCGTCCGGGTCGAACGCGGTGAGCTCCACGGCTTCGCCGGTCTCCGGTATGTGACCGAGTTCCTGCAGCACCAGACCGCCGATGGTTTCGTATTCGCCCTCGGCGGCGCGGAACCCGGTGGCGGCCGCCACCTCGTCGATCCGCAGCAGCCCGGACACCTGCCACCCGGCGCCGGCCGGCACCACGTCGGGCGTGGCGTCGTCGTGCTCGTCACGCACGTCGCCGACGATCTCCTCGATCAGGTCCTCGACCGTCACCATGCCCGCGGTGCCGCCGTATTCGTCGACCACCAGTGCGGTCTGCAAACCGTTGGCCCGGATCTGGGTCATCACGGCATCGCCGTCGAGGGTGGACGGCACCGTGGCCACGGGCAGCGCCAGCGCGGCCAGCCGGGTCCGGTCCCGGTCTTCGCGCGGAACCGAGAACACCTGCTTGACGTGGACGACGCCGATCGTCTCGTCGAGATCACCCTCGACGATCGGGAACCGTGAATAGCCGGTGCGGATCGCGACGGCCATCAGGTCGGACACCGAATCGCCTGCGTCGAGCACCTCGATCTTGGAGCGTGGGGTCATCAGTTCCTCGGCGGTGCGCTCACCGAACTGCAGCGAGCGGTGCACCAGCAGCGCGGTGGTGGGATCGAGAGATCCGCTGCGGGCCGAGTTCCGGACCAGCGACGCCAGCTCCTGGGCCGAACGTGCCGAGCGCAGTTCCTCGGCCGGCTCGACGCCGAGGCGGCGCACGATCCAGTTGGCGGTGCCGTTGGTCAGCCGGATGACCGGCGTGAACAGCATCGAGAACAGCAGCTGGAACGGCGCAGCCGCGCGTGCCGTCGGGACCGGGCGGGCCACGGCCAGGTTCTTGGGCACGAGCTCGCCGAACACCATCGACAGCGACGTCGCGATGAGGATGGCCAGGAACAGGGCCAGACCGGACGCCACGTTGGGTGGTACGCCGAGGGCGTCCAGGCCGGGGCGGATGAGCTCGCCGACCACGGGTTCGGCGAGGTAACCGGTCGCCAGCGTCGTGATCGAGATGCCCACCTGGGCTCCGGAGAGCTGGAACGACAGGGTGCGGTGCGCCCGGCGGACCAGTTGGTCGCGGCGGTCGCCGGTGCGGGCGTTGGCCTCGACCGTGCTGCGCTCCAGTGCGGTCAGGGAGAACTCGGCGGCCACGAACACCGCGGTGCCGAGAGTGAGGAGGACGATCGCCAGGATCGACAGCAACGAGAAAACTATGTCCGTTGAGCTGCCCATCAGCTCTCCAGAGGAACGCCGGGCCGGGGGCCCGGCCGACTAGGAGAGGGGTCGTCGGCTTCGGCGCTCAGAAGTGACTGGTGTTCCACCCCGAAGGCCGGTTCAGAACCGGAGGCCTCGGTGGGTGCCTGCGGCACGTGAACCCTTTCGTTCGATCTGATACGGCGGACGACCGGGCGATACGCGGCCGTCGACGCCATACTCCGAACCTCAATAGTATCGCGGTCACCATCCGGTCGGCAGCGGATGTCCCTCGGCGAAACCGGCGGCCGACTGGACGCCCAGCACGACTTTCTCGTGCAGTTCGGTGAGATTGCCTGCGCCGACATAGGTGCAGGTGCTGCGCACCCCTGAGGTGATGTGGTCGAGCAGGTCCTCGACTCCGCCGCGCCCCGGGTCGAGGCTCATCCGCGAGGACGAGATGCCCTCTTCGAACAGGGCCTTGCGGGCGCGGTCGAACGGGCTGTCCCCGGCGGTGCGGGCGGCCACCGCACGTTTGGAGGCCATGCCGTAACTCTCCTTGTACGGCCGTTCCTCCCGATCGTGCAGCAGGTCGCCGGGGGATTCATAGGTGCCGGCGAACCAGGAGCCGATCATCACGTTGGCGGCGCCCGCGGCCAGTGCCAGCGCCACGTCGCGCGGATGCCGGACCCCGCCGTCAGCCCACACGTGGGCGCCGAGTTCCTTTGCTGCGGCTGCACATTCGACGACCGCAGAGAACTGCGGGCGTCCCACGCCGGTCATCATCCGGGTGGTGCACATGGCGCCCGGGCCCACCCCTACCTTGACGATCGAGGCGCCGGCCTCGATGAGGTCGCGGGTGCCCTCTGCGGACACCACGTTGCCCGCCGCCAGCGGTAGGCCGAGGTTCAACGACGCCACCGACTTGATGGCGTCGAGCATCTTGAGTTGATGCCCGTGTGCCGTGTCGATGACGAGCAGGTCGGCGCCGGCCTCGGCCAGCGCGCGCGCTTTCGCCCCGACGTCGCCGTTGATGCCGACGGCTGCCGCGATGCGCAGCTTTCCGGCCGTGTCGACGGCGGGTGTGTAGATACCGGCCCGCACCGCGGCGGTCCGGGTCAGCACGCCGGCCAGGGAGCCGTCCGCCTCGGTCAGCACCGCCAGGTCGATGGGTGCGTGCTCGAGGAGGTCGAACACCTTTCGCGGATCGGTGCCCACCGGAGCGCTGACGAAGTCCGGCACCGCGACATCACGGATGCGGGCGAAGCGGTCCACACCGGCACAGCCGGCCTCGGTGACCAGCCCGATCGGACGCCCCTCGAACACCACCACCGCCGCCCCGTGGGCACGCTTGTGCAGCAGCGCCGCGGCGTCGGACACCGAGTCGTCGGGGCCCAGCGTCACGGGGGTGTCCACCACGAGATCGCGGCTCTTGACGAACTGCACGGTGTCGGCCACCACGGTGCTCGGCAGGTCCTGCGGCAGCACCACGATGCCGCCGCGCCGCGCGATGGTCTCGGCCATGCGCCGACCCGCCACCGCCGTCATGTTCGCCACCACCACCGGGATGGTGGTGCCGGATCCGTCGTTGGTGGACAGGTCGACGTCGAACCGCGATGCCACCTCGGACCGGCCGGGGATGACGAAGACGTCGTTGTAGGTCAGGTCGTACGGCGGGATGTGTCCGTTCAGAAACCTCACGCCCTTGAGTCTAGTGGCGCGGGCTTTCCCGCCAGGGCCGCTGAATCTAGGCCTGAACCTCGCTGCGGTCGCCGCTCCACAACGTGTGGAACTTCTGGCCGGGCTCGGCGTCGGTACGCCCGTAGGTGTGCGCGCCGAAGAAATCGCGCAGCCCCTGGGTCAGTGCCGCGGGCAACCGTTCGGTGCGCAGCGCGTCGTAGTAGGACAGCGACGAGGCGAAGCCCGGGACGGGAATTCCCAACTCGGTGGCCTTGATCACGACCCGGCGCCAACTGTCGATGCCCGCCTCGACCGCGTCACGGAAGTACGGCGCCGCGATCAGAGTGGCCAGGTCGGCATCGTCGTCGTACGCCTCCTTGATCCGGTTGAGGAACTTCGCCCGGATGATGCAGCCGCCGCGCCAGATGGTGGCCATATCGCCCAGGGTGATGCCCCACCCGTACTCGGCCGAACCGGCCTGGATCTGATTGAAGCCCTGGGCGTAGGCGATGATCTTCGAGGCGTACAGCGCCTTTCGGACATCCTCGATGAATTGCGCTGCGTCGCTTGGCTTCGCGCCGAGGTCGCCGGAGGCCAGACCGGTGGTGGCCTTGCGCTGGGGCACCGAACCCGACAGTGCCCGGGCGAACACGGCCTCGGCGATGCCGGTGACGGGAACGCCGAGATCGAGGGCGGACTTCACGGTCCAGCGCCCGGTGCCCTTCTGTTCGGCCTCGTCGACGATCACATCGACCAGCGGCTTGCCGGTCTTGGCATCCACCTGACGCAGCACCTCGGCGGTGATCTCCACCAGGTAGCTGTCCAGGTCGCCCTTGTTCCACTCGGTGAACACGTCGGCGATCTGTGCCGCCTCCAGGCCGAGCCCGTCGCGCAACAGTTGGTAGGCCTCGCCGATCAGCTGCATGTCGGAGTACTCGATGCCGTTGTGCACCATCTTGACGAAGTGTCCGGCACCGTCCGGGCCGATGTGGGTGCAGCACGGCACACCGTCGACGTGCGCGGAGATCTCCTCCAGCAGGGGGCCGAGCGACTTGTAGGACTCGGCGGGTCCGCCGGGCATGATCGACGGGCCGTTGAGCGCGCCTTCCTCGCCGCCCGAGATGCCCGCGCCGACGAAGTGCAGGCCGCGCTCGCGGATCGCCTTCTCCCGGCGGATGGTGTCGGTGTAGAGGGCGTTGCCGCCGTCGATGATGATGTCGCCGGGCTCCATGGCGTCGGCCAGCTCGTTGATCACCGCATCGGTCGGGTCGCCCGCCTTGACCATGATGATCACCCGGCGCGGCTTCTCCAGGGCGTCAAGGAATTCCGCGATCGTCTCGCTGCGCACGAACTTGCCCTCGGAGCCGTGCTCGGCCAGCAGTGCATCAGTTTTGGCGATCGACCGGTTGTGCAGCGCGACGGTATAGCCGTGGTGGGCGAAGTTGCGGGCGAGATTGGAGCCCATCACGGCCAGGCCGGTGACTCCGATCTGCGCGGTAGCGGTGGTGCTGGACGGTGTGCTCGACGACGTCATGCCGCAGCCTTTCGTTGTTTTGTTGTGTCAGAACGCCTGTTGGACAGGGGTTTATCCCAGCCCGGCGAACAGGCGGTGAAGCTCGGTGAGCCAGGGAACGGCGACGGCGACGGTAGGCACCACCAGAACGGCGGCCGCGGCCAGATAGGCCGTGGCCGCCATGGCCACGCTGTTGGGCTTGCCGCCGAGGCGTCGCACCCGGATCACGGTGGTCGGTCCGCCGGCGGCCAGTGCGCCCGAGGGGGTGCGGCCACTCGCGCAGGCGACCAGCGCCCGGGCCAGGGGAGTAGGGCCTGCCGTCCGGACCGCGGCGTCGTCGGCCAGCAGCTCGATCAGCAACCGGACCGCGTCCAGCGCGTTGGCACTGCGGACGAACCGCGGGAATGCGGCGTGCACGGCGGTGAACATCTCCAGGACCAGATCATGGCGGGCGCGCAGGTGGGCCCGTTCATGGGTGAGGATCGCGGCAACCTCGTTGTCGGACAACGTGGTGAGCGTTCCCTCGCTCACCACGACACGGCTGCGGACGCCGGGCAGGCAGTAGGCGAGTGGCTGTGCGACGTCGAGGATGCGCAGACCGTCACCGGCGAGCGGGCGGTGCGCCGTACACAGGTGGGCCGGCACCGCGTCGCGGGACTTGCTGAGCAGGTCGACCATCATGCGGTGATGCGCGCGCCTGCGCCGGGTAGCCACCGCCACCTGGATCACGGCCAGACACAACCGGCCACCGATCAGCAGGGTCAGGGTGAACACCACGACGTAGAGCAGCCACAACGGCAGGCCGAGGGCTTTGATCTCACTGGTGATCGTGGCGGTCGGCCGACCGTCCGGCCCCGGAACGAAAAGCCGGCTCGCGATGGCGATACCGGCCGAGAAAGCGGACAGCACAGCGGCCAGTGCGACCGACTGCCACAGCACGATGGCCGCGCGCGGGGCGCGCAGTGGCCAGGCCGCACGCGCCAGCACCGCCGGTACCGGCCCGACGAGGGCCAGCGCGACGAGAGTGAAGGCCAGCGCGGACACGCCGTAAGTCTCTCTCAGGCGGGGCCCGAATTGCCAGCCGGTGGGGGCAGCTGGTGCTTGCTCTCCAGTTCAGCGAGTGCCCGACGCAATGCCCGGGCCTCGTCGACGCCGACTCGCTCCACGAAATGAACCAGCGCGGCCTGCCGGCTGCCGGAGTCCGCGGCCTGGTCGAGGGCGTCGACCATCAGGCCGGCGACCAGCTCGTCGCGGCCGTGCGTGGGCGCATAGCGGTGCGCCCGGTCATCACGGTGCTGCACGACGAGGTTCTTCTTCGCCAGTCGTTGCAGCACGGTCATGATCGTGGTGTAGGCCAAGTCGCGGCGGGCGGCCAGCGCCTCATGGACTTGGCGCACTGTTTGGGGTTCGGGTGCGGACCACAAGTGATCCATCACCTCGCGCTCAAGCTCCCCGAGACGCGTCAATTTGGCCATGTTCCGTTCACTCTCCTGAGCAGTAAAGCCAGCGTACTACGCATTTACTACCGCGCGTCGTATGCATCCGAGGTCGGACCCCGGACTGCGTTCTACGTCGGGTTAGCGCAAGGTCAGCGCCATATCCGGGGTCTGTTGTGAATCGAGTCACAGGGGGTAGCTCTCATCCTTCACGTGACTATAGTAAGGCTAACCTAAGTCAAACTGGAGCCTTCGGAGGTGACATGACGGTCTTGATCGAAGATCCGCTGATCGCGGGTATGGCCATCGAGCGGACGCTGCCGCTGCACGAGTCGAGTCGGCGTTTACGTGAGCTGTATCCGGAGTGTCCGCGGGTCTACGGCGTGGCCGTGGTGGGTGACCTCTCGCGGCGGCGGTGGTGGCCACTGACCGAGGCGTTGTCCGCCGACCGGTTGCAGGGCATGTTCGATGCCGCGATGGCCGAGACCGGTAACCGGGCCGCGGTCGCCCAGCAGTTGGCCGCCACGTTCATTCATGTGGTGATCGGCCGGGTCGTGCCGCTGCTGGTTCTGGAGGGACGCGCCTGGGACACCGGCTTGGAGAACCTGTGGGTCCATGTCGACTCTGAAGGGGCGATCGACTGGGTCGGCGTCGTCGATCCGATCCTGCGCGGTCTGCCGGAGGATCCCCATTGCTGCGGCCGGGCCCGGTTCGCCAGTGCCTGCCGTGACGGGATCGTCGCGCTGCCCAGTGAGGCGGCGCTGACCACCTGGGTGGCTCATCGCAGTCATCGCGCGCTCGAACCCTTGTTCATCCGACTGGTGGACATCAGTGACGGCGCGATGTCCGTCGCGGCCATGTGGCACATGGTGGGCGCGGCGGTGGTGGGCGCGGCCACGCAGGTCCCGCTGCTCGCCGGCACGAGTGAGGTTGTCAGCATGCGGCGCGGGCAGGCGGTCCTCGATGCCCTGGTCGGCTTCGGTCTGCCGGTCCGCGGTAGTGGCCGGGCGGGGAAGGTCTTGCTTAATTAGGATAGCCTTGCCTAGTATGTAGATACGAGACTAACGGACCGCGCCGGAGTCCTGAGGGCTGCAGAGACCCCCGGTCCGCTCGAGGGCGGGTCCCGCGTTTTACACGCGGGACCCGCCCGCATCTTTATCTCAATACCCCGTGTAGACACGAGGACTGTGACCACTGAAATCCCCGAAGGTCTGGGCAAAGGCTTCGACACCGAACTGGGCCTGACCTACCTCGAGCTCACCCCCGACGGCGGCCGCGCGCAGCTCACGATTCACGACAAGCTGCTGCAGCCCTGGGGCATCGTCCACGGCGGCGTGTACTGCTCGATCGTCGAAAGTCTGGCCAGCGTCTCGGGCCACATCTGGCTGTCGGAGAACGGCGGCGGCACCGTGGTCGGGGTCAACAACAACACCGATTTCCTGCGCGCCATCGGATCCGGCACCGTCACAGCGGTTTCCACCCCGATCCACCGAGGCCGCCGACAGCAGCTCTGGCTGATCACGATCACCGACGACAACGACAAGCTCGTGGCGCGCGGGCAGGTGCGACTGCAGAACATCGCGGAGTAGCGCTTCCGGCGCCGGTCGTGCAGGCCGAGCGAGCGCTGCCGAAACCCGCTCGCCATGGCAATATCGCGCACTATGCGTTTGACCCCGCATGAGCAGGACCGCCTGCTCATCTCGTATGCCGCAGATCTGGCGCGGCGCAGACAGGCTCGCGGCCTGCTGCTCAACCATCCCGAGGCCGTCGCGGTGATCACCGATCATCTGCTGGAAGGCGCGCGTGACGGCCGCACGGTCGCCGAGTTGATGGTGAGCGGACGCGAAGTACTCACCCGCGGGGAGGTCATGGAGGGTGTGCCCGAGATGCTGGACGACGTCCAGGTGGAGGCCACTTTCCCCGACGGCACCAAGCTGGTCACCGTCCATCATCCGATCGCCTGATCGATGGCCAGCGAGAAGCCGAAGGCGGATCGTGCATCGATCGTGCCAGGGGAGATCGTGTTCGGCGACGGCGACATCGCGCTCAATGCCGGTGCGCCGCGGCTGATCCTCGACGTGGTCAACACCGGTGACCGTCCGGTGCAGGTCGGCAGCCATGTCCACCTGCCGCAGGCCAACGGCGCGTTGGACTTCGACCGGTCCGCCGCCCGCGGGCACCGTCTCGACATCCCGGCCGGGACTGCGGTTCGCTTCGAACCCGGTGTGGCCCAGCGGGTTTCATTGGTGCCGCTGGGCGGCACCCGCGAGGTGTACGGACTGTCACTGACCCCACCCGGAAAGTTGGATGCATCGTGACGTCGTTGTCCCGGACGCGGTACGCCGCTCTGTTCGGCCCCACCGCCGGTGACCGGATCCGGCTGGCCGACACCGACCTGTTCGTCGAGATCACCGAGGACCGCAGTGGCGGACCCGAACGCGCCGGCGACGAGGCGGTGTTTGGCGGCGGCAAGGTGCTGCGCGAGTCGATGGGACAGTCGAGGGCGACCCGCGCCGACGGCGCACCCGACACCGTCATCACCGGTGCGGTGATCATCGACCACTGGGGAATCATCAAGGCCGACATCGGCATCCGCGACGGACGCATCGTGGGGATCGGTAAGGCCGGCAACCCCGACATCATGTCCGGTGTACATCCCGATCTGGTGGTCGGGCCTTCCACCGAGATCATCGCTGGCAACGGCCGGATCGTGACGGCCGGTGGCATCGACTGTCACGTCCACTTCATCTGTCCACAGCTGATGGAGGAGGCGATCGGCGGCGGTATCACCACCCTGATCGGCGGTGGCACCGGGCCGGCGGAGGGTAGTAAAGCCACCACCGTGACGCCCGGCGCCTGGCACCTGGGGCGCATGCTGCAGGCACTCGACGGCTGGCCGATGAACATCCTGTTGCTGGGCAAGGGAAACACCATCAACCCGGCCTCCATGTGGGAGCAATTGCGCGGTGGTGCAGCTGGATTCAAGTTGCATGAGGACTGGGGCACCACCCCGGCCGCCATCGACGCGTGTTTGCGGGTGGCCGAGGAGGCGGACGTGCAGGTGGCTCTGCACTCGGACACCCTCAACGAAATGGGTTTCGTGGAGGACACTTTGGCGGCCATCAATGGCCGGGCCATCCACGCATACCACACCGAGGGAGCCGGCGGCGGTCACGCGCCCGACATCATCACGGTGGCCAGCCATCCGAACGTCATGCCCAGCTCCACCAACCCGACGCGGCCGCACACCGTCAACACCCTCGATGAGCACCTCGACATGTTGATGGTGTGTCATCACCTCAATTCAGCCGTCCCTGAGGATTTGGCGTTCGCCGAGAGCCGGATTCGGCCGTCGACCATCGCCGCGGAAGACCTGCTGCACGACATCGGGGCCATCTCGATGATCGGCAGCGACAGCCAGGCCATGGGTCGTATCGGTGAGGTGGTGATGCGGACCTGGCAGACCGCCCATGTAATGAAGAAGCGGCGCGGTGCGCTTGAAGGCGACACCGCCGGCGCCAAAGGCAACGACAACTACCGGGTACGCCGGTACGTCGCGAAATACACTATTTGCCCGGCTATTACGCACGGCATAGACCACGAACTCGGGTCTATCGAGGTCGGCAAGCTCGCCGACCTGGTGTTGTGGGAACCCGCGTTCTTCGGAGTGCGGCCGCACGCGGTGCTCAAGGGCGGCATGATCGCCTGGGCGGCGATGGGCGATGCCAACGCCTCTATTCCCACCCCGCAACCGGTGCTGCCGCGGCCCATGTTCGGCGCCCATCCCACCGTCGCGGCCGGATTGGCTGTGCATTTCGTGTCGCCTACGGCCATCGAAGACGACCTTGCCGCCCGACTCGGTCTGCGGCGCAGGCTGGTTCCGGTAAGGAACGTCCGGGGTCGGGGCAAGGCAGACCTACCCCTCAACGATGCGATGCCCCGCATCGAGGTCGATCCGGACACCTTCACCGTGCGGATCGACGGGCAGGTGTGGCAGGAGCAGCCCGCGGTCGAACTGCCCATGGCTCAACGATATTTCCTGTTCTAGATGAGTGGCCGATAGATGAGCAGCCTGGCAACGCTTCTGACCCTGGCCGATTCACGCTTGCCGACCGGTGGCCACGTGCATTCCGGCGGCGTCGAGGAGGCGGTCACCAGCGGTCTGCTCACCGACGTCGCAACGTTGCGCGCCTACCTGGTCCGGCGCATCCGTACCAACGGGGTGGTCGCAGCCTCGCTGGCGGTGGCGGTGCACACCGGTGCTCTGGACGCCGGGGCCGCCGACGCCGAAACCGACGCCCGTACCCCGGCTCCGGCGGCGCGGGAGGCCTCCCGCGCCCAGGGGCGCGGACTGGTCCGGCTGGCTCGGCGGGTCTGGCCGCAGCAGCCGTGGGACACACTCGGAACCCGGCCACATCTGCCGGTGGCCGCCGGTGCGGTCGGGGCGGCGGCAGCACTGGATCCGGACCAGACCGCCCTGTCGGTGGTGTACACCACGATGACCGGTTCGGCGACCGCCGCGCAGCGGTTGCTCGCCTTGGATCCCGCCGATGTCGCGGCCCTGACCTTCGAGCTGTCCGGGTTGTGCGACGAGGTGGCGGCCGAGGCGGCCACCGGTTTGGCCGATCTTTCCGACCCGTTGCTCGACGTGCTGGCCCAACGCCACACCGAACGCGACCGGCCGCTGTTCGTCTCGTAATTCTGTTATGTCATCTCGAAAGGTCCACCATGCCACCGCATTTCCTCGACGGCGAACCCCACGCCCACGTAGACCGGCCCAAGCGGGTCCGCCAACCCGGTGAGCCGTTGCGCATCGGTGTCGGCGGCCCGGTGGGATCGGGAAAGACCGCTCTGGTGGCGGCGTTGTGCCGGCAGTTGCGCGACGAGCTGTCGCTCGCGGTGTTGACCAACGACATCTACACCACCGAGGACGCCGACTTCTTGCGCCGGCATGCGGTGCTGCCCGACGAGCGGATCGCCGCGGTGCAGACCGGGGGATGTCCGCACACCGCGATCCGCGATGACATCACCGCCAATCTGGATGCGATCGACGATCTGATCGAGGCCAACTCCGCGCTGGATCTCATCCTCGTCGAATCCGGTGGCGACAACCTCACCGCGACGTTCTCGTCAGGACTGGTGGACGTGCAGATCTTCGTGATCGACGTGGCCGGGGGAGACAAGGTGCCGCGGAAGGGCGGCCCCGGCGTGACGTACTCGGACCTGTTGGTGGTCAACAAGACCGACCTGGCCCCGATGGTGGGTGCTGATCTGGACGTGATGCGCCGCGATGCGGCCAAGGTGCGAGCAGACCGCCCGACGGCGCTCATCTCACTGACCGAGGATCCATCCGCGGGCCCGGTGCTGGCCTGGGTGCGTGAACAGTTGAAGGTCGCGCAGGCTCCGTCGTCGTGATGCACTCCGAAGTTGCCATCACGGCCTCGCCGGGGCGGTTGCCGCGGATCGAGGCCAGTGGCGGGCTGGCCGGCCGGTGCACCGAAGCGGACACGGTGCACCTGGTATCTACGGCCGCCACCCCACTCGGCGGCGATACCGTCACGGTGCGGGTGGTGGTGGAACCCGGTGCGCGGCTGCGGATTCGCACCGCGGCGGCAACCATGGTGCTGCCCGGTGCCGCCACGTTGCGGTCGGCTGCGCACTGGGAACTCGAGGTCGCCGGGCAGTTGGATCTCGATCCGCAGCCGACCGTCGTTGCGGGAGGTTCGGCGCATCGCACCACTACGCGACTACGGCTGGACGATGCGGCCCAGGTGCGGATTCGCGAACGGGTCCAGATCGGCAGATCCGGTGAGCGGGAAGGTAACTGGTCGTCGGCGATGCATGTCGACGTCGGCTCCGTGCCGCTACTGCGGCATCGGATCGAACTCGGTTGCGGCGCGGTGGGTGATGACGTGCTGGCCGCCCCTCGGGCGTGCATCAGCGAATTGCGTTATCCGGAACCCGTGTTCGAGGCGCACGGCACCTTGCTGGCGCTGGCCGCCGGTGGCAGCCTGGCCACCTGGCAAGGTGACCGGCTGCCCCCTGAGGTGCCAGGGCCCTAAGACGCGGCCTTCTCGGTCTCCTGGACCGAGGCGGCGATCTCTTCGAGTTCCTCGATCCTGGTGCGGGCGTACGCCTGCTGTTCGGTGATGGTGAGTTGCCCGCGCTTGGTGCTCAGGAAGGTCACACCCCACGACAGCACCGTCACCAGACGGCTCTTGAACCCGACGATGTACACCAGGTGCAGTACCAGCCAGCACACCCAGGCGAAGAACCCGGAGAACTCGACCGGGCCGACCTTGGCCACTGCCGAGAATCGCGACACCGTCGCCATCGAGCCCTTGTCGAAGTACTCGAACGGGGCCCGGATCTTCGGGCTGGTGCCCGCGACCTCGCGCTTGATCAGCTTGGCGGCGTAACGGCCGCCCTGGATCGCGCCCTGGGCGACGCCGGGCACACCCTCCATCGCGGCCATGTCGCCGACCACGAAGACATTGGGATGGCCAGGAAGCGTCAGATCCGGCTCCACCTTGACCCGGCCGGCCCGATCCAGCTCAACCCCGGACTGTTCGGCCAGGTCCTTACCGAGCGGGCTGGCCGACACACCAGCCGACCACACCTTGCAGGCCGATTCGATACGTCGCAGGGTTCCGTCAGAGTCCTTGACCGTCAGTCCGTTGCGGTCGACGTCGGTCACCATGGCACCGAGCTGAACCTCGACGCCCATCTTCTCGAGCCGTTCCTGGGCCCGCTTGCCGAGCTTCGGGCCCATCGGCGGCAGCACCGCCGGTGCGGCGTCGAGCAGGATCACCCGGGCCTCGGTCGGATCGATGTGGCGGAAGCTGCCTCGCAGGGTCTGATCAGCCAATTCGGCGATCTGCCCGGCCATCTCCACGCCCGTCGGGCCCGCGCCCACCACCGTGAAGGTAAGTAGCTTGGCCCGGCGAACCGGGTCGCTGGAGCGCTCGGCCTGCTCGAACGCACCGAGAATGCGGCCGCGCAGCTCCAGCGCATCGTCGATCGACTTCATGCCGGGAGCGAACTCGGCGAAGTGGTCGTTGCCGAAGTAGGACTGTCCGGCGCCTGCGGCGATGATGAGGCTGTCGTAGGGGGTGGAATACGTGTGCCCCAACAGCACTGAATCGACCGTCTGGTTCTCCAGATCGATGTGGGTCACGTCGCCCAACAGCACCTGGGCGTTCTTCTGCTTACGCAGGATCACGCGGGTGGCGGGGGCGATCTCGCCCTCGGAGATGATGCCGGTGGCCACCTGGTACAGCAGCGGCTGGAACAGGTGGTGCGTGGTGCGGGCGATCAGCTTGACGTCGACGTCGGCACGTTTGAGGGTCTTGGCGGCGGTCAGACCGCCGAAACCCGATCCGATGATGACTACCTTATGCCGATCCGATGCCGTAGCTCCGGGATGGCTCATTGCTGCTCCTCGCGAACGTGTTTGCCACTCGTAATAACCGTTAGGTTAGTCGGCGCCATTCCGACCTGTGCGGTGAGATGGGCAACCGAACCGAATGTTTACCCGGATATCAGGGGTTTCAATGCGTCGGCGACCTCGGTGATGCCGCCGGGCACGTAGCCGCCCATGGTCACCGGACTGAGGATGACTCCGTCCACCCCCGTGTCGAAGAGCTTGGTCTTCAGCTGTTCGGCAATCTGCTCGGCGCTGCCGAACACGGCGCGTTGCTGGAAGTCGGGTGGGATGGCATCGGCGGTGAAGTGCTCGCCGATCAACGCAATCACCAGCATGCTGGTCTCCAGCGTTGCCGGGTCCCGGTCGATCTGCTCGCACTGCTGGCGGATCACATCGAGCTTGCGGGGCAGTTCGTCGAAGTTCGCGATGATGTTGAGGTGGTCGAAGTGCCGGGCCGCCAACGGGATGGTCTTCTTCTCGCCGCTGCCGCCGATCATCAGCGGAATGTGGTCGCGGAAGCGAGGTTCGGCGAATGCCTCCTCGGTCCGGTAGTAGGTGCCGCTGAAGGTCGCGCGCTTGCCCTCGAGCATCGGCACGATGATTTGCAGGGCCTCGTCGAGCTTCTTGAACCGCTCGGTGAACGTGCCGAATTCGAAGCCCAGACTGTCGTGTTCGAGCTCGAACCAGCCGGTCCCGATGCCGAGGATCGCGCGGCCCTGGCTGATCACGTCGAGGGTGGTGATGTTCTTGGCCAGTAGCGTCGGGTTGCGGTACGTGTTGCCGGTGACCAGGGTGCCGAGCTGCACCTTCTGCGTCGCGGTCGCCAGCGCGCCCAGCGTGGTGTAGGCCTCCAACATCGGCTGGTCGGGGGTGCCCAGGCCGGGGAGCTGGTAGAAGTGGTCCATCACGAAGACGGAGTCGAAGCCGGCGGCCTCGCCTTCCTGCGCCTGGGCGATGACGGTCGGGAAGAGTTCGGAAACGCCGGTGCCGTAGGAGAAGTTGGGGATCTGGAGTCCGAGTCGGATTGTCACTTCTCCGACCCTAGCGCGCTATCCCAGGGTTGCCATCGAACCGCGGCTGACGTGCATCGTCTGCCCGGTGATGTGGCGAGCTGCCGGCGTGCTCAAAAATACTGCGAGACGGGCGAACTCGTCGGCGACCGAAGGTGGCGTGGCGCCGAGGCCGTCGTAGCCGGGCTCGGCCGAGAGGCCGGGAGCGATGGCGTTGACGGTGATGCCGCGGGTGCCGAAGTAAGCGGCCTGACCGGCGGTCCAGTCGCCGAGGGCGGCCTTGACGGCGGCCTCGATGCTGCCTTCGCGCGGGCTGGCGGGCACGACGTTGACGATCGAACCGCCCGAGCGCAACTGGTCGCCCACGATCTGCACGGTCAGCACGGCGGAGATCACGGTGGCATCCAGCGCGTGGCGCCAGGCGGTGGCCTGATCGGCCAGCGTGAAGGTGCGGGGATCCTTGGCCTCGAACTGCGGGGCCGGGACGTTGACCAGGGTGTCGAGGTGGTGGGGGAACTGTGCGCGGACGGTCTCGACGCTGGCGGGATCGGTGTTGTCGAACACGATCGAGGCGATGTCGAGCTGCTTGGCCGTCAACTCCAGATCCTCGCGGCGGGCGCCGGCGATGATCACGTTGTGGCCGGCATCGAGGAAACCTGCCGCAATCGCCCGGCCGAGTTCGGTGTCGCCGCCGGTGACCAGCACCTCCGCCATGATGTACCTCCGTGTACCTGGGGGTCACCGCACCGGACGGGGGCGACCATCGGCCAATGTTACTGGACAGTAGCTAGGTGAGGAAACTCGGCGCGCCCACGGACGGCTCGCATAAGGTTGCCGAGATGATCCGACCCAGGGCTGCGACCTGTGTCGACGTGGTCGGTAGGGCCGTGTCGTGACGAATTCACCACGTCTTCCGCGCTGGATTTATGTGCCTGCCGCGGTGGGCGCGATCTTTGTCGTGCTGCCCCTGGTGGCGATGGTGGCAAAGGTGGACTGGCCGCAGTTCGGGTCGCTGATCTCCAGTCCGTCGTCCACGGCGGCGTTGACGCTCAGCCTGAAGACGTCGCTGGCCAGCACGGTGTTGTGTGTGCTGTTCGGGGTCCCGTTGGCGTTGGTGCTGGCCCGCAGCGGAGGTTCCGTCACCCGCATCGTACGACCGTTGATCCTGCTGCCGCTGGTGCTGCCGCCGGTGGTCGGCGGCATCGCGCTGCTGTACGCGTTCGGGCGGCTCGGGCTGGTGGGCCGATACCTGGAGGCTGCCGGGGTGCACATCGCTTTCACGACGGTGGCAGTGGTGCTTGCGCAGACCTTCGTCTCGCTGCCGTTCCTGGTCATCTCACTGGAAGGCGCCGCGCGCACCGCCGGCGCCGATTTCGAGGTCGTGGCGGCGACGCTGGGCGCGTCGCCGGGGACCGTGTGGTGGAGGGTGACGCTGCCGCTGCTGGGGCCGGGCCTGGTCTCCGGGGCTGTCCTGGCGTTCGCCCGTTCCCTGGGCGAGTTCGGTG
The DNA here is from genome assembly GCF_040704635.1 of Mycobacterium sp. NPDC049093. GTDB lineage: Bacteria > Actinomycetota > Actinomycetes > Mycobacteriales > Mycobacteriaceae > Mycobacterium. The sequence continues at coordinate 106,290 of NZ_JBEZJS010000010.1, read as the reverse complement.
CCACGTTGACGTTCGCGGGGTCTCGCCAGGGGGTGACCCGCACCTTGCCGCTGGAGATCTATCTGCAGCGCGAGAGCGACGCTGACGCCGCCGTGGCGTTGTCGGTGCTGTTGGTGGCGGTGGCCGCGGTGGTGGTCGTCGGGCTGGGCAGTCGCCGGCTGCGGGCAGGCGGATGGACATGACGCTTCACGTGCGTGCTGTCGTCGAAAACCGTGGGCTGGACGTGGAATTCGACGTGGCGGCAGGGGAGGTGCTCGCGATACTCGGCCCCAACGGCGCGGGAAAGTCGACGACACTGCACGCGATTGCCGGACTGGTCGGCCTCGACGCCGGGAGCGTGCGGGTGGGGGACCGGGTACTGACCGATACCTCGGCCGGCATGCAGATACCGACGCACGCCCGCCGGGTCGGCTTGTTGCTGCAGGACTCACTGCTGTTTCCACACCTGAGCGTGCTGGCCAACGTGGCATTCGGTGCGCGCAGTGGGCACCGGGCCGGTCGCCGTGCCGCCGCCGACAGCGCCCGCCGGTGGTTGTCCGAGGTCGACGCTGTCGATCTGGCCGACCGGCGACCCCGCAGGCTGTCGGGCGGTCAGGCGCAGCGGGTGGCACTGGCCCGGGCACTGGCCGCCGACCCCGAGGTTCTGCTGCTCGACGAACCGCTGGCGGGTCTGGACGTGGCGGTGGCGGCATCGATGCGCAAGGTGCTGCGTCGTGTGCTGGCCATTGGCGGCAGGTGCGCGGTGCTGATCACCCACGACCTGCTCGATGTCCTGACGCTGGCCGACCGGGTGCTCGTGGTGGAGGATGGGCGCATCGTTGAAAGCGGTTCTGTCGCAGAGGTATTGGCTACACCGAAGAGTCATTTTGCGGCGAGGTTCGCCGGCGTCAACCTGATCGGCGGCACGGCTGCCGGCGACGGCGTGCTGACCACCGCATGGCAGGCGAACTGGTACGGGTCGCCGGCAACGGATGTGCAACCCGGCGCGCCGGCCGTCGCCCTGTTCTCGCCGGCGTCGGTCTCGGTGTACCGCGACGAACCGCACGGAAGTCCGCGCAACACCGTTGAGGTGACGGTTGCCGAACTCGACAGCCGGGGGCCTGGCATCCGGGTGCGGGCCGATGAGCAGCCTGACGGGGCACCCGGCCTGGCCGCCGACATCACCCCGGAGTCGGCGGCCGAGCTACGGCTGGCACCCGGCGACACGGTGTATTTCTCGGTGAAGGCGCAGGAGGTCGCCGTTCACCCGGCGGGGCACCGGAAGTGACTCGCTGTTCGCCCGCGTAACGCGGGCATGCGCAGGTCCGAATCACCTGTTGAGGGTCCGGCGCGCGCAGTGTCGGGGGCGGGTTGCCAGCTCCGGCGTGGCGCCCGACACACCCGCGCGTCAGCAATCAACTATGTTGGTGTCTACCTGGTTATTCGCTGTGAACAGCAATCTCGATTTTGAGCACTCTAAGAGCAACTCACACTTGCGTCACGGCCGTAACACGGTAGTTTCTTCCCCATGGACGAGTCGGATGCGATGTCACATCGGCGCAGAGGTCTGTCGAAGAAGCTGGCGCTGGTTGCGATGACCGGCGCGACCGCCGCAGCCGTTGCGCTGCCGGCGGTGGCGTATGCGGATCCCGAGCCGGTGCCCCCGGCCCCGGCTCCTGCCCCGGCTGTGCCCGGTGCTCCCGCGCCGGCACCGGTTGCTCCCGCGCCGGCCCCCGCCCCGGGGGCGCCCGCCCCGGCTGTGCCCGGAGCTCCGGCTCCGGCTCCGGCTGCTCCCGTCGATCCCAACGCACCCGTTCCGCCCCCGGCCGCTCCCGCGCCTGCCCCCGCGGATCCGAACGCTCCGGCGCCCGCTCCGGCCGACCCGAACGCTCCCGCCCCGGCCCCCGCGCCGGAACCCGGCCGGGTGGACAACGCCGCCGGCGGCTTCAGCTACGTCGTGCCCGGCGGATGGAAGGTGTCCGACTCGACCCAGTTGTCGTACGGGCAGGCGCTGTTGACCAAGCTTCCGCCGGAGGGCACACCTGAGCCGCCGAACGACACCAGCGTGCTGCTGGGCCGTCTGGACCTGAAGCTGTTCGCGGGCGCCGAGGCCGACAATGCGAAGGCGGCTGTCCGGTTGGCCTCCGATATGGGTGAGTTCTTCATGCCGTTCCCCGGCACCCGGGTGAATCAGGAGACCGTGCCGCTCGACGCCAACGGGCTCACCGGCGTCGCCTCGTACTACGAGGTGAAATTCACCGACACCAACAAGCCCAACGGCCAGATCTGGGCCGGTGTGGTCGGCGCGCCGCCGGCCCCTGGCACCCCCCGCGGGCAGCGGGCTCCGGAACGCTGGTTCGTGGTCTGGCTGGGCTCGGCGAGCCATCCGGTGGACAAGGCGGCCGCTGCGACCCTGGCCAACTCGATCCGGCCGTGGACGCCGCCGGCGTCGGCCGCTCCTGACCCCAACGCGCCGCCACCGCCGGCCGACCCGGCGCATCCGGGTGTCGGCGTGCCGGTTCCGGTCACCAACGCTCCGCCGGAGATGCAGCCCCCGGCCTGACCCGGAGCACGCGGAACGCCGGAATCCAGCAGGCGAGCACCGATCGTTCCCATTTGGCCAACCGAATTGTTACGTTCGGGAGGTACATCTGGGGTGTGGCTCAGCGAGCCCGCTGGGCATAGCCAGTGACAGGTAGGAGACCTGTAATGGATGTAATGGCGGCAACCGAAATCCTGGCTCGCTCCTCCACGCTGACCAGCGTCGGCTGGATCGGCTACATCATCATCGGTGCGATCGCCGGTTGGATCGCCGGCAAGATCGTCAAGGGCGGTGGCTCCGGCATTCTGATGAACATCGTCATCGGCGTGGTCGGTGCGCTCATCGGTGGATTCCTGCTCAGCTTCTTCCTCAACACCGGAGGCGGCGGCTGGTGGTTCACCCTCTTCACCGCCATCCTCGGATCGGTGATTCTGCTCTGGCTCGTCGGACTCGTGCGCAAGGGCAGCTGATTCGGCGTCGATGATGGACGCGGGGACCATGACGGCCTGGCAGGTCGTCACTCCCGGTCCGGTGAGTTCGCATCCGCTGCAACGGGTTACCGTGTCCACCCCGCAGCCCGGGCCTGACGAACTGCTCGTCAAGGTGCTGGCGTGCGGGGTGTGTCGTACCGATCTGCATGTGGCCGAAGGGGATTTGGCCGTACACCGGCCACGGGTGATCCCCGGGCATGAGGTCGTCGGTGAAGTCGTCGCGGTCGGTGCCGATACGGGTGGCGGGTTCGCGGTCGGAGATCGGGTTGGTGTGGCGTGGCTGCGGCACACCTGCGGGCAATGTGTCTACTGCCTGCGCGGGCGGGAGAATCTCTGTCCGTACTCGCTCTACACCGGCTGGGATGCCGACGGCGGCTATGCGGAATTCACCACGGTCCCCGCGGCATTCGCGTTGCGGTTACCGACCGGATACTCCGACGTCGAGCTCGCGCCTCTGCTGTGTGCCGGCATCATCGGCTATCGCGCCCTGCTGCGCACCGACCTGCCGCCGGGCGGGCGGCTGGGACTCTACGGTTTTGGCGGCAGTGCGCATCTGACGGCGCAGGTGGCGTTGGCCCAGGGAGCCCGGGTACATGTGATGACCCGCGGCGAGCGGGCCCGCGAACTCGCCCTGGCGCTGGGAGCGTCGTCGGTGCAGGGCAGCACCGACATGCCGCCCGAGCCGTTGGATGCCGCCATTCTCTTCGCCCCGGTGGGGGAACTGGTGTTGCCTGCGCTGGCGGCCCTGGACCGTGGCGGCGTCCTGGCGATCGCGGGAATCCACCTCAGCGACATCCCGGCCTTGAACTATCAACGGCACCTGTTCCAGGAACGGGAGATCCGCTCGGTGACCGCCAATACCCGCGCCGATGCCCGCGATTTCCTGGCGTTCGCCGGCGCGCACCGGATGGCGGTCAGCACACCCGAGTACGCCCTGGACCGCGCCGACGAGGCGCTGGCCGATCTGAGTGCCGGCCGCATCGCGGGCGCGGCGGTGCTCCGCGGGTAGTCGGGGCAATCAGAGCGCGGCGAGTGCGGCGCCCAGTCGGCCGTCGAGATCGCCGTGGCCGTAGGCGTACAGGGGGCCGAGCCCGTCGTTGATCACCCTGTTGAGGCGGGCCATCCCGCGCGCATTGACCGGCAGCGGCGAATGCAGCCGAAGCGTGATGGCATCGATCGTCATCTCGGCTGCAGCAATGTTCTTTCGGTGCAACGGTATTCGTGACGACCAGACGACGGTGTCGTTGGCGCTCTCGTGTACGCAGCGGCGCAACACCCGGGCGATGGCAACACGCTCGGTGATCGACGTGAGTCGTGCGGCGCGGGCCGCGATGGCGCTGCCCGGGGGTGTCGGGGTGCCGACTGCCAGCATGGCGTCGAGGCGGCCGGATCGAATCCGTGCGGTCAGGCGGGCCCGGAAGGACGGGCGGCGGGGGATGGGTGCATGACGGGGTGTGAGCGCCGGTGTCGCAGAAATTCGGTTGTCGTTCATGGCGATACCTCGTAGTTTCCGTGGTGCCCGAGTCCGTTGATCATGACTACCTAGGACCGTACGCCGGTCATGAATGACTAGTCAAACCAATTTAGCGGTCACGGCGGTACGCTGGTGTCATGACGACGAGGTGGGCCGGCGACACCGAGACCAAACCCGCGCCCGGGCCGCTGGCCCGGATCCAGGCCTTGGTCAACACGATCGAACTGCCCGCCGGAACAGATCGCCTCGCCCATCCCGACGACGCAGCGCCGTGGCTGGCCGCCAACGGGTTGCTCGCTGCCGGAGCCAGCCCGACGGAAGCCGAGCTCGACCTGGTACGCGCGGTGCGCGAGGCGTTGCGTGCACTGCTGATCCAGCACAGCGGCGGCCCGGCCCCGCCGGCCGGTCACCTCGCGGTACTGAACGCACTCACCGACGCCTCGACCGCGAAGGTCGACCTGGCCCCCGACGGGCAGGTGCAGTTGTCAGCCGCAGGCGAGAATGTGGGCGAGCGGCTGCTAGAGCTGCTGCTGGTGATGCGTGACGCGCAGCGGGACGGTACCTGGGCCCGCCTGAAGGCATGTGGGAACGACGAATGCACGTGGGCGTTCTATGACCGGTCCCGCAATCACGGCGGTACCTGGTGTGACATGTCCAGCTGCGGGAACATGCTGAAGAACCGGGAGTTCAGGGCGCGGAGACGCGCCGGCAGTTAGGTCGACAGGTGCCACACGAGCGCGGCGGCCAGTGCGCCGACACCGTTGAGCGACCAGTGCAGGGCGATCGGCGCGATCAGGCTGCCGCTGCGTCGGCGCAGCCAGGTGAACACGAAGCCGGCGACGCCGGTGGCGATCACGGCGAGCACGACACCGGCGATCATGCCGAACACACCGCCGCCGAACAGTCGGGTGAAGCCGACGTTCTCGCTCGTCAGCCCCAGCGAACTGGCGATGTGCCACAGACCGAACAACAGCGAACCGCCCGCGGCCACGCCACGAAAACCCCAGGCCCGGTTGAGGGCTCCGTGCAGCACACCGCGAAACGCCAGTTCCTCGGGGATCACGGTCTGCAGCGGGATGATCACCATCGACGCCAGAAGCGCGCCGGAGACGGTGGCGTAGTTGTCGTTCATGAACATCGGCCGGGTCCACGGCAGCGCCGCCCCGATGGCGATCACCGACACCACGAGCGCGACGGCGCCCAGCGCGTACCCGACGCCCGCGCGCCAGTGCTCGCGGCCCAGGCCCAGCTCGGTCCAGCCCAGTCCACGGGCCCGCACCAGGATCAACAGGACCACCGCAGCGGCCGGGACCGTCGCGATACTGGCCCACGGGGTGGTGAAGTGCGCGATCAGGTTGGTCACCGTGAGGATGACGACGACGATGCCGATGTCGGCATAGATGCGGAAGTGATGTAACGCAGAGAGCTGGGCCACCAGCGGATGTGGGTGCGCGGCCACGGCGCTCTGATCAGACATAACGTGGCAATCGTACCGGCGCGGCGCAATTACCCAGGTCACACCGGGTTGATCAGTCCGCGGTCCAGGTCCAGTTCGAGATCGCCGGGTCGTCCTCGCCGTGCTCGCGGGTGTAGCTGCGGGCGGCCAGTCGGGCGTCGACCATTTCCTGGCGCAACCCGGCCGCCTTGACCGCCAGGCCCCCGACCCGGTCGATCACGTCCATGACCAGGTGGAACCGGTCGAGGTCGTTCAGCATCACCATGTCGAACGGCGTCGTGGTGGTGCCCCGCTCCTTGAACCCGCGGACATGGAGCTGGTCGTGGTTGGTGTGGCGGTAGGCCAACCGGTGGATCAGCCACGGGTAGCCGTGATAGGCGAAGATGATCGGTTTGTCCGTGGTGAAGATCGAATCGAACTCGCGATCGGACAGGCCGTGGGGATGTTCGGACTCGGGTTGCAGCCGCATGATGTCGACGACGTTGACCACCCGGACCTTCACCTCGGGGAGGCGGCGGCGCAGGATGTCGGCGGCGGCCAGGGTCTCCAGGGTCGGGATGTCGCCGGCGCAGGCCAGCACCACATCCGGTTCTCCGGTCGTGTTGCTCGCCCACTCCCAGATCCCCAGACCGCGGGTGCAGTGCGCGACGGCCTCGTCCATCGTCAGGTAGGTCAGGGCCGGTTGCTTGCCCGCCACGATGACGTTCACGTACTGGCGGCTGCGCAGGCAATGGTCGGCCACCGAGAGCAGGGTGTTGGCGTCCGGCGGCAGGTAGACGCGTACGACCTCGGGACGTTTGTTGGCGACATGGTCGATGAAACCCGGATCCTGGTGCGACGCCCCGTTGTGGTCCTGGCGCCACACATGGGACGTCAGCAGATAGTTCAGGGATGCGATCGGTCGGCGCCACGGTAGATGCGAACTGTTGAACAGCCACTTGGCGTGCTGGTTGAGCATCGAGTCGACGATGTGGACGAAGGCCTCGTAGCAGTTGAACAGCCCGTGCCGCCCGGTGAGGAGGTAGCCCTCCAGCCAGCCCTGGCAGAGGTGTTCGGACAGCACCTCCATCACCCGGCCGTCGGGGGCCAGGTTCTCGTCCACGGGCAGTGTCTCGGCCTGCCATGCCTTGTCGGTCTTCTCGAACACCGCGGCCAGCCGGTTGGAGGCGGTCTCGTCGGGACCCATCAGCCGGAAGCGGTCCGGATTGCCTGCGATGACATCACGCAGGAATGTGCCGAGTACCCGGGTGGCCTCCGCGGTGCCCGTGGCGGGGCTGTCCACGGTGACCGCGTAGTCGGTGAAGTCGGGCAGGTCGAGGTCACGCAGCAGCAGCCCGCCGTTGGCGTGCGGGTTGGCGCTCATCCGCCGGGTGCCCGAGGGGGCGAGGGCCCGGAGATCGGGCCGCAGCGCGCCGTCGGCATCGAACAGTTCGTCGGGCCGGTAGCTGCGCAGCCAGGTCTCGAGCTGTGCCATGTGCGACGGGTTGGTCCGGGTTTCCGACAGCGGCACCTGATGCGAGCGCCAGGTGCCCTCGACCAGTTTGCCGTCCACCTCATGCGGGCCCGTCCAGCCCTTGGGGGTGCGCAGGATGATCATCGGCCACAGTGGGCGGCCTGCCTCCCCGTCGAGGCGGGCCGCGCGTTGGATCGCGGCGATCTGGTCGAACGCCTCGTCCATGGCCGCGGCCAACTGCTGGTGCACGTTGGCCGGGTCGTCCCCGGCGACGGTGATGGGCCGATATCCGTAGCCGTACAACAGTGATTCGAGTTCTTCTTGCGGAATCCGGGACAGCACTGTGGGATTGGCGATCTTGTAGCCGTTGAGATGCAGGATCGGCAACACCGCGCCGTCGACGACCGGGTTGAGGAACTTGTTCGAATGCCAGCTGGCGGCCAGCGGTCCGGTTTCGGCTTCGCCGTCGCCGACCACGCACGCCACCACCAGGTCGGGATTGTCGAACGCGGCCCCGTAGGCGTGGACCAGGGCGTAGCCGAGCTCGCCACCCTCGTGGATCGAGCCGGGTGTCTCCGCGGCCACGTGACTGGGTATCCCACCGGGAAACGAGAACTGGCGGAACAGTTTCCGCAGGCCGTCGGTGTCCTGCCCGATTGCGGAGTAGACCTCGCTGTAGGTGCCTTCCAGGTAGGCGTTGGCCACCAGCCCCGGGCCGCCGTGACCGGGCCCGGTGACGTAGATGATGTTCGCGTCGCGTTCCCGGATGATCCGGTTGAGATGGGCGTACAGCAGGTTCAGCCCCGGGGTGGTGCCCCAGTGGCCCAGCAGTCGCGGCTTGACGTGTTCGGCGGCCAGCGGCTCGTCGAGCAGAGGGTTGTCCAGGAGATAGATCTGGCCGACGGACAGGTAGTTCGCCGCCCGCCAGTAGGCGTTGAGCTGCTCGAGGTCGGTGTCGGTGAGTGCCGGTGATCCAGTCGCGTCGCTCATGTCCCCATAGTGGCGGTTGTCGGTGAATGGTGCGCGCGTTCCGGGTACCCGAATTCGTACCGCTCAACCAACGCCGCGCGAAGTACACCGACGACGCGGTCGCGTTCGCGTCGGCTAGGTTCGAGGGCATGCCCGTCCCCAGCGCCCTCGACCCACGCACTCCGGTCCTCGTCGGTTACGGCCAGGTCAACCAGCGGGAGGAGAACCCGGATGTCGAGCCGGTCGATCTGATGGTCGCGGCCGCCCGGGAGGCCGCAGATCCGCGGGTGCTGGAGGTTGTCGACTCGGTGCGGATCGTGAACCTGCTGTCTTGGCACTACCGGGATCCGGGTTTGCTCTTGGCGCAACGCATCCGGGCCGACAAGGCGGCGACCCGCTATACGGGGGTGGGCGGCAACGTCCCGCAGTCGTTGGTGAACGAGGCCTGTCTGGACCTACAGGGCGGACGGGCAGAGGTGGTGCTGATCGCGGGCGCCGAGACCTGGCGCACCCGCAGCCGGCTGCGCAAGCTCGGGACCAAGCCGGACTGGACCCGTCAGGACGAATCGGTGCCGGAGGCGCCGGGCGCGCACGAGGGCGTGCCGATGGCCGGTGAGGCCGAACTCCGGATCAATCTGGACCGACCGGCCTACGTGTATCCGATGTTCGAGCAGGCGCTGCGGATCGCGGCGGGTGAGACCAGCGATGAGCACCGCAGGCGGATCGGCGAGCTGTGGTCTCAGTTCAGTGCGGTGGCGGCCGACAACCCGCACGCCTGGAGCAGGGAGTCGGTGCCTGCCGAGCAGATCTGGCAGCCGGGCCCGGACAACCGGATGATCAGCTGGCCCTACACCAAGTTGATGAACTCGAACAACATGGTCAACCAGGGTGCGGTGCTGATCCTGACCACCGTCGAGAAGGCCACGTATCTCCAGATCCCGACCGACCGTTGGGTTTTCCCGTATGCCGGGACGGATTCGCACGACACCTACGCGATCGGCGAGCGGGACGAGCTCTACCGGTCACCGGCCATCCGGATCGCCGGACGGCGCGTCCTCGAACTGGCCGGGGTGGACGTCGACGAGGTCGATTTCATCGACGTGTACTCCTGCTTCCCGTCGGCGGTGCAGGTGGCCGCCGCCGAAATCGGTCTACCGCTGGCCGATCCGGCCCGGCCGTTGACGGTCACCGGCGGGCTGACCTTCGCAGGCGGGCCGTGGAACAACTACGTGTCCCATTCGATCGCCACCATGGCCGAGAAACTCGTGGCGAATCCCGGCACGCGCGGGCTGATCACCGCCAACGGCGGTTACCTCACCAAGCACAGCTTCGGCGTGTACGGCACCGAGCCGCCGACCCACGAATTCCGTTGGCAGGACGTGCAGTCCGAGGTCGACGCCGAGCCCACCCGGGCACTGCAGGTGGACTTCACCGGCACCGGCACGGTGGAATCGTGGACCACGCCGGTCGGTCGCGACGGCACCGCGGAGCGCGCCTTCCTGGCGGTGCGTACCCCCGATGACGGACGTACGCTGGCCCGGATCGTCGACGAGTCACAAGCGGCGGCGACCATGTCTTCCGACATCGCCGGGGCGAAGGTGCAGGTTCACGCCGACGGCAGCGCGACCCTGCTCTGAGCGGCCAGCGCCAGCACCTCGTCGGTGGTCGGCGGGCTTGGCGGATGGTAGGACAGGCACCAGGGAGTCTGGATCTTGTGAAAGGCATTGCCTTCCAACGCCAGATAGAACTGGCCTGAACGCAGCTTGCTGATGTCGGGCACGTGACCGCCCTTCACCCGCGCCATCTCCCGGGCCACCGCGATCTGGGCGGGGGAGTTCAGCAGACCGTAGAACTGCGTGGTGGCATTGCCCGGGATGTGGTTGTGCAGACCGCGCGGGGATTGCGTGGCGAACACCAACCCGAGCCCGTACTTCCGGGCCTGCGACGACAGCGCCAGGGTGCTGTGTGTCGACGCGGTTGTATGGCTGGACGGGGCGAAGTTCTGCGCCTCGTCCATCACCAGCAATCCGCCCAACGGCCGGTCACCGGCCGGGTTGCGTTTGATCCAGGCGAACAGCGCCATCTGCAACTGATTGACGAATCCTTCACGCTGCTGGTCGCTGGTCAGGCCGGCCATGTTGATCACCGACACCCGAGCCCGGTAGCCCGGCGACGGTGTCAACAACACTCCGGGGTCGGCGGCGGCGCCGGCGCCGCCGAACAACGGATCGTTGACCGTCGCCGCGCGCAGGTTCTGGGCCAACTCGGCGGCCAGCTTGTTCGCCCCACCCAGTGCGCTGACCTCGGTGGGCAGGTCGGCGAGCAGATCGATGAAGCCGTCCAGGCTGGTCGAGGGCCTCGCCCCGTAGTACCGCAGCGCCTCGCGCAACACCGCGCGGGACCGCTCGGCCTTGGCCGTGGTCCCGACGATCAGGGCGCGGGGTTCGAGCGCAGCGACGGCAGATTCGACGGCGTCGGCGAACTCGTCGTCGTCGTCGATGACACTGGCGAAGTCCGGTAGCGGCTGGAACGACAGCGGGCGTCCTGTCGAGCGGCGCGGAGTCCACACCACGACCTCGGCATTGTCGAAATACACGTCGGCGCGCTCGTCGTCCGCCGGGGTCCACCCGGGCGGGTTCTCGGGCCAGCGGGCACCCAACCGGGACAGGTCGTTGTTGGGGTCGAGCACGATCGACGAGACGCCCCGCAGCGCACACTCCTCGACCAGTCGCCGGATCAGCACGGTCTTCCCCGAACCGGAGCCCGCGAAGATGGCGGTGTGCTTGCGCAGCGCGGCCAGATCGACCGACACCGGGCGCCCGCCGGGGCTGTCCAGGCCCAGGGTCACCGCGGTCGGTGAGTGCTCGATGACCGGCGCCGGCGGCTGCACACGTATGGGCCCGGTCGCGAGCTCGGCATCCACGTCGATCTGGGCCGGTGGCGGAGGATCACCCGCGATGTCCCCGAGGGCGGCACGCAGCCAGCCGATCCCGTGGGCCGGGCGGCGGCGGCGCAGCCAATCGGGTAGGTCGGGGTGGTTGTCGTCGATGAGGTCGCGCAGCGCGGTCATGGTGCGCACGTCGTCCTCGCTCATGGGCAGCACCCGGCCACCGGCCGCCTCGAACTCGGCGATCATCACCGTCGTTTTGGCGCCCTTGGGCCACGCGGTGTTGCGCAGCAGGAAAAGCTGGCGCCGGTCTGGATTGAAACCGGTTGCTTCCCAGGCTTTTCGGATCCTGTTCTGGACTGCGACGGCGTTGCCGGACGAGATGGCGCGGAATGCCCAGTGCCGCTCGTCGTCGGTGGTGGCGTCGAGAGTCTGGCGAAGCCGCCCGTGCAGCACCACCCGTTGGCCCGGGAGCGGATCGGGACGGAACGCCTGCCCGGCCTCACCTAGTTCGGTGATCCATGCGTCGAGCGCCGCCGACAGCAGGCCGGGCATGGTGGTGTCCTCGCCGTCGGGGTCGAGCGCGGCGACCGTCACGGCGCGGCGCCGGTAGTCGGCGAAGCGGCGGTCCAGTTCGCCGGTGTCGCCCTGGGCAGCGCCGCCCGAGCCGGTCTCGTGCGGGCCGACCGCCTCGGCGGTGAGGCTGGAGAGCTCCTCGATCATGTCGTGTTCCAGGCAGCGGCGAACGTGGGTGTCGGCGCGTTTGAGCAGTTGACGCGGTGTGTACTGGGTGGCTTCGTCGAACGCTGCCGGCAGGATCGGCCAACTCGGATAGGGCGCGGTGAACCCGATCGAGGCGTAGCTGGCGGTGAACCGGCGTTCGAGGATGGCGCGACCGACATCTGGTGTCGGCAGACCCTGCAACAGCGCGGTGGTGCGGAACCTGTCCTGCACGGTGGCGGTGGCGCGGTCCTGGATGGCTTCCCACGCGGCGGGCAGGCAGGCCACCACACCGACGGTGCGGCGCATGGTCTGCCGGACCGACATGAGGCCGTGTGCGATGTGCTCAAGGTCGTTGTTGCTCGGGGCCGCACCGGCCGTGTCGGTGCGTTCGGTGGACTGGGCCAGCAGTGTGTCGATCTGGTCGAGCGCCAAAACCGACGGCCCGGCCAGGGCGATCAGCCGTGAGATGTCGCGGACCGATTCCTGCGCGGTGAGCGTCGGTGCGGGCAGCCCCCAGGCCTCCCGTTCGCCGTTGCCGGTCAGGAAGGCCTCGCCGATGTCCTGCAACTCGAGGTCACCGGCACCGAGCAGCACGAGGGCGCGCAGGGTGTGGTGGGCGCGTTTGACGGTGTGGCGGTGGACCTTGTGCAGCGCGTTGACGAAGTCGTTGAGGATCTCGGGCGTCAGGTCGTCGTCGCCGATCACGGCCCGCCGGCTGGCCCGGGAGATGTGGGCCACCGAGGACAGTTCCCACAGCAGGTCTTTGAGTTGGGTCTCGCGCTCGCTGCCCGGCCGGCCCAGGCTCTCCAGGATCCCGGCCCGGGCGGACTGCCAGAAACTGGCCGCGTCGAGCAGCTCGACCAGGAAGAAGTAGCCGCCGCCGGTTTGCACCTGTTCGCGCACCTGGCCGAGCAGGTGGGTCTTGCCCGATCCGGCCGGGCCCCGCACCACCACACCCAGCGGGCTGGAGTCGGTTTCGCGTTCGGCATCGCCGAAGGCGGCCATCACGTCGGCCATCGGCCGGTCGTGCAGCCCGCGTACGTGGAGCGCGCCCTGCGAATGCCACAGATCGTCGGCGGTCGGTGCCCAGGTCAGGCGAAGCGCGCTGAGCGCTTCGCGATGCTGTAACTCCATCAGGACTCGATCGCGATCAGGTGCTTGTCCTGGTTGCCTATCTCCACCGCGGCTTCGCGGTCGGCGGGGGTGAGCACCTTCTGGTTCTCCTCGGGGATCAGGCTGACGCCAGGCTGCTGGTAGAGGCTGATCAGCGCGGCGTCGACGGTGGGACGGGGCAGCCCGGGCACGGCCTCACGGAGCCGCAGCAGACTCACCCAGCCGCCGGGCCGGGTGGTCAGCCCGGCGTAAGCGGTACGCAGCTGGATTTCGGGACCGGCTCCGGGCGCCGGCGGGGCTGCCGTGGCGGGCACCTCGGCAGGCAGGAACACGTCGGCGGGAACGAGGTCGGCGTGTTCGAAGTAGCGGTGCAGCGCACCAAGAAGCGTGTACAGGGCCTTGCCCTGTCCGGTGGATCTGGCCGGCGCGTCGGCGCCGAACAGGGATCGGCACAGCGCCCACCCGGTGTCGGTCAGTTCATGGACGAGCGGCCGGCTTCCGGTGGACTCGATCAGGCCCAACCGGTTGAGCCGGTCGCGCTTCGATTTGTCGAGTTTGGGCCCGAGCCGCTCCAGCTCGGCGTTGGCCACCGGACGGGACTCGGCCATCAGTACCAGCAGGACCGCCTGCTCGGTGCCGGTCAGGTCGTCGGGCGTGACATTCACCGGTTGCTCACCTTCCTGCCGTCGTCGCTTTTTGCACGCGGACGGGTGGACGCCGGGCACGTGTTCCATGCACGTTAGCGCGTACCCCTGACCGCGCGAGAAACTTGTTGCGCCGCAGGGTTTTCGCCCACCCAGTGGGCGAGGTGCCCGCAGCTACCGGGTCGGCAGCGGCTGCGCCGGGTCGGCGATGCGGTCGGGATCGACCGGCTCGGCCGATCGGATCAGCGCCTTGACGTCGTCAAGGACATCCCACACATTGACGTTCATCCCCGCCAGGACGCGGTTGTCGGCGTCGAGCCAGAACGCCACGAATTCGCGCCCAGCAACGTCGCCGCGGAAAACGACGCGCTGATATTCGGGTGCATGGCCGACATATTCCATGCCGAGGTCGTACTGATCGGTGAAGAAATAGGGCAGCTCTGTGTATTCCGGGGCGGACCCGGTGTATTTGCCCAGCATCCCGGCGACCGCCACCGCGGGTTGCTTGAGTGCGTTTGCCCAGTGCTCGGTGCGGATTCGCACGCCGAAGAACGGATGTTGCGCGGCCGCGATGTCGCCGACGGCGTAGATGTCGGGATCGCTGCTGCGCAGCGACGCGTCGACGAGCACGCCGCCGTCTGCGATGGCCAGCCCCGCCTGTTCGGCCAGTCCGATGTTCGGTGCCGCGCCGACGGCGATCAGGACCGCGTCCGCGGCGACGGTCGAGCCGTCCCCGAGCCGTAGTCCCGTGGCGGTGCCGTTGTCCGTGGTGATCTCCTGCACCGATTGGTCCAGCCGTAGGTCGACTCCGTTTTCACGGTGCAGTTGCGCGAACACCTCACCGACCTCGGCGCCCAGCGCGGCCAGCAGGGGCAGGTGTGCGGCCTCGACCACCGTGACCTTCACGTCGCGGCCGCGCGCACCGGCGGCGACCTCCAGTCCGATCCATCCGGCCCCCACGATCGCCAGGGACGACCCCGGGGTCAGCGCCTCGCTCAGCGCCGCGGCGTCGTCGATGGTGCGCAGATAGTGCACGCCCGCGGCGTCGGCTCCCGGGATCGGTGGTCGTCGTGAGGCGGACCCGGTGGCCAGCAGCAGCTTGTCGTAGCCGACGGTCGTGCCGTCAGGTAGCGCAAGCGTGTGGTCGGCGGCGTCGATGGCGGAGACCTCGGTTCCCAGCCGTAGTTCGACGTTGTGGTCGCGGTACCACGCCGCCGGATCGGTGGTGAAATCGTCGAGCTTCTTCTTGCCTGCCAGGTACTCCTTGGACAGCGGCGGACGCTCGTAGGGTAGGTGGTCCTCGGCGGCGAACAGCACAACATGACCATCAAAGTCGTTGTCCCGCAGTGCTTCAGCGGCCTTGGCTCCGGCCAGGCCACCGCCGACGATCGCAATTGTGGACGACGTTGTCATGTCGATCCAGCCTACTCGCCCGAGACCAACGCCCTCAGCTTTCGGGCGTTACGCACCGCGTGACCACCGAGATCGTTGTTGAAATACACGACGACGCGGTGGTTGTCGCGGTCCCACTGCCGGATCTGCTGTGCCCACTCCGACAGTTGGTCGTCGGAGTAGCAGCCGGCGTACAGGCCGTCGTCGGCCGGGCCGTGCATGCGGACATAGACCAGATCACTGGTGGCCACGGTCCGGCAGGTCAAGCCGGGGCCGCTCATCACGACATACGCTGCGCCGTACTTCTCCAACAGCTCATACACCGTAGGCTCGTGCCAGGAGGGATGCCGCAGCTCCATCGCCACCTGGATCGGGCGCGGGAGTTGGGCGAGGAAACCGCTGAGCAGCTCGTCGTCCCGCTCGACGGCCGGATGAAGCTGGACCAGCAATGCTTCGTTGTGCGGTTCGAGCAGCTGCCAGTACTTCTCGAACCGCGGCGTCCAGCTCTCGGGCGACCGCAGTCTCCGGTAATGCGTCAGACCGCGCTGCGCCTTGACCGACATGGTGAAACCTTCGGGCATCTGGTCGCGCCACCCGGTGAACGTCGTATCCGCGGGCCAGCGGTAGAAGCTGCCGTTGAGTTCCACGGTGTCGAACTCATCGACGTAGTGGGCCAGTCTCGCCTTCGCCGGAGTGCCCCGCGGATAGAGTACCCCGGTCCAGTGGTCGTACGACCAACCCGAGGTGCCGATCCTGATCATCTGCCATCGCTAGGGGACGTCTGTGTAGTGCAGGGTGTAGCCCTCGGCGGAGAACGTGAAACCTCGGCCCGTCACTTCCCGCACGCAGGACACCCCGGACTGCTCCTGGACGTTGCAGCGGAAACCCGCCACCGCGAGCACCTTGCCGAACGGCAGCGCAACCGCGGCCGACTGCGCGAAATCCGGCTGGGCGAGGTTGGCGAAATGCGCGTCGGTATCCCGGTCGAGAACCAGGGCATTCGGCGCTGCGGTCCCGCCGGTGGCATCGGGCACCGTTTCGGGGGCGCCCGTCACGCTCATCGTCGAGGTGCCACCGGCCGGTTGGCATCCGGCGCGGTCGCGGGGCAGGATCGCGCACTGCCAGCGCCCGCTCGGGGTGCTGAAGTAATAGCCCTTGCGGCGGTCGACCTCGATGGCGTACTCGGCGGCGTTGACCAGGTTTGCGGTGCCGAACTGTGGCGCCGGTGCCGTGGTGCTCGTCGGTGGGGGCGCGGCGGCATCGTCGGTGTTGACGACGGTTCCCGACGTGCATCCGGTGAGCGCGGCGGCGGCGCCAAAGATTGCACAGCGGACGAGGCAAGCCTTCACGACGCAAGACCCTAGCCAACTGTTGTCGCGGCCGGAACGGTAGCGTCGACTTTCCGTGACTCCCGACGCGCGCCCGGCAGATGCCCGGGTCACTTCGGCCCTGCTGGCCGCCGGCGTGGTGGGTGGCCTGTCGCTCACCGCGATTTCCTACACGCTGGCATTCACCCGTCCTGGGTTCGAGCTGACCCGACACGCCAATTCGATGTTGGCACTTGGGGATTGGGGATGGATCCAGTCGGTCGACTTCGTCGTCTGTGGCCTGTTGCTGATCGCGTTCGGGGCCGGTATCTGGCGGGTGGCCGCCGGCATGCGGTCGGGACGTATCGCGGCGGTGTGTGTGGGGCTGTACGGACTGCTGGCCGGTGTCGTGGTGGGGCTGAACCCGACCGATCCGGGGGCCGGGTTCCCGCCGGGCTGTCCCGGGGGCGAGGAGATGAGTACGTCGGCGACGATTCACGGCGTGGCCGGCGGGCTGGGCTTCCTGGCCATGACGTGCGGATGTTTCGTGCTGGCAAGGTATTTCGCCGGCATCGGAGATCGGGTGTGGGCGGTGATGTCGGCGTCGATCGGGGTCGCGATCCTGGCGGTTCTCGCCTACCTGGGTTCCCATGCCGGGGCGCAGACCGAGACGTTCAACTACGTACCGGTCTGGGTCGTCGGAACAGTGCTGTGGCTGTATGTGGCAGGTGTGGCCACGCGCCTGCTGCGCTCACATCGCGACGCACACCTCGGCGCCCAATAGCAGCACCGGCCACAGCAGCGTGACCTGACCGAAGGCCACCAGGTCGGCGCCGGCCGGGAATTTGGTCAGCAGACTCGACTCAATCAGCTGCACCTGTTCGGGATGGAAGAACGTCCAGACCAGCCCGATCACCAGATAGGGCAGGGCCAGCCACATCAAGGTCTCGAGCACCTGTTCGACGCTCAGCTTGTGACCCAGGATCCGGTGAATCCGGTGCATCAGATCAGCGCCTTGTCGGCGGCCACCCGCCGACGCACATCGGCGAGCAGCAGATAGCTGCCGCCCTGCCTGATGAACACGGGCAGGAACCGATTGCCGAACGCCACGGCCAGAAACAGCCATTCGAACAACCGTTGCCGCCCGCGGCCCCAACCGAAGCCCACAGCGTCCCGGAACACCGGCGCCAGGAATCCGGTGGTCAGGAATTTCAGCAGCGGCCGGAACGGTATGCGCAGCAACGGGTTGATCATCCGCAGGTCCACGAGGTCATGTAGGTATTGCCGGACCACGTCGTCCATCTGCACCTGCGCGCAGGCAGTGTCCCAATAGGTGTCGAAATCGGCCCGTGCCGGAGGCCACTGTTGCTCGTCGACCTGCAGGGTGGTGCCCAGTGTGGCGGCGGAGTGGTAGAACTGCTCGGCCTGAGCTTCGGTCATCTCGCCACGCAGCAGTTGGTAGACATCCTCGAGGCCGACGAACAGACAGGCCGCCACCCACATCTGCAGGTCGCGGTCGAAGGCGTTGTACTGCACGGGACTTGCCGGCCCGGAACGGACCTGTCGGTGCGCGGTGTCGACGGCCTCGCGGAACGCGGCGCGGTCCTCGGCGTTGCCGAGGATGGCCACCGCCAGGTAGCTCAGGGTGGTGCGGGCCCGTTTCCACGGATGTTTGAGCAGATTGCCCGAATCTACGGTGCTTTCCACGACGCCGTAGCCGACGCCGGGCGCGGACAGTTGCATGATCACGTTGGCCGCGCCGGCGGCGAAGCCCCAGAGGTCCATCGCCTCGGCGACGGTGACGTCGTCGTCGGACCAGCGCGACGTGCGGCGGGTGATCGAGATCCGGTTGGCGGAGGCGGAAGTCATGCGCTGCCCTCCCTGTCAGGCCATACACACGTTGGTGAACAGCAGCACCGGCCAGGACACGATGGAGCCCAGAAAGGACACCACGGCGTCGGCCCCGTGCATGCCGGCCAGGTGGCTGGTGTGGGTGAGTGACCAGATCAGGCCGATGAGCAGATAGGGGACCGCGAGGATGATGGCGGTTCCGATCCACTCGGCGATGGTCATCTGAAAGCCGAGAATCTTGCGTACTGCGGTCAACATGTGAGTGCGCCCCCGTCGTTGTCAGGCGGGCTCTATGTTAATGGCGATTCTGATCGGCGTCCCGGAAACTACTTGGGCGGCAGGCTCTTGGCGTAGTCGATACCCCGGGCGACCCACGATTGCAGCTGCCGTTTGGTCTTCATGCCGGGGCTTGCGATCCGCAGCCAACCGCGCATCTCCCGGCCGCCCATCACCATCGGCTCGACGTGCTCGCGTTGCACCAGTTTCTCGCCGTCGTCCCGCGAGACCCGCACCATCAGGCCGCCTTCCCTGGTCGCGGCCACCGCCATGTTGCCGTCGATCAGGAAAGCCAATCCGCCGAACATGCGCTTCTCGTCCAGGCCGCGTTCGGATGCCGTCAGCTCGCGGATGCGGTTGGCCAGGTCCGGGTCGAAGGCCATGTCAGTCGAGATCGATGCGGACGGTGAGCAGGTCGCTGCCCACAGTGCGGACTACCGCGCTGTTGAGCGTCGGCAGCTCTTTGAGCCGGGCCACCGGGTCGTCGTCGGGCAGCAGGTGCGCGGTGCCGGTCCGCCAGGTCCCGTTGATGCGGACTCGTACCGCTGGATTGGCCTTGATGTTGAGCACGTAGTGCGATCGGTCGCCGTGCTCGGACACCATCCAGAAAGACTGCCCGATCACCCGGCCGCCGACGGCGGTGTGCCGTGGTTGGCCGGATTTGCGGCCGACGGTCTCGAGCATGGTCAGAGGCAGTTGGCGCCCGACCGGGTTGACGATGCGGCGTTGGGCGCCGTGGACGATGCGTCGCTTCAGATCACGAAGATCCACCATGGCGCAACCCTACCGAGGATCAGTCGGAATCCTTCGACTCAAGTTCGGTGGACTCGAGGTCGGCGTGGAACTTGGCTTCGCGGGCCAGATGTCCTGGGCGGCGCCGCAACACCATCCAGGCGATACCCAGAACCAGGAACCACGCGGGTGTCACCAGTTCGGCCTGCAGGGTGTCCTCCTTCTGGGTGAACGCCCACAGCAAGAAGGCGAAGAAGGCCAGCACGACGTAACACATCACGACACCGCCGGGCATCTTGAACTTCGACGCTTCGTGCAGCTCCGGCCGGCGTTTCCGGTACACGAGATAGCTGACCAGGATGATCGTCCAGACGAAGATGAAGCACAGCGACGAGATCGTGGTGACCAAGGTGAAGGCCGCCACGATCGAATCGCCGGCGGCGACCATGACCACACCCGACAGCAGGAACACCCCGGACAGGAACAACGCGTTGGCGGGTACGCGACGTGAGGTGAGCCGGCCGAACAGGCTGGGGGCGTCACCTTCGGCGGCCAGGCCGTAGACCATCCGGGAGGTCGAGTAGATGCCGGAGTTGGCCGACGACGTCGCCGAGGTCAGCACCACGAAGTTGACCACCGATGCGGCGATTCCGAGACCGGCGAGGCTGAACATGGCCACGAACGGGCTGTGTTCGGGATCGATCTCGCGCCACGGCGTGACCGCGATGATGATGGCCAGGGCGGCGACGTAGAAGAGCAGGATGCGCACGGGGATCGAGTTGATGGCCTTGGGCAGGTTGCGCTCGGGGTCCTTGGCCTCGGCCGCCGTGGTTCCCACGAGTTCGATCCCGACGAATGCGAAGGTCGCGATCTGGAATCCGGCCACGAATCCCATTGGGCCGGTGGGGAAGAACCCACCGTCGTTCCAGAGGTTGGCGAAGGACGCCTGGGCGCCGGTGGGCGCGGTGAAGCTGGTGAAGACCATCACGAGGCCGACGACGATCAACGTCACGATCGCGATGATCTTGATCAGGGCGAACCAGAACTCGGTCTCACCGAAGGCTCGCACGGTCGGCAGGTTCAGGCCGATCAGCACCACCACCGTCGCGAGTGCCGGTATCCACAGCGGAAGGTCCGGCCACCAGAAGGCCACGTAGCCGGCGATCACCACCACGTCGGCCACACCCGTGACGATCCAGCAGAACCAGTACGTCCAGCCGGTGAAGAACCCTGCCCACGGGCCGAGCAGGTCCGCGGCGAAATCGGCGAACGACTTGTAGTGCAGATTGGACAGCAGCAGTTCGCCCATGGCCCGCATGACGAAGAACAGCATGAAGCCGATGACCATGTAGACGAAGAGCACCGACGGGCCGGCCAGCGAGATGGTCTTGCCGGAGCCCATGAACAGGCCCGTTCCGATCGCTCCGCCGATCGCGATCAGCTGGATGTGCCGGTTCGACAGCTGACGGGAAAGGTGCCGTTCGTCCGTGGATGTATCTGACGTCACACCGTGAAGGATTGCAGGCGAGGAGATGACGGCTGCAGCCAGCCCGGCATTTCCCCGGCGGCTAGCCCAGTATCGGGAACCGGCGCTGTGAGGCGAGCCGGTTCAGGGCCGTCTGCATGATTTCCCGGATGTGCGCGTCGACGGCGTCGATATCGGGGTCGGCGCCGAAGCGTGCCGTGATGTCGATCGGTGGCAGGACTTCGGTGACGATCTTGGTCGGCAGGGGGAGGTTGGGCGGCACGAGGACGCTGAGGCCAAACGGAAGCCCGATGCTCACCGGCAGAATGTCCAATCGGATGCGAGGCAACCCGAGCCGCTGGGCCAGCCAGTTGCCCCGGGTCAGGAACAGCTGGCTTTCCTGGGCGCCGATCGAGACGGTCGGCACGACGGGGACCCCGGCGGCCAGCGCGGTCCGGACGTATCCGGTTCGCCCGTTGAAGTCGATGGTGTTCGCCTCGGCGGTGGGGCGGTAGGCGTCGTAATCGCCGCCGGGAAACACCAGCACCACCGCGCCGGACTGTAGGGCGGCCGCCGCGTTCTCCCGGCTGGCGTGGACCACCCCGAGCCGCGGGAACAGATCCCCGGTGGGCCCGAGAAGTACTCCGTAATGGGCGAGCGTGTACAGCGGACGGTCGTAGCCGAAGTGGTGGTAGAACTCCGGCGCGAAGACCAGGACGTCGGGTGTCAGCATGCCGCCGGAGTGATTCGCGACCACCAGAGCACCGCCGTGGCCCGGGATGTTCTCCAGGCCACGGACCTCAGAGCGGAACCACCACTTCGCAATCGGCCCCGCCAACGACTTCACCTGTCGGGTGACGGCGGGATCCCACCGGTCGAGCTCATTTTCGTCCATCGCCGCCAGATTGACCCGAATGCCGAACAAATAAACCGTCCGCCGTTGCGACTTTGGGTCACAACGGCGGACGGCGGTTTTGGCGGCGGGGCCCGTCGGCTGCTTACGCGGCGGCCGACGTGGACTCGCGGGCGGGTTCCAGCGCCAGGGCGATGATGTCGGCCACGTCGGTCATCGGCTTGACCTCCAAAGCCTCCAGCACCTCGGCCGGGACCTCATCCAGGTCGGGCTCGTTACGCGCCGGGATGAACACGGTCTTCAGCCCGGCCCGCTGCGCCGCCAGCAGCTTCTGCTTGACGCCGCCGATCGGCAGCACCCGGCCGTTCAGCGTGACCTCACCGGTCATGCCGACATCGCCGCGCACCTGCCGCCCGGTGGCCATCGACACCAGTGCGGTCACCATGGTGACGCCGGCCGACGGACCGTCCTTGGGCACCGCACCCGCGGGCACGTGGACGTGGATCTGGCGGTCCAGTGCCTTGGGATCCACACCCAGTTCCGAGGCGTGGGCCCGCACGTAGGACAGTGCGATCTGTGCTGACTCCTTCATGACGTCGCCCAGCTGACCGGTCAGCTTCAGGCCCGGCTCACCCTCGTTCGAGTTGGCCTCGATATAGAGGACGTCGCCGCCCAGGCCGGTGACGGCCAGTCCGGTCGCCACACCCGGCACCGCGGTGCGCTCGGTGGATTCCGGGGTGAACCGCGGACGGCCCAGGTACTCAACCAGATTCGGCTCATCAATCGTGATGGGGGATTCTGTCGAGTCCAGATTCGTCGTCACCTTGCGCAACGCCTTGGCCAGCAACCGCTCGAACTGGCGCACACCCGGCTCGCGGGTGTAGTCCGCGGCGATCTTGCGCAACGCCGCGTCGGTGACCGCCACCTCGGTGTCGGTCAGCGCCGCCCGCTCGGCCTGCCGGGGCAGCAGGTAGTCCCGCGCGATCGCTACCTTGTCGTCCTCGGTGTAGCCGTCGAGCTGGATCAGCTCCATGCGGTCCAGCAGCGCCGACGGGATGTTCTCGATGACGTTCGCCGTCGCCAGGAACACCACATCGGACAGGTCCAGATCCAGCTCCAGGTAGTGGTCGCGGAACGTGTGGTTCTGCGCCGGGTCCAGCACCTCCAGCAGTGCAGCCGACGGGTCGCCGCGGTAGTCGGAGCCCACCTTGTCGATCTCATCCAGCAGCACAACGGGATTCATCGAACCCGCCTCGCCGATGGCCCGCACGATACGGCCGGGCAGGGCGCCGACGTAGGTACGCCGGTGGCCACGGATCTCGGCCTCGTCACGCACGCCGCCCAGGGCGACGCGCACGAACTTGCGGCCCAGTGCGCGGGCCACGGACTCACCCAGCGAGGTCTTGCCGACCCCGGGCGGACCGGCGAGCACCATCACGGCACCCGACCCGCGGCCGCCGACGACGGCCATGCCGCGCTGGGCGCGACGGGCCCGGACGGCCAGGTATTCGACGATGCGGTCCTTGACGTCGTCCAGCCCGTGGTGGTCGGCGTCCAGAATTTCGCGGGCCCCCTTGAGATCGGCCGAATCTTCGGTGCGCTCGTTCCACGGCAGGTCCAGCACGGTGTCCAGCCAGGTTCGGATCCATCCACCTTCGGGGCTCTGGTCGCTGGAGCGTTCCAGCTTGCCGACCTCGCGCAGTGCGGCTTCGCGCACCTTCTCGGGCAGGTCGGCGGCCTCGACACGGGCCCGGTAGTCGTCGGACCCCTCCGGCTCGCCTTCACCGAGTTCCTTGCGGATCGCGGCCAGCTGCTGGCGCAGCAGGAATTCCTTCTGCTGCTTGTCCATGCCGGACCGGACATCCTCGGCGATCTTGTCGTTGACCTCGACCTCGGCCAGGTGCTCGCCGGTCCATTCCACGAGCAGGCTGAGGCGACGGCTCACGTCCTCGGTCTCCAGCAGTTCGCGCTTCTGCACATCGGTCAGGTATGAGGCGTAGCCGGCGGTGTCGGCCAGAGCCGACGGGTCGGTGATCTTGTTGACCACGTCGACGATCTGCCAGGCCTCGCGCCGCTGCAGCATGGCCAGCAGCAGCTTCTTGTACTCGGCGGCCAGCGCCTTGGTCTCGTCGGTCACCGGTTCGGGTTCGGCGGCTTCGTCCACCTCGACCCACAGGGCCGCACCCGGCCCGGTGGTTCCGGAGCCGATGTGAGCCCGGCGTTCACCGCGGACGACGGCGGCTTCTGCTCCTCCGGGCATGCGCCCGACCTGCACGATCGACGCGATCACCCCGTGTGTCGGGTAGCGGTCGTCCAGGCGTGGCGCGATCAGCAGCTTGCCCGATTCGCTGGCCTGGGCGGCATCGACGGCCGCCCGGGCGGCATCGTCGAGTTCGACGGGCACCACCATTCCGGGCAGGACGATCGGCTCACTCAAGAACAGGACGGGCACTGCGATTTGTTCAGGCATCAATACCTCCAAAGTTCAGTCTGATGCGCTCAACCTTGGCGGGCCTGAGTTTGTTCCCGGAGGCGTTCCCCTTTCGCCCTGGCCTGTTTGCCCATCACCACGGTCGCAACCATGAGCAGTGCCGTCCAGGCCAGCGAAACCACCGTGTTCACCCCGTTCGCGACATCGATGGCCAGCGAGAAGATGATCACCAGGCTGATCAACATCCCGATCAGAAGGCCGATGCCCCACATCGCTGAGAGCGAAATGTGGACGCGGTGTCTGAACGCCACTTCGCGGGGACCCGGGTTGCCTTCGGGCGTGGTACCCACCCGCTCGGCCACGATCTGGGTCAGTGGCTTGCCGACGAAGCAACTGCCCAGGAACAGCAGTGCGCCGATGCCGCCGACAAGAGTGTTGCCTGCCATTAGCATCCGGGCATCGGAGGTGGCGAGGCCGACCGTCAGGCTCAGGCCGAAATTCAGCATCAGGTAGCCCGAGAACGGATCGAGTCGGCGGGCCTTGATCGCGTCATAGGAGACCTTGATCCCGGCCAGGATGGTCGCGGTGAGCAGAGCGATGTACTCCGAAACGCCGACGGCGCGGAGCCCGTAGTAGGCGAGTAGGGGAGGCGCGACATCGAGCAGGATGCCCCGCATGACTGGGCGTAGTGAGTTGTCTCTGCTCACCACGGCGAAGATATGGACGCACTCTGTGAATCGCCTGTGTGTTCTGTCGGAGTCGGGCGTATGAGGCGGTTGCCCGGAATGTTTTCGGTCGCCGGTTACGTCCTAGGGCATATGAGCAAAGCGGTGCAGTTCGATGAATACGGTGGGGTGGACGTCCTGCAGGTGCGGGACGTGCCGCGGCCCGTTCCGGGCCCGGGGGAGGTACTGGTCGAAGTAAAGTCGGCCGGCATCAATCCGGGTGAGGCCATGATCCGTCGCGGGGCCCTGCATGACCGTTTCCCCGCCTCCTTCCCATCAGGTCAGGGCAGCGACCTGGCCGGTGTGGTGGCCGAGCTCGGGGCAGGAGTCACCGGATTCCAGATCGGTGACGAGGTGCTCGGATTCTCCGATCGACGGTCCAGCCACGCCGAATACGTGACGGTTCCCGCCTCGCAGTTGGCCGCCAAGCCGCCTGGCCTGCCGTGGGAGGTGGCCGGAGGGTTGTATGTCGCGGGCGCCACCGCTTACGCGGCAGTTCGGGCTGTGCGGCTGCGACCCGGCGACGTGGTCGCGGTCGCGGGGGCCACGGGCGGGGTCGGCACCATTGCGGTGCAGCTCGCCGGGCGGGCGGGGGCGACTGTCCTCGGTGTCGCCGGGCCTGGTGGCGACGACTGGCTGACGACGCACGGCACGGTCCCCGTCAACTACGGCGACGACCTGGCCGCCCGGCTTCGTGCCGCATCCCCGTCGGGTCGCGTCGACGCCTTCCTCGATTTCTTCGGTGGCGGTTATGTGCAGCTGGCAGTCGAGGAACTGGCCGTCGATCCTCAGCGAGTCGACACGATCATCGATTTCGGTGCCATCGAGCGGTTCGGTGTTCAGAGCGCAGGCAATGCCGAGGGGTCTGACATCGCGATCGTTGCCGAGTTGGCCGATCTCGCCGCCCGCGGAGCTAGACGTGCCGATCGCCGGGGTGTACGCCCTCGACGATGTCCGGGCAGCCTTCACCGAGCTCGAGAAGCGGCACACCAGGGGGAAATTGGTGCTGCGGCCATGACGTGTTGGTGAGCGCGCAGGTTGGTGACGGCCGACGCGGTTCCAGTCAGTGGAACCGGCGGGCAGGCCCTGACCCGACTCGGAGATAAGTTCGGCGCATGGAAAAAGTGGTGGTCATCGTCCGGACTACGGATTTCGATGAGCAGTGGTGCAGGCGGATGCGTGGCCCGGTGGCGAGTGCGCTGCTCGACCTGGGGTTGCCCGGGGTCGTGGTGAACGTCCGCGACGAGCCGGTCCGTGATTCGCTGATGACACTGACGACGCTGGACCCGCCCGGCGCCGCCGTGATCAGCCTGTGGACACAGCAGTACTACGGCACGCAGATTCGCTCTGCCATCGAACTTTTGGCGGCCGAAGCCCATGCGGTCGACGCCTACCTGGTGACCGAATCGTCACCGATGCCGCCGCCGGACCCGGGTGAAGGCCTGCGCACACCCGCTTTGGCCAATGTGGCCTTGTTGCGCCGGCCGGCGGGCATGGATCAGGCGACCTGGCTCGACCGCTGGCACAACAACCACACCCAGGTGGCGATCGACACCCAGGCGACGTTCGGCTACACCCAGAACGTCGTGGTCCGTGCGCTCACCCCGGACGCGCCGCAGATCGACGGCATCGTCGAAGAGCTGTTCCCTGACGGCGCGGTGTCCGATCTCAACGTCTTCTACGGCGCACGGGACGAGGCGGACCTGCAGGACCGGATGACGCGGATGATCGAAAGCTGTGTGAAGTTCGGCGCCCACGAGAACATCGACACCGTCCCGACCAGCCGGTACCTCTTCCGCAGTCCGTTCAGCGGCAATGCGGTTTCGTTGAACGAGATCGGGTGAGCGCAGGCCGGGCCGATTGGGTAGGAATCACCCAACGCCGACAGACGGGATGGGAAGTATGACTGCACCATTGTCAGCGGCCGACCGGCTGGAACTGTCCGATCTGGCACACCGCTATGCTGCCTGCGTCGACGCCCGGAACTTCGATGATCTCGTCGAATTATTCACGCCCACAGCACAGTTGACCCTCCCGAAGCCACCCGATGACCTGGGCCCGTGCGTGCGTCACGAGGGGCACGCCGGGGTGCGGACCGCCATGGAGTCGCTGCGCGGTGTCACCCGGACCCTGCATGCGATCGTCGGCGAGGTCTACACCGCCGGGCCTGCCGCGGACACCGCGACCGGCGCCGTCGTGGGCGTCGCGCACCACTGGATCGACAAGGACGGAAAGATCACCGACCTGGTCTGGTACCTGCGCTATGCCGATGAGTACCTCCGCACCACCGCCGGTTGGTGTATCGCCAAGCGTGAGTTGACCATTGATGCCATCGAAACCCGGCCGGCGCGCCAGGTACGGCTGTAGACCCGGCCCAGGACTGGAGGTAAGGCCTTGACTACCCCGCAGATTTCGCTGCAGCTGAAGACGTTCACCGACGATCCCGACCATGACTGGAGCTCGACCCTGGCGCTGGGCCGGGCGATGGATGCCGCCGGGATCGACCGAGTGGTGGTCTCCGACCACGTCGTATTCGGCGAGAACCCGGCCGCCTATGCCAATCCGGCGTTGGGCGGTATCGCCGGCGGCCGCCAGCCCACCGGCCCGGACGGTCAGTGGCTCGATCCGCTCACCGTGCTCACCGCATTGGCCGCCAACACTTCCCGGATCCGGCTCGGCACCGCGATCCTGTTGGCCGCGCTGCGCCGCCCTGCGGTGCTGGCCAAGCAGGTTTCCACGCTGGACGTGTTGTCCGGCGGTCGCGTCGATCTCGGTGTCGGCGTCGGATGGCAGCGCGAGGAATACGAGGCGGCCGGCCTGCCGTTCGAACGCCGCGGCCGCCTGCTCGATCACACCCTTGAAGTGTGCCAGCAGCTGTGGACGCAGCAGCGCAGCACCTATCAGTCACCCGAGTTGTCCTTCACCGACATTCATCAGATGCCCAAACCCGTTCAGGCGGGCGGTGTTCCGATCTGGGTCAGCGGAACCGTCAACGTTGCCGTGGCGCGGCGGCTGACCCGGTTCGGCCGTGGCTGGATTCCGTGGGGTGCCGCAATCGCCGACCCGGCCGGAGCGATCACGGCGATGAAGGACAAGATCTCGGACCTGGGCGGCGACCCGACCGGCCTCCAGGTGCTCGGTCACGGGAGAACCGTCAAGCGCGAGGACCGGTCCGTCGACCTGGCGGCCAGCGCGGCCTCGGCTGTGCCCTTGATCGCCGCCGGGGTCACCGATGTGCGGTTCACCTTGTCGCTGCCCAAGGACGTGAGCCAGGCGACCGACCTGCTCGCCGAACTGGTCGCAGAATTCCGCTCGGCCACCCGATGAGCAGATCGACATGAGGTGCCCGGCTTACAGTTGAGCGCCGATGGTTGCGAGTTCGGAGCCGGCACTACCGAGAGTGGAAGCAAGTTGCTTTCCCCACAACAGATATCGGTGAACCGGGTAATCCTCGTCGACACCCATGCCGCCGTGGACGTGGATGATGCGGTGCACGATGCGTTGTCCGGCGTCACTGGCCCACCACTTCGCCACCGAGGTTGCCGTATCGGCGGGCAGGTCGTTGGTGGTGCGCCACACCGCGTGCCACAGGGTCGTCCGCATCGCCTCGAGGTCGATGTAGCAGTCCGCCAATTGATGCGCCACCGCCTGGAATCCCGACAGGGGGCGGCCGAACTGCCGGCGCTCGTTGAGATAGGGCACTGCGTGTTCGACCGCTCCCGTGCCTACTCCGAGGGCGAGCGCCGACACTGCCAGGCGGGCCCGGTTGCACGTCCAGGTGACGGCGGTTCCGTCGGGAGCGCCCAGCATGACAGCCGGCGTGGAGTCGAAATCCACTGTAGCGCAGGGCTCATGGGTAGTGCTGCGATGCGGGTGTGCAGTCAGGGTGGAGTCGGGGAGGCTCACCAGGAACAGGCCCGTGCCCTCGGGAGTGACGGCGGTGGCCACCACGGCGTCGGCGACCGCGACCACCGGGACCGCGACCTTGCGGCCGGTGAGCGCCCAGCCTTCCGCAGTGGGGGAGGCCGTCAGCGGGGTCTGTGCCTCTTCCAGCGCGACGGTGAGCACGCCCTCTCCGCGACACACCGATTCGACCAGCCCGGCGCCCGGCCCGTCCGGATCGAATTGGGCGATGGCAAGCGCGGCCACGACCGAGGGCCAGATCGGAGCCGGTAGCGTGCGCCGGCCCTGCTGCTCCAGCAGCAGGCACAGTGCGGCCAGATCCAGACCCTCACCGCCGAGTTCGGCGGGTAGAGCTGCCCCCAGCAGACCACTGGCAGCCAGTTCGTGCCACAGGGCCCGGTCGAAACCGTCGGCGCCGGTCTCTACGGCACCGATGTCGGTGCTCCCGGAAATCCGGCCAAGCAGGTCGTCGGCCAGCCGCTGAATTTCCTGCTGTTCCTCGTCAAAGCTGAAGTCCATTGTCAGACTTGCCTTTCAGTTCGTCCGGCGTGGGGCCACGGCGCCCAGGCCCTGGGTGGCGATCATGTCGCGCAGTACCTCGTTGACTCCGCCGCCGAACGTGTTGACCGCGCTTTGCCGTGACATCTGTTCGATCTCGCTGGCGAAGTCCATCGCATCCGCGTCGCAGCGGATGCGGCCCTGCGGACCCAGGATGCCCAGCAGGGTTCGATACACCTCGATGTGGAGTTCGGTGCCGTACACCTTGGCTGCCGCAGCGTCGGCTCCGCACAGCGTCCCGGCCGCCACGGCGGCGGTCATCTTCCAGTTGAGCAGCCGCATTGCCTCAAGCTTGGCGTGGGTGCGGGCCAGATCGGTGCGGACCCAGTCCTTTTCGATGGCGCCGGTGGACTTCGCCCACTTCACGGTCTTCTCCCAGAGCGCCTCGGCGTGCCCGCCGATGGCGGCCAACCCGATCCGTTCGTGGTTGAGCTGAGAGGTGATCAGCGGCCAGCCGCCGTGAAGGTCGCCCACCAGGTTCTCGGCCGGGACCCGAACCTCGCTGTAGTAGGTGGCGGTGACGGTGAGCCCGCCGACTGTGCGGATCGGTGACCAGCTGAACCCCTCGGACTCGGTCGGCACGATGATGATCGAGATGCCTTTGTGCCGCGGTGCCTCGCCGGTACGGCAGGCCAGCCAGATGTAGTCGGCGGTGTTGGCCCCGGACGTGAACACCTTGGTGCCGTCGATGATCCAGTCGTCGCCGTCACGCACGGCCCGGGTCCGCAGCGTGGCCAGGTCGGTGCCGGCCTCCGGTTCGGTGTAGCCGATGGCGAACACGATGTCGCCGGCGAGGATGCCCGGCAGAAAAGTGCGGCGTTGTTCATCGGTGCCGAACTTCATCAAGGTCGGACCGACGGTGTTGACCGTGACGAACGGGAACGGCACTGCGGCGCGCTGGACTTCATCGAAGAAGATGAACTGGTCTTCAAGCGACCGGCCCTGCCCGCCGTACTCGGTCGGCCAGCCGATGCCCAGCCATCCGTCGCGGCCCAGGGTGCTGACCACTTCGCGGAACCGCTCTCCGCCGACACCCTCTTCACCGACTCCGAGGCGGCCGTCCCCGGCCATCATCTCGGCGAAGTATGCGCGCAGTTCGGCCCGAAGTTGTCGTTGCTCGGGCGTTTCGGCTAGATACACCGTTGGACCTTTCTAGGTATCCGAGTTCGATCGGCGGGCGAGATCATCGACCAGACGCTGCGACCACACCGACTTGCCCAGGAGCCGGTCGGCGTCGGGTGATGTCGCCAGCCTCCGGGCAGCCTGGGCCGCGACGGTGGCCGGGATGGCCTGGTAACCCGCCGTCTCGATCTTCGAGGCGCCGCCGCGGGCCTGGCCGGCCTCGGTGATGACGTAGCCGGGGTTGAGGTTGAAGGCGCGAACCCCGCGGGAGGCGAACTCCGCGTTGATGATTCCGGCGATACGGCCAAATGCCGCCTTCGACGCGGCATAGGCGAGTCCCCACCCGCCTTCGCCGGCCGGAGCCGGTGGATTGGTCTCGGCCGATCCGGAGATCAGGTTGATGACGACGCCCCCGCCCGCGTCGAGCATCGACGGGATCACCTGCTGGATGAGCGCCACCTGATGCAGGAAGTTCCCGACGTACATCGTCTCGGCGTCGCCGAGACGGATGTCCAGCAGGCGGTCCATGACTCCGTCGATCTGGGCGATGGCGTTGTTGACCAGCACGTCGATCCGGCCCATGGCGTCGAGGACCTGCCGGGTGACGGCGTGGACGTCGGCGAGGTCGAGCAGGTCCATCCGGATCGCCAGGGCCCGCCGGCCCAGCGCGCGAATCTCGGCGACCGTGGTGTCGAGGCTGCCCGGGACCTGTACGGGTCCGGAGTCTCCGTCCGACTCTCGGGAGGGCACACGTCCCTCGCCCTCATGCACGGTGCGCGCCGTGATCGCCACATCGAAACCGGCCCTGGCGAATTCCAGCGCGATCTCACGGCCGATTCCGCGGCTCGCTCCCGTCACCAACGCAACACGACGAAGCTCCACGGCTCGCACACTAGCCACGCGCGGCGTCGATGCCATCGCTGTTTCACCCAACGGAACCGCGCCGCTTCCGCGGACGGGGGATGAGGCCCCACGCCACCCTCGGAGACAGTTGAGCAAGCGCTTGATAAGCTCTTGAGCAAGCGCTTGATAAAGGAGTGTTCATGCTGGTCGACAAGCTGAATACGGCTGCTGCAGCGCGCAGTGGCGTCATCGAACGGGCCACCGCGGTGCTCGACACTTTCCTGGACGGCCCCGAGTGGATGGGGCTGGACGACATCAGCCTGCTGTCGGGAATACCCCGCTCGACGACATTCCGGATTCTGCGCCAGCTCGTCGAGCTGTGTTGGCTGGAACACGGTGAGCACGGGTACCGACTGGGGCCGCGGATTCGCCGCTACCGTTCCCGCGCCACCGATTGTGAAGACCTGCGGGTCGCCGCGAGTACTGCGCTCACCGAGTTGCATCTGGCCACCGACGGCGTCGCGCATCTCGCTGTGCTCGACGGCCTGGACGTGAACTACCTCGACAAGGTGGGAGGCGCTGCGGCGCAGTCGGTTCCGTCGCGGATCGGTGTGCGCATACCCGCCACCGACACGGTCAGCGGACACGTCCTGCTGGCGTCACTGGACCCTGAGCAGGCCGATACCGCGATCAACCGGGCGAAGAACCCCACCCGGCAACCCGTGCTCGCGCCCGCCTGCAGCGCCGATCAGGTATACCTGGCGATCAAACAGGCCCGGAACCGTCGCGGTTTGGCCTACCACTCCGCTGTCAACTGTCAGTTGGGCATCACCGCCATCGCGGCACCGATTACCGGCCCCACCGGGACCGTCGGTGCGATCTCGCTGTCCGTCCGCAGGCAGGCCGAGTTCCAGCAGTTGGCGCCGCTGTTGGTGCGCGCCGCGCGGCGGACCGGTCAGGCACTGTCCGCTCAGCACCGGATGGCAGGCTGACACGCATGACGGACCAGGCGGAACCTCTCGTCGCCCTGCCTGCACGTGGGCCGCGGAACCGGGTCCGTCGCGAGGACATCCTCGCCGTCGCCGCAGAGTTGTTCGCCGCCAAAGGGGTGGCGTCCACCACGGTGCGCGACATCGGCGCCGCCGCCGGCGTGCATTCGGGCAGTCTCTACCACTACTTCCCGTCCAAGGAGGCCATCGCGGTCGAGCTGCTGCGCACGTTCGTCAGCAATCTCGGCGATCACTTCGCCGCCATCGCGGCGCTGCCGGAACCACCGCTGCAACGCCTGCGGACGATGGTGCACACGACGCTGACGATCATCAACGAGCACCCGCACGAGACGCGGATGTTCCGGCAGGACTATCAGTACCTGCAGGATCGAGGTGTGCTCGGCGGGCTGGATCCCGACCTGCCTGTGCTGCGCACGCACTGGGTGCGGGTGCTCGACGAAGGTATGGCGGACGGCTCACTGCGTTCGGACATTCCGGTGGACGTGGTCTCCAGGGTCATCCGTGACACGTTGTGGGCCACCATCAGCTGGTCCCGATCGGCGCAGGTGCCGACCGCGCAACTCGGCGATTATCTGGTCGACATGTTCTTGCACGGGGTCGCCACGTAGCGGACGTGTGCGGCAGCGCATCGCGCGTAGCATCCAACCATGAACAGGGGATACGTCGTGACGTTCGCGGTCGGTGTGCTTGTGGCGCTGTTCGGCCTCATCTGGGCGCTGCAGGGATTCGGTGTGCTGCAGGGCAGCCCGATGAGCAATACCGTCACCTGGTCGGTGATCGGTCCGATCACCGCGGTGATCGGCGTCGTGATCGCGGCGTTCAGCTGGCGCAAACTCTCGTCGAAATAGCGTCACGCCACGGTGAAGTACACCGTATGCCAGCCGGTGGCGCCGTCGGGCACGGTCGGGGCTTGGTCTGACGTCTGAACCGCCCCGGTGTTGTCGGTAGCCCGCACCGTGACGGTGTGGTCGCCCGGGCCGCTCGCCTGCCAGGGCAGGCTCCACAACCGCCACGTCTGGTTGGAGTAGGCGGCGCCCAGTTCAGCGGGTTGCCATGGGCCGTCGTCGATTCGGACCTCGACGGCACGTACGCCGCGGTTCTGCGCCCAGGCCACACCACCGAATGTCGTCGGCCCCGTCGGCAGCTGCTGACCCCGCTTCGGCACGTCGATGCGCGACTCGGTCTTGATCGGGCCGCGCGGCGCCCAGCCCTGCCGGGTCCAATAGGCCTCGGCGCGGTCGAATCGGGTCAACTCCAGGTCGGTGACCCATTTGGTGGCCGACACGTAGCCGTAGAGTCCGGCGACCACCAGCCGGGCCGGGTAGCCGTGCTCGACGGGTAGCGGCTGCCCGTTGAGGCCGACGGCCAACAACGCGTCCCGGCCGTCATTGAGGGCGTCCACCGGGGTGCCCACGGTGAATCCGTCCACCGAGGTCGACAGCAACATGTCCGCCGCCGGGTCCACACCCGCCGCCCGCAGCAGGTCGGCGAGTCGGTAGCCGGTCCACATCCCGTTCGAGATCAGGTCTCCACCAACCGGATTGGACACGCAGGTGAGGGTGACGGGCTTCTCGACGGCTTCGAACCTGGCAAGGTCGTCGAAACTGTAGGTGACCTCGTGGGCGACCATGCCGTGAATGCGTAGCCGCCACGCGTCGCGGCTCAGCTGCGGAACGCTCAGTGCGGTGTCGACCCGGTAGAAGTCGGCGCTGTCGGTGATGAAACTCGGCAGGGCAACGTTTTTCGGTTGGACGTCGGGCGGAACCGGGGGAGCCGGCACGCGGGGCCGGGGCAGTACGGAGATTTCGCGTTCGGCCGCGACCGAACTCGTCACCCGGGTCACGACGAAACCGAGAAGTCCGGTAGCCGCGCCGAAACCGAGTACTCCGGCGGTGGCCAACCACGTCCTTCTGGAGGTGTCGACGTGTTCGGCATCGTCGTCGGGGGCGGCCCAGACCCGCCGCACGAGCAGGCGCAGCGCCGCCACCCCACAGGCGGTGCCCACCAACGTGGGCACGATGTCGGGCAGCGTCGCGCCCGGCCGGGAGAGGACGGCCGTGCAGGCGAACAGTCCGGCGACGACGAAGATCGCGCTGCCGATCGGACGGTGCCGGGTTTCATACGTCGCGGCGAGGGCCGCGATGGTGGCGATGACCGCCAGCACGACGACGGCGAGGAACAGCTTGTCAAGGCTGCCCAGGGTCTGAATCACCCATTCCTTGACCGGACCCGGCGTCAGGTCCACGACGGCCGAACCGACCGCGTTGCGTGGATCGGCCGGTGCCCCAAACGGAATGCCGGCCAGCGTGGCGATGCCGAGCGCCACCGCGGCGGCGGCAACTCCGCCGAGCATCCGCGCGTTCGGCGAGGGATCCGACGGGGACGACGAGGACGGAGCCATCGTCACCAACTTACCCCGAACATGAAGCAGGGAGCCTGCCGTTAGGGGTGACGACAGGCTCCCCGGGTGGGTGGATCTCTAGGTGGCGGACTGTGCGCCGAGCACCCGCTGGATATCGGGCTTCATCTGCTGCAGCTGCTGTCCCCAGTAGCCCCAGGCGTGGGTTCCGTTGGCCGGGAAGTTGAACACCCCGTTGGTGCCGCCGGCGGCGATGTAGTTGTCCCGGAAGGTGACGTTGGTCCGCAGTGTCAGCCCTTCGAGGAACTGGGCCGCCATCAGGTTGCCGCCGTTGGTCCCGGCGTCGAGGTCCGACGGGGTACCGGTGCCGCAGTAGATCCAGATGCGGGTGTTGTTGGCGACCAGCTGGTTGATGTTGACCATCGGGTCATTGCGCTTCCAGGCCGGGTCGGTCGACGGGCCCCACATGCTCTCGGCGTTGTATCCGCCGGCGTCGTTCATCGCCAGGCCGATCAGCATCGGCCACCAGCCCTCGGACGGGTTCAGGAAGCCCGAAAGCGTTCCGGCATAGATGAACTGCTGCGGGTGATGGATCGCATAGGTCAGTGCCGCGCTACCTGCCATCGAGATGCCGACGACGGCGTTGCCCGTCTGCGACACGCCGCGGTTGGCGGCCAGCCAGGCGGGGAGTTCCTGTGTCAGGAAGGTCTCCCACTTGTAGGTGTAGTCCTGACCGTTGCCCTTCGAGGGCTGGTACCAGTCGGTGTAGAAGCTGGACTGCCCACCGACCGGCATGATCACCGACAGGCCGGAGTCGTTGTACCACTCGAACGCCGGGGTGTTGATGTCCCAGCCGTTGAAGTCGTCCTGGGCGCGCAGGCCGTCGAGCAGGTAGACCGCATGCGGTCCGCCGCCCTGGAACTGGACCCGGATGTCGCGGTTCATCGACGGCGAGAACACGTCGAGGTATTCGACCGGCAGCCCCGGACGGGAGAATGCGCCAGCGGTCGCCGAACCTCCTGTGATACCGATCAGCGCGGGCAGGGTGGCGGCGGCCATTGCCCCGGCCGCCAGTCGACGCGTCCACGCTCCGCGAATCTTGTTGAGGAACTTCATAACGGCAACCAACCGTCCTTTCTGCACGTATCTCAAGCAGTTTGCCGCTTGTCCCCGGTAGTGAAACATGTGCCACATCAGTCACACGGGTAACAACACCGGTCGCGCAGATCGCGGTTTACTAACGGTTGGAACTCGGCGCCGAGACCCTTTGCCGGGAGGCTCAGCGTGCGGCCGTGGTGAGTGCCTGTCTGACGTTGGCCCGGCGCTCCTCGATCGCCCGGCCGATGTCCTGAAGCAGCACCGGCTTTCGCGCGACAAGATCCTCGATGCAGTCGCGGTCGAATTGCGCAACGGTGACCTCGGTCAGCGCGTATGCCGTGGTGGTGACCGGTTCTCTGGTCAGAGCCGTCTGCCCGAGAAAGTCGCCCTGTTCCAGGGCCAGCACCGGGACGAAGAGGTCGTCCGCACCGGCCACGGCCAACTGCACCGTGCCGGCGACGATGAAAGTCATGCGCTTGGGAACCTGCCCGACGACCTGGATGACCTCGTCCCTGCCGTAACGGGTGAGCCGGGCGTGCGGGAGTAACTCGCCCTGGTCCTCCGGGGTCAGGCGCAATGTCGGTGCGATGAGACGCAGCGTCTGTTCGACGCGTTCGGTGGTCGCGAACTCGTCCTCGGCCTCGTCCAGGTGCAGATCGGCCCGCCGCGAGGCGTACCAGGTCCAGCGAAGGAACGTGGACCTGGCGGAGAAATCGTCGGCGGGGGAATGCAGCGGGATCTGGGTCTTGTACTGCAGTGAGCCGGCCGGAACCGTGGACACCGTGCCGTCGGTACGTAGCTGGGGGAGTCGGCGGGCCACCTCGTTGAGTACGCGGCAGACCTCGTCGGGAGCGTCATCGACGGCGAACACCGTGATCACCGTGATGGTGTGCGCACCGAGTGGGCGGCTCAGGTTGGTGAACGACGCTCCGGCGAGCACGGAGTTCGGGATCACCTGCAGGCCGCTGCCGGTGTCGATATGTGTTGCGCGCCAGTTGACCTCGACGACGCGTCCGCGCGCCGACGGTGCATCGACCCAGTCGCCGAGTTGGAACGGCTGCTCGAACAGCACGAGAAGCCCGGAGATGATCTGGCCGACCGAGTTCTGCAGGGCCAGGCCCAGCACGATCGAGGACACGCCAAGGGCGGTGAAAAGCCCACCGATATTGGCGCCCCAGATGTAGGCGAAGATCAATCCGATGCCGATAGCGATCAGTGCGAACCGGGCGACGTCGAGGAAGATCGACGGAATTCGTTTGCGCCAGCTGCCTTCCGGTGCACTCTGGAACAGGGTCGCATTGAGTCCGGACAGCAGCAGAACCAGGACGACGAACCCGAACACCGTCGAGACGATCCGCACCGGCGTGGCTTCTCCGGAGATCTGCATCGCCTGGATCAGCAGGATCAGCAGTGCGCCCAGCGGCAGGATGTACGTGCGGACCAGGTGTACCGGACCGGCCAGGAAGCTGCCGCGCCGGCGCAATGCGTTCTGCAGTTCGGTCAGCAGAACCAGGCAGACCGGAAATCCGACCGCGACACCGACGGCCCAGTAGAACCAGGGGGCGTCGAGCACGCCGCTCATCGCCGGTCCCGTAGCTGCCAGATCGGCTCGTCGGCCCCGTCCACCTGAACAGTGCCCGCCGGCTCGAGATCGCGGGTATCGCCCATCACCTCGAACACCCGCTCAGTCACGTACACGCCCGGCTGCGGTGAGCCCCGTTGAACCCGGTAGGCGAGGTTGACCGCCGAACCCCACATGTCGTAGGCCAGGTTGGAGCGTCCGACCAGGCCGCTGCTCACCGCGCCGGTATCGATGCCTGCACGCAGTTCCAGCTCAGTCCCGGCCTCGGTGTTGAACCGTTCGATGATGCGCTGCATTTCGAGGGCGAAGTCGACGGTCCGCCGTACATTGTCGAGCCGCGGCACGCTCAACCCGGAGCTGGCCCAGTAGCCGTTGCGCAGGGTGCGCACCCGTTCTACTCCGAGATCATCTGCGGCGGCATCGAATTGGTGCACCAGGCGGTTGACGATAGCCAGCGCTTCCTCCGATGGCATCTCGGACGTCAGCTCATCCAGCCCGATCGTGTCGGCGAACAGGACCGTCACGTTGTGATGGTCCTGCGCGATGGTCTCCTCGCCGTCCCGGTACCGCTGCACCACCGACTCCGGCATGAGCGTGCGCAGCAGCCGGTCGTTCTCCCGGCGCTGCTCGGCGAGCAGATCTTCCTTGATCGCCAGGTTGCGGCTCATGTCGTTGAACGCTGTTGTCAGATCTCCGAACTCGTCCCTGGATTGCACAGGAAGCGACACGTCGTAGTCGCCCGCGCCGATCTGCTGGGCGCCGGCCTCCAGCCTGCGCAGTGGCCGGACGAACAACCGAGCCAGCATCATGGCCGCCAGACAGACGATGAAGGTGATGACGACGGTCGACAACACCAGGGTGCGGGTGAATGTCGCCACGGGCGCGAAGGCTTCCGCCGTGTCGATCTTGGCGATGATCGACCAGTTCAATCCGTGCAGTGTCACCGGTGCGTAAGCCTGTAGCGTCTCGTTGCCCAGATAGTCGTCCTCGATCACGGTGCCGCTCTGACCCCGCAGGGCCGATCGGGTGGCCTCCGTCTCGACCGGCTGCACCAGCGTGGTTCCGTGCTGACTGAGTGATTTCTGTGCCACCGCCGGGGGTGTTCCGGCGTCGATGACGTCGCGTTCGAACTTCTGCGGATTCTCCAGGAACAGACGTGAATCCGACCGCATCAGACCGTCGGGACCGACGACGAAGGTCTCGCCGGTGGTGCCCATTCCGGCGGTTTCCCATTGCTTGTCGGCCGTCATGAGCCGGTTGATCTTGGAAATCGGGAATTGCAGGGCCAGCACACCCTCGACCCGACCGGGCGGGCCCACCGGCGCCATCATCCAGGCCGTGGGCTCATCGGCCGGTTGGTAGTCACCGAAGTCGGTCACCCCGACATAGTCGACGGCGTTGGACGCCAGGGTCTCCTCGTAGGCGTCCTTCAGCAGGCTCTGCCGGTACGGCCCCGTGACGATGTTGGTGCCCAGGTCGATGCGCTTGTACGCGGTGTAGACCACGTTGCCGGCCGTGTCGAGAAGCAGCGCATCCTCGAACTGGAAGCGTTCGACGATCTCACGGAAGTAGTCGTTGAAGCGGGCATTCGCTGCGGACCAGGCACTGCCGTCACGGGCGTCGTCGACCCGGATCGATTTCTCCGGGTCGACGACCGGTGCGGTGTAGTTCGCCTGCAGGTATTTCTGTGCGTTGGAGGTGGGCAGCAGCCGCGCCACATCCACGGTGTCACCGGTCTGCTTCTCTTCCACCGGCTTGAACTGGTCGTTGTAGTAGTCGACGATCGACTGCCATTGCTGTGGGTTGATCGTCGAGTTGCCGAGCTGACCGAATGCGCCGGAGAATGCCTCGACGGCCTCGACCGTCGTCGTTCCCCGGGTGTAGACGATCAGGGAATCCTCGAGGTCGGCGAACTTCGACTCCAGCTGACGTGTTTGCGATTCCCGGACCTCGGTCAACCGGTCGAACACCGACTGGCGAAGCGATGACCTACCGGACTGGTAGCCGATGGCGCCGACCACGGCGGCAGACAGAATGCTGGTCACCAGCAGCATCACCAGCAGCTTTGATTGAATGCTGATCCGGGACATCACGCGTCTACGCACAGTCCTGGTGGGAGCGACGCGCTCGGCGGCGGCTGTTGTAGTCATTGAATCCCGAAGATTAGCTTGTCACGATGTATTGCGTGAGGCTGCGCGACAAACTTCGTCATGACTGATCAGTTCGACTTGCAGAGATTCGTCGACGCCCAGGCCGACGTCTATGCCGACGTTTGCACCGAGTTGCGGGACGGGCGCAAGCGCAGTCACTGGATCTGGTTCATCTTCCCGCAGCTGCGCGGGCTCGGCCGGAGCCAGACCGCCGACCATTACGGCATCGCCTCCGCCCACGAGGCACGTGCGTACCTGGCCCACCCGACTCTGGGCCCGAGGCTACGGGAATGCGCCCGG
The DNA here is from genome assembly GCF_040704635.1 of Mycobacterium sp. NPDC049093. Lineage (GTDB taxonomy): Bacteria > Actinomycetota > Actinomycetes > Mycobacteriales > Mycobacteriaceae > Mycobacterium. Next base: position 66,602 of record NZ_JBEZJS010000010.1, on the reverse strand, counting down.
CTGGCTGCCCAGGTGGACGGGTCGACAGCCGAGCAGATCTTCGGCTGGCCCGACTGCCTCAAGGTCCGCTCGTCCATGACGCTGTTCGCCGCCGTTGCCGATCCGGCCGAGCGAGCCGACTTCCAGTCCGTGCTCGACAAGTTCTACGACGGACTCGGCGATCCGAGGACTCTCGAAACGCTCAGTGCGGCTGGATGATCAGCCAGCCGTGCGGGGGGGCCTCCGTCTGGCTGAGGTCGTCCTGCGGCGGTGCTCCCGACCCCGCGATCACCCGGCCCGATGCCATTCCGAGGTCGGGCAGCGACAGGGGCAGCGGTGCATCGCCGATGTTGAGCGCGACGATCAGCGATTCGGGGCCGGCGGCGGTCCGGTAGACGTACTGGGTGTTGGTCAGCAGCAACGGTGACGTGGTCGCGGTGTGCAGCCACGGATGCCGCCGCCGCAGTCCGATCAGATACTGATGCAGGCGCAGCGCATCGGAATCCTCTGGTGCAGTGGTGAATTCCGGGCGCACGGCATCGTCGCCGCCGCGCCGCTCCTCCTTGATGCCGCGGTAGGCCGACTCGTCGCCGGCATAGATGCTCGGGGTTCCACCGACCGTCATCAGCAACACCAGGGCATGCTCGAGGTGCGCGGCATTCTGCAACTGGCTGGCGATCCGGGTCACGTCATGATTGCCCACGAAGGTCAGCGGTACGAACGTGCCGAGAAAGTCGTTGTGCCGCTTGAGTGCCCAGTCCAGTTCGTGGAAGTTGCCGTCGTTCAGGCCGCTCCAGATCGCCTTCCACAGTTCGTACTGGGTCACCGAGTCGAAGGTGGAGGCGCCGACGGTCGCGGCGTAGTCACCGTGGATCACCTCACCGACGAACCAGGCGTCGGGGAACTCGCGGCGCACCGACGGCAGCACCTGCGCCCAGAACCGGTCGGGTACCGCGTACGCTGCGTCGAGGCGCCAACCGTCGGCGCCTCGGCCCAACCAGTGCCGCAACACCCGGGCGGTGTGCTCCACCACCGCGGGCTCGTCGTGGTTGAGCGCGATCAGCTCGTCATGACCTTCGAACGTGTCGAATCGAGATGCCTTGCCGCGACGGCGAAACCAACGCGACGCCGGATGGTCGGGGCCGCCGTCGAGCGCCTGCCGGTACTGGGCGAACTCGGTGCCGACATGGTTGAACACCCCGTCGAGCAGGATGCGCAGCCCGCGCCCTCGGGCCTCGGCCACCAGATGGTCGAAGTCCTGCTCGTCACCCAGGCGTGGATCGATGCGGAAATGGTCGGTGGTGTCGTAGCCGTGGGTGCGCGACGAGAAGATGGGTCCGAGCGCGATGCCGGAAGCGCCGAGTTGCACGGCGTGATCCAGCCAGCTGACGATCCGGCGTAACCGGTGCTCATCGGCCGACGGCGGCTGGTCCGCGGGGAACGCACCGACGAAACCCAGTGGATAGATCTGCCACCAGATGGCATGTGCGATCCACCCGGGCTCAGGCACGAAACTTCGCCGCGTACAGGTCTTTCATGGTTTCGGCCAGCTCGGTGGCCGGTCCGTCCACGTCTACCCCGGGAGCCACGGTGGTGATGGGCAGCGGTGCCACCGGCGCGGCCGGGACACCCCATTCGGCGAGCCAGCCGCTCAGCTGAGCCGACGATGTGGCGTAGACGATGCGGCCCAGACCGACCCAGGCGTGCGCCGCCGAACACATCGGGCAGTGTTCGCCTGAGGTGTACACCGTGGCGCGGGCCCGGTCCTCGGGCCGCAGATGCTCGACCGCCCAACGGGCGATGGCGAATTCGGGATGCTGGGTGGCATCCCCGCCCTTGACGCGGTTACGGTCGGTGAACACCGTCGTCCCCGCCTCGTCGACCAAAATCGAGCCGAAGGGCTCGTCGCCGTCCTCTAGTGCCTCACGGGCCAACTCGACACATTTGCGCAGCTGACCGAGGTCGTTCTCGCTGATGGCCACGAGGCGAGTTTACGCCGGTGCCGACATCGGGCAGGTCAGGCGCCGCCACAGCAGGGATCGGCCACGTCGAGGCGGCAGGCACAGGAGGCGCGCACCGCAACGTCGGCCCGGGCCCGCGCCAACTCCAGTTGCTGGTCGATGATGGCCGCCTCGGCGTCGCGGCCGAGCCGTCGGAGGCACTCGTGGTAGCCGTGCAGGCTCCACACGTTGTTCGGATGGTGGCTGGGCCGGCTGAGCGTCGGATCCAGGCCCAGGTCGGCCGCGTAGACGTGAGCGGCCTCCTCCACGTGGCCCTGCTCGAGCAGCAGTGCGCCGTAGGCGTGCCGGGTCGGTTGCATCCAGCCCCACGGTTCGTCATAGGGCAGGGCGTCGTCGAGTTCGATGGCCCGGCGCAGGTAGCCGAAGGCCGTGTCGTAATCGCCCGCCCGATAGGCGATTTCACCGTCCAGCATCTGCTCGGCGATGGCCAGGATGTCCAGGCTGGTGTTGTTGAAAAGGTAGCGCGTGTCGGGAATGCGCCGGTAAGCCGCGATGAAGCTGTCGCGTTCCGCGCGGGCCTGCTCCAATTGCCCCGTCGCTGCGTAGGCGACGCCCCGGCCGTAGTGGATCGTCGCGGTAGTGGTGCAGTACAGCTCGGGATCGGCGGGTAACGGTTCGGCGATCAGATCATCCCACCGGCCGAACCGCACCAGCACGTGCACCCGCAACGGGACGAACGCCTCCAGCCAGTCCGCCATCGGCGGCGAGGCGACCGAGAGCACCTCGGGAGTCAGTTGGGCGGCAAGTTCCCCGGCCGCATCCAGAGCGATCTGCGAACTGCCCTCGAACATGGCCGAATACACCACGAAATGCAGGTCGTGCGCACGGTAGAGCGAATAAAAGTTGAGCGCGCCCTCGCGTTCGACGAACTTGCGGTCGGCGTGTACCGCGGCGAGGTTGGCGGTCACCGAACTGCGGTAGTCGCCGCACAGCACGTCGATGTGGCTGGCCATGTGTTGCAGGTGTCCGGCGTCGGGCACCAACCCGCGCAACAGATCGGCGGCGGGCAGCGCGGCCTGCGGTGTCGTCGACATCTCCATCGCGTGGATGTAGAGGTGCAGCACCCCTGGGTGTTGCCGTCCGGCTGCAGTCGCCAGCGCGGCGTCGAGGATCCGTTTGGCTTCCACCACACGAGATCCCGGGGCGGGCTCACCGGTGCGGCCGTCCCACAGTGCCCACGCGGTCACGTTCAGCAGGGCATCGGCGGCCAGCGTCTGCACATCGATGTCGCCGGGATGGGCCACGGCCAGCGCTGCCATCGCATCGGCGTAGTCGGCGTGCCCCGCTGTCAGGGCTTCGGCGTCATCTGGGTCGGCGGTCGGAAATCGCTTCTGCAGCGCGGAGATCAGCTGGAGTTCCAGCGTCGATGCCCGGCCGGTCGCAGCGCGCTCGAGTTCGGCGCGTGCCCGGCTCAGCGATGTGCTCAGGTCGGCCGGGTCGAAAGCGTCCCAGGCCTTGTTGTAGTTGGGGCCGACGGCGTAGGCGATACCCCATCGGGCGAGGGCGAACTCGGGGTCGAGCTGCAGGGCACGCTCGAAGCACCGGATCGCTTCTTCGTGGTTGAAGGCGTAGGACCAGACCATGCCGCGGTCGAACCAGACCTGGGCCGGCGGCGAGGGAGTGTCCGTCGGCCGGTGATAGGTCCCGAGCCGGTAATACGGTTCGGTCTGGGCGGGGTCCGTCACGGTGCCGACGCTACCCGGGTGGCTCGACACCGGCGCGTCGAACATGTTCTAGTGCTGGGATGCCGGGTTACACGCATGTCGAGGGTCTCAGTTCTGCTGACGTGCAGCGTCTGCGGGAGGTGTGGTCACCGCTGGCCGACTCGGTGCGTGCGCTCATCGATGCCTCGATCCGCTCGGAGGTGGATGCCCAGGAGGTCGCCGCGGTACGGGCCCAGATCGACGACGCGACCGCGCGCCTGCAGGCGAAACAGATCGACGGTCCCTTCGGTGTGCGCTTCACGTCCGATGGTGACCGGATGCCGTGGGGCAACCCGGCGATCGGCATCCGCAACCCGATCGCCCCGCCGCTGGTGATGGTCAAGGATCCCGACGGCGGGGTGCGAACCGACTTTCACCTCGGCGCGCCCTATGAAGGTCCGCCCGGCCACGTCCACGGCGGCATGGTGGCGATGGTGCTCGATCATGTGCTGGGGGAGGTGGCCGCCAGCGACTCCGATCGCCCGCGGTTCACCGGGACCCTGACCATCCGTTATCTGCGGGCCACGCCGCTGGGTGATCTGCACGCCGAGGGGCGGATCACCCGCACGGATGGGATCAAAGCCTTTGCCTCCGGCCATGTTTCCGATGCTGACGGAATCACCGCCGAGGCCGAAGGAGTGTTCATCCTGCCGAAATGGGCGCGCGGCTAGCGCGTCTCACCCGCCGGTTCCACCCGGTCGATGGCGATCTCCTGCAGGCTGCGGGTGATCGTGGTCAGTTCTCCGATCAGGATGCGCGCCGCACCGTTGTCGGCGGACAGCGTCGATGCCACGTTGTGTACCCGTCGCAGCGCGGTGGACAGCTCGGCGGTGTCCAGGCTCCACGGCACCGCAGGGCTCGGCGGCGCGCCGCGCAGGGCCTCGACGTAATCGTCGACCGCAGCGATGAACTCACCGTGCAGGGCGGACGACGGGTGGGTCGGCAGGCTGTTCTCCAGCGTGGTGCAGGCGCTGGTCACCGAATTCAGTGCGGTGCGGTAGGACCGCAGCCAACGCCGCAGGACCGGCGGCTCCAGGCTGGTCGCACCCCAGGCGGCCTCGAACGCTGCACGGGCGCGGAAGGCCCGTTGCCAGGCTGCCGACAGGATCTCGGCCGGGTGGTCGATTTCATGCACGAATGCCTTGATCACCAGTGCGGCGTAGTCGATCTCGGTCATCAACAGTTCCCCGGCGCGCTGGCGTAACCGGATGAGGGCGTGGTCGGGCAGGGCCACGTGGGCCATCACGGCCAGGCCTCCGCCGATCATCACCGCGAACAGTCGGTCCATATTGCCCGACCACGGCGCGGTCGCGCTCACCCCGACCGCGAACATGACGATCGCGCCCACGGCCGCGCCGACCGCGAGATAGCCGAATTGCGCGACGCCGTAGGCCAGTCCGACGAACACCAGCGCGCACACTGCCGAACCGATCGGCCCGGGTTGCCACACGAACGTGAGTATCGAGGCGACGATGATGCCGACGCCGAGGCCGGCCATGCGCCCGGCGCACCGGGTGTAGGTGTGCGCCGTTTCCGGCCGCAGCACCACCACGGCGGTCAGCGGCATCCAGTAGCCGTGCTCGAGCCCGCCGTAGCGGGCCGCCGCCACCGCCAGCGCGGTGGTGACCGACAGCCGGATGGCGTGGCGCAGGATCGGCGAGGTCCAGGTCAGGTGTGATCGGACCACGGCGGGCGCGGAGGCCAGCGAGCCGATCAGGTCGGGCCGGTGCAGCTGCCCGAATCTAAGCACCGCGGCCTCGCGCAGCTGTTCGCAGAAGCGTTGTGCCAGCGCCGCTTCTGGTCCGCTGACGGCGGCGGCCGCGGTGTGGACACGGACCAGCGCGTGCTCGGCGTCACGGCGCGCGGTGTGACCGTGGTCGGCGATCGCGTCGAGAAGCACCGCGGCGGCGGTCAGCAACTGGGGGAGTCCGCTGTCACCTGGCTTCTCGTCGTCGGTCGCGGTGTCGCGGTCCGCGGTGGAACGCAACGAGGCCAGGGTGCCGGCGAGGCGCTCCGGGAGTTGATAACCGCCGTGGTAGGCGCGTGGCCGCTGACTCACCTGGCTGTCGGCGAACACCTCCCGCAGCCACGTGAGCGGGGCGTCGTCGACGGTCGCGGTGCAGTCGGTCGCGACGTTGCGGGCGTCGCCGGCCAACGACTGGTAGGCCCGGGTGAGTCCGTCGCGCTGGGCCCGCCAGCGCCGGGGCGGCCAGATCGCGATGAGCGCGGCCTGGATCACTCCGGCGACGATGACCAGAAGAGGTGCCAGCAGCGACTGACCCAGTGTCGGTGCGACCGGCGGCGCCAGCACCAGCAGTGCGCTGGCCGCCGAGGCCACCAGTCCGGCGTTGGCTCCCAGTGACCACTGCATGCCCGCGGCGAAGCACCACAGCGCAACCACGGCGATGAAGACGGGGCTGTACCCGCCGGCCAGGGTGCCCAGCAGCACCGCGATGGCCAGTTCGACCGAGCCCGTCACCACCAGCGGGACCCGGCCGCCTGGGCTGCGCTGCAGCGCGATCGCACTCGCGATCACGCCGCCGCCGAGCGTCCACATCGCTGTCGCGCCGGAACCCCACGCCAGGGCGACCGCGGTCACCGCCAGGACGCCGATCAGGCTTCGGGCCACCGCACCGGCGTCGGGGGTAGTGAGCCGGAGTGCGTCGGCTGCCTGTCGACCCGTGTGCACCCCACCATTCTCACTCGTGGCGGGCTGCCGGTGGCACATCCGCCCGCGCGTGGCGCGGATCGGTCCGCCGGTAGACCCGGCCGACAAGAGTGGAACGTGTTCTAGTTAGGCTGCAGCGGCCACGGCGCGAACGCGAGGAGACAGAGATGACCCTGCTGATCGAGGACAACAACCGGGTTCGCACGCTGACCCTCAACCGTCCCGACGCGCTCAATGCGTTCAACGAGGCGCTGTACGACGCGACGACCGTCGCGCTGCGTGCGGCCGCTGAGGATCCGGACGTCGCAGTGGTGCTGTTGACGGGCGCCGGCCGGGGATTCAGTGCGGGCAACGACCTCGTCGAGATGCAGGAGCGCATCACCAACCCGGAATCGACCCCGGGCGAACACGGGTTCTACGGGATGCTCGAAGTGCTCGCGGATTTCCCGAAGCCGTTGATCTGTGCGGTCAACGGGGTCGGCGTGGGTATCGGCGCCACCATCCTCGGGTTCGCCGACCTCACGTTCATGTCGTCGGAGGCGCGGCTGAAGTGCCCGTTCACCAGCCTGGGTGTGGCGCCCGAGGCGGCTTCGTCGTATCTGATGCCGCGACTTCTCGGCAGGCAGAATGCCGCGTGGCTGCTGATGTCCTCGGAGTGGGTGGGCGCCACCGAGGCCCTTGAGATGGGTCTGGTGTGGAAGGTCTGCGAGCCCGACACGCTGTTGACCGAGGCTCGGCACTACGCCGAAATCCTGGCGGCCAAGCCTATTTCGAGCCTGATGGCCGTCAAGCAGGCCTTGGTGGCACCGATCCGCGACCAGATCTCGGCGGCTGTGGAGCGGGAGAAGGCGTTGTTCGTCGAATTGGTGGGGGCGGCGGCCAACGTCGACGCGCTGGCTCAGTTCGCCGACCGCAAGCGTTAGCGGGTGGCCCGCGACGGGCAACCGTTGAACTGGGTGGGGCACCCCTCGGCGGCCTGATGGGCGGCGATGATGGCGCGGATGGTGCGTCGGCACCGGCCGCAGTCGGCGCCTGCTCCGCACGCCTCGGCCACTTCCTTCGAGGTGGTGGCGCCGGACTCGATGATCTCGTTGACGACCTGACTGGTCGCCCCGGTACACAGGCAGACGAACATCAGTCGTCCTGCTCGTCGACGTTCATGATGTGGGCCAACTTGCCCACGAACAGGCTGGGGTAGGCACCGAAACCCGCCGTGGTCATCCACTCGGCGGCCGCGTCCGGATGATCGATCCACTGCCGGGCGCTGATCTCGTCGGAGACCTCCTGCAGGATCATCACTTCCTGGCCGTCGTCGAGCGCCTGGTAGACCCAGATCTTGCGGATGCCGCCCTGCTCGAAGCGTTCGAGGCCGTCGTGCACCTTGCGCATCAAGGTGGGTACGTCGTCGACGGTCGCCACTGCACCCACGATCACGCCGGCCACGTGGCCCTCCGGGGAGGGCTCGGTCAGGTCGATCTTCTCCACCACTTCGCCGCCGAATATCGGCGGAATATCTTCGACGCCGGAAATATCGAACCACTCGAAGATTGCGGGCGAACGCAGTACGTCGCGGATGGACCGGGCATGCCGAATGCCGATTGTCACCAATACCCGGCCCGGCTCCCAAATTGATTTGTAAAGCACGACGTGATGCGCGCCGATCGACAATAGTCCCGAGCGATGTTTCCCCATCCATTTCCACATTTCGTCGACATCGTCGACGCGGAAGTCGCAGGACAGAATGAGCGAGTGTAAATCGTACTCACTCATTTCTTGCCGACCTTTCTTTCGGGGTGTCATCGCGGATTAGCGCAGTCTAACCTTAGTTAGGACAGCCAGTCCACTCCTCGTGGCCACGCTTCGGGTCCGGTGCCCCCATGGGTCCCGATGCGTCGCACGAACACGCCGAATTGGCCGTTAATCATTGCGTCACATGGTGCTTCCTGCACTAGATTGGATGTGCACGGCAAACGGCAACACTTGACCAGCCCTCAAGGTGCTTAGGAGTGACGATGCAAGGCGATCCGGATGTTCTGAAATTGCTCAACGAGCAATTGACGAGCGAACTCACTGCAATTAACCAATATTTCCTGCACTCAAAGATGCAAGATAATTGGGGATTTACCGAACTGGCCGAACATACCCGTTCCGAGTCTTTCGAAGAGATGCGGCACGCGGAGACCATCACCGACCGAATCCTGCTCCTGGACGGCTTGCCCAACTATCAGCGGCTCTTTTCGCTACGGGTAGGGCAGACGCTTCGGGAACAGTTCGAGGCCGATCTTGCGATCGAGTACGAGGTGGTTGCCCGCCTGAAGCCCGGGATCATCATGTGCCGCGAAAAGCAGGACGCGACGTCGGCGCGGATCCTGGAAACGATCCTGGCGGACGAGGAAGGTCACATCGACTACCTGGAAACCCAGCTCGAGCTGATGGAGAAGTTGGGTGACGCGCTCTACGCAGCGCAGTGCGTCTCCCGGCCCCCCCAATAAGCTCAGGTAGCTCGGTCCGTTTCAATCGAAGCCGCCCTGGGTAGCCGGTGAACCGCCGGCTGTCCGGGGCGGCTTTGTTTGTGCTGTAACTTTCATAGCCTGTCTAACGATATCGCTGGTGTACCGGCAGGCCGGCGAAAGGAAGTTATGACCACCCCGACAACATCCACCGGCGAGCAACCGACCGGCGCCCCGATCCTGAGCGTGCGCAGGCGCAACCTGGTGTTCGTTGCCGTCCTGCTCGGAATGCTGCTCGCCTCGCTCAACCAGACGATCGTCGCCACCGCGCTCCCCACCGTCGTGGCGGACCTCGGCGGTGCGGGCCATCAGGCATGGGTGGTGACCAGCTATCTCCTGGCCTCTACCGTCGTCACCGCCGTGGTCGGGAAGGTCGGCGACATCTTCGGCCGAAAAGTGGTGTACCAGGCGGCGGTCCTGTGTTTTCTGATCGGATCTGTCCTCAGCGGCCTGTCGGGATCGATGGCCATGCTGGTGGCCGCCCGGGCGCTGCAGGGGATCGGCGGCGGCGCGATCATGGTGACGTCCTCGGCGCTGATCGCCGAGGTCATCCCGCTGCGGGACCGCGGGCGCTACCAGGGTGCACTCGGTGCGGTCTTCGGGGTCACCACCGTCGCCGGCCCGCTGCTGGGCGGCTTCGTCACCGATCACCTCGGCTGGCGGTGGGCGTTCTGGCTCAGCATCCCGGTGGGCGTCGTCGTCCTGATCGTCGCGGCCGCCACGATCCCGGCAGTGGTGTCCCGTGGCGCGCGCCCGGTGATCGACTACGCCGGCATCGTGTGGGTCGGAATCGGGGCATCCGGTCTCACGCTGGCCACCAGCCTGGGCGGCGAACTGGCGTGGACCTCGCCGACCATCATCGGTCTGGTCATCGGTTCCGTCCTGGCGCTGGCGATGTTCGTCCGGGCGGAAACCCGGGCGGCCGAACCGATTCTGCCGATGCGGCTGTTCCGCAATCCGGTGTTCACGATGTGCTGCGTACTGTCGCTGGTCGTCGGCTTCGCCATGTTGGGCGCCCTGACGTTCATGCCCACCTTCATGCAGTTCGTCGACGGTGTATCGCCGTCCGAATCCGGGCTGCGCACCATGCCGATGGTCGTCGGGCTGCTGATCACCTCGACCGTCAGCGGCAGTCTGGTGGGCCGCACCGGCCGGTACAAGATCTACCCGATCGCCGGCACGGCGATCATGCTCGTCGGCTTCGTGCTGCTGTCGCGCATGAACGCCGCGACACCGATCCCGATCCAGTCGCTCTACCTGCTCATCCTGGGCGCCGGCATCGGCATGTGCATGCAGGTGCTGGTCCTCATCGTGCAGAACACCTCCGACTTCAGCGATCTGGGCGTGGCGACCTCGGGGGTGACGTTCTTCCGGACCATCGGCAGTTCGTTCGGTGCCGCGATCTTCGGCTCGTTGTTCGTCGGTTTCCTGTCGGATCGCCTGCCCGGTGCACTCGCTGCCGGCGGAGCTCCAGCCGTGGCGGGTGCTTCACCCAAGGCGCTGCACGAACTGCCGCCCGAGGTCGCCGCCCCGATCGTCGACGCCTATGCGAATGCGCTGGACCTGGTGTTCCTGTGCGCCGCGCCGGTGGCGCTGATCGGCCTGATCGTGGCGTTGTTCCTCAAGGAGGTGCCCCTGCTGGAGGCCGAGGCGACCATGGCGGCGGATCTCGGCGAAGGCTTCGGCATGCCGAGCTCGGAATCGGCGGACCAGGTGCTCGAGACCGTGGTCAGCCGGCTGATGCGCAGTTCACCAGAGATCCGGCTGCGAAATGTCGCCGGCGGCCCCGGGTGCGAGCTGGATGTCGCGGGGTTGTGGGCGCTGCTCAAGATCTACCGGCACGGCCAGGTATTCGGCTCGGCTCGCCTGACCGAGATCGCCGACCGCCTGGTCGTGCCCTTCGAAGTGCTCGAGCCGACCTTCAACCGGTTGGTGCAGGACGGCTATGTACTGCGTACCGGGGACAACCTGTGGCTGACCCAGGCCGGGGTGCGGCAGGTCGAGGGTGTCTCGGCGGCGCTGGTGGGTCGGATCGTCGACAAACTGGGGGAGTCGTCGTCGTACGAGGGCCGCCCGGACCGAGCCCAGGTCGAGGCCGCACTCGAGCGCATCGCGCACCGGATTGTGGTGCAACGGGACTGGGGAGACGACGACCGCGCCACCGAGCTGACCGGCTCGGGAACCAAAAACTAGAACTTGTTCCAGAACTGCCGGAATCTGCGTACGATTCGGCCATGAGCCGAATCGGAGAATTTCCCGACGACGACGTGGCCGGCTGGATCTTGAAGTCTCCCGAGATCGGCACCGCGATGGCCAACTTCACCAACGCGGTGTACACCAAGGGCCGCCTGCCCCTCCGGGTGCGCGAACTCGCCCGGATGGTGATCGCACTCAACAACGAGTGCGTGGTGTGCCAGAACACCCGCGACTCCGACGGTGCCGCGGCGGGAGTGGACGAGGATCTCTACGACCACGCCGCCGAGTGGCGGACCTGGCCGGGCTACAGCGCGCAGGAACGCGTCGCCGCCGAGTTCGCCGAGCGCTTCGCGAGCGATCACACCGGACTGCGTGACGACGAGGACTTCTGGGATCGCGCGAGTGAGCAGTTCGATGCCGAACTGCTCACCGACCTGGCGCTGTCGTGTGCGATGTGGCTGGGAATGGGCCGGATGCTGCGGACCCTCGACATCGGTCAAACCTGCAGGATCACGCTGTAACCCGCGCGCTCGCGGCCCGGTTTACCCGGGCGTCGTGACGGCAATACCGCAGCCATGATCGGAAGCCTTCGCTCCATCGTGCTGGACTGCCGGGATCCGCGTGCGCTGGCCGCCTTTTACGCCGAGGTGCTCGGCGGCGACGTCGCCGCCGAGGACGACACGTGGGTGGTCGTCACCGACCCGGCGGGCCGGCGGCTCGCCTGCCAGTACTCACCGCAGCACGAGCCGCCACTGTTTCCCGATCCGCGGGGGTCGCAGCAGATTCACCTCGACATCCAGGTCGACGATCCTGACGCGGCCCAGCGTCAGGTGCTGGCGCTGGGCGCAACCCGTGTCACCGATGCCGTCGGGGAGACCTTGTTCCGGGTGTTCCGGGATCCGGCCGGCCACCCGTTCTGCCTGGTGTGGGGAATCGACTGAGCGGCTGCGGTCAGACCAGACCGGTGGCGTCGAACACCCACGACATGTCGGCGGTGGCGAAGTTCTCCAGCCAGTCCGGCGGAGCGTGGTTGGCCAGGGCGCCCATGTCCCAGTAGTCCTTCCACAGCGTCACCTTGCCGTTCTCGACCCGGTGAACGGTGACGAACTTCAGGACGGCGGATTCGCCAGTGGCCCAGTGCCATTCCTCGTGGTGTTCGTACATGGCATCACGGCCGTTGTCGACCAGCAGGCCCGGGAAGTTCTCGTAGGAGGCGAGCGGTTCGAGGCCGATCTTGAGCCGCTTGACGATGTCCTCCGGGCCTCTGGCGGCCGCGGCCGCGCCTACCGGCATGTCCAGGTAGATGCAGTCGTCCGACAGGTAGGTCTTGAGAAGATCCCAGTCGCGTTCCGACAGCGCCTTCCACATGCCGTGGACAGTTTCCTCGATCGAGATGTCTTCAACGGACACTGGTCAACTTCCCATCCTCGGCGGAGATCGACGGGACGCGGTGTGCGGCCCGCAGGAACTGGCCGGTGCGCTGCTTGCCCACCAGGTCGGTCAGCGCACCGTCGGTGAACACGGTGCGTCCGCCGACGAGCACCGCGGTGACGGTGTCGTCGTTGCGGTTCACCATGCGCGACAACCCGCCGTAGTGGTCGACGGTCTCCTCGGCGTACGCATCGAGTGAGTCGTCGAGGTGCTCGGGATCGACGACCACGATGTCGGCGCGGTCCCCGATCCGCAGATGGCCGGCGTCGATCCGGTACCAGTCGGCCAGCTCACCGGTCAGCCGGTGCACGGCCTGCTCGATGGACATGAACGGCGTACCGGCCCGCTCGGCGTCGCGGACGTGTCGCAGCAGGCGCAGTCCCATGTTGTAGAAGGCCATGTTCCGCAGGTGGGCGCCGGCATCGGAGAAGCCGAGCTGGATGCCCGGGTCCCGGGCGAGCTTCTTGAGCACCTCGGGACGGTGGTTGGAGATGGTGGTCCGCCAGCGGATCGCGGTGCCGTGCTCGAGCACCAGATCCAGGAAGGCGTCGACCGGATGCAGCTCGCCGCGCTCCTGGCCGACCTGACCGAACGTCTTGCCGACCACGGATTCGTCGGGGCAGGCGACGATTTCAGCGTCGAAGAAGTCCCGGTGCCAGACCCGCATGCCGAACTTGCTGTCGTAGTCCTTGCGGAATGTGCGGCGGTAGGACTCGTCGCGCAGCAGGTCGTTGCGCTCGACCTCGTCGCGCAGGTGCAGAGCCGCTGCACCGGAACCGAATTCCTCGAACACCACCAGGTCGATACCGTCGGCATACACCTCGAACGGCACCGGCAGATGCTGCCACCGGAAGTTGCCGCCGAGCGTGTTCACCGCCTTTGCCAGCGGCCCCATCATCCAGATCGCGTACGGGTTGGCCTTGATGTCGGCAGCCGAGAGCAGGCTGGTCTTCAGCTGCTTGCGGAACAGCCCGAGGGACTGGGCCACCTGCGAGGCCAGGTTGAGCGGATTCTGGATGTCGGGACCGGACTGCAGCACCCGGCCGGCGCGCCGCAGCATCGACTTGAGCCGGCGGAGCTCGCGGGGCTTGGCGTAGGTGGACGGCAGGGTGCGGGACCGGCAGATGTCGCCGTCGATCTTGTCGAAAAGCAGTTGCTGTGAGGACATCCCGACGAAGCCCGCGTCGAGGGCCTCTTTGAGCATCTGCTCCATGCGGGCCTGTTCGGTTGCCGTCGGCCGCTGATCCTTACGGGTCGCCCGGTCGAGTCCCATCACTGCGGTCCGCATGTCGGAGTGCCCGATGAAGGCGGCCAGGTTGGGGCCCAGCGGCAGCGATTCGAGGGCCGACACGTATTCGTCGCAGGTGGTCCACGTCTTGTTGTCGTCGACAGCGGCGATCACCTGATCGCGCGGGATCGCCTCGACCCGGCCGAACAGGTCGCCCGCGTCGACGCCGCCGACGTGCACGGTCGACAGTGAGCAGGACCCGAGCATCGCGGTGGTCACGCCATGGCGCAGCGACTCCGACAACGACGGGCCATTGAGGACCTCGACGTCGTAGTGCGTGTGGATATCCAACATTCCGGGCATGACCCACTTGCCGGCGGCGTCGATGACCTGCGGGCAGTCCGCCTCGTCGAGGAGGTCCGGGGAGATGGCGACCACGTGCCCGTCACGAATTCCGATGTTGCGCACCGCTGACGGCGCCCCGGTGCCGTCGAACCACCGGCCGTTGCGAATGATTGTGTCGAAGCTCACCCAGCCATAGAACAGTCCCGCTGGTGGGAGTGTCAATGAAAATGGTGAACAGATTTGAAAAAATGTCTACTGGAAGCGGGCGGAATGGTCTGACCTGGGGTTATAGCGGAGCCCAGGCATCCGGCACCCGTCCGTCCAGGTCGGTGAAGCCGTACTGGCGCGCCAGGGCGGCCGAGCTGACGGAACGTTGATTCCACTGCGCCCGGTGCGGGTCGGCGGCCACCGCGGCCACACCGCGGCCGACGAAACGGGGCGACTCGGATTCGGCGAATCCCGGCGGCGCGGCCGGGTAGCCGTCGGTGCGGGCGAGGTCCAGTGCGCACCGCCAGTTGGCCTCGCTGACGCCGTAGTTGTCGAGCATCATCTCCGAGCGCAGCCATCCCGGAGTGACCGCGACGGCGGTGGCGCCGAACGCGGCGAGTTCGTGCCCGTGACTGAACGCCAGTCGGTTCACCGCGTTCTTGACCAGGTCGTAGAACACCGATAGCCGGGGATTCTCGGCATTGAATTCGGTTGTGCCATCGGTGATCTCCACCAACAGCCCGCCGGGGCGGTCGGCGAGCAGCGGCAGTAGGCAGTGTGACGTGATCAGGTGCGTGTCCAGTCCGAGACGCAGCATCCGCAACCCGTCGTCGAGGTCGTGCTGCCACATCGGCCGGCCCCAGGTGTCCGGCGGGCCCTTGAGTACCTCGGCCCCCCAGATGTCGTTGACCAGGATGTCGATGTGCCCGTAGTCGGCCTTGAGCCGCCCGGCAAGTTTGCGCACCTGGGTGACGTCGAGGTGGTCGACCTGTACGGCGACGCCGGATCCGCCGAGCTCCGTTACCATTTCGGCGGTTTCCTCGATGGTTTCGGGCCGGTCGTAATCGGAGAGGCGGCTTCCGCACCTGCTGCTGCGGCCGGTGCACACCACCGTCGCGCCGACTTCCCCCAGCGCCGCGGCGATGCCCCGCCCCGCGCCGCGGGTGGCCCCGGCGACAACGGCGATGCGTCCGCGCAGCGCCTCCGGGTCGGGTGTCCAGGCCATCCGATGAGTATCCCGCCGCGTGCAGTTCTATAGCTGCAGTTCGGGATTTCAGCGCATACTGGCTGAGGTGACTCCACTGCAGCGCTACATCGCCGAGGAAATCGCGACCGATCACCTCGACGGGCTGTTGTCGCGTCGTGAGGCGCTGCGCCGGTTGGGTCTGCTGGGAATCGGTGCGGCCGCGGCAGCCTCACTGATCGCCGCCTGCGGTGAGGCGAAGGAACCGGCACCCGCCACCACCCCGAGTGCGCCACCCGGACCGGCGGAGCCTCCCGGACTGCAGAATGCGCTGCCCACCACGCCGGTCAGTTGGTCGGGCCCCACAGGGGAGTTGCAGGGAGCCTGGGCCGCCGCGCAGGAAGCCAGGGGCGCGGTGTTGGTGATCCACGAGAACAAGGGGCTCACCGACCACATCCGCTCGGTGGCCGGAAGGTTCGCCGGTATCGGGTATTCGGCGCTCGCGATCGATCTGCTCTCGGCGCAGGGCGGCACGGCGGCATTCACCGATCCGGCGGGTGCCACCGCCGCGTTGAGCCGGATCGAACCGCCGGAGTTGATCGCCGATCTGAAGTCCGGCATCGAAGAGGTGCAACGCCGCGTGCCGGGCCGCAAGGTCGCCGCTGTCGGTTTCTGCATGGGCGGCGGGCTGGTCTGGCGACTCCTGGCGGCGGGTACTCCGGCGCTGGCCGCCGCGGTGCCGTTCTACGGCCCGGCTCCCGACGATCCGGATTTCAGTGGTTCCCGTGATGCCGCGGTGCTCGCGTTCTACGGCGCCCTGGATCAGCGGGTGAATGCGGGTGAACCGACGGTACGCGCGGCGTTGGAACGCGCCGGAATGGTGCACGATCTGATCACCGAACCCGACGCCAACCATGCGTTCTTCAACGACACCGGCGATCGGTACAACCCCGCGGCCGCAACCGATGCCTGGCGCCGGATCCAGGACTGGTTCGGGGCGCATCTGGCCTGAACCCCGGGCTTGTTCAGCGGCTGTTCAGGCCTCGGTTGCGGCGTCGTTGTTGACCGCACACGCGGCCCGGTTCTCATCGTGGCATGCGGGTTGTCCAGGTTGCCAACTTCTACGGCCCGCGTTCGGGTGGTCTGCGCACCGCGGTCGACCGCCTCGGCGCGGAGTACTGCGCCCTGGGCCACGAGGTTTACCTGATCGTTCCGGGTCCACATCCGCAGCGGCATGTCCTTGCCAGTGGTGTCGTGCGAATTTCCCTGCCCGCCAGGCTCATCCCGTTCACCGCGGGCTACCGCGCGGTGCTACCGGGACCGGTGACCGCGTTGCTTCAGCAGCTCGGTCCGGACGCGATCGAGGTTTCGGACCGGTTGACCCTGCGGTCGCTGGGGCCGTGGGGCCGCAGGCATGGGGTGGCCACCGTGATGATTTCCCACGAACGCCTGGACCGGCTGGTCGGTCAGGTGTTGCCGCGGTCGGCGGCGGTCATGGTGGCGGACTTCGCCAACCGCCGCACCGCGGCGAACTACGACGCGGTGGTGTGTACGACGGGTTTCGCGCGGGAGGAATTCGACCGGATCGGTGCCGACAACGTCGCGACCGTGCCGCTCGGGGTGGACCTCGAGCAGTTCCACCCACGGCGCCGGTGCGCCGAGATGCGCAGTCGCTGGGCGGCGCCACAGCAGACCCTCCTGGTGCACTGCGGCAGGTTGTCGGTGGAGAAGCACGCCCACCGCAGCATCGATACCGTTGCCGCTCTGCGTGATTCGGGCGTAGACGCGCAACTCGTGGTCGTCGGGGAGGGTCCGTTGCGGGCCCGGCTGGAGAGGCAGGCCAGTGGGTTGCCGGTGGCCTTCACCGGATACGTCGGTTGCCGCGACACCGTGGCGACCATCCTGGCCTCGGCCGACGTCGCGCTGGCGCCGGGCCCGCACGAGACGTTCGGCCTGGCGGCGCTGGAGGCGCTGGCCTGCGGAACTCCCGCGGTGGTGTCCCGGACATCGGCCCTGGCCGAGATCCTCACCTGCGACAGCGGAGCGACCGCCGACAATGACCCCCGTGCCATCGCACAAGCCGTCACCTCGGTGATCGGCCGGCCCGAACCGCTGCGGCGCAGCAGTGCGCGTCAGCGTGCCGAGCAGTTCACCTGGCCGCGGTCGGCCGCCGGAATGCTCGACGTACTCGGAGCCGGGTAGCAAGCCGGGTTTTGCGCACGCTGACGCCAGACCTGGTGTGCGGCCCCGCGCCGGCCCTATGTTCCGCGGGTCATATTTTGCGCACGTTGCCTGAAGGACGGTCGAGCATGTCCGAAACCACCACAGCCCCAGAATCGTTGGACTCCCCGCCGCCCGAGGGCGGCCGTCAACTGCGCGGCAACCTGGGAGTGGCCTCGATCGTTTTCATGGTGGTGGCCGCGGCCGCGCCACTCGGTGTGATCGGCGGGGTGGTGCCCTTGGGCATCGCCTCGGGCAACGGAGCCGGATTCCCTGCCACGTTCATCGCCGCCACGCTGGTGTTGTTGCTGTTCGCGGTCGGCTTCACCGCGATGACTCCGTATGTCGACGAGGCGGGCGCCTTCTTCTCCTACGTTCGTCAGTCGCTCGGGCTGCCGGCCGGCATCGGTATCGCATTCGTGGCGCTGGTCAGCTACGTGGCGTTGGAGGCGGGCGTGTACGGGCTGCTCGGCCCGGCGGGGGCGAGCGTCGTCGAGCTGGCGGGTGGGCCGACGCTGCCCTGGTGGGTGTTCGCCGCAGTGGGTTTCGCCGTCACCACCTATCTCGGGTACCGCAACATCGAGCTGTCCAGCCGCGTGCTCGGCGTGCTGTTGACCGCCGAGATCGCGATCGTGCTGGTGCTGGACCTGGTGATCGTGGCCAACGGCGGTGAGCACGGCCTGTCCTCGGGCATCGTCAACCCGGGTGCGATCTTCTCCGGGTCGCTGGGCATCGGGTTGTTGTTCGCGATCATCAGCTATGTCGGATTCGAGGCGACCGCGATCTTCCGCGACGAGGCCCATACTCCGGAGCGCACGATTCCCCGGGCCACCTACCTGGCCCTGATCCTGATCGGGGTGTTCTACGCGGTCACCAGCTGGGCACTGATCTCGGGCTGGGGCGACGAGCAGGTCGTCGCCCGCGCCACCGATTCGGGCGCGACGTTCCTCGGCGACACCGCGCACCGCTACATCGGCACGGCGGGCGCCGACATCATCACCGTCCTGTACTTCACCAGCCTGTTCGCCTGCATCCTCGCCTTCCACAACGTGGCCTCGCGCTACGTGTTCGCGCTGTCGCAGCGTGACGTGCTGCCCGCGCGGCTGAGCCGGCCGCACGACCGGCACGGCTCGCCACACCGGGCCTCGCTGTGGATCTCCGGCATCGTGGCGTTCAGCGTGCTCCTGGCGGTGGTCTTCGGGTTGGACCCGGCCGCCCAGTTCTACACCTGGTTCGCCGGGGCGACGACGGTCGGCGTGGTGGTGCTGATGATCGCCACCAGCGTCGCGGTCCTGGTCTACTTCGCTTCCGACCGGCACGGCCATTCACTGTGGCGGGTGCGTATCGCCCCGGCGCTGGGCCTGGCGGGTCTGCTGGGCGCACTGGTACTGATCCTGACCAACCTCAACGACCTGGTCGGCGGTTCCAGCGTGCTCGCCTGGGTGATCGTCGGTGTGCTCGTGTCCGCGTTCACGGTCGGTGTGGTCGTGGGTCGCCGGGTGGTCTGAAAAAGGCACATCGCAGCCCCGTGGGACGGATACTTGTCTGCGGAGACGACGATCTCAGGGGGCGAAGGTGTTCCGACTTGCAGCGTTGATGGTGTCGATGTTCCTGCTCGTGGGGATGAGTGTCGCTTGCGGACAAGCCAATTCGCCGAGTACCCATGGCGAGCACTCGGAGAGCGTCACCACCGGTCCGGCCACGGGAATGCCGACCGGACCCGTCATCGCGATCGAAGGTATGGGATTCAGTGCTCTGGGACCGGTGGCGCCGGGGACCGAGATCACGATCATCAACAAGGACGAGGTCGAGCATTCGGTGACGTCCCGCACCAAGGGCACGTTCGACGTCCACGTCGACGGCAAGGCACGGGCGACGCTGACGGCACCGCAGGAGCCGGGGGAGTATCCGTTCTACTGCCTGTATCACCCTGCGATGTTGGGCACCCTGACCGTCAAGTAGCCCTTCATCGACTGGGCCAGGCCACCGGCATGCGCTTGATGCCGTGGATGAACGGCGACAGCAGTCGGTCGGGTTCCTCGGTCACGACGATGTCTGGCAACTGGCGGTGCAATTCCTCGAACGCCACGGTGATCTCGCGGCGCGCCAGATTTGCTCCGAGGCAGAAATGCGCTCCGCCACCACCGAATCCGAGGTGGGGGTTGGGGTGGCGGGTGACGTCGAACATCCACGGATCGGCAAACTTCGACTCGTCGCGGTTCGCCGATCCGTACCACAGTGTCACCTTCGCCCCGGCGGGCAACGGTGTCTCGCCCAGCACGGTGTCCCGGGTGACCGTGCGGCGCATGTAGCTCACCGGCGACGCCCAGCGCACGATCTCCTCGACCGCGGTGGGGGCCAGTTCGTCGTACCGCGACCACCACTTCTGCCGCTGCTCCGGGTAGCGGGTGAGCGCGAGCACCCCGTGGCTGATGGCATTTCGGGTGGTTTCGTTGCCCGCGACCACCAGCAGGATGAAGAACGAGGCCACCTCGGCCGAGGTCAGCCGTTCCCCGTCGACCTCGGCCTGAACCAGGCTGGTCGTCAGATCCTCGGTGGGTGCCGCACGCCGTTCGTCGGCCAGCGCGGTCGCATACGCGCCGATGTCTGTCGCGACGGTGACGAACTCGTCGAAATCGGTGGTCAGGTCGGGGTCGCCGAATCCCAGGATCACGTTCGTCCAGTGGAAGATCCGCTGGTGGTCGTGTTCGGGGATACCCATCATGTCGCAGATGATCTGCAGCGGTAGCGGTCCGGCGAGTTCGGTGACCAGCTCGGCGGTGCCGTCGGAATTCCTGGCCACCATGTCACTGACCAGGCGTCGCGCCCGGTCACGCACCGAATCCTCGATCAGGGCCACCACCCGCGGCGTGAACGCGCTGCGCACGATGTTGCGCAGCCGGGTGTGACGGGGATCGTCCAACGCGATCATCGAGCCGAAATACTCTGCCAATTCCGGGGTTTGATCGCCGATGGTGATCCCGGAGGCGGAGCTGAAGATGTCCGGATGGCGGCTGGCGTGGAACACGTCGTCGTACCTGGTCACCGCCCAGTGCCCGACACTCTCCGGAGAGCCGTCGAGGACGCAGGCCCGGTGGAACGAGACCGGGTCGTCACGGCGCAGCACGCCGAATGCGCCGTCCCGGACTTCGTCATCCTCGCGCCAGAACTGCCACGATCCGAGGTCGATCTCCAAGCGCGGCACGTCGCCGGGACGCGCCCCATTGATCCGCGGTGCGATACCCACCCCGCCAGGGTAGGGCCGCACGGGCCCGGAAAACGGGTAACGCTCGGATCGGCCGAGGCGATACCCCTCTGGGGTGCACGTTTCGCCGCTCGCAGCCAGGTGAGTTGCAAGGCGTTGCGGCGCCGGGCCATTGGGGGATGGCCGGCGCCGGGGTCACGAGACTGTAGGAGGTTCAGGTATGAAACTGGCCAAGTTCGTGGCGGGTGCGCTGACAGCCGGCGCGTTCGCAATGGGTGTCACGGGGTTGGGGGTCCCGGTGGCGTCGGCGTCGCCCGCTGTGCCGGCTCCGCTCAAGCCGGGGCACGGTAACGACGACTGTTTCCCGTTCTGCAACGGTGGGCCGCCCGGCCATGATCGTGACTTCGACAGTCGCGGGCGTGGGCCCGATCGCGGTCCTGACTTCGACCGCCGCGACCATTGGGACGACAAGGGTCCGTGGTGGGCGAACAACCGGCACGACTGGTGGGACGACCGCCGGGGCGCGCCGCCGTGGGGCTGGGGCCCACCACCACCGTTCCAATGGCGTGGTGGCCCGCTCCCGCCGACCATCAACTACTGGGGTTACAACTTGAACCCAGTGTGGGACAACGGGTTCCGGCAGTGGGGGGTCTGGCTGTTCGGCGTCTGGGTTCCGATCCTCGGCGTCGGCTGATGTCCCGTCGGTAGCGGTCAGCCGCTCTCGCGGGTGGGTCCCTCGTCGCCGTCCTGATCTAGGTCATCCAGATCGTGACGGACGACGCGGACCCGCCCGTGGGGCAGGCACGCGGCGTAGCCGTGGTGCTTCCCGTACAACTCCCACGATGTCCGGTCCTCCTCGGGCCGGACATCGATGCGGTGGCCGTCGGAAAAGCTCAGGTGGAGGCTGCCGTTGTCCTCCCAGTCCGCATGTGTGCAACGCTGCCCCGCGAAATCGAAGAGCGGCCGAACCTCGTTGCGCAGTGACCGCGGGTCCAGCGACACCACTTCCGAAGCGTCGGCACCGGTGGCCGGCAGCGTCAGTTCCAGCGGGACCGAGATGACCAGTTCGTTGTAGTCATCGAGGTTGAGCACCAGGCCATCGCGAAACGCGATCCGCTGGACCAAGCACCCTTGAATCCATTGTTCGCTCATTGTCTTACTCTGAACCGCCGGACGGCCGGGCACAAGAGGCGCTCGCGCGGTGTTGCGTCAATCATGGATGGCATGGGAAACGTCCGATGAAGGTCAGGTTCGGTCTGGGAGTCGGCGCCGACACGGCCCCGGACGAACTCAGCGGCATCGTCGACCACCTGGAGAATTCCGGGGTCGACTCACTGTGGTTCTCCGAACTGGTCTACACCCCGGCGGTGGATCCGTTCATCGGCATGGCCTACTCGCTGGCGCGTACCCGGCGGTTGAAGGTCGGGACCTCGGTGGCCATCCTGCCGGGCCGCCATCCGGTGCTGGTGGCCAAACAACTGGCATCGCTGGCGGCGCTCGCACCCAAGCGGGTTCTGCCCGTATTCGGGCTGCATTCGGCACTGCCCGCCGAGCGGGACATCTTCGTGGTGCCCGACCGTCGCCGGGCCGCGGTCTTCGACGAATCGCTTGACCTCTTGCGATCGGCCCTGAGCGGCCATGATGTGTCGTTCGAGGGGGAGTACTTCACCGTCCGCTCCGCACACGTGCAGCCGCTTCCCGCCACACCGATCGACATCTGGCTGGGCGGATCGGCGCCGGCCGCGCTGACCCGCATCGGCAGACTCGGCGACGGGTGGCTGGGCAGCTTCCTCACCCCGGACGAGGCGGGGGCAGCGCGCCGGGGTATCGAGGCCGCAGCGGAGGCCGCGGGCCGGACCATCGAACCCGACCACTACGGCATCAGCCTCGCGGTGGGCGACGGTGCGCTGCCGGCCGAACTGCTCGCCGCGGTGCGTCGCCGCAGGCCCGACGTCGACCCGGCCGAACTGGTGGCGGCGGACTGGCCCGACCTGCACTGCCAGATCGACGGCTACCTGGCCGCCGGCCTGACCAAGTTCGTGATCAGGGCGGCAGGCACCACCGATCGCGATGCGTTCCTGGACCGGTTCACCACCGAGCTGTTGCCGCGGCAGAACTGAGGCCGGTCGAAATCCTGCTTTTGAACCGGGGAGTGTCGACAGCCGTGTCAGGGGGTATGTGCAGGCCGAGCGTGCACTGCGCCCTGAGCGAAGGAGACTGTCATGACGATGCGACTTCGATTCCCGCAGTTGCGCCTATCGGTCGTATCCGTGCTGGCCGGCGTGCTGTCCACGATCGCAATGGTGTCGGCGCTGGTGCTCGCGCCGACCGCCGCCGCCGACGACCGGCTGCAGTTCACCGGCACCACGCTGTCGGGTGCCCCGTTCAACGGGTCGAGCCTGGCCGGGCGGCCCGCGGTGCTGTGGTTCTGGACGCCGTGGTGCCCGTTCTGCAACGCCGAGGCGCCGTCGGTGAGCCAGGTCGCCGCGGCCAACCCACAGGTCAGCTTCGTCGGTGTGGCGGCACATTCCGATGTCGGGGCCATGCAGGGGTTCGTCGACAAATACCACCTCAACTTCCCCACCCTCAATGACGCGGACGGGTCGATCTGGGCCCGCTACAACGTCCCGTGGCAGCCGGCCTACGTCTTCTACCGTGCCGACGGGTCATCCACCTTCGTCAACAACCCCACGTCCGCGATGCCGCAGCAGGAACTGGCCGACCGGGTCGCGGCCCTGAAGAGCTAGCCGCCCGGCGTGCCAGACAACCTGGTGGGGTTGGCGTTCGGCGCCGGACTCGTCGCGGCACTCAATCCGTGCGGTTTCGCACTGCTGCCCGGGTACCTGGCGCTGGTGGTGCGGGGCGCCTCGCCGCGGGGGCCGTTGAACGCGCTGGGGCGGGCGCTCGTCGCCACCATCGTGATGACCGCCGGATTCGTTGCCGTGTTCGGCACCTTCGGGCTGCTGACCGTTGCCGCCGCAAACACGGTGCAGCGTTATCTTCCGTACGTCACCTTGGTCATCGGGATCATCCTGCTGGTGCTGGGGGTCTGGTTGCTGGCCGGTCGCCGGCTCGGGTTGCTGTTGCCCGATGCGGTGGCGGGCCGGGCCGGCTGGGCGCCCACTGCACGGCTGGGCTCCATGGCCGGCTACGGCGTCGGGTATGCGCTGGCATCACTGTCGTGCACGGTGGGTCCCTTCCTGGCGGTCACCGGCGCCACTCTCGAATCACCCACCCCACTGCACCGGGTGGCGGTGTTCGCTGCCTACGCAGGGGGTTTCGCTCTTGTCGTCGGCGTTCTGGCCGTGGCCACGGCGCTGGCCGGCACCGTCGTGATCGACCGCTTGCGCAGTGTCGTTCCGTACATCAGCCGGATCAGCGGAGCCCTGCTGATCGCCGTCGGCGCCTATGTCGCCTACTACGGCTGGTATGAAATCCAATTGTTCGGCGCCGCAGGAAATCCCGCTGACCCGGTGATCGCGGCTGCCGGGCGCGTGCAGGGTGCCCTGGCGGGATGGGTGCATCGGCACGGCGCATGGCCGTGGTTGCTCGCCCTGCTGACGCTGGTCGTGCTCGGGCTCGGGTGGCGTACCCGGCGGGTCAGAGTCGCCGCGAGAACTCGCCACGTACGTCCGGCCACGGCGGACGACGCACCATAGCGGCCGTGGCCAAAGTCGCTGCCACCAACCCGATCAGTTCACCCAGCAAGGCGATCCGCGTGTTGTCGACGGCGGGCACCCAGGTGGGTTTGCCGTCCTTGACGACGAAAATCCCCAGCGGTCGTGAGCTGGTTCGCCCGCTGTCGGGCCGGTGCCTCACCTTGCTCACCGGTATCACCGTCGCTCCGTCGGGCGTCAGGTACGGGTCACCGAACACCCGCGAGGTGGTCGCGGTATCGGTGGAGATGCTGTCGAGGGCATCGGGCAGGCGCATGCCGGGGGATCCTTCCTGTCAGCGGTCGAAGTCGGACTCGTCGTCCAGTGGTACGGCGATCGCCTGATCGATCAGGTCGGCCTCGGTGGCATCGGCATCCGTCGAGGTCCGCACCGGGGGCAGTTCCGACAGCGCGTCGTCCTCGTCGTCGACGCCGACCGGTATCAGTTGTTCCACGACGTCGGCCTCCGGGACGTCGTCGCCGAACTCACCGCGCTCAGCGTGTGTCATGGCCAGACATTACCGCCGCGGGCGCCACGGCACAGCCCGGACGGAAGAATCATTGACCGGCAACGGAAGTGAGCGCGGTGCGAATGTCTTCGGGGACCGGCCGCTTGGCCCAGTCGTCGGTCGAGACCACCACATAGACGTTCCGTCCGCACACCCGGGTCTGCTCGTCGCCCGCGGCGTCGGTGCCCAGCACGGTGAAGCCGATGGTGAAACTGGTGGTGCCGATGCGCTCGCACCGGACGGCGATCCGCACCGGCTCGCGCCACCGGACCGGAGCCTGGAAATCGATCTCGGTGTGCACCACCTGCATGTCGATGCCGTTGGCGATCAGGTCGGTGAAGTTCACGCCAAGGTGGTCGAACAGCCCGGTGCATGCCTCGTCGAACCAGGTGAGGTAGTGGCCGTTGAACACCACACCCTGCTGGTCGATCTCGGCGTAACGAGGAACGATTCCGAAGCTGTACTGGGTCACGTCAGCACGGTAACCGACCGCCGGGAGACACTTGGCTGGTGAACCTGGTGACCCTCGACGACATCGAAGCCGCCGCCCGGCGGATAGCCCCCGACATCGTGCGGACCCCGCTGCTGGCGGCCGGGTGGTCAGATGCTGACCGTCCGTTGTGGCTGAAGCCGGAGAATCTGCAACCGATCGGCGCCTTCAAGATCCGCGGCGCATTCAACGCGCTGGGCCGGCTCGATCCCGAGGTCCGGGCGGCCGGAGTGGTGGCCTACTCCAGCGGCAATCACGCCCAGGCCGTGGCGTATGCGGCTGCGGCCTTTGGGGTCACGGCCCACATCGTGATGCCCGAGGAAACCCCGGCCGTCAAGGTGCAGGCCACCCGGGGCCACGGGGCGCAGGTCGTGTTGTGTGGGGCGGGGGAGCGTGAATCGGTCGCCGCCGAACTGGTCGAGCGCACCGGCGGTGTTCTGGTGCCACCGTTCGACCATCCCGACGTGATCGCGGGCCAGGGCACCATCGGGCTGGAGATCGCGCAGGATCTGCCCGAGGTCGCGACGGTCCTCATCCCGATCAGTGGCGGTGGTCTGGCCTCCGGGGTGGGCACCGCGATCCGCGCGTTGTGCCCCCGGGCCAAGATATTCGGCGTGGAGCCCGAGCTCGCCGCGGACACCGCGGAGAGTCTGGCCGCCGGTCACCTGGTGGAATGGCCTGTGGCCCAACGCAACCGGACCATCGCCGACGGCTTGCGTGCGACCCCGTCGGGGCTCACCTTCGCTCACCTGCAACGGGTGCTCGACGGTGTGATCACGGTGAGCGAGGACGAGATCCGTTCGGCGGTGCGAGAACTGGCGCGTCACGCACATCTGGTGGCGGAGCCCAGCGGTGCCGTGGCGCTGGCCGGATATCGCACGGCAGCCACGCCGCCGGGGCCGACGGTCGCGATCGTCTCCGGTGGAAACATCGCGCTGCCGTTGCTGGCCGAGATCCTCGCGGAAGGTCAGTGAACACCTTCCATCAACCTGCTGATCCGCGGTGACATCAGCAGCACCACGACACCCGTGACGATCGCCACCGCCCCGAGCGTGCCGAAGTAGGCGAATTCGTGAGCCGGATCGTAATGCTGGGCCAGCACCCCCGACATCGCCGTGCCGAGCCCCACCGAGAAGAAGAACAGCGCCATCATCTGGGCCCGGAACGCCTCTGGGGCAAGCTTTGTCGTGACCGACAGGCCGATCGGTGACACCAGCAGCTCGGACACCGCGAACACCACCATGATGCCGGCGACCAGTAGCGCGGGCACCACCTTGCCCTGGTGCGGCACTGTCGGGAGAAACAGCAGGAATGCGGCGCCCATCCCGATCACCCCGTAGCCGAATTTGCGCGGTGTGGTCGGTGCCCGGTTGCCCAGCCGGGTCCACAGGACCGCGAACACGGGTGAGAGCAGGATGATCCACACGGGCTCGATCGACCCGATCCAGCTCGACGGCGCGGTCCAGCCGAACAGTGACCAGTTGACCCGCTCGTCGGAGTAGACGGCCAGCACCGTGAACGTCTGCTGGAACAGCGACCAGAACACTGCATTCGCGATGAACAGGGGGATGAAGGCCCGCACCCGGATCCGTTCGGTACCTGTCACTTTGGCTCTGGACAGCATCACCGCGAAATACATTACCGAGGCCACGGCGATCACCGCGGTGGTGATCTGTGACAGGTTCGCCAGTTTGACCAGGTGTGCCGCGAACAGCACCCCCACGACCACGGTCGCCGCCGCCACGACGGCGATCACCTTTCCGATGGACCGCGCCGGCAACGGGTTCGCCACGACACGTCCGTGGCTTCCGAGGTTGCGGCGGAACATCACGTACTGCGCCAGCCCCACTGCCATACCGACCGCTGCGGCGCCGAAGCCGTAGTGGAAGCCGATGTGTGTCTGTAACAACCCCGTGGCCAGCGGTCCGACGAAGGCGCCCAGATTGACGCCGAGGTAGAACAAGGTGAACCCGCCGTCGGCGCGCGGGTCGTTCAAGGCGTAGAGCGTGCCCAACAGTGACGACGCGTTGGCCTTGAGTGCGCCGGACCCGAGTGCGACGAGCACCAGGCCGATGCCGACGCCGGAGAGATCCGGAATGACCGCGAGGGCGATATGGCCGGCCATGACGACCACACCGCCGTAGAACACCGTGCGCTCCATGCCCAGGATGCGATCGGCGACCCAGCCACCCAGCACGGTGGACAGATAAACCAGACCGCCGTAGGCGCCGACGATGCCGGTGGCGGTGCTCTTGGGCAACCCGAGCCCGCCGTCGGTGGCCACGTAGTACAGGTAGTAGCCGAGGATGGTGAGCATCCCGTAGAAGGAGAACCGCTCCCACATCTCCACCCCGGCCAGGTTGGCCAGCCCGAGGGGATGGCCGAAGAACGTCCGGTGTCGCGGAGAATCCTGGACTTCCTGCATGCGCCACCACCTTGCCATGCTGACCGCTCGGTCGGTCCAAATTGACGGCCAAGGCGGCAAACTGTGACTGCTTTGTGTACTGGCGATTCTGCGGCACAGCACATTTCGTCATCGGTGGTGAGAGGTCACCGACGGTGCAGGAGATGGGAATGAAGCTGCCACCGGGTAATGTCACCGTGAAACGTTTGGACGACGGCCACACTTTTCGGGGGTGTATGTGGACGCGGTGCTCGGTGTGTCGTTGACACCGTCCACCGTCGGTCTGGTCCTGGTAGAGGGCTGCGAGGCCGACGGAGCGACCGTCGACCATGAGGCGCTCGACATTCGCGGCCTTGCACCCGCGCGCACCGACGACATCTGCGCCGACGTGGTGAAGGCGGTTCGGCGTTCCGAAAGAGTTGCCGCAGAACGTGGTTTGCGGCTGACAGCCATCGGCGTCACGTGGAGTTCAGGGGCGGCCGCCGAGGCCGCGGTGCTGTTGAAGAAGTTCACGGACGCCGGATTCAACGATGTGATCCCGGTCCGGTTGCCGCACGCGACGGATGCGTTGGCTCGGCGCGTTGCCGGGATCGTCGGATTCGACACGACCGGCGTATGTGTGCTGGAACCCGATGTCGTACAGGCGATGACCGTGAGCGGCGAGAGCCCGGTGCAGACCACGGTCAGCCGTGGCATCGAAACCGTGGCCGGCCTGACCACCTGGTTGTCAGACATGTTCGACGCGGCGGACCCGCGCCCTGATGCGCTGGTCGTCGTGGGGTCCGCCGTAGATCTGGACTCGGTTCTGCCGAAACTCGAGCAGGCACTGGCGGCGCCGGTGTTCACACCTGCCGAACCGGGATTGCCGTTGGCCAGAGGAGCCGCATTGGCCGCGGTGCGCAGGAACCGTTGGGCATCCGACGACAGCGTAGCCCCGACCGGATGGCGCTGGCCCCCAAAGCAATTGACGCCCCTGGCGATATTGGTCGGTGGAGTGCTGGCGTTCGCCGTATCGCTCTCGCTGGCGATCGGCCAGCAGCTGTTGCCCACCTCGGAGCCGGCGCCGCACAAGAGCACGCGTCCGGTGGTGAGTACATCGGGGGATTCGGCTTCCGTGCAGCAGACCTCGGCGGTCACGTCTCCGGCGCCCTCGGCCTCGACGTCCGAAGCTCCGCCGATGCTCGAACCGGTGGTACAGGACGCCCCGCCCGAGTACGTCGTCGATCAATCCACCACGGCGCCACCCGAGAACACCGGCGAGCTGATGGCGCCTCCCGCGCCCGGACTGGAGGCGGTGCCGCCGGAGCAGTCGCCGCCACTGCCCGAACAAGTTCCAGGTGCGCCGCCGCCGGAACCGGGTCAACAGCCCTTGCCCGAGAATCAGGCGCCGCCGCCGTCCTCGACATCGGAGGTGCCTCCACCTCCGCCTCCGGCCCCGGCCCCCGAGGTGGCGCCTCCAGCGCCACCAGTCCCGCCCGAGGCGGCGCCGGTGCAGCAGACGGCCGCGCAGGCTCCGTTGACCGAACCGGCACCGCCCGCACCGGAGCCACCAGCGCCGGAGCCGGCACCGCCCGCGCCGGAAGTGGCCCCACCCGCACCTGAGCAGCTGCCGGCCGAGACTCCGGTGCCGGTTCCCGCCACGCCCTGACCGCTGTGACGTTGCTGAGACTCACGCCAGGGCGCCGATGGGTGCGGTGAAACGTTCTGAGTTGCCCGGCCGATGAGTTCACCATGGGCAACCCACTGCGCCACCGCCGACCTCGAATTGCCGTCGCCACGCTGCGCCTAAAAGGTGCACCTTCGGCGCTCACCTACACTGGTGGAATGCTGAGCGCCCCATCGTCGTCATTCGGAACCGTTCGAGTATCGGTACTGAAAGTGTTTGCGGCGATCGGTGTCGCCACCTTGGCCGCCGCGAGCACGGTGAATGTGGCATCTGCTGCGTCGAGCACGCCTGCACCCGGTGCGAAGATCGAGCCCGCCTCGGGCTCGGTGGTCGGCGTCGCCATGCCGCTGACGGTGACGTTCGCCGACCCGGTGACCGATCGCGATGCGGCACAGAGCAGCCTGAAGATCAGCTCTCCCGAGACCCCCACCGGCACCTTCACCTGGCTCAGTGACGATGTGATGCAGTGGAAACCGGGTCAGCTGTGGCCGGCTCATTCGAAGATCTCGGTCACGGCCGGCGGTGCGAAGACGAGTTTCGAGACGGGGGCCCAGGTACTCGGTGTCGCCGACATCGATGCGCACACCTTCACGGTCAGCATCGATGGCACGGTGGCCCGCACCATGCCTGCGTCGATGGGCAAGCCCAAGCACCCGACCCCGATCGGGACCTTCACCGCGCTGGCCAAAGAGCCTGTCGTGGTGATGGATTCGCGCACCATCGGTATTCCGCTGAGCGACCCGGAGGGGTACAAGCTCACCGTCTACGACGCGGTTCGCGTGACCTGGGGTGGTGTCTACGTGCACGGGGCGCCCTGGTCGGTGGGATCGCAGGGCTATGCCAACGTCAGCCACGGTTGCATCAACCTGAGTCCCGACAACGCCGACTGGTACTTCAACACGGTGCACCTTGGCGACCCTATTGTCGTGCAGGCATAGCCGCGTGCAGGTTCTTCGCGGTCGGTGAGGTGGAGGCCGTCGCCGGGTCGGGATAGGTCCCCAGGGCCCGGTCGGCGGTCCCGGCGGTGGTCACCGTGAACCAGTAGTGCTCGTTCTTGTAGTGGTGCTGGCGATGGTTGCGCCAAACCGCGCGGTATGCGCGGCTTTTCGGCTTGTAGTCGCTGTGGATCAGGTAGTGGCACCACTCGTAGGCCAGGCCGAGCACTGTCAGCAGTGACAGAAAAGTCAGCCCCAGGCCGGGTCGGGGGAACGCCAGGAGGGCGACGGCCACTGCGAGAGGCAGGATCCACAGCAGAGCTCGCCACGGGATGAAGATCAACGGGATCTCACGTGGGTCGACGTGGTGCAGCCGGTGGTCGCGAGCCAACAGCGAATCCAGTGTGATCGGGCCTAATCGCCTTGGCCGCCAATGCAGTACGAAGACGTGGACGACCCATTCGAAGAACGGGAACGTCACCAGCATCACCGCGGGTACGAGCGCGTCGGTGAGTTGCCAGTCTCCGACGGCACACCGCGCGGCGACGCCGGCGATCAGCGCGGTGCCGATCATCCAGGGGGAGGGGTGCTTGACGAACTCCCGAGCCGCGTCACCCAACGTGAAAGCATTGCGCGTCATCGGGTTTCCTCCAACGCCTCGAGGGCGCCCATGAGCGCCATGGTGGCGGGCTCCAGTAGGTCCTGGGCCGCGAGACGGGCAGCCGCGGAGTCGCCTGCTTCGATGGCCTCGACGATCCGGCGATATGCCTCGGGGCGGCCGACTTCGGCGGCCATCATGGTGGCCAGCGCCGGCAGCGCGGGCTCGTAGGTCTGCCGAAGGGTGTTGTACATCAAGCGGAAAGCGATCGAATCCGCACCGTCGACGATCAGATCCCAGAAGCTGAGTGCCTGGCGCTGTTGCTCGACCGGGTCCGGTTCGGCCGCCAGGGCCTCGACGGTGCGGCCGAGTTGCGCGATCACCTCGGACGGGGCCCGCTCGGCGGCCAACTCGGCGACCTTGGGTCCGTTGTGCAGGCGGGTTTCGAGGATGCTGCGAACCACGCCGACGTCGAGTTCGCCTGCGCGCAAGAGGAGTCGGGGCAACAGATCCAGGCCCGCATGTTTGCGGAAGTCCCGCACCGTGGTCGAGTCGCCCTGTCGAACCTCGACCAGGCCCGCCGCGGTCAGCCGCTTGATCGCCTCGCGCACAGCCGGGCGGGACACGCCGAGCACCTCGGCCAGGCGGCGTTCACTGGGCAGCGACTCGCCGGGCTGCATCTGACCGCTGAGTACCTCGGCGACGATCTGCTCGAAGACGTCCTCGGGCACGGATCGGCGGTTCACCGGTTGTAGCGCCATACCGCCCATGCTGCCCGGCCTGGCGGTCAGAGGTCAAGTGGTAAGACCACTAAATTTTCACCGCAGAGCGGCTGCGGTCTCGGCGTCGGCCGGCAGAAAGGCCTCGATGCTCAGTTCCGCGGCGGTCAGGTCCAGGGCAGTACCGAAGGTGGTGACGGTGCTCAGGAAGGTCAGCACGGCGCCGTCGGGGGCCGACAGTTCCAGTGGGACGACCACGCCGCCGAGGTCGCGCACCGGTTCCATCCCTCCCGGGTAGGACTCGATCTCGGCAAGAAGGGCGGCCAGCTCCGCCGAACCGCTCACGGTGACCTCCCGGCGCAGCCGGCTGATCAGGTGGTGGCGCCACTCTGCCAGGTTCCGGATGCGCGGGGCCATGCCCTCGGGGTGCAGGGTGATCCGCAGCGCGTTGGGCTGCGCCAGCAGATGGGGCGCGACACCGTCCAGCATGACTGCGGTACCGGCATTGGCCTGCAACAGATTCCAGGTGCGATCCACGACCACGCAGGGAAACGGGTTGTAGGCGTCCAACACTCGGGCCACACCGTCGCGCACACCTGTCATCTCGGGATCCTCCAGAGTCCGCTCGGCGTACACCGGTGCCAGCCCCGCAGCGAGGAGCAACTGGTTCTGGTCTCGCAGCGGCACCTCCAGTGCGTCGGCGAGGCGCAGCACCATGGCCCGGCTCGGTACCGACCGCCCGGTCTCGATGAAGCTGAGATGTCGCGCCGAGACGTCGGCCTCGATGGCGAGGTCCAGCTGACTGATGCGGCGCCGTAATCGCCAGTCGCGCATCAGCGATCCGATAGGTGTCTGGGTTGCCGCAGTCGTCACCACCCGAGTCTCACTCACGCGCGGGGAGATAACCACTACCTGCGGGGTAATTGCGGTACTTACCCGGTCCGCGTCACCGTGGAGTCCAGTACCCACCAAGGAGGCGGCAGTGAGCGACAAACCTCAGTCCGACCAACGTATTCCGCGCTGGCTGCACTTCGTCATGGCGGCCGACCGGGCCGGGTCGGCCGCCTACATCGGCGCCGGCTTCTTCTTCGCTCCGGTGCTCGCGGTGGTGTCGCCCTGGCCCGCGCTGACAACCGTGCTCTGGATCGCGATCGCCCTCGCCGGCCTGTGGCTGGGGCTTCTCGGCATTGCGATGGCAACCGGTCTGGCGATCACCCTGCGGTCGAATACCGAGATCCCGGAGGACTATTGGCGATCCATCATCGACTATCCGACTGGCCGCGGTAGTCCACCTGCCAATGTTTGATGCCGTTGAGCCAACCCGACCGCAGCCGTTCGGGCGCCGCCAGCGGCCTCAGGTCGGGCATCACGTCGGCGATCGCGTTGAAGATCAGGTCGATCGTCATCCTGGCGAGGTTGGCGCCGATGCAGTAGTGCGCGCCCGTGCCGCCGAACCCCACGTGCGGGTTGGGATCGCGCAAGATGTTGAAGCTGTACGGGTCGTCGAACACGTCCTCGTCGAAGTTCGCCGAGCGGTAGAACATCACCACCCGCTGCCCCTTCTTGATCGGCACGCCGGCCAGCTCGGTGTCTTCCAGTGCGGTGCGCTGGAATGACGTGACGGGCGTGGCCCACCGGACGATCTCGTCGGCCGCGGTGCCCGGGCGCTCCCGTTTGAACAACTCCCACTGGTCGGGGTGATCGGCGAACGCCATCATTCCCTGGGTGATGGAGTTGCGCGTCGTCTCGTTGCCTGCCACGGCGAGCAGGATGACGAAGAAGCCGAACTCGTCGTCGGAGAGCTTGTGCCCCTCGACGTCGGCCTGCAGGAGAGTGGAGACCAGATCCTCGCCAGGGTTCTTCGTCCGCTCAGCCGCCATCTGCATCCCGTACATGATCAGCTCGACCGAGGCACTGATCGCATCGTTGGAGGCGAACTCCGGGTCCTGGTCGCCGACCATCTGATTGGACCAGTCGAACAGTTTCTTGCGGTCTTCCTGCGGCACACCCATGAGGCCCGCGATGGCCTGGAGCGGTAGTTCGCACGAAACCTGCTCGACGAAGTCTCCCGAGCCCTCGGCGGCGGCCGTCTCCACGATCGTGCGTGCGCGCTCGGCGAGGTCCGCGCGCAGGCGTTCGACCGCCCGTGGTGTGAAGGCCCGCGAGATGATCTTCCGCAGGTGCGTGTGGTGTGGGGCGTCCATGTTGAGCATGACGAACTTGCCCTGTTCGATCTGCTGCTGGACGGTGCCGTCGCGGTAGCGCGGGAGGGCGGTCTTCTCCTGGCTGGAGAACACGTCGCTGCGCAGCGAGACCTCTTTGACGTCTTTGTGCTTGGTGACGACCCAGAACCCGCCGTCGTCGAACCCTCCTTGGCCCAGCGGCTGCTCGTTCCACCAGATCGGAGCCAGCTTGCGCATCTCGGCGAGTTCCTCGACGGGCAGCCGTTCGGCGTAGATGTCGGGATCGGTGAAGTCGAATCCGGGCGGGAGGTGCAGAGTCGGCATGGCGTTGGCGCTCCTCGCGACGACGTTGTGTAGTGGCGTAGACCCATTGCTACACCACAGGTGGGGCCCCTCGGAGCGGGTTTCGGAAACTCCCACATCGTGGGTATTGGAACGTGTTCCGATTCTTGCGTTGTAACGGTTGAACGAGCGCGACGATGCACTCAGCGTTACCATTCGTCCCTGGAGCAACAGCAGGAGGCCAACCAGTTATGCGAGTCGACGTCCGTAGGTTCGGGATCGTGTTGACGGGCTGCGTGTCGGGTCCTGTCGTCGCGTTGGCCATGGCCGCCGCGGCGGCCGCGGAGCCACCCAATCCGGCGCCCGCCCCCGCGCCGGCACCTGCGCCCGCGCCGGCGGCTGCTCCCGGGCCGGCGGCTCAGGCCGCGGTCGGAGATCCGGCGGCACCGGCTGCCGCGGCCCCAGTGGGCACCCCTCACCTGGCGAGCCCCGATGCCCTGCCACCGGGCGCCACGATGGATCCCACGGGACAGGGTGCCGAAACCCCCAACTTGAGCTATCTCAAGGATCTGTGGCATGCCGTGCAGAACCAGGAGATCAGTGGCAAGGAAGCCCTGGTACTCGGGCTCGCACAGCGCGGCATGAATACACCTGTCCCGGGTCAGGTACCCGGGCCGAACGTTCCGACCGCGCCTGCGGCACCCGGGGCGCCGGAGGCACCGCTGCCCGGCGGGTCGGCCGTAGCCGAGCCCGGCGCTCCTGCCGGCCCCGCCGGGTTGCCCGCCGCTCCCGCCGGTCCAGCTGTTGCTGTGCCCGCCGTACCGGCGGCGCCGGCTGCTCCGGCGCCGGCGCCCTGAGGCACGGGAATCTGATCAGGCCGGCAGGCTTGTCACCGGAAGATCGACCCGGGCAGGCACGTGCTTGTGCCATGGTGTGCCCGCGTACTCATCGCGCCACTGCGACGACGTGAGCTCGTTGGGGGCGACTCCGGGCACGATCGACCGTCCCTGACCGTCGGTGTAGTCGAGGCCGAATCCGTTGGGCAGCGAGATGTGCCCGGGCAGCATCGCGTCGTTGACCTCGACGGTCACGTCCGCGCTTCCCGTCGCGGTGGTCAGCCTGGCCCGGTCTCCGTCGCGTAGGCCGATGGACTCGGCGTCGTCGGCGCTGATCCGCAGGGCGCCCTCAGTGTCGCGCTTGCGCCAGGCCGGGTCGCGGAAGATGTCGTTGGCGGTGTAGGCCCGACGTTCGCCGGCCGAGAGCACCATCGGGAACTCCTCGGAGGTCAGTGCCGACGGCATGGTCGGCAATGCCCGGACCGCGTCGAGCATCTCGGGCATGTCGAGTGCGATCTTGCGATCGGGGTGCCCGATCAGAGCGAAATCGTCCGGGTATTCGTGCACGGTGAAGGTCAGCCCGGACCGGCCGGCCAGGATGGCCTCGAAGAGGGCGTTGCCGTCGGCGTGACCGGCGCGACGCACGGCATCGGGATAGGTCATCGCGGTCTTCTGCGCCAGCCCCCACAGCGCCGCGGCACCGGCGAGGCCATCCGGAAGCACCGGTCCGAGCGTCTCGTACAGCACGTATGGCAGGACCCGCCCCAGACCCGGGTTGGCACCCACAGCGCCGAGAAACGCTGCGGCGTAGGCGTCCAGACCGTCGCGGGCGGCGCGCCGTAACGGATCCAGTTCGGCGTCGTCGACCGCGCCGATGGCGCGTACCAGGCGGGCCCAGATCTCGGGCTCGGGCAGGGTGCCCGGCAGCGGTTCGAACAGCCGGTGCCGCAGGTGGAAGTTGTTGTGCGGGAACTCAAGGTTGAAGAACGTCGCCTCGGGCTTCTCGAACTGGTTGGCCGCGGGCAGCACATAGTCGGCCAACCGGGCGGTTTCGGTCATCGCGACGTCGATGACCACCAGGAGCTCGAGCGATTCGAGCGCGGCGCGCACGGCCGCCGAATCGGCGATCGAGTGTGCCGGGTTGCTGCTCTCGACGATCATCGCGCGAAAGCGGTCGGGGTGGTCGGTGAGGATCTCCTGCGGCACCGCGTTGGACGGCACCAGGCCGGCGATCACCGGGGCGCCCGTGACCGGGCTGCGCCCGACCCCACCTGAACCGAACAGCGGGGCGAACGACGAATGCAGATGTTGCCCACCGCGTTTGGCGAAGTTGCCGGTGAGGATCCACAGCATCTTGTTGAGGTACGAGCACAGCGTGCTGTTGGGGGCCTGCTGGATGCCGAGATCCTCGAACACGGCCACACTGTCGGCTGCGGCGAGGCGGCGCACCGCCTGGCGCAGCAGGGTTTCGTCGACGCCGCACCGCGCGGCATAGTCGCCGATCGGGACGTGGCCCAGCACCTCACGGACCGGTTCGACACCGTTGACGTGAGCGGCCAGGAACTCTTCGTCGCACAGGTTTTCCTGAACCAGCACCGCGGCCATCGCGGCCAGGCACCACGCATCGGTCCCGGGCCGCACGCGCAGGTGGAAGTCGGCGAGCTTGGCGGTGTCGGTGATCACCGGGTCGATCACTATCATCGCGCGGTCCGGATCCTTGGCGATCTCGTTGAGCACGACGCGGGCCCGTGGAAAACTCTGCGACATCCACGGGTTCTTGCCGACGAACACCGAGACCTCGGCGTGCTCGAACTCGCCGCGGGTGTGCCCGCCGTAGAGGTGGGCGTCGACCCACGCCTCACCGGTCTTCTCCTGCGCCAGGGCGTTTGACCGGTACCGCGAGCCGATCGCCTTGAGGAACGCGCCGCTGTACGCGCCGCCGAGGTGGTTGCCCTGGCCGCCGCCACCGTAGTAGAAGATCTTGTCCCCGCCGTGAGCGTCCTTGACTGCCAGGACCTTCGCGGCGATCTCGGAAACTGCGGTGTCCCAGTCGATCTCCTCGTAGCTGCCGTCAGGTGTGCGGCGCAGTGGCGAGGTCAGGCGGTTGGTGCTGCTCTGGTAGTGGTCCAACCGCAGCGCCTTGTTGCACGTGTAGCCCGCCGACGCCGGGTGGTCTTTGTCGCCGCGGATTTTCGTGATGGCCCGGCCTTCGGTCTGCACCACGATGCCGCAGTTGCACTCACACAGGATGCACGCGGTGGGCTGCCATTGATCGACGGTCATGACGGGGTTCCTTCCGGAAGGAGTGCGCGAAGTTGACGGTGGATCAGATCGAGTGGTTTCACGTCACGGGTCGCCCGGGCCATCACCACGGCGCCTTCGACCGCGGTCAGGATCAGTGTGGCGAGTTCCTCGGCGCGTTCGGTGGTGACTCCGTCGCTCTGCAGGCGGCGGGTGATGAGTCCGGTCCAGCGGGTGAAGGCCACCCCGGCGCGGTCGAGGGGAGTGGGCTCGGCGGCCGCGGGTTCGCCGGCCTCGACCGTCACCGCGACGATCGGGCAACCGGCCCGGAAGTCGGTGGCGGACAGCTGTTTACGGAACCCCGCGATCATCGCGTCGAGCAGTGCCACGGCGCTGTCCGCCTCGTCGATCCGAGCCGCGATGTGATCGCTGGCGTAATCGATTGCCTCGCACAGGAGTTGGTTGCGGCCGCCGGGGAAGTAGTGGTATGCCGAGCCTCGCGGGGCGCCGCTGTGGGCCAATACATCGGCAATCGCCGTCGGGTGCGCGCCGCGTTCCCGGATCAACAGTGCGGCCGAAGCCACCATGCGTTCGCGAGGACTGGTCATCCGAAGCCCTTCCGCCAATTCTATGTATGCAACCATACATAATCGGCAGGCATGGGTCTACCGCCCGTCGCCTACGACTCAAGCGGCGGGTTGCTGCTTGATGCTGACTGCAATTCGCCGCGTTGACGATCTAAGCGGCTGTCACCAGCCACAGCACGAGAAAAATGGACATGCTCGTCAGGCAGAGCAGATGATCGCGGCAGATGGCGCGGGCCAATCGCGTCTGCTGGGCCGGGCCGGCGGTGCGCGCGCCCAGGGCCACGGCGTTGGGGACGGTGCGCAGCAGGGCCAGCAGCACGGGGCCGCCGGCGAGCAGCGCGAACATTGCGGTCAGCCAACCCGGGTCGGCACCGTCGAATGCGTGAAAAGCCACTGCCGCCAACAGCACCACCATGACGGCGGCGATCAGCAGGCTCATCGGGCGCGATGTCGTGGTCGCACGGCGGTAGTAGCCGGCGATGGACGCCAGCACGGGTTCCGGCAATTCGGCCGACCTGCGGTGGGGTAGGACCTGAACGTCGAAGATCAGGTCCATCCACAGAACGGCGATGAGGAACCCGCTGCCGGCGGCCTCGATCACACCCCGGCGGCCTCGTTCAGGGCATTGAGGTTGCCCGTCGCCTCCAGGTACTCCTGAACCCAGCGCTCGATCACGGCCGAGGTCTTCTCGACCTTCTGGAACTGGCCGACGACCTGGCCCACCGGGTTGAACGCGACGTCGACACTCTCGTTCGGGTACTTGTGCGTCGCCGCGACGGCCATTCCGGACACCATGTACTGCAGCGGCATGCCGAGCGGCTTCGGGTTGTCCGGGTTCTCCCAGGCGTCGGTCCAGTCGTTGCGGAGCATGCGGGCCGGCTTGCCGGTGAACGAGCGGCTGCGCACCGTGTCCTTGCTCGTGGCCTTGGCGTACGCCGCGTGCTGCTGTTCGGTGTGCTCGGACTCCTCGACCATGACCCACTGCGAGCCGGTCCAGGCGCCCTGCGCGCCGAGAGCCAGGGCAGCGGCGATCTGCTGACCGCTGCCGATACCGCCGGCGGCCAGGACCGGAACCGGGGCCACTTCCTTGACCACCTGGGGCCACAGCACGATCGAGCCGATCTCGCCGCTGTGGCCGCCGGCCTCGCCGCCCTGGGCGATGATGATGTCCACGCCCGCGTCGGCGTGCTTGCGGGCCTGTGACGGCGAACCGCACAGCGCCGCGACCTTGCGCCCCTCGGCGTGGATGCGGTCGATCATGTCCTTGGGCGGCGTGCCCAGCGCGTTGGCGATCAGCGTCATCTTGGGGTGCTTCAGCGCGATCTCGACCTGAGGCGTCGCGGTGGCCTCGGTCCAGCCCAGCAGCTGCAGGGCGTCGTCGTCGCTGTGGTCGACCGGCACGCCATGGTCGGCGAGGATCTTCTTGGCGAAATCCAGGTGCTCCTGAGGTACCAGGGACTGCAGCATGCCCTTGAGGTCGTCGGCGGACATGTTGGCGTCCATGCCCTCGTACTTGTTCGGGATGACGATGTCGACGCCGTACGGGTGGTCGCCGATGTGCTCGTCGATCCAGTTCAACTCGATCTCGAGCTGCTCGGGGGTGAATCCGACGGCGCCCAGCACGCCGAAACCACCGGCCTTGCTGACGGCGACGACCACGTCGCGACAGTGGGTGAACGCGAAGATCGGGACGTCGATCCCGAGCTCGTCGCAGAGTGCGGTGTGCATTCGGAGCTCCTTGTGGTGGCGGTGTAGTGGCAGTGCGGTTTGAGAGTCCTCGGCCGGTACGGCCCGCATGGAAATGAAACGTGTTCTAGTTTAGTACGGCCTCGGGCTCGTTTGGGGAACGACCCGGAATTTTCATGCGAGTTCGGCGACGAATGAAACTTCATTCCCGTCAGGATCGGCAACGTCGATGACAGCGACCATGTCGGCGATGACCTGCGGTTCCCCGATTGTCACCCCATCCTGGCGCAGCCCGGCGGCGGTGTGCTCCAGATCGTCGACACCGAATCGCACGGCAGACCTCCCGGCCCGAACCGGATCAGTGACGACCTGTAGCCAGGCGGTCGCGGTCAGCTGCCATTCAGCGACCCCTGGAACAGGTTCCAGGTCAGGTTCCCGGCCGAGCAGCCGCGCGTACCAGGCCCTCGCCTCCTCGAAACGACCGGTGGCGATGACAGCCGCGACGTCCTTGATCGCGATGGATTGCATTTGTGCGGACATCCCTCTGTTCTAGTCCTGATCGAGTCTCGACTGGCAGATTGTCGTGGCGGCTTGGTGTACTAGGCCCATGGGCCGCATGCTCTCGCCACCCGAGTCGCTTGAGGAGATCGGGGACGGTCCGGGCGGTGCGCAGGTGGGGGCCTTCTTCGACCTGGACGGCACGCTGGTGGACGGGTTCACCGCCACGGCGCACGCCGGTCATCGGATCCGCCGGCGGCAGGCCGCTGCAGGCGAGATCCTCGGAATCGTCGAGGCCTCGGTCCGGTATCGGATCGGCCGGATGCCGTTCGAGCGGCTGTTGGTCCGGGCGGCCGGGTACCTCCGCGGCGAATCACTGCTCGAGCTCGACGAGCTGGGGGAGTACCTGTTCGAGAGCCGCATCAACCAGCGGGTCTACCCGCACATGCGTGACGTGGTGCGTCGTCACCAGGACCGCGGCCACACCGTCGTGATGAGTTCCTCGGCCCTGACCATCCACGCCGAGCCGGTCGCGCGGCACCTGGGGATCGACCACGTGCTGTGCAATCACTTTCTGACCGACGACCAGGGCAGGCTCACCGGCGGGATCGTCGAACCGATCATCTGGGGGGCCCGCAAAGCCGATGCGGTGCAGGCCTTTTGCCGGGCCGAGCAGGTCGATCTGGCCCACAGCTATTTCTACGCGGACGGCCCCGAGGATGGCGCACTGATGCGGTTGGTGGGCCATCCGCGGCCCGTGAATCCGCGGCCGGGTCTGGCCTCGGCCGCCACCGAACAGGACTGGCCGGTGCTCAGCTTGCCGCGTCCCGGTGGCCGGCGTCGTGGCGAACGCCGGCTCCGTCCCGGCGCCTAGCCCAGCCTGTGCAGTCCCATGCCCGTGACGAGCGGCATGTCCAGGGTGGTGCGGATGCCGGGCGCGGCGGCCACCACGTCAGGGATGGCGTTCACGATGCGCCCGGCCGCCGCGACGATGGCGGCGTGGTTGTGGTCGCCCTTACGGCTGGTGGGGCAGATGTCCACGACATACGACGGCTCGCCGGTGATCTCGACGCGGTAGGAGCCGCCGGGCTGGGCCGGTTGCGCCCAGTCCGGTCGTAGGTCCGCACGTACCCGGGTGACGTGTTCGACGACGATCACCGGCTTACCGCCGACCATGCCGTTGATCTGGAAGCGCATCGCCGCCACCGTGCCCTTGGCGATGACGCCGGTCGCGACCTCGATGTCCTCGGGCGCGGGCTCCAACTCGTAGTGCTCGGTGATGTCTTCGACTTCGACGCCCAGTCCGGCGGCGAGCATCCGGATCGCGGTCCCCCAAGCGGCACTGAGGATTCCGGGGAGAAACAACATTCCGGGCTGGTCGATCGGGTTGCCGAATCCCATGACGATCGACATCACCTCGGTGCCGTCATAGGTGGCGTAGTCGGCGATCTCCATGGTCTTGATCTGATCGATGCGCTGACAGGTACCGGCGATGGCGAACGGCAGCAGGTCGGTGGCGAACCCGGGGTCGACACCGGTGATGAACACGCTTGAATTACCCGCCTGAGCAGCTTCTTCGACCCGTGCGATGGCCTTCTCCGGCATGGCGCCCCAGGGGAATTGCAGGCCGCCCGGGGCCGAGCCGACCACATTGATCCCGGCGGCCAGTGCGGCCATCACATCGCGCGTGGCTTCCACGGGGCGGGTGTCACCCATCGCGCAGTACACCAGGCAGTCCGGCTTGGCGGCGATCGAGGCATCGATGCCCAGCGTGGCGGTGACCCCGGTGACGCCACCCAGTCCGGCCAGTTCGCCGGCGTCCAGGCCGACCTTCGCCTCGGTCGAGGTGCCCACCGCGACGAGTTCGAACCGGGGGTCCTCGATGAGCTGGATCAGGGCCAACCGGCCGCAGTTTCCGGTGCCGACGATCGCCACGCGAATGGCCATACAGGTCTCCTCAAGTGTTCGGTCTGATCGCAGTATGCCTACCGGACAAGAAAATTGGAACAGGTTCTAATTTGCGACCGCAGGCGGTAGCCTCACCCGTCATGGGACGGGTAGACGGAAAAGTGGCACTCATCAGTGGCGGGGCGCGGGGCATGGGTGCCGAGCACGCCCGGGCGCTGATCGCCGAAGGCGCCAAGGTGGTGATCGGGGACATCCTCGACGACGAGGGGAAGGCGCTGGCCGCCGAACTCGGCGATTCGGCCCGCTATGTGCACCTCGATGTCACCGAGGAGGACCAATGGAACGCGGCCGTGGAAACGGCCACCTCGGAGTTCGGCTCACTCACCGTGCTGGTGAACAACGCCGGCATCGTCGCGCTCGGCCAGATCGGCAAGTTCGACATGGCCCAGTGGCAGAAGGTGATCGACGTCAACCTGACCGGCACCTTCCTGGGCATGCAGGCGTGCGTCAAGGCGATGAAGGCCGCGGGCGGCGGTTCGATCATCAACGTCTCGTCGATCGAGGGGTTGCGCGGTGCGGCCATGGTGCACCCGTACGTCGCCTCGAAGTGGGCGGTGCGCGGCCTGACGAAGTCTGCGGCACTGGAGCTGGGACCCAAACAGATCCGGGTCAACTCGATCCACCCCGGATTCATCCGGACCCCGATGACCGAGCATTTCCCCGAGGACATGCTGACCATTCCGCTGGGCCGGTCCGGACAACCCGAGGAGGTCTCGACCTTCGTGGTGTTCCTGGCCAGCGACGAATCTCGCTATGCCACCGGCGCGGAGTTCGTGATGGACGGCGGCCTCGTCAACGACGTCCCGCACAAGCTCTGAGTCAGCACCGGCCGCACGCGGCGGTACCGGCCACGGCAGAATGACCCGGCAGGGCATCGACTCATCGACACGGTGCCGTACCGGTCTGTGAGGAGCTGCCCATTTCCGCCCGGAGTCGCCGCGCAGGCCTGAGCCTCACGGGTTTCGTCGGCCTGGTCGTTGCCGCGGTGCTGGTGTTCTCGCTGTGCGCCGCCGATTTCCCGCCGTTCGCCACCCCGGAGCCGCCGTCGGGACGGGTGGAGCTGGCACAGGGCTGGCAGTTGGCCTCGGCGCGCACCGTGACGGCCGACGGCGCCGCGCTGTCGACCCCGGGCGCGGTCGAGGCCGACTGGCACGAGGTCAAACACATGCCTTCGACGGTGCTGGCGGCGCTACAGGACGACGGCACCTACCCGGACCTGTACGTCGGGGACAACCTGGCCGATGTGCCCGACGATCTGTTCCGCCAGGACTGGTGGTACCGGACGACGTTCACCGCTCCGCAGGGCAGCTCCAGCTACCGGCTCGATTTCCCCGGCATCAACTACCGCGCCGAGGTCTGGCTCAACGGCACCATGATCGCCGGTAATTCCCTGCTCGTAGGGATGCACACGATCCACGAGATCGACGCCACGC
The DNA here is from genome assembly GCF_040704635.1 of Mycobacterium sp. NPDC049093. Classification (GTDB taxonomy): domain Bacteria; phylum Actinomycetota; class Actinomycetes; order Mycobacteriales; family Mycobacteriaceae; genus Mycobacterium. The sequence continues at coordinate 23,235 of NZ_JBEZJS010000010.1, read as the reverse complement.
CGTGGATCAACCCCGGCGGCGCCAACACGCTGGCGGTCAGGGTCACTCCCGAGCAGGCGTTGCAGGACATCGACGGGGTCGAGCTCGCCGACAGCTGGTGGGACTGGCTCAACTGGAACCGCATCGGCTATCAGGGCCCGGACAAGAACCCGCTGCGTGGCAATTCCTATGTGCCCGACCGTAACGCGGGCATCTTCAAACCCGTCTACCTCAGCTTCTCGGGGCAGGTCGTGCTCAGCGACCCGTTGGTCACCACCGCGTTGCCGCTGCCTGACACCTCGCATGCGCGGCTCACCGTCTACTCCGACATCCGCAACACCGCCGACGTTCCGATGCGAGGCGTCGTTCGGGCCCGGATCAGCCGGCCGGGAAAGCCGACCATCTCGGTGGATCAAGCGGTCAGCCTGGCGCCGGGGGAGAAGCGGGAAATCCGGTTCGACCCGGACACTTTCGCGGCTTTGCAGGTGAGCAACCCGGACCTCTGGTGGCCCTACACCATGGGCCGGCCGGACCTCTATGACCTGCGGCTGGAGTTCGTGCGGTACGGACGGCCGATCGACACCGTGGATTCCCGATTCGGTATCCGCACCGTGGCGCAGCACCGCGACAACGACGAACAGTTCCCCGATCTGGGCCGCGGTGGCAGCTTCTACCTGACCGTCAACGGGCGCGACTTCCTGGTCCGGGGTGCGGCATATACGCCCGATCTGCTGTTCCAGTACGACCCGCAGCGAGAGGACGCCATCCTCGGATACGTCCGGGACCTCGGGCTGAACATGGTGCGCCTGGAGGGAAAGTTCCCGGGCGACAACATCATCGAGCGGGCCGACGAACTCGGCATCCCGCTGATGTACGGGTGGATGTGCTGCAACCAGTGGGAGAAGTGGTGGCAGTGGGACGACGAGGATCGGCGGGTGGCCGACGAGAGCATGCGCTCGCAGATCCTGTCGCTGCGCGGACACGCGTCGGCGTTCCTCTGGGCCAACGGCAGCGACGGCAAGCCCCCGGCGCCGGTGCTCGACGGCTACCGCCGCATCCTGGGTGAGCTGCACTGGCCCAACACCGTCGTCGACACGGTGTCGTCGCTGGCCCGCGACGCCAACGGCGAGCCGGACTGGGACGGCATCCACATGGCAGGCCCGTATACGTGGCGCCCGCCGAGCTACTGGTTCGACGGTCGTTATCAGGCCACCCGCGGTTCCAATGCCGAACAGGGCGACAACGAACACATCCCGCCGTTCGCCAGCCTGCAGAAGTTCATCCCACCGGACAAACTCTGGCCGATCAACGAGGCCTGGTACTTCCACGCCGGGGCGAACCCGAGCAACGCGGCCCTGGAGAGCATCCGCACCGCGGTCATGCAGCGCTACGGATCATCGCGGGGCGCAGAGGAATTCGCGCGCAAGGCCCAGCTTGCCCACTACGAGTCCACCCGCGCACAGTTCGAGGCGTTCGCCGCAGGCGGGTGGGACAACCACAAGATGACCATCTACTGGATGCTCAACAACCACTGGCCGTCGTTCTTCGGTCACCTCTTCGACTACTACCTGCGGCCCGGCGGCGCGTACTTCGGAGCCAAGAAGGGGCTGCGCCCGCTGTCGGTCGTCTTCGACTCGTACGCGACCGGCGACCACGACACCGCCGCCGTCAAGGTGGTCAACCAGTCGCCGCAGGAGCGGACCGGTCTTCGGGTGCGGGTGCGCACCTACGACCTGACCGGCCGGATGCGCGACGACCGCAGTTCCGAGGTGCCGGCCGTGCCGTCGAACGGGGTGGTGCCGGGGTTGACGCTGCCGCGGCTGGCCCTGGACTCACCGGTGGTGTTCATCCGTTGTGAACTGCTCGACGAGTCCGGCGCCGTGGTCGCCGACAACACGTATTGGCAGTCGCAGAAACTCGACGATGTCGGGCCCCCGGTCAACGACCAGGCCTTCGACCTGGTGCAGAGCAGCTGGGCCGACCTGACACCGCTCAACACCATGGGACCCACACGGCTGGACGTGACCGCGCACCGAACCGAGTCGACCGACGGCAGCGCGAGCGTGGTGATCCGGTTGCACAATCCGGGACGTCAGATCGCCTTCTTCGAGCGGGCCGAGATCACCACGACCCGCGACGGTGACGAGATCCTCCCGATCGAATACTCCGACAACTACGTCACCGTGTACCCGGGCGAGACGACGGAGATCAGCGGCACGGTGACCGGATCGGAGCACGGACCCAACTGGGTCCGGGTCGGCGGCTACAACAGTGCACCGACGGTGGTACCGATCGACCAGCGGGCACGACGATAGGATCGGCTGATGACCACAACCGATGAGCGCCATGAGGTCGGCCGGCTGGCCGACAGCGGCGGATGGCTGCACCGTGACCTCGACCGGGTGGACGTCTACCAGCGCGGTGCGAACCGGATCAGGGTGGTGTGGCAGGGGCCGACCACGATCAGCGGGGCGACGCTGTACCAGGACGACATCATGACCACCTACACCCGCGAACTCGCGACGCTGAACAACTGGCTCAAGCGCTGAGTCACCGGCCGTCCCGGTCGGGCGGCCGGAAAATCGGTCGCCCTCGTCGGTGACGGTGTGGCACTGTCGGATTCTGTGATCGACAACGTGGCACCCTCGACAACACCGCTCGCGATACAGAGCATCACCGACGCTGACTGGGCGGGCATGGCGCTGCTCGGCAACACCGCGTTCGGTGAGGTCAACCACCCCGATTCGATGGCGGCATGGCGCGAGCTGGTGCCTGCCGACGGTGGTGTCGTGGCGCGGGACGGCGATGGCGACATCGTCGGACAGTCGATCTTCCTCGACCTCACCCTGACCGTTCCGGGCGGCGCAACGCTGCCCGCGGCGGGAATCAGCTATGTGGCCGTCGCTCCCACCCATCGACGCCGCGGCATCCTGCGCTCGATGTACACCGAGCTGCACCAGCGGATCGCGGAGGCGCAATATCCGATCGCCGCACTCACCGCCAGCGAGGGCGGAATCTACGGCCGATTCGGTTACGGTCCGGCCACCACCGTGCACCTGATGACCGTTGACCGCAGGTTCGCCGAGTTCCATGGCTCTGTCCCCGACCCCGGTGGTGTCCGCATGGTCAAACCTGTCGAGCACCGCGACGCCTTCTCCGCGATCTACGACCGCTGGCGACGGCAGACCCCGGGCGGGTTGGCGTGTACGACGGCGCTGTGGGACGACGTGCTCGCCGACCGGGAGGACACCCGCGAGGGCGGTTCGGCATGGTTCGCGTTCCTGCACCCCGACGGCTACGCGCTGTATCGCGTTCACGGCGAGGAATCCCGGACGCTGCGCGTCCGCGACGTCACCGCGGTGACCACCGACGCCTACATCGCCCTGTGGCGGGCCCTGCTCGGGATGGACCTCATGGACAAGGTGAGCGTTTGGACTCACCCCGGCGATCCGTTGCCCTACCTGCTGACCAATCCACGGCTGGCTCGCGTGACCTCGAGCAGTGACGACCTGTGGATCCGGATCATGAACATCCCGGTGGCTCTCGAGGCGCGGCGGTATCACGCCGACCTCGACGTCGTCCTGGAGGTCGCGGACGGTTTCCGCGGCGACGGCGGACGCTTCGCCCTGCAGGTTCGAGAAGGCCGCGCACGGTGTACGCCCACTGAGGCGCCGGCGGACGTCGAACTCGACCTCGACGTCCTCGGAAGTCTCTATCTCGGCGCTCATCACCCGGACGCGTTCGTTGCCGCAAACCGATTGCGCAGCAAGGACTCAGCCCTGCTGCAGCGGCTCGGTGCGGCGTTCGTGAGCGATGTTCCGGCCGAGCTGGGCTACAGCTTCTAGGCCGCGTCCGACACGTGCTGCGTAATGTTCACGGGGTGAGCGCACGCGCAGGCATCGTCGTAACCGGAACCGAAGTTCTCACCGGCAGGGTTCAGGACCGCAACGGTCCGTGGCTGGCCGATCAGCTCCTCGAGCTCGGGGTGGAACTCGCACACATCACCATCTGCGGTGACCGGCCCCGCGACATCGCGGCACAATTGCGGTTCCTCGCCGATGAGGGCGTGGACCTGATCGTGACGAGCGGCGGGCTCGGACCGACCGCCGACGACCTCACCGTGGCGACGGTCGCCGAGTTCTGCGGCCGCGAACTCGTGCTCGACGAGGCGATGGAGGAGCGGATCGCCGCCATCCTGCGCAAGTTGATCGGCGACCGGCCCGGCGTGGATTTCGACTCGGTGCGCGCCGCCAACCGCAAACAGGCCATGGTGCCGGTGGGCGCGGAGGTTCTGGCACCCGTCGGCACCGCCCCCGGTGTCGTGGTTCCTGGCAGCCCGACGGTGGTGGTCCTGCCCGGCCCGCCGCGGGAACTGCAGCCGATGTGGCATACCGCTGTCGCGACCGAGGCTGTGCAACAAGCGATTTCGGGTCGGACCGAGTACCGGCAGGAAATGGTTCGGATGTTCGGCCTCGCCGAATCCGGTCTGGCCGAGACCTTGCGTGACGCCGAGGGGTCCGTCCCGGGCTTCGACGCACTGGAGATCACGACGTGCCTGCGTCGCGGCGAACTCGAGATCGTCACCCGCTACGAGCCCGACGCCGCCGGTGCCTACCAGGCGCTGCTGGCCCTGCTGCGGGACCGGCACGGTGCCGCGTTGTACTCCGAGGACGGCGCGACCGTGGACCAGCAGGTGGCCGGCCTGCTCGCCGGGCACCGGATCGGCACTGCGGAATCCTGCACCGCAGGACTACTGGCCGCCCGGTTGGCCGACATCCCCGGGTGTTCGGATTACTTCGCCGGCGGGGTGGTCAGCTATTCGAACGAGGCCAAGGCCGAACTGTTGAACGTGGATCCGGTGCTGATCGCCGAGTACGGCGCGGTGTCGGAACCGGTGGTCGAATCCATGGTCACCGGCGCGCTGCACCATTTCGGTGCCGATACCGCGGTGGCCATCAGCGGGATCGCCGGCCCGGACGGCGGTACCGCGGAAAAGCCGGTCGGCACCGTGTGTTTCGCGGTGCGGTCGGGGCCGGTGGCCATCACCCGCACCCTCCGACTCCCCGGCAACCGTTCCGACATCCGGGAGCGGGCCACCACGGTCGCGATGCACCTGCTGCGCCGGGCGCTCACGGGAGTTGGCGACTGAACCTGCCGCCCTCAGGTGCCGGCCGCGACCGGGGTTGCCGCGGGCGCGGCACGCACCGCGCGGAGCCGTCGCGGGGCGCCGCGCGCCACCCGCGCCACGATCGACGGGTGCAGCAGTCTGCTGGGTGGGTCGATCAGGTTCATCACCCGGAAGAACGCCTCGGTCACCACCGGATCGGACTCAGCGGCCGCGAGCACGTGCTGGGTGTACCAGTTGGATACCCGTACCGAGACCGGGCGATGGCCGGGTATCTGCGGCAGCGCCAGGTCGGCGCCGCTCGCCATCTGCCATGCCGTGTCGACGCAGCCGGCGGCCGCGCGCAGGAATCGGGGACCCAGATCATCGGCACCTCGGGACAGGCAGTCGCGCAGCGCCAGCGCCTCGAGCGCGGCCACCGACATCCCTTGTCCGTACACCGGATTGAAGCTGCAGATGGCGTCGCCGAACACCAGGAGACCATCGGGGAAACGGGTCATGCGCTCGTACCGCCTACGCACGCTCGCGGGATAACGGAAGGTGGCCACCGGCTCCAGCGGTTGGGCGCCGCGCAGGGCCGCGATCGCATCGGCCGGGAACAGATCCTCGACGAAGTCGATCATCCCGGCCAGATCGGCCGGTGGTTCATGTCCGTTCATGCCCGCCGTGGTGAGCATCCAGGTGTCGTCTTCGTAGGCGAACAATGAACCACCGTAAGGTCTTTCGGGTACGGCGCCGACCAGGATGAGCCGATCGCGGGGCGCGCTGCCGGTGAAGCGCAACAGTTGGCTGGAATAAGCGACCTTCACCTCGACCCGTGATTCGGCCGGACGCCCGAATCCCGCACTTTCGAGGAACGCCGGGGTCCGGCCGGCGCGTCCCATCGCGTCGACGATCAAATCGGCGGCTATCGCCCTGCCGGTACCACCGTCGCGGCCGGCGACCAGGACGCCCGTCACCCGCCGGGTGCCGGTCATCAGCAGCTCGACCGCGTCATGCCCGTCGAGCACGTCGACGTTGTCGATGGCGCGCACCCGGTCTCGCACATGTGCTTCCAGGAACGGTCGGCTGGCCAGATAGGAATCGATCGGCTGCTCCGGTGCCCGGCTGAGATTGAGCTTGTGGCCGCCGAATGTCAGCGAGATGAGGGACAGGTTTTCACCGCCCAGCACCGTTGCGCCGTCGGCGGCCAGGTCTTCGGGGAGGCCGGGAAAGAGTTTCTCCAGTGTCCGGAGCCCACCGCTGAGCAGTCCGTGGGCATGCCGGCCCTGCGGCACCCCGCGCCGCTGGGCCGGACCGCCGGGGAGTACGTCGCGCTCCACGAGGGTGACCGTCTCGAAGAACTCGGCCAGCACCCGGGCTGCCAACAGCCCGCCCATGCTCGCGCCCAGCACCACTGCGTGTTTGCCGATCGTTGCCATTGCCGACCTCCGGACCGCTGGCACATCACCAGTTGCTCGAAGTATCGGAGCGGGCCGGAGCCGGGCCTAGAGTAGTGCGCTACTCGAACCTCAGCGGGTCACCGGTATCGAGCGCCGCGCCTGCTCGACGCATGCCGGCCAAGCGCCCTCGTCGAGGACAGTGACCGCCCGCGCCCCGAACGCGCTGGAGATGACGACATCGGGTTGCAGGCTCGCCAACAGGTTCAGGCTGTCCGCCATGGCTGCGGCGTCACCGACACCCGGGATCACGAACGTCGACCATCGCCCGTCGCCGGCGACGAACATGGTGTCCCCGGTGAACAGGTACCGGCCCTGGGCGCCCTGAACCAGATAGCTCGTGCTGCCGGGAGTGTGCCCCGGGGTGGGGATCACCTCGACACCGCGGTCGTCGAGATGGCGGGACCCCAGCGGGACGTCGATCGGGCTGTGCCGCCCGATCGTCTCGCGTTCGGCGGCGGGCGCATGCAACCTCGACCCGAACCGCTCGGCGACGCGGGCCAGCATCGGTCCCGCCTCGTCCTGGTGTGAGAGGTAGTGGTCGTCGACTCCGCCGAGCGTGTCCAGCGCGGCGAAGTCGGCGTCACTGGCCGGACTGTAGAACAGGGCGTTGTGCCCGGCGGGCGTCCACAGATAGGCGTGGGTGGTCAATCCGGGAAACGGTGTGTCGGTGCGCGTTTCCCACAGATCGGTCCGGATCCGGGTCATCGAGGTGGTCATGACGACAGCCTCGCCCCTCAACAATGGTTGAGGTCAACCCCTGAACGGGTTCAGTCGGTGCCGGCCGTGTCCCACATCGTGATCATGGTGCCCATGATCTCCTCGGCGCAGCCCAGACCACCGAGGTGGCTCTCGTAGGGCAGCTCGGTCATCACCGCATCGGGCAACCGGGAAACCACATGTTGACCGTGCGCGAACGGCACGATGTGGTCATGGTCGCCGTGCCACCAGCGCACCGGAACCTTGACCTCGTCGAGCCGGAAGCCCCAGTCCCGCTCGAACACCACGATGTCGTAGAACGGGGCGGCCAGCTGCTTGCGGCTGCCGTTGAGCAGATCGTCGAGGAACATGGCCTTGAACTCGGGCCGGCCCAGCATGCGCCGGTCGCCCTCGGGGGAGATCCGCGCGTAGATCTCGAGGGCGGGGGAGGCGACCGGACGGATCAGCCGGATGAGTCCGGAGGCGGCCAACCGGATCGGCGCACCGGCCACCTCAAGGATGGGCGCGACTGCCGCACCGAGCTGCATCAGCGGGCTGCTGATCGCGTCGGGGCCGATCATCGGGGCCACACCGCCGAGCACCCCGGCCGCCACGACCCGGTCGGGCATGGCTGCCGCGGTGGCCAGCGTGTAGGGGCCGCCACCGGACAGCCCGATGACGGCCATCTTGTCGATGCCCAGGACGTCGGCGATGGTGCGCAGATCGTCACCGAAATCCAGTACCCGGTCGTACTGGTGCGGGGTGGAGGAACCGATGCCGGGCCGGTCCACCCCGATCAGCCGGATGTGGTTGCGCTCGGCGTAGATCCGGGCCTCGGTCGGGATCTGCCTACGCGCTCCCGGGGTGCCGTGCAGCCAGAAGACCGCACGGCCCTGCGGGTCACCGAATTCGGCGAAGCCGAGCTGACGGCCGTCGCCGACGGCGACATTGCCCTCCAGTTTGGGGCGATCGATCGGGATGACCATCAGTGTGCCTCGCCGGGTCCGCGTCTAGCCTGCGACTGAGGCGTCGTAGATGGACTGGATGGACTTGTCCAACGTGGCGTTGAACTCGTCGTCGCTCTGCTGCGCCGACAGCCCTTCGGTGAGTGCGCGGCTGAAGCTCGCGATCAAGCCAGTGTTCTCGGCCAGCATCTTGTTGGCGTCATCGCGCGAGTAGCCGCCGGACAGCGCCACGACCCGCATCACCTTGGGATGTTCGACCAGCGACTGGTAGTGGTTGGCCCGAGTCGGCAGGGTCAACTTGAGCATGACCTTCTGGTCGGCGGGCAGCGCGTCGAGGTTCTTGGTGATCTCGTCGCGGAGCAGGTCCTCGGCCTCGGCCTTGTCGGAGATCGAGATGGTGACCTCGGGTTCGATGATCGGGATCAGACCGTGCGACAGCACCTGCTTTGCCACCTCGAACTGCTGGGCGACCACGGCGGCGATGCCGTCCGCGTCGGCGGCGCCGATCACCGACCGCTCCTTGGTGCCGAAGATGCCGCCCTTGGCCGCGCGGGCGAGCAGATCGTCCAGGCCGGGCATCGGCTTCATCACCTGCACGCCGTTCTCGACGTCGGCCAGGCCTTTGTCGATCTTGAGCAGCGGCACCACGCCCTTGTCCTCCCAGAGGTAGGTGGCGGTGGGCTTGCCCTCGATGGAGCGGTCCATGGTCTGCTCGAACAGGATCGCGGCGAGCACGCGGTCACCGTTGAACACCGGGGAGGTGATGATGCGCGACCGCATCTGGTGGATCAGGTCGAACATCTCCTCTTCGGAGGAGTAGGCGCTCTCCTCGACCCCGTAGAGACGCAGCGCCTTGGGGGTGGACCCACCGCTCTGGTCGAGCGCGGCGATGAAGCCCTTGCCCGTGGTCATCTTGTCGGCCTGCTGCTGGTTCACCATGAGGTTGTCTACTCCTTTGAAGACGGTGTCCTGATGTAGTTGTGCTGCTGAGGCGCACACCACAGTGGCGCACAGTTCGACTCAGAGGATAGGCGGCCAGCTCACAGCGGTAGCGCCCACCCATCGGGGTGGGGTACGGCCGGCCCACGGGGCCGCCTGCTCGAGTTGGCCGGCCAGGCCGAGCAGCACCGTTTCGTCGGGTGCCAGCAGCTGCACGCCGATCGGCAGGCCCTCGGCCGTCTGGCCCAGCGGCAGCGAAATCGCGGCCCAACCGGTGACGTTGGCCAGGGCGGTCCAACCGGTGGTGGCGAACTCGACGTCGAAGAAGGCCCGGGTGGTGCCCCGGGGCTGATTCAGCAGACCGTACGGCGGCGGGCCGGTCAGCAGCGTCGGCACCAGCAGCACGTCGTGACCGGCCATCTCCCGGGCGAAACGGCGGGTCTGGGCGTGGACGGCCGAGATCGCGTCCGCGTACGCCACTCCCGTGGTGGTGAAGCCCTCCCGGATCATCACCCAGGTGCTCGGCTCGAATTCGTCTTCGAGGGGTGCTCGTCCCAGGTGGTCGGCGGCCAGGTCATGTAGTTCCGCGTTGCTGACGGTGTGCAGGACCGCGATGGCGTCGGCGACGGCGTCCGGATCGATCGTCGGGGCCCCGGGAGTGAGGTGGTGTCCGAGGCTTTCCAGCAGACGGCCCGTCGCCTCGACCGCCGACACCACCTCCGGGTCGATCCGGTCGGTGGGAAACGGTGACGAGGTGGCGATCAGGATGCGCTGTGCCGACGGGGTCTGCGCGGCCGACTGAAGGAAGGGCACGGCGGGAGCCGCGGCGCCGTACGGATCGCCGGGTGCGGTACCGGCGATGATGTCGAGGAGAGCCGCGCAATCGCGCACCGTGCGGGTGAGGGCGTGGCCGTTCACGAGTCCTTCGAGGCCGTGGCCACCATCGGGGGCGAAGGACGACCGCCCGCGCCGCGGCTTGAGGCCGACGACGCCGCAGCAGGAGGCGGGCACCCGGATGGAACCGGTGCCGTCCCCGCCCGACGCGGCGGGCACCACGCCGGCGGCCACGGCTGCGGCCGAACCTCCGCTGGATCCACCCGGGGTGACGGTGGGGGACCAGGGGTTGACCGTGGGACCGAACAACACCGGCTCGGTGGTGCAGTGGTTGCCCCACTCCGGGGTGTTGGTCTTGCCGAATACGACCAGGCCGGCGTCCAGGTAGCGGTCCACCGTCCACGCGGTTTCGGTCGCGACATGGTCGCGCAACGCCCGCGAGCCCATCGCCTCGCGGGTACCGGCCAGCGCGGCACCCAGATCCTTGAGCAGGAACGGCACCCCGGCCAGCGGCCCGGCCTGCTCGTTGCGCAGTACGCCGGACTCGTCGAGTGCCGCGGCTTGCGCGCGCCCCCTGTCGAACAGGTCGGTGATCACGGCGTTCAAGGTGCGTGTCGTCTCGACCCGGATGATCGCAGCCTCGAGTAACTCGACGGCACTGACCTCACCAGATGCGGCCAGTGCCGCCTGTCCGATGGCATCGGTGCCTGCAAGTTCGAATGCCGACGAGGAATCCATGTCACCTCACTCCAGGAGTTCGACGGTGGTGTCCGACGGCGTACTGCGACGGGTGAGCTCGAGCGCGATCAGCACCTCGACCCCCGTCAGGATCAGGCCGACGAAATACATCCACTTGAGTGTCGGATCGGGTTGCGCGGCAAAGTAAATGATGAGGAAGATCGGCCCGACGATACCCATGACGAACACCATGGCCTGGATGCGGACATACCGCCAGAAAGTGGACATCGATCTCCCGCCGCACGGCCGATGAGCGGCCAGCTTAGCGCGGTTACCGCGGCGCGACGACCACCGGCGTGGACAGGATCTCGCGGTACTCGACCATCGGTTCGCGTTTGAGGACCGCGCTTCCCGAGGTGACCAGCAACTCGGTCGGTGAGACCGCGTAGTTCGCCTGGAAGTTACGGGCGACGAACTTGCGGCCCGGTGTGAGGTCCGCCGATGCCGCCAGGGCGGCCCGGTCGGAAAGCCGCACGCCGTGGTATTCCATGCGGCCGGTGCGGTCCAGGCAGATCACGACGAGCGAGCCTTCGGTGCGCCCGATGGCCCTGGCGGTCTGGGTGTCGCGGCACCGCGCCTGGGAGTCGACGAAACCGGATCCGTCAGATGCGAACGCCGCGGCGGCGGCCGGTGCGGCGGCAGCCCGTTCGGTGACAACGGGCGCCTGCAGGCGGTTCGGTTTCACCTCATACGTTCTGGCGCCGACGGCGTACACCGAATCCCTGGCAGAGAATTTGGAAGCCAACGTGGTGATGATGACGAATGCGGTGAGCAGAGAGCTGACGATGGCTGCGGCCGCCATCCCGATCCCGACGGGCAGCCACTGTCGTTGCGGCGCCTTCCGGTGACGTCCACGGCGAACCGGTTGATACGGCGGATGCGGTGTGGAGACGGCGAAGGTGACCAAGCTTGCTCCCGGGGAACGGCGGTGTGATGGGCGTGGCACAGGCGACGGGCGCTGACGCGAGCTCATATTGTGCACGACGAGACCGGGCCCTGTGGGTGACACCCGAGAATTCGCCGAAATCCGGTCGCGGTGTGGGTCGGTCGTGCTTCGGCGGCAACGCTGCGCTGAAAGTAGCTCGGCAACAGCGATATTCGCAGTCATATTCTCGCAATGCGTCAGTGCGCCGCAGGCAGAGCCGATTTGGATCGTCGACTCGGTCCGCGGTTGGCAACGCCAAATCGGTCACCCGCTCGGCGACGGCACTTCCCGTCACGTCGATTCAAACCGGTTGGCCCGGCGGTCATCGTCGTTAGCTTCGAATGGCCGATATATGCAGCCGCTTTCGAGGGGAGTGTGGCCATGTCTTCCACGGGACTCACTATCAGTCCGCTGTCGGGATTCACCGGAGCGTTGATCGACGGGCCCGACCTGTCCGTGCCGCTGCCGCCCGAACAGGTGGCGGCGATCCGCGAGGCCCTGCACCGGTGGAAGGTGGTGTTCTTCCGCGAGCAGGACCTCGACCACGCGTCGCAGATCGCGTTCGGTGCCCAGTTCGGCGAAGTTACCCCCGGCCATCCCTACGAGGGCGATTCTGCCCCAGTCGGATTCCCGCAGATTCATACGGTGTCCCCGGCCGCCTACGACCATCGCTACGGCACGAGGTACCGCAAGCGGCAAAGCCCCAACGGTCCGGGTTGGCATGCCGATGTCACGCCGCTGATCAACCCGCCGTCGCATTCGATCCTGCGAGCGGAGCAGGTGCCCGGTTACGGGGGTGACACTCAGTTCGCCAATGTGGCTGCGGTGTATGCGGGTCTGTCTCCGTCGGTGCAGGCGCTCGTCGAAGAACTGCGCGCCGAGCACCGATTCGGTTCGACGACGTCGGCTGAACGCAGCACCGAGAAGATCGGCGATCTGGTGCGCAGTAATCCACTGGCGACGATCCACCCGGTGGTTCGGGTGCACCCGGAGACCGGGGAGAAGGTCCTCTACGTCAATCCGTCCTTCACGCGGGAGATCGTCAATCTGTCGCCGCGGGAGGGCAGGCACCTGCTCGATCTGTTGTTCGAGGAGATCGCCCGGCCCGAGTACTCGGTGCGGTTCAGGTGGGAGCCGGGCAGTGTGGCGTTCTGGGACAACCGCGCCGCCCTGCACCTGGCACCGCGGGACTTCGAACATGTCGAGGGTGACCGGGTGCTGCACCGCATCACCCTGGTGGGCGACATTCCGGTGGGCCCCGATGGTGTTGCCTCGGAGTCGATTTCGGGCGACTACTTCGGCGCTGCCTGAAATGGCCACCGTGTTGTCGCGACCGACCGGCGTCGCGCATGCCGACCCGCCCAGTGGCCTGGTCGACCCGCGGGCGGCGGTCCGGCGGGCGCAGCGCAAACCGCTGGTGCCGCGTTCGGTGCAGCGGCTACTGGGCCCGGCGCTGCTGGTCGGCCTGTGGCAACTGCTCTCGACGGTCGGCATCTTCGACGAGCGCACCGTGCCGCCGCCGACCCGGGTGCTCGGTGCCGCGTGGACGCTGATCGCCGACGGAACCTTTCAGGAGCACCTGACCGCCAGCCTGTTGCGCGTCGGATACGGCCTCGCTTTCGGTATCGCGCTCGGCCTCGGGCTGGCCCTCATCTCCGGGCTGTCCCGGATCGGGGAGAACTTCGTCGATGCCAACATGGAAGTGCTGCGCGCGGTTCCGAACTTCGCGCTGGTGCCGCTGCTGATCGTGTGGTTCGGCATCAGCGAGCTGCCGAAGATTCTGCTGATCACACTCGCCGTTGCCGTCGCGATCTACATCAACACGTTCAGCGCGATCCGCAGCGTCGATGCCACGCTGGTGGAGGCGGCGCGATCGTTCGGTGCCGGCCGGGCCGAAATGATCTACCGGGTCATCATTCCCGGATCGCTGCCGGGATTCCTGGTCGGCCTGCGGCTGGCGCTGACGGCGTCCTGGTTGTCGTTGATCTTCGCCGAGACGATCAACGCCAAGAAGGGCCTGGGCCGGATGATGACCGACGCCCGCGAGTACTTCCAGATCGACATCGTCTTCGTGTTGATCGCCGTGTACGCGATTCTCGGCCTTGTCTCGATTCTGGTGGTCCGCTTCCTCGAAGGCCGGCTGCTCACCTGGAGGCGGGCCTATGACGGGGACTGACACGCTGCCCGCCCCTGTTGACGCGGCGGCGGTGGTGATCGCCCGCGACATCCGGAAGCGGTTCGGGGACAACGTCATCATCGACGGGCTCGATCTGGAGATCCGGGCCGGCGAGTTCGTCGCCCTGCTCGGCCGAAGCGGTTCCGGCAAGAGCACTTTCCTGCGGGCCCTGGGCGCTCTCGACAGTGACGTGGACGGCTACCTGCGGGTACCGGAGCGGCGGGCGATCGTCTTCCAGGATTCGCGGTTACTGCCGTGGCAGCGGGTGCTGGCGAACGTGACGATCGGATTGCCCGCCGGCGGCGCGATCCAACGGCGCGCGCTGGCGGCGCTGCGCGAGGTCAACCTGGCGGACAAGGCGAAGGCGTGGCCCCGCACCTTGTCCGGCGGAGAAGCACAGCGGGTTGCGCTGGCCCGGGCCCTGGTGCGCGAACCACAACTGTTGTTGCTCGACGAACCGTTCGGCGCACTCGACGCGCTCACGCGGATCAGGATGCACGGCCTGCTGATGGATCTGTACCGCCGACACACCCCGGCGGTCCTGTTGGTCACCCACGACGTCGATGAGGCGATCCTGCTCGCCGACCGCGTGATCGTGCTGACCGACGGCGTCATCTCTCTCGATGTCGACGTCACGGTGCCCAAACCCCGGGCCCGTGACACCCACGAATTCACTGCGCTGCGAAAGCGGTTGCTGTCCGAACTCGGCGTATCCGAAGACAAGGAACCATCAGATGCCATTTGATCGTCGCGTTCGGTTGCGGTCCGCCGCGTTGTTGTTGGTTCCGCTGTTGCTCAGCGCGTGCGGGTTGTCCGACGACGAGTCCGGCGGTGCCATCGACACGGTGAAGATCGCCGCCAAGTCCGAGGTACCGGCCGGCACCAAGCTCGTCGTCGCCGAGCAGAACGGGACACAGTCGCTGCCGTGGAACCTGGCCAATGCCGGCCAGGGAACACCTTATGAGGTGGATTTCGCCGATTTCAGCGGCGGCGCGGCAGTCATCGAGGCACTCCGGTCGGGCGCGGCGGACGTCGGGTCCATCGGTGAGGCACCGGTACCGATCGCGGTGGACAGTGGCGTCACAGACCTGGTGACCATCGGGTTGCAGGCGAACCCGGGCACCAGCGGTGGCTACTACCTGGTGGCTCGCCCCGACAGCGGAGTCAGGACCATCGAGGATCTGCGCGGAAAGCGGGTCGCCTATCCGCCCGGTTCGGGCCGTCACATGGTGACCGCAGGGCTGCTCAAGCGCCACGGCCTGGACCTGCGCACCGACGTGCAGCCGGTGGAACTCGCTGGGGCAGAGGTGGTACCGACGTTCGCCGCCGGCGCGGTCGATGCCGCCATCGTGCTGGGTAACCAGTACTACCAATTGGGTGAGCCGCCGATCCTCGGTGACGGTAAGGGCATCAACACCGGCATTCAGACACTGATCGTGCGCCGCGATGTGCTCGATGATCCCGCCAAGGTGGCGGCGATCGGCGACTACCTCGGGCGTGCCGTCGCAGCCAACAACTGGAAGGACACGCACGCCGACCAGTGGGTCGACCAGTACTACGTCAAGGTTCAGGGCATCACCTTCGAGCAGGGCAAGAAGCTGTACGAAGAGGACGGGATCGCCTCGTACTACCCGATCGACGAGCAGTCCACGGCGTTGTTCCAAACCGTCGCCGACGGTCTGCACGAGACCGGAACGATCAAGGGCCGCGTCGACGTGTCGCCCTTTGTGGACGGTCGCTACAACGACATCGTCACCGCGCAGAACGAACTCGACGGTGTCACACCGAAATCGCTGAAATCCTAACGGCTCCATCCTGAATCGAGGGGAACACTGATGACACAACTGGCATCCGCACTGAGCGTCCGGCCACAGTCCGGCTGGATCGGTGCCGAGATCCATGGAATCGATCTCACCGCACCGCTACTCGATGAGCACATCGCCGAAATCCGTGCCGCACTTCTCAAATGGAAAG
The DNA here is from genome assembly GCF_040704635.1 of Mycobacterium sp. NPDC049093. Classification (GTDB taxonomy): domain Bacteria; phylum Actinomycetota; class Actinomycetes; order Mycobacteriales; family Mycobacteriaceae; genus Mycobacterium. The sequence continues at coordinate 7,442 of NZ_JBEZJS010000010.1, read as the reverse complement.
TGGTGTTCTTCCGCGACCAGTTCATCGGCCACGACGATCACCTTCGGTTGGCCCGGGCCTTCGGCTCTCCGACCCCGGCGCATCCGCTGTTCGATTCCATCCCGGATCCGGACTACCCGACGATCTATCCGATTTTCGCCGACCGGTTCAAGGCCAGGTACGGCAGCAGTCGCGGTTACGACAAGGCGAACTGGCATGCCGATGTCACCGCAGCGGTGAATCCGCCTGCCGCATCGATACTCCGGGCGGAGGTGATCCCGCCCTACGGCGGAGACACCCAGTGGGCGAATACCGTCGCGGCCTACGCCGGACTGTCCACGCCGCTGCAGCGGCTCGCCGACGGACTGCGGGCGGTGCACCGGTTCGCACCACCGGACGGCACGACCGCAACCGAGGACTATCAGCGTCGGGTGAATCGCCGTCCGCTGCTGACCGAGCATCCGGTGGTGCGGGTCCACCCGGAGACGGGGGAGCGTGCGCTCTACGTCAACCCGGGTTTCACCAGCCATATCGTTGACGTGTCACCGCACGAGAGTCGCCGCCTGCTCGGCCTGTTCTACGACGAGTTGGTGCGTCCGGAGTACACCGTGCGGTTCAAGTGGGAGCCGGGCAGCATCGCGTTCTGGGACAACCGCGCGACCGTGCATCTGGCACCGTCGGATCTCACGGGCGAACACGACCGCCGGTTGTATCGGGTGACGTTGGTGGGGGATGTGCCCCAAGGCCCCGACGGGCGACCATCGCAGGCTCTCGACGGCGAGCCGTTCGACGCAGCCTGAACGTCAGGCCGGTACCACGACGGTCAGTTCATCGCCGTCGCGTTCCACGTGCATGCCGGCACGGCGGGCGACCGCCGCGACCCCGGCTGCGCTGTCGGGTTCGCTGCGGGAGCTGACCAGCGCGCGGGCCAGGTGGCCCTTGTGAGCCTTGTTGAAGTGGCTGACCACGGTGCGATGGCCGTCGGCATGTTCGGCGAGAACCTGCACGCGAACCGAACCGGGGATCCGGCCCAGCCCGGCGTAGGAGCCGGACCGCAGATCGACGATCAGCTCGCCTGCGGCGATATCGGCGAGGACGGGTTCCAACAGCGGGCGCCAACGTTTGGCCAGGCCCGGTTGTCCGGGCAGTTTGGACGAAGCGGACAGCCGGTAGGCCGGCACCGGATCGTCGGCGCGCAGGAGGCCGAACAGGGCGGATCCGACGGCGAGCCGGTGGCGGGCTCGTGCGACGGCCGCGCCGCGGAGCGACCCGACGTCGAGGGCGTCGTAGAGCACCCCGGTGTATCGCTCGATGGCCGGCATCGTCGGCGCCTGGCGCAGGGCGGCGTTGCGTTCGATCTCGGCGTCCTGGCCGGCGGAGATGCCTAGGGCTGTCCGGCTGGCCGGTGGGTCGGCGGCCAGGGTGACCAGTTCGTCGATCAGAGATTGGCGGAGCGGGGTGAGCTCTGGCGAGCTCAGAATGTCCAAACGCACCGGCGGGCCGTCCCCGCCGGTGCGTTTGGTCTCCGATGGTGGCAGGAGCACGAGCACATCCAGACGCTATCCGAATGCTCTCGGTTGGCCGGCCACCGACCGGTGTGATGTCAGACGGCCATCGGGGCCGGCTCGTCGGGCGCCGGGGGAGCCGGAGGGGGCGGGACGTCCAGGACGATCGGCGCCGGCGCATCCATCGGGGCGACCGGCGGGACGGCATCGGCCGGCGGCGGCGGGGCGAATGGATCGATCGGGGCCGGAGCGGCCATCGGATCGACGGGTGGCGGGGGCGCGAAGGGGTCCATGGGCGCCGGAGCGGCCATGGGATCGATCGGCGGAGGTGGCGGGGGCGCGAACGGGTCCATCGTCACGTCCGCAGGCGCCTCCTGCGGCGCTTCTGCCGCCATGGGCAGGTACATGTGATGGCTGAACTGGCGCTGGTAGGCACCGCCGCCACCGACCCGGACGCCGTGGCCGCCCTCGCCCGAGGACACCGGCGTGCCGTCCGGCAGGGTCACGGCGGTGTGGCCGCCGTTCCAGCCGATCACCAGGGCGCCCGGCTGGGTCCCGTACTTGAAGCCGCGGGCCAGGAGCGCACGCTCCTGATTTCCGGTGTTGAACCGGTCGCCGTAGACGGGACGGCCGGTCGCCATATTGCTGACCCAGGAAGCCAGCCCCGAGCAGTCGGTGCCGGCCGGCGAGTCTCCACCCGAGATGTACGGCGTGCCCGAAACCTGCTGGACAAGCGCCATAAGCGTCGCGATAGCAAACATGCGGCGGGACGCTAGCAGAGCCGTTTTTGGCCGGGCAAAATATGTGACTCCGTTCACAAGAGGTGCCTGATATGGACTGTTTCACGCATCTCCGGATTGAGTGCAGTTGCCTGCGCGCGCAATTCGGTTGCCAGGGGAATGTGTTTGCCAGGCGTCGGTGGACGTGTCGGACAATCGCCAATAGTGCTGTGGCACTGGGCTTGTGCTGACAGTCCACGGGTCGATCAAAAGCTTGCGCAACGCAAGCGGTGTCCGAATTACATTGATGTTAAAGGTATTTCGAACCTCGACCGGCTGCCTGCGCGCCTGGAGGGCGTCCCGGGCGGCGACGGGCTTCTCCGTGGACGCGATCGCAGGCGGATCGACGCGGCGCGGTAAATCCGGCAACGGCGCCACCCCGTTGAATGGTGGCTGGCGGGCCCCGATCGGGCGCTCTGATTCGCGGTTGCGGCGGCGATCCCCGGCGGCGGCGTCCCTTGACATGCAGCCTAATGGCTGCATGATTGACCGAAGAGCCCGGGCGCCCGGGCTATGACGGGACGGTGAGGGTGGACGAGGTCTTCAAAGCGCTGGCGGACCCGAGTCGGCGGCTGCTACTGGACAGCCTCAACGACAGCGACGGACAGAGCCTGCGGCAGCTCTGTAGCGGCTTGTCGATGGCCCGGCAGTCGGTCAGCAAGCATCTGGCGGTGCTGGAGGCGGCCAACCTCGTCACCACGCTGCGTCAGGGGCGGGAGAAACTGCATTACCTCAACCCCGAACCGATCAATGCCATCGCCGACCGCTGGATCGACCGCTACGACTCGACGAGGGTAGAGGCCCTCACAGACCTCAAGACGGTCCTGGAGCGCCCCTCTGTTCCGGGCGAGTTCGTGTACACCACCTATATCCGCACTACACCGGAAAGGCTGTGGCAGGCGCTCACCAACCCGGCGTTCTCCGGCAGCTACATGGGACACGCCATCGAATCCGACTGGCAGAAGGGCTCGACCTACACCTGGGTCGAAGGCGGGCTGCGTATCGAAGACCCCGAGCAGGTCGTCGTCGAGTCCGATCCCTATCAGCGGCTCGCCTTCACGTTCCACACCTTCACGCCCGACCTGACCCAGATAGCCCCCGATCTCAACGAGGAGATCCTTGCCGAGGCGGCGGCCGAACCCCGGTCACGGGTGTCGTTCGACATCGAACCGGTCGGGGACCAGGTGAAGCTCACGGTGGTCCACGATGGTTTCGATCCCGCCGGCCCCGTGCGAGAGATCATCTCGCACGGCTGGCCGGTCAAACTGTCCGGTTTGAAGTCCGGATTGGAACAGGCCGTTTAGACCAGCGAGTCCTGCGGGTCACGCTGGACGGGAGTGGGCCACGGCGCCGGCAGGGGACGCTGACGCACCCGTTGCGGCCACCAGAACCACTTGCCCATCAGGGCTGCGATCGACGGGGTCATGAAGGAGCGGATGACCAGGGTGTCGAACAACAGGCCCAGACCGATGGTGGTGCCCACCTGGCCGATCACGGCGAGCTCGCTGACTGCCATCGACATCATGGTGAACGCGAACACCAGGCCTGCCGAGGTGACCACCGACCCGGTGCCGCCCATGGCGCGGATGATGCCGGTGTTCAAGCCTGCGTGTATCTCCTCTTTGAATCGGGAGACCAGTAGCAGGTTGTAGTCCGCGCCCACGGCCAACAGCACGATGACCGCCATCGCGAGCACCATCCAGTGCAGCTCCAGTCCGATCAGGTGCTGCCAGATGAGCACCGACAGGCCGAAGGAGGCGCCGAGGGACAGCACCACGGTGCCGACGATCACCGCCGCCGCCACCACGCTGCGCGTCAGGATCAACATGATGATGAAGATCAGGCACAGCGCGGCGATTCCGGCGATCAGCAGGTCGTAGTTGGCACCTTCCTGCATGTCCTTGAAGGTGGCCGCGGTGCCGCCGAGGTAGATCTTGGACCCCTCCAGCGGGGTGCCCTTGATGGCCTCCTTGGCGGCGTTCTTGATCGCATCGATGTGGGAGATTCCCTCTGGGCTCATCGGGTCGCCCTCGTGGCTGATGATGAACCGCACCGCATGCCCGTCAGGGGATAGGAACATCTTCATGCCGCGCTTGAAGTCCGGGTTCTCGAAGGTCTCCGGTGGCAGATAGAACGAGTCGTCGTTCTTGGAAGCGTCGAACGCCTGGCCCATGGCCGTCTGGTTCTCCATCATCGCTTCCATCTGATCCTGCAGACCACCCATCGTGGCCTGCATGGTCAGCATCATGTTCTTCATGTTCTTCATGGTCTGGATCATCGGCGGCATGATCGTGACCAGCTGTGGCATGAGCTCATCGAGACGATCCATGTCCGGCATCAACTTCTGGATGTCGTCGGTCATGGTGTCGATGCCGTCAAGGGTGTCGAAGATCGAACGCATCGACCAGCACATGGGGATGTCGAAGCAGTGCGGTTCCCAGTACAGGTAGTTACGGATCGGACGGAAGAAGTCGTCGAAATCGGCGATGTGGTCCCGCATTTCGGCGACATCGACCACCATGCCGTGCATCTTGCCCACCATGCTGTGGGTGGTATCCGACATTTCCTTGGTCAACGCGAGCATCTTCTCCATCGTGTCGACCGTTTTTTGCATCTCGTCGGCCTGGACCAGCATGTCCTTCATGCGGTCCTGCATGTACTTCATGTTCATCATCTGCGTGGTGCCCTGCATGCTGATCTGGAACGGGATCGAGGTGTGCTCGATCGGCGTTCCCTGCGGACGCGTGATGGCCTGAACCCGAGAAATGCCGGGCACCTGGAAGATTCGCTTGGCGATGCGGTCGACGACCAGGAAGTCCGCCGAGTTGCGCAGATCGTGATCGCTCTCGATCAGCAGCAGCTCGGGGTTCATCCGGGCCTGTGAGAAGTGGCGGTCGGATGCGGCGTAGCCGGTGTTGGCCGGTAGATCCGCCGGGAGGTACTTGCGGTCGTTGTAGTTGGTCTTGTACCCCGGCAGGGTCAGCAGACCGATCAGCGACAGTGCGATGGTGGCGATCAGGATCGGTCCCGGCCAACGCACCACCGCGGCGCCGATCTTGCGCCACCCGCGGGTGCGCATGGCCCGCTTGGGTTCCAGTGTCTTACCGAATCTGCTGGCCACCGAGATGATCGCCGGTCCCAGCGTGAGAGCGGCGACAACGCCGGTGACCATGCCGATGGCCAACGGGATGCCCAGCGACCGGAAGTACGGAAGGTTCGTGAAATGCAGACACAGGGTGGCGCCGGCGATGGTCAGGCCTGAGCCCAGCACCACGTGCGCGGTGCCGTGGAACATCGTGTAGTACGACTGTTCCCGGTCCTCGCCGACACTTCGGGCCTCTTGATATCGGCCTATCAGGAAGATCGCGTAGTCGGTGGAGGCGGCGATGGCCAGTGTCACCAACAGGTTGGTGGCGAACGTCGAGAGCCCGATGATGTTGTAGTAGCCCAGAGCGGCGACGACACCGCGCGCTGCCGAGAGTGAGAGCACCACCATGACCAGGGTGAGGATCACCGTGATGATGGAGCGGTAGACCAGAAGCAGCATGATGATGATGACCGTGAAGGTCAGCGCCTCGATGATCTTCACACTGCGGTCGCCGGCAATGTGCTGGTCGGCGGCCAACGCGGCCGGGCCGGTCACATACGCCTTGACCCCCGGCGGCGGCGTGACGCTCTCGACGATCTTCTGGACCGCCTCGACCGATTCGTTGGCCAGCGCCTCGCCCTGGTTACCGGCGGTGTAGACCTGCACGTAAGAGGCCTTGCCGTCGGAGCTCTGCGCGCCCGACGCGGTCAGCGGATCGCCCCAGAAATCCTGGACGTGCTCGACGTGCTCCTTGTCGGCCTCGAGCTTGGCGACGACCTCGTCGTAGTAGTCGTGCGCTTTGATGTCGAGCGGCTCGTCGCCTTCGAGCACCACCATGACCGAGCTGTTGGACTTGAACTCCTGGAACACCTCGCCGACACGCTTCATGGCGATCATCGACGGAGCCTGGTCGGGGCTCATCGACACCGACCGCATCTTCCCCACCTCTTCGAGCTGGGGAACAGCGGTGTTCAGGATGCCGATGAGAACGACCCAGCCGAGGATGATCGGCACGGCCAGGCGCCGGATCCACTTGGCGATCCCGCCGTGGTGGGCCTTTTTCGGTCCGGTGACCGAAAAGGCGTCGGTCGGGGCGTCAGGGGTGCTCATGCAGATTTCACCAAGCAGAAGGTCTGGGCGTTGACGCCGTTAGAGGTTCTCTCGTCCTTGAGCTCGTCATCGACGGTGATGCGGCAGCTGATGCTGTCCCCGTTGCCCTGCGCGACGATGTTGGGGAACACCGACGGAGCGGTGGACTCCAGACGCAGCGTCCAGGGCAGGGTGACTCCGTCTACGCGCTGGGGCTGGGCGTCGAGATCGAGGTAGTTCACGTCTGCCGTCGCGCCGGGCACGCCGTAGATCTCGTAGACCACCACCTTGGGGTCGAACGGCTTGGTGTCATCGACCTTCGCGCTGGAGATCCCCGAGCCATTGCCTGCGCCGAAGAACGTGCGCACCCGCATCACCGTGAACCCGCCTACCAACACCACCACGACGATGATCAGGGGGATCCAGAACTTCTTGGCCAGGCCAGAAATCGAAAACTGTTTCCGGCGAGAGCTTTTCGTCGCGTTGGTCATCGTGAAATGGCACCGGTCCGTCGGTTGTGGGCAAAGTGGGCATTGGGGCGGCGAGGCGCCATCGTCGTGCTGGTGGCATGGCAGCCGATGGGGGAGCACCCGTGCACCATGTTCACCTCGAAACGCCTCGCTGTCTAGCCGAATGGCTAACTAAAAACTTAGCGAGATATTAGCCTATTTAAATGAGTGGCAAAACGGTGACACAGGTGTGATTGTGCACCCGGGGTGCTGCCCGGCCACCCGTGGCGGACCACCGTCGTGGCCCGGCGCGTAGCCGCAGGTCAAGCTACATTTACGGGGCCGTCAGGCCGGGAGATGCCGAGGCATCGGAATGCCGATTGTGATGGAGCTAACGGAATCGGGCTGGGTCCGCAGCCGTGTCGGCCGCCGGACCCAGCCCGTTGGAAATCCTCGGATCAGTGCCAGTCCCAGACCGACATGTCGTTGGGCGGGTAGTTCTGGCAGACGTCGGTGGTGTTGGCGGCGACGCCCTTGTTGTTGAAGAACAGCT
>NZ_JBEZJS010000009.1:0-256404 GCF_040704635.1 Mycobacterium sp. NPDC049093 | reverse complement strand
AAACCCGAAAGAATTCGAATCAGAAAAATTCGACCAAACAAAAGACACCAACAAACTGGCATCAAAAAAACAAAGCCACACCCTAAACGGGAAAAGAGCGTGGCCAAAAACAACAAACAAAAACCACCAAACACACTATTGAGTTCTCAAACAACAGGCTTTTCTGCTTTGTCACCCTGTTTTGGGGCAACCCCACCAGCTTAATCTGAATCTTGCCGGCAAGTCAAATTGCTTCATTTTGGCTTATTTCATCCGGTCTGAGGCAACCTCGCCAGCTTAGTACGATCTCGGCTGGCTTGTCAAGTCGCTCTGGCCCGGGGTGTTTCACCCGCTCCGCGGCGACTTCAAAAGATTAGCGCGCGCCTGCCTTCAAGGTCAAATCGGCTGGTCAGCGCGATTTCGAGGCTGAAAGACAGGCTCGGACGTGCTGCTTAGGAGCCTACTCTTTCGATCTCGGCCCCGAGGCTCAACAGGTTTTCCACGAACAACGGATATCCGCGGTCGATGTGGAACACGTCGTGAACCTCGGTTTCGCCGTCGGCGACCAAGCCGGCGAGCACCAGGCCGGCGCCGGCCCGGATATCCGAGGACCACACGGGAGCGCTCGACAGCTGCGGGATCCCCCGCACCACCGCATGGTGCCCGTCGGTCCGTGCGTCGGCGCCCAACCGGATCATCTCCTCGACGAACCGGAAGCGCGCTTCGAACACGTTCTCGGTGATCATCGATGTGCCGTCGGCCACCGCGGCCAAGCCGATGGCCATCGGCTGCAGGTCGGTCGGGAAACCCGGGAACGGCAGCGTCGCCACGTTCACCGCTTTGGGACGCTCGTACTGGACCACCCGGAAACCGTCGTCGTTCTGGGTCACGGTGGCGCCGGCGTCGTGCAGCTTGTGCAGGACCAGCTGCAGGTGCTGGGGGTCCACGCCGGTCACCGAGATGTCCCCGCGCGTCATCGCCGCCGCTATCCCCCACGTGGCTGCCACGATCCGGTCACCGATCACCCGGTGTTGCGTGGGGTAGAGCCGGTCGACACCGGTGATCGTCAGCGTCGACGTCCCGGCTCCGCTGACCTTGGCGCCCATCTGGTTGAGCATCGCGCAGATGTCGACGATGTCGGGTTCGCGCGCCGCATTGTGGATCGTGGTGACACCTTCAGCCAGCACCGCGGCCATCAGGATGTTCTCGGTCGCCCCCACTGACGGGAACTCCAGCTGGATCTCGGCGCCCCGCAGATGATCGGCCTCTGCCACCACACAGCCGTGCTCGATGTTGCAGGTCGCGCCCAGCTGACGTAACCCGGCCTGGTGCATATCCAGCGGCCGCGACCCGATCGCGTCACCGCCTGGCAGCGCGACCTTCGCTTTCTTGCAGCGTCCGACCAGTGGTCCCAGCACGCAGACCGAGGCGCGGAACTGGCGGACCGCCGCGAAGTCGGCGTCGTACTTCGGTTCGTCGGGCGACGTGATCCGGACGGTGTCACCGTCCAGCTCGACCGTCGCACCCAACCCCCGCAGCACCTCCGCCATCAGCGGCACGTCCAGGATGTCGGGGCAATTGGTGATCGTGCTGGTGCCCTCGGCCAGCAATGAGGCCGCCATCAGTTTCAGCACACTGTTCTTTGCCCCACCGACAGCAACTTCGCCTGATAACCGGTTTCCTCCGGTCACCAAGAAACGCTCGCTCACGCCGGTCAGTGTAGACAGCCTGCCGTCGAGTTTCCGCCTGCTCGGACAGATCCGCCGAGCCCGGCGGGCTCGTCCTCAATCCCGGTACGGTTCAGCTATGGCTGTTCATCTCACCCGTATCTATACCCGCACCGGCGACGACGGCACGACCGGGCTGAGTGATTTCAGCAGGGTTTCCAAGAATGATTCGAGGTTGGCGGCCTACGCCGACTGTGACGAAGTCAACGCCTCCATCGGCGTCGCAGTAGCCCTGGGCGAACCCGATCAGCAAATCCTGCCGGTATTGCGCCAGATTCAGAACGACCTGTTCGACGCGGGCGCTGATCTGTCCACCCCCGTCGTCGAGAACCCCGAGTACCCACCGTTACGGATCGCCCAGGCCTACATCGACCGCCTGGAGAAGTGGTGCGACGAGTTCAACGAGGCGCTGCCTGCCCTGAACTCGTTCATCCTGCCCGGCGGCAGTCCCCTGTCCGCCCTGCTGCATGTCGCCCGGACGGTGGCTCGCCGAGCCGAACGGTCGGCATGGATCGCGGTGGATGAGCACGGTGAGTCGGTCAGCGTGCTGCCTGCGAAGTACCTCAACCGGCTGTCGGATCTGTTGTTCATCCTGTCGCGGGTCGCGAACCCGGAGGGGGATGTCCTGTGGAAGCCGGGCGGCGGAACCGAGAAATAGCTTCAGTAATTGCGGCGGCGAGCTCGCGGTGACGGCCGCGACTCAAGCCAAGAGGTGAACGCCGTGAGCGCGCCCCGGTCCAGGGCGATCTCATAGCCTTGGCGGCGTTCGGGGCTGGTATCGCGCAGTTCCAGAATCGCGATCTGATCGGTCATGATGTCGAACTCATCGCCACGTGGGAGTCGGCGCGACACCACTTCCAGGCCGCGCCGGCTCAACCGTCGATCAGGCCACCACCGCATGCTGGACAGCCGGTAGAACCCGGCCTCCCCACCGCGGTAGCGCATCACTCCGTGGCGCCAGCCACTACCGCCCTCGGCGGGAAAGTCACGCAGGATGGCTGCGGTTCCGCCAACCTGACGCAGCTTCCACAATCGGTAGCTCAGCGCTCCGACTGCCAGTAGCAGAACGCAGACGAGCGCGACCATGACAATCATGGGCGCGCTCATCTGTCGTCTCTGTCGTCAGTCGATCTGGCCGAGAGCGCGCAGGCGCGCCCGACCCCAGGCCGCTGTCTGCTCGTCGTCGGACTCCGCATCCCGCTTGGCGGAGTCCGCGTCGATCTCGGATTCGAACTCAGCGTTCTCCACCAGGATGCGAACCGTCTCCTCGGTCACCGACAGGAAACCGCCGTCGACGGCGATCCGCAGATCGTCTTCGCCTTCACGCTCGACCCGCACCATGGCGTCGTCGACGAGCTCAGCGACCAACGGGATGTGCCGCGGCAGGATGCCGATCTCACCAGCGGTGGTCCGGGTGAAGACGAACGTAGCGGTGCCGGACCAGAGCTCACGCTCGACGGCAACGATCTCGACGTTCAAATCAGCCATGTCACACCACCTCTCGAATAGGAAGGCTCAACTCAACCCATTGGTTCTTCGCGCAAGCGCTCATCACAGCTTGGCGCCGAGGCTTTCGGCCTTCTTCGCCAGGTCATCCAGACCACCGATGAGGAAGAACGCCTGCTCGGGCAGGTGATCGAACTCGCCCTTGGCCAGCTTGTCGAAGGCCTCGATGGTCTCCTTGAGCGGCACGGTCGAACCCGGCTGGCCGGTGAACTGCTCGGCCGCCATCATGTTCTGGCTCAGGAAGCGCTCGATCTTACGGGCGCGGTACACCAGCACCTTGTCCTCTTCCGACAGCTCGTCGATACCGAGGATGGCGATGATGTCCTGAAGATCCTTGTAGCGCTGCAGGATGCGGATGACTTCCTGGGCGACGCGGTAGTGCTCGTCGCCGACGACGCTGGGGTGCAGGATCGTCGAGGACGAGGCCAGCGGGTCCACCGCGGGGAAGATGCCCTTGGAGAACACCGCACGCGAAAGCTCGGTGGTGGCATCCAGGTGGGCGAACGTGGTGGCAGGCGCCGGGTCGGTGTAGTCGTCGGCGGGCACGTACACGGCCTGCATCGAGGTGATGGAGCGACCACGGGTCGAGGTGATGCGCTCCTGCAGCTCACCCATCTCGTCGGCCAGCGTCGGCTGGTAACCCACGGCCGAAGGCATACGACCCAGCAGGGTCGAAACCTCGGAACCGGCTTGGGTGAACCGGAAGATGTTGTCGATGAAGAGCAGCACGTCCTGGTTCTGCTCGTCGCGGAAGTACTCGGCCATGGTCAGGGCCGACAGGGCGACGCGCATACGGGTGCCTGGCGGCTCGTCCATCTGACCGAACACCAACGCGGTGTCCTTCAGCACGTTGGCGTCGGCGAGCTCGACCCACAGGTCGTTGCCCTCACGGGTGCGCTCACCCACGCCGGCGAACACCGAGGTACCACCGAAGTTGCGGGCGATACGGTTGATCATCTCCTGGATCAGAACCGTCTTACCGACGCCGGCACCACCGAACAGGGCGATCTTGCCGCCACGCACGTACGGCGTGAGCAGGTCGACGACCTTCAGACCGGTCTCCAGCATCTCGGTGCGGGGCTCCAGGTCGGCGAAGGCCGGCGGCTTACGGTGGATCGACCAGTGATCGAAGTCCTTGCCGTAGCCGGGCTCGTCGAGGCAGTCACCGAGGGCGTTGAACACGTGGCCCTTGACGCCGTCGCCGACCGGCACGGAGATCGAGGCGCCGGTGTCGCGGACGTCGGTGCCACGCACCAGGCCGTCGGTGGGCTGCATCGAGATGCAGCGCACCAGGTTGTCGCCGAGGTGCTGGGCAACCTCGAGCGTCAGGGTCTTGGCGAGCGCGCCGTAGGTGATGTCGGCGTGCAGCGCGTTGAACAGCTCGGGCACGGCACCGCGCGGGAATTCAATATCCACCACCGGGCCGGTGATGCGGACTACGCGGCCCGCGGTCTTCTCTGCAGTAGCAGTCATTCTCTCTTCGCTTTCCTACGAGGCTTTCGTCTTTGGTCCGGCTAGCGCGCGTCGGCCAGCGCGTTCGCGCCGCCCACGATCTCGCTGATTTCCTGGGTGATCTGCGCCTGACGTTCGCGGTTGGCCGCGAGCGTGAGTGCCTTGATCAGATCGTCGGCGTTGTCGGTGGCCGACTTCATGGCGCGCCGGCGCGAAGCCGACTCCGAGGCCGCCGCCTCCAGCAGTGCCGCGTACACGCGGGTTGCGATGTAGCGCGGCAGCAGCGCGTCGAACAGGTCCTCGGCATTCGGCTCGAACGAATACAGCGTGTGCGGACCGGCTTCCGGCTCGCCGACGTACTCGACGACCAGCGGTGCAATCCGATGCGCCACTGCGGTCTGCGAGAGCATCGACCGGAACTCGGTGGACACGATGTGCAGTTCGTCGACGCCCAGGATGCCGTCCGCTCCGGCGTCGTCGCCTTCGTCGTCGGCACCGGACATGAACGCCGTCACCAGGGTGTCGGCGATCTCCCTGGCGTTGGTGTACTCGGGACGCTCCGAGAAGCCGGTCCAGGATTCGACGACCGCACGCTGACGGAAGCTGTAGTAGCCCAAGGCCTTTCGACCGACGACGTACAGCACCGGCTCCTTGCCCTCTTCCCGCAGCAGCGAGAAGAGTTCTTCGGCCCGGCGCAGCACGTTGGCGTTGTAACCGCCGCAGAGACCGCGGTCCGAGGACACCACGAGCACACCGGCCCGCTTGGGGTTCTCCCGCTGAACGAGCAGCGGGTGGTCCAGCGCGCTGGCACCGGCAAGCTCGGTGAGCATGTTGGTGATCTCGGTGGAGTAGGGCCGGGCCGCATCGACCCGGGCCTGCGCCTTGGCGATCCGCGACGTGGCGATCAGCTCCTGTGCCTTCGTGATCTTCTTGATCGACGAAGCGGAGCGGATACGCCCGCGTAGCTCGCGAAGTGTGGCTGCCATTGGTTACCTAGGCCTTCTTCGGAGCCGGCTTGCGGACCTTGACCGATTCCTTCTCCAGGTCCTCGGGATTCAAGGCTTCGGCCTCGGCGTCCTTCACGACCACGGAGCTGCCGTCGGTGGCGGCGAAGCCCTTCTTGAACTCGTTGATGACCGAGACCAGCTTCTCCTCAGCCTCCTCGGAGAGCTTCTTGGTCTCCTTGATCCCGGTGAGGATGTCGGAGTGGCTGGCCTTCACGTGCTCCAGCAGCTCGCCGGAGAATCGCGAGACGTCCTCGGCCGGAACCGAATCCAGGTGGCCCTGGGTACCGAGGAAGATCTCGACGACCTGGTCCTCGACTGCCAACGGGCTGTACTGGGGCTGCTTGAGCAGCTCGACCAGGCGGACACCGCGGTCCAGCTGGGCCTTGGAGGCCGCATCCAGGTCCGAGGCGAAGGCCGCGAAGGCCTCCAGCTCGCGGTACTGCGACAGATCCAGACGCAGCGAGCCCGCGACCTCTTTCATGGCCTTGATCTGCGCGGCGCCACCGACGCGGGACACCGACACACCGACGTTCACGGCCGGGCGCACACCCTGGTTGAACAGGTCGGACTCCAGGAAGCACTGGCCGTCGGTGATCGAGATGACGTTGGTCGGGATGTAGGCCGAGATGTCGTTGGCCTTGGTCTCGATGATCGGCAGACCCGTCATCGAACCACCGCCCAGCTCGTCGGAGAGCTTTGCGCAACGCTCCAGCAGGCGCGAGTGCAGGTAGAAGACGTCACCGGGGTATGCCTCGCGGCCCGGCGGGCGACGCAGCAGCAGCGAGATGGCGCGGTAGGCCTCGGCCTGCTTGGTCAGGTCGTCGAAGACGATCAGCACGTGCTTGCCGTCGTACATCCAGTGCTGGCCGATGGCCGAGCCGGTGTACGGCGCGAGCCACTTGAAGCCGGCCGGATCGGAGGCGGGGGCCGCGACGATGGTGGTGTACTCCATCGCGCCGCCCTCTTCCAGCGCGCGCTTCACGCTGGCGATGGTGGTGCCCTTCTGGCCGACGGCGACGTACACGCAGCGCACCTGCTGCTTGGGATCACCGGTCAGCCAGGCCTCGCGCTGGTTCAGGATGGTGTCGACGCAGAGCGCGGTCTTGCCGGTCTTGCGGTCACCGATGACCAGCTGACGCTGGCCGCGGCCGATCGGGGTCATGGCGTCGACGGCCTTGATACCGGTCTGCAGCGGCTCACCGACGCCCTGACGCTGCACCACCGAAGGGGCCTGCAGCTCGAGGGCGCGCCGGGTCTCGGACTCGATGTCGCCCTGGCCGTCGATCGGCTGACCGAGCGGGTTGACGACGCGACCGAGGAAGGCGTCGCCGACCGGCACCGAGAGCACCTCGCCGGTGCGCTTGACCTGCTGGCCCTCTTCGATCTTCTCGAACTCACCCAGGATCACGGCGCCGACGCTGTGCTCGTCGAGGTTCAGCGCCACACCCAACACACCGCCCGGGAACTCGAGGAGCTCCTGGGTCATGACCGAGGGCAGGCCCTCGACGTGAGCGATGCCGTCACCGGCATCGACGACGGTGCCGATCTCTTCACGCTCGGTGTCGGCGGAAAACGAGGATACGTAGTCCTCGATGGCACCTTCAATATCAGCAGCCGAGATTGTCAACTCTGCCATGGTTTTTCGTCTTCCTACCTTGTTCTTGGGGTGGTTCTGGGTTCGTGCCGGGGCTGGACTGTCGCTTCCTCGCGCAAGCGCTCGTCAGTCCGGCAGCTGGGTGGCCGCTGCGGCCAGTCGGGACGAGATCGAGCCGTCGATCACTTCGTCACCGACGGTGATCGACAGTCCACCGAGCAGTTCCGGGTCGACGTGCAGCTGCACTGACACCGGATGTCCGTAGATGCGGGTGAGCACCTCCGACAGCCGGGTCCGCTGAGCATCGGTCAGGTCAGCCGCGGCGGTCACGTGAGCAACCACTTCGCCGCGGCGGGCGACTGCGAGTTCGGCGAGATCGATGACGGCCTCGTCGGCACGCTCACCGCGCAGCAGTCCCACAGTCTGGGCCAGCAGCGCCGCTGCCGTCCCGTTCCCACTCGCGTTACCGCCGAGCACCTTGTCCAGCAGGGCGACTCGTCCGTCAACCGGAGCGGTGTAGTCACTGAGCAGGGCCGAGAGTTTGGGCTCGGCGTCGAGCAGGCGGCCGAACCGGAACAGCTGGTCCTCCACCTCGTCGACCTCACCGGCGATCTCGGCGCGCTTGAGCAGCGCCAGACGCGCGGTGTGTTCGATGGCGTCGACCAGGTTCGCTTCGGTCGACCAGCGCTGCGAGACCGCGGTCCGCAGCACGTCCAGCGTGGTGTTGCCGACCTTGCCCGACAGCAGACGGTCGACCAGCTCGGCCTTGGCGCCATTCTCGTCGGTCGGCTCGGCCAGGTGCCGGTTCAGCGTCGACTCCGAAAGCAGCAGCCTGGCGACAGAGGCCAATTCCTCGGCCAGCGTGGTCAGCCCGTCGGCGTCCAGACCGTCGGCGACGGAGTCGAACTTCCCGACCACCACAGCCAGCGACTCGCGGCTGGCCGCGCGCAGCTTGGACGTGGCGGCGGTGTCGATCACCACGGCCGACGGCGCCATCTGGTCCAGCTCGGCGAGGAACCGGTCCACGGTGGCCGCCTGCGCGGCCGGGTCGGCCACGTGTGCCCGGACCAGTGCGTCGGCCTTGGCCACCGACTCCGATCCGAGACCGGTGCGCAGCTGGCGGATGAGCTGCTGGCGCATCAGCTGAACCTGCTGAGCGCCTTGGGCCTTGATCCGCTCGGCCTCGGTACCGGCCTGCTCGGCCAGCTGGGCGGTGATCCGCTCCGAGTCCTGCGAGGCCTCGTCGGTCACCTTGGTCGATTCGGCCTTGGCGTCGGCGAGTGCCTTGGCATGCATGTCATCGGCGTCGGCGAGCTTCTTGGCCGCGTCCGCGCTCTCGGCGAGCGCGACCCGCACGGCTTCCTGCTGCTTCTGCATCAGGCTCCGCACCGGCGGCACAACCCACTTGATGATGATGAATGCGATGACGGCAAAGCCGATCAGCTGTCCGATAAATATCGACATCTACTGCGTCCCACCTGATTTCACGTCGACGCCCAAAATTCGGCTGGCCAGGGTCTGCGAGAGTCCGTCCACCGAAGACTCCAGGCCCGACCGCACACCGGCACCCTGGGCAGCAAGCTGCTCATCGGCCTGGCGCACAGTTTCGGCCACCTCGGTGCTCGCCTCGGCACGCTTGGCGTCGACCACCTCGCGACCCGCGGCGCGGGCCTCGTCACGGATTGCCGATGCCTGGGTACGAGCCCCGGCCATCGCCTCGTTGTAGTCGGCCTGTGCCGCGGCCACCTGCTCGGCCGACTTCCGGTTGTCGGCGGCGGTCTTCGCCAGCATCGCTTCGCGCTCTGCCAGTACCTTGCCGACCGGTGGCACAACCCATTTCGCGATCACAGCAAGTGTGATCAGGAAAATGATCAGCACGGCGAAGAAGGTGCCGTTGGGGACCAGGAAGTTGCTCTGGCCCCCACCGCCTTCCGCCGCTGCCTGGCTTGAAGCCAGGATCGTTGCGCTCAGTTCACCCATGCTGATGGACTACTGCAGGCCCGGGGTGGCGAAGACGAACAGCGCCATGAAGGCCAGGTTGATGAAGTACGCGGCCTCCACCAGACCGACGGTGATGAAGAACGGGGTGAACAGCCGGCCCTGGGCCTCGGGCTGCCGGGCGATGCCCGAGATCAGCGCGTTACCCGCGATACCGTCACCGATACCAGCGCCGATGGCGCCGCCACCCATGATCAAACCGCCACCGATCAGCGCGCCGGCCGTGATGAGGGCGTTGGGGTCGAGTTCCATTCCTTTTATCCTCCTTGATAACTGGTGGCTGTGCCGCCAGAGGTTCGTGTGCTGCAGTTGTAGGGATCAGATATGTGGATCAGTGAGCTCAATGGTCCTCGTGGTCCAGCTCCATCGACTGGCTGAAGTACAGGATCGTCAACAGCGAGAAGATGAATGCCTGAATCAGCCCGACGAACAGGTCGAAGGTCTTCCAGATCGCATTGGGTGCCCACTGGATGTACCAGGGGAACATCGCGATCAGGGCGACCAGGATGCCGCCGGCGAAGATGTTGCCGAAAAGACGGAGGGCCAGCGAGATCGGCTTGGCGATCTCTTCGACGATGTTGATCGGCGCCAGGAACGCGACGTGGCCCTTGATCACCTTGACCGGGTGGCCGATGATGCCGCGACGCCAGATACCGGCGGCGTGGTAGGCGAGGAACACGAACAGTGCGAGCGCCAGCACGAAGTTGATGTCGGAGGCCGGCGGCTTGTACCACTCGGCAGCGGCGCCGTCCGCTCCCCCGTACTGCAACGGCAGGACCGCCAGCCAGTTGGAGATCAGGATGAAGACGAAGATCGTCACCGCCAGCGGCAGCACGAAGGGGGCGACCTTCATACCGATCGAGCCCTCGATCTGCTGACGCATCTGGATGGTCAAGGCCTCCCAGAACAGCTGCACACCGCCCGGCACGCCGGTCGAGGTGACCTTGGCCCGCAGGACGAACGCCAACGCGATCACGATCACCGCGGTGACCGCGGTGGCCAGGATGGTGTCGCCGTTGAACGTCATCCCGAACAGCTCGAACACCATCGTGTGGTGGCCGACGTGGATGGCAGCGCCACCCTCTTCGGCGGCGAGCACGGTCGTCGTCTGAGTCATATAGGTCAGCTCAACCCTTCGATTCCGTATCCAAGACATCCAGGCCGTTAGAGCGGATCTTCCGCAGCACGGGGATGCTGGTGCTCATCACCAGCAGAGCCTGGAAAATAGCCAGCCCGAACAGCACCGCGATGCCGTCGTGCTTCTTGAAGAAAAGTGCGATGCCGAGTGCGATCGCAGTGATGATCAGCAGCCGCGTCGCGGAGTTCACGGCCATCTTCTTCTTGAGCGGGTGATCCTCGGCCGTGATCGCCTCGACGGCCCGACGCACCAGCAGGGCGTTGATCAAGCCGAGGACCAGGCCGACACCGAAGAAGACGCCGAAGAAAATGTGTCCGATGAAACCGGCGGCCCCTACGGCCAGCCCGGTGAGGACGACGCAGACAATCAGCAGACGCAGTGGCCGGAAAGCCACCGACGGGAACACCAACGGCGCGTTCTGCGCTGGTGTCGTCACTGATTCACCCCAATCCCGCTGTCACGAAACGCTGCACCCTCGGAGATGCCAACGGTTGCTGCCCCCTGGCAAAACCCTGTGCGCGCCCGACGAGAATATCGGAGGGCGGCGGGCGGGCTCGATTCACCCACGGGGTAGCTCCCTTTGTCGGTCGTTGATCGGCACCTGACGGTTCGTCGAACCGAGGGGCCGGGCCGGCAACCCGCGAGGTTTTTCGGGTTCTGGCAGCACCCTAACACATGGTAGGCACCCCTAAACGTGGCCTACTACTTTTTGTCGTACTTCGCTTCGTGCTCGTCTTCGGACGCGTCATTCCCACGTTGCAACAGGGGTATCAGTGTCACCACGATGGCCACCACGATGGCGGCCGCGACGACCGCTCCGGTGTAGCGGGGATCGAAGAAAATCGTCGCTGCGGCACCGAAAGCGATGATGCCCACCCATAGGTAGATCAACAGCACGGCGCGGCGATGCGAGTGCCCGATCTGCAGTAGTCGGTGATGCAGATGCATCTTGTCGGGGCTGAGCGGACTCCGGCCGGCGCGGGTGCGACGCACGATGGCCAGCAACGTGTCCAGCGCTGGTACCAACATCACGGCGATCACCAGCAGGAACGGCGACATGAGCGCGAAAACATCGCGGGCGCCGTAGGCGTTCTGCGAGATCGGCCCGGCGGCTGTCGTCGACGCCGCACCCAGCATCAGGCCGATCAGCATCGATCCCGAATCGCCCATGAAGATCTTGGCCCGGTGGAAGTTGTGCGGCAGGAAGCCCAGACAGGCGCCCGCCAGCACCACCGAGATCACCGCGGGCGGATAGAACAGGACGTCGCCGCCGTGGTCCCGCAGCAGCCCGACCGAGAAGATGCAGATGGCCAGGGCCGTGATGAGTCCGAGCCCGGCGGCCAGACCGTCGAGTCCGTCGACGAAGTTCATCGCGTTGACGATCGACACCGTCAGCGCGAGCGTCAGCAGGATCGACGACACCTGGTCGAGCACGATGGTGCCCACTCCCCCGAACGGGATGTAGAGCACGCTCCAGGCCACGCCCATCGTGACCAGCACGCTCGCCGCGGTGATCTGGCCGGCGAATTTCGTCAGGGCGTCCAGCCCCCAGCGGTCGTCGATCAGCCCGATGGCCATGATCAGCCCGCCGGCGACCACGACCGCGGGCATACCGGTGGAGTAGACGAAACCTCGCGTGAGTGCCGGCAGTTGGGAAGCCAGCAATACCGCGGCGGCGACCCCGATGTACATCGCCAACCCGCCCATCCGCGGTATCGGCTGTACGTGGACATCGCGTTCCCGCGGGTAGGCGACGGCGCCGACCCGGATGGCCAGCACCCGCACCCAGCCGGTGGCGAAGTACGTGATGATCGCGGCGGTCAGTCCGACGAGCGCCAACTCACGCAGCGGAACACCGGCACCTCGGTCCGACAGAGCGAGAAGCCCGGAATTGACCGCGGGAATCACTGCGTCACCGGCCGACATCACCGATGAACCGTACTGCAGCAAGCTGAGATCACTCCGTAGGTGTTGTTGTGAGCGTGGAGATTTCCACGCCGACGACCCTGGCGATGTCCGCCGCGCTGATCGGACCGGCGCGCAGGATGCGTGGCTGGATGCCGGTGAGGTCGACGATGGTGGACGCTGCCTGTTGTTCGGCGGGCCCGCCGTCCAGATAGACCTCCACCGTGTCGCCGAGTTGCTCGTGGGCCTGCGCTGCCGTCACCGCGGCCGGCTGACCCGAGACATTGGCACTGGACTGGGCCATGGGACCGACCTCGCGCAGGAGCTCGATGGCCACCGGGTGCATCGGCATCCGGAGCATGACGTTGCCGTTGGCATCCCCGAGGTCCCACTGCAGCGACGGTGCCTGCGTGACGATCAGGCTCAGTGCGCCCGGCCAGAATGCCCGGATCAAATCGCGGGCGGCCGGCGGCACCGAGTAAACGAGACCGTCGATGGTGTTCCACGAGCCGACGAACACGCCGACCGGCATGTTGCGGCCACGGCCCTTGGCCGCGAGGAGACTGCCGACGGCGTCGCGGTCGAAGGCATCCGCACCGATCCCGTAGACGGTGTCGGTCGGCATCACCACCAGTCGGCCGCCCTTCACCGCGCTGATCGCCGAGGCGATGCCGGTCGCACGCTGATCAGCGTCGCTGCAGTCGAAGATCGTCATGTCGGCTCCCCGGTCGGTGCGCGCATCAGCTCAGCTTCTCCCAATCCTCGTCGCCGTCACAAAGCGGGGTCGTCCGGCGAGGTCGCGGCGCGCGGTGACCTCGGTGAAGCGACCGTCGTCGACGAAGGCCCCGACCGACAGCTCGGAAGTGGTGTCGTCGTGCTCGACGGCGCAGGACGCACCGTCGCGCAACCAGCGGGCGGCGAGTGTGACGATCGGCCGGATCACAGACATACCGTCGGGGCCACCGAACAATGCGGTCGCGGGATCATGTTCGGCCACTTCGGGTTCCAGGACCGCGGCCTCGGGGATGTAGGGCGGGTTGGACACCAGCAGATCCACCCGCCCATCGAGTTCGGGCAGCAGGCCGGGCGCGGTGACATCGGCGTCCAGTACCTCGACGCGCGTACCGGCGGCGTTGCGCCGCGCGAACTCCAGGGCCGCGGGCGAGTTCTCGACGGCGAGCACGCGCGCGTCGGGCCACCGCGCGGCCAGCGCCAACGCCAGCGCACCCGAGCCCGTGCACAGGTCGACGATCAACGGGTCGCCGGGCAGTTGCCGCGTGCAGGCCCATTCGAGCAGCGCCTCGGTTTCGGGCCGCGGGATGAAGACACCGGGCCCGACCGCGAGCGTCAGCGGGCCGAACGGCGCCGTACCGATCAGATGTTGCAGCGGAATCCGACGGGACCGGGCGGCCACGAGTTCGTCGTAGGCCTCGTGGAACTGTTCATCGGCGTCGTCGAGGAACATCAGCCGACCCCGGTCGACACCCGCCACGTGCGCGGCCAGCAGCTCTGCGTCGATGCGCGGAGAGGCGACGCCCGCGGCAGCGAGCCGTGCCGTTGCGGCCTGGACCGCCTGCCGCACCGGGGTCATGTCTGCTGCTGCAGCCGGGCCTGTTTGTCGGCGGTGCCCAGCGCGTCGAGCAGCGCATCCATGTCTCCGTCGAGCACCTGGTCGAGGTTGTGCGCCTTGAAGTTGATGCGGTGATCCGCGATCCGGTTCTCGGGGAAGTTGTAGGTGCGGATCCGTTCGCTGCGGTCGACCGTGCGGATCTGGCTGGCCCGGTCTGCCGATGCGTCCGCCGACGCCTGTTCTTCGGCCAGTGCCTGCAGTCGAGCGGCGAGCACCACCATGGCCCTGGCCTTGTTCTGCAGCTGCGAGCGCTCGTTCTGGCAGGTCACGACGATGCCGGTGGGCAGGTGCGTGATGCGGACCGCGGAGTCGGTCGTGTTGACGCCCTGACCGCCCTTGCCCGAGGACCGGTAGACGTCGATGCGCAGGTCGGACTCGTCGATCTGCACCTGCTCGACGTCCTCTGGTTCGGGGTAGACGAGGACGCCGGCCGCCGACGTGTGCACCCGACCCTGTGACTCGGTGACCGGAACGCGTTGCACGCGGTGGACCCCGCCCTCGAACTTCATGCGCGACCACACGCCGTCGGCGGAATCGCCCTTGCTGGCGATGGTGATGGTGGCGTCCTTGTAACCGCCCAGGTCCGACCAGGTCTCGTCGAGCACGGTGACGGTCCAGCCGTGACGTTCGGCGTAACGGATGTACATGCGGGCCAGATCGGCGGCGAACAGTGCCGACTCCTCCCCACCTTCCCCGGACTTGACCTCAAGCACGATGTCGTCGGCGTCGTGGGGATCCCGGGGCGCCAGCTGATCCGTCAGCTGCGCATCGAGTTCGGCGACCTTCGTGGTCAGCTCGTCCACCTCGTCGGCGAAGCTGGCGTCGTCGGCGGCGAGCTCGCGAGCGGCTTCCAGGTCACCGCGGGCGGCTTCGAGCTTGCGGTAGGTCCCCACCACGGGCGAGATCTGGGCGAACCGCCGGCCCACCTTGCGGGCGGCGGAGGCGTCGGCGTGCAGGTTGGGGTCGGCGAGCTGACGCTCCAGGTCAGCGTGCTCAGCGAGCAGCGCCTCGATTGCTCTCCCCGGCTGAGCCGGGAATCCAGCAGAAGCGGTATCCGTCACGTCATCCTCCTGTCCCAACTCGTTCCTGGAAACGAAAACAGCGCCCAGATCTGACGCATATGCGACAGATCGGGCGCCGTTGACGTAGCTACTTGTCGGCTGCGGCAGCCTGATCACCGGCAGGCTTACGCTTGCCGTACCGCTTCTCGAAGCGGGCCACGCGGCCGCCGCTGTCGAGGATCTTCTGCTTGCCGGTGTAGAACGGGTGGCACTGCGAGCAGACCTCGACCACGATCTGGCCGCTCTGCTTGGTGCTACGGGTCTGGAAGGTATTGCCGCAACCACAGTGCACCGTGGTCTCGACATACTCAGGATGAATGCCTGTTTTCATGGGTTCCTCTTCAATCGTTGGCCCGGGTCGCCCGAAATTCAGATGGACGTGAACCGGGACCGAGGGTCGGCGGTCCATTATGCCAGGTCAACCGCCAACAGCCTAAACGCGGGATGACCGGCCGGTATTCCTGGACCCCGGCGACGCGCAGATCACGCCGATGCAGGCAGATGCCGTTGATCGCCGGCGAGATTGCGCTCAGGGACAAGTCTGGCCCGAATCTTGTCCCTGAGCGCAATCTCGGTCCGCTGCGGCGATGGCCGCGGGTTGGAACGTGCGACCGGTCCGCTTCCAGAGCACCCGACCGGCCGGATCGGCGCCGAGGGCAACCAGTTCACGCTTGAGAATCTTGTTGGTCGCGGTGCTGGGCAGATCGTCGGCGATCCAGACGTAGCGCGGCCAGGATTTCGGCGACAGATCCTGCTGCTGCGCCAGGAATGCGCCGAACTCGTCGGGCGTCAGCGCCTGACCGTCGCGCAGCACGACGGCAGCCATCACCTGGTCACCGACGAACTCGTCGGGCACGGGATAGACCGCGACCCGACTGATCACCGGCTGCCGCAACAAGATTCGTTCGATCGGCGCCGCGGTGAGGTTCTCGCCGTCCACTCTCATCCAGTCCGCGGTGCGCCCGGCCAGGTAGATCCAGCCGTCGGCGTCGCGGTAGGCCAGATCGCCCGACCAGTACATGCCGTGGCGCAGCCGTTCATCGGTCGCGCCCTGATCGTTGTGGTAGCCGCGGAACATCCCGCTGCCGTTGGTGTTCACCAGTTCCCCGGTGGCGGCCTCGGCGTTGACCAGGGCGCCGGTGGCATCGAATTGTGCGGCCGGGCACTCTTCGAGGGTCTCCGGGTCGTAGATCGCCACGCCCGGGAAGCCCTGGCCGACGCTGCCGGCGGGGGTGCCCTCGGAACGGGTGATGATGATCGCCAGCTCCGTCGAACCGAAGCCGTCCCACACGCTGCATCCGAACCTGCGGCTGAATTCATCGATATCGCGGTCGGCGGCCTCGTTGCCGAACGCGACGCGCAGCGTGTTGTCGTGGTCGTCGGGTTGCTCGGCGGTGGCCAGGATGTAGGCCAGCGGCTTGCCGACGTAGTTCATGTACGTCGCGCCATAGCGGCGGATGTCCGGGAGGAACCCGGACGCGGAGAACTGTGCCGGCGCCATGGCCGCGCCCGAGCTGAGCGCCACGCCCCACCCGGCGTACACCCCGTTCGAATGGAACAGCGGCATAGCCAGGTAGCAGGTGTCTGCCTCGGTCAGGTCGTACCGCTGCACCAGCGCGGCGGCGGAGAACAGCACGATGGAATGCGGCACCCGGACGGCCTTGGGCTCCCCGCTCGTACCCGAGGTGAAGATCATCATGAAGGTGTCGTCGGCCCCGACCTCACGGTGCGGCGTGAGTTCCCGCGCTGACCAGGCGGTATCCGATACGTCGATGACGGTGACGCCCGGCAGGTCGACGCCGTCGAGCAGTCCGCGATGGTGTTCGTCGACGAGGACGACCTGACATTCGACCCGGGCGATGTCGCGGGCCAGCGCATCACCCCGGCGGGTGTTGTTGATGCCGCACAGCACGTAGCCGCCCAGGGCCGCCGCCGCCAGCGCGGTCAGCATGTCGGGGGTGTTGCCCAGAAGGGTGCCCACATGGAGCGGACGCTGCGGCTCGGCGATCCCGATCAGGGTCGCGGCCTGGGCCTTCGCCTCGGCGATATGCTCGCGCCACGTCCAGGTCCGGTCGCCGTACTTGATGGCGACCGTGTCACCTGCTTCGCGTTCCCGGAGCAACTGCTGCAGCGTTTCGGCCATCCGATGAATCCCCAAGGGTCAGTGAACAGAATTAGAAAACTGTCTACCATGGTTCTGGCGCGACGGATACACGCTTGGCAGAATCATGTACCTAAGCCCAATCGGAAGACCAGGAGACACCACAGTTGACCAGCACCACGGCACCGCGCAGCGTGCGAGATCGACTGATCGACGCTGCTGAAGAATGCCTGCGGACCAAGGGCATTCGCGCGACCACCGTCTCAGAGGTCGCCGAGGCCGCCGGAGTGTCGCGCGGGTGGCTCTACCGCCATTTCCCGGACAAGGTGACGCTGCTCGGCGCCGTGATCGTGCGACTCAACGACACGTTCTGGTCGGAAGCCCAGGCCATGTTGGAGCAGATCGAGGGGCTGGATCGCCAGATCGCCTGGGGCGTCGGCAATGGCCTGCGCGCCTACGACGATCCCGGCGCGGTACTGATGAAACTCCGCACCGACGAACCCGAGGAATTCGCCGCCTGCGCCGGGGCCGGCGTGCAGGGCATGATCCCCGACCTCGCCGAGTTCTGGTCGCCCTATCTGGCGGCCGCCCGTGACCGCGGCGAGGTGCGTGCCGACATCGACATCCCCGAAGCATCGGAATGGGTTGCGCGAGTGTTGATCTCGCTGGCGACCGTACCGGGGAACACGCTGGATCCCAGTGACGAGGACGCGGTCCTCGCCCAGGTTCGCCGCTATTTGATGCCGGGGTTGCGCGCGGAGCCAACTTCCTGACAACACGAAAAAGGCCCCCGAATTTCGGGGGCCTTTCACGTTCGCGCGGGAGTTAGTCGACGTCCATGTTGCCCGGAGCGGTCTTGGAGACCTGGACCAGGAACTCGTAGTTGGTCTTGGTCTTGCGCAGCTGGCTCATCAGCAGATCGATGGCCTGATGCGAATCCAGCCCCGAGAGCACCCGGCGCAGCTTGTGCACCACCGCGAACTCGTCCGTCGAGAGCAGCAGCTCGTCCTTGCGGGTACCGGACGGGTTGACGTCGACCGCGGGGAACACCCGGCGCTCGGCGATCTTGCGGTCAAGCTTAAGCTCGGCGTTGCCGGTGCCCTTGAACTCCTCGAAGATCACCGTGTCACCGGTCGAACCGGTCTCGACCATCGCCGTGGCGATGATGGTCAGCGAGCCGCCGTGCTCGATGTTGCGGGCCGCGCCGAGGAACCGCTTCGGCGGGTACAGCGCGGTGGAGTCGACACCACCGGACAGGATGCGACCCGAGGCCGGCGACGCGTTGTTGTACGCGCGGCCCAGACGGGTGATCGAGTCCAGCAGCACGACGACGTCCTTGCCCTGCTCGACCAGGCGCTTGGCCCGCTCGATCGCCAGCTCGGCGGCCTGGGTGTGGTCTGACGGCGGACGGTCGAAGGTCGAGGCGATGACCTCGCCCTTCACCGAACGCTGCATGTCGGTGACCTCTTCCGGGCGCTCGTCGACGAGCACCACCATGAGGTGGCATTCCGGGTTGTTCTTGGTGATCGCGTTGGCGATGTCCTGCATGATCGTGGTCTTACCGGCCTTGGGCGGCGACACGATCAGGGCGCGCTGCCCCTTACCGATCGGCATGATCAAGTCGATGACGCGGGTGGTCAGCCGCTCCGGCGTGGTCTCCAGGCGCAGCCGCTGGTTCGGGTACAGCGGGGTCAGCTTGGTGAAATCGGGGCGGTTCTTGGCCGCCTCGACCGGACCACCGTTGACACTGTCCAGGCGCACCAGCGGATTGAACTTCTGCCGCGGGTTCTGGCCCCCGCCGCCCTCACCCTCGCGGGGCACGCGGACTGCACCGGTCACGGCGTCGCCACGGCGCAAGCCGTTCTTGCGGACCATGTTCATGGACACGTAGACGTCGTTCGGCCCGGCCAGGTAGCCCGAGGTCCGGACGAACGCGTAGTTGTCCAGCACGTCGAGGATGCCGGCGACCGGCTGGACGACGTCGTCCTCACGCAGCTCGGTCTCGTTGCCACCCTCGGCGCCACGCTCACCGCGCCGGCGACGATCGCGGTCGCGGAACCGACGGCCGCGACGGCCCTGCCGGCCGTCCCCATCGCCATCGTCATCGGTGTTGGCGTTGCCGCCTCGGTTCTGCTGGTTGTCGGACTGGTCGGACTGCTCGCGCCCCTGGCCGCGGTCCTGTTTCTGGTCGCGGTCCTGCTTCTGGTCGCGCTTGTCGTCCTGCTTGTTATCGGCCTTGTTGTCGGCCTTGGCCTCGCCCTTGTCGGCGTCGGACTGCTCGCGCTTTTCGCGCCGTTCCTGGCGTTCACGCTTGTCCTGCTTGGCAGGCTTTTCCTGCGGCTCGGCGGCAGCCTCAGCGGTCTTGGCGTCGGGCTCGGCGGAATCGGTCTTCGCCTCGGCCTTGACGGCCTCGGTGCCCGCATCGTTCTTGCCGGCATCGGACCTGCCTGCGTCGTCCTTGGCCGCGTCGGCGACCGGCGCGCCGGCCTGGCGCGAGGAACCCCGACGCTCACGACGACGAGTCGCGGGCTGCTCAGCAGCCTCGGCACCGGCGTCCGGCTGGGTATCGGCGGCCGGCTTGGCCTCGGCGGTCGCACCGTTGGATTCACCACGGTGGGCGCGGATAGCTGCGATCAGCTCACTCTTACGCAACCCGGACGCGCCTTCGACACCGATTTCCTTGGCCAGGGCGCGCAGCTCAGGCAGAACCATGGTCGACAGCGACGCGGGCCGGGCGCTGGAAGCGCGCCGCGCGGCCGCGGTGTCAGTGGTCGCGGTGCTTTCAGATGTCACGGCGTTCGGCAAATCCCCAGTGCCGTTGGCGTTGTCAGCCGTGAAGAGGTCCGTTTCTGTCACGGATTTCCTTTCTTTCCCTCGCTCATCAGGTCGTGCGAGGGTTCCCCAAAGGTCGAAGCGCGTTCAGCTGAACCGCTGAGCGCGTAGCTCACACCGTCGCCTTTGCAACGGCGATCGCCCGGGTCCGCCGATATACGGCGAGCCGTCAGTCCACGAGTAGAACACAAGAAGATTGGGTGGTCGTCCTGGTGTCGACGCAGGCAGAGACCCTGCGAGTGCTGGACGAAAGCGAGAATAACTCGCTTTTGTGAAGTAATCAAGCAACGTCAACACTGGGCGTGTGGCGCTCGGCTCTTCTTGTGCCGCACATCGTCAGTTCCTGGCGGCCACACCCGACGTCCAGCGGACGCCCGTTCCGACCGACATCTCCCTGACGGCGAACCCGTTCGCAGTGCCGTAATCCACGGCCTCATCAGGCAGTCCTACCTGCGAACTCAGCCCCAGAACCGTAGGTCCGGCCCCGGACAACACTGCTGCCACTCCACAACGCCGCAGCAACTGCAGGTATTCCGCGGAGGCCAGCATGGCCGCGGCGCGTTGTGGTTGATGCAACACATCCTCCGTGGCGGTCATCAGCAGATCCGGGCGCTCACTCAAGGCCACGACGAGCAGGGCCGCGCGGCTGACGTTGAATCGCGCATCGACGTGGCTGACCTGCTCGGGTAGCACCGCCCGGGTCTCTGCGGTGGACGACCGCTGCTGCGGGACCGCGGGGAACAGTCGGATGTCCGGATGCACGCGCACCTGGGCCGCGCGGTAGCGCGGCCGCCCGTCGGGATCGGTTTCGGTCCAGGACACGACCGCCCCGCCCAGCACAGCCGCCGCGGCGTTGTCCGGATGCCCCTCGAACTCACTCGACAGCTGAATCAGCTGATCTTCGGTCATCGGGTCCGAACCGGCTTGCGCCACAAGACCATTGACCACGGCGAGGCCGCCGACGACGGCAGCGGCCGATGATCCGAGCCCGCGCGAATGCGGAATCTCGTTGCGGCAGCGCACGATCAGTCCGGCCGCACGATAGCCGGTGGCCTGCAACCCGGCCTCGATGGCGCGCACCACAAGATGCGTCGCATCGAGCGGAACTTGACCCGCACCCTCGCCCTCGACCTCCAGCTGCAAGCCGGCTTCAGTTGTCTCGACGATGATTTCGTCGTAAAGGCTGAGCGCCAGCCCCAGGCTGTCGAAGCCCGGGCCGAGGTTTGCGCTGGAGGCTGCGACGACAGCAGTGGCCGTGAGCCCGGCGGGCAGGGTCTGATTCACCAGGCTCAGACCAGTCCGAGCTTGGCGACGACGGCTACCGGATCGACCGGCACGGCCGTGACGGTGGGCATGTCCTTGAGTGCGGTGTCGGGATCCTTGAGTCCGTTGCCGGTGACCGTGCAGACCACCGTGGAGCCGCGCTTGACCCAGCCGTCCTCGATCGACTTCAGCAGACCTGCCACGCTGGCCGCCGACGCGGGCTCGACGAACACGCCCTCGTTGCGGGCGATCAGGTGGTATGCCGCGAGGATCTCTTCGTCGGTGGCAGCCAGGAATCGGCCCTTGGACTGCTGCTGGGCCTCGACCGCACCGGACCACGACGCGGGCGAACCGATGCGGATGGCGGTGGCAATGGTCTCGGGCTCCTTGACCGGCTCCCCCAGGACCAGCGGGGCAGCTCCGGCGGCCTGGGTGCCGAGCATGCGCGGCAGCCGGTCCGTCAGACCGTCGCGGTGGTACTCGGTGTAGCCCTTCCAGTAGGCGGTAATGTTGCCCGCGTTGCCCACCGGCAGAGCGTGCACGTCAGGAGCGGTGCCCAGCGCGTCGACGATCTCGAACGCGGCGGTCTTCTGCCCCTCGATGCGGTACGGGTTGACCGAGTTCACCAGGGCGATGGTCGGGAAGTCCGCAGTGATCTTGCGGGCCAGTTCCAGACAGTCGTCGAAGTTGCCGTCGACCTGGATGATCTTGGCGCCGTACATGACCGCCTGCGCGAGCTTGCCCATCGCGATCTTGCCCTGCGGGATCAGCACCGCACAGGTGATCCCGGCCTGAGCGGCATAGGCCGCCGCCGAGGCTGACGTGTTACCCGTGGACGCGCACAGCACGGCCTCCTGCCCACGCGCCAGGGACTCGGTGACCGCAACGGTCATGCCGCGGTCCTTGAAAGATCCGGTCGGGTTGAGCCCCTCGACCTTGAGATGCACTGTGCAGCCGGTGAGTTCACTCAGGCGCTTGGCATGGATGAGCGGCGTGCCGCCCTCGAGCAAGGTGATCGGCGTCCAGTTGTCGCCGACCGGAAGGCGATCTCGGTAGGCCTCGATCAATCCCGGCCAGGGCCGGTGCACCGGCCCTGCGCTGGTCTTTCCTTGCGTCCCGGGGTTCATGCGTTCGTTCCTTCCATACGCAGCACGCTGTTGATGGTCTGCACCGCGTCGAGATCGGCCAGCGCCTCGACGGTTTCCGAGAGCGCGGCATCGGTGGCCTGGTGGGTGACCACCACGATGCGGGCGCCGCAGGGCTGACCCTCCTCGTCGACCATGCCCTCCTGGCGCACCTCGGCGATGCTGACCTCGCGCTTGGAGAATTCTGCCGCCACCGCGGACAACACGCCTGGTTTGTCCGAGACGTTCATGTTGACGTAGTAGCGGGTGGGGATGAAGCCGATCGGGGCGATCGGCAGCTTCGCGTACTTGGACTCGCGCGGACCCCGGCCACCCTGGACCCGGTTGCGCGCGGCCATCACGACGTCGCCCATCACGGCCGACGCCGTCGGCGCGCCGCCGGCACCCTGGCCGTAGAACATCAGCCGACCGGCCGCCTCGGCCTCGACCACCACGGCGTTGAAGGCTCCGTTGACCGCAGCCAGCGGGTGCGTCAACGGCACCAGTGCCGGGTACACGCGTGCCGAAACACGTTGCTTGCCTTCGTCAGTGGTGAGCCGCTCGCAGATTGCCAGCAGTTTGATGGTGCAGCCCAGCGCCCGGGCGGACTCGAAGTCGGCCGCACTCACCTTGGTGATGCCTTCGCGGTAGACGTCGTCAGCGGTGACCCGGGTGTGGAAGGCGATCGAGGCGAGGATCGCGGCCTTGGCCGCGGCGTCGTAGCCCTCGACGTCGGCGGTGGGATCGGCCTCGGCATATCCCAGCGCGCTGGCATCGGCCAGTGCCGAGCTGTAATCGGCACCGGTGCTGTCCATCTCGGACAGGATGTAGTTGGTGGTCCCGTTGACGATGCCGGCCACCCGCACCACCGTGTCGCCGGCCAGCGACTGGGTCAGCGGACGGATCACCGGGATCGCGCCGGCCACAGCAGCTTCGAAATACAGGTCGACACGAGCCTTTTCAGCGGCCTGCGCCAGTTCGCCGGTGGACTGGGCCATCAGTGCCTTGTTGGCGGTGACCACCGATTTGCCCTGCTCGAGGGCGGCCAGGATTGCCTTGCGGGCCGGCTTCACCGGGCCCATCAACTCGACCACGATGTCGACGTCGTCACGCGACACCAGCTCGACGATGTCGTCGGTGAGCAGGTCCTTGGGCACGCCGCGGTCGCCGGAGACCTTGCGCACCCCGATGCCGCGCACCTCGAGTGGGGCGCCGATGCGGGCCGCGAGGTCAGCGGCGCTCTCGTTGATGATGCGCACCACTTCGCTGCCGACGTTGCCGAGCCCCAGTACCGCTACGCCGATGGGCTTCTCACCACTCATTGACCACTCACCTCCAGGCTCAAAAGATCCTCGACAGTCTCCCGCCGGAGCACCAGCCGCGACTTCCCGTCCTTCACGGCCACCACGGCGGGCCGGCACAGCAGGTTGTACCGGCTCGACATCGAATAGCAGTAGGCACCGGTCGCGGCCACAGCCAGCAGATCACCGGGCGCGATGTCGTCGGACACCCAGGTGTCGCGGACCACGATGTCGCCGGTCTCGCAGTGCTTGCCGACGATGCGCGCCAGTGTCGCGCCTGCGTCGCTGGTGCGGGACACCAGCCGGGCGTCGTACTCGGCGTCGTACAGCGCCGGGCGGATGTTGTCGCTCATACCGCCGTCGACGCTCACATAGCGTCGCTGTGCGGTGGCGCTGATCGCCACGTCTTTCACCGTGCCGACCTCGTACAGGGTGACAGTCCCCGGTCCGGCAATGGCGCGGCCCGGTTCCACCACGAGCTTCGGGGTAGGCAGCCCGACGGCTGCCGATTCGCTGCGCACGATGGCCAGCAGTTTGTCGGCCAGCTCCTGCATCGGCGGCGGATCATCTTGCGGTACATAGGAAATACCCAAGCCGCCACCGAGGTCGATGACCGACATCTGCGATGTCTTCTCGACACCGAATTCGGAGACGACGTCGCGCAGCAGGCCGATCACGCGGTGGGCGGCCACTTCGAATCCGGCCACATCGAAGATCTGGCTACCGACATGGCAATGCAATCCGACGAGGCGCAGGTTGTCCGTGGCGAACACCTTGCGTACCGCCTCCATCGCCGCACCGCTGGCCAGCGACAGGCCGAACTTCTGGTCTTCGTGGGCGGTCGAGATGAACTCGTGGGTGTGTGCCTCCACGCCCGGGGTCACCCGGACCAGCACGTCCTGGACGATGCCCGCCTCCCCGGCGACGCGGTCCAGGCGCTCGATCTCGATCAGGGAGTCGACCACTACATGCCCGACCCCAGCTTTGACGGCCACGGTGAGCTCGGCGACGGATTTGTTGTTGCCGTGCAAGGTGATTCGCTCGGGCGGGAAGTCGGCGTGCAGCGCCACCGCCAGCTCTCCCCCGGTCGCGACGTCCAGCGACAGGCCTTCCTGGTTGACCCAGCGGGCGATCTCACTGCACAGGAACGCCTTGGCCGCGTAGTGCACGTAGTCCCCGCCACCGAAGGCTGCGGCGATGTCGCGGCAACGCGACCGGAAATCGTCCTCGTCGATCACGAACAACGGGGTGCCGTATTCGGCGGCCAGATCGGTGACCGGTATCCCGGCGATCGACACCACGCCGTCGTCACCGCGAACCAGGTTGCGCGGCCACACGTTCGGCGCCAGCAGCAGGATCTCGTCAGGAGACTGCGGCTTGACGGGTGCACCGGCGTGGTGGATCTCTTCGGCGTGCCGGGGGCCGGCGGGGTGCGCGTTCACATGCGCTCCGGGGCGGTCACACCGAGGATGCCCAGACCGTTGGCGATCACCTGGCGGGTGGCCTCACACAGGGCGAGCCGGGCCGCGTTCAGGTCGCCCGCTTCCTCGTCGCCCTGCGGCAGCACGCGGCAGGCGTCGTAGAACCGGTGGTAGTCGCCGGCCAGGTCTTCCAGGTACCGGCACACGCGGTGCGGTTCCCGCAGTGCGGCAGCGGCTTTGAGCACCCGGGGGAACTCGCCCAGGTTGCGGATCAGGATGCCCTCTTTCTCGTGGGACAACAGATCCAGGTGCGCGGTGTCGGCGGTGACGCCGAGATCGGCGGCGTTGCGCGCCAGCGCGGACAGCCGGGCATGCGCGTATTGCACGTAGTAGACCGGGTTTTCGCTGGACGCGCTGGACCACAGCGCCAGATCGATGTCGATCGAGGTATCCACCGAGGAGCGGATCAGCGAGTACCGGGCGGCGTCGACGCCGATGGCCTCGACCAGATCGTCGAGGGTGATGACGGTGCCCGCGCGCTTGCTCATCCGGACCGGCTGCCCGTCGCGGACCAGGTTGACCATCTGCCCGATCAGCACCTCGACGGTCGCGGGATCCTCGCCCAGTGCGGCCGCAACGGCCTTGAGCCGGGCGATGTAACCGTGGTGGTCGGCGCCGAGCATGTAGATGCACAGGTCGAACCCGCGCTCACGCTTGTCCAGGTAGTAGGCGATGTCGCCGGCGACATAGGCCGGGTTGCCGTCACTCTTGATGACGACGCGGTCCTTGTCGTCACCGAATTCGGTGGTGCGCAACCAGGTTGCGCCGTCCTTCTCGTAAATGCTGCCGGTCTCGCGCAGCTTGGCGATGGCCTGGTCGACGCGGCCGGAAGTGTGCATCGAGTCTTCGTGCGTGTAGACGTCGAAGTCGGTGCCGAACTCGTGCAGAGATTCCTTGATGTGGGTGAACATCAGGTCGACGCCGACCTCGCGGAACACTTCCTGTTGCTCGTCGGCGGGCAGGCTCATGACATCGGGGCGCTTGGCCTGCACGGAGGCGGCGATGTCGGTGATGTAGGCGCCGGCGTAGCCGTCCTCCGGCGGCGGCTCCCCCTTGGCGGCGGCGACCAGCGAGCGGGCGAACCGGTCGATCTGGGCGCCGTGGTCGTTGAAGTAGTACTCGCGGGTGACGTCGGCACCCTGCGTGGTCAGCAGCCGGCCCAGCGCGTCGCCCACTGCGGCCCAGCGGGTGCCGCCGATGTGGATGGGGCCGGTCGGGTTGGCCGAGACGAATTCGAGGTTGATCTTCTCGGCGAGCTCGGTGGAGTTGCCGTAGGCCGCGCCGGCGGTCAGCACGTTGGTGACGATGACGCCTTGCGCCGAGGCCTCGATGCGCAGGTTGACGAAGCCGGGGCCGGCGACCTCGGCGGCGGCGATGCCGTCGGCAGCGGTCAGGGCGGCGGCCAGCCAGCCGGCCAGCTCTCGCGGGTTGACGCCGACCTTCTTACCGAGCTGCAGCGCGAGGTTGGTCGCGTAGTCGCCATGCTCAAGGTTGCGCGGGCGCTCGACCGTGACGGTGTCGGGCAACGCGGCGGTGTCCAGGTCGTGTTCGGTCAGCACTGCGGCGGCAGTAGCCTTGAGCAGCTCTGCAAGGTCGGCGGGGGTCACGAGGGTCCATCCTATGGTCTGGGGTCCCCGCGCCCCGAATCCGTATTGACGCTTCCATGCGCTACGCTATGCAAGCCCAATCGGCGCAGCTGATCTTCAGCCCGCGCCCCCGTAGCTCAGGGGATAGAGCGTCTGCCTCCGGAGCAGAAGGCCGCAGGTTCGAATCCTGCCGGGGGCACCCTCTCTGAACTGCGTAAACGCTCAGCAACAACGGGCACCCGACGCTGAAGTCGGCTATGCCGCGTTGTCCGGCCAGCCTGGTACCGCAGGCTGCATATCCGGCTTGGTATTGATTGATCGGCCGTCGGCGTTCCGCGCATCACGTCCGTCAGGTAGCCGGTCGCTACATTGCTCCCGTCGGCGCTCGAAGTCGGCAAAGGTCTCGTGGTAATCGCTGCCGCCGAATCCCGGAGCAGACTCCCACTTGCTGTCGGGAGCCGCGCCCCGGATGCGCCACGATGAGAAGACGTCGTCCATCGGGGCCGGGTTGGGACCTTTCTGAGGAGCACTCGCTGCAGGACTTTCTGGTGCTGCCATTTCGACGTGCCACACCCGGATGGCCTTCATCGGCTCCTTGGGAGGTCCGGCCCAACCGCGCAAACCGGTGACCGGGCTGTAGCCGTCCGCGTCATCGCGGTACATGTCGTACAACCCGTCGCACAGGTACGCCCGCCAGCCGCCATCCACCTCGTCCAGCGACAGGATGTGGAAGTACTCGTTGCCATAGAACCGCTTTGACTCATATCGGGGCTGACCGGTGTACACCTCGTCGAGTTCGTCATCCATGGACGGACGGACAAAGGTCAACATGTACGCGGGTGCATCACGCGGTGAATGATCGGTCAGTTCACGGTTGGCAGGAACGGCCCGTTCGAATCCGGGGTAGGCAGCGCTCATGTCGGACATCATTTGCGCGACCCGCCAAGACTCCGCGTACGCGCGCAGTGGGACCGCAGCACCCGAGTACAGATCAATGCCCGGCTCGGCAGTCCATCGAAAACGGAAATCGCTGAGCTTGTCCGGCCGCTTGACCGATCGTGTTTCACTGCTCGGCATCTGGCGCACATCCGTTTTCTCAGAGGGTGCACAGGCCACGACGACCCCCACTGCGAGAGACGCGCTCACAGCAACACTCCGCCACCCGACCATCACCGTCCCCTTTCACGGGCCGACCCGGTACTCGCGGCGGCCGATCCTCCCAAACCTCCCGATGTTCAGCGAACCCTAGCCGAATCACGGGGCAACAGCAGGACCGCGTCCTCTATAGAATATTTTCTATAGAGTTCATGGAAAGGATTCCGCAGTGATCACGCTGTCCGCCGAAGAGCAGGCCATCGTCAGTACCGTCCGCGACTTCGTCGACAAGCAAGTCCGGCCCGTGGTCCGCGAACTCGAGCACACCAACACCTATCCCGAAGAACTCATCGACGCGATGAAGGAGCTGGGTATCTTCGGGTTGGCGATCCCGGAACCGTATGGCTTCGCCGCGGTTTCGATGCCCTGTTATGCACAGGTCACCGAAGAGCTCGCGCGTGGCTGGATGAGCCTGGCCGGCGCCATGGGCGGGCACACCGTGGTGTCGAAGCTGTTGTTGCAGTTCGGTACCGATGAGCAGAAAGACAAGTACCTGCCCCGAATGGCCACCGGCGAGCTACGGGCCACGATGGCACTCACCGAACCCGGTGGCGGCTCCGACCTGCAGGCCATGCGCACCGTCGCCACGAAGGACGAGTCCGGCTATGTGATCAACGGTTCGAAGACCTGGATCAGCAACGCGCGCAAGGCCGGCCTCGTCGCGCTGCTGTGTAAGACCGATCCGGCCGCCACCCCGGCACACAAGGGCGTGTCGATCCTGCTGGTGGAGAAGGTCCCCGGCTTCACGGTTTCGAAGGACCTGCCGAAGCTGGGTTACAAGGGCGTCGAGAGCTGTGAGATCAATTTCGTTGACTGCCATGTGGATTCGAGTTCACTGCTGGGCGGCGTCGAAGGACGCGGCTTCGCCCAGATGATGAAGGGACTTGAAGTCGGCCGAATCCAGGTCGCGGCCCGGGCGACCGGTGTGGCCCGCGCCGCGTTCGACGACGCACTGCAGTACGCGCAAGACCGGGAGAGCTTCGGTGTGCCGATCTGGCAGCACCAATCGGTCGGCAACATGCTCGCCGACATGGGCACGAAGCTGTACGCCGCGCGCAGCCTCCTGCTGGATGCCGCCGAGCGGATCGATGCGGGGGGCCGCTGCGACATGGAGGCCGGTATGGCCAAGTTGTTCGCCTCCGAGACGGCGATGGAGATCGCGCTGAACGCCGTGCGGATCCACGGCGGCTACGGATACTCCACCGAGTACGACGTCGAGCGCTACTTCCGCGACGCGCCACTGATGATCGTGGGCGAGGGCACCAACGAGATCCAGCGCGGCGTGATCGCCAAGCAGTTGGTCAAACGCGGCGGACTCGACATCTGAGGCCCGCTGGCATGACCGCGAATTCGAAGAGACGCGCGCCGATGCGGCTGTCCGACGTCGCCTCGGCCCACGTTCGCGAGCTCATCGTCTCGGGGCAGCTGCACTCCGGAGAATTCATCCGCCCGGAAACTGTCGCCGACGAACTCGGGATCAGCGCCACCCCGGCGCGGGAAGGCCTGCTGCAACTGCAGACCGAAGGCTTTCTGTCCGTCGAGCCTCGGCGCGGCTTCATGGTGACCGCGCTGTCGAGCGACGACATCCGCGACATCTACGACGCGCAGGCACTGCTGGGCGGTGAACTCACCGCCCGTACCGCCGCGACGATCACCCCGGCACTGGTCGACGAACTCGAGCGCATCCAAGATGCTCTCGAAAGAGCAGCTGCCACCAGCGATTTCGACGAGGAAGAACGCCTCAACCATCAGTTCCACGCGCTCATCTACCAGCTGAGCGGATCACGCAAGATGCGCTGGCTGATCAAGACGACGTTGTCCTACGCGCCACGCAAGTTCTTCGCCGCCGTGGAAGGGTGGCCCGAAGCCTCGGCCCAGGATCACCGCGCCGTCATCGAGCACCTGCGGGCCAACGACCCCGAGAAGGCCCGGGCTGCCATGGCCGGCCACATCCGCAATGCCGGAGCGCTGCTCGCCGAGCATCTCGCTCAGGGCGAATCCTCCGCGGGCAAAGACCAGCCCTAGACAGCGAAGCGATCTTGAAGTTGGTTGTTCGCCTCTGCAAACAACCCTTCAGCAAACTGCGCGGGAGGTATACAGTGGCTCCATCGCGTCGGCTTTCGACCAGAGGCGCGGGAGCGGTGGTGGTGATCAGGGGGAGGAACCCTCCAACACCGCCCACGTATCAGTGGTGGTCCGTTTACAGCGGGTCACCACTGATCAATTTTGGGGCTCCCCCACGCCGAGCGCGGCGAGCAGCGCCTCACGATGCGCGACGAACTCGGGATTGCGGTAGGTACGGGCGTCCGGAGTCTGAAAATCCAGGTGTCGATCGACGACAAACGAACCACCATCGAGAACGAGGACCCGGTCGGCGAGGGTCACCGCCTCGTCGACGTCGTGGGTCACCAGCAGCACCCCGGGTTCGTACTTCACGCACAACTCCTTGAGCAGATGGTGCATCCGAACCCGCGTGAGCGCATCGAGCGCCCCGAAGGGTTCGTCGGCCAGCAGCAGCGCCGGATTGCGCACCAGTGACCGGGCCAGTGCCACACGCTGTTGTTCACCGCCCGACAACTCGTACGGCCAGGCCCGCTCGCGCCCGGCCAGGCCGACGTCGGCGAGCACCGCGCTCGCCCGTTGTCTGACCTCACGGCCGGACAACCCGAGGGCTACGTTGTCGAGCACCCGCGACCACGGCAGCAGCCGGGAATCCTGGAACACCACCGACACATCGCGGGCGACGAACAGGTCCCCCGTACCGGCGACCCCGTGGTCCAACCCGGCCAGGGCGCGCAGCAGCGTGCTCTTACCTGAGCCGCTGCGTCCCAACAGGGCCACGAATTCACCTTTGCGAATCGTCAGGTCCACCGAGTCGAGAATCGTTGAGCCACTGAGTGATCGACTCAGTTGCCGCACGACGGCGACTTCCTCGGTCAGGTTCCCAGCGCGCGCCGCCACGACAACGCTCTCCTCTCGACGGCGCGGACCGCGTAGTCGCCGGTGAGCCCGAACACCGCGTAGACCAACAGGCCGACCACCACGATGTCCAGCTGCCCATAGAGGCGGGCCTGGGTCATCAGATACCCGATACCACTGGTGGCATTGACCTGTTCGACGACGACCAGCGCGGTCCACGAGATGGTGACCGCAAGCCGCAGCCCGGTGAAGAAGCCGGGCAGCGCACCGGGTATGGCCACCTTGCGGATGAACTGGCCGCGGGAAAGCCCAACGGTTTCAGCAAGTTCCACGTGGCGCAGGTCCACACCCTTGAGCTGTGCGGTGGTATTGATGTAGACGGGAATCAGCACGCTGGTGGCGATGATGATGATCTTCATGGTGTCGCCGATGCCGAACCAGATGATCGCCAGCGGGATGATCGCCAGGGTCGGCACCGCGCGTTTGACCTGAACCGGCCCATCGACGATCGCCTCCCCGATGCG
Source organism: Mycobacterium sp. NPDC049093 (assembly GCF_040704635.1). Classification (GTDB taxonomy): domain Bacteria; phylum Actinomycetota; class Actinomycetes; order Mycobacteriales; family Mycobacteriaceae; genus Mycobacterium. The sequence continues at coordinate 225,121 of NZ_JBEZJS010000009.1, read as the reverse complement.
GCTCAACCCGGAGATCAGTGACAGCGCCAGGCCGAGCGTCACCCCGATGGCCAGCGAGATCGACGCCAGTTTCAGGGAAGCCAGGATGTTTGTGGGCAACCGGCCGTCCGACCACATCTCACCGGCAGTGCGCAGGATGTCCAGCGGCGGTGGCAGGGTGCGCGGATCGAGAATGCCCAGCTGCGAGGTGACGATCCAGATGACAGCCAGCAGAAGCGGTCCGATGGCCAACGACGCCGTGATGGCGCGTCCGGGCCCGAGCCTGCGGCGACGCTGCGTGCCCGACCGATGGTCGAGATTCGGATACTCCCGACGCCCAGCGGCCCCCGCTTCCGCGGTAGCCGTGGAAGCGGGGGCCGTCTGGACGGTGGTCACTGCTTGCCCGTCGACGTCGCGTTGAGGTCGGCGAACCGGGAATCGAATTCGTCCTTGGCGTGCAACTCTTTCCCGGAGAACGCGCCGGCCTGCTGAAGCAGGTCGATGGTCTCCTGCTGGGTGTTGATCAGCTCATCTGTGAACCCAGGTACGGAGGATTTCCCGTCGGCCGCAGCGATGGCCTTGGCATCCTCCGGGCTGACCTTCTGATCCTTGATCAGGTACTCGTCGATCCAGGTCTGCTTGTTGTCATTGAGCCACTGCTCGGCGCGGTACCAGGCGATCACGAATTCCCGGATGGCCGCCGCGCGAGCGGGGTCGGACAGTGCTTCCCGGCTGGCGTAGACGTAATACAAGCCGGGGTAGGCGCCCGGGGCATTGGGGATTTCGATGCTCCCCTCCCCCTGCGTGGAAGTGAGGTAGCGAACCCGGTCCGGTTGCTTGAGCACCGCGGCGTTGACCTGTTCGGCCCGCAACCCGTCGGCGAACTCGGCCAGACCCAGATTGATCGGCTGTACGTCCTTGATGCTCAGGCCGACGGACTTCAGGTTGCGCAGCACGACCGCCTGCTGCGCCGTGCCCTCATTGATCGCAATCTTCTTGCCGGCCAGGTCTTTCAGCGATTTGATGCCCGAACCCGGTGACGTTGCCAGCACCAGCCCGTTTCCGTCGTATTTCACCGCCCCGACGATGGGCACTCCGGCGTCTGAGTATTGCGCGAGGATCGGCGGGACATCGCCGACCCGGCCCAGTTGCGCATTGCCCGACCGGATCGCCTCCAGACGTAGCGGACCGCTGCTGAAGTTGGCGTAGGTCACGTCGGCGCTGAGCCGGTCCTGCTCACCGGAGAGTTTGAACAGGGTCTTGAGCCGGTTCGCGTCATCAGCCACCACCAGGCTGGTCCCCTTCGGGACCGCCACCGGAATCGGTGCGTCGGCCGAAAGTCCGCCGTTGCCTTGCGCCCCGGATCCGGACGACTGGCAGCCGGCTACCAGGCCCGCGACGAGGCCGGCGGCCACGATCACCCGGGTCAAGCGGGTCAAGCGGGTCAACGGATTACGCATATCAGGTTCCCTGTCAGCTCGCGGCCGACACGGAAGTGTCCGCGCCGGTGGTGAATCGGTTGGCCGGCCGGTCCAGGCCGAGGTGGTCGCGGAGGGTGGTCCCCGTGTATTCCTCCCGGAAGATGCCGCGGCGCTGCAACTCTGGGACGACGTGGTCGACGAAGTCGGTCAACGATGACGGCAGCGCCGGCGGGATGAGGTTGAAACCGTCAGCGGCGCCGCTGGTGAACCACTCCTCGATGGTGTCGGCGACCTGTTCTGCGGTGCCGGCGAACAACCGGTGCCCCCGTCCGCTGCTCAGCCGCAGCAACAACTCCCGGACGGTGAGGTTGTCGGTCTCGACCAACCGCTTCACCAGGGTGAGTCGACTCTTGATGAACGTGTCGCCCGGGTCTTCGGCCGGGAAGGTCAGTTTCCGGCCGAGATCGTCCTTGGTAACCGCGAATCCGACGATGGCGCTCAGTTGTTCGAGACCGTAATCGGGCACGGTGAGTTCTTCGAGTTCGCGCTGACGCCGTTGCGCCTCGGCTTCGGTACTGCCGACGATCGTCGACAGCCCGGGAAGAATGTGCACCTGGTCCGGGTTGCGACCGAACCGGCGGATGCGGGCCTTGACGTCACGGTAGAAGTCACGGGCCTCGTCCAGTGTGGGTTGGGCGGTGAAGATGGCCTCGGCGTACCGGGCTGCGAGATCCTTACCGGGTTCCGAAGATCCGGCCTGGAACAGCACCGGATGGCCCTGCGGGGACCGCGGTACCTCCAGCGGTCCGGCCACGTCGAAGTACGCGCCGGAGTGGTTGATCGCGTGGATCTTCGCCGGATCCACGAAGCGGGGCGCGTCCTTGTCGCCGACGATGGCGTCGTCTTCCCAGCTGTCCCACAACCTCAACGCGACCTGGAGGAATTCGTCGGCGCGCTGGTACCGCGCCTCCGGGTCCGGGTGATTCGGCACCCCGAAGTTGGCCGCGGCCGAGGCGTTGGCCGTCGTCACGACGTTCCAGCCGGCCCGGCCCCGGCTCACGTGATCGAGTGTGGCGAACCGCCGCGCCAACCCGTACGGGTCGTTGTAGGTGGTGGATGCCGTCGCGATCAGCCCGACGTTGGTGGTCGCCCCGGCCAGCGCTGCGACCAGAGTGATCGGGTCCAGCGCGTCGAACGGGCGAAACTCGTTCTGGTCCTTGAGCACCGGATGGTCGGCGAAGAACACCGCGTCGAGCTTGCCGCGCTCGGCGATGCGGGCCAGTTCGATGTAGTGGGCGATGTCGGTGATGCCCGACAGATCGGTTTCGGGGAGGCGCCACGCCGCTTCGTGCTGGCCGATGTTGCGCAGGAATGCGTTGAGGTGCAACTGCCGTGCAGGCGCAGCCATTGCGACGAGCTCCTTTGGTCGGTGAACCGGGCTGCGTCTATTTCAGGGGGCGGGCTGTGCTGCGAGAACAGTTAAGATCAGCGAAATTTCAGCTAACCCGCAGATACGAAACGAGCGTGCGGCTTGTCTGCCACACGCTCGTTCGTGAGTGAGGTTGGTGCCCTCCGGTCGGGGTTCAGCCCAGGCCGGTCCACTTCTTCAGCACCTTGCCCGGGAAGCTTCCCCACTTTTCGGCGGTCTTGCCTGGGAACGTCGCCCACTTCTCGGCGGTCTTACCCGGGAACGAGGTCCACTTCTCGGCCGTCTCGCCGGGGAACTTCGTCCACTTGTCGACGATGGGGCTCTCGGGCAGGTCGACCCCGCCGGTGAGCGCGCTCTTGGCGGCGTCGGTAACGGCATCGGTGACCGACGAATTCACCCGGTCGCACGGTGAGCATCCGACGGTGCTGTTGCCCTTGGAATCGGCCGATGCCGGAGCGGACAGCGTCACGGCGGCCCCGATGGCCCCCGCCGCGAGGGTCGTGGCGATCAAGCTCTTCTGGATCATGAGTTCCCCAACTGTTGTATCCCCGCCGTCTGACGACGACGTCGATCGACACGCTAGTACCAGAACGCCGCGAGTGCCGATCACTGACGAACCCTTGACATCGTTTGCTGTCGCCGAACGCGCGCCGGGGTTGCCCGCGGCCACGCACGCCGGTGTCCCGTACTCAGCGCACCCCGGACCAACACCCGGTAACGGTCAGATGAACAACTCCGCACACGCCTGAATCAAAGCTCTGCGAACAGGCATTGAGCGGAGACGCCCGATCGCCGGCACCGCGCCTTTCCGCGCGAATCAACGTCGGGAACCTCCACGCCGAGCAGAGATCCAGACTACGAGGCGCTTATTCCATGATCTTGATCACGTTTTGCTGGAATCGTCCAGGAAGGTCGCTCAGGCGAAGACCTTCGCTACCTCGGCCACGCGGCGAAGCTGGTCGATATCGGAGCTGGTGGGGATCAGGTGCACCTCGTCGGTGCCGATGTCCTGGAACCTGCCGAGCACCTCGATCAGTTCGTCTTCGGTGCCTGCCCAGCCCGTCGCGGGGGCCATCGCGTCGACGTATTCGGCCGGGATCCAGTTCATGTACCGGCGCAGGTGCCGGTGTACCTGCGCGCGGGCCTCCTCCGGCTTACCGAGCGCGAACCAGAACGAGGTGGCCAGGTGTGGTTTGGACTTGCCCGCCTCGGCCCAGGCGGTGCGGGCGATGTCGAACAACTCGGCCTGGCGGGCCACATCCAGATCCAGAGTCGTGCCGGCGACGCCGTCGGCCCAGGCCGCGGCATCCCGGATGGTCTTGGGTCCGATGGTGCCGATGTGCAGGGACGGCCCACCGCTCTGAACCGGCGGCGGCCCGACCGGAAGCACCGATTCGGTGACCTTCTCGCCGGCCCACACGCGCTTCATCACCGCGACCCGCTCGGCCATTCCCCGCCGGGTCTGGGACGCCGGGTCGGCGCCGACCGCGTGATAGTCCTCGTGGCGGCCGCCGACACCGATGCCCACGGTCAACCGGCCGCCGCTGAGCAGATCTCCGGTGGCCAGGCCTTTGGCCAGCATCACCGGATCGTGGAGCTGCGGCACCACCACGGTGGTCACCAGCCGCACCCGGTCGGTCCACGCCGCCAGCGCCCCCAGCAGGGTCAGGCTGTCGGGATTGTCGAACGCGATGCGTTCACCCCAGCACAGCGACGAGAACGGGCCTCCGTCGATGACGTGCGCCCAGGACCGCAGCGTCGTCGCATCCAACTGAGGCTCCATGACCGGCATCGTCATCCCCACGCGCACCCACGGATTCTGTCACGTCGGGGTGGCAGCATGAACCGATGGCCATCACCACGTCCTCGGTCGCGCATGTACGGCTCACGGTCACCGACATCGAACGGTCCCGGCAGTTCTACGAGAGCGTTTTCGGCTGGCCGGTCCTCATCGAGCTGCCACAGGACGCCGACGTCGCCACCCGCGCCAGGCTGAGTTTCCTGTCCGGTGGGGTCATCTACGACGCCGGGGCAACGTTGATCGGACTGCGTCCGGTCGGCCGGGATGCCTTCGACGAGAACCGAACCGGGCTGGACCACTTGGCCTTCCGGCTCAGGAGCCTCGCCGAACTGAACGACGCCGCGCTGCACCTCGACGATCTGGGTCTCGCACACGAACCCGTCAAGGACATCGGCCCTTCCTACATCCTGGAGTTCCGCGACCCGGACAACATCGCGTTGGAACTCACCGCGCCGAAGTAGATCCCCGGGCCGGGGGTTATCCCCCAGCTTGATCTGGGGAAAACGCTGTGTCGCCACGCCGCACAACTTCGTAAGTTGGAGGCATGGTCGCAACCAGCGAAACCGTCCTGCCCACGCCGGCCCAGCCGGCGTCTGAGCCCGTTTCGACATCCCGCAACATTGGCGTCGTACCGACCGCATCGATGATCACCGGCGCCGCCGTCGCGCTCGTGTGGTTCTGGATTCCGTTGTCCATCATGGTCATCGGGGTCTCCTTGATCCCGTCGGTGATCGGATTCCTGCTCGCCGGCGTGGTGTTCATCTACCTGATGCGCGGCGTGGAGTGGTTCGAGCGGAGCCGAAGTGAAGCCGTGTTCGGTTTCGGTCTCGGCGTCCCGCCCCGCCGACTGTCGCCGCATACCGGCGTCCAGGGCTGGGCCCACCAACTATGGCTGGACATCAGCAGTACCCGGTTCTGGAAAGGCGTCTGCCACCACTACCTGCGGATGACGTACGACATGCTGGCCACCGGCCTGGCATTCGTGTTGCTCACGTTCGCTTTCCTGGGCCCGGCCGCGGCCGTCGCCATCCGGCACAGCGACAACGATGCCGGTCTGGTGTTCCTGTCCCCGCCGGTCGCGTGGCTGCTGGCGATCGTCGCCGTCATCGCGGCGGTGGCCATCCTGATCCTCGCGCCCGCAGTGGACGCCGCGATCGATCGATGGCTGCTGTCGCCGTCACCCACCGCGGCCCTGGAATATCAGGTGAGCGCGCTGGCCGATGCCCGGCAGGGCGCGGTGTCCTCGGCGCAGACCGAACGGCACCGCATCGAGCGGGACCTCCACGACAGCGTGCAGCCCCGCCTGGTGTCCCTGGCGATGACGATCGGTCTGGCGCAGACCAAGCTGGATTCGGATCCGCCCGCCGCGAAGGCACTGATCGCCGAGGCCCACGACGACGCCAAGAGCGCGCTGGTGGAACTGCGCAACGTGGTGCGTGGCATCGCGCCGACGATCCTGTCCGATCGCGGCCTCGACGCGGCACTGTCCTCGGTGGTGCAGCGTGCCGAAACCTCCGGGGTCCCAACCACATTGCACATCGAGTTGCCCCGCAGGCTGCCCGATGAGGTCGAGTCGGTCGCCTACTTCGTGGTCGCCGAGGCGTTGACCAACATCGCCAAGCACGCCAACGCCTCGCAGGCAGTGGTCACCGTGCGCCTCGACGAGGCCGCCGATGTGCTGCACGTATCGGTGTTCGACGACGGAAAGGGCGGTGCCGTCGTGGACGCGGGCGAGAATGCCACCGGCCTGCGCGGACTCGACGAACGGGTACGCGCCGCCGGCGGAACCTTCGCGGTGTCCAGTCCCGCCACCGGCCCGACGATCGTCACGGCGGTGCTGCCATGCGCATCGTGATCGCCGAGGACTCGGCGCTGCTGCGGGCCGGTATCGAGCGGATCCTGGCCGACGCCGGACACGAGGTGGTCGCCGGGGTGCCCGACGCCACCAACCTGCTGCGGCTGGTCAATGAGTACCGCCCCGACCTGGCGATCCTCGACGTCCGGATGCCGCCGACGTTCACCGACGAGGGCATCCGGGCCGCGGCACTGCTGCGCAGCCAGAACCCCGAGTCGCCGGTGCTGGTGCTCTCCCACTACGTCGAGGAGCGGTACGCGGCCGATCTGATCGCCTCGGACACCAGAGGATTCGGATACCTGCTCAAGGATCGAGTGGCCGACGTGCCGGCCTTCCTCGACGCCGTTGCCGTCGTGGGCGGTGGAGGCACAGTGCTCGATCCCGAAGTGGTGTCACAGATCCTGGTCCGCTCGGCCCGCCACAGTGCCCTGGACCAGCTGACCCCACGCGAACGCGACGTCCTGCAGTTGATGGCAGAAGGCAGGACGAACTCGGCCATCGCCACGGCACTGCATATCTCGGTCGGCTCGGCCGAGAAACACATCGCCTCGATCTTCACGAAATTCGGCCTCGCTCCCGACGAGAGCGAGAACCGCCGCGTGCTGGCGGTGCTGCGCTATCTCGAGACCTAGACCGAACATCCACACCGGGAAGGACTTTCAACGTGACCACCATCGCCCCTCCGCCGCCGGTCAACCCACCGCCCCAGCTGAACCCCGGCGGGCGCACCACCTTCCGTCTCGTGCTGATCGCCGCAGCCACGCTGCTCGTGGCCGGTTCGGTGGCATCACTGGGCGTCGCGGCCTGGGCCGTGAGCAACGTTCGGGTCGTCACCGATCACGAGGCCCTGCCGGCCACGATGCGATCACTGGTGATCGACACCGCACACATCCCCGTCGCGATCCGGATCACCGCAGACCGCGAAACGCGGGACCCCACTGCGGATCTGCGTCTGGTGAACACCACCCACAGCGGCGCACACCAACTACAGGTCACCACCGACGGCGACGAGACCCGCATCGCGATCGTGGGGAATCCGTCCCGTGTCCTGGAATGGGCCCGAGGCGGGGAGATCACCGTCGCCGTACCGCCCGAGCAGTCCCGGCGGTTGACGGTGCGCACCGAGCAGGAGATCGGCACGGTGATCGCGCAGGCGGACCTGGACCAGTTGATCGCACGCACCACCGACGGGCCGATCATCCTGCGGGGTGCAGCCCGCCGCATCGAGGCCCACACCGTCAACGGTGAGATCTCCTCGCGCTCCCCCATCGCGGTCACCGAACAGTTCAACGCCACCACGTCCGACGGTGACATCGCCGTCGATTTCCGTGACGCCGCGCCGCGACGGGTGGATGCGGTGAGCCGCAACGGCGACGTGACCATCGGATTGCCCGGGCGTGGGCCGTATCTGGTGCATGCCCAGTCCGGGTCCTCGACACAGGTGCGGGTGCCCGAGACGACCGTTCCCGACAGCGCCGCCGCGGAAGTTACCGTGCGCTCCGATGACGGCGACGTCGTCGTCGAGGATGTCGGACTCGGACAGCGCTAGCGGTCCGGGGTCAACCCCTCCATGATCTCGGCCACCGAACCGGTCCGGGCCCGGCGCCACCCGGTGCCGGCCCAGACATTGGTTGCCTGCGGATCGCCGGCGGCCACCGAGGCCTTGCGCACCGGGCTGGTCAGATAGTGGATCTCGGGGTAGCCCAGCGGGGCCTGCCCATCGTGTTCGACGATGAAGCGGTTCCGGAGCCCACGGGCATACCGACCCGAAAAGGCCCGGGTGACAACTGTTTCAGTGAATTCTGGACTCTGCAGGGCGGCGCGGTGCACCGGGCTGCTGCCGGCTTCGTCGGCCAACAGGAACGCCGTGCCGAGTTGAGCGGCGACGGCCCCGGCGGCCAGGACACCCGCAACGTCGTCGGCGCTGATCAACCCACCGGCGGCCACGACGGTGACGTCCACCGCCGCCAGCACGTCGGCCAGCAGGTGGTCCAGCGACTGCGACGCAGGTGAGGCACCGGGATCGAACGTGCCGCGGTGTCCACCGGCCCCCGGCCCCTGGACCGCGAGGGTGTCGACCCCGCGACCCACCGCAAGCCAGGCTTCGTCCAGCGTCGTCACCGTGCTGACCGTGGTGATGCCCGCGCTGCGCAACCGGGCAATCTCCGACTCGCTCGGCAGGCCGAAGGTGAACGACACCGCCTCAGGTCGCAGATCGAGCACCACATCGAGCTTGGCGGCCCACGCGTCGTCGTCGTACCGAGGCTCACCGAGGGACACACCGTAGCGGGCCGCATCACCGGCCAACTCGGCCGCGTAAGCCTGGATCCCGTCAGGTGTGCCCACACTGGGTTGGGGCGCAAAAAGATTCACGCCAAGTGGCTCACTGGTCAGGGTGCGGGCCGCGGTGATCCGGTCGGCCAGCGCGTCGGCGGTCAGATAACCGGCCGCCAGGAACCCGAGACCGCCGGCCGTACTGCCCGCCGCAGCCAACTCCGGAGTGGAGGGTCCACCTGCCATCGGCGCCACGATCACCGGACGTCGCAACCCACGAATATCGAAAGTGCCCATCACCGCACCGCCTTTCCGAACAACAGCACATCCTGAGGTTCGTCGCTGAGATTGGGAAACATCGCGTAGCGAGCCAGTCTTCCCTCCAGAGTCAGTCCGCTGCGTCGCAACACCCCGACCGAACCGGCATTGTCGACGTGGCAGTGCGCCGTGACCCGGTACACCGCGGGATCCGGTTCCACGTCGGCCAGCATCAACGCAACCGCTTCCGACATCAGGCCCTGCCCCCACCACTTCCGGCCCAGGCAGTAACCCAGCTCGACCGAGTACGGCTGGGGTCGTCGCCGGGCGCACAGCCCCACTGCCTCACCACCGGCCTCGATCAACCAGGTCTCCTCGTCGTCGGCGTTGAACACGGTGGTGATGACGCGCCGCGTTTCGGTCACCCCCGAATGTGGGCGCCACGTCAGATATCGCGTCACCTCGGGATCGGAGCCGATGTGGGTGAACAGGGCCTCGGCGTCGTCGGCGACCGGTGGACGCAACCGCACCCGAGGCCCGGCCAGGATCTGGGGGTTGGACATGTCCCCATCGTGCACCGTTGCCGGCAATTGGCGCACCGGGAACAATGCCACCGTGGCCCTGCGTAATCCATCGGAATCCAACCCGAACGGAGGAGGACCGCTGATCACCATCCCGATGAGCGTGTTTATGAGATCAGGGACACCGAGATGGGGCGGTCACCCGGTACACGGCGTCAACATGGGCAACGTGTGATGAGGGCACCCGTGATCGTGTGGGTTTTGATCGTGGTGGCCGCCATCGCCTTGACCGGCGGCGGCTATGCCTTCTACCAGTACCGGGCTGCGCAGAAGTCGGAGCTCTCCGGCATCCCGCCGTACCTGATGACCCAGCAGTCGTATCCGATCGATTCGGTGCCGCCGGCCGCGCGTACATCGGCCGAGGACGCACTACGGGCATTCGTCGGCGGCATCGAGCCGGACTTCACCATTGTCGGGGAGCGCTTCTTCGCGGCGAAGGGACACATGATCGGAGATGCGCTGCGGCACAGCGTAAACGACCATCTGACCACGGTGTCGAGCTACCAGCTGGACAGTCAGGGCGACAGCTCGAACTTCTACATGGTGTGGCGCCACGGCAACCAACTGCAACGTCGGTTCTCCGACAACCGCATCGTGGCGGCCGTATTGGACGCGCCGATGGAGTCGGGCACCGCCGACGGGCAGATCTACCTCTACGGGTACTTCGAGTTGGCGCCGCGCTGACGTCTGCGGGCAGTTCGACGGTGTTGCCGGGACCTCCGGTCCAGCGGTTTACTGGAGGTATATGGCCATCACCTTCAACCACACCATCGTCGCCGCCAAGGACCGGCAGGTTTCCGCCGAGTTCTTCACCGAGTTGTTCGGCCTCCCCGCACCGCAGGAGTTCGGTCCGTTTCTGGCGGTGACGCTCAATCACGGAGTCAGCCTCGATTACGCCCAGATGGGGCCTGACGAAGCGATCCGGCCGCAGCACTACGCATTCCTGGTGTCCGAGGACGAGTTCGACGCGATCTACGGCAAGATCCGCGACCGCGGCATGCAGCACTGGGCCGATCCGCATGGTCAGCACCCTGGCGAGATCAACCACAACGACGGCGGCCGCGGGGTGTACTTCCAGGACCCGTCCGGGCATTACCTGGAGATCATCACGCGCCCGTACGGAGGCTGACCGGCTTCAGCGGTGGCCGCGCTCGTGTTCCTGATCGCGGTAGGCGTTGGCCAGCGTGTCCACGTGACCCGGTAGCGCGCCGGCCGCCACGTCGGCCAGGCTGGTCTCCTCCAGGACCGAGCGCATGCTGGCCCGCAGCGCACGCCAGACATCGGTCAGCGCCGCCGTCGGACCGGAGTACGGCAGATCCCCCAGTCCGATGTCGCGCACGCTGGCCAGCGGTCCGTCGATGCAGCGCAGCACGTCGGCAATGCTGATCTCGCCGGCCGGCCGCGCCAGTTCATAGCCTCCGTCGCGGCCTCGATGGCTGCGGACCAGGCGGTCGGTGCGCAGCGCGGTCAGGATGTCGACGAGGAACTGCGCCGGGATGCCTTGCGCCTTGGCGAGGTCGTCGGTCTTGACCAGCTCGCCATCGCCCACCGTCGCGAGCTGGACCATGGCTCGGACGGCATACTCCGCCTTCGCCGACATCCGCATGACCTCAGATTGTGCCAGCTCACTCTTCGCCCGCGGCGCTGCGGCGAGCGGTGTCGCCGGTCCGACCTGCAATCGGCGCGCTCACCACGTCGATTGCGCACCATTGCAGTATGCAATGCTTTCCGAGATGTGGATTGTTCCTGGAGGGACGGCAATCGTGAAGTTCAGCAAATATGTAACGCCACCAGGCGGATTGAGCCGACGGGTGTGAGGCACCGGACCTCCTGGCGCCGCTTGACGATCACCCTCGGCCTGGCGCTTGTCACCGCAGTCCTGAGCGGCTGCCACTCCACCCCGCCCGACCGCAACGCAGACGTGGCCCGCCTTGCGCGATTGCTCGGCGAGATGCCCGGCGTGCAGACGGTCAGCCACACCGTGACGAATCGCCCGGCCCAGGGCGTGGTTCGGTTCGCCATTGACGTCGAGGCCGCCGAAGACATCACCGAAGATCAACTCGCCGCAGTGGTGTCCCGCTACCTGCAGGACCTCACGATGGTCAACTACACCGGCTACCACACCGAGCTCACCGCCCACCACGGCTGGAACGTCTTCGCGGTCGACGGCGGCAGGTTACCGATCGACAACGCGCAACAGATCATCTCCCAGGCCCGCGACTGGGCCGCGATGCGTCGTGAATTCTCCACGGCCACAGTACGTTTACGCGCCACGGTGACCCACCCCGATGGCCGGTCGACGATGCAGGAATGGGGACATTCCGATGTCGGGTCGATCCGGTTGGCCGATGCCACCGATTACACGGACGTGGCCGCGGTGGTCACCACCATGTCCGGAAGGTTTCCGGGGCTCGCCAACGTGACCTGGACCGTCAGCGCGGGTGACGATCACCCTGCCGAGATCAAAAGCGCCCGCCGCTTCCCGACCGCTGGCGAGCTTGACGTCTGGAGTCGGATGAATGCTGACCAGACGATCCCGCACATCGACAGGCTGACGATCAACGGCCGCGTGCAACCGTCGGTATGGCTGGCGGAGCAGACCCGCTCGCACGAGCCTGCCGACGCCGTCGCCCTTGCCCAACGGCATCTGCCACTCGCGGCGACGCTGACCGGCCCGACGCTCTACACCGCCAGCGATCAGATACAGGGGCACATCACGGGCAACGGGCAGGCCACCGGCGCCATCGCCATCACCATCGGCGGGTGCACGGCACGCGATCTCCTCGTCTACCAACCACCGGCCGCCGAACAGGCACTCATGGACAGGTACGAAACCTGCAAGCACCCGTGACGGCCGCTGTTTTCGCGAAGAGGAAGTTCGACTGTCGGCTAGTCCGGAACACCGGCCGCGTCGGGGACGACGACGGCGAACAGATCCGACATCGCGGCCAGGCTCGCCGACTGCATGATCGCGGCGGGCACGGGTGCGCTGTCGGGGCCGGCGAGGGTACGGGTGGCCGTGGCGGCGGCCACCACGGTCGGGGCGTATCCCAGGTTGAAGGCGCCGCGCGCGGTCGAGTTGACGCACATGTGCGTCATGAATCCGGCCAGCAGCAGGTTCGAGGCACCCAGACCCTTCAACCGGTCGTCCAGATCGGTCTGCACGAACGAGTTGGGGAATTGCTTGACCACCACGGGTTCTCCCTCGCGCGGGGCCACCGCTGCGACGATCGCGCCGCTCTCCCCTTCGATGTCATACAGCGAACCCGGACCGTCGGAGTGCTGGATGTGGATGATCGGAATGCCCGCGCTGCGGGCCCGGTCGAGGAGTTGTGCCGTCTGCTCGAGAGCGGCCTGCACCCCGTCGAGCTCCATGATTCCCTGGGTGTAAGTGTTCTGACAGTCGATCAGGACCAGGGTGGAATCAGCGAGGCGGGCCGGTGCGGCGGGAAGGCTGGCCAGTTCGCGCAGCGTGGGGCGGCTCATTTCGGTGAGCGTAGTGGTCGGCGACCGCGTTTAGGCTGCATTGGTGGCACTCCGGGATTGGTCGTCGGCCAAGGTCAGGCTGGTCATGTTGGCCGCGGCGTCACCGCTGATGCTGATCATGGTGGTGGTCGGCTACGCCGACGACTCGAGTGATGAGCTCAGCGCGGACTGCCAACGCGCCGATCAGATCGCGCACCAATGGGTAAAGGTCGTGCCGGGTGTCCTCAAGGGGATGGGAGTCGGCGAAGTCGACCCGAACCTGGCGCGAGATGCCGGCGAGGCGACCACCGCAGTCCGGGACGAAGCTGCTTCGATCGAAGATCAGGACCTGAAGCGAAAAGCGCTGACGTTCGCCGATGCGCTGCACCGGATCAGCCAGGGCAATCCCAGAACGCCGCCGAACGGATGGCCCGACAAGAACTTCGTCGGCGGCTTCCAGGACGGAACCGAGGCACTCCACGAACTGAAGCTTGCCTGTCCGAATGTCGGTACCGACCAGGTCCCCGCCGGTGTGCCGACTACCCCGCCGTGACGGCCAGCACCCGCTCGGCCAGCTCTGGGCGGCACACGATCAGGTCGGGCAGCGTGGGGTCGGCCGAGTTGTAGACCAACCGCGAGCCGTCGATGCGTGAGGTGTGCAGGCCGGCCGCGCGGGCCACCGCGACGGGCGCGGCCGAATCCCACTCGTACTGACCACCCGCGTGCACGTACACATCGGCGATCCCGCGGATGACCGCGGCGACTTTGGCTCCGGCCGAACCCATCTCGACCAGGGTTCCGTCGAGCGCCTCCCGCACCGCCAGCGCCACCGCGGGCGGGCGGGTACGCGACACCACGACCCGGGGCGGGCCGTCGAAGGGGCGGGGTGCGGCCACCTCGGGCGTGGACAGCGTGGTGTTCTGCGCGGGCAGGGCGACCGCTCCCGCGACGAGTTCGCCTGCACTCCACAGCGCCACGTGTACGGCCCAGTCGTCGCGGCCGAGTTCGGAGAACTCCCGGGTGCCGTCGAGCGGGTCGACGATCCAGACCCGGTCGGCGTTCAGCCGCGCCGGATCGGCCCGTTCCTCGGCCGTGGCCTCCTCGGACAGCACCGAGTCACCGGGAACCAGCTTGGCCAGCTCGGCCATCAGGAAATCGTGGGACTGCTTGTCCCCGGCGGCCTTTCGTTCGGCCGCCGAGGCATCGGCGAAGTCGGCACGGACATCGAGCAGCAGATCCCCGGCCCTGGTGGCCAGCCGGGCAGCCAGTTCGTGATCGTTCACGACGGCGATTCCAGCAGCTCGATCACCAGATCGGCCAGTTCAGCGGTGCTGTGGTCCGGCGTGAGCCGCAGATCCGGGTTCTTCGGCCGCTGATACGGGCTGTCGATACCGGTGAAGTGGGTGATCTCACCGGCGCGTGCCTTGGCGTACAGGCCCTTGGGATCGCGGCGTTCGCAGTCCTCCAGCGGGGTGTCGCAGAACACCTCGTAGAACTCCAGACCCGCATCCGTGGCGACCTTGCGGGCCAGGGCGCGGTGCTCCTCCAGCGGGCTGATCGCGGGGACCAGCACAACCTGGCCGGAGTCGGCCAGAATGGCGGCGATGTGGGCCAGCCGGCGCTGATTCTCGGCCCGGTCGGCCATGGAGAAGCCCAGATCGGCGTTCAGCCCGTGGCGCAGGTTGTCTCCGTCCAGAACGTATGCCGGAACACCCTTTTCGAGCAGCTTCTGCTCGACGAGCACCGCCACCGAGGACTTGCCCGAACCGGACAGGCCGGTGAACCACACGGTGCGGCCCTTCGACAGCCGGTCCTCGGCGGTGCACAGCGACTCGTGCCGCACGGTGTTCGGGCTCGCGGTGTCGTTGCGGGTCTCGCGCAACACCATGCCGGCGCCGACGGTGCCGTTGGTGTTGGGGTCGATCAGGATGAACGACCCGGTCGCGGCGTTGCGGCTGTACTCGTCGAGCAGCAGCGGCGCCTGGGTGCGCAGCGAGACACGGCCCAGCTCATTGAGTTTCAGCGCCGTCGCGGACTTGTCCCGGTGCAGGGTGTTGACGTCGAGCCGGTAGTCCAGCCCGGTCACCTTGGCCCTGGTGGTGCGGGTGGTGTGCTTCACCAGGTATTCGCGGCCGGGCTCCAGTGACGATCCGTCGGCCATCCAGCACACGGTGGCGTCGAAATCCTGGGCCACCCGGGGCTGGTTGTTGGGCCGGGCGATCATGTCGCCGCGGGAGATGTCGATGTCGTCGGACAGGCTGATCGACACGGCCATCGGCGGGAAGGCCTCCTCGACCACGCCGCTCGGGCCGTCGATCTGGGTGATGCGCGTGGGCTTTCCGGCCGGCAGCACGATCACGTCGTCGCCGGGACGCAGCACGCCGCTGGCGACGGTTCCGGCGTAGCTGCGGTGGTCGGCGTGCTCGTGGGTCTGCGGCCGGATCACGTACTGCACCGGGAATCGCACGTCGACGAGGTTGCGGTCACCGGCGATGTAGACGTCTTCGAGGTGGCTCAGCAGCGACGGGCCGTCGTACCAGGGCGTCACGTCGGATTTGGTCACCACGTTGTCGCCGTTGAGCGCCGACAGCGGGATGGTCGTCACGTCGTGCACGTCCAAGCGGGCGGCGAACGCGTGGAACTCGTCGCGGATCGCCTCGAAACGCTCCTGGTCCCAGTCGATCAGGTCCATCTTGTTCACGGCCAGCACGATGTGCTGGATGCCCAGCAGCGAGGCCAGGAAGGCGTGGCGGCGCGACTGCTCGAGAAGGCCGTGACGCGCGTCGACGAGCACGATCACCAGCTGCGCGGTGGAGGCTCCGGTCACCATGTTGCGGGTGTACTGGATGTGCCCCGGGGTGTCGGCGATGATGAATTTCCGCTTGGCCGTGGCGAAGTAGCGGTAGGCGACATCGATCGTGATGCCCTGTTCCCGCTCGGCGCGCAGGCCGTCGGTGACCAGTGCCAGGTCGGTGTAGTCGTGGCCGCGTTCCTTGGAGGTGCGCTCGACGGCGGCCAGCTGATCCTCCATGACCGCCTTGGAGTCGAACAGCAGTCGGCCGATCAGCGTGGACTTGCCGTCGTCGACGGAACCCGCCGTGGCGATTCTCAACAACGTGCTCATCAGAAATACCCCTCGCGCTTACGGTCTTCCATTCCGGCCTCGGAGATCCGGTCATCGGCGCGGGTGGCGCCGCGCTCGGTGAGCCGCGACACCGCGGTCTCGGCGATGACCTCGGAAACCGTTGCGGCGGTGGACTCCACACAGCCGGTGCAGGTGACGTCGCCGACAGTGCGGAACCGCACGGTCTTCTCGATCACCGGTTCCTCCTTGCGAGGCTGCAGGTACTTGTGCACCGCGAGCAGCATGCCGTCGCGCTCGAACACCTTGCGCTGGTGGGCGTAGTAGATGGACGGCAGCTTGATCTTCTCGGCGCCGATGTAGGACCAGATGTCGAACTCGGTCCAGTTGGAGATCGGGAAGGCCCGGATGTGCTCACCCTTGTGGTGCCGGCCGTTGTACAGGTTCCACAGCTCGGGACGCTGGGCCTTGGGGTCCCACTGGCCGAACTCGTCGCGGAAGGAGAACACTCGCTCCTTGGCGCGGGCCTTCTCCTCGTCGCGGCGGGCGCCACCGAAGGCGGCGTCGAACTTGTTCTCCCGGATACCGCGCAGCAGGGTGACGGTCTGGATCGGGTTGCGCGACGGGATGGTCTCGACCACGCGGCCGGCATCGATGTCGTCCTGCACCTTGGCGACGACCAGACGGGCACCGTAGTGCTCGACGAGCTCGTCGCGGGCCTGGTAGACCTCGTCGAAGTTGTGACCGGTGTCGACGTGCATGACCGGGAACGGCAGCCGGCCGGGCGCGAACGCCTTGACGGCCAGGTGCAGCATGACGATCGAGTCTTTACCACCGGAGAACAGCAGGACGGGCTTCTCGAACTCCGCGGCGACCTCGCGGATGATGTGGATGGCCTCGGCCTCCAGTGACCGCAGGTGGCTCAGCTCGTAATGGCCGGCCCGGCCGGACTGCTGATCGGTTTTCTGTGCGGCGGTCATCACTTCCCCATTAAGTTGGTAGGAATGGCCAGAATTGCAAGCATGGCCAGGAATCTAGCCGCCCTGTCGCCGCGGTGTCAATGGCGGGCAACCGTCAGGCCCGATGCCCGCTGACGTGGGCACCGGCCTGTCGCGGCAGCCGCACCGTGGCGACCAGGGTCAGTGCCAGCAAAGCGCCCAGGACCAGGTAGGTCGCCGAGTATGAGGTGAACTGGCTGAGCAGCAGGGCTGCCACCGCGATGCCGAGGCCGGCCGCCAGCTCCTGCACCGAGGCGTTGAGCGTGTTGGCGTGCGTCAGGTGCTCTCCGTCGACGTCGGAGAACGCCAGGCTGTTGTAGGCCGTGAAGCCGATCGACCGCAGCGCCCCGCTGAGATAGAGGACGACGGCCATCACCGCGACCGGCACGCCCGGCTGCAACGCGGCCAACAGGCCGAAGCACGCGACCGAGGCCACCCCGTTGACCAGCAGCACGGTTCGGATGCCGTACCTGCGCATCAACGGGGTGGTGGCCGGCTTGATGGTCAGGTTCCCGGCGAACAACGCGGCCACCATGACGCCGGCCGCAAGCGGCGTCCAGCCGAATTCCAGCTGGAATTGCAGCGGCAGCAGGAACGGCACCGCGGTGATCACCATTCGGTACAGCGACCCTGCGACCACCGTGATGCGCAGCGTGTGCACCCGCAGCACCCGCAGTTGCACCAGCGGGGCCGGCACCGTGAGCAGCCGCCACATTGCCGCGCCGAGTAGTAGGACTGCCGCGGCACCGCATCCGGTGACCAGTCCCCAATCGGTGCCGGAGACCCGGATGTTCTCCAGCGCGATGAGGGCCGCAGCAATCCCCGAGCCGAGCGCGAGCAGGCCCGGCAAGTCCAGCGATCGGACCACGGATTCCGGCCCGCCGCGGACGAGTCCGAGCGCCAGAACGATTCCGATCACGCCGATCGGAATGTTGATCGCGAAGATCCAACGCCAACTGCCCATCGTCGCGATGGCCCCACCCAACACCGGAGCCAGCACCGGTGCGGTCAGCGCAGGCCAGGTCAATAGTGCGATGGCCCGGACGAGGTCGGCCTTGCTGCTGTGCCGCAACACCGCCAGGCGGCCGACGGGCACCATCATGGCGCCGCCGACCCCTTGCAGGATCCGCATCCCCACCAACATCGGCAGCGAGGCACTCACCGCGCAGCCGACCGAGGCCAGCGTGAACACCGCGATCGCCCCGATGAACACCCGGCGGACGCCGAACCGGTCGGCCAGCCAGCCGCTGGCCGGTATCAACACCGCGACCGTCACCAGGTATGCCGAGATCGCCACGTTGACATCGACGGCCTCGACACCGAACGACGCGGCGATCAACGGGATGGCGGGCGCGATGATCGTGGCGTCCAGGATCTCCATGAACAGCGCACCGGCCACCAGCAGCGCCATCCCCCGTGGGAACGGCGGATTCACGGTGCGCTTACCCCGCAGGTAATTGAGACGCTGACCGCCGGCGACAGACACTGGCCGCCATGAGCATCCAGACCGGCCCGGAAGTCATGGCGCAGTTCCTCCCCCAGTCGCCGTTCGTGGCCAAACTCGGCATCGTCGCCGAGAACCTCGACGGTCCGGAGGTCCGACTTCGCTTGCCGTGGGATCCGTCGAACATCACGATCGCCGACATGGTGCACGGGGGTGCGATCGCCGCACTCGCCGACGTCACGGTGATGGCAGCGGCCTGGGCGGGTGCCGAGGTTCCGGATTCGCTTCGCGGAGTGACGGTCTCGATGTCGATCAACTATCTGGCGCCGGCCCGGTCCACCGACCTGATCGGCCTCGGGCGCGTGTTGCGTCAGGGTAGGTCCCTGGTGAACAGCGAGGTGGATATCGTCACTCCTGACGGCGGGGCGGTGGCGAAGGCCATCGCGACGTACAAGGTGGGATGAGCTAGAGCGTCACCTCGTTGAGCTTGCCGGTGGCGACGTCGAAGATGAAGC
Source organism: Mycobacterium sp. NPDC049093 (assembly GCF_040704635.1). Taxonomy (GTDB): domain Bacteria; phylum Actinomycetota; class Actinomycetes; order Mycobacteriales; family Mycobacteriaceae; genus Mycobacterium. The sequence continues at coordinate 206,019 of NZ_JBEZJS010000009.1, read as the reverse complement.
CGCGCAACGATTCATGCTTTGTGACGAACGGGCTGGCCTCGATACGGCGCAACGACTGACGCACGTCCTCGGCCAGGTCGACGAAGGACTCGGCGGCCCAGTTCGGCTTGATTCCGGTTTCGTCCTGGATCTGCTGTTTGAACCCGTCGTCGGTGAATGTCAGCATGCCGCAGTCGGTGTGGTGGATCAGGATGATCTCCCTGGTGCCGAGCAGCCGCTGGCTGATGGCCAGTGAGCGGATCTCGTCGTCGGTGATGACACCGCCGGCATTGCGGATGACGTGCGCCTCACCGTCGCCCAGGCCGAGGATCCGGTAGACGTCCAGCCTGGCGTCCATGCACGCGACCACCGCAACGTGCTTGCTGGGCGGCAACGGCAACGGCCCGGAAAAGGTCGTGGCATAGACCTCGTTGTTGGCCAGGTACTGGTCGGTGACAGACATGAATCGACGCTAACCCCGCGCCGCGGGCAGGGCCAGAGGAAGAATCAGGCTGAGCCGATTGGGGTGCGCCCAGGCGGCGGCCGTCCTGCCGGGGGGATCTGGACGGCCGCCGCGGTCTGGGTGTCAGGCGACGGGCGCAGACAGGTCGTAGACCGGGACCTCACCGACCATGTTCTTGGTGAAGTGCTCACGAACCCACGTGGTGATCTCCCCCGCGCTACCGCCGGGATCACGGGGCGGTCCGGGCGGCCCGCCTCGCCCACCCGCGGGCCGATCGAGGAAGTAGCGGACCTGACCGTCGGCGACATATTGCTGGAACTGCGCCAGCGTGGGCGAGTTGTCGCTGCCCGTGAAACCGCCGATCGCCATCAACGACTCGCCCGTCTTGAGCTCGAGATCGCTGACCTGCATCGAGCCGACACTGGCCGCGGCCCAGCGACCGTCGGCACCCGCAATGAGCTCGGCCAGCGCGGGGTCATCGGCGCGCCCGAATCCACCCGGACCACCGGGACCGCCCGGCCCGCCGAACCCCATGTCCCGGTTGGGACCCGAGGTCGCCATCGGCCCACCGCCGTGGACTTTGGCCACCGTCTCGACGGTGTAGGCCGCCGTTGCCGCGAGCCCGAAGACCATGGCCGCCAACGCCACCACCGCAGGGACCTTGCCCGCCCGGTGGGCGGTGATCGCCAGGGCGACGGCCGTCAGTACCGCGCCGATCAACACGATCCAACGCAGTGCCGGCAACCAGTCCGGCGTCCGGTCCAGCAGCACGAACGCCCACACCCCGGTGCCGGCCAGCATCAGCGCCAGCACCAGCCGGGCTGCCAATCGGGCACGGACCCGCCACAATTCGACGACCGAGATGCCGACCAGAGCCGCCACCGAAGGCGCCAGTGCGACCGTGTAATAGGGGTGGATGATCCCGTCCATGAAGCTGAACACCACAGCGGTGACGAGCAGCCAGCCGCCCCACATCAGCACGCCGGCCCGCGGTCCGGCAGTGCGCGCGGTGCGCCGGGTCAGCCACAGCATGGCAAGCAGCCCGATCAGCGCCGCAGGCAACAGCCAGGACGCCTCGGTGCCCATCGACATCCCGAACATCCGGCCGATCCCGGGGTCACCGCCGAACATCAGGTTGGGGCCGCCGCCCGGACCGTGACCGAAACCGGGTCCACCCGGGCCGGGGCCCGAGCCAGGCCCGTGCCCCTCCTGCCCCAGGATGCGTTGCAGCCCGTTGTAGCCGAAGGCCAGTTGCAGCAGGCTGTTGTCGGTCGATCCGGCAATATACGGGCGGGAGTCCGCCGGCCACAGCGCCACCAACGCGAGGTACCAGCCCGACGAGACGATCATCGTCGCCGCGCCGATCAGCAAGGTACCCAAGCGTTTCCACATACCGACCGCGGGCGCGGCGACCAGGAACATCAGGGCCAGACCGGGCACGATCAGGAAGGCCTGCAGCATCTTGGTCAGGAAAGCGAACCCGAGCGCACATCCTGCCAACGCCACCCACCCGGCGCTGGCCCGTGCCGACACCGGTCCGACGGCACGCACCATGAAGTAGGCCGCCAGCACCAACAGCAGGACCAGGAGTGCATCGGGATTGTTGTAGCGGAACATGGAGGCCGCGACCGGTGTCAGCGCCAACGCCACCCCGGCGATCAGGCCGGCGGCCGGGCCGCTGGTGCGTCGCACGGTGGCATAGAGCAGCGCCACCGCGCCCACGCCCATCAACGCCTGCGGCAGCAGCATGGTGAACTCGTTGAAGCCGAACAGCCGGCCCGACAAGCCCATTGCCCACATCGCGGCCGGCGGTTTGTCCACGGTGATGGCGTTGCCGGCGTCCAGCGATCCGAACAGCCAGGCCTTCCAGGACTGGGTCCCGGCCTGGGCCGCGGCGGCGTAGTAGCTGTTGGCCCACCCCGAGGACCCCAGCCCCCAGAGGTAGAGCACGGCCGTGCCGGCCAGCAGAGCCCAGTAGGAGGGGCGAATCCAGGGTGGCGTCACTGTCTTCGGTGATTCCGCGGTCTCCGCGGCGGCTTCTGGTGCCGTGTCGACGATGGTCGTCATAGTTCTACCCCTCGATTCGGCGCGGTGGCCTGCCGCGTCCGCGCGGGATGGAAGACCCACCCGCGCAACAGGACGAAGCGCACCACGGTGGCCAACAGGTTGGCCGCCACCAATACTGCAAGTTCGACGCCGCGGTGCGGCACGGGCGCCACGACGTGCAAGAGTCCCAATGATCCGCTGGTGATGGCCAGCGCGACCCCGAACACCGTGAGCCCCTCCAGGTGATGGCGGGTGACGTTGCCCGAACCGGCGATACCGAAGGTGAACCGGCGGTTGGCGGCGGTGTTTCCGACCGCGGTCACCAACAGGGCGATCAGGTTCGCGGCCTGCGCACCGACGCCGGCCCGCAGAGCCGTGAACAGCAGCAGGTAGGCCAGCGTGGACACCACACCGACCGCGCCGAAGCGCACCGCCTGGCGCAGCAACGACCCGGGGGCAGCCGATATCCGCGACGACCCGAGCTGCGCGGCGATCGTGTTCACCGGGATCGACCCGTTGGCGAACCCGCGCAGCAGCCGCCCGATGCCCTTGAGATCGGCGGCCGCCGTGGCGACGATGTCCACCCGGCTGTCCGGATCGTCCACCCAGTCCACCGGAACCTCGTGAATGCGCAGACCGCTGCGTTCGGCCAGCACCAGCAGCTCGGTGTCGAAGAACCAACCGGTGTCGGCGACGTGGGGCAGCAACTCGCGGGCAACGTCGGCGCGAATCGCCTTGAATCCGCATTGGGCATCCGAGAAACGGGCTGCCAGAGTCGATTTCAGGATGAAGTTGTAGCAGCGCGAGATGATCTCGCGCTTGGCGCCGCGGACCACCCGTGAGCCGCGGCCCAGACGGGTGCCGATGGCCAGGTCGGAGTGGCCGGAGATCAGAGGTGCCACCAACGGCGCAAGCGCGGCCAGGTCGGTGGACAGGTCGACATCCATGTACGCCAGCACGGGTGCGTCGGAAGCGGACCACACCGCCCGCAGTGCGCGTCCGCGCCCTTTCTCCTCCAGCCGGACCACCCGTACGTCGTCGAGTTCAGCGGCCAGTTCGGCAGCGATACGCGGGGTTTCGTCGACGCTGGCGTTGTCGGCGATGGTGATGCGCACCGGTACCGCGAAGTTCTCGGCGAGATAGCGGTGCAGCCGGCGAACCGAATGGGCGAGCGTGGCCTGCTCGTTGTACACCGGTACGACGACGTCGAGCACCGGCACCCCGGCCTCCCGCGCGGCGAGTGTGGCGTTGGGCCGCGACGCGAAATGAAAGCGCTGCTCGGGTTCTTCGACCAAGGTTGTCATGAGTTCATCGTTCTCCGCAGGCTTGTGATCCGGGTTGGGCGAAGCTATGCGCCGGCTATGTGTTCGACGCACGGTGAGTCAGGTCGTAGATGGTGACGTCGTCGACGGTGACCGGGTTGTAGTGGGCCTGGACCCATTCCGCGATCTCGGTGGCCGCCTGGCTGCCGCTGGGGGTGTGTCCGCCGAATCCGCCGGCCATGATGCGGGATCGGATGAAGTAGTGAATGTCGCCATCGTCGACGAGACGCTGGAATTCGTCGAGCGTGGGTGCCGGATCCGTGCCGTTGAAGCCACCGACCGCCATCACCGGTGCGCGGGTGGCCAATTGGTATCCGGCGGCATTCGACGAGCCCACCACGGCGGCCGCCCACCGGTAGTGGTCGGCATCTGCGGCCAGTGTTGCGGTCAGCGTTGGCCCGGGATCGGGGGCCGCGAACATTCCGCCGAATCCGCCGCCACCACGCGATGGACCGACGGACGGTACCGCCCCGGTGTGCGGGGCGGACGCGGTGGCGATCGAGTACGCGGCCGGACCGGCCAGGCAGGCCGCGACCGCCAGCACCGCCGTGACCCGCACCATCGGGCGCTCCAACCGCGTGACCATCAGCAGCAGTACCGCCGCACCCACACCCACCACTGCCACCGCCGCCCGCAGCCACGGAAACGCATCGTCGTTGCGGGCCAACAGCACTGCGGCCAGGATCGCGGTTACCAGCACGGCGCCCGACATCGCCGTGGCGGCGCGCACGTCGGTGCGGTGTTGCCACAGCAGAGTCGCCCCGATGCCGATGACCGCACCGATGGCCGGAGCGAGTGCCACGGTGTAGTACGGATGGACAATGCCGTTCATGAAGCTGAACACCACCGCGGTGACCAGAAGCCAACCACCCCAGAGCATGAGAGCGGCGCGGGTCGGGTCGGTGCGGGCGGCCCGGCGGGTCAGGTAGAGGCCGGCCACCAGGAAGATCAGCGCCGCGGGCAGCAACCAGCCGATGTCGGCGCCCATTTGCGATCCAAACAACCGCCCCGGCCCGACGTCGAAGTTCAGATTGCCGAGGCCACCTGTTTCGTCACCGGTGAGCCGGCCCAGACCGTTGTATCCCAAAGCCAATTCGAGAACGCTGTCGTGCTGCGAACCACCGATGTAGGGCCGTGACGAGGACGGCCACAACTCCACCAGCACCAGGTACCAGCCACCGCTGAGAACCATGGCGACGCCGGCGGTGGCGACATCGAGGATGCGTCGGCCCAATGGGCGGTCTCCGGCGACCAGCACCGCGACGGCAATCCCTGGCAGCACCAGGAATGCCTGCAGCATCTTGGCCAGGAACCCGAAGCCGAGGGCGACCCCCGCGCCGACGAACCACCAACGGCTGGCATCCTTTTCGATCCCGCGCTGTACGCAGTAGGCCGCCACGATGAGTAGCAGTACAAGAAGCGCGTCCGGATTGTTGAACCGGAAGATCAACGCGGCCACCGGCGTCAGCGCCAGCACGGTGCCCGCCAGCAGACCGGCCCACGGCCCGGCCGCGCGACGTACCGCCGCGTAGAGCACCGCGACCGCACCGACCCCCATCAACGCCTGCGGCACCAGCACGCTCCACGAGCTCAGCCCGAAAAGGCGCACCGAGAGGTCGCTGATCCACAGCGCCGCCGGCGTCTTGTCCACGGTGATGGCGTTGCCCGCGTCACTGGATCCGAACAGCATCGCGGTCCAGTTCTCGGCGCCGGCCTGTGCGGCAGCCGAGTAGAACGCGTTGGCCCACCCGCTGATCGACAGGTTCCACAGGTAGAGCACCGCGGTGCCGGCCAACAGCAGGCCCAGGGCGATGCGCTGAATGATCGGGGTGGAGCTGCGAGGCGTCGACTCCCCGTATGTCGCCGCCTGCACCTCGGCAGCGGGATGCGCGGCAACAAGGGTCACGTTCTCATCGTTGCCGCGGCCGCTAGGTGCCGGATTGGTCCGTCCTGTGCGTGCCCTGTGAGCTGACGACCGGCAGCCGCACCTCGAATTCGGTCGAGCCCGCGGTACTGCTCACCTCGATGGTGCCGCCGTGTGCCTTGAGTACCGCGGCCACGATCGCCAGACCCAGCCCGGTGCTGCCCTCCCGTCGTGACCGCGACGAGTCTCCCCGGGCGAACCGTTCGAAGACATCGGGCAGCAGTGTCGCGGGGATGCCGGGACCGTCGTCTGCGACGCTCAGCAGCACGGCATCCCGGTCTGGCTTCAGCGACACCGTGACCGAGGTGCCCGACGGGGTGTGAGTTCGGGCGTTCGCCAACAGGTTGGCCAGCACCTGGTGCAGCCGAGCCTCGTCGCCTTCGACCACCACGGGGTCCTCGGGTAGATCCAGCGCCCACTGATGGTCGGGGCCGGCGATGTGGGCATCGCTCACCGAGTCGACGATCAGCCGGGACAGATCCACGCTGTCGCGCTCCAGTGGCCGGCCGGCATCGAGGCGCGCCAGCAGCAGCATGTCCTCGACCAGTTGCGTCATCCGAGTGGTCTCAGACTCCACCCGGTTCATCGCATGGGCCACGTCGGAGGGCAGGTCATCACGTTTGCGCTGGGCCAGCTCGGTATAGCCCCGGATCGCCGCCAGGGGCGTCCGCAACTCATGGCTGGCGTCGGCGACGAACTGGCGCACCCGTGTCTCACTCGCGTGCCGGGCCGACAGCGCGCTGGCGATGCGGTCGAGCATCCGGTTCAGCGAGCTGCCGAGCTGGCCTACCTCCGTGTGGGCGCTGGCGGGGTCGACCGGCACGATCGGCGTCGGCAACTCCACCTCGCCGCGGTCGAGTTCGAGATCAGCCACCCGTCGCGCCGCCGCAGAGACGCGGGACAGCGGGGCGAGTTGGCGCCGGATGATCAGAGTCCCGGCCGTCGTCGCGGCGATCAACGCGATCACCGCCAGCACACAGAACATTCCGAGGACCCACAGCAGGGTGTCGTCGACGACAGCGGTCGGCAGCCCGGTCACGATGGTCTGCGGGCCGCCGTGACGCGGGTGCAGGCCGATGAGCCGGTAGCGGCCCAGCCCGTCGAGGTCCACGGTTTCGGGCTCACGGGTGGCCGGGACTTGGGACAGCTGGACGGCCGCGGCCGCACTGACCTCGACGCGGTCGCCGTCAGCGGTGATCACCCCCGCGTCGACCGGACGGTTCGGGGCCACCACTGCTCCGACCGTGCGGGCGGCCTGCCCCGGGGCATTGAGGAATCCGGGTCCCGGCCCCTCCTCAGGGTCGAACGGAACACGGTGATGACGGTGCATCCCCGGCGGTGGCGGGGTTCCCGGTGGCGGCGGCGGCAATTCGAAGATGGCGGCCGAGCGCCGGCCGGCCTCGATCAGTTGGTCGTCGAGCTGGTTCATCAAAAACCGTTGCAGCGCAAACTCTGTCGCCACGCCGATACTCGCGCACACCACCGCCAGCAGGGCCACCTGGGTGACCACCAGCCGGGCCCGCAAGGTCCAGGTCCGCGGTGACCACCAGCGGGTGGCGCTGGTCCCGGCCGTCACCTCAGCGCGCGGGCCGGAGGACATAACCCGCACCGCGCAGCGTGTGGATCATCGGTTCCCGCCCGCTGTCGATCTTCTTGCGCAGATACGAGACGTACAGCTCGACGATGTTGGACCGGCCGCCGAAGTCGTAGCTCCACACCCGGTCGAGGATCTGGGCCTTGCTCAGCACCCGCTTGGCGTTGCGCATCATGAAGCGCAGGAGTTCGAACTCGGTGGCGGTCAGGGTGATCTGATCACCGGCCCGGGTCACCTCATGGCTGTCCTCGTCGAGCACGAGATCGCCGACGACGATCTTGGCGCCGCCGTCCTCACTCGTGACTCCGGTGCGCCGCAGCAGTGCCCGCAACCGCAGCACCACTTCCTCGAGGCTGAACGGTTTGGTGACGTAGTCGTCGCCGCCGGCGGTGAGACCGGCGATCCGGTCCTCCACCGAATCCTTGGCGGTCAGCAGCAGCAGAGGCAGGCCGGGAATCTGTTCCCGCAGTTTGCGCAGGACGTCCAGACCGCTCATATCGGGCAGCATCACGTCGAGGACGACCACATCGGGCGGGCTCTCCCGGGCTGCGGCGATGGCGCTCGCGCCGTCACCTGCAGTAGCGATGTCCCAGCCCTCATAGCGCAGCGCCATCGACACGAGTTCGGCCAGTACGGGTTCGTCGTCGACTACCAGGACCTGGATCGGATTGCCATCGGCACGGCGCATGACGGCGCGCCCGGACTCGGAATCGGTGCCATTGGTCGTGCTGCTCACCCGGTCATTATTCGCCCGCTCGTTAGGCCCCGACTGAGCGCTCTCTATGCGCCAGCTGTGAAGAATCGCCACACCTGGGCCAGAGCCCGCACACAGCCGGCACACAGCCAACCCCGGCAACGTGGTCCGCATGAGCATCCGACCCACTGTTGCCGCAGTCGGCATCGCGGCGGCCATTGCGGGGCTCGGCGGCGCGGCGGTGTATGCCGCCACCGATACGCAGGGCCCCGGCCGCCATGGTCCGCCCAATGCAGAGGGCGGGCCGCCGCCCTGGATGGGCGGGCCAGGAATGGACGGGCGGTCCCACGACCGGACCGATCCCGCCACGATCCACAGCGAGGCGGTGCTGACCGATGGTGGCGGCTACCGTACGAGCCTGTTTCAAACCGGCACCATCACCGAACTGAGCGCAACGTCGGTGACGGTGCGCAGCAACGACGGATTCACCCAGAGCTATGCCCTGCCGGACGCGGTCAAACCGCTGTACGAGGTCAACGACCGGGTCCTGATCCGAGCCACCCGCACCGGTTCGGCACCGACGGACAAGCCGACCGTCACCAGCATCGGCGAGGCACCCGGCCGCTAACCGTTGCCGTACCCGTCGGGCAGGTCCACCTTCACCTTCGGCTTGGCGAAAGATGTCTCCAGTTCGGTGGGAGCCGTTGTCTTCGTTACGGTTTCACCGACATTGACAGCGGGGACGGCGCCACTGCTCGGCGCCTCGGCCACCATCGCACCAAATGCGCCCATCGCTGCCATTGCGATCGCCCCGACACCGGCCATCGCGTACTTGGTCCGCTTGTTGCGTTCGTCTCCTGTCACACAGACCTCCCTACCGGTGCCTGCAGGCGTGGTAAACCCGACTTCGCAGGCCCCGGTCGGTGAGATCAGCGGCGATCAGTGTGGCGTGGCAAACCCCGGCGGGGTGGTGGCCGAGACAGTCGGAGCGCCCTTCGAGGTCTCCGGGGCCGTCGGCGGAGTCGTCTCGGTAACCGTTTGTCCAGTGGTGATGGCAGGTGGTTCCACCCGCTGCTGGGCTCCGGCGACGCCTCCGCCCATGGCGACTCCGAGCACAGCGGTGGCTAACCCACCGATCGCGCCGACACCGGCGCTGACCAATTTCAGATTTCGCTGAATGTTTTCCTTCGCGCTACCCAATGCGCTCACCTCCGCGCGACGTATAGCCGCGGCGGGTGGCGGTGAAACCACTACCGACGCTCGGTCGCGTGATCAGTGCGTGACGGCGAACCCTGACGGCGGCGTGTAGCCCCTCATCGCAGGTACTGCCATCGAAACCTGCGGCGCAGTGGGAGGAGTCGTCTCCGTGCTGGTCTGGCCGACGTTCATGTGGGATCCGGAAGCCACGGACTCGCCGGCCCCCAGGTGAACGTCCGAGACCGCTCCGAACACGCCCAGCCCCACCACGGCCGCACCACCGGCGACCGCAGCGATCACTTTCACATTCTTCAGTCCGCTGACCTTCATGTATTTCAGTGAACGCCTGATTTCTATGCCGACGCTGTGAGCCCACTACCAGTTACCCACCGAGCGCAGGCGCGCCGAAGGCATACATCACCGCGATGACCGGGTTCCGGTGCCGGGCTGCTCTACCCTGTCTGGCATGCAGCCGTGGGCAGGGACAACCGGATGACGCGCTTTCTGGCGCGCCGGCTGCTCAACTACATCGTGTTGCTGGCCCTGGCGTCGTTCCTGACGTTCACGCTGACCTCGCTGAACTTCAAACCCCTCGACAGCCTCGAGCAGCGCAATCCGCGGCCGCCGCAATCCGCGATCGACGCCAAAGCCGCTGAACTCGGCCTCGACCAGCCCATTCCGCTCCGCTATGCGAACTGGGCCGCCGGCGCGGTCCGAGGCGATTTCGGTACCACGGTGACCGGCCAGCCGGTGGTCGACGAGTTGTGGCGGCGCATCGGGGTGACCCTGCGGTTGCTCGTCATCGGCGCGATCTCGGGTGCGGTGATCGGGGTGGTGGTCGGCGCCTGGGGGGCGATCCGCCAGTACCGGCTGTCGGACCGCGTCATCACAGTGCTGTCGCTGCTGGTGATCAGCACGCCGTCCTTCGTCATCGCCAACATGCTGATCCTCGCCGCACTCAACGTGAACTCGATTTTCGGTGTGCAGATTTTCGAGTACACGGGGGAAACGGCACCGGTGCCCGTCGGCGGCGCGTGGGACCAGTTCGTCGACCGGCTGCAGCACCTCGTGCTGCCGACGTTCACCCTGGCCCTGATGGCCATCGCCGGCTACAGCCGGTACCAGCGCAACGCCATGCTCGACGTGCTCGGCCAGGACTTCATCCGCACCGCGCGGGCCAAGGGGCTGACCCGGCGTCGCGCCCTGTTCAAGCACGGGCTGCGGACGGCACTCATTCCGATGGCCACCCTGTTCGCCTACGGGGTGGCCGGACTGGTCACCGGTTCGGTGTTCGTCGAGAAGATCTTCGGCTGGCACGGCATGGGCGAATGGGTGGTGCAGGGCATCGCCACCCAGGACACCAACATCATCGCGGCCATAACGGTGTTCACCGGCACCGTGATCCTGGTCGCCGGCCTGCTCTCCGACGTCATCTACGCGATGCTCGACCCGAGGGTGAGAGTCACATGACCCAGACCTCTGCCCCCACCGGTGATGCCGCCTCGGCCCGTTCGGGTCTTCACACCGAAGAATTCGCCACCCGGCGCACTCTGGTGTTCCGCCGCTTCCTGCGCAACTGGCCCGCAGTGGTGTCCCTGGCACTGCTCGTGATCATGTTCGTGGCCTGCTACGCGCTGCCGTCGGTGTTGCCCTACAGCTATTCGGACCTCGACTATTACGCGCTGCAGGAGCCGCCGTCGACAGACCACTGGTTCGGTACGAACGCGCTCGGGCAGGACATCTTCGCCCAAACCCTGCGCGGCATGCAGAAATCCATGCTGATCGGGGTCTGCGTGGCATTCATCTCGACCGTCATCGCCGCCACCGTCGGCTCGGTCGCCGGATACTTCGGCGGCTGGCGCGATCGCACGCTGATGTGGATCGTCGACGTACTGCTGGTGGTACCCAGCTTCATCCTGATCGCGATCGTCACGCCGCGGCTGAGCCAGTCCGATCGGGTGTTCTGGCTGATCGTGCTGCTCTCGGCGTTCAGCTGGATGATCAGCTCCCGCATCGTGCGCGGGATGACACTGAGCCTGCGGGAGCGCGAATTCGTCTTGGCTGCCCGCTATATGGGTGTCAGCAGCGCGCGCATCATCGTGCGCCACATCCTGCCCAACGTGGCATCCATCCTGATCATCGACACCGCGCTCAATGTCGGCGTGGCGATTCTGTCCGAAACCGGTTTGAGCTATCTGGGATTCGGCATCCAGGCGCCCGACGTATCACTGGGCACACTGATCGCCGACGGCACCAAGTCCGCCACCACCTTCCCCTGGGTGTTCCTGTTCCCGGCGGGAGTTTTGGTGCTGATCATCCTGTGCGCCAACCTGATCGGTGACGGCCTCCGTGACGCCCTCGACCCGGGCAGCGGCCGGTTGCGACGGCGGAGTCGGCGGAAGGGCGGCGCCCGATGAGCCGGCTGCTCGAGGTATCTGATCTGACGGTGGACTTCCCCACCGACACCGACGCGGTACACGCGGTGCGGGGCCTGAACTTCCACGTGGATTCCGGTGAGGTGGTCGCGCTCGTCGGCGAGTCTGGTGCCGGGAAATCGGCCAGTGCCATGGCGGTGATCGGGCTACTGCCCGAGTTCGCCGAGGTGTCCGGATCGGTGCGGCTGCGCGGCGAGGAACTGATCGGGTTGTCCGACACGCAGATGTCGCGGGTCCGGGGCAACACCATCGGGACGGTGTTCCAGGATCCAATGTCCGCGCTCACGCCGGTCTACACCGTCGGTGATCAGATCGCCGAAGCGCTCGAAGCCCACAACCGTGATCTGGGGCGGCGCGCGGCCCGGTCCCGGGCCGTCGAACTGCTGGAGCTTGTCGGCATCGCCCAGCCCGAACAACGCGCCCGCTCGTTCCCACACGAGTTGTCCGGCGGCGAACGCCAGCGGGTGGTCATCGCCATCGCCATCGCCAACGATCCCGATCTGCTGATCTGCGATGAGCCCACCACCGCCCTCGACGTCACGGTGCAGGCCCAGATCCTCGACGTGCTCAAGACCGCGCGCGACGTCACCGGCGCCGGGGTGCTGATCATCACCCACGACCTCGGTGTGGTCGCCGAATTCGCCGACCGGGCCCTCGTGATGTACGCCGGCCGGGCCGTCGAGGACGCTCCGGTGGCCAAGCTGTACGAGAACGCCCGGATGCCCTACACCGTCGGCCTACTCGGCTCGGTGCCACGCCTGGATGCCTCGCAGGGCACCCGTCTGGTGCCCATCCCCGGTGCACCGCCGTCGCTCACCAGGGTTCCGACCGGTTGCCCGTTCGCCCCCCGCTGCCCGCTGGCCATCGACGAATGTCTGGCCGCCGAGCCAGAACTCATCGAGCTGACGCCGGATCACCATGCCGCCTGCATCCGCACCGATCAGGTGAGTGGGCGCAGTGCCGCCGAGATCTATGAGATACCGGGCGGCCCCGATACGAACGGCACCACCCCGGAGAAGCCCGACGAGGACGCCGATGTGGTGCTGCGGGTGCGCGAGCTGACCAAGACCTACAAGCTCACCAAAGGCGTGGTGCTGCGCAGGCAGGTCGGCGAGGTCCGCGCGGTCGACAAGGTCAGCTTCGACCTGCGCAGCGGCCGCACCCTCGGCATCGTCGGCGAGTCCGGATCGGGGAAGTCCACCACCCTGCACGAGATCCTGAATCTGTCTGCACCGCAATCGGGTTCGATAGAAGTGCTCGGCTCCGACGTGGCCACCCTGGACCGGAAGACGCGCCGCGCCCTGCGTACCGACCTTCAAGTGGTGTTCCAGGATCCGGTGGCTTCACTCGACCCGCGGCTACCGGTGTCGGATGTGTTGGCAGAGCCGTTGACCGCCAATGGTTTCGACAAACCCCGGATCGACGGACGGGTGGCCGAACTGCTCGAGTTGGTCGGCCTGCGACGCGCCGACGCCGCCCGCTACCCAGCCGAGTTCTCCGGAGGGCAGAAGCAGCGCATCGGAATCGCCCGCGCCCTGGCCCTGCAGCCCAAGATCATCGCGCTCGACGAGCCGGTCTCCGCGCTGGACGTCTCCATCCAGGCCGGGATCATCAACCTGCTGCTCGACCTGCAGGACCAGTTCGGCCTGGCCTACCTGTTCGTCTCCCACGACCTGTCGGTGGTCAAACACCTGGCCCACGATGTCGCGGTGATGCACAAGGGCGCGGTCGTCGAACAGGGCTCAGGCGACGAGGTGTTCGCCAACCCACAGCACGCATACACCCGCAAATTGCTGGCCGCGGTTCCGCAACCAAAGCCGGTCGACTGAGTTCACCTGTTGTACGGAGTCTCGCGGACCCAACTGAAACCCCTCTCCACCAACGGAAACGAGTTCGGATCCACCTTGGTGCACCAGGCGTGGATGCGGTGCCCGGCGTAGTCGTCGGCGTCGATCACCAAGCGGTCGGGGCCCGGCCACCAGTAGGTCAGGCGCACCCGCACCGGCGTCTGCCTGGCGGTTCCCAACTCGATGTAGTGATTCAGGTCGATGAAGTGCCGGCTCGCATCGATCGTGCCACCGTATTCCTCGAACGAGTCGTCCATGTGCTGGATGGTCAGCCGCATCGGATCGGCAATGTTGACCGAACGGTCGAAAACCACTCGACGCCACTGCAATTCGTCGGTCAGCAGCGGATCACGCCGGTAGCCCTCGGCCGAGAAGCCGTCGACGCGGTAGATGCCGTAGAGCTCGGGAACCGGCCTGGCCCACTGTTGCCAGTTCTGCGCTGCGGTGACACCGAACAGCATCGCACCGACCAATAGCTGGGCCACCAACGCGATTCGGTTGGCCCGCCCCGAGGTAAACAGCTGCGGTATGCTTGCTGCGGGAACCGCGCGATCCGAGAACAGCACCGCCGCCAGCCGCGCGGCGTGGGGCGCCAGCAGGAACAGGCTCATCAGCAGCAGCATCGACGACACGGTCTTGAGCCGGATGTCGTAGGTCATGTTGAGCAGGAAGACCTGCGTCATGTCGATCGCTGTCAGCAACGCGCCCGCCGGCACCGCCCTCGGGATCAGCAGCAGCACACCGGCCAGCAGTTCGGCCGACCCGAGGGCGATCTGGTAAGGCTGCGAGATGCTCACCTGGGACCACAACACGCCCTGCGGGCTGAAGTTGCCGAAGGGTTCGACCAGACGGTTCAGCACGAACGGCATCTGGGTGGGAATGGCCTTGGCCATCCCGAAATAGAACATCGCCGTGGCCAGCACGAATCGCAGGTACAAGGTGAGCCAGGCGGCCAACCGCGCGTAGTTGCCGCGACGACGGTCAAGTACCGACCAGACGACAATCGCAACCGTGGAGACCACCAGCATCAAGAACAGTGCGGTCCACTGGAATGCACTGTCGCTGCCCACCTGCATGCTCTCGATCCGCAGTCCGAGAACTCCGGATGCGGTCCAATCGATCAACGGGCGCACCGCCTCAAGCAGGCCTGCCACCGATGACCACGGAAGTGGGATCCCGGCGCCCGCCAACAACACCGGAGTAAGCCCCACAAAACAAGCCAGCCCGAAAAGGCCGAAGTAGCAGAACCCGAAGCGGAAACCGATTCGCGTCGCCGGCGACCAGCGAACATCGGTGCCAGTCGTGTCCGTCACGGCCGCGCCTCCCCCGTCGAAAAACCCGGGTCCCACGGTATCGGCTGCCGTCCCAACGCAACCGTCGAACCGGCGCTGTCCGAGTCCTCACCCCATAGCGGCCCGCGTACCTCTAGCATCGGCGGCATGAACGGATTCCACATCCGACGATTGGCTATCGCCACCGTTGTTGCCGGCCTCGCTCTCACCGGATGTTCCGGCGGTGATCGGGAGACCCCGTCGGCCGGCGGTAACGCCGAGGTCGGCAGCACCAACGACATCAATCCGCAGGACGTCGCGAACCTGCGCCAGGGCGGCGATCTGCGTCTGGCCCTGACGGAGTTCCCCTCGAACTTCAACCCGCTGCACCTCGACGGCAACACCGGCGACGTCGGCGCGCTCACCAGGCCCACCATGCCCCGAACGTTCGTGATCGCCGCCGACGGATCGGCCACGGTCAACACCGACTACTTCACCAATGTCGAGATGACCGGCACCAACCCCCAGGTGGTCACCTACACGATCAACCCCAAGGCGGTATGGACCGACGGCACACCGATCACCTGGGAGGACATCAAGTCCCAGACCGAGGCCAACAGCGGCAAGGACCCGGCGTTCGTGATTGCCGCGCCCAACGGCTTCGAGCGGGTGGCCACTGTGACCCGCGGCGTCGACGACCGCCAGGCCGTGATGACCTTCGCCAAGCCCTACGCGGACTGGAAGGGCATGTTCGCCGGGAACGGCCGGCTGCTGCCCAAGAGCATGACCTCCACCCCCGAGTCCTTCAACAAGGCTCAACTCACAGCGCCCGGCCCGTCGGCGGGCCCGTTCATGGTGACCAACATCGACCGGGGCGCTCAGCGGATCACGTTGAGCCGCAACCCGAAATGGTGGGGCACCCCGCCGCTGCTGGATAGCATCACCTACCTGGTGCTCGATGATGCCGCCCGCATCCCGGCGCTGCAGAACAACACCATCGACGCAACCGGCACCGCGTCGCTGGACGAACTCACCATCGCCCGAAAGACCCCGGGGATCAGCATCCGGCGGGCCCCGTCGGCCAGCTGGTACCACCTGACCTTCAACGGCGCACCCGGCTCGATCCTGGCCGACCCGGCGCTGCGCAGCGCGATCGCCAAGGGCATCGATCGTCAGGCACTTGCCAACATCACCCAGCGGGGCCTCACCGACAACCCGGTCCCGCTGAACAACCACATCTTCGTCGCGGGCCAGCAGGGTTACCAGGACAACGCCGCGTCGGTGGCGTTCGACCCCGAGAAAGCCAAGGCCGAACTCGACGCGCTGGGCTGGAAAGTGCCTGAAGGACGGCAGTTCCGCGAGAAGGACGGCAAGGAACTCGTCATCCGCAACGTGTTCTACGACGCGGGCAGCACCCGGCAGGTGGCCCAGATCGCGCAGAACATGCTCGGCCAGATCGGGGTGAACCTGAAGCTCGACACCAAGCCGGGTACCGGATTCTTCACCAACTACATCATCAAGGGCGACTTCGACATTGCCCAGTTCGCCTTCCTCGGCGACGCTTTCCCGCTGAGCTCGCTGACCCAGATCTATGCGCAGGACGGGGCCAGTAACTTCGGCAAGATCGGCAGCCCGGAGATCGACGCCAAGATCGAGCAGACGCTGGAAGAGCTCGACCCGGCCAAAGCACTGACGCTGGCCAACGAGCTGGACAAGATGCTGTTCGACGAGGTGTTCAGCCTCCCGCTGTTCCAGTCACCCGGAAACGTCGCAGTGCGCAGCAGCCTGGCCAATTTCGGGGCCCCCGGCCTCGCCGACACCGACTACACGAAGGTGGGCTTCCTCAAGTAGTCCCATGCGATCTCGCAGTGGGAACGGCCGACTCCACGACGGTGGCCACGGTGATCGCCGACACCGCCACCCGGATGGCCGGACGAGCGGGCAGGGCATCCAGTTCGTCGGCAGTGGCCGAAAGTTGTTCGGCCACACCGTCGCGCACAGCACGGATCACTGCGAACGCCGCCCGCTCCCTGGTGTCGATCACGCTGTGCACCACCGTCGGCATGGACACCAGCACGGCACCGGGCACCAGCTCCGCGATGTGCTCCGCAACGGCCGGCGGGGTGGTCAGGTCCCGGCCACCGGACAGTACGACGGTGGGCCAGTGAAAGTCCGGTAGCTCGGTGAGCAGGTCGAAGGGCTCGGCCTCGAAGGGTTCGAAGAACTTGGCGCTGCCGATCATGTCGGCCATCTCCAGCGCCGGGTCCAGCGGGAGGCCGTCGGGCACGCCGGCATAGTTCAGTTCGCGGAAGGCGATTCGCCCGACGAGGTCTACCTCGTTGCGGTACGGCGCTTTTCGCGTCGAGAGCCGGCTCAGCCGGGCGAGCCCCGACCAGACCATCGTGCGGCCGCGCAGCAGCAGGTCGAGTTGGCGGTCCAGCAGGGCGGCGCCACCGAACCCGTACAGCAGACCGGCCAGTTCTCCTCCTCTGGTCGCCAATGCCCCGCCGGCCACCAGGCGCCGGACCTTGGGCGCCAGGTCCGCAGTGTCCGGGTCCGTACCGTCCCAAAGGAGACCGCGGACGGCACTGCGTACCACTTCGATATCGGCGGTGGACAGCAGCGGCGAGTCCAGCACCATCGCCGCGACCCGGTCCGGATGGCGGACACCGAAACCGGCGGCGATGTAACTCCCGTACGAGGTGCCGTACAGCACCGCCTCGTGCACGCCCGCGTCGTCGAGCACCGCGGCGACGTCGTCGACCACCTGCTCGACGGTGATGGCCGCCGGCGGCAGATCCGCACCCGCATCGGTGTGGCGCGACATCCCGATACCCCGGTGCTCGATCATGATCACGTCGAATCCGGCCGCAGTCGCACGTCTGCGCAGCGCACGGTAGGGCTGGATCGACGCGACGCCGGGGCCTCCCGGAATGATCACCACCGGGTGCGCCGACTTGCGGCCGGCCCGCACGTAGAACAGGTCGAACAGCTCGTCGGAAC
The DNA here is from genome assembly GCF_040704635.1 of Mycobacterium sp. NPDC049093. Classification (GTDB taxonomy): domain Bacteria; phylum Actinomycetota; class Actinomycetes; order Mycobacteriales; family Mycobacteriaceae; genus Mycobacterium. The sequence continues at coordinate 188,244 of NZ_JBEZJS010000009.1, read as the reverse complement.
CGGGACTGACCGGGCGTCGCACGGCCCGCACTCCCGGTAGTGCGGCAAGCTTGTCGTGCACGCGCCGACGCTTGGCGTTCATCGTCATTGCGTTCCATTGTGCCGCGCGACGCTCAGATCAGATAGATGGTGAAAACCGCCCCGAACAGCACCACCAGCCACCCGTCGGTGGCGAGTTTGAGCCACCGTGGCGCGGTCCGGACCTCCATGAACTGCCGGATGATCAAGCGGGACTTGATCAGCGTCAACGCAAGCACCAGCGCGGTGATCGGCACGCTGGCCCGCAGGGCGTCCGAGTACTGGGCCGGCGCCAACCACCAGGATCCGACGGTGATGGCGACCAGCACCAGCCACGTCTGAGTCACAGCCTTGTCGGTCATCGTCACCTCACCACGTACAGCAGGCCGAAGATGATCACCCAGAGCAGGTCGACCATGTGCCAGTAGACGGCGCTCGCCTCCACGACCGATGCGCGGCGTCGGGACGGATTGCGCAACTCCCGCACGATCACGCCCAACACGATGAGCCCGATCAGGACATGGATCAGGTGCACACCCGTCAGCACGTAGTAGAACGAGTAGAACATCTCGGAATTGGTGTGCCCGTTCCTGATCTTGACGACCCATTCATAACCCTTGCAGGCCATGAACATCAGACCGCCGACACCGCCGGCGTAGGTGAGCCGGATCGCCGCTTCGTGCCGCCCGGCGCGCGCGGCCAGCACCGCACGGGCCACCAACCAGGAACTGGTCAGCAGGATCACGGTGTTGAGCACACCGATCGTGATGTCGAGATGCTGTTGGGCCCGGAGGAATTCGTCCGGATACATGGTGCGGTAGATCATGAAGACGATGAAGTAGCCACCGAAGATGACCAGGTCACCGAGCACCATCACCCACATGTGCCCGTCGCCGGGCAGGTGCTCCGACGAGGTCTGTGGCCGCGGATCAGTCTGCGTCACTGCATGTTTCCTCACGCTTGAGGGCCTGCCGGAGCAGCACGATCAGGGCAGACAGCCAGACGGAGAAGACCACCACCGCCCACCAGAAGGCGATTGACCCGTTCCAGGCGAACGGCCCGGACTCGAACACGAACATCTGGGTGGCGATCACCTCGGTGATGATCTGCCAGATCGTCACATAGGCGAACCACGCCGGGAAGATCTGGTTCTTGTCGTAGAGGATGGCGATCGCGAATACCAGGTAGGCCGCCGTGAAACAGCCCAATGAGCCGTTGTAGGAAAGCATTCCGAGGTCATAGAGCAGGCTGATCAATTCCGGGTCACGGTCGGGCCGAAATGCCGCGGTGAGAAAGCACACCGACACCAACAGGAAGCCGGGCAGTGCGCCGACGCCCATGCCTCCGATGTAGCCATAAGCGAACACTGACCCCACCGACATGCGCTTGATCTGGTAGGCGACCAATCCGTTGGTCATCGCCGCCCCGCCGAGCAGGATCAGTAGCAGACAGAAGCCGATCTTGATGGTCAGACCGTGCTCGACGAAGAACGCCACCTTGTCGGCAGCGGTGACATCGGGGCGCGGTGGCGGCGTCACCCGGGTCAGGATGCAGATGATGACCCCGAAGGCGCCGTACCACAGCGGGAAGAACCAGGTCATCAACCGCACGTCGGGCTTGCCCGGCGGCGCCTCGGTCAGCAGTGTCACCGGTCCGCCGCCCGCGCGATGACACCGTCTTGAACGGCCTGGCTGAGTACCGCGCGGCGCAGCACGAAGAACATCACGATGACGAAGACCGCGAAGGCGCCGTTGCGCAGCCAGAAGGCCAGCACGCCGTCCCACGCCAGCGGCCCGGTGTGGAAGACCGCAGCACCCGCAGCCGGGATCATCGCCACCGCGGTGGCCAGCGAATAGTGCCCGACCCAGCGCGGGAACACCGGTTCGGGCCCGTTGTCGAAGTAGACCGCCACCGCCAGCAAGGCGAACTGCGACACCACCATGCCCACGGGAGCGACCAGCACGATCCAGGCCAGGTCGTTGAGCAGCATGATCAGTTCGGGATTGCGGTCCGGGCGAAACGCGGCCACCAGGAAGAAGACGTTGGACAGCGCGAAGATCGTGGCACCGCTGACCGCGGCAGTCAGATAGCAGTAGGCGAACACATGGCTCTGGGTCTTCATCCGCTTCATCTGGACGACGATCACCATGAAGAACGGCAGGATCAGGATCCCGCACAGGTTGAACGTCACCTGACTGAACCGGATCCACGCGGTGTGGTCGGCATAGAAACCGGCAACCTGCTGCGCGCTCCAGGTGGGCGACATGGGTGGCCAGAAGCCGGGGAATGCCAGCGCCGCCACCAGCAGGACCGCGCCGACCGCCGGCCCGGTCCACAGGCTCACCCACTGGGCCTTGATGTTCCCGGCTTTCGGCAGGTCTTGAACCTGCTCCAGGATCTGCACGCCGACCTCCAAATACTGACTTCAGTCAGAACAACTCTTGATCGAAACCGTAGCGGCTCCAGTGCTCAAAGGAAAGACCAGAACTGAGTACAGTCAGTTATTTCTGCCGTAGCATGAGGTCGTGCTCCAGGCCACCCCCCGCAGCCGCAAGGGTCAGCAGACCCGCGAACGGTTACTCGGGGCCGCGATCGCCGAGTTCAAGCGCGGGGGCATGGCCGCTGCCGACACCGCCGCGATCGCGTCCGCCGCGGGCGTCGCCCACGGCACCTTCTTCTTCCACTTCCCCACCAAGGAACACGTCCTGGTGGAGCTGGAACAGCGCGAGGAGGCCCGGATGGCCGCCGAGCTCATCCGACTCTTCGCCGCACCGCACGATGTTCGCGCCACCCTCACCGAATCCGTGCGCATGCTGGAGAAGCTGGAGCGGCGGCTGGGCCGTCCGTTGTTCAAAGATTTTCTGGCGCTGCATTTTTCCACGACCCGCCCGCCCTCGGAGGAATGGGAACACCATCCCGTGCTGGTGGCACTGATCGAAGAGCTCCAGTGCGCCAGGGACGCCGGCGAGATCCCGGACACGGTAGACGTGTTGCACAACGGCGCATCGTTTTTCGCCGGGCTCTACGCACTGCTGATCACCATTCCCGACACCCCCGAGGTGCGGGTCAAGGTGATCGACGAATACCTGACCACCTATCTCTACGGTATGCGGGTGAACGGCTTAGGTTCGGGCTGATCCAAACACGTGCCCAGCGGTAGCCGGTCCGGCTACAACGGTGCCATGACCACCGTCGAGAACGTGACCCATGTCCGGCCCGGAACCCCGGAATGGGATGACCTGCTGGCCTCGATCGCCTCAGGCGCCAAGGACCGCGACCTGAACGACGAGAACCCTTTCGATCAGGTCGCGGCGCTCAAGCGGGCCGGGTTCGGCACCCTGCGCCTGCCCGAGTCCCTCGGCGGCTCAGGATTCACTGTGCCGCAGCTCTTTTCCGCGGTGATCGACGTGGCCAAGGCCGACCCCATCGTGGCCCACATTTTCCGGACGCACTTCTGGTTCACCGAGGAGCGCCTGCGCAATGCCGAGGATCCGGTGTCGGCGCACTGGCTGGGCAAGATCGCCGAGGGCAAGATCTTCGGTAACGCATTCAGTGAGAAGGGCTCATTGGCCGTGGGCAGCCTGGTGTTCAACACCCGGCTGCTGGCCGACGGGGCGAATCCGGGTGCCTTCCGGCTGACCGGCGAGAAGTACTACAGCACGGGCACCCTGTTCTCGGACTATCTGACCGTGACCGCCACCACCGACCACGACTCGGTGGCCACCGTCCTGGTTCCCGCCGACCGCGAAGGCGTGCGGCTCGTCGACGACTGGGACGGTTTCGGCCAGCGCCGCACCGGAACCGGCACCACGACGTTCACCGATGTCACGGTCGCTGCCGACGAGATCCTTTCCGATACCCCGTATGACGCCGAACCTGTTCCGACCGTGCAGTACGCCTCACTGCAGTTGTTCATCCATGCGGTGGTGGCCGGAATCCTGGCCAATGTCGTAGACGACGGCGTGGCGCTGCTGCGCTCCCGCGAGCGCAACTTCAGCCATGCCGTCACCGAGCGGCCCACCGATGATCCTCTGCTGCAGCGGCAACTCGGGGTCCTGGCCAGCACGGCCTACGTCGCGCGGGCTGCCGTGCTGGACGCGGCGGCGGCGATCGGTGCCGCGACGGATTCTGCCGTCGACGGGGTGCCCGACCTGCGGCTCGCGGCGGAAGCTCAGCTCAAGGTCGCCAAAGTGAAAGTGCACCTCGACGACGTCGCACCCGAGGCCGCCACCCGACTGCTGGAACTCGGCGGCGCCAGTGCGGCCTCCCGGCAGCGCAACCTGGACCGGCACTGGCGCAACATCCGCACCATCACCCTGCACAACCCGGTGGCCTACAAGGCCCAGGTGATCGGTCAGAACCTGTTGCACGGCACGCCCCTTCCGTCCAACGCCTACTTCTGATCCCGTGCGTGGCGGGCCACTGGGAAGGCTTGCGCATCGTTTTCTACTCCTGGGTCGTGCTCGGACGAAATCGCGACCCAGGAGTAGTAAACGGCGAGTCCAGGTAGCCGATTTCTAAACCGTCAAGGCGATGTGGTGCGCGCCCTGGATGCTCGCATAACGCTCCGGGCTGCAGGTGAGCACGATGACCTGTCCGTCTCCGCCGACGGCGTCGAATACCGCCCCCATCTTGGTCAGCCGGTCCGGATCGGTGAATCCGAGGGCGTCGTCGATGACGACGGGCACGCTGTCTTCCTTGGCCACCATCGCCGCGCCGGCCAGCCGCGCGACAATCGCCAATTGCTCCTTGGCGCCGCCCGACAGCGATTCGTACGGCACCGTGCGCCCGGACAGCGTGCGGGTCCGGATGTTGAGGTCGCTGTCGACGTCGACCTCGAAATCCTCACCGAAGACGAGCCGGCCCAGCCGCTGCACCTCGAGACGGAACGGATCGGCGTAGCGCTGACGGGTGGCATCGCGGTGGCGCGCCATCACGGTCCGCAGCGTCTCGGCCGCCCGGGCCCGGCGATGCACCCGGAGGTATTCGGCGTGGGCGTGCTCGCGTTCGGTCTCGGCAGCGTCGAGATGCCCCTTGCGTCCCTGGGTGCCGTAGACCTTGAGTTGCGCGGCCAACTCCCGCAGCGCATCGGCCGCCGCCCCGTGTCGAGCGTCCAGCGCCTCCGCGCGACGAACCGCCTCATCGAGTGCGGCCTTCACCGAATCCGGTGCGGTGGCCGACAATTCGGTACGCAACGCTGTCGCGTGGCCTGCTGTGGCGGTCGCTTCCTCCTCAGTCGTCTGAGCCTTGACCGCCAACTCATCGTCGCCGGCCTGCGCACGCTGGACCTCCAACCGGCCACCGGCCACGGTCAGCTCGGCCTGCGCCGTGGTGAGCTTCTCGCGCAGCACGCTGCAGCGGGTCGACTTCTCCGTGAGCTTCTGGGCCGCCGCGGCGATCACCTTGCGACTGGTCTCACTGTCGGCCACCGCCTGACGGTGCGCCTTCACCGCGGTATCGAGTTCGCTTCGGGCGGTGGCGATATCGGTGGGCCCGGCCAGCTCGAACAACCCGGCCTCGTCGGGCTGTCCGGCCCGCAGTTGCGCCAGTCGGGCCCGCAGATCCGCCAACTGGTCATCGCCCGTCAGCGCTTCGACGGTGGCGCGCAACCGATCCCGGCTGCCGACCAGTTCCCGGCGCCGGGTGTCGAGGGCCCGCGCGGCTTCCACGTCGTCGACCCCGGCCGCGGCCAGCGCAGCCGTCAACACGTTCTGTGCCTCGTCGAGACGGGCCTGTGTCTGCGCGGCCGGCGTGCCCGGCACCACGCGGACGGTGAGCACACCGGGCACGGCGATCTCGGTCTCGGCGGTGGTGTTGACCGACCATGGGGTACCGGCCTCGAGAGCAACCCCGGCCGTGTCCACTCGGACATCGAGGTTCTCGACGGCGACGAGTTCGATGCGCGCCGAAGCGAGTTCGGCCTGCCCCGCAGCACGTTCCACCGCCACCGCGGCGGCCTCGATGGCCCGCATCCCCGCGTCGTCGAGCGTGATCCCCGCTAGGTCGCGGTTGTTCCGGTCGAGCTCACGCACGCCGGCGTCGATCCTGCTCAGCCGGGCCGCCAACCGGTCGGCCTCGTCGCGGTCGGTCATCTGCGTGAGGGTGGTGCGGGCGGACTCCACCCTGGCTTCGTGCTCCTGGGCTACCAGCCGAGCCTGTTCGGCCACGGCCTCGGCGGCCTCGTGAACCTCACGGGCGGTGGTGGACTCACCGTCGGCCACACCGAGCGCAGCCTGCAGTTCGGTGATGGTGGTGGCCCGCTCGTCGAGATCGGCGCGCAGCCGTCGGCGTTCGGTGAGGGCAGCGGTCGCGGCGGCCTGCGCAACCCGGGCAGCCTCGGCCACCACCGCGGCCTCTTTGAGCCGTTGCACCAGTGCGGCAACCGCCTCGGCGTCCTTGCGCGCCGCGGCCAGGGCGGCGTGGGCCACTTCGCGCTCACCGGCCAGTCCGGTGACCTCGGCGCTGAGCTCGGCATGCCGACGCACCGCGTCGTCGACCTCCGCCACCGCCGCGGCACATTGCGCCACCTCGCCCTCGGCGGCGGCCAGCCGCTTGGTCACCGCCGCCCACTCACCGGTGGGCCGGCCGGTGGCGGTGAAGTAGCGCAGATACTCCGCGTCGATGCGTTCGACCAGCAACGGCTCGTCCCCGGATAGTGCGACCGCCTCACCGGCGGCCACGTCCAGGGCCCGGGCCAGCGCGTCCGAGCCCGAGAGGTCGACCGGTGCGGTCGAACTGGATTGCAGGACCCGCTGGGCCTGCCACAGGCTGGTGTCCACGGTCTCGGCGAGCATGGTCAGCACCCGCTCGTGCGCCTCGTCCCCGCTGAGCTGCTCGCGCACCGGCGCCAGCACGGTCAGCTGGGTCTCGGCACGCTTGTGAAAGCGCTTGCGGTACATGAAACGGTAAGGACCGGTGGAGATTTCGGCCATCACCTCGGCGCCGACATCGGCATGCGTCGGCTTGACCTGCTTGACTTCCTTCTTGCCCGAGCGGTCTTTGGCCTCGAGCAGCAGATCCAGTGCCTCGATCATCGAGGACTTGCCGATCTCGTTGGCGCCGCTGACCACCACCACACCGTGATCGGGGAATTCGATCTCGCGGTGGGTGACGCCGCGGTAGTTGGTCACGACCAGGCGGTGCAGTTTCATGCCGCACTCCCACGGTCGACCAGGCGCAGCAGCAGCCCCAGCGCCGCCCTGGCGTCGTCGGCCCCGGCTCCTTCGGTACGGGCGGTGGCCACCAACTCGTCCACAGCGGCCGCCGCGAAACCACCGATACCCAGGTCGTCGAATTCGCCGTCGGCAGGCAACACCGCGATCTCGGTGTGCCGCTCCCACTCGGTGAGGGCGGCGAACAATCGGGCGTACTTGTCGAGACAGGCGTCGAGTGCGGCCTTGTCGGTCACGGTCAGTGAGCCCGTCAACGCGAGACGCACCACGGTGCGTTCCTTGTCCGCCAACAGATCCAGGTTCAGATCCAGGTCGGCCACGTCGCGGTCGGTGTCCACCTCACGGCGCAGCGTGACGAAGCGCCACCGGCCCACCCGTTCGGACTCCACCCGCGCCGGACGGTGCGGGGCGGCCTCGTCGATGTCGACCACCAGGACATGCCCCGGGTCCGATTCGATGTCGTCGTAGTTGGTCACTTCGGGTGAACCCGAGTACCAGACCCGGCCCGTCGAACCGACCTCGGTGCGGGAGTGCTTGTCCCCCAACGCCACATAGTGCACGGCACCGCGCGCCAACGCCGACTCGACGGCGGCGAGCCGGATCAGCGACGGCTTGTCCTTGTCCGGATCCAGGATGTCGACGCCGCCGTGGCCCACCACGACCCGGGTGGTGCCGTCGGCGGGCAGGTCCGCCAGCACGTCGCCGACGAGATCCGAAGTGGGCGCCTTGGACCGCCACGGAGCGGCCACGATCTGCAGACCGGGCCGCACCTCGTGCACACCCGCGCGGTCGAGGACCACGACGTTGTCCGGGCATTCCGCGGTGAACAGCGCACTGGTGTAGACCGAGGCGGCATCGAGCGGATCGTGGTTGCCCGGCAGCAGATAGACCGGCACCCCGATGCCACGCATGGCCTCCAGCGACAGGCTGACTTCGCGCGGGGCCAACTGGTTGTGCTCGAAGACGTCACCGGACACCACGACGAACTCCGCACCCGAGGCCGCTGCCACCGGGCCGAGGGCCGCGACGGCCTCCCTGCGCGACGCCGAGTAACGGGGCTGGGCCTCACCGTTCAGGAAGTGCCGGGTCATGCCGAGCTGCCAGTCGGCGGTATGCAGAAAACGCATCGGCCCCGTCCTTCCTGTGTTGATCCCCGTGGGTTCATCTTCCGAGCAAGGCGAGTGTAGGACTGGCAGCCGACAAGTCCGGGGACCTGCGGCGGCATGGCCTAACCTGGTTGGAATGGCCGACCCGATCAGTCCGATCAGAACCCTGCTGCTGATGCGCCACGCCAAGTCGGACTATCCCGAGGGCGTCACCGACCACGACCGCCCGCTGGCGGCGCGCGGCATCAGGGAGGCCGGGCTGGCCGGGGACTGGATCCGGGCCAACTTCGCCGAGGTGGACGCGGTGCTCTGCTCGACGGCCACCCGGACCCGTCAGACCTTGGAACGCACCGGCATCGAGGCGCCCGTGCAATACGCCGAGCGCATCTACGACGCCAGGCCGGGCACCGTCATCGACGAGATCAACGGTGTCGCGTCACGTTTCGGCACCGAGCCCTCGACGGTCCTGGTGATCGGGCACGAGCCGGCCATGTCCGCCGTTGCCCTGGGCCTGGCAGACGGTTCCAACCGCACTGCGGCGGAGAGCATTTCGCTGAAGTTCCCGACATCGGCCATCGCGGTGCTGCGGACCAGCGACCCCTGGGACCAGCTCGCGCTCGGCGGCGCGACACTGGTGCGCTTCCACGTACCCCGCTAGGAGTTGGTGGCCAGCGTCAACTCCATCAGCTTGATGGCCATCGGGCAGGCATCGATCCCGGGCGCCTGCGGATTGACCCACCAGCCGACCACGCCTGCCGCGTCACTGGCGACACCGCAGGCCCCGTTGAGCCCGTTGGGCTTCATGACGATCGAATCGACACCGGCGATCCGACGCTGTTCGATCGCGTACTGCAGCTTCTCGGCCGTCTGACGCTCGTTGTCCAGGCTGCCCTGCTCGTACCAGAACCGGGTGATGTCGACGAGGCCGGCCGGATTGGCCGCCTGCCAGCGACACACCGCGCCGACGAAGGTGCTCTGGATGTCGAGCGGGTCGGCACCCACCGTCTTGGCCAGGATGTCCGTGGTCAGGACGTCGCATTCCTTGAGCAGGTTGGGGTAGGTCTTCTCGGACTTGTTGTTACTGGGGCCGCCACTGGACCCTTCCTTGGCTGCGGCGCCGTCCACGGTGCGCGTGCACCCGGTCAGCCCGGCGAACACGGCCAGCACAGCGAGCGCTCCGGCAGCCCCACGTCGCGTCATCATTTGGAATTCACAATCGACTGGCGGGTCAGCTCCTTGGCGACCTCGCACGGATCGGGATAGGGCTTCTGGTCGAAGCTCACGGACCACTCGATGAAATCGTCGTCGAACTGGATGCCGATCTCACACAGGTTGACGTCGCCGGCCTTGAGCGGGTTCTCCCCGACCGCGATGAAGCCGCCGTGACCCTCGATGTTGATGTCCTCCACGCTGGTCCGCGACAGCTCCTCCGTCTTACGTTCCCGGCCGATCGGGCTGCCCCGGAACCAGGTGAAGGAGAAGTGGGGTCCCAGGATGCTGCCACCCTGCAACCACTGGCAGCCCGAGGAATTGGTCGCGGTGTTGACCAGCCCCTGGACCTGGGTCAACTCCGTCACCGTCTGGTCGGTCACGCCGCCGCAGTGCGGAAAGTGGGGGCCGTGCTGACCCGTGCCACCGGCACTCGGCGACTCGCTCTGCGGAACCTGGGGTGTCGCGGGCTCGTCAGTCGAGCACCCGGCGAACACCGGGACCATTGCCGCAGCCAATACCGCCAAGGCTCTGGCATTGCGGAGTAGTGGCTTGGTGGCCGTGCGGACCGTCACGCCATGCACTGTAGCTGTAACACCTATGCCCCACACCGGCATACCGACTGACCTGGACTTTCACCGAGCCGGACACGGCAGCGGCTGGACACGACCCACAGCGGCCGGTGTGCAAGAGTAGCCAGATGCTCTGGGCGCTGCTGCGACAGTATGTGCGGCCGTACCGGCGGCTGCTCGCCATCGTCGCGGCGCTTCAGGTGATCAGCACCCTGGCGTCGCTCTATCTGCCGACGGTCAACGCCGCGATCATCGACGACGGCGTGGCCAAGGGCGACACCGGGCGCATCGTCGAACTCGGCGGGGTGATGCTCGGTGTCACCGGTCTGCAGGTGGCATGCGCGATCGGTGCGGTGTTCTTCGGATCGCGCGCGGCCATGAGTTTCGGCCGCGACCTGCGTTCGGCGATCTTTCACCACGTCACCACGTTCTCGGCCGAGGAGACCGGCCGCTTCGGCGCCCCGTCGCTGCTGACCCGGACCACCAACGACGTCGGCCAGATCCAGCAGCTGCTGCAGATGACCGCCACCATCCTCATCACCGCCCCGATCATGTCGATCGGCGGAATCCTGATGGCGCTGCACCAGGACGCCGGACTGTCGTGGCTGCTCCTGGTCAGTGTTCCGGTACTGGCCCTGGCGAATTTCTGGATCATCACCCACCTGATGCCGATCTTCCGTCGCATGCAGCGACTGATCGACGGCATCAATCGGGTGATGCGCGACCAACTGTCCGGCATCCGGGTGATCCGCGCGTTTGCGCGCGAACCCTTCGAGCAGCGCCGCTTCGCCGACGCCAACGAGTCCCTGTCGGCCACCGCGCTGGAGGCCGGTCGGTGGCAGGCACTGATGCTGCCCGCCACCACCCTGGTGATCAACGTCTCCAGCGTTGCGCTGATCTGGTTCGGCGGACTGCGCATCGACTCCGGCCACATGCAGGTGGGCTCGCTGATCGCGTTCCTGGCCTACTTCATGCAGATTCTGATGGCCGTGCTGATGGCGACGGTCCTGGCAGTGATGCTTCCGCGCGCGTCGGTCTGCGCCGAGCGGGTCAGCGGTGTGCTGGGCACCCGGCCTCAGATCACCAGCCCACCCGACCCGGTCCGACCGGTGTCCATAGCCGGCGAGATCGAGTTCCACGACGCGTCATTCAGCTATCCCGGCGCCGATCGCCCGGTGCTGCAGCAGGTCTCGATGCGCGTGGAGCGCGGGACCACCACCGCTGTCGTCGGATCCACCGGATCCGGCAAATCCACCCTGCTTGCCATGATCTGCAGGTTCTACGACGTCACCTCGGGCGCGGTCCGCGTCGACGGCGTCGACGTGCGTGAACTGGGCCTCGAACAGCTGTGGTCGTCGATCGGTCTGGTCCCCCAACGCGGCTATCTGTTCTCCGGAACCATTGCCGAGAATCTGCGCTACGGCGCTGCGCCCGGACAGGAACTCACCGACGAACAGATGTGGGAGGCGCTGCGGATCGCGGCGGCCGACGACTTCGTGGCGGCCCACCCCGAGGGGCTGGACCGCTTGGTGGCCCAGGGCGGCATCAATTTCTCGGGCGGGCAGCGCCAACGGCTGGCGATCGCACGTGCGGTGATCCGCAGGCCCGCGATCTACCTGTTCGACGATGCGCTGTCAGCCCTCGATGTGCACACCGATGCCCGGGTACGCACCGCGCTGCGTGAGGTGTCGGCCGACGCCACCGTGGTCATCGTGTCGCAACGGATCTCGACGGTGATCGAGGCCGACCAGGTGGTGGTGGTCGAGGACGGCCGCATCGTCGGCATCGGCACGCACGAGTCGTTGCTCGCCGACTGCCCCACCTACGCCGAATTCGCGGCGTCGCAGGCCATCACTGCCGGAGATCCGCGATGACCGGCCACGTGCTGCGCCGCTCGGGCACGCCTGTCGCACCGGTCGCGCGCACTCGCGACTTCCGCGGATCGGCCCTTCGGCTGCTCAGGCGCCTGGTGCCGCAACGTGGCCTGGCGATCTCGGTGGTGTTGCTCGGAATGGGTGGCATCGCGATCGGCGTGATCGGCCCCCGGATTCTCGGGCACGCCACCGATCTGCTGTTCAACGGTGTGATCGGTCGCGGACTACCTGCGGGCCTGACCAAGGAGCAGGCCGTAGCGGCCGCCCGGGCCCGCGGCGACACGACGTTCGCCGACCTCCTGTCGGGAATGAACGTGGTTCCCGGCCACGGGGTGGACTTTGCCGCGGTGGCCCGCACCCTGGCCCTGGCGCTGGGCCTGTATCTGCTTGCCGCGGTGCTGGTCTGGCTGCAGGCGCAGTTGCTCAACATCACGGTGCAGCGCACCATGGTGGCGCTGCGGGCCGACGTCGAGGACAAGCTGCACCGACTTCCACTGTCCTACTTCGATTCCCGGCAGCGTGGCGAGGTGCTCAGCCGGGTCACCAACGACATCGACAACATGCAGAGCTCGGTGTCGATGACCATCAGCCAACTACTGACTTCGGTGCTGACCGTGTTCGCGGTGCTGGTGATGATGCTGACCATCTCGCCACTGCTGACCCTGCTCACCGTCGTCACCGTGCCGCTGGCGCTGTGGGCGATCCGCTGGATCACCCGTCGGTCGCAACCGTTGTTCGTGGCGCAGTGGCGCAACACCGGCCGGCTCGCGGCCCACATCGAGGAGACCTACAGCGGTTTCACGATCGTCAAGACCTTCGGACACCGGGAGGCCGCCCAGCGGAAGTTCGACGAACTCAACGACGAGGTCTACCGGTCCAGCATCGGGGCGCAGTTCTTCTCTGGACTCGTGGGACCGACGACGATGTTCATCGGCAACCTCAGCTACGTGGCCGTCGCCGTGGTGGGCGGGTTGCAGGTGGCGACCGGACAGATCACGCTGGGCAGCATCCAGGCGTTCATCCAGTACGTGCGGCAGTTCAACCAACCGCTGGGCCAGGTAGCCGGGATGTACAACACGCTGCAGTCCGGAATCGCCAGCGCCGAACGGGTCTTCGAACTGCTCGACGCCGACGAACAGTCCTCCGAACCGGTCAGCGCCCTCGAGATCCGCAGCGGCCGGGTCGAATTCGAGCGCGTGAACTTCGGCTACCTGCCGGACACCCCGGTGATCGAGGACCTCTCACTGGTGGCCGAGCCGGGCCGCACCGTGGCGATCGTCGGCCCCACCGGCGCGGGCAAGACCACGTGCGTGAACCTGCTGATGAGGTTCTACGACGTCGATTCCGGCCGGATCCTGATCGACGGTGTGGACATCTCGACGGTGAGCCGGCAATCGCTTCGGTCCTCGATCGGCATGGTGCTGCAGGACACCTGGTTGTTCGGCGGCACCATCTACGACAACATCGCCTACGGCCGGCCCGACGCGTCCGAGGACGAGGTGATCGAGGCGGCCAGGGCAGCCTACGTGGACCGGTTCGTGCACACCCTGCCGAACGGATACGACACCCGGGTCGACGATGACGGCGGTGCCATCAGCGCCGGTGAGAAGCAGCTGATCACGATCGCCCGCGCGGTGCTGGCCCGGCCGAAGGTGCTCGTACTCGACGAGGCCACCAGCGCGGTGGACACCCGCACCGAACTCCTGATCCAGCAGGCGATGGCCGAATTGCGCCGGGACCGGACGTGTTTCATCATCGCCCACCGGCTTTCGACCATCCGGGATGCCGACCTGATCCTGGTGATGGACGCCGGCCGGATCATCGAGCGCGGCACCCACGAAGAGCTCATGTCGCGGCACGGTCGGTACTGGGAGATGACGCAGGTTTAGCACCACAATTCCATTACAAATTGTAGTGTCACTGTAATGACGACCCGTACCGTGCACACGTTCTGCCGGTACTGCCTGGCCTCCTGCGGCCTCGAAGTGACGGTCGAGGACAATCGCGTCGTCAAGATCGGCCCCGACAAGCTCAACCCACACACCTGGGGTGATTTCTGCGCGAAGGGCCGCACCGCCGGCCAGGTCGTGGAGCACCCGCGGCGCATCGTGGCGCCGATGCGCCGGGTAGGTGACGGCTACGTCGAGGCGAGCTGGGACGAGGCGATCAGCGACATCGCCCAGCGCATGAACCGGATCATCGACGCCGGGGGCCCGGATGCGGTGGCCGCCTACTACGGCAATCCGGCCGGCTACTCGTCCTCGAACCTCGTATTCATGAATGCCTGGTTGGACGCCGTCGGCACGTACAACCGCTACGCGGTCGGCTCGGTGGACCAGAACGCGCTGCACGTGGTGGCCGAAGCCATGTACGGCTCGCCATTGATGGTGCCCGTCTCCGATGTCGACAACTGCGACTACTTCCTGATCATCGGCGCGAATCCGGCTGTGAGCGCGTGGAACTGGGTGGAATCGGTGCCGGGCGGCTGGCGCCGGGCACTGGCCCGCCAGAAGCGGGGCGCCCGCATCGTCGTGGTGGACCCGATCCGCACCGAGAGCGCGCAGTCCGCCGACCTCCATCTGCCCGTGCGCCCCGGTACGGATTGGGCGCTGCTGCTGGCGATGGTCAAGGTGATCCTCGACGAGGGTCGCGAGCACCGCACCGACTGTGCCGAGCTGGCCGTCGGGGTGGCGGACCTACGTGCGCTGACCGCCGGAGCCGACCTCGACGACCTGGCGGCACGCTGCGACGTCGCTCGTGACGTGATCGAGCGGGTGGCTCGCGAATTCGCCTCGGCGCCAGGGGCGATGGCCATCACGCGCACCGGGGTCTCGCTCCACGCCGCCGGCACCGTGGCGGAATGGCTCGGGCATGTGCTCAATCTGATCACCGGGCGGATGGACCGTCCGGGTGGTCGTCGCTTCGAGCCGGGCTACGTCGACACGCTGCGGCTGGCGGGTTTGGCGGCCACCCGCCCGCACACCAGCCGGGTGGCGGGGCGTGAGCTGGTCGCCGGGGCCCACGCGTTGGCCGAGCTGCCCGACGAGATCACCACGCCGGGTCGCGGCCAGATCCGTGCCCTGCTGATCAATTCCGGCAACCCGGTGATCTCGGGGCCCGACGGGGCCAGGCTCGACGAGGCCCTGGGCCGGCTCGACCTGCTCGTGGCCATCGATCTGGTGCAGCGCGAGAGCCACCGGCACGCGCACTGGCTGCTGCCCGCGGCGCACTGGCTCGAACGCGACGATCTGCTGGCCTTCACCAGCGGTATGCACGACGAGCCGTACGTGCAGTACGGCGGGAAGGCCGTCGAACCACCGGCCGGCGCCCGCGAGGAGTGGCGGGTATTCACCGATCTGGCGCTGGCGATGCGCCGCCCGCTGTTCGGTGCCAAGGGCTTCAACGGGTTCATCCGCGCGACCCGCCGGCTGGCGGAGCGAACCCGACGGCCCGGGTTGGCCTTCGGGCCGCACTGGCTGGACCGGCTGATCATCCTGACCTCGCGCAAGGTCGACGGGCACAAGCTCACCTGGCGCGAGCTCAAAGCCCATCCGCACGGCCTGGTGCTCGGCCCACGGCAGTTCGGCCGCTTCCGCGAGGCGTTGCGCACCCCGGACCACAAGGTTCATGCGGCTCCCGCCGAGTTCGTGGCACGAACCCGTGAACTGCTCGCCACGCCGGATCCCGAAGCACCGGAGGAGTTCCCGTTCCTGCTGGGCAACCGGCGCCGACGGCATTCGATGAATTCGTGGCTGAACGAACTGCCCGGCCTGCATCCGGACGGCAAGGGAAACGAGGTACTGCTGCACCCGGAGGACGCCGCCGCGCTGGGCATTGCGTCAGGCGACCGGGTTCGGGTGTTCTCACCGACCGGACGGCTGGAGGTGACCGCAGCCCTCAGCGACCGGCCGCGTCGCGGGGTCGTCGTGCTCGATCATGGTTGGGGCTCAGGGGTATTCGACCCCACTCATGGCGGCCCGCCGGACACCTACGGGGTCAACCGCAACCTGCTGGCCGACCGGACATCGATAGATCCGCTGTCGCAGACCTCGGCACTGGGCTCGGTTTACGTGGGAGTCGAGCGACTCTAGGCGCCGGGACCCTCGGCACGTAGATCGTCGACCGCCTTCATGGCGTCACGCAGCTTGTCCAGCCACTCCTCGGTGTGCTGACCGACCAGGCGCACAGACCAGGCCAGCGCGTCCGAGCGGGACCGCGCCACACCGGCATCGACCAGGGTGTCGAGTACCTGACGCTCGGGCTGCTTGAGCCGCGTCATCACCGGTACGGCGATGTGCGTGAACAAGATTCGCTCCACTTCGTCGCCGTCGCCCACCTGGGTGCCTATTTCCACGCCCCAGGAGACCTTCCGGTCGAAACGGCCCTGCGCCTCGTCGGCGATGCGCATGCGCTCACTGCGCGTCTCCTCCCGGAACCGCGAGGCCCGCCCGGAGGCCCGGGCTTTGGTCTCGGCTTCGTCCGGATCAGGAAGCCGGCCGATGACGGTGATCTCTTCACGGTCGACGATCACGGTCGGATCGCCGGTGAACCAGGTGTCGGGCAGTCGGCCCGCGAACCACTCGGCGGCCTCATCCGCAGACCGGCGATGGTGTTGGTGTTTAGTCATGATTACATGATTACACCGTTACACCGCTGGTGGGACGGCGTTCACCACCGGCGAACGCCAATTGTTGGTTTTCCGGTCTAGTTGCGCTTGAGCAGCAGTGCGGCTCCACCCGCCAGCACCAGGGCGACCAGCAGCAACCCCGCCCAGCCCGGGCCGGCGATCCACCACACGGCGCCCAGCACGATGATCACCGGTGACACCGCGAACAGCACCATGCCGGGGTGCTGCTTCAAGACCGCGAGCGCACCCTGGGCACGGAGCGGGTCGATTTCCTTTGCCATGGCACCAGAATGCCAGGGGTTGGCCCCGTTCGTAGCGACACCGCTCAGAGCGGTGCTCCATCTGTAGCCTGAGGCGATGACTGTGAACGGAACCCCGCAACCCGGTTGGCTGCCTGATCCCGAGGGCCGCTACGAATACCGGTGGTGGGACGGACAATCCTGGACCGATCAGGTATCCCATCAGGGCCAGGCCGGCCGCGCGCCGATGGGAGCAGCGCCGCAGCAACAGCAGGCCCAGCAACCGCAGCCGCAGCAGGCACAGGTTCAGGCCCAGCAGCCCCAGGGTGGCGGGTTCGCCGGCATCAGCGGCGAACTCGTCGACGGCCGGTTCAGCGAGAAAGAGGCGACGCCGATCGCCAACCAGAACCGCAAGATGCTGCGGGTCCGTCTGGGTGACCCGTTCATGGCCCGGCAGGGCTCGATGGTCGCCTACCAGGGCAACGTCGACTTCGCCTTCGAAGGCGGCGGCGCATCGAAGTTCATCAAGAAGGCCCTGACCGGTGAAGGCCTTCCGCTGATGCGCTGCCAGGGCTCCGGCGATGTGTTCCTGGCCGATCAAGGTTTCGACGTACACCTGCTGCAGCTGTCCAACTCGGGTCTGTCGATCAGCGGCAAGAACGTGCTGGCCTTCTCGTCGAGCCTGGACTGGAACATCGAACGGGTCCGCGGCGGCAGCATCGCCACCGGCGGCCTGTTCAACACCACACTGCGCGGCACCGGATGGGTGGCGCTGACCACCGACGGCCCACCGGTCGTGCTCGACGCCGCCGAAGCCCCGACCTACGCCGACACCAATGCCGTGGTGGCCTGGTCGGCACACCTTCAGACTCAGCTCAAGACGAGTTTCAAGGCAGGTGCGCTGATCGGCCGGGGCTCCGGCGAGGCCGTGCAGGTCTCGTTCCACGGCAACGGATTTGTGATCGTGCAGCCTTCGGAGGGCGTCACCGTTCCGATGCAGTGAGCGACGCGGGCGCCAGCCTCCCGCCGTCCCTCGTCAACGCGTAGAGCGCCGCCGCGGACACCAGCCCGATCGCTGTGAGGCCCAGCCACACCAGCTCGGCCAGGTCCGCGGCGCGCGCGGCGCCGATCAGCGAACCGGTGGCCAGGTTGCCCAGCAGGATCCCGACGCCGACAACGGTGTTGTAGAACCCGTAGTGGGTGGCGACCAGTCGATCGCCCGACAGCGCCACGACGGTGTCCATCTCGAACGGGAACACCGCGGCCGAGCCCAGCGCCAGCAGCGCCGACGAGACGAGCAGTGCCGCCACCGCAGCGGCCGGCCCGAACCGGTCACCGTCGGGCACCACCGCCATCGGAACGAAGGCCGCCGCCAGCACCAGCAGGCCCACCACCAGGCTGCGCCGCGGCCCCCAGCGGTCGGCGAACCACCGCGTGATCCGTAACTGGCCACCCACCGCGATCAGACCTGATACCACGAATATGGCTGCCACCAGTGCGGTCTCGTTTCCGGGGCGAAGCTGCGCCGCCTGCAGCGGCAATGCCAGATACACCTGGAACGACAGCACGTAAGAGCCGATCATCGCCACTGCGAACATCACGAACCCGCGGTTGGCGACGACGCTGCGCCAGTCCTCCCACACCGAACTCCGCTGCTCTACAGGCGCGGCACGGTGCCGCGGCAGGGCCAGCAACTGAGCCACGGTCAGCACCGCGAACACCCCGGCCGCAACCCCGGCCGTCACCCGGAAATCGAAGGCCAGCAACGCCATTCCGGCCAGCGGACCCAAGAGGATTCCGGCCTGGTAGAACACGTTGAAGGTGGCGAAGGCCTCGACCCGCCGGTCACCGGCGTCGGCGGCCAAATACGCCCGCACGGCGGGGTTGAACAGGGCTCCGGCGAAACCTGTTGCCGCCGAGGCGATGAGCATCGCCGGCAGCGAGTCCGCGACGACGAGCAGCCCGAACCCCCCGGTGCGCAACAGACACCCCGCGACGATCAGCGGCTTGTATCCCAGCCGGTCGGCCAGCGTGCCGCCGACGATGAACATGCCCTGCTGAGAGAAATTCCGCACGCCCAGCACCAGCCCCACCGCCCACGCGGCCAGGCCGAGCGGCCCGGCCAGATAACCGGCCAGGTACGGCATGAGCATGTAGAAGCCCAGGTTGATGCCGAACTGGTTGACCATCAACAGCCGACTCGGCAGGTCGAAACTGCGGAACTGTGTGATGAGTCCCCTCACTGCGCCACCGCCGTCGGGTCGGTGACCGTCTCGCAGCGGGTCCAGGACTGCACCACGCGATCGCCTGGAGTGTCGATCGTCTCGGGTTCATCGGCCGGTTGGTGATCGAGCAGGCCGAGATCGCGGCAGTAGTCGTCGTTGTACACCGTGTCGAAGTACCGCTGCGGACCGTCGGGGAACACCGCAGCGATCGTGGTGGCCGGCGGATGGTTTCGCGCCGCCCAGCCGGCCACCAGACCGACTGCCCCGACGCTCCATCCCCCGCTGGCGTAGTACGTCGACGCCAGCGTCCGGGCAGCCCACACCGCGTCGGCCGGAGCCACCCAGTGGACCTCGTCGAACGCGCCGTAGTCCACATTGCGGGGATAGATGCTCGAGCCGAGGCCGCGCATGACGCGGGTTGCGGCAGGCTGCCCGAAGATGGTCGAGCCGATCGTGTCCACCCCGATCAGGCGCAGGTCCGGGTTGAATTCCCGCAGCACCCGCGCCACGCCGGCCGAATGCCCGCCCGTACCGACCGAGCAGACCAGCACGTCGACCCGGCCGATCTGGGCGTTCAGTTCCAACGCGAGCGGCCGGTAGGCCTCGACGTTGTCCGGGTTGTTGTATTGGTCCGGGTACCAGGCAGTGTCGTCGGCGGCCAGCAGTTCGGCCACCCGGTCCCGCCGGGCCTGCTGCCAGCCCCCGGTGGGATGTGGTTCGGTGACGGTTGAAACCTCGGCACCGTACGCGGTCAACATGCGCTCGATGATGGGCTCCAGGCCCGGATCGGTCACCAGGGTCACCGGATGGTGATAGATCGTTCCCGCGAAGGCAAGCCCCAGCCCCAATGTGCCACTGGTTGATTCGATGATGCGGCCACCGGGTTGCAGGTCACCTCGAGCCCGGGCCTGCTCCACCATGTGCATGGCAGGGCGGTCCTTCATCCCGCCGGGGTTGAAGCCTTCGAGCTTGGCCCAGAATCCGCGCCCGGGATCGGCGAACGGAGTGGACACCCACAGGGTAGGAGTGTGGCCGACCATGGTGTTGGGCCCACGGTTTCGGCGCAGAACGTGGAATGAACGGGTGGACAGGGCATGGTTCATGGATTCGTCGATTCTGTATCGGACCGCGCAGAGCGCGGCGACTGACCTGGACAGCGTCAAGACGCTGTCTGTCAGCGGCGTGCGATACAGATCCGCAGCAGAAGTGCTTGCCCGGCGAGTGGGATCCGATGACGGTCAGGTGGGCCCCGCGGCGCCCGCTCGGCGGCACACCCGCACAGCACCGCGCAGCCGACGATGAGAACAACCATCGAGAATGCCGCCACGGCAAGGTAATTCCTCGGAAGCACGGCGGCGGTGAATCCGTCCGGCATATGCGAAGCGGCATCGTCGCCGATATGAGGATGGTCGAACGTCAACTCACCGCCGTCGACACCGATTGCCGCAGCGACCGGGTGCGGCAGATGCGCCGGGTGATCGTGATTCGTGATCTGGACCAGCCCGGCAAAGGCGGCCGCCCACAGGACGATCCCCATCAAGGCTGCGAGCCACTTCATCGGAAACGTCTCAACCGCAGGCTGTTACTGACCACGAACACCGAAGAGAACGCCATCGCCGCACCGGCAAGCATGGGGTTGAGCAGTCCGGCCGCTGCCAGCGGCAACGCCGCGACGTTGTAGGCGAAGGCCCAGAACAGATTCCCCTTGATGGTGGCCAGCGTGCGCCGGGCCAGCCGGATGGCATCGGCGGCGGCCCGCAGATCACCGCGGACCAGGGTCAGGTCACTGGCCTCGATCGCCACGTCGGTGCCGGTCCCCATGGCCAGGCCGAGGTCCGCCTGGGCCAGCGCCGCGGCATCGTTGACACCGTCGCCGACCATGGCCACCACCCGACCCTCGTCCTGCAGCCGTTTGATGACGTCGACCTTGTCCTGCGGCAGTACCTCCGCGTAAACCTCATGTACGCCAACCTGTTCGGCGATCGCATGCGCTGCCGCCTCGTTGTCGCCGGTCAGCATGATCGGCTCAAGGCCGAGGGTGCGCAGCTGCTCGATCGCCTCCTTTGAGGTGGGCTTCACCGCGTCGGCCACCACCAGCACGGCGCGCGCCTGTCCGTCCCACCCCACGGCAATGGCCGTGCGGCCCTGACCCTGCGCCTCGCGCATCGCGGTGTCCAGGTCCGAGGGCAACTGCTGTCCCCAGTCGGCGAGCAGTTGACGTCGCCCGACCACGAGGGCGTGGCCATCGACGACACCTTGCACCCCGAGGCCCGCCACGTTGGCGAAATCCTCGACCGAGGGCAGCTCGCCCAGCTTGTCACGGGCGCCCTTGGCGATGGCCCGCGCGATCGGGTGCTCGGAGCCGTCCTCGACCGCGCCGGCCAGCCGCAGCACCTCTGCGGGATCCTCACCGGCGGTGGTGATCACGTCGAGCAGTGTCATCGCCCCGGTGGTCACCGTCCCGGTCTTGTCCAGCACCACGGTGTCCACGTGGCGGGTCGACTCGAGAACCTCGGGCCCCTTGATCAGGATGCCGAGTTGGGCGCCACGGCCGGTACCGACCAGGAGCGCGGTCGGGGTGGCCAGGCCCAGCGCGCACGGGCAGGCGATGATCAGCACCGCCACCGCGGCGGTGAACGCCGCGGCGACCGATCCGCCGGTGCCCAACCAGAACCCGAGCGTGCCCACCGCGAGCGCGATGACGATCGGCACGAAGACCGCGGACACCCGGTCCGCCAGGCGTTGCGCCTGCGCTTTTCCGGATTGCGCATCCTCGACCAGCTGCGCCATCTGGGCCAGCTGGGTGTCGGATCCGATCCGCTTGGCGCGCACCACGAGCCGGCCGCCGACGTTGACCGTGGCACCGACCACCTGGTCGCCGGCTCCCACTTCGACCGGAACCGATTCGCCGGTGAGCATCGAGGCATCCACCGCCGACGAGCCCTCGACCACCTCACCGTCGGTGGCGATCTTCTCGCCGGGCCGGACTACGAATTCGTCGCCCACAGACAGTGACTCGATGGGAATGCGTTGTTCCGCACCGTCTCGGAGAACCGCGACGTCCTTGGCGCCCAGCTCCAGCAATGCGCGCAGGGCTGCGCCGGCACGCCGCTTGGAACGCGCCTCGAAGTACCGCCCGGCCAGAATGAAGGTGGTGACGCCTGCGGCGACCTCCAGGTAGATGTTGCCGGTGCCGTCGGTCTGCGAAATGGCCAGCGAGAACGGATGCGTCATGCCCGGCATCCCCGCGGTACCCCAGAACAGCGCGTACAGCGACCAGCCGAATGCCGCGATGGTGCCCATCGAGATGAGCGTGTCCATGGTGGCGGTGCCGTGCCGCAGATTCGTCCACGCCGCCCGGTGGAACGGCAGCGCGCCCCACACCACGACCGGCGCGGCCAGGGTCAGCGAGAGCCACTGCCAGTTGGTGAACTGCAGCGCCGGGACCATCGCCATGGCCACCACCGGGATGGTCAGCGCCGCCGAAACCATCAGCCGGGTGCGCAGCGCCGCGGTCGGATCGTCCTCGGGATGGTGCTCGCCCGACTCTGTAGCCGGCAATTGTGCTGTGTAGCCTGCAGTTTCGACGGCCTCGATCAGCTGTTCGGGCGTCACCTCACCCGCGACGTCGACGGTAGCCTTCTCGGTGGCGAAGTTGACCGTCGCGGTGACGCCGTCGAGGTTGTTGAGCTTCCGCTCGATGCGTCCGGCACATGAGGCACACGTCATCCCACCGATCTCCAGTACGACGTGGCCGGTCGCGGTGCTCACGGTGCCCCCTCAACGGTGAATTCGGCGGTGTGCACCGCGTCGCGGTGCTTGAAGTCCAGGAACAACCGGTACTCACCGGCACTGGGAAGTGTGGCGTGGAAGGCGATCTGGGGGCCCGGCGCAGTGGCCGGGTCTGCGGCATCACTCATCGGGTGGACGTGCAGGTACTCCAGATCCGACGCGCGTAGCGCAACCAGGTGCCCGTAGGCGCCCAGGTACGGCTGCAGGTCGGTGACCGGCTTACCGTCCCGGCTGACCGACAGGGTCAGCTCCGAGGGCTGCCCGGCCTTGGCCACCCCGGCAAGGGTGACCGTATACCCGTCGACCGTGGCGCTGTCGGCAGGCGCGGGCAGCGGTTGCGGCTGGTACCTACCGGCGACGGTCAGGTCCGCGCCGAGATTGACCGCACGACCGTCACCCGGCACGAAGTCGGCGAACACCCGGTAGTCCCCGGGCTCGGCCAGATTCAGCGGAACACTCCACGTGCCCGATTCGTCGAGCACCGGATGCACATGCTGATAGCCGGTGAGGTCGCGCCGCACCACGATCAGATGCAGCAACTTTTCGTGGCTCTCGACGTACTCGGTCACCGGCGCGCCTGCGCCGTCGACGATCCGGAACCGCAGCGGCACCGCAGCACCGGACGGGAGCGCAGCCTCATCGAGTTGAAGCGTGTACGCCTCGTTGTGACCGGCGTCGTGGCCGGCGGCCGGGGCACTGCTCGGCGTGACCGCCGAGCCGATCCCGAACGATACGACGAACACCACGACGAGTCCGACGACGAACCCGATGAGCTTCTGCGGCGCACTCATGATCGACGGCAGTTTCAGCCTGCGACGGCGTAGCCGGCCTCGGCGACCGCATCGCTGATGGCGGACGGATCGAGCTGGTTGTCGCTGTCGATGGTGACCAGCCCAGTAGACAGATCGACCTCGACGGTGCGCACGCCGGGAATGCCGCCGACCTCTTCACGCACCGACGTGACGCAGTGCCCGCAAGTCATGCCGGTGACGGTGACAGTCTGGGTATTCATCAATTTCCTCCTGAACCAGCTTGGCAGTCGCCTCATACTATACCCCCCTAGGGTATGAATTTCCCATGGCCCCCGCCTCACTCCTGCACTATGGGCTGATGCAGCACATACCGGGTGGCTACCGGGCCCTGGTGGTCGACGACGAAGCCCCGCTCGCCGAGGTCATCGCCAGCTATCTGACCCGCGACCAATTCGAGGTCACCGTCGCCCACGAAGGGGCCGAGGCGCTGCGCCTGGCCCGTGAGGTCGACCCCGACGTGGTGATCCTGGACCTCGGCCTGCCCGGCATCGACGGCGTGGAAGTCTGCCGGCAATTGCGTACGTTCTCCGACGCCTACGTGGTGATGCTGACCGCCCGCGACACCGAGATGGACACCATCGTCGGTCTGTCGGTGGGCGCCGACGACTACATGACCAAACCGTTCAGCCCGCGGGAACTCGTGGCCAGAGTGCGGGCCATGCTGCGCCGGCCCCGCGTCTCCTCCCCCGCGGCGGTCGACGGCCGGGTGTTCGGCGCCCTGCGCATCGACGTCGACGGCCGCCAGGTTTTCCTCGACGACGAACCGATCATGCTGACGCGCACCGAATTCGACGTGCTTGCCGCCCTGTCGGCCCGACCCGGAGTGGCACTGAGCCGTCGTCAACTCCTCGAATCCGTATGGGAAACCACCTATGTCGGTAACGAACACCTCGTCGACGTCCATATCGGTCACCTCCGCCGCAAACTCGGCGACGACCCGGCCGACCCGCTGTACGTGATCACGGTGCGCGGCGTCGGATACCGCATGGGCACCGGGCAGGACGGCCAGCGATGACCGTCGGCCTGCGCACCCGGCTGCTGTCGGCCCAGGCCCTGGTACTGGTTGCGGGCGCCGGCACCACCGGACTGGTGGCCGCCATCGTCGGGCCGCCGCTGTTCCGCGAACATCTGCACCGCGCAGGGGTTTCCGGCGACTCGGCCGAGCAGATGCACGCCGAGGAGGCCTACGTCTACGCCACGGCCATCTCGATCGCGGTCGCGTCCTGCGTCGCGATACTGGCGGCGCTGATCGTCACCTGGTATGTCGGCAGGCGGCTGCAGCGATCCCTGACCGAGGTGACCCGGGCTGCGACGGCCATCGCCGACGGCCACTACGACTCGCGGGTGCCACCGGCACATCTCGGTGACGAATTCGACTCCCTGGCCAGCTCTTTCAACCAGATGGCCGGACGACTCGAGGCTGTCGACGCCGGCCGCCGCCGGCTGTTCAGCGATCTTGCTCATGAGATCCGCACCCCGGTTTCGGTATTGGAGGCCTACTTCGAGGCCATCGAGGACGGCGTGAGAACCCTCGACCCCGAGACCGTCATGATGCTGCGCCAGCAGACCCACCGACTGGTCCGGTTCGCCGGCGACGCCGCCGCCCTGGCCAAGGCCGAGGAGAGCCCGGCCACCATCACCCCGGTACCGGTGGCGACACACACCGTGGTGGCCGCCGCCGTCGCCGCAGCGCAGGACCGGTTCGACGACAAGGGCGTGACGTTGCGGTCCCAGGTCGCCGAGAACCTGCCGGCGCTGTGGGCCGATCCCCACCGGCTGGCCCAGATTCTGGGCAACCTGCTCGACAACGCGCTGCGACACACCCCGGCCGGAGGACAGGTGACGATCGGCGCCACCACCGGCCCCGAGAGCGGCAACGTCAGGCTGACCGTGACAGATACCGGCGAGGGCATCCCCGCCGAGCACCTGCCCCATGTCTTCGAACGCTTCTACCGGGCCGACACCGCACGCGACCGCGACCACGGCGGGTCTGGCATCGGGCTGGCGATCGTGAAGGCCCTGGTCGAAGGGCACCGCGGACGGATCGAGGTGACCAGCCCGGCGACCGGGTCGGGTACCGGGACCACCTTCACGATCATCCTGCCGACCAGCTAAAGCGAACCCAGAATCTGGCGCATGGTGTCGATCTCCCGCTGCTGCGTCTTCACGATGGTGTGGGCCATCTCGACCGCAGCGGGATACTGACCGTCCTTGATCTCATCCTGAGCCATGGTGATCGCGCCCTCGTGGTGGGCGATCATGTGCGTCAGGTACAGCTTGGCGGCCTCGGCGCCCTGGGCGTTGCGCAGCGCGGTCATGTCGGCCTCCGACACCATGCCCTGCATCGCGGGCATGTCGCCCTGCCCCATGTTGCCGTGGCCCATGTCGCCGTGACCCTGCTGCGGCATCGGCGGCATCGGGGGGTTCCCCCATTGCGTCAACCAGCCCTGCATCTGCGCGATCTCGGGAGCCTGAGCGCCCTTGATCTGGGTGGCCAGTTCGGTCACCCGCGCGTCGATGCCCTGCTTGGCGAGCAGCACGTCGCTCATCTCGACCGCCTGCTGATGGTGCGGAATCATGTGCTGGGCGAACATCACATCGGCGTCGTTGTGCGCCGAATTGTCCGCTTCACCCGGCGCTTGTGGGCTCGCCGCCGTCGCCGAGGTGGCGGTGGTCGCATCGGCCGCCCCGTCGGTGGACTGATTGCTACACCCGGCCACCAGGGCCGCCGCCACCACCGCGCCGGCGCCCAGCATCATCAGTTTCGTCATGCCTCAAGGTTCCCCAGGCTCGATGTGGCTGTCCTAGTCGTTCGATGAAGATTCGATAAAGGTCTACGCGATCCGGGCCCGAAACAGCTTGACGTCGTTCTTGACGCCCTTGAGATGGCGGGCTCCGGCGAACGACCAGCTGAACCGGTCCCCCTCGCCAACCGCGGTCCGGGTGGACTCCGCCACGAGCACGGTCCCGGGCCGCGCCGCTCCGGTCACCCGGCTGGCCAGATTCACCGAACCACCGAACCAGTCACCGGCCCGGCTCACCGCAGGCCCGGTCGCCAGCCCGACGCGCAGCCGCGGGAACTCCTCGTCGGTTTCGGTGACCGCCACCAACCGCAGCGCCGCATCCAGAAGCGCCGCCGCGTCGGTACTGACGAGCATCACCGCATCGCCGATCGTCTTGATCAACCGCACCGGTCCGACCGCCACCTCGTGGGCCGCTTCAGCCAGCCGATTCGCCAGCCGCTCAAGGTCTTCGGGCTGCACCACCTCGCCCAGCCGGGTGAACCCCACGATGTCGGCGAACGCGATGGTGACCAGCCGAGCACCAGGCAGCGGAACCCCCTCGGCCCGCTCGGATGCGCTGACCGCCTCGGTCTCCATCGCATGACGCAGCTGCACGAACAGCATGTCGGAGATCATCGGACCGATCAGCGGGGCCGCCTCGGCCACCAACGCCTCACTGGCCTTGGCGGTTTCCAATTCCGTCGCCGCCGGTGTCAATACTGCCGCCAGCGCGGCGTAGCGCATCACCTCGGCGGCCCGGCTGAGCCCCTCGGAGAGCACCCGCGTGATCTGCACGATCTGATCCGGGTCGATACCCAGTTCCAGGAAGCGCTCGGCGAAGCCCACCGCCTCTGCGTCGGCCCGCAACAGCACGGCAGCGTCCGGATCCTCTACCGTCG
Organism: Mycobacterium sp. NPDC049093; assembly: GCF_040704635.1. Lineage (GTDB taxonomy): Bacteria > Actinomycetota > Actinomycetes > Mycobacteriales > Mycobacteriaceae > Mycobacterium. The sequence continues at coordinate 160,916 of NZ_JBEZJS010000009.1, read as the reverse complement.
CCAGCCCCATCGCCCGTTGCAACCGCTGCACCAGCTCGACGTCCAGTCCCGTCTGCTCGCTGATCTCGCGGGTCGACACATAGGTGCCGTCATCTCCGGCCACCCGGCGCGAGGCCAGCAGCATCGGGGTGCCGGCCTGGCGGATCTGGTCGGCGCTGATGCCGCGAGCCAGAAGCCATTCGACCAGCTCGGCACGCTGCGCGCCGGCCTCGCCGTCGAGTCCGTCCAGGAGTGTGGGGTCGGCCGTCATCAGGTCAAGGTATACCGCGCACCGCATGAACCGCCGGAGCCGTCGACGCGGTGAGCAGCATCGACATGTCCTGTGGGTACCGAACGTCCACGACCACCGAATCCCCGAACCGGTAGGGCCTACCCGCCACGAGGCCGGCGAACTGCTTACGCAGACGCGACATTTCGGCACGCACGGTCACCACTCGCGACCGGTCACCGTAGAGATCCTCGGCGAGTTCGGGTGCCGACCGGCCCTGCTCGCTGGTCGCCAGAACCAGCAGGATCTCGGCATGACGGCTGGAGATGCTGCGCCGCCAATTGCCGAACTGGCCGGCCATCTCCAGCGACGGCTCCCCGTCGCGCAGGTCGAGGATGACCTTCGATGGCGCCGCAGTGGACTCGGCGTCGTCCACCACCCGGACCAGCCACCCGCCCGGCAACGATTCCACATCGCACATGCCCAGTGGCGGGATCCACACACGGCCGGGTAAACCGTTCTCGGGTAACAGGATCCGATTGTGCATGGGTAATGACGCGACCGCCGCCACCCATCCCTCGGCGTCGACCGCCAGCGCCGGACCCCCCACCCTGGCCAGCATCGGCGCGGCGACGGTGCGCAGCTGGTTCAACGTTCGGTCGTGCGCTTCGCGGAGCTGGGATTCGGCCAGCCGCGCCACCAGATCCACCAGGGCCACCGTCGTCGGGTGCACCGTCGGAGCCGGGCCCGACACGTCGACCACCCCGATCACCTGCCCGGTGCGCGGATCGCGGATCGGGGCGCCGGCGCACGTCCACGGGTGGTGACTGCGCAGGAAGTGCTCGGCCGAGAAGATCTGCACCGCACGATGGGAGGCCAGCGCGGTGCCGATACCGTTGGTGCCCACCGCGTTCTCACTCCACGACGCACCCTCGATGAAACCCAGCCGGTCGGCGAGGCCCAGCACCCGCGGCGATCCGGACCGCCACAGCACCCGACCGCGGGCATCGGCGATGACCAGGATGTTGTCGCCCTCTTCGATCACCGATTCGAGCCCGCGCGTGACCTCGTCGAGTACCGACATCAGTCCCGACTGTTGCCTGAGCAAGTCCAGTCCGGTGGTCTCGACGCGAGGCGGGATGTGTTGGTCGGGGTTGATCCCCTTGGCCCGCAACCGGTTCCAGGAATCTTCGATCACCGAGCGCGGACGCGCGGGCGCCCGGTCACCTGACATGGTCGCGTCGTAGACGGCCGACAACAGCATCGCGTAACGCCGCGGGTCCTCACCGGAGGAAACCGCGGGCTCAGGTACCGACGAACCAGCCATCACCGCCGATTGTGCTCCACATCACAACATGACGCCACGACAACCCACCGATCCACAAACTAACCGTCACGTCAAATCCACCCGAGGATCGGCTACACGCTCGAATGTTTTTGCTTTGTCAGCTATTTCGGGCCACCCTGCCCTGCGATGTCACGATGCGCCTGCGCTCGGGTCGACCAGAACCTTCATCTTCTTACCTGCGTGCAGAGCCTCGAATCCCTCGTCGATCACGTCGTCGATGGCAATGGGAGTAACCCACCCCTTCGGGTCGTACAGCCCCTGCGCCATGAGATCGATGACCGCCTCGAAGTCGGCCGAGGTGTAGCACAGTGAGCCCTGGATCCGGGATTCGTTCATCACCAGGTTGAGCAGCGGTGTCGCAAGCGGTTTCTCGTAGATCGCAACACTGATCGTCGGCCTGCGCGCCCCCACGCATGCTGTCGCCGCGGCGATCGCCGGCGCGACCCCGGCGGCGTCGTACGCCGCGTCGGCACCCCGGCCGTCGGTGCGATCGGCGATGAACGCGGGAACATCGGTAGCGGTCGGATCCAGGGTCCTCGCCCCGAGCGTCTCGATCGCCGCACGCCGGGTGGGCGACGGCTCCACCACGAACACCTCGTCGAGCCCCTTGCCGCGCAGCGCAAACCAGAGCCCGATGCCGATCGGTCCGGCCCCGAAGATCACGGCGGTGTGCAGCGGACCGACCTCCCCGAGGGTTGCGGCGTGGTAGGCCACCGACATCGGTTCGACCAACGCGCCCAGCTCGAGCGACACGTTGTCGGGCAGTCGGTGCAACATGTCGGCCGGAACGACGGTGTACTCGGCCATGCCTCCGTCGGACATCAGTCCGTGGAAACCGATCTGCTGGCAGATGTTGTAGGTGCCGGCCCGGCACGGCGCGCAATTGCCGCATCGGTAAATGGGCTCGATCGCTACCCGGTCGCCGGGTGCATACCCGGTGACACCGGCGCCCACCTCGGTGATGGTTCCGGAGAACTCGTGCCCCATGGTCAGCGGCAACTGCCTGCCGGTCAACGGATGCGGTTCGGTGGGCACAAAAATCGGGCCCGCATAATATTCGTGCAGGTCAGTGCCACAGATTCCATTGAAACCGACTTTGATCTTGACGGTGCCGGGGGTGGGGTCGGGCTCCGGGACATCGGCGATCTCGACCTTGTTCGGCCCGTAGTACACGGCTGCTTTCATGGTGGATGTTTCTAGGCCCATGCCCCTGCATGTCGTAAGGGTTGCAAGGCGTTGCGATGTCTTCCCGCAGGTCTTTTCGCACGCAAATGCCTGTGCGGATGCAACCCCGTGCAACCCTTGTTGCGGTCTTTGACACGGTGTGGGCTGGGCCACATGACACAGACCACCGCCGCACCGCTGACCACACTGTCACCCCAGGAACGGGTTGACACCTGGCTGGCCGACTTCGAGTCCGCGCTCGCTGACCGGGACATCGAACGCGTCGTGGGGAAGTTCGCGACCGACAGCTTCTGGCGGGATCTGGTCGCATTCACCTGGAACCTCAAGACCGTCGAGGGCCACGAGGGCATCACAGAAATGCTGGCCGCGCGGTTGAACGACACCGACCCCTCGGGATTCCGGACGGCGGAAACCCCCACCGAGGACTTCGACGGCGAGCACGTCATCACCTCGGCATTCATCGAATTCGAGACCTCGGCGGGTCGCGGCAAGGGCCACCTGCGGCTGCGCGACGAACTGGGCTGGACCCTGCTGACCACGCTGCAGGAACTCAAGGGCCACGAGGAACGCAAAGGCACCAACCGGCCGTTGGGCGCAACACACGGCTCAGATCCCGACACCCGTTCGTGGTCCGAGAAGCGTCTCGACGAGGAGCTGACCCTGGGCTACTCCGAACAGCCGTACACCCTGGTCATCGGCGGTGGGCAGGGCGGCATCGCCCTCGGCGCCAGGCTGCGCCAACTCGGTGTGCCCGCCATCGTGGTCGATCAACACGAACACCCCGGCGATCAGTGGCGCAAACGCTACAAGTCGCTGTGCCTGCACGACCCGGTCTGGTACGACCACCTGCCGTATCTGCCCTTCCCGACGAACTGGCCGGTGTTCGCCCCCAAGGACAAGATCGGCGACTGGCTGGAGTTCTACACCCGGGTGATGGAAGTGCCCTACTGGAGCTCGACCACCTGCCTGTCTGCCACCTACGACGAAGCCGAAAAGCGATGGACCGTCGAGGTCAATCGCAACGGCGAAGCGGTGACCCTGCGGCCCGTGCAGCTCGTGCTGGCAACCGGGATGTCGGGCAAGCCCAACATCCCCACGCTGGCGGGCCAGGAAGTGTTCCTGGGCGAGCAGCACCATTCCAGCCACCACCCCGGCCCGGACCGATACGTCGGCAAGCGCGCCGTGGTGATCGGCGCCAACAACTCCGCCCACGACATCTGTAAGGCGTTGTACGAGAACGACGTCGACGTGACGATGGTCCAGCGATCCTCTACCCACATCGTCAAGTCGGAGTCGCTCATGGAGCTGGGTCTGGGCGCCCTGTACTCGGAACGCGCAGTGGCTGCCGGAATGACCACCGAGAAGGCGGATCTGACCTTCGCATCGCTGCCGTATGCCATCATGGCCGACTTCCAGCGGCCCATCTACGACGCGATCCGCCAGCGCGACAAGGACTTCTACGCGCGACTGGAGGCCGCCGGGTTCGACCTGGACTTCGGCGACGACGACTCCGGCCTGTTCATGAAATACCTCCGCCGCGGCTCGGGCTACTACATCGACGTCGGCGCCTGCGAACTGGTCGCCGACGGCAGCATCAAACTCGCCCATGGTGAGGTCGACCGGCTGACCGAAGACTCGGTGATCCTGGCCGACGGCACCGAACTTCCCGCCGATGTCGTGGTGTACGCCACCGGGTTCGGATCGATGAACGGCTGGGCGGCAGACCTGATCAGCCAGGAAGTCGCCGACCGGATCGGCAAGGTGTGGGGTCTGGGCTCCGGCACCACCAAGGACCCCGGTCCATGGGAAGGCGAACAACGCAACATGTGGAAGCCCACCCAACAGCCCAACCTGTGGCTGCACGGCGGCAATCTGCACCAATCCCGGCACTATTCGCTGTATCTGGCGTTGCAGCTCAAGGCCCGCTACGAAGGCCTGGACACGCCGGTGTACGGACTGCAGGAGGTCCATCACCTGAGCTGACGACTTACGACATGGCGCCCCGAACGTGACTCCCCCCACGCCGTTCGGGGCGCCCGCGTGTGCGCGGGGTATACATGCGAGGGTGTCGGAGCTCCTGCACGGGCTGGACCCCCTCGTCGGGCAGCTGCCCCGAGTGCTGATCCTCGGCAACATGCCGAGCGTGATGTCGTTGGCCTCGGGCCAGTACTACGGCAATCCACGCAACGCGTTCTGGCGAATCGCCGGGGCGCTGTTCGGGTTCGATGCCGCTGCTCCGTATCCGGACCGGGTGAGTGCACTGTGCGCGCACCGCGTCGCGGTCTGGGATGTGCTCCGGTCCTGCCGTCGAGTCGGCAGCCTCGACTCGGCCGTCGAGCGGGACAGCATGGTGCCCAACGACTTTGCGGCATTCTTCGCCGCCCACCCCACCGTTGAACGGTTGGTATTCAACGGCGCTGCCGCGGAGACCAACTACCGGCGCCTGGTCGGCACTCCCCCGCTGCCCAGCCTGCGGGCTCCCTCGACCAGTCCCGCCCAGACCATGCGCTTCGAGGGCAAACTGGCTGCCTGGCGGTCGGCACTGGAGACAATCTGAGCGTATCCGGCGGTTGACGCTCATTGCGGGCCCCGTCGACCGTTACGCTTCGGCCACCATGACGTATCCACCGCAAAGCCCGTGGCCGCCTCAGCCGCCGCCCTGGCCGCCCGCGCCCATGCCCCCGGCCGCACCCGCACCGCGGCGTGGCAACAAGACCGTCGCCTGGGTCATCTTGGGAGTGGTGGTGTGTGCCCTACTCGTGGCGGGACTCATGTACTTCCTCGGCACCGGGGAGCAGACCAAGACGGTCAAGGATTCCGCTCTGCAGCGCACCCTGCTGACGCCTGCCGAAGCAGGCAACATCTTGGGAACCCCGTCGCTCGTGGGCGACCCCAATTACGACGACGGCGCCGTTCAGTCCACCTGGGACACCGAGCGCGGGAACGATCCGTGCGTGATCGGCGATCCGGCCACGGCGGGCTGGTACCAGGACACCGGTTCGACGGCGGTACGCCGGCAGTTCCTGCAAGCCCCCGAAGGGAACGAGGCCGGGCAGGAAGTGTTGTTCGACCAGGCGGTGATCGCTTATCCCGACACCGAGACCGCGCGCAAGGTAGTCGAGGACATTCGAGGCAAATGGCAGCAATGCGTGGGCCAGGACGTGACCCAGACCTTTCCAGACGAAGATCCGTGGCCCTGGCATATCGGTGACGTCTCGGAGAGCGATGGCGTGGTCGTGTCGTACGCAACGGACCTCAGCGATGACGCCAACGGCTGGGTATGCCACTTCGGCATGGCACCGCGACACAACGTGGTGGTCCAGACCCAGGTGTGCGGCACTACGGCCAACGCCGATTTCATCGAACAACTGGTGGCGAAGATGAGCCAGAAGGTTGACACCGTCGCGGAATCGAACAAATCGCGTCATCGCCATTTCCGATTCGGACGGCACCACTAGGCGCCCACCGGTCCGGCGTCGACGCAGGTCGTTGCTCGATTCGTCGTTGCTGCGGAAAAGGCCCATCGTGGCGGTGGGCCATCCCCGCCCCTTCGGCGTTGCTGCGTTCTATTCTCGATGCAGCAGGTTCTCCGATGGCGGGGGCTTCGAATGACGGAAACTGCGACGTGCCGCGCGTGTGGCACCGAGCCGCGGGCCGACGCCCGGTACTGCGACGCGTGCGGCGCACCCGTCACGTCCACTCCGGGCGCCGAATACAAGCAGGTCACCGTCTTGTTCGCCGACGTCGTCCGGTCCATGGACATCGCAGCGACCCTCGGAGCCGAACGGCTCCGCGAGATCATGAGCGACCTGTTCAACCACTCCGCCGCCGTGGTCCGCCGATACGGCGGCACCGTCGACAAATTCACAGGTGACGGCATCATGGCCATCTTCGGCGCACCGGTTGCGTTGGAAGACCATGCTTTTCGCTCGTGCCTGGCCGCACTCGAAATCCAGCAGGAGACCGCCCTGCTGGCGGTGCAGGTGACGGCCCGCGACGGCCTCGATCTGCAGCTTCGCATCGGTCTGAGCTCTGGTCAGGTCATCACCGGGGAAGTCGGCACCGACACGATGAGCTACACCGCAATCGGTGAGCACGTAGGCATGGCGCAGCGCATGGAATCGGTCGCGCCGCCCGGTGGAGTGATGCTCACCGAGTCGACCGCACGCCTGGTCGAGGACACCATGATGCTGGGCGAGGCTGAGATGGTCCAGGTCAAGGGTGCCGAGCAGCCGATCCGAGCCCGCCGGCTGCTCCAGCTCAATTCCGCACACAACCTGCTCAATGTCGGAGAATCGACCCTGGTCGGCCGGGGCTGGGAATTGTCCGCCGTCGAGGGCATCCTCGAACGTTCGATGCAGGGGCACGGCAGCATCGTCCTGCTGGTGGGCGGACCCGGTATCGGCAAGAGCCGGCTGGTCAGCGAACTCGCGGCAAAGGCCACCGCACGAGGGGTGCCGGTGCACTCCACATTCTGCGAGTCCCACACCAGTGAAATCCCCTTTCATGCCATCACCGGCCTGCTGCGGGCGGGATTCGGCGTGGCGGACCTCGACCGTGAAGCGGCCCGCGCGAAGCTTCGAGACCAGGTTCCCGACGACACCACAGAGAGCCTGGAGCTACTCGACGACCTGCTCGGCATCGGCGACCCCGACGTCGTTCTGCCGACGATCGACCCCGATGCCCGGCGGCGGCGGCTCACCACCCTCGTCAACGCCGCGTCGCTGGCGCGGAGTGCCCCGGCGGTCTATGTCGTCGAGGATGCCCACTGGATCGACGGGGTCAGCGAATCGATGCTGTCGGACTTCCTGTCGGTGACACCGCAGACGCCGTCCCTGGTCGTGATCACCTACCGCCCCGAATACCACGGCGCGCTCAGCCATGTCCATGGCGCGCAGACGATAGTGCTTGCACCACTGGATGATTCCGAGACCTCGGCCTTGATCAACGAGATGCTGGGGACCGGTGACGGGGTTGCCGACCTGACCGACACCATCGCCGGGCGGGCCGCCGGGAACCCGTTCTTCGCCCTCGAGATCGTGCGCGACCTGGCCGAACGGGGCCTGCTCCGCGGCGAACGCGGCGCCTACGTGCTGTCCGACGGACAGGGTAGCGTGAGCGTGCCTGCCACGCTGCAGGCCACCATCGCCGCGCGGATCGACCGGCTGGCCCCGGCGGCCAAGCGAACTCTGAGCGCCGCTGCGGTGATCGGGTCCCGGTTCAGCGCGGGTCTGTTGGCCTGCCTGGACACCGAACCCATCTTTGAGGATCTGATCGAGGCCGAGCTGATCGATCAGGTGCAGTACACGCCGTACGCGGAGTTCGCATTCCACCACCCGATGGTGCGGACCGTCGCCTACGAATCACAGCTGAAATCCGATCGCGCTGAACTGCATCGGCGCCTCGCCGAAACCATAGCCGCACGCGAACCCGAATTGGCCGGCGAGAACGCTGCGTTGATCGCCGAACACCTGGAAGCTGCCGGCGACCTGCATGCCGCATACAGCTGGCACATGCGCGCCGGAGCGTGGGCGAACAACCGGGATTCCGCTGCGGCCCAGCTGTGTTGGGAGCGTGCCCGCCAGATCGCCGACCTGCTGCCCTCCGATGATCCCGATCGGGCTGCGATGCGGATAGCTCCGCGCACTCTGGTGTGCGGTAATGGCTTCCGTAGCAAGGTGGGGGTCTCGGGCGCTCGGTTCGAAGAGCTGCGGGAGCTGTGCGAGGCGGCCGGAGACAAAGCCTCACTGGCGGTCGGCATGGCCGGGCTCACCGGCGAACTGATGCTGCAGGGGCGGGTGCGCGAAGCGTCACAGCAGGTGTCCGAGCACATGTCCCTGATCGAATCCATCGGCGACCCGGCGCTCACGGTCGGCTTGTCGGCGACCCCGATCTCGCTCAAGATCGAGAGCGGCGAAATGGGTGAGGTGCTGCGCTGGTCACAGATGGCCATCGATATGGCCGACGGCGACGCCACCAAGGGCAATTTCATCGTCGGCTCACCGCTGGCAGCGGCGTTCGCCGCGCGAAGCATCGCCAAATGGGCTCTGGGCCTTGATGGTTGGCGCGCTGACCTCGATCATGCGCTCGCCATGGCACGCAACACCGACAGGTTCACCCACGCTCTCGTCATCACCTGGACGTACTTCACCACGGTGTCCTGCGGAGTACTGCTCGCCAGCGATGACGCGATGCGCGACATCGACGGTGCCCTGCAGATCACCGAGGGGGCCGGCGACGACATCGCGCTCGGCCTGGCGCGCGTGACCATGGGATACGCCTTGCTGAACCGAGATTCACCGGCCGACCGCGAGCGAGGATTGACCATCCTCGGCCAGGTTCGCCAGATGTGCGTCAGCGGACGGTTCTATATGTCCGAGCTGGTCGGCATCGATGTCTACACCGCGCGCGAACGGGCCAAGCGCGGAGATCGGGCCGGGGCCATCCGGGTGCTGCGCGAAGCGATCGACGACCTCTTCCACAGCGGGCAGCTCCCGTACAACATCTTGGCGACCGGAATCCTCGCCGAGGCCCTGCTGGATCGGGGCGCCGAGGGCGATGTGGCCGAGGCCGAGGCGGCGATCGCGAGACTGGCCGCGGCCCCGGCCGAGGACGGCCTGATCATTCGCGACATCATGCTGCTGCGGGTCCGGGCGCTCATCGCCCGCGCCAAGAGCGACGACGCGAGCTACCGCACATACCGTGACGAGTACCGCGATATGGCGACCCGGCTCGGCTTCCAGGGGCATATGGCACAGGCCGCGGCACTGCCCTGACTGCGCGGCACTCGGCGGATTCGCCGTCGCGCGCCTCTGCCTGTGGACGGATCGTGCGCTGTGGATAACCTCTGCCCGCGTCGGCGGGTCGGAGTATCATCGAACATGTGTTCGATGATACTTCCGACGCGGCTCTGATCGACAAGGTCGGTGCTGCCACGCGGGCGGAGTCGGTGGCGATCGCGACACGTCTAGCCGCGATCGGGGCGTTGGACACCCTGCGTGAACAAGAACTGATCGACAGCATTTTGTGGCGCACCGATCCGTTCGAGGAGGTGTGCGCCGAGGTGTCGGCGGCGATGCGGATCAGTCGTGGCCGCGCCGGTACTCAGGTGCATCACGCCCGGGTGTTGCGCGACAAACTGCCCCAGGTGGCGGCTCGGTTCGCGGTCGGGGACATCGACTACCGGGTGGTGCGGATGATCATCGCCCGCACCGAGATCGTGGATCCGTCGGTGTGGGTGGGTTTGGATGCCGAACTGGCCGCCCGGGCGGATCGGTGGATGCGGTTCTCCGAGCGCCAGTTGCGGGATCGGATCGATCAGTGGGTCGCCAAACTGGATCCGAACGGGGAGCGGGTGCCGCCGGATCTGATCGAGGAACGGTTTGTGCAGATCGAACCAGGCAGCCCAGGTAAAGCCACGGTGTGGGCCAACGTCGATGCCTGCGATGCCGCGGCCCTGGATCAACGCCTGGATGCGCTGGCCGCGACGGTGTGCGAGCACGATCCCCGCACCCACGACCAGCGCCGCGCCGATGCGGTGGGACCGCTGGCGCGGCTGGAAGCCCAACTGGCCTGCCGGTGCGGGCGCGAGGATTGCCCGGCCGGGCAGAATCGGGCTGCTGCCGATGCGGCGGTGCTTCATGTGTTGGCCAATCGAGCCACTGTGGATGGCACGTCGAATGATCCGGGGTATATGCCCGGGTACGGGATCCTGCCCGCCGAGAGTGTGCGGGACTTGGCGGGTTCGGCGAAGATCAAGCCGGTGGTGGTGCCGACGCCGGAGAACACCGCCGACACCTCGGACACTGAAGCGACGGGCACCGCAGCGACGGCCAGCACTGACGCTGCCGGGGATGTGGAAGGCGAGGACCCTGCCGGCGCGGAGGCCACGACCGACACGGCCAACACTGGCGAGCCGGGTTATCGCCCGTCGGTGGCGCTCTCGGAGTTCATCCGCTGGCGTGACCTGACCTGTCGGTTCCCAGGTTGTGATGCGCCGGTGGATCGCTGCGATATCGACCACACCGCACCCTGGCCCGCCGGCCCCACGCACCCGTCGAACACCAAATTGTATTGCAGGGCACACCATTTGGTGAAGACGTTTTGCCCGGGGTGGTCGGATCGTCAATTCCCCGATGGCACAGTCGAAATCACCACACCGACCGGGCACACCTACACCACCGAACCCCACGGCGCCGGAATGTTCCCGGACCTGGGCCGGCCGACCGGGGACCTGAATCTTCCCGAACCTCAGGATCCGGACCCGAAATCGAGCCCCAACCGGGCGGCGAGGATGCCCAAACGCACACAAACCCGCGAACAAGACCGCCAAGACCGCATCGCCGAAGAACGAGCGCTACGCGCCGAATTCAACAAGGACCTCGAAAACGAACGCGCCTACCAAGCCTGGCTCGCCGAAGAATACGGACCACCCCCACCCTTCTGAGCGGGATGCGCTCTGTCCTTGTTGGCGCAGGGGCCACTGTCACTCATCTGCGACATGTGTGTGCCGGGCGGCGTACTCCCCCGGTGTGCTGCCGAGCATGGACCGGAAGTCGTTGATGAAATGGGCCTGGTCATACCAGCCGAGTCGTACTGCGAGATCAGCGAAGTCGACTCCGGGCACGGTCTCGATCTCCAAAGCCGCCTGCTGCAACCGATATCGGCACAGTACCCATTTGATCGTCACCCCTACATAGCGCCGGAACACCCGCTGCGTGGTTCGCGTACTCCACGGCGAGAGCTCCATGACCTGCTCCACGCGCTGCAATGTCGCGTCGTCACGCATCCGGTCGATCAACGGGCAGAGCGCGCGATAGGTCGGGTCTGGCTCACCTGCCATCGCACCGATCGCCTCGTCCAGATCCGGTGCGCCCAAAAACCCGTCGTCTACCGGCACCACGCGGCCGGTGAGCGCCGCAGCGTCCCCACCAAAACGGCCAACGAAACCACCGGGGCGAAATCGCGCCCCCACCACACCGCCTCGACCGCTGATCGTGATGCGGAAAACCTCGGGTACCACCCCGTGCAACAACGTGGCGGGCAGCCGATGACCATGACGCACAACATCATCGCCCCACTCGCGGGTGAGATGCATGGCAGGGAAGGTGATCACCGTGCTCTCGAACGGACCTGCCTCATGCCGGTCCCAAGTCACCGACCAGAAGTGCTCGACGAAGCGGGCGGCCGCCTCCGATGGCGCCCAACGCTGGAGGTCGAATGCCGAGGCACTGCCCGCACGGCCGACCACGCCGCGCATCGGCGCGTTCTGCTGTGACGCGTTTTTCCAAGCCGGCATCAACCCCAGCCTACGAAACTGGTCGACATGAGTGTCACACCGATTCCCGAGGGCTACACCAGCCTGACCCCGTTCATCTGCGTCGACGGCGCTGCCGACGCGATCGCGTTCTACCAGAACGTGTTCGGTGCCACGGTCATCGAGCGGATGGACGGCGCTGACGGCACCGTTTCGCACGCCGAACTGGATTTCGGCAACGGCCGGCTGCAACTCGGCGACCCACAGGAGGCGTTTCAGATCGCCGCTCCCCCGCAGGGTGCCCCGGCGACGTATTCGATGGGGCTGTACTGCCCCGACGTCGACGAGGTGGTGGCCCGCGCAGAGAAGGCCGGGGCGACCATTCGCGAGCCCGCGCAGACGTTCGTCACCGGTGACCGGTTCGCGTCGGTCCTCGACCCGTTCGGTCTGCGCTGGACCGTCATGACCCGCGTCGAAAACCTCACGCCGGCCGAACGCGAACGACGCGTCGCCGAATGGGCGGCCACCGCCGGCGGCTAACGTGGCGGGATGTCTTGCGTGTTCTGCGCCATCGTCGCAGGTGATGCCCCCGCCATCCGCATCTACGAGGACGACGACTACCTGGGCATCCTCGACATCAGGCCGTTCACCCGCGGACACACCCTGGTGATCCCGAAGCGCCACAGCGTCGACCTGACCGATACGCCGGCCGAGACCGTGGCTGAGATGGCCCGCATCGGTCAACGCATCGCGCGTGCAGCCCGCCGATCCGGGCTGCACGCCGACGGCAACAACATCGTGATCAATGACGGCAAAGCCGCCTTCCAGAGCGTCTTCCACATCCATCTGCACGTCGTGCCGCGCCAAACCGGCGACAAGCTGTCCTTCGTCAAGGGCATGATGGTGCGCCGCGACCCGGACCGCGAGGAGTCGGGACGCCTGTTACGTGCGGCGCTGGCGGAGCTCGACGAATCCGCGCAGGATTGAGCCCATGAGCATGCCCTGGTGGGAGCGGTACATCGGCCTCCCGATGTTGATGTTGCACGACAAGATCTACAAAGCCACCGACGGCCGGATCGGGCACACGATTCCGGGTGGCCCGTCGACGCTGATCCTGCATACCGTCGGAGCCAAAACCGGCCAGCAGCGCGCGAATTCGCTGGCCTATGCGAAGGACGGCGCCGACTACCTCGTGGTGGCATCCAAAGGCGGCGAGCCCACGGCTCCGGGCTGGTACCACAACCTGAAGGCCAAACCGCAGGTCGAGATCAACGTCGGCCCCAAGCGATTCGGCGTCACCGCCAAACCTGTGTTGCCCGGCGACCCCGACTACCCGCGTCTGTGGGACATCGTGAACGACATGAAGGGCAACAAGAACCGCTACATCGGCTACCAGAAGCGGACGACGCGCCCGATTCCGGTGGTCGTGCTGACGCCCTAGTCGCGCTGACGCCTCAGCGGCGTCTAGAACAACTCCTTGGCCAGCAGTTCCAGGGTTGTGTCACGGGCAGTCGCGGTCGCCGGATCGGCGCCGCGGCGAGCCGAGCCCACGGGGTTGACCATCACCTCGTCGACGTCGAATTCCTCGGCCAAGGCCCGGACCTGCTCTGCCGCCTCGGTAGGTGAACCGACCACGGCGCGCGCAAGCCCGGAGGCCACAACGGCCTGCGCCTGCGGGGTCATGGTCGTCGCCTCGGCATCCTCGACGAGATCGAGGGCGCCGAGCGGCTGGCCGGTGCGGAGCCGGCCCATCATCTGCAACTGCGGGAGAAGCAGGGCCCTGGCCTCTTCGCTCGTCTCGGCCACCGAGGCGTTGACGGTCAGGAAGGTCACCGGCTCGGACGCCAGATCGCTGGGCTGGAACTCGTCGCGGTAGACGGCCAGCGCCTCGGCGGTGCCGTGCCCGGAGAAATGGTGGGCGAAGACGTACGGCAGCCCCTTGGCCGCGGCCAGGTGCGCTGAGTACATCGACGAGCCGAGCAGCCACATCCGCGGTTCGGTGACCGCGGCGGGCGTCGCCTTGAGCACGTAGTTCTCCCGCATCAGGTCGCGCGGCAACGGCACCCGGACACCGCGCGCACCCATCAAGGCCACCACGTCGTCGAGGTACTGCGGGAACGCTTCGATATCGCGATCGTCGCGCCCTGCCGCGCCACGCAAGGCCAGCGAGGTGACCGGGTCTGATCCCGGGGCCCGGCCGATGCCGAGGTCGATGCGGCCCGGATTGGCGGCCTCCAGCAGCGCGAACTGTTCGGCCACCGCCAGCGGTGCATGGTTGGGCAGCATCACCCCGCCAGACCCCAGCCGCAGCTGCGTGGTGTGTGCGGCGAGATGCGCGATCAGCACCGGCGGGCTGGTGGCGGCCACGGCGGGCATGTTGTGGTGCTCCGCGAGCCAGTAGCGGGTGTATCCGAGCCGGTCAGCGGTCTGCGCCAGGTGTGTCGTGGCCGTCAGGGCATCGGCGGTGGACTGGTCGGTGCGAACCGGGACGAGGTCGAGGACAGAAAGCCGCATGACAGCGTCAACGTCACGAGCGGCCCGGTTCGTTCCCGTCCGCCTCGGTCACCAGGTGCTCGGCTGTGACGAAGATGTCGTCGAGCATGGCAGGCGTGAGCCGGCCGGTGAAGGTGTTCTGCTGGCTGGGGTGGAAGCACCCGAGCAGCGTGATCGGGCCGTACGCCGAGGTCAGCGACGCCGTTGCACCGTGGCCGAACTTCGGGGCGGGTTTGGGGCGGTCCCCGATCAACTCCAGCGCCGCCCGCCAGGCAAAGCCTCCCAATGCGATGACCACGCGGACCGACGGTCCGGCCAGCCGCCATTCGGCCTGCAGCCATGGCGCGCAGGTGGCCCGCTCGGCCGGAGTGGGCGCGTTCGCCGGAGGAGCGCAGCGCACCGCGGCCGCCATCCGGGTGCCGGCCAACTGCAGGCCGTCGGCCGCGTCGACACTCTCGGCCTGGTTCGCCAATCCTGTCCGGTGCAGCGCGGCGAACAGGAAATCCCCCGAACGGTCGCCCGTGAACACGCGGCCGGTGCGGTTGGCGCCCTGCGCGGCCGGCGCCAGGCCGACGATGAAGATCCGCGGCTGCTCCGAACCGAACCCCGTCGCCGGCCGACCCCAATAAGGTTGATCGGCAAAGGATTTCCGCTTTGCGATCGCCACCTCTTCGCGCCAGGTGACCAATCTGGGGCAGGCCCGGCACACGGAGATCAGCGCGTCCAACTCGTCCATCGACCCGGCCCCGGCCGCCAGCCGCCGCACCTGCGCGGCGGTCTTCGCCACCGGAGTGGAAGGGGTGGCCGGATCACCGGGCCAGCCCGAGCCTGGCGGTACCGGGGACGTGAACAGTTCTCCGGTCCTTGGATGAGCGAGCTCCATCAACTCACTGTGCCCGAAATTCCGTCGCGACGGGTGCGGGCACGCTGCTAGATTCGGCCGCGATAGCCCATGACCGACACCAAGCGCGGCCCACTGCTGCTGATCCTGTTCGCCGCGCTGATGGCCGGGGCGGGCAATGGCATCACGATCGTCGCGTTCCCCTGGCTGGTGTTGCAGCGCAACGGTTCCGCGCTCGACGCATCGATCGTCGCGATGGCCGGCACCCTGCCGTTGCTGGTCGCCACGCTGATCGCCGGGGCCGCCGTGGACTATCTGGGCCGTCGACGGGTCTCGATGATCTCCGATCTCCTGTCGGCCCTGTCCGTGGCGGCGGTTCCGACGCTGGCCCTGACCTTCGGGGTGGACGCGGTGAATGTCGCGGTGCTGGCAGCTCTGGCCGGCCTGGGTGCCTTCTTCGATCCGGCCGGGATGACGGCCCGCGAGACCATGCTGCCCGAGGCCGCCGGCCCCGCGGGGTGGACGTTGGACCACGCCAACTCCGTGTACGAGGCGGTGTTCAACCTGGCCTACATCGTCGGCCCGGGCATCGGCGGCCTGTTGATCGCCACCCTCGGCGGGATCAACACCATGTGGGTGACCGCCGGGGCGTTCTGCTGTTCGATCCTGGCCATCTCGATCCTGCGGCTCGAAGGCGCGGGCACGCCGGACCGCTCCATGCTGACCGAAGGCGTCCTCGCGGGCATCGTCGAAGGGCTTCGATTCGTCTGGCACACACCGGTATTGCGCACCCTCGCGATCGTCGACCTGGTGGCCACCGGGCTGTACATGCCGATGGAGTCGGTTCTGTTCCCGAAATACTTCACCGACCGCAACGAGCCCACCGAGCTGGGCTGGGTGCTGATGGCGCTGAGCATCGGCGGGTTGCTGGGGGCGCTCGGCTACGCCGTGCTGTCCAAGTACATGAGCCGACGGGCCACCATGCTGACCGCGGTGATCACGCTCGGTGTGGCGATGACGGTCATCGCGTTCCTGCCGCCGCTTCCACTGATCCTGGTGCTGTGCGCGATCGTCGGGTTCGTCTACGGTCCGATCGCGCCCATCTACAACTACGTCATGCAGACCACCGCCCCGCAGCACCTGCGCGGCCGCGTGGTCGGCGTGATGGGTTCACTGGCCTACGCCGCCGGCCCGCTCGGGCTGATCCTGGCCGGGCCGCTGGCCGACGCCGCCGGCCTGCACGCGACGTTCCTGGCCCTGTCCCTGCCGATGCTGGTGCTGGGCCTCGTCGCGGTCTTCCTGCCGGCGCTGCGCGCCTTGGACTCCGCTCGTCAGCACTGACTCTGCGCCCACGGTGAGAAACTGCGGGTGATCAGCGCCCTCGCCGCAGAGTCAACGGTCCGAACTACGATTCCGGTGTGGAATCCGCGCTGTCGAAGTTGATCGCCGAACTGCCCGAGGGGGTCGTGGTCACCGACCCCGACATCCTGGCCTCCTACCGCCAGGACCGGGCAGCCGATCCAGCGGCAGGTACCCCGCTGGCGGTGGTTCGGCCGACCCGCACCGAGGAAGTCCAGACCGTGCTGCGCTGGGCCGGCGAGCACCGGGTGGCCGTCGTGCCACGCGGCGCGGGCACCGGCCTGTCCGGCGGAGCGACGGCACTCGACGGCGGCATCGTGCTGTCCACCGAGAAGATGCGCGACATCACCGTCGACCCGGTCACCCGCACCGCCGTCGTGCAGCCCGGACTGCTCAACGCCGAGGTGAAGAAAGCCGTTGCCGCACATGGACTGTGGTACCCGCCCGACCCGTCGTCGTTCGAGATCTGCAGCATCGGCGGCAATGTCGCCACCAACGCGGGCGGGCTGTGCTGCGTCAAGTACGGCGTGACCACCGACTACGTGCTGGGCCTCCAGGTGGTGCTGGCCGACGGAACCGCGGTACGCCTCGGCGGCCCACGGTTGAAAGACGTTGCAGGACTGAGCCTGACCAAACTGTTCGTCGGCAGCGAGGGCACCCTGGGCGTGGTCACCGAAGCAACACTCCGGTTGCTGCCACCCCAGCACGCGCCGTGCACCGTGGTGGCCACGTTCGATTCGGTGGAGGCCGCCTCGAATTCGGTCGTCAAGATCACCGGCAAGATCCGGCCGTCCATGCTGGAGTTCATGGACTCGGTGGCCATCAACGCTGTCGAGGACAAGCTGAAGATGGGCCTGGATCGCAACGCCGCGGCGATGATGGTGGCCGCCTCTGACGATCGCGGCGCCGCGGGTGCCGACGACGTGGCGTTCATGGCCGAGGTGTTCACCGAATGCGGTGCCACCGAGGTGTTTTCCACGTCTGACCCGGACGAGGGTGAAGCGTTCGTGGCAGCCCGCCGCTTCGCCATCCCGGCGGTGGAGGCCAAAGGGTCATTGTTGCTAGAGGATGTCGGGGTCCCGCTACCCGCGCTGGCCGAGTTGGTGACGGGGGTGGCGAAGATCGCCGACCAGCGGCAACTGCTCATCTCGGTGATCGCCCATGCCGGTGACGGGAACACCCATCCGCTGATCGTGTTCGACCCGTCCGACACGGATGAGGCGCAACGGGCCCAACTTGCCTTCGGCGAGATCATGGACCTTGCCGTCGGCCTCGGCGGCACCATCACCGGTGAGCACGGCGTGGGCCGGCTCAAACAGCCGTGGCTGGCCGGCCAGATCGGCCCGGACGCCGTGGAACTCAATCACCGGATCAAGCGGGCCCTGGACCCACACAACATCCTCAACCCGGGCGCAGCGATCTAGCCCGGACTCAGGCCGCTGCGAACATGGTCAGCAGATGGCTTGTGCGCCAGGCGATCAACGCAAGGAATACCAGTAGCACCGCCACCGAGACGCCGGCCTGGACGGCATTTCGACGCGCGCTCGGGGCATACACGTAGGCCGCAGCGATCCCCGCGCCGGTGATCAGGCCGCCGACGTGACCCTGCCAGCTGATCGCCCCGGTTCCCAGTGCGGGCCCGGCGAACGTGAACACCAGGTTGATGACGACGACCGCGGCGATCATCCGGACGTCGAGATTGAGTTTGCGGGCGACGACGAAGATCGCACCGAACAGACCGAAGATCGCCCCGGATGCGCCGGCGGTCGGGACGTTGACCGGCGTGAGCAGATACACCAACACCGAACCGCCCACGGCGCTCAGCGCATACAACGCCCCGAATCGCAGCCGGCCCAGCCACTGTTCGAGCGGCGGACCCACCACGTAGAGCGCCCACATGTTGAACAACAGGTGCATGAGGCCGTAGTGCAGAAAGGCCGAAGTCACGAGGCGGTAGTACTGGTCGTACGCCGCGATCCCAGGGGCCCACAACGTCAGCTCCTCGGTCACCCGGTCCCCCGAGGCCATCTGCAGCACGAACATCACGACATTCACCGCGATCAGCGCGTAGGTCAGGATCGGCGCCCCGCTACGGGCCACCCCGCCGAACTGCGTGCGCTCGGCCCGCACCGACCTGGCGCCCTCGTTGACGCACTCCACACATTGATGGCCGACGGCCGCCGAGCGCATGCACTCGGGGCAGACGGGACGCCCACAACGCGTGCAGCTCACATAGGTGGGACGGTCCGGATGCCGGTAACACGTCGGCGTCTGGGCAGGTAGCTGCGGCGTGCCAGGGGTGTTCATCACGCCCGAGCCTAATGCCGGTCCGACTATTGACACAGATGCCACGACTGTCGTACGAATAAGACATGGCAGCGACTTTGTCTCACAGCTCCGCCCGGTTCGTTCCCGCCGACGCCGACACCTGGCCCAATCCGTGGCCGATGTACGCCGCTCTGCGCGACCACGACCCGGTGCACCACGTCGTGCCCGAGGAGTCGCCGGAGCACGACTACTACGTGCTCTCCCGGCACGCCGACATCTGGGCGGCCGCACGGGACCACGAGACCTTCTCCTCGGCGCAGGGCCTGACGGTCACCTACGGAGAGCTGGACATGATCGGGCTGGCCGACAACCCGCCGTTCGTCATGCAGGACCCACCGGTGCACACCGAGTTCCGCAAGCTGGTCTCGCGCGGGTTCACCCCGCGCCAGGTGGAAGCGGTGGAACCCAAGGTGCGGGAATTCGTCATCGAGCGCCTCGAGGGGTTGCGCTCGAATGGCGGCGGGGATATCGCCGCCGAGTTGTTCAAGCCGCTGCCCTCGATGGTCGTCGCGCACTACCTCGGGGTGCCCGAGGCCGACCGGGACCAGTTCGACGGCTGGACCGACGCCATCGTCGCGGCCAACAGCTCGGCCGGCGGTATCACGGCGGCGATGGGCACCGCCGGCGCTGCAGTGGCCTCGATGATGGGCTACTTCTCCGAGCTCATCGAACGTCGCCGCCGCGAGCCCGGCGACGACACGATCTCGCACCTGGTAGCCGCGGGTGTCGGCGCCGACGGCGACATCGCCGGCGTGCTGTCGATCCTGGCCTTCACGTTCACCATGGTCACCGGCGGTAACGACACCACCACCGGAATGTTGGGCGGCGCAGTGCAACTTCTACAGCAGCGGCCTGATCAGCGTCAACTTCTGATCGACGACCCCGAGCTGATCCCGGAAGCGGTCGACGAGTTCCTGCGGCTGACCTCCCCGGTGCAGGGCCTGGCCCGCACCACCACCCGCGACGTCACCATCGGCGACACCACCATCCCGGCCGGGCGCAAGACGCTGCTGCTGTACGGCTCGGGCAACCGCGACGAGCGTGAATTCGGCGACAACGCAGCCGAACTCGATGTGCGACGCGCGCCGCGCAACATCCTGACCTTCAGTCACGGTGCGCACTTCTGCCTGGGCGCGGCCGCCGCCCGGATGCAGTCCCGGGTGGCACTGACCGAATTGCTCTCGCGCTACCCCGATTTCGAGGTCGATCTGGATTCGGTGACCTGGGCCGGCGGCAGCTATGTGCGACGGCCGTTCTCCGTGCCGTTCCGAGCCGGGGCCTGATGCCCCGCGACTGGTTGTCGGCCCGGCGGTCCGAAGTGGCCGCCGACCACATCCTCGACGCCGCCGACTCGCTGTTCACCCAGCAGAACGCGGCGACCGTCGGTATGCACGAGATCGCCGCCGCCGCAGGTTGTTCCCGCGCCACGCTGTACCGCTATTTCGAGAACCGCGAGGCGCTCTACACCGCCTACGTGCACCGCGAGGCACGTCGACTGTACGAAGAGGTCAGCGAACAGGTGGCCACGGTCACCGATCCGGCGCAACGCCTGATCGAGGGCGTGATCACCGCGCTGCGGGCGGTGCGTGTCAGCCCGGCACTGTCGTCGTGGTTCGCCACCGCTCAACCGCCGATCGGCGGCGAGATGGCCGAACACTCCGAGGTGATCCGCGCGTTGGTGGAAGGCTTCGTGCGTTCGCTTGCCGGCGAAACGGGGCAGAGCGACGACGCCGTGGGCCGCCGCGCCAGATGGCTGGTGCGCGTCATGGTGTCGCTGCTGGTCTTCCCCGGCGTCGACGAGGCGGACGAGCGGACCATGCTGGCCGAGTTCGTCGCCCCGCTGGTGATCCCGGCAAAGCTGCGCGCACAGTAGCCAATTGCCGGGCGCGCAGGGCGAACCTGCCCCATACTTTCGAGTATGGCCAGCCACCCGACGCCACTGCCGCCGCTCCCGGCGGTCACCAGCATTGCCGAGGTTGTCTCGGTCATCGACACGGTCACCGACTGGGCCGTGGAAACATCAAGTCGCCTGGGCTATTTCGCCGCCCTGTACAAGCGGATCACCATCGCCGTAGGTACCGCGGTCGAGGCCGGCGCATTCGAGGACGGTCCGCGGATGGACCGGCTCGACTCGGCGTTCGCACAGCGCTACTTCGATGCGCTCAACGGCTACTTCCACCCGGACCGGTACCCGAAACCCACCCGGTCCTGGCGGGCCAGCTTCGAGTGGGCCGACAAACCCGCACCGATCCTGGTGCAGCACATGCTCGCCGGCGTCACCGCCCACATCGTCCTGGACCTCGGCATCGCGGTGCAGGGTCTCGTGGGCGCGGGCCGGCTGCCTTCGCTGCACAAGGATTTCGACACCATCAACGCAGTGCTGGCGAGCCAGATCGCCGGGGTGGTCAACGACATCAACGAGCTGTCACCGGCACTGGCCGACATCTATGCCGTGCTCCAACAGCATCAGATCTTCGTCCTGAACGAGGCGATCCGCTCCCTGCGTGACAGCGCATGGCGGTTCGCCACGGTGCTGGCGTTGGAACCCGGATTCGCCCGGCCACCGACGATCTGGGCACGAGACCTGCAGGTGAGCCGGCAGGCGCAGGCGGTGTTCGACCCACCCAGCCTGGTCGGCGCCTTCGATCTGGCGATCAAGGAGATCGCCGCGCGCGAGAGTCGCGATGTGGCCCACAATGTTCGGGTGCTCGACCAGATCGCCGAGACGCCCGCACCGATCCAGACGGCGTTGTAAAGCGGCGTCAGGCCACCCAGTAGGCCTGCGCCTTGATGGACTTGCGCGGGATCCCGTACTCCTCGCGGAAGACCCGTGCCACGGCCCGGGTGGTGCGGTTGTTGCATGCGACCCAACCGAAATGGTCCGAGGCGTCGAAGGCCGATGCGCTGACGGTCGCCAGCAGATCCTCTTCCGCCCGGTCCACCCAGATGATCTCCGCGCCGCCGGTGACCGGGAGCTCGCGGTCGTCGTCGTACCCGGCCTCCAGGAAGACCCAGGCCGGGGTATCCCCGATCGCGTCCAGCAGTGAGTTGATGGCCGGAAGCGACGCGGTGTCACCGACGATCACATAGCCGGCCGGTGCCGGCTCGGGCAGCGTGAAGTTGCTGCCGAGGACCGTCACGTCCAGGACGTCGCCAGGCTGGGCCGCACGGGCCCAGCGGGTGGCGATGCCGTCGTGCATGGCGAAATCGATGTCCACGGTGCCGGCCTGCGGATCGGCGTTGACCAGGGTGTAGCCCCGCTGATGGGCTTTGCCGTCGTCGGGAAACCAACCCCGCACCCACATCGTCGGGTGTACCCGGTGTTCGGCGAGCAGTTTTTCCGCGCGGAAGTGAAGCCGGAGGTAGTTCGGCGTGAGCTCGGTTCGGCCCGAGACCGTCAGCTCGTAGTCACCGCCCCGCCAGAGTTTGACCAGGGCTCCCTCGAGCCCGCGCGACGCCTTCTGCTCGGCCATACGTACCTCCCGTGAACCACTTTGTTAGGTAAGCGTACCCTAACTAAAAGATCAGGAGCGGACGCGCGTGAACCGGTGCAGCAACCACGCGGCCGGGATGGTGAACACCATCGTGAGCACGAACAGGTTGAACATCGACCCTGTGTAGACCGGATCGCGCATCACCTCGACCATCACCAACTCCATGATCATCAGGTGGATCAGGAAGATCTCATAGGAGATCTCACCGAGGAAGACCATCGGGCGCGACGCCAGGAACCGGCTGTACCAACCGCGGTCGCCCAGGGCCGGCGGCGCCACCAGCAGAGCCGCGATCACCGCATAGAAGAACGTCTTGACCAACGCCTCGCTCAACTTGGCCGGCGAGGTGGTGGGCTCCCCCGCCAGCGGCGTCGACGCGATGAAGTAACACACCACCGCCAACGGCACGCACACCATGCCATAGCCCCGCACCTTGAGCTGGCTCAGCACGGTCAGCGCCATACCCGCCACGAACCAGGCCATGTATGTGGGCAGCCACAACCGCGCACCGTCGGGCAGGCCCGTGGAATCGTGCACGATCGTCAGCCACAGCGGCGAGACCGCGGCCAGCACCGCCAGGCCGAAGAACAACAACCCCGGCCGCCAGCGCCGTCGGCACAACACCACCAGCAGCAGATAGGCGACCAGCGGCAACACGACGTAGAACGCCGCCTCCACCGCCAGGCTCCACATCTGGGTCAACCCCTGATGCAGATAGGAGAACAGGTAGTTGTCGGTATAGATCTGGGACAGCGTCAGATTGCGGAACAGGCCCATCCACGTGTGGCCGGGATTCGGTCCCGCAGTACGGAAGTGGTAGAGCAGGTAAGCGATCAGCACCGTGACCACGTAGGCCGGCATGATCCGTCGCACCCGGTGCCAGGCGTAGCGCCGCACCGACGGCGCGCGTCCCTCCGTCGCAGCAGCCTTCACCCAACGCCGGAACAGCAGGAAACCACTGAGCACGAAGAAGATCGGCACACCGATCTCGGCCCGCGAATACACCAGCCCGAGATAGCCCTGCCCGTACTTGCCGGTGGTGTACGCCGCGTGCGTCAGCACCACCAGAATGGCGGCCACCGCCCGGATTCCGGTCAGCGACGCCACCCGCGTGGACCCAGAAGCGCCGGAGACCACCGTGTCTACCGACTCGAGACCACCCTGATCCGACGGCCCCTCCACGCTTCTGGAGACCGTCACTTGCTCTTCCGGTGCGGCTTCCCCGAGCGGTCTTTGTTCTCGGATCGGCCCTTGTACTCCGAACGGCCCTTGTATTCGCGGCGCGGCCCGCGGTCACCCCGGTCGGCGCGCTCACCATGCTCCCGCTCCAGATTGATGAGCATGCCCGAGATCCGGGTGTTCTCCAGGGCTTTGAGCGTCTTGCTCGGCAGCTTCTCCGGCAGTTCCACCAGCGAGTAGTCGCCGCGGATGGTGATGTGGCCGAACTCGTTGCGGTGCAGGCCGCCCTCGTTGGCGATCGCGCCGACGATGTGGCCGGGGCCCACCTTGTGGCGCTTGCCCACCGAGATCCGGTAGGTCGCAAGGCCTTCGCGCGGCGGACGTTCCTTGCGCGGGGACCGCTCGCCCCGATCGTCCCGATCGCGGTCGCGCTCCCGCCGCTTCTCCGGCGGAGGCTCGGTCATCAGGAACTCTTCGCCGTTGCGTGACTGCAGTGCCAGCGCCGCGGCGATATCGGCCATCGGCACGTCGTTCTCGCGCTCGTAGTCCTCGATCAGCCTGCGGAACAGTTCGAGGCCGTCGCCGTTGAGCGAGTCGGTGATCGAGTCGCGGAACTTGGCCACGCGCTGCGCGTTGACGTCGTCGACACTGGGCAGCTCGGCCTCGATGACCTTCGACCGGGTGTGCTTCTCGATCGACTTGAGCAGGTGCCGTTCGCGCGGGGTGACGAACAACAGGGCGTGCCCCGAGCGGCCGGCCCGGCCGGTGCGGCCGATGCGGTGCACGTACGACTCGGTGTCATGCGGGATGTCGTAGTTGACGACATGGGAGATGCGCTCGACGTCCAGACCGCGCGCGGCGACATCGGTGGCGACCAGGATGTCGATCGTGCCGTCCTTGAGCGCGGTGATGGTGCGTTCGCGCTGGGCCTGGTTGATGTCACCGTTGATGGCGGCAGCGGCGAAACCGCGGGCCTTGAGCCGCTCGGCGACCTCCTCGGTGGCCTGCTTGGTGCGGACGAACACGATCATCGCGTCGCCCTCTTCGACCTCGAGCACCCGCGTCAGCGCATCCAGCTTGCGCGCACCCGCCACCTGGATGAACCGCTGGGTGATGTTCTCGGCGGTGGCGGTCTTGGCCTTGACCGTGACCTCGACCGGATCGTGCAGGTACTTGGTGGTGATCTTGCGGATGGCCGGCGGCATGGTGGCCGAGAACAGCGCCACCTGCTTGTACTCCGGGGTGTCGGCGAGGATCCGCTCGACCTCTTCGGCGAAGCCCATCGTGAGCATCTCGTCGGCCTCGTCGAGCACCAGGTAGTCCAGGTTGGACAGATCCAGCGTGCCGCGCTCGAGGTGGTCGATCACGCGGCCCGGGGTGCCCACCACCACCTGGGCGCCGCGGCGCAGTCCGGACAGCTGGACGGTGTAGGACGCACCGCCGTAGATCGGCAGCACGTTGATCTGGGGCAGGTGCGCGCCGTAGCGGCCGAACGCCTCGGCGACCTGCAGGGCCAGCTCACGGGTCGGTGCCAGCACCAGCGCCTGGGTGTTGCGGCTCGTGGTGTCGATCTTGGACAGGATCGGGATGGCGAAGGCAGCCGTCTTGCCGGTGCCGGTCTGAGCCAGCCCAACCACGTCGGAGCCGGCGAGCATCGCCGGAATGGTCGCGGCCTGGATCGCCGAAGGCGACTCGTAGCCGACATCAGTAACAGCCTTCAACACCGCAGGGTCGATCTGCAGGTCGGCAAACGTTGGGGCGGTATCCCCCGAATCCGGGTCTGGCGAGGTCATCGGTTCAGAAGTCTAGTGCCAATCGGCCGGATTCCCGGCCGCGCGCCTGCACAACCCCGCAGCGGGGTCACGGTAGGTTGCCCAACTGTGAAACGGGTCGCAGTGTTCGCCATGGCCCCCGGGGTCGTCGTGGCGGCCGTGCTCACGCTCGCGGGGTGCGGATCGGGGGATTCAACGGTCTCGAAAACCCCCGAGGCCAGCGCCAATCCGGCACCGGCCCCGGCGTCGAAACCGGCCCCCAAGGCCGCCCCCACACCGGCGGCGCCGCAGACCGACCCGTGCTCGGTCAACCTGGCCGCCCCCGAGATCGCGAAGGCCGTCTCCGAATTACCCCGTGACCCGCGCAGCAACCAGGCCTGGAGCCCCGAGCCGGTGGCGGGCAACTACAACGAGTGCGCTCAGCTGTCGGCGGTGATCGTCAAAGCCAACACCAACTCCGAACACCCCAACACCCGGGCCGTGCTGTTCCACCTCGGCAAGTTCATCCCGACCGGCGTGCCCGACACCTACGGCTTCAACGCCATCGACAAGACGGCCAGCACCGGTGACACCGTGGCGCTGCAATACTCCGGCGGATTCCACGGACTGGCCAGCACCGTGAAGTTCCGCTGGAACGGCGGCGGCGTGGAGTTGATGGGCAACACCTAGCCTCCGGCCCGATGTCGGTGCGCTCACCTACAGTGGCAGCGTGTTCGTCACCGACGAAGGCGCGTCGGGGCCGACGGTCATCTACAGCGCGTCGGACCTGGCTGCGGCCGCCCGCTGTGAATATGCCCTGCTGCGCTCGTTCGACGCGCGGTTGGGCCGCGGCCCGGCGGTGTCGTCCGACGACGAATTGCTGGCCCGCACAGCAGAACTCGGCGACGAGCACGAGCAGCGCCACCTCGACGAACTGCGCGCCAACTCTGAGGTGACGGTGATCGGCCGGCCTGCCTACACGGTGGCCGGGCTGACGACGGCCGCCCAGGCCACTCTCGAAGCAGTGCAACGCCGGGCCCCGGTGATCTACCAGGCCGCGATGTTCGACGGGCGGTTCGCCGGGTTCGCCGACTTCCTGATCTGGGACGGCGACCGGTACCGCCTGCGGGACACCAAGCTCTCGCGCTCGGTGAAGGTGGAGGCCTTGCTGCAGCTGGCCGCCTACGCCGATGTGCTGGCCCGCGCCGGCGTGCCGGTGGCCGACGAGGTCGACCTGATCCTGGGCGACGGCGCGGTATCCAGCTACCGCGTCGACGAACTGCTGGCGGTGTACCGGCCACGGCGCGGTGCGTTGCAGACACTGCTCGACGGCCACCTCACCGCCGGCACCGCGGTGTCGTGGTCCGACGAGACGGTGCGGGCCTGCTTCGGCTGCGATGAATGCCAGCAGCAGATCCGCACCACCGACGACCTCTTCCTGGTCGCCGGAATGCGGGCGACCCAGCGCGCTCGTCTCATCGACGCGGGCATCACCACCACGCATCAGCTGGCCGGGCACACCGGCGCCGTGCCCGGGCTGGCCCAGCGGGTGGTGACGGCGCTGACCGGCCAGGCCCGGTTGCAGGTGGCGCCGCGGGTGGACGCCAAGCCGCCGTACGAGGTCGTCGATCCGCAACCGCTGATGCTGCTGCCCGACCCGGACAAAGGTGACCTGTTCTTCGACTACGAGGGCGACCCGCTGTGGACGGTCAACGGTCACGAGTGGGGCCTGGAATACCTGTGGGGCGTTCTCGGCGCGGAGGGCAACTTCCAACCGCTCTGGGCCCATGACCGGGCCAGCGAACGTCAGGTGCTCATCGACTTCCTGGACCTGGTCCGCAAGCGCCGCAAGCGTTTTCCCAAGATGCACATCTACCACTACGCGCCGTACGAGCGCAGTACCCTGCTGCGGCTGGCCGGCCGCTACGGAGTCGGCGAGAACGACGTCGACGACCTGCTGCGCAACGGCATCCTCGTCGACCTTCTGCCGATGGTCCGCAAGAGCATTCGCGTCGGCACCGAGAACTACAGCATCAAGTCGCTGGAGCCGCTCTACATGGGCAACGAGCTTCGCGACGGTGAGGTCACCAAGGCCACCGATTCGATCACCGAGTACGCGCGCTACTGCGCACTGCGGGAGGCCGGTGAGCACGACGAGGCTGCCACGGTGCTCAAGGAGATCGAGGACTACAACCGGTACGACTGCCGATCCACCCACCGGCTGCGGGACTGGTTGATCAACCGGGCGTTCGAAGCCGAGGTTCCACCGCGCGGTCCGCAACCGGTGCGTGACGGAGGGCCGATCGAGAAGGCCGACGCCACCGACCGCAAGCTGCTGAAGTTCGCCGGCGACGGGGTCGACCCGCGCTCCGACGAGCAGCAGGCGGTCGCGATGATCGCGGCAGCCCGGGGTTTCCACAAGCGTGAGGCCAAGCCGTTCTGGTGGAGCCATTTCGACCGGCTCAACAATCCGGTCGACGAATGGGCCGACGGCACAGGTGTTTTCGTCGCCGAAAAAGCACAGGTGGTCGCCGACTGGCACACCCCGCCACGCGCCCGCAAACCGCAACGACAGGTCCTGCTGACCGGCGCCATCGATGCCGGTGAGCTGGGCACCGAGGTGTATGCGCTGTACAGCCCGCCCGCTCCGGCGGGCCTGTCCGACGACCCAGACCGGCGCGGCTTCGGCAGCGCGACCGTCGTCAACTGCGACAACCCGGAGGCACCCACCGAAGTGCTGATCACCGAACGCCAACCCAAGGACGGTGAAGCGTTCACCCAGATGCCGTTCGCACTCACCCCTGGCCCGCCGATCAACACCAAGCCCCTCCAGGCATCCATCGACAGCACCGCCATCACCGTCGCCGCCGGTCTGCCGAACCTGCCCGCCGATGCGATGACCGATGTCCTGTTACGTCGTCCGCCACGCACCGTCAGCGGCCGTCCGCTACCCCGCAACGGTGACACCGCCGCCGACGTCAGCGCGGCTCTGTTGGATCTGGACTGCTCGTACATCGCGGTGCACGGACCGCCCGGCACCGGGAAAACCCACACCTCGGCGCGGATCATCGCCGGACTGGTCAACCAGCACGGTTGGCGCATCGGGATTGTCGCGCAGTCGCATGCGGTGATCGAGCATCTGCTCGAGCAGGTACTCGACGCCGGAGTGGACGCGGCGCAGGTGGCCAAGAAGCGCAAGGGCGCCGACCCGCGGTGGACCGAGATCGGCGAGAACCACTACGCGTCGTTCATCGCCGACCACCCCGGCTGCGTGATCGGCGGCACGGCATGGGATTTCGCGAACGAGACGCGGGTGCCACGGCAATGCCTCAATCTGCTCGTGATCGAGGAGGCCGGGCAGTTCAACCTCGCCAACACCATCGCGGTGGCCCCCGCCGCGCGGAATCTGCTGCTGCTCGGCGACCCGCAACAGCTCCCCCAGGTCTGTCAGGGAACGCACCCGGCACCGGTGGACGATTCCGCGCTGGGATGGCTCGTCGACGGGGCGCATACGCTGCCGGCCGAGCGCGGCTACTTCCTGGATCACTCTTTCCGGATGCATCCGGCGGTGTGCGGCCCGGTGTCGCGACTGTCCTATGACGGCAGGCTGCAGTCGCACGAAAAGGTCAGTGCCGCACGCAGACTCGACGGTATCGAACCCGGCGTCCGGACGCTCGAGGTGGCGCACCTCGGCAATTCGACCGACAGTCCGGAAGAGTCCGCCGCGATCGTCACCGCCATCACCGGCCTGCTGGGCACCACCTGGACCGACGAGAACGGCAGCACCCCGCTGGGGCAGGAGCACTTCCTGGTCGTCACGCCCTACAACGCCCAGGTGACCATGGTGCGGTGCGCCCTCGACGCAGCGGGACTCACCGAGGTGCAGGCCGGCACGGTGGACAAGTTCCAGGGCAGACAGGCGCCCGTGGTGTTCGTGTCGATGACGGCGTCCTCGGCCGCCGACGTGCCCCGGGGCATCGGATTCCTGTTGAACCGCAACCGGCTCAACGTGGCGATCAGCCGGGCCAAATACGTCGCCTTCATCGTGCGTTCACCACAGCTCACCGACTATCTGCCCGGTCAGCCGGACAGCCTGATCGCGCTGGGCGCATTCCTGGCCCTGACCGAATGACGGTCAATCCAGACCGAACAGCCGCCGCGCGTTGGAACTCAGGATCGCATCCTTGTCCTGCTGGTCGAGCGACGAGTCGCGAATGTAGCTCACCGCGCGGGTGTATTTGGCGTCCTGGAAGTACGGGTAGTCGCTGCCACACATGATCTGAGAAGCACCGAAAGTTTCCACGGCCAGACGCAGTGACGGTTCGTGGAAGTTCGCCGCGTCGAAGTACATCGATCGCATGATCTCCATAGGGCTGTGCGCAAACGCGTGCCAGTCCTCGAAGTTGTCCTCGATACGGCGGGCGAGGAAGGGCAGGTCGCCACCGAGGTGCGCGACATGCCAGATGATGTTCGGAAAGCGGTGCGGGATATCGGCCTTCATCAGTTGCAGGACAGCGGTCGCGTCCTCCACCGGTGCGCCGTTGACCCAGGCCAGGCCATGGTCGTTGATCGGGCGGCTGAAGGCGCCGCAGCCGGTCGGGTGGATGTAGAGGATCGCGCCGATCCAGCTCGGCGTAGAACGGGTCGAACTGCGGGTCCGCCAACGAGCGGCCGCCGGGCAGGAACGTGTTCACCGCCATGCCGACGAATCCGAGTTCATCGAGACAGTAGGCGGTTTCGGCGATGGACTCCGTGACGTGCGGAAGCACCGCCGACCCATATGCTGCGAAGCGCCCGGGATACCGCTGCAGCAGATTGCGGTAGATGGTGTTGAGTTCGCGGGCCACCGCGGCAGCGGCCCGAACGTCATCGACCATCGGTACTTGCGGTGTGGCGGAAAGGATCTGGGTGGCCACGCCCGCATCGTCCATCATCTTGAGGCGAGCCGCCATGTCCGAGTCCGAGTCGCTCGCCCTTATCCCGCGGGCGATCTCGGTCGACTGCGGATCCACCCCGATGGACTCCAGCCGGTCCAGGATCGATGCCGGGTACACGTGCGCATGAGTATCGACGGCGCGGTTGGCACCCGGCGCCGAGGGATCTGTCATCTCCTGTCCAGCTCCTTCCCGAGCCGCGGAACCACATGCCGAGCTCACCAGGCCGGCACCGACGACCGTTGCCGCCGACCCGACGAGCAGACCCCTCCGGTTGATCGACAATCAGATCGATGTCTCGTTGACGGCCATGGCTGCGATGGTAGCCAGCACGACCGAACCCGCTGCCCGCACGCCGCGCCGGAACGGCCGGCGCATCGGATGTGATACACCCAAGCGGTGACTGAAACGCTTACCGGAACCCTTGCCGGAATCGTCGGTGCCGGCTACGTCACCACCGATCCCGACGTGCTGGACGGCCGGTGCGTCGACCACACCGGGCGGTATCGCGGACAAGCGGCAGCTCTGGTCCGGCCCGGCACCGCCGGCGAAGTAGCCGCGGTGCTGCGCGCCTGCCGCGATGCGGGAGCGTGTGTCACGGTGCAAGGCGGCCGCACCTCGCTGGTGGCGGGGACGGTGCCCGAGAACGACGACATCCTGCTGTCGACCGAGCGCCTCACCGAGATCAGCGTCGTCGACACCGTCGAGCGCCGTGTCAGCGCCGGCGCCGGGACTCCCCTGGCAGCGGTGCAACGCGCCGCCACCGCAGCCGGATTGGTGTTCGGGGTGGACCTGGCCGCGCGCGAATCGGCCACTGTCGGCGGGATGGCCTCCACCAACGCC
Source organism: Mycobacterium sp. NPDC049093 (assembly GCF_040704635.1). Classification (GTDB taxonomy): domain Bacteria; phylum Actinomycetota; class Actinomycetes; order Mycobacteriales; family Mycobacteriaceae; genus Mycobacterium. The sequence continues at coordinate 129,697 of NZ_JBEZJS010000009.1, read as the reverse complement.
GGCGGTCTGCGCACCGTTCGCTACGGCAACATGGGCGAGCAGGTGCTGGGCCTGGACATCGCACTGCCCGACGGATCGGTGGTACACCGGCACAGTCAGGTCCGCCGCGACAACACCGGCTACGACCTGGCCTCGCTGTTCGTCGGCGCCGAGGGGACGCTCGGCGTGATCACCGCGCTGGATCTGCGCCTGCATCCCACCCCCACCCACCGGGTCACCGCGATCTGTGGGTTCGCCGATCTGGAAGCGCTGACCCGCACCGGCCGCCTCTTCCGCGACCTCGATGGCATCGCGGCCCTGGAGCTGATCGACGCCCGGGCCAGTGCGCTGACCGCCGAGCATCTCGGCGTCCCCGCCCCGGTCGACGGCGCCTGGCAGTTGCTGATCGAACTGGCCGGCGACAGCGACCAGACCGAACGGCTGGCCGACGCGCTGGACGGGGCCGACCTCTGTGGTGAGCCGGCCGTCGGCATCGACACAACCGCCCAGCAGCGGCTGTGGCAGGTACGGGAGTCGGTGGCCGAGGTGCTCGGATTGTTCGGACCGCCATTGAAATTCGATGTCTCGCTGCCGCTTTCGGCGATCCAGGACTTCGCTGCCGACGCCACCGAACTGATCGCCAGCCATACCGCGGACGCCATTCCGGTGCTGTTCGGCCACATCGGGGAGGGCAATCTGCACCTGAACGTGCTGCGGTGCTCCACCCACGCCGAAGCGGGGTTGTATGCCGCGATGATGACGTTGATCGCCGACTGCGGCGGCAACGTCAGCTCCGAGCACGGCGTCGGATCGCGTAAGCGCGACTATGTGGCGATGTCACGCACCGAGGCCGACATCGCGGCCATGCGCACGATCAAGGCCGCCTTCGATCCGGACGGATACCTCAATCGCGCCGTGCTGTTCAATCCTCGCGCTCGGCCATGAACTCGGCGTAGATGTTCTCCCATTTCTCGGGGTCCTCGGCCAGCGGCAGCACCCGGAACGAGTCGGTCACCGCGTCCGCCGCGCCGTCTCCATCGTTGTGGTGATGGCTCACCGTGAACTCGACGTAGTCGTCGTCATCGTCGTCGCGGGGGTCCAGGTAGGGATCCGGGTCGGACGCGAAGACCGGCTCGGCATCGAAGCCGAGCAGGAAGAGCGCCGCCACCACCCCGAACAGCGCGATGAACGCCGGCAGGAGCATGGACTGCGACATGGCCGCGGCGAACGGCGCGTGCAGGAACTCCGGCAACTCGGCGACCGCGCCCTCACCGCGAGGCGCCGCAGCGGCCGCCCCCGGCATCTCGGCGCCGATGCGCGACGTCATGTACGCCGCGATCCCCGCGCTGCCCAGCACCGAACCGACCTGGCGGGTGGCGTTGTACACGCCGGATCCGGCCCCGGCCAGATCCGGCGGCAGGTTGCGCGTCGCGGTCGCTGCCAACGGGGACCAGATGAACGCCATGCCGACGCCCATCACCAACTGCGGCAGCAGCAGCCGCCAGATCGGCGTCGTCGGGGTCATCTCCATCGCCAGCCAGGTCAGCCCGATCGCCATGGCCGAGAAACCGAAACCGATCACCGGCGTCGGATGCGCCCGGTCGACGATGCGACCCACGACCGGCGCCAGCACACCACTGGCGATCGCCGTCGGAGCGGTCAAGAGTGCCGACCGGATCGGCGACAGTCCGCACACCGTCTGGGCGTAGAACATCAACGGCAGGATCATCGCGGTCACCGCGAACCCGATCGTGGCGACGCCGACGTTGGCCAGGCTGAAGTCGCGATCTTTGAAGATCCGTAGCGGGATCAGCGGCTCGGCGGTGTTGACCGCCTGCCAGCACACGAACGCGACCATCACGGCAATGCCGACCGCGCCGGTGGCCCACACCCACGGCGCCCAGTCGCGCGACTGCCCCTCCTGCAGTGCGAACACGATCAGGAACATGCCGACACCGGACAACACCACGCCCAGCACGTCGAACCGGTGGGCCTGGGTGGGCAGCACGGGCACCAGCCAGACCGCCAGGGCGAAGCCCACAACCCCGATCGGCACGTTGACGAAGAAGATCCACTGCCAGCCCAGTCCCCCGACCAGCACGCCACCGGCCAGCGGACCGACCAGCGTGGCCACCCCGGCCGTCGCGCCCCACACACTCATTGCCACGCCGCGCCGCTCGGGCGGGAAGATGCGGGTGATCGTGGACAACGTCTGCGGCGTCAGCAGGGCCGCGCCGATGCCCTGCACCACACGGGCCGCGATCAGCATCCCGATGCTGCCGGCCAGACCGCACCACAGCGAGGCCGCGGTGAACACCGCCAGGCCGGCGAGGTAGAGATTCTTGGGCCCGTAGACATCGCCCAACCGTCCCGCGACGAGCAGCGGCACGGCGTAGGCCAGTAGGTAAGCGCTGGTCACCCAGATCACGCCGTCGTAATCGGCGCCGAGCTCTTCCATGATGGTCGGATTGGCGACTGCGACGATCGTGGCGTCGACCAGGATCATGAAGAAGCCGACCATCATGGCCCACAGTGCGTTCCACGGGTTGTCCGCACGCGCGGGCACCGTGCCCTGCGGGCTCGGGGTGCGGGCGTTCAGCGCTGGAGACATGGCGATGCGGTGTGTTGGGCCTCGGGTCCGGCTCAGTTGGGTTGTTGGCGGGCCCAGCCGACGCTACCCGGGAGCGCGTCAGGCGGGCTCGACAACCGCCTCGGAAACGACGAGCGTGTCGCCCGGGTATTCGCTCGGCTCGTCATCGTCGTTACGCCGACCGACCAGCAGCAGCGCCGTCAGGGCGATCGCCATGCCGGCCGTCATCACCCACGACAACGCCAGCGCACCGTTGCCAAGGGCCCCGATCGCGGGCGCCACCGCGGCGCCGAGCCCGAACTGCGCCGCGCCCAGCAGCGCGGCCGCGGTTCCGGCAGCGTCGGGATGCCGCGACAGTGCGAGGGCCGGGGCGTTGGGCAGCACCAGGCCCATACCGGCCAGGATCGCCAGTACCGGCGCCACGAACGCGGACAGCCCACCGACTTGCGCGACGGTCAGCACCACGAACACCACCCCGGCAAGCGTCGACCAACTCAACGCCGCCACCGTGATGGCCTGCGGCGAGAACCGGCGCAGCAGCACGACGTTGAACTGGGTGGAGCCGATCAGCGCGATCGCGCCCGCGGCGAACACCAGCGCGAAGGCCTGCTGGTCGAGACCGTAGTGGCCCTGCAGGACGAACGGCGCCGCCGAGATATAGGCGAACAACCCGGACATACCCAGCGCGGCGACCAGCACCAGGATCACGAATCGGGAGTCACGCAGCAGCTCGATATACGTGCTGACGATGCCGCTCACCGCGAGCGGGCGCCGGTGGGCGACCGGCAGCGTCTCGGGCAGGGCGAGCGCGGCCATCGCCAACAATCCCCCGGCCACCACCACCAGCGCGACGAAGACCCAGTGCCAGGACCCGTGCAACAGCACGGCCGCCCCCAAGGACGGGGCCAGCACCGGGGCCACTCCCAGCACCAGCATCAAGCGCGACATCACTGTGGCCGCCACCGTGCCGCTGAACAGGTCGCCGACCACGGCGATGGCCACCACCGAGGCCGCCGCCGCACCCATGCCCTGCAGACCGCGCGCCAGCCCGAGGACGGTGATGTTGGGTGCCAGCACGCACAGCACCGAGGCCACCATGTGCAGCACGATGCCCGCCATCAACGGGCGCCTGCGTCCCAGCGAATCCGACAGCGGGCCGACGATCAGCTGGCCGAGGGCCAGACCGGCCAGGGTTCCGGTGAGCGTCAACTGCGACACCGAGGACGAGACCGAGAGCTCCTCGGCGATCCGAGGTAGGGCCGGCAGATACATGTCGATGGTCAGTGGACCCAGCGCCACCAGGGCACCCAGGACGAGAATCATCCGGATTCGGCTCGGCGCGGCCGGCAATGTCGTCTGGTCCACGTCGGGCGATGATGCCATGAAGGTGAACAGCCCCGCATTTCAGTTTTTTGTTCCCGTGACCGCTGTCACCCTCGGGCACCGGCAACGGGTGGCCGTTCGTTCTCCCGACGTCAGGTCAAGCGATAGCCTGGCAGTCAACGATGGGTTCACACCTGGGAGGCCCCGAAGTGCGTGCGCGGTCCAAAGCCCTGCCTGCGAAGATCGAAGAGACCGAAGATCCCAGCACGGCGGCGAAGGTGCTCTCGGCCATCATCGAGCGCAGCTCGCGCGTCCAGGCCCCGGCCGTCAAGGCCTACGTGGACCGGTTGCGCAGCCATCAGCCCGATGCCACCCCGGCCGAGATCGTGACCCGGCTGGAGAAGCACTACCTGGCCGCGGTGATGGCCAGCGGCGCCGCCGTCGGTTCGGCCGCCGCCTTCCCGGGCATCGGAACCCTGGCGGCGCTGTCGGCCGTCGCCGGCGAGACGGTCGTGTTCCTGGAAGCCACGTCGGTGTTCGTCCTCGCCGTCGCCGAGGTGCACGGCATCCCGGCCGACCATCGCGAACGGCGCCGTGCACTGGTGCTTTCGGTCCTCGTCGGCGAAGACAGCAAGCACGCCATGGCCGACCTGCTGGGCACCGGACGGACCAGCGGTGCGTGGCTGTCCGACGGTGCGGCGACGCTGCCGTTGCCCGCGGTCTCTCAGCTCAACTCCCGGCTGGTCAAGTACTTCGTCAAGCGGTATACGCTCAAGCGCGGCGCGATGGCTTTCGGCAAGATGCTGCCGGTGGGCATCGGCGCTGTCATCGGCGGGGTCGGCAACCGGCTGATGGGTAAGAAGATCGTCGCCAACGCCCGCCAGGCGTTCGGCGCACCCCCGCCGCGGTGGCCCGCAACGTTGCATGTGCTGCCGTCCGCCAACCCCTGAGGACCATGCTGACCTCAGGCGGCGCTGAAAGGCGATAGCCTTTATGCGGCGGTCCAGAGGGGTCGACCGCCCACAGAAGAACACAAGCGGCAAGCCTGCATGTGACGGCTAGCCGGACACAAGAATCGAGGCGAGTGTCTGCCGTGAGCAGTTCACCTTCACCATTCGGGCAGAACGAGTGGTTGGTCGAGGAGATGTATCGCAAGTTCCGCGAGGATCCCTCTTCGGTGGATCCGAGTTGGCACGAATTTCTGGTCGACTACTCCCCTGAACCCACCACCGACAACACCGTCGCCAACGGTCAGCCGGCGGCGCAGGCAGCGCCTGCCGCCGCACCGCCAGCAACTCCCGCCGCGCCTGCGGCACCCGCTCCGCCTGCGGCACCCGCTCCGGCAGCGGCGCCCGCCAAGGCCGCACCGGCCAAGGCTGCTGCACCGGCCAAGCCGGCGAAGCCGGGCCCCACCCCCGCCGAGGGCGACGAGTCGCAGGTGCTGCGTGGCGCCGCGGCGGCCGTGGTCAAGAACATGAACGCGTCGCTGGAGGTGCCCACCGCGACCAGCGTGCGGGCCATCCCGGCCAAGGCGATGATCGACAACCGCATCGTCATCAACAACCACCTCAAGCGCACCCGTGGCGGCAAGGTCAGCTTCACCCATCTGCTCGGCTACGCGATCGTGCAGGCGGTCAAGAAGTTCCCGAACATGAACCGGTACTTCGCCGAGGCCAACGGCAAGCCGGCTGCGGTCACCCCGGCCCACACCAACCTCGGCCTGGCCATCGACCTGCCCGGTAAGGATGGCAACCGGTCACTGGTCGTTGCTGCGATCAAGCGTTGCGAGACAATGCATTTCGGCCAGTTCATCGCCGCCTACGAGGACATCGTGCGCCGGGCCCGCGACGGCAAGCTGACCGCCGAGGACTTCTCCGGCGTGACCATCTCGCTGACCAACCCGGGCACGATCGGCACCGTGCACTCGGTGCCGCGGCTCATGCAGGGCCAGGGCGCCATCATCGGCGCGGGCGCCATGGAGTACCCGGCCGAGTTCCAGGGCGCCAGCGAGGAACGCATCGCCGACCTGGGCATCGGCAAGCTGATCACCCTGACATCGACCTACGACCACCGCATCATCCAGGGCGCCGAGTCGGGCGACTTCCTGCGCACCATCCACACCCTGCTGCTCGACGACGAGTTCTACGACGAGATCTTCCGCGAACTCGGCATCCCGTATGAGCCGGTGCGCTGGCGCACCGACAACCCGGACTCGATCGCCGACAAGAACGCCCGTGTCATCGAGCTGATCGCGGCCTACCGCAACCGCGGCCACCTGATGGCCGACATCGACCCGCTGCGGCTGGACAACACCCGCTTCCGCAGTCACCCCGATCTCGACGTCAACACCCATGGCCTGACGCTGTGGGACCTGGACCGCGAGTTCAAGGTCGACGGGTTCGCCGGCAAGCAGTACATGAAACTGCGCGACGTGCTCTCGGTGCTGCGTGACGCCTACTGCCGCCACATCGGCGTGGAGTACACACACATCCTCGAACCCGAGCAGCAACGCTGGATCCAGGAACGCGTCGAGGTCAAGCACGACAAGCCCACCGTCGCCGAGCAGAAGTACATCCTGAGCAAGCTCAATGCGGCCGAGGCATTCGAGACCTTCCTGCAGACCAAATACGTTGGGCAGAAGCGCTTCTCGCTGGAAGGCGCGGAGACCGTCATCCCGATGATGGACGCCGTGATCGACCAGTGCGCCGAGCACGCGCTCGACGAGGTGGTCATCGGCATGCCGCACCGCGGCCGCCTCAACGTGCTGGCCAACATCGTCGGCAAGCCCTACAGCCAGATCTTCACCGAGTTCGAGGGCAACCTCAACCCGAGCCAGGCCCACGGCTCCGGCGACGTGAAGTACCACCTCGGCGCCACCGGCACCTACATCCAGATGTTCGGCGAGAACGACATCGAGGTGTCGCTGACCGCCAACCCCTCGCATCTGGAAGCCGTCGACCCGGTGCTCGAGGGTCTGGTACGGGCCAAGCAGGATCTGCTGGACGGCAGCAAGGACGCCGACGTCTCCGGCGAGTACCCCGTCGTCCCGCTGATGCTGCACGGCGACGCCGCGTTCGCCGGCCAGGGCGTGGTCGCCGAGACGCTGAACCTGGCCCTGCTGAACGGTTACCGCACCGGCGGCACCATCCACATCGTGGTGAACAACCAGATCGGGTTCACCACGGCGCCAACGGATTCGCGCTCCAGCGAGTACTGCACCGACGTCGCCAAGATGATCGGCGCACCGATCTTCCACGTCAACGGCGACGACCCCGAGGCGTGTGCCTGGGTGGCGCGGCTGGCAGTGGACTTCCGCCAGGCGTTCAAGAAGGACGTCGTCATCGACATGCTGTGCTACCGCCGCCGCGGACACAACGAGGGCGACGATCCGTCGATGACTCAGCCGTACATGTACGACCTCATCGACACGAAGCGCGGCTCCCGCAAGGCCTACACCGAATCACTGATCGGCCGTGGCGACATCTCGATGAAAGAGGCCGAGGACGCCCTGCGCGACTACCAGGGTCAGCTGGAGCGGGTGTTCAACGAGGTCCGCGAGCTGGAGAAGCACGCGGCCGAGCCCAGCGAATCGGTCGAGGCCGACCAGCAGATCCCGCAGCGGCTCGCCACTGCGGTGGACAAGTCCCTGCTCGCCCGTATCGGCGACGCCCATCTGGCCCTGCCGGACGGGTTCACCGTGCACCCGCGCGTCAAGCCGGTGCTGGAGCGGCGCCGCGAGATGGCCTACGAGGGCAAGGTCGACTGGGCGTTCGCCGAGTTGCTCGCGCTCGGGTCGCTGGTCTCGGAGGGCAAGCTGGTCCGGATCTCCGGCCAGGACACCCAGCGCGGCACGTTCACCCAGCGCCACTCGGTGATCGTCGACCGTAAGACCGGCGAGGAGTTCACCCCGCTGCAGCTGCTGGCCACCAGCACCGACGGCACCCCCACCGGCGGCAAGTTCCTGGTGTACAACTCTGCGCTGTCGGAATACGCCGCGGTGGGCTTCGAGTACGGCTACTCGGTGGGCAATCCCGACGCAATGGTGTTGTGGGAGGCGCAGTTCGGCGACTTCGTCAACGGCGCCCAATCGATCATCGACGAGTTCATCAGCTCCGGTGAGGCCAAGTGGGGCCAGCTCTCCGACGTCGTGCTGCTGCTGCCGCACGGCCACGAGGGTCAGGGTCCCGACCACACCTCGGGCCGCATCGAGCGCTTCCTGCAGCTGTGGGCCGAGGGCTCGATGACGATCTCGGTGCCGTCCACCCCGGCGAACTACTTCCACCTGTTGCGCCGGCACGGCATGGACGGCATCCAGCGTCCGCTGATCGTCTTCACCCCGAAGTCGATGCTGCGTAACAAGGCCGCGGTCAGCGATATCCGCGACTTCACCGAGAACAAGTTCCGTTCGGTGCTGGAGGAGCCCGTCTACACCGACGGCGAGGGCGACCGCAGCAAGGTCACCCGCGTCCTGCTGTGCAGCGGCAAGATCTACTACGACCTGGCGGCCCGCAAGGCCAAGGACAACCGCGAAGACGTGGCGATCGTTCGGCTCGAACAGCTCGCCCCGCTGCCGCGGCGCCGGTTGGCCGAGACGCTGGACCGCTACCCGAATGTCACCGAGAAGTTCTGGGTACAGGAGGAGCCGGCCAACCAGGGCGCCTGGCCGTCACTCGGCCTGACCCTGCCCGAGGTGCTGCCGGACTACTTCAACCCGATCACCCGGATCTCGCGGCGCGCGATGTCGGCTCCGTCATCGGGGTCGTCGAAGGTGCATGCCGTCGAACAGCAGGAGATCATCGACCTGGCCTTCGGGTAGGCGCGGGTTTCGATCAGGATGCGCGCAACGGTGGGCGGAGCGTCGGGCGGTCACTAGACAACTAGGGTGACTATCGCAGCCGCCCCGCCCACCGCCTCCACGGCGACGCCCGCCTCGGGAAACACGGTGCGCACGGCGGTGCTGGCCAGTGTGCTCGGGACGACGATCGAGTGGTACGACTTCTTCCTCTACGCCACGGCCGCCAGCCTGGTGTTCAACCACACCTTCTTCCCGGACCAGAGCTCGTTCGTCGGCACGATGCTGGCATTCGCCACGTTCGCGGTCGGGTTCGTCGTCCGGCCCATCGGCGGATTCGTGTTCGGCCACATCGGCGACCGGATCGGCCGCAAACGGACGCTCGCCCTGACCATGCTGCTGATGGGCGCGGCGACCGCACTGATGGGAGTGCTGCCCACGGCGGCGCAGATCGGTGTGCTGGCCCCGATCCTGCTGCTGGTGTTGCGCGTGGTCCAGGGATTCGCTCTCGGCGGCGAGTGGGCCGGCGCGGTGCTCTTGGCCGTCGAGCACAGTCCCCGGCATCGCCGCGGACTGTTCGGCAGCATCCCCCAGGTCGGACTGGCTCTGGGGCTGGCACTGGGCACCGGGGTGTTCGTGCTGCTGCAGTTGTGGCTGTCTGCCGAGGCGTTCCAGACCTACGGCTGGCGGATCGCGTTCCTGTTCAGCGTCGTGCTGGTGATCTTCGGTGTCGTGGTGCGGTTCCGGGTGGCCGAGACCCCGGCGTTCGAGAAGCTGCGCGACGACGACGAACGCTCGGCGGTCCCCGTGAAGGAGATCTTCCGGCCCCCGGTGTTGCGTTCGACCGTGCTGGGCCTGCTGTCGCGCTGGGGCGAGGGCGCCGCGTTCAACACCTGGGGCGTGTTCACCATCGCGTACGCCACGACGACGCTGCATCTCGGCAAGGTGCCGGTCCTGATCGTGGTGACCGCGGCGGCGCTGGTGATGGCGGCGCTGCTGCCGGTGTCGGGTCTACTCGCCGACCGGTTCAGTCCGAAAGCGGTCTACGCATCGGGAATCGCCGCCTACGCCGTCGTCGTCTTCCCGGCGTTCGCCCTGTTCAACACCGGCAGCATCACGGCCTATGCAGTGGGAATGTTGTTGGCGTTCGGTGTCATTCACGCGTGGTTCTACGGCGCGCAGGGCACGCTGTACGCCTCGTTGTTCCCGACGCGGACCCGCTACACCGGGCTGTCGACGGTGTATCAGCTCTCCGGCGTCTACTCCTCGGGCCTGACCCCACTGATCCTCACCGCGCTGATCGCCGCCGGTGGCGGAGCGCCCTGGCTGGCGTGCGGGTATCTGGTGGCCACCGCGGTGATCAGCGTCATCGCCACGCTGCTGTTGCGCCCGCAGCATTGAGCAAGAGGCCAGCACGACTCAACACGTGAGTACCACCGGGCCCGATTCGGTGATCGCCACGGTGTTCTCGGTATGCGCGGTGCGGGAACCATCGGCGGATCGGATGGTCCAGCCGTCACGGTCGAAGACGATGCGGTCGGTGCCCGCGGCGAGCCACGGCTCGAGCGCCAGCGTCATTCCCGCCCGCAGCTTCATGCCGCGGCCGGGCTTGCCGCGGTTCGGGACATGCGGGTCCTCGTGCATGGTCCGGCCCAGCCCGTGCCCACCGAATTCGAGGTTGACCGGATATCCGTAATCGGCGGCGACGGCGCCGATGGCGGACGAGATGTCACCGAGCCGATTCCCTGGACGCGCAGCGGCGGTGCCGGCCTCCAGCGCCTCCTCGGTGGCCCGAACCAACCGTGCATCGGCTGCTGCCGGAGTCCCGACGATCACGGTGCGGGCCGCGTCGGCGACCCAGCCGTCGATGGACACCGCGAAGTCCATGGTGAGCACGTCGCCGTCGGCCAGCCGGTAGTCATGCGGAAGTCCGTGCAGCACAGCATCGTTGACCGAGAGGCAGATGACGTTGCGAAACGGGCCGCGACCGAATGACGGGTCGTAGTCCCAGTAACACGATTCGGCACCGCGGCGCTTGACCATGTCGCGGGCGTGCAGTTCGAGGTCGAGCAGGTTGACCCCGATATCCGCGAGCCCGCTCAACTCGGCGAGCACCTGGGCCACGAACCGTCCGGTGACCCGCATCTTCTCGATCTCGGCGGCGGTCTTCAGCTCGATCATGTCCACACTCTCCTCGGTATTTAAATACCAACACTAGCGGTATATAAATACCGGCGCTACCGTGGTGGCGTGGTCCGCACCCCGCTCACCCCCGCACAGATCGCAGCCGGTCGCCGGCTCGGCGAGACCCTGCGTACCGCCCGGGGCGCCCGCCCGCTCGACGAGGTCGCCACGCACGCCGGCATCTCCCCGGAGACGTTGCGCAAGATCGAGACCGGACGGCTCCCCTCCCCGGCGTTCGGCACGGTCGTCGGACTGAGCGATGCCCTGGGAATTCCGCTGGAAGCCCTGGCGGAAGTCTGGCGGCCGGTGCGCGCGGCCGCGTCGTAGCCCACCCGCTCCCAGCCGACCCGGTTACCGTGGGAGAAATGGACTCCCCCGACTACGGATTCGACGGCGATTACAACGCGGTGTCCGCGCCCGCCCAGGCCGCGATCGCCGGCGGTGCATTCACCGCCCTGCTGGTCGCGACGATCGTCAACATCGCCCGTGGTCGACGCCGAACCGCCTGTGTCACAGGCGCTTCCGCTGCACTTCTGGCGAGCACCGTTTCGTCGTTCGTGCACACCACCCGTCGCGGCAAGTTCGCAGTGTGGCGCGACATCCTCGATGGCCTGGCCCTGCGCGGCGATGAGACGCTGCTCGATCTCGGCTGCGGCCGCGGCGCGGTGCTGCATGCCGCGGCCAAACGACTGCCACGGGGACGCGCCCTCGGCGTCGATCTGTGGCGCGCCGATCAGACCGGCAACTCGCCGGAACAGACGCTGGCCAACGCCGCGGCCGAGGGCGTCGCCGATCGGGTCGAGGTGCACACCGGTGACATGACCGCCCTGCCCTTCGACGATGCCAGTGTCGACGTCATCGTCAGCAGCCTGGCCATCCACAACATCCCCGATCGGGCCGGGCGGTCCCGCGCCCTCGACGAAGCCGCCAGGGTGCTGCGCCCGGGCGGGCGGCTGGCCATCGCCGATATCTGGGAAACTCGGCGCCATTCCGAGCGTCTGCGCGCCAAGGGCTGGCAGCATGTGCAGCGACAGAATCTCGGCTGGCGGATGTGGTGGGGCGGCCCTTACGTCGGAACCCACCTGGTGACAGCGACCAAGCCGGCCGACACAACCGGGACCGCGGGTACCGGGTAATCTCGACGCAAGTCGAACGACACAAGGGAGTGTTCTATGGAGGGCTTCGCCGGAAAGGTCGCCGTCGTGACCGGCGCCGGATCAGGCATCGGACAGGCGCTGGCCATCGAACTCGGACGTTCCGGGGCCAAGGTGGCGATCTGCGACGTCGATACCGAGGGCCTCGCGGTCACGGAGGAGCGCCTCAAGGCGATCGGCGCCGAGGTGAAGACCGACCGGATCGACGTCACCGAGCGCGAGGCCTTCCTGCTCTACGCCGACGCGGTCAAGGAACACTTCGGCAAGGTCAACCAGATCTACAACAACGCAGGCATCGCGTTCACCGGCGACGTCGAGATCAGTCAGTTCAAGGACATCGAGCGGGTGATGGACGTGGACTTCTGGGGCGTCGTCAACGGCACCAAGGCCTTCCTGCCGCACCTGATCGAATCCGGCGACGGACACGTCATCAACGTCTCCAGCCTGTTCGGCATCTTCTCGGTTCCGGGTCAGGCCGCCTACAACTCGGCCAAGTTCGCGGTGCGCGGCTTCACCGAGGCCCTCCGTCAGGAGATGGCCCTGGCCAAGCATCCGGTCAAGGTGACCTGTGTGCACCCCGGCGGGATCAAGACCGCCATCGCCCGCAACGCCACCGCCGCCGAGGGACTGGATCAGAAGGCCCTCGCCGAGACCTTCGACCGGAAGCTCGCCAACACCACCCCGCAGCGCGCGGCCACGATCATCCTCGAAGCGGTGCGCAAGGACCGGGCACGAGTGCTCGTCGGCGCCGACGCCAAGGTCCTCGACGTCATCGTGCGGATCACCGGCTCGGCGTACCAGAAGCTGTTCGCAGGCGCGATGGGGCGGATGCTTCCCCGCTGACGCCGAGGGTTGCCGAGGGGCTAGTGGCCCAGCGGGTTGGACTGGAGAAATTCGTCGGCCACCGCGCCGGGATCCTTGCCCTCGGCGACCTGCCTGCGCATATCGGCCAGCGATCCGGTGTCCAGGACACCGGCGATCTCGTTGAGCGCCAGGACCTGGCGTTCGTTGAGTGTGTTGCGGCGATACAGCGGCACCACGTTCTCACCGCGGATCAGCGAAGTCTTGTCGGCCAGCACGGTCAGGTCCGACGGGATGGCCGGATCGGCCGTCGTCGACCAGGCCGCATTGACCTTCCCGCCGCGCAGTGCCGCGAACAGGCTCTTGCCGTCGGGGAATGTGACGGCCTTGGGCAGCGTGCACGTGCCGACGGCCTTGGGCACCTGCCCCTTGCCGACCGCACCCGGCCGGGCCTGGGCGCAGTTGCGGCGCAACGCGCTCAGATCGGTCCCGCCCCACGCCGTGGCGGTGGCCTCGGTGACCACCAGCGCTGGCTTGTCCTGTGCCGACATGGTGTAGTCGCCGGCCGCGACGCCTTCGGGCAGCGCCGAGACCAGGTCCCGGTAGACCTGCTCATCCGCGCGGGCCGTGGCGGCCGGATTGAGCTGCGTCAGGAACCGGCCGGTGAACCCCGGCTGCACGGTCACCGATCCCGAATCCAACACCCCGAGGGTGCCGTCGGTCTCGGTGACCACGGCCGGCGTGCCGTAATAACGCAGTGCCGCGGCGTACAGATGACCGAGCAGTGCCGACTCCGGCGCCGGCCCCGCCCCGACCGTGAGAGCGGCCGGGGCCGAGTGGCCACCGCAACCGGCAGACACCAAAACGAACAGCACCAACAGCGCCAACGCCCACGTGCGGCGCATTCGCGAACTCAGGATTCTGCGGTGTCAGCCGCCGCCGCGACCGCGGCCGCAACCGCGGGACCGACCCGCGGATCGAGCGCACTGGGCACGATGTGGTCGACCGCCAGATCGTCGCCCACGACCGAGAAGATCGCCTCGGCAGCCGCCACCTTCATCTTCTCGGTGATCCGGCGGGCCCCGGCGTCGAGCGCTCCGCGGAACACGCCCGGGAAGGCCAACACGTTGTTGATCTGGTTCGGGAAGTCGCTGCGTCCGGTCGCCACCACTGCGGCGTACTTGCGGGCCGCGTCCGGGTGGATCTCCGGGTCCGGGTTGGACAGCGCGAAGACGATGGAGTTGGGGGCCATCGTCGCGATGAGCTCCTCGGGCACGACGCCGGCCGACACCCCGAGGAACACGTCGGCGCCCTCGAGCGCCTCGGCGACCCCGCCGGTGAGCTTGCGCGGGTTGGTGCGCCCGGCCAGCTCGGCCTTGAAGGAATTGAGGTTGTCACGGCCCGAGTGCACGATGCCCTGCGAATCGAGCACGACGACGTCGGTGATGCCCTTGTTCAGCAGGATGTTGGCACACGCCACACCCGCTGCACCGGCGCCCGAGATGACCACGCGCAGTGCATGGATGTCACGCTCGAGGACCTTGGTGGCGCCCAGCAGCGCGGCCAGCACCACGATGGCGGTGCCGTGCTGGTCGTCGTGCATGACCGGGCAGTCCAGCGCCTCGATGACCCGGCGCTCGATCTCGAAGCACCGCGGCGCCGAGATGTCCTCCAGGTTCACCGCGCCGAAGGTCGGACGCAGCCGGATCAGGGTCTCGACGATCTCGTCGGGATCCTTGGTGTCCAGCACGATCGGGATCGAGTTCAGCCCGCCGAAGGACTTGAACAGCGCGCTCTTGCCCTCCATGACCGGCAGCGACGCGGCGGGGCCGATATCGCCGAGACCCAGCACCGCGGTGCCGTCGCTGACCACCGCGACCAGGCGGTTGGCCCAGGTGTACTTGGCGGCGAGCGTGTGATCCGTGGCGATCGCCCGGCTCACCTGGGCGACACCGGGGGTATAGGCGATCGACAGTGCACGCTGGGTGTCCAGCGGCTCCTTCAACTCGACCGAGAGCTTTCCGCCTTCATGAGCATCGAAGATCTCGGCGTCTTCGATGACAACTTGCGGGGTGCGCTCCGCTGACGAGCGCTCGGACGAGGAGGCGACTGTACTTTCCGACACGGCGCAAGGGTACTTCAATGCCAAATCTCACAGGGCCCGGTTCCCCGCTGGTGAGCGTTACTTAACAGTAACTACGCGTAGCATTCTCTGTGCTGATCAGGTAGCTGCACACCGCGCAGGAAGGTCGCAGATCATGCCCTCATTCCGCGCCTTGCCACCGGCCCTGCGCTCGACGGCAAGGACCCGCCCTGCCGACCCCGACGCCAAGACGATCCATGTCCCGGTGGCCCGGGCGATGGTGGACTGCGGTGTCTACTGCGGCGGTGACCGGCTGCCCGGCAAGTACACCCACGCCGCGGCGCTGAACAAGGTCCGCGAGTTGCAGAACGCGGGTCAGAAGGCATTCGTCTGGATCGGACTGCACGAACCCGACCAATTCCAGATGCAGTCGGTCGCAGACGTTTTCGGATTGCACGAGCTCGCGGTCGAGGACGCGGTGCACGCCCACCAGCGCCCCAAGCTCGAGCGGTACGACAAGACCTTGTTCCTGGTGCTCAAGACCATCAACTACGTCGAGCACGAGTCGGTCGCGCTGGCCCGCGAGATCGTCGAGACCGGCGAGATCATGATCTTCGTCGGGCCGGACTTCGTCGTCACCGTCCGCCACGGCGAGCACGGCGGACTGGCCGGCGTACGTAAACGGCTCGAATCCTCGCCCGCCACCCTGAAACTCGGACCGTTCGCGGTTATGCACGCGATCGCCGATCATGTGGTGGACAGCTACCTCGACGTGACCGATCTGATGGAAACCGACATCGACGCGATGGAGGAGGACATCTTCTCCCCCGGCACGCACACCAACATCGAAAGCATCTACCTGCTCAAGCGCGAAGTCGTCGAGATGCGCCGCGCGGTGGCCCCGTTGACCCTGGCCCTGGCCCGCCTGCTCACCGATCACAACGACCTGATCTCGGTCGAGGTGCGTAGGTACATGCGCGACGTGCACGACCACAATGTGCAGGCCTCCGACCGTGTCACGAGCTACGACGAGATGCTCAGCTCACTGGTGCAGGCCGCGCTCGGCAAGGTGGCCATGCAGCAGAACGTGGACATGCGCAAGATCTCCGCGTGGGTGGCGATCGCCGCGGTGCCGACCGCGATGGCCGGGATCTACGGGATGAACTTCGAGCACATGCCCGAATTGCAGTGGGCCTGGGGCTATCCCGCCGTGCTACTGGCCATGGCGCTGATCTGCTTCGCGTTGTATCGCACGTTCCGCCACAACGACTGGCTCTAGCTGGGGCTTGCTGCCCTCCTGGTCGGATCCAGCACGTCCACCCCATCGGTCTGCCACGCCTCCCGCATGGCGTCCGCACCCTTCAGGCGCACCCAGGCTGCCTCGGTGGCGGTGATCGGGGTGGCCGAGAGCACGGTCACCGGCGACAGTGGATCGGCCAGGGTCACCTCGCCGATATCGCTGGGGCCCAGCAGGAATGCGCTGAACGGTGCGGAGTCGAACAACTGCGTCTCCAGGTCGATGAGCGCATCGGCCTCCAGCACCAGACCTTCCACCGCGGGCGCGGCAGCCAGCACGGCCAGCGACCGGGCCAGCCCGCCCGGGGTCGGACCCCGCAGTGAGAGCACCACCTCGGCCCGGGGACCGTGGATCGGATCGGAGACCAGTTCGGTCGGATCGAACATCGGGTGGCGCGAACAGCCCACCGTCACATAGTGATACAGATCCTGTCCGCTTCCACCAGCGCGCAGGTCCGGGCCGAACCGCAGGACGTCGATGCGCTCGGTACCCAGGAAGGTGACGCTGGCACTGACGGGTTCCGCGGTAATGCCTGCCGCACCGAAGTATTCGCCCACGTGGGCGCGGACGGCAGCCAGGACGTCGATCACTCTGCTGTCGGTTCTCCGGCCGGCTCGGCCGACTCGGCGGATGTGGGTGCCTCGGATTCCTCGGCGGGCTCGGTCTCGGCGGGCCCGGTCTCAGCCTCCGCGGTGTCCTCGACAGGCTCGGTACGGGTCAGGTTCACCCCGGTCGCGGCGTCGAAGATCGCCAACTTCGAGGTGTCGAAGGCCAATTGGATCTGCTGGCCGCCCGCGGCCGTGGACTCGGCAGACACCCGGGCCACGAACTCATTGGCACCGGCGCCGGAATCCGCGGCCAACTCGGCAAGCTGCGCCGCCTCGGCGCCCGCACCCTCGATGGTGAAGTGCACGTACTTGTCGGCACCGAGCGACTCCACGATGTCGGCGCGCACCGGGAAGCTCAGGGCCCGGATCCGCGCGTAGCCGTCGAGCAGCGAAGCATCCTCGAGGTGCTCGGGCCGGATCCCGACGATGATGTTGTCCGGCTTGGGATGGCGCGCCACCTGATCGTGCACCTGCTGGGTCAGGGTGACATCGCCGAACGGCAGCCGCACTCCGACGTCGGTGAACGTGGCGGGGAAGAAATTCATCGCCGGTGATCCGATGAAGCCGGCCACAAACAGATTCGCCGGGTTGTTGTACAACTCGTCGGGCGTGCCGATCTGCTGAATCTCGCCCGCCAGCAACACCACAACCCGGTCGCCCAGGGTCATCGCCTCGGTCTGGTCGTGCGTGACGTAGACCGTGGTCGTGCCCAGCCGGCTCTGCAGTCGCGAGATCTCGGCGCGCATCTGCACACGCAGCTTGGCGTCCAGGTTGCTCAGCGGCTCATCCATCAGGAATGCTTTGGGGCGACGCACGATAGCCCGTCCCATCGCCACCCGCTGACGCTGCCCGCCCGACAACTGGGCCGGCTTGCGATCGAGCAGTTCGGTCAGGTCCAGGATCTTGGCGGTCTCGGCGACCTTGGCCTCGATCTCGTCCTTCTTGAGCTTGGCCAGGGTCAGTGGGAAGGCGATGTTCTGCCGCACCGTCATATGCGGGTAGAGCGCATAGGACTGGAACACCATCGCGATATCGCGGTCCTTGGGCGCCTTCTCGTTGACCCGCTCGCCACCGATGCGAAGCTCGCCCGACGAGATGTCCTCAAGCCCGGCAATCATGTTCAGCGTGGTGGACTTACCGCACCCTGAGGGCCCCACCAGGATGATGAACTCGCCGTCGGCGATGGTCATCGAGAACTCTTTGACGGCCTCTCTCGTGCCGCCCGCACCGTCGGGGTAACTCTTGGTGACCCGGTCCAACACAATTTCGGCCATCCAATTACCCCTTTACCGCACCGGATGTCAGGCCAGCGACGATCCGCCGCTGGAAGATGAGAACAAAGATAATGATCGGGATCGTGATGACCATCGCACCCGCCGCGATCGACCCGGTGGGTTCCTCGAACTGGGAACTGCCGGTGAAGTTCGCGATCGCCACCGGCGCGGTGATCGCCCGCTCGGTCGCGGTCAGCGACAGCGCCAAGAGCAGGTCGTTCCACGCGAAGATGAACACCAGGATGGCCGCTGTGACGATGCCCGGCGCCGCCAACGGAGCGATCACCTTGCGGAAGGCCTGCGCCGGGGTGGCCCCATCCATCTTCGCGGCCTTCTCCAGATCCCAAGGGATCTCCCGGAAGAACGCCGAGAGCGTGTAGATCGCCAACGGCAGCGCGAAGGTGATGTAGGGAATGATCAGCCCCGGCCAGGTGTCGAACAGGCCGATACTGCGCCACAGGTTGAAGATCGGGGTCACCAGCGAGATCTGCGGGAACATCGCGATCAGCAGCGCAACCCCCACCAACAACTTCTTGCCGGGGAAGTCCAGTCGGGCCACCGCGTAGGCCGCCATGCCGCCGATGGTCACCGCGATCACCGTGGTGATCAGGCCGATGCCGATCGAGTTGATCAACGCCGAGGTGAAGATGTTCCCGGTGAAGATGCCCTTGTAGTTGTCGAACGTGATCTGCGACGGAATCAGCTTGCCGTCCTTGACACTCGACGTCGGCTTCAACGACAGCGACAGAATCCACAAGACCGGTATCAACGCGTAGAGCACCACCAAGATGTTTACGACCGTCCACCCGGTCGCGCGCCGCGCACCCACTCGCTCGCTCATCGGTGTCCTCCGCTCTTCGCGCAAGCGCTCATCGGCCCTCCGCCTCTGCACCGGGAGCCGACGCACCGAACAGCTTGATGAAGATGAACGCGATGACCGCCACCGACAGGAAGATCAACACGCTGATGGCCGAACCCAATCCGAGGTTGAACGCCTTGAACAGGTTGTCATACCCCAGGATCGACACCGACCCGGTGCTGTTGGCTCCTCCGGTCAACACATAGATGTTGTCGAAGATCCGGAAGGCGTCCAGGGTGCGGAACAACAGGGCGACCAGGATGGCCGGTTTGATCAGCGGCAGAATAATTTTCACCAACCGCGTCCACGCTCCGGCCCCGTCGACCTCGGCGGCGTTGAGCAGATCCTGCGGCACCAGCGCCAGCCCGGCCAGCAGCAGCAGAGCCATGAAGGGCGTGGTCTTCCACACTTCGGCCAGCACGATGATGGCCAGCGAGGGCAACTGTTCGGTCAACGGTGCGCTGCCGTCGGGCAGCAGGTTGGCGAGATACCCGGTGCCGGGCGTCCAGGCGTAGTACCAGCTGTAGGAGGCTGCCACCGTCACGATCCCGTAGGGAATCAACACCGCGGTGCGGACCACGCCCTTGCCGAAGATGGTGCGGTGCATGACCAGTGCCAGCGCCATGCCGAGGACGAACTCGATCGTCACCGAGACGATGGTGATCGCCAGGGTCACCACGAACGCGGTCCACCAGTACCGGTCGGTCAGGATGGTCTGATAGTTGGCGAACCCGACAAAGGCGGTGTCGTCGGGGGCGGCCAGGTTGTAGCGCTGCAGGCTCAGCCACACCGCGTAACCGATCGGATACGCGGTGACCGCGATCATCAGGATCACCGCGGGCGCGATCAGCGCGAACGCCAGCTTGCGTTCGGAGGCGCGGTTGTCGGTGCGGGTGGTCACGGGATCAGCCCCTTGCCGTCGATGGCCTTCTGCACCTGTTCGGTCAGCTCATCGGCGGTGCGCTCCGGATCGATGTCGGTGATCGGGGCCAGGGTGGCCGAAATGCGGGTGGACACAGCCTGATAGACCGGGGTCGCGGGCCGCACCGCGGCGTTGGTCAACTGCTCGCGGATGACGGCGTACTGCGGGTACTTGGCCTGGAACGCCGGGTCGTCGTACAGCGACTCCCGCACCGCGGGCAGACCGCCTTCGACCGAGGTGTAGCGCTGGTTCTCGACATTGCGCAGGCAGCGGATGGCTTCGAAGGCCTCGGCCTTGTGCCTGCTGGTCTTGGCCACTGCGAGGTTCAGCCCGCCGATGGTCACCTTTGCCGGCTCACCCTCGGACACCCCCGGGTAGTTCGCGAAGCCGAACACGTCTTTGCTGGCCTCATAGGCCGACTCGAACTGTTCGTCGGTCGGCGAGAAGGTGCCGAGATCGTTGATGGCGCCGGTCAGGTCGGCACGTTTGTCGAGGGGAAGGAAGTTCACCCCACCCTTGACGGCGTTCTCCAGCAGTGAGGGCAGCACGAACGGCCAGTTGACTTCGAGCGCGGCCTTGCCCTGTTCGAGGGCAAGTCGGGCTGTCCCCTCATCGGTCTGGGTCACCGAGGGATCGGCGCCGGGCGCGGTGGCAACCGATTTGATGATCTGCAGCGCCTTGACCGTCGCCGCGCGATGTTCCGGGGTGTCGGTCAGCGTGACGGTCTTGCCGTCCTCGGAGAGCACCTGGCCGCCGGCACTGGCCAGCAGGGTGTTGAACCACACCACCAGGCCCTCGTACTGCTTGGCCTGCACCGCAATCCAACTGGGCTTGCCCGCCGCGTGCAGTCGCGAAGCCTCGGCGACCATGCCGTCCCAGGTGGACGGCGGCCCGTCCATCAAATCGGCGCGGTACCACAGTAATTGGGTATTGGTAGTGATCGGTGAGGCGTACAACTTTCCTTGCCACCGGGCCGTCTCCAGCGGTCCGGGCAGGGTGTTCGATTCCGCGTCGGACTCGGCTTCACCGGCCGGGTCCTCGGACAGTGGCACGGCCCAGCCGGCCTCGGCGAACTCTGCCGTCCAGACCACGTCGAGCGCCATGATGTCGAGGGTCTTGTCGTTACCGGTCAGCCGCCGGGCAAGCTGCAACCGTTGGTCGTCAGCGCCTTTCGGCAAACTCACCTGCTTGATGGTGAAACGGTCGCCGAGTTCGGCATTGCAGCGTTTGGCCACGGCGGTGAAAGTCGCCATCTCGTTGGCCGGGGTGTAGTAGTTGATGACGATCCCGTCATCGCCTTTACCACAAGCCGACACCACCGAGGCCGTCGTCAACGCGGCCACTGCCGCAGCACATAGCCGCCGAGCGCGCACCGCTCTGCCTCCCGTCCGAGTCATCTCTCGCCGCCGGAGCGGCCCCCACGACGCCGGAGCGGCTCCCGCGCGCAAACCGTAGAGCCATGCCCGCATATGTGCAACAGTGCCGGGCGCGCCGCGTCACAATCGTGACCTGCGGAACTTTGCCACCGCACCCCCGCCCTTGAGGCGTCGCGGGTCAGATCGTCAAGCGGGCCAGCAGATCTCGACCCTGCTCGGCGCCCTGCGGGTCGCACAGCACGTCATAGCGGCCGGCGACCAGCTGCATCGTCGAACTGAAATCTCTTGTGCCGCGAGCCATCGCGTACGGGATCGCCGAGGTGATCAAGCCGAAGAAGACGCCGGCGACCAGACCGGTGAGCAGCGCGCTCCACGGGTTGGGGCTGAAGAAACCGAGGATCAGGCCGATGAACAGGCCGAGCCAGGCACCGGACAACACACCGCCGCCGAGCACCTTGGGCCAGTTCAGCCGGCCGGTGACCCGCTCAACCTGCATGAGATCCACCCCGACGATCGTCACCTGCTGCACGGGGAACTGTTGGTCGGACAGGTAGTCGACGGCACGCTGGGCCTCCGCGTATGTCGGGTAGGAGCCGATCGGCCAGCCTTTGGGCGGCGTCGGCAACGCGCCGCGCGCCGTGGGCGCGGCGCCGGGTGTCTGACCGGACTGAAATGGGCTCGTCATCGAACTTCACTCTCCTCCGCACCGCCTGCTCGGCGGCTGCTCTCGTTACAGCAACGCCCTCGCACCGGAATTGGTGCCGGAGTCACGCCCCCCTTGGCGTCATTGTCCGTGCGCTAGGTTGATCAGCATGACAAACGCGGACGGCAACGCGGGCGAAACGCCGCCATCCGACTCCGGCTCCCAGCCGTCTGAACTGTCGTCCAGCGGCTACGAAGCACCTTCGATCGAGCACTCTCAGGATCGGCCGGATACCGGCGTGGCGCAACCTTCGTACGAGTTCGCGCCCCCGCCCCCCGGCCCCGGCCCCGGCCCGCCTTACCCGCCTGCGATCGACTACCCCGCCGACATTCCGTACGACTATCCGCCACCGCCTGGTCTGCCGCCGTCATTGCCGGGTGGCTCCAGCTATCCCCCGCCGCTGCCCGGATATCCACCACCGCCGCCGGGTTACGCAACACCGGGTGGCTACCCCGTCGGCGTGTCCGGCTACCCCGGATACCCGGGCGGTTACGGGATGCCACCGGCCAACCCCACCAACAGCATGGCGATCGGATCACTGGTCGCATCGGCCCTGTCGCTGATCATGTTCTTCGCTTGCGGGGTCGGACTGCTCGCCGCGCTGGTCGGTATCGGTCTCGGGGTCGTCGCGCTCAATCAGATCAAGCAGAGTGCCCAGTCGGGCTACGGTCCGCAGGTCGAGCAACCGGGCCGCGGCCTGGCGATCGCCGGCATCGCTGTCGGCGCCCTCGGCGCCCTGTTCAACGGCCTCTGGCTGCTGTTCTTCATCGGCGCCGCCTTCGGCTCGTAGCCCGGCTTGCTGCGCCAAATCCGGTACAGCACAGCAAGATCCGGCCTAACGCGGCGGACGGAACGGGTCGGCCAGCCGGTTCATCCCCGCCGCCCGCCCCTTGCCCGCGATCACCAGCGCCATCTTGCGGCTGGCCTCGTCGATCATCTCGTCGCCGAGCATCACCGCACCCCTGGACCCGCCGGCCTGCGAGGTGTGCCACTCGTAGGCGTCCAGGATCAGCTCGGCGTGATCGTAATCGGCCTGGCGCGGGCTGAAGATCTCGTTGCCCGCCTCGATCTGGTCCGGGTGCAGCACCCACTTGCCGTCGTAACCCAGGGCCGCTGAGCGCCCGGCCACCCGGCGGAACCCGTCGACGTCACGCACCTTCACATACGGCCCGTCGATCGCGTTGATCCCGCGACTGCGCGCCGCGATCAGGATCCGCATCAGGACATGGTGGTGGGCGTCGCCGATGTCGTACCCGTCGGGTTGCCCGCCGACCTCCAGAGTGCGCATGTTGAGGCTGGCCGCCATGTCACCGGGGCCGAGCACCAGCGCCCGCACCCGCGGGCCTGCGGCGATCGCGTCGACATTGGTCAGTCCCTGCGCGTTCTCGATCTGCGCCTCGATCCCGATCCGGCCGGGTTCGAGCCCGTGGGTGACCTCCAGCTGCGACAGCAGCAGGTCCAGCGCCTGAACATGGGCCACCTCGGTCACCTTGGGCAACACGATCAGGTCCAGCACCGCGCCTGCCGTGGACACCACCTCGATCACGTCGGCGTAGGTCCACGGGGTGGTCCAGTCGTTGACCCGTACCCCACGCAGCTGTCCGGCCCAGCCGTCACCGGCCAACGCCGCCGCCACCTGTGTGCGGGCCGACGCCTTGGCCTCGGGGGCCACCGCGTCCTCAAGATCGAGGAACACCTCGTCAGCAGGCAGAGCCTTGGCCTTCTCGATCATCTTCAGGCTGCTGCCCGGAACCGAGAGGCACGTTCTGCGGGGTCGATACGTGTTCTCCACGACCACAGTCTCTACCGTTTGCCGTTGAGTGTGTTTTGGCGACACGCTCATGCGGCGTCCCCTTGCGGGGTTTGGGTTCTGGCCTCGCCGCGTCCGGCCTCACCAGGGTGGGGTCTTATGGATGCTCCGCCGGCGCCGGATGATCCGGCGTCCGCGCCATGGCCTGTACCAACCACCGGGGTGGTCGGCCCGGGTACCGATGGGGCCGTGGTCCCGACTGGACCACAACTGGCAAATTCCGGCCAGTCACGGAGATTCAAGGCAGCGTTGCGATCCCGATCAACCACCTCGCCGGTGTGCGGGCACACCAACAACTTGTTGATACGCCCCATGCCGACCAGGCGGCACGGGCTGCCGTCGGGTGCGATATGACCGTGGTGGAGCTGGCTCGAGGGAAACCAGCGGTCCGCCTTGGTCAGGGTGCTGCCATTTTTGGTGGTTTTGTAGGTCAGCATCGGCGCGACCGCCCCCATCGCCGCATCAGACACGGCGCGCCGGAAGGCGCGTCGGCCCATGCTGCGTTTCATCGCGGCCACATCAAGATCCTCGATCACGAGGTGGCCGTAGCTGCTCGCCAGCTCCGTCGTGAGCTGATGGGCAGCTTCCCGCCGCAGATGCACGCATCGCCGGTCTAGACGGGACAGCTTGGCTTTCGCTGCCCGGTGACCGCGCGATCCGGGGATACGGCGGGAAAGTTCACGCCCCACCCGCCGCCGCTGTGACAGCGTGGCTTTGAGCGGGGCCGGATTCTCATACTCGATCAGTGTTTCGGCGCCGGTGACGCTGTCGATCGTGGCCACGGTGGCCAGGGTGCGCACGCCGAGATCCACCCCGGCGACAACCGTTGGGTGGGACACCGTACGTGGCGTGGTGGGGGTGCGCAGGGCGTAGCTGATCGACACGTACAACCGCCCCCACCGCTGCGACACAGTCATGTTCACGATCCGGGCCCGCCCCGAGGCGAGAGGGCGCTGCACGCGGCGGGTGTTCTCCTTCGATCGGAACCCACCAATCACCGGCACCGTGATCGTGCGCCGATCAGCCTCGACCCGCATGGTGCCGGTGCTGAACCGCACTCGATCCCTATCCCGCCGCACGGACTTGAACCGGGGGAAACCCACCCGCTTGCCGTGACGTTTCCCCTTACGGCCGGCGTCCCAATTACCCAGCGCCCGGGCCAAATCCGCCAGCCCCGACGAGTATGCCTCTTTCGAATTTTCCGCCCACCACGGCGCCACCCCGTCCTTCACACGGTTCCAGGCCTTGCGCAGCGAACCCAGATCCCACCCAAGCGATACATGGTCGGGGTCAACTGTTTTGGCGTCCAGATCGGCTTTCACCTGGGCCAGGCCCCAGTTGAACGCGAATCGCCGGGCCCCGAAATGCGAGCGCACCAGCCCAGCCCGCTCAGGATCGGTTGGCCATTCCACTTCGAATTTCGCCCCGGTCATCACCCACCCGGTCGGCACCGCCTCACCCGGTGAACCCGTGGCCGCGTAGCCGTCGGCGTCGCCGTTGAAAAGCTTGAACAGTACCGAGACGGACTCCACCCCAGCCCGGTGCGATTCGAAATCAGCGCCAACATCCACGTACCGAGACAACGTCGGTGTCCCATCACGGTTCGGTCTACCCGCCAGATGCGCACCACCAGTGATCCCGGCCACCGTCGCGGCCTGCTGACGCGTACGCATCCCGACAATCATGACGCCCGACCCGATCCAGCAGCGGCCGTCGTCGCGACCATCAGGGCAGGCGCCGACCTTCGCTGTCCGATCAACCAGGCACCATGCCGCATGTCGATCACCCTGCCACCACGCTCCGACAAAAACGCGCGGCTCGGCTCATCGTAGGAACTAAACCCGGGGAGTTCAGGCCGCCGGGATCGGGGCATCCACCAACCTCGACGCAACCCTTTTTCGTATGCGATCCCGACCAATCGGCCAGACGCACAGCCCCCACGTACCCGTGCACACTCAAATGCACTCCACCAGCAGCAGTTGGCTACCCTTTCACTCATGGCGGCGGTGAACAGGGTCTACGCGGCCCGGCTGGCGGGGATGGTCGTGCTGGGCCCCGACGGGGAGTCCATCGGCCGTGTCCGCGACGTGGTGATCAGCATCAGCATCGTCCGCCAGCAGCCGCGCGTTCTCGGCCTGGTGGTCGAATTGCTCACCCGACGAAGGATTTTCGTTCCGATTCTGCGGGTCACGGCGATCGAACCCGGTTCGGTGACGCTGGCCACCGGTAGCGTGTCGCTGCGCCGGTTCGCCCAGCGACCCGGCGAGGTGCTGGTTCTGGGCCAGGTGCTCGAGACCCGGGTACGGGTCGACGATCCCGATCTGGAGCAACTGGCCGGAATCGACGTCGTGGTAGTCGATCTGGGCATCGAGCAGACCCGCACCCGCGACTGGGTGGTGACCCGGGTCGCGGTGCGGCCGCAACGACGCCTGGGGCGGCGCACCAACATCCACGTCGTCGAGTGGCAGAACGTTCACGGCCTGACCCCGTCCGGCCTGGCGATGCCCGACCAGGGCGTGGCTTCGCTGCTCGAGCAGTTCGAGGGGCAACGACCGATCGAGGTGGCCGAGGCCCTCCGCGAACTGCCGACCAAACGGCGCTACGAGCTGTACCGGGCGTTCGACGACGAGCGGCTGGCCGACGTGTTGCAGGAGCTCCCCGAGGATGAGCAGGCCGCGGTGCTGCGCCAGCTGAACACCGAACGCGCCGCCGACGTCCTGGAGGCGATGGACCCGGACGACGCCGCCGACGTGCTGGGTTCGATGACCCCGGCCGATGCCGAGACCCTGCTGCGCAAGATGGACCCGGAGGATTCCGAGGATGTGCGACGGCTGCTGGCCCACTCGCCCGACACCGCAGGTGGTCTGATGACCAGCGAACCGGTGGTCCTGGCGCCCGACACCACCGTTGCCGAGGCGTTGGCGCGGATCCGCGATCCCGATCTCACGCCGGCCCTGGCGTCGATGGTCTTCGTCACCAGGCCCCCCAGCGCCACCCCGACCGGGCAGTACCTGGGGTGTGTTCACCTGCAGCGGTTGCTGCGCGAACCGCCCGCAGCCCTGGTCAGCGGCATCGCCGATACCGATCTGCCCAGCCTGAGCCCGGCCGACTCACTGGCCGCGGTGACCCGCTACTTCGCCGCGTACAACCTGGTGTGCGGCCCGGTGGTCGATGAGGAGAACCACCTGCTGGGGGCGGTGTCGGTCGACGACGTGCTCGACCACATGCTGCCCGACGACTGGCGTGAACGAGACGAGCCCGAGCTCCCGGTGGCGGGCTCATGAGCGAAACGTCTGCGCGTCAGCGGCTGGACACCCCGCGCGCGACCCGGGGCTTCGGGCTGCACGTCGACATCGAGGCGGTGGGCGCGTTCAGCGAGTCGATCGCGCGTTTCCTCGGCACCGGGCGCTACCTGGCCATTCAGACCATCGTCGTGCTGGTCTGGATCGCGCTGAACATCGGTGTCTTCACCTTCCAGTGGGATCCGTACCCGTTCATCCTGCTCAACCTGGCTTTCTCGACTCAGGCCGCGTATGCCGCCCCGCTCATTTTGCTGGCCCAGAACCGGCAGGAGAACCGGGACCGCGTCTCCCTCGAGGAAGACCGACGCCGGGCCGAACAGACCAAGGCCGACACCGAGTACCTGGCCAGGGAACTGGCGTCGCTGCGACTGGCCGTCGGCGAGGTCGCCACCCGCGACTACCTGCGTCGCGAGTTGGAAGAACTGCGTGACCTGATCACCGAGATCACCTTGCCTGCCGACGGCGACCGGGCAAACCCGAGCAAATCCGACGGCGGGGAGCGCCGGGCCAAACGCGGTGGTTGATCTCGCTGTCGACCATTGTCGTAACAACGGAAACCGGGACTATGTATGGTGACTTGGTTCACAACATGGTATTTGGCCAAAGCTGACCTAAGGACAGGCAATTGCGCGTAGGGGGAGGAGCGGTGTTCGAGACCGCTCGGCGCCGTATGAGCCAGCTCATGCGCTCACCTGTGCTCGGTGTCGCCGTCCTGGCTCCCATCGTTCTGGTCGCCGGTGCCGGGTCTTCCGCGTCGGACGTCGACATGTCCAACACCGCGGTCACGCCACTGGCCGCCGTGGCACCCCAGATCGACCGCTCGGGCCCTGCGGTGGTCGCCGCGGCCCGGCCGCCGACGAACTTCCGTATCAAGTCGATGACCACGATCTCGGCTCCCCCGCCCGCTTTCGTCGTCAATACCCCTGGTGCCCTTGGCATTCCGGGAACGTCACTGAAGGCATACCGCAACGCCGAACGGATGATGGCCGCGGCCTACCCCGGCTGCGGTATCAGCTGGAACCTGCTGGCCGGCATCGGACGGATCGAGTCGGGGCACGCCAACGGCGGCGCCACCGATGCCCGCGGCACCGCGGTGCGCCCGATCTACGGTCCCGCCCTCGACGGCACCCTGCCGGGCAACGAGATCATCATCCAGAGCGCGCAAGCCGGACGGGTTTCCTATGTCCGGGCCATGGGGCCGATGCAGTTCCTACCCGGAACCTGGGCCCGGTATGCCTCCGACGGCGACGGCGACGGCAAGGCCGACGTGCAGAACGTGTACGACTCGGCCCTGGCCGCCGCCCGCTACCTGTGCAGCGGTGGGCTCAACCTGCGGGACCAGTCCCAGGTCATGACCGCCATCCTCCGGTACAACAACTCGGTGGCCTATGCCCGCAACGTGCTGGGCTGGGCCGCGGCATACGCCACCGGTGTGGTGCCGGTCGACCTGCCTGAGATCACCGGGTCCATTCCGCCGATCGGCGATTCGCATCTGGACAATCCCGAGGGCCTCGGCCCGGGCCTGCCGGCCGATGCCACCGGGCTGCCCGCGGGCGATCCGCTGGCCCTGATCCCGCTGCTCAACCGCAATGAGACCGGCACACAGAACGTCCCGGGATTCGCGCCCGGGCAGGTGCTCGGCCCGCTGCCCGGTCCGGCCCAGGCCATCCCGTCCGAGACGCCCGCCGCCCCGCCGCCGTGGGTCCCGCCCTGGGAGCAGCCGCGCCAGCCTGCATGCGTCGTGTTCTGCCTGGGCGAGCAGACTCCCCCGCCCGCTCCGGCGCCGCCCCTGGGACCGCCGCCCGCTCCGGGTCCGGGCCCGGTCCCCGCACTGCAGCAGGCTCCCCCGCCGGGACCGCTGCCTGCCGCCCCGGTCGGCCCGCCGATCGAGGCCGCGCCTGCCTCCCCGGCACTTGTCGGGCCGGCACCCGGACCCGCGCCGGGACCGGCACCGGGTCCGGCCTGATGCTGGCCTGAATCCAGCTCGCGGTGCCGCCGCCGTAGACTCGGCGGTGATGTCCGAATCTGCCACTGAGCTGCAATCCGCAGTTCGCGCTGCGCTGGCCAAGGTGATCGACCCCGAATTGCGGAAGCCGATCACCGAACTCGGCATGGTCAAGAACATCTCGATCGATGCCGACCACGGCGTCCATGTCGAGATCTACCTGACCACCGCGGCCTGCCCGAAGAAGACCGAGATCGCCGACCTCGTGACGGCCGCCGCCACCGATGTGCCGGGCACCGGCGCCGTCAAGGTGAGCCTGGACGTGATGAACGACGAGCAACGCGCCGAATTGCGCACGCTGCTGCGTGGCGATTCCCGCGAACCGGTGATCCCCTTCGCCCAGCCCAACTCCCTGACCCGGGTCTACGCGGTCGCCTCAGGGAAGGGCGGCGTCGGCAAGTCCAGCGTGACGGTCAACCTGGCCGCGGCGATGGCCGCCCGCGGGCTGTCCGTCGGCCTGCTGGACGCCGACATCTACGGCCATTCGGTGCCGCGCATGATGGGCACCAGCGACCGGCCCACCCAGGTCGACTCGATGATCCTGCCGCCGATCGCACATGACGTGAAGGTCATCTCGATCGCCATGTTCACCCAGGGCAACACGCCCGTGGTGTGGCGCGGGCCGATGCTGCACCGTGCGCTGCAACAGTTCCTGGCCGACGTGTACTGGGGCGATCTGGACGTACTGCTGCTCGATCTGCCGCCCGGCACCGGCGATATCGCCATCTCGGTGGCTCAGTTGATCCCCGGCGCGGAGATCCTCGTGGTGACCACTCCGCAGATGGCCGCCGCCGAGGTGGCCGAGCGGGCCGGGGCGATCGCCCTGCAGACCCGTCAGCGCATCGCCGGCGTGGTGGAGAACATGTCCGGCCTGCAGATGCCCGACGGCACCGTCATGCAGCTGTTCGGCGAGGGCGGCGGCCGTCAGGTCGCAGAGTCGCTCACCCGATCGGTGGGCGCCGAGGTGCCGCTGCTGGGCCAGGTCCCGCTGGACCCGGCGCTCGTGGCCGCCGGTGACTCCGGGGTTCCGCTCGTCCTGTCGGCGCCCGAATCAGCGGCCGGTGCCGAGCTGCGCAAGATCGCCGAGGGATTGTCGGCCCGCAAGCGGGGCCTGGCCGGGATGTCTCTGGGTCTGGATACCGCGCGCCGCTAGGTCGCGTCGGGGTCGAACGACGTGCCTGCCGCCTTGTCCGTCGGCTTGCTGCCGATCTCGCCGGCCGGCTTGTCGCCCGGTACCGACGGCTGCTGATCCTTGCGGTCGTCGAACGCACCCGTCAGGAACGAATCGTCGCCCTCGAGCAGGTGCTTGGTGATGGCGGCCCGCGGCGTCATGCCGCGCAGCTTCTGCAGCTCGGCCAGAGGCTGCCGCAGATCATCGAACTCCGGGCCCAGGTCCTCGCGCAGCTGGCTGGTGGCGCCGCTGACGTAGTCACGTGCCTGACGCAGGGCGCCGGAGGTCCATCGGATGGCACCGGGCAGGCGCTCGGGCCCCAGGATCACCAGACCGGCGATCACCAGGACCAGCATCTCCCCCCACCCGATGTTCGCGAACATCGCTACTGCGCTTTTTGATCGTCGCCGATGGGCGTGACCATGAAGGTCATGGGCCGACCGTCGCGGAGCACCTCGATCGGGGCTTCCTGTCCGATGTGGAGCTGACGCACCGCGACCACCATCTCGTCGGCGTCGGCAACCTTGCGGTCCCCGACCTTGACCACCACGTCGTTCTCCAGAATGCCGGCCTTGTCGGCCGGGCCGCCCGCATTGACATTACGGACCTGCGCACCGGAGGCCACGCTGTTGCTGACCGTGACGGCGCTGAGCAGCAACGTCGGATGCGCGACCTTGCCGTCCTTGATCAGGTTCTCGACGACCTGCTTGACCTCGTTGACCGGGATGGCGAAACCGAGGCCACTGGCGCTGTCCGACAAGGACTTTCCGGCCGTGTTGATCCCGATCACCTCGGAGGACATGTTGATCAGCGGGCCACCGGAGTTGCCGTGGTTGATCGAGGCGTCGGTCTGGAGCCCGTCGATCACGGTGTCGGTGTCCGAACCTTCGCCCGACAGCGGCACCGGCCGGTGCAGCGCGCTGATGATGCCGTGGGTGACCGTGCTGCGCAGCCCCAGCGGGGCGCCGGCCGCGATGACTTCCTCGCCGACGCGCACCTTCTCGGAATCACCCATCCGTGCCACGACGAGATTGTCGACGTTGTCGACCTTGAGCACCGCCAGGTCGGTCTTCGGGTCACGGCCGACCAGGTTGGCCGGCACTTCCTTGCCGTCGTTGAACACGACGGTGATCTGGTAGTCCGCGGGCTTGCTCGCGGCATCGGAGATCACGTGGTTGTTGGTGACGATGTAGCCCTTGCCGTCGACGACGACGCCGGAGCCCTGCGAGCCCTCGGTCTTGCTCTTGGCCTCGATGGTCACCACGGAATCCTCGACCGCCGAGGCGACGGTGGCGAACCGGCCGGCGTCCGGAGACGGGAGGTCGCCGGTCTCCAGCGTCACCTTCGAGGTGGTGAAGGCCTGCACGGTACCTGCGGTCTTCTGCCCGACCCAGCCACCGATCGCGCCGACCACGAGCGTGATCAGGAGCAACACGACGAGCGCGAGCCACGACACCCGACCACCGAACAGCACCTCGCGGGCACCCAGCTTGCCGATCGGGGCAGGCACGATCACCGGAGCGGCCGGCGCCTGCGCGGGTGTGCCCAGCGCCGGGACGGCACCCGGGTTGCGCCATGGGTCGTCGAAGTCGTCTTCGCCTGCGGTCCGCTCGGCCTCGAGTGCCCCGGCGTCGGTGGGGTGCCGCTGCAGCGAGTCACCGCCGACGGAGGGACGGCTGAACGCCTCGGCCAACACAGGATCCGGAGGAAGGTCCTTGGGGGCGTACTCGCCCTGGTCCTGGTACTTCTCTGCACCGAGGAAAGAGCCGTCCACACCAGCGGGCCGGCCGAACGTACGCTGCGACAACTGGTCGACGGGTGGCCGCTCGACAGGGCGCGGTTCCAGACGGCCGCTCTCGTCGGACTGGTCCTGATTGGTCACCGGTGTATCACTCTCTATCGGAGCGCCCGCCCCAGCCAGATAGGCCGACGCCGGTCACTGATCGCCTTGGG
This sequence comes from Mycobacterium sp. NPDC049093, assembly GCF_040704635.1. Lineage (GTDB taxonomy): Bacteria > Actinomycetota > Actinomycetes > Mycobacteriales > Mycobacteriaceae > Mycobacterium. The sequence goes on along the minus strand of NZ_JBEZJS010000009.1, from coordinate 97,511 downwards.
GTCCAGCCTACCGGCGCTTACGCCGACTCCGCGTCGGGTCGTCAGCAAACTGAGGCTGTTCATCGACGTCAGCCGGGGGCTGCGGACTGTGGTGCGGTATCTGCGACAACAGTCCCAACAGGGAATTCGGAATGGCTATCGGACAGGAATCCCGCAATGCGGCCCGGGCCTGACCCTGGGCATCGACCTCGGCCGCGCAGTCCGGGCAGAGGGACAGGTGGTGCGCCGCTCGCAGATGCGCGCTCATCCGCAGCTCACCGTCGACGAAGGCCGCGATGGCCTCGGTCGACAGGTGCTCGGTGGAACCGAACTGTCGAGGTGCGCCTACCGGTGCGTCGCTCTGCGAAGCGAACTGCGCAGGCAACCAGGAGAATGCGCGACGGAACACGTGTCCCGGGTCGACCATCGCCCAGCTCCTCCCGCCATGACCAAATGTCCTGACCCGAATGTAGCGCGACCTGGCGCGCCGAACATCAACCACCACTAGGCAGATTTGGCGGTTTCCGGCGAGTGCTTCGCCAGGTACTCGCGCAAGGCCTGCCGACCGCGGTGAATGCGGCTGCGGACGGTACCGAGCTTCACGCCCAGCGTGGCGCCGATTTCTTCGTAGGACAGACCCTCGATGTCGCACAGGACCACGGCGGCGCGGAACTCCGGCGCCAGCGAGTCCAGAGCGGCCTGAAGATCGGCTCCCAACCGCGAGTCGTGGTAGATCTGCTCAGGGTTCGGGTCGTCGGCCGGCACCCGGTCGTAGTCCTCTGGCAGCGCTTCCATGCGGATGCGGCCGCGGCGACGGACCATGTCCAGGAACAGGTTGGTGGTGATGCGGTGCAACCACCCCTCGAACGTTCCCGGCTGGTAGTTCTGCACGGAGCGGAACACCCGGATGAAGGTCTCCTGGGTCAGGTCCTCGGCATCGTGCTGGTTACCCGAGAGTCGATAGGCCAGCCGGTACACCCGGTCCGCGTGTTGACGCACCAGCTCGTCCCATGACGGCATGGCAGCCTGATCGCCGGTGGCGTCGAACACGGCGGTGCCGGTCAACTCATCGGACGGCTCCACCCATTCACCTGCGGTGAATTGCTCAAGATGAGCCATGGTCACCGGGGCGGCCTGGGTGGCGGGGTTCGAGGTAACAGCGTTCGTGCTCGTCGGATCCTCCTGATCACAGTTTTCACTCAGCTCAACACGACTGATGACTTCGCTATTCCGATTGCTGTCCTGGTTGTGCTGGGCAGTGCGCCAGCGGGCGCCGTGTTCCATGCGGATACCGTTCCTGATCCCGGTGTGGCAGGCATATGAGCAATCTGAACTTTCCCTGAGAAAGCCGACGATACGTCCGGTTACCTGCGCAGACCAGCGAATTTTCAGGGGTGATACCTACCACCCACGGGCGTGTCGCGACGACGCCCCCGACCTCTGGCCTACGCTGCGGGCATGGTCAGCTCCAACCCCGGTCGCGCCGAAGCGATCGTCACGCATGCCGAACGATCGATCTCCGAAGACGAGATCGTCGCGGCCGCGCGTGAGCGGGCCGAAGAACTCGGCGCGGGTGCGGTGACGCCTGCCGTCGGAGCGTTGCTGAGCGTGCTCGCGCGGCTCACCGGGGGCCGGGCGGTCGTCGAGGTCGGCACCGGCGCCGGCGTCAGCGGGTTGTGGCTGTTGTCCGGCATGAGCGACGACGGCGTGCTGACCACCATCGACGTCGAACCCGAGCACCAACGAATCGCCAAACAGGGGTTCAACGAGGCCGGAGTCGGCCCCGGACGCACCCGGCTGATCAGCGGACGCGCCCAGGAGGTGCTGACCCGCCTGGCCGACGAATCCTATGACCTGGTGTTCATCGACGCCGAGCCGATCGATCAGCCGCAGTTCGTGGCCGAAGGGGTGCGCCTCCTACGTTCCGGCGGCGCGATCGTGCTGCACCGGGCCGCGCTGGGCGGCCGGGCCGGCGACGCCTCGGCGAACGACGCCGAGGTCGGTGCCGTGCGGGAAGCAGCCCGGTTGATCGCCGAGGACGAGCGGCTCACCCCGGTGCTGATCCCATTGGGCGACGGTCTGTTGGCCGCCGCCCGCGACTGACTCTCCCCAACCCTTCCCGGCCTCACCCCTCACCTGTAGGGGCGGGGCCGAACTTTTTCTTTACGGATTCCTGACGGGCCACCCCCTTGACCGAGCACTGAACGCGCGTTTAGCGTATTGAACATGCGTTCAGTCGATGATCGAACAGCAGTGGCCCGGATCCGCGACGCCGCGATCGAGCAGTACGGCCAACACGGATTCAGCGTGGGGCTGCGCACCATCGCCGAGGCCGCGGGCGTCAGCGCCGCCCTGGTGATCCACCACTTCGGTTCCAAGGAAGGGCTCCGCAAGGCGTGCGACGCCTACGTGGCGGAGGTGGTGCGCGAGGCCAAGACCGAGTCGATACAGAACAGCGATCCCGCGAGCTGGATCGCCCAGATGTCCGAGATCGAGTCCTACGCGCCCCTGATGGCGTACCTGGTGCGCAGCATGCAGTCCGGGAGCGATCTGGCGAAGACGTTCTGGCACACCATGGTCGACAACGCCGAGCAGTACCTCGAAGAAGGCGTGCGGACCGGCGTGCTCAAACCCAGCCGCGACCCCAAAGCGCGGGCCCGGTTCATGGCGATCTGCAGCGGCGGTGGATTTCTGCTGTACCTGCAGATGCACGACGACCCGACGGATCTGCGCCGGGTGCTGCGCGATTACGGCGAGGACATGATGCTGCCGGCCCTCGAGCTCTACACCGACGGACTCATGACCGACTCGACGATGTACGACGCGTTCCTGAACCAGCGCGAACAAGGCATCCCGTTCAGCTCAGCCTCCGAGACCGACAACCAGAGCACCGAAACCAAGGAGCCAGCGTGAACCATTCCGTCGAAATCCGCGGACTGTCAAAGTCTTTCGGGCACACAAAAGCGCTCGATGGGCTGAACCTGAGCGTGTCCCCTGGCGACGTCACCGGTTTCCTCGGCCCCAACGGGGCCGGTAAGTCCACCACCATTCGGGTGTTGTTGGGCCTGCTCCGCGCCGACGGGGGCACCGTGCGACTCCTGGGCGGCGACCCGTGGCGGGACGCGGTCGCCCTGCACCGCCGCATCGCCTACGTCCCCGGCGATGTCACCCTGTGGCCCAACCTGACCGGCATGCAGGCCATCGATTTCCTGTGCCGGCTGCGCGGCAACGGCGTCGACGCCCAGCCATACATCCGGAGACGCGATGACCTCATAGACCTGTTCGAACTCGACCCGCACAAGAAGGCCCGCACCTACTCCAAGGGCAACAGGCAGAAGGTCGCCATCGTGGCGGCGTTCAGTTGCCACTCCGAGCTGTACATTCTCGACGAGCCGACGTCCGGGCTGGACCCGTTGATGGAACGGGCATTTCAGCAATGTGTGGCCGAGGTGGCCGGCCAGGGTGCCGCGGTCCTGCTGTCCAGCCATATCCTGGCCGAGGTCGAAAAGCTCTGTGACAACGTCACGATCATCCGGTCCGGACGCACGGTACGTTCCGGCACCCTCGCCGAACTGCGGCACCTGATGCGCACCAAGGTCACCGCCCGCACCCGCTCCGACGGACGGGCGCTGCAGAACACCCCCTACGTGCACGACTTCACGAGCAACGATGGCACAGTGAGCTTCTCGGTGGACCGGGCCGACCTGGAGTTCACCCTCGAGCACCTGACCGACCTCGGCATCGAGGATCTGACGGTCACACCGGCATCGCTGGAGGACATGTTCCTGCGCGAGTACCAGGGGACGACCCGATGACCACCGCCATCGCCCCGACCCGGCCCGCCCGACGGCCGAGCACGGACACGTCACCGTTCACCGGCATCGACACGCTGCTCAGGTTGGCGCTACGCCGCGACCGGGTGCGGCTGAGCGTGTGGGTTGCCGCACTCAGCTTGATGATGGTGTACGCCCCCAACGCAATTCGGATGGCCTACCCCGGGGAGGAACAACGCCTGGCCCGGGTTAACCTGCTCAAGACACCTGCCGGGATGATGCTGGGCGGCCCGATGTTCGGCGTCAACGAAACCGACCTCGGCGTGATGATGGCCAACGAGCTGACTCTCACCCTCACCATCGCCACCTCGATCCTGGCCATTCTCAACGTGATTCGTCATACCCGGGACGAAGAGGAGAACGGCAGCGCCGAGCTGGTGCTGTCCTCGGTGGTGGGCCGCTACGCCCGAACGGCTGCCGCACTGGCCCTGGTCGGCGGACTCAACGCGGTGCTGGCACTCACGATGACGCTGGCGATGGCCTCCACCGGCTTCGCGTTCGTCGACACCGCCGCCATGAGCCTGGGCATCACCGGCGTCGCGATGGTGTTCGGCGCGGTCGCCGCGGTGACCGCCCAACTCTGGCGCCAGTCCCGCACCGCATCGGGCGCGGCGATGGCAACGTTGGCGGTGGCGGCGCTGGTCCGCGGGGCCGGAGACGTCATCGACAACTCCGGCAGCACCCTGAGCTGGTTCTCCCCCATCGCCTGGGCACAGCAGATGCGTCCGTTCGTGGATCTGCGCTGGTGGCCGTTCGGGTTGTTGGTCATCCTGGCGGTCGGATTGATGGCCGGGGCCGCGGTGCTGGAGAGCCGCCGCCAGTACGACGCGGGCACCATCGCATCGACGGGTGAGCGCCCTGACGCCCCCGCCATCACCGGCCCGCTGCGGCTGCACCTGACGCTGCAACGCGGGCAGACGATCGGCTGGGCGGTGGGACTGTTCGTGGCCGGGCTGGTATTCGGCTCGATGACTAAAGCACTGTTGGACGCGGCCGAGACCAACGAGCTGATCGCCCGATTGCTGTCCGCGACGGGCAATGACGGCATCTACACCACCATGACCCAGTTCCTCGCTGCGGCGGCCACGGCGTATGTGTCCTCGGTGGTGCTGCGGGTGTACACCGACGAGCAGAACGGCCTGGGCGAACCGGTGCTGGCCGGAGCGGTGTCCCGGTGGCGCTGGCTACTGGGCGCGGTCGGCTGCGCGTTGGCGGGGTCGGCGATCCTGATGTTCTGCGCCGGCCTGGGCAACGGTCTCGGTGCCGGGCTGACGCTGGGTGAACCGGGCACCATCATCCGGCTCACCCTGGCGGCGCTGGCGTATCTCCCCGCGCTGGCGGTGGTGGCCGCTATCGCGGCCCTGGCCGTGGCCCTGCGGTCACCCTGGATCGCCTGGCTGGCAGTCACATTCGTGATCACCGCGTTGTACCTCGGGGCACTTCTGCGATTGCCGCGCTGGCTGATCGAGCTGTCCCCGGTGGGCCAGACCACCGTACCGAGCCACTTCCCGGCCCTGGCTCTGGCGGTAATGCTCGTCACCGCAACGGTTCTGGCGACCGTCGCGGGCTGGATCTATCGCAACCGCGACGCGGTGTGAAACCGAAGAGGAGACAGTTGATGAAACTCGCACTTCAGACGATCGCATCGGGTGTGTTCGGCCTGGCACTCTTCGCCGTTGCGCTGTTCTGGCCGGCCGGCACGTTCCACTATTGGCAGGCCTGGGTTTTCGTTGCCGTGTTCATGGCGACCACCATGGTCCCGAGCATCTATCTCGCGGTCAGAGACCCAGCCGCCCTGCAACGACGCCTCCACGGTGGGCCGACCGCGGAAACGCGGATCGTGCAGAAGATCATCATCTGGGCGGTCACGGGCTCGGCCTTCGCGGCGTTCGTCCTCAGTGCGCTCGACCACCGGTTCGGCTGGTCGAGTGTGCCGACCGCGGTGGTCATCCTCGGCAACGCCCTGGTGGCGGTCGGGCTCATCCTCGCCCAGACGGTGGTCTTTCAGAACAGCTTCGCCGGTGCCAGCATCCAAGTGGAGGACGACCAGCCACTCGTCTCGACGGGGCTCTACGGGCTGGTCCGGCACCCGATGTATTTCGGCGCGGTGTTGATGATGTTCGGCACTCCACTGGCCCTGGGTTCGTACTGGGCCCTGCTCGTTTCGATCGCCTCGATACCGATTTTCGGCGCACGGATCGCCGACGAGGAGAAGATGCTGCGCTCCGAGCTCGACGGCTACGACGAGTACATGCAGAAGGTCCCCTACCGGCTGCTGCCCTACGTCTGGTGAGGACTGCGACGTGAAGACCGGTCTACTCACAGCCGTGTCGGCCGTCATCGGGCTGGTCGTATTCGGTGCGCTGGTGTTCGGTCCGGCCGGGACGTTCGGCTACTGGCAGGGATGGGCATTCATCGCGGTGTTCGCGCTGACCACTCTTCTTCCAAGCAGATATCTGGCGGTGCACGATCCGGATGCGCTGCGGCGCCGGATGCGCGCCGGACCGGTCGCCGAGACCAGGCCATTACAGAAGGTCGCCAGCACGTTGGCGTTCACCTTCCTGGCCGCGATGGTCATCGTGAGCGTCCTGGACCACCGGTTCGGCTGGTCGGCCGTCCCCGCCTGGGTGTCGGTGGTGGGCGACGCGTTGGTGGCCGTGGGGCTCGGCGTCGCGATGCTCGTGGTGAGCCAGAACAGCTACGCCGCGGCCAACGTGATCGTGGAGTCGGGCCAGACCGTGGTGACCACCGGCCTGTACGGGCTCGTCCGGCACCCGATGTACGCCGGGAACGTGATCATGATGATCGGCGTCCCGCCGGCTCTCGGCTCGTACTGGGGATTGCTGCTCATGCTCCCGGGTGTCGCGATACTCGCCATGCGCATCGTCGACGAGGAGAAACTCCTACACGCCGAACTCGCCGGCTATGACGACTACACCCGAAAGGTCCGTTACCGGCTGCTGCCCTACGTCTGGTGAGCCACGACGCGAGCGGCGGCTTCGACGGCGGCCGCCCGGCGCGAGGCCAGCACGGCCGGGTCATCGGTGACCGCTTCGCGGCTCGGCAAGTGGGCCCAAGCCAGTCCGATGCCGAACAGCAACGCGATCAGCTCGGTCGACTCCCAGACCGGGTCGACATGTCCGCCGGCCTGCGCGGCTTCGATCGCGGCGACCGCCTGAGCGTGTGGTGACGGACCATCGGTCTGCGGTTCGTCGAGAGTGAACCCCTCCAGTTGGGCCCAACTGATCATGCGGAGATGCTCGGGCCGGTGGTAGGCCAGATCAAAGATGTCGCCGACGAACTCGGGCACGGCCTCCGGCCGCAGCGTGACCGATCGGAAGAACTCGGCTCCGTCGGCGGCGAAAACTTCGCGGAACAAGGTCTCCTTGTCGCCGAAGTGGGCATATAGCCGCTCCTTGCTCGCGTGTGCAGCGCGAGCAATTCGGTCGACGCGCGCGCCGGCCAGCCCGTACTGAGCGAATTCGGCTCGTGCCGCGGCGAGGATCTCCCCGCGCAGTTCCGTCGTACTTCTCACAGCTGAATCATAGCCAGACGAACTAGTTCGTTCGGTACGATCGACGACAGGTCCGAACATGTCGGGGACTCCGACCAGCCGGCACCAGCCCCAGCACGTACCCGAGGAGTCGTCCATGTCCGTCACCAAGATCGACGAGATCATGAATCAACCCAGCCGCGTCCAGACCCTGCGCCGCGCGGTGGAAACCGTCGCCGACGGAATCGACCCGCTGGTCAACCTCTACCGCCCCTACGTCGACGGCCTGGAGAACCTACCCCGCGACGGCCGATTTCTGTTGGTGGGCAACCACACCCAGTTCGGCACCGAGACCCTGATGATCCCGTACGCGGTGCGCCGCGAGATCGGGATGCGGGTGCGACCGCTGACCGACCGCCGATTCGGTGACATGCCCCGCCCGGTCTCCGACGTCATGGCGGCCTGCGGGGCCGTCGTCGGATCCCCCGAGGGCGCCGGCGAGCTGATGGCGCACGACGAGCCCGTCATGGTGTTTCCCGGTGGCGGCCGCGAGATCGGCAAGTTCAAGGGCGAGCAGTACCAGCTGCGCTGGGAGGGCCGAGCTGGATTCGCCCGCGTCGCGATCGAATACGGCTACCCCATCGTCCCGGTCGCGCTCGTCGGCGGCGACGACGTGTACGTGGGCGTCACGACCCGCGACCACTGGCTCGGTCGGCTCAGCCAGACCGTCGGCGAGAAACTGACCGGTCAGCGCGATATGGCCGTACCGCTGGTCCGGGGCATCGGCCCCACCCTGATTCCGCGACCCCAACGCATGTATCTGCGCTTCGAGGAGCCGATCGGCACCACGAAGCCGGCTCGGACATCCGACGCGAAATGGGTCGAGACCGTCAAGCAGCGCACCCAGGAATCGTTGGAGCGGAGTCTGGGCGATCTGCTGGCCCTCCGCGCCGAGGACCCCTACCGCGAACTGAACCCGCTGGCCTGGCGCAACGCGACCCAGAGCGGATAACGGCGAACTGCCGGGACCCGGGCCGAGTTCGCCGCATACTGCAGTAATGGAACTGTTGACCGGCTTTGGCCTGGCCACTGCGGCGGGTCTCAACGCCTACATCCCGTTGCTGGCCCTTGGCCTGCTGTCACGCTTCACCCATCTGGTGTCATTGCCGGCGGGGTGGTCCTGGCTGGAGAACGGCTGGGTGATGGCGATCGTCGCGGTGCTGCTGGTGGTCGAAGTGGTCGCCGACAAGATCCCTGCCCTCGATTCCATCAACGACACCATCCAGACCTTCGTGCGCCCGACCGCGGGCGGCATCGTGTTCGGCTCGGGCACCGCGTCCCAGACCGCCGCGGTCGCCGACCCTGGCGCGTTCGCCCAGTCCGGCCAATGGATTCCGGTGGCGATCGGCGCGGTCACCGCACTCGTGGTGTCGCTGACCAAGTCGACGGTCAGACCGGCCGCCAACGTCGCCACCGCCGGGGTCGCGGCCCCGGTGCTGTCCACCGTCGAGGACGTCACGAGTGTCGGACTGGTCTTCGTGGCGATCCTGCTGCCGATCCTGGTGCTCGTCGCGCTGCTGGCGCTGATCTGGGGTGCCTTCCGGCTGTGGCGGTGGCGCCGACGACGCAGTGAAGCCAAGATCGGCGTCAACGCACGCAGCAGTGCAGCTCCCCGCCCCGCCGCGGTAGATCCCTGGGAGTGAATCCGATTCGGCGTTGCGTCGGACGCGTCAGATCCACACACCCTTGCCGACGGCGACCACGCCGCCCGCGCTGATCGCAAAACGTTCCCGGTCCTTGTCGAGGTCCACTCCCACCATCTCGCCCGGGCCCACCACCACGTTCTTGTCCAGGATCGCGTGGCGCACCACCGCTCCGCGGCCGATTCGCACCCCCGGCATCAGCACGCTGCCCTCCACGATGGCGCCGTCGTCGATCACCACATTGGAGGACAGCACCGAATTGCGTACGGACGCCGCGGAAATGATGCTGCCCGCGCCGACGACCGACTCCTGTGCCGAGCCGCCGTTGACGAACTTGGCCGGTGCCAGCATCTCCATCTCGCCTCGGATCGGCCAGCGCTTGTTGTACAGGTTGAACACCGGGTGTACCGACACCAGGTCCATGTGTGCGTCGTAGAAGGCGTCGAGGGTTCCGACGTCGCGCCAATAGCCGTGGTCGCGTTCGGTGGCCCCGGGTACCTCGTTGTTGTTGAAGTCGTAGACCGCCGCCATCCCGTCGGACACCAGTCGCGGAATGATGTCGCCGCCCATGTCGTGGTCGGAGTGGTCGTCGTCGGCGTCGGCGCGGATCGCGTCGATGAGCACCTTGGTGGTGAAGATGTAGTTGCCCATCGACACGAAGGTCTGCTCGGGATCATCGGGCGTGCCCGGTGGGTCCGCGGGCTTCTCGACGAAATCCTTGATGCGCCCGGAGTCGTCGGCGTCGATGCACCCGAACGCACTGGCCTCCGCGCGGGGCACCCGGATGCCGGCCACCGTCGCCCCGGCCCCGCTGTCGATGTGGAACCGAAGCATCTGCTCGGGGTCCATGCGGTACACGTGGTCGGCGCCGAAGATGATGATGTAGTCGGGATCTTCGTCGTAGATGAGGTTGAGCGACTGGTAGATCGCATCCGCCGAGCCGGTGTACCAACGCGGGCCGAGCCGCTGCTGAGCGGGCACCGGGGTGATGTATTCACCGGCCAGACCCGACAGGCGCCAGTTCTGGCTGATGTGACGGTCGAGTGAATGCGACTTGTATTGCGTCAGAACACAGATCCGTAGGTAGCGGGCGTTGACGAGATTGGACAGCACGAAGTCGATCAGCCGGTAGGCACCGCCGAAGGGAACTGCCGGCTTGGCGCGATCGGCGGTCAACGGGTACAGCCGTTTTCCCTCTCCCCCGGCCAGAACGATGCCCAGCACATGTGGCAACTCCCTCATGGGTCCAAACCTATCCGCCAACCAGCAACGCGGCCAGCCAATGGCAACAGAAGTCTGCGGCGCGTAGCTAGACCCGCCAAGACCTACTACCGTCTCGGATATGCGGGTGGCCATGATGACTCGGGAATATCCACCCGAGGTGTACGGCGGTGCCGGTGTGCATGTGACCGAACTCGTCGCACAGTTGCGTCAGCTTTGCGACGTCGACGTGCACTGCATGGGCGCCCCGCGCGACGGCGCCTTCGTGGCGCAGCCCGATCCCGCGCTGCGCGGTGCCAACCCGGCCCTGTCGACCCTGTCCGCGGATCTCAACATGGTCAACTCGGCGGCCGCCGCCACGGTGGTGCACTCGCACACCTGGTACGCCGGAATGGCCGGGCACCTGACCGGCCTGCTCTACGGCATCCCCCATGTACTGACCGCCCACTCCCTCGAGCCGCTGCGCCCGTGGAAGGCCGAGCAACTCGGCGGCGGCTACCGGGTGTCCTCCTGGGTGGAGCGCACCGCGATCGAGGCCGCCGACGCGGTGATCGCGGTGAGTTCCGGCATGCGCCACGACGTGCTGCGCACCTATCCGGCACTCGACCCCGGCCGGGTCCACGTGGTGCGCAACGGGATCGACACCGACGTCTGGTACCCGACTCCGCCTGCCGACACCGACTCGGTGCTCGCCGAGCTCGGGGTCGACCTGAGCCGACCCATCGTGGCTTTCGTCGGGCGCATCACTCGTCAGAAGGGGGTGGCCCACCTGGTGGCCGCGGCCCATCGGTTCAGCCCCGAGGTGCAGCTGGTGCTGTGTGCCGGCGCCCCGGACACCCCCGAGATCGCCGCCGAGGTGTCCTCGGCGGTGGCCGAGCTGGCCCGGGCCCGCACCGGCGTGTTCTGGGTACGCGAAATGCTGCCGATCAACAAGATTCGCGAAATACTCTCCGCTGCAACAGTTTTCGTATGCCCTTCGGTGTATGAGCCGTTGGGTATCGTGAACCTGGAAGCGATGGCCTGTTCGACACCGGTGGTCGCGTCCGACGTCGGAGGCATCCCCGAGGTGGTCGCCGACCGGCAGACCGGGCTGCTCGTGCATTACGACGCCAACGATCCGCGCTTCTTCGAGATGCGTCTGGCCGATGCGGTCAACTCACTCGTGGCGGAGCCGGAAACCGCCCGAAAGTACGGCGAGGCCGGACGCCAGCGCTGCATCGCCGAGTTCTCCTGGGCGCACATCGCTGAACAGACCCTGGAGATATACCGCAAGGTGTCCGCCTGAGCGGACACCTTGCGAGCCGATCAGCTGGTGACGGCCTTGAGTTCGTCGCCCAGCGCAGCTGCCTCGTCGGGAGTCAGTTCGACAACGAGGCGCCCACCGCCTTCCAGCGGTACTCGCATAACGATTCCTCGCCCCTCTTTGGTTGCTTCCAGTGGACCGTCACCGGTCCGGGGCTTCATCGCCGCCATCGAGTGCTCCCTCCAACAGTGCCGACCCGTGTCAGCGGGCCAGGTTGGGGCCGAAGCCGCCCACTCGTTGGCGGCACCCGGCGTTGAACTGCTACTGAACTAGCCCTATTGTTCCTTATCCGCGGCTGTGCTTGTGCAAAGACCCGTCGGATACCGACCGAAGGCATGTTTTACCGGTCACAATTACCGCGCCGGAACCCAGCAGGTCGAGACATGGTCGTCGACCATCCCGGTGGCCTGCATCAACGCATATGCCGTGGTCGGACCGACGAATTTGAAGCCCCGCCGCTTGAGTTCCTTGGCCATCGCGGTCGATTCCGGGGTCACGGCAGGAACTTGTGCCAGGTCAGCGGGCCGCGGCCGGGCCGGCGGCGCGAACGACCACAACAGCTCGCCGAGGTCTACGTCGAGGTCGGTGACCGCCCTGGCGTTGGCGATGGTCGCGAGGACCTTGGCCCGGTTGCGCACGATGCCCGCGTCGGCCATCAACCGCTCCACGTCCTCGTCGGTGTACTTGGCGACGACGTTCGCGTCGAACCCGTCGAACGCGGCCCGGAAATTCTCCCGCTTGCGCAGGATGGTCAACCAGCTCAACCCGCTCTGGAAGGCCTCCAGGCTGATCCGCTCGAACAGCGCACCGGAATCCCGCAGCGGGCGACCCCACTCGGTGTCGTGATAGTCGCGGTAGAGGGTGTCCCCCGTGGCTGAGCTGCTGGCTGAGACCGCCCAGCTGCAGCGGGTCCGGCCGTCGTCGGTGCCGTCCTCGGTCATGGCTCCTCCGAGGTCCGGACCTCGCCTGCGGTGGCCGATACTTCTTCCTCGTCGTCGGCGGCCTCGTCGAAGTCGTCGGGCACACCGTACGCAGCACGGACCGCTGCCAACTCCCCGCGGACCGCGTCGAGTTCGCGACCCAGCCGATCGAGCACCCAGTCCACTTCGCTGGTCTTGTATCCGCGGACGACCTGGGCGAACTTGATCCCATCCACATCCGCACCCGTCACGCCGGAGGCCGGCAGGACCGTGGCGGTGGTGCCCCGTGGCAGCGGCGGCAGCGTCTCACCGCGGCCGAAGATGACGCTGCCCAGCCCGAACAGCACCGTGGCCACCAGAACCAGCACCACGAGGTACAGCAGTATCAGTGTCACAGGGTCCACTATCCACGACACCACCGACGAGATCCGGCACGACCTCGCCGACCGGTTGACGGGTTATCTGGGTATACGCCGCCAAGAGTCGTCAAGTTCGTCCCGACGAAAGGTGGAACCCATGCTCGGCAACAACACACGGTCGTACACCGTGCGCATCGCCGGAGCCGCGACGGTGATGGCAGCAGTCGTCGCTTGTGGCGGCGGCCAGTCCCCGACCGCTTCGAGCCCGGTAGAACCGCGCGGCACCGGCGCGGCCGCCCCCGCCGACAACACCGCGCTGCTGGCCGCCGCGGACACGGTCCGCGGCACCGTTCCCGGCAGCACCGTGATCTCGGTCGAAAGCGAGCACAACAACACGCAGTGGGAGGTTCAGGTCGTCACACCCGATGGCATCGAGCACGAGGCGGAGGTCTCCGCGGATGGTGCCACCGTCCTGGGCAGCCCGGTCGCCAAACCGGAAGACGCCAATGACGTCGCCAAACACCGGAGCCGTCTCCAGGCGGCCAAGCTCGACCACCGCGCGGCCGTCGACGCGATCACCAAGGCCGTCGACGGACGGATCACCGAGTTGAATCTGGATGACCGCGACGGCGGCACCGTGGTGTGGGAAGCCGACGTCATCGACTCCGCGAACGCTCTCCACGAGGTCAGCGTCGACGCCGCAACAGGTGACGTCGTCGCCCGGAAATGACCGTCAGCGCGGCCGCAGTGTGACCATGGGCGGGCGGTCGGCCAGGGACACCGACGACACCCGCGGGGTGAAGTCGTCACCGTCGGCGTAGAACTGCGTCAGCCCCATCCCCGAATCGGCGATCCCGCACCGCGACAGCAGGGTCGCGATGACCTGCCGGCTCATCGAGGCCAGCTCGGTCAACGGCCGGTTGCGGTGCGCCCGGACGCCGAGGTTCACCTGGGCGATGGCGTCGAGGCCGAGCCGGTCGTAGGTGTCGACCAGCAGGCCGATCTCCACGCCGTAGCCGGGCGCGAACGGCACCGAGGTCAGCAGCTCGCGGGTGCCCGCGTATTCACCGCCCAGCGGCTGCAATACGCAGTTCAGTTCAGGGCGCAGCGAGGCCAGCAGCGGGCGCGCCACCAGCTCGGTGACCCGGCCGCCACCGTTCGCATCCTCGGCCCCGCTGACCTTGAGCGGCCGCCGGTAGAACCCCTTGACCAGGTGCACCCCGTCGGCGGTGAGCAGGGGGCCGAGCAGCTTCGGGACGAACATCGGGTCGGGATCGATCAGGTCGGAGTCGACGAAGGCGATGATGTCGCCTGTCGTCGCGGCCAGCGACCGCCACAGCACCTCGCCCTTGCCCGGTTGCGGCGCGATCTCGGGCAGCGCCACCTCGCGGCTGACCACCCGGGCCCCGGCGGCGACGGCACGGATCTCGGTGTCGTCGGTTGAGCCCGAATCGAGCACGATCAGCTCGTCGACCAGCCCGCCCAGCAGCGGGGTGATGGTCTCGACGACGGACGCAACGGTTTCTTCCTCATTGAGGGCAGGCAGAACCACCGAGACCGTGCGGCCGGCCTTGGCGGCCTCCAGCTCGGCGATGGTCCAGCTCGGCCGGTTCCAGCTGTGGTCGGTCAGCCAGCGGTGGCCCACGACGCCGTCGAGGGTATTGAGATCAGGCGCTGTAGTCATGCGCGATCCGCCTTCGGCTCCTCGCTGAAAGTCATGCCAACCCCCTCACTGTTCGTGCGGGTGCCCGCACTCCCTGGATCGACGCGACCATCTCCAGCACGCGCCGTGTGGGTCCGACCTCGTGTACCCGGAACATCGCGGCTCCATCCGCGGCGGCCAGTGCCGTCGCGGCCAGGGTGCCCTCCAGGCGTTCGGTCAGATCCACACCCAGAGTCTCCCCGACAAAATCCTTGTTGCTCAGCGCCATCAGGACTGGCCATCCGGTCTTAACAAGATCTTTTACGTGACGCAACAAACTAAGACCGTGATGAGTGTTTTTACCGAAATCATGGGTGGGGTCGATCAGGATCCGGTCGCGTGGCACACCCGTTGCTACCGCCCGCTCGGCGGCCGCGGTCACCTCGGCGATGACGTCGTCGACGACGCCGCGTTCGGTGATCCCGTAGTTCACCCGGAACGGCCGGGTGCGCGGCACCGCGCCACCGGTGTGTGAGCACACCAGGCCGGCGCCGAACTCGGCGGCCACCTCGGGCAGACCCGGATCAGCACCCGCCCAGGTGTCGTTGATCAGGTCGGCCCCGGCCGCGCAGGCCTGCTTGGCCACGGCGGCGCGCCAGGTGTCGACGCTGATCAACTGGTCGGGGTAGGTGGTGCGTAGCCATTCGATGAACGGCACGACGCGGGCGATCTCTTCTTCGGCGTCGACCATGCTGCCGGGGCCTGCCTTGACGCCGCCCACGTCGATCACGTCGGCACCCTCGTCGATCGCGCGCTGGGCAGCAGCCTTGGCCGCGTCGTCGGTGAAGGTGGCGCCGCGGTCGTAGAACGAGTCCGGCGTCCGGTTGACGATCGCCATGATCAGCGCACGGTCAGCCGCGACCGGGCGCCCGCAGAACGTCGTCAACACGCCTCCATAGTGCCCGGTGGCTCGACCACCGCAGTATTCGCGCCAGCTTCCGCGCCGTTTTCTACCTGTTGGTCGTCGCCGGACGCGGTCCACGACCCAGACGTGGAAATCGGCGCGGAGCTGTCCGCCCCGCCTACTTCGGTCGCTTACCGGCCGTCACTTCGTCGGGGTATTCCGGGTAGAAGGGCACGTAGCCCTCCTCGCGACCGGCCAGGACGTACAGCGGATCCTTGACGTCGTCGCCGTAGCCCTGCTTGCGCAGGTCGACCTTCTGACTCTTGAACGTCGAGGTGTGCGCCAGTTCGGTGACGACGCGGACGAACAGCGGCACGGCGTAGGCCGGCAGGTGCTCGTAGAACGCGTCGGCCAGCTCCTTGCCGGCGAACTCCTTGCCGCCCTTGAGCTG
This sequence comes from Mycobacterium sp. NPDC049093, assembly GCF_040704635.1. Classification (GTDB taxonomy): domain Bacteria; phylum Actinomycetota; class Actinomycetes; order Mycobacteriales; family Mycobacteriaceae; genus Mycobacterium. The sequence goes on along the minus strand of NZ_JBEZJS010000009.1, from coordinate 81,703 downwards.
CACGGCGGCCATCCCGGCGCGACCGCCGGCGCCGGGCACCTCGACGCCGAACACGGTGCACTCCTCGATCAGCGGATGGCTGGCAACAGCCGCCTCCACCTCGGTGGTGGCCACGTTCTCGCCCTTCCACCGGAACGTGTCGCCGAGCCGGTCGGCGAACGCGGCGTGACCCAGCCCCTGAGAGCGCATCAGGTCGCCGGTGTTGAACCAGACGTCGCCTTCCTTGAAGGCGTTGCGCACCAGCTTCTTCTCGCTGGCAGCCTTGTCGGTGTAGCCGTCGAACGGCTGCAATGCGTTGATCTTGGACAGCATCAGGCCGGGCTCGCCGCGCTTGACCTTGCGCAGCCGGCCGTCGGCGCCGCGGGCCGGTTCGCCACTGTCGGCGTCATATTCGACGAAGGCGACGGGGCTCGGGCAGATGCCGGTGGACTTCGAGACGTTGAAGACGTTGACGAAGGCGGTGTTGCCCTCGCTGGCGGCATAGAACTCGCAGACGCGCGGGATGCCGAAGCGCTGGGTGAACTCGTCCCAGATGGCCGGGCGCAGCCCGTTTCCGACGATCACGCGGACCTTGTGTGCGCGGTCGGTCGGCTTGGGCGGCTGGTTGAGCAGATAGCCGCAGATCTCGCCGATGTAGACGAAGGCGGTCGCGTCGTAGGCGATGACCTCGTCCCAGAACCGGGACGCCGAGAACGACTTGCCCAGGGCCAGGGCGGCACCCGAGTTCAGTGCCGAACCGACCGAGACGGTCAGTGCGTTGTTGTGATAGAGCGGCAGGCAGCAGTACAGGGTGTCGTCGCTGTGCAGCCGCAGCCCGAGGCCACCGAATCCGGCCAGGGCGCGCAGCCAGCGGTAGTGCGTCATGACGCTGGCCTTGGGCATGCCGGTGGTGCCCGAGGTGAAGATGTAGAACGCCTTGTCCTTGGCCAGGACGGCGGACGCGCTGGCCGGGTTGGTGGTCGGCGCGGTGGCCGCCAGCCTGCGCAGCTCCTCGACCGTGATGAGGCCGTTGACCTCGGCCCCGCAGTCGGTGACGTGCTCGATCAGATCGGACTCGGCCACCACGGCGGTGGCGTCGAGCAGCCCGAAGCTGTGGGCCAGCACCTTGCCCCGCTGGTGGTAGTTGAGCATGCCTGCGACTGCGCCGCACTTGACGATCGCCAGCATCAGCAGCACGGCATCGGGCGAGTTGCGCAGCATCACGCCGACGACGTCGCCGTGGCCGACGCCCTTGGCCGCGAGGACGGCCGCATACCGGTTGACGGTCTCGTTGGCTTCGCGGTAGGTGATGCGCTCGTCGCCGAACTTGAGGAAATCCCGGTCGGCGTACTGGGCGGCCCGCTCCTGGAACACCTTGCCGATCGAGGTCTTGGCGGTCGGCCGGGCCATCATCCCGGTGAGCACGCCCCGTGCGATGACCGGCGCATCCATCAGCAGACCGGGTACCTGGCTGGCGAGGTCGAGTAGGCCGACGCTGCTCCTGGTGCCCGATTTCTGGTCGGTCATGCGGTCTCCCCCTGCGCGTTGTTATGGGTCTCGAAGTGGCTCTCGTGTGGCCAACACCATAGCCGCGCTGGTAACCGCCGTTACCGCCGGTTCTAGGTAACCGACTCGCACGCCTCGAGCGCGGCGGAGACCTCGTCGACGACGATCAACCGCTCGAGCGCTGCATCACTCACGTAACCCGAGGCGACGAGCCCGCGCAGCCACTTCAACAAGCCGTCGTAGTGACCGAACGGGTCGAGCAGCACCACCGGCTTCTCGTGCATCCCGAGATAGCCCGCCGTCCAGGCCTCGAAGAACTCCTCCAGCGTGCCGATGCCACCGGGCAGCGCGATGAACGCGTCGGAGCGGTCCTCCATCTCCTTCTTGCGTTCCCGCATGGTGTCGGTGACCACCAGTTCAGCGGCGTCCACGTCAGCGAGCTCGCGGTGAACGAGCGCCTTGGGAATCACGCCGACCGTGCGACCGTTGCTCGATCGCGCCGCCCGGGCAACCGCCCCCATCGCCGACACGTTGCCGCCCCCGGAGACCAGCGTCCATCCGCGCTTGGCGATCGCCACCCCGACCTCACTGGCCAGGGCCAGCAGCTCGGGATGGGTGGGACCCGAGGCGCAATAGACACACACCGCAAACTCGCGGTCAGTTTCACCGGACACGCACACAACCTAGAGGGTGGTGGTGAACCGTCGATGTCGGGTGGGCGATGTCCGTCGGGTGATGGACTCGACCCCGGCTCACAGGGAGACTGGGCTGAACGCGGAGGGACGAACCTGGTGACTGACGATGTCGATCAACCGGCAAGGTTGAATCGCGAGTTCATCTTGGACACCGCGATCGATCTGATCGACCGCGAAGGTCTGACGAAATTGACCATGCGACGGCTGGGCACGGCCTGCGGCGTCGAAGCCATGGCGTTGTACCGCTATGTGCACAGCCGGGGCGACCTGCTGACCGGTGTGGTCAACCACATCGTGGACCGCCTCTACGCCGATCAGCTCGCCGCGCGGCGACAGGAGGACGGCTGGCAGGACTTCCTGCTGCGGCTGGGGCACGGGGTACGCCAGATCGCTCTTGACCATCCCGAGGTGTTCCCTCTGGTGGCGACCGAGGCGCCGGAGGCTCCGTGGGTGCGGCCGCCGCTACGCAGCCTGCGCTGGATGGAGACCTTTCTGGAGACGCTGATCTCCTACGGGTTCGACGATGACGCCGCCGTGGCCGCCTACCGGACGTACACCACGTTCCTGGTCGGCCAGTTGCTGCTGGAGGTGTCTGCACGCGGTGTCGCGCTCAGCCCGGACGAGGCGGCTCTCGACGACGAGCCGCGGCCCGATACCTCGCTGGCCGACTATCCGAACCTGCGGCGGCTGCAACCGATGCTGGCCGAGGACCACAGCACCGACGAGTTCGAAGAAGCGCTGGAAGCCCTCCTCGATCGCATCGAAACCTGGCTCGACGGCCACTGAGCAGGCTCGTTTACAACGTAAACCAAGATCGGTATGCTCGGTTCCATCGTGGAATCGAACCCGCAGGATCACGAGCTGCACTGGATGGCTCACCCCGTACCCGAAGGCCTCGTCGTTCAGGTCTTCGGACAGGTCGATGCCCACAACGAGTCCACGTGGGAACGCATGCTCGGCGAGTCGGCGGCCGCCGCTCCCGAGGGTTCGATCCTCGTCGTCGACGGCGGATCCCTGGATTTCATGAGCTGCGGGGCGCTGGTCGCCCTGGCCAAACAGGCCGTCGACAGCCGGCAGCAGGGGGTCACGGTCCGACTCGTCATCACGATGCCGAGCATCCGACGGGTCATCGCGGAGTGCGGTATGGACGACGCGATCTCGGCGCACCCGGATGTCGAATCAGCGTTGAACGGCGGCAGCCCACCATAGGATTCGGTGGATGGCTGTCGACTGGGTGATCGCACCGCGTGACCGTGTGCTCGACGGCCTGGAAGCCGGCCTGCACGAACGCTGCGGCGCGGCGTTACTCGGCCCCGCCGGGGTGGGCAAGTCGTCGGTGGCCCGCACCGCAGCCGAACATCTCACGGCGGATTTCCGTCGCGTCCTGTGGATCACCGGCACGGAATCGGCTGCGGCAGTTCCCTTTGCAGCGGTCGCGCACCTGATCGACATCCCCTCGACAGGCAAGACCGCCGAGGTGATGCGCGCGGCGCGGGAGGCGCTCGGGTCCGAGTTGCTGGTGGTCGTCGACGACGCGCATCTGCTGGACCGGTTGTCGGCGGCGCTCGTCTACCAACTCGCCGTGACCGGTGCGGCCAAACTCATCGTGACCGCGTCTGCGGGGGCGCCCGACGACGTCGCGGCGTTGTGGGGTGACCGGCTGGTGAACCGCGTCGAGATGTCACCGCCGGGCCACGATGATGCCCGGCTGGCCGACCAGGTGGACACGTTTCTCGCCGACCTGCCCGACGACGTGGCCGGGGTCTTGCGACAGCTGGCGGTGCACGATCCGCTGCCACTTGCCGATCTGACGGCACTGACCAGCACCGGTGCCGTGCAGGCGGCACAGGACGGTGGCGTGGTTCGCGTCGTCGACGAGATGGTGCACTGTGTGCATCCGCTGTTCCTGAGTGCCATGCGCGCCACTGTCGGCGGGCCCGACCTGCGGCGGTTGCGCAACGCGGTGGTCGAGAGATTGTCCGCGGCGCCACGGCCCGGTGTCGTCGACCGGCTGCGGGTGGCGGTACTGGCCCTCGACAGCGATGTGCCCCTTCCCGCCGGGGAACTCGTCGGCGCGGCCGGTGAGGCGCTGCGGTTGGGCGACCTGGAGCTGAGCGAACGGCTGGCACGGGCCGCGACTGCGGGCGGAGGCGAATTCACGAGTCTGCTGACCCTGGCGTACGCGTTGGCCTGGCAGGGCCGCGGCCGTGAGGCCGATGCCGTGTTGGGACAGATCGACCCGGCCGGCCTGTCCGAGGATCAACTGATGGCGTGGGCGCTGCCGCAGGCGGCCAATCAGTTCTGGATGTTGTCCGAACCCGAACGCGCCACCGCGTTCCTGAAGGCCACCCGCCGACGGGTGTCGACACCGAGGGCACAGACCACGCTCGACGCGCTCGCAGCCACCTTCGCGATGAATGCCGGTGCGCCACAACGGGCTTTGGGCCTGGCCCTGGAGGTGCTGGCCTCCCCCGCCGCTGATGACACCGCGGTCGGCTGGGCGGGGTCGACGGCGGCGCTCAGTTGCGCGCGCCTGGGCGCCTTCGACCGGGTGGACGCGATGGCCGAGCGCGCGTTGACGGCAGGGCATCCGGGCCTGTTGCGGTTCACCAGCGGATACGGTCAGACCACGGCGCTACTGATGACCGGCCGGCTAGACCGCGCCGAGGAACTGGCTCAGACGATCACCGATTTCACCCAGCTGCTGCAGCCCGGTCGCGCGGTGGGCGAGGTGCTGATGGCCGACGTGTTGCTGGTGCGCGGTCAGCTCGATGAGGCGATTGCCTTGTTACGCAAGGCGACTGCCGCGTTGGCACCGACCGGGTATTCCTGGGGTCCGCTGGCGTGGATGCTGTTGGCCCAGACCTTCGGACAACGGGGCATGCCGGTCGAAGCCGGGAAAGCATTGTCGCGCGCAGAGTCTCGGCACGGGCTCAAGTCGATGCTGTTCGCGCCGGAATTGTCCCTGGCCCGCGCCTGGACGTGCTTTGCCCGCAAGGATTCGGTGGGTGCGGTGACCGCGGCGCGCGAGGCAGCCCGGGCCGCTGAGCGCGGCGAACAATCCTCGGTGATGCTGCGCGCGTTGCACGACGGCGTGCGACTCGGCGATACGCGCGCGGTCGACGCGCTGGCCCGGGTGGATCTGGATTGCCTGTTCGGGCAGCTGACGTCGGACCATGCGCGGGCGCTTGCCGCTGGAGATGGCGCGGCGCTACGGGATGTCTCGGCGCGATACCGCGACATCGGGATGCTCGCCGCTGCCGGGGACGCCGAACGCCAGGCATCGGCTTGAGCAATTCTTCGTCTGGCGCCCACCCGGACCGACCGTAGAATGCCCACTTAGACCACACGATCTCGAGGGGGCTCGATGAACCAGTTCGTCGCCGACACGGCCGCCATCAGCAACTTGGGCGGGATCGTCGGCAATGTCAGCGAAGACATGAACAACTTCAAGAATGCGTTCTCGGGGCCGTCTGACCTCGCAACCAGCCTCGGCCCCATCGCCTCCCAGGCTCTGACCGCTCACGGTGGCGCGATGTCATCCCGGGACGGCGCCCTCGGTGCCACCCAGGTCGCTGCCGGCAGGATGTCCGATTTGCTCGGCCAGGCGTCGCAGGCCTACGCACGGGGCGATCAGGCCGCCGCAGAGCGACTCAAGGCACAGGCCGATGCGCTCAGCGGCAACTCCTCGGCGGCCGCGGGCGGCGGGGCAACCGGGGCAACCGGGGCGGGCGGTGGCGGCGCCGACGGCGCGGGCCAGATGATGGGCCAATTCAGCCAGATGGCCGGACAGATGATGCAGTCGGTCACCCAGCCGCTGCAGGGCCTGACCCAGGCCGTGACGCAGGTACCGCAGCAGGTCATGCAGGGAGTGCAGAGCATCGTCGAGGGCGCTACGCAGGCAGCCGGAGGCGGCGGCGTTGCGGCGGCCACGGCCGCCGATGTCGGCGGTACCGGAGCGGAGGACGCCATCAAGGCCAACGCCGCCGGCCATCAGGGCCCCGGGGACGGCCAGGGCGACGGCTCCGACGGCGGGCCGACGGATCCGCAGGACGGCAAGCACGACGGCAAGAATGACGGCAAAGACCGAGAAGACAAGGCCGAGCACCGCAAACACGACGGTGAAGCCGGCCATCGGGCCGAGGCCGGCGCCGGCGCCCTCGGGTACAACGAGCAGCTGGGCGACCGCGCCTCGGCGGGTGTGCGGCCGGAGGACGGCTATGGCGTCAGCACGCTACCGGCCCAGGCCCACAACATCAGCCAGCGCCGGCAGTAGCGCTCAGCTCGCCGCCGTCCAGCCGCAGCCAGCGGTCGATGCCGATGGCCTCCAGAAACCGTTCGTCGTGGCTGACCACCACGAAAGCCCCCTCATAGGCGTTCAGCGCCGATTCCAGCTGACCGACGCTGACCAGGTCCAGATTGTTGGTCGGCTCGTCCAGCAGCAGTAGTTGGGGTGCGGGCTCGGCATAGAGCACGCAGGCCAGCGTCGCCCGCAGCCGCTCCCCGCCCGACAATGCCGCCACCGGCAGGTGGATGCGGTCACCGCGAAACAGGAACTGCGCCAACAGATGCATGCGCCGAGTGTGCGAGAGACTCGGCGCAGCAGCCGCCAGACTCTCGGCCACTGTGCGGTCCTCGGCCAGCAGGTCCAGGCGTTGCGACAGCGAGGCGATGCGCCCTTCGGCCCGTTGCACCGTCCCCGAGTCGGGTTCCAGCGCGCCGTCGATGACCCGGAGCAGGGTCGACTTGCCCGCGCCGTTGGGACCGGTCAGTGCGATGCGCTCCGGACCGCGGATCGACAAACCAATACCGTTGCCGGCGAACAGTTTCTGCCCGCCACGGCTGATCTGCAGATCCTCCCCGGCGAAGACCGTACGCCCTGCAGGCACCACGGTGTCAGGCAGGTCCAGCGCGATCACCTTGTCATCGCGCAGCATTCGTTCCGCTTCGTCGAGTCGGGTCCGCGCGTCGTCGACCCGCTTGGCGTGTACATCGTCGGCGCGGGCCGCCGATTCCTGCGCATCGCGCTTGAGCTTGCCCGCCACGATCTTCGGCAACCCGGCGTCCTTGACGTTGCGTGCCGCATTCGAGGAGCGTCGGGCAGCGCGCTCGCGCGCCTCCTGCATCTGCCGCTTCTCACGCTTGAGCTGTTGTTCGGCATTGCGGATGTTGCCCTCGGCCACCGACTGCGCCGCCTCTACCGTTTCCTGATAGGCGGTGAAATTTCCTCCGTAGAAGATCATTTCACCGTGGTACAGCTCGGCGATCTGATCCATCCGGTCCAGCAACACCCGGTCATGGCTGACCACCAACAGACAGCCGGTGTAGCTGTCGAGCGCGTCGTAGAGGCGATGCCGGGCCGCACTGTCCAGATTGTTCGTCGGCTCGTCGAGCAGCAGAACACCCGGCCGCTTCAACAGTTGAGCCGCCAGTCCCAGCGACACCACTTCCCCGCCGGACAGCGTGCCCAACTGGCGGTCCAACGCCAAGCCGCCGAGGCCGAGCCGGTCCAACTGGGCCCGCGAGCGTTCCTCGATGTCCCAGTCATCGCCGATGGTCGTGAATACCTCGTCACTGGCGTCACCGGCGGCCAAGGCGGCCAGTGCGTCGAGCACCGGGGCGATCCCCAGTACCGCAGCCACGGTGAGATCAGCAGTGAACGGCAAGCTTTGGGGCAGGTAGCCGACGGCGCCGTCAGACGTCACCGAGCCCGCCGAGGGCAGGTTCTCGCCGGCGATCAGCTTGAGCAGCGTGCTCTTTCCGGCACCGTTCGGTGCGACCAGTCCGGTGCGGCCGGGGCCGACGGAAAACGACAGGTCCGAGAACAGCTCGACGTCATCGGGCCAGGAGAACGACAAATGGGAACAGACGATAGACATGCTGGTACTCCAAGGTGATGCGGGCAGAAAGGCACCGCACAGAGGGACAGGAAGACGAATCGACTCTCGGGATCACCCGGAGATATCGTCAGTTCCCAGCATGTTCTCGGCCCACCTCGGTTGACAGCAGATGCGTTACCCATAGTACGCACGCGTGCAACCGATTTAACTTCAAAGGGTTCCGCGCAGCCGATCCAGTTGGCGCCGTTCACGTTTCGTCGGGCGGCCGGCACCCCGATCGCGGACCGGCACGGCCGGCACGATCTCCTTGGGCGGCGGTGGCGGGCTGCGGTCGATCAGGCACTCCGCTGCGATGGCGGGACCGACCCGCTTGGCGATCGGGCGGATGACCTCCACGATCCGCTCTCGTCCGTCCAACCGGACCCGCACCTCGTCGCCCGGACTGACGTGCTGCGCCGGTTTGGCCGGCACGTTGTTGACCCGCACATGACCACCGCGACAGGCGGCCGCCGCCGCGGACCGGGTCTTGGTGATACGCACCGCCCAGATCCAGCTGTCGACACGAACCGTGCTCACGACAGATAGCGCCTCAGCATGTCGGTGACCGCGGTGATCTGGGCGACCTCGACGCGTTCGTCGACCTTGTGTGCCAGGTTGGGATCGCCCGGCCCGTAGTTCACGGCCGGGATCCCCAGCGCGGCGAACCGCGACACATCGGTCCAGCCGTACTTGGCGCGCACGGCTCCCCCAGCCGCGGCCACCAGCGCAGCAGCAGCCGGCTTGGCCAGGCCCGGCAGTGCACCCGCGGCGGCGTCGGTCAATTCGATGTCGACGTCGAGGCCGTCGAGCACCTCATGGACGTGGGCGACGGCCTGATCGACACTGCGGTCGGGGGCGAAACGGAAGTTGACGGTCACCGAGGCGGCGTCCGGGATCACGTTGCCGGCGATGCCGCCGTCGATCCGGACCGCGGACAGCCCTTCACGGTACACGCAACCATCGATGTCGACGCTGCGGGGCTGATAGGCGGTGAGCCGGTCGAGCACCCCGCCGAGTTTGTGAATCGCGTTGTCCCCCAGCCAGGAACGCGCGGAATGTGCGCGGGTGCCGGTCGCCCCGACGACGACGCGGATCGTGCCCTGACAACCAGCCTCGATGTAACCGCCGGACGGTTCGCCGAGGATCGCGACGTCGGCCTGCAGCCAGTCCGGCAGCTCGCGTTCGATACGGCCCAGCCCGTTGGCACTGGACTCGATCTCTTCGCAGTCGTACATCACCAGGGTGATGTCGTGGCTGGGCTCGGTGATCGTGGCGGCCAGGTGCAGGAACACCGCGTCACCCGACTTCATGTCCGAGGTGCCGCAGCCCCACATCTCGCCGTTCTTGATGTGACTGGGCAGGTTATCGGCGGCGGGCACGGTGTCGATATGGCCGGCCAGCATCACCCGTGACGGACGGCCCAGGTTGGTGCGGGCCAGCACCGCGTCACCGTTGCGGATCACCTCGAACCACGGTGCCTGCGTACGCAGCGCGGCCTCGATCTCATCGGCGATGAGTCGTTCATGGCGCGATTCGCTGGGGATGTCCACCAGCGCGGCGGTCAACGCGATCGGATCGGCACGCAGGTCTAGCCCCATGGACGTCAACGGTAGTCCAGTAACCTTGGCCAACGTGACTGCAGCATCTGGCGTCGGCCTGGCCACCATCACCACCGACGGAACCGTCCTGGACACCTGGTTTCCCGCCCCCGAGCTGAGCGCCTCCGGCGACGCCGGCACGGTGAAGCTCACCGGTGACGACGTGCCCGCCGAGCTCGCGGACCTGACCGGCCCCGATGCCGACCGCGGCGTCGAGGTGGTGGCGGTGCGCACCACGATCAGCGACCTCGCGGCCAAGCCCGCCGACGCGCATGACGCCTACCTGCGGCTGCACCTGCTCTCGCACCGGCTCGTGGCCCCGCACGGCGCCAACATGGACGGCATCTTCGGCCTGCTGGCCAACGTGGTGTGGACCAGCTTCGGGCCATGCGCCGTGGAGGGCTTCGAAACCGTGCGCGCCAAGCTGCGCCGCCGCGGGGCCGTCGCGGTCTACGGCGTCGACAAGTTCCCGCGGATGGTCGACTACGTGCTGCCGTCGGGTGTGCGGATCGCCGACGCCGACCGCGTCCGCCTCGGTGCGCACCTGGCCTCGGGGACGACGGTCATGCACGAGGGCTTCGTGAACTTCAACGCCGGCACGCTGGGCACCTCGATGGTGGAGGGCCGGATCTCGGCCGGTGTCGTGGTGGACGACGGCTCCGACATCGGTGGCGGCGCGTCGATCATGGGCACCCTGTCCGGTGGTGGCAAAGAGGTCATCAAGGTGGGCAAGCGCTGCCTGCTGGGCGCCAACGCGGGCCTGGGCATCTCGCTGGGCGATGATTGCGTGATCGAGGCCGGGCTGTACGTCACCGGCGGCACCAAGGTGAGCACGGCCGACGGCCAGACCACCAAGGCGGTCGAGCTGTCCGGAGCCAACAACCTGCTGTTCCGCCGCAACTCACTCTCCGGCGCGGTCGAGGTGGTCAAGCGTGACGGCACCGGCATCACGCTCAACGACGCGCTGCACGCCAACTAGATTTCGGCGCCGAACATTGGCTTGTGTGTCAAAATTCGCGAAAACCTGACACACAAGCCGACGTTCGAGCTGGCTCAGGTGCGGCTAGGTGCAAGGAATCCCGTGCGGGCCACCGACCCAGTGACCAGGCGGGGATTGCCACGGGCACCACTTTTTGATCTGGCCTGGTGGCAAGTTCGGGCCTGGATTCCAATCAACCCAGCCCGGACCGGGAACCCACGGAATACGGGGGCCGGGGTCAGCCTGTGCTGAAGCCGCGCCCAACCCGAGGGATCCGGCGCCAAGTGCACCGGCGATCATTGCCGTTCCCACGATCTTCTTGAGATTCACGTGTGGCCTCCAAACATCGGCAGGTTGACGTGCGCTTTCCAACCTCTCTATCGACCAAGCTACGCCTTTTGTTAACACGTCGGCGGAGCCGGCCCTACTCGCAGCGAGCACACAGAACTCGTTGCCCTCGGAGTCGGCCAGCGCCACCCAGGTCTGCTCGCCCTGCCCGATGTCGACGTGGCGGGCGCCCAGGCCGATCAGTCGGTCTACCAGGCCCCCAACGTTTCGGGGTCGTGTGCATCGTTGCAGATCTCGGCGAACGTCAGTCCCATTGCGCCAGTTCCTTTTTCATCACCTTTCCCATCGCGTTGCGGGGCAGGCTGTCCACCAGCCGCACTTCGCGGGGGCGTTTGTGTGCTGAAAGTTGTTGAGCGACAAACTCGATGAGCACCTCAGGCGCAGCGGCGCCGACGACGAACGCGACGATGCGCTGCCCGAGATCCTCGTCGGGCACCCCGACTACCGCCGCCTCGTCGACGCCGTCGTGGCCCAGCAGCACCGTCTCGATCTCTCCTGCACCGATGCGGTAGCCGCCGGACTTGATCAGGTCCACCGATTCGCGTCCGACGATGCGATGCATCCCGTCGGCGTCGATCACCGCGACATCGCCGGTGCGGTACCAGCCGTCGGGGTCGAAGGCCTCGGCCGTGGCCTCGGGCCGGTTGAGGTAACCGTCGAACACCATGGGGCCCTTGATCTGTAGCCGTCCGATGGTTTCACCATCGTGGGGCACCGGTGCACCGTCGTCGTCGACCAGCCGGGTCTGGACACCGGCCAGCGGCAACCCGACCCAGCCGGGCCTGCGTTCACCGTCCACCCGGGTGCTCAGCGTGATCAGCGATTCGGTGCTGCCGTAGCGCTCCACGGGAGCGTGCCCGGTCAGCCGCACCAACTCGTCGAACACGGGCACCGGCAGCGGCGCACTACCGGAGACCAGTAGCCGTGCCGTGGACAGCGCCAGGGCAGAGTCGAGGTCCTTGACCACCCGCGACCACACCGTCGGCACCCCGAAGTACAGCGTGCCCTGCGCCTCCGCATACGCGGCCGGCGTCGGTTTCCCGGTGTGTACAAAGCGGTTTCCGATCCGCAGCGAGCCGAGCAGGCCCAGCACCAGGCCGTGCACGTGGAACAGCGGCAGACCGTGCACCAGGGTGTCTGCGGCGGTCCACTGCCACGCCTCGGCCAGCGCGTCGATGTCGTCGGCGATGGCCTGACGACTGATCGGCACGCCCTTGGGCGCTCCGGTGGTTCCCGAGGTGTACATGATGATCGCGGTCGAATCAGCTGCAGGCTCGGGATAGCGGTGCCAGGACCGGGCGTGCAGCCGCACCGGGATGTGCGGCAATCCCTCAGTCTCGTCGGGCCGCTCCCCCAGCCAGGCCTGGGCGCCCGAGTCGGCGAGGATGTGCCGCCGCTCGGCCGTGCCGACGTCGGCGGGTACCGGGACCACCGGCACGCCGGCGATCAGGCACCCGATGATGGCGAGGACCGTCGTCGGGGTCGGGGTCGCCAGGACGGCGACGCGGCGGGCGACAGCGACGCGCTCGGCCACCGAAGTGGCGGCGCCGACGAGGTCGCTGCGGCTCAGCACGGCCCCGTCGATGGAAACGGCATCGTCAAGTTCGGCGCCCGCGGCAACAGCTGCGGGGTTCAAGGAGGCCAGCAACACCCTTGTGAGGCTACCGTCGGGTGGTATGGGCACAGCAGCTGGACGCGACCGCGACGACTCCGGGCGGCCGCGCAGCACCCGCCCGCGTGACGCACTCGGCCGGCCGTTGCCGTACGGCAGTGACGGCGTCGCACGCATTCCCGATGACCTGGAGCTCGCGCCGGCCGAAACTCTCGCCTACGCCCAGGATCTGCTCGACCGTGGTCAGGCGTTCAGCGCCCACGAAGTACTCGAAGCGGCGTGGAAGAACGGCCCGGACCACGAACGTGCGCTCTGGCAGGGCCTGGCGCAACTGGCTGTGGGCATTACGCATGTGCAGCGCGGCAACCGCACCGGTGCCGCTGCGCTCTTGAGACGTGCGTCGGCGCGGCTCTCCCTCGTCGACCAGCCGGCGCCCTACGACATCGACGTGGCCCACCTCGTCGACTTCGCCGCCACCCTCGCCGACGACATCGAGAGCGCCGGCGACATCCCGCCGGATCGGCTACGCATCGGTCTGACGGCCGCCATCCGCCGGACCGCGACGCGCGAGGTGTACCGGAACAACTGGTTGACGCTGCGCGAAGACGACGTCGTCCGGTCTGACGGCAGCACCGGCATCTACGCCGTCGTGGACAAGCAGACCTACGCCCTCGTGATTCCGTACGACCCCGACGGCGATCGGTTTCACCTCGTCGAGCAGTTCCGCTATCCGTTGGGGTTGCGACGCTGGGAGTTCCCTCAGGGCACAGCGCCAGAGAATCAGCATCTGGAGGCCACCGCGCTCGCCCACCGCGAGCTCCGTGAGGAGACCGGTCTGCGCGCCGAGACCATGGAACGACTCGGCCAACTCGATGTGGCGGCGGGAATGAGCAGCCAGCGCGGCTGGGTGTTCCTGGCGACCGGCCTCACCGCGGGCGATCACGAACGCGAGCATGAGGAGCAGGACATGCACAGCGCGTGGTTCTCCCGAGCAGAGCTGAACGACATGATCCGGGCCGGCGCGATCACCGACGCCCAGAGCCTGGCGGCTTTGACTTTTCTGCTGTTGCGCGAGAGGGAAATTCAGCGTTGACATCAACTTAGGTTGAGGTTCTACCGTCGAGCGCGTGAGCCAACCAGAGGTGATAGTCGACCAAGTTGTCCTGCGCGACGGCTTCGTCCCGTTGATCGACATCAGCAGCGCCCGAAACGGCGACCAGCGTCAACGCCAAGCAGTCGCCGACGCCATCGGCCGATGCTGTGAAAGCAGCGGTTTTCTGCTGCTCGTCGGCCATGGGGTGCCCGATGTAGTGATCGAGGACGTCAACCGCGCGTTGCGCGAATTCTTCTCGCTGCCACGGGCCCTCAAGGAAAAGGTCGGGGCCGATCCTGCCGACCCGCTGGCCCGCGGGTTCAGCAGCGCGGGCAACCTCGCGGCGACCAACGACGGAGCCGACCCGCTGGCCGAGCGCGAATCACCGGACCAGGTTGAGAAATTCGTGTACTTCCCGCTGGGCAATCCGGAGGGGCTCGACGGGCCCGGATGGACCGATGAACGCGTGGCGGTCGCCGAACGATGGCCAGAGGTACCGGGATTCCGCGCAGCATACCAACGCTATTACGACGAGATGGCGTCGCTTGCGACCGAGTTGTCTCGGCTGTTCGCCTTGGCGCTGGGCCTGCGCGAAGACTGGTTCGACACGCTGATCGATCGGCACAACTCCAACTTGATGGCCAACCACTACCCGGCCGATGAGCAGCCGGCCGGCCATATCCGGCTCAGCCAACACAGCGACTGGGGCAACCTCACGATCCTGCTGCAAGACGAATCCCAGAGTGGGCTACAGGTTCGGGGCGATCGCGGCGACTGGCTTGATGTGCCGGTGGTACCGGGCTCGTTCGTCATCAACATCGGCGACCTGTTGGCTCGGTGGACCAACGACCGGTGGGTCAGCACGGTGCACCGGGTAGTTGGCACCGGAGCACCCACCGCCGAACGGTTCAGCCTCCCGTTCTTCCACCAGCCCAACTTCGACGCCGTGATCGAGTGCATCCCCACATGTGCGACCGTGGACAACCCGGCGCGGTATGAACCGGTGGTGTCGGGACCGTACCTGCTCGACAAGTTCAAGGTCGCCTACGACCTGAGTCCCAGCTGAGGTCCTGGCTCAGTGGCGCTCGGCCAGTGCCCGCAGGAAGAATGTCAGGTTGGCCGGGCGCTCCGCCAGTCGCCGTACGAAATAGCCGTACCACTCGTTGCCGAACGGTACGTACACCCTGACGTGGTTGCCCGCGTCGGCAAGCCGGCGTTGTTCGGCGTCACGGATGTTGTAGAGCATCTGGTACTCGAAACCGTCCACACCCCGGCTGAATTCATCGACAAGGCCGGGTACCGCGTCGATGATCTCCGGGTCGTGTGAGGCCACCATCGGGTAGCCCGATCCGGCCATCAGAACCCGCAGGCAGCGCAGGTAGGAGTCGGTGACCTCCTGTGCGTCGCGGTAGGCCACCGTGGCGGGCTCGTCGTAGGCACCCTTGCACAGCCTGATCCGGGCTCCGGATGCGGCGAACTCACGGCAGTCCGCCTCGGTCCGGTGCAGATAGGCCTGCAGAACCGTTCCCAGCCAGTCGAATTCGGTGCGCAGATCACGCACGATGGACAGGGTCGAGTCGGTCGTGGTGTGGTCCTCGGCATCCACGGTGACCCAGGCTCCCACCGCGCGGGCCTTGGCACAGATGGTGTGCGCGTTCTCGTAGGCGATCTTCTCGCCGTCGCGCGGCAGCGCCTGACCGAGCGCCGAGAGTTTGAGTGACACCTCCAGCGGTCGCACGGCGGCGTCGATGTCGCCGCGTCGCGCCAGCCCGTCGAGCAGAGTCAGGTAGGCCTGCACGGTGCGTTCGGCGTCGTCGCTGCTCGTCGTGTCCTCGCCGAGGTAGTCGACGGTGACGAACCGGCCCGAATCCCGCAGTGCACCAACAGTGTCGAGCGCCTCGGGCACGGTCTCCCCCGCCACAAAGCGGTCCACCACCTTGCGGGTGATCGGGAGGCGTTCAGCCGTGTGGCGCAGCCGCGGCGAGTGCGACGCGGCCAGGATCGCCGGGCGGGCGACCCGCTGGAAGACGCCCATGTCAGACCTCCATGTGGGGGTAGGTGTGGTTGGTGGGCGGCACGAACGTCTCCTTGATGGAGCGGGCCGAGGTCCAGCGCAACAGGTTCAGCGCGGAGCCCGCCTTGTCGTTGGTGCCCGAGGCCCGCGATCCGCCGAAGGGCTGCTGGCCGACGACCGCGCCGGTCGGCTTGTCGTTGACGTAGAAGTTGCCCGCCGCGTTCCGGAGCCGGTCGGCGGCGGTCAGCACCGCACTGCGATCGTCGGCGATCACCGCGCCGGTCAGCGCGTAGCGGGCACCGGTGTCGACGACGTCGAGCATGCGCTCGTACTCCGCGTCTGGGTAGACGTGGACCGCCAGGATGGGGCCGAAGTACTCCGTGGAGAAGGCCTCGTCGGTCGGGTCATCGGAGAGCAGAACCGTGGGCCGCACGAAATAGCCTTCACTGTCGTCATATTCACCGCCCGCGGCGATGGTGACGCCCGCCGCACCCTTGGCCCGCTCGATCGCCGCGACGTTCTTGGCGTAGGCGCGTTCGTCGATCACGGCACCGCCGTAGTTGGTCAGGTCGGTGACGTCGCCGTACTTGAGGTCCGATGTGGCCGAGAGGAAGTCGTCGCCCATCCGGTGCCATACCGAGCGCGGGATGAAGGCCCGGGAGGCTGCCGAGCACTTCTGTCCCTGGTAGTCGAAAGCACCGCGGATCAGCGCGGTGCGCAGCACATCCGGGCGGGCCGAGGAATGTGCGACGACGAAGTCCTTGCCGCCGGTCTCGCCGACCAGTCGCGGATAGGTGTGGTAGTTGCCGATGTTCGCACCAACCTCACGCCACAGGTGCTGGAACGTGGCGGTCGATCCGGTGAAGTGGATGCCGGCCAGTCGCGGATCCGCCAGGGCCACATCGGAAACCGCGATCCCGTCGCCGGTCACCAGGTTGATCACTCCGGGCGGCAGTCCGGCGGCCTCGAGCAGCTGCATCGTCAGGTAGGCCGCGAAGGTCTGGGTGGGCGAGGGTTTCCACACCACGGTGTTGCCCATCAGGGCGGGTGCGGTGGGCAGGTTGCCTGCGATCGCGGTGAAGTTGAAGGGGGTGATGGCGTAGACGAAGCCCTCGAGTGGCCGGTGGTCGGTGCGGTTCCAGACGCCGGGGCTGCTGATGGGCTGTTGGGCCAGGATCTGACGGGCGAACTCGACGTTGAACCGCCAGAAGTCGATCAGCTCACAGGGCGCGTCGATCTCGGCCTGGTAGGCGGTCTTGGACTGGCCGAGCATGGTGGCGGCGGCGATCTTCTCGCGCCACGGTCCGGACAGCAGATCGGCCGCCCGCAGGAACACCGCGGCGCGCTCGTCGAACGGCATCCGGGCCCAATCGGCCTTGGCGGCCAGCGCGGCCTCGATGGCGGCACTGGCGTCGGCGTGTTCGGCGTTGGTCAGGGTGCCCAGCGTCGCGCGGTGGCGATGCGGTTGCACGACATCAATGCGTGCACCGCCGCCCATGGTGTGTTTGCCGCCGATCACGTGCGGCAGGTCGATCGGGGCGCCGGTGAGTTCGCCGAGCGCAGTGGCGAGCCGGGCGCGTTCCCCCGAGCCCGGTGCGTAGTCGTGAACCGGCTCGTTGGCCGGCGAGGGCACGTCGGTGATGGCATCCATGAGTCCAGAATCCCCGACGTGACCCACGCAACACTTGTCTGTTTCGCCAAGCCTCACCGCCAAGATAAGTAGAATCGGACAACATGCCCACCACCGGCGTCAGCCTGGGCCAACTGTTGTTGGCGCTGGATGCCACCCTGGTCAGATTGGTTCAGGCGCCCCGGGGCCTGGATCTGGCGGTGGCCTCGGCGGCGCTCATCGATTCCGACGACGTGCGCCTGGGCCTGGCCCCGTCCGCAGGCGCCGCGGACGTGTTCTTCCTGCTCGGCGTGTCCGAGGCCGACGCGCTGGGTTGGGTCGAGCAGCAGACCGCACGCCGGCCGCCCGCGGCAATCTTCATCAAAAAGCCGTCCGATGCGGTCATCGAACGGGCGGTGGCCGCAGGCACCGCGGTGGTTGCCGTAGATCCGCGAGCCCGCTGGGAGCGGCTGTACCGATTGGTCAACCATGTCTTCGAGCACCATGGTGACGGCGCGCTGCACGATTCGGGTACCGACCTGTTCGGCCTGGCCCAGTCGGTGGCCGAACGCACGCACGGCATGGTCAGCATCGAGGATGCCCAGTCACACGTGTTGGCCTATTCCGCGTCCAGCAACGAAGCCGACGAGTTGCGTCGCCTGTCGATTCTCGGCCGGGCGGGTCCACCGGAGCATCTGGCGTGGATCGCCCAGTGGGGCATCTTCGATGCGTTGCGTTCGCGACCGGAGGCGGTGCGGGTGGCCGAGCGCCCCGAGCTCGGGCTGCGACCCAGGCTGGCGATCGGCATCTTCGCGCCCGCCGTCGACGAGCGCCGGGCCGCCGCGTTCGTCGGCACCATCTGGGTGCAGCAGGGCAGTCGCCCGCTGGCCGAGGACGCCGAGGAGGTGATGCGCGGCGCCGCAGTGCTGGCCGCGCGGATCATGGCGCGCCTGGCTGCCGCACCCTCCACCCATGCCGTGCGGGTACAGGAACTGCTGGGTTTGGGCGAGGCGGAGGCCCCCGTCGAGGTGGAGTTGATCGCCCGGGAACTCGGTGTGGCCGTTGACGGCCGGGCTGCGGTGATCGGCTTCGACAGCCGCGCCGGTGGCAATCAGGCGAGCCGACTGGCTGATGTTCTGGCGTTGAGCGCCAGCGCTTTTCGCCACGACGCGCAGATGGCCTCGGTGGGACCGCGGGTCTATGTGTTGTTCCCCAGCACCGGTAAGGCGGTGACGTCGTGGGTGCGTGGCACCGTGGCGTCGTTGCGCAGTGAGTTGGGACTGGAGCTGCACGCGGTGATCGCCAGCCCGGTGGCCGGGTTGGCCGGCGCGGCGGCGGCCCGCACCGATGTCGACCGGGTGCTCGACACGGCCCAACGCCATCCCGGAACGCTGGCGGCGGTCACCTCGCTGGCCGAGGCGCGTACCACGGTGCTGCTCGACGAGATCGTCACCGCCATCGCCGCCGACGAGCGGCTGATCGATCCGCGGGTGCGGATGCTGCGGGCCGACGAACCGGTGCTCGCGGAAACCCTCGGTGTGTACCTGGACTGCTTCGGCGACGTGGCCGCGGCCGCGCAGCATCTGCACGTACACCCCAACACTGTCCGCTACCGGATCCGCCGCGTGGAGCAGCTGATCGCGGCCTCCCTCAACGATGCCGATGTCCGGCTGCTGCTCGCGTTGAGCCTGCGGGCCACAACATGAGGTCGGTCGAAATTGGTGCGCTCGACCACGGGGCTCATCCCCCAGAATGACACCTGAGGTTTGACGCGACGGGTTTCGACGGGGGGTCACCATGCTGGCGCTGGGCATCCTGTCTTTTCTTCTGGCAGCCGTGCTGGTGTTCTTCGCGGCGCGTCCGAAGCTCGCCTTCTATCTCGACGAAGGATGGAAGTTCCGCGACCGAACCGAGCCGTCGGACACCTACGTCGCGGTCAACGGGGTGGGGCGGATCATCGGCGCCGTCGTCGCGGTGGTGGTGGGCATCGCCTGCATCGGGCAGCACTTCAGTGACAAGAACGAAGCGCGCGCCAAGCAGGAGCAAACCGACCTCTACGCTGCGGCTAAGCAGCGGTGCGAATCGCAGGTCCGCCCACGGTTGAACGAGACCATCAAGTGGGACGACGGGGCGATCGCCAATCACCAAGAAGTACAGGCACTTGCCGACGAGCTCGAGGTCGAGATCGAGTTCATCAAGGACGGTGTTTATAAGTCCGGTAGCCAGTCCAACACTCCGACGGAGAACATGTGGGTTCGCGACCGCACGCTGCCGAAGTACCACGACATGCTGCTGTACTACCACGGCGGTTTACAGTCTCTCGGGAAATCTCAACAGCTCACCGAATGCTCCATGGCTCGCCCGCCAAGCTGATCGACAACTGGCTGTCGATCGTTCGGTTGACATACGAATCAGCCGTGAAGTCGTCGCGTGTACACGCCTGGTGGGGCACCGTGGGGTTATGACGACCCAAGCGGTTCAGCAGGAATCCGAGCATCCGTATCTGAGCGGGAACTACGCCCCGGTACATGACGAGGTCACCGTCACCGACCTGACGGTCACGGGCAACATTCCGGACTATCTCGACGGGCGCTACCTGCGCACCGGCCCCAACCCGCTGCGGGCACCCGATCCGCGGCACCACCACTGGTTTCTGGGCGACGGCATGGCGCACGGGATCCGACTGCGTGACGGCAGCGCGACCTGGTACCGGAACCGGTGGGTCCGGTCGAGTTCGGTGGCTCGCGAACTCGGCGAAAAATGGGTCGGTGGCGCGCACGCCGGTGGTTTCGACTTCCCGTCGAACACCAACATCATCGGCCACGCCGGCCGGACGTTGGTGGTCACCGAGGCCGGGGTGCGGCCCTACGAACTCACCGACGAGCTCGACACGGTAGGTCCGTCCGACTTCTGCGGCACTCTGTTCGGCGGGTTCACCGCACACCCCAAACACGATCCGAAAACCGGTGAACTGCATGCCGTCTCGTACAACCCGTTGCGTGGCAACCTGGTCAGCTACACCGTCACGGGGGTGGACGGCAGGGTCCGGCGCACCGTCGACATCGCCTTACGCGCACAGACGATGATGCACGACTTCACCCTGACCGAGAAGTATGTGGTGCTCTACGACCTGCCGGTGCTGCTCGATCTGACGACGATGGTCAAGAGCGCCCCGGCGCGCGCTGCCGCACGGTTGCTGACCGGATTCGCGGCCCGGCATGCGGCACCGGACTTCGTCTTGCGCGCCGCGATGCGCGGATCCGAACGCGCCGCGCTACCGACAACGGCGATGCCGTATCGGTGGTCGCCGGAGCACGGTGCCCGTGTCGGGGTGATGCCCCGCGAGGGATCGGCCGCCGACATCCGGTGGTTCGACATACCGCCGTGCTACGTGTTCCACACCCTCAACGGGTTCGATCAGACCGGACCCGACGGCGAACAGATCGTGCTCGACGTCGTCCGCCATCCGGCGGTGTTCACCACCGGGGACCGGCTGTTCACCGACTCGATCACGTTGGACCGCTGGACCGTTGACCTTCGCACCGGCACAGTGCGCGAGCAGCGGCTCCACGACGAGACTCAGGAATTCCCCCGCATCGACGAGCGCATGGTCGGGCGGCAGCACCGGTACGGCTACACCGTCAGCCTGCCACCGGAACCGGACGCGGCAGCGGGCGCCATCCTGCGCCACGACCTGTGTGAGGGCACGACTGACCGAATCGACTTCGGGCCCGGGCGCGAACCCGGCGAGTTCGTCTTCGTCCCGTCCGGACCGGACGCCGACGAGAACGACGGCGTGGTGATGGGATTCGTCTACGACCGAGCCGAGAACCGCAGCGATCTGGTGTTGCTCGACGGGCAGAGTCTGGCACCCGTTGCCACCGTGCACATTCCGGTCAGGGTTCCGCACGGATTCCACGGAAACTGGGTGGCCACCGAAGGCGCCGGCGGCCGTTAACATCGGCAGATGACCGAAACCGGTCCGTCCACCACAGCAGTCCTGCAGGAGCCGTCGGACTGGCATTGGATGTGGGAGACCTACGTCTGCGGGTTGTGCGTCGCGGCGATCGTCGCGGTGGTGTTGCTGCGACACACCCTCGGCGGCAACGTAGGTGTGGCGTGCGGCGCACTCGCCGCGATGGTCGTCATCGTTCTGGCGTTCGGGCGCAGCGTGATTCACGATGCGGATCCGATCGCCGGCCCGGTGAGCGCACGGACGGCGGCGTTCCTGGCAGTGATGATCGGCCTCTGGCTGCTCGCGCTGCTGGCCGCGGCGCCGGCCGTCGCGGCAATTCCGGCGCTCTTCCCGCTGATCTTCGCCACGTTGCCGCTGACGGCGGCGTTGACGCTGACCTTCCTGGTAACCCTGGCACCGTTGGGCCTCGCCGTGGCCATCCACGGGCTGGGATGGCCGAGCCTGCCGCCGGTGGCGGCGGTGACCCTCGTCGGCGCGGTAGCCGCCCCGATCATCGGTACCACCATCATGACCACGATGCGCCAGCGACAGAGGTTGGCGGAGACCGTCGCCGAGTTGGCGGCCAGCCGGGCCGAAGCCGGCCGCCTGTCGCGGGAGGCCGGGGTGGCCGCTGAACGGGAGCGGTTGGCCCGCGAGATCCATGACACCCTGGCCCAAGGATTCACCAGCATCGTGGCGCTCGCCCAGGCGGTGCAGGCCGAGAGTGACGCCGATCCGGCCGCCGCCGCCCGGCATGTGGAGTTGATCCGCAACACCGCGCGCGACAACCTGGCCGAGGCCCGCACGATGGTCACCAGGCTGACCCCGGCCGCGTTGGAGCAGGGCTCCCTGCCTGCCGCCCTGCGCCGCCAGTGCGAGCGACTGGCCGCCGAGACCGGCATCGCCGTCGACATCCACATCGACGACGACCTGCCCCCGCTCGGCATGGCCGCCGATGTGGTGTTGTTGCGCAGCGCGCAGGAGGCGATGGCGAACGTGCGCCGGCATTCGCAGGCCAGTGAACTCCGGGTCCACCTTGAGCCCGTACCGCACGGGGTACGACTTTCCCTGTCCGACAACGGTATCGGTCTGCAGCCCGACCACGTCGACGGTTTCGGCCTGCGCGGTATGCAGGCCCGGCTGGATCAGGTCGGCGGCACCCTGACCTTGTCGGTGCCCGACGGTGGCGGCGTGCGGGTGATCGTGGCGGTGCCGGCATGACCGGCAACGTGACAAAAGTCCTGCTGGTCGACGACCATCCGGTGGTCCGCGAGGGGCTGCGCGGCATGATCGACGCCGAGGACGACCTGGCGGTGATCGGTGAGGCCGGTTCCGGGGCCGAGGCGATCGCGCTGGCCGGCGCACTGCGCCCCGATGTCATCCTGATGGATCTGCGGATGCCCGGAGTCGACGGCGTCACCGCCACTGCCCAGATTCTGGCCGCCGATCCGTCCGTCCACATCGTCGTGGTCACCACCTACGAAAGCGACACCGACATCCTTCGCGCCGTCGAGGCGGGCGCGACAGGCTATCTCCTGAAGGACGCGTCGCGCGCCGAGTTGGCCAGTGCGGTGCGCGACGCGGCGCGCGGCAAGACCGTGTTGGCCCCCGGCGTCGCCGACCGATTGGTGAACGCGGTCCGGGCGCCGGCGGTGACACTGTCGGTGCGGGAGGCCGAGGTGCTGGCCCTGGTGGCCACCGGCGCCACCAACGCCGATATCGGCCGCGCCCTGCACATCAGCGAGGCCACCGTGAAGACGCATCTGCTGCGGGCGTTCCACAAACTCGCGGTGTCCGACCGCACGGCGGCCGTCACCAAGGCGATGTCGCTGGGACTGCTCGGCGGTTAGGCGAGGCGTGCGACGGCAGCGGCGATGCGCTCGTCGGTCGCGGTCAGCGCGACCCGCACGTACTGCGCTCCGGCCGGTCCGTAGAACTCGCCCGGCGCCACCAGGATGCCGCGCTCGGCCAGCCACTTGACGGTGTCGCGGCAGGGTTCGCCGCGGGTGGCCCACAGGTACAGGCCGGCCTCGGAATGTTCGATGGTGAATCCGGCCGCCTGCAGTGCCGGCAGCAGCACCGCTCGGCGTTGCGCGTACCGCTCGCGTTGCAGGGCTTCGTGCTCGTCGTCGTCGAGGGCGGCGACCATCGCGGCCTGCACCGCCGTCGGCACCATCATCCCGGCGTGCTTGCGGACCGCGAGCAGTTCGGCGACGACAGCCGGGTCACCGGCGACGAACCCGGCACGGTAGCCGGCCAGCGAGGAGGTCTTGGACAGCGAGTGCACCGCGAGCAGACCGGTGTGGTCACCGTCGCAGACCGACGGATGCAGGACACTGAGCGGCTCGGCTTCCCAGCTCAGGCCCAGGTAGCACTCGTCAGAAGCGATGAGCACGCCGCGATCGCGGGCCCAGTTCACCACCTTGCGCAGGTGGTCCAGCGGGAGCACCTTCCCGGTGGGATTGCTCGGTGAGTTCAGGTAGATCAGCGCGGGACGCTGCGGACCCAGCTGGGTCAGTGAATCAGCGCGCAGCACCTGCGCCCCGGCCAGCAGGGCACCCACCTCGTAAGTCGGGTAGGCCAGCTCGGGGACCACGACGGCATCGCCGGGGCCGATCGCCAGCAGCGTCGGCAGCCAGGCGATCAGCTCCTTGGTGCCGATCACCGGCAGCACCGCATCCGGTGCCAGGTCGGTGATCCCGTACCGGCGCCGCAGCGCCGCTTCGGCTGAGGCGCGCAGTGCCGGGGTCCCGGCCGTCGTCGGATAGCCGGGAGCCGAGCTGGCGGCGGCCAGTGCCTCCCGGATCACCGGTGCCACCGGATCTACCGGAGTACCTACCGAAAGGTCGACGATTCCGTCGGGGTGCGAGCGGGCCAGAGCAGTGACGTCGGCCAGGGTGTCCCACGGAAACTCTGGAAGTGCCGCCGAACGACGCTGTCGCACCACGTCAGTCTCGAAGCCGGATTCGACCGTGCTCAGTCCTCGGCCTTGGCCGGCAGGTCCTTGATGACCTGCGGATCGTTGTCGGTCTGGCCGACCTTGGACGCGCCGCCGGGCGAACCCAGTTCGGAGAAGAAGTCAGCGTTGGCCTGCGCGTAGCTGCTCCACTGGTCCGGCACATCGTCTTCGTAGTAGATGGCCTCGACCGGGCAGACCGGTTCGCACGCGCCGCAATCCACACACTCGTCGGGGTGGATGTACAGCATGCGGGCACCCTCGTAGATGCAATCGACCGGGCACTCTTCGATACATGCCTTGTCTTTGACGTCGACGCAGGGTTCGGCAATGACGTACGTCACTGATGTCTCTCCTGTCCAGTGGGCTGCTGGGCTCGGTGGTCGGGACTCTGTTGAGTTCGACGTCACAGTATGCGTTGCCGATACTTGGACGCGCGTCTCAGTGTGTCCTAACTTCACGCG
The DNA here is from genome assembly GCF_040704635.1 of Mycobacterium sp. NPDC049093. GTDB lineage: Bacteria > Actinomycetota > Actinomycetes > Mycobacteriales > Mycobacteriaceae > Mycobacterium. The sequence goes on along the minus strand of NZ_JBEZJS010000009.1, from coordinate 57,016 downwards.
TCACCCAGTTATGGGTGGCGCGTGGTAACTGATACTAGCCGTCGCAGATACAGCTCGCCTAGCCGCCCGACCGATTCCTTTTACCCAACCCAAACCAGTCAATTAGTTGCATAGGACCGTCGGTCCCACCTACCCTGCGGACATGGGGTTGACCTATCCGCATCTCTTGTCGCCGTTGGACCTCGGCTTCACCACTCTGCGCAACCGGGTCGTGATGGGCTCGATGCACACCGGCCTCGAGGACCGTGCCGGCGACACCGCGAAACTCGCCGAATACTTCGCCGAGCGGGCCCGCGGCGGCGTCGGGCTGATCATCACCGGCGGCTACGCCCCCAACAAGACCGGCTGGCTGCTGCCGTTCGCCTCACAACTGGTCTCCTCCACCGAAGCGCGACGGCACCGCCGGATCACCGGCGCCGTGCACGACGCCGACGGCAAGATCCTGCTGCAGATCCTGCACGCCGGACGCTATGCGTACCACCCACTTTCGGTGAGCGCATCGTCGATCAAGGCCCCCATCAACCCGTTTAAGCCGAGACGACTCCGTGATATCCAAGGCACCATCGACGATTTCGTCCGCTGTGCGTTGCTCGCCCGCGAGGCGGGTTATGACGGTGTCGAGATCATGGGCAGCGAGGGCTATTTGCTCAACCAGTTCCTGGCACCGCGCACCAACAAGCGCACCGATGCGTGGGGCGGCACCCCGGAGAAACGTCGCCGCTTCCCGGTCGAGATCGTGCGACGGGTGCGCGAGGCCGTCGGTTCCGACTTCATCATCTGCTACCGCCTCTCGATGGCCGACTACGTCGAGGACGGACAGACGTGGGAGGAAATCGTCGCGCTGGCAACCGAAGTCGAGGCAGCCGGCGCGACGATCCTGAACTCGGGCTTCGGCTGGCACGAGGCGCGGGTACCCACGATCGTCACCTCGGTGCCCAACAGCGCCTTCGCCGACATCAGCAGTGCGGTGGCCGAGCACGTCTCCATCCCGGTGGTGGCGTCCAACCGGATCAACATGCCGCAGAGCGCCGAGCAGATCCTGGCGGACACGCACGTCCAGTTGATCTCGATGGCGCGGCCCCTGCTCAGCGATCCGGACTGGGTGCTCAAGGCCGCCGAGGAGCGGGCCGACGAGATCAACACCTGCATCGCGTGCAATCAGGCCTGCCTCGACCATGCCTTTGTGCACAAGAAGGTTTCGTGTCTGCTCAACCCGAGGGCCGGGCGGGAGACGACACTGGTGCTCAGCCCGACGCGTCGGGCCCGTTCGGTGGCCGTCGTGGGCGCCGGCCCGGCCGGGTTGTCGGCCGCGGTCAACGCCGCCGAGCGCGGTCACCGGGTCACGCTGTTCGAGGCGGGGCCGGTCATCGGCGGCCAATTCGACCTGGCCAGAAGGATTCCCGGCAAGGAAGAGTTCAACGAGACCATCCGGTACTACACGACGATGCTCGGCAAGCTCGAAGTCGACGTGCGGCTGGGAGTTCGGGCCGGAGCCGACGACCTGGCCGGCTTCGACGATGTGGTGCTCGCGAGCGGGGTCACTCCGCGCCTTCCCGCCATTCCCGGGATCGATCATCCGAAGGTGCTCACTTACGCCCAGGCCATCACCGGTGCGCCGGTAGGCAAGTCGGTAGCGGTGATCGGCGCCGGTGGAATCGGCTTTGACGTCAGCGAATTCCTCACTACTGATCAGTCGCCGACCCTGAACCTCAAGGAGTGGAAGGCCGAGTGGGGTGTGGCCGACCCGCAGGAAGCCCGCGGCGCGCTGACCACTCCCCTGCCCGCGCCCGCCGTGCGCGAGGTGTACCTCCTCCAGCGCACCAAGGGACCACAGGGCCGCAATCTCGGCAAGACCAGCGGCTGGGTGCACCGAGCGTCGCTGAAAGCCAAAGGGGTGCATCAGCTTTCCGGAGTGAACTACGAGCTCATCGACGATGAGGGTCTGCACATCAGCTTCGGTTCCGAACACCGGGACCGACGCGTGCTTCCGGTCGACAACGTGGTGATCTGCGCCGGACAGGAATCGGTGCGTGATCTCGAAGAGGACCTGCGGCGCATAGGCATCGAACCCCACATCATCGGAGGCGCTGCTGTGGCAGCCGAACTCGATGCGAAACGAGCAATCAAACAGGGCACCGAACTGGCCGCCGCGCTCTAGGCTGCGCTGCGCAAACTTTCCGAAAAGCCCGCAATGGTGCTGCCCCGTCGGTATTTTTGACCCCGTCGAAGATTCCGCACGTGCGGGTTCAGATGCCGCCCGCACCCATGTGGTGGGGGGAGCAAGCGCATGGCCGTCAAGGAGTCCACCAGCCAACCGCTGATCGGCAAGGGCTGGGTCCAGGGCGTCGCCCTGGTGATGATCTTCGGCTTCTTCGTCATGGGCCTGCTGGCCTACCGCACCTACACGGCATCGATGCCGATGCCCGACAAGGTGGTCACCGAATCCGGGCAGGTGGTGTTCACCGGCGACGAAATCACCCGCGGGCAGGAGCTCTTCCAGTCGCGCGGCCTGCAGGAGTATGGGTCGATCGTCGGTCACGGTGCCTATCTGGGCCCCGATTACACCGCTGATTACCTCCGCCGGGCAACTGATGATGTGGCCGCCCAGCTGCGGGACGGGGGTATGGCCGACACCCACGACGCCGTCGTCACCGAGTTCCGCACCAACCGCTTCAACCCGGAGACCCGCACCCTGGTGTTCACCGACCGGCAGGCCGAGGCCTTCAACCGGATCACCGAGCACTATGCGGAATTCTTCGGGGAGGACTCCACCAAACACGGGCTGCTCCCCCGGCTCATCACCGACCCCGCCGAGATTCACGACCTGACCGCCTTCTTCGCCTGGACCGCATGGGCGTCGGCCGCTGACCGGCCCGGCCACAACTACAGCTACACCAACAACTGGCCCAGCGAACCCCGCGTCGACAACGGCCCCACCGCGCAGCTCATCGTCTGGTCGACGCTCTCGTTGATCATGCTGCTCGGCGGGACCGGCATCATGTTCGCCGTCTACGGGCGCTGGAGTCAGAAGATCGGTTGGCACAGCGCCGAAGCCCCGATGCTGTCGTTTCGCCAGCCTGGCGAAGTTCCGCTGACACGTGCACAGCGCTCGACCATCTGGTTCTTCGCCATCGTGTCGCTGCTGTTCTTGGCCCAGGCCCTGCTCGGCGGCGCCGTACAGCACTACCGGGCCGACCTGTCGAACTTCTTCGGGCTCGACCTGGCTGCCATCCTGCCCTACAACCTGGCCCGCACCTGGCATCTGCAACTGGCCCTGCTGTGGACCGCTGCGGCGTTCCTGGCAGGTGGAATCTTCTTGACCCCGTTCATCTCCCGGCGTGAGCCGCGACGGCAGCACTGGCTGTCCTACGGCTTGCTCGGCGCGGTGGTGATAGTCGTCGTCGGCTCGCTGATCACCGAGGCGCTGTCGATCTACGGGATCGTCCCGTCAGGTTCGCTGTTCTCGCAGCAGTGGGAGTACCTCGATCTCCCGCGGCTGTGGCAGATCCTGTTGATCGTCGGCATGTTCCTGTGGATTGCGATCATCTGGCGCGGCATGAGGGCCCGGCTCAAAACCGAGTCCAAGTTGAACATGCCGTGGGTGTTCTTCTTCTCGGGCCTGGCGATTCCGATGTTCTACGCGGTGGGCCTGCTCGCAGGCAGCGAAACCCACCTGACAGTGGCCGACTTCTGGCGCTTCTGGGTGGTGCACCTGTGGGTCGAGGACTTCCTCGAACTGTTCACCACGGTGATGGTGGCCTACATCTTCGTCATGCTCGGGGTGGTCAGCCAGCGCATCGCGCTCGGGGTGATCTTCCTCGACGTGATCCTGTATTCGGCCGGCGGCGTCATCGGCACCATGCATCACCTGTATTTCTCCGGAACTCCGGTGGAACACATGGCCCTTGGCGCCTTCTTCTCCGCAGCCGAGGTGATCCCCTTGACGTTCCTCACCGTGGAGGCCTGGGCCTTCCTTCAATTGGGGTCCAGACAGACCACCGGAGATGCCAAACCGTTCCCGCACCGATGGGCAGTGATGTTCCTCGTGGCGGTCGGCTTCTGGAACTTCGTGGGCGCCGGCATCTTCGGCTTCCTGATCAACCTGCCGATCGTGTCCTATTACCAGATCGGAACCGCGCTGACCGCCAATCACGCTCACGCCGCGATGATGGGCGTCTACGGCATGCTGGCCGTCGGGCTGGCCATGTTCGCCTTCCGGTATGTGATTCCGGCGGACAAGTGGCCGGAGAAATGGGCGCGAGTGTCGTTCTGGTGCCTCAACATCGGCCTGGCCTGGATGGTGTTCGCCAGCCTGTTGCCGTTGGGTGTGCTGCAGCTGTACCACTCGGTCAACGAGGGCTACTTCGAGGCGCGCTCGCTGGGATACATCACCCAGCCCGGTAACGCGGTGCTGGAGTGGCTCCGGTTGCCCGGTGATCTGATCTTCATCATCGGTGGAGTGGTCCCGTTCGTCTGGATCGCCCTGCAGGCGGTGCGGCACTTCAAGTCCGGTCCGACCACCGACGAGATGCCCGAGAACCCGCTGTACACCGAGGTCAGCCCGACGCCCGCGCCGGAGGCGCGATGAACCCTCCGAGCACCGCGGTGTGGCTGATGGCGGGGTACGCCCTGGCACTGGTCGCGGTGGCCTGGGGATTCGACATGATGGCGCGGCGCGCCTCGATGCGCGCGGCCCGTTGGCGCACTGGACAATTCACCTACCACGCCGATCACGACGCCTGGATGTGCCCTCAGGACCAGTGGTTGTGGCCCACGTCCTTCGACCCGGCCAACCGGGTGATGAGGTATCGAGCGAAGCCGTCAGTCTGCAACAGCTGCCCGGTGAAGTCCACCTGCACCAGCTCTGATCACGGCCGCGAGATCAGTCGGGAGGTCGATCCGTGGCCGTACTCGGAGGCCGGACAGTTTCACCGCGGGATCGCCTGCGCGGTAGCCGGATTGGCACTGGTCATGGTCGCGGCGATGGCGATCGGGCAGCACGGCGCCGGTGACGTGATCGTTCTGGCGGTGACGGCGACGGTCATCGTCGCCGCCGGTGTGCCACTGGCCCGCCACCTTTGGGCCAGCCCGGCCAACGCACCCGATCACCTCCCGCACCGCACGGGCGAACAGGACATCACGGCCGTCAGCGTCGACCGGTTCACCACGAAGTGGGGCGGCGGCTGGGCCGACAGGAAGGAGATCCAGTGACCGGATTGTGGTTCTTGCTCGCCGCGGCGGGGTTGATCGTGTTGGTGGCGTTCGCGTACTTCTCGCTGAAGGTGCTGCGCGAGTACGAGCGGGGTGTGGTGTTCCGGATGGGCCGCGCCCGCCCGCTGTACGGGCCGGGGCTGGTGGTCCTGCTGCCACTGGCCGATCGGATGGTGCGCGTCGATCAGCGGGTGGTCACGCTGACCATCCCGCCGCAGGAAGTGATCACCCGCGACAATGTGCCGGCCCGGGTGAACGCCGTGGTGATGTTCCAGGTCACCGATCCGCTGAAAGCGATCATGGCCGTGGAGAACTACGCGGTGGCCACGTCGCAGATCGCGCAGACCACACTGCGGTCACTGCTGGGCCGGGCCGATCTGGACACGCTACTGGCGCACCGCGAAGATCTCAATGTCGACCTGCGCGGCATCATCGAAAAACAGAGCACTCGCTGGGGTGTCGAGGTGCGCGTGGTCGAGATCAAGGATGTGGAGATCCCCGAATCGATGCAGCGGGCGATGGCCCGTGAGGCCGAGGCCGAACGCGAGCGCCGCGCCAAGGTGATCAACGCCCGCGGCGAACTGCAGGCCTCCGACGAGTTGCGTCAGGCCGCCGAAACGCTGTCGAAGAACCCGGCCTCGCTACAGCTCAGGTACCTACAGACACTGCTTGAGCTTGGCGCGGACCAGAATTCGACGGTGGTGTTCCCGCTGCCGGTCGACATCATCACGCCGTTCTTGAAGAACCCCGCCAGTCTCGGTGAGGCGCTGGCCAATGGTCTGGCCCGACACCGGGACTAGCCGCTGATCAGCCGCTCAGTTGCGCAACGCACCGGTCGGATTCCACGAACGGGCGCAGGCCGTCGACCGTGACCGGCGCGTCCCAGGCCGTCATCGCTCCCTGCATCAGGCCCAGGTGGATCGGGCAGATCACCTCGGGACGCACCCGTGCGATTTCCAGAAATGGGCAGTGCCGCAAGGAGATTTCGGCGCCGTCGGCGTCGGCTTCTGGGGCAAAGCCGAGGTCGCCGAGCAGGTCGACCAACTTCTCCACAGCTGTTCCATCGGCGGCATCGGATCGGGCGGCGGCCAACCGGGCGCCCATCTTGCGTCCGGCCTCATCGGTGCCTGCCCCCGGTACTGCCTCCGAGGCCACCGACTCCGCCAATGCCTCGGCAAGCAACCGGTAGTGTCGCGGACCGCCAGGGTCCATGCCGCGGACCGCGGCGAACAGCTGTGGCGGTCGCCCGGGCTTGTCGCGCGCGCCGGTGACCCGGCGGACCTGGTCCTGCTCGAGCAGCGCGTCGAGGTGGAATCGCACGGTGTTGACATGCACATCGAGTTTTTCCGCAATGGCCGCGATGCTCATCGGCGCATCGCTGTCGCGCAGCAGCATCAGCACATCGCGGCGTCTTCCACGCGGCGCGTTCATGGCTGTTGCGGCGGCAGGCTCGCCACCAGCGGCGCGTCGGCGGCCACCGGCCCCAGTTTGGCTGCCCCGCCGGGCGAACCCAACGGTTCGTCCCGTCCCGGCAGCGTCTCGGAGAAGAACGCGTCGTTGTCGTCTTTGTAAGCCTCGAACTCGTCGGGCAGGTCGTCCTCGTAATAGATGGCCTCGACCGGGCAGACGGGTTCGCAGGCGCCACAGTCCACGCACTCGTCGGGATGGATGTAGAGCGCACGGGCGCCCTCGTAGATGCAGTCGACGGGGCACTCCTCGACGCACGCGCGATCCATCACATCGACACATGGCTTGCCGATCACGTATGTCATGGCCCATAGTTTATACAAGGTTTGTTTGTAAAAACTGGAGCAACGCGATGACGGCACACACAACCTCGTCAATCGGCACCGACCTCGTCAGCACGCGGCCATTCCCGTCGCGCCTGGGGCCACGCGGAAACCTGGTCTACAAGCTCATCACGACCACCGATCACAAGCTGATCGGAATCATGTACATGGTCGCCTGCTACGTATTCTTCTTCACCGGCGGATTGATGGCGTTGTTCATCCGCACCGAACTCGCCGAACCCGGGCTGCAGTTCCTGTCCACCGAGCAGTACAACCAGTTGTTCACCATGCACGGCACTGTGATGCTGCTCTTCTACGCCACCCCGATCGTGTTCGGATTCGCCAACCTCGTGCTGCCCCTGCAGATCGGCGCGCCCGACGTGGCGTTCCCACGGCTCAACGCACTCTCGTTCTGGCTGTTCGTGTTCGGCGCGCTCATCGCCCTCGCGGGGTTCATCACTCCCGGCGGCGCAGCAGACTTCGGCTGGACCGGCTACGCCCCATTGAGCAACGCCATCCACTCCCCCGGCGCCGGCGGCGACCTGTGGATCCTGGGCCTGGCAGTGGCCGGTCTCGGCACCATCCTCGGCGCCGTCAACATGATCACCACCGTGGTGTGTATGCGCGCGCCCGGAATGGTGATGTTCCGGATGCCGATCTTCACCTGGAACATCCTCGTCACCAGCATTCTGGTGCTGATGGTGTTTCCGCTGCTGACCGCCGCATTGTTCGGCCTGGCCGCCGACCGCCACCTGGGCGCCCACATCTACGACCCCGCCAACGGCGGAGCCATCCTGTGGCAGCACCTGTTCTGGTTCTTCGGCCATCCCGAGGTCTACGTGGTGGCGCTGCCGTTCTTCGGCATCGTCACCGAGATCATCCCGGTGTTCTCCCGCAAGCCGCTGTTCGGCTACACCACACTGGTCTACGCGACGATCAGCATCGGCGCCCTGTCGATGGCGGTCTGGGCCCACCACATGTTCGCAACCGGAGCCGTTCTGCTGCCGTTCTTTTCCCTCATGTCGTACTTCATCGCCGTGCCGACAGGTATCAAGTTCTTCAACTGGATCGGCACAATGTGGAAGGGACAGTTGACCTTTGAAACACCCATGCTGTTCTCCGTGGGCTTCATGGTCACGTTCCTGCTCGGTGGACTGTCCGGCGTCATGCTCGCCAGCCCGCCGATCGACTTCCACGTCACCGACACCTATTTCCTGATCGCACACTTCCACTACGTGCTGTTCGGCACCATCGTGTTCGCCTCGTTCGGCGGGGTGTACTACTGGTTCCCGAAGATGACCGGCCGGTTGCTCGACGAGCGCCTGGGCAAGATCCATTTCTGGTTGACGTTCATCGGTTTTCACACCACATTCCTGGTGCAGCACTGGCTGGGTAACGAGGGCATGCCGCGCCGCTACGCCGACTACCTGCCATCGGACGGCTTCACCACGCTCAATGTGGTTTCCAGCATCGGCGCCTTCATCCTGGGCGTATCGATGTTGCCGTTCGTCTGGAACGTCTTCAAGAGCTGGCGCTACGGCGAACCTGTCGTCGTCGACGACCCGTGGGGCTACGGCAACTCACTGGAGTGGGCCACCAGTTGTCCGCCACCGCGGCACAACTTCACCGAATTGCCCCGGATCCGTTCCGAACGGCCGGCTTTCGAACTGCACTATCCGCACATGGTCGAACGGATGAGGGCCGAGTCGCATGTGGGCCGGCACTGAACCGGGCTCGCCGACCCGCCCAATGTCACGCTGGAGTGGCCCTCGTGTCCGAGAGCCACTCCAGTGTGACAAAGCGGTGGGTCGAGCAGCGGGTCACGCCTGCTTGAGGGCCTCGATTTCGAGGGTGATGGTGACCTTGTCGCCGACGACGGTGCCGCCGGTCTCCAGCGGCATGTCGATGTCGATGCCGAAGTCCTTGCGGTTCAACACGACCGAAGCCTCGAAACCGGCGACCGGACCCTGGCCCATGCCGGGGTTGACGCCGTTGTACTCGAGCTTCAGGGAAACCGGCTTGGTCACGCCCTTGAGGGTGAAGTCGCCGTCGACGATGTAGTCGTCACCGTCTGGGCGCACGCCGGTGGAGACGAACGTGGCGGTCGGGTGGTTGTCGGCGTCGAAGAAGTCTGCGGACCGCACGTGCGCGTCGCGCTGCTCGTTGCGGGTGTCGATGGAGTTGACGTCGATGGTGGCGCTGACCGACGGCGTGCCGTCCTCGGCGACGGTGATCGCACCACTGAACGTCTCAAAGCTGCCTCGGACCTTGCTCACCATGAGGTGGCGGACGGAAAAGTTGATCGACGAGTGCACGGGATCGATGGCCCAGGTGCCTGCGGTCAGGTCGGTGGCTACTGCGACGGTCATGGTGTCTCCTTGGGTTGTGCGGCCCGGTCGATCCGGCACCTTCACGAGACATAACCGGACCGCAGTCCGAATAATTTCCCGGTTTCGGAGACTTTTTCCGCCTTTTTCTGGCCGAGGGTGCGTGTCTGCTGCCCGGCGCGCCGCAAGATCCCCGCAGTTCGGGCACGCTCAAACAGGCATGAGGGGCCGACTGCGGGCTATCGGAAGTACGCGTCACCTGCGCCGATGCCCGGTGACGCCCGCGCGAGCATGCGCAAAACGCTGACGTTCAGCGGCGAGTCCACCGGCAGACGCGCACGCTCGCGGTGCTGCGTAGGCCGCCGGTCAGGCCGCCAGCGGCGAGTAATCCGTGGTGCGTTGACGGGCCGGGCGGCCGATGCCCTCAGCGATGGCGACGAGTTCGGCCACCGTTTTGGCCGATCCGTTCTCGGAGCCGGCCATCCGGGAGATGGTCTCCTCCATCAACGTGCCGCCGAGATCGTTGGCACCGCCGCGCAGCATCACCTGGGTGCGCTCGACCCCGAGTTTGACCCACGACGTCTGAATCGACGGGATCCGGCCGTGCAGCATGATCCGGGCCAGCGCGTGCACCGCCCGGTTGTCACGGTGTGTCGGCCCGGGACGGGAACCGCCGGCCAGGTAGAGCGGCGAAGACTGATGCACGAACGGCAGCGGCACGAACTCGGTGAAGCCACCGGTCCGGTCCTGGATGCCCCGGAGCACGTTGAGGTGGCCCACCCAGTGCTTGGGCGTGTCGACGTGGCCGTACATCATCGTCGACGACGAGCGCAGCCCCACCTCGTGCGCGGTCGTCACCACGTTGATCCACTCCGAGGCCGGCAGCTTGCCCTTGGTGAGCACCCAACGCACCTCGTCGTCGAGAATCTCGGCGGCGGTGCCGGGGATCGACCCCAGGCCGGCCTCCCGCAACGACGTCAGCCATTCCCGCACGGACAACCCGCTGCGGGTGACGCCGTTGGCGATCTCCATGGGAGAGAACGCATGCACGTGCATCGAGGGCACCCGGGCCTTGACGGCCCGCACCAGGTCGGCGTAACCGGTGACGGGAAGCTCGGGGTCGATGCCGCCCTGCATGCAGACTTCGGTCGCACCGGCGACGTGCGCCTCCCAGGCCCGGTCGGCCACCTCAGAGGTGGACAGCGAGTAGGCGTCGGCGTCGCCCTTGCGCTGCGCGAAGGCGCAGAACCGGCAGCCGGTGTAGCAGATGTTGGTGAAGTTGATGTTGCGGTTGACGACGTAGGTGACGTCGTCGCCGACGACATCGCGACGCAGCGAATCTGCCAGGGCGGCAACCGCGTCCAGCGCCGGACCGTCCGCGGTGGCCAACGCGAGGTACTCGTCGTCGCTGCAGCCGCCCGGATCACGTTCGGCGGAACGCAATGCGGCCAGCACGTCGGTGTCGACGCGTTCGGGAGCGCGGGCGGCCAGTTCATGCACCTTGGCGCGGATCGACTCCCAGTCGCCGAACGCGCTGTCGAGGTCGCTTCGGGTCTCGGTGAGCCTGCCTTCGGAGTCGATCGCGGAGTGCAGATCGGTGCGGCCCAACGATTCTGAAGCTTCGTCGGGTTCCTGCCACGGCCGCCCGACCGGGTTGACGTCGAGGGCGAACCCGGTGTCGGGATCGGCCAGCGCATCGACGTGCCCGCGCACCCGCGGATCGATCCAGGCCGCACCGGCCTGCACGTACTGCGGTTGCGCAGTGAGTCGCTGCACCAGGTCGTAGCCGCCCTCGCCGGTGACGTCGGCCAGATCGTCCAGCGCCGGCCACGGCCGTTCGGGATTGACGTGATCGGGGGTCAGCGGTGACACACCGCCCCAGTCGTCGACGCCGGCGCCGATGAGCGCCAGGCAGTCGTCGGGCGACACCAGATTCGGCGGTGCCTGGATACGCATCTTCGGCCCCAGAACCAGGCGCGTCACCGCGATCGTCGCGATGAAGTCGTCGATCCCGGCATCGGGCGTCGACGCCATGGCGGTGTGGTCCTTGGCCCGGAAGTTCTGCACGATCACTTCCTGAACGTGCCCGAACTCCTTGTGGGACTTACGGATTGCGTGCATCGTCTCGGCACGCTCGGTCAGGGTCTCACCGATTCCGACCAGCAGGCCGGTGGTGAACGGGATCGACAGCCGGCCGGCGTCGTCCAGGGTCCGCAGCCGCACCGCTGGATCCTTGTCGGGACTGCCGTAATGCGCCTCGCCCTTGACCTCGAACAGGCGCCGGGAGGTGGTCTCCAGCATCATTCCCATCGACGGAGCGACGGGCTTCAGCCGAGACAGCTCCGACCAGCTCATCACGCCCGGATTGAGATGCGGCAGCAGGCCGGTCTCCTCGAGCACGCGAATCGCCATGGCCCGCACGTAGTCCAGCGTGGAGTCGTAGCCGCGCTCGTCGAGCCATTGGCGGGCCTCGTCCCAACGTTCCTCGGGGCGGTCGCCCAGGGTGAACAACGCCTCCTTGCAGCCCAGCTCGGCGCCCCGGCGGGCGACATCGAGAATTTCGTCGGGCTCCATGTACATGCCCATGCCCTGGGCGCGCAGCTTGCCGGGCACGGTCACGAAGGTGCAGTAGTGGCAGGTGTCGCGGCACAGATGCGTGACGGGGATGAAGACCTTGCGCGAATAACTGACCGGAAGCCGGCCGTTGGCTCCGCGCCGGCCCGCCGATTCCAGGCCCGCATCGCGCACCCGGGCGGCGCTGGCACACAGATCGGCCAGATCGTCGCCGCGGGCGGTCATGGCGATCGCGGCCTCGTCGACGTTGAGGGTCACGCCGTCACGGGCCCGGCGTAACACCCGGCGCAGGGCTGCCGAAGTGGGCGGCGCGCTGGGCGCAGCAGGCTTCGGTGGGACGGCCGGGATGGGCAGATCGGCGCCGTGCTGGGGGTTCAGAGCCACTTCCGTGTAACCCCGTCGTTGTGCACGATCATCCACGCGTCTCACATTCTGAAACCAATGCGCCCGGCATACCGGCCACAGTAGACCGTGCAACTCACTGCAATGCGGGGCCCTTACTGGACACACAACTTAAAGGTGCGACGAACGGGTTGCCGACCGCGTAAGTTATTTCCGTCGGGAAGGGGATACCGAAGGAGTCGTGATGTCCACAAGTGTTCGTTCGTATCTCGTAGCGGGAGCTGCCGCAGCCACCGCCACCGCCATCGCGCTCACCCCGGTACAGGCTGCCCCGGCAGACATCGCAGTCCCTGCACACCCGACATCGACTCAGCCGCAGCTGACGCAGGCGATGGTCGATCTGCTCGCCGCGGCGAGCCGGATGACCGCCGCAGTGGCGCCGAACCTCTCCAGCCAGTCCGGCTCGGCTCCGGCCTTCGGCACGGCCCCGGCCGCAGCGGCGACCGGCAATGTCACCGCGGCGCCGACCGCGATCGCGATCGCACCCAACTTGGCCAACACGATCGACGAGGTCTATGTGACGGTCGAGCCCTGGGTGCAGTGGGGATTCGAAGTCGGCGCATACGCACTCGGATGGATCCCTTGGGTCGGCGGATGGGCCGGCGGCCTGCTGATGGACGCCTACAATTTCGGCCAATCCCTCGTCGCCAGCGGCGTCTACAACTTCACCGACTGGTTGCGCGGTGACGGCGGCATCATCCAGAACCTCGCCGACTTCGGAGTCGATGCCGTCCTGGCCGTAGCGTGGCTGGGTATCGACGTCGTCGGCACGTTCATCCCGCTGCCGCCGATCCCCCTGCCGCCGCGTCCGCCGCTGCAGGGACCGTTCCTGGCCAGCACGCTCGCCGCACCGACAGCAGCCCTCGAAGGCGCCGTCCAGAACCCGCTCACCCACCTCACCGATGCGATCACCAAGGCCCGCGACGACTTCGCCACGGCAGTCAAGTCACTGACCGAGGGGACCGGTCTCGCGACCCTCGCCGACCGGCTCAAAGAGCAAGCGGCGGCGACCGAGAAGACGCCGGTCACAGAAGTTGCCGGAAGCTCGGTCGACCAGGCCGTCGAGGGCACCATCGACAACATCGAGAACGCTGCAGAGAACCTCGCGACCGGCCTGAAGGAGACCGCCAAGGACGTTGCGAGCAACTCCGGCCAGCAGTTCAAGCAGGTCACCGACGAGATCGGCGTGGTCCCGCCCTCGGTCCGTCAGTCGCTGCGGAACACCGTTGCCGACACAGCTGTCACCGACGCTGACACAGAAGAAGCCGTCAAGACCGGCACCGACCAGGTCTCGGCCGACAAGCCGGCGGCCGGTTCGGTGCGACAAGGCGTCCGCGCAGCGGTCGACAAGGCCACAACGGACGCGACGAAGGCCGGCGACGACGCACGTGACGCGGTGAAGACGGCCGTGAAGAACCTGACGCCGAAGACCAAGGCAGACAAGACGGACAAGGCGGCTTCGCCCAAGGACGCAAAGCCCAAGGGCAGCAAGCAGTCCAAGGACTCCGGCGACAGCGGCAAGTCGAAGAAGGACAGCAAGAAGTAAGTCAGCGGCGGTGACGCCGTCGAAGCATCGCCACCGGTGGTAGCGCACCGGCGGCGATGAATATCAGCGAGCCATAGGCCATCAGTCCGGGGCCGGCGAAGATGATGTCGCCGCCAGGTCCACCGAAGGTCATCGCGACGACGGCAGCCAGCCAGGTCCACAGTGGCAGCGCCGCCATCCGCATGGAGTCGGTCCAGTACATGGCTGCCCATACGAGCGCGGTGTTGACCGCTCCGGCCGCCAGCGCGCTCACCGGGAACGGGATCGGTCCGATATATGTAGGCAGCAGAAGTGCGCCTACGACGGCGGAGATGATGCCGTCAACCGCGAGCAGTGCCAGGACGATACGGCCCAGCACAAGGTCCGAGGGCGGGGTCAGGTGGGAATGCTGTCGAGCAGTCCGACCATCGAGCCCACTACCCACTGGTAGTTGTCAAAACGGTCCTGCCAGTGCTGCAGATTCGGATCCAGATCGGGGTCCATGAATGTCCCTTCGACGCTTCTGAGTGGCGAGCTTACCTCGTCCGGTTTTGGCTATTGCAGATTCAGTCCGGTCAGCAGGTCGGTTTCCCACCCGCGTGCATCCCGCTCCCCCGCGTCGCCCGAAACGAGCACATAGTGCTCCTCACCGAGCAGTGGTAGCGCGAGGTTGTTGGACAGCGCGAAGGCGCCGCCGTCGGCAGCGACGGTGACCTGGGTGGCGTGCGCGCGCATCGCGGCGATTTTGGCGGGCAGCTGGGCGGTGGCGTCGACGACGGCGTCGATCCGGTCGTCGGCATACCCGAAGGGAACGTCCCCGACATCGATCCGGATCCAGTCCGCCGGCACGTCCTGCAGGCTCTGGAGGCCGGCCCGCATCGCGGTGCTGGCCATGACCGTCCAATAGAACTTGGGCACGGCCCATCCGGCGGCCGCGACGGCCGCGGTGGTGACGCGGTGGGCTTGTTTGTGGTCGGGGTGCCCATACCCGCCGTCGGGGTCGTAGGTGACGACGACGTGCGGCCGCAACTCCTCGATGATGCGCACGAGTTCGCTCACGGCTGCGTCGAAATCGGCGTCGATGAAGCGCTGCTGCTTGCGCGCCGGTGAACCCTCCATGCCCGAGTCCCGCCATCGGCCGGGGCCGCCCAGGAAATGCGGTGCTCCGATGCCGAGCGCGCTCAGGGCCTCGGTCAGCTCGCTGATCCGGTATCCGCCGAGCTGATCGGCTTGGTCGACGGCCAACCGGGCGTAGCGGTCGCCGATGACCTCCCCCTCCTCTCCGAGGGTGCACGTGACCACCCGGACGTCGGCACCGCGCGCTGCGTAGTGCGCGATCGTGGCACCGGTGGTGAGGGTTTCGTCGTCCGGATGGGCGTGAACGAACAACAGGCGGGGCGTTTCGCTGGGCATCGAGACTGACGATAGCGACGCGTCGTTGGCCGCGCAGAAAGTCGAGCACCGCCCCACCTCCGCGCCTACATTCACTGAAGTGACCCGCCGTGAGCTTGAGTTCGGCTGCAGCATCGTCGTGATCGGGTTGCTGGCAGGCCTCGCGGGGATGGCGACGACGGTCCTTCTGCACTTCGTCGAACACCTCACCTACGACTTCACCTTCGGCTCGCTGCTCGACGGTGTCACCGACAGCAGTCCGGTGCGACGCACGGTCGGACCGATGATCGGTGGCGCACTGGCCGGTTTCGGCTGGTGGCTGCTGCGCCGGCACTACGAGGTGCCCGCACTGGCCTCGACCATCGCCGATCACCGCCCCATCCCGCGGGTGGCGATGACGCTCGATGCCGGGCTGCAGGTTCTGGTCGTCGGCGCGGGCGCGTCCCTGGGACGTGAGGGCGCGCCGCGCCAGATGGCTGCGGTGCTCGGTGACGTCGGAACGTCCCGCTGGGCACTGACACCCCACGACCGCGAGATTCTGCTCGCCTGCGCCGCAGGGGCCGGACTCGGCGCGGTGTACAGCGTCCCGGTCGGTGGCGCCCTGTTCGCGATCCGGATCATGATGCACACGTGGCACCCGCGAGCCGTCGGCGCTGCGTTGATCACCTCGGTGCTCGCCGTGGCAGTCGCAGCGCCGGTGACCCATGTGCGAGCTCCGCTCGATTGGCCGAAGCCTGAATTGTCTTATCTACTCACTGCCTTCGCCTTGGTGATGGCGCCGCTGGCATTCGCGGTGGGGACGGCGTTCAACCGGATCATGGCCATGGCGCGACCTGCCGCGCCGGTCACGTCGTGGCTGATCATTCCCGGCATTGCCCTGGCGGGGCTGCTGGTGGGCCTGGGGTCGGTGTGGTTGCCGGAGCTGCCGGGCAACGGCAAGAGCATTCTCACGGTGAGTCTGAACAGTGCCCTGACCGTGGGCTCGGCAGCGGCCATACTCCTACTGAAGCCGCTGCTGACGGCGATCTTTCTCCGTGCGGGCGCGGTGGGCGGAATGCTGACGCCGTCGCTCGCGACCGGTGCGGCCCTCGGGTCCGTGATCGCCCTGTCGATCAATACCTGGACCGAACACACCGTGAGCATCGCCGCGGTGTCGTTGACTTGTGCCGCCGGCGTGCTGGCGGTGACGCAGCGGGCACCCATCTGGGCGGCACTTTTTGTCTGGGAGTTGGCACGTCCGCCGTACTGGGTACTGCTGCCGTTCCTCGCCGCCGCGCTCGCGGCCCACGGGCTGCAATCGCTTGCCGAGAGACGCCACGAGGTAATGGTCGACTGATTAGACCAGGCAAACTCGGCAACGAAATCCGTAGATTTTGAAACTGACCGAGCCTGCCACATAGTTGCCAACGCAAGCACGGTGCGAATACCGAGACCGTTGGTCCCATTAGTGGGCAGCACCGCATCCGGGGTCGCCGTGTTTTACAGATCACACCGCAATGTCCACTGTGTGCGCGCTAACTTTCCAGCCGCCCCCCAGGCGACATTACCGCTGGGTAACCTGGCCGAGCCTGCCGTTCAAGCCTTCGCTGGCAACCTAGTGACATGACCAGCCAACTATTTGCTGCGATAGGCCGATGTCCCGCCTCATAACGCTACGCCCGGTTTCGCAATGGGCGGGCGCGACCACGGGAAATCCCGACTACCAGCAATATCTCAGATACCCGACGTTCATTTGCGGAGGCCAGAACGGGTTCCGACGAGCTGAAAATTACTTAAGAAAATTTGCAGACAACCCAACTTACTTTGGGGTAACTTCTGCGCCGACGTTAGTTACGCTCCCGTAAGGAGATTCAATGCAACTCGCTCCCCGGTCTTACCTGGCCGCCGGCGTGGCACTCGTGGGTGCCAGCGCCATCGCGGTCAGCCCGATGGCTCCGGCCGTGCCGGCGGCCTCGTCGGTACACATGCCGGTCGCCCTGACCGCCGCCGTGGACAACCCGCTGACGGTTTTCGAGCCCGCGTTCGCCGCCACGCAGACGATGATCAGCAACATCATCGAGCGCCAGACCACCAACCCGGCACCGATCGCGAAGCAGCTCGTCGAGAACGCGGTCGCCGGTTACCAGGTGGCGCTGTCCACTCCCCCGGTGTGGCAGATCGCGAAGGTACTGGCCGACGGTGTCATCGCGGCTCAGAACTTCGGCCCCAACCTCGCAGCACTCGGTGAAACCACGTCTGCGGCCGGGACCGCACTCGGTGAAGCCCTGAGCGACTTGGGCGCCGGACTGCCCGCCGGACTCGAGGCCGCGATTGCGAAGATCGCCGCCGGTGATCCCGGTGGCGCGCTCGACGGCTTGGTGTTGGACGGGATGCAGCCCATCATCAACATCTTGATCTTCGCGGTGTCCCCCGAGATCAATGCGGTCGGGCACGTACTCAACATTCCGCAGCCGCTCATCGACGCCGCATCGGAGGCCGCAATCGGAGTGGTGATCGGCCTGGCCGCCGCGACCGTCGGCGTCGGGTACGACCTGGACGGTCAGCCGCGAGCCATTCTGAAGCAGGCTCTCGTCGGAGCTCAGGACGTGGTGAACGCCGTCACCACCGGCGATCCGGTCAAGGTGATCAACGCGCTCCAACACGGCATCGCCGATTTCGCCGAGAGTGTGGTCTTCCAAACCGATGCGACGATCTCGATGGGCAACTACATCGAGGACACCTTCGCCAACGCCTTCAAGCAGCTCAAGCCCAAGCCGTTCGACCCCCCGATCGAGCTCCCGACCGCCAAGGCCCTGACTGCCCCGGCACCCGTGACGATCGAGGTCTCGACGCTGAAGGAAGAGACGCCGGCATCGACCCCAGTTACCAACGCGGGCAATGCCTCTGACGTCGTCGATGGTGCCGCCGCCCCTGACGCCACCTCGGACGCCACCGATGGTGCGGCTGCACCGAAGGCCGACGCCGCAGACTCCGTCGGCGCCGGTACGGACGCGAGCGACAGTGACGACACCACCAAGGCCGCCACCAAGCTGTCGACGAAGGCATCACCGAAGGCCACCAAGGGACAGGAAAAGGCGACCTCCGCCAAGGCCGTCCGCACCCAGGTGAAGTCCGCCGTCAAGAAGCTGACCGACGGCCTGAAGAAGGACAAGGCCGGCACCCCGAAGGCCGCACCGAAGAAGTCCGAGTCGTCGAGCAGCTCCGACAAGGGCTCCGACAAGTAACCCCAGCACCAGCGCCAGGCCCTCTCCATCGACCGATGGAGAGGGCCTTTCGCTTCTTCGGAAGTTCTCAGCCTCCACTCAGCTGTGCGCTGGGCCGGTGCGCTCTGGACCCGCTTCGGCGCAAAATGACGGCCTCCGACTTTTCAATGCCCCAGCAACGGTATGGCGAACTCGCCTGCGAGGTCTGCAACGCAGCGGGCTACCCGCTCGAGAGCCCCGGGAGAACGCCGCCACACTGCGCATGGAACCGTTGATTTCGCAAACATCAAGATCGCCCGGTTCGCGGGGCGTTTCACATGCCTTTCACCGTCGAACGACGGAATCAGCGAACTCGTTATATTCAATGTCCTTTGGCGACAGCTATCGATACCCTCCGGCCGGCGTGACCCAGCGATCTTTTCAAGATCACCTAAGCACTACCATCTAGCAGCTAGTTCACCTTGCTCACGACCCCATTAGCCGCCACGGACTCTTCGGCGGCAACTTTTCAAAATCACGAATTTGTAAAGTTACTCTCAGGTAGCTTCAGCCTCGTCGGGGATTGGATCCATCTAGAGGAGAAGCAATGCAAGTCGCAGCTCGTCCCTATCTCGCCGCTGGCGTCGCGTTGTTCGGAGCCAGTGCCATCGCGATGAGTCCGGTCGCTCCGCCGATGCCCGACATCGCGGTTCCGGCGATTTCGTCGGCCGCGGTGAGCCTGTCTGCAGCAACCGATCCAATCCAGGCCTATGCGGACCTGTTCGCGAACACGATCGCCAACGTGTCGGCTCTGATCGGCACGGAGGTGACCGATCCCGCGCCCATCCTGCTGCAGGTGATCACGAATCAGCTCACCACCGCGGGTTCGCTCTTCACTGCGCTGCAGGGCTCCGCCACCGCACTGGGTAACGCACTGGACCCGTCGAATCCCTGGAGCATCCCGTCGTTGCTGCAGGCCTCGTTGACCGATCTCCTCGCCGGCGACATCAACGGCGCGGTGTCCAACCTCTGGAGCGCATTCCTCACCCCTGTGGCCGGGGCGGTGCTTCCGTTGCTCGAACCTGCCATCAATGCCATCCGACAGCCGGTGCAGAACCTGGCCAATGTGCTGAGCAACCCGGCGATTGTGGCATTGCCGGCCCTCGGCTTGCTCAACGTCGCCTATCGGACAGTCACGGTGGCGGGAAACGTCGGCCAGGACATCGTTGACTCTGCCACGGCGGGCGATGCGCTGGGAGTCGTCAATGCGATGCTCGGCGGCCCTGCCGTCGTCGCGGATGCGTTCCTCAACGGCGACGCGCTCGGCGGCGGTGTGTTCGGTCCCAGCCTCGGCCTGCTGAGCACCCTGCGACAGGCCCGCGAGCTGATCGCCGCCGCGATCACCCCACCAACGGCGGACGCGGCGCGCACGGCAGCGGACGCAACCCTCACGTCCGCGTCGAAGGTCGTGACACTGGATGTCAGCCCGAAGGCCTCCGCCGTGTCACCGGCACCGGCCGCCGCTCCGGTCGAGGCGGCTCCGGTTGTGGCCGCTCCTGCCGAAACCGACAATGCTGCAGGTGATTCCGCTGCGACGAAAGCGCCGTCCAGGGCCTCCACTCCGGTGGTGAAGGACAGTCTCAAGGCCGAACCCGGCAAGACCCTGTCGACCAACCGGTCCGCCTCGGCCAAACAGGTCCGTGAGGGCCTTCAGGGGTCCGTCAAGAATGTGACCGACGGACTGAAGAAGGCCACAGAGGGGCTGAGCGGCAAGAGCGGCACGGCCGGCAAGCACCGCGCGGCGAACTCCGGCGGCGGCTCGTCATCGTCAGGATCGGGCGACGCGTCCTGATTCACACCAGCCAGTGGGCCTCCTCGTACGAGGGGGCCTACTGCACGCCTGCTATCGCCCCTTGGTCCAGCTGCCCGCGTCGCCGACGATGCCGACCGGCACGGCGCCGCTCAGACTGACGTTCTGCACACTCGGTCCAGCGGCAACGATCGTCGTGTCCTGCAGGATCGGAAGAACTGTCGACATGTTCCACAGCCGCGGCTCCACAGCCTGGATAACCTCGGCAATATTCTGCGAACCATCCAGTGCCGCATCAATTTTCGGCTGAATACTGTGATCACAGATCCCGGTGATGTTACTGGGCGCCTGCACCAGATCACCTGACTCCGGAGCAGGGATGGGCTGAGTGGGCGTCGGTGTGGTGCTCGGCGCCGGGGGCGCGGCCGTAGTGGTGGGCTTCGGCGACGACGAGGGAGTGACCCCGGGGACCGCGGTCGAAACAGAGGTCGCCTCCAACGCCCGGCAGCCGTAACGCGACGCGAGACTGGTGGCCAGATCCCCTCCGGCCTGATGCCAGCCGACGACGGCGTCGATCCGGTTGTTGGTCAGCGCATCTCCGTAGAGCGCAACGGGGTCCAGGGCCAGCACCGAGGCATCGATTCCGACGTTGCGAAGCTGATCGGCCGCGGTGTTGGCGACGGCGACCGACGTCGGATCGTTGGATGCCACACCGAGCACCAGCGTCAGCGCCGCGCCGTCCTTGGTGATGCGCTGCCTGCCGTTGTCCGGCGCAGGCGGCTCGCCCGGCGCGGGCGGCTCGGCCACGGGCTCGATCTGATAACCCGCGCCGCGCAACAGATCCAGCGCAGCCTCCCGCGACATCGCCGGAGGGGCCGTAGGTACGTAGCCGGGATCCGATGGCGAGCGGACCTGCGCCTGCGCCAGCGTCACCGTGTTGTCGTCGCCCGCCCCCACCGAGGCCAGCAGGTCGACATCGATCAGACCCAGGATCGCCTTGCGCACCTGGGCTTCGGCCAAGGTGGGCTGCCCTCCTCGAAGCGTCAACTGCATCACCCGCGGTGTCACGATCCTGGCGGTGCGAACATCGGGGATCGCGCTCAGTTGCGCGAAAGTGGCTGCGCCGCCGTGCACCTGGGCCACCTGGGTGTCGCCGTTGCGGATGGAATCGGCGAGGGCGGCCGGTGCTCCACCACGCCGGAACAACACCAGGTCAGGCTTGGCCGGCGCACTCCAGTACCTGTCGTTACGGGCGAGCAGGATCTCATCACGTTGCGGGTCAATGCTTTCCACCCGGAACTGCCCGCCGGTGACCGGCATCGCCCGCGCCAGTCCGGCGCCGAAGCCACCTGGTATGTCCTTGACGATGTGGGCCGGAAGGATGTCGTTGAACAGCTCCCGCCACGCCGGATACGGCTGGGAGAAGGTGACCACCGCCTGCTTGCCGCCCTCCACCGATTGCACACCGGTGATCAGGTCATAGCCGGCCGGGTCGACGACCCCCGGCTGGCTCACCATCTGGCGCCAGAGGTACCAGTAGTCGTCGGCGGCGATGGGCGCGTTGTCGGTCCATTGCGCTTCCGGACGGATCTTGTAGGTGACCGTGAACGGGTTCTGGTTGGTCACCTCGGCCGATTCGAGCAGCGTCGGATCGAGCTCCCAGTGCGAACCTGTCGGAGACTTCGGGTCGGGTACCGGCCGGAAGGAACTCGGTAACACCATCGAGGCGACCGCCGCGTTCACCGGAGACTGGTCCGACAGCAGGTGCGGGTTGAATCCCGGGCCGATCGAATCGATGGCCATGATGATCTGCGTTGCCTTCATCGGGGGCGGCGGTGTCGTCTCGGTCGTCTCGGTGCTCTGCGGAGCCGGCGGCGGGCTCACAGTGCAACCGCTGAACAAGAGCGCCGGCACCGATATGAGCGCCCCGATCGTCAATTGGGCGCAGCGGAGGGGTGTCGGCACGCCACTCAGCGTATCGACCGCCCGGCAGCGCACTTGTCCCCGCACCGACAGTCCGCCCCAACCCCTTGGCCCGCAAATGGTGTCCGGCATGCATCGAATATGTGAACTCCGGGCGAAAATTCGCGCGAAAGAGCGCAATAGGGCGCCAAAAACTGGCCGATCGCGGCACCTACCCCAAGATCAAATCTGATTGCTGCCCAACATTGCAGGCAGGCACAAGCCGGCAATTGGTGCGGCGCCGCAAACCCGGCACGAAGGACGGTCACACCACTTCGCCTGGCGGCGATGCCTCCGCAACCCGATCAGAGTGGTTGAAATGCAGATCTTTCGAGGACATTTGGCGGGACACCGCCGACATCAAGATGACTGGCCCGTCACGCCTGGACGACGTTTCCGGCCCAGTCCCACTCTTCAGCTAAACCCAACACACACGGGACCGCGATTTTCGCTTGCATGACACAACTTGCCACAAAATTTGAAGGCTCTGACGGTATTTGTGTGTGCAAAATCTCAAATTCACCTGAGAAATCGCTAAGTCGACGTTATCGTCGATCACGTCAGTTTCGGACCAGAGCAACCAAATCAGGGGGAGCCACTATGCACGTCGGTGTGAAGCAATCGATGACAGGAGCCACAGCGCTACTCGCGGCAGGCGCGATCGCCATCGGCCCGGCCATCGGACCGGTCGGCGCACAGGCGCCGGAAGCACTTCGAGCCGCGCACGTTGCGGATGTCAACCTCATGGCGGCACCGGATCCGATTGCGGCACTCGAGGGTTTCACCGAATCCGGGGTGCGTTTCGTCCAAGGCATCGCTGGGCTACCGGTGGCCGCCATCGCCGCCGCCCTGGCCATCGCCGACGGCGACCCCCAAGCCTTCTACAACTCGATCCGCCAAGTCATCGATGCACCGCTGTGGGTCATCGACCCCGCCCTCGGAATCAACCAGACGTCACTCACCGGCAAGGGCCTGGCGGCGCTGTTCCCCGACCACGCCGACGATATCCAGGCCTTCCGCAACAACGTGCTGTGGGCAGCGACCGACAGTTTCCGATCATCGATCGCCGACCTCCTCGGGGTCGAGGACACCAGCACTCCCCTCGACGTGCTCACCCCGCTCGCCGGTTTCGCTGCGGGCGCCCTCGACTCCGGCTATCGACTGGTGGAAGGCCTCGCGCTCGCCCCGTTCGGACCGATCAAGGCGATCATCGACATCGCCGGCGGCATGGAGCCCAACGTTGCCGTTTACCACATGCTCGACAGTTACATCAGCGCACCACTTTGGGTGGCCGACTCCTTCATGGGCACCGGTCCGACCCAGCAGGCCATCCCCATCGGACTGAAGGCGCTGTTGCCCAACCGGGCCGACGGTATTCAGGACTTCCGGAACGACGTGTTGTGGAAGGCGACGAACTCCGTCCGTGAAGTCGTCCGCGAGGCGCTCGGCGTGGACCCGAGTGAGAATCCGAACAATCCGCAAACCACATTGGTCACCAGCAAGGTGAGCGAACCTCCCGCTCCGAAGACGTTGGTCAGCCTCGACGTCGAAACGGCCCCGCCGGCGCCGGAGAAAGCCACGACGGAGACACTGGAGGTCAAGAAGCCCAGGGTCGAGAAGACGACGCCTCTCGTGAAGGCACGGACTCAGCTTCGCGAGAGCCTCAACTTCAGCACGCACCAGACCGGAGCCAAGGTGTCCGGAGGCTCGGACACGTCGACACCGCCCAAGCCCGAAACCACCGATCTGAAAACCACCGTCAATCAGCTCAAGGAGAAGTTCGGCTTGAAGGGTGGCGCCGACAGCCCGACCCCAGGCAAAGCCACCGCCACCGGCAACACCACCGGTTCCTCCACCGCTGATGACGGTGCAGGCAAGAAGACCGACTCTAAGAGCGACGCGGCCTGAGAACTGGTGCGCCAGTAGCGATATCGCGGGGGATATCGCTACTGGCGCATCACTGTCCTGATCCGCACCCCCGCGGCCCCCACCGCGAGTGGCCAGTTATCGCACGTTGCGCCCGAAAAGCGGTGCTATAACTGGCCATTCGACGACCGAATGCGAGAGCTATCCGCGCGCCTTGGCCCGGGCCTTGGCACGTGCCCGCAGCGAGGCGGTCAGCTCGACCTTGCGCACCCGGACCACCTCGGGGGTCACCTCGACGCACTCGTCCTCGGCGCAGAACTCCATGGCCTGCTCCAGGCCCAGGTCCAGGGGCCGGGCCAGGGTTTCCATGACGTCGGCCGTCGACGACCGCATGTTCGTCAGCTTCTTCTCGCGGGTGATGTTGATGTCGAGATCCTCGGCGCGCGGGTTGATCCCGACGACCTGGCCCTCGTAGGTGTCCTCACCCGGCTCGACGAAGAACTGCCCGCGGTCCGCCAGCTGGATCATCGCGAACGGGGTGATCGAGCCGGACCGGTCGCTCACCAGCGAGCCGGTGTGGCGGGCCCGGATCTCCCCGGCCCACGGCCGGTAGCCCTCGAACACCGCGTTGGCGATACCGGTGCCACGCGTCTCGGTCAGGAAGTCGGTACGGAAGCCGATCAGTCCGCGGCTGGGCACCACGAAGTCCATGCGCACCCAACCGGCGGCATGGTTGGTCATCTGTTCCATCCGGCCCTTGCGGTTGGCCATCAGCTGGGTGATGGAACCGACGAACTCCTCGGGACAGTCGATGGTCAGCTCTTCGAACGGCTCGTGCAGCTTGCCGTCGATGTTCTTGGTGACCACCTGCGGCTTGCCGACGGTCAGCTCGAAGCCCTCGCGTCGCATCTGCTCGACGAGGATGGCCAGCGCCAGCTCACCGCGGCCCTGCACCTCCCAGGCGTCGGGGCGGCCGATGTCGACGATGCGGATCGACACGTTGCCGACGAGTTCGGCGTCGAGACGGTTCTTCACCATGCGGGCCGTCAGCTTGTGCCCCGACACCCGGCCGGCCAGCGGCGAGGTGTTGGTGCCGATCGTGACCGAGATGGCGGGCTCGTCGACGGTGATGCGCGGCAGCGCGTGCGAGTTGTCGGGATCGGCCAGGGTGTCGCCGATCATGATCTCGGGAATCCCGGCGACCGCCACGATATCCCCAGCCGCCGCTTCCTCCGTCGGGTTACGGTCGACGCCCTCGGTGGCCAGCAACTCGGTGATCTTGGCGTTGGTGATCACAGGCGAGCCGTCGACCTCGCGCATCCACGCGACCTGCTGGCCCTTCTTGAGCCGGCCGTTGTAGATGCGGATGAGGGCGAGACGGCCAAGGAAGGCCGAGGCGTCGAGGTTGGTGACCAGGGCCTGCAGCGGCGCCTCCGGGTCACCCGAGGGTGCCGGGATGTGCTCCATCAGCACGTCGAACAGCGGGTCGAGGTTCTCGCCGTCAGGGTTCTCACCGTTGGCGGGCTGCGTCGTCGAGGCGATGCCGGCTCGGCCCGAGGCATACAGGGTGGGCAGGTCCAGTGCCTTCTCGGCGGCCGTCTGGGCCTCGTCGTCGAGGTCGGAGGCGACGTCGAGCAGCAGGTCGTGACTTTCCTCGACGACCTCGGCGATGCGGGCGTCGGGCCGGTCGGTCTTGTTGACCACCAGGATCACCGGCAGGTGCGCGGCCAGCGCCTTGCGCAGCACGAACCGCGTCTGCGGCAACGGCCCCTCCGAGGCGTCCACCAGCAGGACCACACCGTCGACCATGGACAGGCCACGTTCCACCTCGCCACCGAAATCGGCGTGACCAGGGGTGTCGATGACGTTGATCACCGTCATGGTGCCGTCCGCGTGGTGCCGGTGCACCGCGGTGTTCTTGGCCAGGATGGTGATGCCCTTTTCCTTCTCAAGGTCACCGGAGTCCATCAGGCGCTCGACTGCGTCGTCGCCACGGTGCGTCAAGGCACCGGACTGTCGCAGCATCGCGTCGACTAGGGTCGTCTTGCCGTGGTCGACGTGGGCGACGATGGCGACATTGCGAAAGCTCGGGCGTGAATCCACACCGACATTCTCGCAGGCTGGCCGGTCGATCACGAAAACGAGAGAGCCCCGTCACGTTGAAGTCCGCAAAAATTGCCGGCCTGAAGCCCAAGAAAAAGTGCTGCAAAAGCAAGCCGCGCTGCAAACGCTGCCCGCTGGTTCTGCACAAAGTCCGCAAGGCCGAACACAACGGATTGCACGGTAAAGAACTGGACAAGGTCTTCAAACGGGCCAGGAAGTCCTAGGTTTCGCGAGTACCGTTTCAGGTATCCGTCACGTTGCGATAGGCGAGCTTGGAGGTGCCGGTGATGACGGTTTATGAAGCGCTCACAGTCGCATTGATCATGGTGCTCGCTGCGGGAACCACGGTCGCGATCTACGTGGGTATGGCCAACTGGATCGGCGCCTGCTACATGGTCCGCTGCAGCGAATGCCACCATCTGACCTTCGCGTCGGCGAACCAGCCGCAGGCCTCCTGCGCGCACTGCCGTCACCCGATGCTGATGCACCCGCTGTACGCGACGCAGCATCCGGGCCACGCCGTGCGGGTCGTCGACGACCGGCTTCGGTACTAACCGCCGCCCGCCGCACCGTAGTGCGGCATCGCATGGTTCCGGAGCTGACGCCCGGTGACCTTCTCCGACCGGATCCGCACGAAATGATCGCGCCGCCCCTCAGCCCACGGCTGCACGAACGTCCCGGCGACCTGCACCTGCTCGTCCACGTCGGTGATGTGCTCGGCATGCCCGACGATCGTCACGCTCCAGCCGGTGCGTAGGTCGGGGTCGAGTTCGTCGGCCTCGAACGCCACCACCTGACGATCGGTCGCGGCGATCAGTTTGGGCCCACCGGCCACCCGGATCACCACATCGTCATGCCACACCCGGAAATTGACGGGCTGCACTGCCGGCAGGGCGTCCTCGGTGAACACCAACCTGCCGACGCGTACCCCCTCCAGCAGATCCAGGCACTGCCTGCGGGTGAGAACGCCGAGTTCGGATCCCTTCATCGGTCAACCTCCCTGTACGAGTTGCAGAGTACCCACGGGGGTGGCCCGCCAGTGGCCAATGCCGATATCGACCAGACGGGCGACCGCGCGTTCGATGCCACGGGCCAATTCCGACACATCGGGTGCCGCGTCGTAATCGCCGATCACTCCGAAGACCAGGCGGTCGGCGTAGCTCATGATGGCCACACCGGTTCGTAGCTGCAACGCCAGCGGCGGAATCGGAAGCAACCGGACGATGTCGCAACCCATGACACGCAACCGTTTCCGTGGGCCCGGCACGTTCGTGGCCACGGTGACGACGCCGCGCTGCGGCAACCGGGTCAGTGCGCGTACCGTCCACGCGGTGAGCGGGAACGGAATCGCGTTGGCCGCCGACACCAGGATGTTTCCCGCTTCGCGCTGCCCGCTGGCTTTGGCCCGGGACAGCCGCGAATGCACGGCGCGCAACTGATGTAGCGGATCGGCCTTGTCGACCGGGAGGTACGGCAACATCACCGACACGCGATTGCCGGTCCGATCGTCCGCATCCGCGGGGCGCACCGAGACCGGCACCAAGGTACGGAGCGCATCCCGGCTGGGGTTCTCGCCGCGACGGATGAGGGTGTTGCGGAAGCTGTCGGTGATCGCCGCCAAGGCAACATCATTGACGGTCACCCCGAATTCCCGGCATACCGTGTCGACGTCGTCCATCGACACCTCACCGGCGGCGTAGCGACGCATGCTGGTCACGGGGCCGGTCAACGAGGTGGCGGCCGCCGGATGCAGTAGGCCGGTGACGATGCCGAGCGCACCCTGGACGGCCTGCATCGCCGCCACGGGCAGCCCAGTCGAAATGCGCCACGCCTTACCGATCCACTCGGCGGGATTGAAAACCGCTGTCCCCCCGGCGGTCTGTTGCTTTACCGCGGGACCGGTCAGGTCGCCGTCGTCGCACAGCCGACTGAGCAGCCGGGTGGCCGCGATTCCGTCGGCGATGCAGTGGTGGACCTTCAACAGGATCGCCCACCTGTTGCCGGCCAGGCCGTCGACGACCCAGCACTCCCACAGCGGCCGGTCCCGGTCCAGGCGACGTTCCATGATGTCGGCGGCCCACCGGTACAGCGCCGCATCGTCGCCGGGTTGTGGCAGCGCCGCATACCGGATGTGGTGGGCCGCGTCGAAGTTGGTGTCTTCGACCCATCGCGGTGCCCCGAGGTCGAGGGGCTGGGTGTGCAGCAGCTGATGCAGGCGAGGTGCGGTCATGGCCCGCTCGGCAAGCGAGGCAACGACGGTATCGGCGCCGGGAATCGGTCCGTCCAGCACGGCGATCGCCCCGATTGCCAGGCTTGCGTGCCGGTCGGAGTCCTCTGCTTCCAGGAACCCCGCGTCCAGTGCGGTCAACTGCTCCATGCCGTTGATCCTCCGCCCGGCTGCCCTGCTCAGGGAGGGTCAAAGGTCCCTAGTATCCGATCCGGGCGGGATCAGTACTGGCGGTAGCGCCGCTGCACGTGCTCCTGGCGAATACGCACCTGATCTCTGCGCTCAGCTTCCGCGACCCTCCGTGTGGTGTCGGGCAGGTGTGCCGCCACGTCCGCCAGCGACATCGCCGTGACCGTGGTGACCGGCAACTCCGACGTCGGCTCCGAGTAGGTCCACCGGAACGTCAGAAAACCGTTCTGGTGCCCACAGGTGTCGAGCCAGTTCGGCACCTGTGGGTCGGAGCCGGCGATCACGTATCGCAGCGTTCCGTCCGGATCGGGTTCGGACTGAAACCCGTTGAGGCTGCTGATGTGGTTGGCGTAATCGAGCGATTCGCCCCAGAGGTTCGACAGGTGGAAACCCATATAGGCCGGAGCTGTCGGCACAGTGACCTCGACGAGCAGCGCCTCCCTCTCGGCCAGGTCGTAGACACCACCCGAGTACACGTTGGTGCTCTGCCCGCCGCCGGTCGCGAGATTGGCGGCCATCGGCGTATTGAGTGCGTTGCGGGGCATGAAGGTGACGCCGTCACCGTTCTTGTCTCCGTTGGACTCGAGCACGACGTCGTAGAACTCGTTCCAGAACCTCATCTGGTTCTCGACGAGCTCGCCGACCCGGCGCAGATTCGCCGCGGCCGTTTCGGGGTTGATGGGCCCCGAAGGTAATCCTTCTTTCCCGATCTGGGCGATGTGAAGGTCCGGCGACGCCTCGTTCTCCCAGTCGTGAAAGAGCATGCGGGCGATGACGTATCGAGCACTGGGCCCGTCCGCGGCTGCGGTGCACAGGAAGTTGCCCGTATGACCGTCGGGCCGCTGTGGAGCCAGGAGAATCTCGAAACCGTCGTCGTCGTCGACGAGCAGATCCGATGCATCGAGGATTCCGGTCACAACCCGGCCGCCCGGGCCCAGTTCAGCAAGGCTGCCGGTATCGCCGGCATACACCGTGTGAGCCTCGAAGATCATGTACTGCGGCGGCTTCGCACGATCGGCCAGCCGGCCCCGTATCCGGTAGCTGCGGGCGCCGTCGATGTGCGCCGACAGGTACAGGGCGTCCGCGTTGTCGATGGTGGCCTTGTCGATCGGTTGGATCGCGCGCCGGAAGTACGGGAAGTCGGGATCCTCGCAGAACGCCCGCTCGATCGCACTGAACGCGAAACCCATCAGGTATCGATGACCTTCGGCGATTCCTAGCGCGGTCACCTCAGGGGCGTGCAGGTCCGCGGAAACGACCGCTTCGCGCGCCCGGTTGAGCGCTGCGATCATGTCCGTCCATGCCGCTTCCAGCACGAGTTGCCCTGATTCAGTTGACATGTGCTTCTTTTCCCTCGATATCCCACTGGTATTGGTCGAACAGGTCGGCCAGCCGGATCTGGATCTCGCGCGGATCGAGACCGAACTCGGCCAGGCTGTAGCGATGCGCGGTCTCATGGCCGCCGCGGGCCTCGGCTGCGGCGAAAGCGCGCTTCGCCTCCGGCCCTATGTCGAGCCCGAGATCGTCATAGATTCGTCTCATCGTGCTCGCCGGCGATCCGACCAGCTCGCGATAATCGACTACGCTGGAATAGATCTCGGGATGCTGGCTGAGCACCTCGAGCGGATGCGTATAGGTGTCCACCGACTGGTCGGCCAGGACCCGCAGCGAGTTCAGGACCAGTTGCTCGTCGCGGCCCCGTAGCGACCACTCGGTTTTCATCAGCTTGAGTAGGCTCGGTATCGTCTTGTACGGGTTACGCATCGGCACAACAATTCTCGCGTCCGGAAAGGTCTCGATCAGCGTTTCCACCCGGCCACAGAACGTGGGGTTCTTGCTCAGGTGTGTGCCTCCGCCGTTGAGCGCGAGCTGGCGCCGCACACATTCCTTGTAGAAGGCCATCATCCGCCGCCGCTTCCGCACTGGCCAGCGGTCGACGTGATAGAAGTCCAGCTCCCCCATGTAGGGAAATGCCACGATCCAGAAGCCGGAGCTCAGCGACCACGTGAGCAGTGCGTCGTCCTCCTCGGGAACAAAGAATCCTGTCTTGTGGATGTCGTCAGTGGGAGCGAAGGCTCGTTCTTCAACCTCGTCGAGCCGGCGCCGCAGACCTCCGCCCGTCGCCCCGTCGATCCGGAACATCAGGCGCAGCAGCTTCTTCTGCAGCAGCGACGGAAAGAACAGCTCGTACATGAGGGCATAGCTGAACTGCGGATCTTCGGCCATCAAGCGGTGCAGGTAGGTGGTGCCGCTGCGCGCGTGCCCGATACAGAACGTGGGTTTGCACACTTCGGTGCGGCGCAGCGTCGGGAACAGCAAGGGATCGAGCGCGAAACACAGCGCGTGAATACCGGCGATCACCGGGACACCCAGCACGAACCGTAGATACCGGGCACGGTGGTTGCGCTGCGTCGGATCGCTGCGCAGCAACCGCGCCATCGTGAAGTAGTTGGACCAGTCGAAGTAGAAACGCATGCCGGCCATCGGCTCTCCTTGGACAAAGCGATTGGGAACGGGCCGACTGCAACGTAAACCTAATTAGTTGACTAAGTCAATCATTTGACATAGTCAACTACACGGAATTACGGTGTCTTGCCATGAAGGTTTTCGCTGCAGTGGCGCCGGACATGCCACTGGCACAGGTCGCCGCCTACGCCGAGCGAATCGAGCACCTCGGCTTCGACGGCTTGCACATCGCCGAGACGATCCATGACTCGCTGGC
Source organism: Mycobacterium sp. NPDC049093 (assembly GCF_040704635.1). Lineage (GTDB taxonomy): Bacteria > Actinomycetota > Actinomycetes > Mycobacteriales > Mycobacteriaceae > Mycobacterium. Next base: position 25,734 of record NZ_JBEZJS010000009.1, on the reverse strand, counting down.
GGCGGCGTTGCTGGCCGTCGAACGCACCGAGAGGCTGATCATCCGAACCGCGGTGACCCTGGCGTTCGTCCGCAGCCCCATGCTCATGGCCTACACCGCGTGGGATCTGGCGGTCTTGTCCGAGGGCCGTTTCGAGTTGGGACTGGGCACCCAGGTCAGGCAGAACATCGAAGGTCGATTCGGAATGCCCTGGAGCGAACCCCGCGCACGGATGGCCGACTACATCGCGGCCCTGAACGCCATCTTCGCCGCCTTCCGGACCGGGGAACCCGTCAACCACGAAGGCGATACCTACCGGATCACCCGCCTGCAGCCCTACTTCAATCCAGGCCCGAAAGACATTGACCCGCCCAGGATCTGGCTCGGCGCGGTCAACGCCGGAATGTGCGAGCTCGCCGGACGCAGCGCCTACGGCGTCGTCACCCACTCCACGAACTCAGACCCCCAGTTCCTGCGCGACGTGGTGCGGCCTGCCCTGGCCCGGGGCGCCCAGTCGTCGGGGCGCGACGAAGATCCCCACGTCATCGCCTCGACCGCGATCGCCACCGGCCCGACGGATCACATCGTCAGCCAGGAACGCGAACGTCAACGTCGCATGCTGGCCTTCCTGCTCTCGACTCCTTCCTACGCGACCGCACTCAGACGACGTGGATGGACCGAGCTCGCAGACGACCTCCGGGTTCTCACGAAACAGCAGCGATGGGAGGACCTTTCGTCCGTGCTGAACGACGACCTGCTCGACGAACTCGTGACCGTCGGGCGATACGACGAACTTCCCGCGCTGCTGCGGGCGAAGTATGCGGGCCTTGCCGACGGCGTCGTCCTCCCACCCGTTGGTGCCGGTGACGACGACGGCCTCGCGACCTGCGTCAGCGACATCCGGGCCGCTCGCGACCTGGGTAGCCTTGGTACAGATTGACGAGAGCAAGCCCAGACATACCGATCGGAGCTGACGTGCCGGCGAAGCGCAAGATGGACTCGGTGGACTCCATCAGTGCCACGCTGGCGCGCATAGTCCGGCTGAATCTCAGCAGGTCGGCGTTCAAGCGACAAGCCACCACTGCCGATGCCGAACTGTCGCAGCCGTCCTACGCTCTGTTGCGCGTCCTGATCGACGAGGGCCCACAGCCCACCGGCCGGCTCGCGAAGATGGCCCACATGGACGTCGGCATGACCACCCGCCGCGTGCAGGCTCTCGTCAAAGCGGGACTCATCACCCGGCACGCCGATCTCGACGACGGGCGCATCTCCATCGTCACCGTCACCGACGCCGGAAAGAAGGCCGCCACCGCACTGCAGGACCTGCGACGGGAGCACCTGGCACGCGCATTGTCGGACTGGAGCGCGGCCGACCTGCAAGAACTCGATCGCCTGCTGGCGAGATTTCTCGACGATACGAAACAAACACCCATCGTCGAATACTGAGGCCGCTCACCAACCCCGACGCTGCGGGCGGGACCCGACCAGTTCACTCTCCTTGGCGACATCGCGGCTGCGGTACACGACGTAGGGCCGGAACAGGTAGCCGATCGGCGCGCTGAAGACGTGAACCAGCCGGGTGAACGGCCACAGGCAGAACAGCACGAGCGCGATCATCACGTGGATGTGGAAGTACACCGGCGCCTGGACCATCAGATCGCCGCGGGGCTGGAAGATCCAGATCGAGCGGAACCACGGCGACACGGTCTCGCGGTAGTCGTGCTCGGCGCCCTCGGGCGTCGCCCCGATCGCCGTACAGGCGAACCCGGCCACCATCGCGGCCACCAGGACCACATACATCGTCTTGTCGTTGACGGTGGTCGCCATGAACACCGGGCCGGTGGCGCGGCGGCGGTAGATCAGCAGGGCGATGCCGACCAGGGCCGCGATGCCCGCGATCCCGCCGAGGATCACCGCCTGCAGGTGATAGATGTGGTCACTCATCACCAGGTCCATCCACGATTCGGGGATGAACAGGCCGATGACGTGTCCGATGAACACCACCAGCATTCCGAAGTGGAACATCGGGCTGGCGATGCGCAACAACCGTGACTCATAGAGCTGGGACGAGCGAGTGGTCCAGCCGAACTTGTCATAGCGGTACCGCCACCAGGTGCCCACGGCCACCATCGCCAAGGTCACATACGGCACCACATCCCAGAAGATCTCCCAGCCCGACATCAGCGCACCTCCTGTACCCGGCGGGGCGGAACGGTCAGCTGAAATGGCTGCAGTCCCACCGATTCCGCCGGCGGTCCCGACATCATCAGACGCGACACGTCATCGACCGACGCCAGCGACGGCAGGGTTCCGGCCACTGCTGCGACAACCGGTGAGTACGGTGATCCTGCGTCGGCCAACGCGCGCGCAACCACACCGATCGGTACCCGGTACTTGGCGAGCAGCCGTCGCCCCGCCTCCGGGTCGACAGTGGCCGCGAATTCCAGCACCACCGGAAGATGGTCGGGCGCCTCGCCTTTCGGGATCTCGACGCCCGCGGCCCGGTAGGTCTGGGTGAATTCGACCATGTCGGCTCCCCGGTTACGGGTATCGCCGGACGTCCAGTACGTCAGCAGCATGGTGCACCGCTTCTGCAGGTCGAAGGTGTCGACGTACTCCTGCTGCAGCTCCATGGTGGGGCGCAGGCTCAACCCGACAACGGTTTCGCCGAGCAGCGCCCTGGCGTCACCGGTGACGTGGTCCAGCAGGCGTGCCGCGGCATGCAGCCGGTCGCTATGCCCGTCGTCCGGGTAGGCCAGCATCAGCGACGCCGCCTGCCACACCAGCCGGTCCTGCATCGCGTTGTCGCGGGTTCGGTTGCGACGCTTCATCACCGATCACCACCTGGGAACATCCCGGACGGCACTCCCCTGCCGTCCCAGTTGAGCAGATTGACGCGCGAGGGACGGTCGGCGTTGGCGGCCATGCCGTCGCTGGTCTGCCGGTGTTGCAACGCGTGGAACGTCTCCACCGCCACCGGTACCGGCCCACCGCTGGCCTCGCCGAAAGGACCCGACTCGTACATTCCGGGCCCGCCTTCGAAGGACAGTGAGCAACCGGGCTCCTCCGTCCCAGGTATGCCCTCGGTGCTGTACGCGGTCGGAATGACGTAACGCTCCTCGTATTTCGCGAGCGCCAGTAGCCGGTACATCTCGTACATCTGTTCCTCGGTCATCCCCACCGCGGCCGGGATGTGCGGCTGGGTGTCGCGCCCGAGGTTGATGTCACGCATGTAGGAGCGCATCGCCGCCAGACGGCGCAGCACTCCCTCGACGACCGCGGTGTCTCCCGCGGTGAACAACCCGGCCAGATACTCGATCGGTATGCGTAGCGCCTCCAGGGCCCCGAACAGGTTGCCGACATCCTCGCCGTCGTGCCCGTCGCGGCTGACCGCGTCGACCACCGGCGACAGCGGCGGGATGTACCACACCATCGGAACCGTCCGGAATTCCGGATGCAGCGGCAGCGCAACACCATAGGTGTGGATGAGCTTGTACACCGGGGAGCGTTGAGCGGCTTCGATCCACTCGTCGGAGATGCCTTCGGCACGCGCGCCGGCGATCACCTCGGGATCGGTCGGGTCGAGCAGGATCTGCCGCTGCGCTTCGTAGAGGTCCTTGTCGTCGGGCACCGACGCCGCTTCGAGCACCCGGTCGACGTCGTAGAGCACCAGACCGAGGTAGCGCAACCGGCCCACGCAGGTCTCGGAGCACACCGTGGGCAACCCGACCTCGATCCGCGGGTAGCACAGCGTGCACTTCTCGGCCTTGCCGGTCTTGTGGTTGAAATACACCTTCTTGTAAGGACATCCGGACACACACATGCGCCAGCCGCGGCAACGGTCCTGATCGACCAGCACGATGCCGTCCTCGGAACGCTTGTACATCGCGCCCGACGGGCAAGACGCCACACACGCCGGGTTCAGGCAGTGCTCGCAGATCCGGGGCAGATAGAACATGAAGGTCTGCTCAAGCTCGAGCTTGATCTGCTCGCTGACCTGTTTGAGGACCGGATCCCCTGGCACGATCTCCGGCGACCCGGCCAGGTCGTCGTCCCAGTTCGCCGACCACGACACCTTCATCGGCTTGCCGGTGATCAGGCTGCGTGGCGGCGCGGTCGGGATGTGCTCACCCAGCGGCGCCGAGGTCAGGTTCTCGTAGTCGTAGGTCCACGGCTCGTAATAGTCGTCGATCGACGGCAACTTCGGGTTCGCGAAGATCCTGGCCAGCTTGGCCAGCCGACCGCCGTCACGCAGCCGCAGCCGGCCGCGCCGGTCCAGCTTCCACCCCCCGCGCCACTTCTCCTGATCCTGATAGGTGCGCGGGTAACCCTGCCCGGGACGGGTTTCGACATTGTTGAACCAGACGTACTCGGTGCCGGCCCGGTTCGTCCAGGCCTGTTTGCACGTCACCGAACACGTTTGACACCCGATGCACTTGTCGAGGTTCATCACCATCGCCATCTGGGCCATGACCTTCACTGGTACTTCACCTCCTGCGAGCGGCGGCGGACCACCGTCACTTCGTCACGCTGATTTCCGGTGGGGCCGAGATAGTTCCAGGCGAACGAGTGCTGGGCGTACCCGCCGGCAAGATGGCTGGGCTTGACCAACAGCCGGGTCAGTGAGTTGTGGATACCGCCGCGGGTTCCGGTGGTTTCGCTCAGCGGTACGTCGATGGTCCGTTCCTGGGCGTGGTAGACGTACACCACCCCTTCGGGCATGCGGTGGCTGACCACGGCGCGGCAGACCAGCACCCCGTTGCGGTTCACCGCCTCGATCCAATCGTTGTCCTTCACTTCGATCTTCGCGGCGTCCAACGGGCTCATCCACATGGTGGGGCCGCCACGCGACAGCGACAGCATGAACAGGTTGTCCTGGTATTCCGAGTGGATCGACCACTTGGAGTGCGGGGTCAGGTACCGCACAGTGAGCCCGATGCCGTCGCGGCCCAGCTTCGATTCACCGAACAGCCGCGCCATGTCCAACGGTGGCCGGTAGATCGGCAACTGTTCGCCGAGTTCCTCCAACCAGTCGTGGTCGACATAGAAATGCATTCGGCCGGTGAGGGTGTGGAAGGGCTTGAGCTCCTCGATGTTCACCGTGAACGGCGCGTAGCGCCTGCCGCCGGTCTCACTGCCCGACCACTCGGGGCTGGTGATCACCGGGACCGGTCTGGCCTGGGTGTCGGCGTAGGTGATCCGACGTTCCTCGTTGCCGATGGCCAGGTGAATGAGCTTGCGACCGGTGCGTCGTTCGAGTTCCCGGAAGCCTTCCACCGCGAGCCGGCCGTTGGACGTGCCCGACAGCGCAAGGATCACATCGGACATCCGCTCGGCCGTGGTGATCGCCGGACGGCCCTGGCCGGCACCCGAATCCATCACCCCGAACTTCGCGGCGAGTTCGGCCACCTCCTGGTCGGGATGGGTGGTGACGCCCTTGGTGGTCAGGCCCAGGCTCTCGACCAGCGGGCCCAGTGTTGCCCATTTCTCGGCGATCGCCGTGTAGTCGCGCTCGACGACGGCCAGCGGACCCATCGTCTTGCCCGGCACCGGCGTCTCACCGGTGACCCGCCAATCATGTTCGGTGCCACCCGGATACGCCATCGCACCCGGGGTGTCGTGCTGCAGTGTGCCCATCACCACGTCTGTACGGGTACCGAGGTGCCGGGCGGCGAGCGCGCTGAAGGTCCGGGCGATCGCACCGAAAGCCTCGAAATCCGAGCGGGTTTCCCACGGCGGATCGACCGCCGGACTGAAGGCATGGATATACGGGTGCATATCGGTGCTGGACAGGTCGGACTTCTCGTACCAGGTCGCCGCGGGCAGCACCACATCGGAGAGCAGTGTCGTCGACGTCATGCGGAAGTCGATCGACATCAGCAGGTCGAGCTTTCCCTCCGGGACATCCTCGGTCCAGGCGACGTCCTTGGGCCGCAGGTCCTCTCCGGTGGGCTCGGCCTGCACGTTCGAGGTCGTGCCCAGCAGGTGCCGCAGGAAGTACTCGTTGCCCTTGCTGGACGAGCCCAGCAGGTTGGCCCGCCAGACATTGAGCACGCGCGGCCAGTTCACCGGATTGTCCGGGTCGGTGACCGAGAGTTTCAGCTCGCCACTTGCCAACTGCTCGGCGACATATTCCGGCACCTCTCGGCCGGCCGCCTTCGCCTCGTCGACCACGTCCAGACTCGAGCGGTCGAACTGCGGGAAAAACGGTGTCCACCCCATGGCCACCGCCGAGCTCAGTACGTCCATGGTGTGCTTGTCGCGGAACCTTCCCCGCCCGACCGGACTGGATAGAGCGTCGGCACGATAGCCGTCGTAGCGCCACTGGTCGGTATGGGCATACCAGTACGACGTGCCCGCCATCTGCCGCGGTGGGCGCGACCAGTCGGTGCCCATCGCCATCGCGGCCCATCCGGTCACCGGGCGGCATTTCTCCTGACCCACGTAGTGCGCCCAGCCGCCGCCGTTACGGCCCATCGAACCGGTGAGCAGCAACAGCGCCAGTACGGCCCGGTAGGTGGCATCGCCGTGGAACCACTGGCAGATGCCGGCGCCCATGATGATCATCGACCGGCCGCCGGATTCCTCTGCATTGCGGGCGAATTCGCGGGCCACCCGGATGGCCTGGCCCGCCGATACCCCGGTGATCTGCTCCTGCCAGGCCGGGGTGTACGGCTGGGTGGCGTCGTCGTATCCGGTGGGCCACTCACCGGGCAGTCCGGGCCGATGCACGCCGTACTGGGCCAGCATAAGGTCGAACACCGTGCACACCAGGTGCTCACCGACCCGTCGGACCGGCACCCCGCGCTGCATGGTCGCGCCGCTGCCGTCGACGGTGTCGAAACGCGGCAACGTGATCTCGGCGGTCTCGAAGATGTCCCCCGACACCGTCAGCGCGGGAACCAGGTCCTCCAGATCGAGATTCCACTTGCCGACACCATCGGCGCCGTACCGGAACCCGAGCGAGCCCTGCGGGACCGCGACACTGTTGCTCGCACCGTCGAGCAGCACCGGCTTGAACGCCGCGTTCTCCTGCTCCGCGGTCGGGCCGCCGAGATCTGCTGCGGTGAGGTTCTTCCCGGGAACAAGCACACCGTCGCGCTCTTCGAGCTTGACCAGGAACGGCAGATCGGTGAACTTGCGGACGTAGTCGACGAAATAGGGAATCCGGTTCTGCACAAAGCATTCGTCGAGGATGACGTGGCCCATCGCCATTGCCAGCGCCCCGTCGGTGCCCGCCGCGCACGGCATCCACTCGTCGGCGAACTTGGTGTTGTCGGCGTAATCCGGGCTGACCGTCACCACTTTGGTTCCGCGGTAGCGGACCTCGGCCATCCAGTGCGCATCGGGCGTACGCGTCACCGGGACGTTCGAGCCCCACATCATCAGATACGACGCGTCCCACCAATCGCCCGACTCCGGCACATCGGTCTGATCGCCGAACACCTGCGGGGAGGCCACCGGCAGATCGGCGTACCAGTCGTAGAACGACGTCATCACCCCGCCGATGAGCTCCACGAACCGGGATCCGGCCGCGAACGACACCATCGACATCGCCGGGATCGGCGAGAAACCCGCCACCCGGTCCGGCCCGTAGGTCTTGATCGTGTGCACATGCGCGGCGGCGATCATCTCGGTGGCCTCGGTCCAGCTGACCCGGACCAGGCCGCCTTTACCGCGCGCCCGGTGATACCGCTTGCGGCGTTCCGGATCGCCCTGAATGTCGGCCCAGGCCAGCACCGGATCCTTCAGGCGCGCCTTGGCTTCCCGATACATCTCCACCAGTACGCCACGTGCGTACGGGTACCGCACCCGCGTCGGCGAGTAGGTGTACCAGGAGAACGCCGCACCGCGCGGGCATCCGCGTGGCTCGTACTCGGGTCGGTCCGCCCCCACCGACGGGTAGTCGGTCTCCTGGGTTTCCCAGGTGATGATCCCGTCCTTGACATAAATCTTCCAGGAGCAGGAACCGGTGCAGTTGACCCCGTGGGTGGAGCGCACCACCTTGTCGTGGCTCCACCGGTCGCGGTAGAACACGTCGCCCTGACGGCCCCCCTGGCGTGTGACCGTACGCAGGTCATCGGAGAACTCACCGGCGGTGAAAAACCTCCCACTGCGCTCGAGCAATTCCTCGATCGATCCGCCGACGTGGGGCTTGCTCATCAATGGGCCTCCTTGGCCTGCTGAGGTTCGTGGGCGTGCAGTCGTAGAGCGGTGTAGCCGAACGCCACCAACGCCGTCGCCACCAACAGCACAAGCCCGACGGAGTAGTCGTGATCCACCGCGTCGTACGTAGCGCCCATCACCAGCGGCGGGAAGTAGCCGCCCAAACCACCTGCGGCGGCCACGATTCCGGTGACCGAGCCCACCTCCTTGGCCGGTGAACGCCGCGCCACCCAGGCGAACACGCCGCCGGTACCGATGCCCAGGAAGATCGCCAGGGCGATGAAGGTCGCCGCCGACCACACGTCCGGGGGCGGCTGGAACATCGCGATGAAGGCGAGTACCGCGGTTCCGGCGAAGGACGTGAGCACGACGTACTTGGGCGGTATTCGATCCGAGAGCGCACCGCCGATCGGCCGGGCCAGCACCGCGGCCAGTGCGAAGCCCGCTGTGCGGGAACCTGCTTCGACAGAGGAGAACTCGTACACGTTCTTGATGTAGGTGGGCAGGTAGTTGCTGAATGCGACGAACCCACCGAAGACCACCGCGTACAGGAACGACATCTCCCACGTCACCGGAAGTTTCAGCGCCGACTTGAGCTTCGGCAGCACCGGGTCGGTGTTCGGCTGGAATGCCGGTGAATTGCGCATCACCACAATGCACAACACCGCCGTCAGTGCCAGGGCCGCCGCGATGATGAGATGCGTCGGGAACAGTCCGAACCACCGGACAAATCGCGGCGTGAAGAATGCCGACAGCGCTGTGCCGACCATCCCCATACCGAAGACGCCGGTGGCATATCCGCGCCGGGACGGCTCGTACCAATTGTTGGCGAACGGGATTCCGACCGCGAATATGGTGCCCGCGATTCCCAGGAAGAATCCGCACACCAACAACATCGGATAAGACCGGGCCTCACCCGCCGCCCCGACCGCCAACACCGGCACGATCGAAGCCAGCGTCACCGCGAGGAACATGGTGCGACCGCCGTACCTGTCGGTCAGTGCGCCGACCGCTATGCGCCCGAGCGATCCGACCAGTATCGGCGTGGCGACAAGCATCGAAGCCTGCGTGGCACTGAGCTTCATGTCGCCGGCGTAAGTAGTGGAGAGTGGGCCGATCATGTTCCAGGCCCAGAAATTGATGGCCGAGACCCAGGTGGCCAGCACAAGATTCATGCCCTGCCCTTGGCCCAGGTACGGCGTACTTGCCGTGGTCACCCGAACAGCAAAACATCATGTTCGGCACGGTCGCGTCATTTTCCCGGAAACGTTGCGGGTGGTTTCATGGAAATGTAATCCGCAACATCGGTATGCCGAAATAAATCCCCTTGCGCGGTGACGCTTTATTGCGCGAGCAGACGCGGAAGTACCCGAAATATGGCCGTTTCAGGTACTTTCACGTCTTCTCGGCGGAGAGCGCTGCGGTCAGATCCGCAAGCCAGGCCCGATCGGCGGGTACCCATGGCAGCTCGTCGAGTTCGTCGGCGGTGACCCAGCGCAACGCCCGGTGATCGTGCGGTTGTGGGCTGCCCGCAGTCAGCGTCGCCCGATAGGCGCGCAGGGTCATGCCCGCCTTGAGAGCAACATCCACTCCGAGACGGGCACCGACACTCACCTCGACGCCCAGTTCCTCACGCAATTCGCGCGCGAGCGCGTCGGCGTCGCTCTCGCCGGCGGCCACCTTGCCACCGGGCAGTTCCCACAATCCCGCTAGCTCCGGCGGCCGTTGCCGTTGGGCGACCAACAGCCCGGCCTCGGAGAACAGGGCACCGGCCACGACGATCTGCTCATCCATCGCGCCCGACGGTATACCGTCGGGTATGGCCGTGTTATCGAACGATCAGGTCGACGCCGCACTGCCCGATCTGCCGGGCTGGGAACGCGCGGCGGGCGCCCTGCGCAGGTCCACCAAATTCCCGACGTTCCTCGACGGCATCGACGCGGTGCGCCGCGTCGCCGAATTCGCCGAGGAAAAAGACCATCATCCCGATATCGACATCCGCTGGCGCACCGTCACATTCGCGTTGGTGACGCATTCCGCCGGCGGGATCACCGAGAAGGACATCCAGATGGCAACGGAGATCAACCGGATTCTGGCCGACCAGCCGGGCTAGGCGCGCTGGGCGCAGTCGTCGCGATCCAGGCCAGCGTCGCCAGCGTCGCGACGATGTAGACCAGCCCGGCCCAGGCCAGATACCAGGGCCGACCGATCTCCCAGATCGTCGGCTGGGCGAAGCTGAGCAACCACGGCACGCCGACCAGGGTGAGCGCCAGCCAACCCCAGCCCAGCACCCGCGCGCCCAGCCGGTTCGCCAGCGGCCCGTGCAGCAACCAGATCATCAGCGGAATCAACCAGACCCAGTGGTGCGTCCACGAAATCGGCGAAAGCAGCAACCCGAACAGGCTCACGATCACGATCGCACCCAGCCGGTCGGCGCTGCCGCCGATGGCTCGCCAGGCCAGCACCGCAAGGACCGCGGTGACGGCGATACCGAGCAGTACGGCCGGGCCGTATCCCGCGTCATGGCCGAGGATCCGGGAGATCCCGCCCCGCCAGGACTGGTTGAACGACGTTCCGATGGGTCCGATCCGACTCGCGTCACCGAGAAGTTCGGTGAAGTACCGGCGCGCCTCATCACCGATCACCAGCACTGAGAACGCCACCGTGCCGAAGAACACCACGGCCGAGAACACCGCAGCGCCCCACCGGCGGGCACCGAGGAAATAGAGCCCCGAGACCGCGGGCGTCAGTTTCACCCCGGCGGCCAGGCCGACCAACAGCCCCGACAGCCACCAGCGGTTGCTGTAGACGGCGTAGAGCACCGCCAGCACCAGGACGACATTCACCTGCCCATAGTCGAACGTGCTGCGCAGGGGCTCGGTCCAGATGCCGACTGCCGTCCACAACATCGCGACACGCCGGGGCGCCGGGCCGCCGAGCAACAGCTGACTGATCCGCACCACGCCGTACAGCGCGGCGATGATGCCGACCTGCCAACAGAACGCCACCAGCCCGAAGGGCAGCAGGTGCAGCGGATAGAACACCACCGCGGCGAACGGCGGATAGGTGAAAGGCAGTGGGAAATCCGGTGTCTGGTCCGCGTAGACGTAGTCATAGAGCGCGCCCGCGTGACCGTCGAGCGTGGCGGCGCCACCGACATAGACGTGCAGGTCGACGAAGTTCGCGCCGTTGGGAACGAGATACGTCCAGGCCAGGCGCGCCGCAATGCTGAGGACCAGCAACACAGGCGCCAGACGGTAGAGCCGCGCGGTTGCTGAGACGTGGGTGGCCGGTTCGGTGTTAACGGACACGACTTTAGCGACCCGCCCGGTTCGTCTCGTCGGCGGTTTGTCACGCCAGCGTGGCTCTCGCCGCCGAGAGTCACGCTGGAGTGACGGACGGCCCACGGCCTGGCGCCGATTGTCACGCTGGAGTGGCTCCCGGCGGCGGGCGCCACTCCAGCGTGACAATCCCCGAGGGGGAGGTTCCCGCTCCCGACGCGTCACGCTCAAGGCACTGCGAGATAACGAATTCGGCCGGAGCAGTAACGGTTGAATAACCGCCACACGTGTCACTTGAGTCCCATCAGTAACTCGCTAGTTTTCCCTTCAGACGTGCAAGCAACCGATTGGGAGAACCATGATCTTCACCTGGAAAGCACTTTCCACCAGCATGATCGCGGCCGCCGGCGCAGTCCCGGTCGCGTTGGCCCTGAGCGCCTCAGCGAACGCCGAACCAGTGGCCCCGGCCCCGGTCCCGGCGCCGAACCTGCCGATCGTCAACCAACTCGCCGGCGTGCCGGCCGCCGCGCCGCAACTGCTGCAGGGGGTGAGCCAGGCCCTGACCGGTACCCCTGCCGCGGCACCGGCTCCGGCTCCGGGGGCCACCGCCTCGGTGACGCTGCCGCAGGCACCTACGGCCGTCTCACCGGCCGCCGCCAATGCACCCCTGGGATCGCTGATGCCGGGCTTGCCCACCGCACCGGCCGCGACGCCGGCAGTTCCGGCTGCGACTGCTCCGGTCTCCGGCCCGGCATCCCTGATCCCCTCGGCCGAACTGACCATCCCGCAGGTGCCCGGGATGCCGATCCCCCTGCCTCAAAAGGTGAACATCCCGGGTGATCTGGCCTCGCTGGCTCCGGTTGCCGCTCAGACGGCCCTGCCTGCCGCGGCATCCCCGTTGGCCCCGGCAGCGGCGGCAGCTCCGGCGGTTGCGGCTCCGGCCGCCGCCGCTCCGGCTGCTTTCAACCCGGAGGTCGCGGCACTGGCTCCGCTGCTGACCGCCGGCCTGCCCTGATCTCCGAACTGGTCTGACCGCCCGAAAACGATTGGGAAAGCCATGTCACCGCGTATGTCTCTGAAAACGATGTTCGGCACCGCCGCCGCGATCGGGTCCACCACCCTGTTGCTGTTCAGCAGCGCCGTAGCGAACGCCGATCCGGCACCGCTGCCGATCGACGCGGTACAGGCACCCGGTCTGCCGGCGATGGAGAATCTCAGTCCGATCATCCAGCAGGCCGCAGCCGATCCCGGGGGCGCCGTGCAACTGTTGATGGCGGCCGCGCAGGCGTTCGCTGCCAACAAGTCGGAGTCGGCTGAATCCCGCAATGTCGCCACGGCGGTCAACCATTTCGCGGCCCAGCCCGTCGCCGCACCCGAGCATGTTCCTGCTCTGGGTGCCGGCGGCGACGCTCACCTGCCGATGGGTGTCGACCCGGCCCACGCGGCCGGGCCGGCCCCTGAGGCGCTGCCCGCACCGGCACCCGCTCCAGCGCCCGAGGCCGCGCCCGCTCCCGCTCCGGCACCCGCTGCCCCGGCGGCACAGGCAGCGGCACCGGCTCCTGAAGCTGCGCCCGCGCCCGCGCCGGCTCCGGGGGCAGTCCCGGTCGCGGCCACCATTCCCGCGCCCGCACCTGACGCGGCGCCTGCACCGGCACCCGTACCCGCGCCTGAAGCCGCCCCGGCGGGCGCCCCGGCTCCCGCCCCGGGCTTCGGGCCCGACACGCCGACGACGCAGGACTTCATGTACCCGTCGATCAGCAATGGCTGCCTCAAGGACGGCGGAAACGTTCTGGCGACGGCGATCTCGGTGGCCGGCCCGGCCACGATCCCGCTGCCCGGCCCGAAGGCCGGTCAGACCGCATACGTGTTCACCGCGATCGGTACCCCGGGCCCGGCCGCCGAGCAGAAGCTGCCGCTGAACGCCACGTGGGTGAACCTGACGACCGGCAAGTCCGGCAGTGTGACGCTGCAGCCGCGCTCGGACATCAACCCCGAAGGACCGACCACGCTGACCGCGATCGCCGACACCGGATCGGGCAGCATCATGACGACGGTCTTCGGCCAGGTCACCACCACTGAGAAGCAGTGCCAGTTCATGCCCACCATCGGATCCACGGTGGTGCCCTGACCACACCATATGAATGGGGAAACGAAATTCCCGGTCGCTTGCCTCGTGGCTGGCGACCGGGAATTTTGTCGGGGGCTGTTTTCGGTTGAGTCTGGAGGCCTCAGTAGGCCATGAAGAGGATCATTTCGCGGTCGTACTCACGCCCGGGGTGCTGCTGAGCCAGATGCGCCTGAGCCTTCTCGACCAGGTCGTCCTCATCGGTCCCGCTGATCGCTTCTCCACACGGGCAGTTCAGATGTGTCTTCGCCATATGTTCACCATTGCATAGGTAGTCGAGCTTTCAACCCCGAGTGTGCACCCAGATCGCGATTCCGCCGCGAAACGCGATCTCAGCGCACGCTCGGCGCAGACATCAGCTCTTGGCCTTGGCTTCCTTCGCGGCGGCCTTCATCTGCTTCTTGTAGGTGCGGACCTTCTGCAGCGACCCGGGATCGACCACGTCGGCCACCGACATGAAGCTGCCGGCCGTGCCGTAATCGCCCGCCGCCTCACGCCAGCCCTTCGGCGTCACGCCGTACTGCTTACCCAACAGCGCCAAGAAGATCCGGGCTTTCTGGTCACCGAACCCGGGCAGCTGCTTGAGCCGCCGCAACACCTCTTTGCCGTCGGGGTCGCCGCCGGTCCACAGTGCGGTCACGTCGCCGTCGTACTCGTCGACGATGGCCCGCGCGAGGTCCTGTACCCGCTTGCCCATCGACCCCGGAAACCGGTGAATGGCAGGGGTTTGCGACACCAGTGCGATGAACTCGTCCGGGTTGTAGTCGGCGATCTCGCGGGCGTCGACGCCACCGAGGCGGTCGGCGATCTTCTTGGGTCCGGCGAATGCCGTCTCCATCGGAATCTGCTGATCCAACAACATCCCGACCAAGAGCGCGAACGGGTTGGACTCCAGCAGGGCGTCTGCCTCCGGGTCTTGGACTAGCTGCAGTTTTCCCACGTCGCCAGTCTAGGACTAGCCACGTTTTTGACGTCCGTGTCGGTGGAGTGTGCGAATGTGTACGCGTTAACCGGTGATGTGCCCATAGGAGATGGACATGAGACGCGTCGTTGCACCCTTCTTTGCAGCGGTGATTACCGCGCTTGCCTTGGCCGCCACGGCCAACGCGATCCCCGATCAGGGCACACCGGAGTTCGACAACTACATGCAGGGCCTGGAACGCAACGGCTATCACCTGAATCCCGACACCGCATGGCGCGTTGCTCATCAGGCGTGTCACGGCGGCCTGATGGGATACATCGGTTTGGAAATGTCCGCACAAGGGGTTATCGGCATCGGAGCGCAGGAGCGGGTGATGGACGTGGCCCGAAAGTACACCTGCCCCGTTCAGTAATTGAGCTAGCTGCGGTTTCGCCGCACAGCCATCTAAGGTTGGCCGCACGATGTCCGGCGAAGTGGCAGTCGCGCTGGCCCTGGCGCTGATCCTGGCGGCGGTCGCCGCCGTCGTCGTGGTGCGCACCCGACGGGTGGTGGCCACCCCCACCGAACGCGCCGTGCATGCCGCACTGCACACCGCCGCGCAGGCCGCCCGCGCGTTACGACAAGGCCTGGACACCGAATCCGCCCAGACCGCGGCGCCGTATCTACGCGAGCTGACCGGCACCGCGGGGCTGGCCCTGTTCGACGACGACGCAGCACTGCTGGCCCGCGACCACGACGACGAGTCGATCTGGCAGTCCGGCACCGTCGACGTCTGTGCCGACACCGCCCGCGAGTCGATCAGTGCGGGTCGTCGGGTCCTGCACACCGCGCGGTCGACGGCTGTCGTGGCGCAGCCGCTGCTGACCGAGGGCGGCGAAGTGCTCGGCGCCCTCGTGGTGCTGGCGCCCGCCAGCCCAGGCCCGGGCATGCTCGGCGCAGTCGGCGAGGTGGCGCGCTACGCCGCCAGCCAGCTCGAGCTGGCCGAACTCGACGCGTCACGCGCCCGGCTGGACCGGGCCGAGGTACTGGCGCTGCGGGCCCAGATCAGCCCGCACTTCATCTACAACGCGCTCAACACCATTGCCTCGTTCGTCCGCACCGACCCGGACCGGGCGCGCGAACTGATCCTGGAATTCGCGGATTTCACCCGCTACTCGTTCCGTGCGGCCGGGCAGTACACCACGCTCGCCGACGAGCTGCGCAACATCGACCGCTACCTGACGCTGGAACGGGCCCGGTTCGGCACCAGCCTGCGGGTGCGGCTTCAGGTGGCCCCCGAGGTACTCAACGTCGTCGTGCCGTTCCTGGCGCTGCAGCCGCTGGTGGAAAACGCTGTGCGGCACGGGCTGGCGGGCCAGGGCGGCGGATCGGTGGAGATCATCGCCCGCGACGCGGGCACTGAATGCGTGATCACCGTGGAGGACGACGGTGCCGGCATCGATCCCGACACGCTGCGCGCCGGCCCCGGCGACGCACTGGCCGACCGTACCGGGGAGTCCGCACATGTCGGGCTGACGAATGTGGACCATCGGCTGCGAGCGGCATTCGGCAACGATTACGGTCTTGTGGTCGAGACAGCGGTCGGCGCTGGCACCAAAGTGGTGATGCGCGTGCCGAAGTTCCGTTCAGGGGTCCGAGCCGGCGGAGGTGCGTTCGCATGAGCGAACTCGCGAGCGAATCATGACGCCGAGCACCAAGCTGACCGTACTCGCCGTCGACGACGAGGCACCCGCCCTCGACGAGTTGGCCTACCTCCTGGGCCGGCACCCCGACGTCGGTGAGGTGCATACCGCGTCCGACGCCACCTCGGCACTACGCGAACTCAACCAGCAGGCTTTCGACGCGGTGTTCCTCGACATCAACATGCCCGGCCTGTCGGGCATCGAATTGGCCGGGGTGCTGGCCAATTACGCGAACCGGCCCGCCGTGGTGTTCGTGACCGCCCACGAGGACAAGGCGGTGGCGGCCTTCGATGTCGGCGCCGTCGACTATCTGCTCAAACCGATCCGGCAGAACCGCCTGGACGAAGCCGTGCGCCGGGTCGCGTCCGCCGCGCCGAGGGCCGCGGCCACTGAACCGGCACAGCCCGAGGACCGGGACTGGAACGTGGTTCCCGCCGAACTGGGCGGGATCACCCACCTGGTGCCCCGCGACAGCATCGGCTGGGTCGAGGCCGAAGGTGACTACGCGAGGCTGCACTCGGCCACCGGCGCCCACCTGGTGCGGATCCCGTTGAGCACCTTGGAAACCCGCTGGCGCGACCACGGGTTCCAGCGCATCCACCGGTCGTACCTGGTGTCACTGCGACAGGTCACCGGGCTGCGTACGGCCGAAGGCGCGGTGCTGGTGCGGTTACGCGCCAACGGAACCTCCCCCGCCGTGGAGCTTCCGGTGAGCCGGCGCCAGGCCCGCGAACTGCGGGACCGACTGGTCCGCGATCCGATGCGCTCCCTCAAACCGGCGGGCAGCGATGAGTGAGCGACCTGGGTCCTCTGGACGGCCCGCCGCCGGACCCAATGGGCGGCCCGCCGCCGGACGCCAACGCGTCGTGCTGGCCCACCGCCGCGGTACCCGCATGGTGCGCACCCGCATCGAGGTGGCCGAGCAGACCCAGGTGGGCGACGCACTCGTGCGTGGCCTGGTGCGCACCCAATTGGGGCTCGCCTTGCGGCTCGCCGCCGTAGTGGTCACGGTCGTGGTGGCACTGGTACTACTCAATTCCGCCGTACCGGAGTTCGCCGCGCTCACCGTACTCGGCATCCGGCTCAACTGGCTGATCCTGGCCGGACTGCTCTACCCGCTGCTGTACGGGGTCGGACGACTCTATGTGCGTCTGGCCGAACAGGGCGAACGGGATTTCGTCCGGGTCGTCGACAGCGAACCATGACCGGGGCACCGCTGACCGCCGCCGCCCTGCTGGCCTCCGTGGTCGCCACCATCGCCATCGGCGCGTACGGAGTCCGGTTGTCGCGCACCACCTCCGACTTCCTGGTGGCCTCACGCAGCGTCGGCCCGCAGTGGAATGCCGCCGCGATCTCCGGCGAATATCTCTCCGCTGCCTCATTTCTCGGGGTGGCCGGGTTGATCGCGAAGTACGGTGCCGACGCACTGTGGTACCCGGTCGGTTTCACCGCGGGTTATCTGGGTGTGCTGTTGTTCGTGGCCGCTCCGCTGCGACGTTCGGGGGCCTACACCGTCCCCGACTTCGCCGAGTTCCGGCTCGGCTCGGCCCGCCTGCGCAAGGTGGCCATGCTCGTTGTCGTGGTGATCTGCCTGTTCTATCTGGCCCCGCAGTATCAGGGGGCCGGGCTCGCCCTGAAAACACTTCTGGGCGTTCCGGTCTGGATCGGTCCGCTGCTGGTCGCCGCGATCGTCATCACCAATGTGGTGGCCGGGGGCATGCGGTCGATCACGTTCGTGCAGGCCTTTCAATACTGGCTCAAGCTCACCGCCATCGCAGTCCCCGCCCTGGCACTACTCGGGCTGTTCATCGGCGACCGCGGCGAATTGGGCGGCCCGCTGCCGCCCACTGTGCAACAGCAGACCACCGTGCAGATCGAGACCGCAGTGGTGGTCCAGGTGATCGAACCTGCCGGCATCACCGTGTCCGGCGATCTGGACGGCCGTCATGTCGACTCCGCGAGGATCACCGCGCCCGGGCAACATACTCTCGGCGCGGGCACCACGCTCACGCTCGCCGCCGGCGCGGCGACGCCCGTGGTGGCCGGCACGCCGGGCACCGGCGGTGAGTGGATCGCCTCGGGCGGGGGTCTGGGCGGCGGACATCCGCTCTATCAGGTGTTGTCCATCATCGTCGCCACGTTCTTGGGCACGATGGGACTGCCGCATGTGCTGGTCCGCTTCTACACCAACCCCGACGGGCGGGCCGCCCGCCGTACCGCGCTGGCGGTGGTGGCCTTGCTGTCGGTGTTCTACTTCTTCCCGATCCTGCTCGGCGTGTTTTCCCGGCTGTACGTCCCGCAGCTGCTCATCACCGGAACTGCCGATGCTGCAGTACTTTTGGCCCCGGGTGCGGCCGTCGGCGGTATCGGCGGCCAACTGCTGGCCGCCCTGGTGGCCGCGGGTGCCATCGCGGCATTCCTGGCCACCTCCTCGGGCCTGCTGATCAGCGTCGCCGGCGCCCTGGCCACCGATGTGCTGCGCGGCCGGGTGCGCGACTTCCGGATCGCCGCGGTAATCGGTGGGCTGATCCCGATCCCGTTGTCGCTGATGGTGTCCGGACTCGAGTTGTCGCGCAGCGTCGGCCTGGCCTTCGCGGTCGCAGCGTCCACCCTCTGTCCGTTGCTGGTGCTCGGCATCTGGTGGCGCGGCCTGACGGCGATCGGCGCGGCGTGCGGGCTCGTGGTGGGCGGGTGTGTGTGCGGCGGCGCGGTGCTCGTGGCGATCAGTGGTGGTATCGATGACGACGTACTCGGCGGATGGCCCGCGGTGATGGTGGGCTACCCAGCCGCGGTCAGCGTGCCGATCGCGTTCCTCACCATGATCGTCGTCAGCCTGCTCACCCGGCCCACTCCCGGCGTCGCGCAGATCTTCGCGCGTATGCATGTGCCGGAGCGCCTCGGCCTCGGCGTCGAGCGCGTCCCCGCGGGTTGATCCCGCCTGCCGCTCAGCCCCGACGACCGACCGCTCGGCGCAGCGATGACCGAATTCGGCGTATCGCCCCCGATACCCCACCCATGTGACCCAGCTCTCAATTAGGTTCAGGCGCTATCCGCTCTCACAGCCAATTGTCAGGAGTCCTCGGGTGACCGAAACCGACCTTCCCGAGAGGGCTGCCCCCACCGGGGAACAGTTCCTCGCCATGCAGGCCAGTCCTGAGTTCCAGGAGCTGCGTACCCGCCTGCGCCGCTTCGTCTTTCCGATGACCGCGTTCTTCCTGGTCTGGTATGGCCTCTACGTCGCTCTCGGCGCGTTCGCCCACGACTTCATGGCCATCCGGGTGTTCGGCAACGTCAACGTCGGCCTGCTGATCGGGCTGGGCCAGTTCCTCACCACGTTCCTCATCACCGGGCTGTACGTCCGCTTCGCCAACAAGGAGCTCGACCCGCGGGCCACCGCCATCCGCGAAGAACTGGAAGGCACCCGATGACAGTCACAACGCTCGCCGCCGAGACCGTCGGCAACCCGGTCGCCAACATCGGCATCTTCAGCCTCTTCGTCGTCGTCACGATGATCGTCGTGATCAAGGCCAGCAAGCGCAACGCCACCGCCGACGAGTTCTTCACCGGCGGCCGCGGCTTCTCCGGCCCGCAGAACGGCATCGCCATCGCCGGCGACTACCTGTCGGCGGCCAGCTTCCTCGGCATCGCCGGCGCCATCGCCGTCTACGGCTACGACGGCTTCCTCTACTCGATCGGTTTCCTGGTGGCCTGGCTGGTCGCCCTGCTGCTGGTGGCCGAATTACTGCGCAACACCGGCAAATTCACCATGGCCGACGTGCTGAGCTTCCGGCTCAAGCAGCGCCCGGTGCGGCTGGCCGCGGCCATCTCCACACTGACGGTGTCGCTCTTCTACCTGCTGGCCCAGATGGCCGGGGCGGGCGGACTGGTCGCCCTGCTGCTCGACGTCAACAGCCGGACCGGACAATCGATCGTGATCGCCGTCGTCGGCATCCTGATGATCGTCTACGTTCTGGTCGGCGGCATGAAGGGCACCACCTGGGTGCAGATCATCAAGGCGGTTCTGCTGATCGCCGGCGCCGCCCTGATGACCGTGATGGTGCTGAGCAAGTTCGGGCTGAACTTCTCCGAGATCCTCGGCTCGGCCCAGTCTGCCATCTCCGGGGCCACCACCAAGGGCGTGTCCAGCCGCGACGTGCTGGCCCCGGGCGCGCAGTACGGCGGATCGCTCACTTCGCAGATCAACTTCATCTCGCTGGCGCTCGCGCTGGTGCTCGGCACGGCGGGACTGCCGCACGTGCTGATGCGCTTCTACACCGTGCCGACCGCGAAAGAGGCTCGGCGGTCGGTGGTCTGGGCGATCGCGCTGATCGGCGCCTTCTACCTGTTCACCTTGGTGCTCGGCTACGGGGCGGCCGCACTGGTCGGCCCGGACCGGATCCTCGGGGCGGCCGGTGGCGTGAACTCCGCCGCCCCGCTACTGGCCTTCGAACTCGGCGGGGTGATCCTGCTCGGGGTCATCTCGGCGGTGGCGTTCGCGACGATCCTCGCCGTCGTGGCCGGCCTGACCATCACGGCGTCGGCGTCGTTCGCGCACGACATCTATGCCTCGGTTCTCAAGTCCCACAAGGTGACCGAGGACGAGCAGGTGCGGGTCTCGCGTATCACCGCGGTCGTGCTGGGTGTGTTCGCGATCGGGCTGGGCATCCTGGCCAACGGCCAGAACGTGGCGTTCCTGGTCGCCCTGGCATTCGCCGTGGCGGCCGCGGCCAACCTGCCGACGATCGTGTACTCGCTGTACTGGAAGCGGTTCAACACCCGCGGTGCCCTGTGGAGCATGTACGGCGGCCTGATCTCGACCATCGTGCTGATCGTGTTCTCCCCCGCCGTATCAGGTTCGAAGACCGCCATGATCCCCGGCGCGGACTTCGATTTCTTCCCGCTGGCCAACCCGGGCATCGTGTCCATCCCGCTGGCATTCGCGCTCGGCATCATCGGCACGCTCACGTCGCCCGACACCGGCGACCCCGAGCTCAATGCCGAGATGGAAGTCCGGTCGCTGACCGGTGTCGGCGCCGAGAAGGCGGTCGCGCACTAACGCCACCCAATCCCCGAAATGGCATTCCGGCAGCGAAAGTGCGAGTAGCACGCTGCCGGAATGCCATTTCGGCGGAATAACGACTGGAATCGCACGGCTACCATTCAGCGTGCGCCGCTTCTCCTTTCCTCTCCTCGCCTACGCGTTCGCCGCGATCATGGTGGGCACCACGCTGCCCACCCCGATGTATGCGCTCTACGCCGACCGCATGCATTTCGCGGTGCTGACCACGACGGTCATCTATGCCACGTACGCCTGCGGTGTGCTGTTCGCGCTGCTCGCGTTCGGCCGCTGGTCGGATGCCGTGGGACGGCGGCCGATGCTGCTCGCCGGTGTGGCGGCGGCCCTGGCCAGTGCCGTGGTGTTCCTGTTCGCCGATTCGGTGCCGCTGCTGCTGATCGGCCGGGTGCTGTCCGGTCTGTCGGCGGGTCTCTTCACCGGAACCGCCACGGCGGCCGTCATCGAGGCCGCCCCGCAGGCCTGGAAATCCAGGGCCGCGGCGGTGGCCACGGTGGCCAACATCGGCGGCTTGGGTGCCGGCCCGCTGCTGGCCGGTCTACTGGTGCAGTACGCACCGCAACCCCTTCACCTGCCGTTCCTGATTCACATCGGCCTCGCCCTCCTGGCCGGGATCGCGGTGTTCGTTGTGCCGGAGACGTCGGCGCGCGTCGGCAGGATCGGGTTGCAGCGACTGTCCGTGCCCACCGAGGTGCGGACCGTCTTCGTCATCGCCGCACTGGCCGCCTTCGCCGGATTCGCGGTGACCGGACTGTTCACCGCGGTCGCGCCGTCGTTCCTGTCGAACGTCATCGGTATCAGCAACCACGCGGTGGCGGGCGCGATCGCCTGCTCCATCTTCGCGGCCTCGGCCCTGACCCAGGTAGCAGCGAATCGAATGGGCGCCGAGCGGGCGGTGGCGGTCGGGTGCGGACTGCTGATCGTCGGCATGATGATTCTGACTGCAGCACTGTATTTTTCCTCGCTGCCCGGTCTGATCGCCGCTGCGGTGGTATCCGGCATCGGCCAGGGCATGAGCTTCAGCCGGGGCCTGGCCGCGGTCGTCGAGCGCGCCCCGGCCCAGCGTCGCGCCGAGGTCAGCTCCACGTACTTCGTCGTCGCCTATGTCGCGATCTCGCTTCCGGTGATCGGCGAGGGACTGGCCGCTCAATCACTGGGCCTGCGGACCGCCGGCATCACTTTCGCGATCACCGTCGCGGTGCTGGCCGCGATCTGTCTGACCGCGATCCTGTTCGCGGAGGCCAGGACGAAGTTGAGTGCTTCTACCTAAAGCATGTCGAACAACTCGGATGAGTGTTCGGCACCGCCCTTCTCGGGCGTCTTCGGTTCAGGCCGCTGGTGCGGTGTGAACGTCGGTTCCCGCGTCATCCGGGCTGGTTTCACCAACACGGGGGTGTTGGCCAGAGCCGTCCCGTCGGCGGGCATTGGTGGCCCGGCCTCCTGCTTGGGGGTCCGGGGATCGATGAAGCTCATCGTGGTGGGCGTGGGCCCAGCGGGCCAGATTCGTCGCTGCGTTGGTGTCTCTGTCGGCGGTATGTCCGCAGTCACAGGTGAACACCCGATCGGCCAGCGTCATCTCGGTGTTGACCGCGCGGCATTGCGGGCACAGCCGGGTTGACGGATACCAGCGGTCGGCCTCGATGAGTTGGCCGCCGCGCCACACCTGCTTGTAGGTGAGCAGGCGGGCGAACTCCGACCAGCCCGCATCCGAGATAGCCCGAGCCAGCCGGTGATTGGCCAGCATTCCCGCCACGTTCAGGTCCTCGATGACGATCCGGTCGTGGGTCTTGACCAGCTCGCCCGTCACTTGGTGCAGGAAATGGCGGCGCACATTGGCGACACGGTGATGATGCCGACCCAACCGAGCGGCGACATCCATGCGGTTGTGTGATCCTTT
Organism: Mycobacterium sp. NPDC049093; assembly: GCF_040704635.1. Lineage (GTDB taxonomy): Bacteria > Actinomycetota > Actinomycetes > Mycobacteriales > Mycobacteriaceae > Mycobacterium. The sequence goes on along the minus strand of NZ_JBEZJS010000009.1, from coordinate 2,608 downwards.
CTTCTTGCGCGACAACGATTTGGCCAGCCGTCGCTGCTGTTTGAGCCCCACGGCCAGCGCCCTGGGTGCATCGCTGATGCGGGCGACTTCGGCGCCGTCGATGGTGGCGGCGACCAGGAACGCCGATAGGCCACGGTCCACACCTACCCAACGGCCGGCGTGGTCGGTGCGAGCCGGGTGCCGGCGAAGTGGATGCAAGTCGGCGGCCTCGATATTCAGCGAGCACCACCATCGGCCGCCGTGATGACTGATGGTGGCGAACAGGATTCTCGCCCGGTTCCTGGCGATCATCCGCCGTAGGTGGCGGGTGTCATCGCGCACTGCGACCTGCCCGATGCCGGGCAGTGTGACCGAGCGGGGGCGATTGTCGTCACCGACACGGATCGACGCCGGTCTGCCTTTGCGATGGTGGTTGCGCAGCCGAAACGAGGCCGCAGCGCCGGATTTCTTCTTGAACCGCGGGAATCCGACTCGCCTGCCTTTGCGCTTTCCGGAACGCAAGTCTGACCAGGCTTTGAGGCCCTTGCCCAGATCGACGGCGGCTTCCTCGAACACCTGCTGACACACCTCACGCCGCCAGGACAGACCTGTCACCACTACCTCGGCGTCGCCGTGGGCATCGACGGCAAGGACCCGGCCGGCGGCCTCGGTCTTCTTCCACGAGTTGAACGCGTTGATCAGATCAAAACCGGTCCACGGCACCTCTAAGGCCGGATCAGTGCGACGTTGTGTGAGCGCAGTTTTCACCATTCGCAAACATTGGTTGAACGCGAACCGCGACGCCCCGCTATGGCGGGCCAGCACCTCGTACTGCTCGACCGTGGGATCGAGACAGAACCGGAATGTGGTGTGTCGCGCCATCGCTGATCAACATCTCACGCACCACCGACAAGCGCGCTTGCCAGCAACAACGTCGACGTGGTCTCCGCGCCCACACCCGGCCACGGCTTCATCGTCCAGCCTCGACGCTGGGGGTCGAACAAACCAACGGTTTCGACCTATCACTGCCGCCGCAATGACCTCCACCAGGAAACGACCCGTGGCCGACCACGAATGCTTCGTCCACCTCAACCAAATCACCCTGCTAATTCAGCGAAGAATCCCGTATTTCTACCTAGGGACTACGCAGCCGCGGGGCCATAGCGTTCTAGCCATGACCGTTGCTGCTGACACAGCTGCCAAGAAAGCCCCCGCGAAAGCCGGGCTGTTCCCCTCGCCCGCCGAGGTCGAGGCGCAGACCCCGCCCGACCGGGACCGCGCCATCGACGTCATCCGGATCGTGTCCCTGGTCGGTGTGGTGTTCGGCCACACGATCATGGCGACCAGCACAATCCGCGACGACGTGTTCATCTGGAGCAACCTGCTCACCGCGTCCGTCGTGTTTCAGGCGCTGACCTGGGTGTTCCAGATCATGCCGTTGTTCTTCTTCGCCGGTGTGGCCGCTTCCGTGCAGTCCTGGAAGCCCGGCTCGTCCTGGGGCGGATGGCTGTTGCGACGCTGCACCCGGCTGTACCGGCCGGTGTTCTACTACCTGGCTTTCTGGACCGCGGCCCTGGCGGTGCTGCGGTTCGTGCTTCCGGAGCACGTCTACGAGCCCGTCGCCGGGATCTCCATCCAGCTGCTGTGGTTCCTGGGCGCCTATGTCCTGGTGTTGGCGGCCGTACCGCTGCTGGCCCGTATCAACACCACCGGACAGATGGCGGCGGCGGTGATCGGCACGTACGCGTTCATCGCCGTCATCGACTTTGTCCGGATTAACGTGGACCAAGCCGGCTACGCCACACTGGGCTATCTCAACACCGTGGTGTGGTTGATCCCCGGCGTGTTCGGTGTGGCCTACCGCCGCCACCTGCTGTCCAGCGGCGCCGCACTGAAGATCGGGATCGGCATGCTCGGTGTGAACCTGGCACTGCTGTACTTCGGCCCCTACGAGCTGAGCCTGGTCGGCATCGAGACCCAGCACCTGAAGAACATGACGCCGCCGTCGCTGCTGCTGGCCGGCCACGCAATCATGATGTGCGCGTTCGCGATTGCCGCCGCTCCCGCCATCAACCGGTGGGCTCAGCGGCCGCGGGTGTGGTGGCTGACCGCGATCGGCAACTCCGGAGCGATGACGCTGTACCTGTGGCACATGCCGCTGCTGCTGGGCCTGCACCTGGTGTTCGACTACCTCGGCGCCGACCGCATCGACCCGTCCGCCCCCGGCTTCATCGCGCTGTCGGTGCTGCAGTTGGCCGTGATGGCCGGACTGGTCGCGGTCGCCTTCGTCGCGCTGCGACCGCTGGAGAATTCGCCGCTGCCACTGTGGGACGGTGGCGCGGTGGCCGACACCGGTATCCGCAGCGCCGCGGTGGGTCTGCTGCTGTGCCTGGCCGGTGCGGCGACGCTGACCTCGGTCGCCTGGGGCCTGAAGGATCAGGGCGTGTACTGCGTGGCAGTCATGCTGGCCGCCCTCGTCGTGGCCCGGGCGCTGGCCCGCGACTGACTTCAACGCGGCGGATTGCTGCTCGATAGTGGCTGTTGCATTTTCTGTGCGGCTGATGATTCCCCTGGCATGTCGTTGGATGTGGCAGGGGATTTGTCGTGTCTGGTGGTGCTCTAGGTGGCC
>NZ_JBEZJS010000008.1:0-256699 GCF_040704635.1 Mycobacterium sp. NPDC049093 | reverse complement strand
GGCGACCGCACCCCCGCCGAGTTTGCCCTACAGTGGGCCGCGACCCACCAACCGAAAGTCGCATAGCGGCTGGACCACCAAACGGGTCCCCCTCAACTGGGCTACCTCGAATGGTCATGTGGTCGGCGAGGTGGTGTGTGAGGTGGGGTCAGGGTTGAATGGGAAGCGGCCGAAGTTGCGCAGGATTCTGATGCTCCTATTGATGTCAAGCGACTTGGAGCCAGGGCGGGCAGACAAGACATTGATGAGGAACGGCCAGGCTCCTGATTAGGTCATGTCCGTCCTGTCCGGCGTGAACAAGATGCGCACCGCGCAGGCCGGACAAATCAAGTTATAGACAACCCAGCAGGGCGTCAGTCAGACCCAGAGTCACGACCTACGCGGTAACGCTCTCCCATCATCAATGTCGGACCCGTCTGCTTCAGTGGTGATCGTGGAGCATCGGGACCGGTTGGCGCGCTTCGGGGTGGCCCATCTCGGAGCCGCGTTATCCGCCCATGGCCGCAGGGTCATCGTTGCCGATCGGGGCGAGACTGTCGATGATCTGGTGCCCGACATGATCGAGGTGCTGACCTCGATGTGCGCGCGCCTGTATGGCCGCCGGGGCGCGCGGAACCGGGCGATGCGGGCGGTCATCGCCACCAAGCAAACTAAGCCTGTCAAGGCGGGTGGCGATGGCTAGGTTCGAGATCCCCGAGGGATGGACTGTGCAGGCGTATCGGTTCGCGTTGGATCCCACCCCAACGCAGTTGCGGGCGTTGGCCTCTCATGCTGGTGCGGCGCGTTTCGCGCACAATCACATGTTGGCCCTGGTGAAGGCTGTGATGGATCAGCGGGCCGCTGAGCGCAGCTACGACATCGATGAGGCGCAGTTGACGCCGGTGTTGGGGTGGTCGTTGCCGGCGCTGCGCAAGGCCTGGAATCAGCGCAAGGCCTGGTGTGCGCCGTGGTGGGGCGAGAACTCGAAAGAGGCCTACAACACCGGCCTGGATGCGTTGGCCCGCGGGTTGGATGCCTGGTCGGCCTGCCGGCGCGGCCGGCGCGGCGGCCGCGCCGTGGGGTTCCCGCGGTTCAAGACCTCCCGGGCACCGCGCTCGGTGCGGTTCACCACCGGGGTCGTCCGGGTCGAGGCCGACCGCCGCCATGTCACGTTGCCGCGGCTGGGTGCGGTCCGCACGCATGAATCGACGCGCAAGTTGGCCCGCCGCATAGAAGCCGGTACGGCCAGAATTTTGTCGGCGACCGTGCGTCAAGACTCTGCCGGGCGCTGGTACTGCTCCCTGCAAACCCTCGTCGAGGCTAAGGCCCGGCCCGCCCATGCACGGCGCTCGTCGCATTCGGTGGTCGGTGTTGATGTCGGGGTCAAAGCCGACAGCCTGCTCGTCGTCGCAACGCCTGATGGGATCGAGGTCGATCGCATTGCCGCGCCGAAGTCGCTGCGCGTCGCGCACTCTCGGTTGCGGGTGCTGCAGCGCTGAGCCGCCCGCCGCCGCGGCCCGTATGACCCGCAGAGCCGGACCCGCCAGCAGCCCTCGAAGCGGTGGCGGCGCACCCAGGCCCGGATCGGCCGCAGCCACGCCCACGCCGCGGCGGTGCGCCGTGACGTGCTGCACAAGGCCACCACCGCGCTGGCCCAGCAGCATCAGGTGATAGTGGTCGAAACGTTGAACGCCGCGGGTATGCGTGCCAATGGAGGTGCGCGCAAGCGGGGCCTGAACCGGGCGCTGGCTGATGTCGCCCTGGCCGAGGTCCGGCGCATGCTGGGCTACAAGACACGTTGGTACGGCTCCCATCTGGTGGAGGCCGACCGGTATTTTCCGTCGTCGAAGACATGCACGGCCTGTGGGAGGCGAAAACCAAACCTCACCCTGGCCGATCGGATCTTCGAATGTGACGACTGCGGTAACACGGTCGATCGTGATCTGGGTGCTGCGATCAACCTCGCCCGACTCGGCGTACCCACACTCGCTGTGGGTGAACAGAGTCCCGCCGGGAGTGGCCCGGTGGCAGGACGTGGAGCCACGCATGAGACCGAACCCGCGCCAGCGGGCGACGCAGCAGGCGATGAAGCGTCAACCCCACACCACCACCAGGTGGATCGGACGGGGACCGCCTCACCGCAAGGCGAGGCTGCCTGATGAACAAGGCGAACTCACATTCGCTCACCAAAAGGCAACGGCTAGAGACTGTCCACGATCGCGTTCTTGAGCGTTTCGGAGCTGGTGCCGAAGACCGCCTGAACGCTGTTGCCCACCTCGATGACGCCTGCGGCGCCGAGGGCCTTCAACCGGTCCTGGTCGACCTTGCTCTTGTCGGCGACCTCCATGCGGAGGCGGGTGATGCAGGCATCGACATTGACGAGGTTCTCCCGTCCGCCGAAGGCGGCGATGATCTGCTCGGCCTGAGTGTCGGCCCGCGCGGGTGCGGTGAGAGTGCCGGTACCGCCGGCGGTGACAGCAGTGGTTGGATCGCCGGCAGTCGCCGAGTCAGATACCTCTCCGAGATTCGCCTGTTCCTCGGCCTCGAACTCCGCCTCGGGTTCACGCCCCGGCGTGCGCATGTTCCACTTCGTGATCGCGACGTAGAACAGCACGAAATAGATGACCGAGAACACCGCGCCCATGGCGATGAGCAGCCAGATGTTCTTCGCCGCCGGAGCGCCGCCGTAGAGGAGCAGGTCGAGCAGCCCGGCCGAGAACGAGAAGCCCAGGTGGATGTCGAGCAGGTAGGCGATCGCCAGGGACAGCCCGGTCAGGACCGCGTGGATGACGTAGAGCGGGAACGCCACGAACATGAACGCGAACTCGAGCGGTTCGGTCACCCCGGTCAGGAATGCGGTGAGGGCGGCCGCCGACAGGATGCCGACCGCGACCTTGCGCTGCTTCTTGTTCGCGGCGAGGATCATCGCCAACGCCGCCGCGGGGAGGCCGAACATCAGGACGGGGTAGAACCCGGACGTGAGAATGCCCGCAGTCGGGTCGCCGGCAGCGAACCGGGTGAGCTCGCCGGTGACCACGGTGCCGTCCGGAGTCTGGTAGTCGCCGTAGAGGAACCATACGTACGAGTTCGGAATGTGGTGCAGACCGAGGGGAATCAGCATGCGGTTGGCGAACCCGTAGACGAACGCGCCCAATGCGCCGCTGCCACCGATGAACCGGCCGAGGCCGGTCAGGCCGGCATCGAAGATCGGATAGAAGTAACTCATCATGAAGGCGATGAACAAACTCGCCAGAGACACCACGATCGGGACGAACCGTCGCCCTCCGAAAAAGCCGAGATAGGACGGTAATTGGATGGTGTGGTACCGGTCGAACAACCAGGCCGTCACCAGGCCCACCACGATCCCGGCGAACACGCTGTAGTTGATCTGAGCCTGGTCACCGGCCTTGTCCACCTCGCCGGCCAGCACGATGGGGGACATGGTCTTGAAGACCGCTGACATCACCAGGTATCCGACCACTGCGGCCAGCGCCGTCGAGCCGTCGGCCTTGCGGGCGAAGCCGATCGCGACACCGACAGCGAAGAGCAGGGGCAGATTGGTGAACAGGGCATCGCCGGCCGCGCTCATCGCCTTGAAGAACGGACCGATGACGGGGGAGTCGATCCGGCCCAGCAGATCGGGTTGGCCGAGCCGTAGCAGGATGCCCGCGGCGGGCAACACGGCGATGGGCAGCATGAGGCTCTTGCCGAGCCGTTGCAGTTGCGCGAAAGCAGGTATGCGCAGGCCGGACTTCTCCTGTGTACCTTCGGGTTTCGTCGTACCGCTCATCGCACCACCGTCCTCCTGGCCACCCGGCGCGAACCGCCGTAAAGCTGTGCGGAAGCTTAGACGAGAACCCGTGAACCCGCGGCCGTCTTCCGGCCACCCTCGTATTGTTGGGACACCACAGAAGGAGCACCACAGTGAGCTTGACGCGAGTACTCGCCCCGGTAGCCGGGCGCGCGGTAGCACTCCACGATGTTCCGGATCCCGTGTTCTCGGCGGGCATGGTCGGGTACGGCGCCGCGGTGGACCCGCCGCGCGGCGTGATCGACGCGATCGCCCCGGTCAGCGGCAAGTTGTTGAAACTGATGCCGCATGCCTACGTCATCATGACGGCCGAGGGCGTCGGTGTGCTGGTGCACCTCGGTCTGGATACCGTCGCTCTGAACGGCGAGGGCTTCACCACCCACGTCAGCCAGGGAGAGGATGTTGCCGCCGGCCAGGTGGTGATCACCTACGACGTGCCCGCAGTCGAGGCGAAGGGCCTCAATCCCATTGTCCCCGTTGTGGTCATGGACGAGCGCGAGCCCGGCAACGTGACAGTGGCCGGGCCGGTCGCGGCCGGAGCCGATATCGCGTCGGGCGCAGAGCTTTTTACGGCGGTCAAGTAGATGGTCGAGTAGATGGAAGTCATCATCTTGGCCGATGCCGACGAGATCGGCAGGGTGGCTGCCGACGCGTTCGGCGCGCTGCTCAACCGTAAACCGGACGCGGTCCTCGGCCTCGCGACCGGGTCGTCGCCGCTGGCGGTCTACGACGAACTCGCCGCCCGGTGCGACGCGGGCCAGATCTCGTTCCGGCAGGCCAGGGGATTCACCCTCGACGAATACGTCGGCCTGCCCGTCGATCATCCTGAGCGCTACCGCAATGTCATCGACTCCGTGTTCGTCTCGCGCGTCGACTTCGCCCCCGGGGCGATACAGGGCCCTGATGGCCTGGCGGACGACATCCCGGCGGCGTGCGCGGCATACGAGGAGGCCATCCGCGCTGCCGGCGGCGTCGATCTGCAGGTCGTCGGAATCGGCACCGACGGGCACATCGCCTTCAACGAGCCCGGGTCCTCGCTGGCCTCGCGCACCCGGATCAAGACGCTGACCCGGCAGACCCGTGTCGACAACGCCCGGTTCTTCGGGGACGACCTCGATGCGGTGCCGACACACTGCCTCACCCAGGGGTTGGCCACCATCATGGCGGCCCGGCACGTCATCCTGGTGGCCCTCGGGCGCGGCAAGGCCGAGGCGGTGCACCACCTCGTCGAGGGCGCGGTGACCGCCATGTGGCCGGCCACGATCCTGCAACATCATCCGCACGTCACGGTTCTGCTCGACGATTCTGCGGCGCAGCGGCTTCAGCTCATTGACTACTACCGCGAGACTTACCGCTCGAAACCGGATTGGCAGGGCATCTGAGTGTTGCTGACTGCCGACGCGCTCATTGCGGGCTCAGAACTGTTACGGCCGGGCTGGATCGACCTGTCGGACGGGAAGGTGACGGCGGTGGGAGCGGGTCTGCCGCCCCGCAGCGCCGATCGTGCACTGGGTGCGGTGACCGTGATGCCGGGTTTCGTCGACACCCACTCCCACGGTGGCGGCGGGGGCAGCTTCTCGGCCGCCTCGACAGCCGACACGTCGGCCGCGGTGGCGCTGCACCGTCGCCACGGGACCACCACCATGATCGCCTCGCTGGTCACCGCGAGCCCTGACGATCTGCTGCACGAGGTCGGCGCACTGGCGGCCGATGTCCGCGCCGGACTGATCGACGGCATACACCTCGAAGGTCCGTGGCTGTCGACCGTGCGGTGCGGGGCTCATCAACCTGCGCTCATGCGGGACCCGGATCCGGGCGAGATCGACCGGTTGCTGGCCGCCGCGGCGGGAACGATCCGGATGGTGACCATCGCTCCGGAGCGTCCCGGTGCGCTGGCCGCTATCCGGCGGTTCATCGATGCCGGCGTGGTGGTGGCCGTCGGCCATACCGAGGCCACCTACGAACAGACCCGTGCCGCGATTGCGGCCGGTGCCACGGTGGGCACGCATCTGTTCAACGCGATGCGCCCGATCGACCGGCGAGAGCCGGGTCCGGTGATCGCGCTGCTCGAGGATCCCGCTGTCACCGTCGAACTCATCACCGACGGCGTCCATCTCGATCCGGCCATCTACCGCCACGTCACGTGCACCGTCGGGCCGGATCGCGCTTCGGTGATCACCGATGCGATGGCGGCCACCGGCATGCCCGACGGCCGCTACCAGTTGGGGCCCGTGCCGGTCGACGTGATGGACGGGGTCGCCTTTGTCGGGGGGACGGACACGGTCGCCGGCAGCACCGCGACCATGGATCGGGTGGTCCGATTCGCCATGGACCATTGCGGTTTGGACCGAGACGATGCGTTGTTGCTCGTCGCGCGTCAGGCCTCGCTGAACCCGGCTCGGGCGCTGGGACTGCCCGCGGGTGATCTGATCCCCGGAGCTGCAGCCGATCTCGTGGTGCTGGATGTGGATCTGTCGGTCACCGGGGTCTTGCGGCGGGGCGTATGGGAGCTGGAACCGGCGGGGTAGCGGTACCGCGGTCAGGCGCCGGGAAACCCGAGAACTGTTTCCTGAGGCAAAGATTCGTGTTGCGCCCACTGTGAATAGCCGTTACATATTCCGGTACCGGCGTACCGTCAGCCGGGTACGACGCGAAGCATCTGGGGGTCGTTCTTGTCCGACTGGCCATTTGTCGCACGGGATGCTGAACTGCGCGAAGCCGCGCAGGCGTTGCGTGGCGACTTCTGTGGTGTCGTGCTGGCGGGCGGGGCCGGCGTGGGCAAGTCGGCGTTGGCCCGGGTGTTGGCCGAGCAGCTGGAGGCCGAAGGGCACCCGGTGCGGTTTGTACTGGGCACCGAAACCGGGCAGGCGGTACCGCTCGGGGCGTTTCTGCACGCACTCACTTTGACGGACGCGCATGACCCCACGGTGATGCTCGCCGCGGCACATGAGGCGCTGGCCGCCGAACCCGATCTGGTCATCGTGGTCGACGATGCTCAGCATCTCGATCAGCTGTCGGCGCTACTGGTCCAGCAGCTGGCGGTGCACGGCTCGGCGAAACTGATCGTCACCATCCAGAACCGGGTGCCCACATCCGATGCGGTGACCGCGTTGTGGAAGGAACAGCTGCTGCTCCGGTTGGACCTGGAGCCCTTCACCCGGGCGCAGACCGCCGAGTTGATGGCAGCGGTGCTGCACGGTGACGTCGACCCGCGCGCGGTCGGTGAACTACACCGGTTCTCCTCTGGCAGCCCGCTCTACCTGCGGGGCGTGGTCAACGCGGCTCTCGGCGATGAGGCGTTCGTACGCGATGAGGGCCGGTGGCGGCTGTGCGGGCCGCTGCGGGCCAGTGCAGACCTGCACGCCCTGATCAATTCACGATTCGACACGCTCACTCCGAACGAGCGGGATGTGGTCGATATGGTGTCCACCGCCGAGGTCCTCGACTTCGATGTGCTGGCAGCAGTCTGCGACCTCGACGCGATCGCCAGCGTGGAACGGCGCGGAGCCATCCAGGTACTCAACGATGCGGCCTGCACCCTGGTACAGCCCGGCCATCCGATCATCGGTGAGGTTGCGCGCGACCGATGCTCGAAAACCCGAAGCCGGCAGATCAACACGCAGTTGGCGTCGCTGCTGGCGACACACCTTCAATCACCGGGCAACGCAGCGGTGCCGGACGTGCGCGGCCGTATCCAACTGGCTCGATTCATGGTGGGAGGCGACGTCCCGGCAGATCCGGACGTCATCGCCGATGCCGCGGCCAGCGCGGTCACCATGTCCAATCTGTCTCTCGGAGAAGAGCTTGCGCGGTACGCGGTCGATCACGGTGCCGGGATGTCCGCGGTGATCGTGCTGGCCGATGCCATGAGTTGGCAGGGCCGGGGCGAGCAGGCCGAGCAACTGTTGGCCCGGTGGGTGCCGGATCCCGACGACGAGGCGATACTGGCCCGGTGGGGTTGTCTGCGGGCATCGAATCTGTTCTTCGGATGCGCCCAGCCGGACGCGGCGCATGCGGTGCTCTCCATGCTCCGCGAGCAACTGCACTGCCCACAGACGGTGAGCCTCGTGGCCGCGATGGAGGCGGTTTTCGCCTTCCACACCGGTGAACTGGAGAAGGCGATCGCGGTGGGTACCGCGGTACTGGACCAGAAGGTGTCACCGACGGCAACGGTATGGGCCGCACTGGCCACCTCGAGCGCGTTGGCCCTGTCCGGCAGGTCGGACGAGGCCGTCGCGGTGGCGCATGCGGGTGAGCTGGCTGCCGATCACTGTGTGTCGGGCTCGCCGCGGTACTGGTTCGTCTTCGCGCAGGTGTCGGCGGCCCTGGGCGATGTCGAGCTGGACAAGGCGCACGGCATCTGCGACACGTACGCCGTGCGGGCGGCCGGCTCACCGCAGGCCGAGGCCATCGGCACCGCACTGCATGGGCGGGTAGAGCTGGCCCGCGGCCGGCTGGCCTCAGCCTGTGATGCGTTGCAGGCGGCGGTGTGGGCCACGCCGCAGGGCCTGCCGCCGGGCTGGCTCATGGTCGTTGTCGCCTGCCTGGCCCAGGCCGAGGGAATGCGTGGCGACGGCGTTGCGGCGGCTGCAGCGTTGGCACGTGCCGAGGCCGCCGCGGCCGGGCCACGCGATGTGTTCCGGCCTGACCTGGAGCTGGGCCGGGCGTGGGCGGCGGCGGCGACGGGCGAGACGGGCCTGGCCGTCGAGCATGCGGTGCAGGCTGCGGACCTCGCCTCGGCGAGCGGGATGGAGGCGATCGAGCTCACGGCCCTGCATACCGCACTGAGATTCGGAGACTCGTCAGGCCACAGGCGGATCCAGCAGCTGGTGCAGCGGCGCGGTACTCGGGTGGCGGAAGCCGTCGGAGCGCACAGTCTCGGTCTGAACCGGCATGACCCCGCGTTGCTCGTCGCGGCGGCGGACCGGTTCGAGGCGCTCGGGGCGCTGGTGCTCGCCGCCGACGCTGCCGCCGACGCCGCCCGGATGTACGCCGAGGCAGGCTGCCGCGGCAGTGAATTGGAATCCGCGGCCAGGGCGCTGTGGCTGGCCGGCCAGACCGGCGCGCGCACCCCGGCGCTGCGCTGCGCCGGTGACCCGCTGCCGCTCACCCATCGGGAGTGGGAGATCGCCGACCTCGTCGGTGTCGGGCTGAGCAACCGGCAGATCGCCGGCCGGCTGTGTCTGTCGGTGCGCACCGTCGACGGACATCTGTACCGCATGTTCGCCAAGCTCGGTGTCGAGGACCGCGATCGTCTGGCCCGGTTGGCGCGCTTCGGTCCGGCGGTGTGACGCTGCCGGTCTCAGGTGTCGTCGTCGCTCGCGGTGCGGGCGCCCACGAACGCGAGGAGTCGAGGATCGGAGGAGGTGAACCGGTCCACTTCCTCACCTCCGTCGCAGCGCAACAAGGAGATCGTGAGGCTGTCCGCAGTGCGGGTCAGTACGCACCAGTGAGCGCCGGAATCCTGCCAGCGCTGTAGATCTGCGACCCGATCGACGCTCATGCCTACTACCATGGCACGGCATGGCCGCGAAAAACCGCGTGCGGTTGGCCCGCGTGTATGAAGAGCCCGAACCCGATGAGGGGAAGCGCGTCCTGGTCGACCGGCTGTGGCCCCGGGGCATGAAGAAGACCGATCCGCGGGTGGGTCATTGGCTGCCCGCGGTGGCCCCGTCCACAGAACTGCGGCACTGGTACGACCACAAACCCGAGCGTTACGACGACTTCGTCGCCCGCTACACCGAGGAACTGCAGTCCGGTGAGGAGGCCGCGGCCTTCGACGAACTGCGCGCACTGGTTAGCCAGGGCCCGGTCACCTTGGTGACCGCCACCCGCGAGGTCGAACTCAGTCATCTGACGGTGCTGGCCAAGCTCCTCTCCTGATCCGGCGGCTGCGGACCGGGCAGCGGGAGGAAGGTAAACCTACCCTCACTCGCTACGGTAGGCTCGGCGCTCAAATGAGCGATATCGATACCGACGTGGCCGACTTGCCAGGGGCCCCCGTGCTCAAACGCGAGCTGACCGACATCACCGACGAGGTACGCGCCATCGACGCGGCGCCCATCCCGGTTCTGGCCGAGCCGTATGACATCCGGCCGGCCGACGCCGATGCTGACGCCGAGTTGATCTCGGAGTGGATGAACCGTCCGCATCTGGTCGAAGCCTGGGAGTACGACTGGGCGCCCGAGCGGTGGCGGCGCTACCTGCAGGCCCAGCTGGACGGGCAGTACTCGCGGCCGTTGATCGCGAGCTTCCGCGGAAAGCCTGCCGGCTACGTCGAGTTGTACCGGGCGGCCAAGGATTCCATCGCACCCCGCTATGCCGCCGACCCGCACGACATCGGCATGCACGCCGCGATCGCCGATCTGAGATTCGTCAACCGCGGCATGGGCCCGATCCTGCTGCCGCGCATCGTGGCCAGTGTGTTCGAGCTCGACCCGGACTGCCGGCGGATCATGTTCGACCCGGACCATCGCAACACCGGCGCCCGCCGGCTGTGCGAGTGGGCGGGGTGTGAATTCCTGGGCGAGCACGAGATGTCGAACCGCCGCATGGCCCTCTATGCACTGCCGCGCACACCCGACGACGCCTTCGGCGCCGCCGGGTAGCGGGATTCGTTCAAGCTCCGGCGAATTCGGCGTACCCGTCGTAGTCGGGCTTCATGGCCGCGGCCACCAGCTCCCACAGCACCTCATCGGTGCCGCCGCCGACCCGGGCCAGCTTCATGTCGCGCCACCACTTGCCCAGCGGGGTCTCGTCGACGAGGTAGCCGGAGCCGCCGAAGATGTGCATGCACTCCGAGGCGACCTCCTCGCCCAGGCGTGCCGCGGTCACCTTGAAGGCCGCGGCGGCGCGGAGGTCGAGCTTGCCCTGCGTGGCCACCCCGGTCAGGGCGTACCGCAGCATGTCGACCCGCGCCTGCAGGTCAGCCATCCGCATCCGAAGCGCCTGGTGCTCGAAGAGCGTGTGACCGAATTGGCGACGTTTCATCATGCGTGCCAACGTGATTCCGAGGATGCGTTGTGACCCGGAGGCCACCTGCCCGGAAATCGACATCCGTTCGTGGGCCAGGCCCCAGGAGATCGCGGCGAGCCCGGTCCCGGCGCGAGCCACCAGATGGTCGGCCGGCACCCAGGTATCGATGTGCACTGCGGCGGTGTCCAGGGGGCCGTTGCCGACCTTGCGGTAGGGGGTCTGCACCTCGACCTGTGAAGTCGGGACGGCGATGACGACGACGTTGCCGTGCCTGCTCGTCGGGTCGTGGTCGACGTTGCGGGCCACCACCATGATGTGATCGGCGACCGGTGACAGTGAGACGAACTTCTTGATGCCCTTGATCTCGAAACCGTCTCGGGCCGTGCGGACTTCGGTCTCCACGATCTGCAGATCCGAACCGCCGGACTCTTCCGAGGCGGCGATGCACAGCACGGCCTCGCCGCGGACGGCTTGTTCGCAGATGGTGCGGAGCTGATCGGACTTGCCGAACCGGCGAAGCAGGGCGATGGCCGAATCATGCAGGCTGACACCCACGCCGATGCCCGAGGAACCGTTGCGGCCCAGTGCGTAGGCCAATTCGATCAGCTTGGCCACGTCGGGCTGCTGTCCGTCACCCCACTTCTCGGTGAACACCCCATTTCGGCCGAGGTGCTCGATGAGTGCACGCGGAAAGCGTTCGGTCTCTTCAGCTTCGGCGGTCCATGCCTTGACCTGGTCGTCGAACACCCGATCCAGCAGATCGCGGTACTCGTCGAGCGAGGTGGTGGCCGGTGACGGGGTGGGCACGGTGGCGGTCATGACTTCGCTGTCTCCAATTGTCGTTTGACCTCCAGGCGGCGCAGCTTGCCCGAGGAGGTGCGGGGGAGTGAGCCCGGTGTCAGGAACACCACGTCGGCGGGCACGATGCCGCATTCGGAGGCCACCTGTTGGATGACCTGGCTGCGGGCTCCGGCCTCGTCGGCGCCGCGGAATTCCGCCGCGATCACCAGACCGGACCGGACCGCCTTCTCGCCGGCGCCGACGGCTACCACCGCGCCTTCGCGAACGCCCTTGACCTGGGCGGCAACTCGTTCGATCTCGGTGGGGAAGATGTTGCGTCCGGCGACGGTGATCAGTTCCTTGGTGCGTCCACACACGACAAGTCCGCCGTCGACGAAGTAGCCCAGATCGCCGGTGGCGAACCAGTCGCCGGGGTGCAGCGGTTCCTGGCCGAGGTAACCCGACATCATCGAGGTGCCGCGGATCTCGATCTCGCCCACCTCGCGGTCGACGATGCCGGCGTTGTCTTCGCTGGGGCGCAGGCGCACCTCCATCCCGGCAATCGCCTCACCGAGGACCGCGAGTTGTTGCCGGTTGGAACCGGCATCGGTGGTGACGGTGATCTCGTCGATCACCACTCCGCGGCCGGGAACGGGAACCGTGACGGCACAGGATGATTCGGCCATGCCGTAGGACGGGGACAGGGCCCCGGGGTTGAAGCCGAAGCGGGCCAGTTCGGTGCCGAACCGGCTCGTCGCCTCACAGTCCACCGGCTCGCCGCCGTTGAGCGCGAACCGCAGGGCCGACAGGTCGAGATCGGTCAGCCGCCTGGAGTACTTGCCGATCAGCCCGTAGGCCATGTTCGGCGCGGCGGTCAGCGTGGCACGGCTCTCGGTAAGCCACCGCACCCAGCTGAACGGTGAGGCCGCGAACGCCGCGGTCGGCGCCTGCCAGACCTCGATGCCGCGGATCGCCCCGGTGAGCAGGAAGGTCAGGCCCATGTCGTGGTACAGCGGCAGCCAGGAGCAGCCGATGTCGCTGGACGACAGGCTGATCCGTTCGGCCAGTCCATTCAGATTGGCCAGTACCGCCGAAGGGGCCATCTGAGCGGTGCGTGGCGTGCCGGTGGAACCCGCCGTGCCTTGCAGGACCGCGCACGGGCCGGTTCCCAGCGGCAGCGTTGTGGAGCGTCGATCGTGTGCCACCGCGGCGTCGTCGTGGATGGCGACAGACGGCTCGGCCTTTTCCAGCAGATTCAGGTAGTCGCCGTGGCTGAATACGGTGCCCACGCCGATGTCGGCGAACCGCTTGAGAGTGGATTGCGCCCACTGGCCGGAGTCTGCGCCTCGGACGGGGCCGGGCAGTACCGAAAGGGCTGCGCCGGAAAGGAGGGCGCCGAGGACCGTCGCGATGCCTTCGACGGTGGGTTCACCGACCACGCCGACCGCCGTCGAACCGTCGTGACCGATCTGCTCGGCGACGTTCTCGGCACGGGCATACATCTGTGCCCAGGGGTGGCGGGTCCAGGTGCGCGCCTCCTGGTCGTACATCACCAGATCGGCGTCGCTCGCGGTCAACGACGCGGCGAGCGCCGTGGCCAGCACGCTCACTGGCTGCTCTGCGCGGCAGGCACTTTCGCCAGGATGGCCGCCTCGAGGTCTCCGACGGTGTCGCAGCTGAGCAGGTCTTCTTCGGACAGGACGACACCCAGCTTGTCCTCGATCGCCACCATGCCGACGGCGAAGGCCACCGAATCCAGGCCGGCGTCGTCGACGAGGCGGGATTCCCTGGTCACCCGGCGGACATCGACGTTCATGTCGTCGCGGAGGATCTCGGTGAGGGCGGCGCTGACCGCTTCGGGTGTTGTCGACTGCATGGGGTCGCACGGTACACGGCGAAGGAAAGCTAGGCTAGCCTTACCAAGCCTGCTGTGGGATTAGTAACTGAAGCGCGCCAGATCGGTGCCGCCGAAGCGCCGGCCGGCATCGACCACAGTCGCCGAGGGCACCATCTCGGCGCTGATCACGCCGTGCTCGCGGGTGAGTTCGTCGATGATGTCGAAGGCCCCGGCGATCCGTTCCGGGGTGTCCACCACGATCGTCGTCACCGGCACCTGACGCCCGAACTGAAACACCCGGTCACCGTGCGGCTTGTCGTCGCCGCTGAAACCCCACACCGCGCGCAGCACGGTGGCGCCGCCGGCGGCACCGGTCTGCATCAGCCTGCGGACGATCGCCCGGTGGATGGGCACCCCGTCGTGGTGCGCGGTCTCCGAGGTGTGCACCATCAACTTCTGCCACAGCCGTCGACCCTGGGCGTCGGTGGCAGGAAGTTCGGCCGGGCGGGTGAGCAACTGCCCGCCCCGCTTGCACAGTTGCGCCCGCTCGACGGTGAGCAGCGGATCGTTCGCCAGAAGTTCGGTGAGCTCACCGAGTACGGCGTTCACCTGCGCCCCGGTTCCGAGCCCGATGATCATCAGCGGCACGTCGGTGTTTCGGGCGAAGAACGCCGCGCGTCGACGCTGACCATGCGCGGTGCCGTCGACTCCGAGGAACACGGTGGCCCCCGCGAAGCCGCGCCGGTGCAGCAGGTCGCACACCGCACGGTAGGCCGGAGCTCCGCCGACCCGGTGATGACGGCCGACGTACACCGTCAGCTTGCAGGTATCGGTCACGGTCGGCGCGGGCGACCCGCGACGGATCAGCTGGGCCCGTTCGAGAGTGATCAGACCGCGGGGAATGAGATCGACGGTCTGCTCGGCCAGCGCGGAGATCTTGTCGGCGGCATCGACAGCGGCGATGGCGATCGGCGGATCCTCAGAGGCGGTCAACGTCTCGTCGGTGCGCAGGTGATGGTGCGGACCGAAGCTGGAGATCCCGCGCAGCATCACGCTGATCGCGATGTCGCTGCCGCCGTACAGATCCAAGAGCGCGTCGGCGACGAAGCGGTGTTCGTGACGCGACCGCTCGGCGAAATACGCGGTCAGCTTGAGGTAGTCGGTGGTGGTCACAAATGGCTCCCGAGAGACATGCCCAGCCATGCCGCGGTCAGGCCGAGCGCCACGCTGATACCGATGTTGCCCACTGCGGGCCAGACCCGACGCTCCTCGCCGAGGCGCTGGGTTTCCAGCATCCAGGTGGAGAACGTCGTGTAGGAGCCGACGAACGCGGTGCCCGCCAGCAGTGCGGCGTGCCGGTCCAGAGCCAGTCCGCCGAGGAAGCCGAGCAGAAAGGCGCCGCTGAGGTTGACCGCCAGGGTGCCGAACGGGAAGCCGCGGGTGTGGCGCGCGGACACCGCACGGTCGAGCAGGAACCGGCAGACCGCTCCGACGCCGCCCAGGAGCATCACGCCGGTCCACACCACGACGGTCGTCATCGGCGCACCGCCGCCCGACGCACCATCGCGGTTGCGATCGCCACCGCCAGCAGACCGGCGGCGATGCTGGCAGCGGTGTATCCCGCGGCCAACGCCCAGTTGCCGTGTCCGAGCATCGTGACCGTCTCGACCTGCATCGTGGAAAAAGTGGTCAGCCCGCCGCATACCCCGGTACCCAACAGCGGCCTGCGGTAACTGGACACCGGCAGCCGCTCCAGCAGTCGCGTGGTGAAGTAGCCGAGCAGGAACGCGCCGAGAATGTTCACGATGAACGTCGGCCACGGCCAATGTCCGGGTTCGGGTGCGGCGAGCACCGCCAGTCCTGCGCGGGCGAGGGTGCCCAGCGCGCCGCCGACGAAAACTGCGGCGAGTTCGCGGCCGTCGTGACGGGTCATGATGCAAAGTATGTCGGTCGCGAGCCCGACAGCTATCGTCGGCTCACTATGACGGCCCCGGATAATTCCGCACTTTCCGCGGTGCGGGTGGCTGCGCTGGGGCCGATCCGGGCGTGGGTGGCCGGCGAGCCCGTGGAACTCGGCGGTCGCAGGCAGCGATCGGTGTTGGCGCGGTTGGTATCCGCACACGGCGAAGTGGTGTCGGTCGACAGGCTCATCGACGACCTGTGGGAGGGGGAGCCGCCGCCGAAAGTGTTGTCATCGCTACAGGCCTACATCTCGCACCTCCGTCGCGTGCTCGAGCCGTGGCGCGAGCCGCGTACCGTGGCCGGCGTCATCGTCAGTGCTGCCCCGGGATACTGTCTGCGGCTGCCGGCCGAGGCCGTCGACGTGTGGTGTTTCGAGTCGAAAGTTTCTGCGGCAGAAAAGGAAGCCGACCCTGCCGAGCGGGCGCGACTGCTCGCAGATGCGCTCGAGGGCTGGTCGGGTGAGCCCTATGCGGAGGTGGCCGACGCGTTGTGGGCGGCCCCTGAAGTGGCCCGACTGACCGAATTGCGGTTGGCCACTACCGAATCGTATGCACAGACACAGTCGGTGCTGGGTCGCGATGCCACGGTCGTGCGGGTTCTGGAGCGCCACGCCCGCGATCACCCGGGCCGGGAGGTTGCGGCCGGGTTGCTCGCGACCGCGCTCTACCGCACCGGTCATCAGTCGGCGGCGCTGGACGTCTTACGCCGTACCCGAGAACACCTCATCGATGACCTCGGGCTCGAACCGGCGCGTCCGCTGCGGGACCTGGAATGCGACATCCTGCAGCAGGCCGATCACCTTGAGCCGATCCCACTGGCAGAGAGGCCTGTCGCGATTCCGCGGGTCGGACGAAAGCCGCCACCCTCGTGTGGGCGGACCGCTGAACTGGCGGCGATTGCACGGACCGCGGAAACGGTTGAGCGCGAAGGCGGTCGCGTGCTGTGGGTCTGTGGCGAGGTGGGCCTCGGCAAGACCACACTTGTCGATACCGCCGCCGAGCGGCTACGCGCGACCGGCTGGGCAGTGGCCTCGGGACGCTGCCCGGAGGTGGACGGTGCACCGCCGGGTTGGGCGTGGACGGAGGTCATCCGTGAATTCGTGGCCTCGTGCGAACCCGATCAGGTCGCGGCGTTGGGCCCGTTGTTGCACGACGGCGGGACGGCGAGCGCCGACAGCGGCGGCACGTTCTGGGTGGCCCACGCGCTTGCCGGCCTCCTCGGGCAGGTATCGGCCCGCCGACCGCTGGTCGTGGTGCTGGATGACCTGCACCGGACCGATGGCCTGACGCTGGAATTGCTGCGCTTCGTGACCGATCGACTCGGTGGTCATCGCGTACTGATCGTCGGTACCTACCGGTCCTCCGAATTGGGGCCGGAGCTGGAGGCGGCCCGCGCGGCGCTGGCCAACCACGCCGCCGTCCACCTCGAACTGGCGGGCCTCGACGAGCCGGCCACCGCGGAACTGGCTGCCGAGTACGGCCTTTCGGCGCTATCCGGCGAGACGCTGCGACTCCTGCGGGAGCGGACCGGCGGCAATCCGCTGTTCATCCGGGAACTGGCCCGGTTGATGGTTGCCGAGGGCGTGGAAGCCGGCAAGGGCGGCGTGCCGGTCGGGGTGCGTGATGTGTTGCGGCGCAGACTTGCCCGGCTGCCCGCGCCGACCGCCACGGCGCTGCGTCAGGCTGCGGTGCTCGGCCGCGACGTGGATCTCGACCTCCTGGGCGATCTCGCGCAAGGCAACTCAGAGGATCTGCTCGACGCGCTCGAACCGGCTGTGCTGGCCGGGCTTCTCGACGAGCCGGCGCCGGGACGGGCCAGGTTCGCCCACGCCTTGATCCGCGACACGATCTACGACGACATGTCCATCCTGCGCCGCACCCGGCTGCACGCTGCGGCCCTCGGACTACTGCGCCGGCCGGGAAGTTCAGCGGACTCCTCCTCACTCGCCTATCACGCCGTGGCCGCAGCGACGCCCGACACAGCAAGTGCAGCAGCTGATTTCGCGATGGCTGCTGCCCGCGAGGCCGACACCGTCGGCGCACCGGCGGAATCGGTGCGGCAGTGGCGGGCGACCGTTCGGATGCTGGATCTCGTCGGAGTCCGGCCCGCAGTCCCGCAGCCGGACATGCTGGAGCGGGCGGTTCTCGCCCGCTGTGGACTGGTCGCGGCTTTGGCCCGGGCCGGGGATGTCGTTTCGGCGCGCGACGAACAGAAGCGGACGTTGGCGCTGACAGTGGACAACGGCGCGCTGACGGTCGGCGCGCTCACCCTGTGGGATGCCCCGCTGGTGTGGCGGCTCCGGACCACCGACGCAGCCGACGAGGACATCGTGGTGCCGCTTCGTCGGGTACTTGCTCGCGATCATCCAGGACCCGTGCGGGCGCGACTGCTGTCGACGTTGTTCGCCGAGTTGGAGGGTGCGGATACGCCCGCCGCATTGCAGGCGAGTTCGGAGGCACTGGCGTTGGCACGTGCGGCGCACGCCGAGGCTCCCGACGTCTACGGCCGGTTGTTGTGCGCGGTGCTCAACGCCCGTGCCTTCGCCGCACTGGGCCCCGATCTTGCCGCCGAACGGGAAACGACGGCCGCCGAACTGCTCACAGTGGCCCAGGAGTGCGGTGCGGTCGACTACGAGGCGGTCGCACAGTGGCTGCTGTTCCTGTCCGCGGCGGGCCGCTCGGACCTGGCTGCCGCCTTGGACCGGGTCGATCTCGCTGTGGCGCGGGCAGGTACCGGCCAGTTGGGTTACCTGCTGGGGGTGCTCGACGTGTTCGAGGCGCAGTTGACGGTGCTGGCGGGCCGGCCCGACGAGGGGGAGCGCCGATACGCTGCGGCGGCCGCTCAACTGTCCGAACACGGCGCGCCCAACGGCGCGTTGATGGCGCTCGTCGGACGGTTGACGGGGGCTCTGTTCCGCAACGACCTCGCTCCGCTGGCCGACGAACTGCTCGCCGTTCACAACATGGTGTCGAAGACGGTCACCGACGCCGCGGTCCTGGCGTTGCTGGCCTCGGGAAGAACCGATGAAGCACAACAGGTCTGGGCCCAGCGCGAGCCGGTGGAGCGGTCCTACTACTGGCTGGCGATGACCACGCTGCGCGCACACGCGTCGGCGGCCATCGGCGACGAGGCGGTCGCCAAGGCGACTGCCGAAGAGCTGTTGCCCTACTCCGGGCGGATGGCTGGGCTCGACAACGGCACCCTGCTCACCGGACCCGTCGACGAGGCGCTGGCCGCCGTCGCCGAACTGACCGGCAATGCCGAGCAGGCGCGCCGGTATCGCGCCGATGCCGCTGCCCTCCGTCAGCGTCTCGGGGCGGACGCCGCCCGGGTGCTCAGCCGAACACCCGACGGTCGAATCGCCGGTGGCGCACCGACAACACGGTGATCAGCGCGAGCAGTATCGGACTAACGGTTTCGGACAGTGCGACGCGCTCCTGCTCGGTCATCACCGCCACGGTGCGTGGTCCGTCGAACGACATCCGCCCGCTCCGTTGGGCAGCCTTTTCGACGGCGGCCCAGTCGTCGACAGACACGTACTGCCGGATCACCGGGAAGATCTCCCGTTCTTCGTCGGCAATGTGTTCATGCAGCAGTCCGTGCAGCTCGGTGAGGCCGGCGGCCAGCGGTGCCGCTGATTCGCTGTCGCCGACATTCAGCCGGAACCCGGCCGCCAGCGCGCGCAACCGGTCCAACCGCGGGTCGAGTGCCGCGTGGTCCTCGGTCAGCTCGGTCAGGTCGACGCTCCCGCCGGCGGAGGCTTCGATCATCGGCCACAGGATCTGGTCCTCCGTCGTGTGGTGGTGATGAACCGAGTCGCACAGCAGGTTCACATACCGGGCGACGGCGCGAGCGCGTCGGGGCGTGCACGTCATCCCTCCGTCCGCGAAAGCCGAGGTCAAAGTTGCGACGCGGCCGACGTCGGTGACCATGGCGCGGTGCGCAAGGCTGATACCGAGGAGGTCGGGCTCGGGGTCGCCGGGACGCCGCGCGGTGACGTTGACGAGCCGTGTGGGTTGCATCGGAGTGTTCACGGCAGACACGTTGCCGGGCCACACTTGTAACCGACTTGTGTAAGGCTTGCTGTGACCGTCGAACGCTAGTTGTCGGAGGGAAATCGGGAACCATGGCTGCCAATCCCCGCGCCGGGCAACCGGCTCAACCCGAGGATCTGATCGACATCGCCGAGGTGGTGACCGCGTACTACACCAGGCGGCCCGATCCCGACGACATCGCCCAGCAGGTGGTGTTCGGCACCTCCGGGCATCGCGGCTCCAGTCTGGACACCGCGTTCAACGAAGGCCACATCCTGGCCACCACACAGGCGATCGTCGAGTACCGCGCCGCGCAGGGCACCACCGGCCCGTTGTTCCTCGGCCGCGATACCCACGCGCTGTCGGAACCGGCCTGGGCCTCGGCACTGGAGGTGCTGGCCGCCAATGACGTTGTGGCGATGATCGATTCGGCCGATCGCTATACCCCAACACCGGCCGTCAGCCACGCCATCCTGACCTTCAACCGGGGCCGCGACGCCGACCTGGCCGACGGCATCGTCGTCACCCCATCCCACAACCCGCCGCGCGACGGCGGCTTCAAGTACAACCCGCCCAACGGCGGCCCC
The DNA here is from genome assembly GCF_040704635.1 of Mycobacterium sp. NPDC049093. Lineage (GTDB taxonomy): Bacteria > Actinomycetota > Actinomycetes > Mycobacteriales > Mycobacteriaceae > Mycobacterium. The sequence goes on along the minus strand of NZ_JBEZJS010000008.1, from coordinate 236,734 downwards.
GCCGACACCGACGCCACGAGCTGGATTGCCAAGCGCGCCAACGAGATCCTGCGTGACGGGTTCAAGGACGTGAAACGCATGCCGCTGTCGCGGGCGGTGCAGATGGCCCAGCGTCACGATTACCTCGACGCCTACGTCGCGGATCTGGCCAATGTGGTGGATCTGCACGCGATCCGGGCCGAGGGCATCCGCATCGGTGCCGACCCGCTCGGCGGTGCCAGCGTCGATTACTGGGGCGCCATCGCCGAGCGGTACAACCTCGACCTGACCGTGGTGAACCCGCTGGTGGATGCGACGTGGCGGTTCATGACCCTGGATACCGACGGCAAGATCCGGATGGATTGCAGTTCACCGAATGCCATGGCTGGGCTTGTTTCGAAAGTCATCGGCCACCCCGACACCTATCAGATCGCCACCGGCAACGACGCGGACTCCGACCGGCACGGCATCGTCACCCCGGACGGCGGGCTGATGAACCCCAACCACTATCTGGCCGTCGCCATCGACTACCTCTACACCCACCGGCCCAACTGGCCGGGGGCCACCGCGGTGGGCAAGACCGCGGTGAGCAGTTCGATCATCGACCGGGTGGTGGCCGGCCTGGACCGCAAGCTGGTCGAGGTGCCGGTCGGGTTCAAGTGGTTCGTCGACGGGCTGATCGGCGGCGGTATCGGGTTCGGCGGCGAGGAGAGCGCGGGGGCCTCGTTCCTGCGCATGGACGGGTCGACCTGGACCACCGACAAGGACGGCATCATCCTGGCGCTGCTGGCCTCGGAGATCCTGGCGGTCACCGGGTCGACGCCGTCGCAGCGGTATGCCGAACTGGCCGAACGTTACGGGTCGCCCACCTATGCACGCATCGATGCGCCGGCTGACCGGGACCAGAAGGCACGGTTGGCCAAGCTCTCACCCGAGCAGGTCAGCGCCACCGAACTGGCCGGTGAACCCATCACCGCGAAGCTGACCGCCGCGCCGGGCAACGGGGCGGCGCTGGGCGGGCTGAAGGTCACGACGGAGAACGCCTGGTTCGCCGCCCGGCCGTCGGGCACCGAGGACGTCTACAAGATCTACGCCGAGTCCTTCCTCGGTCCTGACCATCTGGCGGAGGTGCAGGAGGCCGCCAAGGATGTGGTTAATACAGTCATTGGGTGAGCGTTACGGAGGGCGACTGTCAGCCCGACACCAAGGCGAAGCTGCCCGGTGAAGTCTGGGTCCTGATCGTCGCCAACGCCGTCATCGCGCTCGGTTACGGCGTGGTGGCGCCGGTGCTGCCGGCCTACGCCCGCCACTTCGGGGTCAGCATCAGCGCCGCGACCTTCGTCATCACCGCGTTCGCCCTGATGAGGCTGTGTTTCGCCCCGGCCACCGGGGTCCTGATCCAGCGGCTGGGGGAGCGCCGGATCTACGTGTGGGGGCTGCTGATCGTCGCCGTCACCACGGGTGCCTGCGCGTTCGCGCAGACGTATTGGCAGCTGCTGCTGTTCCGGTCCCTGGGCGGTGTCGGCTCGACCATGTTCTTCGTCTCGGCGCTGGGCCTGATGATCCGGGTGAGCCCCGAGGATGCCCGCGGTCGCGTGGCCGGCATGTTCTCCTCGGCGTTTCTGGTCGGCTCGGTCGGCGGGCCGGTACTCGGCAGCCTCACCGCGGGGCTCGGCCTGAACGCGCCGTTCGTGATCTACGGTGCCGCCCTGCTGGTGGCGGCCGCGGTGGTGTTCATCAGCCTGCGGCACTCGTCGCTGGCCGCGCCCGCACCCGACGAAGGTCCGAAGGTGACCGTGCGCACGGCGCTGCGCAACCGCGCCTACCGGGCCGCGCTGTTGTCGAATTTCGCCACCGGGTGGTCGGCCTTCGGGCTCCGAATTGCCTTGGTGCCGTTGTTCATCGTCGACGTACTGCACCGCGGGCCCGGGATGGCAGGCCTGGCGCTGGCCACCTTCGCCGTCGGCAACGTGTCGGCGGTGATCCCCAGCGGTTACCTCTCCGACCGGGTGGGGCGACGCCTGCTGCTGATCGTGGGGCTCACCGCGGCCGGGATCTCGACCGTGATGGTCGGGTTCACCGACGGGCTGACGCTGTTTCTGGTGAGCGCCTACATCGCGGGCTTCTCGACCGGCATCTTCACCGCGCCACAGCAGGCCGCGGTGGCCGACATCATCGGAAACAAGGCCCGCGGCGGCACCGCGGTGGCGACATTCCAGATGATGGCCGACGTCGGATCGGTCGGCGGCTCGCTGCTGGTCGGGCTGATCGCGCAGTACCTGTCGTTCTCGTGGGCCTTCGTGATCAGCGGGGTGATTCTCCTGGTGGCTGCGCTGGGCTGGGTCTTCGCTCCGGAGACCCGCGGAAGGCCGTCTGCCGAGCACACTCCGGCCCGCGCGCTGGGGCCGGAGGCCGGTGGAGAGGTTCCCTGACCAGCGATTTTGAACCTGGGGTAGCCGTGGTGTAACTTCGTGGGGCACCACAAACGGGGCTATGGCGCAGTTGGTAGCGCACCACACTGGCAGTGTGGGGGTCAGGGGTTCGAATCCCCTTAGCTCCACAAATAAATAGGGTCTGACCAGCGAAAACGCAAATCAGACAGAAAAACAACCGGGGAAAACAACATTCCGCCCGGTAAGATGCGGCTCATGGCGTCCGTCCGTGAGGTTCCGCGCAAAGACAAGACCACCGCGTACACGGTGGTCTTTCGTCATTCAGGCAAGCAGCGCGCCCTGGCCTTCGACACCCGCAAGTCCGCAGACGCTCTCGCATCACTGATCAACGCGCACGGCCCGGACAAGGCGCTCGAAATGCACGGCATCGAACTGCGCGACCGCGCCACCGCGGAAGTTAAACCGCTCACAGTCTCCGAGTGGATCCGCCACCACATCGACCACCTGACCGGTGTCGAGCAGTACACGATCGACAAGTACAACGCCTACCTGCAGAACGACATCGGGCCCGCGTTCGGAGACAAGCCCCTGGCGCAGCTCACCGAGGAAGACATCGCCGTGTGGGTGAAGGCGATGGAAACCACCGGCGGCCGCGGCGGCACCGGGCACTCACCGAAGACACTGCGCAACAAATACGGCTTCCTCTCCGGGGCGCTGAATGCCGCGGTCCCGAAGCACATCCCCGCCAACCCCGCCGCCGGCCGGAAACTCCCGCGGGGCACCGCCGACGACGACCACGACATGCGGATGCTGTCCCGTGACGAATTCGCCGCCCTCCACGGCGCCATCCCGCAACGGTGGAAGCTGATGGTGGAGTTCATGGTCGCCACCGGAATGCGATGGGGTGAAGTGTCAGCGCTGCAGCCCAAGCACGTGAGCCTGAAGGCAGGAACGGTGCAGGTGCGGCAGGCGTGGAAGTACTCCAGCAAGGGCTACCACCTGGGCCCGCCGAAGACGAAACGCTCACGTCGCACCGTCGACGTACCCACCCGCCTATTGAAGAAGCTGGACCTGTCGGGGGAGTACGTGTTCACGAACACCGACGCCGGCCCGGTGCGGTATCAGCGGTTCTGGCGTGACGTGTGGAACCCCGCGGTCGCGGCGGCCGAACTGGATCCGAAACCCACCCCGCACGACCTGCGCCACACCTACGCCTCATGGCAACTGCTCGGCGGCACCCCGATCACCGTTGTGTCCAGGCAGCTCGGCCACGAATCCATCCAGGTCACCGTGGACCTCTACACGGACGTTGACCGGACCAGTTCCCGCCAGGCCGCGGACTTCATGGACAAAATGCTGGGCTAGTCAGGCGACGTTGCGGCCGTTAGCTTCTGGGATCGCTCCGGCGATCATCATGATGCCCTCGATTAGCAGCCAGATTGAGAGCGGCACCAAGATCACGATCCCCAGCCCGAACAGTCCCAACCCGAACAACCCACAGAGCCCAAGAACGAGCTGCACCACGCCAATTGTCGTGTATCCCAGATAGAACCGGCCAAGGCCGAACCAGCCGAGGAACAGTTGCAGCAGGCCGGCTACCGCTCCAGACTTCGCGGGTGCCTGCATCTGGACAACTTGCAGCGGGGCCGACTGGAGTGGGGCGAGTTGGTCAGTCCAGGCGTTGCCGTCAAAGTAGCGTTGTGTCGGCGCCCCGTCAGGATCTGGATACCAGCCAGCCGATGGCTTCGGAGGCGGTGGGGTCCGCTTCACGGCCGCCGTTTTGGGTTTGGCGACCGCGGTCTCTGCTGGAGCCTTGGCCAGCTTGCTGATCGGCATGGGTGAGGTCTCTTGGCATTTCACGCACCGGAATGACTTCGCTTCACCCTTAGTGGTCAGGCGGGCTTTGCACTTTGGACAAGTGACGGTGATGCTCACGATTCCCCCTTGCCGCGAGTCGATACCCGGCGAAGTCTATTGACGGTGACGGAATCGTATTCCAGTGCAGCCCGACTGGTGATCAGGTTGACCAAGAGCTGGTAGTAGCGGGTCGGCGAGAGTCCGAGGACTCGGACCGCGTCCTCCTTGCCGCCAGCCGTGGCGAACCACTCGCGTTCCAGATCGAGCATCGCGCGCTGCTGATCGGTCAAGGGATCCACAGCCACTCATCTCCGAACTCGTGCTCCAACGCTGCAGTCTCGATCGGGTCGAGGGACTGCATGCGGACCTGGATGGTGTGGCGGTCAACCCACAGTTCGTCGGCGAGAGTGTCCGGGTCGCGGGTAGCCCGCAGCGCCCGGGCGAGATCCTCAATCGGCACGAGCCGGCGCGCCGACAGCTCGTCGACAATCCGCTCTTCGCGCACCCGCAGGCTGGGCGCCGGGACGCCGCGGTCGAGGTGCTGCAGCTCGTGCGTGAGCGTGCATCTTCGTTCGGCTTGGGTGAGTGTGGAGCAAAGCCAGATGATGTCACCCTTGAGCAAGGCTCGGATGCCGCTGGGGAGGCGGTGTGCGGTGACGATGCTTACGTGCGGGTACCGCTGCGCTGCGGTCTTCCACGGATGCCACATGCCGCAGAAGCTAACTGTTGCCACCGACAAGTGGTTGAATCGGAAATGACCCTTGACCTGGAACTACACGCGTGTTATTTGCGTTCTCGCCGCAGTGGAAAAGCCTTCACTACCGCCTGCGAGCTGCGTTTGATCTCCATCGCTGATGGACTAGTGAGCAGGCGCATCCGATCAATCAGCGCTGACCAGTTCGACAGATAGAGCGCGGTCAGTTCAGCAATCAGGTCGACACCCTCAGCGCTCGGTGCGGTGTGCCCAATCCAGTGCAATCCGCACTCGTGGAGCTTGTCTGCCTCGCTCTGATTTGTCTCGGGATCGATCCGGCGAAGCTGTTGCCGGTCTCGCGTGATAAGGCCACTGAACTCTCGCGCTTGAAGTTGCTCAAACAGGGGAATGTCCTTGAGCCCAAGTAGTCCCTCCTGCTGAGGGGTGTGAAGTGTGGCGCCGAGGGATCCATAGATCCGGTTCACGTGCTCAACGAAGTACGGTGACTCATTTTCATCGACATAGATCTTCACGAGGCCCGTACCTCGTCGTCCCAATCGAGAGCATCTGTGGCCGCAGCTTCAGAGACGCCAGGGAAGAAGTTGTGCACCTCGCACGCTGGAACGCCGCGCGGCCCACGCTGCAGGCTGGCGACAGTGTCATATCCAACCCGGGTGCCGCGGATGCAGGGCCAACCTCCCATGCGACCGGGCTCCAAGTCGACTTCGTGACGTGGACGCAAGAAAGCGCTCACTGGCTTGTCCTTGAAATTGCGGAACGGTTCGAAGACCTGCTCCAAGCCCGCGATAACTACCTGCCCTGGGATCTTTACCAGGTCGATTGCCCGGTCATCTTCCATCAAGAAGATGGAATCGCCGTCCGTCACCAACTTGTAAGCCGACGGGTGGTCGGTGTAGTTGAACCGCTCCAAGGTGTCCATTGCAACCCGAATTCGCTGCAGCGAGGTTTTCGCACGGATGTAAGACAGCATCCGCAACGCCGTGAGGTCACGGAAGGAGTAGAGAGCAACAGGCTTCGATCCATGCTCGGGCGCGAGTAGCACTGGCGGCCGGCGCCAGGTCGCGAGCTGGGCTCGGGTGGCGCCAGTAAGTGCAACGGTCAACTCGACTGGGAATGCCATGTCAGATCACCTCCTTTCCGTTTCGGACCCAGCCGGTCCAACCAGTTTTGAGTGTCCCATGGTGCTCACACAACGTCATTCGGACTCACTGGTACTCACTTGGACGCATTGGTACTCACTGGTCCTCATCATCGGACTGCTTGTATCCCTGCGATGCCGCGTCCGCCTCATCGAACGTTGGCGGTGGGGGACTCTGGCCCCAAATCACCGGCCGAACAACATTGCCCACATAGGCCGGCGGATATGCACGTAGGTGCCCTTCGACCTGGGCGAGCATGTTGCGAATCGTCGTGGCCTCGACCTCGGCGATCGTGTTGTTCATTTCGGCGGCGTCGACGTACGCCAACATTGAGTCCCGTGCCCGCCGCAGCAGTTCGGCTTCGCCCTTAAGGATCCCAACCATGCCGGTCGGCGTATCGCGAATAGGCCCCAGCTCACGATGGAGGGTGTCAAGTTCTGCGGCCAGATCGAACGATGGATCGATAGTTCCGAGGAGTCGAAACAGTTCCCGGAGTGTCCTAGTGGAGTCGGCCATCACCTGTTCTTCGGCATCTGAGAACAGCTTCTCGGTCGATGCTCCGAACGCGATGTCCAGTCGAGAACCACCCGCTACCGCTCCAGCCTCCTTGCCTTCGTTCGCTTTGCCCGATGCTCCCGCCGGCGTGGACGAATCAGAGGTGATATCTGGTTGATCGGCATAGTGTTCGTCTTCCTCTGGCGTGAAAACTCGAACTAGGCGCACGACCGCATCACGTTGTTCGGGTGTGAGTTTTCGGGCCGATGGCGGCAGCATGACCGCCAGGTCGGACTGAGCCACTCCCGACTCAATGGGCAGTCCAAGACTCTTGGCCATCGCCAAGACGACTACTGCCACATCGACCTCTAGAGCTTCGGCCATCGCTTTGATGGTGGCCGGCTCACTGAACTCCTTGATGCGTGCACCTGTGCCGAGCTGTTGCCAGCGCTGGCGGGATATGACGTACCCGGCCATCCGCTCGTAATCGCCATAGGAGCGATTGCGGAGGTTCTTCTGCTCAGTGATGAGCTGTTGAAGGTTGGGCACGGACTGATCGTTCGTCGCCGCTTGTTCGTCTGGCAATCCCAACGCCTTCCATGCCGCCTACCCGTATGGCAAAGGCTCATAGCGGCTAGGTGCCTACTGACTTGTCGTGCCAATCATCCATGAAAGCCACTGGCTGCGGAATTACATATGTGTAGTCCACTTGCGTCCCGCCTACTAGTAGGCGCATACTCGACAAGTCGCGCTTGACAAGTAGGCGCCTAGCACTGGATGATTGGAGAGTGAGCCAGAGATGGCGAGCACGGTTACACGATTCAAGAGACGACCGAAGGGAACGTGGATGCGACTGCGCAGCGCGGAACTACTTCGGGCGTTCGTCGGACCCGAGCCCGACAAGCGCATGTCCGGTCGAAAGCTCGCCCGCGCCGCGGGGAAACATCCGAGCTTCATCAACCACCTCACTGCTGGCCGTGAGACCAGTTGCACACCGCAGACCGCGGATCGCATCGCGGATGCCCTCGGCGTCCCGACCGATGTGCTTTTCGAGGAGCGACTGACAAGTGCTGAGCGCCCAAGCGGCAAGTCGGGGAAGTCGACAGCCGCATAACAAAAGGCCCCACCCGCGGGAACGGGTGAGGCCACCGACAACAGAGAGGTACCTCCGTGTCAGACACCAACCGTATCAACGAACCGACCAACTACGAGCGCGCCATCCTGCTCGGGCTGCAGTCCAAGCCCATCTATCAGGGCACGGTCGACCCGGTAGTGGTCGCCGGCAGGCGCGCGAAGAACCGTGACGCCAGGCGGGCCCGCCGCGGCAACACCGCCGCACTGATCCGGCAGGCCCGCTCGAACGCGCCGCGCCGCGGCTTCACCTTCCGCCGCACCGAGCTGCCGGTGGTCAAGTTCCTCGGCGGTGAAGCGTGACCGCGGCCGGTGTCCTACGCCGTCCCAGCAGCCTCGCGGTCGCGCTCCCGTTCGGCCGCTCGATGCAGCTCCAGCAGTTCGTCCTCGCGGGCCCCGCGGTCGTTGATGATCCGGAACGGTTGCACGGCCGGAGAGCACAGCACGAACTTCCGTTTCCGGATAACCTCCGCCGCAATAGCTTTAACGCCCTCGCCGGAAATCTCGATCGTCTCGTAGTCGTCGTACCGGAACTCAAGGGGCACATTCGGCGACATCCAGATCGATCGGGCCGAACGCTCGTTGTCAACGGTGAACACGAGGGCGAAACCCAGTCCCAGCTCGAACACGCGCCGGGTGATGGCATCGATGTACACGAGCTGGCTGTTGGGGCCCTCATAGATCTCGGCACCGCCATAAATGATCGAACCCACCACAGTCTCCTTACGTTGCACGGGCGGCTAACCCGTTATGTAGCCGCGGCGATCTCCTTGCCGTCGCGGTGGCTGCAGCGTAAGGCGTGGGCCCGACGCGCCGCGGGGTTCTCGCGGTCGGCGGACACCACTGACGGTGGTGACCAGTGAGCGCCGGCATCCCTGACCCCGGCGGCGTCTCGGGCACATTCGCCGCACTGGAGCGCACCTCGCAGGTGCGCGGGTGGGGTCACGATCCCGAACCGCTGTCGTTCGCGTTCGGTGACCGCATCTGCCGAGCGGTGGTCATCGACGGCGATCCGTGGTTCGTCCTCTCGGACATCTGCCGTGCGATCGAGATCGGCAACGTCGGCAATGTCGCCGATCGGCTGAGCCGTACCGGAGCTGGTATCCGCCAGACGGATATCAGGTCTGGCGGCCAGATGCGGATGGTCACGCTCGTCGACGAGTCCGGCATGTACGAGGCCGTGATCCGATCCGACAAGCCGGAGGCGATGAAGTTCCGCCGCTGGATCACCAGCGAAGTACTGCCCGCGATTCGCAAGACGGGTTCCTACTCGCGGTATCCAGCGCAGCCCGAGGCGGCAGCGCTGCCGTCGAAGCGGGAACTGGCCCAGTGGGTTATCGAGGCCGAGGACCGCGCCGACCGCGCCGAGTCTCAGGTTCGAGCGCTCACGCCGCCCGCATCGGCGTGGAACGAACTCGCGGAAGCCGCTGGAGACTACTCGGTGTCCGACGCCGCCAAGGTGCTCAGTCGCGACCCCGCAATCGACATCAAGGAACGCGCGCTATTCGCGTTCATGGCCGGTCTCGAGTGGGTGTTCCGCCGCGACCGCCGCTGGAAGGCGTACAGGACGCAGCTCGACACGGGCCGCCTGGCTGAGAAGGTCGGCAAGCCGTTCTGGCATGAGGGCCGCGGCGAGCTGGTCAACGGGGAACCCACGGTGCGGATCACGCCGAAGGGGTTGGCCGAACTGCACAAGCGTCTCGGGGGTACCGGGCAGCTCGCACTGGTGGCCGCCTCGTGACCTTCCACTCTGTGCCCCGGCCGGCGATTCAGCATTGGCCGAAGCCGAAACGTCCTGTGTACGAGTCGAGCCCGAGGGGGTCGAAGTGATCACGTCTCACACGTTGGAAGCTGTTGCGGCTGCGCATCTTCCGAAGGAGTGGAAGAACCCGGTGCGTTGGTTGAAGGAGCGCCTGGCTGCGGGGGAGATCCCGGGTAAGGAACTCAGCCGCGGTGTGTGGGTGATGACGGATAAGCACATTGAGGCGTGGTTGGAGGGGGAGTCGCCGGCGAAGCCTGTTGTGGTGGAGTCGGAGCCGGAGTTGTCGACGCCGTTGGTTGAGGGTTTGTCGCGGCGTAGCCATGCGCGGATTGTGAGGTCGGCGTGATCTGGTTCTCCTGGCTTTGTCAGCGGTGCGGCAACGGGTTCAAGGCCCAGTCGGTGCGTGTGCGTGATTGTCCTGCGTGTGCTTCGTATGGCGCGCATGTGACGGGTCGTCCGATGCCTGTCGGTGAGATGGGCGGCGAGTGATGGCTGATCCCGCAATCGAAGCCGCGCAACGGGCCTGGGAAGCAGACGGGCTGCGGGATGGCTGGAAAGCGCTCGCTGTCGCTGCTTCTCGTGAGGCGTTGATGCCGATCCGTGAGAAGTACCAGGAGTTGCTCAGGTTCTACGAGGGAAGTGTCGAAGTCGGACCGTGGCGCATCCTCGACGACCTCGCCAAGTTGATCTACACCACCGAGGAGCTGGACCGATGAGCACTTTTCCTGAGGCCGAAATGGCGGTGCGGCGGTTCCGGGAGTTGGTGGACCGCTACTACGCCAATGCTGACACCGACGACCAGCGCACCGTGATTGCGAACATCGCTGGCCTGACGCGGGTGCTGCAGAACGACGTGTTCGGTTGGTATGCGCGGGAGTTGGATCACTGGGCTCGTGCGGCGCGGGATGCGGAGGAGGCCCGGGACGAGGCGTTGGTGTTGGCGGCGAGGGCGGATGACGAGAACGCCCGCCTCCAGGCACTTGTCGAGGAGTACGAGGCGCATCGGTGCGAGGTGGCGTCATGAGCGACGTTGTGGAGCGCGCCAAGAGCGTGCTGGCCGGTGTGACCGGGGGACCGTGGACGTGGGACGGAGACGAGTTCTCCGACGCCGCCGAGCGCAAGTGCCCGCACGGCACGCAGTGGACCGATCACGGCCCAGACCTTATGTCGGGTGATGACGAAGTGATCACCAGCAGTGGTTACGACGCCTCGGACCTGCATGTGAATACCGCCGATGCCGAGTTCATCGCCCAGGCGCGAACTCTCGTGCCCGAGCTGGTCGCCGAGGTCGAGCGGCTGCGGGAGCGGCTTGGAACGTGCCTGTGCGACCACGACCCCGAATCGCCGCTGTACGGCCCGAGTGAGGAGTGCCCGCAGCATGGCCGCCCCTATGCCGAGTGGGTACTGCGCGGCGACGATCTCGCCGCACGCATCGAACGGGTTCGGGACATGGCCTCCGACCCCTTGCACGGCCCGCTGTACGCGCACAAGGTCCTCGCCGCACTGGAGGCTGACCGATGAACCCTGTGGATGTTGTCGCTGCTGTCGGCAAGGCGTTCGGTGATGGTTTGACTCTTGCTGCCGAGATCCTGTGTCCGCGTGACCATACGGCGGAGGACAGGCTACAGGCGTGGGAGTCAGCGGCCGTTGCGGTTGAGGATGAGATTTGCGACGAAGCCGACGCGTGCGAGTCCGAGGTGCGTCAGTGTGCTTGCGGGGCCGGGTATGCGACTGCTGCTGAATGTCCCTGGTGCCGCGAGGTTGGCGAGTGCATCTGCTGGGTAGGACACGGCGACTGCGGCGGTTGCAGCGGTGTCCCTGGGATCAGCCACGAGCCTGCGTGCGGTTGGGATTGGAATCCTGAGTGCCCGCAGCATGGCGAGGGCCTGAAAGCTTCTGCCGCCGTCAGCGCAGCGGCAGACCCGTCACCCACTGTCCCCAACGCTCACAGCGTGGTGGGTGGCGAAGGCCCTGACCCGAATTCCGTCATTCCCTCGACGGTCGGGTCAGGGCAACCAACCACCGGACGGTGCGACCACTGCGGCACCGAAAGGCATCTGCGGGAATTCGGAACCCGCTGGCCGATGGGCGGGTCGCCGCAGTACCTGTGTCATCCGAACGATGGCCTGGACTGCTACCACCTCGTGACGGTGTGCGGCGAGGAGCTTGGTTCCCGCAAGTCTGACCCCGGGGCGGTGTCCACACCTGCCCCGGGGGAACGCCCAACGTCCGAACTGCTGTCCAGCGCAGCGGAAGTGATCAACGTGGCGTACCCGATCACCCATCGGTACCTGATCGAAGACCTGCAGTCACGCGCGGCCATGTTCCGCGACATCGAGCAGTAAGTAAATCGGCCTCGCCGGGGTGCATCCGGCGAGGCCAAGCATCACAACCCAAGAAGGAGAAGGAAATGCCAGAACCCACTCTATCCGACACGAGGCTCACAAGGGCTATCGCGCTGCTGAACGAGGCTCACTCGATCGACTGCCCGCTGGTCGATTCCGCGATCGAGCTGATGGAAGCCCTGTGCGACGAACTCCCCGCAGCCAGGTCCGAGGTGGCAGCATGACCATCAAACTGCAGACCAACGAGCTGGTACGCGTCCTGAAAGAGGCGGCGCTGTTCGCCCATGGCAGCCCAGACATTCCGGTGGTCAACGCGGTGCACGTGGAAGCGCGCGGCGGGCAACTGGTCGCAGTTGCGACCGACCGATTCGTCTTGGGTGCATCCAAGACCGAACTCGACGAACCGGGACAGTTCCTCGCGGCCTTGTCGCTGCGGCAGGTCAAGACGATCACCCAACTGGCCGGCGCGGGCAAACAGTGCTTCTCGACGGTCGCGATCGACGCCGACGACAAGCAGGTGAAAGTCGCGTTCAGCAGCGGCGAAACCCTCACCCTGCCCGCTGAAGTGGAACGCGGCGCGCACACAGCATGGCTGAAGCTGTTGGACTCGGTGCCGGATTGCGAGCCGTCGAAGGCGATGGACGTCAACCCGCAACTGGTGGCGAAGTTCGCCCGGCTGCAGGGCGCGCGGGCATCGCGGATGCGAATGCACTTCTTCGGGCACGCGAAGCCGATCAGGGTGTCGGTCGGTGACAGCTTTGTCGGCCTGGTCATGCCGGTTCGGATGCCAGACGAGGTGTCGATGGATTGGGCGGCACCGGAATGGCTTCGGGAGCCGCAGAAGACCACCCCGACGGCGAGGAAGCCGCGGGCGAAGAAGCCCACCAGCCGTACGGCCGCGAAGGTGCCAGCATGACCGCCCCGAGGCCGCGCCCCGTTTGGTGCCCGCACGACACTCGCCGTCTCGTCGAGGACGCGCAACGGGTGGAACCGAAACCCCGCCTCCGCGACTGGGTGTTCGCGCCCCTGCTCATCGCCAGCCTCGCACTCATCCCACTGCTCAACCCACCCCACGCCAAAGCAGACGGCTACCTCACACCCGGCGAAACCCTCTACGTCAACGACTACGGCTGGATCATCTGCGACACCATCGCCACCTACCCCACAACCGGCGGCGTGTACGGGGTAGTCCAAGGAGTCGCCAACACAGGCCATTTCGCTCTCGATGACGCGGTGGATGTGGTGAACGCGACCGTGTCCTCGCAGTGCTCCCAGTGGTGGCCGTTGCTGCAGCTCGCCGGCCAGCAAGCCCGCAACGCCGGCAAGGGGATGGCCGTATGAAATGCGCCAGGCCCAACTGCCCCAACAACGTGAAACCCGGCAGAGACCAGGGATTGTGTTCCAAGCACTACCAGCTATCACCACTACGCGGATACGTCCCCGTCGACCGAACCCGCGAACGCCTCGCCCTACTTCGATCCCGGGGCGTAACCATCGACATGCTCGCGGCGAGCGGCATCTCAAAATGGGGCCAGCGCCTCATCGAAACCAACGAGCGAGTCCAGCGATCCACCGAGGCCAAGGTTCTCGGCATCCCCGTGCCGACCGAACTGATCCCAACCGGCGCCTACATCAACGGCATCGGCACACGCCGACGCCTGCAGGCACTAGTGGCCATCGGATGGACGCAGCAGCTCATCGGCCGGGAGTTGGGCGTTGTCCAATCCCGAGTGCGCGCGATGACCTATCAAGACGGCGTGACGGCACAGGTCGCGTTCTCCGTTCGGGAAGTGTTCGACCGGCTGGCAATGACCGTTGGACCGTCCCAGGCGACTCGGGTACGCGCGGCCGCCAAAGGCTGGTTGCCACCCCTGGCATGGGACGACATCGACAACCCTGACGAGACACCAGAACTCGACGGCCAGCAGAAGACGCCGTACCCCGAGCTCTACATCGAAATGCGCGACCACCTCGGCTTATCGGATGCGCAGATCGCCAAGCGTGAAGGCATCCACCGCCAATCCCTAGACACGAAGCTCCGGCGGTACGGCATCGAACCAAGGAGGGCGTCATGAGTGGAGTCATTGGGGCCGGCGCGATCGGCATCGTCAACCGCGAATCATGGCAAGCGAAAGGTGCTTGCAGAGGATCCAAGACGCCCGACATTTGGTTCCCAGACAAGAAGGCGCCACCCGAGCAGACGATCGAAGCGCGCGCCATATGCGTGGGCTGCGAAGTCCGGAAAACGTGCCTCCAGTACGCCCTGGACCATCCGAAAGAACCCGGGATCTGGGGTGCGCTAACGGAACAGGAACGCGCCGGCCTGAAGTCTGGGCGACCCGTGAAGGCGTTCGCAAAATGCAACGAGTGCTCGGCGGAGTTCGTCAAACGTGGCGGATGGCACAGGTACTGCTCCGAAGAGTGCCGCCGGACGAACGAGTTGCGGCGGGACCGTGAGTACCGGGCGAAGAGAAGGCGGCTGATATGAGCGCCGCCGACCTGATCGCGGCCTGGAAGCACGCCGCCGAACGTGCAGCCAGCGCCTACACGCCGTTCCCCGCTGGTTGGATCAACCAACTCCCGCCCGACCTCGCTGACGAACTCAAATCGATCGCAGCGATGTGCGACGAGTCCCACAAGATCATGGCCGATGCCTCAAGGCTTCTCGGAGACATCCTGCGGGACAGGCTTGGGGGCGCCTCGTGATGCGCTACGAGTATTCGGACGAAGACTGGTTCGCCCTCACTGGTCAGGGGGTGTCGGATGCCGAAAGCGACCAGGAGTGAACGCAAGTTCTGGACTCCTCGCACCAGCTTCGAACGCCCCGCCGTCGAACGCACCAAACCCATCGAACCACTCCTCACCGGCATCCCCGAACACCTCTGGGACACACCACACATGGCACTCGACAACCTCACGCCACGAGAAGCCGCCCAACACGCCACTACCTCCAACTGCCGCGCCTGCTGGACCGGCATCCAAAACCTGAAAGCGGTACACGAATGACACTGCAGATCCTCCCGAACCTCGAACAAAGGTCGCCAGAGTGGTACGAGCAGAGGCGCGGCATCGTCACCGCGTCGATGGTTGGCCAGTTGATCGCCACAAGGAAGCTCGGCGCGATCGACTACGACTGCCCGAAATGCGGTGTAGCGGCGATTGATCCATGCCGAGGTCTACGTGATCCGTTTGCGCCGATCAAGACGCTGCACCCTGAGCGCGCCGAGTACGCACGCAACCAGAGCTCGTCGACCGTCATCGAGCCGGCGAGCAACGACACCTCACGTGGCCTCACCGCGCTACTTGTCGCTGAACGCATCACCGGATTCACCGAGCCGACGTTCATCAACGACGACATGCAGCGCGGCATCGACGATGAACCCCTGGCCCGCGACAAGTACGCCGAGCACTACGCACCAGTGACCGAAGTCGGGTTCATGATCCGTGACGACTGGGAATTCAAAATCGGCTACTCACCCGACGGCCTCGTGGGGGATGACGGCCTGATCGAGATCAAGAGTCGAAGGCAGAAGGCGCAGCTCACCACGATTCTCGCTGACGCCGTACCCATTGAGAACATGGCCCAACTGCAGTGCGCACTACTCGTTTCGGGCCGCAAGTGGATCGACTACGTGTCCTGGTGCGGCGGAATGCCCATGTATCCGAAACGTGTCTACCCACAACCCCAGTGGTTCGCCGCCATCATCAGCGCCGTCCGCATGTTCGAGGACAACGCCGCCGAAATGATGCGCATCTACGACGAGAACATTGTCGGCCTGCACCCCACCGAACGCATCGAAGTCATCGACCTGTTGGGGCTGGGCGCATGAAAATCACAGCCGAACCACGCTCCGACCAATGGAACGCCGACGACTTCATCGGCGGCGCAAAGACGTTCACCATCTCCGACGTCCGGGTCGGGTCCGCGGAACAAAAGTACGACATCGAGCTAGAAGGCCAAGAGCGGGCATGGAGGCCACCCCTCACGATGCTGCGGCTTCTCATGCACGCATGGGGTGATGAGTCCGACGATTGGGTCGGCCGCCGCGTCACCCTGTATCGCGATGAGTCGATTCGCTTCGGTCCGGACGAGGTCGGCGGGATTCGGATCTCCCACATGAGCCATCTGCCCGGAAACAAGCCGCTCACTGTGAAACTGACGAAGCAACGCGGTCGGCGCCAGAACCACACGGTGCAACCCCTGCCCGATGCGCCCGCCTCCATCACCACAGACGAGGTCAAGGCGATCCAGGTCCGCATCACTCAGGCGAAGACCCTGGACGACCTGAAAACGGTTGCCGACGAACTCAAGACGCTGAACCTCGGCGCGCACAGGGATTCACTCATGGCGGCGTGGAGTGAACGGCAGGCAGCCATCAAGGCGGCGCAGTGATGGTGATCGTGAGTTGTGTTGAGTGTGCGCGCAAGATCGGCCGCCCCGTCCGATCCGAATACCCCGACAAAGACGGCGCCGTGGCGTTTGTTCGCCGGCATCACGCCCTTGTAGGGCACAGAGCAGACATCCAGGAGGAGCAGTGAGCGAGCCCTCGACTGCCGAGTACCGCGAAGGTCAGCGTGTCCAGGTGCTCGATGGCGGACAACGGACAGCCACCGTTGTGCGTGACGGTCGATTCCCGTTCGTGACTGTCGAATTCGATGACCTGCAGCATTACGGGAAGATCAAGGACCGGGTCGCAGTGGTCGAAACATGGCGGATCACACCTATCACTGACGAGCATCTGTTCGAGGTGGCACCGTGACCGCCGTCAGCATCTTCGATGTCACTGTCGACATGGTTCGGCCGCCGCGCAGATACGAACCGCGCACCGCGGATGAGCGCTTGATCACTGACCTGCTGAACACCCCTGTGCCGCCACGCCGGGATCGTTCCGGCCGGCGGGACAGCTACGGCGTACCGGAGTCGCTGTCGCTGCGGCTGGAGCGTCAGTACTGCTCGCGGTGCGGGATCTCGTTCAAGCGGTGCCGGGCTGTTGGGCTTGTGTGCGTCGACTGTTTCGAGGTGGCGTGATGAGTCCTGAGTTTGTGCGTTGGTGCCAGACCCAGCGCGCCCTGTACGGATCAATGTGGAGGACAAGACGATGAGCGACGACGCGAGTCGACTCAATCTGTGCCCCATCTCATTCGGCGAGGCCTGCGAGTTCGTGCGGCGGAAGCACCGCCACCACAAGGCCCCTGTCGGAATGAAGTTCACCGTGGCAGTCGAAGCTGGCGGGAAGCTCGTTGGTGTGGCCATAGTGTCGCGTCCTGTTGCTCGGATGTTCGATGACGGGTGGACGCTGGAGGTGTCGCGCAGCTGCACAGACGGATTCCCGAATGCCAACTCGATGCTCTACGGCGCCGCGTGGCGCGCGGCCAAGGCGCTCGGCTATCGCCGCCTGATCACCTACACCCTCGCCAGCGAATCTGGCTCATCACTGCGGGCGGCGGGATGGCGCATTGTCGCTGAGCGTCGCGCCCGCCCCGGCTGGGACATGCCATCACGTCCGCGAGCCGACGACAGCACCGCACACAACGTGCAACGCACGCTCTGGGAGGCGTCGTGACGCGTCAGCTTCCGAAACCTGTTGCCGTCCCGCTCGGCTGGGTCATCTGCGGCGCCATCAACGCGGCCATCTATGGCGGCGGCTGGGCGTGCATGCGATGGGACGACATCACCGACGCCATCGAATCACGACGCGCAGCCCGGGCGTTGTGCCGCGAAGCAGACAAGATCCTGAAAGAGAGTGCCCGATGAGCACACGCGGCGAAACAACCGAAGTCAGGGAGTGCATCTGCGGCCGCCAGTTCACCGTGGTTGTTGAACACGCCAAACCGTGGACGGTGTGCCCTCACTGCCTACTCGGCGACAGCTACACCCCGTCTGGTCTTGACGAGTTCCACCCGGACACCACCCACAACCCGAACCCGGAGGTGGCTGATGGGTGAGCCCTGGTTGCCTTTCCCGCGCCGTGAACTGATCGCACGCGGCCGATGCCCCGACTGTGGCTGCCACCCCAATACAGGATGCAAACCCGACTGCCCAAGCCCAAAGGAGGACTAGATGGCCGTATCGAAACGTCTGCGGTTCGAGATCCTGCGCCGCGACAACCACACCTGCCGCTACTGCGGAGGTGCCGCACCCGACGTGATCCTCACCGTCGACCACGTCATCCCTGTATCGCTGGGCGGGTCTGACGATCCGTCCAACCTGGTTGCGGCGTGCAAGGACTGCAACGCCGGCAAGACATCATCCAACCCGGACGCCCCGCTGGTCGACACGGTGGCCGACGACGCCTTGCGGTGGGCTGCCGCGATGAAGCAGGCCGCCGACGAACGTGCTGCCGCCCGAGCTGAATCCGACGCCCTGTACGCCCAGTTCTCCACCGAGTGGGGGCAGTGGACAAGCATGGCAGGAGGTGAACTATCACGCCCGCCGAGTTGGCGCGCAACCATCGACCAACTGCTGGATGCAGGTCTTGAGATGGGTGACCTGCTTGAACTGGTTCGGGTCGCCATGGACTCACGCGCAGATGACGTATGGCGGTACTTCTGCGGCTGCTGCTGGACACGCATCCGCAAGATTCAAGAGCGGGCGGCCGAAATCACCCGGGGTGATCCGCAACCGTGCGCCACTCTGACGGTTGCGACGACCTGGACTCACGACGATCTCGACACCGTCATCGACGGAGCTGTCGCGCTCGCCCAACAGGCGCGCCCCGAGTTCACGCGTGACTCACTCGGTGAGAAATGCGGGCACGGTTACGGCTGCGCCGATGTCATCTGCCAGGTGACTTCCGCTGCGGTGCTCATCTCGTGCATCAATCAGGTGCGAGAGGCGGCGCTAGATGGCTAACGCTGCTGCTCTCATAAACGAGGGGCTGTGGAGGAAAGACAAGGCGTTCCAGGCGCTTCCGCGGCTGGCTCAGTGCACGTTCCTGCAGGTGTTGTCGCAGAAGGATCTGGATTGCGCCGGCGTGCTCACGCTCTACCTGGAGCTGCTGGCCAAGGGCTGCAATGAGCTGACTGTCGACCAACTCGAGGCCGACTTCTCGACGCTGGAGAATGCCCGGTTCCTGTTCGTGGACTACGACACTGACGAACTGCTGATCCGGTCGTATGTGCGGCTGGTGAGCGTGAAGTCGCCGAACGCGTGGAAGTCGGCGTTCAAGTCAGCTCGGCTGGTGGTGTCGGAGAAGATTCGCCACGAACTGGCGGTGGAGCTCAGGAGGATCAGGCGGTCGGATGCTGATGCTCTGGCCGCTGAAATCGACCCCAATCCAAACCCATCCGAACCGCATCGCAACCCCATCCCTAACCCATCGGAAGGGGATAACCCATCCCAATCCCATTCGGAACCCCCCAGATCAGTACCAGTAGTAGGTCATCTCACCTCTGTAGGTAATTCAGTTGGGGAGGACCCCCGCCCCGAATGCCCCGACCATGAAACGAACTACGAAGGCGGCGCCTGCCTTCCGTGCAAGCGTCGGCGGGAGTGGGACAAGGCGCACCCGGACTACTTCGAGCGTCAGAAGGCCGCGGAGAAGCGGCAGCGGGCGACCGAGCGCCAGAAGGCGATCGACGACTGCCTGATCTGTGACGAGTTCGGGGACATCACCCTCGATGACTCGGTCCGCAAGTGTGACCACAAGGCGGCACGCCATGCCTGACTGGACCGGGACCACTGTCTACCTCGATGCCCTGAAAGTTCCTTGCCCGGACTGCCATGTCGCGGCGGACACCCCGTGTGTGCGGTTCGACGGAAAGCCACTCGAGAAGTTCCCCGCTCATATCCGACGCATCACGGCATCGAGGAGGACCGCATGACAGACCAGCCCAGGATCGACGGAGACGCACCAGAACCACCTCCCGCGTGTGTGCGGACCCTGGATCCGGCACAGGGGCAATCAGAGCCTTGTCAGTGCTGGCTCCAAACCTCACCCACAGGACACACCGGTCACTGCTGCTTCGGCTACCCAGACCCGAACGGCGACAAGTACCAGCGAGGCCAACCACCACCGTGCGGACATTGGCACCAAGACGTTGCGAGGCCCGCATGAAAGTGACCATCCGCCACTGCCTGAACTGCCTCCGATTCGCCCCCACCGACCGCGTACCCGAGCAACACATGAACAACATCACCATCCCTGCCTACACCGTCTGCGGATTCTGTGGGCACAGCTACGGATTCGAGGAGACCGCATGACCGACCACATCGGGAACACTCTCGCCGACGTGTTGTGGGCCATCTATAGCAAGGCTGGGGAAACGCCGGATCAGTTTGTTGCCAATGCTCGGACCATCCTCGCTGCTCTCAAGGCGGCCCGTATAGCCGTCGTGGAACTGAACGAGGCAGACTCCACCCGCTATGACGAGGGTGAGGATGCGGAGTTTCCGCCCGCCGACCGCCTGGCGTGGCTGCGCGGCATGGGCATGTACGGCGTGACGGTCTGGCCAGAATGTCCGGGCGAGGTTCAGGTGGCCTACAACAACGAACCAGGCGAACCGCTCAGCGTTGACGAAGCCCGATCACTCGCCGCCGCGCTCCTTGCCGCTGCGGAGGCATCCCAATGAGCTGGACATCGAACGTCACCTGCTCCCGCTGCGGCGGATTCGACTGGGAAGTCGTGGACGGTGCGTGGACCTGCGGATGCGGCAAGCAAATGACAACGGTTGAGATCAAGGACTACCACGACGCGGAGGCCGCTCGTGAAGCTCGCTGACATTCACCACGCCCAAGCCACCTACATCCACCAATCCCCAACATGCCCCGCCTGCTGGCAACCACGCACCGAATGCCAGCACGGAAAGGACCACCAGTGAGCAAGCGCCGCCAGTACGTCATCGACACACCGCTCGGACGAAGGACATTCACCGCCCTACCCGTCTTCGAGCAAGTCAGCGACAACGAAGTGCTCATCCACCTGGAGGACGTCGACGACATGCGATTCATCCCACGGCCCGGAGTTCAGCCTGAGCTTGGAAGCGGGGACCAGCAGTGAGCCAACCCATCGACGGAAACCTCCCGGCCGCCAAAACCGAATTCCAAGGCGCCATCAACGCCTTCATCGAACCCGTACCCACCCTCCACCAAGGCGAAATGCTCTACGCACCCAGCCTCTACATGCAACTCTTCAACGCAGTCGGAGGCGAACAATCCCAAACCGGCAACGGCGGCGGATCCAAATCCAAACCCCCAATTTGGACCGACGCCCTCGTACTCCTCCAAGACATCGATCTGATGGTGTCGGTGTGGCAACCCGGCTATTCGGGTGTCCCCGCCACCATCGCCAGACTCCGCTTCCTGCAAGACCAGTCGTGGCGGCCGCAAGACGTCAAACTCATCGAGAAGATGACCAACATCATCCAATCCTGGGCCATCGACATCGACCGCCTGTTCAACCCCGCCCACGTCAAACACGTCTCCGCGCCCTGCCCATCGTGCGGCGCTACCCACACCTACAGGCGTGACAACACCGGCGAAAACGTCCGCACCCCAGCCCTTGAACTCGTCACCAGTACCGGCTGCACATGCCATGCGTGCAAAGCGTTCTGGCCGCCGGAAAACTACCTGTTCCTGTGCAAACTGCTGGGTTTCGACCTCCCCGCAGGCATCACCGGAATCTGACACAACGCATGATTATCGGATCGGAGGCGCGATGAGCTACACGCTAGCGGAAGTGTGCGACCACTGCGGCAAAAGCCTCGGTGAGCACCTGGTTCCCGACAGCAAGTGCCCGACGCCAGGCGCGGAATCGCACTTCTTCATCTCGGCGTATCACCCGCCCAGGTTGACGTAAGGCGGATCTATCGGTGCTTGACACACCGGCAACCCTGCTTGCCGTCCAGGCAAAACACGGTATCGTGACAAGTGCGCGCTAGAAGTGTGCCCAGAGCCCTTCAGCGCAAACGCCCCGAGACATGCGGGGCGTTTCTGCTTCCGGGAGGTATCCAATGCCTACCTTCGCCACCCCCACGCCACTCACCGAGCGCATCACCAACGCCAAACGCAGCCTCAACGAAGCACGCGCATCCGGCCAACAACCACTGATCGAAGCCGCCGAACGCGTACTCAACGGCTTGTTGGATCGCCTACCGCGCAGGGAGACACCGTGAAACGCAAGGTCGCTCACGTGTTGCGTCGGACGGCGCGAATGCTCATCCGACAGTCCAACAAGCTGGATCCGCCGCACCTCGGCCACGTGCACGTTGCGATCGGACATGCTGCCGGGAAGGCCTTCGCAGCCAACATCGCCGTGGCCGCCGCAGAGGAACGCCTAGCCAAGGCCCGCCGAGACCAAGCGCGAGGCATCTACGTGGCACCGAAGCTCAGGCCGCTGTGATCGCTGTAGCCCAGCTCATCGCTGACAACCTCCCAGCCCTCATCCACCCCGGCGACGACAAAGGCCCCATCCCGCTGCCGCTGCCCATGTTCCGCAACACCCACATCCCCGCGGACATGGCGAAACAAATGGCAGACGAGGCAGGCCTACCGTCGTTCGACATCGCCAAACTCACCGGCGAAGCGATCGCACACCTCTTGGACGAGAAGGGCTACGACCTCACCATCACCAAGACAGAGGTCGCCCAACTCCGCGCCGACGCAGCAGCCGGCGTGGAACGCCACCGCACAGTCACAGTCCACTGCACCTGCGGCACAGCCTTGTTCGAAGTCAACATCGACGCCGACAAACCCACCATCAACGGCCCAGCACTCATCCGGGCCCTGTCCAAGATGGAACCCGAATGTTCAGCCCAACATCGGAGGAAAGCCTGATGGACACCTCAACATTCCGCGAGAACGGCAAGAAGCCCGTCCGTGTCACCGCCAAAGGTGAAGTGTTCATCGGTGAGGACGAGTTCCCCTATCCGATCGTTGAGGACAGCGTCAAGGTTGAGCGCCTCCACAAGCGGAACCTGCTCACCATCACGCTATTCGTCGGCGATGTGTCAATCGAGGCCAGGAAGCCAACCGCTGTGTGCAAGCAGTGCGGCATCTCCGTCTACGGCAGGCAAACCAAGGGATGCCCCTGCCCCAACTGCGGTACGGAGCTCGTCTGATGCCCAGCCTGCACATCGTCGTCAACGGCGAAACATGGATGAACGGCGACCTCGGCGAATGGCAACAGAAACAACCCGAACAATTCGTCCAAGCCATGAAGAACCCCCGCGCCGCACGCCCCGGCATGATCCAACTCATCACCGCCATGAGCGAATGCGCCACCGGCGACAAGGCATACAGCCTCGAACTCACCACCAGTGACGACGGCGAGTTCACACTCACCAAGAAGAAGGGCACGACGCAGCCGTGGTCCGACCCGGAGCACGACATCGCCGCAGACCTGGCGCAGGCGGCGCGTGATGCCAAGGCCCGGCCGTAAGTCCAACACCACAGACCGCGGCCTCGGCTGGAAACACCAACAACACGCCGAAGGACTCCAACGCCGCCACATCGACGGCACCCTCTGCTGGTGGTGCTCACTCCCCATGTTCAAAGCCCCACTGCTCACACGCAACTGGGACGGCAAGCAACTCGCCGCAGACCACAGCCAAGCCCGAGCATTCGGCGGCCAACGCGCAGACCGACTACTCCACGGCAACTGCAACAGCCAACGCCAAGACGGCCGGCACGACACCCGCCGCCCCGCAGTGCTCGGCGTCCATCCATCCGAATGGACAGCAGCACTCGCCAAGCTCGGCATCACCACCACACCGATGGTGGACACCGACGCACTCGCGATGGACTGGTGATGCTCTACCTCATCACTGGCCCACCAGCATCCGGCAAGTCCACCTATGTGCGGCAACACGCAAAGCCCGGCGACATCACCATCGACTACGACGCCATTGCCTCAGTGCTCACACCACCAGGCCACGATCCACACGACCCACCACAACACGTCAAGGCAGTGACCAAGGCAGCACGACAAGCAGCCATCGACACAGCCCTGACCCTGAGCCACGAGCACGACGTGTACGTCATCCACTCCATGCCAAGCGCCTCACTCATCGCCCGCTACCAGGCCCACGGCGCCAAGGTCATCACCATCGACCCAGGCCGCAGCGTGGTCCTTGCCCGATGCAAAGCCGAACGGCCATGGCGAATGCACCAAGCGGCCAAACTCTGGTACGACCAGCACGCTGCCAGCAAACAACCAGCGACGGCCAGCAAACATGAGCAGGTGGTGATGGGATGGTGATCGTTAGCTACGCGCCATCGCTGCAGGTCAGAGGCCTGCGACTCGGCCATCGGCAACGCTCTGACCAGCGGAAACGCGACCAGCGACCCACCCCCCAGAAAATATCCAGGCGGGGCGCCCTCCCTGACCCCCGGGGCACCGGTCAGTTTTTTTTCGATCCGGCCAAAACGAATCAGATCGCCGGCGGTGTCCGGTGACGGCGAAGGCTCCAGCAAACTCCGACCCGGACCCAGCTAACTCGGAAGCGACGACCGCTGGGCAGCGCCTGATGGCGGAGTTGGCGCGCGATACGGATCCGTATCCGTTAACGCTGATGATCATCGAGGCATGCCGGATGGCGGATCGGCTGGAGCAGTTCGACGCACTTCTGTCGGGCAAGCAGGACGCGTGGATGCGGCTGCGGGTTCGTGACGAGGTGGTTGAGGTCCAGGTGGACAAGGTGCTCCAGGAGGCGAGACAGTGCGCGACGGTGTTTCGTCACTACCTAGCCGACATTCATCGGCAGCGTGCGGGGATTTCGACCGGGCCTGACGATGACAGCGACCCTCTCGACAAGTTCTAAGCGGCCGGCGCCGAAGCGACCGCCGACACGGAAGTCGGATCGTGTGCAGTGGCCCGAGTGGGTGGGGTCCTGGCCGCGGCTGAAGGGCCGGCAGACACCAGAGTTTGAGTCGAAGCATCCGGGTGATGAGGCGGCA
Source organism: Mycobacterium sp. NPDC049093 (assembly GCF_040704635.1). GTDB lineage: Bacteria > Actinomycetota > Actinomycetes > Mycobacteriales > Mycobacteriaceae > Mycobacterium. The sequence goes on along the minus strand of NZ_JBEZJS010000008.1, from coordinate 212,023 downwards.
CAGGCGGATCGGTGCGGCAAGTTCGGTTTTGCGGTGGGGCTGCGGCCGATGCCGTGGCAGTGGCGGTCGATTCAGGCGATCACGTCGGTGCAGCCGCCGACGGACGAGGAGCTGGAGGATGCGGCCCGCGAGGGCCGGGCCCCGGTGAGCCTGTGGACGCACCGCGACGTGTGCATCGAATGCACTCGGCAGCAGGGCAAGACGCTGCTGATCGTGCTGTTGATCTTGTTTCACATGTTCGTGCTGCGCTCTGGGCGGATCATCTACACGGCGCAGCGGTGGTCGACGGCGTACGACGTGTTCAAGCGTGTGTGTGCGGTGATCGATCGGGTGCCGTGGTTGAAGTCGCGGTTGGCGGAGAAGCCATCGAAGGCGGGCAACCGCGGTTCGATCAAGCTGAAGCATCCGCGTACCGGCGAGATCGTGTGTGAGGCCGAGTTCGGTCCGCGGTCGCAGGATTTCGGTCGCGGTTACACCGAGATTGATCTGCTCATCATCGATGAGGCGTACGACATCGACCCGGGAGAAGAGGCGAACCTGACGGGCGCGCAGTCGGCGGCGAAGAACCCGCAGACGATCTACATTTCGACGGCGCCGGTGGCTTCGGTGCATCCGAAGTGTCACACGTTGGCCGGTCTGCATCGGTTGGGGCACAAGCTGGCCCCTGATCTGTACTACGCGATGTATGCGGCGCCGCGGGATGCTGATCGGACAGAGCCGGCCACGTGGGAGTTGGCGCAACCGTCTTACGGGGTGGCCACGAATGAGCGTGAGATTCGCTCGAAGCAGCAGAAAGCCAAGACGGTTGATCAGCGGGCAATCTTCGACGCGGACTATTTGGGCTGGGGGGATTACCCGCCCGATGAGGACGAGATCGGTTCGCCGATCCCTGAGGCGGTGTGGACCGATATGGCCAATCCCGGTGCGCGGCTGGCAGGTTCTCGGACGATCGCGGTGCGGCAGTCCCGCAACAAGCGGACCTGGTCGATCGTGGCGGGGCAGACAACGGCCGACGGCACCAGGATTCACGTCGAGGTGGGTCCGCTGCGGCACGGTCATCACACGGAGATCGCTGAGTATCTGATCACGAAGGTCACTGAGTGGAATCCGGTGGCGCTGGTGCTGGACCGGAAGAACGGCGCGATCGTGCTTGAGCCGCTGCTGATTGCCGCGGGGATCGAGCCGGTGGTGATGAACACCGCGGATATGGCTCTGTCGTTCAACGGCTTCTACTCCGACGCCCTGGCCGGTCTGCTGTCGCACAGTGATCAGCAGATCCTCAACGACGCGGTGGTGAGTGCATCGCTGCGGGAGCTGCCTGGTGGTGACTCGCTGTGGGCTGAGGACGATGCCGGCGTGGCGATCCCGTTGGTGGGGGCCTCGATGGCGCACTGGGCGCTCCGAAAGTTCGGCGCCAAGCCAGCAGGGAAGACGGTGGCGCCACGTACGGCCGCCAAGCGCGCCAGCAGACGCACACATGACCAGTTCAACGCGATGACAACCGCGTTCTAACGAGAGGAGCGACGTTGGCACCCAAGACCGCCGCTCCGCGCACCGAAAAGGGCTACGTCAACCCCATTCCGGGCTCATTCACTGCTTGGGGCCTGCCCATGCTGGACCAGTTCGAGCAGAATCCGGACTGCACCTGGCCGAATTCGGTGTTCACGTACGGCCGGATGGTCCGCGAAGACGCCCGCGTGGCGTCCGTGTTTCGGGCGGTCGGGCTTCCAATCCGGCGCACACCGTGGCGGATTCGACCCAATGGCGCCCGCCCGGAGGTCGTGAAGCACGTCGCCGCGAGCATGGGACTGCCCATCGAGGGTGCTGCCGAGGATGAGCCGACACCGCGTACGCGCGGAAACTTCTCGTGGGCTCGCCATCTCCAGCAGACGCTTCGGTATCTGCAGTTCGGGCACGCGGTGTTCGAGATCGTGTACGGGGCGCCGGTGAACGGACTGTTCCCGCTGCGCAAGCTCGCGCCGCGGCCGCAGTCGTCGATCGCGTACTGGAACGTGGACCGCGACGGCGGCCTGATCTCGGTGCAGCAGTGGCCCGCCGGCACGTTCGGCGGCCCGGGCATGGTGGTGATGGCGCCGACGTCGATGGGTCCGGCGATCCCGGTGGATCGCCTGGTTGTGTACGCGCACGACATGGACCCCGGTGTGTGGGTCGGCAACAGCCTGCTGCGCCCGGCGTATAAGCACTGGGTCTGGAAAGACGAGTTGATGCGCATCGAGGCCGCGGCGATCCGCCGGCACGGCATCGGTGTCCCGAAGATCACCGGCAACTCGGCGGATTCAGAAGACGAAGACCGCATGGAGGAGCTGCTCGACATCGCCTCGAACTATGGCGGTGGTGAGTCGGCCGGCCTGGCGCTCACCGAGGGTGAGGACTTCAACATTGTCTCGCCGACCGGTACGCCGATCGATCCGAGGCGCGCGATCGAATACCACGACCACGCAATGGCCTTGGTGGTGCTGGCCAACTTCCTGAACCTGGACGGCAAGGGCGGCAGTTACGCGCTGGCCAACGTGCAGGCCGGCACATTCGACCAATCGGTGGACGCGGTCGCCGAGGATATTCGCGAGATAACTCAGGCGTTCGTTGTCGAGGACATCGTGAATCGCAACTGGGGCGAGGACGAGCCCGCCCCGCTGCTGGTGTTCGACAAGATCGGCCAGGAGCTCATCGCCGCTGCACTGCAGATGCTCGTGAACGCCAAGCTGCTGACCCCGGACGCGCCGCTTGAGGCGTTCCTACGTTCGGCCGCAGGGCTGCCAACACGCGACCCGGACTCCGCTCGCGAAGACGAGGCCGACGACGAAGGCCCCGAACAGGATCCGCCTCCGCCACCGTCGTCGTCACGCAGCGCCTCGGCGAAAGCCCGGCAGCGTCGTGAGCATCCGAAGAACCAACAGAAGGGGCTCTGGTGAACGTCACTGACTGGTATCAGACCGAGGACGCCGAACCACGCCAGTGGTTTTCGGTGCAGAACAAGGCCGATGACCCGAAGACAGCAGCGGTCGACATCTACGACGACATCATCCCGTTCTACGGGGTGAACGCGGTCGACTTCCGCAACGAGCTCCAGGCGCTGGGCGACGGCATCGAGACGATCGACCTGCACATCCACTCGCGCGGCGGCAACGTCTACGAGGCTGTCGCCATCATGAACACGCTGCGGCAGCACTCGGCCAAGGTGGTGACCACCGTCGACAGCGTCGCAGCGTCGGCGGCCGGGTTCATCGCAGTCGGTGCGAGCGATGAACTGGTCGTGGCCGAGAACGCCGAACTCATGGCGCATCTGCCGTGGGTGATGGCGATCGGTGACGCGAACGATCTGCGCAAGACCGTCGACCGGCTGGAGCAGATCGGCAAGAACATCGCCTCGATCTTCTCCGAGCGGGCTGGCGGCACCGTCGATGAGTGGATGGACGTGCTCACCGCCGAAACCTGGTGGTCAGCACAGGAAGCGGTGGACGCCGGGATCGCCGATCGGGTGCTGAAGGCGCCGAAGCGCAGCAAGTCGGCGGCCAGTGGCGCGGCCAAGAACAGCATCGATCTGTCGGTGTTCAACCATGCCGGGCGCTCTCATGCGCCAGCGCCGCGGAAGCCGCAGGCGCACAACGAGACCCCTGGGCCCGTCGACAAGGCGGCCGAGGTAACCGAGAAGAAGGAGGAGGCCACTATGGCAACCTTGAGTGAAAGCGTGCTCCAGAAGCTCGGCCTCGACGCCGACGCCGACGACAGCGCGATCGAAGAGGCGATCAACAAGATCGCCGAACGCCCCGAGCCGTCCGACGGTGCTCCCACGGCAGAGCAGGCGGCCGAGGTGCTGGCCAAGCTCGGCATGGTCGCCGTCAACAAGGCATCCCACGACGAGATGGTGGCCACCGTGGCTGACCTGTCCGCCCGCCGTGACGCCGCGATCAAGGCCGAGAACGAAGCCGCGATCACCAACGCGCTCAACACGGGTCGTATCGACGCCGCGAGCGCCGACACCTGGCGTGCCGAGATCGACAAGAACCGAGACGGCACCCTGGCGCTGCTCAACACCCTGCCGGCCAACAAGGCCGTTCCGGTCAACGAGCTCGGTCACGGCGTGAGCCGCGAGGACAACACCCAGGACGCCGAGATGGCGACGGTGTTCGCCAGCATCACCGGCCACACCTACGGAAAGGATGCCTGAAATGGCTGAGCAGACTCCCGCGTACTTCCCGGCAGATCGGCTGCCGCGCACCACTTCCGCGAGCGTGACAGGCGGTCAGGTGCTCGTCGTGTCCGGCAACGACACCGTCGCGCCGAGTGCTGCGGCGAATGAGGCGTGGCTCGGTGTCGCCGGCCATGACGCCGCCAGCGGCGCCCAGGTGGTCGTCTACACCGTGGGCGTGCACCAGGTCCCGGCTTCCGGCTCGATCGCCGCCGGCAAGCCTGTGATCGCCGCCGCTGCAGGCGCAGTGGCCGCATTCACCACCGGCACCGACAAGCCGGAACAGATCGTCGGCACCGCCCTGTCGGCGGCGGCCAACTCCAAGGTCGTCATCAAGCTGGGCCGCTGAGGCTCGGGAACACTCACAGAAAGTAGGTCACCATGCCTCAGTACCCTCCGGGCGCACCCACCATCTCGGGCGACGTCCTTTCCATCAACCGGTTCCTCAAGGACACCCCTTGGGTCGCACGGGCTTTGCGCTCGGTCGCCGACGAGCAGTTCGTCGCCGACAAGATCCTCACCGGGCAGTTCTGGACCGAATCGGGGTCGATCGGCTACGAGCAGAACGAGTCGATCTACGCCGACAACGCCCCCAAGGCTGTCCCGCCCGGCGGTGAGTACCCGATCACGAACGTGAGCACCGGGCCGGCATCGACGGCGAACACCGTCAAGTGGGGCAACGACACCCTGCTGACCGACGAGCGGATCAGCCGCGAGCGGTACAACGCGGTTCAGCGGGCGTTCCGCAAGCTGATGAACAGCCACATCCAGACCATCGACACCGTTGGTCTGTCGGCTGCCGTCTCCGCGGTCACCCAGAACACCAACGCAATCGCCTCGTGGAAGACCGGCGGCGGCACCTCGAAGATCCTGCGGGACGTGATGCGGGCAGCCACCAGCATCATCAACCTGAAGCAGGGCTACATGCCCAACGCGATCTTCGTCGAGCCGCAGGTGTTCGCCAACATCGTGTCCGACGACGACCTGATGAAGCTCCTACCGAAGGAGTACCCCGGCGTGGAGTCCACCCCGGTGCGTCAGGGCCTCAACTCGATGTTCATGCGTCAGATCGGCGGGTTCACCTGGCTCACCAGCCCGAACGCCCCGTCGACCGGCAAGGCGCTCATGCTGGACACCACGGTGTTCGGTGGCTTCACCGATGAGCGGCTGGCGTCCCCGGACTACGTGCAGACCGAGAACGGCCTGCAGGTCCAGTCGATCCGGGACAAGAACGTGGACGGTTGGCGCCTGCGCGCCCGCCGCATCACCGTGCCGATCGTGCTGGAGCCGGGCGCCGGTTGGCTCATCAACGGGGTCGACGCCTGATGTCGTACGTCGTGGACGCCCCCCTGGTTCTCGCCCGGGACCAGGAGGGCAAGGTCCATCACTGCTATCAGGGTGCGGTCATTCCGTGGCTTCCGAAGGATCTGGCCACCCACCTGCTCGATCTGGGCATGGTGCACGAAGTTGGCGGCGCGCCGGCCGTCGAGGTCGACGAGCCGGAAACCGAAGGCCCGGAATCCGGCGGCAAGCCAGTCAAGGTCGCCAACAAGGCCGTCCTGGTCAACTGGCTCATGGAGCACGGCACCTATGACCGTGACGAGCTGGAAGACCAGACCAAGGACGAGCTCTGGGCTCTGATCGAGGCCACGGACTAGGCCAGTGGCCGATTTCCTGGACGCAGTGACGTTCGCCAACTGGGCCAAGAATCCCGCGTGGGCTACTGACCCGTTGGCGGCGTCGCTGCTGACCGTCGTCTCCGACTGGATCCGGGACCGCATTCCCGCCATCGCTGACGACGACCAGGCGGCGAAGGTCGTCACGTTCGAGGTGACCCGGGACGCCATGTTGTACGGCGAATTCGGGCCTGTCACCTCCTTCACCAAGATTGTCGGGCACCGGCAGCAGACCGCGGCGATCGACCGGGCCGCGGTGGAGAAGTTCATCACCGACCGGCATAAGCGGATGCTCGGGCTGCCGATCAAGGCGGCGCCGCGCGGGCACTTCCCGAAGTGTGACTACTGATGCGTCTCGGTGGTCAACGGGTCGGGATTGTTCGGAATGTCCCGGTGCTCGACGGCGCCGGGCACCCGGTGCTCGACGAGTTCATGGTGCCGCAGACCACCGAACTGACGGTGTGGGTGGACAACTGCCTGTTCGAAACCCAGTCGACGGCTGAGGATTCCACCGCGATCACGACCACAACGCGTGAGCAGGCGTGGTGTTTCATGCCGGTCGCCGGTGGACAGGTCCCCGCGGTCGATGACGCGAACACACCCGCACCCATCACAGTCGATGATTTCACCTCGGTGACGCGGCTGACCGAGCGCGGCCGGGAATTCGAGATGATCGGTCCCGCGGTCCTCGAGATTGACCTCGACGGGCGTGAGGATCACGTGTTCTGCCTGTGTGAGAGGCGGCTGGGCTAATGGCGAGACGCAAGAACGCGCTCGTGGAGCTCGGTGTGCCGCAGGCCGCCATCGACGAGGAGCTGCGTAAGTCGGCCGAGGTGAAGGCCGAGAAGAAGCGTGTGGCACAGCAGATGGCTGACCATGCGAAGTCCATCTCACCGGTAGATCACGGCGACTACGCCAAGGACTGGAAGGTCGACCAGGGCAAGGGCTTCGACGGCGAAACCCGTGTCGTCAACGAGAACTTCAAGGCCCACTGGATCGAAGACGGCACTGGCGGCGAAACACCGACACCCGAGTACGCCGTGGGTGCGCGCACTGCCATCGCATTCGGTGGCACCGCCGAAGACGTGATCAACAGGCCAGAATGACCGTCCCCCTCTACCCCCTGACGGTTCCGAACGCCCAGGCGTTCATGCTGGCGCACCTCGCGCCCCTCGGGCCGTGCGGCTTGATCCGGAAGGAAACCGAGCCGGCGCCGATCTTCCGCCAGGTCAACCGCATCGACGGTGCCGACGACCTGAATTCGCAGTGCGATCGGGCGATCTTGTCGGTGCACACGTTCGCCTCGGACCCGAGCGAAGCGATCCGGCAGGGCGACATCACCCACCGCCGCATCCTGCTGCTCGACTCCGAACTGTTCGACGTGCCCATGGCTGGCGGGATCGTCAACGCTGACTGGCTCGACGTGCAGCAATACCCCGCGCTGCGGGACTACAAGGCCGACAACGTGTTCCGCGTGAAAGCGGTGTACGAGCTCAGCCTTTCCTACGTCATCGCCTGAGTGGCGGTGCGCGGCCACGGCCGCATCTAGCCCATCTCCAAACTGCCGGATTGCTTTCCGGTTCATCACCGATCCGAAAGGAGCGTCAGATGACGCAACCCGCAACCGGCACGACCCCCTCGGCCGGTGGTTACCTCGACGTCGACAACCGGTTCCAGGGCGGTCACCGCACTGGCCTGATCGCGGTGTTCTTCCGCGACTTCCGTGGCGCCGACACCGACATCTCCCCGCACAACCCCAATGGCAGCGTGAAGTTCTCGCCGTTCGCCCTCGACGGGAAGTTGCGCGACGACCTGCGCGCATTCAAGCGCGTAAACGGCACCTGGGTGCCCAATACGGATCCGAACGAGGGCTGGATTCAGGCCGGCGCGTTCGGCGACGGCAATGGCCCCTCGCAGAAGCCGAACATCACCACCGACAAGCAGCGCATCGAGCAGTCAGCCTGGCCGTTCGAGCAGGAGGTCACCGAGCAGGAGGAACCATTCACCTTCCAGGCCCTGCAGAACCTGTGGCCCGGAATCCTGCGGCTGCGCAACAACCTTCCCCTGTCGGACTCCAACGGCAACCTGCTGGTGGAAACCCCCGGTGAGGCCAACTTTGGTGTCTCTCAGAAGCTGGAGCCAGGCGGGCCCGCGCGCCAGTTCCTGCTGTACGGCATCCGCAAGCGCGAAGGCAAGTACGTCTACGAGATCGATGCGTACGACTACTGCACCCTCTCGAACATCGGTGAGCGGAAGTTCGGCAAAAAGGGCACCGCAGCTGAGTTGACATTCGACCCTGCCCCGTCGGGGTACTTCATGGCCATGGTTGACGGTGAGTATGTGCAGATCATCAAGCACACATTCATCGGTGGCGACGCTTGGGAGGGCTTCGGCGTTCCGGTGCCGTCCGTTTACAACGTGGCCGTTGGTGCCGCGTCGGCCGGCACGTTCACGCTGACGTTCCGCGGCAACACCACCGCAGGTATCGCCTACAACGCCACGGCGTCCGCGGTGAAGACGGCTCTCGTGGCGCTGGACGACGGGTTCACCGCCGCGGACTGGAATGTCACCGGCACGGGTCCGTGGGTGGTCACTACGCCAGGTGGTGCGCTGACCGGCTCAGGTTCGGGCCTGACTGGCGGCACGTTCGCGATCACCACCTAACAAGACCTCGCGGGGCGGGCGCCGGGCTACGCCCGCCCCGCGAGCTACACCCCTCATAGCCCAAAGCCCAATAGCCCGAAAGGAAATAGCCCCATGCCGGACACCGACGAAACCACACCCGAAGTCAAGCACCCCGTAAAGCCCCGGGAGGCCCGCGAGCAGGCCACCGAGTATCTCGGCTTCATGGGCAGCGAGGTCTACGACCTCGGCGGTGGGGACACCTGGGAGCTTCCCAACCCGCAGCTCATGCCACCGGACATGGAAGCCCGCTACAACGAGCACCTCCGGTTCATGACCGAGGACCTCGACACCGACAACCGCAAGGACCCCATCACCGGGGAAGAGCGGCCCGTGCAGAAGTTCCCGCTGCGCCACAAGGGTGAACTGATCAACGACAAAGAACTGCTGGCTGTCGCGCTGATGGGGGATGCGACGTACAAGAAGTTCCTCAAGGCCGGCGGTGTGCCCGGACAGATCGCAACCGCATGGCAGATGATGAACCGACAGTTCCAGGAGCGTCTGAAACAAGACTCGAAAAGTCGTTGAGGCAGCGGCACTTTGGTGCCGCTACCCCGACGAAATCGCGAACGGGCTACTTGCTCACTATCACGGCATAGATATCAGGCAGTGGCATCGCGGCGACCGAGACAAATATGGATGCCTCAAGCTTTCAAGTCGACTTCTGCTCAGTCTGATTCGCGGGTTCCCCGAAGAGTCGGAATTCAAGACCCAGGCCGGTGCGCCGTTCGGACGTGATGGCGATTGGTCGATTCTCAAGAGAATGACTGCGGCCCTGCATAAAGAGGTCGCGGCGTATCGGGCCAGCAAATATGCGGGCACCGAGCATGAGTACGAGTACACGGTGTTCCAGTCGCCCAGTGAGGCGCGGGAACGCGCCGAAGAGGCGCAGGCCGAAGAGGACTTCTACGACGACGAGATCGAGAAGTTGGCGGCCGAATTCGGCGACACATAAATCGGAGGTGAGTAGTGGCTGTTGCGATCCCGGTCGGTGCTGAGCTCGATGAGCGGACCGCCACCGCTGTAGCTCAACGCGCCGTACGGGTATTCGCTGATGCAGGCGACAACGCTGGCCGGAAGTTCTCCGAGGCGATGGCTGTCGGAATGAACACCGGCAACGCTGAGCTGAAGAAGTCAGCCGACAAGGTCACCGACGCTTACGACAAGATGAGCGACGCGGCCGGCCGGACCCGTGAGGCTGAAGAGAAGCTGAATCAGGCCCGCAACGCCGGAAACCACACGCAGATCGTCTCGCGTGCCGAGGCTTTGGAGCGCGCTCGACGTGCCGAAGCGCGTGCCTTACGGGACGCCACCGACGCATACCGCGACTACGAGAACGCTGCGAACGGTGCTGGCCAGTCATTCATGGACAGCCTGCGGGACTCCATCTCTGGCGCAGGTACCACTGGGCGTGACGCTGCAGGGGACTTCGTCAGCGGGTTCGCCGGCGCGTCAACACTGACGAGACTGGGTGCCGCGGGTGGGCCGATCGGTCTGGCCTTGGCTGGTGTCGCAGTGCTTGGCGTTGGCGCTGGCAAGCTGCTGGCCAGTGGCATCGCGGATGGGTTGGCGACGATCCAACTGCAGGACCAGTTCCAGGCGTCGATGGGGCTCGATGAGGCGTCGATGTCGCGGTTTGCGAACGCGGCGGGGCAGGCGTACGCGAACAACTTCGGTGAGTCCCTCGCGGACAACCTGGCCACTGCACGGTCTGCGCTGCAGGCGGGCCTGATCGAGCCCACCTCTTCGGATGTTGACGTGCAGAACGTCATCCAGCAGGTGCAGGGTGTCTCGTCGGTTACGGGTGCGTCTGCGCAGGAGTTGTCCCGGTCGGTCACGACGCTCATGCGTACGGGGTTCGCAGGGTCGGTGTCTGAGGCTTTGGATGTCATCACCGCGGGCTTCCAAAAGGGCATGGATGTGTCTCAGGACTGGCTGGACACGATCAACGAGTACTCCACCCAGTTCCGCAAGCTCGGTCTGGATGCTGGCGAGTTCATGACGCTGCTGCATCAGGGACTTGAGGGTGGCGCTCGGGACACCGACAAGGTGGCTGACTCGTTGAAGGAGTTCAGCATTCGCGCTGTCGACGGGTCGAAGTCGACGAAGGAAGGTTTCGAGGCTCTCGGGTTCAACGCTGACGAGATGGGGCGACGGTTCGCGGCGGGTGGTGAGACTGCAAAGGTTGCGTTCGGCGCTGTCCTGGAGGCGTTGCGTTCCACCGGTGATGCGCAGCAGCAGGCACTGATTTGGCAGCGGTTGTTCGGCACCCAGTGGGAAGACATGGGTGACGCCATCAATCGGCTGAGCCTGGATCCGGCGAAGAACGAGTTTCGGGATTTGCAGGGCACTTCGGAGACTGCGACGAAGACGGCGACCGACAACTTTATCTCGGAGTGGGAGGCCGCTACCAGGGCTGTCAGTCAGGCGTTCTCGAATCTGAAAACTGAGATTGCGGACTGGTTTTCCAGCATCCCGGGGCTGCGTGAGTTGCTGCGGGCTGTGCCTGGCCTTTTGGGTGTGGGTGAGGACTATAAGGGTCCGCCGATTCCGACTGCGCCGAGGGTGTACGGGCCTGCGAATCCGCTGCCGGTGACGGGCCCTCCGATGGGTGGCGGGTTGGGTGACCTTCTCAGCCCCGGAGTTGGGCCCACTGATAGTGGGTTGCCTCCGGCTCTCAATGGGCCGCAACTCGTCCCGCCCGGGTCTGGTGACTACTACAAGCGGCTGTACCCGCAGCAGCCTGTGGCAGCAGGTCCGCCGGCGCCAGTACCCGGTGATCGCACCCCGATCCCCGGCGCCGATGCTGCCGGTGGAGGCGACAAGGCCAAGCCGTCGTTCGATCCGTCGCAGTACTCGGTGGATGCGATCCCAGTTCCCGGTGCTATGCCGGGGATGCCGAATGTGGCGGCGATCGGGCAGGTGGACCCGCAGAAGGTTTATGACGCGGAGACGTCGCTGATGTCGTCGCGGAACAGTGTGGAGCAGGCCCGCATTCGCGTCTTGGAGTTGGAGGCCGAGGGGACCGCGACGGCGCAAGAGCTTGCCCAGGCCCGTAACGGTGTGACGATGGCTGAGCGGCAGTATGTGTCGGCTCAGACGAAACTGGCTGAGGCGCAGCAGGGTACGTGGAAGAAGATGGAATCCGCGGCCAAGAGCTTTGGCCAGGGCATGGATCAGATCGGTGTCGCGCTCGACAACGATCTTGGTATCTCGAAGGGCCTGCCCGGGTTGGCTGAGAACCTGGTGAAATTCGTGGGGAGTCTCGCGGCGGCACCGCTTGAAGCTCAGTTGGCGGCGATCTCGAAGTACAACCCGATCCAGGGCGGCTATGGACTGGCCGGAATCATGGGCGCTCAAGGCGCGTTCGGCCCGCGGTACACCCAATCCCAATACGCCACATCGGCGATGGGCCCGGCGATGCTGCGCGCCCCAGGCGGCTATGGCGGATACAGCGATGCAGCACTGTTGGCCAATGTCCCGTCAGGCAGCTATTCGCAGACTGGTATCGCCGACCTGACAAGGGGGATCGGTGACTGCTCCAGTGCGGTTGAGGATCTCGTCAACATCTTGGATGGTCGTCCGACTGGGGGCCGATCGATGTCCACCGGGAACGCGGCCGAGTGGTTGACCGCTCGCGGCTTCGTGCCGGGAATGGGTGGTCCGGGTGACTTCCGCGTCGGTTACAACAGCGGACACATGCAGGCCACGCTGCCGGGCGGAACAAACTTCAACTGGGGCAGTGATTCCTCGGCTGCTCAACGGGGCATGGACGGCGGCTCCGGCGCGTACGATCCGTCATTCACATCGCACTACTACCGGCCCAGTGGTGGTGGTGTTGCAGCAGCATCCGCGCCAGCCGCCACGCCTACCGCTCCGGCGGCAGTGGGCACCTCGCCTGGCCTGATCGCGCTGCCTACCCCGAGCAACGCGGACATCTACAGCCCCGCCAACCAGGACCCCGGATTGACCACTGGCGCACCCGCGCTGTCGGGGGTGCCGTCGATGCCGGGCGGGATGATGCCCGGGGTTGGCGCTCCGCAGGCTGCTCCGTTCGCGTCGACGGCCACCGGTGGTATCGCGTATCCCGCGATGCCTGGCGGTGGTGGCATAGGCGCCGGTGGCGGCTTGATGGAGGGCGCGATGATGGCCGCTGGCGGTTTGGACATGCTCGCACCCGGGGCGGGGCAGGCCGCGCAGACCGGGATGAAGCTGGCGAACCGTGCGATCCAGTTCGGCTCCCAGGTCGCTGGCATCGGTGTGTCCGGGTTGATGGAGACGTTCCTGCCATCGGGTTCCCCGCTGGGCAGCATCGGCAATTCGTGGTTCGGAAAGGCCGCGGGTGCTATCGCTTCCGCACGTCCCGCACTGCCGAATACGGCCGCGCAGCAAGCCCCTCCGAACCCGAACGCACAAGCCGCCGGACAGCAGCAGGGCGGCAAGGGCGACACCAACATTGAGCTGAACTACACCAACCAGCAGGCCACTGAGGACCGCGCCGGCGCAGACATTAGCCGCCACCTTGAAGCCACGAATTCCCCGGCAGGTAAGCGGTGATCAGCATCCCCAGCGGTGACATCGTCCCGCACGGCGCCTACCACCACCTCAAGGGCCGTATCCCCACGGTGACGCTGTGGGCGTACGACGACTCGATCAAGGTGTCCATGATGGGCGGCCAGTCCCACCCGGATCGGCACGCCAACCCCGAGTACGTGCAGATCAAGAAAGACGGCATCAAGGGTCTGATCGCGCCGTGGGACTTCATCGACCAGAAGGGCGCCACGGAGGACGGGGTTACGTTCGTCGACGCTCTGCAGGGCCCGACTGAGGTGGAGATCAAGGTGATCTGCCACGGCCGGGATCCCAAGCATCTCCGCAAGGTTCGGCGGCTTCTGTTCGCTGCGATCGACAAGAAACTGACATCGGAGTTGTCGTTCATCGACCAGGACTGTGGCCGCTGGTGGTCCGATGTCCGCTGGTTCAAGGGCCCGCCCGAGGCAGACAAGATCGGCGAGGCGGTCTCGCAGGAGATCACTCTGGTGTTGCGGGCGGACAACGGGTTTTGGCGCACTTATCCCGACACGGACATGTTCGAGTTCGCCTACGAGGCGATGACGGACAGCTTCACCGAAGACAACCGTGCCACTCAGGATCTGGGGGATATCCCGCAGTACTACACGGGCGATGGTGGCGGGTTCTGCACCTCGTACAACGGTCAGATGTTCTGGTGGGATGACCCCGCGGATCCGGTCACCACTGAATCGCGTGAGGTGGTCAACGGTCCCTGGCCCGGGTTTGAGACCGACACCAACAACCAGGTGATCTCCCAGGTGCATGGCGGATTCCAGGAGTGGTCGGTGCCCGAGTCGGCGCGAAACACTCTGTGGGGCCGGATGAACCACAACCCCGACGGCACGTGGGCCGGTGACGGGGTGCGCTGCTACTACGGCAACGGCGCGATCCTGTTGTCGTACTTCGTCAACTTCGAGCAGGTCGGCATCATCCGAACCCTGCCGCTCCTGTTCCCGCCGACACTAGGGGAGAAGTTCACCCTCGTCTGCGGCTATGAGGGTGACGAGCGGATGTTCAAAGTTCTGCGCAACGGGGCTGTAATCCTGTCGGCGGCCGAGCTGGGGACGGGCTCGAAGCTGGGCCCGGATCACCGCGGTGTCGGCAACGGCATGTTCGCCGCCGCGGCGCTGATCACTCAGGCCACCCCGTCACCGATCAGCAAGCTGTCCGCCGGCGACAACGCCACCGTCACACAGTCAGGGTTTCTGCGCCGGAGAAACATTGGCGATCAGCCAATGCCCGACAAGTACACCTGTTTCGGGCCAGGCACCTTCAAGTTCGCTGTCGCCCCGGGGAGTTCGGAGATGGTCGAGTTCGGGCCGCTGCTGCCGAACCAGGTGGTGCATATCGACACGTCGCGGCAGTCACCGAAGGTCAAGGATCTGACGTCGGTGCCGCCGACGCCGCAGGAACTCAACATTTGGCAACAGGCGTTGAAAGACTTCATCGACTGGGCGAACGCCAACAATGTTCCGCCGTTGTTGCAGCAGATCGAATCGGCGTTCGGCATCGTCCCGCCGCAGGGCAACCTGTTGTCGCTGCTGAAAGGGCGGTGGAACAAGGACTCGGCGATCCCCGCGAAATCCCCGGGTACGCCAGATTCCCTGGTGCCGGACTACTTCGTGAAGGTGTCCATCGAGGGCGGCAATGCCGACTCGAAGATCCTGGTGAGCGGAACCCCGCTGCGGAGAAACCCGGTCTGATGGTCGGCTTTGTGGGCGGTGGGTCATGACGACCACCGCGGACCTCGCGCGCCTGAACGACAACCTGCTGCACGGCGATATCTCCATGCGCGCCATGGCCGCGGAGAAGTTGGCGAAGCTGCAGGACGAGGCCGACACCGACTGGATTTTCACGCGGACCGACAAGTTCTGGACGCGGCAACTGGGGTTCGGCGCCGACCTCATGGAGTCGTCGGGCAACGATCCACGCAACGACAAGGGTGCCGCCACCTTCAAACTGAAGGGCGACAGCGACCACATCGCGGCGATGAAGCTGTGCCGCAAAGAGATGGTCGGGGTCATCGTCGAGACGGCCGGCGTCAAGATGCCCTACTACGTCGACACTCACGACTGGGCATATGAGAAGGCCGCGTGGACGGGAACCGCTCGCTGCCTGGGCATCTGGGACATTTTGAACTACCTGACCATATTTCCGTCATGGTGGCTTCCCATCCAGGCTCAGCCGTTCTCTCACGCGATCTTCGTGGGCCCCATCGTGACGGTGATCGAAAACATGATCTCCGAGTGCGCGTTGCGTATCCAGGCCGGCATCTGGGAGATGGTCAACAACGGGTTCTCGCTGAATCCTGATGTGCGGGCGTGGTTCGGCACGATCCTGTCGGCGATCGAGCGTGACGGGCTGTCGCCGGAGACGTTCCTGGAGATGCTCAAGACGCCCATGTATGTGGTGCGCACCAACCCGTTCTTCGACGGTTCTCCGTTGGTGGCCAAGACGGTTCGCATGGAGTCGTGCGGAACGGTCATCAAGGATCTGACGAAGGCGTACGGCGTCGACGTGAGCGTGTCCTTGTGGGAGGTGGGGGATCCGCAGCCGGACCGGTGGGCGAATCTCACGAAGCCCACCTATGTGGTGACGGTGAAGGACCGCAG
This sequence comes from Mycobacterium sp. NPDC049093, assembly GCF_040704635.1. Lineage (GTDB taxonomy): Bacteria > Actinomycetota > Actinomycetes > Mycobacteriales > Mycobacteriaceae > Mycobacterium. The sequence continues at coordinate 196,271 of NZ_JBEZJS010000008.1, read as the reverse complement.
CCAGATCACGGGGCCTACCGGCACTGTGGTGGATTCGATCTTCCGCACGGTCGTGGACCTCGGCGGGTCGCTGGGCGATATTTTCTCGCCGATCATTCAGCAGGTCCAGTCGATGCCGGGCGTGTATGTCGCACCGAAGTTGGGGGTGAATTTCCACGAACCGTACGCGGTTGTGGTTGCGCCCGAACACGGCGGGGACTCGCCTCTGGTGTCGTGCAAGGTCACTGACCACAGCCCCAAGGCGTGGCAGATCATCATCGGCGGTAAGTCTCCGAAGTGGCTGAACGATCTGATCAACGCCACGCTGTCCTGGCTGATCGACTCGATTTCCATCGTCCTTGGATTCACAGGCATCCCAAGCAATCTGCTCGACGGGTTCATGAACGATGCGTTCTTCGCGTTCCAGATGCTGCAGCACTACGGCCGGCGCTCGGACATGGGGCCGATGCACCCGAACATCGAGGTCGTCGTGCCCACTCAGGCGGCCCCGTACAACGTCGAAGCGATCTTCACGTTCCTGACGACACTGTTCGACACCCGCGGGTACACCTCCGCGCAGGCAGTGCTGAAGAACGCCCCATACGGCCCACTCGCGTTGGGCCGCGACTTCTTCAAGGGCGGACTGTTCTCCCTCATCTACCCGGTGCCCGGTGGTGGGTGGGAGATGTACACGGACTACGTCGAAGACACCCCTTGGCGATTCAGCCCGAAAGACAGGGAGTTGCTGGTGCAGATCGGTGACGGCAAGGCCGAAGAAGCATCCATCGCCAAGCATCAGCGATTTATCACCGGGCTGTTCGAAGCCTTCAATGTCGCAACTCTGGCCCCGAGATCCTAGGAGCGCATCGTGCCTACAGAGCCCTATCCCACGAAGGTCGTTGACGGGGAAGAGTATTGGCTTGTTCCCTGCCTGGTTCCGAAGGAGTCCGACCCGGAGCGCGGCGCATATATTTTCTTCGCGAAGCCGCTCGATGGAACGTCGGGAATTGCGGGCTTGGTGCAGGGCGATCCGGGCCCGTGGACAGAGTTCCTGGAAGAGGTGCCGGTCACTGAGCTGGCGAACAACGATCCGACACCGATGGGCGCGGGGATCACGGTGACTCAGCCGGGCGGTCCGGGCACTCCTCAGCGGGTGCAACTCAGCCTGGCGTTGCGTACCGGCAAGGACGGCAACGACGGTGATGCGACATGGGATCCCACCGACCTGAATCCGACCCCTGTGTCGGGCACCGTGCCGGCGGTGAACTCTGCCGGCGACGGGTTCGACCTGGTTCCGCAGAAGGCTAGTCGGTCGCATTGGGCCGGCAGTCTGAACAACGCGCCTGCGGGCACGACAGCGACGTATCAGCTCGGCGTGATCTCTATCGCCGCCGGAATCTATCAGGCCCCGATCCGGCTCCGCCCCAACGCCGGTGCAACGGTCATCGGTTCCAGCTCGGATCTGAAGGTCGACATCGTGGCCCGCCTAGGCGCCGCTGACGGTCCGATCATCGGCTACGGGCATGGAGTCTCGGGAGTGCAGACCCAGCGCACCAGCATTGTCTCCGGGCCGCCTGCAGGCACGGCAGCGTCGAATGCGGACTACTTCGTTGCGGCCGGTGCTGCGGCGACCATCTATCTGATGGCGGAGAAGAAGTCTGGTGCGGCGACGTTCTCGACGACGGAGCCGTGGTTCAGCATTGACGTGGAGTACGTGTGACCGATCCGCTACCGGAGTGGGCCCGGGCGACACCGAATCTGGAGTCGCTGCACAATCTCCCGGACGTTCCGTGGGGTGGCTACAACAAGCAGGACGTGCCGCTGCCATCGCTGCCGGACCTCGGCGAGTTCGTCAAGCGTTTCCTGGAGAAGGCCCTTGAGCAGGTCGTCATGGCCGTGGTCGGGTTCTTCATCCCGGGTGTCTCTTCGTTCGAGCAGTTGAAGGACTGGGCTGAAAATCTGGGCGCTCAGATCACGTCGTTCATCTACACCGCGGCTGGGATCAATCTGGCGTCTTGGGATGACTTCGTGGCCAGCCTGGCGGACGGCAAAGGCATTGACCTGCCGTTACTGAAGGCGGGTTTGGATTTTCTGTCGGCGCTGTTCAATGGCTTGGACTTCGACGACCTGCCGACCGCCGCTGAGGCGTGGCAGTTGGTCGCGACCGTGTTCCTGGCCCCGCTGAATCTGTTCGCGATCCCGGATGATGTGCAGGCTGATATCAACGCGGCGCTCGGGAACATGAAGGACGCTCTCAACGGCACCTACACGGGTTCGGGCCCGATCTTCTTGGCGATCAAAGCCGCTGCAGCTCAGTGGCTTACGGGTACGTCGCCGGTCATCACATCGATCCAGGGCGACGCTACGAGTGCCCAGAACAACTGGACGTCGTGGTTGTCGGGTGGCGCGTGGGGCAGTGTCGGCGCGTCGGTGGCCGACTTCCTTGGCACGAAGTCGACGGCGAACACCGCAGCGACGGACGCCACAACGGCGCTGTCGGATGCTGCTGATGCGCAGTCAGCGGCATCGGGTGCCCAGTCGACTGCGACGACGGCGCAGTCTCAGGCGCAGGGTGTGATCACTCAGATTTTCAACAAGCTCGGCGGCAACAATGCGGGCTCCGCGACTCAGTCGCAGGCGAATGCGGTGATGTTGGCGTTGGCTTCGACGATCAGCGCCCAGGGCGCGGCGATCAACGCGTTGCAGAACATTCTGGAGGGCGCGAACGGATTCTCTGCGTCGGTCCCGTTCCGGCAACCTGAGACGCAAGTATTCGACGTGGCAGGCAACTACACCCCGGTACTGCCAGCGTGGTTCAACCACGCCACAGACTCGGCGGATGTCATCACGGTGGGCGCCGGCAGTGGCGGTAGCGGTGGTTTCACTGACTCGTCGACTGCGGGTACCGATTCTGTTTTCAAGGTGGCGGGTGTTACCAAGGCAACTGGCACGGGTGGTGCGGCGCAGGGGCCTGGATTCGGTAGCGGCTTCGGCGCCAGCCCCGGCAACCTGACGCACCTCGACATCCTGTACGTCGGTGGCGCGGCGGCTTCGGCAACAAAGGATGGCAACCCGCCCGGTGGCGGTGGCGGTTCAGGCGAGTGGTTCAGCAACCTCGGCAAGGGCGGCAACGCGGGCTCATGGGACAGCATCACGCTCGCCCCCGGGCAGGCGAGTGGTGCGCTATCCCTCACGGTCGGCGCGGGCGGCGCGGGGATCAACCTGTTCAATGCGGCTGACGGTGCTGATGGTTGCGGGTGGCTGCGGGCGCGCCCCGCGATGCCTGCGGCGTTCACTTCGATGGGCACGTTGCTGTTGCCGACGTTCCGGCTGAATACTGGTGTGGCGCTGACTGATGCGATGACGGCGGCGGCGACGTGGAGCCGGGTGCCGCCCGGTGGCGCGTCGGGTGGGCACATCCTGATCATCCGCGCCAACACCGGTTTCACGACGTACGTGTACCTGTGGGTGAAAACCGTTGGCGGCGTAACGAACTACGAAATGGGCCGAGTGTCCAGCGGTGTCAAGACGGTTTTCCCCGGAAAAACTGGCACCATCGCCGAAGCTGTGCCGTTCAACGCGTTCTCCCTGACCTCCGATGACGGCTACATCTATACGATCGCCGTCAACGGGACCCCGTTCGACTCGTACGACGACACCGCGCACGGCTCCTCGATGGGTGCCACCTACCGGTCCGGCGGTTGGGCATCGTCGGATTCCGCGCTGCCCGGGTCGATCATTCAGTTCGCGTTCCTCGACTCGGGGACGCCGTCGCGGATCGTGTCCAATACGGTCGCCACGTCACAGGGCACCAGCAGCACCAGCTACACCGACCTAGCCACCACCGGCCCGTCCGTGACGCTGAACGTGCCCCCGTCCGGGGAGATCGTCGTCGACTTCTCCGCCTACCTGACGACGTCGACCAACCTGAACGTCCGCGGATACATGACGTTCGTGCTGTCCGGCGCGAACACGCTCGCCGCGAGTGACGCGCGCGCGGCTGCAGGTTGGGGCGTGTCCACCGGCGGCCTGGTCGGAACCATCGGCCGCCCAATCCACCTCACCGGTTTGAATCCCGGCACAACCACTATCAAGGCCGTCTACAAGGCCAGTGCCGCCACTGCGACGTTCTCTGATCGTCACCTCATCGTCGAACCGAAACCCTAAGGAGAGTTGTGCCTTTCATGCCAGCAGATCCCATCATCCAGCCCACCTATCAGTCGATGCAGTTCGACGGGACCGCCGCCGCTGCCGCCGAAATCGTCTTCGCGATCGACTCCGGCCTGCAGGGCAACCTGCTCATCCGCGCCACGGTTGAGGGCTTCCGCGAGGGCGACACGGTGCACTGGCGCATCCGCCTGCAACGCCCTGACGGTAGCCCGGAGATGGTTGCCGACACGGGCGCGTGGATCGTCGTCGTCTCCACTGGTGTGATTCGTGTTCTGTCCGACGCGGAGTACCGCGCCGAGTTCAATGTGCCGCAAGGGGTCTGACATGGTCGCGCAACCGTGGATCGATGCGATCGTGCTCGGCGCCGGGTCCGGCGGCGGTGGAGGGGTGTCGAATCCGCCGTCTCAGCCGCGCGTGAATTTGGCCGCCGTCCTCGCTGCTGTGTTGGTTCCGGTGTCGATCATCGGGTTCGCTATCGGGCTTGGGGTGTGGTGGTGATCCGCCCGCTCGCTGCGGGTGTGGGTATCGGCCTGTCCCTGTTCGCTGCAGCGTTCGCCGTCTTCTACTACGGCATCTGGCCGGTCAGCGCGATCGTCGACCGCGACACCATCCATCACCACTAACCACTCGTCTTCCGAAGCCCTGGCGCCGATTCGGTGACCGGGGCTTTGTCGTGAAAGGACTTGCCGTGAACATCCTTGCCCCGCTCATGAAGCCGCTCGGTGAAGCCATCTTCGCGGCCGCCGTCGCCTGGCTGAAAGATCCCGCCAACCGCGACGACGCCGAGAAGGTCGGCAACTGGCTGATCGACAAGCTCACCGACGCGATCCCCGGAACCTGGGATGACAACCTGCTTGATGGCCTGGCATCCCGTATCGCCGGGTTCCTGAAGATCCCTGGTGTTGACCAGCTCGTCTCATTGCTGGGCAAGTTCGGCATCCGATGACGACCAAGGATCAGGTCGCGCAGCTCATCGTCGGCGAAGCCCAGAAGCGCGGCCACACCCGCAATGAGTGCCTTGCTGAGATGTCCTGCCTCTACCAAGAGTCCGGGTGGTCCGACACCATCTGGGATCCGACGCACACCACCTACGGTGTCGCGCAACAGGACGGTTCATATCCGAACCGGTTCGACGGTGCCGCCGCGCAGATCGCCGCGTTCTACGACCGGCTCGACACTCAGCGGCGCAAACCCGGTGCCAGCGCGGATATCTGGCTGAACATCTGCTGGCTGCAGCAAGCCCCGAACTGGCCGTCCGCCGACTACTGGTACGCCAACGGCCGCCGCGCATACCTCACCGAAATCAAGTCACGCATCGCCGTCGTGACGCCCTACCTCGACAAGTACTGGCCCACCACCGGAGGAGAACCCGTGGCCGACAACCGCCCTGACTTCAACGAGTGGCCGATGTGGAGCCCCAACAACTCCAGCCGCAACGGCACCAAGGTCGACCTGTTCATCCTGCACACCCAAGAGGGCGGCGGCGGTGACTCTGCCGCCGAGGATCTGGCGAAGTACCTGCAGGGCAACGGGGTTTCGTACCACTACACGGTCGGCCAAGCATCTGACGGCGGCGTGACCGTCGTCGACGTGGTGGACACCGACTACGCATCCTGGTCAGTGCTGTCCGCGAACGGGCGGTCGATCAACTTGTGTTTCGCCGGGTCTCGCGCGTCCTGGTCGCGGGCCGAATGGATGAAGCAGTCCAAGGCGATCGATGCCGCCGCGTATCTCGCGGTGCAGGACTGCAAGAAGTACGGCATCCCCCTCGTCGTCATCGGCACCGGCGGCAACTACTCGGCTGCGCGCGCGGGCGTCACCGATCACCAGTACGTCACCAAGGTCCTGAAGGACGGCACGCACACCGATGTGGGTGGTGGGTTCCCGGTCGACTACTTCACGGAGCGGTTCAACTTCTGGGCCGCCGGCGGTCAGACCACGCCGCCAGTTGAGCAGCCGAAGCAGTTCCCGAAGGACTACAGCGACCGCGAACTGCTGGAGGCGATGGCTGCCGACGCCCGTGAGATCCGCACCCAGCTCGGCGCCGGCCTCGACGAGTGGGGCGAGGACGGCGACCTCGGCCGCAACGCCCAGGGCCAACGCCGCACGCTCCGCGCCGGCCTGGCCGCGCTCATCCGCAAGACGGGCGCCTGATGTACATCGGCGGGCAGTACGTCGGACTTGGCGAGGGGGACCGTAGCCCTGAAATCGTCAAACTCAAGGCGCGGCTCAAGAAGCTATACACCCCGGCCCGCAACACCCTCGATGACGGAGACCTGTTCACTACCGCCCTGACCGTCGAGGTCAAGCGAGTGCAGGGCGTCTACACCACCGAGGGCAGACCGGGCGCCCCGCACTACATCCCCGGTGTGGTGAACGTCGAGTTCAAGTACGACGTCGGCCTGCTGAAGCGCCCCGATCCGGTGCTGTCCATCGTGTTCACAGTTGAGGGGCACCAGAGCAACATGTTCCAAGGCCCGTGCGCGCAGACGGCCAGCCAATTGGAGCAGCAAGGCGTATGCCACTGGAAACCGGTGGGGGACTGGGACACCACCGCGCTGCCCTTCAAGAACGCGACCGGTGTCGAGGCGCTGTACCGCCAGCTCTCCAGCCAGTGGATCGAAGGCCCACCCGTCGACCCGAACAACCCGGACGGCCCGAAGGTCATGTGGTGGTTCGGCCCCGAAGTCTTGTGGGGCGGCATCGCATTCAGCCAGGGCGCGATGATCTTCTGCGAGTTCATGTGGAAGTACGTCCTGCCACCGAACGCCCCGCTGCACTACCGGCTCAAGACATTCCGCCGCGGCCTCATGTTCGGCAACCCGCGTCGCGCCAAAGACGCCGTGTGCTCATGGGCCCAAAGCCCACCGGACCCGGGCACTAGCGGAATCATGACAAACAGACTGTTCGACGCCAACGCTGAGGGCATCGGCGACCGCTGGGCAGAACATCCCAACGACGACGACATGTTCGCCGAAGTCGACGACGACGAAGCCGGCCGGGATCAGACCGCCATCGCCCGCATCGTCACCGAGAACTCATGGGTCGGCGGACCCACTGCACTCTTCAGCCGCGTGCTGGCCCTCTTCGGCAACCCGATTGGCGAGGGATTCGCCGCCGTGAAAGCGACATTCGACGCTGTCATGTTCCTCGCCGCCAACCCGAACCCCCACTACTCCACGTTCGCCACCCCGGGGGACGTGGAGTGGATGCGCGGCGTAGCCGCCTGAAACGAAAGGCACTCTCATGTTCACTCTGCAGTTCTGGAAAGACGCCGCCGACCGAGTCCTGTCCACCGCCGCATTCGCCTTCATCGGATACCTCGTGTCCATCGACGGATTCGACCTGTGGTCGGTGAACTGGAAAGCCGCCATCAACGTCACCGTCGTTGCCGCACTCGGCTCGTTGATCAAGGCCGGGTTCGTCGGCAAGCTGCCCATCGGCACACCGAACTCGGCAACACCGGTGAAGCTGGACACCGAGGGATGAGCCGCCCGTGTGCAGTCGACGAAAGGCCCAAGCCGTGATCCTGCGAGGGTTCCGCCGCGGCGTAGACCGATTCCTCGACGCACTCGACAGCGAAGGCGTCATCCTCTTCCAAATCGTCGTCTACGCACACATGATCCTCGGCGGCCTCTACTGCCTCTTCATCGCGCAAGGCGTCCCACAATCCGTCGGACAAGCCATGGGCCCATTCGTCGAATTCGTGTGGCTATGGCTATTCGTCGGCATGTCCATCTGCCTCATCGGCAAATACCTATCCTCCGCCCCCGACAAAACACGGTTCTGGGTCTACCGCCTCGGCCTGTGGCTGCAGCTCGGCGGAGACGTGTCCGCGTTCGGCGGATTCGCCGGCTACGTCATCGGCACCCTACAAATGGCATGGTGGGGAAAATCCGTGGTCGCCGTGTTCGGGTTCGCCGCCTACGCCTGGTGCGCCGCGTTCCTCGCACTGCGCGACATCCGCCGCATCACCCAAGCCCGCAAGGCACTACGCCGCGCCGAGAAAGAAGACTCGTGAACCCATCGGTCGCGTCCGTCATTGTCGCCGTGGTTGGTGTCGCTGGCATCGTCATCGGTGGCATCATTCAGGCCATCGTTGGCCGTGGCGGTCGACGCGCGGACATGACCGACAAGATCACCTCATCGTATGACCGACGCCTGGACCGCATGGATCAGGACTACGAGAAGTTGGAGAAGCAGTGCGCGAAGTGTGAGACCGAGTACGGGGCGATGAAGAAGGTGCTGCGGGCCTTGGTGCGGGCGTGGGATTCAGAGGACCACGCCGCGATCAGTGCCGCGATCGCGGCGGTGCGAGAGCTCACGTGATGCCTGACCGTCAGCTTCTGTGTCACTGTGCCGTATACATCGGTGTCACGTGCGCGCTGTGCGCGTCGCTGCTCACTTACGTGCTCTGCCGCGTCCTCATGTAGCGATACGATCTACCTGCTGGCTGAACCGGCCCCTTGGCCGGTGTAGGCAAGCCCCGCCGCCCTCCGCGCCTCTCCAGCGGAGGGCGGCCTTTTGCGTTCACCCGCCGATATACCCCGGCTCGCCAGGCGGGATGGTGTCGGCGGTGACGACGTACACCTCCTTGGGTTCCACATACTCCGGACTGAAGGAGTGATGCGTCCCGGGCGGGCAACCGTTTGCGAGCTGCCCGTCGGCCGGGAATCCGGCGACACATTGACTCCCCACATACCTGGGTGCCCAGTACCAACGCCACCTCGTCCATGAACCGTCTGGCTGGATCGGTAGGTCGCAGATTTCTCGCACCTTCGGGTCGAGCCCAAGGATCGGCACTCGTTCACAGCCGGGCGGTGGGGGGTCGGCCACGGCCGGAGCGGCGCCAAGGATCGACGTCGCGGCGAAAACGGCGGCAACCACCGCAATCTTCCTCATGCGCGGATCGTAGCGTCGCCTCACATTGACAGGGAGAAGAATTACGTCGGGCGTCGGCCGGGGCAGGTCTGTCGTTGCTGGGGGCTATGGTGTTGGCCGTGTCAGAGCCGCTTGTTCAACGTCAGAAGCCCCGAGGCACCGCCGAGCTGGCCGACCTGACATTGATCGTCCGGCCGCACTGGTCCCTGGTCCGAACGTTCACCGACGACCAGCGCGCCGAGGCCGAGGCGTACGCCGCTGAGCATGGCGCCCAGGTCGAGACACTGCCGCTCGCACCGCCTGGTTCCTGATGCCTGACATTGGTGACCTGGTCCCGACCACCGACGACCGGTGGATGACCCTGCCGCCCAAGCGTTGCCCGAACGGTCACCAGCTCGGCGGGCACCGGGTGCTCGTCGGTCACCAGCCCTGCAACTGCGGTGGCCACACCACGTGGCGGTGCCGCGAATGCGACGCGGTGATCTACGGGCCGCCGCTATCCGCTGGGTGCCGGCCGCTGGCGGGGCCCGCCACGGTGGTCGAGCTCTAGTCGCTCAGGTCGGTGCGTGCGCCTTGTCCGGGCCGGGCAGCGTTCCACTCGCGCACCGCGTCGGCGTCCCACAACGGCGTCCGGGCGTCGAGCTCGCCGACTGACCCGGGCGCTTGTCCCCGGCTGACGTAGCCGCGCCACGTGACCGGGGTTGCGCCGATGTGTTCCGCGCATTGCTGCGCCCGCCAGAGCTCGCGACCGGTGTCCTCGTCGACGATGACCGGTTTCATTGGCGGGCGTCGATCCGGGCCGCCCGAACCACAATGCCGGCGTCGATGACGACGAGGACGGCCAGAACGATCCACATCCAGGCCGGCGCGGCGGTGAGCCACAGGACGAGTGCGGCGAGCGCGGGGATGGTGATGCCGGTGATGACCTTGGTGATCATCGGGTGTTCCTTTCTGCTGGTGGTTGGATATTCTGGGGGCCGGTGCCCCGACCCGGCTAGCGGCTCTAGTCGGGTCGGGGTCCGGTTCTAGTCGCCCTCGGGGTCCTCCTCCTCTTTCGGTTTCCGTATCGGGTAGTCGGTCAGGTGCTCCCTGATCTTCATCCCGGTTTGGATTCCTGCGAGGATCACGGCCACGAGGGCGATCCAGGCGGTTCCTGTCATCTGCTCTCCTTCCTCCGGCTGTTGGGCCGGGCCGGTATTTCCGGCTTCCCCTTTCGGGTAATACGACTATAGCACGCTAGCGTTGTGAAGTACAAGGGGTTTGGCCAAGAAAAATCCGGCAGACTAACCGAAAAGTCAGCGCCCGCAGGAACCTTCGGCAACGCGCGACCGCTCATCAAGCAGCTCATCTACCACCGCAGTAGACGTCACCGGATCGCCATCAGCCGCGCACGCCATCCGGTAGGCGACCAGTACCCGCAACTCGGTGTCAACGGACTCAGCAGACCTCACGACGATTAGACGCAGCGCGCGCTTATCCGGTTCCCACCGAGGCGGGCCTGCTCAGAACGTCGAAAACCCCTCGACGCTCACTGTCATGCCGTGGCCGGTCGCATCATTCATAAACGTTGTGTCCCCACTTGTCGGGGTGATCGTCCACCCGAGCGCCCGGTACGTCTCCCCGTAGGCCAGCGTGTTGTAGTCGGGGTTCCCAGGATCGCCGACGAGCCACTCCCAGCCGCCTCGCGACGTGACACTGATGCCGGAGGCTGGAAGCCCGCCAACAGAGGGTGTGGGTCGCATGAAATCCACATTGCATGCGACGGTTCCAGCCGTCACCTGGCAGACGGTCTTTCCTGAACGTGTTTTCACAAAGACGCTGCCCCCCTTAGCCGAGAGGGACACGGGCGCGGGCGGTCGCGGGGGAGGAGCTGGTAGGGCGGCCGGATGGGCCGACACTGCGGTAGGGGCTGGCGCTGGCATCGGAGCGGGCTGCGCGGCGGGCGCTGGCGGTACCGGAGCAGGTTGCGCGCCGCGGAGATGTGGCACTGCCACCCAGGCCGCACCGCCGACGACTGCCAGACTCGCCGCGACCGCGCCCGCCGTCACCCACGCCGGCCAACGGCGAGGCGGCAGAACCTCGGGGCTTTCATCGTCGGACCAGGCGTATGCCGACATGGTGTCGGCCTCGGCCACACCAGCAAGCTCGGTGGGCGCGGCCGACTCGGACCCCTCTTCCATGCGCTGAGCGTAATCCCGGTGAGGGACATCCGTGAGCCATATTTGCCTGCCCGTCAGGCAAACCCGGCACGTGGGGCGGATAGCCAGGTGGGTGCCGTGTTGTTTAAACAACACCTCATCACGTTTGCGCATGTCGCGGGCACGTGTGGCCACGTAATACATGGGTGTGTTTATGCAGGTCACGGGCTAAAAGCCCAGGTCGAAATGGGGTTCGAATCCCCTTAGCTCCACGTTTGAAAACCCGCTCTGACTTCGGTCGGGGCGGGTTTTTGCGTTTTGCTGGAAGGCCGGGCTACCTGCTACGAGAGCCGTCGGTCCGTCGGAGGCTCAGGCACTAGCCGCTCCACCAGAGACACGCCAGAGCCGGATAGTCGGGCAGTTGCTTGGCTGCGCCTGCGCGGTTGGGCTACTGGGGCTGACGTGATCGATCATTTCCTCGCGAACGAGTCGGGTGGGCGAGATCCTTCGATGGCCAAACCGCTTCGGTTCAGCACGGCGCAAACGGATGCATTCGCTAAGGACCTGACTAGCGGCTACGAGGGGGCCCCGGCGCTACCGGATGTTCTCGAGTCTGCCCGGACGACCGCTCTTGCAAACGCTGCCCTGTCAGGCCAATCCGTGTACACCGAGGTGCTCGGTGGATCTCCAGCACAAGAGGGGGCGGCATCGGGTTGGACTGTCGTAGGGACCAGCGAGCCCGACAATGTTTACGCACTGGGCCGCTACTCAGTTCAAGTCGTTACCCAGGTCGAGGCTGGGCCGGGACAGGATCCGGTCGTGCATCAGCGCTACTACATTTACGATTACATCGACTACGCTCATCCACGCAGTAGCGGGGGTGGCGTCATGGATGGCATGAAGACCGAAGCGATCGACAGCCTGGCGACGTTGCGCGATATCGGATGGGCACGAGGGTTCGACGCCACTGGTACGAGCACTATTCGGACATACCCTAACTACGGCTAGGCTAAGAGTCGAGGTACTTACGTTGACGATGCGGACAATGCCATCAATCTTGACGATAGCAATGCTGTTTCTGGTGGGCTGTTCAGATGAGGTCAAATTCGAGAAGCAGTCCCTTGACGAGCCCCAAACTCGAAGCCAATTGCAGAAAATGGGGATTGGCGTTCCTGATAACTATTCGCTGGTATCGATGATTGAAATGCCACCGCCCGGTTCGGGAAGTGCGAGCTATAAAGGATTGTTCACCTCTCCGCTGCCAATATCTCCAGTCGAAGTCGACGGGCTGCGATTGAAAATGAGGCCGACGACATGCCAAGGACTCCAGGTGTCGACTCTGTCGGATGGCATGGCATGTGCAACGTTGTCGAATCTGCAGATTGGTGGAACCCAACTCGCCGCTATCGACAACCTCACTGTCATTTCGGGACAGTCGCAGCCAGGCGAAGCCCGTGTCTATCTCACTGTCACTGGCCACTAGACGGTAGGGCAGGCGATGCTTCGGCCGTGCTTCGGAGTTTCGCCGCATCCGCAGTAGCAGGTGCCGTTCGGGTAGACCTGCGGAACCGATGGAATGCCGTTGGCGCCAGTCATATTGATCTCCCGTTGGCCTTGCGATTCGCGGTAGTTGTAGCGACGAAACGCCACGACACCCGGATGTAGGCCTTGACGTGGACGAGTCTGCTGCGATTGAACGCCGTCTCGGTGGTACGAAACGCCGACAGGATGCAAAATCGCCAGACTGGACAGGGTGCTCACTCCAAGTCGGACAAGACCTTTCGCGCAGCTTCGAGTTCGGCTTCGAGTGCGGCGACCTTGGCGGCCTGCTGTGATCGGGCCTCCTCGATCACCTCGTCGATGGGCGTGGAGAGGTCCTCGTGCAGCTCCTTGGCCGCGCGCGAGACGGCAGCAGCAGCGACCGCGACGTTGCGCGCCAGGTAGGTGGTGCCCTGCTTGAGTTCGGCGTGCCATTCACCGTCGGCGGTGCCGGTGACGGTGAGCGTCAGCTCGATGGTCTTGGCTTTCTTGGCCGGCGCCTTCTTGGCCGGGGCCTTCCGAGGCTTCTCGTCAACGGAAGTTTCAGCGCCGTCGGACGCGGGCGCGGTGGTCAAGTCAGCAGGGGTGTCGGAGTCGGTGGTCAACGTTTCTGGCGCCTGAGTGTCTACAGTCATCGTCACGGCGGACTCCTTCTCAACATCGTCTGCAAGAGCGGGCTGGCGGTCGCAGACATTAGAACACGCGTTCGACCTTCGGCGTCAAGTCGACGCGCCCGCCCGGTTCAACGTGTCGGGCTCTCCGCCTCGCGGATCTGGGCGCCGATGGCGGTGGAGTCCAGATTCTGGAGCAGGTCATGGTGATCATCGAAAACCGCTTGTGCACCTGCTTTTTCGAGCTCAGAGTCGGCGACTCCGCCGCACCGTACGCCGACGAACGGTACGCCGGTGCGGGTGGCGGCTTCGCCGTCCCACACTGCGTCGCCGACAAAGACCGCCTGCTCGGCGGACACGCCGGCGCGCTTCAACGCCACCTCGACGATGTCCGGGTCGGGCTTGGCCGTGTCGACATCTTTCGATGACGTCGCTGCCGCGATGGCGTCGTCGCTGTCGAGAATCTTTCGGGTGATCGCGAGTTCGTCTTCCGGCGCGGAGCTGGCGAGCACGACCCGCACCCCTCGCTCTGCGAGATGGTGGAGCAATTCGCGGGCTCCGGGAAGCCGGACGATCAGGTCCGTGCTGTCTTTGTAGAGGCTGCCGTGCCTGTCCTTGAGGCGTTGCTGCACAGCGTCACTCGCATCCCCGGACAGGTTTGCCACCAGGCTGTCGCCATCCATGCCGATGCTGCGGTGGATCCGCCAGGACTCCACGTCGATGTTCTCCTCGCGGAACGCGCGCGCCCAGGCGTGCACGTGCAGGTAGTTCGTGTCGACGAGCGTCCCGTCAACGTCGAACAGGACCGCAAAAGGGCTCGACATCGGCATGCGCGCGGTATACCCGCCTGCCCGCAGATCAAACGGCTCAGCGGTAGTGCGCCAGTTGCTCGGTCAGTTCCTGTGCGTATGCCAGTTGCCGGGTGAGTTTGGCGCAGGCTTCCTGGGCTCGGGTATGGCATTCGGCCAGATAGGTTGTCGCCGCGGCGCGCTGCGCGGCGGTCGAGGTGGGGGAGTTGAGGGTATCGAGGGTGTCGAGCAGTTCTCGCATTTCATCGAGGGTGAAGCCCAACGGTTTCATGCGACGGATCGCCAGCAGTCGGTCGACGTCGTCGGCCGTGTAGAGGCGGAAGCCGCCGGCGGACCGTGCCGAGGGGACAACCAGGCCGACCTCGTCGTAGTGCCGGATTGTCTTGATGGACAACTCGGTTCGTGCGGCGACCTCGCCGATCTGTAGGTGATCCTGGCTGCTCAACGCTTCCCCCTGTGACGGTCAGTGCGCCGCGGTGGCATGGCCGCTGAGTCGCGCGTGCCGTTCTGCGCTGTTTTCGTTCATGCCCACGATGGTGGCGGTCTTGCCCTTGGCGGCGTATTTGGTGGTGATGGCGTCCAGAGTGGACACGGTGGACGCATCCCAGATGTGAGCCTGGCTCATGTCGATGACCACGTTGTCGGGGTCGCCGGCGTAATCGAACTGGTAGACCAGGTCATTGCTGGAGGCGAAGAACAACTCGCCGCGGACCGCATACACCCGGGTGTCCTCGTCGGGATGGTCGACATCCACCACCTCGGTGAAATGGGCGACCCGGCGGGCGAACAGCACCATAGCCGTCAGGGTGCCGACAGCGACGCCGTAGGCCAGGTTGCTGGTCGCCACCGTGACCGCGACCGTGGCCAGCATGACGGCGGTTTCGCTCTTGGGCATGCGCCGCAACGTTTTCGGGTTGATGCTGTGCCAATCGAAGGTCCCGACAGACACCATGATCATCACGGCGACCAGTGCGGCCATGGGGATTTGGGCCACGACATCGCCGAGGCCGACGACCAGACCGAGCAGGAACGCGCCGGCCAGGAACGTCGAGATCCGAGTCCGGGCGCCGCATGCCTTCACGTTGATCATGGTCTGCCCGATCATGGCGCAGCCGCCCATGCCGCCGAAGAATCCGGTGACGATGTTCGCCACGCCCTGGCCCAGCGCCTCGCGGGACTTGTCGGAGTGGGTGTCGGTGACGTCGTCGACCAGCTTGGCCGTCATCAGCGATTCCAGCAGGCCCACGACCGCCATGGCGAGTGCATAGGGCGCGATGACTCCGAGCGTGTGCAGGGTGAAGGGCACGTTGGGAATCAGCAGAGACGGCAGACTCGACGGCAACTGCCCCTCGTCACCGACGTTGGGAATCGACCAGCCGAATCCGACGGTGGCGGCGGTGAGCACCACGATGGCCACCAGCGGTGCGGGGATCGCGGTGCTCAGTTTCGGTAGCGCCACGATGACGGCGATGGCGACCGCGACCATCGGGTAGACCAGCCACGGCACCCCGAGCAGATGCGGCAACTGGGCCAGGAAGATCAGGATCGCCAACGCGTTCACGAAGCCGACCATCACGCTGCGCGGCACGAACCGCATCAGCTTCGCGACCCCCAGACCACCGAGAATCAGCTGCAGCACTCCGGCGAGGATGACCGTGGCGATCAGGTAGTCCAGGCCGTGACTGCGCACCAGCGGGGCCACCACCAGGGCGACGGCACCCGTCGCCGCCGAGATCATCGCCGGCCGGCCACCGACGATCGCAATGGTCACCGCCATCGTGAACGAGGCGAACAGTCCGATCCGCGGATCCACCCCGGCGATGATCGAGAACGAGATCGCCTCGGGGATCAGGGCCAACGCCACCACGAGGCCGGCGAGGACCTCGGTGCGCAACCGGCGCGGCGAACGGAGCGCAGTGAGCACCGACTGCTGTTCGTGCGGCGTCACCGCATCGGTCGATCGTTTCAACACAACTCCGTTTCAGTGCCCTCGGTCCAACACGGAGGGCGGATGTGGGCACAGTCGAGACACGCGTCGTTGCGTGAAAGCTATTGCCGGAACATGCAATCGATTACGGTCGCAGGGCCTGCAGGCGCGGACGTGCGGCCGCCACGTTCGGCGTCGTAGCCGAACTCTACCCTTGGGGGAGGGTTGTGTTTCAAATCGAGAAGCGTGGATGTGCTCGACGCCACAGCGAAGTGGATTGGGGCGGCGGACGGCCGGCGTGGGCTGAATTCGGGTAGCGCACTACTCACGCCAACGCCGCGGTGCCCGGAGTTGACTGGCGATCACCAACAGTCATCGCATTGCGGGGGGGCATCATGACGCGTCACGGTCGAGACAGCTTCTACATCGTCGGTGAGGGTTTGGTGACGCCGGAAACGGCTGACGAAACCCGCACCCTGGCGGCGGAGGCGGTGACACGGATATCCGATACAGCTTTGCTCGGCAAGTTCCGCTTCTCGCGCATCGGGCCGAAAGGCACGCCGGCCAGCGTCGGGTTGATCACTGAATTGGCCAAGGCGATGACCGAACCGCCGTCGGATCAGGACGGTGAGATTCCGGCCGGATACACGTATCTGGGTCAGTTCGCCGATCACGACCTGACGAGGGATGACACTGTCGCTCCGCTCGGATCGGACCTCACGGTCGACGAGCTTGTCCAGGGCCGTTCGCCCACACTCGATCTCGATTCGCTCTACGAGCGCGGTCCGGTCAAAGACCCGCAGTTCTACACCGACGGGCTGCACCTGAAGATGGGCAGCACCATCGGGCAGGGCCCGATCCTGCCTGGGTTCGACGGCTTCGACCTGCCGCGCGACCCAGCGCGGAAGACGGCGGTGATACCTGACCATCGCAACGATGAGAACCTGGTGGTGGCCCAGACCCACCTTGCCTTCATCAGGTTCCACAACCGGGTGCTCGACACCCTCGGCCCGGTTCCCGCTCCGGCAGTGTTCGAGACGGCGCGCGCGCTCGTCGTCAAGCATTACCAGTGGATGTTGCTACACGATTATCTACCGAAAATCGTCGACCCCGGCATCGTGCACGACGTCTTCACCCACGGTCGCAAGCTCTTCGAGAAATCACCGATTCCAGGCGATAGCCCCACCATGCCGATCGAGTTCTCCGTCGCGGCATTTCGCATGGGCCACAGTATGGTTCGCTCGGCCTACAACTGGAACAAGATATTCGACAACGGGCAGGGAACTCTGTCGGCGCTGTTCGCGTTCTCGGGAACCAGCGGTGGACTATCGGGCAACAGTCCCTTGCCGTCCACGTGGATCGCCGACTTCCGCCGGTTGTACGACTTCGCGGAGGCGGGACGTCCAGACTTGGTGGTACCGAAGGCCAAGTTCAACCGGGCGCTCAGGATCGACACCAGACTGACCGATCCGCTCGCGACCCTCCCGCCGGGCTCATTCGGCGGCGACCCCAATGTCCCGGTACCGCCGCTTCAAGCCAACCTGGCGTTCCGGAACCTCATGCGGGCCAACATGGTCAAGCTCGCCAGCGGCCAGCAGATGGCAGCACTGGCCAACGTCACCGCGCTCAACGCCGAGCAGATCCTCAAGGGCAACGGGGGTGCTCAGTTGAACGGTCTTTCTGCCGCGTTGGGCAACGAACTCGTCGCCAACACCCCATTGTGGTTCTACATCCTGCGGGAAGCCGAGGTGTTCGGTGGAGGGCGGCTCACCGGCGTAGGTGGCCGCATTGTGGCCGAGGTGTTCCACCGGGCGATGGAAGGAAGCAAGTATTCCAGTGTGCGTGAACCACATTGGCGTCCCAACCTGGGGCCCGATCGGCTCACCTTCCGCATGACGGACTTGCTGCTGTTCGCCTTCGACGGGCGAGCCGAGTTGCTCAACCCACTCACCGACGACCCCGCGCAACAGGACACGATGATCGAACTGCGCTTGGGTACCGACAGTGCCTTCGTCAAGATCTTGCAGCATCTGTTGCGCGCGAGGGGTTTCGGTCTGAAAGTCGACGGCGACTTCGGCCCGCTCACCGATGCGGCGGTGCGGGTATTCCAAGGCAGTCAGGGCGTCAAGGTCGACGGCATCGTGGGACCGGTTACCTGGACTCGGCTGTTCATCACGGTCCGCCCGGGTAGCAAGGGTGAGGCCGTCAAGGCCGTGCAGGTAAGGGTGAACCTGAGTCAAGCCACCCCCATCGATGTCGACGGCGACTTCGGCCCGATCACCGACGCGGCGGTGCGCAAGTTCCAGAAGAGCCGGGCCATCGACGTCGACGGCGTCGTCGGGCCGGCCACGTGGCGACAATGCGTATCCGGTCCCGCCTGATCGGACGTCAGTCCTCAAGCCCGTATTCGTCGAACCAGTAGGCGAGCTTGCCGCGCCGGCTCACTGCACGCAGCCGGGCCTCGGCGGCCGTCCGTGTCTTGCTCGTGGTGACGATGAGCAGTTCGTCGCCGACGGCGATGCGGGTGTCCGGCAGCGGAACGAAGGTACGGCCGTCGCGGATGATCAGCGTGATGACTGCCGGGTCGGGCAGCCGCAGTTCCAGGATGGTGACGTTGTGCAGCCGGGAATGGGGCTGCACTGTCATGGTCAACAGCTCGGCGTCGAGCACGTCCAGCGGTGCGGCTTCGACTTGGATCTCGCGGGTGACGTCGCGGGTGATCAGCCCGAGCGCGTTGGCCACGAATCGGATGCTGGGCGCCTGTATCAGGGTGAAGATCACCACGAGCACGAACACGATGTTGAGCAGTCGGTAGCTGTCGGGCACGCCCGCGACGATCGGAAACGTGGCCAGCACGATCGGCACCGCACCGCGTAAGCCCGCCCAGGACAGGAAGAGCTGTTCGCGCAACGGGATACGGAATCCGGCCAGTGACAGGATCACCGACACCGGCCGCGCGATGAGCAACAGCACCAGCCCGATGACGATCGCGGGGATGATGTCGCCGGCCAGATCGTGCGGGTTCACCAGCAACCCGAGGAGGACGAACAGTCCGATCTGGGCCAGCCAGCCGACTCCCTCGGCGAACGATCGGGTGGCCGACTTGTGTGGCAGGCCGGAGTTGGCCAGCACCACTGCGGACAGGTAGGCGGCGATGAAGCCGCTCGCATGGGCGCTGCCTGCGGCGGCGAATGCGATGAAGCCCAACCCGAAGGTGGCGATCGGGTAGAGCCCCGAGGCCGGCAGTGCGATGCGGCGCAAGGCGAACGCCCCGGCGAACCCCACACCCAAGCCGAGCAGAGAGCCGGTGACCAGTTCGTAGAGCAGGTCGGTGATGGCGCCCTCGGGGTGGAACACGAACGGCACCACGCTGAACGTCAGCACCAGGATGACTGCGGGCGCATCGTTGAAGCCGGACTCTGCTTCCAGGAGACCGGCCAGGCGTCGGGGCAACGGCAGGATCCGCAACACCGAGAACACCGCGGCCGCATCCGTGGAGGACACGATCGCCCCGAGCAGCAGCGCGAGTTGCCAGTCCACGCCCAGCAGCAGGTGCGCGCCGACGGCGGTGATGGCGGTGCTGATCAGCACGCCGAGGGTGGCCAGCACGCCCGCGGGCGCCAGTACCCCTCGGATATCGGAGAACCGGGTGGTCAAGCCGCCTTCGACGAGCACGATCGCCAACGCCGTGGTGCACACGTTGCGGGCCAGCTCGACGTTGTGGAAGTCGAGCCCGATCCCGTCGACGCCCAGCACCATGCCGACTGCCAGGAAAAACAGCAGGCTGGGGAAGCCGATGCGGGTCGCCACGCGCGTGCCGATGATGCTCGCCAACAGCACGATGCCGCCGGTCAGCAAGGTCAGGTACAGCTGGTTCAGGCTCATCGGGAATTAGTTAATCAGGCAGAAGGGCCGCGAGTGCGCGGTGCCGATAGGGGAAAATGGCCGAGTGGGCGAACGGAAGATGCGAGTCGTGGTTGCCGGCGCGGGCAATGTGGGCCGTTCCGTGGCCCGTGAATTGCTCGACAACGGCCACAAGGTCCTGCTGATCGAGCAGCTGTACCGGCGCTACGAACCGCACACGGTGCCGGGCGCGGATTGGTTGTTGGCCGATGCGTGCGAGCTCTCGGCCATGGAGGGTGCCGGGATCGAAACCGCCGACGTGCTGATCGCTGCGACCGGTGACGACAAGTCCAATCTCGTGGTGGGGTTGCTGGCCAAGTCCGAGTTCGGGGTGCCGCGGGTGGTGGCCCGGATCAATGACATCCGCAACCAGTGGCTGTTCGGTCAGGACTGGGGCATCGATGTCGCGGTGTCGACGCCGGGATCGTTGGTCGCCGGCATCGAGGGTGCCATCGACGTCGGGCATCTCGTGAGGCTGATGACGTTGCGCGGCGGCCGCGTCGAGCTGACCAAACTCACGCTGCCGGAAGACAACCCGGTGGTCGGTCAACGGGTGGACCGGTTGGACCTGCCCGTGGATACCGCGCTGGTCACCATCGTCCGCGGAAACAAGGTCCGGTTGCCCAAGCTCGACGATGTGTTCGAAGCCGGCGACGAGCTGCTCTTCACCGCCAACCGCACCTCGGAGAACTCACTGCTGGCCGCGATCCACGGCGGGGAGTTCCTGCGGGAAGTGGTTTCCGACGAGCCGTGACGCGTGGTGGTTTCGCTGCGCGGCATTGAATCAGCGAACTTTTGCACCAATTGCGGGCGCGAGTGGTATGACTCAAATGACCGGTTCCCTGTGGTCAAGCGGGGTGAGTGTGATGACAGTGCGGTGTTTCCAGCAAAAGGTCGATGGCATTGACTGGTACTGCGAGATGCGCGGCGACGGGCCACCGGTCGTGCTGGTGCCTTCCGGTGAAGGTGACTGCGCGTCGTTCGACCGGGTGGCGGCCCAACTCGCCAACGAGTTCACCGTGCTCACGTTCGACATGCCGGGATTCTCGCGGAGTCGCGTCCAGACTGCCGACGATGTGTCGGTATCGAAACTTGGTGACCAGATCGCTTGTCTCGTCAACTCTTTGGGGACTCATCCCGCTACCTTTTTCGGCTGCAGCTCCGGCGGCGTTGCAGTGCTCGACTTGGTGGTCGGCCACGGTGACCTCGTCAGGAACGTCGTGGTCCATGAAGTGGCAATGGCCGGGGCAGCCGCACTTTTGGCGGATCTTTTGACACTTGACGATGCCGCCGTCGTCGAGCGCTGTCAGTTCCTGTTCGCCAACATGATGAACGACGACGTCGCGGCATGGGAAGCGCTGGGCGATGAGTATCACGCGCGGCTGGCGCAGAACTACGTGACGTGGGTCCGGCGATACCTGGCGCCGGGATTATTGCCATCGCACTCACCGGAGGACCTCGTCGGCAAGCCGATCACGTGGACCATTGGGGGCCTCACTCCGGCCGTCACGTTTCTCGACAACGTGGTGCTCGCGGTCAAGGCGGGGTGTCCAATCAGTCCGCTGATGTGCAAACACTTCCCACAGGTCAGTGCACCGGAAATGCTTGCTGCGCACATTCGGCAGAGCGTGTTTGCCCGCCAGGGCTGAGTACATCCGTGCTGCCCGCCGGGCTAAGCGACTTTAGGCGGTGGTTTGGGTTGGAACGGGGTGTACCACCACCAGTCCGCGCGCTCACCGGTAGGTCCGGGGCACGGCGGGACATCGGGTAGGGGCGTGGTGGGTGGACGGGCCAGCGACCTGTCCAGCAACCGTTTGCCGGTGCTGTCGGTGACCACGAGTCGGTCGGCGGGGCCGGTGATCGTGATGCCGCCTCGGTGGTGTAGCCGGTGGTGAAATGGACACACCAGCACGAGGTTGTGGAGTTCGGTGGGTCCGCCGTCTTCCCAATGCACGATGTGATGGGCGTGCAATCCACGGGTGGATCCGCAGCCCGGGACGACACAGCACCGGTCGCGGTGCTCGAGGGCGCGGCGGAGGCGGCGGCTGATGGTCCGGGTGGTGCGGCCCGTGCCGATCACCTGCCCCTGGCGCTCGAACCAGGCCTCACAGGTGGCGTCGCAGAGCAGGTAGCGCCGGTCATCCCCGGTCAGCAGCGGCCCCAGATGCAGTGCAGCAACTGGTTTGTCGCCGTCTTTGTCGAGGTTGACATGCACGGCCACGGTGGTGTGCTGCCCGTGCGGGCGGCGTGCCGCCTCGACGTCCCAGCTGGCCTCCACCAGGCTCATGAACGCGTCCACCAGGCCAGGGAACGGCGGCGCCTGCTCGGCTTCACCGTCGATGTCGTGATCGTGTTTCCAGTCGGCGATCACCGCATCGTGATGCGACTGCAGGGCGGTGTCGAATTTCGCCGCTTCCAACCACGGCAACCGGATCCGCCAGGTGGTGTACTCGTCCTCGACGATCTTGGTGATCGAACGCTCGGGTTCGGGCCGGGTCTCGGGTTCGGGGCGTGGTTCCAGCTTGACCGCGGTACGCAACTGGCGGACGGTGGCGACGGCGGCCAACTCGGCGTAGTGCTCATCGGAGCCGTCGGCGGCCTTCTCTGCGATGACCCCGACCTGATCCAGCGACAGCCGGCCTTCACGCATTCCTTGCGCGCAGCGGGGGAATTCTTCGAGTCGGCGCGCGACGGCCACGACGGTGTCGGCGTTGCGTGGAGTGATTCCGGTTTTCCAGGCCACCAACGCCTCAATCGAGCGGGCGCCGGTGGCGCCGCACAGCTCGTCGCGATTCATCTCGGCGACGATCTCCACGATGCGTGCGTCGATCGCGTTGCGTTGGCCGGTCAGCTCGGCGACCTCGTCGAACAACATCTCCAGCCGCTGCACTGGGCTCACCCCACCAGTGAAAGAAGCTGCGCCCGAAGACATGACACCATCAAAGCAGAGGGGTCCGACATTGATGATGGAAGAGCGTTACCGCGCAGGTCGTGACTCTGGGTCTGACTGACGCCCTGCTGGGTTGTCTTTAGCTTGATTTGTCCGGCCTGTGTGGTGCGCGTCTTGTTCACGCCGGACAGGACGGACATGACCTAATCAGGAGCCTGGCCGTTCCTCATCAATGTCTTGTCTGCCCGCCCTGGCCGGTGTGTGCCCCACCTAACGCTGGTCAGAAGGGACACCATCATCTTGACAGAATCTGTGCTCGTCGTCGCCGGTGTGGATACTGACGCCGATACCATGCACGTCGCCGCGATCTCGATGACTGGTGCGGTGATCGGTGACCGCGAGTTCCCGACCACGCGCACCGGTTATGCCGCGGCCATCCGATTCCTGACCTCGTTGGGACAGGTGGAGCGGATCGGCGTCGAGGGCACCGCCAGCTACGGGGCCGGGTTCACCCGGGTACTGACCGCTGCCGGTATCGAGGTCGTAGAAGTCACCCGGGCGGTCAAGTCCACCCGCCGGCTCAAAGGGAAGTCCGACCCGCTGGACGCCTACAGTGCTGCCCGTACCGCGTTGGCCGGCGATGGGCTGGCCATCCCCAAAGACGATGCCACCGCGGGGCTGCGGGCTTTGCATATTGCTCGTCGTTCGGCGGTCAGACACCGTACCGCAGTCATCAATCAGCTCAAGGCCATGTTGGTCTCGGTGCCGGATGTGGTGCGTGAAAAGTACCGTGGTTTAACGGCATTGAAGTTGATCGAGGCACTCGCCCGGTGCCGCCCTGACGCACAGGTCGAACCGTGGGCGCAGTCGCTGCTCGTTGCGGCCAAGTTGCTTGCCCAGCGGGTGCAGTTCCTCGAAACCCAAGCCGAGGCACTCGAAGCGCAGATCGACGCCTTGGTGACAGAGGCGAATCCCGGGCTGCGCGCGGCCTACGGCGTCGGCGCGGACACCGCAGCCCAACTTCTCATCACCGCCGGGGCCAACCCGCACCGACTGCACAGTGAGGCGGCGTTCGCTGCGCTGTGTGGAGTGGCGCCGGTGCCTGCGTCGTCGGGTAAGACCAACCGACATCGACTCTCCCGCGGCGGGGACCGCGCCGCCAACAACGCATTGCATCGCGTCGCGTTGGTGCGACTGTCCCACCATCAGCCGACCAAGGACTATGCCCAGCGTCAACTGAACAACGGCGACAGCAAGAGCCGGATGGAGGTCCTGCGCAAACTCAAGCGGGCCATAGCGCGAGAAATCTTCAAACTGCTGACCCGCCAGATCGCCGTACCCGACTACGCAGACCTGCGCCCAGCACGGCAAGCCAAAAACATCACCGTCACCGCCGCTGCCAACCACTTCGGGGTTGGCCCACCGTCATCTCTCGTATCGAACGCGGCCTACAGCGCGACGACAGCTTCGCCGAGACCTACAGACACTGGCTCCAAATCGCTTGACATCAATAGGAGCATCAAGTTCGGGTCGTGCAACATGGCGGCCGTAGGCTGATGGCCATGGATGCCGAAGACGCCGAGGAAACCGAAGCGCCGGAACGCCGGCTGGTGATCAGAGTCAACTCGAACGCGAAGATGTCGCGGGGCAAGGCCGCGGCACACGCCGTGCACGCCGCGCTCAAGCTCTACGGCATCGAATACGAGCACCCGGTCATCGTGATCGGCGGCAAGCCCGACGAGATCCTCGCGCAGACGGTGCATGTCCGCGACGCCGGACGTACCGAGCTCGAACCCGGCACGCTGACCGCGGGGGCGAGCTGGGAGTACAAGAGCCGCGCCGAGCCCGACGCCCCCGAGTAGGCCTCTATCCTGTTGCGGCTGTGCGATCCTGACGTGGCTGGGGTAGCTCCAGTCCGAGGTGTTCTCGCAGCGTCGTCCCCTCGTATTCGGTGCGGAACACACCACGCTCCTGCAGTAGCGGCACGACGCGGTCGACGAACGGGTCGAGCCCGCCGGGCGTGACGTGGGGGACCAGGATGAAGCCGTCGCTGGCATCCGACTGCACGAGATGGTTGATGGATTCGGCAATGGTGGTCGCTGAGCCGACGAAGTTCTGTCGTCCGGTGACCTCGATGATGAGCTCGCGGGTCGTCAGGTTCTCGGCTTCGGCCTTGGCGCGCCACTCGTTGGCGACCGCGATCGGGTCGCGGTGGATACGCACACTGGCGCGGCCCTTGGCGATGGTGTTCTCACCGACCAGCGGGTCGACGGTGGGTAGCGACCCGTCGGGGTCATGATCGGAAAGGTCGCGGTTCCACAGCTGTTCGAGGAACTTGATCGCGGTGGCGGGGGATACCTGGGCCAGACGGACCTCGTGGGCCAACTCAGCAGCTTCGAGGTCGGTGTCGCCGAGCACGAAGGTGGCCGCGGGCAGGATCAGCAACTGGTCGTGGTGACGGCCGTATTTGGCCAGGCGACCCTTGACGTCGGCATAGAACTTCTGGCCGTCTTCCAGCGTCCCGTACCGCGAGAAGATGGCGTCGGCGGCCGCGGCGGCGAACTCGCGTCCGTGGTCGGAGTCCCCGGCCTGGAAGATCACCGGGCGTCCCTGTGGGCTTCGCGGGACGTTGAACCGACCGCTGATGTCGAAATGATCGTTGTGGTAAGCGAACTCGCCGGCGGTGGCATCGGACAGGAAGATACCGCCGTCCTTGTCGGCGACGATCTCGTCGCCCCGCCACGAGTCGAACAGGGTGTGGGCGGCGGCCAGGAAACTCTCGGCTCGCTCGTAGCGCTGGTTCTCGGGCAGGAAGCCGCCGCGACGGAAGTTCTCTCCGGTGAAGGCGTCCCACGAGGTGACGACGTTCCACGCGGCCCGGCCTTCGGAGAGGTGGTCCAGCGAAGCGAATTGCCTTGCCACCTCATAGGGTTCGTTGAAGGTCGAGTTGATCGTGCCGGTCAGGCCGAGCCGGTCGGTTACCGCGGCCAGCGCGGCCAGCACCGTGAAGGTATCGGGGCGTCCCACCACGTCGAGGTCGTAGATCTGGCCGCCCTGTTCGCGAAGCCGCAGCCCCTCGGCCAGGAACATGAAGTCGAACTTGCCGCGCTCGGCGGTCTGCGCGAACTTCACGAACGAATCGAACTCGATATGACTGCCGGATGCGGGGTCACTCCAGACCGTGGTGTTGTTGACCCCGGGGAAGTGCGCGGCCAGGTGAATCTGCTTGACGGGCTTGCTCATGCGCGTGTCCTGTCGATGTCAGACGGTCGTGTAGCGGTTGGCCGGGCGGGGTAGACCCAGCAGACCGCGAAGGGTGGATGCCTCGTAAGACTGGCGGAACAGGCCGCGGCGCTGCAGCTCGGGGACCAGCACATCGGTGATCTGCTGCAGGTCGTGCGGGAGTGCGGCCGGACGCAGCCGGAAGCCGGTGGCTCCGGCGGTATGCCAGGCATCCAGCAGATCGGCCAGCTGCGCGGGCGTACCGACGAAAATCTCGGCATCGCTGCGGTATTCGGCTCCTGCGAGCTCGTCGAGGCGTTCGTGTCGCGCGCGTGCCGCGTCGAGCGTGTCGTCAAGAAAAACCACCAGGTCGGCGAACACCCGCACCGCAGCGGCATCGGAAGCTCGCGGTGCGGCGATGGCGTCAACCAGGGCGGTGACCTCATCGACGCTGTGGGGGGTGACAAAACCGACGTCGGTGCTGCCGGCGATCAGCCGGTAAGCGGGGTCGACGTGGCCAAGAGCGGCGACGATGGGCTGCCCCTGCGGCGGCCGCGGGGTGATCGAGGGGCCCTTGACGGAGAACGAGGCGCCCTGGAAATCGATGTAGTGCAGCTTGTTCCGATCGATGAATCGGCCGGTGGCCACGTCGCGGATCTCGGCGTCGTCCTCCCAGCTGTCCCACAGCCGGCGCAACACCTCCACGTAGTCGCCCGCCTCGTCGAACAACTCTGCGCTCAGTACCGCACGTTCGTCGGGCAGGCGGCGTCGGCCGAAATGGGCTGCGGCATCCCGACGGGAGGCCACCTGGACCCGCACCCCGGCGCGGCCGGTACTGACGTAGTCGAGGGTGGCGATCGCCTTGGATGCGTGGAACGGCTCGGTATAGCTGGTGATGACGGTGGGCACCAGGCCGATGTGGCGGGTACGGGGTGCGACGCGGGACGCGATCAGGACGGCGTCGAGGCGCCCGCGCACCCGGTCGGTGCGGTCATCGCGGCGGAAGGGATGGTCGGACTGCAGGGTGAGCCCGTCCTCGATGGTGACGAAATCGAGCAGGCCGCGTTCGGCCTGGCTGACCAGGTCGGTCCAGTACCGCGGGGTGAGTGTTTCGGCAGGGCGGGCCAGCGGCTCGCGCCAGGAAGCCGGGTGCCAGCCGGTGCCATCGAGTGCGACGGCGAGGTGCAGTGGGGTGCCCATCGACGGTTCTCACTTTCAGTCGCGGTCTCTGGCGACAACGCGAGCTCACACCCGGGTAATCCCGGGCGGGAGCCGTCGCGAGTGTCCAACCCAGTCTGACCTGCCTGAAGAGATCGACGCAGGGTGATGCGAAAGTGCGATTGGCCGCTGTCGACGGACCTCGGGCGGCGAACGACCGGGCCGAGGATGGATCGGCCCGGCCGTTCGGGCGCAACAAGCTACTGCTCAGCAGGGGTTGACCGCTGACGTGCGGATTTGATGGAGTCGGACAGCGTCCAGAAGGAAAGCCCGAGTAGTGGAATGTCCTTCAAGAGGAACTCGCCAGTCAGTGACAACGCGGGAAACCCGCCGCCCTTGGGTTCGGTGACACCGGGAGTGGTGAACAGAAAGCTGACGGTGGCGAGGAACAGCAGTATCGCCAACAGGCTGCCGGCTATCGACAGCTTCGGGGCGATCGGCTTGATCGCGATGAGCACGGCCGCGGTCAGCTCGAATACGCCGAGCAGCGCGGAGAACGGGTAGACCGGAAGAAAGTTGTACAGCCAACCCATGAACGGGCTGTGGGCAACCAGCGGCTGAATCTGTTGAGCCTCGAAGTCCGCGAACTTGAGGGCGCCGATCCACCCGATGACCACTACGAGGCCGTAACGGCCAACGATGGCCGCGATTGCATCGATCGTCGAAATATTGACTGTGTCAAGTAGTTTCGTCCGGTTTGCAGATGTCGTCATGGTGATTCCTTGTGAGTTGGCCGTGCACGGGGGTGGTGTAGATCAATGTAACCCAGAAAATGGGTTATGCAACCCAATACGATGCTTCGGTGCGGCTGGCGTAGCTGGCTTGTGAGCCATCGATGTGGGGGAATGCGCCTAGGTCGCGGCGTGTAAGACGCGGGATGCGGAAAGTATTGGGGTCGATGACCCAATCGGGTTATGATTCGGGCATCACACGCCCCACGCGAGCGGAGGTGCTTCATTGACTGTGCAGCGATCGCGCCCGGAGCGGGTGGCACTGTTCTCCGACGCCGTGTTCGCGGTGCTCATCACCATTCTGGTTTTGGAGTTGAAACCCCCGCCCGCTGACACATTTGGAGCGCTGCTGCCGTTGTGGCCCACAGCGCTCAGCTATGCAGTGAGTTACCTTTTCATCGCGATTGTGTGGATGAACCATCACCATCTGTTGAGCTATGCGCAGTCAACGACGCCTCGGTTGGTCTGGTCCAATTTCCTGCACCTGTTCGCGGTGTCGTTGATCCCGTTCGCCACAGAGTGGATCGCGGATACTCGATTGGCGTCGGCGCCGGTCGTTCTCTACGCATTGATTTTTGTTGTCGTCAACGTGACATACGTGGGGTTGTGCTGGGAGGCGGTTGACCAACCCTCGCACGAGGCAGCCTCCACCAGACTGCGCCGCCTACTCCGCATGCGTTCGGTCGTCACGATCGGGGTGTTCGGCGCTTCCGCTGTCGTGGCGATCTGGTTTCCGTTAACGGCGATGATCCTCATCTGTGCCTGCCTGGTGCTGTATCTGCGTCCCGACCCCGTGCAGGAGGAGGAGCGGCAGGTGCTCGACCGAGTGTGAGAGCGCCCTTTCGGATCGCTGGTTATCCACCGGCGGGCATCAGAGGTCCAGTACCAGTTCACCGCTGGGCGCAGCGCAACAGATGAGGGCCGATCCGGGGGCAGGCGGGTCAAGGGGGTCGGTCACGTAATCGAAGCTGCCGGTGACCACCTCGGTCGCACAAAGATGGCATACGCCGCTCCGGCAGGAGTACTGCGTGGGGACGTCGCAGGCCTCGGCCAGTACCAACACGGTGCGGTATCGCGGCGACCAGGGCACGGTCAGTCCTGCACGGGCGAATGTCACTGCAGCGCCGGTTCCGGGTTCGCCGACTGGGGGGTGCGGACGACGTACCTGCGCTGTCGGCAGGGATCCTGGATTGACCGCCTGCCGGGCACCGAACAATTCCGAGTGGATGCGCGTGATTCCGGCAGCGGTCAGCGCAGCGGCCATGTCTTCCATGAAAGCCGACG
Source organism: Mycobacterium sp. NPDC049093 (assembly GCF_040704635.1). Classification (GTDB taxonomy): domain Bacteria; phylum Actinomycetota; class Actinomycetes; order Mycobacteriales; family Mycobacteriaceae; genus Mycobacterium. Next base: position 166,969 of record NZ_JBEZJS010000008.1, on the reverse strand, counting down.
GTCCGCAGAGGAATGCGGTGGCGTCAACCGGCAACGCGAGCGCGGCGATCTGCACGTCGTCGAGCCGTCCGCCCGCCGCCGAACTGTAAAAGTCATGCCATTCGGCATTCGGCAGTGCCGTCAACAACGTGGCGATCTCGTCGCGGAACGCGTGCGAGGACTCGTCATGCGTGGTGTGAACCCAGATGACCCGTCGGGAACTGGACGTGGCCGCCAGGTGATGCAGCATCGCCAGCACTGGCGTGACACCTATGCCGGCCGACATCAGGATGAGCGGGCCCGGGGCATCGACAAGCCGGAAATCCCCGTGCGGGGCCCCGACGTCCACAGAGGTGCCGACGGTGGCCGTGTGATGGAACCATTGGCTGACCAAGCCGTGAGGCTCTCGCTTCACGCTGATTCGGTACCTGTCACCCGTTGGGGCTCCCGATAGCGAATAGCTGCGTAGGGCCGGGGGCTGCCCGGGTGCAGCGATGCGGATAGTCACATACTGGCCCGGCAGCGGAGCAGGGAGGAGGCCGTCCGCTCGCAACTCGAATGACGCCACGTCGCTGGTCTCGCGGCGGATGGCGCCGATGCGCATCGGACGAAAACCTCGCCAAGCCGGTTGGGGTTCGGCGGGGGGATCCGCCGACAGCAGCTCATGGAACGACTGCGCCCATCCAGGGCTCAATGCAGGGATTTCGGCGGCCAGGCGCATGCCGTGTTTGTCGGGATCTGGAAGGTAGAGCATTGCGTCGACCGCCGCGACCGACAATCGGTGTCGGCCCTGATGGGTTTGGACGATCTGATCGCCGGCGCAGACCCGTCCTTCGGTGACGACCCGGAAGTAGAACCCCGGGCGGTGATGGGCGACCAGAAGTCGCGGCATGTCCGCTATTCCGAGGCGCATACCCACTCTGAAACAGGTGACGCGAGGTTGAGTCACCTCGAATTCGGCATCGCCGATCCGATATCGATCTCCGATACACACGGTGTCGTCCGGCAGTCCGGATACGGTGAAGTTTTCGCCGAAGTGCCCGGGTGACAGGTCATCGCGCCCCAACTCGCGCCGCCAGTAGTCATACGACTCGGCCTGATAAACCATGACCGCCCGGTTCTCGCCGCCGTGACCGTTGAGATCGCCCTGTCCATCGCCGTCGACATTTAGGCGGCGGACCTGAACGGGTCCCTCGACGGGCTCTTTGTAGATCGCGGTATGGATCGTCTTGCCCTGCCACGAAATATCTTTGGGCATTCCGACATTCACAGAAAGCAGCCGTGGCATGCCGCTCCTTCCCGATGACGTGCTGCGCGCTCGGCGAGTCGCCAGAGGGCCACGACAGACGGTCGGCAATTTTGGGTTTCTGACCCCAATATTGCACCGCGGGAGGGCGGCGTCAATTGCTGGTTGATCAGCGGGCTCGCGGCGGCGCTTCGGCGTGCCGCCTTAATCATGAATCTCATAATGTGGGAGGGCGGTAGACTGGTCGGCAAATGTACACCGCAGGCCCTTCCACAGGATTTACGGCCAAGGGCCGTGCCACCCGCGAACGCATCCTGCAGTCCGCGGCGCGGGTCATCCTCGATGATGGTCTGTCCGGATTGAGCCTCGACAAGGTTCGGCAAGCCGCCGCGGTCAGCGGTTCGCAACTCAGTCACTACTACGCCGACAAGCAGGCGTTGATCCGGGCGGTGATGGAACGGCAGATGGAGGTCGTGCTCGGTTTCCACCGCCAGCCGATGCTCGGTGGGCTGGACACCTTCGACGACTTCGAGCGCTGGCTCGACCTCAACATGCGCTACCTGCGCAAGATCGGCTACACCGGAACGCCGACCTACCACGCGCTGGCGGGTCAGCTGATGAAGTCCGACGAGCAAACTCGGCAGGCGCTGGCCGCCGGGTATGAACAATGGATCTCCCAGCTGGAGCAGTCGTTTCAGCGCATGCTGGATCGCGGGGTGCTGGTGACATCGGCGGACCCCAAGGCGCTGGCGATGGTTGTCGTCGCCGGCCATCAGGGTGCGGGCACACTCACATTCGCCTACCGCCAGGAGTGGCCGCTGAGTGACACGCTCAGGTTTGTGGTCAATTACCTGCGCCTGTTTGCCGCTGATCCCGCCGAGCGGGTCGCACGTCCTCCGCGTCGGCGACGCGACCGGCGCAAGCCGACGGTTGTGGTTGATGACGCGTCGCAGCGATTCACGCGTAAAGGCCTGGCGACCAGGGCTCGCATCATCGACGGTGCCGCTGAACTGATGTTCCGTGACGGTGTCGGCGGCACCAGTCTCGATGATGTGCGCCGGGCCGTCGGCGTGAGCGGATCGCAGATCGCCCACTACTTCGCTGGCAAGCGGGATCTGACCCGGCAGGTGATCGCGGCACGGGCAGACGACGTCCTTGAGTTTCACCGGCGGCCGGAGTTCTCGCAGCTCGGCAGCATCGCAGCGATTCGTGCCTGGGCCAAAGCTTGTGAGCGCCAACTCGAGACGGTCTACCTCCGCGGTGGATGCATCTACGGCTCATTGACCGGCGAGCTTCTCGAAGACACCGAAGTCCTCGATGACCTGGCAGCCGGCTACGAAAAGTGGATCGGCCTTTTCTACTCGGGGCTGAGTGCCATGCGTAGCAAGGGTGAACTCGTGGAGCAGGCCGATCCGCATCACCTGGCGGTGGCGCTCGTCGCTGCGCATCAGGGCGGCACCATGCTGGCTTTCGCCACAGGTCACCCGGAGCCATTCTGTGCGGTGGTCGGAGCGGCGGTCGACTATGTCGAGTCCTTTGCGGTGACCCCTGAGAAGCGTTCAAGGCGAGCGATCTCGCGGCGCAGCGCCAAGTCCTGATCGGACCCGGCGTTTTGGCCGGATGGGGGATACCTCTGGACAAAAGTGGGTGATGTGACCCAGAATATTGGGTTACTAGACCCAATGATCGAACTTGTGGTGTCTGCGTACTGCGATCGGTCGATGCGGACGGTTACTTGAAGAGCGGGGAAAATTCCATGGGACTGGCTTGGCAACAGGGTCCACTGGCCTCCGGGTCCGTCGGCCAGTTTCTGACTCCGCAACCGTTGCCGGAACGACTGCTGTTCGCTGAGCCACTACGGCGTCGAATGCGGGTGAAGTTGGGCGACAAGTGGATTGCCGACAGTCAGAACGTCGTCCTGCTGCATGAGCCGGGGCGCTATCCGGTCGCTTATTTTCCTGCTGACGACCTAAGTCCAGAGGTTCTTGATGCTGAAGGGGTTGTCACCGAGCACCCCGAGCTGGGGCCGGTGCAATGGTTCAGTGCCCGGTCAGTAGAGCGCACGGTCAAACGGGCCGCCTGGCGATTCAGTTCTCTTCCTTCGTACGCCGGTGTACTCGAGAATCGGTTCGCATTCGCCTGGCGGGCGATGGACGCGTTCTTCGAAGAGGATGAACGCGTTGTCGGTCACGCGGCAGATGCGTACCACCGCATCGACATCCGCTCGACATCCCGGAACCTGATCGTGCGTCACGGTGACCGGGTGATCGCCGAGACGAGCCACCCCCTGGCGCTGTATGAATCGGGATTCGCGGTCCGCTGGTACGTGCCTCGTGCGGACATCGACGAATCCGCCCTGAAACCTGTTGAGGGGCAGACGTTCTGCCCGTACAAAGGTTTGGCCAGCTACTACGACATCGGCGACCGGCGCCGGGCTGCATGGTCGTATACACAGGCCTGGACAGAGGTTGCCAGAGTGCGCAACCTCATCTCTTTCGAGCCGGACAAGGTCGATGTCCACCTCGACGGACGGCAACTGGAACTGGAACCCGGACAGAACGTCCTGCCGCACGGCGTCGACCGCGGGTTGGACCCCGCAGAGATTCTCGGCCGGTCAGAAGACGAACGGTGACGATCCAAGCCAGGCTCGAAGTCGTCACCGTGCCGGTGTCCGACCCGGACCGGTCGTTGCGGTTCTATCGGGACCAGCTCGGATTCGTACTCGATGTGGACTACGCACCGACGCCTGAATTTCGCGTGATCCAACTGACGCCGCCCGGGTCGGGCACCTCAATCCAGTTCGGAGTCGGATTGACCGACGCGATGCCGGGCAGCCAGCGCGGCATCTACCTGGTGGTGTCTGATATCGAGAGTTACCGCGACGAGCTCACCGGGCGAGGCGTTGCCGTCGGCGGTATCCGGCACAAAGACATCGACGGCGGGTGGCGTGGTGGGTTTCTGCCCGGCGTAGAGCCGAATCGATCGGACTACGCGAGCTTCGCGGACTTCGTTGATCCCGACGGCAATTCCTGGGTGCTACAGGAACGTGACCACCACCCAACGACTACACACGGAACGGATTGACCATTGACCATCCAGAACTCCGAATCAACACCAGCCGAGGGCTCCGACACCGGTATCTACGACGTTATCGTTCTGGGCGCCGGCCCGGTCGGGCAGAACGTCGCCGCCCGGGCCCATGCCGCCGGCCTGACCGTTGCGGTTATCGAGCGCGAACTCGTCGGCGGTGAATGTTCTTACTGGGGTTGCGTTCCGAGCAAGGCGCTCTTGCGCCCGGTACTCGCGATCGCCGACGCCCAGCGCATAGACGGTGCGCGCGAGGCAGTTTCGGACCCCATCGACGTGAAGGGCGTGTTCGGCCGTCGGGACCGGTACGTGACCGAGTGGAATGACGGTGGCCAGGCCGAAACGGTCGCCGCCATGGGTGTCGACCTGATTCGGGGCCACGGACGTCTCGACGGCCCACGCCGTGTCACAGTGACTTCGGCCGGCCGGGAGCCCCGAGTGTTGACGGCCCGCGAGGCCGTGGCGGTGTGTACCGGCAGCACGGCGGCGCTACCCGACATACCCGGCGTGGCCGACGCGCACCCCTGGACGAACCGCAAAGCCACCGACAGTAGTGACGTTCCTCCACGGTTGGCGGTGGTCGGCGGTGGGGGAGTCGGAGTAGAGATGGCGACGGCCTGGCGGGGACTCGGTTCCGAAGTCACATTGTTGGTGCGCACCCCTGGCCTCCTGCCCAAGATGGAGACCTTCGTCGGCGACCATGTCCGTCAGGGCCTTTCGGCTTCCGGCGTCGATGTGCGCACCGAGGTGACGGTCACCGAGCTGCGGCGTCCGTCGCCGGACGAACCGGTGGAAGTGATCCTGAGTGACGGTGACCGTCTCGTTGTCGACGAGATCCTCTTCGCCACCGGGCGCGCGCCGAATACGATCGATATCGGGCTGGAGACGATCGGGCTGTCGCCTGGATCATGGCTCGATGTCGACGACACCTGCACTGTCCGTGAGGTTGGAGGCGACTGGTTGTACGCACTGGGCGATGCGAACCATCGCGCGTTGCTGACCCACCAGGGTAAATATCAGGCGCGCATCGTCGGCAACGTCATCGGCGCACGCGCACAAGGGCTTCCGCTCGAAACATCACCTTGGGGTCCGCATCTCGCCACGGCAGATACCCTCGCGGTGCCGCAGGCATTCTTCACCGATCCCGAAGCCGGCTCGGTGGGACTGACCTACGCGCAGGCTGCCCAGCAGCGAAGCCGTGTGAAGGCCGTCGATGTCAACATCGGTCAAACCGTTCCCGGGGCGAACTTCTACGCGGACGGCTACACCGGACAGGCCCGGCTCGTCGTCGACCTCGAACGCGGAATCCTGGTCGGGGCCAGCTTTGTCGGTCCCGGGGTGGTCGAATTGCTGCACTCGGCCACGATCGCGGTCGCCGGCGAGGTCCCCATCGACCGGCTCTGGCATGCGGTGCCCTGCTTCCCGACCATCAGCGAGGTGTGGCTGCGGCTGCTGGAAGCGCACCGCGACTCCGACCCGTCAGACTGAGGCCGCGGCCCACGGTGTCGGGGCCTTCGGCATCGGGTCATGCCGCCTACGCGATGTGCTCCCCGGCCGCGGGAGCGGTGAAGGTGTCGTCGAGATAGTCACGGAGTTCGCGAACATCGGCGTCGAGCAGTGCGAGGTAGCCGTCGGGACGCACCAGCGTCAGGCCCGCGCCTCCCACTGTGGCGGTGTCGTGCCGGACTTCGATCAGCTCCGCATGAGCCCCGATGGCTGCGTGGAGTCCGCGTGGCTTCGGACCGGAGTACAGCAGCGTGAACCTGGTTGAGTCGAGTACCTCCATGCGCGGGAAGCGGTCGCCGACTGCCAGGTGCGTGTCGTTGGTGCCGCCGGCTCCGTCGCGGTACGAGACGTCGAGCTGGGTCAGTGCGCGCTCCAAGACCCGCTGGACGGCGGGCCGCGCGGTGACGTGCGGTGCCAGATGACGGCGGCCGAACGTGGCAACAGGGTTGCGCAACAGGGTCATCCGGGTTGCTCTTCGCGTGCCCTTGACCAGCCGGTGTGCCACCGGGGAGCGTTCGGCGGCGTAACTGTCCAGTAGCTCGGGCGCAGCCTGTCCGTGCACCACGGCAGCCAGTTTCCAGCCGAGGTTGAACGCGTCCTGGATACCCGTGTTCATGCCCTGCCCGCCCACCACGGAATGCACATGCGCGGCGTCGCCGGCGAGGAACACCCGACCGACAGAATGCCTGGCCACCTTGCGTTGGTTGATGCGAAACCGGCCGGCATAGGTGATCTCGGCGACGCGGGCCCCGGCAGGCGCGCACCGGTCCACTGCGGACTGCAGCTCCTCGAAAGTCACGTCGCCGACGGGGGATTGGCCGGGTCGGTACGCGATGGTGAGCCGGTGCTGGTTGCCGGGCATCGGGAAGTAGGCGACGAACCGGCCCCGGTTGAGGAACGAGTAGAAGATGTCGTACGGCAGGGTCCAGTCCATGTGGACGTCGGCGACGGCGAAGTTCTCCTCGAATGCCGCGCCGACGAACGGTACTCGGATCTGGTGTCGCACCGTGCTGTAGGCGCCGTCGCAGCCGATGACCCACGGCGCGTGGGTCTGCTCGGCCAGGCCGGTGCGGTGCTGCAGAGTGACTCGGACGTGGCCGGGGGATTGGCTGAGGGCGGTCAGTTCGACGCCGTGTTCGATCGTGACACCGTACTCGGCCAGGCGGGCCGTCAGCAGTGCTTCCACCTGTGGTTGCGGCAGCATCAGCAGATAGGGGTGCGGCGTGGCGAGATCGTGGATGTCGATGTGCAGGAATCGTTTTCCCTCACTGAAGACATTGAACTCCGTGACCGGGACACCGCCGGCCACGGCCGCTTCCGCCAGGCCCAAGTTGTCGAACAGCTCGAGCGTTCTCGGCTGGACGCCGAGCGCGCGGGTTTCGGTCGTCGGCGCGGCGGCAGCGTCGACGATGCGGACTGCGACGCCCCGCCGGGCCAGTTCGATCGCCATCGTGAGCCCGGTCGGACCGGCGCCGACGATCACTACCTCTGCGGTCATCGAGGCTGGCCGTGCGCCGGTGTGGAGTCCAGGCCGGTGTACGCGGGAACCCACGCGGTCGGGCGCGGAATCCACCGTGGAACGTTTCGCCGGAAGTCGTCGTACTGAGCACCGAACCGTCTGCGGAGGTGGGGTTCCTCGAAGACCGGAATCGCGATCACGGTCAGCGTGCAGAACAGGGCGAACCAGCCGAACAGCCACGGTGAGGCCAGGGCGACCGCGGTCCCGAGCTGGATACAGAACACCGCCGTCATCATCGGGTTGCGGACATGCCGGTATGGGCCTTCGACCACCAGGTTGACCGGGGATCCGATGGCCAGGGCGCCCTTGCCGATGCGGTCGAACAGGATCACCGTCCACACCAGGAACCACAACCCGAACGCGATCAACGCGCCGCCGGCGATGGCACACAGCCAGCCCGCCGTGGTGCCCAGGTCAGGGGCTTGTGCACCGGTGAGCCAGATGATCAAGGCCGGAATGAAGATCGTCATCGTCGCCGGGGCGATCAGCACCGAGATGGTGTGCCGCCACCAGAGTCGCCGTTGTGCCATGTCGAGCTCCTTTCTTCAACTGCTGTTGAAGAAAACGCTACGCCTCGTCTTCCGCATAGGTCAACGGTTGTTGAACTAAACTTCGGGCCATGTCGGAGACCGGGCGCAGCGGCCGGTGGCGCACGGGCCAACAGAACAAGCAGCGGATCGTCGACGCGGCCCGCGAGCACTTCATGCGTGACGGGTACGAGAAGGCGACGGTGCGCAGGATCGCCGCAGAGGCGGGCGTGGACGTTGCGATGGTCTACTACCACTTCGGCAACAAGGAAGGCTTGTTCAATGCCTCGGTGCTCGATACCCCGCAGCATCCGTTGCATCAACTGGCGAATCTGCTCGACGACGGACCCGGTGAGATCGGCGCACGGCTGGTACGCGATGTCGTTCAGCGGTGGGACGCGGGAGCGTCGTTCGATCTCTTGCTGACGGTGTTCCGGTCAGCGGACATCCATCCCTTGGCGCGCAAGCTTTTACACGACACCCTTGCCGGTCCGGTGGCCCAGCAGATCGCGGATCAGTTCGGTGTCGACAATGCCGAGTTGCGCGTCGAGCTGGTGACCGTGCACCTGGTTGGTCTGGCGTTCGCGCGCTATCAGCTCAAGATCGAACCGATGGCCTCGGCGAGTATCGATGAGCTGGTCGCGTGGATGGGGCCGACGGTGCAGCGGTATCTGACCGATCCGAATCCCTAGGCGCTCAGGCGCGTAGCCGGTTCAGCCAGGGGTGGTCCGGGTAGATGCGGGCCAGCCAGCCGATGAGGCGTGCCCGCGCGTCGATTGCGAGTCGCGGTGCGACGCGACGGAAATCGTCTTCATCCTTGGGTGCCGTGCGATGCGCTTTGAAGAGCAGTGCGACCTCGGGGATCACGTACGGTATCCCGTCTCGAACCCGGATGAGTTCGTCGTAGGACAGGGTGATCGCCGGGTCGCGCCGGCACGCCCACTGGTCGCCGTCGTGGGGTTCGCGGAACACATCGAGGTGATATCGGCCGGTGGCCGGGTCGCGGCACCAAGTCTGGTGCAGGTCGGGATGATCGCCGACGTCGCTGAACGACCACAGCCGGCCGTCACCGGCCACGTCCCACTCGAATCCGGCTAGCGCATCGGCGATTTGCGAGAAGTCGCGGCGGGGGACGGCGATCTCGATGTCGGCGTGTGGCCGCGGTGGATCACCGAGGTACAGGTCGATCGCCCAGCCCGCGGCCACACACCACGGTGCGTCGACGCCGGCCAACCGCTTTGTCACCTCGGTTGGTGTCCATGGGGCCCAAAGGCGGTCGGCCTCGTCGGCACTGATCGCCCGGCCGTGCGGGGGAAGACCGTCAGACATCGGCTTCCACTATCCTCGCCGGCTGCAGCCGTCCGCGCAGCACCGCCACGAACGGCCGAGGGTCGGCGCGACCGTCGCGCCGGAACGGCATCGAGTCCCGGGACGCGTCGATCCACTCCGAACGGGACATTCCATCGAGCACGAGCCGGCGTACGGCCCGGCGGGCGAGTAGATGCAGCAGCAGGGTTCCGGTGCGTCCATTGCCTTCTCGGAACGGATGAATCTGGTTGTAGTCGGCATAGATCCGGGACAGACGGTAGGAGAGTGTGCCGTCGTCGATGTCGGCACCCTCGCCGGCGAGCCGGTCGATTTCGGCCTGTAACGCGGCCAGTGCCCGCGGAATATGTGAGCACGGCCCGAACGCGCTGTCGCCCTTGCGGAGTTCGACGATTCGGGGCTCGCCGGCCCAGGCGTACACGTCGCCGAACACCTGTCGGTGCAACGATCGCACGTCCAGATCTGAGTCTTGGCAACGAAGATGCACCTGCAGGATCCGGCCTGCGGTCGCCACGAATTCCAGCTGCGTCAGGACAGCGGCGTCGTGCACGCCGAAGTTGTTGCGCAGCAACGATGTTCCTGGAATGAAATATGGACGGCGACGCGCGAACACCCGCCGGCGTGAAGGCGGACGCGGATGGGGGAGATGCCGTCCCAGGTACTCGCCGTACGTCGTTGCGCCGGTGAGCAACGCGGTCAGGGAGTCGATCTGTTCGGCTGTGGGCCGCCAGCCTTCGAGCCGTTCGGCGGCGACGGTCTGGGCCAACGCATGACGCTCGGCCTCGCCGAGCTCAGTCACCATGCGGAGAACGTCGACGTCGACGCCAGATAGTCGAGTTTGCGTCGCACGCCGGTGAGTTCGCGGCCGATGCTGCGCAGAGCGGTGCGGTCCTGGGGTGACAGATCCGAGAGTTCGACGTGTTCATCGATGCGGTCGTCGGAGTCGGCGGGGTCCCATCGTGCGGCCCGCGCCCGCCAGCGGATGCTGGACCCGATCGCGTGACATTTGGCCAGTGCCCTGGCGTCGTCGGGATCGAGGTAGCGGGTACCTGCGGCCGCGCCGATGCGATCGGCGGTGAGCAGCGCGTCCGAGCCGCAACTGAGGGCGGCCCAGCGCGCGATCCGGACCACCGGGTCGACGGCGGCATGTTTGATGTCTACCCGGACGTCGACGGACGTCAGGGTGCGCAACCGGGACGGGATGTAGGCGCGGGCAAAGGTGGCGTCCTGCAGCATCGCCGCCAGCGCCGTGGGCTGCGCCCGCACCGCGATACCCGCTTGTTCGCGCAGGTCGGTGCTGTCGCCGACAGCTGGGCCGACGGGGACGGCGTCGGCCAGCAGGCCGATCATCACGACACCCCGGTCGGCGGACGGGTCCGCGGCCCATCCGCCGATCCCTGTACCCCAGTCCTGGGCGGTGCGGTTGAACCGCACCCGCGAGGCGACCGCGCCGTTGTCGTCGGCACGGAACCCGCAACAACCCAGCAGTTCATGCACGTGCGCTGCCTGGGCCAGGGCGGAATCCGGCGTGACGTCGGAGCCGCGGACCACGAGGGTTTCCAGGTCGGATCCGGGTAGTGCGTCTCCGCGGCCGACGCTGCCCGAGGCATACCAGTCGAGCCCGGGGGCGACCAGTCGCGCCGCGGTGGACAGTGCCGCGCGGATGACCGACGACCACGCCGCGGCGACCGACGCCGCACCGACCCGCGCTTCGATCACCTTGAGCACCGCGTCGCGGGCCTGGGCACCGGCTGTCACCAGGTCGTGCTCGTTGTCCGCCGACGCAATGCGCCGGCAGGCATCGTCCAACGCAGCCACAGCCATGTCGGTGATTGTGACAGCACAGCGGCTCAGTGAGGTTTCGGCAACGCAATGCTTACCGCTCGCTACATGAACGAAACACGTGGGTGACAGCTCGGTCACGCCGAGAGGCTTATCTATCGAGTGACAGTTAAGAAGCTGGCGGCACCGCCCCAGAGCCTGAGAGAAACGCCTATGACCAGCAGCGCTACCGCGGGACCTGATGTGTCCGGCCGTTTCGGCGACCATGACGACCTCGCCGAGTTCGGTTATGACCAGCAGTTGCACCGTCGGCTCGGCAAGTTCGAATCCTTCGCCGCGGGCTTCTCGTTCGTGTCCATCCTGACCACGATCTTCCAGCTGTTCGGACTCGGGTTCGGCTTCGGCGGTCCCGCCTTCTTCTGGACCTGGCCCGCGGTGTTCCTCGGACAGTTCCTCGTCGCACTGTGCTTTGCCGAGCTGGCCGCGCGCTATCCGATCTCGGGGGCCATCTATCAGTGGTCCCGCCGGATGGGGGGCGAGGTGATCGGCTGGTTTGGCGGCTGGTTCATGATCCTGGCGCAGATCGTCACCGCCTCGGCCGCGGCGATCGCGCTGCAGGTGGTGCTGCCCACGATCTGGTCCGGCTTCCAGATCATCGGCGACGACCCGGCGTTGACCTCACCGAGCGGGGCGGCCAACGCCGTGCTGCTCGGCACCGTCCTGCTGGTGCTCACCACGACGATCAATTGTCTTGGCGTCAAATGGATGTCGCGCGTCAACAGCGCGGGGGTGATCTGCGAGATCGTCGGCGTCATCGCCGTCATCGGGGTGTTCTTCACCCATGCCCAGCGCGGTCCGCAGGTCGTGTTCGACACCGGGCACGCCGGAGGACAACCCGGCTACGTCTGGGCCTGGATCATGAGCGGACTGATGGCGGCCTACGTCATGGTCGGCTTCGGCTCGGCCGGTGAGCTTGCCGAGGAGACCCGCAATCCCCGGCGCGTCGCACCCCGGACCATCAGGATGGCGCTGTCCGTGTCAGCACTCGGCGGTGGTCTGATGATCCTGGGCGCCCTCATGGCGGCCCCCAGCCTGACCGACGGACGCCTGGCGACCGAAGGCCTCCCGTACGTGCTCGACACCGTGTTGTCCTCACCGTGGGGGACGGTGCTGCTGGTCGACGTCTGCATCGCGATCACCATCTGTACCTTGGCAATTCAGACCGCCGCCTCACGGCTGATGTTCTCGATGGCCCGTGACGGGCGGCTGCCGGCCTCGTCGATCCTGTCCCGGGTCAACAGCCACACCGGCACACCGATCTGGCCGTCGGTGCTCATCGGTCTGCTGTGCATCGGAGTGCTGCTGGTCAACGTCGGCAACTCGGCGATCTTCGCGACGCTGGCCAGTGTCTGCATCATCCTGATCTACCTGGCCTACCTGATGGTGACCGCGCCGCTGCTGTATCGCCGCATCAAAGGCTGGCCCGCCCAGCGCAATCAGGTCGACGCCGAAGGCTTGCCGCTGTTCTCGCTCGGCAAGTTCGGCATCGCGGTCAACGTCCTGGCTGTCCTCTACGGCACGGTGATGATCGTCAACCTCGGCTGGCCCCGAGCCGAGATCTTCAATCCCGCCGGGGACATGCCGATCCTGCAGTGGGCGGGACCCCTGAGCATCGCGGCCGCGATAGTCCTCGGCGCAATGTGCTTCCCGCGGGGCAAGACCCACCCCAAACCCGTCACGATCGGAGCCTGAGGATGACCACAGCGACCACCGCCGGAGCCCGCAACCATGCTCGGGCCCAGGCCGGGACAATCACCGATTCGATGCCGGTCGTGCCGGCCTCGGCGTGGCCCACACCGCCGCAGAACGTGGCGCCCGAGCAATTGACTTGGGCTGAAACGGTTCCGGGTGGCCGCTACACCAGCAAGGTGCTGGCCCGCGGCACTCGGCTGCGCCTACGCGACCTGGACGGCACCGCATGCGCTCACCTGCTGCTGTGGCGGGCCGACGCGCCATGGGAGCGGCTCAACGTCGCCGACACCGTGAAAGTGCCGTGGCAGGCGTACCTTTCGGAAGGTCATCCCCTGCTGAGCGACCAGGGACGGGTGCTGGCCACGCTGGTGTCGGACACGTCCGGCCACCACGACGCGCTGTGCGGCACCAGCACCCTGACCGGCAATACGGCCAAATACGGCGCGGGCGAAGTGGAATCGGACAGTCCCGCCGGGCGTGAACTGCTCGCGCTCGCCGCCCTCAAGAACGGGCTGACGCGCCGTGACGTCGCGCCCAGCGTGTCGTTCTTCCACGGCGTGCGGGTCGATCTCGACGGCACGTTGGTGTCCACCGGTTCGGCCGGCGCCGGCAGGGCAGTCGAACTGATCACCCATCTGCCACTGATCGTGGCGATCGCCAACACTGCCCACCCACTCGATCCGGCAGCACAGTTCACCGTCGGATCGCTGGAGGTGTTGGCCTGGTCTGCACCGGGCGACCTGGCAGAGATCGGCGCCAGCGTGGCTGACCGTGACCCCGAATACCAACGCGCCTACCTGAATTCCGAAGACGTCTGGAGTGCCCGATGATCCTCACCGCCACCCACACCATCGTCGACGAGATCGTCGCGCCCCGCGCTCCGTGGTCCAAGGTCGTGCGCGCCGGAGACGTGCTGACCATCGTCGACCTGCACGGAAACCAGGCTGTGGACACCCTGTTCTACGGGGCCGACGACCACACCGTGCGCTACAGCGCACCCGCCACGATCGCGGCGCAGGGCAACATCTTCCTGACCACCGGGTCGGTGCTGCGCGACAGCGACGGTGCACCGATGCTGACCATCATCGACGACGAGGTCGGCAACCACGACACCCTCGGCGGGGCCTGCTCGCAGGAATCCAACACCCTGCGCTACGGGCACCACACCAAACACCAGCACGCCTGCGTGGAGAACTTTGTCGGCGAAGGCGCCCGGTGGGGGCTGACCAAGGCCGACATCGTCAGCAACATCAACTTCTTCATGAACGTCCCGGTGGATCCCGATGGCTCGCTGGGCATCGTCGACGGCCTGTCCGCACCGGGTAAGACCGTATCGCTGCGCGCCGAGATCGACACCCTGGTACTGGTGTCGAACTGCCCACAGATCAACAACCCGTGCAACGGATTCGACCCGACAGCAGTGCGCATGGTGGTGACGCGCCCATGACCGCGATCGAGGTGATCCGGCCCGGCATGGCCACCACGATCCAGGATTGGCCGGGGCGCAGCGGGTACTGGCAGATCGGTGTACCGCCGTCGGGACCCATGGACGACGTGTCCTTCCGGCTGGCCAACATCGCAGTCGGCAACGCCGAGGGCGCCCCCGGTCTGGAAGCCACCATGGGCGGACCGGCTCTACGCTTCGACACCGATACCTGGGTGTGTGTGACGGGTGCACCCGCACCGGTCAGCATCGGCGACGCCCGCGTACCGCAGTGGGTGCCGGTCCTGGTCGAGGCCGGTCAGGTTCTCGACGTGGGAATGGTGGACGGTCCAGGCCTGCGGCTCTACCTCGCGATGGCCGGCGGTCTACAGGCCGATGAATACCTGGGCAGCGCTTCGACATTCACCCTCGGCCGGTTCGGCGGCCACGAGGGCCGGGTGCTGGCGGTGGGAGACAAGCTGGAAACCGCGGAGACGCCGGCTGGTACGCGTCGGCGCATCCTGTCCGAGGAACAACCGGCCATCGCCGGCCACTGGTACATCGCGGTGACCGTCGGCCCGCATTCGGCTCCGGAGTTCTTCACGCGCAACGACATCGACACGCTGCTCAACCATGACTACGAGGTGCACTTCAACTCCGACCGTACCGGCGTCCGGTTGATCGGACCGAAGCCGGAATGGGCCCGCCCCGACGGCGGGGAAGCCGGGCTGCACCCGTCGAACATCCACGACAACGCCTATTCGGTGGGTTCGCTCGACTTCACCGGGGACACCCCGATCCTGCTCGGCCCGGACGGTCCGAGCCTTGGCGGTTTCGTCTGCCCGGTCACCGTCACCGCCGCCGACCGATGGAAGTTGGGCCAACTCGCCCCCGGCGCCACCATCCGGTTCGTCCCGGTGAAGGCGACGGCGGCTCCCGCGCCGGCCACCTTCGGACCCGCGCGCCGCGCATCGATCCCTGCGGTGTTCTCCGCCGGTGGAGACGTGGACGACGGAATCATCGCCGGCACAACCTCATCGGATGGCACGACAAACGTCACCTATCGCCGGATCGGGGACGACAACGTCCTGGTCGAGTACGGCGAGATGCGGCTGGATCTGGCATTGCGGGCCCGTGCCCACGCCCTGCACCACGCGCTGGAGCAGCACCGGCCCGACGGACTCATCGACCTGACGCCCGGGATTCGTTCCCTGCAGGTCAAGGTGGACCCGGCCCGGCTGCCGCAGTCGGCTTTGGTGCCTCTGCTCGCCGAGCTCGAAGCCTCGTTGCCTGCCGCGCAGGATCTCGTGGTGCCCAGTCGCACCGTCCGGTTGCCGCTCAGCTGGGACGATCCGTCGACCCGCGAGGCGATCGAACGCTATATGCACGGCGTGCGCGCCGATGCGCCGTGGTGCCCGTGGAACATCGAGTTCATCCGGCGAATGAACGGCCTGGACTCGGTCGACGATGTGCACCGAATCGTCTACGACGCCGAATATCTGGTGCTCGGGCTCGGCGATGTGTATCTGGGCGCTCCAGTCGCCACACCGCTGGATCCGCGCCACCGCCTGGTGACCACGAAATACAACCCGGCCCGGACCTGGACTCCGGAGAACGCGGTCGGCATCGGCGGGGCATACCTGTGCATCTACGGCATGGAGGGGCCCGGCGGGTACCAGTTCGTCGGCCGCACCACGCAGATCTGGAATCACCGCCACCCGCTGGTCGCTCAGGGTTTCGATCCCGAACACCCATGGCTGTTGCGCTTTTTCGACCGGATCCAGTGGTACCCGGTGTCCGCCGAGGAACTGCTGGATCTACGCGCCGACATGGCGGCCGGGCGAGGCCACGTCGAGATCACCGATGGGACGTTCTCGCTGGCCGAGCACGAGCAGTTCCTGGCCGCGAACGCCGACGACATCGCCGCAACCCGCGCGAAGATGGAAGCGGCCCGGGCCGAGGAGCGCGAGCGTTGGGCGGCGGCAGGAGAATTCGTACGGAAGGAGTCTGCGTGAGCAAGATCGCCGAGATCTACCGGAACATCGAAGCCAGCGGACGCGACGAGGTGTTCATCCACCTACGTCCGCAGGCTGAGGTGGAGAGCGATTACCGCACGGCGCTTGCCGCCGACGGCCCACTGGCCGGGCTGGTGCTGGCGGTCAAGGACAACGTCGACGTCGCCGGGATCCCGACCACTGCAGCGTGCCCAGATTTCAGCTATATTCCCGATGCCGACGCACCGGCGGTGACCGCTCTCAAGGCCGCCGGTGCTGTCGTCATCGGGAAGACCAACCTCGATCAGTTCGCCACCGGATTGGTGGGAACCCGCAGTCCCTATGGCGCCGTGCGGGATTCCCGTCGGCCGGACTACATCTCCGGCGGATCGAGTTCTGGTTCCGCGGTCGCCGTCGCGCTCGGGTTCGCCGACATCGCGATCGGCACCGACACCGCGGGGTCAGGTCGGGTTCCGGCCGGATTGCAGGGCATCGTCGGCATCAAAGCCACGGTCGGCCTCGTCTCCACCGAGGGTGTCGTCCCAGCGTGTGCGAGCTATGACTGTGTGACGATCTTCGCGGCTGACCTGGCCACGGCCCAGTCGGCAATGGCCGTGATGAGTGCCGTTGCGCCGCAACGGCAGTGGCCGGCCGACGTCCCCTACGCCGCACCGGTGACTCCCAGAATCGCGATACCGGACACCCTGGATGGGCTCGACGACGAATGGCAGGCCGCCTTCGACGCCGCCGTACGCCAGGCGAAGGACGCCGGATTCGAGACGGTCCCGATCCCGATGGACGACTTCTTCGCCGCGGCCGGCCTTCTCTACAACGGTGCCCTGGTCGCCGAACGGTGGGATGCGGTGGGGGAGTTCGTCAGCACGGCGGGCGCCGACGTGGAGTTGGATCCGACCGTGGCCGCGATCATCACTGCGGCCGGCGCATATTCGGCCACGGACCTGCTGCGTGACCGGCGACGTGTCGACGAGCTACGCGGCAAGGCGCTGGCGCAGCTTGAGAGGTGTCACGCACTGATGGTGCCGACCGCGCCCGAGCATCCGCGCATCGAGGAAGTCGCGGCGGACCCGGTCGTCGTGAACTCCCGGATGGGCCGATACACCAACTTCTGCAACCTCTTCGACATGTGCGCCATCTCGGTTCCGGCAGGGGCGGTAGCCGATGGGGCACAGTTCGGAATCACCCTGCTGGCACCGGGATTCCACGACGGCGTCATCGCCGATCTGGCGGCCCGGTTCCTCGACGTTCCGTCACCCGAGACGTGGCCCGAGTCGGGCGGAGCGCCACTGGCCGAGCTCGCGGTGTTCGGTGCGCATCTGCGCGGGCAGCCATTGGAGCATCAGCTCACCGGGCGAGGCGCTCGCTGGGCCGGACCGATCACCACGGCACCGCATTACCGTCTCTACGCGCTCGATACCTTTCCGCCCAAGCCGGGTCTGACGCGGGTTGAGGACGATGGGGCACCGATCGTGGGTGAACGGTGGCTGTTGTCCCCGGCCGCGCTCGGTGAGTTCCTGGCTGAGTTGCCCGCACCGATGCTGCTCGGCAAGGTTGAGCTCGACGACGGCCGGTGGATCACCGGCTTCGGTTGTGATCACACCGCTCCCACTCATGGTCGTGACATCACGGAGTACCGGGGTTGGTTGGCGGCGATGGCGTGAGCAAATGAGGCCGCGCACCTGTGGATGAATGACGCCTTGGGGATAACCCGTCGATGGGGCTCCGGTTTGTCGGACCCTATCTAGACGCTCGCAGAGACAACTGTCCTGCGAGAAAGGGAACGCGTCATGGGAAATCGGGCGAATTTCGTCATCGTCGAGAACGGGCAGTGGCAGCTGCACTACTCGCATTGGGCAGGTTGCAGGATGCTTGACGCGCTGGCATTCGGGCCTGAGTATGCGTTGCGGTACGTCAAGGCGCTGAGGGCGCTCCCGCCCACCGACTGGACGTGTCCGCTGTGGGCTGACGGTGGGGCGGTTATCGACGTCGACCAAAAGAGACTCCTGTTCTTCGGCGATGAGCTCATGTGCGACATGCCGATCCGCCGTGCGATGCTCGTCGTCCTGGTCGCGATGTGGCCGCACTACGAGGTGTGCTGGGCTTACGGTGGGACGCACGAACTCGCGAGCTATGTCGGTTCCGACTGCAAGTGGGATGAAGATCTTCGCGGCCCTGACATGAAGCTGGCGCGCAACCACGGCACCGGTCCGTGTCACGTGGTGTCGGTGATCGACAACGACGGCGAGCTTCGATTGTGGCCATTGTGGTGGGGCGTGAGTTCCGCACGGCACGGATCAGCCCTCGTGGAATTGCTTCCAGGCAAGGGCTTTGCGCGATTGCGCCTCGGTCAGATTCCGGTGGGTGGGGTGCATATTGACACCGGTCGGCGCCGTGTTGGCGTCTGGTATACCGATGATCCGCAGAATGTGTTCGACCGGTTGCCGCGGCTGTGGGCGGGCTGGCAGACGGAGTGCTGGGACGACCGCTATGAGCAACATGTTGAACACTGTGGTGGGGCACTGCGCTTGCCGGAATTGGAGCCCGCTACAGGGGTCGTCATCGGTCGAGACTGGATCCGGAAGCGCGTATTCGAGAGTTTCGAGGATTCCCCGGCCGGTGCGGTCCTGCAGATCGCGAGCCTCGTTTCACCACTGGCGCCCGGCTTCGAGGTCGGCGCTGACGCGATCGCCGATTCTTCGTTACAGCCAAACACCGCGGAGTGGTCGCGATTCGAGGAAGCGTGCGCTGACGTCGGTCTATATACTCAAAGTGCCTGATGTATATATCGGAGGTACCCATGACGAAGCGCCTGATCGACATCGATGACGAGTTGCTGGCGGCTGCTCAGCGTGAACTCGAAACCACCGGGATTGCGGACACGGTTCGATCGGCATTGCGGCTCGCGGCAACGCGATCGGCCCGCGTGCGACAGGCGGATTGGCTCGCGTCGGGCGGTCTGGCGTCGCTGGCGGACAAGCGTGACAGGGACGAGGTATGGCGCTGACGGCACGGTTTCTCATCGACACGAGCGCAGCGGCACGGATGGCGCACCCGGAGATCTCGGATCGGCTGCGTCCACTCATCGAGGCGGGATTGGGGGCCACCTGCGCGGTCCTGGAAGCCGAAGCGCTCTACAGTGCTCGGTCGGCGGCGGAGTATGCGCAGCTGCGCGCGGATCGTCGAGCCGCGTACGAGTATCTGCCGACCGACGACGAGCATTGGCAGTCGGCTTTCGATGCCCAGTTTCGCTTGGCGCAAGCCGGCCGGCATCGCGCAGTGGGTATCTCCGACCTGTTGACCTCGGTGATCGCAAGTTGCCACCGGTTGACGGTGGTGCACTATGACGCGGATTTTGAGATTGCTGCATCCGTACTGGATTTCGAGCAAGTATGGGTGGCTGCGCCGGGAAAGTATTGAGCGACAAGCTGATTGGCGGTCAGCTCCCAGGCACGATCAGCGAGACCATCGTCTCTAGCTGGCGGGCCATCTGCCGGTAGCTCATCGCGCCCGACTGTGCCTGTAGCAGTGCGCCCCAGAACACTGATTCCAAGGTGGCAAGTACCTCGGGCCACGCGCCGCCGCCCAATGCCGTCGAGATCCGGCGAGTGATCTCCACGGCAATCCGCCCACGCACGTCGTCGACAACCTCGTCGTCGGTGCTCAGCAGCGCCTGCGTGCAGGCCCGCGCCAGGCGAGGCTCATCGGCCATCAGCAGTGTGAGAGCGGTGAGCTGCTCGGTGACCCGACTGGTGGTGCTGGCCGTGGGATCGATGTCGAGCGGCAGCTGAATCACCCGGTCGAGGTACAGCTCGGCGAACACCACCTCGATGGATGGGAAATGCGCGTAGAGCGCCGCGGGCGCCATCTTCGCGCGGGCCGCCAGTGCCGGCACCGAGACGTCGTTGTGCGCGTCGAGAAGTTGTGTCGCCGCTCCGAAGACGCGGCGCTGCGTGCGGGTGCGCTGACCCTGCGCGTCGTGTAGGCGGGTGACGGTAGCCACCTCTGGCCTGGACATGTGTCCAAGATATAGAGCCGTGCCGCGAATGGCAATCGTTCGGTGAAACTGCCGGTATCTACACATTTTCTAGGTTGTCATTCGTGCAGATTGAGCGCCGATCAACACGCAGGCGAGGCTTTCGAGTCGATAAACCGGACAGGTGTCCAGTACGATCTGCCCAGATCGATAGGGGAGGTCCGATGGCTTACGTGATCACGCAGAACTGCTGCAAGGACGCCAGCTGTGTACCGGTATGCCGGGTGGACTGCATCCGCCCGGCCGAGGGCGGGCTGGATTCCGCGTCGGCCGAGATGCTCTACATCGATCCGGAATCGTGCATCGACTGTGGGGCCTGCTTCGAGGAGTGCCCGGTCGGCGCAATCCACTACGAAGAGGACCTGCCCGGCGAACTACAGCGGTTCAAGGACCTCAATGCTGCTTATTTCGAGCGCCACCCGCTCGAGCCGGTGACCGTGTCGGCAGCACCATCTCGCGCGCGGGTCGAGGCGGGATCATTGCGGGTGGCGATCGTCGGATCCGGGCCGGCCGCCTGCTACGCCGCTGCCGAGCTGATCGATGTGGACGGCGTCGAGATCAACCTGTTCGAGCGGCTGCCCACGCCGTTCGGTTTGATTCGCGCGGGGGTGGCCCCGGATCACCAACACACCAAGTCGGTCGTCGACATCTTCGAGCGGGCGTTCACCAACCCACGGTTTGCGAGCCATTTCAACGTCGAGGTCGGCCGTACCGTCAACCACGACGAGCTCCTGGCCCATCACCACGCGGTGATCTACGCGGTGGGCGCGGCGACCAGCCGGCGACTGGGCATCGACGGTGAGGATCTGATGGGCCACCACGCAGCCGCCGAGTTCGTCGGTTGGTACAACGGCCATCCCGACCACGCTGCCCATCAGTTCGACCTGTCGGGCGAACGCGCAGTCATCGTCGGCAATGGCAACGTCGCACTAGATGTGGCCCGGGTGTTGTTGATGGACCGCGACACGCTGGCCGCCACCGACATCGCACAGCACACGCTGGATGCCTTGGCTGACAGTGCAATTCGGGAAGTGGTGATCCTGGCACGGCGCGGTATCGAGCACGCGGCGTTCTCGGCGGGGGAGTTCCAGGCACTAGGGCACCTCGACGGCGTCGACGTCGTCGTGGATCCCGCGGACCTTCCCGACGATGACGAGCACGACGACGTCGAAACCTCGTTCAAACTCGCCATCGCCCGTGAATATGCCCAGCGCACCCCGGCGCCGGGGAACCGGCGCGTGGTCTTCAGGTTCGGCGTCGCTCCGACGGCCGTCTTGGGCGCCGAACGCGCCGAAGGACTCGAGATCGGCAGTGACCGGTGCGGCACCGAAGTGATCGAGACGTCGCTGATCCTGCGCTCGATCGGATACCGCGGCCTGCCCGTCGCCGGACTGCCCTACGACGAGGACTCCGGAACTGTGCCCAACGATTCAGGCCGCGTGGTCAATGGTTCACCGGTGCCCGGCACATACGTGACCGGCTGGATCAAACGTGGACCTCGTGGGGTGATCGGCACCAACCGGTTGTGCGCCGAACAGACGGTGGCTCAGCTGTGGGCGGATTTCGATGCCGGCCTGCTGCGCCGTGATGTCGAGGGCCGCGAGTCGCTCGATGCGTTGTTGGCCGCGCGGGGTGCCGAACCGCTCGGATGGTCGGGGTGGCGTGCCATCGATGCTGCCGAGCGGGACCGCGGTGTGCAGGTAGCGCGACCCCGGTTGAAGTTCGTATCGGTGGAGGAGATGCTCAGCGCGGGCCTGCGCGGCTGACCTCGGCCTCGATCTGTGGGTCGGGATCACGCGGGGTACGCGTCGCCAGGATCGATCCGGCGAGGATCAACGCCAGGCCGGCGACGTTGTACACCGTGAGTGGTTCGCCCAGCACGATGACGCCGGCGGCCAGCGCGACGGCCGGGTTGACGTAGGTGAACACCAGCGCCCTCGCGCCGCCGACCTCGCGGATCAGCGCGAAGAACACCACGAATGCCAGCGCCGTGCAGATCACCGCGAGTGCGGCCAGTGCGATGAGCACTGATCGTGACGGCGTCTCGTCAGGCCAGGTCAGGATCGCTGGGGTGGTGTAGATCAGCGCCGCGATCGTCAGACACGCCGCGGTCAACGGGAGCGTCGGCACGTCTCCCAGATACCGGGCGGCGATCAGCGGAGCGATCGCGTAACACGTTGCCACCAACAGCACTTCGGCGATGGGCCCGGCGTGACCGCCCGCCAGCCCCGGCCCGGCGAGCACCGCCACACCGGCCAGGCCCACCCCGAGGCCGGTGATCCGCTTGGCGCTCAACCGTTCTCCACCGGTCAGCCGGTCCAGTACCGCGGCGACGATCGGGGCGGTGGCGATCAGCAGGCCGGTCAGCGAGCTGCTCAGGTGGCGTTCGGCGTCGGTGAGGAGGAACCACGCCGCGATGATCTCGAAGAATGCGAAGGCCAGCACGGGCCGCCAGTGCCGCAGCACCGGAGCCCAGGCGGCGCGGGACATCACCAGTGGCAGCAGGACGGCCGCGCCGACGGCTGTGCGGGCCAGGACCAGCACCGGAACCGAGACGCCCTCGACGGCGATCTTGATCAGCAGGTACGGGATGCCCCAGATGAGGCTCATGGCGCCCAGCAGCAGCCATCCCCGCACGCTCACCGGTTCAGACTACGGGCGCCCCGTGCCGGCAGGCTCGATCGACGTGGTCAGATCCAGTGCGATATCGGCGAGCATGTCTTCTTGCCCACCGACCATGCCGCGGCGGCCGGCTTCTTCGAGCAGGCTGCGCGCGTCGATGTCGTAGCGGGCGGCCGCAGCCTCCGCGTGGCGCAGGAAGCTGGAGTACACCCCGGCGTACCCCAGCGTGAGGGTCTCCCGGTCGACCCGGACCGGCCGGTCCTGCAGTGGCCGCACGATATCGTCGGCGGCGTCCTGCAGGCCGTGCAGATCGCAACGGTGATCCCAGCCCAGCTTGTCGGCCACGGCGATGAATACCTCCAGCGGTGCATTGCCTGCGCCGGCTCCCATACCGGTCAGCGAGGCGTCCACCCGAGTGGCACCGTGCTCGACGGCGATGATGGAGTTGGCCACTCCCAACGACAGATTGTGGTAGGCGTGGATACCGATTTCGGTTGTCGGCAACAGGGTCTGGCGTAGGGCATCGACCCGATCGGCGATATCGCGCATGGTCATCGCGCCGCCCGAGTCGACCACGTACACGCACGTTGCGCCGTAACTCTCCATCAACGAAGCCTGCTCGGCCAGGCCGGCCGGTGAGGCCAGGTGGCTCATCATCAGGAAGCCGACGGCGTCCATGCCGAGCTCGCGCGCTGCGGTCAGATGGTGCGCGGAGATGTCGGCCTCCGTGCAGTGGGTGGCGACACGTACGACGGTGGCCCCCGCGTGGTGGGCCTCTCGGAGATTGCGCACGGTGCCGATCCCGGGAAGCACCAGTGTCGCCACCGCGGCCCGGACGACGACGCCGGCAACGGCTTCGATCCATTCCAGGTCGGTGTGGGCGCCGAAGCCGTAGATGCAGCTCGATCCGCCGAGCCCGTCTCCGTGGGCGACCTCGATGGAGTCCACCCCCGCCGTGTCCAGCGCCCGGGCGATCGAGACGGCCTGATCGATGCTGTACCGGTGGCGCACCGCGTGCATACCGTCGCGCAGGGTGACATCGCTGACATACAGGTTGTGAATCATGCCGGCACTCCGGCGGTTTCGGCCATGGTGGCGATGTGCTCGGCAGTCGCCTTGGCCGCTGACGTCATGATGTCGAGGTTGCCCGCATAGGCGGGAAGATAGTGGGCGGCGCCGGTGACTTCGAGCATGACGGTGACGCGGGTGCCGGTGAAGTCGCCGGTTTCCGGGATCCGCAGCGGATCCCGGCTACCGAACGTCTCGAATTGCACGGCCTGCTTGAGGCGATAGCCCGGTACGTAACCGCTGACCTTCTTGACCATGGCGGCGATGTCGTTGTCGATGACGGCGTGGTCAGCCTCGCCCTCGACCAGGCAGTAGACGGTGTTGCGCATCATCACCGGCGGATCGGCCGGGTTCAGGATCATCACCGCCTTGGCGCGCTGTGCGCCACCGACGACTTGTAGTGCCGTCGAGGTGGTTTCGATGAATTCGTCGATGTTGGCCCGGGTACCGGGACCCGCCGACTTGGCGGAGATCGACGAGACGATCTCGGCGTACGACACCATCCCGGACCGTGCGACCGCTGCCACGATCGGGATGGTCGCCTGTCCGCCGCAGGTGACCATGTTCAGGTTGCGCGCCCCGAGGTGATCATCGAGATTGACCACCGGCACGCAGTACGGGCCGGTGGCGGCGGGCGTGAGATCGAGGACCCGCACCCCGGTGGGTTCGAGCCTGGCCCAGTTCACCCGATGCGCTTCGGCGGAGGTGGCGTCGAAAACCAGTTTGATCTCACCGAAATTCGGCATGGCGAGCAAGCCGTCGACACCGGCCGCGGTAGTCGGCACACCCAACCGCGCGGCGCGGGTCAGGCCGTCGGATGCCGGGTCGATCCCGACCATCGCTCCCATCGTCAGCTGGCCGTCGCTGCGCAGGATCTTGAGCATGAGATCGGTGCCGATGTTGCCCGAGCCGATGATGGCCACCGGCCAGGTGGTTCCGGTCACGACGCGCTGTCCCCGGAGTTAGCGGCGATCAGCCGAAGGGCGGTGTCGTACAGCGCCTGGGCGTGCATTTCGAACAACGCCAACAGGTCGATCGAGTCGCCGCCGATCTCCTTGGCGACGAACAGTCCGTCGGCACCGGCGATCGCGTAGGTCACCAGCAGGTGAATCTGTGCTTCATCGAGTCCCACGGTGAATTCGCCGAGCGCCTCGTGCAGTGATGCGGCGGCCTGCTCGCGTGCCTGGATGAACATCTCGCGGGCTCGAGGTTCCACCGGGCGCCGTTCCAGGGCCAGCATGAGCCCGAGGCGGATGAAGTCGGGGGAGTCGAGGAGGGCCTTGGCGATCTGCGTGGCCAGGGCGCTGATCCGGTCCCGCGGCTCGCCCCCTTCGGGCAGGCGCCATGCGTTCAGCCACGAACCGAAACTGCGCTCGATGACCGCGGCGAGCAGATCGTCCTTGTCTTTGAAATGCCAGTAGATGGAGCTGGCCGGCAGTCCGCACTTCTTGCTGACCAGCCCGATGCTGGTGCCCTCGTAACCGCGCTCGGATGCGATCTCGGTGGCGGCGTCCAGGATTCGTTCGCGTGACAGTTCACCGTCGGCGCGCTTGCGGCGAGTTTTCGGTGCTTCCGACATCTTCTGCTCCCGGATGTTGACTCTGTAGTGATCGCTACATTACCGTATCGATCACTACAGAACAACCGGAGGCGGCAGTGAACATCCAGGACACCTATGACGTCGCGGTCATCGGCTACGGCCCAACCGGTGCCACCGCGGCGAACCTGCTCGGCCGGCTCGGCCTGACTGTTGTGGTGATCGAACGGGATCCAGACGTCTACGGCAGAGCCCGCGCCATCAGCACCGATGAAGAGGTGCTGCGCATCTGGCAGTCGGTCGGAATGGCGGACCGACTGCAGCAGGACATGCTGCCCGACCGGCCCGCGGCATTCGTCGACGCCGACGGCGTTCCTTTCATCGAGACGACGATCTTCGGGCGCGGTTCGGGCCACCCGCCCCAGCAGTTCATCTACCAGCCCGAGGTCGACCATGTCCTGCGTGAGGGAGTGGATCGGTTCGGCAACGTCGACGTGCTGCTCGAACACGAATGTCTGCGCGTGCTGGCCAAATCCGACCACGTCGAGCTGATGCTGGCTGATCTTCGCACCGACACCTTCAAGAGATTCCGGGCCTCCTATGTCATCGCCGCTGACGGCGGTTCTTCTCCGACGCGAGGACAACTCGGCATCGGGTATGCGGGTGACACCTACGCCGAGCGATGGATTGTCATCGACACCAAGGTGCTCAGGGAATGGGATGCTCACGATCGGCTCCGTTTCCACTGCAATCCGGACCGTCCCACCGTCGACTGTCCGACGCCGCTGGGGCACCACCGCTGGGAGTACCCGGCGCGGGCCGGTGAGGACGAGCAGAAACTGGTCACCGGGCCCGAAATCTGGAAGGTGTTGGGGGATCAGGGCATCACATCCGACGACGTCGAGATCCTCCGGGCGGTGGTATACAGCCACCATGTCCGGGTCGCTGATCGCTGGCGGGTGGGCCGCATCTTCCTGGCCGGCGACGCCGCACACGCCATGCCGCCATGGATCGGTCAGGGCATGTCGGCCGGAGTGCGCGACGCAGCGAACTTGTGCTGGAAGCTTGCCATGGTGCTGGCCGGTCGGGCGCCGGACACCCTCCTGGATTCCTATGAGGCCGAACGTAAACCGCACGTCGTCGAGGTCACCCGCCGAGCCTGCATCGTCGGTCGTGTGATCACCGAGCGCAACCGGGTCATCGCCGCGCTGCGCAACCATGCGCTGAGGGCACTGACCAAGCTTCCCGGGGTGCTGCGCGGCGGTCAGAAGCTCTATTGGATCCCAGATGCCCGGTATGACGGCGGTCTGTTCGCCCGGACCGGCAATCGAGCCGTGGGCTGGCAGATCCCGCAGCCATGGGTCGTCGACGACACCGGCGCGACGGTCCGCCTCGATGACGTCCTCGCCGGACGATGGGCGGTGCTCCACATCGGTGTGGCACCGGCGGGCGTACATGCATGGACCGATCTGGGTGCGCCCGTGATCGCGCTCGACGGACCGCGGGGCACGACGCGACCCGGGGCGGTCCGCGACCTCGACGGAACGCTCGTTACCTGGTTGCGGCGCAAGAAGGCGGCGACGGTGGTGTTGCGCCCCGACGGATTCATCTATGCCGCAGCCCGATCTGGGCAGCCGTTACCCGCACCTCCGGCCGGCTACCGGCCGGCACCGACCAAGACTGGAGCCCGCGCATGACCACCACCGAAGTTGCTGAACACACAGTGACCGTCGCGGGTCGGGAGATCTTCTACGCCGAGGCCGGTACCGGCCCCGCCGTGGTGATGTTGCACGGTGGGGGACCGGGTGCCTCCGGGATGTCCAACTACGCGCGCAACATCGACGCTGTCGCAGCACATTTCCGGGTCATCGTGCCCGATATGCCCGGCTATGGGCGCTCGGCGAAGGGCATCGACAAGAGCGATCCGTTCGGGTTCCTCGCCGACATGATCCGCGGCCTGCTCGACGAACTGGGCATCGAGACCGCACATCTGATCGGCAACTCCTACGGCGGCGCTGCAGCGTTACGGTTGGCGCTGGACACTCCGCATCGGGTCGACAAGATGGTGCTGATGGGCCCCGGTGGAATCGGCACTACCCGCGCACTGCCGACCGCAGGGCTGGGCAGGCTGCTGTCCTATTACACCGGCGACGGTCCCAGTCGCGACAAGCTCGCGTCCTTCGTTCGTAATTACCTTGTGTATGAAGGTAGTTCGGTGCCGGAGGATCTGATCGACCTGCGGTACCGGGCCTCCATTGATCCCGAGGTGGTGGCTGATCCGCCGCTGACCAGGCCGTCGGGACCGAAAGCGTTGCGCACACTGTGGCGCATGGATCTCACCCGCGACAACCGGCTCAAGACGCTGCAGACGCCCACACTGATCCTGTGGGGCCGAGACGACAAGGTGAACCGGCCATCCGGCGGCCCGATGCTGCTCGACGCCATGCCCAACGCTGAATTGGTGATGACCTCGCACACCGGCCACTGGATGCAGTGGGAACGCGCCGAATTGTTCAACGAACTCGTCACCGAGTTTCTCGGTCCCGATTCGAAGCTCGCTCATGCCTAGCGTGTTCGGCAACGTCCACCTCGGCTACGTCGTCATCGAGACCGAGAAGTTCGCAGATTGGCGGCGTTTCGGGCGCGACGGGGTCGGGATGCACCTCGACGACGTCCTGCCGGATTTCCTTCGGTTCCGGCTCGACGACCACGAATGTCGCTTCCTGCTGCAGCGTGGCCCGTCCGAGGATGTGGCGGCGCTCGGATGGCAAGTCGATGACCACGCCACGTTCGACGACATCGTCGGCCGCGTCGTGGGCCACGGTGTGCCGGTCACCGAGGGAAGCGCAGAGGAAGCCGCTCTGCGCGGGGTGGAGCGCCTCGTGCGGTTCCCGGGACCCAACGGATTGACGCAGGAGATCTTCACCCGGGCCCGTCCCGCCGTCACGCCACTGCAGATGACGGTGCGCGGCGGGTTCGTGACGGGTGACTGCGGCATCGGGCACGTGGCGATCACCACCAAGAAGCCACAGCAGGTGCGCGGTTACTACAGCACCGTGTTCGACGCCCGGTTGTCGGACTACATCGATGAGACGATCAGCGGCGTCAAGGTCAAGATACGGTTCCTGCGGGTCAATCAGCGTCACCACTCGGTGGCCATCGCCTCGGTGAACCGCCTACCCATCAACCCGATACGCACCCGCATCCAGCACCTCAACGTCCAGGTGGCCGACCTCGACGACATGACCACGTCATACCAACGGATCAGGGAACTCGGTTTCGGCATGGCGCTGGGGGTTGGGCAGCACACCAACGACCGGGAACTGTCCTATTACGCGATGACCCCGTCCGGGTTTGAATGGGAGGTGGGGTGGAATCCGTTGGTTGTCGACGAGGCGACCTGGGAACCCACCACCCACCAGGGCATCAGCATCTGGGGGCACACACCGGAGGGACAGACCGTCATCGACAAACTCGCCCAGTTCAAGGTCGGCGCCCGCTCGCTACTGCGAGCCGAGGACAGCGTCCCGGCGCTGGCCGGTGCCGGCATCGCCGACAGTTAGGGAAGGACGATCATGAATCGAATCGATACCCATCACCACATGATTCCGCCCGACTATCGAAAGGCGTTGCAGAAGGCCGGGATCGATGATGCCGGCGGACGTGCGCTGCCGGAGTGGAGTTCGGAGGGCTCGTTGCAGACCATGGCTGAGCTCGAGGTAGCCACCGCGATCCTGTCGGTGTCGACACCGGGCACCACCTTCCTGCCGAACCAGGCGGATGCGGCAGCACTGGCCATCGATCTCAACGACTTCGGAGCCGAACTGTTCGCGTCGCAGTCGGACCGGTTCGGATTCTTCGCCACGCTGCCGATGCCGCACGTCGAGGCGGCGACAACGGAGGCCATCCGTGCCCTCGACACACTCGGTGCAGATGGAGTGGTGCTCCTGGCCAACAACGCCGGAACCTACCTAGGGCAGGACGGACAGGACGAACTGTGGGCCGCGCTCGACGTCCGGTCCGCCGTGGTCTTCATCCATCCGGCCGACCTTCCCGCTCCGACGGTGCCCGGTGTGCCGCCGTTCGCGACGGACTTTCTCCTCGACACCACGCGTGCTGCCTACCTGTTGGTACGCAACGGGATCCGGCACAAGTACTCGAACATCAAATTCATCCTGAGCCACGCCGGCGGTTTCGTGCCGTACGCCTCGCACCGTATGGCGGTGGCCATCACGGGGGAGACCGGCCGCAGCCCGGCTGACGTCCTCGACGATTTCGCGAGCTTCTACTTCGACACCGCGTTGTCGTCGAGCGCCGCCGCACTACCCACGCTGCTCGCATTCGCCAAACCCGGCCACATCACGTTCGGTTCCGACTGGCCGTTCGCGCCGTTGGCAGCCGGGCAGTTGTTCGCCGCCGGCTTGGATACGTACGGCGGGCTGGATTCCCTTGCCCGTCAGGCGATCAACCGTGACAATGCGCTGGCGCTCTTCCCGCGGCTGGGTACCGCCCCAGCGGCCCCGGCACCGTCACCGCTGGATCAGGTGCGGCATCAGGCCACCCGGGCGGTGATGCGTGGAGTCGCGCGCCTCATCAACACCAAGTAGGCCGCGTTTGGGATACCGAAGAACACCGAAACTGAAGCCAGGGACAAGATCGGCGCCGATTCTGTCCCTGGCTTCAATTTCGGTGCGGGTCCAGCGTGCAGGTCAGTCCAGCCGGACCGCCGAGCCCTCAGCTCCGGGTCAGCTCCGCGTAACGGCCGACGTGGTAGTCGGTCGATCCGAACTCGTACTGGACCGCGGTGAGACGTTTGAAGTAGTGGCCGATCGCGAGTTCCTCGGTCATGCCCATGCCGCCGTGGAGTTGCACCGCGTTCTGCCCGACGAAGCGGGCGGCCCGTCCGATGGTGGCCTTGGCTGCTGATACCGCCTTGGCCCGTTGCGCGGGTTCGGCATCGAGGTTCAGCACGGCGAGATAGACCGCCGCCGAAGCCTGTTCGACTTCCATGTGCATGTCGACCATCCGGTGCTGCAGCGCCTGGAAGCTCCCGATGGGAATACCGAACTGCTGGCGTTGCTTGCAGTACTCGACCGTGTCGGCCAGCACCTTGCGCATTCCGCCGACGGCCTCGGCGCACACCGCCGCCGCGCCCTCGTCCCGGGCCAGGTCCAGTGACGGCCAGGCCTGCCCCTCGGCTCCCAGCAATGCCGAGGCGGGCAACCGGACGTCGGAAAATGTGAGGTCCGATGCCCGGCGATCGTCCACCGTACGGTACGGGTGCGCGGTGAATCCCGTTGTCAAGGAAGAGATATCGATCAAAAAGAGCGAGATTCCGTCGGTGTCCGCACGTTCCCCCGAGGTACGTGCGGTCACCAAGAGGTGGGTGGCCAGCGGTGCGTCGACGGCCATCACCTTGGCGCCGTTGAGAACCCACTCGTCGCCGTCACGTTGTGCGGTGGTGGACACGTCGCGCCAGTTGTCCCCGGAGGCCTGCTCGGTGGCGGCCAGCGTGACGATGGCCGAACCCGACACGATCTCCTCGAGCAGGGCCGCGGCGGCCGTGTCGCCGGACCGGTGCAGCAGGCCACCGGCCACCACCACGGTATCCACGAACGGTTCGATCACCAGGGCGTGGCCCAAAGCCTCAGCGATGACCATGGTTTCGACCGGGCCGCCACCGATGCCACCGGCTTGTTCGGGCAGGGTGGCGCCCAGGATGCCGAGCTCATCGGCAAAACCCCGCCAGATCTCGGGCTGCCAGCCGGGGCCGGTCTTGGCCGCGGCCCGGCTGGATGCCAGGTCGTAACGGCTGCCCAGGAACTTGGTCAGCCCATCGCGCAGCAGTTCCTGTTCGTTGGTCAGGTTGAAGTCCATCTAGAGCCCCAGTTCTGCCTTGGCGAGGATGTTTCGCTGAATTTCGTTGCTACCGGCGTAGATCGAGCCGGCCCGGTCGTTGAAGTAACGCAGTGGGGCGACCGCCTGCCAGGGGGCTCCGCTGTGGTAGCCGTCGGCGGGCGGGTCGTATTCGGCCACCGGTCCGCCCGGGAAAGTGGCGTGCGGTTGGTAGGCGCGGGCAAGCGGGCCCGCAGCTTCCATCGACAGTTCGGTCAGCGTCTGGCTCAGCTCGGTGCTCAGGACCTTGAGCATCGACGACGCCGTACCGGGATGGCCGCCCTCGGCCACCGCCGCCAGTACCTGGTACTCCAGGATTTCCAGCACATCGGTGCGGAGCCGGGCGTCGGCCAGCCGGCGGCTGAAGGCCGGGTCGTCGATCAGTCGACCGCCGGTCGGTCCCGGCATTTCGGTGGCGACCGCTGAGATCTCATCACCCAGCACCTGCAATGCCGGCGCGTTGGCGCCGCCGCCGCGCTCGAACTCCAGCAGGTATTTGGCCACGGTCCAGCCGTCGTCGATCGTGCCGATCACATTGGACTTCGGCACCCGAACGTCGTCGAAGAAGACCTGGTTCTGTACCTCTTCGCCGGAAGTCATGACCAGCGGGCGGATTTCGATGCCGGGTGAGGTCATGTCGATCAGCACGAACGTGATGCCCTGCTGCTTCTTGGCGCCGCGGGTGGTGCGCACCAGGGCGAACATCCAGTTGGCTTCCTGGGCGTGGGTGGTCCAGATCTTGCTGCCGGTGCACACGAGGTCGTCCCCATCGGACACCGCTGCCATCGACAGGGCGGCCAGGTCCGAGCCGGCCTCGGGCTCGGAGTAGCCCTGGCAGAAGAACACCTCGCCGGTCAGGATCCCGGGCAGGAAGAATTCCTTCTGGGCCTGCGTGCCGAATTTGATGATGGCGTGGGCCACCATGCGGATACCCATGGGCGAGAGCGACGGGGCGCCGGCGAGGGTCGATTCGCGGCTGAAGATGTAGTGCTGGGTCAGACTCCAATCGCAGCCGCCGTGTTCGACCGGCCAAGCCGGGGCGGCCCAGCCCCGCTCGTGGAGGATTTTCTGCCAGGCCATGCTGGCGTCGTGATCGGCATACACGCTGGTCATCAACTGGCCCGCGCGGCGGAGCTCGGGAGTCAGATTCTTGGCGAGAAAATCGCGAACTTCGTCGCGGAATTCCTGGTCGCTGGTCGACCACTTCAGGTCCATGCCTGCCCCTTCTGCTGGTGTCGCTCCACAGAGTAAACCTAGTTAATCAAGTGACGCACACCACCCCGCTCAGCGTTCGGTCCCCGACACCGGGGCACCGCCGCCAGATGTTGCTGGCCGGCGGTGGTGCCCGGCCCAGGTCACAGGCGATAATCGAGGGCGTGGAGCGTCGCCAGAGCGGTCAGGACCCTCAATCTCCGATGGCACTGCTGCAGAACCTGCCTGCGCTGGTGGTGCTGGAGAGGTTCCCGGTGCCGGTGTTGGCGATCGCCGAAGACGGCACCATCCTGTTCGCCAACAGTGCGTTCGGCGAGATGGTGGGTCGCGACGCCGATGCGGTCAAGAACATGCCGTTTGCTGAGGTGTTCCATTCACTGCCCGCCGACGAGTCCGCGGTCTCGGTGATGCGGGCCAACGCTGGGCTGCTCGTGGAGCTCGTCCATCGCGACGGCTCTATCGTGCGGGCGCGGA
The DNA here is from genome assembly GCF_040704635.1 of Mycobacterium sp. NPDC049093. Lineage (GTDB taxonomy): Bacteria > Actinomycetota > Actinomycetes > Mycobacteriales > Mycobacteriaceae > Mycobacterium. The sequence goes on along the minus strand of NZ_JBEZJS010000008.1, from coordinate 133,969 downwards.
TGAGCAAATCGGCGCTGTTGCGCGGCGATGATCCGGTGGCCTTGGCGACGTTCGAGGACCTCACCGAGCAGTTGTGGGCCGACGAGTTCTAGGGCTAGCCCGCGGCCTTCGCCCGGCGCAGCGACTCGCGTGCCAGGAACTCGCGGAAGTAGTCCAGCGACTCCCGGCTGACGATCGCGGGCAGCAGCAGATCCCACGTGCGGGCCACGCGTTCACGGAGTTCGGTGCCCGCAGTGGCGCGCGAGAGTGCCTCGGCGCCCAGCATGGACCCCAGGATCACCTCGGCGGCGCTCGCGACATCCAGGTTCTCGCGTAGATCGCCTTCCTCGGCGGCCTGGGTCAACTGTCGAGTGAGTTCGTCGAGCCAGCTGGTGTACACCCGGGTGGCGGCGACGTGGATACCGCTGAACGTTCGCAGCAGCTGCATGCCGATCTGGGCGACTTTGTCCGAACGGGTGAAGTCGGCCACGACGAACAACCCGTGGATGGTGTTTTCCAAAGCGGGCGAAGAGGATTCGGCGATGACGCGGAATGTGGTCAGCATGGCGGTGCCGCCGTCACCGATAATTGCCTCGGCCAGGGACTCCTTGGAGTCGAAGTGGTAGTACAGCGCGCCCTTGGTCATCTCGGCCCGCGCGATGATGTCGCCGAGACCGGTCGCGGGATAGCCCTGCTCGCTGAACAGGTCGACCGCGGCGGTGATGATCTTCTGCCGGGTCAGCTCGGATCGAGCCTGGCGTGCCATTGTGGCGTTCCTATCATTTGGTGCGGGGGTGCAGTGGAGCCACCTTTTTGATGCCCACTGCGGTGCGACGCCGGATGAACTGTTGCAGGTAGCCGAGCCGCTCTGGCTCGACGAACCCGGGCATCGCCAGCCGCCAGCTGTGTTCGAGGTCGGTGAGGAACCGCGGTGGATCGTCGAGGTCACTGGTCTGGCGTACGCCCAGGTATATCGACACCAACAAGCGGGCGACCGCTTCGGGGTCGGTGTCGGCCGTGAAATCGCCTTCGCCGATGGCCCGTTTGGCGATGCCGGCGAAGCCCTGCACCCATTCGTTCAGGACCCGCGGACCCACGTCGTCGGTCCGGCCGATGGATTCGACGAGGTTCAGGCAGGCCCGGGCCACCGGGTCGCCGATGTCTTCGGCGGCAACCAGGGCCGACAGATCGATCAAGGTTTCGGCTCCGGACAGATTGCGGGCCAGGACGTCTTCGACGGCCTTCTGGCCACGCAGTGTCCGATGTTCGACGATGGAGACCGCCAGTGCGTGCTTGGACCGGAAATGGAAGTAGAGCGCGCCCTTGGTGACGTTGGCGTCGGCGAGGATGTCGTCGAGGCTGACCAGGCTGTAGGGCGTGTCCGCGAACTGTCGCGCTGCCGCCTGCAGGATCTGGAGGCGTGTCAGCTCTGCTCGCCGGTCGAGCTGCTCAGTCACCACGGGGCCTTCCTGACTCTGATCGGCCGGCGGCAGCTCGTGATTTCATCTCACCGCCAGCAGACTCAAAGTCTTCACCGTACGTGCATAACATTCTAAAGGTATGTATCGTGCTTAGGGTGATAACTCTTGGTTCGTCGCGGGCTGCCCGCCCGGCGGTGGCGCATGCCACGGTCGCGGGCGCTGTGGCGAGCGCCACCATTTGGCGGTCGGCAGTAGCCAAGGGCTATCCTGGAAACGTTGCCATGGCCTGCACCGGCAATCCCCCTCGAATCCCGGTGCGGGCCATGGCGACCTTAATTTCTGGTGCCTACCAAGATAATTCGATCTTGATGAGGCGCCCCGTGGTTCAGGCGGAGTGTCACTAGCCGATGTGGGATGACGAAGTCGACGTCGTTTGCTGTGGCTCGGGCTTCGGGGCGTTGGCCGCGGCCGTTGCCGCGGCGGATGCCGGGCTCGACGTGCATGTCGTGCGTCCGGGAGATCCTCGACCGGTCATGCTCGGACCGGAGACACCTTGGCTGGGTGTGGGCGTCCACGATGCCGAGACCCGCGAGTACTTCGATGCCCTGGCGGCGGACCTGACGCCCCTCGTCGACGCCGAGTGCGACAGCGCGCTGACGGTCCGGGCGGTCAGTGAATGGACGCCGGTTTCCGGGCGTGCCCGGATCGCGCCGTTCTACGGTTCTCGGCTGCAGGACTGGGCGCAGCGCTGCCTGACTTCTCCCTACGGCGTGCTCTACACGCGGTTGGCGGACCGGGGTACCACCTCGATGCGCTCCGGCACCGGTGAGGAGATTCAGGTCAAGCTGTTGGGCGCACTGGAGACCGTGACGGCCGCAGACACCACCTCGGTTCTCGGTGACTGGTTGTCGGCCCAAGCACGCGACCGGCAGATCCCGGCCGCGGACAACGGCACGCTCCAGCGCCTCGTGTTCGAGGAGGGCGAGGTACTGGGTGCAGTGATCGACACCGCAGACGGTCCGTTGGCCCTGCGGGCCCGCCACGGAGTTGCCGTATCGACCGAGCCTCATGGTGCCTCGGACTCGGCGGCCGATCAGCTCATCGAGCCGGGCAAGCCTGTGCAGGTAGGTCTGGTCGGCTACAGCGCGAGCAGATTCGGCCGCTTGGAACTGCTGGAGCTCGAGCTGGACGGATCGGGATCGGGCTATTGCAACTCCGGCCGGGTGCACGACTCGAAGCGCGAGTCGGCTCGCTCACATGCGCGGCGCGGCCGAGAAATGCACCGGTACCCGCCCTTTGGCCAGTAGCGCAGCCATCTCGTGGCCGAGGATCGGCTTGGACAGCAGGAAGCCCTGCGCGCGGTAGCAACCGTGGCGCAACAGCGTCAGCGCGGCCCGTTCGGTCTCCACCCCCTCTGCCACCAGTTGTAGGCCGAAAGCCCCGGCCAGGGCGATCACCGCACGCACGATCGGTAGGTCGCCCGGGTCCGAACCCAGGCCGGCGACAAAGCTGCGGTCGATCTTGAGGGTGTCCACCGGCAGGGACTTCAACAGCGACAGTGCGCTGTAGCCGGTGCCGAAGTCATCGATGGCCACCTGCACGCCCACCTTGTGCAGTCCGGACAACGTCGAACGGGTGGTTTCGATGTCCTGCACCACGATGCTTTCGGTGATCTCCAGGCAGACCGACCCGCGGGGCAGGCGGAACTCTTTCATGACGCCGGCCACCGAATCGACGAATCCGTCGGTCACCAGCTGCACCGGCGACACGTTGATGCGCAACACGATGTTGCGGCCGACACCGTTGGACCGCCACCGCGCGAACTCGGCACAGGCATTGCGGAGCACCCAGCGGCCCAGTTCGCCTGCCAGATTTATGGATTCGGCCACGCCGATGAACGAGTCGGGGGACAGTAGGCCGCGCGTCGGGTGCTGCCAGCGGACCAGGGCCTCGGCAGCCAGCACCTCGCCGGTACGCATGTCGATCTCGGGCAGGTAGTGCAGAACGAGCGCGCCGCTTTCGATCACGCTCTGCAGGTGCAACTCGATGTCGTTGCGGAAGTCGATCTCCATCGCCATCGCATCGGAGAACACCGTGACCCGATTGCCGCCGGAGTTCTTCGCGGTGAGCACCGCGTGATCGGCCCGGTTGAGCAGATCGGAGGTGGAGTCCCGACCGGGCATTCCTTCGGCCAAACCGATGCTGACGGTACGGGTGAGCATCTCGCCGTCGATGGTTACCCGTTCGCGCAGCACCGACTGGAGTCGGTAGGCCAGCGCGGTGGCGGCCTCGGCGGTCATCGACGCCGCGGGGACGACGACGAATTCGTCACCGCCGAGGCGCGCGATGAGCTTGGGCGAGTCGTCGCCGCGCTGTAACCGCTCGGCCAGGATGCTGATGAAGGCGTCACCGGCGGTATGGCCCAGGTAGTCGTTGATCGCCTTCAACCGGTCCAGGTCGAAGAACATCACCACGACGGGGCCGGGCTGGCCCGGAGCCAGCCGGGCTTCCAGGTGGGCCATGAGCGCCCTGCGGTTGTGCAGCCCGGTGAGGTGGTCGTGATCTGCGAGGTACCGTAGGCGGTCCTCGGCCTCGATGCGGGCCTGCACCTGGGCGAACAGCGAGGCGATCGCTTTGAGTGCATTGAGCTCTGCGGGTAGCCACTCGCGGTCACCGAACTTGACGAATCCCAGGACACCGGTGGTGATGTCCCCGGACAGCAGCGGCACACATGCCATGGATGTGCTGGGGATGTGGCGTCCGGCCTCGATCGTGCGCTGATAGTCGTCGGTGGCCGGCTCGGGACGGAACACCGCCGGTTCCTTGAGGTGCTCGGCCATCGCGAACACCGGGTCGGCATCGGCGAAGTGGATGACCGCGATCGGGTCGGTCGGTGTGTCCTGCGGGCGCGGCGGCCACTCGGCCACGAGTCGGGTCGCATGTGCCTCGTGATCGTTGTGACGCAGGAAGCTCACGTCCACATCGAAAAACGAGACCAGCTCGGCCAGAACCTGTTGGCTCACCGAAACCGAGGTCGCGGCATCGACCGCCATCAGTTGCGTGGCGACCGACGTGACGAGCAGTTCGAGGCTGCCTGGCACCAGATACCTCCGCATATACCTCTGCACCGGCTCTCAGCCGTACTGTGGCGCCGAACCCGATCGGGCTCGCCTTCTGCTGCGTACGGTCGGACGCGGCGCGTAGGACAACCTGAGCACCAGCGCCTGTGATTCGTCGCGCTCGGTGCTGGTCAACCTGCGAAAAGCGTACTGCAGGTCGCGAAGGTCGTCGGCGTGGGCGGGCGAGAGCGCCTGGCGATCCCCGTCGTCATGGGCGTAGAGGAACACCGGCGACACCGGCTGGACCGCGAGCCCGCAGCGTTGGGCGCCGACCCAGACGGCCTCGACCGCCGACCCGGCCAGGGCGTAATCGGTCAGCCGCCGGCCGCGGACCGAGACGACCACCAGCGCCGAGCTCGAGGTGACCCGTTCGTAGGTGTCGTCGCCGAGGGCCACCCCGGCGTTCCAGTCCGACAACTTCGCCATGACCTCGGGCCGACGCAGGATGTCCAGCACCACCATGTCGGCCGGATCCAGCCCGAGCGTCGTGACCTCGATGCCGGTATCGGGCGCTGGATCGCCGGGCCAGCGCAGTTCCGACATCATCTCCCGGTGCAGTGTGGGGGTCAGATAGCGGATCCGGTCGGCCTTGGCGAGTATGCCTGCGGCGGTTTCGATATCGGACGGGGTGTCGAGGACCTTCAGCTCGGCACCTTCGTTGCGTGCGGCAGCCCGCAGCGTGTCGAGCACCCCGACGGAAATCGGTGCCGACGTGCCGCGGAGCCGGTTGGTCTCGCGGGCCAGCATCGGTTCGTAGAGTTCGGCCAACTCAGGTGCGTTGCCGGGGGAGAACTCCGCGACCCCGTACAGGGGGGTGCCCTCGTCGCCGCGGGACCACCGCACGTGCCCGGCCAGTCCGTGAGCCGCCGCGGCGACTCGGGCATTGAAGGCCGCGGCGCCCAGTGCGACCGCGCTGCCGCGGTACCCGACGTCCATCGCCGTGGTGTATTTCGTCGCCAGCCGGAGGTTGATCCGGTCGTCGCTCGCTTCGATGTGCCACGGTTGGACGTTGCCGCCCGAGGGGGCGCGCGTCGCTGCCTCGGTGAGGATGTCCGCCATCCCCGTCGGTGGCGGCGGCGTCTGCGCGGGGACCGACGCGGGCGGGGGTGCTGACGCGTCGCGCAACGGATCGCCGATGCGGTCGAGCGCGTCGGCGATATCGACACGCACCCGCCCCGACGGCATCGGCTCACCCAGGCCGATGCGTCGCACGGCGTTGGCGACGACGGTCGCTCCGAGTACCACTTCCGCGGCGAGTTGGGGCCAGGTGCTCAATGTCTTGCCGACCTCCACCAGCGACGCCGCCATCCGGGGCGACAGCTCCGGCGCGTCGAGGATTCGCAGAACGTGCGGCACCTTGTCCTTGCTGCTGAGCCCGGCCAGGTCGCGCGCCGCGATGTCGCCGAGCAGACCGTGCAGGATCGGCCGCGCGGGCTCCAGGTCGAACCGCTCGACGTCGAGCAGCCCACGATCCCCGGTGGTCATCAGCACGGGCAGTCTCCGGGCCCGGGCTGCCTCGCGGACAAGAACTTTCGCGTCCAGCGAGTCGCATTCCTCGACGACGACGTCGAGGCCGTGCAGATACTCGTCGATGGACTCGGACACCGCGCCGTTGCGATCGATCCGAACCCTGATGTAGGGGTCGATCTCGGCGATCCGGCGCGCGGCCACCACGGCTTTGTTCAAACCCAGGTCGAACACGGTGCCAGGGACCCGGTTGAGGTTCGCCAGCTCCAGTTCGTCGAAGTCGGTGAGTCGAATCTCGCCGCAAAGGCCCTCGACCGCGAGGTTGTAGGCGATGGCATGGCCGACGCTGAGGCCGACGACGCCGATTTTCAGGCGTGACAACCGCTGCTGCTCATCGGCACTGATGAGGTTGCGGTTACGGTCCAGGCGTAGGCGGTTGAACGCGGCCGGTCCCAGAAGGTGAACCAGGGACCGCCGCCACGGGTAGTACGCCCACCTCGTCGGCTCGTCGAGCATTTCCGGGTCGACCGCAGGCACGAGCGTGCGGAGCGCTGCCTGTTGCTGACGGCATTCGTCGATGACCGTGATTCGCGGGTCCCGGCGTAGCTGGTCGAGCGTGCTGTCCGAATTGTCGTCGCCTTCGCCTTCGCCTTCGCCTTCGCCTTCGACGAAGATCGCTCGATATTGATCGGGGTCGTTGTATTCACTCAATTCGGAAGTCTCGATGTCTGTGTAGGCGCTTTCCAGGGGACTTTCGGGGGTCATCGTCTCGCCCCGGCGGCGGTGACGGCGTCGATGCCGCCGGTTCGGGGGTGCGCGCCGATTCGCTGGGCTTCGGCGAAGAATCGTGACAGCTGCCCCGGATCGGCGTGGTTGGCGAAAGTGGTGCTGTCCCACCACATCATCTTGGTCTGGTATCGCTCGTCCGGATATGGTGTCGCCGGGATTTTCGCAGCCAGCACGCCGCCGGAGGACAGCCAGCGTTTCAGCACATACGCGGCGGCGGTGGCCATACCGAACTGAATGTCCAACAGCGTCATGGCATGCAGCGGCATGCGCGCCAGCGTATCGGTGAGTGCGCGGCTCTGCTCCGGGTCGTCACACACCCAGGCGGTCTTCATCTCGACCACTCCGAACGGCAGGCGGTCGGCAATCATCTTGCGCACCGCGTCGAGTGCGGGCTGTCCGCTCCATTCCACGATGGCGTGGCTTTCGTCGACGCTCCGATACGGACCCTTGGCCCGCAGACCACCGACCACCTGGCCGGAGCTGTTGATCCCGACACAGAACAGCGCCGTATCGTCGCCTGTCCGTAGGGCTTTCAGATCCAACGCCTGCTCCACTGCATGTTTGCGGTAGTTGGAGCAGGCGCCCCGGACATATTCGTTCCACAATTCGCGCTCGGCGTGCGGGCGGGCCACGACGATCGTGCACTCGCTGTCGGGGTCCCACCAGGTCGGACTTTCGTCCAGCGTCACTCTGCGGCGGGCGACGGTATCGAGTTTGGGAGCGGTCATCTGGAATCCATTTCGTCGGTCAGCCGTGCCTTCCGACGGGACGGCTGATTTGTCTGTGCGGCACGGTGTTGCGAATACGTGTGATGAGTATTGCGCCGCTGTGTAGTGGAATTCCAGCGAGCTGAGAAATCTTGTCCAGTCGAGGGGTGAATTCTGCGGGGGCAGCACCGATTAACTCACGGGTACATGCAATTTTGGCAAATTCAACAATCGACATTCATGCCGAATATGCGCCTTGCGGGCGCGCATGGCAAAAATCTTGAATTGACGTCGACGCCGAATGTGTGAGCTCCGGGCGGCGGCGCACACTTTTGCTGTAACCCTTCACAGCCAGCCCTTAGTGCGATTGACCATCGGGGGTGAATGTCGATCGACTGGGCGGGCTCCGGGCCATTCGGTTCGGTCGCGCATTGGCGGGTTGTGTGTCGGCCCGGTGAGCCGAGATGAGATTCTGGTGTCGATGACACAGGAGTATCCGAAAACCACCGCTCTGCCGGCTCAGGACGTCGGCCGGCTGTTGCTGCGTTGCGCGGACAGGCCCGGTCTGGTTTCGGCGATCAGCGGCTTCCTCACCGGTGCCGGCGCCAACATCGTGTCGCTGGATCAGCACTCCACCGAGCAGACCGGCGGCACCTTCATCCAGCGCACGATCTTCCATCTGCCCGGCCTGGCGGCGGTGCGCGACGAACTCGAGCGTGACTTCCGGCAACGGGTGGCCGAGCCGTTCGAGATGGACTTCCGTCTCACGGAGGCCTCCAAACCCAAGCGCGTGGCACTGATGGCCTCCCGCGAGGACCACTGTCTGCTGGATTTGTTGTGGCGCAACCGGCGCGGTGAGCTCGACATGTCGGTGGTCATGGTCATCTCGAACCATCCCGACCTCGCCGATCAGGTCCGCGCGTTCGGGGTGCCGTTCCTCTATGTCCCGGCGACCCGGGAGAACCGCGCCGAGGCTGAGCAACGGCTGCTGGAGTTGTTGCGTGACAACGTCGATCTGGTGGTGCTCGCGCGGTACATGCAGATCCTGACGCCCGATTTCCTCGATGCCGTGGGCTGCCCGCTGATCAACATCCACCACTCCTTCCTCCCGGCATTCATCGGTGCGGCGCCCTACCGCAGGGCCAAGGAGCGCGGGGTCAAGTTGGTCGGCGCGACAGCGCATTACGTGACCGGTGACCTCGACGAAGGGCCGATCATCGAGCAGGACGTGGTGCGGGTGGACCACCGCCATTCGGTCGGTGACCTACGGCGCCTGGGTGCCGATGTCGAACGCCTGGTGTTGTCGCGGGCGGTGCTGTGGCACTGTGAGGACCGCGTAATCCGGTTCGGGAATCAGACCGTGGTCTTCTGACCACGCGTCGGGAGGAGTGAGCGTGAAAATCTTCAATGGTCTTGACGAGTTCGTGGCGGCAGCGGGCAGCGAGCTCGGCCCGACGGACTGGATGGAGATCACCCAGGAGCGGGTGAATCTGTTCGCCGACGCGACCGACGACCATCAGTGGATTCACGTCGATCCGGAGCGGGCGGCCGGTGGACCGTTCGGCGGCGCCATCGCGCACGGCCTGCTGACTCTGTCGTTGCTGCCGCACTTCACCCATCAGCTGTACCGCGTCGACAATGTGAAGTTGGCGGTCAACTACGGCTACAACAAGGTTCGGTTCATCACGCCGGTGCGGGTCGGGGCCAACGTGCGGGCACGTGCGGCGATCTCCGACGTCGCACAGCTCGACGGCGCGGTGCAGGCCACCATGACGGTGACGGTCGAGATCGAGGGCTCCGAGAAGCCCGCTGCGGTCGCCGAGTCGATCGTCCGCTTCATCGGCTGAGTTACTGCCGCTGACATTTCCTCGCCGAGCAGACGCTGCCGTACCCGCCAACTCGCTATTTCGGGTACATAAGCGTCTGCTCGTGGCGTTTCTGACAGTTGTCAGAATTCATTGACGCCCGTCAAAGGCCGCTGCTAGTGTTCTGCATCACAATGTGAAGGAGCACTGTCTTGCAGCGTTCACTGCCGCGGACCGCGATCATCGGCTCGGGTATCAGCGGGCTCACCGCCGGAAAGATGCTCAAGGACTATCGGGTCCCGTACACCACGTTCGAGACGTCGGACCGCATCGGTGGAAACTGGGCCTTCGGCAATCCGAACGGCCACAGCAGCGCGTACCGCTCGCTGCACATCGACACCAGCAAGCATCGGTTGTCGTTCAAGGATTTTCCGATCCCCGAGCACTTCCCGTCGTTTCCGCACCACTCCGACATCAAGGCCTATCTGGACGCCTATGCGAATGCCTTCGGGCTGTTGGAGAACATCGAGTTCGGCAACGGGGTGGTGCACGCGAAACGGGTCGACGGGGGCGGCTGGGAGATCGAGGATCAGGCCGGCGCCCGCCGCGAGTTCGATCTGCTCGTCGTCGCCAACGGCCACCACTGGGACCCCCGACTGCCGGAGTTCCCCGGAACCTTCACCGGTGAGCAGATCCACTCGCACCACTACATCGACCCGAAAGAACCACTCGAGCTGACCGGCAAACGGATCCTGGTGGTGGGCATCGGGAACAGTGCCGCCGACATCACCGTCGAGTTGTCGTCCAAATCGCTGCAGAACCAGGTGACGTTGTCCACCCGGTCGAGCGCCTGGATCGTGCCGAAATACATTGCGGGACAACCGGGTGACAAATACTTCCGCACCAATCCCTACCTGCCGTTGTCGTGGCAGCGCAAGATGGTCCAGTTGATCGGGCCGATGCTCGGCACCGATCCGACCGTGTACGGGCTGCCGGCCCCGAACCACAAGCTGTTCGAAGCGCACCCGACCCAGTCGGTCGAGTTGCCGTTACGACTCGGGTCCGGCGATGTCGTTCCGAAGCCGAACGTTTCCCGTTTGGACGGTGACACTGTGCACTTCGAGGACGGGACCAGCGACGTCTTCGACGTGATCGTGTACGCGACGGGCTACAACATCACCTTCCCCTTCTTCGACCCCGACGTCGTCGATGCGCCCGGCAACCACATCCGCCTCTACAAGCGGATGTTCAAACCGGGTATCGATGATCTGGTGTTCATGGGTTTCGCCCAGGCGATTCCGACGTTGTTCCCGTTCGTCGAGTGCCAGTCGCGACTGCTCGCGGCCTACGCGGTCGGCCGTTACGCCCTACCGTCGGCGACCGAGATGGAGCGGGTGATCGACGCCGATCAGCAACTGCACGGCGGACACTGCACGGACCGGCCCCGACACACCCAGCAGGTGGACTACTTCTACTACGAGCACGATATCCGGGTGCGCGAACTACCCGCGGGCGCCAAGCGTGCGGCAGATGGTGCCGGCGTGACCGCGGGGGCGATCGCATGACCTACACCGAGCTGACGTTCCACTCGGCCGGTGACCGGTGCAGTGCGTGGCACTTCCAGGCTGCCGGCGACGGCTTCGCCGGACCGGAGGGCCGCCCGGTCGTGGTGATGGCGCACGGCTTCGGCGGCACCAAGGACTCCGGGCTGCAGCCCTTCGCGGAACGCTTCAGTGCCGCCGGCCTGGATGCGGTGGCCTTCGATTACCGGGGCTTCGGCGCCTCTGAAGGGCAACCGCGGCAGAGTGTTTCGGTCGAACGTCAGATGGCGGATTACGGCGCGGCCATCGCGGCCGCCCAACGACTGCCGGGTGTGGACCGTCGGCGGGTCGTGCTGTGGGGGTCGTCGTTCTCGGGCAGCCACGTGCTGCGGGTGGCCGCGCAGTGCACTGATGTGGCTGCGGTGATCGGCATGACTCCGTTGACCAGCGGGCTGGCTGCCAGCCGCGCGGCCGTGGCGCACCGCGACGTCGCGTCGGCATTGCGCTGGACCGTGGCCGGCGTGAAGAGTCGCGTGGCCGTGGCAGCGGGCCGGCAGCCGACGCTGATGCCGCTGGCGGCCAAGCCAGGGGAGGCGGGAGCGCTCGCGCTCGACGGGGCCTATGAAAGCTACCGTGCGATCGCCGGGCCGACGTGGCGCAACGAGGTCGATTCGGCCATCGGCATGGAGCTGGTGCAGATCCGCACCGGTGCTGCGGCCAAGGCGCTGAAATGCCCTGTGCTGATTCAGATCGCGGACTTCGACCGGTTCGTGCCGGCCAACTCGGTGATGAAGACGGCCGTCCAGGCCAGGGCCCAGGTCCATCATTATCCGTGCGACCACTTCGACGTGTGGTCGGGGCACGACTGGTTCGACACCGCCGCCGAGGATCAGCTGAGCTTCCTGAACCGGACACTGCGTTCGGCTTGATGCCGTCCGGCGAGCAGACATAAAACTGCCCAATTTCGTTGCCAAATGGGCGGTTTTTGTCTGCTCGCGGGGAGAAGTTACGTGCGGTACAGCGCCGCGACGTCGCCCGGCCGCACCTTGAGGGCGGCATTGCGGGGGAGTGCATCGACCACCGCCACGGCCACCGGCACGTGATGGCTGGGCAGTTCCTCGCGCACCAGGTCCTTCAGCTCGGCCTCGGTGGGTGCCGCCGCATCCCGCCGTAGCTCGACCGCGGCGAACGGAACCGCGCCCAGGCGAGCATCCGGAACTCCCACGACGCAGGCGTCGAGCACACTGGGATGTGAGATCAGAACCCGCCGAACCGTTTCGGGCAGGATCTTGAAGCCGCCGCGGTTGATGGCGCCGTCGCCGCGCCCGTGCAGCGTGACGAACCCGTCCTCGTCCATCGACGCCAGGTCGGTGGTGCGTATCCAGTCCCGCCCGATGACGGCGACGGCGGCTTCGAGCACACCGACGGTCCCGGCAGGCACTTCGGCGGCGGTGTCGGGGTCGACGATGCGGACGCGCACGCCGGGCAGCGGTCGCCCGACGCTGTCTGGTTTGTCCGCGCCGTAACGGCGATGCAGCTCAGGTGTCCAGCTGCACACCGATCCGGCGAATTCGGTTGCCCCGTAGGCCCACAACAAGGGGATCCCGTAACGCCCTTCGAACTCCGCCCGCAATTCCGGCTCCAACGGCCCGGAACCGCCCGAGAGTCCCTCCAACGACGCCAGGTCCTCGCGCGGAACGTCGGCCTGAAGCAGCATGCGCAGGATCGCGGGCTGCACACCCGCGCGGGTGATTTGGTAGGTCTTGATCGCGTCGACCCATTCGGGGACGCTGAACTTCTCCAGCAACACCATGCGCTTACCGGCGCACGGCGCGGCCAGCAACTGGCAGACTCCGATGCTGCCGAACGGCCAGTACACCAACGCCGGCGGGGTGTCCGCTCCGACCACTTCGGTACCCGCACCGATCGTCATGCTCAGGACGGTGTGCTCAAGCACGTTGGTGGCGACCGGTATTCGCTTGGGCGGACCGGTGGTGCCACTGGTCAGGATGTGCAGGCCGGACTTTTCCAGCGTCGGGTCGTGTCGGCTGCCGGGCTGCCGCATCGCCGTCACACCGACGCGGAGCGGATCGCCGGACAGCACGAGCCCGGCCGAGCCCGACGAGGCCACCGCGCCATGCAACTCCGGTGTCCAGTCATCGACATCGGCGAGAACCGCCGGCAGCGCCAATCTCTCGACGTCCCGCGCGATCGCCGTGGCGGACTGGTAGGAGTAGATCATCACCACCGGGCGTCGCGTCGCGATGAACCCGAGGATCGTCGCCGCGTGGGCAATCCGGTTACGCACGACGATGCCGACCGGTTCGCCCGGCAGCACTCGGGCCTCGTCCAATGCTGCCGAGATCTGTTCGATGAACTGCGTGATCTCATTGCCCGAGTACCACTTTCGGGCGAATTCGATGAACGGCCGGTCACCGTACGCCTTCAGCCCGGTGGCCAGCCTGTCGGCGAAGTCCGTGCTTGTCGGGCTGGACATGTCGGCCTAGAACTGGGTGGAGCCCAGATCGACGGCGACTCGGCTGGCCGTGACATACCGTGACTCGTCGCTTGCAAGCCAGATTGCCGCGTCGGCGATGTCCTCAGGTTCGGCGATGTAGTCCGGCAGGAACGGGGTCACCATCTGCATCAGGCCGGGGTTGGTGTCGTTGGCCCGGTTGAGCGCGGCCAGCATGTCGCCGGTGCCCATCGGAGTGTTGACCGCACCTGGATGCAGGCTGTTCACCCGGATCTTGTGCTTGCCCAACTCGGCGGCGAACGCCCGGGCCATACCCGCGACGGCGTGCTTGCTGGCGGTGTAGTGCACCATGAACGGCTGCATCTTGATCCCGGCAGCGGAGCTGATCAGGATGATCGACCCGCCGCGGCCGCCGTCGATGATGTGCTGGGCACCGGCCATCACGGTGTTCCAGGTGCCGGTGACGTTGATGTCCATGACGTCCCGGAAGGATTCGGGGGTGGTCTCGTTCCACGGCTCGGGCACCGTGATGCCCGCATTGGCGACGATGACATCGAGGCGGCCGAACTCGGCGACACCCTTACCGACGATGGTGCGCAGCGCGTCGTGATCGCGGGTGTCGGCGGCGGTGGCGATGATCCGCTTGCCGGTGGCCTCGACCAGGCGCACGGTTTCGGCCAGATCCTCGGGAGTCGCCGAGTCATAGGGCACGCTCGGGGGCAGCGGCGCGGCGATGTCGACCGCGATGATGTCGGCGCCCTCGTTGGCCATCCGGATCGCATGCGCGCGTCCCTGTCCGCGGGCAGCTCCGGTGATGAAGGCGACCTTTCCGGCGAGCCTCTCGGTCATGGATTCTCCTTGTGGGTGTGTGGTTTCAGAGCTGGCGTTGGGCGGCCTTGACCAGGCCGCCGCCGATGATGAGTCGCTGGATCTCGCTGGTGCCTTCATACAGGCGCAGCAGCCGGACCTCGCGGTAGATGCGCTCGACCGGGACCTCGCGCATGTAGCCGGTGCCGCCGTGGATCTGCACCGCGAGATCGGCGACGTTACCTGCCATTTCGGTGCAGAAGAGCTTGGCCGCCGAGGGCGCGATGCGGCGGTCCTCGCCGGACACCCACTTGGCGGCGGCGTCGCGCACCAAAGCGCGTCCGGCCATCACGCCCGTCTGCTGGTCGGCGATCATCGCCTGCACCAACTGGAAGCTGCCGATCGGCTGGCCACCCTGGGTGGCCGCGGCGGCGTAGGCCACTGACTCGTCGAGTGCACGTTGAGCGGACCCGACCGCGAGCGCCGCGATGTGGACCCGGCCGCGGGCGAGGGAGGTCATCGCGGCGCGGTAGCCGACGTCTTCGCTACCGCCGACGAGTGCACTGTTCGGCACCCGAACGCCGGTGAAGTTGACGTCTGCGGTCCAGGCACCCTCCTGGCCCATCTTGGCGTCCTTGGCTCCGACTTCGACGCCGGCAGCGTCGGCCGGCACGAGAAAGACAGCGATACCTGCTCCGTTTTCGTCGGCGGGGCGGGTGCGAGCGAACACGACGAACAGGTTCGCGGTGGGCGCGTTGGTGATGAACCGCTTCTGGCCGTCGATCACCCAGTCGTCGCCGTCACGAACGGCCTTGGTGCGCAAGCCCGCCGGGTTGGATCCGGCGCCGGGCTCGGTCAGGGCGAACGAGGCGACGACGTCGCCGGAGGCGATGCCCTCCAGCCACCGGGTCTTCTGCTCATCGGTGCCGAACCCCACCAGCACCTGGCCGGCGATGCCGTTGTTGGTGCCGAACATCGACCGCAATGCCAGCGACGTGTAGCCGAATTCCATTGCCAGTTCGACATCTTGGGCCAGGTTCAGGCCGAGGCCACCCCATTGCTGGGGGATCGCGTAACCGAACAACCCCATGTTCTTGGCCTGCTCGCGCAGGTCGTCGGGTACCTGGTCGGTGGCCAGGATCTCGTTCTCGCGGGGCACCACGGCGGAGCGGATGAAGCTGCGGGTCTGCGCCAGGATCTCGGCGAAGTCCTCGTCGCTGACTTCGGAAGTGGCCGCGGTCGTGGTCACAGGTGAGCTCCATTTCGTCGCGCGGAATCCGCGGGGGCGATGAATCTCCAATATCGTATATGAAATATGATCTGGGCCAGACAGAGCCCCCGCGATCGAAAGTTAGGTGATCAGGTGTCGTTGCTGACCGGTCAGACTGCAGTGGTGACAGGCGGTGCCCAGGGTCTGGGCCTGGCCATCGCGAAACGCTTCATCGGCGAGGGCGCCCGGGTGGTCCTCGGTGACGTCAACCTGGAAGCCACCGAGGCGGCCGCCCAGGAACTCGGCGGCCCCGAGGTGGCGACCGCAGTGCGTTGTGACGTGACCTCGGGTGCTGAGGTCGAGGCTCTCGTGCAGGCCGCCGTCGAGCGGTTCGGCGGGCTGGACATCATGGTCAACAACGCCGGCATCACGCGCGACGCGACGCTGCGCAAGATGACCGAGGAGCAGTTCGACCAGGTCATCGCCGTGCACCTGAAGGGCACCTGGAACGGCACCAAGTCGGCCGCGGCGATCATGCGCGAGAACAAGCGCGGCGCGATCGTGAACATGTCCTCGATCTCGGGCAAGGTCGGCCTGGTCGGCCAGACCAACTATTCGGCCGCCAAGGCAGGAATCGTCGGGATGACCAAGGCGTCGGCCAAGGAGCTCGCGCACCTCGGTGTCCGCGTCAACGCCATCCAGCCCGGGTTGATCCGGTCGGCGATGACCGAGGCCATGCCGCAACGGATCTGGGATCAGAAGCTGGCCGAGATCCCGATGGGTCGCGCCGGGGAACCCGACGAAGTGGCCAAGGTTGCGCTGTTCTTGGCCAGCGATCTGTCGTCGTACATGACGGGCACCGTGCTCGAGGTGACCGGGGGTCGGCACGTATGACCCGCGACGCGGTCATCTGCGAACCGGTCCGCACCCCGATCGGCCGCTACGGCGGCATGTATGCGTCCCTTACCGCCGTGGAACTCGGTGTCGCCGCACTCAAGGGTCTGCTGGAGCGCACCGGTGTGGCACCCGAGCAGGTGCAGGACGTGATTCTCGGCCACTGCTATCCCAACAGTGAGGCGCCGGCCATCGGACGCGTGGTGGCGCTCGACGCCGGCCTGCCGGTGACGGTTCCCGGTATGCAGGTCGACCGCCGCTGTGGCTCCGGGCTGCAGGCCGTGATCCAGGCCTGCCTACAGGTGCGCAGCGGAGACAACGACCTGGTGGTCGCGGGCGGTGCCGAGAGCATGAGCAACGTCGCGTTCTACTCCACCGATATGCGGTGGGGCGGGGCCCGCAGCGGCGTCCAGATTCACGACGGGCTCGCGCGCGGACGTACGACTGCCGGCGGGCAGTTCTACCCGGTGCCGGGCGGAATGCTGGAGACCGCCGAGAACCTGCGTCGTGAATACGGCATCACCCGCACCGAGCAGGACGAACTCGCGGTGCGCTCGCATCGCAGCGCCGTGGCGGCCCAGGAATCCGGCGTTCTGGCCGAGGAGATCATTCCCGTGACGGTCCGCTCACGTAAGGGCGACAGCGTCATCGACACCGATGAGCATCCGCGTGCCGACACCACGGTCGAGGCCCTGGCCAAGCTCAAACCCGTTCTGCTCAAGCAGGATCCGGAGTCGACTGTGACCGCGGGCAACTCCAGCGGCCAGAATGATGCCGCGTCCATGTGTATCGTGACCACCCCGGAGAAGGCTGCCGAGCTCGGTCTGCGGCCACTCGTGCGCATGGTGTCGTGGGGTTCTGCGGGCGTCGCGCCCAATGTCATGGGCATCGGCCCGGTCCCGGCCACCGAGGCGGCCCTGGCCAAGGCCGACCTGCAGTTGAGCGACATCGATCTCATTGAACTGAACGAGGCGTTCGCCGCCCAGGCGCTGGCCGTGATGAAGGAGTGGAAGTTCGGCGAGGCCGACTTCGAGCGCACCAACGTCCGGGGATCCGGTATCTCGCTGGGACACCCGGTCGGCGCGACCGGCGGGCGGATGCTCGCCACGCTGGCCCGGGAACTGGATCGGCGTCAGGCCCGCTACGGCCTGGAGACCATGTGCATCGGCGGCGGCCAAGGGCTGGCCGCTGTGTTCGAGAGGGTGGCATCGTGACCAGACTTGCCCAGACCCTGGGACTTACCGAGTTCCAGACCGAGATCGTCTCGACCGTGCGGCAATTCGTCGACAAAGAGGTCATTCCTACTGCCCAGGAGTTGGAACACTCCGACACCTATCCGCAGGCCATCGTCGACCAGATGAAGGACATGGGCCTGTTCGGGCTGATGATTCCCGAGGAGTACGGCGGGCTCGGGGAATCGCTACTCACCTACGCGTTGTGCGTCGAGGAACTTGCCCGCGGCTGGATGAGCGTGTCCGGGGTGATCAACACCCACTTCATCGTCGCGTACATGATCCGCCAGCACGGAACCGACGCCCAGAAGCAGAACTTCCTGCCGCGGATGGCCACCGGCGAGACTCGCGGGGCGTTCTCGATGTCCGAGCCCGAACTCGGCTCGGACGTGGCGGCCATCCGGACCCGGGCCAAGAAGAACGACGACGGCACGTACACGATCGACGGTCAGAAGATGTGGCTGACCAACGGCGGTAGTTCCACCCTGGTGGCCGCGCTGGTGCGCACCGACGAGGGTGCCGACAAGCCGCACCGCAACTTGACGGCCTTCCTGGTCGAAAAGCCCACCGGCTTCGGTGAAGTGGTTCCGGGACTGACCATCCCGGGCAAGCTCGACAAGCTCGGCTACAAGGGGATCGACACCACCGAGCTGGTCTTCGACGGTTATCGGGCCAGTGCCGACGACGTTCTCGGCGGCGTCACCGGGCAGGGTTTCTTCCAGATGATGGACGGGGTCGAGGTCGGTCGCGTGAATGTGTCGGCGCGTGCCTGCGGTGTGGGGATCCGTGCGTTCGAGCTGGCGGTGCGCTACGCGCAGCAGCGGGAGACCTTCGGCAAGCCGATCGCCGAGCACCAGGCGGTGGCGTTCCAATTGGCCGAGATGGCAACCAAAGTCGAGGCCGCACATCTGATGATGGTCAACGCCGCCCGGCTCAAGGACTCTGGTGAACGCAACGACGTGGCCGCCGGTATGGCCAAGTACCTCGCCAGTGAGTTCTGTTCGGAGGTCACCCAGCAGAGCTTCCGGATCCACGGCGGGTATGGATATTCCAAGGAATACGAGATCGAGCGGCTCATGCGTGACGCGCCGTTCCTGTTGATCGGTGAGGGCACCAGCGAGATCCAGAAGAACATCATCAGCAAGCGGCTGCTCTCCGACTATCGGGTCTGAACCGTGTCCATACCCGATTTCGCTGCGCGCCCACAGCTGGCCGAGGATGTGGCCCGGCTGATTCGACGGCGGATCTTCGACGGCACGTACCCGGCGGGGAACTACATCCGGCTCGAACAGCTCGCAGCCGAGCTGGGGATCAGCGTGACGCCGGTGCGCGAGGCGTTGTTCGGCCTGCGCACCGAGGGGCTGCTGAAGCAGCAGCCCCGGCGTGGGTTCCTGGTGCTGCCGGTCACCCGTCGGGACATCGACGACGTGGCCGGGGTGCAGGCCCACATCGGCGGGCAGTTGGCGGCACGCGCCGCTGGGCAGATCACCGACGGTCAACTCGGCGAGCTCGACCGGATCCAGCGGGAGCTGGAGGTTGCCTACACGGACAACGATCATGAGGCGGCGGTCCGGCTCAACCACGCGTTCCATCGTGGCGTCAACCGGGCAGCCGAGTCGCCCAAGCTGGCGCAGCTGATGTCCCAGATCACCCGGTATGCACTGGAATCGGTTTATCCGACGGTCGAGGGTTGGCCCGAGCAGTCCACTCATGACCACCGCCGGATCCTGGCCGCGCTCAAGGCGCGCGACGGGGATGCGGCCCGCGACGCCATGGCCGAGCACCTGTGTGCGGCCTCCAGGCCGTTGAGCGATCACCTCGACCGGTTGGGCGTGCTCGAGTAGAGGTGAATTTTGACCCGAAGGAAGGTGAGCGAGGATGTCAGGGGTTCTCGACGGGATACGGGTGCTCGACTACGGCCGGTTCATCGCCGCGCCGTGGTGCAGCGCGATCCTGGCCGACATGGGCGCGGATGTGCTGCGGGTGGAGAAACGTGAAGGCGGGGAAGACCGTTGGGTCCAGGCCGTCACCGAGGGCGGTGAGGGCGGCACGTTCCTGCAGTGCAACCGCAACAAGCGGTCGTTGACGCTCGACTCCACCACGGCCGAGGGCGCCGAGATCACCCGACGTCTGGTGGCGCAGGCCGACATCGTGATCGCCAACATGCCTGCGGCCGGGATGCGGGCCAGCGGACTGGATTACGAGACACTCAAAGCGGTCAAACCCGACATCATCCTGGCCAGCGCCACCGCCTACGGCGAGGGCGGCCCGTACAGCGACAAGATCGGTTTCGACGGGGCCGGGCAGGTGATGTCGGGTGCGGTCTACCGGCAGGGCCTGCCCGATCTGCCGATCCGAACGGTGGTGCCCTACGCGGATTTCGGGACCGCGCTGACCTTGGCGATCGGCGTCATGATGGCGCTGTATCACCGTGACAAGACAGGGGAGGGACAGCACGTCGAGGGCGCCCTACTACCGACCGCACTGATGCTGTCGAACGCGTTCTTGATCGAGCGCGAACTACTGCAGGTCGACAAGCCCAGGATGGGCAACAAGGGGGCGTCGGTCGCGCCGTGCGACCTGTATCGCACCGCTGACGATCAATGGGTCCTGCTACAGGTCGCGGGACAGCCCATGTTCAAACGCTGGTGCCGGCTCGTGGGGCGCGAGGAACTGTTCGACGATCCACGTTTCGCCAACGACGACATCCGCTGGGTCAACGGTGACATCCTCAACGACATCATGTCCGACTGGTGCGCCGACAAGACCAAGGCGCAGGTGCTGGAGCTGCTGGAGAAGGCGAAAATGCCTGCTGCCCCGTTGCATTCCACCCAGGATGTCCTCGATGACCCGCATGTGCAGGCCATGGGCTACCTGCAGCGGATGCCGTTCCCCGGGGCCTCCCGGGACGTGCCGATCATCGAAACCCCGTTCCGGATGTCGGCGACGCCCGGCACGATCCGCCGGCGCGCCCCGCTGCTGGGCGAGCACACCGACGAGGTACTGGGCGAGATCGGTTACGACGCAACGCAGATCGTGGAACTCCGGGCGAACGCGATCGTCTAGCGCAGCAGTTCGCGCGCCTCGGGGCTTCCGTTCAGTGCGCGTGTGGTGCGGCGCTCGATCTGCCACCGGCCGTCGATGCGACGCAGCGTGAAGTGGTTCGCACCGGCGCGCGCGACGATCCACTTTCCGTCGCGGTGCACCACCAGCAGTGATTCGCACACCGCCTCCGCGGTATTGCCGTCGACGGTGACCCGAGCCGGACCGAGAAAGTGACAGGCACCTCGGGAGATGAGCGTTTGATGCGCATCCGAGTTCACCATGGCGGCCACGTCGGCGCGGCTGCGCATCTGCCAGCCCTCGACGTCGTAGCTGCCGTCCTCGCTCCATAGCGCCGCGACGTCGTCGGCGGCACCGGCGTCGACGAGGGGACCGTAGGAGGCGATCAGCTGCGTCACCTCGACCTGGTCGGTCAGCTCCTGCAGGCGTCGCTCCAGGTCGTGCAGCCGGGATTCAAAGGGATCAGTCATAGTTCGGTGCCGATCGTGTGCAGGGCTTCGAGCTGATCGCAGAAATGCTCTGCGCTTCGGGCCTGCAGTGTGCAGTTGGCGATCGTGGCACCGACGTCGCGCAACCGACTCAGCCGAGCGTGGGTGGTGTTCGGATCGCCTTGCGGGTCCAGCGGCACCCCCGGGGACAGCACGACATCGAAACCTTCCGGCGGCCGCCGCTGCGCGAGGAACTCGGCAATTGCATCCGGCGGCAATCCGAAAGGCATCCATCCGTTGCCCAACTCGACGGCTCGACGCAGCGAGCGTTTGGTGCGACCACCCACCCAGACCGTGAGATCGGTGCTGGTGGCGTGCGGTTCGATGGCGAACCCGTCGACCACCGGCTGTCCCCATGCGGCGCGCAGCCTGGCGATGTCACGGTCGGCCGCGGTCCCACGCCCTTCCCATGGGGCGCCGAGCAACTCGAACTCCTCGGTGAGCGATCCGACCCCGACGCCGAGGACGACGCGCCCACCGCTGAGCCGGTCGAGAGTCCCGTAGCTCTTGGCCAGCGCGACCGGGTGGTGGTACGGAAGTACCACAACGGCGGTGACCAGTCGGATCCGTCGAGTCCTGGCGGCCAGGAAGGACAGGGTGGCCAGCGGGTCCCAGTACACCTTCCCGCGCACCGCCGCGGCTGAGGCCGGGATGCCGGTGTGCTCGGCACAGGTGATGTGGTGAAACCCCAGAGCCTCTGCTTTCTCGGCGATCAAAGACAACTCGTCGGGGCCGGCGGTGGTTTCCCACGGGGAGAACTCGCCGGGGTGCTGCATCACGACGGGCGTGGAGAGTCCGAGCTTCACCGTGCGGACCTCTCTGTTGAACCCATCAGCTGCCGCATCATCTTGTCGGTACGCAGGATGGCAGCGGCGCGGTCCGGATCATTGTGGGCATGAGCGACTTTCGCATGTTGCGACACGACGTGCACGGGGCCCCGGCCGAGCGCGGCGAGACCTTCGGCGGCGACGTCGTCAGGCTCGGACACCACCATGCCGGGGATGTCGAAGTTGAGCCCGACCCGGTCCATCGCCGGGGTGCGGGTCACCCCCAGCACGAGCTCGAGCACGTCGACGTCGTCGTCCCGTAATTCCAGCCACAGGCTTTCGGCGAAGATCCTGCCGAAGGCCTTGACGCCGCCATACACCGTGTGCCGGTTCGAGCCGAGGTATCCGGCCATCGATCCGACGAGCAGGATGCCCCCGCGGCGACGGCTGCGCATCGCCGCCCCGAAATGATGGACCAGGGCCAGCGGGGTGGTGATATTCAGGTCGATGACCCGCTGAAACGCGGCGAGGTCACCGTCGAGAAACCGTGCGCTGTGGGTGTTCGCGCCCGCATTGTGGACCAGCAGGCCCACCTCGACGTCCCCAACCGTTTCTGCCACGGCGTCAGCCGAGGACGGCTCCGCGAGATCAGTACTCAGGGTGCGGACCTCGACGCCGTGGGCGCGGCAGAGTACGGCGCACTCTTCCAGCGGCCCGGACTTGCGGGCGACCAGCAGCAGGTTCACTCCTGCCGCGGCGAGCCGGAGCGCGAAGGACCTTCCGACCCCTTCCGAGCCGCCGGTGATGACGGCCCACGGGCCATACTTCTGAGCATCGAACGCCGTCGCGCCGAGTTGGGAGCCTTCTTCGATCACCAGTCTGTTGTAGCATCAGTGCGTACTGATTTCTAGAAGCAATTCTAGTTTTACGAGGAGTTCGCCCGGATGGCGCGCATCGGAACACCCCGGAAACCCGGGCAGGCGTCGACACCCCGCCAGCAGGCGCGTAACGCCGCGATTCTTGGGGCGGCGGACCGGTTGGGGGCGCTGCACGGACTCGAGCGAGTGCAGATGTCCGACATCGCCGCCGAGGCCGGCGTTGCTCTCGGCACGCTCTATCGCTATTACCCGACCAAGCACCACCTCTATGCCGCATCGCTCAACGCGTCCATTCGATCGATGCCGGAATCCGATGGCATTCCGGACGATCCGGTGGCGGCGATATGCGACTTCCTGGGCGATGCCGCCGAGCGGTTGCTGGCGCGGCCGCCGTTGGCCAGGGCAATGCTGGTCTCCATCAACGCTATTCGGTCCTCCGCCGATACGCCTGCCGATCTGTCCATGCGGGAACGGATCCTGGCGGTGGCAGGGATTGCCGAACCGACTGCCGAGGATCATCGACTGACCAGGATGGTCGAGCAGTGCATGTACGGCATCCTGACCTGGGCCACCGCAGGGCAACTCGACACGGACAGTGCGGTCGCCGATGTGCGGTACGCGTGCCGACTGCTGCTGGCCCCGTGGAACCAGCGGCGACGACGTTAGTCCGGAGTCGCGATTTCGGTTCGTGCCCGGATTTTCGCGAAACTCACCGTGGCGATGACGGCCAGGTCATCATCTGGCATTGCGCGGATCTCGACTTGCACCACCATGGACCGTTTGCCGTCGTGAACAATTCGAGCCACCGCTCTGGCGGCGCCGTCGGTGACCGGCCGTAGGTAACGCAGGTTGAGGTCCGACGTCACGACACTGTGACCTGGTGGCAGTCGCCGCATTGCCAACTTCCCGGCTGCGGTGTCGACGAGGGTGGCCAGCAGCCCGCCCTGTAGGCCACCGTTAGTGTTGATCACGTGCGGGGCTACCGGGAGATCGACTACCGCCTCGTCGTCCGCGCCGGCGGCATCGCGGTAACCGATCAGCTGGAATAGTTCGAAGATGTCAGCGGTCATCGTCGGATACCCTCCCTCAGCATGGCGCGGAGTGCGGCATAGTCGACCTTCCCCGTGGCTCCGTGCGGCACTGCGTCTTCGTCGGCCGGCAGCAGCCACAGCGTGGGCACCTTGAACGGACTCAGTACCTCGCGCGCGGCGATGCGCAGCGCATCCGCCGCGAGGCCGTCGCCGACGAGTACTGCCCCGACCCGATTGGTCTGACCATCGGGAACATTCACGACATGGGCGGCGCGGACTCCGGGAAGAGACCGAAGCGCTCGCTGCACTTCGCTCGGATACACCGTGGCGCCACTGACTTTGAACATGTCATCGGAGCGGCCGCGGTAGAACAGGAACCCGTCGCGATCGAGGTAGCCCAGATCGCCGGTGGGGTAGTAGCCGTCCGGGGTGAAGACTTCCTCGCGACTGCGTCGGCAGATTCCACGCATGACGTGCCGCCCACGGATCTGGATCTCACCGGTGACGCCCGTGGGCTGGGTTGTGCCGGTGGCGGTGTCGACGATGCGAATGTCCATTCCCGGGAACGGTTTACCACAGCTGCCCCACGCGGAACGGGGCATGTCGGCATCGGCCGGATAACCACAGTAGGGTCCGAACGATTCCGTCATCCCGAGCAGCGACGCCCGCGCGCCGGGCTCAGCACGCAGGTGCACCGGGAGCAGGGCCTCCAGGCTTCCGGGTCGTAGCGTCGAGAGGTCGGCGCTCGTGGGATGACGTGCTAGGGATTCGGCCTGCCCGGGCCATCCGCGGAACAACGTAACCTGCTCACGCTGAAGGAGTTCCAGGGTGGATTCGGGGTCGGGAATTGGCTCGGTCACCAGGGTGGCCCCGGCCACCAGCGCCGAAAGGATGCCGGCGCCGAAGCCACCGACCCAGAAGAACGGCATCGGCAGGTAGAGGCGGGTCTCGGCGGTGATGCACCGGGCGCCGAGACCGGAACGGGTCGCAGCCAAGGCGTTTGCATGGGAGTGGACGACGCCTTTCGGTGCGCCACTGCTGCCCGAGGTGAACATGACAACCAGCGGGTCGCTGGGCCGTACGGGCGGCAACGGTGCGGTGCCGGTGAAAGCGAGGACGTCCTCCGGGGTCCAGGTCTCGCGCAGCGACGGCACCGGACCGTGCGGGTAACGGCGACCGCGGAATTGTTCGACGGCGATCAGGTACTGCACGGAGGCGGTCCGCAACTGGGCTGTGAGTTCCCGGTCGGTCAGCAGTGTGCTCAGGGGCACGAGGATTGCCCCGATTCTGGTGATCGCCAGGGCAATCCGTGCCCAGTCGGCGCAGTTGGGCATGATCAGACCGACTCGTGTTCCCTTGTTGACCCCGGCCAACATCAACCCGGCCGCGAGCTCTCGGGTACCGGCGTCGAGTTCGGCGTAACTGATGCGGGTGTCCGGATCGATCACCATGGGATCGGTGGACGGCGCATGGTGACGCAGCAGCGCATCGACGGTGTCCGGCAGCAGCGAGTCAGGCATCGAACAGCCTCACCAATGCCGGCATGTCGACCTTGCCGCTCGACAGCGTGGGCAGCTCGGCGGGCGGGCAGACGGCGAATTTCCGCGGGATCTTGTACGCCGACAACATGTCGCGTAGCGCCTGACGTATCGCGTCGAAGTCGACCGGAGTTTCGGTGACGATCACGGCGGCGACGGTCTGGCCGCGCACCGCGTCGGGAAGACCGAGCACATGCGCGCTGAACCCCAGTGCCGCGAGGGCTTTTTCCACCTCTCCGGGTGTCACATTGGCACCCGACGTCTTGATCATCGAGCCTGCGCGACCGAGGAAGTAGAAGTATCCGTCCCGATCCACGCGCACCAGGTCCCCGGTGTGGAACCAGCCGTCGGGGTCGAAACAGTCCTCTCTGCTGCGTCCGTAGTAGCCCTGCATCACGTGAGGGCCGCGGATGCACAGTTCACCCGTCTGCAGCAGCTTGGTCTCGAACCCCGGCGCCGGCCTGCCATAGCTGCCGCGCCGGTGCTCGGGTTGATCGGTCTCGTCACCGTCGAGCAGCACGACGCTGCCAGATTCCGTCATACCGAGCATGTTGTGGCGCAGCTCGGTATCCCGCGGCCGAACATCGGGCGCCATGATCGGGTAGAGGTTGCCGCGACGGGCCGTGAAGCGCCGGCCGGGGTAGCTCGGGTGGTGCGTGAGATGTGCGATCCCGGCGACGAAACCATTGGTCACAGTGGGTCTCTCGGCCTCGATGAGGTCGAGGGTGAGCGCCGGGTCGGTGGCGTTCGAGCAGATCAGGGTGGCACCGGCGGACACGGCGGCCAGCAGGCCGAACGCGAAACCTCCGATCCAGAAGAACGGTGAATTGCAGAAGAGCCGATCAGAGCTCATCAGCCCACGGATCGTGTTGAGGTTGCGTTGATGGCCCATCAGCGATGCGTGCGTATGCACGGCCCCTTTCGGCGGGCCGGTCGAGCCTGAGGTGTAGACGATGGCCAGCGGGTGGCAGCCGTCGACGTCGTCTTCGAACTCGGCCAGTGCCGGAACGTCGGCGTGGGGCATCTCGAACAACACGTGGCGCAGGCACGGGCCGTCGATACCGGAAAGCCGTTGCGCATAGTCGTGATTGCGGTAGGAGCGTGCCGACATCAGGATCGTGGTATCGCTGTCGCGCAGTTGGGTCTTCAGCTCGGCTGCGGTGAGAAACGTGGAGTACGGCACCACGACGGCGCCGATTCGCGCCGCGGCCAGCATGGCCACCACGAAGTCGACGCCGTTCGGATAGAGCAGCCCGACATGTGTGCCCTTGCCGACCCCCAGCTGGATCAGGCCACGAGCCACCGAGGCCGAACGGCTCTCGGCGGCTGCGTAGCTGATCCGGCTGTCGTCGCAGATCAGCAGGGGATGATCGCCTCGGTCGCGCAGTCCGGCGAGCAGACCGGCCAGCGTGTCAGCCACCGGTGGCGAAGTGCTCGCGGACGGCACCCAGGTCGGCCTTGCCCGACGGCGTACGCGGGATGGTGTCCACGATCGCGATCCTGGTGGGGATCTCGTACCGCGCCAGCCGACCCTGCAGATAATCGGTGAGTTCGGTCGAGGGCGCAGGCATGCGTAACTCCACCATGGCCACCGGTGCCTCACCCAGGCGCTCATCAGGAATGCCGATCACCGCCGCGCCGCGCACCGCGGGGTGGCTCTCCAGGGCGGTGCGCACGTCGTCGGGCATCACCTTGAATCCACCGCGGATGATGGCCTGGTCGGCGCGGCCGAGTATCCAGACGAATCCGTCGGCATCGATGCGGGCCAGGTCGGTGGTCCGTATCCAGTCCGCGTCGGCGTCGAACTGCGCCGGTTTGACCTCCAACAGCCCCTTCTCATCGGATCCCAGCGGGTTGCCGTCCGCGTCGACGACGCGCAGCCGGGCACCCGGATTGGCGCGGCCGACACTGCCCCGCTTGTCTTTCCAGTGTTTCTGGTGATCGGCCAGCGTCCAGCTCGCCACCCCGCCACCGAACTCGGTCGCGGCGTACGAGGTCAGCACCGGGATGCCGAACTTCTCGGTGAACGCATCGGCATCGTCGGCCGACAGTGGGGCGGTGCCGGAGGTGACCGCGCGGATGCCGGCGAGGTCGTTGCGGGTGAGATCGGAGTGCAGCACCATGCGCAGTGCGGCCGGCACCAGTGACACCGCTCGCGGCTGGTGCTCCCGCACGGCGTCGACCCAGCGCTGGAGCTCGAACTTGGGCAGCAGCACGAAGGGCCGTGCCTCGGCGATACACAACAGGACCCGGAACACGCCGCCGACGTGGACCAGAGGTGAGTTGACGATGGCCACTCCACGTCGCAGTTCGGTTGGCGCCGGAGAGTTTTCGGGTTCGCGGCCGATGACGCTGCGGGCGAGCATGTCGTACGTCAGGTCCACGCGTTTGGGCGGGCCGGTGGTGCCGCTGGTCAACATCCACACCGCCACCCCTGGGCGCCCGGCGTCGTGCGCCGGATCCGGGGCGGTAACCACCTCCGGCGCGGTATCGAGATCGCGAATCGTCACGGTCGTCGTCGCGGAGGAGGGTGAAGCCAGCGCGGCGATGTCCTCGGCCAGGCCGACGAGTACCGGCAGGTTGAGTGTCTCGATGTCGGCCCGGGTGCGCTCGTCGCCGCGGGAAGGATTGATCACCACGACGGTGCCGCCGTAGGCCAGCACCCCGAGTAGCGCTGCCACGTGGGCAGGTTGGTTGCGCAGGAGGATGCCGACGCGCGTGCCGGCTGTCGATGCACCGATACGCCGCGTAAGCGTCGCGACCTGCCCCCAGGTGGACCACTGGCCGTCGTACTGGATGGCCGGTGCGGCCGGATCGAGATCGAGTACCGCGTCGATGCGCCGTGAAAGCGGGTGGGCCATCAGCGGATCCGGGGCTGTGTCTTGGGCAGGGGACGTTCGGCCAACTCGGCCTTGGCGATCGGATTGCCCAGTCGCGTGTAGATGAGGCCCTGGTCCATCGCGGCACGGTACGGCTTGTCCAGGGACTCCCAGATGGCCTTCACCGTGCCCTGGGTGGCGGTCGGCGGTTTCGCCGCGATCGTTGCGGCGATCTCGTGTGCGCGGTCCCACAGCTGATCTCTGGCCACCACTTCGGTGACCAGGCCGATGCGCAGAGCCGTCTCGGCGCTTACCCGTTCGTCGTTGCCCATCAACGCCATCCGCAAGGTATCGCCGAGGCCGACCCGGCGCATCAGGCCGATCGGCTCCAGCGCCGAGACCAGTCCGGCGCTGACATGGGAATCGAAGAAGGTGGCCTCCTGGGAGCAGATCACGATGTCGGCCTCGTTGACGAAGTACAGCGCCCCGGCGGTGCACATGCCCTGCACCGCGCAGACCACCGGCTTCCACATCTTCTGCCACTTGGGGCTCAGCAGTTCACCGGGATCCTCGTGGTTCCAGACGATCTCGGGCTGTCCGTAGGTTGATTTCACGTCCAGCCCGGCGCTGAACGCCCGGTCGCCGGCCGCCCGTAGCACCACCGCGTTGATGCCCTCGTCGTCCTTGATTGCATGCCAGGCGTCGCGCATGTCATTGCACATGGCCCGGTTGAACGAGTTCAGCGCGTCGGGGCGGTTCAGCGTGACCGTGGCCACCCGGGATTCGTGGTCGAAGTCGAGGAGCAGCGTCTCCATTGCCTGTTACCGCGCCTGCCAGTTGGGCTTGCGCTTCTCGACGAAGGCTCGCGGTCCTTCGAGCGCATCTTCGGTGCGGACCACCCGCTCGCGGAACGTCTCGGCCAGGATCTCTCCTTCGTGCAGGGGCAGATCCAGGGTCTTGTGAATGGCCAGTCGGGTTCCGCGAACCGCCAGTGGGGCATTGAGACACACGGTGTCGGCGATCTCGTGGGCCCGTTCCAGCAGTTTGTCGTGCTCGACGATCTCGGTGATCAACCCGAGTTCGTACGCGCGCTCGACGGTCATGCGCTCGTGCTTGCCCATCAGCGCCATCCGCAGCGCCACCGATCGGGGGAGTGCCCGCGCCAGGCGCACCATTTCGCGGGCGGCCACCAGACCGATGCTGACGTGCGGGTCGAAGAACGTCGCCTTGTCCGAGGCGATCACGATGTCACCGGTGGTGACCCAGTCCAGTCCGGCGCCGCAGCAGATTCCGTTGATCGCCACCACGACCGGCTTGGCCATGGTGCGAAACGGCGGGGTGCCCTCCTGCGGCGCCTCCCACTGTTCGTACGTGGACAGGTAGGGCCGCTCGTTGACGACCTTTCCGTCGCCGGGGATCTCCTTGACGTCGGCGCCGGTGCAGAAGGCCCGGCCGGCGGCGGTGACGATCATCAGCCAGACGTTGTCGTCGTTCTCGGCTTCGTCGTAGGCAGCCCGCAATTCGGTGATCATGTGCGGCGACAGCGCATTGAGCGCGTCGGGCCGATTCAGGGTGATGGTGGCCTTGTGGCCGTCCACCTCGTATTTGATGGTCTCGTAATCTGTCATCGATTCCTCTTATCGCCCGGTGAAGTCGGGATCGCGGTGTTCCCGGAACGCGGCCAGGCCTTCTTTGAAATCGCCTGTACGGCAGGAGAGTTCCAGGTTGGACAATTCTTGGTTCATGGACTGGGTCAGGGTGGCGTGCTGGCCGTAGGCGATGGCCTGCTTGGCCAGTCCGATCGCAACGGTCGGCCCGGCGGCCAGGCGGGCCACCAAGGAGTCGACTGCCGTATCCAACTCGTCGGCGGGCATCGCGCTGTGGATCAGTCCCCAGTCGGCGGCCTGCGAACCGGTGACCTTCTCGCCGAGCAGCAGCATCCGCTTGGCCCGGGCCACCCCCGCCAGTCGTGGCAGCAGCCAGGTCGCCCCGGAATCGGGGGTGAATCCCCGGTTCATGAACGGTTCCCAGAACGTCGCCCCGGTGTCGGCGATGGTGAAGTCGGCGGCGAGGGCCAGGTTGCAACCCAATCCGACCGCCCAGCCCCGCACGGCGCACACCACCGGTAGCTGGATGGTGGACACCAGCTCGATGATCCGGTGCGCGGTGTGCGGGATCCGCCGGACCAGGTCACCGGTACGGGGCCGCTCTCCGGTGCTGTTGGTGGCGACCCAGTCGGCTCCGGCGCAGAAGTTCTCCGCGGCGCCGGTGATGGCGACGGCGCGCAGCGAGTCGTCGTGGGCGGCTGCCGACAGGGTCGCGACCAGATCGTCGATCATCTGATGGCTCAACGAGTTACGCCGCTCCGGGCGGTCGAGCGTGATGCGCAGGATGGCGTCCGCGCGGGACGTGGTCACCGAACCGTCAGTCACCTGGAATCCAGCCTTTCCGAATCCATACAGTTGCCCATACAGTAGGCGATGCGGTTACTATCTTGTACAAGTTAGCAAGGAAAGGTCGTCGATGGAAGGACGCGTACGGCGCATCCGGCAGCCTCGGGTTGCCGAGATCGTGGCGTCCAAACTGCGCGACGACATCCTGTCCGGCCGCCTGCGTGAGGGTGACATCCTTCCCACACAGGAGAGCCTGTTCCAGGAGTTCGGGGTCAGCCCGCCCGCGTTGCGTGAGGCGATCCATCTGCTGGAGACGGACGGGTTGATCTCGGTTCGCCGCGGAAACGTCGGCGGTGCCGTGGTGCAGATGCCCTCGGCTGACCGCACCGCCCACATGATCGGCATGGTGCTGCAGACCCGCGCTGCCACACCCGCCGATGTGAGCGAGGCGCTGCTGCGTCTGGAACCGATCTGCGCCGGCATGTGCGCGGACCGGGAGGACCGTGCCACCGAGGTGGTGCCTTACCTACAGGCCGAGATCGAACTGCAGGCAGCGCAGTTCGAGGACACCTCGCAGTACGTGCCGAACGCCCGCAGGTTCCACGAAGCCCTGGTGTCTCGATGCGGCAACGAGCCGATGATCCTGCTCATCGGCTCGCTGGAATTGATCTGGTCGACGCACGAGTCGTCCGTGTGGACCGGGGAAGACGGTGCCGGCATGTCCGAGAAAACCATGCGCGCGGCGCTGCGTGATCACCAGAGGCTGGTGGACGCGATCACCGACGGAAATACGGCCAGGGCCACCAAGCTCGCAGCCGACCATCTCACCGCCGCCCGGCGCACCACGCTGGCCGCCGGTAACGACAAAACCATTGAAGCGAGGTTGATTTCGCATGACAGATGACCGGGTGCTGTTCGAGGTCGATGGGGACCACCGCATCGCCACCATCACGCTGAACAATCCCAAGCAGCGCAACTCCTATGACGCGGCCATGCGCGACGAGGTGGCCCGCTACCTCGACATCGTGGCCGACGACGACGACATCACCGTGGTGCTTTTGCGTGGTGCGGAGGGCGTGTTCAGCACCGGGGCCGATATGAACAACGCGTACGGCTGGTATGGCGAAGCGGGAAAGAAGGACGCCGCGCCCAAGAAGTCCCGCCCAAGCCAGCGGCGCCGACTCACGGTGGACCGCAAGTCGTTTGGCTTCTACCACAATTTCATGGGCTTCCCCAAGGTCACGGTGGGTGAGATCAGCGGCTACGCCCTCGGCGGGGGTTTCGAGATGGCATTGATGACCGACATCTCGGTGATCGCCCGTGACACCAAGATCGGGATGCCCGCGACGCGGTTCCTCGGCCCGGCCCTGGGCAGCCTGCACATGTTCTTCCACCGCCTCGGTCCGGTGCTGGCCCGGCGGATGCTGCTCACCGGCGACATCGTCGAGGCCGGCTCCATCGAGCACCTCGGCATCTTCACGGACACCTGCGATGCCGACCAGGTGACGGCGCGGGCGCAGTACTGGGCGGCCAAGGCGGCCAAGATGCCCGCCGACGGGGTGGTGATCGCCAAGGAGGCGTTCCGCCTCGTCGAGCAGAGCCAGGCGTATCAGGGGGAGGAGGTGGCCAGCTACATCTTCCACGCCTACGGCACAAACCTGCAGTTCTCGCCCGGTGAGTTCAACTTCGTCAAGACCCGGGCCCAACATGGCACCAAAGAGGCGTTCCGGCTGCGTGACGAGCATTTCCACGTCCCGGAACCGCAGTAGCCAACCACATGCCGACCCACCTACAGTGGGTGCTACGTTTACATAATCACTGGATATCGTAAAGGCGGATTCATATGCCCACACCCGTAATCGTCGGTGCCGCCCGCACCGCCATCGGCCGCTCCTTCAAGGGGACGCTGGTCAACACGCCGCCGGAAACCTTGATCACCACGGTCCTGCCCGAGGTCGTGCGTCGTGCCGGAATCTCCCCAGAAGCCATCGACGACCTGATCTTCGCCGAATCCAATTACGGCGGCGGCGATATCGCGCGCTACGCCGCCGACGCGCTGGGCTGGGAGTCGGTGCCCGGCCAGGCCGTCAACCGGCACTGTGCGGGGTCGCTGACCGCCATCGGTAACGCGTCGGCCCAGATCGGCTCCGGCATGGAGCGGGTCCTGGTGGCCGGCGGTGTGCAGTCGCTGTCCTCGTCGCCGCTGATGAAGTGGCGGGTGCCCGGCTTCGGGCCCGAGATCGAGTTCATCGAGCCGTGGATGACCCCGACGCACGTCGAGACCCCTGATGCGCCGATGCGCGACATGTCGATCACGGTCGGCTGGAACACCGCACAGGCCGCCGGCATCACCCGCGAGGACATGGACGCCTGGGCGGCGCGGTCGCACCAGCGCGCCATCGCCGCGATCGACGCGGGCAAGTTCCTCGACGAGATCGTGCCGCTGAAGGTGAACCAGCCCGACGGGTCGGTCATCGAGTTCAGTGTCGACGAGCACCCGCGTCGCGGCACCACCGCCGAGAAGCTCGCCGAACTCAAGGTCCTGCACCCGGAGATCGAAGGATTCTCCATCACCGCGGGCAACAGCAGCGGCACCAACGACGCTGCCGCTGCTGTCGCGCTCGTCGGCGACGACTATGCGGCTGCGGAGAACCTCAATGTGCTGGCCACCGTACGGGCCTGGGGTGCGGTAGGCGTCCCCGCCAAGGACACGGGTCTCGGCGGCGTCGAGGTGATCGGCAAGGTCCTCGGCCGGGCCGGGCTCAAGCCCTCGGATGTCGCGCTGTGGGAGATCAACGAGGCGTTCGCCTCGGTGCCGATCGCCGCGGTGCGCAAGTACGGCCTCGACGAGGAGCTGGTGAACTTCTCCGGCAGCGGCTGCAGCCTCGGACATCCGATCGCCGCCTCCGGTGCCCGGATGGTCACCACGCTCGTCTACGAACTGCAGCGCCGTGGTGGCGGCATCGGCGTCGCCGCGATGTGCGCGGGTGGCGGCCAGGGCGGCGCCGTCGTCATCGAGGTCTAGCTCGTTTGACGTGAGCCCGACGGGTGGTCCCGTCGGGCTCACGTTCGTCGGTGGTCTCCGGGACTGCTTCGGCGTCGGCCTTGCCCGCTGCCTGATACTCGTGTAGCTCGGCACGAACAGCTTCGTCGAAGGCGCGGTCGAGGCTGGCGTGCGCGAGTCGCCGGGCCGCCCTGCGCATGGTGTCCACGAGGTCAGCGGCCCAGGCGAGTTCGGCATCGTTGGTGGGGAGCCACCCGGGCCCCCGCTGCCGGACCACCTCGGTATGCCCGCCGCGGGTCAGCTCGCGAGCAGCGGCGTCAAGTTTCTTGTCGACCGCGGTACTGGTTTTCAGGAGTATCTCCAGCGGCATTCCGCGGGAGATCAGTGCGGCGAAGTCATCGATGAGGCGTACATCGCTGACCGAGTAGATGTTCTCGTCGGCAGTGGGCTCGATCAAGCCATGGGTGGTCAAACGCCGCAGCATCGACGTGTCCAGGTCGCCGAGCCGTCCCTCCAGCTCTTCGAGGGACATGGTGCGTGGCTGCGGGTGCGACCACGGTGCGGTGACCAATTCTTCGAGGTCGGACAGATCCAGCACATCGACGAGGTTCTGCCCGGGCTGCAACCCGGTCAGGAATTTCATGATGTGCTTGAGCGTGAAGCCCTCACTGAGCAACCGGGTGATCGCGCGCAGCTGGCGCAGGTGGCGATCGGTGTAGATCGCCACCCGGCCCCGACGCTGGGGCCGGGGCAGGAGCCCGTTGTCCTGGTAGACGCGTACGTTCCGGGTTGTCGTCCCCGCCTCCCGAGCGAGGTCGTCAATCCGGTACTCGGTCACCCCGGAATCCTATCCGGTAGCCAGGGGACTGCCGCTGACCTGCGCCAGGGCGGTCATGTTGTCGCGACCCGCGGTCTCGTCGTCGCGGCCCGCCGCGGTGATCTTGTAATCGTGCAGGTTGAGATTCTTCAGCTGATTGACGTACTGGGTGGCGAACCCCGGATACATGGTCGCGTTGAAACCGTCCTCGGTCAGATACCAGCTCTGGCAACCGGAGTTCCAGGTGGTGGAGCCCAGACGCCGTTGGATGTCGTCGTTGTACCGGTTCTGGGCCTCCGGGCGGACATCCAGCGATTTCCATTCGTGCCGCAGGAGCGTCGAGATCGCCTCGACGATGTAGTTGATCTGAGCCTCCATATACACCAGTGCCGAACTGTGTCCGGGGCCGGAGTTCGGGCCAAAGGTGAAGTACAGGTTGGGATAACCCGACACCGCGACGCTGCGGTACGCGTAGGCGCCGCGACTCCATTCGGCGGCCAGCTCACGGCCTTCGATGCCGGTGATCGGGAACGGGGTGCCGGTCTTGCAGACATCGAACCCGGTGGCGAACACGATGCAGTCGAATTGGTGCTCGATACCCTCGACGGTGCGAATCCCGTTGGGGGACAGCCGAGCGATGGGCCAGGTCACCAGCTTGCAGTTGTCGGCCTGCAAGGCGGGGTAGTATTCGCTGGTCATCAGGAGCCGCTTGCATCCGGCGGAGAAATCCGGCGTCAGCTGGCGCCGCAACCACGGATCCTTCACCTGCAGACGGAGATTGGCGCTGCTGACCGCCTCGACGAGCCGGGTGAACGGGGTGTCCCAGACCACGCCGAGGGCAACCGACTCGTGTCCCCAGTACCAGACGCTTCTCATCAGGCTCTGGGTCACCGGGAGGTTGCGGTATAGGCGCTTGAGCCAGCCACTGGTGGGAGTGTTGATCCGCGGCAGCACCCACCCGGGGGTCCGCTGAAAAACCTTGACCGCCTTCGCCGTCTTCACCAGCTCGGGCACGATCTGCACTCCGCTGGCACCGGTCCCGACGACCGCGACCCGTTTGTCGGTGAAGTCGTAATCGTGATCCCACCGGGCGCTGTGGATCTTGTGGCCTTCGTACGTGTCGATCCCGGGGATGTTCGGGAAGCTGGCGTTGGCCAGCGGACCGGCTGCGACGATCACACTCCGGGCCCGCACCGGTTCCCGGCCTTCGAGGTCGACGGTCCACTCGCCGGCCTCCGCGTCGTAGGAAATACCGACGACGGTGTGCCCGAACCGGATCGTCGGGGCGAGGCCGGACGACTCGACCATGCCGTCGATGTACTCCAGGATTTCGGAACTGCCGGAGTACGTGTGTGACCAGTCCGGGTTGGCAGCGAAACTGTACGAATACAGCCGGGACGGGATGTCGCACGCCGCACCGGGATAGGTATTGTCACGCCAGGTTCCGCCGACTCGGGAATCGCGCTCGAATATCGCGAAATCCTCGACGCCCTTGGCCTTGAGCCGGATGGCCGCGCCGATGCCGGCGAATCCGGCACCGATGATGGCAACAGAGATGGTCATGTGAGGGCTTCCTTCAGGCGACGGGTTCGTAGGTCAGTTCCTGTGACCAGGTCGGGGTGTTCTCGACCAACGACATCGGAATCACTCCGGTGATCTTGACCAGTGAATCGGCCAGCCAGTGGTACTTGGAGGTCCGGTCGATCACCTTGCGGCTCTGCCACGAGATGAGCCGGTACATCGGCAATCGGCGGGCGAATTCGCTTCGCTCGCCCACGCTTTGGAACCTGCGCATCGCCTGGTACAGCCGGTCCTCATTGACACCCATCTCGACGATGTTGTCGCGCATCTTGTTCAGCAGCGGGAAGTAGCTGAGCACTCCGACCAGGAACGTGGGCTTGATCCAGCCGCCCACCAGCTCTATCAGCAGCTTGCGCATGTCGGCATGCCCGAGGATGTCCATCACCTCGAAGTCGACGGCCAGGTGCCGGGACTCGTCGGAGTTGATCCGCTTGAACACCTCCTGCGCCACCGGATCTTTGACCTCATCGGTGATGAACTTGATCAGCGCCCCGTCCAGCGCGACCTCGAGCATGGGGATGACGGTGCCGAGGAACGTCAGACCCATTCCGTCGGAATGCTTGTCGAGCCAGTTGATGACCAACTGGACGTTGACGTTCGGCGGCGGGATCTCGTCGTCCTCGAGCATGCCCCACCTACGCATCAAGGCGAGTTCGGCGTTGGCGTGCTTCTGTTCCTCGGCGTGGAAATGCTCGTAGATGCTCTTGAGCGTCGGATTCGGTGCCTTCTTTGCCAGCGCGGCAAAACCGCGAGCGCCGACGTTCTCGATCCACATCAGGTCGGTCATGAACGGCTTGAGCTTGGCGTGCAGTTCGGGTTCGATCAGCTCGGCTCCCGGTGCGTCCCAGTCGATGTCGATCAGGGCCCATTGCCGGTCTTTGATCATCTGCAGCATGTTGTCGAGATCCATCGCCATGGTGCTTCCTTTCGGTAGAGCAGGTGTCGGGAAGGGTTCAGTCTTTGGGGAGAACTCGGCCGAGTAGTCCGGCGCCCCGGACATACAGACCGGGAAAGTGCCGCTTCAGGTGCCAGATGACGGTGGCGTCGATCTGGGGCACCACGTACAGGCGGCCGCTGTCGTGCGCGTCCAGGGTGCGGGCTGCGACGTTGTCCGGAGACAGCCCGGTCCACCGGGCCAGTTGCTGGCTGAGGTTCATCGAGCCTGGGGTGATGCGGCCGTCCTGAAAGACGTTGGTCTTCACGAAAGTCGGGCACAGCACTGTCACCGCGACACCTGCGCCGGCGAGCTCGGCGGCCAGCGTCTCTGACAGCGACATCACGCCCGCTTTGGAGACGTTGTACGGCGCCATCGACGGTGCGGCAGCGAATCCCGCTGCCGAGGCCACGTTGATGATCCCGCCGCGGCCGGCCTCGCGCAGGATCGGCGTGAAGACCTCGCACCCGTACACGACACCCCACAGATTGATCCCGAGTGCCCAGTCCCAATCCTCGAATCCGATGGCGCCGACGGGCTTGCCGCCGACGCCGACGCCGGCGTTGTTGATCACCAGGGTCGGTGGGCCACCGAAAACACTGGCGGCTTGCTTGGCCAACTGCTCGACTGCGCTGCGATCGGATACGTCGCAGACCACGGCGTGGCCCTTGCCGGTGGGGAGTTCGTCGATCAGTGCCACCGTCTCGTCGGCCCGGTCGGAATCGATATCGGCGCAGATGACCTCGCCACCCCGCCGGGCGAGCTCAATGGCGAACGACCGCCCGATGCCGCTACCGGCGCCGGTCACGACCGCCTTCGCGTCAGTGCAACGCCGGGTGCCACGAAAAGCATTGAGCAGCATGTCGATTCCGAACATCAGCACACCTCCATCTGGGTATCGGGTCGGTCGTCCGCGAGCACGGCGGAGATGAACCCCGCCGCCCGCCGCAGTGCCGTCGCTGCCTCGGGCGCAAGCCGGGGCAGTGCTTGGAAAACGTGCACCATGGCGGGCCAGACTTCGAGGGTGCTCACCCCTCCGGCCCGGGTGACTTCGGTATCGAGGTAGCGCGCGTCCGCGCTGAGCATTTCGAACTCGCCGACCTGGATCAGCATGGGTGGCAGGCGATCCGCCTTCTCGAAGTCGAGGCGCAGCCGCGGCTGGCCCGGGTTCTGTGCCGCCGTGTACAGCCCGACCAACTGCCGCGCCGCCGTCGCCGACATGGCCGGGTCGCGGCGCACCTGTTCCTGCTGCAGCGCGAGTTCCATGGTGAGGTCGATCAGCGGGGAGAACAGCACGACTCCGGCGGGCTGGAAGCCGGGTTCGTCGGCGTGCTGGAGCAGCAGGTCGCAGGTCAGGTGCCCACCTGCGGAGTCCGCGCCGATCACGACGTCCGATGCCGAATATCCCTGCGCGAGTAACCACCGATAGCCCGCTTCGACGTCGTCGGCGGCGGCCGGGAATCGGTGTTCGGGAGCCAGGCGGTAGTCGACGGAAAAGAACGGCATGCCGGTGGCTTGGGACAGCTGTGCCACCAGCTTGCGGTGGGTGTGCGCCGAACAGATCACGTAGGCGCTGCCGTGGATGTAATACCCGGCGCGCGTGCCGAACTTCACCCCCGGACCGATCACCCATTCGCCGCGGACTCCGGGTCGGCGGACCGGGATGACCCTGGTGCCGTCGGGCATCGATCCCAACGTCCCCATGATGGTGGCGATGAGTCCGCGGGAAAACCACACTCCCGGTCGGTTCATCGGGATGACGCCGGTGAGGCAGCCCAACGTCCAGCGGGTGGTGGCGGCCGCGACGACGGCACGCAGAGAACGGCCGCTGGGCACAGCCGGCAGGTCGGGCGAGGCAACTGCGGTCACGCGGTTTACGTCACCACAGACTGTTACATTTGTCAATGTAACAATCGGCGATGACGTGACGGCCGGGTGCGCTGGGTGCCGGCTTGCCGGGGAGTGGTGGGTACGCGAAATCACCCGGCCGCGAACGGAAATCCGGGTTGGTGGGTTTTCGCTGAAGCGACCGAAGCGCCAGGGGGCGGCTTCGACTCAGGTGAAGGCTGCGCCTATTTGCGCTTGGTCTTGGTCGCGGTCGGTTGTGCGATGCGCGCGGCCGCGTGGTCGAGGATGCACTCCAGGCCGTACTCGAAGTTCTTCTCGTCGGCCGCGCCGATGCGGTGTCCCTCGTTGGTGACCTGTGCGAGCAGCGGCGTGACTTCCGGGTCGATGACCATCGTCTCTTCGTAGTCGCCCGGGGCGTTGTCGTTGGCCCGGTTCTTCTCGTAGAGACGGTGCAGCACAACCGATCCGCGCACGTGTACCGAGACGGCCGAATAGGTGTCGAAGGCGTCCTCGACCGGCAACCCGGCCTCCACCAGGCCGGAGATCGCGGTCTCCATCTCCTGCACGCCAAGGCGTGCGGCACGCGCGCTCAGGGCGGAGCGAATGAGAATGAGATCACACAGAATGGGATTGCCCATGAAGGCTTTTCGCATGGTCCGGGCGTGGTTGGCCAACGACTCGCGCCAGTCCTTGGCTTCGACGTAAGGGGTGGCGACCACGAACTCGCGGAGTGCGCGGTCGGTCATCGCGTTGAGCAGGTCGTCCTTCTTACGGAAGTACCAGTAGATGCTCGTGACGCCGACGCCGAGATGTTTGCCCAGTAGTGGCATGCTGAGGTTGTCGATCGATACCTGCTCGGCGAGTTCGAATGCGCCCTTGATGATGTCTTCGGGATTGATGGACCCGCGTTCGCGCCGTTGACGTTTCTCAGCCGTCGGTTGCTTTGCCACTGCGGGCACCTCCATCGAAATCGATTCTGCTCAAGCCGTCCCTGTGCCGCGGGTCAATCGCAGGTGAATTTACCGCCGGCGACCACCTGAACTGCGCCAATGTGCGCGTGTCGCGGGGTCTTGTCGCTGTCGAGCTTACCGGTAGCCTCTCTGTTGCTGCCGTCCACAGTGGGCGCCGAGGCGTCGCTCGGGGGTGGTGGACGGGGTTCCGGGTTTTTACTGTAACCCCTATAGTAGGCTTTTCCGGGTAATTGGGCCGCAAGCGAAGGGGCAGTTGGTGTCGGAAGTAGTTCTGCGGGAGCGTCGGGGTCGCACGCTCATCATCACGATCAATCGTCCGGAAGCGCGCAATGCGTTCAATCTCGCGGTGGTCCAGGGCCTCGCCGATGCCATGGACGAACTCGACGACACCCCGGAACTGTCAGTGGCCGTCCTGACCGGCGCCGGCGGAAACTTCTGCGCCGGCATGGACCTCAAGGCGTTCGCATCGGGGGAGCTGCCCTACGTTCCCGGCCGCGGCGCCGGCTTCACCGAGCGTCCGCCGCGCAAGCCACTGATCGCCGCGGTCGAGGGGTTCGCGCTCGCCGGTGGTACCGAGTTGGTCCTGGCGACCGACCTCGTGGTCGCCTCCAAGGTCGCCAAGTTCGGCATCCCTGAGGTCAAGCGTGGTCTCGTCGCCGGTGGCGGTGGCCTGCTGCGACTGCATCAGCGCATTCCGTACCAGAAGGCGATGGAACTCGCGCTCACCGGCGACAGCTTCACCGCAGAGGAAGCCGCCGCGTGGGGTTTCGTCAACAAGCTGACCGAGCCCGGTGAGGCGCTCGACGGTGCGCTCGAGCTCGCCGATCGGATCACCGCCAACGGCCCCCTCGCCGTGGCCGTGACCAAGGAGATCATCGCGTCATCCTCGGAGTGGTCGGCCGACGAGATGTGGAAGAAGCAGGGCGAACTGCTCGGACCGGTGTTCTCCTCCAATGACGCCAAGGAGGGGGCGATCGCCTTCGCCGAGAAGCGGGCGCCCAATTGGACGGGTTCCTAAGTCCGGCGGGCAGGAGCGAAGCGACCGGGGGGTTATTCAGGCCATGGATCTCGGGTTCGCAGGTGCGGCCACCGTTGTCGTGGGTGGTGGCCGCGGGATGGGTTTTGCCACCGCCCAGTGTCTGGCGGAGGACGGCGCGCGCATAGCGATCGTCGGGCGGTCCCGGGACGTACTCGACGCTGCCGCAACGGAGCTGGGTCGGCTGGGATCGCCGGAGGCGGTGGCGATCGTCGCCGACACGTCGGACAGCGCCCAGGTCGAGCAGGCGTTCGCCGAGGTCGGCGCGCGTTGGGGTGAGCTCAACGTCTTGATCAACACGGTCGGCCCCGGCGCCGCGGGCAACTTCGAAGAGCTGACCGACGACCAGTGGCAGGACGCATTCGACACCGGCCTGATGGGCATGGTGCGCTGCGTACGGGCAGCATTGCCGTTGCTGCGCAATGCGGAATGGGCTCGCGTCGTCAATTTCTCCGCGCATTCGGTCCAGCGGCAGAGCACTCGGCTGCCGGCTTACACGGCGGCAAAGGCGGCGCTGAACAGCGTGTCCAAGAATCTGTCGCTGTTGCTGGCCAAGGACGAGATCATGGTCAACGTGGTCTCGCCGGGCAGCATCTCCTCGGAAGCGCTGCGAGGCTGGGCCGACACGGTAGGTGTCGACGGCAACGATCCGTATGCGTTGATGGCTGCCATCGACGAGCATTTCGGACATCCGGCCCACCTGCCGCGCGCCGGTCTTCCCGGTGAAATCGGTCCCGTCGCAGCCTTTTTGGCGTCCAAACGCAACTCGTACATGACCGGCGCCAACGTCAACGTGGACGGCGGATCGGACTTTATCTAGGGGGCGATATGGCAACAGCAGCCGACGCGCGGGACTGGGCTCGCTCAGCCTTGCGCGGGATCGGTGACTCGCTCTACACCCCGTTCTGTGGAACCGATGGCGACGATATCGACTGGGACGCCTACCGGTACCTGGTGCGCTACTGCGTCGGCGATCTCGGTCATCAGATGCTCTGGTGTACCAGTGGTTTGGCCGAGTTCTGGGCGCTGACCCTCGCCGAGCGCAAGCAACTGCTCGAGGTGGCGATCGAGGAGGGGCGCCGCGCCAACCCGGACGTGGTCGTGCAGGCCTGCACTGCGGCCACGTCGGCCAAGGACTGCCTGGAGCTCACGCTGCACGCCCAACATGCGGGCGCCGACATCGTCTACATCCAGACCCCCATGATGGAGGCGCACGCGGGGGAGGGCGTCCTTCGCTTTTTCTCCTATATCGCCGAACGCACGGATATCGCTCTGGGCATGTTCAATTCCCCGTCATCGGGCTATGTCCTGGCACCGGACGAGAGCGCCCGGATTGCCGAGGCAATCCCAGCGGTGTGCGCCACCAAGGAGGGCGCCTTCCGGCCGGCGGCGAGCCGTCGGTTACACGAGCTGGCGCCGTACCTGGCGGTCTGGGAGTGCGACACCACGGTGTACCGGGCCGGCTGGCTGCGTGAGGGCATCGTCTGCCCGGCCCAGTTGGGCACTGCCGGATACCTCTACGAGACCCCGCAACGCCGCATCTTCACCGAGTACTGGGATCTGGTGTACGCCGACCGGCTCATCGAGGCGATGGACTTCGGCCGGGAGTCCGGGTTGGACCAGTTCGGCCTGGACATGGGTTCCTGGTTCACCTGTTATCCGGGTCGAGCCGACTATTTCACCCACTGGGCCGGCGCGTTCAAACACGCGGCGTCGGTGCTGGGATTGCCTGTCGGCGAGTACCCGCACTCCCGTCCGCCCCAGGCATTGTTGCCGGATGCGGCGAAGACCCAGATCGAGACCGCTTATCGCAAGCTCGGCTTGATCGATTCCTGAACCGCCTTTGTGCAGGTCGCGGCACCAACGCCGGGCTTGCGGAATGCACTACCGATAGGTATACAGTATGTATGTCTGAACGGCTGGTGTGGCATCGGGGAGGTATCGGCGGATGACGGTCGCTGACAGTGTCGGAACCGAGGCTGTTCTCTACGAGGTGACCGATGGCGGCGTCGCCGTCATCACCCTCAACCGCCCCGATCGGCTGAACTCCTGGGGCGCGGACATCTCGGCCGGCGTCTACGCGAGTTTCGATCGCGCCGAAGCTGATCCGGCGGTCCGGGTGATCGTGCTGACCGGGAGCGGCCGCGGGTTCTGCGCGGGTGCCTACATGGGCGCCATGCAGGATCTGGGCGCCAGCATCAACGAAGACACCGATGTCAGCAAGATCGTCGGCGAACGTCACCCTCATTTCCTGACCGAACTGCGCAAGCCTGTCATCGCCGCGATCAACGGGGCGTGCGTCGGCATCGGGCTCACGCACGCGTTGATGTGCGATGTCCGGTTCGCCGCCGCCGGAGCGAAATTCGCCACCGCCTTTCCCCGTCGCGGGCTGATCGGCGAGTACGGAATCACCTGGATCCTGCCAAGACTGGCCGGCTGGGGCGCGTCGGCGGACCTGCTGCTGAGCGGACGGACCTTCTTCGCCGAGGAAGCCGTCGCGCTCGGTTTGGTGAAAGAGGTTGTGGCGCCGGAAGATCTGCTGAGCCGGGCGCTGGAGTACGCCGAAGATCTGGCTCGCAATTGTTCACCGGCCTCGATGGCTGTCATCAAACGTCAGCTCTACGGCGACGCCCACGACGACGTGCGCGATGTCAGTGCCCGCGCCGAGACCCTGATGCACGAATCCATGGTGCGGCCCGATCTCATCGAGGGCATCACCGCGTTCTTCGAGAAACGACCCCCGAACTTCCCGCCGCTGAAAGAAGGTTGATGACATGACCGACACCCCAGAGCGTCTGCCCTACCTGGCCGTCGATGTCGACAACCATTACTACGAACCGACCGATGCGTTCACCCGGCACTTGCCCAAGGAGTTCCGGAGCCGTGGAGTGCAGATGGTGCAGGACGGCAAGCGGACCCTGGCCGTGATGGGCGGAACCGTCAACCACTTCATCCCCAACCCGACCTTCGACCCGATCATCGAACCGGGCTGCCTGGATCTGCTGTTCCGGGGAGAGATCCCCGAGGGCGTCGACCCCGCCTCCCTGATGAAGGTCGACCGGCTCTCCGAGCACCCCGAGTATCAGAATCGCGATGCCCGGGTGAAGGTGCTGGACCGGCAGCGCCTCGAAACCGTGTTCATGCTGCCGACTTTCGCCTGTGGCGTGGAGGAGGGGCTCAAGCACGACATCGAGGCCACCATGGCC
Source organism: Mycobacterium sp. NPDC049093 (assembly GCF_040704635.1). Lineage (GTDB taxonomy): Bacteria > Actinomycetota > Actinomycetes > Mycobacteriales > Mycobacteriaceae > Mycobacterium. The sequence goes on along the minus strand of NZ_JBEZJS010000008.1, from coordinate 90,148 downwards.
TCGGTGCACGCCTTCAACCTGTGGCTGGACGAGGACTGGGGATTCGACCGGCCTGACGGCCGTTTCGTGTCGGCTCCCATCATCTCGCTCGCCGATCCCGAAAAGGCGGTCGAGGAAGTCGAATTCGTGATCAGCCGGGGTGCCAAGCTGGTGTGTGTGCGCCCGGCCCCGGTACCCGGTGCGGTCAGGCCGCGCTCCCTCGGCGACCCGTTGCACGATCCGGTGTGGGCCCGGTTGGCCGAGGCCGGTGTCGCCGTCGTATTCCACCTGTCGGACTCCGGATACATGGCGGTCCCGGCGCTGTGGGGCGGCAGCGGGGTGTTCAAGGGATTCGGCAAGCGTGATCCGCTCGACATGGTGATCATGGACGACCGCGCCATCCACGACACCATGGCCTCGATGATCGTGCACCAGGTCTTCACCCGGCATCCCAAGCTCAAGGTGTGCAGCATCGAGAACGGCTCCTACTTCGTCTACCGGCTGATCAAGCGTCTGAAGAAGGCCGCCAACAATGCGCCGTACCACTTCAAGGAGGATCCGGTCGAGCAGTTGCGCAACAACGTCTGGATCGCGCCGTACTACGAGGACGACGTTAAGCTGCTCGCCGCAACCATCGGCGTCGACAAGATCCTGTTCGGCTCGGACTGGCCGCACGGCGAGGGGCTGGCCGATCCGACCACCTTCACCGCGGACATCCCGCAGTTCCCGGAATTCAGTCTGGAAGACACGCGGAAGGTCATGCGCGACAACGCCCTCGAACTCCTCGGCGACCCGACCCGGACTGCGCCCGGCGTCGCAGGCCTGGTGTCGGTCTAGCCGCCGCCATGGGCGAATGGACGATCGGCGCCGTCGTCGACGCGATTGCCGAGGCGGTACCCGACCGGGAGATGACGGTGTGCGGCACTCGCCGCACCACCTTCGCACAGGGAGCTGACCGGACCAGCCGGCTGGCCAACTTTCTGGCCTCGCGCGGATTGGGCGCGCACCGCGAACGTGGGGACCTGAACCGCTGGGAATGCGGCCAGGACGTCGTCGCACTCATCATGCACAACGACCTGTATCCCGAGATGGTGATCGGCTGCCTCAAGGCGCGCACGGTCCCGGTGAACGTCAACTACTACTACTCGCCGGGCGAGGTGGCCGACCTGCTGGCGTACCTGAAGCCACGGGCGGTGATCTACCACCGCTCGCTGGGGGCGAAGTTCGCTTCTGCACTGGGGAATGAAGCGCTGCAGGCCGAACTCCTGATCTCGGTCGACGACGGCGATGGTGCCGAGCTACCGGGGTCGGTCACGTTGGAAGACGCTCTGGCTCAGGGTGATACCCACGCCGCGCCGCCGGGCTCCCCGGATGATCTGCTCATGGTCTGTACGGGCGGTACGACCGGCCGTCCCAAAGGGGTGATGTGGCGCCAGGGCGACATCTACGTGTCGTCGATGAACGGTGCCGACCATGAACAGGTGAGCGAGATCCACGACAAGGTGGTCAATGCCGGCCCACCGTGGTTCGCGGTGTCGCCGTTGATGCATGCCGCCGGGATGTGGACCGCGTTCTCCGGCCTGCTGTCCGGCCAGACTGTGGTGCTGCACGACACCAAGCCACGCTTCGACCCGCGCACCGTGCTCGAAACCGCGCAGCGGGAGAAGATCGGGCTGATGACGATGGTGGGCGACGCCTACGCCGCGCCGATCGTCGAGGAGCTGGGCCGGCGATCCTATGACCTGTCGTCGATGTTCGCGATCGGCACTGGTGGGGCGGCAACCAACCCGAAACATCAACGCGCACTGCTGGAACACATCCCGCAGATCACCATCATCAACGGATTCGGTTCTTCGGAGACCGGCAACATGGGCTTCGGCCACACCCAGCGCGAAACCCCGACCGCCGAAACCTTCCAGCTGCGGGCCGGAGGTCTGGTCCTGGCCGACGACTACTCCCGGTTCCTGGATCCCGGCGACACCGAGGTGGGCTGGGTGGCGCGCAACGGCCGAATCCCACTCGGCTACTTCAACGACGAAGCGGCGACGGGTAAGACCTTCCCCGAGGTGGCCGGTGAACGGGTGGTGGTCTCCGGTGACCGCGCCTCACTCGATGCCGACGGCACCCTGCGGTTGCTGGGCCGGGATTCCTTGGTGGTCAACACCGGTGGGGAGAAGGTGTTCGTCGAAGAGATCGAGGAAGTGCTGCGAGCCCACTCTCTGGTCGTCGATGCGCTGGCGGTGGGCCGGCCCAGTGAGCGGTGGGGCGAGGAGATCGTGGCGCTGGTGGCTGTGCGGGACGCGGTCGACGCCGATGCTCTCCGGGAACACTGCGCCACCCGGCTGGCCCGGTTCAAACTTCCCAAGGACGTGCTGTTCGTCGAGGAGATTCGCAGACTCGGCAACGGCAAGGCCGACTATCGCTGGGCCAAGGGCCTGGCCTCGGAACAGGCGGAGATCAAGGCATGACACACACGGAGAATCGGGTGATCGACTGTCTGGCCAACGTGCATTTCGGCGAGACGGAGAACCAGCCCACCTTCATGAAGAAGGTGCGCGACGATTATTTCAAGGGCCCGCAGTCGATGTACGACCCCATCGACCTGTCGGAGCTGCTCGACGAGATGGACACCCACGGTGTGCAGAAGGCGATCCTGATGGATTCGCTGGCCAAACCGTCGGTGACGGCGCGGAAGTTCGTCGAGGCGCATCCGGACCGCTTCGCGCTGGCGATGGGCGGGGTCAACCTGTTGCGCCCCATCCCGTCGCTGCGTGAACTCGCAGCCGTCGCAGCCGACCTTCCGGTCGCCTATACCGTTGTCGGACCCAGCTTCTGGGGAGACGGGCAGTATCCGCCGAGCGATGCGGTCTACTATCCGCTCTACACCAAATGTGCCGAGATGGGACTGCCGCTGTGCGTCAACACCGGCATTCCCGGCCCGCCGATTCCGGGCGAGGTGCAGAACCCCATCCACCTGGACCGCGTGTGTGTTCGGTTCCCGGAGTTGAAGCTGTGCATGATCCACGGCGCAGATCCGTGGTGGGACATCGCGATCCGGATGCTGATCAAGTACCAGAACCTGCGGTTGATGACGTCGGCCTGGGCACCCAAGCGGTTGCCGGAGTCACTGCTGCACTTCATGCGGACCCGTGGCAAGAACAAGATCATCTTCGCCTCGGATTTCCCGGTGTTGCGCATGCAGCGCGTCGTGCCCGAGGCGCGGGCGCTCGACCTGCCTGCCGATGTGCTGGACAACTACCTCTACAACAATGCCGCGGAGTTCTTCTTCGGCGAGAAACAACAGGAGAGCTGATGGACCGCTACGAACTGCGCAGGCTGGATTACAGCCTGACCGAGGACCACGTCGACCTGCAGACCGCGTACCGCCAGTTCTTCAAGACGCACTCCGACATCGAGGCCGTGCGTGCCGCCGAGCCTTCGGGTTTCGACAAGAGTCTGTGGGAACGGTTGTGCGCCATGGGCGCCACCACGATGGCACTCCCGGAATCCGTCGGCGGTGACGGGGCGACCCTGGTGGACCTGACTTTGGTGGCAGAGGAACTCGGCCGCTCGCTGGCGCCCGTGCCGTGGATCGACCATGTTGTCGCGGCGCGGTTGCTGGCCCGGCTGGGAGCATGCGAGTCCGAAGAGATCGTGCAGGGCACCCAGATCGTCGGGCTCGATCCGCAGCAGGTGGCGCCGAGCGGCGCCCGGCTCATCCCGATCGGATCGATCGCCGATCACATCGTCGTCCGCGACGGACAGGATGTGGTGAAGCTGGAATTCTCCACGCGGCCGGCGCGGGTCGACAACATCGGCAAGCTGCCGATGGCGTGGGTGGATCCAGCCGCCGCAGACACCCGGGTCGTGCTGGCCAGTGGTGCCGATGCCCTGGCGGAATATCAACGGGCGCTGGATGAATGGCGTCTTCTGACCGCGGCGGCGCTGGTGGGTCTGGTCGAGGAGACCATGACGATCGCCGCCGAATTCGCCAAGTCCCGGTACACCCTCGGGGTACCGATCGGGACGCTGCAAGGCATTTCGCATCCGTTGGCCAACATCGCGATCACGGTTCAGAGCGGGCGCGGCCTAGCGCGTCGGGCGGCGTGGTTCCTCGACAACGAGCCGGACGAGCGGCCGGAGTTGGCTCCTTCTGCATTCGTCTTCATGGCCGAGGAGGCCGCCAAGGCTGCCACCATGGCGGTGCATGTACAGGGCGGACTCGGGGTGTCGGCGGAGGCGGCGGCTACCGCGTACCTGGTGCGGGCGCGCGGTTGGGCGCTGGCAGGCGGTGACCCGGGTGCCACCGCGGTGCACATCGCTCAGATCGTCTCGGCTCGTGAAAGCAAGGTTTAGATATGGATTTCTCAACAGTCGAACTGTCCGCTGCGGACGAGGCATTCCGCACCGAGGTGCGCGAGTTCCTTTCGAGCATCGTGACCGAGGACGTCATCCGTCGGGACCGCGAGACCGGCGACAACTTCGACGAAGGTGTGCACCTGGCCCTTGGTGCGGCCGGCTATCTGGAGAAGGAGTGGAAGACCGAAGCAGACGGCGGCTTCTCCCGGGTGCGCCGGCGCATCTGGGAGTTGGAGAAGCGCCGAGCGGAGGTGCCATGGGTGACGTGGGGGACCACGTCGATGGTGGCCCGCTCCGTCGCGAAGTTCGCCTCGCCGGAGGTCCGCGACGACGTGCTGCGCGGAGTGTTCGACGGCAGCGTGCGGTTGTGCCTGGGCTACACCGAACCCGAAGGCGGCTCCGACGTCGCCACCTGCAAGACGCGCGCGGTGCGCGACGGCGACCAATGGGTGATCAACGGATCGAAGATGTTCACCACGGGCGCGCACAACTGCAAGTACGTCTTCCTGATCACCAACACCGATCCGGACGCGCCGAAACACAAGAGCCTCACCATGTTCCTGGTGCCGCTGGACTCCGACGGTATCGAGATCCAGGGCATCCGCACGGTCGACGGTGACCGCACGAACATCGTGTACTACTCCGATGTGCGGGTCGACGACAAGTACCGGCTCGGTGACGTCAACGGCGGCTGGACGGTGGTGCGAGAGCCGCTCGACGCCGAGCACGGGGCGGTCGCGGCCGCCGACGACGGCCTGGCCGATGTCGCGATCATGATGCACCAGGCGGGGTTCATGGCCGAGGCGGCAGACAACGTCGCCGCTCTGGTCGGGCGATCCGGTGCCGTCGATGACGGATCGGTGGCTTACCGCTTGGGGCGCAGCGTGGCTCGTCTGGAGGCGTCGCTGTCCTCACCAAGCATCTTCGGCCGGGTGGCGCTGGCGCAGACCATGCGGGACATCGCCCCGGATCTGATGGACATCGCCGGTTCAGTGGCCGCACTGCCGATCGGGGCCGACGGGGGAGCCGATGACCGCAGTGAGTACGTGTACCGGTTCGCGCCCCTGGTCGGCATCTACGGCGGCACGCTCGAGGTGTTCCGCAACATGATCGCCCAGCACGTGCTCGGCCTGGGCAAGCCGAACTATTCGGCGCCCAAGACGAAGGCTTCCTAGGAGGCCCCACCTTCAGCGCCGAAACGGCATTCCAGCAGGAAAAGTGCGAGAGGACGTCTGCTGGAATGCCGTTTCGGCGGAATGGAGGGTCAGACTTGAGCGAGCTGGCGGTTCAGCTGGTCACCCTCGATGTCCAGGTTGGGCAGGAAGCGCTCCAGCCGCTTGGGGAGCCACCAGGCCTTCTCGCCCAACATCGACATCACCGCAGGCACGATGGCCATCCGCACCACGAAGGCGTCGATCAGCACGCCGAACGCCAGCGCGAAACCGATCTGCTTGATCATGGGGTCGCCGTTGAACACGAACCCGGCGAACACCGCCATCATGATCACCGCGGCGGCCACCACGACCCGACTGGCCTGCGTGAAGCCGTGTGTCACTGCGTCGTCGCCGCGGTGCCCGTGCACATGGGCCTCCTTCATCGACGACACCAGGAACACCTGGTAGTCCATCGCAAGCCCGTAGAGCACACCGATGACGATGATCGGGAGCAGGCTCAGGATCGGCCCCGTCGCGCTCAAGCCGAACAGCTGCTGGAACCAACCCCATTGGAACAATGCGGTGGTGGCCCCGAACGTGGCCAGCACGCTGAGCAGGAATCCGACGGTGGCCTTGACGGGTATCGCGATCGAGCGGAACACGACCAGCAGCACCAGCAGTGACAGGCCGACGACCACGCCGATGTAGAGCGGTACGGCTTCGGCGAGGCGATCGGTGGTGTCGACACCCATCGCGGTGATACCGGTGACGCCCAGGTCGACGTTGTGCAGTTCGGTCAGCGGGCCGGCGTGCGCGCGGATGTCGCGGACCAGTTGGGCAGTTGCATCATCGGTGGGCCCGGTGCCGGGCACCACTGAGAACAGCGCGAATTCCTCATTGTCGCTGACCTTTTGCAGGCTGACCGATTCGACGCCGCTGAGTCGGCGCAGGTCGTTGTTGGTGTCCACGAGGTCGGCGATGGTGAGCTTGCCATTGCCCGCCGCGGGTTCGGCCACTACGACCAGCGGCCCGTTGTAGCCCTCGCCGTAGTGGGTGGAGACCAGGTCGTAGCTCTCGCGCTGAGGGGTGCCCTGGTTGTAGCTGGAACCGGCGGGCAGACCCATCGTCATGTTCAGGGCCGGCAGTGCGAGCAGCGCGGCGATCACCACACCACCGACGGCGATGGGCACCCGGTGCCGCAGGACCGCACCGACCCAGGCGGTCGCGAAACGGTGATTGGTGCCCTTCTCGCCGGACTGCGTGCGCCTGGTCTTGTCCGAGCAGATACGCTCGCCGACCAGGCCGAGCAGGGCGGGCAGCAGCGTGAGCGCTGCGATCACAGCCACGACCACAGTGGCCGCGGCGGCCAACGCCATCGGGGTGAGCAGCGAGATGCCGACCACGGTCAGCGCCACCAGCGCGATCACCACCGTCGTTCCCGCGAAAATGACTGCGCTACCGGCAGTTCCGAGCGCCCGGCCGGCTGCCTCACCGGCACTGAGGCCTTGATCGATGATCAGCCGTCGCTGTCGGTTGACGATGAACATCGCGTAGTCGATGCCGACGGCAAGTCCGAGCATCAATGCCAGCACGGCCGTCATCGACTGCATGTTGACCAGGTGTGAGAACAGGAAGGTTCCGCCGACACCCACGGCGACCGAGCTCAGCGCGGTGGCCAGTGGCAGGCCTGCGGCCACCAGTGAGCCGAGGGTGACAACCAGGACGAGGGCGGCGACGGCCAGGCCGATGACCTCACCGGCACCGACGATTTCGGGCATTTCGACCATGCTTGCCGAGGGCAGCACGTCGATCCCTGTGCCCGAGACCGCGTCGCGCGCAGCGGTCACCGTGTGTTCGACGGTGCCCGACGGCAGTTCCGCGGTCTGCTTGTCGAATTGGAACTGGTACAGGGCCGCGACGCCGTCAGCGGATACCAGCACGCCAGGCACGGGTTGGCCGTTGAGCATCATCGGGTGCGGGGCGTCAGGTCCGGAAACCGCCGGCACCTCGGACCGTGCGATGGCCGCCGTCGCGGTCAGTGTCGGGCTGGCCGGCCCCTTGGCCAACTCGGCCTGGGCCAGTGCGCGGGGGTCGAGCACGTGCTCGGACCGCGAAATGGAATCGACAGCGCGCAGCACCGCGGCGCTGTTGTCGCTGTCGTCGATGCGCTGGCCCGTCGGGACGGCAAAGGCGATGAGCCCTTGACCGCCCGAGGATTCGGGCATGCGCTGCGCCAGGTCGTCGATGACCTCCTGCGCAGGTGTGCCGTTGATGCGCATCTCGTTCGAGATCTTCGGTGGATTGGTCACGAGCAGTCCCGCCACCACGGCGATCAGGGCAAGCCAGCCGCCGATCACGAGCCATGGACGACCGAACGCAAAGCGTCCCAGCCGGTACAGAAAGGTGGACATATAAGTGAGAGTAGGCTCTCAATATGGGAGTCAGCTATCGTTTGTTGCGAAGCCCATCCTCGGTGCACGAACATGACCTGCGCCACGTCCCCCGGATCGGATATGCCTGCTCGTACCAGCCGCCGTCGCACCGACGCCTATGCCAATGAGAGCCGCATCGTCGCGGCTGCCCGCGAGGTCTTCGCCGCGCGCGGTGCGGCGGCGACGTTGACGCAGATCGCCGCACACGCGGGCGTGGGCAATGCGACGCTGTACCGCCACTTCCCGAACCGGCAGGCGCTGGCGGCAGCCGTGTACGAGGACGCGTTCGCCACCGAGGTCGAGCCGGTGATCCTGGCGCTCATCGACAGCGACGCCCCACGCGAGGCCTTCATCGACGTGATCGAACGGCTCGCCGAACTGATGTATCTCCAGCGTCCGCTGCTGCCCTCGCTGGACCACCTCACCGAGCTGACTGCCAGATTGTTCAACCGAAAGCGTGATCTGCTGGAGGCGTTGGTGACGCAGGGGCAGGCCTCCGGCGATCTGCGCGCCGACCTCACGGTCGACGACGTCCCGACCTTCGTCGCCATGGTGACTGCCGCCTCGGTGGCGCTCGACCAGCCGCCGCAACTACGCAGGCGGTACCTGAGTTTGATGCTCGACGCCCTCAATCCGGCAGACGCCCAGCCACTTCCGCCGTTATCCGACGGCAGCGTCTAACCGGTCGGCGCCAGGCTCGGTTGGACCGGAACCAGTACGGGTGGTGGGGCCGGCGGCGCCACCTGAAGATCCCCGCGGGGCACGAGGCCCGGTGGTATCCGCCCTGCACCGCTGGCCTCGGCCGGCGGGGCCTCGCATTTCTGCTGGCCTTCGTTCCAGACCCCGCCACCGTGTCGACAGCAACCCTTCGTATCGTCGATCTTCTCCTGAAGAGATTCATTGAGACCGTCGTTGAGGATGTCAGTGCAGGAGTCGAAATCCTCGATGTCCCAGACCCCGGGTTCGGCCTGCGAAATTCCGGTCGGCGACACGATGACGAACATCGCGGTGGCTGCGAATATCGCTGCAGGGGAGGCTATTCTCCTCACCAAAGTCCTCGTCGGGTTTGATGTGTTCATAGTTGTGCTCGGCATCGCCACACCCCCATCGGCCGGGCGTCCGCGACCGAATGCGCCTCGGGCGCCTGTGAATCACCTGTATTGAATACAAAGAGTGTGCGCTCGGGCCTCGGCGAGAACAACCTCTGTGTCCGGTGATGCTTTCCGGGGCAAGTTTCCGGCAAATCGCAGGTCGGCTGAACCGTCAGATGCCCAACAGCGCTTCGACGTTGTTGTGTGCGATGGCGTGGATCTGTTGATCGGACAGGCCGGAACCGGTGAGGAATTCGCTGACGTTGTCGCGCTTGACGTATGGGAAGTCCTCGGAGTAGATGATCCGCTCGGCCCCGAGCTCGGCAACCACGTGGTCGAGCTGGTGTTCGTTGAACATTCCCGATGGCGTGACCCAGATTTGTTCTCGGTAGTAGTCGCTGACGTTGCGGTCATGGTCCGGCCGCACCAATGCGAACGTTTCGTCGAGACGCTCGAGCCAGAAACCCATCACCTCACCCCAGTGACCACTCAGCAGTTTCAGGCCCGGGTGACGGTCCAGGGCGCCGGACAGAATCAGCCGGATGACGTGAATACCGGCCTCCGCGTGCCAGCCGAATGCGGGTCCGGAGAACATCACTCCGATGGCGGCAGACCAGTCGCCGAAGTAGTAGGGCCGGGCGACCTGCGCGTGAGGTAGCCCGGGATGGACATAGATCGGCAGGTCCACCGCCTCGGCCGCGGCGAGGATCGGATCGAAACGGGCATCATCGAGGAAGAGGCCGTCGAATGTTCCGGCGATCAACGCGCCGACGAATCCGAGGTCGCCGACACAGCGACGCAGTTCCTCGGCTGCGGCGCCCGGATCGTAGAGCGGCAGAGTCGCGAAGCCGCGGAATCGATCAGGATGCTCGGAAATCTGTTGAGCCAGATCATTGTTCACCTGGCGGCACAATCCGACCGATTCCGGCGCGGCCAACGTGCTGGGGCTGCCGTTGCCGTGCGAAACCACTTGAACGTCGATACCCACCGCGTCCATGTGCGCCAGACGGTGCCCACCGAGTCGAGTTGCCGCATCGCGGTCGTCGTTGAAGACCGAACCGAATTCGGCAAGGTCGTCGAGCGGTAAACCGCTGGGCGGACCGCCCAACTGGAGCACCCGCGCACTGACCTCAGGGTGCTCGAAGTGTTCTTCGACGGTGATGATGCGCATTCGCTCAGCTCCTTCGGTCCGTGGTCAATGCTCCGGTGTGAGCAGGGTCTGGATTGCCGGTGCGACGAGTGCCACCAGCGTCTCCGTATCGGCTCTGGCGAGCGCAGGTACTCCGACGATCCGGCGCCCCATGACGAGGCCGACCAGCATCGACGATGCAAGTCCGGCCCGCAGAACCGCGTTGTCATCGGTGGCGCGTGCCCCGGCGGCGTCGAGGAGTCGCGACTGGATGAATTCGCGCAGTTGTGCGTTCGCCTGCTCGTTGACCACGGCGCCTCGCAGCATTGCCATGAGTGGCTCAGAGTCTGCCGGGGCGCCCTCCCACACGTCCAGAAAGGCGCGGACCACCCGTTCGCCGAGGTGCTTGTCGGTTCCGTCGAACGCACTGGTCAAGCCCGCCAATGTATTCGATGAGATCGACATCACGGCGCCGAACAGCTCGTCTTTGGACCGGAAGAACTGCATCACCAGGGCAGCGTCAACCCCGGCGTCGGACGCCACCTGCCTGATGGTCGTCGCCGCGAACCCGTCGCTGGCAAACCGGGTACGGGCCGCGTCGAGGATGGATTGCCGGGTGGTGCTGACGCCCGGCCGCCGTCCGCGGCGCTGTTCCGGCGCCCGCCCGATCTTCGCGGTCATGTCTGCAACCTACCTTGGGGAGAACCTAATATCAACGGTTGTTGATATGATCGAGTGGTCGTGCCTACGATCGCGAAAGAAAGGGGTGGTTATGGCCCAGGAGAAAGTGTTCATGCCGTCCCAGCCGTTGGAACCCGGCGACCGCTACGGAGTGCTGAGCGGATTCGATCCGGGCACACGTACGTTCCCTGCGGGATTTCGCCTCACGCCGGCGTTCAAGGCATTGCCGGTCGACATCGTGCTGGACAAGGACGTCGCCGTCACGATGCGCGACGGAGTGACGACCTATGTCGATATCTTGCGGCCTGCGGGCACCGGGAAGGTACCGGTCATCGTGGCGTGGAGCCCGTACGGCAAAGGTGAGGGCAGTGCCCCGGCCGCTATGGGAGTGTTCGGGCTGGTCGGCCTGGACAACGAAATCGTCTCCGGTCTGCACAAGTTCGAGGGACCCGACCCGGCGTATTGGTGCGCCCAGGGTTACGCGATCTGCAACCCGGACATTCGCGGTGTCTCAGATTCGGAGGGGGACAGTGTCTTATGGGATCGCCAAGAGGGTGAAGACTGTCATGATCTGATCGAATGGCTGGCGGCCCAGGAGTGGTGCACCGGCAAGGTGGCAATGAGCGGAACCTCCTATCTCGCTGTCGCACAATGGTTTGCCGCTGCCGAACAGCCGCCGCATCTGGCTGCGATCAATCCGTGGGAGGGAGTCAGTGACGTCTACCGCGATCTTGTGATGCGCGGCGGCATGCCCGACACCGGGTTCGCCCGGCAGCTGCGCGACAACAGCTACTGGGGTAAGGGCCGAAAGGAAGACATTCTCGCCGAAGCCGAGCGCTACCCGCTCATGAATGGCCTTTGGCAGAACAAGATCCCACGCGTCGATCGGATCAACGTGCCGGCCTACGTGGTGGCCAGCTACTCCAACTCCCTGCACACCGTGGGCACATTCCGCGCCTGGCGCGGGTTGGGTTCAGAGCAGAAGTGGCTGCGCATTCATGACAGTCAGGAGTGGCCCGACTACTACGACGAGGCGAACAGGGAGGACCTGCGCCGGTTCTTCGATCACTTCCTGAAGGGCGAGGACAACGGCTGGGAGGAGACTCCGCGGGTGCGGTACGCCGTGCTCGATCTCGAAGGCGGTGATCAGGTCAACCTTCGGGCTGACTCATTTCCGCCACACGGCGTGGAGTACACGAAGTACCACCTTGACGGTGGCACGCGCACCCTGTGCGTGGGAGCGCCGGGAGAGGAGGTGACGACGACGTATGAGGCGGAAGCCAATCCGGGTCTGGTGTCGTTCATCGTCCGCTTCGATACGGAAACCACGATGGTCGGTGACCCCAAGGTGCGGCTGTGGGTCGAGTCGAAGGGAAGCGACGACATGGACCTCTTCGTCTTCATCCAGAAGCTGAATGCGCAGGGGACGCCTCTGCAGGAATTCACCGTGCCCAACCAGTCGGCGGCGATCCACGACCTGACCGAGCAGGGCGCGTCGATCCTGCGGTACAAGGGATCCGCCGGCCGACTGAGGGTGTCGATGCGACATCTGGACGACACGAGGTCCACAGACGAGGTCCCTGTCCACAGCTTCGACCGCGTCGAGAAGCTGAGCCCGGGCGAGGTCGTCGATATCGAGATCGAACTGTCCCCGATCGGTTTGGTGTTCCGTCCCGGTGAGCAACTGCGCCTGGTGATCAGCGCCAAGGACCTGTTCGGTCCGTGGATGCCCGGACTTCGGGAGTACGTCCCGCAGAACCAGGGCCGACACGTCATCCACACCGGCGGATCGCGCGCCTCGTTTCTGCAGCTACCCGTTGTAGCCGAGGGCTGAAGCGTCAGGCATCTGCCAGCGCGGGAGGCTTGGCCGCACCCGGATCGGGGTTGGCAATCGGCAGGCCCATGAACCGCCGGGCATTGTCACCCATGAAGTCATACGTGCGCCGAATGTCCATGCCCTCGGCGTACTTCCAGAAACCCTTGGGTTCGGCCAGGCCTTCGGGATGGGGATAGTCCGAGCCGAACAGCACCTTGTCCCATCCGACCGTTTCCACCACGTCGGACACACAGCCCTCCCAGAACGGGCTGACCCAGATGTTGCGCCGGAACACGTCGTGCGGATGTTCGGGGAAGTTCTGCGGCATCTTCTTGTAGAGGTCGGCGAAATCGTGGAACAGCGGGAAGATCCAGCTGCTGCCGTTCTCGACGCTGGCGATCCTCAGCTTGGGGAACCGGGTCAGGGTGCCGTGGCAGATCAGCGCCGTCAGCATGTCGGCGATCTCCCGGTGGCCCAGCACCATCCAGCGGAATGCGCTCTGCGCCATGAAATTCTGCGTGTAGGGCGGCTCCCACTTGTTGACGTAATCGTCGAGCGGGGGATAGCTGGCATGAAGGACGATGGGCAGACCGGCGGCCTCGACGTCACGCCAGAACGGGTCGAACTCCGGCAGGGCGGGGGAGCGCCAGCCGTGTAGACCGTTGACCGGCCCCGGCTTGATCAACGCGACCTTGCCGTCGTGTTCGAGGATCCACTCCAGTTCCCGTTGCGCCGCATCGACTTCGGACAGATTGATGATGGGTGTGGAGAACACCCGGTCGGCGTGGTTGAAACTCCAGTGTTCGAAGATCCACTCGTTGAGAGCGTGGACGATCGCCAGCGTCAGCTGTGGGTCATCGGCACTGGAGTGCTCGACCAGGCTGCCCAGGGTGGGATAGTTCAGCGCCTCGACCACTCCCTGGCGATCCAGTTCCTTGACCCGGTCTTCCGGGTTTCGGGTGGCCTCGGGTGCGTCGATGGCACTGCCCTGCATCTCGCGCAGTGTCAGGCCCTCGGCATTCTCGCCGGCGAAGAACTTCTCGTGCGCGCCCGGCGCGGCGACGCGCTCGAACGTCGGGTTGGGGATGAAGTCGGTGACCCGGTTGTTGATCACGACCCGGGTCTGCCTGCCGAACTGGGCGTACTGCACGGCGCGGCTGTACTTCTCGGGCAGGAACTTCGTCAGTGCGTCCCCGGTCTCGTACATGTGCTGGTCGGCATCGAAAATCGTTGCATCCCTGAATTGTTCAGTCATGGTGTTTCCTCAGAGCGTCAGGACGGTGGCGCCGGCGGTGCCGGGGGCGCCGTAGAGCTGGGCGAAGCCGACGCGCGGGTTGCCGGGTACCTGCCGGTCACCGGCCTCGCCGCGTAGCTGACGCACGAGCTCGTGGATCTGGCGGAGGCCGGAGGCGCCGATGGGCTCGCCGTTGGCGATCAGTCCGCCGTCGGTGTTGACCGGCAGTGAGCCGCCGATCTCGGTGGCGCCGTCGGCCAGCAGCTTCTCCTGGTCGCCGTCGGCACAGAACCCACATTCGGCCATGTGGATGATCTCCGCACCGGCGTCGGTGTCCTGCAGTTGCACGACGTCGACGTCTTCGGGTGCCACCCCGGCCTTTTCGAACGCGGCGCGGGCGGCGTACACCGTCGGCGCCACGTCCTCCTCGACCGGTGCACAGGTGGTGTTGACCTCGTAGGCCCCGTACTTGCGGGTGCGAACCTCGACGGCCTTGAGGTACACCGGCTTGTCGGTGTACTTGTGCGCGATGTCGGCGCGGCACATCACGACTGCGGCCGCACCTTCGTCGGGGGCACAGAACATGTACTGCGTCAGCGGGTAGTTCAGCATCGTCGAGTTGAGAATGTCGTCCTCGCTGATCGGCTTGCGCCGGAAGGCGTTCGGGTTCAGCGCACCGTTGCGGAAATTCTTGTTGGCCACCTTGGCCAGCGTGCGCTGCGAGATGTTGTGCTCGTGCAGATAGCGGTTGGCCTTCATGCCGAAGAACTGGGTGGTGAGGTACTGGCCGTTCTCGGCATACCAGCTGGGCATCCCGACCAGTGACGGGTCTTCGGTGAACGCGCCGCGGGGATGCTTGTCCAGACCGACGGCGATGCCGATGTCGTAGTCTCCGAGCCGAATGCCGTCGGCGCAGGCCTTGGTGGCGCTGGCCGCGGTGGCGCACGCGTTGAACACGTTCGTGAACGGGATGCCGGTCAGTCCGACCATCCCGACGATCGCATCTGGGTTGGCCACCGTCCAGCTGCCGCCGGTGGCTGCGCCGATGTCCTTCCAGTCGACCCCGGCGTCGGCGACGGCGGCGAACATGGCGTCCACTCCCATCGCCATCGCGGACTTGCCTTCGAAGCGGCCGAATGGGTGCAGGCCGACGCCGATGATGGCTACATCGTTGGTCATGTGCGTGCCCTTCTAGACGGGTTGGAAGGCGAAGGTGACAACTTCGACGGGATTGTCGGGGTCGTCTTCGTCTGTTGTAAGCGGGATCATGGTGAGTTCGACGTCCATGCCGAATTGCAGTTTGGTGGGGTCGTTTTCGGTGAGGCGGCCTTCGACGCGCAGGACGGGTCCGGTGTCGTCGGTGAGTTCGACGAGGCCGACGCCGAAGGGGACGAAGTTCTTGCCGGTGGGTCCCTTGTAGGGGGCGCCGGGTGGGAAGCCCTGGGTGGTCCAGGCGATGACGGTGCCGCGTCGGGGCAGGTTCACCTGTTCGGTGTTGGCGCCGGAGCACTTGGGGCAGCGGGCCTGGGCGGGGAAGGTGGTGGCGCTGCAGTCGGTGCAACGGCTGCCGATCAGCTGGGGTTCGGCGTCAGGCCAGGTCGAGATGTCCGGCGCGAGGGCCTTCTGCATGAGTCCGATTCCTCCGTGTTCGGCCAAAATGTCTAGCAACTGTAACTCTTACAGTAACGTAGACCAAGTGACCGCGAGCAAGACCGAGAACAAGCCCACGTTCTGCCGGATCTGCGAGCCGCTGTGCGGCATGATCGCCACCGTCGAAGACGGCCGACTGACTGCCCTGCGGCCCGACAAGGATCATCCGCTGTCGGCGGGATTCGCCTGTCAGAAAGGCATCGCGTTCACCGAGGTCGTCAACGACCCGGACCGGGTGACCACGCCGCTGAAGCGCACCGGCCGGTCAGATTCTCTTCGCGCAAGCGGCTCATCGGCGGAATTCGAACCGGTGAGCTGGGATGCGGCGCTCGACGACATCGCCGCCAGGCTCACCGAGATCCACCGCAGGCACGGTTCCGGAGCGCTGGCCTGGTACATGGGCAACCCCGCGGCCTTCAGCTACTCACACCTGTTCGCCGCTATGACGTTCGCCAAGGGCGTCGGCGGCGACAGCCACTTCTTCAGCTCCTCGACCCAGGACACCAGCAGTCGCCTGCTGGCCAACCAGTTCCTCTACGGAGCACCGTTCCCGGTGCCGATACCGGACCTCGTGCGGACCGATCTGCTGATCATGTTCGGCGCGAATCCAGTGGTGTCCCACGGGAGTTTCCTGACCGCACCGCGGATCAAGGACCGCATGCACGACATCGTCAAGCGGGGCGGGCGGGTGGTCGTGGTCGATCCCCGGCGCAGTGAGACCGCTGCCCAGTTCGAATGGCTCGGGATCACCCCGGATGCTGATGCGTACCTGCTCCTGTCGATCCTGCAGGTGCTCTTCGACGAGGGGTTGGCCAGCGCGAGGGCCCGGACCCAGGCCGAAGGATTGGATTGGCTGCGTGAGCAATGCGCGGTGTTCACGCCAGAACACACCCAAGGCCATACCGGTATCGAGCCCGACACGGTGCGTAGGTTGGCACGCGATCTCGCGGCCACGGAACGGGCTGCCGTGTACGGCAGGCTGGGCACGTGCGTCGGACGCAACGGCACGCTGACCACGTATCTGCTGGACGCGGTCAATCTCGTCGCGGGAAATCTCGACGTGCCTGGCGGCAGCGTGTTCAGCACCCTGGGCATCCCCGGACAGAAGTGGGGTTCGATGGCGATGGGCGTCTCGTTGCGCCGCAGCTACCGCACCAAGCGCACCCGGATCGGCGGATTGCCGTTGGTCATCGGTGCCGAACCTGCCGCGTTCATGGCCAAGGAGATCACGACGCCCGGCCGACGACAGGTCAGGGCGATGTTCATCGGTGCGGGAAACCCGGTGCTGTCGGTCCCCAACGGCGCGGAGTTGGAAGACGCGTTGGAGGCGACAGACCTTTCCGTCGGGCTGGATATCTACGTCAACGAGACCACCGCGCACTGTGATTACGTGCTGCCGGTAACGACGATGTACGAGCGCGACGACTTCGCCGTCACATTTCAGATGTTCCAGGCCACCCCGTTCCGCCAGGCCACCGACGCGGTCGTGGCGCCGCGCGGTCAGGCCCGTACCGAATGGGACATCATCGTCGACCTGATCAGCCGGATGAAGGTTCGCACACCGGTTTTCGTTGCGCTTCGGCTGGCAGCCAGGCGAGCCGCACGACGGGGCAGGCGACTCAGTCCGCGGTCGATGATCGACATGATGATCCGGATGGCCGATGGTGGTGACCGTTTCGGGCTGCGCCGCGGCGGGCTGACATTCCGCCGTCTGACCGAACAGCATCCGCACGGCGTGGTGGTGGCACCGAACATCCGGACCGGGGTGCTCGGTGAGGTTGTGGTGTATCCGAAGGGCCGGATACGGCTCGAGCACGAGGACATCGCATCGGAAATCACCGCGATGTCGCGACGTGCGGCACCCGACGGCTACCCGCTGCGCGTGATCGGGATGCGTGAACCGCGTTCGGAGAACTCCTGGTTGCACAATTCACCGTTGCTGATGCGCGGCAAGAGGATCCATCGAGCCCTCATGCATACCGAGGATGCTGCCGCGCGTCGCCTGGCCGACGGTGACGAGGTACGGGTGCGTTCACCGTACGGCCAGATCGACATCGCGTTGGCGCTCACCGACGACATCGTGCGCGGCACCGTGGCGATACCGCATGGATGGGGCCACAAGGGAAGTGGTCGCTGGCGGATCGCCAATCAGGCCGGCGGTGCCAACGTCAACCAGCTGATGTCGAGCGATCCCGCCGATGTCGAGGCGCTGGCCGGCATGTCCTGGCTGACGGGTGTGCCGGTGCAGGTGGAGCCCTGCTGACTCTACTTCCGCCGAAACCGCATTCCAGCAGGCCGCTACTCGCACTTTCTCTGCCGGAATGCGGTTTCGCGGGCTGAGAGTATTACTGTAAGTGTTACAGTTGTCCGCGTGAGTGAAGTCGTGGAGCAGTCCGTCACCAGCGTGGAGATCGGCCGGAGCGCTGCCGGCCGGGCCGAAAAACGGATGCTGATCGACGGTCAGCTGGTGGCCGCGGCGTCCGGCGCCGAATTCGACAACCTCAGCCCGGCCACGGGTCTGGTGCTGGGGACGACGGCGGCCGGCGGTGCTCAGGACATGGACGCGGCTATCGGCGCCGCCCGGCGTGCATTCGACGAATCCGACTGGAGCATCAACCGGGGCTTGCGGAAGCGCGTGCTGGTCCAATTGCAGGAGGCCATTGAGGCCGAAAAAGACCACCTGCGTGAGGAATTGATCGCCGAGGTGGGTTGCCCGGCGATGACCACGCAGAATGCCCAGCTCGACTGGCCGCTGGCCGATGCACTGCGCTACCCGGCCCGGCTGATCGACGAGTTCGAATGGGAGCGCACGCTCGACGGCGGTGGGCTGTTCGGTGAGCGTAACGCCCGCACCGTGGTCAAAGAGGCAGTCGGTGTGGTCGCCGCGATCACCCCGTCGAACTTCCCGATCGAGGTGATCCTCAACAAGCTCGGGCCCGCGCTGGCCGCAGGCAACACTGTCGTGCTCAAACCCGATCCGAACACGCCGTGGAATGCCACCCGGCTGGGCCGGCTGATCGCCGAGCGCACCGACATGCCGCCCGGTGTCCTCAACGTGGTGCCGACACCGTCCAACGAGGTGGCCGGACTGTTGGGCACCGATCCTCGTGTCGACATGGTGTCGTTCACCGGGTCGACGGCTGTCGGCAGGCATCTGATGCGGGTCGGCGCCGACACCATGAAGCGCACCTTCCTCGAACTCGGTGGCAAGTCGGCGATGATCGTGCTCGACGACGCCAAGCCCGGCCACATCATCCCCGGCGCCATCGGGGCGTGCGTGCATGCCGGGCAGGCCTGTGCGGCCAACACCCGGATGCTGGTGCACCGCAGCCTGTTCGACGAGGCGGTCGCGAACGTGACGATGGCATTCGGTGCGGTCCCGGTGGGCGACCCGGCGCTGCCGACGACGTTGGTCGGTCCGCTGATCACCGCCGCGGCCAAGCAACGCGTGCTTGACGCGATCGAGGGCGCCCGCCATGACGGCGCCGAGATCGTGGTGGGTGGAGGCGAACCCGCCGGGCTGGCAGATCACCTGCGCGACGGGCACTTCGTCGCACCCACCGTGATCGTCGGGGCCGACCCGGGCTCGGCGATCGCCCAGGACGAGGTGTTCGGACCGGTACTGGTGATGCTGCCGTTCGACGATGACGACGAGGCGGTACGGATCGCCAACGACAGTGCGTTCGGACTGGCCGGCGCGGTCATGTCGGGGTCACCCGAGCGCGGGATGGCGATCGCCCGGCGGATCCGTACCGGGGCCATCGGCGTGAACGGTGGCATGTACTACGGCGCCGACGCCCCATTCGGCGGGTACAAGAACAGTGGTGTCGGAAGACAGTGCGGCATCGAGGGGTTCGCGCAGTACACCGAGACAAAGACCATTGGCTGGCGGCTGCCCCGGCAGTAACTTCCCGCTCGCCGATGGACCGTCAGCCCTGGGCGGCGGTGACGCTCAGGGTCTCGGCGCGATCGAGGATGCTGTCGAGAATATGGTCGAAGTTCCCATCGTCGGCCATGCCGATCCGGTAGCCCCGTCCGGGGATCGAGGCGATCAGCGGCATCGACTCGGCGTCGATCACCTGTTCCCAGTACTCGCGGGGGAACTGGACCTCGTCGGTGCGGTTCTGTAGCCGTTGCAGCACAGCCGAACTGCGCACCAGCACCGATATGGCGGTGTAGGTGTCGAAGGCCTGTCTGGCGGTGAGCCCGGCTGCCACCAGGGCGGCCACCGGTTGTTCGATCTTCTCCAGTGCGGTGCGCGCCGCGGGAATGCCGCGGGTGCCTCGGATCAGGATCAGGTCGCACACAATCGGATTGGCCGTGAACATCTCGCGCATGCGGTGGGCGTGCGTGCGCAGGGATTCCCGCCAGGTGCGGCCCTCGATGGACAACACACTCATGTCGTATTCGATCAGGACGCGTTCGGTCATCGCATCGAGCAGCTCATCCTTGCGGCGGAAGTACCAGTAGATGCTCGTGACACCCACATCGAGATGGCGGGCCAGCTGCGGCATGCTGAGGTTGTCGATCGATACCTCGCCGGCGATCTCGAATGCCCCGCGGACGATTTCGTCGACACTGATCGACCCGCGTTCGCGGCGCCGGCGACCGCTGGTGCCCGCGGGCCTGACCATGGCAGCAACCCCTCTAGCGGATCGGCTCGAACGTGACAGGAATGGCAGTGGGGGAGCGGAACGGCTGACCGAAGATGTGCGGATCGTCGTCGGTGACCAGCTCGAGCTTGTGCACCCGCGACAGCAGGCTCTCCATGGCCACCCGGGTTTCCATCCGGGCCAGGTGCAGCCCCATGCAGGTGTGCTCGCCGGCGGCAAAGGTGATGTGCGGCACCCGCTTCCGGAAGATGTCGAACTCCTCGGGCCGCTCCCAGCGGTTCTCGTCGCGGTTGGCCGACCCGATGCAGACGTCGATCACCGCGCCGGCGGGCAGTGTCACACCCTCGAGTTCGGTGTCCTGGGTGGTCGACCGTTGCACTGTGGTGAGCGGGGTTTCATAGCGCAGCCCCTCCTCGATGGCCTGGCCGATCAACTCGTGGTCGGCCTGCACCGCCGCGAACTGTTCAGGGTGGGTGAGCAGCAGGTAGATCAGATTGCCCGAGGACCGGTAGGTGGTCTCCAGCCCGGCCGGCAGGAGCAACCGCAGGAACGAGTAGATCGCCTCGTCGGTCAGCTTCTCGCCGTCGATCTCCGCGGTGACCAGGTCGCCGATGATGTCGTCGGTGGGCTCGGACCGGCGCAGCTCGATCTGGTTCAGGAAATAGTCTTTCAGGGCCGCGGAGGCTTCGAACGCGCGCTTGTACTTCACGGTGTAGCTGATCAGCTCGACGGCGCGCTGCCGGAACCAGGGCAGGTCGTCCTCGGGCAGTCCGAGCAATTTGGAGATCACCCGGGTGGGGAATTCGAAGGTGAAGTCGCGCACCAGATCAGCGCTGCCGGATTCGATGAACTCGTCGACCAGCGCCTCGCAGATCGGGCGGACGATCTCTGGTTCCCAACGCTGCAGCGAGCGTGACTTGAACGCCGCCGAGACCAGGTTGCGATGCTCGCGGTGGGTCTTGCCCTCCATGGCCAGGATGGTGGGGCCGATGAACAGCCCGATGGTGTTGTCGTAGATCTTCGAGTTGAAGGACTTGCTGTCCCGGAACACGGTGTTGACGGCGTCGAACGACACCGCGGCGAATTGATGTTCCGGCAGAAGGGATTCCGGCGTCTTGGACCAGTCCATCACCGAACCGCGGAACACGCCGTGCTTGGCCCGGTGCCGCGCGAAGATCGGGTACGGATCGCGCAGCAGGGTGGCCGTGTCGACGACCGATTCCTCGCCCGCGACGTCCTGCACTTGACTATCCACAGCTCACTCCACCTGTCGGCGTCGACCGATCACTCTGATGCATATTACTGTAAATCTTACAGTAACTGAATCTGTGTGGCGTTCAGAGTGTGATCGGAGCCCCGTTGCTCATCGCGGCGATGAAGCCGGCGTCGACCTGGATGTCCTGACCATTGATCCAACGTGCCTCGGAGGAGGCGAGGAAGGCGATCAGTGGAACCACGTCGTCCACGGTGGCGTGCCGGCCCACGGTGGCCCGCACCAGGTCCAGGACGTCCTTGCCCATGGTCTGCTCGAAGTCGGACAGGATCGGTGTCTCGACCGGGCCCGGGCTGACCGTGTTGACTCGGACCCCGTACTTGCTCCAGGCCGGGCCGGCCACTCGCTTGACGAACAGGATCGCGGCCTGCTTGGAGGTGGTGTAGACGGGAAAATCCGGATCCTGCCCGGTCTGCCATTGCGCCACCGAGTCGCCGTCGGTGAGCTCGAGAAGTCCGTCGAGGATGTCGATGCGCTGCTGCCAGCCCAGTGCCGCGGTTGACGCAACAGTGACGATCGAGCCGCCGGGGCGCAACAGCGGCAGCATCCCTTCGGTCATCAGTCGCGTGCCGAGATAGTTGACCTTCAGAACGTCGGCGGCCGGCGCGGTACCCGGCACGCCCGCGACATGCGCGAGCAGGTCCCAGCCGTCACCGATCTCGCCCAGTAGTCGGGTGATGTCGGCGGCGTCGCGGAGGTCGCAGGTGGCGTGTTCGGAAGCCGGGGTGTCACCTGCGCGCAGATCCACCGCGAGCACGTGGTCGCCGCGCTCGAAGAAGTGCGCCGCGGTTGCCGCTCCGATCCCGGATCCGGCTCCGACGACGACGACTCTGCGTGCGGTTTCTGACATGCCCCAACCCTTCACCGAATGAACGACAGTAAGCATGACTGTAAACAATTCGGGCTGGTTGGACAATCGTCTTCGGCCTGTCGGTGGAGTGCTACCGTTAGCCTTCCCGGAAGCATCTCCGGGAGATGTCATGCGTGCCTGGCGAGGAGACGGATTCGATGAGCGCGATCGAGGAGCGTGCGGCAGTGCAGTCGCAGCGCGACGACCTGGACGAGTTGCTGGCGGCCCAGCGCCGGTCATTCATCGCCGACGGTCCGCCCGATGTCGCGTTGCGCCGCAACCGCATCGACCGGTTGCTCGCGATGGTCCTGGACAACTCCGAGGATTTCGTCGCTGCCACTGCTGCCGACTACGGGTCGAGGTCACGGTCGGCGGCGTTTCTCTCCGAGATCCTCGGCATGCTCTCGGTCATCGAACACACCAGGGCCCATGTGCCACAGTGGATGCGCGCGACGAAGCTGCTTCGGGCGACGCGCTTCGCGGGCCTGCGCGCCGAGGTGCTGCCCAGCCCACTCGGTGTGGTCGGGGTGATCGGACCGTGGAATTTCCCGATCCAGCTGACAGTGTTGCCGGCGGCTGCGGCATTCGCCGCGGGCAATCGGGTGATGATCAAGATGTCCGAGGTCACTCCGCGCACCGCCGAACTGATGGCGACCACCGCGCCGAAGTACTTCGACACGACTGAACTGCAGGTGGTCACCGGCGGGCCGGAAGTGGCCGCGGCGTTCGCCGGCCTGCCGTTCGACCACCTGTTCTTCACCGGTTCGCCTTCGATCGGGAAACTGGTCGCCCGGGCCGCCTCGGACAACCTGGTTCCCGTCACGCTTGAGCTGGGCGGCAAGAACCCGGTGGTCGTGGCCCCCGGCGCAGATCTGGAACGGGCCGCAAGCCGAATCGCCCAGGCGCGCATGGTCAATGGTGGTCAGGTGTGCGTGTGCCCGGACTACGTCTTCGTGCCCGATGCGCAGGTGGACCGGTTCGTCGAGGTGGCACGGAAAACGTTGACCAATCTGTTCCCCAGCATCGTCGGCAATCCCGACTACTGCTCGTCGGTGAACCAGGCCAACTTCGACCGGGTTGTCGGGTTGATCGCCGACGCCCGCGCCCAGGGAGCCCGGATCGACTCCGTCGTGCCCGCTGGCGAGGTGCTGCCCGATCCGGGCTCGCGCAAGATCGCCCCGACCATCGTGCGTGACGTCGACGACCGGATGCGGATCGCGAGCGAAGAGGTGTTCGGGCCGGTACTGGTGGTGCGCGGATACTCCGCACTCGACGAGGCCGTCGACCACATCAACACCAACCCATCACCGTTGGTGGCCTACTGGTTCGGTCCGGACGATGCCGACTTCCGGCATTTCGTGAGCCGTACCCGCAGCGGCGGGGTTGCCCGCAACGACTTTGCCGCGCACATGATCCCGTCCGACGCGCCGTTCGGCGGAGTCGGACGCAGCGGGACGGGCGCCTATCACGGTAAGGCCGGCTTCGATACGTTCAGCCACTACCGTTCGGTGGTGGGCAACGACCTACCGTTCAGTGTCACGGGTCAGGCGGCCAAGCCGTTCACCACCTCGATGCGGGTCAGCACCGAACTCATGCTGCGGCGGGCCCGTAGCCGAACCGCCGCTCGGCTCAAGAAGTTTCGCTGACCGCCTGCTCGCGCGCCCATCGGTAGTCGGCCTTGCCGGCGGGGCTGCGTTCGATGACCGGGCGGAACACCACGGCTTTGGGCAGCTTGTAGCGGGCGATCGAGGATTCGGCGTGCCGGATCAACTCGTCGGCTGCTACGGGTCCGTCCGCCAACGCCTCCTCGGCCAAACAGACGATGGCGACCACTTCCTGTCCCCAACGTTCACTGGGACGCCCGGTGACGACCACGTCGCGCACCGCCGGGTGCGAGGCGATCGCGGATTCGACCTCCTCGGCGAAGATCTTCTCGCCCCCGGAGTTGATGGTCACCGAATCGCGGCCGAGCAACTCGATCGCGCCGCTGTCCAGATGGCGGGCCCGATCGCCCGGCGTCGCATAACGCACGCCCTCGATCACCGGGAAGGTCGCCGCTGTCTTGGCGGCGTCGCCCTTGTATCCGAGCGGCACGAACCCGCGCTGCGCCAGCCAGCCCAGCCCGTCGTGTCCGGCAGGCAGGACAGCGGTGAAATCCTCGGTCACCACACAGGTATCGGGTCCGGCGTTGAAGGTGCCGGTCGACACCGCGCCAGGGGCCGACATGTGGCTCATCTGGGCACCCGTCTCCGACGAGCCCACGCCGTCGACGACGATGAGATTGGCCTTGGCGTCGATGAGTTGCTGCTTGACGTAAGGGGTCAGCTGCGCACCACCGTTGGCCACGACAGACAGGGATGACACGTCCGCGGCCCCTGACTTGATCGCGTCCAGCAGGGGGCGGGCCATCGCGTCACCCACCACCGTCGCCACCAGCACCTGCTCGCGTTCGATGGTGCGCACCACGTCGTCGGCGTCGAAACGATCCACCACGCCGGGAAAGACCAGCGTCTGACCCGTGGTGATCGCGGTCATCGCGGCCCACTGGGCTGCACCGTGGATCAGCGGCGGCAGGATCATCAGCTTGGTACCCGGATTGTCGACTGCACGCCCGACGATCTCCTCGACGGACTGCGCTCTCTCGCCGGTCAC
The DNA here is from genome assembly GCF_040704635.1 of Mycobacterium sp. NPDC049093. Classification (GTDB taxonomy): domain Bacteria; phylum Actinomycetota; class Actinomycetes; order Mycobacteriales; family Mycobacteriaceae; genus Mycobacterium. The sequence goes on along the minus strand of NZ_JBEZJS010000008.1, from coordinate 65,235 downwards.
CATGTTGCGTCCGCCGAATGCGGTCATGAAAATGTCGTGCTGACGCCACAACACGCCTTTGGGCATTCCGGTTGTACCGCCGGTGTAGAGCACGTAGAGGTCGTCCGGGCAAGGCTCGACGGGTGCCTCTGTCGCAGCATCCTCGGCGACGATCGAGTCGTAATCCACTGCGCCGTCGAGCAGCTCGTTGCCGGAGCCGTCGGCGATCTGGATCAGCACCCGCAGTGCCGGCAGGTCCGGCAGGACCTCGGCCACCCGCGGTGCGAACGCCGAGTGGTACACCAGCGCGGATGCACCGGAGTCGGCCAGCAGGTACTGCAGTTCGTTCTTGACGTAGCGGTAGTTGACATTGAACGGGGCGACCCGGGCGCGGAAGGAGCCGAGCAGGGATTCGACGAACTCGGGTCCGTTGTAGGCGTAGATCCCGAGCAGATCCTGGCCCACCTCGTGACCGGCCAGTGCGCCACGTTCGGTCTGTGCGCCCAAACCGCGCGAATGCAGGAACGCCGCCAGGCGATTCGAGCGGTCCACGATCTGGCGGTAGGTGAACCGCCGCTCGCCCTGGACGATCAGCGGACGATCTCCGATGGCGGTGGCGACGGCCTCCGCGACGGCCGGAACGGTGAACTGCACGGGCTTCTCCTCTTGGGCGGTCAGCGCTGCCAGGCGTGCAGCAGGTCTTCGGTTGTGGTGACGGTAGCGAGTAGGGACAACGTGTTGTCGATGACCGCGTCGGCGTAGGCCGTCGGAATGCCGGCCACCGCATCGCGCGGCAGCACGACCCGGTACCCGGCGTTGACCGCGTCCATCACCAGGTTGATGATCGCGACGTTCACCGAGACGCCGACGGCCACGATGGTCCTCACGCCGAGGTTGCGAAGAACGGCATCCAGGTCGGTACCGCCCATCGGTCCCAGGCCGTGCCAGCGGGACAGGACGAGATCGTCTGGCTCCGGGCCGAACTCGGGCAATAGGGTGGCCCCGGGGGTGCCGGGCAGGATACCGACGCCGGTGCGGCCGATGGCGAAGATCTTGGCGTTGTGGTTGGAACCCAGCCCGTCCGGGCGTCGTTGCACCAGACAGTGCACCACCCTGGCCGAGACGTCCCGCGCCGCAGGCAGCAGCCTGGCGATGTTGGGTAGCGCTTCCCGGCGCGCCTCGTCGGCGAGGGCGGCCAACCCCGCGTCGGGACCGACCACCGCACCCTGGCATTCCTGGGTGATGATAGCGGTGTGCTCGGGTGTGACCAGTTCTCTCAGATCGGGCCTCATGTGTGAGCCGCGGCCCGATCGTCGGAGGCGGCGGGAACTTCGTAGAACTGTGTGGCCCACTTACGCATGGCCATATACGGTTTCGCGTCGATCTTGGCCAGCGGCGGATGCTCGACGTACTTCTGGTAGCGCCAGATATCGCAGTCCTCCCACACTGTCTTGAGGAACTGCTTCTCGACCTGCTTGCGCACCTGCTCGGGCGGGATGTCGGACGTCTCACCGGGGAGCTTGGGCCACCAGATCGAATAGAACATGTCCGACACCTCGTCATCGACCGGGGTGCAGGCGAAGATCAACCGGTGGTTGGACGAACCCTCGAACGCGCTCATGGCGAAGCCGAGCCCCGAGAAGTGGCTGTGAATCCGCAGCGCCATCTTGTCAGGATCGTCGCTGCGGGCGTCGGGCCAGCCGGTCAGGAACCGCCATTCCTCGTCGACATGCTCCCAGTGCAGGCATACCGGCGTCACCGTCGCGCCGTGGACATAGCGGAAATGTGAACTGTCGGGCCCATTCTCAGCCACGATCTGTGGATGGACCGGGATAGCGTCGGCCCGGCTGGAGAACTCCGGGTAGGGCCGGTAGTACGTATTCGGATCGGTTTCGAACTGCGGGAACTTGTGGAAGATGTCGGGCAGTTCCCACTGCGGTTCCTTGCCTTCGGGCTGGTACCACATGAAGATGCAGCCGTACTGCTCCTTGACGGGATAGGAGCGCAACCGCAGGCCGCGGTTGGGCTTGTCCGGTTGGTAGGGGATGTAGGTGTTGTTGCCCTCGGGACCCCACCGCCAGCCGTGGAACGGACACTCGACGCAGTCGCCGACGACCTTGCCGCCGTGACCGATGTGGGCACCCAGATGCTTGCAGTGGGCTTCCAGCACATGCAGCTCGCCGGACTCGTCGCGGTAGGCGGCGAGGTCTTCACCGAAGTACTTCAGCGCCTTCACATCGCCGATCTCATACTCGGCCGACCAGCCGATCATGAACCAGCCGGTGACCTTCCAGGTGAACGGCACTTTCATGGTCGGCTGCCTCCTGCTTTCACTGCTCTCGCAATACGTACGGAAGACATTACAGTAGCGGTTACTGCACGGGAAGCAGACGGTGGGGAATCGGTGCGACGTCGTGCATCGACGCCGTTATCGACGTCAGGGTTGTGAAACTTGCTCACCGGCAGCCGTGGCGTCGAGACCGGCGCAAGCGGGCGGAGCCAACCGAGCCGCTTACCGTATAGTCCGCGGCAATCAACAGGAGGTGACCCGTTGTCCGACGACATCGAGGCGATCAAGCAGCTCAAGGCCCGCTACTGCAGGTTCCTGGACACCAAGGACATCGATGCCTGGCGGGGATTGTTCGTCGACGACGTCGTGGTGAAGCTCGACATGGCCGTGTCGACCGGCGGTGCCGATCCGCAGACGGCCCCGCCGCTGAAGAGCTTCGACGAGTTCTTTCCCGTGGTGTGGGGCGGCGTCGAACACGCGGCGACGGTGCACCACTGCCACACGCCTGAGATCATGTTGACCTCCGACACCACGGCGACGGGCATCTGGGCGATGGAGGACATGCTGTTCTTCCCTGATGGCAGTGAGTTGCATGGCGCGGGCCACTACCACGAGACCTACGAAAAGCGTGACGGCACATGGCAGATCACCAGTCTGCACCTGACTCGGACCTTGTTGAAGTTCAAGACCGCGTAGGTGGTGAGTCGTCCGCGTGAGTAACGCTGTGGCGAAAAAACTGGCCGAGCATCGCCGTGGCGCTACAGACGCGAACTTGAGACACCCTGCTCGGCAACAAGATTCATCGCCTCGCCGAATGCCTTGATGTAGTCGAGCGCAGCTTCCGGGCTACTGCCGTCCACGTGCACGACTGCCCAGGTGGCGCCGTGACTGGCGAGTTCGGCAAGAACCTCGCGTGCGTGCCGCAGTGAGGCTTCCTCCTCGAGATCGGTATGTGGGCAGACGACCTGGATCTCGACGGACGCCGGGTCACGGCCGGCGTCGGCGAGTCGGTCACGCAGGCGTTGTGCGGCGATGCCGAACTGGTCGGCATTTTCGATGGCAGTGGTGCGCATGGTCGAAGCCATGCCTGCCGCGGCGATGATGGGCATCCATCCGTTGCCGTGCTCGACCACGCGCCGGATCGCGGCGGCGCCGTTTCCGCCGATCCAGAGCGGGGGATGGGGACGCTGAGCCGTGCGCTGCAGTGCGACGGGTCCGACCGCGCCGAAATCCTGACCGGAAAACGGTGTTTCGGGATCAACCCAGATGGAGCGTAGAGCCGCCAACGCTTCATCGAGCAGCCCGGCACGTCGGTCGATGTCCACGCCCACTGCCGAGAACTCGGATCGCAGGTAGCCCGCCCCGACGCCGGCGATGAGTCGGCCACCGGAGATCAGGTCCAGGCTGCCCAGTGCCTTGGCTGACAGGTACGGGTTCCGGAAGGGCAGCACGTACAGGTTGGTCATCAACCGGATCTGCGAGGTGGCTGCCGCCATGAAGCTCAGCGCGGCGATCGGGTCGAGCGTGTTGTGGCCGCCGTTGTTCCGCCACTTGACCGAGGGGGCCGGATGCTCGCTCAACGCGATCGCCGAGAAACCCGCCGCTTCAGCCTGGGTAGCTACCGTACGGATGACCTCGGGTTGCAGGAAATCGTCAGGTGCGGTGGGCAGCTCGCTGGGGTATTCCAGGGTGTACTTCATCGATCTCCCCGTTTCTGACCCATTCTCGGGACGCTACTGAAAGCGTTACCGTAACATCGATCGTTGATTGCCGATTGGGATGGAGTGGTGATGGATCGCCGGCGAAAAGTACTGGTCATGGGCGCAAGCGGAAACGTGGGCGCCTGCGTCACCCGCCAGCTTGTCGAGCGCGGTGACGACGTGCGGGTACTGCTGCGACGGAGCAGTTCGACGAAGGGTATCGACGGCGTCGAGGTGGAGCGCTGCTACGGAGACATCTTCGACACCGAGGCGGTGGCTGCTGCGATGGCCGACCGCGACGTGGTCTTCTACTGCGTCGTTGACACTCGCGCCCATCTGGCCGATCCCACGCCGCTTTTCAACACCAATGTCGAGGGCCTGCGCAATGTCCTCGACGTCGCGGTGAATGCGGACCTGCAGCGTTTCGTGTTCCTCAGCACCATCGGGACGATCGCCGTCGGTGACGACGGGGCAACCGTCGACGAGGACACCCCGTTCAACTGGGGAGGCAAGGGCGGGCCCTACATCGAATCCCGCCGTCAGGCCGAAGATCTGGTGCTGTCATATGCGCGCGAGCGCGGACTGCCGGCCGTCGCGATGTGCGTGTCCAATCCGTACGGTCCGCCCGACTGGCAGCCCAGGCAGGGCGCGCTCGTCGCAATGGCAGCGTTCGGACAGCTACCGGTCTATGTCAGAGGCGCGGGTTCGGAGGTGGTCGGGATAGATGACGCAGCCGATGCCCTCATTCGGGCCGCGGACCGGGGCCGGATCGGTGAGCGCTACATCGTCTCCGAAAGGTATATGTCGCAGCGGGAGATGTTCACCGCGGCCGCGCAAGCGGTCGGTGCCCGACCGCCCAGATTCGGAATTCCCATGGCTCCCCTGTATGCCTTCGGGTGGTTGGCCGGTTTGTCGAATCGATTGTTCGGCACCGATTTCCCGATGAACCTCACGGCGGCGCGGCTGATGTGGCTGACCTCGCCGGCCGACCACGGCAAGGCCACCCGCGATCTGGGTTGGGAACCCGCTCCTACCGCTGAATCGATCGGCCGGGCAGCACAGTTCTACGTCGACCGGAAGAGCCGCAACGAAAAGGTCATCGATCTGTGAGCGCCACCGATTTCGATGCGATCGTCGTCGGCGCCGGATTCTCCGGGCTGTACGCGCTGCATCGGCTGCGAGAACAGGGCCTGCGGGTGCGGGTCCTGGAGAAGGCCGATGACGTCGGCGGCACCTGGCTGGTCAACCGGTACCCGGGTGCCCGCTGCGACATCGAGAGCATCGAATACTCCTACAGCTTCAGCGATGAGATCCAGCAGGAGTGGGTCTGGACGGAGACGATGCCCGCCCAGCCCGAGATCGAGGCATATCTGAACTTCGTCGCCGACCGGCTGGACCTTCGCCGCGACATCGCCTTCGGTACCGAGGTCGTGGCGATGACCTTCGACGAAGGTACCTCGCACTGGACGGTCACCACTGCCGACGGCCAGGCGCTGCGCACACCGTTCGTGGTCGCAGCCACCGGAATCCTTTCGGTGCCACTGGAACCCGACATCCCCGGAATGGGCCGCTTCACCGGCACCTCGCTGTACACGAGTCACTGGCCGCGCGAGGGTGTCGACCTCGCCGGCAAGCGCGTCGGGGTGATCGGCACCGGCTCCACCGGGGTACAGCTCATCCCGGTGGTGGCGGGGCAGTGCGAACATCTCACGGTGCTCCAGCGGTCCCCGGCGTTCACTCTGCCGTGGCAGGTTCGGTCCTTCGAACCGGGGGAACTCGATGCGCTCAAGGCTGACTATGCGGCCATCCGCGCTGCGCAGCGGGAACACCCGGTCGGGGCGGCGCGGCTCAGTGCGTTCTCGGTGCTGCTCGAGATGCTGGTGCGGCCGCCGGTGAAAGCCGCTTCACCCGAGGAGAAACGACGCGCGGTCGAGGAAAACGGCGTGATGGGCGCGCTCAATTGGGGCGATGTCTTCTTCGACATCGACGCCAACCGGATGGCCACCGAACTCTACGGCCAAGCCGTGGCCCGCATCGTCTCAGATCCGCAGACCGCGGCGTCGCTGACACCGAGCCACCCGTTCGCGTGCAAGCGGCCCATCATCGATCAGGGCTACTACGAGACGTACAACCGGGACAACGTCACGCTGGTCGATCTGCGCCAGGGCGCCATCCGTGAGGTGACGGAGACCGGGATCTCCACCGAACAAGGTGACTTCGACCTCGATGTGATCGTGTATGCCACGGGATTCGACGCCATGACCGGCGCGTTGAGCCGGATCGACGTGCAGGGCCGCGACGGCATGGTGCTGGGGGAGTACTGGTCCAAGGAGGGCGCGCTGTCCTATCTGGGCGTGGCGGTGGCCGGCTTCCCGAACCTGTTCACCATCCAGGGACCGGGAAGTCCCTCGGCGGCAACGAACTTCGTGGCAGCCCTGGAACAGCATGTGGAGTGGATCGCGGACTGCATCGGGTACCTGAGGTCCGCTGGGCGCCGGACCATCGAGGCGACGCCGCAGGCGCAGGTCGACTGGGTCGAGCACACCACGGCGCTGGTGGAACCCACGGTGCTGATGGACCCGAGCTGCAACTCCTGGTACAACGGCGGCAACGTGCCCGGCAAGAAGCGGATGTATCTCGGCTACACCGCGGGCATCCCCGAATACCGGCGCCGCTGTGACCAGATAGCCGCCGACGGGTACACGGGATTCACCATTGCATAGGGCGGTCCGGATCGCGTGGGAGCTCGGAGGCGTGGTGCCGCGCTCGGTGGGTGCGCTCGCCGGGCAATGGAACCCATTGTCGGTCACCGGTCTGCGTCAACTCGGTGAGGTCACCCTTGACGAGCTCGTCGTCACCGGTATGACGCTGACCGGTCCACCGCCGCAGCTTCCGCGCCCATTGGGTGAATACCAGTGGGCAGCCGACGAACTGGGCGTACTTGGTATCGACGCCGCGCACCCGCCGCCAGATGCTCTGCAGGTCAAACACATCCGGCCACGCAGATTCGGCGCGCTGACGTTCGAGGAGCTCGTCTTCGACCACGAACCCGCACTGCCCGCCTCGGTGCTGGCCGACGGGCACGGCGGCGTTGGCACGGCAAGGGCCCGGCTGTACCGGTGCGGAGACGACGCGCGGCCATGGCTGATCTGGGTGCACGGGGCGGGTCAGGGCGATCCCATGGACCTCCTCGTCGCCCGGGTGCGCCGCCTGAGCGACCTCGGCTTCAACGTCGCCTTACCCGTGCAGCCGGGACACGGGCCGCGGCGCCGGTCCTGGCCGGAGTACCCGGCTCGGGATCCGCTGGCCAACGTGGCCGGCATGATGCGAGCGGTGTCGGAGGTACGGGCTCTGATCGGTTGGCTCGAACCGCAGGCATCCTCGATCGCGGTGGCGGGCTTGTCACTGGGCAGCGCGGTGGCGGCGCTGGTGTCGCATCTCGACGCTCGGGTCGACGCGGTGGCCCTCTACACGCCGATCCTCGGCCTCAACACGATGATCGGCATGCACCTGGGACGTTGGGGATCGGCGGGCCAGCAATCGGCGCACCAGCTGCAGTCAGCGACGGTGGCCGCGATGACCTCCGTGATCGACCCGCTGCGTACCCGACCGTGTGCCGAGCGACGTCTGATCGTGGGCGCCTGGCATGACCGGATGGCGATGCGCAGTTCGGCCCTGGCGATGCACGAGCAATGGGGCGGCGAGCTCCACTGGCACGACGGCAGCCATGTCGGGCACCTGTTCTCCGGTGCGGTTCAGGATGCGACGGCGCGGTTCTTAACGACCGTAGCTTGACGTGATCCGGGTTCGCACGCAGTTGATCTCGTGGCCGAGATCGTGGTCCTCGGGTAGGACCACCCACTGGAAGGCGATCCCGAAGATGGATCCGGTGATGTCCCGCAACGCGATGTCGACGTCGATGTCGGGCCGGAGGGAACCATCGGCGATACCGGCGCGCAGACCGGCTTCGATCTTGACGGCTGCCCCGGCCAACTGGGTGCGGACGCCGTCGCGCAGCGGTGACGTGGTCTTCACCGCTTCGAATGCCGACACGAACATGGCCCTGGTCACCGCGGCATCCTCGGCATGAATTTCCTGCACGCGGTCGAAATGCGCGAGCACCTGCTGCAGCCCGGTGGCGCCCGGCTCGGGATCGGGGTTCAGCCGTGTCACGTACACATCCTGGAAGGCATCGAGGATGGCATCCTTGCTGCCGTAGCGGGCATGCACCATGGCTCGGCTATATCCCGCCCGCCGTCCGATCTCGGCGGCAGTCGTTGCTTCCCAGCCCTTTTCGACAATCAACTCAGCGGCAGCCTGCAGCAGCCGGCGCGAGGACTGTTCCACGCGCTCCGGCTGGGTGAGGCCCTGGGCGGGGGACGGCACCCTTGCATATTAGACGGTCGACAACTAACTTAGTTGTTCAGCGTCAAATTTGTGTGCGGAGGTCGATGATGACATCAGTCGCAGTGCCGGTTTCCGGACCGGTGCCCATGGGCATCGAGGAGGTGACCGCGTCCTGGTTGACCGAGGCGCTGGGCACGAAGGTGACGGCGGTGCGGGCCGAGCGGATCGCGCTGGACACCGGCTTCTCCGCGGCGTTGTATCGGATTCATCTGAACGGATCCGATGATGTCCCTGAGACTTTGATCGTCAAACTGCCCGCCGACTCCCTGGCGCGGGGCGGGATGGAGATGCTCGGCGGCTACCAACGTGAGCTGTACTTCTACCGGCATGTCGCGCCAGATGCGCCCATCGCAACACCGCACTGCCACGTCGCGCGGATGTCGGGACCCGACTTCGTGCTCGTGCTCGAAGATCTACGGGACTGGGAGAACGCCGACCACCTGGCCGGGCTGTCGCTACCGCGCGCCCAACTCTGCATTCAGCAGCTGGCCGGCCTACACACCTGGTCGGCCGGTGTCGATGAGGCTGTACTGCAGGAGTTCCCGAGCATTGACAGCACGTTGACCCGGGACCTGTTCCTGCCCGCTTTTGCTCCTGGTTGGCAGCTCTACCGGGACCATACCCGTCAGCAGGTGCCTGCGGCGGTCGCCACGTTCGCCGAACGATTCGCCGATCTCGCGCCCACCGCACTCTCCGCTCTGTCAGAACGGAACATGTTGCTGCACGGAGACATCCGCGCTGACAACATGTTCTTTCACGAGGATGCGCTCAAGGTGGTCGACTTCCAGCTGTCGGTCCGCGGTGCGGGTGCGGCCGATATCGCGTATCTGGTCAGCCAGGGTCTGCCGACCGAGGTGCGTCACGGTCGGGACGAGGAGCTGCTGCGTGAGTACGTCAGTCAAGTTGCCGGGTACACGTTCGACGAGGCGTGGCGGCATTACCGTTTCGCGACCGCGCTGCTGCTGTACATGCCGGTGGTCGCCCTGCTCACCTGGGATGTGGCGCCTGAGCGGTCCCGGCAGCTGTGCCTGACGCTCATCGACCGGGCCGTCGCGGCGATCGAAGACATCAACGCCCTGGAGGTCTTTGCGTGACCGTTCGCACTGCGCGGGAAGTCGTCGAACAGTACAACTGGGTGGTCTGGAACGAGAAGGACTTCGCCCTTGCCGATGAACTGTTGGGAGAGAACGTCATCCGCCACGATGTGGGCGAGGCGAAGGTGCTCACCCACGAAGAGGCGGTGAACAGGGTGATCGATCACTGGGCGATGTTCGAGACGATCCGGTTCGACCTCAACCTGGTCGTCGCCGGTGACGACGGCGAGCATGTGGCGATCGTGTACGAATCCCCGATGACGTTCCCCGACGGTAACGCCATGACGGTCAGCAGCATGGAGATCTTCCGGGTGGTCGACGGCCGCATCACCGAGGTGTGGAACTGTGGTTACAAACAAGGAGTTTGGGCATGACCGACGAGCGCTTGCGCGAGGAGCCGAAATGACCGACCGATTCCTGGACGAACTCGGCTACTACCTGCTGGCCGGTGCCGGCGGTGAAGGCCCGGCGACGTTGATGGATGAGGCACGCCGCGGCGAGGAACTCGGCTTCGGCACCGCATTCATCTCGGAGCGGTGGAACGTCAAGGAAGCCTCGTCGCTCGTCGGCGCGGCCTGCGCGGTGACCGATCGGATGCAGATCGCGACGGCGGCGACCAATCACAACACCCGCCACCCCCTGATCACCGGATCGTGGGCCACCACGATGCACCGGTTGTCCCGGGGCCGATTCACCTTGGGCATCGGGCGCGGCGTGGCGGCCATGTACAACGCGTTCGGGGTTCCCGCGGTGACCACCGCTCAGATGGAGGACTTCGCCCAGGTCATGCGCAAGTTGTGGCACGGCGAGGTGGTGTTCAATCACGACGGCCCGATCGGCAAGTATCAGGTGCTGTTCCTCGATCCCGACTTCAACGAGGACATCCGGTTGGCAATCGTGGCCTTCGGCCCGCAGACCCTGGCGCTGGGTGGGCGGGAGTTCGACGACGTCATCCTGCACACCTACTTCACCCCCGAGACGCTGCAACGCGCGGTCAAGACCGTCAAAGAAGCCGCCGAGCAGGCCGGCCGCGACCCCGACAGTGTGCGGGTGTGGTCGTGCTTCGCCACCGTGGGTGATCACCTGCCCGAGGAACTGCGACTGAAGAAGACCGTGGCCCGGCTCGCCACCTACCTACAGGGCTATGGCGACCTGTTGGTGAGCACCAACGGCTGGGATCCGGCCGTGCTGCAACGCTTCCGGGAAGACTCCGTCGTCACCTCGATACCGGGCGGCATCGACCACAAGGCCAGTGCCGAGCAGATCGAGCACATCGCCACGCTGATCCCCGACGAGTGGTTGGAGCCGTCGGCCACCGGATCGGCGAGCCAATGCGTGGACCGCATCCGCAAGGAGTTCGACTACGGTGCCGACGCCGTGATCATGCACGGGGCCACCCCCGACGAGCTCGAGCCGATCGTCACCGAGTACCGGGCCACCAAGGAGTGACCCGGCGAGCGGTCTCCCGCAAGCGGGGGACTGCTCGCCGGTAGGGGTTATGGCGTGATCAGGGTGCGGGACACCGGTTCGGCGACTGCCTGACGGCTGAAGATGCCGTGCTGCAGGGTGACCAACAGGGCGTTCCGCGTCTCCTCCGGGGAGATGAGCTCGTCGAAGCCGAGGTGGCCTGCCGACCGGAACGATGCCTCGAGTTCCATCCGCTTGAGCACCTCGGTGTAATCCTCGCCGGCATGGGTGGCGGCGCTGAGCGCCGCCGCACCCATCGCCCCCATGGTCGCGCCGGGATAGGCGAACGTGGCCACCTGGTCGTCGAAACCCAGCAGCGACATGACCATCGAGCCGAAGCCGAATGCCTTGCGCAACGTCACGTGCAGTTTGAGGGTGGTGGCGGCGGTCTGGGCGGCGAACATCCGCGCCCCGCTGCGCAGCACGCCGCTGCGTTCGGACTGGCTGCCCGGCAGCATGCCGGGATTGTCGGCGAGGAACACGATCGGCAGGTGGAACGAGTCGGCCACGGTGATGAAATGCGCTGCCTTGTCGGCGGCATCGGCATCGATCGAACCGGCCATCACCTGTGGCTGGTTGGCCACCACCGCGACCGGATAGCCGCCCAGATGGGCCAGCGCACAGATGATCGCGCGGCCGAATTTCGGTTGTACCTCGAACCAGTCTGGCCGGTCGAAGATCTCGTCGATCACGGCGCGCATGTCGTAGATCTGGCGGTTGTCGCGGGACACGATATCGAGAATCTCCGGGGTGGGTCTCGGGTCTGCGGTGTCGTCGGCAAGCCGCGTCGGCGGGTACGACCATGCGCTGGACGGGAAATACGACAGGTAGCGCCGGATGTCGTCGATGACCGTCTCGTCGTCCTCGGCGTAGTTGTGGATCACGCCGCTGGCCAGTGCCACGCTCGGGCCGCCGAGATCCTCCTTCGAAATGTCCTCTCCGGTGGACTCTTTCACCACCGGGGGACCGGCGGTGAAGATCGCTCCTTGATGGCTCATGATGCTGAAGTCGCACACCGGGGCCACCAGGGCACCGTGGCCGGCGGACGGGCCGAGGATCGCCGATACGGTGGGCACCTTTCCCGAGCATTTCGCCTGGGCGATCAGATCGGTCGGGGTACGTCCGTAATGCTCACCGCTGGGGCGGAAACCCGCTCCCTCCAACAACATCACGAGTGGAATCTTGTTGCGCAAGGCCAACTCGGCGAGCCGATACCGTTTGGCGTTTCCGCCCGGGCCGATACTGCCGGCCAGCGTGGTGAAGTCCTCGGCGCCCACCATCACCGGTGTGCCGTCGATGCGGCCAGCGCCGGCGACGAGGCCATCGGCGGCGATGTCGCCCCCGACCAGCGTCCCGAACTCCTGAAAAGTGCCGGGATCCAGCAGCCGCGCGATCCGCGCACGGGCGTCGAGCTTGCCCTTGCCGTGGTGCTTGGCCAACCGCTCGGGACCACCCATGCCGTGGGTGTGCTCGCGTCGACGAGCCAGGTCCTCGAGCGTTGCCTTCCACTCCGGGTCGTTCGTCATGCCGGCGTCCTTGTCATGCCACTGTCCTCACTCGTCGCGCAGTGCCCTAGGGGCCTCAGCGTACCGCCGTTGACCATACTGAATTGCTTACTGTAGCGTCGATGAGGTGATCGGGTTGCACATGGTCGGACACGGTGGCAAAGGCGCGTACAGGCGATGAGTGACCCGGTTCCCCGCGACGTCAAGATCGATCGAGGCGTCCCCAGTCGGATGGCCGATGTCCCGGGCCTTGCACGCGAGATCGAGGCGAGCGGTTACGACGGGTGCTGGACGGGCGAGATCAATCACGACCCGTTCCTGCCACTCGCACTCGCAGCCGAGCACACCGAACGGATCCAGATCGGCACCAGCATCGCGGTGGCTTTCGCCCGCAATCCCATGACCATGGCTCAGCTGGGTTGGGATCTGCAGACCTATTCGGGTGGACGCTTCATCCTTGGCCTGGGCACCCAGATCCAGCCGCACATCGAGAAGCGTTTCAGCATGCCGTGGAGTCACCCGGCGCGCCGGATGCGCGAGTACATCGAAGCGCTGCAGGCGATTTGGGAATGTTGGCGCGACGGCACCAAGTTGAGGTTCGAGGGCGAGTTCTACACCCACAAGATTATGACGCCGATGTTCACCCCAGAACCGTCGACGCTGCCGTTCCCCAAGGTGTTCCTCGCCGCCGTCGGTGAACTGATGACCGAGGTGTGCGGTGAGGTGGCCGACGGGCTGCTGGCGCACGCGTTCACCACGCGGCGCTATCTGGACGAGGTGACCGCGGTCGCGTTGCAGCGCGGCATGGACCGCAGCGGGCGCGACCGTGGTGACTTCGAGCTGTCCTGCCCGGTCTTCGTCGTCACCGGCGCCGACGAACAGGAGATGGCCGCGGCGTCGGTCGCCACCCGCAAACAGCTCGCGTTCTACGGTTCGACACCGGCGTACCGCAAAGTCCTCGAGCTGCACGGGTGGGGTGACCTGCACACCGATCTGCACCGGCTGTCGTTGGCCGGCCAGTGGGACGCGATGGGCGAGCTCATCGACGACGAGGTGCTCGACACGTTCGCCGTGGTCGCGCCGATCCCCGAACTGGCCGCGGCATTGCGGCGCCGTTGCGACGGCGTCATCGACCGCGTGCTGCCAGGCTTTCCCGCCGCTGTGTCCCCGGAAACCGTCAACGCGGTGCTGCAGGAGTTTCGCGAATGCCCGCCAGTGAGGAGCAACGTATGACCGTCCGCACGATCGACGAGGTCGCCAAGAAGTTCGCCAATCCGTCGGCGTATGCCGACGAGGCGGCCTTCCATGCGGACCTGGCCCACCTGCGGGCCAACGCCCCGGTGTCCTGGGTTGAGGTGCCCGGCTACAAGCCGTTCTGGGCCATCACCAAGTACAACGACATCATGGACATCGAGCGCGCCAACGACGTGTTCACCAACTCGCCCCGCCCTGTCCTGATGACGTCCGAGAACGACGACAACCAGGCTGCCGTCGGGGTGCGCACCCTGATCCACATGGATGACCCCGAGCACCGCGTGATGCGGGCCATCGGGGCGGACTGGTTCCGCCCGAAAGCCATGCGGGCGTTGAAGGTACGCGTCGACGAGCTGGCCAAGATCCACGTGGACAAGATGCTGGCCGCCGGTGGCGAATGCGACTTCGTCCAGGAAGTGGCGGTCAACTATCCGCTGTACGTGATCATGTCCCTGCTCGGGGTGCCCGAGGCCGACTTCCCGCTGATGCTGAAGCTGACGCAGGAGCTGTTCGGCAGCGACGATGACGAATACCAGCGCGACTCCGGGGACACCATGTCCGCCCTGCTGGAGATGTTCCAGTACTTCACCGCGCTGACCGCCTCGCGGCGGGAGAACCCCACCGACGACCTGGCATCGGCAATTGCCAACGCCCGCATCGACGGTGAGCCGCTCAACGACATCGAGACGGTGTCCTACTATGCGATCGTGGCGGCCGCCGGACACGACACCACGAGTGCCACGATCTCCGGCGGTATGCAGGCCCTGATCGAAAACCCTGACCAGTTGGCGCGATTGCAGGCCGATCCCGGCTTGATGGGTACGGCCACCGAGGAGATGATCCGTTGGGTGACGCCGGTGAAGGCGTTCATGCGCACCGCCGCGGTCGACACCACGGTGCGCGGTACCACGATCGCAGCAGGGGAGTCGGTGCTCCTGGCCTACCCGTCCGGCAACCGGGACGAAGAAGTGTTCACCGATCCGTTCCGGTTCGACGTCAGCCGCGATCCCAACAAGCATCTGGCGTTCGGCTACGGTGTGCACTTCTGTCTCGGGGCGGCGCTGGCGCGCATGGAGATCAACAGCTTCTTCAGTGAGCTTGTGCCACGGCTGGATTCGATGGAGCTGGCCGGCTCTCCCGCGCACACCACGACCACGTTCGTCGGCGGGCTCAAGCACCTGCCGGTGCGGTACACGCTCCGGTAGTGCGCGAAAACAACGAAAGGGCTGTTATCTGGGGGATAACAGCCCTTTCGTTTATGTCGGCGGCGAAATTACTCCGAAGCCGAGTTGCCTCGGGCCGCCGCGTGCAGCGCATCGCCGCGCGTTCCCTGCTCGTGGTGACTGAGCGCCTGAATCGAAACATCGTGGCCCTCAGCGGCTTTACGTAGAGCGCCGACGGTGGCCTGCTCCCGCGAGATGTGGGTGAACGGATCGAACGAGTACCAGCGCATGGCGTTCTCATGCGTCATCTTGTTGATCTCGTCGTCGGGGACGTTGTTCTCGGTCAGCACATCCCACAGTTCCTCGGGCGCTCCCGGCCACATCGAGTCGCTGTGTGGATAATCGGCTTCCCAACTGATGTTGTCGATGCCGATCCTGTCGCGCAACGCCACGCCGACCGGATCGGAGATGAAGCAGGTCAGGAAGTGCTCACGGAACACCTCGCTGGGCAGCTTGCCGCCGAAGTTCTGATGCGTCCAGGTCGAGTGCATCTCGTAGGTGCGGTCGACCCGCTCCAGGAAATATGGAATCCAGCCCGTGCCGCCCTCGGACAACCCGATCCTGAGATCCGGGTAATCCTTGATGGGCTTGGACCACAACAGGTCCGCGGCGGCTTGCACGATGTTCATCGGCTGCAGGGTGATCATCACGTCCAGCGGCGCGTCGGGGGCGGTAATGGCCAGCTTGCCCGACGATCCGATGTGCACGTTGAGCACGGTGTCGGTATCGCACAACGCCTTCCACAGCGGGGTCCAGTAGTCGTCGTGGAAGCTCGGGTAGCCCATGGCGGCCGGGTTCTCGGTGAAGGTCAGGGCGTGCACGCCCTTCTTCGACACCCGGCGCACCTCTTGGGCGCACGCCTCGGCGTCCCAGATCACCGGAAGTGCCATCGGGATGAAGCGAGCGGGGTAGGCGCCACACCATTCGTCGATGTGCCAGTCGTTGTAGGCCTGCACCAGCGCCAGGGAGAACTCGGGATCCTCGGTGGCGAACAGCCTTCCGGCGAAGCCCGGGAAAGACGGGAAGCAGATGGAGCCGAGGATGCCGCCGGCGTTCATGTCCTTGACCCGCTCGTCGACGTTGTAGCAGCCCTTGCGGATCTCGTCGAGGCCCTGGGGTTCGAGGCCGTACTCCTCTTTGGGGCGGCCGGCGACCGCGTTGAGCGCGACGTTGGGGATGACGATGTCGCGGAACTGCCAGGTGTCGCTGCCGTCGGGGTTGTGCACCAGGCGTGGTGCCTCGTCGGCGTATTTCTTGGGCAGGTGGTTCTTGAACATGTCAGGTGGTTCGACGATGTGATCGTCCACGCTGATCAGGATCATGTCGTCTTTATTCACGAACGCGCTCCATTCACGACGGCCTTACCGTAATAGCAACAGTTTAGACCGTGCATCGCCTCCTGGGCCAGGCGATCAGCAGATTCGCCGGGTCAGCAGCAGCGCGCCCCTGGATTGGCCTCCGTGTTGCGGTGCCGCATCTTCCAATAGTCGCGCTCGGACAGCACCGGCTGGTCCGGGTGCGTCCGCTCCCGATGCGCTACGTAGCGCCGGTAGTGGTTGTCACCCATCAATGTTGACCAGTACCAGCCGATGTGGCGTGCGGCCTGGCGTGTGCTCCGGGTAAGGCGTCCCACTGCTTCTGCACCTCCTTCTCGACCTGGGTGGGGATCAGTCCCGACGGGGCGAAGATTCGCGACGGAACCTCCTCATCCACGGCCAGCGGCCTGGCGGCGCCGCGCAGCGCCTGCAGCGCCATCACCACCCCTGCGATGAACACGATCAGCACCAGTACCGCGAACACCACCGACAGGGTGCCCTGGATGAAGGTGTTGCGGATGACGGCGTCGATCTGATCGGGGGTCTTCGCTGCGCCGAACGTCGACTTTCCGGCCTCCTGGGCCGCGACATATTGCGAATGCTGCTTCCAGTAACCGACTTTCGGGTCGGCGGAGAAGATCTTCTGCCACGATGCCGTCATCGTCACCGTCAGGTCCCACAACAACGGAAGCCCCGGTATCCAGGCCCACTTCACCAAGCCGCGTTTGATCACCACAACGGTGACCACCGTCAACGCGATCGCGGCCAGCAGCTGATTCGCGATGCCGAACAGCGGGAACAAGGTGTTGATGCCGCCCAGCGGATCCGTCACACCCATCAGCAGGATGGAACCCCACGCGGCGACCACGATGATCGAGCAGGCCCACGCGCCGACGCGCCAGCTGGGATCGCGCAACTTCTTCAGCGGCCCACCGAGATTGCCGAGGCCGTCCGACAGCATGAACCGGGCCACCCGGGTGCCGGCGTCGACCGTGGTGAGGATGAACAACGCCTCGAACATGATCGCGAAGTGATACCAGAAGGCCTTGAGGCTCTCTCCGCCGAACACCTGGTGGAGCACCTCGGACATGCCGAACGCCAGGGTGGGGGCGCCGCCGGTGCGCGACACGATCGACTGCTCGCCGACGCCGTCGGCGGCCGCGGTGATCTCCTGGGCCGTCATGGGCTGACCGGACAGGCCAAGGCCGTTGACGTAATCGGCCGCGGTCTGCGCGGTGGTGCCGGTGGCCGCCGTCGGCGCATTGATCGCGAAATACAGGTGCTGGTTGAGGATCGCGGCGGTGATCAGGGCCATGATCGCGACGAAAGACTCGGTGAGCATGCCGCCGTAGCCGATCAGCCGCATCTGGCTTTCCTTCTCCAGCAACTTGGGCGTGGTGCCCGAGGAGATCAGCGCGTGAAAGCCCGACAGTGCACCGCACGCGATGGTGATGAACAGGAACGGGAACAACGAGCCGGCGAACACCGGGCCGGTGCCACTGGCGGCGAACTGCGAGATCGCGGGTGCCTGCATCACCGGCCGGGCGATCAGGATGCCGAGGGCCAGCAGGGCGATGGTGCCGACCTTCATGAACGTCGACAGGTAATCGCGCGGGGCCAGCAGGAACCACACCGGCAACACCGAAGCGGCCAGGCCGTAGATGATGATGCACCACGACAGGGTGACCTTGGAGAGCGTGAACCAGTCAGCACCCCAGTCGGTTTCGGCGACCCAACCGCCGGAGATCACCGCGAGCAGCAGGAGCGCGACGCCGATGAGGGACACCTCCGACACCCGTCCGGGGCGGAAGAAACGCAGATACAGACCCATGAAGATGGCGATCGGGATCGTCATCGCGATCGAGAACACGCCCCACGGGCTCTCGGCCAGTGCGTTGACCACCACCAGGGCCAGCACCGCCAACAGGATCACCATGATCACCAGCACGCCGACGATCGCCGCCACGCCACCGACCACGCCGAGCTCGTCGCGTGCCATCTGCCCCAGCGAACGGCCGCGGCGGCGCACCGAGATGGACAGCACCAGATAGTCCTGCACGCAGCCGGCCACCACCGCGCCGATGATGATCCAGATGGTCCCCGGCAGATAGCCCATCTGCATGGCCAGCACCGGGCCGACCAGCGGCCCCGCTCCGGCGATCGCGGCGAAGTGATGACCGAACAGCACGCGCCGGTCGGTCGGCATGTAGTCGGTGCCGTTCTCGAAAAGCTCTGCCGGGGTGGCATTGTCGTCGCGCGGCCGGACGATCTTCATCTCGATCAGCCGGGCGTAGAACCGGAAGCCGATCACATAGGTGCAGATCGCGGCGATCACGAACCAGACCGCGTTGACGGTCTCACCGCGGAAGAAGGCGATGACTGCCCAAGCGACTGCGCCGAGCACCGCGACCGTCGCGAAGATCGCCTTGTGTTTGACGGTGATCGGAGAGCGGTCGATGATCGCCACCGGCGGAAGGTCTTTGTCGGTGCGGATATAGGTGATGTCGCCGTCGTGGTCCTCGATGCGATCCGCCGGTGGGGCATCCGGTGTTGCCACGGTCTCTCCTTGCTCGCCCAGTGTCGTACGCGTCGGGTGTGATCTTTTCATCGAGCCAAACCGCACGGCATCGAATCCCGGTTTCCGCACCCTAACCAGGTGAACGGCGCCGCGTCAGGTGAGGAAGGCGCGCACGGTGTCGATCGTGTCGGCTTCGTCCGGGGTTTTGTCGTCGCGATAGCGCAGGACCCTGGCGAACCGCAGCGCGACACCGCCGGGGTAGCGGCTCGACCTCTGGACGCCGTCGAAGGCGATCTCGACGACCTGCTCGGGCCGTACGGTGACCACCCAGCCGTCGTCGTCGACCTGCAGTTCCCGGAAGCGCTCGGTCTGCCACGCCAGCATCGCGTCGGTCATGCCCTTGAAAGTCTTGCCCAGCATCACGAACCCACCGGTGTCCGGATCCCGTGCGCCCAGATGGATGTTGGACAGCTTGCCGGTGCGGCGGCCCGACCCCCATTCCACCGCCAGCACCACCAGATCCAGGGTGTGCACCGGTTTGACCTTGAGCCAGCCGGCGCCGCGGCGGCCGGCCTCATACGGTGCCGTCGGCGACTTCGCCATCACGCCCTCATGGCCGGCGGCCAGGGTGCGGTCCAGGAAGTCCTGCGCGACCGCGCCATCTGAGGTGACGACGCGGTCGACGCGCCGGTCCTGCGGTACCAGCGCATCGAGTGCAGTCAGCCGCTGCTCGGTGGGCAGGTCGAGCAGGTCCTGGCCATCGATGTGCAACAGATCGAAGAAGAACACCGACAGCGGTTCGAGGTCGTTTGCGGTCTTGCGGCCGAACCGGGCGGCCGTAACCTGAAACGGCTGCGGGCGCCCGTCAACCCGCAGCGCGATGGCCTCCGCATCGGCGATCAGATCGGTGGCAGGAAGTGCCAGTGTCGCCGCGACCACCTCGGGCAGTCGGTGGGTGACGTCGTCCAGGCTGCGGGTATAGACCGAGACCTCCGAGCCGCTGCGGTGGATCTGTACGCGCGCGCCGTCCAGCTTGGCCTCGAGAACCGCTGTACCGCCGAGCCGTTCGAGCGCGTCGGCGACACCGGTCGCGGTCTGTGCGAGCATCGGCCCGACCGGGCGGCCGACCTGCAAACTGAACTCGGCCAGGGCGGCCCGGCCACCGGTGAGCGCCGCTGCGGCCACCGCGGGCAGGTCACCGGCGAGCATCGCCGCCCGCCGGACCTCGACCGCCGGGACACCGGATGCTCGGGCCACCGCGTCGGCCATCACGCCCGCCAGGGCGCCCTGCCGCAGCTCGCCGCCCAGGAGCCGCCGGAGGAACGTCTGCTCAGTGTCGGTGGCCGCCGCGAAAAGGTCGCGCACTGAATCGGCGCGCAGCGCCTGAGAGCCCTTGCCCGCGATTCCTTTGATGTCGGTGAATGCAGTGTCGACGCCGGTGACGGTCAATGAAGGGATCTCCGCCGGCGTCGGGAGCGAGCGCAACGCCGCCCAACCGACCCCGATCTGGCGTTGGGGGAGTTCCCCGGACAACCAGGACACCGTGACCGCGACCGTGCGGCCGTCCCCGTCCGTGGCGGCCACCGACAACAGGGCGGCGATGCGGTCGATCTTGGCCAGGCGCGCCGAGGATCCCGCGATGTCGGCGGATGCGGCAGCGACGTCAGCGAGCAACACGCCCTCAGCGTGCCACGGAGCTCAGACAACCTCCGGCGCTTGGCCGAGCACCCGAGTCAGGACCGCGGCCTCCGACTGCAGCTCCGATGCCCGTTCATGATGCCCGTTGGCGATGTATTCGTTTGCCGCCGAGAGTCGTTCGTCGACCTCGGCCTGAATGAGGTCGCGCACCTCCTCGTCGCTGAGCACTCGGCGCGCCACCTCCGTGGAGCCGACACCCGACACCGCGCCGGCGATCGTTCCGCCGATGCGGGTATCGGTCTGATCGGCCTGCGGTGTCTCGGCGTTGTCGATGGCGCTCAACGCCGACCGGATCGCGGCCGTGCTGATGGTGTCGCGGGCCTTGCGTGCCGACAGCAGGGACTCGCGGAGTCGGTCGCGCCAAAGTTCTGCCGGGGTCATGGCGGACGAACTTAACCGGGCTGGCGGGCAGCGTCGAGGGATTTACGCACGCTCGTCCGCGGCGAGGGTGCGCGAAATGCCGACGATATGCGGTGTGTCGGGGGACAGACACGCACTCAGTGTGAATGTGGTGATGCCGCTGTTGCGGTGGTTGGGTTCTTTTCACCTGGTGTTTGGCTCAGACACGCACTGCCACCTCTGTGGGTTGGCATTCGAGCATTCTGCCGACATCAGGTGGGAAGGACCGACCGGCGTGACTTGATAGGAGCGTGGCACCGCCCCCACTGAGATGTGTCCGCCGGCCGGCCCAACCTTCACTCATCCACCTCTTGATGAAAGAAGGCACTGTCCATGGTGATTGTTGGCACCGATGTGCACAAGCGCACCCACACCTTCGTTGCGGTCAACGAAGCGGGCGCCAAATTGGGTGAAAAAGTCGTCCCCGCGACCACAGACGGGCACCACACAGCGTTGCAGTGGGCACGCAGTCAGTTCGGCGACGACCTGCTCTGGGGCATCGAAGATTGCCGCAATCTATCGGCCCGCCTCGAGCGCGACTTACTCTCCGCGGGCCAACGTGTGGTGCGGGTAGCCCCCAAGCTGATGGCCCAGACCCGAGCCTGCGCCCGCACTCGCGGCAAGTCCGATCCCATCGATGCGCTGGCCGTCGCACACGCGGTGTTGCGGTATCCCGACCTGCCCGTCGCCGCCCACGACCCAGTGTCGCGGGAGTTGAAACTGCTCGTAGATCGACGCGAAGACCTTGTCGCTCAACGGACCTCAACGATCAACCGACTGCTCGGCCGTATCCATGAACTCGACCCGGCCCGCACCCCCAAAAGCGGTGCACTGGACCGGACCAAGACCCGTAACGAACTTGGCAACTGGCTCGACACCCTGCACGGACTGCTCGCCGAGCTGGCCCGCGACGAACTCGACGACATCACCCGACTCACCGACACCATCAACGCCCTGGCCGCCCGAATCGGCCAGCACGTCCACGACGTCGCCCCCGAACTGCTTGCCCTGCAAGGCTGCGGTGAGTTGACCGCAGCCAAACTCGTCGGCGAAACCGCCGGAGTAAAGCGGTTCAAAAGCGAGGCGGCGTTCGCCCGCCACAGCGGCACCGCCCCCATCCCCGTGTGGTCGGGTAACACCGCCGGACGCGTCCGCCTCACACGCTCAGGCAACCGCCAACTCAACGCCGCCCTCTACCGCATCGCCATTACCCAGATCCGAATCGCCGACAGTCCCGGACAGCTCTACTACCGCAAACGCCTCGCCCACGGCGACTCGTCCACCGAAGCCCTACGCTGCCTCAAACGCCGCCTCGCCCGCATCGTCTACCGCCGACTCCATACCGACGAACAAGCACGCCTCAACGACCCCCAACCCGCCGCCGCTTGACATAGGAGCAATGGTCGCGGTGCAGGGCGACCAAAATAGCGAACCCGAAAGGCTTACGGGAAGGGTTGATGGGATAGGTTGCTTTACGATTTCGGTCATTTTTGGAAAGGAAGCTAGATGGAGATCGAAGGCAAGAAGGCTATCGTCGTCGGCGGCGCGTCGGGCTTCGGCCGCGCGACCGCTGAGACACTGGCCAAGCGCGGCGCCAGCGTGGCTGTGCTGGACCGGCCGCAATCCAAGGGCCAGGAAGTGGCCGACGAGATCGGCGGCTCGTTCTTCCCCGTCGACGTCACCGACTTCGACGGCACCGAAAAGGTGCTGGAAGAGGCCGTGGCCGCCCTGGGTGGCCTGCACATCATCGTGACCACCGCAGGCGGCGGCATCGGCGAGCGCACCATCAAGAAGGACGGTCCGCACAGCCTGGATTCGTTCCGCTCCACCATTGACCTCAACCTGATCGGCACGTTCAACATCAGCCGGCTCGCCGCCTGGCACATGAGCAAGAACGAGCCGGTCGACGAAGAGGCCGAAGAGCGCGGCGTCATCATCAACACCGCCTCCATCGCGGCGTTCGAGGGTCAGATCGGCCAGGTCGCCTACACGGCGTCCAAGGCTGCCATCGCCGGAATGTGCCTGACCATGGCGCGCGACCTGGGCAGCCTGGGAATCCGGGTGCTGGCCATCGCGCCGAGCCTGTTCGCCACCGGCCTGACCGAGGGCATCCCCGACGAGTTCGCCGCGGTGCTCACCAAGGACGCCGCTTTCCCGAAGCGCCTGGGCAAGCCCGAGGAGTACGCCAAACTCGCCGTCGCGATCGCCGAGAACCCCATGCTCAACGGTCAGTGCCTGCGTCTGGACGCCGGCCAGCGCTTCGCCCCCAAGTAGAGTGAATTCCGGCGTGATCGAGGGCGCGCCCCGCGTCAGCGATCACGCCGGAACCCACACCGGGAGGCGTCATGGCGACCATTGCAGACCAAGTCATCTCCGCACTCACACTGAGTGGGGTAAGGCGGGTCTACGGCCTTCCCGGTGACAGTCTCAACGGATTCACCGACGCCATCCGGCGCAGCGGCGAGATCACCTGGCAGCACGTCCGCCACGAGGAGACCGCCGCATTCGCCGCGGCCGCCGACGCCGCACTGACCGGCCAGCTGGCGGTGTGCGCGGGCAGTTGCGGCCCGGGCAATCTGCACTTGATCAACGGGCTGTTCGACGCGCAGCGCAGCCGGGTCCCGGTGCTGGCCATCGCCGCCCACATTCCACGTACCGAGATCGGGTCGGAGTACTTCCAGGAAACCCACCCGCAGGATCTCTTCCGCGAGTGCAGCGTCTACTGCGAACTGGTCAGCACCCCCGAGATGGCGCCGCGCATCCTGGAGATGGCGATGCGAGCGGCCGTCGAGGACAACGGCGTCGCGGTCGTCGTCATCCCCGGCGAGATCTTCCTGCAGCGCACGGGGGAGAGCGCTTGGGCGACGTGTCCGGTGCGACCGACCCGATCGATCGTGCGTCCCGACGACGAGTCGGTGCGTCGGGCCGCCGACATCCTCAACGCCGCCGAGCGTGTCACGATCCTGGGCGGCGCGGGCGTAGCCGGTTCGCATGATGCGCTGATCGAGCTGGCCTCGACGCTGCAGGCGCCGATCGTCCATGCGTTGCGCGGCAAGGAATTCATCGAGTACGACAACCCGTTCGACGTGGGCATGACCGGGCTGCTCGGCTTCGCCTCCGGGTACAAGGCCATCAAAGAGGCCGACACGCTACTGATGCTGGGCACCGACTTTCCGTATCAGCAGTTCTACCCAGAAGGCGCCACCGTCATCCAGGTCGACATCCGTGGTCGCAACCTCGGCCGCCGGACGCCGGTCGATCTGGGCTTGCGCGGCAGCGTCGCCGACACCCTGGCCGCGCTGCAACCGCTGCTGCGGCCCAAGACCACTCGTGAGCACCTCGACCGGTCGCTACGCCACTACCGCAAGACCCGCGCCACGCTCGACTCACTGGCCGTCAACGACCGCGACAAGACCCCGATCCGGCCGGAATATGTTGCCGCACTGGCCAACCGATTGGCCTCCGACGATGCCGTGTTCACCTGTGACGTCGGGTCTCCGGTGGTGTGGGCGGCGCGATACGTGACCATGAACGGCCGCCGCAGGCTGATCGGGTCGTTCAACCACGGCACCATGGCCAACGCGCTCCCGCACGCCATCGGTGCGCAGACCGCGTTGCCGGGCCGGCAGGTGGTCGCGTTGGCCGGCGACGGTGGACTGACCATGCTCTTCGGCGAGCTGGTGACGCTGAGTCAGAACAAGCTGCCGGTGAAGCTGATCGTGTTCAACAACTCATCGCTGAACTTCGTCGAGCTGGAGATGAAGGCCGCCGGCATCGTCACGTTCGGCACCGACCTGGTCAACCCGGACTTCGCCGCGGTGGCCCAGGCCATGGGAATGTTCGGCCGTCGTGTCACCGAACCGGGTGAGTTGGAACGGGCCCTGACCGATGCCTTCTCCCACGACGGCCCCGCACTCGTCGACGTACATACCGCACGTCAGGAGCTGTCGATACCTCCGGCGATCACCGTCGAACAGGCAAAAGGCTTCTCGCTCTACGCGATCCGCACCATCCTGGCCGGGCGCGCCGACGAACTCCTGGACCTGGCCACCACCAACGTCGCCCGCCGCATCCTGGACTGACGCTCAAGCCGGCCGAGGAATGGCGGCCGCCGTGCTCTGGCCCAGCCATCTCGGGATGGCCCGGCGAACATCGGCGGATCCTGACAACGCGACACTGCCGTCGAGCACCGCCCGGGCCCAGCCGACATCGCCGCGCCAGATCTCGACCAGGGCGCGCAGGTCGGCCTGCACGGTCCCGGCCAGCTCGTAGCCAGGATCGAAATCGCAGACGTCGGCCTGCCCGTCGCTCACCGTCAGCCACCACCTGGACGCTTTGGGGTCGACGCCGTCGAGGATGAACGCGACGGTGGTGCGCGACCGCGGCCAGTCGGCGATGGGGATGGTGCGGCGCATGTCCCACATCAGCAGGTGCGGATCGAGATCCTGCTCGCCGAGCTCACCGATCCACCGCACCCCCCACGACCCGAGCGCGTCCACCACCCCGGCGAGTTCCTGCCCGCACGGGGTCAGCGAATAGCTCGTCCGCCCATCGATCTCAGAACGCTCGATCACCCCGGCGCGGGTCAGCGACTTCAGCCGCTTGGACAACAGCGCGGGAGACATCTTCGGTACCCCGCGACGCAGCTCGTTGAAGTGCGCGCTGCCCCGCAGCAGTTCCCGGACCACCAGCAAGGTCCAGCGTTCGTCGAGCAATTCCATGGCCTTGGCCACGGGACAGAACTGGCCATACGTCGACATCGGCGGTCTTCCCTCCCCGGACAGTGCACGGCTTTCTAAGTACACCGCTGTCGAGGCTCCGAAGCCAGTACAGATCCAGAACCCGGCCCGCTACAGATCTGGTACTGGATTGCCCAGGCCGTATGGGTTGACGATGAAGCCACGCCGCGAGAGGAGCCCGCCATGAATGTCACGACCTCCGACAGGGAACTTGAGGCCAAACACCGGGCGCTGTGGGCGCTCGGTGACTACGCGGCGATCGCCGCGCACATCGTGCGTCCACTGGGGCCCGTCCTGGTGGACGCCAGTGGCATCGGGCCCGGTGACCGCGTACTCGACGTGGCCGCCGGCACCGGCAACGTCGCCATCCCCGCCGCCGCGACGGGCGCGCGGGTGACGGCTAGTGACCTGTGTCCGGAGCTTGTCGACGAGGGACGCCGGTTGACTGCGGAGGCCGGGTTGACCATCGACTGGGCCGAGGCCAACGCCGAGGCGTTGCCCTATGCCGACGCTTCGTTCGACACGGTGCTTTCCTGTATCGGGGTGATGTTTGCTCCGCACCATCAGCAGGCCGCGGATGAACTGCTGCGTGTGACGCGCCCGGGCGGCCGGATCGGCCTGATCTCGTGGACTCCGGAGGGATTCATCGGCCAGTTGTTCGCCACCATGAAGCCGTACGTGCCCGCGCCGCCTGCCGGTGTGTCCCCGCCGCCCCGATGGGGCGACGAACAGTACGTGCGCGCCCTGCTGGGCGAACGGGTCGGCGAGTTGACCTGTGAACGGAGGGAATTGGACGTCACCGCTTACCCCGACGGCGCAGCATTCCGTGATCATTTCAAGGCCAACTACGGCCCCACGATCTCTGCCTACCGGGCCATCGCCGGTGACGCCGATCGGGTCGCGGCACTCGACGCCGAGATCGCTGCGCTCGGCGACCGGTTTCTCACCGATTCTTGGATGCCGTGGGAATACCTGTTGGTGAGTACCCGCAAGTTGACGCCGCGGGTTCAGATGTAACCTCTGCCGCCTTGATTTATTTGCCTAGCCACGTAACTATGTGGCTAGGCAATAATTGTCTAGCCACATATCGACGGCGGGTCGGCGAGCAGGAGGAGCCATGCGAGCAGTAGTGATCACCAAAAAGGGCGGGCCATCGGTCCTGCAACTGCAGGAGTGGCCTGATCCGCCGGCTCCTGAAAGGGGCAGCGTCCGTATCGCGGTGCGAGCCGCCGGTGTGAACTTCGCGGACGCGTTGTACCGCGTAGGACTCAATCCCGTGTCGCCCGAGATTCCCTTTGTTCCCGGATTCGACGTGGCGGGAATCGTCGAGGCGGTGGGCGAGGGCGTCGACACGGCCTTGCTGGGCCGTCGAGTCTTTGCGGGGACGCGTTACGGAGGCTATGCCGAGATAGCCGATGTCGGTGCCGATGACGTTGCCGTACTGCCAGACGAGCTGAGTTTCGAACAAGGCGGGGCGATCTTCACCAACTACGCAACGGCATGGGAGGGACTGTTCGGGTCCGGGCATCTGCGCGCTGGTCAGCGCGTCCTCGTCCACGCTGCCGCCGGCGGCGTGGGCATCGCGGCGGTACAGCTGGCGAAGGCTGCTGGTGCGGAGGTGCACGGCACCGCGTCGCCGTCGAAGCATGGCCGGTTGCGCGATCTGGGGGTCGACCGCACCATCGATTACCGTCAAGACGGGTGGTGGGAGGGCCTGACGTCCTACGACGTCATTCTCGAAGCCATCGGGGGAACATCGTTGCGAAGGTCCTACCGGCTGCTTCGTCCCGGCGGCCGTGTCATCACCTACGGAGCATCGTCGCTTCTGCGGGGCGAACAGCGTTCACTTCGTACCGCGATGCCGCAGGCCCTGGCAATGATGCGCGGGTTCAACCTCCTGAAACAACTTGATGAGTCAAAAACGGTGGTGGGCCTGAACATCATGGGGCTCTGGGAAGAACGCGGGTCGCTACGGTCATGGCTCGAACCGCTCGAACGCAAACTGGCGGACGGATCGATTCAGCCCGTCGTTCACGCCGCCGTGCCCTTTGCCGACGCGCCCGAAGCGCACCGTATTCTGGCCGCCCGCAAGAATTTCGGGAAAGTGGTGTTGATTCCATAAGTCGTGTAGCTGGCCACATATATTGCCAACAACCCTCGCGACCCCGCTCACTCCAGGAGATGACGATGCGACCGAATCCGCCAGACCTCGAGGCCATTCGACGCACCGAGACCGTGAAGGTGGCGCCGATCGCCTTCGGGATCTTCGCGTTGTCGCGCGCGTTCCACGGATGGGGGTCGGAAATGCTGTTGGAACTGGGCTTGCATCCCGGTCAGGAACTCATCCTGATGCAGCTCTACGACCGGGACGGTCAGACTCAATCAGAGCTACAGCAGGCCCTCGGCGTGGATCACTCGACGATCTCGCGGGCGATCAAGCGCATGCAGCTCAGCGAGCTGGTGGCGCGGGCGGCTTCCGACAATGACCGTCGCGCCAAAGAGGTGTGGCTGACCGACAAAGGCCTAGCGCTGCGCAAGCCTCTCGAACGGCTGTGGACGTCGCTCGAGCAGTGTGCGATTGAGGCTGTGCCTCCGAGCCGGCGCGCGGAGTTCGCAAGGTCGGTCGCCAAACTCGAGCAGACCTACACCTCCGCCCGCCGCGCTCGGGAGCGCTAGTGGCCGAGATTCACATTCGCATCAACTGCTCTGCGTTGCGGTGAGCGATCGCATGGCGCTGGTCATCGGTGAGGTCGGATTGGACCAGGAAGTCCGCCACATCGTCACGTACGAGGTAGGGAAAGTCCTCGGAGTGAATGATCCGGTCGGCGCCGACCTCGGCAAGGATGTACTGCAGCTGATTGCCGCTGTACATTCCTGACGGCGTGACCCATACGTGGTCGCGGTAGTAGTCACTCACAGTTCGTTCGAGGTAACGGGTCTTCGCGAACGTTCCGTCGAGGCGCTCGAGCCATCCGGCGGCGAATTCGCCCCAGTGACCGCTCAGTAGTTTCAGCTTCGGATGCCGGTCCAGCGCGCCGGACAGGATGAGCCTGATGATGTGTATGCCCGCTTCCATGTGCCATCCGAAGGCGTGGGTGGCGAAGGTGAAATGCACTGCGGCCGGCCAATTGCCGGCGTAAGGAATGATTGATGCCGGACCATCGGGCATCCCGGGGTGCACGTAGATGGGAAGGTCCACCTCCTCGGCTGCGGCCAGGATGGGATCAAAGCGTTCGTCATCCAGGAATCGGCCGCCGCAGGTTCCGGTGATCAAGGTTCCCACGAACCCGAGTTCGTTCACGCACCGCTTCATCTCATCTGCTGCAGCGGCGGGATCGTGCAGGGGAATAGTGGCGAACCCGCGGAATCGCGTCGGGTGCTCTGAAATTTGTTGTGCCAGGCGGTCATTGACCTTCCGGCAGAGGTCGACAGCCTCAGGGTGATCAAGGTTGTTCGGACTGAATGCGCCGTGTGACACGACTTGGACGTCGATCCCGGCCCGGTCCATGTGGGCAAGCCTGTTGCCCCCGAGTTGTTCGGCCGAATCCCGATCGGGCATGAATTCTTCCTGAATGAAGGTGGCGAATCCGTCGTCGGGCGCCACCGGCAGCGGTCCCGATAACGCCCGAACTTCCGCGCTGACCTCGGGGTGGTGGAAGTGTTCCTCGACGGTGATGACCCGCAACGATTCCATGATTGATAGACTAATAAATAAAATTGATTGTGTAAACAACGTGCTCCAGCGTTCCCTCTGGCGCGGGCCAAACTGCCGTCATGGCATCGGCTCTGCCATTCTGGGAACGTCGGAACCGAGGAGGGAACTTCGAATGTCAGCTGCAGCGTCACGCCGGAGCGGCCGCGGCGGCAAACCGGCGCAGTCGTCCGAACCGTCGCAGCGGGGCGCCAACAACACCCGAGATGTGATCTTGGAGACGGCGATCGACTGTTTCGCTCGATCTGGCTACGAAGGCACGTCCATGTCTGCCGTCGCGCGCGCCGCTGGTGTTGCGCAGCCGCTGATGCACTATTACTTCACTTCAAAGGACGATCTCTGGCGGGCGGCGGTCGGTAGGGCCTTCAACGAGATGTTGGTGCAGCAGGAGCTCAATCATGAGCTCAAGGAGCTAGACCCCGTCTCGGCGCTGCAGGTGCTGATTCGACGGCACATCTCCTTCCTGGCCCGACATCCCAACGTCGCCCCCTTGCTCGCGAGTGAATCGCAGTTCGCGACAGAGCGGGTCCACTGGCTCTCCGACACCTACATCGCCCCGTTGGAGGAGCACCTCGCGAAGTTGATCAAGCTCGGCCAGCAGGATGGTCGAATCCGGGACGACCTCCCGATTCCGTACGTCGCACGCTTCATCATCGGCAGCGCATCGGCGTTCTTCATGACGGGCGCGTTGATGGAGCGGATGTACGACATCGATACCGCGGATCCCGACGCAGTCGAGACGTACACACGGGTCACGATCGATCTGTTGTTGGGTGGACTGCTGACCACCAAGCACCGTTGATCACGCTGGTGCGGGACCTGGGGCGCTGGTGGGTGAGTGGGTGGCAACGCTATTGCTCAGCGTGCCGATGCCCCCAATCTCGATTTCGACGATGTCCCCGGGCCGGAGGAAGCGGCCGGCTGCTGCGCCGACGCC
The DNA here is from genome assembly GCF_040704635.1 of Mycobacterium sp. NPDC049093. Taxonomy (GTDB): domain Bacteria; phylum Actinomycetota; class Actinomycetes; order Mycobacteriales; family Mycobacteriaceae; genus Mycobacterium. Next base: position 34,997 of record NZ_JBEZJS010000008.1, on the reverse strand, counting down.
CGATGGCGTCCCGGTGCAGATCACGTCACCTGGTAGCAAGGTGACCATTCTTGAGACCGTCGACACGAGCGTGGGAATGTCGAATATTAAATCGCTTGTCCTGCCTTGCTGTTGAACTTCGCCGTTAACTCTGGTGGTCAGACCGATGTCCAGCGGCAAGGAGAACGAGTCCATCGTCACCACCGCGGGGCCGATCGGCTTGAACGTGTCCATCGCCTTTGAGAGGCCAAGGCCGGCCGAGCCTGGTTCGCCTAGGGCGGCCGCCTGTAGATCCCGGGCCGATACGTCGTTGACGCACGTCAGCCCGCCGACGTAGTCCCAAGCATCTTCGGCTGAGACGTTGTATGCGGCGCGCGCGATCACCACGCCGACCTCGCCCTCGTAATCGACATGGTCTGGTGCTGCCGGCGGAAGGATGATCTGGTCGCCGGGGCCGGCCACCGGTCCGCCGTCGACGCAGAAGAATGTCGGCTCGGCGGGAATCCCTAACCCGGTCTCGGTCGCATGTGCGCGATAGTTCAGTCCGACGACGACGAAGCGGCACGGCTTGGCCACTGGCGCAAGCACATTGACATCTTCGAATGTCACACGGGCGCGGATGGGTGCGGTCGAGGCCAGCGTAGGACCGGCCTCGAATAGTGCCGCTATATCTGCATACGGCAGATCGAGCAGCAGCAGGCCGTCCCCGTCGTTGCGTGCGAGTCCCAGGGACGTTCGGTAGAGGTGCATGACTTCTTGCCTTTCATGTGATTCGCGCAGTGCGTCACCGCGTTGCGCGCTTCGTCGGGTCTTGACGAAGCCGTCCACGTCAATCTAGTTTGATAAACCTATCAAGAAAAATGATGAAGTAAACAAATATCGGAGGTTGCAGTGCCACAGGAAGCTCCCCAGGAAACCGTGGAGACCACGGCGTCCATCAGCCCGGCACGGCTGGCGCACGTGGTCCTGCGCACCACGCAATACGACGCGATGCTCGCTTGGTACCAAGCGGTGCTCTGCGCCTGGCCGACATTCGAGGTTCCGGGTGCACTGTGTTTCATGACTTACGACGACGAACACCACCGAGTCGCGATCGCCAACGTGCCCACCCTGGCGGAACGGCCGGACATGGCTGTCGGACTTGAGCATGTCGCGTTCACCTACGGCACCCTGGGTGATCTCGTCGCGACCTACGAGCGGCTGAAATCGCTTGGGATCGAGCCTTACTGGACCATCAACCACGGCCCGACCATCTCGTTCTACTACCGGGACCCGGACGGCAATCAGATCGAACTACAAGTTGACAACTTCGCCACCATCGAAGAAACCAATGCCTTTCTCGCCGTCGAGTTTCCGAAGAATCCGATCGGCGTAGAGATCGATCCCGACGACTTCGTACGCCGATTCCACAGCGGGACCCCCGAATCCGAGCTGCGTAAGCGGCCCGACACCGGAGCGGGCGGGTTCGATGCCGTCCGTACGAAATGAGCGGTACCGGCATGCACACCGAACCCAATTCCCCTGTGAACGACGAAACACGCCGCGCGATCGAGGCCCTGTCCACCGAGTACTCGTGGCTCGTCGACCACGGATACGCCGACCGGGCAGCAGAACTGTTCACCGATGATGCCGTGCTTTCGACGGGAGCCCATGACGCCAGCGGGATCGTCGACATCCGCCGACACCTGGGCGAGCGGGCTCAGAACCGTGACATCCGGTCTCGCCATGTGGTGACCAACATCCGGCTGCTCGGTGAAGGTCCGGAGCAGGTACGCGGAACGCTTGTCATGACCATCTACCGCAGCATCGGCGAGTCTGCCCGGCCCCACATGATCATCGGCGACGTCGAGGATCTGTACCGACTCGGAACCGATGGCCGTTGGCGCCTTGCGGAACGCAAGCTGACGCCGACTTTCCTCATCGGTGACCTCTGACGCCGACCATCACCCCCACCTGAGTACCCGCCCTCTTTCGGCGACCCAAAAGGAGATAGCAGTGGCAGACTTTGAAGTTCCGGTGTTGATCGTCGGTGGCGGCGCAACCGGTCTGACGACATCGATCATGTTGTCGGAATACGGCATTGACCACATGCTCATCGAGCGCCACGATTCGACATCCGAACTGCCCAAAGCTCACTACCTGAATCCGCGCACGATGGAGATTCTGCGCCAGTTCGACGTCGCCGAGGCGGTGTATGCACAAGGTATCCCGCTGAACCACATGTCGAAGGTCGAGTGGCGCACAACTCTCACCGGTCAAGGGCCATTCGATGGCAAGCAGCTCTTCGAAATGGAGTGCTTCGGCGCCGGCGACTCCACCGCCGAGTACCGGCGCAATTCGGTATGCCCGCCCACGAACCTGCCGCAGCTGCGCCTCGAGCCGGTGCTGCGCGCCCAGGCGCAATCCCGTAACCCCGCCGGCGTGAAGTTCGGGCACGAGTTGATCACGCTGGTCCACGACGACCAGGGGGTCAACGCAACGGTACGAGATCTGGCCGATGACGAAGTCCATTCGGTCCGTGCGCAATACGTTGTCGGCGCCGACGGGGGCAAGACGCTCGGGCAACTTCTCGGAATTGCCATGGTCGGTCCGTCCAAGATTTTCGAAACCATCACCGCGCACATCTGCGCAGACCTCTCCTCATGGTGGAACGAGGGCGTCATCATCGCTCATTTCCTGCCGAGCGGCGGGCGCCTGGTTCCGATGGGTCCCACCTGGGGGCCAAGCTCGCAGGAATGGACAGCGCACTTCGCAGTACTTCCCGGTGAACCCGTGCCCGCTGACGCGGCGATCGTGGCGAAGATCGGTGAACTGATCGGCACCGACATCGACATCACGGTCAAGAAGATCAGCCATTGGTGGGCCGAGTCCACGATCGCGGAACGCTATCAGGACGGTCGCATTCTCTTGGTCGGCGACTCCGCCCATCGTCTCCCACCGACCACCGGTCTCGGTCTCAACTCCGGTATCCAAGACGTGCACAACCTCGCCTGGAAGCTCACCGCTGTGCTTCGGGGGGACGCACCACCACGCCTGCTGGAGAGTTATGGGGCAGAACGTCAACCGGTCGGCCTTCGCAACGTCGAGTGGGCCATGTTCGCGGCCCAGAATCACCTCGCCATCGACGCCGGATTCGGGCTCATCCCGTTTCCATTGCCACCCGAGGTGGACGCGTTGATCGTCAGCGGCTTTTTCGCCGACGGACTGGTGGGGGAGGCGCGGCGAGCACGTTTCCGCACCGTCGTCGAGACCCAGTGCATCGAGTTCTGCGCACAAGAACTCGAGATGGGATATGCGTACGCCGGCGGGGCGCTCGTGGCCGACGGGTCCACGCCACCCATAGGTGATCCGCTCGGCCAGGTCTATCACCCCACGACACGCCCGGGCCATCGACTGCCCCATGCCTGGCTGGAGCAGGCCGGCCAACGTTTGTCCACTCACGATCTCATCGGCGCCCGAGACGCCGGCGTGCTCATCACCGGTAGCCGAGGCAGTGCGTGGGTCGCCGCGGCCGCCGAGGTCGCCGAGAAGTTGGGCGTGCGCATCGCGACGGCCCAAATCGGCACCACGCACCGCGACGTCGACGGCCAATGGGACATCATGTGTGAAGTCGACGACGACGGTGCCGTGCTCGTCCGCCCCGACAACCACGTTGCGTGGCGGAGTCAGTCGTCCAGCGATCAGCCGGTCCTGGCGCTCGCTGCAGCTGTGGAAGCGGTGCTCGCCCGGTGACCGGTGGGCAGTACGTCGGGTCGCAAACAGAGCAGCCTCTTTGGCGGGTGGACCCGGCAGTGTCGAAGATCTGGTTCGAAGCTCGCTGGATGTTCGGAATATTCACAGCCATAGGTGTTTTCGAGTGTTTCGACGGCTGGGCATCGATGCAAGATGATGGCTCGCTGCTCGGTGAGCTGACCATAGACCCGGCGAGTGTCAACACGGGCAACCGGCTCCGGGACCACGATCTGCAAAACCGGTTCTTTCTCGACTCGGCCAAATTTCCGGTCATCAGGTTCAGCTCGCAGGACGTCACCGTCACGAGCCGAACGATCACCGGTACCGGACGGCTGTCGGTGCGCGGCCGAAGCATCGAAGTTCCCGTCCACGGAACGGCCCGCGTCGACGCCGATCACCTGACCATGTCGGGAAGCGCGACTCTTGACATTCGACAGTTCGGCTGGCTCTCAGCCCTGGGGTACATCAGGCGGTCGCTCGTCATCAACGGTGCGTTGTCACTGGGGCGCCATGAATAGCGGCGTGTCACATCCTCTGGCGCAGAGCGTGCCGGCGCGCCACGCAGAGAACTTGGACGATCGTTATCTACTCGCTGACGGCACGGTGTACCTCACCGGAATTCAGGCCCTCGTCCGCATGATCCGCGACCGCGCCCTGGTCGATGCGCGCCGCGGGCTTCGATCGGCAAGTTTCGTGGCCGGCTACGAAGGGTCACCGCTCGCCGGTTACGACATCGAGTTGGCGCGGCGGCTCACATTGTTCGGTGACGTCGAAATCGTTCACCGCCCAGCGGTCAACGAAGAACTGGCGGCGACCTCCGTCGCAGGAACGCAACTCGCCCGTCAGGCCGGATCCCTGCGACCCGACGGAGTGACGGGTTACTGGTACGGCAAATCGCCAGGGCTGGACCGTGCTTCCGATGCCATCCGGCATGCCAACCTGATCGGCACCGATCCCGCGGGTGGCGCGGTGGCCCTCATCGGTGACGACCCGGCAGGAAAGTCGTCGACCTACCCCTGCTCGTCAGAGGTGGCCGTCAGCGATCTGTACCTACCGACCCTGTATCCCGCCGATTCTCAAGACATTCTGGACTTCGGGATCCACGCGGCTCATCTGTCCCGATTCACCGGAACCTGGTCCGCACTCAAGATCACCACCGCAGTTGCCGATGGTGCGAGCACCGCGGTCGTCAACCCGGACCGGATCAACCCGACGATCGCAGGTCTCGAACCCAGCACGCACCGGCCGTCGGCCATGCTGATCGGCGCGAACCTTGCGGCACTGGAACACAGCCTTCTCACCCGACGATTTCCACGAGCGTTGGACTACGCGCAAGCCAACGGCCTCAACGTCATCACCGAGACGACCGCCGACGACCGAATCGGTGTCATCGCCGCAGGCAAGACGTACCTGGACGTGCGCGAGGCGCTGGAGCGGCTGGGACTGGGAGATTCGCAAAGCTTGGCACGCCACGGAATCAGGTTGATCAAGCTCGGCATGGTGAATCCGGTGGACCCACAGATCGTCCGCCGTTTCGCACAAGGCCTCGAAGAAATCATCGTGGTCGAAGAGAAGCGCTCGTTCATCGAGACCGCGGTCAGGGAAATCCTGTACGCAAGGGCGGACGCCCCGGTGATCGTCGGAAAGTCCGACCATGCCGGCCGTGCCCTCTTCTCGCCGTCCGGTGAGCTCGACGTCGACCGGGTGATCGGGGGTCTGGCGCGTCGACTCGGCGAGGGTCACCACATCGAACCGGCGCAGCGATGGATCGAACGTCCGCGCCCGCCTGCTCGAATCGAGTTACCCGTGATCGCGCGCACGCCCTACTTCTGTTCCGGTTGCCCACATAACAGCTCCACCCGCACTGCCGAGGACACCCTCGTCGGCGCCGGCATCGGATGCCACGGCCTTGTCATGGTGATGGACGAGGGGCAGGCCGGCCACGTCCTCGGTGTCACTCAAATGGGAGGTGAAGGCGCCCAATGGATCGGAATGGCACCGTTCATCGATCGAGACCACCTTGTGCAGAACATCGGTGACGGCACATTCACGCACTCGGGAAGCCTCGCCGTGCGCGCCGCTGTCGCAGCCGGCATCAACATCACCTACCGACTGCTGTACAACTCTGCCGTCGCGATGACCGGGGGCCAGGATCCGATCGGGGGAATGCCACTCAGCCGCGTGATCGATTCACTGTGGGCGGAAGGGGTTTCCGACATCGTGGTGACCACCGACGACGTCCGGCGAACCCGTAGGCAGGCTCGACTCGGTCGGGATGTCATTGTCAAGCATCGCGACGAGCTCGAGAAAGAGCAAGCCCGCCTCGCCGCTGTGAATGGGGTCACCGTGCTGATTCATGACCAGGAGTGCGCGGCGGAAAAGCGGCGAAAGCGCAAGCGCGGTCTGATGCCAACACCTGCCGAGCGGGTCGTTATCAACCAGCGCATCTGCGAAGGATGCGGCGACTGCGGGGTCCAATCGAATTGTCTGTCGGTCAGACCCGTACAGACCGAATTCGGTCGCAAGACTGAAATCCACCAGTCATCCTGCAATCTCGACTTCTCCTGCTTACACGGGGACTGCCCGTCCTTTGTCACCGTCATTCCCGACGAACACGCGAAACGGGCACCGGCCCCCGGCGTAGAAGACATCGACGCCGATTTGATTCCGTTACCACTCACCGCAACGCCGACCGAGGCGCAGATACGCATCGTTGGAATCGGTGGCACCGGAATCGTCACCATCGCGCAACTTCTGGCGACGGCCGCTGCCTTGGAGGGCAAGCATGTGCGCAGCCTCGATCAGACCGGGCTGGCGCAGAAGGGCGGCGCCGTCATCTCCGATCTCAAGGTCTCGTTACAGCCAGTCTTGCGACCGGGCAAGCTCAGCGCACAGTCCTGCGACCTCTATCTGGTGTCTGATCCGTTGGCCGGAACCGACGCGGCCAACCTCAAGGTGCTGTCGCGGCAGCGCACCGTGGCGGTTGTCTCGTCGGCGCAGATCCCCACCGGTCAGATGGTCATCGACACGTCGTTGAAGCTTCCGGACTTCGCCGACATGCACGCGGCGATCATGCAGGAAACCAGCCGCTGCGTGTCGCTGAATGCCGGCGAGCTGGCGCGCGAAGCACTCGGGGATGAGCAGTTCAGCAACGTCGTGATGCTCGGAGTAGCGTTCCAGACCGGCCGGCTGCCCTTGTCGAGCGAAGCCATCGAACGCGCCATCGAAATCAATGGCGTTGACGTTCACCGCAATCATCAGGCGTTCCGCCTGGGCCGACGGCAGGTGGCGCACGGCGCCGACAGCGATCCATCGCCACAAACCTCCAGCGGGGGCGAACACAGCACTTCCGAAGTCGACCTGCAGCGCCTGATCGATCGCCGAGTCGCAGATCTCATCGAGTATCAGGCTTTCGGCTACGCCGAGTTCTACCGGAAGCAGATCGAGCGGGTACGTGAAGCCGAACGTCGTGTCAGACCAGATTCGACGGCGCTTGCCGAGGCAGCAGCACGGTACCTCTACAAGCTGATGGCGTACAAGGACGAATACGAAGTCGCCCGACTCGCATTGGATCCCGAGTTCAAATCGAGTGTCCAACAGCAGTTCGGTGCTACCAGCAAAGCCTATATTCACCTGCACCCACCGGTTATTCGTGCGTTGGGCATGCGTAACAAGCTCCGACTGGGCAACCGGTTCACGCCTGCCTTTCGGCTCCTGAAGGCGATGCGTCGACTGCGCGGAACTCCGTTGGACATCTTCGGCTACACAGGTGTTCGCCGGTTGGAACGCGAGCTCATCGGCGAGTACACCACGATCCTGCACAGGCTGACTGCGGAGCTGACCACCGGCAATCACTCCACCGCGGTCGCGATCGCGAAGCTTCCCGACGGAATTCGCGGCTATGAACAGATCAAGCTTGACAACGTCGATCGCTATCGCAGCCAGGTCGCCACCCTTCTCGAGGAATTCGACACGTTATGAACACCAGAGTTCTGCACCAGCCCAACCACAATGGACACCTTCTCAGCGAGGCGCTCCGTCGACATGCGGATGCCCCGATGCTCACGTCAGGGCTCATCACGCTGACGGGTCGTCAACTGAGCGACGAAATCAGCAGGTACATGCAAGCGGTCGACTCACTGGCCGTCCAGGCTGATTCGTTCGTTGCGGTGCTCGCCCACAACCGCCCTGAGGTCTTGATCGACATTGCGGCAATGCACATTCGCGGCTATCGGCGCGTAGCGTTGCATCCGCTTGGCTCACTCGACGACCACGCTTACATTCTCGAAGATGCCGGCGTCACCTCACTGATCATCGATCCGACGCCGGCTTATGCGCAGCGCGCACTCGCACTCATCGAGCGGGTGGAATCACTGTGTCAAATTCTGACGCTCGGCCCCGTGCCCGAAGAGCTGTCCCACGTCGCAACGGACCTCTGTGCGCAGGCGGCGACGTTCGTACCGCAACCACTGGTTGTCGTCCCTCTGCCGCCTGAACACATTGTCAGTCTGGTGTATACCGGCGGCACGACAGGACGGCCGAAGGGCGTCGTGCTCACGGCGGGCACCTATTTCACGATGACGACAATCCAACTGGCGGAATGGGAGTGGCCGAAGCGCCCCCAGTTCCTCACCTGTACGCCACTCTCGCACGCCGGCGCGACCTTCATCGTCCCCGTAATGGTCAAGGGGGGAACGGTAGCCCTACTTCCCAGATTCGATGCAGCCGCAGTGCTTGAGACGATCGAGAAGAGACGGATCACGGCGCTGATGCTCGTCCCGTCGATGATCTACTCGCTCCTGGATCACCCCGACCTCCGTACCCGCGACCTATCGTCGCTCGAGACGATCTACTATGGCGCCTCCGCAATCAGCCCGACACGGCTGGACGAGGCGATCGAGCACTTCGGTCCGAAATTCGCCCAGTTCTATGGCCAATCCGAGGCTCCGATGGCCATCACCTATCTGCCCACCGACGAACACCAGAAACAACGCCGCACCTCTTGTGGACGGCCGACACAGTTCTCACGCTGCACGCTTCTGAGCGAAGACGGTCAACCGGTGCCGCAAGGTGAGGTCGGTGAAATCTGCGTCAGCGGACCACTACTCAGTCACGGCTACTGGAATCAAGGCCAGATGACCGAGGACACTTTCCGGGACGGTTGGCTGCACACCGGAGATCTCGCTCGTGAAGACCCGGACGGCTACTGGTACATCGTGGATCGGGTCAAAGACATGATCATCACGGGCGGATTCAACGTCTATCCACGGGAAGTGGAGGACATCGTCGCGGAACACCCTGCCGTACAACAGGTCTGCGTCGTCGGAACGCCGGATGACAAGTGGGGGGAGGCGGTTACCGCGGTGATCGTCTTGCGCGCTAAATCCGCCCGGGACGACGGGTACATCGCGGTTCTCACTTCGGAGATCCGCGCAGCAGTCCGAAGCCGCAAGGGGCCGGTTCACTCACCGAAGAGAGTGGTGGTAGTGGACGCCATTCCGCTCACCGGGCTGGGGAAACCGGACAAGAAAGCAGTACGCGGCCTCCTTGAGAGTTTCTCGGCCGCAGGGCGATCAATCGAACCAGCAAATAACCCAACGATGACAGGAGCCCACGAATGAGCGCGATCGACATCGCGACGGAAGCAGCTGTTCCCGCCCGGCACTGGATCAATGCGCAATGGACGGAATCCCGAACAACCGCACAATCCATCAACCCGTCAACCGGCGAAGCCGTCGGACACTATCAAGACGGCGGCGACGACGAAGCGGCGGCTGCCATCACCGCCGCCAGCGCCGCTTTCGAGACGGGGGAGTGGGCCCGCGATGTGAACCAGCGGGCACGTGCCCTATCTCAGATTGCTGATGGCGTGGAGGCGAGATCGTACGAACTTGCGTCGATGATGAGTCAAGAGAATGGCATGTTGTTGTGGCAGACGATGTTCCAGGTCGGCACCGCCGTCCAGTGGTTGCGCTACAACGCCGCGGCATGCCTCATCAGCTCAGATGTGGGGCGTCATGCCGAAATCGGCGCGGACGTGCACTTCCGCTCCATTCCAGAGGCTCTTGGAGTCGCGGGGATCATCACGCCCTGGAATGCGCCGATCACCCTGACCGTGAGGGCCTTGGGGCCTGCTTTGGCTGCGGGGTGCACGGCGGTCATCAAGATGCCGGCGCAGACGGCGCTGACCAACACCCTTTTCGCGGAGATCATCGCTGAGTGCTCGGCCATTCCAGCCGGAGTGGTGAATATTTTCACCGAATCGGGTAGTCGCGGTGCGGAGTTGATGGTGAGCTCGCCGAAAGTGGCAGTGATCAGCTACACGGGCAGTACACCGGTCGGCCGGAAGATCGTTGAAGCGAGTGCTGCCACCCTCAAACGGCTCAATCTCGAGCTGGGTGGCAAGACTCCGTTGATTCTGCTCGACGACGCCGATCTCGACGTCGCGATCCCAACCGTGGTGTCTGCCGCAACGATGTTCAACGGCCAGTTCTGCGTCACCGGATCACGGGTGCTCGTGCACCGCGCCATTGCCGATGAGGTCCGGGCTCGGCTCAGTGAGGCACTGGCCGCGATACAGCCCGGTCGAAGCGATGACCCCGCTAGCCAGATCGGACCGTTGATCGACAGGGCGAGCGCAGAGCGCGTCGACCGATTGGTGGAAGATGCTCTCGGGCATGCCGTGCCATTGGTCCGGGGCGGACTCATCACTGATGGGCCGCTGGCCTCCGGGGCGTTCTACCGCCCCACACTGCTCGAAGTGCAGCGGCTCGACATCCCGGTGGTTCAACAGGAACTATTCGGTCCGGTGCAGACATTCGAACTTTTCGATTCCGACGCTGAAGCCGTTCATCGGGCAAATGCAACCGAATATGGTTTGGGTGCAGCGGTATTCACGCGTAAGCCGGGCCGCGCCCATGCCATCGGCCGTGGTTTACAGACCGCCGGTGTATGGATCAATACCTGGGGACTGTTGAACGAGAAGTTCGAGCAGGGCGGGTTCAAGGCGAGCAGCAACGGAGGTTTCCTGTGCGGTCCACGTGCTCTCGAGCAGTTCCAGCAGGTCAAAGTGTATGGGGAAGTTGCTCCCGCGCCAGTGGTTTCGTCTTAGATCAAATACCCAGAAGCTCTAGGACGGTACCTGCACACCGCGATCACCCCGGAGATGGAGGGGTGCGCCGGGCTGTGCGCATACGAGCGAGCAACAATTCTGAAAGAGGATGAAGGTAAATGGATTTACGCGACAAGGTGGTAGTGCTGACCGCCGCCGGCGGGGGCATAGGGCGTTCGGTTGCACGGATCTTCGGGCGCTCGGGTTCTCATGTCGTGGTGTCCGACCGCGACAGTGCCGCAGCCAGGGCTGTTGCCGACGAGATCGTTGCCGGCGGGGGTAGGGCAACAGGGGTCGGGTGTGACGTCTCGGTCGATGAAGACGTCGCTTCGTTGGCGAATGTCGTGAACCAGATCGGGCCTGTCGACGTGCTGTTCAACAATGCGGGCGTGGCCGCTGCCGGCCCGATCGGCAAAATCCCGCTCGACGACTGGCGATGGATTTTCGAGGTCAACGTGCTCGGGCAGGTTCGCGCGATCAACGCGTTCCTCCCTGGGATGGCCGATCGCAGGTCGGGGCTGATCATCAACACGTCGTCCAGCCTCGCGTTGTTCCCTGAGGCGCCGTTACTGCTGCCGTATATCTGTTCCAAGGCAGGTATTCTCGGATTCACCGAAGCATTGTCCTTGATGTGCACCCCGCTGGGTATCCGGGTGATGGTGCTCGCTCCGCATATCACCGAAACCAACTTTCTGTTCAGCGCCCGACTGAGCGGAATCGAGCCCGAACAGGCAATGCAGATACTGCCGCTTTCCGAGGTGCAACCACCTGAGGCGGTGGCCGATGCACTCTTCCGTGCGATAGCGGCGGGCGAATTCCTGGCCACAAACGCCCCAGACGCCGACTCATTACTGTTGGACCGGGCAGCCGACCGCTTTGAGCCCAAAGTTCGGTCATGCGCCAGTTTGGCCGATCCGATCGCCGGCCTAGCCGGCTTGCTTGCTGGAGCCCGCAATCCTGGGCGGGCGGTCGGTACCAGTGACCGGCTCAGTGATTGACGACGATCAATGATTTGCCGATGAATTCCATCTGTGCATGAGGTGGGATGGGCATCCGCACAGCTCGTTTGGTCCGGGGCCCGCCGGGTTTGGGGCACGGATGGCACTATGTCTGCATGCCCGGAGACGCGCCAGAGTTACCGACGTTGAGCGAGGCTGATCAGGCCGCACTGGAGAAATGGCTGCGGGAGCAGCAAATCGGATCGACGGTGACCGACGTGGCGCCGCTGACCGGCGGAACCCAGAACATCGTCGTGGGCATGTGCGTCGACGGTCGTCGAATGGTCTTGCGGCGCCCCCCTTTACACCCACGCCCGACGAGCGACAAGACCATGCTGCGGGAGATCGCCGTACTGCGGACGCTGGCCGGATCGGCCGTGCCGCATCCGGGATTCATCGCCGCCTGCACCGATCTCGACGTGATCGGCGTGGTGTTCTACCTGATGGAGGAGGTCGACGGGTTCAACCCGGGGACCGATGTGAGTGACGCCTACCGCGACGACGCTGACCTGCGCTACCGGGTCGGGCTGTCCTATGCCGGGAGCCTGGCGGAGCTGGGCAATGTCGAGTGGGAGAACAGCGAGCTCGCCGCCATCCGCCGGCCGGGATCGTTTCTGGCCCGCCAGGTTCCGCAGTTCCTCGGACTGCTCGACAGCTACCGCCACGAGCACTACTCGTCCGAGTCGTTGACGGGCGTGGGCGATCTGGCGCAGTGGCTGGAGGACAACCGCCCGCCCGACGCCGAACCCGGCATCATGCACGGCGACGCGCACCTCAACAACGTCCTGCTGCGCCGCGAGACTCCTGAACTGGCCGCGTTCATCGATTGGGAGATGTGCACGATCGGCGATCCGCTGCTCGATCTCGGGTGGATGCTCGTGTGCTGGCCGGATGATCCCAATCCGATCAACGCGGGCTCGGCACTGGCAGCGCTCGGCGGACTGGCTCACCGCAGCGAATTGATCGAGGCGTACCGGGCCGCCGGAGGCCGACAGACCGACCGGCTGGATTGGTATGTGGCGCTGGCATGTTTCAAACTCGGCATCGTCATCGAGGGAACCTGGTCGCGATACCTGGCCGGGCGAGCCAGCCGCGACGCCGGTGAGCAACTGCACGCTTCGGCGGAGAACCTGCTTGTGCTCGGAACACGGGTGGCCAAGGGGGACAACCCCTTCGAATAGTCATGGGTCGTCAGTAGGTGTCGAGCGCGAGCTTGACGGCAAGTGCGACTCCCGCCGCGCCGATCAGAAACCGCAATGGGGTGGCGGGTGCGTGGCGCACCACGATCGGACCCAGTCGGGAGCCGATCAGGCATCCGATGCCCAGCGGCACCACCGCGCCCCAGTGCACCGGAGCGAAGAACACGAAGATGAGCGCGGCGACGGCGTTGGCGACGCCGGAGATGACATTCTTACCCGCATTGGCATGCGCCAGCGTTGCACCACCCGCACGAAGCAACAGCGCGAGCAGCAGCACCCCGGCCGCCGCTCCGAAATAGCCGCCGTAGATGGTGATCAGGAAGATGGCGGCGGCTTCCGACGCCGCCCGGATCCGGTGCTGATTATGGTTGGCGATGCGGGCTTCGCGGTGTTCGCGGCGCGGCAGCAGGATTGCCACGGACGCGAAACCGATCAGGATCGGCACCACCCGTTCGAACCCCTCAGCCGGGGTGGACAGCAGTAGTGCCGCCCCCGCCACGCCGCCGAGCGCGGCGACAGGAATGATCCGCTTGAGCCAGGCCCCCTGTCCGGCCAGTTCTGGCCGTGAGCCCCAGACCGAACCGACACCGTTGAACACCACAGCCACGGTGTTGGTCACGTTCGCCGTCACCGGGGGCAACCCGACCATCAGCAGCGCGGGGTAAGTGGCCACGGAGGCCAGCCCGGCGATGCTGCCGGTGAGTCCGCCGGCAATCCCGGCGAAAAAGAGCAGTGCAACGTCGGCGATGCTCATGCGGCGTCCACTCCGCCGAGACTACGTAGCCAAAAAGTGTTTGCGTGACCGGACGGGCTGCGTCTAGCATCGCCAACGTGCCAAGGCGACTTGTAGTAGCAACCCGCAGCGGGGTCTGATCAGACCGACCCCCCGCTGTGGGTCGTTCGCTACTTCGTCGGTCACTTCCTCTGAGCAAGAGAAGACCGGCACATGTATCTCACTTCACCAGCACCGCAATCGGGTGATCCGATGTCATTCTCGGCCCACTTCACCACCCCGTTGCCGCGCGACCTCCGCGATGCGGGCGAATCGACATCCTGGGAGCAGTTCCTGGGCGAATATTCGCCGTCGGCGGGCCCACTGCGACTGGGGCACTTCAGTTGCGCCGACGAGCGCAGGACAGGCAGCCGCCTCGGCCCGCAGGCCCGCAGCTACCGGGCGACGCTGGCCATCGGCGACGAAATCGCCACCTCGACCGCGGCGGCCAGCGGGCCCGTGGCGGCGCTGACCGCGATGCTGCATGACCGCGGCGTCAGCGTCGAGACCACCTCGTTCCACCAACTGCCCGCCGCGGGGCAGACCGCCACCTTCATCGAAGGTTGCGACGGTCTGCATCGCCGATGGGCCGTGGGACTGTCCGACGACCCGGTGCAGTCGGCCCTGTCCGCGGTGATCGCCTGCGCCAACCGGCTGATGGCGGCCTGAGCGAGTTAGCCGTCGACTACGGTGACCGTTTCGTCCAGTGGCGCGCGGCCGGTCCGAACGTAGGGGACGGTGGGGTCCTCATAGCCAATGGACATGCCGCAGAACAGGATTAGTTCAGGTGGAGGGGTGAGGACGTCGGCGACGGTGCCGCGGACTTGAGACCACGCCATCTGAGGACAGCTGTGCAGTCCCTCGGCACGTAGCAGCAGCATGACGGTCTGCAGGTACATCCCGAGGTCCGCCCACTGCGCGGGGCCCAGATCACGGTCGATATAGCAGAACAGCGCGGCCGGTGCGCCGAAGCAGTCCCAGTTGGCGATCGCGGCGCGTTGGCGGGCGTCCCAGTCGTCGCGGGCAATGCCGAGGGCGCTGTAGCGCTCCTTGCCGAAGGCCGCGCGACGGTCGCCGTAGAGCGCTTTCATGTCGGTGGGGTACATCTCGTACTCCCGCTCGTCCCAGGGTTCGCCGTTGGCCACGCGTTCCGTGGCCCGTTTCTTGAGCTCGGCCAGCGGAGCGCCGGTGACCACGTAGATGTGCCAGGGCTGGATGTTCGAGGCGGACGGCGACCAGGCGGCGGCCGTCAGCACATGCTGTAGAACCTCGGTGGGGACGGGCTGATCAGTGAATCCGCGTACCGCCCGTCGGCTGGTGACCGCGTCGTAGACGTCAATCATGGCGTGCCTCCCGGATAGATTGTCGCGTTTGCGACTATCTCATTCAAGACGGTAGTGGCGCGAATTATTCCCGGGTGTGGTTGCGCGAGGTTGACTACGGCTCCGGTGGCGGGCTCAGACGGATCAGGAGTTCTTTCAGTTGCTCGACGTCGCCTGGTGGCATCGCGGCAACCAGGCGTTCGGCCAGAGGCCGCGCCGCTACATGTGCGGCGTCGAAAAGCTCCAGGCCTTTCGGGGTGACCTCGACCGCCCGCACCCGCCGGTCACCCGGAACCGGTTTGCGCACCGCTAGGCCCTTGTGTTCCAGGTCGTCGATGACTCGCATGATTGCCGACTTGTCGGACCCGGTGGCCTCTACGAGATCCCGTTGTTCCGTCGGGCCGTGATTGACGAGCTCGAGCAGGACCGCGAAATGGCGCATCTCGATGCCGAGGGGTGCAAGTGCCTCCGACATCACGGCCGACGCATGCCAGTGGGCCCGCCTCAGCAGCAATCCGAGGGCGAACGGCGAGGTATCGCCGGCGCGATCGGTCGCGCGCGGCGTCGATGCCTCCTTGACTTCATCGGCGGTCATGTCGCGACGTTAGACGCCTGGAGCGCCGAATGGCCAGTTACCGCACGGCGATACGTCGGACGCGTGCGACAACTGGCCAATGGGCCGTCGAATGCCTCAGTGCAGCGGGCGCAGCACGATCGGCATACCGTCGATCGGGACCGGCATGCCGCCGTAGTCGTAGCGCGGCTGGTAACCCGGGCCGGCGAGCTCCAGCTTGTAGCGGCGCAGCAGTCGGTGCATCACGGTCTTGATCTCCAGCTGGCCGAACACCATGCCGATGCACTTGTGGGCGCCGCCACCGAACGGCGCGAACGCATACCGGTGACTCTTGTGCTCGCTGCGTGGCTCGGCGAAGCGGTCCGGGTCGAACTTGTCCGGGTCCGTCCACAGCTCTGGCAGGCGGTGGTTGATCGATGGCCACGTGACCACGCTCGTGCCGGCCGGGATGAAGTAGCCCAGCAACTCGGTGTCGCGCACGGCCTCGCGGAAGTTGAACGGCAGCGGTGTCTGCATCCGCAACGACTCGTTGATCACCAGGTCGTAGGTTTCCAGCTTGTCCAGCGCCTCGAAGTCCAGCGGTCCGTCACCGATGCGCGCGGAGTCGTCGCGCATGCGCTCTTGCCACTCCGGATTGGCCGCCAGGTGGTAGGCCATCGTCGTCATCGTCGAGGTGGACGTGTCGTGGGCGGCCATCATCAGGAAGATCATGTGGCTGATGATCTGGTCGTCGGTGAAGGTCTGGCCGTCCTCATCGGCGGAATGACACAGCACGCTGAACATGTCGGTGCTCTCCGACTGGCGCTTCTCCCCGATGCGGCTGGCGAAGTAGTCCTCGAGAGTCTTGCGGGCCTGGATGCCCCGCCACCACTTCAGTGGGGGCACTGACGTCCGCACGATCGCGTTGCCGGCCCGCGTCGTGGTGGTGAACGCGTTATTGATCGTGGTGACCAGGGCGCGGTCGGTTCCCGCGGGGACGCCCATGAACACTTCCGAGGCGATGTCGAGGGTGAGCTCCTTCATCGCCGGGTGCAACAAGAATCGCGGGTCGTTGGCCACCCAGTCCTCGGCCAGCACCCTCGAGGCCACCGAGTCGATGTGCGAGATGTAGCCGGTCAGCCTGGTGCGGGTGAACGCCTCCTGCATGATCCGGCGGTGGAACATGTGCTCGTCGAAGTCGAGCAGCATCAGGCCGCCTTCGAAGAACGGGCCGATCACCGGATCCCAGGCGCGCTGCGAGAAATCCTTGTTGCGGTTGGAG
Organism: Mycobacterium sp. NPDC049093; assembly: GCF_040704635.1. Lineage (GTDB taxonomy): Bacteria > Actinomycetota > Actinomycetes > Mycobacteriales > Mycobacteriaceae > Mycobacterium. Next base: position 18,049 of record NZ_JBEZJS010000008.1, on the reverse strand, counting down.
AAGACGGCCTGGGTGGCGTCGGGACCGAGCGCCATCACCGAGGACAGGGCGGGGGACTGCGCGTAGTAGAGCGGGCCGTTCTTGCGGTACTGCTCAAGGATGAAGTCGGGACCGCCACGGAAGATCTCGATCATGTGGCCGATGATCGGCAAACCGGAGTCGCCCATGATCGGCTTGAGGCCGCTGCCGGCGGGGGGTTCGGCGAAGACGAACTGGTCCCACTCCTTGGCCTTGAGGCGCTTTTCGAGCACGCCCATTCCCGGCAACGTGTTGGGCGTCGGGGTGAACCGACGCTTGGCCTGATCGAGCAGGTAATGCGGGGTGCTGATGGTTGTCATGGGCCGCTCCTGACCAACAAAGTCCGACGAAGTGTGGTCGATGTCACCACTTGAGGCCATCCTGACTGTCAGACTTGACGCATGTCAAGTTTTGAACTGGCGCGTCGTGGATGCAAAGGTCTAATGCCATGACCGCCGAATCGATACCGGGGAGCAGCAATGGCTCCACCGGGCGTCCGCAGGCCCGTCGCAGCCGTGGTGACCGGCAACGCGAGGCCATCGTGACGGCTGTGCGGGAACTGCTCGAGGAGCAGTCGTTCGCGGATTTGTCGGTGAGCACCATCAGCGAACGCGCCGGGGTGGCCCGGTCGGGCTTCTACTTCTACTTCGATTCGAAGTACGCGGTGCTGGCGGTGATCGTGTCTGACGCGATGGAACAACTCGCCGCGTTGACCCACAACTACGCGCCCCGCGACGCCGGTGAAACGCCAGCCGCCTTCGCCAAGCGGATGGTCGGAAGCGCGGCCACCGTCTTCGCGACCAACGATCCGATCATGTCGGCCTGCACCGTCGCGCAGAACACCGACGCCCAGATCCGGGAGTTGATGAACGACTACGAGGACGCGGTGATCGACCAAATCGTGGGCCTGGTCGAACAAGATGGCGGTGCCCGTCCGATCTCGGATGACCTCCCGGCCCTGGTCCGTACCCTCGTGGCGACCACGGCGATGACGCTGTCGCACGACTCCGCCTTCGTCGGGCGGGGACCCGACCCGGCCCGTGCGCTCGACGTGGTCGAGCGACTGTGGCTCAACGCACTGTGGGGCGGGCAGGACGGTTAGCACCACAGGTAAGGTCACCGCTATGGGGAGTGATACCGCGGGTAACGCCCGGGCGGACTTTTCGGGGAAAAAGTGCTTGATCACCGGCGCAGCCAGCGGCATCGGCCGGGCTACCGCCCTTGCCCTGGCGGCCCGGGGTGCTGAGCTGTACCTGACCGACCGCGATGAGGTCGGTCTGGCCCAGACCGTCGCCGACGCCAAGGCGCTCGGCGCCGAGGTGCCTGCCCACCGAGCGCTGGATATCTCCGACTACGACCAGGTGGCGGCATTCGCTGCCGACATCCATGCCGCCCATGCGTCGATGGATGTGGTCATGAATATCGCCGGGGTATCGGCGTGGGGGACGGTCGACCAACTCACCCACCAACACTGGCGCTCGATGATCGACGTCAACCTGATGGGCCCGATCCACGTGATCGAGACATTCCTGCCGCCGATGGTGCAGGCTCGCCGCGGCGGGCATCTGGTGAACGTGTCCTCGGCCGCCGGCATCGTGGCGCTGCCCTGGCACAGCGCTTACAGCGCGAGTAAGTACGGGCTGCGTGGACTGAGTGAAGTGCTGCGTTTCGACCTGGCGCGGCACCGCATCGGGGTGTCGGTCGTGGTGCCGGGTGCGGTGAAAACCGGTCTGGTGCAGACGGTTCAGATCGCCGGTGTCGATCGGGAAGATCCGAACGTACAGAAATGGGTGGACCGGTTCGCCGGCCACGCCATCTCGGCGGAGAAGGCGGCCGACAAGATCCTGGCCGGGATGGCGCGCAACCGGTTTCTGATCTACACGTCGGTCGACATCCGCGCCCTGTACGCCTTCAAGCGCGTCGCGTGGTGGCCCTACAGTGTGGCCATGCGGCAGGTCAACGTGCTCTTCAGCCGGGCACTACGGCCGAAATCCGTGCAGCGCTAGCGTTTTCCCCAGTGCCACGAGGGCGTGTTCAGCATGCCGAACCCGTCCACCTTCGTCTCACCCCACTGCTTGTAGAGCTCGACCTCGATCGCGGAGCTCCGCTGCTCATCGGCCGCCGGCGTGGTCTCCAGGAAGTCCAGTAGTGCGCGCGAATGCGTCACCACGACCACCTGGGACTGCTTGGCGGCCGTGCGGACCAGCGATGCCAGCGGTCGGACCAGATCGGGGTGCAGCGACGTCTCAGGCTCGTTGAGCACCATCAGCGATGGTGGCCGGGGGCTGGCCAGGGCCGTCGCCCACAGCAGGAAACGCAGTGTGCCGTCCGATAATTCGGCTGCACGTAACGGTCGTAGCATGCCGCGCTGACGCAGCTGCAGATCGAACAGCCCGTCGTTGACCGCCACCGAGATGGTGGCGCCGTCGAACGCGTCGGCTACTGCACGGGCCAGATCGTCGAACGTCGTCTCGATGATCGTCTGCACCGCCGCGGCCAGATCCGAGCCGTCGTCGGAGAGCACCGGCGTACGGGTACCGACATGCGGCTGGCGGGCGGGTGCGGCGGCATCGACCCGGAACCCGTCGTAGAACCGCCAGTCGCGCAACCGGTCCGACACCGCCGACAGCTCCGGAAGCGCGTCCGGATGTGCGTACTCGGCGAGCAGGCTGCGGTAGGAGGGCAGTGAACGGGTCAATTCATCGAAACCCCGACCAGACTGGGCGGCCACCTCGGCGTACTCGCGGGTGCGGCGCACCAGCGCCGAGGCCGGACGCAGCACCGGCCCGGCGAAGACCACCTCGCGCTTGATCTCCGGATCGAGCGCGAACGCGGACGGCTCACCGCCCGACCCGGCCATCTGCGGCAGGCCGAGATCCACCAGATAGCCGAAATCATCTGCAGAGAAACCGAGTTCGAGGGACACGGGGCGGGTTCGTGTGGTGCCCTGGGCATGCTCGGACGGCTGTTCCGGGCCCGCCCACAGCACCGATTGCAGCCCGCCCTCGCGGGCCAGTGAGCCGATCACCTGGCCCCGCCCGCAGTCCGCCAGTAGCCTCAGCGCCCGATAGATGGAGGACTTTCCGGTGCCGTTGGCGCCGGTGACCACGGTGAGCTCGGCCAGCGGGAGGATCACCTCCCGTAGCGAGCGGTAGCCCCGGATCGCGATGGTCTGCAGCATGGCGTCGAGGCTATTGGTCGGTTCCGACAATCGGGGCGGTGGGAAGCTCGTCCATGGACAGTTCGAGCCGAACACCCAGCAGTCGGATCGGCCGGTCCAACTCGAACTGATCGAAGACCGCCAGCGCAGTGTCGGTGATCGCGTCGGCGTCGGTGCTCGGTGAACTCAGCTTGCGGATCTTGGTGCGGGTGTAGAACGTGCTGGTACGCACCGTGACTGCCACCCGGGTGACGATGCGTTCCTGTTCCACCACCTCGTCGAGGGTCCGCCGGGCCAGGTCCCGGATCGCGTCGTCCATCTCACTGCGGTCGGTGAGGTCCTCGGCGAAGGTGATGACGTGGCTGCGTGACCGTGGAATCCACGGCTCGGAGCTCACCTCACTGTCGCCGCCGCCCTTGGCGAGCAGCAAGATCCACAGCCCCGTACTGGGCCCGAAGGCTGCGGTGAGCACGGTGGCGTCGGTGGCAGCCAGATCGGCCACCGTGGTGATGCCCAGCGTCGCAAGCTTTTTGGTGGTCTTGGGGCCGATGCCCCACAGCGCATCGGTCGGACGGTCACCCATCACCGACATCCAATTGGTCTCGGTGAGCAGGTAGACACCCGCCGGTTTGGCCAGGCCGGTAGCCACCTTCGCGCGTTGCTTGTTGTCGCTGATACCCACCGAGCAGGACAAGCCGGTCTCGGCGGCGATCACCGTGCGGATGCGCTCGGCCAGCTCGACCGGATCGCTGACCTCGGCACCGAGATAGGCCTCGTCCCAACCCCAGACCTCCAACGGGTGGCCGAGATCGCGCAGCAGACCCATGACCTGTTCGGACGCCGCGTCGTAAGCCTCCGGGTCCGATGGCAGGAAGGTGGCGTCCGGGCATCTGCGCGCCGCGGTGCGCAGCGGCATCCCGGCGTGCACCCCGAACGCGCGCGCCTCGTACGACGCACAGGTGACCACCTTGCGGGGCTCGGTGGGATCACCGCTGCCGCCGACGATGACCGGCAGCCCTTGAAGTTCAGGGTGGCGCCGCAACTCGACCGAGGCCAGGAACTGGTCCAGGTCGACATGCAGTACCCAGGCGGTCATGGCGCTAGTGGCCACACAACTTGCGGGCGGTGTCCTGCCAGGCAGTCGTCAGGTGGTCGAGGCTCCGTCCGAGAGACAGCTGATGCGCCAGGTAATCGGGGTTCAGAAGTGCGATCAGGGCGTCGGTTTGGGCATCGAGATCGCCGGTGGTGCCTGCGGTTTCGAGCAGCATTCGGACGTGGGTGCGGTGCAGCGTGAACGGACCGCTGAAGCGCAATTCAGGGTCACGGATGGCGTCGGACAGCAGCGCCCGATGACCGTGGACGAATCGGAGGCGATCCGCGCCGTAGGCCAGCAGCCGTTCGAGCGGGGGTGCGCCGGGGCCCAGCGGGGGTGGGCCGAACATGAAGGCGTCCTGCTCGGCGGTCTCGTCCTCGTCGAGCAGCACCATCATCAGACCGGCCCGGCTGCCGAACCTGCGGAACACCGTGCCTTTCCCGACTCCGGCCTCTACCGCGATATCGTCGGTGCTGACCGCGTCGGGTCCGCGTTCGGCGATCAGTCGGCGCGCGGCGTCGAGGATGAGGGCGCGGTTTCGGGCGGCGTCGACACGCCCTGGGCCGCGTTCTTGTGGCGCCGGGTCGGTGCCCGCCAGCTGGGTCGGGCGATCGGTGGCTGCCACCACTGAACTTTAACTCAGAAGGAATTAATCGGACCACAGTCCGGTTGATCGTTGCGAGAATCGAGTGAGTCGAACAAAAGGAGTGTGAACATGGCCGATATCAAGGTGCTGGTGTTGATAGGGAGCCTGCGGGCGGCGTCGGTCAACCGGCAGATCGCCGAACTGGCAGTGGAGCAGGCGCCCGACGGAGTGGAACTGCGCATCTTTGATCGGCTGGGGGAGCTGCCCTTCTATAACGAGGACATCGACACCGACGAGGTGGCCGAGTCGGTGGTCGCCCTGCGGGCGGCGGCTGGCGAGGCCGACGCCGCGCTCGTCGTCACCCCCGAATACAACGGCAGCATCCCCGGTGTGTTGAAGAACGCCATCGATTGGCTGTCGCGGCCGTTCGGCAACGGCGCGCTCAAGGACAAGCCGCTGGCGGTCGTCGGGGCGGCGCTCGGGCAGTACGGCGGCGTGTGGGCACATGACGAGACTCGTAAATCGTTCGGCATCGCCGGGCCGCGCGTGGTCGAAGATCTGAAGCTGTCGGTGCCGTCCAAGTCGCTCGACGGCAAGCACCCCAGGGAGAACGCCGAGGTGGCGGAGGCGCTGCGTGACATTGTGAGCAAGCTCACAACCGAGGTCGGCTGAGGGGTCGTCTTCGCGTTTTGCCGTTTGCGCCGCTTTCCGGCAAAATCTTGCCGCCGGCTGGGTCGTTCAGACCCGGCCGGCGGCTTTGCTATTAGGGGGGCTCGCGCTGTGCGGCGGCCGGACTTGTCGGTGGCTGGTGGTACATCTAGGGGTGCCGCGCGACACGGTCTGTCAAGTCGGGCGCGACACGCCGCGAACGTGGTTGCTGGCAAGCTTACGACCAGGGAATTTCAGAAATGTTATTCAGAACATGTTGTATGGCTTCGAACTGTCGGCCACTAGGTGTAGTGTCTGTGAGACCGACAGGCCACCACAGTTCGGGAGCCGGCCGGAGCGTAGCGAATCCGGCCGAGTCGGTTTCAAGACCAGCCGGAGAGCGGCTTCGACCGGCAGGAATTTTGGCGGCCCGAAGGTCGCTGAACTTAAGCGAAACGTAAGACCCGATCAGTTGCCAGTCACCTGTCTAGTTTTTTCACTTTCCGCAAGAGGAGCCGTACCGAAGATGACCGTCACCGTGTACACCAAGCCCGCATGCGTGCAGTGCAACGCCACCTACAAGGCGTTGGAGAAGCAGGGCATCGAGTTCGAGAAGGTCGACATCACCCTCGACAGCGAGGCCCGCGACTACGTCATGGCGCTCGGTTACCTGCAGGCCCCCGTTGTGGTGGCCGGTAACGACCACTGGTCGGGCTTCCGTCCCGATCGGATCAAGGCACTGAGCACGGTCGCGGCGACCGCATAACGGAAGGCATCACCACCACGGGGGAAGGACGGAGAACACGATGAGCCATCTCGTCTACTTCTCCAGCGTCTCGGAGAACACCCACCGCTTCGTCCAGAAGCTGGGATGGCCCGAAGATCGCGTCACCCGGATCCCGCTGCACGGCCGCATCGAGGTGGACGAGCCCTACGTTCTGATTCTGCCCACCTACGGCGGCGGCCGTGCCACCCCCGACATCGACAACGGTGGCTACGTCCCCAAGCAGGTCATCGCCTTTCTGAACAATGAACACAATCGGTCGTTGATCCGCGGCGTCATCGCCGCGGGCAACAACAACTTCGGTGCGGAGTTCGCGTACGCGGGCAATGTTGTCTCGCGCAAATGCGGCGTCCCGTACCTGTATCGCTTCGAACTCATGGGAACCCCGGACGACGTCGAAGCAGTCCGTGCGGGGTTGAAAGACTTTTGGAAGGACCAGACGTGCCACCAACCGTCACAGCTGCAGAGCCTGTAACCGCTCCTGGGCACACCCTGCCCGGAGAGACGGATTACCACGCGCTCAACGCGATGCTGAATCTGTACGACGCCGACGGCAAGATTCAGTTCGACAAGGATGTGCGGGCTGCGCGGGAGTACTTCCTGCAGCACGTCAACCAGAACACGGTGTTCTTCCACAGCCAGGACGAGAAGCTCGATTACCTGATCGAGAAGGAGTACTACGAGCGCGAGGTGCTCGACCAGTACAGCCGCAACTTCGTCAAGAGCCTGCTGGATCGGGCCTACGCCAAGAAGTTCCGGTTCCCGACCTTCCTCGGTGCGTTCAAGTACTACACCTCCTACACGCTCAAGACCTTCGACGGGAAGCGCTACCTGGAGCGTTTCGAAGATCGCGTCGTGATGGTGGCACTGACGCTGGCCGCCGGTGACACAGTGCTGGCCGAGAAGCTCGTCGACGAGATCATCGACGGCCGCTTCCAGCCGGCCACCCCGACGTTCCTCAACTCGGGTAAGAAGCAGCGCGGCGAGCCGGTGTCCTGCTTCCTGCTGCGCATCGAGGACAACATGGAGTCCATCGGGCGCTCGATCAACTCTGCCTTGCAGCTGTCCAAGCGCGGTGGTGGAGTTGCCCTGCTGCTGACCAACATTCGTGAGCACGGCGCCCCGATCAAGAACATCGAGAACCAGAGCTCGGGCGTCATCCCGATCATGAAGCTGTTGGAGGACTCGTTCTCCTACGCCAACCAGCTGGGAGCCCGTCAGGGCGCCGGTGCGGTGTACCTGCACGCACACCATCCCGACATCTACCGGTTCCTCGACACCAAGCGCGAGAACGCCGACGAGAAGATCCGGATCAAGACGCTCTCGCTGGGTGTCGTGATCCCGGACATCACCTTCGAGCTGGCCAAGAAGAACGAGGACATGTACCTCTTCTCGCCGTACGACGTCGAGAAGGTCTACGGCGTTCCGTTCGCCGACATCTCGGTGACCGAGAAGTACTACGAGATGGTCGACGACGCGCGGATCCGCAAGACGAAGATCAAGGCGCGCGAGTTCTTCCAGACGCTGGCCGAGCTGCAGTTCGAGTCGGGCTACCCGTACATCATGTACGAGGACACGGTGAACCGGGCCAACCCGATCGCCGGCAAGATCACCCACTCCAACCTGTGCTCGGAGATCCTCCAGGTCTCCACGGCCTCGGAGTTCAACGACGATCTGTCCTACTCCAAGGTGGGCAAGGACATCTCGTGCAACCTCGGGTCGATGAATATCGCCAAGACGATGGATTCACCGGACTTCGCGCAGTCCATCGAGGTGGCCATCCGGGCGCTGACCGCGGTGAGCGATCAGACGCACATCTGGTCGGTGCCGTCGATCGAGCAGGGCAACAACAGCTCGCACGCGATCGGCCTGGGGCAGATGAACCTGCACGGCTACCTGGCCCGCGAGCGGATCCATTACGGCTCCGAAGAGGGCGTCGACTTCACCAACATCTACTTCTACACCGTGCTGTTCCACGCGCTGCGGGCGTCGAATCTCATTGCGATCGAACGCGGTACGAGCTTCGGCGGGTTCGAGGACTCGAAGTACGCGTCGGGGGAGTTCTTCGACAAATACACCGATCAGGCATGGGAGCCGGCCACCGACAAGGTCCGGCAGATCTTCGCCGATGCGGAGATCCACATCCCGACACAGGACGACTGGAAGCAGTTGAAGGAGTCGGTGCAGAAGCACGGCATCTACAACCAGAACCTGCAGGCCGTCCCGCCGACCGGGTCGATCTCGTACATCAACCACTCGACGTCGTCGATCCACCCGGTGGCGAGCAAGATTGAGATCCGTAAGGAAGGCAAGATCGGCCGGGTCTACTACCCGGCGCCGTATCTGACCAACGACAACCTGGAGTATTACCAGGACGCGTATGAGATCGGGTACCAGAAGATCATCGACACCTACGCCGCGGCCACCCAGCACGTGGATCAGGGTCTTTCGCTGACGTTGTTCTTCAAGGACACCGCCGACACCCGCGAGGTCAACAAGGCGCAGATCTACGCCTGGCGCAAGGGAATCAAGACGCTCTACTACATCCGGTTGCGTCAGATGGCTTTGGAGGGAACCGAAGTCGAGGGTTGCGTGTCCTGCATGCTGTGACGAAGGAATTGAAATGTCGATACCCCTCATAGAGAAACAAAGTCATCTCAGCGAGATGCTGGGTGCAGGGATCGGGTCGCTCGATATTTCGCGAGGCGAGCGTGAGGCAGTCATCGCTCGCTACAAGCTCCTTGGGGCGGCGCTAGACACCTACTGGCAGGACAGTTTCCTTGAGAACTTGGTCTACCCGCAGGGGTCCTTTGCACTGGGCACAGTGACGCGGAGCGTTCACCGCAATGACGAAGTCGATATCGACCTTGTAGTGGTTCGAGGGCTGAGCAAGTACTCCACCACGCAAGCCAACTTGAAACGCGATACCGGCATGGGCTTGCGTGAGTTCGTGCAGCACTCGGACGCCGGAGGCCCGCTCCTCTCGGAGAGCGACCGTTGCTGGACACTCGAGTACCCCGGCATGCATATAGATGTGCTGCCAGCGATTCCCGATGGGAAGACTGAAACTGGTATCGAGATCACGGACAAAGCTGTCTTCCGTTGGCAGCCGTCCGATCCAAAGGGTTACGCCCAGTGGTTCAACGATGTTGGGCATCCGGAATGGGCGGAGCGCCAGTGGCGGCTGAAGACGAGCGGTGTGGATGTCGCCGAGGTGCCAGATTGGCGACAGAAGACCAACCTTCAATTGTCTGTGCAGGCGTTGAAGCGGCACCGGGACATTTACTTCGCTGATCGCCTCGGCCGTCGTCCGTCTTCGATCGTCATCACTACGCTTGCCGCGCTCGCTTACGAGCGAGCCAGTGTCAACCTCGGCAACGAGGAACTATACGAAGCCATACGCGCCATTGCGGGTGGTTTAGAAGACGGCATCGATCGTGTGAACGGATTGTGGGTTATTGAGAACCCGGCAATGCCGGGCGAGAACTTTGCTGACTACTGGGTAGATGAGCGCTGGCGTGCTAGCGACCTCCTCGAGTGGATTTCTGCTGTGCAGCAAGATATTTCAGGCATACCGGCCAGTTCAGGCAATGACGTCGTTCTAGAGCGCATCGGCACTGCGTTTGGCGGCAACGTGAAGGTGGCAAGTGCGCGGGCAATCTCGGAACCGATTTTGGCGGCGCGCCAGTCTGGTCAATTGCGGTCTGCGTCGGGCACGGGCATGCTCTCTGCAGCGTCGTTGGGGGTTCGACCGGTTCGTTCTCACACCTTCCACGGCGGCAGGCGGAGGCAGTTCTAGTCCAGTGAAGCTCGCGCTCCAGGCGGTCGCGCTACGTCAGTATTTCCCTCGATCGACAATCCATCTGTCAGCAACGGGTCTGACGTGGTACGGATCACTTGTACCGTCTCCGACTTCTCGTAGTTACCGAGTTGGGCTCGTAGCGCGAAATGAGTCGGCGAGACCTGACCTGTACGTGATTGCGCCGGCGCTGCAACCGGACGCTCGCGGACGCCTTCCTCACGTGTGGGATGACGGCTCGCTATGCCTGTGCGCGGGGCGCGAGTGGAAATCTAGCTATCTATACGTGGACACCATCATTCCGTGGGCATCCGAGTGGCTATTCTTCTATGAAGTGTGGAAGGCCACGGCGATATGGATGGGTGACGATATCGGCGCGGTTGAGAAAGAGACTGAGTCTGTGCTATATCGCTACGGCGGCTGGAGTTCTGATCGACAGAAATTTCAACCTGCTGGATTTGATTACGTGCACAAGAAGACGTCGTAGACGACTATTCATTAGGAGTTTAATTCAAATTGTTTCGCGGTAAACTATCTGCCCACCTATAGAAGCTGGCTGACGATATTTCTATACGGAGAGCCGAAATTCTCCGTTGTCAACGGTTGGAGCTGTCCGTCTGTTATGGGCGCAGAATGGCCGACGGTCAATACCTTTCTCTCACCGGCGATTACTGTTAGTTGCAGGCTACCAGCGCTCAACGAATTACTCCCAGTTGTTGCGGATCGCCGGTAGGGCAGGTGAATTGTTGGTCATTAATCAATTAGCACGCTGCGCCACTGCTGCAGCGATAGAAATATTACGATCCAGAGAGGTGATTTGGATACAATAGCTCGCGACCTATCTATGCGAATCTGGGCGATCGACGGTTTGTGCGATACGAAGAACATTGGAGGGCGTACCGCGTTATCATCGGATGGGCGATGAGTGTGCTGGGCACTCACCCGGGCGTGGGCCATCAAAGTTCCATGCTCTGGGTGCTGCGCCGGAAGGCGAGCTAATTGGTGAATCGTTGTGCGGGCCGATCGCGTTAGAGCGTTCGCGTGACTGGGTGAGGTGGCGTGTTGAGCATTAAGGATGGAAGTGCTGACCCTCCGATTGACGACGGCAGCGGTTACGTCATCACCGAGCATGATCTGCGCTTCTTGGGGATAACCGATGAGTCGTTGCGTAACTGGCGCGCAGGTCGCGTTCCGCTCGGGCTTTCCGAGATCAGCTTCAAAGCGCTAAAAGAGGGCCTCTGGAATGCTCTGGACCGTGACAATGTTGATCCGCTTGGCGTTGACATAAATATTAAAGGAAGCTCTGTTTTCTTCTTTTCCGGTGAACATAAAACGCTGCCTTGGACTCGTGACGATATTGAAGAGCAGCTTTATATACATCGTGGTAGGATCCCTGAATTCAAAATTGGCGAGGTTGAGGATAAATTGCGCGGCCAATGGACGGCGGATAAGAGGCCGATGCGTCGACCATTTGATTCAATGCGTGTTATCGGCATTGCGCGCAGTGGGAGCGACATTGACATTGAGCTATGCAGCGACGCAATAGCCGAAAAATGTGCTTACATCGCCCAGCGTCGGCGGCCCGAGAAGTTTCATGATGTATCGATCGATGACCAGTACAACTATATCGATGAGAAGATCGTCCGAGAAGCAATGCCCAAGCTCATCGAATATCAAGAGGAAATCTCCCAAGATTTAGACCGCGATATCTACTGCGTAGTTTTTGAAAAAGGTGGACCGCCGGAGTCGGATGTGCGGCAGGCTTGGCGTATCCATCATCATGGGTCGATGACAGTCTGACCCGTTAGTGATGGGGCAAAATGGACCGTTTTGATGCGGACGCGGCAGCGAGAGCAGGGCTTGCGCGGACGAAGCCGCACGTCAACATCGGGACCATCGGTCACGTAGACCACGGCAAGACCACGCTCACCGCAGCTATTACCAAGGTTCTGCACGACAAGTACCCCGATTTGAATGAGTCGCGCGGATTCGACCAGATCGACAACGCGCCTGAAGAGCGTCAGCGCGGTATCACCATCAACATCTCCCGCGTGGAGTACCAGACCGGCAAGCGGCACTACGCCCACGTCGAAGCCTCAGGTCACGCCGACCACATCAAGAACATGATCACCGGTGCCGCCCAGATGGACGGCGCGATCCTGGTGGTCTCCGCGACCGACGGCCCGATGCCGCAGACCCGCGAGCACGTGCTGCTGGCCCGCCAGGTGGGTGTGCCCTACATCCTCGTGGCGCTGAACAAGTCGGACATGGTCGACGACGAGGAGCTCCTCGAGCTCGTCGAGATGGAGGTCCGCGAACTGCTGGCCGCCCAGGACTTCGACGAAGACGCCCCGATCATTCGAGTATCGGCACTCAAAGCTCTTCAGGGTGAGGCGAAATGGGTAGAGCGCATCGTTGAACTGATGTCCGCTGTCGATGAGTCGATTCCGAATCCAGTACGTGAGACCGACAAGCCGTTCCTGATGCCCGTCGAGGACGTGTATTCCTTCACAGATCGTGGCACCGTGGTGACCGGTCGTGTCGAGCGTGGTGTCACTGGGGTTGATGAAGAAGTTGAAATTGTGGGGGTAGACCGCCCGGCCATCAAAACGACCGTTGCGGATATGTACACCCGGCGCAGTGAGTCGATTGAGCCGATGGAAATCGTCTGGGAACGGCCCATTCGTCGAGTTTTCGATGACGAATTGGCGGACCGCTTCAAGGATGAGCTGCGGATTCGAATCCGATCGTTCGAACGCAGGAGTCCGATCCTCGGGCAGCGAGCTATCGATGTTGACGGGGACACCGCATTCCTCTCAGTGGAGGTGGACGAAGGTAGCGCGTCGATGATTAGGCTGCTCGGGCCGTCCTGGAGGCAGGCAGAGTTGCAGGCTCTTGTGCCAGCAATTGAACAGGCACTAGATCGAATTGAATCGGGCACTGGAAGCGGATCAGATGCGGTGAGAGGAGATCGAGATCCGCTCCGACCGCAACCGCAACGTTCGAAGGGGGCTGATCACAGCCTTGCCGGCGACGAGGTGAAGCTCTTCCTTCGTGGTGTAGTGCGTGAAGATGTCAAACGTGGTCAAATCGTCGTCAAGCCCGGCACCGTGAGGCCGCACACCGAGTTCGAGGGCAGCGTCTACATCCTGTCCAAGGACGAGGGCGGCCGCCACACGCCGTTCTTCAACAACTACCGTCCGCAGTTCTACTTCCGTACCACGGACGTGACCGGCGTGGTGACCCTGCCCGAGGGCACCGAGATGGTGATGCCCGGTGACAACACCGACATCTCTGTCAAGCTGATCCAGCCCGTCGCCATGGACGAGGGCCTGCGCTTCGCGATCCGCGAGGGTGGCCGTACCGTCGGCGCCGGCCGGGTCACCAAGATCATCAAGTAGCTCTATGCGATTCGGGTCGAGACCCGCTTTGCGCTAGTTGGTCGAGTAACTTATACCGATGACAGTTCCGTTGTTTAGGGTGTGGACTGCCGCCAGAACGGAGTAGCTATGACCGCCGCGCTCGATGTGTTTCTTGCTGACCTCAGAGACGCCTACGGGCGATTGGTATACACGCACAAAACGCATGAGAAAATGGCTGAAATGAAGAGCTGGCGTTTAGGCGCCATGAAGATTATCAATATCGTGATCCTCGCCCTAACTCTCAGTGCTGTTATTGCCGATCTGCTTTCCGAGGAAAGTGACCCTTGGTTTTCTGCTGTGAAGGTATTGAGTGTATCGTCAGCGGCTATTGCACTTATTTACGCATTTGTCCAGTTGAGTTTCGACCCTGGTGGCGACGCGGTGCGGTTTCGTGATTCGGCGAAGTTGTTTCTCGCTTTACGAGATGCCTACGGGTCTCTAATTGTCGACGGTAAGTCGGGGGCAGATCTCGACGAGCTGCGCGTTAAGCGAGATGAACTTGCTAAACGCAAGAGTGAGGTCGAGGCATCCTCCCCGCAGACAACCAAGCGAGGTTACAAAAAAGCGTGCCAAGCGCTTAGCGGTGCAGAGTCTGTCACACTAACTGCAGATGACATCACCCGTATCTTTCCTGCGGAACTCCGCCCGTAGCCTCAGCCGGAACGTCCACTACGCCGCGCCACCCAGCATGTGCACTACGGCTGAGCCTGACGCCTTTCTTAAAGGGCACAGCCAACAACCGCTAGGTCAACACGGCGCAGATCTATGCCCGGCTTCGCCCAGCGGCGCTGCAGGGCACTGAGGTGGAAAACTGCGTCAGCTGCATGTTGTAGGCGAGTAGCAGGCCGTCCCCTGGCCTTTTTCTAGGTCGTGCCCTACACAACCGGCACGTAGACCTTTGTCCGCAGGCGGTCCTCTGGCACGTCGCGTGGGTCGTCGAGGTACACGTTGTAGTGGTGCGTCGTGATGTCGTCGGCGGTACGCATCAGGGTCAACCCGTGCTCGGTCATATAGGCGCCGATGAGCTCGTGCGCCCGCGAGATCGCCTCGGCGTACGACCCCGTGACGCTGGCCACCACGGCCCGTCGAGCGGGGGCAACGAGCATGCTCAGCGGATCCCGTGCCGTGGTGTCGGCGGGAACCTCGACGAACACCGATTCATCGACGTCCGATTCGCGGAACTCGTCGTCGTGCTCGATGCATCCGCCCAACATGCCCGGTGTGACGTCCTGCTCGGCGAGGGCGGGCATGAACCGCGCCCACAACTGCCCCTCAGCGGCGTAGTTCGGAACGGTGTCCCGCAGGTACACGATCGTGCGGGCGGGAACGGTCTCTTGGGTGACGGTGTCCGTCATGGTGAGCTCCTTCTCGGAAAGTAGATGGTCGATGAGCCGGAGCCGCGCGCTGGCCTCCTCGGCCGCCGCGACCAGTTCGACGCGTTGGGCCGCGAGGGCTGCGTCGAACGCCGCGGTGCCGCGGATGGCGAGCAGGGCTCCGATGGCGGACACGCCGAACCCGATGTCGCGGAGCCGCCGGATCGCGGCTGCGTCGGCCAGTTGAGCCGCGGCGTACCGGCGGTAGCCGCTGATCGCGTCCACCTGCGCGGGCACCAGGACACCGTGAGTGTCGTAGTGGCGCAGCATGCGAACGGAGATACGGCTCAGCGAGGAGAACCTGCCGATCGATATCAAAGACGGGGTGTCGGTCACGGCTACGACTGTGCCCTCTCACATGGTGTGAGAGTCAAGTCCGACATACCCGCGCGTTGCTGCGTCAGACAGTCCCGGCATTTCGCTGACACTCAGGTCGAGTGGCCAGTTGTTGCACCCAAATCTCGAAAAGAGGTGTGATAACTGGCCATTCGGTATTGGAAGAACGTGGGATCGCAGGTCGGTTCGGCCTCTAGACTTCGGCGAATGGCCACACTGCGTGATCTGAGCACCTGGTTGCCCGCCCTTGACGCGCAGCTGCGGTCCGCGCCGCGTGGTGTCGACGTCGTTGAGTTCAGGGGGAGTATCGGGCCGGATGGCGCGGGTGGGACGCTACTCATGGATGGCAAGTCCCCAGGCGACAATCAGTCCCATCGCGGGCTGTTTGACGAGCTTGCCGCCGTTGCCAAGCAGTTCGAGGTCGAGCGCGCGGGTATTGTCCTGCGGTCCAGCAGATCCGGCCTTCGGGAAGTTGACCTCGTCGAGCGGCCGGCTTGTGTCGAGGAATCTCATTACCCTCAGTCCCGCGTAGAGCCAGGTGTGCTCGTCCTGAAGGAGGGGGCCCAGCCCGGCCTCTATCGCCGTCAGCCCGACTTGACCGCGGCGGTTGGTCCAGCGCCCAGCGCCGACCCGGCCGCGCTGAGCCGGTTGGTCGCCCAGCAGAACCCTCATGCCACACCGGCTGCAGCTGAGGAGTTGGCGGCGGTGGAAGCACAACTCGGAGTTCCCTTGACCGATGAGGTCCGGGCCATCTACCTGACCGCTGGGAACGGTTACCTCAGCGGCGGTGAAGGCCGCAGCTACAACGGCATGGAGATCATCCCGCTCGATGACAGCTGGACGCGGAACATGTTCAATCCCGTGCAAGCTGGGTCGATCTGGTGGTATGCGGCACAGATGTCACTCGGACCGGATCCTGCGGGGCGGATTCAACCGTTGGGCTGGACGCCGCTGTGGTTCCCCGTCGGCCACGACGGGGGCGGCAATATCTACGCCGCCGACCTCGCGCCAGCGGCGCAAGGGTATCGAGGCCAAGTCGTCTACCTGGACCACGAGTCTCCCGCCGGGGCAATGTACTGCAGCGACTCGTTCACCGAAATGCTGGTGCACGGCCGCGAAGGCACCCACAGCTGGCCGGTCGAGGACGGGGCCACGGCCTCCATCGATGACTGGAATGCCGACACCGAGGTGCTCGGTATCAGTAAGGGCGACGCTCCCGTCGACCTTGGTCCGCTGCTTGATCATCCACGGATTCACGCCATCTGGGCTCACTCCGGGGCACTGGCCGACCCGCGACAGCTCACACGCTTTCCCGCGCTGGACTTTCTGTCGCTGAGATTGGCCGAGTGGCGCGTCCTGCTCGACGCCGGACTCGTCCCGCAGCAGTTACTCGCCGCCGAAATCGTTGATGACGACTGCGACCTGGCTGCGACGGTCACGACGGCGAATGACCTGCTCGGGCTCTTCGGGCGGCCCCTCATCGAGATGACGCAGATGCGTGGATGGCGGAAGCGGAACTTGATGGACAGTCTGCGCGAAATGCGCTGGAATACCGAGGGATAAGCTGTTCCGTCCTCGACGCTCCCCCCTGGAAGATACGGCCTGTGCGCGTTGCCGCCGGCGTCGTCTTGGCATCGATCAGATCGGCACCCAGGAGGGTTCCGGTCCGAGTGCGGTGTTGAACTCCGCGATCTTGGCCGGGGTTGTGTATGTGATGTCCATATTGTCGCTGTTCCACGCGACGTAGAAGCGCTCCTCGAGTTCGGGCGGGGTGAAGATCGGTGCGAGCTGTTCGATCAGCCCGTTGGGTAGGTATTTGCGATACATGGTGAAGGCCAGCGAGTATCGGGCAGCGCCCATCTCGAATTCGATGACGGCATTGGGCATCGGGTCATAGTCGGGACCCTGCGGGTAGTCGCCGGTCATGTCACAGCTGATCTGTCGCAACGGCCCGGTATATCCGCTGAGTCGGGCGAATTCACTCACGATCTCGAATGCATCGTCGTCGTAGAACTCCTGGTTGGCGAAGAACGCGAGGTGACGAAACGGTGGATCCCGTTCGTCCCCCAGCTCTTCTAGAACCATCAGCACAGAGGGGATGTCCATGTCTTCGAATACGTCGGTATGTTCAGCGCACTCGACGACCTCGTCGTCGGTTACCTCGTCAGAGTCGACAACCCCGGCGGCTTTCAGCAAGGCGAATGTTGACAGCAGTTGTTCCCGCAGCTCCGGCGTCAGCGGGTGCCGCCACTCGGGCCTATCGGCCTCGTTCGGGTCCGGTAGGTCGGGCAGCCAGGACGGCGGCTCGGCATCGCGGGCCTCCCGAAATTCCTTGTAGGACTGTCGCAAGGACCAGATGCCAACCGCTAGAAATCCCCAGCCGAGTAGCTGGGTGGGTATGGCGGCGTCCGGAATGAACTCAATCCCGACCCAGCCCACGTAGAGGGCAAGCCCCAGATATGCGGGCGGACCAATCCAGCGCAGCTGGTACAGCGTCCGATCGAACAGCCTCCACCACCGCGAGTTCATCGCGCAATCATGCCCGACGGACGGGTACGCCATTACGAGTAGCCTGAAGCTCGCTTGAACGCGTACCTAGATCGACAGATGGTGTTCGGCGACCTTGTCGGAGATCATGTTCCGATGTCGACAACCGTTGAGGCCCTCCTTGTCACCGCTCTGGTGCTCGGGATTGTCGCCGCCATATTCGGTCTGATCTACGCATGGGAGAAGCGTGAGGGGGACCCGTTTGGTGGTCCAGCCGCTATGCGACTTTCGGTTGGTGGGTCGCGGCCCACTGTAGGGCAAACTCGGCGGGGGTGCGGTCGCC
>NZ_JBEZJS010000007.1:0-357210 GCF_040704635.1 Mycobacterium sp. NPDC049093 | reverse complement strand
CACGGGATTGATAGGCCAGACCTGGAAGCCCAGTAATGGGTGAAGGGAACTGGCACTAACCGGCCGAAAACTTACAACAACCAACAAACACCAAAAGTTTGATGGGTTTTCAGTAAGACGCACAACAAGCCTCGCAACCACACCACAAACACCCACACCTCGTGTGATCGGAGTGCCACTGCACCCCACCACCAAAACACAAGGTTTACACCCAGAAACGGGTGAATAGAGTTACGGCGGTCCATAGCGGCAGGGAAACGCCCGGTCCCATCCCGAACCCGGAAGCTAAGCCTGCCAGCGCCGATGATACTACCCTCTCGGGTGGAAAAGTAGGACACCGCCGAACACAAATTAAGTCCCGAGCCCTCCAATTTCGATTGGAGGGCTCGGGCATTTTTGTATGTCTGCACCTTTTTATTAGAGGCGCGTTTTCAATTCCGTAATTGAAAATGCGCCTCAGTCGTCGGTCAATTGAAAAGTGCCGGCATTGTGCGGCTCTTCTCCAATTCCAACAACGCCCGCTTGCGGTCCAGGCCGCCGCCGTATCCGGTGAGGCTGCCATTGGCACCGATCACCCGATGACACGGCACGATGATTCCGATCGGATTGTGCCCGTTGGCCAGTCCGACCGCGCGTGATCCGCTCGGTGATCCGATCTGCCGCGCGATCTCACCGTATGAGCAGGTTTCGCCGTACGGGATGGTCCGCAGGGCGTCCCACACCCGGCGCTGGAACTGGGTGCCCACCATGTCCAGTTCCAGGTCGAATTCGGTGAGGTCGCCGGCGAAGTAGGCGGTCAGTTGGTCGACGGCGTCGGGAAATGCAGAGTCGTCGTGCTCCCATCCTTCGCGGCTCCGTTCATACGTCTGATCGACCATCCGGAGGTGCATGAGCCGGCCATCGCGGCCGGCCAGGGTGAGAAGACCGACCGGGCTGTCCATCGTGCGGTAGTGCAGTGTCGTCATGCCTTCTCCTCTGGATAGTGCGGGGGCCATTCGTTCACCGCGTGGTCCAGGGTGGTCCACAGGTGTTGTGTCGCATAGGCGCGCCATGGGCGCCATCGGGTGCTGTGCTCTACAAGGCCGTTCACCGGCATGCCCAAGTGCTCGGCAGCGGCGCGGACCCCGAGATCAGTGGCAGGGAAGGCATCTGGGTCACCGAGGCCGCGCATCGCGATCACCTCTGTCGTCCACGGCCCCACTCCGGGGAGGGCGAGCAACTGCCCGCGGGCGCGGTCCCAATCGCAACCGGGGTCCAGGACGAGTTCGTCGGCGGCGATGGCCTGAACCATGGCCGTCACCGTCCGTCTGCGTGAGGCCGGCATCGCGAGATGCGCCGGATCGAGACTGACGAGATCGGTGACGTCGGGAAAGACGTGGGTCAAACCGCCCGCATCGTCGGAGATCGGTGTTCCGTAGCCGGCGACCAGGCGACCCACATGTGTACGTGCGGCTTTGATCGAGACCTGTTGGCCAATAACCACCCGAAGCGCGAGTTCGGTTTCGTCCACTGTGCGGGGAATGCGCTGTCCCGGCGCCTTGGCCACTACCGCCGCAAGACCCGGATCTGCCTGCAGCGCTTCCACGACCGCCTCGGGGTCGGCATCCAGGTCCAACAGTCGGCGGCACCGCGCGATGGCAGCGGACAGGTCACGGAAGTCGTCGAGCACCAACTGGCATCGGACATGGTCTGGTTGAGGTGCCAGGCCGACCACGCCATGACCGTGCGGCAGTCGCAGGGTGCGGCGGAACTGCCCGTCTCGGACCTCCTCCAACCCTGGCACCGCACTGGCCGCCAGATGACCGAACAACCCTTCGTAGGAGAACGGGGTCCGCACCGGCAGCCGTAGTGACACAACACCGGGAGCGGCGGAGGCCGCGGTGGTGAATTTGCTCCGGGCCCGTTGGCGAAGCTGGGTGGGCGTGAGATCGCACACCGCGCGGACGGTGTCGTTGAACTGGCGGATGCTGGCGAAGCCGGCGGCGAACGCGACGTCGGCGAACGGGATCTCGGTGGTTTCGATCAGGACCCGAGCCGTCTGGGCGCGCTGGGCCCGAGCCAGGGCCAGGGGATTGGCACCCAGTTCGGCCTGCAGGATGCGTTGCAGCTGCCGGCTGGTGTACCCGACGCGGGCCGCCAGCCCCGTCACCCCTTCGCGGTCCACGATGCCGTCGGCGATGAGCCGCATGCACCGCGCCACGATGTCGCCGCGCACGTTCCATTCCGGGGAGCCGGGGGAGGCGTCGGGACGGCACCGCTTGCAGGCCCGGAACCCGGCCGCCTGGGCGGCCGCCGCGGTCGGATAGAACCGCATGTTCCGGGCGAATGGTGGACGCACCGGGCAGCTGGGGCGGCAGTAGATACCTGTAGTGAGCACGGCGGTGACGAACCAGCCGTCGAACCGTGCGTCCTTGGATTGGACTGCCCGGTAGCAGCGGTCGAAATCTTCGTGCATGCGTTCCACGATGGCACGGCATCCGGCGCTGCACTAGCGGAAAAACGACATGGTCGTGGGGCTTGGCTCGCGGCTAGACTTCGACCTGTGGCCGAGCTGGTGCAGCAGTACCTGGACCGGATTCGTGCCGAGCAGACCGATGTGCGCGATGGCGCGCTGGCAAACTACATCCCCGAACTCGCCAACGTCGACCCTGAGGGCTTCGGGCTCAGCTTGTCGTCCTCGGATGGATTTGTCTACGAATCCGGTGACGCTGCAGTCGAATTCACGATCCAGTCGATTTCGAAGCCGTTCACGTATGCCCTCGCGCTGGACCGGATCGGCCAGGATGCGGTCGACGCCCGGATCGGGGTGGAACCCTCCGGCGAAGCGTTCAACGAGATCAGCGTCGACGACGTGACCAAGACCCCGAAAAACCCGATGATCAACGCCGGTGCGATTGCGGCAGTTTCGCTGATCCCCGGAGCAGGTCCCGACGAGCAGTTCGACTGCATCCATGAGTTCTACTCGGCATGTGCGGGCCGACGGCTCGAGATCGACATGGATGTGTATGCCTCGGAGAAGGCTACCGGCAACCGGAACCGGGCTATCGCCTACATGTTGGCCAGTTTCGGTGTGCTGGACGGTGATCCGGATGACGTGCTGGATGTGTACTTCCGGCAGTGTTCGGTCAAGGTGACCAGTACCGATCTGGCACGCATGGCCGCCACGTTGGCGCGGGGCGGGCTCAATCCGTTGACCGGGAGACGGGTGATCGACGCATACGTGGTGCGCCGCACCCTCAGTGTGATGGTGACCTGCGGGATGTACGACGCGACAGGCGATTGGGTCAGTGCTGTGGGCATGCCCGCCAAGAGCGGCGTCGGCGGTGGCATCGTGGCGGTGCTGCCCGGCCAACTCGGCATCGGCGTCTACTCGCCGCGCCTCGATGCACGCGGTAACAGTGTGCGCGGCGTACAGGTGTGCCGAAACCTGTCTTCGCAGCTGGGATTGCACTTCCTCAGCGTCACCCGTGAGTCGTCGTCGACGTTGCGGGCGGTCTTCGACGCGGGCCCGGGCATCCGGGTCTACGAGGTCCAGGGGGACCTCCTGTTCGCTGGGGCCGAGCAGGTGCTACGGACCGCCGACCACGACCGCGATCGGTACGACGTGGCCGTGCTGGACGTCACCCGCGTCGACGACATCAACGATGCCGCGCGCGGCATGCTGACCGGAATGCGGGCCAACCTGACCGCTGCGGGCAAGGAGGCCTATCTCGTCGACCCCGACGGTCGTGTGGTGCCTGCCGACCGTCGCGATGACTACGACGCCATCGTGTTCCGCACCCTCGACGAGGCCGTGGACGCGGCGTTGCGGTGGTGCGCAGGCTAGGCCGGCACGGCTACCCGGGTCGGCTCACCGAGACCTCGCAGGGGCACCGACTCGCCCAGTGACCAACGAGCCCTTTCGGTTTCAGATGCATTGGCGATGGTGTCCGATGAGGCCACCAGGTGCCCTGGCACCTGCTTGGAGAAATCACACAACCGTGACGCCTCGTTGACCGGCTCGCCGATCACGGTGTATTCGAAGCGTTCCTTGGCGCCCACGTTGCCCGCCACCACCTGGCCCGCCGCGACCCCGATGCCTGCTTTCAGCTCGGGAACCTCGGCGCGCAACCGCTGCGCGATGGCCCGTGCGGCCCCCAACGCTTCGTCCTCGGCGTTGGGCAGCGAGACCGGCGCACCGAACACCGCGAGGATGGCGTCACCCTCGAACTTGTTGACCAGGCCGCGGTGATTGTCGACCTCATCGACGATGACGGCGAAGAATCTGTTGAGCAGATCGACGACCTCGACCGCGGGCCTGGTGGCGACCAACTGGGTCGAGCCGATGACGTCGACGAAAATCACTGCGGCATGGCGCTCCTCGCCGCCCAGGACGGGCTTCTCCTGTTCGGCCAGTGCGGCGACTTCCCGGCCGACATGCCGGCCGAACAGATCGCGGACCCGCTCGCGCTCGCGCAAGCCGTGCACCATCGAGTTGAATCCCCGTTGCAGCTGGCCGAGTTCGGTGCCGTCGAACACCACGAGGTTGGTGTCCAGATCGCCCTGCTCGACGCGATTGAGGGCGGCACGCACCACCCGGATCGGGGTTGCGGTCAGATAGGACAGGATCCACATCAGCAGGAAGCCGAAGATCAACGCAAACAAGCCGAGACCGATGACGGCGTAGGCGAACTGGACCGGGGTGAGGTTGTTGAGCGTCACGGCGAACACCGCGGCCAGCATGATGCCGAGGATGGGAACGCCCGAGCTGAGCGCCCACACGACCATGGTGCGACCCATGATGCCCTGCGCCAGGCGGATAGGCGGCGGGCCCGCTTCCAGTGCCTGCGCGGCGACCGGTCGCAGTGCGAACTCGGTGAAGAGATGGCAGCTGACCGACACCACGATGCCGGGAAAACTGATGCCCAGCAGGAACTTCGGGATGTAATTGGTGTCGACCAGACCGTAGAGCGTCGTCAACAACGCGGTGCCCACGCCCCACAGGATCAGCAGCACCCGGGTGAGCCGGAACGGGGCGAGGAAGGTGTTCCGCTGATCCGCAACGGTGGGCGGGCGTTCCTCGATGGCCCAGCGCACGTTGTCGATCACCCGGGTCGTCGCCCAGAACACCCCGACGATCAACGCAGTCGCCATGTAAATGGGGGCAACGATGAAGGTGATCCAGCGGACCGGCGGGTCGAACACATCCGGCGATGGGAACAACAGGGTGACGATGATCATCGAGATGCCGATACCGAGCAGGTTCACCAGGATCACGAATGTCGTGAGGATGGCCTGGATGCGTACTCGGCGTCGGCGCTGACTCTCCGATACCCGGCCCAACACCCACGATCCGTATTCCGGGGTGTCCGGGATCCGGCTGTTCTGGCGGGTGACACCCTCAAGGACGCGGCCCAGCCGTCGTGCCAGCGATTTGTCGGAGTTCATTGTGGCGTCAGCCTAGTTCGTTCGACATGCCCTTAAGGTGGATCGGGTGCGCCTCGTGATTGCCCAGTGCACCGTCGACTACGTCGGGCGGCTGACCGCCCACCTTCCATCAGCCCGCAGGCTGTTGCTGTTCAAGTCGGACGGTTCGGTCAGTGTCCATGCCGATGATCGCGCCTACAAGCCGCTGAACTGGATGAGCCCGCCGTGCTGGCACACCGAGGAGTCCGTAGAAGGTCCAGGTGGGGCATCGTCTGTTCTGTGGGTGGTCGAGAACAAGGCCGGTGAGCAGCTGCGCATCACGGTCGAAGACGTCGAGCACGACTCCAGCCACGAACTCGGTGTCGATCCCGGTCTGGTGAAGGACGGTGTGGAAGCGCACCTGCAGGTGCTGTTGGCCGAACACGTCGAGCTGCTGGGGGCCGGCTACACCCTGGTGCGCCGTGAGTACCCGACCGCGATCGGTCCGGTGGATCTGATGTGCCGTGACGAGCTGGGCCGTTCGGTGGCGGTGGAGATCAAACGCCGCGGCGAGATCGACGGGGTGGAGCAGCTGACCCGCTATCTCGACCTGCTCAACCGCGATACCGTGCTGGCCCCGGTGGCGGGTGTGTTCGCTGCCCAGCAGATCAAACCGCAGGCCCGAACGCTGGCCACGGACCGTGGAATCCGCTGCGTGACTTTGGATTATGACCAGATGCGGGGTATGGACAGCGACGAATACCGGCTGTTCTGATGCGCCGTCGGCGTCGTGAGGATCGGCGGTTCGCGCCACTGCCGCCGTCACGTCGCGTCGAGACGGGGCCTGACGGTTACGAGTACGAGGTGCGGGTGGTTACCGCCTCACGTGCGGTGAAGGTCTATCGATGCCCGGGATGTGACCACGAGATTCGGGTGGCCACCGCGCATGTGGTGGTGTTGCCGGTTGATGTCGGCGATGTCGATGACCGCAGACACTGGCACACCGCCTGCTGGGCGAATCGGGCCAATCGCGGCCCGACGAGAAAATGGTCCTAGTGCTCTGAATCCGCAGCCGGTTCGACCAGCTCGATCAGCACGCCGCCGGCATCCTTGGGGTGGATGAAGTTGATACGCGAGTTCGCCGTGCCCTTGCGGGGAGCTTCGTAGAGCAGCCGAACTCCCTGGCTGCGCAGGCGCTCACTCAGGGCGTCGATGTCGCTGGTCCGGTAGGCCAGCTGCTGCAGGCCCGGGCCGCTGCGATCGATGAACTTCGCGATCGTCGACTTCTCGTTCAGCGGGGCCAGCAGCTGGATCTGGGCGCTGCCCTTGGGGGCGCCGCGCACCGAGAGCATGGCCTCCCGCACGCCCTGATCTTCGTTGATCTCCTCGTGGAGGACGATCATGCCGAGATGGTCGTGGTACCACTTGGCCGCGGCATCGAGATCGGGAACGGCGATACCGACGTGATCGATCGCCGTCACCAGCGCGGAAGCGAGTGCAGGACGGGCATCAACCTGTTCGGCGGTCATAACGCAACGGTAACCTTTACCTGAACGTTTGCGTATGTGTGATCGCCCACACAGCTCTTGGACCATGGCTTTGGAGGAAAGAATGACCACGTCGGTGATTGTTGCTGGAGCGCGTACTCCGGTTGGCAAGTTGATGGGCTCGCTGAAGGATTTTTCCGGCAGTGACCTGGGCGCGATCGCGATCCGCGGCGCACTGGAGAAGGCGAAGGTCGACGCTTCGCTGGTGGACTACGTGATCATGGGCCAGGTGCTGACCGCCGGCGCCGGTCAGATGCCTGCTCGTCAGTCCGCCGTGGCCGCCGGCATCGGCTGGGATGTGCCCGCCCTGTCCATCAACAAGATGTGCCTTTCGGGCATCGACGCGATCGCGCTGGCCGACCAGTTGATCCGCGCCGGTGAGTTCGAGGTTGTCGTCGCAGGTGGGCAGGAGTCGATGAGCCAGGCCCCGCACCTGCTGCCCAAGAGCCGCGAGGGCTACAAGTACGGCGATGCGACGCTGGTCGACCACCTCGCCTACGACGGTCTGCACGACGTGTTCACCGACCAGCCGATGGGCGCGCTCACCGAGCAGCGCAACGACGTCGACAAGTTCACCCGCGCCGAGCAGGACGAGTTTGCTGCTCAGTCGCACCAGAAGGCCGCCGCGGCATGGAAGGACGGGGTGTACGCCGACGAGGTGGTGCCGGTGTCTATCCCGCAGCGCAAGGGTGACCCGATCGAGTTCGCCGAGGACGAGGGCATCCGGGCCAACACCACCGCCGAATCGCTGGGCGGCCTGCGTCCGGCTTTCCGCAAGGACGGCACCATCACTGCCGGCTCGTCGTCGCAGATCTCCGACGGTGCGGCCGCGGTCGTAGTGATGAGCAAGGCCAAGGCGCAGGAGCTGGGCCTGGACTGGCTGTGTGAGATCGGTGCCCACGGTGTGGTGGCCGGTCCGGACTCCACGCTGCAGAGCCAGCCCGCCAACGCGATCAAGAAGGCCGTCGAGCGCGAGGGCATCAGCGTCGATCAGCTGGACGTCCTCGAGATCAACGAGGCGTTCGCTGCGGTGTCGCTGGCCTCGACCAAGGAACTCGGTGTCGATCCGGCCAAGGTGAACGTCAACGGCGGCGCGATCGCCATCGGCCACCCGATCGGGATGTCCGGTGCGCGCATCACCCTGCACGCCGCGCTGGAGCTGGCGCGTAAGGGGTCCGGCTACGCGGTGGCCGCGCTCTGCGGTGCCGGTGGCCAGGGCGATGCCCTGATCCTGCGTCGCCCGTAGTTAACCGACGGCTCAAAACGACGCTGCGTAGTAGCTGGCCGTCCGTTCAGGCACAATGGCGGCCATGACACGCTCCTTCGACCTGCGCACGGTTTCCGGCTGGTTCCGGCTCATCGCCCTCGCTGAGGCGGTGAGCTGGGCCGGCCTGCTGGTCGGCATGTATTTCAAGTACCTGGGCAGTCCGCGCACCGAGATCGGTGTCAAGGTGTTCGGACCGATCCACGGGGGCGTTTTCGTCGCCTTCGTGGTGGCCGCCCTGCTGGTTGGTATCGCCTGCAAGTGGGGCGTAGGCACCTGGATTCTGGCGTTGCTGGCCAGCATCGTGCCATTGGGCAGTGTGATCTTTGTCATGTGGGCGGATCGGACCGCCCGCATCGAATCGGGCGAGGCTCCCGCGCTGGTGGCACAACCGGGCGGGGCTGTCCCGGAAACGACGTGACAGACTTGATGGCGTGACTCGTCCACGACCTTCGGTGGGGCCGGCTCTGGCCGGCGCTGTTGACCTCTCGGCACTCAAGCAGCGGCCCGCGGCGGCCACCGGCGCTGGCAGTCCCAGTGCGCCCGGCGGCCCGAATGTCACCGAGGTCAACGAAGCCAACTTCGAAGCCGAGGTGCTGGTCCGCTCCGGTCAGGTGCCGGTAGTGGTGCTGCTGTGGTCTCCGCGCAGCGATTCCAGTGCCGCACTGGGGGACACCCTGGCCGGTCTGGCTGACGCCGACAACGGCAAATGGTCCCTGGCGCTGGTCAACGTCGACACCACCCCGAGGGTGGCGCAGATGTTCGGCATCCAGGGCGTGCCCACCGTCGTTGCGCTAGCCGGCGGACAGCCGATCGCCAGCTTCCAGGGCTCTCAGCCGGCAGACGAACTCCGTCGCTGGGTCGATTCGCTGCTCGACGCGACCGCGGGCAAGCTGACCGGGTCCGGCGACGGTGACGACGAGGCCGAGCAGGTCGACCCCGAACTGGCCGCGGCCCGTGCCCACCTGGACGAAGGGGACTTCCCCGCAGCGGCCGCCGCCTATCAGGCGATTCTCGATGCGCAGCCCAATCATGCCGAGGCCAAGGGCGCGGTGCGACAGATCGCGTTCCTGCAGCGGGCCAGCGCGCAGCGCCCTGATGCCGTTGCTGTTGCCGACGCCGCTCCCGACGACATCGACGCCGCCTTCGCCGCGGCTGATGCCGAACTCCTGGCTCAAGAGGTGTCGGCGGCCTTCGATCGGCTCATCGCACTGATCAAGCGCACAGCCGGCGACGACCGGACCAAGGTGCGGACCCGGCTCATCGAGCTGTTCGACCTGTTCGACCCCGCCGATCCCGAGGTCGTCTCGGGCCGCCGCAATCTGGCCAACGCGCTGTACTGACCCGACTTCTGCCGAGCAGACGAGTAAGTACCCCGGAACGTCGATTTCCGGGTACCTACGCGTCTTCTCGCGCAAGGAAAAGGGACCTCTAGGCGACTTCTAGACGGGCTCCAACCACAGCATCGCCAGGGGTGGCAGAACCATCACCGCCGAGGCGCGGCGGCCGTGCCACGGCTCGTCGGTGGCCTGCACCGCGCCCATGTTCCCGATGCCGGACCCGTTGTAGATCGTCGCGTCGGTGTTGAGCACCTCCTGCCAGTCACCGGCATGAGGTAGACCGAGTCGGTATTCGCTGTGCTCGCTGCCGGCGAAGTTCACCACGCAGGCCAGCACGGAACCGTCGGCTCCGAACCGCAGGAAGCTCAGCACGTTGTTGGCGGAGTCGTTGGCATCGATCCACGAGTAGCCCTCGGGGCTGGTGTCACGGCTCCACAACGCCGGGTGGCGCGCGTAGATCCCGTTGAGATCGCGCACCAAGCGTTGCACCCCGCCGGAGAAGCCCTGCTCGTCGAGCTGGAACCAGTCCAGCCCGCGTTCCTCCGACCACTCGGCGCGCTGTCCGAATTCCTGGCCCATGAACAAGAGTTGCTTACCGGGATGGGCCCACTGGTAGGCCAGCAGGCTACGCAGCCCGGCGGCCTTGGCGTGGTCGTCGCCGGGCATCCGGGTCCACAGCGTGCCCTTTCCGTGCACTACCTCGTCGTGGCTGATCGGCAGCACATAGTTCTCACTGAACGCGTACAGCATCGAGAACGTCATCTCGTGATGGTGGTAGCTGCGATGCACCGGGTCATGGCTGACGTAGTCGAGCGTGTCGTTCATCCAGCCCATGTTCCATTTCATCGAGAACCCGAGGCCGCCGAGGTTGGTCGGACGGGTGACCCCGGGCCAGGATGTCGACTCCTCGGCGATGGTGACGATTCCGGGGTTCGCCTTGTGCACGGTGGCGTTCATCTCCTGCAGGAACTGCACCGCCTCCAGGTTCTCCCGCCCGCCGTAGATGTTGGGGGTCCAACCACCCTCGGGGCGGGAGTAGTCGAGGTAGAGCATCGAGGCGACGGCATCCACGCGCAGGCCGTCGACGTGGTACTCCTGCAGCCAGTACAGCGCATTGGCGACGAGGAAATTGCGTACCTCGGGGCGACCGAAGTCGAAGACGTAAGTGCCCCAGTCGAGCTGTTCCCCGCGGCGCGGGTCGGAATGCTCGTACAGCGGCGTGCCGTCGAAACGGCCAAGGGCCCAGGCGTCTTTGGGGAAATGGGCCGGGACCCAGTCGACGATCACGCCGATCCCGGCCCGGTGCAGTGAATCCACCAGGAACCGAAAATCGTCAGGAGTTCCCAACCGGGAGGTCGGGGCGTAATAGGACGTGACCTGGTAGCCCCACGATCCGCCGAACGGATGCTCCGCCACCGGCAGCAGTTCGACGTGGGTGAAACCCTGTTCCACAACATATTCGGTGAGTTCCGTGGCCAACTGTCGGTAGCTGAGCCCGGGACGCCACGACATCAGGTGCACCTCGTAGGTGCTCATCGGTTCGAACACCGGATTCTGCGCGGCGCGCTGGGTCATCCACTTGCCGTCGCTCCAGGTGTAGGAGCTGGTGGTGACCCGGGACGCCGTTTGCGGCGGCACCTCGGTGGCGAACGCCATCGGATCTGCGCGGTCGGTGGTGACCCCGCCGGCGCCGTGCACGCGGAACTTGTACAGGCCGTCGATCGGGAACCCCGGCCAGAACAACTCCCAGACCCCCGACGAGCCCAGCACCCGCATCTGGGCCTCGTTGCCGTCCCAGTGATTGAAGTCACCGATCACGCTGACGCCCTTGGCGTTCGGTGCCCACACTGCGAACGACACGCCCTCGACGACGCCGTCGGGGGTGGTGAAACTGCGCGGGTGCGCGCCCAGGATCTCCCAGAGGCGTTCGTGGCGCCCTTCGGCGAACAGATGGAGGTCCAGTTCGCCGAGGGTGGGCAGGAACCGGTAGGCATCGGCGGTGGTGTGGGTGAAGATGGTTTCGTCGGCACCCGGATAACCGATCTCCAGGCGGTAGTCGGCGAGGTTCGTGAACGGAACAGCCACCGCGAAAAGCCCGGAGTCGATGTGCTGCATGGGGAATCGGTCGCCGCCGATCACCGCCACGACCTTGACGGCGTGCGGACGGTAGGCCCGGATCACGGTCCGGCCGTTGTACTCGTGGGCCCCCAGCACCGAATGCGGGTCGTGGTGTTGCCCGATCAGCAGCCGCTGGATGTCCGATGGGTCGGGCCGCAGATGTCTGTCGGTGAGGTGGTTGCTTCTCGTCATCTTGTTCTCATTCCCTGCGTAGCAAGCCCAGTCGTTGCTCATAGGGTACGAGCGGCATGTTCAGCACGTGTGCCACCGCCTTGGCGGGATCGAGGCGAACGTAATTCGACTGTCCCCATTGGTATTCCTCGCCGGTGATCTCGTCGCGTACCCAGAACCGGTCATGCGATTCCATACCCAGTGCCTCCATGTTCAACCACAACATGGCTTCTTCCGGGCCGAACGCGTTGAGCGTGACCACCACGAGCACGGTGTCTCCGGTGATCGGGTCGAACTTGCTGTAGGCGAGTAGTGCGTCGTTGTCGACGTGGTGGAAGGTCAGGGTGCGAAGCTGGCGCAGGGCCGGGTGCAGGCGCCGGATCTCGTTGAGGCGGGTCACGAACGGTTCGAGCGAACGGCCCTCGGCCATCGCCGCCGCGAAGTCACGGGGACGCAGCTCGTATTTCTCCGAATCCAGGTATTCCTCGCTGCCCTCCCGGACGGCTCGGTGCTCGAACAGTTCGAAACCCGAATACATGCCCCATGACGGGCTCATGGTGGCGGCCAGCACCGCGCGGATCGCGAACATGCCGGGACCGCCGTGCTGCAGCGACTCGTGCAGGATGTCGGGCGTGTTGACCCACAGGCTGGGCCGTGCGCTGTCGGCGTTCGCGGTGATCTCGTTGCCGAACTCGGTCAGCTCCCACTTGTTGGTACGCCAGGTGAAATACGTGTAGGACTGGGTGAAACCGCGCTTGGCCAGGCCGTAGAGCCGGGCGGGTCGGGTGAAGGCCTCGGACAGGAACAGCACGTCCGGATCTTCGTTCTTGACCTCGGCGATCAGCCAGACCCAGAAGTTCGGCGGTTTGGTGTGCGGGTTGTCGACGCGGAAGACCTTGACACCGTGCGAGATCCAGAACCGCACCACCCGCAGCACCTCGTGGTACAGGCCGGCGGGGTCGTTGTCGAAGTTGAGCGGATAGATGTCCTGATACTTCTTGGGCGGATTCTCCGCATACGCGATGGTGCCGTCGGGCAACACCGTGAACCACTCCGGATGCGCTGCGGCCCATGGGTGATCCGGCGCGCACTGGAGTGCGAGATCGAGCGCCACCTCGACACCTTGCCTGCGGGCGGCGGCCACGAAGTCGTCGAAGTCGTCGATCGTGCCGAGCGCGGGATGCACCGCATCGTGACCGCCCTCGTCGCTGCCGATGGCCCACGGTGACCCGACATCGTCCGGTGCGGCGGTGACCGCGTTGTTGCGTCCTTTGCGATGCACCTTGCCGATCGGGTGGATGGGCGGCAGATACACGATGTTGAAACCCATGCGGGCGATCCGGGGAAGCTGCTCGGCGGCGGTGGTGAATGTCCCGTGCACGGGATGTCCGGTCTTGTCCCAGCCGCCGGTGGACCGCGGGAACATCTCGTACCACGAGGAGAACCTGGCCAGCGGCCGGTCCACCCAGACGCCGTATTGCTCACCGCGGGTGACCAACTCGCGCAACGGGTACTGCTCGAGCAGTTCGGTGACCTCTTCGGACAGTGCCGCCCCCGCACGGCGGAACGGGTCACCGGGGATACGCAGTGCCGCGGCGGCCTCG
This sequence comes from Mycobacterium sp. NPDC049093, assembly GCF_040704635.1. GTDB lineage: Bacteria > Actinomycetota > Actinomycetes > Mycobacteriales > Mycobacteriaceae > Mycobacterium. The sequence goes on along the minus strand of NZ_JBEZJS010000007.1, from coordinate 343,781 downwards.
ATCAGCGGATCGCGCAGTTTACGGGGCACCCCTGCGGCGGCGCGCTCGAGCAGACGTGCCCCGACCAGAAGGTCGTTGGACAACTCGGCTTCGCTCTGACCGGCGCCGAGCTTGACCTCGACCGCGTGCCGCCAGGTGGACAGCGGATCGCCCCAGCCGTCGACCCGGTAGGTCCACAGGCCGACGGTGTCGGGCGTGAACTGGCCGTGAAAGACATCGGGGGTGTGTCCGGTGGACATCGGCAGGGCCTGGGGCTTGATGCGTTGTGAAGGACGCACCCCTGAGTTGGTGGGCAATACGGTGTCGATGGGCACCGGTGCGGCCGCGGTGCCGGGTCCGGTAGCCAGCTGCGGGTAGTCCGTACCGAGATACCGCACCACCAACGTGGCCGCGACGGCGTCATGTCCCTCGCGCCAGACGGTGGCGCGCACTGGCACCACCTCGCCCACGACGGCTTTTGCCGGGAACTGCCCGCCGAAGATCACAGGCGCGACATCGTCGATTCCGATACGACCGGCCACCCATCCACTCCTCACGTCGTCTCGATCAAGCGGCTGTCTCTCGTTCACACACCTTGTCGCGTGTCTGATACCCACCGTAATGGGCTGCCCAATCCGACGGGCGTTAAGCGCGACCAGACCGCCGCTCGTAGGGCTAACACCGGCTGAACGGATATCGCTCATCGCTGCACGAACCGGAATTGTCAGTAAGGTTGGATCGCGTGAAAGCCCTCAGAAGGTTCACCGTCCGCGCGCACCTTCCCGAGCGGTTGGCGGCGCTGGAACGGCTGTCGATCAACCTGCGCTGGTCGTGGCACAAACCCACCCAGGATCTGTTTGCCGTGCTCGATTCCGAGCTGTGGCAGCAGACCAACGGGGACCCGGTCGCGTTGCTGGGGGCGGTCAGTCCGCAACGGCTCGACGAACTGGCGGCCGACGAATCCTTCCTGGGCCGGCTCGACGAGCTGGCCGCCGACCTGGACAACTATCTGAGCCGCCCGCTGTGGTACCAGCAGCAGATCGAGGACGGGGTCGCGATGCCGAAAGGTATCGCGTACTTCTCGATGGAGTTCGGTGTCGCCGAGGTGCTGCCCAACTATTCGGGCGGCCTGGGCATCCTGGCCGGTGATCATCTGAAATCCGCGTCGGATCTGGGGCTGCCGTTGATTGCGGTCGGCCTCTACTACCGATCGGGTTACTTTCGGCAGTCGTTGACCGCCGACGGTTGGCAGCACGAGACCTATCCGTCGCTGGACCCGCAGGGCCTGCCGTTGCGCCTGCTCACCGACGCGTCCGGCGCGCCGGTGCTGGTGGAGTTGGCGTTGCCGGAGGCCCGCGACCTGCGGGCCCGGGTCTGGATCGCGCAGGTGGGCCGGATTCCGCTGCTCCTGCTCGATTCCGATGTTCCGGAGAACGAGCACGAACTGCGCGGCGTCACCGACCGGCTCTACGGCGGCGATCAGGAACACCGGATCAAGCAGGAGATCCTGGCCGGTATCGGCGGCATTCGCGCGATCCGGGCTTTCACCGAGATCGAAAACCTGCCTGCCCCTGAGGTTTTCCACATGAACGAGGGCCACGCCGGCTTCCTCGGCGTGGAGCGTATCCGCGAGTTGGTCGCGGCGGGACTGGATTTCGACACCGCACTGACGGTAGTGCGTTCCTCAACGGTGTTCACCACCCACACCCCGGTGCCGGCCGGCATCGACCGGTTCCCGGTCGAGATGATCCGACGCTACTTCGGCAGCCCGCCCGCTGGTCCTGCCGATTCGCGGCTGCTGCCCGGAGTGCCGCTGGAGCGGGTTGTCGCGTTCGGTGCCGAGGACGATCCGTCGAAGTTCAACATGGCGCACATGGGTCTGCGGCTGGCGCAGCGGGCCAACGGGGTGTCGCTGCTACACGGTCGGGTCAGCCGCGCCATGTTCAACGACCTGTGGCCGGGGTTCGACCGGGCCGAGGTCCCGATCGGCTCGATCACCAACGGTGTACACGCCCCGACCTGGGCGGCGCCGCAGTGGTTGGCACTGGGACGTGAGCTGATCGGCTCTGAGGCCGCCGAACCGGCGGTGTGGGAACGCCTGCAGGAGGTCGACCCCGGCCATATGTGGTGGATCCGATCGCAACTGCGCGAGACGCTGATCGCCGACGTGCGCGACCGGCTGCGCCGTTCCTGGCTGGAACGCGGTGCATCGGACGCTGAACTCGGCTGGATCGCAACCGCTTTCGATCCGTCGGTGCTGACCGTCGGATTCGCGCGACGGGTGCCGACCTACAAGCGGTTGACGCTGATGCTGCGCGATCCGGAGCGGCTGGAGAAACTGCTGCTCGACGAGAAACGGCCGGTGCAGCTGATCGTGGCGGGCAAGTCGCACCCGGCCGACGACGGGGGCAAGGCACTGATCCAGCAGATCGTGCGGTTCGCCGACCGTCCGGAGGTGCGCCATCGCATCGCGTTCCTGCCCGATTACGACATGTCGATGGCCCGGTTGTTGTACTGGGGTTGCGATGTCTGGCTGAACAATCCGTTGCGACCGTTGGAGGCGTGCGGCACGTCGGGCATGAAGAGCGCGCTCAACGGCGGGCTGAACCTGTCCATCAGGGACGGCTGGTGGGACGAGTGGTACGACGGCGACAACGGATGGGAGATCCCGACCGCCGACGGCGTGGACGACGAGGCGCGTCGCGACGATCTGGAGGCCGCCGCCCTGTACGACCTGCTCGAGCATGCGGTCACACCCAAGTTCTACGAGCGCGACGAACATGGTGTCCCGACCCGGTGGGTCGAGATGGTGCGCCACACGTTGCAGGTGCTGGGGCCCAAGGTGCTCGCCTCGCGCATGGTGCGCGACTACACCGAGAAGTACTACGTGCCTGCGGCGCTGTCGTTGCGCGAGACCGTCGAGGCCACCTCGGGTGAGCCGTTCGGTGCAGCCCGGGAACTGGCCACCTACCGGCGCCGTGCCCAGGAGGCCTGGCCGAAGATCCAGATCACCGATGTGGACAGCTACGGCCTGCCCGATACGCCGCTGTTGGGTTCACAGCTGACGCTGACGGCCACGGTGCAGTTGGCCGGGCTGAGGCCCGACGAGGTCACGGTGCAGGCCGTGCTGGGCCGGGTGGACGCCAGTGACGTCATCGTGAATCCGGTGACCGTGCCGATGACGCACACCGGGTCGGCAGACGGAGATACCGAGGTGTTCTCCACCAGCACGCCGCTGCCGGTGGCCGGGCCGGTGGGGTACACCGTCCGGGTGCTGCCGCACCATCGGTTGCTGACCGCCGACAACGAGTTGGGCCTGGTGGCACTGGCTTGAGTAAGGCGCTCAAAGTTCAGCTCGACGGTGGACCGTACGCGCTGGCAGCCGGAAGCGACGGCGCGATGTGGGTGACGCTGGTGCATGCCGGCGCCGTCGCCCGGATCTCGGCCGCCGGCGACGTGACCACGTACCCGGTTGCGGAGTGTGCGCGTCCGTCGATCATCGCGGCCGGTCCGGACGGGGCCCTGTGGTTCACCCGCTCCGGCGACGATCGCATCGGCCGGATCACCACGGCGGGGGAGCTGAGTTCGTTCGAATTGCCCGAGGGCAGTTCACCATTCGGCATCACCGCAGGCCCGGACGATGCCATGTGGTTCACCACGATGACGTCGGGCCAGATCTGCCGGATCGGCACCGATGGTGAGATCAGCAGCCAATCCGTGGTCGGCGGGATGCCGTCGATGATCACGAAGGGGCCCGACGACGCGTTGTGGTTCACCCTCAACGAGACCGGCAAGGTCGGCCGGCTGACCGTCGACGGAAATCTCACGGTTCGCGAACTGCCCACTGCCGCAGCCGGTCCGGTGGGCATCGCCGCCACGCACGACGATGCGGTCTGGTTCACCGAGATCCGCGCCGACAAGGTGGGCAGGATCCCGGTCCACGACGCGATCCAGGAGCTCGACCTGCCGGGCAAACCGCACGCGGTGGTCGCCGACCCGACCGACGGCGTCTGGGTCAGCCTCTGGGGTGCCGACCAGATCGCCCGGATCAGCGGCGACGGTGAGGTGGTGACCATCGACCTGCCATCCGGAAGCGAACCGCACGGGTTGGCGATCGGTCCCGACGGGGCCTGTTGGGTGGCGCTGGAATGTGGATTCGTCCTGAAAATGCCCACCTGAGTGACCGTCGCCAGCAACGGTCAGGTAAGTACATAGGCAGGTTCCCTCCGGGAACGTGGCGATACGTTCCTGCGGGGAACTGTAACGAGAGGCCGCCTGTGTTGATTCGCTCGTTGGGACTGCTCACGGCCGCGGCCCTGGCCTGCACGGCGTCGGTTGCCCCGGCCTGGGCCGATCCCGTCGTCGCCCCCGAAATCGAGGTGGTCGCCGATGTGCTGCCCAAGCCGGGTGAACCGGTCGTTGCCGATCTGGTCGAGTCGACCCCACCGGCCACCCTCAAAACCCCGGACGGCTGGGACCTCACGGTGTCGGCCGCCGACGAGACGCAGGTCGCGGCACCGCCGCTGACCACCGCGTTGTCCTCGCGCGAATACGTCGTCGGCGGAACCTACCGCGGCGCCATGACCGGACCCGACGGCGGCGACAAGCCGGGCGGCACCCTGGAGGCCGGCTATCAGATCGGCTGCGGCATCGACATGAGCACGTCCAACGGCGTCTCGTTGACCGGCACCGCCGGGCTCAACAGCTCGATCGGGGTCCTGGGCACCGATGTGGTCTCGCCCTGGCCCGAAGGCATCCTGCCGGGGGTCGGCGCCAACATCGGCGGCGGCATCACGGTCGGTCTCAAGCCCGGCATCATCAACCTCATCCCGGTGACCAAGAAGGAATTCAAGGGCACCGAGCCATGGGTGATGATCAGCAACTTCAGGGTGAAGATCGACGGCTGCGTGGGCCAGTCGTTCATCCGGTCCTATGCGGTGCTGACCCGTTCCACCGAAGAATCCGAGGCGGTGCTGGCCTGGTACGGCACCACGAAGGTGGTCTGAGCCGTCACGCGAAGCGCTTGAGACAGCGCTGCTCGTCACCGAGGATGCCGACCCGGAACGCATCGATGCGGGCGAACCCCGAGGGCACCGACTCTCCGTTGACGTCGCTGGCCGCCAACCCGTTGGTCAGGATGCCCGATACCGCCTCGTCGACGTCGCCCGCGGTCAGCAGGATGGTGTCGCCGTTGGGCAGGTTCACGGGCTTGATCATCTTGGCGGTGGCCACGCCCGTCAGGCAGGCGGTGCGTAGCGCCGCCTCGGCGTTGTCGAGCACCAAGCCCTGGGCATGTTGAAGGGCCAGGGCGTAACGCGAAATCAGCACCGAGAACGCGGTGTTGTCACCGCCGGCCAGATCGCCGACGTCGACCTCGTCGGACGGTGTTGCCAGCGCTTGCATTTCGGCCAGGTCGACGACGATGGTGTTGGTGTCAGGGCAGTAGGAGGCCGGGGGGCTGGGCCGTGCGTTTGCGCAGTCCGCTGCCGCCTCGGGCCGGAAGTCGAGCCGTGGGGGGCTCGCCGGCTTGAAGAGGATGTTGAGCGCGTCGACCATCGAGCGCACCCAGTGTTCGGTGATGTCCAGGTCGCCACTCTGGTCCTCGGGCAGCAGGACCGGAAGGTCGCCGCGCCGCTGGTTGATCTCCTTGACGTCGATCGCGGCACAGGCCGCGGGCCCGTCGGTGAACCCGAATTGGAAGGCCGAGATCCGTTCGAACGCCGACCCGTGCTCGTCGATCCCGACCCGGGCCTCGGCCTCGGTGAGCAGCGGGTCCCGGAACGCGATCACGGCGGCGAGCAGCTTGTTGAGCCCGTCGGCGGTACTGAGTGAGAACCGCGGGGAGTCACCCTGGGCCACCCAGCGCATGTAGCTGCCCGCCAGACAGTCGGCCTGCTGTTCGGCGACCAGGGTGGGCGTCTTGCGGTTGACCAGTCCGGCCTGCTGCTGGATCGCATGGCCGTACTCGTGGGCGAGCACCATGACGGCGCCCATGTCGCCGTTCTGTTGGCGCAGCCCGGGCATCAGCACGCCGCGGTCCCAACCGATGGTCCGATCCGGTTTGCAGAACGCGGCATTGACCAGACCGTAGGTCTCCATCCCGCAGAACCCACCGTCGAAACTCTCGGCGTCCCAGGAGATCAGCGCCCGCACCGGTTGGAACTCACCTTCGAACGCCTCGGAGTAGGCATCCGACCAGTACTCTTCGAGGTCGCTGACAGCGCTGGCGGCGAGGTTGTCGATCTTGCCGCCGTCGGAGTTGGTGACCTTGCGAGAGGGCTTCTCGGCGTCGGGGCGCAAACCGCTCGAACCGTCGGTGGCGGGCATTCCGGCAACCGAGAAGGGGTCGCTGAACACCGACACCGCCGTCCCGCCCACCAGAGACGAGCAACCCGCCAGCGGCAACACCGTGCATACGGCAAAAGCGATGCCGAACAGGGCGCGTCGGCTCATTTTGCCGCCTTCCGGTGCACTCTGGCGGCCATAACCATCCGCGCGGGTAATTGCCGCACACACTAGTTAACCGAGCGAGCTCAGGGTGCGATATCAGCTCGCGCCGCGCAGCCGCTTCAGCGACTGACGTACCCGTTCGGGGTCGGTGGTGGACCAGAACGGCGGCAGTGACGAGCGCAGGTACCCGCCGTAGCGGGCGGTCGCCAACCGGGAGTCGAGCACCGCGATGACGCCGCGGTCGTCGGTGTGGCGCAGCAGCCGACCGGTGCCCTGGGCGAGGAGCAGCGCGGCGTGGTTGGCGGCGATCGCCATGAAGCCGTTACCACCGTGCGCGCTGATCGCCCGCTGCCGGGCGGTCAACAACGGATCGTCGGGGCGGGGGAACGGAATCCGGTCGATCAGCACCAGCGAGAGCGACGGCCCGGGCACGTCCACCCCCTGCCACAACGAAAGGGTGCCGAACAGCGAGGTCTCCGGATCATCTGAGAACTTCTGCACCAGAGCCGAAGTGGTGTCCTCGCCCTGGCACAGGACCGGTGTGGACAGCCGTCCGCGCATGACCTCGGCGGCGGCCTTGGCTGCGCGCATCGACGAGAACAGACCAAGGGTGCGGCCGCCGGCCGCGGTGATCAGCCCCTCGATCTCATCGAGAGTCCTGGTGTCGGTGCCGTCCCGCCCGGGAGGCGGTAAATGCTTGGCCACGTAGAGGATTGCGGATTTGGCGTGGTCGAATGGTGATCCGACATCGAGACCGCGCCAGCCCGGTTTGGCCGACTCATTGTCGTCGGAGAAACCGCCAAGGCCCCAGTTGCGCGCCATCGCGTCGAAGTTGCCGCCGAGGGTCAGCGTTGCCGAGGTCAGTACCGCGGTGGTGTTGGCGAACAGCCTGGTGCGCAACAAGCCCGACACCGACATGGGTGCCACCCGCAACAGGCTGCGTCCTGGTCTGGGAGCCCCGGTGTTTCCGGTGTTCGGCCCGTCCGACTGTTCCACCCACACCACATCGACGCGGTCGGGGATGGCCGGGACGAACGAGGTGAGGATCCGGGTGGCGGTGTCACTGACGTCGCTCAGTGCGGTGACGGCCTCGGTGCGGGCCGAGGCGGCCTGCGGGTCGCTGGGTGCGGTGTCGATCGCCGTGCGTGCCGCATTGGCGGCATCGCGCAATGCGGTCAGATAGGTGCCCAGTTCCTCGTCGAGCACATCGATGCGGCCGGCGTCGAGCTCGTGCAGCATCGAGGACAACGTCGCCACCGCGGCCTCGAACCGTTCTGCCAGTTCGTCATCCACCAAACGGGACATTCTGCGGTGTGCCACGGCCATCGAGGTCGCCGACAATTCGGCGGTGGCCACCCCGGTCACCCGGTCGGCCAGTTCGTGAGCCTCGTCGACCACCAGTTGCTCGTACTCGGGCAGCACCGAGAAATCGGAGAGCGCGTCGATGGCCAGCAGTGCATGGTTGGTGACGACGACGTCGGCGGCCCCGGCCTTCTCCCGCGCCCGCTCGGCGAAGCAGTCGGTACCGAACTGGCAGCGCGACACCCCGATGCATTCCCGTGCCGAGACACTGACCTGCGACCACGATCGGTCCGGCACGCCGGGGGTCACCTCGTCGCGGTCGCCGGTCTCGGTGTCGGAGGACCATTCCGTCAGCCGTTGCACATCGCGGCCCATGGCGCTGACAGCCATGGGGGAGAACAACTCGTCCTGGGGTCGGTCCGCCGGCTCCTCGGCCGATCCGTTGTGAATTTTGTTCAGGCACAGGTAATTTCCGCGCCCCTTCAGCAGCGCGAACGTGGGTTTGCGGGGCAGCGCATCGGCCAGTGAGTTCACCAACCGGGGCAGGTCCCGGTCGACCAGCTGGCGTTGCAGGGCGATGGTGGCAGTCGAGACGACCACCGGTTGCTCGGTCTGCAGCGCGCGGGCGATCGAGGGCACCAGATAGGCCAGCGATTTGCCGGTGCCGGTGCCGGCCTGCACGGCCAGGTGTTCACCGGATTCGAAGGCGTTGGCGACGGCCTCGGCCATCTGGACCTGACCGGGGCGGCTGGCACCGCCGAGCCCTTTGACGGCGATCTTGAGGAGATTGGTCACCACGTTGGCCACCTCACGGGATGGCTTCGATTTGGTCGTCATGTCAGTGCCGACGCCACGACCCGGGTGGGAATGGCCGGCTCGCCACGGGAAAGTTTGAGGCCATCCCACGGCAGGCTGTTCAGACCCGCGGCCACCCGCTCGCGCGCGGTGGTCAGATCGGCGGTCGGGTGGTGCCCCTCGGCGGGGACACCGTCGGTGACCAGTGGCACCGTGAGCCGGCGCGCGGTGAGCCCCGAGGGCTCCGACGGAACCTGGCCGTACGGGTGGACCACTTCCTCGACGATCGTGCCCGAGGCCTTGGCCAGCCGGAGCGCCTGTTTGCGGCCGCCGTGGGATTCCTTGCGGCTGCTGCGCTTGGCCACCGGGATCCCGTCGACCTCGACCAGCTTGTAGACCATCCCGGCGGTCGGTGCGCCCGATCCGGTGACCACCGAGGTGCCGACGCCATAGCTGTCGACGGGCTCGGCGCGCAGGGCGGCGATCGCGAACTCGTCGAGGTCACCGGAGACCACGATCTGGGTTCCGGTGGCCCCGAGACCGTCGAGCTGCTGGCGCACCTGACGGGCCAGCACCCCGAGGTCACCCGAGTCGATGCGGACGGCGCCCAGCTGCGGACCGGCCGCGGCGATCGCGTTGGCCACACCGGCGGTGATGTCGTAGGTGTCCACCAGCAGGGTGGTGTCGACGCCGAGCGCAGCCACCTGGCCGCGGAACGCGGCCTGCTCGTCGGGGCCGGACTCGGTGGTGTGCAGCAGCGTGTAGGCGTGCGCCGCGGTGCCCAGCGCGGGGACTCCGTAGCGCTGCTGGGCGGCCAGATTGGAAGATCCGGTGAACCCGGCCAGGTAGGCGGCCCGCGCTGCGGCCACGGCTGCCAACTCGTGGGTACGCCGTGAGCCCATCTCGATCATCGGGCGGCCGTGGGCGGCGCTGGTCATCCGGGCAGCCGCCGATGCGATCGCCGTGTCGTGGTTGAGGATTGAGAGCACCAGGGTCTCGAGCACCACACACTCGGCGAAGGTTCCGTGCACCGAAAGCACGGGTGAACCCGGAAAATAGAGCTCGCCCTCGGCATAGCCGTCGACGTCACCGGTGAACCGGTAGTTCGCCAGATAATCCAGTGTCGCGGGGTCGAGGAACTCGGAGAGCCCGGTCAATTCCTGCGGCGAGAAGTTGAACTCTGCCAACGCTTCCACAAACCGCCCGGTGCCGGCGACCACGCCGTACCGGCGCCCTTCGGGTAGGCGGCGGGCAAAGACTTCGAACGTGGTGCGGCGGTGCGCCGTGCCGTCGCGCAGCGCGGCGGCGAGCATCGTCAGCTCGTACTTGTCGGTGAGCAACGCGACGGTCACACCAGCAACCGTAGCTGTTCACGGCTGCTTCAATAGCGCGGCTCCCCTGCCGGTATTGTGGGCCCATGGTTACACCGGCGAAGGCCCGTCCGGGGACCCGCGAGGAGCGCAGCGTCGAGGCTGCGCCCCGGGAAGAGACAGCCTCCGAAAGTCCATGGGTGACCATCGTCTGGGACGATCCGGTCAACCTGATGACCTATGTCACCTACGTGTTCCAGAAGTTGTTCGGATACAGCGAGCCGCACGCGACCAAACTGATGTTGCAGGTGCACAACGACGGCAAGGCCGTGGTGTCGGCAGGCAGCCGTGAGTCGATGGAAACCGATGTGTCCAAACTGCATGCGGCGGGGCTGTGGGCCACGATGCAACAGGACCGCTGATCGACTGTGCGTAAGTGGAAAAGGGTCGAGACCGCCGACGGTCTGCGCTTCCGCTCGGCGTTGGAGCCCCACGAGGCCGCACTGCTGTCGAGCCTGGGCACCTCGATGCTGGGCATGCTCGACGAGCGTGGATCGTCCGGGCCCACAGACGAACTCGAGATGATCACCGGCATGAAGACCGGTAATCCGCAGCCGCCCGAGGATGCCACGATGAAGCGTCTGCTCCCGGATTTCTATCGGCCGCAGACCGAGCATCCCGCCGGTTCGGGTACCGCCGAGAGCCTCAACAGTGCGCTGCGCGGACTGCATGAGCCGACCATCATCGACGCCAAACGCGAAGCGGCGCAACGTTTGTTGGACACCATCCCGGACGGCGGCGGCAAGCTTGAGCTGACGCAGGACGATGCCGAGTCGTGGGCCGCGGCGGTCAACGACATCCGGCTGGCGTTGGGAACCATGCTCGACATCGGTGCGCAGGGCCCTGACCAACTGCCCGCCGAGCATCCGATGGCCGGGCACCTCGACGTCTATCAGTGGCTCACCGTGCTGCAGGAATACCTCGTCCTCGGCCTGATGGGGAGATAGGACCAGATGGGCTCGATCACCGATGTCGGCGGCATTCTGGTCGGCCACCATCACCGCATCGACCCGGATGTATCGCTGGGTTCGGGATGGGCCTCGGGGTCGACGGTGGTGCTGACGCCACCGGGCACCGTCGGTGCCGTCGACGGGCGCGGTGGCGCCCCGGGCACCCGCGAGACCGACCTCCTGGACCCGATCAACACCGTGCGCCACGTCGACGCCGTGGTGCTGACCGGCGGCAGCGCATATGGGCTGGCCGCGGCCGACGGCGTGATGACTTGGCTGGAGCAGCAGGGCCGCGGGGTGGCGATGGACGGCGGCGTGGTGCCGATCGTGCCCGCCGCGGTGATCTTCGATCTGCCGGTGGGCGGCTGGGCGAACCGGCCGACCGCAGAATTCGGTTATGCGGCCGCCGCCGCTGCCTCGACCGAGTTCGCCCTGGGCACCGTCGGCGGCGGGGTCGGCGCCCGCGCCGGTGTGCTCAAGGGCGGTGTGGGTACGGCGTCGGTGACGCTGGACTGCGGCGTCACGGTCGGTGCCCTGGTCGTGCTCAACGCCGCCGGTGACGTGGTTGACCCGGCCACCGGTCTGCCGTGGATGGCGGGGCTGATCGAGGAGTTCGGACTGACGCGCCCGCCCGCCGATCAACTCGCGGCCTACGCCGACCATCACACCGAGCTGAGCGCGTTGAACACCACGATCGCGGTGGTCGCCACCGATGCGGCGCTGAGCCCCGCCGGGTGCCGCCGGGTGGCGGTCGCCGCCCACGACGGGCTGGCCCGGACCATCCAGCCGTGTCACACCCCGATCGATGGCGATACGGTGTTTGCGCTGGCGACGGGCGCGGTGACCGTCGAGCCGGACGAAAAGACCCCGGTAGCGATGTCACCGGAAACGGCGCTGGTGACCAAGGTCGGAGCTGCCGCGGCCGACGTACTGGCCCGCGCCGTACTGGTCGGGCTGCTGGCTGCCGAGCCGGTGGCCGGAATACCGACCTACCGTGGCATGTTGCCGGGAGCGTTCGCAGTGAAGGAATGGGAGTGATCAAGTGCTGGTGATCCGCCGGGATCTCGTCGAGGCCATGGTGGCGCATGCCCGCGCCGACCATCCTGACGAGGCGTGTGGGGTCATTGCCGGGCCGGACGGCTCCGATCGGCCCGAGCGCTTCATCCAGATGGTCAACGCCGAGCGGTCCCCGACCTTCTACCGCTTCGACTCCATGGAGCAACTTCGGGTGTGGAAGGCGATGGATGAGGCCGACGAGGCGCCCGTCGTCATCTACCACTCGCATACCGGCACCGAGGCCTATCCGAGTCGAACCGATGTCTCGATTGCCGCAGAACCCGATGCGCACTACGTGCTGGTCTCCACGCGGGACCCTGACGAGCACGAACTGCGCAGCTATCGCATCATCGACGGCGTCGTCACCGAGGAACCCGTCGACATCGTCGAGCAGTACACCTAGTCATAAGGAGGGCTCTCACATGCCTGTTTCAGTTTCGATCCCGACCATCCTGCGTCCGCACACCGGCGGGCAGAAGCGCGTCAGCGCATCCGGCGACACCTTGTCGGCCGTGATCAGCGACCTGGAGGCCAACTACTCCGGGATCTCAAGCCGGTTGGTCGATGACGGCAAGTTGCACCGGTTCGTCAACATCTACGTCAACGACGAGGACGTCCGGTTCTCGGGCGGGCTGGACACCGCGCTGTCCGACGGCGACTCGGTGACGATCCTGCCCGCTGTGGCAGGCGGATAGCCGATGGCACGGCACGACTCACTGCTGCAGGCCCTCGGGAACACCCCGCTGGTCGGGCTGCAGAACCTCTCGCCGCGTTGGGACGATGGTGAGGACGGGCCGCACGTGCGGTTGTGGGCCAAGCTCGAAGACCGCAACCCGACCGGGTCGATCAAGGACCGGCCGGCGCTGCGCATGATCGAGCAGGCCGAGCGTGACGGGTTGCTGAGCCCCGGCGCGACCATCCTGGAGCCCACGAGCGGCAACACCGGCATCTCGCTGGCGATGGCCGCGATGCTCAAGGGCTACAACATGATCTGTGTGATGCCCGAGAACACCTCCATCGAGCGGCGTCAGATCCTGGAACTCTACGGCGCGAGGATCATCTTCAGCGCAGCCGAGGGCGGATCCAACACCGCCGTGGCGACAGCGAAAGAGCTTGCGGCGGAAAACCCTTCGTGGGTGATGCTGTATCAGTACGGCAACCCGGCCAACAGCGACGCGCACTACTACGGCACCGGCCCCGAGCTGCTGGCCGACCTACCCGAGATCACCCACTTCGTCGCGGGGCTCGGCACCACCGGGACCTTGATGGGCACCGGCCGGTTCCTGCGCGAGAACGTGCCGGGCGTGCAGATCGTGGCGGCCGAACCGCGCTACGGCGAGGGTGTGTACGCGCTGCGCAACATCGACGAGGGGTTCATCCCCGAGCTGTACGACCCCGACGTGCTGACCACACGGTTCTCGGTGGGCTCCTATGACGCGGTGAAGCGCACCCGTGATCTGGTGACCCGCGAAGGCATTTTCGCGGGCATCTCCACCGGCGCGGTGCTGCACGCTGCGCTGGGGATGGCGGCAAAGGCGGTCAAGGCGGGGGAGCGCGCCGACATCGCGTTCGTGGTCGCCGACGCCGGTTGGAAGTATCTGTCGACCGGTGCCTACGCCGGTAGCCTTGATGACGCAGAGGATGCATTGGAAGGGCAGCTATGGGCGTGAGCGGGCAGGAATGACAACCTCGGGTCTACCCGCGGCCGGCGCACCGAAGAAACGTCCGGCATGGATTGTCGGCGGCGTCACGATCGTCAGCTTCGTCGCGCTGCTGTACGTGATCGAGGCCGTCGACACCGCCATGGGCCACCGGCTCGACCAGGACGGCATCCAACCCCTGCAGACCGACGGACTGTGGGGCATCCTGTGGGCGCCGCTGCTGCACGGCGGCTGGCCGCACCTGATCGCCAACACCGTGCCCGCGCTGGTGCTCGGCTTTCTCATGACCTTGGCCGGGATGGGGCGATTCATCGCAGCGACGGCGATCATCTGGATCCTCGGTGGCTTCGGCACGTGGCTGATCGGCAACATCGGCCTGCACTGCCCCTATGTGACCGTGCAGTGCACGAGCACTCACATCGGTGCGTCCGGCTTGATCTTCGGCTGGCTGGCGTTCCTGATCGTGTTCGGATTCTTCACGCGCAATGTGTGGGAGATCGTGATCGGCGTCGTCGTGCTGTTCGTCTACGGCGGTGTGCTGTTCGGAGTGTTACCCGGTAATGCGGGCGTGTCCTGGCAGGGCCACCTCAGTGGCGCCGCCGCCGGTGTATTGGCGGCATACCTGTTGTCCGGACCGGAACGTAAGGCGCGGGAAGCGAAGAAGAGCTCCGCCCGGCCGCGTCTGAGTGCATGACCGTATGAACGACCCACTCGCACCCGTCGGCATCTTCGACTCCGGCGTCGGTGGTCTGACCGTGGCCCGCGCGATCATCGACCAACTGCCCGACGAGGACATCATCTACGTCGGCGACACGGGCAACGGTCCCTACGGGCCGCTGACCATTCCCGAGATCCGGGCGCACTCCCTGGCCATCGGTGACGACCTGGTGGCCCGCGGCGTCAAGGCTCTGGTGATCGCCTGTAACACCGCGTCCTCGGCCTGCCTGCGTGACGCGCGCGAGCGCTACTCACCGGTGCCGGTGGTCGAAGTGATCCTGCCTGCGGTCCGGCGGGCGGTGGCCGCCACCCGCAACGGTCGCATCGGTGTGATCGGCACGGCCGCCACCATCGCCTCGGGCGCCTATCAGGATGCGTTCGCCGCGGCGCGTGACACCGAGGTGTTCGGGGTGGCCTGTCCGCGGTTCGTCGACTTCGTGGAGCGCGGGGTCACCAGTGGTCGCCAGGTGCTGGGTCTGGCCGAGGGCTATCTCGAACCGCTGCAGCGCGCCGAGGTGGACACCTTGGTGTTGGGGTGCACGCACTACCCGATGCTGTCCGGTCTGATCCAGTTGGCGATGGGCGACAACGTCACGCTGGTCTCCTCGGCCGAGGAGACCGCCAAGGACCTGCTCCGGGTGCTCACCGAACTCGATTTGCTGAAGCCGCACGAATCCGGCCCGGCCCGACGGGTGTTCGAGGCCACCGGCGATCCTGAGGCGTTCACCACGCTGGCAGCCCGCTTCCTGGGCCCAGGGCTGGACGGGGCGCGGCAGGTCCGGCGTCACGTGGGGGCCGGAAAATGATCTCCGTCGCCCAAACCGGCGATGTCTTGGCAACGTGCACAGCAAGCATGGCAAGCTAGACACTGTGCGATTGACCATCCTGGGATGCTCCGGCAGCGTTGTCGGCCCGGATTCGGCAGCCTCCGGCTATCTCGTCACCGCACCTGACACGACTCCGATGGTCGTCGACTTCGGCGGGGGCGTCCTGGGTGCGCTGCAGCGCTACGCCGATCCGAATTCGGTCAACGTGTTGCTGTCCCATCTGCACGCCGACCACTGTCTGGATCTGCCCGGCCTGTTCGTGTGGCGGCGTTATCACCCGATCCCGGCCACCGAGCGCGGCCTGATGTACGGGCCGGTCAACACCTGGGCCCGGCTCGGTGCAGCCTCCTCGCCCGAGGGCGGGGAGATCGACGACTTCACCGACATCTTCGAGGTGCGCAACTGGGAGGACGGCACCACGGTGCAGTTGGGCACACTCGACGTGACACCCCGGCTGGTGTGCCATCCGACCGAATCCTTCGGCATGCGCTTCACCGATCCGTCCGGGGCAACCCTGGTCTACAGCGGCGACACGGGGTACTGCGACGCGCTCGTCGAACTGGCCCGCGGGGCCGACGTCTTCCTGTGCGAGGCATCGTGGACACACGATCCGTCCCGCCCGCCGCACCTGCACCTGTCGGGCACCGAGGCAGGGCGCGCCGCCGCCGAAGCCGGCGTCGGTGAGCTGCTGCTCACCCACATTCCGCCGTGGACGTCACGCGAGGATGTGATCAGCGAGGCCAAGGCCGAGTTCGACGGCCCGGTGCATGCCGTGCTGAGCGGCGAGACCTTCGACGTCACCCGGCGGTGACCCGCTAGGGTTGGCGGGTGTCCAAGCGAGAAGACGGTCGTCTCGACGACGAACTGCGCCCGGTAACCATCACCCGCGGATTCACATCGCATCCCGCCGGATCGGTATTGGTGGAGTTCGGCCAGACCCGTGTCATGTGCACCGCCTCGGTCACCGAAGGGGTGCCGCGCTGGCGTAAGGGTTCCGGGCAGGGCTGGCTGACCGCCGAATACGCCATGTTGCCCGCCGCCACCCACGACCGTTCCGACCGGGAATCGGTCAAGGGACGCGTCGGCGGTCGGACCCAGGAGATCAGCCGCCTGGTCGGACGTTCACTGCGCGCGTGCATCGACCTCGGTGCGCTGGGGGAGAACACCATCGCGATCGACTGCGACGTGCTGCAGGCCGACGGCGGCACCCGCACCGCTGCCATCACCGGCGCGTACGTGGCGCTGTCCGATGCGGTCACGTATCTCGCTGCGGCCGGGCGGCTTTCCGATCCGCGTCCGCTGTCCTGCGCCATCGCGGCGGTGTCGGTGGGCGTGGTCGACGGTCGCGTGCGTCTGGATTTGCCCTACACCGAGGACTCGCGCGCCGAGGTGGACATGAACGTCGTCGCCACCGACACCGGCACCCTGGTGGAGATCCAGGGCACCGGCGAGGGCGCGACGTTCCCGCGCTCAACCCTGGACAAGATGCTCGACGCCGCACTGGCGGGTTGTGAGCAGTTGTTCGTAGTCCAGCGCGAGGCACTGGAATTGCCATATCCGGGTGTGCTGCCGGAAGGGCCCGCGCCCAAGAAGTCGTTCGGAAGCTGAGTGCCCTCGCTTCTTGTGGCCAGCCGTAACGCGAAGAAGCTGGCCGAGCTACGGCGGGTACTGGATGCGGCCGGGATCACCGGGCTGGACCTGGTGTCCCTGGCCGATGTCGCGCCGTTCGACGAGGCGCCGGAAACCGGCGCGACCTTCGAGGACAACGCTCTGGCCAAGGCGCGGGACGGGTTCCGTGCCACCGGATTGGCGTGTGTGGCAGACGATTCCGGTATCTCGGTGGATGCCCTGAACGGCATGCCGGGCGTGTTGTCGGCGCGGTGGTCAGGTGTGCACGGCGACGACGCCGCCAACACCGCGTTGCTGTTGGGGCAGCTGTCCGATGTACCCGATGAACGCCGCGGGGCGGCGTTCGTGTCGGCGTGTGCGTTGGTCTCCGCGTCTGGCGAAGCGGTGGTGCGCGGCGAGTGGCCGGGCACCGTCACCCACGAACCCCGTGGCGAAGGTGGGTTCGGGTACGACCCGGTGTTCCTGCCTTCTGGGTCCGTTCACACCGCCGCGGAGTTGTCTCCGGCGGAGAAGGACGCGGCGTCGCACCGCGGCCGGGCGCTGGCGTTGTTGGTGCCTGCGCTGCGGGAGCTGGCCGGGTCGTAGGGCGCATTGCCCCGCGGATTGTCACGCTGGAGTGGCTGTGGAGCGCCGGCGTCACTCCAGCGTGACAGAGAGGTGGACGGGCTTTCGTACGCCCTAGATCTCGAAGCGCTTCTTGAGGTCGAGGGTATTGAAGTGCTCGACGATGATGCCCAACAGCGGGATCGTGCCGGCGAGCAGCACGCCGATGGTCTTGCCGATCGGCCAGCGAACCTTGACCGCGAGGTTGGCCGTGAACAACAGGTAGATGAAGTACACCCAACCGTGCACGATGCCGATCCAGCCCGGAGGGTTGTCCACCTGCACGATGTACTTGAGCACCATCTCGTAGCAGAGGGCGATCAGCCAGATACCGGTCGTCCATGCCAGCACGCGGTAGCCCAGCAAGGCCTTGCGGATGGTCTCTTTGGGTGTCGAAACGACCGGCGTGGCCTCGGGGCCCGCTTCTGGTTCCGTCATCTATCGGTCCTGTCTTTCTTCTCGGGCTGGTCGGACTTGGCCAGCTCGGCGAGGTAGGCGTTGTACTCGGAGAGCTCTTGGTCGCCGGCGTCCGCAGCCGCGGACTTGGGACGCTCTGGCAGCAGGCCCGCGGGAATCTCGGTGACGTCTCCGCTGGGCCGCTCCGGTGGGGCGTCCTCGTAGCGGACGAACTTGTAGTACGCGTAGAAACAGAACCCGGCGAACATGGGCCACTGCAGGGCATAGCCCAAGTTCTGGAAGGTGCCCGAGGCGGATTCGTAACGCGTCCACTGCCACCACGCCAACGCCAGGCAGCCGGCGGCGCCGAGACAGACCAGCGCGATGAGCGCTGGTCTCCTACGCCGTGTAGTGGACATTCGTCCATGGTACGGCGCGGGTCTCGGGCGTCGAAAATACGTGCCTGGATGGGCGGTACGGGGCGCTTAGGCTTTTCGGGTGCTGCTCTACGACCTGCTCCTCGACGCCGCGATCGTCCAAGCCGAGACGCAAGCCCACCTCTCCGACCTCATCGGCGAAAATTCACCGTACGACGGGGACTGGAGCCTGGATCTCGGCGCCGGGGTGTTCTCGAAGGCCTCGACGAACGGAGCCGACCCATTTGTTGCCCGGGCCGAATTGCTCGGCTCCGCCGCGCAGGGACCTGGCACGTGGCTGTGGGCATGGGCGAACTCCGCCTACCCGCCCTCGATCGTTGAGAGCAGCGCACTGATCCGTAACTTCGGCGAGCAGTACGAAGTCGCCGAGTTGCGCGACGCAGAAGTGCCACTCGGTGAGGCTGAGCCGCGTGAGTTCGCGTGGTGGATGGGTGGGGTCGCGGCGCTCCTTCTCGGACAATTGCCCACCTACACCTTCGACGCCGACGGCTCCACTATCGGCGCAATTGTGCTGGCGGACGATCGGCTGCGGTTGCCCGAGCCGACCGTGCCGCGTCTGATGCGCAGCGTGGGCGAGGCGTTGCAGGCCCTGCCGGTCGCGCCCCGCAGCGTGTGGGCATGGGGTGATGTGCGCGGGGTCCAGGTCGACGAGATGCCGGGGGGCCTGCGGATCGCATTGCCCGACGGCCATGCCGAGTTCCGGTTCGACGAACAGGACAGGCTGATCGACATGTCGGGTCAGGCGCGTCCGGCCGATTAGACCTTGGGGCCGATGAACTCGTCGAGGCGAGTGGTGGCGGCCTTGCGATAGATCGAGACGACGTACTTGGTGGAACGCGTCCACGGGATGCCGAGGTGATCCAGCGCCGCAGTGAACAGATTGAGAATGTCCTCCGAGTGATTCGTGAAGTGGTACCGGATGCTCTTGACGCCGCGGTCGTTCGCGACCACCCGGCAACCGTCGCTGTGGATCAGGCCGCGCACGAACTCCTCGGTGGCTTGGTCCACGAGATCCTGCTGCCAGGGCTCGAGCCGGATTGGTCTGTTGTGCTTCCGGCCGGGTCCGTGTTGAGGAAACAGGCAGGGCCAGTGCTTGGAGTACTGGGACACCACGACGCACGCAGTTGGTTGTCGCTTGACCGACGCGTGCTGTGCAGGCATCAGGGTGTCGATGGCCATGCAACAGCTGTCGATGATCCCCGGGTATTTGCTATCAAGGGTGATCCTGAGCCGCCACGCCCGTGGATGTTGTGAGATGCATCCGTCGCCCAGATATAGGCCGAGTAGGTATGCATATTCGCGCGGGGCTAGCAGTAAGTAGTCGTGATCAACACCGCATGGCGAGCATGCACCGGGTAGTCGGACCCGTTTGTTTCGCCGGGTTCGCCAGTCGCGCACTGTCGGGCGCGGAATTCCTGTTCGCCGTGCAATGGCGCAGTCGTTGACGCCTGCTGCAATGAGTTTCTGAACTTCGTTGAATTCGCTTGCTGATCGCACATCGAGCCTCTCGACCTCCGATGGCTCCAACGTATCGCCCACCTCCGACAGATTCGGCTGTGACGTGGGTTGTACGATCAAGGCTCCGCGGGCGTGGCGCAATTGGCTGACGCGCCGGCTTTAGGTGCCGGTGTTCGAAAGAACGTGTGGGTTCGAGTCCCACCGCCCGCACTCTTCAGGCGTTCTCAAAGCTGGTACCGCACGCGGTACCAGCTTTCACGGTTGGTGGTCGCTTCCAGATCCGTCGCCGGCGGGCTCCCGACGCAGTTCGTCCCGCAGCGATGCGATCTCGGCACGCAACTCGTTGATGTGGGCAGCCGTCACGGCTGCGCTGGCGGCGTCGTCGACGGCCACGGTCTGCACGATCCACGACGCGATCGTCGCGGTGATCGAGCCGACCAGGCTGATCCCGCCGATCATCAGCAGCGCGGCGATGACTCGCCCGGTCGTGGTCACCGGATACATGTCGCCGTAGCCGACGGTGGTGATGGTCGTGATCGCCCACCAGATCGCGTCACCGAAGTTGGTGATGTGGGCGTCAGGGGCGCCGCGTTCAGTCTGGAGGACGGCCAACGACGCGACGTAGACGAGCAGGATCGCGCCCGAGATCGTGTACAGGATGACCTTGCCGCGGATCGCGTGGCCGACGGCTTTCTGGAGCACACCGATCAACACGATGAGGCGCAACAGTCGCAGCGGCCGCAGTAGAGGCAACACCACGATCGCCAGGTCGAACAGGTGGGTCCGGAACCAGTGCGTGCGGTCGTCGGCCAGATACAGCCGGGCCACATAGTCCACGGTGAACACGGCCCAGGTGACCAGAGTCGCCAGCTCGACAGCCCGCGCCGCCAACCCGTGCGGCTGCACCAGCACCTCCACCGAGTAGGCAGCGAGAAATACCGCCGCCACCGAGGCCAGCGGCCATTCGGCGCGTGCCTCCCACCTGTCGAGGCGCTGTTGCATCGTCATCGCAAAAGTGTGCGGTACAAATCCGCGGCCAGCTCATGCAACCCCATAGATCAAGCCGACGAGTTGCTCGATGTCCGTCGGAGATCGCCCAGGAGTTCCGCGCCGACAACGGACTGAGGCTTCTTCCGAGAAGGCCCTCTGACGTTGACTGGCCATGTTGGAATTGTGGCCATGACGCAGAACGAGGCTTTGGCCATGCCACTCGAAGAGGCGATGCGTACTCAACGGGCGATCCGTCGGCTCAAGGGTGATCCCATCGATGACGCTCTTCTGCTTCACATTCTCGAACTCGCGATGAAGGCGCCCACGGGTTCGAACGCTCAGAACTGGGAGTTCATCGTCGTCAAGGACCGCGAAGTCGTCGCGAAACTCGGCGGCTTGAATCGCCGAGCCTTGAAGTTGGGCGGACCGATCTACAAGCGCTTCGTTGTGCGCAATATGAATGACCAGATGCTGCGGATCGAGAAGGCGGTGCAATGGCAGGCAGATCATTTCGACGAGATCCCCGTCGTAGTGGTCGCTTGCCTCAAGGGCGTCATTCCGCTCTGGCCGTCGGTGGCGGTGAGCAGTGCCTACGGTTCCATTTTTCCCGCGGTGCAAAACCTCTTGCTCGCGGCACGTGCGGTTGGGTTGGGCGCGGCACTGATCACCATGCCGCTGTGGAGCAAGCTGTTGGCGCGCCGCGCCCTGGGTTTGCCGTGGAATGTCACTCCGTGCGCGGTCATCCCGCTGGGCTGGCCGAAGGGCAAGTACGGGCCGACGACACGTCGGCCCGTCGGAGAATTCGTCTCACTCGACCGCTACGGCAATCGAGCGTTTCTGTAGGCGGCGCGACTGGCCAGCAAAGCTCACACCGTCGTCACCGCGGACTCGTCGGGGTTGGCGGTCACGACGACGTGAACCTCGCTCGCGCCTTCATCCGACGCGATCACCAACTTGGTGGCGTTGGGGGCAGAGACGACGTGTCCGCCGGTGACCGTCACCTGATAGCCGTGGGGGAACTGGACGGCAGGGGTCGCGATCGTGGTTTCCGATCCCGCGGCGAAGTTGCCTGTGCCGTCGGCTCTTTGGGTGGAATAGGTGTAGTCGAACGTGCCGTTGTCGAACGACCATGATTTCGGGGTACCGGACGTTACCTGCGGATACGGTTGCGCGAGCGTCTTCAGGTTCGCGGTGTTGACGTTGTCACCCTCCGGCGGCAGGCTCGGGTCGTACACCAGCGCCTCTTCCTCCGGGGGAGCGAAGGTCGTGATGTCGCCGACGCCCGTGTAGCTCCATTCGGTCCAGCCGAACATGTGCTGGTCTGCGGGATCCATGGATCCGATGATGCGTGCGCTGTCCGAACTGCCGCCGAACTCGCTCATGAATGCCGGGATGCCATGGGCCGCCGCGTATGCCTGTGCATTGTCGGAGATCAGTTGGGCGTTCGGGAAGGAGCCCAACGGACCCAGCGACACGTAGTCGTAGGCGTGGTAGGACAGGACGCTGTTCGGGTCGTCGATGGTGCCCAGGTGTACGGGGAAGCCCAGGTTGGTGTCGGCGTCGGGTTCGAAGTACACCGTCGTGTTCGGATCGGCGGACCGGATCGCGGCATCCACCTGGTTGTAGAACGGGGTCAGCTGCTGAGCCGAGAAGAACGGGCTGCCGAACATGGTCGCCAACATCTGTGAGGCCCCCGGGTACGGCTCGTTCATGATCTCGTAGCCGACGACGCCGGGCTCATCCTTGAAGTAGTACGCCACGTGCTGCCAGGTCTGGGCGTAGTGGTTCTCAAGACCGACTCCATCGGGCGCTTCGGAGTTGGACCAGAAGGCATCCCAGGCGTGCTGCTCGGCGGGGTTGAGGAACTGGGTGAGCGGGAAGCCGAGAATCGGGTTGGGTAGTCCGCCGGTCTGCGTCGCCCACTCGGGTGCACCTTCGCCGCCGAATTTGGTGCCGTAGGTGTCCTGATGCATGTCGAGGATGACGTAGACACCGTGGGCGTTCAGCGTCTGCACGGTCTGCTGGATCGAGGCCAGGTATTCGTCGTCGTAGACGCCGGGTTCAGGTTCTACGGCGGCCCAGTTGATGCCGAGTCTCACCACATTGAAGCCGTTGTCCGCCAGGAACTGTGCGTCGTCGTCGCCGAAGCCGGAGGCGGAGGGCTCATAGGGTGGCACCTTGTAGACCATGTTGACGCCGTGCAAGATGACGACCCGACCCTCACTGTCGGTGATCCAATTGCCGGTGGTGCTCAGTGAGGTGTCGCCACTTGCCGGCGAGTCGGTCCGGATGCCGTAGCGGCCGACCGCTCCGTGCTCGCCGAACAGGCCGCCGTTGCCGCCCGCTCCGCCCAGCGCTGCGAGTTGTGTTGAAGCACCGCCTATTCCACCGTCACCTGCGTCGCCTCCGTCGCCGCCGCTGCCCAGCAGAGCCGCACCATCGCCGCCGTCACCACCACGGCCACCGTCGGCGCCGCTGCCTCCATCACCGCCGGCGCCCCCGATGCCGAACGCCAAACCGGTAGCCGCACCACCTTCGCCGCCGGCACCTCCGATCCCACCCGCGAGACCGTTGCCACCATCGCCGCCCGCGCCACCTAGGCCCATCAGCAATCCGCCGGCGCCACCGGTCCCGCCGTCGCTGCCGGCGCCTCCGTCACCGCCCCTCCCACCGTCACCCAGGAATCCGGCCGTGCCCCCGTTGCCACCGCCGGCACCGGCGACTGTGCTGTTCCAGCCGTCTCCTCCGTCACCCAGCAGCCATCCGCCGGCGCCGCCGTCGGGGTTGGCCGCGCTGCCGTCGGCACCGTTGCCGATCACGTAGGACCCGGCCACAGTGTTGATCGCGCCATCGACCTGCCGACCCAGGTCACTGTCGATCCAGTTCTGGATACCGTCGTGCACCGGCGTGTACACAGCCTGCTGGAACCATGCGGTCGCGTCAGTGGGGGATGGCTGTGCCTGGGCAGCAACAGTTTTCGCCGCACTTGAGGCGCCGGAGAGCTCGCGACGGGCTGCCGCCAGCATCACCCACGACAGTGGGGGATCAGCCGGGGCGGTCGGGGTGTTGCCGACTGCCGGGCTGTTCACCGCCGCGAACAAGTGCGAGATCGCCGTTGCGGCCGACTTGATCGGATTGTCCGGGGACGTGGTGGTCGATGTTGTCGTCGTCGGTGGCTGCGTCGCGGGTGGTGCCGCGATGCGGGCCGGAGCAGCGGCCTGCGTCGGCGCGGGGTCGGCCTTCATGCGCGACGCAGGTCTGGGTGTGCCGGTGTCAGCGGGCGTTGCCGTGTTCGGCGCCACCGCGGAGCGCGGGGCCCCAGGCCGCGTTGCGGCTCTCAGAGCCGATGGCGCAGTCGAGGGCCGGCCGGTGGTCTTCTTCTTTTTCGGCGTCGTCGCCGTGGCGTGCTTGCTCTGGCTGGAGGCTGCTTGCGCACGGTTCTGCAGCTCATGCGTGAGCCCGGTAAGGGCGTGCGACGCCTGATCCTCGGCGCGTTTGAGCCGGGCTCGCGGGCCGGTATCTGGCGCACCCGCACCTGCGGTGCCGCCGGTGCGACTATTCGTCGGACCGGCCGATGAATCGCTCGTTGTCGAGCCGTGCGGGTCGGCCCATGCCACCCCGATTCCCGAGGTCATGGCCACGCCGACCCCCAACGCGATAGCCAAACCGCCGACCCGACCGATGTACGCAGACGCTTTCACGCGGTCTTGTATACGTCGCCGAAACCAGAGGTGGAGCGGAATTCGCGAAATTTTTCCCGTGACGGGTAAAAATGTCCGGTTCGTGCCCGCCGATGGTTGTCGACCCCGACCCCACGGTGCGGGTAACTAGGCTGGCAGATGTGAGTGCCCACGATCTCGACAGCGGCGACGCTGTTGCAGCGCGAGTTCGGCGAGGGCGTCCGGCGCGGATCAACCGCGAGCAGATTGTTGCTGCCGCTCTCGGCGTCCCCCCGGCGGCGTTGACGATGCAGGCGGTCGCTGACGTTCTGGGCGTCGACCGGAAGTCGGTCAAGTACCACATCGGCGATCGCGAAACCTTGTTGGCGCTCATGGCATCAGCGGTGTTCGAGGCGGAATTCGATCGTGTCCCACCGCCGGTCGACGGCGACTGGCGTGATGTGTTGCGGTGGTATGCGTACCGGGCGCGCAATGCGATAGCTCAACTCGGGGTGCACGACGCGTTCCCGATGGAGGGCGCGATCGGCCTCGCGGCCTTGGACCAAGCCGAATACGTCCTCCACGCACTGGTCGACGCGGGCTTCGCCGTCGCGCAGGCAGGCCGGGCCGCCAACACCGTCGCCGAGTTGGCCCTGTCCGCGGCCCGCGATTCTCTGCTGCGCGCCGGGCGAGGTGTGCATCCGCAACACGAAGAGGCCTTGGCGGCCATACACGTTGGTGACGGAAACGACTACGAGTTGCTGCAGCAGGTTCTGGCGGCGATGTCGGCGGAACCTGACGAGGACGCGCAGCTGGAGTTCAACCTCGATGTGGTCATCGCCGGGCTGACGACAATGCTGTGAGCAAGCTGCCGGGGTGCTGATCGGTTCTGGCGTACAGACCGTATCGTTCCATCTCGTCAAGCGGCGATGGCGCACAGCGCGCTCGTCAGCACCGAAGGAGTCGATACATGGGCAAGCGGTTGATCGCAGTGATCCTGGCAGTGCTGGCGGTCGCCGCGGGCTGCGGCAAAAGCGACAACGCGGCCGCTGCGGTAGTCACACCCGGCCACGACCAGACCTCGCCGTCGGACGCCTACACCGCCTCCGCCGAGGAGGGACCCGACGAGAATGGGGGCAAGACCTGGGTCCCTGTGATTCGCGACAAAGCCGGTCAGGAGGTCTTCCACGACCATTCCTCCTACCGCACCCCGGGGGTGGTGATCACCTGGCTGCCCACCGAACCTGAACAGCTCTGGGTGTATTCAGGTGATGAAGGGGTCTACCGGATCGCTCCCGGCAGCCACGGTGGGTGGACCAGGAGCGCCGTCAAACGCGAGAACGTGCCGTCGGAGATATCCAACCTCTGGCAGTCTTCCCGTTCCTGAATGAACGCACCGCCCATCGGGTGCAGACTCGAGTGCGAGACGGAGGGAGAAACGATGATCGATGTCCTTCCTGACATGCCCGAGGGCGTGTTCGGTATTCGGGTGTCAGGCCGGGTGCGCGGTGATGACCTGCGCGACTTCCGGCCGACGATGGACGAATTGCTGAAGACCGGGGAGATCCGGATCGTCGAGGTCATCTCGCCGGACTACGAGGGCTTCGGGTCCGGTGGTCTGGTCGAGGATATGAAGCTCGGCTTCGGCGCGCTGCTCGAGCATCACTCGGCATTCAAACGGATTGCCGTTGTGTCCGATAGGGAGTGGGTCGCCCATGCGATGCACGCGTTCGCCTGGATGATTCCGGGAGAGCTCAAGGTATTCGGGCTGGGCGAGCTCGATACGGCCAAGGAGTGGGCTGCGGCCTGAGATCGAGCGAGTCGTGTCACGATGTCGGGCATGACGATCGTTCTGGTGCACGGCAATCCGGAGACTGACGCGATCTGGGGTCCGCTGGTCGATGCGCTTGGACGCAAGGATGTCGTGCGGTTGTCACCGCCGGGATTCGGGGCTCCGCTACCTGACGGCTTCTCGGCGACGTATGTGGCCTACCGGGACTGGCTCGAACGCGAGCTTGAAGCTATCAATGAGCCGGTTGACCTTGTCGGACACGACTGGGGTGGTGTGCACGTGGTGAACGCGATGATGCATCGACCCAACCTGGTGCGTAGCTGGGCAAGTGACATCGTCGGAGTGTTCGACGCTGATTACGAGTGGCCTGACATCGCCCAGGCATGGCGGACACCCGGCAAGGGCGAGCGGCTCGTCGAGAACATGCTGGGCGGCACGGTTCAAGACCGGACCGCCGTGTGGGCCGCGCTGCTGCCGGAGGACATCGCAGCGTCGATGGCACGCGCTCAGGGGCCGGATATGGGGCAGGCGACCCTTCGGCTGTACCGTTCGGCAGGAATGCCCGGTGACATGGCCGAAGCGGGCGGTGGGCTGGAGCGGGCGAGTGCGCGCCCCGGTCTTTCGCTACTGGCGACGGCGGACCCATACGTGGGGTCCGAAGAAATCCGGCGTCGCGCAGCCAGCCGAGCAGGGGCGTCCACCGAGGTGCTCGACGGACTGGATCACTGGTGGATGGTGCAGGACCCAGCCCGCGGTGCGGTGGCGCTTTCACGATTCTGGAAATCACTCGATTAGTCCCGGCCCGTGCCGCGGCGAGTCGGCGATCGCCAGTGTCACTCGTCACCTGCTCGGGCAGACGCGTCGAGCCGGATGTCCCACAGGTGGATGTGGCCGGGGATCTGCTGGTCCATGAAAGCTGACCAGTCCTCGTACCTGTCTGCATCGGCTTGCCACTGATCTGCCTCGACATCGCGGCCGACGCACCGCAAGGTGTCGGCCGCGTGGCGTTGCAGTGCTTGACCCAAGTCGTGCATACAGATTTCGTCGAGCATCCCGATTGCCTGCCGAGCGATGCCCTCGATGGTGTGATCCACCCGATGGTGCGCCACCGTTGCGAACCTCAGCTCGGCGACCGCCCAGTGGAACGCCGCGTCGGCAGCCCGCATCGGGTGGTACATCTCGTCGCGCTCGATCAAGTTGGCGGCCAGTTCCTGGGCGAGGGTGATCGACTCCTCTGACGGTGCAAGGAATTCGATCAACTTGCGAAACGTCCACAGCATCAACTCGGGCATGTCGGCATCGACTTGCCGGGCGAGCGCCACGGCCTGTCGGTAGGCGGATTCCGCGCCGTCGAGATCGTCCAGTTCCGTCAGGATGTCGCCGAGATCGATACACCGCTCTGCGGCGTGAACGATGTGGCCTCGCTCCATGGACGCATCCACCGCAGCGCGAAGATCCGCCGCCTGTTCGTCGAGCGGCTTCGGCGGCGGTTGCGTGGTGCGCACGAGGTCGTCGCGCTTCGTGCTGATCCGGCTGAGCTCGTCGGCGATCTCCGACACCGTGTCGAAATCCGAACCCTGGATCAACGCAGGATCGAGCATGTCGAAGACAAGCTTGCGTGCCTCGCTGTAATGATGCAGTGCCGCTTCCAGCTCTCCCGCTGCGAGCGCCTCGTCGCCCAGCTGTTCGAGCTCATCCGCTGACAGACGCGTCGGCTCGGTCATCGGACGACCTCCGATCCGTCGACGCCGGCGGCCAGCACGATGATGTCATCGAGCGCCTCCGACAACAGGATTCGATCCTCGGGGCCATCGCACTGTGCGGCCATCCGAGCCTGGACGAACAGCAGCTGCATGAGCCGACTGAACACAAGGTCGTCGGTGGTGTGGATCAGTGCCTGCACCGCCCGGTTGTCCCAGTTCACCACCAGATGCGGAAGGTCGCTGCACCCCGGCGAATCTGCGTCGATCTGGCCGTGACCGATGAAGACGGCAGGCAGGTCCGTCGATGGAAAACGGCGCACCACAACCCGACTACCAGACGCCTGCAGCGCGTGGCTGCCGCGCTGTTCCAGTGCCCCCACGGCACCGTCGGCGGACGGTACCGTCAGCGCCGCCACTTCGGACGCCGGATAGGCCCGTGTGACGGTGACCCCGGACATCACTTGCGGCAGCATGAGCAACACTTCCTGGTCCAGAGCGTGGCCCGCGTTGACGACGATCCGCCCGCCTGGGTTGAAGCTCGCGATGGTGCGAAACTCCTTGACCGACGCAGCGAAAAGGACGTTCGGGTTCCGGCTGACGATGTCGACCAGACGCAGGTGTCCTTCGGTTGTCTGCATGGTCAGCATCGGCAGCACGACATCGGCCAGCCCACGATTCTCCGCGTCGATGCAGTGCGTCGCAGCGGATCTGAGCTCGAGTTCGTTGTCCGTGACGAACTCGGCGAAGCGCTCGGGATCGGTGTCGGCCAGGGAACGCAGCCACTTCAGCGCCGCCTGCGCGAGCGCGCGTCGAGTCCCGGCCTGTACCGCGTTGTTCATGATGGCCTCGCGGCTGGCGGTCGGCTCAAGCTTGGTCGAGTTGACCACCGCCCAGGCGAAGAACGCCCATGACGGCAGCAGCGAGCCTTCGGCGTCATCGACAAGCATGTCGTTGACATAGACGCGATTGCGGCGGACGGAAGTGGTCCGGCGCGACGGAGTTCCGATGTACACCACGCCCTGTAGTCCCTGGGTCTCGTCGGCAATCTCGATGGCATCGAACTGCCTACCCACCCCGAGGCCGCCATAAACGGGCGAGACACCCTGCGACACACCCGACCGGTGAGCGCCGAAGTCGCGTACCCACGGATATTCACGCGAAACCTCCTTCGGGCCTTGGCTTGTCAGCACCTTGATGGCCACCGGAAGGAACTCGGCATACTTCTGCACGAGGGGGCTCACCTGCTCAGCCCGTGCCCACCCGATCATGTCCGGGCGCGGCTGCAGCCGCACGGTGGTGCCGACCGCCGCTTCGTCGGTGATGGTGCGGATCGTGTAGGTGCCGTCGCTGCGGCCCACCCACTCGATCGGGTCCGCGCCTGTCGCGCTTCGCGAGACGACGGTGATCTCGTCGGCAATCAGGAAGCAGCTCAGCAAGCCGATCCCGAATTGACCGATGTACGTCCGACGACTCCGCTGCAGTTCGTCGCTCTTCGAACTGGCACCGACGGTAGCGAGGAACTGCTCGACCTGCGCTGGGCTGACCCCGATTCCGGCATCGGTGAGTGCGAACTCGTCGGCGGGTGAGTGCGGCGAGGCCACTCCGTAGGGTGAGATCGTGATGACGCGTGGCGCAGGTGCGTCGTCAAAGGCGTCGCGGGCCGCGATGGCATCCACCGCGTTCTGGATCAGCTCCCGCACATAGACGCCGGGACTGGAATACAAGTTTTTGCTGAGTAGCGCGATCACCCCGCCGAGATTCACTCGGAAGTTCTGTTGTTGAAGCTCGGACATCCCCGGCCCTCCTGTGTCGGCTCGTTTGAGAACCGGACAGATTCGCACGGGGTACCGACAAGTCGGTGCGCTCCGAACTGGTGCGGAGTGGGTGCCCGCGACGGTGGGAACATGGATGGGTCGATCAGCATCATTACGGGGGGCAGCATGGGGGAGTCGTCGACGAGCGGGAGCGAGCCGACCTTCAGCACCGATGACCGGCGGCGGCACGTGCGCCGGCTGGCGTTGGAATCGTTGGAGCGTCGTGGGGTACGGGTGCGTCCGGCCCCGCAGGACGCACTGGGTGACGACTGTTTCATCGACCAGACGGGAAATCACTACCGGCTGTACAACCTTCAGCTGCAATGTGCGCAGCGCCCGCCGGCCGAGTGGGCGGGCGCTGTCGAGTTTCATTTCGATCAGCAGTTCGCCGGCCGCTCGGATCCCGGGCCGGCCGAACTTACGGACGCCGAATTTCTGGCGCAGGTTCGCACGCGCCTGCAGACGCCGGACACCTCGGGCATGACCTCGATGCGGTACGCCCGCCCGGCGTTCGACGGTCTGGTGGCCGAGCTGAGTCGTGACCTGCCGACGGTGGTGAAGACGGTGGGTGACAACGACGTCGTCGGCCGCGACCTAAATTTCCTCTACGAGGTGGGTCAGCGCAACACCGATGCCGAGCCCGTGACCGTACAAGCGTTGGACCGCAACGTGTTTGCGTTGGCCGGAGATTCCTTCTTCATCGCCTCGAAAGCTCTGAACCTGCCTCGGCTGATCGAGACGGTGCTCGGGGGAGCCGCACCGCTGGGGGTGGTGTTCAGCGTGCCCCACCGCAGTCTGCTGTTCCTGCACGCCGTCGGCGAGGCCACCGCTGATGCAGTCAATTGGCTCGCTTCGGTGACGGTGGGGCAGACCGAGAATCCGCCTGGCGGGGCGATCAGCCGGGATACCTATTTCTGGCACGGAGGCGCGGTGCAGCGCATCACCCAGATCGACACCCAGGCCCGCAGCATCAGTCTGCTGGGTGACGGGGCGTTCGGTGAGGCGATGACTCAGCTGTAGTCGAGATCAACGCCAGGGTCGCGCCACGCGTCGGGAGACGACCGTAGCGTCGCGTTCGGCGCGCCAGCGCCGACCGCGACGCTACCTGTCGAACTTCCCACTCAAATACTCGACGCGGCAAGCGTTTCGGGCGAGCTTGCCGCTCGTCGTCCGGGGGATCACGCCGGCGGCGACCATGCGCACATCGGCGACCCGGATCTGGTGATGGCGGGACACTGCCGCGCGCACCGCGTCGACGATCGGTCCGGGCTCGGCGCGTCCGGCTCCGGCGGCCCGCTCGGCGACGATCACCAGTTCTTCGCCGCGGTCCCCGTTCACCGAGAACGCGGCGACATAACCCGAGCGCACCGCGGGCGATGACGCGCTGACGGTCGTCTCGATGTCGTGTGGGTAGTGGTTGCGTCCGTCGATCAGGATCATGTCCTTGATCCGGCCGGTGAGGTACAGCTCGCCGTCGATGTAGACGCCGAGGTCGCCGGTGGCCAGCCAGTGGCCGTTGTCGGGCACCTCGTCGGCGTGGCTACCGGTCGTGAGCCGGGTCTGCAGTTTGTTGGCGAACACCCGCTCGCTCTCGTCGACGCGACCGAAGTATCCCTGGCCGACGTTGTTGCCGTGCAGCCAGATCTCGCCGACGGTCCGGTCCGGCAGTTCGTCGCCGTCGGCGCCGGCGATCACCGCCCACTGGTTCGGAATCGGCTGTCCGCAGGACACGTGGGCCACGGCGCCTTCGTCGGTTGCTGCAACGGTGACGGCGCGTCCGGCACTGAGCTGGTCGCGGTCGAGGTACACCGCACTGGCCGCGGCGCTCGGCGCGATGCTGGCCACCGACAGGGTGGCCTCGGCCATGCCGTAGGACGGCTTGATCGCGGTCGCGGGCAGCCCGTACGGGGCGAACGCGGAGGTGAACTTCTCGACGGCGGCCATCGTGACCGGCTCGGACCCGTTGAGGAGCGTGACGACGTTGGTCATGTCCAGCGTCTCGCCCTCGGGCGGCAGGCCCCGCTCGGAAGCCAGCTCGAAGGCGAAGTTCGGGGCTGCGGCGAAAGTGCGTCCGTGGGCAGCCTCTTCGGCCAACCGCTTGATCCAGCGGTACGGGCGGCGGACGAACGCCATTGGGTCCATCAGGCTGATGTGGCCACCGCACAGCGCCGGGAACATGATCATGATCAGGCCCATGTCGTGGTACAGCGGCAGCCAGCTGACACTGCGGATCCCGGTGTCGAGGTCGCCGGCCAGGATCATCTGGATGACATTCGTACACACGTTGCGGTGGGTGATCTCCACACCGGCCGGGGTGCGTGTCGACCCGGATGTGTACTGCAGGTAGGCGATGTCGTCGGAGTCGACCGACGGGCTGACATACATCTCGGCCAGCGTGTCCGGGACGGCATCGACGGCGATCATGCGAGGCCGCTCGGCGGCGGGCAGCGTCTTGATGAAGTTGCGGACCGATTCGGCCGCTGCGGTCGTGGTGAGCACGACGGTGGGCTTGGCGTCGGCCAGCACCGCGGCCAGTCGCTCGGTATGACCGGCCAGGGCCGGCGCGAACAGCGGGACGGCGATGTTGCCGGCGTGCACGGCCGCGAAGAAGGCCGCGACGTATTCGACACCCTGCGGAGCCAGGATCGCGACGCGGTCGCGGGGCTGCGTCACCTGCTGCAGTCGGGCGCCGACAGCACACACCTGCGCCCACAGAGCGTTCCAGCTGAGCTCGACCGCTTGGCCGTCAGGATTGGTCGAGTAGTCGAGGAATCGGTAGGACGGCTCATCTCCGTAGATGAACCGGTTGCGATCCAGGAACGACGTCAGGGTGACGCCGTCGGGTACGACAATCGTGCCGTCATCGCGGACGTAGTTCTCGATGTTCGACGTCGACGTATCAACGGCACTGGTTGCGAAGGGATCCCGACCCATGCCGTAAGACTAATAGTGACTCTAATAAAGCCTGGCAGCGCGGTCCGGTGTGGGTTGTCACGAGGTGTGGAAAATGTGTCGTGCGTCTCTTTTTATCGCGGCCCATCCACGGCATAAGTGCCGTTATCGTCGGTGAACTCCACAATCACCCTGCGCAGCGTGTCATTTATCTCAACTGCGCAAGTGAACGTCGCTCCGGCCCGCACGACCGGATTCCGGCCGTTGTTGCACGCGACCGCGACGACGCGGTTGGCCCCGTAGCCGTTGATCGGATCGGACAGGATCTGTGCCACTCCGGACTCGGCCTGATGGACATCGAGTCGGGTGCTGTTGGTGTCCGCGCGGCTCCACGCCCACAGCCCGGTGCCGATCACCGCGACTGCCACGACGGCGACGACCGCACCGATGAGCAGACGCCGGTCGGGTCGCGTGGGCTCGGGTCGCGGAGTCGGCGGCGGCGGTGCGGGCCGCGGTTGGTGTTGCGGCGACGGTTCGGGCCACGCGCGGTGCTGAGGCGGTGCCGGCTGTCGTGGGGGTGGTGGTGGCGTCCATCCGCGCCGCGGCGGGGGAGCACCCGGTGGCGGCGTGCCACCGGGCAGGGGTGCGCCGCCCGGCCGCGCCCACCACGGCTGCTCGGGACCGCTCATCGGTTCTCCTCGACTGGACTCATCGGCTCACGGGAACCTCTGGTAGCACTGTGCGTCATCGCCCTGCAGGCCGGACCGGTAGGCCAGGATGCGGGTGAACCCCGCCGGCAGCACCCTGCCGTTGACGTCGCTGGCGGCCAGCCCATTGGTGAGCAGGCTGCTGATCGCCTCGTCGGTGTCACCGGCTGACAGCGTGATCGGCAGACCGGGCTCGGCCATCCTGGCCTGGCCCACGCCGGTCAGGCAGCCGGTGCGCATCGCGGCCACGGGAGTGTCGAGCGTCAGGCCCTTCTCGTGTTGCACCGCCATGGCGTACCGCGATGTCAGGACGGAGATCGCCGAGTTGTCGCCTTGGAGGAGCTCCTGCTCGTCGTTCTCGTTTCTGGCTTCCCCCAGGGCTTTCAGCCCCGCCAGGTCGACCACGATGGTGTTGGTCGCCGGGCAGTAGGACGCCGGCGGCGACGGTCCGGCGTCGGGGCAGGCGCTCGGCTCGGTAGTCAACGTGGGTGGGTTCGTGGGTGCGTAGACCTGCCGCAGCGACTGCATGGTGTGGTCCAGCAGATTCGCGGTGATCGTGCTGTTGGCGCTCTGCGGGCCGCCGAAGAAGTCGAGAAATTTGGGCAGATCACCACGGCGCTTGGTGATCTCGTCGGAGTCCATGGCGGCGCACTGGTCGACATTGCCGCTGAAGCCGATCTGGAAGGCGCTGACCCGGTCCAGCGCCGAACCGTGCTCGTTGCCGGTGAGCGTGGCGTCGACCCGGGTCATCAGGGGATCGCGGATGTAGATCAGCCCGGCCAGGACATGGTTGAGGCCGTCGCCGGTGCTCAACTCGAAGCGTGGGGATTTTCCGGCGGCGACCCAGCGCAGGTAGACCCCGGCCAGGCAATCGGCCTGCTGCTCGGCCACCAGCACGGGCGTGCTCTCGTTGATCAGCCGTGCCTGTTGCTGGACGGCGTGGCCGTATTCGTGGGCCATCACCCCGACCACGCCCATCTGGCCGAAGTACTGCGCCGCCACCGGAATCGCGACGCCGCGGTCCCAGGCCATCACGTCGCTCTTGAGGCAGTAGAAGGCGTTGGTCAGCCCGACAGTGCTTTCCCCGCAGATCTCGAGCCCGGGGGAGGCGTCGGAGTTGTAGGACACCAGGCGGGCAACGGGGGTGAAGGTTCCCGGCAGGGAACCGCCGCTGTAGTTCTGCGACCAGAAGTCCTCGATGTCGTCGATGGCCCGCAGGGCGAGGTCATCGATCTGGCCGCCATCGGTGTTCTCGGCCCGGCGGGTCGGCCCGGGGGCATCGGGTCGGGTGCCGCTGTGGCCGTCGGTCACCGGCAGTCCACCCACCCGGTCGGGTAGGAACAGCATCGAGGTCGCCCTGCCCCCGATCACG
Organism: Mycobacterium sp. NPDC049093; assembly: GCF_040704635.1. GTDB lineage: Bacteria > Actinomycetota > Actinomycetes > Mycobacteriales > Mycobacteriaceae > Mycobacterium. Next base: position 309,222 of record NZ_JBEZJS010000007.1, on the reverse strand, counting down.
GGGGCGTCGCCGCATCCGGCCAGCAGCGCCGCACAACAGGCCAGACCGAGCCACCAGCGAAGCCTCGCCAACTGATCCGCCTTCCACGCGATCCACCCCAGCCAGTTCTACCTGTTCGCGACGACGTTCGGCGCGGGCCACCGATGACCTGCGGGACAATGGCGGCGCCATGTACACATTCGACGATCTGGTGACTCGGGTACTCGCCCGTGCAGCGGAGCCGGGGACGTCCGTCATCGGGATCGCCGGGGCGCCGGGGGCAGGCAAATCCACGCTGACCGAGGCGCTCGTCGCCGCCGTCCGGGCCCGGCTCGGCGACGACGCGGTGGCGCACGTTCCGATGGACGGATTCCACCTCGCCGACGTGGAACTGCTCAGGCTTGACCGGTTGGACCGCAAGGGTGCGCCGGACACGTTCGACGTTGCCGGATACGCCGCCCTGTTGCGCCGTATCCGCGGACGCACCGAGGTGGTCTACGCCCCCGGTTTCGAACGCGACATCGAGCAGCCGGTGGCCGGTGCGATCCCCGTGTTCCCGGACACGGCGGTGGTGCTCACCGAGGGCAACTACCTGCTGCTCGACGATCCGGCGTGGTCGGCGGTGACCGCGGAGATCGACGAAATCTGGTTCTGCGTAATAGAAGACGATGTCCGCGCCGCCCGTCTGGTGGCTCGTCACATCGCCTTCGGGAAGCCGGCCGGTGCCGCGCGGCGCTGGGTTGCCGAGGTCGATGAACCCAATGCCCGGTTGGTGGCGGCGACCGCCGAGCGCGCCGATCTGGTGGTCCCGGTGGCGGCCGTGAGGCCCAGCTCACACTGATGTCGTTTGTGTGCATAATCACGGTTCGGTGAGTTGCTATAACCCTCGGTGAGAGCCATGATTGTGGTGGTAAATCTGGAATCATTCCAGAAAATCAGCGCGAGATTGGATAGGTTGCAATGGCACTTTTGTCGATTGGTTCTCAGTTCCCGGAATACGACCTGACGGCCGTGATTGGTGGAGATCTGTCCAAGGTCGATGCCAAGCAGCCCGATGACTATTTCACCCGCGTCACCAACAAGGACGACGAGGGCAAGTGGCGGATCATCTTCTTCTGGCCGAAGGACTTCACCTTCGTGTGCCCCACCGAGATCGCCGCGTTCGGAAAGCTCAACGAAGACTTCGAGGATCGCGACGCCAAGGTGATCGGCGTTTCGGTGGACAACGAGTTCGTCCACTTCCAGTGGCGTGCACAGCACGACGACCTGAAGAAGCTGCCTTTCCCGATGGTCTCGGACCTCAAGCGTGAGCTCACTGCGGCGGCCGGCGTACTCAATGCCGACGGTGTCGCCGACCGGGCCACCTTCATCGTCGACCCCAACAACGAGATCCAGTTCGTCTCGGTGACCGCCGGTTCGGTGGGACGCAACGTCGATGAGGTGCTGCGCGTTCTCGACGCGCTGCAGTCCGACGAGCTGTGCGCGTGCAACTGGAAGAAGGGCGACCCGACGCTGAACGCCGGCGAGCTGCTGTCCGAGGCGGTCTAGTCATGAGCATCGACAACATCAAGGAAGCACTGCCGGAGTACGCGAAGGACCTCAAGCTCAACTTCGGCAGCATCGTGAAGTCCACGGAGCTCAACGAGCAGCAGCTGTGGGGTGCGTTGGTCGCCACGGCCGCCGCGACCAAATCGCAGCAGCTGCTGAAGGAGATCTCCGAGGACGCTCTCGACGTGCTGAGCGCGGAGGCGTACCACGCCGCCCTCGGCGCCGCGTCGATCATGGGGATGAACAACGTCTTCTACCGCACCAAGGGGCAGCTCGACGGCCGCTACGACGACCTGCGGGCCGGGCTGCGGATGAACATCATCGCCAATCCCGGTGTGCCCAAGGCTGACTTCGAGCTGTGGTCGCTGGCGGTCTCTGCCATCAACGGCTGCTCGCACTGCCTGTCCGCGCACGAGACCGTGCTGCGCGACGCCGACGTCTCCCGCACGACGATCTTCGAGGCCATCCGGCTGGCGTCGATCGTGTCCGGGGTGGCCCAGGCGTTGCTCACCGCGGACGCGCTCGCCGGAGTCTGATACGTAAGGTCCCAGAAATGGGCTTACGCGCATAACCCGACAGATAAACTCGCCTCTCGCGATTCTGAGAGGCGAGTTTTCTGTTGACGGCACCAACGAGCGACACCCACACCGCCCGCATCGACGCCACCGTGCGCAAGGCGATCACCGGTGCATCCATCGGCAACGCCGTCGAGTGGTTCGACTTCGCCATCTACGGTTTCCTGGCGACCTACATCGCCGGCAACTTCTTTCCGGCCGGCAACGAAACCGCCTCGCTGCTCAACACTTTCGCCATCTTCGCCGCCGCATTCTTCATGCGTCCGCTCGGCGGCTTCGTGTTCGGTCCACTGGGTGACCGGTTGGGGCGTCAGCGGGTGCTCGCCGTGGTGATCCTGCTGATGTCGGCGGCCACGCTGGGCATCGGCCTGCTGCCCACCTACGACACCATCGGTGTGGCCGCGCCGCTGCTCCTGCTTCTGCTGCGGTGCCTGCAGGGATTCTCCGCCGGCGGCGAGTATGGCGGTGGCGCAGTCTATCTCGCCGAGTACGCGAGCACGCGGCGACGCGGCTTCACCGTCACGTTCATCGCGTGGTCGGGGGTGCTGGGATTCCTGCTGGGCTCGGTCACCGTCACGCTGCTGCAGGCATTCCTGGCGACCGAGGCGATGGAGAGCTACGGCTGGCGTATCCCCTTCCTGGTGGCGGCGCCGCTCGGCCTGGTCGGTCTCTACATCCGGCTGCGCCTCGACGACACTCCTGAGTTCGCCGAGCTCGACGAGGCCGACCGGGTGGCCACCTCGCCGTTGCGCGAAGCCGTGGGCACCGCGCGACGGGCAATCCTGCAAGTCATCGGCCTGTTCATCGTGTTCAACGTCGGCTATTACGTCGTCTTCACCTTCCTGCCGACGTACTTCATCAAGGCGCTGCACTTCAGCAAGACCCAGGCGTTCGTCTCGATCACCCTGGCCAGTCTGGTGGCACTGATCCTGATCCTGCCGTTGGCCGCGCTGTCGGACCGGATCGGGCGCAAACCGCTGCTGATCGCCGGCTCGGCCTCCTTCGTGGTGGGCGCGTACCCGCTTTTCCTGCTGATGAATTCGGGATCGGTGGCAGCGGCGATCGTCGGGCACTGCCTGCTTGCGGCCATCGAATCCGTGTATGTCGCGACGGCGGTGACGGCCGGCGTGGAGCTCTTTGCGACCCGGGTCCGCTACAGCGGCTTCTCGATCGGCTACAACATCGCGGTCGCGTTGTTCGGCGGGACCACCCCGTATGTGGTCACCTGGCTCACCGCGGCAACCGGCAACAACCTGGCCCCCGCGCTGTATCTGGTTGCCGCGGGAGTCGTCTCGGTGGCCACCGTCCTGACATTGCGCGAGAGTGCGGGGCAACCAATGCGTGGCGTGGGCGACCCGCCGGGGCAGCAACGTGCCACGATGACACCGTGAGCACGACAAGAGGACGTCCGACGGGTGGGAAAGAAGGACGCCCGCCTAGGTCGAATGTTGGGCTGCGCCCGACGAAAGCCGACGTGGCCAGGCTGGCCAACGTCTCGACGGCGACCGTCAGCTATGTCCTCAACAATGTTCAAGGGCAACGCATCTCGGAACAGACCCAGGCCGCGGTGCGCAAAGCGGCGGCCGACCTCGGTTACCGACCCAACCTTGCGGCCCGCAACCTCGCCGTCGGCGGCAGCGGTGTGGTGCTCTACATCGTGCCGCGCACCGACCTCGGCGAACTGCCCCTGGAGGTCGGCAGTCGGCTCACCACCGCGCTCGGCCGACACGGCATCGTGCTGTCGATGCAGCTCGAGACCGACGACGGTCAGAACATCGTCGACGCGGTTGCGAACCTGAACCCGGTGGCCGTTGCCGGCGTGTTCCCGCTCACCGGCGCCGCTGCGGCGGCAGTCGAAGCGGCGAGGATCCCGCAGATCTACCTGGGCAGCGAGAAGTTGCGCGCACTCGGGTCGCTGCATCTGACGGTCGGGGCGATGCGGGTGGAGCATCTGATGTCGCGGGGCCACACGCGCCTGGGCTTCGCCTATTCCGGCGCGGAGGTGCTGCGGCCGCTCGGTGACTACTGGTTGTCGGGTCTTCGCATCGCCGCCGACGCGCAGGGCCTGCCCGAGATCGAGGTCGACAGCGTCGCCACCGACGGGTCCGATGCGGCCGCCGTCGTGTCGAGATGGGTGTCAGCGGGCGTGACGGCGGTGTGTGCGCAGAGCGATGAGACGGCGTTCGTGGTCCTGCACGGGATACGGCGAGCCGGCTTGCGCTGCCCTGACGATCTCGCGGTCATGGGAGTTGACGCGATACCGCTGGGTGCGGTGAGTTCCCCGCCGTTGACCTCTGTCGTGTTCGACGCCAAGACCATTGTCGATGCCGCGGTGCCGGCCATGATGGCAGAACTCGGATACCCCACGGTCGCCGACGTGGAAGACAACGACCCTGCCGGGCTCATCGTGCGCGACAGCACCTGAGCATTACAGGCGAACGGCATACCGTAACCCGTCCGGACCTTGTCCGGGGGTGGTCCCGACGTGTAACTTACGCGGGTAAGTAACTCTCCGCAGCCCTCAGAGAGGCGGACCGCCGTGAGTGTGAGCACCACCAATGACGTGTATTTCGATCCTTATGACGTCGAGATCAACGCCAATCCGTATCCGACGTTCGCCCGGCTCCGCGAGGAATCGCCGCTCTACTACAACGAGCAGTACGACTTCTACGCGCTGAGCCGCTTCGCCGATGTCAACAAGGGCCTCGTCGACCACGAAACCTTCAGCTCGGCGCGCGGCGCAATCATCGAACTGATCAAGGCCAACATCGACATCCCGTCGGGCGCCCTGATTTTCGAGGATCCGCCGATCCACACCGTGCATCGCAAGCTGTTGGCCCGGATGTTCACCCCACGCAAGATCAATGCGCTGGAGCCCAAGATCCGGGAATTCTGCGCGCAGTCGCTGGACCCGCTGGTGGGAGCAGGCAAGGTCGACTTCATCAAGGATTTCGGCGCGATCATGCCGATGCGGGTGATCAGCGCGCTGCTCGGGATCCCCGAGGACGACCAGGAGATGATCCGCGACCACGGCAACGACCAGCTGCGCACCGAGGCCGGCAAGCCGATGAAGGCGGCGCAGGAAGGTCTGGTCGACGGCTCGATCTTCGAGACCTACATCGACTGGCGTAAGGACAACCCGTCCGACGACATCATGACCGACCTGCTCAATGTCGAGTTCACCGACGAGCACGGGGTGACCCGCAAGCTCACCCGCGAGGAACTGCTGATCTACATCAACGTGGTGGCAGGTGCGGGCAACGAAACCACGACGCGGTTGATCGGTTGGGCGGCAAAGGTTCTCGCCGAACATCCCGATCAGCGGCGCCAGCTGGCCGAGAATCCCGCGCTCATCCCGCAGGCGATCGAGGAGCTGCTGCGGTTCGAGCCACCGGCCCCGCACGTGGCGCGGTATGTCACCCGCGACGTGGAGTTGCACGGCCAGACGGTTCCCGAGGGCAGCGTGATGATGATGCTGATCGGCGCGGCCGTCCGCGACAGCCGCCAGTTCCCGCCTGACGGTGAGGTTTTCGACATCCACCGCGAGCAGCGTCAGCACCTGGCGTTCAGTGTCGGCACCCACTACTGCCTGGGTTCGGCGCTGGCGCGCCTGGAGGGTCGGATCGCGCTGGAGGAGATGCTCAAGCGCTTCCCGGAGTGGGACGTCGACCTCGACAACGCCATATTGTCACCCACTTCGACGGTCCGCGGCTGGGATTCGATGCCGGCGTTGATCCCGTGAGCGACGCTTGCGGAGCGAACCGTACCTGGACACGCCGGAGCCGAGCCTGCGAGGCAACCGCGTGACGGCCTCGCTGACCGTCCCCAAGGACTGGACCCAGGTCACGCCCGAGTGGTTGACAGCCGCGCTGGCCGATCACCACCCCGATGCGGTGGTGGACCGCGTGGCGGTCGACATGCGCGATGACGGCACCAACCGCCGTGCGCGCCTGTCGGTCACGTACTCGTCGGGGACCGGTCCTTCGACGGTGTTCGCCAAGGCCGTCGATCCCGGGCACAAGGAGATGATCAAGTACACCAGCGGTCTGCTCCATGAGCCGAGGCTGTTCAACTCCAAAGTCGAACTGCCGCTGGAGCATCCGACGGTGTACGCGGCTCCGATCGACGAGGGCGACGAGGACTTCATGCTGGTCATGGAAGACCTCACGGCACGCTCGGCAGACCCGCGGGATGCCACCAGGCCGCTGACCGTGGAGCAGGCTGCGCACGGCGTACGCGGCCTGGCCCGGTTGCACGGCGCGTTCTGGGGCGCGCGGGTGCGCCGCCCCGGACTGGAGTGGCTGGAACCGTTCGAGCCGTGGGACGGTATGCAGTGGGCGCCCTTACCCGCTGCGCTCGAGCGGTTGGGTGACGATGCGCCGGCGTCAGTGCATGCGCTGACCATCGACCATCTGGTGGAGGGGATCTGGAAGCCGTTCATCCGGACCCTCACCGCAGCCGGCGTCCCGCAGACGCTGCTGCACGGTGATCCTCATATCGGAAACACCTACCTGCTGCCCGATGGGGATGTCGGATTCCTCGACTGGCAGGTGGCCCGTCACGGCAACTACTCACTGGATCTCGGCTACTTCCTGCAGGGTGCGTTGACGACCGAAGACCGAAGGGTGGCCGAACGTCAGTTGCTCGAGGAATACCGGGACGCGCTGGAGCTTCCGGCCGAGGAACTGCCGTCGCCCGACGAGATCTGGCTGCGATACCGGGCCTCGGTCGCCCACGGTCTGATGACCTGGCTGGCCACCGCCAGCGCGGGAGAGCTGTGGCAGCGCCCGGACATCGCACTGGCGCTGGCTCAACGGTATTCAGCGGCCTACGAAGATCTGCAGACCGCGCAGGCGCTGGCCGACCTCATCGGTCGGTGACGTCGGTCAGGCCGACCGCCTGACGGGAATCCTCGATCCGGACGGCCGAGAAACCACTACGGTGTCCGGCATGACAGGTGTGGTGGTGACAGGTGCAGCGTCGGGGATCGGCCGGGCCAGCGCGGAGGCGCTGATCGCAGACGGTCGGCGGGTCGCGTTGTGGGACATAGCGCCCGAGGTCCGCGAGGTGGCCGAAGGGCTGGGCATGCCCTCGACGGTGATCGACGTCTGCGACACCGGTGCGTTGACAGCAGCCGTCGAGGTGTCGGCGCAGGCGCTCGACGGCATCGATGGTCTGGTGCATGCCGCGGGCCGGGTGCTCCCCGAACCGGTGGGCGCCTTCACCGAGGAGTCCTGGGACGCGGTGCTCGACGTGAATCTGCGTGCGCAGGCGCTGTTGGTGCAGTTGCTGTTGCCGCATCTGGAGAAATCCGCATCTGACGGTGGGTCGCCCGCCGTGGTCGGCATCTCCAGCATCGAAGGCCTGGCCGCCAACCCGTTCATCCCGGCCTACTGCGCCTCCAAGGCGGGCTTGCTCGGGATGACTCGGTCGATGGCGGCGCAGTTGGGCCCGTTGGGGATTCGCGTCAACGCCGTGTGCCCGGGCTTCATCCACACCCCGATGCTCCAGATCGCATTGGACGTCGAGGAGATCCGGGCGAGCTTCGAACAGGCCGCGCCGCTGGGGCGGCTGGGGAAGCCCGACGAGATCGGGGCGGCCGTGGCATTCCTGATGTCACCGAAGGCTTCGTTCATCACCGGTACGCAACTCGTCGTGGACGGGGGAGTGACCAGCCGTCACGCGTGACTGCGCGATCCCTACGACGAATGGCCAGTTATGACACGTGAACTCGGAGAATCTGTGTCGTAACTGGCCACTCAGCCGTTCTGGCCGGTGTTAGTCGCTGGCGGGAAGCGGCTTGGCCTCCTTGAGGCTCAGCGCGGTGCTGCCGACCGACAGCGTGCCGGCGCCGGCCTTGGTGACCAGTACCTCGGCGCCGCCCTCGTCGACGTAGCGCTTGCCCATCAGGTTGCCGTCCGAGAACGCGCCGTCGATGGTTGCGCCCGAGTCCTTCTCGGCATCGAGCGGGACCATGGCGACGCCACCGGCGCGGAGGTCGTCGAGACTGTCGGCGCTGCGCACCACGATGACCTGGGTGTCGCACACCTGGCTCTGCAGGCGGGTGCCGTTCTTGATCATGCTGACTCCTTTGAAACGGGTGCGAGTTCGTCGACGAGTTGGCGGCGCAGAACCTTGCCGGTCGGGTTGGTGGGCAGCTCGTCACGGAACACCACCCGGTCGGGGGTGCGCGAACCGCGCAGCTGCTTGCGAACATGTTCGCGCAGTGCATCCGGGTCAGGGGAGGCCCCCTCGACGGGTACCACGACGGCCACGATGATCTGGCCCCACTGGGGATCTTCCGGGCCGACGACGGCGACGTCGCGAACCTCAGGATGTTCGACGAGCACATCCTCGATCTCGGCCGGGGCGATGTTCTCCCCGCCGCGGATGATGGTGTCGTCGGAGCGTCCGCCGATGAAGAGGTAGCCGCCCTCGTCGAGCATGGCGACGTCCTTGGTGGGGAACCAGCCTTCAGTGTCGAGCACGGATCCGATGTCGGTGTAGCGACCCGACACCTGCTCGCCACGCACGAACAGCTCGCCCGTCTCGCCTGCGCCGAGCACGGTGCCGTCGTCGGCGCGGATCTGCACCTCGATACCCGGGACCACCTGGCCGACCGAGCCGAGTCGCCGGGCGCCGGACGCATCCTCGGCGGCCAGTGCTTCGCGGTGATCGTCGGGGCCCAGAACCGCGATGGTGGAGCTGGTTTCGGTCAATCCGTAGGCGTTGACGAAGCCGACGTTCGGCAGCAGCTGCAGTGCTTTGCGGACCAGCGGCAGCGCGACCTTGGAGCCGCCGTAGGCGAGGTTGCGCAGGGTGGGCAGTTCGAGGCCGGCGGATTCCAGCGCGGTGACGATGCGGTCCAGCATGGTAGGCACCACGGTTGCCGACGTGACGCCCTCGGTGCGGACCAGCTCGACCCACTTGTCGGCGTCGAAGTGCCGCAGGTACACCATCTTCCGGCCCGCGTATAGGTTCGACATCGCCGCGCTGACCCCGGCGATGTGATAGGGCGGCACGCAGATCAGGGCGGCGTCTTCCTCTGCCGCCGAACCGAATTCGACGGTGCCGGTGATGTAGCTGGTGAGGTTGTTGTGGGTGAGCTCGACGGCCTTGGGCCGGGAGGTGGTGCCCGAGGTGAACAGCACGACCGCGACCGCGTCGGGGTCGGCGAACTCGGCTGTGGGTTCGGCGTCGCGCGCCGCGGCCAGGAACTCCTCGGAGGTGATGACCTGCTTGCCCGCTCCGGCGACGACATCGGCGTATTCGGCGTCGGCGACCACCAGCGGCTCGGGCAACCGCTCGATCAGCTCGTGCAGACCGTCTCGGCTGAGGCGGTAGTTCAGCGGGGTGAACGGAACAGCGGCACGGGCCGACGCGAACAGCAGCAGCGGTAGCAGCGCTCCGCCGGTGCCGACATAGGCCACGTGGGCGGCTCCGGAGGCCGCGATGACGCCGGCGCCGCCGTCGGCCAGGGTGCTGAGTTCCTCGGTGGTCAGGCGGAGATCGTCGGACACCACTGCGGTGCGGTCGGGCCCACCCGAGACCGCCATCTCGAGCAGTAGCGAGATGCTCATAGGCCCTGTCCCGGTGCGTCGATGAAGATGTCGATGATCGGATTATCCCCGCCGCCGTAGCGGGAGAGGTCGGTGACACCGGAAGCGGTGAGCACCTCCGAGTCGACGAAGGTCTCACCGTTCACCTCGGCGGCCGGGCGGGACAGGATCTCGACGGCCGCATCCGCCATGATCTCGGGGCTGCGGGACTGTGAGGCCATCGTGTCGCCGTCGGCGAGGTTGGTCACTGCGGCGGTGGCGATGTAGGTCTCGGGCCACAGGCAGCTGAAACCGATGCCCGCGTCCGCGTATTCAGCCGCCCAGCCCAGCGACAGCAGCGTCATGCCGTACTTGGAAAGGGTGTAGGAGGGGTGTGCGCCCAACCAGTAGGGGTTCATGTTCATCGGCGGGGCCAGGGTCAGCACCTGGCCGTTGGTGGACTTGCGCAGGTGCGGTAGTGCCGCCTTGGTGAGCAGGAAGGTGCCGCGGATGTTGATGTCCATCATCAGGTCGAACTTCTTGGCCGACAGCGACTCGGTGGGGTCGGTGGAGATGGCGCTGGCGTTGTTGATCACGATGTCGACGCCGCCGAAGTGCTCGACCGCGGCCTCGACGGCGCGGGCCACGTCCTCTTCCTTGCGCACATCGCCGACCACGGCGACGCCCTTGCCGCCGGCAGCCTCGACCTCGGCAACCGCGGTGTGCACGGTGCCGGGCAGCTTGGGGTGGGGTTCAGCGGTCTTGGCCAGCAGCACCACGTTGGCTCCACGGCGGGCGGCGCCGAGCGCGATCGCCAGCCCGATACCGCGGCTGCCACCGGATACGACCAGCGTGCGATCGGTGAATGACTCTTGCTGGCTGGACATGGTCCTCCTCGTCGAGCGCAGCGTCCGCTATGCGCCGTGTGTCAACCGTACCCAAATGGTATTGGCATTCTCATTTTTAGCAAGTGTCGTAATCGTGGGGCGCACCGCCCGGGGAAGCGGCATCGACCAGACCTCTTCGCGTGTGTCGTGAGAGGTCCTCGGTGTGCAGGTCCGAGCACTCCCGGCCAGTACAGGTGCCACATTTCCACCACGCGGTATTGGCATTCTCATTTTTAGCAAGTACGTTATCCACTGATGAGCGAGCAAGATGTCTCTCCGGTAGAGACCCCATCTGGCATCCCGCTGGCGCCCGTCTACGGACCGGACGACCGCGCGGTCGAACCGCCTGCCCCCGGGACCTACCCCTTCACCCGCGGCAACTTCGCGTCCGGATATCGCGGGAAGACCTGGACCTTCCGGCAGTACTCGGGCTTCGGTACCGCCGAGGAATCCAACCGCCGCTACCGCTACCTGCTCGATCAGGGTGGGACGGGTCTGTCGGTCGCGCTGGACCTACCGACCCAGTGCGGTTATGACTCCGATGACGAAGAGTACGGCGAGGAAGTCGGCCGTGTCGGTGTCGCGGTGGACACCCTGGCCGACGCCGAGATCCTGTTCGACGGCATTCCGCTGGACAAGATCAGCACCAGCTTCACCATCAACGGCACCGCGGCCATCCTGCTGGCCTTCTATGTTGCCGCCGCGGAGAAGAAGGGCGTGCCGCGCGAGAAGCTGACCGGCACCATCCAGAACGACATCCTCAAGGAATACGCGTCGCGCGGCACCTGGATCTGGCCGCCCGAGCCATCTCTCCGGCTGATCGCCGACACCATCGAATTTTGCGCCGCAGAGGTGCCGCGGTTCAACGCGATCTCGGTGGCCGGTGCGCACTTCCGCGACGCCGGGGCCAATGCCGTCCAGGAGATGTCGTTCACCCTGGCCGACGGTGTCACCTATTGCGACACCGTCGTCGAACGCGGCCGAATGACGATCGACAAGTTCGCCCCGCAGATCTCGTTCTTCTTCTACACCCACGGTGACTTCTTCGAGGAGATCGCCAAATATCGTGCGGGCCGGCGCCGTTGGGCCACGATCGTGCGGGAGCGCTACGGCGCGACCACCGACAAGGCCTCGATGTTCCGGTTCGGCTGTGTGGCGGGCGGGGCCTCGCTGTACGCGCCGCAGGCGCAGAACAACCTGGTGCGGGTCGCCTACGAGTCGTTGGCGGCGGTGCTGGGCGGCGTGCAGTCGATGTTCACGGCAGCGTGGGACGAACCGTTCGCCCTGCCCAGTGAGGAGTCCGCGACGCTGGCGCTGCGTACCCAGCAGATCCTGGCCTACGAAACCGGCGTCACCAAGGTGGCCGACCCGCTGGGCGGTTCGTACTTCGTCGAGGCGCTCACCGACGCCACCGAGGCCAAGATCATCGAGATCATGGACGACCTGGAAAAGCACGGCGGCATGGTGCGCTGCATCGAGGACGGCTACCTGCAGGGTCTCATCGCGGACGAGGCGTTCAAGATCCACCAGGAGACCGAGTCAGGGGTGCGCCCGGTGGTCGGCGTCAACAAGTTCGTCACCGACGAGCCTGCGCCCGACATCGACACCTACGAACTCGATGCCGAGGGTCGCGATCTGCAGCTCAAGCGACTGGCGAAGGTCAAGGCCGAGCGCGACGACGTTGCGGTCAAAGAAACATTGGCGGCATTGGCCAGGGGCGCCGAAGGCAGTGGACCGGGGGCAGACAACCTGATGCACCGGTTGATCGACTGCGCCAATGCGTATTGCACAGTGGGAGAGATGGTGTCGACCTTGAAGTCGGTGTGGGGCGAGTTCCAGCAGCCGGTGGTGTTCTGATGGCAACCCGAGTACTTGTCGCCAAGCCGGGTCTCGACGGTCACGACCGCGGGGCCAAGATCGTCGCGCGTACGTTGCGGGACGCGGGATTCGAGGTCATCTACACCGGCATCCGTCAGCGCATCGAGGACATCGTGTCGATCGCGCTGCAGGAAGACGTTGCGCTGGTCGGTCTTTCGATCCTGTCCGGTGCGCACGTCGCGCTGACCACGCGCACGGTCGACGCGCTGCGGGCCGCCGATGCTGGCGACATCGCCGTCGTCGTCGGTGGCACCATCCCGCAGTCCGACGTCCAGAAACTCCTCGATGCCGGTGCGGCTGCAGTGTTCCCGACCGGAACGTCGCTCGAGACACTGGTGACCGACGTCCGCGCACTGACCGAGAAAGCGAGCTGACATGCGCCTTGGTGTGATGATCGGGGCCGAGCGCGGCGATATGGCCCGCAAGGTCGCCAAGCTGGTCTCCGATATCCAGTGGGCAGAATCCGCCGGCCTCGACAGCGCGTGGATGCCGCAGGTACCCAACGACTTCGACCTACTCAGCATGGTGGCGCTGATGGCGTCGAACACGTCGCGCATCGAACTCGGCACCGCGGTGGTGCCGCTGCAGGCGCAACACCCGATCGCGCTGGCGCGGCAGGCGCTGTCGGTGCACGCCATCTCGGGTGGCCGGCTGGTCCTGGGTGTCGGGCCGTCGCACCACTGGATCGTGCGCGACATGCTGGGCCTGCCGTATGACAAGCCCGCCGCCTACACCCGGGACTACCTGCAGGTGCTGAACGCAGCCATCTCCGGGCCCGGAGACGTTGACGTGGAGAACGATTCGTTCACTGTGCACAACCCGACCGTGCTGGGTGCCGACACCCCGATGCCGGTGCTGGTGTCCGCACTGGGCCCGGTGATGCTGCAGATCGCCGGTGAGCATGCCGACGGCACCTCGCTGTGGATGGCCGACGAGAAGGCGATCGGCGAGCACATCGCCCCGAAGATCAACAAGGCCGCTGCGGAAGCGGGCAAGCCCGCGCCACGCATCGTCGCGGGCATCCCGGTCACGTTGTGCGCCAACTCCGAGATCGAGGAAGCCAAGGACCGGGCCAACCGCGTTCTCGCGGAAGCCGAGACCTCGCCCAACTACCAGCGACTGCTGGACCGTGGCGAGGCTCGTAACGTCGGCGATCTGCTCGCGGCGGGTGACGAGGAGTCGATCCTGAAGCGGTTCAAGCAGTTCGCCGATGCCGGGGTGACGGATCTGTCGGTGCGCCTGCTGCCGATCGGGGAGAACCGCGACGAGCTGATCGCGTCGAAGTACCGGACCCGTGAGGTGATCGCGGAACTCGCCAAGCGCCTGCGATGAGCGCTTGCGCGAAGAGCGAGGGAGCACTGCGATGACTTCCGAAACGGGTCCACTCGCGGGCATCCGCATCATCGAGGTCGGGGTCATGCTGGCCGGCCCGTACGCCACCATGATGTTGGCCGATCTGGGCGCTGAGGTGATCAAGGTCGAACCACCCGGCGGGGAGATCTCCCGTCAGGTCAGCGACAGCTATTTCGCCAGCCTCAACCGGGGCAAGCGCAGCATCTGCCTCGATCTCGCCTCCGAGGCCGGTCAGGCGAAACTTGCCGAACTGGTGGCTGATTCGCATGCGTTGCTGGTGAACATGAAGCCGTCGGTGATCCGCAGGCTGGGGCTCACCTACGAGAACCTGCGGCACGTCAACCCCAAGATCGTCTGTGTCGCGATGACGGGATTCGGGCTGGACGGGGGAGACGACCCGGCGTTCGACTACGTCATCCAGGCCGCCACCGGCGTAGCCGCGATGACCGGTGATCCCGACGGCCCACCCACGCTGCCGGGCTACTCCTCGGCGGACAACTCGACCGGGTTGACCGCTGCGCTGGGCTTGCTGGCGATGATCGTGTCGGGCAACGGCGGCCAGGTGGATGTCTCGCTGCGGGACGTCATGCTCTCGCAGCTGAACTATCGCGCCTCGGCCTATTTGAACGACGGAGCCGAACCACGCCGCCACCCGTTCGGTGCCCATTCCTATTACGTGCCCGCGCAGCTGTTCCCGACCGCCGACGGCTATCTGGCGTTGTTCATCACCCACGACGGGTTCTGGAAGTCGTTCGCCGGTGAGGCCGGAATCAAAGGTTTCGAGACCATGGCCGAGCGGGCCGGCAAGCGCGACGAGGTGCTCGGCGTGGTAGCCGCCGCACTGGCGACCGATACGGCTGCGGGGTGGGAGTCACGGCTGAAGCCGCTGGGGATCCCGGCGGCTGCGGTGCGTACGCTGCCGCAGGCATTGGATGCGACGCCCGAAATGCTGGTCACCGCTGGGGATTTCCGGCTGGTGGGTAGCCCGGTGCACGTCACCGGCTATTCACCGGACTATCGGCCTGCGCCCGTGTTCGACGAATACGGACAGTGCTCGCCGGTTTCTGCACCTGGGTCGTGACTGCTTGCTCGCAGCAGCCCAGAGGTAGAAACCGGCGGCACCCTGGACCGGATGCACCTCGCGCCTGAGCTCAGTCCTCGTCGTAGGAGACCGTCACCGAATTGCAGTCCGGCACGGCCTGGCAGGTCAACACGTAACCGTCGGCCACTTCGTCGTCGTCGAGCGCATCGTTGACCCGCATGGTGGCGGTGCCCTCGAGGAGCTTGGCCATGCAGGTGCCGCAGTTGCCGGCCTCGCACGAGAACGGCGGCGTCATACCGGCCCGGCGCGCGCTCTCCAGCAGTGTCTCGCCCTCCCTGCGCGGCACGGACAACTGCTCGCGGTCGAAGACGATCGTGACCTTGCCGTCCGCTTCGCTGCCGGCCATCGCTCCTGCGGTCATGTAGCTCCCCTGTGCAAGTACGTTCTGATATGAAGAGAATACCATTCTCGCTAACTGATAGTATCTTCTCGGCATGGTCGGTGCCTACCCAGAGGCTTCGGGAGAGGGGTTGTGAATCTTGACTGAGGTCACAACTGCTCCTCGCGTGCGCACCCCCGCCGTCCTGGCATTCGACGACCGTGAGTACACCCTCGCCGAGCTCGATGCATTGACCAGCGGCATGGCCACCGCCCTGGAACACCGTGGCGTACGCCCGGGTGACCGGGTGGCGATCATGTCGTCCAACCGCCCCGAGTTCGTGGTGGCGCTGCGGGCGATCTGGGGACTCGGTGCGGTGGCGGTGCTGATCAGTCCGGCCTGGAAAGCCGCCGAGGTGGCGCATGTCCTGGCCCTGACCACGCCGAGTCATGCGGTGGGTGACCACGAGGCGCTGGCGGCGCAGATGCCGATGTTGCATCTGGATGAGCCGATCACCCCGGGGCGGAGGCAGTTCGACCTGCCCGACCCGGACGGCGACGCCCTGTTCGTCTTCAGTTCGGGAACCACCGGCCTGCCCAAGGCGGTCCGGCACACCCACCGCGGGTTCGCCGCAGCCATCGAGCATTGGCGCGACGCGCTGGGGTTCACCGACGCCGACCGCATACAGATCATGACGCCGCCGTCGCACATCCTCGGCCTGCTCAACATCGCCATGGTGCTCGACGCCGGAGCCTGGATGCGTCTGCACCGCCGCTTCGACATCGACACCATGCTGCGCCACATCGAGTCGGACCGGATCACGATCGAGATGGCAGTGGCACCAATCGCTTTGGCGTTGGCCGCACATCCTGATCTCGGCCGCTACGACCTGTCCTCGCTGCGCTATGTGATGTGGTGTGCCACTCCGGTCACCCGTAGCGTCGCCGACACCGTAACCCAGCGTGCCGGCATTCAGTGGCTGACCGCCTACGGCACCACCGAACTCCCCGTGATCGCCTGCAACCCACTCGATGCCAGCCGCATCGACACCGTGGGCCGGCCGGTGAGCGGGGTGGATGTGCGCATCAGCGAGGACGGCGAGATCCAGGTCCGGTCGGATTCGGTGATGGCCGGTTACCTGCCGAAGGACGCCTCGGCGGGCGCATTCCGCGACGGCTGGTACCGCACCGGTGACATCGGTTACCTCGATGACGACGGTTATCTGCGCATCACCGACCGCTCCAAGGAGATGGTCAAGGTCCGCGGTTTCCAGGTGGCGCCGGCCGAGATCGAGGCGGTGCTGCACGGCCACCCGGCGGTCACCGACTGTGCGGTGTTCGGTGTTGCCGATGCGGCCGACGGCGAGGCCGTGGTGGCCGCCGTGGCGATAAGTTCTGCGGTGTCTGCCGAGGAACTCATCGATCTCGTCGGTGAGCGGCTGGCCTCGTACAAGCGGCCCAGCCGCGTGGAGTTCGTAACCGACATACCGCGGTTACCTTCCGGAAAGGTATTGCGACGAGTGCTGAAGGAGCGGCATGGACGTTCGACTGACGTCTGAACAGCAGCAGCTGCGAGAGGCCGCAGCGAAACTGGCCGACGACCTCGGACCTGATGCGGTCGGAGAATTGTCGGATGAGGGCCGGATCGCCCGGTTGGAAAATACGGTCGCTGCCACCGAGTGGCGCACCCTGCGTTCCGACGGCGCCTCCGGTGTGGAAGTGGCGATCGTCGCCGAAGAGTTCGGGCGCGGTCTTGTCGACGTGCCGTTCCTCGGACCGGTGCTCGCCGACGATCTGGCCCGTCGGCTCGATCGTGAGGTGGCGGTCGGCTCAGGGGAGTCTGGCGGGGACGACGCCGCCACCGCCGGTGTGGATCTCACCCGCAGCACCGTCGGTGTGGTCGAGTCGCCCGCCGAACTCGGTGAGCTGTCGAGCGAGGACGCCCTGCGCTGGCAGGCGCTGGCGCTCGCTGCCACGAGCGCCGACCTGGTCGGCGCTGCGCGCGGTGCGCATGCACTGGCCGTCGATTACGCGAAAGTCCGTGAGCAGTACGGCTCGACGATCGGCTCGTACCAGGCCGTCGCGCACCTGCTGGCCGAGGGGCTGGCGCTGATCGAGGGTTCGATCAGCGTCCTGCGCCACGCGGCATGGGCGGTCGACGAACTGCCGGGGGAGGAAGCCGTCCGGGCCGGGAAGATCGCCAAGATCTACTGCGCCCGTGCCGCGCGGACCGTGTGTGAGACCGCGATTCAGGTGCACGGCGGTATCGGAAACACGTGGGAATGCCTGGCGCACGTATACCTGCGCCGCGTTCTGGTGGCCACCGAGTTGTGGCCCGTCAAGCTAGAGGACCTGGAGGTAACTGATCTTGGACTTTCGTGATTCAACTGAGGAAGCTGCCTTCCGGGACCGGCTACGGACCTGGCTGACGGACAACGCCGCGTCCTTCAAGGCATCCGGCGACGATTACTGGGCCAGGATGGGGGAGTGGCATCAGGCCCTCTATGCCGCAGGGTTTTTCGGCACTTCGTGGCCCAAGGAGTTCGGTGGCCAGGACCTGCCGCCCGTCTACGACGTCATCGTCGACGAGGAGCTGGCCCGCGCCGGAGCCCCGCCGCGCCCCAGCCTCGGTTACCTGGTGGTCGGGTTGGGCCACCACGGCGGCAAGGAACTGCAGCAGCGGTTCCTGCCGGGCATGATCAATGGCACCGAGCGCTGGTGCCAGGGCTTTTCGGAGCCGGGCGCCGGTTCGGATCTCGCCTCGCTGACCACCACGGCGACGCGCGACGGCGACAACTACATCATCAACGGACACAAGATCTGGACCAGCTACTCCGATGTGGCGGACTGGTGCCTGGTGTTGGCCCGTACCGACAAGGATGTGGCCAAGCACAAAGGCATCTCGGCCTTCATCGTGTCGATGCACCAGGACAGCATCGAGCAGCGGCCGCTGCAGATGATCAACGGTGTCACGACGGAGTTCGGCCAGGTCGCGTTCGACGGTGCAGTAGTGCCGGCCTCGAATATGGTCGGTGAGCCGGGCGACGGTTGGCGCCTTGCCATGACGGTGGTCAGCCATGAGCGGGAGCCGTCTACTCTCGGCTACTCGGCCCGGTACGGGAAACTGGTGCGGGAGATGGCTTCTCGGGTGTCGGGTAAGACGCCAGAAGATCTCGCGTGGGCCGGGGTGCAGGCCGAGATGCTCCGTCTGCACGTGCGCCGGCGCCTGTCCGAACAGCTCGACGGGCTCAAGCACGGCCCCGACGGCTCGCTGGACAAGCTGCTGATGACCTGGGTCGAGCAGTCCGTCGGGCATGCCGCGCTCGCGGTGGCGGGCACGTCTGATCCCGAGTTGCTCAGCGCCTATCTGTACAGCCGGGCCCAGAGCGTCATGGGTGGCACGTCGCAGATCCAGAAGAACATCATCGCCTCACGAATCCTCGGGCTGGGAGTCTAGATACATGTACGGAATGCCGGATGAAATCGATGTGCAGGCCGACGGTGCCCTGCGCATCATCACGCTGAACCGCCCCGATGCGCTCAACGCCGTCAACGACAACTTGCACGTCGGACTCGCGAAGATCTGGGAAGAGCTGAACGAGGATGCCGACGCGCGGGCGGCGGTGATCACCGGTGCGGGACGCGCGTTTTCGGCCGGGGGTGACTTCAACTACCTCGACGAGTTGCGCCGCGACGAGGCGTTGCGTCAGAAGACGATCAAGCACGGACGTGATCTCGTCATCGGTATGGTGCGGTGCCGCATCCCGGTGGTGGCCGCGGTCAACGGCCCGGCGGTCGGGCTGGGCTGCAGCCTGGCCGCGCTCTCCGATGTGGTGTACATGGCCGAGAACGCGCACTTCGCTGATCCCCACGTGCAGATCGGTCTGGTGGCCGCGGACGGGGGTCCGTTGGTGTGGGGCTCGCAGATCAGCCTGCTGCAGGCCAAGGAGTTCGCGCTCACCGGCGTGCGGATCAAGGCCCAGCGCGCGGTCGAGCTCGGTCTGGCCAATCATGTGGTGCAGGACCCGCTTTCGGAGGCGATTGCCTGCGCCAAGAAGCTGATCGACCTACCCAAGCAGGCCGTCGAGGCCACCAAGCGGTTGATGAACATCCAGCTGGAGCAGCAGGTGATGGCGTCGCTGGATTACGCCAACCTCGCCGAGTACGTCTCGTTCGGCACGGCCGATTTCAATCGGATCGTGGACGGCCTGATCGCCAAGAACTGACCGCCAACCGACCCCGCGAGGGTGCGCCGAATGGCCACTTACGGCACGCGAATCAGCGAAAAGCGTGCCGTAGGTGGCCAATGGCCGTGATCACTAGAAGGTGAGTGCCTCGGAGCGCTGGACGGTACCGGAGACACCGCTGGCGTCTTGACCGGCCAGCCGTACGGCCGCGAGGCCCATGGCCTCGGGCGGCTCAACCATCTCCGGCGGAATCTGCAGCCCGCTGCCGCCGGCCTGCCAACCCTCGGTCAGCACCACGCGTGACGGGCTCAGGCAGTTGACTGCGATGTTGTCGCCGCGCAGATCGGCGGCCAGGCCGAGGTAAAGGCGTTCGGCGGCGGCTTTGGACACCCAGTAGGCGTTGGCGCCGTGCTCGATCATGTCGACGCCGGTGGTGGTGATCGCGATGAGCGACCCGCCACCACGCCTGCGTACCTCGGGAATGACGGCCTTGGTCACCAGGTACACCCCGGTGAGGTTGACGTCCAGGCACAATTGCCAGCGTTTGAGCGGCGTCGTCTCAATGGGGCCGAGCCACAGTACACCGGCGTTGGCCACCAGGATGTCGATGCCACCGAACTCTGAAACTGTCTTGGCGACAGCCTTGTTCACCGATTCCTCATCGGTGACGTCGCAGGCGACCGGGAGGGCCTGTCCGCCCGCGCCGGTGATGTCTGCGGCCACCGATCCGATGGTGCCCGGCAACTTGCCCTGCTCCTTGGAACGGGCCGCGACCGCGACCGCGGCGCCTTCGGCTGCCAGTGCCCGGGCGATCGTAGCGCCGATACCGCGGCTTGCACCGGCGACAAAGGCGACCTTTCCGGTCAGGTTCATCGCGACAGACTATTACTTCGGCGGGAAGCGCAATGCCCCGTCGAGGCGGATGATTTCACCGTTGAGATAGTCGTTTTCGATGATGCTCTGGGCGAGTTGGGCGTACTCGGTCGAGCGGCCCATGCGCTTGGGGAACGGCACCTGCGGACCCCAGTACTGCTCGAGCTGATCGGCGGCCTTGCCGTAGGCGGGGGTGTTGATCGTGCCGGGGGCGATGGTGCAGACCCGGATGCCCAACGGCGACAGGTCGCGCGCGGCGACCAGCGTCATGCCGAGCACACCGCCCTTGGCGGCCGAGTAGGGCAGCTGGCCGATCTGGCCTTCGTAACCGGCGATCGAGGCGGTGTTGACGATGGCGCCGCGGCCGCCCTCCTCCAACGGTTCGGTCTTGGCGATCGCCGCAGCGGACAGTCGCATCACGTTGAACACCGCGGTCAGGTAGAACTCGATGGTCTTCTTGAATCCGTCGAGATCGAGCGGGGACCCGTCCTTGCCGACCAGGCGGCCGCCGGCGGCAGGTCCGCCATGGGTGTCGACCGAGATGCGGAGCGGGGCAAGGGCTTCGGCCTCGGCGATGGCTGCGAGCACCGACTCTTCGGAGGTGGCGTCGGTGGGCACATAGCGCACGCCCAGCTCTTTCTCCAGGGCGGCGCCCTTGTCGTCGGCCAGGTCCGCGACGACCACCTTGGCTCCTGCGGCCTGCAGACGGCGGACTGTCGCTTCACCCAGGCCACCCGCACCGCCGACGACGATCGCGGAATTACCGGCGATTTGCATAGGGTTCCCCTTCTTGCAACTGAGACTCTCTGGCTGCGAGAATAACATTCTCTTACCGGGTGAACCAGGGAGCAGAATCAATGCCTGAAGCCGTCATCGTGTCCGCGCTGCGGACCCCCATCGGCACGGCCAAGAAGGGCACGTTGCGTGATACCGACGCCTACGCGCTGGCTGACCACGTAGTACGGGCAGCCGCCGAGGACCTTGCCGGCTACGGCACCATCCCGGTCGACGACGTGATCCTCGGCGAGGGTCTCTACGGCGGCGGCGTCGTCGCCCGTCATGCCGCCATCACCGCCGGCCTCACCACGGTGCCCGGTGCGTCCGTCAATCGGCACTGCGCCGCCGGTCAGTCCGCAGTGCAGAACGCGGCCGCGAGTATTCGCGCCGGTATGGACCGGTTGGTTCTGGCCGGCGGCGTCAACTCGGCCTCCACCTCGCCCCGCTTCCTCCGCGCGGCCAGCAGTGCCAAGGACGCCGAATGGGTGAACTGGTTCCCGCCGACCCACCCCGACCGCCCGGATGCACCGAACATGGACATGTCCATCACGGTCGGCTGGAACGCCGCGGTCAAGGCCGGGGTGAGCCGCGAGGAGATGGACCAGTGGGCGTTGGGTTCACACCTCAAGGCCATCGCGGCGATCGACGAGGGCCGGTTCAAGGAGGAGATCGTCCCGATCCAGACTCCGCACGGGCTGTTCGACACCGATGAGCACCCGCGCCGCGACACCACGCTGGAGAAGCTGGCCGCACTCAAACCACTTCATCCCGAGATCGACGGCTTCTCCATCACCGCAGGCAACGCGTGCGGAGCCAACGACGCTGCCGCACTCCTGACCATCGCCAGCGACAAACTCGGGCTACCCGCCCTGGCGACCATCAAGTCCTGGGCGTCGGTGGGCGTCGACCCGGCATCCACCGGCCTGGCTCCGGTCGAAGCCATCACCAAAGCGCTTGGCCGGGCCGGTCTTTCGCTGTCGGATGTGGACCTCTTCGAGATCAACGAGGCCTTCGCGTCGATGTGTGTGGCCACCATCAAGCTGCTCGACATCGACCCGGAGCTCGTCAACGTCAGCGGTAGCGGGTGCTCACTCGGACATCCGGTGGCCGCCACCGGGGCGCGCATGCTGGCCACCATGGTCCACGAGCTGCGCCGGCGCGGCGGCGGCATCGGTGTCGCCGCGATGTGCGCCGGCGGCGGGATGGGTTCGGCGACGGTCATCGAGGTGCCTTCACCGTAGTGTCGACCGTGATGACGAAGCACAACATCGAAGAGCTGATCGCAGCAGCGCGCAGTGGATCCCAGCGCGCTGTCGGGCGTCTGCTGAGCCTGGTCGAAAGCGACCGTCGCGGTGAGGTTCTCGCGGTACTCGGTCCCGCGTCGCCGCGAGTCATCGGGGTCACCGGTCCGCCCGGCGCGGGGAAGTCGACGACGGTCGGCGCCCTGGTCGGCGCGTACCGGGAGCGTGGACTGCGGGTCGCGGTGCTCGCCGTCGATCCGTCGTCCCCGTACAGCGGCGGTGCATTGCTGGGGGATCGGATCCGGATGGCCGCCCACATCAACGACCCCGACGTGCTGATCCGCTCGGTGGCCACCCGCGGGCATCTGGGCGGGCTGGCTGCGGCGGTACCGGCGGCGATCCGGCTGCTGGCCGCCCTGTCCTACGACCTGATCGTGTTGGAGACCGTGGGTGTCGGCCAGTCCGAGATCGAGATCGCCGCGATCGCCGACCCGACCGTGGTGATCCTCAATCCCGGTGCGGGTGACGCCGTTCAGGCCGCGAAGGCCGGCCTGTTGGAGGTCGCCGATCTGGTCGTGGTGAACAAGGCCGATCGCGAGGGGGCCGATCAGACCGCCCGCGATCTGCGCGCCGAAGCCACCGTGCCGGTACTCAAACTTGTTGCCGCACAGGGGGAGGGCCTGGCCGAGCTGGTCGAGGCCATCGATGCCCATCACCGCGCCGACACCGCTGAGCGGCGCACCGCCCGGGCCCGCACCCAGATCCTGTCACTGGCCCAGACGCTGCTGCGCAACCACGAAGAGTTGGACGGGCTGGCGGCGGCGGTGGCCGACGGCACCACTGACCCCTACACGGCGGCAGCCCAACTGATCGCCGACTCAGCCCGCTGAGTCGGCGAGCCCGATCACCCGTCGCATCGTGGCGAGGAGTTCGGTCTGCAGGGCGTCGTCGTCGAGATCGGCTACCAGCGGATGCATCACCGCGGCGCCGATCACCCCGGACAGCACCGCCGCATGGACCCGTGCCCCATCGCCGGACTGGTCGCCGAGCATCGCCGCGTAGAGCCGGTCGATGAACTGCTGAAACGGTTCGTGTTCGGCCAGCAGTCGCACCACGACTGGGTCGAATTGCAGTGTGCTGGCAGCACGCCGACGTGAGACCGCCATCGTGATCACGCGGGTGAGAAGGATTTCGCGGGCCCGGGTGGGCGAACCTTCGGCCTCGGCCGCCTCCAGCGATTCTTCGAGCTGGCCGAGTTCGCGTTCGGTCAGCGCGATGATGATGGCTTCCTTGGTCTTGAACTGGTGGTAGACGGCGGCTTTCGTGACACCGATGGCGTCGGCGATCATCTGCAGTGAGGTACCGCCGACGCCGTGGTCGGCGATCAGCTCGAGAGCCGCATCGAGGATGCGGGTCTGCGCCGCGCTGCGCGGGGTCCCCAGCACGACTCGACCGTAGCCGATCAGCTCACCGACTTGCCCGTCGCTGCGGCGTAGCCGCTGCGGTAACCGAACACCATGGCGGGGCCGAGGGTGCCGCCGGCTCCTCCGTAGGCCTTGCCCGTCACCCCGCCCATCGCGTTGCCGGCGGCGAACAGACCGGGGATGGGTGCGCCGTTGACGTGTAGTACTCGGCCGTCGCGGTCGGTGCGTGGTCCGCCCTTGGTGCCCATCGCGCCGATCTTGACCGGCACTGCGTAGAACGGCGCGGTGTCGAGTGGCCCCAGCGTCTGGCCGGCCGGGGTGGCGGCCGAGTTGTCGCCCCAGTAGCCGTCATACGCGCTGGATCCACGGCCGAAGTCCGGGTCGACCTCGTCGGCGACGTTGTCATTCCAGCGACTCAGGGTCGCGGCCAGGCCTTCGGCGTCGATGCCGGTCTTGGCGCCGAGTTCGGCGAGCGTGGCCGACTCGCAGAACCACTCCGGCGCCGGGGCACCGGGTTCGACGCCGAGGAACCCGTAGCGCTGCAGGTGCACGGAGTCGAACACAATCCACGCCGGGTCGTTGGCGTAGCCGAGCTTGGGGTCGAGGTACTGGAATGCCCCGGCCATCGAGTTGTATTCGCCCGCCTCGTTGAGGAAGCGCTTGCCGGCCCGGTTGACGATGACGCTGCGTGGCCGGGTCCGTTCCAGCCGCACGCTGCGGCTGCGGGGGTGACCGTCGATGGTGTCGCCGGGCAGTTGCACGATCGGAACCCACCACGCCTCACCCATGTTGGCCAGGTCGGCGCCGTGAGCCATGGCCATCCGCAGCCCGTCGCCGGTGTTGTTCGGCGGTGACACCGCGCCGCGCATGGGGCCGCGTAGGTAGGCCTCGACCAGCTTGGTGTCCCATTCGAAGCCGCCGGTGGCCAGCACGACGCCGCTGCGGGCGCGGACTTGAACGCCCGCTCCGCTGGTGTTGTTGAAGCCGATGCGCACGCCCTCGATGCCGGTGTGGTCACCGATCAGTTCGACGGCGCGGGCCTCGGTGACCGGTTGGATGCCCCGGTCGAGCAGCCCCCGCAGCAGTCCCGCGATCAGTGCGGTGCCGGCCACGCACAGGTCGGCGTCCGGGTCGTCGTAGACGGCGTGAATCCGGGCGCGAGTTTCGGCGTCGATCCCGACATTGCTGAAATCGGCCGGGAACGAGGTGATCCGGTCGCGCCAGTTGCCGAGCTTGCCCTGGTCCACCGGGGCGGCGCTCAGCGAGCGGCCACCCCCGGGACGCCCGCCGGGCAGTTCGGGCTTGTAGTCGGGGAAGCCCTCGGCGACGGCGAAGCGCAGCTCACTGTGTTCCTCGACGAAATCGAGCATCGCCGGTCCGGTCCGGACGAAGGTGTCCACGAGATCGGTATCCAGGTAGCCCAGCGACTGGGCCTGCAGGTAGTCCACCGCATCGGAGACCGGTAGCGGTCCGTCGGCGCTGCGGTCATGGGAGGGGATCCACACGATGCCGCCGGAAACCGCGGTCGTGCCGCCGACGGTCGGTGCCTTCTCGTAGATCGCGACCGACGCGCCGTTGACCGACGCCGTCAGCGCCGCGGTGAGCCCGGCGCCGCCGCTGCCCAGCACGACGACGTCGACTTCGTCGTCCCAGTCAATTTCGGTACGGGTCAATGTCTTTCCCTTTCAGTACAGGATGGCCGATAATTCGTTCGCGGCCCGGACCACCGCATCCTTGCCGCCCATCACGACGTCTTCGCGGTGCGAGATGAGGTTGATGCAGGTGGGCGGTGAGGGCAGGCGCCGGCGCACGGGTACGGCCAGGCCGTACGTGTTCGGTTCGATCTCGCCGTGGGTGATCACCCAGCCCTGTTCGCGGGTCTGCCGCACCAGTTCACGTTCACCGGGGCGCGGCGGCATGCTCGCCAGCAACGCCACCCCGGCCGCGCCCAGTTCGAGCGGGTGACGGCTGCCCTCGTGGAAGGACAGTTGGTAGAACACCTGCGTCGGGACGATCACCGCGACGGCCACCTGTTGATCGCCCTCGGCCACCAGTAGTGACACCGTGCTGCCGAGCTCGTCGGCGAGTGCACGCAGGGTCGGGACGCTGAGCTGACGCATGTTGTTGTCGAACGAGGATCCGAGCGCCGCCAGCCCGGCGCCGGGCCGGTAGCGACCGTCTTCCCCCTTTGTCACGTAGCGGAATTGGCTCAGGGTGGCCAGTAGCCGGTAGGCGATCGTGCGATGGGCTCCGACATGGTCGGCGACCTGTTGCACGGTGAGCCCGGTCGGGGCGGCGGCGATGGCCGCGAGCGCGCTCAGTCCGCGTGCCAACGTCTGCGAACCGGGCACCCCGGTGGGGGTGCCGTCGGTCTTCGATTGTGCCTGCGACGGGGTTGCCTTGGCCGGCATCGCGCCCCTCCTTGACAGATAGAACCGCGAGAGTGATGCTCTGATAATAATGCACTCCGATGTGCGCTATATGAGCAAAGTGCTTACAAATTTGGAGAATAGCATTCTCACTACCTCCGGAGAGGGGAACATGACAAGCACTGCCGCCGGGCCGGCATCCGGTTCCGTTTCGGCCACCGAGCACGAGAGCGTCTGGGCTGATCTCCAAGGCGTTGCGTTCTCGCAGGGATACCTCGATGTGGGCGGAATCCGTACCCGCTACCTGCACGCCGGTGACCCGGAACTGCCCGTGCTTGTGCTGCTGCACGGGTCGGGTGGACATGCCGAGGCGTACGTGCGCAATCTGGAATC
This sequence comes from Mycobacterium sp. NPDC049093, assembly GCF_040704635.1. Lineage (GTDB taxonomy): Bacteria > Actinomycetota > Actinomycetes > Mycobacteriales > Mycobacteriaceae > Mycobacterium. The sequence continues at coordinate 282,780 of NZ_JBEZJS010000007.1, read as the reverse complement.
CCATGCGGAGCACTTCTCGACGTGGTCGATCGACATGCTCGGGCACGGCTACACCGACAAGCCGGGGCACCCGCTGGAGGTGTCCCACTACGTCGATCACCTCGTCGGTTTCCTCGACACCATCGGTGCGCAGCGCGCCCACATCTCGGGTGAGTCGCTGGGCGGTTGGGTGGCCGCCCGCGCCGCCGCCGATCATCCGGACCGGGTCGACCGTCTGGTACTCAACACGGCCGGTGGCTCGCAAGCCGACCCCGAGGTGATGAAGCGGATCATCACGCTGTCGATGGCAGCCGCGGAGAACCCGACCTGGGAGACGGTGCAGGCCCGGATCAAGTGGCTGATGGCCGACAAGACAAAGGATTACGACGACATCGTGGCGAGTCGCCAGGCGGTGTACCGCCAGCCCGGTTTCGTCGCCGCGATGAGCGACATCATGGCGCTGCAGGATCCGGAGATCCGGGCGCGGAACCTGCTGGGGGAGAAGGAATACGGCTCGATCACGGCGCCGACCCTGGTGTTGTGGACGAGCGATGACCCGACCGCCGATGTCAGCGAGGGCCGGCGGATCGCGTCGATGATCCCGGGTTCCCGGTTCGAGGTGATGCCCGACTGCGGGCACTGGCCGCAGTACGAGGACCCTGAGACGTTCAACCGGCTGCACCTGGACTTTCTGTTGGGGTCCGAACGTGGCTGACGAGGTCGACGTCCTCATCGTCGGCGCCGGGCCGGTGGGCCTGACCCTGGCGAATGTCCTTGGCATCCAGGGCGTCCGGACCCTCGTGGTGGAGGAGCGCGACACCCTCATCGACTACCCCCGCGGGGTCGGTCTCGACGACGAGTCGCTGCGTACCTTCCAGTCCATCGGGCTGGTCGAGGCGGTCCTCCCGCACACCGTGCCCAATCAGATCCTGCGGTTCTACGACGGCAACCGCCGGCTGCTGGCCGAAATGGCGCCTCCGGATGCCCGATTCGGCTGGCCCAAGCGCAACGGCTTCGTCCAGCCGCTGGTCGACGCACAGCTGCTGGCCGGGCTGGACCGGTTCGACCATGTGCAGGTGGCCTGGGGTCGCCGGATGGAATCGGCGGTCGAGACGGCTGACGGGGTGACGGTCGAGTTCGGGCCGGACGTGCCCGCAGTGCAGGCGCGCTACGTGGTCGGGTGCGACGGGGGACGCAGCGCCACCCGCCGCATCACGGGGGTGTCGTTCGACGGCACCACCTCGCCGACCCGCTGGGTGGTGGTGGATCTGGCCAACGATCCTCTCGGCCATCCGAACAGTGAGGTCGGTGCCGATCCGGACCGGCCGTACGCGTCGATCTCGATCGCCCACGGTATCCGCCGATTCGAGTTCATGATCCATGCCGACGAAACCGACGAGCAGGCCGAGGATCCCGAGTTCGTGGCACGCCTGCTGGCACCGTTCGTCCCGCATCCGGACAAGGTCGACGTGATCCGTCGTCGCGTCTACACCCATCACTCCCGCATCGCGGGGAACTTCCGTAAGGGCCGGTTCCTGCTGGCCGGTGACGCCGCGCACCTGATGCCGGTGTGGCAGGGCCAGGGTTACAACAGCGGCATCCGGGACGCGGCGAATCTGGGCTGGAAGCTCGCTGCGGTGGTCAACGGTCAGGCCGGTGACGCCCTGCTGGACAGCTACGACACCGAGCGGCGCAAGCACGCCCGGGCCATGATCGATCTGTCCACGTTGGTGGGTCGGGTCATCTCGCCCACCAACCGCAAGATCGCGGTGGTGCGGGACAGGCTGATTCGCGGCGCATCGGTGGTACCCGCGCTCAAACGTTACGTCCTGGAGATGCGGTTCAAGCCGATGCCGCGTTACGACCAGGGCGCGGTCTATCACCCGAAGCCGCCGACGGCAGACTCGCCGGCCGGCACCTTGTTCATCCAGCCCCGAGTCGACACCCGCGAGCAGTCCAACGTGTTGCTCGACGATGTGATCGGACTGAACTTCGCGGTGCTGTGCTGGAACAACAATCCGCGCGCCCTGCTCGGAGAGCAGGCCTATGCGCGCTGGAAAGCCCTGGGCGCGAAGTTCATCGCGGCCCGCCCGCAGACGCAGTTGTTCTGGACCGGGCACGATGCGGACGGCGACGACGGCTCGGTCGTGATCGTGGGTGACCGCACGGGTGCGCTCAAATCTTGGTTCGACGTGCACGCCGAATCGGTGCTGGTGCTGCGCCCGGACCGGTGCATCGCCGGTGCCGATATCGCCCAGCGTGCCCCCGAACTGAGCGACGCCCTGTTCGACGTACTGCATGTGCGGGAAGGAGGAGTGAACGATGCCGGTAGCCCTGTGCTGTATGTCCCACAGCCCGCTGCTGAATCTTCCGGGACCGTCGGCTGATCTCCTCGACGAGATCAGCGCAGCGGTCGGGAGTGCTCGCGCGTTTGTTGCCGACTACGACCCCGAGCTGGTGGTCACCTTCTCGCCCGACCACTACAACGGGTTCTTCTACCGGTTGATGCCGCCGTTCTGTATCGGCACCGCGGCCTCCGGAGTCGGGGACTACGGGACGTACGAGGGTGCGCTCGATGTCGCAGGCGACATCGCCCAGCAGTGCGCAGAGGCGGTGTGGGAGTCCGGGGTCGACATCGCGATCTCGACCAGCATGGACGTCGATCACGGCACCGTGCAGCCGCTGCAGGAACTGTTCGGTGAAGCGACCGCGCGTCCCATCGTGCCCATCTTCATCAACTCCGTGGCCACGCCGCTCGGCCCGCTGTCGCGGCCACGCGCCCTCGGCACGGCCGTCGGCGCCTACCTGGCCACCCTCGACAAGCGGGTGCTGGTGCTGGGATCCGGTGGACTGTCGCATGATCCACCGGTACCGACCTTGGCCACCGCACCACCGGCGGCGCTGGACCGAATCGTGCACGGGGTCCCGATGACCACCGAACAGCGGATGGCCCGGCAGACCGCGGTGAGTCAGGCCGCGCACGATTTCGCCCATGGCGACAGTGCGTTACGGCCGTTGAACCCCGACTGGGACCACGGCCTGCTGGAGATCTTCGACGAGGGTCGGTTGACCGACCTGGACGGCTGGTCCAATGCCTTCATCGCCACCGAAGGGGGCAACTCGGCGCACGAGATCCGCACCTGGGTGGCCGCGTTCGCGGCGCTGAAAGCCAACGGGCCGTACCGGACGGAAAACCACTTCTACCGGGCGGCTCCGGAATTGATCGCAGGATTCGCAATCAGGACGGCGGTAGGAATCGCAGCATGACTTCAGACACCAAGACATTCGACGAAACGGTCGACGTGCTCGTCGTCGGGTCCGGGGGCGGTGGCATGACGGCTGCGCTGGCGGCCGACGCGGCCGGACTCAAGACTCTCGTGGTCGAAAAGTCCTCTCACTTCGGCGGTTCCACTGCACTGTCCGGGGGAGGCATCTGGGTGCCCGGGGCACCGTCACAGCGCCGTGCCGGCCATGTGCCCTCCCCGGACGGCGTGTTCGACTATCTCAAGCAGATCACCGAGGGCACGGTCAGTGATGCCCGGCTGCGCACGTACGTCGAGGCGGCGCCGGAGATGATGGACTTCCTCGAGCGCAACAGCGACTGGTTCGAGTTCGTCTGGAAGCCGGGCTACGCCGACTACTACCCGGAACTGCCGGGCGGCTCCGCCCAGGGCAGCACCATCAACGTCCCGGCCATCGACCTGCGCAAGCTCGGCGAACACGAGCAGGAGCTGCTCGCCCCGCTGGCCCTCGCGCCCAAGGGAATCTGGTTCGCCCCCAAGGATCTTCGGCTCTTCTACCAGATCCGGCAGAACTGGCGTGGCAAGGCCGTGCTGCTCAAGCTGATCTGGCGGATGGTCCGGGCGCGGGTGTTCGGTGACCGGATGGCCGCCATCGGCCAGTCGCTGGCCGCCCGCATGCGGCTGGCGCTCAAACAACACGACATCCCGCTGTGGCTCGATGCGCCGATGACCTCGCTGATCACCGGCGACGACGGTGCGGTGCTCGGAGCCGTCATCGAACGGGACGGTAAGGCGCTGCGGGTCCGGGCCACCGGGGGAGTGATCCTCGCCTCCGGCGGCTTCGACCACGACATCGCGTGGCGCAAGGAGCATCTACCCGTGCTCGAGAAGGACTGGAGTTTCGGCAATCCCGCTGCCACCGGCGACGGTATCCGGGCCGGAGAGAAGGCCGGCGGCGCCACCGAACTGCTCGACGAGGCGTGGTGGTTCCCGGCCATCTGCTGGCCCGACGGCCGGCTGCAGTTCATGCTCAACGAGCGGATGATGCCGTCGCAGTTCGTGGTGAACGGTGAGGGCAAGCGCTTCATCAACGAGGCCGCTCCCTACATGGACTTCGCCCACGCCATGATCGAAGGACAACAGTCGGGGGTGGGGCACATCCCGTGTTGGCTCGTCACCGACATCGACTCGTTCCACCGCTATGTGGTGGGCGGGCATCTGCCCATCCCGAAGATCCCGTTCGCCCCGGTCCCCACCGGGCGCAAGGTTCCTGAGGCCTGGCTGGATTCCGGTGTCGTCGTCGAGGCACACAGCTGGGAGGAACTGGCCGGCAAGATCGGTGTGCCCGCGGAGAATCTGCAGGCCACCGCCGATCGCTTCAACCAGTTGGCGCACGGCGGCCACGATGACGACTTCAACCGCGGTGACAGCGCGTACGACAACTACTACGGGGACCCGACGCTGCCCAACCCGAATCTGCGACCGCTCGGCAAACCGCCCTACTACGCGTTCCAGATCATCCTCGGCGACCTCGGCACCTCGGGCGGCCTGCGCACCGACGAGAACGCGCGGGTCCTGCGCGCCGACGATTCCGCCGTGGACGGGCTCTACGCCGTGGGCAACGTCTCGGCCGCAGTCATGGGCCGCAGCTACGCCGGTGCCGGCGCGACCATCGGACCCGCGATGACCTTCGGGTACGTGGCAGCCAGACACATCGCCGAGCTGCAAGCTGAACAGGCTGCCGCACAACCAGTTTCACAAGCCGCCAACCATCAAGTCCACGACAACGTCAGCAACACCCCAGGAGGAAACCGATGAAGATTTCGCTGTTCTACGAGTTCCCACTGCCCCGGCCGTGGTCGGAGGATGACGAACATCAGCTGTTCCAGCACGGACTGACCGAGGTGGAGGCCGCCGACAAGGCCGGTTTCTCCACCGTCTGGCTCACCGAGCACCACTTCCTGGAGGAGTACTGCCACTCGACCGCGCCGGAGATGTTCCTGGCCGCGGCCAGCCAGCGCACCAAGGACATCCGGTTGGGTTTCGGTGTCATGCACCTGCCGCCGCCGATCAACCACCCGGCCCGGATCGCCGAGCGCGTCGCCACCCTGGACCACCTGTCCAACGGGCGCGTCGAGTTCGGTACCGGTGAGGGCTCCTCGGTGGCCGAGCTGGGTGGCTTCGACATCGACCCGGCCGACAAGCGCACGATGTGGGAGGAGGCCCTCGAGGTCTCGATCCGCTGTATGACCGAGGCCCCCTTCACGGGCTTCAAGGGTGAGCATGTCGAGATGCCCGCCCGCAACGTGATTCCGAAGCCGCTGCAGAACCCGCACCCGCCGGTCTGGGTGGCCTGCACCCGCCCGTCGTCGGTGCAGATGGCGGCCCAGAAGGCGATCGGCGCGTTGAGCTTCGCCTACACCGGTCCCGAGGCCTTGAAGGAGCGGGTTGACGGGTACTACAAGGAATTCGAAGAGCAGGGCGCGCCCGTCACCCCGGCGATCAACCCCAACATCCTGGCCATCGGTGGTGACCTGTCGATGATGGTGGCGAAGACGGACGACGAGGCACTCAAGCGCCTGGGCACTGGTGGTGGCTTCTTCTCGTTCGGGATCATGCACTACTACCTGACCGGTATGCACACCCCCGGTCGGACCAAGGTGTGGGAACGCTATCAGGAGGCGGTCAAGGAGGATCCGACGCTGGCCTACGGTCCCGGCCGCGGCGCCATCGGTTCACCCGACACCGTCCGCGAGTTCCTGCGCGCCTACGAGGCGAGCGGCGTCGACGAGATCATCCTGCTGCTCAACCCGCGCAGCCACGAGGGCACCATGGAGTCCATCGAGATCATGGGCAAGGAGATCCTGCCCGAGTTCATCGAGCGGGATGCAAAGGCGGTGGCGGACAAGGCCAAGCGTCTGGAGCCGGTGATCGAGAAGGTCGAGTCGCGTCGCCGTCCGTCCGAGGCTCCGCTGTTCGACGAGACCTACGCCTTCGGTGGGCTGCCCACCGGCCGCGACAAGTTCACCGCCGGCGAGATTCCCGAGGCGATGGCGGAGATCAACGAGGGCCGGGTCAAGGCGGCACAGGCGGAGAAGGACGCTCGAGAAAACGCCGGGTGACCGTGACCGCACTCGACAAGCTCGTGCGCTACGACGGCAAGCACGTTGTGGTGACCGGCTGCGGGTCGGGTATCGGCGCCGAGGTCACCCGCACGCTGGGTGAGCTCGGCGCCCGGGTGACGGGACTGGACATCCGGCCACCCGATCGCCTGCCCGACACCTTCATCGAACTGGACCTCGCGGACCCGGAGTCCGTCGACCGTGCCGCCGGTGCGGTCGACGGTCCGGTGGACGCGCTGTTCAACGTGGCCGGGGTGTCGTCGGGCATCGGCAATCCACTGCTGGTGGTTCGGATCAACTTCCTGGGTACCCGGCAGTTCACCGAGGCTGTGGAGCATCGCATCGCAGCCGGTGGATCGATCACCTCGGTGTCTTCTCTGGCAGCATCGGGGTATCGCGAAAACCGCTTCACCACAGCAGGGTTGGTCAGGACGCGGACGTTCGAGGAGGGGGTGCGATGGTGTGACGACCACCCCGAGGCCCTGGCCGACGGCGGCTACCGGTTGTCCAAGGAGGCCATGATCCTCTACGGGATGGGCCGTGTTGCCGAACTCGGCGCCCGGGGGATCCGGATCAACTGCACGGCCCCCGGCGTCACCGAGACTCCCATTCTCGATCAGCTGCGTTCGGCCTACGGGCAGCAGTACCTCGATTCGTTCACCACCCCGCTGGGCCGCAACTCCGAGCCGGCCGAACAGGCCGCGCTGTTGGTCTTTCTCGGCGGCCCGGGTGCCAGTTATGTGACGGGGCAGGTGATCTGGGCCGACGGTGGCATTCTCGCCCGGCGGGAGGCAGCTTTGGTCGATGCTGTAGATGACGCTGCAGATACCGAGCAGAGGAGCTGAGCTTGGCCGGGACGATGCACGACTTCCGCAAGGTCGCCGACGATGTGCGCAACTGGGGTCGTTGGGGCGACGCCGATGAACTCGGCACCCTGAACCTGATCACCGCCGACAAGGTGGCCGAGGGTGCGTCACTGGCCAAGCAGGGCAAGGTGTTCGCGCTCGGTGTCGACTTCTCGTCGGCCGGGCCGCAGGGGGCCTTCCAGTTCCGGCAGAACCCGACGCATGTGATGACGGTGGACGGTGGCGACGCCCACACCCTGGCGCAGTATGGACCGCAGTGGCTGCGCAACACGGTGGCACATGAGGTCAGCGGGTTCTTCGTGGACAACCCGTTCCGCTTCAACGACGACATGATCGTCATGCCGCTGCAGGCGGCCACGCAGTGGGATGCGCTGTCGCACGTCTACTACGAGGACAAGCTCTACAACGGGTTCCCCGCGGATTCGGTCACCAGCTTCGGTGCCTTCCACTGCGGCATCGACAAGGTGGACGGCAAGGGCATCACGTCGCGCGGGGTGCTCCTCGACCTGGTCCGCCACCGCAGTGCCGAGCAGTTCCTGGAGCCGGGTAACCCGATCACCCCGGCCGAACTCGACGATGTGGCCAGGGCGCAGGGGGTGAGCATCACCCCGGGTGACATCGTGATGGTCCACACGGGTTGGTGGACACGGTTTTCGGCGAACGGTGACGGCGCCGAGCCCGGATCCGGACTCGACTGGCACTGTGCCTCGTGGCTACACGACCATCAGGTGGCGGCGGTCGCCGCCGACAATCTGATGGTCGAAGACCCGGACCCGGCCAACGGTGTCGAGGGCACGTTCCTGCCGATGCACATGTTGTGTCTGCGCGATATGGGCCTGATGCTCGGCGAGTACTGGGATCTCGGTCCGCTGGCCGCGGACTGCGCGGCCGACGGCGTTTACGAGTTCCAGCTCGTCGCCCCGCCGCTGCGGGTTACCGGTGCCGTCGGTTCGCCGGTGAATCCCATTGCGATCAAGTGAGGTGAGATGACGTCAACTGAGAAAGTGCCGTTCGTGGTCGGGCTGGGCGGCACACTGCGCGCCGACTCCTCGACCGAGCGGGCCGTGCGGTACTGCCTGGCAGCCGTGGAGCGGCAAGGGGGCCGGACGCGGATGTTCGCCGGACCGGATCTCGAATTGCCGATGTACGCGCCACACTCTTTGGAGCGCACGCCCGCGGCCCTCGACTTCGTGTCCGCGCTGCGTGACGCCGACGCGGTGGTGGTGGGCTCACCGGGGTACCACGGCGCGATCTCCGGTCTGGTCAAGAACGCATTGGACTACATCGAGGATCTGCGGGAGGACCCGAGGGTGTACCTGGACAACACCCCGTGGGGCTGCATCAGCTGCGCTTACGGCTGGCAGGCTGCGGTGGGCACGCTGGGCCAGTTGCGTACGATCGGTCACTCACTGCGGGCCTGGCCCACTCCACTGGGGGTGGCGATCAACTCCGCGGACAAGATCTGGTCTGAGACAGGTGAGTTGGCCGACGGAACCGTACGCGGTCAACTCGACATGTTGGCCACCCAGTTGCTGAACTTCGGTCGGTCCGGCGGAGCCCCGCAGTGACGGCGCAGCGGACGTTCGCCCGCAAGAGCATCGACGTCGACGGCCTGACGACCGGTTACCTGGAAGCTGGGTCCGGCGACCCTGTCGTCCTACTTCACGGTGGCGAGTTCGGCGTCAGTGCCGAATTGGGTTGGGAGCGTGTCATCGGAGCGCTGTCCGAGCATTACCGGGTGCTCGCTCCGGACATGCTGGGCTTCGGTGAGAGCGCCAAGGTCATCGATTTCAACGACGGCCGGGGCATGCGGATTCGGCACGTCGCCCGGTTCTGCGCCGAACTCGGTGTTGCGGGAGCGCATTTCGTCGGCAACTCGATGGGGGCGATCAACCTGCTCGTCGACACCACGTCGGAGACCCCGCGTCTCCCGGTGCGATCGCTCACGGCGATCTGCGGGGGAGGGGAGATCCAGCGCAACGAACATTCGGCGGCGTTGTACGACTACGACGCCACGCCGGACGGGATGCGACGCATCGTCACCGCACTGTTCGCCGACCCGTCCTACCCGGCCGACGAGGCGTATGTGCAGCGGCGGTACGAGTCGAGCATCGCGCCGGGAGCCTGGGAATCCCTGGCGGCGGCCCGTTTTCGACGGCCCGGACTCCAGCCGCCGGCGATGCCGTCGTCGCAGCGGGCATACGACCGCATCGGTGTGCCGACCATGATCATCGAGGGGGATCGTGACAAGCTGCTGCCGTCCGGCTGGGCCGCCGAGATCGCCGGCCAGATCGCCGGCGCCCGCAGTGCGGTGATTCCCGGTGCCGGGCACTGCCCGCAGATCGAACAGCCTGTCGCACTCGTCGAGGTGCTGCTGGATTTTCTGAAAGAGGTCGAATGACCACGAGCGAGAAGCGGAGCGGGATCGCGCATGACTAACGAGTTGGCCGGAAAAGTCGCGGTCGTCACCGGCGGTGCGTCGGGTCTCGGTGAAGGGTTGGTGCGCCGATTCGCGGCTGAGGGCGCCAAGGTGCTGATCGGCGATGTCGACGAGGACCGCGGCAAGGCGCTGGCCGCGGAACTCGGTGAAAACGCCGCGTTCCTGTTCACGGACGTGGCTGACGTCGAGCAGGTGGGACGTCTGGTCTCGACGGCGGTGGAGGACTTCGGCGGCCTGGACGTCATGGTCAACAACGCCGGGGTCTCGGGCCGGATGCACCGCCGCTTCCTCGACGACGATCTCGCCGATTTCGACACCGTGATGCGGGTCAACGTCCGTGCTGTCATGGCCGGTACCCGTGATGCCGCAAGGTACATGTCCGAGCACGGCGGCGGATCGATCCTCAACCTGACTTCGATCGGCGGGATCCAGGCCGGCGGTGGGGTGATGACGTATCGCGCCTCCAAGGCTGCGGTCATCCAGTTCACGAAGTCGGCGGCGATCGAGTTGGCCCACTACGAGATCCGCGTCAACGCCATCGCTCCTGGCAATATCCGGACCGCGATCGTGGCCAAGTCGGCTTCCCCCGAGGAGCGTGAGCGTATCGAGGAGTTCGAGGCCGGGATCCGCGCCCAGATGCGCAACGACCGCCCGCTCAAGCGGGAGGGCACGGTCGAGGACGTGGCCGAGGCGGCGCTGTACTTCGCGACCGACCGGTCCCGGTACGTGACGGGAACCATCCTGCCGATCGATGGGGGCACCGTCGCGGGCAAGGTGATCGTGAGAAAGCCCAAGTAGCCGAAGTAGCCCACCCCGCGCAGCCCCGCCAAGTTGCCTCGCCGAGACTACGGTTTTTGACGGAAAAACCTGGTTATCGCGTCAAAAACCGTAGTGTTGGCGCGCTCGGGGACGGCGGCCGCGGAAGATTAAATCAAGTGCTTGACTTAATTACAGGAGGGGCGTTGACTGTAACGGTGACAGCAGCCAACCGGACCGCCCGCGCCGATCGGGCGAGCAGTACCCAGGAGGCGATCCTCAAGGCGGCTGAGCGCCTCTATGCCGAGCACGGGGTGTTCGCGGTATCCAACCGCCAGGTGAGCGAGGCGGCCGGGCAGGGCAACAACGCCGCGGTCGGCTACCACTTCGGCACCAAGACGGATCTGGTCCGCGCGATCGAGCACAAGCACCGTGGTCCGATCGAGTGCCTGCGCGAGCAGATGGTTGCCGACACCGGTGCGTCGGCCGAGCTGAGGGACTGGGTTGCCTGCCTGGTGCAGCCACTCACCGATCACCTTGCCGCGCTGGGCAACCCGACCTGGTATGCCAGGTTCGCCGCGCAGGTGATGACCGATCCGGCCTACCACAACATCGTGGTTCGTGACGCCCTGAGCTCCGCGTCGCTGGTGCAGGTCATCGATGGGATGAAAAACTGCCTCCCCGATCTGCCCGATGAGATCCGGGTCGAACGCAACATCATGGCGCGCAATCTCCTGATGCACAGTGCCGCTGATCGCGAACGCGCGATGGCCCAGGGCGGCACCGTGCCGCGGGCGTCCTGGCAGGGCGCGGCGTCGGGGCTGATCGACGCGATCGTCGGTCTGTGGATGGCGCCGGTTACTCGAGAAAGCGACCTCCTGTGAAAGTCATTGTCGACCAGGACAAGTGTGTCTCTTCGGGGCAGTGCGTACTCAACGCCAGTGCGGTATTCGACCAGCGCGACGAAGACGGTGTCGTTGTGCTGCTCGAACCCGTCCCCGGTCCGGATCAAACCGACAACGCCCGCCGCGCCGCCGCGGCCTGCCCAGCCCTGGCCATCGAAATTCAAGACTGACTTGAGGAACGGAAGCACCATATGTCTGAGACGCTGACCGAAGTCGACATCCCCGACTACCCGATGGAGCGCGATGTACGGTGCCCGTTCGCGCCGCCACCGCCCATGCTGGGAAACCCCAAAGGTCTTTTCCGCGTCAAGATCTGGAACGGCGACACCCCCTGGTTGATCACCGGCCACGAAGAGGCCCGGACTCTCTTCGCAGACTCCCGGATCAGCGTGGACGACCGAATCGAGGGTTTCCCGCACTGGAACGAGCACATGCTCTCCACTGTCGACAAGCGGCCGCGCTCGGTGTTCACCTCCGACGCCGAGGAGCACACCCGGTTCCGCCGGATGCTGTCCAAGCCGTTCACGTTCCGTCGCGTCGAGGGGCTGCGCGCGGCCATCCAGAAGATCACCGACGAGTGCATCGACGAGATCCTGGCCGGCCCGCAGCCCGCCGACCTGGTTGCCAAGCTGGCGTTGCCGGTGCCCACCGTGGTGATCAGCGAGATGCTCGGCGTCCCTTACGAAGACCACGAGTTCTTCCAGGAGCATGCCAACGCCGGTCTGGCCCGCTACGCGGCAGCCGATGCCATGCAGAAGGGCGCGATGAGCCTGCACCAGTACCTGATCAATCTGGTAGAGGAGAAGCAGGCTAACCCGTCCGAGGACGCGGTGTCCGATCTGGCCGAGCGCGTGACCGCCGGGGAGATCAGCGTCAAGGAGGCCGCGCAGCTGGGCACCGGTCTGCTGATCGCCGGACATGAGACCACCGCCAACATGATCGGCATCGGCATCCTGGCGCTGCTGGAGAACCCTGAGCAGGCCGACTTCCTGCGTGCCGCCGACGATCCGAAGGTGATCGCCAACGCGGTCGAGGAACTGATGCGTTATCTGTCCATCATCCAGACCGGCCAGCGGCGGGTCGCGCTGGAGGACATCGAGATCAGCGGCGAGACCATCCGCGCCGGTGACGGCGTCATCATCGACCTGTCGCCGGCCAACTGGGACGCGAAGGCCTACGCGGAGCCCGACAAGCTCGACCTCAGCCGCGACGCCGGCCAGCAACTCGGCTTCGGCTACGGCAGGCATCAATGCGTCGGTCAGCAGCTGGCACGCGCCGAACTGCAGATCGTGTTCCACACGCTGCTGCGCCGGATTCCGACCCTGCGCTTGGCCGTTCCGCTCGACGAGGTGCCGTTCAAGCACGACCGTCTCGCCTACGGCGTCTACGAACTCCCCGTCACCTGGTAGTCGCCGCAAGCCGATCCCTCAGCCCTCACAGCCCGATTGGAGTACCACAGATGACTGCTTCGACGACCCTCTATCCGCCGGAAGGCTTTGGGGCACCGAAGAACCGGCGCGGACATGCGACCGGTGACCTCGGACTGCCACCAGGTACCGAGATCTTCTCGGCCGACAACCACATCTCGGTGGCCGACGATATCTTCTTCGAGCGCTTCCCCGAGGAGCTCAAGGGTGCCGCGCCGCGGATCTGGTACGAGGACGGCGCCTACATGGTCGGTATGAAGGGCAAGGCCTGGACCGGAGGCGATTTCGGCCGCGTGCTGATGCAGTACGACGATCTCGCGGGGGCCGCGTCGAACAACATCGCGGCCCGCATCAGGGAGCTGAAAGAGGACGGCATCGACAAGGAGCTGGCGTTCCCGAACGCGGTGCTGGCCCTGTTCCACTACCCGGACAAGGCATTGCGTGAGCGGGTGTTCCGGATCTACAACGAGCACATCGCTGCTCTGCAGGAGCAGTCAGGCGGACACTTCTACGGCGTCGGCCTGATCAACTGGTGGGATCCGAAGGGCACGCGAAGCACCCTGGAGGAGCTGAAGTCGCTGGGCCTCAAGACCTTCCTGCTGCCGCTGAATCCGGGCAAGGACGACGAGGGCAACATCTACGACTACGGCAGCACCGCGATGGATGCGGTCTGGGACGAGATCGAGGCGTCTGGCATCCCGGTCAGCCACCATATCGGCGAGACGCCGCCCAAGACGCCGTGCGAGAACAACAGCGTGGTGGTCGGCATGATGGTCAACGTCGATTCCTTCCGTGAGCAGTTCGCCAAGTACGTCTTCTCCGGCATCCTCGATCGGCATCCCACACTCAAGGTCGGTTGGTTCGAGGGTGGAATCGCCTGGGTTCCCACCGCATTGCAGGATGCCGAGCACATGCTGGCCTCCTACCGGCACATGTTCAATCACGAGTTGCAACACGATGTCCGGCACTACTGGAACGAGCACATGGCCGCCTCGTTCATGGTGGATCCGCTCGGCCTGCGGCTGATCGACGAGATCGGTGTCGACAACGTGATGTGGTCCAGCGACTACCCGCACAACGAAAGCACTTTCGGGTACTCCGAGAAGTCTCTGGCCACCGTCGTGGAGGCGGTCGGACCGGAGAACGCGACCAAGATCGTGTCGACCAACATCCAGAATTTCCTGGGGCTCCTATGACGAGTTCGACGCTTTCAGGCGTCACCCAGATCGCCCGAACCGGCTTCACTCCGTTCGACATCCCGGATGAGCCTGACCTCGACCGGCTGCGTCGTGAGGTCAGCGCGCGCCTGCATGCCGCGATGACGGACCAAGGTGTCGACGCGCTCGTGCTGCTCGGCAACAGCAATGTCATGTACGCCACCGGCATCGCCTGGCCGCTGGCCGACGCCGGACTGTCGCACGTGGAACGGCCGATCGCGGTCGTGCTGGCCGGTGATGAACACCCGCACCTGTTCCTGCCGTTCCGTGAGGGCGCGGCCATGGAAACCGGGCTGCCCGATGATCACCTGCACGGGCCGGTCTACCTCGAATTCGACGAGGGTGTTGCGGAATTCGCAAAGATCCTGTCCGGCCTGCTACCGGCGGGTGCGACCATCGCGACCGACGAGTTGACCGGGGCGATGCGGCTCGCCGGTAGCGCGTTGTTCCCCAGCGCGCCGGTGGATGCCGGCCCGGTGATCGGTGCGGCCAAGATCGTCAAGACCATCGACCAGATCGCCTGCATCCGCCGGGCCTGTCAGATCACCGAACAGGCCGTTGCGGAGATCCACAAGTCGCTGGCGCCCGGTGTGCGCCAGATCGACCTCTCTGCCGAATTCGTGCGCCGTACTTTCGAACTGGGCGCCACGACCAACATGTTCGACTCGATCTGGCAGGCCATGCCCGCGTCGAAGGCGGAGGGCACCTGGACCACCACCGGCGATCTCGCCCTGCCGCTGCTCACCACCGAGCGCGAGTTGCAGCAGGGCGACGTGCTGTGGACCGACGTGTCCATCGCCTATCACGGCTACTGCTCTGACCACGGGCGCACCTGGATCGTCGGTCAGGATCCCACCGCGGCCCAACAGAAGCAGTTCGACAAGTGGAGTCGCATCGTCGACGCCGTGCTGTCGGTGACCAGGGCCGGCGCCACCTGTGGTGACCTCGGCCGGGCGGCGACCGCGGCCGGCGGTGGGCAGAAGCCGTGGCTCCCGCACTTCTACCTGGGGCACGGCATCGGTACCAGCGCGGCTGAGATGCCGATGATCGGAACGGATCTCGGCCAGGAATGGGACGACAACTTCGTCTTCCCGGAAGGCATGCTGCTGGTGTTCGAGCCGGTGGTCTGGGAGGACGGCACCGGCGGCTACCGCGGCGAGGAGATCGTGGTGGTGACCGAGGGCGGCTGGATGCCGCTGACCGCATATCCGTACGACCCCTATGAGGTGTCCCGTGGGAACTGAAATCGAGGCCGACGGCCTGGCACTGCGCGTCAGCCGCCGGGAGCGCGCCATCGCCCAGATGGAGGCGCATGGCCTCGACGCGCTCGTACTGGGCAGGCAGGCCAACGTTCGATACATCTCCGGCGCCCCGCAGCTGTGGGTGGTGGGTACCCGGCCGTTCGGGCCGATCTGCACCTTCGTCCGTGCCACCGGTGAAATCCACCTCAACAGCACGTGGGACGAGGGCATCCCCGAGGAGATCCCACACGAGAACCTGTACGGCTTCGCCTGGAACCCGATGACTCTGGTCGGCGTGCTGCAGAGCATCAAGGGCGCCGACTCGGCGTGGCGCATCGGAACAGACGCTCTGACACCCACCTTCGCCAAGCTGCTGCCGATGGCCTTCCCGAACGCGGAGCTGGTGGACGGTGAGCAGGCAATGCGCGCCGCACGCCGGGTCAAGACCCCCGAGGAGATCGTGGCACTGCGCCGCGCGCTGGCCGTCGCCGAGGAGGGACTGGCGAAAGGCATTGCCGAGCTGGTCCCGGGAACCACCGAGAAGCGTCTCGCCGGTGCGATATTGGAGGCCGAGGCCGCCGGTGGGGTGAGCACCCCGGCCACCCAGGACGCTGCGTGGGTCACCTCGAAAGACCATCCGTGGCGTCGTGCCGAAGGTGACGGGCGCGTGAGCGAGGGTGACCTGGTGGCTCTGTCGGCGGGCGTGCTCGCAGACGGTTACGTCGCGGAGGTGGCGCGGACGGTTTACGTGGGCGAACCGACAGATGCGGTTCGAGCGCTGTACCGGCGCCGGGATGACCTGTGGGACAGGCTGGTTGACGCCTGCCGCGCCGGAAAGCCGACGAGCGGGTTACTCGATGCGTACGAACAGGCCGGCGAACCGCTGCCGGCGATGCCGGTGGCGCACGGGCTCGGGTTGGGATTTGACCCGCCGGTGGTGTCGCCGACCTTGCGGGCGACCGCCGAGGCCGACATCCTCGAGGAGGGCATGGTCCTGGCCGTGACGGGCTATGTCTGGGAGCAGGGCGTCGGTGCGGTGTTCACCCGCGATGCCATTGTCGTGGGGGCCGACGGCCCAGAGGTGCTGACCCAGGCCCCGACCGACAGTGAGGTGGCACATGTCTGAGCGGCCCACACCGGAGGAGATCATCCTCTACGAGAAGGACCCCAGGACCAAGATCGCCACCATCACCTTCAACCGGCCGGAATTCCTCAACGCGCCGACGTCGATGGCCCGGCTGCGTTACGCCGACGTGCTGCGGGCGGCCAACGCCGACAACGACGTCAAGGTAGTGATCATCCGCGGCGTGGGGGACAACCTGGGCAGCGGGGCGGATCTGCCGGAGTTCATGGAGGGTAACGACAATCCGGCGGTACGGCTGGCGGAGCTGCGGCTGGAGGATGACGGAGTAGGGGAGGTGACGTACCCGCCCAAGGGCACCTTCCGCAACGGCGCCACCATCAGCTCGTGGTACGCCAACTCCCAGGCAGGCAACCGTGCGTTGCAGGATTTCAAGAAGATCAGCATCGTCGAGGCCAAGGGCTACTGCTATGGCTGGCACTTCTACCAGTGCGCCGATGCCGACCTCGTGATCTCGTCGGACGATGCGCTCTTCGGGCATCCGTCGTTCCGGTATCACGGGTGGGGACCCCGCATGTGGACGTGGGTCCAGATGATGGGGCTGCGCAAGTTCCAGGAGATGGTCTTCACCGGCCGGCCGTTCACCGCAGCGGAGATGTACGACTGCAACTTCCTGAACAAGGTGGTGGCACGCGATCAGCTGGAAGCCGAGGTGCAGAAGTACGCGCTCGCCTGTACCCGGAACCGGCCGGTGGACACCGTCTTTCAGCAGAAGATGTTCTTCGAGATCTTCAAACAGCAACAGGGTGAGTACATGGGCAGCCTGCTGTCCGCGTTCTTCGAGTCGATGGGCAACGGGGTGGCCAACGACAGCGATGACGACCTCGACATGTTCGAGTCGATCGATTCCGGGCTGTCGGCCGCAGTCAATGACAACGACAGCAAGTTCCCGCCCGATTTCCGGCTGTCCAAGAAGAACAGGGCGAAACCCGAATAGACGCATGAGCTCACCACTAGACGGCTACACCGTCATCGACCTGTCCAGCGGGATCGCGGGCGCGTACGCCACGAAGATCCTTGCCGACGGCGGCGCCGACGTGATCAAAGTCGAATCACCCGAAGGCGATCCGTTGCGCCGTTGGTCGGCGTCGGGGGCAGACATCGGTCCGGACCGGGACGGTGCGTTGTTCGCATTCTTGGCCGGCGGGAAACGCAGCGTGGTCGTTGACCACGAGGCCTCCGGTGACCGTGAGTTGCTGGACCGCTTGGTGGCAGCGGCCGATGCCGTGATCTGGTCGCCGGAATCGGCTGTGGCCCAGAAGGTCGCGCCGGAGGATCTGTTTCGGCGGCATCCACATCTGATCGTCACCACAATCACACCGTTCGGGTTGGATGGTCCGTGGAGCGGCAGGGCCGCCACCGAATTCACCCTGCAGGCGTGGTCCGGCGGCGCGATCGGCATCGGACGTGGCGTGCAGGACCGAGCGCCGGTGTCCATCGGCGGACAGGTGGGCGAGTGGTTGGCCGGCGCCTACACGGCGGCGATGACGCTGGCGTTTCGGGCGCGGGCGATCCGTGACGGCCACGGCGAGCTGGTGGACCTTTCGGCGCTGGAGGCGCAGATCCTGGGCCTGACATATTACCCGGTCACCTATTTCGAGATGCTGGGCCGTCCGTGGCGTACCGAGCGCAGGCCCACGGTTCCGGGTGTCGCGGAGGCCGCCGACGGGCTGGTGGCGCTCGGATGCGGCACGGCCCAGCAGTGGTGGGATCTGTGCGCGATGTCGGGGCATGACGAGTGGATCGACGAAAACTCCGAGCTCACCATCACCGAGCAGGCCAATCTTCATGCCGAGGAGCTCTACGACTGGGTGCGCGAACAAAAAGCGGAAGATCTTCGTGAACTTGCAGGGGCCTTCCGGATCCCGAACTCCCCGGTCGGCAACGGTGAGAACGTCACCGCCATGGACCATTTCGTGCAGCGCCAGGCGTTCGTCCAGAACCCGCAGTACGGGTTCACCCAGCCCGCCGCGCCGTACCGGCTGTCCGGGGTGGCGTTGAGGGAGGCGGCGTCGGCTCCCCGGCTCGGCGAGCACACCGAGCAGGTCAGGGCGGACGAGTTGGTCCCGCGCGACGCGCCGGCCGGCACTCCCGGCGGGGATCGGTTGCCGTTCAGCGGGTTGCGCGTGCTCGACATGACCACGTTCTGGGCCGGACCTTCGTGCACCCATCCGCTGGGCCTGCTCGGCGCCGAGGTGATCCACCTCGAATCGACCCCACGTCCGGACGGCACCCGGCTGATCGCCGGGATCCCGGCCTCTGTAGAGCAGTGGTGGGAGCGCTCGCCGATCTTCAGTGCGCTCAACACCAACAAGAAGAGCCTGACCCTGGACTTCCAGACCGAGCAGGGCCGGGATCTGCTGCGCCGGCTGATCGCCACCTGCGACGTGGTGGTGGAGAACTTCACCCCGAGGGTGATCGAACAGATCGGGCTCGACTTCGAGTCGCTACGAGAGTTGCGCGAAGACATCATCATGGTCCGGATGCCCGGCTTCGGCCTCGACGGGCCGTGGCGGGACAACCCGGCTTTCGCCTACATCATCGAGGATGCGTCCGGATTGAGCTGGCTCACCGGCTACCCGGATCGCACCCCGTTCGAACCGTATTCGATCGGTGACCCCAACGCCGGCGTGCATGCGTTGTCGGGATTGATGCTCGCACTCGAGCACCGGCGTCGCACCGGGCAAGGGGTGCTTGTCGAGGCCGCGATGGTCGACGCCGCACTCAACATCGGCGCCGAGCAGGTCATCGAATACTCGGCCTACGGTGCGCTGCTTCAGCGCGACGGCAACCGTGGGCCGGCCGCGGCGCCGCAGAACATCTACCAGACCGCCGAGATCGACGAGTTCGGCCGTGCCGACAGTTGGGTGGCCATCGCGGTCAGCACCGATGCCCAGTGGGCCGCGCTCCGTGCGGCGCTCGGGCAACCGGACTGGGCGATGGATCCGGCATTGGACACCGCCGCCGGGCGCCGGGATCGCCACGATCTGATCGACGAGAAACTCGCGGCCTGGTGCCTGCCCCGCAGCGGCGACGAGATCGTCGAAATCCTCTGGCCTGCTGAGGTTCCGGTGGCCAAGGTGATGCAGCCGCACCGTCAGTTGGAGCTTCCGCAGGTGCGCTTCCGGCGCTTCTTCGAGCAGGTCGGGCATCCGGTGAACAACGCCGCACCCCACAGCACCCTGCCCGTCTCGCTGGCCAACGGACCGCGGGCGCTGCACCGGCAGCCCGCACCGCTGCTCGGCGAGCACAATCACGAACTGCTGGCTGAGCTCGGATTGTCTGACGACGAGATCACGGCACTAGCCGAGGACGGCGTGATCGGCACTGAACCCGGCGTGGGTGGACGTCGCAAGGCAACTCGCTGAGCCGGGCTCAGGGCCGGCGCGCGAACTCGTCGAGCAACGCACCGAAATCCTGGGTGTGCCAGAGGTGCAGCACATTGGACAGCATCAGTAACTGGGCCCGTACCGGCTCGTTGTCGGCGATCCGCGGGTCGAAGCGGTCGATGTGATGGTCAGGCGCGGTGGACTCAAGGTAGGCCTGAAGGTGGGCCGGAGTGTCGAGCAACCAGGCCACGCCCATCACCGCGGCGTACAGCATGAGCTGAGTCCGTAGCCTGTCGAGGTCGAGCACCGGCCCACCGGCGGCCATGTACTCGGAGGCGAAGTGGGTGAGCAGGACGTCGAGATGCTGGTCCCAGAGCGCGGTCTCGGCGCTGCACAGCGAACCCCACAGAGCCATCGCGACGTTCATCACGCTGGCGCAACCCCAGTCCATCAAGCCGCAGCCCAGGGTGCCATCGGGTTCGGCCCAGAACCAGGCGTTGTCGACGTTGGCATTCCAGTGGCACAGTGCGATCTGATCCTCGGTGGCGTGCAGCCAGGCCATGATCGCGTCCTCGGCCGCGGCAATGCGGGCGACGTCGGCCAGCATGCGGGCGGTGAACTCCGGCCGGCCGTCGACGGCAGGCAGCAGCCCCGGGTACCGCGTCGCGAAGGCGACCAGTCGGTGAACCTGCTCGGTGAGCTCTTTCGGAGAGTGGTGCACCCGGGCGCCTACCGTCACTTTGGCGGCGTCGTAACGGAATTGATCGGCCACCGTATCGGGGAGCGCCCCGGCCTGGTGGGCGCCGGCCAACCGTGCGACCGAGGCCAGCAAGGTTCGGTAGTGACCGAGTGGATCAGGCATCCGGTAGTCCAGGCCCTTGTCGTGGTGTGGCTCGACGCCGCCGCTGCCGAACGAGATCCGTTCGGTCAGCAGCATGCCGGTGCCGGACGCGTGGTGATAGTCGGCGAACAGGCACACCGGCACGGTGACGGGTAGCTTGGCGGCGACCGACAACGCCCCGAATGCCACCTCGAGCTCCATCTGCGTCTTTCCCCGATCGCGGCGGGGATTGTCGAAGTCGCGGGAGAACTTCACGAACAGTTCGGTCGGCAGGCCGTCGGCCGGATCCGCGTACCGAACGTTCAGTAGGGCCTTGCGCCCGGTGCTGCCTCCGGTGCAATCCTCGAAGCGGGTGATCGCGCTGATCCGGTTGTCCTGCGGGAGAGCGCCGAAGGCATGCAGGGCTGCGGTCAGGAACACCGGTCCGGCGTCACGGAACGTGTCCGGATCAGCGGGAAATTCAAGGCCGGTTCCGTCGCCGGTCACCCACCGTTGCATCTAGCCTCACCGCCTGTCCCACCGTTAGCCTCAATCACCATGGCTATCAATCCTTCTGACATTCTGCTCACGGGACAGGTGGCTGTGGTCACCGGTGGGGGCGCCGGCATCGGCCGGGGTATCGCTGCCGGATTGGCGGCGTTCGGCGCCTCGGTGGCCATCTGGGAGCGCAACGAGCAGAGCTGTGCCGAGGCCGCCGACTCCATCGGGGCACTCGGCATCGTCACCGATGTGCGCGACGGCGAACAGGTGGATGCCGCCTTGGCCCGAACGACCGCCGAACTGGGCCCGGTCCGGATCCTGGTCAACAACGCCGGCGGAGTGTTCGCCTCGTCGCTGCTGGAAACGAGCGAGAACGGTTGGGACGCGCTGTATCGGAGCAATCTGCGCCACGTCCTCTTGTGCACACAGCGGGTGGCACGCCGATTGGTCGCCGATGAATTGCCGGGCAGCATCATCAATCTCACATCGATCGAAGGAGTGCGGGCGGCTCCCGGTTATGCCGCGTACGCGGCGGCGAAGGCGGGCGTCATCAACTACACCCAGACCGCGTCGTTCGAACTGGCGCCGCACAACATCCGGGTCAACGCGATCGCCCCCGACCTCACCCTCACCGAGGGGCTTATGGCCCTGTCCCCGGACAGGCCACCGGAGGGAATCGCTGATGCCATCCCACTGGGCCGGGCCGGCCATGTCGACGAAATCGCCGGGGCGGCGGTCTATCTGGCCTCCGGTCTATCCGGGTACGTCACCGGACAGACGCTTCACGTCGACGGTGGCACGCGGGCTGCGGGTGGCTGGTACCGCCACCCGCAGACCGGTGCCGCAACACTCGGTCCGGGCTAGGGATCCGGACCTACTTGAGGCAGCTTCCCGCATCGACCGGCAGCGTCACACCGGTGATGTAACGCGCCTCGTCGGAGGCCAGGAACAGCACGGCGTTGCTGATGTCCACGGCCTCGACCCACGGGATGGGCAGGGTGTGGAACAGCTGGCAGATCGGCGCCATGTCGTCGGGGCCCGGGTTCTCCAGGTCGGGCCGGAACATCTTGAATGTGCCGTCGTTGTGGAGCATCGGGGTCGCCACATGTGTGGGATGCACGGTGTTGCAACGGATGTTGTGCTGACCCAACTCCACGGCGAATCCGCGCATCAACCCGACGACGCCGTGCTTGGCGGCGACGTAGTTACCGCAGTGCGGGTAGGCCTTGAGCCCGCCGACCGAGCTGGTCAGGATGATCGATCCGCCGCGGCCACCTTCGATCAGGTGCGGCACAGCAGCTTTGACCGACTTCCACACACCCGACAGGTTGATGTCGATCATCTCGTCCCAGTCCAGCTGACTGGTCTCGTGCAGGACATCGCCGCCGTTGCCGATACCGGCGTTGGCCACGATGATGTCGAGGCGACCCAGCTGCTCGACGCCGCTGTCCACGGCCGCCTTGATCGCATCGGCGTCGCGAACGTCGACCTCGGCCGTGACGACGCGGCGGTTGAGCCCCTTGATGAGATTCGCGGTCTCGGCCAGATCATCGGAGGTAGAGGCCGGGATGGCGGTCTCCACGCCGGGCCGGATCGGTCCACAGATGTCGATCGCGATGATGTCGGCGCCCTCTTGCGCCAGCCGTACCGCGTGACTACGCCCCTGGCCGCGGGCCGCGCCGGTGACGAACGCGACCTTGCCTTCCACCCGTCCAGTCATTGATTACCCCAGTTCTGTGTTCGTGTCTGCCACGTAGCGGTGAAATACTGTGCACCTGCTCAGCAACTCTGTCACCGGGCTGCCCACCGTGTCAACGACAGATACGTTTCGGGCAATTTGTACTCTCTGCTTAAAAGAATGTGATTCTCAGTCGGCCATTGTGGCCACGATCTGCGGCAGGTCCAGCGTGGAACGGATGCCCGGCTCGGCGGCGCAGACGAAGGGCACCGCGTTGACCGCTCGGTTCGCGGTGTAGCCCGGGGAAATTGCCGCCATCCGATCGAGCGGAATCGGCATCCGGACGTCGATGTCCAGTGGTGCATCGCCGTCCACGGTCAGGCGCCAACCGGTGGGGCGCAGGTCCCAGTCTTCGGTGAGGTTCGTACCGCAGTACCAGGTGGCCCGGAAACGCAGGAGCTCTCGCCCCGAGCGGATGCCTGACACGGTGATTCGTTGCGCGGCCACGGTTCCGGCGGCGAGATGGCCGGCACAACTGCTCGGCGTCGGGAGCCGCCGGCATGTACAGCACGCAGTCGGGGTCCGCGTCGAGGATGGCCTCGACGTTGTCGGCGGCGGAGATGCCGGTGGGGTCCAGGCCGCACAGTTCGCCCGCGTCGATGCCGACCTTGTCGGCGCCGAAGACATGAACAGCGGTCAACTCGAGGTGCGGATGCTCGATGATCGAGCGCAATGCGTGGGTTCCGATGGTGCCGGTCGCCCATTGCGCGACGCGGTAGCGGTGAGTCCGGAGATCGGGCACGCGCCTGAGTGTAAGGAGAATTCTTTCCTTAGGAGAACGAAATTCTCAACTAGCTGGCGGCGAATCCGTTGGCCACGAAGTCCCAGACCTCGTCGGCACTGATCGGATGGATCGATGCCTCGTCGGGGCCTCCACTGGATTGCGCGACGAACATCACGGTCTGCATCGTCATCGCCGCCATTCGCCGGGGGTTGATCCCCGAGCGCAGCTGGCCGGCCTCGGACGCTTCCTCCATGAGTTCGGTGAGCAGGGCCAGCAGCGGAGCGTGGGCGACCTTGACCTCTGACGGATGTGACACCAGCAAACGCGGAGCGAAGTCGGTGAACAGTGGGCGCTTGGCGGCCGGATCGGGGCGCGACGATTCGAAAAGCAGCTGAATGGCGACCTTCAGGCGTTCGATCGGTTCGCCCTGCGTCGAGGTGGCGGCCCGGATCTGGTCGGCCGAGCGGCTCAGCGCGTCTTCGAACAACGCGAGCAGGAGTTCGTGTTTACCGTCGAACTGCAGGTAGAAGCTGCGCAGCGATTGACGGGAACGGTCCACGACCTCCTGGACCGTGAAGTCGGTGCTGCCCTTTTCGATGATGATCGCCTGGGCCGCGTCGAGGAACCGTTGCACGCGTTGGGCGGCGCGCAACTTGGCCGTTTTGATCGACCGCTCGACAGCTCGTTGCTTCCACGCGGGTTCTTCGCCAGCGGTGGTCACTGGCTGCTCCGACGCTTGTCGAGTGGGGAGAACATGAACTGACTGTACCGGAGAACGCCTTGCCATTGTGGTGCCAGACCCCCTCGCGGCCAATGTGTCGGAGATTGTAACTTTCGTACTGTGAGAATAGTATTCTCATGAAGGGAATTATAGAAGTCCTTTGAGAAGAAGGGTTTCGCATCAAAATTCGGCGCCGCCGGGGCGCTGTTCGCCGGTAGCTGCCGCATCGCGAAGACGGCTGTCGGGTGGCAGCGGTGAGCAGAAGGAACCACGTGTACATCGACTATGACGTCGCCGATTCGATCGCCACGATCACACTGAACCGGCCGGAAGCCGCCAACGCGCAGAACCCCGAACTCCTCGACGAACTCGATGCCGCCTGGACCAGGGCCGCCGATGACCGCGAGGTGAAGGTGATCGTGCTGCGGGCCAACGGAAAGCACTTCTCGGCAGGCCATGACCTGCGTGGCGGCGGGCCGGTGCCGGACAAGATCACCCTGGAATTCCTCATCGAGCACGAGTCGCGACGCTATCTGGAGTACACGCTGCGGTGGCGCAATGTGCCCAAACCGTCGATCGCGGCGGTGCAGGGACGCTGCATCTCAGGCGGCCTGCTGCTCTGCTGGCCGTGCGATCTGATCCTGGCCGCCGACGATGCGCTGTTCTCCGACCCGGTCGCACTGATGGGCATCGGTGGTGTCGAGTACCACGGTCACACCTGGGAACTCGGCGCCCGCAAGGCCAAGGAGATCCTGTTCACGGGCCGGGCATTGACCGCGGAGGAGGCCGAGCGCACCGGCATGGTCAACCGGGTCGTCCCTCGTGACGAACTCGACGTCCAGACGGCCGAGCTGGCCGCGCAGATCGCGCAGATGCCCGCCTTCGCGCTCCGCCAGGCCAAACGCGCGGTCAATCAGACCCTCGACGTTCAGGGCTTCTACGCCGCGATCCAATCGGTGTTCGACATTCACCAGACCGGGCACGGCAATGCGCTTAGCGTCAGCGGATGGCCGGTACTGATGGATATCGATGGAATGAAGCAGAACATCAAGTAGGCCTGGGCCTCTGAAGATGGGGGCGATCCGGCTCAGCGTGAGTTACGCGGCCAGGCAGATCTACGCGCAGACCACCGCGGCGGCTGCGGTGACGCTGGTGGTCCTGGCGCTCAGCCGCAACACCGTCGGTGATGCGCGCGAACTGCTGACCCAGGCGAACCTCGTTGCGCTGATCGCGCTGATGGTCGCGGCCGCAATCGTCGATACCGTCGTGGGTTGGGTCAATGTCCATCCGACGTTCAAATGGTTTGCCGCGGGGGCGGATCCGACACCGCAACAGCAGCGCGCTGCCATGCGTATCGCACCGAGGCAGACCATCATCCAGTTCACCACCTGGGCCGTGAGCGCGCTCGTGTACACGCTGCTGAACCTCGGTGCCGGGGGAGGCGTCGCCTACGTGATGGGCGGGGCGATCCTGTTCGGCGGTGTCGCGGCCGCCTGCATGGGATTCCTGGTGACGCAACGCATGTTGCGGCCGATCGTGGCAGCGTCGCTGACCGCATCCTCGTCGACGATGGTGCGCATGCCCGGTGTGCTGGCCCGGCTGATCACCATCTGGACCCTGTTCAGCGGCCTGCCCCTGGCAGGCATCGCCCTGATCGTATTGGCCCGCTCCAACGGCTGGTTCGTGCAGAAGACGGCGCCCGTCGAAGCGGCAGTGCTGGTGGTGGCCGTCATCTCGCTGGTCTTCGGACTGCGGTCGATGGTCCTGGTGGCGCGTTCGGTATCCGACCCGGTCGGGGAGGTCGTCCTCGCCATGAAGGCCGTCGAACGCGGTTGGTCCGGTGTCTCGGTCAAGGTGTACGAATCGTCCGAGATCGGCCGGCTCCAGTACGGATTCAATCGAATGCTGGCCGGCCTGGCTGAGCGGAACCGGTTGCGCGACCTCTTCGGCCGCTATGTCGGGGTCGACGTGGCTCGCCACGCCCTGCAGCAGGGTGGGGCCGTCACCGGGGACGTCCGTGAGGCCGCCGTTCTCTACGTCGATCTGGTCGGCTCGACAGCCCTCGCCGCCTCACGCCCGCCCCAGGAAGTGGCGCAACTGCTCAACGGGTTCTTCAAGATCGTGGTGGATACCGTCGAACGGCATCACGGTCTGATCAACAAGTTCGAGGGCGACGCCGTGCTCGCCGTCTTCGGAGCACCGCTACGGCTGGACAACCCGGCCTCCTCGGCGCTGGCCACCGCGCGGGCGCTGGTGCCACGGCTGCACCAGTTGCCGGATGTGGAGTTCGGCGTGGGCATTTCGTGCGGCTCGGTGTTCGCGGGCAACATCGGCGCCGAGAACCGCTACGAGTACACCGTGATCGGTGACGCCGTCAACGAAGCGGCGCGCCTGGCCGACCACGCCAAGGACCGCGAGTCGACAGTGTTGTGTTCGGGAAGCGCACTGGCCCATGCCGATGCCGACGAGGGCAGGCACTGGGCCGTGCGCGGCTCGACGGTACTGCGTGGGCGCTCGACGGCCACGGTGTTCGCCGAGCCCGTCGCGGACTCGTCGTAGCGGCGAGCGTCGTTCTCCGCGACTGTGGACTCACTGCCGCTCCACCACGGCGTGTCGGGCAGCAGACCCGCACGCTCGCGGTGGAAAAACCTACAGCTGGGCGAGGCGGGGGACGGTGCCTCGGGCGCGCAGCCCGGCGCCGGCCTTACGAGTGAGTTCCCTTGAGCTGCCGAGCAACCCGTCGAGCACCAGGACGCGCTTCACGTGGTTGTGCAGCTCGTGCTCCTCGGTGAACCCGATCCCGCCGAGCACCTGCTGGCAGTGCTTGGCCGCGGTCAGCGCGGCCTTGCCCGCGGCGGCTTTGGCCAGCAGGGAGTTCAGGTCGACATTGTCTGCGCCGGGAAGGCTCAGCGTTGCCTCGGCACCTTCGATGGCCACCAGCGTCTCGGCCAACCGGTGCCGCACGGCCTGGAAGGACGAGATCGGCTTGCCGAACTGGACCCGGTCCAGTGCGTGCTGCCGGGCCAGCACGAGCATCGCCCGGGCCGAGCCGACCAGCCACCAGCCCAGTGCACGGCGGGCCTCGGAAACCCGGAGCAGCTGGCCGTCGGGCACCTGCCGCAGCGGCAGCCCGCCCAGTGCCGGATTGCTGCTGTCAGTCCTTTCCCACACCACCCAGGTTCCACCGGCGTACGGCATCGGCGGGGTGCCGCCCGGCAGGCCGCCGATGGTCTCCAGCAGCACATCGTTGAGAATCGACGCGTGCGAGCCTGTTTCGCCCAGCAGCCGGAATACCAGTGGCAGGGCGGTCTCCGGCATGTCGGAGAGCATCTCGGCCCAGCCGAGTTCGGCCAGCGCGGCATCGAGTTCGGCGCCCGAGGCCGAAAGCATGGTCTTGCGCAGGGCATCTTCGAGCAGGCCCAGTGATTCGGTATCCAAATCCGTCACGCCTCACTCCTTCCCGAGGTCCAGCAGTCGGCGCGCGATGATGTTGCGCTGCACTTCGGCGGTGCCGCCGTAGATGGTCGACGCCCGCGAATACAGGTACTCCGTGCGCCATTCGGAGTCTTCGAGTTCGATCACCCCGGGCAGCAGATTGCGGGCGGTGTCGTAGAGCAGCTGTTCGGCGCCGGCCAGCAGCACCTTGTCGATCGAGGTGTCCGGCCCGAGCTTGTGCCCATCGGCCAGTCGGTGCTGGGTTGCCGCCGACCGGCAGCGCAGTGTGTGCAGGGCCAGATAGACCTCACCGAGGTCCGGATCCACCACCTGCCCTTGCCGTTTCACCGCCTCCACCAACGCGTCGAACCGGGAGTACAGGTAGGCGATGCGCTGCCAGAAGCAGGTCGAGCGTTCGTACGGCAGCAGATCCATCGCCAGTTGCCAACCGTCGCCCGGATTGCCGAGCATCCGGCTCGCGTCGACCTCGACGTCGTCGAAGTACACCTCGCAGAACTCGTCGACATCGTGCATGGTGTGCAAGGGCCGGATGGTGATGCCGGGAGCGTCGGTGTCGACGAAGAACGCCGTGATGGCCTGGTGGTTGGGAGTGTCCGCATCGCCGGTGCGGGTCAGCAAGATGCACCGGTGCGAGTACTGCGCGAAGCTGGTCCAGACCTTCTGACCGTTGACGATCCACTTGCCGTCGTCGCGCTGGACCGCGCGGGTGGTGAGCGAGGCCAGGTCGCTACCCGAACCCGGCTCGGAGAACCCCTGGCACCACTGCTCTTCGCCGGACAGCAGTTTCGGCACCATCTCAGCAGCCAGCTCTTTGGGCGCGTAGTCGATCATCGTCGGCGCCAGCACCTCGAGCATCGAGTACGGGCCGGGTTCGGCCAATCGGCGACCCACGACTTCCTCGCCGACGATCGCACGCAGCATCGCCGGACCGCCCAACCCGCCCGCGTGTTCGGGCCAGCCGTAACGGCTCCAACCACCGTCGTACAGCGCCTTCTGCACGCGGGCGAACTGGCGCATGTGCCCTTCGAGCGAATGGTCGTCCGGTGGCGTCAGGTCATTCTCGGCGAGCCAATCCTGCAGCGCCGTACGGAAGGTCGTGGGATCGAACAGATCGCTACGCTCGCTCATCCTGCTTCCGGCCTGCCGATCGCGTGCGGCCGGCCATGGTCGTGATCGCCGTTGCGCCGGATGAACGTCATCGCCCGGGTCTTGAGCCGCCAGCCCTCAGCGGTCCGCACGTAGGTGTCGCGGTAGTAGCCGATGCGCATGTCGTGCTTGGAGTGCTCGATGAAGCACAGCGGCTGGGTACCGGACGCCGTATCCGCCCCTTCGACCAGGTCGATCAGGGCGGTTCCGGTCATGAACAGGCCCTTGGGGGCGGCGTCCACCAGGACCGGGAAGCGATTCAGCGTGTAGGTCTCGCCGAATGCGCTGTAGGTGCCGTCGGGCGTGAAAACGCTGACGAGACCTTCGATGTCGCCCTGGGTGATGGTCACCGCGTACTTGGCGAGCACCTGCTGGATCTCGATGAGATCCTCGGTCCGGGTCGGGGAATCAGTTGATGTGCTCATTGCGGAAGACCTTACCGCCTTTCATTACAAAATCCACACGTTGTGTAACGGAGATGTCCTCGAGCGGATTGCCCGGCACCGCGATGATGTCGGCGAGCAGTCCCTCGGCCAACCGGCCCCGGTCGGTGACGTTGATCAGGTCGGCGGCCACCACCGTGGCCGCGCGCAGCACCGCGGCTGGCGGCATGCCCCACTCCACCAGCGTGACGAGTTCGTCAGCGTTCTTGCCGTGCGGGATCGCCGGCGCGTCGGTGCCGACCGCGATCTTCACCCCGGCCTCGTACGCAGCCTTGATGGAGGTCTCGGCCTTTGGGAACATCTCGGCTGCCTTGTCCTGCAGCACCTTCGGTGCCTTCGAGACATCCATGGCCTGGGCCAGGCGGCGGGTGGTGACCAGGAACCGGTCGTTGTCGACCAGCTTCTGGATGGCTTCGTCGTCCATCAGGAAGCCGTGCTCGATGCAGTCGATGCCACAGTCCACCGCGTGCTTGACGGCCTCGGCGCCGTGGGTGTGGGCCGCGACCCGCAGCCCGCGTCGGTGCGCCTCGTCGACGATGACGCGCAACTCCTCGTCGGAATAGTGTTGCGCACCAGCCTCTCCGGTCAGCGACATGACACCGCCGGAACAGCACACCTTGATCAACTGGGCGCCGTGCTTGATCTGGTAGCGCACGGCCTTGCGGATCTCGTCGACCCCGTTGGCGATGCCCTCTTCGATGGTCAGCTCCAGCACGCCCGGCATGAACGCCGCGAACATCGTCGGATCGAGGTGCCCGCCGGTGGGCGTGATCGCGTGGCCGGCCGGGATGATGCGGGGTCCATCGATCCAGCCGGCGTCGATGGCCTTGCCCAGGGCGACGTCGAGCAGGTATCCACCTGTCTTGACGAACAATCCGAGGTTGCGCACGGTGGTGAACCCGGCGCGCAAGGTGCGGCGGGCGTTGCCCACCGCGCGCAGCACGCGGGTCGGGGGATCGTCCTGCACCTGGGACAGGCCCGGGTTCTCACCCCGGCCACCCATGAGCAGGTTGACCTCCATGTCCATCAGGCCGGGCAGCAGGATGGAGTCACCGAGATCGATAATCTCGTCATCAGGACCGACGGCTAGGTCTGATTTGCCGTCTCCGACGGCCACGATTCGGTCTCCGTCGACACGGACAATGCCGGGACGAATGATCGTCCCGGCATCGACGTCGACAAGACCCGCAGCTTTGAGGGTCAGCACGACTAAACCACCGGCTCCTTGATGAGATTGATGTAGGCGGCACCGCTGTCGAGCACGCGCGGTTGCTTCCACACCTCGATCGGGAAACTGACCATGACGACCGACTGCCCGAGGTGTACCAGCGCCTTGGCGTCGTCCGGCATGCTCGCCAGCGGGAAGCGGGCATCGACGTAGACCATGATGTCCTCGAGGCGCGCCATGCCGGCGTCGTAGAGCTCCTGCATCTCGTCCATCGACGAGTTGAGGCGCTTCTGATAACGCT
Source organism: Mycobacterium sp. NPDC049093 (assembly GCF_040704635.1). Classification (GTDB taxonomy): domain Bacteria; phylum Actinomycetota; class Actinomycetes; order Mycobacteriales; family Mycobacteriaceae; genus Mycobacterium. The sequence continues at coordinate 252,097 of NZ_JBEZJS010000007.1, read as the reverse complement.
CCTCTTCGGTGGGCAGGCACCAGTCGCTGAACCGCTCCAGGTCGGCGAATTCTTCAGGCAACTTAGACATTTGCGGCATCCTTCTCTGCGGCCTTCTCACTCGGAGCGGCGTGATTGCCGTTCGTTGAACCATTCCCGTTGGCCTTGGCTTCTTTGTACCGGTCGACGTAGCTGTGAGCGGTGTGATGCAGGTGGCGCAGCAGGATTTCCTGGTCGCACAGCGGGAAGTCGAGTACGGCGCGGGTGCCGATCTGCGTCTGGGTGGCTTCCAGCGTGTTGGCGTCCTGGAACGCGTACTCCTTGAACGTCACCGCGGCCAGTTCCTGGGACAGTCGTTCGCGCAGGTTCTTCGGCGGCACGAAGTACAGGTCGGCCTCGAAGATATGGCTGTCCACACCGGTGGGCCAGTAGTTGTAGGTCAGGTACCAGCCCGGGGCCCAGAAGAGCAGGGTGAAGTTCGGGAAGAACTCGAAAGAGTCCTGGCCCCATGTCGAGTGCCGGCCGGGATTGATCGCGGGCGGCAGCTCGTCGGGCAGGATCCCCTTGATGTCGGGGCGATCCCACGGCCCGAACAGACCGCTGTGCAGGATGCGCTCGATGGGCTTGACCATCTTGAGGTCCTTCGGCGGGCTCATGCCGCCCCAGGACGAGATCATCGAGTGGTCGCCCTTGATGTCGTAGTGCAGCGCCTCGAAGCCGAACTTGGCCAGCTTCTCAGCCTCCTCCTTCTCCGCCTGCTTCATGTGCAGGATCGGCGCGTGGTAGAACTCGACGAATGCGTCGATGAACAGCTTCCAGTTGGCCTTGACCTCCGAGCGGTAGCTGTAGTGCTCGGTCATCTCGTGGAACGGATAACCCTTGAGGCCCTCGGCGAACTCGCCCAGGTACTCCTCGAGCGACACCGCGTCGTCGTCGAAGTTGACGAAGATGAAGCCCTCCCAGACCTCGCACCGCACAGGCTTGAGGGGGTAGTCGGCCTTGTCGACGTCGAAGAACTCCTGCTCCTGCTGGATGAACGTCAGGTCACCCTTGAGGTCGTAACGCCAGGCGTGGTACTTGCAGACGAACTGGCGGCAGCTGCCGGAGACCTCCTCGCCCGGGTAGTCGTTCCACACCAGCTTGTTGCCGCGGTGGCGGCACAGGTTGTAGAAGGCGCGGATCTGGTCGCCGTCGTTGACGATGATGATCGAGGTGCCGGGGCCGACCGACGGCAGCTCGCGGGTGATGTATCTGCCCTTCTTGGGGATCAACTCCACGCGGCCCATCTGCAGCCAGGTCTTGCGGAAGATGGCCTGCTGCTCCAGCTTCCACTGCTCGGGATCGATCGAGTCCTCGTAGTTGACCGGGCCGGTGCCCAGTTCGGGCCAGTTCTCGGTCCAGCTGCCGGCGTCTGGCTTCGGGAAGAACGCCATCATCTACCTCTACTTTCTTCTTGAGTTAGTGGCCGGATTCCGGCGCAATTCCAAAGGTGTTGTAGGCCATGGCCATCAGGCCATAGCCGCCGATTGTGAAGACCAGGTCCATGCGCTGGCGCTCGTCGAGATGCTCGCTCAGGGCGGCCCAGGTGCCGTCCGAGATCTCCGACTGCCCGTCGAGTTCGTCGACGGAGTCGAGCACCAACTGGTCGAGGGGAGTGGCACCTTCGCCGCTGGTACTACTCGCGATCCGCTCATCGGTGAGTCCCTCGGACTTCCCGATGAATGCGTGGTGCGTCCACTCGTATTCGCACTTCTTGCGATGGGCGATCCGCAGGATGGCGAGCTCACGCATCTGGGGATCCAGTGTCGAGCGGAACAGCAGATGATTGCTGAACCGCAGGAACGCCTTGGTCAGGGAGGGGTGGCGAGCCAGTGTCGACAGCGCGGTGCCCGCTCCCTCGGGATTGAGCCGCTCCTCGGGAAGCATGACCGACAGTGCTCGTCGCACGTCGTCGTCCCACTCCTCGGCGGGCAAGGGGGCCAAGCGCACGGGGCGGTTCTCCTCTCGGTGACCCGTTGGTGACTCTCGATGACGAGAATCAGGTTCTCATTTCCGACTAACAGGTTTCCACCTTTTGTGTCGATGGTCAACAAGAACGCGCGAGATTGCGTGGTGACCTGGCTAAATCTGCTCGTCAGCGGCATCAGACATTGATTCTCTCTAGACGAGAAGCTAGTTTTCTCCCATAGAGAACCAATGTGACGGCCATGGAACGGAGCGAGGCAGTGCACAAAGACGACATGATCTTGATCAGCGTCGACGACCACATCATCGAACCGCCGAACATGTTCAAGAACCATCTCCCGGAGAAGTACCGCGACGAGGCACCACGTCTGGTGCACAACCCCGACGGCAGTGACACCTGGCAGTTCCGCGACACGGTGATCCCGAACGTGGCGCTCAACGCGGTGGCCGGCCGGCCCAAGGAGGAGTACGGGCTGGAGCCACAGGGGCTCGATGAGATCCGCAAGGGCTGCTACGACCCCGACGAACGGGTCAAGGATATGAACGCCGGCGGTGTGCTGGCCACCATGAACTTCCCGTCGTTCCCGGGTTTCGCCGCCCGACTGTTCGCCACCGACGACGACGAGTTCTCGTTGGCGTTGGTGCAGGCCTACAACGACTGGCACATCGACGAATGGTGCGGGTCGAACCCGGGTCGGTTCATCCCGATGGCCATCCCGGCGATCTGGAATCCGCAGTTGTGTGCCGACGAGGTTCGTCGGGTGTCGAAGAAGGGTGTGCACTCTCTGACATTCACCGAGAACCCGTCGACGTTGGGCTACCCGTCCTTCCACGACCTGGAGTACTGGAAGCCGTTGTGGGAGGCCCTGGTCGACACCGACACCGTGATGAACGTGCACATCGGATCGTCGGGCAAGCTGGCGATCACGGCCCCGGACGCCCCGATGGACGTCATGATCACCCTGCAGCCGATGAACATCGTGCAGGCCGCGGCTGATCTGCTGTGGTCGGCGCCGATCAAGGCGTATCCGGGACTCAAGATCGCACTGTCCGAGGGCGGCACCGGCTGGATTCCGTACTTCCTGGACCGGGTGGACCGTACCTACGACATGCACTCGACGTGGACGCACCAGGACTTCGGCGGCAAGTTGCCCTCAGAGGTGTTCCGGGAGCACTTCATGACCTGTTTCATCTCGGATCCGGTCGGGGTGAAGAACCGCCACGAGATCGGTGTGGACAACATCTGCTGGGAGATGGACTACCCACACAGTGACTCGATGTGGCCCGGTGCCCCCGAGGAACTGCATGCGGTGTTCGAAACCTACGGCGTCCCGGACGACGAGATCAACAAGATCACCCACGAGAACGCCATGCGGCTGTACCACTTCGACCCGTTCGCCCATGTGCCCAAGGGCCAGGCGACCGTCGGTGCCTTGCGAAAGGCCGCCGAAGGCCACGACGTGTCGATTCAGGCACTGAGCAAGAAGGAGAAGACCGGCGCCAGCTTCGCCGACTTCCAGGTCAATGCGAAAGCTGTTGCCGGCGCACGCGACTGAACGCCAACACGAACGGCTGAGAAAAATAGGAGAACACACAGTGTCGGGCGGTATGAACTTCGAGCTGACCGAAGACCAGCAGCTGATCCGCAAGTCCGTTGCGGAGCTGGCGGGCAAGTTCGACGATCACTATTGGATGACCAAGGACCAGGGTCACGAGTTCCCACAGGAGTTCTACGACGCCATCGCCGGCGGAGGCTGGCTGGGGATGACCATCCCCGAGGAGTACGGCGGGCACGGCCTCGGTATCACCGAGGCCACCATCCTGGCCGAGGAGGTGGCCCGGTCCGGTGGAGCCATGAACGCCGCCAGCGCGATTCACATGTCGATCTTCGGGATGCAGCCGGTAGTGGTGTTCGGCTCCGAGGAGATGAAGAAAGAGACGCTGCCGCGCATCGTCAACGGCGATCTGCATGTGTGCTTCGGCGTCACCGAACCCGGTGCGGGCCTGGACACCTCACGTATCACCACGTTCGCCAGGAAGGATGGCGACAGTTATGTGGTGAACGGACGTAAGGTGTGGATCTCCAAAGCGCTTGAGTCAGAGAAGATCCTGCTGCTCACCCGCACCGAGTCCCGCGAGGACGTGGAGAAACGTGGCGGGAAGCCGACCGACGGGCTGTCGTTGTTCCTGACCGACCTCGACCGGGATCACGTCGAGATCCGTCCCATCAACAAGATGGGCCGGAATGCGGTGAGCTCCAACGAGTTGTTCATCGACGATCTCCGGGTGCCTGCCGAGCACCTGATCGGCGAGGAGGGCAAGGGGTTCAAGTACATCTTGCACGGGCTCAACCCGGAGCGGATGCTGATCGCCGCCGAGGCCCTCGGCATCGGTCGCGTGGCCCTGGACCGTGCGGTCAAGTACGCCAACGAGCGGGTGGTGTTCGATCGCCCGATCGGCATGAACCAGGGCATCCAGTTCCCGCTGGCGGATTCACTGGCCCGCTTGGATGCGGCCGAACTGATCCTGCGCAAGGCCACCTGGCTCTACGACAACGGTAAGTCGTGCGGTCGCGAGGCCAACATGGCCAAATACCTTTGTGCCGACGCCGGGTTCGGTGCGGCCGACCGTGCGCTGCAGACCCATGGCGGGATGGGTTACTCCGAGGAGTACAACATCTCCCGGTTCTTCCGTGAGTCCCGACTGATGAAGATCGCCCCGGTGAGCCAGGAGATGATCCTGAACTTCCTCAGCGCGAACGTGCTCGGCCTGCCCAAGAGCTACTAGGAGATATCCAGATCTATGAGGACCTATTTCGACCTGACCGGACGTTCGGCGCTGGTGACCGGGGCCGGTGCCGGGATCGGCGCGGCGGTTTCCGAGGCGCTCGCGGCGGCCGGTGCCGCGGTGCTCGTCACCGACATCAGCGGTGAGGCGGCGGCTGCGGTCGCGGACCGAATCAACACCGCGGGCGGCAAGGCCGACAGTGCCGCGCTGGACGTCAGTGACCGCGACGCGGCAGTGGCCGCCGCCGCGCAGGCCGCCGCACTCGGCGAGGGCAACCTGCACATCGTGGTCAACAACGCGGGCGTCACGTCGCCGGCGATGTTCCCCAAGCTGACCGACGAGACCTTCCGCGTCACCTTCGACATCCACGTGATGGGTACGTTCCACGTCACGCAGGCGGCACTGCCGCACATGCCGACCGACGGGACCGGCCGCGTCATCAACGTCACCTCGGCGGCCGGCCTCACCGGCACGCTCGGGCAGGTCAACTACTCGGCGGCCAAAGCCGGCCTGATCGGGTTCACCAAGTCACTGGCTCGTGAGCTGGCGACGAAGAACATCATGGTCAACGCCCTGGCGCCGCTGGCGGCGACGCCGATGACGGAAACCATCCGCACCAATGAGAAGTTCGCGGCCAACATGATGAACCGCATCCCGCTCAAGCGGTGGGCCGAGGCCGACGAGGTTGCGGGCGCGTTCGTCTTCCTGGCCTCTGACGCTGCGTCGTACATCACCGGGCAGGTGCTGCCGGTCGATGGCGGCATGGTTATGTGAGCCTGTGAGCGAGTTTACGAGCGAACCATCCAGCACAGCGGCTGAATCCTCTTTGCCGCTGGCAGGTATCACCGTCATCGCGATGGAGCAGGCGGTTTCCGCGCCGATGTGCACCCGGGTGCTCGCTGATTTCGGCGCCAGGGTGATCAAGATCGAGAACCCCAAGGGCGGTGACTTCGCCCGCGACTACGACGATGTCGTGCTCGGTCAGGCGGCCCATTTCGTGTGGGCCAACCGCGGCAAGGAATCGGTGACCCTCAATCTGAAGTCACCCGAGGGCATGGAGGTGCTGCACCGGTTGCTCGACGGCGCCGACGCCTTCGTGTCCAATCTCGCTCCGGGTGCCACCGCGCGCCTGGGGTTGGGGCCCGAGGACCTCAAGCTGCGTCATCCTCAGGTGATCCCGGTGGAGATCGACGGTTACGGCCCCGGCGGGCCGCTGTCGCACAAGCGCGCCTACGACCTGTTGGTGCAGGCCGAATCCGGTTCGTGCGCGTCGACCGGCTATGCGGGCATGCCGGCCAAACCCGGTGCGGCGGTTGCCGATATCACCACCGGGCTGTATTCGGCGTTGTCCGTCATGGCGCTGCTGGTCGGTCGGGCCCGCTCGGGCGACACCGGTGCCGCGCCGGCCGTGGCGGTCAGCCTGTTCGACACCATGACCGACATCATGGGGTACCAGCTGGCCTACACCCAGCACTCCGGGATCGACCAGGTTCCGCTGGGGATGAGTTCGCCGGCGGTGGCGCCCTACGGGGCGTTCGATACCCGCGACGGGCAGACCGTGGTGCTGGGGACCACCAACGACCGGGAGTGGCAGCGGTTGGCGCGCGAGATCATCGAGCGGCCCGATCTCGCCGACGATGCGCGCTTCGCCACCAACTCCGACCGCTGTGCGCATCGCGACGAGCTCAACAAGGCGATCGAATCCTGGTGTGCCCAGCACGATCTCGACGACATCCAGCGGACCGCCGATGAGGCCGGGATCGGCAATTCGCGGTACAACCTGCCCAGCGAGGTCATCGACCACCCGCACCTGAAAGCGCGAGACCGTTGGCGTCAGGTCGGCACCCCCAACGGGGAGATCGCGGCGCTGTTGCCGCCGCCGGTCATCAGCGGGATGGAACTGGGGATGGGCGCAGTGCCGGGACTCGGCGAGCACACCGATGCCATCCTGAGCGGGATCGGCCTGAGCGCCGAGCAGATCGCCGTGCTGCGCGAGCAGGGCGCGATCGGCCCCGCCTACCCGCAGTCCTAGTCAAGAAGAACGGAGAATCCAATGCGCGAAACCGTCATCGTCGAGGCCGTCCGTACCCCGGTCGGCAAGCGCAACGGCGGCCTGTCGGGATTCCATGCCGCCGACCTGTCGGCACTGGTGCTCAACGCGCTGGTGGAGCGGGCGGGCATCAGCCCCGACATCATCGACGACGTGGTCTGGGGCTGCGTCTCCCAGGTCGGCGATCAGTCCAGCAACATCGGCCGGTACTCGGTGCTGGCCGCCGGCTGGCCCGAACACATCCCGGGCACGACGGTCAACCGCGCCTGCGGATCCAGCCAGCAGGCGCTGGATTTCGCGGTTCAGGCCGTCATGTCGGGCCAACAGGACGTCGTCGTCGCAGGCGGGGTCGAGGTGATGAGCAAGGTGCCGCTGGGAGCGGCCCGGGCCACCGGTCAGCCATATGGGCCGAAAGTGTTCGAGCGGTACCAGGATTTTTCGTTCAACCAGGGCATCTCGGCCGAGATGATCTCGCAGAAGTGGGGTTTCAGCCGGACCCAGCTGGACGAGTACTCCGTCGCCTCGCACGAGCGGGCCGCGGCGGCGCAGGACCGCGGCGCCTTCGAGAACCAGATGATCACCGTGTTTCCCGACCCGGCCGACCAGCTTGATCCGGTGGTCGCCGACGAAGGGGTCCGCCGCGGCAGCACGGTGGAGAAGCTCGCCGGTCTCAAGCCCGCCTTCGCCGAGGACGGGGTGATCCACGCGGGCAACTCCTCACAGATCTCCGACGGTGCCGCGGCCCTGCTGGTGATGACGGCCGAAGCCGCTCTGGCAATGGGCCTTACGCCCATCGCGCGGTACCGGGCGGGCGTGGTGACGGGCGCGGACCCGGTGTTGATGCTGACCGGGCCCATCCCGGCGACCGAGAAGGTGCTGCACAAGGCCGGCGTGCGTCTGGACGAGGTCGGCGTGTTCGAGGTGAACGAGGCATTTGCCCCCGTGCCTCTGGCCTGGCTGGCCGAGACCGGCGCCGACGAGGCCAAACTGAACCCGCTCGGCGGTGCCATCGCGCTCGGACATCCGCTCGGTGCGTCGGGTGCGGTGCTGATGACCCGGATGATCAACCACATGCGCGACAACGGAATTCGTTACGGACTGCAGACCATGTGTGAGGGTGGCGGCACCGCCAACGCCACGCTGGTCGAGCTCATCGACTGACGCTAGGGAGAAGTAGTGCAACGCAACCTGTTCACCGAGGACCACGAGGCGTTCCGCGCCCTCGCACGGGATTTCATCGAGAAGGAAGTCGTCCCCGCCTATCCCGAGTGGGAGAAGGGCGGACGGATGCCCCGTGACGTCTTCAAGCAGATGGGTGAACTCGGCATGCTCGGGATGGCGATCCCCGAGGAGTACGGCGGCGCCGGCATCGGCGACTACCGCTACAACGTGGTGCTGCAGGAGGAGGCGGCCCGTGCACTGGTGACGTTGTCGACGGTGCGGACTCAGCTCGAGGTGATCCTGCCGTACTTCCTGCACTACGCGAACGAGGAGCAGCGGCAGCGGTGGTTCCCCGGGCTGGCCGCGGGCACACTGCTGACCGCGGTCGCGATGACCGAGCCGGGAACGGGTTCGGACCTGGCCGGAATGCGCACCACCGCGGTCCGGGATGGTGACGAGTACGTGCTCAACGGTGCCAAGACGTTCATCACCGGCGGCATCCAGGCCGATCTGGTGGTTGTCGTGGCACGGACGTCGACCGACCCGGAGAACCGGCGCAAGGGGCTGACGCTGCTGGTCGTCGAGGACGGCATGGCGGGCTTCGAGCGGGGCCGCGAGTTGGAGAAGATGGGCTGCAAGGTGCAGGACACCGCCGAGCTGTCGTTCACCGACGTCCGGGTGCCCGTGGCGAACGTGCTGGGGGAGGAGGGCGAGGCCTTCAGCTACCTCGGCCACAACCTGGCCCAGGAGCGGCTCACCGTGGCGGTGGGTTCGGTGGCTCAGGCGCGCTCGGCAATTGCGGCGGCGATCGGCTACACCAAGGACCGCAAGGCGTTCGGCCAACCGGTGGCGTCTTTTCAGAACACCAAGTTCGAACTCGCGGCGTGCTCGACGGAGGTCGAAGCGGCGCAGGCGATGCTCGACCGGGCGGTGGCCCTGCACGTCGACGGCGAACTGTCCGGTGCCGACGCGGCCCGGGTGAAACTGTTCTGCACGGAGATGCAGGCGCGAGTGATCGATCGTTGCCTGCAGCTCTTCGGCGGGTACGGCTACATGATGGAGTACCCCATCGCCCGGCTCTACACGGATGCCCGGGTGGCGCGCATCTATGCCGGGACCAGCGAGGTCATGAAGGTGATCATCGCCAAGTCGCTGGGGCTCTGAGCGGGTATATCCGGCGGCTGTGACGGCCGTCGGAAACTTCTTTTCCTGAGACGCTTGTCACAACGGTCAAACCAACCTACTGTGTGTTCACTAGGTTGGTTCGACGAAGGAGTTCGGTGACTTCAGTTGCAGGGGCAGAGGTGTCCTCTCAGGGCGCACGGCCCTATGAGACGCTCCTGGCCAAGGGGGAAGACCGCAGGCAGCGGATACTTTCTGTGGCTGAGAAGCTGCTCGCCCGCAATGGTTGGCGCAACACCTCGCTGGCTCAGATAGCCCGGGAGGTCGGCGTCACCCCGGCCGGTCTGCTGCACCACTTCGAGTCCAAGGAACAACTGCTCAACGCAGTGCTCGACGCCCGCGACCATGACGACGACACCCACGCCGACCGCTCCGGCGATCTCGCTCAGGAGATCAAGCGGGTTGCCGAGCGGTTTGTCCGGGCGCCTGAACTGGTCGGCACCTTCACGGTTCTGTTGGTGGAGAACATCCAACCTGATGCGCCACTGCACGATCGTTTGCTGAAACGACAGCAAGCTGCGCGCGACATCGTCACCGACATCATCACCCGCGGCCAGCACAGTGGCCGCTACCGCTCCGACTTCGACGCGGCCACCAAGGCCGTGGAGATCCTGGCATTCATCAATGGAATGGAGACCTCATGGCTACTCGATCCCTCGCTCCCGTTGACGGACGTGTTCAAGAGCTACGCCGACATGCTGGGGCGGGAGATCGAGCAGCCGGACGGCCGCAACGGGGCGACCGTCCAGTGAGATTGGAGGACGACATGCGGTATCGGCTTGATGTGGTCGCCCCCTGTGTGGTCGACGCGGTCCGGTTCGCCGGCGGCTGGCTCGTCGATCGGGTGATGGCGGGGTGGGATGTCACGGTGCTGATCGGCGCCGACGAGGATGTCCGGCCGCTGGCGATCCTCGGGGTCGAGACCATTGCGCTGGAGTCCGTCCTGGAGTCTTGGGAGGACCGGCCGCATCCGCAGACCGTCGCGGTGGCCGCCAACCTGTTCAACACCGACGAGCGGGTACGACGCGGCGTCCTGGGGGCGCTGGAGCAGGGCCACACCGAGGTGACGCTGTGGGGCGACGAGTGTCCGGCCGATCTGAGTGTTGACCCGGTACGTCACGAATTGTCCGCCGCCGCACGCGCTTTCAAGGCCCAGGCGCTCGCCGCGGTCAACGATCCCGAAGCTAAGGTGGTCGGCAACACCGAGGCGTTCCGTTGCGGCACGATGCTCAGTCGCTCGGTGCCAGCGGATCTGATTCCGGCCAGCTGATCTCTCGCCGAGCGTGCATACAGATCGCGAATTCACGCGATTTCGCGATCTGAGTGCACGCTCGGCGCGCTAGACGAAAGTGGGCATCGCTGACCAGCCCCGCACCGCGGCGGTCTCCGACGGTTTGGCGTTGGCCCAGTCGACAGTCCACTCCGGGAATCGTTTGAGGATCTCCTCCAAGGCGATGCGCCCCTCCAGGCGGGCCAGTGCGTTGCCCATGCAGAAGTGCGTGCCTGCACCGAAAGTCATGTGGGACTTCTGTTCCCGGTGGATGTCGAAGACGTCACCGTCCGGTGCGAACCGCCGGTGGTCGCGGTTCGCCGCGCCGACCAGCATGAGCATCGCCGAGCCCTCCGGAACGGTTCGGCCGTAGTACTCGACATCGCGGGTGACGTAGCGGGCGATCTGCAGTGCCGGCGGCTCCCAGCGCAGGATCTCCTCGATCGCCTGGGGGATGAGCTCAGGATTCTCCACCAGCTCACGACGTTGATCCGGGACGTCGGCCAGGGTCTTTCCGGCCCAGCCGATCAGGCGCGTGGTGGTCTCGGAGCCGGCTGTTGCGATGACCGTCAGGTACAGCAGCAGCTCGTCGCGACGCAGCGTGCGCACGGTGCCGGTCTCGTCGGTGAACTCGGCGTTGAGCAGGTCGGTCATGATGTCGTCGGACGGGTGCTCGGTGCGCCAGTCGATGAACTCCGCGAACACCTCACCGGTGGCCAGGGCGTCGACTGTCTGCCCCTGCAGGGTCTCCTCGCCGTGGTCGGTGATGGCGCGTTGCCGGTCCTCGGGGATGCCCAGCAGCATGCCGATGACGCGCATCGGCATCTGTTCGCCCAGGTCGTTGACGAAGTCGAACTTGTCCGACCCGATCAGCGGATCCAGGCAACGCGCGGTGAATTCTCGGATCTGCGGTTCGAGTGCCAGCACCTTACGCGGGGTGAACACCCGCGACAGCAGGTTGCGGTGAATGTTGTGGATCGGCGGATCCTCGAAGATCAGTGTTCCCGGCGGTATCTCCATGCCGGACTTGATGATCTCGAGCAGGGCTCCGCGCCCGGAGATGAATGTCTCATGGTCGATGACCGCCTTGTTGACATCGTCGTACCGGCTCAGTGCGTAGAAGTCGTGCTGCTCGTTGTAATACAGCGGGGCTTCTTCCCTGATTCGGGCAAACACCGAATAGGGGTCCATGTTGAGCTCGACGCTGTACGGGTCGTAGTACAGGTCGGCTTCGGTCGACGTGGGCACGGCTGGTCTCCTGACCGTATCGAATGGGCTGTGCACCTGCTTAGCAGGCCGGGGGTAGCCCGGTCAAGGATTGGCTCGCCGGCGCTCAGAATCGGATCGAATTCGATACGGGCTGTTGCGGATTGAAAGGTGAGCTGGTCCGGAAGTGATGTCTATCGGAATTACACTCGGGCGGGCTAGTGTAAATCTCTGTCACAACGGCCGACGGGGGACTGATGACCGCTGAGAAAATCGTGCGCGCCGAGATCGCCGCATGGGGGAGCAACGACGTCGACGAGGTCATGAGTCACTTCGCCGACGACGCCACCTTTGACATCGGCCCCGACTGGCCGAAACTCTCGGGGCGCGATGCGATTCACGAGATGATGAAGGTGTTCTTCGCCGGCGGGAAATGCGTCGACCTGGAGATCCTGCACCTCGCAGTCGACGGAGATGTCGTGTTGATGGAACGGCGCGATCACTGGATCGTGAACGGACAGCAGATGAGCTGGCCGGTCATGGGTGCCTACGAGGTGCGGGACGAGAAGATCACGGCGTGGCGGGAATACTTCTATCCGCCGAAGGAGTCCTGAGGTCGATCACGACCTTGCCGACAGCTTTGCCGGAGGCCACCTCGCACAGTGCCGCAGCGGTTTCGCTGAGCGGATAGACCGCACCGATGTGTGGTCGAACGGTGCCGGTGGCCAGAAGATCCCGCAATTCCTCTTCGTTGCGGGCGAACTCGTCCGGGGCGATGTCCTGAAATTGAAAGCCCAGAACGTGAATTCCCTTGACCAGAACCAGGTTCAGCGGGATGCGGGGAATGACGCCAGAGGCGTAGCCGATCGTCACGAACCGGCCGCCGCGACGCAGCGACCGTAACGCCGGCTCGGACAGGTCCCCGCCGACCGGGTCGAGCACGGCGTGCGCGCCGTCGGGCAGGGCTTCCCGCAGAGCGGCGCGCAGGTCGCCGCGCGCGTGGTTGACGAGCGAGACGGCACCGTATTGAGCTGCGGTGGAGAGCTTTTCGTCAGACGAGGCGACTGCCGTGACCCGTGCGCCGAGGGCGGTTGCGAGCTGCACCGCCGCAAGACCCACGCCGCCGCCGGCGCCCAGCACGATCACGTCGTCGGCGGGTTGGATCCGGGCCACCGAGCGCAACGTGTGATACGCGGTGCGGTGAGCCACTCCGAAGGCCGCCGCGGTGCCGTCGTCCACATGGTCGGGAATTCGGGCCAATCCCGACGCCGCAACGCACACCTGCTCGGCGAACGCACCGAACAATCCGGTTCCGGTCACCCGGTCGCCGACGGCGAAACCGTCGGTGTCAGGGGCGACCTCGGTGACCACCCCGGCGAACTCACTACCCGGGATGAACGGCACCGGTACGTGCATCTGGTACTTGTCGGCGACCAGCAGTACATCGGGGAAGTTCACCGCGGCCGCGCCGACTTCGACCCGTACCTGGCCGGACTCCAGCGGGGGAGCGGGGACGTCGTCGAGGCGAACGACATCCGGAGGCCCGTACTCGGGGCAGACGGCGGCCTTCACGTGTAGTCGGTGGATTCGGCGAGTTCGGCGGCAGATCGCATCAGCTCGGTGACCACCGGCCCGAATGCCAGCAGCTTCTCGTCGTCGCCCGCCCGCTGAAAACCCTGCTCCAGGACGATCGCCAGCTTCCACTTCGCCAGCACCAGGTAGTAGTCGAGGTCGTCCACCTGGCGTCCGGAGACCTTCGCGTAGTGCGCCACGACGTCGTCGCGCGAGGGCATCCCACGCATGTCGACATAACCCATCTCGGACGGCTCCGGGTTGTCTGTGTCGGAGGGCCACGATTGCACCATCCAGGCAAGGTCCAGCTTCGGGTCGCCGACGGTGCCCATCTCCCAGTCCACGATCGCGGCCATCGTGGCCGGTGCGCCGTGGCGGTACATGACATTGGCGAACTGGTAGTCCCCGTGCATCAGGCCCGGGATGAAATCGAGCGGCTTGTGGGCCCGCAGCCAGTCCGTGGCCACCTCCAGCCCGGGCAACTCACGGTTCTTGATCCGGTCGAGGAATCCGATCCAGCGGTCGACCTGGCGTTCGTGAAAGCCGTCGGGCCTGCCCAGATCGCTCAGCCCCTTGGCCTGCCAGTCCACCTTCGACAGCAACGCAATACCCTCGGCCAGCTGATAACTCAGCCCGGGCCGGGTGCTCAGGTCGGAGTCGAACGGCTCAGGCCAGCGACCGTGGGTATCCATCGGCGACCAGCCGTCGACGAATCCCATCAGATAGAACGGCCGGCCCAGCACCTGCGGATCGGCGCAGACTCCGACCGCTGCGGTGTGCGGGACCTCCGTGCCGTCGAGTGCCTCGATGATGCGCCACTCCCGCAGGATCCCCTTGTCCCGGTCCGGTGGGGCGCCGTCCGGCGGCATGCGCAGCACGCACGTGTGCTCGCCACGGCGGATCTCGTAGATGACATTCTGGGTTCCGCCGGACAGGAAGCGGGCCTCCAGCGGTTCGCCCTTGCCAGCCAGCCCGGCGTTGTCCATCCAATCGGCAAGGCGCGCAGTTTCGATCGTGCTCACAGGTTGCCCACCTCAGCTTCCAGGTATTCGGCGAACTTGGCCTTCGCGGCGTCGCGCTTGCGCGGGATCCACTCGGTGGGCCAGGTGTCGGTGGTCGGCTGGTAGTCGCGCAGCACCTGCCGGGCGACGGTGGTCTTATGTACCTCCGTCGGACCGTCGGCCAGGCCCATCACCGCGGCGCCGGTGACCATGCCGAGGAAGGGCATCTCGTTGGTGACGCCCAGCGCGCCGTGGATCTGCATTGCCCGCCAGGCGATGTCGTGCAGCACGGTGGGCATGGCCACCTTGACGGCGGCGATGTCCTTGCGGACCTTCTTGTAGTCGTTGTACTTGTCGATCTCCCACGCGGTGTAGAGGACCATCAGCCGGAATTGCAGCAACTGGGCGTAGGAGTCGGCGATGTAACCCTGGACGAACTGTTTGTCGGATAGCCGGCTGCCCTGCGTCTCGCGGCTGAGCGCACGTTCGCACATCATGTCGAGCGCCTTCTGGGCCAGGCCGATCGTGCGCATCGCGTGGTGAATCCGGCCGCCGCCCAACCGTGTCTGGGCGATGACGAACGCCTGGCCCTCGCCGCCCAACAGAGCTTCGGCGGGAACACGGACGTTGTCGTAGTGGATCAACGCGTGGCTGCCCTCGTTGTCCGGCTCACCGTACAAACCGACGTTGCGGACGATCTTGACGCCGGGGGTGTCGGTGGGCACCAGGAACATCGACATGCCCTGGTAGGCGCTGACCTCGGGATTGGTCACCACCATGACGATCAGGAACGATGCGGTTGCGGCGTTGGAGGAGAAGAACTTCCAGCCATTAATGATCCAGCTCGACCCATCCCCATCTCTCACCGCGCTCGTGGTGAACAGGGTGGGGTCCGCACCGGCGTGCGGCTCGGTCATCGAGTAGCAGGAGAACAACTCTCCCTCGAGCAGTGGATGCAGGTAGCGCTTCTTCTGTTGCTCGGTCCCGTAATGCGCGATGATCTCGGCATTGCCGGTGTCGGGGGCCTGACAGCCGAACACGATGGGCGCCCACTGCGAGCGGCCCAGGATCTCGTTGAGCAGCGCGAGCTTGAGCTGCCCGTGACCCTGCCCGCCGAGCTCGGGGCCCAGATGAGTGGCCCACAAACCTTTTTCACGCACCTGTGCCTTGAGCGGGTCGATGGCCTCCCGGCGGCTGCCCTCCAATGGGGTGAACTGTTTGTGCGGCCACGCCAGGTCGAGCGGTTCGACCTGCTCGGTCACGAATTCGTCTGCCCAGTCCAGCAATTCCTGATACTCGGGGTCGGTCTCGAAATCCCACGCCATCGGGGGTCCTCCGCTCTGGTTGTAGGTGGCTAGGTGGTGGTGTTGAAGCCGGTGATCATCGCGCCGATGTCGCGTGCGACGAGCTCGGTGAACGAGCGGTCGCCGTAGCTGCCCCCGGCCCAATGCCGGACACCTTCGCTGACCAGGATCTGGGCCAGCCGGGACAGGTGCGGCACGTCGACGTGTGCGCCGAGCTTGCCGTCGGCCTGGGCGCGCGTGAACAACTCGCCGAACATGTCGGCGTCCTGCGTATCGGGGTCGACGTCGCCGGCCAGGATCCGGTGCTCGTGCCGGTACCCCTCCAGGATCGTCTCGACGATCAGTTCTGGTGGGTTGCGCGCCATCGACCGTTCCAGGCTGCGGAGTGCCTCCGTGATGACGGCCATCATGTCGTAATCGCCGGTCAGCAGGGACTTCACGCGCTTCTGGGCCAGGCGGGTCGAGGTCAGGCCGACCTCGAACAGCACGTCTTCTTTGGCCGGGAAGTAGAAGTAGAACAACGCCCGGGACACCCCTGCGGCTCGGCAGATGTCGGCCACTGTGGTCTTGGCGTATCCGTTGGTGCGCCAGAGCGCCATCGCGGCCTGGACCAGGTCGCGTTTGGTCTGGTGCGAGCGGGCCCGTTGGAACGAGGCGCGACGTTGACTGCTGTCAGCGGTGTCTGTCGTGACTTCCTTGGGCATATTCGGACTCTAACAACGGATTCGACTATTGAAAATAGTTGACGTTTGTCTAACTATCTCAATATGAACCAACCGCTGCACGGTCGCCGGATTCTGGTCACCGGCGGCGCCTCGGGTATTGGGGCGGCCGCCGTGGATGTGCTGAGTGCCGCGGGCGCCGACGTCGTGGCCACCTACCACCGGACTCCGCCGCCCGACGGAGCGACGGTGACCTGGCTACAGTGCGACCTGCGCGATGCGGCCGCGGTCGACGCCATGGTGACCTCGGCGGCACAGGCCATGGGCGGCCTCGACGTCCTGGTGCACGCGGCGGGCCTGTGGCAACCGGGCATCCCCGGGCAGATCGAGGTGGCCGAGATCGACTATCTGGTCGACACCAACCTCAAGGCCACCATCTTCGCCAACCAGGCCGCCTACGCGGCCATGCGCGGTTCCGGCGGACGCATCATCAACTTCGGCTCGGCCGAGGCGGTCATGGGCAGCGCCATCTCGGCCGTGTACGCGGCGACCAAGGGTGCGGTCCAGGCCTGGACGCGATCTGCGGCCAAGGCGTGGGCGGCGGACCGGGTGACGGTGAACGCGCTCGCGCCGGCAGTCGAGACTCCCGGCGCGGATCGGCTTCGGGAGTTCCTCGGCCCTGAGGTCGCGAAGCTCGTCGATCAGCAGATGAAGATGACGATCCCGTTGGGCGGTGCACTCGGGGACCCGGCCCGCGATCTGGGGCCGGTTCTGGTGTTCCTGGCCGGCGAGGGGGCGGCCTTCATCACCGGTCAGTTGATCGCTGTCGACGGCGGCCTGACGATGCTGGGTGGATAGAGCGAGAATCTTATTCTTGCTGTTTGTCGCTGATCGGTTGGGGTCCGACGTTGACGCGCAACCGGGGCTGTGGAAATCTACTATTCATAGATGAGAGGCGCATTCTCATACGCGTGGCTGGAACGGGAGCAACAGATGGCGATCGACCCAACGGGTATCGATTTTTTCCGCGATGAACGATTGGTCGACGACCCGTATCCGTTCTTCGAGGCGCTGCGGAACAAGTGCCCGGTCAGCCGGGAAGACCACTACAACGTGACCATGGTGACCGGCTGGGACGAAGCCGTGCAGGTCTACAACGACGAGGAGACCTTCTCGTCGTGCCTGTCGGTCACCGGGCCTTTCCCGGGGTTCCCGGTCCCGCTGGAAGGGCGCAGCGCCGAAGAGGTCACCGCGCTCATCGACAAGCATCGCAATGATCTGCCGTTCAGTGATCAGCTGCCGACGCTGGATCCGCCGACCCACACCGATCACCGCTCGCTGTTGATGCGGCTCATCACGCCCAAGCGCCTCAAAGAGAACGAGGACGCCATGTGGCAGTTGGCCGATGAAGTGCTCGACAGCTACCTGGCGCCCGGCGGGGGTGAGTTCATCAAGGGTTTCGCCGGTCCGTTCACACTGTTGGTGATCGCCGATCTCCTCGGTATCCCAGACGAGGATCGCGAAGCGTTCGTCAATGGCATCAAGCAGAATTCCGGCGGCGGCATCGGCAGCACCAGCAAGGAGTCGCTGTCCCACAGCCCGCTGGAGTTCCTCTACGGTCAGTTCTCTGATTACATCTCGGATCGCCGGGCCAACCCGCGCGACGATGTACTCACCGGTCTCGCCGAGGCGACCTTCCCCGACGGCAGCATCCCCGACGTCGGCGATGTCGCGAGGGTGGCGACCAACGTCTTCTCGGCCGGGCAGGAGACCACGGTGCGCCTGCTCAGCACCGCGCTGAAGGTCCTCGGTGAACAGCCGGAAATCCAGCAGCGGCTGCGCGCCGACCGCAGCCTGATCCCGAACTTCATCGAGGAAGCGCTGCGGATCGAGAGCCCGGTCAAGGGCGACTTCCGGCTGTCGCGTTGCCCGGTGACCATCGGTGAGACCGAGTTGACCGCGGGCACCACGGTGATGGTGCTCAACGGTGCGGCCAACCGCGACCCTCGCCGCTTCGAGGATCCCGACACCTTCGACCCGGCGCGCAAGAACGCCCGCCAGCACCTGGCTTTCGGTCGTGGCATCCACAGCTGCCCCGGCGCCCCGTTGGCACGCGCCGAGACCCGGGTCGGCCTCGAGCGCCTGTTGGACCGCACCACCGACATCCGCATCTCCGAGGCCAAGCACGGCTCGGACGGCGAACGGCGCTACAACTACATCCCGACGTTCATCCTGCGCGGGCTCACCGAGCTGCATCTGGAGTTCGACAGCTGATGAAGGTGCGGGTTGACGAGGACCGTTGTGCCGGCCACGGCATGTGCCTGACTCTGTGCCCCGAGGTCTTCGAGATGTCGGACGACGGTTGGGCGGTGGCCGACCCGGAAGAAGTTCCGGCCGGGCTGGAAGACGCCGCCCGTGAAGCGATACAGAACTGCCCGGAACGGGCGATCAGCGAAATCGACAACTAGAGAAAGAGATTCGCAATGGCATCTGCCAAGGGTTACGTCATCATCACCGAGGACATCAAAGACCCGGCCGGTATGGGTGAGTACGCCAAACTGGCGTCGAAGGCGATGGGCGGTGCAACCATCGTGGCCGTCGACCAGAAGCCCGAGGTGATCGAGGGCGCCTGGCACGGCACCCAGACCGTGGTGCTCGAGTTCGAATCCGTTGACGCCGCCCGCGAGTGGTACTACTCCGACGCCTACCAGGCGGCCGCCAAGGTCCGCCAAGGCGCCGCGGAGTGCAACGGCGTCATCCTCTCCGGCTTCCCCTCCTGATCGGGCGACCGCAGTGCGCTACAGCATCACGTACCCGATGCACACTCATCCGTACCATCCGGATCTGGTGAGTGGCAGCGGAGTTGCCGCGATGGCCGCTGCGGCCGAGGCTGCGGGTTTCGACGGCTTCGGATTCACCGACCATCCCGCTCCATCTCAGCGCTGGCTCGATGCGGGCGGCCACGACGCCTTGGACCCGTTCGTGGCCATGGCGTTCGCCGCGGCGCACACCACGACGCTGCGTCTGGTGCCCAACATCGTGGTGCTGCCGTATCGGAATCCCTTCGTGGTGGCGAAATCCGGTGCGAGTTTGGACCTGCTGTCCGGTGGCCGGTTCACGCTGGCCGTCGGAGTCGGTTATCTCAAGCGGGAATTCGCCGCGCTCGGCGTCTCCTTCGACGAGCGCGCTGCACTGTTCGACGAGGCCCTCGAGGTGATCCGTGGCATCTGGACCACCGATGACTACACCTTCGAGGGTAAGAACTTCAGCGCACGCGGTATCACCGCGCATCCGCGACCGGCGGCGACTCCGCATCCACCGATCTGGATCGGCGGCAACACTTCCGCGGCGCGGGCCCGGGTCGCCAAGCACGGCGACGGTTGGTGCCCGTTCGCCGCACCACCGGGCCTGGCCAAGACCGCAGGAACAGCCGCGATGGACTCGTTGGACGCCCTGGCCGCCGGCATCGAGGATCTGCGGGCCCGGCTTACCGCGGTCGGTCGCGATCCCGCCGGAATCGACATCGTGTTCAACAACTTTGAAGGCGGTAACCCCGGCAGCGACGATTTCAACGCCGACGCGTACCTGGCCGGCGTGGACAAGCTTGCCGCACTCGGGGTCACCTGGCTCCACGTGGCCCTGCCCGGAGACAGCCTGGCCCATGCACTGGAGGCCACCGAGCAGTTCGGCAAGTCGGTAATCGCCGCCTAGCCAGGGCCGGGCGCGGGCCCGTGCCGGGCCGCCGATTTCGACGCTGGGGTCGTGGTTCTTCGCTCGACGCGACCCAGGTGTCGAAGACGGCGTAGTGGCAGGGGAACCTAAGCCGGCGTCAGTGCGCCGATCGGCGTCGTCGTGGTGGCGTGCACCAACAGCTCGGCGAGCTCACGTGGCCGGCTCAGGAACGGGGAGTGCGACGCGTCGATCGTGAGTTGCTCGACACCGAGACGTTTGGTCACCGTGTCGGCGAGCCATTGCGGCATCGAGCGGTCCTGGGTGCAGCGGATGAAACTGCGGGGGAGGTCGGCGGCCCAGAACTGTGGCACCGACACCGGCGTGACCGTCGTGTCGCCGAACCGCTCCGGCCCGAGACGCTCGAAAGCCCAGCGGGCCGTTGCCTCGTCGCAGTCGTGGTAGAAGTAGCGCCACGCTCCATCGAAGTCGGCGAAGTGCATCGCACCTTCGTCGTCGAAATGCAGATAGCCCAGCATCTCGCCGACGTCACCGTCGAACTCGCCGCCCAACTCGTCATCGGCCGAACGCATGGCCATGGCCTCGGGATACGTGCGGCCCTCCCTGGGCAGCGCCGCGGCCAGGTACACGATGTGGCCCACCAGTTCCGGTGCGGCGTCTGCGGCGAGGGTGGCGTCGAACCCGCCGCCAGAGTGTCCGACGAGCACATCTCCGGCCTGCATCACGTCGAGGATCGCGGCGCACCGATTGGCCAGCGTGGACTCTTCGGCCAACCGGGCGCCGTGCCCGGGCAGATCCACCGCGACGCCGTCATGACCCAGATTCTGCAACTCGGCGATGGTGCGCTCCCAGCACCAGGCGGCGTGAAAGCCGCCGTGTACGAAGACGAACCGCACGCCTACTCGTCCACGATCGAGATGGCCTGGCGGGGGCACTGCCGAACCGCTTCGCGGATCTGTGCCTCGTTATCTGGCGTCACGTCCTCCTGAAGGATGTGCAGGTAATCCTGATCGTCGAGATCGAACACCTCGGGGATGATCCCCATGCAGACCGCGTTGCTCTCGCAGATCTCGAAATCGACGTGAACCTTTTTCGCCATCACCTCAACACCCTTACCGGCACGTGCGAATAACCCGCCACGTTCTGCATTTGAACCCGTTGCAGCTCATCCCATTTCACCTCATAGCGGGGCATGAAATCGAGCAGCTTCTCCAGCGCGACCGCACTCTCCATGCGGGCCAGTGCCGCACCCAGACAGCTGTGGATGCCGTAGCCCAACCCCAGGTTCTGGGCCTCGGTGCGGTCGCGCTCGATGTCGAAGGTATCGGCATCGGTGAACGCATCGGGATCGCGGTTGGCCGCGGCGCTGATCAGGAAGACTGCCTTGCCCGCCGGAATGGTGCCGCTGGGCACGTGGGCTTCTTTGAGGGTGTAGCGGACGTTGTACTGCACCGGGCCCTCGTAGCGCAGCAACTCCTCGACAGCGGCCCCGACCTTCTCGCGGTCGTCGAGCAGCTTCTGCCACTGTTCGGGGTTACGGGCGAAGAGCACCATCGCGGTCCCGACGAGCTTGGTGACGGTTTCCGCGCCGGCGCCGCCGAGAAGGGTGGCGAAGCCGGTGATCTCGATGTCGTCGAGACGACGCATCTGGCCGTCTTCGCCGGGGATCTCCGCGGCGATGAGCCGGCTGATCATGTCGTCCTGCGGGTTTTCCCGGCGCTTCTGCACCAGCCCGTAGTAGTAGATGCCGGTGTCGATGTTGGCCTGCATGCCGGCCTCGGAGTAGCCGATCTGCCCTGGCTCACGCGACAGGCTGGTGTCGATCCAGTGCCGGACCTGCTGGCGGTATTCCGGGTCGACGCCGGCCATCCGGGTGATGACCTCGACAGGGAACGGACCCGAGAAATCCTGGACCACGTCGAATTCGTCGGAGTCGATCAGGCTGAGGTGATGGTCGATCTGTTCGACGACAGTCTCGCGCTGAGACTGGATCATGCGCGGGGTGAACGCCTTGTTGAGCAGGCTGCGCATGTGCCGGTGATCGGGTGGGTCCATGAAGATGATCGACTTCTGCGGCGGTTCGTCGCTCTGCACCATGGCCAGATCGCAGCCACGCGACGAGGAGAACGCCTCGTGGTCCTTCAATGCTGCCGACACGTCCTCATGCCTTGTCAGGGCATAGAAGTCAGAGTCCTCGTTGTAGTACAGCGGTGCGTCCTCGCGCATCCGGCGGTACATGTCGAACGGGTTGTTGAAGAACTCCTCGGAGAACGGATCGAAGATCACCTGGGCCTTGGTCATTTGGCTGGCTCCTCCTTCGCGGCGGGCTGGGCCGGAAGTTTCGTGACACGTTACGGGAAACTGTTGAACTGTAACGCTAACAGTAACTCTGTTGAGAGTGTTTGAAAAGCACAAAATAGGTGCTGATCAGGTCGTGATGTCCGTGTGGGTCACCTGATGGCGGCGTCGAGGAGTCCCTCGAGCCGGCCAAGGTCGCTGTCCAGTTCAGAGGCTGTCCTGCGCACCACGGCGACGTCTTTGCCGATGAATTCGCCGACCCGCTCGATGAAGGCGTCGGCCGAGCCGGTGGCGGCGATACCGCCGAGGGCGCGGCTTGCCGCACTGCCGTGCGTGAGGGCGGTCAGCAGTGTCGCCTCGTCGATGCCAAGCCGATCGCCCAGGCGCACTCCCTCGGCCACGGCGCCGATCTGCGCGGCGAACAGCGCGTTGTTCACCAGCTTCACCCGCTGCCCGGCACCGACCGGGCCGACGTGCAGTACCGGATCGGCATAGGCCGTCAGCACCTCACGGGCGCGGGCTATCGCGTCGGCGTCACCACCCGCGAACACCGTGACGGTGCCGGCCGCGATGTCATGCGGTCCGCCGCTGACCGGAGCGTCGACGACGGCGATGCCCCGCGCGGCCCCGCGCTCGGCGAGGGCCTCGGCGGTGCGAGGGCTGCCGGTGGTGTGCAGCACGAGCACCGACCCGTCCGGCATCTCGTCGATCAGGCTTGGGCAGAGGTCCCAGACCTGATCATCGGTGAACACACAGACGATCGTCACGTCGGCGCCCGTGACCGCCGCTAGTGGTGAGCTCACCGGGTCGGCGCCGAGTTCGGCCACCGCAGCGCGCTTTTCGTCGTCACGGCCCAGCACCCGTACCTGGTGCCCGGCACCCGCCAGGCGGCGCACCATCGGTGCGCCCATCCGGCCTGCTCCGATGAAACCGACGCGCATCAGCGGGGATGGTTCATGATGGCCAGGGCGTTGTCGGCGGCATCAAACACTGCCCCCTGGGGAGCTGAGGCATCGTCGGCCAGGCTGGCGGCATGCCTGCAGTCCTTCTGCAGCAGCGCGCCGGCGATCGGTGCCAGGTTGTCCAGCGTCCCGCCGAACATCGCGATGCTGTTGAGCGCCTTGCTGGTGGCCGAACCGCGCGAGATCACTTCGCACAGTGCCTGACGCGGAACTCCCAGTGCCTCACCGAGTTCCAGCGCGCTCATGGCCGCGCCCAGGTTGGCGCTGAACAGCAGGTTGTTGAGGATCTTGGCGACCTGGCCGGCGCCGACGCCGCCCAGGTGCACGATCGGGTCGGCGTAGGTGGCGAACACTGGACGCACGCGCTCGACGACCTCCTCGTCGCCGCCGACCATCACCAGCAGAGTGCCGGCGGAGGCAGCGGGCTCGCCACCGCTCACCGGGGCGTCGATGACGGTGATTCCCTGGGCGGCAGCCTTTTCCGCAAGCTCGCGGCAGGTGTCGGGGTGCACGGTCGAGTGAATGGCGATGACGCCGCCCGGGGCCAGTCCGGCCAGCACGCCCGTCTCGCCGTCGAGCACCTGACGGACGTCGTCGTCGCCCACGACGCACAGGCAGACCAGATCGCTGGCGGCAGCCAGTTCGGCGGGGGAGCCCGCGGTCTTGGCGCCGGTGTCGGCGAAGGGTTCCAGCGACGCCGGGCGCCGGGCCCAGAGGGTGGTCTCGAACCCGCCTTCCACGATCCGCCGCGCCATCGGCGCCCCCTGGCTGCCCAGCCCGATAAATCCGACTCGCATCAACCTGCCTCCACTTCCAGTTCGGTATTCACAGTGCCTTTCGCCGGCTCGGGGCCACGGTTGGCCACGCACTCATCGGCGAACGACAGCACCTTGCGGTGATAGGTATCGGCGGTCAGTCCCACGCTGAGATTGTGTCCGCTGTCGGCCAGTTCGCCGGTCTCTACCCGCGGCGAGACGGTGAACATCGCAGCGATCCCGGCCAGTGCCTCGGCATCGGACTCCCAGACGTTCTCGTACTCGCCGGCGAGGAACTGCACGGGAACGGTGGTCTGCCCGGCCAGTGCCGGAAACTCCTGCCGTGACCAGGTTTTGACGACATCGCCCTCGTAGGCGGTGCCGCCCGCCGACAGTCCGGCGCCGATCACATCCGGCGGATAGAGCCGGGCCGGTTCCCACAGCAGCTCGCGCAGACCACGCGGCCGGTTCACTGGTGAGGCGTCCTTGAGCAACGCCTGAGCGGCAGGGTGATACCGACGGCCGGTGCCGGCCAGGGATACACCGAGCACTTCGGGCCGCTGGACGGCCAGGTGCAGGGCCAGCTCACAGCCCATCGAATGGCCGAGGACGAACAGGTCAGCCGTACCGGTGATCCGCTGGATTGCCCCGAACGCCAACGCGGCCCGCTGTTCGGGTCGTGCCATGGCGTCCGGGTAGGCCGCCGATGCACCGTAGCCGGGGCGGTCCAGCGCGATCACGGTGTACCCCTGGCCGACTGCGGTCCGCAACAGGGACAGCCCCGGGTGGCCGGGGCAGTCGAAGTAGGCCGACGTGGTGGCGCCACCGTGCAATGCGACGACGACGGCGCGCGGGTCGGGGGACTCGGCGACCAGGGCTGACATCGGGACACCGTCGACCATCACCACTCTGGGGTGCGGATCGGCCTTGCTCGCCGTCGACGTCACGGCTAGTCGTCCCTGCGCATGAGCAGCACACCACTGGGGGTCAGGCCGCCGCTGCTGGCCACGGCGACGCGCGCATCCTTGACCTGGCGTTCGCCGGCCTCGCCGCGCAACTGCGTGACGGCCTCGTGGATCAGCCCCATGCCGTGGGTACGGCCGTGCGAGAGCTGACCGCCGTGGGTGTTGAGCGGGATGATGCCGTCGCGGGCGATGTTGTGACCGCCGTCGAGGAAGTCCTTGGCCTCGCCGATGCCGCAGAAGCCCAGCCCCTCCAGCCAGGACAGGCAGTTGAAGCTGAACCCGTCGTAGAGCTCGGCCACATCGACATCGCTGGGCCGCAACGAGGTTCGCGACCACATATGTGCACTCTGACCCAGCACCTGAGGCTCGTGGGTGAGTGTGGTCTGGTCCCAGTCGAGTCGTTCGATGATCTGGGTGCCGACGGCCTCGAACAGGATCGGCGGCTTGGCCAGATCACGCGCGGCGTCCACAGCCGAGACGATGACGGCCACCGCACCGTCACACGGCACGTCGCAGTCGTAGAGGCCGAACGGCGTCGTGATCATGCGGGCCGACAGGTAGTCGTCCATGGTCAGCGGATCGCGGTAGATGGCGGTCGGGTTCAGCGCGGCATTGGCGCGCTGATTGAGCGCGATCCAGCCGAGGGTCTCGCGAGTGGTGCCGTACCGGTCGAAGTGACGGCCGGCGTTCTGCGCCAACGTGTGTGCCGCCGAGGTGGACCCGAACGGATGCTGCCAGTTGTCGCTGCGGCCACCCATCGGAGGGGACATCTTGCCCTCCTTGACCAGCTGGCCGAAGGTCGCCTCCCACAGTGTGCGGAAGCACAGCACGTGGCGTGCCATGCCGGTGGCCACGGCCATCATGGCCGCGATCACCGAGCCACCCGGACCGAAGGTGTCCATGCCGCCGTTGATCCAGGTCGGCCGGAGCCCGAGTGCGCCCTCCAGGGCGCTCACGCCGCCTTCGCCCATACCGGCGATGGCCAGACCCGGGTAGGTGGAAAGCCCGTCGATGTCGTCGAACGTCAAACCCGCATCGGCGACCGCTTTTTCGGCGGCGTCGATCGTGAGCGCCAGGGGCGGCACCATCTGTCGACGACCGATCTTGGACATCCCGATGCCGGTGATGGCCGAGTGATCCTCGAATTTCTCCTTGGTCAGCATCGGCCGGACGTACTTGGCGACGTCCTGGGGCGCGACGGGTTCGGCGACCGACGGGGTTGAGGTGGTGTCCGACGACGGCTTGAACACCGGCAGCCAGACATCCTCGATCTGCTGGAATTCGACCTCGACGGGCATCCCGAGCTTGAGGTCCTCGGAATCGCAGTCGACGATGTTGGTCGTCAGTCGGACGCGGGGATCCTCGGCGATGGCCACCTCGGCCACCACGTACGGCGGCGGCAGATCCGGGAACCCGAAACGGTGGTTGACCGTGAACCCGGCGAGCGATCCGCGCCCGGACACGTCCCGCACGCCCATGTTGCGGCTACGGCAGTACCGGCAGACCGGCTGTGGCGGGTGGATGAGGGCGCTGCAGTCCTGGCACTCCTGGATTCGCAGCACCCCGTCGGCGCCCGCGGTCCAGAAGTACTCGTTGAGCGTGGTGACCGTCGGGAGCGGACGTCCCGGTATCTGTGACAACTCGACTCCGGTGGTAAGCGGGTTATTCTGTGTGGAGAATCACGTTACCAGTTTCCGGGATCGGTGATCCAGCCTCTACGCATCCGAGCCGGGTCAACCCGCCTCGCGCTCTGTCCGCGTTTCCTTCAACTCGATGATCGCGTGCACGGGGCAGTCCAGCAGGGCACGTCGGACCGCGTCCTCGTCGGCTGCGGGGATGTTGCCGTCGCCTTGAAGTGAGGCGTAGCCCCAGTCGTCGAGGGGGAAGTACTCCGGTGCGTGCTTGGCGCACAATCCGAAGCCATCGCACAGCGTGCGATCGAGCTTGACCTTCATACCGCCACCACCGCCTCCAGGGACTCCACTTCGTACGGCCGTGCAGCGGTGAAAGCGCCGGAACGGCAGGTCTGACAGCCATTTTCGAGGTGGCGCTGCACCACATCGGGGAACTGGGCCAGCAGGCTGGCTGCCACATTGGCCGCGCCGTCGAGCGTCGCGCAGGCGCCGCGGCCCCGCAGCACCACCGACCACCGCTTGAGCCGATCGAGATCATCCTGGGTGGCGTTGCCGTCGCGAAGTCCGACGGCAACCGCGGCCATCGCGGCCGTCCCGTTGAAGCACGACCCGCACTGGCCGGCGTTCTCGCGGTCGAAGTAGGCCAGCACCGACGCGGCGACCGCCACCGGACACTCGTCCGTGAGGATGCCGATCGCGCCGCAGCCCAGCCCGCTGTTCAACGCCCGCACTGACTCGTGATCCAGTGTGGCTCCCACGATGTCGCGGTTGACCAGCCCGGCGAAGTACCCACCCATCAAGGCTCCGCGGACGTTGTCGGGGGATACCCCGTGCAGTGTCAGCAGATCCGCGAACGCGATACCGTGCGGCAATTCGTACAGTGCGGGTGCTCGTCCGGCACCGGTGATCGTGGCCAGGAAGGTTCCCGGTGAAGCCTCGGTGCCCAACTCCCGGAACGCCCTCGCGCCGTGCTGGTGGAGGTAGGCCAGGTGGGCCAGCGTCTCGACATTGCTGATCAGTGTCGGCTTCCCGTCCACCCCTTCCTCGAAAGGGCGTGGGGGTTTGTCGGTCGGCTTGGCCGGTCCGCCGTTGACCACGTGCACCGCCGCAGTTTCCTCGCCAGCGACGTAACCCGGTGCGACGGTGAGTAATTCGATTATCACACCGTCCCGTTCACGCGGGCTTTCGTCGAGCGCCAGCTCAACACTGTCGGCTGCCGCCGAATCCGATACGTACACCACGGCGCGGTCGGCGCCGACAATCCCGGCAGCGAGCCGGAGACCGTCCAGCACGACATGTGGGCGGTTGCGCAGCAACCAGCGATCTTTGATCGAGGCCGGCTCGCCCTCTTCGCCGTTGGCGATCACTACCGTGCCCGACGCGTCCCGCCCGTTGGCGCGCACCGTCTGCAGTTTCACCGCCAACGGAAAGGCCGCGCCACCCCGGCCCAGCAGCCCGCTGGCGTGCACCTCGGCCAGTAGGTGATCTGGATCGGCAAGGGCACCATAGCCTCCGGACTGCTGGTACTCCACTAAGCTCTCCGGCCGGTCGCGGAGCAGACGCGGGGTGATTCCCGGCCATACCGCGACGCTGAGTTCGGCTGTCATGGTTACATCCCGTCCCCGGTTAGGCTTACCGGCATGAGAACTGCGGTGGTGCGCGTCGGAGTCGACCCGGCTGGTGAGCTCGGCGCGGAACAGCTGTCCGACGGCATGGCAACGCTTCGTGAGTTGCTGGGAGACCGGGGCGCCGAGGTGCTGGACAACCAGCTCGCCGAACTGCCCGCCCATCGCCGCGAGGTCGAGGTGCTGATCGCCGGCAACGACGCACCAGAGTTACAGGCCATCGCGATGGAGCTGTGCGCCAAGGCCTTTGGCACCAGTCCCGCGGCCGGGGTGGTCACATTCGTCAGCCGCGGCACCGATGAGGATGTCCGGGGTGTGCTTGCCGGGTTCGGCTTGTCGGGCGACATCGTTCGATCGGTCGATGGTGAAGGCTGGGATGTCGTGACGGTGACCCTGGACAAAGCCGATCTGGCCCGCATCCCGGAAAGCCGCGTCCACACCGCTCTCGAGGCTTCGTTGAACTGCGAGGTGCACATCCGGACGGTGTGACGGTACGGCGGCACCGGCGTCACGAGGACCTCAGGAAGTCGATGATCGCCGGCGCAGCTTGCACCCAGGTATCGAACAGGCAGAACGTCTTACCGCCGCTTTGGGCGAACCTCTCGCCCGCACGCTCCCAGGCGTCCTCGGGCCAGGGGGGATCGATCAGCTCGGAACCCTTGATCAGACAACTCACTTCAAGCGAGGTGCGCTTGGGATGATCCCAGTCGTTCTCGCCACCACGAATGATCAGGGTGGGCACGGTGATGTTGTCGAACATCTCGTCGGGAACACCTGGAATGGTCTGTCCGGGTTTCGACACGAACGCGTTGAGCCAGCGCAGCATGACCTTGAGGAACTCGTCGGCGTCGAGGTCGAGCAGGCGTTGTCTGTTGGCCGGGTTTTCGGCGATCCGCTCACGCCATTCCGGCACGTTCAGCAGCCCCTCGATCCCGAGCCCGCGCACGGCCAGGATGCTCGGAGTCACGTAGTGGCCGCCGAGTACGAACGACCCGTACACCCCGCCGACGATGTTCCACACCACCAGCTTTCGCACGATCTCGGGATAAAGCATGGTGGTCAGCATCGAGTCCCGCGCACCACCGGAGCCACCGAGGATGAAGCACGGCCCGATGTCCAGGCCGGTGATCAGGTGGTACAGCGTCTCGGCCCGCATGTGCGATTCGCTCTGCCCGTAGAACTGCACGTCCGACCTGCCGCAGTTCGGCCGGTCCCACAGCAGCACCCGGTAGCCGCCCTCGACGAGGGCCTCGGCCAACGGCCGCAGGCCCGGAATGTCCTTGCTGAACCGGCCGCCGGGAGTCAGCGCGATGAAATCGCCCTTGTCGCCAAGAATTTCGTAGACGACGTTGCCGCCGTTGACCTCCATGGTCTTCTCGCCCGGCTTGAGTGGACGAGTCACCGCCAGATCCGTTGATTCGCTCGCAAGCTCGCTCATGCCATCACCAACACATCATCTCCAACCACACGGACCGGGTAGGTACGGATACTCCATTCCGGCTTCACCGCGGTGGTGCCGGTTGCCAACTCGAAACCCCATTGGTGCCAGGGGCAGTAGATGTACTCCTTGTCGCGCACCATCACCGCGTCGCCGGGCACCTTCTCGTCGACCACAGTGCGGCCCCGGGCGCGCCCCGAGCACAGCGGACCACCCTCGTGGGGGCAGTAGTTGGCGATGGCATAGAACGTGCCGTTGACGTTGTACACGCCGACGCCGTGACGGCCGATCGGTACGAGTTTGTGCGTGCCCGGCGGGATTTCGTCGACGGTGGCGACGACATGCTCGCGTCCCTGCGCGAGTCGGGGGCGCTTCTCGGGCTGCTGCACAGATTCCCCGGTCGCTTCGCTTCTGCCCTCCGGAATCATCAGAACACCCGGGCCTGTCCCTCGAGGACCGGAACAGTCTCGGGCAACTTGTAGGTCTGGATGCCGTTGCGGAACATGATGGGCTCGCGGGCGTGCTCGGGCAGATGCTTGACCAGCCAGCGCGGGTCGTCGAACGTCCAGTGCGGGTAATCGCTGGAATACAGCAGGATCTTCTCGCACTCCATCCACTCGAATGCCCGGGACAGTTCGGTCTTGTCCTCGGGGTAATCCAGCGGCTGGGTGGTGAACTTGATGTGGTCCTTGACGTATTCACTGGGCTTGCGCTTGATGTCCATCCAACCCTTGCGGGCTGCGTAGATGGCATCCATCCGCCACATCAGCGGCAGGATCCAGGTGAATGCATGCTCGACGAACACGATGCGCAGCGTCGGGAACCGGTCGAAAACCCCGTCGAAGATCAGGCTCATCACCTGGTTGGCCGCCAACAGCGAGTAGCTGACCATGAAGTCGTGGTTGTAGCTGGGCAGCCCCACCGGCGGTGTCGGCAGCGTCTCGTACTCGCCGCGGGACAGGTGGCAGCTCACCGTGATGTCGTGCTTGGTCGCTGCGGCCCAGATCGGGTCGTACTTCGGGTCACCCCACGACGGGCGGGGCTCAGCCTTCATCAGAACCTGGGCCATATAGGGGTGTTCGGCCCACTGCTCGATCTCGGCCACCGCGGTCTGCGGCTCCTCGATGGCGACACAGATGGACCCCCGCCAGCGCTCGTGCCAGTTGTTGTGACCATCCAGCCAGTGATTGGCCAGCCATAGGTTGACCGCGGTGCAGTAGGCCGCGGTGGCCTCGCCCAGTCGGTGCTCGGAGTGTGTTGGTTCGAGGATGGCGATGTCGGAGCCGGCCTCCATGATGAGCTGACGCAGCGCCATATCCGGATCGCTGCAGGCGAATTCACCGTCGGGAGGGAAAGCGTCCACTCGCATGGCATAGGCGTGTGCGTAATCCGGCGCGTCGTAGTAGATCTGCTCGCCGACCTTGTGGCTCAGGAAATACTTACTGCGCCATGGCTCGGGGATGTACTCGATCAGCTCACCGCGGCGCGGCATGGGGTGTACGTCGGAGTCGACGCACCGGACTGCAATCCGCTCGGCTGCAGGCACCCGGGGGTTGGTTGTGACGGTCATCTGTGCTGTGCCTCCCTCGAATACCTACTGCGCCGCAACTGCGGACGCCGAACCGGATGCAACCGCATCCTCTAGCCCGTAAAGCTCTGCGGCGTTGCGCCACAACAACTTGTCGCGTTGTTCGGGGCTGAACGCACTCGGGATCTCCGGTTCGTTGAGCTGCCAGTGTGGATAGCTGGAGCCGTACATCACCATGTCTTCCTTACCGGTGAAGCTCAACCACTCGCCGGCGAACTCGGTGTCGCCGGGCCCGTCGAGGGCGCCCTGAACGAAGTAGACGTGGCCGGGCAGATAGTCGCTGGGCATCTTGGGCGCCCACGGGGTCTGCTCGAGGTGGGGACGGCCGAAGCAGTCCATCCGCCACATGAACGGGGTCAACAGATCTGCGGCGCCGTCGGCCCAGACGAACTTCAGTGTCGGCGTCCGCTCGAACACGCCCTCGGCGATCATGTTCATCAGGTGATAGATGTAGTTGAGCGCCATGAAACCCAGGTACTGCTCATAGGTCCTGGTCTTGCCCGACGGGGTGGGCGCGAACTGGATACCCGCCCCGCCCTCGATGTGCACCGCCACCGGCAGACCGGCGGCGGCGGCCGCGTCCCACAACGGCCAGAACTGCGGCTTGCCATACAGTTCGCGCGACTGCATCGGGATGCCGATCTGCACCACGCGCGGGTGGTCCTTGTACTTGTCGATCTCGCGCAAGGCGCCGACGATGTCGTCCGGGTTGACCCGGATGGTGCCGCGGAACCGCTCACCGTGCTCGGGGTGCTCAAGCCAGCGGGTCACCATCATCGCGTTGTGCGCGGCCGCCAGAGCGGTTCCGAGGTGACGGTCGGGCATGATGCCGCGGGTCATCGGGTGCAGAACCGCGATGTCGACGCCGCGGTCGATGAACAGATGCTGCGCGGCGATGTCGGGATCGGAGCCCGGGTACTGGCGATCGGGCCCCTTGGTGCCCTTGGCGTACTCGCCACCGGGTGCGCCGTACCAGTTCATCTCGTAATCGGGGAAGCCGCGACTGGCGAACGGCTCTTTCAGGAAGTTCTGCCGCAGGTCTTTGTTCGAACCGAAGAAGACATGCACGCTCGCGTCGATAACCGGCGTTCGCGCACTGCCAGGTTGTGCAGGGTTGTTGATCGCCAAGACTGTCCTCCGATGTTCCGTCCGGAAACGAGCTGTGCACACCGCGATGGGCGACGTGCTTTTCACGCCGGACCGTATCGCCAGTCTAGATCCATATTCTTCTATTGCAAGAACATAGTTCTCGGATGACGGCAGGGCTTACGTGCAGGTAGCTGCGGTGCTGGTCGGTCGCCTAGCGGTGGGTTTCCGAGAACGGCCACTTGCCAGAGGAGAATGTCACAACATAGAAAGAGAATGATATTCTCGTCCGGACGTGACAGTGCAGCAGGAGGCGGCGGGTGCTACTCGAATTCGATGCCGATCAGCGGCTATGGCAGGAAACCGTGCGCGATGCGGTGACCAAACAGTGCCCGGCCACGCTGGTCCGTGAGGTGGCCGAGCAGGGTGTCGATCCGACACCGCTGTGGCAGAGCTACATCGACCAGGGCTGGACCGAGCTCACCGACTCGGAGAACGCCGTCGAGTTGGCGATCGTGCTCGAAGAACTCGGTCGGGCCACCGATCTGACTCCCTACCTGGCGACCATGACGCAATACGCACCTCTGGCGGGGGATCGCTTCGACGCGGCTCGGGCCGGCACTGCGGTCTACCGCGGTGTGGCGGCCAACCGGGATGCCACCGGCTGGGTGCTGACGGGAACCGCCCATCACGTCCTCGACGGCGACCGCGCCCAGAACCTCGCCGTGGTGACCGACGGTGGTGTGTTCCTGGTCGACGGGGCTCAGGTTTCCGCCAAGCGCAGCGCGGTGTTCGATCCGGTGTTGCACGTGGCCGAGGTGTCATTCGACAACGTTCTTGTCGATGACACGGACCGCCTGCACGTCGACATCGAGAAGGCACACCATCTGGCTCTGACCGGGATGGCCATCACCATGGTCGGCGCCTGTCAGCGGGCGCTCGACCTCGTGCTCGACCATGTGAAGCAGCGGCAGCAGTTCGGGGTGGCGATCGGGTCTTTCCAGGCCGTGCAGCACAAGGCTGTCGACATGCACGTGGCGATTGAGCGGGCCCGCGCGCTGGCGTATTTCGCCGCACTGACCATCGCCGCCGATGACCCGCGCCGTCGACTGGCGGCGAGGATGGCCAAGGCGGCCGCCGGGGAGTGCCAGACCGTGGTGTTCCGCCACGGTGTGCAGTTGTTCGGTGGGATGGGTTTCACATGGGAGAACGACGTGCAGTTTGCGCTCAAGCGGGCCAAGGCCGGCGAGCTGCTGCTGGGCGGCGCTGCCGAGCACCGAGGCGTGATCGCCGCTGAGTACCGCACGACCTACAGGGGACTGTAAATGCAGCTGACATACGATTCCGACGTCGAGGAGTTCCGCGCCGAGTTCTCCGCGTTCCTCGATGCGAACCTGCCGTCGGAGGCCGACACCTTGGAGCGGCCCCGTTCGGTCTCGCACATGCCGCAATGGGCCCGCGATTGGCAGCGGCTGCTCTTCGACAACGGCTATTTGCTTCCGGCCCAGCCGCCTGAGTTCGGTGGACGCAACGCTTCGGTGGTGCAGACCTTCGTCCACCTCGACGAGCTGTGCCGTCGCCGGATCTACCACAGCTTCAACCCGCAGGGCGTCAACATCATTGCGGCATCACTGCTGACATTTGGCTCCGACGAGCAGAAGCACCGCTGGGCGGTACCGGTGCTGCGCGGTGAGAAGACTGCCTCACTGGGGATGAGCGAGCCGAGTGCGGGTTCTGACCTCGCGTCGTTGCGCACCCGGGCTGTCCTCGATGGTGACCATTTCGTCGTCAACGGACAGAAGGTCTGGACCTCGGGCGCGCACGACGCCGATTTCTTGCTGACGTTCGTGCGTACCGACCCGGATGCGCCGAAGCACAAGGGAATCAGCGTGCTGATCATCCCGACGGACACCCCCGGGGTGGTGTGCCGGCCGTTCGCCGACATGACGGGCGAGGAGAACCTCGACTTCAACGAGGTCTTCTTCACAGACGCCCGGGTGCCGGCCGAGAACTTGGTCGGTCCGCTCAACGGCGGCTGGGGAGTGGCCAACGGATCGCTCGGTCACGAGCGCACCATGATGTGGCTCGGTTTCGCCGACCGGATCGACAACATGCTGGCCGACTTCCAGCCCAAGACCGAGCTGGAGCGCGACCAGTACGCCACTACGATCATGGACTATCAGGCCTTGCGCGCCATGGGATCTGCGGCGCTGGCCAAGGCCTCACGTGGCGAAGCGGACACCGCCTCTGTGTCGGTGCTCAAGCTCTTCGGTTCCGAGGCCGAGCGCAATGCGTTCGAGAACGCGCTGACCGCGGCCGGCCCCGACGGGTTGATCCACCCCACCACGTCGGGCCCGTACGAGCACATGAATCTCGACCACTACTTCGCGAGCTGGTTCGAGCGCTATGCAAGGAGTTTCGGCGGCACCATCGCCGGTGGGACTTCGGAGATTCAGCGCAACATCATCGCCACCCAGGTGCTGGGGTTGCCCCGCCGCTGAGGCGCATGGCGCAAATTCGCGTCGTCATACCTGCGCTGTCACGCTGGAGTGGCTTTCGAGCCCGGGAGTCACTCCAGCGTGACAAATGCGAGGTGATCGATTCGCACCAGTGACGCGGAACAAAACTTAGGTTACAGTCGGCGTGATGTTCACGCTGCGCTTCGATATGCGTGCTCCACATACTCCGGCGACCGAGCTCTACGGCGCCGCGATCGACATGTGCGCCTGGGCCGAAACCCGCGGCGCGGTGAT
The DNA here is from genome assembly GCF_040704635.1 of Mycobacterium sp. NPDC049093. Lineage (GTDB taxonomy): Bacteria > Actinomycetota > Actinomycetes > Mycobacteriales > Mycobacteriaceae > Mycobacterium. The sequence goes on along the minus strand of NZ_JBEZJS010000007.1, from coordinate 217,164 downwards.
GGCGGTGCTGTCAGAGCATCACGGCACCGCCGACGGGCATCTGGCGGCGCCGCATATCCTCGCCTCGGCGATCGCGGCCCGCACCAGCAGTCTGGCGATTCTGCTTGCCGCCGTACCGATTCCGTTCTGGGATCCGGTGCGCCTCGCCGAGGAGATTTGTGCGCTGGACATCATCAGCCGGGGTCGGGTCTCCTGTGCGTTTGGGATCGGACACCGTACCGAGGAATACGAGCATTTCGGCGTGGACATGAGCATTCGCGGCAAGCTGGCCGACGAGAAGCTGGCGCTGCTGCTACGACTGCTGGCGGGGGAGACCGTCGATTACGACGGCCGATGCATCACGGTGACGCCCATGTGCGCAAGTCCGTCCGGACCGTACCTTCTGATCGCGGGCGGTAGCCGGGTCGCAGCGCGACGCGCGGCACGGCACGGCCTCGGGTTCATCTCGCAGACGGCCACCCCCGGGCTCAAGGAGTTCTACGAGGCCGAATGTCGAGCCAACGGCCACGAACCCGGCGTGATCCAGTTCCCGGTACCGAATACGCCCACCGCGATATTCGTGGCCGACGACCCGGACCGGGCGTGGGATGAGTTGGGTCCCTACCTTCTTCATGATGCACGCACCGCGGCGTCCTACCGACACGGTGACGATACGGTCGCCAGCATCTCCCGAGCCGACGATGTGGCGGCGCTGCGGCAAGCCGACGGGCCGTATCGAATCCTGACCATCGACGAGGCCGCTGGCTACCTCCGGGACGGCAGGTCACTGCCGCTGCTGCCGCTGTGCGGCGGGCTGCCGCCGGATGTCGCCTGGCCGTACCTCGAGCGGGCAGCCGCGGCCGCCCAATCCACATGACCCGACTACGAAGGAGTCGAGAATGCCGACACCCTTGCGGACCGTCGTCTGGGCAACCGGCGGTGTCGGGTCGATCGCGATCGACGCAGTCGCCCAGCGCCCGGATCTCGAACTGGTCGGCGTCTGGGTGCACTCGGCGGCGAAGGTCGGCCGGGACGCGGGTGAGCTGGCCGGACGGGCGCCGCTCGGGGTCACCGCCACCGGCGATGCCGATGCGCTGATCGCGTTGTCTCCCGACTGCGTGGTGTACGCGGCGAGCGGCCCGGACCGCGACGCCGGCGCGGTGCCGGACTATCTGCGACTGCTGAACGCCGGAATCAACGTAGTGTCAACGACTTCGACGGCACTGGTGTACCCGCCGGCGTACTACTCCGCAGAATGGCGAGATCAGCTGGAAGCCGCGGCCAAGGCCGGGAACTCGTCGTTCTATGCGTCGGGCGTATTTCCCGGGTTCGCCTCGGACGAACTGGCACTCATGCTGGCAACCCAGTCGAAGAAGATCGACCGCGTCACGGTGGCCGAGGTGTCCCTCAACGACCACTATCCGGTGGCCGACGTGATGATGGACGGAATGGGTTTCGGGCGTCCACTGGATTTCGAACCGATGCTGAAGACCCCCGGCTTCATCGAGATGGCCTGGAAGGCGCCGATCTATCTGATGGCCGATGCGTTCGGGGCGGAGGTGTCCGAGATTCGCGGCTCGCTGGATCGCCAGATCACCGAGCGTGACATCGAGGTCGCTTTCGGCACTATCCCGGCGGGAACCTGTGGTGCAGTATGCACACGCGCTGTCGGCATGGTGAACGGCCGGGAGGCCATCGTGATCGAGCACATCATCCGGATGTCGCGCGACGTTGCACCCGATTGGCCGGCATCAGAATTCGACGCCACCTACCGGGTGGACATCGAGGGAGATCCCGACATCCACTGCGTGATGAACCTGGGGGAGGCCGAGGGACACGGTGCCGGGCAGGCGGCAATGGCGGCCACCGCGATGCGGGTGGTCAATGCGATTCCCTACGTCGTCGACGCACCCGCAGGATTGTTGAGCTCACTCGACATACCGAATACGTTGCCGCGACACGCCTTCGACTAGCCCACAGTCAGCGCGCGACGACACCGCGCAGGCTCGTATCGCGCACATGGATCTGCGCCGCCCGGGTACCCAACTGCCGCAGGATGTTCTCGGGGATCCAGCCCACACAGATCACGGACCGGGCCAGCATCTCGTTCGACGGACTGTCGATGCTGATCTCGCCGGCCCTGATCCCTGCGGCGAGAAGTGACTTGACCTGTTTGACGCGCTGCGTGAACAACCAGCCGGGGTTGGGGGTGTCCGGCGGGGACTGGCGCATCCATGCGAGCTGGATCCTGAACTCGTCTCCGAACTGGTCCAGCGCGTTGGTGTGGATCCAGCTCAGCGCGTCGAGCTTTTCGATCGTGGTGCCCTCGGATCCGAGGACTTCGGTCCAGCCCACGGCGATCTTCTCCCCGAAGGACTGCATGATCGCCGCCAGCAGTTCGTCCTTCGACCCGATCAGCCGGTACACGGTGCCGGTACCCATGCCTGCCGCGGAGGCGATGTCGCGCACGGTCGTGCCCTCATAGCCCCGCCGGCCGAACTCCGCCCGCGCTACCGCGCGGATATGGGCGGTCTTGTCATCGGCCTCGGAGGCGGCCTCCTCGATCCAGGTCCGCACCACGGCGTCGGCCGCGATGAACGGGACGGACCTGTCGAGTTCGGTGTCGGTGGGCCGGCCGGTGGCCAAGCCTTCCAGCAGAATCCGGCACAGCAGGGTGGCGACCTTCTCCGGTGCGGCGTTGTGGCGCATGACGTCGAGGCCGACCTGCAGCATGGTCTGGCAGATCCGGTCGGCCAGAACGGCCAGATCGATATCCGAGCGCAGGTAGCCGGCCCATCGGGCGGCTCGCAGCGTCTGCTGCATGGCATCCAGCGTCGCCGTCGGGCGGCGCTGTGCCAGCGCGACGAGGTCGGGGTTGGAACTCGGGCTCTCGTAGAACGACATCTGAAGAGCGGCACGGTGTGCGACGGCGCATCGCGCGATATCCGAGCCGAGCTCGGCGATCCGGTCGAACGGCGATGCCGGATCGGGGCCGTCCAACCGGCGCTGGGCGTGCTCGGCGATGCGGTCGAGGTCTTCGTGATACCGCTCGAGCAATTCCACCAGGATGGCTTCTTTGGATTCGAAATGGTGGTACAGGCTGCCCGGCAGAATGCCTGCCGCGTCCGCGATCTCCTGCAGCGATGTGCGCAGGCCCGACGTGGCGATCAACGTGGCGGCGGTCTCGAGGATCTCGGTCCGGCGCGTACGATCCTCCGCTACGGTGCCGGGTTCGGTTGCGCGACCTGGGGTGCGCTTGAGCGTCTTGCGCTCCCCAGGGGTTACCTGGGGACGGCCCACAGCGGCTCCACGATGATTGCTGGCTCCCGTCATACGATTTGGGTTTCCGACCCAATATTTGGTTAGAGGCTACCAGAACAGCGCTGGTGCGCCGGGGATCCCGTGAAGCCAAAGACGCCGGTAGGCCCTGCACGGCCGGGTTCCGGGCCTTGCGCCGAACGTGCCGACGGCAACGCTGTCGCCGGACTCACCCGGTGACGCCGAGCCGCTCGGTAACCGCGAATACCTCGTCGTAGATCGACCCCGGCACTGTGAACGGCTCTGTCGCAGCCACTTCCGGCAGATGAGCGGCGACATCGTCGGCGGTCGGGTTGCTGCCGGTGGGTGCCAGCCAGCCCTCACCCAGCCCGACGAACACCCGGGCGAACCGTCCGGCGCAGGCAGAGAAGTTCTGATGGCTGAACTCGCAGTCACGGCTGGCCAGGTACACCACCAAGGGTGCCACCAGCTCAGGCCGGATCGCCTTGAAGAAGCCGTTGCCCTCAAGCGCTTTCGGATCGCCGAGGGTCTCGGTGACCATCCTCGAGATGCCGAACGGCAGTACGGTGTTGGCCAGGATTCCGTGCGGTGCGCCCTCGAGCGCGATCACATTGGCGAGGCCGACCAGGCCGGCCTTGGCTGCAGCGTAATGGGCTTCGAGGTGCTGGCCGAACATCCCTGCCGACGAGGCGATGAACACGAACCGGCCGTAGCCCTGGTTCTTCATGACCCGGAACGCAGGCTGGGACAGGTAGAAGCCGCCGTCGAGGTGCACTCGCAGCATGCGACGCCAGTCTTCGGGGGAGAGCTCGTCGAACGGGACGCTGTTGAAGATGCCCGCGTTGCTGATCACTACGTCGAGCCGACCGAACTGTTCGACGGCGGTGCGCACGATCGCCTCGCCACCTTCGGGGCTGTCGACCGAATCGTAGGACGCCACCGCGGTACCGCCGGAGCCGACGATTTCGTCGACAACCTGATCGGCCACCGCGACGTCCGAACCGTCGCCAGACATGGACCCGCCCAGATCGTTGACCACCACTGCGGCGCCGTGCCGTGCCAGCTCGAGAGCGTATATCCGGCCGAGGCCGCGGCCGGCACCGGTCACCACGGCGACCTGGTCGTCGAAGTCGATCACTTTGTAGCCCTTGCCAGTTGATGTTCCGGGTCGGTTGATTGACTCCGGTCGGCCCGAACTCTACGGTGGAACAGATATTTGGTCAACGGGGTGCGGAGGTGGAAAGTGCCCGGTGGCGGTGACGACGACGGCCGGTTCGCCGGGCTGGGCATGCTGGCGTCCGCCCTCGCAGCTCGTCCGGTTGCGGTGACGGCGGCCGCCCCGGGGGCCGTGCCGTGGACCGATGGCAAGACCGTGTTCGTCGATCCGTCGGCGTCCCCGCGTACGCAGCTCGAATCGGTGGCCGTGCAGGCATCACTGATCGCGGCAGGCAGCCTGGACCCTGATGTGCTCGGAGCCCTGGTCCGTCATCGGCGGTTGGCCGGCCGCTATCTGGCCGTCGAGGGACACCGCGCGCTGTTGGTCAACCGCGCACTCCTGCCGAATTTCCTTGGCGCCCTCGCGGACCCGAGGGTCTGCGAGGGCAGCGATTCACCCGCAGCGTCCCTGGTGATGGCGAGCGGCAAGGGTGCGTTACCCGATCCGCCGACGGGATTCGGTGCGATCCAGGCCAGGAAGGTCCTGGCGGCGTGCGCAGCGGCCAAGCCTGTAGATGAGCGGTCGGTGGCACATGTGCCGCGGCGCGATGAGAAGCAGGAGCTCGAGGAACTCGATGAAGACGACGTCGACGACTCTGATGACCCCGATCTGTTCTCCAGCCCGGTCGGCGGGGGTGGAGCCATTGGAAAATGGCTCAAGAAGCTCTTGTCGTCGTCCCGCAAGACAGGTGGCAGCAGTGGGGGGCCGCCGGGTGCCGATTCGCCGACACATCGAACCAACTCGACGAAACGTGGGGTGCACGCGGTCTCCTCGCTCGCCACGGTGTCGTCGGAGGAAATCGTCGACGTCAAGACCGACGGGGTGAAGTATCCGGAATGGAACGCCGAACGCCGCGTCTATCGACTCGACTGGTGCACCGTCCGCGAGGCTGACCCGCAGATCAAGCCGCACGCGACCCAGCAGATCGAGGACGCGATCAGCGTGCGGCGCCCCCTGGCGCGTCTTGGCATGGGACTGCATCGGCGTCATCGGCAACCGCAGGGCGACGACATCGACATCGACGCCGCGCTGGAGGCCCGGGTCGAAGTTCGGGCCGGATCGGTGCCCGACGAGGCCGTCTACCTGGACAGTCTGCGTCGCCGGCGGGACCTGTCGGTGCTTTTGCTGTTGGACATCTCCGGTTCGGCCGCTGAGCCGGGCACCGTCGGGCGCACGGTGCATCAGCAACAGCGGACGGCAGTGGCCCATCTGATGGTGGCGCTTCACGACCTGGGTGACCGGGTGTCGCTGTACGCCTACTACTCCCAGGGTCGGTCGGCGGTGACGATGGTTCCGGTGAAACGGTTCGACGACCACCTGGATGCACAGGTGTTCCGGCGACTGAACAGCCTTGAGCCGGGCGCGTATTCGCGTCTCGGAGCGGCGATCCGGCACGGCTCGGCGGTCTTGGAGGAGCGTGGTGGCACCTCGCGGCGGCTACTGGTCGTGCTGTCCGACGGACTGGCCTACGACCATGGTTACGAGCGCGCCTACGGTGCTGCCGACGCCCGACGCGCCTTGACCGAGGCTCGGCGTCGGGGGACGGGTTGCGTGTGTCTGACCATCGGCGCCAGCACCGACGTGGAGTCGTTGCGTCGGGTGTTCGGGAGTGCCGCTCACGCCACCATCGCCAGTCCCGATCAGCTCGCCGGCGTGATCGGGCCGGTGTTCCGCTCCGCGATTCGTTCCGGTGAGGTTCGTCGCCGAGTGTCGTAATGTCAAGTCCCAGAATGTCATTGGGTCTGATCCGATATGAGCAGGCGCGTTGTGAAGAATGGTTGAAACAAACATCTGTTCCACGATAGGCTCACTTCCGTACCGCAGCGTCGCGGCTACGACGAAAGGTGTGTTGATGGCCAACGAGTCCGGGCTCGCTCACCAGAACGGCGCCAGTTCGCAGGCCCTGAGTGCACGTCCCTATTACCGACCGGTCGGCAACGAGGAGATAGTGTTCAAGGCGGCGTACCGCCAGGGCCTTTCGCTAGTCTTGAAGGGGCCGACGGGGTGCGGTAAGACGCGCTTCGTCGAGGCGATGGCTCACGATCTCGGGCGCCCGCTGATCACCGTCTCCTGTCACGACGACCTCACCACCGCCGACCTTGTGGGTCGGTATCTGCTACGCGGCGACGAGACGGTGTGGGTGGACGGGCCGCTGACCCGCGCTGTGCGGGAAGGTGCGATCTGCTACCTGGACGAGGTAGTCGAAGCTCGGCAGGACACCACGGTGGTGCTGCACCCACTGTCCGACTACCGGCGCCAGTTGCCCATCGAACGGCTCGGCATCACGCTCGATGCGGCACCGGGATTCGGTCTGGTCATGTCCTACAATCCGGGCTACCAGAGTGTGCTCAAAGACCTGAAGGACTCGACGCGTCAGCGGATGGTGGCCATCGAGTTCGGTTTTCCGGATCCCGATGTCGAAGAGGGGATCATCGCCCACGAAGCGGGCGTGGATCATGCCACGGCTGTCGAGTTGGTGCGGTTCGGCCAGGCGATCCGGCGCCTGGAGACCGGCGGCCTGCGTGAGGTCGCATCGACCCGCGTGTTGATCGCGGCGGGACGACTCATCGCCGAAGGCCTGCCGGTCGCGGTAGCGGCAAGGGTGGCGATCGCGGGACCGCTCACCGATGACGTTGCGGTAGGTCGCGGTCTGCACGAGTTGATCGACGTCTACCTGGGCGGATCCGCATCGGGTGATTGACGGTGGGTCCGGCCGCCATTAGTGTCTGAACAAATATTAGGTCTGCCCACGGCGCCCTCGCGATGAGTGCCGAAACATGGAGGTCAGATGTCGTACGAGAGCACTGCGCAGCCCATCAAAGTCGGCTATTTGATGGATTTCACCTTGCCGCCGGGTTTCCCGGAAGAACTGATGGCCTCGTTCACCCAGACGTTTGAGCTGGTGTTCGAGGAGGCAGTTGAGCAGGGCCTGATGGATCGCCCGGTGCAGATGATCTACCGCGAGGTGGAAGGGCTGCCGAAGGGATCGGTCAAGGCAGTGATCGACGCCTTCGGTGAGCTTGTCGACGAGGGTTGCCTGGTGGTGTTCGGGCCGAACATCACCGACAACTGCGTACCACTGCGGGAAGCGATCGAGGAGCGCTTCAAGGTGCCCGCAATCAGCGTTACCGGGACCGACGACTGGCTCGGCGAGTGGACGTTCGCCTTCCCCCAGGGATCGATGACCGACGAACCCATCTTCCTGGCGGATCTGATCTCGAAGCGGGGCCTGACCGAGATCGGCGTCCTGGTGGAGCAGAACCTCATCGGTGACAGCTATCTGAAGAATCTACGAACTGCATGTGCCCGCAAGGGTATTCGGATTGTCGCCGAAGCCGCGATCGCGCAGACCGCCCAGGACATCAACGCCGCGGTGAGCACGCTGCACGAGGCGAAGGCAGAGGCGATCGTGCACCTCGGTTTCGGTTTTGGCATTGTCTTCATCAATCCCGCACTTGAGGCCGTCAACTGGGACCCCCCGCGCTTCACCACCACCGCGTTCCAGAACGCGTGGGTCAATCCGATCATGTGGAACGCGCTTCTGGGTTGGGTCGGGGTCGATCAGTACGACGAGGGAAATGCCGTCGGGCAGGCCTGGCTGGACCGGTATGCGAAGCGGTACAACGGGAGTCGCCCCGAGTACTGCGTTTCGGTGGTCAACCACGACGTGGCGGCCACGCTGGTGCGAGCCTTCACCGACGCGCATCCGTTGAGCCCGCGCGGGGTCAAAGAAGCGCTCGAGCGCGTGAAGATGATGCCCGCGGCGTCCGGCGCGCCGGGAACCCGGGTGTCCCTGGGGAAGTGGACGCGACGCGCATGGATGGGGCCGGGATATCTGGTCGCGCGGACCCTCGATGCCGACGGCATCAACTCGCACCTCGTCGACCGGTTCGGGGCGGAATGACATGACTACCAGGGAATCCCTACCGCCTGACACACAGGTCAAGCCGCCGCCGCGCAAAGGGCCGAACTGGGGCCGGGTCGTGGCGCTGCTCGCCTGGCTCGGCTTTCTCGGCCTGTTCGTCGCGGTCGGGCGGACGGACGTCGACCCGCGGGTGGCCAACCCGAACGTCGAGGGGCGGCCACGTCCCGTCGCGTTCCTGACCGCGTTCGACCACTGGCAGATCATCCCGCAGGTGGGTGCCGTGATCATCGTCGTGGCGTTCACCGTCATGTTCATTGTCGGCTGGCGGAAAAACCCCGGCAGTCCGGTACTGCTGATGGTCCTGTGCACGACGCTGATCGTCTGGCAGGACCCGATCATGAACTGGTCGCCGTACGCGGTGTACAACCCGATGCTGCTGCACTGGCCAGAGAACTGGTACCTGATCATGATGTCGCCGACGGTGGAACCGTTCATCGTGTTCGGCTACGTATTGTTCTACTTCGGACCGTACTTCCCGGCGATCTGGATTCTTCGCAAGCTGCAGGCCAAGCGCGGCCCTGAAGCGTTCGTTACCCGACACCCGCTGGTCAGCCTGGGCGCCCTGGTGCTGGTGATCGGGTTCATCTTCGACGCCATACTGGAAGTCAGCCTGGTGCGGACCGGACTCTACATCTACTCGCAGGCGATTCCGTTCGGAACGTTGTTCCCCGGCAGCACCTTTCAGTTCCCACTCATCTGGGAATCGCTCTCGGTGACGTTCGTGATGATCCCGGCGGCCATCCTCGTTTATCGCGACGACACGGGAAAGTCGGTGGCCGAGAAGCTCGCTGCGAAGGCGAGGCTCTTCCCGACGAAGCCCGTACTCGGCACGTTCCTGGTGATGTTCGCGATCATCAACGTCTCGTACTTCGCCTACGGTGGCTGGTTCTGGGCGATCAAGGCCAGCGGGCTCGCCACCTCGGTCGCCTGCCCGTGGCCATATCCCGAGGCCAAGATCTATGACCCCCAGGGCTACTACCGGGCGAACGGTGCCGAGGGGCCGTACTCGGTGGGCAAGTGGTCCACCTGGCAGCAGGGACCGTCCCGCAACCTCGACGTCGAGCTGGGTTCGAAGAGCGATCGGTGCGCAACGGGGAACCAGCATGACTGAGCGGACCGATGAGCGCTTGCGCGAAGAGCATAGAACGGTCCTGATCACAGGTGCGTCCCGTGGGCTCGGCTTCGCTTCGGCCACGCACCTTTATCGCGAGGGGTGGCGCGTGGTGGCTGCGATGCGCACGCCGGACCGCGGAATGACACTGCTGCGGGAAGCAACCGGGGCAGGGAACGACGACGACCGGCTGATCGGCATCCAGCTCGACCTCACCGACGCCGCTTCGATCGCCGCGGCGGCCAAGGGCGTCACCGAAACCCTCGGGGCACCACATGCGGTGGTTCACAACGCCGGGATCTCCGCGGCCGGAATGGTCGAGGAGACGCCACCGGATCTGTGGGAGCGCATGTTCGAGACCAACGTCTTCGGCCCGGTGGCGCTCACCAAGGCGCTGCTGCCGTCGATGCGAGACGCCGGACGGGGCCGCATCGTGCTGATCTCCAGCGCTGCCGGGGTTCGTGGAATGCCGGCCACCGCACCATATTCGGCAGTCAAGGGAGCGCTGGAACGGTGGGGGGAGTCGATGGCCGGTGAAGTCGGGCCGTTCGGGATCGGCGTCACCATTCTGGTCACCGGTACCTACGACACGGAGATCATCACCGACGCGGGCACGACAGACGTCCGTGACCTCGACGGGCCCTATGCCCGCCACCACCGCACGATGGACAAGCGGGGGCGGGCCATGATGAAGCGCGCGGCCCGGCCCCCCGAGAAATTCGCCGCGGGTCTGGCCAAGGCCCTCGAGAGTCCGAAACCCTTCGTCAAGACCGCCGTCGGCCCGGACGCACGAATGTTGTTGATCGCCAACCGCTTGCTTCCCGCGGCGGGTTTGCACCAGGTGACCCGGCTGATGATGGGCATCCCACGGTTCGGCGCGTTACGAGGGGAGGGTGCAGGCCATGACTGACTTCGAAGCGAGGATGTTGATCGACGGCAAGCTCGTCGAGGGCGAGTCAGGAGCCTTCGCCAACATCAACCCGGCGAATGAAGATGTGCTCGGCGAGGTTTCAGACGCGTCGAAGGCCGACATGAACCGGGCCATCGACGCGGCCCGCCGGTCGTTCGACGAGACCGACTGGTCGACCGACCATCAACTCCGCAAGCGGTGCCTTGAACAATTGCACGAGGCGATCCAGGGCGAACTGGAGTCGCTGCGCGAGGAACTCATCGCCGAAGTCGGTGCGCCGCGCGCCGTGACCCACGGCCCCCAACTCGACGCTCCGTTCGCCGACGGGCTCAAATACCCGGCCCGACTGATCGACACCTTTCCGTGGGAAACCGATCTCGGCGATACCGTCGTCTCCGTCACCGGGGTGAACACCACCCGCAAGGTGTGGCGTGAGCCGGTCGGCGTGGTCGGTGCCATCGTGCCGTGGAACTTCCCGTTCGAGGTCGCCGTCAACAAGCTGGGGCAGGCCCTGGCGACGGGTAACACCGTGGTGCTCAAGCCTGCGCCCGACACACCGTTCAATGCCACGCGGCTCGGCCGGCTCATCGCCGAGAACACCGACATCCCAGCGGGTGTGGTGAATGTCGTGACGGCATCGGACCACCTCGTCGGCGAAGAACTCACCCTGTCACCCAAGGTCGACATGATCTCGTTCACCGGCTCCACGGCCGTGGGTAGGCGAATCATGGAAAAAGGTGCCGCGACGATGAAGCGGCTGTTCCTCGAACTGGGTGGCAAGTCGGCGACGATCGTGCTGGAAGATTTGGATGACACAGCGTTCAACTCCGCATGTTTGATCGGTATCGGCCCGTTGCTGCACGCCGGGCAGGGCTGCGCAGCTCCCACCCGAATGCTGTTGCCGCGCTCCCGTTACGACGAAGGCGTGGCGATCCTGAAGGCGATCTACGAGAACATCACCCCAGGCGATCCGCAGGATCCCGGAACCCTCTGCGGCCCGGTCATTTCAGCCAAACAGCAAGCCCGCATCCTGGGCTACATCGCGAAGGGCGTCGACGAAGGTGCCACGATGCTCGTCGGCAGTACGCAGGCGCCGACGGCTCTCGGTCTGTATGCAAAGGGTTTCTGGGTCAGCCCAACCCTTTTCACCGATGTCGACAACTCGATGACCATCGCGCAGGAGGAGATCTTCGGACCGGTTCTCGTCGTCATCCCGTACGAGGACGAGGATGACGCCGTCCGGATCGCCAACGACAGCCCGTACGGGCTCGCAGGCAACGTCATGTCGGGCTCGCTGGAGCGGTCGCTTGCCGTCGCGCGCCGGCTGCGCGCCGGGTTCATCGGGCTCAACGGCACCGCAGGTTACGGCGCGGACACCCCGTTCGGCGGTTACAAGAACAGCGGAGTCGGACGCCAGAACGGCATCGCCGGATTCGAGCAGTACACCGAGATCAAGTCCGTCGCCTACCCGGCCGGCTAGGAGGAGACAGCTTTGTCGCAGCTATTTGACGACCTGGAGGACTTCGGCTCGTTCGACGACGCCGTCTCGGGAGATGTCCGGGATCCATTCCCGGAGCTCGCCAGGCTTCGCCGCGAGGAACCGATCCAGCGGATCGACATGTCCGCGATGCCGGGAGAAGCGGGTAAGCCCGTGTTCATCGTGTATCGCTACGAGGACGCCCAGCAGATGCTGCGCGACAACTTGACGTTCTCGTCGTCGGGTGTCATCGCAGCGTTCGGTCCGGTGCTCGGCGAGCGCGTGATGCTGGGCATGGATGAACCGGTGCACGGCCGGCTGCGTTCGCTGGTATCGAAGGCGTTCTCGCAGAAGGCCTTGACGCGTTGGGAAGACGAGTTGGTCGGCCGGGTCGGCAACGAACTCATCGACAAGTTCGCGGACAAGGGCAGGGCCGACCTGGTTAAGGAATTCACCTTCGACTATCCGAGCCGGATCATCGCGGGATTGTTGGGATTGCCGGAAGCGGACTATCCCCAGTTCCAGCGTTGGTCCATCTCGCTGCTGAGTTGGATCCTGAATCCCGAGCGCGGTCTGGCGGCTTCAGCCGCGCTGTGCGAGTACTTTGCTCCGATCCTGCAAGCCCGTCGGGCCGAGCCGAAGGACGACATGATCAGCCTTCTCGCCGAGGCCGAGATCGACGGCGAGAAGCTCACCGATGAAGAGATCTTCTCCTTTCTGCGGTTGCTGTTGCCGGCCGGAGTGGAGACGACGTACCGGTCGCTGGGCAATCTGCTGTTCGGGTTGCTCTCGGACCCGACGCAGCTGGACGCGATCCGGGCCGACAGATCACTGCTGCCACAGGCCATCGAGGAGGCGGTGCGCTGGAATCCTCCGCTGTTGACCATCACCCGGACCACCACCTGCGACACCGAGCTCGGCGGGGTGCACATCCCCGAAGGTTGTTCGGTGATGCCGATGCTCGGCTCGGCGAATCGGCAGGACGATCGGTGGGAGAATCCCGACGAGTTCGACATCTTCCGCACCGCCAAAGGAAACCTCGGCTGGGGTCACGGTGTCCACGTGTGTCTGGGCATGCACCTGGCACGGCTGGAAATGCGCACCGGCATCAACCTTCTGCTGGATCGACTGCCCAATCTGCGGCTGGACCCGGACGGGGACGATCCGCACATCCGCGGTCAGGTCTTCCGGTCGCCGACCGCGCTACCAGTGCTGTTCGATGCGGCCGCCCGATGACCACCCCGGCGAGCAGACACATATGTACCCGACACACCGCGATTCGGGGTACGTATGCGTCTGCTCGCGCTAGGAAAAGTGACCCGAGGAGAGGCTGAGATGACCGACTTCGAGACGGTGGACTTCTTCACCGACGAGTCACTGGTGCCCGACCCGTACCCCTACTTCGACCACCTGCGGTCGAAGTGCCCTGTCGCCCAGGCGACCCCGTTCAACGTCCTGGCAGTGACAGGCTACGACGAGGCGTTGGCCGTCTACCGGGACCCGGCGTTCTCATCCTGTGTGTCGGTCGCGGGCCCGTTCTCGGGGATGCCGTTCGGGCCGGGGGACAGTGACGATGTCACCGACCTGATCGAGCAGCACCGCGCCGCGGTTCCGATGGCCGAGCACATCACCTCACAGGATCCGCCGGTGCACACCCGCACCCGCGGGCTGATGAACAAGCTGATCACGCCGAAGCGCCTCAAGGAGAACGAGGAGTTCATGTGGCGACTGGCCGATGAGCAGCTCGACACCTTCATCGACAAGGGCGGCTGCGAATTCCTGGCCGACTACGCAAAACCGTTCTCGCTGCTGGTGATCGCCGATCTGCTGGGTGTCCCGGCCGACGATCACGAGGAATTCAAGGCCGCGTTCGCGCTGGAGACGGTCGGTGAACTCGGCAAGGAGGCACCGACGACGCACAACCCCCTGCAGTGGCTCAACGAGAAGTTCTACGCCTACATAGAGGATCGCAGGCGCACGCCACGCGACGACGTTCTGACCGGGCTGGCGCAGGCCAAATATGAGGACGGTTCGACGCCCGAGATCGAGGACGTGATGAACCTGTCGACGTTCCTGTTCGCCGCGGGAACGGAGACGACCACCAAGCTGGTGAGCTCGGCGGTCCGGTTCATCGGTGACAACCCGGGATTCGAGAGGTTGCTGCGCGGGGACCGCAGCAAGATCCCAGCATTCCTCGAGGAGACACTGCGCTTGGAAAGCCCGGTCAAATCGCACTTCCGGATGGCCGGCAAGACCACCAGCATCGGTGATGTCGAGGTTCCCGCTGGGACCACCGTCATGGTGCTTCCCGGAGCGTGCAACCGCGACGAACGGAAGTTCCCCGAACCCAACATCTTCCGAACCGACCGTGCCAACGTACGCGAACAGATCGCATTCATCCGCGGTGTCCACTCCTGCCCGGGTGCCCCGTTGGCCCGCGCGGAGGGCCGGATCTCGCTCAACCGGATCCTCGACCGGATGGGTGACATCACGATCTCCACCGAGCACCACGGCGCGGCGGACAACCGCAACTACACCTACGAACCGACCTTCATCATGCGTGGGCTCAGCACGCTGCACATCACCTTCACACCGCTGCACTGACACCTGAAGCAGACGCAAACTCGCCAGAGAAAAGGAGCACCACATGACCGGAAAGCTCGACGGCAAGGTCGCTTTCATCACCGGTGCCGCCCGCGGGCAGGGCCGGGCCCATGCAATCGCGATGGCCAGGGAGGGTGCCGACATCGTCGCCGTCGACATCTGCCGCGACATCCCGTCCAATCCCTACCCACTGGCCACACCCGAGGACCTCGCCGAGACCGAACGGTCGATCAAGGAACTCGGCCGACGTGTCGTCGCGCGGGTCGCCGATGTCCGCGAGCGCCACGAGCTGCGCGACGCGGTCGAGGCGGGTATCGCCGATCTCGGCAAGATCGACATCGTGGTCGCCAATGCGGGCATCCTGCCGATGGCGATGGGCAATCCCGATCCGATGGGTTTCGTCGATGCCTCCGACGTCGATCTGCTGGGCGTGATGAACACCGTCGCGGTGGCGATACCGCATCTGCCCGACGGTGCGTCGATCATCGTCACCGGTTCCACCGCAGGCATGATCCGCGGCACCACCACCAGTCCCGACATGGGCCCGGGTGGCGCTGGTTACGGTTGGAGCAAGCGGATCGTGATCGAGTACGTCAATGAGATGTGTCTTCACCTGGCGTCGAGGATGATTCGGGTCAACGCGATCCATCCGACCAACTGCAACACCCACTTGCTGCAGAACGAGGGCATGTACGGGGTGTTCCGTCCGGATCTCAAAGCCGCAGGCAAGACAGCCACCCGCGAAGATGCCGAGCCGTTGTTCAACCTGTTCCAGGCCATGCCGATTCCGTACATCGAACCGGAGGACATGGCCAATCTCGGGGTGTTCCTCGCCAGCGACGACAGTCGGTACATCACCGGCCAGCACATCCGCGTCGATGCGGGTTCACTGCTCAAGTGGCCCAACGGACCTCAGTAGGTCTCACCCGGGGCGGTGCAGGAAGCCCTATCAAAAGTCGCGAAACTCGTGTCCCCAGGAGGTGACAGTGGGCGCAATCATCATGTTGGGCACCCTGTTTGGCTTGATAGTCCTGATCGTGGGTCTGGTGCTGTATTTCGATCCGGAGGCGCGTCGCACGCCGCCGGAGCCTCGGCCCACACCGGGCACGGAGGTCGAGGCGTGAACGTGCAGCTCCTGATCAATGCCGGTGTGGCCTTCGCCTACGTCACCGGTCTGGGTTTTCTTGCCGTGGGCATCTACCTGAGCGTGCGCCGCGGCCGACTGCACCCATTGCTGCTGCTGTGCATCTCGGCACTCTCGTTTTCCTGGATCGAGGCGCCCTACGACTGGGCGATGTACGCCCAGTTCCCGCCGGCGCTCCCGCGGATGCCGTCCTGGTGGCCGCTCGACATGACCTGGGGCGGGCTGCCCTCGGCGGTACCGGTCGGCTACATGGGGTACTTCGTCCTCCCGGCGATCATCGGCGCGGCGCTGGGGCGGTGGGCGATCAGGAAGTGGCACTGGCGACGTCCGCAGACACTGCTGCTGGTTGGCTTCGCCGTCGGGTTCTGCTGGGCGCTGTTCTTCAACGCGATCATCGGCGCGCGGCTCGGCCTGTTCTACTACGGCTACGTGATCGAAGGCCTCGGCCTGTGGGAGGGGACCAAGCACCAGTACCCGATCTACGACGCCATCGCCATGGGTGTGCAGATGATGGTGTTCACCTACCTGCTGGGCCGAACCGATGAGCAGGGCCGCAACGTCATCGAGATGTGGGCCGACAAGATCTCCAAGACCCGGGTGCAGTCAGCAGTGGTTTCGGTGATCGCCGTCATCGTGGTCGGGCACGCGGTTTACGCCTCGGTCTTCGCGCCGCATCTGGTCACCAAACTTGGTGGGTGGGTGACCGTGGGACCGACCGAGCAGTTGTTCCCCGGGGTCCCCAATCAGCCGCGGTAGCGGAGCCGAGGGGGCTACCATCGCAACACATGGCGTCGCTACGCCCACATTATGAGACGTTGCAGTCGATCTACGACATCTCAGACGAGTTCTTCGAGCTGTTCCTGGGTCCGACGATGGGCTACACGTGCTCGTACTTCGATCGCGTCGGCATGTCTCTCGACGAGGGGCAGAACGCGAAGTTCGATCTGGCGCTGTCCAAGTTGGACCTTCAGCCCGGTATGACGTTGCTCGACATCGGCTGCGGCTGGGGTGGGGGATTGCAGCGGGCCGTCGAGACGTATGAGATCGACGTCATCGGTCTCACTCTCAGCCGGTCGCAGCGCGACTACGCCGAGGCCAAGCTGGCCAAGGTCCCAAACGGCCACCGCGTCGAGGTGCGACTGCAGGGCTGGGAGGAATTCGACGAGAAGGTCGACCGCATCATGTCGATCGGGGCATTCGAGCACTTCGGTCACGAACGTTATCCGGCGTTCTTCGAGATGGCCTACAACGCGCTCCCGGCCGGTGGATCGATGCTGTTGCACACGATCTGCGGCATCACTCAGGACGATGCGGTCCGGATGGGAATCCCGTTGACGCTGAGTGTGGCCCGGTTCGTCAAATTCATCATGGCCGAGATCTTCCCCGGCGGTCGGTTGCCCACGGGACAGATGGTCGAGGAACATGCCCGAGAAGCCGGATTCGAGGTGGCCATGGTGCAGCCGATCGGCCAGTACTACCCGAGGACCTTGGAGGAGTGGGCGGCCAACCTGGAAGCACATCGTGACCAGGCCATCGCCCTGCAGTCCCAACAGGTGTACGACCGGTACATGAAGTACCTCACCGGTTGTCCGGACCTCTTCCGCGGCGGATACCTCGACGTCAATCAGTTCACACTGCGGAAGTAGCGAGGGCCTTTACCGCCGAGCCGCGATCTCAGTAGTTGTTGCAGCTGCCCGCGATCGAGTTGATCGGCCCGAAGTACTCCTGAGCGGCCGGGCTGGCCTGCAGCTGGGCCACCGTCTGCTGGCGCTGGGCCGGTCCCGACGCCAGGAAGTTACGCAACGCACCCTGGGCGAACGGGGACGCGTTGAACTGCTGTGCCAGATCAGGACGCTGCGCGTTGAGTGCCGCCATGACCTGCTCGTAGCTGCAGGTCGTGTTGACCACACCGCTGAAATCGGGTTGGGCGGATGCCACTCCCGTCACCAGCGGAACGGACAGGGCCAGACCGCCGAGAGCGGCCGCGATGTACTTGAAAGACTTGCTCACCTGCTGGAAACCCCCATGTTGTTCGCCCAAGAAGGCGACGCCTTGTACGTTTGCCGGACCCGACCTCACTCGAGGCTAACAGGCGGCAGACGTACAAGGCGTCCTAGCGAAACCGCTCCGGGTCCGCATCAGTCGATGACGGCGGCTTCCTTGCGCTCGGTGATCGGCCGGGCCAGCTCCTGCTCATTGCAGATGCGCTGCAACTTCTCCAGGGTCTCGTCCAGGCCGGGGCCCAGCTTCTTGCCCGGGGTGAAGCGCGCCGGCAGATTTCGCATGCCCTGAATGACGCCGATCGTGTCGTAGTGCACGGTGCCCTCGGCGTCGCACACGTAGTCCGGCATCCGGTCCAGCACCGCGGTGAGCATCGACTTGAACACCGTGCGCGCCACGTTCGAACCCACACAGCGGTGCACTCCGATGCCGAAGCTGAAGTGCCGGTTGCCCTTCCGATCCAGGACGATCTCGTTTGGCTGGTCGAACACCGACGGGTCACGGTTGGCCATCGCCCAGGACAGCCACAGTCGTTCGTACTGCTTGAACTGCTGCCCCTCGACCTCGACGTCCTCGGAGAACGTGCGGCCGTCACCGGGCGCCGGCGTGAAGAAACGCAGGAACTCTTCGGTGGCCGGGTCGAGAAGGGTGGCACGCTCGTCGCTCAGCCGGGTGCGTTCATCAGGGTGCTCGCCCAGCCATTCCAACGCATGCGCGGTGAGTGCGGTGGTGGTGTCGAATCCGCCGCCGATGACCAGCCCGAGATTGCCGAGGATCTCCATGTCCGGTGCCGGTTCACCATCGATGCGTAGCTGCAGCATCGCGTTGACCAGCCCGGGCCGCGGCGTCTCCCGGATCTCCATCATGTTGTTGATGATGTCGATGCCCATCTCGCGGTGCTGCTCGTTGATCTTCTCGCGATCGGGGGAGTGTTCGGGTGTGTACACCGACGCATGGGTGGGCTCGCTGTAGACGTTCCACTTCTTGAGCTCGATGCCCATCATGGCCAGGGTGAATACCGCGGGCACCACGTTGGCCAGATGCTCGACGAAGTCGATCTCGCCGGACTCGATGTGCTCGTCGAGTGCGGCGCGGGTGATCTCGTCGACGAACGGTACCCACCGCTTGATGGCGGCGGGGGACAGGTACGGGTTCAGCGCACCGCGGTAGGCGCTGTGCTCCGGCTCGTCCATCTCCAGGATGCCGCCCCGCACCACGGTGGCCCGGCTGGCCTTCGGGATCGTGATGCCCTGATACGGCGTCTCGCCACTGATGTCGTGGTGATTCGAGACGACAGGGCAGCGGGCGAGCTCGAAGACATGCCTGCTGTCTGCGGCCACCCAGTGCCCGTTGTAGGCGTCGGTCCACGCCATGGGGCAGCGGGACTGCATCTCCTCGGTGATCTTCTCGAACTGCAACCGGTATTCCGGCGTGTGCCGGTCGAAGTGGTAGTTGTTCTTCTTGCGGTCGTCGTCGGTCGTGACATCGTCGATACTCACGGCGTTGTCTCCCTTGGCCTTTCGGTCTGCGTCAATCTTCGATGACGATGGCTTGCTCAGGGCAGGAGTGCGCGGCCTCGCGGACCGCGTCCTCCTGATCCGCGGGTACCAGGTCAGAAACCGGTGACGCGTGACCGTCGACGTCATCGAGGACGAACGAATCCGGCGCGATCATCGAGCACAGGGTGTGCCCCTGGCAGCGACTGGCATCAACCGAAACCTTCACTACGACAACTCCTTTCGAACCGCTGGTTGCGGAATCAGACGTGGTAGTCGTACCACTTGAGGTAACCGCCTGCGTCGACCCGCAGTTGCATGCCGGTGACGTACCGGGCCTCGTCGGAGGCCAGCCAGAGCACCGCGTTGCTGATGTCCTCCGGCTCGATGAAGTTGACCTTCATCGCCTGCTGCACACCGAACACCGGCTCGGCATCGGCACGGGTGGGGTTCTCCAGATCCGGCCGGAACGAGCGGTACATCGGCTCGCTCTGCAGCATGTTGGTGTTGCAGTTGGTCGGGTGGATGACGTTGGCGCGGATGCCGCGCACTGCCAGTTCGGTGGCCAGCGCATGCACGTATTCGGAGATCAACCGCTTGGAGATCATGTAGCCCATGCCGCCTGGATCGGCGCCGGGGTTGGGCTTGTTGTGGGCGTCCATCAGCGCGGCGGCAGATGCGGTCGCGATGATCGAAGCACCTTCCTTGAGGTGCGGTAGCGCGACCTGGATGGCGTTGATGGTGCCGACGAAGTTGGTGTTGATGCCGTCGGTCCACGCCTGCATCGCAGGCTGCCCCTTCATCGCGGCGATGCCGGCCTGCGCGACGACGATGTCGACCTTGCCGAACTCCGCGAGCCCGGATTCCAGCGCGCTGCGCAGTTCGGCCTCGTTGCGGACATCGGCCTGTGCGGTGACGATGCGTCGGCCGGTCTTCTCGACGTAGTTCTTGGTCTCTTCGAGGTCTTCGGCCGTGGCCATCGCATAGCCGACGGTGTCGTAGTTCTTACAGATGTCGACCGCGATGATGTCGGCGCCCTCTTCGGCCAGTCGGATCGCGTGACTGCGGCCCTGGCCGCGTGCCGCGCCGGTGATGAACGCGACTTTCCCGGCAACCCTGCCTTCTCCGCTGTTTCCCACAATTGTCCTTTCGCTGATGATGTTTCGGGTGCGCCTGCGCGTCAGGTGTTACGGCCGCCGTTGACGCCGAGGATCTGGCCGGTGATGTAGCCCGCCTCTTCGGAGACGAAGAAGGCGCAGGCGGCGGCGATGTCCTCCGGCTTGCCCATCCGGCGCACCGGCGTCTGCGCGATCTGCTTGTCGGTGTCGCCGAGGAAGCCCTTACCTTCGGCCTTGCGCAGCATCGGGGTGTCGATGAAGCCCGGCGGCACGGCATTCACGGTGATGCCGTTGGGGCCGAGTTCCAGCGCCAGGCTCTTGGTCAGGCCGTTCACTGCGGACTTCGCCGCGACATAGGGCGACATGAAGGGCTGGCCGGAATGCGTACTGGACGACGAGATGTTGACGATGCGGCCCCAGCCGGCCTCGAGCATGTCGGGCAATGCCGCCTGGATGCAGTGGAATACGCCATTGAGATTGACGTCGATGATCTGCTGCCACTTCTCGAACGAGACGTCGCTGAAACGCTTGAAGCAGTCCAGGCCCGCCGCATTGACCAACACCGAGATCGGACCGAGTTGGGCGCGAATGGCATTGAGCGCGGTGTCGACGGCGGCGCGATCGGTCACGTCGGCGACATGAGCGAACTCGTCATCCGAGGGCTGTAGGTCGAGAACCGCGACATTGAGGCCGTCAGCGCGCAACCGGGCGGCGATGGCCGCTCCGATACCGGAACCTCCTCCAGTGACAACGGCATTCTTCATGACAGTTCTCCGGTCGCCGGGCGGGGCCGGACTTTCTCAGGGGTCAAGAATCATCCTTCCGATTATGAGAACCGTACTCTCGGACCGGTGTTCCCCGCAAGATCCGGGCTCAACGTGCGCGCCTCCTGCGGAGATGGTGGATCTGCAGCGAATAGGGCATGACTAGCTGATCTAGCTTTCACTTGAGTTCTCATCGAGCGAATGTATGATTCGCCGGTGATGAGAATGCAGTTTCCATCACAGTAGTGAATCGCCTGAGGAGGATGATGCAGCAGGAAGCGCCGACCATCGCGGCAGAACAGCGGGCTGACCGGAAGTTGTTGATCGGCGGAGAGCTGCGCGAGACGCCGCGGACGTTTCCTTCCGTCAATCCAGCTACCGGTGAGGTGTTCGGATACGCGCCGGACGCAACGGTCGCCGATGCCCAGGCTGCGGTCGCCGCGGCCAGGCAGGCATTCGACCACACCGACTGGTCCACCAACACCGAGTTCCGGGTCCATTGCCTGGAGCAACTGCACCGGGCGCTGGTCGAGAACCGCGACGAACTGGCCGCACTGACCACCACCGAGGTGGGGGCCACCGCGGCATTGTGCGCCGGTGCCCAGCTGGACGGACCGATCGACATCGTGCGGTACTACGCCGAGCTGCTCAGGACCTACCCGCTGACCGAGGACCTCGGGAACATCGAGAGCCGCGGCATGCAGCATCACCGGTGGGTAGAGAAGGAAGCGGGCGGCGTGGTGGCCGCGATCATCGCCTACAACTATCCGAACCAACTGGCCCTGGCCAAGCTGGCGCCCGCGCTGGCCGCCGGTTGCACCGTGGTGCTCAAGTCCGCACCGGACACCCCGTTGGTCACCCTGGCGCTCGGCGAGCTGATCGCCAACCACACCGACATCCCGGCCGGCGTCGTCAACGTGCTCTCGGGCGCCGACCCGGAGGTGGGTGCGGTGCTCACCACCAGCCCCAACGTCGACATGGTGACCTTCACCGGTTCCACGCCCACCGGCCGGCGCATCATGGCCGCGGCCAGTGAGACGTTGAAGAAGGTGTTCCTGGAGCTCGGCGGCAAGTCGGCCGCGGTCGTGCTCGACGACGCCGACTTCAACACCGCCGCACTGTTCTCGGCCTTCAGCATGGTCACCCACGCCGGTCAGGGCTGCGCGCTGACGTCGCGGCTGCTGGTGCCCGCGAAGCACAAGGACGAGATCGTCGAGCTGATCAAGAACAACTTCGGCCTGGTGCGTTACGGCGATCCCACCGATCCCAAGACCTACATGGGGCCGCTGATCAGCGAGAAGCAGCGCGACAAGGTCGACGGCATGGTCAAGCGCGCCGTGGAGGCCGGCGCCACTCTGGTCACCGGTGGCGAGAAGGTCGACCCCGGCTACTTCTACACCCCCACTCTGCTGGCCGATGTGGACCCGGACAGCGAGATCGCCCAGGAAGAGGTCTTCGGGCCGGTGCTGGCCGTCATCGCGTACGACGATGATGACGACGCGGTGCGGATCGCCAACAACTCGATCTACGGGCTGTCCGGCGCGGTGTTCGGCAGCGAGGACCGCGCGCTGGCCGTGGCCCGTCGAATCCGGACCGGCACCTTCTCCATCAATGGCGGCAACTACTTCAGCCCCGACAGTCCGTTCGGCGGATACAAACAGTCGGGCATCGGCCGGGAGATGGGCACCGCGGGACTCGAGGAGTTCATGGAGTCCAAGACGTTCGCCCGGGTGCTGTCATGAGTGGCGGGCCACTCGCAGGCGTCCGCGTTCTCGAGGTCGCGATGTACGGCTTCGTCCCCTCGGCCGGAGCCGTGCTGGGGGAGTGGGGTGCCGACGTCATCAAGGTCGAGCACGCCGTCACCGGCGACCCGCAGCGTGGTCTGCGCCAGACCGGGCCGCTGCGCGTCGAGGGTGATCCCAACCCGAACATCGAGCATGCCAACCGCGGCAAGCGCAGTATCGGCCTGGACATGTCGGTGCCGGAAGGTCGCGAGATCCTGCTGGAACTGGCGAAGAAGGCCGACGTGTTCCTCACCAGCTTCCTGCCCGGGCACCGGCAGAAGTTCGGCATCGACGTCGACGACATCCGCGCGGTGAACCCGAACATCATCTACGCCCGGGGCAGCGCCCTGGGTCCCCGCGGTGAGGAGTCGGTGAAGGGCGGTTACGACATGACCGCCTTCTGGTGCCGCGCCGGCACCGCCGCGACCATCACCCCCGCCGGCATGGCGGGAATGATCGCACCGCCCGGGCCGGCCTATGGGGACACCATCTCGGGCACGAACCTGGCCGGCGGCATCGCGGCGGCGCTGTTCAAGCGGGAGCGCACGGGCGACCCGTCGGTGGTCGACGTGTCCCTGCTGGGCAGTGGCCTCTGGTCGATGGGCCACACCGTGGCGCTGACTCAACACCTGAACCAGTTGATGGTGACACCTCCACCCGGTGTGCACGGGTCGCCGATCAATCCGCTCGTCGGGTTGTACGGCACCGCCGACGACCGCTACATCTCGTTCGTGATGATGCAGCCGACCAAGTTCTGGGCCGACGTGTGCCGCCACATGGATCTGGAGAGCTACATCGACGATCCGAGGTTCGCGACTGCCGAATCGTTCGCAGAGAACACGCCCGACGCGGTCGAGATCCTCACCGAGGCGATGAAGAAGCGAACTTTGCCAGAATGGAGCGAGCGATTCACCACGCTGGCAGGACCGTGGGCTCCGGTGCAGGACACCCTGCAGGCGGGACAGGATGCCCAGATCCGGGCCAACGAGTACCTGGTGCAGGCGGGCGAGCTCGAGTTGGTCGCCAACCCAGTGCAATTCGACGTCACGGCGCCGAGCACAGGGCCGGCCCCCGGCTTCGCCGAACAAACCGACGACATCCTGGTAGAACTCGGTCTGGACTGGGATCGCATCATCGAACTCAAAACCGCCGGCGCGGTCACCTAGGCCGCCTCCGTCATGCCCCTCGTCTCTTCCGCCGCACACTGTGTGTCGTGGGCTGCTCCCACCGCAGCCCACGACACGAGCGGTCCTTCATGCGACCGGGGGCGTCCCAATTGTCAACTACCCGAGCAAGTTCTACGTTATTTGCCTCCGCGACAGATACCGGGTCCGATAGCATCAGGCACTCGGGGGGCGGTCACGGGGGCAAGTCTGTCCGGTTTCACCGGTAGGTCCGGTGAAGCGCACGAGGTCCGCAGGAAACAGGAGGTGCGTCAGATGTCCGAACGCGCCCCGTACTTGCTCTTCCTCGTGAAAGGCAATGTGCTCCAGTCGTATTCGTATGTGTCCGAGCGCCCGACCGGCCGGTTGGCATGTGCCGGCTCGGAGGTTGCGGCATGACCCGGCTCGGGCTCCGGGCCGCAGCACACGTAGTAGATCTGTTCGAGCACCCGCGCGGTGAAGCACTTAACATCGGCGCACCGACCGCGGCGTCGGCAGCCACTTGCCGGAACAGGAGTTCTGATGGCAGATAAATGGTCGACCGGAGTATCGCTACGCAACCTGTCGGGCCCGATGCAGGCCGTCGGGGCGCTGTTCGCGATGTCGCTGGACGCCATCCGGTTCATCTTCAAGCGTCCGTTCCAGGGCCGGGAGTTCCTCGAGCAGTGCTGGTTTGTCGCCCGGGTGTCGATGGCACCGACGCTTCTGGTGGCGATCCCGTTCACCGTGCTGGTGAGCTTCACGCTCAACATCCTGCTGCGCGAACTCGGTGCGGCCGACCTGTCGGGCGCGGGTGCTGCCTTCGGTGCGGTGACCCAGTTGGGCCCGATGGTGACGGTGCTGATCGTCGCCGGCGCCGGCGCGACGGCGATGTGTGCGGATCTGGGTTCGCGCACCATCCGCGAGGAGATCGACGCCATGGAGGTGCTCGGTATCAATCCGATCCAGCGTCTGGTGACGCCGCGGATGCTGGCGTCGGGACTGGTGGCGCTGCTGCTCAACAGCCTGGTGGTGATCATCGGCATCCTGGGTGGCTACGTGTTCTCGGTGTTCATCCAGGACGTGAACCCGGGTGCTTTCGCGGCCGGGATCACCCTGCTGACCGGTGTGCCGGAAGTGATCATCTCGTGTGTCAAGGCCGCGCTGTTCGGCCTGATCGCCGGACTGGTGGCCTGCTATCGCGGATTGACGATCACGGGCGGCGGTGCCAAGGCAGTGGGCAACGCCGTCAACGAAACCGTGGTGTACGCCTTCATGGCCCTGTTCGTCATCAACGTGGTCGTCACGGCCATCGGTATCCGCATGACGGCGCACTGAGGCAGGGGACGCAATGGGAACCATGACGATCCTGCGGTCGACCTACCCGCGGGTCAGCAGACAGTTCAACAAGCCGGTGTCGACGTTGAGCCGGATCGGCGATCACACGCTGTTCTATCTCAAAGCACTGGCGGGCACTCCGCACGCGGCGTTGCACTACCGCAAGGAACTGATCCGGCTGATTGCCGAGATCTCGATGGGTGCAGGCACATTGGCCATGATCGGCGGAACCGTCGTCATCGTCGGGTTCCTCACCCTGGCCACCGGCGGTGTGCTGGCCATCCAGGGCTATTCGTCGCTGGGCAACATCGGTATCGAGGCACTGACCGGCTTCCTGGCGGCCTTCATCAACGTCCGGATCGCCGCACCGGTGGTGGCCGGTATCGGCCTGGCCGCCACCTTCGGCGCGGGCGTCACCGCCCAGCTCGGTGCGATGCGGATCAACGAGGAAATCGACGCACTGGAGGCCATGGCGATCCGGCCCGTCGAGTACCTGGTGTCCACCCGCATCGTGGCCGGGATGATCGCGATCACCCCGCTGTACGCCATCGCGGTGATCCTGTCGTTCCTGGCCTCCCAGTTCACCACCGTGGTGCTGCTCGGGCAGTCGGGCGGCCTCTACGACCACTACTTCACGACGTTCCTCAATCCGATCGACCTGTTGTGGTCGTTCCTGCAGGCCGTCCTGATGGCCATCACCATCCTGCTGATCCACACCTACTTCGGTTACTTCGCCTCCGGCGGGCCATCCGGGGTCGGGGTCGCGGTCGGCAACGCCGTAAGAACCTCACTGATCGTCGTGGTCTCGGTGACCCTGCTGGTGTCACTGTCCGTCTACGGCTCCAACGGAAACTTCAACCTGTCGGGTTAGGGAGAAGAGTTGACACGAAACGTGGGACCGGGCCCAGCCCACCGGTCCGAAACCACAAGTAGCGCTGTGCCGGTGGCAGCACGCCCCGGACGCAGCTTCGGTGCGCGGGGCTCCGCGCGGCCGTTGGCAGGCCTGGCGACCGTGGTCGCGATAGGTCTGATCTTCGGCCTGGCCGTCGCGCTGTTCCGCGGCAGCTTCACCAAGACCGAGCCGATCACGCTCATCTCCGACCGGGCCGGCCTGGTGATGAACCCCGATGCCAAGGTGAAGATGCGTGGCGTCCAGGTCGGCACAGTCAGCTCTATCGAGCACCGAGCCGACGGTAAGGCCGTGTTGCACCTGGCGATGAACCCGTCACAGCTTGGCCTGATCCCAGACAACGTTCAGGCCGACATCGCCTCCACGACTGTGTTCGGCGCCAAGTACGTCCAGTTGGTCGCGCCGGACAAGCCGTCGTCGGACAAGCTCCGCCCCGGCCAGATCCTGCAGGGCGACCATGTCACCGTCGAGATGAACACGGTCTTCCAGCAACTGACCAATGTCTTGAACAAGATCGACCCGGCGAAGCTCAACGAAACCCTTGGCGCGCTGTCGTCCGCGTTCGGCGGGCGCGGCGAGGCGATGGGGCAGTCCCTGTCCGACTTCGACGCGGTGTTGAAGAAGATCGAGCCCAGCCTCCCCAATCTGACCGGCGACATCGAGAGCATGGCCGCGGTGTCACGGGCCTACGGTGACGCGGCACCCGATCTGCTCAAGACCTTCGAAAACACCAACAAGCTGAGCGACAGCATCGTGGCCGAGCAGCAGAACCTTGACAATTTCCTGGTCAGCTCGATCGGCTTGGCCGACGCCGGCAACGACGTCATCGGCGGCAACCGGCAGGCCCTCAGCACCACGCTGAACCTGTTGGCACCCACCACCGATCTGCTCAACGAGTACGCCCCCGGTATCGAGTGCGGCCTCAAGGGCATGAATTACATGGCCCATACGCCGCCCCAGCCGGAACCCGGTGTCGTGGTCAACGTGGCCTTCACGCTCGGCATCGAGCGCTACCGTTACCCGCAGAACCTGCCGAAGGTGGCGGCGAAGGGCGGTCCGCACTGCATGGGCCTGCCGTATATCGGATTCGGCAACAAGGCCAAGTATCTCGTCACCGATACCGGCGCCAACCCGTGGCAGTACGGCAACCAGGGCATCCTTCTGAACTCCGACGGCCTCAAGCAGACGCTGTTCGGTCCGCTGGACGGCCCGCCACGTAACACCATGCAGATCGGACAACCGGGATGAAGCGCGGCAGAAGCACATTCATCAAGTTCGCGTCGTTCGCGGTGGTGATGGCCGTCCTCACGACCTTCCTGTTCATGACGTTCTCGGAGTACCGCGGCGGTTCCTACTCGGGCTACTCGGCGGTCTTCGGTGACGCTTCGCGGCTGGAGGCCGGGGACTCGGTGCGGGTCGCCGGTGTTCGGGTCGGCACGGTGAAAAACGTTTCTCTGCAATCAGATAAGTCGGTCAAGGTCGACTTCGACACCGACCGCAACGTCGCGCTGACCACGAGTACCAAGGCCGCGATTCGGTACCTGAACCTGGTCGGGGACCGCTACCTGGAACTCGTCGACAGTCCCGGCTCGACCAAGCTCCTGCCCGCCGGCTCACTGATCCCGAAGGAGCGCACCACAAGCGCGCTCGACCTCGATCTGCTGCTCGGTGGTCTACGCCCGGTGATCCAGGGGCTCAACCCCCAGGATGTCAACGCGTTGACGTCCTCGCTGATCCAGATCTTCCAGGGCCAGGGCGACACCCTCGATTCGCTGCTGAGCAAGACTTCGTCGTTCTCGAACACGTTGGCCAACAACGACCAGGTGATCCAGCAGTTGATCGACAACCTGAACTCGGTGGTCGGAACCCTGGCCAAGGACGGCAAGAAGTTCGACGGAACGGTCGACCGGCTCGAGCAGTTGATCAGCGGTCTGTCGCAGGACCGTGACCCGCTCGGCACGGCGGTGACGCAGCTCGACAACGGGACCGCCTCGCTCGCAAGCCTGCTCACCGAGGCGCGGCCGCCGCTCAAGGGCACCGTCGATCAGATGAACCGACTGGCGCCGTTGCTCGATGACCACCAGATCGTCCTCGACCGGGGTCTGCAGAAGGCCCCGGACAACTTCCGCAAGTTGGCCCGGCTGGGCTCCTACGGCAGCTGGATCATGTACTACATCTGCGGACTTTCCATCCGTGTCACCGATCTGCAGGGGCGCACCGCGCACTTCCCGATGATCAAACAAGAAGGCGGGAGGTGCGCGGAGCCCTGATGCTTAAGTACCGCGAATCAAATCTGATCAAGGCAGGTTTCATCGGCGTCGTGCTGATGATGCTCATCATCGCCGTCGGGCTACAGCCCGAGCGGCTGCAACAATGGGCCTCCTCGGTGCGTCATCAGGCACTGTTCACCGAAGCCGGCGGGATCGCCGTCGGCAACGACGTGACCTTGTCCGGTATCAAGATCGGTGCGGTCACCGACGTGTCGTTGGAGAACGGCGACGCGTTGGTCACCTTCACCACCGAGGGCAAGTACCCACTGGGATCGCTGACCACCGCGCATATCCGCACCGGTTCACTGCTCGGTGAGCGGGTGCTCACGTTGGAGTCGGACGGCAGCGGAACTTTGCGCACCACCGACGTGATCCCCGCGTCGCGCACGTCGTCGCCGTACTCACTGACCGAGGCGGTCAGTGATCTGACCACCAATTCGGCGGGCACTGACACGGCTTCGCTGAACCAGTCCCTGGACACGCTTTCGGCGACCATCGACCAGGTCGCACCGAAGCTCGGGCCGACATTCGACGGGCTGAGCCGGCTGTCGAAATCGATCAACGGCCGCAATGAAAGTCTGGCCAGCCTGCTCAAGAGCGCCAGCGATGTGACCGTGGTGCTGTCGCAGCGCAGCGATCAGCTCAACACGTTGATCCTCAACGCCAATGACCTGCTCGGCGTGCTCAACGACCGGCGGCAGGCCATCGTCGATCTGCTGGCGAACACGGCGGCCGTCTCGCAGCAGCTCAGTGGACTCGTCGCCGACAACGAGGCGCAACTGGCGCCGACGCTCAAGCGGCTCAACTCGGTGACCGCGATGTTGGAACGCAACCGCGACAACATCACCAAGGCACTGCCGAACATGAACAAGTTCCAGTTGTCCCAGGCTGAGACCCTGGCGAACGGGGCGTACTACAACGCCTACGTTCCCAACCTGCAGCCGGCTCAGCTGTTGCAGCCGTTCTTCGACTACGCGTTCGGATTCAGGCGTGGGACGAACGCCGGTCAGCCGCCGGACAACGCCGGCCCGCGTGCCGAATTGCCCCTGCCCTACAACGGAATTCCTGGAGGTTCACGCTGATGAACCGCAGTCGTCTCGGTAAATGGCTTGCGGTGGCGTTGGTGGCGCTGCTGGTCGTCGGCGCGGCAGTATTGCTGCGTCAGACCTTCTTCGGACAGAAGACCATCTCTGCTCTGTTCACCTCGGCCACCGGTGTCTACCCAGGTGACGATGTCCGGGTCTCCGGCGTCAAGGTCGGCACGATCGAGTCCATCAAGCCCGAAGGCACCCAGACGCGGGTCACCCTCAAGGTCGATCACGGCGTGCCGATCCCCGCGGATGCGAAAGCGGTGATCGTGGCCCAGAACCTGGTCGCCGCCCGCTATGTGCAGCTCGCGCCCGCCTACCGTTCGAGTGGCCCGACATTGCCGGATGACGCGGTGATCGGCCTGGACCGCACCGCCGTTCCGGTGGAGTGGGATCAGGTCAAGGAACAGCTGATGCGGTTGTCCACCGACCTCGGACCGCAGAGTGGCGTCGACGGGACGTCGGTGTCGCGCTTCATCAACAGCACAGCCGACGCGATGGCCGGCAACGGCGACAAACTGCGGCAGACCATTTCGCAGTTGTCCGGCGTGGCCCGGGTGCTGGCCGAGGGCAGCGGCAACATCGTCGACATCATCAAGAACCTGCAGACGTTCGTCACCGCGCTGCGGGACAGCAACCAGCAGGTGGTGTCGTTCCAGAACCGGCTGGCCACCCTCACCAGTGTGGTCGACGGCAGCCGGTCGGACCTCGATGCGGCGTTGACGAACTTGTCGATCGCGGTCGTTGATGTGCAGCGGTTCGTCGCGGGCTCTCGTGATCAGACCGCCGAGCAGGTGCAGCGGCTGGCCAATGTCACCCAGAACCTCGTCGACAACAAGGATCAGGTCGAGCAGCTGCTCCACGTCGCGCCGAACGCGTTCATGAACGGCTACAACATCTACAACCCGGACTCCGGCAGCGCCGTCGGTCAGTTCGTGATGAACAACTTCTCCAACCCGGTCGAGTTCATCTGCGGTGCAATCGGTGCGGTCGAGAACACCACCGCACCGGAGACCGCGAAACTCTGCTCGCAGTATCTCGGGCCGGCGTTGCGGCTCATCAACTTCAATTATCTGCCGTTCCCGATCTCGCCGTACCTGATGCCGTCGGCCAGTCCCGAGCAGATCGTGTACTCCGAACCGCGGCTCGCGCCCGGTGGTGAGGGTGGGGCACCCACTCCGCCCGAGACCCCGCCGGCGATCTCGGCCTACAACCCTGGCCCGGAACCACCTCCGCCGTTCACCGGCCGCGGGCCCGGGGAGCCGCCGCCAGGGGCCCAGCAGCTCCTGCCAGGGGGCGAGTACTACCCGCCCAACATGCCGAACACGGTGTCGGACATGCTCAATCCCACTGGCGGTCAACCGGGTCCGCCGCCGGGACCTGCGCCAGGTCCACTGGCGGCCGAAGCCCCGGCGCCAGCGGCACCGGCACCAGCAGAAGGGACGCCACCAGCATGACCAGGGGAAAGCCGGTACGGCTGGCGATCGCCGTCGGATCCTGCGTTGCGCTGACCACCAGCGGGTGCGCCTTCCAGGGCGTGAACTCGTTGCCCCTGCCCGGGGCGGTCGGGCGCGGTGCGGACTCCAGCGTCTACCACGTCGAAATCGCGAATGTGGCGACGCTGGAACCGAACTCGCCGGTGATGATGAACGACGTCGTCGTCGGTAGTGTCCGCAGCCTGTCGGTTAAGGATTGGCACGCCGACGTCGAGTTCTCGGTGAAACCGGGTGTTGTGGTGCCGGCCAACGTGGTGGCCAGCATCGGGCAGACCAGCTTGCTGGGTTCGATGCATCTGGCGATCAACCCGCCCGCCGGTCAGGCTCCCGACGGAAAACTCCAGCCGGGAGCGACGATCCAGCTGAACAACTCGTCGACGTATCCGACGACGGAGCAGACGCTGTCCTCACTGGCTGCCGTGGTGAACGGCGGCGGTCTCGGCCAAATGGGCGACATCATCCACAACTTCAGTGCCGCGATCAACGGTCGGGAAGCTGATTTCCGTGACCTGCTCACCCGACTGGACACGTTCGTCGGCGCTCTGGATGCCCAGCGCGACAACATCGTTGCCTCCATCGAGGGTCTGAACCGACTGGCCTCGACCTTTGCCGGGCAGCGCGATGTGATCACTCGTGCACTGGAGAAGATCCCGCCCGCACTCGACGTGTTGATCAAAGAGCGGCCGAGATTCACGACCGCACTGCAGAAACTCGGTACCTTCAGCGCCACCGCCAACCAATTCGTCAACGACTCGCAGGCTGATCTGGTCAGGAACCTGAAGAACCTGGAGCCGGCGCTGAAGGCTTTGGCCAACGTCGGACCGGACCTGGCTTCGGTACTTGAGTACGCGCCGCATTTCCCGTTCACCCAGAGCTTCATGGACCGGGTGATCCGTGGCGATTACTACAACCTTTTTGCGTACTTCGACATGACCATCCCGCATCTCAAGCGCAGCCTCATGATGGGCACCCGCTGGGAGCAGGGCGACGCGCAGAACGTTCCGGTGCCCGGGGATCCGAGCTATCTCAACTACACCTATGACCCACTCAAGACCGGGGTCGCTCCGCCGCCGCCGGATGGGTTGCCGCCGGCTCCGGACGGACCGCCACCACCGGATCTCCCAGCTCCCACCTACTCGGGCCCGGTGCTCCCGGTGGTGCCTCCGGCGCCGATGACCATGCCCGGTGGCATGGCGCAGCCGGCTGCACCGCCGAGCCCATCGACATCCGTGTTCGCCGGACCTTATGCGCAGCAAGGCGGTCCGGCTCCAGCTGAGCAGCCGGCACCACCTACTGCACCTACTCCATCGACAGGGGGTGGCGGATAGATGCTCACCCGCTTCATCCGGACTCAGCTGATTCTCTTCACCGTCGCCTCGGTCGTCGGTGTGGCCGTCATGCTGTTCGCCTACATGCAGGTGCCGACGCTGCTCGGCATCGGTCGCATCACCGTGAAGATGGAACTGCCGGCGACCGGCGGTCTCTACCAGTTCAGCAATGTCACCTATCGCGGGTCCCAGATCGGCAAGGTCACGTCGGTGGAACTGACCGACAAGGGGGCCGAGGCGACGCTGTCCCTGGACCGCTCGCCGAAGGTGCCCGCGGACCTGGCCGCCGAGGTCCGCAGCATGTCGGCGGTCGGCGAGCAGTACGTCGAGTTGTTGCCGCGCACCAATTCTGGGCCCTACCTGGACAACGGATCGGTGATCGCGATGTCGAACACCAAGATTCCGCAGCAGGTCGGACCGATGCTCGATCAGCTCAGCGCCCTGGTGGACACCATCCCGAAGGACAAGCTGAGCCAGCTGCTGGACGAGTCCTACAACGCGTTCAACGGAACCGGCTACGACTTCGGCTCGTTGCTGGACTCGGCTTCGACGATCACCAGGGATTCGAACGCGGTCTCAGATCAGACGCGGGCGTTGATCGATGACTCCAAGCCCTTCCTCGACGCGCAAGCACAGACCACCGATTCGATCCGGACCTGGGCGGCCAGCTTGGCCGGTATCACCGGGCAGGTGGCCGAGAATGATCCCGAGGTGCGCTCGCTGCTGCGCAACGGTCCCGGTTTTGCCCAGGAGACCACCAAGCTGCTCGACCAGATCAAGCCGACTTTGCCGGTGTTGTTGGCGAATCTGAGCACGTTCGGTCAGATCGCGGTCACCTACAACCCGTCGATCGAGCAACTGCTGGTGTTGTTGCCGCCGTATGTCGCTCAGCTGCAGACCTATGCGCACACCAACAACACGAGCGGTCTGCCGATGGCCGACTTCTCGCTGGGCCTGGGTGATCCGCCGACGTGCACAGTCGGATTCCTGCCGCCGTCGTCCTGGCGCTCCCCGGCCGACACGACCGTGATCGATACCCCGGACGACATCTACTGCAAGTTGCCGCAGGATTCGCCTATCGGCGTCCGCGGCGCGCGAAACTACCCGTGTATGGGCCACCCGGGCAAGCGGGCTCCGACGGTCAAATTGTGTAATGACCCCAAGGGATTTCAGCCCATCGCCCAGCGTCAGCATGCGCTCGGTCCGTATCCGCTCGACCCCAGTCTGATCGCGCAGGGCGTGCCCCCGGATTCCCGGGTGCTGCCGGACGAGAAGATCTTCGGGCCGCTGGGCGGCACTCCTCTGCCTCCGGGTGTGAGCGCTCCACCGCCGGGCGCAGCGCCCGAGCCGCAGCCGGCGCCGAATTTCGCGGGGACAAATCCCGGTTCGATGCTGCCGGGTCAGCCGATGTACCTGGAGCCGCCGGTGCCCGGCGTGCCACCGCCTCCGGCAGGCGATCCCAACGCGGTTCCGGTGCCTGAGGCGGACAAGCCGCAGGCAACCGAGCTGCCGCCCGTCCCGCATGGCCAAGGGGTCTTTCCGGATGCTCCGGAGGTCCCCATGCCGGCGGAACCGGGGGTGGCGCCGAGCGCGTTCACGGGCGGTGCCGGAAACGGGCCGTCAGTGGCGATCGCCAAGTACAACCCGCGCACGGGGGAGTACATGGGCAGCGACGGCAATCTGTACAAGCAGACGGATCTCGTGTCCACGCCCAAGACGTGGCAGGACCTGATGCCGACGTAGCGGATCGTGCGAAAAGAACTGGCCCCGGGCAATAGCCCGGGGCCAGTTCTTTTGTCGCGATTCGGTTTTCAGCTAGGCGGGCCGCATGTAGAACGGCATCCGGACAACGGGCCACTGATTGCGCCCACACGAACCGCTGGGGCCCTTCGTGACGTCCTCGCCGGCGTATTCGGATGAAGCCTGATCCACGTGTCCGTCGAAGCCCACCGGATAGAACTTGTACACCTGCATGCCTTCGACGGGCGTCCCGTCGGCGCAGAAGCGCCAGTTGGGTACGACCCGCTTCACGTACCAGAGGCCGTTGGTCGTGTAGACCGGTGCGGACCACCCCGCGTCGCTGTTCACCGTGCCGCTGCATTCGGTTGGCGAGATGCACTGCGTCGAGATCGTCCAGTTGCTCACCACCCGCGGTTGCTCCTCGTAGCGGTCGTTGATTTTGGCCCACGCGCCGTTGGAGGAGGTGGCAAAGGTGCCGTTGATACCCCACTGTTCGCCCGCACTGGCCGGGGCGGCTCCACTGAGGCCGACAGTTGTCGCGGCGGCGATCGCCACCGCAACAGCACTTACCCGGGAGACTGACATGAACTGCTCCTTCTGGCCGACCTGAGGGGCGGTAGCCGTGTTCTCAGTTTCGGAGAATATCACTATCAACGGCTGGTCCACGGTGGATTCACTCGTGCCAACTCGTCACGCCTCCGGCCGGGGGACCAGCGGCGGGCCTTTCGTAGTAATATTCTCCAAAACTGAGAGTTTAATTTCCAGCTATGCGAAAGTAGCAACGTGCGTGTGACGGTGATGGCGACCGCTTCAGTGATTGTCGCCGGGATGCTGGCTGCTCCGCAGGCAAACGCGGGACCGCAGACATGTAATGACGCGTTTTGCACGCCGGGGATCAACCCGAACGCGGTACTCGGCGCCCCGTGCGACAACACCTCCTACTTCGTGTTCGGGGTCGACGCGCGTAACGGTTGGGGACGGCTGGTGTTCTGCGGCTCCCCGCGGCGCTACGAGCCGCGGTGGTTCCGGTCGCCACCCATGGTGGGTATCCGCGACGAGAACAGCCTGTGCATCAACGAACAGAACTCGGTGGCGCAGGCCCCGGACGGCCTGTTCCTGAGCTGTGTGCCGATGAACGGTGAGACACGCTGGCTTCGTGGCGACGCCTGAGCCGAATGCTTGAGAAATGCCTGGGGGCGACGCGGTTCGCGTCGCCCCCAGGCATTTTGACGTTTCGGTCGTGAGTTCGAGGTCTACCAGTTCCGGATCGAACACAACGCGCCCTTGGGGCCGCTGTTGGTCTTTACCACCACACCGTCGACTGTCAGTTTGCAGTTGAACCCGGGCGTCGGAAGGTTGGGCGACTCACCGCTCTGAACCAGGACCATCGCCCACAGGTCAGGATTTGCCAGCATGGCGTCGAACACCCACGGCTTGTCCGGTGCGACGTCCACATCGGCTCTCGGGCTGAATTCGTACGGGTTGTGGCTGTAATCCGAGAACTGCACCGGTTCGGAGTCGCGGTAGTAGATGTGAACCCAGTACGGGGCATCGGCGGTCACGGTGTACTGCACGTGGCGCAGTGGCGGTCCCACCGGTTCCGGATCGTCGGCGAATGCCGGTGCGGCGGTGGTGATTGCGCCGGCTGCCAGCGCGGCGGCCGCCGCAATGGACAGCGCTCGGATAGTCGGGTAGCGCATCGATCACATCCTCGTCAGGGTGAACGGATAGGTGAAGGAGCCACCGGGAGCGCCGTCGCAGCCGACATCGAACGTGGAGACCATCTCGCCTGTGAGGGTGGTCGCGTCCCACGTGTAGACGTCGTGAGTCGGGATCGTAGGCCCGTAATAGATGTCACCGCACCGCAATCCGTAGAACTCGTCGATCGTCAAGGTGTAGCGACCGTCGACAAGTCTGGCGTCGGCACGGTTGGGGACCGCCTTGGCGACCGGCTGCGGGACGGTCATGATGGTGATGCAGTCGTGCTGAAAGTTGTCGGTCCCGGGATCGTGGCAAGGGGTGATCGCCGACCAGATCCAGGTGTGGAAGTCCCTGCGGTCGGGCATGTTGAGGTTGTAATTGCCGAAGTACATGGCCTGTGACGGCGGTGCCAACGCGATTGCAGTCCCCAACCCGAGCACGGCGCTCATCGCCATACGGATCAAGCTGGACTTCACAGGCACCTCCACGGATCAGCACTGGTCGGCTGACTATAGAACGAGAGCAGGCTCCACCGTGCCGAAACCGGAATCTCGTCTTCGCCAGCGAGATTGTCATTCTCGCAATCGGAGAATAGCAAATGCGGCGAAGACGAGATACGCGGAATCGTCTGTCGAGCGGCGGTCAGCGCACGGGCTTGAACGTGATGTTCAGGTCGGTCAGTCCGCGCAGGATGAAGGTCGGCTCGTAGGTGTAGTGACGATCGTCGGCGGGGCCGTGGAACTCCTCGTCGATGGCGATATCGGCCATGCGGTCCAGGATCCGTTCCAACGACACCCGGCCCTCGACGCGGGCCAGCGGACCACCCGGGCAGCTGTGGACGCCACGGCCGAACGCGATGTGCTCTCGCACGTTCTTGCGGTCGAGGCTGAAGGTGTGCGGGTCTTCGAAACGGACCGGGTCGCGGTTCACCGCACCCGGGCACACCATCATGGTGGTACCCGCGGGAACGTCGATGTCGCCGAGCTTGGTGTTCTTCTTGGCCAATCGGAACTGGCTCTTGACCGGAGCGTCCATCCGTAGGGCCTCCTCGACGAAGGTCGGGATACGGCTGCGGTCGTCGCGCAGGGCCTGCTGGATGTCAGGGCGGTCGCCGAGCACGCGCAGCGAGGCCGAGAGCAGCTTGGTGGTGGTCTCCTGGCCGGCGGCGAACAGGAATGTCGCGGACCGAACGACCTCGATGATGGGCGGTACAGAACCGTCCGGGTAGTTCGCCGTGGCCAGTGCCGTCAGCACGTCGTCGCGGGGTTCTGATCGCCGGTCTTCGAGGTAGCCGCTGAACTTCTCGTCGAGCCATTCCAACGGATTGCTGGCAACCAGGTCGCCGTCGAGGGAGCCGACCTGAGCGCCGGGCCGGGGGGCGCCCAGCACCGTCCGGAACTCTTCGTGGTCTTCTTCCGGCACGCCGAGCATGTCGGCGATCACCAGGAGCGAGAAGGGCTTCGCGTAGGCGCTGAGGAACTCGCATTTGCCGTCGGCGATGAAATCGTCGAGGCACTGGTCGGCGAGCCGCCACATGAAGTCCTCGTTCTCCTTCAACCGGCGCGGCGTGAGCAGCCGATTGAGCAGGGAACGGGCGTTGGTGTGGTCGGGCGGGTCCATGGTCACCATGTGCTCGAACATCGGCATCTGCGCGCGGTGCGCCGCAATCTGCTCGGTGATGTCGTCGCCTTCGGGCGTGAAGGGCAGCGGCGGGAACGGTCCGGCGACCGCGATGCAGGACGAGAAGGTGTCGGTGTCCTTGAGGACCGTGGTGGCCTCCTCGAACCCGGTGATCGCCATGACGCCGTAGTTCGGTTCCGTCACGACCGGACACTTGCTGCGCAGGTGGTCGAAGTACGGGTGCGGGTCGGGTACCAGCGACTGGTCGGTGAAGTAGTCGATGGTGTCGTAATCGGTCGTTCCGGAATCGGTCATGGTGTGCGCTGCCTCCCGAATTCGATGTGCGCTGCGGTGGTTTCGCGGCGGGCTGCACCGCGCGAAGAATTTTCGAAAATTGCTGAGCACCTGCTTAGCATGTCGTTAGAGTCATGGTCAAGATCACCTGGCTGCGTGAAAGTTACGATCAGCCATACATTGTCGGGAACTTGTCGTGAGGAGGACCGATGGCATCGGCGCGAAGGATCGGGGCGCCGGACGCGAAGAACCGGATCGTGCTGCTCGACGCCGCCGAGGCGCTGATGATCGAGGAAGGGTACGTCGCGGTCACGTCCCGGCGAGTGGCAGAACGGGCCGGGCTCAAGCCCCAGCTGGTGCATTACTACTTCCGCACGATGGACGACCTGTTCCTGGCGGTGTTCGTGCGACGTGCCGACGAAGGGTTGGCTGCGCAGGCCGAAGCCCTGAATTCGCCGCAGCCGCTGTGGGCGCTGTGGCGGTTCGGCACAGACCCGAGCGCTACGCGTTTGACGATGGAGATGACCGGGCTTGCCAACCACCGACCGGTGCTGCGCGCGGAGATCGGCCGCTACGCCGAGATGTTCCGTGAGGCGGAGACCAAGGCGATCGAGGCGGCGCTGCGGCGCTACGGCGTCGATGCGTCCGAGGTGCCGCCGATCGTGTGGACATTCATCGCGGCCAGTGTGTCGCGGGTGATGGTGATGGAGCAGGCGCTCGGCATGACGGCAGGCCACGCCGAGGTGCTTCAGTTCTGCGAGGACTGGTTGCGACGTCTGGAAGGTGAGCCGCAGCCGCTGGAACTGCCGGCCTGAGGCCCGCGTCTGCCCGAGCGCACGCGAACGTCCCCCGAAACCACGGTTGCGGGGGACGTTCACTTGGGGGCCCGGGAAACTAGAGCGAGAGGATGGTGGCCGAGGCGGTTCCCGGCGCGCCGTAGACCTGGGCCAGGCCGACGCGCGGGTTGCCCGGTACCTGACGCTCGCCTGCCTCACCGCGTAGCTGACGCACGAGCTCGTGCATCTGGCGTAGGCCCGAGGCGCCGATCGGCTCGCCGTTGGCGATCAGGCCGCCGTCGGTGTTGACCGGCATCGTGCCGTTGATCTCCGTCGCGCCTTCGAGCAGTAGCTTCTCCTGGTCGCCATCGGCGCACAGGCCGGTTTCGGCCATGTGGATCACCTCGGCGCCGGCGTCGGTGTCCTGGAGTTGGGCGATGTCGACGTCCTCGGGTCCGATGCCCGCGGCCTCGTAGGCGGCCTTGGCCGCGTACACCGTCGGCGAGGG
This sequence comes from Mycobacterium sp. NPDC049093, assembly GCF_040704635.1. GTDB lineage: Bacteria > Actinomycetota > Actinomycetes > Mycobacteriales > Mycobacteriaceae > Mycobacterium. The sequence goes on along the minus strand of NZ_JBEZJS010000007.1, from coordinate 178,145 downwards.
ATCCTCATCCAGCGGAGCCGAGGTGCCGTGCACCTCGTAGGCGCCGTAGGTACGCGTGCGGATCTCGCTGGCCCGCACATATACCGGCTTGTCGGTGTACTTGTGCGCGATGTCGGCGCGGCACATGATCACCGCGGCTGCACCCTCGTCGGGGGCGCAGAACATGTACTGCCGCAGCGGGTAGTTCAGCACCGGCGAGGCCATGATCTCCTCGACCGAGATCTCCTTGCGCCGGAACGCATTCGGGTTCTTCTCGCCGTTGCGGAAGTTCTTGTTGGCCACCCGCGCCAGCGTCTCCTCGGAGATGTTGTGTTTGTGGATGTAGTGGTTGGCCTTGATGCCGAAGAACTTGGTGGTGACGAACTGGCCGTTCTCGGCGTACCACTGCGGCAGTGCGAGTTTCGCCGGATCGTCGGTGAACGCGCCGCGCGGGTGCTTGTCCAGGCCGATCGCGATGCCGATGTCGTACTTGCCCAGCCGGATGGTGTCGGCGGTCTGCTGGATCGCGCTGGCGGCGGTGGCGCACGCGTTGAACACGTTGGTGAACGTGATGCCGGTCAGCCCGACCAGGCGGGTGACCGCATCCGGGTTGGACACCTCATAGCTGCCGCCGAACCCGAACTGGATGTCCTTCCACTCCAGGCCGGCGTCCTCGAGCGCCAATTGGATTGCCTCGGCACCCATCTGCATCGCGGTCTTGTCGAAGCGGCCGAACGGGTGCAGGCCGACTCCGATGATGGCTACATCGTTGGTCATGTTGTTGCCTCTCTACACCGGCTGGAAGGCGAAGGTGACAACTTCGTTGCCATCTTCATCGGTGGTGAACGGGATCATCGTGAGTTCGACGTCCATGCCGAATTGCAGTTTCGCCGGGTCGTTTTCGGTGAGTCGTCCTTCGACGCGGATGACGGGTCCGGTGTCATCGGCGAGCTCGACCAGACCGACGCCGAAGGGCACGAAGGCTTTTCCGGTGGGGCCTTTGTAGGGGGCGCCGGGTGGGAAGCCCTGGGTGGTCCAGGCGATGACGGTGCCGCGTCGGGGCAGTAGAGCTTGTTCGGTGTTGCCGCCGGAGCACTTGGGGCAGCGGGCCTGGGCGGGGAAGGTGGTGGCCGCGCAGTCGGTGCAACGGCTGCCGATCAGCTGGGGTTCGGCGTCGGGCCACGTCGAGATCTCGGGCGCCAGAGCAATCTGTGTTGACACGTCGCTGACGATAACTGGAAATGCAATTCTCGTCTAGTGAGAACCGCCTCTCGGTAGGCTCTCGTGGGCAGTTCAGATGGGACGGCGGAGGGAGTCGGCTTGAGCGAGGTTCTACCAGGGGAGGTCCGCCAGATCGGGTATGTGGTCACCGACCTGGACGACGCGATATCGGGCTGGCTGAAGATGGGCGTCGGCCCGTGGTTCGTGATCCGCAACCTGCCGCAGCGAGTGAGCTACCGCGGTGAGCCCTGCGAGGTGAGGCTGTCTCTCGCGTTGTCCAACAGCGGTGACCTGCAGGTCGAGTTGATCCAACAACTCGATGACACGCCCAGCATCTTCACCGAGTTCCTCGCGGGCGCTCCGGCCGGTGGTGGCTTTCACCAACTCGCCTATTGGACAGCCGATTTCGATACGGCGATGGCGAAGCTCGCCGAGGCCGGTTGGCCCCTGGTGTGGTCGGGTGGCGACGGCGAGGGCGTGCGCTTCGCTTACTTCGAACCGCCGACCGGGGCGGCGATCGTCGAGATCATGGAGCTGACCGAATCCTCCGGCGGCATGGGCGCCTATGTGCGGGAACAGGCTGTCGCTTGGGACGGCAGTGACCCGGTCCGGGAATTGGGCGGCTGATCCGGGTGCGGTGACGTATGCCCGCCGGCGATGATTCAAGCCGGCGGTCAGTGGGAACCCAGTCGTTCCGAGCGCAAAAAGTGCCCTGGCTGAAACTGGAGTCTCACCATGTCAATAACCCGGCCTACGAGGACGGCCCGCAACGGCGACTCTTGGGTCCGTGTCCGGAAGTGGTCGATGACCGTGGGGATGGGCATCGCGCTCACCGCGGCGCCACTCGCCGGTTGCGGGTCGAGTGAGGACACTGCCCCGTCGACGACCTCTGTCACGACGCCCACCACCACCGTCACCACACCCGCCACTGTGGAGACCACTGCTCCGGCCCCCGGTGGCGAAGGCACCGTTCCGGGTGGTCCCACCGGTGGCGGCGGTCCCGAAGGCGGGGGTGGTTCGATTCCCGGTGGCCCGACCGGTGGCGGTGGCCCCGGCGGTGGCGGTGGTGTGATTCCCGGCGGCCCGACCGGCAGTGGCGGACCGGGCGGTGGCGGCGGCTCGATTCCGGGTGGCCCGACCGGTGGCGGCGGACCGGGTGGCGGTGGCGGCTGCGTTCCCGGCGTGGGCTGCGTGCACGTTCCCTGACGCTGCCCGCAAGGCCTACTTACCCTTGTTCATCACCTTGTCCGCGGCGGCCCAGTGCTCGTCGGAGCACCAGAGCCGGGCGAAGGCCGAAACGGCCTCGGTGGTGGACACACCGTTGATCACTCGTTTGACCTCACCGGCCTGACGCCGCGCCAGCAACTGCGCCGTCGACCGCCAGGTCTCGGCGAACTCGGCGCGGGGTACCACCTGGTCGATCAAGCCGAACTGCTCCGCCTCGCGCGCACCGAGGATCCGGCCGGTTCCGGCGAGCAGCAGGGCCCGGCTACGACCGACCAGGGTGGCCAGCCGTTCGGCTCCGCCCCAGGCAGGCATGATCGCCAGGGCAACCTGGTTGAAGCCGATCTTGATGTCATCGGCGGCGATGCGGATGTCTGCGGCCACGGCGACCTCGGCCCCGCCGCCCAAGGCATGGCCGTTGAGCGCCGCGATGACCGGTCCGTCGAACCCGGCGATGCGGTCGCAGATCGTGCGCATCCGCCAGGCCATCTCCGACGCCTCGAGTTCGGTGCGCAAGGCTGCCAGTTCCTTGAGGTCACCACCGGAGACAAAGGCGCGGTCGCCGCCCCCGGTGATCACCAGGGCGGACGCGCCGGCGGCGCCGTCCAACGCTTTGTTCAGCGCATCCATGGTGTCCAGTGAGATGGCATTGCGTGCCTGCGGGCGGTCGATCGTGATGACCGCCAGTTCGCCGTCGATTTCGAGGTCGACCATCAAACGTTCTCCAGTTCCGGGATTGGCATTCTCGTTTGATGAGAATAACATCACCGTTGTGCGCGACATCCCCGTTGAGCTGACCAAACGGTACGTCGAAGAAGGCTGGTGGCGGCCCGAAACCTTGGGCCAGATGCTGGCCGACGGTCTGGCTGCCAGCCCCGATGCCGGCTTCCACGTGCATTCCGCGACACGTCCGTACCGCGGCACCTTCGGCGAGGTCGAGCGCACCGCCCGGCGCCTGGCGGCCGGGCTTCGTGATCGCGGAGTCGGGCCCGGCGACGTCGTGGCCATGCAGCTGCCGAACTGGATGGAGGCCGCGGTCGCGTTCTGGGCCTCGGCGTTCCTCGGTGCTGTGACGGTACCGATCGTGCACTTCTACGGACGCAAGGAACTCGGCCACATCATGGCCACGGCGAAGCCGAAGGTGTTCATCACCACCGAACAGTTCGGCCGGATGACGTTCCAGCCCGACCTGTGTGCCGAGGTGCCGATCGTCGGGTTGGTCGGACAGGCCAGTTTCGACGACCTACTCGCCGACGAGCTGATGAGCGGCACGCTGACCGCCGATCCGGCGGCGCCGGCCCTGATCGCGTTCACCTCCGGAACCACCCGCGAGCCCAAGGGCGTCATCCACAGTCACCAGACGCTGGGCTTCGAAACCCGCCAGCTGCTGGAGAACTACCCGCCGGACCGGGGCCGTCAGCTCACCGCCACGCCCGTCGGGCACTTCATCGGCATGCTCGGCGCGTTCCTGATCCCGGTGCTCGAGGGTGCGCCGATCGATCTGTGCGACGTGTGGGATCCGGGCAAGGTGCTGGAGCTGATCGAGCAGGACGAATTGTCGATCGGCGGCGGGCCACCGTATTTCGTCACCAGCCTGATGGACCATCCGCAGTTCAGCGAACGCCATCTGGCCCGGTTCACCACCGTCGGGCTGGGTGGCTCGACGGTACCGGCGGCCGTCACCCGGCGACTGGCCGATCTGGGCCTGTTCGTCTTCCGTTCCTATGGGAGCACCGAGCATCCGTCGATCACCGGGTCCGGCGCAGGGGCTCCTGAAGCCAAGCGGTTGTACACCGACGGCAATGTGCGGCCCGGCGTGGAGATCAGGCTCGGGCCCAATGGCGAGATCTTCAGCCGCGGACCAGACCTGTGCCTCGGCTACACCGACGATGCCCTGACCGCAAAGCATTTCGACGCCGACGGGTGGTACCGGACCGGGGACATCGGGGTGCTCGACGACGACGGGTATCTGACGATCACCGACCGCACCACCGATCTGATCATCCGCGGCGGCGAGAACATCAGCGCGCTGGAGGTGGAGGAGGTGCTGCTCGGCCTCCCGGATGTGATCGAGGCGATCGTGGTGGCCGCTCCCGATGCCCGGTTAGGGGAGCGGGTGGCCGCCGTGCTGCGGGTGCGCGACGGCGGCACGATGCCCACCCTCGATCAGGTCCGGTCGCATTTCGAATCCAACGGGGTGGCCCGGCAGAAGTGGCCGGAAGAGCTACATCTGGCCGAAGACTTGCCCCGCACGGCCAGCGGCAAGGTGCAGAAGTTCGTCATCCGTCAGCAGATTGCTGCAATCGCCCGTTGAGCAGCCTCTGGGGCCAGCTGGGCATTGCGGCAGCTAGCAAGTGAGAATATGATTCTCGTGAATTGCAAAGGAGTTTTCCATGGGACAACTGTCGCATAGGGTCGACATTCCGTTTCCGCTGTTCGATGCGGACAACCACCTGTACGAGCCGCCGGAGGCGATGACCAAGTACCTCCCCAAGGAGTACAAGGACATCGTCCAGTACGTCGAGGTCAACGGCCGCACCAAGATCGCGATCGACGGCCACATCAGCAACTACATCCCGAACCCCACGTTCTCGCATGTCGCCAAGCCCGGCGCCTGGGAGGAGTACTTCAAGTTCGGCAACCCGGACGGCAAGAGCAAGCGTGAGCTGTTCGGTGAGCCGATGCGGTCCATCCCGGCGTTCTTCGAGCCGGCTCCGCGGCTGGAGCTGATGAACGAGCTCGGTGTCGACCGCAGCCTCATGTTCCCGACGCTGGCCAGCCTCATCGAGGAGCGGCTGCGCGACAACCCGGTCGCCATCCACGTCATCATCCACTCGCTCAACCAGTGGCTCGACGAGGTGTGGGGCTTCAACTACCAGAACCGCATCTTCGTCACCCCGGTCATCACCCTGCCGATCGTCGAGAAGGCCATCGAGGAGCTGGAGTGGGCCGTCAAGCGCGGTGCCCGCGCCATCCTGGTCCGCCCGGCGCCGGTGCCCGGCTTCCGTGGCCCGCGCTCGTTCGCATTGCCCGAGTTCGACCCCTTCTGGGAGCGCTGCGTCGAGTACGACGTGTTCGTCGGCATGCACTCATCCGACAGTGGTTACTCGCGCTACACCTCGGAATGGGACGGCACCGTGCAGGAGATGCTGCCGTTCCAGACCAATGCGATGGGCATCCTCAACGAGTGGCGCCCGATCCAGGACGCGGTGGCATCCTGGGTGATCCACGGAGCCCTGTTCCGGCATCCGAAGCTCAAGGTCGGCATCGTCGAGGCCGGCTCCAAGTGGATGTTCCCGCTGCTGGATTCGATGGCCGAGGTCTGGAAGAAGGCTCCGGAAGCTTTCCTGGGCAACCCGATCGAGGAGATCAAGAACCGCATCTACGTCAGCCCGTTCTACGAGGAAGGCATCGACGACCTGATCAACCTGATCGGTGTCGACCAGGTGCTGTACGGCTCCGACTGGCCGCACCCGGAGGGTCTCGCCGAGCCCACCCACTACGTGACTGCGCTTGAGCACCTCGCTGTCGAGGATCAGGCCAAGATCATGGGTGGCAACCTCGGTCGCCTCGTCACCACGTAACGGGTGTCGAACTGGCAGACCATCCCCGAGATGGTCTTGAGTGCAGCGGACCGGTTCGGCGAGGCCGAAGCTGTCGTCGACGGTCCGCTGCGTCTGTCGTTCACCGAACTCGTCGAGCGCATCCGGAGGGCTTCGGGTGCGTTCGCCGAGTTCGGCGTCGACAAGGGGGACCGGGTCGCGGTCTGGGCGCCCAACTCGGCCGACTGGATCATCGCCGCGTTCGGGATCATGGCCGCCGGCGGCGTCCTGGTTCCGGTCAACACGAGGTTCAAGGCCGACGAGGCCGCCGATGTGGTCGCGCGGAGCGGCGCCAAGGCGGTGATGATCCAAAAGGGTTTCCTGGGACAGGATTTCGCGTTCACCGGGACCGATCTCGATGTTCCGACGATCGATCTGAAGTCGGACTTCTTGAGCAGTGGAACCCCGTTCACCCGGGACGTGAGCCCCACGGACGTCTCCGACGTCATCTTCACGTCGGGTACCACCGGCAGGCCCAAGGGCGCGATGATGAATCATCGTCAGACGCTGCGGGCCTACGAGGAGTGGGCCACCCTGGCGGATCTGCGCGAGGGTGATCGCTATCTGATGATCAACCCGTACTTCCACACCTTCGGGTTGAAGGCCGGGTTGGTGGCTTCCTTCCTCCGCGGTGCGACCATGCTGCCGGTCGCGGTGTTCGACGTCGACAATGCCGTGGAACTCATTGAGCGCGAGCGCATCACGATGCTGCCGGGCCCGCCCACGCTGTACCACTCGCTGCTGGCCGTCGCCGACCGCGACCGGCTGGCGACGTTGCGCGCCGGGGTGACCGGCGCCGCCGACATTCCGGTGGAACTGGTGCGACGCATCCGTGAGGAGCTGCCGTTCCAGACGCTGATGACCGGCTACGGGCTCACCGAGGCCGGCAACGTCACGTTGTCACGACCCGGTGACTCGGCGGAGGAAGTGGCCACCACCGCCGGACTTCCGTGCGGGGACGTCGAGGTGCGCATCGCCGATGACGCCGAGGTGCTGGTGCGCGGATACAACGTGATGCAGGGCTACCTGGACGATCCGGCCGCCACCGCCGACGCGATCGACCCCGACGGCTGGTTGCACACCGGAGATCTCGGCGAGTTCACCGAATCCGGTCGGCTGCGGATCGTCGGACGCAAGAAGGACATGTTCATCGTCGGCGGCTTCAACGCCTACCCCGCCGAGATCGAAGGATTCCTGCTGGAGCATCCGGCGATCGCCCAGGTCGCCGTCATCGGCGTCGCCGACGAGCGGATGGGCCAGGTCGGCAAGGCGTTCGTCGTGCTGCGGGCCGAGCCCGCGGTCTCGCCTGTGGCTGCCGAGGACCTCATCGCCTGGAGCCGCGAGCGCATGGCTGGCTACAAAGTGCCTCGGTATGTCGAGTTCCTCGACGAACTACCGCTCAATGCCACCGGCAAGGTGATGAAGAACCAGCTCGAGTCCCGGATAACTGCCAGCCCGGGCTAAGTGAACGCACAGCACGTAAACATCATTTCCGCAGGTAAATGGCCATTTAAGTGCCTGCTGTCGATGATGTACTCTCGGGTCACTACCGCAAACTGATAACGTTATTCTCGTTAAGCAGGCTGCTGAACGGACAGGAGGTCGGCATGCCGTCCCGCAAGCCTTCGTCGCCGGTACTCGATACTAGCGAAGATGACGCGTCGCCAGGCGACGCACTCGAACAGGCCGAGTTGGCCGAGGCCGAGGCCGCAGAGGCCGAGGCCGTAGCGGCTGCCGCACGCGCCAGGGCCCGCGCCATTCGGCTGCGCAACCAGGCTGCCGCGGACGCGGTGGTCACGACGGTGACCGAAGATGCCGACGATCCGGCGGACACCGAAAGCTCCGATACCCCTGAGATCACCGAAACCACCGGCGTAGATGCAGAGGCAGGAGCCGTCGAGGCCGAATCGATCGACGATGCCGAACCGGAGACAGCAGTAGCGGTCGCCGACGGCACGTCGTCGCGTCGCCTGCCGCGGCTGCAGGTCTCGCGCCTGTTCTGGAAGGTGCTGGCGAGCTGCCTGACGATCATCGTCATCGTGGGCCTGCTCGCCGCCAGCGGCTGGATGATCTGGCACCACCGCCAAGCTGAGCATCGCCAGCAACTCGCGGCCGAATACACTGCCGCGGCCCGCCAGACCGTCGTGACGCTCATGTCGCTGGATTTCAACCACGCTCAGAACGCCGTCAAGAACATTCTCGACAACTCGACGGGCGAGTTCCGGGACGATTTCGAGTCGCAGTCGAAAGATTTCGTCAAGCTGGCCCAGGACGCCAAGGTGGTGACCGAGGCGAAAGTGACCGCCGCCGCTGTGGACACCATGAGCGATGACAAAGCAGTGGTCCTGGTCGCGGTCAACACCCAGGTCACCAACACCACAGGTGCCAACAAGCAACCGCGGCCGTGGCGGGTGGCCGTTGACATGGTCCGCGAGGGCGACCAGATCAAGCTGTCGAAAGTCGAGTTCGTGCCGTGACCGTGGACATCAAGAAGACCGAGAAGGACACCGAGACGGCAGTCGAGACCGACGGCACCGAGACGGCAGTCGAGATCGACGGCACCGAGACGGCAGTCGAGACCGAGAACACCGACGAGGCCGACGAGCAGCAGGCGGCGACGGAGGCCGACGTGGCAGAGGACGTCACCGACACCGCAGCCGACGAGCCCGCGTCAGGGTGGTCTCAGAAGCTGGCGAAGCTGTGGGTCCCGCTGGCACTGGTGGTGGCGCTGGTCGCGTCAGCAGCTCTGGCCGGATGGCTGTACTTCGCGCAGTTCCGCACCGACCAGCAGACCGGTGCGGCAGCTTCCGCGACGGTACTCAAGGCCGCGAGCGACGGCACCGTGGCTCTGCTGAGCTACGCGCCGGACAGTCTCGACCGGGACTTCACAGCCGCCAAGACGCACCTGACTGGCGATTTCCTGTCGTACTACACCCAGTTCACTGAGGAGATCGTCGCCCCGGCGGCGAAACAGAAATCGGTCAAGACCACCGCAGCGGTGGTGCGCTCGGCGATCTCGGAGATCCATCCCGACTCCGCTGTGGCGCTGGTGTTCGTCAACCAGGCCACCACGAGCGCCGAGAACCCCAACGGGAGCTTCACCGCCAGCGCGGTCAAAGTGGGAATGAGCAAGATCGACGGCAACTGGTTGATCTCGTCGTTCGACCCGGTGTAGCGGGACCTTCCACCGACTGGCGTCAATCCTGAGCGTGACGCTCGTACTCCCACCGCTCCAGCCACGTCTGCAGCTCGTGCACCGCCAATGCGGTCGCGAATGCGCTGACCGCGACGAGACCGAGCAGCAACGCACTCATGGCCGGCACCATGCGTTGTCGCTGTGGCGGAGGCCCCCGCGGGCGGCTGGACGGTGCGCAGAGCCACCGACTGCGTAGTGCGTTACCTGCCTCGGCACGGCGCTGTCGGGGATGTCCCGAACAGACTGCTGGATGGCGCGGTAGCGGTCACGCTCGGTCTTGCACCAGGGATCGGTCCAGCCTTCGAGCAGGTCACCGCTGCGCACCAGTCGATGCAGTGTCGGATGAGCGCCCGCAGGCACCGGCCGTCCTTCGATCATGGTCAGCGCCTCGTGCAGGGCGACCGCTTCGTGCCAGTCGACGGTCACCTCGGGCGCCAGGCTGACGTACTGGTGTCGCACGACGAGCAACGCATCGGCGCCCAGCGGTCGTAACCGCCACAGCGCAGAACGTAGCGAGGACACCGCCTTGTGCGGAGGGCTGCCCGGCCACAGCAAGTCGCAGACCCAGCTGCGGTGCAGCTCACGGCGCTTCACCGCGGCGAGCGCCACCAACCGGCGACACGAGGGCGGCAACACCAGCGGTTCCGTGTCTCGATACACGGCGAACTCGCCGAGGAGGTTCAGCCTGAATTGCTTGGACATATATACATCCTCGAGTGAGGCCGGAGCCCTGGCATCAGTAGTCGACTACTTGTATTTCGGTGAGTTTCTGCCCACCACGCCGTCGGCAATCCACTGTCCTGCGCCCGGATGCGATGGAATTGCGGGAAAGCGTGGTGAGAAAGGGACACATCAGGTTGAACGAAGAAACGCCTAACCCGGTTCAATCCCACCGCCTGAGCAGGATGTCCGGACGCGACCCGCACGAGCAGCACCGGGTGGCGAGTCCGTTGGAATTGCTGTTCGACCTGACGTTCGTCATCGCCTTCGGGGTGGCCGCCTCACAGTTCGCGCATCTGATGGCCGAGGGGCATGTGTCGGCTGGTCTGGTGGGCTTTGCCTTCGCTGCGTTCGCGGTCTGGTGGGCGTGGATGAACTTCACCTGGTTCGCGTCCGCCTATGACACCGACGACTGGGTATACCGCGTGATGACGATGCTGCAGATGGTCGGCGTCATCATCCTCTCGCTCGGCATACCGGCGATGTTCGCGTCCGTCGAACACGGTGGGCACGTCGACAACTCGGTACTGGTGGCCGGTTATGTGGTGATGCGAATTGCTCTGGTGGGGCAGTGGTTACGGGCTGCTGCGCAGGATCGACAACATCGGTCCGCCTGCCTGACGTACGCCTGTGCGGTCGTCGTCGCCCAGATCGGCTGGATCGTCCAGATCTTCGTGGAGACCTCGGTTCCGGTCTTCTTCGTCACCGCGCTGGGGCTGGTGCTGGTGGAGATCAGCGGTCCGCTGCTGGCCGAGCGGCGCATGGGAGGCACGCCATGGCACGCCCACCACGTCGCGGAACGATACGGACTGCTCGCGATCATCGCGCTGGGCGAAGGTGTGGTCGGCACAGTGGCGTCGTTGACGGCAGCGGTGGGGGAGCACGGCTGGTCCACCGACGCCATCCTGCTGGTGGCCGCAGGCACCGGTCTGACCTTCGGTATGTGGTGGGTGTATTTCCTGATTCCGGCCGGTGAGTTGCTGCACGCCAGGCGCCAACTGTCGTTCTGGTACGGCTATCTGCACGTGGCAGTGTTCGGTGCCATCGTCGCGACTGGCGCCGGGCTCCATGTGGCCGCCTACTACGTCGACGGCCAGTCGAAGCTGGATTCCGTCGGCACCGTGCTGGCGGTGGCCATCCCGGTGGGCATCTACCTGTTGTCGATGTTCGTCATCTACTCATGTCTGGTGGGCGAGACCGATCTGCTCCACGCGCTGTTGCTGGTGCTGGCCGGGGCTGCGCTGGTGGCTGCGGTGGCGCTGGCCGCATCCGGAACGTCGATGGCGGTGTGTCTGTTGATCGTCACCGCGGCTCCCGTGGTTGTCGTCGTCGGGTTCGAGGCCGTCGGGCACCGGCATGCCGCGGCGATCGTCAGTCGGCGTCTGGACATTCATCGACCGGGGTGAGTTTCGAAGCTTTCCAACAGCATTCGTTCCTGCTCGGCAGCCAGTAGGCGGCGCGTCTTGTGGCGGGTGATCAGGATTCCGATGGTGGCGAGGACCCACACCGCGTACTGGACGGACCATGCCACGCGGAACGAGGCGAACGAGTAGCTGTCGGTGCCGGACAGGATCAGTCCCATGGCCTGCATCACCAGCAGTGCCGCCAGGAAACCGCCCATGTTCACCATGCCCTGCGCGGTGCCGAGGTTGTGACTCGGATTGAACGTGCGGGCGAAGTCGAAGCCGACCATCGACCCGGGGCCGCCCACCGAGATGACCACGATGAGCACCACCAACAACCACACCGGCGCCGGGCCGGGCAGGGCCAGCACTACGGTCCACACCAAGGCGTTACTGGCGATGATCCAGAGCACGAGGCGCGACCTGCGGTGTGGATGGCGCCCGGTGAAGATACCGATCATGATCCCGGCGGAGATGGCGGCCACCACCGAGACGGTCAGCAGCGACCCCGCCGCTGTCTCCGAAAGCCCCTGCGCCACGGTGAGATAGGGCACCCCCCACATCAACGCGAAGACCGTCACCGAGAACTGGGTGCCCATGTGGGTGAAGAACCCGAGCCGGGTGCCGGGTCGGAGCCAGACGGTCTTGATGCGAGACAGGGTGGTGTGCATCGAGATCGGTTCGGGTGTCATCGCCGAACCGTGCGGTGTGTTGCGGATCAGCGCCAGTGCCAACACGATCACCACCAGGCCGAATGCGGCGACCGACAGATAGGCGGGCGTCCAGCCCCTACCAGTGAGGATCGCCAGAAACGGGACCGCGGAGAGCACCTGGCCGAGCTGGCCGCAGATGCCGGTCAACTGGGCCACCAACGGGACACGAGCCGGCTCGAACCAATGGGGCACCAGACGGAGAACCGAGATGAAGGTCAGTGCGTCGCCGAGGCCGACGATGGCCCGCGCACCGATGGCTGCGGGTAGTGACTCGCTGAGTGCGAGCACGAGCTGCCCCGCGGTCATCAGCGCGGCCCCGCAGACGATGAGAACCCGGGAACCGAAGCGGTCCAACAATAGTCCGGCGGGAACCTGCGCCGCGGCGTAGACGATCACCTGCAACACCACGAATGTGGACAGCACGCCCGGGCTTGCGGCAAATCTGTCGGCTGCCTGCAGGCCCGAGACGCCGAGGGTGGTGCGGTCGAGAACGGCGATGATGTACGCGAGCAGCCCGGTGGCCCAAACGATCCAGGGACGCACGCGGGCACCTTTCGTCAAATGTGTTTCGCGGGGCAGACGTACATGGTCTCTCACCGTAGGCGTTCGAGCGACAGCGCCCGTTTGTCACCGTTGTGAATTTCGCCTCCAACCCGGTTTTCCATCGATTCACCAAGTTGGCTGAAAATGCACTCTCATGTACAAGTTGAGAGAGGGTGGCAGACATATCCGCAGCTGGTCGCGCTGCAGATCCTGCCATCGGATGATGGAATGCTGTAGCTGCGAATTCGCTCGCACCAATAACCGGGGAGTAGGGTGTCGGCATGAATCGCTGTTCAAACCGACGCGGAGGGCGCCGGCTTGGCTGAGTACCGTCTTGAAGACCTGGCGCGAATTTCCGGCGTCAGCGCTCGCAATATCCGCGCTTATCGTGAACGCGGGTTACTCGATTCGCCGCGGCGCGTCGGGCGCTCGGCGTATTACGGTGAGCGGCACCTGCATCAGTTGACATCGATCAGCCAGCTACTGGCCAAGGGATTCAATTCGGCGCACATCGCCGAGTTCTTCGTCGCGTTGCGCGGCGGCAAGGATCTGGCCGAGGCCTTGGGAGTCCGGGCTTCGGACTGGTACCGGCCGACGACGCTGGTTTTGAACGTGGACCCGGCCGGAGATGACGCCCGGACGCTTGTGGAGTTCGGGTTGGCGGACGTCGTGGACGGTTCTATCGAAGTGACCGATCCCGCCTTGGTCGCGCTCATCAACGGCGCGGAGGACCATCGGCGTCTCGTCCGCAGCATGGCCCACCTCGCTCGGGTGACAGGGCCGGAGATCGATCACCTGGCCGAGTCGGCTGCCGCTGCCGTCGCTGAATGTCAGGGGGCCCCTTCGGATGCCGGTCTGCCCGAGCTGGCCCGGGCGGTGGTCTCGGCCGGGGTGGACCGGGCCCTACGTGCGGGCGTGGGCACCGCTGATTGATCGTCCATCCACCGGAAGTCAACGGTGGGTCGCGCCCCTGCATCAGGTCGAGATCGACAAGCGCAAAGTCGGGGGCATCGGCGTCGACATCAACCATGTCCTGAAGCCGAGATCCGGCCAGTGGGACTGAATAGTTACCGGCGAGTAAGATATTCCAGCAAACTTTCGGCCCGAGTGCGTGTGATTCGCTAGACAGAATCGGCTCGATTGTCTGCTGGTTCGCGGCCGGTTCGCGGCCCCGGATGCGGCGGAAAATTTAGATAACGATTCGATAACAATACTGCCTTGATCTGCGCAGTTATCCCTACTCGACCGTAACCACCTGCCAACAGGACGTTTGTCCCGAATGTCTTTGGGCGCTACTCGACGCCGCGTTACGTTACCGGCGGTTACCCATGCGTAGAACTCGCCAGTAACCAATCTGGGCGGAAAAAGCCCACCACCTCTTATGACACTCTTAGTACGGCGGGAATGTGCGTGACACCGTCCGGAGGACTCCGGCGGCACCGCGTTCCCCGCCTGATTCGACGCTGAATCGCCGTTGGCCTGTCGCCGGGCAGCCACACCGCCCCAGACATGCAGACAGATAACCAAGACCGCACGCGACAGCCACACGCGACACCATTCACCGCAGAACCACAGCAGCACCGAGGAGATAGCGCCAGTGACGATCTATGAACACGACCGGGTGTCCGCCGGTCGCAACGACGACTCAGGATCCGACGGTCGGCAGGCTGACTCCACCCACGCTCTCGTGGACCGGCTGAGCGCCGGTGAGCCCTACGCCGTCGCGTTTGGTGGCCAGGGCAGCGCCTGGCTGGAGACTCTTGAGGAGTTGGTGTCCTCGGCCGGTATCGAGGCCGAACTGGCGACCCTGGCCGGCGAGGCCGAGCTGCTGCTCGAGCCGGTGGCCGCCGAGCTCGTCGTGGTCCGGCCCATCGGGTTCGAGCCCCTGCAGTGGGTCCGCGCGCTGGCCGCCGAGGAGCCGGTGCCCTCCGACAAGCAGCTGACCTCTGCCGCGGTGTCGGTGCCCGGCGTCCTGCTCACCCAGATCGCTGCGGTGCGCGCACTGGCCCGTCAGGGCATGGACCTGGCCGCCACCCCGCCGGTGGCCGTCGCCGGGCATTCCCAGGGCGTGCTGGCCGTCGAGGCCCTGGCCGCCAAGGGTGCCAAGGACGTGCAGCTGCTGGCGCTGGCGCAGCTGATCGGCGCAGCAGGCACCCTGGTCGCCCGTCGTCGCGGGATCACCGTGCTGGGTGACCGCCCGCCGATGGTGTCGGTGACCAATGCCGAGCCCGAGCGCATCTACGAGCTGCTCGAAGAGTTCAGCCAGGACGTGCGCACCGTGCTGCCCCCGGTGCTGTCCATCCGCAACGGTCGGCGTTCCGTTGTGATCACCGGCACACCCGAGCAGCTGTCGCGGTTCGAGCTGTACTGCAACCAGATCGCTGAGAAGGAAGAGGCCGAGCGCAAGAGCAAAGTCCGCGGCGGCGCGGTCTTCGCCCCGGTCTTCGACCCGGTGCAGGTCGAGGTCGGATTCCACACTCCGCGTCTGGCCGACGGCATCGAGATCGTCGCCCGCTGGGCCGAGGCCGTCGGCATCGACGTCGAACTCGCCCGCGCGATGACCGAGTCCATCCTGGTCAGCCAGGTGGACTGGGTCGACGAGATCACCGAGATCAGCGACGCTGGAGCTCGATGGATTCTTGACCTCGGCCCCGGCGACATCCTGACCCGCCTGACCGCCCCGGTGGTCCGCGGCCTCGGCATCGGGATCGTGCCCGCCGCAACCCGCGGTGGCCAGCGCAACCTGTTCACCATCGGCGCGGTGCCAGAGGTGGCCCGCCCGTGGTCGAGCTACGCCCCGACCGTGGTCAGCCTGCCCGACGGTTCGGTCAAGCTCTCGACCAAGTTCACCCGTCTCACCGGACGTTCGCCGATCCTGCTGGCCGGTATGACCCCCACCACTGTCGACGCCAAGATCGTCGCGGCCGCAGCAAACGCCGGCCACTGGGCCGAACTCGCGGGTGGCGGACAGGTCACCGAGCCGATCTTCAACGATCGCATCGCCGAGCTGGGTGAGCTGTTGGAGCCCGGCCGGGCGATCCAGTTCAACACCTTGTTCCTCGATCCTTACCTGTGGAAGCTGCAGGTCGGTGGCAAGCGTCTGGTGCAGCGCGCCCGCCAGTCCGGCGCGCCGATCGACGGCGTCATCGTCAGTGCCGGTATCCCGGACCTCGAAGAGGCCGTCGAGCTGATCGGCGAACTCAACGACCTCGGCATCAGCCACGTGGTGTTCAAGCCGGGCACCGTCGAGCAGATCCGCTCGGTCATCCGGATCGCGGCCGAGGTGCCCACCAAGCCGGTGATCGTCCACATCGAGGGCGGCCGCGCGGGTGGCCACCACTCGTGGGAGGACCTCGACGACCTGCTGCTGGCCACCTACTCCGAGCTGCGCAGCCGGTCCAACATCACCATCTGCGTCGGCGGCGGCATCGGCACCCCCGAGCGCTCCGCCGAGTACCTGTCCGGACGCTGGTCGGCCGCCCACGGTTACCCGCTGATGCCGATCGACGGCATCCTGGTCGGCACCGCCGCCATGGCCACCCTTGAAGCGACCACCAGCCCGCAGGTCAAGCAGCTGCTGGTGGACACCAAGGGCACCGACGCATGGGTGGGGGCAGGCAAGGCCTCGGGCGGCATGGCCTCCGGGCGCAGCCAGCTCGGCGCCGACATCCACGAGATCGACAACACCGCGTCGCGTTGCGGCCGGCTGCTCGACGAGGTGGCCGGTGACGCCGATGCGGTGGCCGCCCGTCGCGACGAGATCATCGCCGCGATGGCCGACACCGCCAAGCCGTACTTCGGTGATGTCGCCGACATGACCTACCTGCAGTGGCTGCGTCGCTACATCGAGCTGGCGATCGGCGAGGGCAACAGCACCGCCGACACCAAGCGCGAGCACTCGCCGTGGCTGGACATCACCTGGCGCGACCGCTTCGAGCAGATGCTCAAGCGCGCCGAAGCGCGTTTGAGTGCACAGGATTTCGGCTCCATCGAGACGCTGTTCGATGCCGCCGGCGACGGCGAGGCACTGCTGGAGGACCCGAAGACCGCGCTGGCCGCGCTGGTCTCGGCCTACCCGGACGCCGCATCGGTGCAGCTGCACCCGGCCGACGTGCCGTTCTTCGTCGAGCTGTGCAAGTCGCTGGGCAAGCCGGTCAACTTCGTCCCGGTGATCGACAAGGACGTGCGCCGCTGGTGGCGCAGTGACTCGCTGTGGCAGGCCCACGATGCGCGCTACGCGGCCGATCAGGTCTGCGTCATCCCCGGTACCGAAGCGGTGGCCGGCATCACCCGGGTCGACGAGCCCGTCGGCGAACTGCTGGACCGCTTCGAGCAGACCGCCGTCGACGAGGCGCTGGCCGCCGGTGCCCAGCCGCAGGCCGTGCTGTCGCGCCGTCAGGGCCGCGACGACGTGACCGGTCCGTTGGCCGTGCTGCTTGACGCTCCCGACGTGTTGTGGGCCGGGCGCACCTCGGTCAACCCGGTGCACCGGATCGCCCCCGCCTCTGCGTGGCAGGTGAACGAGAACCGTTCCGCTACAAACCCGTCCACGGGAGCGCGGCTTGAGGTCGCCGACGATCGGCACGTGGTGCTGTCGGTGCCGCTGTCGGGAACCTGGATCGACATCCGGTTCACCCTGACCGATGCCATCCGTAGCGGTGGCGCACCGGTCGTCGAGGTCGCCGATGCGGCGACCGCGATGCGGTCGGTGCTCGCCATTGCCGCCGGCGTCGACGGTCCGGATGCACTGCCGTCCGTGGTCGACGGGGCCGCAACGGTCACCGTCGCCTGGAACCCGGAGCAGGTCGCCGACCACACCGGCGTCACCGCCACCTTCGGTGCCCCGCTGGCGCCGACGCTCACCGTCGTCCCCGACGCGCTGGTCGGCCGCTGCTGGCCCGCGGTCTTCGCCGCGATCGGTTCCGCCGCCACCGACTCCGGATTCCCGGTCGTCGAGGGTCTGCTGAGCCTCGTGCACCTGGACCACGCCGCGCACCTGTTGTCGGCGCTCCCGACCGAGCCCGCCGAATTGACCGTCACCGCAACGGCTTCGGCGGCACATGACACCGAAGTTGGCCGCGTTGTGCCGGTTTCGGTGACCGTGACCAGTGCAAATGGCACCGAGCTGGCCAAGCTCGAGGAGCGGTTCGCGATCCGCGGCCGCACCGGTGAGGCCGAGCTGACCGACCCGGTCCGGGCCGGCGGCGCGATCTCGGACAACGCTACCGACACCCCGCGTCGTCGTCGTCGCGACGTCACCGTCGGTGCGCCCGTGGACATGCGGCCGTTCGCCGTGGTGTCCGGTGACCACAACCCGATCCACACCGACCGGGCCGCCGCGCTGCTGGCTGGTCTGGAATCGCCCATCGTGCACGGCATGTGGCTGTCCGCCGCCGCGCAGCACGTCGTCACCGCCACCGACGGCAAGCCGATTCCGCCGGCCAAGCTGGTCGGCTGGACCGCCCGCTTCCTGGGCATGGTCAAGCCGGGCGACGAGGTCGACTTCCGCGTCGACCGGGTCGGAATCGACGTCGGCGCAGAGGTTGTCGAGGTTCAGGCCCGCATCGGCTCCGAGCTGGTGATGGCCGCTACCGCACGCCTGGCCGCACCCAAGACCGTCTACGCGTTCCCCGGCCAGGGCATTCAGTCCAAGGGTATGGGCATGGAGGTCCGGGCCCGGTCCAAGGCCGCCCGCAAGGTGTGGGACAAGGCCGACAAGTTCACCCGAGAGACGCTCGGCTTCTCGGTGCTGCACGTGGTCCGCGACAACCCGACGTCGCTGATCGCCTCCGGTGTGCATTACGAGCACCCCGAGGGCGTGCTGTACCTGACGCAGTTCACCCAGGTCGCGATGGCCACGACGGCCGCCGCCCAGGTTGCCGAGATGCGTGAGCAGGGTGCGTTCGTCGAGGGCGCGATCGCCTGCGGTCACTCCGTCGGTGAGTACACCGCGCTGGCTTGCGTTTCCGGAGTGATCGAGCTCGAAGGTCTGCTGGAGGCGGTGTTCCACCGCGGCTCCAAGATGCACGACATCGTGCCGCGTGACGAGCGGGGCCGGTCCAACTACCGGCTGGCCGCGATCCGGCCGTCGCAGATCGACCTCGCCGATGAGGACGTCGAGAGCTTCGTCGCCGAGATCGCTACACGTACAGGTGAATTCCTGCAGATCGTGAACTTCAACCTGCGTGGTTCGCAGTACGCGATCGCCGGAACGGTGCGCGGTCTGGAGGCGTTGGAGGAAGAGGTCGAGCGTCGTCGCGAGATCAGCGGCGGCAAGCGGTCGTTCATCCTGGTGCCCGGCATCGACGTGCCGTTCCACTCCAGCGTGCTGCGCGTGGGCGTGGACGATTTCCGGCGCAGCCTGGAACGCGTCCTGCCGCGCGATCGCGACCCGGAGTTGGTCGTCGGCCGCTACATCCCGAACCTGGTGCCCCGGCCGTTCACGCTGGACCGCGACTTCATCCAGGAGATCCGGGATCTGGTGCCGGCCGAGCCGCTCGACGAGATCCTCGCCGACTACGACACCTGGCGTAACGAGCGTCCGATCGAGTTGTGCCGCAAGGTCGTCATCGAGCTGCTGGCCTGGCAGTTCGCCAGCCCGGTGCGCTGGATCGAGACCCAGGACCTGCTGTTCATCGAGGAGGCCGCAGGCGGACTCGGAGTGGAGCGGTTCGTCGAGATCGGCGTGAAGAACGCGCCGACCGTCGCCGGCCTGGCCACCAACACGCTCAAGCTGCCCGAATACGCCCACAGCACCGTCGAGGTGCTCAACGCCGAGCGCGATGCCGCGGTGCTGTTCGCCAGCGACACCGATCCGGAGCCGGAGCCCGAGGTCGACGAAAGCCCGGCGAGCCCGTCCGCTGAAGCCGCCCCGGCCGCCGAGGCGGCCCCGGCGCCCGCAGCCGCCCCGGCTGCTCCGTCCGGTGGCCCACGGCCCGACGACATCACGTTCGACGCGGCCGACGCCACGGTGGGCCTCATCGCGCTGAGCGCCAAGATGCGCATCGACCAGATCGAGGCGCTGGACTCCATCGAGTCCATTACCGACGGTGCGTCCTCGCGTCGCAACCAGCTGCTGGTCGACCTGGGCTCCGAGCTGAACCTGGGTGCCATCGACGGTGCCGCCGAGGCGGATCTGGGCGCGCTCAAGGGACAGGTCAGCAAGCTGGCCCGGACCTACAAGCCGTTCGGCCCGGTGCTCTCGGACGCCATCAACGATCAGCTGCGCACGGTCTTCGGCCCGTCGGGCAAGCGTCCGGGCTACATCGCCGAGCGGGTCACCAAGACCTGGGAACTCGGACCGGGCTGGGCCAAGCACGTCACCGTCGAGGTGGCCATGGGTACCCGTGAAGGCAGCAGCGTTCGCGGCGGCGATCTGGGTGGTCTGCACCCGGGCGCGCTGGCGAGTGCCGCTGACGTCGACAAGGTCATCGACGCCGCGGTCGCCGCGGTGGGTGCGCGTCGGGGTGTCCCGGTGAGCCTGCCCTCGGCCGGCGGAGCCGGTGGTGGCGGTGTGGTGGATTCGGCCGCGCTGAACGAGTTCGCCGAGAAGGTCACCGGTCCCGACGGCGTGCTGGCCTCGGCCGCGCGCACGATTCTGGGTCAGCTCGGTCTGGATGCGCCCGTGGGCGCCCCCGAGGCTGCCACCGATGCCGAGCTGATCGACCTGGTCACCACCGAACTCGGTTCGGATTGGCCGCGATTGGTGGCTCCGGCGTTCGATGCCAAGAAGGCCGTCGTGTTCGACGACCGCTGGGCGAGCGCACGTGAGGACCTGGTCAAGCTGTGGCTGGCAGACGAGGGTGAGATCGACGCCGACTGGCCGCACCTGTCGGAGCGGTTCGAGGGTGCCGGGCATGCCGTTGCCACGCAGGCGAATTGGTGGCAGGGCAAGGCGCTCGCTGCCGGGCGCACCATCCACGCGTCGTTGTTCGGTCGCATCGCGGCCGGTGCGGAGAACCCGGGCAAGGGGCGCTACACCAACGAGGTCGCCGTGGTGACCGGTGCGTCGAAGGGCTCTATCGCCTCTTCGGTCGTCGGGCAGCTGCTCGACGGCGGTGCCACCGTCATCGCCACCACCTCGCGTCTGGACGACGACCGGCTGGCGTTCTACAAGAAGCTCTACCGCGAGAACGCCCGCTTCGGCGCCACCCTGTGGGTGGTCCCGGCCAACATGGCGTCCTACTCCGACATCGACAAGCTGGCCGAGTGGGTCGGTAGCGAGCAGATCGAAAGCCTTGGGCCGCAATCGATCCACCTCAAGGATGCGCAGACCCCGACGCTGCTGTTCCCGTTCGCCGCGCCGCGCGTGGCCGGGGACCTCTCCGAAGCGGGTTCACGCTCCGAGATGGAGATGAAGGTCCTGCTGTGGGCCGTGCAGCGGCTCATCGGCGGGCTGTCGACGATCGGTGCCGAGCGTGACATCGCCTCGCGCCTGCATGTGGTGCTGCCGGGCTCGCCCAACCGCGGCATGTTCGGCGGCGACGGCGCGTACGGCGAATCCAAGTCGGCGCTCGACGCGCTGGTGAACCGCTGGAGCGCGGAAAGCTCGTGGGCCGAGCGGGTCAGCCTGGCGCACGCGCTGATCGGCTGGACCAAGGGCACCGGGCTGATGGGGCACAACGACGCCATCGTCAGCGCGGTCGAGGAGGCCGGCGTCACCACCTACAGCACCGCGGAGATGGCAGCCATGCTGCTGAACCTGTGCACGGTGGAGTCCAAGGTGGCCGCGGCCAATGCGCCGATCAAGGCCGACCTGACCGGCGGTCTGGGCGACATCAAGATCGACATGGCCGAGCTGGCTGCCAAGGCTCGCGAGGACATGTCCAGCGCCGCAGCCGAATCCGAGGACGAGGAAGGCGGTAGCAATACCGTTGCGGCGCTGCCGTCCCCGCCGCGCGGACACAACCCGGCGCCCGCGCCGGAGTGGGCCGACCTCGACGTCGACCCGGCCGACCTGGTGGTCATCGTCGGTGGTGCCGAGCTCGGGCCGTACGGCTCGTCGCGTACCCGCTTCGAGATGGAGGTCTCCGGCGAGTTGTCGGCGGCCGGCGTGCTGGAACTGGCCTGGACTACCGGTCTGGTCAAGTGGGAAGACGATCCCAAGGCCGGCTGGTACGACACGACGACCGGTGACCTGGTGCCCGAATCGGAGATCGTGGAGCGCTACCACGACGCCGTGGTGGAACGTTGCGGCATCCGCGAATTCGTGGACGACGGTGCGATCGACCCCGATCACGCCTCGCCGCTGCTGGTCAGCGTGTTCCTGGACAAGGACTTCAGCTTCGTCGTCTCCAGTGAGGCCGATGCCCGGGCATTCGTGTCCTTCGACCCCGAACACACGGTGGCCCGGCCGGTTCCCGATTCCAGTGACTGGCAGGTGATCCGCAAGGCGGGCACCGAGATTCGGGTTCCGCGCAAGACCAAACTGTCGCGCACGGTCGGTGCCCAGATCCCGACCGGCTTCGACCCGACGGTGTGGGGCATCACCCCGGACATGGCCAACTCGATCGACCGGGTTGCGCTGTGGAACATCGTCGCCACCGTCGACGCGTTCCTGTCCTCGGGCTTCACCCCGACCGAGCTGATGCGTTGGGTTCACCCGAGCCTGGTGGCCTCCACGCAGGGCACCGGCATGGGCGGCATGACCTCGATGCAGACCATGTACCACGGCAACCTGCTGGGCCGCGCCAAGCCGAACGACATCCTGCAGGAGGTGCTGCCCAACGTCGTTGCGGCACACGTCATGCAGAGCTATGTCGGTGGCTACGGCGCCATGGTCCACCCCGTCGGCGCCTGCGCCACCGCGGCCGTCTCGGTCGAGGAAGGTGTGGACAAGATCCGCCTCGGCAAGGCCGACCTGGTGATCGCCGGCGGCTTCGACGATCTGACCCTGGAAGCCATCATCGGCTTCGGTGACATGGCCGCCACGGCCGACACCGAGATGATGCGGGCCAAGGGCATCAGCGACTCGAAGTTCTCCCGCGCCAACGACCGTCGTCGTCTCGGCTTCCTGGAAGCCCAGGGCGGTGGCACCATCCTGCTGGCCCGCGGTGATCTGGCCGCCAAGATGGGTCTGCCGGTGCTGGCCGTGGTCGGCTACGCGCAGAGCTTCGCCGACGGTGTGCACACCTCGATCCCGGCTCCGGGCCTGGGTGCCCTTGGTGCCGGGCGTGGCGGCAAGGACTCGCAGCTGGCTCGCTCGTTGGCCAAGCTGGGTGTCGGCGCCGACGACATCGCGGTGATCTCCAAGCACGACACCTCGACGCTGGCCAACGATCCCAACGAGACCGAGCTGCACGAGCGGCTGGCCGACTCGATGGGCCGTTCGCAGGGTGCGCCGCTGTTCATCGTCAGCCAGAAGACGCTGACCGGGCACGCCAAGGGCGGCGCGGCGGTGTTCCAGATGATGGGTCTGTGCCAGATCCTGCGCGACGGCGTGATCCCGCCGAACCGCAGCCTGGACTGCGTCGACGACGAGCTGGCCACCTCCGGCCACTTCGTCTGGGTGCGCGAGGCCCTCGACCTGCGCGGGAAGTTCCCGCTCAAGGCCGGTCTGGTCACCAGCCTCGGGTTCGGTCACGTGTCGGGTCTGGTTGCCCTGGTGCATCCGGAGGCGTTCATCGCGTCACTGGATCCGGCCGAGCGCGACGACTACCGCAAGCGCGCCGAGCAGCGCACGCTGGCCGGTCAGCGCCGCCTGGCCGGAGCGATCGCCGGCGGGCGTCCGATGTACGAGAAGCCCGCCGACCGCCGCTTCGACCACGATGTGCCGGAGAAGCGTCAGGAAGCCGCGATGTTGCTGAACGCGGACGCCCGCCTCGGTGACGACGATCTCTATGTGCGGTGAGTGCGGGCACGGAGAGGTGAGCTAGGTTCGCTTCCATGGCGATTATGGGCATAGGCATCGATGTGGTTTCCATACCTGATTTCGCCGAGCAGGTGGACCGGCCGGGAACCGTATTCGCCGAGACGTTCACGCCGGGTGAGCGCCGGGACGCCGCGGACAAGAGTTCGTCGGCGGCCCGGCACCTGGCGGCCCGGTGGGCGGCCAAGGAAGCCGTGATCAAGGCCTGGTCCAGCTCACGGTTCTCCAAGCGGCCGGCCCTGCCGGAGGGGATCCACCGCGACATCGAGGTGGTCACCGACATGTGGGGTCGGCCCAAGGTGCGGCTGTCCGGCGAGATCGCCAAGCACCTCGAAACCGTGACCATTCACGTCTCGCTCACCCACGAGGCCGACACCGCCGCCGCGGTGGCGATCATCGAGGAGCTCTAACCCTCTGCACCGCGAGCGTGCGCGTCTGCTGTCCGACACGCCGTGATCGGGCCGCGCTTCGCGCACGTTCGCGGCGTTCGACAGTGCGGCTAGTGTCGTCACCATGAGTGACGTCGTGGCGCGGGTGCAGCAGGTGTTGCCGTCGGTACGGTCCGATCTGGAGGATCTGGTCCGCATCCAGTCGGTGTGGGCCGACCCGGCCCGGCGCGACGAAGTGCACCGCAGCGCCGAGGCGGTCGCAAAGCTGTTGTCGGATGCAGGCTTTCCCGACGTCCGCATTGTCAGCGAAGGCGGCGCGCCGGCCGTCATCGCGCATTACCCGCCACCGGCGGGAGCCCCTACGGTGCTGCTGTACGCCCACCACGATGTGCAGCCCGAAGGGGATCCGGCCCAGTGGGATTCCGCACCGTTCGAGCCCACCGAACGTGACGGCCGGCTCTACGGCCGCGGCACCGCCGACGACAAGGCCGGTATCGCAACCCATCTGGCGGCGATCCGGGCCTTCGACGGCAAGCCTCCGGTCGGTGTCACGGTCTTCGTCGAAGGCGAGGAGGAATCCGGGTCGCCGTCACTGGGCGCACTCCTGGCTGCGCACAAAGAGGCCCTGGCTGCCGATGTGATCGTCATCGCCGACTCCGACAACTGGAGCATCGAGATCCCGGCGCTGACGGTGACCCTGCGCGGCCTGGCCGATTGCGTGGTCGAGGTGGCGACCCTGGATCACGGCCTGCATTCGGGCCTGTGGGGTGGGGTGGTGCCGGATGCGTTGAGCGTGTTGGTCCGCCTGCTGGCCAGCTTGCACGACGACGACGGCAATGTCGCGGTCGCCGGTCTGCACGAAACGACCGCGGCTGATGTCGACCGCGGTGCGCACTGGGTCCGCCAGGAATCCGGTCTGCTGGACGGGGTGGCCGAAATCGGTTCCGGCTCAGTGGTGCAACGCATGTGGGCCAAGCCCGCGATCACCGTCATCGGCATCGACACCATATCCATCGACAAGTCGTCGAACACGCTGATCCCGCGGGCCCGCGCCAAGATCAGCATGCGGGTCGCGCCCGGCGGTGACGCCCACGCGCATCTGGAGGCGTTGACCCGTCACCTCGAATCCCATGTGCCCTGGGGAGCCCAGGTCATCGTGACTCCCGGCGACGTGGGCCAGCCCTACGCGATCGATGCCTCGGGTGCGGTGTACGACGCGGCCCGCACGGCGTTCCGGACCGCCTGGGGCTCCGACCCGGTGGACATGGGCATGGGCGGATCGATTCCCTTCATCGCCGAATTCGCCGAAGCCTTCCCGGCCGCGACGATTTTGGTGACCGGCGTGGAGGACCCGGGCACCCAGGCGCACAGCGTGAACGAGAGCCTGCATCTCGGGGTGCTCGAGAAAGCGGCGACGGCCGAGGCGTTACTGCTCGAGGCGCTGGGCCGTTAGCCCGAGATGGCCAGCAGCGTCGGCTGGTTCGTCGTCGGCCTGATCGCCTTGGCGATCGGCGCCGAGGTGATGGTCCGCGGCGGTGCGAAACTTGCAGCGCGCCTGGGAATCAGCCCGATCCTGATCGGTCTGACCGTGGTGTCGATCGGCACCAGTCTTCCCGAACTCGCTGTCGGCATCACCGCCGCGACCACCGGCAGCGGCGAACTGGCCGTCGGCAACATCGCCGGCACCAACGTCGTCAACATCTTGTTCATCCTCGGGCTCAGCGCGTTGATCCGTCCGCTGGCGATCGAGCAGCGCACCTTGCGCTTCGACCTGCCGGTGATGGCGGGAGCCGCGGTGCTGCTCTGGGTGTTGGCCGTCAACGGGGTGTTGTCGCGCGTGGACGGGCTGATCCTGGTGTCCGGAGCCCTCGTCTACACCGCTGTGCTGATCCGCATGTCGCGGCGGGAGAGCCGGGCCACCGTCGCCGGATACGCCGAAGCCTTCCCGACGGGACAGTCAAGCGGTGCCAAGACGAAACCGATTGGCCGTGGCGCACTTCAGGATACGGTCATGACGGTCAGCGGTATCGCCGTGGTGATTCTCGGGGCCGAATGGTTGGTCGGCGGGGCGGTGGGGATCGCCCGCGGATTCGGGGTGTCGGACGCGCTCATCGGCCTGACCGTCGTGGCGATCGGAACCTCGGCCCCGGAGTTGGTCACGACGATCGTCTCGACGGTGCGCGGCGAACGTGACATCGCGGTAGGTAACCTCCTCGGCAGCAGCGTCTACAACATCCTGCTGATCCTGGGAATCACGTGCCTGGTGCCCGCGCGGGGCCTCGAGCTGACCCACAACCTCGTGTGGATCGACATCCCACTGATGGTCGCGGCGAGCCTGGCCTGTATCCCGATCTTCGTCTCCGGTCGGCGGGTGCACCGAGCCGAGGGGGCCGCGATGATCACGGCCTACCTCGGCTACCTGACGTTCCTGCTGACGACCCAGTCCTGACCGGTGTCAGACCGACAGGTCGCGGCGCAGCTTGGCGACGTGGCCGGTGGCCCGCACGTTGTACTGCGCGACGGCGATCTTGCCCTTCTCGTCCACGACGAACGTCGAGCGGATCACACCCTGAACCGTCTTGCCGTACATGGTCTTTTCGCCGAATGCACCCCAGGCCGTCAACACCTCACGGTCTGGATCGGACAGCAACGGGAAGGTGAGCTCTTCCTTGTCGCGGAACTTGGCGAGCTTCTCCGGCTTGTCGGGGGAGATGCCGATGACATCGAGGCCGGCGCCATTGAGTTCGGTGAGACTGTCCCGGAAATCGCACGCCTGCTTGGTGCATCCGGGCGTTGACGCCGCGGGGTAGAAGTACACGATGACCTTGCGGCCCTTGTAGTCGGAGAGCTTGACGATGTTGCCGTCGGCGTCGGGCAGGCTGAAAGCCGGGGCGGTGTCTCCCACCTCGAGGCGCGGGGTTTGCGGCATTCGTGGGTATCCCTTCTTGTCGACCGGTTCCGTCGTCACGGCGCCGGCTGATCTAGGGTAGTGCGGCAGGGCAGCACGACGTGGAGCGGCTTGGAGGAGCAAACAGTGGCGAACCGGGACCCGGAGAGCATCAAGCGGGACATCGATCAGGCTCGCGATCAGCTGGCGGTGACTGTCGACTCCCTGGCAGAGCGGGCCAACCCGCAGCGTCTGGCCGACGATTTCAAGTCGGCGGTGATCGGCTTCATCAAGAAGCCCGCCGTGACGGCGTCATTGGCCGGTGCGGGAGTGCTGGTGGTGTTCGTCGTCGTGCGACGGATCAAGCGGCGCTGAGTGTCGATCCGCAGGGCGCGCGTTGTGTGCCCTGCGGAGACGCCCGGAGCGGCGGCTCCGGCTTGATACGCCGCTCAGCGGCTCCAGCTGAATACGCCGCTCAGCGGCGGCGGAACAGGAGCCAGTCCGCCAACGAGAAACTCGGGGGATTGGCGATGCGGCCCAGACGGCTGCAGGTATACACCATGACGGGCTGGTTCGCAGCAACAAATGCGGCGGTCGCTGCAGCTGTGGGATCGGCGCCACCTACGGCAGGCATCAGCTAACACCCCTCATCTTGGCGTAATCGCCATGCGGTACCGGATCGCAATTAATCAGCTAACTTGAGATTAACACGGTTTCTAGCGTCTGACCAGCGGAAGCGCTGAAGATGGATTCTAGGCAGTAACTTACGACTCCGTCAACAATGGAGTATTACCCCAACTTGCCGGGTTGCGTCACGGTTATCAGCACATTATCGAGGTATGTCGGCGACGGGTGTTTGACTGTTACGAGTACCGCTCACCGCAAATTCGGCCGACGGCCCTGGTGGCGGATGGAAACTGAGTGCGTGGCGACGGACGTAATCGGACCGATCCACTGAAAAGTTTGCTGGAATGTTGGCGTCGCGTGACGCGCGGTCAGCTGTTCCGTCCTGATCCACGCCGATTTGGTGGGGAAAACGATTGGCAAACATGTGTCGGTCTGGTAATCGCCGGTGTCCTGTGCAACTCGGTGCAGACGAGGCGCGATAGCTGAAATCTCCTGCATAGCAGGGCGGGAACGCGTCTTTCTGGTCGAACCGGTTGCTAGTGCATAGGTGTCCAGCTAAGGTCGACGTCGGGTCAGGATCGGGGAGGCGGCCCTGGGTCTTGATCCCGACCGCAACACGGGACAATCGTGTGACAAGGGGGTATTGCGTTGCAGCTAACTTATTTTCCGTTTGCCAGGATTGCTGCATGGGCTATCGCCGGTAGAGCCGATCCCGACGGGCTCATCGTCGGGATTCGCTGACGACACCCAATGGCTCATGTCGAACCTCCGCAAGGTGATGTGAGCCGTGGTCACACCGACGGGAGGTAGCCATATGGCGCATGTGAGCGACGAAACCCTGGGCGATCTGCGCAGGGAGCTCGACCGCTTCAAGAGCGAGCAGTACCGGGATCACGGTTATGCGGCCGCGCATCTGGCCGGGGCCGTGGAGATGTTGTTGGAAGAGGCTGAACCCAGCATCGACGACCGACTGGCCGAGAGGTACCGAGCCTGACAGGTGAGCAATCCCAGTAACTCTGAGACCCTGAAACGCAAAAACCCTGCCGAGGCAGGGTTTTTGGTTGGTGCGCCGTCAGGGTTTCGAACCCCGGACCCGCTGATTAAGAGTCAGCTGCTCTACCAACTGAGCTAACGGCGCGCGAGAGAGACAATAACAGGAGTTTCTCTCAACAGTGAAATCCGCTGGTGGCGGGGCTGGGACGGGCTTCTGATCGGCCCGATCCGGCCGGAACCCTTAGACTATTGCCAAGAATTTGCTATCGACCATCCGAGGGGTAGGACGACCATGGGGCAGGCCCAGACGGTGACCCGTCCGTATCGGGGTGTGTTCCGGCGGGCAGTGGTTGCCATGGTGCCGGCAATGATGTTGGGGCTTACCGCGTGCGGGGGTGAAGACCCACAGGGGCCGGCACCGGTGATCACCGACAAGGGCACCCCCTACGGGGATTTGTTGGTGCCCAGGGTCAACGCCTCGGTGACCGATGGTGCGGTCGGGGTAACCGTCGACGCGCCGGTCACGGTGAGCGCGGAGAACGGTGTGCTCGGTGGCGTCACCATGACCAACGAAGAAGGCGCCAGCGTCGCAGGCAAGTTCAGTGCCGACGGGCTGACGTGGTCCACCACCGACCCGCTCGACTACAACGAGCAGTACACCCTCAACGCGCAGTCTCTGGGCCTCGGTGGCGTCGCCAACCGCAGACTGCGGTTCGAGACGCACTCGCCGGCCAACTTGACGATGCCGTATGTCCTGCCGAACAACGGGGAAGTGGTCGGGGTGGGGCAGCCGGTGGCAATCCGGTTCGACGAGAACATCTCCGATCGACTGGCTGCCCAACGTGCCGTCACGGTCAAGACCGATCCGCCGGTCGAAGGTGCGTTCTACTGGCTCAACAACCGGGAAGTCCGTTGGCGGCCCGCGAAATACTGGAAACCTGGCACCTCGGTCGACGTCACGGTCAACACCTACGGTGTCGCGTTGGGCGATGGGCTGTTCGGCCAGGGCAACGTCACGACCCACTTCACGATCGGTGACGAGGTGATCGCGCAGGCCGATGACACCACCAAGACACTGACCGTCCGGCGCAACGGCGAGGTCGTCAAGGCCATGCCGATCTCCATGGGTAAGAACAGTTCTCCGACCAACAACGGCGTCTACATCGTCGGCGATCGTTTCGACCATATGGTGATGGATTCCTCCACCTACGGGGTGCCGGTCAACTCGCCGAACGGTTATCGCACCGAGGTCGACTTCGCGACCCAGATGTCCTACAGCGGCATCTACGTGCACGGTGCCCCGTGGTCGGTCGGCAGCCAGGGGTACAGCAACGTCAGCCATGGCTGCCTCAATGTCAGCACGGCGAACGCCCGGTGGTTCTACGAGAACACCAAACGCGGCGACATCGTCGAGGTCGTCAACACAGTGGGCTCGGTGTTGCCGGGGACCGAGGGCCTGGGGGACTGGAACATCCCGTGGGACCGGTGGCGCACCGGCAACGCCAGCACCTGACCCGATTACCCCTGCGGTAATCGACATCCCGCTTCAGATCGGTGAATCTGGCTGAGTCCCAGTCGATTACCGTGAAAGAGGCGAAATGGCCGAGCTCAATGACACCGTCACCGCGTACCTCAGCACCTGGAATGCCACCGATGCCGTCGAACGACGGGCCCTGTTGGAACGGCATTGGTCGGCGGGCGTCACCTACACCGATCCGCTGGCTGAGGTGAGCGGGCACGACGGCATCTCGGGCGCCATCGAGGCCGTCCACTCCCAGTTTCCGGGATTCGTGTTCACCCTTGTCAGCGGGCCCGATACCCACCACCGGCAGGCGCGTTTCCAGTGGGGGCTCGGTCCGCGCGACGCCGATCCGGTAGTGGTCGGATTCGACGTCCTCGCCACTGACGGTGAGGGCCGGATCCAGACCGTTCTCGGGTTCCTGGACCAGGTGCCGGCCTGACTATTTCGATGAACGATCCAGTGCTGCAAGCGATTCGTCGAGGAAGTCGGACCCGAATGGCGGCATCCCGCCGATCTGGTCGCGGAAGCCCTGCGGAGTGTCGGTCCAGTCGTAGGTGAGAGTGACGTCCGTCTGGTCCCCGTTGGGGGCCAGGTCGTACCGCCACCACCAGCCGCCGGGCGCATGGTGGCCCTGCTCGTCGAGCTGGCCGGGTAACCACGCGATGGTCCGGTCCTGGTCGAACTCCGTCACCAGGTTGTGCATCACGTAGTGGCCACCGGCCGCCGGTAGGAACATGTTGACCGCGAAGATCTGGCCGGTCCCCGTGATCGGTTCGGGGTCGATCGCGTCGCGCACCCAGTCGCCGGGCTCGGTGTCGCAATGCCGGGCCGGGTTGGCCAGGACGGCGAACACCTGGGCAGGCGACGCGGAGGTAGTACGGGTGACGACGTAGCGCTGCTGATCGGTTGATGTGGTCACAGGGAGTCCTTTCCGTACAGGTGGGCGATGTCGGGGCTGTCGAGCCAGCCCGAGTAGGTCGGCTGTTTGGGCCAGCCGTCGGGGGAGTCCTGCCACTGTTCCTGCCGGCCCCAGGGCAGCAGGTCGATCAGCGCGAACGAGTGGCTGAGTTGTTCTGTGCCACGGCCATTGGTGTGCCAGGTGCGGTAGACGGTTTCGCCGTCGCGAAAGAAGACGTTGACCGCGAAGCCTTCGCCCGGGGCGGCGTCGACGTCGGACCCGAAGGAGCTCTCGGATGACGAGAACCAGTCCATGCGGTTGCCGACCTTCTCGCGGTAGGCCAGCGCCTCCTCGATGGGTCCGTTGGTGACGATGACGAAGCGGGCGTCGTAGTTGTCCAGGAAGTCGAGACGGGTGAACTGCGACGTGAAGCCCGTACAGCCGCCGCACTGCCATTCGGCACCGTCGGTCCACATGTGGTGGTAGGTGATCAACTGAGCGCGTCCGTCGAACACATCGGCCAGGCGCACCGGGCCTTCTGCGCCGATCAGCGTGTAGTCCGGCAGCTCCACCATCGGCAACCGGCGGCGTGCGGCGGCGATCGCGTCCAGTTCCCGGGTGGCGGCCTTCTCCCGGTGCCGCAGATCGTCGAGCGCGGTGCGCCACGCCTGCTGGTCGACTATCGGCGGTTTTCCTGTCGTCATGAAGGGCTCCTGACTGCTGCTCGGAGAATCTCGTTCTCTTAAGTGGACCCGCCGAGCGTCCGGAATTCATCGCACCCGGTAATGTCCGACGAGCGAAGGGTGACCTAACACCTTGAGATGAACCATGGAGGTTGATCCAGAATGAGCGGTCAGCGAGCCGATGCAGCCGGGCTGCGTCTCCTCGTCGTCGGTGCTTCCTCGGGCATCGGCCACGCTGTTGCGGTCAGTGCCACGGAACGCGGCGCCAAGGTCGCTGTCGCCGCGCGACGCGTCGACCTGCTGAATTCCCTGGCAGACGCCATCGGTGGCGTCGCCTTCGAACTCGACGTCGAGGACTCCTCGGCCATCAGTCGTGTGGTCAACGAGGCGGCGGACGCGCTGGGCGGCCTGGACGCCGTGGTGTTCACGAGCACGGTGATCCCCTTCGCCTACATCGAGGACACCGATGTGGCCACTTGGTTACACGCGTTCAGCGTCAACACCGTGGGTGCCAACAACGTGCTGCGCGCGGCGACACCGCGGCTGTCCGAGAACGGTGTGGTGCTGGTCGCGTCGAGCTATGACGTGGGCCGTCCGCGGGCCGGTGTGGCGGCCTACAGCGCGAGCAAGGCTGCGCTCGACGAGATCCTGAACTCCTGGCGCATCGAGCATCCCGAGCTGTCGCTGATCCGGGTGGGCGTCGGCCCCACCGACGACACCGAGATCCTGCGCGGTGCGGACCGCGATCTGCTGGACCAATTGGTGAAGACGTGGGTGGCCCAGGGGGCCCTGCCGGCCCGGATGTCGGCCCTGCGCGACGTCGCCAACACCTTGGTGTCGCTGGTGACCACCGCCTACGAGAATCCGACCGTGGTGCCCGAGATCGTGCAACTGGCGCCGCGTATTCGTCGGCGGGTCGACGCGGCGGACTAGGGTGTGTCTGACAAAATCGGCAGACCCAAGGCGCTGGCCACGGTGTCGCAGCGGACCCTGGCCAAAGCGCAGCTAATTCAACCCTGAAAGCGCTTACGCCTAGGATTACTGCCAGCATGTGGCCGCAATCCTAGACGTAGAGCATGTCTAATCAATATGAATGGTGTTGTGGCACACAGGGAGACTTGATTTTCCCGGACAAGGTCCGATTCACGAGACTCGGCACGGAGGCAGCCAGGCTGAGGATCCGTCACCACCTTCTACCGCGTCAGCAATTAACAGACACGCCATAGTCCGCAACTCACTCGGCCGGTGACTCCGGTCGCTGCGATACCTCGAGGGTCGTGAGGGCCTTTCGCTCACAAGGCCTTTGGGCCCCTTTGGTGGGCCAGGGCTGCCCGCACGCGATGCATGATGTCCGCGATGAAACGTCGGTGTGGCGACGTTGCCGTTGACGCTGCTTCCGCTCGGCATTCTATGAGTTTCAAATGATTCATTGATAATGACAATCATATTCAATAGCTTGGACGCTTCGGGTAGCCGGTCTACAAGGAGGGTCCTCATGGTCGCGGTATGGATGGCCTCACCGCCAGAGGTGCATTCAGCGTTGCTGACCAGCGGCCCGGGTCCCGGTGCGATGTTGGCTGCGGCCGGCGCGTGGTCGTCGTTGAGCGTCGAATATGCCGCGGTGGCAGCAGAACTCGCGGCAGTGCTGGGTGCGGTGCAAGCGGGGGCATGGCAGGGTCCGAGTGCGGAACAGTACCTGGCTGCTCACCTGCCGTATCTGGCGTGGTTGCAGCAGGTCAGCGCCGACAGCTCGGCGATCGCCGTCCAGCATGAAACCGCCGCCGCCGCTTATACCAGTGCATTGGCGGCGATGCCCACCCTGGCCGAGTTGGCCGCCAACCATGCACGGCAGGCGGTCCTGGTGTCCACCAACTTCTTTGGGATCAACACCATCCCGATCGCGGTGAACGAGGCCGACTACGTGCGGATGTGGATCCAGGCCGCCACCACGATGACCGTCTACCAAGGAGTCTCCGAGACGGCCGTGGCATCCGCGCCAGTCACCCGGGCGGCGCCGCGGATCCTGCACGACGAACATGACCACGACGATGACCATGATCACGACGACGACCATGACCATGACCACGACGGCGACCACGATCACGATCACGACGGCGACCACGATCATGACCACGACGACCATGGCCACGGTGACCTGAGCCCACTGGACCCGCGGTGGTGGCTGGAAGTCGGCCAAGAGCAGATCGAGAACATCGGCCTGCTGATCGACAACCTGCTGAACGACCCTGCTGCGTTGTTGACCAACCTGCCGATGGTGTTGGCCGACATGGCGTTCCATGCGGCGCAGCTGCTGCAGGTCGTTGTTCAGTTGTCCCCGGCCCTGATTCAGCCCGCCCTGAGCGTCGTGATCGCCAACCTGGGGTGGGCGATCACCGGTCTGGCCGCAATCCAGCCGCCCGCCTTGGTTGGGGCGGAAATTCCGGCCGGCACCGACCCTGAATCATGGCCGGCGGCCGGGAGCGCATCGACGGTGGCGAGCGGGACGCCGGCTCCGACCGCGCCGTCGGCGCCCGCCGCCCCCTCGACCGGTGCGTCGGCGTCGGCACCCGTCGCCTCCGCATCGGCGCCGTCGGCTGCTCCGGGTGGTGGACCGGGATTCTTCCCGCCCTATCTGATCGGCGCGCCGGGCGCCGCCGTTCCGGCCGCGGCCCGGGCCAACGCCGCGGCCGCCGCCAAGAAGAAAGCTTCCGAACCCGATGCCGCTGTGGCCGCTGCCGGGGAAACAGCCCGCGAGGCGCGCGCCCGCCGCCGGCGACGCGCAGCGATACGCGAGAAGGGCTACGGCTACGAATACATGGACCTGCAAGCTGACCTGCCCGGGGATGCTGCTCCGGAGACATCGCCGATGGCCTCGGACCGCGGTGCGGGGGCTCTGGGATTTTCCGGTGCGCGGGACCAGAAGGATGCGACGACGACGGGCTTGACGACGTTGGGCGGCGCCGAGTTCGGCGATGGTTCGACGGTGCCACTGTTGCCATCCACCTGGGACCCGGACGTCAAGGATTGAGCTCCAGCGGCCCCGGGGGGAGGCCTGGGCTGGAGTTGAAATCCTCAGGCTGACAAGGGTTACGAGGACTCGCCTTCGGCGGGGGAGTCGTCGTTGCCTTTGGCCAGATGGCGCAGGACTCGTTCGTTGAGGGCGGCGAGCATGTCGAGCTCGGCCGGGCTGAGTAGGTCGATGAAATTCCGGCGGACGTCGTCGACGTGCCTGGGCGCTGCCTTCTCGATGGCGGCGCGGCCGGCCGGTAGCAGTCGGACCATGGTGCTGCGGGCGTCGTCGGGGTTGGGCTCGCGGCTGATCAGTCCGTCGTTCTGCATACGCCGCACCTGGTGGGAGACCCGGCTCTTCTCCCAGTCCAGTGCATTGCACAGCTCGTGGGCGGGCATGCGGTCCCCGTCGTGACCGGACAACACCGCCAGGACCTCGTAATCGGCCCCGGATAGGCCCGATTCCTGCAGACCTCTGTTCAGGTGCGCAACGAGTTGATGGTGGGCATGCATGAAGGCCCGCCAGGCGCGGTCTTCGCTCGGGCTCAGCCAGTTCGGTTCCATCGGCTCCATTCTAACTCTTTTGGTTGACGCATCACCCAATTCAGCTTAAGGTTGATGCATCAACCTTTTTTGACCAGATTGGATATCTCATGAGCGGCATCAGCATCATCGGCACCGGAAACATGGCCCGCGCCATAGGCGCACTGGCGGTGGCGGGTGGCAATACCGTCGAGATCACCGGCCGAGATCAGACCAAGGCCTCCGACCTGGCCAAGGCGCTCGGCGGGAGGACGACGACGGGAGAGTTCGGCGCCGTCCCGGCCGGGGACATCGTCATCATGTCCCTCCTGTACGCGAACGTCGTTCCGGTCGTCACCCAGTACGGAGACGCCCTGGCGGGCAAGGTCATCGTCGACATCAGCAACCCCTTCAATGCCGCGGCCGACGGGCTGGCGATCCCCGAGGACACCTCAGTCGCACAGGAAGTCGCCAAGGCGGCACCGGCTAGCGCCAGCGTGGTGAAGGCGTTCAACACCATCTTCGGTGTCGTCCTCGACCAGGGCCGGCCGCTCGACGTCTTCATCGCCGGCGACGACGTGCGCGCGAAAGGAGACGTAACGGAGTTCATCGCGAGCCTCGGGCTGCGCCCGCTCGACGTAGGCGGCTTGAACATGGCGCACTGGCTGGAAGGAACGGGCCTGGTCATGATGGGCCTCGCCCGAAATGGGGTGGGGGACTTCGGCTTTGCCCTCGGTGCCACCCGTCCCGCCTGAGCCGCACCGTCGGCCCGGACCCCAGTAGTGGTTGACGTATCAATGAAAGGATTTTCTTGATGAAGCTTGGTTTCGCGCTTCCGATAGTCGGGCCCGCAATCAGCAGCGCCGAGGGTCTCAGTGGGTTCTGCCGCGGACTCGAAGACCTTGGCTACGACACACTCTGGGTCGGCGATC
Source organism: Mycobacterium sp. NPDC049093 (assembly GCF_040704635.1). GTDB lineage: Bacteria > Actinomycetota > Actinomycetes > Mycobacteriales > Mycobacteriaceae > Mycobacterium. The sequence goes on along the minus strand of NZ_JBEZJS010000007.1, from coordinate 142,215 downwards.
GCCTGGTCACGCCGGTCGACATGCACAGCACCTACCCGGGCAAAGAGCAGCCGTACCCGCGACAGATGACCCGTTACCTCGACCCGGTGCTGCTGTGGACGGTCGCCGCGGCGGCAACCAGTCGGGTGCGGCTGAACGCCAGCACGCTCAGCACGTTCTACTACGAGCCGGTGCACCTGGCCCGGATGCTGACCACACTCGACGTGCTCAGCGAAGGCCGCCTTGACGTCGGCGTGGGAATCGGGTGGATGAAGGACGAACATGACATCGCCCGCAGCGCGGACTGGCGCCGGCGCGGGCGGCAGCTCGACGACCTGTTGGCGTTCCTGCACGAGTGGTGGACGACGACCCCGGTTTCCTGGGAAAGCGAGTTCTTCTCACTGCCGCCGGTGCATGCCGACCTTCGCCCGGTCCAGGCCGGTGGTCCGCCCATCTGGATCGGCGGTGTCAGCGAGGCGGCGATGCGCCGGGTCGGCCGCAGCGGCACCGGCTGGCTGGGAGTCGAGGGACTGCAGGACGAGATCACCGACCACCTGTGGTCGATTGCCCGCTGGGAGGCGAAGGACGCCGGCCGCGATCCTGACGCGCTGAAGAAGGCCATGCGGATCAACCTCGATCCGGGCACGTCCGTCGACTCTGTCGCCGACAGGCTCGAGCGTCTGGCCGGGTCCGGTGCCGACGAGGCGATCGTGGATCCCTTCGCCATGTTCCCCAGCCTGGACGAGATGCTTGATTTCGCCGGTCAGATCATCGCTCGATGGAGTGATCCTGGGATTGGTTGACGGCAAGGACGCCGGAAACCAGAAACGCCGCCTGCTTGCGCAGACGGCGTTCCCGATATCGGGGTGGCTGACGGGACTCGAACCCGCGACAGCCAGGATCACAACCTGGTGCTCTACCAACTGAACTACAGCCACCATCGCCGCTCTGCCTCTGGAGCATATGCGGCTCGTAGATACTAACTGCTTGGGTGCTGTACCGCCGAATCGGTTTCGGTCGCGTCGTCCTTCGGCGGGCCGAGCTCGGCGGCGATCGCAGCGATATCGCTGGTAGACGGCCCGGGCTGCGCGACGAACGCGGTCGAGCGGTAGTACTTGAGTTCGCGGATCGACTCGTGGATGTCGGCCAGGGCGCGGTGTGCGAGACCTTTCTCCGGCTGGCCGAAGTAGATCCGGGGGTACCAGCGGCGGCACAGCTCCTTGATCGAGCTGACATCGATCATCCGGTAGTGCAGGTAATCGTCGAGTTTGGGCATGTCGCGGGCGATGAAGCCACGGTCTGTCGCGATCGAGTTGCCGGCCAGGGGAGCGGCCTTGGCGGTCTTGACGTGCTCGCGGATGTAGTCGAGCACCATCTGCTCGGCGGTGGCCACGTCGACGGTCGACACCCGGACTTCTTCGATCAACCCGGACCTGGTGTGCATCTGTTTGACCACGTCGACCATGGAGGACAGCGCCTCGTCGTCGGTGTGAATGACCACGTCAAGGCCGTCACCGAGGATGTTCAGGTCAGCGTCGGTTACCAGAACCGCGATCTCGATCAGCCGATCGGACTTGAGGTCCAGGCCGGTCATCTCGCAGTCGATCCATACCAGTTCGTCTCGCACGAAGATCCACAGTATTCCTACACGTGACAACGAGCCGTCACACCGACCGCGCGCGCCGCCTGACAAGTAGTGTCAAACCCCGATTGGCTCGTTCGCGAAAACTGGGAGGACCGCGGCATGACCACCGAATCGACAGCCACCCCCGCGCAGCAGATTGCTGCCGGTTACGCAGTCGAAGGCCGGGCGTTGGAGCTGGGAACTGTTTTCGTCCCCGACGACGCAGGCGGCACTGTCGACCCGAGCGCGCAGGTCCGCATCCCGCTGGCCACGGTCAACCGGCACGGCTTGATCGCGGGTGCCACGGGTACCGGCAAGACCAAGACGCTGCAGGTGATCGCCGAGCAGTTGTCCGCGGCGGGTGTCCCGGTGGTGATGGCCGACGTGAAGGGCGATCTGTCGGGACTGTCGAAGCCCGGCGAGGCCAACGACAAGACCGCGCAGCGGGCCAAGGACACCGGCGACAGCTGGGCGCCGACAGCCTTCCCGGTGGAGTTCCTGTCGCTGGGCACCGAAGGGATCGGGGTCCCGGTGCGGGCCACGATCACCAGCTTCGGACCGATCCTGCTGTCAAAGGTTCTGGGGCTCAACGCAACTCAGGAGTCCACGCTCGGCCTGATCTTCCACTGGGCCGATCAGAAGGGCTTGCCGCTGCTGGACATCAAGGACCTGCGTTCGGTGATCCAGTTCCTCACCAGCGACGAGGGCAAGCCCGAGCTCAAGGCCCTGGGCGCGGTGTCGACTACGACGGCGGGTGTCATCCTGCGGGCCCTGGTCAACCTGGAGGCCGAGGGCGCCGATTCGTTCTTCGGCGAACCGGAACTCGAGCCCAAGGATCTGCTGCGCACCGACGCGCAGGGCCGCGGCATCATCAGCCTGCTGGAGTTGGGTTCGCAGGCCGCGCGTCCGGTGATGTTCTCGACGTTCCTGATGTGGGTGCTGGCCGATCTGTTCACGTCGCTGCCCGAGGTCGGTGACATCGACAAGCCGAAGTTGGTCTTCATCTTCGATGAGGCGCATCTGCTTTTCACCGACGCGTCCAAGGCGTTCCTGGAGCAGGTCGAGCAGACCGTCAAGTTGATCCGCTCCAAGGGCGTCGGCGTGTTCTTCTGCACGCAGCTGCCCACCGATGTGCCCAACGAGGTGCTCTCACAGCTGGGTGCCCGGGTGCAGCATGCGTTGCGCGCCTTCACCCCGGACGACCAGAAGGCGCTGTCGAAGACCGTGCGCACATACCCGAAGACCGATGTCTACGACCTGGAGAAGGCGCTGACGTCGTTGGGTATCGGCGAGGCTGTGGTCACGGTGCTCTCGGAGAAGGGTGCGCCGACGCCGGTGGCGTGGACGAGGATGCGGGCGCCGCGGTCGTTGATGGACACGATCGGCAATGACGCGATCACCGCTGCCGCCAAGGCCAGCCCGCTGCAGGCGACGTATGGCCAGACGGTGGACCGGGATTCGGCCTACGAGCAACTGGCCGCCAAGCTGGCCCCGCCACCGTCGCCGGAGGATCCGGGCGGCTTCGGCGGTGTCGAGGCGTCAGGTGAGATCGAGGCCATGCCGGCCCCGGCGCAACCGGCCGAGCCGGGGATGCTCGAGCAGGTGCTCAAGAGCTCGGCGTTCAAGAGCGCCATGCGCTCGGCGGGCACCGTGATCGGTCGCGAGATCACCCGCAGCATCTTCGGGACGGGCCGCCGCCGGTAGTCCGCGTATCCGCCGAAACGGCATTCCGGCAGGGCGTTACTCGATATTTCGCTGCTGGAATGCCGTTTCGCCGCAGAGGGGTGGGAAGCTCTAGCCGCCGCCGAGCTTCTTGTACACGGCGCCCACGATCGGGGTGACGATCGCCCGCGGTGCGTATCCGCTGGCCATCGACATGGCCTTGGAGGTCACGCCGGGCACCACCCGCATTTTGTTCTTCTCCAGACCGTCCAGCGACAGCTTGGCGGTGTATTCGGTTGAGATCCACAGGAAGTCGGGGATCAGCCGCTCGACCAGAGACTGCTCGGACTCGTCGGGCAGGTCGGTACGCACCGGGCCCGGCGCCAGCACCGTGACGTGTACGCCCGCGCCCTTGAGTTCGCCGCGCAGTGACTCGCTGAAGGTATTGGCGAACGCCTTGGTCGCCGCGTAGGTGGCGTTGTTGGGGATCGGTGAATTACCGGCCGCCGAGCCTGAGGTCAGGATGCCGCCGGAGCCGCGCTTGACCATTCCGGGCAGCACCGCCAAAACCAGATCGTGGACACCGAGCACATTCAGCTGCACCTGTGCCTTCTCACCGGCCGGGTCGAGGTCGTTGACCGGGCCGAAGGTCGCGGTGCCCGCGTTGGCGCACAGGATCGAGATCTCGCGCTGGGCGAGTTCGTCGCACAGGACGCCTCGGGCCGCGGGATCGGCGAGGTCGACGGCGCGCACCTCGACGGTGACCCCGTAACGCTCGGTGAGGCGCTGCGCGAGTGACGTCAGTACGTCCTCCCGTCGGGCGGTGATGATCAGGTGGTGGCCGCGGGCAGCGAGTTCGGTGGCCAACGCTTCGCCGATGTTCTGCGAGGCGCCGGTGACGACGGCACGGGCATCCGGACTGGGTGCGGGTACTGGCATGCGGCCAATCCTAGAAGGCGCCCGAACCCATAAGGTGTCGGTCATGACTAACCCCCGGCGGGCGAGGGTGCTCGCGTGGGCACTGTGGGACTGCGGCGCGACTGGGCTGAACGCCATCGTCATCACGTTTGTGTTCTCGGTGTATCTGACGAAAGGCGTCGGATCGGACTTGCCCGGCGACACCTCGCCGGCCAGTTGGCTGGGCTGGGCCATGTTCGCCGTCGGTCTCGCGGTGGCTCTGCTGGCGCCCGCCGTCGGGATCTGGGTCGACGCGCCGCAGCGGCGGCGTCGGGTACTGGCGGTGATGACGGGTGCCGCCGTGGCGTTCACCGCGGCGATGAGCCTGATCCGCGACGACCACCGTTACCTTCTGCCGGGGTTGATCCTGTTGGCCTGCACCGCGGCCTGCAACGAGCTGGCCACCGTGCCCTACAACGCCATGCTGCGACAGCTGTCCACCCCGGAGACGTCAGGGCGGATCTCCGGGCTCGGCCTGGCGATGGGCTACGGGGGCAGCGTCGTGCTGTTGCTGCTGGCCTACGTCGGATTCATGGCCGGTGACGGGGGGATGCTGGGCATCCAGACCGAAGACGGACAGAACGTGCGAGCGGTGATGCTGCTCACCGCGGTCTGGTTTGCGTTGTTCGCGCTGCCGTTGTTCGTGATGGTGCCGCCGGTGAAAGATGCGCCCCCTGTTGAGCGGGTCGGCTTCTTCGGCGCCTACCGCAAGTTGTGGTCCGAGATCCGCGGCGAGTGGCAACGCGACCACAACGTCGTCTACTACCTGCTCGCCAGCGCGGTGTTCCGCGATGGGCTGGCCGGGGTGTTCACCTTCGGCGCGGTGCTGGGGGTCAGCGTCTACGGCATCTCCGAGGCAGACGTGCTGTTGTTCGGGATCAGTGCCTGTGTGATCGCCGCGCTCGGGGCCGTCATCGGTGGGCAGCTCGATGACCGGATCGGTTCCAAGTCCGTCATCGTCGGATCGCTGGTCTCCCTGATCGCGGTGGGGCTGGCCTTGCTGGTGCTGTCAGGACCGGTGGCCTTCTGGGCGTGCGGCCTGTTGCTGTGTCTGTTCATCGGGCCGACGCTGGCCTCGGCCCGCACCTTGATGCTGCGGATCACCGCGGACGGCAAGGAGGGCGTCGCGTTCGGGCTCTACACCACCGTCGGACGCGCAGCGTCCCCCCTGGCGCCGTTGCTGTTCTCCATTTTCATCAATGTGTTCGGCGCCGACCGGGCCGGGATGGGCGGACTGGTGCTGGTGCTGGCGCTGGGACTGGCGGGCATGTTGGCCGTGCGGGTGCCGGCACGGCAGCCCAGCCCCGCCGTGCCGGCGCACTGAGCCGGGCTCAGGCCGTACCGACGCAGATGGTGATTCCCGAGCCGGTCCGATGTTGGGTCTGCACGCCGTTGACGGTCACGGTGCACGCCACCTCGGGGCCGAAGTTCACGACGCTCACGCTGGCGGTCTCGGTCGCCGGTTGAGCCAGTTCGACCTGCTTGCTCCAGGGCAGCATGACGTTGAACTCCGTTTGCAGCACGTTGCCGGTGTCCAGGTAGGTGATGTTGATGGCCCGGCCCTCACCGGCGACCTCGTAGGTGACCGTCTCGGTGGGCCCGGGCGTGGTCTCCGTGGGTGGGGCCGTGGTGGGCGCCGGGACCGGGCGGGGCGCCCGCGAGGTCGTGGTGGGTGTCTTCGGTGACGTGCTGAAGCTGGGCTGCGGGGTGATCGGTTGCGGCGCGACCACGGTCTCCTGGCTGGAGCCGTTGGCGATCACCAGTGCGACGACGAGGCCCAGCGCGACCAGGACCGCCACGGCAGCCAGGATCCACAACCAGAGCCGGGGCTCGGGGCCGTCGGGCTCCGGCGGGGTTCCCGGCGGAGTGGGAGCGCCCGGCGGCTGGCCGGTTGCGCCCGCGTCATGCCCGTAGGGAGAGTAGGGCGGTAGCTGTTGGGTGGGATTCGGGGCTGCCTGCGGCGCCGGACCGGGCACAGCCGGGTACGCGCCCTGATACGGCGGCTGGTTCGAGTACGCCGGATCTGGATAGTCCACGGGGTAGCCGCTACCGAACGATTGGGTCGGCTCGGACCCGTCGCGGCGTGGTGAATCGGTCATGCCCACCTCATGGCTGCGAGGGTACCTGTGCGGATGCTCAGTCCGCTGCGGCCGAGGTCCCAGGGATCGCGTGGTGATGAGAGATGCTGGAGTGGACTGCGCAGATGACGGGAGGACGCGAGGTGGCCGCAGATCGGCATGTGCGGGTGAACTACGGCGCGTCGTTGTCACCGGATGCGACGGCATTTGCCCACTTGGTCGACGATGGCGGCTATCCGCGGGCGGTGCAGCGCTTCCTGCGCGGGTGGCGGGCCAGTTCCTCGCGCGACGTCGAGCTGCCCGTGGTCGGGCCCGTGACGAAGGTCATCCATTCCGCCGACGGCCACTGGCTGGCGTGCCAGGTGGCACCCGAAGGTGGGACCCGCAGCCAGATCTGGGTGGTGACGACCGATCCCGACGACCGTGACGCGCGCCGGATCGACTACTGGCCGCCCGACGCGGAGGGCACCGCCGAACTGATCAGTTGGGACGGCACCCAGGTCGCGGCGATCCTCACCGGAGAGGACGGCGTCGGCAGCTCGTGCCTGATCGATCCGGCCACCGGTGGCACCCTCATACTCGACCGACGGTCGGGCGGCCGGCTGGTCGACGCGTGGGCGGGCGCCTCGCTGGTGCGGGTCGGGCCGCGCGGGTACCAGGAGCTCATCATGTTGTGGGGCCTGACCGAGATCGCGCTGCTGCCATCGGATCCCGGGTCGGTCACCGATTTCGGTGTGATCCTCGATGATCACACCCCGCGAAGGCTCCGCAGCGGCTTCGACGGTGAGACCACCCTGTACTACCCGGCCAGCACCTATGAGCCGGGCAGCACCGAAGGCTTTGTGCGGGCCCTGATCCGCAGTGACAACGGCGCCGCGCACGCCCGTCTGCTGGAGGTGACGGTGACCGCCGAAGGTGTGACGTATCACGTCGTGGCCGAGCGGGCCGGCTACGAGCTCGACGAGTTCGTGGTCAGTGACGATCTGTCCACCGTCGCGTTGTTGTGGAACATCGACGGCCGCAGCGAGTTGCAGGTCCTGGAGTATGCCGACGAATCGCTGTCGGCACCGATTCCCATGCCCGGTCCGGTCGCCGGTGAGCTCAGCATCAGCGCGGGCGGGTCCATGGTGGCGGTGACCGTGCAGGGGCCGTCGCTGCCGCGCACCGTCGAACTCGTCGACCCGCGTTCGCTGGAATGGGAGCGGATCGACCGGGAGCCCAGCAGCGGGCCCCTGACCGCGGCGCCGACCTTGGAGCGGATCACCGCACGCGACGGGCTGCAGCTCACCGGGTGGTTGTACCGGCCGCAGGGCGAGACGGTGGGTGCGGTGATGTTCCTGCATGGCGGCCCCGAGGGGCAGGCGCGGCCGGAATACAACGAGATCTTCCCGGCGCTGCTGGAGGCGGGTTTTGCGGTGCTGACGCCGAACGTGCGCGGCTCGGGCGGGTTCGGCCGGGCTTTCGTGCACGCCGACGACAAGGAGCTGCGGTTCGCCGCGATCGACGATGTCGCCGATTGCGCGCAGTATCTGGTGGACCAGGGTGTCGCGCCGGCCGATCGGCTGGCCTGTACCGGGTGGTCGTACGGCGGCTATCTGACCCAGGCGGCGTTGGCTTTCCACCCGGAACTGTTCGTCGCCGGCATCAGCATCTGCGGGATGAGCGACCTGAACAGCTTCTATCACACCACCGAGCAGTGGATCGCCGCGGCGTCCTACCCCGAATACGGCCATCCGGTGGCGGATCGTGATCTGCTGGAACGGCTTTCGCCGCTGCCGAGGGCGGATGCCATGATCGCCCCGCTGCTGCTGGTGCACGGCGGCAACGACACGAACGTGCCGCCCGATGAATCCCGTCAGATGTACGAGGCACTGATGGCGCTCGGGCGCACCGCAGAACTGCTGATCTTCGACGACGACGGCCACGAGATCGTCAAGCGGGAGAACCGCGCCGTGCTGGTCGATGTGGCGACCCGCTGGCTGTCCAAGGCGTTCGGTGTCTAGTCGGCGGTGAGCGCGGCCAGCGTCATCCGGCGCAGTACCGCACGTGAATGTGTCTTGGGGACAGCGGGTCTCACGCTGTAGGGGGTGGAGTTCAGCAGGCCGAACGCGGCGTGAGCCATGACGCGGGCGTCGTCCTCGGCCAGATCCGGGTTCACCTGGGTCAGGACCGCCACCCAGATCTCGACGTACTGTCGCTGGGACCGCCGCACCTGGCGCTTGGCGGCGTCGGGGAGATGGGCCAGGTCGCGGTCCTGGATGCGGATCAGGTCGGGCTCGCCGAAGACGAAGTCGAGATGGAAATCCACGAGGCCGTTCAGGGTGTCTGCGGGCGGGGCGCTGCGGGCGGTGACCTCCTGCGCTCCCGCGAGCAGGCGGGTACTGATCCCGACCAGCAGTTCGACCAGCAGGGCCTCTTTGTTGGGGAAGTGCCGGTAGATGGCCGGCCCGGAGATGCCGACCGCAGAGCAGATGTCCTCCAGGCGTACCGCGAGGTAACCGCGTTCGGCCACAAGCCGTTCGGCGGCAGCGATCAGTTGGCTGCGGCGGTCGGACTTGGCCTTGCTGCGACGGGTGACGGCGCTGTCGGACATGGCGCCTCCGGGGGTAGACAACTCAGTTAATGAAAACTAACCTAACACGAGTTAGTTGTCATTAACCGAAATGGGAGCTGCCTTGTCATCGCACCGCGACGAGCATCAGGCGCTGGTTGGGCAGTTGCGCGCCAAGCTCGCCACCGCCGCACTCGGCGGCCCCGAGCGAGCCCGTCAACGCCACGTCGACCGGGGCAAATTGCTGCCCCGGGACCGGGTTGACGGGCTGCTGGACCCGGGCAGCCCGTTCCTGGAGATCGCCGCACTGGCTGCCGACGGGATGTATGACGACGAATGTCCCGGTGCCGGGATGATCGCGGGCATCGGCCGGGTGTCGGGCCGGGAATGCCTGATCGTGGCCAACGATGCGACCGTCAAGGGCGGCACGTACTACCCGGTCACGGTCAAGAAGCACCTGCGTGCGCAGGAGATCGCGCTGCAGAACAAACTGCCGTGCATCTATCTCGTCGACTCCGGCGGTGCCTTCCTGCCGCGTCAAGATGAGGTGTTCCCCGACCGCGAACACTTCGGCCGGATCTTCTACAACCAGGCCACGATGAGCGCGCAGGGCATCGCGCAGATCGCCGCGGTGCTCGGCTCGTGCACCGCGGGTGGCGCCTACGTGCCTGCGATGAGCGATGAGGCCGTCATCGTGCGTAACCAGGGCACGATCTTTCTGGGCGGTCCGCCGCTGGTGAAGGCCGCCACCGGTGAGGTCGTCACCGCCGAGGACCTCGGCGGCGGGGACCTGCATTCCAAGACCTCCGGTGTCACCGACCACCTGGCTCACGACGACCGGGACGCGCTGCGGATCGTGCGCAACATCGTCGCCACCCTGGGGCCGGCCGAGGCCCCGCCGTGGGCCGTGACGCCCACCGTGGACGCCGTCGCCGACCAGACCGAGCTCTACGACGTGGTCCCGGTCGACTCCCGCGTGCCGTATGACGTGCACGAGGTGATCACCCGGATCGTCGACGGTGGCGAGTTCAGCGAGTTCAAGGCCGAGTACGGCACCACGCTGGTCACCGGGTTCGCCCACATCCACGGCCACCCGGTCGGCATCGTCGCCAACAACGGTGTGCTGTTCGGCGAATCCGCGCTCAAGGGAGCGCATTTCATCGAGCTGTGTGACAAGCGCAAGACACCGCTGCTGTTCCTGCAGAACATCGCCGGGTTCATGGTCGGCCGCGACTACGAGGCCTCCGGCATCGCCAAGCACGGCGCCAAGATGGTCACCGCGGTGGCCTGTGCCCGGGTGCCGAAGCTGACCGTGGTGATCGGCGGCTCCTACGGGGCCGGCAACTACTCGATGTGCGGGCGTGCCTATTCGCCACGGTTCCTGTGGATGTGGCCCAATGCCCGCATCTCGGTGATGGGCGGCGAGCAGGCCGCTTCGGTGCTGGCCACGGTGCGCGGCGACATGAGCGCCGAGGAAGAAGAGCAGTTCAAGGCGCCGATCCGCGCCCAGTACGAGCACCAGGGCAACCCGTACTACTCGACGGCCCGGCTCTGGGACGACGGGGTGATCGACCCGGCCGACACCAGAACTGTGCTCGGACTTGCTCTTTCGGTTGTCGGCCAGGCTCCGCTGGAGCCGGTCTCCTACGGCGTATTCCGGATGTGATGATGAGCCTCTCTCTGTTCGATACAGTCCTCGTCGCCAACCGTGGCGAGATCGCGGTGCGGGTCATCCGCACCCTGCGGGCCATGGGCATCCGATCGGTGGCGGTGTTCAGCGACGCCGACGCCGGAGCCCGACATGTTGCAGAGGCCGACGTGGCCGTCCGTATCGGACCGGCTGCGGCCCGGCAGAGCTACCTCGACATCGACGCAGTGGTTTCGGCTGCGCAGCGCACCGGTGCACAGGCGGTGCACCCCGGCTACGGATTCCTTTCCGAGAACGCCGAGTTCGCCGCCGCACTGCAGGCCGCGGGCATCGTGTTCATCGGCCCGCCCGCTTCGGCGATCGCCACCATGGGCGACAAGATCGCGGCCAAGGCCGCGGTGTCTGCGTTCGGCGTCCCCGTCGTACCCGGCATCTCGCGTCCGGGCCTGACCGATGACGAGCTGATCGCGGGCGCGCCCGAGGTCGGGTTCCCCGTTCTGGTGAAGCCGTCGGCAGGCGGTGGCGGCAAGGGCATGCGTGTGGTCGAACAGGCTTCCGACCTGCCTGCTGCGCTGATCAGCGCCCGTCGCGAGGCCGCGGCCGCGTTCGGTGACGACACCCTGTTTCTGGAACGATTCGTGTTGCGGCCCCGCCATATCGAGGTGCAGGTGCTCGCCGACGGCCACGGCAACGTGATCCACCTCGGTGAGCGCGAATGCAGCCTGCAGCGCCGCCACCAGAAGGTCATCGAGGAAGCGCCGTCACCCCTGCTGGATCCGGCCACCCGGGCTCGTATCGGGGCCGCCGCCTGCGACACCGCGCGTAGCGTCGACTACACGGGCGCCGGCACGGTGGAGTTCATCGTGTCCGCGGATGCACCCGACGAGTTCTTCTTCATGGAGATGAACACCCGGCTTCAGGTGGAACACCCGGTCACCGAAATGGTGACCGGTGTGGACCTGGTGGAGCAGCAGGTGCGCATTGCCGCGGGGGAGAAGCTCGGGCTCGGCCAGGACGACATCGTCATGACCGGACATGCCATCGAGGCCCGGGTGTACGCCGAGGACCCCGCGAACGGCTTCCTTCCCACCGGTGGGCCGGTACTGGGATTGCGCGAGCCGACCGGACCCGGTGTGCGGGTGGATTCCGGCCTGGCCGCGGGCACCGTCGTCGGCAGCGATTACGACCCGATGCTCTCGAAGGTCATCGCCTACGGCGCCGACCGGGCCGCGGCGCTGCACAAGCTGGACCGGGCGCTGGCCGATACCGCGGTACTGGGCCTGACCACCAACACCGAGTTCCTGCGCTTCCTGCTGGCCGATCCCGATGTGGCCGCCGGCCGGCTGGACACCGGCCTGTTGGACCGTCGGGCACCGGATTTCGCGCCTCAGGTACTCGGCGACGCCGAGTTGATCGCCGCGGCGGCCTACCAGTGGATCAGCAACTGGACCGAGGCCGGCGACGATCTGTGGGCACGGCCGACCGGCTGGCGGGTGGGGGAGCGTGCCCCGGCGGCATTCCGGCTGAGGGCCGGCGACCGCACCGACCACGTGCACCTCACCGGCACTCCCGGTCAGGCCACCGCCACCGTCGAGCACGGTGAAACCCACACCGTCAGTGCAGCATTCGTCGGAGATCAGTTCACCCTCACCCTCGACGGCATGCGGGCCGAGTACCTGGTCGGCGCGCAACTGAGCGGGGGGGTAGGTCAGCTGTGGCTCTCCGGCGCCGGACGCAGTTACCTCGTCGAGGAGGTCCGCGAGGCGCCGGTGCGCCCCGATGACGAGCACAGCGGTGACGCCGAACTCGTCAGTCCCATGCCGGGATCGGTTGTCGCCGTGGGCGTTGCGAGCGGCACCGAGGTGTCCGCCGGAACCATGGTCGTCACCGTGGAGGCGATGAAGATGGAGCATGCCCTGACGGCACCCACCGATGGTGTGGCCGAGCTACTTGTCGCCGTCGGCGACCAGGTCAAGGTGGGCCAGCCGCTGGCCCGGATTACCGCTGCAACACAGGAGAACGAGCAATGACGGACTTTCTGTCCACCGGCACGCTGCCGGACCATTACGCGGAACTGGCCAAGACCGTCCGCGACTTCGCCCAGAGCGTCGTCGCCCCGGTGGCCGCGAAACACGATGAGGAACACTCGTTCCCGTATGAGGTCGTGGCCGGTATGGCCGACATGGGGCTGTTCGGGCTGCCGTTCCCCGAGGAGTACGGCGGCATGGGCGGCGACTACTTCGCGCTCTGCCTGGCCCTGGAGGAACTCGGCAAGGTGGACCAGAGCGTGGCCATCACGCTCGAGGCCGGAGTCTCACTGGGTGCCATGCCGGTGTACCGCTTCGGTAATGACGCGCAGAAGGAAGAGTGGCTGCCGCTGCTGGCCAGCGGTAAGGCACTGGGTGCGTTCGGTCTGACCGAGGCCGGGGGCGGCAGCGATGCGGGTGCCACCAAGACCACCGCGAAAATGGACGATGGCCACTGGGTGATCAACGGTTCCAAGCAGTTCATCACCAATTCCGGCACCGACATCACCAAGCTGGTCACGGTCACGGCGGTTACCGGCGAAGCGGGAGGATCCGGCGGGCAGGAGCGAAGCGACTTGGGGAATCGGCAGAGCAAGAAGGAGATCTCCTCGATCTTGGTCCCCGTGCCGATCGAAGGGTTCACCGCCGAACCGGCCTACAACAAGGTCGGCTGGAACGCCTCGGACACCCACCCGCTCAGCTTCGACGACGTCCGTGTGCCCGCCGAAAACCTGCTCGGCGAACGCGGCCGCGGCTACGCCAACTTCCTGCGCATCCTCGACGAGGGCCGCATCGCCATCGCGGCGCTGTCCGTCGGTGTCGCGCAGGGCTGCGTGGACGAGTGCGTCAAGTACGCCAAGGAGCGTCAGGCCTTCGGTGCGGCCATCGGTACCTACCAGGCCATCGCCTTCAAGATCGCCCGGATGGAGGCCCGGGCTCACACCGCCCGCGCCGCCTACTACGACGCCGCGGCGTTGATGCTGTCCGGCAAGCCGTTCAAGAAGGCGGCGTCGGTGGCCAAGCTGGTCTCCAGCGAGGCGGCGATGGACAACGCCCGCGACGCCACCCAGATCTTCGGCGGCTACGGTTTCATGAACGAATACCCGGTGGCGCGTCACTACCGGGACAGCAAGATTCTCGAAATCGGTGAGGGGACAACCGAAGTGCAGCTGATGCTGATCGCGCGGGAGGCGGGTCTGTGACCGAGGAGCGAGTGATCGAACAGCGTGGGCTGTGGTTCGAGGAGTTCGAGACCGGGGTGCGCTACCTGCACCGGCCCGGGCGCACCATCACCGAGGCCGACAACACACTGTTCACCGCGGTGACCATGAACACCCAGGCGCTACACCTCGATGCTTCCTGGTCCGAGCAGCAGCCGCCGTTCAACCAGCGGCTGGTGAACTCGATGTTCACGCTGGCCACCCTGGTCGGGCTCTCTGTCTCCCAGCTCACGCAGGGCACCACCGTCGGCAACCTCGGGTTCTCCGAAATCGCCTTCCCCAAGCCGATGTTTCATGGCGATACGCTCTACGCCGAGACCGTCGTCACCGAGAAGCGGGCATCCAAGAGCCGTCCCGGCGAGGGTATCGTCACGTTCGTGCACACCGGACGCAACCAGCACGGTGACATCGTGGCCACGGCTACCCGCAAGGCCCTGATGCGGATGTGCCCGGAGGGGGGTTCCTGATGACACTGGGCAACAACGGACCCGGCTGGCTGTTCTGCCCGGCCGACCGGCCGGAACGGTTCGAAAAGGCCGCGGCGGCAGCTGATGTCGTGATCCTCGACCTCGAGGACGGGTGCGCGGCCAAGGACCGCCCCGCCGCTCGCCAGGCCTTGATCGACACGCGGCTGGATCCGGCCCGCACCGTGGTGCGGGTCAACCCGACCGACAGCGCCGATCACGAGCTGGACCTGAAGGCAGTCGCCGCAACCGATTACACCACCGTGATGCTGGCCAAGACCGAGCATGCCGATCAGGTGCGCGCGCTGGCCCCGCTGGATGTCGTGGTGTTGATCGAGACCCCGCTGGCCGCGCTGAACGTCGTCGAGTTGGTGCAGCCCGACAACGCCTTCGCGGTGATGTGGGGAGCCGAGGATCTGTTCGCGGTCACCGGCGGCACCGCCAACCGCCGGCCTGACGGCACCTACCGCGACGTCGCCCAGCACGTGCGGTCGCAGACCCTGCTGGCGGCCAAGGCCTACGGGAAGCTGGCGCTGGATTCGGTGTACCTCGACATCAAGGATCTCGATGGCCTGCGGGCCGAGTCCGATGACGCGGTAGCGGTCGGATTCGACGCCAAGGTGGCGATCCACCCCACGCAGGTCGCCGTCATCCGCTCGGCCTATGCGCCGACCGATGAGCAGATCAGCTGGGCACGGGCAGTGCTCGACCGGGTGGCTACCGAACGTGGCGTCTTCCAGCACGACGGTCTGATGGTCGACGCCCCGGTGCTGCGCCGGGCCGAGCGGATCGTCGCTCTGGCGCCCTGATTTGGGCCGACACGCCTCCAATCGTTACCGGCGATGGACCCGGCCGAACTCGGTTCGGGCGCATAATGGCGATATGCCCCAGTGCTGCGACGGGCCGAGCGGATCGTCTGACTAGCGCCACACCCAGGCATTAGCCGGAAGCCTCTCACCAGGGGTTTTGCACGTACCGCCGCTGCTCTGAGCACCTCACGGACTGGCGGCGCGACATGCCGTCACCTGAGAAGGAGGCGGTATGGCTGGGATGTATGCGGCACCGGGTGTCGATCTGGATCCGGTACGTCTGGTGGACGCGGACGGGTCACCCACCGGCGAGACCCGCTTCAGCCGCGATCTGCCCCACGAGACCCTGGCTTGGCTCTACGAGTCCATGGTGGTCACCCGCGATCTGGACACGGAATTCATCAACCTGCAACGGCAGGGTGAGCTGGCGCTGTACGCGTCGTGTCGTGGTCAGGAGGCCGCACAGATCGGGGCCACGGCCTGTCTGCGCAAGACGGACTGGCTGTTCCCGCAGTACCGGGAGATCGGCGCGTTCTTGCTGCGCGGCATCACGCCCGGCCAGATGGGTGCGGTGTGGCGGGGCAAGTGGCACGGGGGCACGGAGTTCACCAGCCGCTGCGTCGCCCCGATCGCGATTCCGATCGGCACGCACGGACTTCACGCCGTCGGCGCGGCGATGGCTGCCCAACGTCTCGGCGAGGATTCGGTGACCGTCGCATTTCTCGGCGACGGCGCGACGAGTGAGGGTGACGCGCACGAAGCGCTCAACTTCGCTTCGGTGTTCAAGGCGCCGTGCGTCTTCTTCGTGCAGAACAACCAGTGGGCGATCTCCGTGCCGGTCAGCAGGCAACAGGCCGGGCCGTCGATCGCACATCGGGCCACCGGCTATGGCATGCCGGGTGTCCGCGTCGACGGTAACGACGTACTGGCCTGCTATGCGGTGATGGCAGAGGCGGCCGAACGAGCCCGGCAGGGCGGCGGTCCCACGCTCATCGAGGCCGTCACCTACCGGATGGGCCCGCACACCACCTCCGACGATCCCACCCGCTACCGGTCGGCCACCGAGCTCGATGACTGGCTGGCCCGTGATCCGATCGCGCGCTACCGCACCTACCTCCAGACCACCGGTGTGCTCGACGACCGTCTGGAGCAACGCGTCGCGTCGCGGTCACTCCGGCTCTGCGCAGAGTTGCGCGACACGATCGTCGGAGCCGCGGATGCCGATCCGGCCGAGCTGTTCGACAACGTGTATGCCGAGATCACCCCGGATCTGGCACGTCAACGCGATCAACTATCGGCCGAACTGGCGAAGGAGGCGTGAGACCATGACCCAGATCATCGATCGTCCTGCCGCTCAGGGTGATTCGCCGGACCCGTGGGAGCCGGAGCTGACTCTGCTCAAGATGCCTCCGCCGCCGGATGTCATGCCGGTGCCGACCGAGCTGACGATGGTCGCGGCCATCAACCGGGCGCTGCGTGATTCCATGGCCGCCGATGAACATGTCCTCGTGTTCGGCGAGGACGTCGCGACCCTCGGCGGCGTCTTCCGAGTCACCGAGGGGCTGGCCGAAACCTTCGGTGCCGAGCGGTGCTTCGACACTCCGCTGGCCGAGTCGGCGATCATCGGTATCTCCATCGGCCTGGCGATCCGCGGTTTCATCCCGGTTCCGGAGATGCAGTTCGACGGATTCAGCTATCCGGCCTTCGACCAGATCGCCAGCCACCTGGCGAAATACCACATGCGCACCCACGGTGACGTGAAGATGCCGGTGACGGTGCGGATTCCGTCGTTCGGCGGTATCGGCGCGGTCGAGCATCACTCGGAGTCCACCGAGTCGTACTGGCTGCACACCGCCGGTCTCAAGGTCGTCGTACCATCGACCCCGTCGGATGCCTACTGGCTGCTGCGGTATGCGATCAGCAGCCCCGACCCGGTGATCTTCCTGGAGCCCAAGCGGCGCTACTGGGCCCGCGAACTCGTCGACACCAGCGCACCGGCGCCGCCGATCGGCCGGGCCGCCGTGCGGCGCAACGGAACCGACGTAACGGTCATCACCTACGGCGGGCTGGTGGGCACCGCGCTCAACGCCGCCGAGCTGGCCGCCGACCGCGGCTGGAGCCTGGAGGTGGTGGATCTGCGCTCACTCAACCCGCTCGACTTCGACACGGTCGCGGCCGCGGTGCAGCGCACCGGTCGTGCGGTGGTGATGCACGAAGGCCCTCGGACCCTGGGCTTCGGTGCCGAACTTGCTGCCCGGATCTCCGAGGAGTGTTTTTACGACCTTGAGGCACCGGTGTTGCGCGCCACGGGTTTTGACACACCGTATCCGCCGGCCCGGCTGGAGAAGGCGTGGCTGCCCGGCGTCGACCGGTTGCTCGACTGTGTCGAGCGTGCGCTGGAACAGCCGTGAACCGGGAGTTCCTGGTCCCCGATCTCGGCGAGGGGCTGCAGGACGCCACCATCACCAGCTGGAGTGTCGCGGTGGGCGACACGGTCGAGCTCAACCAGACGCTGTGCACCGTCGAGACCAACAAGGCCGAGGTGGAGATCCCGAGCCCGTTCGCCGGGCAGGTGCTCGAACTCGGCGGCGCGGCAGGGGACACCTTGACCGTCGGGACGTTGCTGGTCCGCATCGATGCCGGTGAGCCGGCCGATACCCCCACTCCTCCGGCGAAGAATGGTGCGACGCCACGTAAATCGGTACTGGTCGGATACGGCACCGATGACAGCATGGATGCCAGTAGGCGGGCGCCGGCAACGGGTGACCGGGCCCGTGCCAAACCACCGGTGCGGAAACTGGCAGCCGATCTGCATGTGGACCTCGACGCACTTGTCCCGGGATCGGGGCCCGAGGGGATCGTCACCCGTGACGATGTGCTGGCCGCCGCGGGTAGCTCGGAGAACCTCGACGTCACTGGCGTGCAGGCCGCCATGGCGCGAAGGATGTCTCTGTCGCACAAGGAAATTCCTGATGCCCATGCCCGTGTCGAAGTCGATTGCAGCGCGTTGTTGCAGCTGCGCGACCGGATCCGGGCTGCCGATGCCGAGCTGCCCGTCACGCCGTTCGTACTGACGCTGCGGCTGCTGGTGGTGGCGCTGGGGCGGCATCAGCTGCTGAACTCCACGTGGCTGGAAACCACGGAAGGTGCTCAGATCCACCGGCATCCGGCCGTGCATCTGGGCTTCGGGGTGGCCGCGCCGCGCGGACTGCTGGTTCCCGTGGTCCGTGACGCGCAGACGATGACGACCCGGCAGTTGGCCGGTGCGGTGGCCAGGCTCGTCGAGCGGGCCAGAGCCGGCACGCTCAGCCCGGCGGAGCTCAGCGGGTCGACGTTCACGGTGTCGAACTTCGGTGCTCTCGGCCTGGACGACGGCGTACCGGTGATCAACTATCCGGAGGCGGCGATTCTGGGCATGGGTTCGATCAAACCGCGCCCGGTCGTTGTTGACGGTGCGGTTGCGGCCCGCCCGACCATGTCATTGACGTGTGTATTCGACCACCGCGTCGTCGACGGCGCGCAGGCCGCGGCATTCCTGGGCGACCTGCGCACCCTGGTCGAGGCGCCCGAGCTCGCTGTGCTGGACCTGTAGGGAGAGTTGTAGCCCGCTACTTCCGCTTGGCGGCAGCCAAACGCGCTGCGAACTCGGGAGATTCGATCGAGCGTGCCTGCGGACCGAGTTCGATGTCAACGGCGGTCCCGTGCTGGTCGGTGTCGACCGTGCCCGGATCGGCGGTGGCCCGCATCGAGGCCTTCGTGGCGATCACCACGTCGCGCGGAGCACCGGCGGGACCCGCGGCGAGCATGCGCGCCGCACCCACCGGATCTTCGGCGATCGACAGCGCCAATCCGTGGCGCACCGCGGATTCGGCGTCGAAGCGCATACCGAACAACAGTGCCGCTCGGGCCACCTGTGGGCCGACGCCTCGCTGCAGCATCCAGGTGGCGCCGCCGCCGGGGTGGATGCCCAGCTTCTGGAACCGTGGATCGAACAGCGCGCCCGGGCCGGCGATGCGGATGTCGGCGGCCAGCGCCAGGTTCAGGCCCGCCCCGACTGCGGCGCCGTTGACCGCGGCGATCGTGGGCAGCGTGCAGTTGGCGACCGCCAGGAACCCGTCGTAGATCTTGCGCAGCCCGTCCTCGGTGGCCTCGCCGAGCGCGGTGAGGTCGGCTCCGGCGCAGAACGCCTTGCCCGCACCCGTGACGATCACGGCGTGCACGTCGGGGTTGGCCTCGGCGCCCTCGACTGCAGCGCGCAGGGCCGCCGACATCTCGAAGGTCACCGCATTGCGGCGATCGGGATCGTTGACGGTGATGACTGCGATGTGATCGTCGACGCTGACCAACACTGAATCCGGCACGAAGCCACCCTAGCCTCCGTGCGCATTGCCGGGTGAGCGTCACGCCAGAGTGGCGCCCGCGCTCGCGCGCCACTCTGGCGTGACATTCGGCGCGTGGCAGTCGGTGCCTAGCCTCCGTGCGGGTGACCACAAATGTTCATCGAAACGTCGGCCTCATTGCCCAGCGGTCCGGCCGGTGTGAGCGGACAATGATTCGGTGACGGCTGACATTGCCGGTATTTCTGGCGCGCAGTCGGCAAAGCCGACGCGTCGTCGTCTCCTGTTCATGGCTGCCGGGGCGATCTTCCTGCTCGACCTGGGGACCAAGGCGCTTGCCGTCGGCACGCTCGAACCCGGCCATCCCGTCCCGTTGCTGGGCAGCTGGCTGTCCTGCGAGCTCACCCGCAATTCCGGTGCGGCCATGTCGATGGCCGCGGACCGGACCGTGCTGCTGACCATCGTTGTCCTATCGGTGGCTGCGGCCATCGCCTGGATCGGTGTGAACGTCCGCTCTCGGTGGTGGGCCCTTGGCCTGGGGATCATCCTGGGTGGTGCTGCAGGCAACCTCGTCGACCGGTTCTTCCGTGCCCCCGGCCCGATGCGAGGGCACGTGGTCGACTTTCTGGCCATCGGCCCGATGCCTGTGTTCAATGTGGCGGATCTGGCCGTGCTGGCCGGTGTGGTCTGGCTGATTACGTTGTCGCTGTCGGGTTTTCCGTTCAACGGCGCCGCCCGGAGTTCGGAGTGGCATGCCGGAAGTTGATCTGGACCATCGGGTCGATCCGGCCGAGGCCCAGCCGAGAACGCCATGGCACGAGACTCCCGCCGCAATGGTCGTCGCCGGGATCGGTGGTGTGGTGGCCATCGGCGCGTTGGTGTTCGCGGTCCTGATGACGTCACACCAGTCGGTGCTGCCCCCTCAACCTGATCGGCTGACCCCGGTGACGCCGGTGAAGCCTTCGTCGCGGGCGGTGACCACGACCACGAGCACTGCACCGCGGACGCCGGTGAGCACCAGCGAGGACATCGGCACATCGATTACGCCACCGCCACCGCCGGAAGCCCCGGCCGACACAACCGCGCCGCCGACGACGACCATGTCGAATCCCTACGCCACCACCTCGGCGCCCAACGGGGCAGCGTTCTGATTCGTGCTGACGGAGCGTCTACGGTAGGTCAGCCGAACCCGATTCCGATACCGCCCCACACGTCATCATCGGGTCCGTTGGGGCACGAGACGTCTACGTAGACAGTGGTATTCGCCGGATCGGTACCCGGAGATCGGTCGGGGTTGTGAACCGCTGTCGCCCGGCAGCGCGTGAGCGGTTCACTGCTGACCCCACTTACCCAGTTGATCTGGACGTCATAGCCCTTGGCAGTCAGGTCGTTGATCGTGTCGGCAGCCGATCGAGTGCCTGTCGTCGGGTCCGCCACTGCCGACGGAGCGAGGACGATGCCGGCACACAGTGCTGCGAAGGGTGCGAACACCTTCGCGCAACGCACTACTCGTCGCATGGTGGCCCTTCCGGCGGTCGGATCGGCTTGTGTCAGTCTATTCCGCCGGGAAAGGGCATGACGGAGTTGTTGCTCGGCTGAGCGATTCACGCGCAGTTCACGAATTCGAGCCCTCGTCCGGGCATTGCACATCCACGTAGACCGTTACCTCGGACTTGGGCAGGGCCGGAGAGCCGCGGTTGGGGTTGTGGATCGAATTGACTCGACACAGCGACAACGACAGCGTGCTCTTGCCGCCGATCCAGTTGACCGCCACGTTGTAGCCCTCGTTGCTGAGGGCCGAGATGATCTGGTCCGCCTGGTCATTGCTCTGCGGGTCCGCCGCGGCCAATGGAGCGCCCCCGGTCGCAATGGCCGGAATGAGCACGGCCAGACCGGCGACCTTCGAACATCGAGTCATCGTCAACATTTCGATCCTCCCGGCGGTCGGATCTCATGCTGTCGCTCTCACCGGCAGCCCCGACCGTTACCAGTCAGTGTATTCCGGATGTACAGAAAGTTAACAGATAGTTATCAAAAATCGTGTAGGTGACATTTGCCGGGGAATAGAAATCGGGCAGCATCCGGAGATAACCGGATGCTGCCCGAATGTCTCACGGAGCAGGCGGTGGGGGGACTGGATCCGCTGGGGGCAGCGGTGCTCCCGGTGCCGGAGGTGGCGCCGCCGGGTCCGGCAGATTCTCGCCCAGACCCGACGGAATGTTGGTCCCGGGCGGGGGAGCGGTACCCGGAAGTGGTTCACCCAGTTGTTCTTTGGGCACCTGACCCAGCGCTGCACCACGCAGGTTCCCGTTGCGGTACATCGTGTGCATCTGCCGCATCCAGTCGAGCCCGGAGATGTCCGCGTTCTCCTGGCCCGGTGCGACACCCACGACAGTGCCCTGGCCGGGCGCTGCCGGCTTCTCGTTCTGCGGGAAGAAGTTTCCGTTGTTGAACGCCCTGAGGTTGGGAGCGTTGGTCGGCGCCGGTCCGCCCGGGGCCGACGGAGCTTCGTACTGGCCCAGTAGCGCGCCAGGACTCATGTCGACCCCGTTGGGGACGCCGAGCCTGCCCGGCGCCGTGTCGGTGCCCGTCTGGCCGAGAACCGACAGACCGTTCGGCCCGAGCGGTGCGCCCATCATGGGCACCGGCGGCCCGGGTGGTGGCGGCGGTGCCAGTTCAGGGGCCGGGGCCGGGGCGGCGACCGCAGGCGCACCTGGAACCTCCGGCGGTGCCGGGTCGGCCGCGGCGGTTGCCGAGCAGGCAACCGCCGCGCCGACCACGAACAGCCCGGCTGCGGCGAGGGTGGCCATCGCGTGCTTGACCGCGAATGTGCCGTCCGGGTTCTCGCTCATGCCTTCGTGTTTCGCTCTCACATCCAGCCCGTCAGACTGCCTTGGTGACGCCGTAGTACGCGACCACATCGTCGGTGTCGGTGGTGGAGCTGGTCAGGGTTGCGTACGAGCGCAGGAATGATTGGCCGACGCAGCCGTCGATCTTGATGTGGACGTCCTTCACCGTGACGCGCACCGGCGCGGCCTTGAACGACTTCTTGTTCACCGAGACGTTGGTGACGGTGCCGGGCTTGGCGTGGATCTCGATAGTGCCCGACATCGGCATGCTCACACCGGTCGGGATGATGCCGGCCAGCGTCGAGCCCGACGTGCTCAGACCGATCGATCCGATGAGGCGGACCTGTCCCAGCTCGATACCGCAGCCGATCTGGTAGCCGGTGTCCAGCGTGCCGCCGGTGAGCGAGGTGGACCCGCCGCCGGTGACGGTGCCGGTAAACGTCGCTGCGACAAGGTATTCGCGTGACGACGCGGCGGTGGTCAGCGGCGCGATCGGCAGCTGGCTCTCGTCTTTGGCCGAGACCGTGAGCTTCCAGCCGTCCGGTGTGGTGACCACGCCCGGCTCGGCGGATGCGACCAGGCCGTTGTCCGGCGGTGGGCCGGCGTCGACAGCCGCGGGGTCCGGCGGCGGCGGTGGCGGGTCGGCTGACGCGAGGGGCGCCAACGCAACCGGGGCCAACATGCAGACAGCAGCCAGGGTGGCGAAACGATTCAACATGCGGGAACTTGTGCCTCTCGTGGGGGTCGAATCCGAGGGATCAGCGTCATGATCGGTGTGATTCATGGTCGGTGTCGTTTCCGGGCCGAGGTCAGACGGCCTTGGTGACGCCGAGGTAGGTGATGACGTCGTCGGTGTTGTCGGTGGAACTCGTCATGGTCGCGTAGGTCCGGATGAACGACTGGCCGGCGCACTGATCGAACTTGATGCGAACGCCCGTGATCGTCACGCGGGTACCCGAGCCCTTGAACGACTTCTTGTCGATCGGGACGATGGTGACCGTTCCCGGCTTCAGGTACACCTTGCCCTGCAAGCTGATACCCGTACCGGCACCGACATCGCCGGCGGACCCGGTGAACGGAATCTTGAGGCTCGGCGAGAAGCTGATACCGGGGTTGATCTCCGTTTCGTCGCTGATGATGCCGCAACCGATCTGGGCCCCGGCCTCAAGTGTGCCGCCGGTCAGCTTGGTCTTGCCGCCGCCCGACACCTTCCCGTTGAAGGTGCCGCCGACGAGGTACTCGCGTGACGAGATCGCGGTGGTCAGCGGGGCGACCGGGAGCAGGGTCTCGTTGGAGCCGGCCACCGTGACATGCCAGCCGTCGGGGGTGTCCAGGACGCCGGGAGGCGACGACGGCACCGCGCCGGTGTCCGGTGGGGGCCCTGCGGGCGCGGCGACGGGGGCTGCCGGGTCCGGCGGGGGCGGGGGATCTGCATATGCAAGGGGCGCAATCGCTACAGGGGCCAACATGCAGACTGCAGCCAGGGGGGCAAAACGACTCAACATGCGTGAACTTGCGCCTCTCGTGGTTCTGGGCCCTGCGTTATGCGACGCGCCGTGGTCGTCAAAAATCAAAGGGCCCAAGGAATCTGTCGCGACGAATCATGAACCGGTCGCGTTTCGGTTTGGTGAACAACGTCCCAACAGTTCCCACCTCATTTCCGTCGGGCTGGAATCGCCCAACCTGTGAGGTTGCTGGGAAATGTCGTGTGCTGCAGCGCATTACATATATGAGGCATCGGAGGCGACGGTCGGCACAGAATGGACGACCGTTAGGGGGAGCGGGTTGGCCGGGTGTTCACCTTTTGGACATATGGACCCTCGACCGTGTGGTGCATCCGGGGGGACGGCAGATGCGTCGATGAGGCGCGGACGTCAACTGTGGCGCCCGGCGCCGAACTGCTATCCGACTGACGGAGGAATCGTTGAGGTCGTCTCAGGTGTACGAGCGAGGCATCGCATCGCTGCTCATTGCCTTCAGCATTGGGTTCGGTGCCGTGCCCACAGCGTTCGCGGAACCCGACGATGAAGCCGGCGCACCGGGGCCGGCGGCGCCCGGTGTGCCCGAGCTGCCGCCGGTGGCGGCGGGTGCACCGGTTGCAGGTCCGGTGCCGGTGCCGGTTGCGAGCACGGATGACCCTGGCGTGCCTGCGGTTACGGCTTGCTCGACGTTCGCCACCGCGCTCGACTCGGCATCGACCTACTACGGCGATTTCGCCGATTCGATCGAAGGTGTGGAACGCCCCGACTACGGGGATCCGACCATCAGCACGACGAACACCAGCGGCCGGACGGCGCTGCGTGAAGCTGCCGCGTCGGCGATGAACGCCGCAGGCACGCCGGGGCTGTCGCCCGACATCGCCAACCCGATGCGCTCATGGTCTTTCGGTGCCACCAAGCTGCTGCTGAAGATGGGGCTGCGGACCGGCGGTCAATCGCTCAACGACACGGCCACCCAGCTCAACAACGATGCCAACAACGCGCAGATGGCCTGTGCCGCCGCGGGTACCCACGCCTGACGAAACGCCAATCACGTTGGAATGATTGGGTAATCGCGGCCTGGCCGGCACCTGCCACCTTCGAACATTCACCCACCCGACGCGCGGTGCACCGTGCCTGCAGTAAAGGATTACCGTGATCCGGCTCGTGATCTCGTTGGTTGCACTCGTGCTGATGGCCACCAGTTGTTCCGGCAACGGCGACACGGTCCAGGGGCCGCCGAAGGACGTGCCCAAGTCGGCACTCGAGGGGCTGCTGCTCAGCACCGAAGAGGTCAACAGCCTGATGGGAACCGAGGGGATGACGGCGCACCCACCCGTGACCGATATGAGCGACCATCGCAACCTGCTCCCCAATCTGAATTGCCTCGGTGCCTGGCAGGTGAACGAGTCCGCCCTCTACGGGGATCACTGGGCCGCCATGCGCCAGGTGCTGCTCCGGTCGCCGGACAATGACAACTGGGACAACCTGCTGGTGCAGTCGGTGGTGATCTTTCCGTCTGCGCAGGACGCCGACGACTTCCTTGCTCAGTCGGCGGAACGGTGGTCCAAGTGCACCGACCACAAGGTGAACATCACGCTGAACGGTGAACCGCTGCCCAAATGGAAGAGCGGGGCGCTCACACAGACCGAAGACGAACTCACCCTGCCGTTCACCCGCGTCGACGGTGACCAGACCCGCGACTGCCAGCGCGCGCTGGCCGCCGCCGCCAACCTCGTCATGGACATCCAGGCGTGCAAGCCGGCCGGATCCTCGGTCACCCAGGCCGCCGATGTGGTGGACAAGATCAAGGCCGCGATGCCTCGATGAGCGGTGCTGACCACGGGGTAGTCTGAGCCACGCAGTTGGTTTGTCGGCACTGGGGCGTTTACGGTGCCGACATCGAGCGTCGCAGGCTGATTGAGATGCGACGCGAGAGGGAACCCGGTGAGAATCCGGGACTGTCCCGCAGCGGTATGCAGGAACGACCGCCGTCATCAGCACTGGCACGCAGGATTGCGCGGCTGGGAAGCGACGGCCAGTAGGTGCACGGTTTCGTGCGTGCCTGTGAGTCCGAAGACCTGCCAGCCGTACCGGGCGCGCCGCGTCCGGTGGTTCATCGCCTCGCGGAATGGGCAGTGGCCGAAAGCGGCTCACTCGTGGCGGGTGGTCGCGTTCGGTCGGTGTCTCCTGGCGGTGGCCATCCTCTTCGTACGTTGAAGGACCTCGTCATGAGCACAACCGCAATACCTTTTTCCGCCACCATTCTGGGGTCACCCCGAATCGGGCCCAATCGTGAACTCAAGCGTGCCGTCGAGAAGTACTGGGCCGGGCGAATCGATCGCGCCGAACTGGAGTCCGTAGCCGCCACGTTGCGGCGCGACACCTGGAAGGCACTGGCGGCGGCCGGGTTGGATTCGATCCCGGTCAACGACTTCTCTTACTACGACCAGGTGCTCGACACCGCAGTCCTGGTCGGTGCCCTGCCGGCCCGTGTCCACGGCATTGCCGATGATCTCGACCGCTACTTTGCTGCTGCGCGCGGGAACGACGACATCGCGCCACTGGAAATGACCAAGTGGTTCGACACCAACTACCACTACATCGTGCCCGAGATCGGACCGGACACCAACTTCGCGCTCAATCCGGCGAAGGTGCTCGGTGAACTGGAAGAAGCTGCAGCCCAGGGTGTTCCGGCTCGACCGGTGCTTGTCGGCCCGATCACGTTCCTCGCCCTGTCCAAGGCGGTCGAGGGTGCCGACGCTCCCATCTCCAGGCTGGACGAGCTCGTCGGCGTGTACGCCGAGTTGCTCGCAGTGCTCGCCGGCAAGGGAGTCACGTGGGTACAGATCGACGAACCCGTCCTGGTGACCGACATCCTCGACAATGCTGCCGAGCTGGCTGAGCGCACCTACACCCGGCTGGCTGAGTTGGCGAAGCGGCCGGCGATCTTCGTCGCCACCTACTTCGGTGAACTCACCGATGCGTTGCCCGCTCTGGCGCGGACGCCGGTCGAAGGGATTGGCATCGATCTGGTGGCCGGATCTGCCAAGGCGCTTTCAGCGGTCCCCGAGCTTGCGGACAAGCTGCTGGTGGCGGGCGTGGTCGACGGGCGCAACATCTGGCGTACGAATCTTGAAAACGCGCTGCACACCCTGACGGCACTGCGCGGAAATGCCAAGGCAGTTGCAGTTTCGACGTCATGCTCGACTCTGCATGTGCCCTACACCCTCGATCCGGAAGACGGTCTCGATGACGCGCTGCGCAGCTGGCTGGCATTCGGCGCTGAGAAGGTCTTCGAGGTGGCGACTCTCGCGGTAGCGCTGCGCGACGGCGAAGAGAAGGTCGCCGCCGAGATCGAGTCGTCCAACGCTGCGGCCGCGTCGCGGGCCGGCGATCCCCGGCTGCACAATGACAGCGTCCGGGCTCGGCTGCAGTCCGTCCTGGCGGGTGGCATCAGCCGCGGCGCCGCCACCGAACGTCGCCGGGCGCAGGATGAGCGGCTCAGTCTGCCGTCTCTGCCGACCACCACAATCGGCTCGTTCCCGCAGACCGTCGACATTCGCAAGGCACGGGCGGCGCTGGTGGCCGGCGAGATCGACGAGGCCGAGTACCGCTACCGGATGGAGGCCGAGGTCGAATCGGTGATCCGGCTGCAGGAGCAGCTCGGGTTGGACGTGCTCGTGCACGGTGAACCCGAACGCAACGACATGGTGCAGTATTTCGCCGAGCAGCTCGACGGCTTCTTCGCCACCAAGAACGGGTGGGTCCAGTCGTATGGCAGCCGTTGCGTACGTCCGCCGGTGTTGTTCGGTGACGTCACTCGTCAGCAGCCGATGACGGTTGACTGGGCTACCTACGCGCAGTCGCTCACCGACAAGCCGGTCAAAGGAATGCTCACCGGGCCGGTGACTATCTTGGCTTGGTCTTTCGTCCGCGATGACCAGCCGTTGGCCGACACCGCTTTTCAGGTCGCCCTGGCAATCCGGGACGAGACGGTGGACCTGCAGTCGGCAGGTATCGCGATCATCCAGGTCGACGAGCCCGCCCTACGCGAACTGCTGCCGCTGCGCACCAAGGACAAGGAGGCCTATCTGAGTTGGGCGGTCGATGCGTTCCGGCTGTCCACCTCCGGGGTTGCGGACTCCACGCAGATCCACACGCACCTGTGCTATTCGGAGTTCGGTGAGGTGATCGGGGCGATCGCCGACCTGGATGCCGACGTTACGTCGATCGAGGCGGCCCGATCGCATATGGAGGTGCTCGATGACCTCAACGGCATCGGCTTCTCCAACAGCGTCGGCCCGGGTGTGTACGACATCCACTCGCCCCGGGTGCCCGGGGTCGACGAGATCGCCACATCATTGCGGGAGGCGCTCAAAGCCGTTCCGGCCGAGCGGCTCTGGGTCAATCCCGACTGCGGCTTGAAGACCCGGACCACTGATGAGGTGACCGAGTCGCTCAAGCATCTGGTCACCGCTACCGCGAAGGTGCGCGCGGGGTAGCCCCCGGTGTCCGGGTCAGCTCGTGGCGGTCTGAGCGTTGAGCCAGGCCGCCAACGAGCGCCCGGCCTCCAGGACGTGGCGTTCGGCAATGGTGCGGGCAGCCTCGGCGTCCTTGGCCTCCAGGGCGTCCAGCAGCTGCTCATGTTCGTCGAGCGAGTGCTTCTCATGCTCGGGAAACACAGTCAGGAAATTGGACGGCACCACCCGTGCGGCCTGCCGGATCTGGGTCAGCAAGCGAGGGGAGTGGGCGGCGCGGTGAATCTCCTGGTGGAACAGCCAGTTTGCCTCGCCGATGCTGTCCTCGCCCGACCGCCGGGCCACGTCGGCGGCCAACTCGCGTAGCCGAGCCAGTTCGTCGGGTGTGACCCGGTGGGCGGCCCAGGCAGCGGCCTGCCCGGTGAGGACACCGAGGATGGTGAAGCTGTCGGTCACGTCTTCGGAGTTGACGCCGATGACGGTGATCCCGCTGCGGGGCGCGACACGCACCAGGCCTTCGAAGGACAGTTCCAGCAGCGCCTCCCGGACCGGGGTGCGACTGGTCGCGAACTCTTCGGTGATGGCGTCGAGGTCGATGCGTGACCCGGGCGCGAGCACGCCGGTGATGATCCGGTCGCGCAACTCGCGAGCCGCGCGCTCGCGCACGGTGCCCGAGATATCAAGCGGGGTCATCCGTGCAGCGTACCGACCGACCAAACATCATCCTTGATATCTGATATATCAGATGTTAGATTCCAGTAATGCGTACCGATCAGATGTCGCTCGTGGCGTTCATGCAGGCAGGAAGCACTTCGGTGTACGCCGGTTCGTGGCGTCACCCCGCAACCGAACACGGCTATCTCGACGCTTCGTACTACGCGAAGCTCGGTCGCCAGTTGGAAGAGGGTTGTTTCGACCTGATGTTCTTCGACGACCGGCTGGCGATGCCCGGCATCTACGGGGGTTCCGTCGCCGAGGCGGTCCGCTACGGGGCGCGGCCGGTCAAGCTCGATTTGAGCGTCATCCTCGGAGTACTCGCGCAGACCACCTCGCATATCGGACTGGGCGCGACCTACTCGACCACGTACTACGCCCCATTCCACGTCGCTCGGACCTTCGCAACGCTCGACCACCTGTCTCGAGGACGTGCAGCCTGGAACGTGGTCACCTCCGTCAACGACAGCGAGGCGCAAAATTTCGGGATCGACACCCATCTCGGTCACGACGAACGCTACGACCGTGCCGACGAGTTTCTCGACGTTGTCGCCGGACTCTGGGACACCTGGGAGGACGGTGCGATCCAGCACGATCGGGTCTCCGGGCTCTATGCCGACCCCGGCAAAGTGCATGAACTCGGGCACGTCGGTCGCTACTTCTCCACCCGCGGGCCGCTGACGGTTCCGCGCACACCGCAGGGCCGTCCGGTGATCCTGCAGGCGGGGTCCTCAGGCCGCGGACGCGAGTTCGCCTCGCGCTGGGCAGATCTCATCTTCACCGGTGATCCCGGAATTGACGTGGCCCGCTCGCATTACAGCGATCAGAAAGCACGGATCGCCGAGGCGGGCCGCGACCCGGCCTCGGTGCGGATCTGTCCGATGGCCTACGCGGTGGTGGGAGAGACGGAGTCCCATGCCAAGGAACGTGAGGACATGTTCCTCAACGACCTGGTGGACCCCATGGCCTCGCTGACCCTGCTGTCGGAGCTCATGAACTATGACTTCGCCCAGCATGACCTCGATGATCCGGTGACCGATGAGCTGATCGCCTCGGTCTCGGGCATCCGGGGGCTGGTACAGAATCTGCGGGCCCATATCGGTGGGGACAGGGTGACGGTGCGTGACCTGGCCGGGCACCGCGCGACTCTGCTGCAAGGTCCGCGCTTCGTCGGCACCGGCAAGCAGGTGGCAGACCAGATGGAGGAGTGGTTCACCAGCGGTGCGTGCGACGGATTCGTCATGGCCGCAACGCATTCACCGGGATCCTACGAGGACTTCGTGCGGATGGTGGTGCCCGAGCTGCAGCATCGGGGATTGTTCCGTACCGAATACACCGGATCCACTCTGCGTGACCACCTGGGTCTGGATCGGCCTGCCGGCGCACTCACCAGTTCGGCGTCGTAGATGGGGGCCATGCTCAGCGGAATCCGGGTGCTCGACCTGGCGACACTGGCCGCAGCCCCGCTCGCCGCGACGTATCTGGGCGAGTTCGGCGCAGAGGTCATCAAGGTCGAACAGCCCGGCCAGGGCGATCCCATCCGCACCTGGGGTAGTCAACGCGACGGTGTCGGGTTGATGTGGAAGTCAGTGTCCCGCAACAAGAAATCGGTGACCGCTAATCTGCGCGTGACCGAAGGTCAGGATCTGGTGCGGCGCCTGGTCGAGAAGTCGGATGTCGTCATCGTCAACACCCGGCCGCAAACCCTCGCCAAATGGGGCCTGGATTACCAGTCGCTGCGGTTGATCAACGACCGCATCGTGATGCTGCACATCACCGGGTATGGGCTGTCCGGACCCAAGAGTGCGCGCCCCGGGTTCGGCACGCTGGGCGAGGCGATGAGCGGATTCGCCCATGTGACAGGCGAAGCCGAAGGTCCACCGACTCTGCCTCCTTTCATGCTCGCCGATGGGGTGGCGTCGCTGAACGCCGCCTATGCCGTGATGATGGCGCTCTATCACCGCGACGTGCACGGCGCCGGTGGTCAATTGATCGACATCAATCTCGTCGACCCTCTGGCTCGACTGCTGGAGCAGAACCTGTTGAGCTATGACCAGCTCGGTATCGTTCCACACCGGGCCGGCAATCGCTGGGACATATCGGCGCCCCGCAACACCTATCGCACGTCCGATGGGCGTTGGCTGGCCATGTCCGGAAGCTCGCCGAGCCTGGCGTTGAGAGTCTTCCGCGCCATCGGGCGCGACGACCTGGTGTCCGATGCCGATTTCTCCGATCCGCAGCGCCGGCTGGCGCGCGCTGCGGAAGTTGACGCTGTTGTGGCGGAATGGGTTGCTGCGCAAACCTTGTCGGAGGCGATGGCGGTGTTCGACGCAGCCGAAGTGGCCGCGGCGCCAGTGTACGAGATTGCCGACCTGGTGGCTGACGAGCAACTGCAGCATCGACAGGTGTTCGTATCAGTCGCCGACGACGAACTCGGCGCCATGACGGTGCAGGCTCCCGTCCCGAGGTTCTCGGGGAACGCCGGGAGGGTGGACTCGCTGGGCCCCCGCCTCGGTGAACACAACGCCGAGGTCTACCACGAGCTGTTGGGCCTGGCAGCTGAAGAAGTCGATCGCTTGCACACCGCTGGTGTGCTCTAACAGTCAGTTATGCAAAGGAATTCACATCTCATGGCCAATCTGGTTCGTCGTTCTGAGCTCGCCTTGCCTGCCTGCAACGACCACATGTTCGTCAAGGGCGTCACCTGTGGTGCCGACTTGGTGTTCCTCGATCTGGAGGACGCGACTCCGGTAGGGCTCAAGGTGGAGTCGCGGGCCAAGGCCATCCGGGCACTGACCGAGCTCGACTGGGGCCGGACCGCACGCGCGATCCGGATCAACGGCCTCGACACCCCGTGGTGCCACGACGACATCATCGAGGTCGTCACTCATGCCGGTGCCCAACTCGACACCATCGTGATTCCCAAGGCCCGCACCGCCAAGGACGTGTGGTGGGTCGACCTGCTGCTCACCCAGTTGGAGGAAAAGCTCTCCTTGGAGAAGAAGATTCGGCTTGAGGTATTGATCGAGGAGGTCGAAGGACTCGCCAATGCCGAGGAGATCGTACGGGCGAGCCCCCGACTGGACGCGGTGATTTTCGGCGTCGGCGACTTCTCTCTGTCGCAGGGCGCACGGGTGGACACCAATTTCGTGCCGATGGGTGAGTACACCGGTGACTTCTGGGCGTATGCACGCAACAAGATCATGGTCGCGGCGCGAATTGCCGGAATCGACGCCATCGACTCTCCGTACCCCGACTATGCGGACGTCGCCGGCTATGAGGCCGAGGCGCGTCGATCGTCGCTGTACGGCTACACCGGAAAGTGGGCGATCCATCCGAATCAGGTCCCGGTCGCCAATGACGTGTTCGCCCCGTCAGCCGAAGAGATCGCGTTGGCGCACCGCAACGTCGCGGCGTACCGGGAGGCCGAGGCAGCGGGTCGTGGGGCGGTTGGAGTCGAGGGTGTGCTCGTTGACGCCGCTCATGTCAAGAAGGCCGAAGAGGTATTGGCCCGCGCCGCGCTGATTGGCGTCGCGTAGGCCCACGTTCGGCTCACAACTCCGACGTGTCAACCGAACTCGACGACATTGGTCGGTGCTCGGAAGCGCTCGAGCGAGCGGGATCGGTAGATGAGCGCCGCTGCGCTCGACAGGACCTTGCCGCGCCCCGCCGGCATCTCGAGTTCGTGGACGGCGCGAACGCCGGGGATGGCACGCAGCTCGTCATACCGGTCGGCGGTGAATGAGAACGGCATCGGCGGCGCGGTGTACTCCTTGCTGAGTTTGATGCCGCGTCGCTGCGAGTACCAGCTCAGAAATCGCGGGACGCTGTCGAAGATCAGCTGTCCTCCGGGGAACCTGGCGGCACATGTCGCGATGAGATCCAGCACCGCGTCGCGCTCCAGGTATTGGAACAACCCCTCGGCGGTGATGAGCACACCGTTGGTGGGGTCGACCTGATCCATCCAGGAATAGTCGAACGCGGACTGTGCCAGGTGGCGGAGTCTGCCCGAGGGCGGAAGTAGTTGCCGACGAAGCTGCACAATGGGCTCCAGATCCACAGAGAGCCAACTCATCTCGCCGTTGTCGAGGCGCCAGAAGCTGGTCTGCAGCCCCTCGGCCAGGGCCACCACGGTGGCGCGCGGCCGCACCTGCAGATAGCGGCGCGTGGCGTTGTCGAACGCGACGGCCCGCAGGGCGGTGGCCTGGTGGGTACGGCCGAAATGCTGGTAGTCGTACCCGAGGCTGTCACGCAGGGCGATCGCCAGCGGGTCCTCGATGATGCCGTCGGGGCGGGCTGCCTCGGCTGCTCTCTGGTGCAGTGTCAGTAGCGCGGTCTCTGAGATCGCGGTCAGGTGACGAGCGTCGATGACTGGCATGCGCCGACCGTACCCGTGAACGCACCAGCAGCCGCACACGTGTCGCGCCGTCGAGAGTCATTGCCCCGGTTGACCGGTCAATACCGACAACTCGGGAACTTTCCGGCGTTCGGGCCCGACTAGCTGAATTACGAGGCAACGCGTACCGGGCTGTGTGGTCGCAATCAACGCTCATGCGAGGAGGTGATGACGTGACCGCACCGCTCTGGTTTGCGGTGCCTCCAGAGGTGCATTCGGCTTTGTTGACCGCCGGGCCGGGCCCAGGCTCGCTGGTGGCCGCGGCTGCCCAGTGGCAGGACTTGAGCGCGCAATACAGCGCAGCGGCGGTAGAACTCACGCAAATCCTGGCCGCTGTGCAGGTCGGCAGTTGGGAAGGACCGAGCGCTGCACAGTATGTGGCAGCCCACGGCCCTTACCTGGCATGGCTGGAGCAGGCCTCAGCCGACAGCGCCGTCACCGCCGCGCAGCATCAGACGGTCGCTGCGGCGTACAGCAGCGCCCTGGCAACCATGCCGACCCTGGCGGAACTCGCCGTCAACCACGTCACCCACGGTGTGCTGCTGGCCACCAACTTCTTCGGTATCAACACCATCCCGATCGCACTCAACGAGGCCGATTACGTGCGGATGTGGTTGCAGGCGGCCGAATCGATGGCCACCTATGACGCGGTGGCCGCGAGCGCGTATTCGGCGGTTCCGCCGACCCGGCCGGCTCCGTCGATCCTGGCGCCGGGGGGTGAAGCACGAAGCGAGCAGCAGAACACGTCGAGCGCAACCTCCGGTGACCTGCAACTGAGCGACATCTGGAAGCTGATCTCGGACCTCATTTCGGGAGCCGGAAATCCCCAACAGCTCCTTGAAACGTTCCAACAGTTCTTCGGGCAACTGGGTTTCAACCCGGCCGAGACCGCCATCCTCGCCGCCATCGCGCTGGTGCTCTACGACATGCTCTGGTATCCGTACTACGCCTCGTATTCGCTACTGCTCCTACCGTTCTTCGCGCCGGCGCTCAGTGCCCTCGGCGCGCTGAGCGCACTGACGCTGCTGCAGAACCGGGTTCCGGCGCCTGGGCCGATGCCGGGACCCGCCGAAGTCCACGCAGGCCATCGCGCCGGCGGGTCGGTTGATGTCGGCATGCCGCCGCCCCTGTCCACGGGGTCAACAGCAGTTCCGCCGACCGGTGCGGGGTCAGGTGTACCCGCCCCGAGCAGTCCTGGTGCGGCGGGCGGGCCGGCAGGCCCATCCTTTGTCGGCTACGCCCTACCGGGTCTGGATCCACCGGCGGTGGCGGCAGGCCCGAGGGTTGGCGCGAAATCCCCTGGAGAAATGGCGGATACCTTGACCACCGTCGCGGCGGCCAGGGCAGCGGTCGTCGCGCGCACCCGTCGAAAGCAGGCACGTCGCAACCGAGACCGCGCCCGCAGCTACCGCTACGAATTTCTGGAGGACACCGAGGCAGCGGAGGTCCCCGATGGCGGCCGGCCCGCGTCACTGATCTCCAGCACGCAGGGGGTAACCCCTCTCGGGTTCTCCGGGGCCGCTGCGGTCGCCACGAGTGCACCCGCGGCGGGGATGGTTCGGTCTGACAGTTCCGGAGAATCCATGCCCATGCTGCCGGCCACCTGGACAGGTAGTTCACAGAAAAATCGCGAATAGCCGGAACTTTCAACGAGTTTGATTCGACCAATCCGATAGTCGCACCACCGGCGCTCCACGGTGCCGAACGAGGAGAAGAGTTGACGCTGAATGTGTTGGGGGAGGGGCTCGGGGCGCAAGTCACGGGAATCGACCCCAAGAATCTCGACGACATCACCAGGGAAGAGATCCGGGAGGTCGTCTATCAGAACAAGCTGGTGATCCTGAAAGACGTTCATCCGACTCCCGAGGAATTCCTGCGGTTGGGCCGCATCGTCGGCGACGTCGTCACGTACTACGAGCCGATCTATCACCACAAAGACCACCCGGAGATCTTCGTTTCCTCCACCGAGGAGGGGAACGGCGTCCCGAGGACCGGCGCGTTCTGGCACATCGACTACATGTTCATGCCCGAGCCGTTCGCGTTCTCGATGGTGGTGCCACTGGCCGTGCCGGGGACTGACCGCGGAACCTACTTCATCGACCTCAACAAGGTGTGGGAGTCTCTGCCTGATGCTGTGCGCGACCCGGTCCGTGGCACCTTCGCCACCCATGATCCTCGGCGGCACATCAAGATTCGCCCGCATGACGTGTACAAGCCGATCGGCGAGGTGTGGGATGAGATCTCCAAGACCACTCCTCCGATCGCCTGGCCGACGGTGATCAGACACCCGAAGACCGGGCAGGAAATTCTCTACATCTGCGCATCGGGCACCACGAAGATCGAGGACCGGAACGGACGCGTCCTGGAGCCCACCGTGCTGCAGGAACTCATGACCGCCACCGGACAGCTCGATCCGGATTTCACCTCGCCGTTCATCCATGCCCAGCACTACGAAGTGGGCGATGTCGTGTTGTGGGACAACCGGGTTCTGATGCACCGGGCGAAACACGGAACGACGCCAGGAACTTTGACTACACATCGGCTGACCATGCTGGACGGCCTCACAACACCGGGATATGGGGTATGAGCATGAGCACCGCCGAAACACTGTCTGTGGTCACGAGTGGGTACGACATCACCCGCATGGCGCCGATCCCCGAGGATCTGCTGGTCAAGGTGTTGGAACCCTATTCCTACAAAGGGTGCCGGTATCTTCTCGACGCGGAGTACGAGGCCACCGAGACCTCGGTATCCGCCACTGGGAACTTCAGCATCAAAGAGCCCGCATACATCCGGGACACCGGCCACTTCAACGCCGCCGAGTGGGTTCTGTGCTTCAACCAACTCGCCTACAGTGCGTTCGCGCCGGCCATCCTCAACGAGGTGATACCCGAATTCCGGGGCTGGTCGATCGAGGACTACTTCAACTATCAACTCCCCAGCATGTTGATCAAGACGACCAAATCGCGGTTCAAGCGTCCGATCAAGTCCCAGAGGTTCTCGGCGCGGTTGCTGTGCAAGGACTTCGAGGTGGTCGACCGGACGATTCGCTATCTCAAGATTCCGTGCACGGTGGAATTCTGGGATGAGGACGGGGGCGCCGCATCCGGTGAAGTTGAACTGGCCGCACTCAACATCCCCTGACCTTCTACGAGAGCAAGATGGCTATGACACCCCCACCATCCACGGTGCTGGAACGCATCGCTGAGCGGGCGCGACAACGTCCCGAGGCGATCGCCCTCCGTCGCTGCGACGGAACCAGCTCGATTCGGTACCGGGAGCTGATGGCCGAAGTGGACAGGCTGGCAGCCGATCTCGCCTCCCGATCGGTCGCCCGGGGACACCGAGTGTTCGTCGTCTCGGACAATGGACCCGAGACCTACCTGTCGGTGCTGGCCTGTGCGGCAGTGGGCGCCATCGCGGTCATGGTGGACGGCGGACTACCTCCGGCAACCGTTGACCGCTTCGGCGAGATCAC
This sequence comes from Mycobacterium sp. NPDC049093, assembly GCF_040704635.1. Classification (GTDB taxonomy): domain Bacteria; phylum Actinomycetota; class Actinomycetes; order Mycobacteriales; family Mycobacteriaceae; genus Mycobacterium. The sequence goes on along the minus strand of NZ_JBEZJS010000007.1, from coordinate 105,463 downwards.
CAACCCCGCTGCGATTCTGATCGCACCGGGTTGCCGGCTGCAGGCGTCTGATCTCTCGAGTTCTCTCCGGGAAATCCCTGCCTTCGACGCCACCATCGTCGCCGGCGCGCCAGTCCGCGCTGACAAGCCCGTGTCAGATCCGTCCGGCAACCTTGTTGACGGAGCGGATCACCCGCTGGCGATGATCTTCACCAGCGGCACCACCGGTGCGCCGAAAGCCGTGTTGTTGCCCAACCGCACTTTCTACTCCATCGCCGACATCCTGCAGCGAGAGCAATTGACCTGGGTTGACTGGGTCGTCGGCGAAACGACCTACTCACCGTTGCCCGCGACACACATCGGCGGTCTCTGGTGGATCCTCAATTGCCTGATGCAGGGCGGCCTCTGCCTCACCGGCGGTGAGACTTCCGCGTCGATCGCCGAGATCCTCACCGCGAACGACGTCGCAACGACGTGCCTGGTGCCTACGCTCCTGACCCGCCTCGTGGCCGAACTGCGGGCCGCCGGAAAACCGCTCCCGCCGGCACTGCGCATGGTGGGTTACGGCGGATCCCGTGCGGTTGCCTCCGATGTCAGCTTTGTCGAAGCTGCCGGGGTTCATACCGCTCAGGTCTACGGACTCAGCGAAACAGGCTGCACCGCACTGTGTCTTCCCGCCGAGGACGGGTCGATCGCCAGGATCGAAGCTGGAGCGGTCGGGCGGCCGTATCCCGGCGTGGAGGTCCACCTGGACGGTGACGGCAGCGGTCCGCCCACCAGATCCTCCTCCGGTTCGGCATCTTCGGGCACGCTGTGGATCAAGTCCCCGGCGAACATGTTGGGGTACTGGGAAGACGCCGAGCGCACCGCCGAAGCTCTGGTCGACGGGTGGGTGAACACCGGAGACCTTCTCGATCGTCACGACGACGGCTTCTTCTACATCAGGGGGCGGTCATCGGAGATGATCATCTCGGGAGGAGTCAACATCGCGCCCGATGAGGTCGATCGAATCGCCGAGGGGGTAGCGGGCGTCGAGGAGGCAGCCTGCTTCGAGATCCCCGACGACGAGTTCGGCGCGCTGGTGGGGCTGGCCGTGGTCACGTCGATGGACATCGACGATTCCGGCGCCAGGAAGCTCAAACACGCCATTGCGGCCCGCTTCCGGGAGGAATCGGAGCCGATGGCCAGGCCGTCGACGATCCGGTTCGTGCAGGAGATTCCACGCACCCGGTCCGGCAAGATCAGGCGGGCGGCCTTGGGCGTGGTCGCCGGTGGGTGAGACGTCGCGAAGCAGAATCCTCGCTGCGTTCGCTGAGGTGCTCTACGTCGACGAGTCAGATCTCATCGACGGTGACGCCACCGACCTACGAGATCTCGGGCTGGACTCGGTTCGCTTCGTGCTGTTGATGAAGCATCTCGGCATCGATCGGGAATCGGATGTTCCGCGGCGGCTGGCGGACAACCTGTCGCTCGCGGGATGGGTCCAGGAGTTGGAGAAGCTGGGTGAACCTGTCTGAAGGGCATCATCCGCAAGGCATTCCGCTGAGCCGATCACAGCAGAACATCTACAACGGGGTGCTGCAGGACGCTGATCCGCATCTGTACCTGATCGGAAGGCACTACCGGTTGCATCCGATACCGCAGACGGAGTTCCTGGCCGCTCTACGGAACTCCATCCTCGCCAACCCGGTTCAGTTGTGTGTGCTGGCGGAGCCATCCGATCCCGGCGGCTATCCCGAGCTCGTGCCCCGGCTCGACGCCGACGATATCGTGCGCGTGTCCGGCAGTGACGCCTTCCCCGCGCTGCCGCACGAGTGGGAATCGGGCATCTTCGCAACGCCATTGGCGCGCTATACCGTGCATCTCGGCGCCAGTGGCCTGGTGACCGGCCTTTCTGCCCACGCACATCACCTCCTGCTCGATGGGGGAGCGATCGGCATCATCGAAGCCGACCTGGGGCGCTTCCTTTCCGGTGCCCACCCTGGTGACCCCGCCTGTGTCCGTGCCGGTCTGACCGGTATCGCCACCGCTCACCGCCGAGAGGCGACCCGGATCGACGAATCTCTCGCGCGGCTCACCTCCGTTGTGCAGCGGGAGCTCTCCGCGGCCGCCGAGGAGGGTCGCCACGGACGTGCGGCCGGCGACGACCCCGTCACCGCGGCCAGAGGGATACTCGTCGAAACTGCGGTGATTCGCGGCGAAGACTACGACCAGATCGTCGATCTGGCCGCCCGGGAGAACATCCCGCTCAACATGCTCGTGGCGACGGCGGGAACGGCAGTGGACGCGAGCCTTCGTCACACCACCGAGAGCCTGCTGGTACACGCGGTCGACAACCGATTCGGTGATCCTGACCTCGATGTCGCGACGTGCCTGGTCAACTCGATGGCGCAGCCGGTCCGATTTTCGCCGTACGCTTCGGTGGCCGACGTGGTGCGCGGTGTGGACCGGGGCTATGTCAAGGCCGGCCGGCGCCGATGGCTGCGCGAAGAGCACTACCGCCGAATGTATCTGGCGATCAATCGGACCACCTCCGTGGAGACGTTGACGCTCAATTTTCTGCGTGAGCCCTGTGCGCCTGAACTGGCGCCGTTCTTGTCGGACGCACCGGTGACGTCGGCTATCGGACCGGTAGAGGGCATCACCGTGGCGGCTGTGCTCGACGAGGCACGACGCACACTCACCGTCAACATCTGGAATCGGCCTGATCCACCCCGGCGGAATGCCTCGAATGTCGCGACCCGGATCGCGGCCGCCCTGAAATCGATGTCGGCAATGTGGGATTCCCCGATCGCGATGACGGTCGACGCATGGCGGCCGCTCGCGAGGGACGGGTCACTGTGCCCGGTTTCGCAAGAATCTGAGCCTGCGGCACCGCCGGTACCCGCGTGGTTTCTCGACCGTCCCGAGATCGTCGCTGAATGTCGTCGACGCCACGCCCACGTCGATTCCTCGATCGCCTGGTTGCTCGAAATCGGCGCGGCGCCGGGCGATGTGGTGGTGTTCACCGACGACGGCACCGACAAGACCATCGGCCTCTTGATCGGGTGTCACTTGGCGGGCTGCGGGTACAGCGTCTGCGACCGCGATGATCAGCTGGAATCGCGGGCCGAACGAATCAACCAATCCGGCAACGGGATCTCGGCGCACATCGTCGATGTCGCGTCGGCGATCACCCTGCCGCGCCCGGACGGGGACCATCGCCGCCTGGTCGAGGATCGTGTCGAACAGACGGCGATGGACCCGAACCTCGCTACCAGGACCGCCTACGTCATGCCGACGTCGGGATCGACCGGGGAACCCAAACTCGTGCACGTCAGCCACGGTGCACTCGCGGCGTTCTGCGTCGGTGCGACCCGGGCATATGGCTGGGGACCGGATGACACAGTCCTCCAATGTGCGCCGCTGACATCGGATATCAGCGTCGAAGAAGTGTTCGGTACCGCGCTGGCCGGGGCGAGTGTCGTTCGTTCAGCCGCAGTGAAAGGCGCTGATCTGCAGGCTCTTACCGATGATCTGGTGAAAAGTGGAGCCACCATCGTCGATCTGCCCACCGCGTTGTGGCAGCTGTGGGGTGAGGATGTCGAGGCGATCGCCGGAGTCGGTGGCTCTCGACTCCGACAGATTGTGATCGGCGGCGAGCCGGTGCGTCCGACCGCCGTCGACAAGTGGATCAACACGGCGGGCGCCGAGAATGTGTCGCTGGTGTCGAGCTATGGCCCGACAGAGACCACCGTTGTGGTGACCTACTTGCCGATCATCGAAGGCGGCCAGGTGATCTCGTACGGTGCACGCCGTCGCCTGGGCCGACCACTCGTTCCGAATGCGGTGGTGATCGCGTTCGGCGAAGTCGTGGTGATGGGGGAGATGGTGGCCGGCGGCTACCTCGGTGTGGACAGTGCCAGTTTTGGCTGGGTCGTGACGCCCGACGGCCGGCGGCAGCGGGCCTTTTCGACTGCGGACCGGGTGACGATCGACGGCGACGGATACCCGATGTTCGCGGGGCGTAAGGACGCGATCGTCAAGATCGCGGGCAAGCGCGTCGACACCGCCGAGATCACCCGACGCATCGGTGCCGACCCGACCGTGGTCGACGTTGCCGTCGAGCTTCACAACGGCGGTCTGGGGGTCTGGTTCGAAACCCAGCGAACCCGCGACGGTGATGAAGACCTCGCTGCGGCAGCGCGTATCAGGAACATCCTGGTGGATTCGCGGGTGCCGTCGTTCTCTGTGTCCAGCGTCGCGAGCATTCCGCGAAAGCCCGGCGGAAAGATCGACACCGCGAGGCTGCCGAGATCTGTTGCACCCGGCTCGGGAACCCACGTCGATGAACACGGCGAACTGGCAACTGGTCTCGCCACCCTCTGGAGCGCCCGCCTCGAGCGGTCGATCACACCGCATGCGTCGCTCTTGCGGGAAGGCATCGGGTCGCTGGATCTCGTGCGGATCCTGCCCGATACCCGCACGTATCTCGGTCGGCAGGTGTCGATTCTGGACCTCATCAGTGCCGATTCCGCGGCGAACCTGGTGGACGACATGTCGGTCATCGGCGACTGGATGGACGCCGACACGGCGACAGAGATCGAGCGCGACTTCACCGCTCTGTCGACGCGGGGCGCCCTTGCGGCACCGAAACCGCGGCGACCATCAGCCCATGGTGCGGAGCCCGTCCTGGTGGTGGGTGCGTCCGGAGTGCTGGGCACCGGATTCGCCGAGGCGATTCTGGAGCTCACCCGGTCGGCTGCGCCGCGCCCCGACGTGGTGCTGGCCATGAGATCGGCCCTACCCGACAACGAGGTCTGGCCAGCGCTTCGCGGCACGCCAGGCGCCCGCATCGAGCCCCTCGTCCACGGTTTCGGTCCGCTCGAGTTGGAGGCGCTGATCCGCGAGACCGGTGCCCAGACCGTCGTCAACTGCATTGGGAACACCAACGTCGTGGTTCCCTACCGCGAACTCCGTACGGCCAATGTGGAATTGGTGGCGACGATGACCGATTCGTGTGCGGCGACCGGTGCCCGGCTGGTGCACCTGTCGTCCTATGTCGTCAATGCGGACGTCTCCTCGCCACAAGTCGTCGACCCGCGTCGGGCTCCGTACCCCTACGCGGCCTCCAAGGCCCTCGCGGAACTGGCAGTGGTCGGGGCCGGTCGAGACCTCGACTTCACCATTGTGCGCCTGCCCCGGGTTCTGGGAACAGCCGAGCAAGTGCGCGGGTCCGCCGACATCCTGGTGGCCGTTGCCGATGCCTGCCGTGCGCTACAGGCCTATCCGGTGCTGGAGTTGATCGAGGAAGTGACGACCGGCCGCGCGGCGGCGGAGAGCATACTTCGCAGATTGCCCGAGTTCGGTGGGCCGGACGAGCTGGGTTCCGGGATCGAGGTGATGCGCGGGCAGACGGTGGCCTACCGGCAGTTGCTCGGCACGATTGCCTCCGAAGAGGTCGACAGTCACGAGTGGAAGCGCCGGCTGGACGAAAGCGATTGGGCAAGAGCCAATCCGCGGCGTTGGTCGGTGATCGACGCGTGGATCGAGTTGGGCCAGCAGCTCGATGGACGCACCTATGCGGAGTACCTCTCCGCGTATCCGGCTCTGCCGCTGGATGTGCGATTCGTCGGCGAGCTCGTGGCGGTACCGCCGTCGGTGCGGGCACTGCTCACCCAGGGATGCTCGGGAACTCAACCCGCTTGCGCAACGACTTATCAACCAGACGCCGTTAGACAGTGAGGGATGGCAGTGACAGACGTGGCCGCACACCGTACCGAGACATCAGGTACCCGACGGATCCGACTCGACGTGACAGGAATGTCCTGCGGAGCGTGTTCGCGCCGAGTCGAGAACGCGCTGAACAAGATCGACGGGGTGCAGGCCTCGGTCGCCATCTCCACCAAGATCGCGACCATCGATGCCGGCCCCGACATCAGTGTGGCCGACCTCTGCGATGCCGTTGAGCAGGCCGGCTACCACGCCGAAGAGCGCACCGCTCCCGAATCCGCACTCGAGGAGCCGTCCCCGAAACGCTCCTTGGTCTCGAGGGCCGTCCGCTGGGTGACCGTCGGGCACATGGGCGGCTGAATTTCTGTCGGGAACTGTCGAAGCGGCGCGAACGACCACTCTTATCGAGGAACCGTTCGACCGCTGAGGAGCCATGGGCGAGAACCCGTCGACAGCCACTGATGAGACCACGACACCGGAACCACCGATCTCGATACCGGCCGGGACCACGCATTACCGCGCGTTCCTGCTGCGTCTGCACTTCTATGCCGGGATCTTCGTCGGGCCCTTCCTGCTGATCGCGGCGATCAGTGGCGGCCTGTACGCGATCGCACCCACCATCGAGCAGTTCGTCTACCGGGATCAACTTCAAACCCACAACAGCGGTGACATGCTGCCGGTCGCCGAACAGATCCGCACCGCCCAGGCCGCGCGGCCCGATCTCGCGGTCACCGCGGTTCGTCCGGCAACCGGGCCGGGTGAGACCACGCGCGTCATGTTCGACGATCCGTCTTTGGGTGAGTCCGAACGGCATGCCGTTTTCATCGACCCGGTGACGGGCGCCTCGCACGGGGAACTCACGGTGTACGGGAGCAGCGGCGCACTGCCACTGCGGACCTGGATCGATCAGATGCACCGCAGCCTGCATCTCGGCGAGCCGGGCCGCATGTACAGCGAACTCGCCGCGTCGTGGCTGTGGCTGATCGCACTGGCCGGGGTGTTCCTGTGGTGGGGCAGATACCGGCGGATGTCGCGGCGCGGTGGCCCGAAGCCCAGGCTGTTGACGCTCGACGGCGCCCTCCGAGGTCGAGCACGCGCGTTGAACTGGCATGGGGCGGTGGGGATCTGGATCGCCGTCGGATTGCTGTTCCTGTCGGCCACGGGCCTCACCTGGTCACGGTTCGCCGGCGACAACGTGACCGCTCTGCGTGCCGCGCTGTCGTGGACGACGCCCACCGTGTCGACGACGCTCGGCGGCGCACCCGCAGATGTGCCCGGCCCCATGTCCGGTCACGAGGGGCATCACGGTGTTGCGGCCCCCGCCACCGCGCACGCGGCCGACGCGTCGCTGGTGGGCGACATCGACAGGGTGCTGAAGGCCGCGCGCGAGGCCGGGGTCGGCGGCAATGTCGAGGTCGGGATTCCCGCCGACCCGCACACCGCGTTCACCGTGGCGCAGACCCGGCAGCCCTGGGTGATGTCGAACAACGCAGTGGCGATCGACGGAACCTCCGCAAAGGTGACCGACATCTCGTGGTTCGCCGACTGGCCCTTGGCGGCAAAGCTTTCCGCATGGGGCATCCAGCTGCATATGGGACTGCTGTTCGGGGTCGCCAACCAGCTCGTGTTGTTTGGCCTTGCGGTCGCGTTGGTCACCGTGATCGTGCGCGGTTACCTGCTGTGGTGGCACCGCCGGCCCACCGCCGGCCGCGCCCTGGTGGGTGGTGCACCGCGTCGCGGTGTCCTCACCGGCCTACCGCCCGGCGCGGCGGTCGCGGTGGTCCTTCTGGCCGCCGCCGTCGGCTGGTTCATCCCGTTGCTGGGTGTCAGCCTGGTGGTGTTCGTGGCCGTGGACGTCGTTGCGGGATGGCGACAGCACCGCCGGCAACGCTAGCCGGTCAGATCGTCCCGTTCGGCCGCCGCGATCAGGTCTTCGCGGGCGCGGGCGACCCGTGAACGGATGGTGCCGACCGGGCAGCCGCACACCTCGGCCGCTTCCGCGTAGGACAAGCCGAGGACCTGGGTCAGCAACAGCGCGTGCCGCCGGTCGGGATCGAGTCCGTCCAACAGAAGGCGAATCTCGACCATCTTCTCGAAACCACCCACCGGGCGGTAGCTCTCGAGAACCTGCTCGACGTCCACTCCGTGCTGTGTCCGCGGCCGGCTCTGCTTGTGCCGAATCTGGTCGACCACGACCCGCCGAGCGATCGACAGCAGCCAGGTGCGAGCCGATGACCGGCCGCTGAAGCGGGGCAGCGCGGTGATGGCGCGCATGAACGTCTCTTGGGTCAGGTCGTCGGCAGACCCGGAATCGCCCAGGTAGGCGACCGTTCGCCAGACGTCGGTCTGGGTGGCCCGGATGAATTGCTCGAGCGCCGCCGAATCACCGCGGCCGGCGGCGAAGGCCAGCCGCGTAACGTGATCCTCGCTGCGTTCGGTAGTCACAGCCATCGACATTATTCGATGACGCCCGGGAACTCGGCATCGGGCTGGACCGACTATGTAATCGGTGACGTCAGTCGGTGTTGTAGGCCACCGACGTGATGAGTGAGCAATTGGGAGTGGTGGTGACAACAGCAACTGTCCCCGACAAAGAGGTGACTCAGCGCATTGCGCTCGACGTCACAGGAATGTCGTGCGGGGCCTGCGCTGCCCGCGTGGAGAACAAACTCAACAAGGTCGACGGGGTACGGGCGTCAGTGAACTTCGCCACACGCGTCGCCACGGTGGAAGCCGCCCCGGACATCGGTGTCGAGCAGCTGTGTTCGGTCATCGAGCGGGCCGGTTACCAGGCGGCCCCCCGCACCGAGCGCTCGACGACCGACGTCGACCCCGATGCCGACCATGCCCACAGCCTGCTCCGGCGCCTCGCGATCGCCGCCGTGTTGTTCATTCCCCTCGCCGATCTGTCGGTGATGTTTGCCGTGGTGCCCGACACCCGTTTCGCCGGATGGCAGTGGGTGCTCACCGCGTTGGCGGCACCGATCGTGACGTGGGCGGCATGGCCGTTCCACCGCACTGCGCTGCGCAACGCCCGGCACGGCACCTCGACCATGGAGACCTTGATCTCCATCGGCGTGACCGCGGCCACCGTGTGGTCGATGTACACGATCTTCTTCGATCACCAGACCTACCACGCTGCGGGGATCTGGCAGGCGCTGCTCGGCAGCGATGCGATCTACCTCGAGGTCGCCGCGGGCGTAACGGTTTTCGTACTCGCCGGCCGCTACTTCGAAGCCCGGGCACGCTCGCGCGCGGGAGGAGCGCTGCGCGCACTTGCCGCACTGGGCGCCAAGTCGGTGACGGTGCTGCTTGCCGATGGCGGCGAACTGGTGTTGCCCGCGGACGAGCTCAAAGAGGGGCAGCGGTTCGTCGTCCGTCCTGGTGAGGCCATCGCGGCCGACGGTCTCGTGGTGAGCGGGGCGGCCGCGGTCGACGTCAGCGCCATGACCGGAGAATCGAAACCGGTCCAGACCCACGAAGGTTCGAGTGTCGTGGGTGGCACCGTCGTCCTCGACGGTCGCCTGGTCGTGGAGGCCGCCGCGGTGGGACCCGATACCCGGTTCGCCGGGATGGTCCGCCTCGTGGAGCAGGCGCAGGCACAGAAGGCCGACGCGCAGAGACTGGCTGACCGCATCGCCGCGGTATTCGTGCCCTGTGTGCTCGTGATCGCCGCGGCAACCGCGATCGGTTGGCTGCTGGCCGATGGAGATGTCAACCGAGCTGTATCGGCTGCCCTGGCGGTCCTGGTGATCGCCTGCCCGTGCGCGCTGGGGTTGGCGACCCCGACGGCGATGATGGTGGCCTCGGGGCGGGGCGCTCAACTCGGCATCTTCCTCAAGGGCCATCGCGCACTGGAGGCCATCCGCGCCGTCGACACGGTCGTCTTCGACAAGACCGGCACCCTGACCACCGGACAGCCCCAGGTCATCACCGTCGTCGTCGCAGCGGGCGACGGATGGGACGAGGACGACGTTCTCGCATATGCGGCGGCGGTCGAGTCGGCATCCGAGCATCCGGTGGCCCATGCGATCGTCACCGCCCGTGCGGGTCGGGACATCGCCGCAGTGGAGGACTTCCAGGCGTTCGCCGGCCACGGTGTGACCGGTTCGGTGGATGGGGTCGCCGTGGCGGTCGGGCGTCCGGCCTGGGTGACCCGGGACCGGGTGGTGCCCGCCGATCTGGCGGCCGCCCGCAAGCTCGGCGAGTCACGGGGGCAGACGGTGGTGTTCGTCGCCTGCGGCGATGCCGTCCGCGGTGCCATCTGTGTCGCCGACGCCGTCAAGGATTCGGCGGCCGGTGCGATCGCTCAGCTCCACGCCGAGGGCATGAAGACCATGCTGCTGACGGGGGACAACGCCGCCACGGCCGCCGCGATCGGCGCGGCCGTGGGCATCGACGATGTCGTCGCCGAGGTGCTGCCGGAGGACAAGGTCGGCGCGATCGAGAAGCTGCGCGACCAGGGCCGGGTGGTGGCCATGGTCGGCGACGGGATCAACGACGGTCCCGCGTTGGCCTGTGCAGACCTGGGCCTGGCCATCGGCCGCGGGACTGACGTGGCCATCGGCGCGGCCGACATCATCCTGGTTCGCGACAACCTCGATTCGGTGCCGCAGGCATTGGGCCTGGCCCGGGCGACGATGCGGACCATTCGGGTCAACATGATCTGGGCCTTCGGGTACAACATCGCGGCCATCCCGATCGCCGCGGCCGGCCTGCTGAACCCGTTGATCGCCGGTGCGGCGATGGCGGTGTCGTCTTTCCTGGTGGTCTCGAACAGCCTGCGGTTGCGCAATTACGGCACGATGCAACCGAATACGTTCGGTGACGCTCAGTTGCCGGCAGCGCGCATATCCGGCTGAGACGAGGCCAGCGGGGCCAGACACACACCCAGCCATGCTGCGGTCAGTGCCGCAACGGTGAGCGTGCCCAGTGCTGCCGGAATCCAGGAAGCGGTATGTGTGGTGTGATGCCACCAGAACGCCCCGGCGCCGACCACGGTGGCGACAGCCGACGCGCACATCGCCATACAGCACCATCGAAATCGGCGGCGCAGCAGAGCGAATGCCGATCCCGATGCCGCGAAGGCGAACAGGGAGAACGCCACCAGGGATATCCAGTGCCCGTTGCGCGTACCGCCGGCAGGTGCCGCGCCGGTCGCCTGTAGTGCCACGGCGCTCACCGTCAGAGCGGTGGCAAGTGCGGCCAGAGCGCGGGCGCGCGTGGTGCTGATCCAGACGTCTTCGAAGACCCGGCGCTCGATCGCCCGTAGTTCGGTCTCGATCGCGTCGCTTGTCTGCCTCGTCGTCACCGAGATACCTCGCTCATCAATGTGTTTGACTACCTGGCCTGGACCATAGGGGCGTGGCGGGGCGGCGAATCCTCGAGAATCGCGTCGCGTTCGCTTGGGGTCAGGCCGCCCCAGATACCGTGCTGCTCGGCTGCGGCGAGCGCATGGTCACGACATGTCGACTGTACCGGGCAGTCTGCGCACACCCGCTTGGCCTGCTGAACCCTTCGGTTCCGGGTGCGCCGATCTTCCCCGTCCGGGCCGAAGAAGAAGATCGCCTGCCCGGAATCTCGGCACCGTCCCAGCCGCTGCCACTCCCACAGTTCCACCCGGGGCGCGGGCAATCGATGCGACTGCTGCATGGTTGTGGTTCCCCCCACGGCTCGTAGCTACGCCTTCAGTGCGGGCACGAGAGGCAGTTGCGCACTGCGGTTCTCGATGGCCCTGCTGATTGGTCGGGAGCACGACGTGATTAGTTCCGTTGTGGCCTGATCGGCAACCCTTGGGCGTAACCTCATATGCATGACCAGCAATGAAACCGCGGAGTCGGCCAAGTGCGACAACCCGAACTGTACGTGTGAAAACTGCACCTGCGGGAGCAACTGCACGTGCGGTTCCGACGCTGCCGAATGACCTAGGAGTCAACGCCGGTTGCGAGCGAGCTCGCTGAGCATGGCGTTGTAGGCGTCGAGTTCGTCGTCGTACCCGCGATCGCTGTGGCGGTCCTCGCGTGCACCCGCCCGGCGGTCCTGACGTGCCCACTGGGCGACCAGGGCTATCACCACGATGATCACCGGCAGCTCGCTCGAGCCCCACGCGATGGCGCCGCCCAGATGTTGGTCATCCGAAATGCTCTGCAACCAAGGTAGATTGACGGACCGGTAGAAGCTCTCGCCCAGAGACGAGGTCATCGTCATCGTGGCGATGCCGAAGAAGGCATGGAACGGCATCACCGCGAACAGGAGCCCGAGCCGCCCCAGGAAGGGGAGTCGCCGCGGACCTGGGTCGATGCCGATGATTCCCCAGTAATACAGGTAGCCGGTCAGCAGGAAATGCACGCTCATGAACTCGTGGCCCCAGTGATACCGGATCAAGGTGTCGAACAGGGGCGTGAAGTACACGAGGTACAGCGATCCGACGAACAAGAGGAACGCGGTCACTGGGTGAGACAGGAACCGCGTCACCGGGGCGTGCACGAACCACACCAGCCACTCGCGGGGACCAGGCGTTTCGTCTTTCGGCGCGGAGGGCAGCACCCGCAGCGCGAGCGTGACAGGTGCGCCGAGCACCAGGAGTACCGGGACGAACATGTTCAGTGCCATGTGTTCGCCCATGTGCACGCTGAACATCGCTGATCCGTAGGCCCGTACTCCGGAGCTCGTGGTGATCAGCAAGGCGGCGCAACCCAGAGTCCAGGCGATCGTGCGTCCCACCGGCCACTGGTCACCTCGTCGCCGCAGCCGAACCACCGCGACGAGGTAGCCGAGTGCAAGCACGATGGCTGCGGTCCCGATCAGGGGGTCGAACCGCCACTCGGTCATCAGGCTGACCGGACTCGGCGGCGCATCGAGCTGGTAGCCCAAAAAGACGTCCCACGTGGTGAACTCGTGGACCGTGAATCGGGGAGGCACACTGTTCGCGGCGAGCGCCACTGCGGCGGTGACGACGATCATCGCCGCCGCGGACACACTGTCGACCAGTCGCGACGGGGTGCGCCGCGCCAACAGGAGTACGCCGTCGCCGACCCACACCAGTGCGAGCAGCACCCCGGCGACCACCACGGCCTGCCCGTAGGCCGACCCCAGGATCGGCAAACCGCCCAACATCAGTGTGGCCAGGAGTGCGCCGTAGACGAGGGCGACCGCACCGCACGTCACCTGCAATGCCTGGATCCGGCGTCGGAACACGGCGTCCTGTAGTACCGCGGAGACGATCTTCGTTCCGGCCCACACCGCCATCGCCACCGAGAACACGATGACGGCGCTCGTGGCGATGTCGTGATCCGGTCCCTGCCCGGCGTTCCCGGTCACCGGTACCGCGATCACGCCGATCAACGCAGGCAGCAGTGCCACACAATGACCGATCCAGCGGAGCGTGAACCGCACGCCGACCGCCAACACCAGCGCGCATATCGCTGTCACGCACCAGCCGCGGGCGACCTCTGAGGCCGCGATGGTGCTACCGAGGCCGGGCCCGGAGACAAGCCGGCCGACGGGAATCCCCGCGTCGGCGGACGCCGAGATGACGATCATCGCGGTGGCGCAGCAAGCCCAGACGATGGCGATGCGTTCGACAAGCAGATGCACCGGAAAGGTTGCCGCGTCGATCCGTCCGTCGTCGCGAGGTGTCGCGGTCGTCACAATCCAGACGAGTGCCCCTACGCACAGCACAGCCGCCAAAGTGCCGGCCCAGTGCCCGAGCAGCCGAGCTGCGCTGGTGGCCGTTCCCGGGTCAGCGATGCCTGCAGCGGCCAGCCGCTGCGCGCCCAGGTGCGCACCACTCATGGACAACACCACAGTGCAACCTGCGACGATGCCGAGCAGTGTCAGGCGTCCCCGCCACACCCCGGCCGCAGTGGACATGCGCACACGCGCCATAGTCGAACCGGCCTTCCGCCGCGCAAACGAACCAAACGTCGCGGCCATGCGATTCTACGACAACGTGTCGTAGTGCTGGTGAGTGCGGGAACTCTGGCACTCTCGTCTGCGACCAAGAGACGAAGACCCCCGACACTCTTGTAGACAGGACCCGGAATGATCGCCGATCTTGCACTCCGCTGGGTTGTGACGGGGTTGTTCGCGTTGAGTGCGGTCGAGTGCGCCTACGCGCTGGTGGGCTCGCGTGGCAGGCCGAGCGTTGTGATGAGCCAGCTGCTGCATATGGCGATGGCCATCGCAATGATGGTGATGGCCTGGCCGCGAGGGACCGAACTGCCCACACTCGGCCCGATGTTTTTCTTCGTGGGCGCCGCGGTCTGGTTCCTGGCCGGCGTGCTGAGGTCCGCGACGACCCACGGGCGGGTGGTCGACGGCTATCACGCCGCGATGATGCTGGCGATGGCCTGGATGTACGCCGCCATGAACGGCAATGTGTTTGGGCGCCATACCGAAACGGTCGCCGCAGGCGGTCAGGACATGCATGCCATGCACATGGCCGGACACCATGGCGGCACGGCGATGGCCATGGAACACGTCGCGGCGCAGCCGCCGCTCTGGATCCCTGCCGTCAACTGGCTGTTGATCATCGGTTTCGTGATCGCCGCCGCCGGGTGGCTGTACCGCTACTTCGCGGCACGTCAGCAGTCCGACACTTCGCCGTTCTCGCATTTCGGCACGTTATGCCGGGCAATGATGGCCGCCGGTATGGCGATCATGTTCGGCGTGATGGTGTAACGGCTCAGGCGGCTGGGTCATCCGCGGCGCGGAGGTGACGACGGGTCGGTGCAGCCCGGCCCGATACGTCGTCCTCACCGTGCGCCCTGGGCGAAGGGTCATTCGGTCGCTTGGTGCGCGACGCCCAGATCGAGACGATCGCCGCCAGCGCCACCGGGACATGACTCAGGACCCGGACCGGGGTGACGAGTCCCGCCAGCGCATCCGATACCACGTAATAGGTGAGGAATCCGCAGTAGATCACCAGCACCCAGGCCAGACCGGGCGCGATTCGACGGCGGAAGGCCATCGCAATCGTCGCGATTCCCAGCGCGGCCGACCACGCCGTGGACTCGTTCAGCAAATGGGCTCCGCTGGCCGAGCTGTGATGGGCGGCAACCATCCCGAAATTGATGCCTACCGCCTGCGCGACCGCCAAACCCACCTGAACGATCCCGATGGTGATGATTGCGACGGTCAACAGGTGTGGGCTCAGCCGGTGCCAGAGTCCGCTCAGCGCACTGGCCCTGCGGTTCGGCCGTCCACTGACAGCGCCGATCAATCCGGTGTCGGCCAGGTCGCGCAATTGCAGGCCCAGCGCTCCGGCCCGGTCGTACCAGTCGGCACACTCCTGGCAGTCACGCAGATGCTCGTCGACACGCGCAGAGGGGACCGGCTCACGCTCCCCATCGAGGCGCGCCGAAAGCGCCTCTCGTGCCACCACACAGTCCACCGGGCCATTCTCCCGCATTGACCTCGGTGATTGCACATCTGCTCAGGCTGTCGGTGAGTAGGGCAGATTGCTGCTGGTCTGCGGGTCGACGTGGACCGGTCTGCCCACGTACGGGAAGGCCCGTTGCGGGCAGGCCGGTCGGTCACAGATCCGGCAGCCCGCGCCGATGGGCACCGTGGCTTCGGGATCGCTCAGATCGATGCCCGCCGAATAGACGAGCTTGTGGGCATGGCTCAGATCGCAGCCGAGCCCGACGGCGAAACTCTTGGGTGTACCCAGATATCGGCTCGGTGCCGACGCCGACGTTCTCGCGATCCAGAAATAGTTCCGGCCGTCAGGCATCTGAGCGACCTGGGTCAAGAACTCGCCGGGACGGGAGAACGCGTGGTGCACCACCCAGAGCGGGCAGTTTCCGCCCACCCGGGAGAAGTGAAACGCGGTGGCGGACTGTCGCTTCGAGATGTTTCCCGCGCTGTCGGTGCGAACGAAGATGAACGGCACGCCACGCGCGTCCGGCCGTTGCAGGGTGGACAGCCGATGACAGATCGTCTCGAATCCCATCTCGAACCGCCGGGCGAGCTGGTCGATGTCGTAGCGCAGATCCTCGGCGGCGGACAGGAACATCCGGTAGGGGAGTAACAGCGCGCCGGCGAAGTAATTGGCCAGGCCGATCCGTGCGACATCCCTTGCCTCCGAGCTCAACTGGTCATCGGTGGCCACGATGGAGTTGATCAGCTCAGAGTGCAGCAGCAGGGCAATCTGGGTGGCGAGCTGGAATGCGCGCTGGCCGGGCAGCAGCCATCGCGCCACGTGGAGTGTGCCGGCCTCGGGCTGGTAGCGGCGTTTGACGTTGGACCCCAGGACATCTCCGTTGTCCACGATCACCGAGATGCCGAACTCGGTGGACAACAGATCGGCCAGTTGGCGGTCGAGGCCGCCGATCTGGAGACGGTGACGGGTGAACAGGTCCTCGGCGGCGCGGTCGAGCGCATCGATGTAATTGCGCCGGTCGTAGAAGAAATCACGTACCTCTTCGAACGGCATCGGCTGCTGGGTGCCGGCTTGTGCATCCAGGTTGGTACGGCCGTGGACGGCCTCCAGCTCGGCAGTGGCGTCGTGCAACCGGCGGTGCATGGTGACCATTGCCTGGCCGACCTCGGGCATGCGTGCGACGAGCTCTTCGATCTGAGTCGAGGTGGTCGGGCCGTCGGCCAGAATCTCGCGCAGATCCGACACCAGCCGGGCATCGGCATCGGGGGTGAAGTACTGAGTCGGCAGGTCGAAGCGGTCAGCCAGGGCGAGCAACACCGGGACCGTGATCGGACGCTGATCGTTCTCCAGTTGGTTGACGTAGCTCGTGGACAGTCCCAGCGCACGCGCCAGCGCGACCTGCGTGAGGCCTCTCTCGTCGCGTAGCCGTCGCAGACGGGCGCCGGCGAATGTCTTCGTCACCGCTGCCGAGGCTACCCCGATCGGGTTTCGCAACATTCGCAAAAATGGCCGTCAAAGGACACAAAAATACGCATTTACAGGGTATTTCCCTGGTGGATGGAGCTGCGTACCGTGCGGATCATGCTTGAACATGACGTCAGAACGCGGCGCAGCGCCGAGGACTTCCCGCGGAGCGAACACCTGGCCTGGAAGATCGCCGAGATCGCGGCCGACCCGGTAGCGGTGCCGCCCGAGACCGAGGCGATGGTGATCAACCGGATCATCGACAACGCCGCGGTGTCGGCCGCGTCGGTGGTTCGCCGGCCGGTGACGGTGGCCCGTACGCAGGCGCTCGCGCACAAGACACCGAGGGGCGCAGGAGTGTTCGGCGTCGAGGGCACGGTCTCACCGGAATGGGCCGCGTGGGCCAACGGCGTGGCGGTGCGGGAACTGGATTTCCACGACACCTTCCTGGCCGCCGAGTACTCCCACCCGGGTGACAACATTCCCGCGCTGGTCGCCGTGGCCCAGCAGCTCGGGGTGAACGGCGCCGACCTGATCCGGGGTATCGCCACCGCGTACGAGGTGCAGGTGGACCTGGTCAAGGGAATCTGCCTGCACAAGCACAAGATCGACCACGTCGCCCACCTGGGACCGTCGGTCGCCGCCGGCCTGGGCACCATGCTGCGGCTCGACCCCGAAACCATCTACGCCGCAATCGGTCAGGCCCTGCACCTGACCACCGCCACCCGCCAGTCGCGCAAGGGGCTCATCTCCAGCTGGAAAGCGTTCGCCCCGGCGTGGGCAGGCAAGGTCGCGATCGAGGCCGTCGACCGTGCGATGCGCGGCGAGGGATCGCCCGCCCCGATCTGGGAGGGTGAGGACGGGGTGATCGCCTGGATGCTCGCCGGTCCCGAGCACACCTACCGGGTTCCGTTGCCGGGACCGGGCGAACCCAAGCGCGCCATCCTGGACACCTACACCAAGGAACATTCGGCCGAGTATCAGAGTCAGGCGCCGATCGACCTGGCTCGCCGGATGCGCGAGCGTATCGGTGATCTCGATCAGATCGCCACGGTCGTGCTGCACACCAGCAATCACACTCACGTCGTGATCGGCACCGGGTCCAATGATCCGCAGAAGTTCGATCCGGACGCGTCCCGCGAAACCCTCGATCACTCGGTGATGTATATCTTCGCCGTCGCATTGCAGGACGGCACCTGGCACCACGAGCGGTCGTACGCGCCCGAGCGGGCGCACCGGCCGGACACCATCGAGCTGTGGCGCAAGATCTCCACCGTCGAGGATCCGGAGTGGACTCGGCGCTACCACTCGAATGATCCGACCGAAAAGGCATTCGGCGCCAAGGCCGTCATCACTCTCAAGAGCGGCGAGACGATCGTCGACGAGCTGGCGGTCGCCGATGCCCACCCGCTCGGTGCCCGGCCGTTCGAGCGCGAACAGTACGTCGCCAAGTTCGCCCAGCTGGCCGAAGGTGTCGTCGAAGCCGAAGAGCAGAAGCGTTTCCTGTCTGCCGTCGAGAATGTCTCGGCGGCCAAGTCCGGTGGACTCGGTGCCCTCAATGTCCGCGTCGATCCGCGGGTGTTGGACAAGGCGCCGACGATTCCCTCTGGAATTTTCCGATGAGCGGGTTGCTCGGTGCTGCCACCCCGGCTTCCGAGAAGCGCCGGAAGTTTCGCCGCGGGTTGGAATCTGGTCGGCTGCTGCGCTTTCCGGGGGCATTCTCGCCGCTGGTGGCCAAGCTCGTCGCCGAGATCGGCTTCGATGGCGTCTATGTCTCCGGCGCTGTCTTGTCCGCAGACTTGGGTCTGCCCGACATCGGCCTGACGACGCTGACCGAGGTGACCGGCCGTGGTGCCCAGATTGCTTCGGCCACCGATCTTCCGACCCTCATCGATGCCGACACCGGCTTCGGGGAGCCGATGAGCGCGGCCCGCACCGTGACACTGCTCGAAGACGCGGGGCTGGCCGGGCTGCATCTGGAAGACCAGGTGAACCCGAAGCGGTGCGGACACCTCGACGGCAAAGCCGTCGTCGAGACCTCGGAGATGGTCAAGCGGTTGCGTGCTGCTGTCTCGGCACGGCGGGATCCCAACTTCATCATCTGCGCCCGTACGGATGCGGCGGGGATCGAGGGAATCTCCGCGGCGATCGACCGGGCCAAGGCCTACGCCGACGCCGGGGCCGACCTGATCTTCACCGAGGCTCTGCACACCCCGGCGGATTTCGAACAGTTCCGCGAGGCAGTGGACGTCCCACTGCTGGCCAACATGACCGAGTTCGGAAAGTCGGAACTGCTCACGGCACAGCAGTTATCCGAGATCGGCTACAACATGGTGATCTACCCGGTGACCACGCTGCGTCTGGCGATGTACGCCGTCGAGCTCGGCCTACGCGAGATCGCCTCGGCAGGAACACAATCCGGGCTGCTCGACCAGATGCAACACCGGAGTCGGCTCTACGAGCTCCTGCGCTACAACGACTACAACCAGTTCGACTCGGATATCTACAATTTCTCGCTGCAAGGGGCGACGCGATGACCGTTACCGCGAACGACACAGGTAAGCCGAGCATCCACAAGGGTCTGGCGGGGGTGGTGGTCGACACCACCGCCATCTCGAAGGTGGTACCGGAAACCAATTCGCTGACGTACCGGGGTTACGCAGTGCAGGACCTGGCCGCGCACTGCAGCTTCGAGCAGGTCGCCTACCTGCTGTGGCACGGTGAGCTGCCGACCGACCAGGAGCTGGCCCTGTTCACCCAGCGCGAGCGGGCGTCGCGCCGCATCGACCGCTCGATGCAGTCCCTGCTGGCCAAGATTCCCGACAACTGCCATCCGATGGATGTGGTCCGGACTGCGATCAGCTACCTCGGGGCCGAAGATCCGGAGGAGGACGACAGCACCCCGTCGGCCAATTTCGCCAAATCGTTGCGGATGTTCGCAGTGCTGCCGACCATCGTCGCCGCCGACATGCGCCGGCGTCGGGGGCTGGAACCGATTGCCCCGCACAGTCACATGGGGTACGCCGAAAATTTCCTGAACATGTGCTTCGGTGAGCTGCCGGACCCGGTGATCGTCAAGGCGTTCGAGCAGTCGATGATCCTCTACGCCGAGCACAGCTTCAATGCCTCCACGTTCGCCGCGCGGGTGGTCACCTCGACGCAGTCCGACATCTACAGCGCCGTGACGGCGGCGATCGGTGCGCTCAAGGGCTCTTTGCACGGTGGTGCCAACGAGGCCGTCATGCACGACATGCTCGAAATCGGCAGCGCCGAGAACGCCGCGGAGTGGTTGCACGGCAAGCTATCCCGCAAGGACAAGGTGATGGGATTCGGCCACCGGGTCTACAAGAACGGCGATTCCCGGGTGCCCACCATGAAGGCCGCTCTGCAAGAAGTTGCGGCTGTGCGCGACGGTCAACGGTGGCTGGACCTCTACGAGCGCCTGGAGCAGAATATGCTCGCCGCCACGGGAATCAAGCCCAATCTGGACTTCCCGACCGGGCCGGCGTATTACCTCATGGGATTTGACATCCCCAGCTTCACACCGCTTTTCGTGATGAGCCGGATCACCGGTTGGACGGCCCACATCATGGAACAGGCGGGCTCCAACGCGCTCATCCGGCCACTCAGCGAATACAGCGGACAGCCGCAACGGGCGCTCGCGTAGCCTGCGTGTTTTTCCGACGAGCAGACGTACAGGTACCCGGAAAACACCCCGGACGGGTACCCAAGCTGGGGCCCCTCCCGCTTGCGGGGGACAGCTCGCGGGATAGGAAAGGGAAACAGTGGTCGACAAGGTTCTGGTCGCCAACCGGGGAGAGATCGCCATCCGCGCGTTTCGCGCGGCCTATGAACTCGGTCTTGCGACGGTCGCGGTCTATCCGTACGAGGACCGCAATTCTCAGCACCGGCTGAAAGCCGACGAGTCGTATCAGATAGGTGAGAAAGGACATCCGGTCCGGGCCTATCTTTCGGTCGATGAGATCATCCGGGTCGCTCTCCATGCGGGCGCGGATGCGATCTATCCCGGCTATGGGTTTCTCTCCGAGAACCCTGAGCTGGCCCGGGCATGCGATCAGGCCGGTATCGCGTTTGTGGGGCCGTCGGCCGACGTGCTGGAGTTGACCGGCAACAAGGCCCGCGCCATCGCCGAGGCCCGCAAGGCCGGACTCCCGGTGCTGGCATCGTCTGCCCCGTCGAGCTCGGTCTCCGAACTGGTGTCAGCCGCCCAATCGATGACCTTCCCGGTGTTCGTCAAAGCCGTTGCTGGTGGCGGTGGTCGGGGCATGCGGCGGGTCAACGAGCCGACCGACTTGAAGGAGGCGATCGAGGCCGCCAGCCGCGAAGCTCAGTCCGCCTTCGGTGATCCCACCGTTTTCCTTGAACAGGCGGTGATCAACCCCCGTCATATCGAGGTGCAGATCCTGGCTGATACCCAGGGCAACGTGATCCATCTTTTCGAGCGTGACTGCAGCCTGCAGCGACGACACCAGAAGGTGATCGAGCTGGCACCCGCGCCCAATCTGGCTCCCGCTCTGCGGGAACGGATCTGCGCCGATGCCGTCGCGTTCGCTCGCCAGATCGGTTACTCCTGCGCGGGCACCATCGAGTTTCTGCTCGATGAGCGGGGCCAACATGTCTTCATCGAGTGCAATCCCCGGATTCAGGTCGAGCACACGGTGACCGAGGAAATCACCGACGTCGACCTGGTGTCGAGTCAGCTGCGCATCGCGGACGGGGAATCACTGTCAGATCTCGGACTCGTCCAGGACGCGGTGAAGATTCGCGGTGCTGCCCTACAGTGCCGGATCACCACCGAGGACCCCTCGAACGGTTTCCGTCCCGACACCGGACGCATCACCGGATATCGGTCACCGGGCGGTGCCGGCGTCCGGTTGGACGGCGGCACCAATCTGGGTGCCGAGGTGGCTGCGCATTTCGATTCGATGCTGGTCAAGCTGACCTGCCGCGGCCGTGACTTCTCGACGGCAGTGGCGCGGGCGCGGCGAGCCGTGGCGGAATTCCGGATCCGTGGAGTATCGACCAACATCCCGTTCCTGGCCGCGGTCCTGGAGGATCCCGACTTCGTCGCCGGGCGGGTGACGACCTCATTCATCGAGGAACGACCCGAGCTGCTCACCGCACGCGGCAGCGCTGACCGGGGCACCAGGATTCTCAACTACCTGGCTGATGTCACCGTCAACCAGCCCCACGGGCCACGGCCGTCGGCCGTGTATCCCCGCGACAAGCTCCCCGTGTGCGATTTGAGCGTGGCCCCGCCGCCGGGGTCCAAGCAGCGCCTGACCGAGCTGGGGCCGGAAGGGTTCGCCGCCTGGCTGCGCGACAGCAGCGCTATCGGCATCACCGACACCACCTTTCGCGACGCACATCAATCGCTGCTGGCCACCCGCGTGCGCACCAGCGGGCTGCTGCGGGTCGCGCCCTACATCGCCCGGACGATGCCGCAGCTGTTGTCCGTCGAGTGCTGGGGCGGCGCCACCTACGACGTCTCGTTGCGGTTCCTCAAGCAGGATCCGTGGGAACGGTTGGCGGCGTTGCGCGAAGCACTGCCCAACATCTGCCTGCAGATGTTATTGCGGGGGCGAAACACGGTGGGCTACACGCCGTATCCGGAGTCGGTGACACACGCGTTCGTCGAGGAGGCTGCTGCCACCGGGGTGGACATCTTCCGGATCTTCGACGCACTGAACAATGTGGAGTCGATGCGCCCGGCGATCGAGGCAGTCCGCCACACCGGTACGACGGTCGCGGAAGTCGCGATGTCGTACACGGGTGACCTGTCCGATCCGGCTGAGTCGCTCTACACGCTGGACTACTACCTGCGGCTGGCCGAGCAGATCGTCGAGGCCGGCGCTCACGTGCTCGCGATCAAGGATATGGCCGGCCTGCTGCGGGCACCCGCGGCTGCGATGCTGGTGTCTGCCTTGAAGTCACGGTTCGACCTCCCGGTGCACGTGCACACCCATGACACTCCGGGTGGGCAGCTGGCCACCTATGTGGCGGCATGGATGGCCGGTGCCGACGCTGTTGACGGCGCCGCAGCTCCGTTGGCGGGCACGACAAGTCAGCCGGCGCTGTCCTCGATCGTGGCGGCAGCCGCGCACACCGAGTACGACACCGGGCTGTCGCTAGACGCGGTGTGTGACCTTGAGCCGTACTGGGAAGCCCTGCGAAAGGTCTATGCGCCCTTTGATGTTGCGGCATCGGGTCCTCCTTCTCCGACGGGTCGGGTGTACACCCACGAGATCCCGGGCGGTCAGCTGAGCAATCTGCGTCAGCAGGCCATCGCGCTCGGTCTTGGTGGTCGTTTCGAGGACATCGAAGTGAACTACGCTGCCGCCGACCGCATGTTGGGCCGGTTGGTGAAGGTCACCCCGTCGAGCAAGGTGGTGGGGGATCTGGCACTGGCGCTGGTCGGAGCGGGGATAGATGCCGATGACTTCGCGGCCAACCCGGATCGGTACGACATCCCCGACAGTGTGATCGGGTTCTTGCGTGGCGAACTGGGGGATCCTCCGGGTGGTTGGCCGGAACCGTTGCGCACCAGGGCTCTCGACGGCAGGGGTCCGGCCAAGCCGATCCAGGAATTGTCCGCTGAGGACGAAACCGTGTTGGCCGCGCCGGGACCGAAGCGTCAGGCGACCCTGAACCGGCTGCTGTTCCCCGGGCCCACAGCGGAGTTCGAGGCGCATCGCGACGAGTACGGCGATACCTCGCGACTCAGCGCGAACCAGTTCTTCTACGGTCTGCGTCACGGTGAGGAGCACCGGGTCAAACTCGAACCCGGTGTCGAACTACTGATCGGCCTGGAGGCGATCTCCGAGCCCGACGAGCGGGGAATGCGCACGGTGATGTGCATCCTCAACGGGCAGTTGCGCCCGATCGTGGTGCGGGACCGGAGTATTGCCAGTGAGGTCCCGGCGGCCGAGAAGGCTGACCGGACCAACTCGGCGCACATCGGTGCTCCCTTCGCCGGTGTGGTCACGGTCAATGTCGCCGAAGGAGATGTCATCGAGGCAGGTCAGTCCATCGCGACCATCGAGGCGATGAAGATGGAAGCGGCCATCACGGCTCCGCAATCCGGCACCGTCACCAGAATCGCGGTCGCCCGGACCGCGCAAGTCGAAGGCGGCGACCTCCTTGTCGTCGTCGGTCAGTAGGTACTTGTGGCAATGAGTACCGTGGCGCTCGAGCTGGTGCCACCCAATCTCGATCGCGGAGAAGGCACTGCCGTGGCGGAAGCCCAGAAGGTGGCACGGCTTTCCGTGGAATGCGGCATCGGCGAACGTCTCGGGCACGTCATGATCCCGGCGATGATCGCCGAGGATGGCGACCGTCCCATAGAGATGAAGCCGAAGATGGACGTTCTCCCTTACTGGTCCATCCTGAAACCCGAACTGCCGGGCGTGCGTGGGTTGTGCACGCAGGTCACCTCGTTCTCCGACGAGACATCCTTGCGCCAACGGCTGACCGCCCTCGGAGAGTCCGGATTCGACGGGGTCATCTTTGTCGGCGTGCCGCGCACCATGAGCGACGGGGACGGCTCGGGTATCGCGCCCACTGATGCCCTGGCCAAGTTCGACGGCTTGGTGGCCAACCGCGGAGTGATCCTGATCCCGACCCGCGCCGACGAACAGAGCCGGTTTTCCGTCAAATGCGACAAGGGCACCACTTTCGCCATGACACAACTGCTGTACTCGGACGCAGTGGTCGGATTCTTGCGTGACTTCGCCAGAGACAGCGACCACCGGCCAGAGGTTCTCTTGTCGTTCGGTTTCGTGCCCAAGGTGGAGACTGAGATCGGCCTCATCGACTGGCTGATCCAGGATCCCGGAAATGACGCTGTTGCACGGGAACAGGCCTTCGTGAAAACCCTGGCCGCCGCCGAACCCGCCGTCAAGCGACGTCAACTGGTCGACCTCTACAAGCGGGTCATTGACGAGGTGGGCGGCCTCGGTTATCCGCTGAGCCTTCATTTCGAAGCTCCGTACGGTGTTTCGCGGCCAGCTTTCGAGGCGTTCGCCGAGATGTTGGCCTATTGGTCACCGGATCAGGTGCCCTGATCGGACCGCGATGAACGACCGTCTACGTGGCCTGGTGCCGGTACGGTCCAATCCCACTCAGATGCGGGTGATGGGTGTCCTGAATGCCACCCCCGATTCCTTTTGGGCTGACAGCAGATTCGACGTCACTGCGCTGGCAGTCGTGGCCGGACAACGCATGTTCGAGGCCGGGGCGTGGGCGGTGGACGTCGGTGGCGAATCCACGCGACCGGGTGCCGTGCCGGTATCGGTAGACCAGGAACTGGATCGCGTGCTCCCCGTTGTCGCCGGTCTGGCGCACCTGGGCGCGGTGTCAGTGGACACCCGCAACCGGGAGGTGGCCGAGGCGGCGGTTCGGGCCGGGGCGGGCATCATCAATGACGTCTCGGGCAAACTCTATGACCTCGCGGGGAGGCTCGGTGTCGGGTACGTGAGCATGCACTCGCACACGGTGCCCGTCCTCGCCGGAGTGTTCCCCGAATATGAGGATGTGGTCACTGAGGTGGCGAGCCTGGTCACCGGGGTCGCACAATCGGCCACCGCCGGTGGCGCCGGGCCGGTGTGGATCGACCCGGGCATCGGATTCGGGAAATCGACCGAGCATAACCTGGAGTTGCTACGGCGGCTTCCTGAACTGTGCACCCACGGATTTCCGGTGCTGCTCGGTGTCAGCCGAAAATCATTCATCGGCCACGTCACCGGCCGCGAAGTCGATCATCGGCTGGCCGGCTCGCTGGCCGTGGTCGCACCCGCCTGGGCCGCCGGCGTCGATGTCATCCGGGTTCACGACGTCGTCGAGACACTGGACACCATCATGATGCTGCAGGCGATCTGGGGCTGACCGCCGCCACCGAACGGGCCCGCAACGATTGCTTTCTGGACTTCGGCTGTGTTCGGTGCCAGCAGGCGTTGCGCAGACTTGGCTGTGATGAGCCCGGCGATGAGGAAAGTCGACCACAACCACCCCGGCCACGTCGCACCACTGTTCGCCGTGATGGTCAGACCGCGTCGCAGCGGCCCGTATCGTCAGCGTCAGATTACTCGCCGTGTGTGGAGGCGGTGCCGCGGTTGCTGAGAGTGCGAAAAATGCTGTTGCTCGGCACTTTTGAAGTTCGCGTCAAATATTGACGGTCGTTTCAGGCGGCCGATGAGCGGGCGCACGCTCCGGAAAAGGGAGGCCCCATCATAGGAAATTCATTGGTTAGGCTCCCCTCGCTGATCGAAGGAGGCTGCGGGTTTGAGCGTGGCGCCCCACTGACGTGGCGCCCCCGACCTGCGCCCGAGACAGGGGGATGGGCTTTGACGTGTGATGAAGTGCTGCAGCACAGCGCAACTGGGATTTCATTGACTCGGCCACGGCGAACGGCGTGACTAACGCGTCGCGGCTGGATGACTACCCGGTGCTGCCAAGGGAACTCAAGAATGTTTCCGAGGCGGTGCGGAGTACCTCGCGTCCTCCGATTCCACAACTGATGCGACCGAGCAAGATTCGGGTGGCCACCGACCAGGACGCCGTGATGATCGCCGAGTGGATGAATCGCCCCCATCTGGCCAAGGCTTGGGAGTATGACTGGCCGGTCGAGCGTTGGCGTAGGCATCTGAAAGCTCAGGTGGATGGCAACTACTCGCTGCCACTGGTCTTGAGTATCGGTGGGGTAGATCGCGGCTACCTCGAAATCTACCGCGCTGCCAAGGATTCCATTGCCGACCGATATGACAGTGAACCGCACGACCTCGGCTTGCACGGGGCGATAGCCGACGAAGAGCTGGTCAACCGGGGCCTCGGCCCGATGTTGCTGCCCAAGATCGTCGCGAGTGTCTTGGCCGCCGATCCCGGTTGTGAGCGGATCATGTTCGACCCCGACCACCGCAACACCACCGTGCGTGGGTTGTGCGAGTTCGCCGGTTGTCGGTTCCTCGGCGAACACGAGATGTCCAACCGCAGGATGGCGCTCTACCAACTCGACCGGGACACCGCCCGGAAATGGATGCCCTGAGCCCCTTCCTCAACCCGGCTGACGACGGCCGGTTGCGATCCAACAACAGAAGCAAACGAAAGGTGAGGCTGGGTCCCGCCGACCAGCCGGATATTCACATATGACCACTACCGATTCATCCACATCACCCGCTGTATCCGACGGGCTGGTCTCGATTCTGCGCGACGATCTCGAACTCCCATGTCAATCACTCAGTGCCAGTACGCGTCTCGTCGATGACCTCGGCATGGATTCGGTTTCTTTCGCAGTGGGGCTGGTCACCATCGAGGAGAAGTTCGGTGTGCAGCTCAGCGAGGAGGATCTCATCACCTGCAGCACCGTGGGCGATCTGCAGTCGGTGATCGGCCAGAGGAGTGCGGCATGAACCCGCTCGCAGGTGCTCTGCGGGAGGCGATGGTCGGCTCTCCGCATGATCTGGTGGTCCTGGATCGCGACACCGATACCTGGCAGCGCCGCCCCTGGCCCGAAGTACACGGGCTCGCCGAGCACATTGCGGCCTACCTGTTGGGCCGTGACCAGCCGGGCGCGGTCGGTCTGGTGGGCGAACCGACGGTGGAATTGATTGCCGCCATTCAGGGCTCGTGGCTGGCAGGTTCGGGTGTGTCGCTGCTGCCCCGTCCTCAGCGTGGCGCCGAACCGTCGGAGTGGGCGCGCGCCACGATGTCCCGGTTCAGCAGCATCGGCGTGACGACGGTGTTCAGCTACGGCACCACCCTGCAGCTGTTGCGGGATGCCGGCTCACCACTGACCGTGTGCGATGTCGCAGATGCTGCACGGACATCGACATCGACACAGCTTCGGTATCCCGATAACGCGGATGTGGCGATTCTGCAGGGCACAGCCGGGTCCACCGGGACGCCGCGGACTGCGGTGCTGGCACCCGAGGCGGTACTCAACAACATTTTGGCTGTCACACAGCGATTGTCATTGAGCCGCAACGATGTCGGCTGCTCCTGGCTACCGGTCTATCACGACATGGGCCTGGCGATGGTTCTGGCGTCGACGATGTCGGGTATGCCGCTGTGGCTGGCGCCCACGGGCGCCTTCTCGGCTGCGCCACTGCGGTGGGCAGAATGGCTGTCCGAATCGTCTGCGACGTTCACGGCCGGGCCGAACTTCGGCTACTCGGTGCTCGGCCGTTTCGCCAACCGCGTCTCCGACGTCGACCTCGGCGCGGTGCGCATCGCGATCAACGGTGGTGAGCCCGTCGACTGTGCCGGTGTCGATCGGTTTGCCGTCGGAATGAGCAGGTTCGGATTCGACGCGCGAGCCATGGCGCCCGCGTACGGGATGGCCGAGTCAACCTGTGCGGTGACCATTCCCGCGCCTGGAGAAGGCCTGCGGATCGACATTCCAGACGCGCAGGACACCGGCCGGCGCTACGCGTTGCTGGGGCGCCCGGTGCCGGGCATGGAGATCCGTATCGTCCCGTCTGCGCACGATGAGTCCGGCGCATCGGGCGAGGTGGAGATCCGTGGTTCGTCGATGATGGCGTCCTATCTGGGGAACACGCCGGTCGATGCCGGGAGCAGTGGCCAGTGGTTCCCGACCGGCGACATCGGCTATCTCGTAGACGGCGCATTGGTCATCTGTGGGCGCTCCAAGGAGGTCATCACGATCGCCGGACGCAACATTTTCCCGACCGAGATCGAACAGGTCGTCGGCGAGGTAGACGGTGTCCGCGAAGGGGCGGTCGTCGCCGTCGGCACGGAATCCGGCGCCGCGCAATCGCGTCTGCTGGTGGCAGCGGAGTTCATCGGGACCGAACAGGACACCACTCGCAGTGCCGTGATCCGCCGCGTGGTGTCCGTGTGTGGTGTCACGCCCGCCGATGTGGTGTTGATGTCACCGGGGTCGTTGCCCCGCACCTCGTCGGGAAAACTGCGTCGACTCGAAGTCCGTCGTCAACTGGAGGCCACGAGGTAGTGCCCGCCGGGTGCGATGAGTTCTACCCTCTTCTCGAGTCCAATCAGCATCCATTGTTGACTGAACGGGAGAGAACGCGTGGCCCAGCTGCTCAAAGTCCAGAACTTCAACGTCTCCGGCGACGGGTTCGGCGCCGGCGAGAACCAGAGTTTCGAGCGACCGTTCGGTCATGCCGAGCCGGGCGAGATGTTCGCCTGGGCCGGTGACACGGCAAGCTGGCCCAACCGGGCGGAGCCGGGCGGGAGTCGCGGTCTCGACGACTACCTCACCCGGGACTTCCACCACAACATCGGTGCCGAGATCATGGGCCGCAACAAGTTCAGTCCGTACCGCGGCCCGTGGGAGGATCATGCCGACTGGCAGGGCTGGTGGGGCGAGGAGCCGCCGTTTCACACGCCGGTGTTTGTCATGACCCATCATGAGCGGCCGTCGTTGACCTTGTCCGACACCACGTTCCACTTCGTCAACGCCGATCCGGCGACGGTTCTGGAGCAGGCGCGGACTGCCGCTCAGGGCAAGGACGTCCGGTTGGGTGGGGGAGCGAGCACCATCCGCGAGTTCCTCGACGCCGACCTGGTCGACACCCTGCATGTGGCGGTGGCCCCGACTGAGTTGGGCAGCGGGTCTCGGCTCTGGGAATCGCCCGATGAGCTGGACGACCGGTTCCACCACGACGTGGTGCCGAGCCCCGGTGGCGCGGTCACCCATCATCTGTTCTGGCGGAGGTGACCGCTCAGCCAAGCAGGTAGTCCGACGCGCGCTCGGACACTGTCATGCCATGGCCGGACACCGAACTGTCGACATGCAGGTGTCCGTCCGTGGCCGCCGGAACGCCGTCGAACAAGATCTCGTCCAGTCGGACATGGTCGATGAAGTATTCGACATGGCGTACATGCGCGCTGGCCGCTGCTACCGGCAGATGCAGCGCGGGAGCGCAGTGCGCGGATATCTGAAGATTGTGCGCGGCCCCGACCGCGGCTGCGGCCAGCCACCCGGTGTAACCCCCGCATCGGGTGACATCCAGTTGCAGGCAGTCGACTGCCGGGGCCAGTCGCCGGGCATCGTAACGATCTGAGATGTATTCGCCTGCCGCGACATCGCAGTGCAGCGTGTGGCGCAACAGACCGAGTGAATCGGTGTCATCGCTGCTGACCGGCTCCTCGAACCAGGTGACACCGAGATCGTCCAACCGGTGGCCGATCCGCCGGGCCTGAGCCGGTGTGTAGGCGCCGTTGGCATCCACCATGAGCTCCACACCGGCGCCGGCAAGATTCCGGAGGTCTTCGATGCGGGACAGGTCGCGAGCGGTGTCAGCGCCCCAGTCCTCGCCGATCTTGATCTTCATCGCGGTGCATCCGGCAGCCTGCCATTGTTCGATCTGTTTGCCGAGCTGGTCGTGGTCGAGGTTGGTGAATCCGCCGGACCCGTAGACGGGCACGGCGGAACGCACCCCGCCCATCAGGTTGCTCAGCGACCGGCCGTAGAGCCGGGCCTTGAGGTCCCACAGCGCGATGTCGACGGCACTGAGCGCCTGCATGACCAGACCACGCGTGCCGTAGTTGCGGCACGCTCGGTGCATGGCACCCCAGACGGCAGCAATGTCGTCGGGACGCTGCCCGAGCACGATGTCGCGAAGGTGGTGCGCGATGACAGTGGCAGCGGCAGGAGAACTGTAGGTCCAACCGGTTCCGGTGGCGCCCGCGGCGCCGGCGTGCACGACGACCGCGCAGGTGGCGTCCCAAGTCAGGGTCCCATCTGACTCCGGGCCGGGCGTGGGGACGTTGTAGGTGGTGACATCGAGGCGGGTGATCGAAGTGGAATTCATTGGTGTGCCGACCTTTTACGGAAGCAGGTTCAGGTTCGCGCGGCGTGTCCGGCCATGAGATCAGCCGCGCGGGCGGCCAGAGCCATGATGGTCAAGGCGGGGTTTGCCGCGCCTTGGGTGGGCATCACACTGCCGTCCACCACGTAGAGCTGGTTCACACCGAAGACCCTGTGCTCACTGTCGATCACACCGTCCTCGGGCCGGGCTGCCATCCGCGCACCGCCCACCAGGTGGGCATAGCGTTCGATGGCGATCACTTCCTCTGCGCCGGCGGCGCGCAGCATGTTGGACATCACCTCGGAGGCAGCGGCGATGAGTGACTTGTCGTTGTCACACTGGCTGTAGCTGAAATGCGCCACCGGCAGTCCGTGGCGGTCCTTCTCGTCTGACAGAGTCACCCGGTTGTCCGGCTGGGGGAGCAGTTCGCACAGGGCGCCCAAGGTCGCCCAGTGGATGTAGTCACGCATGTACTCGCGAAGTGTCTTTCCCCAGTGTCCCTGGGCTGCAACATGTTCAGACCAGGTGATTGGCAAGGGACTGACGTTCTGGACAGAGAACCCGCGTCGGTACGGCTTCGTCGGATCGGTTTCGTAGAACTGTTCGGTGCTGGCTTCCGGCGGCGGTGCCTTGTACATCCGGATCTCGTCGTCGAAGCGCCCGGCCACCTGTGGGGCTCCCTGCACCATGACGTTCCGCCCGAGCTGGTCGTTCTCATTGCCGAGTCCTTCCGGATAGCCGTCGGTGGCCGAAAGCATCAGCAGTCGAGGGGTTTCGATGGCGTACCCCGCGACCACGACAGCGTGCGCACATTGCCGGTGCAGGGTTCCGTCGTGCAGGTACTCGACGCCGGTGGCCCGTCTCTGCCGGTCGTCCACCAGGACTCGGGTGACATGGCTGTCGGGCCGGACTTCGGCCCCGTGGGCCAGGGCATCGGGGATGTGGGTGATCAACGGACTGGCCTTGGCATTGACCTTGCAGCCCTGGATGCAGAAGCCGCGGTAGATACAGTGCGGCCGGTTACCGAAGCGCCCGTTGGGAATCGCCACGGGCCCGACCCGCATCTCGATTCCGAGGCTGCGCGCTCCGCGGAGGGCCACCAGTCCATTGCCGCTCACCGGGTGCGGGCTGTGCGGGTACGCGTGGGGGTCACCCCACGGCCAGTCCTGTCCCGCGACCGGAAGTTCGGCCTCGATCTGCTCGTAGTAGCGACGGAGATCCCCGTAGCCGATCGGCCAGTCTGCACCGACCCCGTCAAGACTGTGGGTGCGGAAGTCAGACGGATGGAAGCGGGGCGTGTAGCCGGCGTAGTGCACCATCGAACCGCCCACGCCGCGTCCAGAATTGTTCGAGCCCAAGGGAACCGGATTCGCGCCACCGATCTGGCGCGGGTCTGTCCAATACAGCCCGTGGGATCCTCGTTCGTCACTGACCCAGTCCGTATCGGGGTTCCAAAACGGGCCGGCGTCGATCAGCACCACGGTCCAGCCGGCCCGTGCCAGCCGTTGGCCCAGAGTCGCGCCCCCGGCGCCGGCGCCGACGATCACCACGTCGACCTCGTCGTCGGTGCCGTAGCGGCGCATATCGGCTCTCAGCCGGTGATTGGTGCGGGACCCGTCGTTGGGGATGAGCCAGGCTGAGGCATTGCGGTGGCGGACCTCGCTCAGGCTATCCATCTGAGCTCCGGTCGGGCAGATCGTCGTCGAGACGGCGGGCGCGCTCGACGCGGCCGGCGAACGGAACCGGGTCGGCTGGGTGGTGATCACCCACCTCGAATCGTTCGCGGGCGTTGATGCCGGGGTTGAGATATCCGCGCGGGTAGGCCGGACCGGGGAAGCCGATCTCGTTCCAGGCCCATGGATGCGAGTAGAACGCGGTGCAGGCGAAGCGAGTCCACAGACTCCAGACATGGGACGCCGATGTTTTGTGCCACCGATCACCGCGCGTGGCCAGGTCTTGGACATCCTGCAGCAGCCGGGCCTGACGGTGACGGTCCAGTTCGGCGAAACCCGCCCCGTAGTGCCCGCAGGCGTCGGCATCCAGACAGGCCAGACTGTCCCGCCAGGCCTGCCCGTCCTCAGGCATGTCGTCGTAGTGCCAACCGTCGGTTTCGTCGGTGGCCAACCGGGCGTCGATCATGGCCAGCACCGGGACGCGCGGTTCGTCGTCCTGGGCCAGCAGCAGGTCCAGCATCGGCTTGGCCACCGCGACCTCGGCCGGGGTGAAGAAGGCCAGGCCCGCGGGAAGCGCCAGTCGGGACAGCACCGCGCCGGCCGTCACCTGATCCCAGTCGTCGGCTCGGGCCAACACGTCGAAGTCGGCGAACCTGCCGCGGCCTTGAGGTGTGATGCCGTGGCGGTCCGGAGTGCGAAACCGCATGGGCCTCAACCCCCGTCGCCCGGGATCTGCTCACGACGCAGCACCGCGGCCAGCAGTCCCATACCACCGACCAGCGACGCCAACAGGGGAGCGAACGTCGGAGGACCGGATTCCAGGTTGTAACGCGTCACCCCGCCTGGGCGCTGCCGGACTCCCCGCAGATGCAGATACGTCCCCTGCAGACCGTTGGCGACGATCAGGGCGCTGGCGGCGGGAAGCACGGTGTGCGCGGCGCGGGCGGAGAAGAACGACGCCACCCCGGCCGGCACGGCGGTCGGCACGATGAACACCGGCCAGTACATCATCCGGTTGCCGAAGCTCGCCGCATCGTGAGACAGGTAGATCTCGGCGGTGGTGATGGCAGCGCCTGCGGCGGTGAGCATCGACAACGTGCGCTCGAAGCGGCCGGTCCGAACCGCCCGCAGGGCGGCCGCGACGGGGTTCATGGCCGGTCCCGCTTCTCATGCGGAAGGTACTGCTGCAGTTTCTGCTTGACGCCCTGCTTGATGAAACCCTTGGCATCTTCGTCGCCGCCGATGACCGCCTCGACCAGAGACTTGGCCTGGTCATAGGTGGCGTGCGGCGGGATCGGTGGCACGTCGGGATCGCACCGCACGTCGAGCACGGTGGGGCGATCGGCGCCGAGGGCCTGGTCCCAGGCTCCTCCGAGTGCGTCGGGATCGTCGATGTTGGTGCCGTGCAGTCCGAGGCTGCGGGCGAAGGCGGCGTAGTCCACGTCCGGAAGATCCTGCGATTGCGGGAACTTGGGGGAGTTCTGCATGGCCCGCATCTCCCAGGTGACCTGGTTGAGATCGTTGTTGTGCAGCACTGCGATGACCAAGCGGGGATCTGCCCACTGGTGCCAGTACTTGGCGATGGTGATCAGCTCGGCCATACCGTTCATCTGCATGGCTCCGTCGCCGACGAACGCGATGGAAGGCCGCTCGGGGTGGGCCCACTTCGCACCGATGGCATAGGGCACCCCCGGCCCCATGGTGGCCAGCGTGCCCGAGAGCGAACCGCGAACTCCGGCCGGGAATTTGACGTGCCGGGCATACCAGTTCGCCGCCGAACCGGAATCCGCCGTGACGATGGCATCGGAAGGAATGCGCTGGGAGAACTCCCAGAAGATCCGCATGGGGTTGACCGGGTCGGCACTCGTCATCGCGGTACGTTGCACCGTGGTCCACCAGCTGGAGACGTGGTCCTCGATGCGCTCGCGCCATGAGCGGTCGGATTGGCGGCGCAGCAACGGAATCAAGGCCTGCAGTGTTGCCTTGGCGTCGCCGACGAGGTTGAGCTCGTAGGGATAGCGCATGCCGATCCATGCACCGGAGCGGTCGATCTGGACCGCGCGCGCCTGGTCCAGATCGGGCAGGAACTGGGTGTAGGGAAAGTTGGATCCCACGGTGAGCAGGGTGTCGCAGTGCGACATCAGATACCAGCTGGCCGTGGTTCCCAGCAGGCCGATGGAGCCTGTGACCCACGGAAGATCGTCAGGAAGAACATCCTTCCCCAACAGTGCTTTTGCGGCGCCCGCGCCCAACAGGTCGGCCACCTCGGTGAGTTCGGCCTCGCAACCCCGTGCGCCCTGACCCACCAA
This sequence comes from Mycobacterium sp. NPDC049093, assembly GCF_040704635.1. Classification (GTDB taxonomy): domain Bacteria; phylum Actinomycetota; class Actinomycetes; order Mycobacteriales; family Mycobacteriaceae; genus Mycobacterium. The sequence goes on along the minus strand of NZ_JBEZJS010000007.1, from coordinate 71,133 downwards.
CATCGCCGCCTTGCTGCCCGAGTTGAGCAGGTCGGCGGCTTGGCGCACCGCGTCCTCGTCGGGAGTGACTCGCGACGCTGACATGCCCATGCTGGACGGAACTTGCTTGAAGGCATGCGCGGGCGGCTGGTATTCGAGGTCGAACACGTCGGAGGGCACGATGATGCCGGTCGGAGATTTGGCGCTGAGGGCAATACGGATGGCACGGTCGATCAGATTCGGCAATTGTTGTGGAACGGTGTACATCTGGATGTAATCACTGCACACGTCCTTGTAGAGGCTGAGCAGATCGATTTCCTGCTGGTAGGAGCCGCCCATGGCGGAGCGCTCGGTCTGCCCCACGATGGCCACTACCGGAACGTGGTCGAGTTTGGCGTCGTACAGACCATTGAGCAGGTGGACGGCGCCCGGGCCGCTGGTCGCGACACACACTCCCACCTGGCCGGAGAATTTGGCGAACCCGACTGCTTCGAATGCGGCCATCTCCTCGTGGCGGGCCTGCACGAACTGCGGCCGGTTCTCCGCGCGTTGCCACGCCGCGAGGAGGCCGTTGATCCCGTCACCTGGATAACCGAAGACCTGCGATACCCCCCACTCGCGCAAGCGGGCCAGCAGGACGTCGCCGACTGTGTCAGACATGAGCACTCCCTTGATCGGATTCGTTGAGGTGTCGTAGGTTCCAGCCGGCCGCGGCCATCGCGGCCGCACCGGCAGCCACAGCCCCGACCGGGCGCACGTGCTGGGTGAGCCACTGCTGCGGTGAGCGTCGGTGCGCCCGGCTGTCGAAAGTTCCGTGCGCGCCGTGGTCGGTTCCGGCCGCATCGTCCAGCGGGGAGAACAGGTTGTCCGGCCGCTGGTCGTCTGCTGGTTCGTCGGTCTGTTGGCTGTCGTAACCCGTTCTGGCCAGGTATCTGTCCAGCAGGGCCGGCATCAGCCGTTGGCCCATGATGGTCGCGGCGGTACTGATTCCGGGCCAGTATTCTTTCCGTTTCGGATGGTCGGCCGCGAAAACAATTGCTTTTGCGGCGATTTCGGGCTGATAGATGGGTGGGACCGGCTGTGGCCGGTTGGGAAGCCGCGACCGAACCCAGGAGAACTGCGGAGTGTTCAAGGCGGGCATCTGCACCACGGTGACGTGAACGTTGCTGTGCTCGTGCAGCAGTTCGGTGCGCAGTGACTCGGTGAAACCGTTGATGCCGTGCTTGGCGCCGCAGTATGCCGACTGCAGCGGAATAGACCGAACACTGAGGGCCGAGCCGACTTGGACGATCGTCCCCGCATCGCGGGGACGCATGCGAGCCAGTGCGGCCATGGTCCCGTATACGAATCCGAGGTAGGTGACCTCGGTGACCCGCCGGAACTCCTCGGGGGTGATGGTGACGAATGGAGCGAAGACCGAACAGAACGCGGAGTTGACCCAGACATCGATGGGCCCGAAAGCGTCCTCGGCTCTGGCCGCCGCCGCGTCGACCTGATCCGGGTCGGACACGTCGGTGACGATGGGAATGGCTTTCCCGCCGGACTTTTCGACTTCCTCGGCGCCGGCCGTCAGGCCGGCCTCGCCGCGTGCCAGGAGCGCGACGCGGTCGCCGCGAGCCCCGAATGCCCGGGCCGCTGCGCGGCCGACGCCGGCGCTGGCCCCGGTGATCACGACGGTGCGATGCGATCGAGATGATCTGGTGGACACGGTGACTCCTCTCCGTGGACGGCGGGCTCCCCGCCCAGCCGGAGCGACGTTTCGATGAGCTGTGCGTGGGCGAATGCCTGCGGGATGTTGCCTCGAAGCTGGTGTTCGATCACGTCGTACTCTTCGCAGAGCAGCGCCGGGGGCCCACAGGCCGCGCGGTTGCGTTCGAAGTAGCGTCCGGCGATCACCGCATTGCCCAGCTGGTGGTTGGCCACGGCAGACCAGAAGCCGCACAACACAAATGCACCCTCGGTGGCGGACAATGGACGATCGTCGTGGCGGAACCGGTAGACGAAGCCGTCATCGGTGAGTTCGGAGGCGATCGCGCGCAGCGTGCCGATGCTGCGCGGGTCGTCCACCGGTATCGCGCCGCGGATCGCGGCGATCAGCAGCGCCGCGTCTACCCGCGGGTCGTCGGGTGCGCGTTGCCAGCGGCCGCTCGGGTGATGGCAGTCCGCACAGCTGGCGAGAATGGCATCGGCCAGCGACTCGACCGAGGCGGCTTCGGATCCCCGGACGTACGGCGCGATCGCCCGTAGCCCGGCCACGCACATCAGCCGTGAGTGCGCCCACCGCTGGGTCTCGATTTCCCAGATACCGGCATCCGGTTCACGCCATCGCGATCCGATGGCGTCGATGGCTGCACTGACGGCGCGGAGCAACGGCCCGTCGATGTGGCCGTGGCGGGCCGATGCAGCGAACAACAACAGCGCCTCACCGAAGATGTCCAACTGGAACTGACTGTGGGCGCGGTTTCCGAGAACGTCGGAACCGCCTGGGTATCCGGGCAGCCGCAGCGAGCGTTCGTCGGGGACGGGCCCACCGTTGACCGTGTACACCGGTTTGAGATCCGCGCCGTCGGCGAGCAACTGCCGGGCGATGAAGCCCACCGCATCATCGAGCAGGGGATGCGCGGCATCGACGGCCGCAGCCTGTCCGACGTAGCACTGATCGCGGATCCACACGTAGCGGTAGTCGTAGTTGCGGCCGGCATCGGCGCGTTCGGGCAGGCTCATCGTCGCCGCCGCCACAGTTCCCCCGCCGGGAGGCGTCATGCCTCGCAGCACCGCGTAGGAGTGCCGGGCGTCCCGGGGCGCGATGCTCATGCTCAGCGCGGGAACTTCTGCGCGCCAGTGGGTTTCGGTGCGTGCCCACAGCACGTCGGGGTCAGGGGGCGGACCGGCAGGGCCCGGGACCGACAGTTCCACGATGAGGTCGACGAACGCGCCTTCAGGAACGTGGAGTTCGGCGTTCAGGGAGACCCCGCGATCACGGGACACCGCGGCGTGCGGCAGTCCCGTCAGCCGCATCTGCAACTCTCCGACCATGGCATGCCAGCGGTCCTCGTGGTCGCGGGCGACGTGCGTCATGGCCCGCTGCCCGAAGCGGGCCGCCGGTGAGAACACCGCCTCGGCACGGGCGTCCCCGCGAACCGCCGTGAGCCTGCGCAGCAGAACCGCTCGCCGCACGTCACCAGGAAAGGCGAGGGCTTCGCGGCACTCGATGATGCTGTCGCGGGTGACCCAGCGGGATCGCCAGATCAGACTGCCTTCCTCGTAATGCCCACCCCAGACGAACTGCTCGCTGGGAGTTATCGCGAAAACGCTTCGTCCGCCGATCAGGGACGCGAACACCGCGTCGTCGTCCCATCCGGGGGCGCACATCCAGCACACGTCGCCACTGGGTCCGATCAGCGCTCCGCGGTGCCCGTCGGCCAACAATGCGTACTCCCGCAACACGTGCGGTTCGTAGATTCGCCCGGTCATGGTCGGTATCCAGAGGCGCCGCGTGGAGTGCGGGATGCGTTCCGCCGCGGAACCCAGGCCGGTCCGCCGATGCGGTCTGGTACCAGCCACATTCCGACCGCGACGTGATAGCAGAACAGCAGTGCCCACAGCAGGATGGCGGCGTTGGTGAGGGCCAGCGGGCCGGGTTGGTGGTGGGCGGCCGCGACCGCCGAGATGATCACCAAGAACAACGACGCGGTGGCGAGTGCTGCGGTGAAGTACACGGCAACGCGTCGCCACGCCGATGCGATCGCCGCCGCGACCCCGATGGCGAGCAGGGTCCCGCTCAACGCGGGGGTCAGCGGAAGCCAGGACGGTCCGAGGTAAGTGTCGACCAGTCCGGCGATTCCGATGGCGATCGCAGGTACGGCCTCACCGCGCAACATCCACCGCGCCTGACGCCAGTGCGACGGATTCAGGCTCACCCGGCGCAGCCGTCCCACGTCGGCTGTTGCACTGCGACGATCTCGAGACATTGCCCTCCGCTTCGAGTATTGGGTGGGGGATAGCGCAAGGGTTTCCATTGCCGCGGTGGTCCAAACCGGCAAGTTATGCGAGCCGCATAATTTGCGAACTGCAAGTAAGCTGTGCGAATAGTGAAAGCCGACTCCTCGATGACCGACCCCCACGGGGTGGACGACGCCGACGACTACGCCGTGCGGCTCGAACGCGCCACGCGCGGCCTTCTCGCGGTCAACGTCATGGCCCTTGAGCATTTCGAGAAACGCATCGGACTGTCCTCGCTGCGAGCTCTGCAGTCGTTGGGACGGATCGGTCCGTGCCTGGTCAGCGAGCTGGCTCAAGATCTCCAGGTGGCCGTGTCGACGGCAAGCCGTCTCGCCGACCGGCTGGCCGAGGCCGGGCTGATCAGCCGGGGCGTCTCCCCGCAGAACCGCCGGGCCACCCGGCTGGACCTGACCGACGACGGCCGAGCCATCCTGCAGGATCTCGTCGCTCATCGTGTCGCGCTCTTCCGGGACGTGACCGCGGCAATCGGGCGCCGTGAGCGCGACGACCTTCTCCGCGGCGCGACAGTCTTCACCGCGGCGTTCCGCGAACTGGCAGACAGCGACAAGCCGGGCGTGGCCGACCGGGCGTGAGCCTGTTGCGACGGAGGTTTCGGCCGGAGGCGACCGGGTAATGCACTGAGCTGACCGGATACCGAGACGGCTGGAGGGATGCTGCCCATGACGGCGATCACCGCATATCGCGGTCTGCTTCGATCGATCGATCTGCACGTCGAGGACACCGGCGGTGACGGGCGGCCTGTGGTGTTGATCCATGGCTGGCCGCTCACCGGGGAGTCCTGGGCTCCACAGGTCGAGGCGCTGGCGGCGGCCGGCTACCGGGTGATCACCTATGACCGCCGAGGCTTTGGTCGCAGCGATACGTCGTTGGTGGGATACACCTACGAATCCCTGTCAGATGACCTGTCGGTACTGATGGAGGAAATGGATCTGCACGATGCGACACTGGTCGGCTTCTCGATGGGTGGGGGAGAAGTGGCCAGCTATTGCGCCCGCAAGGGCACCGCACGGGTGCGCAGTGCGGTGTTTGCGTCGTCGGTGACTCCCTACATGCTGCATTCTCGCGACAATCCCGACGGACCGCTGGGTAAGGCGGAGGCGGCCCAGATGGCGATGTCGCTGACGAAGAACCAGGATGCCTTCTACGACCAGTTGATGACCGACGTCTTCTCGGTCAACGGACAATTGGTGATCGACGAGGATCAACGCCGGCAGACACTGGCGATGTGCGGCCAGGCCAACAAGCACGCCGCACTCGCCTGTCTCACCGCCTTCGGCAATACCGACTTCCGCGAGGACCTGCCTCGAGTCACGGTGCCCAGTCTGGTGATTCACGGAGATGCCGACACAACTGTGCCGTTCGAGGGGTCCGGGCTACGCACTCACGAGACGTTGCGCGACAGCCGCCTTCACGTCATCGCCGGTGGACCCCACGGGATCCCGATCAGCCATGCCGGAGAGTTCAACGACGTGCTGCTGGCGTTCCTCGCCGAGGAGTTCGGGGCGCAGCGAGGGGCGCACTGAGTCAGTCGCGGCAACGCACGCCGCGCTCGAAGGTGCGGATGACGGCGGGTGCGGCCGCATGCTGCGGCATGAGGCCGTCCTTGGAGTCCTGACAGGCCCACATCACCAGACCGTAGAGCGCGTGTTCGAGCCACTGGGTGCTCGACTCCGGATCGAACACACCCTCGGCCTGGCCGCGTTCGATCAGGCTGGTCAGATAGCTGTTGTCCGGTACCGCCTCGGGTGGCAGTCCGCGCAGAACGTTCGGGTCGTCGAACAGGAACAGCAGCCGGTTACCGACCGAGATCATCGCGTTGATGACGCGTCGCATGGCGTCGACCGCGCAGCCATCCTCGGGTGCGGCAGCGGCCACGGCGCTGGTCACGACCTGTACCGAGTCGAGAATCGTCGCGTTGATCAGGCATTCCCGGTCGGGAAAGTAGCGGTGCACCGTGGTGCGGCCGACCCCGGCCGCCTTGGCGATATCGGGCAACGTCGCGGTCCGGTCGTCAGCTAGGACTGCGGCGGCGGCCTCGATGATCGCACCACGGGTGCGCGCCTGGGTGGCCGAGAGCTCGCCTGTGCTCATGCGTCGATGGTATCGACGCGGGTCACGACATTCTCGTCACCGGTATCGGTGTGGTCCGATCGGAGAGGAAACGCGCCGGCCGCTGGCGTATCGGCAGCGGCCACCAGAACCAGCGGCCGAGGATCGCGGCAATCGTGGGAGTCATCAGCGAGCGAACGACGAGGGTGTCGAACAGCAGGCCCAGGCCGATGGTGGTGCCGCCCTGGCCGATCGCGATCAGATCACTGGTGGCCATCGAAGCCATCGTGAAGGCGAACACGAGGCCGGCGGCGGTCACCACGCCGCCCGTGGCGCCCATGGCCCGGATGATGCCGGTGTTGATGCCCGCGCTGACCTCTTCCTTCATCCGGGAGACCACCAGCAGGTTGTAGTCGGATCCGACCGCCAGCAGGATGATGACCGAGAACGCCAGCGTCATCCAGTGCAGATCGATTCCGAGCAGGTACTGCCACACCAGCACCGACAGGCCGAACGACGCTGCCAGGGACAGGATCACGGTGCCGACGATCACGAACGATGCGATCAGGGCGCGGGTGATCAACAGCATGACGATGAAGATCAACGTGATCGCGCCGCAGGCCGAGATCAGCAGATCCCACTGCGCGCCGACCTGGATGTCCTTGTAGGTGGCCGCGGTGCCGCCGAGGTAGATCTTGGCGTCGGCCAGCGGCGTCGTCTTGATCGCTTCGCGCGCCGTCTTCAGGAGCGGGTCGACGTGCGAAATGCCTTCGGAGGTAGCCGGATCCACGTCGTGGGTGATGATGAACTGCGCGGCCTGGCCGTCTGGCGAGACCATCAGGTCAAGCCCGCGCTTGAAGTCCGGGTTGTCGAATGCTTCGGGCGGCAGGTAGAACGAATCGTCATTGCGGGCGTCGTCGAATGCCTGACCCATCACCGATGCCGTGTCGGTCATCTTGCCAATCTGGTCGACCAGCCCGTTGAACGTGCTGAACATCGTCTTCATGGTGCCCTGCATGGACTTCGAGATGGCGATCATCGGCGGTAGTTGCGCCACCAGCTGCGGCATCAGCTGGTCCATCTCGTTCATGTTCTTCACCGATTCCGCGAGGGTTTCGGTCATGGTGTCGATGCCGTCGAGCCCGTCGAACAGTGAGCGCATGGATTGGCACATCGGGATGTCGTAGCAGTGCGGTTCCCAGTACAGGTAGTTCCGCATCGGCCGCATGAAATCGTCGAAATCAGCCATGTGATCCCGCATTTCGTTGGTGCTGGCCTGCATGTCGTTCATGCTTGCAGTGAGTTCGTGGGTGATGCCGGTCATCCGGTTCATCAGACCCAGCATGTTCTCCATGATCACGATCATTCGGCCGAGATCATCGGTCAGCGTGTTCATGTCGCCCATGCGCTCACGGAGGAACTGCAGGTTCTCGGTCATCGACACCGATTGCATGCTCACCTGGAAGGGCACCGAGCTGTGCGCGATGGGACGGCCCAGCGGTCGGGTGATGCTCTGCACGCGGGCGATGCCGGGAACGCGGATCAGCTCACGAGCGATCTTGTCCAGCACGATCATGTCGGCCGGGTTGCGCAGATCCCGGCCCGCATCCACGAGCAGCAGATCTGGATTCATCCGGGCGGACGTGAAATGTCGTTCAGCGGCGGCATATCCGACGTTGGACGGCAGATCCTTGGGGATGTAGAGCCGCTCGTTGTAGGACGTCTTGTAGCCGGGCAGCGCCAGCAGTCCGACGAGCGCCACGGCGATGGCGGCGGCCAGAATCGGCACCGGCCAGCGCACCACCGAAGTGCCGAGCCTGCGCCAACCCCGCGAGCGGATCTCGCGCTTGGCGTCGAGCAAGCCGAACCGGCTGCCGACCACCAGCATCGCCGGTGCGAGCGTGAGAGAGGCCAGCACCACCACGGACATGCCGATGGCGCTGGGGACACCCATGGAGCTGAAGTAGTTCAAGCGGGTGAAGTGCAGGCAGAGCATGGCGCCGGCAACGGTGAGACCGGAACCGAGGATGACGTGGCCGACACCGTGAAATGCGGTGTAATAGGCCTCTTCTCGCTCCTGGCCCTTTTGTCTGGCCTCCTGATACCGGCCGACGAGGAAGATGGCGTAGTCGGTGCCGGCCGCGATGGCCAACGAGGTCAGCAAGCTCACCGAGAATGTCGACAAACCGAGCATCCCGGCGTGGCCGATCGCGGCCACCACACCACGCGAGGCCGACATCTCCAACAGCACCACGATCAGCATCAGCAGCATGGTGGCGAACGACCGGTAGACGACGATCAGCATCACCGCGATCACCGCGATCGTGACGAAGGTGATCTTGACCATGCTCTTGTCGCCGGCCTCGTTCATGTCCGTGGTGAGCGGACCTTGGCCGGTGACATAGGCTTTCACGCCGGCAGGCGGGTGCGAGTCGTCGATGATCTTGCGTACTGCGGCGACCGATTCGTTGGCCAGCGTCTCGCCCTGGTTGCCGGCGAGGTTGACCTGTACGTAGGCGGCCTTGCCGTCGGTGCTCTGCGAACCGGCAGCGGTGATCAGGTCGCCCCAGTAGTTCTGTACGTGCTGAACGTGTTCGGTATCGGCCTGAAGCGTGCGAACCAGTTCGTCGTAGTAGTGATGGGCTTCGGTGCCCAGCGGCTGGTCGCCCTCCAGCACCACCATCGCGATGGTGTCCGAGTCGAATTGGTCGAAGCGCTCGCCGATCTTCTTCATCGCCACCAACGCCGGTGCGTCCTGTGGCGACAGCGACACGGCGTGCTCGTGTCCGACGACCTCGAGCTGGGGGACCAGCGCGTTCAGGACGACGACGAGGATGACCCACGCCAGGATGATCGGGATCGCGGCCACGCGGATGACGCGGGCGATGCCCTTGTGTTCAGGGGTGGCGGCGTGGTTGCTCATGCGGCCTTGTCCAAGCAGAAGGCCTGGGCGTCGTGCTGGTTCACGGTCTGCTCGTCACGCACGTCGCCGTTGACGATGATCCGGCAGGTGATCACGTTGCTATCTCCTTGTGCAACCACATTCGCGAACACTGTCGGCAAGGTGGTGACCACCTCGTGCCGCCAGGGCAGCGTGCTGAAACTCTCGGTGTGCGGTTGGGCGTCGGCATCCAGGAAGCTGACGTGCCCGCTGGTCCCGCTCGGGCCCTCGATCTCATAGACGACGCGCTTGGGGTTGAACTCGACGATGTCGTCCCCGGCCGACTGACCGGGATCGGTGTTGATGTGGGTCCCGAAGATGCCGTGCATCCGGTTCATCGCGAAGCCGCTGACGGCAAGCGCTGCCACCAACACCAAGGGAATCCAGAAGCGTTTGGCGAGCCGAAATAGCGTAGCCACGGCAAAATCCACCTCTCCGGTTCGGCGCATGCCGACGGAAAACCCCATCCGACCGCGTTTTGATCGGCTGAACGTAACAGGCCCTTAGTGGATCGACAACGTTCCATTAAGGAATTTTGATCTTCCTCACAGTTACTTCCCAAACGGAATTTTTAGCCCCCCACGAGGGAGTGTGCAGCGCACACGGCCTCCGGGATCTGGCTCCAGCGAACAAGATTGGGCGTCGAAGTGGACGGCCTAGGAAGCCCGTCGACACTGTTCGCGGTTTGCCGCCGCAATCGAGAGCCGCCTCGGACCTGTGACGCCCCTACGCGGTCAGCAGTCGCACAGGGGCGCCGGCACAGTAGGCGGCAATGTCCTCGACGATGTCGCGGTAGAAGATGGACATGACGGTGTGGGTGACGTAGCCGAGGTGCGGCGTCAGCAGCGTGTTGGGCAAGGACGTCAGTGGGTTGCCCGCCGGTAGCGGCTCGTGCTGGTAGACGTCGAGCGCTGCACCGCGAATCTGGTTGCTGTGCAGGGCTTCGACGAGGGCCGGCTCATCGATGAGGCCGCCTCGCGAGGTGTTCACCAGGATCGCGGTCGGCTTCATCGCGGCCAGCTCGGCGCGGCCCACCAGTCCACGGGTCGAATCGGCCAGCACCATGTGCAGCGACACCACGTCGGCGTCTGCGAACAGGGTGTCGCGGTCCACCCGTGCGACACCGGCCTTGGCAGCGCGCTCGTCGGTGAGGTTGGGGCTCCATGCGATGACCTCCATGCCGAAGGCCTTGCCGATGGCGGCGACCCGGCTGCCGATCCGGCCCACCCCGACCAGGCCGAGGGTCGCCCCGTGCAGGTCGGTGCCGATGGTGCTCTGCCACAGCCCGTCGCGGATGCGCTGATCCTCGGTGGTCAGGTGGCGCTGCAGCCCCAGGATGAGTGCCCAGGTGTGTTCGACGGTCGGGGTGACGGCACCGCCGGTGCCCGAGACCGTGATGCCGAGGCGCCCTGCCGCGGCGACGTCGATCGCGGCGTTGAAAGGCCCGGTCGTCACGAGCAGTTTGAGCGCGGGCAGCTCGGCGAGCAGTGCTCCGTCGAGCGGGGTACGTTCCCGCATCGCGACGACGACCTCATGGTCGGCCAGGGTCTCGACCAATGCCGGGCCGGGCGTGACGTGTTTCCTGAGGGCGGTGATCTGCACCGGGCGGGGGATCGGTGACCAGTCGACGGTGTCGGCGATGCCCTGGTAGTCGTCGAGGACGGCGATGCGCAGCGGTTCGGTCATCGCTCAGTAGGCGTTCGGGTCGTTCTGCACGGCCGGCGGCACCGGATGCTGGTAGAGCCGGGAGGCGTTCTCCCAGGTGATCTTCCGGATCACCTCGGCGGGCAGGCCCTGGATCTGTTCGTGGATGATGCGCTGGGTGTGCGGCCAGGTTGAATCGCAGTGGGGGTAGTCGGCTTCGAGCAGGATGTTGCCGGTGCCGATGCGCTCGTGCTGGATGAACGACGACTGGTCCTCGACCGCGCAGAACCAGAAGTTCCTGGTGAACACCTCGGCGGGGGAGAGGGTTTCGCCCAACGCCTTCCAGGTTCCGTACATCTGGTGGTAGCTGAGCATGTGGTCGAGCCGGTCGAGTAGCCCTGCGACCCAACCGATTCCGCCCTCCGACAGGCAGATCTTGAGATCGGGGTACCGGCTGGGCAGACCCGAGTACAGCCAGTCCACCGCGGCGGTGATGGCGTAGGCGAAGAACAGCACACCCTGCACGTCCGGTGGTGCGTCGTCGGTGGTGGACGGCGCCGAACCGGAGGAGCCGATGTGCAGGTTGACCACGGTGCCTGTCTCGGCGCACGCCGCCATCATCGGTTCCCAGTACCCGGAGTGGATGGTCGGCAGCCCGAGCATGGCCGGGTTCTCGCTGAACGTCACGGCGTGGAAGCCGCGTTCGGCGTTTTCGTAGATCATCTGCGCGCCGACCTCGGGGTCGAGCAGCCATGGCAGCTGGCACGGGATGATCCGATCGGGGTAGGCCCCGGCCCACGCTTCGAGGTGCCAGTCGTTCCAGGCCCGCACGGCCGCCATCGCCAGGTCCCGGTCCTTGGTCACCTGCTGCAGCCGTTGGCCGGCGAACCCGGGCAGGAACGACGGGAAGTTGAGCGAGGCGTACACGCCGTTGAGGTCCATGTCCCTGACGCGCTCGTGAATGTCCCAGGCGCCGCGGCGCATCTCGTCGAAACGGGCGGGCTCGAAACCATACTCGTCCACGGGCCGTCCCACAACGGCGTTGAATCCCACGTTGGGCAGCGACTGCCCGTCGTACATCCAGGTCTGCCCGCCGTTCTCGGTATCGACCACCTTCGGGGCACGGTCGGCGAACTTGCGGGGCACGCGGCCGGTGAAGGTGTCGGGCGGCTCGACGATGTGATCGTCGACGGAGATCACGGTGTAGAGGCGTTCGGCCCGTTCGGGTTCCGGCAGAAACGTGACCGTGCGTTCCGACCCCTTCTGCGCGGTGGTGAAGTCGAGATTGCCGGCGAGTTCGTCGATGGACTTCATGGGCTGAATCTCCTTGCTGTCTCAGGTCAGAACTTCAGGGTCGGCCTTCATGGTCATGCGGGCCGCTCCGGCCCAGTACACATCGGCGGCCCGCTCGATGAGCGAGGCCTTCATGCCGTACATGTCGGACCGATTCATCGCGGTGGGCTCGCGGCCGGTCAGCATCACCTGGTAGGCCAGCTTGCACACCCGGTCGATCGATGCGGCCCGGTACACCGCCTCGGCCACGGTGCCTCCGGTGGTGATGACGCCGTGATTGGCCAGGATGGTGAGATTCGCACTGCCGATCCGCTCGGCGAGTTCACTGGCCCGCGGCGCCGAATCGACCTCACCGTCATAGGTTTCGACCAGACACATGTCGTCGAGGAACAGCGACCCGGTCTGATGCACCAGGTCCGGCAGCTTTCCCAGCGCCGCGATGAGGCTCACGTAATAGGGATGGTTGTGGATCACGACGCGGGCGTCGGCGCGCCTGCGGTGCAGTTCGGTGTGGATGTGGATGGCCGGGGTGACATCCCAGCGTCCCCGCACCACGTGCGCATCCTCGTCGACGACGCAGATGTCGGATGCGGTGAGCTCCTGCCACCACAGGCCCCACGGATTGACCAGCATCTCGGTGCGGCCTTCGGGCTGCCAGGTGATGTGGCCGGCCATGTTCTCGGCGAATCCGATACCGGCAAGGTGCCGGAACGCCACGGCCAGCGTCTGCTCCTCGGTCAGGTCGACCCCGATCGGCGGGGTCACCGACGGAGACCACACTTTCAGCCCGCCCTCGCGCATCTCACCGACGCTCATAGCTGTCTCCCAACCGCGTCCGGATATCTTCGCGGAGTTGTCCTTTGGCGATCTTTCCGCCCGATGACCGGGGCAGCTCATCGAGCACGATGAGCTGCTCGGGAAGCAGTTCCTTCGACATGCCCTCGGCCAGGAGGTGCTCGACGAGCCCAGGGAGATCGATCGCCTGCCCATTGGCAGGTTCTACGTAGATGCAGACCTTCTCGCCGAAGACCGGGTCGGGCATGGCCACCGCGGCCGCGACGGCCACGGCCGGATGCGTCGTCACCGCATCCTCGACCTCACCCGCACTGATGTTCTTGCCGCCGCGCACGATGAAATCCGAGGTGCGGCCGGTGACCGACAGATAGCCCTCGGCGTCGACCTCACAGATGTCGCCCATCCGCATCCAGCCGTCCGGGGTGTAGAGCTTGTCGTGGTCGACCCCGCCGAGATAACCGAGGCTGGTGGCCGGCCCACGGCAGGCCGGTTGTCCACGCCCGGTCGAAGTCACGTCGTCATCACCATCGAACAGGCGCACCGCCATCTCCGGCACCAGTCGGCCGGCGGTGCGCAGCCTGCGTTCCCGGGAATCCTGCAGTGTCGTCCCGCTCAGCAGACCGGTTTCGTTGGAGCCGTAGAACTGCAGGATGGTGGCGCCGGTGAGTTCCTCGAAGTCGGCGGCGCGCCGGTACGGCAGAGCCTCGCCGCCGGTGAAGACCACGCGCAGCGAGCTCAGGTCGTTCTCGCGTGACGCCCGGTCGGCCATGATCATCATCAATTGGGTACTGACACAGCACAACACGCTGACCCGGTGGCGTGCGATCGCCTCACATGCGGCCTTCGCGTCGAACTTTTCCAGCAGGATCGTGGTGGCACCGAGGTAGATCGGGGTGGTGTGGGCGGTCCAGATGCCGAACCCGAACGGTGCTGGGATGACGGGCAGGAAGATGTCATCCGACGTCAGCGCGCCGTTGGCGACCGCCCGCTGGTGAAAGTAGTGCCACCGGTTCTGGGTATGCACAACGCATTTGGGTAGGCCCGTTGTCCCCGAGGTGGAGTTGATCAGGAATACCTCGTCGGCGCCGACACCCGCGGCCGGTGGTCGCGACGGGGTGTCAGTGGCGAGGGACAAACCGTCCAACACCAGCGCGCTGATCTCGTCGGTCAGTCCGGACACGGTGGTTTGGGCCGACGGGTGCCGCGCCGCGTCACTGATCAGCAGACGCGGCTGGGTGGTCCGCAGGATCTGGGTGGCCTCGCGGGTCCCGGCGCGGGCGCCGATCCCGACCACGACGGCGCCGCACCGTTCGATCGCCACGAACAACACATGGATGGCTGCGGTGTCGCCGTGCCAGACCGCGACGCGATCACCGAGCGTGACGCCAAGGCCGGCCAGTTGGGCAGCGAGTAGCGATGCGGCACGGTCGAATTCGCGCCAGGTGAACGTGGTGTTGGGGTAGTCGACATAGGCCGGCTTGTCGGGATGGGCGAGGGCGTGTTCGCGCACGGTCTGCGAGAGTGTGCGGTCCGACCACCATCCGGCCGTGCGGTAGTGGGCTGCGTCGGCAGCATGCGCGGCGTCGCCAGCCTTCATCACCAAATCATATGAAAATAAGAACCGCTGTCAACGGTCGCACGGGGCGGCCCCGCTCACGGTCGCCGCGGACTCGACTGCGCCCAGGTGCGCACCATCGTCGGATCGACGATGCCGTCGACACCCGGGTACTGCTGGGCACTGACCAGATGCGCCGCGGCCAGATCGCGGGCCCGTTGCGCGTCGCCCACATCGATCGCGTCGATCACCTGACGGTGATCTTCCAGGACCGCTCTGCGTTCCTCGACCGGCACCGTCGAGTGATCCGTCACCTGGGCCGACCAGTTTTGCTCATGGGCGGACCACAAAGCCTCCAAGGCGCCCGCCAGGATGATCATCGTCTCGTTGCCGCAGTGGCGCACCAGCGCCTCGTGATAACGCCGACTCGCCGAGGTGGCCTGCAGCAGATCTGACACGGACCTGACCGATTCTTCGTGTAGCTCACGGAGAATCGGGACGACGGTGCGTTTCCGGTCGGCGCGTTGGGCGCAGAGTGCGGCGCAGGCCGGCTCGACCTGCAGCAGCGCGGTACCCACATCGGCGAGCCCGACCTGCCCGGCGCCCAGCACCAGCCCCATGGTGTAGGCCAGGTTTGCGGAATCGGGCCGGTGAACCACGGCACCGCCGAGCTTGCCGCGTCGTACCGTCAGCAGCCCCTCGGCCTCGAGGATGCGCATCGCCTCGCGTAGGGACGGCTTGCTGATCGGGTACTCGACCAGAAGTTCGTCCTCCTTGGGCAGGATGCTGCCGTCGGGTAGTTCCCCGGTGAGGATCTGGCGCCGCAACTGGTCGGCGACCTGTTCGGCGAGTCGCTGGAACCGGACGTTTGGCTGCGCCACGCATCCGAGTGTGCCAGATGACCGACCGTTCAGGCGGCCACGCCGAGCCTTGTATCCAAATGATTTGTCTCATACGGTGAGCCATGCAGAAGTGGACCATCGGCACGCTGACAGTTCATTCCGTCCTGGAGACGGTGGTGCCGACCCGGCCTGACCGGGTGTTTCGCGGGCTGCCGGCGGAACTCCCGCGCTGGTTACATCCCCACTACGTCGACGACGCCGGCAATCTGCTGGTGGCCATCCAGTCGTTCTTCATCGAATCTGGTGAGGATCTCGTCGTGGTCGACTGCTGCTTCGGCGAAGGCCACGACCTGCCCTACCAAATCCCCATCGACCCCGACCAGTACCGACAGTCGCTGGCCACAGTCGGATTCACCCCCGACGACGTGACCACCGTCGTCTGCACCCATCTGCACCTCGACCATGCCGGACGCCACACGACCCGGCACGACGGCGCCTGGATCCCCACCTATCCGAACGCGACCTACCTCCTCACCGCCGACGAGTACACGTCGTGGCGCCATTCCTCGGCGCCGAACCGCGCGGCCGACGAGACCGTCGAACCGCTTGTCGCACACGATGTCCTGCGGCTCACCGAGATGGACCACGCCATCACCGACGAGATCCGGCTGATCGCGACGCCCGGTCACACCCCGGGGCACACCGCGGTGCGGCTCGAATCCGGCGGCGAGGTGGCGGTGATCAGTGGGGACGTCATCCACCATCCGCTGCAGATCACGCATCCGGACGTACAGGCGCTGCCCGACGACGATCCGGACGCGGCTGCGGTGACCCGCGCCCGGCTACTGCAGAGCGTCGCCGGCGAACAGGCCCTGCTGCTCGGCACCCACTTCGCCGCCCCGACCGCAGGCACCGTCGTCGCCGACGACGACCAGCTGATGTGGGTGGCGATGTAGGCGAGGAGTCCTAGTTCGCGGTGTGGACGATGAGAATGTCGATCTTCACTCGACGAGCAATGGTCGCAGGCACCGAGCCCAACAGGCGCCCGGCGACCGAGTCCAGCCCGATGTCGCCGACGACGATCAGATCCGCGTCGACATCTTTGGCGAGTCTCACCAGGGCGTCGACCGGCGCACCCTCGACCGCCCGCTCGACGATGTCCCCGGCACCGGCGGCCTTGGCCCGGTCGCGCGCCACCTGGAGGATCTCGTAGACCGGGGCAGCGCCGTGCATCCGGTAGCCCTCGCTCTTGAGGCTGTCCTCCGCACGGGTATCGACCACATGATCGGGCGACGGTGGTCGCGACCAGCCGCCCTTTTCGGCCACGGGCTGATGAGCGCTCGCGATGATCAGCTTCGCGTTCTCCTGCGTGGCGATCTCGGCGGCGCGGTGGACCGCACGTAGCGACGAGTCGGAGCCGTCGGTCCCGACAACGATCGTCCGATAGGTGCTCATGTCGTCTCCGAACTGTCGGGTACCAGGACAGACAGACCTTAATGCACGTCAATCTTCAGCTTGTGGAGATTGGGCTTCGTGCCGCGTCAAGGATCAACCGAGACAAGTGTCAACCATCAGCCGACGTCACACAGATGGAAAGTGGTTCTCGGTCATATCCGCCGAGTAGGCGGCAACGTTGAAGGCCCCTGCGTCGAAGCGAGCATGCTGCCGAGCGCGTCCGCTAATCAGACGAGCTGCGTGAGATTCAGGCTCGCCTTTTGTATCGAGCGAGTTGTATTGAGCGAGCACTCGACCGACATGGAGTTGTCGGATGTGCGGGGTATCGTGCGCTCAAGAATGAGAAGCACACGTCAAACGAACGAGACGTGGCACCCCCGACAGGATTCGAACCTGCAACCGACCGGGTAGAAACCGGATGCGCTATCCGTTGCGCCACGGGGGCAAGTCGGACCACCACAATTTACACCGCGTTGGGTGTCGTTACCGAAACGGATATGCACCACGTGGGCTGCTCGAACCGCAACCGATGAAACGGGCGAGTAAGTGGGTCGACATCACACCAAAGACAAAGGCGACCTCGGCGTCGCCAAGGCGCACGCCGACCTGGTTGGCATGGGTTTTTACGTGCTGTTCCGGTCAGACTCAACTTCCGGTCCACCTGGGCCGATCGCCGTGGCGCGCACAGCACGCCGATCGACAAGGACGCGATCGACCTCATCTGCATCTACTGCCCGGACCCCGACGAGTGCTACTACATCCGGCCCACCGATCACGGCGTCTCCGTCAATCTCCGGATCACGCCGACCAAGAACGGTCAGCAGAAACGGATTCTGACGGCCGCCTCGTTTCGTGACCTACCGGACAAACGCCTCCCGCCGATCGGCGAAACCCGTACTTCGGCGTGAAGGGGCGGTGACGCGCCACGGACGCCCGGCAAAGCGGACCCACGGGGCCGGTGGCGGACTAGCGTGGACGCTGCATTGGCCGCCATGGGGAGGGGAGAGGGACCACGCGATGAGCGACGTGCCGGAGTTGGACGCGGCGGGACTGCCCGAAGAACTGAGCGCAGTCGATCAGCTGTTGCATCGGGGAGAGGCAAACCCGCGCACCCGGTCCGGGATCCTCGGCGTCGAGATCCTCGACACCACACCGGATTGGGACCGTTTCCGGGCCCGTCTGGATCACGCGTCGCGCAAGGTTCTGCGGCTGCGCCAGAAGGTCGTCATGCCCACCCTGCCGACGGCCGCTCCGCGCTGGGTCGTCGACCCCGACTTCAATCTCGACTACCACGTGCGACGGGTGCGGGTCCCTGCTCCCGGCACGTTGCGCGACGTGTTCGATCTGGCCGAGGTTGCGCTGCAGTCGCCGATGGACATCAACCGGCCGTTGTGGAACGCCACCTTGGTCGAAGGGCTGCCCGATGGCCGGGCGGCGACCATTCTCCATCTGAGCCACGCGGTGTCCGACGGTGTCGGGATGGTCGAGATGTTCGCCAACATCTACGACCTCGAGCGTGATCCCGAACCGGCCGCCGCTGCACCGTTACCCATCCCGCAGGACCTGTCGCCCAACGACCTGATGCGGGAGGGCATCAACCGGCTCCCCGGATCGATCGCCGGCGGCGTGCTCGGCGTGCTCGGACAGGCGGCCCGGACGGTGACCAAGGTGGTGCGCGACCCGGTCTCGGCGGTCAGTGGGGTGGTCGACTACGCGATGTCCGGCACTCGGGTGATGGGGCCGGCCGCACACCCCTCGCCGCTGCTGCGCCGCCGAAGCCTGTCGTCGCGCACGGAGGCGATCGACATTCCGTTCTCCGACCTGCACCGGGCAGCCAAGGCCGCCGGCGGTTCGATCAACGATGCCTACCTGGCCGGGCTGTGCGGCGCACTGAGGCTCTATCACGACGCCAAAGGCATCTCGATCGAGACGCTGCCCATGGCCGTACCGGTCAACCTGCGCTCGCAGGACGACCCGGCGGGCGGCAACCGCTTCGCCGGGATCAACCTCGCCGCGCCTGTCGGAATCGTCGACCCGGAGACCCGGATCAAGGCGGTCCGGTCGCAGATGACGAGCAAGCGCGAGGAGCGCGCCATCGACGTGGTCGGCGCGGTCGCACCCGTGCTGAGCCTGCTGCCCGATGCCGTACTGGAGACGGTGGCCGGTTCGGTCGTGAACTCCGACGTGCAGGCCAGCAATGTCCCGGTCTGGCCGGGGGACACCTTCATCGCCGGGGCAAAGATCCTGCGCCACTACGGAATAGGCCCGCTGCCCGGCGTCGCGATGATGGTGGTGCTGATCTCGAGGTCCGGGTACATCACGGTCACCGCCCGCTACGACCGCGCCGCCATCACCGACGACCAGCTGTTCGCCCGGTGCCTGCTCGCGGGATTCGACGAGGTGCTGGCGCTCGGCGGCGACGGCCGCGCGGAGCCGGCCTCGTTCAGTGATGACACTTCGGCGACGAACGGGAGTGCGGCACAGTGACTTCGAAAGACCCGTCCCCGGAGCCCCGCGTTACCAAGCAGATGCGGCTGCCCGGCACCCTGGCCGAGATCGAGGGCAGCCCCGAGGGTCCGGAGATCGGCGCGTTCTTCGACCTGGACGGGACGCTGGTGGCCGGCTTCACCGGAGTGATCATGACCCGGGACCGGTTGCGCCGCGGTCAGATGGGCGTCGGTGAGTTCATCGGGATGGTGCAGGCCGGGCTCAACCACCAGCTCGGGCGTTCCGAGTTCGAGGACCTGATCGGTAAGGGCGCCCGGATGCTGCGGGGCAACTCGCTCAGCGATCTCGACGAGCTGGGCGAGCGGTTGTTCGTCCAGCATGTGCAGGGACGCATGTACCCGGAGATGCGGGCCATGGTGCGTGCGCACATGGCCCGTGGCCACACCGTGGTGCTGAGTTCCTCGGCGCTGACGGTTCAAGTGGAGCCGGTGGCCCGCTTTCTCGGCATCGACAACGTGCTGTGCAACAAGTTCGAGACCGACGAGGACGGCCTGATCACCGGCGAAGTCGAGAGACCGGTCATCTGGGGTGCCGGCAAAGCCCGCGCGGTGCAGAACTTCTCGTCCGCCAACGGAGTGGACCTGACCAAGAGTTACTTCTACGCCGACGGCGACGAGGACGTCGCCCTGATGTATCTGGTGGGCCATCCGCGGCCGACGAATCCGGCAGGCAAGCTGGCCGCCGTCGCCGCCAAGCGTGGCTGGCCGGTGCTGAAGTTCAGCAGCCGCAGCGGCAGCAGCCCGGTCTCGCAACTGCGGACGCTCGCCAGCCTGGCCACCATCCCGACTGTCGCCGCCGGCGCGATCGGACTCGGGTTGTTGACCCGCAACAAGCGCACCGGGGTCAACTTCTTCACCTCGAACTGGAGCAAGCTGCTCATGCTCACCACGGGCATCGAGCTCAACGTCCTCGGCGAGGAGAATCTGACCGCGCAACGCCCCGCGGTCTTCATCTTCAACCACCGCAATCAGGCCGACCCGATGATCGCGGGCCGGCTGGTCGGCGTGGACTTCACCGGCGTCGGGAAGAAGGAGCTCGAGCGCAACCCGCTGATGGGTCCACTCGGGAAGGTCATGGATGCGGCATTCATCGACCGCGACGACCCGGAGAAGGCCGTCGAAAGCCTGCACCGCGTGGAAGAGCTTGCCCGCAAGGGTCTCTCGATCCTGATCGCCCCCGAGGGCACCCGGCTGGACACCACCGAGGTGGGACCGTTCAAGAAGGGGCCGTTCCGCATCGCCATGGCCGCGGGTGTGCCCATCGTGCCGATCGTGATCCGCAACGCCGAGGTGATCGCGGCCCGCGATTCCAGCACATTCAACCCGGGCAAGGTGGACGTCGCGGTGTATCCGCCGATCTCGGTGGACGACTGGACCGTCGAGAACATCTCCGACCGCATCGCCGAGGTCCGCGAGATCTATCTCGACACCCTGAGATCCTGGCCGGACGACGAGCTGCCCACCTTCGACATCTACACCCGGACGCCGGTGGCGAAGGCCGCTCCACGCCGGGCGGCCAAGAAGGCACCGGCGAAGAAAGCTCCCGCGAAGAAAGCGTCCGCGAAAAAGGCTGCCCCCGAACCGGATACCTCACCCTCCGGCTCGTCCTCACGGTCGACTCCCAAGGGCCGACCGTGACCACGGGTATCGACGATTACCCCAGCTTCAGCACCACCGACGACGCGCTGGTGCTCGCATCGGCGTCGTCACCGGCCGAGCTCGAACTGCTCAACGACTGGCTCAAGACACAGCGGCGTGAACATCCCGACACGACCGTCGAGGTACTGCAGCTGCCGGCCACCGACGAACCCGCCCCCGGGGCGGTGGCCCGCTTGGTCGAGGAGCTGGAATCGGACGAGGACCGGCTGGTGGTTCCGGTCCGGGTGTTCTGGGTGCCCGGCGGGTTACCCACCCGGTTGAAGGTGGTGGGGTTGATCTCCGGCCGCGACACCTACCGGCCGCCGGAGGTACTGCAGCGGCGCATCCTGCGCAAGGACCCGTCGCGCGCCCGGATCGTCGCCGGTGAACCGGCCAAGGTATCGGAACTGCGCAAGCAGTGGAGCGAGACCACGGTCGCCGAAAACCCCAGGGAATTCGCCCGATTCGTCCTTCGGCGGGCGGTACTGGCGATCGAGCGGGTGGAGCTTCGGCTGCTCGGCCCCGAGTACAAGTCGCCGCGTCTGGTCAAGCCGGAGATGCTGGACTCGGCGCGATTCCGTCAAGGCCTGGAGCAGATTCCGGGGGCGACGGTGGAGAAGGCCGGGGAGATGCTCGACGAGCTCTCCACGGGGTGGAGCCGGTTCTCGGTGGACCTGATCCCGACAATGGGCCGGGCCATCTTCAGTCGTGGCTTCGATCCTCGTATCGACTACGACCGTTCCGAGATCGAGTCGATGCGCCATGCCCTGGAACAGCATCCGGCGGTGTTGCTGTTCTCCCACCGGTCGTATCTCGACGGAGTCATCGTCCCGGTGGCCATGCAGGAGAACCGGCTTCCCCCGGTGTACACGTTCGCCGGGATAAACCTCTCGTTCGGCCTGATGGGTCCGTTGTTCCGGCATTCCGGTGTCATCTTCCTGCGTCGCAAGCTCGACGACCCGCTGTACAAGTACGTGCTGCGGCAGTACGTCGGCTACATCGTGGAGAAGCGGTTCAACCTGAACTGGTCCATCGAGGGCACCCGGTCCCGAACCGGAAAGATGTTGCCGCCCAAGCTCGGACTGCTCGCCTACGTCGCCAACGCCTATCTCGACGGCCGCAGTGAGGACATCCTGCTGCAACCGGTGTCGATCAGTTTCGACCAGCTGCACGAGACCGCCGAGTACGCCGCATACGCCCGGGGTGGCGAGAAGACCCCCGAGGGTCTGAGCTGGCTGTACAACTTCATCAAGGCGCAGGGCGAACGCAACTACGGCAAGATCTATGTCCGCTTCCCCGAGGCGGTTTCCATGCGCGAACACCTCGGTGAGCCGAACGGTGAGATGGCCCACGACGAGGCAGCCAAACGCCTGGCCATGCAGAAGATGGCCTTCGAAGTGGCCTGGCGGATTCTGCGGGTCACCCCCGTCAACGCGACCAACCTGGTCTCGGCGCTGCTGCTGGGCGCCCGTGGTGTCGCCCTGACCCTCGATCAACTGCACCACACGCTGCAGGACTCACTGGATTACCTGGAACGTAAGAACACCCCGATGACCAACAGTGCGCTGCGGCTACGGACCGCCGAGGGCGTGCGTTCGGCCGTCGATGCGCTCTCCGGCGGGCATCCGGTGACGCTGGTGGACAGCGGGCGCGAGCCGGTGTGGCGGATCGCCCCCGAGGACGAACTGGAGGCGGCGTTCTACCGCAACTCCCTGATCCATGCCTTCCAGGAGACCTCGATCGTGGAGCTGGCCCTGGCGTACTCGGCCCGTGCGGCGACCGATCCGCTGCAGGCGTTCTGGGACCAGGTGATGCGGCTGCGTGACCTGCTCAAGTTCGACTTCTACTTCGCCGATTCGGCGGCGTTCCGCGACAACGTCGCCGAGGAGCTGTCGTGGTACGACCGCACGCCCGAAGGGCAGGCGGCCGGAGGCTGGGAAGCGAAGGTCTCCGCCGGGGGTGACGAGATCTATCAGATGTTGCGCAGCAAGCGACCGCTGTTGGTGGGCGCCATGCTGCGTCCGTTCTTCGAGGCCTACGGGATCGTCGCCGACGTGCTGCGCGACGCACCGGCCGAGATCGGTGAGCGGGATCTGACCAAGCGCGCGCTGGGTGTGGGACGGCAGTACGTCGCCCAAGGTCGGGTCGGCAGCAACGAGTCCGTGTCGGCGTTGCTGTTCGCCACGGCGCGGCAGGTGGCAGCCGATCAGAACCTGCTGGCCAGCGGTCCGGATCTGCAAGAACGCCGCAACGCGTTCCGCGATGAACTACGCGGGATCGTCACCGATATGGACAAGGTCGACGAGATCGCCCGTGAGCAGTTCTACTACCGGGACAAGCAACGGCGCGCCGAGTCGGACCCGTCGGACTAGCCGCCGGAGTCACGTTTCGTCTGGCGACGGAGGTGTGGTGGCACCCACGCCATACCCTTGGACCATGACTTCTGCCGGCCAGGTGACCGCATCCAGCGTGCGCAGCAGCGTGGTGTGGCCTGTGCTGGTCGGCGTGGGGCTGCTGGCCGGGGCAGTGGCCGCAGGCATCGGGGCGCTGTCGCTCGCCGACGCCCTGACCGCCACCGGCCTGCCCGATCCCGGCCCCGTCACCACCTACGGACTGCCCTTCGTCCGGGCCGCCGGCGAGATTGCCGCCGTCGTCGCGG
Organism: Mycobacterium sp. NPDC049093; assembly: GCF_040704635.1. Taxonomy (GTDB): domain Bacteria; phylum Actinomycetota; class Actinomycetes; order Mycobacteriales; family Mycobacteriaceae; genus Mycobacterium. The sequence continues at coordinate 47,753 of NZ_JBEZJS010000007.1, read as the reverse complement.
TCGGGTCCTTCCTGTTCGCCGCGTTCCTGGTGGCACCCCAGACCAACGGCGTGCTCGACGTGGCCGGATACCGGGCGCTGCGGCTCGGTACGGCCGCCTCGGGCGTGTGGACGGTGTGCGCCGCGCTGCTGGTTCCGCTGACCGTCTCCGACGTGTCCGGCCAGCCATTGCTCGATCACCTCGGCCCGGTGGACGTATGGTCGGCCGCGAGTCTGGTCGACGTCTCCGCAGCCTGGCGCTGGACGGCGATCCTGGCCGCCGGTGTCACCATCGCAAGCCTGCCGGTGCTGCGGTGGGGTTGGACACCGGTGCTGCTGGCCGGATCCCTGCTCACGCTGATGCCGCTGGTCCTGACCGGGCACTCGTCGGCCGGCGGCGCCCACGATCTGGCCACCAACAGCCTGTTCATCCACCTGGTGGCGGCCGCGCTGTGGGCCGGCGGTCTGCTGGCATTGTTGGCCCACGCCATCCGGGCCGGGGGCGGGGCCGCCTCTGACGGCTGCAACACCGCCCTGGCCGCGCGACGCTTCTCGGCGCTGGCGCTGTGGTGTTTCGTCGCGATGGCCATCAGCGGCGTGCTCAACGCGCTGGTGCGGATCCAGCTCCCCGATCTGGTGCGCACCAACTACGGCTGGCTGCTGGTGGGCAAGATCGTCGCGCTGAGTCTCCTCGGTGTGTTGGGCTGGCGACAGCGCCGGGTCAGTCTGACCGCCCTGGCCACCGATCCCGGCGCACGCACACCGCTGATCCGGTTGGCGCTGACCGAGGCCGCGCTGTTCGGGGTCACGTTCGGTATCGCCGTCGGCCTGGGCCGTACCCCGCCGCCGCCCGAGCCGAGAATTCCCAGCCCCACCGAGGTCGCGATCGGATACGACTTCGCCGGGCCGCCGACGGTCGCGCGGGTGCTGTTCGACTGGCGGTTTGACCTGCTGTTCGGGACGGCGGCGATCATCGCGGCGGTGGCATACCTGGCCGCGGTGTACCGGCTGCGGCGACGCGGTGACGCCTGGCCGGTGGGCCGAACGTTCGCCTGGCTGCTGGGCTGCGCGGCGCTGCTGTTCACCACCTCGTCGGGGCTCGGCCGCTACATGCCGGCGATGTTCAGCATGCACATGATCGCCCACATGCTGCTGTCGATGCTGGTACCCGTTCTGCTGGTGCTCGGCGCCCCGGTGACCCTGGCACTGCGGGCGCTACCCGCTGTGGGCCGCGGATCGCCGCCCGGCCCGCGGGAATGGCTGCTCGCGGCTCTGCATTCCAAGGTGTCACAGTTCCTGACCCAGCCCGTCGTCGCGACCGTGCTGTTCGTGGCCGGTTTCTACGGTCTGTACTTCGGCGGCATATTCGACGCCGCGGTCAGCAACCACGCCGCGCACATCCTGATGAACGTGCACTTCCTGCTGTCGGGTTACCTCTTCTACTGGGTGGTCATCGGTGTGGACCCCACCCCGAGGCCGGTCCCGCACCTGGTCAAGATCGGGATGGTGTTCGCCTCGCTGCCGCTGCACGCCTTCTTCGGTGTGGTGATGATGGGCATGCAGACCGTGCTGGGCGAAAGCTTCTACCGGTCACTGCAATTGCCGTGGCATACCGACCTGATCGGCGACCAGCACCTCGGCGGCGGCATCGCCTGGGCGGCCGGGGAAGTCCCGCTGGTGATCGTGATGCTGGCGCTGCTGATCCAGTGGCGGCGCAGCGATCAACGCACCGCCAAGCGGTTGGACCGGGCCGCGGACCGCGATGACGACGCCGATCTGGCGGCCTACAACGCCATGCTCGCCGAGATGGCGCGCCGTGACCACCCGTCCGGATAGGACTTCCGGGGATTCATCCCCAGCCTGCGTTTCATCCACAGCCGACGGCCCCCGGCGGTGCCTCTGCGTGTCTCCTGTCGGGGTGCCGACGGTCAATGGCTGTGTCAGGCGGTCGACGCTGCGGCGCCGGCCACCGGCATCGATGAAGCGAAAGGAACCAGAAAAATGTTCGAGACCCCGTTCACCATCGTGGGCAACATCATCACCGACCCGGTCCGGCGGCGATTCGGCGACCAGGAGCTGTACAAGTTCCGGGTGGCCAGCAATTCGCGGCGCCGCATGCCTGACGGCAACTGGGAGCACGGCAACTCGCTCTACGTCACGGTCAACTGCTGGGGAAATCTCGCCACGGGCACCAGCGCCTCGCTGATGAAGGGCGACGCCGTGATCGTGGTCGGGCATGTCCACACCGATGAGTACGAGGACAAAGAGGGTGTGCGCCGGTCCTCGATCGAGGTGCGCGCCACCGCGGTCGGGCCCGATCTGTCGCGTTGCACGGCCAGGGTGGCGCCGTTGCCGAAACCGGCGGTCGGACCGGTACTCGAGCCCGAACCCGTCGACGCCCACGACGGGGAAACCGAGCCCGACGAGGGTGAGCTGCCACTGTCGGCTTAGCGGGTTTCGGTCACGCATAGGATGGGCGCGAGTGAGTTGGGCTTGACGCACCCTCCGCGCAAGCGCCCATCCGATATCCCCGAAGAGTTTCAGAAAGGCACATCACGGCATGGCCGAATTCATCTACACGATGCGCAAGGTTCGCAAGGCGCACGGCGACAAGGTCATCCTTGACGACGTCAGCCTGAACTTCCTGCCCGGCGCGAAGATCGGCGTCGTCGGTCCCAACGGGGCTGGTAAGTCGAGTGTGCTGAAGATCATGGCCGGCATCGACCACGCCAACAACGGCGATGCGCTGCTCGCGCCCGGCGCCTCCGTCGGCATCTTGATGCAGGAGCCGCAACTCGACGAAACCAAGACGGTCCGTGAGAACGTCGAGGCCGGTGTGGCCGTCAAGGCCAAGCTCAACCGGTACAACGAGGTCGCCGAGCTGATGGCCACCGATTACACCGATGAGCTCATGGAAGAGATGGGCCACCTGCAGGAAGAGCTCGACGCCGCCGACGCCTGGGACATCGACTCCCAGCTCGAGCAGGCCATGGACGCGCTGCGCTGCCCGCCGCCCGACGAGCCGGTCACCCACCTCTCCGGTGGTGAGCGTCGCCGCGTGGCCCTGTGCAAGCTGCTGCTGTCCAAGCCGGACCTGCTGCTGCTCGACGAGCCCACCAACCATCTCGACGCCGAGAGTGTGCTGTGGCTCGAGCAGCACCTGGCCGGCTACAAGGGCGCCATCCTGGCCGTCACCCACGACCGGTACTTCCTGGACAACGTTGCCGAGTGGATCCTCGAGCTCGACCGCGGCCGGGCCTACCCGTACGAGGGCAACTACTCGACCTACCTGGAGAAGAAGGCCGAGCGCCTCGAAGTCCAGGGCAAGAAGGACCAGAAGCTGCAGAAGCGGCTCAAGGACGAGCTGGCCTGGGTCCGCTCGGGCGCCAAGGCCCGTCAGGCGAAGAACAAGGCCCGCCTCGGCCGGTACGAGGAGATGGTCGCCGAAGCCGAGAAGACGCGGAAGCTCGACTTCGAGGAGATCCAGATCCCAACGCCGCCGCGGCTGGGCAACGTCGTGGTCGAGGTCGAGCACCTGGACAAGGGCTTCGAGGGTCGCACGCTGATCAAGGACCTGTCCTTCACGCTGCCGCGCAACGGCATCGTCGGCGTCATCGGCCCCAACGGCGTCGGCAAGACCACACTGTTCAAGACCATCGTCGGGTTGGAACAGCCCGACAGCGGCACCGTCAAGGTCGGCGACACGGTCAAGCTGTCCTACGTCGACCAGAGCCGTGCCGGCATCGACCCCAAGAAGTCGGTCTGGGAAGTGGTCTCGGACAAGCTCGACTACATCGAGGTCGGGCAGAACGAGATCCCGTCGCGCGCCTACGTGTCGGCGTTCGGGTTCAAGGGCCCGGATCAGCAGAAGCCCGCAGGTGTGCTGTCCGGCGGTGAGCGCAACCGGCTCAACCTCGCTCTGACCCTCAAAGAGGGCGGCAACCTGATCCTGCTCGACGAGCCGACCAACGACCTCGACGTCGAGACGTTGTCCTCACTGGAGAACGCGCTGGAGCAGTTCCCCGGCTGCGCCGTGGTGATCAGCCACGACCGTTGGTTCCTGGATCGCACCTGCACGCACATCCTGGCGTGGGAGGGCGACGACGACAACGAGGCCAAGTGGTTCTGGTTCGAGGGCAACTTCGGTGCCTACGAGGAGAACAAGATCCAACGTCTCGGTGCCGAAGCGGCACGTCCGCACCGGGTGACCCACCGGAGACTGACCCGGGACTGACCCGTGACGGGATAAACCTCGTTGCAGGTTCGGTGACGCTACTAGTGTCGCAGCTACGCACCGATGCCGGTGTGTGGGCGCGAGTCAGGAGTGATCCGTATGGCGACCGAACCGGGAGCTGGTTCAGGGCAGGGGATTAGCGGGTTGGCGGACGTGCAGACGCCGCCCGAGGTGATCCACCGCCTCGCGCTGGCTTTCCTGTCCACCTACCGGGCTCCTCAGGTCGATGCACCTGGAATCGCCGCCACCGGTCCGCAGGCCGCCGGCATTGCCGAGCGTCTGGTCTCCGACGGCTTCCCCGATGCTGTAGTGGCTGCCCAGTACGCGCTGGGTAGCCGCCGCGCACCGGGGGAGACGAAGGTCGAGGTGTATCCGGGTGATGCCGATACGGGCCCGGCCCTGCAGATCGTCACCGATCAGGCGGCGATGTTGGTGGACTCGGTGACAGTGCTGTTGCACCGCAACGGCATCGCGTACCCGGCCATCATGAACCCGGTCTTTCGGGTGCGCCGCGATGCCGACGGCGCGTTGCTGGACTTCCAGCCTGCGGCCGAGGCCACCGGAGGTGACGGCGTCGACGAGTGCTGGATCCTGGTCCCCGTGATCGGGGCGGCCGACGGGCCCGCGCTCACCGAGGTGGTCCGGTTGCTGCCCGGGGTACTCGCCGACGCCCGCCAGATCGGGCTGGACTCCGCGGCGATGGGCGCCGCACTGCATGCCCTGGCAAACGATGTGGCCACCGACGTCGATGGCCGGTTCCCCAATGCCGACCGCAGGGACGTCGCCGCACTCCTGCGCTGGCTGTCCGACGGACATTTCGTGCTGCTGGGCTACCAGCAGTGTGCGATCAGCGACGGGCGGGCCTCGGTCGATCCGGCCAGCCGGCTCGGTGTGCTCAAGCTGCGCGAGGATGTGCTCCCGCCGCTGACCGCCGACGAGGACCTGATGGTCCTGGCGCAGGCGACCATGCCGAGCTATGTGCGCTATGGGGCCAATCCGTACATCGTCGTCGTCCGCGAGAGCTCCGGCGGGCGGAGTGATGTCATTGCTACAGAGCATCGCTTTGTCGGCCTCTTCACCATGGCCGCGTTGAACGCCAATGTGCTGGATATCCCGTTGATCTCGCGGCGTGTCGAGGAGGCGCTGGCCATGGCCCGGCGCGACCCCAGCCACCCGGCGCAGCTGCTGCGTGACATCGTCCAGACCATCCCGCGCCCCGAACTGTTCGCGTTGAGTTCCAAACAGCTGTTGGACATGGCGCTGACCGTGGTCGACCTCGGGTCGCGCCGCCGTACCCTGCTGTTCCTGCGCGCGGATCAGTTGGCGCACTTCGTGTCCTGCCTGGTGTACCTGCCGCGCGACCGCTACACCACCGGGGTGCGGCTGGAGATGCAGGACATCCTGGTGCGCGAACTCGGCGGGGAGAGCATCGACTACTCGGCTCGTGTCAGTGAATCACCTTGGGCGGTAGTTCATTTCATCGTGCGCCTGCCCGACGGTGCGGTCTCGCACGCTGTGGACACCTCCACCGAGAACGAGAACCGCATCCAGAACCTACTGACCGAGGCCACCCGCAACTGGGGTGACCGCATGACCAGCGCCGCGGCACACGCGGCGCTCACCCCGGCCGCCGTCGAGCACTATGCCTCGGCCTTTCCGGAGGACTACAAGCAAGCCGTTGCTCCGGCGGATGCCATCGCTGACATCGCGATCATCGAAGCGCTGCAGGATAATTCAGTCAAGCTGGTGTTCAAGGAAGGTGGGGACGACGGCCTCGCCCAGCTCACCTGGTACCTGGGCGGTCAGTCGGCCTCGCTGAGCGAGCTCCTGCCGATGCTGCAGTCGATGGGCGTCGTGGTCCTCGAAGAACGTCCCTACTCGGTGACCCGGGCCGACGGTCTGCCGGTCTGGATCTACCAGTTCAAGGTCGCCCGACAGCGCAGTCTGCCCGCGCCGCCCGATGCGGCCTCGCGTGAGGCCACGGCCCAGCGATTCGCCGATGCGGTGACCGCGATCTGGAACGGCTGGGTCGAGGTGGACCGGTTCAACGAACTGGTGTTGCGCGCGGGCCTGACCTGGCAGCAGGTCGTGATCCTGCGCGCCTACGCGAAATACCTGCGCCAGGCCGGTTTTCCGTACAGTCAGTCGCACATCGAATCGGTGGTCAACGAGAATCCGCACACCACACAGTCGCTGCTGCAGCTGTTCGAGGCGCTGTTCGATCCGTCCGAGGACACCTCGGGGACCCGCGACGCACAGGGAGCCGCCGCGGCGGTGGCCGAAGACATCGACGCCCTGGTGAGTCTGGACACCGACCGGGTACTGCGTGCCTTCGCCACCCTGATCCAGGCCACGCTGCGCACCAACTATTTTGTGCAGGACCCGAATTCAGCGCGGCAACGCGGTGTCGTGGCGATGAAGCTCAACCCCGGCCTGATCAACGAGCTGCCGCTGCCGCGGCCAAAGTTTGAGATCTTCGTGTACTCGCCCCGGGTGGAGGGCGTGCACCTGCGGTTCGGGTTCGTGGCCCGCGGCGGGTTGCGCTGGTCGGACCGTCGCGAAGATTTCCGCACCGAGATCCTCGGTCTGGTCAAGGCGCAGGCCGTGAAGAACGCCGTCATCGTGCCGGTCGGCGCCAAGGGTGGGTTCGTGGTCAAACGGCCGCCTGAGCCGACCGGCGACGCTGCCGTCGACCGGGATGCCACCCGCGCCGAAGGCGTTGCCTGCTACCAACTTTTCATCTCCGGGTTGCTCGACGTGACCGACAATGTCGACAAGGGGACCGGCGCCGTCGTCACGCCACCGCAGGTGGTGCGCCGTGACGGGGAGGATGCCTATCTGGTGGTCGCGGCCGACAAGGGCACGGCCACGTTCTCCGACATCGCCAACGAAGTCGCCAAGTCCTACGGGTTCTGGCTGGGTGACGCGTTCGCCTCCGGCGGTTCCATCGGGTACGACCACAAGGCCATGGGCATCACCGCCAAGGGCGCCTGGGAGTCGGTGAAACGGCACTTCCGCGAGATGGGGGTGGACACCCAGAGCCAGGACTTCACCGTCGTCGGCGTCGGCGACATGAGCGGCGACGTGTTCGGCAACGGCATGTTGCTCTCCAAGCACATCCGGCTGATCGCGGCCTTCGACCATCGGCACATCTTCGTCGATCCCAACCCCGACGCCGCCGCATCGTGGGTGGAACGCAAGCGCCTGTTCGAGCTGCCACGGTCCAGTTGGGAAGACTACGACGCCACGCTGATCAGCGAGGGCGGCGGCGTCTACAGCCGTCAGCAGAAGTCCATCCCGATCAGCCCGCAGGCCCGGGCGGCACTCGGGATCGACGACGACATCGAGGAACTCACGCCGCCGGCGCTGATGAAGTCCATCCTCAAGGCTCCCGTGGACCTGCTGTGGAACGGCGGCATCGGCACGTACGTGAAGGCCGAGACCGAGGCCGACGTCGGCGATCGCGCCAACGACCAGATCCGGGTGTGCGGTAACGAGGTGCGCGCCAAGGTGATCGGCGAGGGCGGCAACCTCGGCGTGACATCGCTGGGGCGGATCGAATTCGACCTGGCCGGCGGACGGATCAACACCGATGCGTTGGACAACTCCGCGGGCGTCGACTGCTCGGACCACGAGGTCAACATCAAGATCCTGATCGACTCACTGGTGACCGCCGAGAAAGTCAGCGCGCAGGAACGAACGGGTCTGTTGCTGTCGATGACCGACGAGGTCGGCGCGCTGGTGCTGACCGACAACAAGCACCAGAACGATCTGATGGGCACCAGCCGGGCCAACGCCGCGAGCATGCTTTCGGTGCACGCCCGGATGATCAAAGAATTTGTGGCCAACCGCGGGCTCAACCGCGAGCTGGAGGCGTTGCCCTCGGAGAAGGAGATCCGACGCCGAGCCGACGCCGGAATCGGTTTGACCTCACCGGAATTGGCCACGCTGATGGCCCACGTCAAGCTCGAGCTCAAAGCCGACGTGCTGGCCAGTGATCTGCCCGATCAGGAGGTGTTCGCCGCCCGGCTACCGCAGTACTTCCCGGAGAAGCTGCGCGAACAATTCCCCGGCGAGATCCGGTCGCACCAGTTGCGCCGGGAGATCACCACCACCATGCTGGTCAACGATCTCGTCGACACGAGCGGGATCAGCTACGCCTACCGCATCACCGAGGACGTCGGCGTCGGTCCGGTCGACGCGGTGCGCAGTTATGTCGCCACCGACGCCATCTTCGGGATCGGCGCCGTGTGGCGCCAGATCCAGGCTGCCGGAGAAGCCGGGGTGCCGGTGTCCGTCACCGACCGGATGACCCTCGATCTGCGCCGCCTGGTCGACCGGGCCGGGCGCTGGCTGCTCAACTACCGGCCGCAGCCGTTGGCCGTCGGCGCCGAGATCAACCGGTTCGCCGCGAAGGTGGCCGCCCTGCGCCCCGACATGGCGCAGTGGCTGCGCGGGGATGACAAGGCGATCGTGGCCAAAGAAGCCGGGGAGTTCGCCGCACAGGGTGTGCCCAACGACCTGGCCTATGCGGTGGCGACCGGGCTCTACCAGTACAGCCTGCTCGACGTGATCGACATCTCCGACATCGTGGACCGTGAGCCCACCGAAGTGGCCGACGCCTACTTCGCGTTGATGGACCACCTCAGCTCTGACGGGCTGCTCACTGCGGTCTCCCGGCTGAGCCGCGACGATCGCTGGCATTCGTTGGCGCGGCTGGCTATTCGTGACGACATCTACGGTTCGCTGCGGGCCCTGTGTTTCGATGTGCTCGCCGTCGGCGAACCCAACGAGACCGGTGAGGAGAAGATCGCCGAGTGGGAGTTGACCAACAGCTCCCGGGTGACCCGCGCTCGCCGCACGCTGGCCGAGATATACGAAGATGGTGAGCAGGACCTGGCGACGCTGTCTGTGGCGGCGCGGCAGATCCGCAGCATGACACGAACGAGTGGAACGGGAACGACTGCGTGAGTTTTACAACGCCGGTGCACGTGCGCTGGTCGGACATCGACATGTACCAGCACATCAATCACGCCACGATGGTGACGCTGCTCGAAGAGGCCCGGATTCCGTTTCTGCGTGAACCGTTCGGAGCCACGATCGAGACCATCGGCCTGCTGATCGCCGACGTCAGCATCGCCTACAAGGGGCAGTTGCGGCTCGTGGACTCACCGCTGCAGGTGACCATGTGGTCCAAGCGGGTGCGGGCCGTGGATTTCACCATCGGCTACGAGGTGCGTTCGCTGCACGCCGCCCCCGACTCCAAGCCGTCGGTGATCGGCGAGACCCAGCTGGCCGCCGTGCACATCGCCGAGCAACGGCTGGAACGCCTGACACCCGAGCAGCGCAGCTATCTGGAGAGCCACCTGCGATGACCACACCCGAGCGCGGTCTGTGGATCGACGATCCGCGTGACCGCGAGGATCTCGCGACGTTCCTCGACCGTGCGCTGCGGTTGGACGACGCCGCGGTGGTGCGGCTGCGGGAGCGGGCCGGGACCCCTGCGGCCGTGGCCTGGGTGGCCACCGGGTTGGAGGTGCTGGCCAGCCGAGTGGTGACCGGTCAGGTGCGCCCGTCGGACCTGTCCGCGGGAGCCGACGCCCTGATGTCCGGGTTGTCCTCTGCCGCAGACGGATACGTCGACCCCGGCTTCCCGATGGACTCGGCCTGGCGCGGTGGTCTGCCGCCCGAGGACGGATTCGTCCATCTCGACGACGTCCCGGCCCGGGTGATGCTCGACCTGGCTCAGCAGGGCGGTGCACTGGCCCGCGAACACGGCAGTGCCCACGGGCCGCCGGCGTCTCTGATGGACCAGGAGGTCATCGCGGTGAGCTCGGGCGACGAGGCTGTCGGGGTGCCCATGCGATGTGTATTCGCATTGACCGCCATGGGTTTTCTGCCGCAGACCGGCAACGAGGTGAGCGAAGAGGAGATCGTCCGGGTCCGCGCACACCCGTCGTGGCTGCGCATCGATGCCCGGTTCGGTTCGGTGTACCGCCGCCGCGAGAGCGCCGCCCTGATCCTGGGCTGAGCGTGCCCCTAGGGGTTGGCCGGTTGCAAGGGTGCCGCGGGCCGGAACGTCGCGGCCTGCAGTTCGGCCGGGGCGTTGACAGGTGTCGCGAAGAGTTGGAAGTTCTGGTGCCGGATGTACAGGTCCGGGAACTTCACCGACCGGAACGAGAACTGGTTGGGATCGATGACGCCCTTCTCCAGGACGAAGGTCGATTCCTCCCGAACCTCTTCTTTGACATCGGGGTCGATGATGCCGTCGAAGTACTTGCCGTGAATGCGGTAGTTGTCGAACGTCGCGATCTGCAGGACGAAGCCGAGTGGTGCAGCGGCGCGGCGCAGTTGGCCGGTTTCGCCGATACGCAGGTGGGCCCCGGTCCATTCGAAGGTGGCGTCGCCGCGGTCGGTGTCGGTCTCTATCTTGGCGATATCGGCGAGCCCGCTCCGTTCGACGATGTAGAAATCGGGAAGGTCGTTGGAATACAGCGAGAGCAAAGGCATGATGAATCCTTCTGTTGTACTTGTGTTTTGAAACGGATCCGGTCGTTCACCGGAGGTCAGATCACCTTGTAGGTGAGGGAGTACACGGATCCGGCGCCGGCGATTCGCTGGGTGCGCTCGCCACGGCCGAGCTCGGCAGCGGTGATCCTCGCCGCCCCGATTCTGCGGTCGTCCGGCCCGGTCTCATCCACCTCGAACAATTCGATGTCGATGGGAGCTTGGGATCCGTTGAATGGCAGCAGGCGGTCATCGTCGAACGAATAGACATCACCGGGCCTCATCCGGAGCCGTTCGAAGATGACCCCGTCAGCCCTGCTGACCTGAATTTCGTCGGCACCGTCGTGGTCCCGCACCGTGTTCGCCTGCAGCCACAGCATTTTGGCGTAGTTCGCATCGACCATGTCGTCCTCCGGTGGTATCGAGTTCGGTTCTGTGACTGTCTCGATACTGCGATGCCGACGCGGCGCTGCACATGAGTAGTTCGCTACTCGACTTTCGGTCAGCTCCCGGTAAGCCAGGCGGCGGCGTCCGGCGGCAGACTGCCAGCGATCAACTCTGCGCTGGTCAGCAGAACTTCACCAGGCGGCAACGGCGCCGCAGCGGTGCCCGCGTTGAGCACGCACAGCAGGCCACCTTCACGCCGCAACGCCAGTAGTCCATCGGAGGTGACCAGTTCGATTCCGTCGGTGAATTCCGTACGGCTGGAGCGTAACTGGATGGCCCGCCGGTAGAACTCAAGCGTCGACGCCGGATCGGTCTGCTGGCGCTGCACCGTCAACGATGCCCACTCGGCTGGCATCGGCAGCCAGGTGTCGGCGCTGGTGGAGAACCCGAACGGCGGTGTGTCACCCGACCACGGCATCGGCACCCGGCACCCGTCACGCCCGCGTTCGGTGTGCCCCGAGCGCTCCCACACCGGATCCTGGAGCACGTCATCGGGCAGTTCGACATTGGGCAGCCCGAGTTCCTCGCCGTTGTAGACGAACACCGCGCCCGGCAGGGCCAGCATCACCAGGGCCATCGCCCGGGCCCGCGCCAACCCTCGGACACCGCCGCCGTATCGGCTGACCTCGCGTTCGACGTCGTGGTTGGACAGCGTCCACGTCGGTGTCGCCCCGGCGAGGTCGGCCGCTGCCATAGCGTTGTCGATCGCGTCGTGAACGTCGCCGGCGTCGAAATCGGCTTGCACCAGACGGAAATTGAAGCCCAGGTGCAACTCATCGGGGCGCAGATACCTGGCGAAGCGTTCGTTGCCGTGCACCCACACCTCGCCGACGGCCACGGCGTCGGGATAGTCGTCCAACACCGTGCGGATGAACCGGTGGATGTCGTGCACGCTGTCGTTGTCGAATCGCGGGTCGTCCTCGCTGTTGCGCAGCAGCGCAGTGTCGGTGACCGCCATGTCGGGCAGTTCGGGTGGCTTGGCCATGCCGTGGGCCACATCGATGCGGAACCCGTCGACTCCGCGGTCGAGCCAGAACCGCAGGGTCTTCTCCAGATCCTCGAACACCTCAGGGTGGTTCCAGTTCAGGTCGGGCTGGGCCGGGTCGAACAGGTGCAGGTACCACTGGCCCGGTGTGCCGTCGGGCTCGGTGACACGCGTCCAGGCCGGCCCGCCGAACACCGACACCCAGTTGTTGGGTGGTGCGTCACCGCGGGGGCCGCGGCCGTCGCGGAAGATGTAGCGGTCGCGCCGTCGCGGATCCGCCAGCGCCTCGACGAACCACGGGTGCGCCGAACTGGTGTGGTTGGGCACCAGGTCCATGGTGACCTTGATGTTCCGGGAGTGTGCCGCGCCGATCAAACGGTCCAGCGCATCGAGACCACCGAACAGCGGGTCGACATCACGCGGGTCGGCGACGTCGTAGCCATGGTCGGCCATCGGCGAGACCATGACCGGGTTGAGCCACAGGGCGTCGACGCCGAGTGCCGCGAGGTAGTCGAGCCTGGCGGTCACCCCGTCGAGATCGCCGACCCCGTCGCCGTTGCTGTCGGCGAACGAGCGGGGATAGACCTGGTAGAAAACCGCGTCCGCCCACCACCGGCGCACGTCAGAACGCCGAATTGACCATCGAGTCTGCGGCCATGTTCAGGTAGTCCAGCAGCGCACGGCGGTGCGGGTCGTCGAGCGTCTCCGAATCGATGGAGGCCACCGCGGTGTGCATGCAGCGCAGCCAGGCGTCCCGCTCGAGGTACCCGATCCGGAACGGGGCGTGCCGCATCCGCAGCCGGGGGTGGCCGCGCTGGTCGGAGTACGTCCTGGGCCCGCCCCAGTACTGCTCAAGGAACATCCGCAGCCGCTCCTCGGCGCCGTCGATGTCGTCCTCGGGATACAGCGGCAGCAGGATCTCGTCCTCGCGCACCAGTTGGTAGAACCGCGACACGATCGCTGCGAATGTCTCGTGGCCCCCGACTTCGTCGTAGAAAGATCGCTGCACCTGCGTCACGTCACTCATTGTGGTCCATTGTGACCCGAGAGGCCGTCGGGGCCGGTCACGGAGGTCTGGTCACCTCATGTTCATTGGACTGACCTGCGAACACCCGAAGAATTTTCGTGCGTATTGCCGGGATCCGTGGTGGACTGTCTCCTCGGAGGCTCCATGGCGCACAGCAAAAAAGGCCATATACGACGGACCGGCCACATTCCCGGCCCATCGGGACCCCATGTGCCAAATCGCCCCCTCCACAGCGTCGAGATCCTTCCGACCGCCGCGCCCGATGCGTCCTTGTGGGGCCGCCGTCGCGTCCTGCTCCTCAACTCCACCTATGAACCGCTCACCGCACTTCCGCTGCGGCGCGCGGTGATCATGGTGATGTGCGGCAAAGCCGACGTCGTGCACGACGACCCGGCGGGGCCCGTCATCCACTCGGCCACCCGCACGATCGTGGTGCCCTCGGTGATCCGGCTGCGCACCTTCGTCCGGGTGCCGTACCGGGCCCGCATCCCGATGACCCGCGCGGCGCTCATGCACCGCGACCGCTTCCGCTGCGCGTACTGCGGTGGGCGGGCCGACACGGTCGACCACGTGATCCCGCGCAGCCGCGGTGGCGAGCACTCGTGGGAGAACTGTGTGGCGGCCTGTGGACCGTGCAACCACCGTAAGGCCGACCGGCTGCTGGCTGAACTGGGCTGGTCACTGCGGTGCGTGCCGATGCCGCCGAAGGGGCAGCACTGGCGCTTGCTGTCGACGATCAAGGAGCTGGACCCGGCCTGGGTGCGCTATCTCGGCGAGGGAGCGGCATGATGCCCGACTTGCTGGGCACACTCGGCGCGCCGGCGCATCGCGGCTGATACGGTTTGCGCGTGAGCACAGCACTTACCCATTCCCTCCTCGGAGGGGTTCCGCTGTTGTTGTTCGTGGTCCTGGCGTTGATCTTCATGACCCGCAAGGGACCGCACCCGGCTACCTACAAGATGTCCGAGCCGTGGACCCACGAGCCCATCCTGTGGGCCGCCGAGGAGCCACAGGATCACGGGCACGGCGGGCATGATTCACACGGCGTGACGATCGGAGGCGGCGCAAGTGGCAAGTGGTGAACTGGCGACTGCCACGCAGGACCTGGACCTGCCCTACGGCTACGCCCTGACGTACAGCGGTCGGATCTCGGGCGTCACCGAGCCCGGTGAGCTGTCGGTGCACTACCCGTTCCCGACGATGGACCTCGTCGTCCTCGACGACGCGCTGAAGTACGGTTCGCGCGCGGCCAAGGCCCGGTTCGCGATCTACATCGGCGACCTGGGCGCGGACACCGCGGCCACGGCCCGCACGATCCTGGCCAAGGTGCCGACCCCCGACAACGCGGTGCTGCTCGCGGTCTCACCCGACCAGCACGCCATCGAGGTGGTCTACGGCGCCGACGTCAAGGGCCGTGGCATCGAAGAGGCTGCCCCGCTGGGCGTCTCGGCGGCCGCCGCCTCCTTCAAGGAAGGCAACTTGATCGACGGTCTGATCAGCGCCGTACGCGTGCTGTCGGCCGGCGTTTCTCCTGCCTGATCGTTTCTACTTACGCACTGCGAGCGTGCGTGGCTGTCGGCCGACGGCCACGCACGCTCGTTGCTTTTGTGGGCGCCGCTAACCCGTCAGTTCTCGGCGGATCTCCACATAGCGGGTCAAGAACATCCGCTCGTCGAACCGTTTGCGTCGCATCCAGGTGCTGACCTCGAAGTTGCACTTGCTGGCGTTGCACGAGGCGCAGGCCGGCACCACGTTGTCCACGGTGTAGCGCCCGCCGCGCGAGATGGCCATCACGCAGTCCTTCTGGAACGGTCCACCGGTGCTGCCGCAGTAGGCGCACCCGCCCCATGCCGTCTTGATGGCATCCCACTGCTCGTCGGTGAGGTCGTGCACGACGAGATCCATCCGACGCTTGCGCTTGCGGGCG
This sequence comes from Mycobacterium sp. NPDC049093, assembly GCF_040704635.1. Lineage (GTDB taxonomy): Bacteria > Actinomycetota > Actinomycetes > Mycobacteriales > Mycobacteriaceae > Mycobacterium. The sequence goes on along the minus strand of NZ_JBEZJS010000007.1, from coordinate 32,648 downwards.
GCCCGCGCTGCGCGGGTTCTGCTGACGGCCACCGATCAAGGGTATGAGGCCCGCGAGCGTGCGCAGAGTGCTGCTCTGACACGGCGTGTCGGGGTGCAGACGCGCACGCTCGCGGTACGAATCAGCTGACGTCGAAGGCGCGGGCGCGGAGGGAGCGCTCCACACCGGCGCGTCCCTCGATCACCAGACGGCGTAGCGCCGGCGGCACCTCGGGATCGGACAGGAACGCGTCCGCCGCGTCGAGCCCGTTGCGGCTGATGTCCCACGACGGATACAGGCCGATCACCACGGTCTGCGCGACCTCGCTGGACCGCCGCTCCCAGACCCCGGAGATCGCGGCGAAGTAGCGCGTCGTGAACGGCGCCAGCAACTCGGATTGGCCGGGCTGCACGAAACCGCCGACGATCGCGCGGGTGGTGATGTTGGCGATCGTGTCGTCCTCGATGACCTGCTCCCAGGCCGCGGACTTCACCTCGTCCTGCGGGCGGGCCGCCGAGGCCGCGGCGGCGTGACGCTTACCGGCCGCGGTCGGGTCGGCCTCGGCCTCGGCGTCGATGAACGGCGTTTCGGGGCCGTCCGCGTCGATCTGCCCGTTGCGGGCCAGCGCGGTGACGATCCGCCAGCGCAGATCGGTGTCGATCACCAGGCCTGCCATGTTCACCGCGGCGGGTTCGTTGTCGAGCAGGGTCGACAGCACGGCGACGTGGTTGGACGACAGCACCGAGGTGCACAGCGCGTTCACGAAGGCGAGCTGATGATCAGAACCGGGGGCGGACTCGCGCGCCCGATCGAGCAGAGCATCGCCGAATGCGGGCCAGCCGATCTCGGTGGCCCAGCCCGGATCGGCGTAGGAGCTCAGCGCGGTCTGGGCCTGCATCAGCAGTCGCTGCGCGACGCCGACCTCGGTTTCGGCGTGGATGCCGCTCATCACCAGCGCGACGAAGTCGCGGGCTTTCATCTCGGCTTCGCGGGTCATCTCCCAGGCTGCCGACCAGGCCAGCGTCCGGGGGAGGGGATCGGCGATGTCGGCGATCCGTGACACCACGGTCGACAGTGACGCCGGATCGAGCCGCAGGGAGCAGTAGGTCAGGTCATCGTCGTTGACCAGGATCAGCTTTCCGCGCGAAATGCCCACCAGGGCAGGGACATCCGTGATCGGTCCGTCGACGTCGAGTTCCTCGCGGTGTACGCGGACGAGCTTGCCCGAGCCGGCCGGGTCGTCGTCGTAGATGCCGACGGCCAGGCGGTGCACGCGAGTTTCCCCGGCGCCCGGGGCGGCCCCCGACTGTGCGACGGCGAACCGGGTGAATGCACCCGAATCGTCCACGTCGAAGTCGGCCCTCAGCGTGTTCAAACCCGTTGTCTTGAGCCACTGTTGGCCCCAGCCGGACAGGTCACGGCCAGAGGACTTCTCGAGAGCGCCCAACAGGTCGCCGAACGTGGCGTTGGCGAAGGCGTGGTCCCGGAAGTAGTCGCGCAATCCGGCCAGGAACTGCTCGAGCCCGACGTAGGCCACCAGCTGCTTGAGCACCGAGGCGCCCTTGGCGTAGGTGATGCCGTCGAAGTTGACCTCCACGGCGGCCAGATCAGGGATGTCGGCGGCGACCGGGTGGGTCGAGGGCAGCTGATCCTGGCGGTAGGCCCAGGACTTCTCGACGTTGGCGAAGGTGGTCCAGGCGGTGTCGTACTCGGTGGCCTCGGCCTGGCACAGCACCGACGCGAACGTCGCGAAGGACTCGTTGAGCCACAGGTCATCCCACCACTGCATGGTGACCAGGTCGCCGAACCACATGTGTGCCATCTCGTGCAGGACGGTCTCGGCGCGCCGCTCGTAGGAGGCCCGGGTGACCTTCGACCGGAAGACGTAGTCCTCCAGGAACGTCACCGCGCCGGCATTCTCCATGGCACCCGCGTTGAACTCGGGCACGAAAAGCTGGTCGTACTTGCCGAAGGCGTACGGCGTGCCGAAGTTGGCGTGGTAGAAACCGAAGCCCTGCTTGGTCTCGGTGAAAAGCCGCTCGGCGTCCATGAACTCGGCCAGCGAGGCCCGGCAGAAGATGCCCAGCGGGATCTCGCCGTGCTCATCGGAATACGAGTCGCGCCACACCGCGTACGGTCCGGCGATCAGCGCCGCCAGATAGGTGCTCATCTTCGGCGTGGTGGCGAAGGTGTGCACGGTGCCCGAGCCGTTGGGTTCGGCGGTGGCGGTCGCGCCGTTGGAGATCACCTGCCAGTGCGACGGTGCGGTGACCTGAACGTCGAACGTGGCCTTCAGGTCGGGCTGGTCGAAGCAGGCGAACATCCGCTTGGCGTCGGCGGTCTCGAACTGCGAGTACAGGTAGACCTCGTTGTCGACAGGGTCGACGAACCGGTGCAGGCCCTCGCCGGTGTTGGAGTACAGGCAGTCGGCTTCGACCACCAGGACGTTGTTCGCGGCCAGCCCGGTGAGCGCGATGCCGGTGGATTCGTCGTAGCCCGACACATCGAGCGCGGTGCCGTTGAGCGTCGCGCTGTGGACGGTATCGGCCGCCAGGTCGATGAAGGTGTCGGCGCCGGCGAGGGCATCGAACTTCACGGTGGTGGTGGACCGGAAGGTGCGTTCGCCGGGTTTGCCATTGCCGTCGGTGAGGTCGAGGACGACGTGGTAGTTGTCGACCGTCACCAGAGCTGCGCGCTCTACGGCCTGATCGCGGGTGAGATTCGGAAGTGCCACGCGTCCAACCTAGTGGCTGGACGTCGGCTGGAGTCGGCCTACTGGGGGAAGCCGGCGATCCCGGCGAGTCCGTTGAGCGCGCCGAGGTTGTTCAGGATCGAGCCGTCGCCGATCGACGACATCATCTGCGGGCAGTACATCTGGATGGCGATGCCCGTGAAGAACGACGCCATCTGGGGCGACATGCCGCCGTCACCGCGCATCTGGGAGGCCACCGACGCGAAGTCCTTGCCGGGCTCGACCAACATCGGACAGACCTCCTGGCCCATCTGGACGGCCGCGCCGGGGTCGCCGTAGCCCACCCCGGCGTTGTTCAGGGCGTTCAGGAACGAGCTGTCGGTCGTCGGGTCCGGGACCGGGGCCGGGGCCGGATCGGCCTGTGCCGGGACGGCCACCGCGAGAGCGACGGAAACAACACCTACGGCGGTCAGGAGGGCGCGAGCGGCCATATTCAGCTCCTCAGCTGTCACGCAGAACCCTTAGATCGCTCTGCTCACTTGGGCAACAGTGGTTTACCAGGGTCACAGGAACAACACGTTTCGATAAAAGTTCGTGCACTATGCGTTTCCTGTGCCACTGCCGTGACGTCGACATGCTTGTCGAGCGGTCAGTCACCATTGTTGTCGTAAACGGTCCCCGGATAGTTACTCGCATCGGGAACATCTCAATACGGGGGCACAGTTGTGTTGAACGCAGCTGTGCCTTGAACCACACCGAGAGGAACGCGTAGATGGCTCCCCAAGATCAGAAGGCCTCAGGCCACAAGGACACCGCCGGCTTCTGGTTCGACCCGCTGTGCCCGTGGTGCTGGATCACCTCGCGCTGGATCCTCGAAGTCGAGAAGGTCCGCGATATCGACGTGCAGTTCCACGTCATGAGCCTCGCCGTGCTCAACGAGGGCCGCGACCTGCCCGAGAACTATCAGGAACTGATGAAGAAGGCGTGGGGCCCGGTTCGGGTCGCCATCGCCGCCGAGCAGCTCAAGGGGCCGGAGATCCTCGGCCCGCTCTACACCGCGATGGGCTTCCGGATCCACAACCAGGACAACAAGGACCTCGACACCGTCATCGCGCAGGCACTCGAGGAAGTCGGCCTGCCCGCCGAGCTGGCCGAGGCTGCCGACACCGACAAGTACGACGAGGCGTTGCGCAAGAGCCACCACGCCGGCATGGACGCCGTCGGTGACGACGTCGGCACCCCGACCATCCACGTCAACGGCGTCGCGTTCTTCGGCCCGGTGCTCTCCAAGATCCCGCGCGGCGAAGAGGCCGGCAAGCTCTGGGACGCATCGGTGACGTTCGCGTCCTACCCGCATTTCTGGGAGCTCAAGCGGTCGCGTACCGAGGCGCCGCAGTTCGAGTGAGGGTGAACTTCACCCAAAATCGCGATTCCGGTTGCGTAACACCGTGGCTCACGCCACGGTGTACGGATGACAGCGGCTGAGCCCAGCACCGACGGCTCGTACCGGGACCGAATCGCCGCCGTGGAACCGGGCGGCAACGAGCACATCGCCGACGCCGACCGGCACGGAAAACCCAGCCAGTTGTTCTGGACCTGGACGTCGCCGAACCTGGAATTCGCCACCATCTTCCTGGGTGTGCTGGCGGTCTCCGTCTACGGCATGACGTTCTGGCAGGCGGTGGCCGGCCTGGCGGTCGGCACCGGACTCGGCGCGCTTGCGCATTACTTCCTGTCCAAACGCGGGCCACTGCACGGTGTTCCGCAGATGGTGCTGGGCCGGCTGGCATTCGGCTTCCGGGGCAATGCCGTGCCGTCGCTGCTGATGACGGTGACCGCGGGCATCGGCTGGTTCGCCACGAACAGCGTCAGCGGCGCATTCGCGTTGTCCACACTGTTCGGCATCGCGCCGGTGCTCGCCCTGGTTCTCGTGGTCGTGGTGCAGACCGCGCTGGCAGTGTTCGGGCACAACCTGGTGCAGGCCTTCGAACGCTGGGCGTTCCCGGTACTCGCCGTCATCTTCGCCATCACCTCGGTGGTGATCCTGAGCAAAGCGGACCTGGGCGCACCGGCGGTCACGGGCGGTGTCGGCGGCATGGGAGGTTTCCTGCTCACCGTGGGCACCGCGTTCGGCTACGTCGCGGGGTGGGCGCCCTATGCCGCCGACTACACGCGCTACCTCCCGCGGTCCGAGGCCGGCCCACGCACCGGATTCTTCGCTGCGGCAGGACTGTTCGTGTCCTGCATGCTGCTGCAGACGGTGGGTGCCGCGTCGGTGACCATCGGTCCCGCCATCTCGGACAATCCCACGTCCGCGTTCACCGCAGAGCTGGCGCCGTGGCTGGCCAGCCTGACCCTGCTGGCCATCGCCATCGGGGCGATTGCCGCCAACGCGATCAACATCTATTCGGGCGCAATGGCTTTCGTGACAATCGGGATCAAACTGCCGCATCACATCGCGCGGGCCCTGGCGACCGCATTCTTCGGGATCGTCGGATTTCTCATCGCCTGGTGGGCACTGGCCGACGCGGCGGCGAGCTACGAGGCGTTCCTGCTGATCATCGCGTACTGGATCGGACCGTGGCTCGGTGTGATGTTCGCCGACGAGTACCTGCGTGGTGACCAGCCCGTGGCGCACTTCCTCTACGACCGGTCCTACACCAACTGGGCCGGCCTGGTGTCGTTCCTGCTCGGCCTGGTGGTGTCCGTGACACTGTTCTGCAACCAGACGAAGTTCGTCGGGTACATCGCGCGGGAGGTTCCGCAGTTGGGTGACATCACGTTCTTCGTCGGCTTCCTCATCGCCGGGGCAAGCTATCTTCTGTTGTGCCGGTCCAAGCTCACCGCGGAACGGAAGGTGCCGGCATGACCCCGGAGCAGATGCTCGACGTCGCTGTCGAGGAGGCGCGAAAAGGGTTGGCCGAAGGCGGCATTCCGATCGGCGCGGCACTGTTCGGTTCGGACGGAACACTGCTGGGCGCCGGGCACAACCGGCGCGTGCAGAACGACGATCCGTCGATCCATGCCGAGACCGACGCCTTCCGGGCCGCTGGGCGCCAACGCGGCTACCGGTCCACCATCATGGTGACCACCCTCTCGCCCTGCTGGTACTGCAGCGGGCTGGTGCGTCAGTTCAACATCGGCGCCCTGGTGATCGGGGAGAGCCGGACCTTCACCGGCGGGCACGACTGGCTGGCCGAGCACGGCGTCGCGGTCACCCTGCTCGACGACGAACGTTGCGTGGCGATGATGGAGGACTTCATCGCCGAGCGGCCGGATCTGTGGGCGGAGGACATCGGCGAATGAGTGCCATCGCAACTGTGGACATGTCTCGCTGGTATGCCGGTGGGGCAGAAGCCGACGCGGTTGCCGCCGAGGTCGACGCCGGCCTGCAGCGCGCCGGGTTCATCGTGGTCACCGGACACGGCGTCGACACCGACCTGGCCAGCAAGGTGCGCGCGGCGAGTCGCGAGTTCTTCGCCCTGCCCGACGAGGTCAAACAGCGCTACTCGGTACCGGTCGGCGGGCACGGCTGGATCGGGCCCGGGGCCGAGGCCAACGGTTACGCCGAGGGCACCGAGACCCCGCCCGATCTCAAGGAGAGTTACAGCCTGGGCGCCGAAACCGCGACCGGCGACCCCGAGGTGGACAGGATCTGGTTCGCCCCCAACGTGTGGCCGGCCGAGGTGCCCGCGCTGCAGAGATTGGTCGACGAGTACACCGCCGCGATGCGCATGGTCTCCGACGACCTGCTGGCGCTGTTCGCGCACGCCCTCGGACTGACGGGCAATCCCTTTGTCGCACTGGCTGACCGGCCGACGTGGACGATGAACATCAACCACTACCCGCCGGTCAGCGTGGTCGGGGAGCCCGAGCCCGGACAGTTCCGGATCGGACCGCACACCGACTTCGGCACCGTGACGATCCTGGACCGCGAACCCGGTGCCGGCGGGCTGCAGGTGTACTCCGAGCAGGAGGGTTGGGAGAACGCGCCGTGGGAGCCGGGATCGCTCACGGTCAACATCGGTGACCTGCTGGAGTATTGGAGCGGCCGGCGGTGGCCGTCGGGCCGGCACCGCGTGCTGCCGCCCCAGTCGCACGCCCCCGAGGAGGACCTGGTGTCGCTGATCTACTTCTACGAGGCCAACCACGACGCGCTCGTCACCCCGCTGGAGCCGCCCATCGGCAAGGTCGCGGGTCTGGAGCCCGTGACGTCATCGGCCTTCATCAAGGAACGCCTGGACGCCATCACCATCGGGTAGCGCGGCATCGACGGCATCGAGATCGGCCAGTTGCTGCTCGTTGAGCACGAGGTCGCCGGCCGCCAGGTTCTCCTCCAGGTGGGCGATCGACGTCGTCCCGGCGATGAGCAGGGTATTGGGCGCGTGCGCGAGTAACCATGCCAGCCCGACCTGTGCGCCGCTGACGCCGAGGTCCGCGGCGATCCGTTGCACCACAGCGTTTTCGGCGACCTTCGGAAAGCCCGGGAATGCCGAGCCGAGCGGGAAGAACGGCACCCAGGCGATGCCCTGTTCGACGCACAGCGCCAGTTCGTCCTCATGGCTGCGGTTGATCAGGCTGTAGGCGTTCTGCACGCACACGATCCCGGCGGGCAGCGCCCGGCGCAGGGTCTCCAGGTCGATGTTGCTGATCCCGATCGCGCCGATCTTGCCTTCGTCGCGCAGCGCGATCATCTCCGCCAACTGATCGTCCAGATCAACGATCTGATCGCCCTCGGCGACCAACCCGGGGCCGATGTCGGCGCGCCGCAGGTTCACCACCGGAATCTGGTCCAGGCCGAGGCCGGCCAGGTCCAGCTCGACGGCGTGGCGCAGGTCGGCCGGATGCTGGGCGAGTGCGAGAGGTATCGGTCCGGTGGCCGGCCGGGCGCCGACCTTGCTCACGATGAGCAGATCGTCCCGGTACGGGGCCAGCGCGTCGCGGATACGGCTGTTCACCACACCGTCGTCGTAGAAGGACGCCGTATCGATGTGGTTGACGCCGAGCTCGACGGCACGGTGCAGCACGGCGGTGGCGTCGGCCTGGGGGAGCTCGCGTCCGAGCCCCATGGCGCCGTAGCCGATCCGCCCGACAAAGTGTCCGCCGATCGTGCCGGTGCCGCCGGGGTGCGATGTGGTCATGGTGCGCTCCTGGGATGCGATACTCGGAAGTGATGCGGAGGGACCTCCGTTTCACCACGCTAGCAAAACGGAGGAGCCTCCGCTATGGCTGAACGGGCCGACGCGCGACGCAACAGGGAACGCCTGCTCGCGGCCGCCGCGGCAGCGTTCGCCGCATCGGACGGTGCCGTGTCGCTGGAGGCCATCGCCCGCGACGCCGGTGTCGGCATCGGGACGCTCTACCGTCACTTCCCCAGCCGCGAGGCCCTCACCGAGGCCGTCTACCGTGCCGAACTGGCCGAGGTCTCCGCGTCCGCGGCCGAGCTGTCCAGCCGGTACCAACCGCCGGTCGCACTGCGCCGCTGGATGGACCGCTACGCCACGTTCGTCGCCGCCAAGAAGGGCATGGCCGAATCGCTGCGCACCATCTTCGAATCCGGCGCGGTCGACCACCGCGACACCAAGGCGAGCATCACCGCTGCGGTCCAGACCCTCCTCGATGCCGGCGTCGCCGATGGCAGCCTGCGTGCTGATGTGCGGGCCGAGGACGTGGTGGCGAGCCTGCTCGGGATCTTCCTGGCCGGCGGATCACCGGAGCAGGCGCAGCGAATGCTCGATCTGCTCCTGGCAGGTATCCGAGCTGGTGCTGTCGAGGGGCGATGACCCGTTAGGGTTACCGGCATGCGCGTCTACATCGGTGCCGACCACGCCGGATTCGAGTTCAAGCAGACCATCATCGAGCACCTCAAGAAGACCGGCCACGAGCCGATCGACTGCGGTGCCTACACCTACGACGCCGATGACGACTACCCGGCGTTCTGCATTGACGCCGCGGTCAAGACTGTCGCCGATCCCGGCAGCCTGGGCATCGTGCTGGGCGGCTCGGGCAACGGTGAGCAGATCGCCGCGAACAAGGTGCCCGGCGCCCGCTGTGCCCTGGCCTGGAGCGTCGAGACCGCCAAGCTGGCCCGCGAGCACAACAACGCGCAGTTGATGGGCCTGGGCGGTCGCATGCACAGCGAGGAGGAGGCGTTGGCCATCGTCGACGCGTTCCTGTCGACGCCGTGGTCGGAAGCCGAGCGCCACCAGCGCCGCATCGACATCCTGGCCGAGTACGAGAAGGACCACGTGGCCCCGCCGGTTCCCGGCGCACCTGCCTGACCCATGCCCGAAGGGCACACCCTGCACCGGTTGGCCCGGCTGCACCAGAAGCGGTTCGGCCGGGCGCCGGTGGTGGTGTCCAGCCCGCAGGGCCGCTTCGCCGACGGTGCGGCCGCGGTCAACGGCCAGGTGTTCAAGCAAGCCGACGCCTGGGGCAAGCACCTGTTCCACCACTACGCCGGTGGGCACGTCGTGCACATCCACCTCGGCCTGTACGGGACGTTCACCGAGGCACCGATTCCGCTGGGACTGCCGGTCGGCCAGGTCCGGATGCGGATCGTCGGCACCGAGTACGGCACCGATCTGCGCGGCCCCACGGTGTGTGAGGTGATCGCCGAGCCCGAGATCGCCGACGTGGTCGCGCGGCTCGGTCCCGACCCGCTGCGCAAAGATGCCGACCCTTCGTTGGCCTGGAAGCGGATCAGTAAGTCGCGCAGGTCAATTGGTGCGCTGCTGATGGACCAGTCGGTGATCGCCGGCGTCGGAAACGTATATCGCAGCGAGTTGCTGTTCCGTCATCACATCGACCCGTACCGGCCGGGCACCCACCTGAGCCAGACCGAATTCAACGACATGTGGACCGATCTCGTCGAGCTGATGAAGGTCGGCGTGCGCCGCGGCAAGATCGTCGTCGTCCGCCCCGAGCACGATCACGGGGCGCCGTCCTACGGTCCCGGGCGGCCCCGCACCTACGTGTATCGCCGGGCAGGGGAGGCGTGCCGCGTGTGCGGCGGAGCAGTGCGCACCGCAGAACTGGAGGCCCGCAACCTGTTCTGGTGCCCCGACTGCCAGGTGTGAGTGCGCGCCGGCGTCACGGACACGGGACAATCTCCCGGTGGAATTGATCCTCGTCGTCGTCGGAGCCATTCTCGTCACCGCAGCCGCGCATCGGCGTGGCCAGGAACCCGCCCTGATCATCGTTGTCATCGGCAGCCTGGTCTCGTTCCTCCCCGGCTTCGAACCTCCCGAACTCGATTCCCACATCCTGCTGACGGTGGTGCTGCCTCCGCTGCTGTATTCAGCCGCGCTGGACTTCTCGTTCCCGACGTTCTTCCGCAACATCCGCCCGATCCTGGGCCTCGGTGTCGGGCTCGTCGTGGTGACGGCCTTCGCCGTGGCAGCGGTGTCGTCCTGGCTGGTGTTGGTGCCGTTGACCTTCGGGCTGGCGCTGGTGCTCGGTGCGATCGTCGCGCCACCCGACGCGGTGACCGCCGTCGCGGTCGGGCGCAAGCTCGGTCTGCCCAAACGGGTGATGGCGATCCTCACCGGCGAGAGCCTGATCAACGACGCGGCTGCGCTCACCCTGTTCTCCATCGCGGTGGCGCAGGTGGCCGGAAGCCACACCTTCATCGAGAACCCGTTCCTGCTGTTCGGCTACAGCGCCACCATCGGCCCGCTGGTCGGGGCGCTGCTCGGATATCTGACGCTGTGGATTCGCAAGCATCTGGACAATCCGGGCCTGGAAACCGTGCAGGGCCTGGTGGTCCCGTTCGCGGCGTTCATCACCGCCGAGGAACTGCACGCCTCCGGGGTGTTGGCGGTGGTGGTCGCCGGCTTCGTCGTCGGCAACGGTGCGATGGGCGCCGGGTACCAGACCCGCCTGCAGGAGCGGTACGTCTGGAACTCGTTGGATGTGCTGCTCGAGGCGTTCGTGTTCGCCTATATCGGGCTGCATCTGCGGTTCGTCCTGGAACATCTGAACGAGGCCCACGAGTCGCTGGCCGAGGTGGCGATCGCCTCGATCATCGTGTTGGTGATCGTGCTGTTCATCCGCCCGCTGTCGGTGTTCCTGATGTTCGGCCGCAACAAGCTGTCCCGGCACGTCGAGAGCAAGTTCAGCGTGCCGGTTCCCGACGGCTCCCGCGGCGCACTCGGCGTGCGCAGACGAAAGCCCAAGGCGCGCTGGCGCAGAATGATCGACCGCCGCTCGCTGAGTTGGCGGGAGAACCTCGTGGTGTCTTGGACCGGGATGCGCGGTGTGGTGACCTTGGCCGCGGCCGCCGCAATCCCGGCCACCACGGCCACCGGCGAGCCGTTTCCGGAACGCGCCACCATCCAGGCCATCGCGTTCGTGGTGAGCGTGGGCACCCTGCTGATCCAGGGCTGGACCCTGCCGCTGCTGATCCGCCGGCTCAACCTGTCCCGGTTCTGCGACGACCATGCCGCCGACCGGGAAGAGGAAATCAAGGCCGAACGGGTGGTGCACGACGCGGCCGACGACGTGCTCGACGCGTTCGAGGCAGACCCGCCCGACGGACTGGATCCCCATCTGGTGACCGAGATTCGGGCGGTGATCGCCCGGCATTCACAGGACGCCGACGAGATGCCGGACCCCGAGGCGCTCACCAAACGGGCCACGGTGTTCTCGAGTCTGTACCGCGATGTGCTTGCGGCACAACGCGGGGCGCTCATCACCGAGCGCGACGAGGGCCGGATCGAGGACGAAGCGGTGCGGGCCATGCTCGAGCGCCTGGATCTGCAGGAGGCCGGTGTCTCGGCGCGTCTGGAGAGCCGCCTCTAAGGGGTTCCGCGGGTCAGAAGCCCCCGAAATCACCACCGAAGTCGCCGAAGCCGCCACCATCGAAACCGCCGCTGTCCCAGCCGCTGGCATCGGTGCCGCCCCAGTCGCCGCCGCCGTCGGCTCCGCCGGTATCGCCACCGTCGAAGCCGCCACCGTCCTGGCCCGCGGCGAAACCATCGGAATAGCCGTCACCGTAACCACTTTCGAAGCCCTGAGCGCCGTAGCCGACTCCGTGCATACCCGAGAACATCGCGTCGAAAAGCAGCACCGAGCCCAGGCCCCAGGCACCGGCCACCAGCGCCGGCTTCCACCACGGCTCGGAATACCAGCCGGCGGGCACCGGGCGTCCGGCCACGCGGCCGCCGGGGTAGTAGTTCGGGGTGCGCTGCGACGGGGTGGGGGAGGCCTCGATCTCACGACCCTCGAAGTTGACCCGGCGGTCCTCGGTGACCTCGCCGGCCGAGCGCTGCCCGGTCAACGACTCCAGCTCCGGACCCGGATCCATGCCCATCGCGGTGCGGGCCGCGCGCACGTAGTAGAGCCCCTCGATGGCGCTCTCCTTGGCCAGCGCGGCCTGTTTGGTGGTGGTGGCCTGATCGATCTGGGAGGACGCCGCGGTGTAGCGCTCCGAGGCGTCGGCCAGCGCCTGCTTGGATGCGTCGTCGGAGCCGGTCAGGTTGAGCACCTGCCCGCCGAGACGCTCGATCAGCCGGCGGGCGTCAGCCTTGGCGTCGGCCAGTGACTCCGCGGAGCGGCGACCGTTGGCCTGCGACGAGCTGTAGACAGCGAACGCGATCGCAGCGATGACCAGGACGATGAGTACCAGCAAAACGCTGTTCATGGCGTCCAGCGTACCGACGGGAACCAGTGCTTCCGGGTTCTCGAAGGGAACTCAAATTACGCCGAGAGCGGAGTAAACCTCGTTCGACAGGGCGACCGTACGAGGGTCGGCATTGCACTTGGTGGCGTCGAAATAGTTCATCACGTACGCGTATCCGATCCGGTGCTCCAGGTCGACGAAGGCGAACGAACCGCCCGACCCGCCGTGCCCGAAGATGCCGGTGTTGGGTCCGGCGACCCCGCGCTGGTTGAGCATGTAACCCAGACCCCAGCCGTGATCGGCGACCCGCGCACCCAACACCACGTCGGCGTCGAAACCGCCCTGCGAGACCCGGCAGCGCTCCATGTGCTCCCGGGTGAGCAACTTCTCCTGGGCCAGTGCGTTGTAGACGGTCGCCATGCCGAGTGCCGAGACGTGTGCGTTGGTGCTCGGGAATTCCGCTGCGCGCCACGCGTCCAGAGCTTGCACGCCCAGTTCGTCATCGGGCACGAAGTCCATCGACACCGCCCAGCCGGCCATCGGATGGTCGGCAAGCGAGGCCGGCGGTCCGTCGACGTGGTTGTCGGCCAGCAGGCTGCGTACCGACGGCTTGTTCACCATCTCGGCGCACCGGTGATGCTGCCAGGCGGGCAAACCGATGTGGATATCGGCGCCCAACGGTTCGGCGACCTCGGTGCGCAGGTACTGACCGATGGTGCGGCCGGTTACCCGGCGCACCACCTCGCCGAGGATGAACCCGAACGTCACCACCTGATAGCCCTGCGCGCTGCCCGGCGGCCACCACGGAGTCGCGGCCGCGATCCGGGCGCACACCGCGTCCCAGTCGGTCACCTGCCGCCAGTCCATCGGTTCGCGCGGACCGATCACACCCGAGCGATGGCCCAGCACCATCGCGACGGTGATGTTCTGCTTTCCGGCCTGGCCGAACTCGGGCCAGTACCGCGCGATCGGTGCATCCAGATCGATCTCACCGCGGTCGGCCAACAGGTGGATGCAGGTGCTCAACAACCCCTTGGATCCCGAGTACACGCTGGCCAGGGTGTCCTGCTGCCATGGCCGGCTGCCTGCGGCATCGGCCGATCCGCCCCACAGGTTGACCACCAGATCGCCCTCAACCCAGACCGCGACAGCGGCGCCGACCTCATTGTGGTGGGCGAAGTTGTCCGCGAAGGCATCGCGCACCCGGGCGAATTCCGGTGCGCAGGTGCCTGCGATCAGGGTCGTAGCGGGCATTCGTCTCCTGCACAAGTGCGGTGGCTTTTACGGCAGCGGTGCGCGTGGTTGTCTGCTTGCGCTGCCATCTTCAAGATCGGTCGACGGTCCGCACCTGTTACTCACGGTAGGCGGATGGCAACCTTGGAGCATCCCTGCGGCACAGATCGCAAGCCGTTCGAGACGGGGTCGTGATGGTCGGTGCCGCTTCTCGACCCTGCGAGCCGCTGCGCGCCGATTTCTACCCCAGGGTCGCAGATTGCGCGTGGTGACGACCCTCAGGTGGAAATCGACGAGGGGAAGTTCTGGCTGGGTGTCATCGTCTGCGCAGGTACGCCAGGCCCGGACCTTGTAACTCGGCAGCGACCGCACCGACCCGTCCCGTCATCGCCAGCAGCAGGGCCTCGCCCGGTCCGTGGATCTCGGTCCCGCGGCCGGCCGACCAGTCGACGTCGGTGGCGATCAGCCGCAGACCGCGGGTCCGCCGGGCCCCGCCGATGACCGGGCTGTGACGGGCAAACGTCAGGGATGCCAGCAGCGCGGCGGCTGGGATGGTGCGGGGCCGTCCGAGCGGGCGCCGGATGTCCTGCTGGTGGACGAGGCACTCGATGAGCGCCACCCGGCAGCCGTAGAGGGCGCCCACGCCCGACGGATCCGCGCCGGCCCGCATCAGGGTGCACAGTTCGTCAGGTCCGAGCCCCGCCCCGGCCCGCAGGGCGCGGTCGTTGATCCGGTCCACCTGACCTCGTGCGGCCAGCATCGCGGCGGTGAGTCCCAGCCGGGTCTGCCCGAGATAGGCGACGGTGTGGGCGGCGACGTCGCGGACAGTCCAGCCTGCGCACAACGTCGCAGCTTTCCATTCGTGCGGGGCCAAACCTTCCAGCAGATCGGCGAATTCCTCACGTTCCCGACGGGCTAGCGCGCGGTAGTTCATTCGCTTCTCCGTCGCTCGTAAACCCGAGTCAGTCAACAGAATCTAAACAGGCGCCGGGGCGAACTCGTCCCGCGCCAGGTGACCTTTACGCAAAAGGAGGCTCCGCCGATCCTGGGAGGGATCGGCGGAGCCCAGGTGCCCTGCTTCAGTGACCGACGGGCGTGCCACGTCGGCCCGAAAGGCCGGTGTAGACCGCGATCAGCACGATGGCCACCACGACGCCCACGACGAACGGGATGATCTGGAACCCGCCGTTCGCGTTGCTGTATCCGAAGGCCGAAGTGATCCAGGAGCCGAGCAGGGCTCCGGCGATCCCGAGCAAAACGGTCATGAGTGTGCTCAAGTTCTGCCTACCGGGCATGATGAGTCGCGCAAGGACGCCGATAATCGCGCCGACGACGATTGCGCTGATAATTGCTCCGATCATCTCGCTGCCTTTCGTTCAAGCCGACTTCCTTTTCGTCGGTGTGATGTACACCACTGTCCTCCGAAATTCGGTTGTCGGCCCGCGCCGAGATGTAGTCGATACCCAGCAGTCGCCTACCCGTCGGTAAACCGGTCGGGCCCGTCGGGTCCGAAACCGCACGTAGACCGCTATGACCGCGCGATAATCGGCCTCGTGTCCGTTGCGCTCTGGGTGCTTGCCGCGGTGTTCGCCATCGGGGCCGTCGCCGGTGGGTTGCTGCGGATTCGTGCCTGGCTCGCCAAGCCCGTGCCACCCGAAGTGATCGAGGCTGCGCACCGTGATGACGACAAAGACGACTAGCGCCGTGAGGATGGCCCTCGTCGGTGCGTTCGCGGCCGGGGCTGTAGCGATCGGGTATCCGGTCGCTCATGCGGATCGAGTCGAACCACCGCCGCTGTACGGGCACTACAACCTGTTCATCGACTTCTCGAAGCAGACGTTCAACGGTATGTCGACACCGATGAATCCGATGACGGTGCCCGTCGAATTCACCACCGACTGCGACGTGAACGGATGCGTTGCGCGCATGGACAATTCGGACGATCACGCTCGCAACCCGGGTGCCCCGGTGGCATATGAGTACCGCTGGAACGGCAACCGCTGGGAGACGAGCGGTGAGTATCCCTACTTCTGCGATCGCAGTGACCCGAACAGCGCAGTGCAGGCCCGGCGCTCGGATCACTGGATCCCGAACCCGGACGGCAGTTTCTTCGGAGAACGCACCCTCATCACCGAGGGACCCGGTTGCCCCGGTGAGGGACCAGGTACCCATCGGCTGCCGATATCGCTGACACCGATCGAGGCACCGTGACCGGTGCTCCCACAAACAAAAAACCGCCCCATCGGGGCGGTTCAATGGAGCGGGCGACGGGAATCGAACCCGCGTAGCTAGTTTGGAAGACTAGGGCTCTACCATTGAGCTACGCCCGCATGTGCAGCATCAGCACTGTACCGGGGTGCCCCCGATCAAATCCAATTGGAGGCTTCCCGTGTCGAGGCCGTAGTATCTCGCGTGGTCCTTTTGCAGGTTGTCGCCCGCGGATCGACCACGCATTACGGGGTGTAGCGCAGCTTGGTAGCGCATCCGCTTTGGGAGCGGAAGGCCGCAGGTTCAAATCCTGTCACCCCGACCATCCGGCAAGAGCCTGACCTCGGCTCCCGATCCGATCCCAAGCAATCGAGTGATTCAGTGTCAGCCCTGCCTGCCGTGGCGGTGATGTAGATGCCCGGCTCGGGCGGGCCTCCGGCCCGCGGTGTCGGCTATTCCTTGCTGGCCAGCGGGCTGTTCGGAGTGATCTTCTACCTCTCGGGCGTGGTCGACGCCTCGCCGGAGGCGGTGTTCGGCTGGCGCATGCTCACCATGACGGCCTGCTACGGCCTCGTGCTGATCAGCCCGGCCGGCCGCCGCTCACTCGCCGAGGTGTGGCGCACCCTCACCCGGGCCTGGTGGATGCCGATGATCTTCGCCACGACGAGCTTCCTGGTTTCCGCGCAGATGTGGCTGTTCAGCTGGGCTCCCGTGCACGGGCATGCCCTCGACGCGTCACTGGGCTACCTGCTGTTGCCGATCGTTCTCGTACTTGTGGGTCGGTTCGGCTTCAAGGAGTCGGTGTCGGGTTTGCAGTGGATGGCGGCCGCCCTGGCGCTGGCCGCGGTGGCGTTGAAAGTGGTTGCCACCAGCGCGGTTTCGTGGGTCACGTTCGCGGTGTGCATCGGGTACGCGCTGTACTTCGGGGTGCGGCGCCGCCTGGGCCTGGACAGCTCCGCTGCGTTCGGTCTCGAGGTTGCGCTGACGGTTCCGGTGTCGGTGCTGCTCATCGTCGTCTGCCGCGGTGCGTCCTCGTGGAGCGGTTACGCGGCCGTGGCGGCGGTAGGGCTCGCGGGAACGGTGGCGATGGCGGCGTACGTCGCCGCCTCGACCCTGCTGAGCATGCCGGTCTTCGGGCTGTTGACCTACGTCGAACCGGTGCTGCTCTTCGGGGTGGCATTGGTGCTCGGTGAGCGGCTGACCGGGCTCGACGTGGTGGTGTACGCACTGCTCGCGGTCGCGCTGACCGTCCTGGCCGTCGGTGGCTTCCGGACCACCGGCCGTAAACCGGCCGTACCCCTGGACGGTAACGACGGTAACGAGGAAGGATGCCGATTACTGGGGGTTGCGCCGAGTCAACTACCCTGGTCGCGAACTACGGGCGTCGTTCGAGAGACCACATCCTGTCTCCCCGACGCGACCGCCGGTACGACAAAGACATCCAGAGAAAGATATCTAGGAGCACAAGAGTGAAGAGCACGGTTGAGCAGTTGAGCCCCACCCGGGTGCGCATCAATGTGGAGGTGCCCTTCACCGAGCTTGAGCCCGATTTCGATCGCGCGTTCAAGGCGCTGGCCCAGCAGGTCCGCCTGCCCGGATTCCGTCCGGGCAAGGCCCCGCGCAAGTTGCTGGAGGCCCGTGTCGGCCGCGGCGCGGTGCTGGAGCAGGTCGTCAACGACGCGCTGCCGAGCCGCTACAGCGAGGCCGTCACGGCCTCCGACGTCAAGCCGCTGGGTCAGCCCGAGATCGAGGTGACCAAGTTGGAAGACGGCCAGGAACTGGCGTTCACCGCTGAGGTCGACGTGCGTCCCGAGATCACCCTGCCCGAGTTCGACGCGCTCAAGATCACCGTCGACCCGATCCAGGTCGAGGACGACGAGGTCGACGCCGAGCTGCAGTCGCTGCGGGCCCGTTTCGGCACCCTGACCGGCGTCGAGCGTGGTGCGCAGGAAGGCGACTTCGTCTCGATCGACCTGTCGGCCACCGTCGACGGCACCGAGGTGCCCGAGGCCGCCACCGAGGGCCTGTCGCACGAGGTCGGTTCCGGTCAGCTGATCGAGGGCCTCGACGATGCGATCACCGGTCTGAAGGTCGGCGAGTCCAAGGTCTTCACCACCAAGCTGGCCGCCGGTGAGTACGCCGGCCAGGACGCCGACGTGACGGTGACCGTGAAGTCGGTCAAGGAGCGTGAGCTGCCCGAGGCCGACGACGACTTCGCCCAGCTGGCAAGCGAATTCGACACCATCGGCGAGCTCAAGGAGAGCCTCACCGACCAGGTCAAGCGGGTCAAGAGCGTGCAGCAGGCCGAGCAGATCCGCGACAAGGCGATCGAGGCGCTGCTTGAGCAGACCGAGGTTCCGTTGCCGGAGAAGATCGTTCAGGCCCAGATCGACGACGCGCTGCACAACGCGATCCACGGTCTCGACCACGACGAGGACAAGTTCGCCGAGCAGCTGACCGAACAGGGCAGCAGCCGTGAGGAATTCGACGCCGACAACAAGACGAACGCCGAAAAGGCCGTCAAGACCCAGCTTTTGATGGACGCCGTCGCCGACAAGCTCGACATCCAGGTCGGCCAGAACGACCTCACCGAGCGTCTGGTGCTGATGTCACGTCAGTACGGCATCGAGCCCCAGCAGCTGATCCAGATCCTGCAGCAGAACAACCAGCTGCCGGCCATGTTCGCCGACGTGCGTCGCGGCCTGACCATCGCCGCTGTGGTGCACGCCGCCACCGTGACCGACACCGACGGCACCGTGATCGACACCACGGAGTTCTTCGGCCCGGCCGAGGCTGCACAGGCCGAGGGCGAGCAGGACGACGAGTCGGCCGCTGAGTCCGCCGAAACCGACACTGACGCCGCTGAATGACGCTGTGAGCGAACGCGCCCCCGTACGGGAGTGCGTGATGCCCCAGTTTCGTTAGTGTCGTCAGTACCAACGCGTGAGAGAAAGCAGGTATCCAGTCGTGACTGACATGCGTTCGAACGGGAGCGGGTTCAGCCTCGTCGACTCCGTCTATGAGCGCTTGCTTGCCGAGCGCATCATCTTCCTGGGTTCCCAAGTGGACGACGACATCGCCAACAAGCTGTGCGCGCAGATCCTGTTGCTGTCGGCGGAGGATCCGACCAAGGACATCCACCTCTACATCAACTCGCCGGGCGGCTCGATCAGCGCCGGGATGGCCATCTACGACACGATGGTCCTGGCCCCCTGCGATGTCGCCACCTACGCGATGGGCATGGCGGCCTCGATGGGTGAATTCCTGCTCGCCGCGGGCACCAAGGGCAAGCGTCACGCCCTGCCGCACGCCCGGGTCCTGATGCACCAGCCACTCGGTGGCGTCACCGGCAGTGCCGCGGACATCGCCATCCAGGCCGAGCAGTTCCACGTCATCAAGAAGGAAATGTTCCGGCTCAACGCGGAGTTCACCGGCAAGTCCGTCGAGCAGATCGAGGCCGACTCCGACCGTGACCGCTGGTTCACCGCGCAGGAGGCTCTGGAGTACGGCTTCGTCGACCACATCATCACCAGCGCCAACCTCAATGGTTCGGGCCCGACGGCAGGACTGGACAAGTGACCGATCGCATTCATCCGTCATTGGACCCCCGCGTGCAGCCGCAGGCTCGCTACATCCTGCCGTCGTTCATCGAGCACAGCAGCTTCGGTGTCAAGGAATCCAACCCGTACAACAAGCTGTTCGAGGAACGCATCATCTTCCTCGGCGTGCAGGTGGACGACGCGTCGGCCAACGACATCATGGCCCAGCTGCTCGTGCTGGAGTCGCTGGATCCCGACCGTGACATCACGATGTACATCAACTCGCCCGGTGGCTCGTTCACCTCGTTGATGGCGATCTACGACACCATGCAGTACGTGCGTGCCGACATCCAGACGGTGTGCCTCGGTCAGGCCGCCTCGGCCGCCGCGGTGCTGCTGGCCGCGGGTACCCCGGGTAAGCGTCTGGCCCTGCCCAACGCCCGGGTGCTGATCCACCAGCCGTCGCTGGGCGGGGTGATCCAGGGGCAGTTCTCGGACCTGGAGATCCAGGCCGCAGAGATCGAGCGGATGCGCACCCTGATGGAGACCACCCTGGCCCGCCACACCGGCAAGGATCCCGAGCAGGTCCGCAAGGACACCGACCGGGACAAGATCCTCACCGCCGAGCAGGCCAAGGAATACGGGATCATCGACACCGTGCTGGAGTACCGCAAGCTGTCCGCGCAGGCCTAGCGCCACCCTTTCGGTGACAACGTCCCGCCTGACGACACACGCCCTGCCCGGTCACTCCGGTGCGGGGCGTGCGTCGTCAGGGCAGCGGCGGGAACCGTGTTGACCTGCGTTTACGCCGGCCTCCGAGAGGCGCCCGGTATCGTTGACCACGATAAATGCCGGGCTAGGACCGCGGCGCTGGACTATTCGTCGGTGTTCCCCAACGACACGCCAGGGACACGGTCAGCGCGCCGACGGGTGACGAGCGGCCAGGAGAGATATGTTCTCCTGCACACGAACAAATACCACCGGAGCGATTCGGCCTTATCGGTCGCACCGCGACGGAACGAACGGGTAGCGTCGGGTTTACGCCCGAGGTAACCGAGCAAGTGGCGTGACGACCGACCTGCGAACAGGAAGTAGGACCTCCCCATATGGCGCGCATCGGAGACGGCGGTGACCTGCTGAAGTGCTCGTTCTGCGGCAAGAGCCAGAAGCAAGTCAAAAAGCTCATTGCGGGTCCGGGCGTGTACATCTGCGACGAGTGCATAGACCTGTGCAACGAGATCATCGAGGAGGAACTCGCCGACGCTGACGACGTCAAGCTCGACGAGCTGCCCAAACCGGCTGAGATCCGGGACTTCCTCGAGGGCTACGTCATCGGTCAGGACACGGCGAAGCGCACGCTGGCCGTGGCCGTCTACAACCACTACAAGCGGATCCAGGCGCAGGAGAAGTCCCGTGACTCCCGGTCCGAGCCCGTCGAGCTGACCAAGTCCAACATCCTGATGCTGGGTCCCACCGGTTGCGGTAAGACCTACCTGGCCCAGACGCTGGCCAAGATGCTCAACGTGCCGTTCGCCATCGCCGACGCCACCGCGCTGACCGAAGCCGGGTATGTGGGCGAGGATGTCGAGAACATTCTGCTCAAGCTGATTCAGGCCGCCGACTACGACGTCAAGCGCGCCGAGACCGGCATCATCTACATCGACGAGGTCGACAAGATCGCCCGTAAGAGCGAGAACCCGTCGATCACCCGCGATGTCTCCGGGGAAGGCGTGCAGCAGGCCCTGCTGAAGATCCTGGAGGGCACCCAGGCCTCGGTTCCGCCGCAGGGCGGGCGTAAGCATCCGCACCAGGAATTCATCCAGATCGACACCACCAACGTGTTGTTCATCGTTGCGGGTGCGTTCGCCGGCCTGGAGAAGATCGTGTCCGACCGTGTCGGCAAGCGCGGCTTGGGCTTCGGTGCCGAGGTGCGGTCCAAGGCCGAGATCGACACCCAGGACCACTTCGCCGAGGTCATGCCCGAGGACCTGATCAAGTTCGGTCTGATCCCCGAGTTCATCGGCCGTCTGCCGGTCGTCGCCTCGGTGACCAACCTGGACAAGGAATCCCTGGTCAAGATCCTCTCGGAGCCCAAGAACGCGCTGGTCAAGCAGTATGTCCGCTTGTTCGAGATGGACGGCGTCGAGCTGGAGTTCACCGACGAGGCCTTGGAGGCCATCGCCGATCAGGCCATCCACCGCGGCACCGGTGCCCGCGGCCTGCGCGCCATCATGGAGGAAGTCCTGCTGCCGGTGATGTACGACATCCCCAGCCGCGACGACGTCGCCAAGGTGGTCGTCACGAAGGAGACCGTGCAGGACAACGTGCTGCCGACCATCGTGCCGCGTAAGCCGTCGCGTTCGGAGCGCCGCGACAAGACCGCATAAGTCCCTTCGTCGAGATAGCACTCAGGGTCGTGATCCCAGCCGGATCACGACCCTGAGTGCATTTTCGAGGAGTTCTCAGCGGGTGACGCGATCGGGGCGGGTGTAGACGTTCATCGAGTCGCCGCGCAGGAAGGCCACCAGGGTCAGCCCCGATTGGCTGGCCAGATCGACCGCGAGCGAGGACGGCGCCGAGACGGCGGCCAGGATCGGGATGCCCGCCATCACCGCCTTCTGGGTGAGCTCGAACGAGGCCCGTCCACTCACCAGAAGCACTGTGCCGCTTGACGGAACCCGGTTGTGCTCCAGCGCCCAACCGATGACCTTGTCGACGGCGTTGTGTCTGCCGATGTCCTCACGGACGACGAGCATGGTGCCGTCGACGGTGAACAGCGCCGCCGCGTGCAGGCCGCCGGTGCTGGCGAACACCTTCTGGGCCTCGCGCAGTGTCGCGGGCATCGCCGAGAGCACCGGCGCAGGGACTGTGGACGGGTCATCACCCGGGCAGTGCCTGCTGCTCAGCCGCACCGCCTCCAGCGATGCCTTGCCGCACACCCCGCATGACGAGGTGGTGTAGAAGTTGCGGGTCACGTCGACCTCGGGCTTGGGCACATCCTGGGCCAAGGTCGCGTCCAAGACGTTGTAGGTATTGACCCCGTCTTCGTCGGCACCCCGGCAGTAGCGCACCGACACCAGGTCCTCGCGCTGTCGGATCAACCCCTCGGTCAGCAGAAACCCTTGGGCCAATTCGACATCGGCGCCGGGTGTCCGCATCGTGACGGTGATGGGAGTGCCGTCGACCCGGATCTCCAGCGGTTCCTCGACCACCAGGGTTTCCGGCCGGGCTTCGGCCGTCGCGCCGGTGACGTGGTGGGCGCGACGCCGGGCGGTCACCCGGCCCACTAGACCTTCTCCAACCGGATGACGACGGCCTTCGATACCGGTGTGTTCGATTTCTCGGCCGTGTGATCAAGCGGGACCAGGGGATTGGTCTCCGGGTAGTAGGCGGCGGCGTTGCCCCTCGGGGTGGAGTACTCGATGATCAGGAAGTCCTTCGCGCGGCGCTCCTGCCCGTCGAACTCCGACACGAGATCCACCCGGTTTCCGGCGGCCAAGCCCATGGCCTGGAGGTCGGCGGGGTTGACGAACACCACCCGGCGGCCACCCTTCACACCGCGGTAGCGGTCGTCCAGGCCGTAGATGGTGGTGTTGTACTGGTCGTGGCTGCGCAGGGTCTGCAACACCAGGCGGCCCTGCGGTACCTGCACCCATTCCAGCGGCTGCACCGAGAAGTTGGCTTTACCTGTGGTGGTGCGGAATTCGCGGGAATCGCGCGGCGGGTGGGGCAACTGGAATCCATCGGGCTGACGCACCTTGCGGTTGTAGTCCTCGCAGCCGGGCACCACATCGGCGATGGCATCACGGATGCGGTCGTAGTCGCCGTTGAACTGCTCCCACGGCACCGGGTGCTCCGGGCCCAGCAGTTCGCGGGCCAGCTGACAGACGATCGCGACCTCGCTGCGCAGGTGCTCGCTCGGCGGGGTCAGGCTGCCGCGGGACAGGTGCACCATCGACATCGAATCCTCGACGGACACCATCTGTTTTCCGCCGGCCTGGAAATCCTTGTCGGTGCGGCCCAGCGTGGGCAGGATGAGCGCGGTGCGGCCGTGGACCAGGTGACTGCGGTTCAGCTTCGTCGAAATCTGAACGGTCAGAGCGCAACTGCGTAGTCCGGCCTCGGTGACCTCGGTGTCGGGGGTGGCCGAGACGAAGTTGCCGCCCATTCCGATGAACACCTTGGCGCGGCCGTCGCGCATCGCGCGGATCGCATCGACGGTGTCGTAGCCGGGCTTGCGGGGGCTGCAGATGCCGAACCTGCCGTCCAGCGCAGCCAGAAACTTCTCGGGCATCTTCTCCCAGATGCCCATGGTGCGGTCGCCCTGCACGTTGGAGTGCCCGCGCACCGGACACACTCCGGCGCCCGGCTTGCCGATCATGCCCCGCATGAACAGCAGGTTGGTGGCCTCACCGATGGTGGCCACGGCGTGGCGGTGCTGGGTCAGGCCCATCGCCCAGCAGATCACCGTGCGCTGCGAGGCGATCAGCATGTCGGCGACCCGGCGCAGTTGAGTCTCGTCGATACCGCTGGCCTCGGTCACGGTGGCGAGGTCGACCGCGCGGGTCTGCCGGGCGTAGTCGTCGAAGCCTGCGCAATGGGCGTCGATGAAGTCCCGGTCCAACACCGTGCCCGGCGCTGCCTCCTCGGCTTCGAGTAGCAACCGGCCCAGGCCGGCGAACAGAGCCATGTCGCCACCGAGGCGGATCTGGACGAATTCGTCGGCGATCGGGATTCCGTGCCCGACCACACCGTGCACCTTCTGCGGGTCCTTGAACCGGATCAGGCCGGCCTCGGGCAGAGGGTTGATCGCAACGATCTTGGCGCCGTTGGCTTTTGCCTTCTCCAGGACCGACAGCATGCGGGGGTGGTTGGTGCCGGGATTCTGCCCGGCGATCAGGATCAGATCGGCCTCGGTGACGTCCTCGACCGTGACCGAGCCTTTACCGATGCCGATCGACTCGGTCAGTGCCGTGCCCGAGGATTCGTGACACATGTTCGAGCAGTCCGGCAGGTTGTTGGTGCCGAAGCTGCGGACCATCAGTTGGTAGAGGAACGCCGCTTCGTTGCTGGTGCGCCCGGACGTGTAGAACAGCGCCTCGTCCGGAGTGGCCAGCGCATTGAGATGTTCGGCGATCAACCGGTAGGCGTCGTCCCACTCGATGGGCCGGTAGTGCGACTCGCCGGGCGCGAGCACCATCGGCTGGGCGAGTCGGCCCTGCTGGGACAGCCAGTACTCGGGTTTGGTCTCGAGTTCGGCGATGGTGTGCCGGGCGAAAAACTCCGGCGTCACCACCCGCTTGGTGGCTTCCTCGGCGACCGCCTTCGCGCCGTTCTCGCAGAACTCGGCCAGCTTGCGGCCACCGTGCTCCTCGGGCCACGCACAGCCCGGGCAGTCGAACCCGTGACGCTGATTGAGCTTGGTCAACGCGGCGGCGGTGCGCAGCGGACCCATCTGCTCGAACCCGCGCTGCATGCTGACCAGGACTGCCTTGACGCCGGCGGCCTCGTCTTTGGCGCCGGTGCTGATGACGTGGTGCTCGTCGTAATCGGCATCGATGTCCCTGGCGCTGGTCATGAACCCAATCTAGTCCCCGAAAACCGCCGGACCCGCCGCTTGGCGGGCCTCCATATTCGATATTTCACATGCAGTGATAGATGCTTTCTATCGAACGGCGAAGAATGCGGGGAGCCATGGCGAGCGATGTGCTGCTACAGCAGCTCGACTACCTGCTGGCGCTCGCGACCGAGCGGCATTTCGGCCGGGCGGCCGCACGATGTCACGTGAGTCAACCGACGCTGTCGGTGGCGATCCAGCGACTCGAGCGCGAGCTGGGCATTGTCATCGTGCAGCGGGGACAGCGGTTCGAAGGGTTCACCGAAGAGGGGCAGCGGGTCGTGACGTGGGCCCAGCGGATCGTCGCGGAACGCGATGACATGCTCGCCGACATCGACCGGATGCGCGGACGGTTGACCGTCACGGCCCGGATCGGTGCGATACCGACGGCGGTGCCGACGGGTCCGTTCATCACCACGGAGTTTCTGCGCCGCAATCCGGCGGCGTCGGTGCGCTTCGAGGCCTTGTCATCCCGCGAGATCGCCCGGCGGCTGGCCGATTTCGAGATCGACGCCGGGTTGACGTATCTCGACGACGAAGCCCCGCCCGGTACGCGGTCGGTGGAGATGTACCGGGAGTGCTATGTCCTGGTGGCACCGGCCGATCATGCGTTGATGAGTCAGCCGGAGATCGCGTGGGCGGACGCAGCTGGTCTGCAGCTCTGCGTACTGACCACCACGATGCGCAACCGGCGCATCCTCGATGCCAACATGGCCGCCGAAGGGGTGCGGTATCGGCCTGTGGTGGAGGCGGATTCGGTCGACGCGCTGTACGCGCACCTGACGAACTCGCCGCGCGCGACCATCGCCTCCACTGCATGGTTACCCCAGCTGGGAGTGCCTCCGGGTTTCGCCGCGAGGCCGATGGTGCAGCACGGTCCGCGCCCGGCGATCGGACTCGTGGTGCTCGACCGTGCGCCCGCCTCGATCGTGGCCGCGGCGCTCGTCGAGGTGGCCGCCGATCTCGACCTCGGGAGTCGCCTCGACGGCGGGTGGGAGGAGACGGGGCAGACGGGCGCCGGGCCCGTGTAGGCCGCTGTGGAGCCTGCCGGCTCAGCCGGGCTCTGCGGTGGGGGCGGGTTGGGCCTTGACCGGAGGGGTGGCGGCAGGTGTGTCGGGTGCCGATGGCGGTACGGATTGGGTGACGGTCTCACCGAAGTGCATGGTGGGTTCGGCTGCGGGCACGGACATTTGGGGTGCGGTGTCGGTCTGGGTCGTTTCGAGGCCGACTACGGCCATGGCTGCTACTGCTGCAAATCCGGCGGTACAGAGGAGAAGCTTGATTCTCGAATCCATGCGCATTTCGCAATACCCTTCATCGTCACATCGGTTGCCTATGTGTTCTCCAATGCGCATCCGCCGCGGGGCATTCCATATCAGCGGGTGAGACCTGGGTCACATTTCGATCTCGGGTCGGGGACCGGGTGGGGCCGACGAGCGGGGCGACTGCTCTGACCGGGAGACTTCATCCATGCCACGAGAGCTAGCCGCCGGGGTGACCGTGCTCGGCAACCTCGCGATCGACATCATCAACGGGGCACCGCCGAGTCCGGGGGGATGCGCCTCGTTCGCCGGAGTGGCCCTGCAGGCCGCGGGCGGTCCCGGCCGGATCATCGCAATGGGTGCGGAACGTGATCACGTCCTGTTCGACGGGCTTCGTGCGCGGTTCGGCTCGCTGGTGCAGATCCTGCCCTCGGAGGAGACGAGTTCGTTCAGCCTCGACTACGACGACACCGATCACCGGCACATGGGCGTGCGGTCGATCGGGCCGGTGTGGACGGCCGCGGACATCGAGGTGGCCGATCCAGCGACGACGTGGGTGCACCTGGCTCCGTTGCTGCGCACCGATTTCCCGGCCGAGACGCTCGCTGCCCTGGCGGCACGTGGCCACCGGGTCGCCTATGACGGGCAAGGTCTGGTGCGGGCCGACCGATTGGGGCCGCTGGTCGAGGATCGTCACTTTGCCGCAGACCAGCTCGTCAACGTCGACATCCTCAAACTCGCCGAGGACGAGGCGGTGATCGTCGCCGACGGGGTGTTCGACGAATCGGCCGCAGAACGACTCGGTGTCGCGGAGATCCTGGTGACCTACGGCTCCGAGGGGTGTGACATCTATATCGACGGCGCCGTGCAACGGGTGCCGGCCGCCTGGCGGGTGCTGGATGTCCAGACCACGGGGGCGGGGGACATGTTCACCGCCTGTTACGTCGCACACCGCGCGGCGGGGCACGATCCGCATCGCGCCGCCGAGGCGGCGAGCGCACTCGTGGCGGGGGAGTTGGACAAGCGGGCGCACGCCGATCGTGGGTAGTTGGCCGCAGGGGTTAGACTCGACAGGTGTCAAGTTCGTGCTTGCCGGTGCTAGCGGAGAGCTACCGGCCAGTAGCCTTTTCCTTAGAGAATGACATTCTCCTAAACGTGACGAAAACCACAGTTTTGTCTCAAATGGGGCTTGTTCACGTCGGTGAACAGCATCTTCGTCGGGATCTCACCCGCGTGTCGGGGCCCAACGGGGTGAAGCGCAGCCTAAGAGCAGTGCAATAATCGGTACTGGTAGTGACATCAAAATTCGGTGGACGTTCGATCCGGCGGCAGGTTACGAGACAGCGGCCCGGAAAGACGTGGTCAAAGCAGTGTGAAAGGCGGTAGCCGTGGGTGAGAACGGCAACGGCAATGGCGCCGCGCCGCGGCAGAAGCTCGAGAAGGTCGTCATCCGCTTCGCCGGCGACTCCGGCGACGGTATGCAGCTGACCGGTGACCGCTTCACTTCTGAAGCTGCACTGTTCGGCAACGACTTGGCGACCCAGCCGAATTACCCGGCCGAGATCCGCGCGCCACAGGGCACCCTGCCCGGTGTGTCGTCGTTCCAGATCCAGATCGCCGACTACGACATCCTCACCGCCGGTGACCGCCCCGACGTGCTCGTGGCCATGAACCCCGCCGCGCTCAAGGCCAATGTCTCGGATCTGCCCCGCGGCGGTCTGATCATCGCCAACTCCGATGAATTCACCAAGCGCAACCTCGCCAAGGTCGGGTACGACAGCAATCCGCTAGAGGATGACACGTTGTCGGACTACGTGGTGACGTCCGTCGCGATGACGACGCTGACCCTGGGCGCCGTCGAGGCGATCGGCGCCACCAAGAAGGACGGCCAGCGCGCCAAGAACATGTTCGCCCTCGGTCTGCTGTCGTGGATGTACGGCCGCGAGCTCGAGCACAGCGAGGGGTTCATCCGCGAGAAGTTCTCCCGCAAGCCCGACGTGGCCGAGGCCAACGTCCTGGCCCTGAAGGCCGGCTGGAACTACGGCGAGACCACCGAGGCGTTCGCCACCACCTACGAGGTGTCGCCGGCGAAGCTCAAGTCCGGTGAATACCGCCAGATCTCGGGCAACACCGCGCTGGCCTACGGCATCGTGGCCGCCGGACACCTGGCCGAAATCCAGGTGGTGCTCGGCACCTACCCGATCACCCCGGCGTCGGACATCCTCCACGAGCTGTCCAAGCACAAGAACTTCAACGTCCTGACCTTCCAGGCCGAGGACGAGATCGCCGGCATCGGCGCCGCCATCGGCGCCTCCTACGGCGGTGCGCTGGGTGTCACCAGCACCTCGGGCCCGGGCGTCTCGCTCAAGTCCGAGGCGATCGGCCTGGCTGTGATGACTGAACTGCCGTTGCTCATCGTCGATGTGCAGCGCGGTGGCCCGTCGACGGGACTGCCGACCAAGACCGAGCAGGCCGACCTGCTGCAGGCGCTGTTCGGCCGCAACGGCGAGTCGCCGGTCGCGGTCTTGGCGCCGAAGTCGCCGTCGGACTGCTTCGACATCGCAGTAGAGGCCTCGCGGATCGCGATCGACTACCACACCCCGGTCATCATCCTGTCCGACGGTGCGATCGCCAACGGCTCTGAGCCCTGGCAGATCCCGGACATCAGCACCTACCCGGCGATCGAGCACAACTTCGCCAAGTCCGGCGAGCCCTTCGCGCCGTACGCCCGCGACCCCGAGACCCTGGCCCGCCAGTTCGCGGTGCCCGGTACCCCCGGTCTGGAGCACCGGATCGGCGGCCTTGAGGCCGCCAACGGTTCGGGCAACATTTCCTACGAGCCCAAGAACCACGACCTGATGGTGCGGTTGCGCCAGGAGAAGATCGCCGGCATCACGGTGCCCGATCTGGAGGTCGACGACCCCACGGGGGACGCCGAACTGCTGATGCTGGGCTGGGGGAGCAGCTACGGCCCCATCGGTGAGGCGTGCCGGCGCGCCCGGCGCAAGGGCATCAAGGTGGCCCAGGCCCATCTGCGCCACCTCAATCCCTTCCCGGCCAATCTCGGGGAGGTGCTGCGCCGCTACCCGAAGGTGGTGGTGCCGGAGATGAACCTCGGTCAGCTGGCGCTGCTGCTGCGCGGCAAGTACCTGGTCGACGTCCAGTCGGTGACCAAGGTGGAGGGCATGGCCTTCCTCGCCGACGAGGTCGAGGGCATCATCGATGCGGCGCTGGACGGCACGCTCGGTGAGAAGGAAGCGGACAAGGCCAAGTTCGCGAGGCTGGCGGCAGCCACCATCGAGGAACCAACTGAGTCGAATGCTGTGGGAGCGAACGCATGACTGACCTGATCGGCGCAGACCTGGGGCTGACAGATGCTCTGACCAAGAACGCCCTGGTGCCCACCACCGACCAGCCGCAGAAGGGCAAGGACTTCACCAGTGACCAGGAGGTCCGCTGGTGCCCCGGTTGCGGTGACTACGTCATCCTCAACACCATCCGCAACTTCCTGCCGGAGTTGGGCCTCAAGCGCGAGAACATCGCGTTCATCAGCGGAATCGGCTGCTCCAGCCGATTCCCGTACTACCTGGAGACCTACGGGTTCCACTCGATCCACGGGCGCGCCCCGACCATCGCGACCGGCCTGGCGCTGGCCCGTCCTGACCTGTCGGTGTGGGTCGTCACCGGCGACGGTGACTCGCTGTCGATCGGTGGTAACCACCTGATCCACGCGTTGCGCCGCAACATCAACATCACGATCCTGCTGTTCAACAACCGGATCTACGGCTTGACCAAGGGGCAGTACTCGCCGACCTCGGAGGTCGGCAAGGTCACCAAGTCCACTCCGATGGGCTCCCTGGACTACCCGTTCAACCCGGTATCGCTGGCACTGGGCGCCGAGGCCACGTTCGTCGGCCGCGCTCTGGACTCCGACCGCAAGGGCCTGTCCGAGGTGCTGCGCGGCGCGGCCGAGCACCGCGGTGCCGCGCTGGTGGAGATCATGCAGGATTGCCCGATCTTCAACGACGGATCGTTCGACGCGCTGCGCAAGGAAGGCGCCGAGGAGCGGCTGATCAACGTCAGCCACGGTGAGCCGATCAAGTTCGGCACCGATGGCGAGTACTGCGTGGTCAAGTCCGGGTACGGCCTCGAGGTCGCCAAGACGGCCGAGGTCGCAGCCGAGGACATCGTGGTCCACAACGCCGAGATCGACGATCCCGCTTACGCTTTCGCACTGTCGCGCTTGAGCGAGCAGAACCTCGATCACATGGTGATGGGCATCTTCCGGAAGGTCAGCCGACCCACCTACGACGACGCCGCGCGTCAGCAGGTCAACACGGCCATCGAATCCAAGCCCCATGACACCGCAGCTCTGCAATCCTTGCTGCGTGGCAAAGACACCTGGACTGTCGACTGATCGGACTGACCTCGTCGACCGACACGAACTGAGCACAGCCCCGCTCGCCGCGGTAGTTCTGGCGGGCGGGGCTTCGCGCCGTATGGGGCGCGACAAGGCGACGCTGCCGTTCGACGGCTCGACGATGGTCGAGCATGTGATCGCCGCCGTGAGTAGGCGGTGTTCACCGGTGTTTGTGATCGCCGCGCCCGGCCAGCCGCTGCCCGAATTGAGCGCCGAGGTGTTGCGCGACGAGGTGCGCGGGGTCGGACCGCTGGTGGCGACGGGCCGTGGGTTGCGGGCCGTCGCCGAGGCCGGCCTGGACCACGCGTTCGTCTGCGCGGTCGACATGCCGTATCTGACGACCGACCTGATCGACGTCCTGGCCGCCTCCGCCGAGCGGGTACCCGCCGACATCGTGCTGCCCTGGGACGGCAGGACTCACTACCTGGCGGGGGTCTACCGCAGTGCGCTTACCTCGAAGATCTCCGCCCTGGTGCACGACGGCCGGCGCAGCATGCGGGTGCTGGCCGAGTCCGTCGACACGCAGCAGATCGTGATGGCACCGCAGCGCGCGCTCACCAATGTCAACACCGCGGGCGACCTGGCCGGAGCCTGAAACTAATGGTCGGATACGGCGCAGCAAATTGCGAATTCGCACTGTAACTCGACGCAATTTACCGTTTCGAGATAATTGACCGGTTATTCAACCGTATTCGGGCCTCCAGGGGCCGGGTCAATTCAGGAAACGTCATCAGCAGGTGAACGCCAGGCTGGAGCGAAAGTTGCTGGTGTTCAATAGAATCCATCGTTCTGCGTAGCGCGGAAACTTCTCCCGTTATTCGCTCCGGCATGTGTTCAGTCTGTCTAAATTTGTACTAAAAGACTCCTGACCGCTCAGTTTGTCGGAGGCGGCCGACTCTGGGCCGCGCCCCAGAGTTGGCCGAGTGGACTGACGATTCTGCTGGTGTCAGCGAAAAGTCTTGTAGTTCATTAGTTTTGACCCACCAGTTACCATCCGGACGGCCCTCGGGCGCGCTGCGGTTCGGCCCGGTTGCGCTGACATGCGGGCGCGATATCCCTTGTGCACCAGGGTGATCCGACGTGCGACCGGGTAGTGAGAGTTCTGCGTCTGCAGCGAACAGAATCGCTCGGCGAAGCGTTGGATGACACTCGTCGATGGCATCTACCTGCACATTTGTTGTCTCAGGCGTTGTTTGCTCGCGATGTCGGACCCGAAACAAGTGGGCCAGTTCACAAAAAATGCGTGATCTGCCTCACGTTCTGTTTGCGTCGATCACGAAACGGTAACGACGGCCATCCCGCGCTGACCTGCACAAACGATTCGTTCAGTGTCTCGTTATCTGTCCGTGATATTTCCGCGATCGCTTCTACATCGAGATGACTTCTGTTCGAGACCTTTGTACGGTCCAAAGCGTCTCCGACACGGAGCAAATAATTTCAACACCAAGAACCTGCGTGTGAGTGGGGCCGCGGTGGCGATTACGCCCGATGCGGGGGCCTGGGTCTGATCCCGGGCCGGGCACTGTGGCCCTCCCTTTCGTGCCTGACCGAGACGGCGCGAACCAACCCTTCCGGCCTGGATTCAGGCTGCCGCACCCGCCTTGCGCGGGTGTTGATGGTGCGCGCTTGGCGAGAGGAATCAAGTGAAGAACATCCGCAAGACGTTTGGGCTGGGCATCATCGCCGGAGCGCTCGCTGTCGCTCCCATGGCACTGGGTGCCGGTACCGCCAATGCGGACAGCGTCAACTGGGACGCCGTCGCCGCCTGCGAGTCGGGTGGCAACTGGGCGATCAACACCGGTAACGGGTACTACGGTGGCCTGCAGTTCAACATGGGCACCTGGCGCGCCAACGGTGGTTCCGGTTCGCCGCATCAGGCTTCGCGCTCGGAGCAGATCCGGGTCGCCGAGAACGTCCTGCGCAGCCAGGGCATCGGCGCGTGGCCGGTGTGCGGCAAGCGCGGCTAATACGCGCTACCGACAACTTGATATGGAGCGGTGGGGGGGGGGGGGGGGGGCCCCCCGCCGCGGTGGGTAAAGAGAAGCACCCGCAGAACACCGAGCGCCACACCCTGAA
>NZ_JBEZJS010000006.1:0-588699 GCF_040704635.1 Mycobacterium sp. NPDC049093 | reverse complement strand
CAAGGGCATCAAACGTGAACTGCCGCATGTGCCGCCGTCGGAAACCCCCGGCATGATGTCGGCCCTGGTCGGATTCTGGATGCAGCCCGATTCGGCGAACCCATTAGTGACCGCACAGTTGCACGAACGTGATCAGCATCTGCAGCGGTCCTGGTGTCAAAGGTCGGGGAAGGGCCGTGAGATGACCATACGAAGTGCGTTGAACAGGACTTTCTGGATTACGACGGCGTCGGCGGGCGTCCTGCTGACGCCCCTGTTCGCAGGCACTGCGACCGCCGGTGCGGACACGGTGAACTGGGACGCCATCGCCGATTGCGAATCGGGCGGCAACTGGTCCATCGACACCGGTAACGGCGCCTACGGCGGTTTGCAGTTCAAACCCACCACCTGGGCCGCGCACGGCGGCACCGGTTCGCCTGCCTCAGCCTCCCGGGAGGAGCAGATCAGGGTCGCCGAGAACGTCCTGGCCACCCAGGGGATCGGGGCCTGGCCGACATGCGGCCCCCGCGGCGGGATGCCGACCGGCTGGGCGGCGCCCAGTGCACCGACCGGCTGTCAGGCCGTGCGCTCCGGGGCGGTGCTGGGCATCTTCGATCTGCGTCGGATCTGCACGACGTTCCTGGACCCGCTGGGCGCGTTCGGAGTGCCGCACTGAGCTCAACGCACCGGGGTGAATGCCCCGCGCCCGGCGATTGAGGCCAGATGTCGGGTCAGCACGAACTCCGGCACCAGTACGGACGCCCGGGTGGCCGCGGCGCTGAGTGCCGGCGGGCGCAGGTTCACCAACCGTCCGACCAGTTCGGCCTCCCGCACGATGGTCATGACCCGCCTGCGCCGCATTGTCGCGAACCGGGAGAACGCGCTGCCCAGATCGGGCTCGCCGGCCGCGAGGGCGGCGAGCGTGGCCGCATCCTCCAGCCCCTGGCAGCCGCCCTGGCCCAGATGCGGGCGCATCGGATGGGCCGCGTCCCCGGCGATCACTGCGCGGCCGCGCGACCAGATGCGGGCGGGGGCACGGTCGTAGAGGTCGTTCCGGAGCACATCGTTCGGATCGGTTGCGTCCAGCAGGGTCGGGATCGGTTCCGACCACGCCGCGAAGTGCCGCTTCAGGTGGGCCAGCTCGCCATCAGGCGTGGTCTGGCCGCGCGGCGCGCGCTGGGTGGCGAACCAATAGGTGTGGTCGTCGCCGAGCGGCACATGTCCGACCTGTGAGCCGGCACCCAGCGTCTCGCCCGACAGATCGGGATCGAGCGGGCAGTCGGCCACGGCGCGCCACGCGGTGTAGCCGGTGTAGCGGCGGGGCAGCGGTCCGTTCAGATGTCTGGCCACCACTGAGTCGACGCCGTCGGCGCCGACCAGGCCGGCCGCCTCGCGGACCGTGCCGTCGGTGAAGGTGACCCGCACCTCCGAGGCGCCGATCTCGACCTTGTCGGCGGCGAGCTCGTAGTGGACCGTGCCCGGCACGAGTGCGCCCGTGAGAATTTCGGTCAGGGCGGCGCGCCTGATCACCACCAGCGGTTCGCCCAGCGCCCGGGTGAACCGCTGTGCCTCCGGCCGGCGCAACCAAGCTCCGCCGGCCCGACGCAGCGCTCCGGTGGTCACTCGGCCTCCCGCGCCGCGGACCTGATCGCCGAGACCGATCTCATCGAGTGCGGCCAGCGCGTTGGGCCACAGGCTGATTCCCGCGCCGGGAGTGACGTCGCGGCGGGCCTCTGCCACGGATACGTCGAACCCCTGCTGCTGCAATGCGACTGCGGTGGCCAGGCCGGTGATACCGGCACCGACGACCAGGACGGACTGTGCCATCGGTCGAATCTAACGGGTGGGATGAGGTGGCTCGCCGTGACCGGAGTTGGGATCGGTAGCCTTCCAGCGTCTGCACAGTCTTTGTACAGATTCCCGCGCCCGAAGTGCCGGGCCAGAACACAGTCAGAGGACCCGATGAAACTCACCCGCTTCGGTATCGCGCTTGGCGCCACACTGATTGCTGCCTCCGCATTGAGCGGTTGCTCGAAGGCCACCGAGCTCCGGGATGCGGCCGCCGGGGCAGCCGAGAAGGTTGTCTCCTCGGGTACCGAGAAGATCACCGAAGCGGTCTCGGGCAATCTGTTCACCGCCGAGGGCATCGACAACGCCTTGGCGGCGATCGGCGAAAAGGTCGGCGCCAACCCGATGCAGGTGGTCGATGTCGTGATCACTCCGGGTGTCATCAAGGTCGAGGCAGTCGATCCCAAGGCCCCGACCGAGCTCAACGAATGGAGTTACACGTCCGGCGCGGTCGCGCCGTCGCGCCCCATCGACTACGACGACGACACCGAGGCGTTGCAGCAGAATCTGTTCGCCACCTCCGACGTGCCGAGCAGCGCGATCGCCGCGGCGATCGATGGCGCCGTGGCGGCGAGTGAGATTGCCGACGGCAAGGTCCAGACGGTGAGCATCAAGCGCAACATCCCGTTCGACGAGAACGTGGTCATGTTCATCAACGTCCAGGGCGAGCGCAGCAGCAAGCAGGTTCGAGCCGACGTCACCGGCAAGATCACCGAAGTGGTCTGACCCACCGGGAACAGCGTTGCCACGCGGCCCGTACCGGACTCCGGTGCGGGCCGCACCATTACGGTGGGGAGCCATGACGGTGTTCGACGATCTCGACGACTACCTCTCGCTGCCCCGGGTGTCAGGGCTTGCGGTGTCGCCCGACGGCTCCCGGCTGGTCACCACGATCAGCACCCTCAACGACAAACGTACCGAATTCCTCAGCGCCATATGGGAATTGGACCCCACCGGAACTCGACCGGCGCGCCGGCTGACCCACGGGGCGAAGGGGGAGTCCGCGCCGGTGTTCACCGCCGCGGGGGACCTCCTGTTCCTCGCGGTGCGCGCGGGTGAGGGTGACGACAAACCGCCCGCAGCCCTGTGGCGCCTGCCCGCGAGCGGCGGTGAGGCATTCGAGGTGCTGACGATGCCCGGCGGTGTCGCCGGCGCGTTGAGCGCCCGGGCCGCCGACACCACCGTGGTGACCGCGCCGCTGCTGCCGTCGTCGACAGGAGTCGAGGACGACAAGGCAAAGCGCGACGCGCGCAAGGACACCAAGGTCTCGGCGATCCTGCACACCGGCTATCCCGTGCGGCACTGGGATCACGACCTCGGCCCGGATCAACCGCACCTCCTCGATGCCGAGGGGCCACGGGATCTGACCGCCGAGCCGGGCGCGGCGTTGCGTGAGACCACATTCGACCTCAGCGCCGACGGCGGATTCGTGGTGACGTCCTGGCAGGCGCCGGGCCCCGGCACCGCCCTGCGGGTGGCCCTGGTGCGCATCGACCGTGTCACCGGAGAACGCACCACCATCGCCGAGGAACCCGGTGCCGACCTGGAACGCCCCGCGATCGCGCCGGATGGCAGCGCGGTGGCCTTCACCAGGGAAACCCATTCCACTCCCACCGCGCCGCCGCGGATCACGTTGTGCTGCATGCGGTTCGGTGAAGAGCCGGTGGAGTTGACCGGCGCCTGGGACCGCTGGCCGTCCTCGGTGGCCTGGACACCGGACTCGTCGTCGATCATCGTGACGGCCGACGACGGCGGCCGTGGCCCGATCTTCTCCGTCGACCCCGTATCCGGTGCGGTCACCCGGCTGACCCACGACGATTTCACCTACTCCGATGTGCGTCCCGCGCCCGGCGGCGTGATCTATGCGTTGCGCAGCTCCTATGCCGCGCCGGCACATCCGGTCCGCATCGATCCGGCCGGCACCGTCAGCGAGATCCCGTGCCTCGAAGCGCCTGAACTGCCCGGCACCCTGACCGAGGTGACCGCGACCGCCGCCGACGGCACGCCGATCCGCTCCTGGCTCACACTGCCCGCAGGCGACGAACCGGCCCCGCTGGTGTTGTGGATCCACGGCGGACCGTTGGGCAGCTGGAACACCTGGCACTGGCGGTGGAACCCGTGGCTGCTCGCCGCCCAGGGTTACGCCGTGCTGATGCCCGATCCGGGGCTGTCCACCGGATACGGACAGGACTTCATCGCGCGCGGCTGGGGCGCCTGGGGTGCCGACCCGTACACGGACCTGATGGCCGCGACCGATGCCGCGTGCGCACACCCGCGCGTCGACGCCACGCGCACGGCGGCGATGGGGGGATCGTTCGGCGGCTATATGGCCAACTGGATCGCCGGACACACCGATCGGTTCAAGGCGATCGTCACCCATGCCAGTCTGTGGGCGCTGGACCAGTTCGGACCCACCACCGACGGCGCCTACTGGTGGGCTCGTGAGATGACACCCGAGATGGCCCAGCGCAATTCACCGCACCGGTTCGTCGGCGACATCACCACTCCGATGCTGGTCATCCACGGCGACAAGGACTATCGCGTACCGATCGGCGAGGCGTTGCGGCTGTGGTACGAGCTGCTCACCCATTCGGGGTTGCCCGCCGACGAGAATGGCGAAAGCCCCCACCGCTTCCTGTACTACCCGAGTGAGAACCACTGGGTGCTCTCGCCGCAGCACGCCAAGATCTGGTACCAGGTGGTGACCGCATTCCTCGGTGATCACCTGCGCGGTCAACCGGTGCAGTTGCCGGAACTGCTCGGGTAGCGTCGGGAGCGTGACGCAGCGAGAGTTTGATCTGGTGCTGTACGGCGCCACAGGGTTCGCCGGAAAACTGACCGCCGAGTACCTGGCGCGGGCCGGGGGATCGGCCCGGATCGCCTTGGCCGGCCGTTCCGAGGAACGGTTGCGCGCGGTCCGTGACGGTCTGGGGCCGGGCGCGCAGTCGTGGCCGTTGGTGACTGCCGACGCCACCTCGCAGGCTTCGCTCGATGCCATGGCTGCGCGCACCCAGGTGGTGGTGACGACGGTGGGTCCCTACGCGCGCTATGGCATGCCGCTGGTCGCGGCCTGCGCGGCGGCCGGCACCGACTACGCCGACCTGACCGGTGAGACGACATTCATCCGCGACAGCATCGACCTGCATCACAAGCAGGCCGTCGACACCGGCGCGCGGATCGTCCATTCCTGCGGATTCGATTCGGTGCCATCCGATCTCACGGTGTACGCGCTGTATCAGCGGGCGTCGGCCGACGGCGCGGGCGAACTCGGCGACACGAACCTGGTGGTGCGCAGCTTCGCCGGCGGCGTGTCGGGCGGCACCGTGGCCTCGATGCTGGAACTGCTCGACACATTGTCGTCGGATCCGGAGGCCCGGGCGCTGATGAACGATCCGTACACGCTGAGCCCCGACCGCGGCGCTGAGCCCGAACTCGGTGCTCAGCCCGACGTGCGGTGGCGCCGCGGCGGTGAGATCGCTCCCGAGCTCGCCGGCTACTGGACCGGCGCATTTGCCATGGCGGCCCCGAACACGCGAATCGTGCGGCGCAGCAATGCATTACTGGACTATGCCTATGGACGCCGATTCGAGTACGCCGAGCAGATGAGCGTGGGGCGGTCGCTCGCCGCGCCGGTGGCCGCGGCTGCGGTGACCGGAGCCAATGCCTTCACCCTCGGGGTGGGAGGCCGTTACTTCAACCGGCTGCCCAGCGGGCTGGTCGCGCGACTGGCCCCGAAGCCGGGAACCGGCCCTAGCGAGCGGGCTCGCGAGCAGGGCCACTACCGCGTCGAGACCTACACCACGACGACGTCGGGCGCCCGGTATGTGACAAGCATGGCCCAGCAAGGAGATCCCGGATACAAGTCGACGGCGGTGTTGCTCGGCGAGTGCGGGCTCGCCCTGGCTACCGATCGTGACGCCCTGTCGGAACGGCGCGGTGTGCTGACACCCGTCGCAGCGATGGGGGATGTGCTGCTCACCCGGCTGCCCGCGGCCGGGGTGTCGCTGGAGACCACCAAGCTGGGCTGAACCGTCGCAACGCGAACGGATCGGCCTGCGTCGAACACCTGTGGGACAAGATCAGATTCGACTAGTGTCGGTTCCGAGGACTTCCAGTACGCCAGCAACGAAGGTGGGATAGAAAAATGGCCGGTCTCGACGATCTCTTCGCACAGATCCCGGTAGCGGATATTGCCAGCAAGCTCGGCGCAGATGAAGGCGAGGTGAACGCCGCTATCAAGACCCTGGTGCCGGCCCTCGTCGGCGGCGTGGCAGAGAACGTGCAGGCCGACAACATCGATTCGAGTGATCTCGAGTCCGCGGTCTCCGCGCAGGGTGTCAGCGGCCTGCTCGACGGTGGAGTGAGTGTCGACCAGGTTGACGCCAACGAGGGCAACCAGATCGTCTCGAAGATCTTCGGCGGTAACGACAGCAACCAGGTCGCGTCGGCGTTGGCGGGTACCGGTGCCGGCGGTGGCGATCTGATCAAGAAGCTGCTGCCGATCCTGGCGCCCATCGTCTTGGCCTACATCGGCAAGCAGTTCGCTCAGAAGAACGCCGCACCCGCGGGCGAGGCCCAGGCTTCCGGCGGCGGCGGCCTCGGGGACATCCTCGGCAGCATCCTGGGTGGCGCGACCGGTGGCGGTGCGGCTGCCAACAACCCGCTCGGCAGCATCCTGGGCAGTGTCCTGGGCGGCGGTGGCGGTCAGGGCAATGCCATCGGTGAGATCCTCGGCGGCCTGCTCGGCGGCAAGAAGTAACCCCGCCCCGACCCTGCTCGAGAGCCTCCGACGCCCAGCGAACGCACCGGGCATCGGGGGCTTTCGCGTATTCGGGCGCGTCCTTCTTAGAATGGCTCGGTGACTCCCACCCCTGACAACCGTGCCGATGCCCTCCCCAAATCCTGGGATCCGGCTGCGGTAGAAGCCGACCTGTACCAGGGCTGGGTGGACGCCGGATACTTCACCGCCGATCCGGCCAGCGAAAAGCCGCCGTACTCGATCGTGCTACCGCCGCCCAACGTGACCGGCAGCCTGCACATGGGCCACGCGCTCGACCACACGCTGATGGACGCGCTCACCCGCCGCAAGCGGATGCAGGGCTTCGAGGTGCTGTGGCTGCCGGGCATGGACCACGCCGGCATCGCCACCCAGACCGTGGTGGAAAAGCAGCTCGCTGTCGACGGCAAGACCAAGGAAGACTTCGGCCGCGAGCTGTTCGTCGAGAAAGTCTGGGACTGGAAGCGCGAGTCCGGCGGCACCATCGGCGGGCAGATGCGTCGCCTCGGTGACGGCGTGGACTGGAGCCGCGACCGCTTCACCATGGACGAGGGCCTGTCGCGCGCGGTGCGGACCATCTTCAAGCGGCTCTTCGATGCCGGGCTGATCTACCAGGCTGAGCGGTTGGTCAACTGGTCACCGGTGCTGGAGACCGCGATCAGCGACCTCGAGGTCAAATACGAGGACGTCGAGGGCGAGTTGGTCTCGTTCCGCTACGGCTCACTTGATGACACACAACCTCATATCGTGGTGGCCACCACCCGCGTGGAGACCATGCTCGGTGACACCGCGATCGCGGTGCACCCCGACGACGAGCGTTACCGCCACCTGGTCGGCAAGACTCTGCCGCACCCGTTCGTCGACCACGAGATGATCATCGTGGCCGACAGCCACGTCGACCCCGAATTCGGTACCGGCGCAGTCAAAGTCACTCCCGCGCACGACCCGAACGACTTCGAGATCGGGCTGCGTCATCAGCTTCCGATGCCGACCATCATGGATGCCAAGGGCCGGATCGCCGACACCGGAACGCAATTCGACGGCATGGACCGGTTCGAGGCCCGGGTCAAGATCCGCGAGGCGCTGGCCGAGCAGGGCCGGATCGTCGCCGAGAAGCGCCCCTACCTGCACAGCGTCGGGCACTCCGAGCGCAGCGGCGAGCCCATCGAGCCGCGACTGTCCCTGCAGTGGTGGGTCAAGGTCGACGGCCTCGCCAAGGCAGCCGGTGATGCGGTGCGCAACGGCAACACCGTGATTCACCCGCCGAGCCTGGAACCGCGGTGGTTCGCCTGGGTCGACAACATGCACGACTGGTGCATCTCCCGGCAGCTGTGGTGGGGCCACCGGATCCCGATCTGGCACGGTCCCAACGGCGAGACGGTGTGCGTCGGCCCCGACGAGACTCCGCCGGATGGCTGGGAGCAGGACCGCGACGTGCTCGACACGTGGTTCTCTTCGGCGCTGTGGCCGTTCTCCACGCTGGGCTGGCCCGAGCACACCCCGGATCTGGCCAAGTTCTATCCGACCTCGGTGCTGGTCACCGGCTACGACATCCTGTTCTTCTGGGTGGCGCGGATGATGATGTTCGGCACGTTCGTCGGCGACGATCCGGCGATCACGTTCGATGGCGCTCGCGGTCCGCAGGTGCCGTTCGAGAATGTCTTCCTGCATGGCCTGATCCGCGACGAGTTCGGCCGCAAGATGAGCAAGTCGCGCGGCAACGGCATCGACCCGCTGGACTGGGTGGAGAAGTTCGGCGCCGATGCGCTGCGGTTCACCCTGGCCCGCGGCGCCAGCCCCGGCGGCGACCTGTCCATCGGTGAGGACCACGCCAGGGCCTCCCGCAACTTCGCCACCAAGCTGTTCAACGCGACCCGGTTCGCGCTGATGAACGGGGCGGCCCCCGCTGAACTGCCGGCGGTTGCCGACCTGACCGACGCCGACCGCTGGATCCTCGGCCGCCTCGAAGAGGTGCGCGCCGAGGTGGATGCGGCACTGGACAGCTACGAGTTCAGCCGCGCCTGTGAGGCGCTGTACCACTTCGCCTGGGACGAGTTCTGCGACTGGTACGTGGAACTGGCCAAGGTGCAGCTCGGCTCCGAGAAAGATCAGGGTGTCACTCATACAACGGCGGTGCTGGCCGCCGTGCTGGACGCTCTGCTCAAGCTGCTGCACCCGGTGATGCCGTTCGTCACCGAGACGTTGTGGAAGACGCTCACCGATGGTGAGTCCATCGTCATCGCGCAGTGGCCGCAGGCCTCCGGTATCGCGCTGGATCCGGTTGCGGCACAACACATTGACGACATGCAGAAGCTGATCACCGAGGTGCGCCGCTTCCGCAGCGACCAGGGCCTGGCCGACCGGCAGCGGGTTCCGGCCCGGTTGTCGGCGATCGCCGAGGCCGGTCTGACCGAGCAGCTGCCCGCGGTCACCGCGTTGGCCTGGCTGACCGATGCCGCTGACGGGTTCACCCCGTCGGCCGCGGTCGAGGTGCGGCTGACGCAGGCCACGGTGCTCGTCGAGGTGGACACCTCGGGCACCGTCGACGTCGCGGCCGAGCGGCGACGGCTGGAGAAGGACCTGTCCGCCGCGCAGAAGGAACTCGCCACCACCACGGCCAAGCTCGGCAATGAGGCCTTCCTGGCCAAGGCGCCCGAGAACGTCGTCGACAAGATCCGCGGCCGTCAGCAGTTGGCCGGTGAAGAGGTCGAGCGGATCACCGCACGCCTGGCCGGTCTGGCCGGATGAGGATCCGGTGACCGACCCGATTCCGACGCCTGACGAGGTCGCCGCGCTGCTGCAGGTCGAGCACCTGCTCGATCAGCGGTGGCCCGAGACCAAACTGGATCCCAGCACGGCCCGGATCGCGGCTCTGCTGGAGCTGCTGGGCTCGCCGCAGCGCGCCTACCCGTCCATCCATGTGGCAGGGACCAACGGCAAGACGTCGGTCGCGCGCCTCATCGACGCGCTGCTGACCGCACTGCACCGACGCACC
Source organism: Mycobacterium sp. NPDC049093 (assembly GCF_040704635.1). Taxonomy (GTDB): domain Bacteria; phylum Actinomycetota; class Actinomycetes; order Mycobacteriales; family Mycobacteriaceae; genus Mycobacterium. The sequence goes on along the minus strand of NZ_JBEZJS010000006.1, from coordinate 579,100 downwards.
GGACGCACCACCAGCCCGCACCTGCAGTCCGCGGTGGAGCGCATCTCGATCGACGGGAAGCCCATCACCCCGGCCCAATACGTCGAGACCTATCGAGAGATCGAACCGTTCGTGGAACTTGTGGACCAGCAGTCCGAGGCTGCCGGCGGCCCGAAGATGAGCAAGTTCGAGGTTCTGACCGCGATGGCCTTCGCGGCCTTCGCCGATGTCCCCATCGACGTCGGGGTCATCGAGGTGGGGATGGGTGGACGCTGGGACGCCACCAACGTCGTCAATGCCCCCGTCGCGGTGATCACGCCGATCGGCATCGACCACACCGACTATCTCGGTGACACGATCGCCGAGATCGCGGGAGAGAAGGCCGGCATCATCACCCGGCAGCCTGACGACCTGGTGCCGACCGACACGGTGGCCGTCATCGCGAAGCAGGTTCCGGAGGCCATGGAGGTGCTGCTGGAAGAAGCAGTGCGCGCCGATGCGGCCGTCGCCCGTGAAGACTCCGAATTCGCCGTGCTCAGCAGGCAGATCGCCATTGGCGGACAGGTGCTGGAGCTGCAGGGGCTGAGCGGGGTGTACTCCGATATCTTCCTGCCGCTGCACGGTGAACATCAGGCCCACAACGCCGTCCTGGCGTTGGCTGCGGTCGAGGCGTTCTTCGGTGCGGGTGCCGACCGTCAGCTCGACGTCGACGCGATCCGGGCCGGCTTCGCGGCCGTGCACAGCCCGGGTCGGATGGAACGGATGCGGAGTGCACCAACGGTTTTCATCGACGCGGCACACAATCCGGCCGGTGCGGCAGCGCTCGCGCAGACCCTGCAGCAGGAGTTCGACTTCCGCTACCTGGTCGGGGTGGTGTCGGTGATGGGGGACAAGGACGTCGGTGGCATTCTGACCGCGCTGGAGCCCGTCTTCGACCAGATCGTGGTCACCCACAACGGGTCGCCGCGGGCGATGGACGTCGAGTCGCTGGCGCTGCTGGCCGAGGAACGTTTCGGCCAGGATCGCGTGATCACCGCCACGACGCTGCCGGACGCCATCGAAACGGCGACCGCGCTGGTGGAAGAGGCCGGCGCAGACGAAGGCCTGTCCGGGGCCGGCATGGTGATCACCGGTTCGGTGGTGACCGCCGGCGCGGCCCGGACCCTGTTCGGACGGGACCCGCAATGAACGATCAGACCCCTGGCAATCAGACCCCGGGCGATGCGACACCCGGCGACACGCCGGCGCCGCCCGACCCCTGGAAGAGCTTCCGTGGGGTGATGGCGGGGACGCTGATTCTCGAAGCCATCGTCGTATTGCTCGCACTGCCGGTGGTGGGTACCAGCGCGGCCGGGCTGACCTGGGCGTCGGGTGGCTTCGTGGTCGGGCTGGCCGTCGTGTTGATCCTGATGTCGGGGATCCAGGGCCGGCCGTGGGCCATCTGGGCGAACCTCGGCATCCAACTGGTCGTGATCGCCGGGGCGCTGATCCATGGGGCGATCGGCTTCATCGGCGTGATCTTCGCCGTGGTCTGGCTGTTGATCGTGTACCTGCGGCGCGAGGTCAAACGCAGGCAGGATCGCGGTCTGCTGCCCGGTCAGCAGCCGCCCAGCGAATAGCCGTGCCGTAGCTGGACCACGGTGCGCGCGGGGTCGGAGGCCCGCGAATGGCGCGGCGCGGTTACCGACCGGTACGCTCTCTGCTCGTGACTGAGCAGACCCTTGTCCTGATCAAGCCCGACGGCGTGCAGCGCCACCTGGTCGGGGAGATCCTCGGCCGGATCGAGCGCAAGGGTCTGACCCTGGCGGCGCTCGAACTGAAGAACGTCAGCGTCGAGCTGGCCAAGCAGCATTACGCCGAGCATGACGGCAAGCCGTTCTTCGACTCGCTGCTGGAGTTCATCACCTCCGGGCCCGTCGTCGCCGCCATCGTGGAAGGGCCGCGCGCGATCGCGGCGTTCCGTCAGATCGCCGGTGGCACCGACCCGGTGGAGAAGGCTGTGCCCGGCACCATCCGCGGTGACCTGGCGCTTGTGACCCAGGACAACCTCGTGCACGGATCGGATTCGCCGGAGTCGGCGGCCCGTGAGATCGCCCTGTGGTTCCCTGGCGAAGCCTCCGCCGGATAAACCTTCTCGCAGTCTGGTCTGTACCGCGTCAGTGATGTGGGATACTGGTTGCGGGTAGCCAGCCTCAACCGAGGCTGTACACCCGAATGAAGACTTCGACGAGCGCGACCACCGCAATCCGGTGCGGCGCGGGCCGTCCAGCCATCATTCAGCCAGGCACCGGGTGGGTTCGGTAGCGAACCGCCCGGAGCGAGACCACAACAAGCCCGGGGAAAGTGTCCCGGGCCAATAGCGGAAGCCCTCGCGTGGCCGCGTCGTTACGACGCGCCCGGGGGCTTGAGGAGAATTCGTGGCCGAAGATGCCCAGAATGACGACCTATCAACCCAGACTCCGCAACAGGAGGGACTGCCCGAGCGGCTGAGAGTCCACTCCCTGGCGCGGGTGCTCGGAACGACAAGCCGGCGCGTGCTCGACGCTCTGGCCGAGTTCGATGGGCGTCAGCGCAGTGCGCACTCCACGGTCGAAAAGGCTGACGCCGAGCGGGTCCGTGACGCACTGGCCCTCGGGTCGACCGACCCGGAGCCGGTTGAGCAGGCAGAACCGGTCCAGGTTGAAGCCGTCAGTGTCATCGTGGCCGAGTCGGTCGCGGCTCCTGCCGAAGTTTCGGGCGCTGCTGCGGTCGACGCTTCCGAGGGCGAAGCCGCCGAGGCCGACCCCGTCCTGGTGGGCGACGAGCCCGAGTCGCGGCTGATCCTAGAGACCGCCAACATCCCCGCGGCGCGCGAAGCCCACACCGAGCGGGCCGATTACCTGCCGCTGTTCGTCGCCCCGCAGCCCGTGGCGTTCGTTCCGGTGCGCGTCCAAGAGGATGACGACGACGAAGAAGACGACACCGACGCCGACACTGACACAGATGCCGACGCCGATACCGATGACGAGCAGGCAGATCGTCCGGCCGCCCGCCGGCGTCGCCGCGGCCGTCGGGGGCGTGGTCGTGGTCGTGGTGAGCAGGCAGACGACACCGACTCGGGCCCGGATTCCGATACCGACACCACCGACGATCAGGGCGAGTCCGATCAGGATTCCGATGACGATTCCGATGAGTCGGACGAGAACAACGACGAGGACACCGCAGGTGGTGACGGCAGCAGCCGTCGTCGCCGCCGTCGCCGCCGGCGCAAGTCCGGTTCGGGCGACAACGATGACGCGAGCTCTCCGGATGACCCGCCGAACACCGTCGTGCACGAGCGCGCGCCCCGGGCCGAGCGGTCCGGCAAGAGCAGCGACGATTCGGAGATCCAGGGGATCAGCGGATCGACCCGTCTGGAGGCCAAGCGTCAGCGCCGCCGCGATGGTCGCGACGCCGGCCGTCGTCGGCCCCCGATCCTGAGCGAGGCCGAGTTCCTGGCCCGGCGCGAGGCCGTCGAACGCACCATGATCGTGCGGGACAAGATCCGCACCGAGCCGCCGCACGAAGGCGCCCGCTACACCCAGATCGCCGTCCTGGAAGACGGCGTCGTCGTCGAACATTTTGTTACCTCCGCGGCGTCCGCCAGCCTGGTCGGCAACATCTACCTCGGCATCGTGCAGAACGTGCTGCCCTCGATGGAGGCCGCCTTCGTCGACATCGGCCGTGGCCGCAACGGTGTGCTCTATGCCGGTGAGGTGAACTGGGAGGCTGCGGGTCTCGGCGGGTCGAACCGCAAGATCGAGCAGGCCCTCAAGCCGGGTGACTATGTCGTCGTCCAGGTCAGCAAGGACCCGGTAGGGCACAAGGGCGCCCGGCTCACCACGCAGGTGTCGCTGGCCGGCCGCTACCTGGTCTACGTGCCGGGTGCGTCGTCGACCGGTATCAGCCGCAAGCTGCCCGACACCGAACGTCAGCGGCTCAAGGAGATCCTCAAGGAGGTCGTGCCCGCCGATGCCGGCGTGATCATCCGCACCGCCTCGGAGGGCGTCAAAGAAGAGGACATCCGCTCCGACGTCGAGCGGCTCCAGCAGCGCTGGACCGAGATCGAGGCCAAGTCCACCGAGGTCACCGCAAAGAAGGCCGGCGCGGCCGTCGCCCTCTACGAAGAACCCGACGTGCTGGTCAAGGTCATCCGCGACCTGTTCAACGAGGACTTCTCGGGTCTGATCGTCTCCGGCGACGAGGCCTGGGACACGATCAACTCCTACGTGAACACCGTCGCTCCCGATCTGGTGGGCCGGCTCACGAAGTACGAGCCGGCCGGCGGCGCCGACGCTCCCGACGTGTTCGCCGTGCACCGCATCGACGAGCAGCTGGCGAAGGCGCTGGACCGCAAGGTGTGGCTGCCCTCGGGCGGCACCCTGGTGATCGACCGCACCGAGGCGATGACCGTCGTCGACGTCAACACCGGCAAGTTCACCGGCGCCGGCGGCAATCTCGAGCAGACCGTCACCCGCAACAACCTGGAAGCGGCCGAGGAGATCGTGCGGCAACTGCGGTTGCGCGACATCGGCGGCATCGTGGTGATCGACTTCATCGACATGGTGCTCGAGTCGAACCGGGATCTGGTGTTGCGCAGGCTGACCGAGGCGCTGGGCCGGGACCGGACTCGCCATCAGGTGTCCGAGGTGACCTCACTGGGCCTTGTTCAGCTGACCCGAAAGCGGTTGGGCACCGGTCTGGTCGAGGCCTTCTCGACCACCTGCACGCACTGCGCAGGCCGCGGCATCGTGTTGCACGGTGACCCGGTCGACACGGCCTCGTCATCGAACACCGGACGCAAGGCCGAAACCACCGGCGGTAGCCGTCGCAGCAAGCGGGGTAAGCGGGGCAATGCCCGTCCCGAGCCCGAAGAGGTACCGGTCGTCAAGGTGCCCGATCATCCCGCCGGAGAACATCCGATGTTCAAGGCCATGGCCGCGGCGAACGGTCGCCACGACGAAGACGACGAGGGCCATGGGTCCCACGAAGCCTTCGACGAGCACGAGCAGACCGACGGCGAGGTTCACGAGGCCGAGGGCGACGAGCAGACGACTGCCGAGCAGGCCGATGAATCGACCGACGGCGAGTTCGATGCGCAGGGCGCCGACGAGTCGGACGAATCGGACGACTCGGAAGACTCGGAAGACTCCGACGAGGATGAGTCCGAGGACGAGATCGACCTCGACGACGACCTCGATGATGACGACGACGATGACGACCTGGACGACATCGACGACGACTCGGACGACGAGGACTCAGACGACGACTCGGATGACGAGGAAGACGATGAGGACTCGGACGATGAGGAAGACGACGAGCCCGAAGAAGACGTCTACCAGGCGCCGGCTCCGGTGATTGCGGAGGTGCAGCCCTCGCGCGGACGCACTCGTCGACGTGCCGCAGCCAGGCCCGCAGGGCCGCCAACCCACGAGTAGAGGGCGGTTTGACCCTCTACCCGCTGGTCAAGTACCCTTGACCAGTTGTCTCCAGTGCCTGTGTGACCACAGGCTGGTGACGGCGGGATATCCCGCCACCCAAGACCCGCGCACGCACCGACCGGTAGCGCGCGCCCGCAGAGAGCAGCAGAGCAGAGGACACGATGGCGACATACGCAATCGTCAAGACCGGTGGCAAGCAGTACAAGGTTGCCGCCGGTGACGTGGTGAAGGTTGAGAAGCTCGACGCCGAGCCCGGCGCGTCGGTGTCGCTGCCCGTGGCCCTCGTGGTCGACGGCGCCAAGGTCACCAGCAAGGCCGATGACCTGGCCAAGGTTGCCGTCACCGGTGAGGTGCTCGAGCACACCAAGGGTCCCAAGATCCGTATCCACAAGTTCAAGAACAAGACCGGCTACCACAAGCGCCAGGGGCACCGTCAGCAGCTGACCGTGCTCAAGGTCACCGGCATCAAGTAACGAGGGAGCGAACTAATGGCACACAAAAAGGGCGCTTCCAGCTCTCGTAACGGTCGTGAATCCGCAGCACAGCGGCTCGGCGTGAAGCGGTTCGGTGGTCAGGTCGTCAAGGCAGGCGAGATCCTGGTCCGTCAGCGCGGCACCCACTTCCACCCCGGCGTCAACGTCGGTCGTGGTGGCGATGACACGCTGTTCGCGCTGGCCCCCGGCTCGGTGGAGTTCGGCTCCAAGCGCGGTCGCAAGCACGTGAACATCGTTCCCGTGCCGCGCCCGGAGGCCTGAGACCAAGAGGATTCTCCGCGAATGTGAAGCAGCTGCGAGTTCTCGATAGGACTTTCGCGATAGCTTCACATTCGACGGAGAGGATGTCCGATGCCACGGTTTGTCGACCGCGTCGTCATCCATGCGAGTGCAGGCAACGGTGGCCACGGCTGCGCGTCGGTGCACCGCGAGAAATTCAAACCCCTCGGCGGCCCCGACGGCGGCAACGGTGGTCGCGGCGGCAGCATCGTGCTCGTCGTCGATCCGCAGGTTCACACCCTGCTGGACTTCCACTTCCATCCCCATGTTGCCGCACCCTCCGGTAGGCCGGGTGCGGGCAGCAATCGTGACGGTGCCACCGGCGACGACCTGATCGTGCGCGTGCCGGACGGCACGGTGGTGCTCGACGAGGACGGCCGCATGCTGGCCGACCTGGTCGGCGCCGGTACCCGGTTCGAAGCCGCGCAAGGCGGTCGCGGTGGGCTCGGCAATGCCGCACTCGCTTCCCGGGCCCGCAAGGCTCCCGGTTTCGCCCTGCTCGGTGAGAAGGGCCAGACCCGCGATCTCACCCTCGAACTCAAGACCGTCGCCGATGTCGGCCTGATCGGTTTCCCGTCGGCGGGTAAATCCTCTCTGGTGTCGACCATCTCGGCGGCCAAGCCCAAGATCGCCGACTACCCGTTCACCACACTGGTGCCCAACCTGGGTGTGGTGTCGGCCGGCGAGAACACCTTCACCGTCGCCGACGTTCCCGGCCTGATCCCCGGCGCGTCCGAGGGCCGTGGTCTCGGCCTGGAATTCCTTCGGCACCTTGAGCGCTGCGCGGTGCTCGTGCACATCGTGGACTGCGCCACCATGGAACCCGGGCGTGACCCGATCTCCGATATCGAGGCGCTGGAGGCCGAACTCGCGGCGTACACCCCGACCCTGCAAGGCGATTCAACCCTGGGTGACCTGGCGTCGCGGCCACGTGCGGTGGTGCTCAACAAGATCGACGTTCCCGACGCCCGCGAATTGGCCGACTTCGTGCGTGAAGAGGTGGCCGAGAAGTTCGGCTGGCCGGTGTATGAGATCTCGACGGTCAGCCGTGATGGCTTGCGGCCGTTGATCTTTGCGCTGTGGGAGATGGTGAAGGCCTATCGCGATGCCCAACCTGAGGTGGTGCCGAGGCGTCCGGTGATCCGCCCGATCGCCGTCGACGAGAGCGGCTTCACCGTCGAGACCGATGGGTACGGCGGGTTCATCGTGCGTGGTACCCGGCCCGAGCGCTGGATCGCGCAGACCGACTTCGGCAACGACGAGGCCGTCGGTTACCTGGGTGACCGGTTGGCCCGCTTGGGTGTCGAGGACGCGTTGTGGAAGAACGGCGCCAAGCCCGGTTGCGCTGTGACCATCGGCGACATGACCTTCGACTGGGAACCGCAGACTCCCGCCGGTGTCGACATGCCGCTCACCGGACGTGGCACCGACATCCGGCTCGAACAGACCGACCGCATCGGTGCCGCCGAACGCAAGGCCGCGCGTCGTGAACGGCGCCAGCCCGGGAGTGAAGACGAGTGACGAGCGCAGGCTCGACGCCTTCGGTACACCGGGAGGCTGTTCGGACCGCTCGCAGTGTCGTCGTCAAGATCGGCACCACTGCGCTGACCACCCCCTCCGGAGTCTTCGACGCCGGCCGCCTCGCGGTCCTGGTCGAGGCCATCGAGGGCCGGATGCGGGCTGGTTCCGACCTGGTGATCGTGTCGTCGGGTGCCATCGCTGCCGGAATCGAGCCGCTCGGGCTGTCCAAGCGCCCCACCGATCTGGCCACCAAGCAGGCGGCCGCCAGCGTCGGACAGGTGGCTCTGGTCAATGCCTGGAGTTCGGCGTTCGCGGTCTACAGCCGCACGGTCGGGCAGGTACTGCTGACCGCCCATGACATCGCGATGCGGGTGCAGCACAACAACGCTCAGCGCACCCTGGACCGGTTGCGTGCCCTGCACGCGGTCGCGATCGTCAACGAGAACGACACCGTGGCCACCAACGAGATCAGGTTCGGTGACAACGACCGGCTTTCGGCGCTGGTGGCCCAGCTGGTCGGTGCCGACGCACTGATCCTGCTGTCCGACATCGACGGCCTGTATGACGCTGATCCACGAAAAGGGAACGCGCGCTTCATTCCTGAGGTTGGCGCGCAAGGCGATCTCGACGGGGTGGTGGCCGGCGGCGGTAGCCACCTGGGCACCGGCGGCATGGCCTCGAAACTGTCCTCGGCGCTGTTGGCGGCCGACGCCGGGATGCCGGTGCTGCTGGCCGCTGCCGCCGATGCCGGTGCGGCGCTGAGCGATGCCTCGGTGGGTACGGTGTTCGCGCCGCGGCCCGAGCGGATGTCGGCGCGGCGGTTCTGGGTTCGCCACACGGCGGAGTCGCACGGGGTATTGACCCTCGACGACGGAGCGGTGCGGGCGGTCGTCACACAGCGGCGTTCACTGCTGCCTGCCGGAATCACCGAGGTCGCCGGCCACTTCCACGGCGGTGACGTGGTGGATCTCCGCGCGTTGGACGGGCAGACGATCGCGCGCGGCGTCGTAGCGTATGAGGCGTCGGAGCTGGCCGCGATCATCGGCCGCTCGACGCCTGATCTGCCGGCCGAAATGCGGCGGCCCGCGGTGCACGCCGACGATCTGGTCGCCCTCTAGCGATTTGGGTGCAACGAGTAACGCTGACCGTTACCAAACGCACCCAAATCACCGGGGTGGGGACTCCAGATACAGCGCACCCCAGATGATCTCGGTGAGCGTGTTCGCCAGCTGGGCGTCGTAGGAGGCCGGGTGTGACGGCAGATTCTGGTGGCAGGTCCGTTCCACCATCCAGGTCAGCGTGCTCGCGGTGACGGCGGCATGCAGTTGCGGCCGGATGGTCCCGTCGGAGTGCCCGTCCTCGATCACTTTCGTGAGCTGGTCGGCGATCCCGGCGAGCAGTTCACGGTAGGTCTGCCCGACCAGCGGGTCATAACCCGACATCTCGTTGAGCGCGATCAGTACCGGCTGATGGCTCCGATAGCTGGCGATGATGCCGGACATCGCGGCATGGACATCGGCTGGGTCGCGGCGTCCGGCCACGCCCCACCACCGCTCGGCGGCGTGGGTGAGATCGCCGAACACCTGGCTGGCCAGCCGGCGCAGCAGATGGCCCTTGTCCTCGAAGTAGATGTAGAAGCTGGCCCGGGAGATCCCGGCCTCGGTGGCCAGTCGGTCCACGCTGAGTTCGGTGAAGCTGGTGCCGTCGGCCATCAGTCGGTCGGTGGCGTCGAGCAGTTGGCGTTCGATCCGCTCGCGCCGTTCCTCCCTTTTGGCCTGCGGTTTTCGCGTTACCGATGGCATGGGCCCAGCGTATCGGAACGCGTCACACCTTGACTAGACATAGTGTCTAGACTTATCGTCACCATCATGACTGTGTCGCCCATCACATCTGCTGCCTCCTGGCCCGCCGCTGCCCGTCCCTACGACCCGATCGACCTGTCGTCACGGGTGTTCTGGGCCACCACGGCCGCCGATCGCGAGGTTGCCTTCGCGCAGCTACGTGCCGCCCGCCCGGTCAGTTGGCATCCGCCCGTCGAAGACGCGCTCATGCCGGATCCCGACGATCGCGGGTTCTGGGCGGTCACCCGGCACGCCGACATCGTGTCGGTCAGCCGCGACAGTGAGACATTCCTGTCGGGCAAAGGGGTGTTGTTCGAGTCCGTTCCGGAGGAGTTGCTCGAGGCGTCACAGTCCTTCCTGGCGATGGACGCACCCCGGCACACGCTGATCCGCAAACTGGTCCACGCCGCGTTCACGCCCCGGCAGGTGGCCCGCATCGAAGACTCGATCAAGGAGAACGCCCGTCAGATCGTGGCCGAGCTCAAAGAGGTCGGCAGCGGTGTGGACTTCGTCGATCAATGCGCCAAGGAACTGCCGATCCGGACGTTGTCGGACATGGTCGGGATCCCCGAGGCCGAGCGTCAGCGGGTGGCCCATGCTGCCGACGCGCTGGTGTCCTGGGCCGACCCGGTCTACTTGGCCGGGCGCCACCCGCTCGAGGTGCTGATGCAGAACCAGATGTACCTGCATCAGGTGGCGAATGCGCTTGCCGCGGAACGCCGGGAGAACCCGGGCAACGATCTGATCAGCGCACTGGTTCACGCCGAGGTCGACGGGGACCGGCTCACCGATGCCGAGGTCGCGGCGTTCTTCGTGCTACTGGCGGTGGCGGGCAACGACACCACCCGCCAGACCACCAGTCACGCACTCAAAGCGCTGACCGACCATCCCGACCAACGGGCCTGGCTCATGGCCGATTTCGACGACCGGATCGGCGGAGCGGTCGAGGAGTTCGTGCGGTGGGCGACTCCGGTGATGACGTTCCGCCGCACCGCGGCCGTCGACGTCGAACTCGGTGGGCAGCAGATCCTGGCGGGGGAGAAGGTGGTGATGTTCTACGCCTCGGGCAACCAGGATGGCGAGGTGTTCGACCGGCCCGAGGTCTTCGATCTGAGCCGTAAGCCCAACCCGCACCTGGGATTCGGAGGCGGCGGCCGTCACTTCTGCCTGGGTGCACATGTCGCCCGGACCCAGTTGCGGGCGCTCTTCGGTGAGCTGCTGCACCAGCTGCCCGACATCGCCGCGGGCGAGCCGGCCTATCTGGCCGGCAACTTCGTGCACGCTATCCGGGCGATGCCGTGCACGTTCTGAGCTCACCGGCCAACAGGGTCAGCATCTCCGAACAGCCCGCTTCGACCTTGACCGTGGCCAGGTCGTCGCCGCGGGTGGGGCCGCGGTTGATGATCCCCACCGGGATGTCGTGCGCGGCCGCGTGCCGGACGAATCGATAGCCGGAGTACACCGTCAGCGAGGAGCCCGCGACCAACAGTGCTTCGGCGTCCTCCACCATCGAATACGCCTGCTCGACACGGTCTTTCGGGACATTCTCACCGAAGTAGACGATGTCGGGTTTGAGCATGCCCGCACAGGCCGGGCAGTCCACGATGGTGAATGAATCGGTGTCGCTGACCACGGCATCGGCGTCGGGTGCCACCGCGATGCCGCCGACCGCCTCGGCGCGTTCGATGAAGCCGGGATTGGCCGTCTCCAGTGCGCCGGCCAGCTCGTCGCGACCCATCGTCGCGCCGCAGTCCAGGCAGATCACCTGCGCGTAGGTGCCGTGCAGGTTGACCACCGACCGGCTGCCGGCCTTGCTGTGCAGCAGATCGACGTTCTGGGTGATAAGTCCACTCACCACCCCGGCGGATTCCAGTGCGGCCAAGGCGCGATGCCCGGCATTGGGCAGTGTTTCGTCCATGTGGCGCCACCCGACGTGGTTGCGGGCCCAGTACCGCTGGCGGAACTCCGGATCAGAGGTGAACTGCCGGATGGTCATCGGATTGCTGGGCGGAGAATCCGGGCCGCGGTAATCGGGGATACCGGAATCGGTCGACATCCCGGCTCCCGTCAATACCGCGACGCGGCGGCCCTGCAGAAGGGCGACGAGTTCGGGAGCATCCACGCTCGCCAGGATAGGCCGCCCGTCAGTCCAGGCATTTGGCGGCGGGAACGATCTCGGCGCTCATGTTGCGGCGCATCATCTGCAGTGCGGCCTCACCCAGACCGGCGTCGATGTGCGCGACCGCGTCGGACGGGATCACGACGTCGAAATGTCGCACATAGGCGTCCAAAGCGCTGTAGAGGATGCACTGCTCGGTGACCTGGCCCGTGAGTATGAGCCGCCGGGTGCCCAAGCGGCCCAGCAGGTAATCCAGCGCGGTCGCATAGAACACACTGTGGCGCACCTTCGTCAGGAGCAGGCAGTCGTCCGCCGGGAAGATCGGCCGCACCAGATCCGGGTGCTCACCGGCCAGCGCGGCCTCGACGATGTCGCTGAACTGGGCGGTGAAATCGCCGTAGTTGTCGTTGACGTAGATCAGATCGATGTCGTCGCGGTCGCGAGCGCTCTCGATCAGCCCGACCAGCGGATCGATGATCGGCGCCACGTTGGGGGCAAGCAGTTCGGCATCCTCGTGCCGGTAGTGGTTGAGCATGTCCACAACCACCAGGGCGGTATCGCTCATGCGTCATTTGGTACCCAGTGGCCCGATCTTGACACTTTTCGGGTGACAATGGGCTCGATGGACTTCTACAGCGCCTATCACCACGGTTTCGCGCGGGTTGCCGCCTGCACCCACCACACGGCGTTGGCGGATCCGCCGGCGAACGCCGAATCGGTGCTCCGGTTGGCGCAGGCCTGCCACGACGACGGCGTGGCCGTCGCGGTGTTCCCCGAGCTGACGCTCTCGGGTTATTCGATCGACGACATCCTGATGCAGGATGCCTTGCTGGAGTCGGTGGAGCAGGCGCTCATCGAAATCGTCGCGGCATCGGTGGTGCTGACACCGGTGCTGGTGGTCGGCGCACCACTGCGGTACCGGCATCGGGTCTACAACACGGCGGTCGTCATCCACCGCGGCGCGGTGCTCGGTGTGGCACCGAAGTCCTATCTGCCGACGTACCGGGAGTTCTACGAGCGCAGGCAGATGGCGTCCGGCGCCGACGTGCGTGGCACCATCCGGGTGGCCGGCGCCGAGGTGCCGTTCGGTCCGGACCTGCTGTTCGTGGCCTCCGACGTCCCGGGGCTGGTCCTGCACGTCGAGATCTGTGAGGACATGTTCGTTCCGGTTCCTCCCAGTGCCCAGGCGGCATTGGCCGGCGCCACGGTGTTGGCGAATCTCTCGGGCAGTCCGATCACTGTCGGCCGCGCCGAAGATCGTGCGCTGCTGGCGCGTTCGGCCTCATCGCGGTGCCTGGCCGCCTATGTGTATGCCGCGGCCGGCGAGGGGGAGTCGACGACCGACCTGGCGTGGGACGGCCAGACCATGGTCTGGGAGAACGGGCTGCTGCTGGCCGAGAGTGAGCGTTTCCCGCGGGGTGAACGACGCTCGGTGGCCGACGTGGATCTGGAGCTGTTGCGTTCCGAGCGGCTGCGGATGGGCACGTTCGACGACAACGCGAGAAACCATGGCCCCCAGGTAGATACGTTCCGTCGCATCGAGTTTCAGCTCGACCCGCCGACAGGCGACATCGGGCTGTTGCGCGAGATCGAGCGGTTTCCGTTCGTGCCTGCGGATCCGGCACGGCTGCAACAGGATTGCTATGAGGCCTACAACATTCAGGTCTCCGGGCTGGAGCAGCGGCTGCGGGCACTGAAATACCCCAAGGTGGTGATCGGGGTGTCCGGCGGCCTGGATTCCACCCATGCCCTGATCGTGGCGGCCCGGGCGATGGACCGGGAGAACCGCCCGCGCAGTGACATTCTCGCGTTCACCCTGCCCGGCTTCGCCACCGGCGACCGCACCAAGAACAACGCGATCCGGTTGAGTCGGGCGCTGGGGGTGACGTTCGAAGAGATCGACATCAAGCAGACCGCCGAGCTGATGCTCACCGAGATGGACCATCCGTTCGGACGCGGTGAGAAGGTCTACGACGTCACTTTCGAGAACGTCCAGGCCGGCCTTCGCACCGATTACCTGTTCCGGCTGGCCAATCAGCGCGGCGGCATCGTGCTCGGCACCGGGGACCTGTCGGAGCTGGCACTGGGCTGGTCGACTTACGGTGTCGGCGACCAGATGTCGCACTACAACGTCAACGGAGGGGTGCCGAAAACCCTGATCCAGCATCTGATCCGGTGGGTGATCTCGTCCGGTCAGTTCGGCGACGAGGACTCCGAGGTCAATGAAGTCCTCCAATCGGTACTCGACACCGAGATCACCCCGGAGTTGGTGCCCACCGGCGAGGACGAGGAGATCCAGAGCAGCGAGGCCAAGGTGGGCCCCTATGTGCTGCAGGACTTTTCGTTGTTCCAGGTGCTGCGCTACGGCTTCCGTCCGTCGAAGGTGGCGTTCCTGGCCTGGCATGCGTGGCATGACGCGGCCCACGGTGATTGGCCGGCCGGGTTCCCCGAGGACAAGCGCCCGGTGTATTCGCTCGGCGAGATCCGGCACTGGCTTCAGGTCTTCGCCCAGCGGTTCTATTCGTTCTCACAGTTCAAGCGGTCGGCGCTGCCCAACGGGCCCAAGGTGTCGCACGGCGGCTCGCTGTCGCCGCGTGGGGACTGGCGGGCGCCGTCGGACATGTCGGCACGGATCTGGCTCGACGAGATCGAGCGAAACGTCCCTGAACAGTAGTTTTCTTCAGCCCATGCGGCTGCTCCCAATTGACGACGCAAAAAATTGACAAGCTAACCTTCTGGGTCACAGCGACGCGCTAATGTGCGTCGGGTCACAGTTCGGTCATTGCCGAATGTCTGGGTCTAGGAGGTCGCGTTGGGTGCTGCAAGGTACGTCGGTCGGGTAGGCGGATTGGCGGTTGCGCTCGGGGTCGGGTCGGCCGTCGTTCTGGGTGGGCAGGCCCTCGGTACCCCGGTGGCCTCGGCATCGCCCGGTTCCAGCGACACGTCGTCCGATTCTCCGTCTGCCCCCGCGGCCAAGAAGGGTCCGGCCAAGGACCGGCAGAGCACCCGCACGCCGCGACCGGCGACGGTGCGTTCGGCGATCAAGGACCGGCCGACCAAGCTCGGTGAGTCCGGTCGCCACCGCGTGAGCTCGACGACGCCGAAGTCCGATGTCGTGCAATCGATCACCGACCGGCTGTCGGAGGCCCAGGCCAAGATCGAAGCCGGACTGACCCGGCACGGCGGCAGCGACAACGGGCAGGACGCCCCGGCGATCGAAAAACCCAAGGTCGCCGTGCCCGCTGAAACACCGGCGCGGGGCCTGTCGTTCGTCAAGCCGAACCTGCCCCGGCCTCTGCGTGATCACGCCAAGACCCCGGCGCCCGTCGAGTCGACGAACGAGAGCATCGACACCGGTGTGGCCGACGAGCCCACAGCGACCCCGCCCGTCACGGTCAAGGCCGAGCCACCCGCCGCTGAGGTGGCTCCGGTGCGGGGCCTGATCGAGACCGTGGTCAACGACATCGCCAGGACACTGGCCGGGAACTCGCCGACCGCGCCGTCGACTGATTCGCCCGCCGGATGGGTTCTGCTTGCGGCCGCGCGCCGGGAGTTCTCCGCGGCCGCCGTGTCACCGTCGGTGAGCGCCACCGGTGGCATCACGGCCAGTCCATCGGTCGGCATCACCGACGGCATCATCCACGGCTCCACGGGGGCCACGAGTTCCACCGGTCTGCCGCTCACCTACACCGTGATCGGCGACCCGAGTGCGGGCGGCAAGGTCCGGCTCAACTCGGCCAACGGCACCTTCACGTTCCTGCCCTACGCCACTGTCGTCGACAGCGGCGGCACGGAGAAGTTCACCGTCCTGGTCGCCGAGACCACCGCGTTCGATGCTGCGTTGCAACAGATTCCGATCGTGGGATCGTTCGTGCCGCAGGTACTGGTGATCGTGCATCAGGTACCGATCGTCAACGATCTGTTGGCGCCGCTCATCGGCAAGTCGGAGATGGTGGACGTCAACGTGGACGTCGGTGCGCTGGCGCCGGCGGGCACCCCGGTGGCCTACACGGTCAAGGTGACGTCCTTCGACGGCACTCCGATCAGCATGAACTATTTCCCGGCGTCGGGCCTTCAGGCGGGGGAGGAGGCGCCGACCATCTTCAGTGGCGCGGGCCTGTCGAGTGCGGGCGACACGAACCCGTACTCGGGCGGAGCCACCGGCGTCGGCACGTTCCGCGACGCGGGTTACAACGTCGTCACCTGGGATTCGCGCGGCGAGCACGACTCGGGCGGGATCCTGCAGCTGGACAATCCGTTCTTCGAGGGTCGCGACGTGTCAGCCATGATCGACTACGTCGCCAAGCGGCCCGGCACGCAACTCGACGCCGCCAATGATCCGCGGATGGGCATGGTGGGCCCGTCATACGGCGGAGGCATCCAGTGGGTGGCCGCGGGCACCGACAACCGGATCGACGCGATCGTCCCGACGATCTCGTGGAACTCGCTGAACAGTTCGCTCTACCCGAACGAGGCGTTCAAGACGTCGTATGCGGCGCTGCTGCTCCTGTCGTTGGTGACCTCGGGCGCGAACATCAACAGCCAGCTGTACAGCGGCATCCTCACCGGTGGACTGCTGGGCATCCTGACCCCAGAGCAGCAAGCCCTGCTGGCCAGCAGTGGCCCCACCGCGCTGGTCAACAAGGTCACCGCGCCGACGCTGATCATCCAGGGCACCGTCGACGTGTTGTTCCCGCTGCAGCAGGCGATGGACAACGCGCAGATCCTCGACGCCAACGGCGTGCCGGTGAAGATGGTGTGGTTCTGTGGCGGCCACGGCAACTGCGAAACCCCGGCCGGCGACAGCACCGAGATGGTCGAATCCGCGACGATGAGCTGGCTGGACACCTACGTCAAGCACAAGGGCGAGAACGTCGATGGCGGCCTCGCGGACAGTCTTCCTACGTTCCAGTGGATCGACCAGAACGGCGACCACTACACGTCCGACCTCCTGCCGACCGACCCGAATTTCACCGGGGCCCCGGTCACCGCGTCGGGCAGCGGCGGGCTGCTCGGAATCGTCCCGATCCTCGGCGGTTCCGGACCGGGCGCGGCGGGGATCCCGTTCGGCCTCGGGGACGGCACCAAGGCCGCCAACGCGGTGAACGTCAAGGTGACGGCGCCGTCGGAAACCGCCACCCAGATCGTCGGTGCGCCCGAGCTGACGATGACCTACTCCGGAATCGGCACCAGCCGCCACGTCTACGCCCAGGTCGTCGACGATCAGACCGGCCAGGTGATCGGCAACGTGGTCACGCCGATTCCGGTCACGCTCGACGGCAAGGAGCACACCGTCACCATTCCGATGGAGGCCGTGGCCTACACACTGGAGCCCGGACACACCGCGACGGTGCAGATCACCACCTCGGCGACGCCGTTCCTCAACTTCACCCAGTTCGGCGTCATCGACATCTCCGGTGTGGAGGTGTCGCTGCCGACCGCTGGGCCCGGAGCCAATGTGCAGCCCGCGACGGCTGCCAGGGAGGACCTGGTCAGCGTCTAGAGCCGGCCCTCGGCGCGCAGGTCCGGGTGGACCCACTCCGGGGAGCGTCGCGCCTTGAAGGCGCGGAATCCCTCGGCGGCCTCGTCGCCGCTGTAGCTGGCCTTCATGCCGATCCGGTCGTAGAGACCCAGGTAACTGTCCAGACTGGACTTGACCACCCCGCGGGCGCGGGGCGCCGTCCGGCAGCATTGGGCGATCACTTCTGTTGCGGCAGAGAGTAATTCGTCGTGCGGTACCACTCGGGCGACCATGCCCCAGTCGACGGCTTCCTGTGCGGTGAGCGTGCGCCCGGTGAACATGAGGTCACGGGTCCGGACGGGGCCGATCAGCCGGGCCAGCATCTGGCTGTAGTACGTGTCGGCGATACCGCGGTACAGCTCGGGCACCCGGAATGTGGCGCGGTCGCTGACCACGGCCATGTCGCTGCAGATCGCGATCTGCAGCCCGCCGCCCTGACACAAGCCGTTGACGGCGCTCACCACCGGTTTGACCGATTGGCGCAGGGTTTCGAACGGGGTGACGTCCATCGACAGGGCTGCGCCGAAGCTCATCCAGTCGTCGACGCCGTTGCCGCCGCCGAGGTCGCCGCCGGGGGCGAACACGTCCCCGGTTCCGGTGATCAGCAGGCCGGCCAGATCAGGGTCCGCCTCGACGTGGGTGACCGCGTACCGGATGCCGAAGTACATCGCCGGCGTCATCGCGTTGCGGGCCTCGGGCCGGTCTAGGGTCACCACGCCGAACGGTCCCTGCCGCTCGAACCTGAGGTACGGGGTGCCGAGCCAGTCGCCTTCGGGCGGTCGCGGAGTGTTTCCCTGGGTCATGTCGGCGACTATAACGTCAACGGTATCGGCTTCAGTTGGCCGTCTCAGTGGGTCAGGACAGCGTCGATGTCGGATGCCGACGGGGCGCAGTCGCCGGCCCCGCGCACCAGGGTGGCCAACGCTCCGGCCGCGCACGCGCGGCGAAGGGCATGTTCGTGGCCCGCGGTCCAGCTCGCGGCCAGCACCCCGGCGAACACGTCGCCGGCGCCGGCGGTGTCCAGCGCCCGCACTGCGGGCGCCGGTACGTCGAAGCGCTCGTCGGTGCCCACGTAGCTGGCCCCTCGAGCGCCCCGGGTGATCACCAGATGCCGCACCGGCCAGTGCCACTCGGCCGCCTCGGTCTCGTTCACCACCACCACGTCGACCAGTTCCGACAATGCGAGCAATTGATGGGCGGCGGTACCTCCTGGTGAGGCGTTGAGCATCACGGCCGCCCCGGCAGCCTTGGCCAACCGGGCCGCTGCGATCGCCGTCGTCACCGGGATCTCCAACTGGATCAGCACGACCTCGCTCCAGACGATGGCCGTGCGCGCCGCGTCGGAGTCCACCTCGAGGCGGGCATTGGCGCCCGGCGCCACCACGATGCAGTTCTCGCCGACTCCGTCGACCAGGATCGCCGCCGATCCGCTCGGACCGGGCACGCATGTCACGGAGTCGGTCGCCACCCCATTGGCCCGGAGATGCTCGCGCAGGTTCGTGGCGGCGGCGTCGTCGCCGAGCGCGGCCACCAGGGCAACCTCGGCGCCGGCCCGCGCGGCCGCCACCGCCTGGTTGCCGCCCTTGCCGCCGGGCGCAGACGCCAGGGACGACGCGAGCACGGTCTGTCCGGGGCGCGGCAGTGCGCCGACGGTGAACGTGAGGTCGGCGTTGATGCTCCCGACGACGCAAACCCGCGCAGCGACCATGTTCGACAACGCTAG
Organism: Mycobacterium sp. NPDC049093; assembly: GCF_040704635.1. Taxonomy (GTDB): domain Bacteria; phylum Actinomycetota; class Actinomycetes; order Mycobacteriales; family Mycobacteriaceae; genus Mycobacterium. The sequence continues at coordinate 560,164 of NZ_JBEZJS010000006.1, read as the reverse complement.
CCGCAGAGCGCGCCTGACACCTGTCGAAGGGCGTCAACAGGTCCGATACGCTGGCTAGATGAGCGTTCAGACACAGTCGCCGACGGTGCCGCAAGCAGACCTGCGCGAGCAGGTGCACGAGGCCGCGCGTCGTGCTCGCATCGCCGCTCGCACCTTGGGCACTCTGAGCGCCGAGACCAAGAACCGCGCGCTGCACGCCGCCGCCGACAGCGTGCTGGCCCATGTCCACGAGATCCTGGCCGCCAATGCGGCCGACGTCGAGGCCGCCCGCGAGTCGGGTACCCCCGAGGCGATGCTGGACCGCCTGGCACTCAACCCGCAGCGGGTCGACGGCATTGCGGCCGGGCTGCGCCAGGTCGCCGGGTTGCCCGATCCGGTCGGGGAGGTATTGCAGGGCCGCACCCTGCCCAACGGCCTGCAGCTGCGTCAGCAGCGGGTGCCGCTCGGGGTGGTCGGCATGGTCTATGAGGGCCGTCCCAACGTCACGGTGGACGCGTTCGGGCTCACCCTGAAGTCGGGCAATGCCGCTCTGCTGCGCGGCAGTTCGTCGGCGGCCCGGTCCAACGAGGCGCTGGTGGCCGCGCTGCGGTCGGCCCTGGCTTCGGTCGGTCTGCCCTTGGACGCCGTGCAACTGCTGCCCAGCCACGACCGCGCCAGCGTCACCCACCTGATCCAGGCCCGCGGCCTGGTCGACGTGGTGATCCCGCGCGGGGGAGCCGGCCTGATCGAGGCCGTGGTGCGCGACGCGCAGGTTCCCACCATCGAGACCGGTGTGGGCAATTGCCATGTCTACGTTCACTCCTCGGCCGACGTCGACCTGGCCGAGAAGATCCTGCTGAACTCCAAGACGCGCCGTCCCAGTGTCTGCAATGCCGCCGAGACCCTGCTGGTGGACAAGGCGCTGCAGGAGACCGCACTGCCGCGGCTCACCGCCGCGCTGCGGGAGGCCGGAGTGACCGTGCACGCCGATCCCACCGAAGAGGAGTTGCACACCGAGTTCCTCTCGATGGACATCGCCGTCGCAGTGGTCGACGGGCTCGACGGGGCGATCACCCACATCAACGAGTACGGCACCGGACACACCGAGGCCATCGTGACAATGGATCTTGCTGCGGCCCAGCGTTTCACCGAACAGGTGGACGCGGCTGCGGTGATGGTCAACGCGTCCACCGCGTTCACCGACGGAGAGCAGTTCGGTTTCGGCGCCGAGATCGGCATCTCCACCCAGAAACTGCATGCCCGCGGACCGATGGGCCTGCCCGAACTGACCTCGACCAAATGGATCGTGTGGGGAGACGGTCAGACCCGCCCGGCGTAGCCGCCGACCCGATAGAGACCAGGAGACCACATGAGCGTGCCCGCTCGCCCCGCTCCGTTGTTCGCCGACATCGACGATGTCGCGCGGCGCCTGGCGGAGACCGGCTACCTGCCCGATACCGCCACCGCGACAGCGGTTTTCCTCGCCGACCGGCTGGGTAAACCGTTGCTTGTCGAGGGGCCCGCAGGCGTCGGAAAGACCGAGCTCGCTCGCGCGGTGGCCCAGTCGACGGGTTCGGAGCTGGTGCGGTTGCAGTGCTACGAGGGCGTCGATGAGGCTCGCGCGCTCTACGAGTGGAACCACGCCAAGCAGATCCTGCGGATCCAAGCCGGGCAGAACGCGAACGGCGGCGACTGGGACCAGACCAAGATGGACGTGTTCAGCGAGGAGTTCCTGCTGACCCGTCCGCTGCTGACCGCGATCAAGCGCACCGATCCGACCGTGCTGCTGGTCGACGAGACCGACAAGGCCGACATCGAGATCGAGGGCCTGCTGCTGGAGGTGCTCTCCGATTTCGCGGTCACCGTCCCGGAACTCGGCACGATCATCGCCGAGCGTCCGCCGTTCGTGGTGCTCACCTCGAATGCCACCCGTGAGCTCTCCGAGGCGCTCAAGCGTCGCTGCCTGTTCCTGCACATCGACTTCCCGGATCCGGATCTGGAGCGGCGCATCCTGCTGTCGCGGGTCCCCGAACTGCCCGAGCACATCGCATCGGAGCTCGTGAAGATCATCGGCGTGATGCGCGGCATGCAACTCAAGAAGGTGCCGTCGGTGGCCGAGACCATCGACTGGGGCCGCACCGTGCTGGCCCTGGGTCTGGACACCATCGACGACGAGATGATCGCTGCCACCCTCGGCGTGGTGCTCAAACACCAGTCCGACCAGGTCAGGGCGGCCGGCGAGCTGAAGCTGAACTGATGGTGCCCCGCCGGGTTCGACCGCCGCAGCCGCTGGCCCCGCACGGCCTGCCGGGGCACCTTGTCGAGTTCGTCGAAGCGCTTCGCGGGCAAGGCATCTCGGTCGGACCATCGGAGACGGTGGATGCCGGCCGGGTGATCACCGTGCTGGGGTTGGGTGATCGTGAGGCGCTGCGTGAGGGCATCGCCTGCGCGGTGCTGCGCCGCCCAGACCACCGCGACACCTATGACGCGATGTTCGACCTGTTCTTCCCGGCCGCTCTGGGTGACCGCACCGCGCTCTCGGAGGACGACGAGGGCGATGCCGGTGACGAGAACCGCCCCCAATTGCCGCCCGAGGACATCGAGGCGATGCGTGAGGCGTTGGTGCAGATGCTGGCCGACAACGAGGAACTGGCCAACCTCGACGACCGGATGGCGGCGATGATCGCGCGGATCGTCGAGGCCTACGGCCGGTACAACTCGAGCCGCGGCCCGTCCTACTCGTCGTATCAGGCACTCAAGGCCATGAGCCTGGACGATCTGGAGGGCCGGCTGCTGGCCGGGCTGCTCGCCCCCTATGGCGACGAACCCACGCCGACCCAGGAGGAGATCGCCAAGGCCCTGGCCGCACAGCGCATCGCCCAGCTCCGCAAGATGGTCGAGTCCGAGACCAAGCGGCGCACCGCCGAGCAACTGGGCCGTGACCACGTGCAGATGTACGGGGTGCCGCAGCTGGCCGAGAACGTCGAGTTCCTGCGGGCGTCCGGTGAGCAGCTGCGTCAGATGCGCAAGACCGTACAGCCGTTGGCCCGCACGTTGGCGACGCGCCTGGCGGCCCGGCGCCGCCGGTCCCGTTCCGGGGAGATCGACCTGCGCAAGACGCTGCGCAAATCGATGTCCACCGGTGGGGTGCCCATCGACGTCGTGCTCAAGAAGCCGCATCCGGCCCGTCCCGAGCTCGTCGTGCTCTGCGATGTCTCCGGGTCGGTCGCCGGATTCAGCCACTTCACCCTGATGCTGGTCTCGGCGCTGCGTCAGCAGTTCTCCCGGGTACGGGTGTTCGCCTTCATCGACACCACCGACGAGGTGACCGAGATGTTCGGGCCGGAGTCCGACCTGGCGGTCGCGGTGCAGCGCATCACCCGAGAGGCCGGCGTCTACACCCGTGACGGGCACTCCGACTACGGGCACGCGTTCGTGTCCTTCCTGGACAAGTACCCCAACGTGCTGTCCCCGCGCAGCTCGCTGCTGGTGCTGGGCGACGGCCGCAACAACTACCGCAACCCGGAGACCGGCCTGCTCGCGCACATGGTGTCGTCCAGCAGGCACGCCCACTGGCTCAACCCGGAGCCCAGGCATCTGTGGGGCAGCGGCGATTCTGCGGCGCCGAAATACGCCGACACCATCCCGATGCACGAGTGCCGCTCGGCCAAACAACTGGCCGCGGTGATCGACGGGTTGCTGCCGGTCTGAGCACGGCCCACCGTGGCGCCGCCGTGCCGCAGCCTGCGCACCGCTGGTGAACGCTGCCGTAAGCTGCCTGTTCGTGGCTAGACGGCGCAGGATGGGTGTGATGGGTGGGACGTTCGATCCCATCCACAACGGGCACCTGGTCGCCGCCAGTGAGGTGGCCGACCTGTTCGATCTCGACGAGGTGGTATTCGTCCCGACGGGTCAGCCCTGGCAGAAACACGACCGGCGGGTCAGCGCGCCGGAGGACCGGTATCTGATGACGGTGATCGCGACCGCGTCCAACCCGAGGTTCTCGGTCAGCCGCGTCGACATCGATCGGGGTGGGGCGACCTACACCAAGGACACCCTGCGTGATCTGCGTGACCTCAACGCCGACGCCGACCTGTACTTCATCACCGGAGCCGACGCCCTGGCCTCCATTCTGTCCTGGCAGAACTGGGAGGACCTGTTCTCCATGGCGAGGTTCGTCGGCGTCAGCCGGCCGGGCTACGAGTTGGACGGTGAACACATCGAGGCGGCGCTGCGTGAGCTGCCGCCGGACACATTGACATTGGTCGAGGTGCCCGCGCTGGCCATCTCGTCCAGCGACTGCCGCAAGCGGGCCGAAGAAGACCGGCCGATCTGGTACCTGGTGCCCGACGGCGTGGTGCAGTACGTGGCCAAACGCGGGTTGTATTCCGCAGACGGAAAGGGTGAACACATCATGGAGCCGGTTCGATGAGCGCCACCGCTGAGGCCGTGGCGATGGCGACGGTGGCCGCCCAGGCTGCTGCGGCCAAGCTGGCCGACGATGTGGTGGTCATCGACGTGTCGGGTCAGTTGGTGATCACCGACTGCTTCGTGATCGCGTCGGCCTCCAACGAGCGCCAGGTCAATGCGATCGTCGACGAGGTCGAGGACAAGATGCGGCTGGCCGGTTACAAACCCGCCCGCCGCGAGGGCACCCGCGAGGGGCGCTGGACGCTGCTCGACTACGTGGACATCGTCGTGCACATCCAGCATCAGGACGAGCGGGAGTTCTATGCCCTGGAACGGTTGTGGCGGGACTGCCCGACCGTTCCGGTCGAGCTTGGTGGTCCCGAGGACCCGGAGTCCACGGAATGAGGGCGCGATGAGGGTCCGTCGGCTGGTGCTGTTGCGCCACGGTCAGACCGAGTACAACGCGGGCAGCCGGATGCAGGGGCAGCTCGACACCGAGTTGTCCGATCTGGGCCGCGACCAGGCCGCTGCGGCGGCCGAGGTGCTGGCCAAGCGTCAACCGCTGCTGATCGTGTCCTCGGATCTCAAGCGTGCCCTGGACACTGCGATGACCCTCGGCGATCGCGCCGGGATCGCGGTGGCCGTGGACAAGCGGTTGCGGGAGACGCATCTCGGGGACTGGCAGGGTCTGACGCACCAGGAGGTGGACACCGCCGCTCCGGGCGCCCGCGCGGCGTGGCGTGAGGACGCGAGGTGGGCACCGCACGGTGGCGAGAGCCGCGTCGACGTGGCCGGCCGCAGTGTTCCGGTTGTTGCTGAACTTGTTGCCGGGCAACCTGATTGGGGTCTGGATCAGGTCGGGGGAGGAGCAGACCGTCCGGTCGTGCTCGTCGCTCACGGCGGGCTGATCGCGGCGCTGACCGCCGGCCTGCTCGGCCTGCCGGTGGACAACTGGCCGGTGCTGGGCGGTATGGGTAATGCCAGCTGGGTTCAGTTGTCGGGGCACTCCGAGGACGACGCGGACGATCGTGACGCGTCCGACGTCGTCAAATGGCGGCTGGATGTCTGGAACGCCTCGGCGCAGGTGGCCAACGATGTCCTCTGATCGCTCGCCCGACCGCAGGCCGGTGCTGCTGGTCTTCGCCGACTCCCTGTCCTATTTCGGCCCGACCGGTGGTCTGCCGTCCGACGATCCACGGATCTGGCCCAACATCGTGGCCGAGCAGCTGGGCTGGGACGTAGAACTCATCGGCCGGATCGGCTGGACCACCCGCGACGTCTGGTGGGCCTCGACCCAGGACCCGCGGGCGTGGGCGGCGTTGCCGCGCGCCGGCGCCGTGGTCTTCGCCACCAGCGGCATGGATTCGCTGCCCTCTCCGCTGCCGACGGCCCTGCGCGAGCTGATCCGGTATGTGCGTCCGGCCTGGCTGCGGCGCTGGGCGCGGGACGGCTACGGCTGGATTCAGCCGCGGTTGTCGCCGATCGCCCGGGCCGCGCTGCCACCGCATGTGACGGTGGAGTACCTGGAGATGACGCGCAACGCCATCGATTTCAACCGGCCGGGAATTCCGGTGGTGGCCTCGCTGCCGTCGGTGCACATCGCCGATACGTACGGCAAGGCCCATCACGGACGTGAGCCCACGGTCAGGGCGATCACGGACTGGGCGGCCGAGCATGACGTGCCGTTGGTGGATCTCAAGGCCGCGGTGGCCGAAGAGGTGCTCAACGGGCGCGGCAATCCCGACGGCATCCACTGGAATTTCGAAGCCCACCGGGCGGTGGCCGAGCTGATGCTCAAGGGTCTTGCCGATGCCGGTGTGCCACAACTGGATTCCACCGACTGACGATGGCGGTCATGGTGGTGACCGACTCGACGGCGCGGCTGCGGCCCGAGTTGTGCGAACAGTGGGGGATCCGGCAGGTGCCGTTGCACATCCTCGACGACGGCAGCGACTGGCGCGATGGTGTTGATCCGATACCTGCGGCCATTCACGACCGGCCGCGGGTCACCACGTCCGGGGCATCGCCGGCCGACCTCGCAGAGACCTATCGGCAGGCACTGGCCGACAGCGGTGGCGACGGTGTTGTCGCAGTGCATATTTCGGCGGCGCTGTCGGGCACCTACAGCACTGCCGCGGCGGTGGCCCGCGAGATCGGGCAGGCCGTACGGGTGGTGAACTCCCGGGCCGCCGCCATGGGGGTGGGGTTCGTCGCCCTGGCGGCCGCCGAATCAGCCCGTGCCGGTGGATCACTCGACACGGTTGAGGCGGCGGCGCGCGCCGCGATCCCGCGCGGGCAGGCGTTCATCGTGGTGCACCGGCTCGACAATCTGCGGCGCAGTGGCCGGATCGGTGCGGCGGCATCGTGGTTGGGCACCGCTCTGTCACTCAAGCCGCTGCTGCACCTCGACGTGGACGGCCGGCTGGTGCTCTCCCAGCGGATCCGGACGATATCGAAAGCACATGCGGCACTTGTCGATCAGATCGCCGAAGCCGCGGGGGACCGGGCCGTGCGCGTGGTCGTGCACCATGTCGACAACCCGGACGGCGCCGAGGAGATCGCAGCGGCACTCACCGACCGGCTACCGAATCTGCAGTCGCTGTCGGTGACGGACATGGGCGCGGTGCTGGCCGTACACGTCGGTGGCGGTGCGGTGGGCGCCTGCATCACCGTGGAGGATGCGTAGCCCGCCCGACGCTTGGCCCCTCCTACGCCGCTTTCTACCTCAGGGCTGTGGATCGACGAAGCGCACAACCGTGCGGTAGAAAGCGGCGCAGCAGAACGGGTGCTAGCCGGCGAACCGTCCGGTGACCGGTGGCAGATCCTTAAGGGTGAGGATGCCGGGTGCGGCGGCCACCACGGCGGGCACCGCGTTGGTGACCGGCAGCGCGGTGTAGATCATGCCGAGTCCGTTGAGGCTGACCTCGCTCCAGTCCTTCGACGGCAGGCAGTACACGACCGTGCGCATGTTGGGCACGCCGAACACTTGGATCACGTGACCGTGCGCCACCGGCTTCGGCGGGGTGACGTGTTCGCCCATGATCCAGTTGAATCCGACGCTGACGACGTTCTTGTCGCCGACCCAGCCGCGGTGATACCCGTAGACACTGGCCACGGTGCCCTTGGGGATCTGCATGAACCCCAGGTCGGAGTCCTCGCTGGCCGGGGTGAACGTCACGTCGAAGGTGATCCGGTCCAACTTGGCGCCGATCGCGTCCGCCATCATCGCCGCCGACTCGGCGAACACTTCGCTTTCCAGGCGCACGCTCTCGGCCAGCCCGGGCGTCTCCGGGTCCTTACCGAAGCCCATCGCTGCCATGGTTCCGGCCGATTCGTAGACCCCACAGTCGACGGACTCGGTGATCCGGATCTCGTCGACGCTCTCGCACGCGCTGGACAGCACCATGCCCATCATGTTGGTCAGGCCCGGATGCGCCCCGCTGCCGAAGATCGTGGAATTGCCGGTCTGGCAAGCCTTCTCGATGCGCTCCCGGTCTTCGGCGGTCTGTTTGCCGCCGGTGATCCAGGCGGCGCTGGAACAGACGTTGACGCCGGCCTCCAACAGGCGGACGAGTTCATCCACGCTGGGCCAGATCGGGTTGTAGCAGCAGGCATCGGGCTTCAGGGCGATCAGCTCGTCGATGGAGTTGGTGGCCTTGATGCCGGTGGGCTCGGGCCAGCCGGCCAGCTCGGCGGCATCGACGCCGACCTTGTCGGCGCCGTAGGCGTACACGCCGACCAGTTCCATGTCGTCGCGGCCGATGATCGCGTGAAGCGAGCGTCGTCCGATGTTGCCGGTGGTCCACTGGATGACCCGGATCGGCTTACCCGCTGCGGTCATGATCGTCTCCTCGCTGAGCCCTGCGCTGGACTCTAGACACTATCGGTGACTTGTTCACTCGCGGTAGGCACACCACCGTCGCACAATCGAACTGTGGGGCGGGCTCGCCCCGCGACGCCATGAATCGAGGTCAGATCATGGACATCCTCTATGCCCTGTCTGCGGCCGGGGCCGGCGCGGTCGCCCTGCTCTGGCTCGGCGCGAACAACATTCGTGTGGTCAGGCAGTACGAGCGCGGCGTGGTCTTCCGGTTCGGCCGGGTCCAGGACAACGTCCGGCAACCAGGGTTGACGATGCTCGTTCCGGTGGCCGACCGGCTGCAGAAGGTCAACATGCAGATCATCACGATGCCGGTTCCCGCGCAGGACGGCATCACCCGCGACAACGTCACCGTGCGGGTCGATGCGGTCATCTACTTCAACGTGATCGACCCGGTTCGCGCGGTGGTCGACGTCCAGGACTACATGTCGGCGATCGGCCAGGTGGCGCAGACCTCCCTGCGGTCGATCATCGGCAAGAGCAACCTGGACGACCTGCTGTCCAACCGGGAACGACTCAATCAGGGGCTGGAACTGCTGATCGACAACCCGGCGGTGGGCTGGGGGATCCACATCGACCGGGTCGAGATCAAAGACGTCGTGCTGCCGGATTCGATGAAGCGCTCGATCGCGCGTCAGGCCGAGGCGGAACGGGAACGACGGGCCCGCGTCATCACCGCCGACGGCGAACTGCAGGCGTCCGAGAAGCTCGCTGCGGCCGCCGATGTGATGGCGGCTGACCCGGCGGCCCTGCAGCTGCGGCTGCTGGAGACCGTCGTCGAAGTGGCTGCGGAGAAGAACTCCACCGTGGTCCTGCCGTTCCCGGTGGAACTACTGCGGTACCTGGAGCGGGCGACGCCCCAGCCGCCTTCCCCCAGAGTGGTGGGGTGACCAGCCGGTAATCCCCAGCGCACGATTCATCCACAGGAGGTGCGCGCCGGCGCCCCGGGCGCCTGGGATCGTCGTCGCCCGCACTTACCGTCGCGGGCATGGGAACCGATTTGTCGGTGGAGCGGCTCCGTCGTCTGGGCGGTGGTCGTCGGGGTAGCGGAGATGAGGCCGACGCCGAGGGCGTCAGCGGCGAACAAGACACCGCCTCCGAGAGCGCGCTGTCGAGATGGCTGCCCGATACGGCGCCGGGGGACGGCCCGGGCTGGTTGACGAGGGTCCGGGCCGACCCCGGCCGCGCCGGGGCCGTGGTGCTGGCCGGCGTCGGGGTCCTCGCGATCCTGGTCACCGTTTTCACCTTGATCCGTCAGCAGGCACCGCCGGTCGCCTCGGCCAATCTGCCACCGGTGCAAATGGTTTCGTCGGCGGGCCCGACACCGGATGCGAACGCCCCGCCAGGACCGGTGGTGGTCAGCGTCGTCGGGCTGGTGCACAAGCCCGGTCTGGTGACCCTGCAACCCGGGGCGAGGATCGCCGATGCGCTGGAAGCCGCCGGTGGCCCACTCGACGGTGCCGACCTGATCGGGCTGAACATGGCCCGCCGGGTCGGCGACGGCGAGCAGATCGTGGTCGGCATCGACCCGCCGCCGGGGCAACCGGCGACCATGGGCAGTTCGGTCGCCGGCGACGCGCCGCCGTCGAGGCAACCCGGTGCGCCGCAGAAAGGGGCTGCGAAAGCCACCGCCGGCGCGCAGTCGGGGCCGGTGGACCTCAACACGGCGACGGTCGAGGACCTCGACGCGTTGCCCGGTGTCGGTCCGGTGACCGCCGAGGCGATCGTGGCCTGGCGGGCGGCCCACGGCCGGTTCGACAGTGTCGATCAACTCGGCGACGTGGACGGGATCGGTCCGGCGCGCTTGGAGAAACTGCGTGAGCTGGTCCGGGCGTGATGCCTCCGACCGGGACGGGCACGCCGACGACGGGTGGGCCGCGGGGCAACCACTGGATCTGCGCCTCGTCCCGGCCGCCCTGACCGCGTGGTCGGTGTCGGCGGCGGCCATCGTCTGGGGTGCGGGCGCCGCGGTGATGGTGGGCCTCGGCGCAGTGGGGTTGACCTGGCTGGCCGCCCGCTGGGGAGACGGCCAGGGCGCGGGTGTTGCTGCTGCCGTTCTGGCGGTGGCGGCCGTCGCGGCCGGATTCGGCGTCGCCGTCGGGCTGCGCGTACATCAGGTCGACCATCACCCGATCGGTCGTCTCTACGGCGCAACCGCGACGGTCGAGGTCGTTCCCGCCGAGACTCCGCGGACGATCAAGGGCGGTCGGGTGATGTTCCGGGCCGCGCTGCGTCGGGTGGATCAGTCCTCGATGTCGGGGCACGTCCTGGTGTTCGCACCACCTGGCTTCGGGGCGGTCGATCCGGGGCGTCCGGCGACATTCCGGGCATCCGTGCGGCGTCCGGGCCGCAGGGATCTGAGTGTGGCCGTGCTGTCGGCGTCGGGTCAGCCGTCGCTGGGTGAGGCATCGGCGGTGCAGCGCGCCGCCCAACGGATCCGGGCCGGCTTCGCCGAGGCGGCCCGGGCGGTGCTGCCCGCCGATCAGGCGGCCATGCTTCCCGCGTTGGTGCTGGGGGACACCTCGACGGTCACCGGCACGACGACCGCACAGTTCCGCACTGCGGGTCTGACCCATCTGACTGCGGTGTCGGGCGCCAACGTGACCATCGTGTGCGGTGCGCTGCTGCTCGGCGCGGCATTGATCGGGCCGCGAGCGGCCGTGCTGCTCGCGGGCGCCGGGCTGGTCGGGTTCGTCATCGTCGTGCAGCCCTCGGCCAGCGTGTTGCGGGCCGCGGTGATGGGGGCGGTGACCCTGCTCGCGGTGTTGACCCACCGGCGTCGGCAGGCGGTACCCGCATTGGCCGCCAGCGTGATCGCGCTGATGATCGCCACCCCCGAACTCGCGGTCGACGTCGGGTTCGCGTTGTCGGTGTGTGCGACGGCGGGCATCGTCGTGCTGGCGCCGGTATGGTCGGGCCGGCTGCAGGCCCGCGGCTGGCCGCGCCCGGTGGCGGCGGCGGTCAGCGTCGCGGTCGTGGCCCAACTGGTGACCGCGCCGCTGGTGGCCGGGATCTCAGGGACGGTCAGCCTGGTGGCGGTCGCCGCCAATCTCGCAGTGGCGTGGGTGATTCCGCCGATCACCATCCTCGGCACCGCGGCGGCGGTGTGCTCGACGGTCTGGCCGGGTGCAGCCCAACTGTTGATCCGGTTCACCGGACCGGAGCTGTGGTGGCTGCTGTCGGTGGCCCGCTGGGCTTCGGCACTGCCGGCAGCCGCCGTGCCGTCGCCCTCGGGGTTGGCCGGCGTGGTGTCGGTGGCACTGGGCGGGTTGGCGTTGACGGTGTTGTGGCGGCTGCGCTGGATGCGTCGCGGGTTGGCCGCGCTGGTGTTCGGGTTGCTGGCCTGGGCGCTGGCGGGCCAGGTGGTCGGGGCTGTCGGGTCGGCGTGACACGATCATCGGTGTGAGCGAACAGATCGACGGTCTGCACCTGGTTCTGGGCGATGAGGAACTGCTGGTCGAGCGTGCGGTGGGGTCGGTGCTGCGGGCGCTGCGCCGGCAGGCCGGGTCCGATGACGTTCCGGTGGACCGGATGCGGGCCGGTGAGGTCAGCACCAGCGAGCTCGCTGAGTTGCTGAGCCCATCGCTGTTCGCCGAGGAACGCCTGGTGGTGCTCGAGGCGGCCGCCGAGGCAGGCAAGGATGCCGTGGCCCTGATCGCCTCGGCCGCAGCCGATCTGCCGCCCGGTACGGTGCTGTGTGTCATCCACTCCGGTGGAGGGCGGGCCAAGGCGCTGGCCGATCAATTGAAAAAGCTTGGCGCACAGGTGCATCCGTGCGCGAAGATCAGCAAGCCGGCCGAGCGTGCAGATTTTGTGCGGGGCGAGTTCCGCACACTGCGGGTCAAGGTGTCCGACGACACGGTCACCGCGGTACTTGACGCGGTCGGCTCGAACATCCGTGAGCTCGCCGCGGTGTGCTCACAGCTGGTGGCCGACACCGCAGGGCAGGTCGACGCGGTCGCGGTGCGCCGCTATCACAGCGGCAAAGCGGAGGTGAAGGGCTTCGACATCGCCGACAAGGCGGTGACCGGAGATGTCGCGGGGGCCGCTGAGGCGTTGCGGTGGGCGATGCTGGCCGGCGAGCCGCAGGTGGTCCTAGCCGATGCGCTGGCCGAGGCGGTGCACACGATCGCGCGGGTGGGTCCGCTCTCGGGAGATCCGTACCGGCTGGCCGGTGAACTGGGGATGCCGCCCTGGCGGGTGCAGAAGGCGCAGAAGCAGGCGCGCCGATGGTCGCGCGACTCGGTGGCCGAGGCCATGCGGGTGGTCGCCGCACTCAACGCAGACGTAAAGGGCGCAGCGGCAGATGCCGACTACGCCCTTGAAACAGCGGTACGCCGGGTGGCGGAACTCGCCACCCGGTGAACCGGGAAAACTATTTCGGGTTGAACCGAAGGATCAGAGCTTGTTCAGCGCCAGGGCCAGGGCCGACTTCTTGTTGGCAGCCTGGTTGGCGTGGATGACGCCCTTGCTGGCGGCCTTGTCGAGCTTGCGGCTGGTCGACACCAGCAACTCGGCGGCCTTGTCCTTCTCGCCCGCGTCGATGGCCTCGCGGAAGCCGCGCACGGCGGTACGCAGCGACGACTTCACCGACTGGTTACGCAGCCGACGACGCTCGTTGGTGAGGATGCGCTTTTCCTGCGACTTGATGTTGGCCACGTAAAAATTCCTTCGTAATTCTCTAGCTGGGGTTACCGAAGTCTGGGTGCGCACACCCGCACTGCGGGCAGCGACTGTTCAGGGTACCAGCGAGGCGTCCGAACTCCCAAAGCGGCGCCGGCCGAACGTGGGCTGCCCGCGCCCCGGTTCCAGACACTTGTACCACGTCAATCGGCCTTTGGCCTGCCGAAACGGGCTGCGCCGTTGACCCGGCGAAACGGCGTCAGGTGCGGCAGCATGGCAAGGGTGAGCCTGAGAACAGTCCGTAGCCAAGGGCCAGGGTCGAACGGGTCCGGCCCAGCCGGACAGCGTGCCGCTTCGGCGCGCCGCGTCAGACATCAGGGCGTCTTCGACGGCTACAACCGGTTGGGCCGCTACTCGGAGGCTTTCGACGAGATGTTCGACGGCTCTGGCAACGTGCGCGGACCGTACAAGGGGATCTTCGCCGAGCTTGCTCCGTCGGACGCCTCCGAGCTGCGGTCGCGGTCGGACGCGCTGGGCCGGGCGTTCATCGATCAGGGCATCACATTCTCGTTGTCGGGCCAGGAGCGGCCGTTCCCGCTCGACCTGGTGCCGCGGGTGATCTCGGCGGCCGAATGGTCTCGGCTGGAACGCGGCATCACCCAGCGGGTGAAAGCGCTGGAGATGTATCTCGACGACGTCTACGGCGAGCAGGAGATTCTGCGGGACGGCGTGATCCCGCGTCGGCTGGTCACGTCATGTGAGCACTTCCACCGGGAAGCCGCGGGCATCGTTCCGCCCAACGGGGTGCGTATCCACGTCGCGGGCATCGATCTGATCCGTGACGACAAGGGCGTCTTCCGGGTGCTCGAGGACAACCTGCGGTCGCCGTCCGGGGTGTCCTATGTGATGGAGAACCGGCGCACGATGGCGCGCGTTTTCCCGAACCTGTTCGCCACCCACCGGGTGCGTGCCGTCGGCGACTACTCGTCGCACCTGCTGCGGGCGCTGCTCAACGCCGCACCCACCAATGTCGCGGACCCGACCGTCGTGGTGCTCACCCCAGGCGTCTACAACTCGGCCTACTTCGAGCACTCGCTGCTGGCCCGGCAGATGGGGGTCGAGTTGGTCGAGGGGCGCGACCTGTTCTGCCGCGACAACGCCGTCTACATGCGCACCACCGAGGGCGAGCGTCAGGTCGACGTCATCTACCGACGCATCGACGACGCGTTCCTGGACCCGATGCAGTTCCGGCCCGACTCGGTGCTGGGGGTGGCCGGCCTGCTCAACGCGGCCCGGGCCGGCAACGTCGTGATCTCCAGTGCGGTGGGCAATGGGGTCGGTGACGACAAGCTCGTCTACACCTACGTCCCGACGATCATCGAGTACTACCTGGGCGAGAAGCCGGTGCTGGCCAATGTCGACACCTACCGCTGCTGGGTGGACGCCGAACGGGAAGAGGTGCTCGACCGGATCGACGAACTCGTCATCAAGCCGGTGGAAGGTTCGGGCGGGTACGGGATCGTGTTCGGTCCGGACGCCTCGGCCAAGGAACTGACCGCGATCGCCAAGAAGATCCGCAACGACCCGCGCGGCTGGATCGCCCAGCCGGTGGTGCAACTGTCCACCGTGCCCACCCAGATCGGCGACAAGCTGGCGCCCCGGCACGTGGATCTGCGCCCGTTCGCGGTCAACGACGGCAACGACGTCTGGGTCCTGCCGGGCGGGCTGACCCGGGTGGCGCTGCCGGAAGGGTCTCTGGTGGTCAACTCCAGCCAGGGCGGTGGGTCGAAGGACACCTGGGTGCTGGCATCGCGGACGTCTGCGGCCGATCGCGAACTCGCCGCGGCCGAGGTGGTGCGGTCACTGCCGGAAACCGCCAACGGGCCCAAAAGTGATGGCGCAGCTGATGGTTCGTCGTCTCAACAACAGCAGTAGCAGGGGGTGGGGGTAGATGCTGGCGCGCAATGCCGAGTCGTTGTACTGGATCGGACGCTATGTGGAACGGGCCGACGACACCGCACGCATCCTCGATGTCACGGTGCACCAGTTGTTGGAGGACTCCAGCGTCGACCCCGACGTGGCCTCACGCACGCTGCTGCGGGTGCTCGGGATCGAGCCGCCCACCCGCCGCCTGGACGTGTGGTCCTTGACCGACATCGTGGCGTTCAGCCGCGACAGCGGGGGTAACTCGATCGTCGACTCGATCTCGGCTGCCCGCGAGAATGCCCGCGGTGCCCGCGAAGTCACCTCGACCGAGATCTGGGAGTGTCTCAACACCACCTACAACGCGCTCGCCGAGCGGGAGCGCGCGGCCAAACGCCTTGGCCCCCACGAGTTCCTGTCCTATGTCGAGGGGCGCGCGGCGATGTTCGCGGGCCTGGCCGATTCGACGTTGAGCCGCGACGACGGCTACCGGTTCATGTTGTTGGGGCGCGCGATCGAGCGCGTCGACATGACCGTCCGGTTGCTGCTGTCGCGGGTCGGGGACAGTGGGTCGTCGCCGGCCTGGGTCACGTTGCTGCGCTCGGCCGGGGCCCATGACACCTACCTGCGTACCTACCGCGGCGTGCTCGACGCCGGTCGGGTGGTCGAGTTCATGCTCCTGGATCGGCTGTTCCCCCGGTCGATCTTCTATTCGCTGCGGTTGGCCGAACACAGTCTCGACGAGTTGCTCAACCGGCCGCACAGCCGGCTGGGGGCCACCGCCGAGGCTCAGCGGCTGCTGGGCCGGGCGCGCAGTGAGCTCGAGTTCCTGCAGCCGGGGGCGCTGCTGGAATCGTTGGATGCCCGACTGGCCGGCTTGCAGAAGACCTGCCGCGACGTCGGAGAAGCGTTGGCACTGCAGTACTTCCACTCCGCACCCTGGGTGGCCTGGACCGACGCCGGTCACGGGGATGTGGTTGTGATCGAGGAGGGCGAGGTTTAGATGTGGCGGCTACGGGTGGTGCACTCGACCGGATATGCGTACAAGTCGGCGGTGACGGCGTCGTTCAACGAGGCCCGATTGACCCCGCGGTCGGATTCGCGTCAGAACGTCATCCTCAACCGCGTCGAGACCATCCCGGCGACCAGGTCCTACCGGTACGTCGACTATTGGGGTACGGCGGTGACAGCTTTCGACCTGCACGCTCCGCACACCGAGTTGGAGGTCTCGGGGTCCTCGGTGGTCGAGACCGACGTCGCGGAGAAACCCGATGAGCTGGCCGGGTGGGATGACCTGGATACCGAGGCCGTGATCGACCGGTTCGACGAGGTGCTCAGTCCGACCCACTACACACCGCACAGCAAGCGGATCGCGCGCGTGGGACAGCGGATTGCCAAGGAGCACGATCCGTTCGAGGCGGTCGGGGCGGTGGCGCAGTGGGTGCGTAGCGAACTCGACTATGTGTCGGGTACCACCGGGGTGCACTCCTCGGGTCTGGATGCCCTGCGGGAGGGCAAGGGCGTGTGTCAGGATTTCGCCCATCTGTCGTTGATCATGTTGCGGTCCATGGGAATTCCGGCCCGGTATGTGTCGGGTTACCTGCATCCGTCGCGGGAGGCGGTGGTGGGCGACACCATCGACGGTCAGAGCCACGCCTGGATCCAGGCGTGGACCGGCGGCTGGTGGCACTACGACCCGACCAACGACTCCGAGATCAACGAGCAGTACGTCAGTGTCGGTGTGGGCCGGGACTATTCGGATGTGGCCCCGCTCAAGGGGATCTATTCGGGTGAGGGCTCGACGGATCTCGATGTGGTCGTGGAGGTCACTCGGCTGGCTTGAGCCGGCCCGCACCGGCGCGGCCCAGGTTGCGAAAGCCGGG
Organism: Mycobacterium sp. NPDC049093; assembly: GCF_040704635.1. Taxonomy (GTDB): domain Bacteria; phylum Actinomycetota; class Actinomycetes; order Mycobacteriales; family Mycobacteriaceae; genus Mycobacterium. The sequence goes on along the minus strand of NZ_JBEZJS010000006.1, from coordinate 543,466 downwards.
GTGCACGTGCGGTGCCAGCTCGTGGTGCACGGCGAGGGTCTGCAGCAGTACGTGGAGGTTGTCCCGTTGGGCGGCGTCGAGGCCGGCGGTCATGCGCTCATCGTGCCGGCGCGCCAGCTCTCCGATGCGGCGCAGCGTCTTCTTTCCCGCGGTGCTGAGGTACAGCGCGTGTAGTCGGCGGTCGTCGGGATTGCGGCGTCGTTCGACGTAACCGCGGTCCTCGAGGTCGTCGACGTAGCTCACCACCCGGCTGGGCAACAGGCTCAGTTGGGTGCTCAGGGCCTGCTGGCTGAGGCCGGGCTGACCGCCGATGGCGCGCAGGATGCCGGCGTGCGGAGGGGTGAGCTCGAGGGTCTCCATCTGCTCGGCGAACAGTGTCGCCGCCCGGTGGCCGAGTTGCGCCAGCAGGAATGCCACGGTGTCCGGCCCAGTTTCCACGTCGAAACCGTATCACTGACAAATGGTTCAAAACTGAAAACATTCACACGGTTGCCGCGGGGGTGACTACGGGCATATCGTTCAACCCATGAACGATTCAACAGCTGATCGAATCCGGCCGCCGCGATCGGGGGGTCCTCAAGGCGGACCACCCTTGGCCCCGCTGGCAGCGGTCTCGCTCGCGTTGGTGCTGGTGGGGCTGGGCGTCGGCGTCGCGCTCGGCGGGGTGATGCCGTTGCCGTACGGCGCGGCCGTAGATGTCCTCCGATATGTCCACGACCATCACGGGGCGGTGCAGGCCAGTGCGGTGGGCACGTTCGCGGCGTCGGTACCGCTGGCGATCTATGCCGCGACGGTGAGCACCCGGTTACGGCAACTCGGCGTGACGGCGCCGGGTGCGACCATCGCCCTGGCGGGCGGGGTTCTCGCCTCCGGTGCACTCGCCTTGGCTGGGCTGATCTGCTGGACGATGTCGCGACCCGAGGTGGTGGTCGACGACGGTCTGATCCACGCGCTGTACTACCTGGTGTTCCTCACGGGCGGGGTTGGGCACATTGTCGCGCTCGGTCTGCTGCTGGCCGGGATCGCGGTGCCCGGCCTCATCCTCGGGCTGTTGCCGCGGGCGCTGGCCTGGACCGGTCTGGGCATCGCCGCGCTGGCCGAGGTGGCCACGCTGGTACTGATCTGGCCAGAAGCCGCGGTGATCCTGCCGATCGCCCGGTTCACGGGCCTGATCTGGCTCATCGTCGCCGGTGCCCTCCTGCCGACGCGCCGGGCCCACGTGCGGCACGGATGAAGCTCAGCGTGAGTGTCACGAACTATTCGTGGCCGGAACCGATTCACGAGCGACTCGCCGATCTGGCGACGTTCCTCGACCGCACCGCCGTCGACACCCTGTGGGTGGCCGATCATCTCGTGCAGGCCGACCCCTCCTGTCGGAGCGACGCCCCGATGCTCGAGGCGTACACCGTGCTCGGTTACCTCAGTGCGGCGACGCGGCACATCCGGTTGGGCACGATGGTGACCGCGGCGACCTTCCGCGCGCCCGCCCTGTTGATCAAGACGGTGACGACGCTCGACGTGCTGTCGAACGGGCGGGCGTGGCTCGGGCTCGGTGCGGGCTACAACGCTGCCGAGGCCACCGCGATGGGACTGTTCCTACCTGACACCGAGGAACGGTTCGAGCGGATGACCGAACTGCTGCAGTTGGCCGGTCAGATGTGGCGCGGCGACCAAACAGCGTTCCTCGGTGAGCATCTGACTGCGCAACAGCCGATCGGCAGTCCGCTACCCGTCACCGCACCGCATCCGCCCGTGCTGATCGGCGGAACGGGTGAGCGTCGCACACTGCGGCTCGTCGCACAGTACGGCGACGCGTGCAACCTGTTCGACATACCCGACGGCGGCGCCACGATCCGCAGGCAGCTCGAGGTTCTCGATCGGCATTGCGCCGACGTCGGACGGCGGGCCGACGCGATCGAGCGAACGGTGACCACGGCGCTTGACGACGATGCGCGGCCTGAGGCGCTCGTCGAGCGCTGCCACGCGTTGGCGGACTCGGGAATCCAGCATGTTGTGGTCATCGCCCGCGGCCGGCCGCTGACCGGTGCCGACCTCAATTGTGTTGCGGGCGCAGCGGATCGGCTCGCCACCTAATCTGACAACCCCAGGTGCCAGCGCAGGAGATGGGCCTCGTGGACGCCGATGGTCGGCTCGGCGGCATCGATGAGCGAACCCAGGCGATCGAGGGTGGACGGGTGCGGCAGCTGGTATGCGGTCGAGGCCTCGCGGTCCAACCATCCGCTGAGATCTGTGCTGGCATGGGCGCGCAGCTTGTCGTCGACGTCGACGACACCCTGCAGGTCGGCCTCGATCCGTGCCCAGGTATCCCTGCTGACCAGCAGGCTGAACGCCGCTTGCCGAACGTGTGGTGGCTGGTCCGCCCGCAGCAATTTCCACAACCGATCCGTCGGCGGACGGTCTGGCTGACCGCGTAGCGCGGCCAGGACCGCACGCACGACAATCGGGGCGGGGTCGGTGAGCATGCCCGAGATCCTGTCGAGGGGGCCACCCAGCCGGCGCACTGTCCGTACCGCCTCGGCTCGCACCCGCGGCCGGTCATGCTCGAGATAGCAGCAGACCAGCTCCACGTCATCGTTGGTGCCGCACTCGCCGAGCCCGGCGACCACACCGCGCAGGTGTGCGTCGTCAACCGAGAAGAGCAACTCCCGGTAACGTGCAGCCGCGTCCCGGCCGGCACGGCGCATGGCCCACTGGGCAGTTGCCCGCACAGTCGCCGACCGATCAGCCAGGACTGGTTCCCCTGCCTCTGGGCGCCCGATCTGGACCAGGCCGGCAAGTGCCTCGGCGCGCACCCGCGTGAAGCGGGCGCCGAGCAGATGCTCCAACGTGTCCGATTGCCCGCGGCGTATGGCGGAACGGACGACAGCCTCGACACACAAACTCTGGCAGACGTTGTCCCGCTCGGTCAGGGCCGCCTCGACGACTGCCGTCGAGTCGGGCTGAGCCTGCTCGAGCCACACGCGGTAAGCCAGCCGGCGGACGTGGACATCGCCGCTCATGCGTGCCGCGTCGAGCGTTCCGTCCGTCCGTGTCCGCAACGCCTCGGTGACCGCTGCGACGGCGTGCTCGCCGCGACGCCAGTCCCGCATTGCCATCGCGACGCCCGTCGCCGCGATCAACGCATCCGCATCTGCGTCGGCGAGCATCGCGGGCAGCGCCGCGGCGGCGTCGACCCGAACCGGTTCCGCCCAATCCGCGGTACGGATCAACAACAGGGGAAGCAGCCGCTGACCATCCCGCATCGACCGGGAATTCACAGCACGCTGCCGCTGCCGACCGTCTCCGGAGCAGGCGGTCAGCAGCAGGGCCACGGAATCGGACCTGTGCCTGGCGGCCTCGATGATCTGTCGCCATCGGTAACTCGGATGCCGCACCTTCCGCAATGCGGTGTCCAGCCGCAGCCAGGTGCGTGGGCGTACGGACGACAACACCGACATCACCTTGTCGAGCTCAACCCCGTCGGCGGCCAGTTGAGCGAGGATGTTCGCCGCCGCGTAGAGGCTGCCTCCGCCGTCCGCCTCAGCCATCGCCGTGGCCAAATCGTCCAGAGGGTCATTTCCGGGTTGCCCCGACCCCTGCATCGCGATCACCCCTTCCCGCTCGGTGCGGTTCAGTGTGAGCGCAGCGCCCGGGTCGATGCCAACGGATTTCGTGGCGCACGCCGCAGATCAGCTGCGCGCCTTGGTACACACTCCGGGATGAACCTGGACACGGTGCAGATCGTCACCCAATTCGATCTGTCGGTCGAATTCCGATGCGGCCAACGCCCGCCAGTCGTCCTCGGTGCCCGCAGCGATCGCCGGAACGTAGTGGGTCAGGATCAGGATGCCCACGCCGGCCCGGGTGGCGGTGGCAGCCGCTTCTTCCACCGACGAGTGGTAGTCGCAGATGTCGCGGATCCGTTGCATCGGAAGCTGATTCACCAGGTCTTTGCGAATCACGGTGTGCACCAGGGCTCCTGCGCCGGCGGCCAAGGCATCGAGACTCTCGCATGGCACGGTGTCGCCGGCCAGCACCACGGACGCGCCGGCATGCTCGACCCGGAACCCGATGGTCGGTGTCACCGGCCGGTGATCGGTGGGGGCGGCCTGGATGCGCACGCCGTCGTGATCCCAGACCACACCCGTGGTGTGTTCATGTACCTCCACGGGTGGCGGAGCCGTCAGGTCCGCGTGATGGGCGATGCGGTAACCGATGTCATGCCCGAAGGCCCGCAGTGTCGCCTCGACCACCTCGGCGGTGCCCGGGGGACCGATGATCGGCAGGGGAGCGGCATCCGCGGTGAACGTGCTCACCCAACGGGTGATGATCACGTCGCCGAGGTCGGCGATGTGATCGCTGTGCAGATGAGTCAGCAGCAGCGCGCTGAGCTGGTTGGCGCCCGATCCGGCGGCAGCCAGGCGCTGCAGCACGCCGCGCCCGCAGTCGATCAGGAACGTCTGGCCGCCGGCGCGGACCAGGGTTGACGGCCCGGCCCGCTCCGGATCGGGAATCGGGCTACCGGTGCCGAGCAGCGTGACCTCGATCATGGGGTCATTCCTACTCGTCCCGAACCAAACAGGCGTGGCTTCTTCCTAACTGACGAACACCGCTTTAGCCTGGTGTGAGGTGGATCACGATGGAGGCTGCCGATGCGAATCGCGGACGTGCTGAAAAACAAGGGCACGGCGGTGGTGACGATCTCGCCCGAGACCACAGTGACCGAGCTGCTGGCGGGGCTGACCGAGTTGAACATCGGTGCCATGGTCGTGATGGGACCCGACGGTTTGGCCGGCATCGTCTCGGAACGCGATGTGGTGCGCAAACTGCACGAACGCGGCAGCAGCCTGTTGGCGCAGCCGGTGTCGGAGATCATGACCACGGTGGTGGCGACGTGCACGCCCCGCGACACCGTCGATCACCTCAGCGCCTTGATGACCGAGAACCGGGTACGCCATATCCCGGTCCTCGACCGCGGCAGGCTCGCCGGCATCGTCAGCATCGGGGACATCGTCAAGACCCGCATGGAAGAACTCGAGGCCGAGCAGGAACAGCTGCAGGCCTACATCACCCAGAGCCGTTGACCTGAGTGCTCATCGCGGCGCCGCGAACTCGGTCGGCCACGCGATGATCGATGCGGCTATGAACCAACGTGCTCCGCACATCAGGCATTCCGCGCACGTCCGCAGGTATGCGATGGTGGGCACATGGCCGCCGTCGACGTCCGTCCCGCCCACAAATCAGACATCAAACAGCTCGCCGCTGTCCTGGGCCGGGCGTTCCACCACGACCCGGTGATGACGTGGATGTTGCCGGACGACACGCACCGGAAGCGGGCGCTGGCCCGGATGTTCGCCACCATGACCCGCCACCATTTCCTCGCCGGAGGAGGTAGTGAGGTGGCGGTGCAGGACGGTGTCATCGGCGCGGCAGCACTGTGGGATCCACCCGGCTGCTGGCGGCACACCCAACTGCAGGAGCTGCTGATGATGCCCGGCTTCGCCGTGGCTTTCGGGCGCCGGGCCGGTCGGGGCCAGCAGATCGCCGGGTTGATGAAAAAGCATCACCCCGAGGACCCGCACTGGTATCTGGCGGTGATCGGCAGCGATCCCACCGTGCGCGGTGGCGGTTTCGGGCACGCTCTCATGCAGTCCCGGCTGGACCGGGTCGACGCCGAACACGCTCCGGCGTATCTGGAATCGAGCAACCCCGACAATGTTCCCTACTACCTGCGTTTCGGGTTCGAGGTCACCGGCGAGATCGTGCTGCCCGACGGCGGACCGGTGATGACTGCGATGTGGCGCCGACCGCGGTAGGACAGATCGGCCGGCGGCCGGCTATCCGAATACGCCGGTCATCTTCATGATCAGCAACACACCGACCGCGACGAACACCGCGATGAGCAGCACCACCCCGATGATCGCTGCCACGGATGTGGGCGTGTACCGATGCCTGGGCCGCGGTGCGGGTTCGCCCAGGCCCGAGGTTTGCGCCGAGTCGGGCGGGGTGGCGCCGGGAGCGACACCGCCGCCGGGTTCCAGATCGGGAATCTCGGCCGGATCGGGATCGGGTGGTAGCGCGGTCATGGCCTAGGAATGCCCGCTGACGCCGATTTAATGCGTCGGAACGCCCGTCGCGGGCAGGCAATCACGCCACATCGTGGCTGTTACAGTGCGAAGACCGACCAACAGGGGAATCCGGTGCGAAACCGGAACTGACGCGCAACGGTATGAGGCACCGCCTCGAGTCCGATCACCTGTGGCCGGGTGTGACTGTCGACGGCTCCGCGACCGAGCCCTGTATCGAAGGAAGTCTTGGCCGTGCGGGTATTCGCGGTGTTGTCCCTGTTGGCTGTGACACTGTCACTCACGGTGGCGTGCGGGCGCCCCGACCCACCTGCGGACAACGCGGGCGCGGCATCTGCCGGGCCAGGCCCCACCAGCTATCCACTCACCATCGAGAACTGTGGTGTGACCGTCACGTTCGACGGGCCTCCGCAGCGGGCGGTATCGCTGTACCAGGCGTCGACGGAAATTCTGCTGGCGCTCGGTCTGGCCGATCGGATGGCCGGCACCTCCACGTGGTTCGACCCGGTCCTGCCCGAACTCGCGGACGACAACGCCGAGGTGCCCAGGCTGGCCGACAACGACCCGGGTCTGGAAGCAGTGCTGAGCGTGGAGCCGGATCTGGTGACGTCGGCCAGCGCTCATACCTTCACCCCCGCGGTGGTCGCCGACCGTGCCAGGTTCGCCCAGCTGGGTATCCCGACGTATCAATCGCCTTCGGTGTGCACCGGAGCGAAGGTCGATGGTGAGACCGTCACCCGTACCGAGCCGCTGGCATTCGACACGCTGTTTCGGGAAATCACCGAGCTGGCGCAGATCTTCGATGTGCAGCAGCGTGGCCGGGACCTGATCACCCGGCTTACCCGGCGGCTGGACGACGCACCGTCGATCACGGCGTCCAATACCACTGTGGCGTTCTGGTTCTCGGGGCTGCGGACGCCGTACCTGGCCGGATGCTGCTCGGCGCCCGGCCTGTACGCGACCGAACTCGGTGTCACCAATGTCTTCGCCGACGCCCGCGAGGACTGGCCGGAGGTCAGCTGGGAGTCGCTGGCCGATCGTGACCCTGACGTGCTGATACTGGCCGACCTCAACCGCAGGCGCATCGACGGTGATTCCCTGGACACGAAAGTGAAGTTCCTGGAATCGAATCCGGTGACCAGGAACATGGCCGCGGTGCGCGAGAAGCGGTATGTCGTGCTGACCGGGTCCGAACTCGACCCCGGAATCCGGGAGATCGACGCGGTGGAGAAGCTGGCGGCCGGTTTCAAGACGTTCGGCCTGGCCCAGTGAACCGGCTGATCGCCTGCGGGATGGGTGCGCTGCTACTGGCCGGGTGTGCCCAGGCCGGCCCGACCGCGGCCTCTCAGATGGCGGCTGGATATCCAGTGACCGTGCAGAATTGCGGTAGGCAGGTGGTGATCGACGCACCGCCGCAGCGGGCAGTCTCGCTCAACCAGAGCTCCACCGAGATCCTGTTGTCACTGGGCTTGGCCGACCGCATGGTCGGCACCGCCACCTGGACCGATCCCGTCCGATCCGACCTGGCGGCCGACAACGCCCGGGTGCCACGCCTCGCGGTGAACAAACCGTCTCTGGAGAGTGTGCTCGACGCCGAACCCGATCTGGTGACGGCCTCCTTCGGCGGAACCCTCGGGCCGGGTGGCGTCGCCGACCGGGATCAGTTCGCGCAACTCGGTGTCCCGACGTATCTCGCGCCCAGCGACTGCGAAGGCAAGACCTCGGTCAACGGTGACGGAGCGCGGAGCGCAGCGTTCACCATGGATGCGATCTACACCGAAATCCGGGATCTGGCAACGATCTTCGATGTCGCCGACCGCGGCGATCAGCTCATCGCACAGTTGCGTCACCGGATGGCCTCGGCCGCCGAGACCGAAAACGACATCGATATGGCGTTCTGGTTCTCCGATATCCGCGCCCCCTACTTCGCCGGCTGCTGTGGATCGCCCGGGGTGATCGCCGGGACGGTCGGGGCGCGCAACGTGTTCGCCGACACCACCGACGAATGGCCGCAGGTGAGTTGGGAGAGTGTGGCCGACCGCGACCCGGATGTGTTGGTGCTGGCGGACCTGAGCCGACGCACGATCGACGGGGACGCGCTGACGACCAAAATCGAGTTCCTGGAATCGAATCCGCTGACCCGGGGACTGACCGCGGTGCGGCAGCTTCGCTACATCGTGGTCAACGGGGCCGATCTCAACCCGTCGATCCGCACGGTGGACGGGGCCGAGAAGGTGGCGAAAGGCCTGCGGGACCTCGGGTTCGGTTCACCGCGGTGAGCGTGCGCACCGGGTGGCTGGGCGGGCTGTGGGTTGGCGGCCTCCTGCTGCTGGTGTTTTCGGCTGCGGTGGCCATCACCATCGGGCCCGCCGCACTGTCGGTCGCAGACGTATACCACATCGTCGGCGACCGGCTCGGCCTCGGCCAGTCAGGGGCCACCCGACTACAGGAGAGCATCGTCTGGCAACTGCGGCTGCCCAGGGTCGTGCTCGCCGCGATCTGTGGCGCCGGGCTGGCGTTGTGCGGGGCGATTCTGCAGTCGCTGCTGCGTAATCCGCTGGCCGACCCGTTCGTGCTGGGGGTGTCCTCGGGCGCGTCGACGGGTGCCGTGCTGGTAGCGGTGCTTGGTGTCGGCGCCGGCACGTTGAGCCTGTCCGGCGGCGCCTTCATCGGCGCGGTGGTGTCGTTCGCCGTGGTGCTGCTGCTCGCCTACGCCGCCGGCGGCGGGACGGACCGGGTGGTACTGGCCGGAGTGGCCGGGACCCAACTGTTCTCGGCGCTGACTTCCTTCATCGTGTTGTCGTCGGCGGACGCCGAGCAGACCAGGGGAGTGTTGTTCTGGCTGCTGGGTTCGCTGGCCGGAGTGTCGTGGTCCGACGTGCTCCTCTGCGCGGGTGTCGTCGGGGTCGGGTTGGTGGTGTGCCTGGCCTTCGCGCGCACTCTCGACGCCTTCGCGTTCGGGCAGGATGCCGCTGCAACCCTGGGCGTTTCGGTGACCCCCGCGCGCATCGTGTTGCTGGTGATCACCGCGCTGATGACCTCGGCCCTGGTCAGTGCGGCCGGCGCGATCGGGTTCGTCGGGCTGGTGCTGCCGCATGCCGCACGATTCGTCGTCGGGCCCGGCCATCGGCGTCTGCTGCCCACCGCGGCGATCTTCGGCGCGGTCTTCATGGTGTGGGTGGACACCTTGGCCCGGACGGTGTTCGCGCCGCAGGAGTTACCCACCGGGGTGGTCACCGCTCTGCTCGGGGTGCCCGCCTTCGCGTTGATCCTGCTGCGGCGCAAGAAGGTTGACCGATGACCCTGCGGGCAGATGAGGTGCGTTGGACCCGGTCCGGCCGGGTCGTGCTCGACGGGGTCACGGTGGATCCGGCTCCCGGAAGCACGGTCGGGTTGTTGGGCCCTAACGGGTCCGGCAAGTCCTCGCTGCTGCGACTGCTGGCCGGCCTCGATCGGCCCGACTCAGGCGCCGTGCAGCTCGACGGTCGTGATCTGCACAGGATGTCGCGGCGCGCGGTGGCGCGACGGGTGGCGATGGTCGGCCAGCACGCGGACACCGACCTGGACATCGCGGTGCGCGATGTGGTCCGGCTGGGGCGGATCCCGCACAGCTCGGTGTTCGGCGGTGGTGGCGACGACACCGTCGCGGTGGTGGCCGCCCTGTCGGCCACCGGTCTCGACGGTATGGCCGACCGCCTGTGGCACACCCTCTCGGGCGGGGAGCGTCAGCGCGTGCAGATCGCTCGGGCTCTCGCACAGGAGCCCAGCGAGTTGCTGCTGGACGAGCCGACCAATCACCTCGACATCGCGCATCAACTGGAGATCCTGGCGCTGATCCGCACGCTCGACGTCACCGCCGTGGTGGCCCTGCACGACCTCAACCTCGCGGCGATGTTCTGCGACCACGTGGTGATGCTGTCGGCGGGAAGGGTGGTGGCTGCCGGCAGCCCGGTCGCGGTGCTGACCGAAGACCTGGTGGCCGACGTGTACGGCGTGCAGTGCCGGATCACGGTCGACGACGCCGGACCGTACGTCCGGTTCGTGGGAGGCCGCGGCTCGGCGGGCTAGCTCCAGGAATACTCGGCGCGCAACCGGATGGCGACCGATTCGAACCGCCCGCGGTCCAGGATCGCGCCCTCCCGGCGGATGCCCTCCTCGGGGACGTCGAGCACCCGGTCCAGCCGGACCCAGCTCGGCCGGCCGTCGTAATCCCAGGTGCCGACGCCGATGCCGATCCAGTCCGGATCGTCTCGGTGGTAGTCCTGGCTGGACAGCATCAGCCCGAGCAGGGTGCGCTGATCGCGGCCCACCACCAGAACCGGGCGGTCCTTTCCTTGGGTCGGATCGTCCTCGTAGACCACCCAGGTCCACACGATCTCGCCCGGATCGGCCTGCCCGTCCAGATCGGGCGCGTAGACGACTTTGCGGGCCCGGTGTGCGGTGGGCACGCTGTTCTTCGACACCGGCCGGCCGGCGGTGATCGCCTGGGGCGCCGGGGCGGCCGCGCCGGCGAGGACGCCCAGCCCCAGCCTGAGGCCCTGCTGAAGCCCCTGTTGGAGGCCTTGCTGCACGGTGCGGGGCACGTTGTCCGTGGTCTGTAGCTGGCGCACGAACTTGGGTGCCTCGTTGAACACCAGGTTCTCGGCACCGTCCATCACGCCCTTGAGAACCTGTTGGAACGCCTTCCACTGCGACGCAATGGTGTCGAGCATATGCGAGGGGACCCCTGGCGATTGTGTCGCGACGGTGGTTGCTCGATACCCTTAGGGGGCACAGCACGTGCTGGACACCCACGCTCACCAGGAGATTCCCATCAGCAGCTTCGCCGACAAGACGTTCACTGCGCCGGCGCAGATCAGGAACTTCTGCATCATCGCCCACATCGACCATGGCAAATCGACGCTGGCGGACCGGATGCTGCAGCTCACCGGCGTCGTCGACGACCGGTCGATGCGGGCGCAGTACCTGGACCGGATGGACATCGAGCGTGAGCGCGGCATCACGATCAAGGCACAGAATGTGCGCCTGCCCTGGAAAGTCGGCGATGAAGAGTTCGTGCTTCACCTGATCGACACCCCCGGCCACGTCGACTTCACCTACGAGGTGTCCCGCGCCCTGGAGGCCTGTGAGGGCGCCGTGCTGCTGGTCGACGCCGCCCAGGGCATCGAGGCGCAGACGCTGGCCAACCTGTACCTGGCGCTCGACCGCGACCTGACGATCATCCCGGTGCTCAACAAGATCGACCTGCCCGCCGCGGATCCCGAGCGCTACGCCGGTGAGCTCGCGCACATCATCGGGTGCGAGCCGTCCGACGTGCTGCGGGTGTCCGGCAAGACGGGCGAGGGCGTGGCCGAACTGCTCGACGAGGTGGTCCGGCAGGTGCCGGCACCGACGGGAGATTCGGACGCGCCGGCCCGGGCGATGATCTTCGACTCCGTCTACGACATCTATCGCGGCGTCGTCACCTACGTGCGCGTCGTCGACGGCAAGATCACCCCGCGCGAGAAGATCGCGATGATGTCCACCGGTGCCACCCACGAACTGCTCGAGGTCGGCATCGTCTCCCCTGAACCGAAGGCCAGCGACGGTCTCGGCGTCGGCGAGGTCGGCTATCTCATCACGGGTGTGAAGGACGTCCGGCAGTCCAAGGTCGGCGACACCGTGACGACGGCGCGGAAGGGTGCCACCGAGGCGCTGACCGGCTACCGGGAGCCCCGGCCGATGGTCTATTCCGGGCTCTATCCGGTGGACGGCTCGGACTATCCGGTGCTGCGCGAGGCGCTCGACAAGCTCCAGCTCAACGACGCGGCGCTCACCTACGAGCCGGAAACCTCGGTGGCGCTGGGCTTCGGGTTCCGCTGCGGATTCCTCGGGCTGCTGCACATGGAGATCACCCGGGAGCGCCTGGAACGCGAGTTCAACCTCGATCTGATCTCCACCGCGCCCAACGTGGTCTATCGCGTTGTCAGAGACGACGGCTCCGAGAGTGTGGTCACCAACCCGTCGGACTGGCCCGAGGGCAAGGTGCGCGAGGTCTACGAGCCGGTGGTCAAGACCACCGTGATCGCGCCCAGCGAGTTCATCGGCACCATCATGGAACTGTGCCAGTCTCGGCGCGGTGAGCTCGGCGGCATGGACTACCTGTCGCCCGAGCGCGTCGAGCTGCGCTACACCATGCCGCTCGGCGAGATCATCTTCGACTTCTTCGATTCGCTGAAGTCCCGCACCCGCGGTTACGCGAGCCTCGACTACGAGGAGGCCGGCGAGCAGATGGCAGATCTGGTCAAGGTCGACATCCTGCTGCAGGGCGAGGCCGTGGACGCGTTCAGCGCCATCGTGCACAAGGATTCGGCGTCGGCGTACGGCAACAAGATGACCACCAAGCTCAAGGAGCTCATCCCGCGCCAGCAGTTCGAGGTGCCGGTACAGGCCGCCGTGGGGTCGAAAATCATTGCCCGCGAGAACATTCGGGCAATCCGCAAGGACGTGCTGTCCAAGTGCTACGGCGGTGACATCACCCGTAAGCGCAAGCTGCTGGAGAAGCAGAAGGAGGGCAAGAAGCGCATGAAGACCATCGGTCGCGTGGAGGTTCCTCAGGAGGCTTTCGTCGCGGCGCTGTCCACCGATGCCGCTTCGGACAAACCCAAGAAGTAGCCGCGCCCGGGATAGCTTCGTGCTGAGCGCAACCCTCGGCTCTTGCTGATGACCGTCGTAGTGTCGCCGGGGTGTCCAGAGAGCTGCATCTGCTGGCCTTCGGCAATACCCGGTCTACCGGGCCGTGGCGGCATCCCGATATCGACAACAGCACTGCCGGGGTACTCCGGCGACTGATCAGCTATGCGCAGACCGCCGAGGCGGGCACCTTTGACGCGCTGTTCTTCGCCGACGGCCTGAACTACGGTCCGCCCGCGACCTGGCCGTACAAGGTCACCGAAGACTTCGAACCGCTCACCGCGACGGCCGCGCTGTCCTCGGTCACCGAGCGGATCGGACTGGTGGTCACCGGATCGGCCACCTTGGCCCATCCGTATCATCTTGCCCGCCAGCTGCTTTCCCTCGACCACCTGAGCGGTGGACGCGCCGGCTGGAATCTGGTGACCAGCTTCGCGCAGGCCGCGGCCGACAACTTCAGTGCCCGCGGTGTGGTGGCCCACGACGAGCGCTATCGCATTGCCGAGGAAGCGCTCGAGGTGGTGCGCAAGCTGTGGGACGGTTGGGGCGAGGACACAATCGTCGCAGACCGTGCGGCGGGGATATTCAACGACGTCAACAGAATCCAACCGACCGATCACCACGGCCGCTACTTCGACGTGGCCGGTCCGCTGGGCGCGGCCCGGTCGGCGCAGGGGCAGCCGGTGCTCTTCCAAGCCGGATCATCGGAAACCGGAAGGGGCTTCGCGGGCCGCCACGCAGAGGTGATCTTCACCAGCCACGGCAACCGGGCGCGGGCGCAGGAGTTCTACACCCAGATCCACGACGAGGCACGGCGGTTGGGCCGGGCCGGGCCGCCCCTGATCACGCCGTCGCTGCGGTATCTCGTCGGTTCCACCGAGGACGAGGCCCGGCGCGCGCAGCAGCAGGAGTACGAGTACTTCAGCCCGCAGTACCAGGCTGGTTGGCTGCTCGAGGTCGATGTCGACGTCACCGGTGCGGACCTCGACGGTCCGGTTCCGGAGTCGGCCTTCCCAGCCCACACCGAGACCCATCAGACCGCATTGGCCGGCTACCGGCTGCTGGCAACCGACGGGAATCCAACGGTGCGAGAGTTCCTGTACCGCACGGTCAACGGTTGGGGTGCGGCCGTGGTGGGCACCCCCGAGCAGATCGCGGACGAGATCGAACAGTGGTTCACCACCGGCGCCGCCGACGGATTCGTGCTGCGGGACTCCGGATTGCCCGGTCAGCACGAGCTTTTCGTCGAACAGGTGGTGCCGGTACTGCGCAAGCGCAGGCTGTTCCGCCACGAATACGCCGGCACGACCCTGCGGTCCCACCTGGGGCTCGACGTCCCGCCGCGGCGCCTGTTATGACCGAACCGTATGTGTTGTCGGCGTTCACCATGTCGACGGTGTCGCATGGCAATTTCGGGTTGTGGCGTCATCCGCAGGATCGCACCGCCGACTACACCGACGTCCGGTACTGGGTGGATCTGGCGAAGCTGCTCGACGACGGCGGATTCGACGTGCTGTTCATCGCCGACGCGGTCGGGCAACTCGACGTGTTCGGCGGAGATGCCAGTGCCGCGCTGGCGCGGGCGGTGCAGACGCCGGTGACCGATCCGCTGTTGGCGGTGTCGGCGATGGCCGCGGCGACCCAGCGTCTGGGGTTCGGTATCACGGTGTCGACCACCTACGAGAGCCCGTACCTGCTGGCCCGCAAGTTCAGCACGCTGGACCATCTCACCGGCGGTCGGATTGGCTGGAACATCGTGACTTCTCTGTTGGACAGCGCGGCGCGCAACATCATCGGCCGTGACCGGCAGATCCCGCACGACGAGCGCTACGCAATGGCCCAGGAATTCGTGGAAGTGACCTACAAGCTCTGGGAAGGTTCGTGGGAGCCCGGCGCGGTGCTGCGCGACGCGGAGCGAGGGGTATACACCGACCCGGCGAAGGTGCACGACATCGGCCACCATGGGCATTACTTCACCGTGCCCGGGGCACACCTGGTCGAGCCATCGCCGCAACGTACGCCGGTGCTCTTCCAAGCCGGCACCTCGCCGGCCGGGCGGGAGTTCGCCTCCCGCAACGCGGAACTGGTGTTCGTCAGCGATCCGCGGCCCGAGGTCCTGCGCAGTCACATCGCCGACATCCGTCGCCGGGCGGCCGGACACGGCCGCGACCCGCAATCGCTGAAGTTCATCACCTCGGTCGAGATCGTTACGGACAGTACCGATTCGGCGGCTCAGGCCAAGGCGCGCGAGCTTGCCGACTTTCACGACCTGGAAGGCGGGCTGGTGCTGTTGTCGGCACTGTCCGGCGTGGACTGGTCGACCTACGGCGTCGATCGCCCGATCCGGCAGTTCGACACCGACGCGAGCCGCTCCATCCTGGCCGCAGTCAGCGACTCTGGTGCCCGTGAGCGCTTGACGCTGCGGGATTACGTTGGGGGACTGGGCGGATTCGGTGGCGAGTTGTTCGTCGGGTCGGCCGTCACCGTGGCCGATGCCCTGGACGCCTATGCCGACCGGACCGGGGTGGACGGGTTCAACATCGCCTATCACGTCACGCCCGGCAGCTTCGCCGACATCGCCACTCACCTCATCCCCGAGCTGCGCCGGCGCGGTCGCGCCCGCGAGCTCGGCGACCCGACCACCTTGCGGCAGAAGCTGTTCGGCGGAGGCGACGGATTACTGGCCGCCGGGCACCCGGCCGCCGCATACCGCAGGAATTCCGTTCATTCGCAATAGAATCCTGTCGATTCCATAGCTGACGACGCGAATCCGATTGCGGCAGTGTGGCAACACATACCGACATCTCAACCACCCGTACCGGTTCACGGACGGGAGGCGTCGCGGTCAGAAAGGGACTTAGCCGTGACTACTACAGACGACCCGAAGGCTCACCCGACGGCGGATGCCGCAGGCCGCACCCTGATCGCGGCCGAATCGACCGGACTGGAATCCGGGGCGCTGGGCCCCTGGGGCGTGTTCGCCCAGGGTCTGGCAGCCGCCGCCCCCAGCGTGGCCCTGGCCGTCGTACCGTTCTCGCTGTTCGTGGCGGCAGGCAAAGGTGCGGCATGGGCCGCCGTGATCGGCCTGTCCATCGTGGTGCTGGTGGCCATCACGATCAGTTTTCAGGCCAAGCGCACGGTGTCTTCGGGCTCGCTGGGAACCTACACGGGTAACGGTCTGGGCCCTGGTTTCGCCTTCGCGGCCGGGTTCAGCCTGCTGTTCGGCTACATCGGTTTCGCCACCACCGGCACCCTCGGCGGGGTGCTCTACCTCGATGCGTTCCTGGAGTCGATCGGCCTTGGCTCGCAAGCGGTCTGGTTCCGGCTGCTACTGGTAATCGTGGTGGTCGGCGTGGCGGTGTACCTTCCGTATCGCGGGGTTTCGCTGGCCGCCAAGTACGAACTGGCCTTCGAACTGCTGGCCATCGCGTCGATCCTGGTGATCATCGTGGCCTCCTACGTCGGCTACGGATTCCACATCGACTGGGAGCAGTGGAATCCTCAGCATCTCGGGTCCAGCGCGACCTTCATCGCGGCGGTCACCGCGGTGGGTTCCTACGCCGGTTTCGAGAGCGTCGCCTCGCTCGGGGCCGAGGCCAAGGACGCGCACCGCAACATTGCCCGGTCTCTGCTCCGCGTGGTGCTCCTGATCGGTGCGCTCTACATCTTCGCGACCTACCCGCAGATCCTGCACTTCGGTGAGATCGACGGTGACAAAGCGGTGCTGCCGCAACTGGCGTCCAGCGTAGGGGTGGAATGGGTGAACCAGATCGTCAGCGGCGCCGTCGCGATCGCGTTCATCGTGTTCGTCACCGCGGTCACCACGGCGGCGTCCCGATCGCTGTTCACGTTCGCGCACGAAGGCGCGCTGCCCAAGGTGTTCACCAAAGTGCACCCGAGCTACAAGACACCGTGGGCGGGTGTGGTGTTCGTCGGGATCCTGGCCCTCGCGTTCTCGACCACGGCCACCTTCAGCTCCGCGGGCCGGCTGGTATTCGACGTCTACGGCGGCTATGTGGCCAACTGGGGCTTCCTGGTGAGCTACCTGCTGGTGGTCATCGCGACGCCGATCTGGCTGCGCAAGATCGGCGCTCTGACCCCGGCACGGCTCGCCGTCGCGGTCGCGGCCACCATCGGTCTGGGATATGTGATCGTCAGCAACTTCTATCCGGTACCCGAGTTCCCGTTCAACATCCTGCCTTTCGTGTTCGGGGCCATCCTGCTGGCCGGACTGTCCTGGTACTGGTACCTCAGGCGGACCAGGCCCGAGGTGGCCAACCGGATCGGCAGCATCCAGACCCTGTCCGAGGACGAGCAACAGCGGCTGGCCGCCGAAGGAATCGGCGAGGTGCTTCAGCAGTCGCACGCGACACTGATCGATGAGGACCGGAAATGACGCTCACCGACCAGGCTTTGGCCACCGGCTGGACCGTGGAACCGGTCACCGCCCACGACTATCCACTGATCGCGGATTTCCTCGCCACCACGCCGGGCCTGCGGGGACGGAAGTTCGCCGCCGATTCGCGCGACGTCGCCGAGCAGCTCGCCGGCGTGTTCCCGGGGTCGGCAGTGGTCCTGCGTAGTGACTCGGCCGACGTGCTCGGGTACGCGGCGCTGTACCAGCCGGACGGGGCTGAACCGGAAGTGTTGGGAGACTTCGTGTTCAGCCCGACGGTGGGCCAAGTGCCGGTCGGTGCGATCGTCGACGACAGCGTCGATCGGTTCCACCGGGTCGCTACCCGTGGCGCATATCTAAGGGTGTATATCGGCGCTGATCAGCCGGCGGCGATCGAGGCGCTGGTGCGACGCGGCGCTCGTCAGGAGCGGCAGTTCGTCGCGACCAGAAAGCCGTTGCTCGGTGAGGATCCCGCCGCGCTGTCCGCCGCGCACATCGACGGCCTGACGATCCTGTCCTGGCCCGAGGTGACCTCGGGCGGATTCACCGAGCAGGTGCGGCAATTGCAGTTCGACACGTTCAGCGAGCATTTCGGGAACATGTCGAAAACCCCGCAGCGCTGGGAACATCACCTGCGCAGCCGGGCGTTCAATCCGGACTTCAGCATCGCCGCGGTCAACGACGACGGCGTGGTGGTCGGCTACGTGCTGGGATCGACCTACACGGTGGGCACCGGAGCCGACGAAGAACGCAGTGCGCACACCGATTACATCGGGGTACGCCGCGACCTGAGAACACGCGGGACCGGGGAACTGTTGTTGCGCAAGATCTGGCTGGCCGCATTGCGGCGCGGGTTCACGGTCGCGTCGCTGGGTACCGACATCGACAACGCCAGCAAGGCCCACGAGCTGTACCGCCGCTTGGGGTACCTGGCGGTCCGGGACCAGTACGCATACCGCATCGATCACGACGGGAGCATCCGATGAGCAGGGCAGGCATCTATCTGAAGCGGCCGTCCGGATACGACGCCGAGTTGCAGTCGGTGTTCCGGCCGATCTTCGACCGGATCGCGGAAGGCAACGTGGCGCGTGAACGCGATCGGACGTTCCCGCATGAGCAGGTGCGGTGGCTCGTCGACGCCGGGTTCGGCACCTTGCGGATCCCCGCGGAGCAAGGCGGTTTCGGTGCCTCGCTGGAGCAGACCTTCCTGTTGCTGGCGGAACTGGGGGAGGCCGATGCCAACGTCGCCCACATCTGGCGCAACCACCTGGCCTTCGTCGAGGACCGGCTCAACGCCCCGGTGACCGAGGACAACAACACCTGGATCAAGCGTTTCCTGGCGGGGGAGTTCGTCGGCGGCGGCTGGACCGAGGCCAACAATGTCACGCTGGCCAACCTGACCACCACGGTCACCACGCAGGGCGACCACTGGCTGGTCTCGGGCGCGAAATACTATGCGACAGGCAGCCTTTACGCCGATTGGCTGGATGTACTCGGCCGCGGCGACAACGGCGAGCTGTGGACCGCGCTGGTGCGTGCCGAGGATCCGGGGGTGACGCTGGTCGACGACTGGCGGGGGTTCGGGCAGCGCACCACCGCCAGCGGTTCGGCGCGGTACGACGGGGCCCGCGCCGAACCGGGCAATGTGTTCCCCGCGGCCGAGCGGTTCAGCTACCAGGCCCACTTCTATCAGATCGCGATGCTCGCCGTGTTGACCGGAATCACCCGGGCGGTGCACCGTGATGGGACGGCTGCGCTACGGCGGCGCACCCGCAACTATCCGCAAGGCCTTGCCGAGGTGCCAGCTGAAGACGCGCAACTGTTGCAGGTGATCGGGGAGATCTCGGCCGAGGCGTTCGGTGCCGAGGCGGCACTGGGGTTGAGTGCGCGCACCCTCGACCGGATCGTTGCGGGCCGGCTGGCCGGCAGCGACGACCATGCCCGCGAGCTGCTGATCGACGCCGAGGTTGCCGTCGCACAGGCACAACTGGTGATCATCGGATCGGCGCTGCGGTCCACCACCAAGGTGTTCGATGCACTCGGGGCCTCCGGCGTGTCCGAAGAGCTTGGCCTGGACCGGCATTGGCGCAACGCCCGCACATTGGCGTCCCACAATCCCGTGGTCTACAAGGCGCGCATCCTGGGGGACTGGTTCGTCAACGGCAAGGACCCGGTCGCCGATCTGGTCAGCCGCGGCCGCGGCGGCCAGGGCAACTGAGGCGTCGTCAGTCGACCTGCAGCACCGCCTTGCCCGCGACCTTGCGGTCGAGCAGGGCCTGTGCGGCGGCGGCGATGTTGCCCCACGTGTCGCGAAGACCGATCTGCGGGTCGAGCTCGCCGTCGGCCACCAACGTCAGCAGATAGTCCAGATCAGCTTGGAACGGTGCCCGAACGGTGAACGGCTCCAACCGTTTCCGGTTGCCGAGGCGACGCTCGGCCTCGAAGTCGATGGTGGTCGGTTCGTTGGATGCCATCCCGATGGACTGCACCGACCCGCCGTCGGACACCAGGCTGAAGGCCTGAGCCAAGAGCTTTCCGCCGACGTTGTCGAGGACGCCGAACACCGGCTCGGTCAAGCCGTCGAGCCCCACCACGACCTCGGCCGCGCCCAGTTCCTCCAGGCCGTCACCGCGTCGCGCACTGCCGACCGCGGCGATCACGTGCGCCCCGGCCCGTGCGGCCAGCTGCACCGCGAATCGGCCGACGCCTCCGGACGCACCGGTGATGAGGACCCGGCGGCCCACCACCGGGCCGAGGGCACGCAGCGCCTGCAGGGCCGTCACGCCGGCCACCGGAAGGGCCGCACCCTCCTCGAATTCCACGAATTCGGGAAGCTCGGCGAGATTCTCGGTGGAGACCGCGCGGCGCTCGGCCCAGCCGGCCGCTCCGCTGAAGCCCACCACACGCGTCCCGACAGCCGGTCCGGTCCCGTCGGCCGCGGCCCTGGCCACGATCCCCGCGCTGTCCCACCCCGGCACTTCGCCGGGACGGCGCATCTGATCGATGAAGTGCACCTCGCCGAAGTTCAGCGCGATCGCATGCACGTCGATCAGCGCCTGAGAGTCGGCGACCGAAGGTTCGGCCACCTCGTCGAACCGGAGGTTTGCAGGAGCTTGCGGGTCGTAGACGAGGGCTCGCATGAAGGGGCTAACCCCGAACGGTTTGGCGCTATTCCCTCCCATAGGGTGGCGCACGTGAGCCAGAAGGACCGCATCCGCTGGGACGCGGCCTATGCCGACCGGGAGCCCGACCGGGCGCCGGCGCTACCCGAAGTGTTCAGCGGCCACGCCGATCAGTTTCCCGCGTCCGGGTCGGCCCTGGACATCGCGTGCGGAACCGGCCGGGCCGCGGTGTGGCTGGCTCAGCGCGGGCTGACCGTTTACGGCATCGACGTCTCTGCCGTGGCGATCACCCAGGCGACGGCGACCGCCGCACATTACGGAGTGGCTGATCGCTGCCGATTCGATGTCGTCGACCTCGACGGCGGCCTACCCTCCGGGCCTCAGGTCGACGTGGTGCTGTGTCACCGCTTCCGCGACCCCGGGCTGTACCCGGCCCTGGCGGCCCGCCTACGGCCGGGCGGCCTTCTCGCGATCTGTGTGCTCAGTGAGGTCGGCGCGGAGGCGGGCCGATTCCGGGCCGCGGCGGGTGAACTCGAGGCGGCCTTTGCCGGTCTCGAGAGGCTCGGCGCGGCCGAGGGAGACGGCCAGGCCTGGCTGGTGGCCCGGGCACCCGTTACTGCGCGTTGACGGGAACCCGCCGGGCCTGGGCCAGCAGCTCACCCCAGGCGTTGAACGCCTCGGCATATTCAGCCGTGGTGCCTGAAGTGCCGCCAGCGAGGTCGACCAATGCCCTTGCGATGCTGCCGATTCCGATACCGGTGCGCTGGACCACCCGCACCAGTTCGGCGAAGGCCTGATCGGGCGCGCAACCGCGCAGGGCGACCAGAACACCGATCGCCACGTCGATCTTGATGCGTGAAGTGTCGTCTGCACGGAGGCGGTTGTAGCTCATGACCTGATGGTGCCGGGCCGCCCACCCCGGATCCAGAGATCCGCGCACGCTGATTGTGTCCGGCGAGATGTGGCCGGTCGGCGACAATAGCCATATGTCCCACCGCACCGTGATGGTAGTTCTGGCCACCGTGGCATTGCTGACGGCGGGATGCGCGCAGATGGTCAACGGTAATGCCGTGCGAGCGCAGGACTCCGTCTCGGTGGTCGACGAGCCGCTCACCGAGTCCGGACTCGAGGATGTCCTGATGTCGCCCGAGGAGGCGGACGAGATCATCGGTGTGACGGGCCTGGAACCGATGAAAACCCGCGACATCAGCGACACGATGAACGTCAACCGCAACAAATTGTCTGAGGAAGATTGCCGCGCAGCGGTTTTCGGGGCCCAGGAGGCGGTATACGCGGATTCAGGATGGACCGCGGTGCGTGATCAGGTGCTGACCACACCGGATTCCAGACAGAGCGTGGAACAGACGGTGGTGCTGTATCCGTCGGGCGATGAGGCTCGCCGATTCTTCGACTCGTCGCGGCAATCGTGGCAGGAATGTGCCGGACGCACGATCTCCATCGGTACCGGAGATGCGGCGACGCACTGGGACATCGACGATGTCGTCGCCGATAGATCCCTGTTCACTCAGTTCTCGACCGAACAGCAACAGACCGAGTGGCCGTGCGATCACGCGCTGGCGGTGGCCGCCAATGTCGTCCTCGAAACCTGGGCGTGTGGGGTGGGGATCGGTGGCAGCCAGGCCGCTGCCCTGGCACTGCACATGGCAGACAAGGCGGCGGCCCAATAGCCGGTGCTAGGCCCTACATCGGCGCGTTGGCGGGCTGGAAGACCCCGGAACTGTCGGACTCCTCCTCGGCGCGGATGACGTGCACCACGGCGTTGATCAGGGCCAGGTGAGTGAATGCCTGCGGGAAGTTGCCCAGGTGGCGGCCGGTCCGCGGCTCGATCTCCTCGGCGTACAGGTGCAACGGGCTGGCGAACGACAGCAACCGCTCGAGCAGATGCTTGGCCCGGCTCACCTCGCCGATCTCGACGAGCGCCGACACCAGCCAGAACGAGCAGATGGTGAACGTGCCCTCTTCGCCGGACAGCCCGTCGTCGGTCTCCTCGACCCGGTAGCGCAGCACCAGGCCGTCCTCGGTGAGTTCGTCGGCGATCGCCAGCACCGTGGCCCGGACCCGCGGATCGTCCGACGGCAGGAACCGCGTCAACACCGCCAGCAGCAGCGAGGCGTCCAGCGCGTCGTCGTTGTAGCGCTGGGTCAGCACACCGCGGGCGTCCACGCCGCGGGCCAGGACGTCGGCCTTGATCTCCTCGGCGATCGCGCGCCACTGCTGCGCGTAGCTCTTCTCGCCCTGCAGCTCGGCCAGCTTCGAACCGCGGTCCAGCGCCACCCAACACATGATCTTGCTGGAGGTGAAGTGCTGCGGCTCGCCGCGCACCTCCCAGATGCCCCGGTCGGGCTCCTTCCAGTGCTTGATGGCTTCCTCGACCTGGTTCTTCAGCACCGGCCACAGCGCCTCGGGAATCTGTTCGCGCGACTTGGCGTGCAGGTACACCGAATCGAGCATGGTGCCCCAGATGTCGTGCTGCATCTGGTTGTAGGCCCCGTTGCCGATCCGCACCGGCCGGGCGTTGTCATAGCCCGAAAGGTGATGGAGTTCTTCTTCGACCAGACTGCGCTCACCGCCGACGCCGTACATCACCTGCAGCGGGTGGCGTTCGCCGTTGTTGGCACCGGACACGTCGGCGATGAACGAGAAGAAATCGTCGGCTTCCCGGTCCAGCCCGAGGGTGTACAGACCCCACAGTGCGAACGTGGAGTCCCGGATCCACGAGTAGCGGTAGTCCCAGTTACGTTCTCCCTGAGGAGTTTCCGGCAGGGATGTGGTGGGGGCGGCCAGCAGGGCGCCGGTCGGCGAGTAGGTCAGGCCCTTCAGCGTCAGCGCGCTGCGCTGCAGGTATGACCGCCACGGGTGGTCGGGGAAGTCGCCGATGTTGATCCACTGCCGCCACGACTCACTGGTCTTCCACATCTTGTCCGAGGCCTCTTCGAAGGTCTGCGGGGCGGGATGTTTGGACCAGCTCAGTGCGACGAACACGTTGTCGCCCTCGGTGAGCCGGGTGCGGGCGCGCGCCTCCCGGCCCTCGATACCGATCCGAAGGTTGGTGGTGAGCCGCATCGTTGGGTGCGAGTCCGGGTTGCGGCTGGCGCGTGCGATGGCTTCGCCGTAGGCCGGGCCGGAGTACTCCCACGAGGCGCTGACACGGTGGTAGTCGAAGGCCGGTTCGCAGTTCATCACCAGTTCGACGGTGCCGCTGACGCAGCGGACCGTGCGTAGCAGGATGTGCTCGGCGTCCCAGTCCATGGGGGTGCGCCGGTGCGTGCGTGACCGGGTGTCGATGTCGTGCCACGGACCCATCACCAGGGCGTCGCGCACGATCAGCCAACCGGTGTGGGTCTGCCAGGTCGTCTCCAGGATCAAGCTGCCCGGCAGGTAGCGCCGCGCTGAGGGAACGGTCACCCCGTAGGGGCCGAGCCGGAAGTGGCCCGCATTGCGATCCAGGATCGCGCCGAACACGCTCGGAGAGTCGGGCCGGGGGACACACAGCCATTCCACGGACCCGGCCGAGGAGATCAGGCAGGTGTTCTCGCAGTCGGACAGGAAGCCGTAGTCGGCGATCGGCGGGAAAGGGTTCCGTAGCGACGCGCCCGACGAGTACGGCACGGGCGCCGTCGCCGTGAGCGGCGCCTCGGGGGTCTTCGAGGTATCAGGGGTCTTGTCGAGTGCCGCGACGACATCCGTGGGCTCGGTGTGTTGCAGAACCATCCGCACATCATCGTGGGTGGATACGGGTGCCGTCTACCCAAGACACGCGTGTCGAACGTTACGGGTGCGACGGGATGAAGACGGGGTGCTGTGGGCGATCGCCTACGCTTGCCCCATGGCGGCAATCCTGAACTGGTGGGACGGCGTCGAACTGTGGCTGACCGGGCTGCCGTTCGTCGTGCAGACCGCGGTGGTGATGCCGGTGGTGCTGGCGTTGGCCTATGGCATCGCGGTGGTGCTCGACGGCGCGCTGGGCTGGGGAAGTATCGGGTTGCGCCGGCTGCGCCACGCCCCGGCGGACGAGGTGGAATCGGAGTGAACGGTATGCCGCGCTCACGTGTCACGTTGATCTTGATTCTGCTGGTTGTCCTGGTCATCGTGATGTGGTTGCTGACCCGCTAGCGGGGACGCCTATCGCTCGACGGGCGCGACGGCGGAATTCTGTTATTCTTCGCGCCATGCATTCAGCGTCCGGCAAGACTGAGAGCCATGTCTTGGCTCTCATTGCCGTGGGTTCGTGCGCTGTTGCAGACGTCGCCTGTTGTCGCTGACTCCAACCCGTCCGCGGTTTGGTGTCGGTGGCGGTTCTGCGCCCGGATGCTGTTCTCTTGCCTCCTCGCCTCCCTCGCCTTTCCGCATGACGGACCTCGCAATGTCCGCTGTCCGCAAGAAAGGTCCTCAGTGCCCGTTAACAAGCCCAATCTCAGTAAGTTCTGGCGTACTGCCACCGTCCTGGCCGCCACCGGCGTGCTGGCGGTCGGCTGCAGTGGCGGCGCCAGTGACGTCGCTGGCGGTGACCAAGGCGCCGCGGGCGCCGACACCACGCTGACGCTCGTCGCCTACGCCGTGCCCGAGCCGGGCTGGAGCAAGATCATCCCGGCCTTCGCCGCCAGTGAGGAAGGCAAGGGCGTTGCGGTGCGGACGTCCTACGGCGCCTCAGGTGACCAGTCCCGCGCCGTGGCCGACGGCAAGCCGGCCGACATCGTGAACTTCTCGGTCGAACCCGACGTGACCCGGTTGGTCAAGGCCGACAAGGTGGCCGACGACTGGAGCGCAGGCAATACGAAGGGCGTCCCGTTCGGTTCTGTGGTGTCATTGGTGGTGCGCAAGGGTAACCCCAAGGGCATCAAGGACTGGGATGACCTGCTGCAGCCCGGGCTCGAGGTCGTCACCCCGAGTCCGCTGAGCTCGGGTTCGGCCAAGTGGAACCTGCTGGCGCCCTATGCGGCGAAGAGCAACGGCGGCAAAGACTCCGCAGCCGGTCTCGACTTCGTGAACAAGCTGGTTACCGAGCACGTCAAGACCCGACCGGGCTCGGGCCGTGAGGCCACCGATGTGTTCCTGCAGGGCACCGGGGACGTGCTGATCAGCTACGAGAACGAGGCGATCAACGTCGAGCGGCAGGGCAAGGACGTCGAGCACGTGAACCCGCCGCAGACCTTCAAGATCGAGAACCCGGTGGCGGTCGTCAAGACCAGTGCCCACGCCGACAAGGCCAAGGCGCTGCAGAACTTCCTGTTCACCGCCGAGGGGCAGAAGCTGTGGGCCGAGGCCGGATTCCGTCCCGTCGACCCGGCGGTGGCGGCGGACTTCACCAAGGACTTCCCGACGCCGGAGAAGCTGTGGACGGTCGCCGATCTCGGCGGATGGAAAGAGGTCGACCCCGCGTTGTTCGACAAGGACAACGGCTCGATCACCAAGATCTACAAGCAGGCGACTGGATGACATCAGTAACGCAGACCGATGCAGCCGAGCCTGGTTCGGCTGTGCCCGCGCCGGGGGATTCCACCCCCGGCGCGCGGCCCGGCCGCTACGGCAGCACCTCGCTGCGCGTGGGGGCGGCCTCGATCTGGTTGAGCGTCATCGTGTTGCTGCCGTTGGCGGCGATCCTGTGGCAGGCGGCCGGCGGTGGGTGGAATGCCTTCTGGGTGGCGGTCACTTCCAACGCAGCCCTGGAATCGTTTCGGGTGACACTGACCATCTCGGCCGGCGTGACGGTGGTCAACATCTTCTTCGGCCTGGTGGTGGCGTGGGTGCTCACCCGCGACGACTTCCCCGGTAAACGGCTGGTCGACTCGGTGATCGACCTGCCCTTCGCCCTGCCGACGATCGTGGCGAGCCTGGTGATGCTGGCGCTGTACGGTCCGGCCAGCCCGGTCGGGTTGCACCTGCAGCACACCAAATGGGGTGTGGGCATCGCCCTGCTGTTCGTCACGCTGCCGTTCGTGGTGCGCTCGGTGCAGCCGGTGTTGCTCGAGCTCGACCAGGAGACCGAGGAGGCGGCCGCCTCGTTGGGCGCCAGCAATCGGGTCATCTTCGTCAAGGTGATCCTGCCGGCGTTGCTCCCCGCCCTGCTGTCCGGGGCCGGTCTGGCGTTCTCGCGGGCCATCGGTGAATTCGGTTCGGTGGTGCTCATCGGTGGCGCCGTCCCCGGTGAGACCGAGGTGTCGTCGCAGTGGATCCGGACCCTGATCGAGAACGACGATCGCACGGGCGCCGCGGCGATCTCCATTGTGCTGCTGGTGATCTCGTTCCTGGTGCTTTTCGTGTTGCGGGCGGTGGGCTCGCGTGCCGCCAAACGTGAGGAGCTTTCGGCATGACGCTCTCACCGTCGGTGCGCTACCTGCTGCGCTTTCTGGCGCTGGCCTACGTGACGGTGCTGGTGGTGGTCCCAGTCGGGTTGATCCTGTGGCGGACCTTCGGTCCGGGCGTCGGTGCGTTCTTCGCGTCGGTGGGTACACCCGCGGCCATCTCGGCGCTGAACCTGTCGCTGTTGGTGGTGGCCATCGTGGTGCCGCTGAACGTGTTGTTCGGTGTTCCCACCGCCCTGGTGTTGGCGCGCAACCGATTCCGCGGCAAGAGCGCCCTGCAGGCGGTCATCGACCTGCCGTTCGCAGTGTCACCGGTGGTCGTCGGTGTCGCGCTGATCCTGCTGTGGGGTTCTGCGGGGCTGCTGGGCTTCGTCGAGAACGACCTCGGTCTCAAGATCATCTTCGGAATCCCCGGCATCGTGCTGGCCAGCATCTTCGTCACGGTGCCGTTCGTGATCCGTGAGGTCGAACCGGTGTTGCACGAGATCGGTACCGACCAGGAGGAAGCCGCCGCGACACTGGGATCGACCTGGTGGCAGACGTTCTGGCGGATCACTCTGCCGTCCATCCGGTGGGGCCTGACCTACGGCATCGTGTTGACCATCGCCCGCACGCTGGGGGAGTTCGGTGCGGTGATCATGGTGTCCTCGAACCTGCCGGGTACCTCCCAGACGCTGACCCTGCTGGTGGCCGACCGCTACAACCGCGGCACCGCCGATTCGGTGTACGGGGCGTACGCCATCTCGACTTTGCTCATGGCGGTGGCCGTGATCGTCCTGGTTGTCCAGGTGATCCTCGACCGGCGCCGAATCAAGGCCGCGCAGTAGGCCTGAGAAGGAGACAAGAACTATGACCGACGCGATCGTGGTTCGGGGTGCCAACAAGCATTACGGCGATTTTGCGGCGCTCGACAACATCGACTTCGAGGTGCCGTCAGGGTCGTTGACCGCGCTGCTGGGCCCCAGTGGCTCGGGAAAGTCCACCCTGTTGCGCGCCATTGCGGGCCTGGATCAGCCCGACAGCGGGACCATCACCATCAACGGCCGCGATGTGACCGGGATTCCGCCGCAGCGCCGCGATATCGGATTCGTGTTTCAGCACTATGCGGCGTTCAAACACCTGACGGTCCGCGACAATGTGGCATTCGGCCTCAAGATCCGTAAGCGCCCCAAGGCCGAGGTGAAGGAGAAGGTCGACAACCTGCTGGAAGTGGTGGGGCTGGCCGGTTTTCAGACCCGCTATCCCAACCAGCTCTCCGGTGGTCAGCGTCAGCGCATGGCACTGGCCAGGGCGTTGGCGGTGGATCCGCAGGTGCTGTTGCTCGACGAACCGTTCGGGGCGCTGGACGCCAAGGTGCGTGACGATCTGCGCACCTGGCTGCGCCGGCTGCACGACGAGGTGCATGTCACCACGGTGCTGGTGACGCACGACCAGGCCGAGGCGCTGGATGTGGCGGACCGGATCGCGGTGCTCAACAAGGGCCGGATCGAACAGGTGGGGTCGCCAACTGAGGTATATGACGAGCCGGCCAACGCGTTCGTGATGTCGTTCCTCGGTGCCGTCTCCGAGCTCAACGGAATCCTGGTGCGTCCGCACGACATTCGGGTGGGACGCAACCCGGAGCTGGCCGTTGCTGCCGGCGACGGTACGGCCGAGGCCACCGGGGTGCTGCGCGCCACCATCGACCGGATCGTGATGCTGGGCTTCGAGGTGCGGGTCGAGCTGACCGGTGCCGCAACCCATGTGCCGTTCACGGCACAGATCACCCGCGGCGACGCCGAGGCGCTCGGGTTGCGGGAGGGTGACACGGTCTATGTGCGGGCCACTCGGGTTCCGCAGATCGCCGGGGGACTGCAGGTTCCGGCGAGTGACGAGGATGAGGCGCTGACCGTCAGCTAGGCGGTCAGCGTCACCCCGTCAGGCCAGGGTCAGGAACAACTTCTCCAACTCGGCGACGTCCATCGGTTCGTCGCTCTCGCCGGTGATGCATTCACGCAGACCGGTTGCCACGATCTTGAATCCGGCCCGGTCGAGTGCCCGGGACACCGCGGCGAGCTGGGTGACGACATCCTTGCAGTCGCGCCCCTGCTCGATCATGGCGATGACGCCGGAGAGCTGTCCCTGTGCGCGGCGCAACCGGTTGAGGATGGCGGCGATCGATTCCTCGTCGCAGATCATGTTGTCCCCTTAACGTTGGGTTTCTTGCTTTCATCATACCCTCGGGGGTATGTGCGTGTGGTCATGTTGTCGCTGCAGGTGGGCCGAAAAGCCACCGCATCGGACACCATCCGAGCCGCGCGCAGCTGAGGTTGCCGAGGCCGGCCAGTGCGGTGAGGCCTGCCGCGGTGAGCCCGATGGCGGGGTGGATCTCCTGGCCCAGGATCAGCGATGCCATGAGCAACACGAACCAGCCGAAGGCCCGGCGTACCGCGTCGGGATCCACGTGCGCGGTGAGTCGGGTGCCCAGCAGACTGCCCAGCACCGCCGCCGCGGTGACCGCGCCGGCGATCGTCCAGTCGATCGGCACTGTGCTCAGATGTCCGGCCAGACCTGCCGCCGAGTTCATGGTGATCACCAGCAGGGAGGTTCCCACCGCCACGGGCATGGGTAGACCGCCCAGCAGTGCCAGGGCGGGCACCACGAGGAATCCGCCACCGGCGCCGACGGCTCCGGTCACCACCCCGACTCCCAGACCCATCGAGAGGACCTTGGCGACCGGCATCGTCCGCGTCGTCGGTTCGCACGTCTTGCGGCCCTTGATCATTGCGATACCCGTAGCGATCATCACCACCGTGAAGGCGGTCAGCAGTACCGTTCCCGGCACGACATAGCTCAGCAGTCCACCCAGGTACGCGCCGACCATGCCGGCCGCGCCGAACATCAGGCCGCTGCGCCACTGCACCCGACCGGCGCGCGCATGAGACAGGGCGCTGACCGCGCTGGTCACCCCGACGACCAGCAGCGAGGTGGCGATCGCCTGCTTGGCCTCCATGCCGGCCACGTATGCCAGCAGCGGAACGGTCAGGATCGAGCCACCTCCGCCGAGGAGTCCCAGGGACACCCCGACGAGGACGGCCAGCGCGACAGCGAGGGCGATCATGCCAATGCGCCCGAATGTGCCTGCTTGGAGCCGATCAACTGCGCGACGACACTGTCGGCATCACAGGACGCGCCCCGGTTGTACGGGAGCTTCGCCAGCATCATGCCCATGGCGCAGGTGTTCGTCAGCGCCGCCGTCGTCAATCCGGCGCCGATCCCCGCGGCGAGCCATTTCAGCTTGGGGGCCGCGATGCTGCCCAGCACGCTGCTCAGCACGATCGACCCCGCAACCAGGCGAACCTGACGTTCCAGATCCCATCGTTGGGTGCCACGACGCACCCCGAATCCCTGTGTCTGCCAGGCGGTCATACCGCCGTCGAGGATCGAGACGTTCGGCAGGCCGGCGTCGCGCAGGGTCTGCCCGGCGGTGCCTGCCCGTTGCCCGGAGCGACAGATCAGCACGACGTTCTCGTCGAGGTGCTGGGCGATCTCGTCGCGATGTTCCTGCAGCAGGTCCAGTGGAACGTTGTAAGCGCCAGGGATATGGGCGGTTTCGAACTCGGCGGGCGTCCGGACGTCGATGAGCCGCGGGCCGGGACCGGCCTGCTTGAGCTCGTTGAGTTCGGTGGCGTCGATGATCGACGAGGTGGACATCAGGCAAGACCTTTCAACATCAGGTTCCAGTACAGGGCGGGCAGCCCGTACTTCTTCAGCAACCAGTACGGCCGGTGCGGCTTGACCGGATCGAGCAGGGGGAAGGAGGGTTTCAGCGCGAAGTCGTAGTCGAACTCGGCCAGCAGCATGTCGTGTGCGGACGTGACGATGGGGCAGGACGCGTAACCGTCGTAGGCCCCGGTGAGCGGGCGCCCGCTCAGCACCGCACCGATGTTCTCGACCACCACGGGCGCCTGCTTGCGAATGGCCGCACCGGTTTTCGAGTTCGGTGACGATCCCGCGTCGCCGAGTGCGAACACGTTCGGGTAGCGCACGTGCTGCATGGTGTGCTTGTCGATATCGACGTAACCGTTGGCGTCCCCACCGACATGGCTCGTGGACAGCGGGCTGGACTTGATCCAGTCCGGCGCCGACTGGTGGGGGACCGCGTGCAGCACGTCGTAGGGCAGCGTGGTTTCGATTCCCTCTGCGAGGTTGGTCATCGTCACCTTGCGGGCCGCCGAATCGATGGACCGCACTTCACTTCCTGTGTGCAGGGTGATGCCGTAGTCGGCGATGACCTTGTCCAGATTGTCGGCGATCGCGGGGATGCCGAAGATCCGCGGGGTCGGGACCACCAGGTGCACGTCGATGTTGTCGAGCACACCCTGGCGCCGCCAGTGGTCGCAGGCCAGGTAGGCGATCTTCTGCGGGGCACCGGCGCACTTGATCGGGCCCGACGGCATGGTGAACACCGCCGTCCCGGAGCGGGTGTTGCGGATGAACTCCCACGTGCGCGGCGCGAGGTCGAAGAGGTAGTTCGACGACACGCCGTCCTTACCGAGGGTGTCGGTCAGGCCCTCGGTGCGTTCCCAATCGAGCTGGATACCCGGCGCCATGACCAGAACGTCGTAGCCGTAGGTCTTGCCGTCGG
The DNA here is from genome assembly GCF_040704635.1 of Mycobacterium sp. NPDC049093. Classification (GTDB taxonomy): domain Bacteria; phylum Actinomycetota; class Actinomycetes; order Mycobacteriales; family Mycobacteriaceae; genus Mycobacterium. Next base: position 512,240 of record NZ_JBEZJS010000006.1, on the reverse strand, counting down.
CGCACGTGACCGTGTTGGCATCCGGGTCGACGGCGGTGACCGCACTCTTGATCCAGGTGGCGCCGCGCGGCATGACCGAGCCTTCGGCACGCTCGGTTTCGGCCGCCGTCGCCTGGCCGCCGCCTACCAGGGTCCACAACGGCTGGTAGTAGTGCTTGTCGGACGGTTCGATGATCGCGACGTCGCTGTAGTGCTTGCGCAGCAACCGCGCCGCCACGGTGATACCGGCCGTGCCGCCGCCGATGATCAGGACCTCGTGCTTGGCTGGGGTGGACATACTTGTTGTGTTTTCCTGTCTCTCAGACGATTTGCGCCGGCTCAGACGGCCTGGGTGCTGTCCACCCAGGCGCCGTAGCCACCCAGGATGTCGCTGACATCGGTGAAGCCGCGCTGGCGCAGCAGGCTGGCCGCCACCGAAGAGCGGTAGCCGCCGGCGCAGTAGACCACGGTCGGGCGGGTCGGATCCAATTCGCCGGTCCGGTCCGGCAGCTGGCCGACGGGGATGTTGACCGCGCCGGGGATCGTGCCCGCCTCGGTCTCGCCCGGATTGCGCACGTCGACGATCTGCAGGTCGGCCACCGAGCCGGCTCGCTCACCGAACGCGGCGGCGGTCAACCGTGAGGCGACCGTCACATCGTCTTGATGTTCGAACATGGTCCGCTCCGGGTTGTCGAGGTAACCCAGCACCCGGTCGAACCCGATGCGCGCCAGCCGGTTCTTGCCTTCGCGCTCCTCGCCCGGGTCGGTGACCAGCACGATGTCGGCGTCGGGTTTGACCACTGAGCCCGCGAACTCGGCGTAGCGCCCGGCCAGGCCGATGTTGATCGCGTTGCGCAGATGGCCCAGCGCGAAGTCCTCGGGGCTGCGGCCGTCGATCAGCGTGGCCCCGTCGGCGACCGCTTCGGTGGCCTGACGGTAGTCCAGGGCCTCCGGGTTCGCCTCCTCGTCCAGCAGGGCGCGGTCCTTGCGGTTGAGGATCGCGTCGTAGACGAAGTAGCCGGGGGCGGGCGGCTGGCCTGCGGTGACCAACTCGATGAAGGACTGCTTGTCCGGTGCACGCAGCGCATAGTTGGTCTGCTTCTGCTCACCCATGGTGGACGACAGTTCGGTGGACAGGTTCTTGCCGCAGGCCGAACCCGCGCCGTGGGCCGGGAAGACCCGGGTGGCATCGGGCAGCGGTAGCAGCTTCTCGTGCAGCGAGTGGTAGAGCTTGTCGGCCAGTTCGTCTCGGGTGTAGCCGATAGAGGCCAGCAGGTCCGGCCGGCCGACATCGCCGATGAACAGGGTGTCGCCGGTCAGAACGCCGTAGGGCACGGCGTCATCGGCGTGCTCGTAGATCACGATGCTCATCGACTCTGGGGTATGACCCGGGGTGTGGCGGAACTCCAGCACCACCTCGCCCAGTGAAATGCGTTGGCCGTCTTCGACTCCCAGGTGATCGAACTCGGGCTTGGCGACGGACGAGTACACAATCGTCGCGCCGGTGGCCTCGGCCAGTTCGAGGTGGCCGGACAGGAAGTCGGCGTGGAAGTGGGTCTCGATGACGTGGGTGATCTGCATGCCGAGCTTCTCGGCATCGGTGACGTACTCGGACACGTCGCGCTGCGGGTCGACGACGACGGCGCGCCCCGATGACTCGTCGCCGATCAGGTACGACGCATGGGACAGACAGTCCAGGTAGTACTGGATGAACTTCATTGTTCAACTCCTCGGTGGACGACTTTGTATACCTAGGGGGGTATACCCGATAAGTCCAAACATACCCCAAGGGGTATAGGTGTCAAGCGCATGAAAACGCCCCCGGGGCGTGCCCGGGGGCGTGGTCGGTCGGAAAAGGGTGGGGTCAGGCGGCGAAGCCGGCGCTGCGCGCGGCCAGCGCCTCTTCGTAGCGATCCAGCACCGTGGCCGCCACCAGGCGGTGCGGACCAAGGGGCTCGGCCATGGGAATGCCTGCGGCACAGGCGAATTGGGCTACCCGATCAGTGATGCGACCGTGTGCCAGGAACCAGGGGGCGATCACCAGGCGCCCAGCGCCGCGTCGGCGGAGGCGCTCGACGGCCTCCGGCAGGGACGGGGTCTGACCTGTGGCGAACGCCACCTCGGTGCCGGCCCAGCGGGTGCCTTCGGCCAGCACGCCGGCCAGCGCGGCCGTACGTGCATTGGCGGCGGGATGGGACGAGCCCACCCCGACCAGGATCACACCGAGGTCGGCGTCGAACCGGGACACTCCCACCGCGGTCAGCCGCTCCCGCACCACCTGCAGCAGGCGGGGGTCTTCACCGAGCACATCGGCCTGGGTCACCTCGGCGCCGGCGCCGGCGATCAGCTCGGGAATGTCGATCCGGGCGTGATAGGCGCTGCCCAACAGCAGCGGCACCACGACGGCGCCCGGCTCGACGTCCGGCAGTACGTCGGTGAGGTTGGGTGCGTTCTGTTCACAGAACGCCACCCGCACCTCGGTGTCGGGCAGCAGGCGGCGCAGATGCCCGCCGATGGCGTGCGCGTTCGCCGACGAGCGCGGGTCAGCGCTGCCGTGTGCGGTGAGAACGAGCGTCACAGGTACCTCACGAGGCGTGCAGCCCGCACTCCGTCTTGGCCTGGCCGGCCCACCGGCCGCTGCGCGGATCGGCGCCCTCGGCAGGCTTGCTGGTGCACGGAGCGCATCCGATCGACGGATAGCCGTCGTAGACAAGGGGATTGACGAGGATGTCATTGGCCTCGATGTAGGCCTGCATCTCCTCGTCGGACCAGGCGGCGATCGGGTTGATCTTCACCAGGCCGAAGGCGGCGTCCCAGCTGATCAGCGGGGCGTTGGCGCGCGTCGGGGCCTCCACGCGGCGGATACCGGTCACCCAGGCCGTGTAGCCCGCGAGTGCCTTGCCCAGCGGTTCGACCTTGCGCATGCGGCAGCAGGCCGCGGCGTCACGGGCGAACAGGTCCTTGCCGTGAAGTTCGTCCTGCTGGGCGACCGAAGTCTCCGGGCGAACGTTCACCACGTTGACGCCGTAAACCTGCTCGACGGCGTCACGGGTGCCGATGGTCTCGGCAAAGTGGTAGCCGGTGTCGAGGAACAGTACGTCGACGCCCGGCCGCACCTTGGCCGCCATCTCGACCAGCACTGCGTCCTGCATGTTGGAGGCCACGACGTAATCGCCTCCGAAGTGCTTGTCCGTCCAGCGCAGCAGCTCCTCAGCGCTGGCGTCGGCCAGCTCGGCTGCGCCCTGGGCGACAAGCTCGATCAATTCCGCCTCAGTCAATGTGCTCATCTCGCGATCTACCTCAAGTCCGCTTCGTCGGCCCGAACGGCCCACTGGGCGAAACGCTCACCGGCGTCACGTTGTTTCACGAAATTGCGGACGATCCGCTCGATGTAGTCGCCGAGCTCGGTCGCCAGCACCTTGTGCTGACGCAGCTTGCGTCCGAAGCCGCTGTCCAGGCCCAGGCTGCCGCCGAGGTGGACCTGGAAGCCCTCCTCCGGGCCGTCACCGTCGTCCACCATCTGGCCCTTGAAGCCGATGTCGGCGACCTGGATCCGGGCGCACGAGTTGGGGCAGCCGTTGATGTTCACGGTGACGGGCACGTCGAGCTCGGCGTTGAGGTCACCCAACCGGGCCTCCAACTCGGGTACCAGCGTCTGGGCCCGTCCGCGGGTGTCGGCGAAGCTCAGCTTGCAGTACTCGATACCGGTGCAGGCCATCAGGTTCTGCCGCCAGTGCGACGGCTGCGACTGCAGACCCAGTGCGTCCAGGCCGGCGCGCAGGGCATCCAGCTTGTCGTCGGGCACGTCGAGGATGATCAGCTTCTGATAGGCGGTCAGGCGGGCGCGGTCCGCACCGGCCTCTTCCATCAGGTCGGCGACCTTGGTCAGGATGGTGCCCGAGACCCGTCCGGCGATGGCCGAAACGCCGACGGCGTTCAGGCCGTTGCGAATCTTCTGCACGCCCACGTGGTCCACCGTGTGCGGCACCTGCTCGGGAGCGGGTCCGTCGATGAGGGGGCGCTTGAGGTATTCCTGTTCGAGAACTTCCCTGAATTTTTCGGTGCCCCAGTCCTTGATCAGGAACTTCAGCCGCGCCTTCGAGCGCAGTCGGCGGTACCCGTAGTCACGGAAGATCCCGACGACTCCGGCCCACACCTCGGCGACCTCGGCCAGCGGTACCCACACGCCGACACGCTGCGCCAGCATCGGGTTGGTCGAGAGGCCGCCGCCGACCCACAGGTCCAGGCCGGGACCGTGCTCGGGGTGGTTGACCCCGATGAACGACACGTCGTTGATCTCGTGGGCGACGTCCTGCAGGCCCGAGACGGCGGTCTTGAACTTGCGGGGCAGGTTCGAGAATTCGGGGTTGCCGATGTAGCGCTCTTCGATCTCCTTGAGCGCGGGCGTCGGATCCAGCACCTCGACCAGCGAATCGCCGGCCAGCGGCGAGCCCAGCATGCCGCGCGGGCAGTCGCCGCAGGCCTCCATGGTCTGCAGGCCGACCTCGTCGAGCCGGCGCCAGACCTCGGGGATGTCCTCGATGCGCAGCCAGTGGTACTGCAGGTTCTCCCGGTCGGTGATGTCGGCGCTGTCGCGGGCGAAGTCCACCGAGATCTGTCCGAGGGTGCGGACGGCCTGGGCGGACAGCGCCTTGCCGTCGGTGCGCACCCGCATCATGAAGTACTCGGCCTCGAGCAGGTCGGCGTTGTCGTCGCCGGTGAAGGTGCCGTCGTAGCCCTCGGTGCGCTGGGTGTACAGGCCCATCCACCGGAATCGGCCGCGCAGGTCGTCCTTGGCGATGCTGGCAAAGCCGTCACGCGAGTAGACGTTGAGGATGCGGTCCCGCACGTTGAGTGCGTCGTCTTCCTGCTTGAACTGCTCGTTGTGGTTGAGTGGGTCGCGGCTACCCAGCGCCCATTGACCCTCGTCGCGGGGTTTCTTGGCGGGCCGGTCGGCCTTGGCTGGGGCCTCGGGGGTTGTCACTGTTGAGCTCCTTCGCAAAGGAGCTGGCACTAGAACGCGCAGATCACCGGTGGCTGTCCGGCGGCGCAGATCCGGTGCCAGCTGAAACTATGGGGCGGGCGGGGTCCGAAATCAACGCATGATTAAGGCAGACAGCAACAGCTACATACGCGCTTGAAATCGACATGCCGACGAGCCACCAGCGCAATGCTGGTGGTGCTGTTGTGGGCGGCAGTCACGCCCGACATTCTGCCACGATTGTCGCCACCTGCCCTAACCGGGCCATATTTGCGCTCAGGGTGAGCAAAAGTCCGCGCTGGACAGTCTGGGAAAATAAAACCATGAGCACCCGCACCGCGCCCGTCGACCGACCCCGGTTGGAGCGTGTGCCCGGGCGTGCGTTCGGCATATATATCCACGTGCCGTTCTGTGCCACCCGGTGCGGATACTGCGACTTCAACACCTATACGGCGGCCGAGTTGGGCGGCGCCAGCCCCGACGGCTGGCTGGCCGCGCTGCGCCTCGAACTGGCCTTGGCCGCCACCACGGTCGGGGCTGTGCCGGTGCAGACGGTGTTCGTCGGAGGCGGTACACCTTCGCTGCTCGGCGGCCCAGGCCTGGCGGCGGTGCTGGGCGCGGTTCGGGACAATTTCGACCTGGCCGCCGACGCCGAGGTGACCACCGAGGCCAACCCGGAATCCACCTCACCGGAGATGTTCGCGACGCTGCGGGAGGCCGGTTACACCCGGATCTCACTCGGCATGCAGTCGGCGGCGCCGCAGGTGCTGGCTGTCCTGGACCGCACGCACTCTCCGGGGCGCGCGCCCGCGGCGGCGTTGGAAGCCCGGGCGGCTGGGTTCGAGCACGTCAACATCGACCTGATCTACGGGACGCCGGGGGAGACCGACGACGATCTGCGGCGCTCGATCGACGTCGCGCTGGGCGCCGGCGTCGACCACGTGTCCGCGTACTCGCTGATCGTCGAGGACGGTACCGCCCTGGCACGCCGGGTGCGCCGCGGCGAGATCGCCCGGCCCGACGACGACGTGCTCGCTCAGCGCTACGAGCTGCTCGACAGCCGACTTTCGGCGGCGGGCCTGCACTGGTACGAGGTGTCGAACTGGAGCACCGACGGCGGGGAGTGCCGGCACAACCTCGGCTACTGGGACGGTGGCGAGTGGTGGGGTGCCGGCCCGGGAGCCCACGGCTTCCTCGGCGACACCCGGTGGTGGAATGTCAAGCATCCCAATGCCTATGCGCAGGCTCTTGCTGAAAACCACTTGCCGATAGCGGATTTCGAGGAGCTCGACGACCGCGACCGGCATATGGAAGAAGTGATGTTGCGGGTCCGGGTGCGTGACGGCCTGCCGACGTCGCTGCTCAACGCCGACGAACTGGCTCGGGCTGAGAATCTCTGCGGTGAAGGACTTCTCCTGCGGCAAGGGGAGGCACTGGTGTTGACTGATCGTGGCCGGTTGCTCGCCGATGGGGTCGTCCGCGACCTGCTGGGGTAGAGGGCCTCCCTGCCGGGTGTTCTGTGAAGAACCTGTGAGCCAACTGTGTTCGGTGCCTGAAGCTCATGCGAATGATGTGAATTTCGTAGTAGATACGTAGGTCTGCGCAATGAGTTAGGTGAGGCTACGCTTCGGCAAATGCTCACAACGAATGCCCAAGCCGACTGCAATGACTCGGTTGCGCCCGCCTCGTTCGAGCTGCCCACGGGTGATGACGCGATCGGCCCGGCCGACTGGGTCGCCGAGATCGCCCGTGCCCTTTCCGATGCCGACGGCAGCGACTACTTGGTCTACGAACGCGGAAACCGGTGGCTGCTGGCTTCCGGTGCGCGATGCGGGATCGAATTGGACAGTGACGAGCTGCGACTCACCAGGGACGGCGTCATAACGGAAAGTCGGTCGTGGACCGGCCGGCCCGGCGTCGCGCTCGGCGAAGTCGTGGGCCGGCTGCTCGCCGATGCCGAAGCCGGAATTGACGCCGCGTTCGGTTGGGTCGCATTCGAATTCGGCTCGTTCAAGTTCGGCCTCCAGGACCGGCTGGCGCCGAAGACACCGCTGGCCCGGGTGTTCGTTCCGATCACTCAGATCGAGGTCACCGCCGAGCAGGTCACAGTGCGCGGCGGCGACGGGAGCCATCGCGAGGTGGTGCGGCAGGTGATCGCCGAGGGGCTGTCGCCCGCGGGCACCCCGCGCGCCGTCGACATCCGGCAGGACGGCAGCGCCTACCGCGACCGGGTGGCGGCCGCGATCGACGAGATCACCGGCGGCCGGTACCAGAAGGTCATCCTGTCGCGGCGTTTCGACGTGCCGTTCCGCCTCGACTTCCCGTCCACCTACCGGCTGGGCCGCAGGCACAACAATCCGGCCCGATCATTCCTCTTGCGGCTCGGCTCACTTCGCGCGCTCGGTTACAGCCCCGAACTCGTCGCCGCCGTGCACGGGGACGGCCTGGTGGTGACCGAGCCGTTGGCGGGCACCCGGGCGTTCGGTCGCGGCGCCGCCAACGATCAGGCGGCCCGCGACGATCTCGAATCCAACTCCAAGGAAATCGTGGAGCACGCGATATCGGTGCGCAGCTCCCTCAAGGAGATTGCCGAGGTGGCCGAGCCGGGCACGGCGACCGTCACCGACTTCATGACGATCCGTGAGCGCGGAAGTGTGCAACACCTCGGTTCCACGGTGGGCGCTCGTCTCGACCCGTCGATGGACCGCATGGACGCGCTGGAGGCGCTGTTCCCCGCGGTGACGGCCTCCGGCATCCCCAAGGCAGAGGGGGTCGATGCGATCCTCCGACACGACGAACTGCCCCGGGGTCTGTACTCGGGCGCGGTGGCGATCTTCTCGGCCGACGGCTCCCTCGATGCCGCGCTGGCGCTCCGGGCGGCCTATGAAGTCGACGGGCACACCTGGCTGCGGGCCGGGGCCGGCATCATCGCCGAGTCCACGCCTGACCGGGAGTTCGAGGAGACCTGCGAGAAGCTGGGCACGTTGTCGCCCTACCTCGTCGCGGCGGAGGAGGCCCGCTGACATGTGAGTGAGCTAACACCTGGCCGCGGTCCCGGGCAATGTCGACGACGGTAGGCATTCCGGGCCCATCGAACAGTAAACGCGCACGTCATCACCACTGGAGGGCCTCCCAGTGGATTCACAGGATCGGTTCGGGGTACAACCCCTGATTCGTCGGGCGATGTGCCACTATTGTCCGCATGTCGGCACCCTATTTAGGCAAGGCTATCCAGACTTCGACCCAGTCGGAATCCTGCTGACATGGCAACCGAAGCTTCGACCCCGGAGCCCATCGCCGTCATCGGGCTGGGCTGCCGCGTCGCCGGCAACGTCGCGACCCCGTCAGAGTTCTGGAACTTTCTGCTGGAAGGGCGCAGCAACGTCACCGAGGTGCCCGACGAGCGATGGGAGCCGTACCTGCGGCGCGACCCGCGAAACGCCGCGGTCCTGCGCGAGGTCACCCGGCTGGGCACCTTCCTCGACGACCTGCCCGGTTTCGACGCCGAGTTCTTCGGCGTCGCACCGCGCGAGGCCGAGGTCATGGACCCCCAGCAGCGGCTGGCACTGGAGGTCAGCTGGGAGGCACTCGAACACGCCGGGGTGTCACCGAGGGCACTGGCCGGCAGTGACACCGCGGTGCTGATGGGCGTCAACTCCGACGACTACGGCAAGTTGATCATGGAAGACCTGCCCGGCATCGATGCCTGGACAGGCATCGGAACCTCGCTGTGCGGTATCGCCAATCGGGTATCGCACCTGCTCGATCTTCGCGGCCCGAGCGTGGCGCTGGACGCGGCGTGTGCGGCCTCGTTGGTCGCGGTGCACCAGGCATGTCAGATGCTGCGGGCCGGTGAGACGTCGCTGGCACTGGCCGGTGGCGTCAGCGCGCTGATCGGCCCGGGCCTCACCCGCGTACTGGACGAGGCCGGGGCCACCGCCCCCGACGGCCGTTGCAAGACCTTCGACGCCGCCGCCGACGGATACGGCCGCGGCGAAGGCGCAGGCGTCGTCGTGCTCAAGCGGCTCGCGGATGCACAGCGCGACGGTGACCGTGTCCTGGCGGTGGTGCGCGGCGGTGCCACGGCCCAGGATGGCCGCACCGTGGGCATCATGTCTCCCAACGGCGCCGCCCAGGCGGACATGTTCCGGCTCGCCTGCCGGATGTCGGGCGTCGACCCGGCCGGCGTCGGGTACATCGAGGCGCACGGAACCGGAACTCCCACAGGTGATCCCACCGAGGTCGGCGCACTCGCCGAGGTATACGGCGTCGGACGGGCCGAGACGGACCGGTGCCGCATCGGATCGGTCAAACCCAACATCGGCCACCTCGAAGGCGGCGCCGGTGTGATGGGCCTGATCAAGACGGTCCTGGCGCTGCACCATGAGGCGATCCCGCCCACCGCCGGACTGCGGCAACTCACCGGTGCGGTCGACTGGGCCAACAGCGGCCTGCGGGTGCCCACCGAAGTCGAGCCTTGGAGCCGCACCGACACCCCACGCCAGGCCGCGGTGTGCAGTTACGGCTACGGCGGCACGATCGCGCACATACTCCTCGAAGAGGGCCCGGTGGATTCGGATCCTTTGGAGCACAGTAGTTCTGGTGCACTGATCGTCCCGATCTCCGCACGTTCCGGACAGCGACTGGCCCGCCAGGCCGAAGCGCTGGCCGACCACCTGCGGGCCGGACACCAGGACGTGGCTCCGGTGGCCGCCACCTTGTGGGCCCGGCGCAGTCACGAACCGGTCCGGGCCGCGGTCGTCGCCGAGCACCGGCATGAGTTGATCGCCGGCCTCGACGCGTTGGCCCGCAACGAATCCCTCGACAACCTGGTCACCGGAGCCGTGCCGGGCGGCCAGCCTCGGGATGCGGTCTGGGTCTTCTCCGGGCACGGTTCACACTGGGTCGGCATGGGCCGTGAATTGCTCACCGCCGAAGCCACTTTCGCCCGAGTGATCGACGAGGTCGACGAGGTGTTCGGGCCTGAACTCGGGTTCTCTGCCCGGGCCGCGCTGAGCAGCGAAGACCTCGGTGGCACGGACCGGATCCAGGCGTTGACCTTCGCGATGCAGGTCGGGCTGGCGGCAGTGCTGCGCGAGCGCGGTGTGCGACCGGCGGCGGTGATCGGGCATTCGGTCGGCGAGGTCGCGGCCTGCGTGGTCTCCGGCGTGTTCGACCTGCGCCAGGGTGCAGCGGTGGCCTGCTATCGGGCCCGCGGTTTCCGCGCCGTGATGGGTTGCGGCGCGATGGCTTTGGTGCGGCTGCCGTTCGACCAGGCTGAGCAGCGGCTCGCCGGCCGCACCGATGTGGTGGCGGCCATCAGTGCGTCGGCGGAATCCTGCGTCATCTCGGGTGTCACGGCAGCTGTCGAGGAGGTGTGCGAAGCCTGGGCCGAGCAGGGTGTCGTGGTGCGTCGGGTCAACACCGACGTGGCATTCCACAGTCCCGCCATGGACGACCTGACCGGCGCCCTGGCCGACAACGTCGCAGGCCTCCATCCGCCGCGCGAGGCGGCGATCCCGCTGTACACCACCGCGCTGGCCGATCCGCGTTCCACCGCGCCGCGCGACGCCGACTACTGGGTGCGCAACCTGCGCGGGCAGGTCCGGTTCGCGGAGGCCGTCACGGCGGCCGCCGAGGACGGGCACCGGCTGTTTCTCGAAGTGTCCGCACATCCGGTGGTGTCGCACTCTGTCGTCGAAACCCTGCTGCACCTGGGTATGGACGAGCATGCCGTCATCCCACTGCTACGGCGTAATGCTCCCGAACCGGCCGCTGTCACGACCGCCGTCGCGTCCCTGTACTGCCACGGCGCGGACGTCGAACATGCTGTCGCCCAGGATGATCCGTGGGATGCCGACCTGCCGGTCACCCAGTGGCAGCACCGCCGCTTCTGGCGGGTACCCACCGCGGCCTCCGGCGCGAGCGCGGTGCACGACACCAGCAGTCACACGCTGTTGGGGGGACGCACCGAGGTGGCCGGAACCGTCGCCACCCGGATGTGGCAGACCCGGCTGGACTTCGACACCCGGCCCTACCCCGGCGACCACCCGGTGCAGGGCGCCGAAATCGTTCCTGCCGCAGTGTTGTTGAACACCTTCCTGACGGCGGCCGGCGCGGGCGCCGTATCGGAGTCCGGTGCGGGCGCCGCACTCACCGAGGTGCGGCTGCGCACGCCCGTGGCCCCAGCTCGCGCCCGCGATCTGCAGGTGGTGCTGGCCGATCGCGAGCTGACCCTGGCCTCACGGTTGGCTGATGCCGCCGAGGATCAGGATGGCGGATGGTTGACGCACAGCAGTGCGGTGGTCGGTCATGCCGACGCCGACGAGAAGGTCGAGCTGTCCGTCGACCTGGCTGCGGCCCGGGCACGCTGCCCCGAGCGGTTGGCGCCGCGCCACGTGATCGACACCCTCGCCGCTCTCGGGGTCGCTGCGATGGGATTCGATTGGGACATCAAGGATCTGCACCGTGGTGACGGCGAACTGCTGGCCCGGGTGAGCTCCGCGTCCGACGGCGCGCAGCCCGGCACCTGGGCGTCGCTGGTGGACGCGGCGACCTCGGCCGCCTCGACGATTTTCGACGGGCCGCCGCGGCTGCGGATGCCCGCCCGCATCGAACGGGTCCGGGTGCACGCCGCACCGCCGGCCACCGCGATGTTGTCGGTCCGGCGCCGGGCCGGGACCACCACCACCGATGTGGTGATCGCCGACGAATCCGGGTCGGTTCTGCTGTCCATCGGCGGGATGACCTTCGAGGAACTGGAGAATCCGGGGCGCGAAATGTCGGCCGCGGACACACGCCGGATCGTGCACCGGATGGCCTGGCATCCGGTATCGGCCCGTGACGAGAGGGCACCCAGCGGGGTCGTGTTGGTTGGCGGCGACGTCGACCGGCTGGAAGCCGCGGTCGATGACCTGACCGGTGCCGGGGTGCCCTACCGTGCGTTCGAAGATCCTGCTGAGCTGGCATCGATCGTCGAATTCGGTTCGTTGCCGGCAGAACTCGGCGATTCCGCGGTGGTGCTGGTGTTGCCCCGGGACGATGACTCGCCCGAAGGTGCCGTCGAACTGGTGACCAGAACACTCACGCTGCAGCAGCAACTCGGCCTGTCAGCCCGACTGTGGGCGCTCACCGTCGGCGTGCACGAGGGCGACAACGTGACCCACGCGCCGTTGTGGGGACTGGGCCGGGTCGCCGCTGCCGAGCATCCGCAGCTGTGGGGCGGCGTGCTGGATGTGGCCGACGGACGACTGCCGCTGACGGCGCTGGGATCGCTGGCCGGACACGGCGTCCTGGTGGTCCGCGACGGGGTGGCCCAGGCCGCCCGCCTCGCGGCGTCGAGTTCGGCCGTTGCCACGCAGGCCAACCCGATGCCGTGCACCCCGGGAGGCACCTACCTGATCACCGGTGGCACGGGTGTACTCGGCCTGCGGATGGCCCAGCGGCTCGCCGACCTCGGTGCCCGCCGCCTCGTGCTGCTGTCGCGGTCGGGCCTGGGGGAGCGCTCTTCCTGGGTGGGCAACGAGCAGTCTGCTGCGGTCCGTGCGGTCACCGCACTGGAGGAGCGCGGCGTGTCGGTCACCGTCGCCGCTCTCGATATCGGCGCACCCGGCTCGGCCGATGCCCTGCGAGACCTGCTGCGTCCGCTGCCGCCGGTACGCGGGGTCATCCATGCCGCGGGTGTGGAAGCTGGTGCGCTGCTGATGAATACGACCTCCGACGAGTTCGCCGCGGCCATGCATCCCAAGGTGCACGGCACCCTGGTCCTGCACGAGGTTTTCCCACCGGAACAGCTCGACTGGATGGTGCTGTTCTCCTCATGCGGTTACCTGGCCGGCTTCCCCGGCCAGGGCGCCTACGGCTGCGCCAACTCGTTCCTCGACGGGATGGCCCGGCACCGGCGTGGACTCGGGGACCGCACCACCGCGGTTGCCTGGACCGCGTGGCGCGGGCTGGGCATGGGCTCGGCCTCGGAATTCGTGGCCACCCAACTCGATGCGCTCGGCATGGGAATGGTCGGTGCCGACGATGCGATCCGTGCCCTCGATCTGGCGATGCGTGAAGACACCGCGAACGTCGTGGTGCTTCCGGTCCTACCCGCTGCCGCCGCGGTACCGATCCTGGTCGACGTGGCGCCTGAAGAGGAGCCCGACGACGACTCGTCGCCGTCCACCGCGGGGCAGTACGATCCCGAACAGCTCGCCGCCCACGTATTGACCGCAGTGGCAGGCCAATTGGGGCTGTCGGAGACCGACGTGAACGTCGACCTGCCGTTGGTGGAGCTGGGCGTCGATTCGATCATGACGGTGCGGCTGCGCCGCCAGCTGGAGAAGCAGACCGGGCTGTCGCTACCGCCGACCCTGCTGTGGGAGCATCCCACCGCAGCCGCAGTCACCGCCAGGATCATCGAGCTGATGGCCCCCGCGGTGGAATGCGAAGTTCGGGCCGGGGGCTAGCCGGAGGGCGTCTCGGCCGGTGGAATCGGCTGGTCGTCATGTCGTGGGCCGAAGAATCCGAAGCTTTCGATCATCTGCTCGGTGGGGTCAGGTGTCCATTCCCATGCGGCAATCTGGCGCCGGGAGCGGCGGCTGAAGGACGCGCGAAGCAATTCGTAGCCGTGGCTGTGCAACCGGGTGGCCGGCTGCCCTGAGCCGCAATTCCATTGCTGCCCTCGCTCGTCGTGAATCAGCACGGTCGTGGACTCCCGGAGTCGCCTTCCGAGGTAAAGCATCATCACCTCCAGGAACGGCTGCCAATGTTCACGGTCCACCTGAGGAAACCCCAGCGCTTCACGTAGATCCGCCTCGTGACAGATCGCATCCGCGGCCAGGTTGGGTCCGAAGATCTGGTCGTCTGTCAGGCAGGCGTCAGCTGCCGGGCCGATCCGATCCCATTCGGCAAGAAGTTCGTCAATCGGGTTGTGCCGGCGTTCCTCGACGTGGCGCGCCGTCCATTGATCGCTCGTCACCCCGTCCAACCGTCCACTGGCCGCGTCGGCAGCACATCCGACCAGATGCGCCAACAACTCGTGCACCGTCCAGCGTGGGGTGGCCGGTACCAGCATCAGACACTGTTCGTCGGTCAGCGTGGCGGCCAGGTCACTCACCCGACCGCGGACCGCGCGATAAGCCTGCTCAAGCATTGTCGGTTCGGGTCTCATCGGTAAGCTCCTCGTAGGGTCGGCCGACGGCTTCGGATGCGGATGGCGGAGGTTGAACAGTAGGATCCGCATGAGCAGGGCCGGGTCCTGAAGGCGCGTAGGTGGATCGATCATGCCGCGGACGCGAAAGATCCGTTCGGCCACGACGATGTCGTTGGTCGCGGCTTTCAACGCTGCGTGCTGGGCCCAGCTGCGCAGCCGTTTCGCAGGGTTCCGCTTTCCGCTCGTGGACGTCGCGAGATCGTTGGCTCGGTTCTCCGACCACACCGGCTCGATGAGTTCGGTGGCCAGCCGGTAGAACCGGCCAGGCAGATCGGCACGGCCGGCGAGCAGGCAGTCCCGGAGCGCCAGTGCCTGCAGAGCGGCCATCGTCATGCCTTGTCCGTACAGCGGATTGAGGTGGCACAGCGCGTCACCGACTACCACCAGGCCGCCGGGCAGGCGCGACATCTGGTCATAGCGTCGCCAGGTGGCGGCGGTGCTGCGGGAAATCGAGACCTGCCCGACGGGTGTCGCGTCGCGTAGCCCTGCCATGATCGTGTCGGGCAGCATGTGCTCGGCCGCTTCCAGCATCGCGGTGAAATCGGTTGCGGGGGTGCCGTACCCGTCCGGGCAAGTGGTCGCCAGCATCCAGGTGTCGTGTTCGTAGGCCACCAGTAACAATCCGGGTGACCTGCTGCCTCGGTTGACGAACGCCATCCGCTCGGCGATCCGGCCGGGCGGGACGCGGATCAACTGGCTGGAGTAGCCGCCGACCGAAGGCACGTGCAGTTCGGGTACGGAGCCGAATCCGCAACTCTCCAGGAAACGCGCGGTACGCGCGGCACGCCCCGTCGCGTCGATCACCACATCCGCAGCTAGTGAGGTGGCGATGCCGTTGTCGTGGTTGATGATTCGTGCACCGGTGACGGTGTCGTCCGTGAGCACTGGTTCGACCACCTCGTGGTTGTCGAGGAGGGTGACATTGTCCAGCGCGGCAACGCGTCGGCGAATGTGACACTCCATGAAGGGGCGGCTGGCCTGGTAGGCGGCCAGTGATCCCGGGTCGCTCAGGCGTCCTGCCGGCCTGACGTCATAGCCCACCGCGTGCACGTAGATCCGTGACAGGTCATCGCCATCGTCGACAGCGGCCCCAGCGGCGGCAAGTTCTGCCAAGAGTCCGGGGAAGAGCTCCTCGAGTATCTGGGTGCCGCGACTGAGGAAGTTGTGTAGATGGCGCCCCTGTGGCACGCCCTTGCGCGGTTCTGGGTGATCAGGCAGCGTGTCCCGCTCGATCAGTGTCACCGACGCGTAGAACTCTGCCAGCGCCCGGGCGGTCAACAGGCCGGCGATGCCTGCCCCCAGAACCACGGCATGTGAACGCGATTCGGCCATAACGGTCCCCTCCGTTCCGAGCGCAGATGCGACATCGGCCCCCTGGTACGAGAACCGAGCCTACCTCAATTCTAAGAAAAGTAAGGGAAAATTATGAAAACAATAAGATGGCCGTGCCGAGTCCGGCGGGACCTCACTCGGTGATCGCGGCGATCAGTTTCTTCTTGTCGACCTTGCCGACGGCGGTCGTGGGCAAGGTTGGCATTGCGACCAGTACATCGGGCCGGGCATGGGCGGATGCGCCACGCTCGTCGAGGAACTCGTTGAGCTGAACCAGGTTGATCGGTGCACCCTTGAAAACCACGGCGGCACAGATCTTCTCGCCCAGGTAGTCGTCGGGCAAGGCCACTGCCGCCGCCGCGTACACCGCGGGATGGGTCAGCAGGTGATCCTCGAGGTCGGTGGCCGACACCGTCTCGCCGCCGCGGTGGATGACGTCCTTGATCCGGCCGGTCACCTCGACGTAGCCGGCCCGCGGGCCGTCGGTGAAGATCCGGACACGATCGCCGGTGCGGTAGAACCCGTCGGGGCTGAAGGACCGGGCATTCGCCTCGTCGGCGCGGTAGTAACCGTTGAGGGTGTACGGTCCGCGCACCAGCAACTCACCCTCCTGGCCGGGGGCGACCTCCTGGCCGTCCTCGTCGACCACCCGCATCTCATCGTGCGGCGACATCGGCCGGCCCTGGGTGTTCTCCACCACGTCCGCCGGATCGCCGGGGCGGGTGAAATTCAGCATGCCTTCGGCCATTCCGAAGATCTGCTGCAGTCCCGGGCTCAGGCCTTCGTGGATGAAACGGGCTTCCTCGGGGGACATCCGCGAGCCACCCACCTGGACCACACGTAACGAGGTGGGCAGCACCGGTTCCCAGTCGCAGGCCTGGGTCCACAGCTTGGCCAGGGCGTTGACGAGGCCGGTCACCGTGACGCCGTGGGTGTTGATCAGGGCGAAGGCCGATTCGGGGCTCGGGTCGTCGGTGTAGACCGTCGTCGCCCCGACTGTCATCGAGCCCAGCAGGCCCGGGCAGGCGAACGGGAAGTTGTGGCCGGCGGGCAAGACCGCCAGATAGACGTCGTCATGGACCATTTCGCAGGCCTGCGCGCAGGCCGCGGCGTTGTAGAGATAGTCGTCATGGGTGCGGGGGATCAGCTTCGGCAGGCCGGTGGTGCCGCCGGACACCAGCAGGACCGCGGGGTCACTGGTGTCGACGGCGATGTTCGGTGGTCCTGGGGCGTCGAAATCCTTGAGAGCGGACCAGGATTCGAAGGTGCCGGGGTCACCGTCGACGAGGACGTGGCGCAGCCGGGGGTGTTCGGAAACGAGTTGGGTGGCTAGCTCGCGATAGTCGAATCCGGCGATGGCATCGGGGATCACGAGTCCGACGGCGCCGCTGACGTCGGCGAAGTGGCCCAGCTCGGCCGACCGGTGGCCGGGCAGGCACAGCACCGGGACCGTCCCGGCGCGAAGCAAACCGAAAGCGGCGACCGCGAATTCGCGAGAGTTCGGCAGTTGCACGAGGATGCGGTCGCCCGCCTTGATGCCCCGGGCCGCGAGCGCCGCACCGACACGGTCGGCGAGAGCGTCCAGTTCGGCAAAGGTATAGGTACCCGAGGCGTCGACCACGGCCGGCTTGTCTGGCCAGCGCTGGGCGGCCTCGCGCAGGATGCTGTCGAGTGCTTTGCCCTGCCAGTAGCCCGCCCGGCGGTACACCTCGGCACGGTCCTCGGGGAATCGGGTGAATCCGTTTGCCAGTTCGTCCTGTTCACGGTCAAAACCGGTGGTCATGGGTGTTCTGGCTCCCGTCGGGTGAGTGTGTCGGCAGATCGAATATAGGGTAACCTCCACTAAGTTAGGGCAGCCTTTACTAATTGTTCGGAGGATGGTGAGCGTGGTGGCGACGAGTTCCCAGACGGTCCGCGACGAGGTCGCCGAACTCCTGGGGGTCAGCCCCGACGCCGTCGATCCCGACGCCGACCTGATTGCCTCCGGGCTCGATTCGATCCGGATGATGTCGTTGTCCGGCCGCTGGCGTAAGCAGGGCATCAACGTCGGATTCGCGGCCCTGGCAGCCAATCCCACCGTCGCCGCCTGGATCGAACTGGTCGCCGAGCACGCTCCTGATGTCCCCGCCGAAGAGTCCGTCCCGGACATCGCCGATGCCGAGGGCGACACCTTCCCGCTCGCCCCGATCCAGCACGCTTTCTGGGTGGGCCGCAACCAGGACCAGCAACTGGGTGGGGTCGGCGCGCATCTGTACGTCGAGTTCGACGGAGCCGGAGTCGATCCGCAGCGACTTCGGGTCGCCGCGGAGAAACTGGCCGCGCGCCACCCGATGCTGCGGGTCGAGATCCTGCCCGACGGTACCCAGCGGATCGGCGACCGCCCGCTGCCGGTCACCGTCTACGAACTGGAGGACCTGGATGAGGCTGCAGCGCAAGCACAATTGGAGCTCATCAGGGAATCCAAGTCCCACCAGATGCTGCACGACGAGGTGCTCCAGCTGAGCCTGTCGCTGCTGCCAGGTGGGCGTACCCGGCTGCACGTGGACATGGACATGCAGGCCGCCGACGCGGTGAGCTATCGCAACTTCATGGCTGATCTGGCCGCGTTCTATCGCGGCGTCGACCTGCCGGAGTTGGGCTATACCTACCGCGAGTACCGGGCCCGGCTGACCGCCACGACGCCGCCGCCCCCGGAGCCGGACCGGCAGTGGTGGGCCGATCGGGTGCCGGATCTGCCGGATCCGCCTGCGCTGCCACTGGTTCCGCTGTCCGATCAGCGCAACCCACACCGCAGTATCCGGCTCTGGGAAACCCTCGACGTGCCGACCCGCGACGCATTGTTCGCGGCGGCGCAGCGGCGCGGCATCACCCCGGCGATGGCGGTCGGGGCGTCGTACGCGAACGCGCTGGCGCGCTGGTCGACGCAGTCCAGGTTCCTGCTCAACCTGCCGATGTTCGGCAGGGAGCCGTACCACCCCGACGTGGACAAGCTGGTCGGTGACTTCACGTCCTCGCTGCTGCTCGACATCGACCTGACCGGGGCCGATACCGCCGCGGCGCGGGCCAGGGTGGTCCAGGAGACACTGCACGCCACTGCCGCGCATTCCTCGGTGTCCGGGCTCGATGTGCTGCGTGACGTGAGCCGCCACCGCGGCAGCCAGACCCTGGCCACCATCGTCTACACGAGCGCGCTCGGACTGGGCGACCTTTTCGCCGGTGACGTCACCGATCACTTCGGGGCGCCGGTGTGGACCATCTCGCAGGGACCTCAGGTGCTCATCGATGCTCAGGCGACCCCGCTCGCCGAAGGCCTGATGATCAACTGGGACGTCCGGACCGAGGCCTTCCGGCCCGGCGTTGCCGAGGCCATGTTCGCCTACCACCTGGCCGAACTACGCCGCCTGGCCGCCGACGATGCCGCCTGGGATGCGGCCGATCCGCCGGCGGCCTCCGAGTCGCAACGCCGGGTGCGGGCTGAGCTGAACGCGTCGACGTCGACTCCCAGTGGCGACGTGCTGCACGCCGGGTTCCTGGCCAATGCTGCCGCAACCCCGAACGCGCCCGCGGTGTTCTGCAGCGCCGGGAACCTCAGTTACGGCGAGCTGCACGACAGGGTACTGGCGGTGGCGGCCGCCCTGCAGTCCCGCGGGGTGTGCCGCGGCGAGGTGGTCGCGGTGCTGGGCCCCAAGAGCGTCGAACAGGTCGTCGCACTGCTGGCCATCTCGATGGTCGGCGCCGCATACCTGCCGGTCGGGGTGGATCAGCCCGCTGATCGGGCCGCGCGCATCCTGCACACCGGTGGGGTGGACTTCGCCCTGGTCTGCGGCTCGGGTCCCGACCATCCGGACTTGCCGCACCTGACGGTTACCGACGCCGAGATCATCGGTGACCCAGCACATTTCGAGCCGGTGGCGACGACTCCGGACGACTTGGCGTACGTGTTGTTCACGTCGGGCTCCACCGGTGAGCCCAAGGGCGTCGAGATCACTCACGACGCGGCGATGAACACCATCGAGTTCATCAACGACCACTTCGACATCGGCCCGGCCGACCGGTGCCTGGCGCTGTCGCACCTGGAGTGCGACCTGTCGGTGATCGACGTTTACGGGACGCTGCGTTCGGGCGGCTCGCTGGTGGTCGTCGACGAGGAACAGCGCCGCGATCCAGACGTCTGGGTCACGCTGATCGACGAACACCAGGTGACGGTGCTGCACTTCCTGACCGGTTGGCTGGAGATGCTGGTCGCCGGCGGAGCCGGCGCATCCGACACAGGCGCTGGTCCTTTGTCCTCATTGCGGGTGGTGCCCACCGGTGGCGACTGGGTGCGTCCGGACCTGGTGCGGGCGCTGCGCGCCGCGGCGCCGCGGGTGCGTTTCGCCGGACTCGGCGGGGCCACCGAGACCGCGACGCACAACACGATCTTCGAAGTCGGATTCGACGACGACGCCCTGCAGTCGAACTGGACCTCGGTGCCGTTCGGTGTGCCGCTGACGAACAACTGCTGCCGCGTGGTCGACGCGCGGGGTGCGGACTGCCCCGACTGGGTCCCGGGCGAGCTGTGGGTCGGTGGGCGCGGTATCGCCCGTGGCTACCGTGGACGTCCCGACCTGACCGCCGAACGGTTCGTCGAGCACGACGGGCGTCGCTGGTACCGCACCGGGGACCTGGTGCGGTCATGGCCCGACGGCACGCTGGAGTTCGTCGGCCGGGCCGACCACCGGATCAAGGTCAGCGGATTCCGGATCGAACTGGGTGAGGTCGAGGGCGCACTGTGCCGCGTTCCTGGTGTGGATGCGGCGGTGGCGGTGCTGGTCCCGGTCGAGGGCGGTCACGATCTGCTGGGCGCGGTGGTGCGGGCAGGTCAGCCTGGTCTCGACGCCGGGGTGGTCGCCACAGCGATGGCTGAGTGGGTACCCGCGCACATGATCCCGCAGGTGCTGCTGGTGGCCGACGAGATTCCCTATGCCCGCGGCAAGACCGACCGCGCCGCAGCGGTTCGGATGCTCGCCGCACTCGGTGCTCCGGAGAGCCGGGGTTACCGGGCGCCGTCGGACCCGCTGGAAACGGCCCTGTGCGCGCTCGTCGGCGATGTTCTCGGGCAGTCCGGCGTCGGTGTCGACGACGATTTCTTCGCCCTCGGCGGGGACTCGGTGCTGGGTACGCAGCTGGTGGCGCGGATCAGGGACTGGCTGGACACGTCGACGGTGATGGTCGCCGACGTCTTCGCCGCCCGAACCGTGGCGAAGATGGCTGCATTGCTGGTCGGCCGGGAATCCAACGCGGACCGGCTGCAGCTGGTGTCGGAGCTGTATCTCGAGGTCACGGGCATGGACAGCGCCGATGTGGCCTCCGAGTTGGCACGCACATCCCCAGAACCAGCGTTCGGCAACTAAGGTTAGAGTTACTTCAGTTAGGGCAGGCTTTGCTTATCGTCAGGAGGTCGTTGTGGACGCGGTGAGTCGCACGACTACGCAGACCATGCACGCAGTGGCGACAGAGCCGCTGCACCAGGGGTTCTTCACGCATGCGCAGGGTGCGCCCGACGACATCGCGGTGGTCGGCCCGACCACTCGCTGGACCTACGGGCAGCTGCGTGAGCAGGCGCTTGCGGTTTCCGGTGCGCTCGCGGTTGCCGGGGTACGCGTCGGCGACCGGGTCGCCGTCGTGGGGCCCACCGGCCTGGACACGGTGATCGCCTCACTGGGAATCCTGGCCGCCGGCGGCGTCTGCGTGCCGATCGACACGGCTGCCCCGGCCGAGCCGGTGCTGGAGCACACGGGCGTGCGGATGGCTCTGTTCACCGGTGACGGACCGCCCAACTGGCTGCCGGCGCTCACGGTCTCCGAGGCGCTGCGGATCGGGGCCCGCACCAGTGGCGTCACCCCGGTGCGTTCCGCGCCCGGCGACCCCGCGTTCCTGGGCTCGGTCGACGAGTCGGGGTATGCGGTGGTGACCCACGCTGCCGCTCACGACGCGGTCGTGGAGCTCACCGCCCGGCTCGGCGTCCACGCCGAAGACCGCATCGGTGCGTTCTCGGCTGCGGGCGCCGCGGCTCCGATCCTGATGATGCTGGTCGCACTGACCGCAGGCGCAGGCATCGTCGTTGCCGACGATGCCCCGCGCCGCAACCCCGAGCGGGGGATGAACGGCTTCGCCCTCGCTGTGCGGCATCGGGATGCGGTGGCCGCTCTCGACACCGCTGTGCCGTCGTGACCGGGCCGGATACCCAGATCACCGTCAAGCCCTGGGTCAAGCGTTATCCAGGGTCCCAAAGTTCGACAGCCACACTGGTTTTCCCGCACGCCGGGGGAGCGGCCGTGGCCTACCGGGGATTCGGAGCGGCACTGGCCGCGGCCGGCTCCGATGCCTATGTCATGCAGTACCCGCAGCGCGGCGACCGGCTGTCGCATCCGGCGGCGCCGACGGTGGGTGACCTCGCCAAGGATCTCTTCGACGCCGGGGATTGGGCCGGGATCGGGTCGCTCCGGTTGTTCGGACACTGCATGGGCGCCGTGGTGGCCTTCGAATTCGCCCGGATCGCCGAAAGAAACGGCGTGAGGATCGACGCCCTGTGGGTGTCGGCCAGCGAGGCGCCGTCAACCGTGGCCGCTGCGCCCGCACTGCCGATGGCCGAGTCCGAGATCATCGCTGAGATGGTCGATCTCGGCGGCACCGATGAGGCGCTGCTCGCCGACGACGACTTCGTCGAACTACTGCTGATGGCGGTGCGGGCCGACTACAGCGCCTTCAACCGCTACGCGTGTGACGCCGACGTGACGATCGCCGCGGACATCTACGCACTGGGTGGGGAAAGTGACCACCGCATCAGTGAGGACATGTTGCGGCGCTGGGAAACCCACACCACCGGTGCCTACACGTGCTCGATGTTCGACGGCGGGCATTTCTACCTCAACACCCAGCTCGAGGACGTGGCGGAGCTGGTGAATGAGCTCTAGCCGCCAGCTTCCCGGACCCGACAGCAGTGATCCGGTGGTGATCGTGGGGATGGCCCTCGAGGCGCCGGGCGGAATCGAAACTGCCGACGACTACTGGTCGCTGCTGACCGAGCAGCGCGAAGCCCTCGGCCGATTTCCCGCCGACCGCGGTTGGTCCGTTCGCGAACTGTTCGACGGCTCGCGCCGCGACGGGTTCAAGCGTATCCATGACCTGGGCGGATTCCTCTCCAGTGCAGCGACATTCGATCCCGCCTTCTTCGGGATCTCGCCGCGTGAGGCAGTGGCGATGGATCCGCAACAACGCATCGGGCTGCGGATCGCGTGGCGTGCGCTGGAGAACAGCGGCATCAACCCCGATGATCTAGCCGGGCACGACGTGGGTTGCTACGTCGGTGCATCGGGCCTGGAGTACGGGCCGGCGCTGTCGGAGTTCTCCCACCACAGCGGACATCTGATCACCGGCACCTCGCTCGGCGTCATCTCCGGCCGGATCGCCTACACGCTGGACCTGTGCGGTCCGGCACTGACCATCGACACCTCGTGCTCGTCGGCGTTGACGGCGTTCCACACCGCGGTCGGTGCGGTACGCGCGGGGGACTGCGACATGGCACTGACCGGCGGGGTCTGCGTGATGGGTACCCCCGGGTACTTCGTGGAGTTCTCCAAGCAGCACGCACTGTCCGACGACGGGCACTGCCGGCCGTACAGCGCACACGCCAGTGGCACGGTCTGGGCCGAAGGGGCGGCGATGTTCGTCCTGCAACGCAAATCGGCGGCCGTACGGGACGGTCGGCGAATCCTGGCCGAGGTGCGCGCCACGGCGGTGAACCAGGACGGTCGGACCACCGGTCTGACCGCACCCAGCGGCGCCGCACAGCAGCGCCTGTTCGCCAAGGCGATCGAGCGGGCCGCCGTCCGCCCGGAGGACGTCGGCATGATCGAGGGCCACGGCACCGGAACCCGACTCGGTGACCGGACCGAATTACATTCGTTGGCACAGACATACGGGGCCACCGAGCCCGGGTCCGGCGCGCTGTTGGGCTCGGTGAAATCCAACGTCGGGCACTCCCAGGCGGCCGCAGGCGGGCTCGGCCTGGCGAAGGTGATCCTGGCGGCCGAGCGTGCGGCCATCCCGGCCACCCTGCACGTCGACGAGGTCAGCCGGGAGATCGACTGGGACAGCCAAGGTCTGCGGCTGGCCACCAAGCTCACCCAATGGCCCGCGGTCAACGGCCAGCGCATCGGCGCGGTCTCGGCCTTCGGCATGAGCGGCACCAACGCGCACGCGATCGTCGCGGTGCCCGATGCGGCCGGTGAGGCTGCGGCATGAGCGAAGCTTGCGAGCGAATCATGCTGCCTGAGTGCGAAGTCCACTCACTTCCCGACGGGCGCACACCGGTCCTGCTCAGTGCCCACGCCGAGGAACTGATCGGAACCGACGCCGCGGCCATCCTGCGCTATCTCGACACCCGACCCGAGGTGAGTGCGGACGATGTCGCCACCACCCTGTGGGCCACCCGGCGCCTGCGCCGCCACCGCGCCGTGGTCCGGGCCGCCGACCGCGACGAACTGGCTGCGGGTCTGCGTGCATTGGCCGACGGCACGGACCATCCGCTGGTCACCCGCGCTCAAGGGGGTTCACCGGGATCACGTTCGAGTGCCCGCATCGCCTTTGTGTTCCCCGGCCAGGGCAGTCAATGGCCGTCGATGGGTGTAGCGGCCTACGAGCGGCTTCCTGCCTATCGGGCCGAGGTCGACAGGTGTGCCGCGCAGTTCGAGGCCGCCGGCGCCGCTTCGCCGCTGGACTACCTTCTGGCCGAGCCGGATTCGGCTGCCGTCACCAATGATTTCTCCCAGGTGCAGATCCAGGGCGCTCAGTTCGTCCACGGTGTGGCGCTGGCCCGGGTGTGGCGGTCCTGCGGTGTGCTGCCCGACATCACCGTCGGTCACAGCCTCGGCGAGATCGGCGCGGCCTACGTGGCCGGCACCATCACCCTGCCCGACGCAGTGGCCGTGGTGATCGCCCGCGCCACCGTGTTGGACCGGTTGACCGGGCCCTACCGCGTCGCGGTCCTCGGGATCACACCCGAGGAAGCCTCGAAGGTGATCGACGAAACCCCGGGTTGGCTGGAACTGTCGGTGGTGAACTCCCGCTCATCGGTTGCGGTGTCGGGGGAGACCGAAGCGGTGGCCGCAGCGGTGGCGATCGTGGCCGGGCGCGGAGCGTTCGCCAAAGAGATCGAGATGTGGTTCCCGGCACACACCACTGCGCTGGATGGGTCGCGCGGTGAGCTCGAATCACTGCTTCCCTCAGCAGGATTCACTGAGTCACCGGTGCAGTTCATCGGCTCGGCCACCGCCGACGTGGTGGCGGCCGGAACCGGATTCGCCGACTACTGGTACACCAACCTGCGCAGCACGGTGCGCTTCGACCGCGCCATCGAGATGGCCGCGCGGCGCGGCGCCCGGATCTTCGTCGAACTCTCCGCACATCCGGCGCTGCTGTTCGCCATGGGCGACCTGCTTGACGACGCGGCCGAACTCACCGGCGGGCCGGTGGTGATGGTGGGATCGGGCCGGCGCGACGAACCGGTCCCCGACCGGCTCAGTGCCAACATCGTCTCCGTCGCGATGGCCGACGCCGGCTACCGCTGGAGCGATCTCCCGAACCATGGCGCCGAGTCGCTGCGCGACTTCCCGTTCGCGCCGATGCGTGCCGAACACCTCTGGGCCACAGCACAACCGCTACCACCGGTCGACGGCTTGACGGTGGCCGTCGAGCATTGGCAGAACCACGGCCGTCCCACCGCGCCTGCCGGGCAGCGCCGGATCGCGGTGCTCGATCTGGCAGCCGGACAGGGACCCGCCGCCACGCTGCAACGTGCAGTCGAGGAGATGGACGTAACCACCGCGGTCGCCCCCGCCGACGCCGATCTGCTGGTCGTGGTCGCGCCGGTGGCCGAGCACGACGGTGCCGTGGCCGCGGCAGAATCCCTGAGCCGCCGCGTCGATGAGGGGCTCCTGGGTTATGTCGGGGCGATCTCGCCGGAGACCCGCGACGTCTGGCTGGTCACCGTCGGTGGTGAAACCACCGGCGACGGAGCGCAGCGCCCACGGCCCGAGGCTGCCGCACTGGCGGCGATGCACCGTAGCCTGGGCTACGAACAGCCCGACCAGACCTTCCGCCACCTGGATCTGGCCGAGTCGGTCGTCGACCCCGCCACCGCGGTGACTGCGATCACCGCCATGCTGACCGATGCCGAAGACATCGCCTTGCGGGGCAACGGTTCCGCACTCGAGGTCTGGCACCGTGGGATGCGCGATGACACCTCCGATGCCCGGTCCTGGACCGCCGAATCGGGGGTGTTCGACGAGGTGGTCATCACCGGCGGAGCCGGCGCGGTGGGCCTGCACTATGCCCGTCACCTGGCCGGGCAGGGGGCCCGGCGCATCGTGCTGCTCAGCCGCAGCGGCCTCGATGACACGCAACTGGCCGCGCTGGCCGCCCCCGGCACCGAGATCGTCGCTCCCCGGTGCGATCTCACCGACCCGGCACAGATCGCCGCGACGGTCGCCGAACTCGCGGTCGGCCCGGCCTCGCTGGTGATCCACGCGGCCGCGTCCGCCACGATCGCCGCCGGCGACGAGCTGACCGGGCCGACGGTGCGGGATACTCTTGCGGCCAAGGTGAGCGGACTGGCCAACCTGGCCGCGGCCTGGCCGATGCGCCCGGATGTCCGGATCGTGTTGTGCTCCTCGGTGTCCGGCCTGTGGGGCGGGTATGGCCACGCCGCGTACTCGGCGGCCAACCGGCTGCTCGACGCCCTCGGTGCGCAGCTGCGTGAACGCGGTCGGCACTGCACCTCGGTGCGGTGGGGACTGTGGCCGGGAGACGGCATCATCGATTCGGGTGAGATCAGCCGGGTCGAGCGGTCGGGCCTGCGGGCCATGGCACCCGACCGGGCAGTGGAAGCCGGGCTGCGTGATTACCCGGCCGATCCACTCGTGTTCACGGCCGACGCCGAACGGCTGCGGACCTTCCTCGGTGCAGCGGCCCAACCCGATCCGGTCCTCGACACTGCCGAGGCTCCGCCCGAGGACGCCGGGGAGACGGCCGATGCCACCGGCGCGATGCGGATCGCGCTCGGTGCGGTGTTGAAGCTCGACGACACCACCGGACTGGATCTCGACGCGTCCCTGCTGGATCTCGGCGTCGACTCGCTACTCGCGATCGACCTACGTAAGAAGCTCAAGAAGGCCACCGGCCGTGCCGTGCCGCTGGCCACCATCCTCGGTGGCGCCACCGCCGCCGAAGTGATCGAGCATTTGGAAAGACCTGAAAAGGAAGCATTTTCGCGTGACTGACATGGTTAGTGCCGATTCGGCAGCCCCAAGCACCTCCGACGCGCGTCTGGAGCTGATGCGGCGCAGGCTTGCCGAGCGGGGCCTCGCGTCAGCCTCGGGGGAGTCCGGTCAGGGGGACGCAGGCGCCGCGAGCGCGCCGGTCGATCCCACCGTGCTGTCGGACGGGCAGCGGCGGATGTGGTTCGTGCAGGGTTTCGATCCGAGCGGGGTCCTGCTCAACATCTGCCTGTCCTACCGACTCGACGGCGTGATCGACGCCGAGCGCCTGCACGACGCGCTGATTGCGGTGGCACAACGGCACCCGATCCTGCGCACCACCTACCGGGCCGACGAGAACGGCGAGCCGACGGCGACGGTGCAGGACGACCTGACCCCGGGGTGGACGGTGCACGACCTGTCCGACAAGTCCGAGCGGGCGCGCAAGCTGCGCCTCGAGGTGCTGGCTCAGCGTGAATTCGGCACCGCCTTCGACCTGGGTAGCGATTCGCCGCTGCGGATCACGTTGATCAAGACCGGCCCGAGCGAACACGTGATGCTGCTTGTGGCGCATCACATTGCCTGGGACGACGGCTCGTGGCGGGTGTTCTTCGCCGACCTGACCCGGGCGTACAGCGGAGCGCAGCTCGCCGAGACGCCGCGCGTCACGGTAGCCGAGGCTCCGGACGGTGACGCGGACCTGGCGTACTGGCGCGAGGTGCTGGCCGCTCCGCCGGAGCCTCTGGAGCTCCCTGGACCCGCGGGTTCGGTGGTGCCCAGCGGGTTTCGTTCCCAGCGCAGCACGGTCCGGCTGTCCGCCGAGACCGTCCGGCAGGTGGCGGCACTGGCCCGCGACACCGGGGCCACCCCCTACATGGTGTTGCTCGCGGCGTTCGGTGCACTCGTCCACCGCTACACCCACACCGACGACTTCCTGGTCGCCACGCCGGTTCTGAACCGCGACACCGACGAAACCATCGGCTACTACGGCAACACGGTGGCGATGCGACTGCGGCCACAGGCCACGCTCGGATTCCGAGGACTGGTCGAGGCCACCCGCGACACCGCCATCGGTGCCTTCACACATCAGCGGGTCAACCTCGACCGCGTGGTGGCCGAACTGAACCCGGACCGGCGCCACGGCGCCGAGCGGATGACCCGGGTGAGTTTCGGGTTCCGCGAGCCCGACGGCGGCGGGTTCCGCCCGGACGGTGTGACGTGCGAACGCGCAGAGCTACGCGGCCAACACACCCAGCTGCCGTTGGGTTTCATGGTCGAACTGGACGCCGAGGGTGCGGTGGTGGAGGCCGAACATCTCACCGAGGTGCTGGATGCCGACCTCGCCGCCCAGATGCTGCGACACTTCGGGGTACTGCTCGACAGTGCGCTCGCCGAGCCCGACCGGCCGCTGGCCGCGCTGGACCTGTTCACCTCCGAGGACACCGAGTGGATGCGTTCGGTGTCGACGGGTGAGCAGTTCGACACGCCCGCAACCACATTGGCAGCACTCGTCACCGAGCAGGCCGCTCGTACCCCCGATGCCATCGCGGTGGTCTACGAGGGCCGCCACTACAGCTATCGCGAGATCAACGAGTCGGCTAACCGGCTGGCGCACTGGCTGATCGAGCAGGGCATCGGCACCGAGGACCGGGTGGCGGTGCTGCTGGAGAAGTCGCCCGAGCTGGTCATCACGGCACTGGGCATCGTCAAGGCCGGTGCGGTGTACCTGCCGGTGGACCCGACCTATCCCGAGGACCGGCTCACCTACATTCTTTCCGACTCCGACCCGAAAACCATTCTGCGCGAGCCGGTCGACGGGCTGGAGAACTATCCGGCCACCGATCCCACCGACGCCGAGCGGATCCGCCCGCTGCGCCCCGACAACACCGCATACCTGATCTACACCTCGGGATCCACCGGCCTGCCCAAGGGCGTGCCGGTGCCGCACCGGCCGATCGCCGAGTACTTCGTCTGGTTCGGCGGCGATTACGAGGTCACCGAGGACGAACGCCTGCTGCAGGTGGCCTCGCAGAGCTTCGACGTGTCGATCGGTGAGATCTTCGGCATGCTCGCCGCGGGTGCGCGCCTGGTGATCCCGAAGCCCGGTGGCCTGGGCGACATCGGCTATCTCACCGACCTGCTGCGCAACGAGGGCATCACCTCGATGCACTTCGTCCCGTCGTTGCTCGGGCTGTTCCTGTCGCTGCCCGGTGTCAACGAGTGGCGCACGCTGCAGCGCGTGCCGATCGGTGGCGAGGCGTTGCCCGGGGAGATCGCCGACAAGTTCCTCGCCACCTTCGATTCCCTGCTGCACAACTTCTACGGACCCACCGAAACGGTGCTCAACTGCACCCGTTACAAGGTGGAGGGCAAGCAGGGCTCCCGGATCGTGCCGATCGGCACGCCGAAGATCAACACCACGATCCACCTGCTCGACGACGCGCTGCAGCCCGTTCCGGTCGGCGTGATCGGCGAGATCTACATCGGTGGAACACATGTCGCGCACGGGTATCACGACCGCCCGCGACTCACCGCGGAACGGTTCGTCGCCGACCCGTTCAATCCCGGCGGACGGATGTACCGGTCCGGTGACCTGGCTCGGCGGAACGCCGACGGTGACATCGAGTTCGTCGGCCGCGCCGACGAGCAGGTCAAGGTCCGCGGCTTCCGAATCGAACTGGGCGAGGTCTCCTCGGCCATTTCCGTCGACCCGTCGGTGGGGCAGGCCGTGGTGGTCGTCAGCGACCTGCCGTCACTGGGCAAGAGCCTGGTCGCCTACATCACGCCGGCCGCCGGCGCCGAACGGGTCGAGATCGACCGCATCCGGGCCAGGGTGACCGCCGCACTGCCCGAGTACATGATCCCGGCAGCGTTCGTCGAGCTGGCCGAGATCCCGATCACTGCGCACGGCAAGATCGATCGGCGGGCACTGCCAGAACCGGAGATCCGTTCGGCCACCGAATTCCGCGCACCGGACACCGAAACCGAACACGAGATCGTCGCCCTGTTCGGTGACCTGCTCGAGCGAGACGGTGTCGGCGCCGACGATTCGTTCTTCGATCTTGGCGGTCACTCCCTGCTGGCCACCAAACTCGTTGCCGCGGTACGGGCCCGGTTCGGGGTCGACCTCGGGGTGGCCGACGTGTTCGAGAACGCCACGGTGGCGGGTCTGGCCGCTCGGGTCGACGAATTGCAGGCCTCGGGTACCGGCGTCGGCCTGCCCCCGATCGTGGCCGCACAACACAGCGGACCGTCGCAGATGTCGCCGGCCCAGCACCGGCAGTGGTTCCAGTTCCGCATCGACGGACCCAACCCGGTCAACAACGTGCCCTTTGCGGCCCGGCTGACCGGACCCTGCGACGTCGAGGCCCTGGCAGCGGCGGTCAGCGATGTGGTTTCCCGACACGAGATCCTGCGCACCACCTACCGCGAAATCGACGGTGTCCCTTACCAGGTCATCCATCCCGCGGCCCCGGTCACGGTCCGCCGTGCCGACGGCTCCGGTGAGGACTGGTTGCAGAGCGAACTCGATACCGAGCGGCGCTACTGCTTCGACCTGGAGAACGAGTGGCCGATCCGCGCGGCGGTGCTGTCCACTCCGGGTGCGCACGTCCTGTCGCTGATCGTGCACCACATCGCCGCCGACCACTGGTCGGGCGCGGTGCTGTTCACCGATCTGATGACCGCCTACCACGCCCGCCGCGCCGGCACGGCACCTTACTGGGCGCCGTTGCCGGTCCAGTACGCCGACTTCGCGGACTGGCAGGCCGAAGTGCTTTCGGGCGCCGACGAGCGGATCGCCGAGCAACGCGACTACTGGACAAGGCAGCTGGCCGGTCTGTCGGCCGACCATGATGTCGAGAACGGCCTGCAACCGGACTTTCCCCGCCCGCCGGTGCCGACCGGCGAGGGTACGGCGCTCGATTTCACCATCGACGTGGGCGTCCGGGACAAGCTCGTCGAACTCGCCCGTGAACTCGGCGTCACCGAGTTCATGGTGCTGCAGGCCGCCGTTGCGATCGCCTTGCACAAATCCGGGCAGGGCACCGACATCGCGCTGGGCACACCGGTGGCCGGACGCACCGCACCTGAGCTCGACGCGCTGATCGGGTTCTTCATCAACATCGTGGTGCTGCGCAACGACCTGTCCGGCAACCCGACACTGCGGGAGGTGCTGCGGCGTTCCCGTGACATGGCGCTGGCCGCGTACAAGCACCAGGACCTGCCGTTCGACCGGGTGGTCGACGCGGTGAGCCCGGTGCGCTCGCTGGCACGCAACCCGCTGTTCGGCGTGGTGGTGCACGTGCGTGAGGACCTGCCGGCAAGTCAGGTCATCGATACCGGTGCCGACGGTGAAACCCTTTTCACCGCACTGGAACCCACGTTCGACGTGGCCCATGCAGATCTGTCGCTCAATTTCTTCGCCGAAGCCGGTGCCGGATATCGGGCCACCGTCATCTACCGCACCGAGCTCTACGAGGCGGCCACCGCAGAGCGTCTCGTGGACTGGCTGCACCGCATCGTCGGGGCATTCGCCGGTGATGCCGACCAGACGGTGCGCGACATCGCGGTGCTCGATGCGGCCGAACGCGACCTGCTGGTCGATGACTGGAGCCGCAAGGCGGCGCCGCCGGCCGGGCTGCCGCAGACCGAGGGCGCAGATCGCGTCTACCTGCTGGACGAATGGCGGCAACCAGCGGCCATCGGTGTCGTGGGTGACGTCTACTACGCCGGCGGTGCGGTGGACGAGGCAGCCGGCGCGGCCACCGGCGTCGGTGCCGATCGCTTCGCGCCCAACCTGTTTGGGGGCGGGCGGTTGTATCGCACCGGAGACCGGGCCCGCTGGACCGTCGACGGCCGGCTGGAGCCCATCACCACCGGTGAACCGCGTCTGCAGGCTGTCCTGGAAGGGCTCGACGGGGTGGCTGCCGCGGCGACCCGGCATTGGGAGACCCGCGGTGCCACCACCCTGGCCGGCTACGTGGTCCTCGAGCCCGGAACCGTCGACACCGAGACCGTCCTGGAGACCGTGCGAGCTGCGCTGCCAGAGGAATTCGTCGGGGCGGTGCTGACGGTCGTCGAGAGCATCGAGCCCGCCGGGCTGACCCGTCCGCGGATCACCACGACGGCGCCCGCCGAACCGCCGGCCACTCCGACCGAGGTGACGCTGGCGGCGATGCTGGTGACCCTGCTCGGTGCCACCGACGTGGGCCGGTACGACGACTTCTTCACTCTCGGCGGCGACAGCATCCTGGCCGTGCAACTCGCGGCGCGGGCCCGCGATGCCGGCGTGGCGATGACGGCCCGCATGGTGTTCGAGTATCCCGGGCTGGCCGACCTGGCCGCCGCGATCGACGGCGCCGGTGACGACGGCGACACCGTAACTGCTGACGTGCATCATGAGCCGATGTCCGCCTCGGGCCTGTCGCCCGACGAACTCGCCGCGTTGACCGCGGGATGGGGACAGGACCAGGGGATCTCGACATGACGACCACCGGAACGCCACCGGGCGTCGAGGATGTCCTTGCGCTGAGCCCACTGCAACAGGGGCTGTACTCCCTGGCCGGTCTGACCGAGGGTGACGAGGGGGCGGACCCCTACCTCATCGCGATGGCCGCCGACATCGACGGGGCAGTGGACGCCGAGTTGCTGCGGGCCTGTGCCGAGGCGATGCTGGTGCGCCATCCCAACCTGCGGGCCAGCTTCTTCCAGGGAAACCTGAGCCGCCCGGTCGCAGTGGTCCCGTCGGCCGTCGAACTGCCGTGGCGGCATGTGCAGGCCGATGACGCGCAGACGCTCGTCCTGGAATCCGAGGAACGTGCCCGGCGCTTCGACCTGGGTCGCGGGCCGCTGATCCGATTCCTGCTCATCGAAAAGCCTGGGCAACGTTGGCGTCTGGTGATCGTTGCCCATCACATCGCGATCGACGGCTGGTCGTTGCCGGTGTTCGTCGGTGAGCTGATCGCGCTCTACGGGGCGAAGGGGGACGCGACCGCGTTGCCCTCGGCGGTGCGCCCGTATCGCGACTACATCGGCTGGCTGGCCGGGCGCGATCAGGCGGACAGCCGGGCTCGGTGGCAGGCGCATCTGTACGACATGGACGCCCCCACCTTGTTGTCGCCGGCGTTGTCCGGACGGGCGGCCGAGCCGGGTCTGCCGGCTCGCACCGAGGTGACCCTCGACGAGCAACAGTCCGCTGCGATCTTCGAGGCCGCCCGGAAACGTGGCGTCACAGTCAACACCCTGTTCCAGATGGCTTGGGCGACAATTCTTTCGGTCTTCACCGACCGTACCGACGTGGTGTACGGCGTCACGGTGTCGGGCCGCCCGGACGAGCTGGCCGGCGTCGAGTCGATGGTCGGCCTGTTCATCAACACGGTGCCGCTACGGGTCCGGGTCGACCCCGGCCTTCCTGTCGGCGGTCAGTGCCTGGCGCTGCAACGCGAAGCCGCCGAGCTGCGCGAGCACAGCTACCTCAGCCACACCGAGTTGCGTTCACTCGGTGGGATCGGCGAGCTGTACGACACGCTGCTCGTCTACGAGAACTTCCCGCCCGGGGGGCTGGTCGGCAGCGACGAGTTCGCTCTCGGTGAGGCCGTGTTGCGGCCCGCGGCGTTGGAGAGCCTGTCCCACTTCCCGGTCACCATCGCCGCGCATCCGACCCATGGCCGGCTCACGGTGCTCGTCGAAACCCTCGACGGGGCACTGGGACAGCTCGATCCGCGGGCTCTGGGACTGCGGGTGCTGACCGTGGTCCAGCGGCTGTTGGACAGCTGGGAGCGTCCGCTGCGCGAAGTAGCGGTCACCCTCGATGACGAGCCTCGGCCCGTCGGTGCGCCACCGATCACCCAGCGCGACGGTGGTTTCCACACCAGTTTCAGCGAGACCGCCGCCGAGCGCCTCGGTTCGGTGGCACTGAGCTGGGACGGGGGAGAGCTCAGCTATCGCGAACTCGACGAGGCGGCCGACCGCCTGGCTGCCGAGCTGGTCCGCCGTGGCGTGTCCGTCGAGATTCCGGTCCCGATCCGGTTGCGACGTGGGCCCGACTACGTGGTGGCGATGCTCGCGGTGCTCAAGGCGGGCGCGCTGATCGTGCCACTGGATCCGGCCATGCCCGACGAGCGGGTTGCCGAGATCCTCCGCCAGATCGGCTCAGGCCGTCACGCGCTGGTCGTCGACGAAACCCTGCTGGCATCTGTCGATTCCGGAGCGGACACCGACTACCGGCCCGCACCGGTGTATCCCGAGCAGGGCGCCTACATCGTGTTCACCTCGGGGACGACCGGAAAACCCAAGGGCGTCATCGGAACCCATCAGGCGCTGCTGGCCTATTGCGCCGACCATGCCCGTCAGGTGCTGCGGCCGGCGGCCGAGCGCCTCGGTCGTCCGCTGCGCGTCGCCCACGCGTGGTCGTTCACGTTCGATGCGGCTTGGCAGCCGCTGGCAGCCCTGCTCGACGGGCACACCGTGCACATCGTCTCCGACGAGGTGCAGCGCGACGCCGAGGCTCTGGTGGAGACCATCGGGCGCTTCGCCATCGACATGATCGACACCACGCCGTCGATGTTCGCATCCCTGCGGGCCGCCGGCCTGCTCACCCAGGTGCCGTTGGCGGTGCTGGCGCTCGGCGGCGAGGCCATCGACACCGTCACCTGGCAGGGGATCCAGGCCGAATGCGAGCGCACCTGGATGTCGGCCCACAACTGTTACGGCCCGACCGAGACCACGGTGGAAGCCGTCGTCGCGTCGATTGCCGAATATCCGCAGCCCGGTATCGGACGTCCCACAGAGTCGACCGCGGCTTACGTCCTCGACGGCTGGCTCCGCCCGGTCCCTGACGGCGTGTGCGGCGAACTGTATTTGGCCGGTGGCCAATTGACCCGCGGCTACCTCGGCAGGCCAGGGGAGACGTCCGGACGGTTCGTCGCCGATCCGTTCACGCCGGGTGCCCGGATGTACCGCACCGGTGACGTGGTGCGCCGACGGGTCGACTCGAATGCCCTCGAGTTTCTCGGCCGCAGCGACGATCAGGTCAAGATCCGTGGTTTTCGGGTGGAGCCCGGGGAGGTGGCCGCGACGCTGCACGCCCATCCCGGGGTGCGGCATGCCCATGTGGCGGTACGGCAGCACCGCAGCGGGCCGCGCCTGATCGCGTATGTGGTCACCGACACCCCGGTCACCGAGTTGCGGGGGATGCTGACCGACACCCTGCCAAGGCATCTGGTGCCCCACCACATCGTGGCAGTCGACGAGATTCCACTGACCACCAACGGCAAGGTCGACGACGCTGCGCTGGCGGCGCTGGGTACCGGCGGCCGCTCCGAAGGGGCCGAGCACCCCGCCACCGACACCGAGCGGCTGCTGGCTCAGGTGCTGTCCGAGGTGCTGGGGACTACTGACGGCGCGGGCGTGGACGTCACCGCCGACTTCCTCGATCTCGGGCTGGACAGCATCGTGGCCCTGTCGGTGGTGCAGGCTGTGCGGCGCCGTGGCGTGGCCTTGCGTGCCCGCCTGATGCTGGATTGTGCGACGGTCCGCGAGCTCGCGGCCGCGATCGATGCCGATGCCGACGCCGTCGCGCAGGACCGAGATGCGGCCGACCACGCCGTACCCGAAACCACCCCGATCCCGCTGCTGCCCAATGGGCGCTGGCTGTACCAGTACGGCGACCCTCGTCGGCTGGCCCAGACCGAGGTGTTCCGGCTGCCCGGCGGGATCACCCGGGCTCAGCTGGAAACCCTGCTGCGCAATGTGATCGACGGACATGAGGTGCTGCGCACCCGTTTGGACCTGGAGACCCTGACGCTCGTCCCTCATGAGCGCGGTGAGGTGCTCTCGGAGGCGACCGGCTCGGGTGAGCTCGATGCCGCGGTGGCCGAACAGGCCGACCTCTCGGTGCAACGCCTCGATCCTGAGAACGGGTCGATGCTCGATGCGGTGTGGCTGCATCACCCGCAGACGCAGGGTGGGCTGCTGATCCTCACCGCCCATGTGCTGGCACTGGACCCCGCATCGTGGCGGATCCTGGTCGGTGAGCTCGAAAATGCCTGGCATGCACTGGCTTCCGGGAGAAAACCGCTGCCGGTGAGGGAACATACCTCGCTACGGCAGTGGTCCCGGCTGCTGTCCGAGCGCGCTGCCACGCTCGACACCTGCGGCTTCTGGGAGCGGCAGTTCGATGGTGACGACCCGGACATCGGGGCGCGCCGGGTCGATCCGGCCTCCGACCGGATGGCCGGTGTGACCGTCAAGATGGCCTTCGCCGAACCCGACGTGACGGCCCGACTGCTCACCGGCGCAGTGCCGGTGACCGAGGTGCTGGCCGCGGCAACCGCTCGGGCGCTGACCGATTGGCGCCGCCACCGCGGCCAGCCGACCTCGGCGCCACTGTTGGCGATGGAGACCCACGGCAGGTCGGATGCGGTGGTGTCGGACCACGACGAGGTGGACACCGGCGATACCGCCGGGCTGCTCAGCATGATCTACCCTTTGCGTCTGAGTGCCGATGACGCCCACGGGGTGGCCGCGCAGGTGGCGGCGATCCCCGGCGATGCCATCGACTACGGGCTGCTGCGTTACCTGCGCGACGACACCGCCGAACGACTGGGTTCTCATCGGGATCCGCAGGTACTGCTCAACTATCTGGGCCGGATCGAACTGGATGCATCCGATCACGCCCTGCTGCAGGACCGGTCGTTGGTGACCGGCGTAACCCCGATTCCGGAACCGAATGTCGCTGTGCGCCATGAGCTGACGATCATGGCCGCGGTGATCGACCGCGACGGGTCGGCCGTGCTCGGCACCCAGTGGCGGACCGTGCCCGACATTCTGTCCGCCGAGGACATCGCCACCCTGCAGGAGATGTGGTTGGACGCGTTACGAGAGGTGTTGCGAGAGGTGACCCCATGAGTACCCCATCGGCCCCCACCCTGGCCGTCATCGGTGCCGGTCCCAAGGCCATCGCGGTGGCGGCCAAGGCCGCCGAACTGCGCGCGATGGGCGCGCCGGCCCCCGAGGTCGTCGTCGTCGAACGTGCCGGGGTGGCCGCCAACTGGCAGGCCGTCGGTGGTTGGACCGATGGCAACCATCGCCTCGGCACCGGTCCCGAGAAGGACGTCGGTTTCCCCTACCGGTCATCTCTGGTGTCGCGGCGTAACGCCGAACTCGACGAACGGATGACCCGGCACAGTTGGCAGGCCTACCTGATCGCCACAGGCGGATTCGCCGAATGGGTCGACCGCGGCCGGCCCGCACCGACCCACCGGCGCTGGAGCCAGTATCTGGGCTGGGTGGCCGAGGACGTCGGGATGAACGTGGTTCTCGGTGAGGTGGAACAGATCTCGGTCGACGGTGACGCCGGCGGTGCCGGTAGTTCGACAGGTGCGCACCGCTGGGTGCTGCGCACCGCCGAGGACTCCGTCACCGCCGACGGCCTGATGATCACCGGACCCGGTCAGGCCGAACGTTCGGTGCTGCCCGGTAATCCCCGGGTGATGTCGATCGCCCAGTTCTGGCATCAGGCCGGCAAGCACGAGATGATCACCGCGGAGCGAGTCGCCGTGATCGGAGGCGGCGAGACGGCCGCTTCGATGCTCAATGAGCTTTTCCGCCACCGGGTTTCGACAATCACCGTGATCTCGCCGACGGTCACCCTGTTCACCCGCGGTGAGGGATTCTTCGAGAACACCCTGTTCTCGGATCCGACCGGATGGACCGGGCTGACCATGGCAGAGCGTCGGGATGCCCTGGCCCGCACCGATCGTGGGGTGTTCTCGGCGCGGGTGCAGGACGCCCTGCTGGCCGACGACCGGATCCGCCACCTGCGGGGCCGGGTCGCACATGCAGTGGCCCGCGACGAGCGGATCCGTCTGACGCTGTCGACCAACACCGGCGGCGAAGCGGTCGAGACAGTCCACGGCTTCGACCTCGTGATCGACGGGTCCGGTGCCGACGCGTTGTGGTTCGCCCCGTTGTTCAGCCAGGACGCGCTCGACCTGCTCGAGCTCGGCCTCGGCGGTCCGCTGAGCAGTGATTCGCTGCAGGAGCACATCGGCCATGACCTGGCACTGACCGATGTGTTCCCCAAGTTGTTCCTGCCGGGACTGGCCGGCCTCACCCAGGGCCCCGGCTTCCCGAACCTGAGCTGTCTCGGCCTGTTGTCCGACCGGGTACTGGGTGCGAACCTGGTCCACCCCTCGATGAGGAGACTCGATGAGTTCCAATCCGTTCGATGACGAGAACGGCGCGTTCTGCGTACTGGTCAACGATGAGGACCAGCACAGCCTGTGGCCGGCATTCGCCGAGGTGCCCGCAGGCTGGCAGGTGGTCTTCGGTGCGGCCGGTCGGGCCGAGTGCCTGAGCTACGTCGAGCAGAACTGGCCCGACATCCGGCCCCGCAGCCTGCGTGAGGCGCTGGCCGGCTAGCGGGTAACTGGACTCACACCGGGTTCGGGGCGAGCGCGTCCATGTCGAACAACCGGGCATGCAGGATGGTGCGGTTCCGCAGGGCCGAACGCACGGCCCGGTGCAGTCCGTCTTCCAGGTAGATGTCGCCGCGCCACTTCACCGCGTGCGGAAACAGGTCGCCGTAGAAGGTCGAGTCTTCGGACAGCAACCGATCAAGGGCGAGCACCGTGGTGGTCGTGACCAGCTCATCGAGGCGCAGCTGCCGCGGCGGGATGCGGGACCAGTCCCGGTGGGAGAGCCCGTGCTCCGGGTACGGTTTGCCCTCTTGGACGCCCTTGAAGATCATCGCCGGCCCGCCTCCGTCGCAGTAGCGCGCGGTGTTGCCATCGGCATAGTTGCCTAGGTTAATACGCTTGTGGGTAAGCGCCCGCGCCGGTGTCGCCCGGCGTGCTGGTGTGGACCTGTCACCGCAGAATCGGTAAACCTGCTGCTGGTCAGTAAAATGAACCGAGCTAAATGCACGTCGCTGCTGCGAAGGGTAGGTGAACAGGTGGGGAGTGCCGACGAGCGTCGTTTCGAGGTGCTACGCGCCATCGTCGCCGACTTCGTGGCCACCAAGGAGCCGATCGGCTCCAAGACGCTGGTGGACCGTCACAACCTCGGCGTATCGAGCGCCACGGTCCGCAATGACATGGCGGTGCTCGAAGCCGAGGGCTACATCACCCAGCCGCACACGAGCTCGGGCCGGGTGCCCACCGAGAAGGGCTACCGCGAGTTCGTCGACCGGATCGACAACGTCAAGCCGCTGTCCTCATCGGAGCGCCGGGCGATCCTGTCCTTCCTGGAGTCCGGGGTCGACCTGGACGATGTGCTGCGGCGCGCGGTGCGCCTGCTGGCGCAGCTGACCCGGCAGGTCGCGATCGTGCAGTACCCGACGCTTTCGACGTCGTCCGTGCGCCACCTCGAGGTGGTGGCACTGACGCCGGCCCGGTTGCTTCTGGTGGTCATCACCGATTCGGGCCGGGTGGATCAGCGCATCGTGGAACTCGGCGATGCCATCGACGAGCATGAGCTGTCGAAACTGCGCGAGATGCTGGGGCAGGCGCTGGAGGGCAAGCCACTGACAGCGGCGTCGATCGCGGTGAGCGATCTGGCCACTCACCTCAACGGCCACGGCGCACTGGCTGATGCCGTCGGCCGATCGGCGACAGTTCTGGTCGAGACGCTCGTCGAGCACACCGAAGAACGACTGCTGCTGGGCGGCACCGCCAACCTGACCCGCAACACCGCCGATTTCGGCGGATCGCTGCGGTCGGTGCTGGAGGCGCTCGAAGAGCAGGTGGTAGTACTGCGGCTGTTGGCGGCCCAGCAGGAAGCGGGCAAGGTAACCGTGCGGATCGGTCATGAGACCGAGGCCGAGCAGATGCTGGGAACGTCGGTGGTGAGCACCACGTACGGCAGCTCGGGCAAGGTGTACGGCGGAATGGGTGTGGTCGGTCCCACCCGAATGGACTACCCGGGAACGATCGCCAATGTTGCGGCGGTTGCTCTTTATATCGGCGAAGTCCTAGGTACTCGGTAAGGCAGCCGGTCGATCCGGCACAGAAAGGTCAGGCAAGGTCAGCGTGGCACGCGATTATTACGGCTTGCTCGGAGTGAGCAAAGGTGCGAGCGATTCAGAGATCAAACGTGCCTATCGGCGTTTGGCGCGTGAGCTGCATCCCGACGTCAATCCCGACGAAGAAGCCCAGAGCCGGTTCACCGAGATCCAGGTCGCCTATGAGGTGCTGTCGGATCCGGAGAAGCGACGCATCGTGGACATGGGCGGCGACCCGATGGAGTCGGTCGGCGGCGCGCCCGGTGGGTTCAGCGGGTTCGGCGGGCTCGGCGACGTGTTCGAGGCGTTCTTCGGTGGCGGCACCTCGTCGCGCGGACCGATCGGCCGGGTCCGGCCCGGCGCCGATTCACTCCTGCGCATGCGGTTGGACCTCGCGGAGTGCGCCACCGGCGTGACCAAGCAGGTTGCCGTGGACACCGCGGTCCTGTGCGACCTGTGTCAGGGCAAGGGCACCAACGGCAATTCCAAGCCGGTCGCCTGCGACACCTGCGATGGCCGCGGCGAGATCCAGACCGTGCAGCGCTCGCTGCTGGGACAGGTGATGACGACCCGCCCGTGTCCCGTGTGTGGGGGTATCGGTGAGGTCATCCCCGATCCGTGCAACCGCTGCGGTGGCGACGGCCGGGTGCGTGCCCGCCGTGAGATCAGCGTCAAGATCCCGGCCGGGGTCGGCGACGGCATGCGGGTGCGACTGGCTGCCCAGGGTGAGGTCGGACCGGGCGGCGGGCCGGCAGGCGATCTGTACGTCGAGGTCCACGAGAAGCAGCACGAGACGTTCGTCCGTGACGGCGATGACCTGCACTGCACGATCTCGGTGCCGATGGTGGACGCTGCGCTCGGCACCACGGTCACCGTCGACGCGATCCTCGACGGGGCCACCGAACTGACCGTGCCCGCCGGTACCCAGCCCGGTGCGGTGACCACACTGCGTGGGCACGGTATGCCGCATCTGCGGTCCGGGGTCCGCGGTGACCTGCATGCCCACATCGAGGTGGTGGTGCCGTCGAGGCTCGACAGCACCGATACCGACCTGCTGCGCAAGCTGAAGGAGAACCGCGCCCGCGACGTCACGGAGGTGCGTTCGACGCAGTCCTCCGCGAGTTCCAGCGGTTTGTTCAGCCGGTTGCGCGAGACGTTCACCGGCCGCTGACGCCGCGGGCTGTTACGTGAGCTCAGCGCTTTTCTACGTCGACGCGCTACCGGGCGCGGGGGAGCTCGCCGTCGTCGACGGCGACGAGGGCTTTCACGCGTCCAACGTCCGACGCATCCGGGTCGGCGAACCGATAGACCTGAGCGACGGTGCCGGAACACTTGCCCACTGTGTCGTCGAGGACACCGCCAAGGGCTGGTTGTCGGCGCGGGTGACCGAGCGGGTCGACATCGCGGCCGCACGCCCGAGTGTCACCGTGGTGCAGGCGCTGCCCAAGTCCGATCGTTCCGAGCTGGCCGTCGAGCTGGCGACCGAGGCCGGCGCCGACGGGTTCGTCGCCTGGCAGGCAACTCGGTGTGTGGCCCGCTGGGAAGGCCCGAAGGTGGACAAGGGCCTGCGCCGCTGGGAAGCGGTGGTTCGCTCCGCGGCCCGGCAGTCCCGCCGTCCTTACATTCCGTCCGTCGAGGGCGTGGTCTCGACGGCAGCGCTGACCCGGCGCGTGGCCGACGCCGTGTCCGCCGGGGCAGTGGTGCTCGCACTACACGAATCCGCCACCGAACCGCTGGCCGAACTGCCTCTGGCCCAGGCGAGTTCACTGATGCTGATCGTCGGGCCCGAAGGCGGCATCGCCGACGAAGAGATCGCCGCTTTTGCCGCAGCCGGCGCGAAAGCTGTCCGGTTGGGCCCGACCGTCCTGCGGACGTCGACGGCTGCGGCCGTCGCGCTGGGCGCGATCGGTGCGCTGACGGGACGCTGGGCGATTTAGCGCCGACGGTCAGCCCGGCCGGGCATTACGCTCCACTGGTGAGTTTTCCGCCGCAAGGCCCGCCGCCGTACGGTCAGCCCCCCTTCGGGCAGCAGCCCCCATACGGGCAACAGCAGCCGCACTGGGCGCCCTATCAGGGGCAGCCATGGCAAGTTCCTCCGCCTCCGCCTCCGTCGAGTCGTTCGGGACTCATCGTCGGCGTCGTGGTGGTTGCCGTCATCGCTGCGTTCGGTGCCTTGCTGCTCATCGTGAAGATGTCAAAGAGCGGAAACGGTGCAGTGAGCGATGAACAACGCGCGGCGAACCCGACGACGGCCGAATGGCCGAGCGATTTCAAGATCGTGTGTAAGGACGGCTCGGTCAGCAACGCCGCGTCCTATGCCCAGCCGTACAAATACATCGGGTTTTTCCAGGGCATGCAGGATGGTTCGTGGTACGAGGTTGCCGACCAGCGTGGTGAGGAGCTGTCGGAGATCAACATTGTCGCCTGCCTGTCACGCAAAACCGACACCGAGGTGAAATCGGGGCAGTGCGAGTCGAGTGCGTGGGACAAGCCGGTCACCATCGACCATTACTCCGTCCAGTACGAGATCGAGGTCCGTGAAGCCAGGACCGGTAGGTTCATCAAAAGCCTGGGCACGGTGGACGGCCCGGCCGGTGAGTGCCCGTCGGTCAGTTTCTTCGACTGGGTTCCCGACAAGCTCTACGGAGAGCCGGATGGCACCGAGGTGGAGGCAAAGATGACGGAATTCGCCGGTTGACCTGCGCGTTCACCCGGCCGGCCAGCCGGGGCCGCTAACCGCGCAGCTCTGATCGGCGTCAGCCCGCTTAACCATTGGGGCGTGTCGTTGACCAGCGGTAAACTGGCCACAGTACGACGGCAGCCGGCCGTCAGGAAAACACGGAAAGCAGGCACAAACTCCACGTGACGCCCCGCGACACGACCGCTGACTCGTCGGCCACCGCATCGGAATCGGTCCGCAGCAGCATCACTGTTCCGCCCGACATCATCGTGGGCCTGCTCGGCTCGGCTGATGAGAATCTGCGGGCACTCGAAAGACTTCTGACTGCCGATATCCACGCGCGCGGCAATGAGATCACCTTCACCGGCGAACCAGCCGACGTGGCACTAGCCGAGCGCGTGGTCGCCGAGTTGATCGCCGTAGCCTCCAGCGGCCAGGCGGTGACCCCCGAGGCGGTGCGACACAGCGTCGCCATCCTCACCGGCGCCGAGGACGAGTCCCCGGCCGAGGTGCTCACGCTCGACATCCTGAGCCGCCGCGGCAAGACCATCCGGCCCAAGACGCTGAACCAGAAGCGCTACGTCGACGCAATCGATGCGCACACCATCGTGTTCGGCATTGGCCCGGCCGGTACCGGCAAGACCTACCTGGCGATGGCCAAGGCGGTTAGCGCCTTGCAGACCAAGCAGGTCAACCGGATCATCCTGACTCGCCCCGCGGTGGAGGCAGGTGAGCGCCTCGGCTTCCTGCCGGGCACGTTGAGCGAGAAGATCGACCCGTACCTGCGGCCGCTGTACGACGCACTGCACGACATGATGGATCCCGAGCTCATTCCGAAGCTGATGAGCGCCGGGGTAATCG
Organism: Mycobacterium sp. NPDC049093; assembly: GCF_040704635.1. Taxonomy (GTDB): domain Bacteria; phylum Actinomycetota; class Actinomycetes; order Mycobacteriales; family Mycobacteriaceae; genus Mycobacterium. The sequence goes on along the minus strand of NZ_JBEZJS010000006.1, from coordinate 468,905 downwards.
AGGTCGCGCCGCTGGCATATATGCGGGGACGAGCGCAGCCGTTGTTCGCAAATGTGTTGACGCCCAATGGATTCCGTCCGATAGGCGAGCTGAAAGTCGGCGACTTCGTGATCGGCTCTGACGGGTCACCGACAGAGGTAACGGGTGTCTACCCTCAGGGTTTCAAGGAGATCTACCGGGTCTTCACCCAGGACGGTGCATCTACCCTTGCATCCGGCGATCACCTGTGGGCGGTGTACACGGCTTCGGACCGGCGCCGGAACAAGCCGGCCCGCGTGCTCGAGACAAAAGAGATGATCGGGAATCTTCGTGCGGCTCATGCCCACCGATACGAGCTTCCGTTGTTGAGCTCGCCGGTGGAGTTTGAGCGACGGTCCGTGCCGATGGATCCCTATGCCCTTGGGCTGCTGCTGGGTGACGGATGTTTCTCGTGCCGAGCGACGCCCACCTTTGCGACCAAAGATCCGGAGTTGGCGGACGCGTTGGAACGCCTGATACCGGGCATCACGGCGCGACGTAAGACCGACATCGACTATGTGCTGAACCGGATCACCACGCCCGGCGAGGTCGTCACGATCGAGAACCCGGTGACCGGTGTCGTGCGGCAGCTCGGCTTGTCCGGCAAGAAATCGGACACCAAGTTCGTTCCGGTGGACTACCTGTTCAATACGGCGGAAGTCCGCTTGGCTGTGTTGCAGGGTCTGCTCGATACCGATGGAGGTCCGGTCACACAGGGCGGCCGGACGTGTCGTGTCCAATACACGACCGCGTCCGACCAGTTGCGTGACGACGTCGTCTTTCTCGTCGAGTCGCTGGGCGGTGTGGTCTATGTGCGGACGCGGAAAGCTGCGGGGCGTAAACCCGGGTTAGCCCGGGGGCGCGAGGTTCATCATCGTTGTGATGCCCATATTCTCGATATTCGCCTGCCCGAAGGTGTGGCACCGTTCCGACTGACCCGTAAGGCGGCGAAGTACGACGAGACCGGTGGTGGTCGGCCAATGCGATTCATCGATCGGATCGAGCCGGAGGGTACCGAAGAAGCCGTCTGCATCAGCGTGGCGGCGGCGGACTCGCTCTACATCACCGAGGATTTCCTTCTCACCCACAACACCCTGAATGACGCGTTCATCATCCTCGACGAGGCGCAGAACACCACCGCTGAACAGATGAAGATGTTCCTGACCCGTCTCGGGTTCGGATCCAAAGTCGTTGTCACCGGCGACATCACGCAGGTGGATCTGCCCGGCGGCAACACCTCCGGCCTGCGGGCGGCGATGAACATCCTCGACGGTATCGACGACATCCACTTCGCCGAACTCACCAGTGCCGACGTGGTCCGACACCGCCTGGTGTCCGAGATCGTGGACGCCTATGCCCGACATGAGGAGCCGGCATTGCTCAACCGTGCCCAACGCCGTTCGTCGAACGGACGGCCCCGTCGATCATGAGCATCGAGGTATCCAACGAGTCGGGCATCGATGTGTCCGAGGACGAGCTGATCAGCGTCGCACGCTTCGTCATCGCCAAGATGGATGTGAACCCGGCGGCTGAGCTGTCCATGGTGCTGCTGGACAGCGCGGCGATGGCCGACCTGCACATGCGGTGGATGGACCTGCCCGGTCCGACCGATGTGATGAGTTTCCCGATGGATGAGCTGGAGCCCGGGGGTCGGCCGGATGCGCCCGAGCCGGGACCGGCCATGCTCGGTGACATCGTGTTGTGCCCGGAGTTCGCCGAGCAGCAGGCGGCCAAGGCGGGGCACTCGCTCGGTCAGGAGTTGGCCCTGCTGACCGTTCACGGTGTGCTGCATCTGCTCGGCTACGACCACGCCGAGCCGGACGAGGAAAAAGAGATGTTCGCGCTGCAGCGTCAGCTTCTCGAGGAGTGGGTAGCTGATCAGGTCGAGGCGTACCACGCCGACCGGCAGAGCGAGAAGGACCAGCGGCTGCTCGACAAGTCCCGATATTTCGACGAACCGTGACGGGCTTACTTCCGCTGCTAGGTGCCGTGGTGCTGGTCGCGTTCGGTGGCCTGTTCGCCGCCATCGACGCCGCGCTCTCGACCGTGTCGATCGCGCGCATCGAAGAACTGGTCCGCGAGGAACGTCCGGGTGCGGCCCGGCTCAGCCGGGTGGTCGCTGAACGGCCTCGCTACATCAATCTTGTTGTACTGCTTCGGATCACGTGCGAGATCACCGCGACCGTGCTGTTGGCGTCCTTCCTGGACGGGCATCTCGGTGTCGGATGGGGTCTGGTGGCTTCTGCCGCGATCATGGTGGTGACGAGTTTCGTGGCCATCGGTGTCGGCCCGCGCACGGTCGGCAGGCAGAACGCCTATTCCATCGCGCTGATGTCGGCGTTGCCGCTGCAGGCGATCTCGGTGCTGCTCACTCCGATCAGCCGCCTTCTGGTGTTGATCGGTAACGCCTTGACTCCCGGCCGCGGTTTTCGCAACGGCCCGTTCGCGTCCGAGATCGAGTTGCGGGAGGTCGTCGACCTGGCCCAGCAGCGCGGCGTCGTCGCCGACGAGGAGCGCCGGATGATCCAGTCGGTGTTCGAACTCGGCGACACGCCGGCCCGTGAGGTCATGGTGCCGCGTACCGAGATGGTGTGGATCGAGAGCGACAAGTCGGCAGGCCAGGCGACGTCATTGGCGGTCCGCAGCGGGCATTCCCGCATCCCGGTGATCGGTGAGAACGTCGACGACATCGTCGGCGTCGTCTACCTGAAAGACCTTGTCCAGCAGACCTATTACTCGACCAACGGAGGTCGTGACACCAACGTGGCGCAAGTGATGCGCCCGGCGGTGTTCGTCCCGGATTCCAAGCCGCTGGACGAATTGCTCAAGGAGATGCAGCTCGACCGCAACCACATGGCGCTGCTGGTCGACGAGTACGGCGCGATCGCCGGCCTGGTCACCATCGAGGACGTGCTCGAAGAGATCGTGGGCGAGATCGTCGACGAGTACGACGCCGGCGAGGTCGTTCCGGTGGAGGACCTGGGTGAGCGCCGGTACCGCGTGTCGGCGCGGCTGCCGCTCGAAGACCTCTGCGAGCTCTACGAAATGGAGCCCCACGAGGATCTCGACGTCGACACCGTCGGTGGCCTGGTCGCCTTCGAACTGGGTCGGGTGCCGCTGCCCGGCGCCGAAGTCACCTGGGACGGTCTACGGTTACGCGCCGAGGGCGGTTCCGACCACCGTGGTCGGGTGCGGATCGGCACAGTTCTGGTCGCCCCGGCCGAACCGACGAACAAGGAGAGCGATGACTGAGCTCGACGCGGAAGACAGCAAGCTCGTCGTGCTGGCCCGCGGCGCGATGGGCCGCGCCGAGGCCCCCGCCGGTGCGGCGGTACGCGACCAGGACGGTCGCACCTACGCCGGCGCCCCGGTGACCCTCGCGGCGCTGCAATTGACCGCCCTGCAGGCGGCAGTGGCCGCTGCGGTGTCCAGCGGTGCCACCGGAATCGAGGCCGCGGTGCTGGTCGGCGGCTCCGCCGACGACGCAGGTGTCGCCGCGGTGCGGGAGCTGTCCTCGGACGCCGCGGTGATCGTCACCGATCGGGCGGGAAACCCATCATGACCGAATTCCGTTCCGGCTTCGTCTGTTTCGTCGGCAGGCCCAACACCGGCAAGTCGACCCTGACGAATGCGTTGGTGGGCCAGAAGGTCGCGATCACCTCGAACCGCCCGCAGACCACCCGGCACACCATCCGCGGCATCGTGCACCGCGACGACTTCCAGATCATCCTGGTCGACACCCCCGGCCTGCACCGTCCGCGCACCCTGCTCGGGCAACGGCTCAACGACCTGGTCAAGGACACCTACTCCGAGGTCGACGTGATCGGTCTGTGCATTCCGGCCGATGAGCGCATCGGCCCAGGGGACCGCTGGATCTATCAGCAGATCCGCGCTGTGGCGCCGAGGACCACCCTGATTGCCGTCGTCACCAAGATCGACAAGGTGCCCAAGGATCGTGTCGCCGAACAGCTGATGGCCGTAAGCGAACTCCTGGGGCCGGATGCCGACATCGTGCCGGTCTCGGCCACCGCGGGCGAACAACTCGATGTGCTCACCGATGTCCTCGTCTCCAAACTGCCGCCGGGGCCTGCCTATTACCCGGACGGCGAGCTCACCGACGAGCCCGAGGAAGTGTTGATGGCCGAGCTCATCCGCGAGGCCGCACTGGAAGGTGTGCGTGACGAGCTGCCGCACTCGCTGGCTGTTGTCATCGAGGAAGTCGAAGAGAGAGAAGGCCGTGACGATCTGATCGACGTCCACGCGATCCTCTACGTCGAGCGTGACAGCCAGAAGGGCATCGTGATCGGCAAGGGCGGGGCGCGCCTTCGCGAGGTCGGCACGGCCGCCCGCACCCAGATCGAAAAGCTGCTCGGCACAAAGGTTTACCTCGACCTGCGGGTCAAGATCGCCAAGAACTGGCAGCGCGATCCGAAGCAGCTGGGCCGGCTGGGCTTCTGAGCCCTCGCCCTTCGAACTACCCGTCGAGCGCGTTGATCGCGGCGGCAGCCTGGGACGCATCGGTCTGCGACGGGGCGGTCCACCAGATGTCGGGTTGCTCGGCGGCCCAGCCGGTGATCGCCTCCAGTTCGGCGGCCAGCGAGATCAGCAACGGCTCACTGTCGGCCGGCCCCATCAGTTGGACGCCGATCGGCAGCCCGTCGGAGGTGAAGCCGGCGGGCACGTTGATCGAGGGCCAGCCCAGCAGGTTCCACGGCCAGGTCACCGGGCAGGCGGCGATCGAGGCGCGTTCGGTGGCAGACCAACCGCGGCGGTCGAATTCGTGTGTGAGCGGTGGTGGTTGGGCCGTGGTCGGCGCGATGATGACGTCGACGAGGTTGAAGATCCAGGAGATGCGGCGCTGCGCGGCGACCTCGTGTGCCCGGGCCTTGCGCAGAATGTCCTGTGACAGCAGCCGGCCGATCCTCATGTTGGTGGCGGTGCGCTCGTCGTAGACCACGTCGCCCAGGCGGTCGGCCCAGTCCAGAAGGCCGGAGGTGGAGCGGGCCAGGAAGTCCCAGGACATCCGCAGGCTGTAGTTGGGGTCTTTTTCCTCCACGGTGTGACCGAGCTGACCGAGGTGGTCGGCGGTGGTCTGCAGCGCCTTGCGAATCTCTGGGTGCAGTGTGGCCCGGAAGCCGGTGAACGGGAACTTCGTCGACATCGCGATCCGCAGGGGCCCGGGGGCGCGGCCGACGTGTTCCGCGGCCTGTATCGGCGCGGGCTTGTGCAGATCACCGTCGGCGTTACCGGATGCGGCGTCGAGCACGAGGGCCGCATCGGTGACGGTGCGAGCCAGCACCCCGTTGACGGTGATGCCGTTGAACGCCTCGGGCAGAGGCCAGGTGGAGATGCGTCCGCGCTGCGGCTTGATGCCGACCAGATGCGTCCACGCGGCGGGGATGCGGACACTGCCCGCGCCGTCGGATCCGATGGCCGCGGCCACCAGGCCCGCGGCGACGGCCGCGGCACTGCCGCCGGAGGATCCGCCCGGGCTGTGCTTGCGCGACCACGGGTTGCGGGTATGGCCGAACCCCGGCCCGCCGGTGAACGGCCACTGTCCGAGCTCGCAGGTATTGGTCTTCCCGACGATCACCGCGCCGGCAGCCTTCAGCCGGCGCACCACCTCGGCGTCGTCGGTGGCGACGCGGGTAGAGCCGTCGGTGCCGAACCGGGTGGGCACCCCGGCGACGTCGACGTCATCCTTGACCGCGATGGGGATTCCCAGCAGTGGGAGTTGTTTGCCGGCTGCGCGAGCCGTGTCGGCCTTGGCGGCGTCGGCCAGCGCCTGCTCGGTCAGCACGACGCGGAATGCGTTGAGGGTGGACTGGCTCGCGGTGATGGCGTGCAGCGACTCCTGTACCAGTTGCTCAGAAGTGACTGCGCCGCTGGCGAGTTGATAGAGCTGATTGGTCAGGGTGGGGAACCGGGCGGGGGGCTTGCGGGAAAAAGGAGCAGAAGTCGCAGATTTGGCCATCACTTTCGAGGATATCGGCGATGCGTAACGGAACCTGTCCGGCCATGGTGCGACACTGTCACGATGCGGCTGTACCGGGACCGGGCGGTGGTGCTGCGCCAGCACAAGCTCGGCGAGGCCGACCGGATTGTCACCCTGCTCACCCGCGACCATGGTTTGGTGCGCGCGGTGGCCAAGGGCGTTCGGCGTACCCGCAGCAAGTTCGGCGCGCGGCTGGAGCCGTTTGCCCATATCGACGTGCAGCTGCATCCGGGGCGCAACCTCGACATCGTCACCCAGGTGCAGGCCATCGACGCGTTCGCCGCCGACATCGTCAGTGACTACGGCCGCTACACGAGTGCGTGCGCGATGCTGGAGACCGCCGAGCGGCTGGCCGGGGAGGAGCGGGCACCGATGCCCGACCTGCACCGGCTCACGGTGGCCGCACTGAGGGCCGTCGCCGACGGTCGCCGGGCCCGCGAGTTGGTGCTCGACTCCTATCTGCTGCGGGCGATGACGATCGCCGGGTGGGCGCCGGCGCTGACCGAGTGCGCCCGCTGCGCCACGCCGGGCCCGCACCGGGCATTTCACGTCGCCGCCGGCGGCAGTGTGTGCGTGCACTGCCGGCCCAGCGGATCCAGTACTCCGCCCCAACCCGTGCTGGAACTGATGTCGGCGCTGCACGAGGGTGACTGGGAGTACGCCGAGGCGTCCTCATCGACGCATCGCAGCCAGGCCAGCGGGCTGATCGCCGCGCACCTGCAGTGGCACCTGGAGCGCCAGCTGCGGACATTGCCTCTGGTCGAGCGGGTGTACCGGATCGATCGGACAGTCGCCGAGCAGCGCGCCACGCTGGTCAGGCAGGATATGACCCATGGCTTTGAAGCGGGACAAGCAGGGCAAAACAACCTACCCACAGCTGCCCCCGGCGCCTGAGGACTATCCGGTCTTTCCGGACACCTCGACCTGGCCCGTCGTCTTCCCCGAGATTCCGGCCGGCACCAACGGCCGCTTCGCCCGCCCGCCCCAACACACGTCCAAGGCCGTCGCGCCTCGCATCCCGGCGGATCAGGTACCCAACCACGTCGCCGTGGTGATGGACGGCAACGGTCGATGGGCCACCCAGCGTGGTCTCGGCCGCACCGAGGGCCACAAGATGGGCGAGGCCGTGCTGATCGACATCACCTGCGGTGCCATCGAACTGGGCATCAAACACTTGAGCGTCTACGCCTTCTCCACCGAGAACTGGAAGCGCAGCGCCGAAGAGGTCCGGTTCCTGATGGGGTTCAACCGGGAAGTGGTGCGTCGCCGCCGGGAGAATCTCAACGCCATGGGCGTGAACATGCGCTGGGTGGGGTCGCGGCCCAAGATGTGGCGCAGCGTCATCAAAGAGTTCGACATCGCCGAGCAGATGACCGTCGGTAATGACGTCATCACGGTCAACTACTGCGTCAACTACGGCGGTCGCACCGAACTCGTCGAGGCCGCGCAGGCGCTGGCCACCGAAGCTGCCGAGGGCAAGATCAACCCGAGCCGGATCACCGAGGCGGCCTTCGCCAAGCATCTGCACCGCCCCGACATCCCAGACGTGGATCTGTTCATCCGGACGTCGGGGGAGCAGCGGGCCAGCAACTTCCTGCTGTGGCAGTCGGCGTACGCCGAGTTCGTGTTCCAGGACAAGCTGTGGCCGGACTACGACCGACGCGACCTGTGGGCGGCCTGCGAGGAGTACGTGAACCGCAACCGTCGCTTCGGCAGGGCCTGACATGCCCGGCCTCCTGCAGCAGTTGTCCTCGGCGCTCGGCGAGGTGATGTCGGTCGTCGAGGAAGACGACGACGCGCTGACCGTGACGGTCGACGGTTCGGTGGCCTCGGTGCGGGTCGTGGCCATCGCCGAGGACCTGGAGATGGTCTCGCTGACTCAGCCGTTGGCATGGGATCTGCCGCTTGACAACAAGATTCGCGAACGCGTGTCCGACCATGCCAGTAAGACCATGCTGGGCACCGTGGTGTTGGTGGAGAAGCTGGTCGACACTCCCACCAACGGCGCGACGCCCAAAGGTGCGGCACGTAAGCGGCCGGCCAAGAAGGTGGCCGACGTGATGCTGCGCTACAACTTCCCGGCGGCCGGGCTCACCGACGACGCACTGCGCACCCTGATCCTCATGGTCCTGGCCACCGGCGCCGACGTGCGTCGGGACCTGATGTCGTGAGCCGGCCGGTCATCCGCATCGTCGCGGCCGTGGTGCTCGGTGAGGACAACCGGCTACTCGTGGTCCGCAAACGCGGTACGACGGCGTTCATGCAGCCCGGCGGAAAGATCGAGCCGGGGGAGCAGCCGATCGAGGCGTTGGCCCGGGAGGTTCGCGAGGAGCTCGGCGTCGGTTTTGATGTTTCGGCGGCCGAAGAACTCGGCCACTTCACCGCACCCGCCGCCAATGAACCCGGCCACGTGGTCGATGCGTGGCTCTACCGGGTGAGCCTGGACGGCGAGCCGCGGCCGCAGGCCGAGATCGACGAGATGACCTGGATCGACCCCCACGCGCCCGGTGACGTCGAGTTGGCGCCGCTGACCGAGCACGCAGTGCTCGAGCTGGTGCGCGATCGGGCTTAGCGCGTGCCGCGTGTGAAGCGCTGTGGCGAAAAATTGTCCCTGCGATCGCCGCCACGCTTCATACGCGGAAAGTCGGATCAGTTGGCCTCGTCGCCGCAGCCGCGGCACATGCCGAAGATCTCGATCGTGTGGCTGACGTCGGAGAAACCGTGCTCACGTGCCACGTCGGCAGCCCAGACCTCGACCTGGCCGCCGGAGATCTCGACGGTCGCGCCGCAGGCCCGGCACACCAGATGGTGGTGGTGGTCCTCGGAGCATCGCCGGTAGACCGACTCTCCCGTGTCGGTGCGCAACGTGTCGACGTTGCCGGTGTTGGCCATCGACTGCAGGGTGCGGTACACCGTGGTCAGTCCGATGCCCTGGCCGCGGCGGCGCAGCTCGTCGTGCAGTTCCTGGGCCGAGCGGAATCCGTCGGTCTCGTTGAGCAGGTCGGCGATGGCCGCACGCTGCCGGGTGGACCGGACCGCGCCGGTCACCGGTGGTCCTCGCCGGCGTGGGCGACGGCGTCGGCGACGATGTGGGCGAGATGGTGGTCGACCAACTGGTAGAGCACTTCACGTCCCGCGCGCTCGCTGGACACCACTCCGGCCTGCTTGAGGATCCGCAGATGCTGGCTTACCAGCGGTTGCGGCACGTCGAGCGAGTCGACCAGTTCGTGCACACAGCGCGCCGACTGCTGCAGCTGCAGCACGATCGCGATCCGCAACGGGGCGGCCAGCGCGCGCAACAGCTCGCCCGCGGTGTCGAGGACCTCGCGCGAGGGCAACTCCGGCGCCGGCGCGGTGCTGTGCCCGCGTGCGTCGTCGTGGTGATTCGCCGTGAAATTGGAAATCGTTTCCATTACGGGCCAGGATACATGCGCGATATTGCATGTCAACCGCTCCGCCGGCCGCGGCGGATTATCGCTGCCGGCGCGCTGGTCGCTACTCTGATGCACCGTGGCATCCATCATCGACACCGTTGCGAACCTGGCGAAACGCCGCGGCCTGGTCTTCCAGTCCGGAGAAATCTACGGCGGCACCAAGTCCGCGTGGGATTACGGCCCACTCGGTGTCGAGCTGAAAGAGAACATCAAGCGCCAGTGGTGGAAGTCGATGATCACCGGCCGCGACGACGTCGTCGGCCTGGACAGCGCGATCATCCTGCCGCGCCAGGTGTGGGTGGCCTCCGGTCACGTCGAAGTGTTCAACGATCCGCTGGTGGAGTGCCTGAACTGCCACAAGCGTCATCGCCAGGACCACATGCAGGAGGCGTACGCGGCGAAGAAGAGTACGCGCGACACCGCCGTGGATCCAGACACCGTGTCCATGGACGAGATCGTCTGCCCCGACTGCGGCACCAAGGGGCAGTGGACCGAGCCGCGCGACTTCAACATGATGCTCAAGACCTACCTCGGACCGATCGAGTCGGAGGAGGGTCTGCACTACCTGCGCCCGGAGACCGCTCAGGGCATCTTCGTGAACTTCGCCAACGTGGTCACCACCGCGCGCAAGAAGCCGCCGTTCGGCATCGGCCAGATCGGCAAGAGCTTCCGCAACGAGATCACCCCGGGCAACTTCATCTTCCGCACCCGCGAGTTCGAGCAGATGGAGATGGAGTTCTTCGTCGAGCCGGAGACCGCGCCGGAATGGCACAAGTACTGGATCGAGACGCGACTGCAGTGGTACGTCGACCTCGGCATCAACCGGGACAACCTGCGCCTGTACGACCATCCCAAGGAGAAGCTGTCCCACTACTCCGACGGCACGGTCGACATCGAGTACAAGTTCGGTTTCGCCGGCAACCCGTGGGGTGAGCTGGAAGGCATCGCCAACCGCACCAACTTCGACTTGTCCACGCATGCAAAGCATTCCGGTGTCGATCTGTCGTTCTACGATCAGGGCGCCGACACCCGCTACGTGCCGTACGTGATCGAGCCGGCAGCCGGCCTGACCCGCTCGCTGATGGCGTTCCTGGTCGATTCCTACACCGAGGACGAGGCCCCGAACGCCAAGGGCGGTGTGGACAAGCGCACCGTGCTCAAGCTCGACCCGCGCCTGGCTCCGGTCAAGGCTGCGGTGCTGCCGCTGTCGCGCAATGCCGACCTGTCACCCAAGGCCCGCGACCTGGCCGCCGAACTGCGCAAGAGCTGGAACGTCGAGTTCGACGACGCCGGTGCGATCGGCCGCCGCTACCGCCGTCAGGACGAGATCGGCACGCCGTATTGCGTGACAGTCGATTTCGACACCCTGGAGGACAACGCGGTCACCATCCGCGAGCGCGACGCCATGACCCAGGAGCGCATCGCGCTGGACAAGGTGTCGGACTACCTGGCGGTGCGGCTCAAGGGCGCCTGAATCTGTCGCCGGCGTGCGTGTCTGGCAGTGACACACCGGGATTCGGCCGATCACCACATCGCTGGAATAAGTCATCGTACGGATACCTGATCGCACTGCACCTGGGCCAACATCTTCGGCATGGAACCGAGTTCAGCACAGAAACGTATCGACGCCGACCTTCTGGTCATCGGCTTCGGCAAAGGCGGTAAAACCCTGGCCGCCGATATGGGCAAATTCGGCCAGCACGTGGTCCTGGTCGAGGAGTCGGCCGCGATGTACGGCGGCACATGCATCAACACGGGGTGCATCCCGACCAAGTCGATGGTCTATCACGGCGAGCAGCGTGTGCCCGGCGTGTCCGGCGCCTCAGCGTATGCCGACGGGGTCGCGTCGGTGGAGCGCCTTACCGCGGGCTTGCGCGCCGTAAACCTGGCCTCCCTCGTGCGCACGGCGACGGTGCTGACCGGAAGGGCGCGCTTCGTCGACGCCCACAGCGTGGTCGTCAGCACCGACACCGGACCCGTAGTGGTTACCGCTCAGAGGATCGTCATTGGTACCGGGTCGACGCCAGTGATTCCGGACCTGCCGGGGCTGCACGACTGTCCGGTGGCGGTCACCAGCGCGGAACTGCTGCGGCTGGCCGCGCGGCCGGACCGGTTGGTGGTGCTGGGCGGCGGCTACATCGGACTGGAGTTCGCATCGATGTACGCCGGGTTCGGTAGCGCTGTCACTGTGCTGGAACAACGTCCAGCGGTGCTGGCGAACGAGGACTCCGATGTCGCCGGCGCAGCCCGTTCACTGTTGGGCGATCGTGGGGTTGACATCATCACGGAGGCGAGTGTGGTTGGGGTACAGACGATCATGCGTCCTGGCGGTCCGCCGGCGGCGCGAGTGGAGTATCTGATCCACGGCCGTTCCGCCACTGTCGACGCGGACAACGTACTCGTTGCGCTCGGCCGCAAACCCAAGACCGCCGATTTGGGGCTCGACCTGGCCGGGGTGGAGATTACCGACGCCGGCGCGATCGTGGTCGACGATCACCGCCGCACCAGTGCACCGCACATTTTCGCCGTCGGCGACGTCAATGGTGGGCCGCAGTTCACTTACATCTCTCTCGACGACTATCGCATTGTTCTCGATCAGCTCACCGGTGCCGCCGCGCCCCGGAGCGCCTCACAGCGGGTTGCGGTACCCAACTGCCTATTCCTCACGCCACCGCTGGGCCGGGTCGGTCTGACCGAATCCCAGGCCCGCGCCGCAGGTTACGACATCCGCGTCGCTGCGAGCCCCGTGGTCGAGCTGGCCACCGTGGCCCGGGCCCGCATCGTCGGCCAGACCGCCGGGATGATGAAGGTGGTGGTCGATGCTGCCACCGACCAGATCCTGGGTGCCGCTCTGCTGTGCCACGATGCCCAGGAGATCATCAATCTGGTCGCGCTGGCGATGCGGCATGGGATCACGGCAGCCGCTCTGCGTGACGAGATCTACACGCACCCTTCGATGGCGGAGTGCTTCAACCAACTCCTGGGGATGCTCACCTAGCATTCGCAGAGTCCGCCATCGTGAGCACGACCCGGAAACGCGCCTTGTTTTGCATCATCCGGTCGTATCCGGCGGCGGCGTCGCTCAGTGGCATCGGCTCAACCCATGGCCGGATCCCGTGCAGGGCAGCGAATTCGAGGGTGTCTTCGGTGTCGGCCGCGACGCCCGCGGGATGTCCGTGCACGGTCCCTGAACTGTTGATCAGTTGCAGTGGTGTGACATCGAGCGCCTCGTCCAGCACGGCCAGCGTCAGCAGTTCCCCATGCGGGGCCAGACCGTCGACTGCGGCGTTGATCGCCGCCCGATTCGTGGCGGTGGCGGCGACGACCCGGGCGCCGCCGAGCTTGCGCAGTTCCGCTGCTACATCGGCTTCGGTGGCGTCGATGTAGTGATGTGCACCGAGTTGGCGTGCCATGACCTCCTTTTCGGCACCGCGGGCGATGGCGACAGTTTCGAATCCCATCCGGGCCGCGAACTGCACACCGAGGTGTCCCAGCCCCCCGATGCCCAGGATCGCGACCAGGTCGCCGGGCCGCGCACCCGTGTGCCGCAGCGAGTTGAACATCGTCACGCCGGCGCACGCCAACGGTGCGGCCTCAATAGCGCTGAGAACATCGGGAATTCGCGCCAGGCCCGACTGGTGCACAATGAGCGTCTCGGCATAGCCGCCAGGGAAAGCAGCCCCGGTGATCTTGGACCGCTGGCAGTGTACGAAGTCGCCGCGCCGGCAGCGGTAGCAGGTTCCGCAGTAGAAACCGAACCAACCGATGGCGACCCGATCGCCGAGGTGCCAGTCGATGACGCCCGGACCGATCGCCTCGATGTGACCGGCAACTTCATGCCCCGGTGTCACCGGGAACACGGTGCCGGGCAGATACCCTGCGGCGATCTGCGAGTCCGAATGGCACACCCCGCAGGCCTCGACCCGTACCCGGACCTCACCGGTGGCCGGCTCCGGCACCGGCCGATCCACGAGGTGCAGTGCGCCGCCGGGTTCCACGACCTCAACAGAACGGTAGGTAGCAGACATCGTTTCAGTGCCTCTCGGTTGATTGAGCGTCTAAGCCACCACGTCACCAGATCTCTGACGGACGCGGTATGAGCACATTGACGGTTGTTCGGCGGACGTCGACTTCCGTGCGGCCGTCACCGATCCCGGCTGGCAGAGGCGGGTTTGAGCCTGCGAATTGCAGTCAGGTGTCCTATGCCGGGAAGGACACGGACCGACAAGAATTCCTTGGCATGGACGAACTATCGAGCGCCGAGGTGGCGTTGGCGGCACTGGTGCCGGTACTCGGCACGATCACCGTCGACATGCTGCACCTACCCACTCCGTGTGAGGGTTTCGATGTGGCCGGTCTCGCTGATCATCTGGTCGGAACCGTGACGATGGTGGGTGATTCGGCGGGCGTGGACGTTTCGGTGACGGATGGTCGGCCGATCGACGTTCGCGTCGCAGACGCGGCCGAAACCACGATCGAAGCCTGGCGGCGTCGGGGTACCGATGGTGACGTAGTCTTCGCCGGCCATGTCACGGCCGCCCGCCTGGCGCTGGGTGTACTGTCGATCGAACTCGTGGTGCACGGATGGGACTTCGCTCAGGCATTGCACCGCGCACTGCCCATCACCGCCGCGCATGCCGACTTCGTGCTGGGCCTGGCCCGTCAGATCATCACTCCCGACAGTCGCCTCACCGCCGGGTTCGACGAACCCGTGCCCGTCACCACCGATGCGGCAGCACTGGACAGGCTTGTCGCGTACACCGGACGGCACCCGCAATGCGAGTGCCGCCCCGCGTCGGATCACAGAGTCAAGAACGGGTGACCACGACCTTGCCCACCATACGGCCCGACTCGACATCACGGTGGGCTTCTCGCAGCCCAGCCGCGTCGAAGCCGTCGATTGTCTTGGTCGCCGTGCTGCGAATGGTGCCCTCGTCGACCAATTGTGCTGTGCGAATGAGCAACTGCTGCTGATAGGTCATGTCGTACTCGAACAGGGGCCGGGTGAACATCAGCTCCCAGTGCCAGGCGATGCTCTTGGCTTTCAGTGCCCCGAGGTCGAGGCCAACGGGATCGTCGATGGCGGTGATGTGTCCGAACGGACGCGTGATCTCGGCATAGGTGTCGACGTTGCCCGCTGAATGCGGTGAGAAGAGATAGTCGATTCCGTCGGGGGCGACGGCCAGTGCCTCGTCGCGTAGGCGGTGGTGGTTGATCACCACGTCCGCGCCCAGAGTGGTTGCCCAGGACCGGGATTCGTCCCGGCTGGCGGTGGCGATGACCCGCACACCGGTCAATGCCTTGGCGAGCTGGACCATGATCGAACCCACGCCGCCGGCCGCGCCGAGCACCAACAGGTCGCCGGTGGAGTCGGCGGTCAGAGCGAACCGCTCAAACAGCGCCTCCCAGGCTGTGATGGTCGTCAGCGGCAGCGCCGCCGCATCGGCGAACGACAGCGATGCCGGTTTGCGCGCCGCGATGCGTTCATCGACCGCGTGGAACTCCGCATTGGTGCCCGCACGGCTGACATCGCCCGCGTACCAGACCTCGTCGCCGACGGCGAGTGTGGCAACTGCCGGCCCGATCGCCTCGACGATGCCTGCGGCGTCGTAGCCGAGGATTGTCGGGACATCCGAGACCTGCAGCGCGGCTCGTCGTTTGATGTCGACCGGGTTCACCGAAACGGCAAGCACCCGAACCAGGATGTCGTGCGGCCGCAGGGTGGGTAGTTCGACGGTGATGTCCTGCAATGATTGTGGGTCGTCGATCGACAGTCCCGCGAAGGAGCCGACCGCGGACATGGTGTTCATATCGTCACCTGCTTTCGGTACGAGGCAGCTTGCCGCCTAGCAGTTCGATCAGATTCGCCAGTAGACCGTCGAGTTCTATTCCGACAGCTGCGATCTCGGGTTGGCCGTAACTGCCGAACAACAGGCTGGGCTGGTCGACTGCGAAGACAGTGCCGTGCCCGGCGTCGTACAACAGCGTGCGCAGCGGAGCATGCAACATGACGCCAGGGTCGTACCGGTACATACGTTCGGCGATGGTGTGATTACCCATCAGGTACTCGCTGCACGTCCATGCCGATGCTGAGCCGCTCATCGCCGGTGCGACTTCGGTGCTGAAGTACCGCAGAAAGCCGTGTGGTGCTTGCCGTTTTGCCTCGGAAAGAACGTCGTCCCAGTTGGTCGCATTGGTGAACGCCGCGAGATTTACTGTGGGAACCAGTGTTTCGTAGCGATCGCGCGCATCCTCATAACTGTCGGGAAGGCTGATCAGCAGTCGACGGCTCAGATGTTCGACGAAGGTGCTCACCTTGCGATCTCCAGGACCACCCGGAACCGGGCCTTGCCGCTCATCATGCGGTCGTATGCTTTCGGGGCATCCTCGAATGGGACCGGCTCGATCATCGGCGCAATGCCGTTGGCAACGCTGAACGCCAGATTGTCCTCGTTCTCGGCAGCCGATCCGGTGAGGCTGCCGACGATGCTCCGTCCCCCGAAGATCAGCTCCGAGGTGCTCACTTCGATCGGATCCGGTGCGGCGCCGACCACGACGAGCTGCCCGCGGGGAGCCAGCCCGGCTACCAACGGGCTCATCGAGGCCCCGCTGGCTGCGGTAGCTACTACAGCGGCGGCTCCGCCGAGCGCGGTTAGCGCAGCGCCCGGGTCTTCGGCAGCGCTGTCGATGTAGATGTCCGCGCCGAGATCGGTTGCCAGTTGAGCTTTTTCAGGTCCGCGCGCGATCGCCACGACCCGGAACCCCAGTGCATGAGCGTATTGCACGCCGAGGTGGCCCAGTCCGCCCAGGCCCTGGACACCGACCAATGCACCCGGCGCAGCCGGAACGTGACGCAGCGCGTTGAACGTGGTGATTCCTGCGCACAGCAGGGGAGCGGCCACCGACGCGTCGAGAGCATCCGGTACCCGCACCAGTCCGGTGGCACGTGCGTAGACGATCTCGGCGTACCCGCCGTCCACGCTGGTGCCGGGCGTCGGCTGATCGGTGCAGTTGACGAAGTCCCCGCGGCGGCAGAACTCACACTCATTGCATTGCCCGCCGAGGAATCCCAGGCCCACTCGGTTGCCGGGCACCCAGGTATGGACACCGTCGCCGACGGCATCGATGACGCCGACGATCTCGTGACCGGGCACCACCGGTTGCTGCGGGTCGGCACGCAGGCCCTCGACGGCCAGCACATCGCTGTGGCAGACACCGCAGCTGTGTACCCGGACCCTGACGTGGCCAGGTGCGGGTGGGACAATCTCACGTTCGACGAGTGCGAATTGCCGTTGTCCGGTGACTTGGTAGGCGCGGTAGGCGGACATTAGGCGACCGGGAACATGGGTGCGTGTACCTGACGGGTGAGGTCGTCGGCCAGGACTTCCGGTACGCCAGAAATGATTCCGTCGACGATCTGGCGAGCCACATCGTCGGGGGAGTTCTTGGGGACATCGAGATCGGCGATCATGTCGGTGTCGGTGTAGCCGAGGTAGGCTCCGATCACGTTGGTGCCCTGCTCTTTCAACTCCTGTCGCACCGAATTCGTCGCCGACCACAGCGCGGCCTTGGACACACCGTACGAACCGTAGCCGGGTAGCCAGGACAGGACCGAGGCGATGTTGACGATGGTACCGCCCTTGCCGGCAAGGAGCGGTGCAAAGGCCTGCGTGACCCGGATCGCGCCGAAGAAGTTGGTTTCCAGGACCGCGCGGATATCGTCGAGGTCATCGCGTACCAGGGACTGGCCACCGAGGGTGCCGGCGTTGTTCACCACGATGGTGGCGTCGGCGGCGACCCGCGCCAGGTGCTTTACGGACTCGGTCTCGGTGATGTCAGCCTGCACCACGACCACCCTCGGGTCATCGCTGCTTCCGCTGCGGCGGCTGGTCGAATACACCTTGGCTGCGCCGGCTTCCAGCAACGCAGCGACGATCGCCTTACCCAGGCCTTGCTGTCCGCCGGTTACCAGGGCGACCGCACCCTTCACCGGGGTCCCTGCTGTTGTCATGTCGATCTCCTTTGGGTTGTCCTCAGCACACATCGAAGGTGGGCGTCGTAGGTATCGGTGAAACGACTACTGTTCGTCCAGCACGGTATGCAGTTGATTGCGGTTGGTGATGCCCAGTTTGGGGAACATCTTGTAAAGGTGGGCCGCGACGGTGCGGTGTGAAACGTAGATGCGGTCGGCGATCTCCCGGTTGGTCAGGCCGGCGGCGGCTAATTGAGCGATGTGAAGTTCTTGGGAGGTCAGGCTGGAAACCGGCCCCTGGCGGGGCGTACCGGCAATGGCCACGCCCGCGGCACGCAGCTCGGCGGCGGCCCGGTCGGCGAACGGCGCCGCGCCGGCAGCGTCGAACACGGCCAGCGCCGACGACAGGTGGGTGCGAGCCTCGGTGATCCGGCGTTGTCTACGCAGCCATTGCCCATATGCCAGATGCGTTCGGGCCGTTTCGAGTTCGGCAGCCGCGTCATCGCCAGCGGCCAGAGCTGCCAGGAAATGCTCTTGTGCCTCGGCATCGGTCTGTGCCAGGAGCGCGTGTGCACGATGCGCGAGCATCAATTCCAGGCCTGTTCCCAGCTGTCGGGCTTGATCCTCGATGTCAGCGAGCAGCGGCCGCACCAGGTCGGCACGGTCATTTCCGGCCGCAGCCTCGGCGAGATCGGCGATGGCCCACCGCCGCGAGGTCCGGTGCCCAGTCATCTTCAACAGGTGTCCCAATGCGTCGGCTGGGTCGGCGGTGCAGAGCGCCAGCAGACCCGCCGCCCAGTGCGCATCGTCATGCCACAGGATCGCCGGGTCGGGCGCCAGCAGCCGACGCGCCGTGGCAACCGTCTCGCGGGCCTGATCGAACCGGCCCTGCCATACCTGCACCCGGGCGAGAGTGGCCGCCGCCGAGGCCGCGGTCATCGGCAGGTTGATGTCCTGAGCCAGCCGCAGCGCATTCTCGGCAGCGATTGCCGCGGCCTGGATGCGGCCCTCTCCCAACAGCAGTTGCGCTGCACCGCGTTGACTTTCGCATTCGTCGGCAGCTGACCCTGATTTCCTGGATAAGCTCTGCACGCGGTTCCAGCACTGCAGCGCATGTATGCGGTCGGCGACCGCCTCGGCGGCGAACCCCAGCGCCATCAGCAACAGGGGGTCGTCGGCAACTTCGTCGATCAGCCGGGGCAGGCGTGTGCGCAGGCCCTGACCGGCGCCGGTGTCGTCCACCAACGCCAATGCCATGCGCACCACCGGATCGTCTGCGCCGTCATCGAGGTGGCGAAGGGCCGCAACGACGTCGCGACGGGGTTCCTCGGCGAGGCCGTGCAGGCGGCACTCGATGGCTGCAGCCCACAGCAACCGACGCTGTTCGATGTCGCCGTCACTGAACTTGCCGGCGAGCGCGACGAGTTCGGTGGCCGACTGGCCCGGTATCGCGGCGGTGACGTTGAGGACGAATCGGGTGAGCACCAATTGCCCTGTGCTGCAATGCTGGTCACCCAGACTCTCGGCTTCGCCGAGAATGCTGATGGACTCGGCGGTCAGCCCGGAGCTACGGGCGATCTCGGCAGCTTCGGCCAACCGCCGCACCCGGGCGGCGGGATCGGGGGACAATACGGCTGCCCGGCGCAGGGCGGCGGCGGATTCGGCGCCTGCACCGCGCGCATGGGCCTGGCGGGCGGCGGCTTCGAGGTCCGTGGCCACCTGCTCGTCGGTGCCGAAGGTGGCTTCGGCGCGGTGCCAGGCTGCACGGACCGGGTCGACCGTCGCATCGGCGAGTGCCCGGTGAACGACGGTCCTCGCGGCCAGTGGGGCCGAGCCATAGACCGTCGACCGAATCAGCGGATGGCGCATGTGGAGCCGGCCGCCGCTCGCTGTGATCAGACCCGCCCGCTCCAGCGGGGCCAGTTCATCGGTGAGTGCCAGGCCGAGAAGATCGGTTGCGACGTCGATGTCACGCAGCTGCCCATCACTGGACGCGATCAGTAACAGCAGCAGGCGACTGTTGTCGGTCAGCCCGTCGAGCTGGGACAGGAAGGCCCGTTCGACCCGGCGGGTGGTGGGCAGCGGCTCACCGGAGAAAACCGCGCTGTTGCCGCGCTCGTCGACGGCGCCGGACAGCTCGATGACTGCCAGCGGGTTGCCACCCGCCTGGTCGAGCACCCGCTGCTGCAGCAAGGTGTCCGCGTGCTGTGCGGTGGTGTTCAACAGTTGTCGGGCGTGTTCGGGAGCCAGTGGGCCCAGTGACAATCGAGGTAGACCGTCCAGATACGGTGCGGCGCCGTCGAGTCCCGTGCGTTCGGCACACAACATCATCAGCGGTGCGTTACCGAGTCGGCGCGCGACGAACGCCAGAACCTCCAGTGAGGATTGGTCCAGCCACTGCACGTCATCGATGATCAGGATGATTCGGCGTCGGCTGGCGGCTTCTTCGAGGAGACCGAGCACCGCGAGACTGACCAGCAACCGGTCCGGTGTCGGACCGTCGTCCAGCCCGAAGGCGGTCAGCAGGGCCGTGCGTTGGCGGGGTGGCAGTGCTGCGGTGTGGTCGAGCACCGGGTGGATGAGTTCGTGGACGCCGGCGAAGCCCACCTCGCTCTGGCTTTGCAGGCCCGAACAGCCAAGTCTGCGGTAGCCGTTGGCCACCGCCCAGTCGGCGATCGCCGATAGCAACGTGGACTTGCCGATGCCGGCCTCACCATCGACGACCAGCGCTGTGCCGGTGGTGGAGATCGTGGCGAGCGTGTCGGTGACGCTGGCCAACTCGGCTGACCGACCGATTATCACCCTGGCCAAGTTAGCAGGCTGAATTGGCATTGCCAACCCAGGTAGAGTGTGAGGATGCGCACCGACCCGTGGTCCGACGACGCCTGCCCGATCGCCCGCACCATGGCGGTGCTGGGGCAGCGGTGGGCCATCCTGATCATCCGTGAGGCATTGCTGGGCCGGTCCCGGTTCTCCGAGTTCCGGGAACGGCTGGGGGTGGCCTCCGATGTGCTGAGCGCGCGACTGGCCGAGCTGGTGGACGCCGGCATCCTGGCGGTCGAGGATTACCGGGAGCCCGGCGAGCGAACGCGCAGTCGCTACGTGCTCACCGACGCCGGGCATGATCTGGTGCCGGTGCTCGCCGCGATGGGGCAGTGGGGTCACAAACACCGGGCCACCACCAAACGCCGCAGCTACCGGTTCATCGAGAAATCCACCGGTGAGCATGCACTGGTGGTATTCCGGCGGCGTGACGGCGTCGGCGTAACCACCCGGGACGTCACCCTCATCGACACGCTCAACTCCGGATGAAGTCCAGCAGGTCGCGACCCAACTGCTGCTGATAGTCACCGTGAATCCCGTGCGAGGCACCCGGATACACGCGTAGGGTGCCGTACCGCACCAGCTCGATCGCCTTCGACGCTGCATCGTGGATCGGGACGATCTGATCATCGTCACCGTGGGCAATCAGGATCGGCACATCGAGGGCTCGAAGGTCCTCGGCCAGGTCGGTCTCCGAGAACGCTTTGACACAGTCGTACGCCGATGCCAGCCCTGCCTGCATGCCCTGCAGCCAGAAATGGTCGATCAATCCCTGTGAGACAGCGGCACCGTCCCGGTTGAAACCGTAGAACGCCACCGCGAGTTCCCGCCAATACGCGGACCGGTCGGCCAGGACCCGGGCCCGGATGTCGTCGAACACCGACAGCGGTGTGCCCTCAGGGTTTTCCGCTGATGCCAGCATCACCGGTGGTACCGCGCCGACAGTGATCACCTTGCGCACCCGGCCAGTGCGGTGGCGCGCTGCGTACCGCACCACCTCGCCACCTCCGGTGGAATGCCCCACCACGACGACATCGGACAATCCGAGTCCGTCGATCAGAGCCGCCAGGTCTGCGGCGTAGGTGTCCATGTCGTTGCCCGACCACGTCTGCTCGGACCGGCCATGCCCCCGCCGGTCATGAGCGATGGCACGGAAACCGTTGTCGGCAAGCAGTTTCAGCTCCACATCCCAGGCGTCGGCACTGAGCGGCCAGCCATGACTGAAGACCACCGCCGGCCCGCTGCCCCAGTCCTTGTAGTACAGCTGCGCCCCGTCGGAGCCCTCCATATACGGCATGGCTGCAAGTCTGACCTCAAGCACCCGATTGGGTCATCCGTCAAACGACCATCGCCAGGTGCTACCGCGTCCTCTCGGCTGCGTGGTCAATTGACGGATACCCACGGAGGGTCGAAGGTCCCGAGGCTGGTGTCATCGACAACGGCAGGGAGATTCCAGATGACGGACGTCGTCACCGCGGTGGGCGCCGCACACGCACTCAACCTCGACATCGAGGTCGACGGCGAACGGTTCGCATATCGGCGCGTCGGTAACCCATCAGCCACGGTGCCCCCATTGGTGCTCCTCCAGCATTTCCGCGGCAACCTCGACTACTGGGACCCGGCACTGCTCGACGTTCTGGCCGCCGACCGTGAGGTGATCACCGTCGACCTGCGCGGTGTCGGTGGCTCCACCGGGACCACCCCCGACAACGTCACGGATATGGCGCGCGACGCCCTGAAGTTCATCGATGCGCTGGGCATCGCCACGGTGGACCTGCTGGGCTTCTCACTCGGTGGCCACATCGCCCAGGAGATCGCCCTGGTGCGCCCGCGGTTGCCGCGCCGACTGGTGCTCGCGGGCACCGCGCCGCAGGGTGCCCCCGATCTGCACCGCTGGTCCGAGGACGTCTACACATACGCCTGCGCCGACGAGATCACCGCCGAGGGATTCATCGCGCTGTTCTTCTCCGGCTCCGACCAGAGCGTCCAACGAGGCCGGGAGTACCTGGCCCGCACCCATGCCCGCGACACCGACCGTGACCCTGAAACCAGTCTGGCCTGCCGTGATGCGCAGTACCAGGCCCTGATGACCTGGGGTATCCCGGAATCGTCAAAACTGGAGCGGCTTTCGGCCATCACCCAGCCGACGCTGGTCGCCGACGGCGACAACGACACCATGATGTCCACCAAGAACAGCTACCTGCTGGCGGAGAAGATCCGCGGCGCCCAGCTGCGGATCTACCCCGACGCAGGCCACGGATTCCTCGACCAGTACCCGGCCGAGTTCGGCCAGCACATCCGCCAATTCCTCGGCCGTTAAGGAGAACTCATGACCGACCTGCTCACCACTGTCCTGAACACCTACGGCGGAGTCGACCGCTGGCGCGAACTGACCTCGGTCACCGCACACAAGCGGTTCGGCGGCGCCATCTGGGACATCAAGGCCGTCCCCGGGATCGTCGACGACGGTGAGATCACCGTCTGGATCAAAGACCAACGCACTTCGCTGGGGCCCTTCACCGCGCCGGATCTGAAGACCGCCTACACCCCGCAGCGGGTGGGTATCGAGAAAACAGACGGGGACGTGGTGGAGGTACTCGACGACCCGCGCGCGTCATTTTCCGGACACACCCTCGAAACGCCTTGGACCACATTGCAGTTGGCGTACTTCACCGGGTATGCCATGTGGACCTACACCGCCGAACCGTTCAACCTCACCTTCCCCGGAGTGCGTGCCGAAGAAGGTGAACCCTGGACCGAGGACGGGCAGCGGTGGCGCACGCTGCACGTCGACTATCCCGACACCATCGCCACCCACAGCCCGCACCAGATCCTCTACGTCGATGCCGACGGATTGATCCGGCGACGCGACTACCAGGTCGACATTGCCGGGGGATCCCCGGGCGCGCACTACATCTCGGATTTCGATGAGATCGACGGTCTGGTGATCCCACGTACCCGGATGATCTACGTCCGCGACGCCGACAACCACCCGGTCCCAGAGCAACTCGTGGTGTCCATCGAACTGACTGACCTCACCTTGGGCTGAGGGCTGACATGTTCACGCGCCTCATCGCACTGAAACTCCGCGGCAACGGATCGTCCGGGTCACCATCGCCGACGGCTCCATCACACCGATCGTCACCGGGCTGGCCACCTTCCCGGACGGCATCGTGGTGGACACCGACCGGCGCCACATCTACTGGACGAACATGGGCGCTCCGGGCCTGCCCGCCGACCACCCGCTGCAGGGGGAGGGCGATCTCGACTTCTGGCTGCGACGGCGGCGGTGTGCTCGATCAACCGCGTCGTCAGAATCCTGCGGCTCCTGCTCGGCGCCGCGGTGGAAAGCCACGGTGGTGATGGTCATTTGACGGATACCGCACCAGACCGCCCGATGTGAACGTCGAATGAGATTCCAACCAGAAGGGAACCACGATGCCATACCTGTCCGATCAGGCCGACGACCGTTTCGTCGGTGGGCCTGAGGGGGAACGCTTCCACTACCGCCGCTTCGGTAGGCCCGGGACGGTTCCGCTCGTGCTGTGCATGAGGCTGCGCGGCACGATCGACCACTGGGATCCGAAGTTGCTCGATGAACTGGCCGCCGAACGTGAGGTCATCGTGTTCGACAACCGGGGGACCAGCGCATCCAGTGGACCCGCGCCCACCACTATCGACGGCCTCGCCGACGGCGGGATCGCGTTCATCCGCGCGTTGGGCCTGCCCCAGGTCGACGTGCTCGGCTGGTCGCTGGGTGGGATTGTCGCGCAGGGCATCGCATTGCGGGCCCCGGAGCTGGTGCGCCGCTTGATTGTTGCGGGCAGCACCCCGGCCGGGGTGCCCGAGCAGCCGGCGCCCGGGCCTCGGGTCGGCGAAATCCTCGGTCACGCGGTCAACGATGACGAGGACTACTTGTATCTCTTCTTTCCGGAGACCGACGAGGGTCGGTCGGCGGGTATGGTGTCGTTGCGTCGTTTGGACACTCGGCTCGGGCACTCGCATGCTGCGGTCCAGCCGGACACCTACCGCGCGCAGCTTGGCGCCATCGCCGCATTTGGCGGGTACTATGACCAGCTCGCCGAGCTGAAGCTGCCGGTGCTGGTGGCCAACGGTGCGCACGATGTGATGATCAATTCCTATGCCAGCTACGCGATGTCGCAGCGGCTGCCCGATGCCAAGGTGTTGCTCTACAGTGATGCCGGACATGGATTCCTGTTCCAGCACATCACCGATTTCGCCCAGGACATCAACCGGTTCCTGGGCTGAGCGTCACGAAAGCCATCAGTCAAAACGAACTCGGTGGACTGAGGTACTGCACGACGTCGACGTCGACGTCGACTGCGCCGAACCGGGTCTGGGCCAGTTCCGGCAAGGTGGTGCTCACCCCCTGACGCCGAGCAGACGCGCGGGTACCCGATTCCGCGCGCTCCGGGGTACCGGCACGTCTGCTCGCCAAGGAAACGCGATCAGAACCGGCCGCCACCGCCGCTGTAGCTGCGGCCCGAAGAATGTGACGAGCCACCGTAGGACGTCGGGCGCCCCATGCCGCGGCCGCCCCCGTACCCTCCGCCGAAGCCGCCACCGAAGCCGCCGCCACCGCCGCGCAGGATGTTGCCGATGAGGATGCCGCCGAGCACGGCGCCCATGTCAGAACCGCCGCCCCCGCCGTACTGCGAGGTGTAGGACCGTTGTGCGGCCCGCACGTCGTCGTTGGCCAGGCCCTGAGCCTGTGCAGCCAGCGTCGACGCCCCGTTGGCATGCGCCACCGCCTCGTTGGCATTCTCGATGCGCTTGGCTTCGGCGGCCTGAAGTTGCCGTTGCGCCTCGGCCAGTCGGGTGCGCGCCTCCGGTCCGACGCTGCCGCGCCGGGTTTCGATGAAGTCCGACACCGCCTTGATCCGTGACTGGGCGGTGAACAGCGCCTGCTCCAGCGCGCGGGCCAGCCGCTCGGCGGCTTCCTGTTGTTCGTGCACTCCGGCCAGCAGCTGATCGAGTTCGGCGTCGGCCTTGGTCAGCCGGGTAAAGGTGCCCAGCGGGTCGGCCTTGCCGCTGGCTGTCGCGTCATCGGCTGCTTTCTTCGCTGCGTCACGTGCCGCACTCAGTTTGTCGGCCTGCGGCGTACCGGACTGCCCCAGAAGCGAATTCGCCTGGTCGATTCCGGCTTGAATATCCGTGATCGCCGCGGGAAGACCGGCCAGGGCCCGGTTGATGTCGGAGGCCGCGCTGTCCACGGCGTCGAGCAGGGTCCGGGTCTGATCGAGGGCTGACTCGGCCGAGCGCACCGCGTCCACCAGCTCGGTCTGATCGGTGGCCGGCCGGGATACCAGGTTGCGGGCCGTGGTGATGTTGCGGTCGGCGAACGCCAGGCGTTCCTTGGCGGTGTCCACATTGGTCGACACCGAACTCAGTGCGGTGGAATCGAATTGGGTGTGGAGATTGTCCAGTTTCTGGCTGGACGGCTCGATGCGGGCGGTCAGGTCGACCATCTGCTGGGTCATGGCGTCCAGCCGCGTCGGGGCGTTGATCACCAGATCGCGCAGCTGCTCGAAGGCCTGGCTCTGGGCATCCAGTTCGCGGTCGGCCCTGGCCGCCGACACCACGACCTTGGTCAGCAGATCTCGTTGTTGCAGTGGGGTCTCGGGGACGTCGTCATCGAGCGTCTGGCGCACGTTGAAGGCCTGGGCCAGAGCCTTTTTCGCATTCTCCAGGGCCGCGCTGAACGGCTCGGTGCGCTTGGCGCCGAACTCCTCGACGGCCAGTTCGAGCTCGGCCTCACTGGTGCGCACGGCATTGTCGACGTCGACGACGATCGAGCGGGACAGCTCGTCGAGCGCCTCCAGTGGCACCGACGCCAACGCGTCGGGGTCGGTCGGATCGACCCGCTTGGCGGCCTCGAACTCGGCGTGGCGGCGCTTGGCCCGGCGCCGGCGCGACCACCACCACAGCAACCCGGCCAGCACCACTATCACGCCCAGGGCGATCAGCATGCCCGGCCACGAGATGCCGGGCGCGGCAGGGGATGCGGCGGAGGATTCGGGTGCGGAATTCAGCCCGTTGGCCGCAGCGATGGCCGCGCCCGCCCAATCCTCACGGCGCAGGGCCGGGGTGATGCTGTCGCGCCGGATGTCGTTGGCACGCGCCGCGCCGGTCACCGTGGAGGGCACCCGGAAGGCGAAGGCCCGGTCTACCGTGGCGACCGCGAGCAGTGCGTCGTCGTCACCGAAATCGCTCAGCCGCATGGTGTTCGTGGCCCAGTCGTCCTGGCCCTGACCAGAGAAATCCTCGACGAAGATCACCCATAACTTGATGTGGCGATCGTCGTAGAGCCTGTCGATCGCGCGCTGCACATTGCCACGCTGGGCCGCCGACAACGCCCCGGCGTTGTCGGTGAGTTGGGTGGCCAACCGCGACGGCGGCTCGGCTGCGGCGCTGGGGGCAACCAGCAGGCCGGTCATCAGGATCGCGAGCAGCATGGACGGCAGACGGGCGATACGCATGACCGTCAATCTAGTGCGCCGCGGGGTTGGCGCGTCGGTTCCTGGCAGACTGTGCGTCGGTGAACGGGGATACGCAGGCCTGGTATGACGACTTCGACCGGCAACGTCTGGTGGTCGAGTCGGCCAAGGGTGCCGCGCTGCCCGGGACCGACACCGAGCACCGCACTGACTTCGCCCGTGATCGGGCCCGCGTGTTGCACAGTGCGGCGCTGCGGCGGCTGGCCGACAAGACCCAGGTCGTCGGGCCACGCCATGGCGATACCCCGCGCACCCGGCTCACCCACTCACTCGAGGTGGCCCAGATCGGACGCGGCATGGCGATCGGGTTGGGCTGTGATCCGGACCTGGTGGACCTGGCCGGGTTGGCCCACGACATCGGGCACCCGCCGTACGGGCACAACGGCGAGCGCGCGCTCGACGAGATCGCGAAACCTTTCGGCGGGTTCGAGGGCAATGCCCAGAACTTCCGGATCCTCACCCGGTTGGAGCCCAAAGTTCTTGATGCCGAGGGGCGTTCGGCCGGGCTCAACCTGACGAGGGCCGCGCTGGACGCGGTGGCGAAGTATCCGTGGCCAAGCTTCGGTACCCGTAAGAAATACGGCTTCTACGACGACGACGCAGAGGCCGCCGAGTGGGTACGCGCCGGCGCGCCCGCCGAGCGGCCGTGCCTGGAGGCCCAGGTGATGGACTGGGCCGACGACGTCGCCTATTCCGTGCACGACGTCGAGGACGGCGTGATCTCCGGGCGCATCGACCTGCGGGTGCTCGGCGATCCCGATGCGGCCTCTTCGCTGGCGGACCTGGGTGCCAAGAACTTCCCCAGCGTCACCCACGACGATCTGCTGGCCGCCGCTGAGCGGTTGTCGCAGGTTCCGGTGGTGGCCGCGGTGGGGAAGTACGACGGAACCCTTGCTTCGTCAGTCGCGCTGAAGACCCTGACCAGTGAACTCGTCGGGCGCTTCGCCAACGCGGCGATCACGCAGACCCGGGCGGTTGCCGGGGCGGGACCGCTACGTCGGTTCGATGCGGACCTGACCGTCCCGCCGCTGGTCCGCGCCGAGGTGGTGCTGCTCAAGATGCTGGCGCTGCAGTTCATCATGTCCGATCACCGGCACCTGCAGATCCAGGCCGATCAGCGCACGCTCATCCACGAAGTGGCCCTCGCATTGTGGGCGCAGGCGCCGGGCAGTCTGGACCCGCAGTTCGCGCCCGAGTTCGACCTCGCGGCCGACGACGGCGCCCGGCTGCGCGTGGTGGTCGACCAGATTGCGTCCTACACCGAGAGCCGGCTGGAGCGAGTGCACGAGGCACGCTCGCCCAGGCCGATGTCCGACTAGGTTCTCAACCGGCGCAGCACCAGATCGGGGTACGCCCACAGCAACGCGCCGCCCACACCGTCGACGACGGTTCGACTGGCTCCGGGTATCCGGCCGGCCAGGGTGATGCCGAGATCGGGGGAGTGCACGGTGTCGTCGCTGCCCAACAACAACTGCACATCGGTGGCGGGAGTCAGCAGATGCGCCGGCCACGGTGTAGTCGCCAGCACGGTGTCGCGGGCGTATCCGGCCGGCCCCTGGGCGAATCCGTCGACAAGGGCCGCCCGCAACATGGTGCGAAAGCCGGGATCGTCGTAGACGACGCGGTCGGATACCGGATAGTCGGTCATGATCATGTCGAAGAGTGCGGTAGCGGTGTAGCCGGAGAGATCGTGCTCGGCGCCGTCCGGATCGGCGGCGATCGCCGTCACGAATTCGCGGTGTGGCGGGGTCAACAGCGCGGTCACCGGCGGATAGCCGAGATCATCGATCGGCGATACCAGCACCAGTCCGTCGATCCGCCCGGTCTCGGCCAGGGCGAGCGCGAACGGTGCGCCCTGAGAGTTGGCGACAACCGGCACCGGGACGCCCGCGACGGTATCGATCACCGCGGCCAAGTCCGCGGCGACACTGTCGAAAGTCTTGTCCGGGTCGGGACCAGACGCACCGATCCCGGGCCGGTCCACCGAGATCAACCGCACGTGGTGGTTCTCCAGGTGCTGTTCGCCGAACCTCATCAGCCGGCCGCATCCTGCACCGGCGATGAACAGCACCGGCATCCCGGAGTCGGGCCCGTAGGCGGTGAAGGCGACCCGGCGGTCGTCGCGTTCGATCCAGTCGGGTGGGAGTTTTGTCACCGCAGTTCACATCCTTCCCCAGGTGGCGGCGAACCCGGTCAACGCCGCCTCCGGGCACGCATAGACTAGGCCGGTGGCCGGCCGGATTTCAGATCGCGATATCGCGGCCATCCGTGAAAAGGTCCGCATCGAGGATGTCGTCGGTGATTACGTCCAGTTGAGGCGGGCCGGGGCCGACTCGATGAAGGGTCTGTGCCCGTTCCACGACGAGAAGTCGCCGTCGTTCCACGTGCGGCCGAACCACGGTCACTTCCATTGCTTCGGTTGCGGCGAGGGCGGCGACATCTACGCCTTCATCCAGAAGATCGAGCACGTCACGTTCGTCGAGGCGGTCGAGTTGTTGGCCGACAAGGTCGGCTACACCGTCACCTACACCGGCTCGTCGACGACCAATGTCCAGCGGGACCGGGGCAGCCGCAGCCGGTTGCTGGCCGCCAATGCCGCCGCCCAGGAGTTCTACGCCGAGGCACTGGCCTCGGATGAGGCCGCCGAGGCGCGGAAATACCTGACCGAGCGCAACTTCGACGCCGCCGCGGCCGCCCAGTTCGGGTGCGGGTTCGCGCCGTCGGGGTGGGACAAGCTGACAAAGCATTTGCTGCGTTCGGGTTTCGAGTTCAAGGAGTTGGAGGCGGCCGGGCTGAGCCGGGAGGGCAAGCGTGGGCCGATGGACCGGTTCCATCGACGGCTGCTGTGGCCGATCCGGGTGTCCTCGGGCGAGACCATCGGCTTCGGCGCGCGTCGGTTGTTCGACGACGATCAGAACCAGGCCAAGTACGTCAACACCCCCGAGACGGTGCTCTACAAGAAGTCGCAGGTGCTGTTCGGACTGGACCGCGCCAAGCGCGACATCGCCAAGGGGCACCAGGCCGTGGTGGTCGAGGGCTACACCGATGTGATGGCCATGCACCAGGCTGGGGTGACCACCGCGGTGGCCTCATGCGGCACCGCGTTCGGTGAGCAGCACCTGTCGATGCTGCGCCGGCTGATGATGGACGACAACTTCTTCCGCGGCGAGTTGATCTACGTGTTCGACGGTGACGCCGCGGGCCAGGCCGCCGCGGTGAAAGCCTTCGAGGGCGAGCAGAACCTGTCCGGTCAGTCGTTCGTGGCGGTGGCTCCCGACGGGATGGATCCGTGCGATCTTCGGCTGCGCTCCGGCGACGGCGCGGTGCGCGATCTGGTGGCACGGCGAACTCCGTTGTTCGAGTTCGTGATTCGCAGCGCACTGGCCGAGCATGACCTCGACAGTGCCGAGGGCCGGGTGGCCGCGCTGCGGCGCTGCGTGCCGATCGCAGCCCGGATCAAGGATCAGACACTGCGCGACGAGTACGCCAGGCAGCTGGCCGGCTGGGTCGGCTGGGACAACGTCGCCCAGGTGATCGGCCGGGTGCGGGAGGACGCCAGCGGTGGCCGCAAGGATTCGCGGCGCCAGCCGGCGCGGCAACAGGCCAAACCTGCGGCGGCTCCCGTGTCGCGCCCCAATCCGGCCGATCCGACGCTGTGGCCGCAGCGCGAGGCCCTCAAGGCTGCCCTGCAGTATCCCGCGATCGCCGGGCCGGTGTTCGACTCGCTGACCGTCGAGAGCTTCACCCATCCGGGGTACGCCGCGGTGCGTTCGGCGATCGAGTCGGCCGGCGGCATGGCGTCGGGCAAATCTGGGGCCCAGTGGATCGAGGCCGCGCGTGAGCAGACCACATCTCCGGCGGCAGCCAGCCTGGTCAACGAACTGGGCGTCGAGGCCATCAACGTCGAGGACGACGAGCACCTGCCGCGCTACATCAGCAGCGTGCTGGCCCGCCTGCAGGAAGTCTGGGTGGGCCGCCAGATCGCCGAGGTGAAGTCCAAACTGCAGCGCATGTCGCCGGTGGAGCAGGGAGACGAATATCACGCCCTGTTCGGTGACCTGGTGGCCATGGAGTCCTACCGGCGCAGCCTGCTCGAGCAGGCCAGTGGCGACGACCTGACTGCGTGATCAGACACATCGCGATAGGGTAAGGCGCAGTCGGGCATCTTCAGGCGAGAGAGGCAGACCTGGTGACACTGTTCAGCACGCGGACGCGACGGTTGGTCGCAGTTGGCGCATTTGCGCTGGCCACGGGGGCCGCAGCGGCGGCCCCGGCGTTCGTCGCGACATCCACATCCGGTTCCGAGGTCACGGCCCAGCCGGCCTGCCTGGCCTGGTTCGGCAACAAAGAGGACGGCAAGTGCCTGTCGTACTCCAATGGCATGCCCGCCAACATCGGCACGCCGTGGGTCGGCGCAGGCGGCAATGGCGGATTCGTCACTGGGCCGCTGCTGCCCGGAACGTCGATCAATCAGGGGATCGGCTAGCCCCTACCAGCTACTTTTCTTGCCGAACCGTCGGTGCTCTCCTTCGTGGCGAGCACCGACGTTTCTGCGTCTATAGGGGTCAGGGTGAGGAACTGCGGATCCGGAGACACCTGCTTGGCGATCTTGCGTCGTCCGGCGTCGATCACCGCCTTGGTGGCCGGATTGGCCGTCACCGCGCGGTAGGTGCTGGCGATCTGCTCATAGCGACGTCGCCCGGCCTTGGCGCCCAGCACGTAGCCGACGGCGATCACGGCGGCATAGCGGATCACTGAATACCTCCCAAAGCGACGGACCTCCCAATGCGGCGTGCCCCCAGAGAACCAACATCTGTGCTCCATCCTGCCTCACCGCCGCCGCGGCGCGCCCGTCTGGGAGCGAGTTGGCGGCAGCGGCGGTCCGTACGCTAGAGTCAACGCTCGGCCGCGGAGCTTCCGCGGAAGGTAGTCCCCTGTAGCTCAATTGGCAGAGCTCCCGACTGTTAATCGGGCGGTTATTGGTTCGAGTCCAATCGGGGGAGCAAGTTCTCCAAACCCCAGTCCTAGGACTGGGGCCGGGCCTGGGCCTGACGGGCCGCCTGGGTAAGCGCCTCCACCAGCGGATTGGACGCCGACGCGAGAGCTTTCCGCTCCTCTTCGGACAGTTGGTAGAACGTCCACACGCCCCAAGCCGCCGGCCGCACGTACACCGTCACCTGTTGCCGGTTGTTGGCCAACACGGCCGGAACGGGGACCGCACGATCGAGGGTGGCTGCGCTGGACATCTCCTCGGCGAGTTGTTGGACGTTGACTGATTCCTGCAGTTGGTAGAGGACGGCCTTGTTGGCAGGGCCTTCCATGGCGAGGAACCAAGCCATCTGTGTCTCCTTGGGTAATGGTCGTGAGCGGTGGTCCGCCGTCGGATCGCCGGTCGGATCGCAAACAGTGTCACCTATCGACGCGCCGTCGTCAGCCCACTCGCTCAGCCGGGTTGATTCGCTACCCTCGGGGTGTGTACCCACGGCTGATCGCCATCGTCGCCTTCATCGGTCTCCTCGCGGTTGGTTGCGGCTGGAAACCGTCATCCGCGCCGCCTCCGAAGCCCGATACCTGCGCACCGACCGACGGCCCGAGCGCCGACGCGGTCACTGATCAGATCGCCAAACTTCCGGCCCCTGAAGCGGGCAGGCAGTGGACGCAGATCGGCTCCGGCCACACGAGCAATTGCCGGCTGTACTGGGTCCAGGTGGGTCAGACCAACCCCGAGCCCAACAGCACCGGGCAACTGCTGTTCTTCGACCGGCAGACCCCGCTCGGCACGGCCACCCCGGAACCCCGGCCCTACATCAACGTGGTCACCAATGCCGATGACACGGTGGTGGTGAACTACCAGTGGCAGCAGGGCCATGATTCGCCCACCGCGCCGACCGGCATCGCCACCGTGCGGTTCCGGATCGGGGACGACGGCAAACTGGTTGCCGTCGACCCGATTCCGAAGCCCTGAGGCGCCTCAGCCGTTGATCAGCTCGGCGGGGTCGAGCATCGCCGCGTAACGCAGTTGCTCCGGGATGCCGAACCCGTCGACGAGGATCTCGATGTGCGGGCGCAGTGAGCGGCAGCGTTCGTTGATTCCCCGGGTGACGGCCTTGGCGCGTTCGGTGGACAGGAACCGGTGCTCGATGAACCAGGCCTTGTCGCCCTCGATCACCGACAGCGCGTACAGGTCGCAGACATCTTGGAGAAGCTCGCGCGCGGTGTCGTCCTCGCAGGCGTCGATACCTGCGACGAACGCCTCCAGGATGACCCGGTCGATGTGCGCCTGCGCGGCGTGCAGTACGTGATCCTGCACGGCGTTGAAGGCGTCGAACGCCGACATCTCCTTGGCCTTGCCCTGCAGCCTGCGCGCCACCGAGGCCAGCATGTACTCCTCGCGGTCCTCGAACATCTTGACCTGGGTACCGCGGTTGAACAGGCTGCCTTCCTCCTCGTTGTCCTGGCGGGTGTCGAGGACGGTCTGGATGATGGTCTCGGCGGCCGTGCGTTTGAGTACCCGCTCGCCGGCGTAGTTGGCTGCGAACCGGACCCATTCGACCGGGCTCATGCCCTTGATGTCGTCGGCGTAGGCGGTCAGCAGTTCCTTGGCGACCAACTGCGTGAGCACATGGTTGTCGCCCTCGAAGGTGGTGAACACGTCGGTGTCGGCGCGCAGGGCGATCAGCCGGTTCTCGGCGAGATAGCCTGCACCGCCGCAGGCTTCACGGG
The DNA here is from genome assembly GCF_040704635.1 of Mycobacterium sp. NPDC049093. GTDB lineage: Bacteria > Actinomycetota > Actinomycetes > Mycobacteriales > Mycobacteriaceae > Mycobacterium. The sequence continues at coordinate 435,422 of NZ_JBEZJS010000006.1, read as the reverse complement.
CTTCCTGGATGGCGCGGCTGGCGTGCCAGGTGTTGGCGGCTTTCAGGCCGGCCGCGCGGGCCTCCAGTTCGCGTTGCTCCTCGGCGTCGGGATCGTCGGAGGTCTGAAGCTCATGGCATTTGGCCACCAGTTCGTTCTGCGCGAACTGCAGCGCGTAGGACTTGGCGATCAGCGGCAACAGTCGGCGCTGGTGCACGAGGTAGTCCATGATGAGGACTTCCTCGGTGCTCTTGGGGGCTTCGAACTGCCTGCGTTCCAGCGCATATCGGGTGGCGATGTCCAGTGCCACCCGCGCTGCCGCGGCGGCGCTGCCGCCGACGGTGACCCGGCCTCGGATCAGCGTGCCCAGCATCGTGAAGAACCGCCGGCCCGGGTTCTCGATCGGTGAGGTGTAGGTGCCGTCGGGGGCGACGTCGGCGTAGCGGTTGAGCAGGTTCTCCCGTGGGACCCGGACGTGGTCGAACACGATGCGGCCGTTGTCGACGCCCGGGAGCCCGCCCTTGTAATGACAGTCCGACGTGGTCACGCCGGGCAGGTCGTTGCCCTCGTCGTCGCGGATCGGCACCACGAAACAATGCACGCCGTGGCCCTCGCCGTCCGGAGTGATCAGCTGCGCGAAAACAGTTGACACGCGGGCGGTTTCGGCGGCTCCACCGATGTAGTCCTTGCGCGCGGTGGGCGTGGGGGAGTCGATGACGAACTCCTGTGTCGCCGGATCGTAGGTGGCGGTGGTCTCCAGCGACTGCACGTCGCTGCCGTGGCCGGTTTCGGTCATCGCGAAACAACCCAGCAGGTCCAGGTCGATCAGTGGTCGGACGTAGGCCTTGTGGTGGCGTTCGGTGCCCAGGTTCTCGATGGCGCCGCCGAACAGGCCCCACTGGACCCCGGCCTTGACCATCAGGGAAAGGTCGCTCATGGCCAGCATCTCGATCTGGGTGATGGCGGCGCCGACGTCGCCGTTGCCGCCGTGTTCCTTGCGGAAGCCGTCCTCGGCAGCCCCGGCTGCGGCCATGATCTTGAGCTGCTCGCCGACCTTGGCCCGGGCGATCACCGTGTTGGGGGTGTAGTGCGGTCGGAAGATCTCGTCGGACAACCTGGCCCGCATGGCGTTTTTGACGTCGCGCCAGCGGCCGTCCAGCGCGTTTCGCAGATGTTCGGCAGTGGAGGTCATATCCCGACCGTACGTGCGTGGCGGCCCGGGCGTGGCGGTTGGAACGAAGGACAGCCTTCCTGGACAAGCATCACCCCTCCGCGAAAGACTGGCGAACATGCCGGACTCGATCGGTAAGTCGCTGTCTCCCACGGGCTTGCCGCATGTCAGCTATCACCGCCATGCCGATGTCACAGGCGGCTGGCTCCGCGCCGCGACGTTCGGTGCGATGGACGGTCTGGTCAGCAACACCGCGTTGATCGCCGGTGTCGGGGCCAGCGCCTCGGCTCAGACCGTGGTGCTCAGCGGCGTGGCCGGCCTGTTGGCCGGGGCGTTCTCGATGGCGCTCGGCGAGTACACCTCGGTGACGACCGCGAACGAGCAGGTCGACTCCGAGGTCAAGGTCGAGCGCAAATCATTCCGCAAGAACCCGGAGGCCGAGCAGGCCGAGCTCGTGGCGATGCTCCAGGAAATGGGGATGACGCCCGAAACAGCCGTGAAAGCCGGCGAGGAGATCCACCGCGACGAGAGCCGGGCCCTGAACTTTCACCTCGTGCAGGAGTTGGGTGTGCACCCCACGGAGAAGCCGTCGCCGTGGGTGGCGGGCGGATCGTCCTTCGTCCTGTTCGCGATCGGTGCCATCATCCCGCTCATCCCGTATCTGCTGGGCTTCGAATCCTTGGGGGCCGGGCTGGCCTGCGGCGGGGTCGGCCTGTTGATCGTGGGTGGCGCGGCAGCGCGGTTCACCCGCAAGCCGGTCGCCCTCGGTGGGGGGCGGCAATTGCTGTTGGGTGCCGTCGCCATCGCGGCCACCTACGGCGTGGGCATCCTGGTGGGCGCCGCCGTCACCTGATGCGGACCCGAATCCTGGCGGCCGGCCTCCTGCTGCTGGCCGGATGTACACCCGCGCGCGCCGTGGCGGATTTCGAGTTTCTCGGCCAACGGCAGATTGCCTCCGCGGCGATATTCGATGGCACCGTCGTCGGCGGATTGTCGGGAATCAGCTACGACCCGGCCGCGGACCTGTACTACATCATCAGCGACGACCGCTCCGCCAAGAGTTCGGCGCGTTTTTACACCGCGCGGATCAACGTGTCGGACAACGGTATCGGTGACGTCGAATTCGTCGGCACCCATCCGTGGCGCGATCGTGACGGACAACCGTTCCACCCGTTGGACGTCGACGCGGTGCCACCCGTGGTCCCGCCGGACCCCGAGGCGATTGCGTTCGACACCGGCAGACAGCGGTTGTACTGGACCAGCGAGGGGGAGCGGCGGACCGAAGGGCCCGGGGCACCGATCCTGCTGGATCCGTGGGTGCGGTCCGCCGGACTCGACGGCAGCTTCCTCGGCGAGTTCACGCTGCCCGAGGACCTGCGAATGTCGGCCGGCGAGCACGGCCCGCGCCGCAACAGCACGTTGGAGGGCCTCACGCTGACGCCCGACGGGCGCCAGCTGTGGGCGGCGATGGAGGGCCCAGGCTACGAGGACGGCCCGCCACCCGACGCGCAGCACGGCGTATGGACCCGCGTGTTCCGATTCGATGCGGACTCCGGTGCGCTCGACGGGCGGTACACCTACCCGCTGGATCCGGTCAGTGCCGGGCCGGGCGGCATGAACGGCTTGTCCGACCTGGTAGCGCTCGACGACAGGAACTTCCTGGTGATCGAGCGTGGCTTCGGCACCCATGTGGCGGTGCGGATCTACCGCGCGAGCCTGGTCGACGGGTCCACCGAGATGACGAAAACGTTGCTGGCCGACCTGACCACCACGCCCGGTCTGAAGCCGCTGGACAACATCGAGGGAATCACGTTGGGGCCCAAGCTGCCCGACGGCCGACAATCGGTGATCGCGGTCAGCGACGACAATTTCTCGCCCACCCAGGTGACGCAGTTCCTGCTGTTCGCGCTCTGAGAATTGCCGGACGCTTCGAGATCGGCTCCTTGCCCGCTACTTCAACAACGCGTGGCGATCGAAGAAGAAGTAGGTGTAGCTCGCGGTGACTGCGCAGACCAGGGTGGCCACCAGCAGCATCTGGGATCCGCTCACCACCACGCTGATGAAGCCACCGATGATCGCACCACCGGCGAATCCCGCCCACAGCAGGAAGTATCCGAGCCAGTCGCTCACATCGCCGCCACTGATGTGACGTTCGATGCCCTGGCCCATCTTCACGAGCGTCCCGGTCACGTAACTCAACGGGATGGACACTTCGCCGTCCTTCACGAACGACGTATTCAGGGCGCCGATACCGAAGGCCACGAACAGGATTGGGACGTACGGAACATCGCGGGCCGTCCAGCCGCGCTCGATGAGGTCGACGACGGTGGACACCACCAGCGCAAGCGTCGTGAGCACCGTCGCGCCGTGGGGATGATTGACCCAGAGGTGCCTGCGGCACAACGATGCGATCACCACTCCGGCGACGAAGGCGAGCAACAGCAGTGCGGCACCGATCGCCAGCCATTCCTCACCCTGGAACAAGCCGAGGAACGCCCGCTCGGTATTGCCCGTCATGAAGGTGACGAAGTAGCCCGCGGAATGGGTGAACGCCGCGGCGCCCAGTACTCCGGCGAGGCCGGCCAGAATCCAGGACAACCGGGCCTCGCCGTCGAGTTGCTGCGACATTCACCCATTGTGGGGAGCCCGGTGGACGCTGGGGCGGATTTCTTCCCCGTGGTGTCAGCTGTCGCTGCCGACGGTGACCGCAGTCGCCTCGTCGCTGAGCTCGTCGAGTTCGGTTTCCGCCGCGTCTTCCTCGTCGATGTGAACAAGGTGCGGACGCGTCAGGAACAGCACACCGGCACCGGCCAGCACGGCCCCCGCGCCCACCCAGTACGGCAGGTGGACACTGATCTGTTCGCCGAGAACCCCGGCCAGCCACGGTGCGACGGCAGCGCCACCGAAGCGCAGGAAGCTGTAGGCCGCTGAGGCGACGCCGCGTTCGACCGGGGCGGCCTTCATGACGGTCTCGGTGATCAGTGTGTTGTTGATGCCGATGAACAGACCGGCGATCACGACGCCTGAGGCAAGCACGGTCTTGGAATCCGTCCACACCGCCATCGCGGCCAGCACTGCGGTGAAGGCGATGAGGTTGAGGATGAGCACCCGGACGGTGCCGAAACGGTGCTGGAGCCGTGGTGCGACCACCACTGAGGTGAATGCCAACGCCAGACCCCAGCCGAAGAAGATCAACCCGATCTGATGAGCGGTCATGTCCAGCGGGAATGGTGTGAACGCCAGCAGGGTGAAGAAGCCGAAGTTGTAGAACAGTGCTGTGACCGCGACACCGAGCAGCCCGCGGTGGCGCAGTGCGCGGAACGGATCGGCCAGCGTGGTGGCGCGTTCGGCCCGCGGGGTGGCCGGCAGCAGGAACGCGGTGATCACCAGGGCGAAGGCCATCAGCGCCGAGACACCGAAGAAGGGGCCGCGCCAGGAGATCGAGCCGAGGACCCCGCCCACCAGTGGGCCGATGGCGATGCCCAGGCCGAGTGCCGCCTCGTAGAGGATGATCGATTGCGCCACAGAACCTTTCGCGGAGTTGACGATGGTGGCCAGCGCGGTCGCGATGAACAGTGCGTTACCGAGACCCCACAGTGCGCGCCAGCCGACGATCTCCATCACGGTGTCGCTCATCCCGGCCAGACCGGCGCCGGCGATGATGATCACCAGGCCGAGCAGCAGCGTGCGCTTGGGGCCGATGCGGCTGGACACCACACCCGTGATCAGCATCGCCACGCCCATCACCGCCATGTAGCTGGTGAACAGCAACGACACCTGCGATGCCGAGGCATTGAGGTTGTCGGCGATCGGTTTGAGGATGGGATCGACCAGTCCGATGCCCATGAAGGCGACGACGGAGGCGAAAGCGACGGCCCATACGGCCTTGGGTTGGCGCCACATCGGGGCGTTGACTCCTAACTAGTTCTTGTGCGACAGCGGATGCTCGTCGACGTCGGTGAGCAACCGGCGGATGATGCCGACGGAGGCGGCCAGCGTCCGGCGCTCCTCTGGGGTGAGCCGTTCGAGCCTCGGGTTGATCGCCGCGGCGCGGTCCGCCCGGGCTTGCTCCAGGGTCTGCCGCCCCTGCTCGGTGATCCTGATCAGCACGGCGCGGGCATCACCGGGATCGGTGGTGCGCGACACCAGTCCGGCGTCTTCGAGGCGGCGGACCTGGGTGGTCATGGTCGGCTGCGAACAGTGGTCGAGGTAGGCGAGGTCGGAGATGCGGGCCTCGCCCTGATCCTCGATCGTCGACAGCAACCGGGCCTGAGCCCAGGGGAGCGGCAGTCGGGTGCGTTGGGTGGCCAGTCGGTTCAACCGGGCGACGACCGCCAGCAGGTCGGCGCCAAGCTCGGTTTCGTCGGTTACCGTGACATCCTCGGTCGGGGTCGGCATACCCACCATATTTACATAGATTTGCTATGTAGTCTACCTGCTCGGCGTGCGCTCGCTCACACAACGGGCAGCCGACGCCGGCGATCGCGGCTGGCAGAATCGAACGATGACCGCGATACCACCGGCGACGACGCCTCGGCGCGGCCTCACTCCCGGCGAGCTTGCGCAGGCCGCGGTGATGGCTGCGCTGTGTGCGGCCACTGCGATCATCGCCGTGGTGGTGCCGTTCGCGGCCGGCCTTTCAGTGCTGGGCACCGTGCCGATGGGCCTGCTGGCCTACCGCTACCGACTGCGCGTGCTCCTCGCGGCCACTGTCGCCGCCGGCACGATCGCCTTCCTGATCGCGGGCATGGGCGGGCTGATGACCGTCGTCGACTGCGCCTACATCGGCGGGTTGACCGGTGTGGTCAAGCGCCGGGGGCGCGGCACCGCCATGGCATTCGGAGCCTCGATCGTGGCCGGGGCGGTATTCGGGATGGCCGCAGTCGTCGCACTGTCGGTGCTGTCACGGCTGCGCAATCTGGTCTTCGACTCGCTGACCGCGAGCGTCGAGGGCCTGGCCAAGGTACTGGATCGCATCCCGGTGCTCGACGTGATCGCCGAACCGCTCAGGACCACCGTCGCCACCATGATCGACTACTGGCCGCTGCTGATGCTGGTGCTGGGCATCTTCACCATCACCTCGATCAGCATGGTCGGCTGGTGGGCGCTGTCGCGGATTCTGGCGCGGCTGCTGGGCGTGCCCGACGTGCACAAGCTCGACGCCGAGGCTGCGGACGACTCTGCCGTGATCGCACCGGTTCCGGCCCGGCTGACCGACGTACGGTTCCGCTATCCGGGGATCGATCACGATGCCTTGGGTCCGGTGTCCATGGAGTTGCAACCCGGTGAGCATGTCGCAGTGACCGGGCCGAACGGCTCGGGAAAGACCACTCTCATGCTCATGTTGGCCGGTCGCCAACCCACTTCGGGCAGCATCGAGCGGGCCGGTGGGGTGGGACTGGGCCGCATCGGCGGCACCGCCGTGGTGATGCAGCACCCGGAAAGCCAGGTACTGGGCACCCGGGTGGCCGACGATGTCGTGTGGGGATTGCCCGTCGGCGCTACCGCCGACGTCGAGCGACTGCTGTCCGAAGTGGGGCTCGACGGGCTGGCCGAACGCGACACCGGGGGATTGTCCGGTGGCGAACTGCAACGCCTGGCAGTGGCCGCGGCGCTGGCCCGAGAGCCCTCGCTGTTGATCGCCGACGAGGTCACCAGCATGGTCGACCAGCAGGGCCGCGACACGTTGATGAATGTGTTGTCCGGGTTGACCGATCACCACGACATGTCGCTGGTGCACATCACGCACTACAACGACGAGGCCGATTCTGCCGACCGCTCGGTGCAACTCAGCGGCAACGGCGGCACCGCCGACAACACCGACATGGTGCAGACCTCTGCGGTGCCCGTCAGCGACGCGGCTGCCAACCACCAGGGCGCGCCGGTACTCGAACTGACCGGCGTCGGGCACGAGTACGCCAGCGGAACACCTTGGGCGAAAACGGCTTTGCGCGACCTCACGTTCACCGTCAACGAGGGTGACGGAGTACTGGTGCACGGCCTGAACGGCTCGGGCAAATCGACCCTGGCCTGGATCATGGCCGGGCTGACGGTCCCGACGTATGGCGCGTGCCTGCTCGACGGCGTGCCGGTGTCACAGCAGGTGGGTGCGGTGGCGATCTCGTTCCAGGCTGCCCGCCTGCAGTTGATGCGCAGCACCGTCGGCCGTGAAATCGCCTCGGCCGCAGGCTTCTCCCGGCACGAGGCCGACCGGATCGCGGCCGCGCTGGAAATGGTCGGACTGGATGCGGCGCTGGCCCAGCGGCGCATCGACCAACTCTCGGGCGGTCAGATGCGTCGTGTCGTACTGGCCGGATTGCTGGCCCGGTCGCCGCGCGCGTTGATCCTTGACGAGCCGCTCGCCGGACTGGACGCCGCCAGCCAGCGAGGCCTGTTGCGGTTGCTGGAGGACCTGCGGCGCAACAACGGACTCACCGTCGTCGTCATCTCGCACGATTTCACCGGTCTGGAGAATCTCTGCCCGCGCACCCTGCACCTGCACCACGGCGAGCTGGCGCTTGCCCCGACGACTGCCGGAGGTGCGCGATGACCGCTCCGACGCGGGGACAACGCAAACCGGTCGTGCTGTTGCGTCCGGTCCCCGGCGACACCGTCATCCATCGGCTGTGGGCCGGAACCAAACTGCTCTCCGTGGCGGGAATCGGCGTGCTGCTGACGTTCTATCCCGGCTGGGTGCCGATCGCCGCCGTCGCCGTGTTGGTCCTGGTGACCGCGCGGCTGGCCCACATTCCGCGCGGAGCGCTGCCCTCGATCCCGTTCTTCCTGTGGATCCTGCTGGTGTTGGGCGGGGCGCTCGCCGCAGTGGCCGGCGGGTCCCCGTTCATCGACATCGGTTCGGTGCAGATCGGTCTGGGCGGGTTGCTCAACTACCTGCGCATCACCGCGCTGGCGATCGTGCTACTGGGACTGGGCGCACTCGTTTCCTGGACGACGAATGTCGCCGACATCGCCCCGGCGGTGGCCACCCTGGGCCGTCCGTTGCGCGCGCTGCGCATCCCGGTGCACGACTGGGCGGTGACGATTGCGTTGGCGCTGCGGGCTTTCCCGATGCTGATCGACGAGTTCCGCACCCTGTATGCGGCGCACCGGTTGCGGCCGGTCGAACCCGCGGAGACGTTCCGGGCGCGACGTCGACAGCGGGTGGCGAATTTGGTCGATCTGTTGGCCGCCGCGGTCACCGTGGCGCTGCGCCGCGGCGACGAGATGGGCGATGCCATCACCGCACGCGGTGGCGCCGGCCAGATCTCGGCCGCGCCGTCAGGTCCCCGGGCGCGCGACTGGATCGCCTTCGCCATCCTCGTTCTGGTCTGCGGCACTGCCTTGGCGCTGGAGCTCACCGTCCTGCCGACCAGCCTCCCGCGGCGCTGACCGCTGCCCGGTCCGCGACCGGGTCAGCCGGATGACGGCGAAGATGAGGGCGGCCGCGATGACGACGACCGCCAGCCAGGGCAGTAGCAGGCCGAACAACATGACGAGCCCGGAGGCCGCCGACACCAGCCCGTGCCAACCACGCTCGACCTGCCCCCAGAACCCCTGATATTGCGGTGCCGGGCCGCCGATCTGCTCGGCGGTGATGTCGAGATTGACGGTGCTGTAGTCGATCTGGTCGCCGAGTTGGGTGCGCTGGGCACGCAGGCTGTCCAGTTCGGCCTGGCGCTGCGACAAGGCGCCCTCGGCCTTGATCAACGCCTCGGGGTCCTTGGCGTCGCGCATGATCCCGAGCAGTCGGTCCACCGAAGTCTGCAACGCCTTGATGCGGGCGTCGAGATCGACGCGCTGCGAGGTCACGTCGTCGGAGCGGACCTCGACGGTCTGCACCGTGCCCAGCTTCTTGAACTCGTCGAGGGTGCCCTCCAGCTCGGCGGCGGGCACGCGCAGCGACAGTGAGATGCGCGCGCGGCCGGAACTGGAGCCGGCATCCTCGGAGCGGCTGTCGACCCGGCCGCCGGCATCGGTGGCCAGAGATACGGCTTTGTCCGCCACTGCGCCCGGGTTGCCCGTGGTGATCGACATCGACGCGGTTTTGACGATGTCCCGCTTGACGTCGGCGGGTATCGGCGCTTCTTTCAGCCCTGCACCGCTTTCGGGTACCGGTGCGGGTGCGGCTGGGGCGAACCCGGCATCGCTCTGGGTGGCCGCCGGTGCCGAGGAATTGGGCGAGTGACCGGCCGCGCAGGCCGGCGCGACGGCCAACATGGCCGCGGCAAACAGTGCCACCGTCATGCGGCGGTGACGGGATCCGCTGGTTTGCTTGCGCATCAGCCCAATGTAAGCGACCGGCCGGCGTTCCCGGGCGGCAATATTCCGGCGGTCAGCGCGCTGCGGCCGTGTTGGCCGCCCACTGAGCGTCGGCCAGCGACTTCTCCACATCGCGACGTCCCAGGAACATCTCGTCGAAATAGGGCTTGAGTGCCTGAAATCCGGCCGGGAAGCCGGCCGCGCCCGGCGCCGGGATCCGCGGCCCCCGCAGCACCCGGAAGAACGGGCTGACATCCACGCCACGCGCCTTCCAGTAGTCGTGGTAGACGGGCTGGGCTGCCAGCACGGCGGGGATGGCCGCACCACCGGCGCCGAGGAATTCGTTGCCGCGTTTGCTGCCCATCCAGTTCAGTACCTCGCGCACCGCGGCAGGATGATGGGTGGCCGAGTTCCCGGCTGCGGCAATGCCATTGGTGACGCTGACCCGTCCCTTGGGTCCGGCGGGGAGCATCGCCACGCCCCACCGGAACCGGGCCTGGTTCGCCACTGCGGCCAGGTTGTAGGTGCCGGACTGAAACAGCGCCATCCGACCCTGCAGGAACATGTTGCGCGAGAAGTCGCCGTTGTTGTTGGTGGCCGCCGCCGGCGGGGCGACGTGATCGTCGTTGATCATCCGAACCAGGTAGGTGAACGCCTCGACGGCCTGCGGGTTGTCGAACGCGAAACGATCGCCGATGGTGAAGATGCCGCCCGCCGAGCCGATGTAGTTGAGGTAGATGCCCTGAAGATCATTGGCGGCGTTGTAGCCCCACTGCCGGATCCGGCCGGTGTCGAAACCCTCGGTGCCGGCCGCGCGGCCCTGCTCGTCGACGGTGAGCCGGGCTGCCAGTGACCGCAGTGTGTCGTCAGGTCCGTTCGACCACCGCATGGTGGTCAGGTCGGCGAGGTCCACCCCGGCGGCGTCGAGCAGGTCGGCGTTGAAGTACACCGCGATGCCGGCGTCGGTCAGCTGCGGAACCGCCCACAGGGAGTCGTTGCGGGTGAACTGGTTGACCACCGAGGGCTCCCAGGCCCGGGCGGCGTTGGCGCCCAAGGTCTGTCCGATGTCCAGCAGCCGGCCGTTGTCGGCATATCCGGCCAGGTAGGCATTGGACAGCCAGAAGATGTCATCGGCGCTGCCGCCCGCCACATCGGTGCGCAGGCTGTCGAAGTAGGCCGAGTAGGCGACGGTGTTGACCCGGACCTCGATGTCGGGGTGTTCCCGAGTGAACTCGGCGAAGGACTGCCGGTAGGCGGCCGCGACCTGCGAATCCCACAGCCGCACGGTGACCACGGTGCGGCCCTCGGGTTCGGACGTGTGGCCCAGCAGCACGGCGGCCACCAAGAGAACGGCCATGGTCAGTGCCAGGCCGATCGCGGTCGTCGTCGAGCGCCTCATGACCGCTTCCTGTCGCGAGATCGACGTGAGGGTCGTTGTGGCCGCGGATTCGCAGCCCTGGTGTAGATCTCGACGATCACTTGATCCCCGTCACCACGATCGAGCGGACGATGTTGCGCGAGAACGCGATGAACAACACGATCAGCGGGACGATCGCCACCGTGGTCGCCGCCATCACCAGCGTCCACTGCGCGTTGTACTGCGTCTGGAGGCCGGCCGTCGCGACCGTGATCACCTGCCACTTGCTGCCGCTGGTGATCACCAACGGCCACAGGAAGTTGTTCCACTGACTGACCACGGTGATCAACGCCAGGGTGACCAGGATCGGTCTGCTGGCCGGCACCACGACGTGCGTGATCACATCCAGGGTATGGGCGCCGTCGAGGCGCGCCGCGTTGATCAGTTCGCCTGGAATCGACCGAAAGTACTCGCGCAACAGGAAGATCGCATACGGCGAGCCGAACATGAACGGAAGCACCAGTGCCCAGAAGGTGTTGCGTAATCCCGCCTCGGCCATCATCAGATACAGCGGCACCACGGTCACGGTCGCCGGCACCATCAGCGTCGCGATGTAGACCCAGAACAACGCGTCGCGGCCGGGAAACTGCAGCCGCGCGAAGGCATAGGCGGCGAGCACCGAGAACACCAGTTGCCCCAGCAGGATGACCGCCGTCATCAACGCGGTCACGACGATGGCCCGGCCGAATCCGGCGTCGGCGAGCCCGACGTAGTTCTCCAGGGTCGGGGGCGCGGGCAGCGACAGCGGGGGATCGGTCGCGAACTGCTCGGCCGAGGTGAACGAGGTGAGCAGTCCGAGTCCGAAAGGCAGCAGCGTGATGACCGCGCCGAGGAGCAGGCCCGCGTAGATCAGTGCGTTACGTGAGGTCATAGCTGATCCTGCGGCGGAAGTAGAAGTGCTGGACGAGCGTGATGCCGACCAGGATGGCGAACAACACGATCGCCATCACCGAGGCCCGGCCCACTGCCGCGGCGCCGAATGCCTCGGCATAGATACGGTGGGCCACCAGATCGGTGTGGCCCTGCGGCCCGCCCGCGGTCAGCGCGTACACGGTGTCGAATACCTGCGCGGCGCTGACGATTCCGGTGACCAGCACGAAGAACATGGTCGGCCGCAGCATCGGCAGGGTGATGTGGCGGAACCGCTGCCAGTCCGTCGCGCCGTCGGTGCGGGCAGCGTTGTGGACGTCGGCGGGGATGTTCAGGATGCCGGCCAGGAAGAACAGCGTCACGTAGCCGACGTTGGTCCACACCACCACCGCGGACACCACCGGCAGGGCGAGTCCCGGGTCGGTCAGCCACTCGACCGGCCGGCCGAGCACGGTGCTCAGCGCCCCGTCGGTGGGGGCCAGGATCCATTTCCACAACACCGCGATGGCCAGCGGCGCACAGATCCACGGCAGCACGTACACGGTGCGGAAGAATCCGGTGCCCGGAAGTCCCCGAGCCAGTAGCGACGCGGCGATCAGGCCCAGCACGGTCTGCGTCGGCACCACCAGCAGCACGAACAGCAGCGTCACCGCCAGCGAGGTGCCGAACGACGAATCGGTGAGTACGGACGTCCAATTGTCCAGTCCCACATACTCGATCGGGCCGAGCAGATCCCACCGCTGCAGACTCAACCAGAGCACCACCAGCATGGGCAGCAGCAGGAAGGTGACGACGCCGAACAGGCTGGGTGCGACAAGCGCGTACCCCAGTGCGGTCGTGCGGACACGCGAGGTGGCCATCGGGCTATTAAAGCGGTTCGTGGCCTGCGGCCGCCACGGCGGGCAACCTCAACGCCCAAATGCCGGGCTCTCATCCCCGTCGGCGAAATTTGCTCAGATGACGTACATCACTTGACCGCTGCGGAATCGAAGTCCGGACTTCGCGCTTGTAGCTGGTAACAGCAACAGAAGGACCGGGGGTTATCTCATGAGCGCAGCGCAGCCAGCCCGAAAGGGCAGCGTGATCTCCACGGTGGCACAGTCCGCGATCTTTACTGCATTCGCGCTGACCGCGCTGGTCTTCGGTTCTCTGGCCGGCCCGATCGCCTCGGCCAATGCCGCCGACGGGTGTGCCGACGTCGAGGTGGTGTTCGCCCGCGGCACCAACGAAGCGCCGGGCGTCGGCGCCACGGGGCAGGCGTTCGTCGACGCACTCAGTGCCGATCTGCCCGGTAAGTCGGTGGATGTGTACGCGGTCAACTACCCGGCATCGCTGAACTTCGGTCAGGCGACCGACGGCATCGCCGATGCGAGCAACCGGATCCAGTCGATCGCAGCGACCTGCCCGGCGACCAAGATCGTGCTCGGTGGTTACTCGCAGGGCGCCGCGGTGGCCGGTTACACCACCTCGAGCTCCGTGCCCGCCGGATACGTCCTGCCCGCCGGCATCAGCGGTCCGATGCCCGCATCGGTCGCCTCGCACGTCGCGGCGGTGGCGTTGTTCGGGACCCCCGACGAGTGGGTTCTGGGCCTGGCCGACCGCAGCGCACCGCCTATCGCGATCGGCGCGCCGTACGTCGCCAAGACCATCCAGCTGTGCGCCCCCGGCGATCCCATCTGCTTCCCCGGCGGTTTGAACCGCGCCGCCCACAGCTCCTACAAGGACAACGGAATGGCAATTCAGGCAGCCGATTTCGCGGCCCGGCAGTTGGGCGGCAGCACTCCGGCAGCCACGATGGTGCAGACAGCGGGTGAGGTCACCGGAAACTGACGCGGACTGGACCAAAGCCGACGGCCGGAAGCGACTGAGCTTCCGGCCGTCAGCTGTTGAGGTCTCGGAATCCGGCGACGGTGTCGGCCAATGTGATTCGTGGATCCCGGTAGGTGACGCCGAGGTCGCGTTCGCTCGGTGAGTCGTCGGAAGCGGGCATCTGTGTGTAGTACTGCATCCCGGCTTCGGTGAACGGCGTCTGGAACGGCAGGAACGGCCCCATCCGGTCGAGCACCTGCCCGGCGATGCGCAGCACGGTGTCGGGCACCGGGACGGCGAACATCGTCTTGTTGCCGACCTCGGTGAGCAGCTCGGCCAGCTGGTCCACCGGGATGCGGTGACCGCCGGCCATGTAGCGGCGGGGGCCACGTCCAGGTTCGAGCAGCGCGACGTGCAGGTCCGCCAGGTCTCGACCGTCGACGATGGTCCAGGCGGCGCTGCGGCCAGGGATTGCGCCGAGTTGCAGTGCGGCGGCCACCCCCTCGCCGGCTTCCCCGAACTGGTTGCCGACCGGGGGCCCCATGACCATGCCGGGATAGGTGATGTTCACCGGTGCGCCGGCGTCCTGCATTCCGCGGGCGTAGATCTCGACCTGCGCCTTGGATCGCCCGTAGCCGTCGGTTCCGCCGAACACCGGCAGGTCGGCTTCCAGTGTGTCCACATCGGGATTGAACAACGCGGTGATGCTCGACACGTGGATGATCGGATCCAGGCCGAGTTCTGCGGCGCCGCCGAGCACATTTCGTGCACCGTCCATGTTCGTGCTCATCATCTGCGCGGTCTGGCTCGGGTCGGTGGCGACCAGAGCAGCACTGTGCAGGACAGCGTCGCAGCCCTCGAGTGCGCGCAGAACCGAATCGCGATCGGTGATGTCGCCGACGGCGTGATCGGAGACATCGACTCCGAGCTTGGCAACGCTGGTCTGTAGCCGGTCTGGATTGCGCACCAGGAACCGGACCGAATGTCCCGCATCCGCAATCGCTTTCGCGCTCCAGCCGCCCACAAATCCGGTACCGCCGGTGACCAACACGCGCATGACGCCAACCTCCTAGCAAGCGACGACCGTCGCTAGGACGCTAGTACGTCTTACGCCGCCGGGAAGCGGTTTCGGCTCAGCCTCCGTGCTGGTTGGGTCGGCTCAGCCTCCGCGAAGCGTCGCGAGCTCCTTCATATTCGCCAACCCCTGCTCCTGCGCCTCATCCAGGAAGCTGGGCAACGGGGCCCGAAGCTCGGGAAGCACCTGATGGTCGAGCAGCGCCTGCAGATCGGCCTGCTTCGGGCTGCGACCCGCCTGATTGTCGAGCTCCTGCACACCGGGATCGGTTGCGTAGTCGTACAGTTCGTGATGGATGGGCCGTGACGTGTCGATGTCCATGGTGCCGGGTTTCCAGTACGTGTACATGCCGAGCTTGGCCTCGGGGGTACGCACGGCGACGATGTGGCTGGGCGCCGACGTCGGGATCTCCATCGGCGGGCCGGAGGCGCCGAAGAACTTCTTCGCCAGTGGGGATTTCATCAACGCCGCCATCTCCTCGACCGACATGTCGTCGGTGGCGTGCGCGATCCACGGCCGGCCCGGTGTGGCTGCGTCGGCGGCCATCCCGGCGATGTCGGCACGCTCGGACAGGTAGGAGTAGCGGGAGTCGGAGCGCCAACCGGCGCCGCCGTGGGCGATGGTCATGAGCAGCGCCGCCAGGTCGGCGCTGGACGTCAACTGCGTACGGGTATCACCGGGTCCAGGTGTCAGATGACCGGACGGGTCACGGATGTAGAGCGGCACCCGGATGCTCTCCTCGTACACCGCGGCGCCCTTGCCGCGCAGGCCGTGCGACCCCGCGTACTCGCCGTGATCGGAGGTGAAGACCACCACGGTGTTGTTGTCGATGTCCGGCCTCGCGGCGAGAGTGTCGAGCACCCGGCCGATCTGGGTGTCCACCTGCTGATGCAACCACAGGTACATGTCCAGGCACCTGGCCCACTGCGCGGCGGCGTCGGGTCCGGTGTAGTCCATCGCGCCGGTCATGAGCGGGGACATGAAGTTCATGTAGTCGATCTGCAGCTGGGGCTTGCCGCGGCGACGCAGATCGTCAGCAGTCTCGAAGTTCACTGGCTTTGCGCTGAATACGTGCGGAACATTCTCCGGCAGCGGGTTTTTCGGCCACCAGCAGATGTCGTGCGGGTTGACCAGGGACACGGTGGTGCACCACGGGCCCTCGTTCGCGTGGGCATCGAACCACCCGGTGAACTGATCGACGATCGAGGGGTCTTGCTGCAGACCCTGGTTCGGTGCGCCGTTGGGCGATGGGTAGGTGCCACCGGAGAAGCCGTGGACGTCCAGGCCGTCGGGGGTGTTGTCGGCCGCGCTGCCCAGGTGCCACTTGCCCCACCACCAGGTGCGGTAGCCCACGTCGCGCAGCATCGTGCCCCAGGTGGGGAAGCGGGCCGCCAATGTCGACTCGGTGGGGCCCTCGCCGGTGTAGAGGCACCCGGTCTGGTGTGAGTACAGCCCGGTGGTCAGTACCCCGCGTGACGGCGTGCACATGTTCGATGCGCTGTAGTGCGAACCGAACGAGGTGCTCCGCGTCCGCAACCGGTCGAGGTTCGGCAGCAGCGCACCCAGTTGCTGTGTATCGGGGAACCACTGGGGCGCCCGCATCTGGTCGACGATGACGACGAGGATGTTGGGCTGACCGGCCGCGTCCTGGGTCCGTCTGCCCAGTAGTTCATAGCCGCCGAATCCGACCGCGGCCGCGCCGGCGGCCACTGCCGCGCCACCCAGAACCGTCCGCCTGCTGAGCTCCGCCATTTAGTCAGGCTATGGGTTCTTGCTGTGCGCAGCATGAGTTTGGTGACAAGCACCCTTTAGTGTGGGGAATCATGACCGCTCAACGACGCGTGGACGCCGATTTTCTGGAGCTGCCCCGGTCCGAGTTGGCTGACGCGGCACTGTCCGCGGCAGTCGCAGCCGGCGCCAGCTATGCGGATCTGCGGATTCACCGCATCACCACCGAGATCATCCAGCTGCGCGATGGTGAGCTGGAGATGTCGGTGGTCAACCGCGAGGTGGGTCTGGCGGTCCGGGTGATCGTCGACGGTGCGTGGGGGTTTGCCTCCAACGCCGAACTGGCGCCGGAGGTGGCGGCCGAGACGGCTCGCCGCGCCGTGCAGGTGGCGACGACACTGGGGCCGCTGAATGCCGAGCGCATCGAGTTGGCCGCCGAGCCGGTGTATACGGATGTGACCTGGGTGTCCGATTACGGTGTCGACCCGTTCGCGGTCCCGGCGTCCGACAAGATCGCGCTGCTCGGCGAGTACTCGGGCCGGTTGCTGGCCTCCGACGGTGTGGACCATGTGTCGGCCGGGGTGCATGCGGTCAAGGAACAGACCTTCTACGCCGACACCTTCGGATCGTCTCTCACCCAGCAGCGGGTGCGCGTGATGCCGACGATGGAGGCGGTGGCCGTCGACTCCGCTGCCGGGTCGTTCGAGACGATGCGCACGCTGGCGCCGCCGACCGCACGGGGCTGGGAGGCGCTGGCCGGTGATGACGTGTGGGACTGGACCTCCGAGCTGGCGGAGCTGCCGACGCTGCTGGCCGAGAAGACGAAGGCTCCGTCGGTCGTCGCCGGTCCCACCGACCTGGTGATCGACCCGTCCAACCTGTGGCTCACCATCCACGAATCGATCGGGCACGCCACGGAATACGACCGGGCCATCGGCTATGAGGCGGCCTATGCCGGCACGTCGTTCGCCACCCCGGACAAGCTCGGCACCATGCGCTACGGCTCACCGGTGATGAACGTGACCGCCGATCGCACCGTCGAATTCGGTTTGGCCACCGTCGGTTTCGACGACGAAGGGGTGCGGTCCCAGAGCTGGGACCTGGTGCGCGACGGCGTTTTTGTCGGCTACCAGTTGGACCGGGTTTTCGCGCCGAGGCTCGGTCAGACCCGTTCCAACGGCTGCTCATACGCCGATTCGCCCCACCATGTACCCATCCAGCGGATGGCCAATGTTTCGCTGCAGCCAGGTCCGGAGGATCTCAGCACGGACGACCTGATCTCGCGGGTGTCCGACGGCATCTATATGGTCGGCGACAAATCCTGGTCGATCGACATGCAGCGGTACAACTTTCAGTTCACCGGCCAACGTTTCTACCGGATCCGTGACGGCCGTCTCGACGGGCAGTTGCGCGACGTGGCGTATCAGGCCACCACGACCGATTTCTGGGGTGCGATGGAAGCCGTTGGCGGACCGTCCACCTGGCGCCTCGGCGGGGCGTTCAACTGTGGCAAGGCGCAGCCCGGGCAGGTGGCGCCGGTCAGCCACGGCTGCCCGAGCGCGCTGTTCCGCGGCATCAACGTACTGAACACCCGGACGGAGGGCGGCCGATGATCGGCGCACAGCAGGTCGTCGAGATCGCCTTGGGCGCTGCAGATCCAGGCGTGGAAACGATGGTGTTGGTGACCGACCGGTCCGACGCCTCGCTACGGTGGGCCGGCAACTCGATGACCACCAACGGCGAGTCGGTCAGCCGCACCATCACCGTGATCTCGATCGTGCGCCGCGGGGACAAAGCCCATGTCGGGTCGGTGCGCTCCACCGAGGTGGACCCGGCGGTGATCCCGGAGTTGGTTCTCGCCGCGCAGCGGGCAGCGGTGTCCTCGCCCGAGGCGCGGGACGCGGCACCGCCGCTGCCGCGCTCCGTAGTGCCGGTCGACTGGGATGCACCGGTGGCGGGCACGGGGGCGCAGGTGTTCACCGGCATCGCCGATGACCTGGCCAAGGGTTTCGCCGGGTCCGACCAGCTCTACGGATACGCCCGCCACGTCCTGGAGACCACGTTCGTGGCCACCTCGACCGGTCTGCGTCGTCGTTACACCCAGCCGACGGGGTCGGTGGAGATCAATGCCAAGCGCGACGGGGCCAGTGCCTGGGCAGGGGTGAGCACCGCGGATTTCGCTGATGTGCGGGTGGATTCGCTGCTCGACGAGTTGTCGCTGAAGTTGGGCTGGGCGGAGCGGACCGTGGAGCTGCCGGCCGGCCGGTACGAGACACTGATGCCGCCCTCGACGGTGGCCGACATGATGATCTACCTGACCTGGACCATGGATGGCCGCGGCGCGCAGGAAGGGCGCACTGCACTGTCGGCGCCCGGGGGGACCAGGGTGGGAGAGAAGCTCACCGATCTGGGGCTGACGCTCTACTCCGATCCGCTCGCCGACGCGCTGGCCTGCCAACCGTTTGTGGCGGTGCCGAGTTCGTCGGAGCGGGTGTCGATCTTCGACAACGGCATGGACATCGGTCGGGTGGACTGGATCCGCGACGGTGTGGTCAATGCACTGGCCTATCCACGGGCGGTAGCCGCCGAATACGGCACACCCGTCGCCGTGCCCGCCGACAACCTGTTGATGACCGGTGGTGCAAAGGATTTGGCGGACATGATCGCCGGCACCGAACGCGGGCTGCTGTTGACCACGCTGTGGTACATCCGCGAGGTGGACCCGACCGTGCTGCTGTTGACCGGGCTGACCCGTGACGGCGTCTACCTGATCGAGGACGGCGAGGTGACCGCCGCGGTGAACAACTTCCGGTTCAACGAGAGCCCGCTGGACCTGCTGCGGCGCGCCACCGAGGCGGGCATCAGCGAGGTCACCCTCCCGCGCGAATGGGGTGACTGGGCGACGCGCGCGTCCATGCCGACGCTGCGGATCCCGGATTTCCACATGTCCTCGGTGAGCCAGGCGCAGTGACCTAGGGGGCCGACGGCAGGCGAATGACCACGGCGCAAAGGCAATTCACGGCCTACGGCCCGTCGCACTGGGCCGTGATCGCCGTGTTTGTCGTCGGGGCCCTGCTACTCGTCTGGCTCGGCCGCCGCCAGACCGAACGCCAATCCCGGCTTTGCGGCCGCATCCTCGGTGCGTCGATGGCCGCGATCTATGCCGCGATCCTGGCCTACACCCTGATCCCACCGTCGATCGGGCGGTCGGTACCGCTGCAGTTGACCGATCTGGCGACGGTCGCCGGTGCGTATGCGCTGTGGTCGCAGCGACAGTGGGCCTTCGTGCTCACCTACTACTGGGGTCTGGTGCTGAGCGCGCAGGCACTCATCTCGCCGGCGCTGAAGAGCCCGGACTTCCCGCACTACGCATTCCTGGCGTTCTGGTCGATCCATCTGCTCGTCGTGTGGGCCGCGATCTATCTGACCTGGGGTCGTGGGATGCGTCCGCAGTGGCGTGACTATCGGTTCGCGGTGGTGGTGACCGTGGTGTGGGCGGTGGGAACCATGGCGTTCAACGGCATGGCGGGCACCAACTACGGCTTCCTCAATGCCAAACCCGCCACCGCCTCGCTGCTCGACCTGATGGGGCCATGGCCGGTCTATGTGCTGGTGGCCAGTGCCTTGGTGGCGGGTGTGTGGGCGCTCATGACGTGGCCATGGGAACGTCGAGAACGGAGTCGCCCACAGTCAGCTGCCCGGTAACCCCACGATGCGGGACGCGGTGGAGCATACTGCCGGTGTGTCTGCCGATCTGCTCAATGAGTTGACGCACCTGGTCGCGTTGTCTCCACCAAAGTTGGCCGCTATCAACGCCGATGTGCGTGAGGTGTGCGCGTCGACGCTGGGTTTGCCGCCCCTGCCCGCGGAGACCTGTGGCGGCGCGGTCGACCCCATGGTCACCGAGTTCGCCGAGCAGTTCAGCATCGACGTCACCGGTATCACCACCGCCCAGCGGGCGGCGTTCTCCGATCTGCTCGGGGCCGACGTGTTCACCGTGACAACGTTGATCTATGTGGCCGACTTCGTGCCTCGGATGCGTGCCGGGCTGACCGCACTGGGAGTGGACTGGCCGGATGGTCCAGTCATGTGGGACCACGAAACCAATCCCGCCGACTACGTGCTCGACACCTTCATCCCGGCCGTGGGGCGGATGCGCGCGCTGGACCCGGTGACCTCCGAGATCGTGCGGTTGCGCGGGGCCCGCCAGCACAACTGCCGGCTGTGCAAGTCGCTGCGGGAGGCCTCGGCCTTGGAGGCCGGTGCCACCGAGTCCGACTATGACGGTATCGACGACTTCGAGAACTCCGAGCTGTCCGATCGGCACAAGGCCGCGCTGCGCTACGTCGACGCGCTGATCTGGACGCCTTCTCAGGTGTCGGGTGAGGAACTGCGCCAACATTTTTCGCAAGAAGAAGCTGTCGAGCTGACCCTCGATGTCATGCGCAACGCCTGCAACAAGGTGGCCGTCGCGTTGGGCGCCGACGCGGCACGCGTCGACGAGGGCACCGAGGAGTACCGGCTGGGCGCTGACGGGCAGCCCATCTATAGCTAGGGTCTCGCCCGGCGTGCGCCGTTTTCTACCTGGGGGTCGTCGCCGCGCCGAAACTACCGCTCGCAGGTAGAAATCGACGACAGGAGCCGCAGAACGTCGTCGACTTCGGATTCGGTGGTCGCCCACGAGCAGACAAACCGCACGGTGGGCCCCAACACATCGGGGCGGTGCACGGCGTATCGCGCCGAGACCGCGGTGTAGGCCGCGGGTTCGAGGTCGACGAACACCTCGTTGGCCTCGGTGGGGGAGGCCAGCCTCAGGCCGCACTCGTGGAAGCCCGCACTGAGCCGGGCGGCCATCCGGTTGGCGTGGGCCGCGGTCTGCAGCCACAGTCCGTCGTGCAGCATCGCCTCGAACTGGGCCGCGACGTAGCGCTGCTTGCTTGCCAGCTGGCCGATCTGCATCTGCACGAACCGAATTCCGTCGAACAAGTCGGGGCGGCGCACCAGGATCGCATCGCCCATCAGCATCCCGTTCTTGGTGCCGCCCACGGAGACTATGTCGGCGTCGGCGATGGCCTCGTGGGGAGAGGTGCCCAGGGCGGCAATCGCATTGGCGATCCGCGCGCCGTCGATATGGACCAACAGGTCGAGATCGTGGGCGTGGTCGATGAAGTCCTTGACGGACTGCGGGGTCCAGACCCGGCCGTTCTCGGTGGACTGGGTGATGCTGACGATCCGTGGGTGTGAGTGGTGTACCGGCCCTCGGCGGGCCACTGCGGTGTCGAGCGCGGCAGGGTCGATCAGGCCGTCATCGCTGGACAGCTTCGTCAGTGGGGCGCCCGAGAGCCGGCCCGGTCCGCCTGCCTCGTCGAGCAGCGAGTGCGCGATGTCGCTGCACAGGATCTCCTGCCACGGCCGCACCGCCGAGGCCAGCGCGATGATGTTGGCGGCCGTGCCGGTGAGCGCGAACAGCACCTCGGCGTCCGGGGAGTCGAACACGGCCTTGATGGCGTCGGCGGCGCGTGGCGTGGCGAGGTCGTTCCCGTAGGACGCGACGGAGTCGTGGTTGGCTGCGACGATCGCATCCACCACCTTCGGGTGGGCGGGCGCGGCATTGTCGGAGGCAAACGCATGAGACAGCACCTTCGCCATGATCCCTACCGGCGATGGCTACGTCGAGGTGGCCTTCTTCTTGAGGAACAGCGCGGGCAGCGCCACCGTGGCCACCGCCGTCACCAGCCAGACCACCACGGTGGCCGCGATCCAGGAGCCGATTCCGCTGATGCTGAGCCCGCGAGTGAACACCGAGGCCAGGACCAGCGCGACCAGGGTGGAGACCAGTCCGATACCGCCGAGGAACGCCGACGCGTAGCGGCTTGCCATCTTCAGGAAGAACGGCGACAGGATGGCCTGCGCGACCGCGAAGATCACCACCGCCGCGATGAAGCCCCACGCCGACACCGAGACACCGGGTACCAGCCACGCGGCGACCAACAGACCGAGGGCCGATGAGGCCAGGAAGATCGCGATACGCAGCAGAAAGCGGACCATGCGGTGAGCGTAACCGCGACCGGCCTGCCTGCGGCCCCTCATTGGCGTCTGTGTCTGCGCTGTGTGCGACCATATTGCGGCGCAGATGCGCCCGGGGGCGGTAGCTCAGTTGGTCAGAGCTGGGGACTCATAATCCCTAGGTCGCGGGTTCGAGCCCCGCCCGCCCCACTTCAGCGGTTGTATGACGTCGGGTGATGCTTGACGTTTGGTCTCCGGTTGATGGCTGACAGTGTTTCGGCTGATGCTTTACACCTACTTCGGTTGATCCTTGACCCTCCCTGGATGAGGGAGTTGAGCGTGGTGGAGCAGAGGTAGCGGGCCGTGCCGGCGGTGATCAGCAATGGGTTGTCAATCTCGCAGGCCGCACAGAAGGCTGAGTGTGGCCTTCGCCCTCCGTGGGTGTCTTTGGGAACTCGTGCGGCGACGGCAGCTGAGAGGCCGGTGCAGTATCTCCAGCTAGAAGTTGATCATCTTTCCGGTCAGGCCGTGAAACGCTTCCTGCAGCGCTTCCGACAAGGTCGGATGGGTGTGGACGTTGCGAACCAGCTCTTCGACTGTCAGATCCCACCGTTGGGCCAAGGTGAGCTCGGGCAGTAGCTCGGCGACTTCGGCTCCGACGAGGTGCGCGCCGAGCAGTTCCCCGTGCGCGCTGTCGGCAATGACTTTGGCAAATCCGGTGGGATCGCCATAGCCGTGGGCTTTTCCATTGGCGCGGAACGGGAACTTGGCGACATTGATACTGCCGCCACGCGCAGCGGCATCAGCGCGGGCCTGGGCTTCGGTCAGTCCAAAACTGGCGACTTGCGGTTGGCAGAATGTCACGCGCGGCATCATCGTGTAGTCGCTCACCCCCAGCGTGGGCGCCCCCGCGATGGTCTCCGCGGCGATCACTCCCTGCGCCTCGGCCACATGGGCAAGCATCAGCTTGGCAGTGACGTCGCCGATGGCGTACACGCCCGGCACGGTGGTTTCCATGAGGTCATTGACCACGATCCCGCCGGTGTGGGCGTCGACGGCCACACCCAAGGTTTCGAGTCCGTAGCCGTTGGTTCTCGGTGAGAATCCGATGGCCTGCAACACGACATCGACGGTGAGAGTGTCCGCGTCACCTGCGCTTTGCTCGCGGTATGTGAGGGTCACGGCGTCGGCGGTTTCGACCAACCGCTCGATGTGAGCCCCGACCAGAATGGTGATGCCGAGTTTGCGGTACGCCCTGGCGATCTCTTTGGAGACATCGATGTCTTCATTGGGCAGCACCCGCTCCAGGCTTTCGATCAAAGTGACATCGACGCCGTAATTGGCCAGCAGATAGGCGAATTCGATGCCGATCGGCCCGGCGCCGATGATGGCGATTGACGACGGCAGCTCGCTGGCCATGATTTGTTCTTCGAAAGTGCGCACCCGGGGACCGCGGCTCGTGTGCGGCAGCAGCCGTGGGGTGGCGCCGGCGGCGATGATCACCGCATCGAAGTTGATTCGGGTGTCGATGTCCTGGCCCGTAGTGCGCATGCTGTGGCGGTCGAGGAAGGTGCCCTGGCCCTCGTACTCGTCGATATTGTTCTTGCGCATGAGGAATCTCAGTCCGCGCACTCTCTCCTCGGCGACCTGCCGGGAGCGTTCGAACGCCGCGAGATAGCGCATTGTCGTGGCGCCTTCTATGCCGAATTTATCGGCGTCGAACCTCAGCAGGTGGGCTATCTCGGCATTGCGCAGCAGCGCTTTGGACGGGATGCAACCAACGTTCAGGCACACTCCGCCCCAGTAATGAGCCTCGACAATCGCGACTGACAACCCCAGCTGCGCGGCCCGGATGGCGGCGACGTAACCTCCTGAACCCGCGCCGAGCACTACGACGTCATACCGCATGGTCATCCCTTTTCGTTGATATCCGCTGTTGTGGAAGTGGGCCTATCGCGACCGCATAGACCTCTGAATGCTGGTATCGGTGCACACCGGGGGCCACGGGTCTGCACCTGCCTGGCGGCAACCATCCCGCGCGAGAAACACGAGCCGGCACCATGCTACAAGGCCGCGGTGCGTTGTCGAAAGCTTTCTGGACGGGTGATCCTGAAGAGCCACAATGATATTCGGCAACTGGGCAAGATTGATTCTTCACCCGGGTGAATTGGCCCGCCGGGTGATGACGCCTCACCCTCCGCCGTTGAATGCTGGCTCAGCAGATGGCGAGCGGAGGGCACATGCACCCGACGATGTACCAGATCTGCATTCGCGGACGCCTGACCGAGCGGCTCGGGTCTGTACTGGAAGGGATGCGCCTTGAGCCAGGTACGACGGAATCAGTGTTCGTCGGTGAAATACGTGACCAGTCGCAGCTTTACGGATTGCTCGATCGCGTCCGCGATCTAGGTCTTGAGCTCGTCAGCGTACAGCTGCTACCTCCCGGAGCCGACGAGCCGATCGACGACGCCGCTCATGGAGATTCACCGAAATGACGAGCGCGTCATGAAGAGGAAGACCGCAAATAGATAAAGACGAGTTGTCGGAATCCACAACTAGGTTCAGAAAGGTTTGTGATGCAAGCTATTACCGTTTCGGATCGTGACGCGGGCGTGGCCGGTCTCTCGTTGTCGGAGCTGCCTTATCCCGTGGTGTCGGAGAACGATGTAGTGGTGCGGGTCCATGCCGCCGGTTTCACACGTGGCGAGCTTGACTGGCCGGATACGTGGACTGATCGGGCGGGTCGTGATCGCACACCGAGTGTTCCGGGTCATGAGGTGTCGGGTGTGGTGGTTGAGTTGGGGACTGGGACCACCGGTTTGACTGTCGGTCAGCGGGTGTTCGGGTTGACCGACTGGGCCCGTAACGGTTCGTTGGCGGAGTACGTCGCGGTGGAGACCCGTAATCTTGCGCCGTTGCCTGTCGATATTGATCACACGGTGGCCGCGGCCTTGCCCATCTCTGGGTTGAGTGCCTGGCAGGGTCTGTTCGACCATGGTCGGCTCGCGGCCGGCCAGACCGTGTTGATTCATGGCGCTGCGGGCGGGGTTGGGTCGATCGCGGTCCAGCTTGCGCGCGAGGTGGGTGCGCGGGTGATCGGCACCGGACGGGCTGCGGATCGAGATCGGGCGTTGGCGTTGGGTGCTCATGTCTTCTTGGATCTGGAGGCCGAACGGTTGGAGGATGCGGGGGAGGTCGATGTGGTCTTCGACGTAATCGGGGGAGATGTTCTGACTCGGTCGATTGCGTTGGTGCGGGCCGGGGGAACATTGGTCACCATCGCCGAGCCGCCGAAGGCTCAGCCGGCGGATGGTCGGGCGCTCTATCTTCTTGTCGAGCCTGATCGCGCTCGGCTGGTCGATCTGGCTGCACGGGTGCGGGATGGGCGACTCAAGCCTGTGGTGGGCGCCGTGTTGCCGTTGGCCGAGGCTGCTGCCGCGTTCGCCCCCGGCGAGCGCATCCCTGGCAAGACGATTCTGCGCGTCGCAGAAGACTGACGACAACCCCAAGAGAGACAACGATGTTCCAAGCGGGGGATGACTCCGGATCCTCGACATTCACCGTGGTGCAACAGGTACGGTCACCCGTGATACCTGACGACGCCCAGGTAACGACAGTTCTCGTCAACCATCCGCCGGGCGCGCCTGGGTACCCGCCACATCGCCTTCCGGGCGGTCCGGCATTCGGATACATGATTGCCGGCGAGATGGTGTTCGAGCTTGAGGGCGAAGCTCCACGAGTCCTCCGCGCGGGAGATGCGTTCTGGGCGCCGGGCGGTGACCTGATCCACTATCAGGACGCAAATCACCGAACTGACATCCCGTGTAGCTTCGTTCTCACAATTCTGTGCGCGCCTGGGCGCCCGATGCTCGAACGGGTCAGCGAAGCAGAGCTTCGCGGGCGGAGAGCGCTGGGTGCCACGCACACCGGTGTCGGCGCAACGGCAGGTAACAACTTCGAAGCCGAGCGCCGAGACCATTGGCGCGAGGCCACCAACGAACTGGTCCTGGCCGGGGCAACAGCTGTGGCCACGACTGGCCGACCTCAAACGGACGGTTCGATCTCGATCACCCTGACCGGCCAGGCATTGTCGACCGACCTGTTGCTCGCCGATATCGGCAGCATCGAATGACATCGATCGGCAACCACGCAGACACACGCATCCATTCGATGCGCGTGGTGCCCATGCGGCTCGACGCGCTCTCCAATCTGCCCGTCGTGCACGTGTCGGGACGTGACCTGACCGAGCCGACGCAATTGGGGCTGGTGGTCGAATTGACCGCGCGTAACCCGCACACCGGCACCACTTCAGTGATGACGTGTGAATTCGAATCCGTCTGCCTCGACCCTCAGACGCCTGCGGCGTTACTGGATTTTCAGCTGCAGCACGTGTCGCGTCAATCACCCGGGTGACCGGGTGGCTGGGGTGATGACAGCCCACCCGTCGTGGTCGCAGTCTCAATACCACAAAGCGCAGGGCCTAAACGAGAACGATGGAAAGACTGGCGAACATGCATTTCGAGGCCAAGAAGGTCATTGTTGTCGGCGGTAGTGCCGGCATAGGGCGACAGGTGGCAGTCGATGTCGTCGACCACGGCGGCAGGGCGGTGATCATCGGACGCTCGGAAGCCCGTGTCCTCGATACCGTCACTGAGCTGACAAGTCGGGGTGGCGAGGCCTGGGCCATCGGCGCAGAGTTGACCGACCGTGCCGCGGTCGATGAGGTGCGGCGCACGCTTTTCGCGCAACACAGCGACGCGACACTACTGGTCAACGCGGCCGGTTTCTTCATCCCAAAACCGTTTCACGAGTACGACGCCCAACACTACGACGCGTACATGGAGCTCAACTATGCCTTGTTCTTCCTCACCCAGACCGTCGTTGCGGGCATGGTCGCGCGCGGAGACGGTGGCTCCATCGTCAACATCGGCAGTATGTGGGCACATCAGGCCATCGGCATAACTCCCTCGTCTGGGCACTCCATGCAAAAAGCCGGGCTGCACGCGCTCACCCACAACCTGGCCATCGAGCTGGCTGGGCACAAGATCCGCGTGAACGCAGTGGCGCCGGCCGCCGTGAAGACCCCGGCCCTGGAACGGTGGGTTCCCAAAGACGAGATCGACGCCAGGCTCGACACTTTCGCGCCTCTTCACCCTCTTGGACGTGTCGGTACCGCCGCCGACGTTGCCAACGCCGTCACCTATCTGCTGTCCGACCGCGCCGACTGGATCACCGGCGCGATTCTCAACGTGGACGGCGGCATCATGGCCGGCCGCAACTAGGTGGCCCGCATGGTTGAGCATCGCCACGTCGAACTGGACCCCGAGACAAAGCGCATCGAGACTCACCGGCTGGAGCTGCGGCCATGGCGTCTCGACGACGACGGTGCGGCGTGCGCGATCTACGGCGCACCGGAGGTGGCCCGCTGGCTGTGCCCGACATTGCCCGGTGCGGGCGACCGCCGCGACATGCGACACACGCTGGGCTCCTGGATGGCCGAGAGTGACGCTGCGGGATTACCACTGGGGCGCTGGGCGATCACCGACAAGGAATCCGGAGAGGTGATCGGGGGAGTGGCTCTGCTGCCGTTGCCGCCCGGACACAACGACCTGGAGATCGGATGGCAGGTGGCCCCCGCGAATTGGGGCCACGGGTACGGCGCGGAGGCCGGTCACGCCGTCGCGCACCAGGCCTTCGAGAATGCCGGTCTCAGTGAGGTTTTCGCGGTGATGCGGCCGGGCAATCGCCGTGCGGTGGCCACCGCACGGCGCGTGGGAATGGAATGGGTCGGCGAGACCACCAAATATTACGGGCTGTCGCTGCAGGTCTATCGACTGTGGAAGGCGGACTTGGACCTGCCCGAACCGGGTTGCGGCGATCCCCAGACGCCGTGACCGGACGATACGGCTGAGCCGAACCCCAACTGCTGTTGCCGACAAGCTGTCTCATGTGAGGGCGGCAGGCAGCGTATGCCGGAGTGAACGTCACGATCGGTTTACACTGTCCTGAACTGCAGTGGCAGCAGTCCAGTAAAACTGGAGACAGGACACCCGGTGGGGCCTTCAACCGGCTTTTCTGACCTCGGCGGCGAGCGGCTGGTAACGCCGCCGATTCGAGGGCGGGCGGATGAGCTGAAGGTGGTCCGTGAGCTGATCACCGCCGTCGCTGCGGGGCACGGGGGCGTACTGGTCATCGAGGGGCCCCCAGGGATCGGGAAGAGCCGCTTGCTGACCGAGGTGTTGGCGGTCGCCGAGACGGCAGGTACTCGGGCATTGTTCGGTGAGGCGTTCGAGTATCAGCAAACGGTGCCATTCTTCTCGCTCTTCATGGCGACATTGCGCGCGGAACCCCCGATCGGAGATGTTGAGGCGCTGCGCGAACTTGGCGGCTCGGCGGACCTGCGCTACTGGGTTGTGCACGATCTGTACAACGCGATTCATGCGGCCGCTGCCGAGACCCCTCTCGTGATTGTTTTGGAGGACATTCACTGGGCAGACAATGGCACATTGCTGGCGCTGCGGTCGCTGACCGCTGCGACCGATGTCGCGGTGTTGTGGGTGTTCACCGCCCGCACCGGGGCGGGCGGGCAGGCGGTACACGAGACGTTGTCGGGGCTGCAACGCACGAATGCCACGTTTCTGCGATTGACGGCGATGAAGCCGGACGCGGTCGCCGACATGGTCCAAGACGCTGTGCGGGCGAGGGCGGACGCATCGCTGCTGAGCCTGGCCGCCAAGGCACACGGCAATCCGTTCTTGGTCAGTGAATTGGTTGCTGGTCTCGGCGAGGAGGGTCGGCTCGAGTTTACCGATGGGTGCGCGGCGGCTACCGGACACGCGTTGCCGCGGCGCCTGGGCGCGACCATGCATCAGCGGCTCGACCTGCTCTCCGAGGGTGCCTCAGAGGTCGTCCGGGTGGCAGCAGTGCTGCCCGACCGGTTCTCGGCGGGCCTGTTGGCGGCGATGCTGGAACGATCACCGACGTCGTTGCTGTCCGCGCTGGAGGAGGCGGTGCGCGCGGACCTCTTCATCGACGACGGTGAGCGGTTGAGGTTTCGGCACGACCTGCTGCGGGAGGCCACCAGGCAGTCCTTGCCGCAGTCGTTGCGGCGAGCGATGGAGCGCCAATCCGCGTCGGTCATGCTGGGGATGGGTGCGGCGCCGGCCGAGGTCGCCACTCAATTGGCGCGCAGCGCCGAATCAGGGGACCGGGAAGCTATCGAGGCTCTGGGTCAAGCCGCGCAGGCGGTTGGCCGTGGCGACGCGAGCGCGGCCGCGGACTTGAGCGCGCGTGCGTTGCAACTGTTGCCCACGGACGACGCCGACTATGGGTCCCTGGTCGCGGAAACGGTCGGGTGGCTCAACCGGGCCGGTCGTCATGGCGAGGCCGAGGAATTGGCCGGAGTGGCGCTCGCGGAGGCGGGATCGCCCGAAGTGGAGGCCGAGATCAGGCTCAGGCTCCCGGCACACACCAAGCACACCGACCAACAGCGGGTGGCGGAGAATCGGCGGGCGCTCAAGTTGAGCGGCATCAGCGAGGTCACTCGTGCCCGGCATCTGGCGTGGCTGGCGTACAACCTGGTGTTCGACGAAGGTGGGCAACGGCGCGCAGCTGCCGACGAAGCTGCCGCGGCCGCGGTGGTCACCGGCGATCTAGAGGCCCGGATCATGGCCGAAGTCACCCACGCTTTGCTCGATGCAGGTGAGGGGGAGACGTCGCGCGCACTACGCCGTTTCGACGAGCTTCGCCCACTGGCGCACACGAACGAAACGGCGTTGGCGCATGCCTATGGCGGAATGTACAACGCAAACCTGCTCGCAGTGGTCGGCAGGGTGGACGACGCCACGGCCCGGGTCGCCGACGGCATCGAGCAGGCCGGCCGGGAAGGCAACGCGATGACCCTCGCCATGTGGGCCGTCTTCAGTGGGCTGGTCCACCTCGCTGCCGGACGGCTGTCGGCCGCGCGCGACGCGACCGAGCATCTTCCGCGCCCACAGCAGACGGGGGCAACCGAGCATGACGTACTCCGCACTGTGATTCTCGCCGAGGTGGCGGCGCACACCGATGACCGGAACTTGCTGCAACAGATGGTCAATGATGCGCGCGATGCCCATTCCACCGGTTCCGCCGGGATACGTCGGGGATCGGCGTATGTGCTCGCGCGGGCGGCGTGGCAGCGCGATGATGTTCATGACGCGATGCACTGGCTCGGTGACGTCGTCCTACTGGCGACACCGTTCTTCCCCCATGCGCTGGTTCGGCTGATCTTGGGGGCGCGGGTGGCGTCTGTCGCCGGTGACGCCGGTCTGCGGGCGCGGGTGTTGCAGGCAGCCGAGGTGCTTGAGCGTGAGCAGCCTGCGGTGCCGCTGCTGGCGTCGGTGGCCGGGTATGCCCGCGGGATCCTGGAACACGACGCCGAGGCATTGGTGGACGTGGCGGAGGTGCTTCGCGTCTCTTCGCGACCGCTTCTTTACGCCAGCGCTGCCGAGGATGCCGGCAGAGAGCTGAGTTGCACCCACCGCGAGGGCGAGGCGATCGACCAGCTCAATGCGGCGTTCGACATCTATAGCGCGTGCGGGGCGACGGCCGACGCCCGCCGCGTCGGCCGTGCTATGCGCCGATTGGGTGTGGAACGGCGCCTGGTCACGCACCAACGGGCCAGGACGGGCTGGGACAGCCTGACAGGTTCTGAGCTTGCGGTCGTCCATCTCATCGCCCAAGGCGCGACCAACCGAGACGTCGCGCAACGACTGCATCTGTCTCCACACACGGTCAAGACGCATGTTCGCAACGCGTTTGCCAAGCTTGGCATCACCTCTCGGGCTCAACTCGCGCAATTCATACGCCGCTCGGACTGAACGCTCCGCCGCGATCAAACCAAGCGACTACGTATACGCCGACCGCGGGCTATAAATCACCCTCCGGGCGATGGTGACGAGGTTCCCGCGCTGCCAATGTAGTCATCGGACCCCGGGCCACAGTGTGGTGAAAGTGGATGTTGGTGCCGGTGGTGTTCGTCGGCGGCCAGGTCCGCGGGCACCGAAGTACGCCGGAGACGAAGTCGAGGAGGTCATTTCTAGACATCAATTTGCAGCTGGCACAGAGAGATTGAGAAATCATGATTGACACGGTAATTGGAATGCTGATGATGATCCCCGTGCTGACGGGCGTCACTGGGTACATCTTGGTGTCACGCCTGCCATGATCATGCCGAGTGCGCAGCGCCGGCGCGAACTGGTCGCAACCGCGGAGAACGCATCTGTTTCAATGGGATCACCGCGATCGCCGCAGATAAGGACCCTGGGGCTCCCCGCGGAAAACAACTGTGAAACCGAGACGCGTGCGCGGACGAAGTGCGCGTCAAGGCCGAGCGTTCGAGCCGGGACGCTCGATTCAACTGATTCGCGGAGTTCGGACATGGTCGCCTCAGATGAACGCAGCGAGCGGGAGCGTGCAGTTCTGCTCGCGACCAAATTGCATGTGCCGGCCGTTGCCGGTGAACTCGTTCATCGGAGTGCGCTGTTGGATGCGTTGTCGGTGGGCTCTCGCTCGAAGTTGATCTTGCTCAGTGCTCCGGTGGGGTGGGGTAAGACGACGTTGTTGGCGCAGTGGGCTCTGGGAGCGGACAAGGAGCAGCGGTTCGGGTGGTTGTCACTGGATGCTTCTGACAATGACCCGGTGTGGTTCTGGATGTATGCCATTGCGGCGCTGCAGAAGATCAGCCCGGGGGTGGGTGCTCGAGCTGTTGAACTGCTGTCGATGGGGGCCGATCCTGTTCAGGTTGTTCTTCCGATCCTGCTGAACGATCTGGATGCGATCGCGCGTCCGATTGTGCTGATTCTTGACGACTACCACATGGTGGTGAATCGAGCGGTGCACGAGCAGATGGCTTTCGTCATCGACCGGATGCCGGCGAATCTTCATGTGGTGGTGGCTACGAGGTCTGATCCGATGTTGCCGTTGGCTCGGCTGCGTGCCAGTGGTGAGCTTGTCGAGATGCGTAGTGATGATTTGCGTTTCGAGGTTGCCGAGGCGGGCTGTCTGCTCAATGATGCGCTCGGGTTGGACTTGGCCGAGGGGGATGTCCGACTCCTGCACCAACGTACCGAGGGGTGGGCTGCCGGGCTCTACTTGGCTGCTCTTTCGCTTGCGGGTCGTTCTGAGGTCGGGGCTTTCATCAGGACGTTCGCCGGCGATAACCGCCATGTCGTCGACTATTTGATGGCTGAGGTGCTCGACCGTCAATCGCCGCAGATACGCAGCTTTCTTCTGCGTTCCTCGATTTTGCGACGTTTCAGCGGTGCGCTGTGTGACGCGGTGCTGCAGAGTGCGGGCTCGGCATTGGTGTTGGAGAAGATTGAGCGCGAAAACCTGTTCATGGTGCCGTTGGACATGTCGCGGCGGTGGTATCGGTATCACCATTTGTTCGGTGAGTTGCTGCGTGCGGAGTTGTACCGCAGTGAGCCGGAACTGGTCGCGGGGCTGCACCGACGGGCCGCTGCCTGGTTTGAGGGCGAGGGTCTCGTCGATGAGGCGGTGCGCCATCTGGTCGCTGCAGGAGACCTTGACAAGGGCGCCGATCTCATCGTCGCCGATTGGGTCAACGAGTTCAATGGGGGTGGGCTGTCCACCGTCTCGGGCTGGCTTGATCTTCTGCCTGAGGAGACAGTGGCAGCCGATCCACGACTGTGCATCATCCGGGCCTGGATCGCGTTGAATGTCGGCCAATTCGATGAGGCGCGCCTGTGGATCGAGGCGGTCGAAGCCGGGTCCGCGGACGATGCCGTCCTGCCTGGCGGCATCAGCGCACAACTCGTCGCCTTGCAGGAGGTGCACGCGTTCAAGACGGGTGACGTCGCGGCGGCCCTCGATGCGGCTCGTCACGCCAACACCCTCGACTTCGGTGCGGCACTGCAGGCCCGCTCGGCTGCGCGTGTTACCCAGGGAGCCGCTCTGTACTACTCCGACCGACTCGACGACGCCCGCACAGCCCTCCAGGACGCCGTGCAGTTGACTGAGAAGATCGGCGATCGGCGTCATCGCACCTATGCACTCGGATATCTTGCGCTGATCGCCGCCGAATCCGGTCAGCTCACCGACGCCGAGCATCAGATTCGGCGGGCCACCGGAGTCGGCAACAAGCCGACCAGCTCCGAACACCTCATCGATGCAGCGGTAGCGCTGGCGGTTGCTGTCGTCCTCGATGTCCGTGGGGATCAGGCTTCCGCCGCGGACGCGGTCCAGCTGGCCGTCGAGTTGGCTCGCAAGGGTGCGGGAATTCTCGAGATCGCCAAGGCGCTGTCGGTCAGAGCCAAGATCCTGGGAGACCTCGGTGATTACGACACTGCGGCGGCAAGCAGAAGCGAGGCCGACGCGTTGCTGCGCAGTTGTGCGAACGCCGGCACCGCGCAAACCATGCTCACGACGACGGGGCGCGGCAGCGGCGTAGCCGTGACCAGGCGGAGTGAGAGGTGCGCCGTTGTCGAGGAGCTCACCTCGAAGGAACTCGAGGTCCTTCGTCTGCTGGCGACCCGGCTGTCACGCCGGGAGATCGGTGAACGGCTCTACGTCTCGCTCAACACGGTGAAGACCCACCAGCGCGCGCTGTACCGCAAACTCGGCGTGGACAGCCGCGACTCGGCGGTCGCCCGAGCCCGCGAACTCGGCCTGCTCTGACCGACACCACAGTGATCACCCGGGTGAACAGGCGCTGAGGGTGATGACCGCTGGCCCGACCCCCGGAAAACTGAAGCAGCGGCCATCGGTCGGTGATGACAGCCGGCGCCAACGAAGTCGAGGCCGGGAAGAGATAGGACATGCATTCAGACATCCAACCCAGATCGGCCGAGCCGGAGCGGCTTTCGATCCTAGCCGAACCGACGAGCCGTGCGGCCATACTTCGCGACGTCATCGGTCACGGCGACATTGCAACGCGATGCGAGCTGGGGTTCCTGGACAACGGGTTTCGCTGCGCTAGGACGGCGGTGGCTTACGTGGAATTCCACATGGTCGGCCACTGCAAACGTTTCGACTGCGATGCCCACGGCAATGCCTGCGGTTTCGTCTGCGCCGAGCATCGGGACGCGCTGGAGTACACCGCGCAATGCGTCGTGGCAGAGATGGAGCCGACCGGGCTGCGGCGACTGTTCAATCGTGTCGCTCGATGCCCGACATGTGGGAGAACGCTTCTGGGCGAGTCCGACGTCCTGCAGGTCGTGGTGTCGGTGTGACCCCGATGCTCCGTCAACCGTCCGTGCCAGGTCGCCGCTCACCCGGGGTGAAAGACGCAGGGGCGATGACAGCTCACCCTCGAGTGCGGCAGGCTCACAGCAATTAGGAGCGAGGCGCGCCTAACCGCATAGGAACGGGGACCGCACTGATGGGGATTTCTGAATTCGATGACATCGCAAGTCATCTGCTCGAACCTGAGGAAAGCCTGGATTCGGAACAGACCGGTATCGATCTGGACGAAGGTTATTCACCACCGGAAAGTCCGCAAGAACTGGGAGCCTGGGGAATCACGGAGCGGGAGGCGCGTACCCACGAGAGTTTGGCGCGAAGGCTGGCCCGTGAGCTGCCAGACGTCACCGACCGGTGGGATGGTGACGGTATCGGTGACAGTGCCGACAGCGACGGCGAGCCCATCGACGATCAGGTCGGCGGCCTCCGGGCCGGCCGGCTCCTCGCCTTCGACATCGACCCAACGGATGCCACCGCCGATTACCGCGCCTACGACGTCGGGATCGACGGTGGCGCGGCATCGGCCGAGGAATCGGCCGTACACATCGTGGCCGCCGACGACCTCATCGCAGGCGAACGATGGACGCTCTATGACTGACCGGCGTACATCTCCCGCTCAACCATCAACTGTCGAAAGGTTTCTGGCATGAAGATCGTGGTTATCGGCGGTCGCGGGCTCATCGGTTCGAAGGTGGCCGCCAAGCTTGGTCAACAGGGGCACGACGTGGTCGCCGCCTCACGCCGCTCCGGAGTGGATGCGGTCACCGGAGCGGGCCTCGCCGCCGCTGTCTCCGGCGTGGATGTCGTGGTGGACGTTGCTGATTCACCGTCGTTCGACGACGAGGCAGTGATGCGGTTCTTCACAACCACGACCACCAATCTGCTGGCCGCTGAACGGGAAGCCGGAGTCGCACATCATGTCGCGCTGTCGGTTGTCGGCGGCCACAACATGCCCGATAGTGGCTACAACACGGCGAAGGCCGCTCAGGAAAACCTGATCATGAATTCGGGCCAACCCTTTTCGATCGTCCGCGCGACGCCGTTCTACGAATTCGCGGTCGGCTTGGCAGATTCGGCAACAGAGGGGGATGTTGTCAGGCTGCCGCACGCGTCGTTCCGCCCCATCGCTGCGGATGATGTCGCGACCGCCGTTGCCCATGTGGCGTTCGGACGTCCTATCAACGACGCCACCGAGATCGCCGGACCAGAGGCGATGGGAATGGACGACTTCGTCCGCACCAGCCTTGCGGCCATTGGTGACCAACGGCGAGTCGTCACCGATGCCAAGGCGCCGTACTTTGGCGCGGTGATCGACGACCGCACTCTCGCACCCGACGAGAACGCCATCATCTTCGCGACTCGATATGCCGACTGGATCGATGCGAACCTCACGCCCGACAAAAGAGAGTTGTGAACTTCGGCGATATCACTGCGGCGGTGCCCGATCGGCCGTGGTTGCGGGCCTGCTGGCCAGGGCGGGTTGCACACCGGGTCGGTCGCGGCACAACGCCGCGATGTCACAGAGCACCGGTTCGCACCTGGCGGAGGCGTTGGAGATGAACAGCGCGGCGCACAACGCGGCCACGACGAACAGGGCGGCGGCGACCGCCAACACGTCGGCGAATCCGCCGGCGGTCGCGCCTACGTTGATCAGTCCCATCGAGCCGACAGCTACCAGCGCAGCCAGGCGGGAGACGGCGTTGTTCATCGCCGACGCCAGGCCGCTGCGCTCGGCCGGCACCGCGGCCAGCGCCGCCGACGTCAGCGGCGTGACAGTGGCGACAAGCCCGAGCGCAAGTACCGTCATGCCGGGCAGCAGGTCGGTGATCACGTGGAATCCATGATCTTTCGGTCGGATCATCAGCAGCCCGACACCTGCCAAGGCAGGGCCCATGGTCAAGAACACTCGTGGCCCCACCCGTGCGGCGATCACGCCGACTCGGCGGGCGAACGCGAACGACATCACCGGAATGGGCAGCGTGGCCAGGCCGGTGGCGGTGGCTGAGTAGCCACCGATCTCTTGTACATAGAGGGCAATGGCCAGCGTTGCCAGTGCCAAAGCGCTATAGACGAACGCGGTGACGAGGTTGGCGGCAGCGAAGTTGCGGGACGTGAGCAGCGTCAACGGAAGCATCGGACTGCTGCTGTGCTGCTGCCAGCTCACGAACCCCACGAGGGCGCAAACACCAAGCACTGCTGGGGTGAAGACGATTGGGTCGGTCCAGCCATACCGTTGCGATTCGATCAACGCATACACGGTGGCGGTCAGCCCCAGGACTGACAGGCCCACTCCGACGGTATCGACACGTGCGCCTTCGAGCCGTCCCGACAACGGGCACAGCCAGAACGTCAACGCATACCCGGCCACCATGGGAATCGCTGACAATACGAAGATCCAACGCCAGCCGAGAAGGTCGACGCATAACCCGCCCAGCAGGGGACCCAACGCGAAGGCAGTACCCGTCCACGCGGTCCAGACCCCGATGGCCGCGGACTGGCGTGTCTTGTCGAAGACCGTATTGATCAGCGCCAGCGAGCCCGGCACAAGGAATGCCGCACCGAGGCCCTGGATCAGCCGTCCGGCAATCAATATGGCCGCCGAGGGGGCAATAGCGGCCAGCACCGAACCTGCTCCGAACGCCAACAGCCCAAAGCGCATCACTCGCACCCGGCCGAACAGATCCGATATGGAACCGCCGGGCAGAATCGCGACCGCCATCGTCAACAGATAGCCGTCGATGATCCACTGCTGCAACGTCAGACCTCCTCCGAGGTCATGTTCGACGGCGGCCACCGCGAGATTGATCACGGTGGAGTCGAGGAACGCCACCATGGACACGGTCACCGCGACCACCATCGCCCGGCTGGTCGGTGGGGCGCTGCGCAACCTCACTGCAGTCTCCGCTCACCATCGGTCACAATGCACCACGCGGTCGAGCGGAATCCGTTTGGCAGGGCGAAATGTCGTGCCGGTGTAATAGGCCGTCGGGATCATCGTGGCGTGGTAGACGTTGTCGGGCAGGCCGAGGATTGCCCGCATCTCCTCGTCGGCCAGAATCGTCGCCCCGGTCCACGTGGTTCCCAAACCCCGGGACCGCGCCGCGAGCATGTAGCTCCACGTAGCGGGCATGATGGAACTCCAATACTGGTTGGCGTTCGCGCTCGTCAACGTGCCGTCACCGTCGATGACCTCGACGCACGGGATCATCAAGACCGGGACCTCGCCGATGTGCTCGGCAAGGTACGCCGCACTGTCGGACACCTTGCGCTGCTCGCGATTACGCACGGGGTCGTCGTTGAACCGATCGGCGACCGCATAAGGGGATGTGACGATCCAGTCCCATGTGCGGCGGTAGACATCGGCGATCGCCCGGCGCTGTTCGGTCTCGGTGACCACGATGAAACTCCAGTTCTGCAGGTTGGACGATGTCGGTGCCTGCACCGCGATCTCCAGGCATTCCCGGATCAGGCCGAGGGGAACGGGTCTGGTCAGGTCGAGACGCCGGCGTACCGAGCGAGTGGTGGTAAGCAGCGCATCGGTGGACAGATCCACGATGGGGTAATCGCTCATGCCGGCAGGACGGCGATGGCTTCGACTTCCACGCGGATACTGGGCCACACCAATCCGTCGATGATGGCCAGCATCGCGGCGGGTTGGTGGCAGACGACCTCTTTGCTCACCGCCATATAGGCGGAGACATTGTCGCGGGTGGTGAGCCATTGGCGCATGTAGACGATGTCGGTCAGCTTGGCGCCGGCCTCGGCGAGCGCCTTTTCGACATTGGCCCAGCACTGCCGGGCTTCGTCGGTGAAGTCCTCGGGAATGGTGCCGTCGTCACGCAGTCCGGGTGTCCCGGAGACCAAAATCTGTGTGTTGCTGCCGGATACCGCAATGGCGTCGGAGTATCCCGAGGCGATGTGGGCGCCCACTCCGGTGAAGATCCTGTTGGTGGTGGTCATTTTGGGGACTCCTTGATCAGTGTGAGACTTGCTTGGGGCCTGTTGCTGGTCACTGCCATTTCTCCCTATCTGCCTTGATGACTGCGCCGTTGGGCTCGTGACCGGCGACGACGTCCGCGAGGGCCTGCGCGGCTTGATTCAGGCCCCAGGCACGCGGGGTCGGCATTCTCAAACGGTGGGAGGCGAGCAGCGCGGTCAGGTGGCTGAGTTGAGCGCCGTCGGAACGGACGTAGACCGCGGTCACGTTGATGCCGCGCACGGGAGCCGGTGGGTTCGGGGTGATGGTGGCCAGTCGTCCGCCATCGGCCAGCGCGGTCATCGCTGTTTCGGCGCCGCCGGGAGCTGCGTTGGCGACGGCACCGATGGAACCGTTCGCCAACGCCCGCGCGTGTTCCGGCCACATCGGGTCGCGGTAGTCGATGACTTCACGGACGCCATACCCACGGACTCGGTCGGTGCTGCGCGGGCCTGCGGTAGCGAGCACATCAACTCCCCGAAGCACCGCTAGCTGGACGATGAGGCCGCCGGTGACTCCACCCGCGCCGTGGACGAGCAATGTTTCTCCACTGCGAAGAGCCAACGCCTCGCCGACGACCTGCCCGGCAGTCAACGCTGGCACCGGAAAGATCGCCGCTGTCTCCCACGTAATCGTGGGCGGTTTGTGAGCGAGTGATCCGACGGCTGCGATCAGATACGGCGCCCAGGCGCCTTGAGCACGAAGCGGCACAGGGTGACACAGCACCTCGTCGCCCACATTGAAGCCGGTGTCCGTGGCGCCGACGGCACTGATGACACCGGCCGCCTCCACACCGAGGGCCAGCGGTGGGCGTGTCCCGACGTCCCACTCGCCCGTGCGAATGATGTCGTCCCAGTTGCCGATACCGGCGCTCCGCATGTCGACGAGGACTTCATCGGGCGCCAATGGTCGCGGCTCGGGCAGTTCGAACGTCTCCACCTCGTTGCCGAACGCACGAATACCCGCCACAAGCATGGTCACGGTGATACGACCTCCCGGTGCGCCGAACCGTTGCTTTTCGCCTCGGTTCTCAGGTGATGAGCTAGTTCGGTTTCTTGGGCGAGCAGCGGATCCCAGGCCTGACTGTCCGTCGGGTGCGGCGCGACAGCGTGGCGTGTCATGATCAGAAACATGCTCAATGATCACGTCGCGTTTTGCGAAGACTGCTGAAAGATCCAGCGCACCAGCGCGATATCGCTTCTTGTGCACCGGGGACCGACTTCGCCAGGTGGAACACCTCGACCGGGCGGATCAGTGTCTTGCTCGGGTTACACCCCCGGTAATGGCACTCGCCCGCCAGCAGGCGATACGCGACGATCGCGACGGAAAGGCCCGCCGACGCGAGCTTTCGCACGGCGACCACGCCGCCCACGCCGCCAAGCGCGATTACGTCGGACTCCGTACGAGTCACCTCGACCATCTCTTCCAGCGATCTTCGGCGAGAACAGCCTGAGCCTGCCGGATCGGCCTTGGACGACATCGTTGTGCGGCGGCTGGGTCGACTATGGCGTAGGCCGCGGCCGCGCTCGCTGCGGAGAAGACGCTGTAGCTCAGCGGTGCCTCCAAACCGACCGATACCGCCATCGCGACGCCAAATATCACCAGCACCAAGCAAGTTGCCGCGCCGACGAATTTCGGCAGCCAGCCGGTCAGAAGCAGGGCGCCAAGAGTGGTTTCGGTGACGGTGGCGCCCCAGGCGAGCGCGGTCAGAAACCATCCAGAGGCAAACGGAACGAGCTGGTGGACATAAGCTTCGAAGGCACCCATGCTGCCCCAACTGCCCTGGCCGACGGGCTCCCACCAGCCGAATCGGTCAGCGACAGCGGACAGGAAGGCCGCCGCGAGCGACAGCCGCAGTGCTACCCGTACCACCCGGACCAGATCAGGCCTGCGCATGGACGACTCCTGGCATCAATTGTTGGCGCCGTCATCGGCTGTCAGTGGCCCGTCTCCGGTATCGACCAGAAAGACTGCGAGTAATTCAGCGGGCTCGGTTTCACTGGCGTTTTCACTGACGGTGTGGTGCGCGCCAGGGAGTTCACGCCACGTTTCACCGGCGTGGTAGACGCGCGCGGGTTCGCCGTCGACCTGGCTGCGGATCGCTCCGGACAACACGTAGGCGACGATGAACGCGGATCTCGCGTGGTGGTGAGATGCGCTCTTCGCTCCCGGGGGATAGCTGACGGTCACCGCCTGCAGTGATTTCCCGGGCACAGTGGTGGGCTCGTCGAACGCTTTGCGGACAACTGGGGCCCGGTCCGGATTCGACGGTGCGGGGTCGGCGTGGGCCGCAGGCGCGAGTAGCAGAAAAGTGATCACCGCGGCGGAGATTCTCAGGGTCATCATCGGCTGCCTTCCGGGTCGATTGTCTTGACGACGAGCCGATCTGACTGCACGATGCGAGACAGTCCGGCGTGGGCCGGCACCCTCCTCCATCTCCACTCGCCATCTGCTGAGCAAGCATTCACCGACGCAGGGTGAGCGGCCATCACCCGTCGAGCTAATTCACCCGGGTGAGTGCGAAGAACGGTATCGCCACCAGCGAGCGAGGCGGACGCCACGGCGAGGAGACCGATGATCGGCATCGTCAGTCATTATCCCAAGGTCAGATATTCGCTGAATTCTGCAGCAGGAGTTGATAATTGCATCTGATCGCGGTCACACAACAGCAGGCTGCGGTGAGGCCACGCGTTGGTCAGGTCGACAGGCCCAGATCTCGCGACGGCCTCTGGGGGTAATCGAGACACGCCCTGAACGCAACGCTGCCCCGGTCAGCGAGCGGATGGCCGGCAGCCCGTCGGTGTCAGCCGCAACGATTTCGTGGCTCGGTCGCTCGGACACCGCCTGTCGAGATTGCGAATGTGCAGACTGCCTGGCCGGAGGGTCACCCGGGTGATTGGTGGCGCCGGGTGACGACAGCTAACCCCCGGCGGGGCCAGGCTGGACGCGCAGCAGCTGAAGAAGACAGGAAAGGGGCTCCGTTGTGGCTGGAGAGTTCGAAGGAAAGAAGATCATCGTGGTCGGCGGGAGTGCCGGCATGGGACATCAGGCCGCGCTCGATGTAGTCGAACGCGGTGGCAGCGCGGTGGTCATCGGACGCTCGAAACGTCGTGTCGACGACACCGTGGCCGAGTTGCAGAGTCTCAACGGGCAAGCGTGGGGGATCGCCACCGATTTGACCGACCGGTCCGCGGTGGCCGATGTCCAAGGGGTGTTGACCGAAAACCACGGTGACGCAACGTTGATGGTCAACGCGGCGGGATTCTTCGTCCCGAAACCGTTTCTGGACTACGACGCAGAGACCTACGATTCCTATCTCGATCTGAATTACGCGCTGTTCTTCCTCACCCAGACCGTGACGGCCGCCATGATCGCCGGGGGTGCCGGTGGATCGATCGTCAACATCGGCTCGATGTGGGCTCATCAGGCCATCGGAGCGACCCCGTCGACCGGGTACTCCATGCAGAAGGCGGGGTTACACGCCCTGACTCACAATCTGGCCATCGAGCTGGCCGATCATCAAATCCGGGTCAACACCGTCGCACCGGCCGTGGTGAAAACGCCGTTGTACGAAAAGTTCATCCCCACTGACCAGATCGACGCCACCCTGGCGACATTCGCGCCGATGCATCCCCTGGGCCGGGTCGGCACACCGACCGACGTGGCGAACGCCATCACGTTTCTGCTCTCCGATGAGGCGAGCTGGATCACCGGGGCGATTCTCAACGTCGACGGCGGCATCATGGCCGGCCGCAACTAGATATCAGACAGCCCGATCTGAAATCATCACGAGGAGTAGCAGTGACGCACCAATACCACAAGAATCCCGACGCGATCGATGCGTTGAGCCCTGAGCAGTACTACGTGACGCAGGAGAACGGCACCGAATTGCCGTTCACCGGCGAGTATCTCGACAACCACGAACCTGGCATCTACGTCGACGTCGTGACAGGCGAGCCGTTGTTCGCCTCAATCGACAAGTTCGACAGCGGTACCGGATGGCCGAGCTTCACCAAGCCGCTCGACGGCGACAACATCGTCGAGAAGTCCGACCGCCGCCACATCGTGGTGCGCACCGAAGTGCGCTCACGTCATGGCGACAGCCATCTCGGGCACGTGTTCACCGACGGACCCAGATCCGAAGGTGGTCTGCGCTACTGCATCAACTCCGCGGCGTTGCGTTTCGTCCACCGTGACCAACTAAAGGCCGAGGGGTACGGCCTTTACCTGAGCCTGTTCGAAACCACCGAGGTGCAGCCATGACCACCAAGACCGCGATTCTCGCGGGCGGGTGCTTCTGGGGCATGCAGGACCTCATCCGCAACCAGCCCGGCGTGGTCGCTACCCGCGTGGGCTACACGGGGGGTCGCAACGCCCACCCGACGTACCACAATCATCCCGGCCACGCGGAAGCTGTCGAGATCGTCTACGACCCGACGCAGACCGATTACCGCGCGCTGCTGGAGTTCTTCTTCCAGATCCATGACCCGACCACAAAGAACCGGCAGGGCAACGATGTCGGTTCCAGCTACCGGTCGGCGATCTTCTACCTCGACGACGAGCAGAAACGCATCGCGCTGGACACCATCGCCGATGTCGACGCCTCGGGACTGTGGCCGGGCAAGGTGGTCACCGAGGTGACGCCTGCCGTCGATTTCTGGGAGGCCGAGCCCGAGCACCAGGACTACCTGGTCCACTACCCGAACGGGTACACCTGCCATTACCTACGTCCGGACTGGAAATTGCCGTCCCACAGTGGTTCTGACGCCGGGGTACGCACGCCTGCGGAGTCGGGCCGTCATGAGTGAGCGCTACCTCGGACATGGACACCGCACGTCGGTGAGTGATCGGCAGATGCTGGTCGCCGCGTTCGCGCCACCGATCGTCGCGCTAATCGTACTGTTCGCCGGTAGAGCAGCGCATCCATCGAATGCAGTCTTGCGGTGACGCAGAACGCCGTTCTGAACGCCCTGTCAGCGGCGGGGGTGGCGGTCTG
Organism: Mycobacterium sp. NPDC049093; assembly: GCF_040704635.1. Taxonomy (GTDB): domain Bacteria; phylum Actinomycetota; class Actinomycetes; order Mycobacteriales; family Mycobacteriaceae; genus Mycobacterium. The sequence continues at coordinate 391,896 of NZ_JBEZJS010000006.1, read as the reverse complement.
GTTGGACGACTTGTCTCGGGACCGCCTGCAATCGGGCGATCTGCAGCGGTTGATCGATGCCAGGAGCGTCGTCGGCGTCACCACCAACCCGTCGATTTTTCACGACGCGATCGTGCACAGCCAGGCCTATTCTCCGCAGCTGGCCCGGTTGGCCGAAAGCGGCGCCGACGCCGAATCGGCCATCCGGACCGTGATCACCGACGACGTACGGGCGGCCTGTGACGTCCTGCGGCCACAGTGGGAAGCCTCGCGAGGTCTGGATGGTCGGGTGTCGATCGAGGTCGATCCGCGGCTGGCCCACGACACCGAGGCGACAGTCAGCCAAGCAGTGGAGCTGTGGAGGATCGTCGACCGGCCCAACCTGTTCATCAAGATTCCCGCGACGACGGCCGGGATGCCTGCGATCACCGCAGCGGTGGCCGAAGGTATCTCCGTCAACGTGACACTCATATTCTCCGTCGATCGTCACCGCCAGGTGATGGATGCGTACCTGGATGGGCTGGAGGCCGCGCAGCGAGCCGGTCGGGATCTGACCGAAATACATTCGGTGGCATCGCTCTTCGTCTCGCGCGTCGATGTTGAGATCGACCGGCGGCTGGAAGCGATCGGTTCCGATGCCGCCAAGGCGCTGCGTGGTAAAGCGGCGATCGCCAATGCGCGCCTGGCCTATGTGGCCTATCAGGAGGTGTTCGAGGCCGGATCCCGGTACGCCGCGCTCAGCTGCGCCGGTGCCCGCGGGCAGCGGCCACTGTGGGCATCCATTGGGGTGAAGAACCCCGCCTATCCCGACACCATGTACGTCACCGGACTGGTTGCGCCGAACACCGTGAGCACGATCCCGGGCCGAACCCTGGATGCCCTCGCCGACCACGGTGTCATCTCTGGTGACTCGATCGCCGGCACGGCCGCCCAGGCCCGGCAACTGCTCGACGACGTCCGCGGGGTCGGAGTCGATCTCGCTGACGTCTTCGCGGTCTTGGAACGAGATGGTGTGGCCAAGTTCGCGGACTCCTGGCGGAAACTGCTGGCGGCGTACCGCTCATCGGCGGTGTCGACATGAACCGGATCGTCGATGTCCTCATCGGCGATGTCGCCGGGGTGGGGGACGTGGCGATCAAGACCTCGGCTCTGTTCTTGACCGCGGCGATCCTGTTCCGCTTCACCGAACGACGCACCTTGGCGGAATTCGCGCCGTTCGACTGGATCGCTGCAGTCGCGGCCGGCGCCATCGTGGGCCGTGCCGCCACCGCCACCGACACCGCGTGGCTGCAGGCGACCACAGCACTGCTGTGCATCCTGGGCGCCCACGCGGTCCTGGCGCGACTGCGGTTGATTCCCGCATTGTGTCGGATCATCGATCCGCCGTTGATGGTCCTGATCAGTGACGGGGAAGTGAACTGGCGCAACCTGCGCCGTTGCGGCCTGACCGCCGCCGATCTGGAGGCGGTGCTGCGCGAGCACGGGTACCCCGACGCCGGCGGTGTTCGGCTGGCCATTCTCGAAACCAAAGGGGCCATTTCGATTCTGTGGGCCGACACGATCCACGCACCACGAGCGCGGACGCCGATCCCGGGGAACCGACAAAACACCGGACAGAGGGAGCACCAATGACTGTCGTCAACAAAGGCTTCCGCGGTCGCCGCACAGAAGCGGCCCGTGAGTTGCCGCCAGGCCAGCATCTGACCGCGGACTTCCCGGTCCTGCAAGCCGGACCGACTCCGCATATCAACCTTGATGACTGGCGATTCACCATCCGAGAGGAGTCCGGAGCCGAGCATGTATGGACGTGGGCCGAATTGCTGGAACTGCCCCGCGAGCGGCCCACTGTCGACATCCACTGCGTCACCACCTGGTCGAAACTGGATACCGAGTGGGAAGGTGTTTCGCTGGATTCGCTTTTCGCTTCGGTCAACTCGGACTCCGAGTTCGCGCTCGTCAGCTCCTATGGTGGTTACACCACGAACCTCCCGGTGACCGATCTCCTCGGTGGCAGGGCCTGGATCGTGTACGGCTACCAAGGCAAGCCGCTACCCGACGTGCACGGTGGCCCAGCTCGGTTGCTGGTGCCGCACCTGTACTTTTGGAAGTCCGCGAAATGGGTGCGGTCCATCGAGTTACGCGCCGGCGACACATCCGGCTTCTGGGAGGGCCTGGGCTATCACAACTATGGTGACCCGTGGCGCGAACAACGCTATACCGGGGACTGAGTCGTGGCCGACGGTGTGGCGCGTAAGTTGCCCTGGCGGATCGCCCGCGTGGTGGACTCTGCATTCGAGACGGAATTGGCGCAGACGATCGGTCTGTCCGTGCCGGGCTGGAGTGGCCACGCGGCCGGTCAGCACATCGAGCTGAAGCTCACCGCAGAGGACGGGTACAGCGCACAACGCAGCTATTCACTGGGCAGGCCGGCCGACGGTGAGCACATCGAACTCACCGTGCAACAGATCGCCGACGGCGAAGTTTCGCCCTATCTCGCGGGAATGCGCCCCGGCGAGAACATCGAGATCCGCGGACCCATCGGCGGCTGGTTCGTCTGGCGTCCGGGTGAGAAGGCGCGGATCCTGTTGGTCGCCGGCGGATCGGGCATCGTCCCGTTGATGGCGATGTTGCGGCAGCGGGTACTGTTGGGCAGCACGAAGTTTCGACTTGTCTACTCGGTGCGCAGACCTGCCGACGTCTATTACGCCGACGAATTGTCCCGGCTCGAGCGTGATTGCGACTGGCTGCGGGTCACAGTGGTCCACACCCGGGCGGCCCCGTCGCACAGCATTCGGCCACCCGGCCGGCTCGGCGTAGGTGATCTCGCCGTGCCCGGGTGGATGCCCGACGACGATCTCCGCAGCTACGTCTGCGGTCCCAACGGATTCGTGGAGTCGGTGACATCGATGCTGATCGGGTTGGGACATTCGCCGTCCACCATCAGGACCGAGCGGTTCGGGCCGAGCGGCTGATCCGACAACGAGGAAGAAGGAACGATGTCAGAACCGATGCTGGTCGACGGTAACGCCGCGGCAGGTGCTTTCGCCGAAGCACTGGGATTCGATGCCACCTCCGCGATGTTGACGTGCGCCGGTTGCGCCACCGTCTCGGCATTCGCCGAGTGTCATGTCTATGGTCGCGCACCGGGGGTCGTGGTGCGGTGCCCGGGCTGTGGCTGTGTGCTGGCCCGGTTGGTGCGCACACCCACTGACGCGTGGCTCGATTTGCGAGGCTCTCAATCTATGCGTATTCCGTTGTGGGAGACGCAAACCCCATGACGGTAGCCGTCTCGTGAGCGAATCTCCGATGTGGCTGCTGACCGTGATGTTCATCGTTGCGGGCGCGGCGATCTGGGCTGCGGGCATCCGACTAACGGATCAGACCGATGTACTGAAGACGCGGCTGGGCCTCGGCTCGGCATTCGGCGGCCTGATCCTGCTGGCGATTGCCACCAACCTCCCCGAGGTCGCCATCGTCGTTGCCGCCACGGTGGCGGGCAATATCGGTGTGGCGGTGGGGAACATCCTCGGCGGCATCGCGATCCAGACGGTGCTGTTGGTGGTACTCGACGCTTTCGGGGTGCGTGGCTTCAGGCCACTGACCTACCGCGCGGCGTCATTGGTGCTGGTGCTGGAGGCCGCTCTCGTCGTTGCGGTGCTGGCGATTGCGATCATCGGCACCCAGTTGCCCGCAACGCTGATCACAGCGCGGCTGACGCCCGCTCCGGTGCTGATCATGTTGGTGTGGGTGCTCGGCCTGGTGTTGTTGCACCGGGCCGAACAGTCGTTGCCCTGGCACGGGTCGGGGCAGCCTCCCGACGGCCAGCAGCATCCCCGTGGGCACCGCAGCGTGATGTGCGAGATTCAAGCCTCCGCCGAGGGAACCAGTACCGGCAGAGCAGCCGTGGGCTTCGTCTCCGCGGCTGTGGTCACGCTCATCGCCGGCGTCGTGTTGGAGCGCAGCGGCGATGCCATCGCTGACCGTGTCGGTCTGTCCGGCGTATTGTTCGGCGCTACCGTACTGGCCGCGGCGACCTCGCTGCCCGAGCTGTCCACCGGTCTGCGATCCGTGCGACACGGTGACTACCAGCTCGCTGTGTCCGACATATTCGGCGGAAACGCTTTCCTTCCAGTCCTTTTCGTACCTGCAACGCTGCTGTCGGGGCAGGCCGTGTTGCCGGGCGCGCAGCGCACTGACATCTATCTCACGGCACTGGGAATCGTGTTGACGCTGACCTACGCCGTGGGTCTGGTGTTCCGCCCGCGCCGCCGCATCGTGCGCCTGGGCGTCGACTCGCTGGCCGCCCTCATCTTTTACGGAGTGGGCATGGTCGGACTGTTCAGCGTCTCGAACATGCGGTGAAGAGACAGGCCTTCGGCTCTCACCCGGGTGAGAACCGCCGTGGGGTGAAGACGGCTCACCTCCTGCGCGCAGATAGTGGTAACTGTCCGAGCAGTAAGGCGGCGATGTGAGATAGGAACGGAGAGGCGATGTCACACGATCAGGTCACCGACATGGTGGCCGATGGAGCGAGAAAGTTCCGGGCGAGCGCCATCGCGGCACTCGTAGCCCGCTATGGCCTGGTCATTGTGCTGGTGTGGTTCGGCGCAATGAAATTCACTTACTATGAGTCGCACGGTATTTCACCGCTGGTGGCGAACAGTCCGCTCATGAGCTGGATCTACGACCTCATCTCCATAAGCGCATTCGGTCGGTTCCTCGGTACTTTCGAGCTGATCGCAGCGGTTCTGCTTGCCCTCAAACCGTGGTTCCCGAAGGCGTCCATCGCCGGAGGTGTATTGGCCTCGCTCTTTTTTCTGACCACACTCAGCTTCATGATCACCACTCCCGACGTGGGCGAAGCGTCTGCCGGAGGATTCCCGGTATTGTCGGCCAACGGGCAGTTCTTGATGAAAGACATTGCCTTACTTGGTCTGGCGGTATGGCTGCTCGGGGACGCAATCGACGCGACCCGCCACCGGGAAAGGCAGGCCGTCACACGTCCCGACCTTCTGCGTTCATCGTGACTGGGTCGGCGCGCGGACGAACAGAGGGCTCAACTGTGCTGTCGTCCACGTCGACGGCACAAATTTTGCTGCGTGCAGTTCTGCTGTTGGCCTGGTGGGCCATTGGACTACTGATTGCGGCGTGGGTCGTTCCCGGAGTCACGTTGTCGGCACGGGGTTTCATCGTCGCCGTGGGGGTGTTCGCGGTAACGCAGACGATCCTGTCGGTGCCGATCATGAAGTTGCGACACGGTTACGCATCGCTGCTCCTTGGAGGAACCGGTCTGGTCTTGACGATCGTCGCTTTGATCCTGGCATCGGTGTTGGCGCAGGGGCTGACCATGGACGACGCAGCATCCTGGCCGGCCACAGCGGTCGTGGTGTGGCTGGTGACAACGATCGCGGCGGTTACGTTGCCCGAGTTGCTCATTCGGGACGAGGGCGACGACGGAGGGAGAGGTGATGGGCGACACGAATGACGATCCGACCGATCATTTCCGGACGACGCAGCCGCACGCCGGTATCGCGTTGAAGGACAACTTCTATTGGCCGGGGCTGATTCTGCTGTCCGTAGCGATGCTTGGGGTGATCGCCACGGTGGCAGCCGCAGCGTACGGACATTACGAGTGGTTGTCCACCACGGTGCTCATCGTGATTCTCGGGGTGGTCGCTGCAGTGTTGTGGTTTGTCATGGAAAATCGCCGAGTGACCCGCGTCGAGGCACTGTGGGAAGCGGCGCACCCGAGCAGGCGGATGCGAACGCGCTGAATCACAACAGCCGACACCAAAAGCGTTACGGCAGAATCACCCGGGTGGGTAGCCGACCTGGATGATGACAACTCACCCGGGCCATGCCGAGGATGTCCGCATGGCAACAATTGATCACTCTGAAGGCGGCGGCTCATCACCGAATGTGCGAGCTCCGGAGCTGGACATACGGTTCGCCAACGACGTGCTGCCGCATCTGAACCAACTCCACAACCGCGCCCGCCGAATGACCCGCAACGCCGTGGACGCCGAAGATCTGGTCCAGGAAACGATGTTGAAGGCGTACTCAGGATTCCATACCTTCGCGGAAGGAACCAACATTCGGGCGTGGCTCTTCCACATCATGACGAACGCGTACATCACCGGTCTGCGACGTGCGAAATGTCGGCCGAGCGAGTACCTCTGCGACCACATCACCGATCGGCAACTCGTCGCCCAGAGCCAGCGCTCCTCGTCAGGACCGCGATCAGCAGAACTTGATGCACTGGATGCGCTACCCGACGTCGAACTCGCCGACGCATTGGCGACATTGCCGATCCAGTTCCGGCTGGCGATCTACTATCGCGATGTCGCAGGACTTCCGTGTCGGGAGATCGCCGAGATCATGTCGTGCCGCGAAGGCACCGTCATGTCGCGTCTGCACCGCGGACGGCAACGACTACGAACCTTGTTGGGGCCCGCCCTCGAAGGGGCATGAGCTCGGCGGCGGGGGTCTGGAGCGGGCGCATAGGCTTCGGCCACCGGAAGCGTTGTGCGCGCGGTAACCCTTCGGGAACCAGACGTGTTCACGCATTGCGCGCTTCAGGCCGTCGTGCTGTTTCCCAACTCCGACCGGACCAAAGGCCTCCTCCGATGACGGAGTGCTCAGCATGGTGAGCACCCAGACCAACGCGCAGAAGGACGGATGGGCTGTGGTCCCGAGACCTGGAGATGGGCCAGATCGAGAACCGTCTGTTGGGGTGTGGTGGCCAATGCCGGCCCAACTCTGTGAGACCTCGCTCGGCGTCGAGGCCGGTGGTGTCACCGTTGCTGCGGATGCCCTGCGCGCCGAGTTTGATGATGATTCGGTAACAGTTTCGGAAAGTCTTAATCTGTTATTGGAAATGTCCTGCGTCGAGTGGGCCTTCGCTGTTTTTCTGGATTTATCCAACGGGTCAATATGACCGTGACTCAGATGTGCCGGCGAAGAAATGGGGGAACGACGAATGCACATTGCGACCACCGCGATCACGATTGCTGCTGCTTGCGCCCTTGCCGCGGGCTGCGGGCAGTCAACGGAACAAGCAGCCGAGCCCACACCGACAAAGCCCATGATCACGTCGTTTCCGCCGACGCCGCTGAGACAAAAAACACTGCCCCGATTGTTGCTGTCCCCCGAACAGATCAACGCGGCAATGACCGCAGGGGGCATGACGGTCACGGGTACCGACTCTCGAATGTCTGACGACAGCGGGACGATGGCGCCCCGCGAGTGCCTCGCCGTCGACGGCGCCGCCCAAGCACCCGTGTATGCCAACAGCGGCTTCACCGACGAGCAAGAGGTGTCGCTGGCGGTGCCGGATGTCCTCACTCACTACGCCAAGCAGGCGGTGGTCCGATTCGCCGACGCCGACCAGGCCAAGGCCTTCTATGACTCGTCAGCGCAACAGTGGCCGGCGTGCAAGCACTACACCCACACGCAGACCGGCACTCTGTGGGACGTGGGGCCCATCTCCACCGACGGCGGCGTACTGAGAACTGTGACAACCCAGACCAACGCCCAGGCGGGCGGGTGGGCCTGTGGCCGGGCATTGACCGCGAACAACAACATCGTGGTAGATGTCAATACCTGCAGCGCCAACCCGGCCGATTCGGCCGTCAAGATCGTCAGGCAGATCTCCGCCCGGATCGATGCACCGCCCATAGGCTCGTAGGTTTCGGCGATATCAGGCCAACACGGTGACCACGCCGAGCGCGGTCCCACACAAAATGACGACTGCGGTAACTACCGCGTACGCGAACACCTCCGCCGGGCGCACTCCTACTGGTCGTCGCGTCCGCGAGATGGCCTCAGACCAGGCTGTCGCCCATCAACTGGACGTCCGATGGCGCCGAGGATCCGCAAGATGCCCGGCTCGCCAGCAGAATGCCGCCGATCGTGTGTGGATCCGCCGTCACCTTGTGGGTAGCCACGGGGTTCTCGGAGTCTTTTCCCTCGCGGGCTGTGCGGCGGATGCTAGACAGGGGTACATGCCTGACGATCAGGGCATCACTCGAGGAGGCCTGTATGGCATGGGATTTCAGCACCGACCCGGAGTTCCAGAAAAAGCTCGACTGGGTCAAGCAGTTCTGTGAGGACAAGGTCGAGCCGCTCGACCACGTCTTCCCATATGCGGTGCGTTCACCCGATCCGGTGGTGAAATCGTATGTCCGAGAGCTGCAACAGGAGGTCAAGGATCAGGGCCTGTGGGCCATCTTCCTGGACTCTGAGCTCGGCGGCCCCGGTTTTGGACAGCTCAAGCTCGGGTTGCTCAACGAGATCATCGGACGATACGCGGGCGCACCGCACATGTTCGGAGCGTCGGCGCCCGACACCGGCAACATGGAGATGCTCGCCGCCTACGGCACCGACGAACAGAAAGAACGCTGGCTGATTCCACTGCTCAACCAGGACCTGTTCTCGGCGTATTCGATGACCGAACCTCAGGGCGGTAGCGACCCCAGCCTGTTCAAGACGCATGCCGTGCGTGACGGCGACGAGTGGGTGATCAACGGCGAGAAATGGTTCACCTCGGCCGGCCGGGTGGCCGACATTCTGTTCGTGATGTGTACCAACGGCATGTTCGTGGTGCCGCGCACGACACCGGGTGTCGAAATCATGCCCGAGCCGCGAAATCACAACCACATCGTCTACCGCGATGTCCGGGTTCCGCTCGACCACCTGCTCGGCCCGGAGGACGGGGCAAAGGTGTTGGCGCAGAGACGTCTTGGTGGTGGACGGATTCACCACGCGATGCGCACCATCGCCCAGTGCAACTTGGCGTTCGACATGATGTGCGAGCGGGCGCTCAGTCGGAAATCTCACGGCAAGGTCATATCCGAACATCAGATGGTGCAGGAGAAGATCGCCGAGTCCTACGCCACGATCAAGATGCTTCGGCTGTTCGTACTCGAAACGGCGTGGAAGATCGACAACACCTCCACGCAGGAGGCACGCACCGAGATCGCTGCCGTCAAGTTCACCATGGCGAAGGTGTTGCGGGAGGTGTCGTTCAACGCGCTGCACATTCTCGGTTCGCTTGGCACCACTGATCTCACGCCCCTTCAGGCGATGTATGCCGGAGCTCCGACCATGGGCATCGCCGACGGCGTCGACGAGGTACACAAGGCCACGGTGGCCCGCCGCGTGCTCAGGGATTACCACCCGCACGAGGGACATTTCCCGACGGAGTTCATCCCGTACAAGCGAGACGAGGCCCGCAGGAAGCTGGAGCCCGTACTGGCCGCGAGACCAGATCTGGCTGCGTCCGCCGAGGCCTACCAGAAGTATTTCGAACGCCACCGCTGAGCCTTCCCGCCCGAATTACGGTGGGCGGGAAGGCATCGCGGCCGGGCAGTCGGGACAGCTAGAACCAGACTTTCCGCCCTCCGACGGGGCGGCCGACGGCGCCGAGAATCCAGAGGATGATCCCGATCACCACGAGGATTCCGCCAATCGTGTAGAGGATCGAGATGCCGGCGAAATAGCCGATCAACAGGAGAATGATGCCGAGCACAATCATGGTCAGTCCGATCCTTCTAGGTAGCAACCGAAGTGTTGTCGGCGACAGGAATTGCCAGATCCGTCGATATTCAAACGTGCGGGCACGTAGGTGTCCGTCGGCCGTTACGCAGGGGGCGGCGGCGGCGGAGGAGGTGGTGGCGGTGCGGGCGGCGGCAACGTGATCGGCGGTAGCCCGGGGATCTCGATGACGTTGGGCGGCGGGGGTGGGCCCAGCTGATTGAGCAGGTCTCCGGGTGGCGGAGGTGGCGCTTCCGGCGGCGGGATGTAGACCGGCGGCGGCACATACCCCGTGCTGGTGTTGATCGTGACGATCGAGCCGGGAATGGTCCTGCCGCTCGGAGTGGTGCCGACCACCGAACCCTTCGTGGCATTGCTGTTGACGGCAGTGGGTTTGTCGGCCACTCGGAAACCGGAGTCCAGCAGGCGTTTCCGGGCGTCGTCGACCTTCAGACCGGTCACGCTCGGTACTTCGCCGCCGGGGCCGCCGTCGACGTAGCGCGGGTCGGTGGGAGGTAGGCCGATGGGGCCGAAGTCGTCGGCAATGGGACTCATTGCGGCATACCAGGTCAACGCCGGCTCGGTACCGCCGAACAGGGTGCCGTCGCCGCATTTGCGCAACGGGTACGAGCACAGTCCCGACGGTGACGACGAGTCGTCGAAGACGTAGTTCGCGGCGGCGTACCGATTGGTGAAGCCGATGAATCCCGATGAACGGTGGGCCTCGGTGGTGCCCGTCTTGCCCGACATCGGCAGCTTCCAACCGACCGAACTCGCTGCGCCGGCGGCGGTTCCGCTCTGGGAATCCTTGCTCAGAGCGTTCGACAACGTGTTGGCGAGGCCCTCGGGCACCGCCTGATCGCACGGAACGGTCTCCACACCCACTTCATGCCCGTTGCGATCGAAGATCTTGTCGATCGGGCTCGGGGGACACCAGGTACCGCCGGAGGCGAGGGTGGCTCCGACATTCGCCAATTCCAGCGCATTGAGCTCGAACGGGCCGAGCGTGAAGGAGCCGATGTTCTGCCGCTTGACGTAGTCGGCGATGCTCTCGTCGGGGTTTGTCCCGTCCGGGTTGTAGTCACGCGCGCTACCGGGTTCGGCGTAGGACCTCAGCCCCAGTCGGACCGCCATGTCCACCGCGCGCGGTACCCCGATCTGTGAGATGAGTTTGGCGAAGGCGGTATTGGGTGATTGTGCCAGGGCGTCGGTGACACTCAGCGGGCTGCGGAAACCGTGCACGTTGCGCACGCACCAGGTTTCCCTCGGACACCCAGGGGTGTCGCTGCTGCCCAGTCCCTTGCCCGCAAATGTTCCGGGGACATCGAGTGGGGAGTTGATGCCCATGCCCATATCCAGTGCGGCTGCGGTGGTGAAGATCTTGAAGATCGACCCGGCGCCGTCACCGACCAACGAAAAGGGCTGCGGTTGCACGGTCTGGTTGGCATCGAGATCGAGTCCGTAGGTGCGACTGTCGCCCATCGCGATCAATCGGTGGGAGTCCTTGCCGGGAGTGATCACGCTCATCACGCTCGCGACCCCGGCGGCGTTGGGGTCCGCATATTTCTCGATGGCCGACTGGACGCTGTCCTGCACCTTGGGGTCCAGCGTGGTGCGGATCAGGTAACCGTTGCGCGCGACGTCCTTCATCGTGAGACCGGAGCGCGCCAGGTAGTTCAGCACATATTCGCAGAAGAAGGCCCGATTCCCGGCGGCGATGCAGCCTTGCGGAAGTGGGTCTGCCTGGGGGAGTACCCCGAGCGGTGTCGCCTTGGCGGCGCGCAGTTCCTCGGCGCGGTCCGGCAGATAGTCGATCAGCGTGTCGAGCACGAGGTTGCGTCGGGCCAGGGCGCCGTCGGGATTGGTATAGGGGTCCAGTGCGCTGGTGGACCGCACCACGCCGGCCAACAGGGCGGCCTGCGGCCAGGTGAGGTCGGCGGCATCGACGCCGAAATAGGTACGCGCGGCGTCCTGAACTCCGAAGGCTCCGTTGCCGAACGACACGAGGTTCAGGTACCGGGCCAGGATCTCGCTTTTGGGGAGGGTCTTGTCCATCGCCAGCGCGATACGGATCTCGCGCAGCTTGCGTGCGGGGCTGACCTCGACCGCGGCCAGACGCTCGGCGTTGGTGTTCGCCTTGACCAGAAGGTTGTAGTTCTTGACGTACTGCTGCTCGATGGTGGACCCGCCGCGGACCTCGTCGATGCCTCGCAGATAGCCGAAGAGTCCGTTCAGCGTGCCCTGGACATCCACTCCGTTGTGTTCGACGAAGCGCTTGTCCTCCACCGAGACGATCGCCAGCTTCATGGTGTCGGCGATCCGATCGGGAGGAACCACCCATCGGCGCTGCTCGTACAGCCAGGCGATCGGTTTGCCCGTGATGTCGACCATGGTGGTGACGAGCGGTGCGTCCCCTTTGAGCACCTCCGCCGAATCCTGTGCCACCGTGTCGGACAGCCGTGCTGTCATCATGCCGATGCCGCCGACGACGGGAAACATCAAGACCGCCGCGAGTAAACCGGCCAGCACACAGTGCATGGCCAACTTGGCAACCGTAGACCGCGACCGCGGTGGCGGGCCGGACATGTCCTCAAGCGTAAGGCGCTCAGCGGCCGGCGATGGATAGATCGCACGCAACACGTTGGCTACGTTGTGATTTCAGAACCCCGGATTATCGATTCTGATGAGATTCTCACGGCCGACGGCCGCTGCCCGCTGTGCATCGGCGCCCTGACGCGCAACCGGGCCGACGCAGCGTCGCTAACGATCGCCGCGACTGCAGTTCGGATTCGCCGGCTTGGCAGGCCAACTGCACACGTCGATGTAAGTGGTGTTGGCGTACCCACCGCCGTCGAACACGCCGTAGGCGTCGCCGTGGGTGCCGGTGTAGGTGGCACCGCCGCCTCCGCCGCCGCCCGAAGTGATGATCGTGGTGACCGTCCACCCCTTGCTCTGTAGCGCGTCCTTGTACGCGGTCATCACGTCATTCGGAGACCCGTTGACCTGGTAGTGCACGTGGATTCCGCCGTCGGCGATGTCGTCGGGCCCTCTGGTCTGCTGCACGTCCGCGGGTGTCGGCACCAGTGCCGCCATCGCCGCGCTGCCCCCGCCCGCGGTGGTGGTGGCACTGGTGCCGACCGGCGCCGTCGTCGTGGTGGCCTCGGCCTTCTCGGTGACCGGACTGCACGCCGTGGCGGCCAGACCGATTGCCAACGCCCCGATGAGGCAGGTCGTGGTGTGCTTCGTCATGGCATCCCCGTTCGTCTCGCCGCACGCTACCAACGCAGGCAAAGACGTTTGGACAATATTGACGCGAGAAACCACAGGTCGTTCCGATTGCAACAACGCGTCATGCCGGCTACCGCAACCATCGGTGCCGATAGACCGGCTATCTGTTTGATTGTCGTTACCCGGGTGTCGACTGTCGGGAAAGTATCGGTTCACGTGCGGCTTCAACCATGTGTGGGCTTGACGGAGATGACGACGATACGGAGACATGGATGAGGCGCAGGCGGTACCCGGTGGTGGCAGCGTTGGTGTGTACAGCGGCCCTGGTTGCCGCCTGCAATGGCGGCAAGGAGGACGACGCGTCCCTTCCGCTGCTGGACCCCGCCGCCAAGGGCACCCTGTCCGAACACGGTGGAGCGACCCGCGCCGGCGACGACCGCAGCTCGCTGATCGCCGAATCCATCAAGAACACCGGCGCCAAGAACGTCATCCTGTTGATCGGCGACGGGATGGGCGATTCAGAGATCACGGTGGCCCGCAACTACGCACAGGGAGCCGGCGGCGCCTTCCCGGGTCTCGACGCCTTCCCGCTGACCGGCCAGTACACCCACTACTCGTTGGACAAGGACGGCAAGCCCACTTACGTGACCGATTCGGCCGCCAGCGGATCGGCCTGGGCCACCGGGACCAAGACCTACAACGGCGCGATCTCGGTAGACATCCACGGCAAGGAGCAGCAGACGCTGCTGCAGCTTGCCAAGGACGCGGGCAAGGCGACCGGAGACATCTCCACCGCCGAGATCCAGGACGCCACACCGGCGGTGCAACTCGCGCACGTCACCGGACGCAAGTGCTACGGGCCGGATGAGACGACCGCGAAATGCCCGACCAATGCGCTGGAGAAGGGCGGCAACGGGTCGATCACCGAGCAGCTGCTGAGCACGCGTGCCGACGTCGTGATGGGCGGCGGCGCCGAAACCTTCCAGCAGGTCGCCAAAGCCGGTGACTACCAAGGCAAGACGCTCGAGGTTCAGGCCAAGGAGCGCGGCTTCACCATCGTGCGCAACGTCGACGAACTCGGCAAGGTGGACAAGGCCGGCCAGGAGGCCCCATTGCTCGGCCTGTTCGCCGAGGGCAACATGCCGACCCGGTGGAGCGGCCCGGTGGCGGGCAAGGGCGGCTACCTGGAACCGGCCGTCGAATGCAAGGACAACCCGGAGCGCAGCGCGTCGGTGCCGACGCTGGCCGCCATGACCCAGAAGTCCATCGACCTGCTCAAGGGCAATGAGAACGGATTCTTCCTGCAGGTCGAGGGGGCGTCGATCGACAAGCAGGATCACGCTGCCAATCCGTGCGGGCAGATCGGCGAAACCGTCGACCTCGACGAGGCCGCGAAGGTGGCCCTCGACTTCGCCGAGGAGAACAAGGACACCCTGGTGATCGTGACCGCCGACCACGCCCACAGCAGCCAGATCGTCGACACCATGAGTGTCGATGACGTCCGCGATGCCGCGGCCGAGGCCAAGCTGCCGTTCGAGGTCACCCGCGACGCCATCTACCCGGGCCTGACCCGCGTGCTGCGCGGTAAGGACGGGCAGGACCTGACCATCTCCTACGGCACGTCGGACAACCTCGATGCCATGGACCAGGGCCACACGGGAGCGCAGTTGCGTATCGCGGCCTACGGTCCGAGCGCGGCCAATGTCGTCGGCCTCAGCGACCAGACCGACCTGTTCTTCACGATGGCCCGCGCCCTGGGACTGAAGGACAACTGACCTCGCGCGGAGTGCGGCACCTTCTCACAGCGGACTGCAGGCAAAGACCAAGCCACGCCATAGCGTGCGATTCGTGATGGTGTCGTGGCCTGAATGTGACCCTTGCGGACCAGTGTTGCCCGAGTGACACAAGTGCACTGATGCACTCCACGTCAGATCGGGGAGGACCACCATGACGGCGCACGCCACCTTCGGACGACTGTTCGGTTACACGGCGCTGAGCGTCGCCGGCGCGCTGGCGGCACTGACGGTCAGCCACGGGATGGCGGCGGCTGCGCCGCGGGCGCCGTTGCCGTCCGACGACCAGACGCCCGCGGTGCCGTTCGACCCGGGCGCGTTGGTCAACGCCATCGACGACTACGCGTCCCTGTTGTCGATACTGACCGGAGGCCACAGTGCTCAGCCCGGCCTCGGCGGGCCGGTCGGCGCTGCTCGGCAACCGGTAGGCACCGTTGAGCAACCCAGCGGTGCCTACCCGATGCTCCCCGGGGTACCGATGCTGCCCGGGGAGCCGTGAACCCAGTGCCTCGATGCACCGTGTATCCGATACCAAGCCGAGAACGATCAATCAGCGGAACGGAGTGAACCATCGTGTACCTCAGCCGAACAGTTGACACGCGCACCACGCGGATCGCCCTTTCGCTGATCCGTTGCCCCATCAAGAGCCGGCGGTATCCCGCCAAGCAGGAGCGCCTGGTCACCGAGCAGGAAGCGGCACTGCTCACCCGGTGAATCAGGGGTGGTTGTGGCCCTGACGGTTCACGCGGCCAGTTCCGCGTCCTCGGCGACCCGCTCGGCGTCGTAGGTGTTGATGGCGACGCTGTCGAGGATCGCGTGCAGTTGCTCTGCCTGTGCATGCGGGGCGAGTTCGGTCGAGCGGTAGATGAGTCCGGCGGCCCGCGCCTGGCGCCGCACGTGGCGGGTGCGATTCATGCGCAGGTCTTCGTAGCGACGCAGCCGCGCAGCGATCTCCTCGGGCTGCGCACCGCGCAGAAGCACGGCCAGCGTCATGGCGTCCTCGATGGCCTGATTGGCGCCCTGCCCGAGGTGGGGCGTGACCGCATGGGCACTGTCGCCCAGGAGGGTGATCCGGTCGGTGGACCAGCGGTCCAACGGTTCCCGGTCGTAGATTCCCCACCGGAACGTGGAGTCCATCGCGTCGATGATCGACAGAACGGTCGGGTCCCAGACCTGGTAGGCGGCGGCGAGTTCGGCGACATCGCCAGGGGCGGTCCAGGATTCGGCCACGGTGAGATTGGTGGGGACGAACGCGACGATGTTGAGCAGGTCGCCGGCGGACACCGGGTAGGCCAGGAAACTCTGCCGGGGGCCCAGCCACATCGCGCTGGCATTCATATCGACGACGCCGCGCAGCCGCTCGGCGGGAATGAGTCCGCGGTAGGCCATGATTCCCTCGCTCACGGGTGCGGCCGGGCGAGTCACCCTGCCCTGCAAGCGGGAGTGGATGCCGTCCGCGCCGACCAGAAGGTCTGCGTCCACGGTTGTGCCGTCGGAGAATTCGACCAGGACCCCGTCACCGTGCTCGGTGGCCCCGACGCAGGAACGGCCCAACTGCAGGGCGCCGGCGGGCAGCGCGTCGGCGAGCACCTTCTGGAATTCCCCGCGGTGCAGGCACCACGTTGTCGCCGGGTCCCCGAAGCCGAGGGCAGACGGCTCACCGGCGATCGGCTCGGCCTGCCAGGTGCGGAACTGATAATGCGTGACGGGACCCGCGATCGCGGCAACCGCAGCGCCCACCCCCAGTGTGTTCAGGACGCGGGATCCGTTGGTCGCGATGGAGACGCCGGCGCCGAGCGCCTTGAGCTCGTGCGCCTGCTCGTACACGGTCGCGTCGATTCCGTTGGCGCGCATGGCGATCGCGGCGGTCAAGCCGCCGATGCCGGCGCCGACCACGGCAACTCGTAGCTGAGCCATGAGATTCTCCTCAATCGCGATAAATGTACCGAGAGGTACGCTATTGACTATAAATGTACCGATCGGTACGGTCAAGGGGTGGCCCGGCCAGCAGATCCCGCAAAGCGTGAAGAGCTGCTGAAGGGCGTCGTGCGCTACCTCGAACAGCACGGGATCGGCGAGATGTCGCTGGCGCCGATGGCCGAGGCCCTGGGCACGAGCAAGCGCATGCTGCTGTACTACTTCGGTGACCGGGCCGAACTCCTGGCACAGGCCCTCGATGCCAGCCGTCCGGAGCTGGGGGAGATGTTCGCCCGTGTCACCCGCCCCGACGAATTCGTCGATGCGGCAACGACATTGTGGCGGGAGCTGACCCTCGGCGGTGAACGGCGCAATGTTCGGCTGCTACTGCAGGTCCTCAGCTTGGCCATCACCGACCCGCAGACCTATGGCGGATCAGCCCGCAACGCGGTCGAGACCATGATCGGTCCGATTGCCCAAGCCTTGACCGCGATCGGCTACGGCGCCGACGATGCGCGGGCGCGGGCCACCCTGGTGGTCTCCGGGCTGCGGGGGCTGTGCCAGGACGGTCTGGTCACCGAGGACGGATCACGGGTCGACGCCGCCGCTGCGCTCCTGATCGCGGCGGCCGTCGAAAGCTAGACCCCGCGGATAGGCAATGCGGCGGATCACTGCTCAATAGTGACTGCAATCCGCCGCAACGACGACTACGCGGCGCGGTCGACTCGAGTGAACTCGCACCCAGGCCCGCATGGGCGACTGGCCACCGCGATCCCGTGCCGCTGCAGGATCTGAGCGATCTTGCTCGCGGTCTGACACGGCCGGTCGAAGACCTGCCCATAGGAAAGCCTGACGGTCGAACGGCCGTCGACTGCGGCATCCAGGTCCCGCTCGAAATCGGCATCGCGCAGCGTCGCCGAATCGTGAAACACCTTGCCGTCCAGCTCGACGACGAGCCGTCCACCGTATTGCGCATCGCGATAGCAGACGCCGAGCGATGACATCGACCGCTTCTGACGTGTGGCTCGCGGCAGACCGTGCGGCCTCTCGACCCGAACAAGATAGCCGTGCTCAAGAACCGAGCAGGTGCCGTCGGCGATGTCGAGCAGCACCGCCTGCAACCAGCGGCGCCGTCGGAGCCGACCGCGAGAGTCGAGGGTTTGCAGCAGCCGCCGAGCAGTGGTGCGCCGAGATTGGCAGGCGTTGGCCAGAACGGCTATGGCATCGAGTTCGCGCGCAGAACGGCCGGCGACGTCGAGTGCGGCTTCCTCGTACCGCATCCGCGGCGGGCCGGCGTTCCACAGCACGCGATCGTCAACGTGGGCGACACGGTGAATGCGGACACCGACCGGCTCAGCCAATGTCGACCGTTGCCGCTCGACGGCGACATGGATGGGTGACGTCTGCACTCCCAACGCCGATTCGAAGCACAGAGCGGCCGGGGCCGCGTAAAGCACTGCAGCCCATGCCCGCTGTATCCACGTCAGCGGACCGGTGTGTGCGACATAAACGCCTGCGTGTACCCGCGCCCACTCATTGCGTCTGAGCAACCGTCGGATTTCGTGCTCAGCCAGGCCCGCATCCAACGCCTGCCGACGCGAGATCACCCCATCCTGTTGACGAAGAGCTTCACCGACATCCACGGAATCGATGCTCGTCGACCGGCGCGATGGTCACCAGAGCCATTCGGCAATCTGTGGATAACCACCTAGGCGGCGGATCACTGCTCAATAGTGACTGCAATCCGCCGCAACGACGACTACGCGTGCTCTAGGTGTTCGACCGCTCCATCGCGCGCGCCACGACGCCGCGCGCCGGGCGCTGACGCACCAGCTGCGGCCACCAGAACCAGCGGCCCATCAGTGCCGCGATCGACGGTGTCATGAAGGACCGGATCACCAGGGTGTCGAACAGCAGACCCAACCCGATCGTCGAGCCGACCTGGGCGACCACGATCATCTCGCTGACCACCATCGACATCATCGTGAACGCGAACACCAGCCCCGCCGCGGTCACCACCGAACCGCTGCCGCCCATGGCCCGGATGATGCCGGTGTTGATGCCCGCGGGCAGCTCCTCTTTGAGTCGCGCCACCAACAGCAGGTTGTAGTCGGCGCCGACGGCCAACAGCACGATCACCGCCATCGCCATCACCATGAAGTGCAGTTCGATGCCGATCAGGTGTTGCCACACCAGGATTGACAATCCGAACGAGGTTCCCAGCGATATCAGCACGGTGCCGACGATCACCGCGGCGGCGATCAGGCTGCGCGTGATGATCAGCATGATGATGAAGATCAGGCACAGGGCCGAGATGCCGGCGATGATCAGGTCGTAGTTGTTGCCTTCCTGCATGTCCTTGAAGGCCGACGCCGTACCGCCCATGTAGATCTTGGAACCCTCGAACGGCGTGTTCTTCATGGCCTCCTTGGCGGCCAGCTTGATCCCGTCGATCAGCTTGATGCCTTCCGGCGTCAGCGGGTCACCCTCGTGAGAGATGATGAAGCGCACCGCTTTTCCGTCGGGGGAGATGAAGCTCTTCATGCCGCGTTTGAAGTCGGCGTTGTTGAAGATCTCGGGCGGCAGATAGAAGGTGTCGTCGTTCTTGGCGTCGTTGAAGGCCGTGCCCATGGCGGTCTGGTTCTCCGACATCGCCGCCATCTGATCCTGCAGACCCTTCTGGGTCTGGTACATGGTCAGCATCATCGTCTTCATCGTCCGCATGGTCTCGATCTGCGGTTGCATCATGGTGGCCATCTGCGGCATCAGTTCGTCGAGGCGATGCATGTCGGGCATCAGTTCCTGGATGCTGTCGGTCAAGGCGTCGACACCGTCGAGGCCGTCGAACACCGAACGCATCGACCAGCAGACCGGGATGTTGTAGCAGTGCGGTTCCCAGTACAGGTAGTTGCGCAGTGGCCGCAGGAAGTCGTCGAAATCGGAGATATGGTCCCGGAGTTCCTTGACGTCGACGACCATCTGGTCCATCTTGCCGACCATGTTGTGCGTGATGCCGCTCATCTCCTGCATCAACGCGATCATCTGATCCATCGTGTTGATGGTCTTCTGCATCTCGTCGGCCTGCAGCAACATGTCGTCGGCGCGGTCGGTCAGGTACTTGCGGTTCATGGTCTGCATGACCCCACCCATGCTCATCTGAGCGGGAATGGTGCTGAATTCCAGCGGTTCACCCTGCGGTCGGGTGATGGCCTGCACGCTCCCGACCCCGGGCACCTCGAAGATCTTCTTGGCGATCCGGTCGATCACGAGGAAGTCCGCGGAATTGCGGATGTCGTGGTCGGTTTCGATGAGCAGTAGCTCGGGGTTCATCTTGGCCGCCGAGAAGTGCCGGTCGGCCGCGGCGTAACCCTCCTGCGCGGGCAGATCGGTCGGCAGATAGTTGCGGTCGTTGTAGTTGGTGCGGTACCCCGGCAGGGTCAGCAGACCGACCAGCGACAGCAGGATGGTGCCCAGCAGCACCGGACCCGGCCAGCGGACCACGAAGGCGCCCAGCCGCCGCCAGAAGCGGATGCGCATGGCGCGTTTGGGTTCGAGCACCTTGCCGAACCGGCTGGCCACCGTGATCACCGCCGGCCCCAGGCTCAATGCAGCCAGCACCGTGACGGTCATGCCGACAGCCATCGGAATGCCCAGGGTCTGGAAGTAGGGCAGCCGGGTGAAATGCAGACACAACGTCGCGCCGGCGATCGTCATACCGGAGCCGAGGACCACGTGCGCAGTGCCGTGGAACATCGTGTAGTACGCCTGTTCTCGGTCCTCGCCGACGCTGCGGGCCTCCTGATATCGCCCGATCAGGAAGATCGCGTAATCGGTGGCCGCGGCGATCGCGAGCGTGACCAAAAGCTGTGTCGCGAACGTCGAGAGGCCGATCAGGTTGTGATAGCCGAGGAATGCGACGAAGCCGCGGGCCACGGACAGCTCGATCACCACCATCACCAGCACCAGGAGCACCGTGATGATGGACCGGTACACCAGCAGCAGCATCGTGATGATGACGAGGAAGGTGACGCCTTCGATGATCTTGACGCTGCGATCGCCGGAGATCTGCTGATCGGCTGCCAGGGCGGTGGGTCCGGTGACGTACACCTTCAGCCCCGGCGGCGGGGACAGCTCCGCGATCAGCTTCTGGACGGCCTCCACCGATTCGTTGGCCAACAACTCGCCCATGTTGCCGGCCATATAGACCTGGACGTAGGCGGCCTTGCCGTCATTGCTCTGGGCGCCGGCCTCGGTGAGCGGGTCGCCCCAGAAATCCTGGACGTGCTCGACGTGCTTCTTGTCGGCCTCGAGCCGGTCGACCATGTCGTTGTAGAACCGGTGCGCGTCGTCGTTGAGCTTGTTGTCGCCCTGGGCCTCCAGCACGATCATCGCCGAGCTGTCGGAATGGAACTCGTCGAACACCTTGCCGACGCGCTTCATCGCGATCACCGACGGTGCCTCTTCGGGGCTCATCGACACCGAGCGCATCTGACCGACCACCTCGAGCGGCGGGACGGTCACGCTCAGAAACGCGAGGAGGGCGATCCAGCCGACAATCACCGGAACGGCGAGTCGACGGATCCATCGAGCAATCCCCGTGTGGGGAGCTCTGGAATCGGCCATCAGGAACCCTTGGTGGTCGGTGGGGAGGACACGATGCAGCGGTCGGGCATTGTGTGAAGGCTTACCTTACTACGCGGTGTCGTTCCCACCGTCTTACCAGACGCGCTACGGCGACAGGCGGCCAGCTTTCGTCACCAGGCGCTATACGCCGACCGGTTCGGCCTCGTCGACTGGGCCCAGCCGCCACCTTCCCTCGCCGAGCAGTTCCAGGTGGGTGTTGTGGTGGCGGTGGACCGTGGAGCGGTGGGTGACGCTGACCAGCACGGTGTCGGGTAGTTCGCGGCGGACCAGGCTGTAGATCATGAACTCCAGCGGCTCGTCGAGCGCCGAGGTCGCCTCGTCGAGGAACGCCACCTTGGGTTTGGTCAGCAGCACCCGGGCGAATGCGACCCGTTGCTGTTCGCCGGGGGAGAGCACCTTGGCCCAGTCGGCGTCCTCGTCGAGCCGGTCGACGTAGCGCGGCAGCGCGACCGCGAGCAGGGCATCGCGCAGCGCCGAATCGGGCAGCGCCCCGGGTTGCTGCGGATAGGACACCACGGTCCGCAGATCACCCAGCGGGATGTAGGGCACCTGCGACAGATACAGCGTCTCGTTGTCACCCTGAGGACACCGCACCGCCCCGGAGGCGTACGGCCACAGCTGGGCGATGCTGCGCAGCAGTGTGGTCTTGCCGGTGCCCGACTTGCCGGTGATGATCATCGCCTCGCCGGCAGCCAGCGACAGGTTCAGATCGTCGATCAACTGCTCGCCCGCCGGGTTGCGCACCTCGACGTCGTCCAGCTCGACCAGGCTGTCGGTATCGGTGGCGAGCCCCGCGACATCCAGTTTGGGCAACTCGCGGCTCTGCTTGTCGGCGGTGACCAACCCGTGCAGGCGGATGATCGACGCGCGGTAACCCGCGAAGGTGTCATAGGAATTGCGGAAGAACGACAACGCGTCCTGGATGGCGCCGAACGCGGCCACCGACTGGTTGACCGTGCCGAGCTGGATCTGGCCGGTGAACAATCGCGGAGCCTGCAGCATCCACGGCAGCGGAATGATGATGTGGTTCATCGACAGGTTCCACCCGGTGAAGGCCATGGTCCGGTTGATGAAGTGCTTGTAGTTGGTGACGACGGCCGCGAAGCGTTCGCGCAGTTGTGACCGCTCGGCCCTCTCCCCGCGGTACAGCGCCACCGATTCGGCCGCGTCGCGCAGGCGCACCAGCGCGTAACGGAATGCGGCATTGAACTTCTCGTTGTTGAACGACAGCCGGATCAGCGGGCGGCCGAGGGCGAAGGCGACCACGGTGGCGAACGCGACATAGACGAACACCGACCAGAACATCGCCCGCGGAATCTCGACCCCGAACAACGAGAGGTCACCGGAGAGGTTCCACAGGATCGAGGTGAACGAGATGACCGAGACAATCGACGAGATGGCGCCGAACGGCAGTGTGCCGTTGCTGGTCTGGTGCGGGGTGTTGGGCTGCGGGCCGGACAACGCGGTGAATACGTCGATGTCGGACTGGATGCGCTGATCCGGGTTGTCGATGGTCTGGTCGATGAACCGGGACCGGTAGTAGGCGCGGCCGTCGAGCCAGTCGCCGGTGAGCCGGTCGGTCAGCCACGCACGCCAGGCCAGCATGAAGCGCTGCGTCATGAAGAGGTCGATCAGAACCCGCGTGACCAGAATCGCGGCCAGCCCCATGAACGTCGCCAGCGCGACCCAGAAGCCGCGGATCCCGGAGTCCCTGACCTCGTCGTTGCCGGTGGCCAAACCTTCGACGGCGACCTGGGCCGAGGTGAACAGGTCGTTGCCCTGATAGCTGAACAGCACCGACAGACGCACGCCGATGATCACCGACAGCAACATCGCGGCCAGGATCAGCCAGGGCTTGATGCTGTGGCGTCCGGTGAAGTAGGCGCCGGTGACGGTCCAGAACTGCCGCCCCCAGGTGGTGAACCGGGCGAGCAGGGTCAGTACCGCCAGGGTGCAGACCGCGGTGATGGTCCAGGCCTGGACCAGCCACCACAGCGAGTGCAGTAGCTCGTTGCTCCAGTCGATCGAGGGCGAGAACGGTTTCAGTTCATTCACCGGGGCCCTCCTGATGTGCCGTCCGGATTACCAGACGTGTCTGCGTGAAGCTACCGCAGCGGATGGGTCCGGCCGCCACGCAACACCGGAAGTCGGACAAGTCCGCCGCGAACGTTAAAAGGTCCAAACTTTGGGGCTCTATTGCCAAAGTGGCGCGCCAATACCGGCGTTCGTCGGTAGTGTGACGTTTGTCGACAGAGCAGGTCCCGGCAACGTTAAGGAAACCTGTTGGTTCTCTACGAATTTCGGTGTGCGTCCGGTTGCGGCGTGACCAAGAAGATGTACTCGATGAGTGCCCGTCCGGACGCGATCGACTGCCCGAACTGCCGGGGCCCTGCGCGCCGGACCATCGCCGCGCCGAACCTGGGCCGCGGTGGCTCGAGCGCCATGGCGCTTCAGGACGCAACCCGCTCCACGGCCGATCGTCCGGCGGTGGTGACCGGATCGCCACCGGCCGGTCGGCGACAGTCAGTGACCACCAACCCGCTCCACCAGAAGTTGCCCCGTCCCTGAAGTCTTCGAAGGAGGATCAATGCCTGAAGTCGTATTCCCGCTCGACTCGACCAAGAAGTTCACCGATCAGGAGAAGCTGGGCCACAACCGGTGGCACCCGGACATCCCGGCCGCGGTGACGGTCAAACAGGGCGACTCTTTCCGGGTTCACTGTCGCGAGTGGTTCGACGGCGCGATCGTCAACGACGATTCGGCCGACGACATCCTCAACGCCCCGCTGACCACGGTGCATGTGCTCTCCGGCCCGATCGCGGTCGAGGGCGCCAAGCCCGGCGACCTGCTGATCGTCGACATCCTCGATGTCGGTCCGATCCCGCAGGAGGACTCCGGGCCGCTGGCCGGCCAGGGCTGGGGCTACACGGGTATCTTTCCCAAGCTCAACGGTGGCGGGTTCCTGACCGATCAGTTCCCGGACGCCTATAAGGCGATCTGGGACTTCTCCGGCCAGAAGGCCACGTCACGCCACGTGCCGCACGTGGAGTTCACCGGCATCGTGCATCCCGGGTTGATGGGTACCGCGCCCTCGACCGGGCTGCTCGGCAAGTGGAACACCCGCGAGGCCGCACTGATCGCGACGGACCCCGACCGGGTGCCGCCGCTCGCCCTGCCGCCGGAACCGCGCGACGCGATTCTGGGCGGGCTGACCGGGGACGCCTTCACCAAAGCAGCCGCCGAGGCTGCCCGCACCGCACCGCCGCGCGAGAACGGCGGCAACCAGGACATCAAAAACCTCACCAAGGGCAGCCGGGTGTTCTATCCGGTGTACGTCGACGGGGCGAACCTCTCGGTGGGTGACCTGCATTTCTCGCAGGGCGACGGCGAGATCACCTTCTGCGGTGCCATCGAGATGGGCGGCTTCATCGACCTGCGCGTCGACGTGATCCCCGGCGGCATGGAGACCTACGGGGTGAGCGAGAACGCCATATTCATGCCGGGTAACACCGATCCGCAGTACTCCGAATGGATCGCGTTCTCCGGCACCTCGGTCACCCTCGACGGTGAGCAGCGCTACCTGGACTCGCACCTGTCCTATCAGCGGGCCTGCCTGCACGCGATCGAATATCTGACGAAATTCGGTTACAGCCCCGAGCAGGCGTACCTGCTGTTGGGTGCAGCACCCATTGAGGGGCGGCTGTCCGGTGTCGTCGATATCCCGAATGCCTGTGCGACGGTGTACATCCCGACTGCCATCTTCGATTTCCCGGTCGCGCCGTCGGCTTCGGGACCGGTGAAGATCGACCCGGGTATGGGGGCCCCGCACTCGTCGTTCGGCTGACGCGTCCGGACACCGCTGGCGGCGGGCCGGGCCGCGGTCGAACTATCCTCGTCACCGAGACGACCGCTGCCCGCCCCACTCCGAGGGGCATGGTGCAACCGGAAAGGATCGCGCAATGACCCCGCCCCCTGGTGCCTCGCGCCTCGGCACCCGGTTCGGACCCTACGAGCTGAAATCGCTGATCGGTGTCGGTGGCATGGGTGAGGTGTACCGCGCCTACGACACGGTCAAGGAACGCATGGTGGCGGTCAAGCTGCTGCGCACCGAGATCGCCGCCGACGCGAGCTTTCAGGAGCGGTTCCGGCGTGAGTCCCGCGTGGCGGCCCGGCTGCAGGAACCCCACGTCATCCCGGTACACGATTTCGGCGAGATCGACGGCGTCCTGTACATCGACATGCGCCTGGTCGAGGGCGCCAGCGTCAAGGAACTGCTGCGGTCGGGCGGCCCGCTCACCCCGGAACGGGCCACTGCCATCGTCACCCAGGTGGCTGCCGCGCTGGACGCCGCGCACGCCGACGGCCTGGTGCACCGCGACATCAAGCCGGAGAACGTACTGCTCACCCCGGACGACTTCGCCTATCTGGTGGATTTCGGCATCGCCCACGTCGGGGGTGAGGCCAGCGTCACCATGACGGGCGTGCTGATCGGGTCGAGCGCCTACATGGCGCCCGAGAGGTTCTCCGGAGGCCCGGTCGGACCGGCCGCCGATGTTTATGCGCTGACCTGCCTGCTCTACGAGATGATGATCGGCCGGCCGCCGTACGAGGCCGGTGATCTGCGCCAGCTGATGAGCGCCCACA
The DNA here is from genome assembly GCF_040704635.1 of Mycobacterium sp. NPDC049093. Classification (GTDB taxonomy): domain Bacteria; phylum Actinomycetota; class Actinomycetes; order Mycobacteriales; family Mycobacteriaceae; genus Mycobacterium. Next base: position 366,157 of record NZ_JBEZJS010000006.1, on the reverse strand, counting down.
TGTTCTCCCCGGCGCCCCGACCCAGCATCATGCGTCGCGGCATCCCGCGGGCATTCGACGAAATCGTCGCCAAAGGCATGGCCAAGGACGCTGTCGACCGCTATTCCAGTGCCGGCGAACTGGCCAAGGCTGCCCGAGTTGCCACGACGTCCGGTCCCTCGACGGCACCTCCGCCACCGGTACCGCCCGCTCCGGCTCCCGCGCCACCACCGCTACCGTCACCGACACCGCCATCTCCGGCAGCGACACAGTCGCACCCGCCGGGCACACGGGAGTTCTCGTCGATCTACCCGAACCCGGATCACACCGGCTTCACGCCGTACCCGCCGGCGCCGCCCGCACCGCAAGCGCCGCAGGCTCCGGCCCGCAAGCCGCGGTTCAGCCGGACTCAGCTGAGCTTGATCGTGGCGTCTGTGGGGTTGTTCGGGATCGCCGCGGTGCTGGCCGCAGTGCTTGCCGGCGGCGGCGACAGCTCCTCGACGCACGAGACGCTGACCGCGCCGACCCCACCGAACACCACGTCCGAGTCGCCGACGACGACCACCACGAAGGCCGGCTCGGCGACAGCCGACGTCAGCGGCACCGACGAGCAGGGCTTCATCGATCACACCGCGCGCTGCGTCGAGGGGACCACCCCGGCCGCCGTGATCCGGACCGCGTCGTCACTGGCGGTCATCTGCCAGAGCGGTCCCGATTCCTTCTCCTACCGCGGTGAGCGGCTCAGTGACGGCGCCAATCTCCAGATCCCTACGGCCGAGCGCTCCGGAAACGGTTTCGTGGCAACCAATCCCGCTGACGGTGCCCGCTACGAGGTCGGGCCCGACGGGCTCACCATCAGCAGCTACGGCCACGTCGATTCGTCAGAGCCGCCCCTGGAGTACGGCGAGCGCTGACACGCCGGGGCGTACACGGCCACCGGGTTGGTCTTGCCCTTGAGCGCCAACCCGGGGCGGGCCTCGAAATGACCTTGGTCCCTGGTGAGTTGACTCAACGTGGCCCCGGTGAGCAGCACGGTGTCACCGGTCTGGCGGGTCGCGGTCTCCACCCGGGAGGCGATGTTCACCGCGTCGCCGATCACGGAGAACTCCAAACGCCCTGCGCCACCGACATTTCCGGCCACCACCGGCCCGGAGTTCAGTCCCACGCCCACCGACAGCGTGCCGCTGAACTCGTCGTGCACGGCGGCGGCGATCTGCAGCGCCGCACCCAGGGCGTCGTCAGCGTGCCGGTCCTGGTGCCGGGGCGCGCCGAAGACGGCCATCAGTCCGTCGCCCGCGTACTTGTCCACGTGGCCGCCGTGATCGTGCACGATCGGGACGATTCGCTCGAACAGCCGGTTGAGCGTCGTGACCACCTCGGTGGGCTGCAACTGCTCGGCAAGCGTGGTAAATCCTCGGACGTCGACGAACATCAGCGTGACGTCCACCTCCTGGGCTTCCACCGATCCGGCGGCGCACAGAATGTGTTCGGCCACATCGCGATCCACATAGGTGCCGAAGGTATGACGGATGCGCTCGCGTTCGGCCAGGCCCGCCGTCATCGTGTTGAAACCGGCTTGCAGGCGCCCGATCTCGCTGGCGTCGTCGACCTCGACCCGCGCACCGAAATCACCGGCCTGCACCTGGGCCAGAGCCCGGCGCAGCGCGGTGACCCGCTCGGTGACCGACCGGATGGCGATCAGGATCGCGAACAGCCCGACCACGATCGCCACTGCCACCAGGATCAGGATCGCCGCGAAGGTGCGTTGAGCACGAAAACCGACGTCGGCCAGATAGCCCACCGCCAACACCGCTACGCCGAACAACGGAACCCCGGTCGCCAGCAGCCAGGCCATCATCAGCCTGCGCCCGATTGTGGGGCCGAACCGTCGGTCCGGGGTGGCGCCGTCGAGGGCACGAGCCGACACCGGCCGCATGACCCGCTCGACGATCAGATACCAGACCGCGCTCGTCGAGATACCGCCCAGCGCCACGACACTGAAGATGTACACCGCGGTGGACACCTGCTGACTGAGCGCCAGCGACCCGAAGATCACCGCGCCGACACCCCACACCGCCGCCGACAACCGCACCGCCTCCCCGGAGGCACCCAGTGTCATCCGCTGCTCCTTCGGGGTGGGCGCACGGCCCTCACTGAGCCAGGCGGTGCCTGCGGCGAACCGGTGGCGCCGGACCCGCATCATCACCGGGACCGCGACGGCCAGGAATACGACCAGCACGGTGCCGCCGCGCATCAGCAGGTGTTGGGTGTCGGCCGGGCTCAACACGATGGGAGCAGCGAAGGCCAGGAAGGCGCCGACTATCCCGCCGCCACCGGCGCCGACCACGGCCGCACTGAGCACCCAGCGCTTGAAGGTCTGATCCCGAAGTTCGGCCCCGGCGTCGCGGGGGGTGACGTCGGAGGCGACAGCGACGGGCGCCCTGAGGTGGGCCAGGCCGTTCACGGTGGCATCCATGAGCTGAGCTTGCGCGCGTAACCAGAGCGGCCGATAGCGTAGTCGGCTACCTGCTTTTCGGTCGGTGTGCAAACCCGATGGGTACTCCCACCGCCCTCTAGTCTGGGATCGGAGGCACGAACCGGACCGCACGAACGGAGCAAGGGGACCCACATGAAGGTAGTGCTCGGGTATGACGGGTCGCTGGTGGCCAACTCGGCGATCAACTGCGGTGCTGCGCTGTTCCCGGCAGCCGATGCGGTGGTCGTCTATCTGTGCACGCCACCGTTCGGCAGCAAGGGACTGCGGGCCCGGCTGCGGCACTCGGCACGCAATGTCGACGAGCTGATCGATCTCGTCGACAGTGAAAGCGAGGGTGAGGCTGCGCGACTGGTCGACACCGGCGTGATCCTCGCCCGGGCCGCCGGCTGGAATCCCGAGGCGTTGGTCAAGCGGACCTGGGCGGGAGAGGGCCTCGGGCTGGCGCAGGTGGCCGAACAGCTCGAGCCCGACGTGCTGATCGTCGGTGCCCGCGGCGCAGGCGCGAGCGACTCGAAGCTGGGCAGCGTCTCGGATCTGGTGGTCCACCACGCACCCCGCGCGGTGCTCGTGGTGTCGCAGAACATGATCTCGGCCGAATATGAGGCGGTGGCCGACGGGCCGGTCGTGGTGGGAGTCGACGGTTCGAAGGGTTCCGACCGGGCGCTGGCCACCGCCGGCGCGCTGTTCCCCGACCGCGAGGTGGTCTCGGTCGGGGTGGACGACGGTGGCGCGGTCGACGTGGCTACCGCCCAACCCGGGCACCGCGTGCCCAGGTTCCGCGGATCAGGCGCCGGCGCCACCGCCGATGCGCTCGTGGCCTTTGCCGAAGACCAACGGGCAAGCGTCGTGGTGGTGGGCTCGCGCGGACGGTCCGCGCTGAAGAAGGTGCTGTTGGGCAGCGTGGCTGCAGCGACGCTGCAGCGCACGTACCGGCCGGTCCTGGTGGTGCCGGGAGGCTAGGAGCCTTACCTGCTCATCCCGCTGTCTTGCCCGCGTCGACGATGTAGACCGCACCGTGCACGGCGGCCGCGTCGTCACTGGCCAGGAACGCGATGGTCTTGGCGACATCGGCCACGTCCATCATTCCGCGGGGCGCAGCGATCCTCATGATGAGATTCCAGTCGGCGTCCTCCGGGGCGGCGAACTCGGTGGTCTGTGGAGTGAGCATGCCGCCCGGGCACACCGCGTTGACGCGGAGGCGCTCCGAGGTGAACTCGATGGCCAGGGCGCGGGTGAGTCCGACGAGACCGTGCTTGGCGGCGCAGTACCCCGCCGAGTACACCTCACCCTCGATGCCCGCGATCGACGCGACGTTGACGATGTTGCCGCCGGCCTCCAGCAGATGCGGAAGTGCCGCCCGGCTCAGGAAGAACGGGCCGTTCAGGTTCACCGCGAGATCCTTGTCCCAGTCCTCGTCGGTCACCGACACCGTGTGGCGCATCTGGTGGAATCCCGCGACGTTGATCAGGGCGTCGAGACGGCCGAACTTCTCGACGCACTGGGCCACCGCGTCCCGGCAGGCTTCCGAGGAGGAGATGTCCACCGAGGCGTACGCGCCTCCGGACACATCCTCGAACACCGTGGCCATCCGTTCGGCGTCGCGGGCCACCCCGAACACCTTCGCGCCGCGCGCGGCGAACAACTGGGCCACTGCCGCGCCGAGTCCCGATGAGGCACCGGTGACGAGCGCGACCTTTCCATCCAGAGCAGTCATGGCTCACACCTTCTCACGCGGCCTGGCCGGCGGAACCGCGGCCAGCAGGGTCCGGGTGTAGGAGTGCTGCGGCGCCCTGAACAACTCGGCGGCCGGGCCGTATTCGACCACCTCGCCGGCCCGCATCACCAGCACGTCGTGGCACATGCGGTGCACCACCGCCAGGTCGTGCGCGATGAACAGATAGGTCAGACCCAGCTCACGCTGCAGCTCGGACAGCAGGTCGAGCACCCGTGACTGCACCGACACATCCAGCGATGCGGTGGACTCGTCGAGGATCAACAGATCCGGCTCGGTGGCCAGCGCACGGGCGATACTGACCCGCTGCCGCTGACCACCGGAGAGCTCGTGCGGATACCGAGATGCGAAATCCGTTGGTAATCCAACGAGTTCGAGGAGTTCTGCCACCCGCGCGGCGCGGGCACGCCGTCCTGCCGCCAACCGGTGCACCCGCAGCGGCTCACCGATCGCCGAGCTCACCCGGGCCCGTGGATCGAGTGAGGCGAACGGGTCCTGGAAGACCAGGCTGATCCGTCGGCGCAACTCACGCCCGCCGGCGAAGACGTCGTCGCCGGCCAGCGTCGCCGTGCCCGCCGACGGTGCCGCCAGTCCGGTCAGGGCGGCTGCCACCGTCGACTTGCCCGACCCTGATTCGCCCACGATGCCCAGCGTCGTCGCCCGTCGGATCTCGAAAGACACGTCCTTGACCGCCTGCACCGCGCCGTAGCGCACCTCAAGTCCCTTGGTCTGCAACAGAACCGGTGTATCGACGTCAGCCGGTTCGGGGCCGGGGCCGTCCACCAGGGGGCGGGCCGCCAGCAACTCACGGGTGTAGGCGTGCTGCGGATGATCGAAGACATCGAGGATCGGCGCCTGCTCGACAGCTTCGCCGTCACGCAGCACCGTCACCTCATCGGCCACCTGACCGATCACCCCGAGGTCGTGGCTGATCCACACCACCGCGGTGCCGAAATCCCGCTGCAGGTCCGCCACCAGCTCGATGATCTGGGCCTGGGTGGTCACATCGAGGGCGGTGGTGGGTTCGTCAGCGATGAGCAGTTCCGGATCGCAGGCCAGCGCGATCGCGATCATCACCCGCTGTCGTTGCCCGCCGGACAGCTGATGCGGGTAGGCATCGAGCCGGTCGTGGGGGAGTCCGACGGCATCAAGCAGCTCGCCGGCGCGGACACGGGACTGACGGCGGGTCATATTGCGATGTGTCTCAAGGGTTTCGGTGATCTGACGTGCCAGTGTCAGCAGGGGGTTCAGCGACGTTCCGGGATCCTGGAAGACGAACCCGATCCGGCTTCCGTGCACCGCCCGCAGGGCCCGGGCCGACGCCCCGACCAATTGGGTGCCACCGGTCAGCGTGCTGCTCCCGGCGACCACCGCGCCCGGTGCGTCCAACAGACCGGTGGCAGCCAGCACCGTCATCGACTTGCCGGACCCGGATTCTCCGACGATGCCGACGGTCTGCTCACGGTGCACGTCGAACGACACACCCCGCACGATCTCGCGGCGGCCGATCGCGACCCGGAGGTCGCTGACTTCCAGTACCGGTGAGGTCGGTGAAGTCACTGTCGACCCGCCCTTCTCGCCTCGATGGACGTTCGTTGCTTGGGGTCGAGGACATCTCGGAGACCATCACCGAACAGGTTGAACGCCAACACCATCACGAAGATCGCCGCACCCGGGAACACCGCCATCCACCAGGCCAGGGTGACGAATCCCTGGGCGTCGAAGATCATCCGGCCCAGCGAGGGCTGCGGTGGCTGGATACCCAACCCCAGGAACGACAGTGCGGCCTCGGCCAGGATTGCGAACGCCAGCGACAACGACAGTTGAACGATCAACGGCCCGGCGATATTCGGCAGGATGTGCCGAATCAGGATGTAGCCGTCTCCGGTACCCATACTCCTCGACACCGCGACAAACGGTTCCACCCGCACACCCAGCGCCGACGCCCGGGCCACGCGGGCGAAGATCGGAATGTAGACGATCCCGATGGCCAGCATGGTGGTGGTGATGCCGGGGCCGAGAACCGCCACGATCGCCAGGGCGAGCAGCAACACCGGAAACGCGAACATCACATCGACGATGCGCATGACCACGGTGTCGATCCAGCCCCCGCGGTAACCGGCGAGGACACCGATCAGCACGCCGATCACCGCGGCCAGCGTCACCGAGACCACCGCCACCCGAAGCGACGCCGCGATCGCCACCAGTACCCGCGAGAACACGTCGCGGCCGAGTTCATCGGTGCCGAACCAGTGTGCGGTGCCGGGGCCCTGCAACGCGCTGGGCACGTCGATGTCGTTGATCCCGTACGGCGCGATCCACGAGGCGGCGACGGCGACGATCAGCACGGCGAGCAGTACCGCGGCGCTGATCGCCGTCACCGGATTGGACAGCAACAGTCGCCACGAGGCGACGCGGGAATCCCGAGTTTCTGTCATGACAGCCGGATCCTCGGGTCGACGATCGCATACAGCACATCCACCAGCAGGTTGATCAACAGGAACAGCACCGCGATCAACAGGACCGCCCCCTGGATCACCGGATAATCCCGGGCGGCAACCGAATTGAACACCAGTCGACCCAAACCCGGCCAGGCGAACACCACTTCGACCACGATCACCCCACCCAGGATCGTGGCCAACTGGATTCCGGTGATGGTCAACACCGGCAGCAGCGCGTTGCGCACGATGTGACGGAACGTGACCACCGGCGGGGGCAAACCCTTCGACCGTGCGGTTCGGACATAGCCCATGGCCGCGACCTCCAGCACCGCCGAGCGCACATACCGGGTCATGATCGCGCCGGCCACCAGGCCCACGGTCAGTCCGGGCAGGATGATGTGGCGCAGCCAGCCGCCCGGATCCGCAAGCAGCGGGCGGTATCCCGAGGTGGGCAACCAGCCCAGCGTCGAGGCGAAGAGGCCGATCAGCAGGATGCCCAACCAGAAATCCGGGACCGACACGCCGAATTGGCTGGCGACCCGCACGATTCCGTCGCTGAGCCGACCTTCCCGCAGCGCCGAGAAGATCCCGGCGGGCAGCGCGATCACCAACGCGATGAGGATCCCGACCACGCCGAGGGACAACGTGGCCGGCAGCCGGTCGAGCAGGGTCAGCGAGACCGGGTCACCGTTGCGGAAACTGACGCCGAGATCGCCGGTCAGCGCCGAGCCGAGATAGGAGAAGAACTGCTCGACGATGGGCCGGTCCATACCGCTGGCGGCCCGCAGCGCGTCGTAGGCCTGCGGGGTGTAGCGGGTGCCGAGCGCGATCCGGACCGGATCGCCGGGCACCAGATGGACCAAGGCGAATACCACGATCAGCACGCCGATGAGCACCACCGCCGAGTACAGCAGCCGTCGGGCCAGGAACTCAGCGATCGGGTGGTCGGCACGGGCCTTGTTGAAAGCTGTCAGATTCACCGGGTTTCACCTTGATCCAGGTCGGCAGTGCGGAACCGGACGGCGCCGTCGCGGCGCACCTGATACCCCGACAGGTTGTTGGCCCAGGCCTGGATCACCGACGGGTTGTACAGGTAGATGTAGCTGGCCTCATCGGCGATCCGGGTTGCGGCCTTGGCATAGAGGTGTTTTCGTTTGGCGACATCGGTTTCGGTGCGGCCGGCATCCAATAGGTGGTCGACCTCGGGGTCGGAGAACTTCTGGGCATTGCTGGTGCCGTTCGTGTGGTGCTGGGCGTAGTAGAAGTCATCCGGGTCGATATTTCCGAGCCAGCCCATCATCAACATGTCGAAGTGTCCGGTGTTCTGTTCATCGAGCCAGGTGGCGAAGTCCACGGTGCGAATGTTCACCGTGATGCCAAGGGGTGCAAGGTTGTCGGCGATGATCTGGGCCGCCGTCACCGTCTCGGGGTACTCACTGGTTACCAGCATGTCCAGGTTGTGCGGTGCGGCGCCGGCTTCGGTGAGGAGCTTTCGCGCTTCTTCGACGGAGTAGCGATAGCGGTGGTAATCGGTGAACCACGGGCTGCCCTGCGGGATCGCCAGTTGATTGGTCTCGGCAGTGCGATAACTGGTGGCCGTGGCGATCGCGTCGCGGTCGATGCCGTACGCGATGGCCTGCCGCACCCGCGGGTCATTCCACGGTGCGCGGGCCTCGTTGAGTGCGAGGTACCAGTAGTCGTTGCCCGGTGTGACGGCCAGTGTCAGCGAATCGTCGTCACGCAGCTGGGCGACGCGCTGTGGCGGTACCGAATCCGTCCAGTCGACCTCGCCGGCCTGCAGCGCCGACAAGGCCGTCGTCGGCTCGGAGATGAACCGGAACGTCACCCCTGAAATCGGGGGAGGGCCGCCCCAGTAGTGCGGGTTGGCCTTCAGAGTGATGGAGTCACCGCTGCGGCGTCCGGCGAACGAGAACGGACCGGTGCCGACCGGATGGGTCGCGATCTGGCCGCTTTCGACATTGGACCGCTGCACGATCGCCATGCCCTTGAACCCGCCGAGATTGGTCAGCAGATTCGGCGTGGGCCGGCGGACCGTGATCCGGACGGTCGCGGGATCGAGCGCGGTGACACCGCTGATGGCACTGAATTTGTCGACGTTGGTCAGCTGCTCGTCGATGATGCGCCGGTACGAATACACCACGTCGTCGGCCGTCAGCGGGGTGCCGTCGTGCCAGCGGACGCCGTCGCGCAGGTGAAAGGTCCAGACCAGTTGGTCGTCGCTGACATCCCAGGACCGGGCCAGCGCGGGACGCATCTGCAGGTTCTCGTCCGGCTCGACCAGCGTGTCGAACACGTTCTCCAACACCTCGAACGAGAAGTAGGCGCTGGTGCGGTGCGGGTCGAGTTGATCGGGTTCCCCCGCGATGGCCGCGATGAGATTGCCCGCCGATTCGTCGCCGAGGTCCACCCGGCTGCCGGTGGAACACGCCGTCGAACAGGCAGCCAGCACGAATACCAGGACTGCTGCCAACGCTTTCACCGCTGGTCGTGTGGTCACGATTTCTCCAGGATCACCGCGGGCGATCCGCCACTGCGCTCACCCGCTGGGGCCGTCAGGCGGGTCCAGATTGACGCGTGTGGGCCCATACCGGTGACGACGCTGATGAAGACTGCGATACTCACCCATTGTGACCTTCAAGCGCACAGCGGCCGCGACCGCCCTGATGTCGGCCCTGGGAATCGGACTCAGCCTGGGGGTTGCAGTTCCTGCACAGGCCGAGCCCGTCATGCAGGGTGTCTACACCTACATGCAGGACGGCATGGACCCGCAGACGTTCACGGTGTACCCGTCGTGCGTCCCGGTGGTCGGCGATCTGCGTGAGCCGCTCGAACTGGCGGTGGCGTGCAGACTGCACGTTGCGACGCCCAAAGACCTCAAGGGCGGCGATGCCCGGCTGACGGGCGGACAGTGGGTCTATTCAACTGCGGTGCTCGAGGGCATCCAGTGCTCGGATGGCAGTTGGGCGCCGACCAACGAGACCTACAAGTTCGACGACATCGCCCTCACCGGCACCCGCAACGTTGCGAACAACGAAGCCTGCGGTGGCACGTTGGCGCCGGCGATCCACACCTTTCCGTTCACCTTGAAATACGATCGGCCGTTGCCGGTCCCAGTCGACCTCTATCCGCTGAATTGTCAGACCTGGGGCCTGCGCTTGTGCATGTGAGCGGTGCCGTCCCGTTGATCGACGGCAAGGTCGTCGACATCACCGGGCCGGGACGCACCGACCGGTTCGGGGTCACCGCCACCGATCTCGGCGCATCGATCATCGCCCCCAACGGCAAGTTGGTGTCGGTGTTCGGTGACACGTTCTCCGGCAGCCGCGTCGGGCAGGGCGACTGGCGTTCACCGGTGGTGCTGATCGGCACCGGCGACGCCAACCACGAGATCGTCTACGAATACGCCGGTGGGCCCGACCCCGCCTATGCGCGGCAACTGTGGGATTACCTCCACGACGACGAGGCGTCCGGGTGGCGGCGCGGCGGCATCAGCACCGTGATCCCGTCGGATCTGCTGCGCGTCGGCGACTCGCTGTACCTGCACGCGATCGTCAACCATGGCTTCGGCACGGTCATCTGGACCGAGATCTGGCGCTCCGACGACAGCGGGGTGTCCTGGACTCATATGGGGGAGCAGGCGAAATTCCCGGCAGATCTGCACGACGGTCATGCGCAATGCTGGTCCTGGGACTTCGACCCGCACGACGGCTGGGTGTACGTGGTGGCAACCGGATTTCAGCGCGACAAGGGCATCATCCTGATGCGGGTGCGGCCCGATCAGATCGGCCGGCGGTCGCAGTACTCCAGCTGGGGATTCGTCAACGGGCGCTGGCAGTGGGGAACCCAGGCCACCCCGATCACCCCGCCCGACGAGCACTGGGGTGAGCTGAGCTTCCGCCGCACCGCCCCCGGCCGATGGGTCCTCGGCGGATTCCTGGCGTCCTCATATGCGTTGGGCTACCGGGTGGTGTCCTCGCCGGTGGCCAACATGTACACCACCCCGGTTCAGACACCGATCACCGGATCGTCGTGGGATGCCGAGGACCAGGCGAACAGCAAGGTTGCCCAGCTGTACGGCGGCTACCTGCTGCCGGGCTCGCGCTTCGGCATCACCGGCGGTGTCGGGCTGGTGGTCTCTCAGTGGCGCACCGATACCGGATGGCCTTACCGCGCAATGCAATTCAAGTCCACGCTGAAGGACACGTCCAAGAAGCCGCAACGGCCCGACCCGATCAACCTGTGAGCGATCAGGCGGTGAAGCCGCCGTCCACGTTCCAGTTCGCCCCGGTGACGTAGCCCGACTCCGGGCCGGCCAGGAAACTCACCACGGCCGCGATGTCGCGGGTGTGCCCGTAGCGTCCCAGCGCGGTGGTCTGTCGCACGGCATCGGCGAATTCGCCTTCGTCAGGGTTCAAGTCGGTGGCGATCGGCCCTGGCTGCACGTTGTTGACGGTGATACCGCGAGGCCCCAGATCGCGTGCCAGGGCGCGGGTCAGGGAGGACACCGCCCCCTTGGTCATGGCGTACACGGCGGTCCCACCGGTGGGTACCCGGTCGGCGTTGATGCTGCCGATGTTGATGATCCGGGATCCCTCACCGAGATGGCTGACCGCGCTGCGGATGGCCGAGTACACCCCGCCGATGTTGATGGCGACCAGTCGGTCGAACTGCTCCTGCGGGAAGTCGTCGATCGGGGCCAGGTACGCGGTTCCGGCGTTGTTGACCAATACGTCCAATCCGCCGAGTGCACCCACCGCCTCTTCGACGGCACCGGACACCTGCGCCGGATCGGCGCTGTCAGCCTGGATCGCGACGACTTTCGCGCCGTCCGCGCTCAACTCGCCGACCAGTTTGTCGGCCTCGGCGGCGGAGGTCCCGTAGGTGAAGGCCACCGCGGCGCCGTCGGCGGCGAGCCGTCGCACGATTCCTGCGCCGATTCCGCGGGATCCGCCGGTCACCAGTGCGCGTCGTCCGGCCAGTGTGTTTGTGCTCATCGGAGTCCCTCTCGTCCTGAGTTCGAAGCTTGCGAAACCGATCGATTACTAAGGACATGCGGCCGCGCCATATCGATGCCCGGTGTGACTGGTATCACTGCGCGAACATCTGACGACGGGCTGGCCGGATCCCCCGCGGGGAGGTAGGTAGTACACCTAAGGTGAACGCCGTGACGAAACGAGTTGTGGTCTGGGGCACCGGGTTTGTGGGCAGCATGGTGATCGCCGAGATCATGCGGCATCCACTGTTCGAGCTGGTCGGCGTAGGGGTCAGCAATCCGGAGAAGGTGGGCCGCGACGTCGGCGAGATCTGTGGTCTGGGCGCTCCGATCGGCGTGGCCGCCACCGACGACATCGCTGCGCTGATCGCGCTGAAGCCCGATGCGCTGGTCCACTACGGTCCGACGGCGGCCCACGCCGACGTCAACATCGACGTCATCACCCGGTTCCTGCGGGCCGGTATCGACGTCTGTTCCACCGCGATGACCCCGTGGGTATGGCCCAAGATGCACCTCAACCCGCCCAACTGGATCGAGCCCATCACCGAGGCGTGCGAGGCAGGAGGGGCGTCGTGCTTCACCACCGGAATCGACCCCGGCTTCGCCAACGACCTGTTCCCGATGACCCTGATGGGTCTGTGCTCGGAGGTGCGCCAGGTGCGGGCCTCGGAACTGCTCGACTACACCAACTACACGGGCGACTACGAATTCGAGATGGGCATCGGCAAACCGCCTGAGCACCGCGCCCTGCTCGAAACCCCGGAGATTCTCATCTTCGCCTGGGGTGCAACGGTTCCGATGATCGCGCACGCCGCGGGGATCGAGCTCGACGAGATCACCACGACGTGGGACAAGTGGATCACCCCCGACGAACGCAAGTCGGCCAAGGGCATCATCCCGGCCGGCAACGTCGCCGCGGTGCGGTTCACGATCAACGGCGTCTATCGGCGCGAGACCCGGATCCAGCTCGAGCACGTCAACCGGATCGGCCTGGACGCCGCACCGGACTGGCCATCCGGAAACGACAACGACGTCTACCGCGTCGACATCGAAGGCACCCCGAGCATCTCCCAGGAGACCGCGTTCCGGTTCACCGACGGTTCGGGTCGTGATGCCGCTGCCGCGGGCTGCCTGGCGACCGGGCTGCGCGCGCTCAATGCCGTGCCCGCGGTAAATGAACATTTGCCCGGCTGGGTGACGCCACTGGATCTACCTTTGATTCCGGGGTTCGGCACCATTCGCTAGGTAACGCGCGCCGCGTCAAACGAGATGGAATACCGGATAGGGTCCTTCTCGAAACGGGGTGAAATGGCTGACGGGATCGGGTTGTCGATCGGATCGACGAACCTCACAGCGGTAGTGGTGGGCCGCGCCGCGGTGACGCGGTCGCCGGTGCTGACGCTCTTCGGCCACCGGGCTCCCGAAGTGGGGGTACCCAGCGAGAACCCCAACCTGAACGAACGCGGTCTGATCCTCACCGACTTCGTCGAGCGGGTGGGCGACCCGGTCGGAATGCTGGCCCCTGACGGCTCGTCGCACCGGGGCGAGACCGTGCTGGCCGATGCGCTGGCGGCGCTGCTGCGCACGCTGACCGGGGGACGCCCGCCGGCCGATCCGATCGCGGTCACCCATCCCGCGCATTGGCGGGCCAACCAGATCGAGGCGCTGCGCGCCGAGCTGGCCGCCCTCGGCGGGTTCGGTGATCCGGTTCTGGTGCCCGACGCGAAGCCGGCGCTGGTCGCACTGCAGGACAACCCCGGGGTGCCGACGCGGGGTGTGATCGCCGTATGTGACTTCGGCGGCAGCGGCACCAGCATCACCCTCGCCGACGCCGACCGCGGCTTTCAGCCGATCGCTCCGACGATCCGACATTCCGACCTGTCCGGCGACCTGATCGACCAGGGACTGCTCACCCACGTGGTGAACGACCTGTCTGCGGCCGGGACGATCGACCTGGCCAGCACCTCGGCGATCGGCTCGTTGGGTCGTCTACGCGCCGAATGCCGGCGGGCCAAGGAACGCCTGTCCACCGAATCCGTCACCGCTCTGGTCGCCGAACTTCCGGGCCATCGCAGCGACGTGCGGCTGAACCGCAACGAACTCGACGACGTGATCGCCCAACCACTGCGTGAGTTCATGTCGGTCCTGCAGGGTGCGATTGAACGCACCGGGCTGCGCCCCGGAGAACTCGTCGCGGTGGCGTCCACGGGCGGGGGCGCCCGGATCCCGGCAATCACGACGACGCTGTCCGAACATCTCCGCCTGCCGGTCATCACCGCGGCGCAGCCGGAGCTGACCCCGGCCATCGGTGGCGGTCTCATCGCGGTGCGCGGCACCGTGGAGGACGGGAAGACGGCCATGGCCCCGGCCTCCACCGCAGCGGCCCCGCCGACGCAGGCCGCGGCCCTGGTGGCGCCCGAGCCTCCGGCCGCGTCACAGGCACTGGCCTGGTCCGATGCCGAGAACGTGCCCGACGTCGCGCCGATCGATGACTACCGGGCAGAGGAGTACGGCGACGACTACGGGACCGACTTCGATACCGGGTTGGACGCCGCGGGCGGAGGACGGACCACGGCGCGACCGCAACTCGAGTTCGGTGAGCGGGAGCTGACCGAACGCGACGAGATCGCAGCCATGCCCTGGTATCGGCGGCCGCCGGTCCTCCTGGGCGCCGGCGCCGCGGCGGTGTTGGTCGGTGTTGTCGCGGTGTTGGTGAGCATCATGGGGAGTGACGAGCCCACCCGTCCGGCGTCCACCTCCAAGGCGGTCACGTCGAGCACGGCAGCTCCGGATGAGCAGGCGCCTGCCACGGCGGTCGACCAACCGGACAATGACCAGGCGCCGCAGACCGTCACTCGGGAGGCGCCGGCCCCCCACACCGTGACGCAGACGGTGGAACAGCCGGCACCCGAGGCCCCGCCGGTGACGGAGAACCCGCCGCCCGCCGAGACGCCGCCACCGCCGACGACCACGGAAGCGCCGCCGACGACGACGGAAGCTCCGCCCACCACCACGACACAACCGCCGACCACCACGCAGACGCCCACCACCACGCAGGCACCGTGGAGTCCGACCGCCCCGTATCCGACGATCCCCGGCCTGCCGTGGGTGCCGGCACCCGGCGGCGGTCACACCGGCGGCTGAGGCTCAGCGCGGACGCGACTCCAGCGTTTGACGGAGGCTCGTCAGACGCTGCCATCGATTCCTCGATCGACAGAGGCCAGGGTCAGGGCACGAACGATGCTGTGGCGGCCCAGATCGACCTTGAACGCGCTTTGCGTGAGCGGTTGGGCATCAGCCATCGCGATTGTTGCGGCGGTGTGGAACGCGTGCAGATCGGGTCGTTGGCCGATGAGGCTCGACTCAGCCTCATGCAGTCGCCATGGTGTGGCTGCTACCCCGCCCAAGGCGAGGGCGGCGCCGACGATTTCACCGTCCTCGACGTGTAGCCCGGCGGCGACGGAGACGAGCGCGAAGGCATAGCTGTGCCGGTCCCGCACCTTCAGGTACCAACAGTGATCGTTGAAACGAGACGGCGGTAGTTCGATCCCGAGGATCAGGTCGTGTGGTTGCAGCGTGTTGTCGATCTCGGGCGTCTGGCCCGGAAGCGCGAAGAACTCGCCGATCGGGATGTGGCGTCGTCCCGTCGAGTTCTGCACGTGCACGACCGCGTCCAGCATGGCCAGGGCCACTGCCAAGTCAGACGGGTGGATCGCCACGCAGTGCTCGCTGGCGCCGAAAATGGCGTGCTCGCGGTGGAATCCGTTGATTGCGGCGCAACCGCTCCCTGGTTTGCGCTTGTTGCACTCGGAGATCGCGGGCTGCATGAAGTAGGGACATCGGGTGCGCTGCAACAGATTTCCACCGGCGGTGGCCATGTTTCGCAACTGTGTGGTGGCTCCGCTGAGGATGGCGTGCGAGACGACCGGGTAGTAGGTGCGGATGAGGGGGTGGTTGGCCAGCGCGCTGTTGGTGACGCCGGCTTCGATGAACACCCCGCCGGTGTCGGTGGCGGTGATCGATGTCATCGCGAGTCGGCGAAGATCGATCAACGCGGAGGGCTGCTCGACGCCTGTCTTCATCAGGTCGAAGAGGTTCGTTCCGCCGGCGAAGTACGTGGCGCCGCGCGCGGCCGCGTCGATGGCGTCGTCAACGGATTCAGCGTGTCGAAAGTCGAAGGTCTTCATGCCGGCCCGCCGTGGGTGGCGCTTTCGATGGCGTCGACGATGTTGGCGTACGCACCGCAACGGCAGATGTTGCCTGCCATGCGTTCCCGAATTTCGACCTTGGTCAACCGCGGGCAGCCGGTCAGAACGTCGTTCCTGGTGCCATCGAAGGTCGCCATACTGAGATCGCCGCGCCGGTGCTCGGCCAGCATTGCGTGGGCCGACGAAATCTGTCCGGGAGTGCAGTAGCCGCACTGGAATCCATCGCAGTCGAGGAACGCTTGTTGCAGTGGGTGCAGGTCGTCGCCGTCGGCAATTCCTTCGATGGTGAGGACGTCGGATCCGTCGACCGATGCGGCCAGTGTCAGGCAGCTGACCACGCGCTCGCCGTTGACCGAGACCGTGCAGGCACCGCACAGGCCGTGGTCGCACCCCTTTTTGGTGCCGGTCAGATGTAGACGCTCCCGCAGTAGGTCGAGCAGGCTGGAACGCACGTCGACCGTGAGGCTGTGGGTTGTCCCGTTGATGCGCAGCCGCAGTTCGTACTGGTTGGTCACATTGGGTTCCGTTTCGGCGGAACAGATCTCGCTGTTGTTCACGACCCGGCTTTCGGGGACTGATAGGGCGCCATGAGATCCTCCAGAGTGATGGGCAGGTCACGTAGTCGTTTTCCGGTGGCGTGGTGAATGGCATTGGCGATGGCAGCCGGCACGCCGCAGGTGCCGATCTCACCGATGCCGCGCACGCCGATCGGATCCAGTGCGTAGTCGGGATGCTCGAGGAAGGAGATGTCGAATTCGGGGCGATCGGCATGCGTGGGCAGGTAGTACTCGCCGATCGGCAGCGCGGACGCCTCGTCGTAGGGAACATGTTCCATCAGTGCCATGCCGAGGCCAAAAGTGATGCCGCCCATCACCTGGCTGCGAGCCAGCTTCGGGTTGAGCACCCGACCGCAATCCATCACGGCCACCCACCGGACGACACTGGCCCGTCCGATGTCTTCGTCGACCTCGACCTCGCAGAAATGCGCGCCAAACGACTGAACCGCGTGTGTTTCCTGACCACCGCCATCACTACTGGTCGAGAAGCTCAACTGGTCGCGGTAAGCCGCCGCGGCAGCGGGGCTCAGGGCGGTGATGTGCACGGTCGCCGGATCGGCGCCGAAGTACGGCGAGCCACGGTCGGCGGTCAGAGCTGCGATGAAGCGGCGCTTCCATTCGACGCCGGCGGCGAACACGGCGGAGCCCACCGTGGCAGTCGTCTGTGATGCGCCGCTGTAGGGCGCTGAAGGGAACGACGAATCACCCGACATGAAGCTCAGCCGGTCCATGGCGAGGCCGGTCGCGTCGGCGGCCACCTGCGTCATCACGGTGCGTACACCAGTGCCGATCTCATGGGTAGCCGAGGAGAAGTGCACGAATCCGTCTGCGTCGGTGTCCACTCGACATCCGGCCGGCATTCGGCGCCCGGGATAGGTCGCGGTGGCCATTCCCCAACCGATTTGGACTCCTCGGCGCCGTACGGTTCGGGGCGCCGCCGGGCGATCGTGCCACCCGAATCGTTGTGCACCGACCTCATAACACTGCAACAGATGCTTACCCGACCAGGGCTTCCCACTGGCCTGGTCGATCTCGGCGTGGTTGCGGATACGGAGCTCCAACGGATCGACTCCGCTGCGCTGGGCAAGCTCGTCAATGGCCACTTCGAGGGCGAACAATCCCGGCGCTTCACCGGGGCCACGCATGAAGCACGGCGTGGGGGCGTGGATACGGGCCGTGCGGTGCGACACCACCAGGTGCGGTGAGGCGTAGAGGAACCTGGTGGAAATGCCTGCGGGCTCACAGAAGTGGGCCACGGTGGAAGTCTCGGTCACGGTGTGATGTTCGGTGCTGAGAATCCGGCCACCCTGATCGGCGATCAGGGTCACGTCTTGTTCTGTGCGCGGGCGATGTCCGGTGGAGGTGAACATCTGGTCGCGCGTGAGCACCAGCTTGACGGGCCGGCCGACGGCTCGGCTGGCGACAGCGCACAGGACGACGTGCATCCACAGGAAGCTCTTGGACCCGAACGCGCCACCCACCAATGGTGAAAGGATGCGGATCCGTTCCTCAGGCATGCCCAGATACGCTGCCAGCGTAGCTTTTTCGCCCGCAATCCATCGGGTGCTGTCGTGGACGGTCAGGTGATCACCGTCC
The DNA here is from genome assembly GCF_040704635.1 of Mycobacterium sp. NPDC049093. Lineage (GTDB taxonomy): Bacteria > Actinomycetota > Actinomycetes > Mycobacteriales > Mycobacteriaceae > Mycobacterium. The sequence continues at coordinate 348,133 of NZ_JBEZJS010000006.1, read as the reverse complement.
CACTGGGCGATGGTCGACGACAGCTCGATCGGGTAATGCGCATTCGTCGGGGTCGTGTAGCGAGCATCGACACGGTTGGCCGCGGTGCCCTGGCGAGGTGTTTCGCCACGACGGTCCTGCAGTTTCTCTTCTTCGAGTTTCACGAAGTGGTCCGGAAGATAGCTCCCGTGGCGGATCTGGCCGCCCTTCTCATCCGGGGCGGTCGGCTGCTCGAGCACTGCGCGGGCCGTCATCTGCGCCGGTAACTCCTCGTAGTCCACGACGAACTGAGATGCCGCCTCCGTAGCGTTCTCCAGTGAGTCGGCGACCACCACTGCCAGATGCTGACCGACGTACTGCACGGTCAGATCAGACAGCGGCGGACGCCGCTCCAACGGCAGGTCAAAGGTGAGTTCGCGCGGTAACTGCTGTAGCGCAGGGCAATTCAGCGGAGTGAGGACCTGCAGGACACCAGGTTCTCGGCCGACTCGGTCCGCGGTGTGGCGCAGCGATTCCTCGATGACATGCCCGTGCGGGATCTGCGTCTGCGCCAGCACCGCGTACACCAAGCCGGGGATGACAACATCGGCGGTGTAGTGCGCCTGCCCGGTCACCTTGTCGACTCCTTCGACACGGCTCACCGGCTCTCCCATTGTGCCTCCATCATGTCTCATCGCTCGATGTCGCGCATGCCACGGGCGCTCATGTGAAGGCGCGGCTGTATTGGGGCGGGTAGGGAAGGACCGTGCCGGTACGCCGGGCCGCATCGCGGACCCAGTTCGGGTTGCGCAGCAGGGCCCGCGCCACGAAGACGGCATCGGCCTCGCCGCCGGAGATGATCGCTTCGGCCTGTTCGGCTTCGGTGATCATCCCGACCGATGCCGTCGGGGTGTCCGCCTCGGCCCGCACCCGCTTGGCGAACGGCACCTGATAGCCCGGAAACACGGGGATCCTGGCGTCGGGAACGGCCCCTCCGGAGGAGACATCGACGAGATCGACACCTGCCGTCTTCAACCCGGTGGCCAACGCGACGGTGTCCTCGACAGTCCATCCGGGACGCGGATCGTCGGTGTCATTGGCAAGCCAGTCGGTCGCCGACACCCGGAAGAACAGCGGCAGGTGGCCGGGCCAGGCCTCCCGCACCGCGGTGGTCACCTCCAAGGCGAATCGCATCCGGTTCTCGAGCGTCCCGCCGTACTCGTCGGTGCGGACGTTCGCTTGCGGTGACAGAAACTGGTGAATGAGATAGCCATGGGCCCCGTGGATTTCGACGACCCGGAACCCCGCCGCAGCCGCCCGGCGGGCGGCTGCGGCGAAGGCGTTCACGATGCGTCCGATCTCAGCGCGGCTCAGCTCGTCGGGCACAGGATGGCGGCCAAAGGCTATCGGGCTGGGGCCCACCGTCGTCCAGGGCTCGGGTCGGCGGGTCGGGTCCGGCCACGGGCGGCCGGTGGATCCCTTCCTGCCGGCGTGCACGAGTTGGATTCCCGGGACCGCGCCCTGGTCGGAGATGAAGCGCGTCAAGCGCTGGAATCCGGGCACCTGGGCGTCATTCCACAATCCGAGGTCGTAGATGCTGCTGCGCCCGACGGGGTCGACGGCGGTGGCCTCGACCATCGCCAGCGCAACCCCGCCGATCGCCCGTGCACCGAAATGTTGCAGATGCCAATCGGTTGGGCTGCCGGCCTGCGGTCCGTCCACGACCGCCGAGAACTGCATCATCGGCGACATCCAGGCCCGGTGGGCGAACGTGACATCGCGCAGGGTCAGGGGACTGAAGAGACCGGGCATCAGTTAATCCCCAGAAAGGCTCGCGCCGCCCGCGCCAATGCGTTCTCGTCAGGGCCGTGTTTGACCGCGAACCGTACGGGTTCGGGCTCGGCCATGTCGAACGGGTAGTCACTGCCGCACACGATCTTGTCGTCGCCGGCAATCGCGCAGAGAAGCTCGAGCTGGGGTGCGTCGTGGGTGACCGTATCGAAGTAGAGGTCGCGGATCACCTCGGTGGGCAGTCGGGTGCATCCCGCCCGCACGTCGGCACGTGCGCGCCAGCCGTGATCCCAGCGCCCGAGCAGTCCGGGAGCACAGCCTCCGCCGTGCAGGAAGCAGATGCGCAGGGCCGGCAGCTCGTCCTTGAGGCCGCTGAGGATCAGATTCGCGACTGCGGTGGCGGTCTCGACGGGGTTCCCGATGAGGTTGGCCAGGTAGTAGTCCGACCACTCCGGTCGCCCGATCTGCATGGGGTGAACCAGCACCGAGAGACCGAGGCGGGCGGCTTCGGAAACGATGTGCCGCAGCACCCCGCGGTGCAGCGATCCACCGTCGACCACAGGGGGGATGGCGACCCCGGCGATGCCGTCGGTGTCACGCAGCGCGGTGAGCTGGGTGGTCACCAGTTCCGGTGCACCCGGGCTGACGGTACCCAGGCCCAGCAGCCTTCCGTCCGCGCGGCTCACGACATCGGCCAGCGAGGTGTTGAAAGCCTGGGCGTAGTCGGCGCCGGCCGCGTCGTCGGTGAGCGGAAAGGCGAACGGTGGCGCCGAGAGCACCCGCACCGCAACCCCGGCCCGTGCCATGTCCTCGATGATGGCGGACTCGTCGCTCATCGCCTCGGTGGCGATCGACAGCGGCAGGTCACCGAGGTACAACTGGCCTTCCCGGTCATTCATCGGTCCGTACGGTGCGCCGGCCGGCAGCCCGAACAACTCGCGGGGGAGCCAGTGTGCGTGGACATCGATGACGCCCCGCGGGTCCGTGTCGGCGCTCATCGTGTGATGTCCAATGCGGTGTTGTCGCTGTCCAGGTGTTCGACGGTGGTGAAGACCAGCTCGGTGTCTCCGATGTTCTCGATGTCGTGCAACAGGAATTCGCCTGGCCCGAAATGGAAGTGGCGCGTCTCGCCGGCATGGTAGGAGACCTCACGGACGGAGCCGTCGTGGGTGTGCTGGCGGCTGCGGCCGGCATTGATCGCAGTCCAGAAGTAATCGAGAACGTGGCGGTGAGCGTGCCAGCGCTCACCGGGCGCCAACCGGATTTCCCACACCCGCACGCGCGCATCCTCGCTGAGAAGACGGGATCCGACGTGCCCGTCGAATGCGTGGTCGGTGAATTCCGTCTTGAGCCAATCGGGCCAGCTTTCGAAGTCGGTGGCCACCAGTTCACCGGCGAGCGGCAGGTCGGTCAGATAGTTGTTGTCGTTCATCATCGAGTTCCTCTCTTATCGAAGGGTTTTAGCGCCCGGGCCCATACAGGCCGAATCGCAGATCCGGGTCGCCGGGCGTCCAGGTGTTGCGGAACTGGGAGCGTTCGCCCATGTCGACCACTCGGCGCAGGAGCGTGTCGCTGAGTTGCAGCTGAGCCGGCTCCCACTTCGACAGGGCCGAGGTGATGTCGCCCGATGAGGCGGCCAACGCGTCGGCCAGGGCCCAGGCGTCCGCCGCGGCCTTGGCGGTTCCCGCCGCCGCGTGTGGCCGCGATGCGCATGCGGCATCTCCGATCAGTGCGGCCCGGCCGAGCGCCATCCGCGAGGAACGAACGTCCGACAACACCTGCAGATAGGGCTGGGCGGTGGCGGCGACCACCTCGGCCACCGCGGGGGCCAACTGCATGTTGGCCGCTGCGCGTAGTTCGGTGATGAAGCGGTCCTGTACCTGCCCGGGGTGCACGGACACCGATCCGGTGAATCCCCGCTTGTCGGTGAGCAGTTCAGTGAGCTGGGGCCCGGCCGAAACGTTGCGGTACCAGACGTAGTTCATCAGACGGTCGGCCTCGTCGAGGCCGGCTTCGCCGGGGATGGGGTACATGGTGATGTGGGAATTCGGGATGACGGTGTAGGTGACGGCATCGCCGAGCGTTTCGCGGGTCTGCGCGCTGAGGTCTGACAGCGCGACGGTGCCCCGCCAGCCGACATAGCCCGAATAGGCGAGTTTGGCGTCGGGGTCGAAGAATTCACGTGCCGGCGAACTGATGCCGTCGGCGAACACCACCAAGTCGGCTCGGGCTGTTCTTCCGCTGACGAACCGCACGGTCACCGTGTCGGCATCCTGGTCGAAGCCGCAGGCGAACTCGCCGTAGTGGTAGTGCTCGGGACCGAAGTCGGCAAGCAGCGCACGGTAGAACGTGCCCCACGAGGTGTAGGTCCACACAGCGCGTTCGCGGTGGATGACCGCCCCGCTGGGGTCGAGGTACTGCACGTAGTCGGTGGAGGTATGCAGGTCGGCCAGGTTCTGGCGGCTGCGTTCGGCGAACCAGCGCACGGTGTCGGGTTGCAGGACGATGCCGCTGCCGCGGCCGTCGAGGGGGACCGGGGTGCGTTCGTAGACGTCGACGTGGAATCCCAGTTCGCGCAACAGCAGGGCAGTCGTCAGCCCTCCGATGGATCCTCCGACGACGATCGCCGACGCATTGGCGTATTCGGTCATGACGTGCTCTTTTCGCTCAATGGAATGTCTTGGACGGCGTTGTGGTCGACCGGCATCGGCTCCCCACGGGTTTCGCGCGCGAAAGCGAGGCCGATGACGGCGACCAGCCCGATCGCAGACACCGATGCCGTGGCGATGCCGAGGTTTCCGCCGAACCACGAGGTGGCGATCACACCTGCGGTGAATGGCCCCAGTGCGGTGATGTAGCGGCCCACGCTGTTGCAGATCGCCAGCGCGGTGGCGCGCACACTGGGCGGAAACAGTTCTGGGCCGTAGATGAAGGTGCCCGACAGCGCGCCAAACAAGCCGAAGCCGAGAAGTGGCATGGCCACGAGCATCTCGGTGTAGCTGCGGTCGATCGGGAACGTCCAAGCGATCGCGACGGCCGACACCACGAAGCTGATGAGGAAGGCTTTCTTGCGGCCGATGGCGTCGGCCACGAAACCCCATGCGGCATAACCGATGATGCCGCCGGCGTTGAAGAGCATGGCCGCCACCGCGACCCGGTGGTCGGCGACGGCTCGGCCAAGGCCGTCGGCGGTGGTCATCTGCCGGATGATCTGCGGGTACCAGGTCGACACGCTCCAGAACGAGATGAGTGCTCCGGTAGCCAGTGCGGTGCACACCAGCATCGGGTGCAGCAGCGGGGGAGCGAAGAGGCGCCGCAGCACGAATCGATCGTGATCGTGGTTGCGGCCGAGCGCTTTCCGTTCCTTTCGGGCCTGCAGATGGGCGCCGATTTCGGGCGGCTCGGGTACGTAGCGGCGGATGAACCAGACTACCAGCGCCGGGATGCCTGCGAGCAGCATCATGGCGCGCCAGCCGTGATCGCCGAGCAGCGCGTACGCCGCGGCTGCCATGAAGAACCCGGCCGCGTATCCGGCCATCATGACCCCGCCTGCACGGGCACGGAAGCGGTTGCGCCAGGATTCTGCGATGAGTGCCGCGCCTACCGGGGCCTCGACCCCGGAGCCGAGGCCCGCGATGAAGCGCAGAATTCCGAGTTGCCACCAGGTCTCGGCGAACACGGCCAGAGCGCTGAAGACGGCGTAGGTAAGGATGCCTACTGACAACACCCGGGTGCGGCCGAAGTAGTCGGCGAGCATCCCGAACAGGATGCCTCCGGTGGCCCAGCCGATGAGGAACAAGGCGACAGTCAGCCCGCCGTAGAAGCCGATCGCCGCTCCGTCGGTACCGATACCGCTGTTGGGCAGCAGTTCGTTCATGGCCGGACCGAGAACGAGGACGTAGAGGCTGCCTGCGAAGCCGTCGAGCCCCCAGCCCAAGGTGGTGCCTGCCAGTACGAGCCATTGTGTCCGGGTGATGTCCTGATGCCAACGTCCTGTGGACATGGATGTGCCTTTCGTGGTTTCGGGGAAGGGTCAGTTGAGCCGGCCCTGCGGCCGGCCGCCGTACCAGTCGACGTGGTCGGCCGCGGTGCGCACAACGATCGTCTTGACCCAGGAGAAATCCTCGAATGACTCTGTGCCGGCGTCTTTCCCGGAACCGGACTCCTTGATGCCGCCCCAGGGCAACGATGGTTCGAGGCGGTGGTGGTCGTTGACCCACACCATGCCCGCGTTGATCTGGGCTGCCACGCGGTGTGCCCGACTGACGTCGGTGGTCCACAGGCCGGCACCGAGCCCGTAGGGGTTGTCGTTGGCCATGCGTATCGCGTCGCACTCGTCATCGAACGGGATGACCACCGCCACCGGGCCGAAGATCTCTTCACGCGCGACGGTCATGGTCATGGTGGCGTCGGAAAGCACGGTGGGCGGCAGGAAGAATCCGTGGTCGAACGGGCTTGGCAGAGAAAGGGTCCGGCCTCCGGCCTGGAGAGTGGCGCCCTCGTCCACACCGGTCTGGATCAGGGCCGCCACCTTGTCCCGCTGGCGGGCGCTGATGAGTGGTCCCATCTGGGTACCGGGCAACGCCGGATCGCCGAGCCGAATCGCCTGCGCGCGGGCGGCGAGCGCGCCGACGAATTCGTCGTAGATGCCGCGCTGCACCAGGAATCGGGAACCGGCCACGCACGACTGGCCTGCCGCGACGAACGCCGCGAATGCCGCGCCCTCCGCGGCGACGGCGGGGTCGACATCGTCGAACAGCAGCACCGGTGTCTTGCCGCCTAGTTCGGCCGTGATGCGCGCGAACCGCGCTGCAGTCGCGACCGCCGCCGAGCGGCCTGCCTCGGTGCCACCGGTGAGGGTGATCTTGGCGATATCGGGATGGTGGGTCAGGCGCTCGCCGGCCTCGCGTGCACCTGTGACGACGTTCAGTACACCGTGGGGTAATCCTGCCTCAGCGAGGATGTCAGCGAGGGCCAGGGTGGTCAGCGGGGTCAGCTCGGACGGCTTGACCACCACGGTGTTTCCGTTGGCCAGCGCGGCCGACAGGCTGCGCGCCAGGATGAGCATCGGATGGTTGAACGGCGTGATGATGCCACACACGCCGAGCGGTAGCCGCTGCTGATAGGAGAGGTACGGGCCATCCCCGGGAAGCACGGCCTGGCGCTGGGCCGCCAACAGCCCGGCGTTGTACCGGAACCATTCCGGTACCCGGGACAGCTGTGCCCGGGTTTCGGTGATCGGCCGGCCATTGTTGCGGGTTTCGAGGGTGTAGAGCGTCTCGCTGGAGTTCTCGATGGCATCGGCGATGCGCAGCAGAAGCCTGGCGCGGTCGCTGCGGACCATGCTCGGCCACGGCCCGACCTCGAATGCCCTGCGCGCGGTGGAAACTGCGGCGTCCACTTCGCGGTCGCCCTGTTCTGGCAGCGTGGCGATCACTTCGCCGGTGGCGGGGTTGAGGATGTCGCGGAACTGGCCGGGCAGAACGGCCGAACTCGGCGTGTGGGGCGTGCTCTCCAGTGAGACGTGGGTCATGGGACATGAGTGTCGTCACACGGGGGCGACCCTTCAATGTCTGGCTAGACATACTTCTTCTATATTTATGTCTATCCAGACATCTCTATCTGCGGCACACTGAGCGCGTGGCCTCCTCGACGGACAATCAACGGCCCGGTGCGGAACTGGTGACGTGGCTGGCAGCGCTACGCAGTCTCAGCGCTCAAGCCTGTGCCGATGCCGATCTGCGGGAGGTTCTCTGTCTGGTCGCCGACACAGCGCGGACACTGCTGGGTTTCGACTTCTGCGGCGTCCTCGTCCCTGATGCGAATCGCGATCGGCTGGTGGTGCAGGGATGGAGCGGCCTGTCGGAGGAATACGTCCAACAGGTCAATACCGACAGGCCCATCCGGCTCGACAGCGGATCGCCCTCGAGCCGGGCATTCCACCGCGGCGAACCCGTGTCCATTCGGGACGTGCGAGGCGAGCCTGAGTTCGCGCTCTGGGCCGGCGTCGCGCAAGAACAGGGATACCGCGCCATTGTCGCCGTACCGCTGGTGGCCGGCGCTGACGTGTTGGGGACTCTCAACGGCTACTACGCCTCGGTTCACACGTTCACCCGGTACGAGATCGAGCGGCTGATCTTGCTGGCCAACCACGCCGCGATCGCGGTCACTTCGGCGCGCCGTCTCGACGAGTTGCGCACCCTCACCGGCTCATTGCGTGAACAACGCGACGCGCTGGCCCGATCAGAGCAGATCCACGAGCGGCTGTTGACGGTCACATTGCGTTCCGGCGGGATCACTGGGATCGCTGCCGCGCTGAGCGATCTCATCGGCCGACCGGTGCTGATCGATGACGGGCGCCAAGCTGAGCTGGCCCGCACTGGGGACGGTATCGAATTTCCCACTCCCGCAGCACGTTCGGCAACGGCCGAATTCATGCCTACTGAGGCCACGGCGACGGTCGAGGCCGTCGCCGATGTCGACGGCGACCTCAGCGGGTGGCTTGTTGCCCGCGTGCGGTTGGGAACAGAAGTGGCCGCACGAATCTGGTTCCCCGGCGACGCCGAAACGCTTGACCCACTCCAGGTTCGGGCCGTCGAACACGCGTCCATCGTGGTGTCGGTCGAGCTGCTGCGGGAACAGACGGCGGCCGAGGTGGAAAGGCGGCTCAGCGGGGAATTGCTGACCGATGTGTTGTCCAGCAGCGGGTCCCTGTCCGACCCCTTGTTGACCCGTGCCCGCCGGCTCGGTCATGACCTCAGCATCCCTCACGTCGCAATCGTGGCAACACTGGCCGGGTCCACCGACGTGGCCGCCCGCCTGGCGTGGCAGCGTGCGCTGGCGGCGGTGACGGAGTTGAGCTCGGCCTACCGGCCGAAGCCGTTGGTGGCGATGCACGGCGGCATGCTTGTCACGCTGTGGCCGGAAGCGTCCGACACCAGAGAAGCGCCCGGCGTCATGGTCCAGCGCGCGATGGCCCAAGTTTCACAGGAGATCACGGCCACTGCCGCCGTCGCTGCGTCCTGCGCCGACAGCGTCGGCGAGGCCTACCACATTGCCAAGGGAGCGTTGGATATCGCGGTGCAGGGCGGCAGATCCGGCACTACGGTCACCCTCGAGGATCTCGGTCTCGTCGGATTGCTGCTCCAACTGAACGAGCCGGCCAAACTCGCGGCGTTCGCCGCTCGAACGCTCAAGCCGGTGATCGACTATGACGCGAACCATCGCACCGAGTTGATGACGACGTTGCGGAGCTACTTCGCAAACAGGCATGACCGCAACGCGACCGCCAAGGCGCTGGTGATCCATTCCAACACCGTCGCGCAACGACTTCGACGCGTCGAGCAGTTGTGCGAGGTGAACCTTGCCGATCCGGCGACCACCATGGAGTTTTCATCTGCGTTGATGGTGCACGACGTCGCCACCCGTGGCACCTGACGAAAGTTGTCGCACCCTTGAAGCTGTTTCGGTGCCGGAAATTGGTTGCGGTTGGCGTCAGTTCAGGCCCGCGCCGATCTCCTTCAGGGCTTGGACGGCCTCGGGGGCGTAGGCGATCGACGAGTCGAGAGCGGCGGCAGTCCGCAACGACGTCGCCAGTGCCGTGGCAGCGAGTTCGACCAGGGTGTCGACGTCCACATCGCGATGGGTGATGCGGTCGATCATCATCTCGTCGAGGAATCCGATCCAGCCGTGCATGGCGGTGCGCAGGGTGGGTGCGATGGGTTCGACGACTCCGAGTGCCAACAGAATTCGTTGGGCCCCCAGCCATCGAAGACGCTCGACAGCTGACTGATGTTCGGCATCGGCGCCCAATGCGCCGCGAAGCAATGCGACGAAACTGTCGGAGTACGAATCGATGTGGGTGATATGAGCGCGCAGGGCATGGCGCAGCTGATCCACCAGCGATGCACCTGGGGGCGCGGGCGCTGTCTGCGCCGCCGTGATCTCCGCCGCGATCTCGTTCATCACCGCCAGGTACAGGCCGCGCTTGTTCTCGAAGTGATGGGCGATCAACCCGTACGCCACGCCCGCGTTCTTCGCGATCTCCGATGTGGTGACCTGGTCATAGGGGCGGGTCGCGAAGAGTTTTCGGGCCGCGTCGATGATCAGTTGACGCCGGTCGGCGACGGCCGGTTTGGCTGGCATCAGCCCAGGCTAACGGGATTGCTCAAGGACCCGATGCCATCGATCTCGATACGTACCGTGTCGCCGGGCCGGAGGAACCGGCCGACCGGCCAGCCGGTGCCACCGAACGTTCCGCATGCCACCACATCACCGGGCCGCAGGGCGCAGAACCGGCTGAGCCGGCTGACCACCTGCGCGGGGGACAGCAGCAGATCGCTGATCCTGCCGCGCTGCCGCTGCTCGCCGTTGAGGTAGGTGCGCAACTCGGCGGTACGCAGGTCGAGTTCGTCGGCGGTCACCAGCCATGGTCCGAGCGGACCGTGGCTGGGGTGACTTTTCGCCAGTGCGGTCGCGGTGGGATTGTCGGTCTGCCAGTCGCGGATCGATACATCGTTGGCGATCAGGTAACCCGCGATCGCCGTGCGGGCCTCGTCCTCGCCCACGTCGTGGATGCCGGTGCCGATGATAACCGCGAGCTCGCCTTCCCAGTCGACCTGTCTGGCGCCTTTGGGCAGCACGATCGGAGCGCCGTGCCCGACGATCGACGATGGTGCCTTGGCGAAGAAGAACGGATACCGCGGACGTGGATGGGCGAGAAGGTAGCCCGCGGCGATCCTGACGAGCCGTGGTTCGCGCAGCAACCAACCGACGTTGACGTCCCGTCGGTGGTCGGGCGCGTTGAGCCCGATGGCCATGAACAACGACGGTGTCGGAACCGGTGCATGCCACACGACGGTCTCGAGCGGATAGCGGGGTGCATGCGCCAGCAGCGATGTTGCCGCGGTCGTCCAATCGGACCGCTGCAACAGGCTCAGGATCGAGTCGGGACCGCCGTCACAGGCGCTCAGGTCGGCGATCTCGTCACCGAGGACGGCGCCTGCCCGAGGCTCACCGGTTCCCGGTGAGAAGGTGGCCAATCGCATTTCACATGCTCCTACAGAGTTTTCCAGCGCAGTGTGCGCATTCCGGCTCGGGCGGGTCGACCTTCGGGCGGCGCCGACCCTCGCCGGGTGAGTCCCGGGACGCCGGCAGTCACCAGTCGTTGCAGCACATCGGGATCGAACTCGACGCCGATCGGGTTGGCGTCGAACTGGCCGCCGTCGAGCCAATCCAGCAGTTCCTGATTCGTGGTGAAGTTGTCGACCTGGAGTTCGATCCGATTCCCGTCCGGGTCCTCGTAGTACATCGAGGTGGTGGGGCCATGGTTGATGCACCACACCGGTGCGATGCCGGCGTCGGCCAGCCGGCGGTGGGTGGCCAGCAGCGCCTTGAGGTCTGGGTAGGAGAACGCGATGTGGTCGACGCCGTAAACCTTGCGGTGCAGTTTCCACACCATCCCCGGAAACCTAAGCAGCCGAGGCACTTTGATCAGCGCGATGCGGTGATGTTCGTGATCGTAGGTCAGAAAGGTGATCCGGCTATCGTCGAACACCACGACGGCATCCAGGGCGCGGCAATACCAGTCCGCCATCTCGGCTGCTCGTGGCGTCTTGAACACGATGTGGGCCAGCTTGTGCGGTGCGCCGGGTCGCGGCGACTGGTCCAGATCGGCGGCGCTCACGCACACCCCGGGCTGCCCGCTCATCGGTCGAACTGCCGGGCCAGCACCAGTCCGCCCAGTCCCAGGACCAGATCGCTGGTGAGTACCAGAGCCGACAGCGGGCCACCCCGACGCCCGCGTAGCGTCGCGACGGCGCGCACCGCCGCCATCAGCAGCCCGCTGATGGCAGTGCTCCGGATGAAGGTGGCGTCCCGCTCCCCACGGGAGACTCGGTACAGGCCGTAGGCGAATCCGGCGTTGACCGTGCCGGTTTCGCGGCGAAACCAGGGATCGGCGGTCAGCCCCAGTCGGCTCTCCAGCGATGTGGGTACCGCGAAATGGGCGACCAGCGCGACCAGGACGTGGATGAGTCCCAGTGTGGTGCCGACGCGGATCTGCCGGTCGCTGAGGACGAGGCGGATCATCGGGTCCCCAGTTCCAGTGCGTCGAGGGTGTTGACCCGTCGGCCGCCGACCGCGGCCACGAGCCGGCCGAATGCCGGGATTTCGAGCGGCACCAACGAGTAGGAGGGATAGACGACCCGGGTGGCGCCACGTTGCAGGCCGCGGACGACAGCCCTGGCGGTCGATGCCGGCGATACCGGAGGCAGTGTTCGCGGAGGTCTCGTCTTCCAGGGAAGTTCATCGACATCGCGCAGGGCGGTGTCGGTCGAGCCGGGCACTACCTCGAGTACCCGGATGCCGGTCTCGGCCAGCTCCAACCGCAACGACCTGGTTGCCTGGGCGAGTGCCGCCTTGGACGCCGCGTAGTACCCGAGTAGCGGCAACGGAACCGCCTGCACCGTAGAAGTGACATTGACGATCGTGCCGGCGCCCGCGGCGTGCATCGCAGGCAGAAGCGCCGCGGTGAGTGCGAGCGGCGACCACACGTTCACCTCGAAAACCTCACGAGCAAAAGCCGAATCGGCGATCAGTGATTGTGGCCCGGTCAAATTGGCGCCCGCGTTGTTGATGACGATGTCTACGCCGCCAAGGGCGTCGAGTGCGTGCGCTCCGACGCGCGCGGCCGACCCTGGCTCGGCGAGGTCGGCGGCCAGGACACGGGGACTGGTGCCTCCGGCGTGCGAAATTTCGTCCGCCAGCTTGTTGAGCAGGCCTTCCCGCCGGGCCACTACTACCAGTTCGGCACCCTGACGGGACAGGGCCATGGCCATTTCCCGGCCGATTCCGGTAGAGGCGCCGGTAAGCACAATTCGCTTGCCGGCCAGGTTGATTCGACGTCGTCTCATGTCTGTCCCCGATTGACTCCGGTTGGTGTTCCCGCCTACCGTGCCATATTGATTGATAATCAGTCAATAGAGGAGCGGGTGGAGATGACCAAACACGGCACTGCGGAACTGGTACTCGGGGCGGGAGCGTTGGCGATGGCCGCCGGCGCGTTCACCGGACATGTACTGGCGCCCGGGAGGGTGGCAGACCACTATGGATGGGTGCATGACCGGTGGTATCAACGTGAAATCGGGGCCTTCAACGCAGGCCTGGGCTACGGCATCGTCGCCTACGCCAGGGGGCGAAGAGCAGAGGCTTTTCTCGGGTCGTGGTCGGTGGCCGCGCTCCTGCTGGCCATGACGCGCCTGGCGGCGATCCGCAGCGGAGACCGCCGCGGGTTCTGGAACATGGCCACCGTCGCCGAGGATGCCGCGCTGGGTATCGGCGGACTGTTGTTGATGGCCAGGCGCTCATGAGCACCGGCGCCGAAGTGGTGGTGAACCGTCTGCTCGCCGAGGGCGTCGACGTGTGCTTCGCCAACCCGGGCACGTCCGAGATGCACTTCGTTGCCGCGCTGGATTCCGCTCCCGCGATGCGCCCGGTGCTGTGCCTGTTCGAAGGCGTCGCCACCGGAGCGGCCGACGGGTACGCCCGCATCGCCGGCACTCCCGCGGCGACCCTGCTACACCTCGGCCCAGGGATGGCCAACGGTCTGGCTAACCTGCACAACGCCCGGCGCGCGTTCACCCCGGTGGTCAACGTCGTCGGCGATCATGCGACCTACCACCAACCGCTCGACGCGCCGCTCGAATCGGACATCGATGCGCTCGGGTACTGGACCGGCGGTTCGGTGCACCGGCCCGAATCAGCCGCCGGCCTCGATGCCGCCGTGCACGCTGCGGTGCAGAGCGCGACTGGCACGCCCGGACGTGTCGCCACCCTGGTCCTGCCTGCCGACTATTCCTGGGGCAGCACGCCGCAGTACCCCTTGCCCGACACAGGTATCGGACATCCAGTTGGTGACGGACCGGCCGGCCTCATGGATGTCGCCGACGCCGCCGAGTTACTGTGCACCCAGGGGGAGCGTGCTGTGGTATTGCTGGGCGGTGCTGCGACCCACGCGGACGGTCTACGGGCAGCGGCACGGATCGGTGCGGCAACCGGGGCGCGCGTGCTGGTCGAGACTTTTCCGGCCCGGCTGGCCCGCGGACAGGGCGTGCCGCCCATCGAACGGCTCGGCTACCTGGCCGAGCAGGCGACCCAACAACTCTCCGGGGCAACGCATCTGGTGTTGGTCGGTGCGAAATCGCCGGTGTCGTTTTTCGCCTACCCGGGCAAGCCGAGTGTGCTGGTACCCGAAGGTGCCGAGGTATGTGCGCTGTCGGTCCATGAATTGGCCGCACTGGCAGCCGAATTGGGTGGAACGCTACCCGCCGCGCCGCCGCCGTGCCCGACCGAGTTGCCCACCGGCCCACTCAATCCACAGAATCTGGCGCAGGTGATCGCGGCGCTACTGCCGGAAAACGCGATCATCTCCGACGAGGCCAACACCAGCGGCGTGTTCCTGCCGGCGGCCACCGCGTCCGCGCCGCGCCACGATGTCCTCACCCTGACCGGCGGTGCTATCGGACAGGGCTTGCCGGTCGCGGTGGGAGCCGCAATCGCCGCGCCGGACCGACCGGTCATCGCCCTGCAGTCTGATGGCAGTGCCGCATACACCATTTCGGCACTGTGGACGATGGCCCGCGAGCAACTCGACGTCACCGTGGTGATCCTGAACAACCACGCCTACGCCATCCTGCAGCTCGAGTTGTTGCGGGTGGGCACCGAGGCCAACGGGGAACGGTCGCGCTCACTGCTCGACCTGAGCCGGCCGGATATCGACTTCGCCTCGATAGCGCAGGGATTCGGAGTTCCGGCCACCCGGGCCACCACCGCCGACGAGCTTGCCGACCAGTTCCGCGCGGCGCTGTCGGAGCCGGGTCCGCATCTGATCGACGCGGCTCTGCCAACTTGGTCGCCGGTGTGATCACTGGCTCGGCCGGCGTTTCTCCAACACCACCGCGGCGATCGGAATGCGCATCTCCTCGGGCTCGGCGGACAACCGTGCCGCGATGCAAGCATGCAGCCGGTCGTAGAACACCGGCAACCGGTCGGGTCCACCTTCTAGTGTCGCCCCCAGATCGGCGAATGCCGTGAATCTGAGGAAATCGGCCCAGCGGGTGCCGAAAGCGCCTGCGTCCTTGTCACTTCGGTAGGCGTTGAAGATTCGGTCGTCTGCGTCGATCAGCTCGACGTGCTGGATCTCCAGCCGCTCGAACCGTCCCGACGGCGCGAACGGTGCGGTGAAATCCGCGGCACGCCGTCCCGCGATCGGCAACGACATGCGCGTCGCCTCCTCGGCGCTTACCACACCGGCGGCGATCAGCTCGGTCAGCGCACCGACGACGGCGCGGAACAGCGGGCGATAGCCCAAATCACCGTCATCGTCCACTGCGGTCGTCAACACCACCAGCCGACCACCCGGGCACAGTTCGCGGCCCCGGAAAGCGATGAACTCGTGCCAATCGTGAGCTGCCTGCCTGGCATAGGCAGCGCGCACCCGCTCGTCGTTGCTGTAGGCCGCGACGACGTGGTCGGCGACAGGCATGGGCACCGTGCTCAGTCGCGCTACCGCCCAGGCCGACCAGCCGAGGTGCACGCTGTTCGATGGCAGGATCTGGCTGTAGAACGACCGGCCGATCGCCGAACTGAAGGTGGCCGAATCTCGGTGCCGATAGGACTCCGGATCCTCCTCCAGGATCCGGAACATCGTGGAGAAGTCGTTGTCGGCGACATCGGTGTGCGTCACCAGAATCGAGTGCTCGGGTCGGGTGCGGCTGCGCACCGCGGCGATGGCGGCGTTGATCGGTTGCATCGAATTGTGCGCGGTGCCGGCCCCGTAGTCGGCGATGACGACGGGTTGAGGCGCCGCCGGGATCGGTACCGTGTGCGCCGCGAGCTCGAGAAGCTTGATCGCCGAACTCATTCCGGCGGCATGCGGGCGGGGTGTGGTTCGGCGCGGTCTGGCCATGATCAGGTTCGCCGTCGCCGGCGCAGCAGCAGTCCGATGAGTAGGCCCATGACGAAAATGATGACCAAGATGAACCACATCGGCGACTCGACGGTCACCCACAGCACGTGTACACCCACCCGATCACGGTTCTGCGCGACGAAGATTGCAGCCAGGGCGACCAAGATCAGCGCCACCCAGTAGCGCAGCGCCAACCGGCGTGCCGGTCGGGCGGTCTCGGTGCTCTCCGTGTCGTCGCGAGGCATACCCCGACGGTAACCCGCCACCGACCGGCTATGACACACTTCGGCGATGAGTAACGGAGGGGGCGCCCCGCGGACGGCGATCATCGTGTCCGTCATCGCCTTGGTCATCGGTGTTCTCGGCATCTTTGCGTCGGTGATGGTGAACGCGTTCGTCATCGCAGATGACGATGCCTACGGCGAGGTGCCGATCCCGGGCTCGGCGAGTCTGGAGTTGCCCGCCGGCGACGTGGACATCGCCTACCGTGCCACGACCCTCACCGTGGGCGGCAAGGGGGTGATGGTGCCTCCGATCCAACTGGCCATCACGCCGCCGACCGGAGTGGCCACACCGCTCATCACCGACTCCATGAGCAGTTCATCGAAGACCAACCGGGAAATCACGGTGCGGGTCTTCACCGCCCACATCAAGGAGGCGGGCACCTACCGTATCGACGCCAAGGCCTCGGTCTTCGAGTCTCAGAATCCGAGGCTGACATTCGGACACAGCAGCCCCTATTACTGGGTGATGTGGCCCTTCATCGGGACGACGGTCCTGGCCGCTGTCGCGCTCGGCCTGTCGATCATGTGGAGCCTCCGCTCGGGGAAGCGGGCGACTCCGCTGCCCAGCTACCCGACGACGTACACACCGACCGGCACCCCGACGTACACACCGACATATTCCGGATCCCAGGTTCCCAGCGATCAGGATGTCCGGATCGAACAGATCAAAACCATTGCTGCCCTGCGTGATACCGGTGCGTTGACCGAGGCCGAGTTCGAAGCGGAGAAGCGCCGGATCCTGGGCAGCTGAGGCTAGGCGGCCCGCGTCACCAGGCCGGAGCGCTGGAAGGATCCGACGGGGACGAACCGCTCCAGTAACGCGTCGGCCGGCTCACCGGAGAAATCGGTGATCAGCTGCTTGGCGGCGGCCACCGAGTCGAGACGTTCGACCGGCCTCGGATCATTCAGCAGTCCATAGAGTTTCGAGGCGAACCGCGGGCTGCCCTGTGCCGCCGCGAAGAACAGGTTGCCGTACTCGGCCAGCTCGGGATCGGACAGGAACAAGCGGGTGACCAGTTGCGCGGCCCGTGCCCGGTCCGCGTAGAAATCCTCGAATGCGTTGCGCAGCCACGCCTCGTCGAACGGTCCGTCGTGCTCGGTTGCCTTGCTCACCAGTGCTGCGGCCTGTATCAGGCCGCCTTGGGCGCCCTGGCCGGCGATCGGATCGTAGGTGACGGCGGTATCGCCCAGGGCGGCCACTGGATGGCCGCCGGCGGTGCGGCCCACCCCGCCGCGCACCACCTGGGTGACGGCGCCTTTGAGCCACGAGTGCGGATCGGTCTCGATGGTCCTGAGCTCACCGACCTCGGGCAGATCCCAGTCGATGAAGTCACGGTGCAGCGCGGTGACGATGTCGAGTGCGGATTGTGCGTCCTGCGCGCCGGCGAACCGGTTCTCCCACTCGCTGCCGGGGCGCGCCCAGCCCAGGAACGCCCAGGTCGGTCCGGCATCCTTGTGCAGGTATCCGCCCCACCAAGCCTCACCCTGATCGGAGACCACCGTCAAGGCGCTGTGGCGCCCACCTGCGCCGCTGCGATGGGCGAAAACCTCAGGCCCGTAAGGTAAACCGGTCAACGTCACCGTCAACAGACTGCGCTGGGGCCGATCGTAGGCGGAGCGCTCGGCGTCGACAGGAAACAGAGACGACAACCCACCGCGCCCGGTGGCAACCAGCGTGAGGTCGACACTCGCAGCGATCCGGTCCAGGCGCACCGGGTCGACGGCCTCGACCACGAACCGCCCACCGCGCTGCTGGAACAGGGTGAGCCGATCATCGGCCTTGAGCCGGGTATCCACCGCAAGCCCGACGAAGCCATCGAAGTCGACGTCGAAGGCGATCTCCTCCGACCGGTCCGGACCGGAACCGTCCACCACGCGCACACTTTCCCCGGTCGAAGTCGGGGCGGTGGCCAGGTAGGTGTTCAGACCCAGCGACTCCTCGGCCCGCTGGGCCTCCCCGAAGATCAGCGCGGTGCCGGTGGCCGGAACGTCGTCGCGCAAACTGCGCTGGTCACGGTCGCTGTACAGGGTGACCTCAAACCCGTTGTCCAGCAGCCCGAGAGCGGCCGTCACCCCGGTTTGTCCCGCGCCGATCACCGCTGCGGTACGCCCATCTGAACTCGTCATGGGTGCCACTATGGCCGCGCCGCCGCCTGCCGGTAAGGGACTGGCTCAACGTGATCGCAACCCGGGGTCAGTGCCCGCGCGCAACCCATTCGTCGTAGTGGACGATCTCGTCGCCAATGGTGGTGGTGTCACCGTGGCCGGTGTAGACAACGGTCTCGGCGGGCAGCATTCCCAGCCGCTTGGAGATGGAGTCCAGGATCGTCGGGAAATCCGAGAACGACCGACCGGTGGCACCCGGGCCGCCCTGGAACAGGGTGTCGCCCGAGATCACCGCGTTGAGTTCGGGGATCGACCAGCAGACCGAGCCGGGGGAGTGACCCGGGGTGTGCAGGGCGTGCAGTTCGATGCCGCCCGCCCGCAGCACCTGACCCTCCTCGACCGTACGGAAGTCGTTGTCGGGGTGCACGACTCGCCACAACATCTCGTCGGCGGGGTGCAGCAGCACCGGTGCGTCCAGTGCCTTGCCCAGTTCGGGCGCAACGGTGATGTGGTCGTTGTGGCCGTGGGTGCAGACCACTGCGACGACGTTGCGGCCGCCCACGGCCTCGATGATCGGGGCGGCAGTGTGGGCGGCGTCGAACACGATGACATCACTGTCGTCGCCGACGATCCAGATGTTGTTGTCGACGTCCCAACTGCCGCCGTCGAGTTCGAACTTGCCGCTGGTGACAACGCGCTGAATCTGCGTTGGCCCGCTCATTTCTTCAACACCACCACCGAGCGCAGCACCTCGCCGGCGTGCATCTTGTGGAAAGCATCCTCGATCGAGTCCAGTCCGATGCGCTCGGAGACGAACTTCTCCAACGGCAGCCGGCCCTGCAGGTACAGGGAGATCAGGGTGGGGAAGTCACGTTCGGGCAGGCAGTCGCCGTACCAGGAGGACTTCAACGATCCGCCGCGGGAGAAGAAGTCGACCAACGGCATCTCCAGGGTCATGTCCGGGGTGGGGACACCGACCAGCACCACGGTGCCGGCCAGATCGCGCGCGTAGAACGCCTGCTTCCAGGTTTCGGGGCGGCCGACCGCGTCGATCACGACGTCGGCGCCGAAGCCGTCGGTGAGGTCCTGGATGGTCTTCACCGCGTCGAGCTCACGGGCGTTGATGGTGTGGGTGGCACCGAAATCGCGGGCCCAGTTCAGCTTCTTGTTGTCGGTGTCGACGGCGATGATCTTCTTCGCGCCGACCAGGGCGGCACCGGCGATCGCCGCGTCGCCCACGCCGCCGCAGCCGATGACGGCGACGGTGTCGTCTCGGGTCACCGCACCGGTGTTGATCGCCGCGCCGATGCCTGCCATCACACCGCAGCCCAGCAGGCCGGCCACGGCCGGGTCGGCCGCGGAATCGACCTTGGTGCACTGGCCTTCGTGGACGAGGGTCTTGTCGGCGAACGCGCCGATACCGAGCGCCGGAGTGAGCTCCGTGCCATCGGTCAACGTCATCTTCTGCGCGGCGTTGTGGGTGTCGAAGCACAAATGCGGGCGGCCACGTTTACAGGCGCGGCATTCTCCACACACCGCGCGCCAGTTGAGGATGACGAAATCGCCGGGTTCGACGTGGGTGACTCCCTCGCCGACCGACTCGACCGTGCCCGCGGCCTCGTGGCCGAGCAGGAACGGGTATTCGTCGTTGATACCGCCCTCGCGGTAGGTCAGGTCGGTATGGCACACGCCGCAGGCGATGATGTCGACCACCACCTCACCGGGACCCGGATCGGGGATGACGATGTCGACCAGTTCGACCGGCTGACCTTTGGACCGAGAAATCACACCACGCACCGTCTGGCTCATGCCTATAACCTAATGCAAACCGGACAGGTGTCCAATTAGTGGCCGGATGTCGTCGTCCACTGAATCTCGGCCCGCTGGAGCGCCCGCGCGTTACCGTGGGTTGTGGTCGACGATCGAACCCAACTGCTGGTGGTTGCACGCTCGGCGTATCGGCGAAATGACTGGCGTACCAGCTACGAATCCTTCAGCCGGGTCGACGGCGTGCTGACCCTCGACACCGACGATCTTGCCGTGTACGCCGCGGCGGCCTGGCGGCAGGGTCATGGCCGCGAATCGGTGCGGATCAACGAACAGGTGCACACCCGGCTGCTGCGCACCGACCCGGTGCAGGCCGCGATGAAGGCGGCCGAACTCGGCCTGGCCTGGTTGGCTCGCGGTCACGTGTCGCTGGCGGGCAGTTGGGGGCAGCGGGCGCAGATGCTGCTGGACGGCGTCCCGGAGACCACCGCGCACGGTTACCTGGCATACCTACTCGCGGCGACAGCGGCCGACACCGGCGATGACGACCAATTCGGCGCTGCGACTCGCCGATTGTCCGTCCTCGCAGAGAACTTGGACGACGCCGCCCTGGCCACACTGGCGCGGGCGCTCGGCGGCATGGCCGCCGTCGCGGCGGGCGATCCGACCGGTTACCAGGCGCTCGATCAAGTACTGCTGCCGGTGCTCGACGAACCGGTGCCGGTGGAATGGGCGGCGGATGTGTACCGACGGTCGTTGAGCCTGGCGCGGCGGCAAGGTGCCGGTGATCGGTTGACGTCGTGGACACAGTCGATGCAGCAGTGGTGTGAGGCCACCGAACCGGACTCACCGGAGTCGGCCTATCGTGCGGTCCTCGACGTGCACCGGCTCTCGGCGGTTGCGAACCCCGATCCGCAGGAGTTGGTTCGGCGGGTAGTCGGACTGCGCCGCCTGGTCGCCGACGTGGATGCGGTGGCCGCGAGCATGGTCGAGGAGATGCTGTCCCGGAGTCTGGGGCGTGCCCGATAGATTTGGTCTCGATGAGCGCCGCCGAAGTTCTCCGCGTTATCGATACGTGGCCCGTCGACACGGCGGCTGCGGCAGTGGTCGGCCCCTCGGGCGTGATGGCCGGCCATGGCGATCTCGATAAACCCTTCACTCTGGCCTCGGTGACCAAACCGCTCGTGGCCCGGGCCGCGCAGATCGCGATCGAAGAGGGCGCGGTCGAACTCGATACTCCGGCCGGCCCGCCCGGCTCGACGATCCGGCACCTGTTGGCCCACGCCTCGGGCGTGTCGATGCGTTCGGCCGAAGTGCTCGCCCGGCCGGGGCAGCGTCGGATCTACTCGAACTACGGATTCGAACTGCTGGCGCGTGCTGTCGAGAGTGCTGCTGACATCGAGTTCGCCAGCTATCTGACCGAGGCGGTCTTCGAGCCGCTGCAGATGACCAAGTCCACTCTGTTGGGCGGGACGCAGGCGGCCGGGTTCGGCGGTGTATCGACCGTCGGGGATCTGGCGGCATTCGCCCGGGAGTTGCTCCGCCCGGCACTGGTGTCGCAGCAACTGCACGACGACGCGGTGACGGTGCAGTTTCCCGGGCTCGACGGGGTGTTGCCGGGGTTCGGGGTGCAACGGCCGAACGACTGGGGGCTGGGCTTCGAGCTCCGGGACGGCAAATCGCCGCACTGGACGGGGTCGGCAAACTCGGCGCGCACGTTCGGGCATTTCGGTCAGTCGGGGACGTTCCTCTGGGTCGATCCGGCCGCTGACCTGGCCTTGGTGGTGCTCACCGACCGCGACTTCGGGGACTGGACCTACCCGCTGTGGCCCGCGATATCTGATGGAGTGCTGAGAGAAAACGGGACAGACTAGCGCAACACTGGCCACACAGGGCACAATAGACACGCGCGGCACACACAACTGCATGCTTGATCGGAATACCAGGCCGTTGGGGAAGACGTCCCTCGTATCCGAAGGAGTAGCAGATGCGTGCGTCGAACCAGTTCGCCGACGCGGCGACGGGCGTGGTGTATGTCCATGCCTCACCCGCGGCGGTATGCCCGCATGTTGAGTGGGCGTTGTCGTCGACCCTGTCGGCGCGGGCGAACCTCAAGTGGACGCCGCAACCGGCCATGCCTGGCCAGTTGCGCACGGTGACCAACTGGGTTGGGCCCGTCGGCACTGGGGCGCAGTTGGCCAATGCCCTGCGCTCCTGGTCAGTGCTGCGCTTCGAGGTGACCGAGGACCCCAGTGCCGGGGTGGACGGGCACCGCTGGTGCCACACCCCCCACCTCGGTCTGTGGAGCGGTGCGATGAGCGCCAACGGCGACGTGATGGTCGGCGAGATGCGGCTGCGCTCCCTCATGGCCGGCGGCGCCGACATGCTGGCAGCCGAACTCGACACCGTGCTGGGTACCGCATGGGACGAGTCGCTCGAGCCCTACCGCAACGGCGGTGACGGCGCCGAGGTGTCTTGGCTGAACAGGGGTGTGGGGTAGCTCGTCAGCTACGCGCCCAGAGGCAGTAGCCGCTGAGCTTCGTCGTGAACATGTGGTCGCTGACCTCGATGGTCAGCGACTGGCCCGGGTCTGCGCTGAACGTCTGCGGCTCCGATGTCCTGCCTGCGCCCAGGACATCGACAACTTCGGCGCCACAATGGGCCTCGGCGGTCTGCGGGGTCGCTGTCCAAGTGCCCGCCCGGGCTTCCGGGTTTCGCCTGCCCTGCCCGTGCAGTATCACCTGGGGCCCGGTGGTCAGCCAGCGATCCGACGAGGGATAGGGGCCGCCGAACGTCTGCCAGGTCCCGGCCGTGCACTGCAGCAGACGCCGGTTGTTGCCGGTCTGTGCGGGATCAGCCGGAGTCAGTGTCCCGTCGACGTTTTCGGCGCACGACGAGTCTGGTTGAGGCGCTGTGGTTTCCGATGGTCCCTGCGGCACCGGCTCGGGATCGGCGTGCGCACAGGCACTCGTGCTGAGTGCGGCAGCCACGGTCAGGACCGCCGCACTCAACGCCAACGTTCGAGACATCCGGCTACACCGAGACCGTCTTCATCGTGGACAGGTCGGTCTGCATCAACCGGACGTTGTAGTCGCCCCAGTAGGACAAGTTGTAGTACAGGTACTGCGAGTTGTCCTCCACGACATTGCCGTTGGCGTCGACCTTGTTGAAGTAACCGGTCCCCGACATCGGGTGGACCATGGGTGCATACATGCCGGTGTTGGTCGTCAGGTTGTTGTTCACCAGCGTCGTCGTATCCGACCATTCACCCTGCGGTGAATCCGACACCCGCATCACGACGTTGTTGCCGCCATCGGTGTAGAGCACGACGTACTTGCCCAGATACTCGTTGTACTGCACCGACATCTCGCTGACATTGCCGCCCGTGGGCAGCCCGCCGACCCAGATGCCGTTGGCGATCTTGGTGAACAACCCGAAGGTGAAGAAGTCCGCCACCTTGTAGAGCGTCGGCAGGAAATCGGTGCTGCTGGAGCCGAACACCGGAACCGCCGCCGACGGATCACCCGTCACCCACTTCCCGGCGCCACTGGAATCCTCACCCGACCAGTACTCATAGGCATCCAGATTGGTGATCTGATCCTTCTGCACCCGAGCTACGTACGCCGAACCCTGCCTGCCCGAGGGAGTTCCGTACACGTAGACGTACGGGTCGGTCGGGTCGTCCGACATCACCAGCGCGTTCTGCTGGAAATGTTCGTCGCCAGGGACGTAGGCCGGGCCGGCTCGGAACCAGCCCGACGAGCGCACGGTGTCGCGGTCGACGGTCCAGGTCTTGCCGCCGTCGTCGGAGTAGGCGATCGCGGCGTAGTTCGTGGTCCAGCTGCCCGGGTTGTCCCAGGTGCGGATCGACATCACCGTGGCGTACTGCCGGTAACCGCCTTCCGCGTCGGGATTCTCGATCGCGATGGCCGACGTCGGGATCATCGTGTAGGTCTGGCCGAACAGCCCGTTGAGGCCGCCCGGATCGTAGATGATCTGAGAGGCGCCCGCAGGCGCACCACCGGTGCCGTACCACTCATGAGTCCCGTTGGGGTCGCCGGGATATTGCGCCCCAGCATTGATCACCGCACCGTCGAATTGCAGACCGTCGGACAGATCGGTGTCGATCGTGCGGAACAGCACGTTGTTGCGCCAGTCGCCGGCCATGCCGGGCTCGCTGTAGGTATCGCCGAACAGCGTGTAGATGACCGGTTTTCCGGTGACCGGGTCGGTGTAGCCGCTGTTCCACATGATGCCAAGGTCGGTCCCCGCGACGTACCAGTGGTCGGTGACGCCTACCCCGGTCACCCACTTGAGCGCTGTGGTGGCGCTCGCCAGGGAAGACGGGACCTGAGGCTTGGGTGTCAGGTCATCGGTCTGCACAGCGGCATTGGGGGCGGCCGCAGCCATCGGCTGGATCTCACCCTCGGCGACCACCGAGGCGGCGTCATTGGCCGACACCACACGCGACCCGACCGGATTGATCGTCCGCTCGAATTCCCTTCGTGTCCAAGCCATCATGGCCCACAAAGCGGGCGACTGGCCGGGTGCGACCGGGGTGTTACCCGCACCGAACGGCGACAGCCCCGCGACACTCAGCAGGGCTGAGACGACGGGCGGTGCGCTGATCTTGGGTGCGGTGGCGGGAGCAGCCGGGACGGTGGTCTTCTCCGGCACGATGTCGGGGATAGTGGGGATGTCGAACTTCGCGACCTCGGTGCCCAGGGTGGAGGCGGCCTCGTTCAGACGCACCACCACCGTGTTGGTGTTGGGGCGTTGCGTGCGCTTCAGCGTCGGCGCAGACGTCGCCGCGTCCGGGGCGATCCGGGTGTTGTCTGTCTTCGTGGTGATGTCGGCCTTGTTGCCGGTTTCGGGGACATTGGTGAGTGTGCCCTGAATCTTGCTCCGGGCCTTGGTGGTCCGGTTTCGCAGCGGGGTGCGGGCGGTGTCCAGGCGGCTCTGCGTCTGCTTGAGCGTGTCGCCGACATCGTTCAGTCCCGACTCGACGTCCTTGCGGATCCGCTCGCCGATCTTCGACAGTGCGCCGGACGGCGTCGTGGCCGGCTTCTTGATCGTCGAGGGTTTGCTCGGGTTCTTCTTTGTCCCCGGGCTCGAGGTGGAACCGTCGGCGCTGCCCGTCGTTGATTTGCCGGGATCGCCGGACCCACCGTCGGCCCAGGCGATTCCGGTCCCCGAGGTCAACGCTGTGCCGATGCCGAGAGCAACGGCCAGTGCGCCTACGCGGCCGATGTACTTGGTCGATTCCATGACGCTCCGTACCAGTCCACTCCACTCAGAACCCCGACCCAGACGAAACGTACCGTGTGCCGTTCACGGTGTCGGGCAAACACGCCGAATCGCCGGGGGTGGGTGGGTACCGCGAAGGCTCGCCGTCACCTGATCCGGTAGTGGGCGGGGTCCGGTGCGGACAGCATGCGCGTGAGGGTAGCCCGGTCGAACGGCCACAGGTCGATGGTTCCGGCGTCGGTGAAGTACCACGAGTTGCACCCGGTGTTCCAGACCGTCGGACCGAGCGCGTCGGCGACTGCGGCGTTGAACTCGTCGGTGGCCTCTTCGGTGACCTCGACCTCGCAGAGTTCGCCGTTCTCAAACCGCTTGAGCCAGGCCACGATGTAGCCGGCGGTGCGCTCGGCCGAGTACTGCAGCGGGATCGATCCCGTCGGTGAGTTCGGGCCGAGCACGGTGAACAGGTTCGGAAACCCGGGGATTGCTGTCATCCGGTAGGCCCGTGGCCCCTTGACCCACGCCTCATCGAGGGTGATCCCGTCGCGGCCCACGACGGTCATCGGCCGCATGTAATTGTGTGCCTGGAAACCTGTGGCCAGCACCGCGACATCCACGTCGTGGTGCGTGCCGTCCGCGGTGCGGATACCTGTCGGGGTGAATTCCTGGATGGGATCGTCGACCAGCGTGGCATTGGGGCGCTTGATGGCGCGGTAGTACGTGCCCGAGACCACTTGCCGCTTACACAGCGGTTCATAATCCGGAGTGAGTTTCGCCCGCAGCGTCCGGTCACGGACCTGGGCGGCCAGGCTCCACCGGGCATAGGACTGCACCAGTTTGCGTCGCCACGAGGGCGTGGTGACGACATCGGCGAGGATGTTCGAGCCCCACTGCAGACGTCGGAAGAGAAAGCCATGCCATCCCGGCCGCCGGTGCAGGACCTTGGCGAGCACCGACGACTGCCGCAGCGACATCGGTGCCCACAGGATCCACTGCGGGGATCTGGCGAAGTGCAGCAGCGTGCGGGCCTTGGGTTGCAGGGCCGAAACCACCTGCACGCCGGTCGATCCCGTGCCGATCACGGCGATTCGCCGACCGTCGGTCTCCACCCCCGGATCCCACCGCGCGGTGTGCACGATCTGCCCGCCGAAGGTGTCCATGCCGGGAATGTCGGGTATCGACGGATGGTGCAGCACCCCGGTGGCACAGATGACGAAATCGGCCGTCAGAGTGTCACCGTCGGCCGTCGTGAGTGTCCATGACGTGGCGGTGCTGTCGTAACGCGCCTCGGTCACTTCGGTGTCGCACCGCAGATGGGCGTCGAGTCCGAACCGTGCCATGACATCGCGGTGATAGCGCTGGATGTCCTCACCGGTGGCCCAGATGTGGCTCCAGTCCGGTTTCGGTGCGAACGAGAACTGGTAGATCTGCGACGGCACGTCACAGGTGAGTCCCGGGTAGCGGTTCCAGTGCCAGACGCCTCCGACGTCCGAACCTTTCTCCAGGATGGTGAAGTTCGTGAATCCGGCTTGCTGAAGCGTGTAGGCGGTGGCGATTCCGGCCATCCCCGCGCCGATGATGACGCTGCGGACTTCGCGGCTCATCGAGCTTCCTCGCTGACGGCGAGTGCCCGCCGGACCGTGGTAGGTGCGGTCAGCATCGATGCCTCGAACGCCGACTGCCGCCGGTTACGGCGCATGAAGTGGGAACCCAGGCCTGCGAGATCTGCCGCGTCGGGACGGATGAGGACGACCTGCGTGCCACGCGCACGCACCGCCGCCACTTCGCGGTTCAGACCCACCGACATCGGCCGGCGCAGCAGACCGTGCTCCAGCCTGCCGCCGAGTCCCGGTGCGCGCGTTCCCGGTTCGGAGGCCATGGGGGTGATCACGTAGATCGTTTCGGCTTCCTCGGGTCCGATCAGATCGACCGATGCCGTCGAGGCGGCGCCACCGTCGACGAAGTTCCTGCCGCCGATCGTGACCGGTGGCATCCAGCCGGGGACCGCCCAGGATGCGCGTAGGGCTTCACCTGCGGTGGCCTGCGGCGCACCTGGCGCGCCGAAGGCGACACCTTCGCCACGCTGGTAGTCGAACGCGACCATCCGGGCACCGGGGTGTCTCATCCAACCTGTGCCATCGGAGAATCCGTCGGCAAGGCGCTGCAGCCAGTCGGTGTTGCCTCGACCGACGGGGGCGATGCCGGTGGCGGCGGCGAGACCCTTTTGGCCGACGAGCAGCCGGGGGTTGAGCAGGCGGGGCGCAGGAATCGGCGGCACGCTGGGCGGCGTGTCCGCGATGTGGCGGCGCAGGCGCTCGTCGGTAGAGGTGCCGCGCTGCATCGAGATCAGATCGTCCACCGTGGCACCGCCGCCGAGAATCGTGACGAGCTCGGCTCCCGCCGAGGTGCCCTGCAGCACAGCGGCGTCGCGCGGATCCCATCCGGTTTCTTCGGCCAGGGCATGCAGCGCCGCGACTGTCCACGCTCCTCCGATGGTCCCACCGCAGCCGATCACCAGTGCCTTGGTCATGGCGCCACCTCGGAATCGGACTGTGCACCATGGGCTTTCGACTGGCGGTCGAGACGCTGCAGGTAGCTGGATCGGCCCTGCGCATCGAGGGCGGTCAGGGCGCGGCGGTCGTCGATCCTGGCACGCACCGCGCTCTGGAGTGCCTCGGGCACCAACGCGTCCACCAGGGCCCACCCGGGAGCGACCCAACCCGGCACCGAGGTGCGGGCGGCGTGAGTGCGGACAGTTTTGAGGATCGCGCGTGCGACATCATCGGGATCCACTGTGGGAAGGCCGTTTCCGAGCTGCACGCCAGAGGTGAGTTCGGTTCGAACCGCTGACGGCAGCACTGCCGACACGGTGATCCCGGTGCCCGCGTACTCGCGACGTGCGGCCAATGACGCGCCGAGTGCGGCGAACTTGCTGGCGTTGTAGGTCACCATGCCGGGGATCGGGATCATGCCCGCCATCGACGCGACATTGACGACGTGCCCGCGCCCGCGGGCCACCATCGACGGGACCACGGCGCGCATGCCGTTGAGGACGCCACGAACGTTGACGTCGAGGATCAGGTCAGTGGTGGCCTCCGGTTCGGCGTCGAATGCACCGAGGGGCATGACCCCGGCGTTGTTGACCAGGATGTCGACGCGGCCCGATTCCCGGACGACGTCGGAGACGAAGCGATCCCACGACGACCGCTGCGTGACGTCGAGGTAGGCCGCCCGGCAGCGGGGGATACCGGCCGCGGTCGTCGCAGCCACATCGGCATCGACATCACCGATCGATACCGTGGCGCCACGGGCGGAGAACAGCTCCGCCGTCTTGGCGCCGATGCCCCGCGCCCCGCCGGTCACGATCACCACCGCGCCGTCCACCGACGCCTTCCGCTGTGAAAACCGCACGTCATGCCTCCCCTGAAGTCGCTTCACGACCGTTCGGATACTGACGGTATCTGAATACTTTGAGTTAAATCAATACCCAAAGTCTGCTGCGCTCTATCATCAGCGCATGCCGCGGCTGACCAGGGCTCAACGCCAGGAACAGACGCGGGCCGAGCTGTTGCAGGCCGCCAAAAAGCGCTTCCTGAGCCACGGGTATGCCGCCACGAGCCTCGAAGACATCGCCGACGACGCGGGCTTCTCCAAGGGAGCCGTGTACTCCAACTTCGGCAGCAAACCCAACCTCTGCCGCGATGTCCTCGAGTTGATCCACCGCGAGAAGTTCGCCGAGATGGCCGAACTCGCGATATCCGATGCCGAGTTGGACACCCGCGTGGAGGCGTTGAGCGCCTGGCTGGAGCGCACCGCAGGCGACGTCGGCTGGACCATGCTCGAACTCGAATTCGCGGTCCTGTCGCGGAACAACCCCGAGCTGGCCCAGATGATCACGGCGTTGCGCAACGAGGCCGCGCAGATGGTCATCGACGTGGTCAGGTCGATGTCTGCCGAGCTCGGCCTCACCGAAACGCAATTGGTGAACAGCGACGTGGCAGCGAGCCTCGAGGATCTCGGCAGTCTGCTGCTCAGTGCCGGGATCGGCCTCGGCATCCAGCGGGCCATCGATCCCTCGGTGCCGGCGCGGCCGTTCACCGACGCATTCGGGCACCTGGTGAAACTGCTTGCCGCCCTGGGATCGCCGAAGTAACCCGAAGGAGTTTGGATGGTATTACCGGCCGCCGCACTGTCGACCCGACGCCCGAGTCGCAGATCCCGGGCGTGCTACGGCATCGCCCGCCGAACCCTCCTCGTCCAGGTACGTAGATCCGTCGCCTATCAAGGGAGTCGATCCGCCGAGGATCGCCTTACGGCAATCGGTCGTCGCATCAATGCACTCGCGCGGCTCCAGCGACTGCGTCCGAAGCGGGGGCTGCGGGTCAGCCGGATCACGCTGGGGCGCGTCACCGTCGAGACCATCCGCACCGCCGAAGCTGCACACCGGCCCCTGTCCGACGGTGCCATCCTCTATCTGCACGGCGGGGGGTTCTTTCTCGGCGGCTTCGACACCCACCAGCACGTCGTGGTCGCACTTGCCCGGCGAACCCAACTTCCCGTGGTGCACGTCGAGTATCGGCAGCACCCCGATGTGACCGTCGACGAATCCGTCGCGGACTGCCTGCGCGTCTACCGCTGGATGTTGGACCAGGGCGCAGAGCCGGCCAACACCGTGGTGGCAGGTGACTCGGCAGGTGGATTCCTGGCCTTCGCAACCGTTCTCGCCGCCCAGGCGCAGGATGTCGGTACGCCCGCCGGCGTCATCGGTGTCAGCCCGCTGCTCGAACTCGACGGAGAACGCCGCTCAGGCCATCCCAACTTCGCCGAGGACAGGATGGGAATCGGACTTGCCCTGCCGATGATCGTCGAATGCGTCGGCCCCAAGGACTCGGACGGTCATGCCCTGTCACCGGTCAACGGAGTGCTCACCGATTTTCCGCCGAGCCTGATCATCGCGGCGGAATCGGAGGCACTGCGTTGCGATGCCGAACGCATGCATGAGGTGCTGACCGACGCGGGCCGGTCGAGCACGCTCAAGGTCTGGCCCGGTCAGCTCCACGCTTTCCCGGCGTTCCTGCCGTTTCTGCCGGAGAGCCGGGAGGCCCGCGACTGCATGGTCGAGTTCATTCAGGACTGCTTGGGCACCAGTAAGCGCAGTGCAGCCGGCACCGCGGACACCGTGACCGGCAACGGAGCCGCGTAATCCCCGTCGGCGTAGGCGTTGATCCCTGGGCATTCCACGTGGATTGTCTTGGCCCGCTTGGTGGTCACCTCGTCGAGCTCGACATGGGTGCCCTTGAAAACCGTGGGGAACAGGCGGATCAATCTGGTGCGGGATGCCGACGTGATCATCGTGACGTCGAGCAGTCCGTCCGAATGGTCCGCACCCGGGCAGATCAACATGCCACCGCCGTAACTGCGGGTGTTACCGAACGCCGCCAGGGTGAGGTCGGTGCGGATCTCCGGGTCGTCGCCAAACGTGAGCCGGAACGGCAGCAATCGTAGCTTCGAGATCTCCGCGACCATCGCCACGTTGTAGCGCATCCGGCCGTGCGGCCACCGCATCCGGTTGGTCCGGTCGCTGACCAGCGAATCGAATCCGGCGGCCATCACGGTGCCGAACCACTTGACCGCGCCGGCGGCATCCTCGATGTGACCGAGGTCGACCGTCTCGGTGTAGCCGTCGGCGATGACGTCGGCCGCGGCCTCGGGATCGCCTGTCGGCAAACGGTATTCGCGCGCGTGGTCATTGCCCGTCCCGGCCGGGACGATGCCCAGCGGGACATCGCCGGTGGCCAGCGCCTGCAGGGCCAGCGAGATCACCCCGTCGCCGCCGACCACCACGAGGGCGTCGGTGCCACGGTCGAGGGCCTCGTCGACCAGGCGGCGGGCGTGCGCGGCGTCGGTCCCGACGATGGCGCACACGTCGATGCCGCGCCGCTGGAGCTGCGCGCCCGCCCGCTCGGCCGCATGCGGCGCATTGCCATGTCCCGATAGGGGATTGGTCAGGACCGTGACCCGATTCACGGAATCAGCTTGCCCGGGTTGAGGATTCCTGCCGGATCCAGTGTGGCCTTGACGGCGCGCAACACCTGGGCGCCGAGGTCTCCGATCTCGTCCCGCATCCACGGGCGGTGGTCCGCACCGACGGCATGGTGGTGGGTGATGGTGCCGCCGTTGCGCACCATCGCTTCGGAGGCCGCGGTCTTCGCGGCCTGCCACTGCTCGATCGGGTTGCCGCGCTGGGCGGCGACGACCGTGAAGTAGAGCGAGGCGCCCGTGGGGTACACATGCGAAATGTGGCACATCACCAGGGCCGGCGTGCCGGATTCGGCGAGCGCGGTGGTCAGGGCCTCGGTGACCGCGGCCTTCAGCGTGCCCAGGTTGGACCAGGTGGTGGCGGTCTCCAGTGTTTCGCACAATGCGCCGGCGGCCAGCAGTGAATCACGCAGATACGGTGCGTTGAACCGGCCGTGCTCCCAGCCTCGCGCCGGGGCCTCGCCCAGCGACGTGCCGCCCTGGGCTTCGAGGACTGCGCGGGTCTCCTCGTGGCGGCTCTCGGTGTGCGCCGCGGTGCCCTCGAACAGCGTGATGGCCAAGCAGCCCCCGGTGATGCTCTGCTCGCCGATGCTGTCGGTGGTGGCCAGGTTCACCCCGGTCTCGGCCTCATCGGACAGCCGGATCACCGTCGGCCCGGTGCCGGTCTGGATGACCGCCCGCAGCGCCTCGGCGCCGGTCGCGAAATCCGGGAAGGACCACGCCTCGTAGCGGGTGGTCTCGGGCACCGGGTGCACGCGAACCCGGACCCGGGTGATGACACCGAACACCCCTTCCGAACCGAGGAGTAGCTGGCGCAGATCCGGTCCGGCCGCCGAGGCCGGGGCGCGACCGAGCTCGAGCGTCCCCGCCGGGGTCACGGCGCGCAGTCCACGGACCATGTCGTCGAAGCGTCCGTAGCCGGCCGAATCCTGCCCCGAGGACCGGGTGGCGGCGAACCCGCCGATGGTGGCGAACTGAAAGCTCTGCGGAAAGTGGCCCAGTGAGAAGCCATGTGCGCCCAGCAGTGCCTCGGCCTGTGGCCCGGTGACGCCCGCGCCCAGCTCGGCCTCGCCGCTCACCTCGTCGAGGCTGTGCAGCGCGTCGAACCGGCGCAGATCGAGCGCCACGACCGCGGCGAAGTCGCTGCGCAACGGATCGAGGCCGCCCACCACGCTGGTCCCCCCGCCGAACGGGACGACCGCGATGCGGTGTTCGGAACAGTAGGTCAGGATTGCGGCGACCTCGTCGTCAGTACCGGGCAGCAGGACCGCATCGGGTGCATCCTGAACGGCGGAACCATTGCGGCGCAACAGG
Organism: Mycobacterium sp. NPDC049093; assembly: GCF_040704635.1. GTDB lineage: Bacteria > Actinomycetota > Actinomycetes > Mycobacteriales > Mycobacteriaceae > Mycobacterium. The sequence goes on along the minus strand of NZ_JBEZJS010000006.1, from coordinate 315,664 downwards.
TCCAACGTCGACTTGCCGCCGGCGTGCAGTAGCCGTGACATGGTGTCGGTGCCGCAGTGGGGTGCACCGACGATGGCGGCGAGGGCCTCGCGATCGGCGTCGGTCAGGGCCGACGGCTGCAACTGCACCTGCTCGGGTGTCGGCTCTGCCGCCGGAGCTGCGTCGACGCCCAGCGCCTGTTGCAGCAGGGAGCGGATTCCGTCGGACAGCGGCTTGGCCGCGTCCGGATCGCCCCAGGCATTCCACTTCATCGGAGGCAGAAACTGTTCGGCCGGCTGAGTCATGCGTTACAGTATTACACATGATGTCAATCAGTAACGAGAGATCGCTGAGCGACCAGATCTTGGATGCCGCCGCGAGCTGCGTGCTGGCCTTCGGCGTGGACCGGGTGACCCTGGCCGAGATCGCCCGCCGGGCCGGGGTCAGCCGCCCGACCGTGTACCGGCGTTTCCCCGATACCCAGTCGATCCTGGCTGCGCTGCTCACTGCGCGGGTTGTCGGTGTCCTCGATGCAACCGAAGTGAGCGGTCCGGACCGGGCGGCGCTGGTCGACCGCATCGTCACGGTGGCCGCGCGGCTGCGTCACGACGAGGTGATCATGGCGGTCCTGCACTCGGCGCCGGAGGTGGCGATGGTCTACATCTCCGAGCGGCTGGGCACCAGTCAGCAGATCCTGATCGATGCACTGGCCGGGGAACTCAAGCTCGCCCAGGAGGTGAGCTCTGCAACCGACCGGGTCCGCGCGGGGGATCCCCGCCAGCTGGCGACCATGTGCCTGCTGATCACCCAGTCGGCAATCCAGTCCGCGCAGATGGTCGAGCCCATCCTCGACGCCGATGCCCTGGCGGTCGAGCTCACCCACGCACTGAACGGATACCTGGCATCATGACCGGCCCGACTGCGCTCAATCACACGAGGCGCACAACCGAATTGGCGGCACTCGCCGACGGCGAACAGGTCGACGTGATCGTCATCGGCGGCGGGATCACCGGTGCGGGCATCGCCCTGGACGCCGCCACACGGGGTCTGAGCGTGGCACTGGTGGAAAAGCACGATCTGGCCTTCGGGACCAGTCGGTGGAGCTCGAAACTCGTACACGGCGGACTGCGCTACCTGGCTACCGGCAACATCGGGATCGCTCGCCGCAGTGCCATCGAACGCGGAATCCTGATGACCCGCAACGCACCCCACCTCGTCAAGGCCATGCCGCAGCTGGTGCCGCTGTTGCCGTCGATGGGCCGCGGGTCACGCGCGTTGGTGCGCACCGGATTCGTGGCCGGAGATGGGCTGCGCAGGCTGGCCGGTACCAGCGCGTCGACCCTGCAACGCTCACGCCGGGTGGACGCACGCCGCACTGTCGAACTGGCCCCGACTGTGCGCACCGAGGGGCTCGACGGCGGTTTCCTGGCCTACGACGGTCAGCTCATCGACGACGCCCGTCTGGTGGCCGCCGTCGCCCGCACCGCCGCGCAGCACGGAGCCCGCATCCTGACGAGGGTGTCGGCCGGCGCTGCCGGCGCCACCTCGGTGCAGCTGACCGACGAACTGACCGGCGATTCCTTCGATGCGTCCGCGCGCGTGGTGATCAACGCCGCCGGCGTGTGGGCCGGTGATCTCGACCCGGCGCTCACGTTGCGCCCCAGTCGCGGAACACATCTGGTATTCGATGCCGCGGCCTTCGGCAATCCCACCGCGGCCCTGACCATTCCGATACCGGGGGAGTTGAACCGGTTCGTCTTCGCGATGCCCGAACAGCTCGGCCGGGTCTATCTGGGGCTCACGGACGAAGATGCACCGGGTCCCATTCCCGATGTGCCCCAACCGACTCCGGGTGAGGTCAACTTCCTGTTGGACACCGTCAACACCGCGCTGGCCACCGACCTGACCACCGAGGATGTGCGGGGCGCCTATGCCGGGCTGCGGCCGCTGATCGATACCGGGGAGGGCAATACGGCCGACGTGTCCCGCGAGCACGCGGTGGTGGAGTCGGCGAGCGGGGTGATCAGCATCATCGGTGGGAAGCTCACCGAGTATCGCTACATGGCCCAGGATGTGCTCGACCGGGCTCTGGCGCTGCGCGGGCTCACCGCCTCGGGGTGTCGTACCGCCAACCTGCCGCTCGTCGGCGCACCGGCGAATCCGGTGTCCACCTTGCGATCTGAACACGCGTTGCCGTCGTCACTGGTCGCGCGGTACGGCTCCGAGGCTCCCAACGTGATCGCGCGGGCACAGTGCGCTCGCCCCACCGAGCCGGTGGCCGAGGGAATCGACGTCATTCGCGCGGAATTCGAGTACGCCGTCACGCACGAGGGCGCCCTGTGTGCCGATGACATCCTCGACCGGCGCACGCGTATCGGGCTGGTCAGCGCAGACCGGGAGCGTGCCGCCGGCGTGGCCGCCGAGATGATCGCCGAATTCGGGGAAGTCGAGTAGCCGGCGAACACGGTCTGTGACTACGGCTGCGCCAGCAGCGTTTCGCGCACCGCTGAACTGGTGTGGCGCTGCCACATCGCCTGGGCGCCCACCAACAGCGGTGGTTCGAGTTCGATGACCATCACCCGGCCGTCCATGGCAGGGCCGGGGGGAGTGGTGACGAACGTGACCGCCCCAGTCGTGAGAGGGGCTGCGACGGTGGCCGCGCCTTGGACCCGGCTGACGACGTATTCGGGTTCGAAGCCGGCCCGCCGGCAGGCACCTATCAGAAAGTCGCTGTAATACGACGCCCCAGGGGGAGCCCACAGGGCGATGCGCTCGCCGGCCAGCTCGTCAATGCCGACGACCGGCCGGGCGGCCAGCCGATGTTCACGCGGCACCGCTAGCCGAATGCGGTCGTAACCCAGGATGGCCGTGGCCAATTCGTTGGTCGGAACAACTCCCCGGCGTAGACCGAGGTGCACGCTGCCGTCGAGCACCGCATCGGTGAGCTGATCGGGGTAGAGCTGACGAAAGGTGAAGGAGGTGTCGGGGAATGCGTAGATGGCGGGTTCGAGACGGGTATAGGCCTCGCTGCCGCTGAGTGCCGGGGTGTGGCCGACTACGAACATCTCGGCGGTTCCGTGGGCGCTGTGTTGCACCCGTGTGGCCACGGTCTGTGCCGCTGCCAGCAGTGGCCGGCCCTCGGCGAGCAGCAACTCACCGGCCCGGGTGAGCGTCAGGCGGCGGCCTTCGCGCCGGAACAGCGTGGCACTGAGGTCCTTCTCAAGTTGCTGCATGGAACTGCTGAGAGCCTGCTGGCTAATGTGCAGCGAAGTGGCCGCAGCGGTAACGCTACCGACATCGGCGATGGCGATAAACTGACGTAAACGTCGCAGATCAGGCACGTCCGGTGACACTGGTTCACCCTATACAACTTGTGCTTGTGGATGCCTCCGGCTTTTGCGTTGTTGCTCTGTGAATGACGAAACTACGCTTGTGATTGTGAGCAAACTAGAGGGTAAGTCAGCAATCGTTGCCGCCGGCGCGAAGAACCTGGGTGGTCTGATCAGCGCGACGTTGGCTTCGAGGGGTGTCAACGTCGCGGTTCACTACAACAGTGCCTCCAGCGAGGCCGACGCCGACAAGACGGTGGCGGCAGTGCAGGCCGCCGGGGTCAAGGCGGTCAAGGTGCAGGGCGATCTGACGGTGCCGGCCAATGTCGAGAAACTGTTCGACACTGCGATCGATGCCTTCGGTAGCGTCGACATCGCGATCAACACCGTCGGCAAGGTACTGCGTAAGCCGTTCGTGGAAACCACTGAGGCCGAATATGACTCGATGTTCGACATCAACGCCAAGGCGGCCTATTTCTTCCTGCAACAGGCAGGCAAGCGGCTCAACGACAACGGCTCGGTGGTCACCATCGTCACCGCATTACTGGCGGCCTACACCGACGGGTACTCGACCTACGCGGGCTCCAAGAGTCCCGTCGAACACTTCACCCGCGCCGCCTCCAAGGAATTCGGCGTCCGCGGCATCAACGTCAACAACGTCGCCCCCGGCCCGATGGACACGCCGTTCTTCTACCCGCAGGAAACCCCGGAGCGGGTCGAGTTCCACAAGTCGCAAGCGATGGGCAACCGGCTGACCGAGATCACCGACATCGCCCCGCTGGTCGTGTTCCTGGCCGACGAGGGCCACTGGATCAACGGGCAGACCATCTTCGCGAACGGTGGTTACACCACGCGCTGAAACGCCGAATGGCCAGTTATTGCACGGGCTTTCGCCTGAAATGTGCAATAACTGGCCATTCGCGCCAGCTGAAGAGTTACAGCGGGATGTTCTTGTGGCGGCCGCGCCGGTGCGGGGCCTCGGCCAGCGCCTGCGTCAACTTGCTGCGGGTGTGGGCCGGGTCGATCTTCTCGTCGACCACGCCGATCTCGATCGCCGAATCCACACCGCCGGCGATGCGCTCGTGCTCGATCGCGAGTTCCTCGTGCAGGGTGTCGCGTTCGGCAGGATCGGCGACTGCGGCCAGCTTGCGCTTGTGCAGGATGCCGACGGCCGCCTTGGCGCCCATGACCGCGACCTCGGCGTCCGGCCAGGCGAACACCTTGGTGGCGTTGAGCGACCGCGAGTTCATCGCGATGTAGGCGCCGCCGTAGATCTTGCGGGTCACCAGGGTGACGCGGGGGACCGAGGACTCACCGAAGGCGTGCAGCAGCTTGGCGCCGCGACGCACCACGCCGCCCCATTCCTGATCGACACCCGGCAGGTAGCCCGGAACGTCGACGACCACCACCAGTGGAATGCCGAAGGCGTCGCACAACCGCACGAAACGTGCTGACTTCTCGGCGCTTTCGGAGTTCAGGCAGCCACCGAGGCGAAGCGGGTTGTTGGCGATCACGCCGACCGACCGGCCGGCCAGGCGACCGAGGCCGACGACGATCGACGGGGCCCACTTACCCTGGAACTCCTCGAAAGGCACACCCTCGTCGAGGAGAGCCTCGATGATCGGGTGCACGTCGTAGGCGCGGCGAGCCGATTCGGGCATCAGCGCGGCCAGGTCGGTGTCGCCGGCCTCGGCCTTGGTGCGATCGAAATGACCCTGCTGGCTGAACAATCCGACCAGACGGCGGCCCCGCTCGTAGGCGTCGAGCTCGTCGTCGGCGACGATGTGGCACACACCGGACTTCTTGTGGTGGGCGTCGGGGCCACCGAGCGACACCATGTCGACGTCCTCACCGGTGACACTGCGCACCACGTCCGGACCGGTGACGAACACCTTGCTGTCCGGGGCCATGATGATCACGTCGGTCAGGGCGGGACCGTAAGCCGCACCGCCCGCGGCGAATCCGACGACCACCGAGATCTGCGGGATGTAACCCGACGCCCGGATCATCGCCTCGAAGACCAGGCCGACCGCGTGCAGCGCCTTGACGCCCTCGGCCAGCCGCGCACCGCCGGAGTGCCAGATCCCCACGATCGGGCTCTGCTCTTCGATGGCGTTGTCGTACGCGTTGACGATGTGGGCACAGCCCTCGATGCCCATGGCACCGCCCATCACGGTGCCATCGGTGCAGAACGCCACCGTGCGAACACCGTTGACCGTGCCGGCTGCCGCCAGCACGCCCGAGCGGTCCCGCTCGTGCAGCAGCTCGACGCTGCCGTCATCGAAGAAGGTCTGCAGGCGAAGCAGCGGGTCGCGGGGGTCGAGCGACTCGGCAGCGGTTTCGGGGGCCATGATCGTCATTTAGGTCTCCTTTAGTGGAAAGCTCTGGAAGCTCAGTACTTTCCGAAGGCGAGCGCGACGTTGTGCCCACCGAATCCGAACGAATTGTTGATGGCGTACTTGTAGTCGCCTTGCCGCGGCTCACCGGCCACCACGTCCAGATCGATCTCCGGATCGAGGTTGCGCAAGTTGAGCGTCGGAGGAATGACGCCGTCACGCAGCGCCAAAACCGTCAGGATGGACTCCACAGCACCGACCGCGCCGACCGAATGGCCGAGCGCGGACTTGGGCGCGTAGACCGCGGGTGTGTGACCGCCCATCGCGTTGTTGATTGCCTTGCCCTCGGCCACATCGCCGACGCTGGTGCCGGTGGCATGCGCGTTGATGTGATCGATGTCTGTAGGTTGCAGGCCCGCCAGTTGGACGGCGCGGGTCATGGCGTAACCGGCCTGTTCGCCGTTCGGGTCCGGCGCCACGATGTGGTAGCCGTCCGACGTCACGCTCGCCCCCATGAGGCGGCCCAGGATGTTGGCGCCGCGTGCCTTGGCGTGCTCTTCGGTCTCGATGACCATCAGCGCACCGCCCTCGCCGAAGACGAATCCGTTGCGGTCTTTGTCGAATGGCCGACAGGCACCCGCCGGATCATCGTTGCTGTTGGACAGCACGATGCGCATCTGCGCGAAGCCGGCGATCGGCACGGCTTCGATCTTCGTTTCCACGCCACCACAGATCGCGATGTCGGCCTCACCGAGCACGATCTGGCGCCAGGCGTTGGCGATGGCTTCCGAACCCGAGGCGCAGGCGGAGATCGAGGTGCACACCCCGGCCTTGGCCTTGCGATCGAGTCCGACGGCTGCCGCCGCGCCGTTGGGCATGTACATCTGCACCACCAGCGGCGACACGGCGCGCAGCCCCTTGTTGCGCATCCCGTCGTACGCGAACACGAGTTCCTCGGAGGAACCCATGCCCGTGCCGATGGACACCATGAGCCGTCGGGTATCGACCTCCGGGGAGCCTGCGTTGGCCCAGACCCGGCGGCCGATCACCGTCGACATCTTTTGCAAATATGACAGTCGGCGCAGTTCTACCCGCGACAACTCGTGATCAAAGTCCTCCAGGAGATGACCACCGATGCGAACCGGCAGGTCGTACTCCTCGACGAACGAATCGGTGAGAGTGCGGATGCCACTCTGCCCGTCGAGCAGCTTCTTCCAAGTGCTTTCAGCATCGGTTGCCAGCGCCGTTGACATGGCTACGCCGGTGACAACCACATTGGGAAAACCATTCCCCGTGGACAATCCCGCCATATTTACGGAGTTCTTCCTTCCGTGCATTCCCTCGGTTTTTTACCCTCGGGTTTACCTACTGGACGTCTGCCGCCCTCAGTACTTCCCAAAGGCCAGAGCCACATTGTGGCCACCGAATCCGAACGAGTTGTTGATGGCGTACTTGTAGTCGCCATAACGAGGCTCGCCCGCAACCACATCGAGATCGATCTCGGGATCCGGTGTCTCATAGTTCAGCGTCGGGGGGATCACCCCGTCCCGCAAGGCGAGCACCGTCAACACCGACTCGAGGGCACCGACCGCACCGATCGAGTGACCGAGAGCCGACTTCGGCGCGTACACGGCAGCGTTCTGACATCCGGCAACGCGGATGGCATTGGCTTCGGCGGTGTCACCGATCGGGGTGGCCGTGCCGTGGGCATTGATGTGATCAATGTCCTTGGCTTCCAGACCCGCGGTTTCCATCGCCCGCTTCATCGCGGCACCGGCACGCTGACCGTTGTCCGCCGGAGCGACCATGTGGAAGGCGTCCGAGGTGATGCCGGCACCCATCAGGCGGGCCAGCGGCTTGGCGCCACGAGCCAGGGCATGCTCCTCGGTCTCGATGATCATCATCGCGCCGGCCTCGCCGAACACGAAGCCATCACGATCCTTGTCGAACGGCCTGGACGCACCCGCGGGATCCTCGTTGCGGGTCGACATGGCGCGCATCATCGAGAACGCTGCGATCGGCAGGGCCTCGATTCCGCCTTCCACGCCGCCGACGACGGCGAAGTCCGCGTCACCCATCACGATCTGACGCCAGCCGTGGGCGATGGCCTCGGAGCCCGACGAGCACGCCGACACCGGGGTGATGACCCCGGCACGGGCGCCCAGCTCCAGGCCGGCGACCGCGGCCGCACCGTTGGGCATGATCATCTGAACGGCGAGCGGGCTGACCTTGCGGATCCCGCCCTCGTTCATCGCGTCGTAGGTCTCGACGATCTTCTCGCCACCGCCGAGACCGGTGCCGATCACGACCGCGAAACGATCGGGATCGACCTCGGGCGCACCCGCGTTCTTCCATAGCCGGCGGGCCAGCACCAGAGACATGCGCTGCACGTAGGAATTACGGCGCAACTCGATGCGGGTCAGGTGACTGTCGACGTCATCGACGAGGTGACCACCGATACGCACCGGAAGGTCCCACTTGGTGACGAAGTCGTCGGTCAACTCACGGATGCCGCTTTCTCCGGCCAGGAGGCCCTTCCACGTGCTCTCGATGTCAGCAGCGAGCGCCGTGGTGGCCTCCACGGCAGTCACCACGACGTTCGGGAAGCCTCCGTTAGCAGTGGAAGGTTTTGTCATTCCGAGCCAAACTTCTCGCGCAGGGCGGCGGCGGCCTCGGGGTTCTCTTCTTCGAGCTTCTGGATGTAGGAGACCACGTCACCGACGGTGCGCAGGCCGGCCAGATCCTCGTCGGGGATCTTCACGCCGTACTTGTCCTCGGTCTGCACGGCGATCTCGACCATCGACAGCGAGTCGATGTCCAGGTCGTCGACGAACGACTTCTCGGGGGTCACCTCAGACGGCTCGATGCCGGTGACCTCTTCGATGATCTCGGCGAGACCGGCGATGATTTCTTCTTGACTGGCGGCCACAATGGCTCCTTCTTGTTGTTGACAGCCCTCCGGGTGCGGAGGACATACGGGACGTTCGGTTGGTGCTGCTATTCAGTTGTCGCTGGACTTACAGCTCGTCCAGCCCATCCAGGTCTGCTGGGGCTTTAATAGCCCTGGCCGGTGTGCCCTTCAGTTCGCGCTTCGCGATGCCGACCAGGGTGCCCGCCGGCGGGAACTCGACGATCCCGGCGCGCTCGGCGCCCTGGAAGCGATCCCGCAGGGTGGCGGTACACAGATCCCAGCGCACCGGCTTGGTCAGCTGGGACACCAGCTTCTCCATGGCATCGGCGGCCGAGGCGACGGGCTGGCCGTCTGCGTTCGACAGAAGTGTCGCGGTGGGCTCCGAGGTTGTTACAGATCCCGCGGCGGCGGCGTAGCCGTCGAGGGCCGAGGCCATGTACCGGGTGTGGAATGCACCTGCGGTGGCCAGCTGACGGACGCGGGCCTTGGCCGGCGGATCCTCGGCGAGCTTCTCCAGCGCCGCGATCGCGCCGGCAGCCACGATCTGGCCGGCCGCGTTGCGGTTGGCGGGTACCAAGTCCAGCGACTCCAGCCGCGCCAGGACTTCGGCCTCGTCGCCACCGAGAACCGCCGACATGCCGGTCGGCTCGACCGCGCAGGCCTTGGCCATCTCGGCGCCACGGGTGGCGGCCAGCTTGACCGCATCATCGGCGGAGATGACGCCGGCGATCGCGTAGGCCGCGATCTCACCGACGGAATGGCCCGCGACGATGGTTTCAGCGGTCTGGGGGAGGCCCCGCTTGGTCAGTTCCTCATACGCCAGCAAGGTGGCGGCCACGACCAGCGGCTGGGTCACCGCAGTGTCGGTGATCTCCTCGGCGGTGGCGGTGGTTCCGAGGCGCGCCAGGTCCAGGCCGCTGATCTGCGACCACGTGGCGAGGCGATCGGCCGCACCGGGCAGCTCCAGCCAAGCGGAGAGCATGCCGGGCGTCTGCGATCCCTGTCCGGGGGCAAGCAATGCGAGCACGGGTTGAGGCACGTCATTAAGAGAACACTGTGAAGACGGTTTTGTGGGGTGTAAGAGATTATGAACCTTGTCTTATGTTTTTGTAGGTTCCCCACAAAAGTGCATGTTATGCGACGTTCCCTATATCGCAGCGAAATCTGGCACAGGCCTCTCGGGCGGCAGGTGATTCAAGATCAGGCCCGCTGCCTCGGGGAATGAGCCGGGCGAATCGCCGAGATGGCGGCGTTACCACCATATGGCGTGTTCGGCTGGTATGCCTGTTTGCTCAATCTGCCGACGGTCGACGCAACCCGCAGCACGTAGGCGTCCCGTGGAACGACCGGATCGCGGCCGGTGAAGTCGCCGATCCGTTTGAGCCGGTAGCGCACCGTGTTTGGATGAACGAACAATTTGCGTGCACAAGCTTCTATGGCGCCCCCGGAATCCAAGAACGCGTCGAGGGTCTCCGTGAGCGCCGGGCCGGCGTCGGCCAATGGGCGCATGACCTCGGTTTCCAGTGCTGCGATCGCAGTCTCGTCTCCCAGCAGAGCCCGTTCGGGCAGCAGCTCGCGTGCCGGCACCGGCCGGGGTGCGCCGGGCCAGCCGGCCACCGCGTTCATGCCGGAGATCGCCTCGGTCGCGCTGCGGTGTGCGGCCGTCAGTGTCGGGGAGGTCGGCCCGACCACCACCGGACCGTCCGCGAACACCGACAGCAGGTCCACCAGGAAGCGGTCGGTTGCTGACAGCGGGCCCGACACGATCGTCACCAACCAGGTTCCGTGCACGTCGGACAGTGCCGCCCGGTCGTGACGCTTCACGACGTCGTGGATGTCGTCGCGGGCCAGATCCAGCCGGTCCGGACGCGGCAGGCCGACGATCACCGTGGCCGGAGCGGTGGCGTCCCAGTTCAGCGCCGCCGCCTGGGACTGCAGCTCGGGCCCGGTATCCCCGCGCACCACGGCGTCGACGACGTTGGCCTCCATCCGCAGATCCCAGGCCCCGCGGGCCTCGGCCTGGTCGGCGTACGCGCTGGCCGCCGCGAACGCCAGGTCCCGGCTGTAGCGCAGGATGCCTGCGGTCAGCGCGTTGAGCTGCACCTCGGAGCGGGCCAGCAGCGGCACCACCTCTTCGAAGAACTCCATCGAGGTCCGGACCATCTCGACCGATTGGCGTAGGGCGATCCGTCGACGCAGGTCCTGCGGCACCACCTCGAAAGCCTGCGCGGTGTAGCTGACGTCGCTTTCCGGGTCGCGCATCCACTCGACGAAGTTCACGACGGCGGTCTGCACCACCAACTGGACGCTGGCCCGCTGCGACGCGTCGAGATCGGAGAAGAAATCGAGACGCTCGGCCATGGCGTGGACCGCCTCGGTGGCCAGCCGGCCGGAATACTGCTTCAACCGGCGCAGCGTCGACTCGGGCACGCTCTCAAGGACCTCGACGGTCGATTTGGGCGGCACGAACCGCTTGTCAGCCATCCCTAAAAGCTACGCCAATATTCTGGTGGATTCCTCCAAGAGGACCGCGCCGAGGGCTGTCGCTCCCTTAAGAGAGACAGCCCTCGGCGCCCTCGGCTAGGCGCTGCCGGTGTCGACGTAGGACACCGCCGCGGCGAACACGTCGTCGATCTTGTATTGCTTGGCCGCCGCGGTGGGCACCGAAGGATCGATCTCCCCGTCACGGGCCAGCCCTTCCAGTGCTGCCACCACGACCGACTCGGCGTCGGTGTTGAAGAAGCGCCGCGCAGCGGGCCGCGTGTCGGAGAAGCCGAAGCCATCGGTGCCCAGGGTGATGTAGGTACCGGGGACCCACGGCCGGATCTGCTCGGGCACCGCACGCATCCAGTCCGATACCGCCACCACCGGGCCGGCCGCATCGGCCAACGCGCTGGTGACATGCGGGGTGCGGGCGGGCTGATCCGGATGGCGCAGCCGGTGCCGCTCGATCTCCACGCCTTCGCGGTTGAGCTCGCCCCAGCTGGTCACCGACCACACGTCGGCCGCCACATCCCACTCCGCCGCCAGCATGTCCGCGGCGCGCAGCGCCTCGGGCATCGAGACGCCCGACGCCAGGATCTGAGCGGTGTTGCTGCGTGTCTCGGCGGCCCGCCGGTAGCGGTACATGCCGCGCAACAGGGCCTCGGTGTCCAGACCGGCCGGTTCGGCGGGCTGCACGTAGGGCTCGTTGTAGATGGTGATGTAGAAGAACACGTTCTCAGCGTGCTCGCCGTACATCCGCTGCAAGCCGCTCTCGATGATGTGGGCGATCTCGTAGGCGAACGCCGGGTCATAGGTCACCGCGGCCGGATTGGTCGACGCCAGCAGCAGCGAATGACCGTCGGCGTGCTGCAGGCCCTCACCGGTCAGCGTGGTGCGCCCGGCCGTCGCGCCGAGCACGAAGCCCTTGGCCATCTGATCCGCCGCGGCCCACAGGCCGTCGCCGGTGCGCTGGAACCCGAACATCGAATAGAAGATGTAGATCGGGATCATCGGCTCGTTGTGCGTCGAGTAGGAGGTGCCGACGGCCGTGAACGACGCGGTCGAACCGGCCTCGTTGATGCCCTCGTGCAGAATCTGGCCGACTTCGGATTCCTTGTAGGCCAGCATCAGTGCCGAGTCCACCGAGGTGTAGAGCTGCCCGTTGCGGTTGTAGATCTTGAGGCTCGGGAACCACGAGTCCATGCCGAACGTGCGCGCCTCGTCGGGGATGATCGGTACCAGCCGCGGTCCGATGTTCTTGTCCCGCAACAGTTCCTTGAACGTGCGCACCGTCGCCATCGTGGTGGCCACGGACTGGTTGCCGGACCCCTTCTTCAGCGCCTGGTAGGTCTCTGAGCCGGGCAATGGCAGCGGGGTGGTCTTGTTGCGGCGGGCCGGGACGAATCCGCCGAGGCTCCGGCGACGGTCCAGCAGGTACCGGATCTCTGGGGTCTCCGGTCCTGGGTGGTAGTACGGCGGCAGGTACGGGTCCTCTTCGAGCTGGGCGTCGCTGATAGGCACCCGGGTGACGTCGCGGAAGTCCTTGAGGTCTTGCAGCGCAAGCTTTTTCATCTGGTGCGTGGCGTTGCGGCCCTCGAAGTGGCTGCCCAGGGTGTAGCCCTTGATGGTCTTGGCCAGGATGATCGTCGGCTGGCCCTTGTGCTCCATCGCGGCGCGGTAGGCGGAGTACACCTTGCGGTAGTCGTGACCGCCGCGCTTGAGGTTCCAGATCTCCTGATCGGTCATCGGCTCGACCAGGGCCTTGGTACGCGGATCGCGGCCGAAGAAGTGATCGCGCACGTAGGCGCCGTCGTTGGCCTTGTAGGTCTGGTAGTCGCCGTCGGGCGTGGTGTTCATCAGGTTGACCAGCGCGCCGTCGCGGTCGGCGTGCAGCAGCGCGTCCCACTCGCGGCCCCACACCACCTTGATGACGTTCCAGCCCGCGCCGCGGAAGAACGACTCCAGCTCCTGGATGATCTTGCCGTTGCCGCGCACCGGGCCGTCCAGGCGCTGCAGGTTGCAGTTCACCACGAAGGTCAGGTTGTCGAGCGCCTCGTTGGCGGCCACCTGGATCAGGCCGCGGCTCTCCGGCTCGTCCATCTCGCCGTCGCCGAGGAACGCCCACACGTGCTGATCGGAGGTGTCCTTGATGCCGCGGTCGTGCAGGTAGTGGTTGAACCGGGCCTGGTAGATCGCATTCATCGGACCCAGGCCCATCGACACCGTCGGGAATTCCCAGAAGTCCGGCATCAGGCGCGGGTGCGGGTAGGACGGCAGGCCGCCGCCGGGGTGGCTGTGCTCCTGGCGGAAACCATCCAGTTGGTCGGTCGTCAGCCGGCCTTCCAGGAAGGCGCGGGCGTAGATGCCGGGGGAGGCGTGGCCCTGGATGAAGACCTGGTCGCCGCCGCCCGGATGGGATTTGCCGCGGAAGAAGTGGTTGAAACCGACCTCATACAGCGACGCCGACGATGCGTACGTCGAAATATGGCCGCCCACACCGACTCCCGGGCGCTGGGCGCGGTGCACCATGATGGCCGCGTTCCACCGGATCCAGGCGCGATAACGTCGCTCGACGTCCTCGTCGCCGGGGAACCAGGGCTCCAGTTCGGTCGGGATGGTGTTGACGTAATCGGTCGACGTCAGGGCTGGGATGGCGACGCGCTTCTCGCGTGAGCGCTCGAGCAGTCGCAACATCAGGTACCGGGCGCGCGCCGGGCCGGAGCGCTCCAGCAACTCGTCGAACGACTCGAGCCATTCCGCGGTCTCGTCGGTATCGATATCCGGAAGGTAGGACGCAACCCCCTCCCGAATGACCCTCACCCGGTCGGGTTCGGCTGCGGTAGAGGAGTTTTGGGCCAGATCCTGGCGCACGAACTCGGTGGTCAACTTCCGCTCCTTGTTAGGCGGTAACAACTGACAGTGCTTGTGGCACCTTCTATCGTCCACCCATCTTGCCGCCTCCGCGCCGCTGGGGGTGGGGGTGCGTAAGTTACCCATGAGTTGCTTTGTGAACCGGTAACGTCTGCAGATCGTGCCGGTTGATGGGCGATTTGGGGCAAAGGCGAGGATTGCCGCGCGCGCAGTCGGCGGGGCCGCGGTGATCGCCATGGTGGTAGTGGGTTGTACGTCCATTACCGGCGGTACCGCACAGGTCGATTCCTCCGCTGCTCCCGTATACCGGGCATCGGTGAAAGCGTCGATCGAAGAGTCCTCTCTGAGCTCGGTGACCCGCGAATCCGAACGCCAGGCCTCGTTGACCACCCGCGCCGTGCACACCGTGTGCGAGGACCTCAGTACCTCCACGGTCGACGCAATCAATGCGGTCAACGGCTACGTCGAGGCGGTCAACAACGGGGGTGACACCGCCGCCAAGGCCGGCCCCGCGATCGACGGGCTCAACCGCAGCGCCGATCTGGTCGGTTCCGGCCTGTCGGACGCGCTGTCCCCGGATCTGCACGCCGCCCTGACCGAGTGGATCGACTCGGCGAGAGCCCTCGTCAGCGCCATTTCCGGCCACGTCGGCCCGGATGAGTTCAACGCCGTATCGCAGCGATCGAACACCGCACGAGAGAACGCACTCACCAGATGCGACAAGGCTTACTGACAGGTGCGCGGACAAACTCGCCCGCCGGACACCCGCACTGATGCCTCGTCGTGCGACGATAGATCGCAACACGCATCGCGCACGCGAATGAACGAGTGATGGTCAAGTCTTGAGAGAGGCTCGAGAAGAGGTTAAGGAGGACCGACGGTGGTCGCGGCGGGGACGGACTCAAGCCCGAACTACGCCCACATACTGGGCATCCAGAAGGATCAGATAGTCCAGGAACTGGGTTGGGACGAGGATAGCGACGACGACATCCGGGCCGATATCGAAGAAGCGTGCGGATCTGAGCTGGTAGATGAGGATTCGGACGAAGTAGTCGATGTCGTATTGCTCTGGTGGAGGGACGACGACGGGGATCTCGTCGACCGGCTGATGGATGCCATCACCCCACTCGCCGAGGACGGCGTGATCTGGGTGGTGACTCCCAAGACCGGTAGACCCGGGCACGTGCAGCCCGCGGAGATCGCCGAATCGGCGCCGACGGCCGGTCTCATGCAGACCTCGTCGGCCAAGTTGGGGGATTGGACGGCGAGCCGGTTGGTGCAACCCAAGTCGAAGGCTGCCGGAAAGAGGGGATAGTGCTCGCTGTCGGTGCCCCGGCGCCCGATTTCACGCTCCGGGACCAGAACGGCAGGCCTGTCACCCTCAGCGCGTACCGCGGTGCCAAGGACGTGCTGCTGGTGTTCTTTCCGTTGGCGTTCACCGGTGTGTGCGAGGGCGAGCTCGGAGAGATCCGCGACAAGCTGCCGCTGTACGAGAACGATCACACCGCGACGCTGGCTGTCTCGGTCGGCCCGCCCCCGACGCACAAGATCTGGTCCATCGAAAGTGGATTCACGTTCCCGGTGCTCTCGGATTTCTGGCCGCACGGCGAGGTCGCCCAGGCCTACGGCGTCTTCAACGACGAAGCCGGGTATCCGAACCGCGGCACGTTCGTCGTCGACAAGACCGGTAGGGTCCAGTTTGCCGAGATGATGGACCCGGGCCAGGCGCGCGATCAGGCGGTGTGGCGGGAGGCATTGGCGGCCTTACGGGTCTGACTAGTCTTCGCGGGATTTCCGGTCACGCCCCTGCGGCGTGTACCGTGCCTGCGACGGGGCGCGTAGCTCAGTGGTAGAGCTCTGGTTTTACACACCAGCGGTCGGCGGTTCGATACCGTCCGCGCCCACCAAGATCATCATCAGCCCGTCGGGCGTCATCCCTTGCAGTGCAGGTCGACGTAGACCGTGGTGTAGCGCGTTTGGGTGCCCACCTGGCCGGCCGGTCCCCGGATGATCCAGTTGTTCTTGACGTCGTGGCCGTCGCGCACCGCACTGACGGTGCACTGATCCACCGAGTTGTTGCCGACCTTGGCGACGATGACGTTGTAGCCGTCGGCCTTCAACTTGTCGATGGTCTCCTGCGCGGACGGGTTCGACGGTGCGGGGACGGCGGGAGCGGCCGTTATCAGGCCCAAGGCCGCTGCACCTCCGATAATCGCCACAACACCGGTCATTCGGTTATATCTTGGTCCTTTCATGATTGGAAACACCACCTTTCCAGTAGGTGAAATATCCTTCAGTCTAAGTTCGAATAGAGGTGGCATCGACCACCTCATATCGAAATCACATGTTTTCACCGGATGGTTTCCCACGGAGAATTCATATGAATCGAATGTCTAATTCACAGAGGATGCAGTGGAAATGATGGCCAGCGTCATAGAGTGCGCCATCGGCGATCCTAAGGTGAATTGCGTTCTAGAGAATCATTCCCCTGGCCGCAGCATGTATCCGACTCCGCGAACGGTGTGGATCATCGGCGAACGTCCGGTGTCGATCTTCTTCCGCAGATATGAGATGTAGAGGTCGACGATGCTCGACCGGCCGCCATATCCGTAATTCCACACCCGGTCCAGGATCTCGGCGCGGCTGAGCGCCCGGCGGGGGTTGCGCATCAAGTAGCGCAGCAGCTCGAACTCGGTGGCGGACAAGGACACGGGCACCCCGTCGCGCAACACCTCTCGGCTGGCGTCGTCAAGCACCAGATCACCCACCTGTAGCGTCTCGACCTCAGGTGATGCCACGTCACTGGATCTGCCCAGCAGGCCGCGTAACCGCGCCATGAGCTCTTCGAGGCTGAATGGCTTGGTCATGTAGTCATCGGCTCCCGCTGCCAGCCCCGGTGCGCGGTCCATCACCGAATCGCGCGCAGTGAGGAGCAGGGTCGGCGTGTAGCTGGCGGACTCCCGGACGCGTCGCAGAACCTCCAGCCCGTCGACATCGGGCAGCATGACGTCGAGCACCACGACATCCGGGTCGGTCTCATCGAAACTTGTGACAGCTTCCTGGCCGTTGCGAGCGACCTCCATCACCCAGCCCTCGTAGTGCAGGGCCATCTTCACCAGGTTGGCCAGCGCCGGCTCGTCGTCCACCAGCAGAACTCGAATGGGTGAACCGTCGGCACGGCGAATGCGCGGCTGTTGACCGGGGACCGCTCCCCGGGGTCGCTGCACACCTGTCACAGACGCCGATGTCATGATTCCATTTTCCTGACGACGGCAATCGCTGTCACCGAGGTCATATCGACTCCTAATGTGCGCAGCTCGCAATACGTTGAATGACGCATCGAACTGCATTCGAAGCGCAAACATTTGGGTTCGCTATGCGTCGGTCCGCATTGCTTGACGCCACTTTCCGACGATTAATAGCCTGGTAGTGGAGAACGGGTAAGCGATGATCGCCTACCCGCGGGTGAATTCGTTCGTGAATACTGCACAGCTTTCTTTTGGTAACGACGTCGGCAACGAAATGCCGCCTTGCCGACGCCGACCATCGACCGAAGGAGCCTGCCATTGCGCAGCGACTGACGCCGGCCACTCAGCGGCCCGCCGACGAACCAATTGGCCCGTCGGAGCAGTCGCGTCTGCACTCACTACTGCGCTATGACCTGCCGGCGTCGCTCGTCGTCTTCCTCGTCGCGCTGCCGTTGTCGTTGGGTATCGCCGTTGCCTCCGATGCGCCTGTGCTTGCCGGAATCATCGCCGCGATCGTCGGCGGCATCGTGGTGGGCATTCTGGGCGGCTCACCTCTGCAGGTGAGTGGGCCGGCCGCCGGGCTGACGGTGATCGTGGCCGGACTCGTCGCCGAGTTCGGTTGGGCTGTCACCTGTGCGATCACCATCTGCGCGGGTGTGCTCCAGGTCTTGCTGGGGCTCAGCCGGATTGCCCGCGCGGCGCTCGCGATCTCGCCCGTCGTCGTACACGCAATGCTTGCCGGCATCGGAGTCACGATCGCCTTACAGCAGACTCACGTGCTGCTCGGCGGTGACTCCGCAAGCTCCGCCTGGCGCAACGTCACCGGACTACCCGGGCAGGTCCTCGATGCGCACGGGCCCGGTACGTTCCTCGGCCTGCTCGTCATCGGCATCCTCGTCGGATGGCGCTGGATGCCGGCGCGGGTGAAAGTGGTGCCCGGCCCGTTGGTGGCGATCCTCGGGGTGACGGTGCTCTCGCTCGTCGCACCATTCGATGTGTCACGGATCAACATCGACGGCTCGCTCGTAGATGCCCTGCAGCTCCCGAACCTGCCCCATGGAAATTGGGGTGCGTTCGCCACGGGGGTACTGACGGTGGCGCTGATCGCCAGCGTCGAAAGCCTGTTGTCCGCCGTGTCGGTAGACCGCCTCCAAAGCCGCGCTCCGCGCACCAATTTCGACCGCGAGCTGATCGGTCAGGGGGTGGCCAACATTGCGTCGGGTTCCATCGGCGGACTGCCGGTGACCGGCGTGATCGTGCGCAGCTCCACCAACGTTGCCGCCGGCGCCCAGACCCGCGCGTCGGCGATCCTGCACGGCGTGTGGGTGCTGGCGTTCGCGGTGCCGTTCGCGGGTCTGGCCAAGCTGATCCCGACATCGGCGCTGGCCGGTCTACTGATCGTGATCGGCATACAACTGGTCAAATGGGCCCACATCAAGACGGCGTGGCGCACCGGCGACCTTGCGGTCTACCTCGTCACGATCATCGGTGTGGTGTTCCTCAACCTGCTCGAGGGCGTGCTGATCGGTCTGGCACTTGCCATCTCGCTGACCGTGTGGCGGGTGGTCCGGGTCAAGATCACTGCCGATCCGGCCGGCGACGGTGAGTGGCGCGTCGTCATCGACGGTTCGGTGACCTTCCTGTCGCTCCCAAGACTCAACAGTGTGCTGGCGTCGGTGCCGGAGGGGTCGCATGTCACCGTCGAGTTGTCGGTTGACTTCATCGACCATGCTGGCTACGAGACCATCGACTCGTGGCAGCGTCAGCAGGTCGCGTCGGGCGGCAGCGTCGACATCCACGATGTCGGCGCGGTCGAGATGGACAGTGCCGTCGCTGGGCCGCCGATGCGCGGATTCACCCCCATCGACAAGCGCACCGGCGTGGTGCCCTGGAGTTCCTGGCAGCCGCGGCTGCGGCCGTCGGTGCTGCACGGACTGGCGGTCTACCACCGCCGCACCGCGCCCTACATCCGGCCGCACATGCAGGAGTTGCGGCACGAACAGAGTCCCGAGACGCTGTTCATCACCTGCGCCGACTCGCGGATCGTGCCCAACGTGATCACCAGCAGCGGACCCGGCGACCTGTTCACCGTCCGCAACGTAGGTAACTTCATCCCGACCGGGCGGCAGGACGTGTCGGTGGACGCTGCGATCGCATTCGCGGTGAAGGCCCTTGACGTGTCGTCGATCGTGGTGTGCGGACATTCCAGCTGCGGCGCCATGAACGCGGTATTACGCGATGGCTCAGGCCAGTCCACTGGTGACGAAGTGTTGGACACCTGGCTGGAGTATGCACGCCCGACCCTGGCTGCCTTCGACGGTGGTTGCCACCCGATCGCGCGGTCGGCAGCCGCCGAAGGGTTCGACGCAGTGGATCAGCTGAGCATGGTGAACGTGGCGTTGCAGGTGCAGACGCTCACCGAGCATCCACTGTTGCGTGACCATTATCAGCAGGGTCGGCTCGACATTCTCGGGCTGTTCTATGACATCCCCAGCGCGGCGGTACTACGGGTGACGCCGACCGAGGTGAGCGCATTCGAAGTGGGGCCCGCACGGTCATAGTGGCGTCGCCAGACCGTCGTGTCGTGCCTCGTCATTCCTTGGGGCGCAGCATGTATCCGACACCCCGCACGGTGTGGATCATCGGCTCGTGGCCCACGTCAACCTTCTTGCGCAGGTACGAGATGTAGAGGTCGACGATGCCCGATTTGCCGCCGAACCCGTAGTTCCACACCTGATCGAGTATCTCGGCGCGACTCAGCGCCCGTCGCGGATGACGCATCAGATACCGCAACAGTTCGAACTCGGTCACGGTCAGCGTCAACGCCGTACCGTCGCGCGTCACCTCGTGACTGGCTCCGTCCAGCACGATGTCGCCGACTCGCAGCACCTCGTCGACCGGCGGTGCAATATGGCTGGACCGCCGCAGCAAACCCCGCAGCCGAGCAACGAGCTCCTCCAGGCTGAACGGCTTGGTCATGTAGTCGTCCGCGCCGGCGGTCAACCCCGATACCCGATCCACCACCGAATCACGCGCAGTGAGAAACAAGGTCGGGGTGTAGGTCTCGGCCGCCCGCACTTGCTGCAAGATCTGCAACCCGTCGATGTCGGGCAGCATGATGTCCAGCACGACGACGTCGGGTTCGGTATCGGTGAACAAAGCCATTGCGTTGCTGCCGTTGTGGGCGACATCCACGGTCCAGCCCTCGTAACGCAACGCCATCGTGACCAGGTTGGTCAGCGCCGGCTCATCGTCGACCAGCAACACTCGGATCGGTGACCCGTCAGCACGATGCATCCGGGGCAGCTGCCCCAGCATCGCCTGCCGGGGTGTTTGTCCACGTGGAGACACCGACATCGCCGCCATAACACCATTGTCCGGAGGCATAGATAACTGTCACATGGTTCATGCCGAATTCATATGCAAACAATTCACGGGTCGATAACTTCATTTCGAAGTATTTGCGCCCCGTGCGGGTCCCAGCTGTGTGCGGCTGGTCGGCGGGCTCTGCGTCGTCCGCCCAAAGATGTTCGGCCGCAACTCAAACGGAGATGGCCGATTGTGGCCTGGCGGCCACTGCGGTCATGGTCCTTGGTGAATTTCGGTGCTACGACCACACCGCCTTCGCGCGTCTCAGCGCGAGTTGTTGCCCGCGCATGGCGGTATCGCCCCGGCAGGATGGGCTGTCCCGGGAGAACTTCATGTTCACGAATCCCGTGAGATCGGCTCGGATGACGTATTTGAACGGAACCGGGCCCGTCCTGTACTCGGGGCTGCCGGGCCGGCACTGCATGCCGGGGTTGACGCGCTCACCGACCCACGCGCCGTTGTGCCGATCGGCGGCGGGGTCCCAAGCCAGATCCAGCTGCCAGGTGCCCTCCGGCGCGGGTGAGAGCACGTGCAGGCACTGCGGGCCGCACCCCGACAAGGTCCAGTTGTAGGGCTCCGGCGCACGGTCCGCCGAAGTCTCGGTGACGGTGTAGAGGCCCGGCCGAGGCAGCGGCGGAACCGGTGCCTGCGGGGCGGCGACCGGCGGGCCCGATGAGTGGAGGCCGCCGATCGCAAAACCGATTGCCAGGGAAGCGGCAACCGGGGCAATGAGCTCTTTCAAGGTTCCTCCGCGTGGGATCATATCCACGGACTCGGCGATACCCTGCCGTACGACCCGAATTCAAGCTCCGGCGAAGAACTCCAGCGCGATGCCGTCGGGATCGCGGAAACTGAGCCCCGACCCGTACGGTGCGTCGACGATCCCGCCATGGGCGATGCCCAGGCCGTCGAGTCGGTCCACCCAGGCCTGCAGTTCCGCACGTGACGCACAGCCGAAGCCGACGTGGTCCAGGCCCACCCGGAACTCGCTGAAACGTCCATCAGGGGCCGGGGTCTGATGCTGGTGGATGCCGAACAGCGTGCCGCCGTCCAGCAGCCACACCAGGTGATGGAAGCCGGCATCGGTGTCCTCGTCGAGCACCGGATCGGCACCGAACAGGGCTCGATACCACGGCCCGCTGATCGCCAGATCGCGAACCGTGACCGCCACATGAGCAAGAGCGGGGAACGTCATCTTGGCCTCCTGAAACAGACTGAGTCAGACCACTCGCTTGCCGAGCCGGTCGCGGATCCGCATGTCCCACAGGTAGATCTGATAACCCAACAGCCACACCTCGTGCGGGATCACGCGATCGGCGACCCGCAGCCCGGTCAACAGCCACTCGAAACGCCGCTGCTGATCGGCTGTCCAGCGCAACTGCATGCGGCTGCGGAACTCTGCGGGTAGAAACCCGGTGGTGGCGAACAGGTTGAACCGGCCGGCCAGCAGGCGCAGCGGGGCGGGCAGGAACGCCATCGCTGCCACGCCGTGCAGATGCTCGCGTACCGGAGGGTCGATCCGCAGGTCGTGCAGCGACTGCTTCCAGTACGTATCGAAGGCGTCCCGGTCTTCCGGCCACATCTCGTCGCGCACCTGCAAGGTGGTGCCCAGCGCGCGGGCGTCGGCGTAAATCGCGTCGGCCGATTCCTCGTCGAGCGGGCCGTAGAGGAACTCGTGCATGTCGACGTAGTAGCGGTACAGGCAGGCCGCCACCCACAGCTGTAGCCGAGGGTCGAAAGCGTTGTAGGACACCGGGCTTGAGGCCCGCGAGCGGACCAGGGCATGCACCTTGTCGATCTGGGCGCGCAGTAGCGCCCGGTCGGTGTCGGTACCCATGGTGGCCGCGGCCAGATAGGTGCCCGTGGTGCGGGCCCGTTTGAACGGATGCTTGTAGACGTTGCCGCTGTCCACCGGGCTCTCCAGCACCCCGTAGCCGACCCCGGGGGAGGACAGCTGCATGATGACGTTGGCCGCGGGCAGCAGCGCCGCCGCCGGGTTGAGCAGATCGGTGACACGTCGCGGGCGTCGTGGCGGACCCAGCCTCATGACTTCGAGTAGACCACCTTGTGAGACGCTGCCGGGGTGTTTGCGCGTAGAAGCCCGCAGGTCTGGCACCGTCGGGCCGCCGGTATCGCCGTCGGGTTCCTGGCCGACCTGCTGCTCGGCGATCCGCGCCGCGGGCATCCGGTGGCCGGGTTCGGCACTGGCGCAGCACGGTTGGAGAAGCTGACCTATGCCGACAATCGCAGGGCAGGTGCCGTGCACACCGCGCTGCTGCTCGGTGGGCTGGCCGGGCTGGGCTGGGCGGCGGGACGCGGCGACCGCATCTGGGTGACCGCGGCGGCCACCTACGTCGCGCTCGGTGGCACCTCGCTCAACCGGGTGGGTGGGCAGATGTCGACGCTGCTGGGAACGGCCGACCTCGACGGCGCCCGCGCCCTGCTGCCTTCGTTGTGCGGGCGGGATCCGGCCGCACTGGACACCTCGGGTCTGACCCGGGCCACGGTGGAATCGCTGGCCGAGAACACCTCTGACGCCCAGGTGGCGCCGCTGGTGTGGGCGGCGATCGGCGGGGTACCCGGGGTGCTGGTGTACCGGGGCGCCAACACGCTGGACGCGATGATCGGGCACCGCTCACCGCGGTACCTCAACTTCGGTTGGGCCGCAGCCAGATTCGACGATGTGCTGAACTACCTGCCGGCCCGGCTGACCGGGGTTCTGACGGTGCTGTGTGCGCCGGTGGTGGGTGGGTCACCGCGGGCGGCCTTGCGGGCGTGGCGGCGCGACGCGGCCCGCCATCCCAGCCCCAACGCCGGGGTGGCCGAGGCCTCCTTCGCCGGTGCGCTCGGGGTGCGGCTGGGCGGCCCGACGCAGTACGCGCATCAACTGGAAATCCGGCCCACCCTGGGCGACGGCCGCATTCCCGAAGTGGTGGATGTGGCCCGCACGGTGCGACTCTCGCGCGCGGTGCAGGCCTCGGCGGCGGCCGTGTCGGTGCTACTTGTGGTTGTCAGCGCCGCTTGCCGTAGCGATCGGCGATCTTCTCCTCGCCGGTGAGTTCGCGGGGCGGTTCCTTTGCGGCCGCCTGGGCGACGGCCCGTTCGCGCCGGCGCTGCTGAATCTCGGCGTAGACGAAGTAGCCCACGCCGAGCGGGGCGACGATGCCGAATGCGATCCACTGGATGCCGTAGGACAAGAACGGTCCGGCGTCGAGGTGCGGCAGGGACAACTCCCCGAGACCGCCGGGTTGGTTCGCCACCAGCTGCAGATACGACCCCGTCAGCGGCACACCGGTGAGCGCGGCGATCTGCTCGGGGTTGATCGAGTACACCTGCTGTGCGCCGTCGTCGCCGCGGAACGGCTCCTTCCCCGGCAGGCGTGCTTCTGCATCCCGGACCCGGGCGGTCACGGTCACCCGGTCGGTCGGTGCCGGCGCGAACTGGGGCACCTTGTTTCCGTCGATCGGGGTGATGAAGCCACGATTGACCAGCACCACCGGCCCGCCGTCCACGGCGAACGGGGTGAGGACCTCGAAGGCCGGTTCGCCGTCGACCACCCGCAGCCGGACCAGCACCTCCGACTTCGGCAGGTAGTGCCCGGTCGCCGTGACCCGCTGCCACTGGGCATCGGGCGCGACCGAATCCTGGTGTGGCAGAACAGTGGTCACCGGGACCGGATCGGCCTGCAGCGAATGGCTGATCTGGTTGTTCTCACGCGAGGTTTTCGTGTTCTTGCCCAGCTGCCAGGGCGCCAGCACCGTGAAACACAGGTAGGCGAAGGCGGCCACCACGATGAACAACGCCACCCATTGCGGCCGCAGCAGGAAGGTCAGGCGTCGCATCAGACTGCCGTTCCCCGGATTCCCCGGTCGGCCAGCGCCGCGTCGACCCAGGCGTGCAGCCCGGGCAGGGACGACTCGATCACGGTGAACACGTCCTCGAAATCGGCCTTGCCGCCGTAATACGGATCCTCCACGTCGAGGGCGTGCGCTCCCGAGCGCGGGTCGAACGAGCGCAGCATCCGCAAACGGTCGGGAACCACGCCCAGATCGGTCAGGATGCGCAGGTGGTTGCGGCCCAACGCGACCACCATGTCGGCGCCGAGATGGTCATCGCAGACCTGGGCGGCGACGTGCTCGCTGGGATAACCGCGCTCAGACAACACCAGGCAGGCGCGGCTGTCGGCGCCGTCACCGGCGTGCCAACCGCCCGTGCCGCCGCTGCTCACCCGGACCACGTCGGCCAGGCCGCGCTCGCGGATCTGGTGGGCGAACATCTTCTCGGCCATCGGGGACCGGCAGATGTTGCCCGAGCACACGAACGTGACATGCAGCTCAGACACCGAGCACCTCCCGAAGTGCGGTAACGCTGTCCACGTGGGCGTGCGCCGCGACCGCGGTGGGGCCGGTGAAATCGGCGGCGCCGTAACCCCAGCCGACCACCACGGTGTCGATACCGTGCTGGGCCGCACCCTCGACGTCGTGCATCCGGTCACCGACCATCAGGACGCGCTCCGGCAGGGGCTGCAACTGGGCCAGCGCGTAGGCGACCACGTCGGCCTTGGCTGCCCGGACGCCGTCGGGGCTGGCTCCCGCGATCACCTCGAAATAGCCGTCCAGGCCGAAATGCTCCAGGATGCGTCGCGCGGTCGGTTCGGCCTTCGACGTCGCGACTGCCAGCCGCACTCCGGCGGCCCGCAGATCGGCCAGCACCGCCTCGACCCCGTCGAACAGGCTGTTCATCGCCCAGCCGCGGCTCGTGTAATCGGCGCGGTAGGCCGCGATCGCGGCGTCGGCGTCGAAACTCGTCGTACCCAGACTCAACGCCTGCAACGTCTCGTGCATGGGTGGGCCGACGATGCGTCCGACCAGGTCACCCTCCGGAATACCGGCGCCGACATGGGTCAGGGCATGGCGGAAGCTCGACACGATCCCGGCCGCCGAATCGGTCAGGGTGCCGTCGAGATCGAACAGCACCAGCTGCGGTCGGGTGAGTTCCAGCGTGTCAGTCACGTCCCCATTCTCCCGTATGCCGCGGGCAGCCCTCCGACCACTAGTGTCGTGCTGTGCCGAACCCACCCCGCGCAGGCGCCCGCTACCACGGCGACCAGGCCGCATTGCCGGGAATGCTGGACTTCGCGGTCAACGTCCGCCCCGGTGGGCCGCCGGTCTGGCTGACCGACCGCTTGGCCGCCCGACTGCCGGACCTGGGCAGCTACCCGACCCAGGCCGATCAACGCCGTGCGGTGGAAGCCGTGGCGACGCGGCACGGCCGAGCCACCGACGAGGTGGCGCTGCTGGCCGGTGGAGCCGAGGGCTTCGCCCTGCTCGCCGGGCTGCGGCCACGGTTGGCTGCGCTGGTCGCCCCATCGTTCACCGAACCCGAAGCCGTCCTGGCCGCAGCCGGTGTGCCGATCCAGCACGTGGTGCTGCCGCCGCCGTTCACGCTGACCGGAGCTGTCGTGCCGGAGGAAGCGGACCTGGTGGTCATCGGCAACCCCACCAATCCGACCGGGGTGCTGCACCGCGCCGACGACATCCTGGTGTTGTGCCGGCCGGGTCGACTGGTGGTGGTGGACGAGGCGTTCGCCGACGGTATTCCCGGTGAGGCGCAGACACTGGCCCGCGAATCACTGCCCGACGTGCTGGTGTTGCGCAGCCTGACCAAGACCTGGGCACTGGCCGGGCTGCGGGTGGGATACGCCCTCGGCGCGCCCGACGAGCTGGCCCGACTCACCGCGCCGCGTCCGCACTGGCCCCTGGGCACCCTGCAACTGGAGGCCATCGCCGCGACCGGCAGTCCGGAGGCCGTGGCCGAGGCGGACGCCTCAGCCCGGCGGCTCGCCGGGTTGCGGGCCTCGATGGTCGCCGGGCTCGAGGAGCTCGGATTGGGCGTGGTGGCGGGCGACGCGCCATTCGTGCTGTTCACCGTGCCCGACGCGGAGCTGATGCGGAAACATCTGGAAAGCAAAGGCATCGCGGTACGGCGTTGCGATACTTTCGTGGGCCTGCCGGAAAACTACCTGCGTGCTGCGGTGCGGCCGGAATGGCCCGCACTCGTCGACGCCATGACGGAGGTACTGCAATGAGCGCGCGACCGGCCGGGGTGCCGTTGGCCGACGTGATCGCCGCCCTGGACGCGGCATACCCGCCGCACCTGGCCCACGACTGGGACTCGGTCGGGTTGGTGTGCGGCGACCCCGGCGAGCCGGTGGAATCGGTCACGATCGCCGTGGACGCGACCGAGGCCGTGGTCGACGAGGTCCCGGACCGCGGCCTGCTGTTGGCTCACCACCCGCTGCTGCTGCGCGGCGTGGACACCGTCGCGGCCGACACCGCCAAGGGCGCGTTGATCCACCGGTTGATCCGCACCGGCCGGGCCCTGTTCTCCGCCCACACCAATGCCGACGCGGCCTCACCCGGCGTGTCCGATGCGCTGGCCGAGGCGTTGGGTCTGAGGGTCGACGCGGTGCTGTCGCCGGTGGCATCCGGTCCCGATCTGGACAAATGGGTGGTGTTCGTACCGGCGGCGGACGCGGCGACGGTGCGCGAGGCGTTGTTCGACGCGGGCGCCGGGCGCATCGGCGACTATTCGCACTGCAGCTGGAGTGTGGCCGGAACCGGCCAGTTCCTGCCGCACGACGGGGCCGCCCCGGCCATCGGCGAGGTGGGCACCGTCGAGCAGGTGGCCGAGGACCGGGTCGAGGTGATCGCGCCGTCGCGGCTTCGGTCCACCATCCTGTCTGCCCTGCGGGCCGCGCACCCCTACGAGGAACCTGCCTTCGACATCTTCGCGCTGGCGCCGATCCCCGGGGACGTGGGCATCGGTCGGATCGGGCAGCTGGATCGGCCAGAGCCCTTGTCGGCGTTCGCATCCCGCGTCCGAGCTGCGTTGCCGGCCACCTCGTGGGGGGTGCGGACCTCGGGGGATCCCGACGCCATGGTGTCGCGCGTCGCCGTCTGCGGGGGAGCGGGCGACTCACTGTTGGGCACAGTGGCCCGCGCCGACGTACAGGCTTACGTCACCTCGGATTTGCGGCACCATCCCGCTGATGAGCACCGACGCCTGTCACCGGTCGCGCTCATCGACGTGGCGCACTGGGCCACCGAGTTCCCCTGGTGTGCCCAGGCCGCCGGAGTCCTGCGCGGGCAGTTCGGTGACGCGCTGAAGGTGCGAGTGTCCTCCGTACGCACCGACCCGTGGAACGTCGAGTGCTGATCGCTACCAACAACATGAAAGTCAGGGCATGAAAGCCGAAGTAAAACAACAACGTTCGCTTCTCGCGCTGACGGAGGTCGATGCCGAACTCGGGCGCATCGAGCACCGCGCCAAGCACCTGGCCGAACAGCAGAAGGTGGACGAGGCACAGGCCGCGCACGCCGCCGCCGGTGACGGGGTCGGCGTGCTCGGCATCGCCCTGGAAGACCTGGAAGCCCAGGTGACCAAGCTCGAAAGCGAGATCGACTCGGTCCGTCAGCGGGAGGACCGCGACCGCAAGCTGATCGACGGTGGCACGGTGGCCGCCAAGCAGGTCGCCGAGATCCAGCATGAGCTGGAAACCTTGCAGCGCAGGCAATCGAGCCTGGAGGACTCCCTGCTGGAGCTCATGGAACGCCGCGAGGAACTGGCGGGACAGCAGGCCGAAGCGATGCAGCGCATCGATGACCTTCAGGCCGCGCTGTCGTCGGCACAGCAGGCCCGTGACGCGGCATTGGTGGAGATCGACCAGGCCAAGCACCAGGCGGTGACCCGCCGCGAAGGACTCGTCGGTCTGATCGATCCTGAGCTCGTCGGTCTCTACGAACGCCTGCGCTCCCGAGGCGGGGCAGGTGCCGGGTTGCTGCAGGGCCGGCGCTGCGGCGCTTGCCGGATCGAGATCGACCGCGGTGAGAGCGCCCGGATCGCTGCGGCGGCCGAGGATGACGTGCTGCGCTGCCCCGAGTGCGGAGCGATCCTGCTGAGGTTCAAGCAGTGAAGGTTCTCGTCGAGGCCGACGGCGGATCCCGGGGAAATCCGGGACCGGCGGGCTACGGCGCGGTGGTGTTCGACGCCGAACACACCGCAATACTGGCCGAACGTAAGGAATCGATCGGCCGCGCCACCAACAACGTCGCCGAATACCGCGGCCTGATCGCCGGTTTGGAGGCCGCTACCGAGCTGGGCGCGGACGAGGTGGCAGTGTCGATGGATTCCAAGCTCGTCGTCGAACAGATGTCGGGACGCTGGAAAGTCAAGCATCCCGACCTGATTCCTCTGCAGCGCCGGGCGGCTGAGCTGGCCGCGGGCTTCGACCGGGCCAGCTACACGTGGATTCCGCGCGAACGCAACAGCCATGCCGACGGGCTGGCGAACGAAGCCATGGACGCTGCGGCAGGCATTCTCACCGAGCAGCCTGCGCCCGAGCCGGCCAAGGAGCCCGTGCAGGCCGAGAAGGCTGCGCTGTCGGCGCCGGGTTGGACCGGTGCGACCGGCGCTCCCACGCGGCTGTTGCTGCTGCGGCACGGTCAGACCGAATTGTCCATCGCCCGGCGCTATTCGGGCCGCGGGAACCCGGTGCTGACCGAGGAGGGGCGCAGGCAGGCCGACGCTGCTGCGCGGTATCTGGGCGCCGGCGGGGGTGTCGCGGCGGTGGTCAGCTCGCCGCTGGAGCGGGCCTATGAGACCGCAGCGGCGGCGGCCAAGGCGCTCGGCGTCGACGTCCGTGTCGACGATGACCTGATCGAGACCGACTTCGGCGCGTGGGAAGGACTGACGTTCGCCGAAGCCGCGCAACGGGATCCGGAACTGCACCGGCGCTGGCTGCGTGACACCAGCGTCGAGCCGCCCGGTGGCGAGAGCTTCGATGCGGTGGCGCACCGTGTCGGTCGGGCCCGCGACCGGATCGTCGCCGAGTACGGCGCGGCAACGGTTCTGGTGGTCTCGCACGTGACCCCGATCAAGACGATCCTGCGGCTGGCGCTCGATGCGGGGGAGGGCATCCTGTACCGGCTGCACCTGGATCTGGCTTCGCTGTCGATCGCCGAGTTCTACGGCGACGGTGGATCTTCGGTGCGGTTGGTGAACCAGACCGCATACCTGTAGGTCAGGCGTGCAGGTGTAATTGTTCGCCGTGCGGGCCGAAGATCGTGATCGCCTCGACCGGTCCGTCGATGACCCCGAACCAGTGCGGGGTCCAGGTCGAGAACTCCACGGCCTCACCGGGTTTGACGACGAAGTCCTGCTCGCCGAGGATCAGGCGCAATTGGCCCGACAACACGTACATCCAGTCGCGTCCTTCGTGGACCGGGAATTCGGCGGGTGGCTTGCGGCGCTTGGCACTGATCCGGATCTTGTAGGCGTGCAGCCCGGACGCCGGGCCCTGCCGGGTCAACGGCCAGTAGGTGATGTCGTGGTGGGTGTGTGAGCTGCCGGTGACCCGGGGATCCTCGGCCTGTGGCGCGCGCAGTAACTCGTCGGTGGTGACCGACAGCGCGGCGGCCAGTCGGGGTAGGTGGTCCAGGGCGAGTCGGCGCTTGCCCGATTCCAGCCGGCTCAGCGTCGATACGTCGATCTGGGCGCGGCGCGCAACATCTTCCAGGGTGAGCCCGCGTTGGGCGCGCAACTCACGAAGCCGGCTGCGGACCAGGGCGTCGATGTCGGCCGGATCGGCTGCGTTTGCCTCCATGGCAAATTAGCTTGGCACTTTGCCATGTGATTGGGCAAGCTCGAAGTCATGGAGAATGTTTGGGACTGCGTAATCGTCGGTGGTGGGGCGGCCGGACTGAGTGCGGCGCTGGTGCTGGGCCGGGCCCGCCGGCGCGTGCTGCTCGTCGACGCGGGGAATCAGAGCAACCTGGCCGCACCCGGCATCGGTGGTCTGCTGGGCAGTGACGGCCGTCCGCCTGCCGACCTCTATGCGGCAGGCCGCGCCGAGTTGGCTGCCTACCCCACCGTGGAGGTGCGCACCGGCGAAGTCGTACGTGGTGAGCCCGGATTCGCCCTCGAGCTGGCCGACGGAACCCGCGAGCAGGCGAGGACGATGCTGTTGGCCACCGGCATGGAGTACCGCGCGCCGAACATCGCGGGGCTCGAAGGCCTCTGGGGCGGCTCGGTTTTCCACTGCCCGTTCTGCCACGGCTGGGAGATGCGCGACGCGCCGGTCGCCGTGATTGCCCAGGGCGACCGTGCGGTGCACTCGGCGCTGATGATGCGCGGCTGGACCGAGGATCTGGTCGTATTGACGAACGGGGACAGTGGGCTGGACGACGCACAGGTCAAGCAGCTGGACGCGGCCGGAATCAGTGTCGACGACCGTTCGATCGCCGGCTTCGTCGCCCGCGACGGTGAACTCGAAGCGGTCGAATTCGCCGATGGCACCCGGCTGGCCAGGCGCGGTGCGCTCGTCGCCGCCACACTGCACCAGCGCTCGCCGCTGGCCGCGCAACTCGGGGCGGTCTCGGCGCCCGGGCCGATCGCCGCCGATGCGCTGCTCGTTGACGGGTTCGCACGCACCTCGGTGCCGGGCTTGTTCGCCGCGGGTGACCTGAGTGCCCAGATGCCCCAGGTGGCCGCGGCTGTCGCATCGGGCAGCCAGGCCGGCGCCGCCGTCGTGCAGCACCTGCTCGGCGAAGACGTCGGACTGCCGGTGCCGCCGTGGCCCGCGCAGACGGCCGTCACTGCCCAGTACTGGGAACGGCATTACGGGCAGCGCGGCCGCATCTGGAGCGGCCGGGTCAATGCTCAGCTGGCGAAGATCGCCGAGGGCCTGCCCGCGGGCCGGGCTCTCGATCTGGGCTGCGGTGAGGGGGGCGACGCCGTCTGGCTGGCCGAACACGGCTGGGAGGTCACGGGAGTCGACGTCTCCGAAACCGCGCTCGCCCGGGCCGCGGCCGAGGCGCGGGAACGTGGTGTGGCGGAACGGATCACGTTCGAACGCCACGACCTGTCCGAGAGCCTTCCGGACGGTCGCTTCGACCTCGTCTCCGCCCAGTTCCTGCAGTCGCCGATCGGCATGGACCGTGCCGCGATGCTGCGTCGCGCCGCCGGTACTGTGGCCGACGGCGGCCTGCTGGTCGTTGTCGATCACGGGGCTGCGCCGCCCTGGGCTCCCGAGCATGTCCGGAAATTTCCGTTCCCCAGCGCCGACGAGGTGGTCGACTCGCTGAGCCTCGACGACGCGCAATGGGAACGGGTTCGGGTGGGTGCCGACGAGCGGGAGGCGACCGGTCCCGATGGGCAACCCGGCACCTTGATCGACAACGTGATGGTGTTGCGTCGTTTGGGCTGAATCGACTTGTCGTACCCGTGTGGCATAGTCGAATGTATGTTCGATATTGCGGGTTTGGCGCAGGTCAACCCACATGCCGATGAGGCCGAGTTGCATCGGCGCATCGAGGAACTCGAACGGGCCAAGTCGGCTGCGGCCGCCGGCCAGGCCCGGTGCGCGGCCTTGTTGGACGAGAAGCGCCGGGCCGACGAGGCGGCGGCGCGGGTGCCGAGGGCCAAACGAGGTCGTGGGGTGGCCTCGGAGATCGCGCTGGCCCGCCATGATTCGCCGACGTGTGGCAGTCGGCATCTCGGGTTCGCCAAGGCGTTGGTGTACGAGATGCCGCACACGTTGGCGGCGCTGGAGTCCGGTGTGCTGTCGGAATGGCGGGCGACTTTGATCGTGCGGGAGTCGGCATGCCTGACGGTCGAGGATCGCCGGGCGCTGGATGCCGAGATGTGTGGCGATGTCACCAAGCTTGACGGTCTGGGAAACGGGCGGATCGAGGCGGAAGCCAGGAAGATCGCCTACCGGCTGGATCCTCAGGCATTCGTCGACCGGATGGCGAAGGCAGCGGAGGATCGAGATGTCTGGATCCGGCCCGCGCCGGACTGCATGGCGCGGCTGACGGTGTTGTTGCCGGTGCAGAAGGGCGTGGGCGTGTATGCGGCGCTCAAACGCAGCGCTGATACGACGTTCGACGGCCGGACGCGCGGCCAGGTGATGGCCGACACCGTGGCGGAGCGGGTGACCGGCCGCCCCGCCACGGTGCCCGAGCCGGTGGCGGTGAATCTGTTGCTCTCCGACCAGACTCTGGTCGGGGAAGACGAGAATCCGGCCGTGGTCGAGGGATACGGACCGGTGCCGGCGTCGGTGGCCCGTTCCCTCGTGAGTGACGCGGTGGCCGACGAGCGGTCGCGGGCCACCCTGCGGCGGCTCTACCGACACCCGAAATCCGGGGCGCTGGTGGCGATGGAGTCACGGTCGCGGCTGTTTCCCAAGGCGCTGGCCCAATTCATCGGATTGCGGGACCAGACCTGCAGAACCCCCTACTGCGACGCCCCGATCCGCCATTACGACCACGCCCAGCCGCATGCCCGGGGTGGTCCCACCAGTGCACGCAACGCTCTCGGCGAGTGTGAACGGTGCAACTACGTCAAAGAATCACCCGGGTGGAGAGTGACGACCAGTGACGAGAACGGTGTGCACACAGCCGAATTCGTCACCCCGACCGGCGCGGTCTACCGGTCCACCGCCCCGCCGCCACCCGGGCCCATCGAGAGGTACGACAGCGTGACCGAGCTGCGGGTCGCGATCGAGTTCGCGCGCTGCGCGCCCGCGGCTTAGTCACTGCGGTTCAGTCCGTGCGTTGGGTCAGTCGGATGCTGTTGCCCGACGGGTCACGGAATCCGGAGTCGATGCCGTAGGGCATCTGATTGGGCGGCTCGGTGAACTCGACGCCGCGGGCAGTGAGCTCCTCGTAGCTCTTCTGGCAGTCGTCGGTGGTCAGAAACACCGTGCCGGCGAAGCCCTTTGCGGTCAGCTCCTGGACTTGCTTGCGGGTCGTTTCATCCATCACGGGCTCGCCGGGCACAGCCATCAGCACGATGCCGACGTCCTCCTGTCCCGGCGGGCCGACCGTGACCCACCGGAAGTTGCCCATCTCCTCCGGAAACGAAACATCTTCGCGCACTTCCATTCCCACCTTCTCGGTCCAGAACTTCAACGCGACTTCCTGATCGTGAACCCACAGATGCGTGTAAGCGATTTTCATCATGAGCAGACGCTACGTCCGCTCCGGCCCGGCCGTCTTCTCCGTTTGTGCTGTCTTGGCCCGTCCGGTGTGCGCGCGCCGGGTATCGCGCGCCAGAATGCAACTGGGCACCGGGGCGCGCAGCATCGCAGGCGGCAGGCCGGCGCGATAGGCCGCCGGAGGCTTGCCGTACACGCGAGCGAAACTTGTGGTGAACGACCCCACGCTGTGCAGGCCGACCATCACGCAGATGTCCGCCACCGAGCGGTCGGTGTTGCGCAGCAGTGCCGCAGCCCGCTCCAGGCGCCGGCTCTGCAGATGGGCGCGCGGAGACTCGCCGAAGGTGCGGGTGAACATGCGGCTGAAATGCGCACGGGACAAGCCGGCCGCCGCGGCAAGGTCGTCGACGGTGATCGGATCCGCGTAGCGGGCGTCCGCCAGATCCTTCGCGCGGAGCAAATATCGTGCCGGTGGCACCTGAGCCATGATTTTGAGGGTAGTCTGACCAGCGCGAACGAGTTGGCTGGGCGGCCGCGGCACCTTCGGGTGTCGAGGAAAGTCCGGACTTCACAGAGCAGGGTGATTGCTAACGGCAATCCGAGGCGACTCGCGGGAAAGTGCCACAGAAAACAGACCGCCACCTGAGCCCTTGCGGCCAGGGGTAAGGGTGAAACGGTGCGGTAAGAGCGCACCAGCACCCCGGGTGACCGGGGTGGCTAGGCAAACCCCACCCGAAGCAAGGCCAAGAAGGCCGCAACCTGGTTGCGGCCGCGCAGGCGTTCGAGGGCTGCTCGCCCGAGCCTGCGGGTAGGCCGCTCGAGGCACCCGGCAACGGTGTGTCCAGATGGATGGTCGCCACTGACCCTCCTGGCAACGGGAGGGCCAGCACAGAATCCGGCTTACAGGCCAACTCGTTCGCCCCCAGCCCCCTAGTGGGCCTTGCGCACCGCCTTGGCCAGCTTCTTCAGCGCGTCGTCCAACAACGCCCGGGACTGCTGGGCGGCGTCGTGCTCCTGTTGATAGAGCAGCCCGTAGGTGAAGGTGTCCTCACCGGCGGCATGTGCGGCATCGGCTTGGGTGCTCAGATGTGCCTTGCTCACCACGCTGTCCTGGTGGTCGCCCAGCAGGGTCTGGATGCTCTTCGCCCGATCGGACACCTTGTCCGCCCCGGTCGCAGCCGCGGTGTAACGAAGCCGCTTGGCGCCCTTGCGGATCCGGTGTAGCGCCTCATCCTTCTCCTCAGCGCTGGCATCTTCGGCAGCCACCGCCGCAGCGGTCTTGGCCGCCTTGCGTACCCGCTTGTACGCGGCGTCGATACTCACCGAAGACTTTGCAGAGTCCGCGGATTCCGCCTGCTCGGCACTGACCAACTCTTCCAGTGAGTCCAGCAGCCGGAAGTAGCGCTGCGACCGCATCGCCAACAGGGAACGTCGCCAGCCGGCGGTGTAGCGGCGGTTGGCACCCTCGACCAGACGCTGGCGCACCGGGCCGCGGACCAGCTCGGCGGGCATCTCGTCCAGCGCGCGCTGATAGCGCTCGCCCAGCACCTCGGCATCACGGGCCACACCCAGGACGGCGGCCAGCGCCCGCAGCTCGTCGAGCACCCAGCCGTCGTCATCGAGTCCGAAGGAGTCCTTGGACTCCTGCAGCAGACTGCGGATCTTGCGGGTCGTCACCCGCATCTGATGCACCGAGTCGTAGGCGTCCGCACGTACCGCGCGGTCCCACTCCAGCAGTGCGTCGATCTGCTCCGCGATGGCCCGGTGTACCGGATCGGCCGGGGGAGTCGGGGCCGGGACCTGGTCGGTACCGAGGACTTTGGCCAGCTTCGAACCGTGCCCGGCCGGTTCCGCGCCGGCATCCGCCAGCCGGTTCGACAGCCGATCCATCAGGTCGTCGGGCACATCGGCGGTGAGCAGCTCCAGCTCCCACTCCCGCCAGCTCTGTTCTTCGCCCTCAACGGCCGAAGCGGTCACCCGGTCATCACAGAATTCGACGAGTGCGACGCCGTCCGTCCCGTGCAGTACCTCGACGCTGCGTTCGGTGCTGATCCGGGCCACCGGGGCCAGCGGACGATCCCGGACGATCGCCAGCACGATGTCGCGCAGATCCTCGGGCACCGTGTCGGTCCCCGCGCCCAGCGGGGTGCGGACCTCGGTGCGGGTGTCGACCCCGGCCGGGAGCTTCAGGTGCCAGCCCGCGTCGCTGCCGCCGGTGCGGCGCCGCAACGTGATGCGGTGCGCGGCCAGGTCGCGATCGGGGGTGTCGAAGTACACCGCATCCAGATGTTGGGTCGGGGTGTGCTCCACCTCGGTCACGGCCGACAAACCCTCGAACGAGGGCGAGACGGTGTCCTCGGTGACGGCGAACTTCCGCTCGATTTCGGTGTATCTCGCGGTCTTGGATTTGCCGGGAGCCATAGTCACCTTCGCTGTGCACCGGAGGCGGGAGATCGGATGGCACCAGCGTGCCATATCTGGGTGGGTGCCACGACCGGTGTCCGGTCACAGCAACATCAAGACTTGGCGCTGTCCCGACCGCGCTGTCGGTCAGGTCCGCAGACGTCTCTTACTGTTGCTGGCATGGGGGCTGAGACGACACCGGCGAACGCCAGTGCCGGGCGCGGACGCCCGCGGCTGGAGCGGCCGCGGCGACCGGGCACGACTGCCCGCGAACAGATCCTCGACGCCGCCGCCGAGCTGTTCACCAACCACGGCTACGCCAGCACGTCGACCCGGCGGATCGCCGACGAGGTCGGGGTGCGACAGGCCTCGCTGTACCACCATTTCGCCACCAAGGACGACATCCTCGACGCCCTGCTGGCAGGCACCGTCGACGAGGCCTTGCGCCTGGGTGCCGAACTGCTCGACGGCGCAGGTACGGCGACACAACGCCTGCACATCCTCGCCGTCGCCGATGCACGCCAGTTGTGTGCGGGACGGTGGAATCTGGGTGCCCTCTATCTGCTTCCCGAGCTCCGGACCGACCGGTTCGCGCCGTTCCGGCAACGGCGCGCCGAGCTTCGCGAGGTGTATCGCAGGTTGTCAGAGGCGGTGATCGCCGAGTGCGAGGGTCCACCCGCGGCCGCCGACCTGCCGTTCCGGTTGGTCGAATCGGTCGTCAACACCCGCTCCGACGAGGTCGAGGGCACGCCCGCGCAGCCCTGGGTGATTGCGGAGGCGGCGCTTCGGATCCTCGGGTTCGACGGCGACTTCAGTCCGCTGGTGACTGCCACCGCGGCCCGACTGGGGGTGCGACCGCCGCAAACCCCGGCCCGCTAGAGTTCGGGCCGTGACCGAGCCCACCTATGAAGCCATCTCGTTCGAACAGTCCGGAGCCGTCGCGTACATCACGCTGAACCGCCCGGACGCCGCGAATGGCATGAACGACACCATGACTCGCGAACTGGCCGACGCCGCGCGGCGCTGCGACACGCCCGCCACCAAGGTCGTGGTGCTGACCGGTGCGGGCCGGTTCTTCTGCGCGGGTGGCGACCTCAAATCGTTCGCCACCGCGCCCGACCGGGGCCGCTTCATCAAGGGCGTCGCCGACGACCTGCACCAGGCCATCTCATCGTTCGCCCGGATGGATGCCGTGCTGATCACCGCGGTCAACGGCACCGCGGCCGGCGCCGGGTTCAGCCTCGCGGTGACCGGCGACCTGGTCCTGGCCGCCGAATCCGCCACCTTCACCATGGCCTACACGAAGGTGGGCCTGAGCCCCGACGGCAGCGCGTCCTATCACCTGCCGCGGCTCGTCGGCCTGCGCCGGGCACAGGAACTCATCCTCACCAACCGCACGCTCACGGCCGCCGAGGCACAGGAGTGGGGACTGGTCACCGAGGTGGTCGCGGGCGACGAACTGGCCGCGCGTGCCGCCAAACTTGCCGAGCAGGTGGCCGCCGGGTCCGGCGGATCCAACGGTGCGGTCAAGTCGCTGCTGGTGTCCTCGTTCAAGAACAGCCTCGAAGAGCAGATGGCTGCTGAAGGGCGCTTCATCGCCGAGCGGGCCAACTCCGCCGACGGCCGCGAGGGCGTCGACGCGTTCCTGGCCAAGCGCAAGCCCGACTTCGCCTAGAAGCTCTGGCCGTGAAAGCTCAGGCGTAGCCCTCGATCACCACGGTCTCCATGTCGGGAACGTCCTGGCGTAGTGCCAACAAGACGCCGGGCGCGGCCACCAGTCCGAGGATCGCGTCGAAGGGGACTTCGGACACCGGCTGACACGTTGTGTTGCTGAACATCCGCAAGAACGAATGTTCGTCGTACCTGAAGTCCGGGCCGTAGTCGTAGACCACGAAGCCATCGCGCAACGCCACATAGCCCACGTCGGTCTGCCGGCGGTCCGGCAGTAGCGAGCCCGCGGCTTCTAGCGGGGTCGTAGTGGTGCATTTCGGTGTTCCGTCGCTGCCGTACACCGACAGCACGTCCCATGTGCGTTTGTATGCGAGGTGACTGACCAGAAAGTCCTCAGCCGGAGCCGGTGTCGGTTGTGCCGCCAGAGGCGGTTGCAGCGGCACGATGAGTTTCCTGCCCGGATCGACGTAGAAATCGTTAGCGCGGTGTGGGTCGTTCGCATCGACCCTTAGGTAGAGCCCAGCCGAGCCGGTCGGGTACGGGTACACCGAATAGTCGCGCCAGGAATCGTCATCGAGGGATACGTCTGGCAAGTACGTGTGCTCCCAGAACTTCTCACCGTTCTGCGGATCGACCGCGAGGATTTTCTGGTCCACCACGCGATGGCCGTCCTTCTCGCGCTCGCACCACAGCAGTGAGGCGAGCCGGTTGCCGGTATCGGCCGTGCGTTGCTCCTTACAGTCGCCACTGGGATTGGCCACTGACCACATTGGTCGACTGGTGCGGGCATCGAACCGGGTCCAGGTCTCTTCGGTGCGGTAGATGAGGAACGGACTGGGGTCATACAGTCCCGATTTGCTGAGGAATGCCGACGTCAATCGCGCATTTCGTCGCGTCCACAGGCGGTGCCCGGTGGTCGCGTCGAGGCCCACGAGAACGTATTCGGGATGTCGGGAGTCAGACGGTGCTGCACCGAGATCCGCGACCACTACGGTGGCGCCCTCGTCGTAGATTCGCGCCGACATGGCAGCTGGCCCCGGGCCGGTTCGGCGGTAATGCCAACGCTCTTGGCCGTCTGCACCGTACGCGGTGACGGCTCCGGCGTGAGTGAGCACGAAACCCGCTCCCGCAGGCCAGATTTGGTACTGGGGTGCAGCGGAGGTGCTGAGCGCCCCAGGTAATTTCACGCTGAATCTGTGCTGACCGAGCGCGGTCGGGTACGGCGGAATGTCGACTCGATCCGCTGTGGTCGCGTCGATGAATCTGGAGTCGTTACCGGCGAACCCCGCGGCGACGGTCACCGCGCCGGACAGCACGACCGCGACGACGACACCGACCACCAGCGCCGACTTCACGCGTCGAGTCCACCAGGGCAGCCCGAAGCCCGCGAACACCGTGGCGACTGCACCGGCGATGGCAAGCACCCAGGCGCCCACCGCCGCCGGCAGCGCCACCGTGATGGGGCCTTCACTCATGACATCGCGGAAGTGGCCAGGCACGCCGGTGCTGAACGCGGCGAGGAACACGAGCGCGCAGATCGCCACCACACCCACGGAACCCCAACGGGGTGGCGTGGCGGCTGTCCGCGGCCGCAGAGTGCGCTGGAGCGGGATCAGAAGCACTACGGCGACGACGGCTGCCGACACAGAAAGGAATGTGGCCGAGTTCCACGGATGCTCGTCGACGCCCGAAGGGGGCGCGGCATCGCCGACTACACCGAACTTGGCGTCGAGGCGACTCCAGACTGCCAGTGCAATCGCCGACAACAGCAGGACAATGGCGGCGCCGGCGGAGAATGACGCAATTCGACTCGGTGCGGTCCGGTCAGAGGGCTTGTCCTGGTCGCTGTTCACACACCCAATCGTCACACGGATCAACGCACCGCCAGATCAACAAAAACGTCGCTGAATCCGTTCTCCAGCGACGCTTTCGTTGATCTCGGCGGGGGAGAGATCAGTAAGAGTGCTCTTCGGCCGGGAACACCCCGGACGCCACGTCGTGGGCGTACTGCGTTGCGGCCCGGTGCAGTTCGCCGCCTACGTCACCGAAGCGCTTCACGAACTTGGCGGTCTTGCCACTGGTGAGCCCGGCCATGTCCTGCCAGACGAGCACCTGGGCATCGCAGTTGGGGCCGGCCCCGATGCCGACGGTGGGGATGGTCAACTTGCCGGTGATCTGCGTGGCCAACTCGGCGGGCACCATCTCCAGCACGACCGCGATGGCACCGGCTTCCTGCACGGCGATCGCGTCGTGAATGGTCTGCTCGGCGGCGTCGCCGCGACCCTGCACGCGGAACCCGCCCAGCCCGTTGACACTCTGCGGCGTGAAGCCGATGTGCGCGACCACCGGGATGCCCGCGGCGGACAGAGTTGCGATCTGATCGGCCATCCGCTCACCACCCTCGAGCTTGATGGCCTGCGCGCCGGTCTCCTTCATGAAGCGGGTGGCGGTCGCCAGGGCCTGGGTGGGGCTGCTCTCGTAGCTGCCGAACGGCAGGTCGGCGATCACCAGGGCGTGCGGGGCGCCCTTGACGACCGCGCGGGCCAACGGGATCAGCTCATCGATCGAGATCGGCACGGTGGTGTCGTAGCCGTAGACCACGTTTGCGGCGGAGTCGCCGACCAGCAGTACCGGAATCTCGGCCTCGTCGAATACCCGTGCGCTGGAGTAGTCGTAACACGTGAGCATCGCCCACTTGTGGCCTTCGGACTTCCACTTCTGCAGTGTGAGCGTGCGGACCTTGGTGCGCGGCTTGGCTTCGACAGAATCGGAAGCACCATAAACAGACTGTTCAGACATCGTCGTCCCTTGTGATGGTCGGTTCGATCCTCGAGGCCGCTCTGCGGTCCCCGGGTTCGGCTGACAAATGCAAGTCTGCCACTGCACGTAATGAAGGCCAAAGCGACGTTCGAGTGGATTTCCTCACAGTTTGTGCGCGGAGCCCTAACATCAGCGGCATGCAACGGCTCAGCGGACTCGACGCCAGCTTCCTGTACCTCGAAACTGCCGCGCAGCCCATGCACGTGTGCTCGGTGCTCGAACTCGACAGCTCGACCATGCCGGGCGGCTACACCTTCGACCGGATGCGTGACGCGCTTTCCCTCACGATCAAGGCGATGCCGCAATTCCGGGAGAAGCTGGCCGACAGCCGGTTCAATCTCGACCACCCGGTGCGGGTGGAAGACAAGGACTTTGACGTCAACCGGCACCTGCACCGGATCGGCCTGCCCGGGCCCGGTGGGCGGGCCGAGCTGTCCGAGATCTGCGGACACATCGCGTCGCTTCCGTTGGACCGGACCCGGCCATTGTGGGAGATGTGGGTGATCGAGAACGTCGCGGGCACCGACGCCCAGGCCGGAGGCCGATTGGCGCTGATGACGAAGGTGCATCACTCCGGCGTCGACGGGGTGACCGGCGCCAACCTGATGTCGCAGCTGTGCACCACCGTGGCGGACGCACCGCCTCCGGATCCGGTCGACGGCGTAGGCGACGCCACTGGCGCCGAGATCGCCATCAGCGGTGCACTCAGGTTTGTGACCCGGCCACTGAAGCTGGCCAACGTGCTGCCCACCACCGCGAGCACGGTCATCGACACGGTGCGCCGGGCAATCAACGGGCAGGCGATGGCGGCCCCGTTCAACGCGCCGAAGACCGCGTTCAACACCAACATCACCGGTCAGCGCAGCGTGGCGTTCGCCCAGTTGGACCTTGAGGACATCAAGACCGTCAAGAACCACTTCGACGTCAAGGTCAACGACGTCGTGATGGCGCTGGTGTCCGGCGTGCTGCGCACCTTCCTGCACGACCGCGGTGAACTGCCGGAAAGCTCGCTGGTC
Organism: Mycobacterium sp. NPDC049093; assembly: GCF_040704635.1. Taxonomy (GTDB): domain Bacteria; phylum Actinomycetota; class Actinomycetes; order Mycobacteriales; family Mycobacteriaceae; genus Mycobacterium. Next base: position 274,230 of record NZ_JBEZJS010000006.1, on the reverse strand, counting down.
GCGATGGTGCCGGTATCGGTGCACGACCGCTCCGACCGGCCCGGCCGCAATCAGGTGTCGGGGATGTTCTCCAAACTCGAAACCAACATCGAGGATCCGGCTGAGCGGCTGCGCGCCATCTCGGCATCGAATTCGGTTGCCAAGCAACACAGTTCCGCGATCGGCGCGACGCTGCTCCAGGACTGGACCCAGTTCGCGGCACCGGCGGTGTTCGGTGCCGCGATGCGGGTGTACGCGGCCAGCCGGCTGTCGGGAGCCAAACCCGTCCACAACCTCGTCATCTCGAACGTGCCCGGGCCGCAGGACCCGCTTTACCTACTGGGGTGTGAGGTCAAGGCCATGTACCCGCTGGGCCCGATCTTCCACGGATCCGGTCTCAACATCACCGTGATGTCGCTGACCGGCAAGCTCGACGTCGGCATCATGTCCTGCCCGGATCTGCTGCCTGACCTGTGGGATATGGCCGACGACTTCCACGTCGCGCTCGACGAACTCCTTGCCGCTACCCGATAGCGTCGGGGCACCTCGTGACCAGGCCCGGCCTGCGGCGATGTCGTGTCATGGCAGCATGGTCAGCCATGAAGTTCAGGATGAGGTTCGGCGCGCTGCTGGCGATGACGGCGGTGGCCGCGGCGGGCTGCACCCAGGTGGTCGACGGCCAGGCCAAGATCGCCGTTCCGCGGCCCGGCACGCCGGTGCAATGGCTGCCGTGCAACGCCGGCTCCGGGGACCACGTGCAGATCCCCGACAACGCCGAATGCGGGATGCTGTCGGTGCCGGTCGACTATTCGAAACCTGACGGCGACGTCGCCCGCCTGGCGATGATCCGATTCCCTGCCGCGGGCCAGAAGATCGGCTCGCTGGTGATCAACCCCGGCGGCCCTGGCGAATCCGGCGTGGAATCGGCCGTCTCCCTGCTGTCGGGCCTGCCGCAGTCGGTCAAGGACCGCTTCGACATCGTCGGGTTCGATCCGCGCGGTGTCGGATCCTCCACACCTGCGGTGTGGTGCAACTCCGACGAGGACAACGACCGGTTGCGTGCCGATCCGACGGTGGAATACACCCCCGAGGGCGTCGAGCACCTGGAGAACGAGACCAAGAAGTTCGTTCAGCGCTGCGTCGACAAGATGGGCAAGGAGTTCCTGGAGAACGTCGGCACCGAGAACGTCGCCAAGGATCTGGATGCCATCCGCGCGGCCCTCGGTGACGACAAGCTGACCTACCTCGGCTACTCGTACGGCACCCGCATCGGCGCCACCTACGCCGAGCAGTTCCCGCAGAAGGTCCGCGCGATGATCCTCGACGGTGCCGTCGACCCCAATGCCGATCCGGTGGAAGAGGACATCCGCCAGGCCGCGGCGTTCCAGAAGGCCTTCGACAACTACGCCACGGACTGCACCACCAAGAACCCCGACTGCCCGCTGGGCACCGATCCGGCCAAGGCCGTCGAGGTGTACAAGAGCCTGATCGACCCGCTGGTGGAGCACCCCGCCAAGACCCGCGATCAGCGCGGGCTGGGCTACAGCGACGCCACCGTCGGCACCATCCTGCCGCTGTACTCGCCGAATCTGTGGCGGCACCTCACCGAGGGCCTGACCGGACTCAAGAACGGCAACGGGGATGTCATGCTGGCGTTGGCAGACCTCTACATGGGTCGAGATGCCAAGGGCCACTACAACAATTCGACCGACGTCCGCGTCGCGGTCAACTGCGTGGACAAGCCCGCGATCACCGACCGGGCCACCGTCGTCGAAGAGGACCGGCGGGCCCGTGAGGTGGCCCCGTTCATGAGCTATGGCGAGTTCACCGGACATGCGCCCATGGGCACCTGCGCGTTCTGGCCGGTACCGCCTACCAGCAAGCCGCACGAGATCTCGGTGAAGGGCCTGCCTCCGACCCTGGTGGTTTCGACCACCAACGACCCGGCGACGCCATACCAGGCGGGCGTCGACCTGGCCCGCCAACTCGGCGGCACCCTGGTGACCTTCGAGGGCACCCAGCACACGGTGGTGTTCCAGGGCAACAAGTGCATCGACGACATCGCCGCGACCTACCTCGTCGACGTGACGGTGCCCCCGCCCGGAACCCGTTGCTGACCGGTCCGACCGTCAAGGTCACCGGTTGGTCTCCGGCCGATCTCTGGTCGGCCTCAGGCGCAGACCCGGCGGTGGCCGCCGTGCGACCATGACTGCCGTGTGGTGGGCGGGCAGGCGGGCGGCGAGAGCTCTTGCGGTGACTCTGCTCAGCGCATCCGCGGTGGTGTGCCCGGTCGCCGTCCCCGTCGCGGCTGCTGCGCCGGAATCCGGGCCGGAGTGGGGAAGTTGCGCTCAATGGGTGCAAGATCCGGCACGGATTCCGATGGCGCAGTGCAGCACGGTCGCTGTTCCGATCGATTGGAATTCCCCGGACCCCCAAGGCGCACAAGCACAATTGGCCGTCATCCGGATTCCGGCCAGTGGTGAGCGGATCGGCTCCCTGTTCATCAACCCGGGCGGCCCCGGAGCCTCGGCGGTGGACACCGTCGCCGGCATGGGTGCCGCGCTGGCCGGCTCCCCACTCACCGATCATTTCGATCTGGTCGGCTTCGATCCGCGCGGCGTCGGGCATTCCACCCCGGAACTGCGCTGCCGAACCGACTCCGAGATCGACGCCTACCGCCGCGAGCCGATGGCCGATTACAGCCCGGCCGGGGTCGCCCACATCGAAGACGTCTACCGCCAGTTCGCGCAGCAATGCCTCGACCGCATGGGCGCACCGTTCCTGGCCAATGTCGGCACCGCCTCCGCCGTGCGGGACATGGATGCGGTGCGGGCCGCGCTGGGGGAGGAACAGATCAACTATCTGGGCTTCTCCTACGGCACCGAACTGGGCGGCGCGTACGCCGAACAGTTCGGGAACCGGGTGCGCACGATGGTGCTCGACGGCGCGATCGACCCGAGCCTGGATCCGATCACCAAGAACGTCCGCCAGCTCGCCGGCTTCCAGAAGGCGTTCGACACCTACGCTGCGGAATGCGCGACGTCAGCCGACTGTCCTCTGGGCACCGACCCTGCCCAGTTCGTCAGCCGGTACCAACGGCTCGTGGATCCACTGGTGACGACGCCACACCCCACCGCGGACCCGCGTGGACTCGGCTACGCCGACACGATCACCGGCACCGGCAACGCCCTGTACTCGGCGCGATACTGGCCGTACCTGACGAGCGGGCTGCTCGGATTGACGCGCGGCACCGACGCCGGTGACCTGCTGCTGCTCGCCGACGACTACTGGCGCCGCGACGAAGCCGGGCACTACCAGAACATGCAGGACGCATTCACCGCGATCCGGTGCGTCGACACGCCGTTCCCCACCGACCCGGCCGTGTGGGCCGACGCGGATCAACGGACCCGTGCTGCCGCCCCGTTCATGTCCTACGGCCAGTTCACCGGATACGCGCCGCGCGACATCTGCGCGCTGTGGCCGGTGCCCGCGACGTCGTCACCGCACCCGGTCACCGGGCCCGGACCGGGCAAGGTCGTGGTGGTGTCCACCACCGGCGACCCGGCCACGCCGTATCAGGCCGGGGTGGAACTGGCCCGGCAAATGGACGCGGCGCTCATCACGTTCACGGGCACCCAACACACCGTGGTGTTCAACGGGAACGCGTGCGTCGACACCGCGGTACTGAACTTCTTCGTCACCCAGGGCTCTCCCGGCGACCTCTCCTGCTAACTCCTTGCAGGCCCGTAACACAGAATTAACAGCCGATGCCTACGCTGCGCTCATGGACCGCCAGAAGGAATTCGTGCTGCGCACCCTGGAGGAACGCGATATCCGGTTCGTTCGGTTGTGGTTCACCGACGTCCTCGGCTACCTCAAATCGGTAGCGATCGCGCCCGCCGAACTCGAAGGTGCCTTCGAAGAGGGCATCGGTTTCGACGGCTCTTCGATCGAGGGCTTCGCCCGTGTCTCGGAGTCCGACACCGTGGCACGGCCTGATCCGTCCACCTTCCAGGTACTGCCCTGGACCACCAGCGCCGGCAAGCACTACTCGGCGCGCATGTTCTGCGACATCACCATGCCGGACGGCTCACCGTCGTGGGCAGACTCGCGGCACGTGCTGCGCCGGCAGCTCGCCAAGGCCAGCGACCTAGGCTTCACCTGCTACGTACACCCCGAGATCGAGTTCTTCCTGCTGCAACCCGGCCCGGACGACGGGTCAGTGCCGGTGCCGGCCGACAACAGCGGCTACTTCGACCAGGCCGTGCACGATTCGGCCCCCAACTTCCGCCGCCACGCCATCGAGGCGCTGGAGCAGATGGGCATCTCGGTGGAGTTCAGCCACCACGAGGGCGCGCCCGGCCAGCAGGAGATCGACCTGCGCTACGCCGACGCGTTGTCCATGGCCGACAACGTGATGACCTTCCGCTACCTGGTCAAGGAGGTCGCCCTGGCCGACGGCGTGCGGGCGTCGTTCATGCCGAAGCCGTTCGGCGAGCACCCCGGCTCGGCGATGCACACACACATGAGCCTGTTCGAAGGCGACACCAACGCCTTCCACAGCCCCGACGACCCGCTGCAGCTGTCCGACGTGGCCAAGTCCTTCATCGCAGGCATCCTTGAGCACGCCAGCGAGATCAGCGCCGTCACCAACCAGTGGGTGAACTCCTACAAGCGCCTGGTTCACGGCGGTGAAGCCCCGACCGCGGCCTCGTGGGGCGCGGCCAACCGCTCAGCGCTGGTGCGCGTTCCGATGTACACCCCGCGCAAGGCGTCGTCGCGGCGCATCGAGGTCCGCAGCCCGGACTCGGCATGCAACCCGTACCTGACGTTCGCGGTCCTGCTCGCCGCCGGTCTGCGCGGTGTGGAGAAGGGGTACGTGCTGGGCCCGCAGGCCGAGGACAACGTCTGGAGCCTGACACCCGAAGAACGGCGCGCCATGGGCTACCGCGAGCTGCCGTCCAGCCTGGGCAACGCGCTGGAGGCCATGGAGAACTCCGAGCTCGTCGCGGAAGCGTTGGGGGAGCACGTATTCGACTACTTCCTGCGCAACAAGCGCGCAGAGTGGGAGAACTACCGCAGCCATGTCACGCCCTACGAGCTGAAGAACTACCTGTCGCTGTAACGTCGGGGGATGGCCAAGCCTGCAACCGATCGCCCGAAACTGCCCAGCGTCGGTCGGCTCGGTCTGGTGCATCCCCAGGCAGCGGCCCACTTGGAACAGCTCGGCTGGAACACCGAGTCGCACGTCGAACTGCTGTGGTCGCTGTCGCGTGCACCGGACGCCGACGTCGCGCTGCTGTCAATGATCCGGTTGACCGATGCGCTCGGCGCCGACGCCGACGAACTCAACCGCCGGCTCCTGACCGACAAGGCGCTGCGGGGCCGGCTGTTCGGGGTACTCGGCTCCTCGCTGGCTCTCGGTGATCACCTCGTCGCCCATCCGCAATCGTGGCGGTTGTTGGCCGGTGCGGTCGACCTCCCCGGTGCCGATGAGTTGCACAGCGTGTTCACCGCTGCGGCCAGGTCAGCCGAGATCGACAGGGGCACAAGCAGTGCCGTGCCCGCGCTGCGGGATCTCTACCGGGACCGGTTGCTGGTCCTGGGTGCGCTCGACGTCGCCTCTACCGTCGAGAACGAGCCGGTGCTGCCCTTCGTCGAGGTGGCCGCCCACCTGTCCGACCTGGCCGATGCCGCGCTGAGCGCCGCGCTGACGGTGGCCACCCGCGTCGTGTGCGAAGACGGCGTGCAGCCCCGGCTGGCGGTCGTCGCCATGGGCAAATGCGGAGCGCGCGAACTGAATTACGTCAGTGACGTCGACGTCATCTTCGTCGGGGAATCGGTCGCGGACGGCGACGGCGACGACAACCTGGCCACCGCGACCCGGGTGGCCGGCGAGATGATGCAGTTCGCCGCCGATGCGTTCTTCGAGGTCGACGCCGCGTTGCGCCCCGAAGGTAAACGCGGACAACTGGTCCGCACGCTGGAATCCCATGTCGCCTACTACCAGCGCTGGGCGAAAACCTGGGAATTCCAGGCCCTGCTCAAGGCGCGTCCCGCCGCAGGCGACGCCGAACTGGGCAAGGCCTACATCGAGGCACTGATGCCGATGGTGTGGACCGCGTGCGAGCGTGAGGATTTCGTTCCCGAGGTCCAGGCCATGCGCCGCCGCGTCGAGGAGCTCGTCCCGGCCGGAGTGCGGGCCCGCGAGATCAAGCTCGGCACCGGCGGCCTGCGCGACGTCGAATTCGCCGTCCAGCTCCTGCAATTGGTGCACGGCCGCACTGACGACTCACTGCATGTGGCGTCCACCGTCGACGCGCTGGCGGCGCTCGGCGAGGGCGGTTACATCGGCCGCGACGACACCGCCAACATGACTGCCTCCTACGAATTTCTGCGGCTGCTCGAGCACCGGCTGCAGCTGCAGCGGCTCAAACGCACCCACATGCTGCCCGACGACAGCGACGTAGAGGCGTACCGATGGCTGGCCCGTGCGGCGCACGTGCGCCCCGACGGCCGGCACGACGCCCAGGGCGTGCTGCGCGAGGAACTCAAGCGGCAGAGCATGCGGGTGTCGCGACTGCACGCCAAGCTCTTCTACCAGCCTCTGCTCGAAACAGTGGGCCAGCCGGCGTTGGGCATCGGTGCCGGCATGAGCACCGAGGCGGCCGAACGTCAGCTTGCCGCACTGGGTTACGAGGGGCCGCAGAGTGCATTGACCCACCTGGCCGCGCTCACCGGCCAGAACGGGCGTCGGGGCACAGTGCAGCAGGTGCTGCTGCCGACCCTGTTGGACTGGCTGTCGGACACCCCCGACCCGGACGCGGGCCTGCTGGCCTACCGCCGCATCAGCGAGGAACTGTCCGAGCAGCGCTGGTACCTGTCGACCCTGCGCGACGAGGGCGCGGTGGCCAAGCGGTTGATGCGGGTGCTGGGCACCTCGGCCTACATCCCCGAACTGCTGATGCGCGCCCCCGAGGTGATCCAGTTGTACGCCGACGGGCCCAACGGGCCCAAACTGCTCGACGGCGATCCCGACAGCGTGGCCCGCGCCCTGGTGGCCTCGGCCGGCCGGCACCCTGACCCGGTACGCGGCATCGCCGCCGCCCGCACCCTGCGCCGTCGCGAACTGGCCCGGATCGCCTCCGCGGACGTGCTGGGCCTGCTCGACGTGACCGACGTGTGCAAGGCCCTGACTTCGGTATGGGTCGCCGTGTTGCAGGCCGCACTCGACGCGGTGATCCGGGCCAACACACCCGAATCCGGCGCGCCCGCACGCATCGCCGTGATCGGGATGGGCCGCCTCGGTGGCGGCGAACTCGGATACGGTTCCGACGCCGACGTGATGTTCGTGTGCGATCCGAACACCGGCGTCGAAGACTCAGCGGCGGTGCGCTGGTCGGTGAGCATCGCCGAACAGGTCAGGGCACTGCTGGGGACACCGAGTGCGGACCCGCCGTTGGAGGTCGACACCGGGCTGCGCCCGGAGGGCCGTAACGGGCCCCTCGTGCGCACGCTGGCGTCATACGCGACCTATTACGAGCAGTGGGCGCAGGCGTGGGAGATCCAGGCCCTGCTGCGCGCTCACCGGGTGGCCGGTGATCTGGAGCTCGGCGAACGTTTTCTGCTCATCGCCGACAAGACGCGTTACCCCGCCGGTGGGGTGTCGGCCGAAGCCGTCCAGGAGATCCGCCGGATCAAGGCGCGCGTGGACGCCGAACGGCTGCCCCGCGGCGCGGACCCCAACACCCACACCAAGCTGGGCCGTGGCGGACTGGCCGACATCGAGTGGACCGTGCAGCTGCTTCAGCTGCGTTACGCCCACAACCTGCCTGCGCTGCACAACACTTCGACCCTGCAGACCCTCGATGCGATCGGTGCGGCCGAACTGGTCGCCGAGAGTGACGTCGAGCTGTTGCGCGAGGCCTGGCTGACGGCCACGCGGGCGCGCAACGCCCTGGTCTTGGTGCGCGGCAAGCCCACCGATCAGCTGCCCGGGCCGGGCCGTCAGCTCAACGCGGTCGCGTTGGCGGCGGGGTGGGGCAGCGACGACGGCGGGGAGTTCCTGGACAACTATCTGAGGGTGACGCGGCGGGCGAAGGGTGTGGTCCGCAAAATTTTCGGCGGGGAGTAGCCGCCAGGGCTTAACTGGCCCCCGCGTGCAGGACGTCCCAGTGGCTGGTGTTAATAAGGGCGTATAACCAATTCACTGGGAGTCCGGATGAAGCACACGTTCGACGTCATCAGCGCGGCCGAGCACGAACGGCTCGAAGCGCTCTACGAACCCTTTGCCCGGGCGATGCGCGAACTCGTCGACGCCGGCGTGCGCACCCAAGTGGACCCGCAATCCATCACCGAGGCCACCGCGGCCGTCGAGGCCGTCACCGCCTCGCTGCGCCGCGAACAGCGCGACGGGCCACACGCCTTGCTTCATGCCGAGACCAACCGCCCGGTGGTGTGGGCCAACCCGGTCGTCGGACTGCGCAACGCACTGGCCCCGCCGCTCGTGATCGAGCATGCCGAGGACGGCAGCTGCTGGAGTGAATTCGTGCTGGGCGCCGCCTATGAGGGGCCGCTGGGCTGGGTACACGGCGGCATCTGTGCGCTGGTGCTCGACCACATTCTCGGCGAGGTGGCCAGTGGGGGACTGAACGAGCCGCGCTACACGGGCACCATCACGTGCCGGTACAACCGCGGCACTCCGCTGGGGCCGCTGCGCGCCGAGGCCTACATCGACCGGACCGAAGGTGTCAAAACCTTTGCGCGGGGCCACATCAGCGATGGTGACGGGATCACCGTCGAGGCGGAAGGCATCTTCATCACGCCGGCGTGGGCACGGGACGCCGGATGAAGTTCTACGTAAGCATGGCCTTCATGGACACCCGGGAGGCCGTCGAAGTGGCCAGGGCCGCAGACGATCTCGGGTACGACGGCATGGGTATCCCGGATCACGTGGTGAACCTGGAGACGCTGTCCACACCGTATCCGTACACCAAGGACGGCAAGCGGCGCTGGGAGGCGTTCACCGACTGGCCGGACCCATGGGTGATGATCGGGGCGCTGGCGCTCGTCACCACCAGGTGCAAGTTCGTCACCACCGTCTACCTGCCCGCGATGCGTGACCCGTACTCCGCCGCGAAAGCCATCGGCACCGCGGCCTATCTGGCCGACGGGCGGCTGGAACTCGGCATCGGCGTCGGCTGGTGCGAGGAGGAATTCGAGCTGCTGGGCCAGCAGTTCGCACGACGCGGCAAGCGCACCGACGAGATGCTCGAGCTGATGAAGAAGCTGTGGCAGCCCGGCTGGACTGAGTTCGACGGCGAGTTCTATTCCACACCACGTCTCGAGATGGAGCCCACGCCGCCGCGGATCCCGATCTACGTCGGCGGTCTGTCCGACATCGCGCTGCGCCGGGCAGCGCGCCACGACGGCTGGATCGGCGATCTGATCTCCACCGATGACGCCCTGCAGCGGGTCGATCGGTTGCGCGAGGTGCGCGCCGAAAAGGGTTTGACGATGGATGATTTCACCATCATCACACCGCTGACCGACGCATTCACCCCCGAGCACTACGCGCGTGCGGAGGCCGGTGGGATTCAGGGCATCATCACCATGCCGTGGATGTTCTACTCCGGGCCTTCGGCGACCCTGGCCGAGAAGATCGACGGGATGAAGCGGTTCCGCAAGGACCTCGCGCTGGACTAGGCGGCAAGCCGCTTGCGGCGCGTGGCGTCCAACGCGTAAGCGCCACCACCGATCGCGGCGAGCAGCAGGAAGCCGAAGCAGTACAGCACGGCGAGTTCGCCGCCGTTCTCGATCGGCCACAGGCCGTTGGGCTGATGCTGGGTGAAGTAGGCGAACGCCATCTCGCCGGAGGCGATGAAGGCCGCGATGCGGGTGAACAAGCCCGCCATGATCATCAGGCCGAGCACCAGCTCGATGACGCCGGCGTACCAGTACGGCCAGGTGCCGACCGGGGTGGCGCCACTACCGGAATCGACTGGCCAGGCAAATAGTTTCGATGCCCCGTGGATGGTGTAGAGGAGGCCGAACACGACACGGAACAAACTGATGACGGCGGGCGAAAGCGAGCCGAGTCGGGTGTCCAGATTGGTCGTCATAGGCAGACAATACGCTTACCAGGACAGGAAACTCACAGCTCGAGCAGCACCGTTACCGGTCCGTCATTGACTAGTTCCACCTTCATATGAGCCCCGAAAACTCCTGTTTGCACAACCGCACCCAACTTCTTGAGTGCGTCCGCGAATTCCGCCACCAGAGGTTCAGCAACGGCACCGGGTGCGGCCGCGTTCCAGGACGGGCGCCTGCCTTTGTCGGTGTTGGCGTACAGCGTGAACTGGCTGATCACCAGGATGGGTGCGGCAACGTCCGCCGCGGACTTCTCACCGTCGAGAATCCGCAATTGCCAGAGCTTTTCGGCCATCCGCCGGGCCTTGGTGGCGTCATCGTCATGGGTCGCCCCGACCAGGGCGACCAGCCCCTGCGGGTTCGGCGCGATCGAGCCGACGATTTCGCCGTCGACCGCAACACTCGCCGATGTCACCCGCTGCACCAGAACCCGCATCGGTCCATTGTGCGGGCAGGGACCGCTGTTTCTACGCCTGGGTCGTGCTCATCGAACATCGACGACCCGGGAGTGGAAATCGACGTGACTGATCACGGTCTGTGGATACGGAAAGGCCGGGCGACACCCGAATCGGATGTGCCCGGCCTGGCCGTTCTACTGCGACTTACACGTCGCGTCGGCGGTGCCGACTTACACGTCGCGTCGGCGGTGCCGACTTACACGTCGTAGTAGAGCGAGAACTCGTAGGGGTGAGGCCGGATCTGGATCGGCATGATCTCGTTCTCCCGCTTGTAGGAGATCCAGGTCTCGATCAGGTCCTCGGTGAACACGCCGCCCTCGGTGAGGTACTCGTGATCTTCTTCGAGCCTGTCGATGACCGCGGCCAGCGAGGTCGGGGCCTGCGGGATGTTGGCGGCCTCGTCCGGCGGCAGCTCGTAGAGGTCCTTGTCGACCGGGGCCAGCGGCTCCATCTTCTTCTTGATGCCGTCGATGCCGGCCATCAGCATGGCTGCGAATGCCAGGTACGGGTTACCCGAGCTGTCCGGGCAGCGGAACTCGAGGCGCTTGGCCTTCGGGTTGTTGCCGGTGATCGGGATACGGACGCAGGCCGAGCGGTTGCGCTGGCTGTAGACCAGGTTGATCGGAGCCTCGTAGCCCGGCACCAGACGCTTGTAGGAGTTGACCGTCGGGTTGGTGAACGCCAGCAGCGACGGGGCATGGTGCAGGATGCCGCCGATGTAGTGGCGGGCCAGGTCGGACAGCCCCGCGTAGCCGGACTCGTCGTGGAACAGCGGCTTGCCGTCTTTCCACAGCGACTGGTGGGCGTGCATGCCGGAACCGTTGTCACCGAACAGCGGCTTGGGCATGAATGTGACGGTCTTGCCGTTCTGCCACGCGGTGTTCTTGATGATGTACTTGAACAGCTGCACGTCGTCGGCCGCGTGAAGCAGCGTGTTGAACTTGTAGTTGATCTCGGCCTGACCGGCGGTACCCACCTCGTGGTGGCCGCGCTCCAGGGTGAACCCGGCGTTGATCAGGTTGGTCGACATCTCGTCGCGCAGGTCGACGTAGTGGTCGTACGGCGCCACGGGGAAGTAGCCACCCTTGGGGCGGACCTTGTAACCGAGGTTGGGACGGCCGTCGGCCTCGGAGGGCTCGCCGGTGTTCCACCATGCCGACTCGGAATCCACCTCGTAGAAGGTGCCGTTCATGCGGGAGTCGAAGCTCACCGAGTCGAAGATGTAGAACTCGGCCTCGGCACCGAAGAAACAGGTATCGGCGATACCCGTGCTGGCCAGGTAGTTCTCCGCCTTGCGGGCCACGTTGCGCGGGTCACGCGAGTAGGCCTCGCGGGTGAACGGGTCGTGCACGAAGAAGCTCAGGTTCAGCGTCTTGGCGGCGCGGAAGGGATCGATGCGGGCGGTGTCGGGGTCCGGCAGCAGCATCATGTCGGATTCGTGGATCGACTGGAATCCGCGGACCGACGAGCCGTCGAACGCGAGGCCGTCCTCGAATACGCTCTCGTCGAACGCCGACGCCGGGATCGAGAAGTGCTGGACGACGCCTGGCAGATCGCAGAAGCGAATGTCGACGTACTCGACGTTCTCGTCCTTGATCAGCTTGAAGATGTCGTCGGACGTCTTTTCTGCCACTTCAGTGTTCTCCTTTACTGGTAACCCGCGGGTTGACGCTAAGGACACGATGTTGCGCAGTCGTCAACCATATGTTGCGCGCAAGTTACGCGATGACCGTTCTCTGTGACATGAGCTACTCGCCGCAACGAAACCGGCCACGCCTATTCTGGCCCTATGGCGCGCACGATGGGAACTTGGCTGTCCGGACCTTCCTCCGAACCCGCCAGTGGATATCCGGGCGAGCGGCTCGGACTGCCCCAGCAGGGGTCCGGGTCGATCGCCCGATTCGGCCGGCGCGTCGGTGCCATTCTGGCCGACTGGCTGATCTCGCTGGGCCTGACGGCGGTGCTGGCAGTGTCCTTCGGGCTGATGAGTCGCGACGAACTGCTGTACTCGATGGATTTCCGGAACATCGCACTGCTGGTGTGGTTGGTGATCGGGGTCGCCGCCGTGCGCTTGTTCGGCTTCACCCCGGGCCAGTACCTGCTGGGTCTGGCGGTGATCCCGCTCGACGGTCGCGACCACGTCGGGTTGGGCCGGGCGCTCACCCGCAACCTGTTGATCGTGCTGGTCATCCCGGCGCTGTTCACCGACGAGGACCATCGAGGTCTCCACGACCTGGCATCGAAGACCGCGGTGGTGCGGCGCTGAACCTAGCGCCGACGCACCGTGCGCTGCACGCCACGCATCTTCGCGCCGGCGGGCATCGGACCCTTGGGCATGCCGGCCGGACCGGCCTTGGTGCCCAGTGCAGCGAGCCGGGACTCGATCGAGTCCATCTGTTTGACGGTGATGTTGGCCGGCAGCTTGTTCAGGTGGCGCTCCAGCTTGGATAGCGGCACCTCGCCCTCACCGTTGCCGACCACGATGTCGTAGATCGGGATCTCGCCGACCAGGCGGGCGGTGCGCTTCTTCTCCTGCGCCAGCAGCGGCTTGACCCGGGTGGCCGAACCCTCACCGACGAAGATCACACCCGGACGACCGATCACCCGGTGCACTGCGTCGAAGTGACCCGTCGCGGCGACACCCGGGGTGACCCGCCACTTGCCACGCAGGTTGTCGAGCGCCCAGGCCGCGGCACCCGTCTGGCCCTCGGCCTTCTTGTACACCGACTTCTGGGCCCGGCGGCCGAAGATGATGAACGCGACGAGCGCGCCCAGCACCACACCGAGCGGCACCATCGTGTACATGGTGAACCCGCCGATGAGCAGGCCGGCGACCACAGCGGCGGCCACGATCAGCACGAACGCGCCGATCATGTACGGCAGCAGGCGCTTGTCCTCTTTGCGCTGGATCTGGAATGCCTGCCACAGCTGACTGCGCCGCTGTTTCGAGGCCGCCTTACGGGCAGCCTTCGCCTCGGCCTTTGCCGCCTTCGTTTCTGCGGCAGTGCGGGTTTTCGCCATTACTTCAGGATACGGGGGGTCGATCCGCGAACCGAACCCGCGCGGCCTGGGCATAGAGCCGGCCCGCGCGGTAGGACGAACGGACCAGTGGTCCGGCCAGCACACCGGCGAATCCCAGGCCCTCGGCATAGCTCGACAACTCGACGAACTCGTCGGGGTGGACCCAGCGTTCGACCGGATGGTGACGCGGTGACGGCCGCAGGTACTGGGTGATGGTGACGATGTCGCAGCCCGCATCGTGCAGGTCGTTAAGGGCCTCGCGCACTTCCTCGGAGGTCTCGCCCATCCCGAGGATCAGGTTCGATTTGGTGACCAGACCGAAGTCGCGGGCGGAGGTGATGACCGCAAGGCTGCGGTCGTAGCGGAACGCCGGCCGAATGCGCTTGAAGATGCGCGGCACCGTTTCGACGTTGTGCGCGAACACTTCTGGGCGCGACTCGAAAACTTCCTGAAGCTGTGCGGGCTCACCGTTGAAGTCCGGGGCCAACAACTCCACGCCGGTGTTCGGGTTCAGCGCATGGATCTGACGGACCGTCTCCGCGTACAGCCAGGCCCCGCCGTCGGGCAGGTCATCGCGGGCCACCCCGGTCACCGTGGAGTACTTCAGCCCCATCGCCTGCACACTCTCGGCGACCCGGCGCGGCTCGTCGCGGTCCAGCTCGGCCGGCTTGCCGGTATCGATCTGGCAGAAGTCACAGCGGCGGGTGCACTGCTCGCCGCCGATCAGGAACGTGGCTTCCCGGTCCTCCCAGCATTCGAAGATGTTGGGGCAGCCGGCCTCCTCGCACACCGTGTGCAGGCCTTCGCGGCGAACCAGGCCCTTGAGCTCGGTGTACTCCGGACCCATCTTGGCCCTGGTCTTGATCCACGGTGGCTTGCGTTCGATGGGCGTCTGCGCGTTCCGCACTTCCAGACGCAGCAGCTTCCGACCTTCAGGCACCACAGTCACTGGTTCATCCTACGTTCAGCGCTACTTCCAGGCGTCCGTCGAGCGCGTCGGACACGGCCGCGGCGACGCGGCCGGTGACGTCCTCGACGGTGATGCGACGGCCGAGTTCCGCCGTCAGCGATGTCACGCCGGCATCCGCGATCCCGCACGGCACGATCGACGAGAACGCCGACAGATCGCAGTCACAGTTCAGCGCGAACCCGTGCAGCGTCGTGGCCCGGGACACCCGGATGCCGATCGCGCCGACCTTGCGGGCCGGCCGCAGCCCATCGCCGGGAACCCACACCCCGGACCGTCCCTCGACCCGGCCCGCCTGCAGACCGAGATCCGCGCACACGCTGATGAGTGCTTCCTCAAGGCGCCGAACGAAATTCACGACGTCGAGCGGCTCGGTCAGGCCGATGATGGGGTAGCCCACCAACTGTCCGGGCCCGTGCCAGGTGATCTTGCCACCGCGGTCCGTGTCGACGACGGGAGTGCCGTCCACCGGGCGTTCGTGCGGCTCGGTCCGCTTGCCGGCGGTGTAGACCGCAGGGTGCTGCAGCAGCAGCAGAGTGTCGGGCCCACCGGCCACCCTGGCATCGGCGATCTCGCGCTGTAGTTCCCAGGCGGCTTCGTAATCGACCGTCCCCAGCTGCCGCACCGCCACCGGTGTCGGCGCCGAGCGGATGGATGCTGCCATGATCGTCCACGCTACTCGCGCGCAAAATTGCTGACCGGCGCAGGGGTTTGCGCCCGATATCGTCGGACGGTGCCGACCTTTTCCGCTCGCTTCTCGCCGTGGCGACTGGTGCTGCTGCTGTTGTTCACGCCGCTTTTCGCCGCGATATCGGCCTCGATGACCTTGAACGCTGAGCTCTCGCTGCTGTACCGGGCACTCGGTGGGGCCAGTTGCCTGATTTCCCTGAGCCTGGTGGTCATCGCGGTGATCGGGCTGTTGGACCGCAGCGAGCAGGTCCGGGTGGCGCCCGACGGCATCTACTACAAGCGGTGGTCGGAGACGGTCATCCCGTGGGACGAGATCGTCGATGTGACGGTGTTCAAGGACCGCTATCAGAACTTCATCATGCTGCGCCTGGCGGACCCGCAACGGTTTCCGTCGACGACGCTGGTGGGTCGATTGGGCCGGGCCAATCGGCGGCTGGCCGGCGGTGACGTCGCAATATCGCTGACCTATATGGACCGTTCGTTCGACGATGCCATGACGGTGATCGAGGACTACCGGGCTACGTCAGCTCGCTAGTCCTTGGGCGCGGTGGCGTACGCCAGCGCCTCGCCGACGGTGTTGTGGTGGAAGCTGAATCCGGCCCGTTCCAGGGCAGCGGGGATCGCGCGCTGGCCGATGAGCAGTCCTTCGTCGGCGATCTCACCGAGCAGCGTGCGCAGCGCGAATCCCGGAACCATCACCGGGGTGGGACGGTTGAGCGCCCGGCCCAGTGCCGCGGTGAACTCGGCGTTGGTCACCGGGGCCGGCCCGGTGAGATTGACGGGGCCGGACAGGCTTTCGGTCGCCATCGCGAACAGCACCGCGCGGATCTCGTCCTCCAGGCTGATCCACGGGATGTACTGCCTGCCGTTGCCCAGCCTGGCGCCCAGGCCGAGAGAGAACAGCGGCTTGAGCCGGTTCACCATGCCGCCCGACGGGGACATGACCAGCCCGGTGCGCAGCAGCACCACTCGCGTCCCGGCGGCGACGGCCGGCGCGGTCGCCGCTTCCCAGTCCGCGCACAGCCCGGCAAGGAAACCGCGCCCTTCGGGCGCGGACTCGTCGGTCACCCGGTCCCGGGTGTCGCCGTAGTAGCCGACCGCGCTCGCATTGATCAGCACCGGCACCCCGGCATCGGCGACCGCCCCGGCCAGCACCTCGGTGGGGCCGATCCGGCTGTCGCGCAGGCTCTGTTTGAAGGCGCCCGACCACCGTTTGTCGCCGACGCCGACGCCGCAGAGGTTCACCACCGCGTCCACGCCCTGAAGCGCCCCGGCGTCGAACTCGCCGGTGTCGGGGTTCCAGAACAGCTCGTCGCCGTTCGATGGTGCCCTGCGTACGATCCGGAGCACCCGGCGATCGGCAGCGCGCAGCGCTGTTACCAGCGCCGAACCGATCAGACCGGATGATCCCGCTATCGCGATGACGGCGTCCGCCACAGTGGGGAGCCCCTCCTAACGGCGTTTACAGCCCGAGGTCGGCCTCGAAAGCACCTTCTTCGAGCCTGCGCTTGATGGTGGTCACGAACCGGCCGGCGTCTGCGCCGTCGATCAGCCGGTGGTCGTAGGTCAGCGGCAGGTAGCACACCGAGCGCACACCGATCGACTCATTGCCGTACTCATCGGAGATCACCCGCGGTCGCTTGACGATCGCCCCGGTGCCCAGCATCGCCGCCTGCGGCGGCACCAGGATCGGGGTGTCGAACAGCGCGCCCTGGCTGCCTATGTTGGTGATGGTGAACGTGCCGCCGGACAACTCGTCGGGCTTGAGGTTGCCCGACCGGGCCCGGGCCGCGATATCGGAGATGGCGCGCGCCAACCCGCCCAGCGACAGGTCGCCGGCGTTGTGGATCACCGGGGAGAGCAGACCCTGGTCGGTATCGACCGCGAAGCCGAGGTGCTCGGCGTCGTAGTAGGTGATCTCCTTGGTGTCCTCGTTGTAGCTGGCGTTGATGTTCGGGTGGATCTTCAACGCATCGATGACGGCGCGGGCGATGAACGGCAGGTAGGTGAGGTTGACACCCTCGCGCTCGGCGAAATCTGCCTTCGCCCGGGCGCGCAACGCCACGATCTTGGTCATGTCGACCTCGTGGGTCTGGGTCAACTGCGCAGTCGCCTGCAACGATTCCCGCGTCTTCTTCGCGGTGATCTGGCGAATCCGGTTGGCCTTCTGCGTCGTTCCGCGCAGGTGCGCCAGCGCCGGGGACGGGGCCGCCGAGGAGGCGGCAGGTGCGGCCGCGGCAGGGGCCGCCGGTGCGGCCGGAGCCGAGGGAGCCTTTTTGGCCTCGGCCGCGGCGAGCACATCCTGCTTGCGGACGCGGCCACCGACACCGGTGCCCTTCACCGATGCGAGGTCGACACCGTTCTCAGCGGCCAACTTTCGCACCAACGGGGTGACGTACGGCGAGCCGTCTCCGGCTGCTGCCGGAGCCGCGGGAGTCGGTGCGGGGGCGGGGGCAGCCGGGGCCGGAGCAGCGGGGGCCGGCTCGGCCTTGGATTCCGGCGTGGGCTCGGGCTTGGGTTCCGGCTTGGGCTCGGGAGCAGGTGCCGGAGCGGGGGCCGCCGGGGCCGGAGCAGCGGCCGGCGCCGCGGAGGCGTCACCGATCTTCGCCAGCTCGCCGCCGACGGCTACGGTGTCGTCCTCTTCGGCGGTGATCTCCAGCAGGGTGCCGGCCACCGGCGACGGGATCTCGGTGTCGACCTTGTCTGTGGACACCTCGACGAGTGGCTCGTCGAGGCCGACCGAGTCGCCGACCTTCTTGAGCCAGCGGGTGACGGTGCCCTCGGTGACCGACTCACCCAACTCGGGCATCACGACGGTGGTGGCCGACCCGGAGGCGGCGGGAGCCGGGGCGGACGGCGCCGGCTGTGCCGGGGCCGCGGGCTCCGGGGCAGCAGTCTCGGCCGGCGCGGCCGAGGGCGCGGTGGCCTCGGGCTGCGGCTCGGGTTCGGGTTTGACTTCCGGCTCCGAGGCCGGTGCTGCGGACGCTTGTTCGCCGGCGTCGCCGATGACGGCGAGCTCGCCACCGATCTCGACGGTGTCGTCCTCCTGGGCGACGATCTTCGTCAGCACACCCGCGGCGGGCGACGGGATCTCGGTGTCGACCTTGTCCGTGGACACCTCCAGCAGAGGCTCGTCGAGTTCGACGGTGTCGCCCTCTTGTTTCAGCCAGCGGGTGACGGTCCCCTCGGTGACGCTCTCACCTAGCGCGGGCATCTGGACGGAGATGGCCATGTATTGACTCCTCGGACGGTCACTTGTGACGACTCGAACTCTGGCTTACCACAGCTAGGTGCACTGGGTACGGCACCTAGGTGGATTGTCGGAACCATCCTGTCACTGCAGCAACATTCGCACTCACTCAGGGTTGCCGATCCTCTGGCACTATCGAGTGAGGGTTTGCAGGGCGGTTCGTCGAACTTCCCCAGAGCTGAGGAGATCCGTCCGTTGGGCCTGTTCGATACGTTTCGCCGAAACCGGTCGGCGCGCGGATCCGGCAGCGACCAGGCCGGAGACCTGCAGTATCTGCAACGTTGGGTGGCCGAGCATGTCGGGGTCGAGGCATTCGTCGAACCCCGCACCACCGTCACGGAGGTGACCGTGGTGCTCGTTGCTGCGGACGGGGAATGGACGCGGCGCCGCACGGGTGGCGAGGCGGGCGCGCGCAGGCTCAGCGAGCGTTTGCAGATCCCCGTGTACGACGTGCAGAAGGTGGGATATCCGCAACGGATGCGGGACTACGACGCGCGTCGACGCATCGAACGGCAGCGCGCCGTGTACCGCGAACTCGACGACCGTTAGAGTCAAGGCAACCGGTACCTCCGGTATTGGATACTGTTCGTCACAGGTACCTCGTGGAGGGTGGACTATGCAGCGCTTCGTCGACAGCTCGGACGGAACCCGTATCGCGGTTTACGAACAAGGGGACCGGCAGCGCCCCACGCTGGTGATGGCCCATGGCTGGCCGGACTCCCACGTGCTGTGGAACGGTGTCACGGGCGAACTCGGGGACCGCTTCCACATCGTGCGGTACGACAACCGCGGCGCCGGGGCCTCGGATGTTCCCAAGGCCGTCGCCGCCTATCGCATGGATCGCTTCGCCGATGACCTGTCCGCGGTGATCGACGCCGTGAGTCCCGGCCGCCCTGTGCACGTGCTGGCCCACGACTGGGGGTCGGTCGGCGTATGGGAGTACCTGAGCCGGCCCGAGGCCTCCGAGCGGATGGCGTCCTTCACGTCGGTGTCGGGACCCAGCACCGACCACTACGGATCCTTCGTGCGCGGCCGCCTGGCCCGCCCGTACCGGCCCATCCGGTTCGCCAAGGCGGTGAACCTGGCCTCGCGGTTCAGCTACTGGATCCCGTTCTCGGTCCCCGTCGTCGCGCCGGCCCTGATGCGGCGCGGTGCCGCGCGTCGACTGCAGGCCATCGACACCGCCGGCCCCAAGTTCCAGTCCGAGACGCTCGACACCGATGCTGCCAACGGGCTGAAGATCTACCGCGCCAACGCGATTCGCTCGTTCACGACGCTGCGGAGCGACCACTATGTGACGGTGCCCGTGCAGTTGATCTGCAACGACCACGATCCCGTGGTGCGCGGGCACGGCTATGACGAGTCGTCCAAGTGGGTGCCGCTGTTGTGGCGCCGCGACCTGAAAGCCGGCCACTGGGCGCCGTTCTCACACTGGCGGGCCATCGCCAACGCGACAGCCGAACTGATCGATCACATCGAGGGTGCCCCGGCCTCCCGGGCACTGCGGCGTGCCCAGGTCGGCCGCTCGCGTGACCCCTTCAGCGACACACTGGTTTCGGTGACCGGTGCAGGCAGCGGCATCGGCCGTGCCACCGCTCTCGCCTTCGCCGCGCAGGGCGCTGAACTGGTGGTCAGCGATATCGACGAGGCTTCGGCCAAGGCCACCGCCAACGAGATCGCCGCGCGCGGCGGAGTAGCGCACGCCTATGGGCTCGACGTGTCCGACGCCGAGGCGGTGGAAAGTTTCGTCGAACAGGTCTGCAGCGCACACGGGGTGCCCGACGTGGTGGTCAACAACGCCGGAATCGGCCACGGCGGCAAGTTCCTCGACACCCCGGCCGAGCAGTTCGACCGGGTGCTCGATGTGAACCTCGGGGGAGTCGTCAACTGCTGCAGGTCATTCGCCCGCCGCCTCGTCGACCGCGGTACCGGCGGCCACATCGTCAACGTGGCCTCGATGGCCGCCTATTCGCCGTCGGCTTCGATGAACGCCTACTCGACCAGTAAGGCCGCAGTGTTCATGTTCTCCGACTGCCTGCGCGCCGAATTGGAGGCGGCGGGAGTCGGTTTGACCACGATCTGCCCGGGCATGATCGACACCAACATCATCGACACCACCCGCTTCGACGTCCCTGCCGAAAAGCAGGATCAGGTGGAGCAGTTGCGCGCGGCGACGAAGAAGGCCTTCGCCGCGCGGCGCTACGGGCCGGACAAGGTGGCCAAGGCCATCGTCGCCGCGGTCCGCAAGGACAAGGCGATCCGTCCCGTCACCCCGGAGGCCTATGCCGCCTACGGCGTGGCACGGCTGGTGCCCTCGGCGCTGCGCCGGGTGGCGCGGTCGGGCTCCCTGTAGACCGCTACTGCGGGTGGGCCGTCAGGTACTCGCCGACGGGTATCCGCGACTCCGCGGCGTACCCGATGGGCAGTAGTACGTCACCCGCGGTGGATACGTAGTACACATCCCAGCGGTAGAACGCGCCGAACGCCGCGGGATCGGCGGCCATCGCGGCGGCATAGTCGGTGACCGCTCGCACGTACTCGTCGGCGTTGTTGTACCGGAACAGGGCGTTGTCGGGGTCGTGCGCAAAACCGTTGGCGGCCAGGTAATTTCCGGCGGCCATGATGCTGTCCCGGGGTGAGTGGATGTCGCCGCCCAGGCCGTACGCGGCAAATGTGGATGGCATGAACTGCATCGGCCCCTGCGCGCCGGCCGAGCTGTCGCCGGTGACGCTGCCGAAGTGCGTCTCGATCAGGTTGATCGCCGCAAGGTAATTCCAGCTCACACCGGAGGCCGCCTCGGCCTCGCGGTACGCGTCCAGGAGCACCTGAGGCGGAGCCGGCGGGTTGATCCGCCACGCGGGCAGGCTGTCCCTGGGCTCGGCCAGCGTGGCGAGTTGCCGCCGCGCATCGACATTGTGGTCGTAGAACGCGACCAGTTCCGCGGGGATGCGGGGCCGGATGATCGCGTCCCATTCGGGGTGGCGGCCGATGGCCCGGTAGGCGACCTGCTGACGCCGGGCCGCCTGTATCAGCGCCGTCTCCGGTGTCGACGGATCGCGCAGGGCGCGCTCGTCGGCGACCAGATCCTGCGCCAGCCGACCCGGGTCCGCCGCCAGGAGCGGCTGCGCACCGGCGGGGGAGGTCTGCGTGGTGACAGGCGGCCGCGGTGTCGTGGTCTGGGTGCCCGGGCTCGGGGTTTCCGACGTTCCGGAACAGCCGGAAAGCACTGAGCCCAACGCGAACAAGATGGCGAGACTGCGAGCGATTCTCGGCATCTTGTTCACGTCGGCTCTGGCCCGATCAGCCGTTGTCGGCGATATCCTCCAGGACCGCGAACATCGTGCGCGTCGGCACTCCGGTGCCGCCCTTGGGCGTGTAACCCCAAGGCCCTCCGGTGTTGTAAGCCGGGGCGGCGACGTCGATGTGCGACCACTGGACCCCGTCGGCGACGAACTCGCGCAGATAGGTGCCCGCCACCAGCATCCCGGCGTAGCGGGACCCGCTGACGTTGGCCAGGTCCGCCACCGTCGACTTCAGGTCGTCCTTCAGTTCCTCGGGTAACGGCATGGCCCAGCCGTTCTCGCCGACGGACTGAGACAGCGTCGCCACCCGGTCACGGAACTCGTCGCTACCCATCACGCCCGGCGTGCGGGAACCCAGGGCCACGGTCTGCGCGCCGGTCAGGGTAGATGTCTCGATCAGATAATCCGGCTCGTCCTCGCACGCCCGCACGATCGCGTCGGCCAGGATCAGACGACCTTCGGCGTCGGTGTTGAGCACCTCGACGGTGATCCCGCCGTACTGGGTCAGCACATCGCCCGGGCGCTGCGCGGTCGACGACGGCATGTTCTCGGCCATCGGCACGGTCGCGATCACCTCGATCGGAAGGTTCTGCCTGGCGGCCAGCACCACTGTCGCGATGACCGCGGCGGCACCACCCATGTCCGAGGTCATGTGATGCATGTTGGCGGCCGGCTTGATCGAGATGCCGCCGGTGTCGAACGTGATGCCCTTCCCGACGAGCGCGACCCGCTTGGCCTTCTTGCCCTTGGCGCCCCGGTGGATCAACCGCACCAGGCGCGGCGGGCGCGATGACCCCTTGCCGACACCCACGATGCCGCCGTATCCGGCCTTCGCCAGAGCTTTGTCGTCGAGCACCTCGACCTCAAGCCCGGCGTCCTCACCCAAAGCCTTTGCGCGCTTGGCGAATTCGTCCGGAAAAAGGTGGCTGGGCGGGGTGTTGACGAAATCCCGGGCCGTCGCGACTGCCGAAGCGATGTCCACCGCGCGCTGCGCTTCCGCCTTGGTAGCGGCCTTGGTATCGGCGGCCAGGGCGACGATCTCGGTGAGGCCGGCGTCTTTGGGCGCGGTCTTGGCGCTGCGGAAGTCGTTGAAGCGGTAGGAGCCCAGGATCAGGCCCTCGACGGCGGCTTCCAGATCGATGTCGGACAGCGTGGTGACGACCGTCTCGGTCCCGTTCAACGACCGCGCGGCCGTGCCTGCGGCCCGGCGGATCGCATCGGCGGACCACTCGTCGCGCGGCTTGCCCAGGCCGACGGCCAGCACACTGGCAGCCGCGACGCCACTCACCACCACCCTGGTGACCTGGTCGGTGCCCCCCTTCGCGCCGAGCGCGGCGAGCGCGACGTCGATCTCACCGACCGCCTCGGCGTCGAGGAATGGGTTGCCGACGACGGTCGCGGTCGCGTCGTCATCCGGCCCGCTGACCACGGGAACGATCAGTACAGCGTCGCTCTTGCGTTTGGGCATCGAGGCGCTGACGGTGACGTTGGGAACCTGGTAACCGGGATTTGCGGGGCTCACCCCGCCCAGCCTAGACGCAGCGGGTAGGCGGCGACCGGCTTGGCGAAGCCCTTCAGCGTCAGAGAGCGAGGCGGCGCGAACGCCTGCCCGTCGAGGAGTTCGCGCAGCGGCTCGGACGCCAGGACCTGGCTGGGCTCGGCGGCCGCGACGAGGCGAGCCGCCCGATTCACCGGATTGCCGAAGTAGTCGCCGCCGATGGCCAGCATTTCGCCGAAATCGAGTCCGGCGCGCACCTGTAGATGGGTCTCGGCGGCTCGGGGGTGGGTCACCAGGTTTACGGCGACCTGGAGTAGCTCGGCGGGTTCGGAGCCGACCCACATGATGGCGTCCCCGAGGAACTTGACGACGCGGCAGCCGGCGGCGTGCACAACTTCGGTGCTGGTGGCACTGAACTCGTTGAGCAGTGCTGACAGCTCGGCGGACGTCAACATCTGGGTGAGCGTGGTGAACCCGGACAGGTCGGCAAAACCGATGCCGCACAACACATTCGAAGAGTCGTCGTGAACGACGTGCTCGAAATAGCTGCGCGCACTCATCACATGGTGGCGGTGCACGGCATCGATCATCGAGCCGATCCGGGGGATGAACCCGGCGGCCGTCCGGTAGGCCTTGGCGGTGATGAGCTCATCGTGGGACACGTTGAGCTGGACGTCGGGCGTGCTGGCTCGGCTCATCGCCGACAGCGCTTCGGCCAGGCGAGCCATACCCGAACCGATCACGCGCAGCAGGCCGGTGGCCTCGACGTCGCCGACCAGCAACCGCAACTCCGCCCAGGTGCGCAAGGTCTCCAGATCGGCCCTGCTCAGCGTCTTCACCTCGCAGCCGGCCACGGTCAGGCCCAGCGCGGCCCACGCCCGCTGCACATCTTCCAGCGGGACGTCGAGCTCGGCGGCCACATCGGCCAGACAGAATTCCGGCGGACCCGACCACTGCAGGACATCCCCGGCCAGCCCGAACAGCCGACCCCGGGACTCGGCCTCGATCATCTGCTCGGCGGTGAAACCCAGCCCGTCGAGGTACTCGATGAGCGGGGCACGGTCCCGCGCATCGGTAATCCCGGCGGCGGCCAGTGCATCGAAATCGACCACCCGACCAGTGTGCAATCCGTCGGCCCGATCCGGCAGGCAGTTTAGGGTGAACTCGTGAGTGACGACCTGCTGCACGGACCGTTGGAAGACCGCCACCGCGAACTGGGGGCCAGTTTCGCCGAGTTCGGCGGATGGCTGATGCCGGTGTCCTACGCCGGTACCGTCTCCGAGCACAACGCCACGCGTGAATCCGTCGGCCTGTTCGACGTCAGCCACCTCGGCAAGGCACTGGTCAAAGGACCGGGTGCGGCGGCCTACGTGAACTCTGCCCTGACCAACGACCTGAACCGCATCGGAGCGGGCAAGGCGCAGTACACCCTGTGCTGCACCGAGTCGGGCGGCGTGATTGACGACCTGATCGCCTACTACGTCTCCGACGACGAGATCTTCCTCGTGCCCAACGCCGCGAACACCGCGGCTGTCGTCGCCGAACTGCGCAAGAACGCCCCCGACGGGCTGACCATCACCGACGAACACCGCTCCTACGCCGTACTGGCCGTGCAGGGGCCGAAGTCCGCCGAGGTGCTCGGCGCGCTCGGGCTGCCTACCGACATGGACTACATGGGCTACGCCGATGCCGAATACGACGGCGTGTTCGTCCGGGTGTGCCGCACCGGCTACACCGGCGAGCAGGGCTACGAACTGCTGCCGGCCTGGGACCGCGCCGGCGTGGTATTCGACGCCCTCGTCACGGCTGTGCGCGCGGCCGGCGGCGAGCCCGCGGGCCTGGGCGCCCGCGACACCCTGCGCACCGAGATGGGCTACCCGCTGCACGGACACGAGCTGTCGCTGGACATCTCGCCGCTGCAGGCCCGCTGCGGCTGGGCGATCGGATGGAAGAAGGACGCGTTCTGGGGGCGCGACGCGCTGCTCGCCGAGAAGGAAGCCGGACCGGCCCGGGTGCTGCGCGGCCTCAAAGCCGTCGGCCGCGGAGTGCTGCGCGCCGATCTCGCGGTGCTCGACGGGGACACCCGGATCGGGACCACGACCTCGGGAACGTTCTCGCCGTCACTGAAAGTCGGTATCGCGCTGGCGCTCATCGACACCGCCAACGACATCGCCGACGGGCAGCGGGTGAACGTCGACGTGCGTGGCCGCGCCGTCGAATGCGAAGTGGTCAAGCCACCGTTCGTGGCCCCGAAAACACGTTAGCCTCGGGCGATACAATCGCTGCATGACTAGCGGCCATCTCGAGTTCTCGGTTTCAGCCAACGCGAATCCGGCGACCGATGCGGTACGCGACTCGATCCTGGCCAACCCCGGCTTCGGCAAGTACCACACCGACCACATGGTGGCCATCGACTACACCGCCGGACAGGGCTGGCACGACCCGCGGGTGGTCCCGTACGGGCCGATCGAGCTCGATCCCTCGGCCATCGTGCTGCACTACGCACAGGAAGTGTTCGAAGGGCTCAAGGCCTACCGCTGGGCGGACGGCTCGATCGTGTCCTTCCGGCCGGAATCCAACGCCGCGCGGCTGCAGACCTCGTCGCGGCGGCTGGCCATCCCGGAACTTCCCGAGGACGTGTTCATCGAATCGCTGCGTCAACTCATCGCGGTCGACGAGGCGTGGGTGCCCGCGGCCGGCGGTGAGGAGTCGCTGTACCTGCGGCCGTTCGTGATCGCCACCGAACCGGGCCTGGGCGTGCGACCGGCCAACGAGTACCGCTACCTGGTGATCGGCTCGCCGGCCGGGGCGTACTTCAAGGGCGGCATCAAACCGGTCAGCGTGTGGCTGTCGCACGAGTACGTGCGCGCGTCACCCGGCGGCACCGGTGCGGCCAAGTTCGGCGGCAACTACGCGGCCTCGCTGCTCGCGCAGGCGCAGGCCGCCGACAACGGGTGCGACCAGGTGGTGTGGCTGGACGCGATCGAGCGCCGCTACGTCGAAGAGATGGGCGGGATGAACCTGTTCTTCGTCTTCGGCAGTGGTGGTTCGGCCAGGCTCGTCACCCCGGAGCTGTCCGGCTCATTGTTGCCGGGCATCACGCGAGACTCGTTGCTGCAGTTGGCAACCGACGCCGGATTCGCGGTCGAGGAACGCAAGATCGATGTCGACGAGTGGCAGAAGAAGGCCGCCGCCGGTGAGATCACCGAGGTGTTCGCCTGCGGTACGGCGGCGGTGATCACCCCGGTGTCCCACGTCAAGCACGCCGACGGTGAGTTCACCATCGCCGACGGGCAACCGGGCGAGATCACCATGGCCCTGCGCGACACCCTGACCGGGATCCAGCGCGGCACCTTCGCCGATACACACGGCTGGATGGCCCGGCTGAACTAGCCGATCGCCAGCCCGAGCGCGGTCAGCGTCGTCGTCACCTCGACGGCGGCGCCCAGCACGTCGCCGGTGATGCCGCCGAACCGTCGCACGCAGTGGGCGACCAACAGCGCCGAACAGCCCACGGCCACCAGCACCACGGCCGGGCCCTGCCACATCCGCGGACCTGCCCATGCGGCCAGGACGGCAACGGCGCCCACCCAGGCCGCCACGACGGCCACCGGCTGGGTGCCCGCCACCGCACCACCCAGTGAGCTTCCCGCTGCGGCGGGCACCGACCGCCGGCAGGCGACGACCGCCGCGACGCGTCCGGTGGTGACGGCGACGACGACGGCCACCGCGCTGAGTTGAGTGAATGCCATTGCCTGACAACCGATCACCACGATCACCGCGGCGACACCGAACGGCCCCGCCGAGCCGTCACGCATGACCGCCAGTGCCCGCTCCGGCGGGCCGTAACAGCCAAGACCGTCGACGGTGTCGCAGAAACCGTCGATGTGCAGTCCGCGGGTGGCCAGCAGCAGCACTGCCACCGCCAGGAGGCCGGGCAGGGCAGCACCGGTGCCGAAGGCCCACTGGCCACCGGCCACCACCGCGGCCGCGAGTGCCCCGAGCATCAGGCCGGCCACGGGCAGCGCGGTGAGCGCGCCCCGACCGATACCGGCCGAAGTTCGCACCGGCAGGACCGTGCCGAACGCGAACGCCCCGCCGAGCGCGGAAATCACGGTGTCTCTTCGGAGATTCCGGCTACTGCGGCCTCCTCGAAGGTGGCCATCGAGGCCAGGGTGGCGATCGCGGCCCGCACGATCGGCAGCGCCACCGCGGCGCCGGTACCTTCGCCCAGGCGCATGCCGAGGTCGACGATCGGCTCCAGTCCCAGCTGTGACAGCGCCAGGGTGTGGGCCGGTTCGGTCGACCGATGGCCGGCCTGCCACCACGCCTGCGCACCCGGTGCCAGCTTCTCGGCCACCAGGGCCGCGGCCGTCACCACCATGCCGTCCAACAGCACCGGGGTGCGCCGCACCGCGGCCTGGGCCAGGAACCCGGCCATCGCGGCCAGGTCGGCACCGCCGCACACCCGCAACAGACCCACCGGATCGCTGGTCACCGACCGGGCCCGGTACAGCGCGTCGCGTACCGCGCCGGTCTTGCGCATCCAGCCTTGGTCGTCGATGCCGGTGCCGCGGCCCACCGCCACGACAGGTTCGGTTCCCGTCAGTGCCGCCACCAGAGTTGTTGCTGCCGTGGTGTTTCCGATGCCCATATCGCCGGCGATCAGCAGATCGGCCCCGGCGTCGATCTCTTCGTCGGCGATCTGGCGCCCTGCCGAGATCGCCGCGACCGCTTCCTCTTCGCCGAGGGCGTCCTCGACCGCGATGTTGCCCGAGCTTCGGCGGATCTTGTGGGCGCCGATCGCGGGGGACAGGGGCTCGTCACAGTCGACGGCGATGTCGGCGACGCGCACCGTGGCGCCGGCCACCTCGGCCAGCACGTTGATCGCGGCACCGCCCGCGTCGAAGTTGGCCACCATCTGGCCGGTCACCGCGGACGGAAAAGCCGAAACGCCTGCGGCGGTGACCCCGTGGTCGGCCGCGAAGACCACCACGCGTGCCCGGTTGAGCGCCCGCGGCGGGCACACACCCTGACACGAGGCCGCCCAGACCGCGAGGTCTTCCAGCCGACCGAGGGAGCCGGGCGGTTTGGTGAGCCGGGCCTGGCGGGCTCGCGCCGCCGCGGCCGCCTCGGCATCTGGTGCAGAGACCGCGGCGAAGGCCTCGTCCAATTCCGTCATGACGGCTCCTTCACCGTGAGCGGTTGGCCGGCCACCACGAGCACCACGCGGTCGCACACCGTGGCCAGACGCTGGTTGACCGTGCCCAGTTCGTCGGCGAACCGGCGTCCCGCCTCGGTGGCAGGCACCACCGTGAGCCCGACCTCGGGGCTGACCAGGACCAGGGGAGCGGTGAACGCGTCCACCGCCTGCACGAGGACATCGACTTCGCTGTCGACGGGTGCTCCGGTCCAGGCGCCGAGGCGGTCCATCGTCGCGGTCAGCCAGCCGCCGATGTCGTCGACAAGCGTTGCGGTGCCCGGACTCTCGCCGGCGCCGGAGTTCAGCGCCCCGGACAGATCACAGGTCTCCACGGTGTGCCAGTGCGCGGGCCGACGCACCTGGTGTGCGCTCACGCGGTCGGCCCAGGCCGGATCGCCGTCGCCGCCGGGCCCGGTGGCCAGGTAGCGCACGGGCGCCTCCCCGGCAGCGCGGGCGATCGCGGTCTCGGCCCACTGCGATTTACCCGAGCGGATACCGCCGAGCACCAGGGTGCGCACTCCTCAGGCCGCCTGGAATGGCATCAAGAGATCTTGTCGCCGCGTTCGACCGCCGGCCGCGGCGCGCGCATGCGGCGCAGCTGCGACGCCCGGCTGGCTGCGTAAAGTCCGAGCTTCCAACCGCTTTCGGTGTTGTCGGGGAACTTCTCGTCCACCATGTGATTCACCTTGCGGCCCACGATGAACCCGTCGATCAGCATGATGACGACCAGGATCAGCATCGCGTACGACAGGATCTGCTGGAACTTCAGCGACGGCAGCGCAAGCATGAAGAAGATCATCGCCAGGGCGGCGGGCATGAACAGGCCCAGCACATTGCGGCGGGAGTCGACGATGTTGCGGACATAGCGGCGAACCGGGCCCTTGTCGCGGGGCAGCAGGTAGGACTCCTCGCCGGCCATCATCTTCTCGCGGCGGTCGGACATGTCGGCCCGGCGGGTGAGCCGCTCGATCTTGCGTTCTTCCTTGGACAGCTTGGGTCCGCGCAGCTCCTTGCGGCGCTGCCGTGCCTCGGCGGAGGTCTGCGGTGCCGGTGCGACCGGGCCACGACGCTTGGCGGCCTCGTTGCGTTTTGGTGTCGGCCTGCCCTTGGGGGCGGTGCCTGAGGTCGCACCGCCGGCCGTAGATTCGGCGGCGGTCGATCCGGCCGACCCGTCGACGACCTGGTCGGTCCCGGCGGATTCGCCTTCGTTGTCCTTCTTGCGGCCCAGCAGCTTCACGACTGCCAGGTTACTGCCCGCCGCAGGTGGCCCGGCCACATGCCCCGGCCTGTGGATAAGTCGGGAATAGCGCCGGAACAAGGTACCGTTGAGGTAGTAGACGCGTGGTACGTCCTCGCGTTTCCTTGATGCCCAGGGATGTTTAGGGAGAGCTATGACTGTTCAGGACGCCACCTCCACCGAAACCCACGGTGTGACCCTGTCCGACGCTGCGGCGACGAAGGCGAAGGCGCTGCTGGACCAGGAAGGCCGCGACGACCTCGCGCTGCGTATCGCGGTTCAGCCGGGCGGCTGCGCCGGACTGCGCTACAACCTGTTCTTCGACGACCGCACCCTCGACGGTGACCTCAATGCCGAGTTCGGCGGCGTGAAGCTGGTCGTCGACCGGATGAGCGCGCCGTACGTTCAGGGCGCCACCATCGACTTCGTCGACTCCATCGAGAAGCAGGGCTTCACGATCGACAACCCGAACGCCACCGGCTCCTGCGCCTGCGGCGACTCCTTCAACTGACGTGAGCTGACGCCCAGCGGTCAGTACTGACCGCTGGTGCGCAGTACATACGAGCACACCAGAACGTGCTCGTTCTTCCCGTCTTTCTGCACCAGTAGCTGTGCCACGCCCTGCTGTTCCTGGGCGGTGGAGCTTTGGCCTCGTATCGACCCGCTGGCCGGTGCGACCTGCATGGTGAACAGCACCTGAGCCTGCGTGGTGGACCACGGCACGTTCGCGTCGATGCCCGTCACCTCGACGTGGCTGAATTGCTTCTGAAATGCGTCACTGGCCAGTCCGGCCACTGCGAGGTCCGCCTTGCGGTCCTTGACCCCGTCGTACAGCCCGCACAGCGTGTGCCGCGCAATGGTTTCGTCATCCCCGTCGAGCAGCGCGTCGAGGTACTCCTGGATCGCGGCCTGCGCCCGCGCATCGGAGACCACCACCGGTGCCGCGGTCCCGGGCCGGCCCGCGACCAGCACGGCCGTCAGCACCCCTCCCAACGCCGCCACCACCAGCAGCGCCGCCAGAATCTTGGGCCAGCGCCGCCGCGTGGGGTAGGCCACCGGCGGCGGGAGCGTCCCGGGGTATGCCGACGGTTCGGTCGGCACCGGCTCGGGATAGGGCTGGGGCGGAATGTGCTCGGGGTACTGGTAAGAACCAGTCATCAAATGACGCTCCCCGCGTGATCTGGAGGTGGGTCAGCCGTCTACGGTGACCGGGAATACGGTTATACGCAGGTTAGCGCAACCCGCGAGGTGCGACTCTGCGCGCAGATCGCCGGAAGGCCCACGCGGGTACTGTTATGTAGCCGACTTAACGAAATGAGGGGTGACACTACGTGACCATCGCAGTTACCGGATCCATCGCGACCGACCACCTGATGCGGTTCCCGGGCAAATTCTCCGAGCAACTGCTGGCCGACCACCTGCAGAAGGTGTCGCTGAGCTTCCTGGTCGACGATCTGGTGATCCACCGTGGGGGAGTCGCGGGCAACATGGCCTTCGCGATCGGTGCCCTCGGCGGCGATGTCGCGCTGGTGGGTGCCGCCGGACAGGATTTCGCCGAGTACCGGACCTGGCTGGAAGGCGCCAACGTCGACTGCGGCAACGTGTTGATCTCCGACAGCGCCTACACCGCCCGCTTCGTCTGCACCACCGACGAGGACATGGCCCAGATCGCCTCGTTCTACCCCGGTGCGATGTCGGAGGCGCGCAACATCTCCCTGGCCGATCTGGTGAACCGCGTCGGCAAGCCCGAGCTGGTGATCGTCGGTGCCAACGACCCCGAGGCGATGTTCCTGCACACCGAGGAGTGCCGCAAGCTCGGCCTGGCCTTCGCCGCCGACCCCTCCCAGCAGCTGGCCCGGCTCTCCGGTGACGAGATCCGCAAGCTCATCAACGGCGCCACCTACCTGTTCACCAACGATTACGAGTGGGACCTGCTGCTTCAGAAATCGGGCTGGAGCGAGGCGCAGGTGATGAGCCAGATCGGCATGCGCGTCACCACCCTCGGTGCCAAGGGCGTCGATCTGGTCAGCTCCGACGGCACGTTCGTGCACGTCGGCGTCGTGCCGGAGAAGCATCAGGCCGACCCCACCGGTATCGGCGACGCCTTCCGGGCCGGCTTCCTGACCGGGCGCAGCGCCGGATTGGGTCTGGAGCGCTCCGCGCAGCTGGCCTCCCTGGTCGCGGTGCTCGTGCTCGAGGCGACCGGCCCCCAGGAGTGGACCTGGGATGCGGCCGAGGCCGTGCAGCGCCTCACCGACGCCTACGGTGCCGAGGCCGGTGCCGAGATCGGCAAGGCGCTCGGCAACTAGCCTGCCGGCTCTGGGCCCGCTGGGCCCAGAGCCGCCTAGAGCTGTACCGGGTAGTGCGGTTCGGAGATCTGCGGGGTCACGCTGTGCTCGACGAAGATGGCGTGCCACAGCATGAAGATCAGCACGGTCCACAGCCGGCGGCTGTGATCACTGACGCCGCTGCGGTGCTCGTCGAGCATGGTGCGCACGGCGGCGAGGTCGACATACTGCCCCGCTCCCGACGAGGCCGTCATCGCGTAGGCCCAGTCCATCAGCTCTCCGGCGCGAAGCCAGTGCCGGATCGGGACCGGGAAGCCCAGCTTGGGCCGATTGAGCACATGGGCCGGAATGATTGGCTCCAGTGCCCGGCGCAGCGCGTACTTGGTGGTCGAGCGGGTGATCTTCTGATCGACGGGCAGCCGGGACGCCACCGCGAACACCTCGGGGTCCAGGAACGGCACCCGCAGCTCCAGTGAGTTGGCCATGGTGATCTTGTCCGCCTTGACCAGGATGTCGCCGCGCAGCCAGGTGAACAGATCGATGTGCTGCATGCGGGCCACCGGATCCCAACCCCGCGACTCGGCGTAGATCGGGGCAGTGACGTCGGTGTGCGTCCACTCCGGCCGGAAACCCGGAAGCACCGCCCGCAGCTGCTCATCGGAGAAGCTGCGGGCATTGCCGTAATAGCGCTCCTCGAGCGTCAGCGAACCGCGGTGCAGCAGGCTCTTGCCGCGCATGCCCTCGGGCAGTGGCTTGGACGCCTTGCCCAGCGACTTGCGCACCGGACGCGGCAGATAGTCGAAAGGCCGCAGCGACAACGGTTCCCGGTAGATCGTGTAGCCACCGAACAACTCGTCGGCGCCCTCGCCGGACAGCACCACCTTCACGTGCTTGCGGGCCTCGCGGGCAATGAAGAACAACGGCACCAGAGCCGGGTCGGCCACCGGCTCGTCCAGGTACCAGACGATCTCGGGCAGCGCCTCGACGAACTCAGCCTGGCTGACCACCTTGGTGACATGCCGGGCGCCGATGGCCTCGGCGGACGCGACGGCCACGTCCACCTCGGAGAAGCCCTCCCGCTCGAATCCGGTCGTGAAGGTGATCAACCGGGGGTTGTGTCGCATCGCCAGCGCCGCGGTGGCCGTCGAATCGATGCCGCCGGACAGGAACGCGCCGACGGTCACGTCGGCGCGCATGTGCTTGGCGACCGAATCCTCCAGGGCGGCGGTGATCTCGTCGTAGCGGGACTGCTCGGCGCCCTTGACGAAAGGCACCGCGTTGAACTTCGGGAAGAAGTAGCGCGTCACCTCGGGACGACCGCCGGGCTTCAGGCGCGCGTAGCTGCCCGACTCCAGCCGGCGGATGCCGCGGTGCAGCGTCTCGGGTTCGGGTACGTACTGCAGCACGGTGTAGTGCTGCACCGCCCGCTCGTCGATGGTCAGGTCCAGCCCGAGAATGTCGGCCAGGCCCAGCAGGCACTTCTTCTCGCTGCCCACCGCGGTGCCCCCGGGCCCGGTGGCCATGAACAGCGGTTTGATGCCGAACGGATCCCTGGCGCAGAACAATTCACGCTCGACGGTGTCCCAGACCGCGAACGCGAACATGCCGCGCAGTCGATTCAGCGCGTCTGCGCCCCAGTGGTGGTACGCGGCCACGATGGCCTCGCCGTCGCCGTCGGTGTGAAATACGGCACCGAACTCGGTGCGCAACTGCTCACGCAGCTCCAGGTAGTTGTAGATCTCACCGTTGAAGACGAGTGCGTAGCGGTCCGGCGCGTCGGCGGGTCCCCAGCGCA
The DNA here is from genome assembly GCF_040704635.1 of Mycobacterium sp. NPDC049093. Lineage (GTDB taxonomy): Bacteria > Actinomycetota > Actinomycetes > Mycobacteriales > Mycobacteriaceae > Mycobacterium. Next base: position 240,393 of record NZ_JBEZJS010000006.1, on the reverse strand, counting down.
ACGGCTGGTGACTGTGCGCGATGTCGATGATCGACAGCCGGTTGAAACCGAGCACCACAGTGGCGTCGCCGCTGGTGTCGGCCCACGTGCCGGGCTCGTCGGGGCCGCGGTGACGCATCAGGTGGGAGGCGCCCGCCACCGCGTCGACCAGCCGCGATCCGGCGTCGGGGGAGGCGTCACCCTGGGTGGATTGGGCTGGGTCAGTTACCAAGGCGAGCAGTCCACACACCGCGTCAGTATGCCTAATCCGGCGGCTTCCCGAGACCACCACCCGCGCGGTCGCGCCGGTCCCTCCGCTCGCGTTGCGATCCCATTCCCGAGTCGCTTCGCTCCCGTGGACCGGCGTGGTCTACGCTGCGTAGTATTCGCAAAACAACGACCGGTCGCGGTCGCGAAATACCGATCTAGGAGGCGCCAACGTGACACCTCGCGGGCTTAAGAAGGTGGCCCGAGCGGCGTTGTTGACCATTGTCCTGGGTGGCTCAGCGCTCTTGCTGAGCGGCTGCAGCTGGCAGGACGCACTCGCGCTCGGTTGGCCGACCGGAATCACTCCGGAGGGCAAACTCAACCGAGAGCTGTGGATCGGCTCCGTGATTGCGTCCTTCGTTGTGGGCGCCATCGTGTGGGCTCTGATCTTCTGGTCGAGCGCGTTCCACCGGAAGAAGAAGGGCGACACCGAGCTGCCGCGCCAGTTCGGCTACAACATGCCGCTGGAGCTGGTGCTGACGGTCATCCCGTTCCTCATCATCTCGGTGCTCTTCTACTTCACCGTGGTGGTCCAGGAGCGCATGCTGCACAAGGACCCGAACCCCGAGGTCGTCATCGACGTGACCGCCTTCCAGTGGAACTGGAAGTTCGGTTACCAGAAGATCGACTACGCCGACGGCACGTTCGATTACGACGGTGTCGACCCCGAGCGCAAGGCCGCGATGACGTCCAAGCCCGAGGGCAAGGATGCGCACGGCCAGGAGAAGGTCGGCGCGGTGCACGGTCTCAACCCTGAGGACCGCACCTACCTGAACTTCGACAAGATCGAGACCCTGGGTACCTCCACCGAGATTCCGGTGCTGGTCCTCCCGGTGGGCAAGCGCATCGAGTTCCAGCTCAACTCCGCGGACGTGATCCACGGTTTCTGGGTGCCGGAATTCCTCTTCAAGCGCGACGTGATGCCCGACCCGGTGGCCAACCACTCGGACCACATCTTCCAGGTCAGCAAGATCGAGCAGACCGGCGCGTTCGTCGGGCGTTGCACCGAGATGTGCGGCACCTACCACTCGATGATGAACTTCGAGGTCCGGGTCGTCGAACCCAATGACTTCAAGGCCTACATCGACCAGCGCAACGCGGGCAAGACCAATGCCGAGGCGTTGACGGCGATCAACCAGCCGCCGCTGGCCACCACCACGCACCCGTTCGATACCCGACGCGGTGAGCAGGCACCGCAGGCGAGCAAGTAGGGGCTACACGCAATGCATATTGAAGCTCGACTGTTCGAGATCCTCACGGCGTTCTTCGCCTTGTCGGCGGTGGTCTACGGCGTGTTGACGGCGATGTTCGCCACCGGTGGCGTGGAGTGGGCCGGTACCACCGCGCTCGCCCTCACCACCGGCCTGACCTTGATCACCGGCACCTTCTTCCGCTTCGTGGCGCGGCGTCTCGACACCCGCCCCGAGGACTACGAAGATGCCGAGATCAGTGACGGCGCAGGGGAACTCGGCTTCTACTCGCCGCACAGCTGGTGGCCGATCCTGATCGCGCTGTCCTTCTCGGTCGCCGCGGTCGGTACCGCCCTGTGGCTGCCCTGGTTGATGGTCGCCGGCATCTGCTTCGTGCTGATGGCGGTCAGTGGCCTGGTCTTCGAGTACTACTGGGGTCCTGAGAAGCACTGACCCCGTCCGGACGTGCCGATTGTGGCCTGCTCAGGTCACAATCGGGCCGTCACTTCATCCGCCACCGGCAGCGCCGGACTCGCCGGCTTCACCTCGTTGGGTAATGTTGCCGGGGCACTGTCACCAGCGAACGGTTTCGTTCGTTCCGCGTGGCAGTGAAGTTGTCGAGAAGGATAGGCGTAGATGAGCGGGCCGAATCCCCCGGAACCGGGTGCCTCCGGTTCTGATTTGCCGGATCAACCCGGAAAACACTCCGCACCCGAGGATCGGACTCCGGTGGCGGGCGCTGACGCGGATGGCGGCGAGACCGAGTTCTACTCGCAGGCCTACTCCGCGCCCGAGTCGGAGCAGTTCACCAGTGGGCCCTACGTGCCCGCCGACGTGGCGCTCTACGACTACGACGACTACGACCCGGCGACCGAACTCGTCGACACGGCCCCACCGCCGCGCTGGCCGTGGGTGGTCGGTGTCACCGCCATCATCGCCGCGGTCGCCCTGGTGGCCTCGGTGGCCGTCCTGGTCACCCGGGATGAGGACACCGCCAACCTGGCCACCCCGAAGCCGAGCACCACTACGTCGGCGCCGCCGGTGCAGGACGAGATCACCACGACGACTCCGCCTCCGCCGCCGCCTCCGCCGCCACCTCCCACGTCCGAGGAGCCCCCGCCCCCGCCGCCTCCGGAGACCGTGACGGTGACCGAGCCGCCCCCGCCGGCGCCTGCGCCGACCGGCGAGGCACCTCCGCCTGCCCCGGGTACGTCGGCCCCGCCGACCACCACCACGACGCATGCCGGACCGCGTCAGGTGACCTATTCGGTGACGGGCACCAAGGCGCCGGGTGACATCATCACGATCACCTACGTCGACGGGAACGGAAACCGGCGCACCCTGCGCAACGTCTACATCCCGTGGACCTTCACGATGACCCCGATCTCGAACTCGGATGTCGGCTCGGTCGAGGCGTCCAGCCTGTTCCTGGTCAGCAGACTGAACTGCTCCATCACGGCGAGTGACGGCACGGTGCTTTCGTCCAACGCCAACAACTCCGCACAGACTGCCTGCTGATGTCCGCGCCCATCAGCGAACTCGAGACCACCGACCGGGTTTTGCTGGGCGCCTGCGCCGCGGTGTGGCTCGCGGCGCTGGGCGCCGGAGTGGCGGCCGTCGTCGCCCTGGTGGACCTGGGTCGTAGCCATCCGCAGGGCTCCGAGAACGCCGACGTTCCCTGGGTGCTGTACACCGTGATCGGCCTGTCGGTGTTGGTGATCGCCGGGGCGGTGCCGCTGCTGCTGCGGGCCCGAGCCCAGGCCGACAACCGCCAGCCCGGACGCAGGCCTCAGCCGCCGGCCCGCTCACCACGCCCGATCGGGGGCAGCTACCGGGCCGCGCCGGTCGAGATGAGCCGCTACGCCGCGGGCAACGGCGGCGCCGCCGCGGCCGAGGCGCTGTGGCTGCGCTGCATCCTGGCGCTCGTCTGCGCCATCGGGTTGGGCGCAGCAGTCATCGGGCTGGCCACCTATCTGATGGCGACGGGCAGTGAGGTGGCGGCCTGGTGCCTCTATGGCCTGGCCGGTGTGGTCATTGTCGGCATCGTCGCGCTGCCGATCGTGGCGGTGCGCCAGTTCGACGCGTTGCCCTCCTGAACTCGCGCGAGGCCCAGCGCATCTCGGGTTTTGCTGCGAAACGTGCCGGCTGGTGCGTAGCCTCGGTGTCCAGGTGCGGACAAGGGGCCAACGACACGGAAGGCGAGGCCGCGCATGAGAAAGCTCTTGGCGGGCTTGGTAGCGGCCGGCGTGGGCATTTCGCTTGTCGGTTGCGGGACTGACACCAAGACCGAGCCCACAACCTCCTCCGGTGCCACCTCGGCGACGACGACCACGAGTGCCGCCGCAGAGCGGCCGAACATCACCGGTCCGAACAAGACGATCAACGACTACATCACCGAGAACAAGATCGCCGAGACGCCGTTCAAGCCCGACGAGCCCGGCACGCCGGATTTCGACTTCCCGTTCCCTCCGGGCTGGAGCAGTGCAGGTGACAAGACACCCGACTGGGCCTACGGCGCCATCGTCTACGACAAGCCGGTGGATCCCGCCGATCCACCGGCCATCATCGCCATCGCATCGAAGCTGACCGGCAACGTGGACGCGGCCGAGGTCCTGAAGCACGCGCCGGGGATGTCGCAGAACCTGCCGGACTACAAGTCGGTGATGGATCCCGAGAAGGCCACGCTGGGTGGCTTCGAGGCGGTCCGGTCAGCCGGCACCTACACCCACAACGGCGAAGCGCGCGTGATCGCCCAGAAGACCGTGGTCATCCCCGGCAACGACGCCCTGTTCGTGCTGCAGCTCAACGCCGAGGCCCCGGAAGGGCAGAAGGATGTGGTGATCGACGCAGCCAAGGTCATCGACGAGCAGACCAAGATCACCCCGTAGCGGAGACCATGACATGTTGATCAGAACCAGGGCACCCGAGCTCCTGTTGGCGACTCTGTGCAGCACGATGCTGGCCTCCGCGGTTCTGGCGGCGGCTCCGTCGGCGACGTCGGCGCCCTGTCCGGGAGGCAGCACTCTGGACCCGACCACCGGCATCTGTTGGTCGGAGAACAGCCCGAGCAACAGCTTGGGCGGCTCCGGCAACATCCCTTGCCTCCCTGGGCGTCTGGGCCTGTGCCTCGGTGCGCTGCAGAACACCCCGGTTCCAGGGGCGGCACTGCAGACGACGCACCCGCCTGCCGGGCCGGCGCCGCGGTCAGGGCCCAAGGGCACCTGGCCGTAGCACTCGTCGTCGCCGGCTCCGTACCCCCGCACATAAAACAATCGCCGCAACCTCTTTCGAGAGGCTGCGGCGATTGTTCGGGGTAGGGGAGTGGTCAGTGGTGACCGTTGGTCTCCCCGTTGCCATTTCGCTCCTGCTGTTCGCGCAGGGCGGTCAGGGCCTTGTGCTCGGAGGCATGGGCAGCCTCGGTGAGCGCATCGTGCTCGACCGCCGGATCGGCGAACAGGAAACTGCCGGTGCCGGGTGAACCAGCCGAACCGAGCTTGTTCATCCGCTTCGGCAGGGCAGCGCCCTGGTACTCCAGCGGGATCGGGTGGCCGTGGTCGTCCACCGGTCCCAGCGGCTGGTGCAGCTCGACGTAGGCACCGTGCGGCAGGCGCTTGATGATGCCGGTCTCGATGCCGTGCTCCAGCACCGCACGGTCGCTGCGCTGCAACGAGATGGCCCAGCGGTAGGCGATGAAGTACACGATCCCCGGCAGCACCACCATGCCGATACGGCCGATCCAGGTGGTCGCGTTCAGCGAGATGTGGAACTTGAGCGCGATGATGTCGTTCATCGCGGCCAGGGTCAGCACCATGTAGAACGCGATCGCCATGGCACCGATCGCGGTACGCACCGGCACGTCACGCGGACGCTGCAGCAGGTTGTGGTGGGCGTCGTCGCCGGTGACCTTCCGCTCGATGAAGGGGTAGGCGATCAACAGACCGAAGACACCGCCCATGATCAAGGCAACCCAGACCACCGCGGGGATGGTGTGACCGAACGGGTAGAACTCCCAGGCCGGCCAGATACGCGCCAGGCCTTCGGTCCACATCATGTAGAAGTCGGGCTGGCTACCCGCCGAGATCTGAGACGGCTTGTAGGGCCCCAGATTCCAGATCGGGTTGATCGTCAGCAGACCGCCCATGAGGCCGAGCACGCCGGTGATCATCGCGAAGAACGCACCCGACTTCACCGCGAACACCGGCATGACGCGCACGCCGACCACGTTGTGCTCGGTGCGGCCGGGGCCGGGGAACTGGGTGTGCTTCTGGAACCAGACCAGCGCCATGTGCGCGCCGATCAGGGCCAGGATGATGCCCGGGATCAACAGGATGTGCAGTGCGTACAGGCGCGGGATCAGGATCTCGCCGGGGAAGTCCCCGCCGAACAGCGCCCAGTGCAGCCAGGTTCCGATGATCGGCATGCCCAGGGTGATCGACGACAGCGCGGCGCGCAGACCGATACCGGACAGCAGGTCGTCGGGCAGCGAGTAACCGAAGTAGCCCTCGAACATCGCCAGGATCAGCAGCAGTGAGCCGATCACCCAGTTGGCCTCACGCGGGCGGCGGAACGCACCGGTGAAGAAGATGCGTGCCATGTGCACCATGATCGATGCGGCGAACATCAGTGCGGCCCAGTGGTGGATCTGGCGGACGAACAGACCGCCGCGCACCTCGAAGCTGATGTCGAGTGCGGACTCGTAGGCCCGCGACATCTGAACGCCCCGCAGCGGTTGGTACACGCCGTCGTAGGTGACGTGTGCCATCGACGGATCGAAGAACAGCGTCAGCCAGACACCGGTGATCAGCAGCACGATGAAGCTGTACAGCGCGATCTCACCCAGCAGGAAGGACCAGTGGGTGGGGAACACCTTGTTCAGCTGCCGGCGCACCGCCGCCGAGGGGTGGTAACGGGAATCGATCGCATCGCCCTGTGCGGCAGCGATCTTGGCAAGGTCAGGGCTCATGATTTGCGCTCCCAGAATGCCGGTCCGACGGGCTCGACGAAGTCGCCGTTGGCGACCAGGTAGCCGTCTTTGTCGATGGTGATGGGCAGCTGCGCCAACGCGCGCGCAGCCGGACCGAATATGGGCTTGGCGAAGTGCAACGCGTCGAACTGCGACTGGTGGCACGGGCACAGGATGCGGTAGGTCTGCTGCTCGTACAGCGACGAGGGGCAGCCCAGGTGCGAGCAGACCTTGGTGTAGGCGAACAGCTCACCAAAGTTGAAGCTCTCCTGGCCTTTTCGCTTGACCACGCGGGGCATGTCGGCCGGCTTGATGCGGATCAACATGACCGGATTACGCACACCCATCGAGATCTCGGTGAGGTGGTGCTCGGACTCGACGGTGGTGCCGTCGCCGTCAGACTCGCGCCAGGGGAAGACCGTCTCCATGCCACCGGCGTCGAGATCCTCGGGCCGCATCTTGACGAACGGCGACGAACCGGGACGTCCGGTCGCGCGAGCCAGGTAGATGGTCTCGCCGTGGAATCGGGGCGTCCACCCCGAGGTCCACAACACGGCCTTCTTGCCTTCCGCGGTGGGCACCACGGGCTTCCACGGGTTCTTGATCAGACCGCCGATGAAGGCCACCAGGGTGCCGGCCCCGAATGCGCCGAGGCCGATGCCCAGCGACAAACCGATCAGCTTGCGACGCTTGACGGTCGAGCCCTCGAGGGCGTCGGTCAGGTTGGCCGCGATGGTCTTGCGGGCGATCTCGGGGGAACGCCCGTCGTGGCGGTCCTGGACCGAGATCTCCTCGGGGATGAACTTCTTCTGGAACAGCACCGCGCCGATGCCGATCGCCAGGATCGACAGGCCGAAGGTCAGGCCGTACAGCGGGGTGGCCAATGAGTAGAGGAACTCGCCCTCCGAGCCGAAGGGCTGGTACTCCCACGGCCAGAACAGGAAGACCAGCAGCAGCGCCAGGCCCGAAAGCCCGCCGAGCAGAAGCCAGTACGCCACCAGCCGCTCGGTGCGCTTCTCCGCCTTGGTGCCGGGGACCGGCCAGCGCGGCTCCTTGAAGATGGTCTCGACACCGTCGATCTTGCCGCCGAGCTCGACGAGCTCCTCACGCGACATCTCAGCCAGTTCGGCGTCGGACGGGATCTTCGGGGTGTTGTCGGTCATGCTCGTGCCCCGATCCACATTGCCACGCCGATAGCGGCGACCATTCCGATAATCCACATCGCCATGCCCTCGGGAGCGGGGCCGAAGCCGCCGAGCCCGTATCCGCCGTAGCTGGGCGTCTGAGCCGACTCACGGACGTAGGCGACGATGTCGCGCTTCTCTTCCGGCGACAGCTGCCGGTCGGAGAACTTGGGCATGTTCTGCGGCCCGGTCTGCATCGCGGTGTAGATCTGTGCCGGCTCGGTCTCGCCGAGGTCCGGCGCGTACTTACCGGAGGACAGCGCGCCACCCTTGCCGGTGAAGTTGTGGCAGGACGCGCAGTTCAGCCGGAACAGGTCGCCGCCGCGGGCCACGTCGGACCCGATCAGCGATTCCTGGGCCACGCCGCCGTGCTCGTCGCGGATCACGGTCGGGCCGCCGCCGTTGGCCTGAACAAAGGCGCCGAGAGCGTCGATCTGGTTCTCGTCGAAGTGCTCGGGCTTGGACGGTGCCTGGGCCTCACCGCGCATCGCGGGCATGCGACCGGTCGACACCTGGAAGTACACCGCGGCCTCGCCGGTGCCGATCAGGCTGGGCCCACGATCGGGCACACCCTGCAGGTTGGCGCCGTGGCACGAAACGCACGACGTGTCGAACAGTTGCTTACCGGTGCGCAGCAGCGCCGACTGAGACTCGTCGGCGACTGCGACCTGCGGTGTGGGTGTCAGCGTGGCCGCAACACCACCTGCGACTGACAGGCCGACCAACAGCAGGAGACCTGCTGACAGTCGTCGGCGCAGTCGTCGGCGCGACTTGCTGGTCATCGAACCCCTTCTCATCGAATCGAACATCGGCCGGCCGATCAGCGGACGAAGTAGATGGTGGCGAACAGCGCAATCCAGACGATGTCGACGAAGTGCCAGTAGTACGAGACGACGATCGCCGCGGTGGCCTGCGCGGGCGTGAACTTACTCATCTTTGTGCGGGCCAGCAGCAAGATGAACGCAACAAGTCCGCCGATGACGTGCAGGCCGTGGAAACCGGTCGCGAGATAGAAGACCGATCCGTAGGCACTGCCCGGGATGGTGGTGCCGTGCTCGACCAGGTGGATGTACTCGTATCCCTGGCCCAGTACGAAGAACAGGCCCATCAGGAACGTGATCACATACCACCGGCGCAGCCCGAACACGTCGCCGCGCTCGGCGGCGAACACGCCCATCTGGCAGGTGAAGGATGACGCGATCAGAACCAGCGTCACCGGAACAGCAAGGGCCAAATTGAGTTCGGTCGGCTCGGGCGGCCAGTCGCCACCGGCTTGCGCGCGCGCGGTGAAATACATCGCGAAGAGTCCAGCAAAGAACATGAGTTCACTGGAAAGCCACACGATGGTGCCGACACTGACCATGTTCGGTCTGTTCAGCGAATGAACGCGCGACGTTATTGCCGTTCCCGAGGTACCTACAGCGCTCGTCACATCCGCAAGTATGACGCTTTGTAGTTGTCGAACTCCACCCGGGTCGAGCAATTGGTCGGATTCGTGTCGCGTTGGGTTCCCCGCGCCCCGGAGACGAGTCCCGCCCGGGCGATAGCATTCGGCGGTGGCTCCTGCATCTTCATCGCTATCCGCATCGTCGTCCGGCTCTGTGGCGGCACCGTCGTGGCCCCTCATTCTCGGGCGCCTGACCACCGAGCAGAGCCTGCCCAACGGTTATGCGGGTTGGGCCATGGACCAGATCATGACCGGAGTTGCGACGCCGGCTCAGATCGCCGGCTTCGCCGTGGCGATGAAGATGAAGCGACCGACCTCGGCGGAGGTCGGGGAGTTGGCCGACATCATGCTGTCGCACGCGCGTCGGGTACCGACGGATCGGATCGGTCACGAGACCGTCGACATCGTGGGGACCGGTGGCGACGGTGCCAACACGGTGAACCTGTCGACCATGGCGGCCATCGTGGTGGCGGCCTGTGGCGTTCCGGTGATCAAACATGGCAACCGGGCGGCGTCCTCGCTGTCGGGTGGCGCGGACACCCTGGAGGCCCTCGGGGTGCGGATCGACCTGGGCCCCGATGAGGTGGCGCGCAGTGTCGCGGAGGTGGGGATCGGGTTCGCCTTCGCGCCGCAGTTCCACCCGTCGTATCGGCACGCCTCGGTGGTGCGCCGGGAGATCGGGGTTCCCACGGTCTTCAATCTGCTTGGGCCGCTCACCAATCCGGCCGGGCCGCGGGCGGGGCTGATCGGCTGTGCCTTCGACGACCTGGCCGAGGTGATGGCCGGGGTCTACGCGGCCCGTGGTTCCAGCGTGCTGGTGGTGCACGGCGACGACGGTCTCGACGAGCTCACCACGACGACCACCAGCACCATCTGGCGCGTCCAGGCCGGGACGGTGGACCGGCTGAAGTTCGACCCGGCGGCCTTCGGATTCAAGCGCGCGGACATCAGGGAGTTGGTCGGCGGTGACGCCACGGCCAACGCCGCCGAGGCGCGGGCCGTGCTGGGCGGCGCCAAGGGCCCGGTGCGTGACGCGGTGGTGCTCAATGCGGCGGGCGCCATGGTCGCCCATGCCGGGCTAGCCAGCGACGCCAAGTGGGTGCCGGCGTGGGAGGCCGGTCTGGAGCGGGCCGTCGAGGCGATCGACTCGGGTGCGGCCGAACAACTGCTCGCGCGTTGGGTGCGGTTCAGCCTGCAGTTCTGAGTTCTGCTGCTGGGCCGCGGCCAGGCGGGCCGAGCGGGCGGTGGCGGCCCACGTCGCGTAGCGACCCGCCGCCCCGATCGGTGTCGCGTAGCCGGTGTCGGTCCGCACGATGCGGACCCCGGGTGCGGCCAGCCAGCGGGCGATGAGCGCGGTCTCCTCCACGAGCGCGCCACCCAAAGGTGTTGCGGTGGGCAGGATCACCTGCGCGGCAGCGCAGATCGCGTCGACCACCGGCATCGGCGGAACCCCGCGCCCGGCTGTGCCTGCCCCGGCCAGTTGGCCATGGCGGATCACCGCGAAATGCCAGCCACCGTGGCCGTCGGCGCGGGCGGCCACGAGTTCGGGGAGATCGGCCAGGGCGCGCAACCGCTGCCCCCGCCACAGCGCCTCGATGGCGACCGCGGCGTGATCGCGCAGCCGCGCCGCGGTCTCGTACCGCCGGGCTGTCGCGATCTCGCCGATATGGGTGAGCGTGGCCGCCAGCGCACTGTGGTCGGTGCCGTCGATCAGTGCGGTGGCACGTTGCACCGCCCCCGCGTACTGCGCGGCCCCGGTGTCCTGCGGTGCCGGGCACGGGGACAGCTCGACCTCGGGACAGCGGTGCACGGCTGCCGCGCCGAAGCGGGCCGTGCAGGTGCGCACCCCGGTGAACCGGGCCAGCAGCGCCGCCGATCCGATGGCGTCGGATCGGGCCGAGAACGGTCCGAAAGCGGTGCGGTGCCCCGGGTTTCGCACCGCCGACAGTCGTGGGAAGGCCTCGTCGGTGAGAACCACCCACCACCACCGCTGCGGGTACTTGGAGCGCCGGTTGTACGGCGGCGCGTGCGCTGCGAGCAATCGGAGCTCGCGGACCCCGGCCTCCAGATCGTGGGCGCATTCGACGTGGTCGACGGCGCGCGCCAGCGAGGCCATCTCCTTCATCCGGGTCCGCGGGTCGGCGCCGGTGAAGTACTGGCGGACCCGGCGGCGCAGATCGACTGCGGTGCCCACGTAGAGCACCTCGTCGGAGGGGCCGCGGAACAGGTACACGCCGGGACGGTTGGGCAGCCGGTCGGCCAGTGAGCGGTTGCGTCGCTGAGCCGGTGTGACGTCGGGCAGATAGTTCTTCAGGTCGGCGAAGGTGTGGATGCCCTGGTTGCCGACCCGCTCGATCAGCCCGTGCAGGACGTCGACGGTGGCACGGGCATCGTCGAGGGCGCGGTGGGTGGGTGTTGTGGACGCCCCGAACAGGCGGGCCAGGGCCGACAGTTTCACGCTCGGCGCCTCGTCGCGGGTGAGTACGCGGCGGGCGAGTTTGACCGTGCACAGCACCGGAGGCCGCGGCCAGCCGAGCTCCGCCCGTTGGGCTGCCGCCCGCAGGAAGCCGATGTCGAAGCCGGCGTTGTGGGCGACCAGCACCGCACCTCGGGAGAACTCCAGGAACGCGGGAAGTACCGACTCGATGCGCGGCGCATCGCGCACCATCGCCGTGGTGATCCCGGTGAGCTCGACGATCTGCGGTGGGATGGCCCGGCCGGGGTCGACGAGCGTCGCCAACTCGCCGATCACCTCGCCGCCGCGGATCTTGACCGCGCCGATCTCGGTGATGGCGTCGTAGCCGTCGCCCGGTGTCTTCGCGGTGGCCCGGCCCCCGGTGGTCTCCAGATCCACCACCACGAAGGTGGTGTCGGCAAGCGAGAGGGCGTCCATGGCGCCGTCCGAGCCAAAGCCGAAGGCCAGCTGCTCGGCATCGGCGATCTTGCGCTGGCCCATGCCGATGACGGTAGGCACTGCCCCCGACAATCTGAGGCCGGCTGTCCGCGTGTCGCGCCGGATCGGCGCGCCGCTACTTGTCGGTCCGTCCCGATAGCGTGCGCCCAACACCGATCGAGAGGACGGTCAAGATGAGCGGAGTACGCCAGGACAACTGGTTCTACGCCGACGAGCCCCACCCCCATGAGCCCGACACCGGCAGCGTGACCATCGACTGCGACGATTGCGCGGTACGCGGGCCCGGCTGCCAGGACTGCGTCGTCAGTGTTCTGCTCGGGGCTCCCGAAACTTTGCTGGATGACGAGCGTCAGGCACTGGAAGTGCTCGCTGACGTGGGCCTTGCGCCACGGCTGCGGCTCGTGCCCATTCACCGGAACGGCAGATCTGGCGTCGCCTGACGACACGCAGCGCTTCGTGCACAGGAAAATATTCCGGGTGAGCTGTTAAATTTGCAGCTTCTGTTGGACAAGGCCGATGCCGTTTCGTAACCTATCTGAGACCTAAGAGCAGTTCGAGGCGGCTCGCCATCGCCAGTTGTGAGGACAAAAACTTGAGGCACGAGCGCGCGCACCGGCCCACAAGTCGTTTCAAGCGACCCGTTGCAGGTGCAATAGCGAGCTTGACCTTGATATCCGGATTCTTGGCCGCGAGTTCGCAGGCCGATCCCGCCGACGATGCGATGGCAAAGCTCAATGAGTTGTCCCGGCAGGCCGAGCAGACCACCGAGGCCATGCACTCGGCGCAGCTCGACCTGAACAACAAGGTTGCCGCCCAAGAGACTGCGGAGCGTAAGCACGCCGAGGACACCGCGACGGTCGATGAGGCCAAGTCACAGCTGGCAACCTTTCAAACTTCGGTCAACAAGGTAGCTGCGGCCCAGTACATGGGCGGTCGCACCTCCGGCGTCGATGCCATCCTGACGGCCGGCTCACCGCAGCAGCTGATCGAGCAGCTCGCCGTGCAGCGGGTGATGGCGACCGAGATGTCGGCGCAGATGAAGAACTTCCGTTCGGTGGGCGAGAAGGCCGCTGTGGCCGAGCGTGAGTCGGCGAAATCGGCCGCCGACGCCAAGACCGCCGCCGAGCAGGCTGCCGCGGTGCGCGCCGAGCTGCAATCCAAGCAAAGCCAGCTGCAGGTGCAGATCGCGATCGTGAAGTCGCAGTACCAGGCCCTGAGCCCGGCCCAGCGGGAAGCGATGAACGCCCTGCCGCCGACCCCGCCGGTGCCTGCCCCCGAGGCGTTGCCGCCGGCGCAGGATCCCGCCGTGTTGGCCGACCCGCCGAACGGCATTCCGCCCGGTGACGTCGCCCCACCGGAAGGCGCACTCCCAGGTGGGGGCGACGGACATTCCGGCACCGTCATCCAGGCCGCGCTGAGCCGCATCGGCTCGCCGTACTCCTGGGGCGCGGCCGGTCCCAGCTCCTTCGACTGCTCCGGCCTGGTGATGTGGGCGTTCCAGCACGCCGGGATTTCCCTGCCGCATTCCAGCCAGGCCATGGCCCGCGGCGGTCAGCCCGTCTCGTCAGATTCGATGCAGCCCGGTGACGTGGTGACCTATTACTCCGACGCCTCCCACGTCGGCATCTACATCGGCGACGGAATGATGGTGCACGCGTCGACCTACGGCACCCCGGTGAGGGTCGCCCCGGTCAACAATGCGCCGATCTACAACGTTCGTCGTTACTGAGTCATCCGACAGCGGCTCTGATCTGAGCACCCGCAGGCGGCTGCTGGTCGCGGTATTGCTGGTGGAATTGGCGTTGGCGACCGCGCTGCTCTGGCGGTCCGCCTCACCCTCGCCGTCGCTGCCGGCTGCGCCGCCGCAAGTCACCTCGTCTCCTGCCGTCTCGGCACCGCCGGAGCCCGTCACCTCGATGGTGTTACCCGACGGGCGCACCGCCCTGCTGCTGGCCCTCGGCGGGCCGCAATCTTCGGCCCTGCTGGACCGTCTCGGCCCCGAACTCGGCGCGGCTGCCGCTGCGGTGACGGCGTTCTGGGGCCCGGACTGGCCGCGCGACATCGAGATCGCAGTCGCAGGCTCCGATGAACAGTTCCGGGTGCTGGCCGGCGGAGCCGCCGACATCGCCGCTACCACCACCAGGCAGCGGATCATGTTCGCCCCCGGGGCTGCCGGCATGAGCCCGGCTGCGTTACGAATCGTGTTGCGCCATGAACTTTTTCATTATGCGGCGCGCTCGCGGACCGCGGCCGACGCGCCCCGCTGGCTCACCGAGGGAGTGGCCGACTACGTCGGCAGGCCACCCGCGCCGGTCCCCGGTCCGTCCCGGGCCGGCGAGCTGGCCCAGTTGCCCACCGATGCCGATCTCGACACACCCGGCGCCGCCCGCAGTCTGGCCTACGACCGGGCATGGTGGTTCAGCCGTTATGTCGCCGATGCGTACGGCATCGGCACGCTGCGTGAGCTGTACCTGCGCGCCTGCGAACCCGGGCACCCGGATGTGGCCACTGCGCTCCGGGAAACCCTGGGCGCCGACCTCGATGCCGTAGTTGCCGGTTGGCACCGTTGGTTGACCGGATAGCCTGTCGCCGATGGACGGCAAACGGGCGGGGACAGCGCGATGACGCGGGTTTTGTTGGTCACCAACGACTTTCCACCGCGTCGCGGCGGGATCCAGTCATACCTGGAGGCCTTCGTCGGGGAGTTGATCCGAGACGGCTCGCACCAGCTCACGGTGTATGCGCCGAAGTGGAAGGGCAGCGCCGATTACGACGCGGCCGCCGGCTACCAGGTGGTGAGGCACCCGACCACGCTGATGATCCCGGAGCCGATGGTGGCGACGCGCATGCAGAGGTTGATCGCCGAGCACGACATCGAGACGGTGTGGTTCGGGGCGGCCGCCCCGTTGGCGCTGCTGGGCCCGCTGGCCCGACGCGCCGGAGCCACCCGCGTGGTGGCCAGCACCCACGGCCACGAGGTCGGCTGGTCGATGCTGCCGGTGGCGCGGAGCGCCCTGCGCCGCATCGGAGATGACGCCGACGTCGTGACGTTCATCAGTCGCTACACCCGCGGCAGGTTCGCCTCGGCGTTCGGTCCCCACGCGGCGTTGGAACGTCTGTCGCCCGGCGTCGACACCGACCGATTCGTGCCCGACCCGGTGGCCCGGGCCGAGCTGCGCGCACGGTACGGGCTGGGACAGCGCCCGGTGGTGGTCTGCCTGTCCCGCCTGGTGCCGCGCAAGGGCCAGGACATGCTCGTCCGCGCCTGGCCCGCGATCCGGCGTCGCATCCCCGACGCGGCCCTGGTCATCGTCGGTGGGGGACCGTATCTGCCGACCCTCAAGCAACTCGTGCACACGCACGATGCGGCCGCCGACGTCGTTTTCACCGGTGCGGTGCCGGGTGCGGAGCTGCCCGCGCACCACGCGATGGCCGACGTCTTCGCCATGCCGTGCCGTACTCGTGGAGCGGGGCTGGACGTCGAGGGACTCGGCATCGTCTACCTGGAGGCCTCGGCCTGCGGCGTGCCGGTGGTCGCCGGAACCTCCGGCGGGGCACCGGAAACAGTGCTGGACGGTCAGACCGGCACCGTCGTGGACGGCACCGACGTGGCCGCGGTGGCGACGGCAGTGGGCGATCTACTGGCCGATCCGGGCCGCGCCGCCGCGATGGGTGTGGCGGGGCGGCACTGGGCCGTCGACAACTGGCAGTGGCGCTCGCAGGGCGCCCGGCTGACCGGGTTGCTGTCGGGCTGAACCCGGTTCAGCCGTAGCCGGCCTCAGCCGTACAGCGCCGCGATGTCGGTGGCGAACTTCTCGGCCACCACCTTGCGCTTGACCTTCAGCGTCGGGGTCAGCTCGCCGGTGTCCTCGGTGAAGTCGACGGGCAGGATCCGGAACTTGCGGATCGACTCGGCATGCGACACCGCCTGATTGGCGTCCTTGACCGCCAGGTCGATCTCGGCCAGCAGGTCCGGGTCGTCGGCGAGATCGCCGACCGAGGCGCCGGTGTCCTTGCCGTTGCGCTGCTTCCAACCCGGGAATGCCTCAGGGTCGATGGTGATGAGTGCGGCGATGAACGGCTGTTGATCGCCGACGGCCATGGCCTGGCTGATCAACGGATGGGCCCGCAGCCGGTCCTCGAGCAGCGCGGGGGCGACGTTCTTGCCGCCGGCGGTGACGATGATTTCCTTCTTGCGCCCGACGATGGTCAGGAAACCGTCGTCATCGATGGCGCCGAGGTCGCCGGTGTGGAACCAGCCGTCAGAGAACACCGCGTTGGTCTCGGACTCGTTGCCCCAGTAACCGCTGAACACCACGCCGCCCTTGACCAGCAGCTCACCGTCCTCGGCGATACGCATGCTGTTTCCGGGCATCAGCTTGCCGACCGAGCCGACCTTGAGGTCGTTGACCCGGTTCACGGTGATGGCCGCGCTGGTCTCGGTGAGGCCGTAGCCCTCGTAGATGCTCAGGCCCACACCGCGATAGAAGTGGCCCAGCCGGGCACCCAGCGGTGCGCCACCGGAGATGGCCGCCCGGCATTCACCGCCGAGGGCTGCCCGCAGCTTGCCGTAGACCAGCTTGTCGAACAGGGCGTGCTTGGCGCGCAGCAGCAGACCGGCGCCCCCGGTGTCCTGCGCCTTACTCCACTCGATCGCGGTATCGGCTGCGATCAAGAAGATCTTGCCCTTGCCGTCGTTGCGGGCGTTCTGCTCGGCGGTGTTGTAGACCTTCTCGAACACGCGGGGCACCGAGACCACGAGCGTCGGCTTGAACACGCCGAAGGTCGGGACCAGGTTCTTGATGTCGCTGGTGAAGCCGAGGGTGACCTTGTTGGTGAAGGCCGCGATGGTGATGGCCCGGGCCAGCACGTGGGCCAGCGGCAGGAACACGAGCATCCGCTCGCCCGGGGCCAGCTCGGTGGGGAAGCACGCCTTGGCTCCCCGGATCTCGTAGAGCAGGTTCGAGTGGGTCAGCTGGCAACCCTTGGGCTGGCCCGTGGTTCCCGACGTGTAGATCAGGGTGGCCGGATCGGCCGAGCGGATGCCGGCCAGGCGCTTGTCGAGTTCGGCGGGGTCGGCCGACTTACCGGCCTCGGCCATGGCCTCCAGCGCGGGGGTGCCGGTGCCGTCGATCCGCAGCACCTTGCGCAGCTCGGGCAGCTGGCCGCGGAGTTGTTCGACAGTCTGCGCGTGCCCGTCGGTCTCGGCGAAGATGATCTTCGCCGCAGAGTTGTCCAGGACGAACCGCACCTGCTCGGCCGAGGAGGTCTCGTAGATCGGCACGGTGACCGCGCCGACCGACAGGATCGCGAAGTCGATGATCGGCCACTCGTAACGGGTGGCCGAGATGATCGCCACGCGGTCGCCGGGCTGGATTCCCTCGGCGATCAGCCCCAGGGCGACCGAACGAATCTGGTCGGCCGCTTCGGCGCAGGTCACGTCGGTCCAGGCCCCGTCGACCAGGCGCCGGAAGATGACGTGGTCAGGGCTGTCGGCCGCGTGCGCGGATACCGAGCTGACGACGCTGTCGTGCTCGTCGACGGCAAAGGACGCGGGCACGTTGTACTCCCGCATTGACTCACGCACGATCTTGCCCTCCAGGCTTGTGATGGTGGCTTTGCGCGTCAGCCTAGTCGGCCGCGGTAGGCAGGTGATCGCGCATATGTGAAGCTTGTCCGCGATGAACAGCATTCAGATCGCCGACGAGACATTCGTCTGCGCCGATCCGGTCGCCGTGGGCGCCGCGGTTGCCGACCCCGCCAGCTGGCGGCGGTGGTGGCCCGACCTGGTGCTCAAGGTCGTCGAGGACCGCGCCGAGAAGGGCCATCGCTGGAATGTGACCGGTGCGTTGACCGGCACCATGGAGGTCTGGCTGGAGGAGGTGATGGACGGTGTGGTGCTGCATTACTTCCTGCACGCCGAACCGTCCGGTGCCACGGCAAAGCAGTTGGCCGACATGGATCTGGCAAAGATGAACCACCAGCGGCGCGTGGCGGGCAAGGCGATGTCCTTCGGGATCAAGCAGCGGTTGGAGTCGGCGCGCCCGGTCGGGGTGTCCCGACTGGCCTGACGTCTGGCGCGTTTGACCGGGTCTATCTGCGGGAGGGTAGATTTCTCGGCGAGAGCCAGAGCACCCCCGCGGGGCGGGGGAAGTAGGGGAACCCCGCGTGCGGGGAGATAGGGCGATGCGGTGGCCGACAAGACGACACAGACCATCTACATCGACGCCGATCCGGTGACGGTGATGGACGTCATCGCCGATATCGGCTCGTATCCGCAATGGGTCGCCGAGTACAAGGAAGCCGAGGTCCTGGAGACCGACGCACAGGGCAACCCCAAGACGGCCAGATTGGTGCTCGACGCCGCGGTGCTCAAGGACACGATGGTGCTGGCCTACGTGTGGCCTGCTGATCGCACCTCGGTGACCTGGTCCTTGGTGTCCAGTTCGTTGCTGCGGTCGCTCGAGGGGGCATACCGCTTGGCGCCCAAGGGATCCGGCACGGAGGTCACCTACGAGTTGTCGGTCGACCTCATCATCCCGATGATCGGGTTGCTCAAGCGCAAGGCTGAGCGCAGGCTCACCGACACGGCTCTGAAGGACCTCAAGAAACGAGCCGAGGCTGAGTGACTTCGCCGGATGGGAGCACACCTTCTCCTGCGAGGATCAGCCTTTTCGTCGGCAAGGGCGGCGTAGGTAAGTCGACGCTGGCGACCGCCACCGCGGTGCGCGACGCCGCTGCCGGCCGGCGGGTGCTGATCGTGTCCACCGATCAGGCGCATTCCACCGGCGATGTCCTCGGGATCGCGCTGGCTCCAACCGGGCAGCGGGCGCCCACCCGCGTGCTCAGTGATCTCGACACGGAACTGACCGGCACGGGCGGGGTCCTGGATGCCCTCGCGTTGGACACGCTGGCCCTGCTGGGTGCGCGGTGGGTCTCCACGGCCGGCCCGTTGGCAGCCCGGTTCCCCGAGTCGGATCTGGGAGACGTTGCCCCAGAAGAACTTTCGGCGCTTCCGGGGATCCAGGAAGTGCTCGGTCTGCACGAGGTGGGTGAGCTCGCCGATTCCGGTCGCTGGGATCACGTCGTGGTGGACTGCGCCTCGACCGCCGATGCGCTGAGAATGCTGACGCTGCCGGAGACCTTCGGTCTGTATCTGGAGCGGGCCTGGCCCCGGCACCGCAGACTGTCGGGCTCACCGGATGCGGTCAGTGCGGCCATCGTCGCGCTGATCGAACAGGTGGATGCCGGTATCCGCCGGCTCGGCACCTTGCTGACCGACGGCTCACGGGTGAGCGCGCATCTGGTGCTCACGCCGGAGCGGGTGGTGGCCGCCGAGGCCTCGCGGACCCTGGGATCGCTTGCCCTGATGGGCGTCGAGGTGGGCGAGATCATCGTCAATCAGATTTTGGTACAAGATGATTCGTTCGAGTATCAGAACCTGCCGGCGCACCCCGCCTTCGACTGGTACAGCGAGCGGATCGCCGAGCAGCAGACCGTGCTCGACGAACTCGACGCCACGATCGGAGACGTGCAGCTGGTGCTCGTACCGCACGTGCCGGGCGAACCGATCGGTCCCAAGGCGCTGGGGGAGCTGATCGACAGTGCCCGGCGGCGCGACGGATCGCCGCCGCCGGGACCGCTGCGGCCCATCGTCGATCGGGAGTCGGGGTCTGGACTCGAAGCGGTGTACCGATTGCGGCTAGAGTTGCCGCAGATCGATTCGGCCGGCCTCACGCTGGGCCGCGTCGATGACGACTTGATCATCGGCGTCGCAGGCATGCGCCGCCGCGTGCGGTTGGCCTCGGTCCTGCGTCGGTGCATCGTGACGGATGCCCAACTGCGCGGTGGCGAGCTGACCGTACGTTTTCGTCCGAACCCGGAGGTGTGGCCGGCATGACGGGGTCTCATCCCGAGCTGGGTTCGGAGCTGCGGCAATTGGCGCAGGAAATCCTCGACCGGCTGGATCCGGCGGTGCGGTTGGCGGCGGCCAACTTCGCGGCGTCGGCCGACAGCGCGCCGGGCAAGTGCCAGCAGGTGTGGTGCCCGGTGTGTGCGCTCGCGGCGGTCGTCAACGGTGAGCAGCATCCGCTCCTGTCGGTCGTCGCCGAGCACAGCGTGGCTCTGCTGACGGTGATCCGAGCGGTCCTGGACGACGACGGGGATAGCGGTCCCGAGGGAGGTAGCCCGTCACCCGACGGGGGACCGGACGCACCGTCGCCCGACGATTATCCGCCTCCGCCCCCTCCTGGTCGCTACCAGCACATCCCGGTCACCTTCGAAGACTGAGCGGGCTGAGGCGCGGCTGAGACACAGCGGGCATTCAGGCCTTGATGTGGTAGCCACAACATGGCCTGGGTACAGTTGTCGCAGAGCATTGCGCGGTGCGCACAAGGTGGAGGGTCCATGTGGTATTGGCTGTTCAAGTACATCCTGTTGGGCCCCTTGCTGGCCGTCCTCGGTCGGCCGAAAATCACTGGGCTGGAACATGTTCCGACCGACGGTCCGGCCATCCTGGCCAGTAACCACCTGGCGGTGATGGACAGCTTCTACCTGCCGCTGGTGGTCAGCCGCCGCATCACGTTCCTGGCCAAGCAGGAGTACTTCACCGGCACCGGGATCAAAGGCCGGTTCCTGGCCTGGTTCTACACCGTCGTCGGCCAGGTGCCGATCGACCGCACCGACGCGGATTCGGCGCAGGCCGCCCTGACCACCGGCGCGCGGATCCTCGGCGAGGGCAAGCTGCTCGGCATGTATCCCGAAGGCACCCGCTCACCCGATGGTCGCCTGTACAAGGGCAAGACCGGACTGGCCAGGCTGGCCCTTGAGACCGGGGTCCCGGTGATCCCCGTGGCGATGGTCGGCACCGACGTGGTCAACCCGCCGGGATCGAAGGGGCTGCGGTTCGGCCGGGTCGAGGTCAGGTTCGGCAAGCCCATGGACTTCAGCCGGTTCGACGGCCTGGCCGGCAACCGCTTCATCGAGCGCGCCGTGATCGACGAGGTCATGTACGACCTGATGGACCTCTCCGGTCAGGAGTATGTCGACATCTACGCCGCCGCCATCAAGGAGAGCGCGCAGCAGACCAACGGTCAACCGGTCGACACCACCAAGCCGGCGTCGCGCCTTCCGCACGCCGCGGCGGGTTAGGCCGCTTCGCCCCCGGTCAACCGGACCAGTGGGGCGGCGGGCTCAGCGGTGGTCTGACCCGCCCGCGCGGCGGACACGAACCCGATGACCGCGATGACCGCGAGCGCCCACCACAGGTAGGCGTCACCGGCCAGCTGCCGCATCAGCGACGCGGCGGTCTCCTGGTGGGGGGTCAACAGTGCGATGGGCGTCCACACCATCAGGGCGAGTCCGATCAGCGTCACCAGGGCCAGCGACAGCGCGGCCAGGGAAGTCTTGCGCATCCGGTAGGCGAGCACGCCGGTCACCAACAGGGTCGGCAGAGTCCAGACCCAATGATGTGACCACGACACCGGTGACACCACCAGTCCGAACATGGCCACGCAGATCAGTGCGAGCACCGGGCCCTCATCGGCGCCTGAGCGGAGGATCCGTCGGGCCGCCCACACCGTCAGTGCCAGCACGGCGAAGCAGGCCACGACCCACAAGGCGAACCGCGGTCCCTCGGACAGGCCGAGGCGGGCCAGCGTGCCTGCGATGTTCTGGTTGGTGTTGAGAGTGGCCGTACCGATCCGGTCGGTGTTGCGCACCGTCTCGGTCCAGTATTCGATCGAGTCCGTCCAGGCCAGGACAAACCCGGCCAGCGTCGCCACCACCGCGGCCGCGGCGGTCCGCAGCAGCGTGCGGATGTCGCGGCGCAACAGGAAGTACAGCAGGAACACCGCGGGGGTGAGTTTGAGCGCGATCGCCAAACCCAGCAGCACGCCGCGCGGCCACGGCGTGCGGCGCGGAACGCAGTCGGCGACTACGAGCGTCATCAGCACCACGTTGATCTGCCCGAACTCGAAGTTCGACCGGATCGGTTCCAGCCAGATGACCGCGGGCGCTACGAGGGCGGCGGCCAGCCAGCAGCGCCGCAGCCAGGCCGGCTCGGAGGTGACGGTCGTGTCGGGCCAGACGTTCAGCCGGGTCAGCACGATCACCATCGAGACGATCAGCAGCACCAGTGTGGTGGCCGTGATCGCCACGCTCGCCGCCGGTAACGAGAGCCAGGCGAACGGGGCGAACATGATCGCCGCGAGCGGGGGATAGGTGAACGGCAGGTCGAGACCGCCCTGCGTGTGGAAAATGGCGCCGTCGGCGTACAGCGGCTGGTTGTCCAGCCACGCCCGCCCGCCCATCCGATATACGTCGATGTCGATGCGATAGGGCACGTGCCCCAGAAGCTTCCAGCCGACCAGGATCAACCCGGCCGCTGTGAGCAACTGGAAAAGCCGCCACCCGATCGTCGGTGCCCAACCAGCCCCGCCGGGCGACTGCCGCTTACTCATGTCCTCAACAGACTATCGGGGGCAACTCGCAGAGGGCGCATCCGCACTCGCGACGCGCGCAGGTCGGCGTAAGTTCTCTGTCCGTGCACGCGACCGTCCACCTCGATTTCCTCACCCGCGATCGCCTGCCGCTGCTGTGCTGCCTGGTGGCGTTCATTCTCACGTTCTTCGTGACCCGCATCGTGGTGCGTTACATCCGCCGCAATGCCGGCAGCGAACGGCCGCCCAGGTGGTGGCAGCCCCGCAACATGGGACACGGTTCCGTACACATCCACCACATGGTGATCGGTGTGGTGCTGGTGCTCGTGTCGGGCGTGACGATGGTGACGCTCGCGGTCAACGGCGGTGTACCGGAGTTCACGGTGGCTGCGGTGTTCTTCGGAATCGGCGCGGCCCTGGTGCTCGACGAGTTCGCGCTGATCCTGCATCTGTCGGACGTGTACTGGGCCGAGGACGGCCGGACGTCGGTGGATGCGGTGTTCGCCGCGGTCGCGGTGGCGGGGTTGTTGATCCTGGGTTTCAATCCGCTGTCATTCTTTGATATCGGTATCTGGCGCGAGGACCAGTCGGCGGCCATGCGCGCGCTCGTGGTCGGGGTGGCGGTGCTGACCCTGCTGCTGGCGGTGGTGGTTCTGCTCAAAGGCAAGGTGTGGACTGGATTGGTGGGCATGTTCATTACCCCGTTGTTGTTCGTCGGGGCGGTTCGGCTGTCGCGGCCGCATGCTCCGTGGGCGCGCTGGCGCTACACCGGCCATCCGCGCAAGATGCACCGTGCACTGGAGCGGGAGCGCTGGCTGCGCCGGCCCGTGGTGCAGGCCAAACTGTGGTTGCAGGACGCGATCACCGGGATGCCGAAGTTCCCCGACGACGCCACTGTCGATGCGCAACTGGATCGCGAGATCCACGCGGCCCCCGCACCGGTGTCGACGGCGGCGGCGAAGACGGACGAGCGGGCAGGACGGATTGGTTGATGCGCTACTTCTACGACACCGAGTTCATCGACGACGGTCACACCATCGACCTGATCTCGATCGGCGTGGCCGCCGAGGACGGACGCGAGTACTACGCGATCTCGACGGAATTCAATCCGGACCGGGCCGGTCGGTGGGTGCGCAAACACGTACTGCCCAAGCTGCCGTCGCCGTCGTCGAAGCTGTGGCGGTCCCGGCGGCAGATCCGGTCGGAGCTGGAGGATTTCTTCGACATCGACGGTGACGAACCGATCGAGCTGTGGGCCTGGGTGGGCGCCTATGACCACGTGGTGCTATGTCAGCTGTGGGGGCCGATGACCGACCTGCCTCCGGCGATGCCGCGGTTCACCCGCGAGCTGCGCCAGTTCTGGGAGGAGCGCGGTTCGCCGCGGATGCCGGCGCGACCGACCGATGCGCACGATGCGCTCGTCGACGCACGGCACAATCTGCACCGGTTCCAGCTGATGACGGGTGAGGGGCTCAGGCCGGCGCGGCAACCCGGGTGACAAAGCCCTGAAAACGGCCGTTCACCGGCGGCTACCATGAACGGGTGAACTGGACCGTCGACATCCCCATCGACCAGCTGCCGCCACTGCCTCCGCTGACCGACGAGCTGCGTCAACGGCTCGATGCGGCGCTGGCCAAGCCGGCGGTACAGCAGCCCAGCTGGGACCCGGACGCGGCCAAGGCCATGCGTACCGTGCTGGAGAGCGTGCCTCCGGTCACCGTGCCGTCGGAGATCGAGAAGCTCAAGGGCCTGCTCGCCGACGTCGCCCGCGGCGAGGCCTTCCTGCTGCAGGGTGGCGACTGCGCCGAGACGTTCGTCGACAACACCGAGCCGCACATCCGGGCCAACATCCGCACCCTGTTGCAGATGGCGGTGGTGCTGACCTACGGCGCCAGCATGCCGGTGGTCAAGGTGGCCCGAATCGCCGGCCAGTACGCCAAGCCGCGGTCGGCGGATCTGGACGCGCTCGGCCTGAGGTCCTACCGCGGTGACATGATCAACGGCTTCGCGCCGGATGCTGCGGTGCGCGAGCATGATCCGTCGCGGTTGGTGCGGGCCTACGCCAATGCCAGCGCCGCGATGAACCTCGTGCGCGCGCTGACCTCGTCCGGGCTGGCGTCGCTGCACCTCGTGCACAACTGGAACCGAGAGTTCGTCCGGACCTCGCCCGCCGGTGCCCGGTACGAGGCGTTGGCGGGGGAGATCGACCGGGGCCTGAAGTTCATGTCCGCCTGCGGGGTGGCGGACCGTAATCTGCAGACCGCCGACATCTTCGCCAGCCACGAGGCGCTGGTGATCGACTACGAGCGCGCGATGCTGCGGCTGGCCGATCCCGCGGAGAACCCGGACGGGCCGCCCAAGCTGTACAACCAGTCCGCGCACTACCTGTGGATCGGTGAGCGCACGCGTCAGCTCGACGGTGCCCATGTGGCACTGGCCGAGGTGATCGCCAACCCGATCGGGATCAAGCTGGGGCCGACCACGACGCCGGAGATGGCCGTCGAGTACGTCGAGCGGCTGGATCCGAACAACGAGCCCGGCCGGCTGACCCTGGTGACGCGGATGGGCAACAACAAGGTGCGCGATCTGCTGCCGCCCATCATCGAGAAGGTCCAGGCCACGGGCCACCAGGTGATCTGGCAGTGCGATCCGATGCACGGCAACACCCACGAGTCGTCGACCGGCTACAAGACCCGCCACTTCGACCGCATCGTCGACGAGGTGCAGGGGTTCTTCGAGGTGCACCACACCCTCGGCACCCACCCCGGCGGCATCCACGTCGAGATCACCGGTGAGAACGTCACCGAGTGCCTCGGTGGGGCGCAGGACATCTCGGATTCGGATCTGGCCGGTCGCTACGAGACCGCGTGCGATCCGCGGCTCAACACCCAGCAGAGTCTGGAGTTGGCGTTCCTCGTCGCGGAGATGCTGCGCGGCTAGCACTGTGGGCTAGAGCAGCGCCGCGACGTGGCTGCCCAGCGTCCATGCTGCGGCGGCGACGAGGCCCGTCAGGGTGAGAACCGCGATCACCCAGAACGCCAGCGCCCGTTTGGCGCGCTGCCGGGCCCAGTAGAACTCGCTCATCTCGATGCCGGCGAATTGCCCTGCCTCGAAAGAGTATTCGGCGTCTTCGGGGCCGGCCGGGATCGGTGCCCAGTCGTGCTGGTCGCGGGTGATCTCGCGGGTCGGCTGGCGCGGTGCGGGGGGGACCGGTGGCGCGATCGGCGGGGGCGGCGGGGCGGCCGTCACGACGGTGGCGCTCTCCGCCCGGCGGCCGTCGGCGGCACCGAGATCATGCACGCGGGTAGCGGCCAGGTGCTGCGCCGAATGTTGCGGTGCGGGCACCCGGAATGCCGGCAGCCCGAGGTCGTCGACGATCTCGGTCAGTTCCGCCCGCATCTCGTCGGCGTCGGCGAAGCGCTGCCCCGGATCGCGTGCCGTGGCGCGGCGTACGAACTGGTCGAATTGCGTTGGCACCCCTGCGATTACCCCGCTCGGCGCCGGCACATCGTTGTCCATGCGCTGGTATGCGACGGTGAGCGCCGAGTCCCCGGTGAACGGGGTGACTCCCGTGAGCAGTTCGTAGGTGAGGATCCCGACGGCGTACACGTCACTGCGCGGATCGGCGTCACCGGTACTGACCTGCTCGGGGGACAGGTAGGCCGCGGTACCCAGGATCACGCTGGTCGAGGTGATCTTGGCCTCGGCGACGGCGCGCACCAGACCGAAATCGGCGATCTTGACCTCGCTGTCGTCGGAGATCAGGACGTTCTCGGGCTTGATGTCGCGGTGCACGAGGCCGGCGCGGTGTGCGACTGCGAGCCCGCCGAGTACCGGTGCCAGCACCGCGGCGACCGCGTGCGGGGGCATCGGGCCGCGTTCGGCCAGCAGCTCGCGGAGCGTGCCACCCTCGATGAGTTCCATCACCAGGAAAGGTGGTTGGTGGGATGGTCCGGAGCCTCCGCCGCCCTGGTCGTAGACCGCGACCAGCCCAGGATCCTTCAACCGGGCCACGGCCTTGGCCTCGCGTCCGAACCTGGTCAGGAAGTGGCTGTCGCCGCTGTAGCGGGAGTCCATCACCTTCAGCGCCACGGGGCGGTCCAGGCGGACGTCGAGGCCGCGGTAGACCGTGGACATGCCACCGGTGGCGATGGTGGTGTCCACGCGATAGCGCCCGTCGAGCATGGTGCCGACGAGTGGATCCGATTGCTGCTCCACCGGACACATGTTACGAGTTGCGGCCGTGGTCCTAGAATCAGTGCGGTGAGCAGCATTCCGGTCGCCGATGATGTCTTGGACCCCGACGAGCCCGTCTACGATCTGCCGACGGTGTCGGGTTTGCTCGGCATCCCGGTCACCAAGGTGCATCAGCAGTTGCGCGACGGCCAGTTGATCGCCGTGCGCCGCGACCGCGTCATGGTGGTGCCGCAGGTCTTCTTCGATGACAAGGGCCACGTGGTCAAGCACCTGCCCGGCCTGCTGGTCGTGCTGCGTGACGGCGGCTACCGCGACACCGAGATCGTGCGCTGGTTGTTCACCCCGGACGAGTCGCTGACGATCACCGCCGACGGACGCACCGAGCAGGTGCCCAATGCCCGCCCGATCGACGCCCTGCATTCCCACCAGGCACGTGAGGTTCTGCGCCGCGCGCAGGCGCTAGGTTACTGACGGCTGGTTTTCGGCCGCCGGCTCAGCCGCGGGCCGCTCGGGTGCGCGGTACAGCGAGTACCACGCCACCACTGCGCATGCCGTGGTCAGCAGGACGTGCGCCCACGAATACATGCCGTGGGCCCCATCGGGTTTCCACATCACCATGATCCAGGTGGATAGCCCGGCCACCACCGCGATGGCGGGCCGGGTCTGGATCAGGGCGGCCGCCACGGCCAGCGGCCAGGTGTAGTACCAGGGCAGCGCGGCGGGGACGAACAACACGACCACCGCCATGACCAGGGCGGTGCCGGTGAGGGCTTCGCGGTCGGTGTGCCGGTAGCGCCACCACAACAGCGGCAGGGCGATCACGATCGTCAGGATGCCGATGATGCGGGTGACCTCGAGCACGGCGTAGAAGTTGACCGGGAAGATCAGGCCGCCGATGGCGTTGATCAGGTTGGCGGCGGCCGTGGGCACGGTGAGCCAGTTGATGATCTTGACGTTGCCGGCAGCTAGGGCCGAGAGCCAGCCGAGGCCGACGCCCGCGAGCCACGACATCACCGCGAACACGGCGGCGAGGATCGCCATGGAGGCAACGGTGGCCACGACGAATGCCCGCACCGGCGGTTGGTCGCGGCGGTCGCGCAGTTGCCGCGCCCACACCCACACGATGAACGGAAGTGCAAGTCCCGCGGTCGCTTTGACTGCGACGGCCATGGCGATCAGGCCGACACCCCAGACCGGGTGCCGTCGGAACGTCAGTGCGATGCCGGCCATCATGAGCCCGACCATCAGCATCTCGTTGTGCACGCCGCCCATCAGGTGGATGATCACCAGCGGGTTGAGCACGCAGACCCACAGGGCGGTGGCCGGACTCGCGCCGATGTGCCGCGCGACGCGCTGGGTCGCCCAGATCAGCAAGACCAGTCCGGGCAGCATGCACAGCCGCAGCAACATGGTGCCGGCCACGACGTCGTCGCGCACCAGCATCGTGACGAACTTCGCGACCAGGATGAAGGCCGGTCCGTAGGGTGCGGTGGTCGTCGTCCAGATCGGGCTCACGTTGTCCAGCAGGACGTTCGGATTCTCCACCGGCCCGACCACATAGGGATCGAGGCCGTCGCGCAGCAGCGCGCCCTGGGCGAGGTATGAGTAGGTGTCGCGGCTGAACAGCGGGACGCTCAACAGTAGTGGCGCGAGCCAGAAACCGGTCGTGGCCACCATGGTGTACTCGCTGGCGGTGCGGTCGATCACGCGCCGGCCCAGCCACAGCCAGGCGATCAGCATCATGGCGACGCCGACCCACAGCAGGATCGAGGACAGCACGAGGCCGTGCCCGAATCGCAGCCAGGACAGGTGCAGTGACTCCAGGAGCGGGTCGTGTATTCGGGTGCTGCCCGCGCCCAGTCCGCCGATGGTCAGTACGGCCGCGCCGAGGAAACCCAGCCGGGCCGGGCGGGCATCGGCGGACATCGCAAATGCGGCCAGGCGTGAGATATGTTGCGCGACCCCGGTTCTCGGGGTCTCGGTCGGCATAGTTGTCATGAGGGAGTCGTCATGTCGTTGTGACGTGCTCCTACGCCGACCGGTTCGCCGCGAACCGGGCGATCTCGGCCAGACCGGTCTTTGCCTGGGGGTGGATGGGAGCGGCGGCCAGGGTGTCCAGGGCGCGGTTGGTCAGCAGCTCGATGTGCGCCTCGACGGCGGCCAGGGCGCCCACCGATTCGATGGCCCGGCACAGGTCGCCCACCTTGGCGTCGGACAGTTCGGTGCCCACCGAGGTGCGCAGCAGCTCTGCGGCCGCGGGGTCGGACTTGTCGGCGAGCTCGAGAGCCTCGGCCAGCAGTACCGTGCGCTTGCCGGATCGCAGGTCGTCACCGGAGGGTTTTCCGGTCACCGCCGGGTCGCCGAACACCCCGAGCACGTCGTCGCGGAGCTGGAAGGCGACCCCCAGATCGTTGCCGACCTGGTGGAAGATCTGCTGCACGTCGGGCCGGTCGGCGGCCGCGGCGGCGCCCAGCTGAAGCGGACGGGCCACAGTGTAGGACGCGGTCTTGAAGGTGTTGACGTTCATCGCCGAGGCCACCGATTCGGCGCGGCTGGCCTCCGCGACGATGTCGAGGTACTGGCCGCCGAGGACTTCGGTGCGGATGTGACGCCAGACCTGCTGGACGCGCTGCTGCGCGTCGGCGGGGATCGGGGCGGAGGCGACGATGTCGTCGGCCCAGGACAGCGCCAGGTCGCCGGCCAGGATGGCCGCCGACAACCCGAACTGTCGCGACGAGCCGTGCCAATTGCGCTCGCGGTGCCGGTCGGCGAACACCCGGTGCACGGTGGGCAGGCCACGGCGGGTGGCCGAATCGTCGATGACGTCGTCGTGCACCAGAGCACAGGCCTGCAGCAGCTCCAGTGCGGCGAACAACCTCAGCACATCGGGATCGGCGGGGCGGTCGGCCGGGTCGATCACCGCGCGCCAGCCCCAGTAGGCGAAGGCGGGGCGCATCCGTTTGCCGCCGCGCAGCACGAATTCTTCGAGGGCCTCGGTCAGCTCGGCGTAGTCGGTCCCGATGTACTCGCAGTCGCGGCGGCGCTCACGGAGGTAGTCGCGCAGTTGGTCGGTGACGGCTGCGGCCAGCTCGACGGTTGACGGAGCCGATGTTTGCACGCTCAGCGCCCGCCCCTTTCTGTGTTCAACGGTGTGTCCGGAGAGTGCACTCAGCGTAGAGCGTGTCACGCGTTTTGTACCAAGTGAGGGCCGCCCGGCAATTGCTGGGCGAGGTCGGTGGTCAGTCGCCGCCGGTGACCGGGTCACCCGGTTTCGGGGAGGTGTCCCGGCTGATCCAGGCCAGGCTTCCGATCACGCCGGCCACCAGGAGTGCGCCGACGATGAGCCAGATGGTCGCGGTGGTGAAGGACCGGGCACTGGGATCGGTGTAGCGGGCCTGGGCGCTCATGGTGCTGACGATGCCCGGCCGCAGTTTCCATTCCACGATCGAGGAACTCACCTGATCGCCGTTGGTCGAGGTCACTTCGCCGGGGAACGACACCGTCAGCAGAACGTCGGCCTGCGGATCGTTGAGCGAGGTGAGGTCCACCCGGCCTTCCAGGATCACCAGGTCACCCGCGCGGCGCAGGGAGATGTCGACGCCGGCGGCATCCCGGCTCATGCCGGCGAGCTGGGGCAGTTCGGCGAACGTGAGGTCGGAGAAGACGGCCTGGGAACCGACGTAGTCGTCGCGGCTGTACTCCGAGACGGCGACCTTCGTGGCGAACGGAAGGTTGTTCAGCAGCTGCGGGCCCTTGTCGTCGGCGTCGCGCGGCTTGGCGGCGGCGATGATCTGACCGGACACCCTGTCGTCGGGGGAGACCGTGATCGACGTGCGGACCCGGACGCAGCCCACCGCCATGGGCAGGATCAGCAACAACATCACCAACGTGAGCAGGCGGGTCCGTCGGCTACGTCTGGGAAGGCGGCTGGGTGGTCGGACATGCACGCTGGTCATCGTGCCAGATCTCACAACGGCAGTGGGCGACCGAGGATGGCGAACGGCCGGGGGTCGCCGGCGAAGTGGTATCCGCGGATGACGTCGGTGAAGCCCAGCCGCCGGTACAACCGCCACGCCCGGTTGGCCTCGCCGTTGATCTCAGGGGTCGACAACAGCACGTGCGATTCATCCCGACCGGCCAACAGTCGCCTGGTCAGAGCCTCGCCGAGGCCCTGACCCTGGGCGCGTGGCTCGATGTGCAGCTCGGTGAGTTCGAAGTAGCTGGCCATCAGGTCGGCGATGTGTACCGGGTTGGTGCCCATCCGCTGGAGGCCGGAGATGACCTGTTGCTGCCACCACTGATCCGGCGCGCCGCTGTAGCCGTATGCGATCCCCTGCAGGGGAGCGTCGAGCAGATCCGTGCTGTCGGGCCTGGTGGTTTCGGGGGCCTCGACGGCGGCCACGCATTTCCAGCCTGCGCGGCGCGTGTGTTCGAGCCACAGCGCGGCGCGCTGTTCCTCGGTTCCGCGTGGGTAGCGCATGGCGTCGACGTACACGCGCAGAGCCTCGGGAAGCCGGCGCTTCATATCGTCCGGCGACAGATCGATGAGATACGTCGCCAATGCTTTCGCCTTTCGCCCGCCCGGTGTCCTGCCTAACTCATTATCTTCAGCATTATCCGGTTGACAGACGGTCGGTCCCGTCGACCCGAGCTATCTCATGACGACCTACAATCGACGGCGAACAAGGTGGTACGGCTCGGATCGACCTCGTATCATTAGGGTTAGGTGCCCGTGATTGCGGGCACGTGAAATCTTGAAAAGCGACGGCGGCGTCGGCAAGGAGGGACGAATGCCACTCTCCGATCATGAGCAGCGCATGCTCGACCAGATCGAGAGCGCGCTTTATGCCGAGGATCCCAAGTTCGCCTCGAGCGTTCGTGGTGGGACCTTGCGTGCGCCATCGGCTCGGCGCAGGCTTCAGGGCGCGTTGTTGTTCGTCCTCGGCCTGGCGTTGTTGGTAGTCGGTGTCGCGGTGAAATCGCTGTGGCTCGGTGGTTTCCCGGTGCTGTCGGTGTTCGGCTTCGTCGCGATGTTCGCCGGCGTGGTGTTCGCCGTCACCGGCCCGCGCGTGACCGGCGGTCCCGGGCGGGCAGCCCAGGGTTCCGGCAATGCACCGCGGCAGCGTCGTCAGCGCGGCGGCGGCTCTTTCACCACTCGGATGGAAGACCGGTTCCGGCGCCGGTTCGACGACTGAACCGTCTGACTGAGTCAGGGGGCAGCCCGTAACGGGTTGCCCTCTTTTTTTGTGCGCTTTTCCTGCCTGCCCGGCCGGTGCCGAGGGCGGCCCAGCGACACGCCGGAGTAGGTGCCCCGCTCCCGGCTGTGGGGCGATGTGGGGGAGCGCAGCAGATTCTCAGGGAATTTCTCCCCACAACCCCCCACCTTCTCGCCGCAGGCCTTCACCTGCGGTTTTTCTGTTTCCGTGGGCGTCGGTGGGGCGCTGAGGTGTCGTCAGGGGGCAATTGTGGGCGGTTCGGGTGGGGAGAACGCCCAAACTGGACCAACTAAATGGAGCAAAGTGGGGGATCGTGGGGTAAAGTGGCGGCCAACGGGGAAACAGAACCCCGTGCGGAGGGCACAAGGCCTGGATCTCACAAGCGACTCGGGATCCGAACTCCGGCGGCGGGAGGTGTCCAGATGTTTCTGGGTACCTACACGCCCAAGCTCGACGACAAGGGGCGGCTCACACTGCCCGCCAAGTTCCGCGACGTACTGGCAGGAGGGTTGATGGTCACGAAGAGTCAAGATCACAGCCTGGCCGTGTACCCGCGGGATGAGTTCGAGGAACGTGCACGCAAAGCGGTGGAAGAGGCCAAGGCGCATCCGGAGCGTCGCGCGCAGTTGCGGGTTTTCGCCGCGGCCGCAGACGAGCAGCGTCCGGACGGCCAGGGGCGGATCACCCTGTCGGCGGATCACCGTCGCTACGCAAACCTGTCCAAGGAATGTGTGGTGATCGGATCGGTCGACTACCTGGAGATCTGGGACGCCGACGCGTGGCAGGAGTACCAGCAGACCCACGAAGAAAACTTCTCCGCGGCCACTGATGACACTCGCGACGTTCTGTGATGGTGCCGCTGATACAGCCGGTCAACCGGCGGCCGGTCTGGAGTTAGCCCGTGCAACGAGGCCTCTGCCCGAATTGGCCCTGGCGTACTTCCCCAACGCCAGGTCCGTGAATTCGGACAGAGACCCCGGTGCAGGGGCCATTCCGAGCGGAGGTGTTTCAGCGGTGCCAGATTCCCCAGATCAGTCCGACTCCGAGGGCCACGGTCACATCCCGGTTCTGCTCGACCGCTGCGTCGAGCTGCTGGCCCCCGCGCTCACCCGTCACCACGACGACGGCACGGGCGCTGTGCTGGTGGACGCCACGCTCGGCGCAGGCGGCCACTCCGAGCGCTTTCTCACCGACTTTCCGGGCCTGCAGGTGATCGGCCTGGACCGTGATCCTAACGCGCTCGGCATCGCCGGTGCCCGACTGGCTCCGTTCGGTGACCGGATGCGGCCGGTGCGGACCCGCTATGACGGAATCGCCGGGGCGATCACGGATTCCGGCTTCACCCGGATCGACGGCGTGCTGTTCGACCTCGGTGTGTCCTCCATGCAACTCGATCAGACCGAACGCGGCTTTTCCTACTCCGCGGATGCGCCGCTGGACATGCGGATGGATCCCGACGCTCCGCTGACGGCCGCGGACATCCTCAACACCTACGACGCCAAGTCGATCGCACGTATTCTGCGCGACTTCGGTGAGGAGCGCTTCGCCGGCCGGATAGCCGACAAGGTCGTCAAACGCCGGGCTCAGCAACCATTTTCGACGACCGGTGAACTGGTCGAGCTGCTCTACGAAGCGATCCCGGCACCGGCTCGTCGTACCGGAGGGCATCCTGGTAAGCGCACCTTCCAGGCGCTGCGGGTGGCGGTCAACGGAGAACTGGATTCGCTGCGCGCCGCCCTGCCTGCGGCGCTCGCCGCGCTGACCGACGGCGGACGGATCGTGGTGATGTCCTATCAGTCGCTCGAGGACCGGATCGTCAAGCAGGCGTTTGCCGCGGCCACCGCCTCGCGGACCCCTCCCGGCCTGCCCATCGAATTACCCGGCCATGAACCCGAATTCGTCACGCTGACCCGCGGCGCCGAGAAGGCCCGCCAAGTCGAGATCGATCGCAATCCGCGTAGCGCTCCGGTGCGCCTGCGGGCACTGGAGAAGGTTGGGGAAGGGGGCAACTCATGAAGGTCAAGCGACCCGAGCAGCTGCGCGAGGCAGACCGCAGGCGTCCGGTGCGTCAACCCGCCCGGGGTGGCGGGCGGCGCACCGAGCAGGCCCCGCCGCGCAAGCGCCGGCCGGGTTCCGAACAGCGGCCCGCGCGTCCCGCGTCGAGTGCCGGCCCGATTCAGCGGCCGGGTACCCGTCCGGCCCGGCCCAAGAGCACCAGCCAGGCCAAGGCCCGGGCGAAGGCGCGTAAAGCCAAGGCTCCCAAGGTTGTCCGTCCGCCACTGCGAGTCCGCCTGCGGGAACGTCTGCTGGTCCGGCTGGCCTCGATCGAGCTGAATCCACGGGTCCTGATCTCCCGGGTCCCGTTCGTCGTGCTGGTGATCGCGGCGCTGGGTCTGGGGCTGGCGGTGACGCTGTGGCTGTCGACCGGTTCGGCTGAGCGGTCCTACCAGTTGGGCCACGCCCGCCAGGTCAATCAGGGTCTGATGCAACAGAAAGAGGCGCTGGAGCGTGACGTGCTCGAGGCGCAGGCGGCTCCGGCGCTGGCCGAGTCGGCCCGCAATCTAGGCATGATCCCATCGCGCGATACCGCACACCTTGTGCAGGATGCCGCTGGCAACTGGACCGTCGTCGGCACCCCCAAGCCTGCCGAAGGCGTGCCGCCGCCCCCGCTGAACACGCCGCTGCCCGAGGAGGCCCCGCCGGCTCCGCCCGCGCCCCCGGCCCCGCGGGTCGTCGATCCGCGCGAGCTGACGGTGCGGGCACCGCGTCCGGGTGCTCTTGGCGTACCGGGCATTCCGGTCCCTCAGGCCGATGCGCCCCACGGGGCGCCCGGAGCGGTACCGCCGGCCCCCGGGCCGGTACCGGCTGCCGGTCCCGCACCCGACGTGCTCGCAGCTCCGGCACCTGCCCCGTTGGCCGCGCCCGTGCCGGTTGACCCCGCGCAGATCGCCCCGCAACAGGTCCCCGATCCGACGCACGTGCCCGGTGTGCCGACCGCACCCGGACCGGCCGTGCCTGCACTGGCCGCGCCGGTGCCGGCCGCTCCCGCGCCCGTCGCGCAGGCGCTGGCAGCTCCGGGCCCGGTCACCCCGGTGGAGCAGTTCAGCCCACCGGTGGCGCCGGCGGCACACGTCCCGGCTGCTGCCGTGAACGCCCAGGCACCGGCCGCATGAGCCGCGGCCCGGGCCGCGGCGGCCAGACGCCCAAGCCGCAGCGGGCCAAGAAGGCCTCGCCTGGACCCGGGCACGAGGCGGGGGTTCGCCGCACCAGGGTTGCCGCTCCCGAAACAGGTTTGCGCAGCTCGTCTTTCGTGTTCCGGCACCGGGCCGGGAACCTGGTGATGCTGGCGGTGCTGGTGGTCGCCGCGGTGCAGTTGTTCACGCTCCAGGTTCCAAGGGCGGCGGGTCTGCGTGCCGAGGCGGCCAGTCAGCTCAAGGTCACCGATGTGAATCCCGCGATGCGGGGCAGCATCGTCGACCGCAACGACGACAAGCTGGCGTTCACCATCGAGGCCAAGGCCCTGACGTTCCAGCCGGTCCGGGTCCGCAAGCAGCTCGCCGAGGCCAAGGCCAAATCCAGTGAGGCGCCGGATCCGGATCGTCGGCTGTCCGACATCGCCAAGGAGATCGCCGCCCGGCTCGACAACCGGCCCGATTTCAAAACCGTGCTCAAGAAGCTGCGGAGCAACGAGACCTTCGTCTACCTGGCCCGCGCGGTCGACCCCGCGATCGCGAGCGCGATCATGGACAAGTTCCCCGAGGTCGGCGCCGAGCGTCAGGACCTTCGCCAGTACCCGGGTGGGTCGCTGGCGGCCAACATCGTCGGCGGCATCGACTGGGACGGCCACGGCCTACTGGGACTCGAGGATTCGCTCGACGCGGTGCTGGCGGGTTCCGACGGTTCGGTCACCTACGACCGCGGCTCGGACGGCGTGGTGATCCCGGGCAGCT
Organism: Mycobacterium sp. NPDC049093; assembly: GCF_040704635.1. GTDB lineage: Bacteria > Actinomycetota > Actinomycetes > Mycobacteriales > Mycobacteriaceae > Mycobacterium. The sequence continues at coordinate 204,647 of NZ_JBEZJS010000006.1, read as the reverse complement.
ACCGTAACCGCCACGACGCGGTGAACGGGTCCACGGTGCAGCTGACCCTCGATGACGACATCCAGTACTACGTCCAGCAGCAGGTGCAGCAGGCCAAGGACGCCTCGGGTGCCAAGAATGTCTCGGCTGTCGTGCTGGACGCGAAATCCGGTGAGGTACTGGCGATGTCGAACGACAACACGTTCGACCCGAGCCAGGACCTGGGGCGGCAGGACAGCCGCCAGATGGGCAACCTTCCGGTGTCCTCGCCGTTCGAGCCCGGTTCGGTGAACAAGATCATCACCGCCTCGGCGGCGATCGAGTACGGCCTGGCCAACCCAGACGAGGTGCTGCAGGTGCCCGGCTCGATCGACATGGGCGGGGTCACGGTCCGCGACGCGTGGAACCACGGCGTGATGCCGTACACCATGACCGGTGTGTTCGGGAAGTCGTCGAACGTCGGCACCCTGATGCTGGCCCAGCGCGTGGGTCCGGATCGGTTCTACGACATGGTGCGCCGGTTCGGGCTGGGGCAGCGCACCGGCGTCGGCCTGCCGGGCGAGAGCTCGGGGCTGGTCCCGCCCATCGATCAGTGGTCGGGCAGTTCGTTCTCCAACCTGCCTATCGGACAGGGTCTTTCGATGACACTGCTGCAGATGGCGGGGATGTATCAGACGATCGCCAACGACGGGGTGCGGATGCCGCCGCGGATCATCAAGTCCACGATTGCGCCGGATGGCTCCCGGACCGATGAGCCACGGCCCGAAGGGGTTCGGGTGGTGACGCCGGAGACCGCCCGCACGGTCCGCAACATGTTCCGTGCCATCGTGCAGCGCGATCCGATGGGTGCGCAGCAGGGGACCGGTCCGCAGGCCGCGGTCGAGGGCTACCAGATCGCGGGGAAGACCGGTACGGCGCAGCAGATCAACCCGGCGTGCGGTTGCTACTACGACGATGTCTACTGGATCACCTTCGCCGGCATGGCGCCCGCGGACGATCCTCGCTACGTCGTCGGCATCATGATGGACGCCCCGCACCGCGCTGCGGACGGCTCACCGGGATCCTCGGCGGCGCCGCTGTTCCACAACATCGCCTCGTGGCTGCTGCAGCGTCACAACGTCCCATTGTCGGCCGATCCGGGTCCGCGGTTGACCCTGCAGGCGACCTGACCGCGATAGTCGTGGGTGGTGCGGTCGGCGGACCGCAGATGGGTACTGTGGCATGGCCATGAAGCTGCGTCCCAGCCGTCCCGCCGGCCAATACCTCGTGCCGCTCGCCGAACAGGTCCAGGCGGTATCCGCCACCGGAAATCCGTTGCCCGAACTTCGGGTCACCGGAGTGACCCTGCGTGGCCAGGACGCCCGGCCCGGTGACCTGTTCGCGGCGCTGCCGGGTTCGGCGGTGCACGGCGCGCGCTATGCGGCCGACGCGGTTGCCGCCGGCGCGGTGGCAGTGCTCACCGACGCCGCCGGGGCGGCCGAACTGGACGCGCTCGAGGTCCCGATCCTGGTTCATCCCGACCCTCGTTCGGTGCTCGGCGAGGTGGCCGCCGAGGTGTACGGGCGTCCGTCGGAGCGGCTGACCGTCATCGGGGTGACCGGCACCTCCGGCAAGACCACCACGACGTATCTGGCCGAGGCCGGCCTGCGGGCCGCCGGGCGGGTGGCCGGGCTGATCGGCACGGTGGGGGTGCGCATCGCCGGCCGCGATCTGCCGAGCGCGCTCACCACGCCCGAGGCGCCGGATCTGCAGGCGCTGCTGGCCCTGATGGTCGAAAGCGGGGTCGACACCGTGGTGATGGAGGTGTCGAGCCATGCGCTGACGCTGGGCCGCGTCGACGGAATCGTCTTCGCGCTCGGCGGGTTCACCAACCTGTCGCGCGACCACCTGGATTTCCATCCGACGATGCAGGACTACTTCGAGGCCAAGGCCGGCCTGTTCGACCCCGGGTCGCCCAACCACGCCCGCGCGGCAGTGGTCTGCGTCGACGACGATGCGGGTGTGGCGATGGCCCGTCGGGCCGAGAAGGTGACGACCGTCAGCGCCGCGGGTGCGCCTGCGGACTGGCGGGTGCGCGACGTCTCGGCCGTCGGCGTCGGGTCCCAGGAGTTCACCCTGGTCGATCCGGCCGGGGTGGCCCACCAGATGCGGATCGGGCTGACCGGTGCCTACAACGTCGCCAATGCGGCTCTGGCGGTCGCGCTTCTGCACGGGGCCGGCGTGACACCCGAGCAGGCTGCGCCGGGGCTGCGTGCGGCGACCGTGCCGGGGCGGCTGCAGCCGATCGACCGTGGACAGGAGTTCCTGGCGCTGGTCGATTACGCGCACAAGCCCGGTGCGCTGCGCGCGGTCCTGGAGACGTTGAGGGCGAGCGCAGCGACGGGCGATCAGGCAGCGCGGGCGTCGGGGCCGGGCCGCATCGGGGTGGTGTTCGGGGCGGGCGGCAACCGCGATACCGGCAAGCGTGCGCCGATGGGCCGAGTGGCGGCCGAACTGGCCGACCTCGTCGTCGTCACCGATGACAATCCACGCGACGAAGACCCCGCGTTGATCCGGGCGGCGATCATGGCCGGCGCCGCCGAGGCGCAGACGCACGCGGAGGTCGTGGAGGTCGCCGACCGGCGAGCGGCGATCGAGCGTGCGGTGGCCTGGGCCGGGCCCGGCGACACCGTGCTGATCGCCGGTAAGGGCCACGAGAGCGGCCAGACCGGAGGCGGCCACACCAGGCCGTTCGACGATCGTGACGAGTTGGCGGCGGCGTTGGACGCACTCAAGACAGGGGAGTCGGGCACGTGATCGAGATGACCGTTGCCAGGATCGCCGAGATCGTCGGCGGTGAGTTGGCCGACATCACCGCCGAAGAGGCGGCCGCCACCACGGTCACCGGCACCGTCGAGTTCGACTCCCGCGCGGTGGCTCCCGGTGGGTTGTTCCTGGCGTTGCCCGGTGCCCGCTCCGACGGCCATGACTTCGCGGCGGGGGCGGTGGCGGCCGGGGCCGTGGCTGTGCTGGCCGCGCGCCCGGTCGGGGTGCCCGCCATCGTCGTGAAGCCCGAGCCTGGGGCTGCCGACGCCGCTTCTGGCGCTTTGGAATTCGACACCGACGGCTCCGGCGCGGCGGTGCTGGCCGCCCTGGCCAAACTCGCGGCGGCGGTGGCGGCCGAGCTCGTCGCCGGTGGGCTGACGATCATCGGGGTGACGGGATCCTCGGGCAAGACCTCGACCAAGGATCTGCTGGCCGCGGTGTTGGACCCGCTGGGGCAGGTCATCGCGCCGCCGGGCTCGTTCAACAACGAGCTGGGCCATCCCTGGACGGTGTTGCGCGCCACGCCCGAGACCGATTACCTGATCCTGGAGATGTCGGCCCGACACCCGGGCAACATCGCCGCCCTGGCCGCGATCGCCCCGCCGCAGATCGCGGTGGTGCTCAACGTCGGCACCGCCCACCTCGGCGAGTTCGGTTCGCGCGAGGCCATCGCCAACACGAAAGCCGAGTTGCCGCAAGCTGTTCCGGCCTCAGGCGTGGTGATCCTCAACATCGACGACACCGCGGTGGCGGCCATGGCAGGCAAGACCGCGGCCCGCGTGGTGCGGGTCTCGCGTGAGCCCGGTTCCGAGGTGGACGTGTGGGCCGGTCCGGTCGCCCTCGATGGTCTGGCCCGGCCCCGGTTCACGCTGCATGCGGGCGGCGGCGAGATCGAGGTGGCGCTCGCGGTGCACGGCGATCACCAGGTGGGCAACGCGTTGTGCGCGGCCGCGGTCGCGCTGCAGTGCGGCGCGGGCCTGGATCAGGTGGCGACGGCGTTGGCAGGCGCCGGCCCCGTCTCGCGCAACCGGATGCAGGTCGGTACCCGGGCCGACGGTGTGACGGTGATCAACGACGCCTACAACGCCAATCCGGACTCGATGCGCGCCGGGCTGAAGGCGCTGGCCTGGATGGCCCGTGAGGGCTCGGGTGAACCGGCCGTTGACCACGCGGGTGAACCCGCCTTTGACCTGCGCGGAAAGCGCCGCAGCTGGGCGGTGCTGGGTGAGATGGCCGAACTCGGTGACGACGCGATAACCGAGCACGACGCCATCGGACGGTTCGCGGTGCGCTTAGATGTGTCTCGGTTAATCGTCGTCGGAACCGGGAGGACTATGAACGCCATGCACCACGGCGCGGTGATGGAGGGTTCGTGGGGATCGGAGTCCACGATGGTCGACGACGCCGATGCTGCGCTGGCCTTGCTGCAGGCTGAGCTGCAGCCCGGGGATGTGGTGCTGGTGAAGGCATCCAACTCGGTGGGGCTGGGTGCGCTGGCCGATGCGCTGGTTGCCGCTGAGGACGCAGACGATCGGAACGCCGACCGATGAAGCTCATCCTGATCGCCGTCGGTATCGCCCTGACGGTTTCGATCCTGCTCACCCCGGCACTGATCCGGCTGTTCACCAAGCGTGGGCTGGGACACGAGATCCGTGAGGACGGCCCGGCCAGCCACGCCAAGAAGCGCGGGACGCCATCCATGGGCGGCGTGGCGATCGTGGCCGGCATCTGGGCGGGCTACCTGGGCACCCATCTGGTCGGGGTGGCCCTGGGCGGTAACGGTCCGTCGGCCTCGGGGCTGCTGGTGCTGGGGCTGGCCACGATGCTCGGCCTCGTCGGCTTCGTCGACGACCTGATCAAGCTGCGGCGCTCGCGCAACCTTGGCCTGAACAAGACCGCCAAGACCGTCGGCCAGCTGACCGCCGCGGTGCTGTTCGGCGTGCTGGCCCTGCAGTTCCGCAACGGTGACGGCCTGACCCCGGGCAGCCCTGAACTCTCCTATGTCCGCGAGATCGCCACGGTGACGCTGGCGGGCTGGGTGTTCGTGTTGTTCTGCGTCGTGATCGTCAGCGCCTGGTCCAACGCGGTGAACTTCACCGACGGCCTGGACGGGTTGGCGGCAGGCGCAATGGCGATGGTGACCGCGGCCTACGTCCTGATCACGTTCTGGCAGTACCGCAATGCCTGCGCCACGGCGCCCGGCCTGGGCTGCTACAACGTGCGCGACCCGCTGGACCTGGCGATCATCGCCGCTGCGACCGCCGGCGCGTGTATCGGCTTCCTGTGGTGGAACGCCGCACCGGCAAAGATCTTCATGGGCGACACCGGCTCGCTGGCCCTTGGCGGCATCATCGCCGGGCTATCGGTGACCAGCCGCACCGAGATCCTCGCGGTCGTTCTGGGTGCGCTGTTCGTGGCCGAGGTGACCTCGGTGGTGGTGCAGATCCTGGCGTTCCGTACGACGGGCCGCCGCGTGTTCCGGATGGCGCCGTTCCACCACCATTTCGAGTTGGTGGGCTGGGCTGAGACCACGGTCATCATCCGGTTCTGGCTGCTGACGGCGATCGCCTGTGGTCTGGGTGTGGCCCTGTTCTACAGCGAGTGGCTCACCGCAGTCGGGGCCTGATGGAGGCGGATCCATCCGGCGGGCGCGGCGGTGACGACGATCTGTCGCTGCTGACCCCGGGTGCCCCGGTGCTGGTGACCGGTGCGGGGGTGACCGGACGTGCCGTGCTGACGGCGTTGGCGCCGCTGAACGTGGCTGCGACGCTGTGCGACGACAACGCCGAGGCGCTTCGTGTTCTCGCGGAGCAGGGCACCGCCGTGATCGATCCGGCCGGCGCCATCGCGTCCATCGCCGACTACGCGCTGGTGGTGACCAGCCCGGGATTCCCACCCACGGCGCCCGTGCTGGCTGCTGCCGCCGGGGCCGGGGTACCGATCTGGGGCGACGTGGAGCTGGCCTGGCGGCTGGACGCTGCGGGGCATTACGGTCCGCCGCGGCGCTGGTTGGTGGTCACCGGTACCAACGGCAAGACCACCACCACCTCGATGCTGCACGAGATGCTGCTGGCCGATGGACGCCGAAGCCTGTTGTGCGGCAACATCGGTGACCCGGTCCTGGCGGTACTGGACCAGCCGGCGGAGTTGCTGGCGGTCGAGCTCTCCAGTTTTCAGCTGCACTGGGCGCCCTCGCTGCGCCCGGACGCCGGTGTGGTGCTCAACGTGGCCGAGGATCACCTCGACTGGCACGGTTCGATGGCCGGCTATGCCGCCGACAAGGCCAGGGCACTGTCCGGGCGGGTGGCCGTGGTGGGTCTCGACGATCCGGTGGCCGCCGGTCTGCTGCCGGCCGCCGGTGCGCCCGTGCGGGTCGGGTTCCGGCTGGGCGAACCGGCCGCCGGTGAGCTCGGGGTCCGGGACGGCAAGCTCGTCGACCGTGCGTTCGGCGACGACGTCGAGTTGGCTGATGCCGCGACGATCAGGGTGGCGGGGCCGGTCGGTGTGCTCGATGCGCTGGCGGCCGCGGCCCTGGCGCGTGCGGTCGAGGTGGCGCCGGCTTCGATTGCCACCGCCTTGGCGTCGTTCCAGGTCGGCAGGCATCGTGCCGAGCTGGTGGGCGAGGCCGACGGGGTGCGCTATGTCGACGATTCCAAGGCCACCAACCCGCATGCCGCGCAGGCCTCGATCACCGCGTTCGATCGGGTCGTGTGGATCGCCGGGGGCTTGCTGAAAGGCGCTTCGGTCGACGATTTGGTGCGTCACGTGGCGAATCGCCTGGTTGCTGTGGTGCTGATCGGGCGGGATCGGCGAATGGTTGCCGATGCGTTATCGCGACACGCCCCGGATGTCCCCGTCGTCGAGGTTGTGGCGGGGGAGGATTCTGGGGTGCTTGAGACAAATGAGTCTATTGGTGATCATGTGACTCGTGTGATCGATGTCGGGGACCGTCCGGTCTCCGATGCGGTCATGGCGGCGGTCGTGGATGCCGCCCGCGGGTTGGCCGGCGCGGGGGACACCGTGTTGCTGGCCCCGGCAGGCGCGTCCTTCGATCAGTTCAGCGGCTACGGCCAGCGTGGCGATGCATTCGCCGGCGCCGTCCGCGCCGCGATCGGGTAGGGCGGTGGCCGGCATCCTGGCCCGGCTGCGCCGCCGTGACGGTGCCGCAGCCGGCGAAACCGCCGATTCAGCCGCCGGAACTTCCGAGGCTGCACCCAGCTCGAACGCCGCGGCTGGATCGTCGGCGGCTCCGCGAACCCGGTTCGGCGCCTGGCTGGGCCGTCCGATGACCTCGTTCCATCTGATCATCGCGGTCACCGCGCTGCTGACGACGCTCGGTCTGATCATGGTGCTCTCGGCGTCGGGCGTGTACTCCTATGACTTCGACGGGTCGCCCTGGGCGGTGTTCGGGCGCCAGGTCATGTGGACGGGCGTCGGGCTGATCGCGTTCTACATCGCCCTGCGGATGCCGGTCCGCACCCTGCGCCGGATAGCCTTCCCCGGCTTCGCCTTCACGATCCTGTTGCTGATCCTGGTGCTCATCCCCGGAATCGGCAAGGTGGCCAACGGCTCTCGCGGCTGGTTCGTGGTCGCCGGGTTCTCGATGCAGCCTTCGGAGCTGGCCAAGATCGCCTTCGCGATCTGGGGCGCGCACCTGCTGGCGGCCCGGCGCATGGAGCGGGCCTCGTTGCGCGAGATGCTGGTCCCGCTGGTGCCTGCCGCGGTGATCGCGCTGGCATTGATCGTCGCCCAGCCCGACCTCGGGCAGACCGTCTCGCTGAGCATCATCCTGCTCGGTCTGCTGTGGTACGCCGGTCTGCCGCTGCGGGTGTTCCTGTCCTCGCTGCTTGCCGCGGTCGTGGCGGCCGCGGTGCTGGCAGTCTCCGCGGGCTACCGGTCCGACCGGGTGCAGTCCTGGCTCGACCCGGCCGCCGACGGCCAGGGCATCGGCTATCAGTCCCGCCAGGCCCGGTTCGCCCTGGCCAACGGAGGTATCTTCGGTGACGGCCTGGGCCAGGGCACGGCGAAGTGGAACTACCTGCCCAATGCCCACAACGACTTCATATTCGCCATCATCGGCGAGGAGTTGGGCTTCGTCGGCGCGCTGGGCCTGCTGGCCCTGTTCGGTCTGTTCGCCTACACCGGGATGCGCATCGCCCGCCGTTCGGCCGATCCGTTCCTGCGCCTGCTGACGGCCACCACCACGCTGTGGGTGGTCGGTCAGATGTTCATCAACGTCGGCTACGTGGTGGGCCTGCTGCCGGTCACCGGGCTGCAGCTGCCGCTGATATCGGCCGGTGGATCATCGCAAGCCACAACACTTCTGATGATGGGCCTGGTCACCAATGCGGCCCGGCACGAGCCGGAGGCCGTCGCGGCGCTGCGGGCCGGCCGCGATGACCGGGTGACCCGGCTGTTGCGGCTGCCGTTGCCCGAGCCCTATATCCCCACCCGCCTGGAGGTCGCCCGCAACCGGCTGCACGATCGTCGGAAGTCGCCCTCACGCGGTGCGGGCAAGCCGGCAGGCAAGGCCGGCGCCAAGCCCGCAGGCAAGGCGGGTGCCAAGACCTCCGGCAAGCAGACGGGCAAGCAATCCAGGACCAGTCAGGCGAACGCCAGACAGGCGGCGCCGCGCCGCACGTCGCGGAGCGGGGACCGGCCGGTGCGCCGGTCCGGGCGCGCTGCTGGTCAGCAGCCGGCGGGGGGCGGTAAGTCCTCGGTCCGATATCCTGCAGGCCAGCGGAAACAGGGTCATCGGGCCCGGACTTTGGAAGGTCAGCGTTACGGGTGAGTGAGGGTAAGACGGGCCGGCGGATATCTGGTCCTCGGGGGCAGGAGCGAAGCGAGCGCGGGATATCTGATCCTCGGGGGCAGGAGCGAAGCGACCGGGGGATATCGGTCGTTCTGGCCGGTGGTGGCACGGCAGGTCACGTCGAACCGGCGATGGCGGTGGCGGATGCGCTGCGGGAACTCGATCCGCAGGTCCGGATCACGGCCCTCGGAACCGCCCGCGGTCTGGAAACCCGCCTGGTGCCGCAGCGCGGTTATGACCTCGAGCTGATCACGCCGGTGCCGCTGCCGCGCAAGCCGTCGGGAGACCTGGTGCGGTTGCCGCTGCGCGTGCGGACCGCGATCCGTCAGACCCGTTCGGTGCTGGCCGGCGTGGAGGCCGACGTGGTGATCGGGTTCGGCGGCTATGTCGCGCTGCCGGCCTACCTCGCGGCCCGCGGTGGCTTCGGTGTGCACGGGCGTCGGCGCGCCGTTCCGGTGGTGGTCCACGAGGCCAATGCCAGTGCCGGCCTGGCCAACCGGGTCGGCGCGGTCTCGGCCCGCCGGGTGCTCTCGGCGGTGCCCGAACCGGGGCTGCGCAAGGTCGAGGTGGTGGGCGTACCGGTGCGCGCGTCGATCACGTCACTGGACCGCGCGGCGCTGCGCGCCGAGGCCAGGGCGTTCTTCGGTTTCGCGCCGGATGCCAAGGTGCTGTTGGTGTTCGGTGGTTCGCAGGGCGCGCAGTCGCTCAACCGCGCGGTGTCCGCGGCGGCCGAAGCTCTTGGTGCTGCCGGTGTTTCGGTGCTGCATGCGCACGGGCCGAAGAACAGCCTCGACCTGCCGCCGGCCGCGGCGGGGGCGCCGCCGTACGTCGCGGTGCCGTATCTGGACCGGATGGACCTGGCCTATGCCGCAGCCGATCTGGCGATCTGCCGGTCGGGGGCGATGACGGTTGCCGAGGTGACCGCAGTGGGCCTGCCCGCGGTGTACGTCCCGTTGCCGATCGGCAACGGCGAGCAGCGGCTCAACGCACTGCCGGTGGTTTCGGCCGGTGGCGGCATCGTCGTCGACGATGCCCAACTCGACGGGGGATTCGTGGCGGATACGGTCGCCGGCCTGATGACCGACGACGCCCGGTTGGCCTCGATGACGGCCGCCGCCTCGTTGTCGGGCCACCCCGACGCCGCTCGGCGGGTGGCGCAGGTCGCCCTGGATGTCGCTCGCGACCGACGAAAGAGGCTGCAGTGAACGCTAATTCACTTCCGGCTGAACTGCAGCGAGTGCACATGGTCGGGATCGGGGGCGCCGGGATGTCGGGCGTGGCCCGGATTCTGCTGGACCGCGGTGGCCTGGTGTCCGGATCGGACGCCAAGGAGTCGCGCGGTATCGTGGCCCTGCGGGCCCGCGGCGCCGAGGTCAGAATCGGTCACGACGCGTCGTCGCTGGATCTGTTGCCCGGTGGGCCGACCGCGGTGGTGACCACCCACGCCGCGATCCCCAAGACCAATCCGGAACTGGTCGAGGCCCGGCGCCGCGGAATCCCGGTCATCCTGCGGCCGGTGGTGCTGGCCAAGCTGATGGCCGGCTACACCACGCTCATGGTGACGGGCACCCACGGCAAGACCACCACCACCTCGATGCTCATCGTGGCCTTGCAGCACAGCGGTTTCGACCCGTCGTTCGCGGTGGGCGGGGAACTGGGCGAGGCGGGCACCAACGCCCATCACGGCAGCGGGAAGTGCTTTGTCGCCGAGGCCGACGAGAGTGACGGCTCACTGCTGGAGTACACCCCGAACGTCGCGGTGGTCACCAACATCGAAGCCGACCACCTGGATTTCTTCGGTAGTGAGCAGGCCTACACCGCGGTGTTCTCCGCATTCGTCGACCGCATCGCGCCGGGTGGCGCGCTCGTGGTGTGTACCGATGACCCGGGGGCGGCTGCGCTCGCCGAACACACCGACTCACTGGGCATCCGGGTGCTGCGGTACGGCAGCACGCCCGCCGGCGATCTGGCCGGCACCCTGCTGAGCTGGGAACAGCAGGGGACCGGGGCGGTCGCCCACATCCAGCTCGCCGGTGAGCCGCATCCGCGCGCGATCCGGCTCGCGGTGCCCGGCCGGCACATGGCGCTCAACGCACTCGCTGCGCTGCTGGCTGCCATCGAGGTGGGTGCGCCGGCCGAGGCCGTGCTCGACGGACTGGCCGGATTCGAGGGGGTGCGACGGCGTTTCGAGCTGGTCGGGTCACTGAACGGCGTCCGGGTCTTCGACGACTATGCGCACCATCCCACCGAGGTCCGGGCCACTCTTGAGGCGGCCCGCACGGTCGTGGATCAGACCGGTGGCCGGGTCATCGTCGCGTTCCAACCGCACTTGTACTCGCGCACAGCGACTTTCGCTACGGAGTTCGGGTCCGCCCTCAGCGCGGCCGACGAGGTCTTCGTGCTCGACGTGTACGGCGCGCGGGAGCAGCCGCTGCCCGGTATCAGCGGCGCCACGGTCGCCGAACATGTCAGCGTGCCGGTCACCTATGTTCCCGACTTCTCGGCGGTCGCCGCGGCAGTCGCCGCCGCGGCCCAGGCGGGTGACGTGGTGCTCACCATGGGTGCCGGTGACGTGACCATGCTGGGCAAGGAGATCGTGACCGAGCTCGGGATCAAGGCGAATCGCACCGCGCCGGGCCGATCATCGACGGAATCGCCGTGACCGAGACGGGTCCCGGCGGTCCCGACGAGGTGACCGAGGAAACCGCTCCGGTGGAATCCGGCCCGGTTCACGAGGAATCCGGCCCCGGCGAGCCCGGCGACCCGCCCACGGGTGAGTCCGCCCAGCCCGCGGCGGGGTCGGATGTGCCACCCGCAGCAGAGCCCGATGTGCCGACCGCGGCAGAACCCGACTATGAGGGCCCCCGCCGCCGCGCCCGCCGCGAGCGCGAGGAGCGCCGGGCCGCGCGCGACCGGGCAGTGGCGATCGAGCATGCCCGCCGCGAGGCCAAACGCAAGGTGAACGGGCAGCCTTCGGACAGCCCGAACACGGTGGCCCGTAGCACTATTCGTGGTCTGAAGGTGCTGCTGTGGTCGGCGTTGGTCAGCGTGGTCGCGGTGGCGTTGGGCCTGGTTCTCTACTTCACGCCGGCAATGGCGGCGCGCAATGTGGTGGTCAACGGTGCCGCGGCAATCCCGCAGGAGCAGGTGCTGGCCGCCGCTGCGGTGGCGCCCGGTACGCCGTTGCTGCAGATCAACACGGATGCGGTCGCCGAACGGGTGGCCACGATCCGTCGGGTCGCCACCGCCCGGGTGCAGCGTGAGTATCCGTCGACCCTGCGGATCACGGTGGTCGAGCGGGTGCCGGTGGTGGTCAAGGACTATCCCGACGGCCCCCATCTGTTCGACCGCGACGGAGTCGATTTCGCCACGGAACCGCCACCGCCGACATTGCCGTATCTGGACACCGACCATCCCGGTCCGGCGGATCCGGCCACCAAGGCTGCGCTCGAGGTGATGTTGGCCCTGCCACCGGATGTGGTCGCACAGGTGGGCCGGATCGCCGCCCCGTCGGTGGCCTCGATCGCGCTGACGCTGGCCGACGGCCGGGTTGTGGTGTGGGGGACCAACGATCGGACCGACGAGAAGGCACTGAAGCTGGCCGCCCTGCTGACCCAGCCGGGCCATACCTACGACGTCTCCAGCCCAGATCTCCCGACTGTCAAGTAGTTCGAGCCAAAATTGCCGCGCGGCGCGTCGGCGCGCCTGCCGCGATCACCGGCGTTGGCCCCCTACCGTTCTGTTTGCGCGGAACTACTTGACATAACTCTAAGCCTATGGTTGAGGTTGAGAGTTTGCCCCAAGAAGGATTCGGCGTCAGAAGCACTGTGAACACCCAACCTGGGAGGAAGACGATCCATGACCCCCCCGCATAACTACCTAGCGGTAATCAAGGTGGTTGGTATCGGCGGCGGCGGTGTCAACGCCGTCAACCGGATGATCGAACAGGGCCTCAAGGGCGTCGAGTTCATCGCCATCAATACCGACGCACAGGCACTGCTGATGAGCGACGCCGACGTCAAGCTCGACGTCGGCCGCGACTCCACCCGTGGGCTCGGCGCAGGTGCGGACCCCGAAGTGGGCCGCAAGGCTGCCGAGGATGCCAAGGACGACATCGAGGAGCTGCTGCGCGGCGCCGACATGGTGTTCGTCACCGCCGGTGAGGGCGGCGGCACCGGAACCGGTGGCGCACCCGTCGTCGCGTCGATCGCGCGCAAGCTCGGTGCGCTCACCGTCGGCGTCGTCACCCGGCCGTTCTCGTTCGAGGGCAAGCGCCGAAGCAACCAGGCCGAGAACGGCATTCAGACGCTGCGCGAGAGCTGCGACACCCTGATCGTCATCCCCAACGACAGGCTGCTGCAGATGGGCGACGCCGCGGTGTCGTTGATGGACGCGTTCCGCAGCGCGGACGAGGTGCTGCTCAACGGCGTCCAGGGCATCACCGACCTGATCACCACGCCCGGTCTGATCAACGTCGACTTCGCCGACGTCAAGGGTGTGATGAGCGGCGCGGGCACGGCGTTGATGGGCATCGGCTCGGCGCGCGGCGACGGCCGGGCGCTCAAGGCCGCCGAGATCGCGATCAACTCGCCGCTGCTGGAAGCCTCGATGGAAGGCGCGCAGGGCGTGCTCCTGTCGGTGGCCGGCGGCAGTGATCTGGGCCTGTTCGAGATCAACGAGGCCGCCTCGCTCGTGCAGGACGCCGCCCATCCCGAAGCCAACATCATCTTCGGCACGGTGATCGACGACTCGCTCGGTGACGAGGTGCGGGTCACGGTCATCGCGGCCGGCTTCGATATGGCCGGGCCCAGTCGCAAGCCTGTGGTCAGCCCGAGCTCGGCGCCGACCCAGCCGATCGCCTCGGCGCGTTCCGGCAAGGTGACCACGTCACTGTTCGAACCGACGGATGCGGTCAGCGTCCCGGCACACACCAATGGCGCCACCGTGAGTGTCGGTGGCGACGGAGACGGCGGGATAGCCGACGACGATGTCGACGTCCCACCGTTCATGCGGCACTGAGCGGGGCCCGGCGGCGGGTCCGGATACTGGGATCGTGAGTGTTCGTATTCGGCGGGTGACGACCACCCGCGCCGGCGGGGTCTCGGCACCGCCCTTCGATTCGTTCAATCTCGGCGACCATGTCGGCGACAACCCGGCCGCGGTGGCCCAGAACCGGCGTCGCCTGGCGGCCGCCGTCGGGGCCGACGCGCTGGTCTGGATGAATCAGGTGCACAGTGATCATGTCGTCACGGTGGACGGGCCGCGCGACACCGCGGTCGATAATGCCGACGCATTGGTGACGACGACCCCGCGTTTGGCATTGGCTGTGGTGACCGCCGATTGTGTCCCGGTATTAATGGGCGATGCCCGCGCCGGCGTGATCGCCGCCGTCCATGCCGGACGGGTCGGCGCGCAGAACGGCATCGTGGTCCGGACCGTGGAGACGATGCTGGCCGCCGGAGCCCGGGTCGGGGACATCTCGGTGCTGCTCGGTCCTGCGGTCAGCGGCGCCAATTACGAGGTGCCCGAAGCGATGGCGGCCGAGGTCGAAGAGGTCTTGCCCGGTGCTCGGACGACAACCTCGCGCGGCACGCCCGGTTTGGACCTGCGGGCCGGAATCGCCCGGCAGTTAACGGGTTTGGGCGTCACCGCGATCGACGTGGACCCGCGGTGCACGGTCGCCGACCGGGCACTGTTCAGTCACCGCCGGGACGCGCCGACCGGACGGCTGGCGAGTGTGGTGTGGATGGAGCAGCAGCCCGGATGAAGCCTGGAACCGGCCCCGAATGAGCCTGGAGTGAGAGTGAGATGAGCACCGTGCAGCGCGGGCGTGACGCCGATCGGACGGCCCAGTTGACCGCCGCACTCGGTGCCGCGCGGGCGCGTCTGGCGCGGGCCGCAGAATCGGTCGGGCGAAATGTAAATGAAATTGAATTGCTTCCGATCACGAAATACTTTCCGGCCTCCGATGTCATTATTCTCAATCAATTAGGGTGCCTCGCATTTGGTGAATCCCGCGAACAAGAGGCCACCGATAAAGTCGATTCTGTTCGCGCGGAATTAACGGATGTTCCGATTCGCTGGCACATGGTGGGACGCATCCAGCGGAAGAAGGCGCGGGCCGTCGCGGGCTGGGCGCACACCGCGCACTCGGTCGACAGCATCCGTCTGCTGACCGCACTGGACCGGGCTGTGGGCGAGGCGCTGGCCGCGGGTGCGCGGACCGATCCGCTGCGCGTGTACATCCAGATCAGTCTCGACGGGGACACCGAACGCGGCGGTGTCGATGTCGATGCCGCCGATATCGTCGACGAAATCTGTGGGTCAGCGAACTCCGCCGAGGCGTTGGAGTTCGTTGGTCTGATGGGAATTCCGCCACTCGCGTGGGATCCCGACGACGCTTTTGCGCGGCTGGCCGCCGAGCGGGACCGGGTGCAGCGCGACTACCAGCACCGGCTCGAGCTGTCGGCGGGAATGTCCGGGGATCTCGAAAGCGCCGTCAAACACGGATCGACGTGTGTGCGTGTCGGAACCGCGCTGATGGGGCAACGCCCGCTAACGTCACCGGAAGTAGTCACACCAGTCACATCTTCATCACAGACACCACCACCCCCATCGTCAGCAGAAGGGTCGCCGAGATGAGCACACTGCACAAGGTCAAGGCCTACTTCGGCATGGCGCCGATGGAGGACTATGACGACGAGTACTACGAGGACGACGATCGCGGTGCGGCCCGTAGCTACGCCCGGCGTCCCCGTGACGAGCGGTTCGAAGAGGACAGCTACGGCTACGAGGCTCCCGAGTACGACGAGGGCCCGGCCTACCGGGGCGGGTACCCCGGCGGTTTCGCCGACGAGCCGCGGTTCGATGCCCGGATGCGCGCCCCCCGCGAATTCGACCGTGCCGCACCGCGTCTGGGTGCACTGTCCGGATCCACCCGGGGTGCGCTGGCGATGGATCCCCGCCGGATGGCGGAGCTGTTCGAAGCAGGCAGCCCGCTGGCGAAGATCACCACCCTGCGGCCCAAGGACTACAGCGAGGCACGCACCATCGGCGAGCGGTTCCGGGACGGCACCCCGGTGATCATGGACCTGGTGTCGATGGACAACGCCGACGCAAAGCGCCTGGTCGACTTCGCCGCCGGGCTGGCGTTCGCGCTGCGCGGATCGTTCGACAAGGTGGCGACGAAGGTGTTCCTGCTGTCGCCGGCCGACGTCGACGTCAGCGCCGAGCAGCGGCGCAGGATCGCCGAGGCCGGCTTCTACGCCTATCAGTAGAGCCGCGACGTGAGTCGCGGAGTTGTGGCGCCGCCGCGCATGTCTGAGGTCTCAGAAGGGCCCGGGTAGGCTGGCGGCGTCGCACTATCGGCTGACCACGTCATCTGTGTGAGATGTGTCCGGCCTACGGCGACCTGTATCCAATGTCACACATCCTGCTGTAGTGAGGTCGGCTCAGTTGTCGCTGTTCTTCGAAATTCTCGGTTTCGCGCTGTTCGTGTTCTGGCTGCTGCTCATCGCGCGCGTCGTCGTCGAGTTCATCCGGTCCTTCAGTCGCGACTGGCATCCCAAGGGGCTGACCGTCGTGATCCTGGAGCTCATCATGACCGTGACCGATCCGCCGGTGAAACTTCTGCGGCGGCTCATTCCCCAGCTCACGATAGGCGCCGTGCGCTTCGACCTGTCGATCATGGTGCTGCTTCTCGCGGCGTTCATCGGGATGCAATTGGCGTTCAATGCGTCGATGTAGAACGTCCGCGCGAGTGGGTGGGAGAGACCCGCTCTCGGCGTTTGCCGAATGGTCCACAAATGCGTAAGAAGATTGAAATTCGTTCTTAAAAATAGGCCTCCACTGCAACCGCCGGGTCTGGTGTGACAGGATGGACTCCAGTTGCGATCAAGCAAGGCTTTACACTTTGAGATCGGTTGACGGTCCAAGACTTCAAGGGGGCAGACAATGCCGCTCACACCAGCGGACGTCCATAACGTCGCGTTCAGCAAGCCGCCCATCGGCAAACGTGGCTACAACGAGGACGAGGTCGATGCCTTTCTCGATCTGGTTGAGAACGAGCTGACTCGGCTCATCGAGGAGAACGCCGATCTTCGGCAGCGCGTGTCCGAGCTCGATTCTGAGCTGGCATCGGCGCGGTCGGGAGCGGGCGGCGCTCAGTCCACCCAGTCCATCCCGCTCTACGAGCCGGAGCCCGAGCCCACTCCGCCGCCCCAGCCGGTCTACGAGGCCCCGGTGGCGCCGGTCGCCCCTCCCGCTCCGCAGAGCGAGGACACCGCCGTGCGTGCCGCCCGGGTGCTCAGCCTGGCGCAGGACACCGCCGACCGCCTGACCTCCACGGCCAAGGCCGAGTCGGAGAAGCTGCTCTCGGACGCGCGCGCCCAGGCCGACGCCATGGTCAGCGATGCGCGTAAGACTGCCGAGACCACCGTCTCGGAGGCCCGGACCCGTGCCGACGCGATGCTGGCCGATGCACAGACCCGCTCGGAGACCCAGCTGCGCCAGGCTCAGGAGAAGGCCGACGCGCTGCAGGCCGACGCCGAGCGCAAGCACTCCGAGATCATGGGCACGATCAATCAGCAGCGCACGGTCCTGGAGGGCCGCCTGGAGCAGCTGCGCACGTTCGAGCGTGAGTACCGGACCCGTCTGAAGACCTACCTGGAGTCTCAGCTGGAAGAGCTGGGCCAGCGCGGTTCGGCCGCTCCGGTGGACTCCAGCGCCAACAACGACTCGGCGGGTGGTTTCAGCCAGTTCAACCGCGGCAACAACTGACCGGTAAGCCCGACTTCCTCACACTGTCGTGAACCGGCCCGATCACGGGCCACCACACTTAGGGTTGAACGATGTTGATCATTGCGCTCGTGCTTGCCGTCATCGGCCTGGCCGCGCTGGTGACCGCGGTGGTCACCAGCAATGAATTGATCGCCTGGGTCTGTATCGGCGCCAGCGTGATCGGCGTGCTGCTGCTGATCGTCGACGCACTGCGGGAACGCTCGCGCGGAGCGAAGACCGGTGCCGCCGAAGACGCTGACACGGCGGCGGCCGACGAGGCCAACGCCACCGAGACGACCGAGACCTTCGACGCGGTCGACGCGCCCGTGGACTATCCCGACGAGCTGGTCGCCGAGCCGGAGTCGGATGTCGCCGTGGAGTCCGAGGCCGCTGATGCGGACGTCGAGGTCGACGATTCGGCCGAGAAGTACAACAAGAGCTAACGCGCGCCGGGCTGTGTGGTGGGTGCTGCCAGTAGGCGGCGTACCTCGTCGTCACTGACCTGGTGGAAGTCGGCGAACGCCTGGCCTACCGCTTCGAACCGGGGTGGGGTGCTGGTGCACACCACCACGTCGGCCTCCGCCATGAGCTGACCGCTCACCGTCGGTGGTCCGACCGGGACTGCCACCACGACCCGTCGCGCCGCGCGTATCGCACGGACCGCGGCCAGCATCGTGGCGCCGGTGGCGATACCGTCGTCCACCAGGATCACCGTCCGGCCGGTGAGGTCGGGAGGTGGTGCACCCCCGCGGTAGGCCTGCTCCCGACGCTCGATCTCGGCGGTCTCGTGCCGGATCGTCTCGGCGATGGTGTCGTCGTCGATGCCGAGGCGGTTCACCAGCTCATCGTTGAGGACCAGCCCTCCGCTCGAGGCCACCGCACCCATGGCGAGTTCCTGCCACTGCGGCACGCCCAGCTTGCGTACCACGAACACATCCAGCGGCGCATGCAGGTACGAGGCGACTTCCCAGGCGATCGGCACTCCGCCCCGGGCCAGGCCGAGAACGAGTACCTCGGGTCGGTCGCGGTAGGACACCAGCTGCTCGGCCAGGACCCGGCCCGCCTCGTGGCGGTCCTGGTAGGTGCGGTCCCTGCTCGCTCGAAGACTCCAGGTGTTCATCGGCACTGTGCCGACGCTGATGGAGAATTCCGCCGGCTCATGTCAGCCTACGTCGATGGTCGGTCCCGGACCACCCGGCTGAGGAAGCCCCGGACCAGGATGCGTAGCCGGGATGCCGCGTCGTCGATGAATTCCGTTGTTTGCAAGCGCAATTCGTCAGGACTACGGCCGATCTCGGCCACCGATCCGTCGCGGTCGTGGGCCAGCCAGACTTCCAACAGCCCGGAATCGAGCTCAGGGTGGAACTGCAAGGCCAGCGCTGTGCCCAGCACGAAGGCCTGTGAGGCGGCGGGCGTGCGGGCGATCTCGGTGGCGTCCGGCGGCAGTGTCCAGCGGTCGAAATGCCACTGGAACCATCGGCCGCCGGGAACCAACTGCTCGTCGTCGGTGGTCACGTCGTACCAGCCGACCTCGGGTGCCGGCGACCTGCTGACCGATCCGCCGAGGGCCTGGGCGACGAGCTGTCCGCCGAAGCACACCCCGAGCACCCCGACCCCGGCCTCGACAGCCGCGCGCACCATGGCCATCTCGGCTCCGACCCAGCTGTCGAGCAGGGTCTCGTCGTAGACCGCCCAGCGGGCGCCCAGCGGAACGATCACGTCGTAGTCGGTCGGATCGGGGAAGATCACCTCGCCTGCGGGGGTGTCCTCCCGCTCGGGCGCAACCACCTGGAACGTGTCGATGTCGAACCCGCATTCGGCGAAGACATCGGCCAGCATGGCCTCGGTGGCCGTGTGGTCGTTTCGCAGGAACAGAACCTTCGGTGTCACGCCGCCATTATGCGATGCCCGGCGACGTTCAGGTCTAATTATTAGACCTTCAGGCTGCCTCGAAGTTCAGCGGCAGTGACGCGGGACCGGTGATTCCTGTCATCGGTTTCCAGGGCGCCCGTCCCTCGCACCGGGGGTTGCGCAGCTTCCGGGTGAGTACACGCAGTGCCTCGGTGAGCTCGACCCTGGCCAGATGGACACCCAGGCAGTAGTGCAAACCGCCCCCGAACGTCATCATCGCCGGGGGTCCGATGCGGTTGACGTCGAATCGCTCGGGCTCGCCGTACACCTGGGGATCCCGGTTCGCCGCAGCGAAGTTCACCACCACCTGGGTTCCGGCGGGGAAAGTGAGGCCGCCCAGTTCGGCATCCTGCAAGGCGATCCGCACACTGCTCAGTGCGATCGGCGTGTGGCGCAGCAGTTCATCGACGAAAAGTGGTGCCATATCAGGGGTCTCGGCCAGCATCAGCCACTGGTCGGGGTAGTCGCACAGCACCTGGACGGCCGCCGCGAGTTGATTGCGGGTGGTATCGGTGCCCGCCAGTATGACGCCGCCGGCCAGCATCAGCAGCTCGGAATGTGTGAGGCGGTCACCGTCGACCTCCGCCCGGACCAGATCCGAGAGCAGATCATCGGTCAGGCTGGAGTTCCGACGCTCCACCATGGCATCGACGTAATCGTCGAGCTGCAGCCAGGCCGCCTCGACCGTGTCGGCGTGCTCGCCGAGGTTCCAGCTGAACATCTTGAAGATGTCATCGGCCCACTGGGAGAACAGGTGCCAGTCCTGGCGCGGGGCGCCGAGCAGCGCGCAGATCACCGGGATCGGATACTGCACGGCGATGTCGGCAACCATGTCGCAGTGCCCCTCGGGCAGGTAGGGGTCCGTGAGTTCGGTGACGATGTCGACGCAGGTTTCGCGAAGCCGGTCGGCGCTGCGGGGTGCGAACGCCTTGGCGACGAGTCGACGCAACCGGGTGTGCGATTCGGTATCGACACCCAGCAGGCTGCTGTTCGCGCGGTCCCACAGCGGGCCGGACGTGATGCCCTGCGCGGCCAGGAACACGCCTTTCGGGATCCCGAAGCGCGCATCGCGCAGGGTCGTGCGGACCAGGTCGTAGCTCAACAGCTCCGGACCGTGGGGTCCCATCGCGATCGGGGAGTGGGCGCGGGCCTGCGCGATCAGCCGGTGCGCCGCCTCGGGATCGGTCTCGTGCTCGTAGTCGAGCGGGGGGAGGTCGGCATCGGTTACCAGCGTCATGACGGCCTCCGCGTGATCGGGCCAAGAAACCTGCTGATAGTGATGCTGGTCTTTGCGACGCCGCGAGTCGTGAGTAGCGGGCTACCTCACTTGGCCCGATAACGCCGTTCGGGCCTACCCGTTCCGTATTGCAACCGCAGTTCCAAAGCCCCGGTGCTGAGATAGTGCTCCAGATAGCGCCGGGCGCTGACGCGCGAAATTCCCACCAGTTCAGCGCATTCCATGGCTGAGACCTCACCGGCGGTGCGTACCGCGGCCATGACGAGGCGACCGGTTTCGGCGCCGAGTCCTTTGGGCAGGACCACCGCCGAGCCGCCGAACAGCGCGTCGATGGTCGACTGATCGGCGCCTCCGGCCCCCGCGAGTGCCTCGGCGCGGGTGGCGAACGCCGCCAACTTCGTCTGCAACTGATCGAAGTCGAACGGCTTGACCAGGTAATCGGCGGCGCCGCCGTCCAACGCGCCTCGGACCGTGTCGAGTTCGCGGGCCGCGGTGACCATGATGACGCCCACCTGGTTGCCCTCGGCGCGCAACCGCCGGAGCACCTCAAGCCCGGTCATGTCGGGCAGGTAGACGTCGAGCAGGATCAGGTCGGGACGCAGCTCGGCTGCCGCCGCCAGCGCGTCGGCCCCGGTGCGGACCACGCCGACCGGGCGGAATCCGTCGACGCGTTCGACGAAGCGGCGGTGGATCTCGGCCACCATGAAATCGTCGTCGACCACCAGTACGTCACGCATGCAGTCTCACCACGAACAGGGCGCCGCCACCCGGCGCGTCGGTAACCTCGACGGCACCCCCGTGCTGGGCCGTGACCAACCGGACCAGGGCCAGGCCGATGCCTCTCCCGCCGGGCACCTCGGCCTTGGAGGTGACACCGCGGGAGAAGATGGACTCCCGACGGTGTTCGGGCACGCCGGGTCCGGAGTCCGAGACCGCCAGTACCAGGCCGGCCGCATCGTCGATGCGCACGTCCACCCGTGCGGCCGCCGAGCCCACCGACACGTCGACGGCGTTGTCGATCAGATTGCCGAGCAATGTGATCACGTCGGTGGCCAGAGCCGGGTCGAGTGCGTCGAGGTGGCTGTCGTCGGTCAGGCCGAGGGTGACCCCGCTCTCGGCGGCCAGTGACGTCTTGGCGATCAGGAGCGCGGCCACCGCCGGATCTGAAACATGTTGGGTGACAGCCTCGTTGATCTCGGCTCTGCGCCGGGTCAGGGTACCGACCAGAGCGCGGACCGCGTCGAACTCGCCCAACTGGGTCAAACCGGAGATGGTGTGCAGCTGATTCGAGAACTCGTGGGTCTGGGCCCGCAGCGTGTCGGTCACGCTGCGGTGTGAGGACAGCTGAGCCTGCAGTGCGGCGAGCTCGGTGCTGTCACGCATGGTGGTCACCGTACCGATCCTCCTGCCCTGACTGCGGGCGGCGCGTCGGTTGAATGCCAGCACCCGGGTCTGCGTGGTGATCACCACGTCGGATTCCTCGGCGTGAGTTCCCTCGCCGGACAACAGGAATGCCACGACCGCCGGTTCCAGGCCTACCGCATCGACGCGGCGGCCCACCGCGTCGGCTCCGATTCCCAGCAGTTCGGACGCGCTGTCGTTGATCAGGGTGATGACCCCGTCGTTGCTCACTGCCACCACACCCTCACGGATGCTGTGCAGCAGGGCTTCTCGGTGATCGGCCAAGGTGGCGATCTCCGCGATGTCCAGGCCACGGGTGTGACGGTTGATTCGCCGCGACAACAACCACGAGGCCAGCATCCCGAGCGCCGCACCCAGCCCGAGGTAGATCAGCAGGCGTTCACCGGCCCCGCCCAACAACTCCCACAGCGACGGATAGCGCTCGCTGACCGACACGATCGCCAGCACCGCGCCGTCGGCGGCCAGAATGGGGACCTGTCCGACCAGGCGGTGCGAGCCGTCGGAATCGCTGTCGCCGGACCAGGCTCGGCCCTCGTCGGCCCGGCTACTGCTCAGGTCGAGTCGTCGGCCGATGCGGTCCGGATCCGACGACACCCGCACAGTCCCGGCGGGATCGGTGATCTCGGCCCGCTCGGCGCCGGACAGGGCCACCGCACGTTCGACCTCGGGCGCCAGCACCGAAGCAGCGAACGGGTCGGCGTAACGATCCCGGACGACGGGTGTCGACGCCACATTCTCGGCGACCGCGATCATCCGCTGCCCGCGGACATCACGGAACTCCCGCGTGGACTGCGCCACCGACACCGCGGCCACCGCGACCAGCACCACCGCGACCACCAGAAGCTGGAACACCAGAAAGCGTGCGGCCAGGCTGCCATTGGGCAAGAACCGGGTCCGTGACCGTGGTGTCCGCGGGGCTGGTGAACTCAACGAACAAAACTTCCTTTGCGTCCGAATGGGTGACCTGCGTCACGTCATGGGTCCAGTATTGCTGACCATGAGGTTTCGACGACTAGGTGCCGGGCTGATGGTGGCCGTGGTCGCGCTGATGCTGGTCACAGCCTGCGGGGTTACCCGCGGCGACGAATCCAGGGGTCTGCATCGGCTGCGCATGATGGTGCCGAACAGCCCAGGTGGCGGTTACGACCTGACTGCCCGTACCGCGGTGAAGGTCATGGAGGACACCGACATCACGGGCCGTATCGAGGTGTTCAACGTCATCGGCGCCGGCGGCACCGTGGCGATGGCCCGGCTGATGAACGAGAAGGGCAACGACGACCTCATGATGATGATGGGGCTCGGCGTGGTGGGTGCCGTCTACACCAACGGCTCCTCTGCGCGCGCCTCGGACGCCACCGCGCTGGCCAAGATGGTCGAGGAGCAGGAAGGCATTCTCGTGCCGGGGGATTCGCCGTTCCGCACCATCGGTGATCTCGTGGCGGCGTGGAGGGCCGACCCCGCCAAGGTCACGATCGGCGGCGGATCCTCACCGGGTGGGCCCGACCACCTGTTCCCCATGGAGACCGCACGGGCGGTCGGAGTCGACCCGCGCAAGGTCAACTACATCACCTACGACGGCGGCGGTGATCTGCTGACGGCCCTGCTGGGCAAGAAGATCGCGGCGGGTACCACCGGCCTCGGCGAGTTCGTCGACCAGATCGAGGCGGGGCAGGTCCGGGTGCTGGCGGTCTCGGGTGCCAAGCGGGTCGAGGGGATCGACGCGCCGACCCTGAGCGAGGCCGGCATCGACCTGACGTTCACCAACTGGCGCGGAATACTGGCGCCGCCAGGCATTTCAGGTGAGGCCAAGGATGCGATGGTGCGGGCGCTGACCGACCTGCACGGCACCGAGCAGTGGCGCGACGCGCTGGTCAAGAACGGCTGGAGTGACGCGTTCAGCACGGGAGCCGACTTCGAACAGTTCCTGCGTGATCAGGACAACCGCGTCTCGACGACGCTGAGCGAATTGGGGTTGTTGTGAAGGTCGACAAGGCCCAGTATCTGGTCTGCGTGGTCCTGGTGGCCGTCGGCGCATTCCTGATCTACGACGCGCTCACGCTGACCGGTGGATTCGCCAAGGTCGATCCCGTTGGGCCGCGCGCCTTTCCGCTGGGGATCGGGATCATCCTGATCGCGCTCGCACTGGTCCTGGCGGTCGCGATCCCGCGCGGATCGGTGGGCGAGGCCGATGCCGGCGAGGATGTCGACCCGAACATGCCGGGGGACTGGCGCACGGTGGGGCTGCTGGTCGGACTGTTCGTGTTGGTGATCGTCCTGGTCAAACCGCTGGGCTGGGCCATCACGGGAGCACTGCTGTTCGCCGGGGCGGCAACGATTCTCGGTAATCGCCATTACCTCCGCAATCTTGCGATCGGCACGGTGCTCTCGGTGGGGAGCTTCTACGCGTTCTACTCCGGGCTCGGAATCCCGCTGCCCGCAGGCATTCTGGACGGGATTCTGTAGATGAACAACTTCGAATGGTTGCTTCAGGGTTTCGCCGAGGCAGCGACCCCGATGAACCTGCTGTACGCCGTGATCGGGGTGCTGCTGGGCACCGCCGTCGGCGTGCTCCCGGGCATCGGCCCGGCCATGACAGTGGCCCTGCTGCTGCCGGTGACCTACAACGTCAGCCCGAGCGCGGCTTTCATCATGTTCGCCGGGATCTTCTACGGCGGGATGTACGGCGGATCGACCACCTCGATTCTGCTGAACACCCCCGGTGAATCCTCGTCGGTGATCACCGCGATCGAGGGCAACAAGATGGCCAAGGCCGGCCGGGCCGCCCAGGCCCTGGCCACCGCCGCCATCGGCTCGTTCGTCGCCGGCGCCATCGGCACCGCGCTGCTGGCGGCGTTCGCGCCGCCCATCTCGCGGTTCGCGGTGACCCTCGGCGCCCCCTCGTACCTGGCGATCATGCTGTTCGCACTGGTCGCGGTCACCGCGGTGCTGGGTTCGTCCAAGCTGCGCGGCGCGATCTCGCTGTTCCTCGGCCTGGCGATCGGCGTCGTCGGCATCGACTTCCTGACCGGCCAGCCTCGTGCCACCTTCGGCCTGCCGCAGCTGTCCGACGGCATCGACATCGTGGTGATCGCGGTGGCGATCTTCGCTCTCGGCGAGGCACTCTGGGTGGCCGCGCACCTGCGCCGCCGGCCGGCGGACGTGATCCCGGTGGGGCGGCCGTGGATGAGCCGCCAGGACTTCGCCCGCTCGTGGAAACCGTGGCTGCGCGGCACCGCCTACGGATTCCCGTTCGGCGCGCTGCCCGCCGGTGGCGCCGAGCTGCCGACGTTCCTGTCCTACATCACCGAGAAACGACTCTCGAAACATCCCGAGGAGTTCGGCAAGGGTGCCATCGAGGGCGTCGCCGGTCCGGAGGCGGCCAACAACGCCTCGGCCGCGGGCACCCTGGTGCCGATGCTGTCGTTGGGCCTGCCCACCAATGCCACCGCCGCGGTGATGCTGACCGCATTCGTGTCCTACGGAATTCAGCCCGGGCCAACGCTTTTCGAGAAGGAACCGCTGCTGATCTGGACATTGATCGCCAGCCTGTTCATCGGCAACTTCCTGCTGCTCGTGCTCAACCTGCCGCTGGCGCCGCTGTGGGCCAAGCTGCTGCGCACCCCACGGCCCTACCTGTACGCCGGCATCCTGTTCTTCGCCACGCTGGGCGCGCTCGCGGTCAACGTGCAACCGCTGGACCTGGCGCTGCTGCTGGTGTTCGGGCTGTTGGGTTTGATGATGCGCAGGTTCGGGTTGCCGGTGCTGCCGTTGATCATCGGGGTGATCCTGGGCCCGCGCATCGAACGGCAACTGCGCCAGAGCCTGCAACTCGGCGGCGGTGACTGGACCAGCCTGTTCACCGAGCCGGTCGCGATCGTCACCTATGTGCTCATGGCGGTCCTGCTGTTGATGCCGTTGGTGCTCAAGCTGATGCACCGCAGTGAGGAGACGTTGTTGATCGTCGAGGATGACGCGGATCAGCAGCAGAAGGCGGCCCGGCAATGATTGTCATCGGCTACACCGCGGACGCCTTCGGCATCGCCGCCCTCGAGCACGGCATCGCCGAAGCCCGGTTGCGCGGCACCGGCGTGCTGGTGATCAACGCGACCTCGGGCGAGGCCTATGTGGATTCCCGGTTCGCCCGTTCGGGTCAGGTCCACGACGTCGAGGAACGGCTGCGGGAGAGCGGCGTGCCGTTCGAGTTGCGCCAGCCGGTGGGCGTGGACGCGGTCACCGAACTGCCCGATGCGATGGACGCCGACGACGCCGAGTTGCTGGTGATCGGCATCCGGCACCGCAGTCCGGTGGGCAAGCTGTTGCTGGGCAGCGTGTCGCAACAACTGCTGCTGGAATGCCCCAAACCGGTTCTCGCGGTCAAACCGGAGCGCCACTAACACACCCTGAACTGGGATTATTTCCCTCACAGGCGGCATCTTCACGCGGTGAGGATCAGTTTTCGTGGGGATAACGTCGCCGGAAAGATCCGACAACACCCTCACCGCACGATGGGGGCATGGCGGACGACGCGGGACCGGGTTCCATCCCGGGCAAGACGCAGCGGACTGCGTGTTCGTACTGTGGCGTCGGCTGCGGTATCGAGGTCACCACCAGGGTCGATGACGGCCGAACGGTGATCGCCCGGGTCAGTGGCGACAAGCTGCACCCGACGAATTTCGGGCGGCTGTGCACCAAGGGGGCGATGCACGCCGAGCTGATTGCCGCCGACGACGATCGGCTCACGTCCGCTTTGCTGCGGCCCACCCGCGCGGATGAACTGCTGCCGACACCGGTGGACGACGCGGTAGCCGAGGCCGGACGCCGGCTGCGGGCCGTCGTCGATGAGCACGGTCCCGACGCCGTCGCCCTCTATGTGTCGGGCCAGATGACGCTGGAAGCCCAGTACCTCGCCACCAAGCTCGCCAAGGGCTTCCTGCGCACCGTGCACATCGAATCGAATTCCAGGTTGTGCATGGCCAGCGCGGGCACCGGATTCAAACAATCGCTCGGCTCCGACGGGCCGCCTGGTTCCTACACCGACTTCGATCGGACCGACCTGTTCTTCGTCACCGGCGCGAATGTGGCCGACTGTCATCCGATTCTGTTCCTGCGCATGGCCGATCGGCTCAAGGCCGGCGCCAAGCTGATCGTGGTGGACCCCCGCCGGAACGCGACCGCCGAACGTGCCGACCTGTTCCTGCAGATCAACCCGGGAACCGATCTGGCCCTGCTCAACGGCCTGCTGCACCTGCTGGTGGAGCGCGGCGACATCGACCAGGAGTTCATCGCCGAACACACCCAAGGATGGGAGGCGATGCCGGAATTCCTGGCCGACTACCCACCGGAGCGGGTCGCCGCGATCACCGGGATCCCCGAAGCCGACATCCGCACCGCCGCGGCGATGATCGCCGAGGCCAGGGAGTGGATGAGTTGCTGGACCATGGGCCTCAACCAGAGCACGCACGGAACCTGGAACACCAACGCCATCTGCAACCTGCACCTGGCCACCGGCGCGATCTGCCGCCCCGGCAGCGGCCCGATGTCACTGACCGGTCAGCCCAACGCCATGGGCGGCCGGGAAATGGGTTACATGGGACCGGGTCTGCCCGGGCAGCGCTCGGTGCTCGCCGCCGATGACAGGACGTTCGTCGAGACGCAGTGGGGCGTCGAACCCGGCACCATCCGTTCCGAGGTGGGCCCGGGCACCATCGGAATGTTCGAGCAGATGGAGCAGGGCTTGATCAAGGCCTGCTGGATCATCTGCACGAATCCCGTTGCCAGCGTGGCCAACCGGAAGACGGTGATCAACGGTTTGGAGGCCGCGGAGCTGGTCGTGGTTCAGGATGCCTACCGGTCCACGGCCACCAATCACTACGCCGACATCCTGCTGCCCGCGGCGTTGTGGGCGGAATCCGAAGGCGTGATGGTCAACTCGGAACGCAACCTCACCCTGCTGTCCCCGTCGGTCGCCCCGCTGGGGCAGGCCCGGCCGGACTGGCAGCTGATCTGCCAGGTGGCTGCGCACCTTGGTTTTGCCGAAGACTTCGATTACCAGTCGGCAGAACAGATCTTCGCCGAGATCCGCGGTTTCGCGAACCCGAAGACCGGATACGACCTGCGGGGCGCCGGCTACGAGAGGCTGCGCCAGACCCCGCTGCAGTGGCCGGTTCCTCCGGTCGACGGGCCCGGTGGGGCGGAGGACCGGCACCCGATCCGCTACCTCAACGACGGCGTGAGCCAGGAACTGTTCGTCGACGCCGACGGTCACCGGCCTCGGCTGGCCTTTGCGACACCGTCGCGGCGGGCCGTCTTTCACGCCCGGCCGCACATGGATGCCGCGGAACTACCCGATGACGACTATCCGATGGTGCTCAACACCGGCCGGCTGCAACATCAATGGCACACCATGACCAAGACCGGCAAGGTGGACAAGCTGAACAAGCTCAATCCCGCGCCGTTCGTCGAAATCCACCCACTGGACGCCTTGGAACTCGACATCGTGGAGGGGCAACCGGTCGAATTGACGTCCCGGCGTGGCCGGGCGGTACTCCCCGCGGTGCTGTCGGA
Organism: Mycobacterium sp. NPDC049093; assembly: GCF_040704635.1. GTDB lineage: Bacteria > Actinomycetota > Actinomycetes > Mycobacteriales > Mycobacteriaceae > Mycobacterium. The sequence goes on along the minus strand of NZ_JBEZJS010000006.1, from coordinate 176,139 downwards.
CCGGGTGCGGCCGGGCAACTGCTTCGCACCGTTTCACTGGAACGACGAACACGGCGAGTACCTGACGGTGAACGCCGTCACCAACGACGCCGTCGACCCCGATTCGCTACAGCCGGAGTTCAAGGTGTGCGCGGTCAGCCTGCGCCCGGTCCGGTCGATCGACGGCACCCCGGCAGTGCATCCGCTCGCCGCGGAGATGGGCTTGAGCGCAGCGCACAAACCGGCCCTCAGTCAGGACGAAAAGATCTACCTGGCAGGGTTTTTCACCGGGCTGCCGGACGCCCCGGTCGGCGTCCCGGTGCTTCCGGCCGCGGCGCCGCTGAGCGTCAGGGTGCGGCTGTGGGTGGACGGCGTGCTGGCCGGGCGCTACTCACGAGCCGGAGACGGTGCGCCGATCGAGCGGTCGGCACCCGGTGGGCCGCTGGTGTTGTGGGCCTCGCAGACCGGCACCGCCGAGGAATTCGCAGCCGGGCTGGCGGGCCGTATCGACGGGGCGTCGTTGGTCAACATGGACGACCTCGCACTGGCCGACCTGGCCGCCGCTCGCGACATCCTGGTGGTCACCAGTACATTCGGTGACGGTGGCCCACCGGACAACGGTGCCGACTTCTGGAGCCGGCTACAGGCCCCGGATGCGCCGCAGTTGCACGGGGTTCGCTATGCAGTGCTCGGCATCGGCGACAAGGCCTACGACAACTTCTGCGGACACGCCAAATCGCTCGACCGGCGGCTCGCCGATCTGGGTGCCACCAAGCTGCTCGAGCGCGCCGATTGCGAGTCCTACGATGACGAGCCGATGCGGCGCTGGGCCGATTCGGTCACCACGGCGCTCACCGGTGCGACGCCCGCCCCGGCGGTCGTCGGCGGCGGCATCCGCACCGTCATCCCCACCGAGCCGGACGAATTCACCAGGGCCAAACCGATTCTGGCTGCCCTGGCGCGCAACCAGCTGTTGACGACGCCGAGCGCGGCCAAAGAGGTGCGCCAGTTCGGCTTCGACATCTCCGAGTACGACGTGAGTTATTCGGTCGGTGACTCCCTGGGTGTCTACGCCAGTAACGATCCGGCCGTGGTCGACTCCTGGCTGGCGGCCACCGCGCTGAACCCCCACTCGGAGATCGAGGTCGACGGTGTCGAGCAGTCACTGCGGGATGCCCTCATCTCGTCGTACGACATCTGCCGCGTGACGCCGGACCTGTTGCGCTTCGTCGCCGATACCTGCCCAGATCGCAGCGCGGCCAAGGTTCTGCGCAATTCCGGTGAGCGGCGCAGTAACTGGCTGCGCAACCGCAACGGTCTCGACATCGTGACCGAGTTCGCGGTGCACGCCGAACCCGAACAGTGGCAAGAGGTTCTGGTCCGGCTGACCCCGCGAAACTACTCGATCTCGTCGAGCCCGTTGGTGAGTCCGCACGAGGTGCAGTTGACCGTGTCGATGGTGCGTTACCGCGGGCCGGGCGGCGCTGCCCGCGGTGGGGTGTGTTCCACCTTTCTCGCCGACCGGGCGGCTGCGGCGCCGGTGTTCCTGCAGCGCTCACCGCATTTCCGGCCACCCGAGGACGCGGACACGCCGATGATCATGGTCGGCCCGGGTACCGGAGTGGCGCCGTTCCGGGGCTTTCTGCAGGAGCGCCGGGCCCTGGGGCACGGTGGTCGCAACTGGTTGTTCTTCGGCGATCAGCACCGCAGGGAGAACTTCTACTATCGGGATGACCTGGAGGACATGGTCAGTGATGGCTTCTTGAGCCGGCTGGACCTGGCGTTCTCCCGCGATCAGGCCGACCGGGTCTACGTCCAGCACAAGATGCTGGACCGCGGGGCCGAGGTGTGGCGGTGGCTGGACGACGGCGCCCACTTCTACGTCTGCGGTGACGCCGCCCGGATGGCCAGGGACGTCGACGCCACGCTGACGACGATCCTGCGCACCCACGGCGGGATGTCCGAAGATGCCGCGCGCGACTACAAGCGGGAACTGGTTGCCCAGAAGCGGTATGTGCGCGACGTCTACTGAGATCGACTACTGCGCTGGTCTCATCTACCTAGGTCGTTCCACACGATCTTGGCGAGCTCGTCGCGGTCGGCCACCCCGAGCTTGATGCAGGCGCGGTAGATGTGGCCCTCCACGGTGCGGACCGAGACGGTCAGTCGTTCGGCGATGTCGCGGTTCGACATTCCCTGGGCGACCAGACCGGCCACCTCGCGTTCGCGTCCGGTCACCGGCAGGGGCCGGGCTGCCGATCGAATCGCGGGGGTGGCCGCGCCGCCGCACTTGGATGCCAATTGCAATGCGTGCGCTGCAGATTCGGTGCTGTTGCGGCGGTGTCCGGCCTTGTCGTGCAGGGGTACCGCCTGGGCGGCGGCATCCGCCGCCGACAGCAGCAGACCGGCCTCCTCGAACGCGGCGGCCACCTTGTCCAGCTCGGCGGCGTCGGCGGCGGCCACCGCGGCGGCATGCCGCGCGTAGAGGGCGGGCAGCGGGCCGTCGACCCGGTCCACGAGATCCTGCAGGCGGCGGGTCACACTGCGGTCACCGAAGCGTGCCGCGCTGTGCAAGGCCTCGGCCTCGACCGCGAACTGGCCGGAGGAATGCGCCGCATCGGCGGCAGCCCGGGCCAGGTCGATCGCCGAGCGGTGCCCGCCCTTGGCGGCGGCCAGCCAGGCCTTGGCAATCATCCGGAGCGGCTCGTGCAGCGCCATGAACTCGCCCGAGTGTTCCTTGGCGTCGTCGAGTACCCGTTCGGCGTCGGCGGGGTTACCCACCCCGGCGTAGGCGCGGGCCAGCAGTAGTCGGCCGGGCAGCTGCCAGGGCAGGGAGCTCTCGGCGTTGAGCGCGGCCAGGGCCTGCTCGATGGCCCGGATCGCGTCGCGGAACCGGCCGCTGTGGGTCGCGGCCACGCCGTCCATGATCTTGGCGATGGCCCAGCCGGCGAACTGGCCGGCCGAGGAGAACTCGGTGTACTCGGTGGCGCGTTGCTGGGCGAGTTCGAGCTGACCGGTGTAGGCCAGGGCCAGCACCTCGCCGTAGAACACCATGATCCGGACCATGCCGTCGGTGGTCTTGCGTTGAGCGCGGCACCGCGACGCGATGGGCAGGAAATCGTTGCCCCGGCCCACCAGCGGCATCGACAGGCCTGCAGCGAACGCCGCGAAATCCACGGCCTGTCGGGGTGCTTCGGGGTTCGCCAGGACCCGTTCGGCGATCTCGAGACCTTCGGGAATCTTGTTCTGGTGCACGGCCATACCGGCGCCGGTGGCGTCGACGATCAGTCGCAGGGTCGGATGGGTGACCCGCTCCTGCAGGAGGGCCTGCACCTGAGCGGCGCGCGTCACGTCGCCCAGGGACCAGAACAGGTTGGACACCCGCGGAATGCCCCACTGCACAAGTTCCATCTCGTTGAGGTCTGCGGGCGAGAACTGCTCGAGGATGCTGTCGGCCTGTGCCGGATGGCCCTGCCACAACAACGCGCGGGACAGCAGTGCGGCCGCGCCGAGTCCACCGCCGTGGTCGAAGGCGGCCCGGGCCAGTTTCTCTCCGAGTGGGAGGTTGGACAGGAAGACCGCGTCCTTGGCGGCGGTGATCAGCAGTTCGATGTCGGTACCCTGGTCACTCTCGATGGCCAACTCTGCCAACTTGATTCGGCTCGCAGGGGAGTCGAGGTTGCGCTCGTGCAGGATCTTGGCGATGCGGCCCCGCAGCTTCCGGGCGGACGCGGTGCCGACCCGGCGGCGCACCGCCTCGCCGAACAACGGGTGGCTGAAGCGTACGTTGATCTGGCCGTCGTCGGCGACGATCCGGATCAGGCCGCGCATCTCGGCCGCGTCCACCGCGTCCTCGCCGGCCAGTTCTGCCAGTGCATCGATGTCGAGTGGCTCGCACAGTGACAGCAGCTTCAGCGCGTGCAGGACATCCTCGCCGGCATGCGCCAGGCGTTCGTCGAGCAGTTCGACGAGTCCGGAGGGAATGACGGTGGGGCCGCGGAACTGCCACACCCCGTTGACCTTCGTCAGCGTGCCGGCGTCGACCGCACCCTCGACCATGTTGCGCAGGAACAGCGGGTTGCCACCCGAGGTCTCCCACATCACGTCGGCGCTGAGCCCTTCCAACGTTCCGCCGAGGACGGTCTCGATGAGCGAGATGCTCTGCTGCTTGGTGAACGGGTTGAGTTCGAAGCGCTGGAGGTAGCCGTCCTTCCACAGCGAGGTGACGGCATCGGGCACCGGCTCACCGCTGCGCACGGTGGCCACCACGTGGCCCGAGCGCTCCACGGCGATCTGGTGCAACAGTGTCGCCGACAACTGGTCGAGCAGATGCGCGTCGTCGATCCCCACGATGGTGTCGCCGTCGGCCACAAGTGATTCGCGTGCCGAGCCGATGAGGGCGATGGGGTCGCGTGACCCCGACGACGACACCCAGTGGGCGAACGCGCCGAGCGGGATGCTGCGAGACGACTCGGTGCATGCGGTCCAGTGCACTTTCCGGCTCAACGATGCGGTGACGGTGCGCGCCAAGGTGGTCTTGCCGACACCCGCAGCTCCGACGAGCACGACTCCGCAGCTGTCCGTCCCGCTGAGGGCGGCCCGAATGGCCTCGTGCTCGGCGGGCCGGTCCAAAAGCTGCCACTGACCAGGCATGAATCCTGAGTCTAGGGGTACCAGGCCCGGATCGCTGCCGAACAGAGGGTCGACAGGGCGTCGGGTGTCGGCCGTAGGGGCGAATGTTCTTCCCATTGCAAGTATTTCCCGTTCGCTGGGGCTCAGTCCGGCAGTTCGGCAATGTCGAAGGGCTCGTGTCGGTCGATGTGATTCATCTTGTGCCTGAAGTCGCTCGACGCCTCATACACCTTGCGCTTCAGCCGATTGATGGATCCCAGTGGGCGATGTGCCTCAAGGCCGCGCCACGAGTTGAACGAGAGCACGTCGTCGCCGTAGGCGCGGCGCAGCGCGCTGTACGGGTTCTGTTGGGGAAACACCACCTTGGCCACCGGAAGGTACGGGGATTTCCAGGGTTTCGTGGCGTCCTCGATCGGCATCTGTTTCGCGTCCAGACACAGTTGCACGCTGAACGTGTACTCGGCGGAGTGCTTTTCGAAGAACGCCATGATCAGATCGCGGTGCTCGTCCTGTCCGGGATTACGCGGAAGGGTCTGGTCGGCAAGCGCTTTCACCTCCGGTGAGGTCGGCTCGTACTTGAAACGTGCCACATAGTCGCCGTACCGGATCGGGGCGGAGGAGTAGAAGGTCTCGCCCAGGATGGGACGGTTCGGGGCGATGAACACGGCCAGATTCGGCGGTATCGGCAGGCCGATCTTGTTGAGCGCGCTGAGCAGTTCGCTGCCTGCCCACAGCGCGCCGTCAGACAACCGGGCGAGCAGGGTGGCGCTCAGCATTCCCAGCCTGCGGTAAGCGTGTGCATCGGCGAACAGGAATTCCTCGTGGGTGACGAGCACGAAGTCCTGCGTGACATTCGATTCGTCGGTCGGGTCCTTCATGGCGCGCTCCCCGTGCACGCCGATGGCCTTGATTCCGAGTCCACGCACGCCGCGGTTGCGGTCGCTGCGCAGTACGCCGGAGGTGGTGGAGATACGGGCGATCACCGGGTAGCTGCGCGCTTCGGCGAACATGCCCTGGGCGAGCACCTCCGGTAGATCCGGGTTGACGATGAGTTCGCCGCGCAGGATGGCGTGGCTCTTGGCGTGTGCGTCACGCAGCCCGTGCTTGAACTTCTTGTAGGCCCGTTCGTTGTTCTTGTGCAGAGACCCGATGATCTTCTCGATGTCCTCGGCCTCGTCCGCCCTGGGCTGCTCGAGATTCTCGCGGTAGGGAACCGGGCTCAGGCTTTCGACGATGCGACGTACGTCGGCGGCGGTCATGGCAGCGGTCATGCGGAGGCCTTTCTGATGGGGGAGACAGGGGACCAGGGGGCGAACGGGTTGGCCACACCGGATAGGGCGGGAGCCAGTTCGGGGAAGTGGCGTAACAACACCGAGCGCATGTCGTTGTCCCGCACCCACTTCATGCCGGCGACGGTGTAGGTCTCTTCGCGGAAGTCGGTGGTGAAGAAGCGGTCGCTTTCCAGGCGGCGGGTGGCCATCAGGATGAAGACCCGGAATGCGGTGTCGCTGAAGCCGAATCCGGATGGTTTGGGCTCGGCGTACAGGCCGATCACCAGGTCCACGAGGTCCACGTCGTCGTCGTAGATCTCGCGCAGTTCGGCCGCCAGCGCGGTGTCACCGGTCAGCTCCTCGAACGTCCTCACCGGCTTGAGCCGGAACAGCTTCCGGAACTCGTTGTACCGCGGCACCCCTCGTTCCCGGCAGCGGATCAGATCGATCGTGGCCAGGTCGATCAGGGTGCCGTCCACCCGGTGCAGGTGCTGCAGATGCCTGGGGAAGTTGTGCAGCGACAGCGCGCCGGGATGGGCGCGGCCGAAGGAGTAGAAGAGGTCGGACATCGGGGTTTCGGCCAGCCGGGCACGCACATTGAGCACCGACAGCTCGGGTAGCTCGTGCCGGGCGGTGACGTGGTCGTCGGCCAGTGCGCGGAACGTGAACTCGTCGGGGATCAACGGGTGCATCCGGTACACCGCCACGAATTCCTCGGTCAACGAGTACGGCACCCCGTGATGGGTGGTGGGCGAGCCGGGGATGCCGTGCAGCAGGGGACTGCTGCTCACGCGTCCGAAGCTTCGCCTGAACCGGGGGCCGAGCTTCTCGCCCAGCAGCCCGAACCAGTTGACCCGCATGGCTGTCACCGTTGTCGGGTGCGCGATGATGGCCGGGGTCCAGTCCACGGTGTGGATCTTCGCCATCAGGGCGGAATTGACCAGCCGCGCCTTGTCGTAGAGCTGTTGGCCGGTGAGGTACGGGTACTTCTGCGCCAGGTGGTCGCAGATGGCGTTGTGCTCGCGCATGAACAGCGAGTGCAGTAGTGCCAGGCCCACCCAGAAGTTCCCCGCGGTGCCGGTGAGGTCGGCGGTGGCCTCGACCTCGGCGGGCGGCAGGCCGGACTCGTCGATGCGCAGCTTGCCGCCGTCGGGTGCACGCAGGGCGCTGGCGAATGCCGGTGTGGTCCCGTAGATCTGGGACGCGTCCCACCAGTGCGACTCCTGGGTGACGAAAGTGGGCGGGCCGGCCGGCCCGGGCTGAGGGTCCGGCGGTGTGCGCTCGACGCGCATCGGTCGCTGGGGCCACGGATCGTCGTCGAGCAGCGGCACCACCCAGGGTTGGGTGGCGACCGAGCCGTGGGCGAACCAGTCGTGCACCTCGAACTGAATCCACGCGGCGGCCAGCAGGTTCAATGTGGTCGCGGGCTGAAAGCTGTCGCGGGTCAGCAGGCTGCGGCTGATCAACCGTGGATTGGGGTCGAGCAGTCGCTGGTCGGATTCCGGATAAGAGTGTTCCGGCGGGACGTTACGGCCGAACCGGCAACCCACGGACCCCATGCCCGGGACTTTGAGATCGTTGTAGGACCCGTCGCGGGTGCGCGCGCCCAGATAGTTGCCGGCCCCGGCAGGACCGCCCGGCGGTATCGGGCCCGGTTCAGCGGCATACAGATTCGACGTTCGCAGCTGATGGCGCAGTCCGATCAGGACGGCCAGCCCGATCGCCTTGGGCAGTCGGGCCCAACCCACCGTCTGATCGATGTACTGGGCGACGCGGGCCGCGAAGGTGGCCGTCAGCGATCGCGACCGGGACCAGACTGCGGCGACGAACGCCGGCGTCTGTCTCGCCGTGGTCACCATTCGTTGTTTCCCTCCGGCCGAAATATCGAGCCTGTCGGCCTCGATTGTTGTTCACGGAAGCAGAAATGACATGAGTAGTCGGCTACTCGAACCGGCACCGACGCTTCGCCGAGTATCGAGTAGTCGAATACGCGTGTGCGCGTGGCTCGGCTGAGCGACGATCAATCGACGCAGGAAAACCTGGGGTGGTTGATTATGCCGAGGAGTGCGGTGAGTTCAACGGGGGAAGACTGGGCGGATCGGGTGCTCAGTGCGCTGGGGGATCTGGACGACGCCGGCACTACCGCAGACATGGCACTGCTGACCGAGACGGTCGCCGCCAAGTTCGCATCGAGGTTCGACGAGCGCGACCGACAGTACGAGAAGGACAAACCCTACTGGCACAACCGCGTTCACGATGCCGTCACCGGACTGCGCCGACGGAAGCTGATCGCCCCGAAGGCGCCGAAGAGCACGACGGTGCAACTGACCGACACCGGCCGTGCCGCTGTTGCGGACGCCCGCGAACGGGCCGGGTCCGCAACCGGGCCGGCGGTGCGGGCCGTGGCTCCCACGGATCTACCGCCACCCCAGGTCGGAACTCCGGAACCACCCAAACGCGACCCGGTTCTGGCCGGCGTCGTGACCGCGCCACTGCGCACAGCGATGGCCCAGGCGGACGGCACCACGGCCATACCGATCATGGTCGAGCTCAACCTCACCTTCCAGCCGTCGGTGGCCGACGCGATCGAGCGGGTGAGACGGCTGTGGGAGATGGTCGGCGGGGCGGGAACTCCGGTGCCGCTGGCCGATCAGTTCATGGCAGGCGACCTCACGTCGGACCAGATCAAATCGCTCGTGTCCGCCGACGCCGTCCCACAGACCTGGGCCGGGCGGGCGATCTACCGGATCTGGCCGGACTTCGAGGTGCACACCCAGATCGACGCCTCCTCGACCACCATCAAGGCCGTCGCCGCGCAGCGGTCGTTCGACAGCTTCGGGGAGGGGATCGTCTGGGCCGTGGTCGATTCCGGGATCGACGAGACGCACGCGCACTTCGCGGAGTACCAGAACCTGCGTCATCCGTCGGTGGTCGATCTGCACCACGACTTCACCGGCGGCGACGCTCCGCTGACCGACACCGATGGGCACGGCACGCACGTGGCCGGGATCATCGCCGGAGGCCTGGTGGGTCGCAAGCCCGCTGATGTCGTGGTGGTCGAGAAACGGCTCAATGACCCTGAGCATGGCGGCGATCCGATCACCGCACCGCGCACGGTCTCGGATCCGGACCGCTTGGCGGGTATGGCGCCCAAGGCCAAGTTGGTGAGCCTCAAGGTGCTGGGCCCCGGTGACCAGACCTCTCGGGTGAGCCGGGTCATGCAGGCGCTGGCCTATGTCAGGAAGCTCAACGCCGGAAGTGAGCGGGTACCGCGGATACACGGCGTGAACCTCAGCCTCGGATACGAGTTCGACGCCGAGTGGTATGCCTGCGGGCAGAGCCCGATGTGTATCGAGGTCGACAAGACCGTGCGCTCGGGCGTGGTGGTGGTCGTGGCCGCGGGCAATTCCGGCTATGTGTCGCTGAATACGGCATTCAGCAAGGATTCGGTGAAGTTCACCGCGGACATGACGATCAACGATCCCGGCAACACCGAAAGCGCCATCACCGTCGGTTCCACACACCGAAGTTCGCCGCACACCTTCGGTGTCTCGTACTTCTCCTCACGTGGCCCCACCGGGGACGGGCGGCGCAAGCCAGACCTGGTCGCACCGGGTGAGCGCATCACCTCGGCCGCGGCCGGGGAGCGCCGGGAGGCCGTGACCAACCAGATCGACGTCAAGCCCGGCGTGCCGGTGTACGTCGAGGAAAGCGGCACCAGCATGGCCGCACCGCATGTGTCCGGAGCGATCGCGGCGTTCCTGTCGGTGCAGCGCGAGTTCGTCAGTGAACCCGAGGCCGTGAAACGCATCTTCGTCGAATCAGCGACCTCACTGAACCGCGACCCCGCCTTCCAGGGCAGCGGCATGGTCGATCTCATGCGTGCACTGCAATCCGTCTGACCTGAAGGGGACTGAAATGACCAACGATGTGGCAGAACGGATCTGGCGGCTGGTGTTCGACGCCGAGGGTGATCCCGATCCAGCGGTGCTGGCCGATCTCAAGGGCCGGATCGGTGCTGCGGGGCTGACCGATCTGATCATCTTCTCCCACGGCTGGAACAACGACGAAGCGGCTGCCAAGTCGTTGTACGAGCGGTGGTTCGGGCTATTGGCCCCGCAACTCGACCCGGCGCGTGCGGTCGGGTTCGTCGGGTTGCGGTGGCCGTCGCAACTCTGGCGTGACGAACCGATCCCGGATTTCTCCGGGGCGACGGCACACGACGGCGGGGGCGCCGCCGCGCTGGGAGACGAGGTGGCGGTGGTGCCCGCCGGGCCGGCGACCATCGAACCGGCGCAGCTCGACGAGCTCAAGGACCTGTTTCCCGACGGCAAGGAACAATTGGACGCCATCGCAGGCCTGTTGGCGGCGCCGCCGAGCAGCGATCGGCTGCCGGAACTGCTCGATGCGCTGCGCGCGTTCAGCGCCGCCACCCAGACCGGCTTCAACGACGGCGAGGTTGCCGCCCCGGACGCCGGGCCGGGGATGCTCGACGAACACCAGGACCCGGAGCAGCTGTTCACCACCTTTGCCGACGAATTATCCAATGCCGGTATGCAATTCGATGACGATGGGGGTGGGGGAGCGGCCGGCCTCGGTGACATCGCGGGGCGGCTGTGGCACGGCGCCAAGGAGGCGCTACGGCAGTTGAGCTACTGGAAGATGAAGAACCGTGCCGGCGTGGTGGGCCGGCGCGGACTGGGCCCCGTCGTCGATGCGTTGCACGCGGAGTTCCCCGATCTGCGGATTCACCTGGTCGGGCACAGTTTCGGGGCCCGGGTGGTGTCCTACGCCATCGCGGGGATGAGCGAGGTGCAACCCTCACCCGTCAAGGCGGTGACGCTGCTGCAGGGCGCGTACTCCCGGTTCACCTTCACCGAGCGGTTGCCGTTCCGGAAGGGTTCCGGTGAGTTGGTCGGCATGCTCAACCGCATCGACGGCCCGCTGACCGTCTGCTTCTCCAGCCATGACCGGGCGCTCGGCACGTTCTATCCGCTGGCCTCGGCAGCGGCGGGCGAGGACGCGGCCGGGGCCGAGGATCCATTGTTCCGGTGGCGGGCCATGGGATCGCACGGGGCGTACCAGTCGCAGACCCAGAGCCTGGGCACCGTGAATGCGACCTACCCGTTCCAGCCCGGCCAGATTCTGAATCTGAATTCGTCGGAGGTGGTGGCCAAGGACGACGGCCCATCGGGCGCGCACAGCGACATCTTCCACGAGGAATTGACCTGGGTTGCCGTCGCCGCCGGGAAATTGAACCCGGCTTGATTGATTGTGTGTCCGAGGGGGGACTTGAACCCCCACGCCCGTTAATAGGGCACTAGCACCTCAAGCTAGCGCGTCTGCCATTCCGCCACTCGGACTCGACCGACCACTCGGGGTCGGGCGCCTAAGGTTATCGGATCGAGTGCCCTAGACCCAAACCGGCGTCTCGGTGGTACGAATGTGACTGTGACTGTCCCCGCTTCCAGCGCGGACGAGGTAGTCGATCTCGTCAGTGCGCTCATCCGATTCGACACCTCCAACACCGGTGACCCGGCCACCACCAAGCCCGAAGCGGACTGTGCGGAATGGGTGGCCGACCGCCTCCGTGAGGTCGGCTACACGACCGAATACGTCGAGGCCGGGGCCCCCGGCCGCGGCAATGTCTTTGCCCGGCTGCCTGGTGCCGACCGGTCCCGCGGCGCCCTGATGATCCACGGGCACCTCGACGTCGTGCCGGCCGAGCCCGCCGACTGGAGCGTGCACCCGTTCTCGGGTGCCGTGAAGGACGGCTATGTCTGGGGCCGCGGCGCGGTGGACATGAAGGACATGGTTGGGATGACCATTGCGGTGGCCCGGCATTTCAAACGGTCCGGCATCGTCCCGCCCCGCGACCTGGTGTTCGCGTTCGTCTCCGACGAGGAACACGGCGGCACCTACGGCGCCAATTGGCTGGTGGACAACCGGCCCGACCTGTTCGACGGCGTGACCGAGGCCATCGGCGAGGTGGGCGGCTTCTCCCTGACCGTGCCCCGCAAGGACGGCGGGGAGCGCCGGCTCTACCTGATCGAGACCGCCGAAAAGGGACTGGCCTGGATGCGGCTGACCGCCCGCGGCCGCGCCGGTCACGGCTCGATGGTGCACGACGACAATGCCGTGACGGCCATCGCCGGCGCGGTGGACCGGTTGGGTCGCCACCAGTTCCCGCTGGTGCTCAACCCGGCGGTGGAGGAATTCCTCACCGCGGTGGCCGAGGAGACGGGCTACGACTTCGACGTGAACTCGCCGGATCTGGAAGGGACCATCGCAAAGCTCGGCGGGGTGGCCCGGATCGTGTCGGCCACCCTGCGCGACACGGCGAACCCGACCATGCTCAAGGCGGGCTACAAGGCCAACGTCATTCCCGCATCGGCGGAGGCCGTGATCGACTGCCGGGTCCTGCCGGGCCGCAAGGAGGCCTTCGAGCGCGAGGTCGACGAGTTGATCGGCCCCGACGTCACGCGCAGCTGGGAGCGGGATCTGCCGTCGTACGAGACCACGTTCGACGGTGATCTGGTGGACGCGATGAACGCAGCGATCCTGGCGATGGATCCCGAGGCCCGCACCGTGCCCTACATGATGTCGGGTGGGACGGACGCGAAGTCGTTCCAGCGGTTGGGGATTCGCTGCTTCGGCTTCGCCCCGCTGCGGCTGCCGCCGGACCTGGACTTCGCGGCGCTGTTCCACGGCGTCGACGAGCGGGTGCCGGTGGACGCGCTGCAGTTCGGCGCGGGCGTTCTGGAACACTTTTTGCGGAACTGCTGACCGCACTACGACACGAGCTACGACGAGAGGGAACCATGACCGCATCTCCGTACGACAACCTGCCGAAGCTGCCGACGTTCACCCTGACCTCCGAATCGGTCACCGACGGTCAGCCGCTGGCCAACGACCAGGTCAGCGGGATCATGGGAGCCGGCGGTGAAGACGTTTCGCCGCAGCTGAGCTGGTCGGGCTTCCCGGCGGAGACCAAGAGCTTCGCCGTCACGGTGTACGACCCCGACGCGCCGACCGCCTCGGGCTTCTGGCATTGGGCGGTGGCCGATCTGCCCGCCACGGTGACCGAGCTGCCGGCAGGCGCCGGCGACGGGGGCGACCTGCCCGGAGGCGCCGTCACGCTCACCAACGACGCGAGCCTCAAGCGCTACCTCGGTGCGGCACCGCCCGCCGGTCACGGCCCGCACCGCTACTACATCGCGGTCCATGCGCTGCCGGTGGAATCGTTGGAGCTGCCCGAGGGCGCCACCCCGGCCTATCTGGGCTTCAACCTCTTCGGTCAGGCGATCGCCCGCGCCGTCATCCACGGCACCTATGAACAGCACTGAGCAGAAGTAGCAATTCTGCGGGCGCGGTGGGGTCAGCGTGCAGCTGATCCCACCGCGTCGCTCAGCGACGCGAACCCGCCGGCGTGCAACCGGTCGGCGACGCCGTCGTGAATCTGCTTGGCCCACAATCCGCCGCCGTAGATGAACCCCGTATAGCCCTGGAGAAGCGTCGCCCCGGACGTGATCCGCTCCCAGGCGTCGTCGGCGGTTTCGATGCCGCCGACGCTGATCAGCACGAGCTTGTCACCCACCCGACGGTACAACTGGCGCAGCACCTGCAGGGACCGGTGCGCCACGGGGCGTCCCGAGATCCCGCCGGTGCCGAGATCCGCGACGCCGGGCGTGGCGAGCCCGTCCCGCGAGATGGTGGTGTTGGTGGCAACAATGCCTGCCAAGCCGAGTTCGACTGCCAGGTCGGCGATTTCGTCGATGTCGGCATCGGAGAGGTCCGGGGCGATCTTGACCAGTACGGGCTTGTGCGTCTCGGCCTTGACCGCGGCCAGGATCGGCCGTAGCGATTCCACGGCCTGCAGATCCCGCAGTCCGGGGGTGTTGGGGGAGCTGACGTTGACGACGATGTAGGCGGCGAGTGCGCTCACCAGTCGGGTGCTCTCGGCGTAGTCGGCCACCGCGTCCTCGGGGGGCGTCACCTTGGTCTTGCCGATGTTCACCCCGATCGGCACATCGGGGGTGTGCTGGGCCAGCCGGATGGCCAGGGCGCCGGCGCCCTCGTTGTTGAAGCCCATCCGGTTGAGCAGCGCATGGTCGTCGGGCAGCCGGAACAGCCGCGGCTCGGGATTACCCGGCTGCGGTTGCGCCGTGACGGTGCCGACCTCCGCGTAGCCGAAGCCGAGCGCGCCCCAGGTCTCCAACCCGCGGCCGTCCTTGTCGAACCCGGCGGCCAGCCCCATCGGACCCGGGAACCGCACTCCGAACACCGTGCTGGCCAGTGCTGGATCGGTGGGCGCCAGCCGTCGCTCCAGCGCCCGACGCAGGAAGGCGGGACCGGTGACGGTGCGCAGCAGGGTGAACACCCACAGGTGGATCCGTTCCGGGGGCACCAGGAACAGCGCCCGCCGCAGGGCCGCGTAGATCACAGCGACGGCGCCTGGGGTGTGCCCGGCATGGATGACGCGGATTTCTTGCGGCGCAACAGCACCCGTCGGCTCCCATCTGTGTAGGCCCGCACCCGGGTCAGTTCCCAGCCGCGGTACTCCGCCTCGATCGACAAGCGGATCGAGGCGCTGATCCTCGTGACATCCGGCGGTAGCCGCAGCGGAATCCAGTCGTACTCCTCGGAATGGTCCTCGGCGACGACCTTGTCCCATCCCGGGGGCATGCGGCCCTGCTGGATGGTGGTCATCGGCGACCCGACGCGCTACCGATCACCTGAACCCCCGCTCCCGACCCCGACACCACGTAGAGGGTGTCGGTCTTGTCGTCGTAGGCCAGGGAGTTCGGTTGCTGCACGGTTCGATAACGCACCTTTTCCACCGGTATGCCGGTGGAAAGATCGTAACCAATCACGTTATTGGTCGCGGTTTGCGACACCCAGGCCAGCTTGTCGGACCCGACCAGGCCGTAGGGCGCGGCGGGCACCGGGTAACGCTGCCGCATGATCAGGGGATCTGCGCCGAACACCAGTAGCTCGTCGCCGCGGGTGTCGGCGACGAGGACCCGCCCGCGCGCGTCGGCGGCCAAGGTGGTGGCGCCTTCGCCGGCCCGCAGCGCCTGTGCGGCCTTGGTCCCGCCGGGATTGACGGCCGTCACCGAGGTCTGGCCGCGGTCGAGAACCACGGCCGTGTTTCCTTGTGTGACAAGCGAATCGACCCGCGCGAAGATCTTGAGCTGGGCAGCCACGGTGTGGTCGCTGCCCAATGTGTAGACCGCTCCGTCGGCGCTGCCCAGCACCGGATTGCCGTCGGCGCGCAGCGCGATCGCCGTGAAGTCGACGCCCTGCGCGCCGTCCACGTCGATTTTGCTGGGCTTGGCGTCGGCCAGGCCGACCCGGAAGTATCCACCGCGGGTGGATGCCAGGACATCACCCTTGCCGTCGACGCTGAGCGCGGTGGCCGCGGGCATCAGCGTCACCTCGCGCGTTGGGCGGCCGGCGGCCAGCAGGCTCAGCGTCGACTGACCTTCGGACGCCGGGGCCAGAACGGCCAGGGTGCCGGTTGCTGGGTCGAATACCGCACTCACAGCATGCCCGCGTAATTGTCGGATCTGACCGTCCGGCGTGGCGGTGACAGGAGGCGAAACCGCAGCCTGAGCGGGCTCGATGGTGGGCGGCGGGGTGTCGGCGGGGTTGGACGTGCAGCCCGCGGTGAGCAGCAGGGCCAGCGCAACGAGGCCGGCGCGAACTGGCTGACCTGCAAGGATTGGGCGCAACGGAGGGCTCTCGGTCGGAATCGGATGGTCGGTGACGTGCAGGAATCCAGTCTAGGCATGGCGCTGGATCTGAAATGGTCGCGTCTGCAACCATCGCGGCATAAGTAGAGGTATGGTTCGACCATGACCCTCGCGGCAGACCGGGAACTGGGCACTCGAGAGTTTGCTATGGAGGATATTTCCACTGGTGTACACGCCAGTGGGTTTGGCCAAGTTGGCGATGGCCGGAGTTTTTCTTTCCACATCGAACGTCAGCAACTCGTGATCGAGGTCTACCGTCCGCGGCTGTCCGGACCGGTTCCGGTCGAGGACGATGTGGTGGCCATGGCCACCCGCAAACTGACCGACATCGACCTGTCTGATGAACGCAGCCTCTCGGCAACGGTCCGGGACGCGGTAGCCGACGCGCAACGGGTTTCGCGCGCCACTCGCTGACGCATCGCACTGCCCGCGTCACGGTACGGTCGTCGTCGTGACTGACGTCGGTGCCATGTCCTGGCTGCAAGTGGTTGTGTTGTCGATTGTCCAGGGGCTCACCGAGTTTCTGCCGGTCTCGTCCTCGGGACACCTCGCGATCACCTCCCGGGTGTTCTTCGACGACGACGCGGGCGCGTCGTTCACGGCGGTCACCCAGCTGGGCACCGAGCTGGCGGTGCTGGTGTACTTCGCCAGGGATATCGGCCGGATCATCAAGGCCTGGTTCGCGGGGCTGTTCAATGCGGCACACCGGTCCTCCGACTACTGGCTGGGCTGGTGGGTGATCATCGGCAGCATTCCGATCGGAGTGTTCGGCCTGCTGTTCAAGGACGAAATCCGTACCGGCGCACGGAATCTGTGGTTGGTGGCCTCGGCGCTGATCGTGTTCTCGGCAGTGATCGCCGCGGCCGAGTACTACGGCAGGCAGGTTCGCCGCGTCGAGCAGCTGACCTGGCGCGACAGCATCATCGTCGGCCTGGCCCAGTGCCTGGCCCTGGTACCGGGGGTCTCCCGCTCGGGCGCGACCATCAGCGCCGGGCTCTTCCTCGGCATGGAGCGCGAGCTGGCGGCCCGGTTCGGCTTCCTGCTCGCGATCCCCGCGGTGTTCGCCTCCGGCATCTTCTCGCTGCCCGACGCCTTCCACCCGGCCGGAGACGGAATGAGCGCCAGCGGCGCCCAACTGCTGGTGGCCACCGTGATCGCCTTCGTCGTCGGCTTTGCGGCCATCGCCTGGTTCCTGAAATTCCTGGTGTCGCACAGCATGTACTGGTTCGTCGGCTACCGGGTGGTGCTGGGCGCGGTGGTGCTGGCCCTGCTGGGTACCGGGGTGGTCGCAGCGCAGTGATCCCGACCGTGCAAGCTGAACTGTGACCGACGAGCGCTGGCGCAAGGAGCCGATATGACCGTGATCCTGCTGAGGCACGGCCGCTCGACCTCGAACACCGCACACACGCTGGCGGGCCGGAGCGAGGGCGTCGACCTCGACGAGCGCGGTACCGACCAGGCCGCCGGCCTCGTCGCGCGCATCGGGGAGCTGCCGGTGACCGCGATCGTGCACTCTCCGCTGCTGCGTTGTGTGCGCACCGTGGCGCCGCTGGCCGAGGCGCTGTCCTTGCAGCCGATCGTCGACGAACGGCTGACCGAGGTGGACTACGGCAGCTGGACCGGGCGCGCCATCGGTGAACTGGTGAAGGATCCCCTGTGGTCGGTGGTCCAGCAGCAGCCCAGCGCGGCGGTGTTCCCCGAGGGCGAGGGGCTGGCTCAGGTTCAGGCCCGGGCGGTCGCCGCGGTGCGCGAACGCGACCGCGCGCTGGCCGAGGAGCACGGCGCCGACGTGCTGTGGCTGGCCTGTACGCACGGCGACGTGATCAAGGCGGTGCTAGCCGACGCGTTGGGGGTGCACCTGGACGGATTCCAGCGCATCACTGCCGATCCGGCATCGATGAGCGTGATCCGCTACACCGAACTGCGCCCGTTCGTCATGCACATCAACCACACCGGGACCCAATTGAGCGCCGGGCTGGCCGCCAAACCCGCCACCGACGCCGTGGTGGGTGGGTCCACCAACTGACCAGCGGTACCGATACCGGTATTTTGGAAGGTGCCATGTCCCGCGCAATTCACGTCTTCCGCACACCCGACCGTTTCGTGGCCGGGACCGTCGGCCAACCCGGTAACCGAACTTTCTACCTGCAGGCTGTCCATGACAAGCGGGTGATCTCGGTGATCTTGGAGAAGCAGCAGGTCGCGGTGCTGGCCGAGCGTATCGCGGCATTGTTGACCGAGATCAACCGCCGCTTCGGCACACCGATCCCGCCCGACACCGGTGAAGTCAGTGATCTACTGCCGCTGGTCACTCCGGTCGACGCCGAGTTCCGGGTCGGGACGATGGGGCTGGGTTGGGACTCGGAAGCGCAGACCGTGGTGGTCGAGCTGCTGGCGGTCTCTGAAGGCGAGTTCGATGCCTCGGTGGTCCTCGACGATGCCGAGGACGGTCCCGACGCGGTGCGGGTGTTCCTCAGCCCGGAGTCGGCCCGGGAGTTCGCCACCCGATCCAATCGGGTGATCTCGGCCGGACGCCCGCCCTGCCCGCTGTGCGATGAGCCACTGGATCCCGACGGCCACATCTGCGTGCGTACCAACGGCTATCGGCGCGGTGAGGTGGCCGGGTCCGAAGATGACGCAGATTCCTAGCCCCGATCCCGACCCCGACGATGACGCGGTCCTGGCCGACGGTGAGTTGACGGTGATCGGCCGCATCCGGTCGGCCAGCAACGCCACCTTCCTGTGCGAGGCCAACCTGGGTGCGCGGCAGGTGCACTGCGTGTACAAGCCGATCCGCGGTGAGGCGCCGCTGTGGGATTTCCCCGATGGCACCTTGGCGGGCCGTGAGCTGGGCGCCTACCTGGTATCGGCCGCATTAGGTTGGGATGTCGTGCCCCGCACCATTATTCGTGACGGACCGGCCGGTCCGGGCATGCTGCAGCTGTGGGTGGACCAGCCGGGAGATCAGGTGGGCGACGAGCCCGATTCCGGCCCGGACCTGGTGGACCTGTTGCCGGCCGGGCACCTGCCGCCGGGCTTCCTGCCCATCCTGCAGGCCTACGACTACGCCGGCGACGAGGTGACGCTGGTGCACGCCGACGATCCGCGACTGTTCCGGATGGCCGTGTTCGACGTGCTGATCAACAACGCCGACCGTAAGGGCGGGCATATCCTGGCCGGTCTCGACGGCGCGGTCTACGGCGTGGACCACGGGGTGAGCCTGCACGTCGAGGACAAGCTGCGGACCGTGCTGTGGGGCTGGGCCGGCAAGCCCGTCGACGACGAAACTCTGGCCGACGTCACCGCGCTGCGTGACGGGTTCGGTGACCTGGCAGAGCAGCTGTGCGCACACATCACGGACGCCGAGATCGCCGCGTTGCGGTCCAGAATCGTTGGGCTACTGGGCAATCCGTTGATGCCGACGCCGGACCGGCATCGGCCGATCCCGTGGCCCGCGTTCTGACCAGGTCACTGCGGTAGCGGTTTACGCCACTGCGGCAGGCTCAGTTCGATCCGTTCCGCCGGCGACTCCGACCAGCTGGCCGCCAGCCCGTGACTGGCAGCCAACTCCACGATGCGCTTGCCGACGATGACATCGGTCTGGGCCAGCGCCTCGTCCTGTGCCGCCTCGTCTCCGTTCGCTGCGGCGCTGCGGATCGCGTCGGGCAGCGTCGGGTGCGGGTTGAACGAGCCGAATCCCAGGTACAGCGTCGCGTCGGGGTAGCCGAGATCGAATGCGTCCTGCTGGTGGAAGTAGACGTAGCCGACCTCGCGGACGCCATCGGGCGGAAGCGGTGTGGCTTCGGCGGCGATGTCGTTGGACGCGCAGGTTGCGCAGCAGGTGAAGCACATGCGGGCCACGATCGATTCGGATTCCAGCTGGTCGAAGATGCGTTGCAGCCGCCCATAGTCGCCGGTATCGGGCCAGCGGGCCTGCTCGGTGAGCCGGTCCGCCCACATTGTGCGCACCAGGGTGGTCACCTCGTCGCGATGCTCGTCGAGACCCTCGCTGCGCTCGAACGCCCACTCGGTGATGTCGGCGAGTGTCCAGAAGCCCGCCACCAGATATGGCGTGACGTAGGCGATCAGGTCGCGTCGGAGGGTTTCGGGCAAGCTCATGATTCCGAATCTAAGGCCACCCGGGCCGCGTCTTGCGCACCAAATCCTCGCGCGGTTGCCCGCGTTCTAGCGGGCGCGCCCGAACCCTTCGAACGGATTCCAGGACTGACTGCCGCGCACGACGTGCAGGTAGTAGGCGTAGTTCGCGGTGGACATCGCCAATGCCCCGACACCGATGCTGATGGCCCGGCCGATCGAGTCGCTGACGTCGAGCACAATCAGCACCGCCGCCACTGCGATGGTCAACCCCAGCAGCGCCAATCCCTTGCGCCACATGCCTTTGACGAAGAAGTAGATCGGCCCGAACAGGAACGCCAGGATGTTCGACGTGAGCCGCAGCTTGGCCATGAAGCTGAGGTTGCGGTACGCGGCCTTGGATTCGGGGCTTGAACTCGGCAGGCCGTAGGTGTTGAAGAAGTCGAACTTCCAACGCCACGAGTCGGACAAGTTGTCGACGGGGGTCTGCTCGGTCATGGCCTGACCCTAATGGCACAACAGGCCCCGCCAGCACATCAACTGGGCGTGCCACCGATACTGGTCGGATGCACTCGACCGATGCCGACCTGGCTGCCGCAGTGGCCAAGGAGGCCGGTGAGTTGTTGCTGGCCGTGCGTGAAGAGATCGGTTTCTACGACCCGTACTACCTCGGCGACGAGGGGGACCGGCGCTCCAATGCCCTGATCCTGGACCGGCTGGCCCGGGCCCGTCCCGGCGATTCCGTGCTCAGCGAGGAGGCGGTCGACGACCTGTCCCGCGTCGACGCCGACCGGGTCTGGATCGTCGACCCCGTCGACGGCACGCACGAGTTCTCCCTGCCCGGCCGCGAGGACTGGGCGGTGCACATCGCGCTGTGGCAGCGCTCCGTCGGCGTCGACGGAGGCCTGTCGGACGCTGTGGTGGCCCTGCCCGCCCGCGGTGAGGTGTACCGCAGTGACACCATCAGCCCGCCCCGCCCGCGCCGTGACGGTCCGCTGTTGATCACCGCGAGCTCGAACCGGCCCCCGGCGGTGCTGTGGCGGATGCGCGAACAACTCGACTTCCGGATGGTGCGCATCGGCTCGGCGGGAGCGAAGGCCATGGCGGTCGTACGCGGTGACGTCGACGCCTACATTCACGCCGGCGGCCAGTGGGAGTGGGATTCGGCCGCTCCCGCGGGCGTGGTGCTGGCCGCGGGCCTGCATGCCTCGCGCCTCGACGGCTCGGAGCTGCGCTACAACCGCGCCGACCCGTACCTGCCGGATTTCGTGATGTGCCGCAAAGAGCTGGCACCGATCCTGTTGGAGGCGATCGGGATGGCCCGATGAGAAATGCGCACGGCGATTCGGGAATGGAATGGGCCGCGGCGTTGTCTGACTTGCTGAACTGTGCGGGACCGACCGGCGGGAGGCCGTCCTGAGCGAGCACCTTAGAGTCGAGGCCATGCGATCGTGGTCGGCACCGTCAATTCCGGTGCTGGAGGGGCGTGGTCCGCAGCTGCGGCTGTACGACAGCGCCGACCGTCAGGTACGTCCGGTGACCCCCGGGCCGACGGCCACCATGTACGTCTGCGGCATCACTCCCTATGACGCCACCCACCTGGGCCATGCCGCGACCTACCTGACGTTCGATCTGGTGCACCGGCTGTGGCTGGATGCCGGGCACACCGTGCACTACGTGCAGAACGTCACCGATGTCGACGATCCGCTGTTCGAGCGGGCCGAACGCGACGGCATCGACTGGCGCGACCTCGGCGACCGCGAGACCCAGTTGTTCCGCGAGGACATGGCGGCCCTGCGGGTGCTGCCCCCGCACGACTATGTGGCCGCCACCGAGACGATCACCGAGGTGGTCGAATTGGTGGAGAAGATGCTGGCCTCCGGTGCGGCGTACGTCGTCGACGACGCTGAGTACCCCGACGTGTACTACCGAGCGGACGCCACCGCGCAGTTCGGCTACGAGTCGGGCTACGACCGCGAGACCATGCTGCGGCTGTTCGGCGAGCGGGGCGGCGATCCCGACCGCTCGGGCAAGAGCGACGAACTCGACGCCCTGTTGTGGCGCGCCGAACGGCCCGGTGAGCCCAGCTGGCCGTCACCGTTCGGGGCAGGCCGGCCGGGCTGGCACGTGGAGTGCTCGGCGATCGCGCTTACCCGCATCGGCTCCGGGCTGGACATCCAGGGTGGCGGCAGCGACCTGATCTTCCCGCACCACGAGTTCTCCGCCGCCCACGCCGAATCCGTGACGGGGGAGCGGAGATTCGCCCGCCACTACGTGCACGCCGGCATGATCGGCTGGGACGGGCACAAGATGAGCAAGAGTCGCGGCAACCTGGTGCTGGTGTCCCGGCTGCGCGCGCAGGGAGTGGACCCGTCGGCCATCCGGCTCGGGCTGTTCGCCGGGCACTACCGTAGTGACCGGTTCTGGAGCGACGCCGTGCTCGACGAGGCCAACGCCCGCCTGAAGCAGTGGCGCACGGCCACGGCCCTGCCCGCCGGTCCGGATGCCACCGACGTGGTGGCCCGGTTACGCCGGTATCTCGCCGACGATCTGGATACCCCGAAAGCGCTTGCCGCACTGGATGGTTGGTGTACCGATGCGCTGGCCTACGGCGGACACGACACCGCTGCGCCACGACAGGTCGCCGCCACCGTGGATGCGCTGCTCGGCGTCGAACTCTAGGCCTCGTCGGGCGCGCCCCGGTGGGGTACGTTGCGGCAATGGGTTCTGTGAACGGGAAAGTCGTCTTCATCACCGGCGGAGCACGCGGTATCGGCGCCGAGGTGGCCCGCCGACTGCGGCGCCGGGGCGCCAAGTTGGTGCTCACCGACCTCGATGAGGCGCCATTGAGCGCACTGGCCGCCGAACTCGGCGAGGAGCACGTGCTGACCGCGCTGGCCGATGTGCGTGACCTGGCCGCCATGCAGAAGGCCGCCGACGCTGCCGTCGAGCGGTTCGGCGGCATCGACATCGTGATGGCCAACGCCGGTATCGCCAGCTTCGGCTCGGTGATGCAGGTCGATCCCGAGGCGTTCAAGCGGGTCATCGACATCAACGTCGTCGGCGTGTTCAACACCGTGCGGGCCACGCTGCCGTCCGTGGTCAAGCGCCGCGGGTATGTGCTGGTGGTGTCCTCGCTCGCGGCCTTCACCTCGGCTCCCGGTCTGGCCGCTTACCACGCTTCCAAGGCCGGCGCCGAGTACTTCGCCAACACGTTGCGCCTCGAGGTGGCCCACCTCGGTGTCGACGTCGGCTCGGCGCACATGAGCTGGATCGACACCCCGCTGGTGCAGGACGCCAAGTCGGACCTGTCGGCGTTCCGGGAGATGCTCTCCAAGCTGCCGCCGCCCCTGAACCGGACGACGACCGTCGACGCCTGCGGCGCCGCCTTCGTCAAAGGCATCGAGGGCCGCAAGAAGCGGATCTACAGTCCGGAATGGGTCGGGGCGTTCCGATGGATCCGGCCGTTCGTCACCACGCCACTGGCCGAGCGCGACATCCGCAAGTTCACCCCGACGCTGCTGCCGAAACTCGATGCCGAGGCCGCCGCACTCGGCCGCTCGACCAGCGCCCGTATCGAGGCCCTGGAAGACAAGTAACACCGGCCGCTCGGCGGGTCAGCGCCCCCGGCGCCGCAGGTAGCGCTCGAACTCGGCCGCCAGCGCGTCGCCGTCGATCTTGCCGAGCGCCTCGTTCATGTCGACCTCGGCGTCGCCGCGCTGCTCCAGGGAGGCGACGTATTCGGCGATCTCCTCGTCCTCGGCGGTCATCTCGGTGACAGCCTGCTCCCACTCTTCGGCGGCAGCGGGCAGATCGGCCAACGGCACCTCGACGTCCAGCACGTCCTCGACCCGGCGCAGCAGCGCCACCGTGGCCTTGGGGCTGGGCGGCTGCGACACGTAGTGCGGAACCGCGGCCCAGAAGGTCACGGCCGGGATGCCGGCCTGCACGCAGGCGTCCTGGAACACCCCGGCGATCCCGGTCGGACCTTCGTAACGGGTCTCTTCCAGGCCGAAGAATTTCGCCGACTCGGCCGAATACGCCGAGCCTGACACCGGCACCGGCCTGGTGTGCGGGGTGTCGGCCAGCAGCGCACCCAAGATCACCACGGTCTGCACATTGAGTTTGTCGGCGATGGCCAGCAACTCGGCGCAGAAGGTGCGCCAGCGCATGTTGGGCTCGACGCCGTGCATCAACACCACGTCGCGGTTGCTGCCGGGCGGACGGCAGTGCGAGATTCGCATCGACGGCCAGACCAGTTCCCGGGTGACGCCGTCGACCTGGCGGATCACCGGACGGTTCACCTGATAGTCGTAGTACGACTCGTCGTCGATCTCGACGATCGGTTGGGCTTCCCAGATCGCATCCAGGTGGTCCAGCGCGTCACTGGCCGCGTCGCCGGCGTCATTCCAGCCCTCGAAAGCCGCCACGACGGTGGCGTCCTTCAATTCGGGCAAGTTCATACGCCGGCCGGCGTTCGGATACGACGGTGTCACACCTTCAGCCTAAGCCTTGGATGGTGCCGATGAGCCCGTTGTCCGCGCGGGTCGCGGCGGCACCGAACCGCCGTATTCGATAGACCGACTATCCTGTTTGTGTGGCTGTCGCTGACAAGTCTGCCCACGACGCGAGTCTGCTCGACACCTTGTCGCAGCGCGTGGTGGTGGGCGTCGGCGCAGTCGAGACCAAATACGTTCGGCTGCAATCTGGTCAAGGCGCGCGTCGCCAAGCGGGTCGGGTCGATCGCAGCGACGAGTTGGGCGTCCAGACGTCGATCAGGTGACGACGTAGACTCTTCTGGTCGAGAGGCGTTGCAACGGCTATCTGGGGGGATCAGGTCTCCCTCGGTATCCGCCACGCTCGGCAGAGTCAAGGACGCCTTCCGTTATGGAAGGAGTGCACTGTGAACGCCCCCGAGCCGAACAAGCTTGAGCCCAATATCCGCCCTGACTGCACCGAGGCACTGACGGACACCCTGCGTCGGCGGATCATGGTGATCGACGGCGCGATGGGCACGGCGATCCAGCGCGACCGGCCGGACGAAGCCGGCTACCGGGGCGAGCGGTTCAAGGACTGGCCCAGCGATCTCCAGGGCAACAACGACCTGCTCAACCTGACGCAGCCGCAGATCATCGAGGCGATCCACCGGGAGTACCTGGAGGCGGGCGCCGACATCCTGGAGACCAACACGTTCAACGCGAACGCGGTCTCGCTCTCCGACTACGACATGGCGGACCTGAGCTACGAGCTGAACTACGCCGGCGCTGCCCTGGCCCGGGCGGCCTGCGACGAGTTCAGCACCCCGGACAAGCCGCGCTACGTGGCCGGGGCGCTGGGCCCGACGACGCGGACCGCGTCGATCTCGCCGGACGTCAACGATCCCGGAGCCCGCAACGTCTCCTACGACCAGCTGGCTGCCGCGTATCTCGAAGCCGCCAACGGGCTGATCGACGGCGGCGCGGACCTCATCATCATCGAGACGATCTTCGACACGCTGAACGCCAAGGCCGCGGTGTTCGCCCTCGAGACGCTGTTCGAGGACCGCGGACGCCGCTGGCCCGTGATCATCTCGGGCACCATCACCGATGCGTCCGGGCGCACACTGTCCGGCCAGGTGACCGAGGCGTTCTGGAACTCGATCCGGCACGCCAACCCGATCGCGGTGGGGCTGAACTGCGCCCTCGGCGCGCCGGAGATGAGGCCCTACATCGCCGAGATGTCGCGGATCGCGGACACCTTCGTCTCCTGCTACCCCAACGCCGGCCTTCCCAACGCGTTCGCCGAGTACGACGAGTCGCCGGAGAGTCAGGCCTCCTACATCGCCGAGTTCGCCGAGGCCGGCCTGATCAACCTGGCCGGTGGTTGCTGCGGAACGACGCCGGCACATATCGCCAAGATCGCCAAGGTCGTCGACGGCAAGCCGCCGCGTGAGGTGCCGGAGATCGAGGTCGCTACCCGGCTCTCGGGCCTGGAGCCGCTCAACATCACCAAGGACTCCCTGTTCGTCAACATCGGTGAGCGCACCAACATCACGGGCTCCGCCCGGTTCCGCAACCTGATCAAGGCCGAGGACTACGACACCGCGTTGTCGGTCGCTTTGCAGCAGGTCGAGGTCGGCGCGCAGGTCATCGACATCAACATGGACGAGGGCATGATCGACGGCGTCGCCGCGATGGACCGGTTCACCAAGCTGATCGCGGCCGAGCCCGACATCAGCCGCGTTCCGGTGATGATCGACTCCTCCAAGTGGGAGGTCATCGAAACCGGCCTGAAGAACGTGCAGGGCAAGCCGATCGTCAACTCGATCTCCATGAAGGAGGGCGAGGAGAAGTTCATCCGCGAGGCGCGGTTGTGCCGCAAGTACGGCGCCGCCGTCGTGGTGATGGCCTTCGACGAGCAGGGGCAGGCCGACAATTTGGAGCGCCGCAAGGAGATCTGCGGGCGCGCCTACCGGATCCTGACCGAAGAGGTCGGCTTCCCGGCCGAGGACATCATCTTCGACCCGAACTGCTTCGCGCTGGCGACCGGTATCGAGGAGCACGCGACCTACGGGATCGACTTCATCCAGGCCTGCGCCTGGATCAAGGAGAACCTTCCCGGGGTGCACATCTCCGGCGGTATCTCGAACGTGTCGTTCTCGTTCCGGGGCAACAACCCCGTCCGCGAGGCGATCCACGCGGTGTTCCTGTTCCACGCCATCAGGGCAGGCCTGGACATGGGCATCGTCAACGCCGGTGCGCTGGTGCCGTACGACTCGATCGATCCCGAGCTACGCGACCGGATCGAGGACGTCGTCCTGAACCGTCGCGAGGATGCGGCCGAGCGGCTCCTGGAGATCGCCGAACGGTTCAACAAGTCGGAGAAATCCGAGGATCCGGCCGCAGCCGAGTGGCGCGGCCTCCCGGTCCGGGAGCGGATCACCCACGCCCTCGTCAAGGGCATCGACGCCCACGTCGACGCCGACACCGAGGAATTGCGGGCCGAGATCGCCGCCGCCGGCGGCCGCCCGATCGAGGTGATCGAGGGCCCGCTGATGGACGGCATGAACGTCGTCGGCGACCTCTTCGGTGCGGGCAAGATGTTCCTGCCCCAGGTGGTGAAGTCGGCCCGGGTGATGAAGAAGGCGGTCGCGTACCTGCTGCCCTACATCGAGGCGGAGAAGGCGCAGAACGGGACGGCCGACTCCAAGGACACCAACGGCACCATCGTGATGGCGACGGTGAAGGGCGACGTCCACGACATCGGCAAGAACATCGTCGGGGTCGTGCTGCAGTGCAACAACTTCGAGGTGATCGATCTCGGTGTGATGGTGCCTGCCCAGAAGATCCTGGACGCGGCGAACGAACACAACGCCGACATCATCGGGCTGTCCGGCCTGATCACCCCGTCCCTGGACGAGATGGTCAACTTCGCCGTCGAGATGGAACGCCAGGGCCTGGAGATCCCGCTGCT
The DNA here is from genome assembly GCF_040704635.1 of Mycobacterium sp. NPDC049093. Lineage (GTDB taxonomy): Bacteria > Actinomycetota > Actinomycetes > Mycobacteriales > Mycobacteriaceae > Mycobacterium. The sequence goes on along the minus strand of NZ_JBEZJS010000006.1, from coordinate 148,955 downwards.
GATCGGTGGGGCGACGACCTCGCGCGCCCACACGGCCGTGAAGATATCGCCCCGTCGCAAGGGGCCGGTGGTCTGGGTCAAGGACGCCTCCCGCTCGGTGCCGGTCGCCGCCGCGTTGCTCGACGACAAGCAGCGCCCGGCACTGCTGGAGTCCACCGAGGCCGACTATGCGTCTCTGCGTGAACGGCACGCCCAGAAGAACGAGCGGCCGATGCTGACGCTGGAGAAGGCCCGCGCGAACCGCACGCCGATCGAGTGGGACGGGTACACCCCGCCGGTGCCGGCTCAGGGTGTGGGAGTCCGCGATTTTCACGATTACGACCTGGCCGAGCTGCGGGAGTACATCGACTGGCAGCCGTTCTTCAACGCCTGGGAGATGAAGGGCCGCTTCCCCGACATCCTCAACAACCCGGCGTCGGGCGAGGCCGCCCGCAAGCTGTACGACGACGCCCAGGAGATGCTCGACACCCTGATCAAGGAGAAGTGGCTGCGCGCCAACGGGGTGATCGGGTTCTTCCCGGCGAACGCGGTCGGCGACGACATCGAGGTCTACACCGATGAGACCCGTACCGACGTGCTGACCACGTTGCACAACCTGCGCCAGCAGGGCGAGCACCGCGACGGCATCCCGAACCGGTCGCTGGGTGACTTCATCGCACCGAAGTCCACGGGTCTGGCCGACTACGTCGGGGCCTTCGCGGTCACCGCGGGGCTCGGCAGCCAGGAAAAGATCATGGAGTTCAAGGCCGCCCTCGACGACTACAGCGCGATCCTGCTGGAGTCGCTGGCCGATCGGTTGGCCGAGGCGTTCGCCGAGCGGATGCACCAGCGGGTCCGTGAGGAGTTCTGGGGGTACCAGCCCGACGAGCACCTGGACAACGAGGCGCTCATCGGCGAGAAGTACGTGGGGATCCGCCCGGCCCCCGGCTACCCGGCCTGCCCGGAGCACACCGAGAAGGTCACGCTCTGGAAGTTGATGAACGTCAAGGAGCGCACCGGTATCGAGCTGACGGAGTCGATGGCGATGTGGCCCGGTGCTGCCGTCAGCGGCTGGTACTACTCACACCCGCAGTCGCAGTACTTCGTGGTCGGCCGGATGGCTCAGGATCAGGTCGCCGACTACGCGAAGCGCAAAGGTTGGACCCTCCAGGAAGCCGAGCGTTGGCTCAGCTCCAACCTCGCCTACAACCCGGAGGACTGAGCGAGCCGAAGCTGCTTGAGCCGGAACGGTTCTCGTTCCGGCTCAAGCGCGAGGCGGCTAGGTGAACAGGCTCCGGTTGCGGGCCGCCCACTGCGCGATCGATTCGGCCGGTGTGCCGGTCAACAGCTCGACGTTGTCGTTGGCGGACTGAGGCTCCAGTTCGCCGTCGAAGAGGTCGAGGTACCAATGCGCACCGTCGCCCATGACGGGGCGCAGCAGCGCTTCGGCCTCGGCGCGGTTACATTGCTGCGCGTCGACCGGCAAGCCGATGCCCGCACCTATCTGGCGGGCAATGTCGGCGCGTGACAACGCGACCGGGCCGGTGAGTTCGTACATCGCGCTCAGATGCGCGTCCTGCAGCCCGACCAGCAGGTGCGCCGCCACCCGGGCGATGTCGTCCATCGACACCGGCGATTCGACGTGATCGGGGGCAATGTCGCGGACAGTGCCGGTCTTGATCTGCGGAGCCCACATCGCGAAGTTCTCGCAGAACTCGCCGGGCCCCAGCTGGGTGTGCGCCAGCCCTGAGCCGGTGATGGCCTCGGCGTGCTCCGTCCAATGTGCACCGCCGGACAGCGCCACGATGTACTGCACACCCGCTTGCACCAGCATCTCGAGCGTGGGTCCGACGGTGGCGGGGAACGGCGCCAGATACACCCGCTCGACGCCCTCCAACGCGGCCGGCAGCGTCTCCGGCTTTCCCAGGTATCCGGTGATTGCTGTCACAGATTCCGGCAGTGCCGCCTTCGCCGGGTTTGTGGTCAAAGCGCGGATGCCCCCGGCGCCCAACGTGATCAGCTGATCCACGACGCGCCTGCCGATGTTTCCTGTGGCTCCCGTCACCAATACCGTCATGCTCCCACGCTATCGACGCTGTCCGACAATGCGAGAATGGCTGCCATGCGTGCGGTGCTCTGGGATATGGACGGCACGCTCGTCGACTCCGAAAAGCTGTGGGACATCGCCATGCACGCGCTGTACGCGCGCAACGGCGGCGTTCTGACCGACGAGGTCCGGGAATCCACCGTCGGCGGCTCGGCCGAGACTGTCATGCGCATCGTCTACGACGATCTCGGCCTTGACCCCGATCCTGCCGCGATGGCCGAATCGGCGGACTGGCTGCATGACTACACCGGTGAGCTGTTCGAACAGGGATTGCCGTGGCGGCCCGGGGCCAAGGAGATGCTCGACGGTCTGACCGCCGCCGGGGTCCCGATGGCGCTGGTGACCAACACGCGTCGCGGGCTCACCGAGCGGGCCCTGAAAAGTATTGGCAGCCACTACTTCACGGTGAGCGTCTGCGGTGACGAAGTGGACCGGGCCAAGCCGGCGCCGGATCCCTACCTGCGGGCGGCGCACCTGCTCGGGGTGCCTGTGGAGCACTGTCTGGCCGTGGAGGACTCGGTCACCGGAACGGCGTCGGCCGAAGCCGCCGGTTGCCCGGTGTTGGTGATACCAAACGATGTCGCGGTGCCGGCGGGAACGCGGCGCAGGCACGCCGAGACGCTCGGCGCGCTCGATGTCTCGGACCTGCGGACGATCCATGCCGAGCTGGCGGCGGACACGGACGCACGCAGCGCCTGACCCGCGTCCAATTCAGCTGCCGGATATGGCCCTAGCTGCCGGTCCGCTGTGCCAAGGTGATTGTGATCGGTCACGCAATGGTGCGGAGGGGACACGGTATGGCACACGGTCCGGCAGGTGACGGCACTCCCGCGGTCCACGACGACGACTATTACTCATCCGGACGCAGCGCGGTGCGCATCGCCTCGGTCGCTGCCCTGGGTGGGTTGTTGTTCGGCTACGACAGCGCGGTCATCAACGGTGCGGTCGACGCCATCCAGAAGCACTTCGACATCGACAACAAGATCCTGGGATTCGCAGTCGCCTCTGCGCTGCTCGGTGCGGCTGTAGGTGCGCTCACCGCGGGCCGGATAGCCGACCGGATCGGCCGGATCGCGGTGATGAAGATCGCCGCGGTGCTCTTCTTCATCAGCGCGATCGGCACCGGGCTGGCGCCCAGCGTGTGGGTGGTGGTGTTGTTCCGTGTCGTCGGCGGTATCGGAGTCGGGATCGCCTCGGTGATTGCCCCGGCCTACATCGCCGAGACCTCGCCACCGCGGATCCGCGGCCGGTTGGGATCGCTGCAGCAGCTCGCGATCGTGTGCGGCATCTTCCTGGCCCTGAGTATCGACGCGCTGCTGGCCCACATCGCCGGGGAAGCCGGCAAGGAACTCTGGCTCAACCTGGAGGCCTGGCGGTGGATGTTCCTGTTGATGACGGTTCCCGCTGTCGTGTACGGCCTGCTGACCTTCACCATTCCCGAATCACCGCGGTATCTGGTTGCCACACACCGGATTCCCGAGGCGCGCAAGGTGCTGTCGCGGCTGCTGGGGGAGAAGAACCTGGAGATCACCCTGGGCCGGATCCAGGACACCCTTCAGCAGGAGAAGCCGGCGGCATGGCGCGACCTGCGTAAGCCGGCAGGCGGTGTCTACGGCATCGTGTGGGTGGGCCTGGGGCTGTCGGTGTTCCAGCAGTTCGTCGGCATCAACGTGATCTTCTACTACTCGAATGTGTTGTGGCAGGCCGTCGGATTCGACGAGAGCTCGTCGTTCATCATCACGGTGATCACCTCGGTGACCAACATCGTCACCACGCTGATCGCGATCGCATTGATCGACAAGATCGGCCGCAAGCCGCTGCTGTTGATCGGTTCGGTGGGGATGGCGGTGACACTGGGCACGATGGCGGTCATCTTCGGGACTGCCCAGACACATGAGGTGCTCAACAAGTCGACCGGTCTGATGGAGCTGCAACCGTATCTCGGCGGCATCACCGGGCCGATCGCCCTGGTCGCGGCGAACCTGTTCGTGGTGGCCTTCGGCATGTCCTGGGGCCCGGTGGTGTGGGTGCTGCTCGGCGAGATGTTCCCCAACCGTATCCGGGCGGCCGCGCTCGGCCTGGCCGCCGCCGGGCAGTGGGCAGCGAACTGGCTGATCACTGTGTCGTTCCCGGAACTGCGCAACGTCCTTGGCGTGGCGTACGGCTTCTATGCCATCTGTGCGGTGTTGTCGTTCGTGTTCGTGTGGCGCTGGGTCGAGGAGACCAAGGGCAAGAACCTCGAAGACATGCACGCCAATGCGTTGAGCGCCTAGCGGTCAACCGGCGGGTCCCGGTCCGGCGGCAGCAGAGGTGGCTCGAAATCGTCGGCATACGGCGACCAGCCCACGCTGCGGGCGATCTCGACAGCTGCCTCGACCAGCTTCTCGGGCGAGCAACCCTGGTGGGCCAGATGGACCTCGCAGTGCCCGACGACCACCCAGACGCTGGACAAGTGTGGTTGCACCAGAGCGAACTCGGCGGGATCGGCGCGGTGTGCCGCGTAGGCTCCCTGGGCGGGATCCGCGCCGTAGCGCAGTTCCTCGACCTCGGCGGCGAAGTCCGGCACGGGATGCATCGACAGCGTCAGGGTTGCGGGCGAGGTCGGGTCAGAGCCCCAGGAAGCCGACAGGCAATCGAGCGGCGGGATGGGGTTGGCGCGGCGATTGTTCTGGACCAGGTCCGCAACGGGCAGGTGTTTGGCCAGGATCGTGCGGATTGCCGAGACCCGGGCGGTGTAGGTCGGCAGCGCGTCGCCGACAGATTCGCTCACCCTTCTATGGAACCCCACAAATGGACCCCCTCCGAGCATGAAACAATTCATGCCTGTGAAGACCTTCGAGGCCCTGTTTGCCGAACTCAGCGACAAAGCGCGCACCAGACCTGCCGGTAGCGGCACGGTCGCTGCCCTTGACGCCGGCATCCATGGGCTCGGCAAGAAGATCCTGGAAGAGGCCGGCGAGGTGTGGCTGGCCGCCGAGCACGAGAGCGACGAGTCGCTCGCCGAAGAGGTCAGCCAGTTGCTGTACTGGACCCAGGTGCTGTTGCTCTCCCGGGGCCTGACCCTCGACGACGTCTACCGGAAGTTGTGAGCCGTGGCCGATCAGATGTTGCGCGTCGCGGTGCCCAACAAGGGCTCACTCAGCGAGGCAGCCGGCGAGATCCTCGCCGAGGCCGGATACCGTCGCCGGCGCGACCCCAAGGACCTGACCGTCGTCGACCCGGTCAACAACGTCGAGTTCTTCTTTCTTCGTCCCAAGGACATCGCGATCTACGTGGGTTCGGGTCAGCTCGATCTGGGCATCACCGGACGTGACCTGGCTGCCGACTCCGATGCCCCGGTGCGTGAGCGACTGTCGCTCGGCTTCGGCAACTCCACCTTCCGTTACGCCGGACCCGCCGGCCGGGAGTGGAGCTCGAAGGACCTGGCGGGCAAGCGGATCGCCACCTCATTTCCGAATCTGGTTCGCAAGGACCTTGCCGCGCAGGGCATCGAGGCCTCGGTCATCCGGTTGGACGGTGCCGTGGAGATCTCGATCCAGCTGGGGGTCGCCGACGTGATCGCCGACGTGGTGGGTTCGGGCCGCACCCTGGGCCTGCACGATCTGGTGGCCTTCGGTGCGCCGCTGTGCGAGTCGGAGGCCGTCCTGATCGAACGTGACGGGGCCGACGGTGACGACAATGCCTCGGCGCGCGATCAGCTGACGGCACGCGTGCAGGGCGTGGTGTTCGGCCAGCAGTACCTGATGTTGGATTACGACTGCCCGCGTGCGGTTTTGGAACAGGCCACCGCGGTGACGCCGGGGCTGGAGTCACCGACCATCGCGCCGCTGGCGGATCCGGATTGGGTGGCCGTGCGGGCTCTGGTGCCGCGCCGCGACGTCAACGCGATCATGGATGAGATCGCCGCGATCGGTGCCAAAGCGATACTCGCATCGGATATTCGGTTCTGCCGCTTCTGATCGGCACGCACCGCCGTCTCTGATCGGCGGGTGCCGCGACGTCTTGCGTGTTAGCGTCCGGGGGACAATTCCAGGCCTCGGAGGTTGCCGTGACGCATTTTCTGGTTCTGTTGTTGGCTCTGCTCATCGGCGTGGTGGCCGGATTGCGGGCGTTCACCGCACCGGCCGCGGTGGCCTGGGCCGCTGCACTGAGCTGGATCAACCTCGACGGCACCTGGGCCCAGTGGTTGGCGCACCCGGTCACGGTCACCGTGTTGACCGTTCTCGCTGTGGTGGAGTTGGTTACCGACCAGCTTCCGCGCACGCCGAGTCGTAAGACGCCGGTGCAGTTCGTCGCTCGCCTGCTCACCGGCGCCTTCGCCGGTGCGGTGATCGGTACGGCGTGGGGGTACACCTTCGGTGGTCTGGGCGCGGGTCTCGTCGGCGCGGTGCTGGGAACCTTGGGCGGATACGAGGCACGCAGCCGCCTGGTCGCCCGCAACGATGGGCATGATCTGCCGGTCGCTCTCGTCGAGGATGCGGTCGCCGTGCTCGGCGGTTTCGCGATCGCCGCCCTGACCGCGATCGTCTAGCGCGTGGCGCCCGCGCGGAGTTTCGACGCGATCGTCATCGGCGCGGGTCAGGCCGGGCCGCCGCTGGCGGGCCGGCTGACCGCCGCGGGCCAGACCGTCGCGGTGATCGAACGCAAGCTGGTCGGCGGTACGTGTGTCAACTACGGCTGCATCCCCACCAAGACCCTCGTGGCCAGCGCGCACGCCGCCCACCTGGCACGTCGCGGAGCTGATTTCGGCATCGGCACAGGCGAAGTCGCCGTCGACATGGGCAAGGTCAAGGCCCGCAAGGATGCGATCATGCTGTCCGACCGGCACGGGGTCGAGGACTGGCTGCAGGGCATGGACGGTGCGGAGCTGATCCGCGGACATGCCCGTTTCGTGGACCCGCACACCGTCGACGTCGACGGTGAACTGCTGCGGGCCGAGCGGATCTTCCTCAATGTCGGTGGCCGCGCGGTGGTCCCGGATTTTCCCGGCTTGGACGGCATCGACTACCTGACCAATGTCGGCATCCTGGACCTGGACGTTCTGCCCGAGCACCTCGTGATCGTGGGCGGCAGTTACATCGCTCTGGAATTCGCGCAGATGTACCGGCGGTTCGGTGCGCGGGTGACGGTGATCGAGAAGGGGCCGCGGCTCACCTCCCGTGAGGACGAGGACGTGTCGGCCACGATCGCCGAGGTCCTGCGGGCCGAGGGCATCGGTGTGGTGCTGAACGCCACCGACATCCGGTTCAGCAAGCAGGACGGTGGTTTTGCGGTGATCCCGCGCGACGGCGCCGATCCGATCGTCGGGACACACCTGCTGCTCGCGGTGGGGCGCACACCCAACACCGACGACCTCGGGTTGGAGCACGCCGGCGTGGAGCTCGACGGTCGCGGCTACGTCGTGGTCGATGATCAGCTGCGCACTACGGCCGGGCACATCTGGGCAATGGGGGACTGCAACGGCAAGGGCGCGTTCACCCACACGTCCTACAACGACTTCGAGATCGTCGCCGCCAATCTGCTCGATGACGACCCGCGGCGGGTGAGCGATCGCATCACCACCTACGCGCTCTACATCGATCCACCGCTGGGCCGGGCCGGCATGACCGTCGACCAGGTGCGGCAATCGGGCCGAAAAGCGTTGGTGGGCAAGCGCCCGATGACCCGGGTCGGCCGCGCAGTGGAGAAGGGTGAAACCCAGGGCTTCATGAAGGTGGTGGTGGATGCCGACACCGAAGAGATTCTGGGGGCAGCCATCTTCGGGGTCGGCGGTGACGAGGTGGTGCATTCCATTCTCGACGTCATGACCGCGAAACTGCCCTACACCGCGATATCGCGGACCATGCACATCCATCCCACCGTCAGCGAATTGGTTCCTACGATGCTGCAGGAGCTGAAGCCGCTGGACTGAACGTGCGGCCGATGTTGAGCTGGCGCGTCACCAGCGCGACCCGCTGCCCGAGGTGGTGGCAGGTGCGCACATCGGAGGGATGCACCTGGTCGGGGTTGGCGTCCACGTTGGTCTGAGCGCCGGCGCCCAGGAAGAAGCCGAGCCGGTTGAGATCGTCCTCGCTGCTGAACGAGTGGTTCCAGCCGGTGCTCAAACCCAGGTTGACCCAATGCATGTGGTGTTGGGCGGCGAAGACCACCAATGAACTGAGTGTGTTGAGCTTGTCGCCGCTCTTGCCTCCGGAGTTCGTGAAGCCGGCGGCCACCTTGTCTCGCCAAGTGCCGTCCATGCACCGCCGGCCGGTTTTCTCGGCGAATGTCTGAAATCCTGCCGAGACGTTGCCCATGTAGGTGGGGCAGCCGAAGATCATGGCGTCGATGTTGTCCAGCAGGTCCCAATGCTCGTCGGACATGGTGTCGACGTGGATGACGGTGACGTCGGCGCCGCCGTCACGAGCGCCCGCCGCGACAGCATCGGCCAGGGTTGACGTGTGGCCGAATCCGGAGTGGTAGACCACGGCGATCGTGGGTGCGGCAATGTCAGTTCCATTGTGTGGCATGTTGTTTCCTTCTATCGGGTCCACTAGGTGCCGAGCTTCTTGGCGACGTCCTGATAGCGCCGGGCCCAGTCGGGCAATGGCTGTCCGCCGAGATGCGCCTCGAGCCGGTCCAGATAGGCGTGAGTGCCCGGGTGGAAGCCCTGGCCGTCCGAGACCGTCAGGCCGCGGTGGCTGAACCGCAGCAGGGTGCCGTCGCCGTCGGGGGTCAGTTCGTAGCGCACGACACCGGGCTCGGGAGCAGACAACACGGACTGGCTCCATTCGTGCTCGAAAATCCTTGGCGGGTCCCACACCCGGATCCGTCCGGTCATCTTCTTCTGCTGCGGCGGGATCGGAGGCGAATGGGGGATCATCTCGATCGTGCCGCCTTCACGGGCGTCGATCGTCGTTTCGCCCATCCATTGATTGCGCTGTTCGGGATCGGTGATGGCGGCCCACACCGCGTCGACGGGATAGGGGAGGCGCCGCTCGAAACTCAGTGCGGCCTGATCGCCGTCGACGGTGAGCTTTCCTTCACGGCTGGTCATTTCGTCTCCTTGTGGGTCGCTTTGAGATGACGCTCCAGGGCATCGAGATGATCGGACCAGTAGCGGCGATACCGCTCGATCCACTCGTCGATCTGCACCAGCCCGTCGGGACGCAGCGCGTAGATGCGGCGCTGCGCGTCGGGCCGTACCTCGACCAGGCCGACCTCCCGCAGCACTCGAAGGTGCCGTGACACGGTGGGTTGGGTCAGCTCCGGGAGGGTGGCCACCAGCTCGCCCGCGGTGCGTTCACCCTCGACGAGAGCGTCGAGCAATGCGCGTCGGCTGGGTTCGGCCACTGCCTCGAACACGTCCATGCGCCGAGTATTGCACTACATCTATATAGATACAAGAGAATACAAGCCCCGCAATCTCAGCGACGCCTCCTCGAGTCGGCCCACCGAGACCTGCGCGCAACCCGCTACAGCAGGGTCGCGTAGATTCTTTGAGGATCAATCCGAGCATCTAACGCAGCATTCAACGAAGGCCATCATGTCCGAGGATCAGAACGCAGACGTTCCACCGAATCACCTCTCGATCGACCCGCGGAGCGCCTTCTACGACGAACAGGTGCTCCTCCGCGACGTGGGTATTCGGTTCAACGGCGTCGAGAGAACCAATGTTCACGAATACGACGTGGCCGAGGGTTGGGTGCGTGTTGAAGTGCCTACCGCGAAGGATCGCCGCGGAAATCCTATGGTCGTCAAGCTCAGTGGCACGGTTGAACCTTACTTCCGCTGAGCCCAAATAGCGGACGCCCTTGGGCTTCGGGCACCTGAAGCAAGCCTTGCGGCCATGCCTCGCCGGACTAGAGTGGGCAGGGTCGGGGTGCTCTCTTGAGGCGATGGCCGGAGGTGCGACATGAACCGATTGAAGAAACTCGGAATTATTGCCGCCGGACTAGGTGCGGTGGCGGTGCCGATCGGCACCGTCGCCGGGGCCGGGTCGGCTTCGGCCGATCCGGGGCTGTGCGTGAACGGTCCCTACGGCTACGCGCAGGCCTGCGTCGACGTCCCCGGCTGGTACAACGGCTGGTATGACGGTCCGCGGTGGCGCGGCGGCTGGCACGGCGACGACCAGGGCGAGGACGATTAGCCGCAGGATCGGGCAGCGGCCCGTAGCATCCGCAGTTGCCCGATCTCGGCGGCGTTCTTCGTCAGCTCGACGTTCAACCACAGCACCATGTCGGCCAGTGACCGGCCGGAGTCCGGCCCCCACGGAAACGTCGCGGGGACAAGGAGATCCGTGTCGGTCAGCGAATCCAGCAGGCCGCTCCAGCGGGCACTGAGCACCCTGATCCGCTGCACCGCGGCCTCAGGGCCGGGCCAGTTGATCTCGGTACGCGGCGTTGGGGACCTGCCGTCGACGTGGTCCAGGGCGGTCGACCACCAGAAGATCATGTGCCAGGTGAGCCAGCCGATGGTCGGAACCGGAATCGGATCGGGCTCGGTATCCGCCCAGTCCGGCCACCATCGACCCGCTGAGTCCTGGTGCACTGTCCACACCAGCGGACCGGGCTCCCACAGGTGATCCTCGTCGGACAGGCCGGAGAGGTGCAGGTCGGCCAGCGCCCAGGCCAGGTCGAACTGACGGCGCAGCTCGGTGATCACGGTGCCCGCATCACCAGCAGTGTCTGCGCCGAGGTTCCGATGAACCCTTTGCGGTCAAAGATTTCCGCCGTCGTCGCACCGACACCGTCCGGTCCGATGGAACCGCGGGCCCGCACCGCGAAGTCCGAGCCTTCTGGGAGCCGGTGCAGATGCACCGCGGTGTCGGTGTTCATGAAGATGAACTTCTCCGGATCCAACGCTGCGCCAATACCGTTGGCGGAATCCACCACGAGCGCCAGGCGCTGCAAGGCCGTCGTCTCCTCGTCGTCGACCACGGGTGTCAACGGACTCATCCATGCCACGGCGGCCTCGCCCTCGGCGGTGCGCTGCCGCCGCCAGGACACACTTTCCAGATAGCCCGGTGCCCCTTCCCAGTTGTGCGCGACGTCGGCGGCCTCGCCTTCCACCAACGGGGCAAAGCGGTCGGTGGCCACGTCACTGGTGTCGCTGGGAGCCAGCAGCCACGCCGTCACCCGCGCCACCGCGCGCCACGTGCCGTCGGGACGGGCCGCCTCCATCTCCGAGGCGACCATCGAGATCCGTGACCCGGGCCGGTCCACCCAGGCCCGGACCCGCACCGGCGCAACGGGAATGGCGCCGAGGATGTCCAGGGTCAACCGTCCCACCCGCAGGCCCGAGCCCGCGGTCAGCTCCTCGATCACCTTGGTCAGCAGTGCCAGCGGCGGTGAGCCGTGCTGAATGGCCGGATCCCAGTTGCTCCGCGTGTCAGCGGTGGATTCGAACAGCTGGTACTCACCATCGGTACCGAGCCGATGGTAGTGACACCCGATCATGCAGCTCCTGATTCTGGCCACCCGGGATACGGCGGCGGGGTGCCGCCGAACGCCGGACACAAACTCTGATGCGCACACCACGAGCACAACCGCGACGGGTTGGGCCGGAAGTCACCCGTGGCCCCGGCCACCTGGATGGCCTTCCAGATCGCCATCAGCGTGCGCTCGAACCGCAACAGCTCGTCGTGCGCGGGGGAGTAGTCGAGCACCTGGCCGTCGGCCAGATACAGCAGCCGCAGCCGCGACGGCATCACTCCACGCGAACGCAGCAGCGCCACGGCATAGAACTTCATCTGGAACATCGCCTTGAACTCGGCCTGCGCCCGCGCCTCCGGCGGGGCCTTGCCGGTCTTGTAGTCGACGACGCGCAACTCGCCGGAGGGGGCGACATCGATCCGGTCGACGAATCCGCGCAACAGGGTGCCGTCGGCCAGTTCGACCTCGAGCCGGTGCTCGCAGCACTGCGGATCGAACCGCGTCGGATCTTCCAGGCGGTAGTACCCCGACAACAGAGCCCTGGCCTCTGCGAGCAACGTGTCCGGATACTCGGTGTCGGCCAGCTCGGGCTCGGCAGCGACGACCTGCTCCCACGCCGGCTCGACCAGCGTCAGCGCGGTGTCATGCACCCGCTCGGCCGCGGGCAGCCCATAGAGCTGCTCCAACGCGGCGTGCACCAGCGACCCGCGCAGCTGCGCCGTGGACCGCGGCTCGGGGAGCCGGTCGATGGCGCGGAACCGGTAGAGCAGCGGGCACTGCTTGAAATCGCCGGCGCGCGACGGTGACAGCGCCGGGCGGCGCGGCGTCGGGGCCGGTTCTTCACTCACACCGGTAAGCCTAGGACCGGGCTCCGACAAATTTGCACAACCCCGGGCACCCGGCCCGGTGCGGGTACTGGCAGGCTGGACGTCCGTGGCAGGGAAGAGACCGACCGGACCGTTTGCCGTTGGCGACCGGGTGCAACTCACCGACGCCAAGGGCCGGCGCTACACGATGGTGCTCAATCCCGGCGGTGAGTTCCACACCCATCGCGGCATCATCGCCTTCGACAACGTGATCGGGCTGCCGGAAGGCAGCGTGGTCAAATCCACCAACGGCGACCAGTTCCTGGTGCTGCGACCGCTGCTGGTCGACTACGTGATGTCGATGCCGCGCGGTGCGCAGGTGATCTATCCGAAGGACGCCGCGCAGATCGTCCACGAGGGTGACATCTTCCCGGGCGCCCGGGTGTTGGAGGCCGGTGCCGGATCCGGCGCGCTGACCTGCTCGCTGCTGCGGGCCGTCGGCCCCGAGGGCCGGGTGACGTCGTACGAGATCCGTGACGATCACGCGCCGACCGCCGAGAAGAATGTCATCACGTTCTTCGGTGAGCGCCCGGAGAACTGGGACCTGGTGATCGCCGACCTCGCCGACTACGACGGCCCGGAGCAAGACCGCGTGGTGCTGGACATGCTGGCGCCCTGGGAGGTGCTGCCCGCCGTCTCCAAGGCGCTGGTCGCCGGTGGCGTGCTGATGATCTACGTCGCCACCGTCACCCAGCTGTCGCGGGTCGTGGAGGCGCTGCGTGAACAGCAGTGCTGGACCGAACCGCGGGCCTGGGAGAGCATGCAGCGCGGCTGGCACGTGGTGGGTCTGGCGGTGCGCCCGGAACACAACATGCGCGGCCACACCGCGTTTCTGGTCAGTGCGCGCAAATTGGCGCCGGGCGCGGTGGCGCCGGTCCCGCTGCGCAAGAAGCGTCAACTCGCTGTCCAGGCCGCCGTCGACGCCGCCCTCGAATCTGAGTCGGGCGCCTGACGGCGTATCGGTCGTCGTCGTTTTTTGCATAGCGGTTGCTTCGTGGCCGCAATCACTGCCCTCAGGTCGAAAACGGCGCGCCTGGCGATCCGCGCGCTGACGGTCGATCCCAGCGCTGACGGGTCAGTCTTCGCTGTGGTGCAGGCCCCGCCGGGTGGAGAGCAGCTCGAGTTCGGGGCGGCCGGCCACCATCCGCTCGGCGGCATCGAGCACGTCGACCACGTGGTGACGGTCGGCGGCGACGAGAGCGACGCCGATGCCGGCGCGGCGGTGCAGATCCTGGGTTCCGGTTTCGGCCGCCGACACCGCGAGCTTGCGCTGAAGCTCGGCGATCACCGGTCGGATGACCGAGCGCTTCTGTTTGAGCGAATGCACGTCACCGAGCAACAGGTCGAACTCCAGCCAACCGATCCACATGAGTCAGCGGGGCGGTGTCGGGGCGGGCGGTGTGGATGCCTCGGCACCCGCACCCATGACCAGCAACATGTCGGCGGTGTGTCTGGTCAATTGCCAGCCGTCGCCGTGCGGGGTGAATTCCATCGGGAAGCTGAAGGTGCGGTCCGAATGCTCGCCGCCCGCGGTGGCCTTGACGGTTGCCACCACGTTCTTCGGCTCGGTCGGCGAGAAGGCCAGGTCGGTGGCCTCGAAGGTCAGCGGCATGAAGCCGTTGTCGGCCAATGCACGGCCGAACTTGTCCAGCGCCGCGGCGTCCTCGGCGGTGCCCTGTTCCACCAGGACCACCTTGTCGGCTCCGGGGACGTTGACGTCGGCCAACCGGTCCAGCACCCCGGTCAGCGCCTCGGGGGCAGGCAGCGGTGCCGAGGGCGGTGCCGCCGGCATGGTCGTCGACACCGCGCTGGTGGTCGGGTGTGATCTCTTGGCCGGGTGCTCGCCACTACTACACCCGCAGAGCCCAAGTGCCGCCACGATCGTGGCGGCACTCAGGACTGCGATACGGCTGTGGTTCAACTACCTACTCAGCCGACAGAGGACAGCAGGTTCAGGGCCGACCCCTTGGAGATCTGCCAACCGGTCGGGCTCGGGCCCGCCACGAACTGGATGTTCTGGGTGGCGGTGCCGCCGGTCGCCGAGGTGGCGGTGACGTCGGCGTAGGCCACGCCGCCCTGGTCATCGATGTTGGCGATGTCGAAGGTCAGCGGGAACTTTCCTTCAGCGGCGGCCTTGCTGTACGCGCGGTCGGCGGCGATGCTCTCGATCCGGCCGATGCCGCCCTGGATGTAGGGGGCCTTGCCGCTGAACGAGCCGCCGCTGGCGAGCGCCTGCAGGGTCTGCACCAGTGGCGACGCCAGGTCCGGTGCCGGGGTGGCCGGCAGGGGCGCGTCGAACACCACCGGCTGGATGGCCGGGGCGGCCGACATGCCGCTGGATGCAATAGAAGTCACACCCGCCGCTGCTCCGCCCACCACGGCGGCGGCAGCAGCTGCGGTGATAAAGCCGGTAACGAGGGTTTTCAAGGCCACGATTGTCCTTTCGATCGGACCAACTGAACTAAGAGGCTAACAGTGGTGCTGGTGTGTCTCGTTCCTAGAGCGCACACAATGGCTGAATCGCCGGTAGCGTTGAAGTTGTTACTGCACCAACTTACGGTGCGGGAGGGAGCGCAATATGAGTGAGTCAGAGCGTTCGGACGGCCATGCCGAGAGTTTCTCGGCCGGCCACCCGCAACCCATGTCCAGCGATGATGCCGCCGAGCTCGAATCGCTGCGCCGTGAGGCTGCGGTTCTGCGTGAGCAATTGGAGAATGCGGTAGGGCCCCAGAGTGGGCTGCGAAGTGCCCGTGACGTCCACCAGCTTGAAGCCCGGATCGACTCGCTCGCATCGCGCAACGCCAAGCTGATGGACACCCTCAAGGAAGCCCGCCAGCAGTTGCTCGCCCTCCGCGAGGAGGTGGACCGGCTGGGCCAGCCGCCCAGTGGCTACGGCGTGCTGCTCGGCACCCACGAGGACGACACCGTCGACGTGTTCACCTCCGGCCGCAAGATGCGACTCACCTGCTCTCCGAACATCGAGACCTCCTCGCTCAAGCAGGGCCAGACGGTCCGGCTCAACGAGGCGCTCACCGTGGTCGAGGCGGGCAACTTCGAGTCTGTCGGCGAGATCAGCACGTTGCGCGAGATCCTGGCCGACGGACACCGAGCCCTGGTGGTCGGGCATGCCGACGAGGAACGCATCGTCTGGTTGGCCGAGCCTCTGATCGCCGCCGAGGACCTGCCAGAAGATTCCGACGGCGCTCTCGACGACGGCCGGCCCCGCAAACTGCGTCCCGGCGATTCGCTGCTGGTCGACACCAAGGCCGGGTACGCCTTCGAGCGGATTCCCAAGGCCGAGGTCGAGGACCTGGTGCTCGAAGAGGTGCCCGACGTCAGCTACAACGACATCGGTGGTCTGGGTCGGCAGATCGAGCAGATCCGCGACGCCGTGGAGCTGCCCTTCCTGCACAAGGAGCTCTACCGGGAGTACTCGCTGCGGCCGCCGAAAGGTGTGCTGCTCTACGGTCCGCCCGGGTGCGGCAAGACGCTCATCGCCAAGGCGGTGGCGAACTCGCTGGCCAAGAAGATGGCCGAGGTTCGTGGCGACGACGCCCGCGAGGCGAAGAGCTACTTCCTCAACATCAAGGGCCCCGAGCTGCTGAACAAGTTCGTCGGTGAGACCGAACGTCACATCCGGCTGATCTTCCAGCGTGCCCGTGAGAAGGCGTCCGAAGGCACCCCGGTGATCGTGTTCTTCGACGAGATGGACTCGATCTTCCGTACCCGCGGCACCGGCGTCAGTTCAGATGTCGAGACAACGGTTGTGCCGCAGCTGCTTTCGGAGATCGACGGCGTGGAGGGGCTGGAGAACGTCATCGTCATCGGCGCCTCCAACCGCGAGGACATGATCGATCCGGCGATCCTGCGGCCCGGCCGCCTGGACGTCAAGATCAAGATCGAGCGGCCCGACGCCGAGTCGGCGCAGGACATCTTCTCGAAGTACCTGACCGAGGCGCTTCCGGTGCACGCCGACGATCTCGCCGAGTTCGGTGGCGACCGGTCGCTGACGATCAAGACGATGATCGAGAAGGTCGTGGACCGGATGTACGCCGAGATCGACGACAACCGGTTCCTGGAGGTCACCTACGCCAACGGTGACAAGGAAGTCATGTACTTCAAGGACTTCAACTCCGGCGCCATGATCCAGAACGTCGTCGACCGGGCGAAGAAGAACGCCATCAAGAGTGTGCTGGAGACCGGTCAGCCCGGTCTGCGCATCCAGCACCTGTTGGATTCGATCGTCGACGAGTTCGCCGAGAACGAGGACCTGCCCAACACCACCAATCCCGATGACTGGGCCAGGATCTCGGGCAAGAAGGGCGAGCGGATCGTCTACATCCGCACGCTCGTCACCGGGAAGAGCTCGTCGGCGAGCCGTGCCATTGATACCGAATCGAACCTGGGCCAGTACCTGTAGTAGCGGAGGTCGGGGGCCGTGCACCCGCCACGGTTCCCGGCCGGCCGCCCACACCGCCGGGCAGCGATGCCGCCCCCGGGCGGCACCGACCCCATCCACGGATCGAATCCTGGGTCAATGCATGCCATTTCGCGCTGTTTGCGGTGCCCTCAGACGCGCTTCCTGAACTCTGACTCGCGCTGAACATGTTGATGGCAACCAACCGCCGTGGCCTGACGGGCTAGGGTGGTGGGCTGCCACAACAGGAGGGTGATGTCCCGTGAGCCGGCGGTATCTCGGACTGGCGATGCTGATGTTCTTGCTCTGTCTGATGAACGCGATTGCGCCCCGGGCGTCGGCACAACCTGAACCGGAACCGGACCCTCGATCCATCACTGTCGCCGTCCATGCTCTCGAGCCGTTTGTCATGGAGACCGGCAGTGACACCCTCACCGGGTTCTCGATCGATCTGTGGGAGGAGATCGCCCAGCGTCTCGACTGGGAGAGCGACTATCAGAAGTGGGACGACGTTCGCGGCCAATTGCAGGCCGTGGCAGATGGCAAGGCAGAGGTGGCGATCGGGGCGATCTCCCTGACTTCGGCGCGGGAGAGGATGTTCGACTTCTCCCAACCCACCCTCGACGCGGGGCTGCAGATCATGGTGCCGGTGCACGACACCACCCCGTCCACACCCGGACTGGCCGGGTTTCTGGGCCTGATCTTTTCCAAAACCATGCTGGTCTGGCTGATGGCGGCGGTGGTGGTGAGTGTGTTGCCCGCGCACATCTTCTGGCTGGTGGAACGGCGGCACGCGAGTCCGGCCGTGTCCCGCGCGTACTTGCCTGGCATTTTCCAGTCGTTCGGGTGGAGCGTTGGTTCCCTGGTCGGTCGGAGCAGCACCGCACCGCGGCGCTGGGTCACCAAATCGTTGGCGATCCTGTGGGGTTTCGCCGGAATCGTCTTCGTCGCGTTCTACTCGGCCAATCTGACGGCCACACTCACGGTTGCGAAGCTGGAATCGAAGATCAGCGGACCCGCCGACCTGTACGACAAGACTGTCGCCACCGTCGCGGACACCACCTCGGCGTCCTACCTACGCGGCATGGGGGTGAGCGCCACCGAGATGCACTCCATCGAGGAGTGCTACGAGGCCTTGCGTGAAGATGGTTACGACGCAGTGGTTTTCGATGCCCCGGTGCTTCGATACTATGCCGCCCATCGCGGTGACGGCGTCGGGGTGATGGCAGGCCCGGTGTTTCAGGACGAGAACCACGGGTTCGTCTTCGCCGTCGGAAGCAAGCTCCGCAAACCGATCGACCAGGCGCTGTTGCGAATGCGTGAAGACGGTTCCTACGACATGATCAAGGAGAAATGGTTCGGCGACGACGTCGCCACCTCGGCGGCCAATCCGAACTGACCGGGTGGTCAGTCCGGGACGGTGGCCGAGGGGATGTCCGCGCCGATCGCAGCCAGCTCCTCGAGCACGACGGAGACGGCCGGGCGCGCCGCCGCGCCCGTGCGGGTGACCGCCTCCACCCGGCGGGCCACCGAGATATCGGTGATCGGCAGCCGCACCAGCTCGCGGGTCAGCCTCACGTAGCGGGGCATCAGGGCGATCCCGGCGCCCACCTGTACCAGCTCCTCGACCACGCGGAAATCGTTGATTCGCTGCGTGATTCGTGGTTGGACGCCGGACAGGATCGCTATCGAGTTGAGTACGTCGTCGACCATCAGTCCACCCTCGACGCCGATCCAGCGTTCGTCGGCCAGGTCGGCCAGCCTTACCTGATCCCTGCCGGCGAAGCGGTGCCCGGCGGGTACCACGACATCCAACGGCTCGCGTAACAGTTCTTCTGCCTCGAAGCGCGGGCCCCAGGAGGCGGGGTCGCGCTCGTCGCGGTGGACCACCACGACATCGAAGTCGGCCAGTTGTGCCGGTGCCCGGGACGCCGGCACGTCGACGTCGCGCCCGAGCACCTGGACCCCGCGCTCGGCCGCCCGGATGACCAACGGGGCCAGCAGCATTGCCGCACCAGAGGGGAAGAACGACACACTGACCGTGCCCCGGGGAGTGCTGCGGTAGGCGTCCATCTCGCTCCGGGCCCGGTCCAGTGCCGCCAACACGGCGTCGGCGTGGCCCACCAGGACCTGTCCGGCATCGGTCAGACGTACCCGTCTGCCCTCGGGTTCGATCAGCGGTACGCCCGCCTCGCGTTGCAGGATCTTGAGTTGCTGTGAGACCGCCGAGGGCGTCATGGACAGCACCTGGGCCACCGCGGCAACGGTGCCGTGGTCGGCGAGTTCACGCAGCATCCGCAGGCGTCCGGCATCCATAAAGTAATGCTACATATAAACAGTAGAAACATTAGCTTGACTGAACTATTGGGCAGGCGACACGCTGATTCGCATGACCCGTCGCACCGACCTCTGTTTGCTTGCCGTGGCGGTGGTGTGGGGTTCGAGCTACCTGGCCACCAAGGAAATCGTCACGGCGCAAACGGTTTTCGTGATACTGGTGGTGCGGTTCGCGGTCGCGGCCACGGTGCTGGCCGCGGTCGTGTCCCGGCGGTTGCCGGAGCTGACCCGCACCGAGGTGGTTTCGGGCGTCGTCGGTGGGGGTCTGCTGGCTGCCGTCTGTGTCGCCGAAACCTATGGTGTGACAATGACTTCGGCGTCCAACGCCGGGCTGATAATGGCGCTCACCATCGTGGCCACGCCGGCGATGCAGCGCCAGCGGGTAGACCACCGCTTCTATCTCGCGGCGACGCTGGCGGTGATCGGTTGTGCGTTGCTCACTCAATCCGGCGGCCTGACCGTCCCGCGCACCGGGGACATCGTGATGGTGATCGCCGCCCTGTTGCGGGCGGTCCACGTCACCGTCATGGCACGCTTCTCCGACGGCCGCGGGATCGATTCGGCACGAACCACTTTGGTGCAACTGCTGACGGTTGCTGCGGTGGCGTCGGCGCTGTGCGTGGCGTCTGGGCAGTCGGTCGTCGCGACGACGGTCGCCCACGGCCCGGCTGAATGGGCCCTTGTCGGCTACCTGGCGCTGGCGTGCACGGTGTTCGCGTTCCTGGTCCAGCTGCGGGCGCTGAGCACGACCAGCCCGGCCAGGGTCAGCCTGCTGGTGGGTACCGAGCCGCTGTGGGCCGGGATCTTCGGCGTCGCCTTCGCCGGCGATCCCGTCACCGGTGCCGGCAGTGCCGGGGCCGTACTGGTGGTGACCGGTGCCGGCTGGGGGCGGATGGTGCTGGGCTACGGATCACGTGGTGTTGCCCGTAGTGCGATCCGGCGAGCAACGCGGAGCCGTCGATTGCAGGGGAAAGGTCCGAGGCTATTCGATCGGGACATTATCGTGCGCCACACCAGCGATTATTAAATTTCGATTGGAATTTTTCCAATGAAATGTTGTCGGGAAATGGTTGCGGATGCGTTCGGTTGACCTGTTCGGGTCGGCGTGGGGGACTGGGTGGAGACGGCCGCGGGCGACGAGCTGGTACCCCCGCCCAAGTGTAACGATTAGATAACGGTGCTAACGCTTTTCTGAGATTGACGAATGTCGAAGTTAATGCAGGTCAAGAGCTGTCTCTGTAGACGTATCTGCGCGCCAGGAGGAGTGTCGGCGCTTGATCCCGGCAGGGCGGTGTGCTTACGTCGAGGGCACCGATGGCATGAAACTGACGATGATCGTTGAGAAGTTCGGTGGTGACTTTTAACTCGATATGCACGTTTTAGAAAGCGTCCCGGGGCGCCATTCCCGGGAAGAATTCCTGCGCCAACCACGGGGTACCGATGCCATTGGCATCCGTGACCTCGCGGAAGCTACCGGGGTGCTGGATGTGAATTCCACTTACGCCTATCTGTTGCTGGCGACCGATTTTGCTGCCACGTCAATAGTGGCCGAACGTGACGGTGACCTGCACGGATTCATCACGGGTTACCACCCTCCGCCGCGACCCGATGTCCTGTTCGTATGGCAGGTGGCCGTGGCGCCGTCGGCGCAGGGCGGGGGACTGGCAAGCACCATGCTCGACGCGCTCGTCCACCGGGTGCGGTCGCAGCGTGACGGGCGTCCGGTCACCGTGGAGGCCACGGTCGCCCCCGGCAACACCGCGTCACGCGCATTCTTCGGCGCCTTCGCGCGCCGTCACGGCGTCCCCCTCGTCGAAGATCCGCACTTCGGATCCGACCTGCTCGATGCAGGCGGAGCGCACGAGGATGAGCCCATCCTGCGGATGGGGCCGATCACCACACCGCTTTCGCGCTGAAATCAATTATCTGATAACCATTTTGATCCGAATTGGAAGGATTGTCCCTTGCTGCTCGCAACGACAGCTCCCCTGACCGAATCTGACCTGCCCGACGTCTTCAGCTCGGTGGAATCCGAGGTCCGCAGTTATTGCCGTGGCTGGCCCACCGTGATGAACAGCGCCTCGGGCTCCTGGGTGACCGACACCTCGGGACGCACCTACATCGACTTCTTCGCCGGGGCCGGGGCGCTGAACTACGGCCACAACAACGCCGCCCTGAAGGAGCCGTTGCTCGAATACCTTGCCTCCGACGGCATCGTGCACTCGCTGGATATAGCGACGGCGGCCAAGCAGCGCTTCCTGGAGACCTTCGAGCAGCTCATCCTGCGGCCGCGAGGGCTCGACTACAAGGTGCAGTTCCCGGGGCCGACCGGAGCCAACTCCGTCGAGGCGGCGCTCAAGTTGGCCAGGAAGGTGACCGGCCGCGAGTCGGTTATCAGCTTCACCAACGCATTTCACGGCATGACGCTCGGAGCACTGTCGGTCACCGGAAACTCGATGAAGCGCGCCGGTGCCGGTATCCCGCTGGTGCACGCCACCCCGATGCCCTACGACAACTACTTCGGTGGAGTCACCGAGGACTTCCAGTGGTTCGAGCGGGTGCTCGATGATTCGGGCAGCGGGCTCAACCGACCTGCCGCGGTGATCGTCGAAACCGTCCAGGGCGAAGGCGGACTCAACGTCGCACGGATCGAATGGCTGCGTGCCCTGGCCGAACTGTGCCGCAAGCGCGACATCCTGTTGATCGTCGATGACGTCCAGATGGGTTGCGGTCGCACCGGGCCGTTCTTCAGCTTCGAGGCAGCCGGCATCGTGCCGGATATCGTCACGATATCCAAGTCGGTCAGCGGATATGGCCTGCCGATGGCGCTCACGTTGTTCCGCCGCGACCTGGACGTGTGGGCGCCGGGGGAGCACAACGGCACCTTCCGCGGGCACAACCCGGCTTTCATCACCGCGACGGCGGCGATCGAGACATACTGGGCGAACGATGAGTTCAGCGCCGACACGGTTGCCAAGGGCGAGCTGGTCCGAGTGCGGCTGGAGGAGATCGCCGCTGCCCACGACGGAGTGACCGCCCGTGGCCGTGGCATGGCCCAGGGTCTCAAGTTCGTCGAGGCGGACCTGGCCGGTAAGGCGTGCCGGGCCGCCTTCGACCGCGGTGCGCTGATGGAAACCAGCGGTCCGTCCGACGAGGTGGTCAAACTTCTACCGCCGCTGACCACGACGCCTGCCGAACTGTCGGAGGGGCTCGACATCCTCGCCGAGTCCGTCGCCGTCACGCTGGCCTGAGGGGGGCTTGAAACATGATTGTTCGTACCACTGCTGAGATCACCGGGACCGATCGCGATGTGGCCGACGCCAGCTGGCGATCGAAGCGCATCATCCTGGCCGGTGACGGCGTCGGTTTCTCGTTCCACGAGACCACCATCGAGTCGGGTTCGGTCAACGAGTTCCACTATCAGCACCACGTCGAGGCGGTCTGGGTGATCGAGGGCACCGGCACGCTGACGGATTTGGAGACCGGGCAGGAGTATCCGCTCGCCGACGGAACCATGTACCTGCTCAACAACAACGACCGCCACCGGGTCACCTGCGATCAGCAGCTGCGCATGCTGTGCGTGTTCAACCCTCCGGTGACCGGGCGGGAAGTGCACGACGAGAACGGTGTCTACCCGGCGCCGCAGTCGGTGGCATGACGGCAGTTCATCGAGGAGCCGAAAGCGGATCACGCATCGGCTTGCCCAACGAGGAACGGATGGATCACTACCCGACCCGGCTCGACCACGCCATCGAGCCGATACCGCGTCGCGAGCCTGTGGTGTGGGGTGGCGCGGCCGACGGTCCGCTCAGCCAGCCCCACCTGGACGGCTTCTCCGAGTATGGGTACCTGGTGGCGCCGGAGACCGTGTCGGATGACTGGCTCCCGCTGCTCCGCCATGAAATGGACCGGATCGCAGCGGATCTGGACACCGATGACCCGCGGGTGATCCGGGAGCCGGGTGGCACGATCCGGTCGATCTTCGAACCGCATCTGCTCAGCGACCTGGTCGCACAGGTGGTCCGGCTCGACACGGTGTTACCGGTCGCGCAGCAACTGCTGGGCGGCGACGTCTACATCCATCAGGCCAGGATCAACCTCATGCCCGGCTTCACCGGGACCGGGTTCTACTGGCATTCGGACTTCGAGACCTGGCATGCCGAGGACGGCATGCCGGAGATCCGCGCGGTCTCGTGCTCGATCGCCCTGACCGAGAACTACCCGTACAACGGGTCACTGATGGTGATCCCCGGATCGCACCAGACGTTCTACCCGTGCGTCGGCGCCACGCCCGAGGACAACCACGACACGTCACTGGTCGCCCAGAACATCGGCGTGCCCGATCAGACGACGCTGACCAAGGCCGTCGACGAGCACGACATCCACCAGTTCACCGGTCCGCCCGGTACCGCGCTGTGGTTCGACGCGAATCTGCTGCACGGCTCGGGGTCCAACATCACCCCGCTGCCGCGCTCGAACGTGTTCCTGGTGTTCAACTCGGTGGACAACGCGCTGACCGACCCGTTCGCGGCCAAGCGGCCACGGCCCGAATACCTGGCGGCTCGGGGCGCACAAGCCGTCACCTAGGCTGGCCCCATGCAACGGATCATCGGAACAGAGGTCGAATACGGCATCTCCTCGCCGTCCGATCCGACTGCCAATCCGATCCTGACGTCGACTCAGGCGGTGCTGGCGTACGCGGCGGCCGCCGGGATCCAGCGCGGCAAGCGCACCCGGTGGGACTACGAGGTCGAATCCCCATTGCGCGACGCCCGCGGGTTCGACCTGTCCCGGGCCTCGGGGCCGGCCCCGATCGTCGACGCCGACGAGGTCGGCGCGGCGAACATGATCCTCACCAACGGTGCCCGGCTGTATGTGGACCACGCCCACCCGGAGTACTCGGCGCCCGAGTGCACCGACCCGATGGACGCGGTGATCTGGGACAAGGCCGGTGAGCGGGTGATGGAGGCCGCCGCCCGCCACGTCGCCAGCGTGCCTGGGGCGGTCAAGCTTCAGCTGTACAAGAACAACGTCGACGGCAAGGGCGCCTCGTACGGGTCGCACGAGAACTACCTGATGAGCCGTCAGACCCCGTTTTCCGCGGTGATCGCGGGGTTCACCCCGTTCCTGGTGTCGCGGCAGGTGGTGACCGGCTCGGGCCGTGTCGGCATCGGGCCCTCGGGGGACGATCCCGGCTTCCAGTTGTCGCAGCGGGCGGATTACATCGAGGTCGAGGTCGGCCTGGAGACGACGCTCAAGCGCGGCATCATCAACACCCGCGACGAGCCGCACGCCGATGCCGACAAGTACCGCCGGTTGCACGTGATCATCGGTGACGCCAACCTGGCGGAGACGTCGACCTACCTGAAAGTCGGCACCAGCTCCCTGGTGCTCGACCTGATCGAGGAAGGCCCGCAGTTCGGGCTCGACCTGTCCGATCTCGCGCTGGCCCGTCCGGTGCACGCCGTGCACGTGATCAGTCGTGATCCGTCGCTACGGGCCACGGTGGCGCTGGCCGACGGCCGGGAGATGACCGCCCTCGCGCTGCAGCGGGTCTACCTGGACCGGGTGGCCAAACTGGTGGACAGCCGGGACCCGGACCCGCGGGCTGCGCATGTCGTGGAGACCTGGGCCCATGTGCTGGACCTGCTCGAGCGCGACCCGATGGAATGCGCCGAGATCCTGGACTGGCCGGCCAAGCTGCGGTTGCTGGAGGGCTTCCGGAACCGCGAGAACCTGGCCTGGTCGGCGCCGCGGCTGCACCTGGTCGATCTGCAGTACTCCGATGTCCGGCTGGACAAGGGCCTGTACAACCGGTTGGTCGCCCGCGGTTCGATGAAACGCCTGGTCACCGAGCAGCAGGTGCTCGACGCCGTCGACAACCCTCCGACCGACACCCGCGCCTACTTCCGGGGTGAATGCCTGCGTCGATTCGGTGCCGACATCGCCGCGGCGAGCTGGGACTCGGTGATTTTCGATCTCGGCGGCGATTCGCTCGTCCGGATTCCGACCCTGGAGCCGCTGCGGGGAAGCAAGGCCCATGTCGGTGCTCTGCTGGATTCCGTGGACAGCGCGGCCGAACTCGTCGATCAACTCACGAACTGACCATCTGGACCGGTGAGCTATCCCCGGCAATCGGGGTGCCGACCGGTACTGTGGAAGAACCGGTTGGGCGGTTAGCCCAGCCGATGACAATTGCAGGAGGCAGCGATGGCTCAAGAGCAGACCAAGCGTGGCGGTGGCGGCGGCGAGGATGACGACCTCCCGGGTGCATCCGCTGCCGGCCAGGAGCGTCGCGAGAAGCTGGCTGAGGACACCGACGATCTGCTCGACGAGATCGACGACGTGCTGGAAGAGAACGCAGAAGACTTCGTGCGTGCATACGTCCAAAAGGGCGGCCAGTGACCTGGCGCGAAAACCTGTCTCTGCCCCGACCAACCCTCTCCGGTACCCAATCTGTAGCCATGGACCTGTCGTCTTTCTCTGAACTGCTGCGCCGGCAGGCCCCCGAGCTGTTGCCGGTCAATCGTGTCGCCGACGGCACGATCAACCCCACCAACGCGGTGCCGCACGGGACCACCATCGTCGCGATCAAGTACCCCGGAGGGGTGCTGATCGCCGGTGACCGCCGCTCGACTCAGGGCAACATGATCGCCGGGCGCGACGTGCAGAAGGTGTACATCACCGACGACTACACCGCGACGGGCATCGCAGGCACCGCGGCCATCGCCGTGGAATTCGCGCGCCTGTATGCCGTGGAACTGGAGCACTACGAGAAGCTCGAAGGCGTTGCCCTGACCTTCCGCGGGAAGGTCAACCGGCTGGCCATCATGGTGCGCGGCAACCTCGGTGCGGCACTGCAGGGTTTCGTGGCCCTGCCGTTGCTGGTCGGTTTTGATGTTGATGCCAGCGATCCGCAAAGTGCGGGCCAGATCGTGTCCTTCGACGCGGCAGGTGGCTGGAACATCGAAGAAGAGGGCTACCAGTCCGTGGGCTCCGGGTCGATCTTCGCCAAATCGTCGATCAAGAAGCTCTATCCCGGTGTGGTGGATGCGGATTCGGCTCTGCGGGTGGCCATCGAGTCGCTCTACGACGCCGCCGACGACGACTCCGCCACCGGCGGCCCCGATCTGGTGCGCGGCATCTATCCGACTGCGGTGACCATCGGTGCCGAGGGAGCCGCGGAGATCACTGAGGAACGCATCGCCGAGCTGGCCCGCGACGTCATCGCGCGCCGGACCCGGACGGGCGGTGAGGGGTAAATGAGCTTCCCGTACTTCATCTCGCCTGAGCAGGCGATGCGTGAGCGTTCCGAACTGGCGCGCAAGGGCATTGCCCGCGGGCGCAGCGTCGTGGCGTTGGCGTATGACAGCGGTGTGCTGTTCGTGGCAGAGAACCCGTCGCGGTCGCTGCAGAAGGTCAGCGAGCTCTATGACCGGGTCGGTTTTGCCGCGGTCGGCCGGTTCAACGAGTTCGACAACCTGCGGCGCGGCGGAATCCAGTTCGCCGACACCCGCGGGTACGCCTACGACCGCCGCGATGTGACCGGCCGTCAGCTGGCCAACGTCTACGCGCAGACGCTGGGCACCATCTTCACCGAGCAGGCCAAGCCTTACGAGGTTGAGCTGTGCGTGGCCGAGGTGGCGCACTACGGCGAGACGAAAGCCCCTGAGCTGTACCGCATCACCTATGACGGGTCGATCGCCGACGAGCCGCACTTCGTCGTGATGGGCGGCACCACGGAGCCGATCATCGCCGCGCTGAACGAGTCGTACAGCGAGAACCCCGACCTGGGTGCGGCGGTCAAGATCGCCGTGGAGGCGTTGAGCGCGAGCGGCAACGGCTCTGAGCCTCGGACTCTCGGTCCCGCGACACTCGAGGTGGCCGTCCTCGATGCGACCCGGCCGCGTCGGTGCTTCCGTCGGATCACCGGGGCCGCGCTGGAAGCGCTTCTGCCCGAGGCTGTTTCGGACAAGCCGGCCGCTGATGAGCCGTCGGAGAAGCCGAAGAAGTCAGGAAAGTAGGTTGATCACCGCTTCGGCCTCCGTGCCGTCGCGGTAAAGACCCCACGCCAGCTCCGCCAGTTCGTCGGGATTTATCGTCGGCAGGTCGGCGTTACCCGCCATCGCTCGGTGGATGTCACCGCGCTCGATGAGTCCGCCGATGGTGATGGTGCCGGCATAGACACCGACGGGTCGGAGGGCGGCGTGCAGGGTGACCGCATAGTTGCGCAAGGCGGCCGCCGCGAGTGCCAGGCCACCGAGTGGGGGCATCGGCACCACGCTGCTCAGTCCGCCTGCGAACAACAACCCGCCGGTGCCGCGTTCACGCATCTCGGGTAGGAGCCGGCTCGCGAAGTCGACCGCAGGCACCACGCTGTTCAGTGCGGCGCGGGCGCCGGTGGCGTCGAGATCGGCGATGTCTTCGGTGGGTGCCGTTTCGAATGCGGCCGGGCCGTAGTAGCCGACGTCGATGCGTCCGAAGCGTTCGCGCACCGCACCCAATGCCGCCGCGAGTTGTCCGGAATCGTTCGCATCGGCCACGTAGGCCGCGGCCTCCACGCCGTTGCCGGTCAGGGCCGCCAGGTAGTCGGGGTGACGTGCGGGGGACCGGGAGATCAGGGCCACGCGGTGTCCGGCGGCGCCGAAACGCTGAGCAATCGACAGTCCGAGCCCGGGTCCGACGCCGAGCACCACCAGGACCGGAGACGAAGTTGAGGTCATACTCAACTTACTAGCATAAGTTGAGTGCTGTCTCAACTTCGCTATGCTGGGCGACATGTCGGCGATGCGTGCAGATGCGGTCCGCAACCGGGACCGTTTGGTGGCGGCAGCCGCTGAGCTCTTCACCGAACGAGGCGTCGACGTACCGCTCGACGAGATCGCCCGTGCGGCCGGCGTCAGTATCGGCACGCTCTACAACCACTTCGCGAATCGCGGGGCACTCCTGGATGTGGTGCTGTCCGACCGGTTGGCCGTCATCGACCGGTTGGCGAGGCAGGCGCTCGACGACGTCGACCCGTGGCGGGGATTCGTCGGATTCCTCGACGGGCTGTTCACGATGCAGGCGTCCGACCGCAGCATCAACGACGCGGTGGCCAGGAATCCGGTCGGTGCCGTCGACGTCGCGGGCGAATGTGGCCGAGCCGGTGGGCTTCTCGAGGCCGTGGTGGGCCGGGCCAGGGCTGCCGGGGTGTTGCGCCCCGACTTCGGTGCCGATGACCTGGCCACGTTGATGTGGGCCATGTCGAAAGTGATCGCGATGGCCGACGGTGACGACGCCGTGTGGCGGCGCCACCTGGGGTTCGTGCTGGACGGGCTGAGGAGCCCTGCCGGCTCACCTGCTGTCGGTGGTCTCGGGGCGCCAGCCGACGTAGGTGAACCACAACCCCATGGCGGTCAGGAGTAGGAAAAAGCACCGCGCCGCGATCAGCAGCCCGGGGCTGGCCACGGTGGCGTCGGCGCCGGATTCGACGGCCGAGGGGATGGCCATCATGGCGGCCCCTCGCAGTGCGACGAACCAGCCGAACAGGGAGATCAGCACCGCCGTCACGCTGTACCAGTACTGGTGGAACGCGATCACGACCAGTCCCATCAGCAACATGGCGGCGCCCAGGATCCAGGGCAGGATGCCGCTGGTGAACAGGTCGCCGAGCAGGGTCTGCAGGGTGGGCAGCCGGATCGCGATGATCACGGTGGCAACGGCGACGAAGGGGCCGAGGACCCGGGCGAACGCGCGGGTGCGTTGTCGGGCCTGCGGGGTGGGTTGCGGCATGTGCGGCTCCTGATTGATAAACCGACTGACGGTCTATTTTTAGGCTAGGCTCGGACTGCGCCCAACGTCAATGGAGGATTCGTGGCACGCCAGGTGAACCCCGCCGAACACGCCGCCCGGCGTCGGGAGATCCTCGATGCGGCCCTGCGGTTGATGCACGACAAAGGCTACGAGGCGATGACGATCGAGGACCTGCTGGCCGCATTGCAGATCTCGAAAGGCGCGCTGTACCACTATTTCCGCTCAAAGCGCGCCCTGCTCGAGGGGGTCATCGAGCAGATGGGTGAGAGCGCCACCGCCCGGTTGGCCGGCATCGTCGAAGACCCGCACCGCAGTGCGCTCGACAAGATGCACGCCTACTTCGACGGATCGAGGGCCTGGAAATCGGAGAGTGCCACCGAGGTGGCAACCCTGATCCGGTTGTGGCACGACGAGAACAATGCGCTGTTGCGGCAGAAGATGACCCAGGGCTCGATGCGCACCACCGCGCCCATGCTGGAGGCGATCATCCGCCAGGGGTGCGCCGAAGGCGTCTTCGACACCGACTACCCGCACGAGGCGGCAGGCATCCTCATCGGCATGGGGCTCCACCTGGCCGATGCGTTCATCGACGCCATCGAGGCAGACGGCGCCGTGGGTTCCGACATCAGCGGGCCGCATGCCCAGAAGGTGGTGGGTGCCTACCTGCAGGCGTTCGAACGCATCCTCGGTGCACCGGCCGGGTCACTGCACGAACCGGCGTCGTCAGCTCAGGGGGAAACGTAGTTTCGCGACCGCGGTCTGGTTCCAGATGCCGGCGGTGATCTCGTCGGGCCGGACGGCGTAGGCCGCACCGCCGTTGTCGAGTACCGTCACCGCGACTCGGGACAGCACGTCATAGCCGGAATCGTCGTAGTGCAGCGCTCCGGTGGCGGCTTCGATCCGGCCCACCACATCGACGGTGAAGTTGTACACCAGCGTGTCCACCGCCCCGGCCGTCGCGGCCCGGGTGATGTCGCCGAGATCGGTGGCCACTAGTCCCTTGCTGATGTCGTTGCCCAGCTCGTCGACCCAGGCGCTGGCCTGTTCGGCGTTCAGGGCGGGCAGCGACTCACGGATGGCGCCGTCGATCTGATCGGGCCGCAGCTGGTCCGCTGCACCGGGCACCGCCACGATCTGGCGCTTGTGGTCGAGCCCGCGGTACATGTCGAGCAGCGGGTCGGTCGCGAACAGGTACAGCGGCCGCGTCGATGACGGATCGAGTTGCCCCAGTTCGCCGTCCACCGCATCGGCGACCCGCTTGGCGTACTGCTCCAGCAATAGCTTCTTGCCCTCGTCACCGACCAGGCGCCGCACATGCCCCCGGTCGCGCACGGTGGCCCGGTTGGTCGCATCGGCGACGTCGGCCGCGTACTCGCCGGTGAGCTCCAACTCCTCGGCCCGCGTGCTGGCGGTCGCCTGCCACAGGTTCCAACCGTCGGCGGACAGCGTCAGCGCATATGCGTCCTGCGGTGTGGTGACCGCCCGCACCAGCTGGCCGATGTCGAAGTAGCTACCCACCTGCAGCTGGCTCTCCAGGGCGTTGGGTAGGACGTAGACCTCATGGAAGTCGTCGGCGATGAAGATGGCCACCGAACGGGACAGGCTCAGCCACAGTTCCGATTCGGCGATCTCGTTCCACCGTGATCGCAGCTGTTCCTCCACGGCATGGCGCGCCCCGGATTCGCGGATCGTGCGCAGGGCCCGGTCCACCGCGCTCTTCGCGGTGAGCACGCTCTTCTCCCGCTCGTCCGGTCCCGGTGCGGTTTCCGCGTAGACCGTGATGGCGTTCTCGTGAGGCTCGCCAAGGCGGATCAGGTCGGCAACATCGGGCAGTTCGTAGCGGGTCATCACCACTCCTTTGCGCGGACTCCTTTCGGTCCATCTTCCCGTGACTTGGGCTGACCAGGGTCAAAAGTCCCAGATCGGTGGCGCCACGAA
Organism: Mycobacterium sp. NPDC049093; assembly: GCF_040704635.1. Classification (GTDB taxonomy): domain Bacteria; phylum Actinomycetota; class Actinomycetes; order Mycobacteriales; family Mycobacteriaceae; genus Mycobacterium. Next base: position 118,103 of record NZ_JBEZJS010000006.1, on the reverse strand, counting down.
CACGATGACGGTGCTTGCCCACCGTTACCGTGAACCACCCCGTAAGCTCGTTAGCGTGCAGCGACGAATCATGGGCATCGAGACGGAATTCGGTGTGACCTGCACGTTCCATGGCCATCGCCGGCTCAGTCCCGACGAGGTTGCCCGCTATCTGTTCCGGCGGGTGGTGTCGTGGGGCCGCAGTTCCAACGTCTTCCTCCGAAACGGCGCCCGGTTGTATCTCGACGTGGGTAGCCACCCCGAGTACGCGACCGCCGAGTGTGACAACCTGACGCAGCTGGTCACCCACGACCGCGCCGGTGAGCGCGTCCTGGAAGATCTGCTGATCGACGCCGAGCAGCGCCTGGCCGACGAGGGCATCGGCGGCGACATCTATCTGTTCAAGAACAACACCGACTCGGCGGGCAACTCCTACGGTTGCCACGAGAACTACCTGATCGTGCGGGCCGGCGAGTTCTCCCGGATCTCCGACGTGCTGCTGCCGTTCCTGGTAACCCGACAGCTCATCTGCGGTGCGGGCAAGGTGTTGCAGACGCCCAAGGCCGCCACCTTCTGCCTGAGCCAGCGCGCCGAGCACATCTGGGAGGGCGTCTCCAGCGCGACGACGCGCTCGCGGCCGATCATCAACACCCGTGACGAGCCGCACGCCGACGCCGAGAAGTACCGCCGGCTGCATGTCATCGTCGGCGACTCCAACATGTGCGAGGCCACCACCATGCTCAAGGTGGGCACCGCCTCGCTGGTGCTGGAGATGATCGAGGCCGGCGTCCCGTTCCGGGACTTCTCCCTGGACAACCCGATCCGGGCCATCCGCGAGGTCAGTCACGACCTGACCGGTCGTCGTCCGGTGCGGCTGGCCGGTGGGCGGCAGGCCAGCGCCCTGGACATCCAGCGGGAGTACTACAGCCGGGCCGTGGAGTACCTGCAGACCCGTGAGCCGAGCACCCAGATCGAGCAGGTGGTCGATCTGTGGGGCCGCCAACTCGACGCGGTCGAGAGCCAGGACTTCGCGAAGGTCGACACCGAGATCGACTGGGTGATCAAGCGCAAGCTGTTCCAGCGCTACCAGGATCGCTACAACATGGAGCTGTCCGATCCGAAGATCAGCCAGCTCGACCTCGCCTACCACGACATCAAGCGCGGTCGCGGGGTGTTCGACCTGTTGCAGCGCAAGGGGCTGGCGTCCCGGATCACCACCGACGAGGAGATCGACGCCGCGGTCAACACGCCGCCGCAGACGACGCGGGCCAAGCTGCGTGGCGAGTTCATCAGTGCGGCACAGGAAGCCGGCCGGGACTTCACCGTGGACTGGGTGCACCTCAAGCTCAACGACCAGGCTCAGCGCACCGTGTTGTGCAAGGATCCGTTCCGATCGGTCGACGAGCGGGTCAAGCGCCTGATCGCCAGCATGTGAGCTCTAAGCTTTCATCTCGTGGCGGTATCCAAAGTCGAGCGGTTGATAAATCTTGTCATCGCGTTGTTGTCCAGCGATCGGTTCCTGCCTGCCGACAAGGTCCGCAAGATCGTCCAGGGCTACGAGGACAGTCCCACCGATGAGGCGTTCTCCCGCATGTTCGAGCGCGACAAGAACGAACTGCGCGACCTCGGGATCCCGTTGGAGACGGGCCGGGTTTCCAAGTTCGACTCGACCGAGGGCTACCGCATCAACCGCGAGGAATATGCATTGCCCGCGGTCCAGTTGACGGGCGATGAGGTGGCGGCGGTCGCGGTGGCCACGCAGTTGTGGCAGTCGCCCGAGTTGATCACTGCGACGCAGGGGGCGCTGCTGAAGCTGCGTGCGGCCGGCGTGGACGTCGATGCCGACGGGGTCGGTGTCGCCATTGCGTCGACTGCGACGCTGCCCGGGTTGCGCGGTTCTGAAGAAGTGTTGCGAATCCTGTTGGCGGCGATCGACTCCGGGCATGCGGTGCGGTTCCGGCACCGTGCCTCGCGCAACGCCGAACATACGAGCCGCACCGTCGAGCCCTGGGGCGTCGTCACCCATCGCGGCCGGTGGTACCTGGTGGGGCATGATCGCGACCGCGACGACACCCGTACTTTCCGTCTTTCCCGCATCGATGCCGACGTGAGCACCATCGGACCGGCAGGTGCGGTGGCCAAGCCCGAGGGGGTGAACCTGCGCGACATCGTCGCCCGCGCGGTCGCCGAACAGCCGACCGGGGAGCAGGCCAGGGTGTGGATCGCCGGCGGACGTGCCACCGCGCTGCGCCGCCAGGCCATCGAGACCGTACCGCGCACGCTGGGCGGGCGCGCAGGGGAGGAGATCACCGTCGACATCGGAATGTCGGACCGGCTGGCCCGTGAGATCGCCAGCTACGGCGTCGATGCCGTAGCGCTGGAACCACAGTCGTTGCGTGAGGACGTGGTGAGTAGGTTGCGGGCGCAGGTGGTCCGGGCATGAGGGTCAGCGAGGAGCCGAAGGCGGATCGCGCATGAGTCAGGTCTCGACCCGGCTGGTCCGGATGCTCAACATGGTGCCGTATTTCCAGGCCAACCCGAAGGTGACGCGTGACGAGGCAGCAGCCGCGCTGGGGGTCACCCGCAAGCAGCTTGATTCCGATCTCGAGCAGCTCTGGATGTGCGGGCTCCCCGGCTACAGTCCCGGCGATCTCATCGACTTCGACTTCGAAGGCGACACAGTCGAAGTCACGTTCAGCGCGGGTGTCGACCGCCCGCTGCGACTGACGTCCACAGAAGCCACCGGAATCCTGGTGGCGCTGCGGTCGCTGGTCGACGTTCCCGGCATGGTGGATCCGGAGGCCGCGCGCAGCGCCATCGCCAAGATCGAATCCGCGGCAGGCACCCAGCGCGCGGCCCTCGAGGAGTCCGGTTCCGACGAGAGCATGCCCCAGGAAACCGGGGCGGCCGCGGCGGTCCGCGCTGCCGTGCGGGACGCCCGCGCGCTGACCCTGGAGTACTACTCGGCGTCGCGTGACTCGCTCACCACCCGCACGGTGGACCCGATCCGCGTGGTGCTGATCGGCGACAACAGTTATCTGGAGGCGTGGTGTCGCACCGCCGAGGCGGTCCGGATGTTCCGGTTCGACCGGATCGTCGCGGCCGAGCGTCTCGCCGATCCGTCGGCGCCACCGTCGCCGGCGGTACAGGCCGGCACAGACACCTCGCTGTTCGATCCCGACACCGCGGACCCGTCATTGCCGTCGGCCACCCTGCTGATCGACTGCTCCGCGGCGTGGATGTTCGACTACTACCCGTTGCGGGTGGTCAATGAATTGCCCGACGGGGCGTGTGAGGCAGTGATGACCTACGCCTCGCCCGAGTGGATGGCGCGCTTTCTGCTCGGGTTCGGTTCGGCGGTGCGGGTGTTGGCCCCGCCGGACCTCTCACAGCGGGTACAGGAATCTGCCGGTGAGGCTCTGCGCGTCTACGACGCGGTGGCGCCGCACGCCTACGACGCCGGCGACACACGCGCGTAGACTCAGCACAGACGTCTGGAGGTAACCAAATTGGGTGGTCTACAACCCTGGCACTGGATCATTGTCATCGCGGTGTTCGTGCTGCTTTTCGGCGCCAAGAAGCTGCCGGACGCGGCCCGGTCGCTCGGTAAGTCGATGCGGATCTTCAAGTCGGAGATCAAGGAGATGCAGTCGGATTCTTCCGGGTCTTCGGCCGACGCGCCGCAACCGGCGAAGCCGATCACGTCCGAGCGGGTCGAGACTCCCGCCCCGGAGCAGTCCCCGGACCGCCACACGGCCTGACCGGTCCGGCAACCGATCGCGGTCATCGCCCCGCGATGCCGTGTCGCGTCTACGACCAGGCCTCTTAGAACACGCCCGTGACCTCCGGATTCATCAAGAAGCTCGATCCTCGCCGCCGCCGTTCGCGGGTCAACCCCGACGGCACGATGTCGTTGGTCGACCACCTGCACGAACTGCGCAATCGTCTGCTGATCGCGGTGGCCGCAGTTCTGGTCACCACCATCTTCGGATTCCTGTGGTACACCCACGGTTTCTTCGGCGTGCACAGCCTGGGCGAATGGCTGCGTGGTCCCTACTGCTCGCTGCCGGATTCGGCCCGGGCGACCATCGCCCCCGACGGGGAGTGCCGGCTGTTGGCGACCGGCCCGTTCGACCAGTTCATGCTGCGCCTCAAGGTGGCGTTGGCAGCCGGCCTGGTGATGGCCTGCCCGGTCTGGCTGTACCAGCTGTGGGCGTTCATCACCCCGGGTCTGTACAAGAAGGAACGCCGGTTCGCGATGGCGTTCGTCGGGGTCGGCGCGGTGTTGTTCATCACCGGTGCGGTCCTGGCCTACGTGGTGCTGGCCACGGCCCTCGGCTTCCTGCTGACCGTCGGCAGTGACGTACAGGTCACCGCGCTGTCAGGCGAGCAGTACTTCGGATTCCTGATCAACCTGCTGCTGGTGTTCGGCATCAGTTTCGAATTCCCGCTGCTGATCATCATGCTCAACCTCGTCGGCATGCTCAGCTACGAGCGGCTGAAGGCGTGGCGCCGCGGACTGATCTTCGGGTTGTTCGTGTTCGCGGCGTTCGCCACGCCCGGCTCGGACCCGTTCACCATGCTGGCGCTGGCCTGCGCGCTGAGTCTGTTGCTGGAGTTCGCCATCCAGGTCGCCCGGATCAACGACAGGCGCAAGGCCCGGCGCGAGGCTCTGGAGGTGCCGGAGGACGAGGCCGCGCCGATCCCCACGGTGGAGCCCGTTCCGAGACCCGACCCGGTGACAGCGCCGGACTCGGGGGCACCGAGGATCGGCATCGACGACGATGCCACCTGAGTCGGGTGATCAGAACGGTGGCGAACTGACCAAGTTCACCGCCGAGTACCCGTTCGCACTCGACGATTTCCAGCTCCGTGCCTGCCGCGCGCTGGAAAGCGGCCACGGCGTCCTGGTGTGTGCGCCCACCGGGGCGGGCAAGACCGTGGTCGGCGAGTTCGCCGTGCACCTGGCGCTGGCGGCCGGCGGCAAGTGCTTCTACACCACACCGATCAAGGCGCTGAGCAACCAGAAGCACAACGACCTGGTGGCCCGCTACGGTGCGGACAAGATCGGACTGCTCACCGGCGACCAGTCCATCAACGGTGACGCCGACATCGTGGTGATGACCACCGAAGTGCTTCGCAACATGCTGTATGCGAATTCGCCTGCACTGCACGGACTTTCCTACGTCGTGATGGACGAGGTGCACTTCCTGGCCGACCGGATGCGCGGGGCGGTGTGGGAGGAGGTGATCCTGCACCTGCCGGAGGAGGTGCTGCTGGTCAGCCTGTCGGCCACCGTCAGCAATGCCGAGGAGTTCGGTGGCTGGATCCAGACCGTCCGGGGTGACACCACCGTCGTCGTCGACGAACACCGGCCCGTCCCGCTCTCCCAGCACATGCTCGTCGGCCGGCGACTGTTCGATCTGTTCGAGGGCACGAACAGCACGCTCGTCGACCCGGACCTGTTGCGCCACATCAGCCATCGGCGTGAGGCCGACCGACTGGCGGACTGGGAACCACGGGGCCGTGGACGTGGTCGGGGCGGGGGTCGTCCCCAGCTGTACCGGCCGCCCAGCCGGCCCGACGTCATCGCCACCCTGGACGCCGCGGGGCTACTGCCCGCCATCACCTTCGTGTTCTCGCGGGCCGGCTGCGACGCGGCCGTCCAACAGTGCCTGCGTGCACCACTACGGCTGACCACGGACGAGGAACGCGGCCGGATCTCCGAGATCGTCGACCGGCGCTGCGCCGACCTGGCCGAATCCGACCTGATCGTGCTCGATTACCACCAGTGGCGGGAAGGCCTGCTGCGCGGCCTTGCCGCCCACCACGCCGGCATGCTGCCGGTGTTCCGGCACACCGTGGAGGAACTGTTCACCGCGGGCCTGGTCAAGGCGGTCTTCGCCACCGAAACCCTGGCACTGGGAATCAACATGCCCGCTCGCACCGTGGTGCTGGAGCGGCTGGTGAAGTTCAACGGCGAGCAGCACGTTCCGTTGACACCGGGGGAGTACACCCAGCTGACCGGACGGGCCGGGCGCCGCGGCATCGACGTCGAGGGCCACGCCGTGGTGCTGTGGCGGCCCGACGACAGCAACGCCGAACCTGCCGAGGTCGCCGGCCTGGCTTCGACCCGAACTTTCCCGTTGCGCAGCTCGTTCGCCCCGAGCTACAACATGACGATCAATCTGGTGCAGCAGATGGGCCCCGAGCAGGCCCACAAACTGCTGGAACGGTCCTTCGCCCAGTACCAGGCGGACCGGTCGGTGGTCGGGCTGGTGCGCGGGATCGCGCGAGGTGAACGGATGATGGGCGAGCTGGCGGCCGAACTCGGCGGTAAAGACGCACCGATCCTCGACTACGTCCGGTTGCGGGCCAAGATCGGTGAGCGTGAACGTGCGCAGTCGCGCGCCTCACGCCTGCAGCGACGTAGGGCGGCCACGGACGCGTTGGCAGCGCTGCGCCGTGGCGACATCATCACCATCACCCAGGGCCGCCGCGGCGGACTGGCGGTCGTGCTGGAGCCTGCCCAGCGCGACAGCGACGACCCGAGACCACTGGTGCTGACCGAACATCGCTGGGCCGGCCGGATTTCGTCGGCCGACTATTCGGGCGCCTCGGCGCCGCTGGGTGCGATGACGCTACCCAAGCGGGTGGAGCACCGGCAGCCGCGCGTACGCCGGGACCTCGCGTCGGCATTGCGGTCGGCCGCGGCCGAGCTGTCGTTGCCCTCGAAGCGCTCGAGCCGTGGCGCCGCTGCCCCCGAACGTGACGTCGATCCCGAACTCGCCGGCCTGCGTGCCGAGTTGCGGGATCATCCGGCACATCAACAACCGGGCCGTGAAGCGCAGGCCCGGATCGCCGAACGCTATCTGCGCATCGAACGCGACAACGCCCAGATTCAGCAGAAGGTGAACGCGGCGACGAACTCACTGGCCCGCACCTTCGACCGGATCGTGGCGCTGCTCAGCGAACGTGGCTTCATAAAAGCGGACAACGACGGAGAACTGAAGCCGGATCTCAGGGTCACCGATGCCGGCCGGCTCCTGGCCCGGATCTACAGCGAGAGCGATCTGCTGGTCGCCGAATGCCTCCGCGGCGGTCAGTGGCAGGGCCTGCAGCCGGCGGAACTGGCCGCGGTGCTCTCTGCCGTCCTGTTCGAGTCGCGGGGAGACACGGCGGGCGGTGTGCTCGGTGTCGACATTCCCACCGCGGGCCTGCGCCGCGCGCTGGCCCAGACCCGGCGGATCTCGGCGGACCTGCGGGGCGACGAGCAGCGCCACCGGCTGGCCCCGGGCCGCGAACCCGACGAAGGATTCGTCACCGCCGTCTACCGCTGGGCCACCACCGGTGATCTGGCAGCGGCCCTGGCCGCCTCCGACGTCGGGTCGGGTTCGGCGCTTTCGGCGGGCGATTTCGTGCGGTGGTGCCGCCAGGTGCTCGATCTGCTCGACCAAGTCCGTAACGCCGCGCCGCAATCCGCGCTGCGCAATACCGCGAAACGCGCTGTCAACGATGTTCGGCGCGGCGTTGTTGCTGTTGATGCGGGGTAGGGTGTCGGGGGCGACACCGAACAGGATCAAGGAGAACCATGAGCGGACCGCAGGGACCTGACCAGGGACAACCATCGCCCGGTCAGCAGCCCGAGCCCGGGTCGGACCAGGCGCCGGGCGCCGAGGCGTGGCAGCCGCCGACTCCCGCCTCCGAGGACGCCTCGACCAACGCTCCGGCCTGGCAGCCCCCGGCGTACACGCCACAGCAGTATCCGTCGTACCCGCCGCAGCCAGGTGTGCAGCAGCCGGACTATTCACAGCCGCAACAGCCCCAGCAGCCGCAGTACCCCGGGCCTGAGCAGTACGCCCAGCAGCAGGCGTACCCGCAGCCCGGCCAGCAGCCCCAGTACGGCCAGGTGCCCGGTTATGGACAGCAACCCCCGTACGGTCAGCCCGGACAGCCGGGTCAACCCGGCCAGCCAGGTCAGTTCGGTCAGCCGGGGCAATACGGTCAACCGGGCCAGTACGGTGCTCCCGGTCAGTTCGGTCAGTACGGCATTCCAGGTGCCGAGCAGGGCTCGAAGGCATCCCTCGGAGTGATCGGTGGCGTCGTCGGCGGCGTTCTCGCCGTCATCGTGCTGGTGGTCTGCATCCTCGGTTTCTGGAAGCCGGGCTTTTTCGTCACGACCAAGCTCGACATCGACAAGGCCCAGAGCGGCGTCGAGCAGATCCTCACCGACAAGACCAACGGCTACGGCGCCACCAAGGTCACCGGCGTCAAGTGCAACGACGGCGAAAACCCGAAGGTCGAGAAGGATGCGACCTTCGACTGCGAGGTCACCATCGACGGCACCAAGCGCAAGGTCACGGTGACGTTCAAGGACGACAAGGGCACCTACGAGGTCGGCCGGCCCAAGTAGCCCGTCGGCCGGGTAGTGCCTCCGGCCAGGTAGCCCTCCGGCGTCGTTTTCTACTGCAGGGTCGTTTCTCCGCCGCGCCGGGAACCACCCTGAGGTAGAAAACGACTCGGATCAGTGACCGCGAACCCGCGCGATCAGCCGGGCAGTCGGTCCAGAGCCGCCTGCAACCGGCTGATCGACGAGGTCACGCCGTACGCTTCCGCCAGTTGGGCGACCCGCGCGGGGTCACCGGCAGCCAGTGGCAGCTCATCGGTTGCATTGGATAGCGCGACCGGAGCATCCGTGGCCACCCGCACCACCGGTTCGGCCGCGGCCATATAGTCGGCGGCGGCCAGCAGTTTGGCCCGATGTGCTTTGGACAGTGAAGATTTCGGGTCCTGAGCGGCTTCCTGGATGCCCACCAGCGAGCCATGCCGGGCCAGTAGCGTCGCGGCCGTCTTCTCGCCGATCCCGGGCACCCCGGGGAGACCGTCGGACGGGTCGCCCCGCAGCAGAGCCAGCTCCGCGTAGGCCGGCCCGGCCCGGTCGATCGGAACCCCGTACTGCTCGGCCACTTCCAGCGGGCCGAACTTCGTCGCCTTGGCCAGACCGCGGCCGATGTAGAGCACCCGGACCTCGGGGGCCGGCTCGTCGCGCACGAGTTGCAGCAGGTCACGATCGCCGCTGACCACCACCACGGGATCGTGCTGCTCGCGGGTGGCCAGCGTGCCGAGCACGTCGTCGGCCTCGAACCCGGCCGCCCCGGCCGTCGCGATGCCGAACGCGTCGAGCAGCTCCATGATCATGTCGACCTGCGGGGTGAGCTCGTCGGGAACCTCTTCGACGTACAGGGGGGCCGCCGGAGCCGCTCCGGCGGCGACATCCGGCAGAGCCTGGGGCTCTTCGACCCGGTGGGCCTTGTACGACGGCACCAGGTCCACGCGCCACTGCGGCCGCCAGTCGTCGTCGCGGCACACCACCAGCCGGCGTGGCCGCTCCCGGGTCACCAGCGTGGCAATGGAATCGAAGAACCCGCGCACGGCGTTCACCGGCCGGCCATCGGGCGCCTTGATCGACGACGGCACCCCGAAGTACGACCGGAACCACATGCTGGCGCCGTCGAGCAGCAGGACGGGGTCGCTCATCGGGTTTCCTCCATCCGACCGAAGACATAGGACGCGGCGGTGACGGCTTTGCCGTCGGCACCCTCGTCGTGCAGGGTCGCGCGCACCGCGATGGTGCCATCCGCCCCGGGCAGCACCTGGGTGTCGACCCGGAACGGGCCGGCCTTGCCGCGAGCCAGGAACATCACATGCGACGAAAGACCTTGCAGTGCCTCGGTCTTTGCCGCGCCGGCGGCGGCGTCGGCAGCGGCCGCCTCCAGGATCACGAACTGCGGCCCGATGTGCAGCGCGGCGTCCGGTGAGGCCACCTCGACTGCCAGTTCCGGCAGTGCCCAGTGCCCATCGGTGCGTTTGGTCCCGCCGAACACCTGCCACAGCGGCGGCAGATCCGGACCGTCGACGATGTCGATCGGGTCGACCGGCATCTTCCCCAGCCCCTCCGGTGGCACGCCGATCGAGATTCCCTGCCCCTCGGTGAGCGCGATGACCCGGTCCGGATTGTCGGCGTCGACGATCACCGACCGGCTGTAGGCCAGTTGCCTGCCCTGCTTGAGCACTTCGGTGTCCACCCGGATGCGCTTCACATCGCGCGCCGGGTCCAGCACCTGGCAGGAATGGATGACCGGATTGGGCACGGCCTCCAGATCGCTCACCCCGCCACTGTCCGGGGAGGAGATGCCCAGCACCGCGAGCAGCACTCCGCCGGTTGCGTTGCGCATGTCGCGGCGCAACGTCACCGTGTCGTCGACCGGGCCCAGATCCATCGAGGAGTAGGAGCGGCCGAGGTAGCGGTAACTCAGCAGGCCGCCCCAGCGCCGACGCAGCTCGGCAGCGTAGGCCTCGGGATCGTCGGTGAGATCACGGATATCACGCAACATTCCAGCGACAGTAGCCGGTGCGAGGTGGCGCCCCTGGGCGGACACTCGGACGGACACCGGCGCGACGCAGCGATTAGCCTCGACCCCATGACCGTCAGCCGATTCAGCACCGATGTCTACGCCCACCGTCTTTCGGCGGCCGCGTCAGCCGCCGCGGATGCCGGCCTGGCCGGTCTGGTCATCACCCCGGGATATGACCTGAGGTACCTGGTCGGCTCACGGGCGCAGACCTTCGAGCGGCTGACCGCACTGGTCCTGCCTGTCACCGGTGATCCGACCATCGTGGTGCCGCGCCTGGAGCTGGCTGCCTTGCGGGAATCCGCGGTCACCGATCTCGGTGTGACGGTGCGTGATTGGGTGGATGGCCAGAATCCCTACCAGATGGTGGCCGAGGCACTCGGTGGAACCGGCGTGAAGACAGCGGTCACCGACTCGATGCCCGCGCTGCACCTGCTGCCGCTGGCCGACCTGCTCGGGGTAGTCCCGGTGCTGGCCACCGACGTGCTGCGGCGGCTGCGGATGATCAAGGACCCGGCCGAGATCGACGCGCTGCGGAAGGCTGGTGCGGCGATCGACCGCGTGCACGCCCGGGTTCCCGATTTCCTGGTGCCCGGCCGCACCGAGGCTGACGTGGCCGCTGACATCGCCGAAGCGATTGTGGCCGAAGGGCATTCAGAGGTGGCGTTCATCATCGTCGGCTCCGGCCCCAACGGCGCCGACCCACACCACGAATGCTCGGAACGCGAGCTGAGCGCAGGCGACGTCGTCGTCGTCGACATCGGCGGGCCGTACGAGCCCGGCTACAACTCCGACTCCACCCGCACCTACAGCATCGGCGAGCCGGATCCTGAGGTGGCGCGGCGCTACGCGGTGCTGCAGCGGGCCCAGCAGGCGGCCGTCGCGGCGGTACGGCCCGGCGTGACCGCCGAACAGATCGATGCGGCCGCCCGCGATGTGCTGGCGGCAGAGGGCCTGGCCGAGGCGTTCGTCCACCGCACCGGACACGGCATCGGACTCTCGGTGCACGAAGAGCCCTACATCGTGGAGGGGAACGACCTGACGCTGGAAGCCGGGATGGCGTTCAGTGTGGAGCCCGGCGTGTACTTCCCGGGGCAGTGGGGCGCCCGCATCGAGGACATCGTGGTGGTCACCCAGGACGGCGCGGAGTCGGTCAACAACCAGCCGCACGATCTCGTCGTGGTGCCGGTTCGGTAGGGGGAACTAGCCCTCGCTGCGGTCCAGCAGCTCCGAGGAGCCCAGCACGCGCTCGATCCGTACCTCGATCACCACGCGGCGGGGATTCACCCGCGGGGTGCGGTAGCGCTGGGCATACCGAAGCTCGGCGTCGCGGACGGCGTCGGGCTCGCTGCTCACCGTGGACTTGCCCTCCAGCGACAGCCAGCGCGCACCGTCGACCTGGCTGAGGACTGCGATGCCACGCTCGTGCGCGTTCACCGCCTTCTGCGAACCACCGTTGGTGATGACCCGCGCGATGTGGGTCTTCGGGTCGAAGGTGAAACCGACCGCCACGACGTGCGGGGAGTTGTCCGAGCGCAGCGTGGTGAGCATCGCGAGGTGACGTTCGGTGAGGAACGCCAACGCTTCGCTGGTGAGCTTGGTGGTTGCCTTGCCACGAGATGTAGCCATCGGGGTCCACGCTAGCGCAGGACATAATCGCTGCCATGGAGGACACAGCAGACACGGCCGGGATTGCCGGCACGGATCCCCGTGTCGTGGTGATTTTCGGGGGTCGTAGCGAGATCGGTGCCGAACTCGCGGTGCGGCTCGCCGCCGGAGCGGTCGTCGTGCTGGCCGCCCGCCGTGCCGATCAGCTCGATGAGCAGGTTGCTGCGGTGCGGGCGGCGGGCGCTGCGGCGGTACACACCGTCGAGTTCGATGCCGACGACGTCACCGGTCACACCGGCGTGGTCGAGTCGATCGAGGCCGCGCACGGGCCGATCGGCACCGCGGTGCTGGCCTTCGGGGTGCTGGGGGATCAGGACCGCGCCGAGGCCGACCCGGCCCACGCCGTGGCCGTCGTACACACCGACTATGTGGCCCAGGTCGGCCTGCTGACCGTGCTCGCTCAGCGCATGCGCGCCAGGGACCGTGGCCGACTGGTGGTGTTCTCCTCGATCGCCGGGGCCCGGGCCCGCCGGGCGAACTACGTCTACGGTTCGGCCAAGGCCGGCCTCGACGCATTCGCCTCCGGCCTGACCGACGCCCTGCACGGAACCGGCGTGCACCTGCTGATCGTGCGGCCCGGGTTCGTGATCGGCCGGATGACCGAGGGCATGGATCCGGCGCCGTTCTCCAGCACCCCGGCCCAGGTGGCCGACGCCGCGGCCAAGGCGCTGCGCAAGGGCAAGCGCGCAGTGTGGGTGCCGTGGGTGATCCGCCCGATGATCTTCGTGACGCGGTTCGTGCCGCGGCCGATCTGGCGCAAGATGCCCCGATGAGTCCGACGATCACCGTGGTCGGCATCGGGGCCGACGGGATGGCCGGATTGTCGCGCACGTCGCGCGACGAATTGGCGCGCGCCACCGTGGTGTACGGCTCACCCCGGCAACTGGAACTGCTCGACGACAGCGTGACGTCGGACCGGCGCGAGTGGCCGTCGCCGATGCTGCCCGCGCTGCCGACACTTTTCGGCGACGCCGATGTGCATGTGGTGGCGAGCGGGGATCCGCTGCTGCACGGCATCGGCGCGACGCTGATCCGGTTGTTCGGCGCGCAGCAGGTTCGGGTGCTGCCGCATGTGTCGAGCGTGACGCTGGCCTGCGCCCGGATGGGGTGGCCGATGCCCAACACCGAGGTGATCAGCCTGGTGACCGCCGCGCCGCACACCGCGGTGCGGCGTGGTGGCCGGGCGGTGGTGCTGTCGCGCGACGCGCAGACTCCTGCCGTGCTGGCAGGACTGCTGAGCGAATCCGGCCGGGGCGATTCGGAATTGACCGTGCTGGAGCAACTGGGCGGGTCAGGGGAGCGCCGCCACGACGGCCTCGCCCGGGACTGGGCGAGTACACCGCCGGCCGGAATCGACGACCTCAACGTGATCGCGGTGTCCTACCTTCCCGACGAGCGCCGGGCCCAGGCGCTGCCGGACGAGGCGTTCACTCATGACGGGCAGCTGACCAAGCAGTCCATCCGGGCCGTCACCCTGGCCGCGCTGGGACCCCGACCTGGGGAGCTGCTGTGGGATGTCGGCTCGGGCTCGGGCAGCATCGCGATCGAATGGTCGCGCAGCGCAACCGGTTGCGCGGCGATCGCATTCGAACGGGATGAGCAGCGGCGGGACCGGATCATCGGCAACGTCACGGCGTTCGGGGTCCGGGTGGACGTGCGGGGTGGTGCGCCCGAGTCGCTCGACGGTGCGCCCGATCCTGACGTGATCTTCGTCGGCGGCGGCGTCACGCAGCCCGGGCTGCTGAAGGCGTGCTTCGACCGGCTGCCCTCAGGTGGACGGCTGGTGGTCAATGCCGTCACGCTGGAATCTGAAGTAGTTGTCGCGCAATGGTATTCGAAGGAAGGCGGCGAGTTGCGGCGTTATCAGCACTACCAGGGCGGTGCGATCGGCGGATTCACCGGCTGGCGTCCTGCGCTGCCGGTGACCCAGTGGGCGGTGGTCAAGCGATGACGGTGTACTTCATCGGCGCCGGCCCCGGCGCGGCCGACCTCATCACCGTGCGCGGCGCCAAGCTGCTCGGCAGCTGTCCGGTGTGTCTGTACGCCGGGTCGATCATGCCCGACGATCTGCTGGCGTTGTGTCCGCCCGACGCCAAGGTCGTCGACACCGGTCCGCTGAACCTGGATCAGATCATCGACGAGTTGGTGGCCGCGGAGCGCGCGGGTGTCGACGTGGCCCGGCTGCATTCCGGCGATCCGTCGATCTACAGTGCGTTGGCCGAACAGTGCCGCAGGCTCGACGAACTAAGCATCGGGTACGAGATCGTGCCCGGTGTACCGGCATTCGCGGCGGTGGCCGCGGCCCTGGGGCGCGAACTCACCGTCCCCGGCGTGGCCCAGACCGTCACCTTGTCCCGGGTGGCCACGCTGTCCACGGCGATGCCTGAGGGTGAGGATCTGCGCACGCTGTCGGCCCCGGGCGCGACGTTGGTGCTGCACCTGGCCGCCGCCCAGATCGACAACATCGTCCCGCAGCTCCTCGACGGCGGGTATCGCCCCGAAACCCCGTGTGCGGTCGTGGCATTCGCCAGCTGGCCGCAGGAGATCGTGCTGCGCGGCACGCTCGCCGACATCGCCGAGAAGATGCATGCCGCCGAGGTGACCAAAACCGCGGTCATCGTCGTCGGCGATGTCCTTGCCGCGGAAGGGTTCTCCGACAGCTACCTGTACTCGTCGGATCGGCGTCGCGGGGCCACCCACTGATGAAAGTCCTGCTGCTCGGTGGCACCGGGGAGGCTCGAGCCCTGGCCGCGGCGCTACACCCGGAGGTCGAGGTGATCAGCTCGCTGGCCGGGCGGGTCCCCGACCCGGCGCTGCCGGTCGGTCCGGTACGCATCGGCGGGTTCGGCGGTGTGGACGGTATGCGGCGCTGGCTGGTCGAGGAGCGTGTCGAGGCGGTTGTCGATGCCACCCACCCGTTCGCCGCCACCATCACCGCGCACGCGGCACAGGTGTGCGCCGAACTCGGCGTGCCGCATCTGGTCCTGGCCCGGCCGGCCTGGGCCCCAGGAGCGGCGATCGTGGTGGGATCGGACACCGAAGCCGCCGAAACGGTGGCGGCCAACGGCTATGCGCGGGTGTTCCTCACCACCGGCAGATCCGGCACCCGGGCGTTCAAAGGCATCGACGCCTGGTTCCTGATCCGGGCCGTCACGCCGCCCGACTCCGACACGCTGCCTGCCGATCACGAACTGCTGCTGTCCCGCGGGCCGTATGACTACGACGGGGAACTGGCACTGCTGCGGGAGCACCGCATCGATGCGTTGGTGACCAAGAACAGCGGCGGTGCGATGACCGAGCCCAAACTGCGGGCGGCCGAGTCGGCGGGCGTGGCGGTGGTGATGGTGGACCGGCCGGCACTCCCACCCGGCGTGCAGACGGTCGCCACGGTCGCCGAGGCTGCGGGCTGGGTTAGAGCCAAAACCGCAGGCTGAGGCACCCCGCAGCAGTAGGCTCCGAACGTGGCGGAGACGTCATATGCACCGTGCGGCGGTCTGAGTCTCGCCTACCAGGTATTCGGAGACGGGCCCGTCGACCTTGTCTACGCCGGTTCGTTCGTCAGCCATCTGGAGCTGTTCTGGACGATGCCCGAGTTCGAGGCCTTCATGGAGCGGATCTCGACGTTCTGCCGGGTCCTGCTGTACGACAAGGCCGGCGTCGGGCTTTCGGATCCCGTCCCGCAGGTACGCACGCTCGACGAACGGGCGGCCGAGATCGAGGCCGTGATGGATGCCGCGGGGTTCGGCCGTGCGGTGCTGTTCGGGTTGAGCGAGGGCGGACCCGCGGCGATGCTGTTCGCGGCGACCCGGCCCGAACGCACCCAGGCCCTCATCCTCGCCGGCACCTTCGCGTACTTCGGTATCACCGAGTGGGCTGACTTCGACCGTGACCCGTCCGAGCTGCACGCGCGGATTCTCACCGAGATGGGCGAGGACTACACGCCCTCGACCCGGCAGCTCGCCACCTTTCAGGAATTCGGCCGCGCCAGCACCTCTCTGTGGGGTACCGGTGCGGCACTCAAACTCCTGCTTCCGGACGCCGGTTCGGTGCGCCAGCTCGGGATGGTCGAGCGGATGAGTGCCAGCCCGGGAATGGCCCGGGCCACGCTGGGGGCACTGTTCCGGATCGATGTGCGGTCGGTCCTGTCGACGATCACCGCGCCGACTCTGGTCATCCATGCCACCGGCGATCTGGTCCCGATCCAGGGCGGGCGGTATATCGCCGCCCGCATTCCGGGTGCGCGGCTGTTCGAGGTGGACGGCACCGACCATGCGCCCTGGATTGCCAACCCCGACGAGATCACCAGCAAGATCGAGGAATTCCTCACCGGCAGCCATGCCGCACCGTCGCAGTCGCACCGGGCGCTGCGCACGGTGCTGTTCACCGACATGGTGGCCTCCACCCAACACGCCGCGGCCACCGGTGACGAGCGGTGGCGGGCGGTGCTGCATCGGATGGGGGAGATCACCGGTGACCTGACCGGTCGATTCGGTGGTGTCGTGGTGAAGAGCACCGGTGACGGACACCTCGCCACATTCGACGGCCCGACACAGGCGATCCGCTGCGCCGAGGCGCTGCGCGATCAGACCGAGACCATGGGCATCGAGATCCGCGCCGGCATCCACACCGGCGAATGCGAGCTGCTGGACGGCGATATCGGGGGAATCGCCGTCCACATCGCGGCGCGCATCCTCGGGTTGGCCGGCGCGGGGGAGATCCTGGTGTCGAGCACCGTCCGCGATCTCGTCGTGGGCTCGGGAACCGGCTTCCAGGACCGCGGCGACGTCCAGCTGCGTGGGGTGCCGGGCACCTGGCGGCTCCTGGCGGTCGATCGCCACGGCGCGCGGGCCGGAACGCCCGAAGCGGAGCTGGCCGCGGTGCCCACGCCTGGTCCGAGGCCCACGATGCGTCGATCGGATCAGGCCATGGCGGTGATGGCACGGCGGATGCCTCGGATCGTGCGGGGGATTGCCCGCGTCACCCCTGGCACCCGGGTCACGGGACCGCCGGTCAGACGTTGATCAGATCGAGCGTGCCGAGTTCGCGGATGGCCTGGCAGCCGCGCTGGGCCATCACCACCATCATGTCGTCGCCGCGCTCGGTGGAACTGGCGAACGCGGTGCCCAGCACCGTGATCAGCGGCGCCTGCAGCATGCCCAAACGGTAATCCTGCCAACAGGTTTCGCGGTCATAACCGGTGACACCGTGGGACAGTAGCCGGTCGTGGTAGGCCGTGACGAGGTCGGCTTCGGCGGCAGCCCGGACGGTCGGATCCAGGCTGGTCGCGGTGAAGTACGACAGGTCGCGAGCGGGCAGGCCGGAGCCGAGAGTCTGCCAGTCCACCACGGTGATCCGGGTCCGGTCGGGGTCGAACAGCATGTTGTCCAGGCGGTAGTCGCCGTGCAGGATCGCGAACCGGTCCGGTTCGGCCAACAGCCACGGGGTGACGACCGACATCGCGGCACGCATGGTGTCCTGGTCCTCGGTGCTCAGGCGTGCGCCGATCTTGTCCAGCGTGATGTCGGCGGCCATCTTGGCGACGTCACCGAATCCCTTGGCGGAGTCGGGCTCCGGCTTGGGCATGGCGATACCGGGAAAGTTGGCCCACCGCGGGTCGGCCCACGTCGGCCCGTGCAGGTCGGCGAGTGCCAGGACTGCCAGCGTGGCCTCGGCCGGGGTGCAGCCGGCGATCTGATCACCCTGCTCGGCCGGCGCCATATCGGCGAGGAGCAGGACGAAATCGGTGCCCTCTCCGGCGATCTCGCAATGGTGGCACTGTGGGACCGGGATCTGTACGTGGTCGGCGACATTGGTGTAGAACGCATGCTCTGAGCGGTACCCGATGGTGACGCGGTCGCGCACCGTCTCGTCCTGTGACGGCAGCTTGACCGCGAACGTACCCGGAAGAACATCGTCGTCGCGGTAGGTGACCGACACCCGGTAGGTGGCACCGGTCTGGCCCGTGCCGATCGGTGCGGTCTGTACCGAATCCACTTCGGCACCAAGGACCTTCGACAACCATCCGGCGGTCACCTCGGCAGGTTTGCCCGGGATGGACATGGGGATGGAACCCGCCGCGGTCATCGAATCGTCCCGTAGATCGAGCCCATCCACATTGCCTCAGCACCTTCCGATAGTTGTTGTCGCGACAGCGGTCCACCGAGGACGAATCGTTCGACCAGTCGATCGTTGAACTCGATCAGCAGGCTCGCGAGTACCACCGGATCGGCGCCGTCGGGCGCCCGGCCTGCGGCGCGTTCGGCGGTGATCACGGTGGAGACGGTGGGGACGAAGGACTCGCGCGCCTGGTCCCACAGATCACGAACCGCCCCGCTGGATCCCCGCGCCTCCAACATCGCTTGCACCAGGTAGCGATGATCCTCGGCTGTCCGCAGCACGGCCTCGATGGTGTCGTGGACGCGGTCTCGGGGTGGCCGGGTCGCGTCGGCCAGGATGTTGTTGGCGGCGAACAACGCGTCGTACATGGGCTCGACCAAGGCTGCGACGGCGGCTGCCTTGTTCTCGAAATAGAAATAGAACGCGGATCGACCCACCCCGGCCTGGCGTGCCACCTCGGCGATGTTCAGCGCGTCGAACCCGGTCTTCTGCAGGTGCTCGTTGAGCGCCTCCAGGATCGCGGTGCGGCGCTGATCGCTGCGTTGGGGTTGCCGACGGTCGACCGGTGACCGCGCGGGTGCGTCCTGTGGTGCCGTCGGCATGGTGGCCGGCCCTCCCATTTCGAACGGGTGTGACGCCGGACACTATCGGTCCTACTGACAGCTGTCAATGAATCTCGACGCGCGTCAGTCGATGAGCTCAGCCGGGGTACTGGCGCGGGGTGAACACCCGGTCCTCGGTGGTGTCACCGGCCGCCGAGCCGCTGTACCACTGCGTTTGCGACGAGCCGATGATCAACATCGTGCGCATGTCCACCTGGGCGGGATCCAGATCGGCGAGTCGGACGACGGACACCCGTTCGCCCGGGCCCGGCTCGGCGCCGGAGACGGCCCGTGCGACGACCACCGGGGTACTCGGATCGCGGTACTCCAGCAGCAACTCGCGCATGGCGCCCACCTGCCAGGTCCGCGTCTTGGAGGCCGGGTTGTAGATCGCCAGCGCCAGATCGGCCTTGGCCGCGGCGGTGAGACGCTCGGCGATCACGTCCCACGGCTTGAGCCGGTCGGACAGCGAGATCACCGCGTAGTCGTGGCCGAGCGGGGCGCCCACCCGGCTGGCGACCGCCTGCGCGGCCGTCATCGCGGGGATCACCCGGACCTCGACGCCGGGCCACTGCTTGGCTTCCTCGAGCACCGCGGTGGCCATGGCGAATACGCCGGGATCGCCGGAGGACACGACCGCAACCGTCCGGCCCTCCTGGGCCAGCTTGCAGGCCAGCTGCGCGCGGGCCGGCTCGTCGGTGTTGTCGCTGGGGTGATGGTGCTGCCCGGCGCGGGCCCCGACCCGATCGAGATACGGGCCGTAGCCGATCAGGTCGGTGGCGGCGGACAGTTCGCGGCGGCTCTGCGGGGTCATCCAGTCCGAGTCGCCCGGTCCGAGGCCGACGACCACGACACTGCCCTGAGGTGTGGTGGAACGTGACCGGCCGGGCACCATGGCCAGGGAGAAGTACGGCACCTTGACGTCCGTGGCGCCGTCGCCGCCCACCTCGGCCGCCGGCGACACCCGCTGCCGGTCGGTGCTGGCCCGCTCGACGTAGTACGCCTCGTCGAGTCGTCCGGTCGACTCCAGGGCTTCCCGCACCCGGGTGTACGAACGGCCCAGCTTGAGCACGACGGCGGCGTCGGTGTCGGCCAGGCGGCGTTCCAGCTCTGCGGTGGGCAGTGTGCCGGGCAGGATCGTCAACACGTCGTCGCCCTGCACCAGCGGAGTGCCCGTGGCGGCCGAGGCCGCGCTCACCGAGGTGACACCGGGAACGATGACGGCATGGAATCGCTCGGTCAGCCGGGTGTGCATGTGCATGTAGGAGCTGTAGAACAGCGGATCGCCCTCGGCCAGCAGGGCCACGTCGCGGCCGGCCTCCAGGTGCGCGGCGATGCGCTCGGCCGCGGCGGCATAGAAATCTTCCATCGCGCCGACGTACCCGCCGGGGTGCTCGGTGGTCTCCGTGGTGACGGGGTAGACCAGGTGTTCCTCTAGCTGACCTTCGCGCAGGTAGGGCTCGGCGATGCCCCTGGCGATGCTGTGACCGTGTTTGGCGCTGTGGTAGGCCACCACGTCCGCCGCACCGATCAGGCGGGCCGCCTTGACCGTCACAAGTTCCGGATCGCCCGGGCCTAGCCCGACGCCGTACAGGGTGCCCCGGGTTTCACGTTCTGACGCCGTTGTGCTCACTCGTGCTCACTCGCAATCGAATTGACGGCGGCCGCGGCCATGGCGCTGCCACCGCGCCGGCCGGTCACCACCAGATAGGACATGCCACGCGGGCGCTCGACCAGTTCCTGCTTGGACTGCGCCGACCCGACGAAACCGACAGGCCCGCCCAGCACCGCGGCCGGCACGGGCGCACCCTCGTCGAGCAGTTCCAGCAGCCGGAACAGTGCTGTCGGCGCGTTGCCGATCGCCACGACCGCCCCGCCGAGGCGGTCGGCCCACAGGTCGACGGCGGCCGCCGACCGGGTGAATCCCAACTTTGCTGCCAGCTCCGGGGCGCGCGGATCGGCCACCAGTGAGACGACTTCGTTGTCGGCGGGCAGTCGCGAGCGGGTGATCCCGGCCGCGACCATCGACGAGTCGCACAGCACCGGGGCGCCAGCGGCGAGGGCGGCGTGTGCCCTGGTCACGACATCGTCGGAGTAGGAGACGTGATCGGCGACGTCGACCTGGCCGCAAGTGTGGATCAGCCGGACGACCACCCGCGACACATCGTCGGGGAAGCGCGACAGGTTCGACTCGGCACGGATCGTCGCGAATGACTGCCGGTAGATCTCGGCGGCGTCACGGATGTAGTCGAGCACCCGCATACCCTACGGGGGCGCGATACGCAGCCGGTATCCGTCCTCAGTAGCGATCAGGACCTCGGCGGTGGGTGGGCTGCCGCAGGCCCGCTCGCAGCCCACGAAGTGCCGGTGCGTCTCCGTGGGGTTGTCGACCGCCTCGGCCGCGTCGCCGCGCACATCGGCGATCGACTTGGCGCATCCGGGGCTGCCGGTGCAGGCGCTGACCCGCAGCCACGGCGAGTTCTGGTCGAACACGAGTCCCAGTGGCGCGAGCACACGAAGCGACATGTCCGCTTCACCTTCGCCGACGTCGCACACCAGCACCGAGCGCCACGGGGTGATCACCAGTGGCGACTCGATCGCAGCCAGGAAGTGGGCGGTCCGGGCCGGCAACACACCCAGGGGCAGTCCGGCGCCCAGAGTGATGCGGCCGTCGTTCTGCTGAATCCAGCCGACGGGCGGTTGCACTGTCGGCGGCCAGGTGGCGCCCGCCGGGGCAGTGACGTCCAGACCGTCCAACAGCGCCGAATGGTCGTCGAGTTCGGTTATCCGCCAGGCCTTTCCGCGGATGTCGAGGAACCGTCTGGCCACCTCGATGAGGGTGGTCGTCGCGTCACCGATGTCGAGTCGTACCCCGGTGTCACGGCCGGCCAGCAGGAGTGCGCACGTGCCGTCGTCCAGCGCGTGCACCCCGGCGTCGGCGTCGATCCCGGACATGTCGCCGCGGCCGTCGTCGAGGCTGAACCAGAACCTGCCCGGCAGCGCGGCCAGCGCCGGGTCGGCCTGGATGGCGTTGTCGAGTTCGGTGACCAGTGGGCGGACGTCGATGATGCCGCCCGAACGTCCGGACAGGGGTGAGGCGACGATGTTGCGGGCCCGCTCGTGGGTCGGCGATGGCAGAAGCCCGGCGTCGGCCAGCACGGTGGCCGCCCCGTCGGTGTCGGTCAACGCCCGGATCTGGATGTTGCCGCGCGAGGTGAGTTCCATTGCCGGAGAGCCGAACTGCTCGGCGACGTCGGCCATTGCGGTCAATTGCGTCGAGCTGATCATGCCGCCGGGGAGCCGAACCCGCACCAGGGCGCCGTCGGCGGCCTGGTGCACCGTCAGTGCGCCGGGGCAGGCGTCGTTGTCGCGGGTTCTGGTCATCTCGCAGTCCATCCTACTTTCGGCCGGTGTTGTGACATCCGTCATAGGTGCGGAAACCTGTTCGGTCGCTTACAGATCGGCCATTTTCGACGCCGCCGGACGTACCGTTTAGGGGAATTTCCGGGACCACCGGTACCGGGAAGTTGAACAGCTTGACAGAGGCTCTGACGAAAGGAGTGATCCATGCTCGCCTTCGGTGCATTCGCCGTGCTCGTGCTGGTGCTCGTTGCGACGCCGGGCCGGCCCTACCGGCAGTCGTGGCACGACCGGTTCGGCGAAACCCAACCCTGAACGTTGCTGATTCGTACCGCACCGGCTGCCCCGATCGGGTAGCCGGTGCGGTACGAATGGGGGGTGTCCCACCCTTCTGACGCCGCCGCTTCGACCGCCGCAAACGATGCCGCTACGCCCACCGTCCTGCTGCTGTCGACCTCGGACACCGATCTGATCACTGCCCGCGCCAGTGGGGCGCGGTACCGCTGGGCGAACCCGTCGCGGCTGGTCAGCGGTGAGCTCGCGGAGCTCCTCGAGGGTGCCGACATCGCGGTGATCCGGATCCTCGGTGGGTGCCGAGCCTGGCAGGACGGCATCGACACCGTGGTGTCGAGCGGCCTGCCGACCATCGTGGTGAGCGGCGAGCAGTCGCCCGACGCCGAGCTGATGGGGCATTCGACCGCCCCGCAGGGTGCGGCCCTGCAGACCCACATCTATCTGGCCCAGGGCGGTCTGGAAAACCTCGCGAACCTGCATTCCTTCCTGTCCGACACCTTGCTGATGACCGGATTCGGTTTCGCGGCGCCGGTGAGCACTCCGAATTGGGGTGTCCTCGAGCGCGCCGCCACCGACGCCGCCGGTCCGACCGTGGCCGTGCTGTATTACCGCGCCCAGCAACTCGCCGGAAACACCGGCTACGTCGAGGCATTGTGTGACGCCGTCGAGCAGGCCGGCGGCCGGGCGCTGCCGGTGTTCTGCGCCTCCCTGCGCACCGCCGAACCCGAACTCCTCGAGTTGCTGGGCACCGCCGATGCGCTCGTCACCACAGTGCTCGCTGCCGGCGGCGCCACCCCGGCGACAGTCGGTGCCGGCGGTAACGACGATTCATGGAACGTCGCTCACCTTGCCGCACTGGATATTCCGATCCTGCAGGGCCTGTGTCTGACCAGTTCGCGGGATCAGTGGTCGGATAACGACGACGGCATGTCGCCACTGGACGTGGCAACCCAGGTCGCCGTTCCCGAGTTCGACGGGCGCATCATCACCGTGCCGTTCTCCTTCAAGGAGATCGATTCCGAAGGGTTGATCTCCTACGTCGCCGACCCCGAGCGTTGTGCGCGGGTGGCCGGCCTGGCCGTACGGCACGCTCGGTTGCGAGCCATCCCGGCTGCGGAAAAGAGAGTGGCCGTGATGTTTTCGGCCTATCCCACCAAGCACGCCCGCATCGGCAATGCCGTCGGTCTGGACACCCCGGCCAGCGCGGTCGCACTGCTGCGCACGATGCGCGATGCGGGGTACGACATCGGCGACACCGGAGCGCCCGGCGACCTTGCCACAATCGTCGACTCTGGCGACGGGGATGCCCTGATCCACTCTCTGATCGAGCGCGGCGGTCAGGACCCGGACTGGTTGACCGACGAGGCCCTGGCCGCCAACCCGATCCGGGTCCCGGCAAAGGATTACCGGGCCTGGTTCGCCACGCTGCCTGCCGAGCTATCCGATGCGGTCGCCGAGCACTGGGGCCCGCCACCGGGAGAGCTGTTCGTCGACCGCAGTCGCGATCCCGACGGAGAGATCGTCATCGCGGCCATCCAGGCCGGCAACGTGGTGCTGATCGTTCAGCCGCCGCGCGGCTTCGGGGAGAACCCCGTGGCCATCTACCACGACCCCGACCTGCCGCCCAGCCACCACTATCTGGCCGCCTACCGCTGGCTGGACAAGTCGTTCCCGGGTTCGTTCGGTGCGGACGCCGTGGTGCACCTGGGGAAGCACGGGAACCTGGAATGGCTGCCGGGCAAGACGCTGGGTATGAGCGCGGCCTGCGGCACCGACGCCGCACTCGGGGACCTGCCATTGATCTACCCCTTCCTCGTCAACGATCCGGGGGAGGGCACCCAGGCCAAGCGCCGGGCGCACGCCACCCTGATCGACCACCTCATCCCGCCGATGGCGCGCGCCGAAACCTACGGTGACATCGCCAAACTCGAACAGCTGCTCGACGAGCACTCCACAGTCTCTGCGCTGGACCCCGGCAAGCTGCCGGCGATCCGCCAGCAGATCTGGACGCTGATGCGCGCGGCCAAGATGGACCACGATCTGGGTCTGGAGGATCGTCCCGACGAGGAATCCTTCGACGACATGCTGCTGCACGTGGACGGCTGGCTGTGCGAGATCAAGGATGTCCAGATTCGCGACGGTCTGCATGTGTTGGGTCAGAAGCCCACCGGCCCAGGTGAACTCGATCTCGTGCTGGCCATCCTGCGGGCCCGGCAGCTGTTCGGCGGCGAGCAGACGGTTCCCGGGTTGCGTCAGGCGCTGGGCCTGACCGAGGACGGCAGTGACGACCGCGCGGCCGTCGACGCCGCCGAGGCCGGTGCCCGCGAGCTGGTGGCCGCGCTCCAGGAATCCGGTTGGGACGCTTCCGCAGTGGACCGCATCACCGACAATCCCGAGGTGGCCCGCATCCTGCGCTTCGCCGCGACCGAGGTGGTGCCCCGGCTGGCCGGTACCGAAGCGGAGATCGACCAGGTGCTGCGCGCCCTGGCCGGCGGCTTCATTGCCTCCGGGCCGTCCGGCTCGCCGTTGCGCGGACTGGTCAACGTGCTGCCCACCGGCCGCAACTTCTACTCGGTGGACCCCAAGGCGGTTCCGTCGCGGCTGGCCTGGGAAACCGGTGTGGCGATGGCGGATTCACTTCTGGACCGCTACCGGACCGACTACGGCCGCTGGCCGCAATCGGTCGGGCTGTCGGTGTGGGGTACCTCGGCCATGCGCACGGCCGGTGACGACATCGCCGAAGTGCTCGCCCTGCTGGGAGTGCGGCCGGTGTGGGACGACGCGTCCCGCCGGGTCGTCAACCTGGAGCCGATCGACCTGGCAGAACTCGGCCGACCACGCATCGACGTCACGGTGCGCATCTCGGGGTTCTTCCGCGACGCCTTCCCCCACGTGGTCACCATGCTCGACGACGCCGTGGCATTGGTGGCGGGCCTCGACGAGCCGGTCGAGGACAACTACGTTCGTGCCCACTCGCAGGCCGACCTGGTCGAACACGGCGATCAAAGGCGAGCCACCACAAGGATTTTCGGTTCCAAGCCGGGAACCTACGGGGCCGGTCTGCTGCAGCTGATCGACAGCCGCAACTGGCGCGACGACGCCGACCTGGCTGAGGTGTACACCGCCTGGGGCGGATTCGCCTACGGTCGCGGACTCGACGGAGCCCCCGCCGCCGATGACATGAACCGGGCCTACCGGCGAATCGCGGTGGCGGCCAAGAACACCGACACCCGCGAACACGACATCGCCGATTCCGACGACTACTTCCAGTATCACGGCGGCATGGTCGCCACCGTGCGGGCACTGACCGGACAGGCCCCGGCGGCCTACATCGGTGACAACACCCGCCCAGATGCCGTCCGCACCCGCACGCTGTCAGAGGAGACCAACCGGGTGTTCCGGGCCCGGGTGGTTAACCCGCGCTGGATCACGGCAATGCGCCGGCACGGCTACAAGGGTGCCTTCGAGATGGCGGCCACGGTCGACTATCTGTTCGGCTACGACGCCACCGCGCACGTGATGGCCGACTGGATGTACGAACGGCTCTCGGCCGAATACGTTCTCGACGACGAGAACCGCAAGTTCATGTCGGAGTCCAACCCGTGGGCGCTGCACGGCATGGCCGAGCGACTCCTTGAGGCTGCGGGGCGTGGCATGTGGGCCGAGCCCGAGCAGGCCACCTTGGACGGGCTGCGTCAGGTGCTGCTGGAAACCGAGGGCGAACTCGAGGGCTGACCGCGCTGACTCTGCGCCCAGGGCGCACCGTTCTCGCACATTTGCGCCCTGTTCGCAGAGTCAACGCCCGCCGACCTGTTGGCTTAGATTGGGCAGCATGGCTCTCACCTTCGCCGATGTCGCCAAGGCCAACTACGTTCTGCTGACCACGTTCACCAAGGACGGGCGGCCCAAGCCGACCGCCATCTGGGCCGCGCCGTCACCTGACGGGCTGGTGGTGATCACGCAGGAAACATCCTGGAAGGTCAAACGGATCCGCAACACGCCGCGGGTCACCCTCGCGGCCTGTGACGTGCGTGGCAATCCCAAGAGTGAGGCGGTGGAGGCCGTCGCGGAGATCCTGCCCAAATCGGCCAACGGCGCCACCTACGATGCGATCGGCAAGCGGTACGGCCTGCTGGGCAAGACGTTCAACGTCTTCTCCAAGCTGCGCGGCGGCATGCAGAACAACGTTTCGCTTCTGCTCAAACCGGTGAACTGAGTCTCATGGCACCTACCTTCGAGGACGTTTACCGCGAGAAGTACCTGCTGCTGACCACCTTTACCAAGACCGGCAAGCCCAAGCCGACCGCGGTGTGGGGCGTCCCGGACGGTGACAAGCTGCTGATCATCACCGACGACGGATCGTGGAAGACCAAGCGCATCAACAACACCCCGCGGGTCACGATCCAGAAATGCGGTGTGCTCGGCGCTCCGAAGGGCGATCCGGTGGAGGCGGTGGCGCACAACCTGCCGAAGTCCGAGACCCGGCGGGTGTTCGAGGCGATCATCAAGCGGTACTGGAACCACGTCTGGTACTTCGTGCCGCGGGCCCTGTTGCGCGGCGGCATCGACAAGGTGCACAGCGCGATCGAGGTGCGTGCCGCCGACGCACCGGCACCCGCTCCGGAACCGAACCGCCCGCCCGATCGTTGACCTGGCATGGCAAAGCGGCTGTTTCTGATCTATCTCCTCGTAGAGATGGCGGTGATGGTCGCCCTGGTGGCGACCATCGGGTTCGGCTACACCGTGCTCTTGCTGCTGGCCTCGTTCGTGATCGGGCTGGTGTTGGCGGGTTCGCAGCTCAACCGGCACATCCGCCGGTTGCGTGCGGGCCTGTCAGGTGGCCTGTCCGATCCCCAGGGCACGGTGTCCGACAGCCTGCTGGTGGCGCTGGGCACCGTGTTGGTGGTGATTCCCGGACTGGCCAGCTCGGTCGTCGGCGCACTGTTGCTGTTGCCGCCCACGCGGGCGGCCGCACGGCCGGTGCTCACGGGCCTGGTCGCCCGGCGGGTGCCGCTCATCGTTGCCGCCCCCGCCGGTTTCGGTGCAGCGACCGGTGCCGCCGATTTTCGACGGGGGACAGGCGACTACATTGACGGCGAAGTAATCGACGTCAACGACGTCGATCCGTACCGTCTGCCTCCCCAGGCCTGACCGCCAGCCGAAACAGCTTGACCACTCTCCTGATCAACGGGCGTATCCACAGCCCCAGCTATCCCGACGCGACGGCATTCGCCGTGCGCGGCGGAGTAGTGGCGTGGCTGGGTACCGACGACGTCGGCCGGTCACAGTTTCCCGATGCCGAGGTGATCGACCTCGACGGCGGGTTCGTCGCCCCGGCGTTCGTCGACAGCCACGTCCACCTGACCGCCACCGGGCTGAATCTGCGCGGCCTGGACCTGCGTGGGGCCACCTCGTTGGCGCACTGCCTGCGACTGGTGGACGAATACGCCCGCCGGAATCCGGACGGGCCGGTGTGGGGGCACGGCTGGGACGAGTCGGGCTGGCCGGAACGCACCGGCCCCAGCACCGAGGACCTCGACGGCGTCCTGGGAGACCGTCCCGCCTATCTCGCCCGCGTCGATGTGCATTCCGCCGCCGCCACCACCGCGCTGCGCCGGTTGGTGCCCGCGCTGCCCGAGGCCGCCGGGTTCGATCCGCAGCGCCCGCTGAGCGC
Source organism: Mycobacterium sp. NPDC049093 (assembly GCF_040704635.1). GTDB lineage: Bacteria > Actinomycetota > Actinomycetes > Mycobacteriales > Mycobacteriaceae > Mycobacterium. Next base: position 89,997 of record NZ_JBEZJS010000006.1, on the reverse strand, counting down.
CGAGGCGCATCACCTGGTGCGTGCAGCGGCGCGTGAACAGCTGACCGCGCAGCAACGGCACGACGCCCGCGTCGAGGCGCTCGACCACGCCGCCGGGATGGGCATCGCCGCGGTCCACGAATGCGCAGGCCCGCAGATCGGCGGCCTGCTGGACTGGCAGGAGCTGCGTGCGCTGGAGCACGGAGTAGAGGTCGTCGGATATTGGGGCGAGCCGGCCCGCGACGCCGAACATGCCCGCCACCTGATTGCCGAGACGGGCGCGCGGGGGCTGGCCGGAGACCTGTTCGTCGACGGCGCTCTCGGCTCACGCACCGCGTGGCTGCACGAGCCCTACCACGACGCACCCCACACCTGCGGCAATTCCTATCTCGACGTCGGTGCCATCACCACACATCTGCAGGCATGCACGGAGGCCGGAATCCCGGCCGGGTTCCACGTGATCGGCGATGCCGCCGTCGCCGCGGTCGTCGAGGGATTCGAGGCTGTGGCGCAGCGGCTGGGTGGCCCGGCCGTGGCCCGCTGCGGTCACCGCCTGGAGCATCTGGAGATGGTCAACGCCGAGCAGGCCGCCCAGTTGGGCGCCTGGGGTGTGATGGCCAGCATGCAACCCATCTTCGATGCCCTGTGGGGCGGCGAAGACGGCATGTACGCCCAGCGTCTCGGGCTTGACCGAGTTCACCGGCTCAACCCGTTTGCGCTGTTAGCATCCGAAGGCGTGCCCCTTGCCTTCGGCTCAGACACCCCGGTCACCAGCATGAATCCCTGGCAGACCGTGCGTGCGGCGGTGTCACACCGCAGCGCAGGCAGCGCCATTTCGGCTCGGGCAGCGTTCGCTGCGGCCACTCGTGGGGGCTGGCGGGCCGGTGGGGTCCGCGACGGTGTCACCGGAACGCTGACGCCAGGGGCCGCTGCCAGTTATGCGGTGTGGGATGCCGACGATCTGGAGGTCAGCGCACCGGCAAACGCCGTCCAACGTTGGTCCACCGACCCGCGGTCACGCGTTCCCGCACTGCCGCGGCTGGCCGCCGACGCGGACCTGCCGCGCTGCCGTCAGACCGTCCACCGGGGTGTCGTCATTCATGGGCAGTGACCGTCCGCGAGACCGATCCGAGCGCTCCCGGGCGCCGCGGCCGGATGGTTTGGGCCGCCCGCGACCCAACGAGACCACCGACGTGATCCCGGCCATCGAGGAAGACGAACTGGCAGAACTCGACGAGCTCGACGACGAGTCCTTCGGCGAACTGGATGAGGACGTCACCGGCGATCCGGTGGCCGACATCGATCCCGATGACGAACCCGAGGACCGCGGGTATCGCCTGACCGCGGCGGGCACGCCGGACCGCTGGTCCGTGGTGACCGTCCGGGCGTCGCGGTTTGGCCGCGCCGCCGCGGCGCGGTGGGCGCAGTTGAGCGCGTCGGTCGGCGGCGGACTCGGGTTGTGCCTGAGCTACCCACCCACCGGCTGGTGGTGGGCGGCCTTTGTCGGGCTGGCGTTGATCGGCTGGGTGCTGACGCTGCGGTCCACGACCCTCGCCGGCGGCTTCGGCTACGGATTCCTGTTCGGGCTGGCCTTCTACATCCCGCTACTGCCGTGGATCAGCGGTCTAGTCGGTGCGGTGCCCTGGCTGGCCCTGGCCGCCATGGAGGCCGTGTTCTGCGGGTTCTTCGGCCTGTCGGCGGTCGTGGTCAGGCGATTACCCGGATGGCCGTTGTGGTTCGCGGCGCTGTGGAGTACCCAGGAGTGGCTCAAGTCGACCGTGCCGTTCGGCGGATTTCCCTGGGGCGTGGTCGGATTCGGCCAGACCAACGGACCACTGCTCGCCATCGCGCGCTGGGGCGGCGCCCCGGTCCTGTCGTTCGCGGTGGCGCTCGTCGGCTTCAGCGCGACGCTGCTGGCACTGGAGATCGCGCACTGGTGGCGTCACGGGCACAAGCCGGGCTTCCCCGCGCCTGCGGTCATGCTGCCCGGCCTGAGCATCACGGTGGTTCTGCTGTCCACCGCACTGTTGTGGCCGCAGGTTCGTCATTCCGGGACCGGCGCGGGCGATGAGCAGACCGTCACCGTGGCCGCCGTGCAGGGCAATGTGCCCAGGCTCGGACTGGAGTTCAACGCCCAGCGCCGTGCGGTGCTCGACAACCACGTGAAAGAGACGCAGCAGCTGGCCGACGACGTCCGCGCGGGCAGGGCCCCGCAGCCGATGTTCGTGGTGTGGCCCGAGAACGCCTCCGACATCGACCCGTTGGCCAACGCCGACGCCGCGGCTCAGATCACCGCCGCCGCCGACGCCATCGGCGCGCCGATCCTCGTGGGAACCGTCACCAAGGCCGACGGTTACACCGCGGACAACCCGGTCGCCACCAACACCGTGATCGTCTGGGATCCGGAACACGGGCCGGGGGAGCGCCACGACAAGAAGATCGTGCAGCCGTTCGGCGAGTACCTGCCGTGGCGCAGCTTCTTCAAACACCTGTCGTCATATGCGGACCGGGCCGGCTACTTCGTGCCGGGTGAGGGTAACGGCGTCGTCCACGCCGCGGGAGTGCCGATCGGGGTGACCACCTGCTGGGAGGTGATCTTCGACCGGGCCGCGCGGGAGTCGGTGCTCAGCGGCGCGCAGGTGCTGACGGTGCCCACCAACAATGCGACGTTCGACGAGAGCATGAGTGCGCAGCAGTTGGCGTTCGGCAAACTGCGGGCCGTCGAGCACGATCGGTACGTCGTGGTGGCCGGGACCACCGGGATCAGTGCCGTGATCGCGCCGGACGGACGTGAGCTGGCTCGCACCGAGTTCTTCCAGCCCGCCTATCTGGACAGCCAGGTCAGGCTGAAAACCGAGCTGACACCCGCCACCGAGTGGGGGCCGGCTTTGCAGGTGGCGCTGGTCACGATTGGATTTGGGGCGTTGCTCGCCGCAATACTGCACAATGGAGGGTTCGTGCAAAGAATGAGGCGTCGCACCGGCGAAGGCCCGCGACGATGAAGGAGCCACATGACAGTCCCTGGTGACGGAGCGAAGCGGCCGGGGGAATCCAGCCCTCGCCGGGACGGTGAACGCCCGAGTCAGCGCACCCTGGTGATCATTCCCACCTACAACGAGCGGGAGAATCTGCCGCTGATCGTCGGGCGTGTTCATCACGCCAGCCCCGAGGTGCACATCCTGGTGGTCGACGACGGCAGCCCCGACGGCACCGGCAAGCTGGCCGATGAATTGGCACTGGCCGACCCGGATCGTGTGCACGTGATGCACCGGACCAGCAAAGCGGGTCTGGGTGCGGCCTATCTGGCCGGCTTTGCCTGGGGGCTGGGCCGCGGGTACTCGGTCCTGGTCGAGATGGACGCCGACGGCAGTCACGCGCCGGAGGAATTGAGCCGGCTGCTGGACGCGGTCGACGCCGGTGCGGACCTGGCCATCGGTTCGCGCTATGTCTCCGGCGGCACGGTACGCAACTGGCCCGTTCGGCGGCTGGTGCTGTCCAAGACCGCCAATACCTACTCCCGGTTGCTGCTGGGTGTCGGTATCCACGACATCACCGCCGGCTACCGCGCGTACCGGCGGGAGGTGCTGGAGAAGATCGACCTGTCCGCGGTGGACTCCAAGGGTTACTGCTTCCAGATCGACCTGACCTGGCGTGCGATCAACAACGGCTTCAAGGTGGTCGAGGTGCCCATCACGTTCACCGAACGTGAGCTCGGGGTCTCCAAGATGAGCGGCTCGAACATCCGCGAGGCGATGTTCAAGGTCGCGGAGTGGGGTATCCGCGGGCGCCTGGACCGCGCCAGGGGCGTGGTGCGCAGTTAGTCGGCGACGAAAAAACCGCGGCCATGCCCACAAGGGCATGGCCGCGGTTTTTTATCGGGTTCAGCTACCGCGACGCTTGGTCTTGATGAGGTCGAGGCGCTCCTTGAGCAGTTCTTCGAGCTCCTCGACGGAGCGGCGCTCCAGCAGCATGTCCCAGTGGGTACGCGGCGGCTTGACCTTCTTGGGCTCCGGCACGTCGCCGTCGATCAGGGTGCCCTCCATGCCGTTCTTGCAGGGCCAGGTGCCGGGAATCTCGGCGTCGTCGGCGAACGGGACGTCGAATATCTCACCGTTGTCGGTGCGGTAGCGCGCGACCTGACGCGGCGCCAGGTCATGGTTGCGGTCGGTCTCGTAGCTCACGGCTCCGAGGCGACTGCCTCTCAGGACGCGATCAGCCATCGTCAACACTCCTTGTTCGGCGTTTGTCCGGATGTATCAACGCAGCACGGCGTTGCGAAGTTCCCGACTCGACCATCGATGATACGCGGGTCGCGGCGTCGGGCAGTCTACAGTCGGGACCCATGGCGCACCACCACCGAAAGAATCGTCCGCAACCCTGTCGGTGGTGTGGTCGTGAGGTCGCCGATGCGCAGATGGGCCGGCGTCGCCAGTATTGCAGGCAATCCTGCCGGCAGCGAGCCTACGAACAGCGCGCGATGGTGAAAGGCACCTCGCTGGCCCCGGATTCGGTGGTGCTCTCCGCGGACGAGGCCGCCCAGCTGTCCGACCGGGTGTATCAGGTCCGGTGTGCGGCCGAGGATGTCGCGATCGCGGTGGACGAGGGTGCCGCAGCCGACGAGCTGCGACAGTTGTGTGACGCGTTGCTACAGGCCGCGAAGGCCGCCGACGGCTGGCGCTAGTCGGGCGGGCAGCTGAGCTGACGCCCGACGCCCACCGGCGGTGGGACCGGCTTGAGACAGCCCAACGGTTCGACGCCCGACGAGTTCAGCAGCACCGCGGACTGGTGCGCGTAGTTGACGCACACCAGGGTGGTGTCGTCGGCGCGGCACCGGTAGTCGCCGAAGGCCAGTGACTTGCCCGCGGCCAGTTCCGCGCCGTCCCCGTAGTTGAACCGGCCCGGATCTCCGTGCAGCGAGCCGATATCCACGGTCTCCCCGCCGAAATCCACCCAGCCGGGAATCCACTGACCCTCGACGTCCGACGGCTTCGAGGGGAGGCCGCTGGCCTGGATGAGGCACGCCAATTGGCCTTCGGCCATCTTGTCGGTGGCGCAGCGGGCCTTGCCCGAAGGAGCGACGAACGCGACATCGTCACCCAGATTGGTGGATTGACCTTCGCGCGTTGCCGTATGGAAGCCCGACGGGTCGGCCGGGGTGCCCGCCTCGACCCACTTGATCACCCGGTTCATCGGGGTACCCGGATCCGGCGCCGTGGTGGGCAGCGGCGAGGTGGTGGTCGTGGTGGTTGTGGTGATCTTGGTGTGCGGGGCGCCGGCCGGCATCGACATCCGGGGCTGCGAGTTCGGCTGCGTCTCGTGCCCCCCTCCCGGTGAGCAGGCCGCCACGAGCGCCGCCAAAAGCACAGCAGCCCCAACAGTCACAGCGATTCGCATACCCGCAAGGCTAGCGGTCGCATGCCACGCCCACCGCGTGTCCGCCCCCACTGGTGTTGTTCGATACGGTCGGTCTATGCACGAGCGGACTGTCCGGGCAAAGATCAGTACCGGCATCGTCGAGGGGTTCACGCGTGACGGCGTACATCGTTGGCGTTCCATCCCTTACGCCAAACCGCCGGTCGGGCCGCTGCGCCTGCGGGCACCCGAGCCCGCCGAGCCATGGCCGGGTGTGCGCTATTGCCACGGGTTCGGTTACTGCGCGCCCCAGCAACGTCGCTACACGCTCGTCGGTGTGGGCAAGCACCAGCCGATGAGCGAGGACTGCCTGACCCTCAACGTGGTGGCGCCGGAAAAGCCGAACTCCGACGGTCCGCTGCCGGTGATGTTCTTCGTGCACGGCGGTGGCTACATCATGGGCAGTTCGGCCACACCCGTCTACGACGGTGCTGCGCTCGCTCGCCGCGGTTGTGTGTTCGTCTCGGTCAACTACCGGCTCGGCATGCTCGGCTGCGTCGAACTGTCGTCGCTGGCGACTCCCGACCATCCGATCGAGGACAACCTGTTCCTGCGTGATCTGGTGCTGGCCCTGCGTTGGGTCCGCGACAACGTGGCGGTGTTCGGCGGAGACCCCGACAACGTGACGATCTTCGGTGAGAGTGCGGGCGCCCACGCGGTCGCGACACTGCTCGCGGTGCCGGAGGCCGAAGGACTGTTCGCTCAGGTGATCTCGGAGAGCCCGGCCAGCGGGATGGTCAGCTCCATGGATGCCGCGGCCCGGCTCGCGGATCAGCTCGCCGAATTGGTCAGTCCCGATGGGGGATCGGCGGCTGCCGCACTCATGTCCGCCAGGCCCGCGGACCTGGGCCGGGCGCTGGAATCACTGATCATGCGTGGACAGACGGACATGCCGGGGGCGTTTCCGGTCGGCCCGACATTCGGCACGGAGTATCTGCCGGTCGATCCGGTGACGGCGATGGCCGAGGGCAGTGCCCACCGGGTGCCGTTGATCGTCGGCAACAACGCCGACGAGGGCCGGCTGTTCACCCGGTTCCTCCCGCTGCTGCCGACCAATGAGCCGATGATCGAAAAGTTGTTCGCCCGTACCGATCCCGAGGACCGCCGTCGGATCGTCGCGGCCTACCCGGACTATCCGAGCAGCGCGGCCTGTGTGCGCCTCGGTGGTGATTTCGCGTTCGCCTCGGCCACGTGGCAGATCGCCGAGGCACACAGCAAGCATGCACCCACCTACGTGTACCGCTACGACTACGCGCCCCGCACCCTGCACTGGGCGGGGCTCGGTGCGACGCATGCGATGGAACTGCTCGCCGTGTTCGACACGTACCACACGACTTACGGCGCGCTGCTGACCGCCGTGGGGGACCGCACGTCGGCCCGGCGGGTCAGCCGAGACGTGCAGCGTCGGTGGCGCGAGTTCAGCCGGTCCGGGGAGCCGGGCCCGGGGTGGCCGGCCTATGACAGCGATGACCGCGCGGTGTTCGTATTCGACCGTAAGCCCCGCGTCGAATACGACCCGCGGTCGGTGCGACGCCAGGCTTGGGAAGGGTTCACCCTCGCCGAGCGCTGAGTTCGTTTGATCCAACTCTGAGCGATTCGCTGCACGGAATCCTCCGGTGTGGTTGCGTATTTGACGTGGATTACCCCTTGGATCCGCTGTCTGCCGACGAGTTTCGTGCGGTGGCGGCGATACTGCGGCGTGAGCGCGGAGTGGGTGCGGGCTGGCGGGTTGCCTCGGTGGAACTCGTGGAGCCGTCCAAGGCCGAATTGGCCGCGTTCGACGGTGGTGGCGTTGCACCGGCCCGGCGGGCGGCCGTGATCTGCCTGGAGCGGGCGGCCAACGCCACGTACAAGGGCGTGGTGTCGCTGACCGATGACCGGGTCGAGAACTTCGACCATGTTCCGGGCGTCCAGGCCAATTTCACCGTCGACGAGTTCGTCGAATGCGACGAGGTACTGCGCCGGCACCCCGACGTGATCGCCGCGCTGGCCAGACGCGGCATCACCGACCTGGACAACGTCTTCATGGACACCTGGACCTACGGCGATGCCGTGGCGCCACCCGAATATCGTGACCGGCGGATCGGCTGGTCGGACACCTGGTACAAGCAGGCCGCCGGCGCCAATCCATACGCGCACCCGGTCAGCGGTCTGCATTGCGTGATCGACATCAACAGCATGGAAGTGCTGCGGGTCGAAGATGACGGCAGTTCCGAAAAGCCGGACGTGATGGGTGAATACGTGCCGCATCACATCCCGGAACGGATCCGGGCGGCATGGCGCCGGGATCCACTCAAGCCGCTCGACATCACGCAGCCGGAGGGCCCCTCGTTCACCTTGGACGGAAATCTGTTGCGGTGGCAGAACTGGTCGCTGCGGATCGGGTTCAACCATCGCGAGGGCATGACCCTGCACACCGTGCGGTACCGCGATGGAGACGTGGATCGTTCGGTGGCACACCGGATGTCGTTCGCCGAGATGGTGGTGCCGTATCGGGACTCCTCGGTCGATCACTACCGGCGCACGGCGTTCGACATCGGCGAGTGGGGTCTGGGATTCATGACCACCTCGCTGGAGCTCGGCTGCGACTGCCTCGGTGAGATCCGCTATCTGGATGCGGTTCTGCACAACAGCAGCGGTGAGCCGTACACCATCACCAACGCGATCTGCATCCACGAGGAAGACAACGCCGTGCTGTGGAAGCACGTCGACCACGATGCGGGTGCCGAGGTACGCCGGATGCGCAGGCTCACACTGTCTTTCCACGTCACCGTCGCCAACTACGAATACCTGGTGTACTGGCGGCTGTACCAGGACGGCAACATCGAGTGCGAGGTCCGCGCCACCGGGATCATGGTCACCACACCGTTCCCGGCCGGGCCGACGCCGAAGAACGGCACGCTGGTCGACGAGCGCACCTACGCGCCGTTCCATCAGCACTTCCTGATCGCCCGGTTGGATCTGGATGTCGACGGCACCGACAACACGGTCTACATGACCGAGTCGTATGCAGAACCGATCAGCCCGGACAATCCGTATGGCCTGTCGCTAGTGGTCCGCAATCAGGCGCTGCGCACCGAGCAGGAGGGCAAACAGGACGTCAACTTCGCCACCCAGCGGGCCTGGAAGGTGGTCAATACCAACGTCGTCAACGGCCTCGGGACCCATCCGTCGTACAAGCTGGTTCCCACCGGCGCGATCCCGGCGATGTTCGACCCCGCCTCACCGGTGATTCAGCGTGCGAATGTCATCGCCCACACGCTGTGGGTCACCCCGAACCAACCGGACGAGCGCTGGCCGGCGGGGGAGTTCGTCAACCAGTCGGTGACCGATACCGGGTTGGGCGAGTGGACGAAGGCCGACCGGTCGATCGACAACACCGACGTGGTGCTGTGGTACGTGTTCGGCATCCACCACATCACCCGTCCGGAGGACTGGCCGGTGATGCCGGTGGACGTGGTGTCGTTCTGGCTCAAGCCGTTCGGCTTCTTCGACCGCAACCCGGCACTGGACGTGGCGGCCACCCCGCCGGACGCCTGTGCCCACGGTCATGCCAAGGCGGCACACCATTAGTTGACACCTGTCATGTGTGACGCGGAACACTGCTAGGTTGCCTGTGTGCAACCGACTCAGACAGCCGTACTCGACCGCCCCGAAGACCTGACCTGTGACTGGCTGACCGCCGCCCTCGGCGCCGGCGAGGTCAGCGCTTTCACTTTCGAGCGGATCGGCACCGGCCAGATGAGCGAGTGCTACCGCGTCGCGCTGAGCTATGCCGGGGACTCGGCCGGGCCGGCCTCGGTGGTGCTCAAGGTGGCCGCTACCGATCCCAACAGTCGTCAGACCGGGCTGGCACTCGGGCTCTACGAGCGGGAGGTGCGGTTCTACACCGACATCGCGCCCGCCTTGGTGCCCGGGCCCGTGGCGCCGTGTTATCACGCCGCGATCGACACCGAGACCGGTGCCTTCGATCTGCTGCTGGGCGATGCGGTGCCCGCCGTGGTGGGTGACGAGATCCGTGGCGCCACAGCCGAACAGGCCGCCGTGGCGCTCACCGAACTCGGTCACATGCACGGGTCGGTACCCGGCGCCGAGGCGCTGAACCGGGCCGAATGGCTCAACCGTGAGGCGCCGGTCAACCAGGCGCTGATTTCCGGTCTGTATGCGGCCTTCGTCGACCGGTACGCGGGTCTGATCACGCCGGGGCAGCGCCACGTCTGCGAGCGACTCGTTGAGAGTTTTGACGCCTACCTGGCTGACGAAGGCGCGTCCGACCGGCCTCTGGGTCTGGTGCACGGCGACTATCGACTCGACAACATGCTGTTCGGCGATGCGGGTGCGGACCGGGCCCTCACGGTGGTCGACTGGCAGACCGTCACCAAAGGGCCGGCGTTCACCGATGTCGCCTATTTCATCGGCTGCGCACTACCCGTCGAACAGCGCCGCACGCACTACGACGAGCTGCTGGCGGCGTATCACCAGGCACTGGGTTCGGACTCGGCACTGACGCTCGATCAGGTGCGCGACGGCGTGCGGCGGCAGAGCTTCTTCGGCGTGATGATGGCGATCATCTCCTCGATGCTGGTGGAACGTACCGAACGCGGCGACCACATGTTCATGACGATGCTCGACCGGCACTGCAGCCATGTTCTGGACACCGGGGCACTGGATATCCTTGCGCCAGCGTCGGTTCCGGAGCCGTTGGTGCCTGCCGCCGAGGACGACCATCCGCACCTGCCCACCGACGAAGAGCTGTGGAACGAGAGCTGGTACTTCGACTTCACCGATCCCGCCGCGGGTTTCGGCGGTTGGGTCCGCCTGGGCCTGATCCCCAACCAGGACACCGCGTGGGTCAATGTGCTGTTCTGTGGTCCGGGCATGCCGACGGTGGCGCTCAACGACTTTCATGCCGTACCGGCCGTACCGGAGCTGATCAAGGGTGACGGGGTCGAGTTGAGCCTGCAACCGGTCGAACCGCTCAAGACCTACCGCGTCACGGCGTCGGGCACCGGGCAGTCTCACGATGATCCGGCGGCGCTGCTGCGCGGTGAGACCGGGCAGCCGGTTGACGTGACCATGGACCTGACCTGGACCACAGTCGGAACCCCGTACCAGTACCGGATCACGCCCCGCTATGAGATTCCCTGCACGGTCACGGGCACCGTGACGATCGGGGAGCAGACGTTCGACATCAAGGCCGTGCCGGGTCAGCGCGACCATTCGTGGGGTGTGCGGGACTGGTGGTCGATGAACTGGGTGTGGAGCGCGATCCATCTCGACGACGGCACCCACCTGCACGGCGTGGACATCCGGATCGCCGGAATGCCACCGATCGGTATCGGCTATTCGCAGCGCGACGGTGAGCCACTCGTCGAATTACAGTCGGTGACAGCGCAATACATGGTCGGAGCCGACGATCTACCGGTGTCGACGACGCTGACCCTGCAGCCCGGCGACATCGAGGCGACTGTCGACATCCAGGGGCACGCCCCGGTGCTGCTGGTGGCCGCCGACGGTCGCATCAGCCAGTTCCCGCGTGCCTGGGCGAAGGTTCGCACCGCCGACGGGCGTACCGGCATCGGCTGGCTGGAGTGGAACCGCAACCTGGGGTAGTGGCCTGCTCAGGTGATGCGAAAACGCTTGAGCCGCGCAGTCGCTCCGGAGATCAACTCCACGCGGCTGCGCGGCACACCCAGATGCTGGGCAAGCAGTTTGGTGACGGCGTCATTGGCTTTGCCGTCGACCGCTCGTTCCTGAACGTAGATGGTGAGCGCGCCGTCGTCGGCGACCTCGACCAGCGGGCCTTTGCGGCTGCCGGGTTTGACGCGGACGACGACGGCTTCGCTCACACCTTCATGGTTGCGCGAACGTGCGGAAAATGCCGGTGCGCGGCGGCGTGTCGCGGAGCAGACACGCACGCTCGCGGGGCCACGTGACTACCGGGCGACGATCACCGAGGAGCCGTGGCCGAACAGGCCCTGGTTGGCGGTCACGCCCACCTTCGCGCCCTCGACCTGCCGGCCGGTGGCCTGACCCTTGAGCTGCCAGGTCAACTCGCACACCTGCGCGATGGCCTGGGCCGGGATGGCCTCGCCGAAGCAGGCCAGACCGCCCGACGGGTTGACCGGCACACGCCCGCCGATGGTGGTGGCGCCCGAACGCAGCAGCTGCTCGCCTTCACCCTTGGCGCACAGGCCCAGGTGCTCGTACCAGTCCAGCTCGAGCGCGGTGGACAGGTCGTAGACCTCGGCGAGGCTGACGTCCTCGGGGCCGATGCCCGCCTCGGCGTAGGCCGCGTCGAGAATCTGGTCCTTGAACACCCGCTCCGGCGCCGCCACGACTGCGGTGGAATCGGTTGCGATGTCCGGCAATTCGGGCAGGTGCTGCGGGTAGCGCGGCGTCACCGTCGAGATCGCGCGTACCGACGGCACACCCTCGAGCGACCCCAGGTGCTTCTCGGCAAACGACTTCGAAGCCACGATCAGCGCGGCCGCGCCGTCGGAGGTGGCGCAGATGTCGAGCTGGCGCAGCGGGTCGGAGACCACCGGGCTGGCCAGCACGTCCTCGATCGCGGATTCCTTGCGGTAGCGCGCATTCGGGTTCTGCAGGCCGTGGCGGGAGTTCTTCACCTTCACCTGGGCGAAGTCCTCGGCGGTGGCGCCGTAGAGATCCATCCGGCGCCGCGCCAGCAGGGCGAAGTACACCGGGTTCATCGCGCCGAGCAGGTGGAAGCGCTGCCAGTCGGGATCGTTCTTGCGCTCGCCGCCGACGGGCGCGAACGCACCCTTGGGCGTGGTGTCGGCGCCGATCACCAGCGCGACATCGCAGAACCCGGCCAGGATCTGAGCCCGGGCGCTCTGCAGCGCCTGCGAACCCGACGCGCACGCCGCGTACGAAGACGACACCGGCACGCCGTTCCAGCCGAGCTTCTGGGCGAACGTCGACCCGGCGATGAAGCCCGGGTAGCCGTTGCGGATGGTGTCCGCGCCGGCGATGAACTGGATCTGCTGCGCGTCCAGCCCCGCCTCGGCCAGGGCCGCGCGGGCGGCGACGACGCCGTACTCGGTGAAGTCGCGTCCCCACTTGCCCCACGGGTGCATTCCCGCGCCGAGGATGTACAGCGGTTCGGGTGCGCTCATCAGGCGATCCTCCAGGCGTGGGTGGTGCGCTCGACGCCCTCGTCGTCGGTGTAGAGCGTCATGGTGGTCAGCTCCATCTCCATGCCGACCTTGAGGTCGGCGGCGAGGGTGCCCTCGACGACCTTGCCGAGAACGATCAGGCCTTCGTCGGCCAGTTCCACCGCGGCGATCGCAAACGGCTCGAACGGGTCGGTCTTGGGGTACGGCGACGGCGGGAGGTACCGGTTCTCGGTGTAGCTCCACACCTTTCCGCGGCGGGACAGTGGCACCAGGTCAAGGGTGTCGCTGGCGCAGGCCGGGTTGGGGCAGTTGTTCTCGCGCGGCGGGAACACGAAGGTGGCGCACTGAGTGCACTTGCCGCCGATCAGGTGAGTGGCACCGGCGTCGTCGGTGGCGAACCATCCGTCGATCGCGGGTTGCGAAGATGCTGCTGGCACGAGGCCAGCCTAAACGATCAAGACCGCAAAACTGAAACGTGTTGCAGTTTTGTCCCGCGGACCAGGATATTGGTTTGAAGAGTACGAAACGGTTTCGTACGCTTCGGGCATGGTGCGAGGCATGGAACGTGAACAGGCAGTGTTGGCTGCGACGGCCGAACTGCTGGCAGAGCGGGGATATCAGGCACTGACGATGGACGCCGTGGCCGCGCGGGCAGGTGCTAGCAAGGCCACCATCTACCGCCGGTGGCCGAACAAGGCCCAGCTGGTGCGCGCCACTCTGGACGCTGCGGATGCCGCCCGCAACGCCTCCATGCCCGACACCGGGGCGCTGCGCAGCGACCTGTTCGCCGTCATGGATGCGGTCGCCGCGGAGGTGGCCGACCCGTTGACGCGGGTGACCGCAGAGCTCGCGACCCTGATGCGCCACGACCCACAGTTGGCCGAGGCCGTCCGCGAACACCTCGCCCAAGAGGAGCTCTCACCGTTCCACGATGCGCTGCAACGGGCCATCGCCCGTGGTGACATCGCCGCGGATACCGACGTCGAACTGATCCACGATGTGGCAGAGGCGATGATCCTGCGCCAGGTCCACCTCGACCTGCCGGTCGACGCGGCGTTCAGTGCGCGGCTGATCGACGAGGTCCTGCTGGTTCTGTTGGGAGGTGTCTGTCGATGACGGTCGTGATCGCGGGCGCCGGGCCGACGGGACTCACCCTGGCCATCGAACTGGCGCGTCGAGGCGTGCCGACCCGGGTGCTGGACAGGGCGGCGACGCTGTTCCCCGGGTCACGCGGCAAGGGATTGCAGCCGCGCACCTTGGAGGTCTTCGACGACCTCGGGGTCATCGGTGCCGTACTGGCCGCCGGTGAGCCCTTCCCGCCCATGCGGCTCTACCGCGGCGCAGACGTGGTCTGGGAGCAACCCATCTACGACCTCCTCGGGCTACCCGAGCTGGAGCCCGCAGCGGCGGTGCCGTATCCGTACACCTGGCTGATCCCGCAATGGCGCACCGACCAGATCCTGGCGACGCGGTTCGCCGAACTCGGTGGCACGATCGAATTCGACACCGAGGTAACAGGTTTCACGCAGGACGACGAGGGCGTCACGGTGCACACCAACCGCGGGCGGATCCAGGCCGACTACCTGGTCGGCGCCGACGGCGGCCGCAGCACGGTGCGCAAGGTGTCCGGTGTCGAGTTCCTCGGAGGTGCGCTGACCGAGGAACGCATCATTGTCGGCGACGTGCGGGCCGCCGGACTCGACGGCCGTTGTTGTCACCTGCTGACCCGTGACGGCGACCAGTCCCGGCGGTTCTCGCTGTGGAACCTCCCCGGCACCGAGCATTACCAACTGGTGGTCACCATGGCGCCGGGCGAGGACCCGCCCCCGCTGACCCTCGAGGGAATGCAGGCGGTGCTCGAACAACGGTCGGGCCGTCGCGACGTCACACTGTCGGACCTGCGGTGGATCTCGCTGTACCGGGTGAATCTCCTGCTGGCGCAACAATTCCGGATCGGTCGCGTGTTCCTCGCCGGGGATGCCGCTCATGTGCATTCACCGGCCGGAGGACAGGGTGTCAACACCGGGGTGCAGGACGCCTACAACCTCGGTTGGAAACTGGCCGCGGTGATCGCCGGTGCGCCCACCGACCTGCTGGACAGCTATGAGGCCGAACGCCTGCCAGTTGCCGCCGAGGTACTGCAACTCAGCGGTGCGCTACACCGCCAGGGTTTCGGCGGGACGGGGCCGGCGCCGGCCGCGATCCACCAGTTGGACATCAGTTACCGGGGCGGTCCACTGGCGGCCGGCGACCCGCGCATGGGCACGCTGCAACCCGGCGACCGGGCACCGGACGGTCTGTTGCCCGATGGCCGTCGGTTGTTCGACGTATTCCGCGGACCGCACTGGACTGTGCTGGAATTCGACTGCAAACCAGTCGATTTCGGCGTTCCCCAGGTGAGCCTCGGACCCAGTCCGGACTACGACGTACCTGTCGGCACCTACGTGTTGGTGCGTCCCGACGGTTATATCGGCGCAATCAGCACCCAGGCGAACGTCATCCGCGAGCGGCTCAGTCTGGCGGGGGAGCCACTGACCGCTATGTCAGGTGTCGGAGCAACTCCGCTCGGGACCACGGTGTCAGCCGAAACCGACTATCTCGAATGACTGCGACGGCCACGTCCCCCACGTCGAGGCCCGAATGATCGGCGGGCGTGAAGTGGTATTTGCCCTCAGGGGTGAGGCATGTCAGGGATTCCATGGCCTGCCGGACCGCGTCCGGAGTGTCCTCGCCCGCCGCGTCGATGGCTCCGGCGATGAGCTTTACGGCGGTGTACCCGTCCACCGCGAACTGTGACGGTGGCGCACCGTGACGGCACTGAAACGGTTGGGTCAGGCCGGCGATGACGGCGCGGGTCGCCGACGGTGGCAGGTCGGACTCGACGCCCACCAAGGAAGTCGCCACGACGATTCCGTCGGCGCCGGGACCGACCTCGTCCACGAATGCCGGACTGGCGGCACCGATTCCGGCGACCATCGGAATGCTCAGGCCCGCTGAGCGAAATGCCAACGCCAATCCGGTCGCCGGGGGACCGGTGACCCACGCCATCAGAGCCTGTGCGGCACTTGCAGCAATCGCCGCGATAACGGGCCCGAAGTCCCGGGTGTCGACCTTGACGGATTCGACTGCGACAACCTCGATTCCGAACTCGCTCAGCATGGTCTCCTGTGCCGCCCACGCCTCGCGGTTGAAGACACTGTCGGAATCGAACACCACCGCGATTCGGGTCAGACCCTGATCGCGGAAGTACCTCAGCAGCTGTGCGGCGACCAGCCGCCCGGTCGGCGGCGTCATGAACACATACGGACGGACCGGATCGACCTGGGTATGCGCCGCTCCCGTCGATACGTACACGACCTTGCGATCGTCGGTGTGCGGCAGGACCGCCAGGCTCGCGTTGGAGAACGAAGTGCCGACGACGGCACTGACGCCCTGATCGGCCAGCCGGTGGTAGCCGGCCACTGCGCCTGCAGGGAGACTCGCGTCGTCCTCGACGGTCAGCGCTACGCGGCGGCCGAGGACACCGCCGGCGTCGTTCAACTGCCGTACCGCGAGTTCTGCGCCGTCCCGGTTCTCCAGACCCATGTAATTCGAACCGGTCAGCGACGTCACCTGACCGATCGGAATCGAGCGGGGTGACGGCACGAGGGAAGGTTACGCGACCGACGCGTCGTCGGCGGACTACCCGCCGGCGGCGTCCCGCAGGATGCGCACCAGATCAGTGTGGTTGTCCCGCATGAGGTTGTGCGCCCCGTCGAGGGCATACGTCGTCCATGCGGGGTCGCTCCGGAGCCGCTCGTAGGTCGGCGCGAACGGCGACTCCGTCGGCCACCGGCGGGCGCAGACGTAGATCCGGCGAATCCCGGGCGGCTCATCGCCGAGGCGAACCGGCTGCAACAGTGACGCCAGCGGGTGGGCCGTCGCGCGTTCGTCGAAGAACGGCAGCGGGGGCACGCCGTATCCGGTCGCGTCGACTCCGATGTACCACTGGCGCTGCTCGTCGTTGGTCAGCGACCAGCACGACTCGCCGTCGCGCGGGACGAACGCATCCAGATAGACCAGCGTGCGCACACGATCCGGGATGCGGTCCGCGACCGCGGTGATCACCATGCCGCCGTAGCTGTGCCCGACCAGTACCGCGTCGGTGACGCGGTGGGCGTGGAAATCGGCCAGCACATCGGCGATGTGGGTGCCCAGGTTGACCCCGGCGTGAGCCAGGTGCGCGCGTTCGGCGACCCCGGTCAGGGTCGGCGTCAGCACCCGGTGGCCGTCGGCCCGCAGCGCAGCGGCCAGGTCGTCGAAGCACCAGCCGCCGTGGCATGCGCCGGGTATGAGTACATATGTGGTCATCGGGAACTCCGGTCCGCCAGTGTGTTTCGGCGGTAGGTGGCGGTGACGCGGTCCAGGTCGCGCGGGTCGCCGGTGTGCATCTCACGGTTGGCATACACCACTGCCGTCGTCTCCGGGACGCGGCGGGCTTCGTACCCGGCGATACCGCGGCCGGCGGCCAGTTCGTCGGCCAGCGCGGTGGCGTCGAGGATGGCCTGGGATCCGCCGTTGGCTCCGACCGGGTACATCGGGTGGGCGGCATCGCCGAGCAGTGTGATGCGCTGAGTTCCCCAGTGCGGCAATGGCTCCCGATCGACCATCGGGTACTCGAACACCGTGTCGGATCGGGCCACCAGCTCGGCGGTGTCCAGCCAGTCCAGGTGCCACCCGGACATATGGGCGGTCACGTCTGCGGGATCGGTCGGGGTGTTCCAGTTCGCGTCGCCGGGAAGGGTGCCGGGGCCGGCTTCGGGGACCTGCAGTACCCAGTTCACCAGATCACCGCCGATCGGATACGTGACCAGCTCGACACCGCGGGGACCCTTGACGATGGCCATCGTGCGGCCGTCGAGGAACGGGGGAATCCGGCTGGCGCCACGGAACATCCGTACGCCGGACCACAGCAGGGGATCGGGGCCCGGGTGCAGCCTGCGCCGCACCATCGAGCCCACCCCGTCGGCGCCGACGAACACGTCGGCGGTGAAATCGCCGGCACGGGTTTGCACGCGCACTGCGTCTGCCGTTTCGGCGAAATCCACGACGCCGGCACCGGTCCGGACCGCGTCGGATCCGAGTCGGGCCCGGACCGCGTCGAGCAGCACCATCTGCAACCGGCCGCGGTGCACCGAGCACTGCGGGTAACCGTAGCCACCTTCGATTCCGCGCGGCTCGCGGAACAACAGTGTCCCGTCCGAGGAATAGAAATCGATGACGGCCGGGGTGGCTGCGATGGCGCGGACCGCGTCGCCCAGGCCGAGTTCGGTCAGCTCACGGACCGCACGCGGAAGCAGGTTGATACCGACACCGAGTGCGGTGAGCTCGCGCGCCGATTCCACGACGGTGACGCCCATGCCCCGGGCATGCAGGGCGAGTGCGGTGGTGAGGCCGCCGATACCGGCCCCTGCGATCACGATGTCCATGACCCAAGCCTGCGCGGAGCAGTATTTATAAGTCCAATACCATCTCAGTACACAAACTATAATCAAGTGTTATGGAATTGCGGCAGCTCGAGTACTTCGTCGCCGTCACCGAGGAGGCCAACTTCACCCGCGCCGCGCAGCGTGTGCACGTGGCGCAGCCCGCAGTCAGCGCCCAGATCGCCCGGCTGGAGCGGGAATTGGGTCAGCCGCTGCTGGACCGGTCCCGGCGCGCGGTCCGGCTGACCGCTGCCGGGGCGGCGGTGTTGCCCTACGCGCGGGCCGCCCTCGACGCGGTGCGGCACGCCAGGACCGCGGTCGACGAACTCACCCAGCTGGTCCGCGGCTCGGTGACGGTGGGCACCGTGACAGCCCACAACGTCGACCTGCCGCAACTGCTTGCCGATTACCACCGGGCCCACCCTGCGGTGGAGATCACCTTGTCCACCGATACCTCGGATGCGCTGATCGACGGTGTCCGCAGCGGCAGGTTCGATGTCGCGATCACGTCGGTCGGTTCTTCCGAGGTGCCCGACGGCCTGGCGGTCGCGACCACGACCGAGGAGCCGATCGAGGCTGTGGTGAGCCGTTCTGACGCCTGGGCGACGCGTCGCACGGTCACCCTTGCGGCGCTCGCGCAGCGCCCGCTCATCTCGCTGCCTGCCGGTGGCGGCATCCGTCGGCAGTTCGACCGGGCCTGCGCCGCGGCCGGCGTCACGCCGCACGTGGTGTTCGAGGCCGCCACGCCCGACGCGCTCGCCGATCTCGCTGCGCGGGGGCTGGGCGTGGCGATCGTCCCGGGTTCGGTGGCACGTCAACGCACCGATGTCCACGCCGTCTCGATCCGGCCTGAACTGCGTGGTCGGCTCGTGCTGGCCTGGCGCGCGAGCGGGCCGATCAGCCCGGCCGCGCGGGCGCTGATCGAGATGGCCGCCGAACTCGTCGGCGGCGGTGCATAGAGTTAGGGCCGTGACGGACGCGAAGCCCACACTGATGCTGCTCGACGGTAATTCCCTGGCTTTCCGCGCGTTTTACGCGCTGCCTGCGGAGAACTTCAAGACGCAGGGTGGGCTGACAACCAACGCCGTGTATGGCTTCACCGCAATGCTCATCAATCTGCTGCGTGATGAGCAGCCCAGTCACGTCGCCGCAGCCTTCGATGTGTCGCGGCAGACGTTCCGCAAGGAGAAATACCCCGAGTACAAGGAAGGCCGGTCGGCGACGCCCGACGAGTTCCGCGGCCAGATCGACATCACCAAGGAGGTGCTCGGCGCGCTGGGCATCACGGTGTTGGCCGAGCCCGGCTTCGAGGCCGACGACATCATCGCCACCCTGGCCACCCAGGCCGAGGATGCCGGTTACCGCGTGCTGGTGGTCACCGGCGATCGTGACTCGTTGCAGCTGGTCAGCGACGACGTGACCGTGCTCTATCCGCGTAAGGGCGTCAGTGAGCTCACCCGGTTCACGCCGGATGCGGTGGTGGAGAAGTACGGCCTGACACCGACGCAGTACCCGGACTTCGCCGCGCTGCGCGGCGACCCGAGCGACAACCTGCCCGGCATCCCGGGTGTGGGGGAGAAGACCGCCACCAAGTGGATAGTCGAATACGGCTCGCTGCAGTCCCTGGTCGACAACGTCGACAAAGTGAAAGGCAAGGTCGGCGAGTCGCTGCGGTCCAATTTGTCCGGCGTCGTGCTCAACCGCGAGCTGACCGAACTGGTCAAGGATGTGCCGCTGGCCCAGACCCCGGACACGTTGCGCCTGCTGCCGTGGGACCGCGACCAGATCCACCGGCTCTTCGACGATCTCGAGTTCCGGGTTTTGCGGGATCGGCTGTTCGACACGCTGGTGGCCGCCGAGCCGGAGGTCGAGCACGGGTTCGACGTGCGGGGGCGTGCACTGGAGCCGGGCGAGCTGGCCGCGTGGCTTTCCGAACACAGCCTGGGTAACCGGTTCGGGATGGCGGTGGTCGGCACGCATCTGGCCTACGACGCCGACGCCACGGCCCTGGCCATCGTGTCCGCGGACGGCGACGGCCGCTACATCGACACCGCCAAGCTGACGGCTGAGGACGAGCAAGCGCTGTCGTCCTGGCTGGCCGACCCGGGCCCACCCAAGGCCCTGCACGAGGCCAAGCTGGCCATGCACGACCTGGCCGGCCGGGGCTGGACGCTGCGCGGGGTCACCTCCGACACTGCGCTGGCGGCCTACCTGGTTCGGCCGGGGCAGCGCAGCTTCGCCCTCGACGATTTGTCGGTGCGGTACCTGAAGCGGGAACTTCGCGCCGAAAGCCCGGAACAGCAACAGCTTTCACTGCTCGATGATTCGGAGGGCGTTGACGAGCAGGCGGTGCAGACCGTGATCCTGCGGGCGTGCGCAGTGCTGGACCTCGCCGATGCGCTCGACGAGGAGCTGGCCAAGATCGACTCGTCGTCTCTCCTGGGGCGCATGGAGCTGCCGGTGCAGCGGGTGCTCGCCCAGATGGAGCACACCGGCATCGCCGTGGACAGCGAGTACCTCACGGAGCTGCAGAGCGAGTTCGCCGATCAGATCCGCGACGCTGCCGAGGCCGCGTATGCGGTCATCGGCAAGCAGATCAATCTCGGCTCGCCCAAGCAGCTGCAGGTCGTTTTGTTCGACGAGCTGGAGATGCCCAAGACCAAGCGCACCAAGACGGGTTACACCACCGACGCGGATGCGCTGCAATCGCTGTTCGACAAGACCGGGCACCCGTTCCTGCAGCATCTGCTCGCCCACCGGGACGCCACCCGGCTGAAGGTGACCGTCGATGGGCTGCTGGCGGCGGTCGCCGCCGACGGCCGGATTCACACCACGTTCAACCAGACCATCGCCGCCACCGGTCGGCTCTCGTCCACCGAGCCCAATCTGCAGAACATCCCGATCCGCACCGAGGCGGGCCGGCGCATCCGGGACGCCTTCGTGGTCGGTGACGGGTATTCCGAGCTGATGACGGCGGACTACAGCCAGATCGAGATGCGGATCATGGCGCATCTGTCTCGCGACGAAGGCCTGATCGAGGCGTTCAACACCGGCGAGGACCTGCACTCGTTCGTCGCGTCACGGGCGTTCGACGTGCCGATCGACGAGGTCACCCCGGAGCTGCGTCGCCGGGTCAAGGCGATGTCCTACGGCCTGGCCTACGGCTTGAGCGCATACGGGCTGGCCAGTCAGCTCAAGATCTCTACCGAAGAAGCGAAGATCCAGATGGAGCAGTACTTCGCGCGCTTCGGCGGCATCCGCGACTACCTGCGCGACGTCGTCGACCAGGCCCGCAAGGACGGCTACACCTCGACGGTGTTCGGGCGCAGGCGCTACCTGCCCGAGCTCGACAGCAGCAACCGCAACGTTCGCGAGGCCGCCGAGCGGGCCGCGCTCAACGCGCCCATCCAGGGCAGCGCCGCCGACATCATCAAGGTCGCGATGATCAACGTCGACGAGGCCATCAAGGACGCCGGGCTCAAGTCACGCATGCTGCTGCAGGTGCACGACGAACTGCTCTTCGAGGTGGTCGAGGGGGAGCGGGACGCGCTGGAGGCGTTGGTGCGTGAGCACATGGGCAACGCGTATCCGTTGGATGTGCCGCTGGAGGTGTCGGTGGGCTACGGCCGCAGCTGGGACGCCGCGGCGCACTAGCCGCGCATCGGCTGGAGCCGGCGCATTAGCGTGCGTCGGCGCCCAGCCCGATGCCCAGCGCCACCAGCGCGGCCCCCATCACGCGTTCGATCCGGCGCCGGATATGGGTGCGGTTCAGAACGTTGCGTGCGCGGTGGGCGGCCATCACGACGCCGACGCACCACGTGGTGTCCACCACGAGCTGGATGAGCGCGAGTACGAGCAACGTCGGCAGGACAGGTCCGCTGGTGGGCAGAAACTGAGGCAGCACCACGATGCCGAAGGCCGCCGCCTTCGGGTTGGCGGCGATGGACAGCAGTGCCGCGCGAAACGCGGCGGCCGGGGTCCGGCCGCGCGGCGGGAGTGCCAGGTCCATGTCGGCGGGGTGCTTGGCGCTGCGCCACGCGCTGACACCGAGCCAGACGAGGACGGCGGCTCCGACGATGTGCAGCGCCAGTGACAGCATGTGGTTGGCGGTCAGCAGCATCGACAGTCCGCCGCCGCCGGCCAGTGTCCAACCGCAGATGCCGATCTCGTTGCCCACGACCGCCGCCAGGCCCGCGGCACGGCCGTCCCGCACCGAGCGGTGCAGGAACAGCACCGTGGCCGGACCGGGCAACGCGGCGAGGATCACCGACGCGACCAGGAACGCCGGCAGGACGTCGAGAATGTGGGCGAGCATCCACGAAGTATGGCTGACCTGTGCAAATCAAGCCGTGCTGCCGGTGCGTCCGACTAGCTCTGCGGCAGCGATGTCGAGGCGGTGTGGTCGTGTGTCGGGACGATCCGGACCTGGTCTCTGACCGCGTGCAGCCGGTGCAGAGTGCGGAAGCTCGCGTCGCGATCCTCATCGGCGAATACGCCTGGGTAACTGGGCTTTTGCCGGATGTGTTCCACCCCGAGACTGTGCCATGCGGCGTCGCCGGCCAGCAGTACCCATCCGCCGGCCGTGTTGAGCAGGAGGCCGATGCTGCCGGGAGTGTGGCCGGCGAGGTCGACGAGTTGCACCGCGCCGTCGCCGAATAGATCGTGGCTTCGCTCGAACGTCAGGACGGGCGGGCCGTCGAGCGTGAATGTCGTGATCGTCCTGTGCTGCAGGGAATCCCGCACGCCGCCCGCCGGTGCGACCGGACCGCTGGTGGCCCAGTCGAGTTCTGCGTGGTGGACGTGCACGGGCATGGCGGGCAGGTCGAGAAGCCCGCAGATGTGGTCCCAATGCAGATGGGTCGGCAGCGCGAAGTCGACGTGATTCTCGCCGAGCTCCTCGGCCAGTGCCGCCGCGGTGGTGATCGCCTCGGCCGGCGGCCCGACAGCCGGACGCAGCACGGCAGGCAGCTGGCTGAGCACCCGGACGCCGACATCGGTGCACATGCCCGGATCCACCACGAAGCGGGCCTGCGGATGCTCGATGACGAACGCTGTCAGGGCGATGGGAATACGCCGTGGAGTGTGGGTTCCCTCGACGGTGCCTGCGGTGGGCACCCATTTGGGCATCTGGCGTAGTGCGCGGACTCTGACGGTCTGTGTGGCGGGCGGCAGGCCGGCGTCGGACAGCTGTTGCAGGAAGCTCCGGTCGGCGCGTCGCGGCCGGACGAGCCCGACCGGTGCCTGGGCGAATGCCGAGCAGCAGGCCCACAGGCTCGGTTGTCGAACCGGACTTTGGACGGCAGTGGTAGTCATGTGTGCGAAGCTAGAACTTCAGGTCGACCTGAAGTCAAGGGGAGAACCCACATGGGCGATATGTACGCGGTCGGGGCTGCCGCCGCGGCGGTCGGTGTCGAGTCGCACGTGCTGCGGCACTGGGAAGACGTCGGAGTCCTGGTCCCGCTGCGGAGCGCGTCAGGGCACCGGCGCTACGACGACGAGCTGCTCGCCAGGGCCCGGCTGGTGCGGCTCTGCCAACACGCCGGCCTGGCTTTGGCGGAGATCCGCGAATTGCGCGCCGCAGACCGGGATGACCGAATCGACATGATCACCGCCACGCTGCAGCGGATCAGAACTGACATTGCTCGGCTGGAGCGCGCAGAGCAGTTCCTCTCCCACGTCGTCGCGTGCGTGCATCCGATCGTTTCGGAGTGCCCCGACTGTGCAGAATTCGCACAATCGGCGCGTTAGCGGGCGGGCGCGCGGTATCCCGCCAACCACTGCAGGATCGGTGCGGCCGAGCGGGCGGCCGCCACCGAATACACCTCTTCCTGCTGCAGCGCGTACACCTGGGCATCGCCGAAACCGCGGTCGATGCGGTCGCGGACGAAGGCCAGTTCGACGACGGCGGCCGCGAACGCAGCGACAGCCTTGCCCGCGGGGCGCCCGGCGGCCAGCGTCGCCTGCTGCACGGCGCCGTGGCGGGTCTTCAACGATCCGAGCCAGGTGGCCTCGTTGGGGGTGATGAGCCCGGCGGCGACCATGCCGGGCAGCTTGGCTGCCACCACGCGCTGTTCGCGGCGACGGCTGGTGACGGCGACCACGATCATGATGATGAAGATCGGCACCATCCACACGATGTAGACGATGAAGTAGGTTCCGGCGCCGAGCAGTGACGAGCCATTCCACAGCCCGTGCATGAGCACCGCGCCGAGGTAGCCGGCCAGGATGCACAGCGCTTTGGCGACGCCGCTGCGCCGCTGCAGTGCGAAGTACACCCCGATCGCGGTCATTGTGGTGAACAGCGAGTGGGCGAACGGCGCCATGATCAGTCGCAGCGCCGCGGTGAGCAGGGATCCCCCCAACGAATCCGCGCTGGAGATGTACATGATGTCTTCCAGCCAGGCGAACCCGAGACCGACCAGGCCGGCGTAGACCAGGCAGTCGGTCAGCGAATTGAGCTCATTGCGGCGCTTGCCGGTCATCATGACCAGCAGGAACAGGCCCTTGGCGGCCTCTTCGATGAACGGCGCCCGGATCGCCACGGAGGCGAAACTGTGGGACGAGTCGACCCCGGGAGTCGCCAGCAGCGCATCGGCGAACAGTCCGAGTATCAGGGAGAGCACGACGGCGACCGCGGCACCCCAGCCGAACGCCAGCAGCAACAACCGGGGCGGCTCCGGCTCCCATCGGTCCAGCCACAGGTAGGCGAACACCGCCCCGGTCATCACGATGCTGGACAGCGTGAACCCGATGATCGCGCCGGCCGGGTTGAGTGCGGTGAACAGCAGCACCAGCGCACCGATGACGACACCACAGGCGATGATCGCGGCCAGCGGGGCCCCGACCTTGCGTACCGGTCTCGGCATTGGTGCGGTGATCGGGAACCACGGCCGATGAGGGGGGCCGGGGGTCGGGGAGTACGCCACGTGCGAAGCGTAGCGGTGGGTAGCTGCCATCCCTGGCACAAATTGGGCTGCCATCCCCGGCGCTGTTTCGCGGACGCTCCGGCGGGCCGTCGGAACGACCCTCAGGGGAGCCGGTTTGTCCTGCGTGTGCCTGGTCGAGTACCCTCGTTACGTATCTGTGCGTACAGCTGGACAACTTCTAGTCGCCGTCACGGATCCGCACGAACGCAATACATGCAACACAATTGTCCCTACTAGTAAACCTGTCCGGAGCAACCCACCACATGCCCTCTCCCTCCGTCACCTCGCCGCAAGTAGCCGTCAACGACATCGGCTCGGCTGAGGACTTTCTCGCCGCCATCGACAAAACCATCAAATACTTCAACGATGGCGACATCGTCGAGGGAACCATCGTCAAGGTTGACCGTGACGAGGTCCTGCTCGACATCGGTTACAAGACCGAAGGTGTCATTCCTTCCCGCGAACTCTCCATCAAGCACGATGTCGACCCCAACGAGGTCGTTTCCGTGGGCGATGAGGTCGAGGCCCTCGTTCTCACCAAGGAGGACAAGGAAGGCCGCCTGATCCTGTCCAAGAAGCGCGCTCAGTACGAGCGTGCCTGGGGCACCATCGAGGAGCTCAAGGAGAAGGACGAGGCCGTCAAGGGCACCGTCATCGAGGTCGTCAAGGGCGGCCTGATCCTCGACATCGGTCTGCGTGGCTTCCTGCCCGCATCGCTCGTCGAGATGCGTCGTGTCCGCGATCTGCAGCCGTACATCGGCAAGGAGATCGAGGCCAAGATCATCGAGCTGGACAAGAACCGCAACAACGTGGTGCTGAGCCGCCGCGCCTGGCTGGAGCAGACCCAGTCCGAGGTGCGCAGCGAGTTCCTCAACCAGCTGCAGAAGGGCGCCATCCGCAAGGGTGTCGTCTCCTCGATCGTCAACTTCGGCGCCTTCGTCGATCTCGGCGGCGTCGACGGCCTGGTGCACGTCTCCGAGCTGTCCTGGAAGCACATCGATCACCCGTCCGAGGTGGTTCAGGTGGGCGACGAGGTCACCGTCGAGGTGCTCGACGTCGACATGGACCGCGAGCGGGTTTCGCTGTCGCTCAAGGCGACTCAGGAAGACCCGTG
This sequence comes from Mycobacterium sp. NPDC049093, assembly GCF_040704635.1. Taxonomy (GTDB): domain Bacteria; phylum Actinomycetota; class Actinomycetes; order Mycobacteriales; family Mycobacteriaceae; genus Mycobacterium. The sequence goes on along the minus strand of NZ_JBEZJS010000006.1, from coordinate 63,962 downwards.
GCGCCACTTCGCCCGCACCCACGCGATCGGTCAGATCGTGCCGGGCAAGGTCACCAAGCTGGTGCCGTTCGGTGCGTTCGTCCGCGTCGAAGAGGGCATCGAGGGTCTGGTGCACATCTCGGAGCTGTCCGAGCGCCACGTCGAGGTCCCGGACCAGGTGGTCCAGGTCGGCGACGACGCGATGGTCAAGGTCATCGACATCGACCTGGAGCGTCGCCGGATCTCGCTGAGCCTCAAGCAGGCCAACGAGGACTACACCGAGGAGTTCGACCCGTCGAAGTACGGCATGGCCGACAGCTACGACGAGCAGGGCAACTACATCTTCCCCGAGGGCTTCGACGCCGAGACCAACGAATGGCTCGAAGGCTTCGACAAGCAGCGTGAGGAGTGGGAGGCCCGCTACGCCGAGGCCGAGCGTCGCCACAAGATGCACACCACGCAGATGGAGAAGTTCGCCGCGGCCGAGGCCGAGGAAGCTGCCCGTCCGACCTCGTCGTCGTCCAACGGCGCTGGTCGCGAGGAGTCCACCGGTGGCACGCTGGCCAGCGACGCACAGCTGGCCGCTCTGCGCGAGAAGCTCGCAGGCAACGCCTAGACAAGTACGACAACGAACGCCCCGGCCCTTTGGGTCGGGGCGTTCGTCGTTGTGGGGGCCTGACACACTGTGGGGCGTGCTTCGTATCGGGTTAACCGGCGGTATCGGCGCCGGGAAGTCAACAGTGTCGGCCACATTCAGCGATCTCGGCGGCATCATCGTCGACGGTGACGTCATCGCCCGTGAGGTGGTCGAGCCCGGAACCGAGGGCCTGGCCAAGTTGGTCGAGGCGTTCGGCGACGGAATTCTGCTGCCCGAGGGGGCGTTGAACCGTCCTGCGCTGGCGGCGGTCGCTTTCAGCGACGACGAGAAGCGCGCCACCCTCAACGGCATCGTGCATCCGCTGGTGGCGCACCGTCGTTCAGAGCTCATCGCCGCAGCCCACGAAGACGCCGTGATCGTCGAGGACATCCCGCTGTTGGTGGAATCGCAGATGGCGCCGATGTTCCCGTTGGTGATCATCGTCAACGCCGACGCGGAACTGCGCGTCAAGCGGCTCATCGAATACCGCGGATTCACCGAGGAGGACGCCCGCGCCCGGATCGCCGCTCAGGCCACCGAGGAACAGCGCCGTGCGGTCGCCGATGTGTGGCTGGACAACTCGGGCAGCCCGGGCGCCGTCGTCGAGCAGGCTCGCGCCCTCTGGCACGAGCGGATCCTGCCCTTCGCGCACAACCTGCAGATCCGTCGGCCTGCCCGTCGCGACCCTGCCGTGGTGCCCTATGGCCCGACGTGGCCGGATCAGGCTCGCCGGATCCTGGCCCGGCTCAACACGGCCTGCGGCCACCGCGCGGTGCGCATCGACCACATCGGTTCGACCGCCGTGCCGGGGATGGACGCCAAGGATGTCATCGATGTGCAGGTGACGGTCGGCTCGCTGGAGATCGCCGACGAACTCGCCGAGGCACTGTTGACCGCCGGCTATCCCGTGGTGCCGGACATCACCACCGACACACCGCACGATGGCGATCCGGCGTTGTGGCAGAAGCGTTTCCATGCCTCGGCGGATCCGGGCCGGCCGACCAACGTGCACATCCGGGTAGACGGCAGGCCCAATCAGCGGTTCGCCCTGATGTTCGTCGACTGGCTGCGGGCCAACCCCGGCGTGCAGGCCGACTATCTGGCGGTCAAGCGTGCCGCGCTCGCGACGGCCGATTACGCCGTGGCCAAAGAGCCGTGGTTCCTGGATGCCTACCGACGCGCCTGGAAATGGGCAGATACGACGGGCTGGCGGCCCTAGGCCGCTGGGCGGCACCAGGTTTCGCACGTCGCTATCCAGGTCGGCTGCGTGGGCCGCTGTTCTGCTGTGCGGTAGCGTTCGAAGCGTCCAAAGGGGGGACGAACGTGCCAACATTGAAACCGGCCTTGGTTCCGGTCCGCCAGATTGCCGCACACGAGCTGGTCGTCGACCAGATGCGGCGGGCGCTGGAACGCGGTCAGTTCCGGCCCGGGGATCGGCTGCCCACCGAGCGCGAACTCTCGGACGTGCTCGACGTCTCTCGCACCACCGTGCGCGCTGCCGTGGCCGTCCTCGAGAAGGAGGGCCTGATCACCGTGCGGCGTGGCCGTGGTGGCGGGTTCACCGTCCAGGCGCCGCACTACGACGCGGCCGTGATGCGCCGGGAGATGCGCCGTAACAAGCGTGCGATCCGCGATGCCTTCGACTACCGCGTGATCGTCGAGACCGGCGCCACCCGGATGGCCGCCGAGCGGCGCCGCGCCACGGACGTGACCGAGCTGCGCAGGCTGCTCAAAGACATGGATTCCGCGCTCCAGACGGGGATGAACGACCAGTCTGCCCAGCACACCGCGGATTTTCAGACCCTGGACTCGGCGTTTCATCTCGGTATCGCCCAGGCTTCGCAGAATGATCGGCTGGCCGAGGCGGTCGCGGACGCCCGCCGGAGGATGTGGCTACCGGTCGGTGCGATCTTCGGACGCCTGGAGCCCAACGCGAACGACTACCACGAGTCGATCCTCGAAGCTATCGCGAACCGTGATCCGGAACTGGCCGCCACCCAGATGGAAGCCCATATCAACGACACCCGGCACACGGTCGAGTCCTGGCTGAAGCGCTGAGGCTACGCCGCCGGCGGCTCAGCTTCTGCCGGCGGCGGGACTGCGGGGTCGGCCTGCGGGAGTGCGGCATCGGTGTTCGGCGGCACGGTGTCGGCGATGGTGCCCGGTACCGGCGCGCTCAACGGGGCGCCGCAGGGCAGGCTGCCGTAGCTCGGATCGTCCTTGGGCCGGGTCAGACGCGGGCCGACGAAGGTGTCGGCCTGCGCGATGAGCTGGTCGTCCACCAGGATCTCGCAGTGCAGGTTCGCCGAGTACGGCCAGTCGATGCGGACCGCCATCCCGGCCGTCTCCGGATCGGACACCACACCGGTGGCTTCGAAGATCCGGCCCGGCAGCATGGACGGGTCGGCGGTGTTGATGTTGTCGTCGTCGATCTTGTAGGCGATGGTCGCGTTGCGCGAGACGCCGTCGATCCTGGCGCGGTAAGTGACGTTGTGTAGCTGCTGGTCGGGCAGCGGTTCCACCTGGGGCGGGGCCTCCGGGTCGGCCTGTGCCGCGGCGGGGATCAACAGTGCGCCGGTGAGCAGTCCTGCCAGCGCGGGGAGGGCTCCCCAGACGTACTTAGCTGAGCTCATGAATCCTGACCTTACGCTCCCCGCCACGTCAGGGCCATTCCGTTGCCGGACAGCCACCGATCCAGGTCATAGCCGCAGCTCGCCAGGCCCTCGATCGCGGTCGCCGCGGTTTGCACCGCCTGTTCTCCCACCTCCGGACTCAGCAATCCATGGCGGACGGCGGTGAGCAGCTCGTCGACGTCGCACAGCTCGACGCCGCGCCCGGTGCGGATCACCAGGTCCAGGTAGTGGTCCTCGGAGTCCCACACCGACGGACCCGCGGTGTAGCTACCGATGTCGAGGTAGAAGTCCTGGTCACGCTCGTGGCCGGGGCTGAAATGGAACACGCTGGCCCGCAGCCCGAGCGAGGGCAGCAACCACGATTCCAGGTAGTGGAACTGGGCTCGGCCGGGCGTCGGCCGGGCCATGTAGAGGCCCCAGGGCTCGACCGTGTAGACGTCGACGGCCCGCACGATGCCCTTGGGGTCGGTGTTCGTGCGGGCCACCAGGTCGAATGTCTCGTGCTTGGGCGGGTGGATGAGCCAAGCCTACGCGGGGAGCGAACGCAGGCGGAAGTTGTCGGTGCACAGTTCTACGCTGGTGAGCATGGCCTTTGCGACCGAACATCCTGTGCTCGCGCATTCGGAGTACCGACCGGCGGCCGATGCCGTGGCTGGTCTCGTCCGCACCGGTGCCCGGTTCGAGGTGGTCAGTGAGTACGACCCGGCCGGTGACCAGCCGGCGGCGATCGACGAACTCGAGCGCCGGATCAAGGCCGGCGAACATGATGTCGTGCTGCTCGGCGCCACCGGTACCGGAAAGTCGGCCACCACGGCCTGGCTGATCGAGCGGTTGCAGCGGCCCACCCTGGTGATGGCGCCGAACAAGACGCTGGCCGCCCAGCTCGCCAATGAATTGCGGGAGATGTTGCCGCACAACGCTGTTGAGTACTTCGTCTCGTACTACGACTATTACCAACCCGAGGCGTACATCGCCCAGACCGATACGTACATCGAGAAGGACAGCTCGATCAACGACGATGTCGAGCGGTTGCGCCACTCGGCGACGTCGAGCCTACTGTCGCGGCGCGACGTGGTCGTGGTGGCTTCGGTGTCGTGCATCTACGGCCTGGGCACGCCGCAGTCCTACCTCGACCGCTCGGTCGAGCTGGAGGTCGGTCAGGAGGTGCCACGCGACGGGCTGCTGCGGTTGCTGGTCGACGTCCAGTACAACCGCAACGACGTGGCGTTCACCCGGGGCACGTTCCGGGTGCGCGGTGACACGGTGGAGATCATCCCCTCCTACGAGGAGCTCGCCGTGCGGATCGAGTTCTTCGGCGACGAGATCGAGGCGCTGTACTACCTGCATCCGCTGACCGGGGACATCGTCCGCCAGGTTGATTCGTTGCGGATCTTCCCGGCCACGCACTATGTGGCCGGGCCGGAGCGGATGGAGCATGCGATCTCCACCATCGAGGCCGAGCTCGAGGCGCGGCTGGCCGAGTTGGAGGGGCAGGGCAAGCTGCTGGAGGCCCAGCGGCTGCGGATGCGCACCAATTACGACGTCGAGATGATGAAGCAGGTCGGGTTCTGCTCGGGCATCGAGAACTATTCGCGCCACATCGACGGCCGGCCGGCCGGCTCGGCGCCCGCGACACTGCTGGACTATTTCCCCGAGGACTTCCTGCTCGTCATCGACGAGTCTCATGTCACCGTGCCCCAGATCGGTGGCATGTACGAGGGCGACATGTCGCGCAAGCGCAACCTGGTCGATTTCGGCTTCCGGCTGCCCTCGGCCGTCGACAACCGGCCCCTGACCTGGGAAGAATTCGCCGACCGGATCGGGCAGACGGTGTACCTGTCGGCCACGCCGGGTGCTTACGAGATCAGCCAGGCCGGCGGTGAGTTCGTCGAACAGGTGATCCGCCCGACGGGTCTGGTCGACCCTCAGGTGGTGGTGAAGCCGACGAAAGGCCAGATCGACGACTTGATCGGCGAGATCCGTGCCCGCACCGAGCGCGACGAGCGCGTGCTGGTCACCACGCTGACGAAGAAGATGGCCGAGGACCTCACCGACTATCTGCTGGAGCTCGGCATCAAGGTCCGGTATCTGCACTCGGAGGTCGACACCCTGCGGCGGGTCGAGTTGTTGCGGCAGCTGCGCCTCGGCGAGTACGACGTACTGGTCGGCATCAACCTGCTGCGTGAGGGTCTGGACCTTCCCGAGGTGTCGCTGGTGGCGATCCTCGACGCCGACAAGGAGGGGTTCCTGCGCTCCACGCGCAGCCTGATCCAGACCATCGGCCGCGCGGCGCGCAACGTGTCGGGCGAAGTGCACATGTACGCCGACAAGATCACCGACTCGATGCGTGAGGCGATCGATGAGACCGAACGCCGCCGCGCCAAGCAGGTCGCCTACAACGAGGCCAACGGGATCGACCCGCAGCCGCTGCGCAAGAAGATCGCCGACATTCTCGACCAGGTGTACCGCGAGGCGGACGACACCGAGTCCGTCGAGGTCGGCGGTTCGGGGCGCAACGCCTCGCGTGGCCGGCGCGCTCAGGGTGAACCCGGGCGGTCGGTCAGTGCCGGCATCGTGGAGGGGCGCGATACCACGAACATGCCACGGGCCGAATTGGCCGATCTGATCAAGGATCTGACCGAGCAGATGATGACGGCCGCTCGCGATCTGCAGTTCGAACTGGCGGCGCGCATCCGCGACGAGATCCAGGACCTGAAGAAGGAGCTGCGAGGGATGGACGCCGCCGGCCTGAAGTAACCAGAGTTGACCTCAACGGCGGTTCAGCTTCTAGCGTCATCGGTGTGACCGATACCGTGACGCCCGATACCGGGACCTGGCGCCAGTTGTTGGGTGCCCGCTATCTGGGCGCGTCCACCGTGTTGGCCGGCGGCGTGCTGCTGTACGCGACCAACGAGTTCCTGACGATCAGCCTGCTGCCCAGTGCGGTGGGCGACATCGGCGGGCAGCGGTTCTACGCCTGGGTGACGACGGTGTACCTGGTCGCGTCGGTGGTCGCGGCCACCACGGTCCACTCGCTGCTGATGCGGTTGGGCCCCCGACACGCATACCTGTTGGGGCTCACAGTGTTCGGTGCCGGAAGCCTGGGCTGTGCCCTGGCCCCCAGCATGGAGATCCTGCTTCTCGGTCGCACCGTGCAAGGCTTCGCCGGTGGACTGCTGGCCGGCCTGGGTTACGCGGTGATCAACACGGCGCTGCCGAATACGTTGTGGACCAAGGCATCCGCGTTGGTGTCGGCGATGTGGGGCGTCGGCACACTGATCGGTCCGGCGGCGGGCGGACTGTTCGCGCAGTTCGGGCACTGGCGGTGGGCGTTCGGTGTGCTGGTGATCCTGACGGTCGCGATGGCCGTCCTGGTGCCGGTCGCCCTGCCCGCCCGGGGGACGGCATCGGCTCCGGCGCCCGGTATCCCGGTGTGGTCGCTGGCCCTGTTGGGTGCCGCGGCGATGTCGGTCAGCATGGCGGGTATCCCGCACGACTGGAGGGGGACCGCAGCACTGCTCGGTGTCGGGCTAGCGCTGGTGGCCGGGTTCCTGTTCGTCGACCGCCGCGGCCGGGCATCGGTGTTGCCGCCCAGCACATTCCGGCCCGGTCCGCTCAAGTGGATCTACCTGAGCCTCGGGGTGCTGATGGCCGCCACCATGGTGGACATGTATGTGCCGCTGTTCGGTCAACGTCTGGGGCACCTGACTCCGGTGATGGCGGGATTCTTCGGCGCAGTGCTGTCGGTCGGCTGGACCACGGGGGAGATCGTCAGCGCGTCGCTGCAGAACCGGCGCGCGATCGGGCGGACGGTAGCGGTCGCGCCCCTGGTGATGGCGGCCGGTCTGGCCTTCGGTGCGCTGTTGATCCGGGACGGCATGACGCCGTGGTTGGTCGGGGCGTGGGCGGTGGCGTTGGTGGTCACCGGTGCCGGGATCGGTATCGCCTGGCCTCACCTGTCCGCCTGGGCCATGGGCAGCGTCGACGACCCCGCCGAGGGGCCGGCCGCGGCGGCGGCGATCAACACCGTGCAACTGATCTGCGGGGCGTTCGGCGCGGGTCTGGCTGGAGTCGTCGTCAACCTCAGCGCTACCGCGGACGCGGCCGCAGCGCGCTGGCTGTTCGCCGCATTTGCGGTGCTCGCCACCGTCGGTGCCCTCGCCTCGTTCCGTTCTGCACGGCGAGCGTGCGTGTCTGCTCCCTGACACGCCGCGAAACGTCGACACTTTGCGCGCCCTCGTGCGCGATGAGTTTCGGCGGCGCCGCGAGTCTCACTCGTATAGGACCAACACGAGGAGTGATTCGATGCCGCTGACACTCAATGCCTATCCAGATGCCGTCACCAGGGACGAGTGGCTCGAGGCGCGCAAGAAGCTGCTGGCCCGCGAACGTGAGTCGACGCACCTGCGCGACGCGGTCAACGCCGAACGCCGTCGGCTGCCCATGGTGAAGGTGGAGAAGGACTACACGTTCGAGGGCCCCGACGGGGAAGTGACGCTCCTTGGCATGTTCGAGGGCCGCAGCCAGCTCTACATCCACCACTTCATGTGGATCGACGCGATCGACGCCGGATGTCCCAGTTGCACGGCCGCTGCCGACCTCACCTTCACCGAAGAGGATCGAGAGCTGTTGCACTGCAAGGACGTCACCTTCGCCTGTGTGTCCCGCGCGCCGTACGCCAGCATCGCGGCCTACCGCGACAGCCACGGCTGGACGTTCCCCTGGTACTCGTCGCGCGACGGTGACTTCACGTACGACTACCACGTGACGCTCGACCCGGCCCGTGCCCCAATCGAATACAACTACAAGTCCGCCGACGAGTTGCGCGCCGACGGTTTCAGTGACGACGACCTGCGCGGTGATTGGCCCGGGGCCAGTGTCTTCCTGCGCCGCGGCGACGAGGTGTTCCATACCTACTCGGCGTTCGCCCGCGGCCTCGACCACAGCGCCGTGGGATACCCCTTCCTCGACCTCACCCCGTACGGACGGCAGGAAGCGTGGGAGGACTCGCCGGCCGGGTGGCCGCAAGGCGGACCAGCGGTCGGCAGGCCGGTGGGGGACTCCGACTAATTAGTGATCATTGAGATCGAAACTATGGGCCCGCGTTGAAGCGGCTGGCACAGTAGCCAGTCGATGCGGGTGTGTCTGAGTGGCTAGGAACCGGCCTGCAAAGCCGTTTACACGGGTTCGAATCCCGTCACTCGCTCGGATGAGAGCCCCCGCCCGCTAACGGGCGGGGGCTGCATCGAATAATGCTGCCGTGCCCATGTTGCCCCTTGCCGACGTCCTGTCCACGCTCGACCTCGTGGAGTCGGGTGATGGGATCTTCGTCGCCGAACAGCGGGACAACCCGAGCCATCACATCGTGGGTGGCCACATCTCCGCCCAGGCGCTGATGGCAGCCAGTCGGACCGTTCCCGGCCGATTGCCGCACAGCCTGCACGTCTACCTGCTGCGGGCCGGTGATGCCCGGTATCCGGTGCAGATGGAGGTGAGCACCCTGCGTGACGGCGGATCGCTGTCCACCCGCCGCGTCATCGGCCGCCAAGATGGCGAGGTGTTGCTGGAAGCTCTGGTCTCGTTCAGCGTCGACATGGATGCCGCCGACTACCAGCAACCCCGGCCCGAAGTACCCGATCCCGAGACCCTGCCCCCGGTGGAGGAGCAGTTGCAGGCGTTCGCCGATGAGGCCGGCGGGTACTGGGTGCGCCCGCAGTGGATCGAGCGGCGCTACATCGACCCGCCGCCGCGGCTGGCGATCGATCTGCCGGAACCTCCGGAGCGCACCCGGATGTGGTGGCGCCCGGCCGAACCCGTGACCGACGATCCGATCGTGAACAGCTGTCTGCTGACGTACTTTTCGGGCACGGCGGTGCTCGATACGACGGTGACGATGCGGCGCGCCACCCAGGTCAGTGTCTTCTCTGCGTTGATCGACCTGGCGATCTGGTTCCATCGCCCGGCCGATCTGACGGATTGGGTGTTGTCCGACCAGGTTTCGCCCAGCGGAATCAACGGCCGGGGCCTGGCCAGTGCCACTCTGTACAACCGCGCCGGGAACCTGGTGTGCTCGACGGCGCAGGAGATGTACTTCGGCCGTCGTCGCGACTGACTCACCGGGTGGACTTGACCACCTGGGCGAAGTTGAACTGCCAGCGTTCGACGATGTGGAAACCCATGCTTTCGGGCACCTGATAGGCCGGGGCCCGGTCCAGTCGGGGCCCGGGCTTCAAGGCGGCTCCGCTCTGTCGGCTCGGTACCGACGGGTCGCGTTCGGACACCGTCCACAAGACGGTGCAACGGCGCACCTCGTCGGCGACGCCCCAGATCCCGAGATGCGCATCCCACAACCGATTTCGTTTCCAGGCCGGGGCGCCGCGGCCGGGGTCGACAAGGTCGGCGTACGCGGCTGGCCGGGCGGCGGTTAGCGGGCGGATCGGGCCCGGCTTCCATGAGGTGGTGTTGTCGAAGATGAGGCAGTCGCCGGGGGAGGAGTGTGCCGAGATGACGTCGGCGACCTGGCTGAAGTCCATGCCCTCCTTGGCGTACGGGCCGCGCTGCACCATCAGATAGTTGGGTGTTGCCGCGACGGCGAACACCGCCAGTACGGCCGTGATCCACTCCCTGCTCCGAGCCACGGCTACCACGCACACGGCGAGCAGCAGCGCCATCGCCGGCGTGGTGAAACTGAGGTAGCGAGGGTAGTAAAGCGGTTGGGCAACAGCCGAATACACCAGTAACACCGTTGTCGGGGCGACAACCCACACCGTCGCCACGAGCACCAGCCGTCGGGTGCCGTCATCGGTGGGCCGCAGCCTCCTGACCACCAGCGGTGTGCCCAGCACGGCGGCTGCCAGTACCGCGAACGCCACACTGTGGTCGAAATATTGCCTGACCAGGACTTCGACGACGGTATGCAGACCCAAATGTGAGATCCACCCGACCTGGAAGCTCTGCGAGCGACACCACAGGACGAACGGAACCAGGACGAGGATGGCTGCGGTTGTCACCGAGGCCCACCTGATGCGGGTGCGACTTCGGCTACAGAGGATCGCGACGGCCACACCGTGTGGAATCACCATCAGTACCACGAAGATGTTCAGCACGGCCGAAACCACCAGCAGCGCACCGTATGACAGCCACAGCGCACGGCGGTCACGCCGGATGGCGCAGATGAGCAGAACGGTCAGCCACACCGCGGCCAGCGTCGACCACGAGTAGGAGCGGGCCTCGATACCTGCCCACGTGATCCTGGGCAGCATCGCGAAAAGAATTCCCGCACAGACCGATAGCGTGCGGGAGCCGAACTGTCGGCCGAGCACCACGACCCCGCCGGCGGCGCCGCCGATGGCCAGGCAGCTGGAGAACCTGGACCAGAACTCCGTCGCCGGAAAGATGCTGAACCAGCCGTGCATGCCGAGGTAATACAGCCCGTGCACCGCGTCGATGTGGCCGAGCAGGTCCCACAGCTGCGGCACCGATCGGGTAGCAGCCGAGATGGTGGCCGCCTCGTCGAACCACAGCGAAGGACGGGCGGCTCCCGCCGCGCACAGCACGACGGCAAATACCGCCACCGCCAGGGCGTCGAATCGGGTGTCTCGACCGACGCGCCGGTCCGCGCCGTCGGCGCGCTCATTCAGCGATAGATCCACGTCAGCGACGGTGTCACCCCCTCAAGTGATGGCAAACAATAACCTGAGGGGAGCCGACTCGCTTTATCCGACAGTGCTGTTGCCAGGCGGTCCCGACAGATGAGCTGGATCACTCCCGCGGTGAATCGTCCTGGCGACAACCTGGATTCGGCCGACGTCGACTACGTCACGGTCGGCACCGAATTTGCGCCTCTGCGAGTTAATATCAGGGCCGGTTCGCCGGACCGGGATGCCAATAGTGGGTCCAGTTGTCGGCTGTCCGTGCGGGTGTCGTGATTTGCGCCCCTGGTCAGCGGCGACGGGTTACTGTCTCGGGTGGCGTTGCAACTGACAGTGGGAGGGTATTGATGAGCGCGTATCGAACCGTGGTGGTCGGCACGGACGGATCTGATTCGTCGTTGCGTGCAGTCGACCGCGCCGGTCAGATTGCCGCAGGCTCGAATGCCAAACTGATCGTGGCAACCGCGTACTTCCCCCAGAGCGAAGATCAGCGTGCCGCCGATGTGCTCAAGGAAGAGGGATACAAGATGGCGGGTAACGCCCCCATCTACGCCATCCTCCGCGAGGCGACCGACCGCGCGAAGGCCGCCGGCGCCACGGAAATCGAGGAGCGGCCGGTTGTGGGCGCTCCGGTCGATGCGCTCGTCGAGCTGGCCGAGGACGTCCAGGCGGATCTGCTGGTGGTCGGTAACGTCGGCCTGAGCACGATTGCCGGCCGTCTGCTGGGTTCGGTGCCCGCGAACGTGGCACGCCGGTCCAAGACCGACGTGCTCATCGTCCACACCAGCTGAGCCGCTGCCTGACTTACCAACCGCGCTCGCGCCACTCCCCGAGATGGGGACGTTCGGCGCCGAGCGTGGTGTCGTCTCCATGGCCGGGGTACACGACTGTGCGGTCGTCGTAGACGTCGAACACCTTGGTGCTCACATCGCCCAGTAACCGCTCGAAGTCACCGGGCTGCCAGGTCTTGCCGACCCCGCCGGGAAACAGGCAGTCGCCGGTGAACAGGTGGGTCACGCCGTCGGGTGATTTCAGGGCCAGGGCGACCGAGCCCTCGGTGTGACCCTGGAGATGGATCACGTCGAACGTCAGGTCGCCGATCGTGATCGTGTCGCCGTCGGCCAGGATCCGGTCGGGCGTCACGGGCAGTGGTTCGGCGTCCAGGGAGTGGGCGGCCGTCGGCGCCCCGGTGACCTCTGCCACAGCTTCCAGCGCCTGCCAGTGGTCGAAGTGCTGATGGCTGGTGACGATCAGCGACAGCTTCGGCGTCTGCTGCTTGATCACGTCCAGCAACACCTCGGCGTCGTTGGCGGCGTCGATGAGCAGCGTTTCTCCGGTGGAATTGCAGGTCACCAGGTAGGCGTTGTTGTCCATGGGGCCCACCGACACCTTGATGATCGAGGCGTTCGGCAGGGTGCGCCTGGCCGCGGTCTGCGGCTCCTGGTGGCCGGTGTAGGTGTCGTCAACCGCGATGTGGGGGCTGGTCATAGCGCCACCGTATCCGGCTTGTCGGTGGGCGCACATAGCATGGGCGTGAAGTCTGTCGTGGGAAAGGAAACGCGTGGCTGACCGCCTGATCGTGAAGGGTGCGCGCGAGCACAATCTGCGGGGAGTCGACCTCGATCTACCGCGTGATGCGCTGATCGTGTTCACCGGCCTGTCCGGGTCCGGCAAGTCCTCGCTGGCCTTCGACACCATCTTCGCCGAGGGCCAGCGCCGCTATGTCGAGTCGCTGTCGGCCTACGCCCGGCAGTTCCTCGGCCAGATGGACAAGCCCGATGTCGACTTCATCGAGGGCCTCTCGCCTGCGGTATCCATCGATCAGAAGTCGACCAACCGCAACCCCCGGTCGACCGTGGGCACCATCACCGAGGTCTACGACTACCTGCGTCTGCTGTACGCCCGCGCGGGCACCCCGCACTGCCCGGTGTGTGGTGAGCGCATCGCCCGCCAGACCCCGCAGCAGATCGTGGACCAGGTCCTCGCCATGGATGAGGGCCTGCGCTTCCAGGTGCTGGCTCCGGTGGTCCGCACCCGTAAGGGTGAGTTCGTCGATCTGTTCGAGAAGCTCAACAGCCAGGGCTACAGCCGCGTGCGGGTAGACGGCGTGGTGCACCCGCTGACCGATCCGCCGAAGCTCAAGAAGCAGGAAAAGCACGACATCGAGGTGGTCGTCGACCGTCTGACGGTCAAGGCCAGCTCCAAGCAGCGGCTCACCGATTCGGTGGAGACGGCGCTGAATCTGGCCGACGGCATCGTGGTGCTGGAGTTCGTGGACCGCGAGGATGACCATCCGCACCGGGAGCAGCGTTTCTCCGAGAAGCTGGCCTGCCCCAACGGCCACCCGTTGGCCGTGGATGATCTTGAACCCCGGTCGTTCTCGTTCAACTCGCCGTACGGCGCCTGCCCGGAGTGCACGGGTCTGGGCATCCGCAAGGAGGTCGACCCCGAACTGGTGGTGCCGGACCCTGAGCTGACCCTGGCCGGCGGCGCGATCGCGCCGTGGGCGGTGGGCCAGAGTGCCGAGTACTTCACCCGGATGCTGTCCGGGTTGGGTGATCAGCTCGGTTTCGACATCGACACCCCGTGGAAGAAGCTGCCCGCCAAGGCACGTAAGGCGATTCTGGAGGGCTCGGATCACCAGGTCCACGTCCGGTACAAGAACCGCTACGGCCGCACGCGGTCCTACTACGCCGATTTCGAAGGCGTGATGGCGTTCCTGCAGCGCCGCATGGAGCAGACCGACTCGGAGCAGATGAAGGAACGCTACGAGGGCTTCATGCGCGACATCCCGTGCCCGGAGTGCAACGGCACGCGGCTCAAGCCCGAGATTCTCGCGGTGACGATGACCGCCGGCGATCACGGCGCGAAGTCCATCGCCGAAGTAGCCGAGCTGTCGATCGCAGACTGTGCTGATTTCCTGAACGATCTGACGCTGGGCACACGTGAGCAGGCCATCGCCGGGCAGGTGCTCAAGGAGATCCAGTCGCGGCTCGGGTTCCTGCTCGACGTCGGGCTGGACTACCTGTCGCTGTCGCGGGCTGCCGCGACGCTGTCCGGCGGTGAGGCGCAGCGCATCCGGTTGGCCACGCAGATCGGCTCCGGTCTGGTCGGCGTGCTCTACGTGCTCGACGAGCCATCCATCGGCCTGCACCAGCGGGACAACCGAAGGCTGATCGACACCCTGGTCCGCTTGCGGGATCTGGGCAACACCCTGATCGTCGTCGAACACGACCTGGACACCATCGCCCACGCGGACTGGGTCGTCGACATCGGCCCGGCGGCCGGTGAGCACGGCGGCCGGATCGTGCACAGCGGCACCTATCAGGATCTGCTGACCAATCCCGAATCCATCACGGGCGCTTACCTTTCCGGCAAGGAGAGCATCGAGGTCCCGGCGATCCGCCGGCCCACCGACAAGCGTCGTCAGGTCACCGTCGTCGGGGCTCGGGAGAACAACCTCAAGGAGATCGACGTCGCGTTCCCGCTCGGCGTGCTCACCTCGGTCACCGGGGTGTCCGGCTCGGGCAAGTCGACGCTGGTCAACGACATCCTGGCCTCGGTGATGGCCAACAAACTCAACGGTGCGCGGCAGGTGCCCGGCCGGCACACCCGGGTGAACGGGCTCGATCAGCTCGACAAGCTGGTCCGGGTCGACCAGTCACCGATCGGCCGCACGCCGCGGTCCAACCCGGCCACCTACACCGGGGTGTTCGACAAGATCCGGTCCCTGTTCGCCGCCACCACCGAGGCGAAGGTCCGCGGTTACCAGCCGGGCCGGTTCTCGTTCAACGTCAAGGGCGGCCGGTGTGAGGCCTGCTCGGGTGACGGCACCATCAAGATCGAGATGAACTTCCTGCCCGACGTCTATGTGCCGTGCGAGGTGTGCCAGGGCGCCCGGTACAACCGGGAAACCCTTGAGGTGCACTACAAGGGCAAGACCATCGCCGAGGTGCTGGACATGTCGATCGAGGAGGCCGCCGAGTTCTTCGAGCCGATCAGCTCGATCCACCGTTACCTCAAGACCCTCGTCGACGTCGGTCTGGGCTACGTGCGGTTGGGCCAGCCCGCCCCGACCCTGTCCGGCGGTGAGGCGCAACGCGTCAAGCTCGCCGCCGAATTGCAGAAGCGGTCCACTGGGCGCACGGTCTACATCCTCGACGAGCCGACCACCGGCCTGCACTTCGAGGACATCCGCAAGCTGCTCAAGGTGATCAACGGTCTTGTCGACAAGGGCAATACGGTGATCGTCATCGAGCACAACCTCGACGTGATCAAGACTTCGGACTGGATAGTCGACATGGGTCCCGAGGGCGGGGCCGGGGGCGGCACGGTCGTGGCGCAGGGCACGCCCGAGGACGTGGCGGCCAACCCGGACAGCTACACCGGTCAGTTCCTCGCCGAGCTCATCGATGTGCCGGCACCGAAACCCAAGCGGCGCAAGGTCAGCGCCTGACGCTCAGTTCATGGTGTGGTAGCTCTGGAACGCGAACCAGTGCGGACCAAGGCGTTTCGTCCACCCTATGACGTAGTCGCCCGATGACTTGTGTTCGGTCTGAGGTGGGCCGCCGTCCGCGCTGAAGGCGAAGCCGTTCCACTCGTTCTGGTCGTCGCGGTAGGTGAAGTCGACGAAGTTGTCGGCTCGGCGCGCGACGTACTCGATGGGGTAGCCGGAGATGTGGCCGGAGTGTTTGCCGAAGGTGGCATTCCGATCGAACGCCTGCAGAGCCCGCTCGAACGCCGGTTGTGCTGTGTACCAACGAATCTGAATCGGCACACCGGCGTGGATCAGCAGAAAGGCCACGAGGGTCAGGATGGGCGGCATCACCGCGGCAATCCACTGTCGCGGTCGTCTGCCGGAGCTACTCAGCAGACGGACCACGGCCACCAGCCAGCCGAACGCCAGCGCGAAAAGCAGCAGTGCCGAGATGTAGAAGAGGATCAACGGTTCACCCGGGGCGGAGGCCCCGATCATCATGCCGATCAACACGAAGCCGACCACGATCGGCAGCCCCCAACCGGCGTACCGCGTCATGAGCGCTTTGACAGTGGCGACGGGAAGCGGGGATTGGCACGAGCCCCGGCCAGCCAGTCCGTGAGCGCATCGGCGCGCTGCCGCAGCGCGCGGGTGCCGTCGCGGCCGATCTCCTCCAGCAGGTGCAGTTGGACGCGGCCGTCGGCGTCCTGGCCCCAGCCGCCCACGATCCGGCCGTTCCACCAGGCGGTCGGCCCGCCGTTGCCGTTGGTGTCGAACACCTCTGGGCGATGGTCGCCGAGGTACCAGTCGCGGTCGAACCACCCCATGGTGGTGACGTCCAGGCCAGGGAGCAGAGCCGCCCACGGCTCAGCCTCGGGTTCGACGTCGAGGTCGTCGGGCAGCACGTAGCCCGTGGTGCCGTCCAGATCGACCTCGACCGCGCCGATATCACGCAGGGCGTGGCGGGCCCAGGTCAGGGTGTTGCCGAACCACCACTTGATGTCGGTGACCGTGGCGGGGCCGAACGTACGCAACCAGGTGCGCACCAACTCGGCGCGGGCATGGTCGGGCTCGGCTGTCGGCACCGTCGTCCCGAGCCAGTCGGAGGTGACCGCCCATCGTGGCCGTGAGTTTGTCCAGCCGCTGTCGTTGGGGCCACGGACGATCTCGCCGCGCACCCCGAGCACCGTCAAAACTCTTGGGGAAAGCGGAGTCTCACCGCCCCAGCGCTTTCCCGGTGCCGGGTCGAAACTTCCGGCGAGTTCGGGTAGTGCGATGCGCAGCTGGGATGCGGGGGTCGGCCCGTGCTCACGTAGATGGGCCAGGACCGCCTGGCCCGCGGTGTGCAGCCATTGGGTGCCGTCGGCGGCCACCCCGGCCTTCTCCACATCGCCGACGAGCTTGCGCTGCTCGTTGCCGGCTACCCGGTCACTGGCCCCGGCCTGCACCAGCGGTAGGTCCTCGGTGCGCACGATCCACAGCGTGCGGCGCATCGCGAGGTGTTTGAGCAGCGTGCGCTGCTGGTACAGCTCGCCGTCGAGATCGTCGACGGCGAAGCCGGGCAGCCGCGCAAACAGGGACAGGTAAGGGGTCGAGGGATCAGTCGCGTGGAGGCCGACGAAAGCGCGCGCAGTGTCGTCGACGGAGGACGCTGGTTGGCTCAGGAAATGGCGCCGGGCCAGCCGGGCCCGCCGCTCGGCAAGGGTGAATGTGCGCACGGATCAGGTGTCGTCCTTGTGCATGGACTCACGGATCTGCTGCAGGCGCTCGGCCGCCGCCTGCTGGCGCTTCTCGTACTGCTCCTCGACGGAGCGGCCCTCCGGAGTCTCGGCCGCCAGCTCCGCCGACCCGATCGCGGTGCCGTACCGGGTCTCGATCTTCTCCCGGACCGCGTCGAACGTCGGCACCCCGGCGGCGGTGTAGCCGGTGTCGGGCACCTCGACCGGTGCGGCCGGACCCGTGGCCGGGGCTGGCTCCGGGGCCGCGGGAACGATCTCACCCTCCACCGCGGCGGGCTCCTCGGCTTCTTCGGGCTGATCCGGCTGCTCTGGGTCCTTCGTCACGAAACCCACGTTACCTGCGGCAACCGACATTTCTTGGGATCGGTAGCACTTGGGCCCGCCTTCACTTGAGCACAGGACGGAGCCATCGGGGCAACGTGAGACGAAGGGGAAGACGGAATGAGCATGAATCGAGTTATCGCAGGCGCCATGGGACTGCTCGCGACCGGTGCGGTGCTGGTGGGCTGCTCGGACGACAAGCCCGCCGACAAGCCCGCGGACAAGCCTGCCGCCTCGGCGACTCAGCCGGCCGGTGAAGCCAAGGTCAGCACCGGGGGCAACACCCAGGTCAAGGTCGACGGTGCGGACCTGGCCGGTCTCGATCTCAACTCGGTCAGCTGTGTGAAGCAGGGCGGCAAGATCAACATCGGCAGCGCCGCGATCGGCGGCCAGCAGGGCCTGGGCGTGGTGATGACCGACGAGGCCACCCCGAAGGTCGAGTCGCTCGGCCTGGTCTTCGACGGAAGCGCACTCGCGGTGAGTGAGGCGATGGGTGTCAAGGTTGGCTCTGCCGAGGTCAAGGTCGACGGGGACACCTACACCATCACCGGTGAGGCGTCGGGCGCCGACATGAAGAACCCGATGGCCGGGATGATCAGCAAGCCGTTCACCATCACGGTGTCCTGCAGCTGATCTCCCGACATTGCGGGCGTGCCCGGCGGACCACCTGCCGGGCGCGCCCGCACCTTTTATATGGTGCAGAGGTGACCATCGTCGGCGATCTCGACCGCGCACGTCACCTGGCGCTGGCCGCCGACGAGGGTGCTGCCCACGACCTCCTGCTGTCGCTGCTACCCCGGATCGAGCAGGCCGATCGCGACGACTATGCCTTCGAGGTGTTCGCCCAGCTCGGCGAGATCTTCCTGGTACGGACCGCCTATGACGGTGTGGTGGAGAGCATTTCCCGGATCCGCGACACTCTGGCGATCTACCTCTCGATCCGGTCGGGGCAACGGCCCGATCTTGCCGCACAGACAACCATGTCCGACGCCGAGATCGATCACATGACCTGCCGCTACGCCCGCCGGCTGGAGTTCCTCGAAGCCGGGCTGGCTGCCGCCCGCGGCGATCATGACGGTGCCGCAGCGCATCTGGAGACCCTGATCGAAACCGTCGGAGACTTCGACGATTTGCGACACGAGCATCGTAACCTGATCTGCCACACCAGGATTCTGATCGCGAGCAGTCTGTGCGACGACGATCTGTATGCCGCATCGGTGCCGGTGTGGGCCGAGGTGCTCGAGGTACTGCAGAATCCGGGGCCCACCCCCGACGACGCCGAGGCCGATCACCTGTTCGTCACCGGAGCGCTCGGCTACGGTCGGTTCTGCATCGAGTCCGGTCGCCTGGACGAGGCCGAGCCATGGTTGCGCCGGGCCGGTGCCCGTGCGCAGGCCCGGGGCTGGAGACTCGCCACCGCCCGCGCCCAGCTCGAACGGGGAGCCGCCGCCTGGACAGCTGGTCAGTACGCCGAGACCCAGGATCTGGTGACCGAGGCCTACCCGGTGATCGCCGAGCACGCCCGCGCCCATGATGTATCGCGGAGTTGGCTGTACTTCGGCCTGATCCGGGTGGGACTGGGCAGGTTGCGGGAGGCCGACGAATGCTGGGACCATGCCGAGCGGCACTGGCGCGAGATCGAGCGGCCCCTGCACATCCACCGAATTCTGCTGCAGCGCAGTTGGATCGCCTTGTTCCGCGGCGCCTTCGACGAGGCGATCGCGATGGTGGAGGAAGCCAGGGCGCTGCTCGACGCTTCGCCGCGGCACAGCTGGTTGCAGTACGCCCGGCTCGATGCGCACCTGGGCAACATCTGGCGGGCCGACGCGCTGGCCGAGATGGGCTTCGACGGTTTGGGCAAACCGGGGCAGAGCTGGGAACAGGTCGAGGCTCGGCATGCCGCGGGGACCGGCACGTTCAACTGCCGCCCGGGTAGCCGCAAGTACCGTCGGGGGATGGTCAAGCTGGGCCGGGCCGCCGACCTGAAGGTGCCTGCGGCCCTGGCGGTTGATTCGGTGCGGTACACGATCACCGACGCCGGGGCCAGGGCCCGGTGGGCCGGCAGTGTCTCGGCGCCCTTGCTGGCGGGGGCATTCGCGGTGGCCTGGGAATCGGACAATACCGAGCTCACCTGTGAGCTGATCGAATATCACAGTGCACGAGGAACTTTCACGGCAGACGGCCCGGTCGACACGGAGCAGTCCGCTGAATGGGCGGAGACGGCGACGGCCGTGGTTCCGGTCGAGGCCGAACTCGCCCCGCAACTCGCCGTCGCGGCCGCAGCGGCACCGGTCGACGTCGAAGGCTCGTTGACGCGGCTCGGACCGTTGCCGCCACTGCGGATCGACCCGAGTTCGGGTCCGATCCTGAGTCACTACCGGGAGCTGGCGCTGCAGCGGTATGGGCGCGACGTCACCGCACCTGGCGCGGATTGGACGACCTGGCCATGACCGACACGCTGGTGATGCGTTTCGCCGACGTCGGCATCGCGACCTACGTCAGCCTGCGCGTGGTGGGAGAGCCGCAACGCTCGGTGACCTGGGTGATCGAGGAACCGCACATGGAGGCGGTGGAGGCGTTGTTCAACCCCGCGCTGCCGGATCCGATCGGTACCGAAACGCCCGCCGAAGCAGTGGAACGGGCCGTGGTCGCCGGCGCGTTCGCGACCCCCGAGAGCGAATTCGAACTGGCCCGCATGCTCGGTTCGAATCTGATCGGCATCGACGCCTGGCAACTGCTCGCCGACCGCGTCGCCGACATCCGTCCGGTGCTTTTCGTGACGCCGAGCCCGCGGTTGGGCCGGGTGCCCTGGGGCCAGTTGGCGATGCCCGGTCCCCACGGCTTCCGGCTGATGGAGCTGGTGGACGTGCTGATGGCGGTGCCGCCCAACATCGTTCATGCGCCCCGAAGCCCGGCCCGTTGGGCTGAACGCCAGGACCGTCCACCGGTGCTGGTTCTGGATCCCCGGATTCCCGGGCAGCGACCGGATTCGGCGCTGGGCTCGGTGCTGGGCCGCCCATCGCCGCAGACGCCACTGTCGGAGCATTTCGATGAGCTGGTGAGCGACACGGTCCTGCCGAACGTCGACGCGGCCGTCGAGCTGTTCCGGCGCACCGATACCGACCGGGGCTGGTTGGCCGAAGCCTGCGCACAGGACCCGAGCCGGCTGCTCTACGTCGGGCATGCCAGCGCGGCAGACGGTGTCGCCGGGCACGCCGATCGTGCGGCCCTGCACCTGGCCGAGGCACGGCCACTGACCGCGGGGGAGATGATCGCGAGACAGCTGCCGATTCCGCCCCGAGTGGCGTTGCTGGCGTGCGCATCCGGCGGTGACTACCGGTTCGACGAGGCCGCCGGATTGGTGGCCGCGATGATCCTGGGTGGTGCGCAACTGGTGACCGCGACCTTGTGGTCGCTGCCGACCACGGCCGGGTTCCGCCAGTTCAGTCCGGAAGGCCCCGCGGCCGACCCGATGACGGACACCATCGTCGGGGTGGATCTGGCTCATCGCGAGCACGACGCGGGCCTGGCGGTGAACCGCTGGCAGCGGGCGATGATGCGCCGGTGGCGTGACGGCGACCGGACCGCCAGCCCGTTGCACTGGGCCGCTCTGGCCACCTTCACCGTCGACGGCGCCCGCTGAGTCAGGTGGGGGTGACGCAGACGGCCACCGTGTTCTCATCGCCCGGCCGGTAGTACGCATCGATCACGTTGCCCGGTGACACCTTCGCCAGCGCGGACGCCGGGATCAGCGTGCGCTGACGCACCGGGAACTGACCGCCGTCGCGCCGGCTGACCATCAGGTCGAGTTCGATCTCGCGGTAGTCCTCGCGGATGGTCCCGGTTGCCCGCATTCCGGTGATGATTCCGCGTGACCGGGTGCCGGTGCGGATCAACTCGATCTGCACCTGGGTCATGAGTCCCTTGCGGATCAGCATGTGGTCGAACTCGGCCACCAGCTCCCCGAGGGTGACCAGACGCTCGTCGACCTCGTCGTTGTGGCAGACACGCCGCACCCGGCGGGTGGCGCTCAGCGCGGCGCCGGCGCAGAACAGGCACAGGACGGCGAGCAGCACGGTGTCGGTCATGTCCCCAAGGATCCGGCCGAGCGGCCGCTACCGAACCCAACTTCGGCCTCTATCCTGGTGCCGGTGAGCATCGGGTCCGAAACGTCTGGGGCGCAGGCCGGCCCCGTTTCGGGTGTGGATGCTGCCCAACCGCGCCGGGCGGTGATCGATCGTGCCTGGCGCGCTCTGGGACCGGGGGTCGAGGTGTTCAGCGGCGACGACGGCGGGCCGCTACGCCGGACGGTCAAACGGATCATCGACCCGCTGGTGCTCAGGCTGCGCAGCAACACCCACTATTCGGCGCCGGTGCTGGCTCCCGAGGTGGCGGCCGAACTGCACGCGCAGATGCTCCGCAACGCGCCGCAACTTCGGGCCGCCGCAGCCTGGTTCACCGAGCTCAAACAGCAGCGCCGACGACTGCGCATCACCACCGGCAACGCCCAGGAGCTCTATTTCCCGGTGTGTTTCGAACTCGCGGTGACCCGAGGTGCCCCGGCCTCGGACCGGGCAGACGTCGCCGCAGAGGTACTGGCCGATCTCCACCAGGGCCGTGACCGCACCGCCACCGAGGCTCTCAACCAGCACGTGGCCGATCCGCACGTCGTCGACCGGTTGCGTCGTCAACTCGACCGCAGCTGGCATGACGTCGTGGCTTCCGACGCCATCACCGGTCCGTTCTTCGCCGGCCTGGCGACCGTGCTCGGCCCGGCCGACAGCCACCGTGCCGAGGCGGCGCGGCGGCGGGTGTGGTCGGCGCTGGTGGCCGACGCCACGCCGCACAACCTGGGCGCCGGGACACGCGACGCGGGCGCCGAGCTGCCGTGGTCGATCGTCGACATCGGGCTGAGTTCAACTCAGCCGCAACAGCACCCGACGATCGACGGCCCTGCCGAAGGAGACCGCCCGCTGGACCGCACCGTGGTGGACCGGGTGCGGGCGACATTGCGCCGGGCATTGGACCGCGACGAACTACCCGACATCCCGTTGCTGTGCGCCGAGGAGGTGGACCGGGCCTGCGCCCCGTGGGGGCTGCTGGCCGAGGACAAACAGGCCGG
Source organism: Mycobacterium sp. NPDC049093 (assembly GCF_040704635.1). Taxonomy (GTDB): domain Bacteria; phylum Actinomycetota; class Actinomycetes; order Mycobacteriales; family Mycobacteriaceae; genus Mycobacterium. The sequence goes on along the minus strand of NZ_JBEZJS010000006.1, from coordinate 41,402 downwards.
GCTGCTCGCGGGCATCGAGGTGGCCACCGACCTGCATCCGCTCGACGCGTCGGCCGCGGGCCGCTACCAGCTGTCGGCGCGTATCCAGGCCCGGCTGGCCAAGGAGGCCTACGTGCTGCACGCCCGCCGCTATCTGGCGGACGGTGCCGCGGTGCACCCGCGTCAACGGCAGGTCGTCGATGATCTTGCCGCCTTCTGCCGTCCCTATCTGAGCCGGCTCTGGGCGCGGTTGCACGGCCGCGATGTCTGGCAGGAGTCCTGCGCGGATGTCGACGACCTGCGGTCCCTGCTGGAAGGTGTGGCCAGATCGGTCAGCCTCGACCACCGCCAGCGGATCAAGGCGATGCTGGAAGTACAGGTGGCAGAGTGAGATTGGCTGCTGAAGGCGGGCTGTGGAGCACCGGTCCGCACACCGGCGACGTGCCTGTGGTCGCGGTTCTCGAGGTCAGCGGCGCCGTTTTGTCCTGGGTGGTGGACGAGGGCGTCGGTGAACCACCTTCCATCACCTTCACCAACCCCGAGCGCGCGGACTGGCTGTGGCGGGTGGCCGGCGAGTCCGGTCATGTTGCGCTCCTGGACGCACTACGTCACCGGGAGTCCGGGGAGCCCGTGGACCTGGCCGGGGTCGAGATGCTGCCGGGTACGACGGACACCTTGCGGCGCTTGGCAATCGGGCACTGGCTGCGGCGGTGGTGGCCGGCGAGTGACCGGGACGGCATCGCGGCACTGGAGCGCCCGGTGCTCGACGCGGAACTGGCACTGCTCACGGTGAGCGCCGAAGATTTCTTCACCGACGACACCCTGGATTCCGACGTTGCAGGCCTGTTGGCGCCACATCTCGGCGTGTTGAGTTCTTTTGCCGACCAGGGTGATCCGAGGATGGCGGCGCTGGTCGAGGAATGCCGGGAGCTGGCCGGTGAGATCGGGCTCGACTGGCCGGACTCCGTCGCGGCGGCACCGCAGCGCGACGACTACGCCCTGGCGGCGGGCGCCGGCGAGGGTCCGGTTGCGGCCGGACTGATCGCCCGCGGCACCGGCACCGTCGCATGGTCGGCGGTGCCGCCCGGTGTGTTCGACGCTGCCGAGGGCACCATCGAGTGGTCGGTGACGGCGGCCGGTGCGGAGGTTGCCGCGGAGGTGCAGGTGGCGCTTTCGGGGCTGGATTCGCCGCTGGGTATCGAGGTGGAGATACGCGGTAACGGTTGCGCCGCTTCCGGTTTCCTCGATGTCTCGGGTCGTGCGGTACTGGAGTTGCACGATCCGGAGGGACAGCCGCTCACCGAAACCCAGGCCTGGAACCTGGACTGGTCTCACACCTCGGTGCGGGTCGGGGCCGCCGGCGTCGGCGAGTCCTCCTCCGACCGCGACCGGGTGCGGGCATTCGCGCGGGCCCGGCTGACCGTGCCCGGTACCGACGCCTTTCTGGCTGAGATCCGCGCGGCTGAATCCGACTACTGACCGCTATTTGGCGGCCGTCTGGATGAACGCTGCCGAGGGTGACGACTGCGGCAGTCCGACTGCGGGCGCCAGCGGGGTACCGATCGCGCCGGCCAGCCAGGGCAGGGCCGCGGTGAACGCGTGGCTGGCGAACGGCCAGTCATGGGTGCCCTGGTGGGTCACCACCGCGCACTCGATGCCGTGCTTCGACCCGAGCGCACACAGGGCGTTGGCGGCCTTGGCCTGGTCGTTGGCGTGGGCTGCGGGCTTGCCCGGCGTGGACGTGTCGTTGACGTCGAACCAGCCGGCCATCTGGTCGTATGGCCCGTGTCGGTTGATCACGGTGCTCGGGTCGAATGCGTCCCAGGCGGCGGCGCTGCCGCCGAACAGCCGATCGATGGTCTGTGCCTTGGTTCCCGAATTCGGGCCGAGGTCACCCGCGATGTCGACGAACGCGCTGAACAACTCGGGGTGCATGACCGCGAGGTCCACGGCGCAGGTGCCACCCATGGACCAGCCGACGATACCCCACCCGGCGGCCGCCGGATTGACGCCGTAGTGGCTGTTCATATAGGGGACAACGTCTTTGGTGAGATGGTCGGCGGAGTTTCCGCGCTTGCCGTTGACGCATTCGGTGTCATTGTTGAAGGTGCCACCCGGGTCGACGAACGCGAGCACGGGCGCGTAACCGTGGTGGGCGGCGGCGAAATCGTCCATCGCCTTGATCACGTTGCCGGCCCGCATCCAGTCGGCCGGGGTGTTGAACTCGCCGCCGATCATCATCACGGTGGGCAACTTCGGCGCGGGATTGGAGGCGAACCACGCCGGCGGCAGGTACACGTACTCGCCGCGATGCCGGAAACCCGAAGCCGTGTTGGGAATTTCGACGGGGACCACACTGCCCTTGGCGGGGATGGTGCCCTGGCGCTGCATCGCGGTCACCGTGACCTGATCGGTCTGGTCGGGCAGTGGCCCGGCGGTCAACTGGTTCCACGCGGTCTGCACCCACGGGAAGTAACCGACCCACAGGTTCAGCGCAAGGGCCGTGCACAGCAGCGTCAGCGGGATTGCCATGACGGCGGAACCGCGCCGCCACCACTTGCTGCCGCGCCAGCCGGCAGCCAGAACCACGACCGCCACACCGGTCAGCGCGATCCACACCCACAGGGACCGCGGCGCCGGGTTTCCCGCCAACCCCTCGGACTCGATGTACCAGTTGGTGCCCGCGACCAGGATGCCGCCGACCGCGGCGGCGAACGGCAGCCAGATGAGCGCCCAGCGGCGGGTACGCCAACCGATTGCGGCGATCAACACCACGGCGGTGATGACTTGGATGCTGGTCGGAACCCAGCCGTGCATCAAGGACAGGTGGTGAGTGAAGGTCACAGCAATATCGTCGCCGCCCAATCTTGGGACTGGCTGTGAGGAGCCTGCTAACGAGGTTTGGCCAGCGGAAACGGCAGCGTTTCGCGGATGCTACGGCCAGTTATCAACATGACCACACGGTCCACGCCCATCCCGAGACCGCCGGTCGGCGGCATCGCGTACTCCATGGCCTGCAGGAAGTCCTCGTCGAGCTCCATCGCCTCGGGATCGCCACCGGCGGCCAGCAACGATTGCTCCTGCAGCCGGCGGCGCTGTTCGACGGGGTCGGTGAGCTCGCTGTAGGCGGTGCCCAGTTCCACACCCCAGGCGACCAGATCCCAACGTTCGGCAACTCCAGGGATGCTGCGGTGCGGGCGGGTCAACGGCGACACCGAGGTGGGGAAGTCCTTGTAGAACGTCGGCTCTTCGGTGCGGTCCTCGACGAGGTGCTCGTACATCTCCAACACCACCGCGCCGGCGTCCCAGTGGGTCAGATAGGGGATGTGCGCCGCATCGCAGAGCCTGCGCAGGGTGGCCAGGTCGGTCTCGACGGTGACGTGCTCGCCGAGGCCTTCCGACACCGCGTCGTGCACGGTCTTGACTGCCCACCGGCCCGAGATGTCGACCGGCTCGAGGACTCCGTCGGCGCGCGGCCGTTGAAAGACCTGGGCGCCGTTGGCGGCCTGAGCGGCATTCTGGATCAGCTCGCGGCAGCCGTCGATCCAGACGTTGTAGTCGGCGTGCGCCTGGTAGGCCTCCAGCAGGGTGAACTCCGGGTTGTGGCTGAAGTCCACGCCCTCGTTGCGGAATGCGCGGCCCAGTTCGAAGACCCGCTCGACGCCGCCGACGCACAGCCGCTTGAGATAGAGCTCGGGTGCGATCCGCAGATACAGGTCCAGGTCGTAGGCGTTGATGTGGGTCAGGAACGGCCGGGCGTTGGCTCCGCCGTGGATCTGTTGCAGGATCGGTGTTTCGACTTCGAGGAAACCCTTGGCGTACAACGTTTCCCGGATGGCATGCAGGGCGCCGCTGCGGGCCCGGATCAAGTCCCGTGCCTCGGTGTTGACGGCCAGGTCCACGTAGCGGGCTCGCACCCGCGCCTCTTGGTCGGTGAGCCCCTTCCACTTGTCCGGCAGCGGGCGCAGGCATTTGCCGGTCAAACGCCAGCTGTCGACCAGCAGTGAGGGGGTGCCGTTGCGGCTGTGGCCCATCGAACCGCTCACCTCGATCAGATCGCCCAGGTCGATGGTTGCAGTGAAGTCGGCGGTCGTGGCCTCGGTCAGGCGGGCGTTGTCGAGCAGCAACTGGACTTCGCCCGACCAGTCGCGCAACTGGGCGAACAGCACACCGCCGTAATCCCGGATCCGCAGGATCCGACCGGCGACGGTGAGCGTGTTCCCGTCGACCGATTCCAGTGCGGCGGCAATGGTGTGGCTGGGGGCCTGGCCCACCGGATAGGCGTCCACGCCTGCGGCCTGCAACTGCCGCAGCTTCGCCATCCGGACCCGTACCTGCTCGGGCAGCCGCTGCTGCTCGTCGCCGTCGGCCGGGTCGATCGGCAGCCCCGACATGTCAGGTGCGCTGCCGTCGTGATGCAACCGGCCCGAACCCACCAGATCCGCCGGGGCCGCGACGTGCTCGCCGGTGTGCTGCTTGTTGCGCCGCGAGAACGGCAACACCAGGAATCCCTCGGCGATCACCGAGGCCACCCCGACCCGCGGGATCAGCCGGGCATCCTCGTAGCAGGCGTACCGGGGCACCCACTCGGGCTGGTATTTCATGTTGGAGCGGTACAGCGTCTCCAGCTGCCACCACCGGGAGAAGAACACGAGCAGCGCCCGCCACAGCCGGGCCACCGGACCGGCGCCCAGCTGCGCACCCTGCTGGAAGGCTGACCGGAACATTGCGAAGTTCAGTGAGATCCGGCTGACGCCAATGCTTTCGGACTGCATGCACAGTTCGCTCACCATCAGTTCGATGGTGCCGTTGGGGGACTGCGGGGAGCGGCGCATCACGTCGAGCGAGACGCCGTTGGTGCCCCACGGCACCAGCGACAGCAGCGCGACCACCTCGGGCTCGGGGTTGCCGTCGCGCTGCTGGACCGCCTCGACGAGCAGGCAGTCACCGTCGGCCGGGTCGCCCAACCGGCCCAGCGCCATCGAGAAGCCGCGTTCGGTCTCGGTGTCGCGCCACGCGTCGGCGCGCCGGATCACCTCGGCCATCTCGGCCTCATCGAGCTCGCGGTGGCGCCGCATGCGCACCGTGGTGCCGGCGCGCCGGGCCCGGGTGACTGCCTGGCGCACCGCACGCATGTCGGGCCCGGACAGCCGGAAGTTGTCCGGATGCAGGATGGCTTCGTCGCCGAGTTGCAGGGCGTTCAGGCCGGCCGCCCGAAACGCCTCGGCCGCCGCCGAACTGGCGCCCATCACGCCCGGGGCCCAGCCGTAGGTCTGGCACAACTGCAGCCAGGCCGCGATCGCCTGTGGCCACGATTTGGGATCACCGACCGGATCGCCGCCGGCCAGGCACACGCCCACCTCGACCCGGTAGGCGATGGCGGCCCGGCCGTTGGGCGCGAACACCACCGACTTGTCGCGGCGGGTGGCGAAGTATCCCAGCGAATCGTTCTTGCCGTAGACCTCCAACAGGCCGCGGATCGCCGATTCGTCCTCACCCGTCAACGCATTGGAGGCACGTTGTGACTGGAACAGCACGATCGCCGCGGCCATCAACGCCAACGCGCCGAACAAGCCGAAGATCGCGTTGAGGAAGGGATGCGAATAGCCCTCGAACACGTCCGTGGGGACGGTCGCGAAACCGCTCACCCGGTTGACCGCGTACAGCAACCGCCATTCCGGGGGCAGGGTGCCCGGGAACAGCTCCAGCAGTGCCCAGGCGGCCAGGATCCCGATCGCCATGCCCGCGACCAGCACCACGGCGGATTTGAGCAGGGCGCCGCGGCGCACCTTGGCCCAGAACTGATTACGCGCCAACACCAGCGCGACGATGGCCACCACGTGGAACACCACGCCGATGACCTCGCCGACGTCGTCGGCGACGGGGTCGCCGCCGGTCGCGAGATCGCCGAGGTTCCAGCCGATCGCGCCCACCATGTAGAGCACGAGAATCCACCAGGCGATCCGCTTGCGGGCGGCCAGCGCGGCTGCCAGCAGCGCCAGTACGAACGCCCACGCGAAGCTGGTGTCGGGGAAGTTGAAGATGTAGTCGTTGACGAACTCTCGCGGCACCTGGATCAACCAACGCACCGCCGGAGACACACTGGCGATCAGCGAAAGAGTGGCGATCACCCCGACGATCCAGCCGGCTGCTGCGGGAACCCAGGAGAACCTCGACGCGGGCTGGACCCCGGTGCGGCTGCCGCGACTGATAACGGTCATACGCCCGGAGAATAGGCGGTCAAACCGTCAATTGGGTCCATCGCGCGCACAGACACCGCCCAGGTGTTTACCAGACGGGGCCGGTGTACTTCTCGCCTGGGCCTTTGCCGGGCTCGTCGGGATGCGCACTGGCTTCGCGGAACGCCAGCTGCAGGCTCTTGAGGCCGTCGCGCACCGGGCCCGCATGCGGTCCCAGATATTCGGCCGATGCCGTCACGAGCCCGGCCAGTGCGGTGATGACCCGGCGGGCCTCGTCGAGATCACGGTGCGGGCTATCCTCGGGGTCCTCGGCAGAGAGTCCGATCTTCTCGGCCGCGGCGCTCATCAACATGAGGGCCGCCCGGGTGATGACTTCCACTGCGGGGATGTCGGCAAGTTCCCGCACCTGCGGCGTCGCCTCGTCGGGCATTTCGGTCGGATCCGTCATGCCTGCTAGACTGTCATGCGCGACCGTCCCGGCTCATGTCAGGGACAGCAAGTGGAGTCCCACTCCCACCGTTGGCCACAAGGTACAACGGTCCGGTCGCCGGTGTCCTCGGGCACCGGTTCTGTGCTCCGGCATCGGAGCTGCAGGCGGCGCAAGCCGTGATCGGTCGGCATTGGGCCCTGCTTTGAGCAGGGCTTTTCTGTTCTTCGGGGCAGAGATGCGGATGGGTGGGTCTCCTCAGCAGACCCAACATAGGAGGCCCCATCAGCACTGAGACCCGCATCAACGAGCGCATCCGCGTACCTGAAGTCCGCCTGATCGGACCGAACGGCGAGCAGGTAGGCATTGTCCGCATCGAAGATGCTCTCCGCGTCGCCGCGGATGCCGATCTCGACCTCGTCGAAGTTGCACCAGCCGCAAAACCCCCGGTCTGCAAGATCATGGATTACGGCAAGTTCAAGTACGAGACGGCACTCAAGGAGCGCGAGTCTCGCAAGAACCAGCAGCAGACCGTCGTCAAGGAACAGAAGCTGCGTCCCAAGATCGACGATCACGACTACGAGACGAAGAAGGGCCACGTGGTCCGCTTCCTCGAAGCCGGGTCCAAGGTCAAGGTGACCATCATGTTCCGTGGACGTGAGCAGTCCCGGCCCGAACTCGGATACCGGTTGCTGCAGCGGCTGGGCGCCGATGTCGCCGAGTACGGCTTCGTCGAGACGTCAGCCAAGCAGGACGGCCGCAACATGACGATGGTGCTGGCACCGCACCGCGGCGCGAAGACTCGCGCCAAGGCGGCCGAGCAGGCCGAGCGCCCAGGCGGGCAGCAGGCAGCAGCCGCACCAGAAGAACCAGACGTTACGCAGAACTAGTTTCAACACAGAACTGAGGATTCATGCCCAAGGCGAAGACCCACAGCGGAGCATCGAAGCGCTTCCGCAAGACCGGGACCGGCAAGATCGTGCGCCAGAAGGCCGGCCGCCGCCACCTGCTGGAGCACAAGGCCACCAAGCGCACCCGCCGGCTTGACGGCCGCACCGTGGTTGCAGCCAACGACACCAAGCGTGTCAACAAGTTGCTCAACGGCTAGACCTGCCGCTCCCCGTACCGAACGAGAATAGGAACATCCCATGGCACGCGTGAAGCGCGCACTCAACGCCCAGAAGAAGCGGCGTACCGTACTCAAGGCCTCGAAGGGCTACCGGGGCCAGCGGTCCCGTCTGTACCGCAAGGCCAAGGAACAGCAGCTGCACTCGCTGACCTACGCCTACCGTGACCGTCGCGCCCGCAAGGGTGAGTTCCGCAAGCTGTGGATCTCGCGTATCAACGCTGCGGCCCGCGCCAACGACATCACCTACAACCGCCTGATCCAGGGCCTCAAGGCCGCCGGTGTCGAGGTGGACCGCAAGAACCTGGCCGAGATCGCCGTCAGCGATGCCGCCGCGTTCACCGCGCTGGTCGAGGTCGCCAAGGCCGCTCTTCCCGAAGATGTCAATGCGCCCTCCGGAGAGGCCGCCTGACGCTCACCGAGCGTTCTGCCCGGGTGGCTGCTGCGGTCAAACTGCAGCGCCACGTCGGGCGCCGCCGCGCCGCACGCTTCCTTGCCGAGGGACCCAACCTCGTCGAGGCCGCGTTGCGGCGCGGACTTGTTTCCGAGGTGTTCGCGACCGAGGCCGCCATGGACCGCTTCGGCGACCTGCTGGCCGCTGTGCCGGTGCAGCTGGTCACCGAGCGTGCCGCGAAAGCGTTGTCGGACACCGTGACACCGGTCGGCCTGGTGGCGGTGTGCCGGCTGCCGGAAGTATCCCTCGATGACGTTCTGGCCGCTGAGCCCCGGCTGATCGCGGTACCCGTGCAGATCTCGGAGCCGGGCAACGCCGGCACGTTGATCCGAGCCGCCGACGCGATGGGTGCCGACGCGGTGGTGTTGGCCGGCAACAGCGTCGATCCCTACAACAGCAAGTGCCTGCGGGCGTCGGCTGGCAGCATCTTCTCCCTGCCGGTGATCGGCGAGCCTGACGAGGCGGCAACCGTCGCGCAGCTGCAGGCCGCCGGGATGCAAGTGCTCGCCACCACGATCGACGGCGAGGTCAGCCTCGATGATGTGGACCTGACCGGGCCCACGGCCTGGCTGTTCGGGCCCGAGGCCCACGGCCTGCCAACCGAACTGGCGGTGGCGGCCGATCACCGGGTGCACATTCCGATGCCCGGACATTCCGAAAGTCTCAACATCGCCTCGGCGGCATCGATCTGCCTGTATCAGAGCGCTCGCGCCCACCGCGGATAGCGCGCCGAATGGCCACTTATCACACGGTTTTTCGCGATTCGAGTATCACAAGTGGCCACTCGGGTGATGTGACACGATGCTGTGGGGAGGTGCATCGTGTGCCAATACTGCGGATGCCGGGACATGCCACTGCTGCGGGATTACATCGCCGAGCACGAGCGCGCGGTCGACCACGGCCGTGAAGCGGTGCGCGCCATGGACCGCGGTGAGCTGGACGTGGCCGGTCAGCTGGTGGCGGCGATGTTCGAGGAGCTGCGATCCCATTGGCAGGGTGAGGAGAACGGGCTGTTCGCAGTGATGCACGACGACGAGCTCTACGCCGAGCACATCGATCCGTTGGTGGCCGAACACCGTGAGCTGGCAGCCTTTCTCGAGGTGGTCGACCTGTCCGATCCTGACCATCGGAAGCGGATCCGTGCAGAGATCGAAGAGCTCTACGTCCACATCGCCAAAGAAGAGGACGGCCTCTTCCCAGCTGCGCTCACCGCGCTCGACGGCCCCGACTGGGACGCCGCGATGGCCGGGTGGCAGCAGGCACACCCGGGCCGGCACATGATTTCCTGACGCTCGCGTGGCGTGGACCAGGAATGGTTGAAGTGGTGAACAAACTCAGCGGGACAGGGCGGCGACGAAACTCCGTGCCCGGCTGGTGATTTCCTCCCAGTTTCCGGCCGCGACATGCGCCGGTGAAACGACGCCGGTACCCGCGCACACTGCGAGCGCGCCCGCATCGAGGTAGGCCCTGGCGTTTGCGTCGTCGATTCCCCCGGACGGCAGCAGCTCGACGTCCGGGTATGGCCCGTGCAGGTCGGACAGGTATTTCGGACCCATGCTGCCGGCCGGGAAGATCTTCACCGCAGCGGATCCGAGATCGATCGCCTGTGCCACCTCGGTCGGGGTGAGCGCACCCAGGAACACCGGAACCGAGCCGGCCGTCGCGACCTCGGCGACCGCGGGTCGCAGGCCGGGGGTGACCAGGAAACGCGCACCCGCGTCGATGGCGCCGCGGGCCTGATCGGCAGTCATCACAGTGCCGACGCCGAGCGTGATCCCGGCCCTGGACACCGATTCGGCGCACGAGCGCAGGTGCTCGAGAACGCCGGGGGTGGTGAATGTCAGCTCGACCGTGCGGATGCCGCCCGCCGCGAGCGCGTGGCACAGATCGGCCGCGTCCGGAATCGTCTCGGCCCGAACGACGCTGAGCACACGATCCGCCCGAAGGACGTCGAGTTCTGTCATTGCACACCTCCACCTGCACCGCGCCGCAGCGACCCTCCGGCTGTCGCGCCGGTGATGACGGCGGCCGAGCGGATCAGGGGGCGCATCACAGCTCCGGATCAGAAGTAGGTGCGGATCAGGTCGATGACGACAGGATCCGCCTCGTCCGGCGCCACGACGGGTATCCATCGCCACTTGTCGAAGGCCGTGCACGGGTGGGAAAGCCCCAGTCTCACAACGTCACCCACGTGAATGTCGGAGCCGGGCGGGATGGTCAGGAACGCGTGCTGATCGTTGACGGCGACGATCTCCCCGCCCGTGAGCGGACGTGCGGGTGCGCCGAGCTGCGAGGCGACCAGTTGCGGCGTCGGGAGACCCTCGTCGAACGGCACGTCGCGCTTGCCTGCATCCAGCAGGGCCAGCCCCGGTTCCGGGCGCGACACCACCCGCGCCCAGGTGTGCATCGCCGAGCGCAGCCGGTAGGGCTCGTCACTGCGGCGGAACGGTGTGATCCCGGTGTAGAAGCCGTCGTCGTGGATGATGTAGGCCCCGGCGCGGACCACGACGTGTGTCTGACCGCCGGCCAGTGGGGCCAGCACATCCGCCACGGCATCGAAATAGGCGCTGCCGCCGGCGGTCACGTATCGGTCGGATTCGGCGGGGTAGAGGTCCGCGGCGTCGATGCGCCGGTGCAGCCGGGCCATGTCCTCCAGGTAGTGCCGGACCCGCGCCAATGACGTGTCCGACGCGTCGTGCGCCAGCGATCCCTCGTAGCCCGACCCCGGCCAGGCGCAGGACGGCACTCGCCGCGAGGTGCTCGGCCACCGCCGCGGCCTCGTCCACCGAACGCGCGCCGGTGCGCCCGCCGGCCGCCCCGAGTTCGACGAGCACCGGAATCGGCCGCGCCACCTCGGTTTCGGCGAGTGCCGCGTTCATCGCGTCGACGGTGGCCGTCGAGTCTGCCCAGGTGATCACCTCGAGGTCGGAACGGGCAGACATCTCCCCGGCCAGCCAGCGCAGCGCGGCCGGGTCGACAAGGGCATTGGCGAGCTGGATCCGGCGCACCCCGAAACTCACCGCGACCCGCACCTGGCTGGGCGTGGCAAGCGTGATACCCCTTGCGCCGCTGCGTATCTGTCGGTCCCACAACACCGGCGACATGGTGGTCTTCCCATGAGGTGCCAGTTCGACCCCGTGCGCACTGCACCAGGCGGACATGGCGGCCACGTTGTCCTCGATCGCCGAATTGTCCAGTGTCATCACCGGTGTGGTGAATGCCGAGAGGCGGGGGCGAGTGGCGAGGAATTCCTCGGCGGTGAGCCCGTCAGCCGCGGCGGGGAGGGCCTTGTCCAATACGGACAGGCGTTCGGAGCGGCGGTCGTCCAATGCCCGACTGTCCAGCAGTGGCTCGCCTCGCGTCGTCATTCCGATTCATTGTCCTCCGTGGTGATTTCCTTCGCGGCAGTTGCGTGGCAACCAGCGTGAGCTGCTCTGTTGCATCTGATGCAATCAGAGTTGCAAATTTATGTGTGATCTGTCTAACATGATTGACGACACCGCGTCAATCGTCTGACCCCAAGGACCGCAGTGCCCGAATTGCCCGCACCCACTGCCGGCGTCGCCTGCCTCGGTGAACCGCTGGTGCTGGCCGGTGCTCAAGCCGAACTGCACCTGGCCGGTGCTCAAGCTGAACTGCACCTGGCCGGTGCGGAAGCCAACGTGGCGGCCGGACTCGTCGCCTGGGGCATCCCCGCCTCGTTCATCGGCCGGCTCGGCGACGACGCCTACGGCGCACTGATCACATCCGAGTTGACCGCGCGCGGCGTGGACATCTCCGCGGTCGAGATCGATCCTGCGCGGCCCACCGGGCACTACTCGAAGGTGGCCGCGCCGGACACGAACGGGGCGCCGCGCAGCGTCAGCCGGTACAGCCGGACGGGGTCGGCGGCGTCGGCGATGTCACCCGAATTCCTCGACGCACCGGCGGTTGTGGCCGCGTTCGCGCATGCATCAGTGGTGCACTGCAGCGGCATCACGCCTGCCCTGTCGCCGACGTGTCGGGCCATGATGCGCCGGTTGCTCAGCGACCGACCCGGCATTGACGGGCCGGTGTGCTTCGACGTGAACTGGCGTGAACAGCTGTGGCCCGACGGCGACACCGCCGAGGTGATTGCGCTGGCCAACCTGGCGGACGTGGTGTTGGTGGGCGCCGACGAGGCCATCCGTGTCGCGGGAACCGACGACCCAATTGCGTTGCGCCGCATCTTGCCGGACCCTGCGACGCTGGTCATCAAGGACGGTGCTGATCAGGCGCTGGCTGTCGACCGGACCGGCACCGTGATCGCCGTTCCGGCCCTTCGCGTCGAGGTCGTGGAGCCTGTCGGTGCGGGTGATGCCTTTGCGGCCGGTTTTCTCAGCGGCGTCGTGCTCGGTGAGGATCCGGAATCATGTCTGCGGCGCGGCCACATCGGAGCCGCCGTCACCCTTACCGTCGTGGCTGATTCGGCGCCGCCGCCGCCTGACGCAGCGGTCGAGCATCTGCTCGACTGCACGGACGGGGAGTGGGCTGCGACGACGGTGAGCGAGGCCGGATTCATGGTGTGCGGGAGCCGGCGGTGAGCCAAAGTGTCGGACGGGCACTGCAACTGTTGATTCAGCTGGGCAAGGGCCCGGCCAGTCTGGACGAGCTCGCAGCCGCCACAGAAGTGCACAAGACCACCGTGATGAGGCTGCTGCGCACGCTGTCCGACGAGCGGTTCACGTTCCGCGACAACAACAACCGCTATCACCTCGGATCACGGATCTTCGAGCTCGCCGCACACGGCACCGATCAGCGGGAAATCCGGCAGATCGCCTCGCGCCACCTCGTCGAGTTCAACCGCGAATACGGCCGCACCACGCACCTCGCGGCGATGGAAGGCGGCGACATCGTCTACATCGACAAGCTCGAATCCCACGATCAGATCCGGATGTACTCACGAATCGGCCTGACGGCCAACCTGAATTCGACCGCTGTCGCCAAGGTGATTCTCGCCGACCTGTCCGATGCCGAACTGCGCCGGATGGTCGCCACGATGGACTTCACCCGGCGCGCCGCCAACACCATCACGACGGCTGAGGCGTACCTGCGGGAAATCGAGACCGTGCGCGCGCAAGGCTGGGCCCAAGATCGCGAAGAGAACGAGCCGTCGATCAATTGCGTGGGGGTACCGATCCGCGGTGCGAACGGTCGTGTCGTTGCGGCAGTATCGGTCTCGGTGCCCGATGTGGTGCTGCCCTTCGACCAGGTCCTCGAACTGCTGTCGCCGCTGCAGGCGGTGGGTGAACGCATCTCGGAAGAGTGCGGTTACCGTCCGCCGTCCTGATCCGCCACATCGAAAGTATCGAAACCAGAGGAGATTCCACCGTGTCTGATTCGCAGGTCATCCGTACCGACGAGGCCCCGGCTCCCGCTCACACCTTCAGCCAGGGCATCCGCAAGGGCGGATTGCTGCAGGTGTCGGGACAGGGACCGATGGACCCCGCGACCAACACATACATCGGCGAAGGCGACGTCAAAGCGCAGACCCGCCGGACGCTGGAAAACGTCAAGGCGATCCTGGCGGCCGGTGGTGCAGGCGTCGACGACGTCCTGATGTTCCGGGTCTATCTCACCAAGCGCGAGGATTTCACGGCCATGAACGAGGTGTACGGTGAGTTCGTCGCCGAGAACGTGAAGTCCGACCAGCTTCCCTGCCGGACAACCGTATTCGTCGGCCTCCCGCACGAGGTCATGCTGGTGGAGATCGACGCTCTCGCCGTCGTGGGGTGACCGAGCCCGCTAGCTGAGCAAACCCCGTGCCACATGGGTGATCTGCACCTCGTTGCTGCCGGCGTAGATCATCAGCGACTTCGCGTCACGGGCCAACTGCTCCACCCGGTACTCGGTCATGTAGCCGTTGCCGCCGAACAGCTGCACCGCTTCCATCGCGACATCGGTGGCGGCCTGCGAGCAGTACCACTTGATCGCGGAGGCCTCGGCGAGGGAGATCGACACGCCCTTCTCGGCGGATTCGATGACGCGGAACAGCATGTTGCGCACGTTCATCCGGGCCACTTCCATGTTGGCCAGCTTGAGTTGGATCAGCTGGAACTGGCTGATCTCCTGGCCCCACAGGGTGCGGGTCTTGGCGTAGTCGACGCTCAACCGCAGGCATTCCTCGATCACGCCCAGCGCCATCGCGGCCACCCCGATGCGTTCGGCCGAGAAGTTCGACCGGGCGCTGGCCCGCCCTTCGTCGGCCCCTTCGTCGGACCCTTCGGTCTCGCCGAGCAGCCGGTCGCGGCCCAGCCGGACGTTGTTGAAGAACAGCTCGCCGGTGCGCGATGAGTGAATACCCATCTTGCGGAACGGCTTCGACTGCACGAAGCCTTCCATGCCGCGGTCCAGGACGAAGGTCAATACCTTCCGATTGCGCTTGTCCGCGCCGTCACCCTCGTCCAACTTCGCGTAGACGACCACCACATCGGCGTCCGGGCCGTTGGTGATGAAGGTCTTCTGGCCGTTGAGGATGTAGTCGTCGCCGTCACGCGTGACGTAGGACTTCATGCCGCCGAAGGCATCCGAGCCCGAATCGGGTTCGGTGATCGCCCATGCGCCGATCTTCTCGTAGGTCACCAGGCCGGGCAGCCAGCGTTCCTGCTGGGCCAGGGTGCCGCGACTCTGGATCGTCGACACCGTCAGGCCCAAGCTGACCCCGAGGCCGGTGACCAGGCCCATCGACACCCGGCACAGTTCGCTGATCAGGACGAACCCCATACCCGGCGAACCGCTGCCGCCGAACATTCCACCGCGGGCGCCCGACGGCTTGCTGTCACCGCTGCGCAGCTTCTCCAGCCGCTTGTCCAGCGATTCCTTGGAGAGGGCATCAATACCGAACGTGGCGAAAAGCTTTCGCACGATCGGGTACGGCTCCATGTCGCCGCTTTCCAGCTCATCGAGGTGGGGCCGGATCTCCTTGTCCACGAACTCGCGTACTGCGTCCCGGACAGCAATGTCGACGTCAGACCAATCAAGCATCTCGACAGCTTAGACAGGTGTCAAAAGTCAGGCCGCACTGCGCCTGGCGGGCCGTCGCAGCGCCGGCAGTGAGAACGTGGTGTGCACCAACGCGCCGGCCCGGTCCAGCAGGGTCTTGTGGCGTGGCAGGTAGTGCATCGGCATTCCGCGGCGGTCGCGGGGCGGAGCCATGAAGCCAGGCGCTTCGACCAGGGGGCCGTCGACCGGTAGTTTCCCGGCGGCGCGGCGGTAGGCCGACAGGGCGCGCGGGTGCAGCCTGATCTCGTCGGGCACCGCGACGAATGCCAACTCGACCATCTTGCCGAAGATTCGCAGCAGGACCTCGTCGCCGGGTGTCCAGCGCATCCCGGCCTTCTCCCGCACCGCCGGGTCGAACAGGCCGGCCGCGATCCAGCGCTGCGCGCCGACAAGGGGTTTGAACAGTTGGTCCCACACCGGCGTCGGCATCAATACGAACCACGGTTTGGGGATCCGGATGGTGAAGATGTCGAGGGTGGCCCGGTTGATCTCGAGCTCGTCGCGGCACTTGGCGTCCCAATACTCCTGAAACTCGTCCCAGGTCTTCGGAACGGGCCGCATGCTCATGCCGTACATGCGGTACCACTGCACATGCTCGTCGAAGAGCTGGCATTTCTCGGCCTCGGTCAGCCCGCCGCAGAAATACTCCGCGGTCTTGATGATGAGCATGAAGAACGTGGCGTGCGCCCAATAGAACGTCTCAGGGTTCAGTGCGTGATAGCGCCGGCCCTGGCCGTCGACGCCCTTGATGGTGTGGTGAAAACCCTTGATCTGCGCGCCGGTGTCGGCCGCCCGGTCGCCGTCATAGACGACGCCCATGATCGGGTAGACCGAGCGGGCCACCCGCTGTAGGGGTTCGCGCAGCAGTATCGAATGCTCCTCGACCCCGGCGCCGAGTTCGGGATACATGTTCTGGATCGCTCCGATCCAGACGCCCAGCATCCCCGTGCGCAGGTCGCCGAAGTACTTCCAGGTCAGCGAATCCGGGCCGAGTGGATCGTGCTCGCTGGTGGTGGCTCGTGTGGTCATTGCGTCCTCGTTGACTCGTCATGACGTGAATCACAGCTGAGCTCACGATAGTAGTGACAACGTGTGTTGTCTACGAAGCCACGGCGCGTCGCTGCGCACTGTTATTCGGCGGCTACCGGGGCGCCACAGGGCCGTGACCAGGCCGGTTTGCCGACGCCGGGGGAGTGTGGGCTAACCCGCTCGTGGCGCGATTGCCGCTCGGTCTGCGCGCCACTTACTCTTGCGCTGTGGATGGCGAGCCGTTCGATGACCCGTCCGGCGAGGTCGGGGATATCGAGCAGGCGCCACAGCAGCGCCCTGCGAAGGCACCCGGGTTGCCGGGTCCGTTGGGCTGGCTGCAACGCACCAATCGCAGCCCGGCCGTCGTCGATCTGGTCCGGCGGGCGCGGCGGGCGTTGCCGGGGGATCCTGATTTCGGTGACCGGCTCTCGGCTGCCGGAGAGGGCGGACCCAGGGCGGCCGCGCGCGTGGCCGACCGGCTCCTGGACCGTGATGCCGCCTCACGGGAGGTGAGCTTGGGTGCGCTACAGGTCTGGCAGGCGCTGACCGAACGGGTCTCGGGAACCCCGGCGAATCCCGAGGTGACGCTGGCGTTCACCGACCTGGTCGGTTTCTCGTCGTGGTCGCTGCGCGCCGGCGATGACGCCACGTTGCGGCTGCTGCGACGGGTGGCCCAGGTGATCGAACCTCCGGTACTCGAGGCCGGCGGTCACATCGTCAAGCGCATGGGCGACGGCATGATGGCGGTGTTCTCCGATCCGGAAACCGCCCTGCGGGCGATGCTCGTGGCGCGCGAGGGTGTCAAGAACATCGACGTGGACGGTTACGCACCGCGGATGCGGGTCGGGATCCACACCGGGCGTCCGCAGCGCATCGGGTCGGACTGGCTCGGCATCGACGTCAACATCACCGCTCGCGTGATGGAACGGGCTGCCAAGGGTGGCTTGATGATCTCGCACACCACGTTGGAGGGCATCTCGGAAGGCGAGCTCACCACTCTCGGGGTGACGGTCAAACGTGAACGGCGGCAGATCTTTTCGGTGAAGCCGGAGGGTGTGCCCGAGGATCTGGTGATGTACCGGGTGAAAACCTCCGGGCAGTCGCCGGCCGGCTGAGCCGCGGGGCGATCAGGCGAATTCGGCGGCCGACGATTCCACCCAGTCCGACCGCCAGGATTCCGGTGGGTCTTCGAGCAGTTCGCCGGGCATGAGCCACTCGTAGATTTCGGCGTAGGTGCGGCTGCCCAGGCCGTCGATCCGGCGGTTCAGCATGGCAGGGGACAGGTCGCCGAAGCCGGACAACCCCATCGAGGCCACGATCTGCGCGGCGCTGGCCACGGTTTCGCGCTGGAAATTGAATACCCGCGCCGATTTGTCCCCGACGTCGAGGGCCCGGGCGCGGGCACGGTCCTGGGTGGCGACGCCGGTGGGGCAGTGGTTGGTGTGGCATTTGAGCGCCTGGATGCAGCCCACCGCGAACATCATGGCCCTGGCGGACATGGTGAAATCGGCACCCTGGCAGATGCGGCTGACTATATCCACGCCGCTGGCCACCTTGCCCGACGCGCCGATCTTGATGCGATCGCGCAACCCGGTGCCGACGAGGCAGTTGTGCACCATCATCAGGCCCTCGGTGAGCGGCATGCCGACGTGGTCCTCGAACTCGAGCGGTGCCGCGCCGGTCCCGCCCTCGGAGCCGTCGACGATGACGAAGTCCGGCGCGATGCCGGTCTGCAGGACTGCTTTGCAGATGGACAGAAATTCGCTGCGGGCCCCGACACACAGCTTGAACCCGACGGGCTTGCCGCCCGACAGGCGGCGCAGTGTGTCGATGAAGCCGACGAATTCGGTGGGCGTGCTGAACGCGCTGTGGGCTGGGGGTGAGATCACGGTGCGCCCCACCGGTACGCCCCGGGTGGCCGCGATCTCGGGGCTGACCTTGGCGCCGGGCAACACACCGCCCAGACCGGGTTTGGCACCTTGGGACAGTTTGATCGAGATGACCTTGACCTCGGGCAACGTGGCCTTGGCGGCGAACGCCTCGGGGTCGAACTGCCCGTCGGCGTCTCGGCAGCCGAAGTATCCCGAGCCGATCTCCCAGACCAGATCGCCACCGTTGCGGTGGTAGGGGCTGATGCCGCCCTCGCCGGTGTCGTGGATGAACCCGCCGCGGGCCGCGCCCCGGTTCAGCGCCTCGATCGCGTTGGCCGACAGGGCCCCGAAACTCATCGCCGAGACATTGAGCAGGGCGATGTCGTAGGGCTGTACGCACTCGGGGCCGCCGAGTCGCACTCGGGGCGCCAGGTCTTCCGCCGAGCGGGCCCGGATCGAGTGCCGCAGGAATTCGTATCCGGGTGCATTGACGTCGCGCTCGGTGCCGAACGGTTCATCACCCTTGGTGGCTTTGGCCCGTTCGTAGACCAGATCCCGGGTCTCGCGGTCGAACGGCGCAGCCTCGGTGTTGGACTCGATGAAGTACTGGCGGATCTCGGGCCGGATGAGCTCCATCAGGAATCGCACGTGGCCGAGGATCGGGTAGGACCGCAGGATGGTGTGCCGGGTCTGCAGCAGGTCCCAGGTGCCCAGCGCCGCCAGCGCTGTCAGTGCGACGGTGGCGACCGCCCAGCCACTGCTGAAGAACACCGCTGCGGCCAGGGTGAGCGCCGCAATAGCCCAGACGCCCATGACGATGAGGGGACGGATCAGCACGGCCTGAAGGCTAACCGGTGGAAACGGATTCGAAGCCTGATCAGGCCATCGCCTATGATCGCCGGGTGGCTGAGCAGCCCAGTGATCTCTCAGAAGAAGCCCTGACCAAAGCCGTCAGCGCGGCCCGGCATGCCTTTGAGCTGGCCGGTGACCTCGACGCGCTCGCGCGCGCCAAGACCGAGCACCTCGGCGATCGTGCCCCGATCGCCCTGGCTCGGCAGGCGCTGGCGACGCTGCCGAAGGCCGACCGCGCCGACGCCGGCAAGCGGGTCAACGTCGCCCGCGGCGAGGCCCAGCGCGCGTACGACGAGCGGCTGGCCGCGCTGCGGGCCGAGCGCGACGCCGCGGTGCTGGTCGCCGAACGCATCGATGTGACGCTGCCCTCGACGCGGCAGCCGGTGGGCGCCCGGCACCCGATCACGATCCTGGCGGAGAACGTCGCAGACACCTTCGTGGCGATGGGCTGGGAACTGGCCGAGGGCCCTGAGGTCGAGACCGAGCAGTTCAACTTCGACGCGCTCAACTTCCCGCCGGACCATCCGGCGCGGAGTGAGCAGGACACCTTCCAGGTCGCCCCGGACGGGTCGCGGCAGGTGCTGCGTACCCACACCTCGCCCGTCCAGATCCGCGCATTGCTCGAACGCGATCTGCCCGTCTACGTCGTGTCGATCGGGCGGACCTTCCGTACCGACGAACTCGATTCCACCCACACGCCCGTCTTCCACCAGGTGGAGGGGTTGGCTGTGGACAAGGGTCTGACCATGGCGAATCTGCGCGGCACGCTGGACGCATTCGCACGGTCCCAGTTCGGACCGGAGGGGCGCACCCGGTTCCGTCCGCACTTCTTCCCGTTCACCGAACCGTCGGCCGAGGTGGACATCTGGTTCCCCGGCAAGAAGGGCGGCCCCGGCTGGGTCGAGTGGGGCGGCTGCGGCATGGTCAACCCGAATGTGTTGCGCGCCTGCGGTATCGACCCCGACGTCTACTCCGGCTTTGCCTTCGGTATGGGATTGGAGCGAACCCTGCAGTTCCGCAACGGAATTCCTGACATGCGTGACATGGTCGAGGGTGACGTCCGCTTCTCGCTGCCGTTCGGGGTCGGTGCCTGATGCGGATTCCCTTCAGCTGGCTGCGTGAGGCCGTCCGCGCCGGTGCCCCGGATTGGGATGCGTCCGTCGAGGAGCTCGAAGAGACGTTCATCCGGATCGGTCATGAGGTCGAGGAGATCATCCCGATCGGTCCGGTGAGTGGTCCGCTGACCGTCGGCCGGGTCGCCGCGATCGAGGAACTGACCGAGTTCAAGAAGCCGATCCGGGCCTGCAAGGTCGACGTCGGCGTCCGGAATGTCGACGGTGAATTCCGCGATATCGTTTGTGGTGCAACGAATTTCGCTGTCGGTGATCTGGTCGTGGTGGCGCTCCCCGACACCGTGCTGCCTGGTGACTTCACAATCGCCACGCGCAAGACCTACGGCCGGGTTTCCGACGGAATGATCTGCTCGGCGTCGGAGATGAACCTGGGTGTCGAGGGCGCAGGCATCCTGGTCCTGCCCGAGGGCACGGCTGAGCCGGGCACCCCGGCCGCCGACGTCCTCGGCCTCGACGATGTGGTGTTCCATCTGGCGATCACGCCGGACCGCGGCTACTGCCTGTCGGTCCGTGGACTGGCCCGCGAGATCGCCTGCGCCAACAACCTGGATTTCGTCGATCTGGCCGACGTGACACCACTGCCTGCCGAGGGTGAGGCCTGGCCGCTGACCGTCCAGCCTGGCACCGGGGTACAACGTTTCGGGCTGCGCCCGGTCACGGGCATCGACCCGGCGGCGGTGTCGCCGTGGTGGATGCAGCGTCGGTTGATGCTCAGCGGTATCCGCGCCATCTCCCCGGCGGTCGACGTGACGAACTACGTCATGCTCGAACTCGGTCACCCGATGCACGCGCATGACAGCAGCTTGATCACCGGCGGCTTCGATGTGCGGTTCGCCCGCGACGGCGAGAAGGTGGTCACCCTCGACGATGTCGAGCGCACCTTGAACTCGGCTGACGTGTTGATCGTCGACGACGTCGCGACCGCCGCAATCGGCGGCGTCATGGGCGCGGGCACCACCGAGGTGCGCGATTCCACCACCGACGTGCTGCTGGAAGCCGCGGTGTGGGATCCGGCCGCGGTGTCGCGCACCCAGCGTCGACTGCACCTGGCCAGTGAGGCCGGCCGCCGCTACGAGCGTTCGGTTGACCCGGCCATTTCGGTTGCCGCACTTGATCGTTGCGCAACCCTGCTGGCCGAGATCGCCGGCGGAACCGTCGAACCGAAGCTCACCGACTGGCGGGTGGACGGGCGCACCGACTGGTCCCAACCGGCCGTCGAGATCCCCGCTGACCTGCCCGACCGGACCGCCGGCGTCGACTACGCCGCAGGCACCACGGCGCGGCGGCTCATCCAGATCGGTGCCGAAGTCACCGGTTCCGACGTGCTCACCGTCACGCCGCCGAGTTGGCGGCCCGATATGCGTCAGCGTGCCGACCTTGTCGAGGAGGTGCTGCGACTGGAGGGTTTGGAGTCCATCCCGTCGGTGCTGCCGACCGCGCCGGCCGGTCGTGGCCTGACCCCCGTCCAGAAGCGTCGCCGTGCCATCGGCAAGTCGCTCGCCCTGGCCGGGTTCGTCGAGGTCCTGCCCACACCGTTCCTGCCCGCCGGCGTGTTCGACGCCTGGGGTCTGGCCGCCGACGATGTCCGCCGCAACGCCGCCAGGGTGCTCAACCCATTGGAGGCCGATCGGCCGCAGCTGGCCACCACGTTGCTGCCCGGATTGCTTGAAGCGTTGGGCCGCAACGTCTCCCGTGGTGCCGCCGATGTGGCGCTGTTCGGGATTCAGCAGGTGGTGCACCCGACCGAGCAGACCCGATCCGTCGAGCGCATCCCGAATGACCGTCGGCCCACCGACGAGGAGATCGCCGGGCTCGACGCGTCGCTGCCGCATCAGCCGCAGCATGTCGCGGCGGTACTGACCGGACTGCGGGAGCCCGCGGGGCCCTGGGGTCCGGGACGTCCGGTCGAGGCCGCCGACGCGTTCGAGGCGGTACGGGTGATCGGCCGCGCCGCCGGGGTGGAATTCACCCTCCGCGCGGCCCAGGAACTGCCATGGCATCCCGGCCGCTGTGCCGAGGTGCTCGTGGGCGACACGATCGTCGGCTACGCCGGTCAATTGCATCCTGCGGTCGTCGAGCGGACGGGGCTGCCGAAGGGCACGTGTGCCGTCGAACTCGACCTCGATGCCGTACCGATCGTCGAGGCGCTGCCTGCGCCGAAGGTGTCGCCGTTCCCGGCCGTGTTCCAGGACATCAGCGTGATCGTGGCCGACGATGTGGCCGCGGCTGCCGTCGTCGATGCGGTCCGTGACGGGGCCGGCGAGCTGCTGGAGGACGTCCGGTTGTTCGACGTCTACACCGGCCCGCAGATCGGGGAGGGGCGTAAGTCGCTGACTCTGGCGCTGCGGTTCCGGGCTTCCGACCGGACGCTGACCGAGGACGAGGCCAGCGCCGCCCGCGATGCCGCGGTCGTGGTGGCCGGTGAGCGCGTCGGCGCCGTCCTGCGGGGCTGATTCAGCACCGCGAGCGTGCGCGTCTGCTGGCGAAACACCGTCGAACTTGCCTACTCCGCGCACGCTCGAATCATCGTGAACGTGCGCATGAGGTCGGTGGGTAACGGCGTGTTGAGGTGCAGACGCGCAGGCTCGCACGGGATGAATTAATGAGTTTGCATCTGCATGCATAACAATGCAGAATTGCTGCATGACTTCGATAGCGGTCGCCGGCGCCAGCGGCTACGCCGGCGGAGAGATCCTGCGATTGCTGCTCGGGCACCCGGCCTACGCTGACGGCCGGTTGACCATCGGGGCGCTGACCGCGGCCTCCAGCGCCGGAACCACGCTGGCCGAGCATCACCCGCACTTGTTGCCGTTGGCCTCGCGGGTTCTGGAACCCACCGACGCCGAGGTGCTGACCGGTCATGACGTGGTGTTCCTGGGCCTGCCGCATGGTCATTCCGCGGCGTTGGCCGAACAGCTCGGCCCCGACACGCTGATCATCGACTGCGGCGCCGACTTCCGGCTGACCGACGCCGGCGACTGGGAGAAGTTCTACGGCTCGGCACACGCGGGCAGCTGGCCCTACGGTCTGCCGGAACTGCCCGGGGCCCGGGACCGGCTGAAGGGCGCCAAGCGCATCGCGGTGCCGGGCTGCTATCCGACGGCGGCGCTGCTGGCGCTGCTGCCCGCCGTCGCCGCCGACCTCGTCGAACCGGCCGTCACGGTCGTCGCCGTGAGCGGCACCTCGGGCGCGGGAAAGTCCGCCAAGGTCGACCTGCTGGGCGCCGAGGTGATCGGCTCGGCACGTGCCTACAACATCGCCGGTAAGCACCGGCACACCCCCGAGATTGCCCAGGGCCTGCGTTCGGTGACCGACAAAGACGTCACCGTCTCCTTCACCCCGGTGCTGATCCCTACTTCCCGCGGCATCCTGGCGACCTGCACCGCCCGCACCGAGGCTTCGGAGGCCGAGATCCGGGCAGCCTACGAAAAGGCTTACGACGCAGAGCCGTTCATTCACCTGCTGCCCGAGGGGCAGCTGCCCAAGACCAGTTCGGTGATCGGTAGCAACGCCGCGCAGATCGCGGTCGCGGTCGACGAACAGGCGAAGGCACTGGTGGCCATCGCCGCCATCGACAACCTGACCAAGGGCACCGGCGGCGCCGCGGTGCAGTCGATGAACCTGGCGCTGGGCTGGCCCGAAACCGAAGGACTGTCGATCGTGGGAGTAGCGCCGTGACCGAAACCAAGCTGGTCCGCTCCCAGGGTGTCACCGCTCCCGCGGGCTTCCGGGCGGCCGGAATCGCCGCCGGTATCAAGGCATCCGGCGCACCGGACCTGGCGCTGGTCTTCAACGAGGGGCCGGATTACGCCGCGGCCGGCGTGTTCACCCGCAACAAGATCAAGGCTGCACCGGTGCAGTGGTCGCAGCAGGTGCTGACCAGCGGCCGGCTACGTGCCGTGATCCTGAACTCGGGCGGTGCCAACGCCTGTACCGGCCCACTGGGTTTCCAGGACACCCACGCCACCGCCGAGGCCGTGGCCACCGCGCTGAGTGACTGGGGCACCGAGACCGGTGCCATCGAGGTTGCCGTGTGCTCGACGGGCCTGATCGGTGACCGGTTGCCGATGGACAAGGTGCTGGCCGGCGTGACCGAGATCGTGCACGAGATCGCCGGAGGACTGACCGGCGGCGACGACGCAGCCCGGGCCATCATGACCACAGACACCGTGCCGAAACAGGTTGCGCTGCACCATTCGGTGGAGTCGGGGGACAACTGGACCCTGGGCGGGATGGCGAAGGGCGCCGGCATGCTCGCGCCGTCGCTGGCCACCATGCTGGTGGTGCTGACCACCGATGCCGTCGCTGAAAGCGCGGCACTCGACACCGCGCTGAGGCGGGCGACAGCGCTGACCTTCGACCGGCTCGACGTCGACGGCAGCTGCTCGACCAACGACACCGTGCTGCTGCTCGCGTCCGGCGCCAGCGAGATCGCGCCGAGCCAGGACGATCTCAACGAGGCCGTGCTGCGGGTCTGTGACGACCTGTGCGCACAGCTGCAGGCCGACGCCGAAGGCGTCACCAAGCGCGTCGTCATCACCGTGACCGGCGCCGAAACCGAGGACGATGCACTGGTCGCCGCCCGTGTCATCGCCCGCGACAGCCTGGTCAAGACCGCGCTGTTCGGTTCCGATCCCAACTGGGGCCGGGTGCTCGCCGCTGTCGGCATCGCGCCGGTGAAGCTGGACCCGGAACGGATCAGCGTGTCGTTCAACGGTTCTCCGGTGTGCGTCGACGGTTCGGGCGCGCCAGGTGCCCGCGACGTCGACCTGTCCGGCGAAGACATCGCCGTGGTGGTGAACCTGGGTGTGGGCTCGCACGAAGCTTCCATCAGGACCACCGACCTCTCGCACGCCTACGTCGAAGAGAACTCGGCCTACAGCTCATGAGCCAGGCCATCGAGCGCGGCGTCAAGGCCCAGGTGCTCGCCTCGGCGCTGCCGTGGCTCAAGCAACTGCACGGCAAGATCGTCGTCGTCAAGTACGGCGGCAACGCCATGACCGACGACACCCTCAAGGCGGCGTTCGCCGCCGACATGGTGTTCCTGCGCAACTGCGGCATCCACCCGGTGGTGGTGCACGGCGGCGGGCCCCAGATCAGCGCGATGCTCAAGAAGCTGGGCATTGCAGGTGATTTCAAGGGCGGCTTCCGGGTGACCACGCCCGAGGTGCTCGACGTGGCGCGCATGGTGCTGTTCGGTCAGGTGGGCCGGGAACTGGTCAACCTGATCAATGCCCACGGTCCCTACGCGGTGGGCCTGACCGGTGAGGACGCGCATCTGTTCACCGCGGTGCGACGCAGCGTCACCGTGGACGGTGTGGCCACCGACATCGGGCTGGTCGGCGACGTCGAGCACGTCAACGCCGGGTCGCTGCTGGATCTCATTGCGGCAGGACGGATTCCGGTCGTCTCGACCATCGGGCCGGATGTCGACGGCGTGGTGCACAACATCAACGCCGACACCGCGGCCGCGGCACTGGCCGAGGCGCTGGGTGCCGAGAAGCTGGTCATGCTGACCGACGTGGAGGGGCTCTACACCGACTGGCCCGACCGTTCCTCGCTGGTCAGCGAGATCGACACCGAGGCCCTGACCCAGCTGCTGCCCACGCTCGAATCGGGCATGGTGCCCAAGATCGAAGCCTGTCTACGCGCGGTGGCCGGCGGGGTGCCGAGTGCGCACGTGATCGACGGACGCGTCGAACACTGTGTGCTGGTCGAACTTTTCACCGATGAAGGAACCGGAACCAAGGTGGTGGCGAAGTGACCCTCCAGGACCGCTGGGAAGCGGTGATGATGAACAACTACGGCACCCCGCCGTTGGCGCTGGCCAGCGGTGACGGAGCGGTGGTCACCGACACCGACGGCAAGTCCTACCTGGACCTGCTCGGCGGTATCGCCGTCAACCTGCTCGGGCACCGCCACCCGGGCGTCATCGAGGCCGTCACCACACAGCTCAACACGCTGGGCCACACCTCCAACCTGTACGCCACCGAGCCGGGCATCGCGCTGGCCGAGGCATTGGTCGGGCACCTCGGAACCCAGGCGCGGGCGTTCTTCTGCAACTCGGGCACCGAGGCCAACGAGGTCGCCTTCAAGATCACCCGGCTCACCGGCAAGACGAACATCGTTGCCGCCCAGGGAGCCTTCCACGGCCGCACGATGGGGTCGCTGGCGCTCACCGGCCAGCCCGCCAAGCAGGCCCCGTTCGAGCCGCTGCCGGGCAACGTCACCCATGTGCCCTATGGGGATTCCGAAGCCCTTGCCGCCGCAGTCGATTCGGACACCGCCGCGGTGTTCCTGGAGCCGATCATGGGGGAGGGCGGCGTCGTCGTCCCGCCGGCCGGTTACCTCGCGAAAGCCCGGGAGATCACCGCAAAACACGGCGCACTCCTGGTTCTCGACGAGGTACAGACCGGCGTCGGGCGCACCGGTGCGTTCTACGCGCACCAGCACGACGGCATCACCCCCGACATCGTCACGCTGGCCAAGGGCCTGGGTGGCGGGCTTCCGATCGGCGCCTGCCTGGCCATCGGCGCGGCCGGTGATCTGCTCACCCCGGGACTGCACGGCAGCACGTTCGGAGGCAACCCGGTGTGCACCGCCGCCGCGCTGGCGGTGCTCAAGGCGCTCGCCGACGGTGACCTGGTCGCGCGCGCCGGGGTGCTCGGCAAGACCCTGAGCCACGGCATCGAGGAGTTGGGCCACCCGCTCGTCGACCACGTGCGCGGCAAGGGCCTGCTCCAGGGCGTGGTGCTGACCGCACCGAGCGCCAAGGCCGTCGAGGCCGCCGCGCGCGACGCCGGATTCCTGGTCAATGCCGCTGCAGCGGACGTCATCCGGCTGGCGCCGCCCCTGATCATCACCGAACCGCAGATCGAGACGTTCCTGTCCGCTCTGCCCGCCGTTCTCGACACCGCTGTGGAGGCTGCTTCATGACCATCCGGCATTTCCTGCGCGACGACGACCTGTCACCCGATGAGCAGGCCGAGGTGCTCGCCCTGGCCGCCGAACTCAAGAAGGCACCGTTCTCGCGGCGCCCGCTCGAGGGCCCGCGCGGCGTCGCGGTGATCTTCGAGAAGAACTCGACCCGCACCCGGTTCTCGTTCGAGATGGGCATCGCCCAGCTCGGCGGCCACGCCGTGGTGGTCGACGGCCGCAGCACCCAGCTGGGCCGCGAGGAGACCCTCGAGGACACCGGCGCAGTGCTGTCCCGCTACGTCGACGCCATCGTGTGGCGCACCTTCGCCCAGGAGCGGCTGACGGCCATGGCCTCGGGATCGACGGTTCCGATCGTGAACGCGCTGTCTGACGAATTCCACCCGTGCCAGGTGCTGGCCGACCTGCAGACGCTGGCCGAGCGCCGGGGCGAGCTCAAGGGCCTGAGGATGACGTACCTGGGCGACGGGGCCAACAACATGGCGCACTCGCTGATGCTGGGCGGGGTCACCGCGGGCATCCACGTCACCATCGCCGCGCCGGCCGGATTCGAACCGGACCCGCACTTCGTCGAGGCCGCCAAGCGCCGCGCCAGTGAAACTGGAGCAACCGTGTCCGTCACCGATGACGCACAGGCCGGGGTCGACGGGGTCGACGTGCTCGTCACCGACACCTGGACGTCGATGGGCCAGGAGAACGACGGGCTCGACCGGGTGCGGCCGTTCCGTCCGTTCCAGGTCAACGCCGACCTGCTCAAGCGTGCCGACCCGGAAGCCATTGTGCTGCACTGCCTTCCGGCGCACCGCGGTCACGAGATCACCGACGAGGTGATCGACGGGCCGCAGAGCGCGGTGTTCGACGAGGCCGAGAACCGGCTGCATGCGCAGAAGGCCATGCTGGTGTGGTTGCTGGAGCGAGCCTGACGTGAGCGCACCGACCCGCGCCGGCCGTCAGGCCCGCATCATCGCCCTCCTGTCGGCCAGGCAGGTGAGCAGCCAAACCGAACTGGCCGCCCTGCTGGGCCAGGAGGGCATCGAGGTCACCCAGGCCACGCTGTCGCGGGACCTGGAGGAGCTCGGCGCGGTGAAACTGCGTGGCGCCGACGGCGGCGTCGGTGTGTATGTGGTGCCCGAGGACGGCAGCCCGGTGCGGGGTGTGTCCGGTGGCACCGAACGGTTGACCCGCTTGCTGGGGGACTTGCTGGTATCGACCGACGCCAGCGCTAACCTTGCCGTGCTGCGCACCCCGCCCGGGGCGGCGCATTACCTGGCCAGCGCGATCGACCGCGCCGCCCTGCCGTATGTGGTCGGCACCATCGCCGGTGACGACACCATCCTGATGGTGGCGCGCGACCCGATGACCGGGGCCGAACTTGCCAAAACCATCGAGAACTTGAAATAGAGCCCAAAACAAGGAGATTGCTCATGTCCGAACGCGTCATCCTGGCGTACTCCGGAGGTCTGGACACCTCGGTCGCGATCAGCTGGATCGGCAAGGAGACCGGCAAAGAGGTCGTCGCCGTCGCCATAGATCTCGGCCAGGGCGGCGAGGACATGGATGTCGTCCGGCAGCGTGCCCTGGACTGCGGTGCGGTCGAGGCTGTCGTGGTCGACGCCCGTGACGAGTTCGCCGACGAATACTGCCTGCCGACCATCAAGGCGAACGCGCTCTACATGGATCGCTACCCGCTGGTGTCGGCCATCAGCCGCCCGCTGATCGTCAAGCATCTGGTCGACGCTGCCCGCAGCCACGGCGGCACCGTCGTCGCGCACGGCTGCACCGGCAAGGGCAACGATCAGGTGCGCTTCGAGGTCGGCTTCGCTTCCCTCGCACCCGAACTCGACGTCATCGCCCCGGTCCGCGACTACGCCTGGACCCGCGAGAAGGCCATCGCGTTCGCCGAGGAGAACGCGATCCCGATCAACGTCACCAAGCGTTCGCCGTTCTCGATCGACCAGAACGTGTGGGGCCGCGCGGTGGAGACCGGGTTCCTCGAGGACCTGTGGAACGCCCCGACCAAGGACGTCTACGACTACACCCAGGACCCGACGGTCAACTTCAACGCCCCCGACGAGCTGATCATCAGCTTCGACAAGGGCCGCCCGATGGCGATCGACGGTCGTCCGCTGTCCGTGCTGGAGATCATCCAGGAGCTCAACACCCGGGCCGGCGCCCAGGGCGTGGGCCGGCTCGACGTGGTCGAGGACCGGCTGGTCGGCATCAAGAGCCGCGAGATCTACGAGGCCCCGGGGGCGATGGTGCTGATCACCGCGCACACCGAGCTCGAGCACGTGACGCTTGAGCGCGAGCTGGGCCGGTACAAGCGAGGCGTCGACCAGAAGTGGGGCGAGCTCACCTACGACGGCCTGTGGTTCAGCCCGCTGAAGCGGTCGCTGGAGGTGTTCGTCGAGCACACGCAGGAGCACGTCTCCGGCGACATCCGGCTCGTTCTGCATGCCGGGAGCGTCATCGTCAACGGTCGCCGGTCCGGTGAGTCGCTGTACGACTTCAACCTCGCCACCTACGACGAGGGCGACAGCTTCGACCAGAGCGCGGCCAAGGGCTTCGTGCAGCTGCACGGTCTGAGCTCCAAGATCTCGGCCAAGCGCGACCTGGGCCTGTAAGTGACATGAGCACCAACGACGGAACCACCAACGAAGGATCGCTGTGGGGCGGCCGGTTCGCCGACGGTCCTTCGGCAGCCCTTGCCGCACTGAGCAAGTCGACCCATTTCGACTGGGTGCTGGCGCCGTACGACGTCACCGCGTCGAAGGCCCACGCCCGAGTTCTGCACCGGGCCGGCCTGCTCACCGATGAGCAGCGGGACGGGCTGCTCGCGGGCCTGGACAGCCTGGGTTCCGACGTCGCCGACGGCAGTTTCGGGCCGCTGGTCACCGACGAGGATGTGCACGGTGCTCTGGAGCGCGGCCTGATCGACCGGGTCGGGCCGGATCTCGGCGGCCGGCTACGGGCCGGACGTTCGCGTAACGACCAGGTGGCCACGCTGTTCCGGATGTGGCTGCGCGACGCCGTCCGCCGGGTGGCCGACGGCGTGCTCGAGGTGGTCAACGCGTTGGCGGTGCAGGCCGCCGCGCATCCGACGGCCATCATGCCGGGCAAGACCCACCTGCAGGCCGCGCAGCCGATCCTGCTCGCGCACCATCTGCTGGCGCACGCTCATCCGCTGCTGCGCAATGTCGACCGGCTCGCCGATTTCGACGACCGCACCGCCGTCTCGCCCTACGGTTCCGGGGCACTGGCCGGTTCCTCGCTGGGCCTGGATCCCGATGCGATTGCCGCGGATCTCGGATTCGCCTCGGCGGCAGACAATTCCGTCGACGCCACCGCGGCCCGCGATTTCGCGGCCGAGGCGGCTTTCGTCTTCGCTCAGATCGGGGTGGATCTGTCCCGGCTCGCCGAGGACATCATCCTGTGGAGCACCACCGAATTCGGTTACGTGACCTTGCACGACGCCTGGTCGACCGGCAGTTCGATCATGCCGCAGAAGAAGAACCCGGACATCGCCGAGTTGGCCCGCGGCAAGTCAGGACGCCTGATCGGCAACCTCACGGGCCTGCTGGCCACGCTCAAGGCGCAGCCCCTGGCCTACAACCGGGATCTGCAGGAGGACAAGGAGCCGGTCTTCGACTCGGTGGCCCAGTTGGAGCTGTTGCTGCCCGCGATGGCCGGCCTGGTGGGCACGCTGACCTTCGACGAAGAACGGATGGCCGCGCTGGCACCTGCCGGTTACACGCTGGCCACCGATATCGCCGAATGGCTGGTCCGCCAAGGGGTTCCGTTCCGGGTTGCCCATGAGGCCGCGGGGGAGGCCGTGCGCGTCGCCGAGGGGCGCGGGGTCGGGCTAGACGAACTCACCGACGACGAGTTCGGCGCGATCAACCCCGCGCTCACCGCGCAGGTGCGCGAGGTGCTGACCGTGGAGGGGTCGGTCAACGCGCGCAGTGCGCGTGGCGGTACGTCACCGGTTCAGGTCGCCAAGCAGCTCGGCGTGGTCCGAAAGACCGCTGAGGAATTGCGGATCCGGCTGCGCCGCTAGCCGATCTGCTCGCCGAGTTCGAACCAGCGTTCCTCGACCTCGGCGACTTCGTCCTCGAGCGCGCGGATGGCGGCCACCTTGACCGCGAGTCCCTCGAAATCGGACTGGTCATGGTCCGCCATCGCCGTCCGGGACCGGTTGATCTGTTCCTGCAGTTTCTCCAGCCGGCGTTCCAGGGCGGACACCTCCTTCTGCGCGGCCCGCAACTCGGCGCCGGACAGCCCGTCCGGTGCAGTGCCGGCAGCAGTTGCCTGTGCTGCGCCGGTCTCCGACCCATGGGCAGCCCGCAACCGCAGGTACTCGTCCACCCCGCCCGGCAGATGCCGCAGATGCCCGCCGAGGATCCCGTACTGCTGATCGGTGACCCGCTCCAGAAAATAGCGATCGTGGCTCACCACGATCAGCGTGCCGGGCCACGAATCGAGCAGATCCTCCATGGCGGAGAGCATGTCGGTGTCCAGGTCATTGGTGGGTTCGTCGAGGATCAGCACATTGGGTTGTGCCAGCAGGATCAACAGCAGTTGCAGGCGACGTTGCTGTCCGCCGGAGAGGTCCTTGACCGGTGTCGACAACTGGGCGCTTGAGAACCCGAGGCGCTCGAGCAACTGCCCGGGCGTGAGTTCCTGGGCCTTCGACCCGCTGCCGAACACATATGTCGTGCGCAGGTTGGCCAGTACTGTCCGCACCGGATCGCCGAGGTGTGGCTCAAGCTCGTCGACGGTCTGGGTGAGGGTCGCCACCTGCAGCGTCTTACCGTGTTTGACCCGTCCGGAGGTCGGTTGCACCGAGCCGTCGATCAGGCCGAGCAGCGTCGATTTTCCGGCGCCGTTGACGCCGAGGATCCCGGTGCGCTCACCCGGGGCGATCCTCCACTCGACCTGGTGCAGCACCTCGCGGTCGCCGTAGCTCACCGACACGTCCAACAGGTCGACGACCTGCTTCCCGAGCCGGGACACTGCCAGGGACTGCAGTGCGACCTTGTCCCGGATCTCGGGCACGTCGGCGATCAGTGCGTTGGCCGCGTCGATACGGAACTTCGGCTTCGAGGTACGGGCCGGAGCGCCGCGACGCAGCCAGGCCAGTTCCTTGCGGGCCAGGTTCTGCCTGCGCGCCTCGATCGTGGCCGCCTGACGGTCGCGTTCCACCCGCTGCAGGATGTAGGCGGCGTAGCCGCCGTCGAACGGTTCGACGATGCGGTCGTGCACTTCCCATGTGGTCGTACAGACCTCGTCGAGAAACCAGCGGTCGTGCGTCACCACCAGCAGTCCGCCGGACGACGCGGACCAGCGCTTCTTGAGGTGCGCGGCGAGCCAGGTGATCGCCTCCACGTCGAGGTGGTTGGTCGGCTCGTCGAGCGCCAGCACGTCGTGATCGCCGGCGAGCAGCCTGGCCAGAGCCACCCGGCGCCGCTGACCGCCCGACAGCGTGCCGAGTCGGGCGTCCCACGGCAGGTCTGCGAGCAGTCCCGCGATGACATCGCGCCCACGGGGGTCGCCGGCCCACTCGTGTTCGGGCACGTCGCCGACCACGGCGTGGCCGACCGTGTCGGTGTCGTCGAGGGTGTCGGCCTGATCGAGTACGCCGATCCGCACGCCACCGCGCACGGTGACCCGTCCGGAATCGGGTTCGAGTCTGCCGGCCAGCATGGCCAGCAGGCTGGATTTGCCGTCGCCGTTGCGGCCGACGATGCCGATCCGGTCGCCTTCGCTGACGCCGACGGTGACCGCGTCGAACACCACCCCGGCGGGGTACTCCAGATGCAGGGTTTCGCCCCCGAGCAGGTGTGCCATCGCCGCCGACCCTATCGTCCGGCGCCCGCGAAACCGGCATCGCAGGGGGCCACTGTCGGCATCGCGGTGATCACATCGGCGATTGGTTGCTGTTATGCCATGATGACGACGTCAATCGGGGGTCGGGTGAGTTGTCAGGTGGGGAGCAAACTGGTGGATTTCTCGGCAGTGACCAAACCGGTCGAGCGGTTGCTGGCAACCGCGCAGAACGGTCTGGAGGTACTGCGCTACGGAGGCCTGGAGACCGGTGCGGTCCCGTCACCGTTCCAGATCATCCAGAGTGTGCCGATGTACCGGCTGCGGCGGTACTTCCCGCCTGACGCCCGCCCCGGTGCCCAGGATCCACGTCCCCCGGTGCTGATGGTGCATCCGATGATGATGTCGGCCGACATGTGGGACGTGACGCGCGACGACGGTGCGGTCGGCATCCTGCACGCCGCGGGTGTCGACCCGTGGGTCATCGACTTCGGCTCGCCCGACAAGGTCGAGGGCGGTATGCAGCGCAACCTCGCCGACCATGTGGTGGCGTTGTCGGAGGCCATCGACATCGTCAAGGAGGTCACCGGTCGCGACGTGCACCTGGCCGGCTACTCGCAGGGCGGGATGTTCGCCTACCAGGTCGCTGCTTACCGGCGGTCCAAGGATCTGGCGAGCATCATCGCATTCGGATCCCCGGTCGACACCCTGGCCGCGTTGCCGATGAACCTTCCGGCCGGGGTCGCCGCGGGTGCGGCGGACTTCATGGCCGATCACGTGTTCAGTCGCATCGATATCCCGGGCTGGTTGGCGCGCACCGGCTTCCAGATGCTCGACCCGATCAAGACCGCGCAGTCGCGGCTGGAGTTCCTGCGTCAGTTGCACGACCGCGAAGCCCTGCTGCCGCGTGAGCAGCAGCGCCGCTTCCTGTCGTCGGACGGCTGGATCGCCTGGTCCGGGCCGGCGATCGCCGAACTGCTCAAGCAGTTCATCGCGCACAACCGGATGATGACCGGCGGCTTCTCCGTCCACGGCGACCTGGTCACGCTCTCCGACATCGACTGCCCGATCCTGGCGGTGATCGGTGAGGTCGACGACATCGGCCAACCGGCCGCGGTGCGCGGCATCAAACGGGCCGCACCGGACGCGGACGTCTACGAATACCTGATCAGGGCAGGACATTTCGGCCTGGTCGTGGGGTCCAAGGCCTCGACCCAGACCTGGCCGACAGTGGCGCAGTGGGTGAAATGGCTCGGCGGAGAACAGAAGCCCGACGGCGTGGTGCCGATGGGGTCGCAGCCGGCGGATCATCCCGAGGGCGGAGTGTCGTTCTCCACCCGCGTCACCCACGGCGCGACCGCGGCCACCGAGATGGCGTTCGGCGTGGCCCGCTCGGCCGCCGAGGCGCTGGTGACGGCGAACAAGAACGCCCGGACCCTGGTCATCGAGACGGCTCGCACGCTGCCCCGGTTGGCCCGGTTGGGTCAGGTCAACGATCACACCCGGATCTCGCTCGGCCGGATCATGAGCGAGCAGGCCCGCAGCGCCCCCAACGGCGAGGCGCTGCTGTTCGACGGCCGCGTGCATACCTACGAGGCCGTGGATCGCCGGATCAACAATGTGGTGCACGGACTGATCGACGTCGGTGTGCGCCAGGGCGCCCGGGTCGGCGTCCTGATGGACACCCGGCCCAGTGCCCTGGTCGCCATCGCGGCGCTGTCCCGGCTGGGAGCGGTGGCCGTGCTGCTGCCGGAGGCGGACCTGGCCGAGGCGGCCCGTCTCGGTGGCGTGGCCGAGATCATCGCCGACCCCAGCCATCTCGATGTGGCCCGCAAGCTGGACATGCGCGTGCTGGTCCTCGGCGGCGGTGAGAGCCGCGACCTCGATCTGCCAGAGGAAACGGACGACGTCGCCGCGGTCGTCGATATGGAGAAGATCGACCCCGACGTCGTCGAACTGCCCGGCTGGTACCGGCCCAACCCGGGCCTCGCACGCGACCTGGCTTTCGTCGCCTTCAGCGAGGTCGGCGGGGAGCTCGTGGCCCGCCAGATCACCAACTTCCGATGGGCCCTGTCCGCGTTCGGCACCGCGTCGGCGGCGAATCTGGGCCGTGGCGACACGGTCTACTGCCTGACCCCGCTGCATCATCAGTCCGGTCTGCTGGTCAGCCTGGGCGGTGCCGTGGTCGGTGGTTCACGCATCGCGCTGTCGCGCGGACTGCAGCCCGACCGGTTCCTGCAGGAGATCCGGCAGTACGGCGTCACCGTCGTGTCCTACACCTGGGCGATGCTGCGCGAGGTCATCGACGATCCGTCGTTCTCGCTCACCGGAAATCACCCGGTTCGGTTGTTCATCGGATCCGGCATGCCGGCCGGGTTGTGGAAGCGCGTGGTCGACGTGTTCGAGCCGGCGCAGGTCGTGGAGTTCTTCGCCACCACAGACGGACAGGCCGTGCTGGCCAATGTGTCCGGGGCCAAGATCGGCAGCAAGGGCCGGCCGTTGCCCGGCGGCGGCACCGTCGAACTCGCCGCCTACGACGCCGACGACGACCTGATCCTGGAAGACGAGCAGGGGTTCGTGCGCAAGGCCGAGGCCAACGAGGTGGGTGTGCTGCTGGCTCACCCGCGTGGCCCGGTCGATCCGACGGCCGTGGTCAAGCGCGGTGTCTTCGCGCCGGCCGACACCTGGGTGTCCACCGAGTTCCTGTTCCGTCGCGACGAGGACGGTGACTACTGGCTGGTCGACAACCGTGGTGCGGTGATCCGGACCGAGCGAGGCCCGGTGTTCGCGACAAGCGTCAACGACGCGGTCGGCCGGCTCGACGCGGTCGACATGTCGGTGACCTACGGCATCGAGGAGTCGGGCCGGCAGTTGGCGGTGACAGCCCTGGCGCTGCGCCCCGGCGGCAGCGTCCCTACCGCCGATCTGTCGCTCGCCCTGGAGGATCTGGCCGCCGGCAACCCGCCCGACGTGGTGCACGTGGTGGCCGACATGGAACTCGGTGCGTCGTACCGTCCGCTCGTCGCGCCGTTGCGGGCCGCGGGCATCCCGAAATCCGGCCGGCGTAACTGCTGGTACCTCGACGCCGATACAGGGACGTACAAGAAATTGACCGCGGCCAGCCGGGCCGAACTGGTCGCCGGCGGCGCCGACGACGAGGCCGACGCCGACTAACAGCGACGCCGGACGGGATGCCGGGGCCAGAACGCGCTGTTACGCTCCGGCGGACGGCAGAACGACTGGAGGATCGATGACATCGGGATCGGGTGCGAACAGCTGGCGTCGGGTCATGACCGGCGGTGCGCTGGTCCTGGGCCTGCTGGTGGGCGCGGGTGCGCCGACGGCTGCCGCCGACCCCGCTCAGCCGACCCCGGCCGCGGATGCACCCGGGTCGGCCGCTCCGGCGGCCCCGCAGATGACCGCCGACGAGGCGTTGTCCATCATCGCCAAGGATTACGACACCGGCGAGGGCGGCGGCCAGATCTCGACACTGATCCACGACATCCTGAAGCTGCGTCAGCAGGGCTACAAGCCGTCGAACGCCAACCGTGAGGCGATCACCAAGGCCCTCGACAAGCGCCCCAACCAGGTCCCGCTGATCAACGCCCTCAAGAGCACGCTGTCCTACCAACGCAAGTTGCAGGCACAGTCCCAGGCACAGATTCCGCAGCAGAGTGGACTCAACCCGGGGGTGGGCCAGTTCCCGGGCGGTATCGCTCCGATTCCGGGCGGGGGCGGGGGACAGCCCGGCCCGAGTGGCGGCATCCAGATCCCGCTGGGCTAACTTCACGTGGTGGTCGACGACAAGCTTCTGAGCATCCTGGTCTGCCCGCAGGACCGCGGGCCACTGCTGCTGGCCGGAACGGACTGGCTCTACAACCCCCGGTTGCGGCGCGCCTACCGGATCGAGGACGGCATCCCGGTCCTTCTGGTCGACGAGGCCGTGGCCATCGAGGATGACGCCGAGCACCGGCGGTTGATGGAGCTGGCCGGGTCAGGGGAGTCCGGGTAGGTCACCGGTCAGATAGCGCTGCAGGGTGGGTGCGATCGTCTCGGCGATCTGATCCGCCGGCAGCGTGGCGAAGGGCTCGAGCTCCAGGATGTAACGCGCCATCGCGACCCCGACCAGTTGTGAGGCGACGAACTGGATGCGGATCCGGGAACTGCCGGGCGGGTTGTCCACCCGTGGCCCGATTTCGCCGATGATGATGTCCTGGAGAAACGACCGGACCAGCGATACGTCGTTGCCGGCCAGGATGGAGCGCAGCGTCGCGACAAAGCCCTTGCCGATCTCGGAATCCCACAGCGGCAACAGGATTGACGGCAGCGTGTGTCCGATCTGGTCGACCGGCACCTCTTTGAGCCGGCTGATCACGGTCATCGGATCGATGGGAATGTGGATCGCCGCGGCGAATAGTTGGGTCTTGGTGCCGAAGTAGTGGTGCACCAGTGCCGCGTCCACTCCGGCATCGGAGGCGATGGAGCGGATCGATGTCTTGTCGATTCCGTTGCGGGCGAACAATTCTCGCGCACTGGTCAGAATGCGCTCGCGTTTGTCCGATGGTCCGGCCGGGCGGCCGGGCCGTTTGCGTTCTCTGCTGGAGTCGACGTCGGTGCTCACGGGTTCCTAGGGGGTTCGACGGCGCAGGGTGGCCGCGGCCAGACACAGTGCCAGCGCCGCAAAGCCGAGCACGATCGCGATGTCGCGTGCCGCGATGGCGGTCAGCTCAGCATGGGCGCCGACCTGCTGCAGGGCTTCGAGTGCATAGCTGGCCGGTAGCACGTTACTGATCCACTGCAGCCAGTCCGGCAGCGCGGCCCGCGGCACGATGATGCCGCACAACAGCAGCTGGGGCGCGATCACCACCGGCATGAACTGCACGGCCTGGAACTCGGTGCGGGCGAACGCGCTGCACAACAGCCCCAGACCGACGCCGAGTACGGCGTTGATGATCGCGATCAGGAACACCAGAATGGGGCTGCCCTCGGTGTGGAGTCCGAGGAACCAGAACGAGACGACGCAGGCGAGGGTGGCCTGCGCCGCGGCGGCGATCGAGAACGCGGTGCCGTAGGCGGCGAGCAGATCGAACCGCCGCAGTGGGGTGGTCAGAATGCGCTCGAGAGTTCCCGAGACACGTTCGCGCTGCATGGTGATCGAGGTGATCAGAAACATCACGATGAGCGGGAAGACGCCGAGCATGATCAGGCAGGCATTGTTGAACGGTGTCGGTTGCCCGGGCGCGTGCGGTGCGTTCTGGAACATGAAGTACATCAGCGTGATGATCAGGCTGGGGACCAACAGGATCATCGCCACGCTGCGATGGTCGGCGGCGAGCTGTCGCAGGATCCGTCCGGTGGTGGCCAGGTAGGCGGCCGGGCTCAATCGGCTCGGCTGTGCTCGGCTGTGGCGCTGCGCCGGATGACGGTGAGAAACGCTTCCTCCAGGGACGTGCATTCCGTGTCCTTCCGTAGCTGGTCAGGGGTGGTGTGGGCAAGCAATCGGCCTTCGCGCATGAGCAGCAGGTCGCCGCAGTGGTCGGCCTCGTCCATGACGTGACTGGAAACCAGCAGGGTTGTTCCGCGCCGTGACAGTTCGTTGAACTGTTCCCACAGGTCGACGCGCAGGACCGGGTCGAGGCCGACGGTCGGCTCGTCGAGCACCAGGAGTTCGGGTTCGGCCACCAGGGCGCAGGCGAGCGACACCCGGGTCCGTTGCCCTCCGGAGAGGTTGCCGCAGTACGCGGTGCGGTGATCGTCGAGTCCGACCGCCCGAATGGCGCCGGCCGCCGAGTCCGCCGACGTGCCGTACAGCGCGGAGAAGTAGCGGACGTTGTCGATGACCCGCAGGTCGTTGTAGATCGTCGGATCCTGCGTGACGTATCCGACGCGGTGGCGCAGCGGTGCCGTACCGGCGGGGTGTCCGAGCACCGTGACGGTGCCCGCCTCGATGATCTGGGTCCCGACGATGCTGCGGATCAGGGTGGTTTTGCCGCAGCCTGACGGGCCGAGCAGGCCGGTGATGGCACCACGGGAGATCCGCACCGAGAGGTCTCGAATCGCGGGACGTCCACCACGGCTGACCTGCAGTCCGGTGATGTCGACGGCGGGGGCGGCGGCGTTGGACGGGAAACCGGTCGAGAATTCATCGATCGATGAAGTCATCATGTGATGAATAATGCGCCCACGTATGGCCGGTGTCAACGGTGGATGTTGCGGAGTGCAAAATCGCTCGGGTGGGCTTGCAGATAGGCACCGAGCTGTTGGCTGGTGACCCCTTGTTCGCAGCCCGTCGGCTGTTGGGGGCCGAGCTGACCGGACGCGGTGTTCGCGCCGTCATCGTCGAGGTCGAGGCGTACGGCGGCCCGCCAGACGGCCCCTGGCCCGACGCTGCCTCGCATTCGTTTCGCGGTGCAGGCGGGCGGAATCTCGTGATGTTCGGCCCGCCCGGACACCTGTACACCTACCGCAGCCATGGCATTCATGTCTGCGCAAATGTGGTCTGCGGATACGACGGTGTGGCGGGCGCGGTCCTGCTGCGTGCTGCGGTGGTGAGTGCCGGCACCGAGGTGGCCGCGCGGCGCCGGGGGCCTGCGGTGCTCCCCGTTGCGTTGGCGAGAGGGCCGGGAAATCTGTGCTCTGCCTTGGGAATCGCTATGGAGGACAACGGGATTGACCTCTTCGATGTCGACAGCCCGGTGCGGTTGACGCTGGGCGATGCGGTCCCGGGGGTCGATGGCCCACGGGTGGGCGTGAGTAAGGCCGCCGACCGGCGGTGGCGGTTCTGGATTGCCGGCCGGGGAGAGGTCTCCGCGTATCGGCGCAGCCCGCGTGCGCCTGCGCCCGGCACCAGTGATTGACCTGCGCAATGCGGCATGATCGTCGTCATGAGCATGGGAATCCTGGATGAGCTGGACTGGCGTGGGCTGATCGCCCAGTCGACCGACCGCGATGCGTTGGCGAACGACCTGGCCAAAGGCCCCATGACCGTCTATTCGGGCTTCGACCCGACCGCGCCCAGCCTGCACGCAGGCCACCTGGTTCCGTTGCTCACGTTGCGGCGGTTCCAACGTGCCGGGCACCGGCCGATCGTGCTCGCCGGTGGGGCGACCGGGATGATCGGTGACCCTCGCGACACGGGGGAGCGCACTCTGAACACCGCCGACACGGTGTCGGACTGGGCCGGACGCATTCGCGGTCAGTTGGAGCGGTTCGTCGAATTCGACGACAGCCCGACCGGTGCGATCGTCGAGAACAACCTCAATTGGACAGGCCAGCTCTCGGCCATCGAATTCCTACGCGACCTGGGAAAATACTTCTCGGTGAACGTGATGCTGGATCGGGAGACGGTCCGCCGCCGGCTCGAAGGCGACGGTATTTCCTACACCGAGTTCAGCTACATGCTGCTGCAGGCCAACGACTTCGTGGAGCTACACCAGCGGCATGGTTGCGCATTGCAGATCGGTGGCTCCGATCAGTGGGGCAACATCGTCGCCGGCGCCCGATTGGTGCGCCAGAAGCTGGGCGCCACCGTGCATGCGATGACGACACCGCTGGTCACCGACTCCGAAGGTAAGAAGTTCGGCAAGTCGACCGGCGGCGGCAACGTGTGGCTCGATCCCGAGATGACCAGCCCGTACGCCTGGTACCAGTACTTCGTGAATGCCGCCGATGCCGACGTCATCGGTTACCTGCGGTGGTTCACCTTTCTGTCGCCGGAGGAGATCAGCGAGCTCGAGGACGCCACAAAGAACCGTGCGCATGAACGCGCCGCGCAGAAGCGGTTGGCGCGTGAACTCACCACGTTGGTGCATGGGGAAGGGGCGACGAAGGCGGTCGAGCTGGCCAGCCAGGCGTTGTTCGGTCGTGGTGAGTTGGCGGACCTCGACGGATCGACGCTCGGCGCCGCGCTGCGCGAAGCCAGTAGTGGGCAGGTAGCCGAGCTGAAGCCGGGCGGCCCGGATTCGATCGTGGATTTGTTGGTGAGCACCGGGTTGGCGGCAAGTAAGGGGGCCGCGCGCCGCAATGTCGCCGAGGGCGGGGTGTACGTGAACAACATTCGCATTGAAAGCGACGAGTGGTTACCACAGCATTCCGATTTTCTGCATGAGCGTTGGCTCGTGTTGCGACGTGGCAAGCGGCACATTGCCGGCGTCGAGCGCACCGGCGGCTAGCGCATCCGGAAGTCGCGCTCTGACCTGGGAAAACGTCGCAGCGACCTGGCGATTTGACTCGCTGTTAGCGCTCACGTAACTTATTCCAGGTCAGAGCGACACGGACAAGCGCCGGGGAGCGAAGACGAAATCCGAGAGAGACACCCATTACGGTGGGTATTCTCACTGCCCGCAGAAACTCAGCGGCTTTTAGCCGCGGGATTTCTGCGCGACAAACTCGGGCGTGTTGTTTGAGAACTCAATAGTGTGTTTGGTGGTTTTTGTTTGTTGTTTTTGGCCACGCTCTTTTTCCCGTTTAGGGTGTGGCTTTGTTTTTTTGATGCCAGTTTGT
This sequence comes from Mycobacterium sp. NPDC049093, assembly GCF_040704635.1. Taxonomy (GTDB): domain Bacteria; phylum Actinomycetota; class Actinomycetes; order Mycobacteriales; family Mycobacteriaceae; genus Mycobacterium. The sequence continues at coordinate 50 of NZ_JBEZJS010000006.1, read as the reverse complement.
TGGTGTCTTTTGTTTGGTCGAATTTTTCTGATTCGAATTCTTTCGGGTTT
>NZ_JBEZJS010000005.1:388183-590860 GCF_040704635.1 Mycobacterium sp. NPDC049093 | reverse complement strand
CTTGCTACCTGCCATGTCGTCGTCGATTCTTCCTGCCCGAACACTCGGGCAACAGAGTCCCACAACAACTGGACCACTACGAAGGGCCCACCTCAGGATGAGAAAATTGGCTGTGCGATCTCCGTGAGAATCTTGCAAACTTGCAGGTAGAGGCGGCGGTCTGTGTCATCGAGATTGAGAAGCGACACGCGCACCCGTCGGACGACCGGCGGGTGCAGGCACCGACGGCGGCGCGTAGCTACTCGGTCAGCCGGCTGGGCGCGGCTTGTCGCCATGAGTCGAGCAAAATGTCGCGGAGTTCCTGCGAATCCTCGAGTGCAGCCAACCGGACCCGTACCCAGGCTGACGCGGCCTCGTGTTGGGGCACCCAGAACTTCTGCGGTTCGGCCGCGATCAATTCCTCGCGGTCAAATCGGGGGCAGCGCACGGCAAATGAGGTTTCGTCGTCGGGCACCGTAATGAACATCTTGCCCGCGACGTCGAAGGTCGGATGGCCCCAGCGCTCCTTCTCGGCGGTCTCCGGGAAGGAGAGCGCGATGCTGCGCACATCGTCAGCGTCGAGCACGGGTATCGGCCTCCGATCGAGCAGGGGTATGCGCTCAGGCAGCCTACCGAGGTGCCCCGGATGGGGACCTGTGGTGTCGACGAGGGCAACGGGTCAACCGCGAGGTCGACGTTCTGAAACCCACAGTGCTGCTACGCCTGGCCGCCGATCCACTCCTCATAGAACGCCGGCATCTGGGAGGCACGTCCGGTGAACTCGGGGGTGCGCTTGTCGAGGAAGGCCCGCACGCCGTCGCGGCCGTCACCGATGCTCGTGTAGAACATGGCCAGCGAGTCGATCCGGTGCGCGTCGACGGGGTGCGGCTCGGCGGCGTTGCGGTACAGCATCTGCCGCATGAGCGCGACCGAGACCGGGGAGCGGTCGCGGGTCCACGCGTCCGCCATCGCCCGTGCCTCGGCGATCAACGCGTCCGGCTCGTGGACGTCCTGGGCCAGCCCGATCTCGCGGGCAGCCTCTGCGGTGAGGATGTCAGAGCGGTAGACCAGGTCCAAAGCCGCTGGCATGCCGACGATTCGGGGCAGGAACCAGGTGGAACACGCCTCCGGTGTGATCCCGAGTTTTCCGAAGACCAGCCCGAAGCGGGCCTTCGTCGACATGAGCCGGGCATCCATGGCCAGCGTCATCGTTGCGCCGATTCCGACCGCGGCCCCGTTGATGGCAGCGATGACAGGCTTGCGGCAGGCGTAGATCGCCAGGGTGACCCGTCCGCCGGTGTCGCGGACCCGGCTCAGTTCGGGATCGTCGAGGTCGGCCATGTCGGCCAGGCTTGGCGACTTCGACTCGTCGAGGCCGAACACATTGCCCTGACTCGACAGGTCCATGCCGGCGCAGAATGCCCGGCCCTCGCCCGTCACGATGACGGCACGCACGGCGTCATTGTCGTTGACCGCCACGAAGGTGCGCTCCAACTCGTCGGCCATCTCGACGGTGAAGGCATTGAGGTTGTCCGGGCGATCGAGGACGACGGTCAGGATTCCGTCGTCGAGCTCGTGCCGGATCGTTTTGTACTCCACAGGTGCTCCTTCTCGGGTGAGTTGGTACTCAGCTTGCCCAAGGCGGGATTCTCGCGGCAACGGAGGCAACGGCCGTCACCCGTGGACGCGCGCTCCCGCTGCGTCGGCGTGCGCTGGTGCGTGCCGTGGCGGTCGCAGGTCGAGCGTGCGTCGGCACGCTGTGACCAGTTGGTCGTAGAGCTCGCTGTCGTCGAGGCCGGCGAATTCCACCCCGACCGCCGCCGAGATGCCTGCCATCACGATCGCGGCGCGGACCTGGCCGCCCACGCCAGGTTCCGCACCGGCGAGCAGATCGGCCTGTCGCTTCACGATCGCACGCCAGTGCGGTTGCCCTCGGAGCAGTTCGGTGACGCCGGGATCGCCGGTGAGGATGGGAAACAGGTCGCGGTGCGATACGGCGAGGGAAATGTAGCCGGTGAGCATCGATTCGGCTTGGGCGCGACTCCCACGCTGCGATTCGGCGGTCGCCACGAGGGCGGCAAGCTCGCTGACGACGGGCTCCATGATGGCGGTGAGCAGCTCATCGCGAGTGCGGAAATGGTGGTAGATCGCCGATTTCGTCAGACCTAGCTCATCGGAGATCATCTGCAGCGAGGTGCCGGCGACGCTGTGCCGCCGGAACAGCTCGATGGCGGCCTCGATCAACTTCTGCCGGGTCGTGCCGCCGGCGCCCGCCCCGGAGCCGCTCACCGGGCCGGCCTAAATGTAGCTTTCCTAACAAAATCGCCCTGACTGACCATTCGTACAGTATATGCCTGTACGATTGGTCAGGAACCAGCTGTACGTTTGGTCAGTACTTCTGCGCCAAGCTGGTCAGCTTGCCTCAGCCCAGTCGAGGAGAACACCATGCCGTTGAACACCGCACCGCAGCAGACTTCGTCCACCGATACGTCCCCGCTCCAGGGCGTCGACTTCTTCCACGATGCCTCGTTGGTCGCGGATCCCTACCCGATCCTTGAGCGCATGCGGACTGCCAGTCCCGTGCTCCGCGAGCCGTCGCAGAACGTGGTGATCGTGACCGGGTACGACGAAGCATTGGCGGTGGTCAGCGACCACGACTCGTTCTCGTCATGCAACACCGTCACCGGCCCGACCCCCGGGTTCCCGGTGCCGCTGGAGGGGCTCGACGAGGCGGAAGTCCGTGCGCTGATCGAGGCCCACCGTGCCGAATTGCCGTTCAGTGACCAACTTCCGTCGTTCGACCCGCCGACGCACACGGCGCACCGCTCGCTGCTGAGCCGCCTGATCACCCCCAAACGCCTGAAGGAGAACGAGGCGTTCATGTGGCGCCTGGCCGATCAGGTGCTGCAGCCGTATGTCGCCGGTGGTGGGGGTGAGTTCCTCGGTGCCGTCGCGAATCCCTTCGCGCTGTTGGTCATTGCGGATCTCCTCGGTGTTCCCGAGGCGGACCGTCCCGAACTCACCGAACGGCTGACCGGGGACAACTCGCTGGGCAGTACGGATGACGCGGTCATGACGCACGCGCCGCTGGAATTCCTCTACCACCGTTTCGCCGACTACATCTCGGAGCGCCGCCACGAACCTCGCGGTGATGTCATGACCGAGATGGCGCACGCGACGTTCCCGGACGGGTCGACTCCGGAGGTCATGGATGTGGTGCGGGTGGCGGCCAATCTCTTCTCGGCCGGTCAGGAGACCACGGTCCGACTGCTGTCTTCGGCGCTGAAGCTCCTGGCCGAGGATCCCGAACTCCAAGAGCGGCTGCGCCGTGCCCCCGACCAGGTCCCGAACTTCGTCGAAGAGGCGCTGCGCTTCGAGAGCCCGATCCGCGGGGATTTCCGCCTGGCCCGCGCCACCACGACGGTGGGCGGTGTCGAGATCCCCGCGGGGACTGTGGTGATGGTGCATTACGGTGCGGCCAACCGGGATCCGCGCCAGTTCGACAACCCTGACGTCTTCGACCTCGACCGGCACAACGCCCGCCGGCACATTGCGTTCGGCCGCGGTGTCCACAGCTGCGTCGGCGCACCCCTGGCTCGGGCTGAGGCGAAAGTGGTGATCCAGCGGCTGCTGGCGAGCACCGGTGCGATCGAGATCGACGAGGCCTGGCACGGCGGCGCCGATGCGCGACGTTACGACTATGTGCCGACCTACATCCTGCGGGGTCTCACCGATCTGCACCTCAACCTGACCTCGGCCGCGGACATGACGAAGGCGTCCCGATGAAAGTCGTCGTCGATGACGATTTGTGCCGCGGGCACGGCGTGTGCGCAGCCCTGTGTCCACAGGTGTTCACGCTGACCGACGGCGGCTACGCCGAGGCCATCTCCACCGACATCCCTCCCGAGCTCGAAGGCGCCGTCGCCGAAGCGGTCGACGGCTGCCCGGAGCGGGCCATCCGCATCTAGCCCATTAGTCAAGGAAAGAGTAATCATGTCAACAGATTTCGATCGTCCCGACCGCACCGTGTTCGACCTGACCGGCAAGGTGGTGGTCGTCGTCGGCGGCGGGCAGATGCCCGGCCCCAAGATCGGCAACGGCCGCGCCACCGCCATCGTGGCGGCGCGCCACGGCGCCGAGGTGGTGGTCGTCGACCGCAATCTCGCTGCCGCACAGGAGACGGTCGACATGATCACCGCGGAGAAGGGCACCGCGTACGCGGTCCAGGCCGACGTCGCCGAAAAGGACGACTGCCAGCGCATCTTCGACACTGCGATGCAGAACAGCGGCCGCGTAGACGGGATGGTGTACAGCGTGGCGATCAACCCGCCCTTCGACCGGGTGAACAACTCGATGAGCGCCGACGACTTCAACCATGGCATCAACGTGAACATGCTGGGCTGCTACTACTGCAATCTCTTTGCCGCACAATGCATGGAGAAGAACGAGGGCGGTTCCACCGGCAGCATCATCAATATCTCGTCCATCGCCAGCATCAAGAACGAAGTCGGACTCAACATCGGGATCATGCCCTACGCCCTGGGCAAGTGCGGGTTGAACTACATCACGGAACTGACCGCCGCACAGTTCGCCGCCGCAGGCATCCGCGCCAACACACTGATGCTCGGCCCGATCGACTCGACGCTGGGCAACACGGACTCCCAGTCGCTGTTCGGGTTCGAGCCCGACGAGGTCGACGAAGCCTACGCCGAAGTGGTGAAGCTGAAGATGGGCCGGGCCAGCGCTTGGGAGACCGGGTATGCGGCGCTGTATCTGCTGGCCGACGAGTCACGGTTCATGACTGGGCAGCAGATCCGGTTGGACGGCGGCGCCACCTTGGTGCGCTGAGTCTTGATGCCGCTGGTTTCAGGACTGTGGGTGCGCGGTCGGGGTCTGGGTCGACTCCCACTTTGACTCCAGGGACCGCGTGACCGGTGTGTCGGCGGCCACCTCCCGCTGGAACATCTCTCCGTCGTCCACCTCGAAGGTGACCAGGTAGCCCGATTCGCTCGGTTCCTTGTGGACCACCTTGCAGGCCGGCTCACCGCCACCGAGACTGATGATGTCGCCGGGGGCGACGTCGTCGATGCGGTTGCCGGTGTTGGGTTCAGACATGCTTTGTCGGTAGCCATTTTGGGTTGCCGCCAAACGGTGCGTCTCAGGTGGCGGGAACGTCATCGGCGATCGTTGCCATACTGGCGAGGTGGATGCGTTGGCGACCATCGCGTTGAAACCCGGCGTGGTCATAACCTTGCGACGGGCCCGCCGTGCCGACGTCGCCGAGCTGGTCGCACTGATCACCGCCGACCCGGTCGCGCACACTCGTGGCGATCTCCCGGACCAGGACATCGGTCCGTATCTGGGTGCGTTCGACGCCATCGATGCCGACCCGAGCGAACTGCTCGTGACTGCCGATCGCAACGGAGCGGTCGTGGGCACGTTCCAGCTGAGTTTTCTTCCGGGCCTCGCCCGGCGCGGGGCGACACGCGCGCAGGTCGAGGCGGTCCGGGTCCGCGAGGATCATCGAGGGATGGGCCTCGGGGCTGCGATGCTGGGCTGGGCGATCGCCGAAGCGCAGCGGCGTGGTTGTGCGCTCATCCAGTTGACCAGCGACGAGCGTCGTGTTGACGCCCATCGCTTCTATGAACGTCTGGGCTTTGTCGCGACGCACGTCGGGTACAAGCTCAACCTCGGCCCTTTGTAGGGCATTTCGGGGTGACCCGACCGCCGGTGTCGCGGACCCGACGCAGCTCGGGATCCGGCGGTAGTTCACTGCGCAACGCCGGCGCGGTCTAGGTTCATGGGGTGGACTTTGACGACTACCGGGCGCACGACGCCACATCTTTGGCGAAATTGGTTGCTGACAAGCAGGTTTCGGCAGCTGAGCTGCTCGAGGTAGCCCAGCAGCGTGCGGCGGCGGTCAACCCGAAGATCAACGCGATCGTGCGCGACGTTCCAGCGGCGCCGACGGGTGATCTGACCGGGCCTTTCGCCGGGGTGCCCTTTCTGATCAAGGATCTTGCGCAGGACTATGCGGGCCTGCCCACCTCGGCCGGCTCGCGTGCGCTCATGTCGCTGAATGCCGCCGAGCACGCCACGGTCGTGCAGCGCTGGATCGACGCGGGCCTGGTCATCTTCGGGAAGACCAACACCCCTGAGTTCGGCGCCAAGGGAATCACCGAGCCGGAGGCATGGGGGCCGGCCCGCAATCCCTGGAATCTGGACAGGTCGCCGGGTGGCAGTTCGGGAGGGTCTGCGGCGGCCGTCGCCGCGGGCATCGTGCCCTGCGCCGGCGCCAACGATGGCGGCGGATCGATCCGCATCCCGGCGGCCAGCTGTGGTCTCGTCGGGCTGAAACCGGGCCGCGGGCTCACCCCGTCGGGTCCGCTGGTCGGAGAATCCATGCACGGCGCGGCCGTTCAGGGCGTCGTCTCACGGACGGTGCGTGACACTGCGGCGATGCTCGATGTCCTCAGCGGCGGCGAGCCCTGGGGGCCGTACGTGCCGGGTCTGCCGGCCGAGTCGTTCGCGTCCTGCGTGGGGGCGGACCCCGGGAAGCTGCGTATCGGGCTGCGAGTGCCGACGGCGATCAACCCGGCGCCACACCGCGAGGCGTTCGCGGCCGTCGAGGCAACTGCCGCCGCGCTCACCGAACTCGGCCACCATGTCGAGGAACTTCCCCAAGCACCGTTCGACGACGCCGTGCTCGCCCGCGACTTCCTGTTGACCTGGTTCGTCTACAGCGCATGGGAACTCGCCGAGGCGAAGCGGCTGACCGGCGCGGGTGACGAGTCTTTCGAACGGGACACGCTCATCATGGCGGCGATCGGCCGCGCCACGAGCAGCGTCGACTATCTGGATGCGGTGCAGCGGCGCCACGAACATACGCGGCGCCTGACCACGTTCTTCGAGTCGTACGACCTGCTGTTGACGCCTGCCTTGGCAACCCTGCCGCCGCGGATCGGCGAGTTCGATCTGCCGGTCGTGCTGCAGCATGCGGCCGACGCACTGATCAAGACGCGTACCGCAAGCCTGTTGCGCTACACCAAGATCGTCGACGACATGGTGGACAAGAACCTCGGCTGGGTGCCCTACACGCAACTGGCGAACATCACGGGCCGGCCGGCGATCTCGCTGCCGCTGCACTGGACCGCGGACGGCATGCCACTCGGTGTCCAGTTCGTCGCACCGCTCGCCGGGGAAGCGCTGCTACTCAAGCTGGCGGCCCAGCTGGAGCAGGCAATGCCCTGGGCCGGTCGCCTCGCGCCGATCTGAGTTGTGGCCCTATGGATGGAGGTTCCACTGGCCGACATCTTGGGCCAGGGCATCGTTGACGTCGACTTCGAGTCCACCGACCACCGGTCCCGGATTCGACGCCGTACTGACCACCCGTTGGTAGAGAACCGCGGCGGGGTGAACCTGACCGCCGGACCAGGACCGGGTCTGCCACGCCCACGCGCGGCCGGGTGTGCTCGATCTCCCGACGACACCGTCGCCAATTGCCCACTGGCACGGTCTGATTCCCCCGTAGATGCCGGTGCGCTGCACGCCGAGCACCGAGTTGATCCCGCGGAACCACTGCAGTGCGACGTTGTTCCAGGTGTTGCGGTCGATATCGTCGTCCACGCTGAAGAAGACCGGTGCACTCTGGCCGCCGCCAGCTGCGGTGTGCAGCTGCCAGGCGGTGCGGGCGTCGGCCACGCCGCCGGCGTATCCACGCGTGAAGTCCGACGGGGCAGTCCCGCCCGGCTTGCCGTACTGGTAGTTGCTGACGATCACCAATCCGGCGGCAGTCAGCTGCTTGGCGTAGGGCAGGGTGATCGGTTTGGCGCCCATGGAGGAGCCCGGACGTGACGTCGAGACGTAGTTGATCACCCCGGAGTGGCCGGCGGCCCGGATGTGCTGCGCCGGGATCTGACGCATGGCGAAGTCGATCAGCGTCGGGGCGGCGGCCGATGCGACGGGCATCCCTGCCGACGCCACGCCGAGACCGGCCAGCGCTGAGGCCGCAGCGGCGTAGCGCAAGGCGTCGCGCCTGGAAACCTGCACGGCGTGATGTTAACAAAGTGACTGTTGTGACCCTTGTGGGCTCGCGGGTCGTTTTCAGTTTGATGCCGCACCGTTATCCCAACGGTGCGGCCATCACGACAACAACAAGACCACCGCCGCGAGCAGCACTGCGGCAGCGACGAATGCCACCGCGGCGGCTGCCCAGCGGTTGTTCTTGATCCAGATCCGTACCGACGGCACGGTGATGTAGATGTGTGGTTCCGCGCTGACCATGGAGCCCCCTCATGCTGTTGTCGCCAGGCTACGGCGCCGGTGTCACGTCCGTCCCGGCACCCTTGACCGAGGCCTTCGCGCGGTTCTCGGCCCGCACGGTCCTGCGGCCGCGGACGAATCCGGTCGGGGAGATCGCCGCCGACAGCAGCGCGTCTTCGCCCTTGACGAAGGGGTGGAAACCGACGCCGGCGCCGCCGCGGCCCTTGACCGGGATGTCGGCGACTTCGGTGACCTTCCAGCTCTTTTCGGACGTCGAGAGGATGGCCTCGCCGTTCTCGCAGCTGATCGGCAGCGCGGCGATCACCTCGTCGCCGGAGGCATCGGCGACGAGCTTCACTCCGGCCACGCCGTTGCCGGCCACGCCCTGCGGGTTCACCGCGGCGGGGTCGATGCGCAGGATCTTGCCGCGCCGCGTCACCAGCGCCAGGTGATAGCCGGCCGGCATCACCCCGGAACGCAGCAGCCCGGTGATGTCCGGCGCCACCGGGATATCGCGGATCTTGAACGGCAGGCCGTTCCCGTTGGTGAACTTGACCCGGCCGTCGGTCCACACCGCCCATCCCAGACCCGAGGTGAGCAGGTCACCGTGGCTGTCGGAGAACACGCCGCGGTCGTCCAGGCGCCAGGAGGTGTTGACCTTCCGCTCCCGGGGGCCGTCCTCGTCGGCGCCCGACGCGGTCGGGGTGGCCTCGAAGTCCAGCACGGTGCGGCGGTCGAACTCGGGACCCTTGAACAGTTTCGCGGTCTCCACCAACTCCTTGTCGATCACCTTGCGGCGGGCGTCGGGGTTGGAGACCAGTTCGGTCAGTTCGGCGAACTCGGCGTCGAGCTTGTCGGCTTCGGCTTGCAACTCGATCACATCGAGCTTGGTCAACCGTCGAAGCTGCAGGGCCAGAACGTAATTGGCCTGCTCTTCGTCGATCTCGAAGCGTTGTTGCAGTCCCTGTCGGGCGTCGTCGACGGTGTCGGAGCCGCGGATGACCGCGACAGCAGCGTCTATGTCGAGGTGGATCTTCATCAGGCCCGCCACCAGGTGGCGGCGCGCGGTGACCTTCTCCAGCCGGTACTCGCTGCGGTGCAGCACCACCGAGTCGCGCAGATGCAGGAACGCCGAGATCAGTTCGCGCACCGACCACCAGCGTGGCACCCGGTCCTCATCGAGGGCGACAAGGCTGGCGGCGAACGTCGACTCCAGCGGTGTCAGCGCCAGCAATTGCTCGCGGATGGTCTCGGCGCTGTGGCCACGCTTGGCGGTGACGACGATGCGCAGCCCGTTGCGACGGTCGGTCAGATCCGACATGTCGGCCACGCCGGACAACTCGCCGGACTCGACCAGGGCCCGGATCCTGTCCTGCACAGTGCTACTGGCGACACCGGGAGGTAGCTCGGTGACGATGACGTTCTTGCCGTCGACGGTCAGGGTGCCGCGGACGGTGAACATGCCGCGGCCGGTGGTGATGTACTCCCGCAGGCCGTTGGAGCCGACCACGGTGGACCCGCAGCCCCAGTCAGGCCCGGGGATGAGCTTCATCAACGTGTCATCGGTCGTGTTCGGTCGGGCCAGCAGAGCCCGGCAGGCGGCCATCACCTCACGCGGATTGTGCGCGGGAACCTTGGTGGCCCACCCTTCGGCGATACCGACCGCGCCGTTGCAGAGCAGCACCGGCCACTGGGCTGGCAGCATCGTCGGCTCGGTCCACTCGCCGTCGAACGTCTGCACCATCGGTACGGCGTGATCGTCGAGCTCCGCGGTCAGCGCGGCGCCGGGAGCCGACAGCCGCATCTCGGTGTAGCGGTCCGCGGCGGGAATATCGCCCTGGATGCGGGGGAACGCGCCTTGTCCGTCAATGACTTTCACGCGCTGGAACTCGGCGGCCATCAGTGCCGCGGCCCCGTACATCGATGCGCCGCCGTGCGGGTGCAGGTTACCGGTGACCGCCGAGCAGATCTTCGAGGACTTCTGCGGCTTGTTGCCGGGCAACAGTTTCGAGTCGTGCATCTGGTAGAGCAGGCGGCGTTGGCCCGGCTTGAGCCCGTCGAACGCCGAGGGGATGGCGCGGTCGCTGACGCTGTAGAGCGCGAACGTCAGCTGGTAGTGATTCCAGTAGTCATCGGCGCTCTGATCGAGCACCAGGTCAGGATTCTGCTCAGGAACATCCAGGGTGGCGGTCACAAGTACTTCTTCCTAGGTCAAGTCGAGCGCTGCGGTGTCGACACGGGCGGCGATCTCGGCCATCCACGTGCGCCGGCCTTCCGGCGGCCCGCCGAACAGGGTGTGGTGCAGCTTGGCTTCACCGTCGTCGAGATTCACTCGAATCACGGTGCGCCGCTGCGGATCCAGCACGGTGTTCCAGAAATCGTCGGCATCCATCTCGCCGAGACCCTTGTTGCGCTGCACCTCCACCTTGCGCTTGGAGGTGGCCTTCAATTGCGCCACGGCCGCGTCGCGTTCGGACTCGTCCTGGCAGTAGATCCGGTCCTGGCTGTCCTTGACCACGAACAGCGGCGGCAACGTCACATAGACCATCCCGGCCTCGACGAGGGGCCGGTAGAAGTCGAGGAACATCGAGATCAGGCTGGAGTTGATGTTGCCGCCGTCGGGGTCGGCGTCGGAGGCGAACAGGATCCGGTCGTAGCGGCACAGCTCCGGATCGCAGTGATCGCGCACGCCGCAGCCCAGGATGCGTTCGATCGAGTCGAATTCGTCCTTGGCCCGCGCCTTGCTCAGTGCAAACCCATAGACGTTGGGCGGCTTGCCTTTCAGGGGGAAGGCTGCCTGGAAGGTGGCGTCGCGCGCCGCCTTGATGGTGCCCAGCGCGGAATCGCCCTCGCACAGGAACAATTCGGCGCCCGAACCGCGGCCGGTCTCCCGGCTGGGCAGCAACTTCGGCGGCAACGACAGGTTCGTCCCCAGCCCTTTGGCTTTCGACGCCGCGCGGGAGCGGGCCTTCGCACCTTCGGCGCTGCGCCGCGCCCGGGCGGACTCCAGCGCCAGCTTGGTCCAAAGCGACACCGCGTCGTTGTTGGCGGGGTTGGCCGCCCAGATGGTGACGCTACGTGCGACATCCGGGGCCATCGCCACGTTCAGCGACCGCGACGACACCGCCGTCTTGGCCTGCGAGTCCCAGGCCACATCCGGTGCGCGGGTGTCCACGGCGAGGGCGGTGACGGCGACGAAGTCCTGCGGTTCCGGGCCGTCCTCGCCCTTGGCCAGACCCAGGTCGCGGATGCGGGACGCCCGGTCGGCCAGAGCCTCGGAGAGTCCCTTCATCGCGGCGGTGAGGTGGGATCCGCCGTTGGGGGTGCGCACGGTGTTGCAGAACGCGGCGACGGTGGCCGGCTCGGCCGGGCCCGCCGTCAACGACCAGCGGAACGGGGTGGGGCCGCGGCCGGTGGTGTACTCGCCGCGACCTTCCACGGCGGCACGCACACCGGGCAGGGGATTGCCCGAGGTCGTGCACATCAGGTCCAGCAGGGTGTCGGTGCCCCACGGGCCGCTGAACTGTTCGAGCAGGGCGGGCGGGACTTCCTCGCCGGGCCAGCCCTCGTCGACGACGACCAGGTGCACCCCGGGCGACATCCGCGCCGCGGCATGCGCCCGCAGCAGGACCTCACCGATGTCCACGGTCGAGTCCGGCACCACCGTCGCGTCGAACAGGATGCGCACCGTGGTGCCGTGCGCGTCGGGCTTGCGGTTGCCGGTGCCACGCAGTTTCTGCGTGTCCGAGCGGGTGAACTCCGCTTCTGGATCAAAATCCTTGCCGTCGAAGGTGCCGGGGTAGCCGCCGCCGAAACTCTGCAGGTAGGTCTTGCCCGCCCGGCGCACGGTCACGTCGGTACGGGCCGAGATGAACACGGCTGCCGCGGCGCCGATTCCGTTCAGGCCGGCGCCGGTGCTGGTGGCGTCGGTGTGCGCGGAGAACTTGCCGCCGGCCCGCGCGGTGCCCAGGGTCTTGACGATGCCGTTCTTCCCGGTGGTGGGGTCGGAGTCGACCGGAAGGCCGCGACCGTCGTCGGCGACGCTGACCGAGCCGTCGGCGTGCAGGGTGATGGTGACCGTGGACCCGCCGTGGCTGGGATCGGCGACCTCTTCGATCGCGTTGTCCACCAGCTCGCGCAGCGCCGTGTTGAGCACGTCGAGCCCAAGGTTGACCGCCGGCCGCAGGCGGGTGTGCTGGACATCGTCGAGCTCGGTGATGTCTGCGGCGTTGTAACTCACTGCTGGTCCTTTCCCACCAGGGCCGATGCCGGAGCGATCGGTTCCAGCCGCCCACTTTCGGCGGGCGGCGTAAGCATTCTCTCTTGGAAGGCAGACAGCCTCCGACAGCCACGGCCGAAAGAATGGGTATCGAATCAAGATCAGATGCCTCGGGGATTCTGCCGGGCCGATCCGCGCGCTGACAAGGTCATCTCCAACTGAGATGGCTCCCATCAAAAACCATCGTTGGACTAGATCAGCTTCCTCGGGTCAGATGGATCGGGTGGCGTTCGCCTCGGCTGCCGGCCCCGCGCGGCTACCAGGTGAATGTCGGTATGTCCCAGTTCAATCCCGAAGGAGCAAAGCAATGCCCGTCGTTCGGTTCCAGATGTCCTCAACGCTCGACCACGTCGCCCTCATGGACGTGCTGACCGACTTCGGCCCGTCCCGGCCAGATCGGTGGCCGACGATCGACGAGGAGCATTTTCACGTGCATGCGTTGGGGGACACCTGGGCAGAAGTGACCGAAGGCACAGCGTCGGCGTGGGAGCGCGCCCGCTACGACTGGGACGCCAAACGCCGGCGCGTCACCGTGACCACCCATGACTCGAAGGTCTTCGGCCCGGGCGGCGGCTGGATATTCCAACTCACGCCGCAGGAGACCGGCACGCGCGTCGACATCGAGCTGGTCCGCACTCCGACCGGGCTCAAGCGCAAACTGCTGGCCGCCCTGTTGCCGGCCGTCGCCCCGAGCGCGCTGAAGAAGTCGTTCGCCGGGCCGTTGGCCGCTAGGTGATCGACCAGAATTCCAGCAGGGTCCGGATCGTCGCCACCAGCGGTAGGGGCTGGTCCAGCATCGGGTGGTGGCCGGCCTCGGCGAGTTCGACGAACGGGCCGCGCAGTTGCAGCATCGACCGGATCTGGGCCGCCATCGGCGGTGGGACCACACCGTTCTCGCATCGCAAATACCCGACCCGGCAAGGGATTCGGGCAAAGGTGTGCTCCAGGAGTTCCTGATCGGTGGCTGTCTCGTCCATGAGATGGCCACCGAAGATGTCCGGGTCGAACTTCCACACCCACCCGTTGTCGGTCTTGCGCACGGACTGCACGGCGATGTGGTGACCGATATAGGGCAGCGTCACGTCCTGCTTCGGCACCGCCCGGAATCGGGCCAGGATCTCGTCCTCGGTCGCGTATCCGGCGGTGTCGCGACGCCGGTTGCGCAACCGGACCTCCTCCGGGGCGCGATCACGCAGCGGGGAGTCGATGACCAGGATGCTGTCGATCTGTGCGCCGTAGCGGGTGGCGGCCGAGGCGCCCACCCAGCCGCCCATGCTGTGCCCCACGATGGTGGGCCGGGCTGTGGACCCGGAGGCGTCCGAGGCGGCGAGCACTTCTCGGGCCCAGATCGACAGGGCGTATTCCCTGCGGGTGTCGCTCTCGCCGTGCCCACTCAGGTCGGGCGCGACGACACGATGGGTGCGGGCGAAGAACGGGGCGACGTGATCCCACCAGCCGGAGTGGGCGCCGCCGCCATGGACGAACACCAGCGGCGGATTGTCCGGGTCGCCCCAGCTCCGAACATGGATGGCGCAGCCGTCGACATCGATGGTCGAGTGTTCGGGGGTCTGTTCCAGGGCGGAGGTGAACCAGGCCGGGGCGTTCGCAAAGGGATGCGGGGCCTCCGCGGGCACGCCACGCCGGAACATGCGGTTCACCTGCTGATTCTGTCTCATCGTCGGAAATGGGTCGAGACCCGCCCCGGCCTATGTCGGCCGGAGGGTCCTTCGACGCTCAGGGCAGCGCGAGGCTCGCGCCGAGCGCGATCATCATCACCGCGATCAGCCCGTCGAGGACGCGCCAGGTCATCGGGGTGGCGAACAACCCGGCCAGCCGGCGGGCACCCAGGCCCAGCCCGGTGAACCACACCGCACTCGCGGCCACCGCCCCGGCGCCGAACAGCCACCGCTGCTCGTGGTGTTCGTTGGCCAGCGAGCCGAGCAGTACCACGGTGTCCAGGTAGACGTGGGGATTGAGCCAGGTCAGCGCCAGACAGGTGACCAGCACCTCGGCCAGGCGCGCCGGCGTGCGCTCGGACGGGTTGAGGGTCGAGGGCCGGAAGGCCCTCCGCGCGGCCAGGACGCCGTAGCCGATCAGGAAGGCCGCCCCGCCGAACTTCGCCACCGTCATGGCGTCGGGGTGTGCGGTGATCAGCGCGCCGACACCGGCGATGCCGGCGGCGATCAGGATCAGATCGGAGACCGTGCACAACGCGATGACGGCGACGATGTGCTCCCCACGGATGCCCTGACGCAACACGAACGCGTTCTGCGCACCGATCGCGGCGATGAGCGCCATGGTGGTGAGGAATCCGATGAGCACAGGTGAAGCCATGTGTTCGAGGCTATGGACGTGCGGTGATCAAGTACAGCTAATGATTCTTCAGATGAATTAGCCGCGCTTATGTCGAGGCTAGTGATCGGGGGGGTCGAGTGCCCCCGCTCGGTTGTCGTTTCCAGTTCTCCGCTGGCAATTCCATCTTGGGTTCTGTGGGCGAATGCAACGGCGTCTAGTTGAGGAGTTGTTGATGCTGGTGGCGTGAGACCCAACCCGATCTCCGGGTGGACTACGCGTAGCCGACCCACCCCCGGAAGTTGAACGCTAGGAAGAAGTCTGCGATGTTGGTGAAGCCGGCCTCCTCGAGGATGGTGCGGTCTTCCTCTGGTGACACGACGGGGACGCCGGATTCGATTGCAACACGAGCCTTCTGAGCATCCGCGGGAGCGATGCCCGTTGCGACGAGGTATGCCACATGCCGGTCTATCCAGGTCTGTCGTTCAGCCTCATCGCGGTGCGCAATGCTGAGATGCATCACGACGAACGGTGCCCCGGGCGTCAGTCGACGCCGTACCTCGGTCGCTGTACGCAGGCGTTCGTCGGGTGCAAGGAAGTGCAGTGTCAGCAGACTGGTTGCGGCGTCGAAGAGGCCAAGCGGTGCATCGTCGATGTATCCGTTGTGCATCGTCACCCGCGACGCGTTTGATCCGAGGGTCTGTATCGCGAGCTCCAGCATCGCGGCCGACGGATCGACCGCATCGAAGGTCCACCCTGGGTGAGTTTCCGCGAGTGCCTTCGTCTCCAGTCCTCCGCCGGCCCCCAGCACCAGCAGCCTCGCGTCAGACGGAGCGCGTTCCTCGATGAGGACGCCGACCAGGCGATGAATGTCGGCCAGGGCGGGCACCATCTGCCCGGCGCGCTTGGCGTACATGGCGACGTGGGCGGGATCGTCAAATGGGTTCGGTGGTGTGGTCACGCCACGAGGCTGGCCGCCTGGGGTCTGAGGTGGCAAGTAAACTTGCCATCTGGGCAATATGTACTTTCGTCACGGTTGTGAGCAGCGGGCACGACGTCGTCGCCGAACTTACTGCGCCGCGGCACCACACCTCAGTGCGTTAGTCCACGCCTTGGTTCAGTCATGCAACGACAACCTCGCCCGAACGTCTGGACCAAACCACCGTTCCAATCCTGGGCGGCATCGGAATCTACTGCACCAGAATCAACGACTCACGACTGGCCAGGAATCGCCCCAGCACCGCATCAGGGACACGCGGCGGGCTCCGGAGAGTCGCTCGCATCGGTCCCTGTGCTGTGCCGGTCGATGTCTGAGTCGATCTGCCGGTTCGCACGGCGGACCGCCCAGTACACCACCACGGATACCGCGCCGAGCAGTGGATAGCCCATGGCGATCCGAGCAGAAGCCAGCCAGCCGGTGAAGCCGCCATCGTAAAGCCATTGCTGCACAACGAATCGCGCAAAAAACAGCGCCACGAATGCCAGCGTGGCGACGTCGAACGCGTGCAGCGCCACGGTGTCGGCGCGCCATGATCGATCGGGCCCGGCGCTACGCAGCAGGTTCCATATCACTCCGACCAACGGGCGCCGTAGCAAGAGGGATACGGAAAACACGGTCGCCATCGCCAGACTGAGCCAGATTCCCGGCAGGAAATAGTCTTCGGCGGAGCCGGTGTAGTAGGCGATCAGCGCGGCGACGACGACCCCGAACAGTGCCGATACCGCCGGCTGAATAGGCTGCTTGCGCAACAGCCGGAACACGATCAGACCGACGCTGACGCCGACGGATATCGCGACCGCGGCGTCCAGACCGGCGATCGCGTTCGCGATGACGTAGGCAAACGTGGGCAGGCTGGCATACACCAGCCCGGACACCCCGCCCACCCGTTCGAGCAACGTTGGTGAATGTCCCTGCCCCGGTCCGTTGGTCACGACTTCCGTCCCTCACCGAGGTGCTCGGCGAGAAAGCGATCGACGGTCTTGTACATGTCGATCACGTTGTCCGGGTTGACGAATCCGTGCCCCTCGTCGTGTTTGATCATGTACTCCACCTCGACTCCGCGGTCGCGCAACGCCTTGACCAGGTTGTCGGATTCGGCCTGGACCACGCGAACATCGTTGGCGCCCTGGATGACCAGCAGTGGCGTGCGGATCTGGTCGACCTTCGTGATCGGTGAACGCGACAGCATGTCAGCCAACTGGTCTGGGTCGTCGGGGTTGCCGACGAACAGGTGCCAGTTGTTGGCCAGATGCGGGCGCGCGATCTCGGGTAGCGTCCGCATGAAGTTGCTCAGATCGGAGATGCCGACGTAATCGACTGCGGCGGCGAACACATCGGGTGTGAAGGTGACGCCCACCAGCGTCGCGTATCCACCGTAAGAGCCGCCGAAGATGGCGATCCGCTTCGGATCCGCATACCCCTGCTCGACGGCCCAGTCCACACTGTCGATCAGATCGTCGTGCATCTTGCCGGCGAACTCACCGACCGCGGCCTTGGTGAAGGCCTTGCCGAAGCCCGCCGATCCGCGGAAGTTGACCTGCAGCACCGCATATCCGCGGTTGGCCAGCAGCTGCACCGGCGGGGTGAACATCCAGCCGTCCCGCGTCCAGGGCCCGCCGTGCACCAGTAGCACCATCGGCAGATCCTTCGGCGGCACCCCGACCGGCAGGGTCAGATACCCGTGCAGATCAAGCCCGTCGCGCGAGCGGATGGTGACCGGCTCCATCGCCGCCAGGGCCTCGGGATCCAGCTGCGGATGAGACCCGAACAGCAGCCGGCTGTCCCGGGTGTCGTGGTCGTAGAGGTAGGTCATCCCGGCTTCGCGGTCATGGGTGAAGCTGACCACCCAGCGTCGGCCGGTCAGGTCGGAGCTCAGGGCGTTCACGTCGCCATCGGACAGTTTCTCCAGGTTCGCCAGCACGGCCGCGAAGTGCGGATCCAGCGGCTGAATCACCTGTCGCTCCAATAGGTACCGCACCCCGAGCAGATCGCCGGTGCGCCGGTCCAGGATCAGCGGCTCGGCCAGCGTGGTGAACACGCTGGCCCGGGTGTCCACGTCGTAGACCGGATGGCTGTCGACGTGGGTCTGCTCGCCGGTGATGACGTCGACGCGCACGATGCGGGTCCGGTCGGTGCCGTCGTTGGAGCCGACCCAGATGCCGGTGCCGTCGGGGGTGACGGTGATCGGGTACAGCCCCAGCGTGTAGTCACGGCCGTCGAAGGTGACGATGGAGCGCAGTGTCTCGGTCTGCGGTTCCCACTGCAACAGCTCCACGTCACCGTCGGCGGTCAGTGCGGTGGAAAACAAGTCGCCGTTGCTGCTGGCCCGCCAGCCTGCTCCCTTGCCGGGGTTCTTCGCCACCATGGTGAGTTCACCGGTGGCGATGTCCAGCTCGTAGGCGTCCATCAGAGTAGGTGTGCGCTTGTTGGAGTACACCATCGCCTTGGCCGGATCGCCGAGCAGTTCATGGCCGGCCATCGCTCCCGGGAACGGGGTCAGATCGACCGCACCGGACTCGGGGTCCTGCGGGTCGGCCCGGAAGACATGCCAGTTCTCGTCGCCGCCGGTGTCCTGCAGGTAGAGCAACCAGCGGGAGTCCCTGGTCCACTCGTAATGAATGATGCTGCGGGTGCTGTCGGCGGTAATGCGCTGCGGCTCGCCGTCGAGGTTGTCCACGTCCTGGATCCAGATGTTGAGGCGGTCCCGCCATGGCGCGAGGTAGGCGATACGGGTGCCGTCGGGTGAGATCGATGCCTGCGCGCGGGCGGGCGGCGCGAACAGATCGTCGACGGGGAGCAACTCAGGTGTTGGCATCCCTCCATCGCACACTCGGACGTAACGGCACAGTCAAGTCCCGGGCATGGGCCTGGGCATGATGGACAGGTGGCGTGGAGTACTCGGGAGATCGCCGAACTGGCCGGCACCAGCTTGCGCGCCGTCCGCCATTACCACCAGGTCGGTCTGCTCCCGGAGCCCGAACGCCGGTCAAACGGGTACAAGCGGTACGGCGTGGCGCACCTGGTCCGGTTGGTCCGCATCAAACGGCTCGTCGACTTGGGGTTCTCGCTCCCGCAGATAGGGGCGATGGGTGACACCGACGAGCATCCCGAACAGGCGTTGCGGGAACTGGACGCCGAGCTGGCGGCGACCATCGACCGGTTGCAGCGGGCCCGTGAGGAGCTCGGCGAGCTGCTGGAGACTTCCGCGCCTACGGATCTGCCGCCCGAGTTCGCGCCCGTGGGCGCCGTCGCCAAGATGACCGACGCGGATCGCAAACTGGTGGTGGTCCTGAGCCGGGTGCTGGGCCCGCGCGGCCGACAGGTCTATGCCGACCTGATCAGGGACACCCGCGAGGATCCGGCCGCATCGGAGCTGGACACGCTGTCCGCCGACGCCGACGAGGCGACCCGCCAGGATCTCGCCGAGCGGCTGGCGCCCTACATCTGGTCGGTCCGGCAGGGTCATCCCGGACTTGCCGAGGCCCGCGCCGACGCGCCGCGCGGTGCGAACTTCGCCGAGAAGACCATCGATGACGCGATGGCCGATCTCTACAATCCGGCGCAGATGGACGTGTTGCGCCGGGCCGGTCAGATCGTGCGGCGGCTGGCTACCTAGGTTTTGGGAAGGAAATAGGCAACCTACCGCCGGCGGGGGTGGCCCGCTTCTCGCCGCTCTGGGCTCGCAGAACCGACTGACACCGCCATGCTTCACTGGGGCGATGGATGCAGAGCGCTCTGAGACGGCCAGCGGGCGAACGCGCGGCCGGCGTGCTCGGCAGGGGCCGACCCAGCGGACGGTGAAGCGGGCAGAACGGCACGACCGGGTCTACGAAGCCGCCATCGCGCTGTTCGTCGAACGCGGATTCGAGGCGTCCTCGATGGACGAGATCGCCGACCGGTCGGGACTGTCGCGCAGCACCGTCTTCACGCATTTTCCCCGCAAGACGCTCTTCCTTGAGGAATGGATGCGGCGACGACGGAACGAGGCCTGGCAGTCCGCGCGAACTGACGGGATGGCGGGTCGGCCGCTTCGTGAAGTGCTCGGCGCCTACCTGGACGCCCTGGCCACCTCGAATTCCATTGCCCGTGCGGAGATGTGCGCGCTGGTCCCGCCCACCCTCCTGTACACGACGATGCTGGTCGACCATCCGGTCGGGGTGGACCTCGCCGCCCTGATCGTGGAGACCGAGGCGGTCCTTCGACCGTCGGTGCGACCGGCACGGGTCGGACAGCTGCTCGCGTCGGGCTACGTTTCTGCGATGTCGCAGTGGGTCCAGGAGGAGCCTCCGGTGTCCGATCTCGGCGCCGAACTGAGCGCGTTGCTGGACCTCGTGCTGTCGGGCGCTCAGTCGGACGAAGCCGAGTAGCCGCTCTACCTGGCGCTATGCCGGGAAGCCGGACTCAAGTCTTGTTTCGTTGTCGATTCGCTCGTAGGGTTTCAGCGATGACCACACTCATCACCGGCGCGACGGGTGGAATCGGAGCGAGCCTCGTTGGACGATTGGCATCGGCCGACCGGGCCGTGAGGGCAGGCAGTCGCGATCCCCGCAGAGCGGCGGGACTGGGCGTCGACATCGTCGAACTGGATCTCACCGCGCCGGAAACCTTCGACGAGGCATTGGTGGAAGTCGACCGCATTTTCCTTTACGCGGAACCCGCCGCCATCGAGGACTTCGTCGACTGTGCAGAGCGCGCAGGTGTCCGGCGGGTCGTCCTGCTCTCCTCGGACTCGACTGAGATGGGCAACGCGGAACACAACTCGCTGGCGCGACATCACGCTGACGTTGAAACCGCCCTTGCTGCAGCGCCATTCAGCACTACGGTGCTGCGACCGGGGACATTCGCCACCATGACGCTCGACTGGGCATCGTTCATCCGCGCCGGAGTCCCGGTCGAGCAGCCCTTCTGGGAGGCCTGTCTCGACGTTATCCATCCCGAGGACATTGCCGACGTGGCCGAGTGCGCGCTCATCGACGACGATCTGGATGGGCTCGTCCTGCCTCTTGGCGGCCCCGAGGTGCTCAGCTTCCATCAGCAACGCGACATTCTGGCAAGCCTGCTCGCGCGGGAGCTGGAGTGGCGTGAACCCAGCAGAGAACAAGCTGTGCAACATCTTTCGCGGCACGCTCCGCTACCTCTGGTCGACGCCATTCTCGACTACTGGTCGCAGCTGCCGCGACACCAGGACGAGGCGCGCCGATCTGTCGAGCGCATCACCGGAAGGCCCGGACGCACCTTCCGGCAGTGGGCCGGCGAGCGGCTCGATTCGTTCCGCTGATCGCCGGGGCCGGCGAACTGTGGTATCAGATGAGGCCGAGTGGTCCGGCCAGTTCGGTAAGTGAGGGAATCAGTTTGTCGGGTCGGGTCAGGACTTGCACAGGCACGTGGGTCGCGCCGGCAACGAGATGCTCGTTCAGTCTGGTTGCGACGGCGTCAGTGCTGCCATGCGCGACGAGGGCGTCGACCAGGGCGTCGCTGCCGGGGGCGGTGACGTCGGAGTCATTGAACCCCAGCCGCCTCCAGTTGTTCACATAGTTGGTGCCGTTGAGATAGGTGGCGAGAGCTTCGCGTCCGATGGCCCGTGCCTGGGCCGCGTCCGTGTTCAGCACGACCTTGTGGGCCGGGGCGATGAAAGCATCCGGCCCGACCAAGGCGCGCGCCTGAGCGGTGTGTTGCGGGGTGGTCAGGTAGGGATGGGCTCCCGCGCTGCGGCGCGCGGCCAGTGTCAGGACCTGGGGGCCGAGCGCAGCGACGACGCGCTGGTCCTTTGGCACGCCGTATTCATCGAGTTTGGTGAGGTACTCGGTGAGCGCGTCGTAGGGTTTCGTGTACTCGGCGATCAGCTCGGGATGTCCGGCCCCGATCCCGAGCAGGAATCGTCCCGGGTGGGCCGTCTCGATGCGGTGAAACGACTCGGCGACCCGACCGGCGGCCGCCGACCAGATGTTGACGATGCCCGTTGCCACCTTCAGCGACTTGGTCGGCTCAAGGATTGACTCGACCCAGTCGAGTTCGGCTGGCGGCGAGCCGCCTGCCCAGATCGCGCCGTAGCCGAGCGCCTCGATATCCCTCAGTTGCGCGGCGGCCATTTGTTTCCACTGCCCGAAAAGACCGAATACGCCGAAGGTCCCCAGATTCAAACTAGTCATCAGTCAATCAACCAGTCGTCAACCCACGAATATTCCGATATGTACTGCAGGACTTCAACTTTGATTCCGACTGGCATCGGTGATCACTCCACCAGCTGACTGCAGGTGGGTGTGGTGGGCACGCCGTTGAAGCGGTCGGCGATCCAGGCCATGCTCCGCTCGCCGTCGACGAAGGCGGTCAGGAGTGAGTTGGTATCCGTCTTGTTGAGGAAAGGTGGTTGCTCGTTGGTCCACAACGTGACGTCGGCGCCCAGCGCACACCAATCTTTCGCGGTTGCCACCACCGATTCATATGGCGCGAAAGAATCCCATCGGTTATGCGAAAGGTACACCGGACCAGCGGGTTTCACGTTGCCGATTCGCTGCATGGCCAGGATGGAGCTCAGTGGCTCCTCGCGCACCGATTGATAGAGGTCCTTTTTGAACCATGGCTGCAGATGGCGGAACGCGTAATTGATGCCGGTTTGGATCATGCACTGTCGGCTGGTGTTGGCCAACATCTCCACACCGCGCGGGGTGAGGGAATCCGCGATCGGTTGGGTCATGTCGGGATACGCTTCTTGAATCCCCCGTAGTACCCAGCCAAGGGATCCGGCGAGCTGGTTCCCGTCGAGAGGCGGCAACATGCTGGGCAGATCGGTCGTGGCGCCGTTGGCGTAGGTTCCAACAACGTTGAGCTCGGGGGCGTACGCGCCGGCCAGCTCGGCCGCCGCCAATGCGGCATGTCCGCCGCCTGCCAGCCAGCCCCAGAAAGCAACGGGTCCATGCGGATCCAACGTGGTATCAGGCAGCTTCATCGCTGCCCGCGCCGCATCGTTCAGTGCTGTCCCGCCCGCGACCCGGTTCAGGAACTGCGGCGCCATCTGACCGTGCACTCCCAATCCGACACCATCGGTGACCACTATCGCGAAGCCGCGCGCCAGCAGAGTCGCGATGAACCCTTCTTCGAGGTTGAACATCAGGTCGAATCCCGTATCCAACGAGGCATGGATACCTTGGTTGAACAGGCGGGACGGAGCACACTGCTCTCCCATTCCGTAAGGGGCTGTGGCGTAGGCAAGCAACGGGCGGGGACCGCTGCCGGTCCAGGCGACATCAGGCTCGATATAGGTACCCGTGACCGCCACGGGATGTCCCTGAGCATCGGTGCTGCGATACATGATTCGCGTTCCGGTCCCCACGAAGGAGCCCAGTTGTCCGGAAGGTTCCAGAACCAGCCTGGACGGCTCCGTTCGGATGAGATCACCCGGTGCGCCCGCGGGCAGGGGGTCCGGCGGCGTGTAGAACGCCCAGTACTGTGATTCGTCAGCCCGGGCAACCGGCGCACTCACCGAAAACAACGCTGATACAACGGCATACAGGATGATGGTCACCGACCTGATCCAGCTTCTCGCGTGGCATTTCGGGACGTGGGCAGATTCGCCACCCGAAAAGGGAATCATCGTTGGTTTCCTTTGGTTGGACTGTTGGACGGCGGATGTGTCGCCGCCCGGAGATGGCGCAAAGCAGCCCAGCCCAACGCCGTAATGGCATGTGCTGGTGCTTGTTTGGATCAGAGGTTGTCAACGCCCGATGGGTGGGGTGGCGAGCTAGCTGAGCAAGGCCGCGAGCGCCCTCGCGAACACGGTGATGGCGTGATCGCCGTCGTCGAGTACGCCTGCCAGTAAGGGGAAGCTGTGCGGCATGCCCTTGTACTCATGGGTTTGCACTTTGACTCCCGCCGCGGCGAGCCTGGCACCGTAGCGGTGTGCGTCGTCGGCAACGGGATCGATCTGAGCACTGACGATCACTGCAGGTGGGGCGTCCACGAGGTG
The DNA here is from genome assembly GCF_040704635.1 of Mycobacterium sp. NPDC049093. GTDB lineage: Bacteria > Actinomycetota > Actinomycetes > Mycobacteriales > Mycobacteriaceae > Mycobacterium. Next base: position 567,085 of record NZ_JBEZJS010000005.1, on the reverse strand, counting down.
CTGCGTCAGCAACGGCGAGGCGAGGCTCGAACGACGGTCGTCCAGTTCCGGTACGTACATGTCGTATGCCCATTCAAGCGCGGCCCGGGTGAGGAAGGGGCCGTCTTTGTACCGTTCGACCGAGTCACCACTCATGGTGGCATCGAGTGCAGGGCACAGCAGACCTTGGGCCTTGACCGGAGGACCTTGTTCTCGCGAGGCAAGTGCAATGCTGGCCGCCAGTGCACCCCCGGAGGAATCGCCGGCGACCGCGAGAGCTTCGGGGTCGATGCCTAGTTCTTCGGCATGCTCACTCACCCAGGCATAGGCATCGGCGGCGTCATCATGAGCACGGGGAAACTGGTCTTCAGGTGCCAGGCGGTAGGCCACGGATATCACGGTGAGTTCGCCCCGCACGCAGAGTTTCCGGCATAGCCGATCGTGGGTGTCGAGGCTTCCGCGTACGAATGCACCGCCATGAAGATAGACAACAGCCGGCAGTGCCGGTGCGGCTACGGGCGGGCGGTAACACCGCGCCGTGACCACACCCTCGCGAACCGGAACCGTGAAATCATCGACTGTGCAACGATTGTCAACGTCACCGGCCAACGTGACCAACTTCTCTCCGGCCTGCCGGTAGGCCGCGATCGGCATCTCCCACGGCTGTGGGGCGGGACGTCCGGACAGGGACTGCAACAGCTGCTGGACCTGCGCGTGCAGTGCACTCATGCCACGACTCGGAAGACTTGGAATTCGACGATTGGTCCGGGTTGGATGCGTCCTTGTCCGACGAAGATGCTTTGGTTGACCCAGGCGTATTTGGGGTCGCCGGATTCCAGGCGTGGGGTGGTGACGAAGTAGTGGTCGCCGAAGTCGGTGCCGCTGCTGCCGCCGCCGAGGGCGCCTGCGGCGGCTTCGTTGACCTCGACCAGGCCTTGGTAGCTCATGTAGATGACCGCACCGTCGTCGGTGTAGAACTGGGCACGCACATCGAGTCGGCCGTAGCCGTCTTCGCCGGCTAGTAGCCAGTCTCCGCCGCCGGGGGCGGCGGTGCCGTTGAATCGGTTTCCGGTGACTTTGCCTCCGGTGACGGCGAGGACTTGGCGCAGCCCGTACGGGCCCGGGCCGACGATCTGGGGTTCGGCGAGCTCTGCGGTGTAGCTGAACTCCGGCTCCAATTTCACTGTTAGACCTCCATTTTCGAGCGGGCTGACTTCAGCGCCGCGGTGGATCCGAGAGTGCACCATATGTGGGTGATAGTCAACACATTGTCGAGTTTTACTTGACTTCGCAGACTGGAGCTCATTTTTAGAAGTAGACACTGTGTTGACTGTTATCGACTGTGAGTCTACTCTCAAATTCGCCAAGGCCGTGACACCGCACACCGGCGTACGGCGCTACAACGACACAAGAGGATTGACATGGCCACGAGATCGGACGTCGACCAGATCCAACCGTCAACTTCACGCGACGGCGAGAGCTACGTCTCCCACCGTGAAGACATCCACTTCAACATGACCGGTGACTTCATGACCGGGGTGGATTTCTGGATTCACGCGACTGGTGAGACCACCAACGGTCAGCTGATCGTCATCGAGACCAACTGGGTGCGTGGTACCGAACCGGTCTGGCACATCCACCACCGCGAAGAAGAGGGCTTCTTCGTGATGGACGGTGAAATCAAGATCCACACCGAGGCCGGTTCCTACAACGCCAAGAAAGGCCAGTTCGTCTGGGGGCGCAAGGATCAGCGGCACACCTACGAGGTGGTCGGTGACGAAGCCCGGATCCTCGTGGTGTTCGTGCCCGGCCCCGACAGCGAGGGTTTCGAGCCCAACGGCGGTATCGACAAGTACTTCTACGAAGCGCGCGATCGCGAGCTCCGCACACCCGAGCAGCTGCAGGCCGAGGTCGAGAACCTGAAGGTCAACTACGGCCTGGAGATGTTCCCCGAAATTCCGCATCCCCGCCAGAACGCGTGAGCGTGGTTGTCGGTTCGGATATTTGGCATTACTGACCCATTGGAGTTGCTGTGACCATCGATGTATCTCTTGACACCGTGCCGCATTGGATCGGCGGCGCGGCAGTCTCCTCGACCGAGGGGCCGCGAGCCGAGATCCATGATCCCGCTACAGGGAGCGTGATCGGGACCGTCGTACTGGGCGGCGCCGATGCCGTCGACGAAGCTGTCGCCAATGCCCGCACTGCGGCGGTCGCCTGGGCCGACACCCCCGGCCCAGCCCGGGCGGCGATACTGCATCGTTTCCGGGCTTTGCTGCACGAGCAGGTGGACGACCTGGCGTCGATCATCACGGCCGAACAGGGCAAGACGCTCGCAGACGCCCGGGGAGAACTGGCGCGCTCGATCGAAGCCGTCGACGTGTCGCTTTCGGTGGTGCAGCAACTCAAGGGGGAGTACGCCGAGCAGGTTGCCAATGGGGTCGACACGTACTCCTTCCGGCAACCGCTCGGTGTATGCGCCGGCATCACACCGTTCAACTTTCCGGTCATGGTGCCGGTATCGATGTTCGCAGCCGCGATTGCGTGCGGGAACGCGTTCGTGCTCAAGCCAAGTGAACAGGTGCCGTCGGCATCGGTGCGGTTGGCGCAGATCGCGAGCGAAGCAGGATTGCCCGACGGCGTGCTGAACGTTGTGCACGGCGGTGTGGAGGCAGCCGAGGCACTCATCGACCACCCCGATGTCGCGGCGGTCTCGTTCGTCGGGTCCACTCCTGTCGCACGTGCGATCTACCGGCGCTCGGCAGAAGCAGGCAAGAAAGTGCAGGCACTTGGGGGCGCCAAGAACCACCTGGTGGTGATGCCCGACGCCGATCTCGATGCCGCGGCCGATGCGCTGGTTTCGGCGGCCTACGGCGCTGCGGGTCAGCGATGCATGGCAGTGACGGTCGCGGTAGCGGTCGGCTCGGCGGCAGATGCACTGGTGGGCAAGATTGCCGAGCGCGCCATCGCGTTCAAGGTGGGCCCGGGCGAGGTGCCGGGTTCTGACATGGGGCCGTTGATCTCGGAGCGGGCACTCGATCGGGTCCGAGGGGCGCTGGAACGCTCCGTCAAGCAGGGTGGCCGACTGGTCGTCGATGGCCGTGAGCGGGAAGCCCCCGGAGCCGGTTACTTCATCGGTCCCAGTCTCGTCGACCACGTCGGCGTCGAGAGCGACCTCTACCGCGACGAAGTGTTCGGACCGGTCCTGAGCGTGCTGCGCGTCGAAGATCTCGAGCAGGCCCTGCAGATCGTCAACGACAATCCCTACGGGAACGGCGCCATCATCTTCACCGGCAGCGGCACCGCTGCGCGCCGGTTCAGCCGCGGCGTATCGGCGGGCAGCGTTGGGATCAACGTGCCTATCCCCGTGCCGATCTCCTGGTTCGGCTTCGGCGGATGGGGGGACTCACGCTTCGGAGACGACGGGCTCAACTACGACGGCTATCGCTTCTACACGAGGTCCAAGGTCGTCACGCAGCGTTGGACCGAGCCTAGGCCCGGTCTTGCTCCGCACTTCGTCGCGGCGGGTAGTCAATGACCTCGCCACCCGCTGCCGGCCTCCCTCGGCTCGACCACGTCGGCATCCTGGTACGCGACCTCGACTCGGCACTCGCGCACTGGTCCAATCGGTTTGGGGTGGAGGTTGCTCGTTCGGTCGACGTTCCGGCCATGAGCGTCCGCGCGGCGTTCCTCAACGTTTCCGGCGCCGAGGTCGAGCTGTACACCCTGCACGACCTGGACGCGCTCGAGACGGCCCTCGACGGAGCACCGGCAAAACTCGACCACCTGGCACTGCGGCTGGACCACGCCGACGGCCCTGAACTCGCGGGCTGTGCCATCCGAGGGCCTGGCCGCCCGGAGCCGATCGAGGCACCGATTCTGATGGGGGAGGCCACACATGTCTGGACCGAACCTCCCGGAATCGATGTTCTTCTCCAACTGATCAGACCGAGCGAGTGAGGTCTCGGTTTATATCCGTTGCACCACAGGCGGTCTCGCCGATCGGCCGACCGTAAACCAATCACCACGAGGAGTAAACATGGGACGCATGGAAGGAAAGGTCGCCCTGGTCACCGGAGCGGCCCGAGGCCAGGGGCGAGCACACGCCATCCGCCTCGCACAGGAAGGCGCGGACATCCTCGCCTTCGACTGCCCGGCTAATGGAGGGGTTCCCTATCCCGTCGGCACGGCAGCTGACCTCGAGATCACGGTCAAGGAAGTCGAGGCGCTGGGCCGGCGAATCATCGCGCACCAAGGCGACGTTCGTGAGCAGGCCCCGCTGGACACGTTGGTCGCCGAAGGTGTGCAGGCCTTCGGCGGACTCGATGTCGCAGTGGCCAACGCCGGCATCTGGACTGTGCACCCGTTCGCAGACATTCCCGAGGACGAGTTCCTGGATGTGCTCAACGTCAACATCATGGGGCCCTGGCGCACGCTGAAGGCCGTAACCCCCGCCATGAAGACGCGCGGAGGGGGGTCGGTGATCATCACCTCGTCCGGCAACGGCGTCGAGGGATCTCCCCACTACGTCCACTACGTGGCTTCGAAGCATGGCGTACTCGGCCTGGCGAAGAGTGCAGCACTCGAGTTCGGTCAGTACGGCATCCGAGTCAACTCACTTCTTCCCGGGCCTACCGATACGCCCGCCCTGGACTGGCAAGGGGGCTACGACCTCTGCGCAGGCAAGGGGCCTGGCCAGGGGGTCAAAGAGGACCTGCAGGGCGCGAGGTACTGGGCAGTTCTGCGGGATGTAGGCCTGCTGCCGCCGCAGGCCATGAGCGAGGCCGTGCTGTGGCTGGCCTCCGACGAATCACGATGGACGACCGGTCTCGAGATGTTGGTCGAGGGTGGTCACATGCTGATGCCGGGGCTGAATATGACGAAAATGGCCTTGGACAACCAGTAACGTCCGGCAACCCCAAAGGTCAAGCAGGGCCCTCCCGGAAGACGTCGATCACGTCTTCGGGGAGGACTTGCGGCGTCTACTGGGCTTCTCGCGCGGCTTCCACTCAAGGCCGTAGACCGTTCGCAGCCATATGGTGGTCACCGTTTCGGCCATGTCCTTCAACGGGATTGCGTTCTCGCTGCGCAGACTCATCAACGAGAGGTTGCGTTCACCCATCCACATCAACGCGGCAGCCAATGACCTGGCAGGTGGCCCGTCGATGGCCACGCCGGCAGCCCTGTCTCGCTCGATGCTGGCCGCCGAAGCGTCGATGAACCGACCGAGGATCGTGTCCCACTGCTTCTGCAGGTCCGGCTCGGCCGCAGCGGCGTCGCCGACTTCACGCAGAACGTGACCGTGCTGTTCCCATACCTGGATAACCTCGTTGACCGCGTGCTCGATGGCCGCTTCCGGCGGCATACCGGCCGGACGCTCAAAAATCAGTTGCGATGCTTGGAACACGTCGGCGGTGACCCGCGAGAGCAGGGCCGACAACAGCTGCCACTTGGATTCGAAGTAGAAGTAGAACGATGACCGCGACAGCCCCGCGCGCTTGGTGAGATCGTCGATGGAAATGTTGCGCAGCGGCACTGTGCGCAACATGTCGTAAGCACCTTCGAGGATGGCTTGTTCGCGTCTGTCACCTTTGATGTTTCGTCGGCCCACCCGTGTTTCTGTGGTGCTCAGGTTGAAAGATGAAGTGGACGCCATACGGAAGATGATAGGTCAGGCCAACCGCGAAACACGTGTTCCAGAGGCGGAAGTACCGGTTGTTTTCGACATTGTGTTGATTATCACCCACATGTAGTGCATACTATGAGCGTTGCATCGGCCTCGCCTTTAACGTTCGTGCCGGCGCCGGCCGTCGCCGCGGATTCGGCCGCTGCTCTCCCCGCACTCAAATGCGATTCGCACGCCTGGCCGCGGAATGAAAATGCGAACTCTCTTTCGAAGTAGGAGTCAACCGTGTCCAACCTCGCCGGCAATCTGGTCGCGACTGCGCACGAATACGGAGCCCGGCCGGCCGTGAAGCTCGACGAATACGTGCTGTCCTACCGGCAGCTCTACGACCACGCTTCGGCTGTGGCCGGCGATCTGCGAGCCCAAGGTGTGCTTCCCGGCGACCGGGTGGGTCTGGTGCTTCCCAACGTGCCGGCATACCCAGTGCTGTTTTACGGCGTACTCCTGGCGGGCGCGGTCGCAGTTCCCATGAATCCGCTGCTCAGTGCACGTGAGGTCGAGTACTACCTCACCGACTCGGGTATGACGGTCGTGTACGGGTTGGAAGGCAGCGATTCCGTCGTGCCGGCCGCAGCGGAGAAAGTCGGAATTCGCTCGGTATTGGTGCCCCCTACGGGTCCAATCAGCCTGTCCGGCACCCCAATCCATCAAGCGGTCGAGCGAACCGACAACGATACTGCGGTGATCCTTTACACCTCGGGGACCACCGGGAAACCCAAGGGGGCAGAACTCACCCACCGGAACATGTCCTCCAACGCCGCGACGACAGTGGACACATTGATCAACGTGGGCCCCGAAGACGTGATCCTCGGTTGCTTGCCACTGTTCCATGTCTTCGGCCTCACCTGCGGACTCAATGCCGCGGTCAAAGCCGGTGCTCTCCTCACGCTCGTTCCCCGCTTCGAGGCCGCTAAGGCATTGGAGGTCCTGGCCCGCGATCGAGTGACGGTTCTCGAAGGCGTGCCCACCATGTACGCCGCGATGCTGCACTCTCCCGACGCGGATAGCACTGTCATGTCCTCGCTCCGCACATGCATTACCGGCGGTGCACCGATGCCCGTCGAGATTCTCAAAGCGTTTGAGCGCAAGTTCGACTGCGAGATCTACGAAGGGTATGGGCTCTCGGAGACGGCGCCCATTGCCTGCTTCAACCAGCCGGGGCACCAGCGCAGACCGGGCACCATCGGGATACCTGTACGGGGCTGCGCGCTGCGCATCGTCGACAACGGCGGCGAGGACGTTCCCGACGGCACACCTGGCGAGATCGCCATCCAGGGCGAGAATTTGATGAAGGGATACTGGAACCGACCTGACGCAACGGCCGAAGCCATCCCCGATGGCTGGTTTCGTACCGGGGACATCGCCGTTCGCGATAGCCACGGGTACTACACCATCGTCGACCGGAAGAAAGATCTGATCATCCGGGGTGGGTACAACGTGTATCCCCGCGAAGTTGAGGAAGTGCTCTACGAACATCCTGCTGTCGCTGAAGCTGCGGTGATCGGCATCAAACACGCAGACCTCGGTGAGGAGATCGGCGCGGCCGTTGCCCTCAAGCGTGGGGCGCACGCAGAAGTTGGCGAATTGAAGGCGTTCGTACGAGATCGCCTCGCGGCGTACAAATACCCCCGCGAAATCTGGTTCGTCGACTCGGTGCCCAAGGGCCCGACCGGCAAGATCCTCCGACGCGAAGTGCAACCGCCCAACCTCACCGGGATCAGGTGAGCACTACGCCATTGCGAGTTCATCCGATACTGCGGCGGTTGGGCGGCCGAATCAGCGCGTGCTAGCGGTCGTCGTCGTCGCGCCGCCCAACCGGCGTCTTACCACTGGTTGGGCGGCGCACTGTTCTGTTCCCTGATGGGCTAGGGGAGCGGTGCGACCTGGACGATCGTCTTGCCGCGCGCGCCGCCGGAAAGTGCCTGATTGAGGGTTTCCCGAGCACTTTCCAGACCTTCGACGACGGTTTCGTCGTACATGACCGCACCCTCGCCCAGCGCCGCGGCGAGTTTGCCGATGATCTCGCCGTACCGCTCGATGTGATCGGTGACGATGAACCCCCGCAGGGTGGCTCGCTGCATGAGCAACTGATTTGCGTTGCGCAGGCCCGGTTGGCCTCCGTCGTCGTTGTAGGTGTCGTACTCCGAGATCAGTCCACACAGCGCTACTCGTGCACCGACGTTCAACCGGCCCAGGACGTAATCCATGATCGGGCCGCCCACGTTCTCGAAGTCGACGTCAATGCCGTCGGGGGTCGCCTCGTCGAGTTGCTCGCGCCAGTCGTCCGAGCGCCGGTCTACGCATGCGTCGAAGCCCAGTTCCTCCACCAGGTGCCGGCACTTCTCGGCGCCGCCGGCGATGCCGACCACGCGGGCGCCTCGCTGCTTGGCCAGCTGTCCAGCGATCGAACCGACGGCACCGGCCGCGGCGGAAACGACAACCGTCTCGCCCGGCTGCGGATCGCCCAGCTCGATACCGATGAACGCTGAAATGCCGGTGTGGCCAAGTACTCCCAGGAACGCCGAAAGCGGCGCCGGCAGTGGGTCGGGCAGCACTGTGAACGGAAACTCCAGAACGGAATCGTCAGCGACACAGTATTCTTGCCAGCCGGTGAAGCCGAGGACGAATGCGCCTACTGGCAGATCGTCTCGCCGGCTTTCGATCACCTGTCCCACTCCGAGACCTCGCATCACGGCGCCCAACTCGACCGGCGGGATGTAGGAACGCAACTGGCTCATCCAGACACGGTTCGTGGGGTCGAGCGACAGGTACAGCGTGCGGATCAACGCCTGCCCCTCTGCTATATCGGGGATGGTCTCCTCGACCCACTTGAGATCTTGTTCGGTGACCTGGCCTTGCGGCCGCTTCTGCAGGCGAAACAGCCGGTTGGTGGGTGTTTTCATGGTGAATCCTCGTTGTCGGCGGTGGCGGGAATCGTGGTCATCGGGGCGCGTAAACACCTCATCCGCTGAGTTCGCGGCGAGACCCACAGTGATTTTAAACTTGACGTCGTCGGTAATCAACGCTCTGTCGACTTTATGGCAGATTTTTCGGTTGACGGCCACGAGTCATGTTCCGCAACAACGAAACGATAATATCGACAGAGTGTTGACTATTAACGACGTATGGTGCACTCTCGGTTTTGGCATCCGACTGTGACGGCAGTCGACCGAGAGATGGAGGCGGGCGCATGAGCGTACAAACGGACAACCGCGCGACGGTTGAGCGATTCTGGGGGGCCCTCGATGACGGTCCTCCTCGTGGCGAGGCCCTGGAGACGTGGAAGGACAACTTTGCCCAGGACGCCGTCTGGGAGATGCCCTTCGCTCCTGAGCCGCTCGCCGATACCGTGCCCGGCCGGCACCTGATCGGTCATTTCATCGACTGGTTCTTCGCCTCGGTGCCCGACCTTCGGATCGATTCGCTGACCGTGCACGACACGACCGACCCGGAGCTCTTCATCCTGGAGCTGCACGGAAAGGCGACGGTCACGCAGACCGGCAAGATCTACGCCAATACCTATTGCACCCATATGCGGATCCGGGACAGCAAGGTTGTGCTGATCCGCGAGTACTTCAATCCCAATGTTGTGCTCGAGGCCTTTGGCCGCGACGTGATCGCCCAGGGCATGTCAGCTGTGATGGCAGCCGCCGGAGTGGGGGCTGCCCAGTGAAGTTGGAGCCGGAGTTCAGCTACACCGCAGAGCTCGCCGAACCTCAGATCGTCGGCCCGGGCCCTTACGGGCTGCGCCAAGTCCTCGCCGTCACGGGAGGCAAAGTCACCGGAAACCGATTCAACGGCACCGCCGCCCCCGGCGGCGGAGACTGGCTACTGGCCGGCGAAGACGGCTACGGCCGACTCGATGTGCGTGCCCAGTTCTACACCGACGACGGTGCGGTCATCTACATGAGCTACCAAGGCCTGGTCGAGGTCAACGAAGCCGCCGCAGGCGCCCTCGGCGGCGGCAGCAGCGGCACCGACTTCGGCGACCACTACTTCGTCACCACCCCACGCCTGGAATCCGGCGACCCCAAATACGCCTGGGTCAACCAAAGCATCTTCGTCGGACAAGGACGCATCCAACCCGGACCAATCGTCGAATTCCAAGTCTTCCGAGTCGTTATCTGACCGGCAGACTGGCGGCCAATAGATAAGGTCAACGCCGACATCGGGCGGGGCGTTCCATTCGATCCTGGCCGCGATTGTCGGCGTTGAGCCGGCGCCCTGTGGTGTGGGTGTCGCGGCGCCGTTCCTCGGCGGTTGGCTCAGCACATGAGCGTTCTGAAACTGCGGGAGAGCGATGCCTAGGCCCTCGGGAACATCGGCCGCGATTCGTCGCGGGAAGTGCACCGGAGTGGCCAGCATTCAGTGCGCCACAATGATCGCGTTACCCCGCTTCGGTAGTTGCTCAGTTGCGTTCCGTGGCAGCGGTTTTGTGTCCGGAGAAGCGAGGGGGTGCTTCGCGCTTACCGGGCACGGCAGGCCCTGAGGTAACTGAGGAACGATGCCTGCAGGCCGGTCACGTGCGTTTCGTGCAGGATCTCGCTGGTGACCGCTTCGTTGCGTGACGTGAGGCGGTGAAGGACAGTGGCCGTGTTCTTCGCGAGGCTCTGGTACACGGCCAGGTCTCCGAGAAGCTCGCGGTCGTTGAAGGTTACGTGGAGCTTGGCAGCACGCCGGCTGTCGCCCAACTCGTCGAGCTGGGCGAAGATCCGACTGTCTTCATCGATGACGCCGGGACTGCCCGCTCCGATGCTCTCGAAGAGGGTGCTGCCGGTGAGCCAGGTATACAGGCTGAAAAGTCCGCCGTAGGAGTAGCCGAAAAGTCCGTGACCGCTTGCGGCAGTGCCATAGTCGTGTTCGATCCGCGGATGTAGTTCCGCGGTGAGGAAGCTCAGGAAAACATCGGCGTGGGTGTCGCGCAGTTCGGTGAGGTAGGCGTCAGCTTCTTCGCGTGTCCTCGCGGCCATTTCCACCCCCAGCTCCAGGGCGTCGATGAGTTCCTTGGCGATGGGCTCTCCGGGCGGCACAAAGTCTCTGTTGCGCAGCCGGTCCCAGTCCTGAGCTTCCTCACCCGCGTACCCGACGCTGACTTGGATGTAGGGCTGGATCCGTTGCATGGGGTCCATCTGGGTGACGATGAGCGGAGCCGTCAGGCCCACGGCAAAGTTGCCGTCGAGCACGTACACGATGGGCGCTTGTGTTGCGGCGCGGTCGTAGTCGGGTGGCGTGGTAACCCAGACTCCGTAGTCATGCCCACCGCTGGAACGCATCTCGAAGTAGTCGGTGCCCGCGAGACAGCCTTGCCACATGGCGCTCATCAAAGTCCTTCACAACTTGGCCGGCGGTGCAGCACGGCGCGCTCAGCGGTTTTTATCCATTGGAAAAGTCTTATCCAATGGATAAAGTGTGGAAGTGATCTTGTCAAGCGCGGCAGGCAAAGGCGACGCACGCGACCGTCTCCTGGCTCGGCTTCTCGATGCCTTCGGGGAATCCCTTCCCTCGCCGGAGATGTCGCTGCGGGAGGTCGCCGCCCGGGCCGAGACCAGTCACGCCCTGCTGCGGTACCACTTCGGGTCACTCTCGGGCGTCTTGGCAGCGATGCTCAAGGTGCAGCGATCTCGTGACAACGAGGTGTTCTTCGAGACCGCCCAGCACGGCACCTTCGGCGATCTCGTCGCGGCGATCTGGCGGGCCTATACCCACCCGGAGCGGCTGTCCCGTATCCGCGGGTTCTTTCACGTCGTAGGACTTGCCGCTTACAGTCCGGGGGACTTTCGTGAGTTCATCGACTCGCTCGACGACCTAACCATGATGCTGGCATCGCTCGCGGAACGCGAAGGCCGCGACGCCGAGGAGGCGCTGAACATGGCCACCGTGGCCGTCGCTGCGCTGCGTGGGCTGCTCTTGCGGGAAGTCCTGACTCCAGCCGGCCAGGCGGAGGACGCGGTTGCCCTGATCCTGCGCTTGACCGAGGTCCGTTGAGTAGCTTTCCGTGGGAGTTCCTGTCCGACAACCCGGCGTCAGAGTGTCAATGATCTCGGCGAGTTCGTTACATAACGTAGCCCTGGCCCCGCCGGCGCGCGGCCTAAAGTCTGCGTTGTGCGCGACGAGAGCGCACCGCAAGAGCGTCAGTTCGTCCGTAAAGGTTGCTTCATGAGTGGTGTTCTAGAGCGGCTGCAAACTGCCATGTATATAACGCTCACGGCAGCGTTCTTGGGGTTGACACTCTCGGCTCTCGTCGCGGTCCTCGTCGCTGCCGCGCCTCTCAAGCTCTTGGCATTGGTCAACAGACAAGCTTGATCGGCAACTCGTCAAGCTCTGGGCGAGAGATAGCCCAACCCGCAGGGGGCTGGGCTATCTCTTCGAACACCCGAATTACGGTCGCTGGTAAGCCTCTTGCCGCTTCTCGGCCGCCTTGGCTCCGGCCCGTGCCGACTCCGCCTCGGCCTCCTTCTTCGCGACGTCCTTTTGAGCGTCGGCCTTGTCTTGCTGAGCTTTACCCTCGCGAACCAGATCGTCGCGACCGGTCACGGTGCCTACAGCTTCCTTGGCCTTGCCCTTGACATCCTCGACGACGGCCTTGATGCCTTCTTCAGGACCTGAGTTCTTCTCGGTCATGTTTGCCTTCCGTTCCTGGTGTTTGGCGGGTTCCACGAGGCCTCGGCCTCTCCAAGCGGCAGCAGGATTGCCCAAATGGGGCCGTGGTAAACGGCGTCCCATTCCGCTGCGACGGGGTTCACACTGCTGTCGGCGATTTCCTCGATGTTCCGCCGACTGCCGGGCAACCGGCCGAGCATCCCGATTACTCAGCGGCTGATCGGGGTAGGTATACCGCCGTGACATCTGCGCCAATCCTTACCGAGCCCGTGCCGAACGCGTGGTGCGGTACCTATGGCGACGCCGGTTAAGCCGGAAGTTGGCTGGCTGACGCCGGGCGGTCAGCGGCCATGAAGGAAGGCGATGACTGCCTGGACCCGCCGGTGGTCATCTGGAGCCTCGACGATGTCGAGCTTGGTCATGATGCTGTGCACATGTTTTTCGATGGTGCCTTCGGCCAGGTAGAGCCGGCGGGCGATGCCGGCGTTCGAGCGGCCTTCGGCCATCAGTCGCAGCACCTCGTGTTCTCGCGCGCTGAGAGTGGCAAGCGGATCCTGATTTTCGCGTGCCGCGACCAGCGCTTGGGCGACCGCGGGGCCAATGATGCAGGCGCCCTTGGCGATACGCTTGAGGATGTCGACGAAATCCTCGACATCGGCTACCCGGCTGTTGAGCAGGTAGCTGATCCCGCCACCGCCGGACAGTGCATCGATGGCGTGTTGCACTTCGACGTGAGCGCACAGGACCAGCACACCGGCGCGGGGGAATTCGCTGCGGATCAGCCGCGCCGCCTCATATTCGTCTGGGTGATCGGCCGGCACGGGAATGCTGATCACCACGAGTTCAGGCGCAGTCATGCGCACCAGCGGTGGTAATTGGGCGACGCAGCTGGCCTTGGCTACAACGTCGAAACCCCAATGCTGCAGAAGGCATGCGAGCCCTTCGCGAACCAGCACGTCGTCTCCGGCCACGATCACCCGCGCAGCGGTTGCAGGCGTCGTCGAGCAGGACGAGTCATCGGTTGGGACCGTCATCGCACCCCCCTCCACGACAGACCGTGTCCCCAGTTGGTTGAGCTGGGAATACCCGTTTCGAACGATTTTCCTCCTCCCCGCGCCACGGTGTCGCCCACTCGCCGGTTCGCGCGATCACCGCAGGCGTGGCGGCGGACGACTGCCGGGTCACCTGGTGGTGCTCTACCTGCTAGCCGGGTCCGAGTCGGGGGCCAGCACCAGTGATTTCGACGCCCTCGATGGGAACCCTGGATGGCAGAGGCAAAATCGACGAAGGAGCGTGGATTGTGAACACAGTGCCCAAACGATCGATGATGCCGGTTGCCGTGGCGTCGGCAGTCGCAGGTGTTGGTTTGGCAATGGGAATCGCCGTCGCACCAAGTGCTTTGGCAGAACCCGCGTCCAACTGCACGCATGGTGGCGGCTCAGTGGTGTGCGAGAGTCCGGGCAATGCTGAGGTGTACTCAGAGCCGCCCAGTACGAGCCCCGGAATGGGCGTCGGCGCTAACGGTCCCTACGGATCGTGGGGCAACGTACCGCCGCTGCGCTAATACGGCACACGCAACGTCCGAGCCTGGCGGGCGGTGAGACCTTGCTGGCATAGGGAAGGTGGCTCATTATGCGAATAACCGTTCTGTCCGTGCTGGGCGCGGTCAGCGTGGCCGGGTCAGTCATTGTGGCTCCGCTGGCCGGCGCCACGCCGGGCGATGCACCGGCGGCGGTCCAGCACATCCAGCCGGCCCCGCAGACTTGCAACTTCACCAATGCGGGCAGTGTCTGCGTCTCGCCGGGTAACGCGCAGATCAACGACGCTCCGCCGTTCGTCAACAACTTCCCGATGTACGGGTCCTTCCCGTGGATCCTGTAACCGCTTGACCAGCGGCGGCGTCCACGGTGGCGGGGGAACCGTCGTGGACGCCGCCCTCCTGCACCCTTTCATCCAGCCAGGCTTGCCACAGGCAACACTCAGGTCGCAGCACTAGCCTGGCAGAAGCCGTATCAAAACGTATGGAAGCTGGCCGACCGTGCACTCCACGCAGCCGGATCTGCGATCGATTGGCTGGATCTGACGGCGGACGCTTGAGGTCAACCCGGTTGGGAAACCACATGATTGGCCGACATATGTGGTCGCGTGCAGGAGGTCGGGGATATGACAACGAGTAATCGGCTGGCGACGTTGTGGGATCCGCATGAGCCCCGGGCTGTGTTGCGTGACCACATCGATGAGCGTCAGTTCGGCGGCGGCATCCCCCAAGTGCCGGCCCGATTCCCAACGGTCCGACTGGGGCGGCACTGGATCAGCGCCTTGTGGCTGCTGCCGATCGGTGTGACTGTGCTGATACTGGTCGTCGCTGTGGCCCAGGAACTGCGCGAGTACGGCTGGATGCAGGACTTCATCACCCGCTATCCGGGTACCTCGCCGAGCTTTGCATCCGAGGTGACCAGCGGTTTCCCAGCCTGGCTGCGCTGGCAACACTTCTTCAACATCATTTTCATGATGTTCATCCTGCGGTCAGGCTTGCAGATCCTGGCTGACCATCCCCGGCTTTATCTGAACGCAGGCTGCCGTCCCGGCACGGAGTGGCTGCGGATGCGTGGCGAAGTGCCCGCCGACCGCAGGGACAAGAGCGACCCGCCGAAGGTGTGGACCTCCAAGGATGATGCGGTAACACTGCCGAAGTGGTTGGGAATTCCTGGTTTTCGTCACTCAGTCGGGCTGGCCCGGTGGTGGCATCTCAGCTTCGACCTGCTGTGGTTGGTCAACGGGGTGTTGTTCTATGTGCTGTTGTTCAGCACCGGGCAATGGCAGCGGATCGTGCCTCAGTCCTGGGAGGTGTTCCCGAATGCGCTGTCCACCGCGGTGCAGTACGCCTCGCTGGATTTTCCCGACAACCACGGGTTCATCGCCTACAACGGGCTGCAGATGCTGGCCTACTTCATCACGGTGTTTGTCGCCGCACCGCTGGCGTTTCTCACTGGCCTGCTGCAGGCGCCAGCTGTCGCTGCGCGGTTGGGCACCGGACGCGGACCCCTCAACCGACAGGCCGCCCGCACCGTGCACTTCGCCGTGTGGCTGTGGATGGTGACCTTCATTGTGGCCCACGTGACCATGGTGTTCACCACCGGCGCGGTGGAAAACCTCAATCACATGACGCTGGGCACCGACACCGAATCATATTGGGCCCTGGCAATATTCGGTGTGGCCGCTGCGGTGGTGACTACGCTGTGGTTGGCGGCATCACCCGTCACCATCCGGTACCCCAGAGTGGTGCAAAACACCGGCCGCTTCATCGTGGGGTGGGCCAAAGCCTGGATGGAACGAGCCCACCCGCGAGCGTCGTACACCGACAAGGACATCTCGCCCTACCTGTGGGTCAACGGCACCTTGCCCGATTCCGACCACTACCGCTGGCTGCAACAAGGTGGCTGGTCGCAGTACATGCTGCGCATCGAGGGGCTGGTGGAGACTCCGCTGGAGTTGTCGTATTCAGGTTTGTTGGCGCTGCCCAAACACGAACAGATCACCCAGCACTACTGCATTCAGGGCTGGTCCGGGGTGGCCAAATGGGGTGGTGTCGCGATGGCCGACATCCTGGCCATGGTGCACCCGCTGCCGGAGGCCAAATGGGTGGTGTTCTACTCGTTCGCCGAGGGTGCCGAACCCGGTCACGGGCGCTACTACGACTGCCACCGCATCGAGCACATGCGTGAGCCGATGGCCTTATTGGCCTACGAGATGAACGGACAGCCGCTCTGCGAAGCTCACGGTGCCCCGCTGCGGTTGCGCAACGAGCTCGAACTCGGTTTCAAACAGGTCAAATGGATCGAAGCCATCGAATTCGTCGCCGACTTCCGTGACGTCGGCTGGGGGCATGGTGGCTACAACGAGGACCACGAATACTACGGTTACCGCATGCCGATCTAGACGAGTTCACCGACCTCGATACATCTACGACGAGGAAGGATCGTCGCAATCAGCAGCATGGCCCTCAACGCGTGGAAGATTCCACGGATAACGGGCTTGGGTCAGGTCGACGCGTCCGGCCCGGATCGGGACTCCTTCGGATTCGAGCAGCGCAAGAGCGTTACCACCGCGGCAGGTTGCGGGCGTGCCGTCGGCACGCACGGCGCGCCACCACGGAACATCGTCGGGCACTCTGCTCACTTCGCGTCCCGCTTGCCGTGGCGAGATCCCCAATCGGCGGCCGACGTCGCCGTAGGTCGCGACGTAGCCCGGCTCGATATCGTCCAGGACCGCGCATACCGCCTCATTGAGTTCTTCTCGCCTGGTCATGGCCCTAATCCGGCGGCTGGGTAGGTGACTGTGTGAACCGCCCCGGTGAGTCCGGAGACTTCATCTCTTGTGAAGGATGGAGTCATGGCAGGTTCGAGGAAGTACCCGACCGAGCTGCGTGAGCGTGCGGTGCGGATGGTCGCGGAGGTGCGCGATCAGTATTCGTCGGAGTGGGCGGCTATCGAGTCGGTAGCGGCCAAGCTTGGTATCGGTACGCCCCAGACACTGTTGAGCTGGGTGCGCCGAGAGCAGGTCGATTCGGGTAACCGTCCCGGGGTGAGCAGTGACATGGCTGCGGAGCTGCGGCGGTTGCGGGCTGAGAATCGAGAACTCAAGCGCGCCAACGATATTTTGAAATCAGCATCGACTTTCTTCGCGGCGGAGCTCGACCGCCGCAATCGGTGATCGTCGACTACATCGACACCCACAAGCAGGCCTTCGGCGTCGAGCCGATCTGCCGTGTGCTGTCCGCACATGGTTGCAAGATCGCGCCGTCTACCTACTACGACGCCTGCGCTCGCCGGCAGCAACCGTCCAAGCGCCAGGTGCGTGATGAGGAACTCAAGGTCGAGATCGCCCGCGTGCACCGCGAGAACTACGCCGTCTACGGGGCGCGCAAGGTCTGGCTGCAATGCCGCCGCGAGGGCATCGAGGTGGCCCGCTGCACGGTGGAACGTTTGATGCCCGAACTCGGCCTACACGGAGCGCGGCGAGGGAAGGTCAAGCGCACCACGATCGCCGACCCGCAAGCGGCCAGACCCGATGATCTGGTGGGCCGACATTTCAGCCCGAACGCGCCAAACACGTTGTGGGTAGCGGACTTTACCTATGTTTCGACGTGGTCGGGGTGGGTGTACGTGGCGTTCGTGATCGATGCTTATGCCCGTCGGATCGTGGGGTGGCGTACTGCAACGACCATGACCTCACAGCTGGTGCTTGATGCCATCGAGCACGCGATCTGGACCCGCCAGCGCGAGGGCATTGAGGATCTGACCGGGTTGATCCATCACAACGATCGCGGCAGCCAGTACACGTCGATCGCGTTCACCGACCGGCTTCTGGAGGCCGGCATCGACGCCTCGATCGGCGCTACCGGCAACTCGTATGACAATGCCCTGGCCGAGACGATCAACGGTCTCTACAAGACCGAACTGATCAAGGCCCAGGGTCCGTGGCGCACCGTTGACCAGGTCGAAGTCGCCACCTTGGAATGGGTGGACTGGTTCAACCACCGCCGCATCTACGAGTACTGCGGGGACATGCCACCGGCCGAGTGCGAGGCCCTGTACTACCGTCACCACCGAACTCAGCACACCGCCGAGTTCTCAAACCAGTAGGTCTCCGGACATGCCGGGGCGATTCAGTGTCGGCAGGTCCGATGACGGCGCCGGCGCTGAGTTGCGCAGTATCGACATGACCGGGGCTGACGATGTGACGCACGGTCTCGTCGTGGGCGAGTAGGTAGTCGGCGATGATCCGGCGGTGGCACCGCCACCACACCGCCTCGGAGCACATCACGGCGCTCCGTGAGGCGTGTCCCCACCCGCGTAGCTCAGTGAAGGCGCGGCGGAAGTCGTCGGACAGCGCATGATCGGCATAGTTGTGGAAGCTGCGGTTCTTCCACCACCCGTTGACCTCGAAGGGTACTTCGGTGTTCACGGAACGACGCCCGGTCAACCCTTGGGCGTACTGGTATCCGATGCCCGCCTCGCCGAGGGAGGCCGAAAGTGCGTCCCGGTCGAACTGCGGATACCGAGTGGAGCCGGGGAGTTTGCGAACATCAACCACCTGTTGGACGCCGCCGTCGCGGAGCAGCGCCGCGAACTCGGCGAACGTTCGCGTGGAGTGTCCGATCGTGAAGATGGGTTCACTCATCGACGAGCCGCAGTGCGCTGCCTTTGTGGGCGGCGACGTGGTCGGTCTTGTCGCTCTTGATTTCGTACTGCGGATCTTCCGGCGAGGCCCGATGAGTGTGGCCCTTGTACTCGAAATCCTGCGAGTGGACCTTCGTCACCGTGCCGGAGACGTGGCCGGCCTCCGAGTTCCACATCACGTGGTCACCGACATTGAATGTGTCAGGCATCGCAACTCCCTATGACGCTTGCATCATTCAATCATCACTGCCGGCTGACGGTCGTCGTCATCGCTGTCTTCGTGGGCAGCTGCACCACGACGCACAGCCCGCCGGCGGGGCGCGGAGTGAGCGTGAGGGTTCCCTCGTGGGCGCGGGTGATGCTGTTGACGATCGCCAGACCGAGTCCGACACCGTCGTCGTGGGTACGTGTGCGTTCACGGCCGCGTTGAAACGGCTCGACCAGCGTGGAAACCATTGGCACGGTGAGCTTGTCGCCGGTGTTCTCGACTGAAAGCATCACCGAGGTGGGGTGAACGCTCGTGGTGACCCACACGGTTCCGCGTGCGGGCTGGTTGTGCACGATGGCGTTGTGCACCAGGTTGGTGGCCAGCTGCAGCAGGAGTGTGGCCGAGCCGGTGGTGGGCGCCACGTCGCCGGACGTCTCGATGACGACGGCATGTCGTTCTGCCAGCGGCAGGAGTGTTTCGGTGGCGTCTTCGGCGATGAGGGACAGGTCGACCTGTTCCCGGACGAAGGACCGTTGATCGGCACGACTTAGCAGGAGCAGTGCCTCGGTGAGGTCGATCGCCCGGGTGTTGACGGCGTGCAGGCGTTCGAGCAGTTCATCGGTGTCGCGGTCCTGATCCTTGCGGGCCACATCGAGCAGGGTCTGCGTGATCGCCAAGGGGGTGCGTAGCTCGTGGGAGGCGTTGGCGGCGAACCTCTGCTGTTCGGCGACGTGTGCTTCGAGCCGTTCGAGCATGGTGTCGAAGGCGTCGGCGAGTTCTCGAAGCTCGTCTCGTCTGCCCGACAACCGGATTCGATGTGACAGGGAACCTTTCGAGGCCAAACGGGTGGCGGCAGTGATGCGCGTCAGGGGTGCGAGCATTCGGCCGGCCAGCAGCCACCCGCCGACCAGACCGAACACAAGCAGGAACGCCATCACGACGGCGGCTCTGGGGGCGAAAACGTGCAGGAGCCTGGACCGGATGGGGAACACGTCATTGGGGAATTCGATGTCAGTACTGCCCGGGATGATCATCATCCGGTCTGGCACGTACCGCAGCAGGAAAATCCACACGGCGGCGAGCAGCAGGGCGCCGGCAAGCATCAGAAATCCGGCGTAGCTGAGGGTGAGTTTGAGTCGAAGGCTCAATCCTGGTGCTCTATCCATCGTTTCGTTCCCCCGGTCCGGAGCCTGCTGCGTTCTCGATGCGGTAGCCGACGCCGGGCACTGTCGCGATGATCCAGGGTTCGCCGAGGCGTTTGCGCAGCGCCGACACGGTGATGCGCACGGCATTGGTGAACGGGTCGGCGTTCTCATCCCACGCCCGCTCCAGGAGCTCTTCGGCACTGACGACACCGCCTTCGGCCGCGACGAGAACCTCGAGCACCGCGAACTGTTTCCTGGTGAGGGCGACATATCGGCCGTCGCGGTACACCTCGCGCCGGAACGGATCCAGCCGTAGGCCTGCGATCTCCCACACCGGAGGCCTGCTCTGGGCGCGTCTGCGGTCGAGTGCTCGCAGGCGCAGCACGAGCTCTCGTAGTTCGAACGGCTTGGTCAGATAGTCGTCGGCACCGAGTTCGAAGCCCGAGGCCAAGTCATCGAGCCGGTCTGCAGCAGTCAACATCAGGATCGGTGTGCCGCTGCCCGAGGCGACGATGCGTTGAGCGATCTCGTCGCCCGAGGGGCCGGGGATGTCGCGGTCGAGTACGGCGATGTCGTAGGTGTTGATGCTCAGCAACTCCAGCGCGGTGTCCCCGTCACCGGCGATGTCGGCGGCGATCGCCTCCAGCCGCAGGCCGTCGCGGATGGCCGTCGCCATGTAGGGCTCGTCTTCGACGACCAGCACACGCATGCTCTCCACGCTACGAGCTCGTCCATATCGTCGGCATATCGAAAATCGCATACGTGCCGACAACGCCGTCGGGCCTTGACTGGCGGCCATGACAAACAACAACTCAGCACACAACCGACGCCCGCTCGTCACTCTCGCCGTGGCCGTCTTGATCGGCTCGGCTGGTTTGGCCGTCGCCGCGCCTGCCGTCGCCGACCCGGACGGTCAGCAACAGGCAACGAAGTACTCCGAGTGCATGCGGGCCAACGGTGTCGCGGACTTCCCAAACCCCAACGCACAAGGTCAAATACCCTACGGAGGGATCTCCGTGCCGAAGGCTACGTGGGAGTACGCGGTCGGTGCATGTGCGGATCTGCAGCCCTCGGTTTGGTCCGACGCCCAGCGCACGCCCGCGCAGCAAGCTTCGGCACTCAAGTTTGCGCAATGCGTGCGCGACCATGGCGTGGCGGACTTCCCCGACCCGGCCACCGCACGCGATCCGCTCATCGATACCTCGAGGATGCGTGGCGACGTCAGCGCCGGCAGCATTCCCGAGCTGAAGCCCGCGGTCGAGGCGTGCCACGACTTCTTCGCCGCCGCGCTGCCACCTCAGGGAACCGGCCGGCCGGGCTGAGAACCAAGAGGCTCGGGGTTGACGTCGAGTTAATCTGTTGCGCTTGGTCGGGCGGCGTCGAGGTCGTCTTTCGTCAAGACAGCTCGAACGGTCAGTGCGACGTCGTTCAGGACGGTGCTGGGATCAGCACTTCGGTTGATCGCGCAGATTACGGTCGAGACGCTGCCGTGCTCACTGCGTAGGGCCTGAGCTGCATCGCGCACGGCACCGCCGGTGGTGATCACGTCCTCGATGAGGGTGATCGTTCTTCCGGCGGTGTCGGCACCTTCGGCGAGCCTGCAGGTGCCGTAGGACTTGGCGGCTTTCCGTACGAATAGTGTTGGTATGCCGGTCAATTGGCTCAAGACGGTGGCCAATGGGATGCCGCCCAGTTCCAGGCCGCCGAGCAGGTCGGTTTCGGCGGGAATGAGCGGAACCATTGCTTCGCACACGCGTCGGAGCAATTGAGGGTCCGACTCGAACAGGTACTTGTCGAAGTACTCGTGAGAGATCTGGCCTGATCGAAGCTGAAATTGTCCCTGAAGCCGGCAGGCGCGGTTCACATCCACGGCGAGCAGTTCGCGGTCCATATTGTTCATCGTGGCACTAGATCAGCACTGGGGCGGCGTGTGGGGCTGTCACGCACGCGAGATCTGGGGTTGGATTCCTCGTACGGAACGGCGTCGTCTGTAACTGTGTCACCGTCGGTGGGAGGGGGCTGCGTTGTTGGGTAGTGCTCACGCTGGATTCAGGAGCGCACCTGCCCGGCTGTGCTATTTGGACGTGTATGAGGAGCTGCGGGCTGTGAGTCCGCCGGCCGATGCCATGCACGATGTGGCGACGAAGTTCGGCATCGTCCGGGTGTACCAGCACGGCCCGGTCGGTGGAGTGCCGATCGTGCTTTTACACGGCTATTTTCTTACTTCCGCGATGTGGGCGTACCAGGTAGCCAGTTTGGCAAGCGATTTCACCGTCTACACAATCGACATGCCCGGCCAGCCCGGAGCGAGCAGGCAGTCGAAAGCGATGCGCACTTCAGCTGATTGTGCGCGCTGCATTGACGACGTTCTCGGTGGACTCGGTCTGCAGGATGTGCATCTGGTCGGGTACTCCTACGGGGGTTGGCTCGCTACACATACAGCTGCACGCTTTCCCCAACGGTTGGCGACGATGACTTTGATCGACCCAGCCAGCACCGTCGCCCGTATCTCGGCAAGGTTCTGGACGAACCTGGTGATCGCGACGTCGTGGCCGCGGTCGGTGCGTGCTCAACGCGCTGCGGCGTGGGTGACGGGTGACCCCGAGCCGGGCAGCTTTGTCGACCAGCTGGCAGGGCTGTTTCTCGCGGGATTCGCGGCCTACGCGCCACCCCTGGGAACGCCGGCTCCGCTCTTCGTGAGCGGTCGGGTCCTACGTTCGGTGAGTATTCCGTCGCAAGTTCTCCTGGCAGGCAACACGGTTCACAATTCGTCAAAAGGGCTCCAGCGGATACTCGCGGTGGTGCCTGACTGGGAGTATCAGCTGTGGCTGGACGCCTCACATGCGCTACCGATCGAGCTTCCTGACGAGGTCAATGCCAGTATCCGCAGGTTTGTGATCGAGCGCCGCACCTGAGCCATCCCACCCAAAAATCGCTGGGACCTCTCCCGATGCGGTGTTACCGTCACGTCGTGACCATGTTCTGCGACGCCTATGTGCTGCTCGCCGGGATGCGCGACGCATCCACGGCGAGTTTGTCATGCGCGGGCCTCGAGGGCACCAAAGACATTGACCGGCAGTCGGTCGAGCGCACTGTCCTGTGGCATCGCCGTTGCTTCCGGTCAACACGTCTGCAGACTTCCACTCGCTCAGTGGGTGCGCGCCCCGGCCGGGAGCATGGGCCTGAAGAACAATCTCACAGATCTCTCAACCTCACCGTTGTCGCTGACAGGAACGTTGCCTGACGTTTCTGTGGTTTGTTGCGCCCAATTATGTTGGGGCATAGTGAGTTACGGGAAAAAATAGGTTCGACAATTGCAGTTCGGCAGCGCATGCTGTTGGCGGCAAGGCGCACGAATGAACGTGTGCAACACGGCGTGACATCGAAATGCATTGTCCCGTCGGATCTTTGAAAACTACAGAATGTGGCATCCGCGCTCGTGGCGGAACTGGAAGACGCGCCCGGCTCAGACCCGGGTGTCCTACACGGGCATGCAGGTTCAACTCCTGCCGAGCGCACTGTCAGGTCGTCGGTGAATCGTGTACCACTCTCCACGACCGGCACTCATGCACGCGCCGTTAGCTGAGTTGGAATAGCACCAGACTCTTAATCTGGGGACGGAGGATCGAAACCCCTACGGCGCACCAATATTCATGCCGCTGAGGTGTAACAGGTTTGCACGCCAGTCTTCCAAACTGGCAGAGCGGGTTCGAGCCCCGTCAGCGGTTCCACAGAAGAACGAGAATCAGAGAGGAGGCACGCGGTCATGAAGCACTTTCGTCAACCCACAAACCGTCAGCAGGCCGTGACGGTATATAACGCCGACTACCGCGTGCTGACCCACGTGACCTGGCAGGAGGCGGTACGGCTGCTGCTGCGGGGTTCGGTCTACGCGATCGAGCGCCACAGCCCAGCCGTACACATACACAGCCCGTCGACGGTCATCGAGCTGCCGGCCTCGGTCGCGCTACGCGAGTACATCCACGTGCCGTACCGTCCCGGCCATCGGGCAGCGCGCGTCGGGGTTCTGGAACGTGACGGCTACACCTGCGCGTACTGCGGCGGATACGGCGACACGTTGGACCACGTCGTACCTGAGTCGCGTGGTGGCCAGAACACCTGGCTGAATCTCGTCGCCGCGTGCGCACCGTGTAACGGCCGCAAGAGGAATCGCACTCCCGAAGAGGCCGGGATGCGGTTGTTCTGGGAACCGTACGAGCCGCGTGAGCGGGACCGCTACTACGTACCGGCGATGGCCTGACCAGTGAGGCTCTCCCCGGCGGGGCAGACGACGCAATGAGCGGAAGTCGTCTGCCCCGCCCGCCCGAGCGATCAACTCCCTCGTAGTAGAGCCAGTCGGGGGGGCATCTGCGCGCGGTGACGACGGTGTGTCACGGCTGGCTGTAAACCAGTTGCTTCGGCTCAGGGGGTTCGAATCCCTCCGCGCAGACCACTTTTATTGCCCGCTAGCACAATTGGTAGATGCGTCTGGTTCTGATCCAGATGGTTTCAGGTTCGAATCCTGAGCGGGCAGCGCAGGTCCGTTGGTGTAATGGCAGCACACCTGGTTCTCAACCAGACGGCAGGAGTTCGACTCTCCTACGGACTACCTTGCACAGGCCCCGTTCGGATATGGGTAGTCTGCCGCCCTTTCACGGCGGCGGAGCGGGTTCGAGTCCCGCGCGGGGTACACGCAGTCCGGGAAGTGTGGCAGAAAGGTAATGCAGCGGCTTGCTAAGCCGTCGTCGCGGCGTCCCCGCGGCTTGGGGGTTCGACTCCCTCCACTTCCGCTGTGGCGGTAGCTCAATCCGGTAGAGCGCCAGGTTGTGATCCTGGTTGTTACGGGTTCGAATCCCGTCCGCCACCCCACTCATGCCTATGCCCCTGTAGCTCAAACGGACAGAGCGTCGTCCTCCGACGGCGAAGGTTGACGGTTCGAGTCCGTCCAGGGGCACGGCACGGGATGCCCGCGTAGCTCAAATGGAGAGAGCGCCTGTTTACGAAACAGGAGGTTGCTGGTTCGAGTCCAGCCGCGGGCGCGCGCGCGATCGGTGCCCGACTGCGTGAACTGCACCGTACTGTCGGAAGCGTGTCGATCCGCGAGTTGATCGTGCTCGGTACCGCCAGCCAGGTGCCGACACGCCACCGCAATCACAACGGATATTTGCTGCGCTGGGATGGCGAGGGCTTGCTGTTCGACCCTGGAGAGGGAACGCAGCGTCAGTTTCTCCTCGCAGGGGTTTCGGCCAGTGCCGTCACCCGGCTGTGCCTGACCCACTTTCATGGCGACCACTGCCTCGGGGTTCCGGGAATCCTGCAACGCATGTCGCTGGACGGGGTGTCGCATCCGCTTCACGCCTATTACCCAGCCTCCGGCCAGGAGTACTTCACCCGGCTTCGGCACGCGAGCATCTTCCACGACACATTGGACGTGCAGGAGCACCCGGTCAGCGCCGACGGCCCGGTCGCCGACGGCCCCTTCGGCCATCTCGAGGTGCGCACGCTCGATCATTCGGTGTCCTCCGTCGGCTACCGGTTCGTCGAGCCCGATGGCCGGCGGATGGTGCCTGAGTCGCTGGCACGTTTCGGGATCGCCGGACCGCTGGTAGGGGAACTGCAGAAGGCTGG
Source organism: Mycobacterium sp. NPDC049093 (assembly GCF_040704635.1). Lineage (GTDB taxonomy): Bacteria > Actinomycetota > Actinomycetes > Mycobacteriales > Mycobacteriaceae > Mycobacterium. Next base: position 541,657 of record NZ_JBEZJS010000005.1, on the reverse strand, counting down.
GGAAGTGCGCGTCGGGGATCGAGAGGTACAGCTGTCCGACGTCAGTGAGCCTCGGCGGGGCCAGCGTTTCGCCTTCATCATGGACACGCGCTTGTGCGACGCCGTGTACGCCTTGGCCGAGGATGCCGACCTGCTGGTGATCGAAGCGACGTTCCTGAACGGGGACGCCGAGCTGGCCTCGCGCTACGGCCATCTGACCGCGCGGCAGGCCGGCCAGGTCGCAGCCGAGAGCAACGTGCGGCGGCTGGTGCTCACTCATTTCTCTCAGCGCTACGACGACGCTCGGCGTCATCACGACGAAGCGGCCGAGGTATTCGGCGGCGAGGTGATCACGGCCGAGGACCTGGCCAGGATCCGGGTTCCCCGACGGTTATGAGGGGCGACGGATCCCCGCCCGCATGACATGAAGTTGATATGAAGTCACCGGCCTACGCCGTTATTGTCCGCAGAATGTCAGGGTGACGATGTCGGTCCCCTCCTGCGATCAGCAGCGTGCCGGCACTGCATCGATCCGAGCGTTGAGCGTTGCCGATGGGCCCGAGAGACTCGACACCGCAACGGAGCGTGACGAGGTCGTCCAGCTGACCCGTCAGCAGGAGCTGCGGCAGGCTCGCTACTACCGGGGACTCCTGGAGTCGCAGCGGGCTGAGATCGAAGAGGAGTTGGCCCGTGACTGCGAACTGTTCGTCAGACACTCGGCCGACGATCGCCACCGGCGTCGGATGCCACGTCTTCGTGAAGCCATCAGACGCAAACGCCGTGAGCAGTACCAGATCGACTGTCTGCTGGAATCTCTGAACATGAGGTATTTTCGGCCGCGGCCGATGCCGCTACCGGATCACCGCTTCACCATCGAGGTCGAACCCACGCGGCACGGCTACCGGGTGCGGATCTCCGAACTCGATCTAGTCGTGACCGCCGTCAGCCGCGATGATGCTGCGATGACGGCCCGCGAGTACATCGCCGTGAGCATCGGCATCGCGATCAGCCGGATCGCCGTCACCCCGGGGCGCTTGGGGACGTAGGTCCAGCGGGCGCTCTTGCCGCGTCTGTCTCGGTGGGCGCTGGTCTTTCCTGGCGTCAGTACTTGAATTTCTAACGGTTTTCGCAACAGTGGTGCGGAAAATTCCTGTGGAGCACAGTATTACATCAGTGTGATGGCTTGTCATTTGTTGCGACTGGTTAATGTCCAGGCACAGTTTCCCCGTCATTCACCTACGGGAAATGCTGTCTCCCAACTGTTTATGGGTAACTGGTCCATGGCTGGTGACATGGCTTTGCGGGCGCTGCTACGTTCCCTCGGGAAGAATTCTTCGAATACTGAGAGGCCTGCCGCCGTACCATGCTCAAAACTCTTGTCCCACTGGCTGTCGCCTGTTCTCTCGGCGCCTTTGCTTCTCTTTCCGGTGCCAACCAGGCTGGAGCCCAGCCGATTCCAGCTCCGCCGGTGCCCGATGTCGCACCTGCACCCGAAGTGGATAATGGCGCCGTCCCGTCGGCGGCACCCGGGATCTTGCCGACACCGGAGGGCTGGACGCTTTCGGTCAAGGCGGTGAACGAAACGCAGCTCGACGTAGCTCCGTTGACCACCGCCATGTCCTCGCGTGAATACCTGGTGGGCGGAACGTTTCTGGGCGAGGTCACTGGCTCCGGCAAGGCCGCGCTGGCCGGTGGCACGCTGGAGGCCGGCTATCAGATCGGTTGTGGCATCAGTGCCGATGTCGTAGATGCCAGGTTCGGCGGCAATATCACGCCCTCGCTGAGCTCTGTGGGCGTGCCGAGCGTCGGAGGTGGACTGTTCGCGCAGATCCGCCCCACTCTCAAGCCGGGTACGGCGTCCGTCGTCCCCGTGACGAAGATCCAATACGACGGCGATACGGCACGCGTGACGATCACCGGCCTGCGGATCAAGATCGACAGCTGCGTCGGTCAGTCCTTCATTCGCTCATACGCGACGTTCACCAGCTCCACCGCCGACACGCAGGACGTCGTCTCCTACGTGGGCGTGACCAAGGCCGTGTGACGTCCGTGCCTCAAATTCGCACTCGCTCAATCGTTTACGTTCCGAGAGGTGTCAACAACCGACATGACCAAGATCCTTGCCGCGCTGTTTTTGGCCGGTGCGCTGGTGGTGCCGGCGCCCTACGCGACCGCCGCTCCCGAACCCGTCGTGCCGCACGAGCCGAGCGCAGATGCTCTGCCGCCCGCCGCTCCCGAATCCGGAACACCGCCGGACACCGGGGCCGTCGGCTCCGCGGAACCGTCCGTGGTCACGACGCCTGATGGTTGGGTGTTGAAGCTCGCTGCCAAGGACGAGACGCAATTGCCGATCCCGGCCCTGACCACCGCGACCTCATCGCGTGAGTACCTCGCCGGGGGGACATTCACCGGCAACATCAGCGGCAGCGGCACTGCGTCGTTGCAGGGCGGCACGCTCGAGGCGGGCTACCAGATCGGCTGTGGTATCGAGCTGAGCTCGGTTCGCTTGACCGGCAGCCTCGGCCTTTCCTCGTCGGTCAGCCGGACCGGCCTCGGCGGGATCAGTGCACCGATTCAGGGCAATGTCGAAGTGCGACCGAAACCTGGCGAGGTCATCGACGTCTCGGTCACCGAAATGAAGTTCAAAGGCAAGGATTCCCGGGTCACGCTCAAAGACGTGCACATCAAGATCGATGGGTGCGTCGGCCAGTCTTTTCTGCGGTCATTCGCAAAGCTGACCAGCGCCGCCCCGGGGTCCCAAGACGTCGTCGCCTACTACGGCGTGACCAAGACCGTCTGATCGGCTTCGGCCCGAATCTGCGGATACGTCGGGTACTCAATGCCCGACAGGTACTGCACCGTGCGCACCACCTGGGAGGAGTAGCCGAATTCGTTGTCGTACCAGACGTAGAGGATCACGTTGTCTTCGTCGACGATCGTCGCGTTGGCGTCGATGATGCTGGCCGCACGTGAGCCGATGAAGTCGCTCGACACTGCGTCGGTCGCCGCGGTGTAGTCCAGGTTGCGGCTCAACGGTCCCGCCAGGGACGCCTGGCGCAGGTACTCCAGGGCGTCTTCCTTGGTCGTCGGGCGGTGCAGCTGCATGTTCAGGATCGCCACCGAGACATCCGGGGTGGGAACGCGGATTGAGCTACCGCTGATCTTGGCCTTCAGGTCCGGCATGGCCTTGGCGACAGCGGAGGCCGCACCGGTTTCGGTCAGGACCAGGTTGAACGGCGCGGACCGGCCGCGGCGGTCGGCGTTGTGATAGTTGTCCAGCAGGTTCTGGTCGTTGGTGAACGAATGCACGGTCTCCACGTGGCAGCGGGCGATGCCGTACTCGTCGTCCATCGCCTTGAGCGGCGGAACGATCGCGTTGGTCGTGCATGACGCGCACGAGAAGATCTGCTGTTCGAGGTCGAGGGTGCGGTGGTTGACCCCGTGCACGATGTTCGGGACGTCGCCCTTGCCCGGGGCGGTCAGCAGGACCTTCGCGATGCCGGGGCGCAGGTGCTTGGACAGGCCGTCGCGGTCACGCCACTTGCCGGTGTTGTCGATCAGGATCGCGTTGTCGATGCCGTACTCGGTGTAATCGACGGTCGCCGGGTCGTCACTGTGGATGAACTTGATGACGTTGCCGTTGGCGATCAGGCTGTTGGTCTCGGTGTCGACCTTGATCGTGCCGTCGAACTGGCCGTGCACCGAGTCGCGGCGCAGCAGCGACGCCCGCTTGGCGAGGTCGCCCTCCCCGTTGCTGCGGATCACCACGGCGCGCAGGTTGAGGCCGTTTCCGGAGCCGGCCTTCTCGATGAGCAGGCGCGCGACGAGCCGGCCGATGCGGCCGAACCCGTAGAGCACCACATCCCGCGGACCCTGGGGTTCGCTCTTGTTTTCGCCGGTCACGTCGCTGAGGACCTGCGCGGTGAACTCGGGTACCGACAACCCCGCATCGCTGGCGCGGTACGCCATGATCAGCAGGCCGAGGTCGATCTTCGACGGGCCCAGGTCCAGCTCGGCCAGTGCCTGCAGGAAGGGGAAGGTCTCTTCGACCGACAGTTCCTCACCGCCGACCTGTCGCGCGAACCGGTGGGTCCGCAGGATCTTGATGACGGACCTGTTCACCAGCGACCGGCTGTGCAGCAGGACTGTCACGCCCTTCGCCCGGTACAGGTTGCCGATGATCGGGATCATCGCCTCCGCGAGTGCTTCCTGAGCATTCCAATGGGCGAGTTCTGGCGAGTTCAAATCAAGCGTCCTGTGGGTCGTGTGGGCTGGCCCCTCGGATGAGTACCGCCTTGATGGTAGCCATTGTCCGATTTCACAATGCGTCGCGGTTCGCCGGTGAGAACTTGCAGTGGCCCAGGTCACAGGGCGAAATGGCGCGCCGTTTGTTTCCACATCCGGTAGTCGTCGGGCAGACAGACCGCGCAGGGTCGGTAGCCGGCTGAGACGGCGGTTGCCTCGTCGGCGAAGAAGACCCGGTTGCGCACGTATCCGCCGGCCGCGATGGTTCGCAGGGCCGACGGGCAGTCCAGACGGCCGTAGAGCTTGCCGCCGCGATGCCCGCCCAGGGTTCCGGGTGTGACGCTGCGGTATGGGCGACCGTCCGCTCCCATCAAGGTGTACCGCTTGATGTCTGACGTCATGCGGCGTCGTGGAAGACGAGCCCCAGCGTGAATCGCGTACCGCTACGGACCACGGAAACCCCGTGCCGCACCGGCGCTGCCGACCACCCGCGGGCCGAGGGCACCGGCCGGTCCCGGGTGGTGAAGACCAGGCCGTGCCCCTGCGGGATGACGGTGGCGGTACCGCGCGACTGCGCGCGCGGCCGCTGTTCGTAGAGCAGGAACTCCCCGCCGGTGTGGTCGACGCCGGGGCTGGTGAGATTGATGACCACCTGCAGCGGAAAGACCAGCTCCCCGTACAGGTCTCGATGTAGGGCGTTCCAGCCACCGGCCTCGTACCTGAGCAGGATCGCGGTGGTCTTGGTCTGCCCTGCTGCGTGGCACATGTCCAGCCAGTCGTCCAGATCGTCGGGCCAGGGCGCTCCCCGGCGAAGTTTGGTCCACCAGTCGCGCGCGATCGGCAACAGCCGGGGATAGAGCGCGTGCTTGAGCGCCACGACCGGGTCGGGGTAGGGATCGGCGAAGTAGCGGTACTCGCCTTCCCCGAAGCGGTACCGGCTCATGTTGATCGTGGAGCGGAACCGGTGCTCGTTGGGGTAGAGCGCGGCGATCCGGTCGGCCTCGGCAGCGGTGAGCAGCGGACCGGTGAGGGCGCAGCCCACGCTGTCGAGGTCCGAACGGATCGCGTCCCAGTCGGCTGCGGCCACGCGGCCTGCGAACGGCCCACCTGCGGCGCTCATGCGGCGGACTCCAGATCCAGCAGAAGTCGTTTGGCTTCCACACCTCCGAGGTAGCCGCCCATCGCACCGTCGCTGCGCACGACGCGGTGGCAGGGCACGACGACCGGCAGGGGATTGGTGGCGCAGGCCGTCCCCACGGCACGTACGGCTTTGGGGTTGCCGGCGAGCTGGGCCACAGCTGCGTAGCTGGCGGTATGCCCGTAACCGATCTCCGGGAGGTGGTGCAGCACCGTGCTGCGGAATCCCGCGGACAGCCGCCAGTCCAGCACGATGTCGAAGGTGCGGCGGATACCGGCGAAGTACTCGTCGAGTTCCCGGGCCACGGTGTCGAGCCGCGTCGGTGCGCGCAGGATGCGCGGGCTGATCTTGTCGGCGAGCTGTTGCAGGACGGCGTCGTGGTCTTCACTGGCATAGGCGACACGCACCAGGCCCTGGTCGGTGGCGGCCACCAGCAGGGGGCCCACCGGGCTGTCGACGATTCGGTAGGCGACGTCGAGAATGCCGTCGCGATCGGCGGCAACGGCCAGTCGGGTCCGCAGGGTGGCCATGCGGTCGGTGCCGTCGGCGATCTGCGCCAGATCGTGGATGAGGTCGTGGTCGGTGTTCATCGGGTTTCTCCTCTCCGGGAGGGATTGATGGCGGCGGAGCCGCTGCGATAGGTACGTCTGAGGGCCGCGATGCCGTCGGCGGCGGCGCGCCGGGCAGCATCGGTGCTGCCGCCGAGGATGGCCGCGATGTCGGCATAGGGCAGTCCGGCCAGGTAGTGGTAGGCCACGGCTTGCTTCTGTCTGGTCGGTAGGCGCTCGAGCGCGTCGGCCAGGTCGTCGTCGCGGTCGTACTGCGGTGCGGTGGGTGTCTCGGGCACGGTGTCGGTGGGGATCGCGTGCCGCGACCGGGCTCGGGTGATGTCGATCGCCTTACGGTGAGCGACCGTCACCAGCCAGGCTTCGATGTTCGCGTCAGCCGGAAGGTCCGGATAGGCCTTCATCGCGGCCAGGAACGTTTCCGACCACGCGTCGTCGGCGTCGATCGGTCCGACGACGGCCCTACACACCCGCAGTACCGTGGGGCCGTGGTCATCGACCACTGTCTCGAAGGGCTGTTTGGCTTTCACGTTCTGTAGACGCTCCGACCGCAGGTTTCGTGAGATCCCAGTTTGGAATGGACGTCAACTCGGCGGCGCGAGGCCGTTGAGGATGAAATCCATGACCTCTTCGGCGATTTCGTGCTGGGTCTTGGTCGAGTTGATGACGCTGTGCAGCGCGGCGGTCATCATGATCGCCCCGAAGATGCTGATCGCGGAGCTTTCGGGGTCGGCAAGACTTCGCAGTGAACCGTCGGCGGCCCCGGCTTTCAGCACCCGGGCGATGGGTTCGTAGAAAGCCTCTTGCACTGCCGACGCGAGATCGGGCAGGCGGATGGCGCGCCCGAGGTCGCCGACGAGCGCCTGGCTGGTGCCCGGCCGGCCCATGGTGTGGGCAATCTGGACCTGGACCACGGCGGCCAACCGGTCTCTGCCCGGCCCGGGAGCATCGGTGGCCGCGGCAACGTCACGGGCGAGCGCATCGAGAGAATCCCGGAACAGGAAGGCGAGGATGTCGTCCTTGCCCTTGAAGTAGTAGTACAGCGTGGCCTTCGGGACGCCCGATGCCGCAGCGATGTCCTCGATCTTGGTCTTCTGCAGCCCACGGGTGGCGATGAGGTCCGTCGCTGCGTACAGCTTTTCGGCCACCGCAGGAGGCACGGTGCGTCCGGTCAGTTCAGCCACGAGCGCAGTCTACGAGCCTCCTTGCGCAGAGTTTGTACTTTGAGTACAAACTAGGTGTCTAGTTCGGTGATAACGATGTGCAGGAGAGTCATGGCAGAGGCGCAGACAACCGATGTCCTCGTGGTCGGATACGGAGCCGCGGGCGTCTGCGCAGCACTGGAGGCGCGTTCGAGAGGCGCCGATGTCCTGGCCATCGACCGGTTCAACGGCGGCGGCGCGACGCAGGTATCCGGCGGCATCATCTATGCCGGTGGCGGCACGTGGGTTCAGCGCCAGGCCGGGGTCGACGACGACGCCGATGCCATGTACGCCTACCTGCAGGCCGAGATCGGCGACGCGGTGCGTCCCGAGACGCTGCGACGCTTCGTCGACGACAGTCCCGCGATGATCGACTGGCTCACCGAACACGGCGTGCCGTTCGAGGCTTCGGTCTGTCCGTACAAGACGTCGTATCCGAACAACAAGTACTACCTGTACTACTCGGGCAGCGAGAACTCCGGGCGCTTTCGCGAGATCACCCCGCCGGCGCAACGCGGTCACCGGGCCAAGGGGCCGGGGGCCTCGGGCAAGAAGATCTATCAGCCCCTCGCTGCCTCGGCAGCAGCACACGGCGTGCGCACACAGTTCCTCACCCGCGCTGTCGCTTTGTTGACCGAACCCAGCGGTCGGGTGGTGGGTGTGCGGACGAGCACCCTGGCGCACGCACCGGCGTGGGTTCGGCGCCGCTACCGCGCGTACGCCGAGCTGGCGGTCAAACCGGGCATCTACTATCCGCCGCTGCGCGCCGCGATGGAAAAGCGGTTGAACCGCTTGGAAAGTCGGTATGCCCGCACCGTCGACATCCATGCGCGCAAGGCGGTCATTCTCAGTGCGGGTGGATACATCGCCAACCGCGAGCTCATCGCCGAGCATGCACCGGCGTACCGCGAAGGACTGCAGCTGGGCACCACCGGAGATGACGGCTCCGGTATCGCGCTGGCCGCCGAGGTCGGCGCCGCGGTCGATCGCCTCGACAACGTATCGGCATGGCGCTTCATCACCCCGCCCAGCGCGTTCCTGGGTGCCCTCGTGGTCGATGAACACGGACAACGATTCATCGACGAGACCCGTTACGGCGCCGCCGTCGGGCACGCCATGATTGCCGACCACGGTGGTCGCGGCTGGATCCTGGCCGACGACCGGCTGCTCAAGCAGGCGCGAGCCCAGCTTCCCGAGCAGGCCATCTGGTTCCAGCGCCTGCAGATGGAAGCCATGTTGCGCACCGACCGGGTCGTGGGCGACACCTTGGAAGAGGTTGCCGCCAAGGCCGGCGTCGACCCGGCGGGTTTGGTGGCCACCGTCGCGGCCCACAACACCGCCGCCTCGGGCGGGCTGCAGGATCCGATGGGCAAGCCGGCCGAGTTCGTCAAACTTGTTGAACAGGGACCGTTCTCACTGATCTCGATATCGATCAGACGCAGCCTGCTCAACCCGTGCCCGATGTTCACCCTCGGCGGGCTGATCGTCGACGAACTCACCGGTGCGGTGACAACTCCTGCGGGCGAGTCGATTCCGGGTCTCTACGCGGCGGGACGCACGGCCATCGGACTGTGCGTGAACTCGTACGTCAGTGGGTTGTCGATCGCCGACTGTGTCTTTTCGGGCCGTCGCGCCGCAGAACATGCCGTCGCGATGGAACCCACGCCGTCACCGTAGGGCGCTGCCGTCGAGCCACTTGTCCCACGGCACGCCCCAGTCGCCGTTCTGCCAGATGGGCAGCGGGTCGCCGCCGGTGTTGCGGACCTCGAATACGTCTCCGGGTTGGGAGAACTCGTAGAACCACCGCCCGTTGTCCGCATTGACATTCAGGCATCCGTGCGACGTGTTCGTCTTGCCTTGCGCCCAGATGGTGCTGTCGAGTTGGTGGACGTAGATACCGCTGTTGGTCAGCCGGACCGCGTTGTTGACGGTCACCTTGTAACCCAGCCGTGAGGCGACGGGCAGGCCGTAGGTCGAGGAATCCATGACCACGGTGTCGGACTTGTCCATCACCGTATAGACGCCGGGCTGAGTCCAGAACGAAATGGTCTTTCCGGCAACGGTTTCTGATCCACCCATGCCCATGGAGGTCGGAATTGTGCGGACCAGCTCGTCATTGCGGTAGACGCGAATCTGTTTGGTGGCGTCGTCGGCGACGGATACGTGCGACTCTCCGATCCGGAAGGAAACCCGGCCGGCACCCCTATCGTCGGCGGCTACGACCACCTCGGTGCCGGGACGGTAGTAGCTCTGCGGCCGCCAGTGGGCGTGCCGGTTGTCCATCCAGTACCACGAACCGTCAACGGGCGGATCGGTTTTCACCGATAGCCGCTTTTCCGCTGCGATGCGGTCGGCGACCGGTTCGTCGAAGTTGGCGACGATCACCGTGCCGACACCGTAGGTCCCTCCGTCGACCAAGGTGGCACCCGATGTCGCGGTGAAGCTGACCTGGGCCTGTTCGCCGGCGGTGAGTTCGGTGGGCATCGACGTCGGCCGGGTCAGCCAGAGGGTCGCGCCGATGGCGACGATGAAGGCCAGCGACAGGATCGGTAGTGGTCGCCTCCGCGGTGCAGCCGCCAACATCTCGGCGCCTCCCATCTGTCGGCCGCATCCCGGCGGCGCAGTGTGCTAGAACGGAATACGTAGCTACGGCGTAGCTACGTAGGGCGAGGCTAGCATGGAGGTGCACAGTGAGTGGACGGCGAGAGAGTGTCAAGAAGGACCTCATCTTCATCGGAGTCCTGATTGTCATCGGCGCCGCGCTGATCGCCTACCTGCTGATACGTCCCGGCACTGACTCCGTCACCGCGGCACCCGCGGCGGACCCGGCGGCGACGTCGCAGGCGCCCGGGGCGGCGGGCGGCGCCGACCGGGGGCACAGTCCGGTGGAACGCCGCCAGCCCGGCGACCCGCTGGCGATGGGGGATCCCGACGCACCCGTGGCGTTGGTGGTGTTCTCCGACTATCGATGCCCGTTCTGCGCCAAGTTCAGCCGGGACACCGAGCCCGAACTCGTCAAGCGCTACGTCGACGCCGGCCAACTCCGCATCGAGTGGCGTGACTACCCGATCTTCGGCCCGCAGTCCATGGCGGCAGCACGCGCCGGGCGCGCGGCGGCCGAGCAGGGCAGGTTCTGGGAGTTCAACCGGGCCGTCTATGCGGCCGCGCCGGAGCGGTCGAAGGCCGACCTGACGGACGAGGACCTGATCGGTTTCGCCAGGCAGGCCGGTGTCCCCGATATCGACCGGTTCACCGCATCAATGCGCGGCAGCACCTTCGACGACGCCATCAATGCCGATCTGGCGCAGGGCACCGGGATCGGCGTCCCCAGCACCCCGGCCTTCCTGATCGACGACGTGCCCATGCTCGGCGCGCAGCCCACAGACGATTTCGTGCGGGCCATCGACGGGGCGCTGGCCAAGCGATGAGCGGCGTCGGTCTGCTCGGAGCCTTCCTCGGTGGGTTGGCCTCGTTGCTCAGCCCGTGCTCGGCGCTGCTGCTGCCGTCGTTTTTTGCCTACGCCTTCGATCGGACGCGCTTGTTGGTCCAGCGCACTGTGGCGTTCTGGGTGGGTCTCTGTGTGGTGCTGGTGCCGTTGGGCGCGGGCGTCGGGGCGCTGGGCAGCGTCGTCACTCGCTATCGCAGTGAAGTCACCATGGTCGGAGGCCTGGTCCTGATCGGATTCGGCCTGATGACGTTGCTGGGCAAGGGATTCGGCCTTTCGGGTGTGCAACGGATGACGGCCCGGATCAACATCTCCAGCACCGTGTCGGTGCTCGCATTGGGAGCTGTGTACGGACTGGCGGGCTTCTGCGCAGGCCCACTGCTGGGCGCGGTCCTGACCATGTCGGCGATGGGCGCCGACCCGGCCTACGGGGCACTGCTGATGGCGGTCTACGCCCTCGGCATGGCGGCACCGTTGTTCCTACTCGCCTGGTTGTGGGACCGCTTCAACCTGTCGAAACGCACCTGGCTGCGGGGCCGGCCGGTGCGGTTGGGCCCGCTGGAGACCCACACCACCTCGCTGCTCACCGGGGCGATCTTCATCGTTCTCGGCGGGCTGTTCCTGTTCACCGACGGCACCGCGAATCTCGGCGGCCTGCTGTCCGTCGACGCGCAGTACGACCTGCAAGTCTGGCTGGGCAAGCTGTCGTCGGGGGTCAGTGATCTCCGGCTGATCTTGGGCGTCGTGCTGGCACTGATCGTGTGGAGGTCGATCCGGATGTGGCGGAAGCGCGCCGAGACTGAGAGCACGGTCAGATGAGCCGAGAAGCTACTATCGCGCTACATAGGTTTGATGCGCGGAACCACCAACTGGTGACGGCGCACCCACGCAGGCGGTAAATGAATATGGGAATCAAAGGATTTGGCGATCTCGAAGCTGTGGTGATGGAAGTGCTCTGGTCACGTGCGGAGCCGTCGACAGTACGCAGCGTGCACGACGAGCTCGTCACCAAGCGACAGATCGCCTACACCACGGTCATGTCGACCATGGACAACCTGTTCCGAAAGGGCTGGTTGGAGCGGGAGAAGATCGGTCTGGCGTACAGCTACCGGCCGGTGATGACCCGTGAGGAGCACTCCGCGCAGCTGATGCGCACGGTGTTCGAATCCGGCGGCGACAGTGAGCTGATCCTCAACTTCTTCCTCGAGCAGATCGTCGACGACGACTCGAAGAAACTCCGGCAGGCGCTCAAGCGGTTCACCGAGGAGCAGTCACGATGAACGCGGTCACGTTTCTCCTCGGTTACGCGATGGCGCTGAGCTGGCTGGCGCCGGTGGTGTTCACCGGCCCGATCTCGGCCAACGTGCATCCCAGACTGTCGGTGGCAGGCTGGCTGGTGGTCGTCGCCACCGCGTCATTCGCCTGGGTGGCGGCGTTGGTGATCCTGATCGCCGGTGCCGCCCACAGCCTGATCACTCACACCGCACCGACGTTCTGCGTCGAGGCACTGGGGATCGCCGGCGCGGTGACGTTACCGCCCACCGTGGCGACGGTGTTGGTCGTCGCCCTGCTTGCAGTCACTGCCGCAGTGGCGACCAACACCACGCGCCGTGTGATCGTCACGCTGTACCGAACGCGGCGCGCCAATCGTGAACACGCAGAAGCGGTCCGGATCATCGGCCGGCCCACCGGCCACGATGGCGTCATCGCCATCACGGCCGACCAGCCCGCGGCATACTGCGTGTCCGGCGGCCGGCACCGCGCGATCGTCGTCACGACGGCTGCGTTGGAGTTGCTGAGGCCGCCCGCGCTCGCAGCGGTCCTTGCCCACGAGCGAGCGCACCTGCGGGGCCGCCATCATCACGTCATCGCGACGCTGAACACCCTCGCCGCGGCGCTGCCGCGGCTGCCCCTGATGCGGGCGGCGGCCCGGTCGGTGCCGGCGTTACTGGAGATGTGCGCCGACGACGCGGCCACCCGCAGACACGGTCGTGAGCCGCTGTTGGCCAGCCTCGTCGCATTGAGTACCCGGCATCGGCTCCCCGACGGCGTGCTGGCGGCGGCGGGGACGGCGGTGGCCGACCGGGTCGCCCGACTCCTGCAACCTCAGCGGGCGATCTGGTGGCGCCCACAGTCCCTGGCGATGGTGCTCATCGTCGTCGCGACGGCTGCTGCACCCGCCTTCGCTCTGACGTTGTGCACCCTGCAGCCGTAACCGGCGGTCAGATGTCGCCGCTGCTCCTCGGCCCCGTCCGGGGGCCGTAGCGTTCGGCGTAGGCCTGGTGGATGTGCGCGTTCTTCTTGCGCGAGAGCTCGTCGATGAGGGCGGGGTTCAGCCCGTGCTTGACGAGCATGTGACGCCGCCACACCTTGTTCAGGGCATGGGAGAAGTAGACGAACGGGATGAAGATCGGCACGGTCATGCTGGCGTGCAGGTAGAGCGACATCGGGATGAACCAGATCGGCGCCAGAACCAGGATTGCCGGGATCGCGACACGGACCATCATCCGGACGGTGGCGCCGGGACCTGCAAGGTCGTTGGCCACCCACTCGCGCATGGAGTCGGGTAGCCGCTTGCCGTAGCAGTACGCGATGTACTGCAGCGGGCCCGGTTTTGTGCGGGAGGCTTGGCCGGTGGGCATTGCAGCAGGGTAACGCTCGGTATCATGGATTGCGAATTTCATCAATCCATCAATCATTGGGGCAGCGGTGACCGACAGCGTCCTAGATGGTCCCGAGCGGCCGTTGTACGAGATCAAGGCCAACCTGTTCAAGGCGCTGGCGCATCCGGCCCGGATCCGGGTGCTGGAGATCCTGTCGATGCGCGACGGCCCGACTCCGGTCAGCGAGATCCTGGCCGCCAGCGATATCGAACCGACCCTGCTGTCACAGCACCTCGCGGTTCTCAAGCGCCATCACGTGGTCAGCGGACACCGGGCCGGCAACGCGGTGTACTACACCCTTGCGCACCCGAAGATCGCTGAACTCCTGCTCATCGCCCGGACGTTCCTCGCCGACACCCTCGCCGCCCAGCGCGATCAGATCGACGCCATCGGGTCGCTGCCGCCGATCGGCACGGCGCGATAGCGAAACCCTCACTTCCTGGCGTCGACCGCCTCGGGTACTGCCGCGAGTAGCTTCGCGTCGGCAGTGAGCAGGGTGAGGCTCTCGACGGTCGCCTGGGCGAGCAGCATCGCATCGAACGGATCCTTGTGCGGCAGCGCGGTGATGTCTGAGGCGAGGGCGTGGCGTCGCGTAATGGGGAGGTCCTGTAGGCCGGATCGGACGATCGCATCGTCGAGGGCGTCGGGCAGGGTGATCTTGCGGATCGCCGCCTTGATGCCCAGCTCCCACGTGCTGGCCGCGGAGACGAACACCGCGGGGCTTTGCGCGATGCGATCGCGCGCCGCAGCCCCCAAGCGCGGGTTGTCTTCGAGTAGCCAGATCAGGACGTGGGTGTCCACCAACACGCCCCTCATTCGATGCCGAACAAGGCGTTGAGGTCGGTGTCGACGTCGTCGAAGTGTTCGGTGTCGTAACCGAATTGGCCGGCCAGCCCACCGAATGCGATGTCGATGCGCGTATGTGGGACCAGGTCTGCCACCGGTTTGCCCGCCCTCGCGATCGTGATCTTCTCGCCGTTTTCGACGCGCGTGAGTAGTTGCGACAGGTGTGTCTTCGCATCGTGGATGTTGACCGTCGACATGAAGCCACCCTACTGGACTTAGTCTAGTTGGACTAGGTCTCGACGATCAGTGGGGAAGCAGATCGAGCCAGTCGGAGTTTCCGTCGACCGCTTCGCCGTCGATGGCCACCAGCGGCACCCCGGGATCGGGGAATGCTCGCAGCAGCGGAAGGTTGTTCGCCCCGATGGTGTGGCCGTCGTAGGGAATCGGGAGACCGAGCTTGATCATGTCCTGGGCTGACGGCGGTGCGCCGGCGCGGTCGGCCAACCCGGCCAGCTGATCGTTGCTCAGATCCGTCTCGCCTTCCTCTTTCGGCTGTTGATCGGCGGCGAAGATCTGCTCGACGAACTTCCAGGTGACGTCGCTCGATTGCGAGTGGTCGCCGACGATGTGGGCGGCATAAATGGCGCGGCTGTCGTAATTGCCGCTCGCCGAATACTTTTCGAGGAAGTTGACGAGACGCAGATTGATGTGGAGCTTGCCGTCCTCGATGCGCCGGCCGATCTCGGCGCCCTGGTCGCGCACCATCTTCCCGCTGTAGGGGCACAGCGGGTCCAGGTAGAGGTCGATCTGGCCCGGCGCCGCGGGGTCGCCGATGGAGAGAACGTCCCCGGCTGACGACGCCGGGGCGGCCTGCGCGCGACCGGCTCCGGGACCCCATATGAACGCCATCGTGAGCAGGCCGGCCAGTAGCAGGAGGTGAATCGTTCGGTATGCCGAGCGATTCGCGGTGCCGGGTCCATGCGGGTTCGCGTTCATGGCGTCCATCCTCTCTGACCGAGACGGAAGCTACTCAGGTCAGGGGCGGGCACCGCTATCACCTGCAGGTTTGCTGTATTTCTCTAGTTACTTAGAGGAAAAGTGGCAGAACGAGACAGTTTCTTGTTACTGTCCGGTAATGCGCAATGCCGGGGGGATTGTGGTCGTCCTCATGCTGATCATCGGGTCGCTCGTCGGATCTACGACGGTGGCCTTTGCCGACACGGGGGACGAGCCGCAGTACGCCGATTTCTATCTCCCGCCGGACCCGCTGCCGGCCGGTGCGCCCGGCGATGTGATCCGCACCGAACCGAGCCGGCTGGTGCTCGAGCCGTCCGGTCAGCTGGGCGCCATCATGGCGACCGGAACCCGGATCATGTACCGCAGCATCGACTCTCGGAACAATCCGATCGCCGTGACCGGCACCTACTTCGAACCGGACAACGACTGGCCCGGAAAGGGGCCGCGCCCGCTGATCGTCTATGCCCCCGGCACTCAGGGGCAGGGCAATCAGTGCGCACCGTCGCGCCAGTTCAACCAGGGCATCCACTACTCGGGTGGCTGGGACATCATGGTCAACTACGAGGAGGCGTTCGTCGCGACCTTGGTGGCCCGCGGCTTTGCCATCCTGATGACCGACTACCAGGGTCTCGGCACCGACTCGATGCACACCTACGTGAACCGCCTGGCCGAAGGCCACGCCGTCCTCGACGCCGCTCGCGCCGCCATGAAATTGCCCGAGACATCGCTGGATCCGCATGGCCCCGTGGCATTTTGGGGATATTCGCAGGGCGGTGGGGCAACCGCGTCGGCGGCGGAGCTGGCCTCGGCCTACGCACCCGAACTGAACATCGTCGGCACCTATGCTGGTGCGCCGCCGGCCGACCTCAAGGAACTGCTGCCCTACGCCGACGGTAGTGCGCTCGTGGGCGTCGTCGGCTATGCACTCAACGGCGTCATCGCCGCCTACCCGGAAGCCGCCGACGCCATCCGGTCGAAGCTCACCCAGCGCGGCAAGGATATGCTCGAGTCGGTGTCACGCCAGTGTGTGGGGCAGACGATCGTCGACTTCGCCTTCCGGCACCTGCAGCCCTACTTCAACGAGGACATCAACAAACTCGTCAACGAGGAACCGTTCAGCAGCTTGTTCGACCTGCAGAAGCTCGGCCGGTTCAAGCCGAACGCGCCGGTGCTGATCAACAGCAACCGCTATGACCCGCTGGTGCCGTGGACCGCGGCCAACCAGCTGGGCCGGGACTGGTGCGCGCAGGGCGCCGACGTTGAATTCCGCACCAACGAGGAACCGCCGTTCCTCAACAAGCTGGTGATCAACCACGCGCTCCCCATGCTCGTGGACGGAGAGCCGGCCATGCAGTGGATCGCCGCCCGCTTCAACGGAGAACCCACCACACCCAACTGCGGGCAGTTCTGACGGTCGGGCGGGTTCCCGGGTCCTCGAACGCCCGCTCGATACACTGCGGGCATCGCTGAACGCAGGAAGTACAACGCCGCCCAGCGTCGCCGCGAACTGGCTGACGCTGCCATCGAACTGCTCGGCAAGGACGGGTCGCGCGGCGTCAGTCACCCCAAGGTCGACAAGAAGGCCGAGGTTCCCGACGGCACGACGTCGTTCTACTTCCGGACCCGAGATGCGCTGATGCACGCGATTGCCGCACGCCTCAACGAACTCGACCTCGCCGACCTCTCCCTGCTCACCGAGCTCACCGATGCCGATCCGACGGAGTTCGCCGGCACACTCGGGTTCGCCACACTGGTCATGTATTCGGCGACCGAACCATGGCTCACCCGGGCCAAGGCCCGCTACGAGTTGGCCCTGCAGGCCGGCCGTGACGATGAACTGGCGGCAACGCTGAGCGCGTCCGTCGAGGGGTTCTACGGGGTTGCGCGCGCAGTCGTGACGGAATGGCATGCCACGGACGAGAATCCGATGGCGCCCGAGGTCATCGACGAGCAGGCCAAAACCCTGTTCTCGTTCGTGAACGGCGTGATGATGACGTTCGTCATCGGACAACCGCTGGTGGACAACGCCGATCAGCTAGACCGGTTGATCCGAGGGGTTCTGGCGGGCTGGCCGGCCGAGGGAACTGCCTGAACGGCGTTGTCGAACAACGGCGACGACAACAGCATGGCGCTGACGTGGTCGACGAACACGTCGTCGTCGGAACCGAGGTTGCCTTCCGTCCATTCGATGAACAGCGAGATGATGGCGCCGAAAACGGTGGCGTACTGCATCTTGACCCGCGCCGCCGCGGCGGTGTCCGCGCGATCGGTCGGGGCAGTCAGTCCACTCATCGCCCCGACGGCGTCTCGTACGAAATGGCGAAGCCTGACGTCAGCGATCGGCTCCACCAACAGGATTCGGCAGATCCGGGGATCGGCTTTGGCCAGTTGCGCTGCTGCTCCGACGCCCGCGCGGGTCCGGGCGGGCAGATCGGCGTCCGGGTCGGCGGCGGTATAGATGACCTGGCGCGCGTGCTCGAACGTGCTGCGGTAGACCTCGCGGAGCAGGTCGTCGGTGTCGGTGAAGCTCTCGTAGAAGAACTTCTGGCTGAGCTCTGCCTCGCGGCAGACGGCGCGCATGGTCATGGCGGCGACCCCTTGGGTGCCGACCAGGTTGGCGCCTGCCTGGATCAGTCGGGCGCGGCGGTCCGCCGACCGTGCTTCGGCGGCCTGGCCACGGTACGGCCTTGACATTCCGTGAGCATAGCGAGCACGATCCAATTCGGGAAGCAACCGCTTCCGGATTGTGAGGGGATGCCCAGTGACCGCGCCCAGTGAAGGTGACGCAGACCGGGCTCGTCCCGAGGTCGCGGCGTGGACCGCGTTCGTCGACGGATTGCGCACGGCCGGTGCGCAACTCGCGGCAGACACCGCCGGTCTGCCGGAATCTGAACGCGCCGACGGATTCCGCGCCCTGTTGCGGGCAGTGTCAAATCAACTGGGCCGCTGGGAAGTTGATCGCGACAAGCCTGAGTTCGTCGCATTCAACGGCTGGCGTCAGAAATTCCTGATGGACAACCCCGACTTCCAGTACTGGGTCGCTGATGTCCGCCCCGGCGGCCGCTACCTGATCCGTGGCAATCGCGGCGACGCCGCGTACGTGTCGATCACCGCCTATTCCGGTTCGGGCGGGGCGGCCGCCAAGGCGAACTCCCGGATCGACAGTGATGCAATCACGTTCGACGCCAACGGTGATTACCAGGTGACGGTCGGCGGTGACCGTCAGGCGAACGACTGGCTGGACCTGCCCGATCGCGCGATCGTCATCTGGGTGCGTCACTTCCACAATGACGCGCAGGCCGATCGCATCGGGTGGTGTGCCATCGAGCCGGCCGAGCCGGCCCCGGTCCCGGCGGCGATCGACCCGTTGAGGTTCGGCAAGCACCTGGCGAAAGCCTCGGCGGCCATTGCCGTGCTGCCGCGCATCTGGCATGGCGCGGTGGCCGCCGATCGCGAGTCGCCGAACCAGTTGCACCACTGGACCGAGATGGCCGGGGGAGCGGTGTTCACCGAACCGGCCATCCACTATCTGCGCGGCGTCTGGCAGCTGGGTCCCGACGAAGCGCTGCTCATCGAAGGCGATCTGGTGCCGTGCCGGTACTGGAACATCTTGGCGTACAGCAGATTTCTCAACTCGCTCGATTACCGGCACCGGCGGGTCTCCTACACCGGTGCCACCGCGAACCTCGATGGTGGCCGCTACCGGTTCGTGGTCTCGGCCACCGATCCTGGGCCGGCCGCCGGGGACTGGATCGACAGTGAGGGCCGCGCGTTCGGCATCGTCGTGATGCGGTTCCTGCAACCCGAACAGCAGCCCGACCTGCCCACGACGCGCATCGTGTCCCTGACCGATCTGGCGGAGCGCGCATGACCGGCTGGATCGCGCCCGCCCGCACACCGGAGGCGTTGAACGCCTACGCGGCGGCCGAGCAGGATCGGGCCGCACGCCCGGACCGCTACCAGCTCGGTGCCGACGCCATCGACATCGTCATCGACCGCGGCACCCGTGGTGCCGGCGTGGGCATTCTGGGCGACCCCGGCGAGTGGCGTCCGGGTGTGGAGCAGTACCTGGCCTCGGCCGAGGAGGACGGACGGCTCAACGCCCTCGGCGCGTTGACCGCCCAGCGAACCGCGTCCGGGCGGCTTGCAGCCCGGATCGCGATGGCGCGGTATCTGAAGGAACATCCCAGCGCCGAGCACCGTCCGCTGCTGCCCCCGGTGATCATCACCGGCGGCTGGCGCACCGGCACCACCTTCTTGTACCGGCTACTCGACCGCGACCCCCGATTCCGCGCGCCGCTGCCCGCCGAGCTGGGTGCGCCGTGGCGGCTACCCGGCGACCTCGACGGCGACGAACGCGTCCGCCGCCTCGAGGCGTCCGCCGCCGGCCAGTACCTGCTGCACGTTCTCAACCCCACGATGGCGGCCGTGCACGACTCCGGCCCGAATCTGCCCGAGGAGTGCGTGCTCGGCATGGGCACCACCCTGCGCAACTGGGGCTTCACCGCCACCACGCGCCTCGATGGCTACGCGTCCTGGCTCGCCGGCCAGGACTTCGCCGCCGAGTACGCTCAGCACCGGCGGATGCTGCAGATCCTCGACGCCGGGGATGGTCGCCGTTGGGTCCTGAAAGCGCCGGCCCACACCGCCGAGCTCCGCCATGTCATCGCGACGTATCCGGGCGCCTGCATCGTGCAGTTGCACCGCGACATCGTGGAGACGGTGGCGTCGGGCGCGAGCCTGTTCGCGACGTACCGGTCCACTTACAGTGACGACGTCGACGGGGTCGACGTGGGCCGGTTTCAGACCGCGCAGACGGAACTGTGGCTGCGCCGCGCCCTCGATGCCCGGGCCGCGGCGTCCACTGTCACCTGGCTCGACGTCCAGTACCGCGACCTGGTGGCCGACCCGGAGGCGACGGTGCGGGGTATCTACGCCGCGGCGCAGATGGAGCCACCGGACATCGCGGGAATGCTGGCCGAGCATCACCGCGCCCAACCCCGCGGCGGAAAGGGCGCGCACCGATACCGGCCCGAGGAATTCGGTATCAACCCTGCCGAGTTACGCGAGCGGATGCACTTCTACACCCGGACGCTCGACCCGTCCGGCGCGCATCGGATCGAGGCTTGACGGGCCATCCCGTCGGGGAGCGACTGGCGCTAATCGCGTCGCCCCATTACTTTCCCTGAGGTGATGTCCTCAGCCGTTGGCGCAGTCGCGCGGTCGATCGCTCCCTTTCTGACAGTCGCCTCGGTGGTCGCCGCGGGCCTCGCTACTGCTCCGGGGCCGACGGTCCGTCTGGCCAGCGACGGCAACCCGCTCGAGGGGCACTCGTTCTACGTCAACCCCTCGTCGAAGGCCGCGCGCGCCGCGCAGGGCAACCCGAGCCCTGAACTGCAGGCGATCGCCAACACCCCCACCGCGTACTGGATGGACAACGTCTCCAGCCCTGCGGTGGACGCCAAGTACATCGCCGCGGCACAGGCCGCCGGCACCATGCCGATCCTGGCGCTCTACGGCATCCCGCACCGCGACTGCGGTAGCTATGCCGCGGGCGGCTTCGGGTCTGCTGCTGCGTACAAGGGCTGGATCGACGGTGTCGCCGGCGCCATCGGCGGAGGGCCGGCCGCGGTCATCCTCGAACCCGACGCGCTCGCCATGGCGGACTGCCTGTCGGGTGATCAGCGCGAGGAGCGCTACAACCTGATGAGCTACGCCGTCGACACGCTGACCCGCAATCCGGGCACCGCCGTGTACGTCGATGCGGGGCACTCCCGGTGGACGGCCGCTGACGAGATGGCCAACAGGCTCAACCGCGTCGGCGTCGCCAAGGCGCGCGGATTCAGCCTCAACACCGCGAACTTCTTCACCACCGAAGAGGAAATCGGTTACGGCGACGCGATTTCGGGCCAGACGGGTGGCAAGCCCTACGTCATCGACACCTCGCGTAACGGTGCCGGACCGGCCGAAGGCGAGATGTACTGGTGCAACCCGAGCGGTCGGGCCCTCGGCGCGGCACCGACCACGGCAACCGGAAACGGCAATGTCGACGCGTTCCTGTGGGTGAAGCGTCCCGGCGAGTCCGACGGCGCGTGCGGTACCGGCGAGGCCTCTGCGGGAACCTTCGTCAACCAGTACGCCATCGACCTGGTTCGCAAGGCGCACGGGTAGAGCGGCCTACTGGGGCGGGGGAGCCTCCGCCTCGCACTCAGCGAGCATCGGTGTGGTGAAGTCGACCGATCCGACCCCGCCGAGGGTCATGCCGTTGTCGCGCAGCGTCATCGTCGTCGTGTAACGGCAGGTCTGATTGACCGTCAGCCCGGTGAGGAACTCGACGTCGTAGGTGTAGAGGAACGAACGCACGAGCTGGTTCGCATCCCACGGCACATCGAGGGCGAAGCCCAGGGACGACCCGGACCGGGCGTTGAGCAACCTCGGGCCGACCTCACCGATTCCCGGCGTCAGGTAGAACGGGGCGCCGTCGAGTTTGGTGCCGGACACGCTGACACTTCTGATGCGATAGCCGGTGGTGCCGGACGGGATCAGCGGACCGCGTCTGATGTTCGTGCTGAACAGGATCGAGTAGTTGGTCCCGCCGGCGATGGCCGTCGTGCTGAAGCTCGTCGAGGTGAACTCCTGCGGCAGGTGAGCCGCGCAATTGCCGACCT
Source organism: Mycobacterium sp. NPDC049093 (assembly GCF_040704635.1). Lineage (GTDB taxonomy): Bacteria > Actinomycetota > Actinomycetes > Mycobacteriales > Mycobacteriaceae > Mycobacterium. The sequence continues at coordinate 519,948 of NZ_JBEZJS010000005.1, read as the reverse complement.
TGCCGGATGGATCACCGCATTCCTGTGGTGCCGCCAGGGCACTTGGTGCGAGCACCGCAGCGCCCACTACGGGCACCGTGAATGCGGCGCCGCGGATGAACGTGCGTCGGGAGAACGCACTTCCTGAACGATTCGTCATTGGTCTTCCTCCTTGTTCGCTCGTGCTTTTCGGTCTCCAATTCCGAAGCTACAAGGGTGACCAAGCGATTTGGCCGGGTTCGGAAACTAGCGGAAGGAACCGGCTCCGCCGCCGGCGAGCAGGGTCTGCCCGGATTTTGGCACGCAAACTCATATGATCAAGCGCTGACGAGGAAGTCGAGGAACACCATGTTGAGTGACCTACGTTTCTGCCATCTGGTCGTCGGCGTGACCGACATGGACCGGGCCCTGGGCTTCTACCGTGGCCTGTTGGGCATGGATGTGGTGTTCGACCAGTTGATTTCGGGTGAGCCGTTCGACGCGGTCCTGCACTCCTCTCGCCAACAGGAAGGCCGTGTGGTCGGGGGAGTGGTGGGCGGAGTCATGCTCGAACTGGTCAGCCTCGGTTCGTCGACCCCGCCTGGACCCGGGAAACGAGGAATCGTCGGCAACCAGAACATCGCATTGTCGGTCACCGATCTCGACGCCACCTATCGCGCCGTGATCGACGCGGGCTTTCAGCCCGTTCAGGAGCCGTTCCCGATCGACCGCGTCCGGATGTTCTTCGTCAACGACCCCGATGGCACCGCGGTGGAGTTCGTCGAGTTTCCCGGTGGCGCCCGCAGCAGCTATGAAATGCATCGCGGGGCAGACATCAGCGCAGAAAGGTAACGGTCACTGCTTCGTTCCACCCCACCGAGGGTTGGACGGACTGCGACACTGGGGCATGGCCATCGAGCTGGTGCGGGGTTCTCGGTTGTTCGCGGGCGTGCCTTACGCCTACGCGGCGATCACACCCGGAAACGGCATGATCTTCACCGCCGGCGCCTGCCCACTCGACGATGGGGGGGCAGGTCGTCGCTCCCGGTGACATCGCCGCCCAGGCCCGCCAGGCAATGGGCAATCTCCGGATTACCTTGCAGGAGTGCGGTGCCCAGTTACGCGACGTGGTGAAGACGACGATCTACGTCGCCAGTGGTCAGCGTGACGACCTCGTCGCGGCGTGGGACGAGGTGGTGTCGGCTTTCGCCGACCATCGGCCGCCGAGCACGCTATTGGGTGTGGCAGTCCTCGGGTACCCCGATCAACTCGTCGAGATCGAGGCGATCGCGGTGCTCCCGATCATGTGACCGGCGTGAGGTCCGTCCCGGCCGGGGGTTGCAGCCGCCGCAGTTTGCCGTCGATGGCCGTGACATACAGGGCATTGCCGTCGGGCCCCGGGCCTACCCGCACCGAAGTGGGTCCGTTGGGCGGCAGGGAAAGTTGGCTGAGCCCTTTGGCTATCGTGCAGATGCGGCCGGTGTCGGGGTTCACTGCGTAGACCTCGCCCGCGGTATCGCCGGCCACGTACAACGTTCCGTCACGGGTCGCCTGCATGTCGTCGGAGCCTGCGATCAGGCCGGGCAGACGTGCCACTGTCGCGGTGGCGTTTGGCTTGTCGAGTGGGAGCCGCAAAACCGTTGACAGGGCTACATTCTCGGTATAGAGCGCGCTGCGGTCGGGAGTTAGTGCGAGTCCGTTGGGTAACGGGGTGCCGGACCAGGACTTCGTGTGCCGTCCGGTGGCGGGGCTGTAGCGGTCGATTCCCCGGGGCGGGACGGTCAGTTGCGAGAAGATCAGATCACCGTCCGGGAGGAACAGCAGACCATTCGGCGCGGGCAGCCCGGTGAGCAACGTCGTCGATTCACCCGTGTGCACGTCCAGGCGTTGCAGCGTGCCGCGCGCCGTGCCGGGGTTGTTTCCGGTCAGGAAGTACAGGCTGTTGCCCGAAAGCCTTAGGCCCGCTGGATGATCGAGACCAGACAGCACCGTGGAGCTGGTTCCGTGATCATCGACATGGAGTAGTCGACCGTCGTTGATCGCGCTCAGGTAGAACCCGCCGCGGCCGTCCGGTTCGAGGTTCTCCAGAGCGCCCAGTCCACTGGCCACCGTGGTGATCTGCCAACGCTGGCAGGTACCCGTCCGAGCTTCCGCGCCGGGCGTTGCGCTCGCGGTCGGCGTAGCCGCCACGAAAAGCATCGCGATGGCGCATGTCGCGGCGCCAATTGTCTTCTGCAGCATCAAGTCACCCCTCAGTCATTCCCCCACCAAGTTTGATACCTTTTGGTATCGGATTCTAAAAGGTATCATGAACCCGTGGAAAAGGACGACGGTCGATCGGTCGAACAGTCACGGCCGATGACACGCCGACGCGTCGAGACCCGTCAGCGGCTGCTGGAAGCCGCGTTCTCGGTGTTTGCCTCAAAAGGGTTCGGGCGCACCCGAATCGACGACATCTGTCAGGCTTCGGGGTATACCAAGGGGGCGTTCTACTCGAACTTCGGAACTCTCGATGAATTGTTCCTTGCGCTTTATCGCGAGCAGTCACGTCAGGCCGCCGAGTACACCATCGGATTCCTGGCTGCCGAACCGTTCAACACGGTCGAGGCCACGATCCAGGCCTGGGCGCAGGGTCTGCCGATCGACCGGGACTGGCTGCTGATCAACACAGATTTTGTCCTGTACGCCGCCCGCCGGCCAGAGGTGCAGCTGGAACTCGCGACAGAACGGTCGCAGATGCGCGAGGGCTTCGCCCGCATGCTCGCTGACCACATCCGCGATCGGGCACCGGACCTTCCGGCGTCGCTACCCACGCCGGACGAGATGGCGCGGGCGCTGGTCACGGTCTATGACGGGGCAATCTCCCGGCTCATCCTCGACATGGACGAGGCGGCGGTGCGAAAGCACTTCGCCGACATTGCCAGTGCGCTGCTCCGGTAGAACTCACACACCGCCTGACGACAGTGTGAACGGCTCCTTACCGGACGGATACTGCCGGGAAACTGGATCGGCGACGGGTGCTGAGACCGTGGGACGATGACCGCAGACCCTGTTGATCCACTCTGGCTTCGGCCGGTGGCACTGCCGGCTGCTCTTCCGAATCTGGCGGTGCGCCACAGTGCCGACGTCCGTCAGGCGCAGGAGTTCATGGTGCTCCTAGAGGCCGAAATGGTCGACCTCCAAGAACAATTGACGGCCATCGATGAACGTGTCAACGAGGGGCGTCCAGGAGCCCTTCATCATCAAAGCGTGGTGCGGGCGCGGCTCAATGAGGTGCGACGCCTGCTCGACGGCCTCATCTTCAGGTTTCCTTCCGCCTGAGCTTCCAGTCGCCGATCGCAGCCAGGCGACGGCGCTGCTGGGCCGCGGCGGCGGTGTCCAGGCCGTGTCGGCGCTCTTCGAGGTTGGCGATGACGCGCTCGCGGTGCTCGACCGGATTGGCATCGTCGTACTTGAACTTGGCTTCCACGCGCAGGACTTCGAGACGTATGCCGCGAATGCCGGGCAGCATGCGCCCGTACGGGTCTTCGCCGACTGCGACGTCGGCATGGCGTCCTTCGGGCTGGAAATCGTCGAGCTGAGTGGCCAGGATGCGGGCCTTGCCCTCGGGATCATCGATAATCGTTGGGCGACAGACGAACTGCACCGAGGAGTAGTAGCTGGTCGGCACCCCATCCTCGTCGGGCCCACCGGCTTTCGCACGCCAGTAGGTGGGGATATAGGCGTAGTCGCCGATCACCGTCAGGCGTACCTCGGCGGCGGCCTCCAGGTGTGGCCAGACCGGGTTGGGCCGGGCCAGGTGCATAAGCAGCTCGCGGCCGATGTGAGTGAAGTGCGTGGGCACCATCGGCGGTGCGGCGGCCGGGTCGACGTTGTTGACCGCGAGAATCCCGAACCGATCGGTGCCGGCCAGCCAGCTCTGCCATTCGGCCTCGCCGAGTGCGGCGTCCCACGGGTGGATCAACATGTCATTCTCCTTGTCGTCGGCGTCCCCTGCTTCAAGGCTATGGCCTGGCCGACTCCTTCGACTGATCGCACCCGCGAGTTGGTAGAAGTTGTTTGGACTTGCTGGTCCATTTTTATCCAGGCACGCTCGTGACGTAACGACGCGTGACTGGAGGTATGCAGTGAATCTCGGTGAATTCGGTGTCTGGCAACCGGCATATGCCACAACGCCCGAGATGGCAAAGCAGATCGAGGGCCTGGGCTACACGACGCTGTGGCTGGGTGGCCCGGAACCTGACCTGTCGGGCATCGATGAACTGCTCGGCGCCACGGACCATTTGGTGGTGGCCAGCAGCATCTACAACATCTACCGCGGTGATGCGGTCACGTTGGCAGCAGCGTACCGCCGTGTCCAGCGGTCATATCCGGACCGCCTGCTGTTGGGCCTCGGCGTGGGACACCCTGAACAGGTCGGCAATTACCGCAGCCCGATGGCTGCCCTGAACGGGTTCCTCGATGGTCTTGATGAGCACGGCATTCCCCGCGAGAAGCGGATGCTTGCCGCACTGGGGCCCAAGATGCTGGCGCTGGCGACGGAGCGGGCGGCCGGTTCAGTGCCGTACCTCGTCACGCCCGAGCACTCCCGGCGGGCGCGGGCGGCGCTCGGGTCTCAGCGGCTATTGGCGCCTGAGCAGAAGGTGGTTCTGGAGTCCGACCCTGAACGGGCCCGGGCTCTCGCCCGTCCGCGAATCAAGCATCCGTACCTCGGATTGGTGAACTACACCAACAACTTACGGCGACTCGGCTTCACGGATGAGGATCTGGCCGGCGACGGCAGCGACCGGTTGATCGACCAGCTCGCCGTCCACGGTGACGCGGCGACGGTTGCGCACGGATTGCGCGCGCATCTGGCGGCCGGGGCGAATCACGTGCAGATCCAGGTGGTAGGTGAGCACTCGGCGCCGCACCCCCAGATGCCCGAGGTTCTGCTGCAGGTTTATGACGAGGACACGTTCAGGATCTACGAATCCCTGGCCGGGGCGTTGGACATCGCGCCCAGGTGACCGGCATCAGCGAGGTGCGCGGCCCGCACCCTGCCACACCGTGTCGAACGGAGCATTGCCGCTGATCCGGTCGACGATTCCGGCGGTGGTGAAGTCCTTGGCCAGGCGCACCGCCTCCGGGACACTGGATCCCTTGGCCAGGGCGGCGGTGATCGCTGCCGCCAGCGTGCATCCCGCACCGGCGACGCGGGCGTCGCCGACCTTCGGCGCACGTAGAACCTCGGCGTCCTTGCCGTCGAAGAGAACATCGACCGCGTCGTCGCCGGGAAATTCGACCCCGCCCTTCACCAGGACATACGTGGGCCCGAGGTCGGCGATGCGCCGGGCTGCCTCGACGAGATCGTCGATGGAGGAGATGTCGTCCATCCCGGCGAGGGTGCGTGCCTCGAACAGGTTCGGCGTGGTGACCGTCGCCAGCGGCAGGATCTGGCTGCGCAGTGCGGTGTCGGTATCGAGAGCCGCACCGGGCTCTTGTCCTTTGCAGATCAGGACGGGGTCGACGACGATGTGCCGCCACGATTGCTGGGCGAGAGCCTCGGCGACGACGTCGATGGTTGCGGGGGTGCCGAGCATGCCGATCTTGACGACATCGAGGTTGTACGCCGATGTCGCCGCCTCGATCTGATCGGCGATGACCTGTGGATCGACCGGGACGAACCGGTGGCCCCAGTCCGCCTTGGGGTCGAACGACACGATGCAGGTCACCGTGCCCACACCGTAGGTGCCGAACTCCTGGAACGTGCGCAGGTCGGCTTGCAGGCCGGCGCCGCCGGTGGCTTCGGATCCGGCGATGACATACGAGAGGTCGACCACGTGGGTGAGCGTACGCCTGCGCTACGGACATCCGACATGAACCCAGCGGATATCGGCGTACGTTGCTGGGTTCGAAAGTGGTGGGACGAATGAGCCCGCAATGTGTCGGTGCATGATCGGTTCGTCCACTGCCAGAAGGAATCCAACTTGATGACGGTGGCAACGTATTGGCTGCAGGCGATGTTCCATGTTGCGACCCAAGGTGATTGGTCACAGCATCCGCGCGCTTGACGGTGCGTCGGGTACGAAGGTTGTTGACAATTCAACAGTTATTCGAAAGCGTGGCGGGTGACCGCTTGTTATCTCGCGCGGCGTGGCTCAGATCCCAGTGGGGATCTCGTCGGTTGCTGTATAAGACCGGGTCGCGCTGTGGTCTCGTCCGATCTGATCCCGAATTGGGTTGTGAAACCACCCGTTCGGTTCTTTGTTCGGAAGTTTACCGGCAATCGGCAGTGTGTTTTGTAGTTAGCTGATACCGTCGCGCTCATGAAGCTCGTGCAACGTATGGCCGCAGCCGCGGCTGCACTGGCGGTCTTTGGTGCCGCCGCATGCAGCAGCTCGTCGACTGATCAGGCCCCGACCACCAGCCCCGTCCCTGCCGAGTCCACGTCCAGTCAGCATGGCCCGGTCAAATCTCCGGCTACCGCGCCGGCGCCCGCCGGGCCTGGGCAAACGACGCAGCGGATGATGCCCAATCCGAATGAGGATGGCTCGATGGTGCCGTGTGAGGGCACGATCTGCACCAATCCGAATCACGGGGCTGGTGACAATCCGGATGAGAACGGTGGGGCGGTGATGCCCAACCCGAACGGTGACGGCTCAGACGTGCCGTGTGAAGGCACGATCTGCACCAATCCGAATCACGGGGCTGGTGACAATCCGGATGAGAACGGCGGGGCGGTGATGCCCAACCCGAACGGTGACGGCTCAGACGTGCCGTGTGAAGGCACCATCTGCACCAATCCGAATCACGGGGCCGGCGACGACGGATAGGTCGTACGGGCCGACACTGCCGGCGCCACCCAGTCTCGTAGGTAGGTACGCAGTCCTCTGTCGTGGCGCGATGGTCCACCCGGGTCGATGATGAACGACTGCAGGATCCTCAGCATGAACTCGACCAGCTGATCGAGCGCATCGCCATCGAATCCGACTGTGGCCCAATCGATGTCGAATCGGCGCAGAATCGACTTACCGAATTCGATGGCGAGGTCAGAGGTAACTCCCGCCGTGAACGCGCTGGCCTTGCCGGGCTGCAGGACCAGGCTGAGATATCGGTCGTGCGGAATCTGCTCCGCCGTGTAGGCGATGCCTTCGACGACGGCTTCGCTGGGGTCGGTGATCGAACCCAGCTGCTCGGCCAGGCGATCGAGGAAGCCGTCCACTGACGACACGGCGGTGGCGGCCATCAGGCTCTCCAGCGTAGGGAAGTAGCGGTAGATCGTCTGGCGCGTCACCCCGAGTGCCTGGGCCACTTCGGACACGCTCACGGTGCCGCGCGCATCGATCGCCTGCCGGGCCGCACCGATGATGCGGCGGACGGCTTCGTCGTCGTCGGCGGGAATGTCTCCCGACCAGCCGTGCCTGCGCATCCGTTGATCGTCGCACGGTTGGCACAAAAATCTTGACAATACAGTCTATGGTCACTGTATGGTCAGCTCATGACTGTCGGCCCGGTGAGCAGCACCGATGAAGAACTGACCCGTCGCGCTCTGCGGCATGCCGTCGAGGGGACGACGGATATGGCAGACCGGGTGCTGAAGGTGCCTCTCCACTACTACCGCGACCCGAAGATCACCGAGATCGAGGAATCCCAGATCCTGCGCCGGGTCCCGCTGGCGATCGTGCCGTCGGCTCAGATCGCCGAGAAGAACGACTTCGTCGTCCGCTCCGTGCTCGGGGACTCATTGCTGGTCACCCGGGACCGCACCGGCGCCAGCCACGTGTTCCTCAACTACTGCCGTCACCGCGGTGCCATGCCGGCCTGTGGATCAGGCAACGCGTCCCGGTTCGTCTGCCCGTATCACGCATGGACCTACCGCAACACCGGTGAGCTGTTCATGGTGCCGGGCAAGGTCGGCTTCGACACGATGGATACCGCCGAATACGGACTGGTGGAACTGCCGTCCGAGGAGCGTCACGGCTTCGTCTGGGCGGTGCTGACCGCGGATGCGGCCATCGACCTCGACGCTCACTTGGGGCCGCTGGGTCCCGAACTGGCGCAATGGAACTACGAGGCCTATGGCTATCACACCGACCGCGAGTTCTCCTCGGAAGTGTCGTGGAAAGGTGCGCTCGAGGCGTTCGCGGAGGGGTATCACTTCCCGTTCGTCCACGGTGAGAGCCTGATCGGGCAGAACACCCTGCCGAACACCGCCATTTATGACGAATTCGGCAAGCATCACCGAATTGGCTTCCCGTTCAACTGGATCAAGAATCTCTCCGATGATCCGAGTGGCTCATTCGACCCGTCGGCCAACATGGGTGTCATCTACTGGGTGTATCCCAACCTCATCCTGGCGAACAGCCCGGTCGGCGTGGAGATCATCGACATGCTGCCCGAAGGGGAGCCCACCCGCTGCACGGTCCGGCACAGCTGGATGGGCCGAGTCCCGGCGACGACCGACGACATGCGGGCCGGCTATGACGCGGTCTACGAAGGAGTCCACGCTGCGGTGCGTGATGAGGACTTCGCCATGCTGCCGCAGTGCGGTGAAGGTGTCCGGCATGGTCAGCATGACCATATGATCATCGGCCGCAACGAAATTGCGGTCCAGCACATGATCAAGGTGTTCGCCCAGGAATTGGGTGTCGCGCTGGCGTGAGTGCGGCGGTCACTTTCCCGGCAGCGTCCGCATCGCCTGCAGCGTGATGCCGGGCACCGAGTTTGCGAGGTCGGGACGCTGCTTACCGAAGGCCCGCATGGTCCGGTAGAAAGACCAGGCCTGGCGCGGGGATGGAACTTTCGGCACCCAGGCCAACTCCCAGTGGATGCCGTTGATCGGGTCGTCGAAGAACACCGCGTAATAGCCGGGCCAGTATTGCGGGTAGTCCTTGGGCTCATCGGTGACGGGGATGCCCCGGGCGATCAGGAACTCGCGATGAAAGCGGTCGACTTCCTTGCGGTTTCGGGCCCACAGTGCGATGTGGTTGATCCCGACGGCCTGGTCGGTATGGGTGAGCTTGTCGCCGGTGAATGCGGGCTGAATCCCGATGTAGCTGTGCGGGTTGAGGAATCGCGTCATGTAGTAGATCGACTGGTACTCCATGTTCAGCGAGGAGAAGCTGTGGTATCCGAGCCAGCCCAACATCGCGTCGTAGAACTTGATCGATTCGTCGTAGTCCAAGACCGCGAACTCGACATGACTTACACCCCGCCACCGCATCCGGCCCCCTAAGAGTTGTCTACTACCGAATGTAGTACTCAGGAGCCGCGCTGTGAAGGGGCTGCGCGCGCCGTTTTCCACCTCCGGGTCGCGATGCCTACGGAGAAACGGCCCAGCGGTAGAAACGGCGCGCCGACAACTGCATCAAACCTGTTTAGTTGTCCGCCTTTTCAGCTTCGTACTTCTGCGCCATATGCGCGATCGCATCGATCTGAGACTGGGCCAGCCCGTCACGCACCTGCCCGGCACGCGCCGCGGCGTCCAGGGTGGGCTGGGCCTGTCCCTGGAAGTGCGGCATGACCTCTTCGGCGAACAGTTCCGCCGAGCGTCGGGTGGCGGCGGGATTGGCCCAGTCCGCGGCCATCTGCAACATGGATCCGAAACCGCCCGACTGCTCACATAGCCGCTGTACCTGCGCGCGCGCCCGTTCCGGCGTTCCGATCACGCCGGCACCGCGTTCGTTGATCGTGTCGATCATTCCGTCGATGGTGTCTCCCGGCATGGTCATCTGCGGGAAGGCCGCGACCTTCTGGAAGTAGTTGAACCACGCCTCGATGCCGTGGCGGACCTCGGCGCGGGCCTGCGCATCGGTCTCGGCGACATGGAACGGTCCGACCAGCGACCAGTTGCGGCGGTCGATCGTGCTGCCGAACGCCGCGGCGCGCTCCTCGGCGATGTTCCAGTGGTGGGCCAGTGCGTCGAAACCGGCCTCGCTCAACGTCGCGCCGATCGACAGCAACCCGATGCCGTGCTTGCCCGCCAGCCGCGCGCCGGTCGGAGACGCTACTGCAGCGACCGACAGTGGGATCCCGCCCTCGGAGTACGGGGCCAATTGCAGTTTGGCATCGAACAATTCGTGCGTGGCGGTCTTGGCGCTCACCGTCTCTCCGGCGAGCAGACGCACCATGATGTCCAGGTTGGTCTCGAGGAGTTCGCGGGTGTCGGTGGGGTTCAGCCCGATCATGGCCGAGTCGGTGGGCAGGGAGCCCGGCCCGACGCCGCCGATGATGCGGCCGTGGGTGAGGTGGTCGAGCAGCATCAGCCGGTCGGCTGCCCACAGCGGGTTGTGGTACGACAGCGAGATCACGCCGGTGCCGAACGTGATCCGCTTGGCCCGGGCGGCCGCCGCGGCGATGAACACCTCGGGCGAGCTGATGATCTCGCTACCTGCCGAGTGGTGCTCACCGATCCAGACCTCGTCGTACCCGAGGGCGTCGAGATGCTCGACGAACTCCAGATCCCGGTGCAGCGCCAACGTGGGGTTGATGCCGGGCCGATGGAACGGGGCGATGAAATAACCGAACCGGAGTCGGGACACGGGGCCTCCTTGCCGCGAAGTGTGCTTGCCAGAAAGCTAGTCCCGCGGCTCCGTCGCCAACAGTGCACGAAGGTGGACAATTCGGCGCCCGCCGTCGTTTACTCGTCGGGTGAGGCGAGCCACAGCCGAGCTGCAGGTCGCGGACTACGAGAAGGTGTTCGCGGTGCTCGACGCCTGCGACGACGCGGCTGACTTCCCTGAGTTCCGACGGGCGGTCGTGGACGCGATCAGTGAAGTGTTCGACGTCCGCGGGGTCACGTTCTTCGCCGGACCGACCGTGGCGGACGCGTTCGCGGATACCGATCCCATCACCACCGACTACGACAATGCGCTGCTGGACGACTACATGGCCAGATGGCGCGGGCACGACGTCTTCGCCACCCCGATCGCGTTGCAGCAGCTGAATACGGCGGGGTCGGTCAGCCTGCGAGAGCTGGCTGTGCCCGCGTCCGCCGCGGCCTACGTCGAGCAGTTTCTGCACCGGGCCGGCCTGCAGTCGTGCAACGCGTTCACGTTCCCGATCGGCGGTACCGCGCACGGTCTGCTCGGGCTGTTCGATCCGGACCCGGACGCGGTCGATGCGCGCGACGCCTCGGCGCTGCGATTACTGTGCCGGCGCCTACGCGGCCTGGCGCGCCCGCTGATGCCCGCGGCCCGGGTGGATCCGCTGGCGCAACTGCCGCAGCGGCAGCGCGATGTGGTCGCGTTGTTGGCCCGCGGGCAGACCAACGCGCAGATCTCGACGACGTTGTGCCTGACCGAGGACACCGTCAAGAAGTACGTCAGCCGGGCGCTGGCGACGACGGGCTGTCGGTCGCGCACGGAGCTCGCGGTCCTGGCCGCGACGCGCTGAGGTCCTGCCCGAACCTGTGGGTTGGTCATTGCTGCCAACCGCCGGTCAATTTCTGCCAGCGGAATTAACCGCTTTGACCAGTGCGTTGTGAGAGCCAGACCGGGTAGGAATTCCCCGAACCGGTGGACGAGACGTCCGAACCGCGACACTCACGCCACGGCTCGAACGCCCAGGACGAAGGGCTTCGACATGAAGAAGTTTGGTTTTGCGAGCATGATCGCCACCGGTTTCGCCGCCGCCATCGTCGGCCTGGCCGCGCCGGCGCAAGCCGACATCACCCATCATCAGTGGGTGCACGACATCCAGCAGCATGCGAGCACTGGCGCCGTCACACCGACATTCGGCAACGGCCGCTGACACCCGACAACGAGCGAGGGGTACCCACACCGGGTGCCCCTCGCTTTCGTTGGCAGCCAATCGCCGAAACGTAAGGTGGCGGAATGACCACCACCCACCGGCTTGCAGTGATCCCGGGCGACGGTATCGGTAAGGAAGTGGTCCCCGAGGGCCTCAAGGTGCTGGAGTCGGCAGCGGCCGCCTTCGGTTTCGCCGTCGACTATGAGCAGTTCGATTACGCGTCCGCCGAGTACTTCACCGACACCGGCGCCATGCTGCCCGACGGGTGGTTCGACGAACTCAGCCGGTTCGACGCGATCTTCTTCGGCGCCGTCGGTTGGCCGGACGTTGTCCCCGATCATATTTCGCTGTGGGGCAGCCTCCTGCAGTTCCGTCGGCACTTCGACCAGTACGTCAACCTGCGGCCGGTCAAATTGATGCCGGGGGTGCGAAGTCCGCTGGCCGGCCGAGAGCCCGGCGACGTCGACTTCGTCGTCGTCCGGGAGAACACCGAGGGTGAGTACTCGAGTATCGGTGGCAGGATGTTCGAGGGCACCGACCGCGAGACGGTACTGCAAGAGACGGTGATGACCCGAGTCGGCGTCGACCGGATCCTCAAGTATGCGTTCGAGCTTGCCCAGCACCGGCCCGACAGGCACCTGACCTCGGCGACGAAGAGCAACGGTATCTCGATCACGATGCCGTACTGGGACGAGCGCGTCGGGCAGATGAGTGAGCGGTTTCCCGACATCAAGGTGGACAAGTTCCACATCGACATCCTCGCCGCGAATTTCGTCCTGCATCCCGACTGGTTCGACGTGGTTGTCGCGAGCAACCTCTTCGGTGACATCCTGTCCGACCTGGGGCCCGCGTGCACCGGCACCATCGGCATTGCTCCCAGCGGAAACATCAACCCGGAACGGCGATTTCCGAGTCTGTTCGAGCCGGTTCACGGCTCCGCGCCCGACATTGCCGGACGTGGTATCGCCAATCCGATCGGGCAGATCTGGAGCGCGTCATTGATGCTCGACCATCTGGGTGAACCTGACGCCGCAGCAGCGGTCCTGAAAGCCGTCGAAGACGTGCTGGCCCACGGAGGGGACGTCCTGACCCCCGATATGGGCGGAACCGCGACGACGAGCACGCTCGGTACTGCCGTCCGCGATCAGCTGCAGTCGAATCTCGCTGCTTCGCAGTAGTTCTGCTACAGGTCAGGCCGACATCTGGCACAGAAAGTCGGACCCGCCGGCGTAGACGATCCCGGACGGGTACGGCGCGGACGCGGCCCGTGCGATGGTCGTCGCCAACTCGCGGTCGGACATCACTTCGCCGGAGACCACAGTGAAATCGATTCCCCGCCGGTCGAATTCCGAACGCATGGCATAAAGGGCGGTCTCGCCGGCGCGCTTGCTTGCAGCGGTCGCCGCGTAACCCTTCGGCACGGCCTTGTTCGGGTAGAAGTGGGCCTGATGGCTGGTGACGAACACGATCTGACCGCCCACCGGCATCAGCGGCAGCGCCAGCTTGGCCAGCCGGCGTTGGGCATCGCGGTTCAGCCGCATGGCGTAGCCCGGATCGGTGCCCAGCTGCAGCCCGGTCGACGCGTTGAGCACCAGGACGTCGAGGCGGCCGAACTCCCGGCCCACGCGCTCGATCATCGCGGCGGCGGCAGCCTCGTCGGTGATGTCGGCCCCCAGAGTGGAGGCGCGGCCACCCGCGCGGCGGATGGCGTCGACGACCGTGTTGGCGCGTTTGGCCTTCTCGCGGTAGTTGACGACGACGTGGGTGTCCGGGCCGGCGAGCTGCTGTGCGACGTCGGCGCCGATACCCCGCGATGCACCGGTGACAAGAGCGATCCGGGTGGCTGCTGCAGGCTGCATGTCGGGTTCCTTTCCGTCACTGCGAGGCGGCTGGTCGGGAAATTCTGACCTGCGATGACACGGTGTGGCCGTGCTCACAACCGCCCCTGGGAACCCACCGTACACCAACTCTAAGAAAAATAAGGCCCTTCTAAGGTCACGGTAAGGGCAATGTCGTGTCGCAACTGTGTTGCTGAGCTGAGGGGCTTAACCTGGCCGGGTGACTGGCCAACGAGTGCCCGGTGGAGTGGTGCACAAGCTGCCGGCGGACCTGCGTGAGGCGCTGATCGGCAATGACACGGCCATGGCCGCGTGGAAAGACATCACGCCGCTCGCGCGCAACGAGTTCATCTGCTGGGTGGAGGACGCCAAGCAGCAGGTGACGCGCGAGCGACGGATCCGTCGGACGCAGGAGGAGTTGGAGGAAGGGCAGCGGCGACCCTGCTGCTGGCCCGGGTGCAAACACCGCGAGCGCACCGGCAAGTAGCCGCTGCTGCCTACCGGATCGACAGACCGGTGATGGCCCGGGAGATCACCAGGCGCTGAATCTCGCTGGTGCCCTCGAAGATCGTGAAGATCTTGGCGTCGCGGTGCATCCGCTCGACCGGGTAGTCGCGGGTGTAGCCGTTGCCGCCGAGGATCTGGATGGCCTCATCGGTCACGTACACCGCGGTCTCACTGGCCACCAGCTTGGCCATCGAGCCCTCGGCGTTGTCGAATGCCTGGTTGTTGCGGGCCATCCAACCCGCGCGCCACACCAGCATCCGGGCCGCGTCGATACGACTCTTCATGTCGGCGAGCTTGAACGCGACGGCCTGGAACTCGCCGATCTTGCGGCCGAATTGCTCACGCTGGCAGGCGTAGTCGAGTGCGTATTCGTAGGCGGCGCGGGCGACGCCGACCGCCATGGCGCCGACGGTGGGCCGGGTGCGCTCGAAGGTCTTCATCGCTGCCTGGCCGCCGGCGGAGGCGCCCGACTTCACGCGGGCGATGCGCTCCTCGAACTTCTCCCGACCGCCCAGGATCAGATCCTCGGACAGGCGGACGTTGTCGAGCACCACCTCGGCGGTGTGGGAGGCGCGGATGCCGTGCTTCTTGAACTTCTGGCCCTGCGTGAAGCCGTGGGTGTCCGGCGGGATGATGAACGTGGCCTGGCCGCGGGACCCGAGTTCGGGGTAGACCGAGGCGACCACGATGTGGACGTTGGCGATGCCGCCGTTGGTGGCCCAGGTCTTGGTGCCGTTGAGCACCCACTCGCGGGTCGCCTCGTCGAAGCGGGCACGGGTGCGGATGGCGCCGACGTCGGATCCCGCATCGGGTTCGGACGAACAGAATGCGCCCAGGTGGGGCGCGTCGGCGGTGCCGAACATCTCGGGCAGCCAGCGGCCCAGCTGTTCGGGAGTTCCGTTGCCCGCCAACGCCGCTGCGGCCAGTCCGGTACCGAGGATCGACAGGGCGATGCCGGCGTCACCCCAGAAGAGCTCCTCGAACACGGTCAGCATGCCGAGCCCGGTGGGTTCGGCGGCCTGCTGGGCGAACAGTTCGGGCGAGTACAGCCCGACCTTGGCGGCCTCCTGGATGACGGGCCACGGGGTCTCCTCGCGCTCGTCCCATTCCGCGGCGGCCGGACGCACCACCTCGGCGGCGAACTGGTGCACCCAGTCGCGGACCTCGATCACGTCGTCGCTCAGTTGCATGGAGAACGTCACGGTTTGCTCCTGAAATATGTTGATGTTCGGTGATTTACGAGCGGTGCTGTTCGATCACGCTGACGGTCTGGGTGACCCAGGCCTCGAAGAAGCGATCGTTGTCGACGTTGCCCGGCGAGCGTTTGGTCAGCGCCTGCAGCGTCGCGGCATAGGACAGTGCGGAGATCGCGACGGCCGCGGTGGCCTCGGGATCGGGGATCTGGGTACGGCCCGAGCGATTCGACGCGGCCAGTTCATCGGCGAATCGTTGATAGGCGTTGTCGGTGATGACCTGCCACGTCTTCTCGTCGAGGTCGCCGAGTTCGTCGGGTTCCCGCAGCATGACCCGCAGAAGTTCCTCGCTCTGGGTCAGATTGGCCCAGATCAATTGCCCGGCGCTACGGACCGCCTCCTCGGTGGTCTTCGGGTGGCCCGCGTCGTACTGCTCCCGCGCACTCACGATCGCGTCGATGCGGTGCGAGACCGCGGACTCGAGCAGTTCCCGCTTGGAGCCGAAGTGCTTGTAGAGCGCCCCCGAGCCGGGTGCCAGGCCGGCGGCCTGCTGAATGTGAGCCACCGACGTGGCGGCATACCCCTTGGCGGCGAACAGCTTCAGCGCTGTGGCCAGGAGCCGGTCGCGTCCGGATGACATGGTGAGAGAGTACTCACTCACCAATTTTGGGCGCAAACGGGCCCCCGCACGGCCGCCGGATCGATAGGTTGACCTGGACTGATCGGTCCGACGGGGAGGCGTGACGATGGCGGAGCTGACGAGAAACGACAAGATTCTGTGCGGCGTCTATGCCGTGATCGCGGTAGTCGCGTTGGTTGCGACCTGGTGGAACAACATCCGCTACTTCACTACGGAAAGTACGAGCACGATCGATTTTTTCCTGAGCGGCTACGCCAACTACGCGTCGTCCTCGCTCACCAACGACCTACTGCTGTTCGGGCTGGCCGCGTTCGTGTTCATGGTCGTCGAGGCGCGTCGGATCGGGATCCCGAAGGTGTGGATCTACATCGTGCTCAGTGCGGTGATCGCAGTAAGCGTGGCGTTTCCGCTGTTCCTGATTCGGCGGCAGTTGGTGCTGGCGGAGGGGCGGGTGGTCGGCTCAGCGGCAGCAAGCTAGGTCCCATACAGATGTAAGGCCCGGCCGGTCAGCGTGGCCACTTCACCGCTCAGCCCGGCCATGGGCGGCGCGCCGCGCTGATGGATCACGTTACCGAGGACCACGACGTAGGTGTCCGACCCGGGGTCCATCCACAACGTCACTCCCGTGAAGCCGGTGTGCCCGAAGCTGCCGATCGGAAACACCATGCCCCTCGGGCGGGACTGCTCCGTGTCGATGTCCCAACCGAATCCGCGGAGGTCTTGCCCGGCAATGGCGGGATAGTGCGGTGCGAGCAGGGGATGTGTTGTGTTAGGGGTGTTCTCGACCGCTTCGCGGGTGGCGTTGTTGGCCGCCTCGACCTGAGCCGGGTTGTGCCCGGGCTGCTGCGGAGTCGTCATCAATTCCAGGGTCGACTGTTTCAGCGGAAAGGAACTCGGCCGGCCGGCGAGGCGGTCGAGCAGCGCTTGCGCGAACCGGCCGACGTCGTTCACCGTCGAGAACACCCCGGCGCTGCCCGCCACTCCGCCCATGCGGCGGGCCGTCGGATCGTGCACGGTGCCGCGCAGGGGGTGCCCGAAGTCCGGGTTGAGGCCTGGGGTGTCTTCGTCGAGCGCCGTGGGTGCGACGCGCGCCAGAAGGTCGGTGTTCCACGTGCCCGCCGGACAGTCGGCGACTTGTGGTGCGTGTGGATCGAGGGCGATCGCGGTTCCCCGAACTTGGTGTGGTCCACATGCTTTGGTGACAGGGAGATAGCGAGTATCTGCCATCCCGAGCGGTGCGAACACGTTCTTCTGAATGTAGGTGTCCTCGGGTTCGCCGGTGATCTTCTCGAGAAGTGCACCGAGGATGATGAAGCCGATGTCGGAGTAGTGAAAGCGCTCTCCGGGCTCGAACACCACCCACGCCCCGAGCGCCCGGTGGATGCCTTCGGCCTTGTCGGGCTTGTCCAGTCCCCACGGCCCGTCCAGGCTCAGATCTCCCGCGATGCCCGACGTATGGGTGAGCAACATGCGCACCGTGACCCGCGCACGGCGTGGGTCGTTGTTGGGGTTGAAGTCGGGCAGGTAGCTCTGCACGGGTTCGTCGAGCTGAACCCGGCCCTGTTCGTAGAGCTGCAGGATGCCGACAGCCGTCGTGAGGCACTTCGACAGCGAGGCCAGATCGAAGATCGTGTCCTCGGTCATCGGTTCGGCAGGGGCGGGTGCCCCGTCCAGCCCCGGTTCGCCGGCCAGCTTGCGTGAGCCGAAAGCCTGACGGAAGACGATGTTTCCGCCGTGCCCGACCTGGACCACCGCTCCGGGCAGTCGAGGTGCCGCGATCGCGTCGTCGATGATCTGGACGACCGGGGTGAAGTCACCCGTGGGAACAACGGCGGCCGTCGTGGGTGGTGGGGCGATGGGTGCCGGCGTAGTCGTCGTCGACGTGGAACTGGCCGCCGGTGGACGCGTCGACGACCCGCACGATGTGACCGCCGCGATCGTGAACGCGACGGCTCCGACGGCGCAGAGCCGAGCAAGACGCGACCGTGACATTGCCACCGGAAAGACGGTAGTTGGGCGGTGGACGCTGCGAGGAGTTTGGGGCTTTGAAACACGCCGCGCCTTTTCGTCCGGCCGTCCCCGAGGGTAGGGACAGCCCTACCCCGGACACGCAGGCGCGCCGGATGGGGGTGGATCCGACAGATGCGTAGCGTCGAGCCCATGACCAGCGGCACCCTGCCGAGGAACACGGCGCAGCCCGAGAGAATCGGCCTGCTTCGGCAGCTCGGCGTGGACACCGGATATGTATTGCTCGGGTTTCCGCTCGCCACAGTGAGTTTCAGCGTGCTGGTGACCGGACTGTCCGCGGGGATCGGGACGCTGGTCATCGGTGTCGGCCTGCTGATCCTCGTCGGCACCCTGTTCGTTGCACGCCTGTTCGCTGATATCGAGCGGCTTCGCTTTCCGGCCGTGCTGCGTCGGCCCCGCAGCCGGCCGGTCTACCGGGCGGCCCCGCCGGGTGCGGGCCTCTGGAAGCGGATCCTCGCCCCGCTCACGCAGGGCCAGTTCTGGCTGGACCTCGTGTACGGCATTTTGTGCTTTCCGATCGCGGTGGTCACGTTCACCATCGTGATCACTTGGTGGGCGTCGGCGATCTCCGGCACATTGACCGTTCTGTGGGACTGGAGCATCCCGCGCGGCCCCGACAACACCTCGCTTGCCCAGCTGATCGGGCTCGGCGACAGTGCCTTCGCCCGGATCGCCTTCCAGACCGCGATCGGCCTGGTCTGCCTGATCAGCCTCCCGGTCGTGGTGCGGGGGTGCGCCGTGCTCCAGGCCGGTTTCAGCCGCGCCCTGTTGACCGGTGTGGCCGAGCTTCGTCAGACGATCAACGTGCTGACGGAACAGAAGGCCGCGGCCGCCTCCGCCGAGGCCACCGCCCTGCGCCGACTGGAACGGGATATTCACGACGGACCCCAGCAGCGGCTCATCCGCCTCGCGATGGACCTGGGTCGCGCGCGCCAGCACCTCGACGGTGATCCGGGGCCGCTGCGCGACACCCTCGACGAAGCGATCAGTCAGACGCAGGACACGCTGAACGAGTTGCGCGCGCTGTCCCGCGGTATCGCCCCGCCGGTACTCACCGATCGTGGACTGCCCAGCGCGCTGGCCGCACTGGCGGCGCGGTGCACCATCCCGGTTGAGCTCGCGGTCGACCCCGCGCTGGGTGAGCCGGCGGGAAGGCTCGACGCCGCGGTGGAGACCACTGCCTACTTCGCGGTGGCCGAGGCGCTGACCAATGTCGCCAAACACAGTGGTGCACAGAACTGTTGGGTCACGGTCGCACACGGGCCCAGCGGTGTGCGCGTCGAGATCGTCGACGACGGTGACGGCGGTGCGCACGTGGCCAAGGGCCACGGCCTGGCGGGTCTGGCCGATCGGATCCGGGCCGGCGGTGGCACGCTGAGCGTGGTGAGTCCCGCCGGCGGGCCGACCACGATCGGGGTGGAGCTGTTGTGTTGAGAGTGGTGGTGGCCGACGATGCGGTCCTCCTGCGGGAGGGCCTCGTCCGGTTGCTGACCGAGAACGGCCACGACGTGGTCGCCGCGGTCGGCGACGGCCCGTCGCTGGTCCAGGCGATCGAACAACACCGGCCGGACGTCTCGGTGGTCGACGTCCGGATGCCGCCGTCTCACACCGACGAGGGCCTGCGTGCCGCGGTGGAAGCCCGGCGTCGGGTGGTCCGATCGCCAGTTCTCGTGCTGTCCCAGTACGTCGAGGTGTCCTACGCCGACGACCTGCTGGCGGACGGAACGGGCGCGATCGGCTACCTCCTCAAGGACCGGGTCGTGGCGATCGCGGACTTCCTCGATGCGGTGCAACGGGTGGCGTCCGGTGGCACGGTGCTCGACCCCGATGTGGTGGCCCAGTTACTGGTCCGACGCCGTCGCGACGACCCGCTGCGACAGATGACGGCGCGCGAGCAGGAAGTGCTCGGGCTGATGGCAGAGGGGCGGTCCAACGCGAACATCGCCCGCACCCTGGTCGTCAGCGCCGGTGCCGTGGAGAAGCACATCAGCAGTATCTTCGCCAAACTCGGCCTGCCGATCGACGGCGAACAGCACCGCCGGGTGCGCGCGGTGCTGACGTACCTGCGCGGCTGGGGACCCTGACCCCGGTGATGCGACGATAGGGCCATGACCGCAACGCTTGTCGCGAAGAATGTGGCCGGCGGTTTCGCCCATCGCACCCTGTTCGAAGGGGTCGACCTGACGGTCGCGCCGGGTGATGTGATCGGGGTTGTCGGCGTCAACGGCGCCGGCAAGAGCACACTGCTGAGGATCCTGGCCGGGGATCTCGAGCCGCTCGAAGGCGGCGTCACCGTCGCGCCGGCCGATGCGTTCGTCGGCTGGCTGCCGCAGGAACACGAGCGCATACCTGGGGAGACCGTCGCGGCCTACATCGCCCGCCGCACGGGGTGCACCGAAGCCACGCGGGTCATGGATGCCGCGGCCGCAGCACTCGCCGACCCGATCCCGGGCGAGGAGGATCCGGCTGCTGCCTACTCGGCCGCGCTGGATCACTGGCTCGCCACGGGCGCGGCCGACCTCGACGAACGGCTGCCTGCCGTGCTGGCCGATCTCGGACTCGACACCGATGCCGTGCGACCGGACTCGACGCCGATGACCGCATTGTCCGGTGGGCAGGCGGCGCGGGTGGGGTTGGCGGCACTGCTGTTGTCGCGGTTCGACATCGTGCTGCTCGATGAGCCGACCAACGATCTGGACCTCGACGGTCTCGCCCGGCTCGAGCAGTTCGTCAGGGAACTTCGTGGGGGTGTGGTCCTGGTGAGTCACGATCGGGAGTTCCTCGCCCGCAGCGTGACTCGCGTACTCGAGCTGGATCTGGCGCAGAACACCACCACTGTTTTCGGCGGTGGGTACGAAAGCTATCTGGAGGAGCGTGAGGTCGGCCGCCGGCACCGGCGCGAGCAGTACGAGGAGTTCGCCGAGAAGAAGGCCGACCTGGTGGCCCGCGCCCGTACCCAGCGCGAGTGGTCGAGCCAGGGCACCCGCAACGCAATGCGCAAGTCACCGGACAACGACAAGATCCGTCGACGTGCGGCCACCGAGTCCAGCGAGAAGCAGGCGCAGAAGGTACGTCAGATGGAGAGCCGGATCGCCCGACTCGAGGAGGTCGAGGAACCCCGGAAGGAATGGACCCTGCAGTTCACCATCGGTGCTGCGCCACGGTCGAGCTCCGTCGTCGCGACCCTCGACAATGCCGTTGTGCGGCAAGGTGATTTCGTGCTGGGTCCGGTGTCGCTGCAGGTTGATGCCGGCGAACGGATCGGTATCACCGGCGCCAACGGGGCGGGGAAGTCGACATTGCTGCGGCTACTGCTGGGACGTCGACAGCCCGATGAGGGTCGCGCCGGCCTGGGTGCCAGTGTCGCCATCGGCGAGATCGACCAGGCCCGAGCCGATTTCACCGGCACCGCGCGACTCGTGGACCGCTTTGAACAGCAGCTGCCGGAATGGTCGACGGCCGATGTGCGCACCCTGTTGGCCAAGTTCGGGCTGCGGGCCGATCATGTCGAGCGCCCGGTTGACGAGCTGTCACCGGGGGAGCGAACCCGTGCCGGCCTGGCGTTGCTGCAGGCACGTGGCACCAATGTGCTGGTTCTCGACGAGCCGACGAACCATCTGGACCTGCCCGCCATCGAGCAACTCGAACAGGCGCTTGAGGCCTACGACGGTGCGTTGTTACTGGTGACGCATGACCGCCGCATGCTGCAGAACGTTCGGTTGGACCGAAGGTGGCTGGTCGACGACGGGCGCGTTGCCGAGTTGTAGCGCCGGGGTCCGCGGTTCCAGATGCTTGGCCCACCCCGACGCGCACACGGCCGTGCAGACAATCGCCAGTACGCCAACGAAAGTCAGCATCTCCGGATAGCTGAACCAGTGCGCCAGCGCAGCGAGTACCGCGGGCAGCAGGAACCCCAGATAGGCCAGCGAGTAGTAGACCCCGGAGATGCCGGCGAGCTCGTCGGGCGGGGCGATGCGTTGGATCTCAAGCAGACCCGACACGATCGCAATGCCGTAGGCGCTGCCGAGCAGCATCGCGACCAGCGGAGCGACGAGCGCCGAGTGTGTGACGGCGGTGGCCACCGCGGCGAAGATGCCCAGTGCCATCAACGCCATCGACACCACCACGGCGCGAGAGCTGGACACGTCGTCGAGCCGGCGCGCGACCGGTTGGATCGCCACGCCGCAGCCCAGTGTCAGCACGGTCAGCCCCACGGTGTACAGCAGCGCCCAGGACCCGAGCTGGTCGGCGACCAGCGCCGGCACCACGGCGTACGCGATGGCGGCCGAGCCGAAGATCCACGGCGCCATGGGAACAACGACATGCAGGAAGCGGCGATGACCGGCTGCGGGCACTTTCAACCCGTCGAGGAGGGGTCGTGAGGTCGTGCGGGACCGCGTCTCGACGGTCCGGTTCCACACCGCCCACACCACCGGCACGCACAGGGCAGCGTGGACCAGGTAGGTCAACACCAACGGCAGCGGCGCGTACACGGTGAGCAGGCCGGCGCACAGCGGCCCGACGCCGAAGCCCAGGGACAGGCAGATCGAGGCGCGGCGCGCACCGGCCCCGGCGGAAGCGTCGGGGTCGAAGGGCGGCCTGGACAGTTCGGCGATCCACGCCGAACCGACTGCCATCGCGATGCCGACTGCCACCCCGCTGAACAATCGGCCGACGAACAGGGCCGGGAAGCCCCAGTAGTCACCGACGGCCAGGATGAGACTGCCCAACGCCGCACTGATCACCCCGGCGGCCATCACGTTGCGTCGACCGTGGCGGTCTGACAGCGTCGAGGCGATCAGCAGCCCCGGAATCAGGCCGAGAACGTAGGCGCCCAACAGGATGTCGACGTCCACCCGCGTGTAGCCGGAGTGCTGGGCATAGGCGATCAGCAGTGGGGTGAATTGGTTTCCGCCCCAACCGATACAGAAGACGGCGATGGCGACGGCAAGCCATGGCTGCATGCGTCGCCGACGCTGGATGGGCGCCTCGACGAATTCCGTTGCGACAGCGGTCATGCCAGCACCACCCGGTAGGTCGCTTCCAGGTGGGACAGCAGGGCACCCTCGAAACCGGCGACGTCACGGCGGCCGATGGCATCGGCCAGATCCGCGTGTTCGCCGATCAACTCGGTGAGCCGGGCGGAGTCCGATCGGGCGGCGTCGGCCATCATGCGGCGCTGCCGATCACTGAGTGATCCGTAGAAGCGGCCGGCGATCGAATTCCCGGCGACCTGCACGATCCGGCGGTGGAACGCATCGTCGGCGGCGGCGAACTGATCGGCGTCACCGATCGCGGCGCCATGGCGCTGCCGTTCGACCAACTCGGTCAGTTCACCGAACAGGGCGTCGATGGATTCCGATGACCGGCACAGCCGGCGCACCGCCGCGGTCTCCAGTGCCAGGCGCATCTCCAGCAGGTCGGTGGCCTCCTGGGCGGACACGGGGACGACGACGGCGCCGCGTCGCGGCATCAGATCCAGGAAGTCCTCGGCGGCCAGGCGCAGAAACGCCTCGTGTACCGGCGTGCGGCTGACGCCGAGCTGCGTCGCCACCTCTACCTCGCTGAGCAGCTGCCCGCCGCGAAACTCACCGGAGAGGATCTGGTCCTTGGTCATCCGGTAGACGCGCTGGCTGTTGCTCGATTTCTCGTCCTGGCCCACGGAAGACCACTGTACCCCTTGCATGCAAGCTTGCATGCAAGGGGTGTGGCCAGGTCAAACCCTAGAACGGGCTGCTGTTGGCCTGACGCTTGGACGCTTCCGGACGGGGACCGAACCGGCGGATGTACTCCTCGTGCTTCCGCTGGTCCTTCTTGTACTGGATCTCGTCGACCAGATTGGGGTCCAGCCCGTGCTGTGCCAACCGGTGCCGGCGCCAGATCTTGTTGAGCGCGAGTGCCATCAAGATGGCCCAGATGTAGATCGGCACGGTCATCTCGATGTGCACATAGAGCGACGCGGGCAGGAGCCACAGCGGCGCCAGTACAAACAGCGGCGGGATCGCCATCCGGATCAAGTGCCGCCGCACGGCGCCATGGTCGGCCAGGTCGTGAGCCACCCACTCGCGCATGGAATCGGGCAACCGCTTGCCGTAGCAGTAGGCGACGTATTGAAAGAAGTTGGGACGGTCTTGGGTCTTCTTCTGGCCGGCCATGAGGGCTCCTGAAATCAATCGGTGAGTGAATTGGCCGCCAGCGCAGCCACGTTGATGCGGGTCAATACCCGATGCAGCTCTTCGAGTTCGGCGATGTCGACGCCCAGGCGCTCCACCACCGCAGGCGGGATGGCCAGGGCCCGTTCACGCAGGGCGATCCCGGCCTCGGTGAGCTCGACATCGGTCGCGCGTTCATCCCCGGCCCGGCGGCTGCGGGTGAGCAGGCCGAGGGCTTCCAGCCGTTTGAGCATCGGCGAGAGCGTCGCCGAATCGAGCTGCAGCGCGGAGGCGATCTCTTTGACCGACAGCGGCGGAGTGCCGCCGGAATCGGACCGTTGGTGATCCCACAACGCCAGCATCACTAGATACTGCGGATGGGTCAGGCCCAGCGGCTCCAGTAGTGGCCGGTATACGGCCAGCACGGCGCGGTTGCTGACGGCCAACGCGAAACAGACCTGCCGCTCAAGAGCCAGGGGGTCGGCGCTGAGCTGACCCGAGGGTGCAGACGCTTCGGATACTGCGGTCATACTTAGAAAGTACCCTAATAGTTAGGGCACTAACAATGTCTCGACGGTCACACGGTCAGTGTGCGCGCTTGGCCAATCGTTCGGCGTTGTCGATCAGGATGCTGCGGCCCTGCACGCGGATCCAGCCGCGCTGCGCGAAGTCCGACAAGGCCTTGTTGACCGTCTCGCGGGAGGAGCCGACGAGTTGGGCGATCTCTTCCTGGGTCAGCTCGTGGTCGACGCGCAGCGCGCTGCCGTCGCGGCTGCCGAATCGTTGTGCCAGGTAGAGCAGTTGCTTGGCCACCCGGCCCGGCACATCGGTGAAGATCAGGTCGGACAGGTTGTCGTTGGTGCGGCGCAACCGGCGGGCCAGCACGCGCAGGAGCTGTCCGGCGATCTCGGGACGGTCGGCGATCCAGCTCCGCAGCACGCTGCGGCTCATCACGACCGCCTTCACCTCGGTCAGTGCGGTCACGGTCGAGGTCCGCGGTCCCGGATCGAAGATGGCGAGCTCACCGAACATGTCCGACGGGCCCATCAGCGTGATCAGGCTTTCGCGACCGTCCACGGACTTGCGGCCGATCTTCACCTTGCCTGCCGTGATGATGAAGAGCGTGTCGCCGGGCTCGCCTTCGGAGAACACCACCTCGGTCCGACGGAAGGTCACCGGCTCCAACTGCCGGACGAGCGCTGCCACGGCGTCTGGCGACACACCCTGGAAGATGCCGGCACGGGCCAGCACTTCATTCATATTTCCCCCTTGGTGGATGTGCCGAACCTGGTGACCCGGAAAGTTTGTACTGGTCGCAGCCGGAAGGAAGGCCGCCGTTTTACTTTACAAGGGCTATCTATCGGCCAGCGGCTCCGGGTTTACACCGAAACCTCATTTCGTAATGGAGGTCAGATCGCCGAGCAACAGATCCGTTGGGCTTCGGCGACGGAGTCCGCAAGCGGACGGCGGGTGTTGATGGGGTGGGCGTCAGACCAATCGGCGTCGGACGCCAAACCTTCTGCGATCTGCGGGGTGGCGTCCGAGTTGGTGACCTGACGCTGGACGATGCGCTGCTTGGCTTCGTCGAGAGGCACCGTGCACGCCAACTCCACGGTCGGGCAATTCTGGCCCGCCGCCATCTCCCGCGCTCGCCGGCGAAGGCCCGGATCCCGCCACGTGCCGTCGAGGATCACCGACTGCCCCATGGCCAAGGTTTGTTGGGCCTTCTCCAGCACGGCCTCATAAACAGCTGCCACGTTCTCGGTGCTGTAGAGCCCCTCGTTCAATATCCCGGCCGCTCCGTCGAGGACACCACGGTCCTGCAGCTCGCGGCGCACGTCATCGGTAGAGATGACCCGCGCAGCCACCTGTTCGGCGAGACCGTGCGCGAGTGTGGTCTTACCGGTACCGGGGCCACCGCCGACGATGACCAGTCGCACGGCACCTCGGCGGAGGTGATCGAGGGCGATGTCGAGATGGCGCGTGGCGTCGTCCGCGGCGCTCGCGTTGCCCTGCTGAACCCGGATGCAGTCGACCTTGGCGCGGACCACGGCACGGTAGGCGATGTAGAAGTCGACCAAGGCCGGCGGCGGCGTATCCCCGGAAAGCCGCTGGTACTCGGCCGTGAAGTAGTCCGCCAGGTCGCTACGGCCGAGGAACTCCAGATCCATCGCCAGGAATGCGGCGTCGTCGCAGCAGTCGACATGGCGTAGGTCGTCGTCGAACTCCAGACAGTCGAGGATGGCCGGCCCTTCCGGCATACAGAAGATATCGCCGGTCAACAGGTCGGCGTGGCCGTCGACGATGCGGCGCTCGGCGATGCGGCCGTCGAACAGTGCGGTGCGTCCCGCGATGAATTGGTCATACAGACGGTCGACCTCGGCCAGCGATTCTGCGGGTACCACCGTTCCGGCGTACGTGCGCAATTCGGTGAGGTTGTCACGCCAACGGCCGGAAACCGCAGGCGCGGTCCCTGCACGGTCGATGTCTTCCGACCGTTCGGCGCCGGCGTGAAACCGCGCGATCGCCTCCGCGATCGCCGACAGATGCTTTTCCACAGGTTCGCCACTGAGCACCATCGACGTCAACCGGCGCGAATCGGGGTACCGGCGCATCACGATCACCGGCTCGGGCCGACCACCTTGCGGATCGGAGAAATGGGCGACCCCGAGGTAGCTGTCGGGCGCCAGCCGCTGGTTCAGGCGAACCTCACGCAGGCACACCTGTTCGCGCTGCTCGACCGAGCTGAAATCGAGAAAGTCCGTGGTGACGGGTTTCTTGACCTTGTAAGCCTTCTCGCCCACCAACGCGACGATCCCGGTGTGTGTTTCGTGGATTTCGGTTGCGGCCATAACCCATGATGGCTCCGCTCGGACAACGGAAGGTAGTGGTCATCCGTCGGCGTTCGCCTGCCGAAAGTCCTTCAGCCCATGGACCGAAGACTCTATTACCGGGGACTGACCAGCCCGGAGTCGTAGGCGTGGATGATCGCAGCCGCGCGGTCGCGCAGGTCGAGCTTGATGAAGATGTGGCCGATGTGGCTCTTGACGGTGAGCCCGGAGATGCTCAGTTCATCGGCGATCTCGGCGTTCGAATGCCCCTTGGCGATGAGTGTCAGCACATCGAGTTCACGGGCCGTGAGGTCGCCGACGGCGGCGGCGCGACGCGGTTCGGCGGACTTGCGGTAGGTGGTGAGCACCCGCGAGGTCACCGCGGGGTCGAGATAGCTGTCGCCCAGTGCCACGGCGCGCACCGCCCGGATCAGTTCCTCGGCGGAGGAATCCTTGAGGACGAACCCGCTGGCTCCCGCGCGCAACGCACCCGAGAGCAACTCGTCGTCGTTGAATGTGGTCAGCGCCAGCACCGGCGGCCCGTCGACCGCTGTCACCTGGCGGGTGGCCTCGATCCCGTCGACCCGTTTCATCCGTAGATCCATCACCACCACGTCGGGGCGGTACCGGCTGATGGCGTCGGGCACCTCGTCGCCGTCGGCGCATTCGGCGACGATCGTGAAGCCGTCCTTGCGCCGAAGGATGCGACGTAGGCCGGAGCGCACCAGATCTTGGTCGTCGACGAGCAGGACCGCGACCTCGCTCACGGGATCCGTCATGACACCACGGGGCACCATCGGGGTGCCCGGTCGGTGTCGTCCAGTGGAATGTTCGTGCGCACCGACCATCCGTCGTCGGCGGGGCCGACGCTGATGATCCCGCCGAGGAGCTCGACGCGCTGGCGCATTCCGCGCACACCGCGACCCTCCACGTCGTGACCGTTCCTCACAGCCAACGCTGGGACCGGCAGTCGGTTGGCAACCGTCAAGGTCGCCGAGGTACGTGAGATCCTCAGTAACACTGTCGCTTCCGCATCGGGTGCATGTTTGGCGATGTTGGCCAAGGACTCCTGGGCGATGCGATATAGGGCCAAGCCCACCGCCGCGGAGACCGCATCGGTGCGGCCGGTGGCGTCGCATCGCACATTGAGCCCGGCACGCACGAAATCATCTACCAGACAACTGATGTCGTCGACGCCCGGCTCGGGAGCCATGCTCATCGGGGCGCCGTCGAGTAGCCCGACCGTGCGGCGGATATCGGCCATGGCCTGACGGCCCAGACGTTCAGCCTGCTCCAACGCCTCCACGGCGTCGTCGACGTCGCGGTCCTGCTGTAACCCACGACGTGCACCCGTCACATGCAGGAGGGTCACACTCAGCGAATGCGCGATCACGTCGTGGACCTCGCGGGCGATCCGGCGCCGTTCATCGGCCGCGGCGTGGCGGGCCTGCGCGGCCTGCGACTCCTGCTGCTGCCGCATGAGTTGCTGCTGGGTATGTACGAGATAGCCCACCAGCCAGCCCATCCCGAGGATTCCGAGATAGAGCGGCAGAGCGTCGAGGCGGTGCTGCGCTGCGGCGGTCAGCAGCAGGGTGGCCGCGGTCAGCGACGCGAGGAATCCGCCCCACACGCCGGTCAGCGAGGCCACTTCGCCGACCATCAGCACCGCGATCAGTGGGGCGAAGTCGTTGGGCACCGGTGTCGCGGTCGCGAACAGCAGGATCGCGGTCGAGGTCGTCCAGGTCGCCCAGACGATCGGCGCCTTGAAATCGATGCCGGACAGGTAGAACAACGCGAAGGGGGCGATACAGATGACGAGTGCGAGCAGACCCGCCGGAAGGTCGGCCGACGGCCGCTGCAACATCGCCACCACGCCGGCACCCATGACGGTGGTGTCGAACGCCAACACGATGGCCCAGTTGTAGCCCACCGGCAGGGCGTACCCCCGCCGGTGTACATGCGCGCGGAAGCCGCGGGCGATGCTGCCGAGCATGTTCTGATCGTAGAAGGTGAGCTTGTTTTCGTACGTCCTACTACAGTTGGATTTTTTGGGGCCGGATTTCCTGGGGTCGGATTTCAACACTCAGAGTCGCCACATCTCGCGTGCCATCGCGGAGTCCTCCACGAATTTTTCGCGCAGCGGCGGATAGTACGGCTGCTTCAGATCGGGTCGGGGAGCCGCCGCCAGGGCTGTGCGTAGCGCGGTCAGGGTGCGCCGCCAGAAACCGCCCTCCCGACGGGTGGGGCCGCTCGGGATCGCTGGACCTGTCACCTGAGGCGCGAAAACGGCGTCTTTCGCCGTCCATCCACGGGCGACGCCGGTCATCGAATTCGCTATCGAGATAGCTGGGGAACGCTGTGCTCGTGTCATGGCTCGACGCTACGAAGAATGCAGGTCAGCCCACATCGCGCTGTTGTCCGATCTTGACCTACGACCGTAGTAGGAGAACTGAACCGACCACAGGACGATGGGGCCGCAACTGGTTAGGCTCCTGTTGTGCCCTCGAGTTCGACCCGTAGGCGTGGTCCCCGGCGTGATGTCGACACCCGAACTCTGATCGTCGATACCGCAGAGCGAATGTTCGCGGAGATGTCGATCGGTGCGGTGGCGGCGCGGGCGGTGGCCCGCGAGGCGGGCGTGGCCAGTCGTGCGGTGGCCTATCACTTCCCGGCCAAGCGGGACCTGGTGCTGGAGGTGGCGCGACGCCGTGCCCCGACGGTGTTCGAGGCCGTTGTCGAGGAGCTGGTGCGGGTGGCTGAGGGCGGCGACGAGATCGGGGTCTCTGACGTCGTCGAAGCTCTCATCGCGCCGTACGTCAGGCTGCTCGACGAGGATCCGGTCGGCGGATTGCGGTGGCTCAAGGTGATGAATCAGCTTGCCTTGGATGAAGACCAGATCTGGCTCGACCAGCTGGCGGGCACACCGAGTCTGCCGGAGTTGTTCTTCGCCGCGGCCGGGCGTGCGGTGCCGGACATTCAGACCAGAGAAGGCCAGCAGCGCAGCACAATTGCCATCCTCGGGATGATCGGCGCGCTGGCCAGCTCGGACTTGTCGCTCTACGGTCGGCCTTTGGGGCCCGGCGGCTTGGACCGCGGGTGGGTTGACCAGTTGGTCCGGTTCACCGGCAGCGGTTTGTGCGGCAACGAGGGTCAGCCCGATTAGGATCGTGGCGTGCAGATCGACGGCCAGCAGCTCGCTGCCTTCGCCGCGGTGGTCGAGCTGGGAAGTTTCGACGCGGCCGCGCAGCGTCTGCATGTGACGCCGTCGGCGGTCAGTCAGCGCATCAAGGCCCTGGAGCAGCGTGTCGGGCAGGTTCTGGTGGTTCGCGAAAAGCCCTGTACGGCAACGCCTGCCGGTGTGCCCTTGCTGAGGTTGGCGGCGCAGACGGCGTTGCTGGAATCCGAGACGCTGGCGGAGATGGGTGGCGGTGCCGGGCACCGCACCAGGATCGCGTTGGCGGTCAACGCCGATTCGATGGCGACCTGGTTCACCGGAGTGTTCGCCCGGGCGTCCGAGTTCTTGTTCGACATCCGGATCGAGGACCAGGATCTCTCGGCACGCTTGCTGCGTGAGGGTGTGGTGATGGGCGCGGTCACCACCGAGCGACGCCCGGTGCCGGGCTGCCGGGTGTATTCCCTGGGGGCGATGCGCTACGTGCCGGTGGCCGGTGCCGGGTACATGCAGCGTTACCTGCCGGACGGATTCACCCGCGACGCCGCGCAGGTGGCGCCGTCGCTGGCCTGGAACCGCGATGACGCACTACAGGATCAGTTGGTGCGCAAGGTGTTCCGCAAAGATGTCGTCAGGCCGATCCATTTCATCCCGACCGCCGAGGGTTTCGGCGCCGCGGTGCGGGCCGGGTTGGGCTGGGGGATGTACCCCGAAGAACTGGTGGACGACGACTTCGTCCGGATCACCGAGCAGTATCTGGACGTGCCGCTGTACTGGCAGTGCTGGAAGCTCGACAGCCCCATGGTCGACGCCGTCACGGCGGCGGTTCGCGATGCGGCCGCCGGCCTGCGCGGGCCGGCCCGGGCCTGAGGGCCCGCTACCGCACCAGTGGGGCCAGATGCTGTCGCGCGTAGGCGCGCACCGCGTCGTCGTCGTTGACGTCCAACACCGTCGTCGGCATCTGAGCCAGCGAGCACGCCAACCGGATGTGCAACTCGGCCACCGCCAGCAGCTCGGCGTCAGGCATGGTCGCGCCCGCCGCGCGAAGTGCCTTGGCCATCGCCGACGAGGCGTGGTGCAGAAACGCCGGAGCCTGGTCGTAGGCACCGGCCACCGCGGTGAAGTCGGTGTCCAGCCGCAGGAACCGGCGCATCACCGGCTCGGTGGTCAACAGCCGCATGCCTTCGCAGAACGCCGCTACCGCCGCCTCATTGGGACCGGAATCGATTGCGACGGTGCGTAACCGGTGCATCGCCGCGTCGAACGTACGCCGCCCCAGCTCGGTGATCAAAGCATCGCGGGTAGGGAAACGACGGTACAGAGTGCGGCGGCTGACGCCGGCCTGCTTGGCGATGACGTCCAGGCTGGCCCGGCCGAGCCCGACGAGCGACACCTCCTCGGCGGTGGCCTTGAGGATGGCGTCTTCCTGCTCGGATTGGCTGGCGTTACTGCGTGGCATCGCTACCAGTGTGTCAGCCCGCCGCCGGGCATCCCAGCGGCGCGAACGAATCCAGTGCCACCGATCGGTGCAGGCGCACCAGCTTCTCGTACTGCAGTCGGTTGTAGGCCAGGGGCACCAGCAGGAGCCGGTCGGGCAGCGTCCGCCAGGCCAGCTGAAGCAATCGGGTGTAGACCGCGAACTCCCGCTCATGGCGGGGCTGCCAGCGGAACCCTGTCATCTCCCGGATCCCCGGATGCATGATGCCGAATGAGCACACCTTGATCACGCGGCCGGCGATCGGTCGCACCGCCATCCAGGACGGGGTCAGCGCCAATCGCAGCGGGGTGGGCAGCAGCAGGGTCGGCAGCGGCAGCTGTGTCAGGCCGGCCGTCACTCGGCTCAGGAATGGATTGCCCTGCAACTGGTTTTCCACCATGTCGTCGTAATAGCGAGCCGCGTCGGCATAGGTTTCCGGCAGCTTCGCCGATGCGCCAGGCAGTTCGATGGAGCGGAACGCTTCGAGCAGTTGACCGTAGGCCGCCTCCTGCTCGGCGGCATTCATCGTGATACCGGTTGCCGGGGTGAACGAATGCAGGACCACGAAGATGCCGCTGATCGCAATCCAGTTCCACAGCTGGGGGTTCAGGGCGCTGTAGCGGACCTCGGCGAAGTCGTCCTTGCCGTGTCCACGGACGTCGCGGTGCATGGTCTGCAGCCGGCGCCCCTCCGCCTCCCGGTCTGTCGCGTCGCCCCAGATCGCCAGAAATGCCGAGAATCCGCTGCGCACCCCGCGATCGAGAAAGTTGCGCTCGAACCGGCCGCTGCGATCGACGGCCGCGGCCACCGGAACCAGGGCCACCTCGTCGAAGGCTGCTGCACCGAAGGCACCTCCCAGGATGCTGCCCGAGTGCCTGCGGAAATCTGCCAGTACGTTCGGCCGCACTACGTCCCGTTCGGCCACGCTGCCAATAGACATGGCACAAAGGCTAGCAATCTGTGCCAATGTGTCAATAGTGGAAATCGTCCTGACGTACTCGATTGGTACCGTCACGCGCATGGCCAACCGGACGCATCGATACGAGGTCGAGGTGACCTGGACCGGCAACACGGGTTCGGGCACCAGCGGCTACCGCGACTACGCACGTGACCACGACGTGACCGGCGTCGAGACGCCCGGCAAGCCGGTGATCCTGGGTAGCGCCGATCCGGCCTTCCGGGGAGACCCTCAGCGCTGGAACCCCGAGGAGCTGCTCGTGGTCAGCCTGTCGCAGTGCCACATGCTGTGGTACCTGGCGCTGTGCGCCAAGGCGGGCATCGTCGTCACTGCCTACAGTGACCGGCCGGACGGCACGATGAGCGAGAACGCCGAGGGCAGTGGCGTTTTCACCGATGTCACGCTACGGCCGCAGGTCACCATCACCGACGGGCACCGGGTCGGCGAGGCCACCGAGCTCCATCACGAAGCCCACCGGATGTGCTTCATCGCCAACTCGGTCAATTTCCCGGTGAGCGCTACACCCACCGTGACAGCACCGAGCGGGGAATAAACGACGCGTCGACCGGGACGAACCCGAGTGCACTCCAGTCGGATTCGTCGGGCAGCGTTCCCGAGTCGATGACGACGGCGGTGGCATTGCCTGTCCCGGCATCGATGTCGACGGTCTGACCCGCGTCGCCGTATGTGCCGTTGCAGTC
Organism: Mycobacterium sp. NPDC049093; assembly: GCF_040704635.1. Lineage (GTDB taxonomy): Bacteria > Actinomycetota > Actinomycetes > Mycobacteriales > Mycobacteriaceae > Mycobacterium. The sequence continues at coordinate 486,760 of NZ_JBEZJS010000005.1, read as the reverse complement.
ACTCAGGCACCGGCCCGTGGCCGGATCGATGTTGCCCTCGAACATGTCGTTGACCCATCCGGCCATCAACAATTGCACTGCGGGCGGGTTCTGCGGCTGCGGAATGCCCGCCACCAGATAGGCCGCCGCCTGGATCAGTGGGTTACCGCCCAGCATGGAATCCATATGGACACCACCGTTGACGACGACCCCGACGAACGTCCCAGGTCTGGCCGCCGAGAGCTCGTCGTTCACCTTGCTGGTGGAGTTGAACGCGTTCAGCGGCGCACCGAGCTCATAGACCGGCACATAGTCGGCAGGATCGTTGCCATTGCTGGCCTCGAGCCGATGGAGGCGGTCCATCGCAGCCGGCAGACTGCCCGAGGGGGGAACCCCGTCCAGCAGCACCACGCCGGCAAGGTCGTTGGGGGCATCCTGTCCTTCGGCGCGGCGGGCGACCAACCCCTCGGCGTAGTAGCCGGCCACCCCGGGCGCGAAGCCACCGCCGAGTGAATGGCCGACGAGCACGAATCGCTGTGGAACGGTGAAGCTTTCCTGGCCGGCCTTCAATGATGCGGTAGCCATACTGGCGTTCAAGGCTTTTCGATCCGGGTCGAGAAAGAGCTCGGCGACCGCTTTGTGCATGTTGTCCCCACCGAGCCACATGCCGCCGGGGGTGTACGGGTTGGACGTCACGGTGGTTACCACGACGACGCTGTTGGTGCGGTCGGCCAGATAGGACGCGGTGTAGCTGTACATCGGTCCGGTGGCGATGAATCCGTGCTGGAGGTAGATCAGCCGGTCCGGCTGACCGTGCGTCGGGAAGTACCAGTCGGCGGGAACCTCGTTGCCGGGCGAGACCACCAGCGTCGAGCTGCTCACCTCGACCGAATCCCGAAGCCCGGGCGGCACGGTCGGTGGTCCGTCGACGGCTCGGATCACTCCGCCGACCGCATCGAACAACGCGGACCCGACAGCGGTGACCACCGACTGCAAGCCGGATTGGATCAGATCGGGGAGTTGTGCGGGCGACGACGCAGTCACGCCGAATCCGCTCGGTGCGGTAGCTGAAATCGTTTTCGGCACTTGAGAAATCGCGGTCAGCCTATTACGCACGTCGCTGGCTGGTTTGTCGTGTTGCACCAGGTCGGCGGTCAGCGGTGCCAGGCGCTCACGCAGCTGTTTGCGTACCGCGCTGCGCTGCGTCGACAGCGGGCGAAGCGGTGTCTGCTTGGTAGCTGCCTCTGCCGTCCCGACGGCGTCCTTCCCGACGGCTTCCCGCTCGATTGTGCGACGCACACGAGGTGCCGCGGAACGGGCCGGATGATCGGTCCGCTTGAGGTGCGGTGTGACACGTCGATTACCGGCGGACGCGGAGCGGTCCGGCTTTGCACTGCTGGTCGACGTCTTCGCCGGACCGGGATGCGAATCGCCTGGAGAGCCGGTCTCGGCGTTGGCTGTGCCGGCACCGGCCAGCAACGCCGCCGACACTCCGGCGGTCAGCACACCGGCGCCAACCCATCCTGACAAGTGCGCCACGTGTCCCCCTGGTACGCCGATCCGCGATTGGCTGGATGCTAACCGCGGAATCGGCCGCCGGATGAGGTTTTCGGTGGGTTGGTTACGAGTTCATCGGTGCAGTCGGCGCAGCTGGGCCGATGCCACCGACAACACCGCCAGGTCGGGCTCGGCGGAGTCGAGGAACTCGTCCAGCGTGCGTTTGGCCCGGTCCAGGCGCGGCCGGTTGTAGGCCTCGAAGTCGCGGATGCTGCATGCGGCCTTATCGCCCTCGAGACCGTGCTTGGTGACGTCGATCGTGAGATCGCGCAATGAGCGGTACAGGTCTTCCCGAAGGGCCAGCCGGGCCTGGGCATGCCAGCGGCCACCCCGCGGAAGCGACGACACCGCCAGCAGTAACCGATCCACCCCCAGCCGGTCCGACAGTTCGAAGTAGATCCTGGCCAGTTGGGCCGCGTCCTCTCCGTGGACATGAGCGACCTCGATGATGTCCAGAAGGCTGAACGCATAGAGGGATTCGCTGATCCGGTGGGCGATGTTGGCCGGTACGCCGCGCGCCACCAGGTCGTCGTGCGCCATCAAGACGGTGGCACGCTCCTGGCCTCGCAGCATCGATCCGAGCTGTCCGTGCAGCAGCGCCAACTGGTTGCTGAATCGGGTGATCTCGGTGTCGATTTCGAGCGGTTGCGGCCGGTTGAGCAAGAACCATCGGGCGGCCCGGTCGAGAAGACGCCGGCCTTCGATGACCATCGCATTCGTCAGCGCCGGAGAGAGATCGGCGGTATAGATGTCCGACCAGAGTGTGTCGAGGTCGAAAACCTCGGACACGACGGCATGGGCCCGCACGATATCGGCTGGGGCAGCGCCGGTTTCCTCGGAGAGCCGGAACGCGAAGGTCAGCCCCGAGGTGGCCAGCACGCGGTTGACGATCGAGGTGGTGATGATCTCCCGGCGAAGCGGATGCTCGGGCAGTGGCTCGCCGAGTTGTCGCCGCAACGTCGGCGGGAAGTACCGGGTCAGCAGCGCGACGTAGTACGGGTCGTCGAACATCTCGCCGGCGAGCAGGTCAGCCTTGAGGTCGAGCTTCACGTGCGCCATCAAGGTGGCCAGCTGTGGCGCGGCAAGGCCGCGACCGTCCTTGGCCAGGTCAGCGAATTCCTCTGGGCTGGGCATGTTTTCGCGGGATCGGTGTAGCCCGCGTCGGGTCTCCAGGTCCGCCGTCATCCGGGCGTGCACGTCGACCATCTGGGTGGCGTTCGAGCGGGCATCGCTGAGCAGACGATTGTGCGCCTGGTTGTTGGCCAGGACGAGCTGTGCCACTTCGTCGGTCATATCGGCCAGCAGTCGGTTGCGCGCGCTACCCGTGATCAGGCCGGACCGGGTGGCGGAGTCCAGCAGGATCTTGATGTTGACCTCGTGATCCGAGCAGTCCACTCCGGCCGCGTTGTCGATGGCATCGGTGTTCACCAGGCCACCTCGCCGGGCGTAGGCGATGCGGGCGCGCTGGGACAGCCCGAGGTTGCCGCCCTCGACGATCACCTGGGCCCGGACATCCTCGGCGTCCACCCGCACCGGATCGTTCACCTTGTCGGCGATATCGGAGTGCTGTTCGTCGCGGGCCTTGATGTAGGTGCCGATTCCACCGTTGAACAACAGGTTTACCGGGGCGCGCAGGATATGGCTGATCAGTTGGGTGGGAGTGAGCCGGGTCCGGTCGTCGTCGATGCCGAGCGCGGCACGCATCTGCGGTGTGGTGGCAATGGTTTTCACGGTCCGCGGCCACACCCCGCCACCCGGGCTGATCACCGAACGGTCGTAGTCATCCCACGACGACTGGGGCAGTTCGAACAGCCGTTGGCGTTCTTTGCGGGCCGGCACGGTGTCGGGCTGTGGGTCGATGAAGATGTGCCGGTGATCGAATGCGGCCACGAGTCGCAGGCCGGGACGCAGCAGCATGCCGTTGCCGAAGACGTCCCCGCTCATATCGCCGACGCCGACAGCGGTGAACTCATCGGTCGCCGAGTCGATACCGAGTTCGGCGAGGTGGGTGTCGCCGCTGACCCAGGCGCCGCGAGCGGTGATGCCCATCGCCTTGTGGTCGTAACCGGCGGAGCCGCCGGAGGCAAAGGCATCGCCCATCCAGTAACCGCGGTCGAGCGCCACCGCATTGGCGGAATCGGAGAATGTGGCGGTGCCCTTGTCCGCGGCCACCACGAGGTATGGGTCGGGTCCGTCGTGGCACACCACTCCGCCGAAGCGGGGCCGATCTTCGGAATCTGACGGGGCGGTCTTGTCGACCACGTCGAGCAGTGCGGCGATGAACTGCCGGTAGCTCCGCAGCCCCTGAACACGGGGTGATTGGCCCGCGGCGGCACGGGCTTTGACGACGAATACGCCCTTGGCTCCGACCGGAACGATCATCGCGTTCTTGACGGCCTGTGCCTTCACGAGTCCCAGGACCTCGGTGCGGTAGTCGTCGTGGCGGTCGGACCAACGGAGCCCGCCGCGGGCCACCAGCCCGAACCGAAGATGCAGGCCCTCGAATTCCGGTGAGTACACGAAGATTTCGGAAAGCGGACGTGGCTGTGGCAGCTCGTCGACGGACCGCGCATCGAGTTTGTGGACCAGATAGGGTGCCCAGACCGTGAGGGCATCGGGCGCGAACGCGTTGGTGCGCACCGTGGCGTTGATCAGATTGTGGTACCCGCGCAGGATCCGGTCGGCGTCGATGTGCAGCACCTGATCGATCTCGGTGGCCACCTGCTGCTCGGCCTCTGCGATGCGGGAAATGCGGTGGGGGCTGTCCGCCGGCTGCTCGGTGCGGTCGAACCGGGCCTCGAACAGATCCAGCAGTGCGCGGGTGGCCGCCGGGTTGTCCAGCAGGACCCGTTGGATGCGCGTCTGGCCGTAGGGCATCGGCAGCTGTCGAAGGTAACGGCTGTAGCTGCGCAGCACGGTCACCTGTCGCCAGCTCAGGGCAGCCCGCAGTAGCAGCGCATTGAATCCGTCCGATTCGACGCGGCCCGCCCACATCGCTCGGAAGGTCTCGCGGATGCGGTCGACGGTGTCGTCCTGCGGCTGGGCCACCGCGTCGACGACGTCGGGACCGGGCTGCAACAGCAGGTGGTAGACGTGGCAGACCCGCCCGTCCGGCCTGGTCCAGGTATCCGCCTGTTCCTCCAGGACCTCGAGGTCCATGCTCTGCAGCGCGGGCAGCATCCGGCGCAGCGGCACCGGCTCGAGGGCTGCGAGCGCAAAGTTCAGCCGTCCGTCTGCGGCATCGGTCCAGTCGAGGTTCACCTCGACGGCATCGCCCATCAGATCGTTGAGCGCGTTGACTCCCAGTAGCCGGCTGGGTACCACAACCCCGGCCTGCTGATCCTGTATATCGGGCGTAATGGGGTTGGCGCGCAACGAGTCCACGGTTCCGGTCTCCTCAATCGTCGTTGATCGATGCCGTCGGTTGCGTTCGACGGATGGACCAATCCTGTGGTGAGGAGCACGCCTTCAGGTGCTGCAAAGTGTCAGAGATCCGATGCTGCTCAATGCAGTCTGTAAGCCTGCATCGGTGGCAGCTGGTGGTTTCGCCACCGCAAAACGACGCGGCCGGCCGGCGGTGATGCCGGCCGGCTCGAGTCAATTGAGATGCTCATGCCGGTGGTTGGCTCAGGCGCAGCTGATTCAAACCCTGGAAGCGCCTACGCCGAGGATTGCTGCCAGCATGTGGCTGCAATCCTAGAAGTAGAGCATGGCTAATCAATATGAATGGTGTTGTGGCGGCACGGGCACGGCCAGGGCTGAGGATCCGCCACCACCGTCTTCACCTTCTACCGCGTCCGCAATTAACAGACACGACCTAGCCCGTCGGGACGACACCGCGCGGCAGGATCAACGGAAGATCGTTGTAGGTGACGATGCCGGGCGCGGCGTCGATCACCGCGGGGATCGCGTTGATCGGGGGAGTGGCGGTCATGATGTGCCCGAGCACCATGAACTCCTCCAGGGTGGTGGCCTCGAAATCCGGTGGCGGCAGGAAGCCGACCTTCATCGTCACGGTCGGACGGCCCGCGACGTCGATGACCCAGCCGTCCTGATCGATCTGCCAATCCGGTTGCAACGTCTGGCCTTTGCGCCAGCGCAAGGTGAGCTCGACACGGGTGGTATCGCCGATGATGCCCTTCCAGCTGACGAACACGCCGGCGACGCCGCCGGCCGGAATCGTCCACGAGCCGAGGTCGAGATCCTCTGTCGTCTGGGCATATTCGGCGTCGCAACGAACCTCGTCGAACTCGATACCGAGTGCGTCACCGATCATCCGTACCGCCTCGCCGAACACCCCGGTGCCATGGGCGGTCATCGCTTGGAGGTCGGGATGGTCGATGGGCTGGCCGAATCCGACCGGCTTCTCGGTTTCCGGTGAATCGTAGAAGGTGGTGTCGGCGGCCTCGTTGACCGTGACCTTGTCCACCCGGTCGCAGATGCCTGCGGCCACGATGGCCAACTGGTTGACGTAGCCGGGGCTGATGCCCGATCCGAACATCGTCGAGCCGCCCTTGCGGCAGGCCTCGACGATGCGGTCGCGGCCCTCGCCCTGATTGTGTCCGGTGATGAATGAGGCTGTCGCCACGACATTGATGCCGGCGGAAAGGATTTCGACGAGTTCGTCGACGTCGATCCACATCGGGTTGTAGACCACGACGTCCGGTTTGAGGGCCAGCAGTGCCTGCACGTCATTGGTGGCCGCGACCCCGAGGGGCTCGATGCCGACGAGCTCGCCGACGTCTTTTCCGGACTTGTCTGGCGACCACGCATAGCAGCCCACCAGTTCCAGGTTCGGGTTGCGGGCGATGGCCGCCACCGAACTCTTCCCGACGTTTCCCGTCGTCCACTGGACAACCCGGTATGGCGAAGTTTGTGACACGGCAGCGGCTCCCTTGCTCGGTTTCCGGCAGTTTTCCACGACCGTGAGAAAAAGGGAAGAGTCGCCCGACGACGGCCCGCTCGGCAACTAGACTGCCCGCGTGGCCACCGCAAACACGCCGCGCCGGGGCCGTCCACCGCGCATCGACCAGCAGCAGATCGTCGCCGCGGCACGGGCTATGCCGCCGGGCACGTTGACGATGCAGGCGGTGGCCGACGCGCTCGGGGTCGACCGCACGACGTTGCACTACTACGTCGGTGACCGCGACGGTCTGCTCGAGCTCGTTGTGGCCGACCTGTTCGAGACCGAGCTCGCCTCGGTGAGGCTGCCCGAGAACGCAAGTTGGCAGGAGATCCTGCGGGCGCACACACGCGCGATCCGTCAGGGCGTACTCAAACTCGGCGTGACGGCCACGAGTTTCCGTCTGAGCGGGACCGGCGGCGCGGCCAGCCTCGCGCTGGCCGAGCAGGTGTTACGGGCCCTGACCGCCGCGGGCTTCACCACTGACGATGCGGGCCGGGTACTCACGCTGGTGTCCGGGCTCGCGATGTCCGCCGCGCATGATGTGCTGGGTTCGGCCGGATCGCGGCTGCATCATCAGACGCCCGAGGTGATCCGCGCCCTGAAAGACCTGCCGTCCAAAGACTTCCCGCTGCTCAGCGGTGTGGTGGCCGATCGTGACGTGGATGCGGCGGCAGCCCACGATTTCGAATTCAACCTCGACATCGTGATTGCCGGGCTTGAGCGATTTCTGGCCGAGTAGCCACCGAGTCGTCAGCCGATCTTGACTCGAGTACAGTACTCAGCATCCTCTTAGACGGAACCTGAGTTCCGTCTGGGTTAATTTTCGAGTGTCACAGTCGGGGAGGCGCAACGGTGTTCAGGTTGCTCAAAAAAGCGTGGATACCGATTGTGCTGGTGGTTGTCGTCGGCCTGGGCGCCTACGCGATCCTTCGAATTCGGGAGACCGACAAACAGGGACCGAACTTGGCGGAGGGCTCCGGAATCACCGAGAACTTCAATCCGAAGCACATCAAGTACGAGATCACCGGTTCCGGGGGCACGGCGAACATCAACTATCTCGACGAATACGGTCAACCCAACCTCATCGAAAACGCCCCGCTGCCCTGGTCGTTCACGATCGTGACGACGCTGCCGTCCATGTCGGCCAACATCATGGCTCAGGGTGACGACGACGTCAGTGGTCTCGGATGCCGGGTGACCGTCGACGACGACGTCCGTGACGACCGGGCGAGCACCGACACCTTCAAACCGTTCATCTACTGCTTGGTGAAATCCGTATGAGCAACGCGCACTCGAAGACCCATCGCCCGTTCCTGGGCCACATGGTCCGGATCTTTTCGCTGCCGATCGTCGTGTTCTGGGTACTCCTCACGGTTGCCCTGGGCACCCTTGTCCCGTCACTCGATGAGGTCGCCGCATCCCGGTCGGTGCCGCTGAGCCCCACCAGCTCGGACTCCTACAAGGCGATGCTGAACATCGGCAAGGTGTTTCAGCAGTACGATTCGGATTCCTCAGCGATGGTGGTGCTGGAGAGCGACGAACCGGTCGGTGCCGCCGCGCACAAGTACTACGACGAGATCGTCGCGAAACTGAAGGCCGATACCGAGCACGTCCAGAACGTTCAAGACTTCTGGAGCGATCCGATGACCGCGGCGGGTTCGCAGAGTGTGGACGGCAAGTCCGCTTATGTGCAGATCTTCCTTGCCGGGGACCAGGGCACCAGCAAGAGCCACGACTCCGTGGCCGCGGTGCGTGACATCGTGGCCTCGGTGCCCGCTCCGCCGGGTATCTCGGCCCACGTCGCCGGAAACAGCGTGCTCAACGCCGATACCAGCGTGGCAGGCCATCAAAGTATGGCGAAAATGGAGTTGGTGTCGGTCGGCGTCATCATCGTGATGCTGCTCGCGGTGTACCGCTCCGTCGTGACGCTGCTCGTGTCGATGGTCGTCATTCTTGTGGAACTATTTGCCGCACAGGGTGTTACGGCTGCCGCCGGTTACCTGAACATCATCGGCCTGACCCCGTACGCGGTGAGCATGGTGACCATGCTGGCCCTGGCCGCAGGCACCGATTATGTGATATTCCTCCTCGGCCGGTATCACGAGGAGAGATCGAAAGGCCTGGACCGCGAGGACGCGTTCTACGTCGCCTACAGCGGCGTATCGCACGTAATCCTCGGCTCCGGTTTGACGATCGTCGGGGCCTGCCTGTGCCTCACCATGACCACGCTGCCCTACTTCCAGACCATGGGTCTGCCCTGCGCCATCTCAGTTCTGGTGATCATCATCGCCGGACTGACGTTGGCACCTGCCGTCCTGACCATCGCGTCGAAGTTCGGCCTGCTCGATCCCAAGCACAAGATCGCGTCGCCGGGTTGGCGCAAGATCGGTACGTCGGTGGTTCGCTGGCCGATCCCCATCGTCTTCGTCACCAGCCTGATCGCCGTCATCGGCTTCGCCGCCCTGATGACCTATGTGCCGCAGTACAACGACAAGCAGTTCACCCCGGCTGATATGCCGGCGAACCTGGCCATGGGCGTTGCTGATCGGCACTTCTCCCAAGCCCGGATGAACCCCGAGTTGCTGATGCTCGAAGCGGATCATGACCTGCGCACCCCCTCGGACATGCTGGTGATCGAAAAGGTCGCCAAGAACGTGATGCACATGCGGGGAATCGAACGGGTGCAGACCATCACCCGCCCGTTGGGTGCGCCGATCGAACACAGCTCGATCCCGTTCCTGCTCGGCGCGCAGAACGCCAGCACGCTGCAGTCCGCTAAGTTCAACAACGACAACTCGGCGCAGATGCTCGAACAGGCCGACGAGATGAGCAAGACCGTCGCCAGCATGGAACGCATGTACGCCATCACCAAGGAGCTCACCGAAACCACCCACAGCATGGTGGGTCGAACCCACGACATGGTGGAAGCGACCAAGGAGATGCGGGACAACCTGGCCAATTTCGACGATTTCTTCCGGCCGCTGCGCAACTACCTCTACTGGGAGCCGCACTGCTTCGACATCCCGATGTGCCAGTCGATGCGGTCGATCTTCGACACTCTCGACGGCATCGACAAATTGACCGATGAAATGCAGGGTCTGACAGTCGACATGGACCGCATGGATCAGCTGATGCCGCAGATGTTGCCGGTGTTGCAGGACACCATCGGGACGATGAAGCGGATGCGAGACTTCATGATCGCGACGCACAGCACCATGGCCGGTACCCAGGCCGCGCAACAGGAGGCGGCGAAGGGGGCGACGGAGATCGGCCTGTACTTCGATCAGGCCAAGAACGACGACATGTTCTACCTGCCTCCGGATGTGTTCGAGAACCCTGACTTCAACCGTGCGGTCAAGATGTTCATGTCGCCCGACGGCAAGGCGGTCCGAATGATCATCACCCACCAGGGCGACCCGGCCTCGGTGGACGGTATCGAACATGTCCGCGACCTCAAAGGTGTTGTCGCCGATGCGCTCAAGGGCACCCCGCTGGCCAGTGCGAAGGTATCGCTCGCCGGTACGGCATCGATGTACAGCGACATGCAGGATGGCGTGGTAACCGATCTGATGATCGTGGTGATCGCGGCGATGATCCTCATTTTCAGCATCATGCTGATCATCACCCGAAGTGTGGTGGCCGCCATGGTGATCGTGGGCACGGTGGCCGCTTCTCTGGGAACGGCGTGTGGCTTGTCGGTGTTGCTCTGGCAGGACATCCTGGGCCTGGGCGTGCAGTGGATCGTGATCCCGCTGTCGATGGTGATCCTGCTGGCGGTGGGTTCGGACTACAACCTGTTGGTGGTCTCGCGCTTCAGGGAAGAGATCCACGCCGGGCTCAATACCGGGATCATCCGCGGGATCGGGGCCACCGGCCGTGTCGTCACCGCGGCCGGCCTGGTGTTCGCCTTCACCATGATGTCGATGATCGTGTCGGATCTGCGGGTGGTCGGCCAACTCGGTATGACGATCGGCATCGGCCTGGTAGTGGATACGCTGATCGTGCGCTCGTTCATGACACCGTCCATCGCGGCGGCGCTGGGTCGCTGGTTCTGGTGGCCGCTCAACACCTTTGAGATCACCCGGCAGGGGCGCCTTGAGCGCGAACGCAAGAAGGCCGGTGAGAGCGACGACAGCACCGCGCCCATCCCGACCAGTAGATGATTGTCTTGAGTGACTGTGGCAGTACGCCGGACGCAGAGTCGAGACTGCGCCGGCGCACCGACGGCCGCCTTGATCGGTCGCGTGATCCGGCGATCCTCAATGCGGCGTTGGCTGCGTTGGCCGAAAACGGTTACGTCAACACCAATATGAACGACATCGCCGCGCGCGCCGGTGTCGGTAAGGCGGCCATCTACCGGCGCTGGTCGTCGAAGGCCGCGTTGATCACCGATGCGCTGGTGTACTGGAAGCCGGACCTGATGGAGGACGACGCGCCCGACACCGGAAGCCTGGAAGGCGATTTCGACGAAATCGTCCAGCGCACCGCGCGCAGTGACAACGACCTCTTCTCGTACGACCTGGTGCTGAGGGTGGCGGTCGAGGCCACCCACGACCCGCACCTCGGCTCGGCGCTCGAAGATCTGATGCTGCTCAAGGGCCGCCGCGTGATGACGACGATCCTGGCGCAGGCCGTTGCTCGCGGCGAGGTCGCCGCCGACCGGGACTGGTCGTTGGTGGCCGATGTGCTGACCGGAATGGGTCTGATGCGGGTGGTCAACGGTCAGAGCGTCGACTCGAAGTTTGTCCGCGATGTCATCGACACCTTGATCCTGCCGGCCGTCCGCGGCCGATGACGATGGTGGCCCGTGGTGCCCCCGGCACCGCGCCGTCGCGGCCATCGGGTGTAGGTTTGTGGTTAGGCCCGGTGATCAACCATCGCTCGCCTCCAAACCCCGTGCGGTAGTCCCGCACCTTTCGAGGACACTCTTATGGAATCGTCCGAACTGTTTTCACATCCCGAGCAGCAAGAACCCGTGCCGGCGGTCGAGAGCTCGAATGCTCCGCCGGCGGATCTGGTTTTCTCGGATCGGCCCAGGCCACAGTCGCGTGCAGATGCGCAGTCGTCGTGAACGGCCTCAACGGGACACGGCGGCTCGCCAGTCCCGTCCGTCTCACGCTCGCCCGACAGTTGGGCGCGGATATCGACGGAGCGTGGTGGCCACACACCGCCTCGGTGGCAAGCGAACTGCCCGAACTGGTCGGGGCGCTGCATCGATCACTGGGGGAAGTTGTTGATATTCGCGTCAATTGGTCGGCCGCGGAGGGGCAGCTCGACCTCGACTCGATCGTGACCGGCACCCGGGTGCCCAACGGGGTGAAGCTGAGTCGGCCACGGTTGATGATGGTGGCGGGCCGGGACGCGTGCGTGAAACTCCTTGTCGTCCCGTGCAAGACATCCGTCGCCCTGGGCGGGTTGGTGATGCGTTGTGCCGCAGCGATGCCCGTGGAGGACGCGGTACGGCGCACCCCGGTGTTCGACACCGCAGATCGGGTGCTGGGCGTAGCCCGGGTCGAATCCGTGCGCTGGTTGGGGCATCTGCAGGCCGAAACGCCGGTGTGACATGAAGATGGGCTGGTACGGAAGCATCCGTACCAGCCCATCTCAGGTCTTGGGGCGATCAGATCGCAGTGACTCCCACCGCCTGGGGGCCCTTGGCACCCTGGGTGATCTCGAACTCGACACGCTGGTTCTCTTCGAGCGACCGGAATCCACCACCGTTGATCTCGGAGTAGTGGACGAAGACGTCCGGGGCGCCGCCGTCAGGAGCGATGAAGCCGAAGCCCTTTTCGCCGTTGAACCATTTCACAGTTCCCTGTGTCATATTTTTACTTCTCTCATTGTAAAACTGGACGTACCAAAAACGTCCTGGACGAGTATGACACGTCGATGCGTGGCGCGCCTAAAAGTATTTGCCTTTGCCGCAATCGGTTTTGCTGCGGTGTGGCCCAATTGCCCATGGGTGGAATAGCTTCGACCCGCAGTCAGGCAGGGGTGTCGTGACCCTCTTTCTTGCCGAACGGCAGCACATGCACGATCCCCACCACCACGGTGCCGACCACCAGACCGATGACTGCCGATGCGGCGGTGTTGGTCAGCCAGGCCAGCACTCCGCCGAACGGGTCGCCCACCGCGTGGTGCACCGCTTCCTCGGCGTGGTGGACCACGTCGTAGATGGTGCGCCAGCCCAGCGTGTTGGTGCCCGCCAGCAGGATGTGCCCACCGACCCACAACATCGCGACCGTGCCGATGGTCGACAGTGCCGACAGCAGCTTGGGCATCCCGGCGACCAGGCCACGGCCGATTTTCTGTGCCACCTTCGATGAGCGCTGGGCCATCAGCAGGCCGATGTCGTCCATCTTGACGATGCCGGCCACGACTCCGTAGACCGCGGCGGTGATCACCAGGGCGACGATCACCAGGATGATCAGCCGTGGCCAGAAAGTCTGGTTGGCCACCTCGTTGAGGGCGATCACCATGATCTCGGCGGACAGGATGAAGTCGGTCCGGATTGCCCCGGTGATCATGTACTTCTCGGCGTCGCCGCCGACGGCCGTGGTGGGTTCGTCGTGGGTGTCGTGTCCGCCGTGGCCGGTGAACCGCCCCCAGACCTTCTCGGCGCCCTCGAAACACAGGTAGGTGGCGCCCAGCATCAGGATCGGGGTCAGCAACCACGGTGCGAACTGGCTGAGCAGCAAGGCCGCGGGCAGGATGAACAGGATCTTGTTGCGCAGCGAGCCGATCGCGATGCGCTTGATGACCGGTAGCTCGCGGTCGGCACTGATGCCGTGCACGTACTGCGGCGTCACCGCGGTGTCGTCGATCACCACGCCGGCTGCCTTGGCGGTCGCCTTGCCGGTGGCCGCACCGATGTCGTCGATCGAAGCCGCCGCCAGCCGCGCCAGGGCAGCAATGTCGTCGAGCAAACCGAACAGGCCGGCGCTCATACCGTTGTCCCCATGTTCGAGAAGGCTACCGGCCGCTACATGCCGATGAGTGACTCGATCCAGCCCCGGGCGAAGTACAGGATGAAGCCGGCGGCCACGATCCACAGCAGCGGGCTGACCTCACGGGCCTTACCGGCGGCCGACCGCAACACCGCCCAGGCCACAAAGCCGACGCCGATGCCGTTGGCGATCGAATAGCTGAAGGCCATGGTGGCCACGGTGAGCACCACGGGCAGGGCCACCGAGAACTCGGAGAGGTCGATGTGGCGCAGCTGCGAGACCATCATGGCGCCGACGATCACAAGGGCCGCGGCCGCGACCTCGGTGGGCACGATCGAGGCCAGCGGGGCGACGAACATGGCCGCGAGGAACAGGGCACCGGTGACGAGGTTGGCGAACCCGGTGCGGGAGCCCTCCTCGATGCCCGCGCCGGATTCGATGAACACGGTGTTCGACGACGCCGAGGAGGATCCGCCGACGACGGCACCGGCGCCCTCGACGATCAGCGCTGACTTCAGCCGCGGGAAGTTGCCCTGCGGGTCGGACAGACCGGCCTCCCGCGACAGCCCGGTCATCGTGCCCATGGCGTCGAAGAAGTTGGCGAACACCAGCGTGAACACCAGCATGATGGCCGCCAAGTACCCGATCCGGCTGAAGGCGCCCAGGCTGACGTCGCCGACCAGCGACAGGTCGGGCAGCGCGAACGGGGAGCCGGACAGGGTCGGGACCGACAGGCCCCAGCCGCCGGGCTTGTCCTGAGCCGACCCGAGGTGCCAGATCGCCTCGACGATCACGGCCACCACGGTGCCGGTGACCAGACCGATCAGGATGCCGCCGCGGACTTTGCGTGCCACGAGGATGCCGGTGACCAGCAGGGTGAATACGAAGACGACGGTCGGCACGGTGTTGATCGACCCGATGCCGCCGGTGCCGAGCCCGACCGGGGGAGAGGCCAGACCGGTGGAGCCGACGAACCCGGCGTCGACCACTCCGATGAAGAGGATGAACAGGCCGATGCCCGCGGTGATCGCCAATTTGAGCTGCATGGGCACTGCGTCGAACACCATGCGGCGGAACCCGCTGGCGGCCAGCGCCACGATGATCAGACCGTCGATGACCACGAGACCCATGGCCTCGGGCCAGGTGACTGTGCCCACCACGGTCGTGGCCAGAAACGAGTTGATGCCCAGGCCCGCGGCGAACGCGAACGGCAGTCGCGCGATGATCCCGAACAGGATCGTCATCACGCCGGCCGCCAGACAGGTGGTGGCCGAGACTTGCGCGAATGCGAGCTTGTTGCCCGCGACGTCGGCGGTGGCGGAGAGGACGACCGGGTTCAGCACGATGATGTAGGCCATCGCGATGAAGGTGACCAGGCCTCCACGGATCTCGGAGAGGGCCGTCGAGCCGCGAGCCGAGATCTCGAAGAAGCGATCGAGTCGATTCATAACCGATGAGCCTAAGGCGGGAGTGGCCCGGTTTCCTGACGTATGGCCGATGTCTGCCGCGGATTCATCAGCGAAATGTGCAAATGCAACAGCCGCAAAGAGATTGGCGCCGGGAAAACCATTTGACCTCAACTTGGGTTGAGGTGTCATGCTGCGTGCATGACAGTTCGGCGCGGCCGGTGCGGTGTGGAAAACCACCGCGAACCTGGGGGTAATCCCCCTGGGGATCGGCTGCGTCGCCGGATAGCTTCGAGTGGCGAGCATCTGAGGCTAGCGATATGAGCAGTGGCAGGAGCGGGGGCCATGCCGATGAGCACAGGTAGGCACGTGAGTTTCGACGACGATTGTCGCGCGGAGCGATTCGAGCGTGATGCGCTGCCGCTGGTGGATCAGCTGTTCGCGGCCGCGCGTCGTTACACGCGCAATATGGCCGACGCCGAGGACCTCGTGCAGGAGACAATGGTCAAGGCCTACAGCAGTTTTCACACGTACCAGGACGGCACGAACATCCGAGCCTGGCTGTTCCGGATCCTGACCAACACGTGGATCAACTCCTACCGCACCGCGCAGCGTCGACCGCAGGAGGTCTTCGCCGACGAGCTCTCCGACGCCCAGCTCGCGGAGGTGGCGCAGCGATTCCCGCTCGGCGTGGTCTCGGCGGAACTGGCGGCCCTGGAGTCGATGGGCGATGACGAGGTGCGCGGGGCGATGCGGGCATTGCCGGAATCACAAGGCGTCGTCGTGTACTACGCCGACGTTGCGGGTTTCCGGTACAAGGAGATCGCGGAGATTCTGCAGATTCCGGTGGGGACGGTGATGTCGAGGCTGCATCGCGGGCGCCGCGCCCTGCGTTCGAGGCTGGTTGAAATGGCCGCCGCCCGAGGCTATCTGGATCGTCCTTCGCGTGACGGCACGGCGGCCTAGCGCGCCGGTCTCCAGCCTTTCAGGAAATCGACAGCTAGTTCCCAGCATCGAGGCCGTGACTGCGCCCTCGGTCGCAGCGGTGTAAAGTTCCCCGCGCTGTACATAGTTATTCGAACTAATTCGCCGAGCGCCGAAAGCCTCATCGCTGTCGGCGGGTTCGGGTAATCGTCGGGAGGTACCGGTGAGTCCTGGTCGGGGTGCTCGTCGTGTGTTGAAACACGCATGGATTCCAGTGGTTCTGATTGTCGTACTGGCCGTATCGGGCCTGGTGGTCTCACGACTACACCGGATGTTCGGCTCGGAGGATCTCAACGCGAATGCCGGAGCCGGGATCGAGATCGTCCAGTTCAACCCCAAGGTGGTCTTGTACGAGGTGTACGGGCCGCCCGGAACTTCCGCCGAGATCAGTTATTTCGATCCAGACGCCAAGGTGCACTCGGTCAACGCCCAGCTGCCCTGGTCCGTCACCTTGTCCACCACGTTGCCGACGGTCAGCGCGAACCTCATGGCGCGCAGCGACAGTGAAAGCAGCGGCGACCACATCGGGTGCCGTGTGACCGTCAACGGCACCGTGCGCGAGGAGCAATCCGCCAATGGCGTCAACGCCCAGACCTACTGCCTGGTGAAGTCCGCATGACCACATCCGTCACCTCGCCCGAGTCCACCGGCAAGCCGAAGCGGCCTGCCTTCCCGCACCTTCTCCGCATTCTGGCGTGGCCGATCATCCTGATCTGGATCGCGATCGCGGTCGTCGTGAATGTGATCGCGCCGCAGCTGGAGGTCGTCGGTGAATTGCACGCCGCGCCGATGGCGCCCGAGGACGCCCCGTCGATGCAGGCGATGAAGTTGATGGGCGCCAACTTCCAGGAGTTCAACTCCAACAGCACGATCATGATCGTCATCGAGGGCCAGGAGCCGCTGGGCCCGGACGCGCACCAGTACTACGACGAGATCATCCACAAGCTGCAGCAGGATCCCGAGCACATCCAGCACATCCAGGACTTCTGGGGTGACACGCTGACCGCGGCCGGCGCGCAGAGCGCCGACGGCAAGGCGTCGTACGTGATGATCAACCTCGCCGGCGAGCAAGGCATGACGCTCGCCAACGAGGGCGTCGAAGCCGTCCGCAAGGTCATCGAGGAGACGAAGGCTCCGCCCGGGGTGCAGGCGCACGTCGCCGGCCCTGCCGCACTGACCAACGACATGCACGTCATCGGCAACGCGAGCCTGGCCGAGATCACCCTGATCACCCTGGTCGCCATCGCAGCCATGCTGCTGGTGGTCTATCGCTCGATCAGGACCACGCTGATCCAGTTGTTCCTGACGTTCCTGGCGCTGCTGACCGCCCGCGGCGTGGTGTCCGTGCTGGCCATGCACGACGTGTTCGGGTTGACCACCTTCGCGGGCAACATCCTGACTATGTTGGCGATCGCCGCTGCCACCGACTACGGCATCTTCATCTTCGGCCGGTACCGCGAAGACCGCGGCATGGGCCTGGACCGGGATGACTCCTACTACGCGACCTTCAAATCGGTCGCGCCCGTCATCGTGGGTTCCGGTCTGACCATCGCCGGAGCGACCTACTGCCTCAGCTTCGCGCGACTGCCCTACTTCTCCACCATGGGTGCCCCTGTCGCGATCGGCATGGTCGTTGTCGTGGTCATCTCGGTCACGCTCGGCCCGGCGGTGCTCTACCTCGGCAGCCGTGTCGGGCTGTACGAGTCCAAGCGGCCCCCGCAGAGCAAGTTCTGGCGCAAGGTCGGCACCGCGGTGGTGCGTTGGCCCGCACCGATTTTCGTGACCAGCCTGTTCATCGTGCTGATCGGGGTGGTGGCCATCCCCGGGTACAAGCCGGCTTACAACGACCGGTACTACCTGCCCGACGATGCCCCGGTGAACGTCGGTTTCGCCGCTGCCGACCGGCATTTCTCCCAGGCCAGGATGAACCCCGACATCCTGATGGTCGAGTCCACCCATGACATGCGCAATCCCGCCGACATGCTTGTGCTGAACAAGATTTCGAGCAACGTGATGCACTCCGAAGGCATCGCGATGGTGCAGAGCATCACCCGGCCGCTGGGAATCCCCATCCAGCACAGCTCGATTCCGTTCCAGACCAGTATCTCGGGGCAGACCAGCAATATGAACCTGCCGTTCCAGCGCAAGCAACTCGACGACCAGCTTCGGATGATCGACGCGACTAACACCTCGATCGACATCATGAAGCGGCAATACCAGCTCTCGCTCGAACAGACCCACCTCACCCAGGACTCCGCGGCGAAGTCGCAGGAGCTGCTGGAGGTCACCAAGAAGATGCGGGACAACATCGCGAACTTCGACGACCAGTTCCGGCCCATGCGTAACTACTTCTACTGGGAACCGCACTGCTTCGACATCCCGATGTGCTCCGCGGCCCGGTCGGTCTTCGACGCCCTCGACGGGATCGACGAGCTGACCGACAAGACCTCGTCGGTACAGGTCAACACCGATCAACTCGCGGACCTCGCGCCGAAGCTGACCGCGTTGCTCCCGCAGACGATCGCGTCGATGGAAACCAGTCGGGACCTGTCGCTGGCGTCGTACAACTCGCAGAAGGCCCTGATCGACCAGATGCAGGCGATGAACGACACCGCGCTGTCGATGGGTGCGGCCTTCGACGACGCCAAGAACGACGACCTGTTCTATCTGCCCCCGGAAGCCTTCACGAATCCCGATTTCGAGCGCGGCCTCAAGATGTTCCTGTCGCCGGACGGTAAGTCCGCCCGCATGTTCATCACCCACCAGACCGACCCGGCGACGGTGGATGGGATCGCACGCGTCGAGTCCGAGCGCAAGGCCGCGCAAGAGGCGCTGAAGATGTCGTCACTGTCGGACGCCAAGATCTATCTCGGCGGTGTCGCGGCGACCTACAAGGACATGTCCGACGGCGCCCGCTACGACCTGATGATCGCGGTGGTGTCGGCGCTGACGCTGATTTTCATGATCATGCTCATTCTGACGCGCAGTGCGGTGGCCGCGTTGGTCATCGTGCTGACGGCCGGCAGTTCGATCGCCGCGTCGTTCGGCATCTCGGTGTTGTTGTGGCAGGACCTGTTCGGGATGCCGGTGCACTGGCTGGTCATGCTGATGTCGGTGATCATCCTGCTGGCGGTCGGATCCGACTACAACCTGCTGCTGGTGTCCCGGTTCCAGGACGAGATCCACGCGGGCCTGAAGACCGGCATCATCCGGTCCATGGCCGGCACCGGTGGCGTGGTCACCTCGGCCGGGCTGGTGTTCGCGGCCACGATGGCCGGCATGATGGCGAGCAACCTGATTGTGCTGGCCCAGATGGGCTCGACCATCGCGATCGGCCTGCTGATCGACACCTTCATCGTGCGGTCACTGCTGATGCCGTCCATCGCCACCCTGCTGGGCAGGTGGTTCTGGTGGCCGCAAGTGGTTTATCCCCGCGGGGACAACCACTTCCGCAAGCCGTCGCCGCCGCGTCCGCCCCGCGCCGACGATGAGGACACAGCGGCCATTCCGGTGTCGTCGGGTTAACGTCGCACGTTCACATCGGCCAATTGTCCAGGGAATCAGGACGATTGAGAGGCGCAGCGGCGGGCAGCGGTCGCGGCTGCGCGGTGGTGATGGCATCCAGGATCAGGACCACATAGCGGCGCCAGCCGTCGCTGCCGAGGTCCATCGTCCACAGCACGCTGTTGAGCATCGCAACGATCCTCGGCAGATCCTCGGCGACGAGATCGCCGCGAACCAGGCCGTCCTCCTGGGCCCGCGTCGTGAGTTCCTGCATGGCGGCTTCGAGGCGATCCGCGACGTTGGCCAGCGCGTCGGCGCGCCTGGCTGCAGCAAGGATGTTGTGCTCGGCGGCACCGAGTGCGGTGGCAGCCTCGATCAGCTCGGTCAGCCCGCGTAGCGGATCCTTCCTGGCGAGCGCTTTTTCGATTGCCGGAGACAGATTCTCATCGATGCTCTGATCGAGCGCGGCGCGCAGGAGGTCAGCCTTCGTCGGGAACCTGCGGTACAGCGTTCGTTCACCCACTCCGGCGCGGTCGGCGATCGTGTCGATCTGCGCATCGGGGCCGAGCTCGGCGAACACCTCACGAGCCGCCCGCAGGATGCGGTCGGCATTGCGCGCCGCATCGGTGCGCAGCGGGCGTTCGGCCATCGACATGGCGTCAGCCTATCTGACAGTTGACTGCCAGATCTGCTCGTTCTAACCTCGCAGCAACTGGCAGCTGACTGCCAGTTGCTGCCCGGAGATTGTGAGGATCACCGATGACCATGCCTCGTCCTGACGTGTCGGTGGAGGCTGAACTTCCCACGATCCCCGCTCCACGCGCTGACGGGTGCCCATTGGCGCCGGCCCCGGTGTTCGCCCGATGGCGGGAGGCCGAAGGACTTCAGGCCGCGGTCTGGAAGGGGAAGCCGGTATGGATGATCAGCCGCTACGAGGACATCCGGGCAGCCCTTGTCGACGAGCGGCTCAGTGCCAATACGGGGTTGTACGGCGTACCGACGGAGAGCGGCGAGATCGCCCTGATCTTTCCGCGTCTGGATGATCCCGAGCATCAGCGGCTGCGTCGAATGTTGACCAGGGACTTCACTTTCCGTCGTGCAGAAGGGATGCGTCCGCAGATTCAGGAGGTGGTAGACGGCTTCCTCGACGAGATGATCGCGGCCGGTTCGCCGGCGGACCTCGTGAGCAAGTTCGCGCTGCCGGTGCCGTCGATGGTCATTTGTCTGCTGCTGGGGGTGCCGTACGAGGATCACGAGTTCTTCCAGAAGCAGAGTGCGGCCGGGCTCGACGCCAACGCATCCGAGGAGGACCGCCTGCAGGCCCAGCTGGCGTTGTTCACCTACATGTTCGACCTGGTGGCTCGCAAGGAGCGGGAACCGGGTGACGATCTGATGAGTCGGCTGATCACCGACCATGTGGCCACGGGTGAACTCAACCGCGAAACTGCCGCCATGAACGGCCAGATGTTGTTGGCTGCCGGCCACGAAACCACCGCCAGCATGATCGCCTTGGGTGCGCTGGCCTTGATCCAGCATCCCGACGCTGCCGCGCGTCTACGGGAGACCGATGACCCAGCCGTGGTGGCCAGCATCGTCGAGGAGTTGATGCGCTATCTGTCGATCGTGCACAGCCTGGTGGACCGCGTTGCTCTGGAGGATGTGGTCATCGGCGGGCAGCTCGTCCGAGCCGGTGACGCGGTCCTCATGAACCTGCCTGCGGGCAACTTCGACACGGCATTCGTCGAACAACCCGATGCCTTCGACGTAAACCGCAACAGCCGAGGGCATCTCGGCTTCGGTTACGGCGTGCATCAGTGTCTCGGCCAGAACCTTGCCCGGGCCGAACTGCAGATCGCCCTGACCGCATTGGTGCGCAGACTGCCCGGATTGCTACTGGCGGTCGAGCCGGACGAGTTGAGATTCCACAACGACAAGGAGATCTACGGCGTTGTGGAGCTGCCGGTCACCTGGTGACTGCCGGCCCGGTGCCCAGCACCTAGCATTCGCCGAAACCGCATTCCGGCAGGAGAAGTGCGAGTAAAGGCCTGCTGGAATGCCACTTCGGCGGATAGGGAGGGGCACCATGACGTACTTCGGCGAGCTGCGGACCCACTGGCAACCGCTCGCTGCCGCCACCGCCGGACTCAGCGCCGGTCTGAGCCTGAGCGCCTACACCAATGCCGCGATGGGGCCGCAGTTCCTCGCGGCGTTCGGGTGGAGCCGCTCGGATTTCGCCCTGACCGGTGCGATCACGTTGCTGACGTTCGTGTTCCTGCCGTTCTACGGCCGCCTCGCCGACCTGTTCGGGGTCCGGCGGATTGCCGCCGTCGGCGTCGTCGGACTGCCTGCGTGCTGGGTCGCGTACGCGATGATGTCCGGACCCATCTGGCAGTACTTCGCGATCAACGTCGCCCTCATCGCGCTCGGGGTGACCACGACACCGGCGATCTACAGCCGGCTGGTCGCGACGCGTTTCCAGGCGGCCCGGGGTCTGGCCCTGGCCATCGCGATCTCCGGTCCGCCGCTGCTGGGTGCCATCGGCGCCCCGGCGCTCGATGTCGTCAACCGCACCTTTGGTTGGCGGGTCGGTTGTCTGGCCATCGCGGCCACCATTGCGCTCATCGGCGTCTTGGCCCTGGTGCTCGTTCCCGGACACAACGGCGAGCCGGCGCAGGCCGCGGGAGAACGTAAGGCCGGCAAGGACTACCGTGCCATCGGGCGCAGCAGGGTCTTCTGGATTCTGTTGACCGGTGTCCTGTTGTGCAACCTGTACCACTCGGTCACCACCACCCAGCTCGGGATCATGCTCGGCGACGCCGGGGCCGGCGCCGACGTCGCGGTGCTCATCACGGTGTTCGCGATCGCCGTCATCGTCGGTCGCTTCGTGTGCGGCGTGGCGCTCGATCGGCTGCCCGCGCAGGTGGTCGCCGCGGTGGCGATGGCACTGCCGGGTCTCGGCTGCCTGCTCATCGCGTCGCCGTGGGAGGGCATCGGTGTCCTCACCGTGGCCGTCTGCTGTCTCGGCGCCGCCTGGGGAGCCGAAGGTGATGTCATCGCCTACCTGGTGGCGCGGCACTTCAGCCTCGGCGTGTACAGCACCGTCCTCAGCATCCTGTCCGCGGTGATCGGTGTCTCGTCTGCGGTGGGGGCCGTGGTGCTCAGTCGTATGTTGGTTTCCACCAACAGCTTCGACGGGTTCCTGGTGTTGGCGGGAGTCGCCGCATTCATCGGAGGCGCCCTTCTGCTACTGCTGCGCCGTCGACCGGCCATATTTACAAATGACGATAAAAGTGTCACGGTGTGCTGATGGACTTCTCCCATGTCGAGCTCTCCGCGGAAGACCGGGCCTTCCGGGATGAGCTGCGGGCCTTCCTGGCCGAGGTGGTCACCGACGAGGTGATCCAGCATGACCGCGAGACCGGCGAGAACTTCGACGAGGCAGTGCATCTGGCCCTGGGCAAGGCCGGGTACCTGGCCGGTGACTACCAGGCCGAGGCCGACGGCGGATTCAGCGCGGTCCGGCGCCGCATCTGGGAGCTGGAAGTGGGCCGGGCGCACACCCCCTGGTTCCACTGGGGCACGACCGCGATGGTCGCGCATTCAATTGAGAAGTTCGCCTCACGCGAGCTTCTCGACGAGGTACTGCCCGGTGTCTTGGACGGGCGCCTGCGGCTGTGCCTGGGCTACACCGAACCCGAAGGCGGGTCCGACGTCGCGACCTGCAAGACCCGTGCCGTCCGGGATGGCGACAGCTGGATTATCAATGGGTCCAAGATGTTCACCTCGAATGCGCACAACGCCCAATACGTGTTCCTGCTGACCAACACCGACCCCGCCGCGCCCAAACACAAGAGCCTCACGATGTTCCTCGTGCCGCTGGATTCCGAGGGCGTCGAGATTCAGCCGATCCGCACCGTCGACGGGGACCGCACCAACATCACCTACTACAGCGACGTCCGGGTGAGCGACCGGTACCGCGTCGGCGAGGTCAACGGCGGCTGGACGGTGCTGCGTGGCGCGCTCGAACTCGAACACGGCACCTTCGAACGCGAGACCCGTGGCCTGCAGAAGCTCGCCACCATGACCGAGCACATCACCTTGATGGCCGAGGCAGTGGACCGCGTCGCTGCGGTGGCCCCGGACGACGCGGCGTCGCGTTACCGGTTGGGCCGGGGCGTCGCCCGGTTGGAAGCGGCTCTGAGCAGTCCCGACATGTACGGCCGTGTCGCGATCGCCCAGACCATGCGGGAGGTGTCGCCGGACCTGATGGATATCGTCGGATCCGCCGGCGCTTTGTCCGTCGGTACGCCGGGGGCCGTCGACGACGGTGCCGCCGAGTACATCTTCCGACTGGCCGGTCCGACCGGGATCTATGGCGGGACCCTCGAGGTGTTCCGCAACATGATCGCCCAGCAGGCGCTGGGCCTGGGCCGGCCGAACTACGCGCCCGCGAAGTGAGCCGCCGTGGCCGGCGGTGAGGCCCCTGGCGCGCGGAAAACCCGCGCAGGCGGCCTCGGTACTGTGGCCGGGTGCATCCCTTGGACAACGCCCTTGAGCTCGAACCCGCAGGTGATGACCGCTGGCGCGGGCGGACGCTGCCGGAGTGGGCCAACATGGTGGGCCCGTTCGGTGGCATCACCGCGGCCACCCTGCTGCACGCGGTAGAGCTGCACCCACAGCGGCACGGCCAACCGATCGCGCTGACCGTGAACTACGTGGCGCCCATCGCTGACGGTGCGTTCGAGGTCGTGACAAGGCTGGTCAAGACCAACCGGTCCAATCAGCACTGGATCGTCGAACTCAGCCAGGACGGCGAGGTCAAGACCACCGCCACCGCGGTATTCGGGCTGCGCCGGGAAGGCTGGTCGGACACCGAGATCGAATGGCCGCAGGCTCAGGCCCCCGAGGGCATCGAGCCGTCGGTGCCGCCGTTCGGCGTGGTGTGGTTCGACAACTTCGACATGCGTTTCGTCGACGGCGCGATGCCGGACGCCCACAATGATTCTGCCGAACCGACCGAATCGGCGAGTTCGACCACGACCCTGTGGGTACGCAACAAGCCTCCCAGGCCAATGGATTTCGCCGCGTTGACCGCGGTGAGCGATATCTTCTATCCGCGGGTGTTCCTGCGGCGCGGGCACTTCGTTCCGGCCGGGACGGTGTCGATCTCGGTGTATTTCCACGCCGACGACGAACAGCTCGCGGCTCAGGGGGACGACTTCATTCTGGGAACGGCACGGGCGCACCGATATTCCGGCGGCTACTTCGATCAGAGCGCCCGCCTGTTCGGGCGAAGCGGTGCGTTGCTGGCCACCAGCCACCAGTTCGTGTACTTCAAGGCCTGAGGTCCTCGGGCACCGATTGCAGGGCGATCCAGGCGCTCACCCGGGTCTGTGGATCGTCGAGCTTGCCGGGCAGCACCGTCTCGATGGCAGCGAGACGATTACGCACGGTGTTGCGATGCAGGCCGAGTTCCTCGGAGACCTTGAGTCTGGACCCGTGATGGCGCAGGAAACAACGCAACGTCTCCAGCTGCTCGGAATCGAGGCCGTGCAACCAGGATTCGGCGAAGGCGGCGGCCTTGTCGGGATCGATCAGACCCAGGGGGCCGTCGTCGATCACCCGGTCCCAGACCACCGGACCGGAGCCGTCGGTGGCCTGGCCCAGCGCCAGGCCCGCGGTGCGGTAACCCGTCTCGCCGTCGGTGGGCGCGACCGAATTCCCGACCCCGACGAGCAGCGCGTCCTCGGCCAGCCGGGACGCCGTCGACCCGGCCCGGGACGGTTCGGTGATCGCGCACAGCTCACCGGCGTAGACCCCGGCAAGGATGCCGCGCCGCTCCAGGGCGGCCGCCGCGTTCTCGACGGCGGCCTCGTCCCCGGTGGCCCGCAAGAAGCGAATCCGCTTCGGCAGCACGGTCGCCGCCTGGTCCACCTCCAACACCAATTGGGCAGTGCGGACATCGCTTTCGGCGAGAAGCTCGATTGCCCGGCCACGCAGATGCCGACGGGTGGTGGCACGGCTGCGATCCTGTTCGTCGACGAGGCCCAACAGGGCCACGGCGGTCGTCACGGCCTGACGGTGTTCTTCCGATGCCCTGGCCGGCATCAAGGCGGCCAGATAGGCCGACGCCCGCCCGCGCAAACCGATGGGGTGCACCGACACCGAGGTGGTCGGATTGGACTGTGCCGCAGCCGAACGCAATCCGTGTGCCTGGAGGCGCATGACGTCGTCGGCGACCTCGTCGAGCGGAAACTCGCTGCGGCGGGCGCCGACCGGGCCGGTGACGACGCGGCCGTCGGGATTCATCAGGCACGTCGCGCCGTCGAGCGCCGCGGCCAGTGCAGTGATGACCGCAACGGCGGGATCCGGTTTGGCCGCCGCCGAGATGAGCTTGCGCTGCGTCTTGAGTGACTCGCGAGTGGCGGTGGACTCCTGTTCCTCCAGAAGGTGCGCGACGTATCGGCTGATCGCGACGAACGTGGTCGGACGCGGCACCTCGAACAGATTCACCTGGTGCCTGCGGCAGGCGTCGGCGAGTTCGGCGGGCGTTTCGGCGTGGGTGAGCCCGACGGCGAATCCGATGCCCGCCACCCCGGCGTCGGCAAGCCGGCGCACGTAGCCGTCCCACTGGCCGTGCCAGTCGCCGGTCTCCAAGCCGGTGGTCAGCAGGATCTCGCCGCCTTCCAGGAACGGCCCCGGGTCGGCGAGCTCACTTGTGGCCACCCAGCGGACCGCTGCGTCGGGTTGATCGACCTGCACGGCACTGAGTCCGAGTACGCGCTCGTCGAGGAGATCGCTGACCAGGACCATGCTGCCAGTTTTGCACAATTATCTGCTGCAAAATGTGCACTCCTGACCTCCCGTGCGCGGAGACCGTTGCCTAGCGTGAGGGCAGACAACCGCCAGCAGCAGGAGGAACACGTGAGCATCGCCGAGATCGCGGGTGCGGCCGTCACCCAGGAACGCCGGATCGTCACCGCTATTCCGGGCCCCGTCTCGCAGCAGATGCAGGCACGGAAGACTGCTGCGGTCGCGGGTGGCGTCGGCACCACCTTGCCCGTTTACGTGGTCGCCGCCGGCGGCGGAATCCTCGTCGACGCCGACGGCAACCAGCTCATCGACTTCGGCTCCGGCATCGCCGTGACCACCGTGGGCAACAGCGCACCGGCTGTGGTCGAGGCGGTCACCGAGCAGGTCGCCGCGTTCACCCACACCTGCTTCATGGTCACCCCGTACGAGGGTTACGTGCGGGTGGCCGAGGAGCTCAACCGGCTCACCCCCGGCGACCACGACAAGCGCAGCGTGCTGTTCAACTCCGGTGCCGAGGCCGTCGAGAACGCCGTCAAGATCGCGCGGGCCTACACGCGTCGGCAGGCCGTCGTGGTGTTCGACCACGCCTACCACGGCCGTACCAACCTGACCATGGCGATGACCGCCAAGAACCAGCCGTACAAGAGCGGCTTCGGACCGTTTGCCGGTGAGGTGTACCGCGTGCCGACCTCGTTCCCGTTCCGTGACGGCGAGACCGACGGTGCCGCTGCGGCCGCCCGCGCCCTGGACCTGATCGACAAGCAGGTCGGGGCCGAGAACGTCGCCGCCATCGTGATCGAACCCATTCAGGGTGAAGGCGGATTCATCGTTCCCGCACCGGGATTCCTGCGCGCACTGCAGGACTGGTGTACCGAGGCCGGCGCGGTGTTCGTCGCCGACGAGGTGCAGTCGGGCTTCGCCCGCAGCGGCGCGATGTTCGCCGTCGAGCACGACGGCGTCGTCCCCGATCTGATCGTGACCGCCAAGGGCATCGCCGGTGGCCTGCCGCTGTCGGCGGTCACCGGTCGCGCCGAGATCATGGATGCGCCGCATGCCGGCGGGCTCGGCGGTACTTACGGCGGTAACCCGATCGCCTGCGCGGCGGCGCTCGCGGTGATCGACACCATCGAGCGCGACGGGCTGCTGGCCCGTGCGGTGGAGATCGAGAAGGCGATGACCGGCCGTCTCGAGGCGATCGCTGCCGAGGATTCCCGGATCGGCGAGGTCCGCGGCCGCGGCGCGATGATCGCCGTCGAACTGGTCAAGGCCGGCACCACCGAACCCGACGCCGACCTGGCCAAGCAGGTCTCGGCCGCTGCCCACGCCCAGGGGCTGGTGGTGCTGACCTGCGGAACCTACGGCAACGTGCTCCGTTTCCTGCCGCCGCTGTCGATGCCCGACCACCTGCTCGAGGAGGGGCTGGACATCCTGGCCGCCATCTTCGCCGAGACCCGCTGAACCCTGGCCGGCTCGATCCCTGGAGCTTTCAGTGAACACACAGAACGCGATCGCCGGTCTCGACACCAAGCACGGGATCCTCATCGACGGGCAGAACCGCGGGGCTGCCACCACGTTCGAAGTGCGTGACCCGGCCACCGGCCTGTCCATCGCCGAAGTGGCCGACGGCACCGTGGCCGACGCCCGCTCGGCTGTCGACGCCGCGCACCGGGCCTTCGCCGGCTGGGCCGGGACGAGCCCGAGACAACGCAGCGACATCCTGCGCCGGGTGTTCGACCTGATGGTCGCCGACACCGAGCGCCTGGCCGCCCTGATCTGCGCGGAGAACGGCAAATCGCAGGCCGACGCCCGGGCCGAGGTGGCCTATGCCGCTGAGTTCTTCCGCTGGTTCTCCGAGGAGGCGGTGCGGACGGACGGCGCCTACGGCGTCAGCCCCGCCGGTGGCACCCGGACCCTGGTCACACACAAGCCGGTCGGGGTCGCGGCGCTCGTGACGCCCTGGAACTTCCCGGCCGCGATGGCGACCCGCAAGATCGCCCCCGCGCTGGCCGCGGGATGCACCGTGGTTCTCAAGCCGGCCGCCGAGACGCCCCTGACGGCACTGGCGATCGCCGGAATACTGTCGGCCGCAGGCGTCCCCGACGGTGTGGTCAACATAGTGCCCACCACCGATGCAGCCGCCGTGGTCGAGAACTGGTTGAGCGATGACCGGGTCCGCAAGGTGTCGTTCACCGGTTCCACCGGCGTCGGTCGCGTGCTGCTCAAGCAGGCCGCGGACCGGATCGTCAACGCCAGCATGGAACTCGGCGGCAACGCGCCGTTCGTCGTCACCGCCGACGCCGACGTCGAGGCGGCGATCGCCGGTGCGATGGTGGCCAAGTTCCGCGGCGGTGGGCAGGCCTGCACGGCGGCCAACCGGTTCTATGTGCACGCGTCGGTCGTCGATGAGTTCGTCGCCGGTTTGGGCGCCGAGGTCGCGGCGCTGCGAGTGGGTCCGGCATCCGATCCGGCATCGCAGATCGGCCCCCTGGTCAGCGAGCGCGCGGCGCTGCGGGTGGCCGCCACAATCGATGCCGCAGTGGCCGACGGTGCGGTGATCGCCGCGCAGGCCGAGGTGCCATCGGCGGGCTGGTTCGTCGCGCCCACACTGTTGACCGGAGTCGCCCCGGACGCCGCCGTCCTCGCCGACGAGATCTTCGGACCTGTCGCTCCGGTGGTGGTGTGGGACGACGAGGAAGACCTCCTGCGCTGGGCCAACGACACCGAATATGGTTTGGCTGCCTATGTTTACGCCGGCCGGCTGCAAGATGCGGTGCGACTCGCCGAATCCCTCGACGCCGGAATGGTCGGCATCAACCGGGGCGTCGTGTCCGATCCGTCGACCCCGTTCGGCGGGATGAAGCAGAGCGGTCTCGGCCGCGAAGGCGCACGTGTCGGCCTCGAGGAGTTCCAGGAGACGCAGTACTTCAGCGTGGCCTTCGACTGACCGGTCGGCTCAGAACGGCGCCGAGTGCTGCATCAGGCTCAACATCAGCACGACCATGCACAGCAATGAGCTGAACATGATCAGCCCCATGATGACGACCACGAACCACGACGCGCAGCGCTGCTTGCCGCGTGCCAGCTTCGCTATCCGCTCGTCGTGCATGAGTTCGTCTGCGACGACGGCGAATTGGACGCGTTCCAGTTCGGCATCGGCGGCAGGGGCCCCGGAGGAGATTTCACGAAGGCGGGCTGCGGCGATGCCCACGCCGACCCGGTCGAACCGCCGACTCATCTGACGCGCCTGTCTGCGGGTGAGACGGTGATCGAGGGCATCGACCGAATGCGGCCGCTGTGCCCAGCCGCCGTGCGCGTTCGACGGGGTCGTCATAACCTATCGAGTCTACGAGCGTGCCGCGTTGGCAGGAAGTGCGTGCGCGCGGGTTGTTCACGTGCGCAAGTAATTTCTTCAACGGATGACTCTGTGCACATCATCGATCACCTCGCCGCCTTCCTGAGCGATCCATGGTCCGTCGATCGACGGATCGATGATCCCGTCCTCCAGCCACGTGTACCGACCGCCGAGCACGTTGTGCGCCAGTGTCCGGTCAGAGTCGTCGCTGTTGTCCCAGAGTTCGGTGAACAGCCGCTCGGCCCGCACCCGGGACTGGCGGCAGAACGCGTCGGCGAGCTCCACCGCGGAGTCCGGCGTGTCGCTGCGGGCCCGGACGCAGGCCGCCGTCATCGCGAACAGTTCTGCCCCGATGTCGACGATCCGGCCGAGGAAGCGCTGTCGGTATTCCAACTTGCCCTGCCACCGGGACATCGCATAGAACGTGCTGCGGGCGAGCTTGCGGCTGGCCCGTTCGACGTAGCGCAGGTGTTCGCCGAGCGGTCCGAACTCGGTGAATGATGTTGGTAGTTGCCCTTTTCCGGTGACCAGGGTGGGTAGCCAACGTGCGTAGAATTTCCCGGCTTGGGCGGCTGCTTTCGCCTTGTGTTTGAGGTCGGCGTCGGGGTCGATGATATCGCCCGCCACGGAAAGATGGGCGTCGACGGCCTCGCGGGCGAGCATCAGATGCATGATCTCGGTGGACCCCTCGAAGATGCGGTTGATCCGCATGTCGCGCAGTACCTGCTCGACGGGCACCCCGCGCTCGCCGCGGGCCGCCAGCGATTCGGCGGTCTCGAAGCCGCGGCCGCCACGGATCTGCACCAGCTCGTCGGCGATCAGCCAGGTCATCTCCGAGCCGTAGAGCTTGGCCAGTGCGGCCTCGATCCGGATGTCGGTGCGGCCGGCGTCGGCGAGCTCGCTGGCAAGCTCGACCATCGACTCGATTCCGTAAGCGGTGGCCGCGATGAACGCCACCTTGCCGGCCACGGCGTCGTGCTCGCCGACCGGCCGGCCCCACTGAACGCGCTCCTTCGACCATTCCCTGGCGATCTTCACGCACCACTTCGCCGTCCCGGTGCATACGGCCGGCAGCGACAGCCGTCCGACGTTGAGCGTGGTCAGCGCGATCTTGAGGCCTTCACCCTCGCGACCGATGCGGTTCGCCGCGGGCACCCGCACGTCGGTCAGTTTGGTCAGACCGTTCTCGATTCCGCGCAGCCCCATGAATGCGTTGCGGTTGGTGACGACGATGCCGGGGGTGTCTGCCTCGACGACGAAGGCGGTGATGCCGCCTTTGTGTCCCTCGCCGGGCGGCACCTGGGCCATCACTACCAGTAGATCGGCGATGACCCCGTTGGTGGTCCACAGTTTGACGCCGTTCAGCAGGTAGTCGTCGCCGTCGGGGGTCGCGGTGGCGTGCAACCTGGCCGGGTCGCTGCCGACGTCGGGTTCGGTGAGCAGGAAGGCGCTGATCTCCCGCGTGCACCGCGGCAGCCAGGTCTGCTTCTGCTCGGTTGTCCCGAACATCGACACCGGCTGCGGCACCCCGATCGACTGATGTGCGGACAGCAAGGCGCCCAGCGCGGGGTGCACCGAGCCGACCAGGGCGAGGGCCTTGTTGTAGTACACCTGCGACAGGCCGAGCCCCTCGTAGTCGACGCCGATCTTCATGCCGAACGCGCCGAGTCCCTTCAAACCCTGGATGACCTTGTCCGGGATCTGCGCGTCGCGTTCGATGACCGCAGCGTCGATCTGCGTCTCGCAGAACTCCCGCAGCTCGGCGAGGAAGGCCTCGCCGCGATCCGTGGTCGCGGCCGGACCACGCGGGTACGGATGGACCAGGTCCAACCGCAGTCTGCCGAGAAACAGTTCTTTGCCGAAACTGGGCTGGTCCCATCGCGCTTCCCGCGCCTCCTCGGCGACCTGCCTGGCTTGTCGTTCGTTGACTTCTCCGGTAGCGGTCATCGGCCGGCCTCCATACGTCCGTTCGCTGGTGGCATACCCGCGCCAAATTTCGCCGAAACGGCATTCCAGCAGGCCGGCTCTCGAACTTCTCCTGCCGGAGTGCGGTTTCGGCGGGGAGCGACTGCGCCGACCCGGCCCTAGCTACACTTACTGTAAGTGCAACGGTTAGGAGCCGCGTTGATCAAGGTCATGCAGGGCGTGCGAGTGCTCGAGGTCGCGCAATTCACCTTCGTGCCGGCGGCGGGAGCCATCCTCGCCGACTGGGGCGCCGACGTCATCAAAGTCGAGCACCCGGTACGCGGCGACACCCAGCGTGGGTTCATCAACATGGGCGGGTTCCAACTCGACCCGAACCGACATCCGCTCATCGAGCACCCCAACCGCGGTAAGCGCAGCGTCGGCATCGACGTCTCGACCCCCGGCGGGCAGGAGGTGCTCTACGAGATCGCAAAGACGGCAGACGTCTTCCTGACCAATTACCTTCCCGCCCAACGGCAGAAGAACAAGTTCGACGTCGAGCACATCCGGGCGGTGAACCCCAACATCATCTACGCCCGCGGCAGCGCCTACGGCGACAAAGGTTCCGAGCGCGATACCGGCGGCTTCGACGGCACCGCCTTCTGGACCCGCAGCGGCGTCGGCCATGCCCTCACCCCGGAGGCGATCAACGGTGCACTGTCCCAGGGCATCCCGGCCTTCGGTGATTCGATCGGCGGCATGAACATTGCCGGCGGGATCTCGGCGGCGTTGTTCCACCGCGAGCGGACCGGGGAAACGGCCGAGATCGACGTCTCACTGCTGAGCACGGCGTGGTGGGCGGCCGGCGCCAGCGTCACGCAGGGCATGGAGACCGGTGAGACGATGCGCTCGCTGATGCCCGACGACGCCACTTCGGTGAACCCGTTCATGGCCAACTACCGGACGTCCGACGGCGGCACCATCAATCTGTGCATTGTCAGCCCGACCGGCTACATCCGTGATGCCTTCGAACATCTCGGTCTGCCCGAGCTTGCCGATGATC
This sequence comes from Mycobacterium sp. NPDC049093, assembly GCF_040704635.1. Classification (GTDB taxonomy): domain Bacteria; phylum Actinomycetota; class Actinomycetes; order Mycobacteriales; family Mycobacteriaceae; genus Mycobacterium. The sequence goes on along the minus strand of NZ_JBEZJS010000005.1, from coordinate 454,344 downwards.
CACGGTTCTCCGATGTGCTGCCGCTGATCGAGAACGCCTCGGAAGGCGTCGAACTCATCGCGAAGGCGATCGGCAGCAAGCCGTTCGAGTACTGGCGTCAGCACCTCAAGACCATGAAGGGCCAGTGGGCGCCGTTCCAGAGCCTGGTCGATCTCGCTTCGGACGACCAGGCGGTGGCCAACGACATGGTCGTCGAGGTGGACGCCAGTGACGGCGGGAAGCCGTTCAAGGTGGTGCGCGGGCCCGTGCAGTTCAACCACGAACCCTTGGAGACCACCCGGGCGCCCCAGGCCTCCGAGCACACCGAGATCGTGCTGATGGAACTCGGCCTCGACTGGGACCGGATCGAGGAGCTCAAGGACTCGGGCGCGATCGCCTGAGGTGGTTGGCGCGGTCTGCCGCGGCGTCGCTGCGCACGCTTTGGCGTGGTTAGCCGCGGCGTCGCTGCGCAGGCTTTGGCGCGGTTTTCTACACCAGGGCTGCTCATCGCGGCGGCAGCGACCCCTAGGTAGAAATCGGCGAAACGCACGCCGACGGGAGTGCGAAGAAGCACCGGCGAAACGCCCGCCGGCGGGGCGCAACGAAGCACCGACGCACGCAAACGCGATCGCCGGAGCTAGTTGCAACCGCCCGCGTGAACCCACCGGCCGTTGTAGCCGATGCAGCCGCTGACGTTGGAACCCGGCGGGGGCGGCGGCGGAGGCGCGTCCTCCGGGAGCGGCGCGTAATAGGCCGGCGGCGGAACGTAAGGGGCGACGGCGTCGGCGATGTTGACGCAGCCGCCGACCGAGATCCGGCGCCCGGCGCTGGCGCACACGTCGGCGTTGGCGGTCCCGGCCGGGGCCGCCAGGACGATGGCGCCGGGCAGCGCGGTGAAGGCGAGCGCGACCGTGGCCGCGCGGAGCCATGATGATCGAGGCGTTGGGGTGTTCATCGTTGTCCTAGGGGCTGATCAGGTGGCTTGATCCCGCAACGGGCGCGGAAGTCGGTCAGCGGCTGACGGATCCCGACCAGGTCGGCGTGGGCCTGCGGGTTGGCGTCGAAGAAGGCCTTGGTGTCGCCCTGCACTTCTTCCTGTGGGCGGCCGTGCAGATTTGTGTAGAAATCGTTCACGTCCGGATGGGTCCACAAGTATGTGGAGGTTGCCGCGGCGACTCCGGAGGCGATGCCGGCGAGATCGGCGGCCGTGCAATTGGGCGGCGGCGGCTCGGCGGCTGCTGTCACAGGGCCGAACAGGCCGACGACAACCCCGACGGCACCAGCGGCGAACGCCGGCATCATTCCGTAGCGCACGGTGGTCGGTGTGCGGGACACAGCGGGACTCCTTCCCGAGGTGGGCAGGTGCCGATTGCATCGCCCGGCGGGCCGAACTTTAGCAGGTGGGACGGGGTGTGTGCGACGAATCTTTCGCTCGGCAAGCACGTGGCATGTCTTGGTGCGTCAGCCTTTAGGGCCGCGGCGGTACCGCGGTGCGGCCATTGCGATACGCCGTCGGGGTGGTGCCGAACCAGCGTTTGCAGGAGCGGGTGAGGACACTCTGCTCGGCATAGCCGAGTTGGTGGCAGAGCTGGTCGAGGCTGAGGTCGGTGTCGAGCAGCAGACGTTGAGCGGACTCGCGCCGCGTCTGGTCGACGAGGTCGGCGAACGTGGCGTTCTCGGCGAGCAGGCGCCGTTGCAGGGCCTTCGGATGAAGACCGATGTGACGGGCGATGTCGGTCAGGCCGACCACTCCGGTGGGCAGGAGTTGGCGCACCAGGCTGCGGACCAGTTGGCTGGTGGTCGGGTTGGATTCACCCATCACCTGGGCCAGATAGTCGACCGCGGTCTGGTGGGCAAGCCGATCGGTGGGCAGCGGGCGTTGCAGGTCGGTGGTGCGCAGGGTGAACCCGGCGACCGGTTCGAAAAAGCTGGGCGGACAGCCGAAGTAGGTCTGATAGTCGTCGGTGGGCGTCAGGGCGGGATGGGGTAGGTGCACGGCGACGGGCCGGTAGTCGGCACCGAGGAACAGCCGCAGTACCTGCAATGTGACTCCCAGCGACAGCTCGATGGCCTGGGCTTGCGGAGGTGCCGGGTTCAGGGCGTACTCGAATTCGAAGCGACGCAGATTCGGGTCCAGATGGGTGGTCACCCGCGCGGTGATCGACGGGCTGTAGGCCGCCATGAACTTGTCGAAGATCAGGAAGGCTTCGGCAACGCTGGCGGCATTACGACCCGCCAGCCCGACCGGGCCGAGGATGTCGATGCCTTGGCGGAGCGCCAAACGCCGCCCGAAGTCCGGGGTTTCGAGTGTGGCGGCAGTGTCTTCGAGCATTTGTGCCCCGTTGGGCAGGGAGATGAAGCGGTCGTGGCGGCCGACATCGTCGTAGGGAATGTGGGCGGCATCGACCAGAGCGCGACTATCTCCACCGAGTTCGGTGACCAACTGGTGAAAATTCGTGAGTGCCGTGCCCCGGATCACGGCCATGTCCCACAATGTCAAAGATTTGTCCTGGAATGTCAAGACAGAAGCTGGCAGTTTGCTGCACAGTGGATGCCCGGGTCGGGGTGAATCGGCTGCGCGGCTTGCCCCACCAGTGGTCGGCTGCACAGCCCAGTCCTCATGGAGAAGAGGGGCGCGGTGTCTGACGTGCAGGGTGACCAGTTGGTGGCAGCAGCTCTACCGGACGGCGGCGTTTTGCCGTTCCCGCCGGTCCCGTCGGGCAGTATCGCGGGCCGCACGTTGCAGGAGTCCACGTACAACCCGCGGTCAGTGCCGAAGCGACTCCATGACGACTCGCCGAACATCGTCATCGTGCTCATTGACGATGCCGGACCCGGCCTGCCCTCGACCTTCGGTGGTGAGGTGACGACCGCGACCCTCGACAGAATCTGCGCTGAAGGGGTGTCGTACAACCGTTTTCACACCACGGCGATGTGCTCGCCGACGCGGGCCTCGCTGCTCACGGGCCGCAACCACCACGAGATCGGCAACGGCCAGATCGCCGAGCTGGCCAATGACTGGGACGGCTACGCCGGCAAGATCCCGCGGTCCAGCGCCACCGTGGCCGAAGTGCTCAAGCAGTACGGCTACGCGACATCGGCCTTCGGAAAGTGGCACAACACCCCCGCGGAGGAGACCACCGCGGCGGGGCCGTTCGAGAACTGGCCCACCGGATTGGGTTTCGAATACTTCTACGGCTTCCTCGCCGGAGAGGCGTCGCAGTACGAACCGAACCTGGTGCGCAACACCACCGTCGTCCCACCGCCCCGGACTCCGGAGGAGGGCTACCACCTGTCGGAGGATCTGGCCGACGACGCGATCTCGTGGCTGCGCCGGCACAAGGCGTTCAACGCCGACAAGCCGTTCTTCATGTACTGGGCCAGCGGCGCCATCCACGGCCCGCACCACATCATGAAGGAGTGGGCGGACAAGTACGCGGGCAAGTTCGACGACGGCTGGGATGCCTACCGGCAGCGGGTGTTCGCGCGCGCCAAGGACAAGGGCTGGATCCCGCAGAACTGCGAACTGACCGAACGTGATGAGCAGCTCGCCGCCTGGGATGACATCCCCGAGGACGAGAAACCGTTCCAGCGACGCCTGATGGAGGTCGCCGCCGGGTTCGGCGAACACGTCGACGTCCAGGTCGGCCGGATCGCCGATGAGCTCGACTCGCTCGGCTACGCCGAGAACACCCTGTTCCTCTACATCTGGGGTGACAACGGCTCGTCGGGCGAGGGCCAGAACGGCACCATCGCCGAACTGTTGGCGCAGAACGGGATTCCCACCACGGTGCGTCAGCACATCGACGCTCTCGACGAACTCGGCGGCCTCGACGTTCTGGGCTCACCGTTGGTCGACAACCAGTATCACGCGGCGTGGGCCTGGGCCGGCAGCACGCCGTACAAGGGGATGAAGCTGCTCGCGTCGCATCTGGGTGGCACGCGCAACCCGATGGCGGTGCGCTGGCCGGCCAAGGTCGCCGCGGAGAGCGCCCCGCGGGACGTGTTCCTGCACTGCAACGACATCGTGCCGACCATCTACGACGTCGTCGGTATCGTGCCGCCGCATACGGTCAACGGTGAACCTCAGATGCCGCTGGCGGGAGCGAGTTTCGCCCGCACGCTGGGAGACCGAAATGCGCCCGGCGGCAAGTTGACCCAGTACTTCGAGATCATGGGTAGCCGCGGCATCTACCACGATGGCTGGATGGCCTCGGCGCGCGGACCGCGGCTGCCGTGGGTGCCGGGCCAGCCGCCGGGGATCGCCACCTGGACGCCCGACAACGACACCTGGGAGCTCTACCACCTCGACGAAGACTGGTCCCAGGCCCACGATCTCGCCGCTGAACAGCCCGAGAAGCTGGCTCAGATGCGGGAGATGTTCATGGTCGAGGCGGCCCGCAACGAGGTGCTGCCGGTCGGCGGTGGGCTGTGGGTGCCGGTGTATCACCCCGAGCTGCGCATCGCGCCGCCGTACCGGGAGTGGGAGTTCTCGGGCGACACCATCCGGATGCCGGAGTTCTGCGCACCGGCGCTCGGAAACAAGAACAACGTCGTCACCATCGACGTCGACATTCCCGCCAGCGCGAACGGGGTGCTGTACGCGCTCGGCGCCGGGGCAGGTGGGCTGACCCTGTATCTGGACGAAGGGCAGCTCTGCTACGAGTACAACCTGTTCATTCTGCAGCGCACAAAGATCCGATCCGAGGGCAAGGTCCCGCCGGGACGCGCCACCCTCACGGTGACCACTCAGTACGCGGATCCACGCCCGGCCGGCCCGCTGGACATCACCGTCGCGCGCAATGGCGAAACGATCGCCAGTGGCCAGGTCCCGATCAGTGCACCGTTGTTGTTCACCGCCAACGACTGCCTGGACATCGGCACCTGCCTCGGCTCACCCGTATCGCTGGACTACCGCGAGCGCGCGCCGTTCCCCTTCGAAGGTCGTATTCACCGCGTGCACGTCGCATACACCTAGACCCGACAAAAACGAGGTGGCTGCCGGACCAGGTCCGGCAGCCACCTCGAAAGTCGTTTGGTGTGCGTTGGGTTAGATGTGCACCGCCCGGTGACGATGACGAAGCAGGCGGGACAACCAGCGGACATCGATCAACATTGCGTTGGCCTTTCTCTCAGGCGCTCTTGGTAAGCAGGGGCAGCAACCGGCGGCGCGCCGTATTGCCTTCGGCGAAGTGATGCAGGGCTTCGGGCACCGACGAGCTGAGCGGTACGCCCACCTCCTGGTGGTGGATCTCGGCGGCGACCGGCTGGCTGGCGACTACCGCCCAGTCCACACCGAGTGCGCCGCACCGGTCATCGATGTCGTAGAACAGTGAGATCGCCTGCGGGGTAAAGCTGTTCACGCCACTCAGATCGAGTGCCAAAGGCTTCTCCGCAAGAATGAATCGATTCACATACGACGCGATCTGGTCGATGTTGTTGCTGTCGACATCTCCCTTGACGGTTACCACTGTCGCCAGTTGGCGGCACTGTGCGCGCATCGATGCGCCCTCGCAGATGACTGCCGAGTTCCCGTACCGAAAGTGTCGATCCAATGCCGGGGTGTTGTTCGTGAACGTCATGATCAGCCTCCCGCCGTCTTTCCTGAGCTCTGGCTGAGCTCCGTCGCGTCAACCTGTTCACAACGCTAAGTGGGCAAAATAAGGCGGCTGGGAGCCAGCGTTAATGCTTTGCTAAGAACATTCGCGGACCTACCCGTCGGTAAGGTCGGCCACGATCAGTACGTCGAGTGTTCGCGGTCCGTGTACGCCTTCCACCCGCTGCAGCTCGATGTCACTGGTGGCGCTGGGACCAGAGATGAAGGTCAGTGGCCTGGTCGCCGTCAGCTCGGCGAACGCCTGGGGCACGGTGTCGACGATCTGCTCTGCCCGGACCACACAGAGGTGATGGTCGGGCACCAGGGTCAACGCCCGCCGCCCCTGCCCAGGGCCGGCATCTAGCACGATCGTGCCAGTCGCAGCGATTCCCAGCCTGCATCCGGTCAACACGGCATCGGCCCGATCGAGTTGCTCGACATTCAGCGTCGGCTCGTCGGGCACCGCCGTCAGCCCGGTCACCCACTCGGGCGGCAGGTCGGCTGGGATGACCACAGTGGCGTCCGGGCCGACGAGCTCGAGGACGGTCGACGCGATCGCATCGACCCCGATCCGATGGACCCGCGCACGGTACTCGGCGACGGCCTCGGAGAACCTCTCGACGTCGCCGGCGCCGGTCAGGGACTCATGGTGATAGTCCCGCGGCACCTCGACCGACGGTGGCGGTGCGGCGGCCAGGGCACCGCGGATCCGGTCGAGCACGGCGGCGCGGGCCGCGTCGGGCGTCGGATCGGTCACTATCGGTCTCCCTCGTGGGTCCGGTTCCACCACTGCCGGAACGTCTCGGCGGGCGGCTCGGGAATGTCACGGCTGGCGGTCCACTTCGACGCCGGCCAGGGCAGTGCAGAGATCCGGTGATCGCGCCCGGCGATCAGGCGTCCGGCGCCCAGGGCCTTCTCAGCCAGTGCGAACCGGGCCGCGCCGCCCATTGCCCAGCCCGCCGCCTTCATCGCCAGATCCTGCCCGGAGAAAAGGACCCCGCGCCCTGTCCTTTCCTGGTCCACCTGTTGCGCGCGCAGGTGTACCAGGATCGTCGGGATGTCGATGCGTACCGGGCAGGCCTCGAAGCATGCTCCGCACAGCGACGAGGCGAACGGCAGGCTGGCGTTGGGGTCATTGTGGCCGGTGGTGCCGGTGAGTTGGGGGCTCAGGATCGCCCCGATCGGTCCGGGATACACCGAGCCGTAGGCGTGCCCGCCCGTGCGTTCGTAGACCGGGCACACGTTCAGGCACGCGCTGCACCGGATGCAGTGCAGCGCCGGGCGCCCCACCTCATCGGCCAGCACCCGGGTGCGGCCGTTGTCCAACAGCACCAGATGGAATTCCTGCGGCCCGTCACCGGGATGCACGCCGGTCCACATCGAGGTGTACGGGTTCATCCGTTCCGCGGTCGAGGAGCGCGGCAGCAACTGCATGAAGACCTCGAGATCGGTGAACGACGGCACCACCTTCTCGATACCCATCACCGTGATCAGCGTCTGCGGAAGCGTCAGACACATCCGGCCGTTGCCCTCGGACTCCACGACGGCCAGCGTGCCCGTCTCGGCGATGCCGAAGTTCGCCCCGCTGACCGCGACCTTCGCAGTGAGGAACTTGCGCCGCAGATGGGCCCGGGCCGCCATGGCCAGCACGCGCGGCTCGTCGGTCAGCTCACCCGCGTCGGGCATCTCCCGGTCGAAGATCTCGCGGATCTCGGCCCGGTTGCGGTGGATGGCCGGCACCAGGATGTGGCTGGGCTTGTCGTGGCCGAGCTGAACGATCAGCTCGGCCAGATCGGTTTCGAACGCGGCGATGCCGTTGGCTTCCAGGTACTCGTTGAGGCCGATCTCCTGGGTGGCCATCGACTTGACCTTGACCACCTCGTCGGCGCCGGTGGCGCGGATGAGATCGGCGACGATGCGGTTGGCCTCCTCGCCGTCGCGGGCCCAGTGCACCACGCCGCCGCGGCGGGTGACATTGGACTCGAGTTGCTCGAGCAACTCGGGCAACCGCGCCATCACGTCCTGCTTGAGCGCGCTGCCCGCGGCGCGCAACTGTTCCCAGTCGTCGCATTCGGCGACGGCGGCCAGTCGTTTGGTCCGGATGGTGTGGGTGGCGTGGCCGATGTTGCGGCGCAGCTGGGAGTCGGCCAGTGCGGTGCGGGCGGCTTTCGGAAAGGACTCGTCGCCACGGAGGTTGCCGACTCCGGGGGTGCCCAGGAATGTGGTCATGCTTCGGCCGCCAGGATCTCGGCCAGGTGCACGGTGCGCACCCCGGAGCGCAGCCGACTGAGCCCGCCACCGATGTGCATCAGGCATGAGGAGTCTCCGGCGCTGCATACTTCGGCCTCGGTTTCGAGGATGTGCGCCATCTTGTCTGCCAGCATCGCCGTGGAGGTGTCGGCATTCTTGATCGCGAAGGTTCCGCCGAATCCGCAACAGGATTCGGCCTCCGGCAGCTCCACGAGAGTGAGTCCCTGCACGTTGTGCAGCAGCCGCAGTGGCTTGTCGCCCACCCCGAGCATGCGCAGCGAGTGGCAAGTGGGGTGATAGGTGACGCGGTGCGGGTAGTACGCGCCGACGTCGTCGACCCCGAGCACATCGATCAGCAGTTCGGACAGCTCATAGGTCTTTTCGGCCAGGCGCTCGGCACGGGTGGCCAGGTTCTCGTCGCCGGCCCGGCGGGCCACCATCGCATGTTGGTGACGGACCGATCCCACACACGATCCGGAGGGCGCGACGATGGCATCGCAGTTCGCGGATTCGAAGGCCTCGACGTGATTGCGCACCAACGCGGTGGCTTCCTGCAGATAGCCGGTGTTGACATGCATTTGGCCGCAACAGGTTTGGCCAGCAGGAAAGACCACCTGGTGACCCAGACGCTCGAGCAACTGCACCGTGGCGATCGCCGCAGGTGGGAACATCGCATCCGCCAGGCAGGTCGCGAACAGGGCGATTCGCATGCACACTCCTAAACCGTGACGTATCCACAATATGCCGGGAATCCGTAACCGCGGGCGGCTGTTGTTCGGCGTGGCTGCGGAACGCGGTCGGAGAGTGAAAGGCCAGTATGTCGGCAACGGGCGAGGCTGCACCTGCGGTCCGCGAGGTTCAGCGTCCATACGACACCACGATCCGATACGCGGTCACCGGCCAGCCCGACGGGCCGACGCTCGCCTTCATTCACGGGTGGGGTTGTGACAGAACCGATTACGACGCCGTTACCGGCCTCCTGTCGGACCGGTACCGCGTCATCGCGATCGATCTGGCCGAACACGGCGAATCTCGGTCGGCGCGCGAGGTCTGGACGATCGAGGAATTCGCCCGTGACGTGGCGGCAGTCCTGACCGCCGAGGTTGCGCAGAGCGTCGTCGTGGTCGGGCATTCTCTCGGCGGTGCGGTAGCGGTGGAAACCGCACGGTTGCTGCCCGACGCGGTTTCGCACGTCGTTGCGCTGGACGGCCTGCACTACCTGTCGCTGTATCCGGCCCAGGACGCACGGCAGGCCCGGGCCGTGCTGCAACCCTTCTACGACGACTTCGATGCGGCGACGCGGGACATGGTCGAGGGAGGATCGCCCGAAGGCACTGACCCGGCGCGCACGAACGCGTACTTCACGAAAATGGCGGCTGTGCGCCAGCCGGCCGGTCTGCGCGCTGTCGAGGGCCTGGTGGACTGGGACATGGACGCCGCGCTCGGTGACGTTCGAAAGCCGGTGACGCTGTTGGCGGTGCGCTCACTCATCAGGCAGGAAGCCATCGAACGCTACCGCGACCGGATCGACATCGTGCCCGTGGATCTGGGCAGCCACCACTTCCACGTCGAATCACCAGAAGGCACTGCTGAATTGCTGATTCGGGTGGTTTCCGATCAGTCGCGGTGTCGATCCGGCGGCCACTGAGCACCGCGATAGTGCTCCCACGGGTTGTAGTCCGCGAGCAGCTCTTCCTGCGGTGGGCGCTCAGCCTCGGGCACGTGTTGCAGGTTGATCCGCACCCGGTACCAGATCGAGCTCGGTCCGCGCATGCCGTCGAGTAAGACGTCGACGGGTTCGAGCCGCGCCGCCACCGCGGGATAGCGCTCGCGCCATACGTCCAGTGCCGCCATGGCTTCGTCTTTGGTTTTGGTCTTGGCGATCTCGATCAGCGGCATGCTCGACTGTCGTCGTCCATCGTGAGACGCGCCCTTGGGGGCTTTCTCTGCCGGGCCGAGCTCCTTGGCGAGCGCGAGCAACGCGTCCAGCTCGCCGACCGCTAGATCCATGCCTTCCCACGGGTCGCCGATCTCGGCGAACCGGGAGGGCACGGTGGCGACCGTGAACGCTTCGGGGCGGCAGCCGTCGACCTCGTCCCAGCGCAACGGGGTGGAGACCCGGGCATCGGGGGTGGCCCGAACGGAATAGGCCGAGGCCACCGTGCGGTCCTTCGCGTTCTGGTTGAAGTCGACGAAGACCCGGGAGCCCCGCTCTTCCTTCCACCAGCGGGCGGTCGCCAGGTCCGGGACACGTCGCTCGACCTCACGAGCCACCGTCTCGGCAGCCAGCCGCACCTTGGTGAACGGCCACCGCGGGTGGATGCGCGCATAGATGTGGAAGCCGCGCGAACCCGACGTCTTGGGCCACGCGGTCAGGCCGTGTTCCTCCAGCACCTCGCGGGCGACCTGCGCGACATCGACGATCTGCGACCAGTCGACCCCGGGCATCGGGTCGAGGTCGACGCGAAGTTCGTCGGGGTGGTCGAGGTCGTCGGCGCGCACCGGGTGGGGGTTGAAATCGACGCACCCGAGGTTCACCGCCCAGGCCAGTCCCGCGGTGTTGCGCAGCACCGCTTCCTTGGCCGACGTGCCGGACCGGTACTTGAGCTCGGCGACGTCCACATAGTCCGGCCGTTTCTCCGGGGCACGTTTCTGGAAGATGGCTTCGGTGGAGATGCCCTTGACGAACCGTTTGAGGATCATCGGACGCTCATAAACACCACGCAGTGCACCGTCGGCGACTGATCGGTAATAGTTGATCAGGTCCAGCTTGGTGACATGCGCGTCAGGGAAAACCACCTTGTCGGGGTTGCTGACGGCCACCTCGAGGCCGTCGATCTCCAGCGACTCTGCACCGGCCATGACCACATGGTAGTTACTGCCCGCGGTGCGATAGATGTCACTTATTGTGGCGACATGCCAAGTCTGTCTGATCTGCCGGCGAACCTGACCGCGAAAGCCAAGCAGTACGCGGAGCGTGGCGCGGCCGAATTGCACTACGCGCGCAAGATGTTCGAGGCGGGTGCGCTACGGCTGGAACCGCCTCAGCACCTCGCGGCCATGCTGAACGACATCCGGACCTGGGGCGAGATCGGGATGATCCCGGCGCTCAACGCGCGTCGGCATCCCAACCGTGTCGCGGTGATCGACGACGAAGGCGAGTTGACGTTCGGTGAGCTCGACGCCGCGGCGCACGCGGTGGCCAACGAACTGCTGACCATGGGTGTGCGCGGCGGTGACGGCGTGGCCATCCTGGCTCGCAACCACCGTTGGTTCCTGATCTCCCAATACGGCGCGGCCCGGGTCGGGGCCCGGATCATCATGCTGAACTCCGAGTTCTCGGGGCCGCAGATCAAAGAGGTCTCCGAGCGCGAGGGCGCAAAGGTGATCATCTACGACGACGAGTACACCGCTGCCGTGGCACACGCCGAGCCGACACTGGGCAAACTACGGGCGCTGGGCGTCAACCCCGATTCCGACACTCCGTCGGGTAGTACCGACGAGACCCTGGCCGACGTCATCGCGCGCAGCAACGGCAAACCTGCGCCCAAGGCCACCAAACATCCCGCGATCATCATCCTGACCAGCGGCACCACCGGCACCCCCAAGGGTGCCAACCGGGCCGCTCCGCCGTCGCTGGCGCCGATCGGGGGAGTACTGTCCCACGTCCCGTTCAAGGCCGGTGAGGTGACCGCACTGCCGGCGCCGATGTTCCACGCGCTCGGGTTCCTGCACGCCACCATCGCGATGATGCTGGGCTCCACGCTGGTGCTCCGTCGCCGGTTCAAGCCGGCCACCGTGTTCGAAGACGTCGAGAAGCACGGAGTCACCGGCATGGTGGTGGTGCCGGTGATGCTGTCGCGCATGCTCGACCATCTCGATCAGATGCAGCCCAAACCCAACCTGTCGTCGCTGCGGATCGTGTTCGTCTCCGGCTCCCAACTCGGCGCGGAACTGGCAGCCCGTGCCCTCAAAGAGCTCGGGCCGGTCATCTACAACCTCTATGGATCGACCGAGATCGCCTTCGCCAGCATCGCGCGCCCCAAGGATCTGTCGATCAATCCGTCGACGGTCGGACCGGTGGTCAAGGGCATCACCGTCAAGATCATCGATGACAACGGCAACGAGTTGCCGACGGGGCAGGTGGGGCGCATCTTCGTGCGAAACACCTTCCCGTTCAAGGGATATACCGGTGGCGGGGGCAAGGAGATCATCGACGGCATGCTGTCGTCGGGCGACGTCGGATACTTCGACGAGCACGGCCTGCTCTACGTCAGCGGTCGCGACGACGAGATGATCGTCTCCGGCGGCGAGAACGTGTTCCCGGCCGAGGTCGAGGATCTGATCAGTGGACACCCCGACGTCATCGAGGCCACCGCGCTCGGTGTCGAGGACAAGGAATGGGGTGCGCGGCTCAAGGCCTTCGTGGTGAAGGCCGAAGGAGCCAGCCTCGACGAGGACTCCATCAAGTCCTACGTCAAAGAGCATCTGGCGCGATACAAGGTGCCGCGTGAGGTGGTGTTCCTCGACGAGTTGCCGCGCAACCCGACCGGCAAGATCCTCAAGCGGGAACTCCGCGATCTGGAATAGTTTGCCCACATCGGTGGTAGTACAGGCTTGTGAACATCGAACTGGCCGGAAAGACCGCACTCGTCACGGGCTCGACGCAAGGCATCGGGCTGGCCATCGCCGAGCAACTGGCACGTAGCGGTGCCCGTGTCGCCGTCAACGGTCGTACGCCGGCCCGGGTCGATGAAGCCGTCGCCAAGCTGGGCGAGTTCGACGCCCTGGGTGTTGCCGCCGACGTCTCGACGGAGGAGGGAACTGCCGATCTACTGCGTCAGTTGCCCGACGTCGACATCCTGGTGAACAACCTCGGCATCTTCGGGGCGGTTCCGCCGATGGAGATCACCGACGAGCAGTGGCGCACCTACTTCGACGTGAATGTGCTTGCGGCCGTGCGGCTTATCCGTAGCTACCTGCCGGGTATGACCGAGCGCGGCTGGGGCAGGGCGATCCAGATCGCCAGTGACTCCGCGATTGTCACGCCGGCGGAGATGATCCATTACGGCGTGTCCAAGACGGCGCTGCTCGCGGTGTCGCGTGGTTTCGCCAAGGAAGCTGCGGGTACCGGCGTGACCGTGAACTCGGTGATTGCCGGGCCGACCCATACCGCGGGGGTGGAGGACTTCGTCTATCAACTCGTCGACAAGTCGCTGCCGTGGGAGGAGGCGCAGCGGGAGTTCATGATCAAGCATCGGCCGCAGTCGCTGATCCAGCGCCTGATCGAGCCGGAGGAGATCGCCAACATGGTGACTTATCTGGCGTCGCCCCTGGCCTCGGCGACCACAGGTGGGGCGCTACGCGTCGACGGCGGTTACGTCGACTCGATCCTGCCGTAGAAACTCAACCTCCGGCGCTGCCGCGAGATCGAACGTATTCTGCCGCCATGGGGGCGCAGAGCGTATCGGGAAAAGTCGCCGTGATCACCGGTGGTGCATCCGGTATCGGTGCGGCGCTCGCGGCAAGGCTGGCCGGCCAAGGCGCTGAAGTGTGGATTGCCGATCGACAGAAGGACGTCGCACAGGATCTCGCCGACAAGCTCGGTGCCAGTGGTGGAACAGCACACGCCATCGCAGTCGACGTGCGCGACTTCGCCTCGTTCGAGCGCGCGATCGCCACGATCGCGGAGCGGTCGGGCCGGATCGACTACCTGTTCAACAATGCGGGAATCGGGGTCGGCGGCGAGATCGACTCGTACACGCTGGACGACTGGAACGAAGTCTTCGACGTGAACCTGCGTGGTGTCGTGCACGGCATTCAGGCGGTCTATCCGATCATGATCCGGCAGCACAGTGGCCACATCGTGAACACCGCCTCCATGGCTGGGCTCATGACCGGCGCAGGTCAGGCGAGCTACTCCGCCACGAAGCATGCCGTCGTGGCCATCTCGCGGACCTTGCGCGTCGAGGCCGAGCGTCACAACGTGCTGGTTTCGGCGCTGTGCCCAGGGGTGATCCGGACACCGATTCTCAGCGGTGGCAAGTACGGGAGGCTAAAAGGCGCAGGCGTCACCGACGAAGACTTCGTCAAGAAGGTGTGGGAACCGTTGCGGCCCATGGATCCTGACGTTTTCGCCGAGCGTGTGGTGCGGGCCGTGATGCGGGGCGACGCGATTATCATCGTGCCCGCGTGGTGGAAGTTGTTCTGGTATCTGGAGCGGCTTTCACCGCGGCTGTCGTTGCGCTTGGCGAAAACGGCGCTCGAGCGCAACCGTGCTGTGCAGGCGGAGCTCAACGCGGGGCATTAGGAGAGCATCGCGGTGCCGGGCACGGCCAGGCATACCAACGACAATGCCAGCAGGAACCATCCTGCGCCCTGCCAGATCGGCCAGGTGCTCTCGGCTTTCCACACCTGGTAGGTCCGGATGAAGGCCCCGAGCCCGCCGACGAACGTGATCGTGGGAACCAGCGCCGCCGAGAGCACGGAGTGGTCAAAGGCGTAGAACGTCAGCGCCAAGCCCGCCACGACAACGACGGCGACCACGTAGCCCACCGCGGACCGGAACATCTCCGGGTTGTGCCAACGCTTTTCGACATCGTCTTCATCGCTGCCCATATCTTCGGCTCACATCCGTCACGGCGGCCCGTTGATGTACCAGGCCAGACAACCCGGCCGGCCGCGGCACGCGATGATGGCGCCGGCATCGGGAGCCGACCCGCGCACCCGCGGCGGTCGGGGTTGCAGATTGCAGTTCACCACGTACGGGTTCCACGGGATGACCCCGTTTACACATGGCTCGGCCTGAATCTCGGCAGGTCCCGCGGAGACCTGGCCCGACACGGCAGTCGGCGCGATGACGACCGCGACTGCCGCTACGCCCACTGCCACCGGGCGCAGGATGCGCTGTACTGACGTTCTCATCGTTGAGTGCCAACCGTTTCTGGTAGCCGTCTATTTCGACGGTAGCACTCGAGTCACCTACCGAGCAGACGCAAAACTGCCCCGTTTCCAGGGCAGTTTTGCGTCTGCTCGCGCGATCGGGTTACGGATCGCGGGGCAGGCCCAGCAGGCGTTCGGCGATGATGTTGAGCTGAACCTCGGTGGTGCCGCCGTAGATCGTGGTGGCGCGGCTGGCCAACAGGTACTCGGCCCAGCGGCCGGATTCCTGCTCGGGGTCCCCGACTGCGCCGTCGGTGCCGAAGGAGGCCACCGCGAACTCGGCGTAGCCCTGGCCGGTCTTCATCGACAACAGTTTGGAGATCGCGGCCGCAGGCATGGGGTCCCCGCCGGCCAGCGTCAGCAGCGTGGACCGCAGGTTCAGCACCTTGGCGGCGTGGCCTTCGGCGATCAGCCGGCCCGCGTGGTTCTGCTCGATCTGGTCGAACTGCCCGTCACGTAAGAAGGCCACGAACTGGTCGAGGTTGGCCAAGAACGGCGGCTCGCTGCTGCCGATCGACACCCGCTCGTTGGTCAGCGTGTTGCGGCTGACCTCCCAGCCACGGTTGACCTCGCCGAGCACCATGTCGTCGGGTACGAACACGTCGTCGATGAACACGGTGTTGAACATCGCGTTGCCGGTCAGCTCCCGCAGCGGCTTCACCTCGACGCCCGGTGACTTCATATCCAGCAGGAAGTACGTGATGCCATTGTGTTTTGGAGCGCTTGGCTCCGTACGCGCCAGCAGGGCGCCCCACTCCGAGTACTGTGCACCCGTCGTCCAGATCTTCTGTCCGGTGATCCGCCAGCCGCCGTCGACCTTGGTGGCCTTGGTGGTCAGGCTGGCCAGGTCAGAACCGGCACCCGGCTCGGAAAACAGCTGGCACCAGATCATCTCGCCGCGGAACGTCGGTGGCAGGAACCGCTGCTGCTGCTCCTCGGTGCCGAAGGCCACGATCGACGGGATGATCCAGGCGGCGATACCCATCTGCGGGCGCCGCACGCGGCCGGTGCTGAATTCCTGGGCGATGATGATCTGCTCGATCGGCGCCGACGCGCGGCCCCACGGCTTGGGCAGGTGCGGCTGCACCCAACCACCCTCGGCGATCGCGGTGTTGCGTTCGGCACCGCTCGGAATAGCCTTCAGCCCAGCGACTTCCGTGCGGATCTCGTCACGGAGCTTCTCGGTGTCCGGGTCGAGGTCGATGTCGACCGGCCGCATCCCGCTTGCCGTCGCGGTGTCGACCACAAGTTGCGCGTAGTCCGAGACTCGGCCGAAGCAGGCAGCCAGCACGAGTGCGCGCCGGTAGTAGACGTTGGTGTCGTGTTCCCAGGTGAAGCCGATCCCGCCGTGCACCTGGATGCAGTCCTGGGCGGTGTGCTGTGCGGCAGCGGGTGCCAGGGTGGCGGCCACCGCGGCGGCGAACTCGTAATGAGTTGTTGCCGAGGGGTCTTCCTGCGCGTCGTCCAACGCGCGGGCCGCGTCCCAGACGGCGGCGGTGGCGCGCTCGGTGTCGGCGATCATTCCGGCGCACTTGTGCTTGATCGCCTGGAACTGCCCGATCGGCCTGCCGAACTGCTCGCGGATCTTTGCGTATGCGGTGGCGGTGTCGGTGGCCCAGCGAGCGACACCGATCGCCTCGGCCGACAGCAGGGTGGTGATCAGTGCGCGGGCGTGGGCGGTGCTCAGGCTGGTCAACACCCGGTCGGCGTCGACCTCGACTGCGTTGGCCCGGACGTGGGCCAACGGACGTAGCGGATCGACGCTGCGCACCGGCTCGATCTCGAGCTGGGCGGCGTCCAGCACCACCCATTGGACACCGGACTCGATCGCGACCGGCAGCACCAGGATCGATGCCTGCGCTGCGGAGGGCACCGCCTGGGCCTCGCCGCGGATCACCAGGCCGTCACCGTGGCGGGTCGCGGTCAGACCGGAGTCGATGGCGTAGGCCGCGATGGTCTCGCCCGAGGCCAGGCCGCTCAGCACCTTCGCCTCGGGGTTGTCGGCCGAGATCAGTGCGCTGGCGATCGCCGACGGGACGAAGGGTCCGGGGACCGCGCCGTAGCCGAACTCGGCCAGTGTGATGGCTAGTTCAAGGATGCCGAACCCTTGTCCGCCAACGGATTCCGAGAGGTGAAGGCCCAGCAGCCCCTGTTCGGCCGTGGCTTTCCAGTACGGCGGGGGATTGGGGATCGGGGTCTCGAGCGCTTCGTGAAGCACCTCCGAGGGCGCCACTCTCGCCACCAGGGACCGGACCGAATCGGCCAGGTCGCTGTGCTCAGACGTGATCGCAATAGGCATGCGGTTCCTCCATCCGGGGCGTACATCTATTAACCGGTCGGTTGGGCCGAGGGTACCCCGGCGTGACCGGCGCCACTTCGGGGGTCTATCTGTACCTTGCGCGGTGCTCCGTCCTTTAGGGCTGGGTGTAGCGCATCCCGGGGTTTGTGCCTCGCAGAGCGAGGTCGTGTCTGTCAGACGGGACGTTGCTGGTTTTCGGTCGCTCCGCCGAATGGGCGCGCGAAGTAGGAGATGGACCAGAAGTGTCGGCCCCACAGGTATTTTCGGAGGCGAGGGCTTGTAGACGACATGTCTTGCTGGGGGTGCATCCTCGTTTCGTTGCCATCGTGGTGACATACGCCAACGGTCATGTCAGTGGTGTGGACGATACTGCTGCTGTGAGCGAGTTGATGGTGGTCAAGCGGTGCGTGAAGTATCCGCTGGCACCGTCGGCGGCGCAGTCGGAGGTGTTGGCTCGTCAGGCTGGCGCCGCTCGGGCGTTGTGGAATCTCATCCACGCGCACCACACGTTTTATGAGGCGTCGAGACGGTGGCCGTCGTGGTCGGACTCGGACGCGGCGATCCGGCAGGCCCGCAAGGACATCGACTGGCTCGCGATCCTGCCGGCCCAGGCTGCACAGCAAGTGCTCAAAGCCTACCAGCAGGCCTGGTTGAATTATTGGAACGGCACCCATGGCCGGCCTACCTGGAAAACGCGTCGGGCACGCCACGCGGTCGATGTGCCCCAAGCTCGCGACCTCAACTTCACCCGGCTCAATCGCAAGTGGGCGACCGTGGCCATTCCGAAAGTCGGGAAGGTCAAGCTCCGGTTGCACCGCGATATACCTGAACGGGTCACCGGTGCGCGGGTGGTGCGGGAGTCGACTGGCTGGATGTTGGTGGTGCGTGGTGAAAACCAGGTCGTGAAACCCTGCCAGCGGCGAGCGCAACGGGGCAGCGTCGGTATCGACCGTGGCGTGATCCATACTCTGGCACTGTCGGACGGGTCGTTCATCGACCAAGCAGCCACCCTCACTGCAGGTGAGAAGAAACGTCTTTACCGTCTTGAACGCCGAGCCGCGCGGCAGCGGGCAGGGACACTCCGCGGCCACAAAGCAAGCCGTAGACTGCTGCGGACCTACGCTCAGATCGCGAGCTTGAAAGCCCGCCAGGCCCGACGCCGCTAGGACTTCGCCCACCAAGCCACGACCGCACTGGTCGCCACCGGGATGGCCACCCTGGTGGTGGAGGACCTGCGGGTGAAGAACATGACCCGCAGTGCTAGAGGCACCGTCGAAGCACCGGGGACGAACGTCAAACAAAAGTCTGGGTTGAACCGGTCCATCCTCGATCAAGGATGGACCCAGATTCTGACACTGCTCACATACAAGGCCGATCAAGCAGGGGCACGGGTCATCCGGGTCCGGCCACACGGCACGTCACAGACGTGCCACCGATGCGGGTCCACCGCAGAGGGGCAACGCGAAAGCCAAGCGTTGTTCCGATGCGCAGACCCAGCATGCGGGTGGACCGGCAACGCTGACACCAACGCCGCGATCGCAATCAATCACCGGGGCCAGGAAGTGGCCTTGCAGGACGTGGAGCCCAACGCCATCAGGCAGGCTGTGAAACGTCAAAACCCGAAAACCGCCGCTTAACAGCGGTAGCTAGTAAGGAAACCGCCTCCTTCAGGAGGCGGAGACTTCATCTCACCCCGTTAACTACGTGGACCAACGGTTCGCCGTCGTGAATGCGTCGGCAGTTGTCCACCGCCATGGTCAGATACCGCCGCATGGTGTCGGCCGTGTACCAGGAGACATGCGGTGTCAGCACCACATTGGGCAGCTCTAGCAGGGGGTTGCCGGGCGGTACCGGCTCCTCGGCGAACACATCGAGGCCGGCCGCGGCCAGCTGCCCGGTGCGCAGCGCGTCGACCAGGGCGGGCTCGTCGATGATCGGTCCACGCGCGGTGTTGATGACGACGGCACCGGGTTTCATCGACGCCAGGGCCGCCTTGTCGAGCAGGCCCTGGGTGGCCTCGGTCAACGGGAGATGCAGCGAGACGATATCGCTGGCGGCCAACAGGTCTGGCAGACTGCGCCACCGTGGGTGACCGGTATCGCGCGTGCTGGTGTGCAGCACCTGCGCCGGCTCGGCGCCCATGGCGATGACGATTTTCTCGACCCGCTTCGCGACGTTGCCGTAGCCGAGCAAGCCCACTGTGCACCCGCTGATGTCGCGGACGGTCTCGCCCAGGCTGTGGTCCGACGGCCAGCCCTTGCCGTCCCGGGTGGCGCGGTCGAGCTCGGGCAACCGGCGCAATGCGGCCAGCATCAGCAGTACAGTGCCCTCGGCCACCGAAGGGGCATTGGCCCCCGGCATGTTGGCCACCAGGATGCCCAGTCGACTGGCGGTGTCGACGTCGATGGTGTTCACCCCGGCGCCGAGCTTGTGCACCAGCCGCAACCGCAGGCCACGCTGGAGGTCGTCGCCGGACACCGGCCGTAACACGTGCCAGAGCACCTCGGCGGACGGCAGCTCCCGGTAGAACGTGGTGTCGTCGTCTTCGGCGCAGAACGTCACGTCGATCCAGTCCTGATGAGGTGCAAGGAAATCCAGCACCTTGTCACCGGGAGTGAAGTGGGCCAGGACCTTGATCCGGCCGGGGCTCACCGCCACCGCTTCGCGATCCATCCGGCGATGGTATCGGCCTGTTCGTCGCGGGCACCGGCAGTGGTGAAGTAATGATCGGTGTCGATGGAGGACTGGGATTTGTCCGTGCTCGCCAGCGCGTCGTAGATGCGTTTGGCGTCCGACGGGTACACCCCGGTGTCCTGGTCGGCGTTGATCACCAGGGCCGGGCAGGTGATCCGGGCCAGGTGCGGCTCGGCCCGGGTCTGGGCGTGCCGCAGGCTCCACATCCCGATCCAGTTCCGCACTGTGGTGGCTGCGGCGATGCCGCGAGCCGACCGGTTGGCCTTGATCGGTGTTCCCGCGTAGCAGAGATTGGCTTGCCGGTTGGTCGGCTCGATGGCCGGATCGACCATCCTGGGATCGGCCCAGGTACGCATGACGGTGAACGGACGGTCCGAATAACCTTCTGCCTGAATCTGTTTGAGCTCGGCCTCGGCCCAGTCGGTGATCTTCTCGTTGCGGGCCACCTGGGCCGCGCGGTACCGGGCCACGAACTCGGCCGAGAAGGGCGCCGGGTTGCGCTCATCGAACAGGTCCAGTTCGGGGTCGCTGGCGACGGCGTCGTTCTCGTCGACGACGGAGGCGTCCATCCAGGCGGTCAGCACATCTGGGCGTCCCGGATGGGCCGCACTGGCCACATAGCCGTCGGCAGGTGGGAGGTCGGTCAGGCCGGTTGCCGGTCGCATGCCCTCCAGCGGCCGCACGTTCGGGTCGACGGCCTGGGACTGGTAGGCGGCCATCAGCGATCCGCCGCCGGAGTTGCCGAGCAGGACAACGGTTTCGATGTCCTGCTGTTCGCGCAGCCAGCGCACGCCCACTCCGATGTCGACCAGCGCGTGGTCCAAGAGGAAGCTGCTCTCGAAGCCGCGGAAACGAGTGTTCCAGCCGAGGAAGCCGATGCCCCTGCGCGCCAGGAAGTCCGCGATGTAGTGCTCGGAAAAGTCGATCTGATAGTGCGTGGCGATCACGGCCACCTTGGGTTTGTGTCCCGCGCCGCGGTAGTAGAGGCCCTGGCACGGGTACCCGCCGGCCCCGGCGCGCTGGGCAGTCGGGGATTCCAGCCCGATGAACTCGCGGACCACTTCCGGTGACGCTGTACTCATGAACGCGGGGTCTCCTCGTGGTAGATGGTCCGGTAGAACACGTTGGCCAGGGTGGTGATGCAGGCGGTGTCGTCGGCGACGGCGTCACGGCCGCCGGACAGTTGCGCGTAGCAGAACTGGTTGAGCATCGATACCAGCGCGACGGCGGTCAGGTGGGCGTCGTCGTCGGGGCAGAAGCCTTGCTGCTGTGCATGTTTGACCATCTCGGTGATCATGGCGATCGGCAGCTGGCAGATCTCGTCCCAGTATTCGGCGAAGTCGTCGTCGATCATGGCCATCTGGGAGACGCTGATGATCTCGGCCAGGCGGTGCCGGTAGGTCATCCAGTGTGCCGAGGCCGCCTGGTGGCAGCGTTCCCAGTTGGTCAGATTCGGCGCGGTCGCAGGCAGTGCCCGCTCGCGGGCCTCGTTGCGGAACCGCAGCGCCCATTCGCGAACCATGGCCTCTTTCGAGGCGTAATAGTTGTAGAACGAGGCGGCCGAGCGGCCCGCCTCCGAGGCGATGTCGGTGATCGTCGTGGCCAGGATGCCCTTGCGGGCGATCACCACACGGGCCGCATTGTCGATCGCCGCCTGGGTCTGGCGGCCACGCGCGGTCGGCAACGGGGTGCGGGGACTGACGGTCACGGATTTCCTCACTCCCGGCGGGCTGGGGAAACTTGCCCGGTCATTGATCACATCTGAATCTGATGTTAGATTCAGATTCGCCGCAGCGCCAGTCCTTGGCGCGTTCGCCCCGGAGGTGTGTCACGTGATCAAGCCCAACAATCCCAACTCGGAGTTCGAGTTCGGCGGAATCAACCATGTGGCCCTGGTGTGCGCGGACATGGCACGCACCGTTGACTTCTACACCAACGTGCTCGGCATGCCCCTGATCAAATCGCTCGACCTACCGGGCGACATGGGACAGCACTTCTTCTTCGACGCCGGCAACGGGGACTGCATCGCGTTCTTCTGGTTCCGCGACGCCCCCGACGGCGTGCCGGGGATCTCGGCGCCGGCCGCCATTCCCGGCATCGGCGAATTCGTCAGCGCCACCGGCTCGCTGAACCACATCGCCCTACACGTGCCCGCCGAGAAGTTTGACGAATACCGGCAGAAGCTCAAGGCCAAGGGGGTTCGCGTCGGCCCGGTGCTCAACCATGACGACAGCCCGATGCAGGCGTCGGCGACCGTGCACCCCGGGGTCTACGTCCGGTCGTTCTACTTTCTCGACCCGGACGGCATCACGCTGGAATTCGCCTGCTGGACGAAGGAATTCACCGACAACGATGCACAGACGCCGCCCAAGACGGCCGCCGATCGTCGTCCGCCCGTGACGGCGGGTAGTTAGCTCCGGCCCGCCCGGCTAGCTCCGGCTAGCTCCGGCCCGACCGTCTCGCCCGGCCCACCACTGTCACGCCAGAGTGGCTGTCGCCGTCGAGCGCCACTCCAACGTGACAATGGGCGTGCGTCGGCCGGGTTGGCCGCAGACATTGTCACGCCAGGGTGGCCGTCGAGCCCGACAGCCACTCCAGCGTGACAAACGGCCGGCAACGGCAACGGCAACGGCCCGCGGCAACGGGCCACAAAGTGGGCCACAACCGCCCCCGGGCGTCAAGGCGTCAAGACTTGGTGGCGGTGACGAAATAGCCCCGCGGTACCCCTGGGACGTCGAGTGGCACCGCCGCGGCGAACCACCGGTTCCACGTGTTTCCAGGCTCCGCGATGTCGGTGACCACCGCCGACCAGCCCAGCGGCTCGCACAATTGCTCCGGGGAGTCGGTCCCGAACAGCCACGGCGCGCCGTTACGGGCCATCTGCTCGCGAACCGCTGCCAGCATCACGTTGTCCAGCAATGTCTTGCCGACGATGTCGTACAGCAGGACCGATCCGGCCGCCGACAGCGCGTCGACGCGCTCGAACACCGTGTGCACGGCGTCCTCGTCGAGGTACTGCAACAGGCCCTCGATCAACCACACGGACGGCGTCGTCGGGTCAAAGCCGTTGGACCGCAGGGCATCGGTCCAGTCCGTGGTGAGGTCGACGCCGATGGCCACCCGCCGGCAGTGTGGCTCGTCGCCCGCAAGTAGATCGGCCTTGGTCGCGATCACGGCGGGCTGGTCGAGTTCGAAGACCGTGGTGCCGTCGGGCCAGGGCAGCCGGTAGGCCCGCGCGTCCAGACCGGCGGCGAGGATCACCACCTGCTTCACCGGCGGAACGACATTCAACAGCGCCTCGTCCCAGAACCGGGTGCGCACCACGATCTGCAATGTCGACTTGTCACCGGTGGCGGCGACCGCCTCGGCGAGCAGCCGCCGACCCGCTTCCCCTGCCAACCGCTCCGCGAAGGGATCGTCGAAAAGCCGGTCGGGGCGGCGGGTTTCCTCGGCACGGATGGCCGCCACCAGGACGCCGGTATCGGCGACGGCTTGACCTGGGGTCGGTCCAGAGTTCGTCATGCCGCCATCATGCGCGTGCGGCTGTGGTGTGGGCTTGGATATTTTTGTCCCGGATCGACTGCGCGAGGAGTTGCAGCGCGTCCGCCGAACTCGAACCTTCCGCGGTCGTCACGACACACAGCGATTGGTCGACGTCCCGGGCAATCGCCAGGTTCTGCATGGTGACGGTGAGTGATCCGGCCAGCGGATGACGCATCTCATAGGAGTCGGCCTCGCACGGCTTGACCCGGTGATCGGCCCAGAGCGCGACGAATTCCGGGCTCTTGACCGACAATTCACCGATCAGGGCGGACAGCAGTGCATCGTCGGGATATCGCCCCGCGGCCCGGCGCAGACTGCCGACCACCGTGCGCACCTTGCGGCCCCAGTCCGCGTAGAGATCGCGGGTGTGCGGATCGAGGAACAGCAGCCGGGCCAGGTTGGGCCGGGTCGCCGGGTGGTCCACCGAGGTGAAATCCAGATGGCCGGCCAACAGGGCGTGGCCCAGCTCGTTCCAGGCCAGCACGTCAGTGCGCCGGCCGATCACCAGCACCGGCAGATGGTCCAGGGAGCGCAACAGATCGCGGGTAAAGGTGCTGACGCGTTCGACGGGAGGCCGGCGGGGCGGCTGTACGCGCTGGGACGCCAACTCCCGCAGATGCGCCTGCTCGTGAACATCGAGTTGCAGAGCCCGGGCCAGCGCGTCGAGGATCGCCTCCGAGGCATTCACCGACTGCCCCTGCTCCAACCGCGTGTAGTAGGAAACGCTGACCCCGGCCAACTGGGCGACCTCTTCGCGCCGCAGACCGGCCACACGTCGTCGTTCGCCGTACCGGGCCAGGCCCACATCCTCCGGATGCAGCCGCCCGCGCCGGGCCCGCAGGAACTCGCCGAGTTGTCCGGTGCTCATCAGCCCACTATGCCTCCGGCTCGAGGGGCGTGCCTATCCCTGCCAGTGGTAGGCACGAGCGGGTCTGGTTGGCCGGTCAGGGCGTCCCCAAGCTGGGGGCATGAGCGAGATTGTGTTGGGCGACGTCACGGTGACCCGGGTCATGGAGTACTACGGCTCGGTGCGGCTGTCGCCGCAGGAGTTCTTCCCGGAGAGCGGCGACGACATGTGGCGGCGCAACGAGGATTGGCTGGCCCCGGATTTCTACGATCCCGGCCACGACGACTGCATATCGGCCCTCCAGACCTGGCTGCTGCGCAGCGAGGGCCGCACCATCCTGGTCGACACCGGGGTGGGCAACCACAAGGAGCGGCCGCACGCCCCGGTGTGGCATCACCTGGACACTGATTTTCTGGGCAACCTGGCCCGGGCCGGGGTCGCACCCGAAGACGTCGACGTGGTGATCAATACCCACCTGCACATCGATCACGTCGGCTGGAACACCTACCTCGACGAGGGCAGCTGGGTCCCGACGTTCCCCAACGCCACCTACCTGATGCCGCGAGCCGACTTCGATTTCTTTAACCCGGCCAACCGCGGCGCACCCGTCTCGGGACGGGACAACGTCTTCCTCGACAGTGTCGCGCCGGTCCACGAGTCCGGTCAGACCACATTGTGGGAGAACAGCTTTCTGATCGACGGCAACCTCACCCTGGAGCCGGCTCCCGGACATACCCCAGGCTCGGCGGTGGTCCGGTTGCAGTCGGGCGGTGACCGGGCGGTGTTCGTCGGCGACATGATGCACACCGCGCTGCAGATCGCTGAACCCGATGTCAACAGCTGCTACTGCGAGGATCCCGAACAGGCGCGGGCATCGCGGCGACGGGTACTCGGCCACGCCGCCGATACCAACACGCTGGTGATACCGGCTCATTTCGGCGGTCACGGCGCGGCCGAGGTGATGCGGGACGGGGACCGATTCGCGGTCAAGGAATGGGCAGCGTTCGAGCGGGTGACAGCATGATCGACCCGACCGTCGACACCGCCACCGGGACGGTGCGGGGAATCCGCACCGTCAACGGCTCGGCCTTCCTCGGGATCCCGTACGCCACACCGCCCAGCATCACCGGTCGCTTCGCGGCCCCGGCAGCACACGAGCCGTGGCGCGGCGTGCGCGATGCGACCCGACTCGGGCCGACGGCGCCACAGCCACGTCGAAACGGCTTCGGGCGCTTGGATATGTCACCGTTCTTCGGGCCGGGGTGGACGCGTGGTTCGGACTACCTCACGGTCAACCTCTGGGTTCCGCCGGACGCACGGCGACGCCCGGTCATGGTGTTCGTCCACGGCGGCGGTTTCGTGGCGGGCTCCACCCATTCACCGCTCTACGACGGCACCGCCTTCGCCCGCGACGGCGTGGTGTTGGTGACGGTCACCTACCGGCTGGGCATCACCGGATTTCTCGACCTGCCCGGCGCGGCACCCAACCGCGGCCTGCTCGACGTGCTGGCCGCGCTGGAGTGGGTGCAGGCCAACATCGAGGCCTTCGGTGGTGATCCCGGCAACGTCACCCTGTTCGGCCAGTCCGCCGGTGCGACGATCACCGCCGGAGCCCTGGCCGCAGCCAGCGCGGACAAGCTGATCCGGCGCGCAATCATGCAGAGCGGCAACGGCTTCGGTGCGTTCCATCCGGAGCAGGCCGAACGGGTCAGCCGGGCGGCCGCCAAGGTTCTCGACGTCGAGGCCACGGTCATCGGATTTGACGCCCTCTCCGATGAACAGCTGGTCGAGGCGATCTCCGAGCTGGCGCGGCTTGATCTGCGCACCGAAGGACGTTTCGACCCATTGCTGGGGTTGAGCCCGTTCAGTCTGGTGCTGACCGAACAGCCTGCACGGCAGCTCAATCCGGCCGTGGGCCTGCTGATCGGGACCAACACCGAAGAGGGCAACCTGTACCTGGTTCCGCAGGGAACCTTCGACTCCTCGACCCGCGACGACGTCGAGCGGCTCGCCGCGCAGGTCGACGCCGACCCGGCCGCCGTGGTCCAGCGGTACCGCTCCCGCTTCCCCCGGGCGGGCTGGGGTCAGCTGCGCTCGGCAATCCTGGGCGACGCGTTGTTCCGCACGGGCAGTGACCGCACGGCTCAAGCCCATGGTGCGGCGCATCGTTACGAATTCAGTTGGCGCTCAGAAGCAGTGGACGGCATGCTGGGCGCGGCTCACGCCGTGGAACTGCCGTTCGTCTTCGAACGCACCGGCCTGGAGTCGGTACGTGGCCCCGGTGCCCTGCTGGGGCCCGGCGAGCCTCCGGCGGCATTGGCCGCCGAGATGCACGGTGCCTGGGTCCGTTACGCCACCACGGGAGATCCGGGCTGGGCGCCGGGGGAGACGCGCCGATTCACCGGTGTGGGTTGATCCCGATGTGACTCGGCAACGGGGTGCGGCGTTGGGCGTACTGCGTGGGCGTCATCGCGGTGAACGATCGGAACTCGCGGACGAGATGCGCCTGGTCGAAGTAGCCCAGATCGGCCGCGATCCGGGCACCGTTGGCGTCGCCGGCGTCCAACAGCCTCATGGCCGCCTGGAACCGACGCACCCGCAGATAGGTCTTGGGCGTCAGGCCCACCTCGGCGCGGAAAGACGCGATCAGCCGTCGGGCCGACAACCCGGTCAGGGCCGACGCCTCGGCCACCCGCAGCGAGGGTTGACGTTCGGCCGCGAGCAAGACCGCACCGACGGCGAGATCGCGGGATCTCATGCGCGCCAGCAGAAATGACTCCACCAGCGCCACCCTCGACCGAGCCGAGGACACGTCGATCAGTCGGGCGCGCAGGGTCGATGCGTCGCGACCCCAGATCGTGTCCAGGTCCACACAGTGGTCCTCCAGGTCGTCCTGCGGCGCCGGCAGGAACGCCGACGCGCCACCGGGACGGAAATGGATGGTCAGCACGGTCTGCGACGGATCGATCTGGGTGACGTACGAGGTCACACCGGCCCCGGCGATGAAGGCGGTCCCGACGTCGAGACGGGTGGTGCCATCGGCGGCGAAGAAATCGACCCGCTCGCGGGAACCGAGATCGATGATCACGGTGGCGGCGCCGCGGGGGAGGGCACGGCTGTGATGGGTCGTCGACTGCGCGTTGTGCCAGTATCCGAAGAACTGAACATGGGCGGCCAGCGGTGGGCTCGGACGTAGCAATACCGGGCCGGCCACCTCAATCCCCTGGCTGCTGCATTCCGGCCAGTGCGTCGAGCATCGAACGCAACTGGTCGATGAGTTGTTCGGGGGAGTAGGTGATCTCGCCGGACAACCACGCGCTGATGGTCTGGGTGACGCCGCCGACCGCGAAATGGGAAGTGGCCCGCAGGTAGTCGTTCGCGCGCAGCTGCAGGGCATCGCCGGCGTGCTGACCGAGCAGGGTGGCGAAGAGCGCGGTGGACTCGGCGCGCTTGCGTGCCAGTACCTCGTTGGACAGCTTGACGCTGAACAGCAGCCGGCCGATCCGCGGGTCTTTGGCGATCAGATGCACGATGTTGGTCATCCCGGCGGTGGTCTGATCGGCCAGCGGAACGGCCGCGACGGCCGCCTGTGTCGAGGTCGCGATATCGGCGATCACCCAGTCATAGACCGCGGCGATGAAGTCGTTCTTGTCGGTGAAGCTCTCGTAGAAATACCGCGCGGCCAAACCGGCGGTGCGGCACACAGCCCGCACGGTGACCTCGGCGTCTTCGGCTCCCAGCAGATCCAGCCCGGCCTCCAGCAGCTGGCTGCGGCGCTGCGCCAGGCGGTCGGCGGCTTCGACGCCGCGGTACGGGCGGACCTGCTTCACCCCCACATCTTGACACCTGTCACTCCGGCGGGCCAGTATCAGGAAACACAGGTTCTCAGTTTCTAGAAGGGGTGGCCATGACGGTCAGCGAACCGATCCCGCACGTCGAGCGGCCGATGAACGAGTCGCCGCGGCCCGGCGCCGCGCCCAAGCGCCGGCGCGGCGCGAGCTTCGACGACGGGCTGATGGGCGTGGCACTGCTGGCCGGCCCGGCCAACGTGATCATGCAGCTGGCCAACCCCGGCGTCGGCTACGGCGTGGTCGAGAGCCGCGTCGAGAGCGGCCGCACCGACCTGCACCCGATCAAGCGGGCCAGGACCACCTTCACCTACCTGGCCGTGGCCACCCGCGGCAGCGACGCACAGAAGTCGGCCTACCGGCGTGCGGTCAACAAGGCGCACGCGCAGGTGTACTCCACCGAGGACAGCCCGGTGAAGTACAACGCGTTCGACAAGAACCTCCAGCTCTGGGTGGCTGCCTGCCTCTACAAGGGCGGCGTCGACGTGTTCCGGATGTTCATCGGCGAGCTGGACGACGAGACCGCCGACCAGCACTACCGCGACAGTGTCACGATGGGCACCACACTGCAGGTGCCCGAGTCGATGTGGCCGGCCGACCGGGCTGCGTTCGACCGGTACTGGGAGGAATCCCTGGAAAAGCTGCACATCGACGACACCGTGCGCGGCTATCTGTATCCGATCGCGGCGGGACGGCCCAAGAACCCGGTGCTGCCCCGCTTCGTGCAGCGTCGGCTCGATGCAGTGGCCCTGCTGATCACCACGGGATTCCTGCCGCAGCGGTTCCGTGAGGAGATGCGGTTGCCGTGGGATGCCAAGAGTCAGAAGCGGTTCGACCAGCTGATCAAAGTGCTCCGCACGATCAACGACCTGCTGCCCTCGGTCCTGCGGCAGTTCCCGTTCAATGTGCTGCTCAAAGACCTCGACTGGCGGATCCGCACCGGCCGTCCGTTGGTGTAGCTGTCAGGCTCGCGGCGTACCCTCGCGCGGGTGCGTACAGACAATGACAACTGGGACATCACCACGAGCGTAGGTTCGACAGCGTTATTCGTCGCTGCCTCAAGAGCATTGGAGGCGCAGAAGTCCGATCCGCTTGCCGTCGACAAGTATGCCGAGGTGTTCTGTCGCGCGGTCGGTGGCGAATGGACGACGGCGGTCGAGGGCACCGACCCCGAGCATCCGCTGCAGACCGAATTCGGCGAGAGCTTCGTCAACTTCCAGGGCGCCCGCACCAAGTTCTTCGACGAGTACTTCACCCGGGCCATCGACGCCGGGGTCAAGCAGGTCGTGCTGCTGGCGGCCGGCCTGGACTCACGGGCCTACCGCCTGCCGTGGGCCGACGGCACCGTGGTCTACGAGTTGGATCAGCCCCGGGTGCTCGAGTTCAAGCGCGACACCATCGAGCGGCTGGGTGAGGCGCCGACGGCCGAGCGGCGCGAGGTGGCGATCGATCTGCGCGACGACTGGCCGCGCGCGCTGCAGGAGAGCGGCTTCGACCCGGCGCGGCCGTCGGCCTGGATCGCCGAGGGACTGTTGATCTATCTGCCTGCCACAGCACAGGAACGGCTGTTTGCTGGAATTGACGCGCTGGCCGCGCCGGGCAGCTTCGTCGGCATCGAGGAAGCGATCCCGATGCCGGACGAGGCATTCCAGGCCAAGCGCGCCGAAGCCGTCTCCTCCGGAGAGGAGAACGCCTTCTTCACTCTCGTGTACAACCAGCAGCACGCGCCCGCGCAGCGGTGGTTCGGCGAGCGTGGCTGGGAAGCCGCTGAGACTCCGCTGCACGACTATCTGACCGGCGCCGGCCGGCCTGTGCCTGCTCCGGACTCCGAAGCAGGCCTGATGACGGGAACTATCACCTTGGTCGCCGCGACCAAAAGGTGAGGCAGTTCACGAGCTAGCCCGAGTACGTGCCTCTCGACAGTTAAGTTATGCAATGCTAACTTCAGCGAAAGTTAGCTTAGCCATACATAAGGGAGAGATTCGGGGGCTTAGTCGCTCCCGTGCACGCATATGGGTAGTGACACGCTTGCGGCTCCGCCTCAGGGAGCGCCCCGGCTCGATCGCGATGTGATCAGCCGTTTCGCCACATGTTGTCGTGCGCTGGGCCTGACGGTGAACGACCGGCAGCGGCCGGCCGACCTCACCGCAGCCCGGTCCGGCTTTGCTGGATTGGCACACATCGCGCACGACCACTGTGACGCCTGGACGGGCCTGGCCGCCGCGGGCGACGTGTCCGGTGCGGTCATCGACGCGGTGTGGCGCACCCGGGCCAGCGCCGGTCTGCTCCAGCGCGAGATCGACCTGGCTGCCGGTGACCTCGGTTTCACCTATGACAGTGGGCTGTATCTACAGTTCCGCGCCAGTGAGGTCGACGACTTCCAGCTGGCCTACGCGGCACGCCGCGCCGCCCAGGGTGAACTCGCCGAGGCGGACGCGCTCGTTGGCGATCTCCTCGCTCGCCGGCCGGGTTGGCTGAACGCCACCTGGCTGCGCGTGGCGATCAACCACCGGGCCCAGCGCTGGAACGACGTGGTGCGGCTGCTCACCCCGGTGGTCACCAACCCGTCGCTCGACGAGGTCACTGCGCACGCCGCCCGCGTCACCCTGGGCATCGCGCTGGCCCGGCTCGGCATGCTGGCGCCCGCGCTGTCGTACCTGGAGGACCCGTCCGGCCCGATCACGGTGGCCGCGCTCGACGGCGCGCTCGCCAAGGCGCTGACGCTGCGCGGGCAGGGCGAGGACGAAGACGCGAGCGAGGTGCTGCAGGACCTCTTCGCCGCCCACCCGGAGAACAAGCAGGTTGAAGAGGCCCTGTCGGATCCGACTTTCGGGCTGCTCCTCACCAATGCCGCCCGCATCGACGCGCGTACCGATCCGTGGGACCCGGAGACCGAACCGTCGGAGTCCGACTTCGTCGACCCGGGTGCCAAGGAACGCAAGGCGCACCTGCTCGTCGAGGCCGAAGCCGAGCTCGCCGAGTTCATCGGCCTGGAAGAAGTGAAGTTCCAGGTAGCGCGGCTGAAGAGCTCGGTCGCCATGTCGATCCGCCGCCAGGAGCGCGGGCTGGCCGTCGCTCAGCGCACCAACCACCTCGTGTTCGCCGGGCCGCCCGGAACGGGTAAGACCACCATCGCCCGCGTCGTCGCCAAGATCTATTGCGGCCTCGGACTTCTCAAGAAGGAGACGGTCCGTGAGGTGCACCGTGCCGACCTGATCGGCCAGCACATCGGTGAGACCGAGGCCAAGACCAACGCCATCATCGACAGTGCGCTCGACGGCGTGCTGTTCCTCGACGAGGCCTATGCCCTGGTGTCCACCGGCGCCAAGAACGACTTCGGCCTGGTCGCCATCGACACGCTGCTGGCGCGCATGGAGAACGACCGTGACCGCTTGGTCGTGATCGTCGCGGGGTACCGCAAGGACCTCGACATGTTCCTCGACACCAACGAAGGTCTGCGCTCGCGCTTCACCCGCAGCATCGACTTCCCGTCCTACTCCTCGTCCGAACTCGTCGAGATCGCCGAGCGGATGGCCGAGAAGCGGGACAGCACGTTCGAGAAGACCGCGCACGACGAGATGGAGCGGCTGTTCGGCTACCTGGCCGAGGCCACCACGCCCGACGCCCAAGGTGTGCCGCGGCGCAGCCTGGACATCGCGGGCAACGGCCGCTTCGTCCGCAACCTGGTCGAGCGTTCCGAGGAGGAGCGCGAGTACCGCCTCGACCATTCCGACCACGACGACTTCACCGACGAGGAAATGATGACGATCACCGCCGGTGACGTGAACAGTTCGGCCGGCCCGCTGCTGCGCGGCCTGGGGCTGACGGTGCCCGCATGACCGCGCCCGGACCGGACGAGCGTCGTTCGTTCAGCTCCCGCACGCCCAACAACGAGAACCCTGACGGGGTGCAGTACCGGCGTGGCTTCGTCACCAAGAACCAGGTCACCGGCTGGCGATTCATCATGCGCCGCATCGCTTCTGGCGTGGCGCTGCACGACACCCGCATGCTGGTCGACCCGCTGCGTACGCAGAGCCGGGCGGTGCTGACCGGCGCCTTGATCATGATCACCGGCCTGATCGGCTGTTTCCTGTTCTCGTTGTTCCGTCCGGGCGGGGCTGCCGGAAACGATGCCGTTCTCGCCGACCGGTCCACGGCCGCGCTGTATGTGCGGGTGGGCGAGCAGCTGCATCCCGTGCTCAACCTGACCTCGGCGCGGTTGATCACCGGCAAGTCGGACAACCCGAGTACGGTCAAGACCAGTGAGATCGACAAGTTCCCGCGCGGCAACCTGCTGGGCATCGCCGGTGCGCCCGAGCGGATGGTGCAGAGCACCAGCACCGACGCGGATTGGACTGTGTGCGACGCGGTTTCGGGCGCCAATGCCGGTGTGACGGTCATTGCCGGCACCCTCGCGTCGGGCGGTGAGCGTGCTCTGACGCTGACGTCGGATGCGGCCGTCCTGGTGCACAACAGCGAGGGCCCCACGCCGGGCGACTGGCTGCTGTGGGCCGGCAAACGCAGCCCGGTCGATCTGGCCAACCGCGCCGTCACCGATGCCCTCGGTCTCGGCGGACAGATCCCCACGCCGCGACCCATCGCGGCCGGCCTGTTCAATGCGATCCCCGAAGCCCCGGCGCTGGCGGCTCCGCACATCGCCGACGCCGGTGCGCCGACGAGCTACGAGCTGTCGACCCAGGTGCCCGTCGGTGGCGTGGTGGCGGCCTACGACGCCGACAACACCGCCCGCTACTACGCGGTGCTCAATGACGGCCTGCAGCCGGTCTCGCCGGTACTGGCCGCAATCCTGCGCAACACCAACTCCTATGGCCTGGACCAGGCGCCGCGGATCGGGCCCGACGAGGTGTCGCGGATGCCCGTGTCGCACGCCATCGACACCGCCGGCTACCCGGAGGCTCCGGTCAAGCTGGTCGCGCCGTCGACTGCTCCGGTGACCTGTGCCCAGTGGATCAAGCCGACGGGTGCCACCGAGAGCAAGCTGTCGGTCCTCTCCGGTGCGGCGTTGCCGGTGCCGGACGGCCTGCACACTGTCGACCTGGTCGGAGCGGGCAGTAACGGCGCCGCCAACCGGGTCGCGCTCACTCCGGGCAGCGGCTACTTCGTCCAGACCGTCGGGGCCGAGCCGGGCTCGCCGACCGCAGGCTCTTTGTTCTGGGTCAGCGACACCGGTGTCCGCTACGGCATCGACACCGCCGGCGACGCCAAAGTTGTCGAGGCGCTTGGCCTCACCTCCCCGGCCCTGCCCATTCCGTGGTCGATCCTGACGCAGTTCGCGGCCGGTCCGACCCTGTCCCGTGGCGACGCCCTGACCGCACACGATGCGCTGTCGCCCAACGCAAATGCTGCACGCCTGGAGGCGACGACCCGATGAGCCGGCTGATCTTCGAGCACCAGCGCAGGCTGGCCCCGCCGACCACCCGCAAGGGCACCATCACGATCGAGCCGCCGCCCCAGTTGGAGCGGATGGTCCCGCCGTCGCTGCTGCGCCGGGTGCTGCCTTACCTGATCGTCATCCTGATCGTGGGCATGATCGTGGCCCTGTTCGCCACCGGCATGAAGATGATCTCGCCGACGATGCTGTTCTTCCCGTTCGTGCTGCTGCTGGCCGCCACCGCGCTCTACCGCGGCGGCAACAAGATGCGCACCGAGGAGGTCGACGCCGAACGCGCCGACTACCTGCGCTACCTGTCGGTGGTGCGCGACAACGTCCGTGCCCATGCCGCCGAGCAGCGCAAGGCGCTGGAGTGGTCACACCCGGAGCCTGCAGGTCTGGCCTCCGTCCCGGGCACGCGCAGGCAGTGGGAACGCGATCCGCGCGACCGCGACTTCCTGGTGCTGCGCGCCGGATTGCACGATGTGCCGCTGGATGCCGCGCTCAAGGTCAAGGACACCGCCGACGAGATCGACCTGGAACCGGTGTCGCACAGCACCCTTCGCGGTCTGCTCGACGTGCAGCGCACCGTGCGTGATGCCCCGACCGGCATCGACGTCACCAAGCTCGCCCGGATCACCGTGATCGGTGAGGCCGAGGAAGTCCGGGATGCGTTGCGGGCCTGGATCGCCCAGGCCGTCACCTGGCACGACCCGACGATGCTCGGGGTGGCGCTGGCCTCTCCCGACATCGATTCCGACGCCTGGTCGTGGCTGAAGTGGCTTCCGCACGTGGATATCCCGTCGCAGGCCGACGGTGTCGGCCCGGCCCGGTACCTGACCACCGGTGTCGCCGAGCTGCGCGAGCACCTCGACTCGGCCCTGGTCGGCCGGCCCGCGTTCCCGGCCGAGGCGGACCAGGTGCTCAAGCACCTGCTGGTCGTCCTCGACGATCCCGAGGCCGATCCCGATGACATCGCGCGGAAGCCCGGGCTGACCGGCGTGACCGTGATCCACCGCAGCGACAAGCTGCCGAACCGTGAGCAGTACCCGGATCCCGAGCGGCCCATCCTGCGGGTCACCGAGGGCCGGATCGAGCGGTGGCAGAGCAGCGGCTGGCAGCCCTACGTCGGTCAGGCTGACACGATGTCGGCCGCCGAGGCCGCCCACATCGCGCGGCGGTTGTCGCGTTGGGACTCCAACCCCGGTTACGTGCGCTCCACCGCCACCGGCGGTGCCACCTTCGGCACGCTGCTCGACATCCCGGATGCCTCGGCCCTGGACGTGGCCAGCCTGTGGGCCCCGCGTAACCGTGACGACGAGCTGCGGGTTCCGATCGGCGTCACCGCCACCGGCGAACCGCTGTACTTCGACCTCAAGGACGAAGCCGAGGGCGGCATGGGCCCGCACGGCCTGATGATCGGTATGACGGGCTCGGGCAAGTCCCAGACCCTGATGTCGATCCTGTTGTCGCTGTTGACCACTCACTCCGCCGACCGGCTCATCGTGATCTACGCCGACTTCAAGGGTGAGGCCGGAGCCGACATCTTCCGCAACTTCCCGCAGGTCGTCGCGGTCATCTCGAACATGGCCGAGAAGCGGTCGCTGGCCGACCGGTTCGCCGACACCCTGCGCGGTGAGGTGGCCCGCCGTGAGCAGCTGCTCAAGGAGGCCGGCCGCCGGGTGCAGGGCAGCGCCTTCAACTCGGTGACCGAGTACGAGGCCGCGATCGCCGCCGGGCATGACCTGCCGCCGATGCCGACACTGTTCGTGGTCGCCGACGAGTTCACGTTGATGCTCGCCGAGCATCCCGAGTACGCGGACCTGTTCGATTACGTTGCGCGCAAGGGCCGCTCGTTCCGGATCCACATCCTGTTCGCGTCGCAGACCCTCGACGTGGGCCGCATCAAGGACATCGACAAGAACACGTCGTACCGGATCGGCCTGAAGGTGGCCAGCCCCAGCATCTCTCGCCAGATCATCGGGGTCGAGGACGCCTATCACATCGAATCGGGCCGCGAGCACAAGGGCGAGGGCTTCCTGGTGCCCGCCCCTGGTGCGGTGCCGGTCAAGTTCCGGAGCACCTATGTCGACGGCATCTACGACCCGCCGCGGGCCGAGAAGTCGATCGTGGTCCGGGCACTGCCGCAGCCGCAGCTGTTCACGGCCTCGCGGGTGGAGCCTGAACCCGATACCGTGATCGTCACGAACGAGCCCGAGATCGACGTGCTGCCGCCGCGCAAGCTGATCGCCACCATCGGCGACCAGTTGGCCACCTACGGCCCGCAGGCACCGAAGCTGTGGCTGCCGCCGCTGGATGGCGCGATCGCCCTGGACGACGTGCTGGCCCGCACCGAGGTGGAGCCCGGTCAACTGCGTTGGCCGCTCGGCGAGATCGACAAGCCGTTCGAGATGCGTCGCGACGCCCTGGTGTTCGACGCCAACTCGTCGGCAGCCAACGTGCTGATCCACGGCGGTCCGCGCTCGGGCAAGTCGACCGCGTTGCAGACCTTCGTCCTGTCGGCCGCAGCGCTGCACTCGCCGAGCGAGGTCAGCTTCTACTGCCTGGACTACGGCGGCGGACAGCTCGCCGGCCTGGAGGGTCTGGCCCACGTCGGCAGTGTGGCCACCCCGCTGGAGCCCGAGCGCATCCGGCGTACCTTCGGCGAGCTCGAGCAGCTGCTGCAGGCCCGCCAGCGGCAGGGCGCCGTGAGCCGGGTGGGTAGTTACGCAGACGGGTATGGCGAGGTCTTCTTGATCATCGACAACCTGTACGCGTTCAGCCGCGACAACACCGACACGTTCAATACGCGTAACCCGTTGCTGGCCAAGGTGACCGAGCTGGCCAACACTGGCCTTGCCTACGGCATCCACGTCGTGATCACCACGCCGAACTGGCTGGAGGTGCCGTTGGCGATGCGTGACGGCCTGGGTCTGCGACTCGAGCTCAAACTGCACGACAGCCACGACAGCATCGTGCGGGTGGTGGGTGCGCTGCGCCGGCCGGCCGAGTCGGTGCCCGCCGATCAGCCGGGCCGCGGCCTGACCATGGCCGCCGAACACTTCCTGTTCGCCGAGCCGCAGCTGAGCGACATCGCCGTCATCAACGCCCGCTACCCGGGCCAGAGTGCACCCCCGGTGCGGCTGCTGCCGACCGCGCTGGCCCCCGCCGCGCTGGCCCCGCTGTACCCGGCCGCCGAACAGGTGGTCATCGGGCAGCGTGAAGAGGATCTGGCACCGGTGGTGCTGGACTTCAAGCACAACCCGCTGCTGGCGGTGTTCGGCGATACGAAGTCGGGTAAGACCACGCTGCTGCGTCACATCATCCGGACCATCCGGGAGAACTCCCGGCCGGACGAGGTGGCCTTCACCGTCATCGACCGACGACTGCATCTGGTCGAGGAGCCGTTGTTCCCGGACAACGAGTACACGGCCAACATCGACCGCGTGCTGCCCGCGATGCTGGGACTGTCGGCGCTCATCGAGAAGCGCCGTCCGCCGGCCGGTTTGAGCCCGCAGGAGCTCAGCGCGTGGAACCAGCGGTCCGGGCAGGACGGCCACACGCACTACCTGATCATCGACGACGTGGACCAGATTCCAGACGGCCCCGCGGTCAGCGGTCCATTCGCCGGACAGCGTCCGTGGACCAACATCGTCGGATTGTTGGCCGAGGCCACCGATCTGGGTCTGCGCGTCATCGTGACGGCCCGTGCCACCGGATCGGCCCACGCCGTGATGACGGCACCGCTGCTGCGTCGCCTCAATGATCTGCAGGCGACCACGTTGATGCTGTCGGGCAATCCGGCCGACAGCGGCAAGCTCCGTGGACACCGGTTCGCCCGGTTCCCGGCGGGGCGCGGCATGTTGCTCGGCGACGGTGACGCACCCGAGTTCGTCCAGCTCGTCAACCCACTCATCGATGACACGGCACTTTCCGTGAACAACGGGCGAAAGGAATTCTGATGACATTGCGGGTAGTTCCAGAAGGATTGACCGCCGCCAGCGCGGCCGTGGAGGCGCTCACCGCGCGCCTGGCCGCCGCTCACGCGGCAGCCGCCCCACTGGTCTCGGCGGTGATTCCGCCTGCGGCCGACGCGGTTTCGCTGCAGACCGCGACCGGCTTCAGCGCCCACGGTGCCCAGCACTCGACGATGGCCGCACAGGGTGTCGAGGAGCTCGGACGCTCCGGCGTCGGCGTCGGCGAGTCCGGTGCCAGCTACATGACCGGTGACGCGATGGCGGCTTCGTCCTACCTGACTGCGCGCGGCATCTGAGATGACTGCCCCCATTTGGATGGCCCTACCACCCGAAGTGCACTCGACGCTGCTCTCCAGCGGTCCAGGCGCCGGGTCGTTGCTGGCTGCCGCGGGGGCCTGGCAGTCGCTGAGCACCGAATACGCTTCGGCGGCAGCAGAACTCACCAGCGTGCTGGGCTCGGTGCAGGCCGGGTCCTGGGAAGGGCCGAGCTCGGAGCAGTACATCACCGCGCACGGGCCCTACCTGACCTGGCTGGCGCAGCAGAGCGCGAACAGCGCTGCGGTGGCCGTGCAGCACGAGACGGCGGCCGCGGCGTACACCACGGCCGTGGCGGCCATGCCGACCATGCCCGAGCTGGCGCTCAACCACGTGGTGCACGGTGTGCTGCTCGCGACGAACTTCTTCGGCATCAACATGATTCCGATCGCGGTCAACGAGGCCGACTACGTGCGGATGTGGATCCAGGCCGCCACCACCATGGCCACCTACCAGGCTGTCTCGGGGGCCGCCGTGATGGCGGCGCCGACCAGCACGCCGTCGCCGATGCTGCTCAAGCCGGGCGCCGGGGAAGCCGGCGCCGCCTCGGCCAACGCACAGCAGATGATGGCGCAGGCGACGGCGACGGATTCGGGGTCAGCGCTGACCAACGCCGACGCGACGGCCGACAACGAGTACCCCAACCTGCCGCAGTGGCTGGTCGATTACCTCGGTAACGACTCGATGATCGGCGGCAAGGAGCTGCTGAGGTTCCTCAACGATCCGCTCGGAACCATCCAGAGCATGCTCACGGACCTGATGACCAACCCGTCCGGCTTCCTGACCACCTGGGGTCCGTTCCTGTTCGGCGTCATCTATCAGTTGATCTTCCAGCCGGTGGGTTGGGGAACGTGGATCGGTGTCGCGCTGTCGCCGTTCCTGGCCCCACTGCTCGGCATGGGCCTTGCCGCACTGGGTTTCCTCGATCTGCTTCCCACCGACGATGTGGCACCGGACGAGGCTCCCGCCGACGCCGATGTTCCGGCGGGACCGGTGCGCGCCGATCAAGGGCTGCCGATGGCCGGCCTGTCCCCGGCGGGTTTCGGCGGTGGAGCCGGCGCGGGCGCTGCGCCCGCCGCTGCGCCTGCCGCCGGAGGTGTCGCCGCACCGGCACCCGTCGCGGCGGCAGCCTTCGCACCGTATGCGGTACTCGGCAGTGACCCCGACGAGGGATTCAGCCCGACCGTGGGCGGCAAGTCCAGTGCCTCGGCACCGGCTTCCGGCATCCCCGCGGCGGCATCCGGTGTGGCCGCATCGCTGGCGGCACGGCGCAAGCGGCGTCGCAAGCGCGGTGCGGCATTGGAAGACCACGCCTACGCGGACGCCTACATGGACTACGAGCAACCCGACCCGGACCCGGCACCGAAGCCGGAGCCGCGGGTGCGGGCGTCCGAAAGCGGCACCGGCACGATCGGATTCACCGGTACCGAGACGAAATCCGATACCACGGCGGCCGGTCTGACCACGCTGGCCGGCGAGAGCTACGACGAGAGTCCGTCCTCGCCGATGCTGCCCGGTTCCTGGGAACCCGGCGATTCGCAAGGGGGTACCCGCAGCTGACCAGATCATCTTCATCACGTTCGATGCACCGCCAAATGTCTACGACCCGAAAGGAAAATCCATGAGCATGTTGGACGCTCACATCCCCCAGCTGATCGCCTCCGAGGCGGCGTTCAGTGCCAAGGCCGCCCTGATGCGCAGCACCATCGCGCAGGCCGAGCAGGCTGCCATGTCGTCGCAGGCCTTCCACATGGGTGAGGCCTCGGCTGCCTTCCAGGCCGCGCACGCCCGATTCGTCGAGGTCTCGGCCAAGGTCAACGCCCTGCTCGATTACGCGCAGCTCAACCTCGGCGACGCCGCGGGCACCTACGTGGCCCAGGATGCCGCCGCGGCCAGCACCTACACCTCCATCTGACCGAGCTAGATCTACAGGGATACAGGAGTTTTCATGTCTCAGATCATGTACAACTACCCGGCCATGCTGGCTCACGCCGGCGAGATGAACACCTACTCGGCTGCCCTGCACGCCGTCGGTGCCGACATCGCCGCCGAGCAGGCCGCACTGAGCAGCGCCTGGCAGGGTGACACCGGTATGACCTACCAGGCCTGGCAGGCCCAGTGGAACCAGGCGATGGAAGAGCTGACCCGGGCGTACCGGGCCATGGCGTCCACTCACGAGATGAACACCATGTCGATGAGTGCGCGCGACGCCGCCGAAGGCGCCAAGTGGGGCTGATGCCGGTGACCTGTGGGGGCTAACGCCGTCGAGCTGACCACCGACCAGGCCTGGTACCTCGCCGAGGTACTGGGCGCCGGGGCGTACCCGTGGGTGCTGGCCATCACGCCGCCCTACAGCGAACCGGCACAGCGGGCCGGCTTCGTTGCCGGACAGGCCGCTGAACTGACCAGGATGGGCGTGCTCGACGCCGGTGGCGGAGTCAATCCGCGGGTGGCGCAATGGGTTCGGCTGGCCTGCCGGGCGACCCAGTGGCTGGACCTGCGGTTTGTCTCCGGGCCGGGAGATCTGCTGCGAGGCATCGTGGCTCGGTCGGAAGGCCGGACTGTTGTCGTGCTGCGCAACGCACAGTTGGTGACGTTCACCGAGATGGACATCGCCCACCCGCACGCCCTGGGTCCGGTGCTCACGGCCGGGCTGTCACAGCGCAAACCGGCCCGGTTCGAGGAGTTCGCGCTGCCTGCCGCGGCCGGCGCCCGCGCCGACGAGCAGATCCGAAACGGCACCCCGTTGACCGAGGTGCTGGGATTTCTCGGGGTCCCGTCCTCGGCCCGCCCGATCGTGGAGGCGGTGTTCGACGGGCGCCGGACGTACGTGGAGATCGTGGCCGGTGAGCATCGCGACGGACACCGGGTCACCACCCAGGTGGGGGTCAGCATCATCGACACCCCCGGAGGCCGGATTCTGGTCTCCCCGTCGAAAGCCTTCGACGGGGAGTGGATCTCGACCTTCACGGCGGGAAGTGCCGACGCGATCGCGATGGCGATCGAACGGCTCACCGCCTCACTACCGAGCGGTTCCTGGTTCCCGGACCAACCGCTCATCCGCGACTTCGACAGCGAAGCCGTCAATGACATTTTTTCTAATAACGATGTACCCCACCAAGATCCACGCTCCATGAGAAGAACCCAGAAAGCATAGGAATGTCCGACAACACTGTGATGCCGATCGTCCGGGTGGCCGTGCTGGCCGCTGGAGACGACGGTGGCCGGCTGACCGAGATGGCCCTGCCGTCCGAGCTGCCGCTGCGCGAGATTCTGCCCGCGGTCCAGCGCATCGTGCTGCCCCCCAACGCCGGCGGCGATGATGGCGCGAGCGCCCCGGACCCGGTGCGGCTCAGCCTGGCCCCGGTGGGGGGTGCTCCCTACAGCTTGGACGCCACCCTCGACACGGTCGGTGTGGTGGACGGGGATCTGCTTGCGCTGCAGGCCGTCCCCGCCGGCCCGGCCGCCCCGCGCATCGTCGAGGACATCGCCGACGCCGCGGTGATCTTCTCGGCTGCCCGCCGACGCCCGTGGGGCACCGCGCACATTGCCCGGGGTGCGGCGCTGGCCGTGATCGGGCTGATCCTGGTGGGCACCGGCCTGGCCGTCGCCCATCGCGTGCTGACCGGTGAACTGCTCGGGCTGTTCGTGGTGAGTGGTATCGCCATCGCCGCCGTGCTCGCCTCCCTGTCGACCAGGAGCCGATCGGGGGCCCTGGCGACCGCGTTGGCCGTCACCGGGCTCGTCCCCGTCGGCGCGGCGTTCGCTCTCGGTGTGCCAGGCGGTTTCGGTGCGCCCAGCATCCTGCTGGCCGCGGCCGGAGTGGCGGCATGGTCGCTGATCAGCATGGCCAGCTCACCCGACGACCGGGGTATCGCGGTGTTCACCGCGGCCACGGTGGCCGGAGCCGGGGTGTTGCTGGTCGCCGGTGCGGCCTCACTGTGGGAGATCAACGCGACCGTGATCGGGTGTGCCCTGATCCTGATCGCCCTGGTGGTCACGGTCCAGGCCGCCCAACTGTCCGCGATGTGGGCCCGCTTCCCGCTGCCGGTCATCCCGGCGCCGGGTGATCCTTCCCCGTCGGCACAACCGCTTTCGGTGCTGGCCGACCTGCCGCGCCGGGTCCAGGTGAGCCAGTCGCACCAGACCGGCGTGATCGCCGCGGGTGTGCTGCTCGGTGTCGCGGGATCGGTGGCCCTGGTGGCTTCGTCGACCGCGTCGCCGTGGGCCTGGTACGTGGTCGTCGCTTTGGCGCTCGGTGCTGTGCTGCGGGCTCGTGTCTGGGATTCCGCCTCCTGCAAGTCCTGGCTGCTGGCCCATCCGTACGTGCTGTCCGTTGCCCTGTTGGTGGCCTTCGCGATCGACGGCCGGTACCAGGCTGCCTGGTTGGCGCTGGCGGTGCTCGCGGCGCTCGTCGTGGTGTGGGTTTTCGCCGCGCTGAATCCGCGGGCGGCGTCGCCGGATACCTACTCGCTGCCGATGCGGCGCCTGGTGGGCTTCCTGGCGACCGGGCTCGATGCTTCGCTGATTCCGGTGATGGCCTTCCTCATCGGGCTGTTCAGCCTCGTTATCGACAGGTGATGAATCGGTGATCCACAAAAGTCTGGGTGTCCTGGCCACAGCCGGTCTGGTGCTGTTGGTCGGCTCCCCGTCAGCGGGTGCGGTGAGCCCGCCCGAGGTCGACCCGCAGGTCGCCCCACCAGCCGGCAGTGCCGGTCCGGTGGAGGCGATGGCGCAGCGTTCGGCGTGCGTCGCCACCGAGGCGAGGCCGGGTACCGATCCCGGTGCGGTCAACCCGAACCAGTTGGCGCTCAACCTGTCCGGTGCCTGGAAACAGAGCCGGGGGCAGGGGCAGACCGTTGCGGTCATCGACACCGGAGTGCAGCCGGGACCCCGGTTGCCCCATGTCGAGGGCGGTGGAGACTTCATCGAATCCACCGATGGCCTGACCGACTGTGACGGCCATGGCACCGCGGTCGCCGGTCTGATCGCCGGCCAACCCGGATCCGACGGGTTCTCCGGCGTGGCGCCGGAGGCCCGGTTGATCTCGATCCGGCAGAACTCACCGCGCTTCGCGCCGCGTACGCCCAGCGCCGACGCCGCCGAGGCCCGCGCCGTCGCCGATGTGGCCAGCCTGGCCCGGGCCGTGGTGCGTGCCGCCGACATGGGTGCGCGCGTCATCAACATCTCGGTGGTGACGTGCCTTCCCGCCGACAAACAGGTCGACCAGACCGAACTCGGTGCGGCACTGCGTTATGCGGCGGTCGAGAAGGACGCGGTCATCATCGCGGCCGCGGGCAACACCCAGGGTGGGGTCACCACCGGGACCGCGTGCGCGTCCAATCCGCTGTCCGGAACTCCGGGTGATCCGCGCAACTGGGGCGGCGTCTCCTCGGTGTCGATCCCGTCGTGGTGGCAGCCCTACGTGTTGTCGGTCGGCGCGCTGAACGCCACCGGGCAGCCGTCCGGATTCACCATGGCCGGCCCCTGGGTCGGGATCTCGGCGCCGGGCGAGAACATCTCCTCGGTGAGCAACGGACCCGGCGGAGGGTTGGCCAACGCGCTGCCCACCGATCAGGGCAAGCTGATCCCGCTCAGCGGTACCAGTTACGCCACGGCTTACGTGTCCGGCGTTGCAGCCCTGGTGCGCAGCAAGTTTCCCGATCTGAACGCCCGCCAGGTGGTGCACCGGTTGACCACGACCGCGCAGGGCGCCGCCCGC
The DNA here is from genome assembly GCF_040704635.1 of Mycobacterium sp. NPDC049093. GTDB lineage: Bacteria > Actinomycetota > Actinomycetes > Mycobacteriales > Mycobacteriaceae > Mycobacterium. The sequence continues at coordinate 410,940 of NZ_JBEZJS010000005.1, read as the reverse complement.
TCGCCGTCGAACATCATCGGCGCCGGGGGTGTCGATCCGGTGGCCGCACTCACCTGGGATGTCGCAGACATGCCGCTGGACGGACCGGCGGCTCCTGCAGGCAAACCCATTGCCGCACCACAAGAACCAGCCCCGCGTGACAACACCGGCCGAATCGTCGCTTTCGCCGGCACCGGAGCACTTGCGCTGGCGGCCATTGCCGTTGCGTTCAGCGCGTACAGACGGAAGGACCATTCATGACCGCCCGACTTGCGTTGGCGTCGCTGTTCATCGTCGCAGCCGTCCTGGCCCGGCCATGGCAGACCAACACCGAACGGTGGGTGCTCGGAGTTTCCGTCGCGGCTGTGGTGCTGTTGCTCGCCTGGTGGGGTGGGCTGTTCCTGACCACGCGGGTCGCCCGGCACATCGCCGTGTGGCGGCGCAACCTCGCCAAGAGCCGGCCGGCTGACAAGCCGGGCGTGGAGACCGTCACGCTGCGGGTCGATCCCGCGGACCCGGCCCAGTTGCCGGTGGTGGTCAGCTACCTGGACCGCTACGGCATTCGCTGCGACAAGGTCCGGGTCACCCACCGTGACGCCGGTGGCACCCGCCGCAGCTGGATCAGCCTGACCGTGGCAGCAGCGGACAATCTCGCTGCGCTGCGCGCCCGTTCGTCGCAGATCCCGTTGCGGGACACCACCGAAATCGTCGGGCGTCGGCTCGCCGACCACCTGCGTGAGCAGGGTTGGACCGTCACGCTCGTCGACGGAGTGGACTCCCCGCTGCCTGACCCGGGTAAGGAAACCTGGCGCGGGGTGAAGGACGACTCAGGATTCGTGGCGGCCTATCGCGTCAGCGTCAGCGACAAGCTGGACGCCGTACTCGCCGGGATCGGCGCCCTGCCGGCCCAGGAAACCTGGACGGCACTGGAATTCACCGGATCTCCGACCCAGCCTCAGCTGACGGTGGGCGCGGCGATCCGCACGGCGGACCGGCCCGCACGCAAGGCGCCGCTGGCCGGCCTGAAACCGGCGGGTGGCCGGCACCGTCCGGCGTTGGCTGCGTTGAACCCGTTGTCCTCGGACCGTCTGGAGGGGGCCCCGGCCGCGCCGCCGAAGGCGCTGCCGGCGTCCGTCGAGCGGTCAGTCGAACATGAAATCCCGCAGGAAGCGGGTCATCCGGCGTAGGTAGTCCGGCTGGCTCACATGTAGCAGGTGGTTGCCCGGGAACCAGTGGAACGCGCAGCGATCCCAGTGTTCCCACAGCATCTCGGCCTGCTGCGGTGGAGCCAGCCGGTCACCCAGGCCGGCGATGATCATCCGTCGGTCCTTGGGCACCAGCGGACGGTAATTCAGCGGCGAGGTGTAACGCGCCGCCGCTTCGATCAAAGCGGGATCGGTTCGGGCCACACGCCGTTGCAGGGCCACCAGCTTGTTGGCCGGGAACCACTCGTCGACCGTGCGATCCGGCGTCACCACAGGAACATTCGGCACCACAGCCTGAATCCGGTCGTCGACACTGGCCAGGAGCGCCGAGGTGAACCCACCCAGTGAAATGCCGGTCAGGGCGATCCGGTCGACACCGGTGGACTCCAGATAGTCGATCACCGAACGGAAGTCGTGCACAGCCTGGGCCATGGCCTCGGAGAAGCCGGCGTACCCGTGGGAAAAGTATCCGTAGCCGCTGAACGGTGAGAACCGTTCGGCGCGTTGACCGTGAAACGGCAAGGTGTACAACAGCACGTCGTATCCGGAGCGGTAGAACCACGGCAACGACAGGAACAGCCCGTTGGCCAGATACGGCGATCCCATGAAACCGTGGATCACACACAACGTCGGGTGCGGGCCGTCGTCATGGCGCCAATGTTGGGCCCGCACAACGTTGTTGCGGGTGAATCCGCCGCACATCTCGCGCAGTGCCGGGTTGACCGCGGTGAAGCCGCTCTGGAACCGGATGTTCTCGACCCGGCCGTGGGCGATCAGCTCGGCAACCGGGTTGGCCTGGCGGGTGGATACCCGGGGTGGCCCGGTGGGCGCCGGGAACGACACCGCGGGATCCTGCGCCGCCGCCAGATCCGCGTAGAACCGCATGTGGTCCTGCTCGGCCCGCGACGCGGCGGGGTGCAGCATCGACGCCAGCGTCGTCGGCACCATCGACGTGGCCACGATCGAGGCGACCCCGGTGCGCAACGCGATGTCGGCGATCGCCGAGGTGTCCACGATGGCCCGCTGCTTCAGCGTCAGCTCGGCGCGCCGCGGAAGGCCGCGCGCACCGGCTTCACCGCCGGGAACGTCGGGAACAGGGATCGGGGGTTCGACCGGATCTGCGCTGGACGGCTCCACGCTTCCCGATGCTAGCCAACTGCTCAGCTCAGCCCGAACAACTTCGCGGCGTTGTCGTGCAGGACATTGCGGCGCCAGGCGTCGTCGACGCCCGGCAGGTCGATCAGGTGGTGGATGGCCTCGGCGTAGCCGTAGGGGATGTTCGGGAAGTCGCTGCCCCACAGGATGTGCTCACCCAGCGCTTTCAGCCGGCTGACCTCGGTGGTGGGGAACGGCATCGTCTCTTCGACGAACGGGGTGAACGCCATCGTGGTGTCCAGCCTCACCTGCTCGAACTGCTCGGCGAGATCCAGGAAGGCGGAGTACTCGGGCATCCCCATGTGCGCGACGATCAGCACCAGCCGCGGATAGCGGGCCAGCAGCTCGGCGATGGGGTCTGGGCCGGTGAACTGACCCGGCACCGGACCGGAACCGCAGTGGATGACCACCGGGACACCGGCGTCCTCGATCAGCCCCCAGACCTCGTCGAGCAGGGGATCGTTCGGGTCGTAGTTGCCTACCTGGATGTGCACCTTGAACACCTGGGTACCTGCGGTGATCGCCTCCGCGACGTACTCGGGGGCCTCGGGTTCCGGGAAGAACGTGGCGGTGTGCAGGCAGTCCGGGGTGCCCTCGGCGAAGCCGACCGCCCACTGGTTGAGCCAGGCGGCCATCTCGGGCTTGTGTGCGTAGATCAGTGAGGAGAATCTGCGGACGCCGAACTCCCGCAGCGTGGCGACCCGCTCGGCCTCGTCGGCGCGGTAGGTGATGGGCCATTCCCGGCCGATCATCGGGCCCTGGCTGTCGAAGTACTGCCACACCTTGTCCATCACGTTCTTGGGCATGAAGTGCGTGTGCACGTCGACGATGCCGGGAAGCTCCAGCTCCGTCCAGATCTTCCGCACTTTCTCCGATTCGTCCATCGCGTCCGACGATATCGACCCGGGTTCGGGGCATGATCGGGGCATGTGGAATCCGGACACGTACCTCGCCTTCGCCGACCATCGGGGCCGGCCGTTCTACGACCTGCTCACGCGGGTCGCGGCGCAGGCGCCACGCCGGGTGGTCGACCTGGGTTGCGGGCCGGGCAACCTGACCGAGACGCTTGCGCAGCGTTGGCCGGGTGCCACGCTGGAGGCCTGGGACAGCTCCCCGGAGATGGTCGCGGCAGCGCAGTCCCGTGGGCTCGAAGCACACGTCGGCGCGATCGAGGAGTGGACGCCGCAACCCGACACCGATGTGGTGGTCACCAACGCGGCACTGCAGTGGGTGCCCACTCATCGCGAACTCGTGGTGCGCTGGGCCGGGCAGCTGGCGCCGGGATCCTGGATCGCCTTCCAGGTGCCGGGCAATTTCGATGCTCCGTCGCACCACGCGGTGCGGGAACTGGCCCGTCGTGAACCGTTCATGGAGCCGCTGCGCGACATGCCGTGGCGCGATGTCGGCCAGGTGGACACGCCCGTCGAATACGCCGGGCTGTTGACCGATGCGGGCTGTGTGGTGGATGCCTGGGAGACCACGTACGTACACCAATTGACTGGTGAGACACCGGTTCTGGACTGGATCACCGGGACGGCTCTGACACAGGTCAAGGGTCGGCTGAGCGAGGAGATGTGGGAGCAATATCGCCAGGCCATCATCCCGATGCTGGCCGAGGCCTATCCGAAGCGCGCTGACGGTACGACGTTCTTTCCGTTCCGTCGCGTGTTCGTGGTGGCGCAAGTCGGCTGATCGCGCTGTGCCACGTTTGTCACGCCAGAGTGGCTCTCGAGGTCGAATGCCACTCTGGCGTGACAACGGCGGGGCCTGGGCATTACCTACGACGTAATCGACATGCGTACGTGCGCGGTCGACGATCGACGCATGCCTACGATGGAGACCGCCGACCGAACCGACATCCACTACACCGACACCGGATCCGGGCCGGTGCTGGTGTTCACCCACTCGTGGGGGCTCAACTCGGGCCAGTGGAATCCGATCATCGAAAGCTTGGTGTGCAAGGGTTTTCGCTGTGTCGCCTACGACCGGCGCGGGCATGGAGGCTCGGGCGCCTACGACGGTGAGTGGACGGTGGATCTGCTGGCCGACGACCTGGCCCGAGTGCTCGAACACCTGGATCTCGACGATGTGACGCTGGTGGGACATTCGCTGGGCTGCGGAGAGATCGTGCGTTACCTCAGCCGGCACGCGACCGGTCGGGTGAATCGCGCGGTGCTGGTGGCGGGGCAACTTCCGTTGGTGGTCCAGACCGCGGAAAACCCCGACGGCGTCCCCGAGGCGATGCTCGACGCCATGCTGGTGGAGCTGGAACGCGATGTGCGGCAATGGTGTATCGACAATGCGCCGCCCTTCTTCGGCGACCACCCGGTGTCACCCGAGGTGGTGAACTGGACCATCGATCAGATCGTGGCGTTGCCCGTCGAGACCCTGCTCGCCACGCAGCGGATGGGCGCCCACGCCGACTACCGTGCCGAGCTCGCCGAACTCGATCTTCCGGTGCTGCTGCTCCACGGTGACGCCGACGCGTCGACGCCCATCGAGCTCACCGGACGACGCACGGCCGCACTGCTGCCGCACGCGGAGCTCGTCGAGATCCCGGGCGCCGCCCACGGGCTGTACCTCACCCACGCCGACCGCATCGTCGACGCGATTTCGGTGCATTTGGTAACGCCAGGCGTTACTGGATGCACCGAAATCACTGGTTAGCGGCGGGTGTTGAGCAGGTCGACGACTTGTTGGACCAGGTCGTCGATGACGGCGCCGGTCGTGTCGAGCACCAGGTCCGGGTTCTCCGGGGCCTCGTAGGGGGCGTCGACGCCGGTGAGCCCGGTGAGCTCGCCGGCGCGGGCCCGCGCGTAGAGCCCTTTGGGATCGCGGCGTGCGCATTCTTCGACGGGGGTCGCGACATGCACCTCGATGAACGGCAGCTTGGCGGCGTCGTTGAGTGCCCGAGCAGTCTCCCGATCGGACTTGAGCGGCGACACCAAAGACGCCAGGGCCACGACGCCGGCATCGGCCAGTAGCCGGGTCAGATGTCCGACGCGGCGGATGTTCTCGGTTCGGTCACCGGCGGAGAAGCCGAGATCATCGGACAGGCCGTGGCGCAGATTGTCGCCGTCGAGCAGATACGCCACCTGACCCGATTCGACCAGGGCCCGCTCGACGGCCACCGCCAGCGTGGACTTGCCGGACGCGGGTAGGCCGGTGAACCAGATCGTGGCGCCGCGTTGCCCCGTGCTGTTCCAGCGGTAGTCGCGGTCCAGTGACGAGGGGTGCCATTTGATGTCTGAGCGGTTGTGCCCGCTCGGCTTGAGCTCCCGGGCCTGCAGGATGATCCCGGCGCCGACGGTGTCATTGGACACCTCGTCGATGAGGATGAACGCCCCGTTGTCGCGGTTGTCGGCGTAGTTGTCGGCGACGAGCACCGAGCTGGTACGCAGCGTGACCGAGCCGATGTCGTTGAGTGCCAGCTCAACCGGGGTCTCGACCTCGTCCAGGGTTTCCGGGTCCAGCTTGGTGTGCAACTCCTGGACCGTGGCCCGCACCGTGCGGGCACCTTGCTTGAGTGCCAGCCGGTCTCCGGCGCGCAGCGGATCGTCGAAGAACCAGCACACCGTCGCGTCGACCTCACGGGCCAGCACCGGCAGCACTGGCTCCGAGAGCCCACTGACGAGGACGTCGCCGCGGCCCACATCGATGTCGTCGGCCAGCTCGATCGAAACCGACAGCGGCGCAACGCCCACCGATCGGTCATCGTCGAGCGTGTCCAGGGCCGTCACCACCGAGCGGGTACCAGCCGGCAGGCTCACGACGGGGTCACCTACCTGAAGCGTGCCCGCGGACAGACGGCCGGTGTAGCGACGGCGCTGTTCCGCTGTCGGCCGCGATACCCATTGGACGGCGAGTCGCAGGCTGGCCGGATCGGCATGCGGCGCAGACAGTTCGACGCCCTCGAGGTATTCGAGCAGGGTCGGGCCGTCGTACCAGGGAGTGTTCTCGGAGCGGTGCACCACATTGTCGCCGAGCTTGGCCGCGATCGGGATGACCGTCAGATCGAGCCCGCCAAGGCGGTCTGCCACCTGCTGCAGTTCCCGTTCGACCTCGGCGAACCGGCCTTTGTCGAAGTCGACCAGGTCGATCTTGTTGACCGTGGCGACAAAGTGCGTGATGCCCAACAGCTTTGCGATGCGGGCGTGGCGACGGGTCTGACGCAGCACTCCGGCCCGGGCATCGACCAGCAGGATCGCCACGTGCGCATTGGAGGCGCCGGTGAACATGTTGCGGGTGTAGCGCTCGTGCCCGGGGGTGTCGGCCAGGATGTAACTGCGGGTGGCGGTGGAGAAGAAACGGTAAGCGACATCGATGGTGATGCCCTGCTCCCGTTCGGCCCGCAGTCCATCGGACAGCGCAGCCAGGTCGGCCACCCCTTCCGAATCGGTGACAGCCTCAAGGTGGTCCAACGGCAGGCTGTCGGTGTCGTGCAGCAGGCGGCCGATCAGGGTGCTCTTGCCGTCGTCCACCGAACCGGCGGTGGTGATGCGCAGCAGTTGACGCGGCCGTGCCTGATTCCCCGTCGCTCCGCTGCGCTCGGCTCGCCTCGTCATCAGAAGTACCCCTCCCGTTTCCGGTCTTCCATCGCCGCAACGGACGTTCGGTCATCGGCGCGGGTCTCGCCGCGTTCGGAGACGGTGGCCGCTGAGATCTCGGCGATCACCCCGTCGATGGTGGTGGCCCGTGACCGCACGGCTCCGGTGATGGTCAGGTCGCCGACGGTGCGGTAGCGCACCCACTCCACCGCCGCCTTCTCGGCGCCGGCGGGTGCGGCGTACTCCGACACCGCGAGCAGGATGCCGTCGCGCTCGAACACCTCGCGCTCGTGGGCGAAGTAGATCGACGGCAGCTCAAGGTTTTCCAGCTCGATGTAGCGCCAGATGTCGAGTTCGGTCCAGTTCGAGAGCGGGAACACCCGCACCTGCTCACCCTTGCGGATCCGGCCGTTGTACAGCGACCACGGCTCAGGGCGCTGGGCTCGCGGATCCCACTGACCGAACTCGTCGCGGAAACTCAGGATGCGTTCCTTGGCCCGCGCCCGCTCTTCGTCGCGGCGGGCGCCGCCGAACGCCGCGTCGAATCCACCGGCCTCCAGCGCATCCAGCAGCGTGCGCGTCTGCTGGCGGTTGCGGGAGGCTCCCGGACCGGGATCGGCTACCCGACCGCTGTCGATGGTCTCCTGTACCGAGGCCACCACCAGCTTGTGGCCGAGCCCGGTGGTGCGGCGGTCGCGGAACTTGATGACCTCGTCGAAGTTGTGCCCGGTATCCACATGCAGCACCGGGAACGGCAACGGTGAGGGGCGAAAAGCCTTCTCGGCCAACCGCAAAAGGACGATGGAATCCTTGCCCGCCGAGAACAGCAGCACCGGCCGCTGCAGTTCGGCGACGACCTCGCGGATGATGTGCACCGCCTCGGCTTCCAGCAGTCGTAACTCGTCGACATGCACAGTGTCAGAAGCTGTCATACCGGCAACCCCTCTTTCTCGGCATCGCGGCGGTAGCGGTCCACCCATTCGTCGGATCGCTGATCTGCCTGACGTTCCAGAACCGGCTGCGGCGCCAGTCGCGGGTCCAGGCCCAGCGCCTCCAGCACCGTGGCCACCACGGTCGTCAGGTTGCGCCACAGGTACGGGTAGGACACGTCGATGGGGGAGATGTTCTCCTCGGCGAACCAGGAGCGCCAGCCTTCCTCCTGGGCCTGCATCAGCCGGATCACATGGGCGATGGCGCCCGCGTGGTACTCGGCACGGGCATCGCGCACCGGATCGGCCCGGCCGCGCCACACCCTGGTCTGCACCGCCCGCCAGAACGAAACCGCCTGCGACACAACGTCAGGGCGGTAGACGTGGACGAGCACCGGGTCGCCGCCGGTGACATCGCGGATCGCGGCGAGCAGGCCGGGCCCGGATCGTTCGGGCAGACCCTCGACGCGGTCCAGCAGCAGCGGCGTCTGGTTCCACATGAGTTTCCCGCCCCACACCCCGTTGGGGGTCCGGCCGACGGTGCGGATGTAGTCACGCCAGATCTCGGCCGGGGCCAGGTCCGGCTTGCCCTCGACCAGGGGGTCGAGCAGGCGCAGGATCGACTCGTCCTCGACACCGGCGAACCACTCCCGCGGCTGCGGCGACATGCTGGTGGTCGGCAGGTACTGGAAGAACTCCTGGGGTTCGCCGGCCATGCCGGTGGCACGCAGGGATTCCACCAGCAAGGTGCTGCCGCTGCGCTGGGATGCGAGCACCAGGTAGGCCGTCGGATGATCTGGCATGGGCGAGACTCTAACCATGATTTGTTTGCGGCGCCTATTTAAGTGGGCGTCAAGAGTTTTCGTTCACCGTGAGGAAAACTATTGGCGGGTATCGGTGATGCCGCGGTCGGCGGCGATGGCCGATCTGCTGGTGGCGGGACGGCCATGGATATGCAGATACGTCTCGGTGTAACGCTCCGATATCCGGGTGCCGGCGAATTCAGAGGGAATGACATCCAGCGTCTTCTCGCGCCAGTCGTTCAGTAACAGTGCCAAGTCGTTCGCGATCGCCTCGGCCTTGTCGGTGGCGTCCGCTCCCAGCAGGTTGTTGTTCTCGGTCGGGTCCGCGACGAGGTCGTACAGTTCGCGACCGGGACGCGGGCTCAGGACGGTATCGCCGAGTGCACGTCCCGAGGGGCTGTCGGCGATATCCCACGGCAGGTCCAACAATGGCCGCGCCGCGTAATTCTCGATATAGCTGTATTCCTTTGTGCGAATGGCGCGAATCGGGTCGAAAGAATCGTGATAGGTCTTTGTCGTGTACACCTCGGACCGGACCTCTGCGGTTTCCGTAGGCGTCGCCGTGAGGTTGCTGGCATGGGACAGCCCCTCGACCTCGTCGGGGATCTCGACGCCGAGGAGGTCCAGCAGGGTGGGGAGCAGATCGACCCCGCTGAACAGTTCGTCGTAGCGGCGCGGCGCCACAGCAGACCCCCGCGGCGGGCGCACGATCAAGGCGATGCCGGTGCCCGCGTCGTACAGCGTCGACTTGGCCCGGGGCAATGCCGGCCCGTGGTCGGTCATGAACACCACCCACGTGCTCTCGTCGAGACCGGTCGCGGTCAACGTGGCGAGCAGTTCGCCCACCTTGGCGTCCGCGACCGCGATCGAGCCGTAGAACTCCGCGAGGTCGTCGCGCACCTCGGTGGTGTCGGGCAGATAGTCGGGAGGCTCGACGGACGCGGAATCGGCTGGCTCGTATCGGTCGCGCGGGTACGGCCGGTGCGTCTCGAAGAACCCGGCGGTCAGCAGGAACGGTTGCCGCGGCGGTGCGGTCAGCCAGGCGTTGGCCTGCTCGACGACATACTCGCAGAACGAGTTCGACACGTCGTACTCGGCGTACCCCAGATTGGCCGGCTGCGAAGTTTCGTGTTGCATACCGAACAGGGCTGTGTGCCAGCCTGATTCGGCAAGAAGGTGCGGGAGCGTGCGTACCCCGGCGCGGTACTCCCAGCCGTGGTGGGCCAGGCCCACCAGGCCGTTGCTCTGCGGGTAGCGGCCGGTGAACAGCGAGCCCCGCGACGGTGAGCACAGCGGGGCGGTGGCGTGGGCGCGGGTGAACAGCACTCCCTCGGCGGCGAGGCGGTCGAGGTGCGGGCTGGTCACGTCCGGGTGGCCATATACGCCGAGGTAGCGCCCCAGATCATGCCAGTGCACGATCAGCAGGTTCTGCCGTTGCGGCTCGGTCACGTCACATCCTTTCCGTCCACACTACGACCGAACAGCCTGAATGCGCCGCCCGCAACCGTTTGGCTCATCGAGAGCTACTTATCCGGCGTATCGGGCGCGGCGCCGTCGGTAGGGTGGACCCATGCCGACCGCCACCGATCCCGCTGCGGTCAGCGGTTATGAGGCCCGCTGGGAGCAGCACAACACCGAGCGGCGCGCCCAGATCCTGCAGGCTGCGGTGGCATTGGTCGAGGAGAATCCGCCCGGCACGGAGATCTCGATGGTGCGCATCGCCGAGCGCGCCGGGGTGGCGAAGTCAGTGGTGTACCGGCAGTTCACCGGCAAGGACGAGCTTGAGCGACGCGTCCGGTCCTGGGTGTTCGACGATTTTGCCGCGGTTCTCGACACCAACCTCGATGTCTCCAACGGCTCCTTGCGCGACATCCTGACCCGCACCGTGGCGGCGGTCGCCGATTGGATGCTCGATCACCCGCGGCTCGATGACTTCGTCCGGCGCGGTCCGACGTTCGAGAGCGACGGCTCACTCGACGCGGTCAGCGAGCTGAAGCTCCGGATGACCAGGCAGTCCGAGGAGGTCATCGCCGCGATCGCCCAGACCATCGGGGTGGACGACAGCGCGTTCAAGACGGTTCCGTTCGCGGTGGTGACGATGGTGGAAGCCAGCTTGTCGGCCTGGATCCGCGGCGCGGCGCCGGAGCGGTCACGGGAAGAGGTCGTGACGCACCTGGCCGACTTCGCCTGGTACGTCCTGGACGGCGCGGCCCGCGCGAGCGGCCTGGAGATCAACCGCGACGACGAGTTCACGGCCGTGATCGCCGCGCTGACCACGCGCTAGAGCAGTCCGGCGTTGTAATCGCCGACCAGGCTCCGCACGGTTTCCTGGGCGCAGGACTTGTTGGTCCCGATGAAGCCGGTCGGCCCACGTTTGATCCAGCCGGTGACGTACACGCCCGGCGTGACCCGGCCGCCCTCGTGCGGGACCGTGGCGGTGTGCTCGTCGAACGGCAGGCCCGCAACACGCCGGCCTCGATAACCGATGGACGTCAGCACCAGACCGGCGTCGATAACCCGTTCGCGCCCACTCGATTTCACCCGCACTGATCCGTCAGCCGCGGCGACCAGCTCGTTGTGGACGAACTCCACACCGGTGGCCGCGAACCGGCCGCGGATCGTGGTCGGTGACAGCAGATATTCGAGCGCGATCCGGCGATGGCCCGCTCCGCGTGGCGCGGCGCGCAGAATCGCGGACCGCGGATCCGACCCGGACAACATCCGTAGGTCCTCGTCACGCGCGACGACGTCGACACCCGGTGTGGAGCACAGTCCGACCAGTTCGGGGACGGTGAACGCGGACTGCTCGATCCCGCGTCGCCCGACCACGACCACCTCTTCGATTGCACTGTGGCGCAGCGCTTCCAGGGCCTCAGGCGCGATGGCGGTACCCGCGAGCAGGTCCGGGTCGATCGTGAGGATGCGTGCGACGTCAAGTGCGACATTGCCGTTCCCGATCACCACGGCGCGTCGATGGAACAGATCGAAGGAGCGGCCCGCGTGTTCAGGGTGACCGTTGTACCAGGCGACGAAGTCGGTGGCTGAGGTGACGCCGGGCAGGTCGATACCGGGGATGTCGAGCGGACGGTCGGTTGAGGCACCTACGGCGTAAATGACTGCGTGGTGCTCATTCAGCAGATCGTCATGGGTGACGTCGCTGCCGACCTCGACTCCCAGACGCATCGACAGTCGGGGGTCGGCGGTGATGTGGTCGAACTGCCGGGTCACCCCGCGGGTGCGCTGGTGATCGGGGGCCACCCCGTACCGGGCCAAACCGTAGGGTTGCGTGAGTTTTTCATAGACCCGTACCTGGGCGCTGGGAATGGTCAGCACCTCTTCGGCGGCATACATCGCGGCCGGGCCCGACCCGACGATCGCCACGCGCAGGTCGCCCGCGCGCACCTGTAACGGCGGCACCACCGGCGCCAGGACCGGGCGGGGTCGGGGTGTGGCATAGAAATCGGCGTTCAGCGTGGTGAACACGTCCTCCGCGGCGATCAGCTTGGTATGCGGTTTGATCGCATCCACCGGGCATGCCGACACGCACGCGCCGCAATCGACACACTCGACCGGGTCGACGTAGAGCATCTGGGCGGTGTGGAAGTCGGGTTCGTCGGGCGTGGGGTGGATGCAGTTCACCGGGCAGGCGTAGACGCACGAGGCGTCGCTGCAGCAGGACTGCGTGATGACGTGCGGCATCAGGCGAGCGCAACCGCTTCACGGTCCGGCACGCCGCGGTAGCGGGCGGCCTCGCCGTCGATACCGCAGCGCTTCCACACCCACCGGCCGACCCGGCTCATCAACCCGAGCTCCTCACTGAGAGAACGCATCTCACCGAAGTAGCCGGACAGGATCTTGCGTGAGTGCGGGCTGCGCCAGAACGCGTCCTTGATCACCGCCCGCGGAATCCCGAACTCCTCGCCGAACGACTTCGGGGGCGCCACGATCTCATGGGCCAGCCAGCGCAGCGTCAACGGGAACGCCACACACGCGAAGGTCTTCATCCGCCACGATCGTTGCGGCATATGGGTTTTGAGGAACTCGTGCGCCCAGGAGATGTGGCGGGCCTCCTCGGCGATGTGGATCTGCATGGTGCGCAGCACCGCGGGCGGAATGTTGGCGCCCTCGCGGATCAGGCCCTTCTGGAAATGGTCGATCGGCTCTTCGCCGGCGAGGATGCCTGCCATGAACGCCGTCGGCGAGTACTGGCCGACCAGGCCGATGTACGGCGACAGCCGGCGGAACAGCGGCCGCATGCCGGGCACGTCGACGCCGGACCGGTTGACCAGCTCCTGGAACATCTGGATGTGGTTGCACTCCTCGGTCATCTCGTGCAACGCGTAACGGAACTCGGGCGAGTTGTTGGGCAGCTTCATGATGAACGCCATCAACCCGCGGATGAGGATGCTCTCGAACGCCGCGCCGACCTTGACGGAGTTGAGTGTCCGCCACCGGCCGATCTCGATCTGGCGGGCCAAAGGCTGGCGCTGGTACCAGGCGGTGGCGCCGAGCGGGTCGACGTTCGGTGACAGCACCCACCGCGGATCGTCGAGGTCGATCGCCAGATCGGGGGAGTCCCACGCGATGTCCAGATAGGGATCGAAGCGGCGGCGCACGGAGCCCTCGGACAGTGTCTGCAGCAGATCCCGGTAGTCCGCATCCAGGCGTGCGGTGTCGGGCGAGGTGGAAGCCATGGCGACAATTTACCGAGACATCGGGTCTCGGTAAATACCTGATTTGTGACGGAGTTTGCTACGGGTGGTACGGCACGCCGACCGCGCGGAACACGTATTCCGGGCCGACGTCGAAGGCCAGCGACCGACGCGGCAGTCGTGTCAGCACCTCGTCGGGGATCTCGGTTTTGTAGTGCAGTGAGAGCTTCCCGTGACCGCGCCGGTCGATCTGGGCCACGTCGGCCTGCAGGGTGAGCCCGGTCTCGGTGAGCTCGGCATGCACCGCACCGACCTGCGGGGCCGACCACGGCTGGTCGATGCTGCGGCCGGCGAGTTTGGGCAGGGTGGACATGGTGGCCAGTACCCGGTAGTTGGTGAGAACCAGTGAACCGGCGTAGCTGGCGACGCTCCCGGCCGAGCGCGTTCCCGGGATCGATCCGGTGAAACGCCTGGTCACCGGGATGTACTCGGCCAGGAAGAGGATGCCCTCGGCTTCGGCCTCTGATCGCAGACCTTCCGGCAGTCCGCCGATGTGCATCAGCTTTCGCAGGATCAGAGCCATGCTTCGACGGTAGCGCGCAAACATGGCAAATCGATGGGAGCTGGTAGAGATTATCTGGTGGGATCCCGTGCCAGATGGCTGATCGTGACCGCGGTGGCGGCCGCCGTGGTGTACGCGGCGCTGTGGATCGGCTACGCGATGCAGTGGGCCTGGCTGGCCGATGTCGATGCCGCGGGGCTGGCAGGTCCGTACCGGTACGGCTCGGCGCACCCGGGCTGGGTGACCGCGTGGGACGTGTTCTGCACCGTGCTCGGGCCGTTCGCCTTCCGGTTGCTGGCGTTGGTGCTGATCGTCATTGCGCTGGTGCGTCGCCGGTGGCGCATCGCGTGGTACCTGGTGTTGACCATCGAGCTCAGCGCGGTGACGACCGAGGTGGCCAAGTTCCTGGCCGACCGGCCGCGCCCGTCCACCGCGCTGGTCCACGCCCTGTCCACCTCGTTCCCGTCCGGGCACGCGATGGGTGTGATGGTCTCGGTGCTCGCGCTGTCGGCCCTGGCGTGGCCGACGTTGCGCCCCAACCTGCGGGGCTGGTGGGTGGCGGCCGGGGCGCTCGTCATCGTCGCGATCGGCGTGGGCCGGGTCGTGCTCAACGTCCACCATCCCTCGGATGTGGTGGCCGGCTGGGCCTTGGGCTACATGTGGTTCGTGGTGGTGTTCCTGCTGTACCCGCCGTATCCGTCGACGGTCATGGCAGTGGACGAAACACCGGTAGCGCCCGGTACCGCACGGTGAAGCTCGCCTCGCTGAGCGCCTCACCCACCTCGCCGTCATGGGCCAGTGTGGTGGGCCCGTCGACCGCGACGAACCGGAACTCCGGCACCTGAAGCTCGTGATAGAGCGGGCTGCGTTCGAGCCGGCCCAACGCGACCGCCGTCGCGATGCGCAGCCGGCTGAACCGCCGCCCGGTCTCCAGGATCCGCACGTCGATCAGACCGTCGTCGAGACGTGGCCGCTGTGATGGAGCGAACCCGGACGGGAAGTACGTCGAATTGCCCAGGAAGAACAGTTCCGTCTCAAGGGTCTTGTCGTCGTAGCTGATCCGCACCGGAGCTTCCCGGCGCAGCGTCAGGTACAGCGCGTACATCCCGGCCAGTCGCTTGCCCATCTGGTGTTCGAGCTTCTCGCGCATCCGTACGTAGTTCGGGTAGGCGCCGATGCTGGCGGTGTTGATCACCATGCGTTCCTCGTTGAGGCACACCAGGTCGACGTAGGCCGCGGCGCCGTCCTTGATCGCCGTCACGGTGCGGGCCACCGTGTCGCAGCCGATGTCCTTGGCGAAGTGGTTGAACGTCCCGCCGGGGAACACGGCGAGCGGGACCCCCGCCTCGACGGCGATGCCCGCCGCGCACGCCACCGTGCCGTCGCCGCCGCCCACTGCGAGCACGTCGACGCGGGCCGCCGTCTCGCGTAACACCGTCTCGATGTCATCGTCGTCGCCGAGTTCGACGATCTCGGTGCGCGGCAGGGCTTTGCGCACGTCGTCGACGATCCGCGCGCCCGTCCCGTCGCCGGAGGCCGGGTTGATCACCAGTGCGACGCCGGCGCCGTCCGGTCGGGGCTCGGTGCGGTATCGCAGCGGTTCGGATCGGGGAAGGGTGGCGGCCGGGATGGTCGGGACGATGCGGGCGCCGATGACCGCGATGGCGGCGCCGATGCCGAACCCGGCGAACACGTCGCCGGGATAGTGCGCACCCGTGGCCACCCGGGACAGGCCGACCAGGCCGGCCAGCAGAGCCAGCGGCAGGCCGGCGGCCGGGGATTCCAGGCCGACGGCCACCGCGAAGGCCGCCGCGCTCGCGGAGTGTCCTGACGGCAGGGAATGTGAGGTGGGCACACGTCGGGTCCGTCGGGCCAGTGGGATCACGCTTCGGTCCGGTCGTGGTCGCCGCCAGATTCGCTTGGCCACCTGATTGGTCACCAGGCTGGTCACCGCCAGGCTGACCACGCCGCGCGCGGCGCCGCGCCGCAGCGATGTGCCGCCCAGCGCGCCCATGGCGGCCGCGATGGCAAACCACAGCTTGGAGTGGTCTGCGGCCCTGGTCAGCCCGGGCATCACGGAATCCAGTAAGGGGCTCGGTGACTCGGCCACCGCCTCGAAGACCTCACGGTCCAAGGTGCCGAGGCCCTTGCCGATCGCGCGCACATCCATCCCGCCAACGTATCTGTCGCGACCGGATCGTGCTCCAAGCTTTACCGGGCCGAGAGGGGCAGCGGCGACGATGGACGGATGCGCCGTCTGCTCGCCATGCTGTGTGCCGGGGTGTTGGCTCTGGCATGCGCGCCCACGGCCGGCGCCGTCGACCCGCCCTGGTTCGCCCCCTCGGTGGGCAACGCCACCCAGGTGATTTCCGTTGTCGGAGTGGGTGGTTCGAAGGCGAAGATGGATGTCTGGCAACGCGGGCCGGCAGGCTGGCAGCCGGTAGCCGCCGGGATTCCGGCCAACATCGGCTCCAATGGCATGGCCCCGCAGACCCATGACGGGGAGATGAAGACCCCCATGGGCGTTTTCACCCTCGACTTCGCGTTCGGCACCGCCCCCAATCCCGGTGGCGGGCTGCAGTACGTCCAGGTGACACCCGACCACTGGTGGGACGGGGACATGAAGAGCCCGACCTACAACACCATGCAGGTGTGCAAGAAGGCGCAGTGCCCGTTCAACACCGACCCGGCCAGCGGCACCGAGAACCTCGACATCACCGCCTACAAACACGCCATCGTGATGGGCGTCAACAAGGCGCGGGTGCCCGGCAACGGCGGTGCGTTCTTCGTGCACACCACTGATGGCGGGCCGACCGCCGGTTGCGTGGCGATCGACGACGCCATGCTCGTCAAGATCATGCAGTGGCTACGGCCGGGCGCCGTGATCGCCGTCGCGCAATAGCTCAAAGATTCAGCGCAGCACCGGGTTCGAGATTGAAGTTGAGACCCTCCAGCGAGAGGGTGGCGTCATAGGTGCGGTCGTAGCCGGTGCTGCTGATCTTCCAGCCGTCGGCGGTGCGGCGGTAGGTGTCGTGGTAGAACGCCGAGCCGAACAGCATGAAGTTCATGCTCGGCACGATCACGCGGTCCTGGAGGTACCAGGTGGCGGTGGCGTCGTCGCCGTTGACCTCGATCTCGGGGTGTGCGACGCGATGTTCGGTGATGACCTCGGGACCCAACGAGGCCTTCATGTACTCCACCAGAGGGCCGCGCTCGGTGAAGTGCAGCGTCTTGCCCATGGACTGTCCGTAGTCGCCCGCGACGTCCTCGGTGAGGGTGTCGGCGAACTCGTCCCAGTGCTTGGTGTCGAGCGCACGCAGGTACCGGTATTTGACTTGCTTGATGTCGTCGATGTCACCCATGCCCGACATTGGAGCACACCGGCCACAGCGGGTGTGACGCTATGCCGAACGCGTGAGGTCGCGGGTGGCCGGTCCCTCGATCAGGGTGCCGTCCGGCGCGAAGCGGGACCCGTGCAGTGTGCAGTCCCAGGACTTGTCGGCGTCGTTCCAATTCACGATGCCGCCCAGGTGGGGGCACACGGGCGATACGGTGCGCTCGACTCCGTCGACGACGCTGCGTGCCTCCAGATGCCACGGCGGCCCGCTGACCACGCCGCAGTCCTCGGTGGCAGGCTTACCGATGCGGGTGACCGGAGCGATCCAGCCCTTGGCCATATTCAGCCCGACGGTCAGATTGGCCTGCACCGCGGTGGCGATGCCGGACAGTTCGTGTGGGCTCCAGCTTGCGAAGGCCTCGGCCCAGTCCATCCGACCGCCCAGGATGCGGCCCGTCAGCGCCAGTGCGGCCGCCACCCCGTTGGTCATGCCCCATTTGTCGAAACCCGTTGCCACCAAGATCTCTTCGTGCCCCGGCAGGATCGGGCCGACGTAAGGAAGGGCGTCGATGGGTGAATAGTCCTGCGCGGACCAGAAGTGCGTCTGGAGGGACCCGGGCCAGTGCTGCTTGGCCCACGACGCCAGCTCGTCGGTGGCTGCCGCGGGGTCGCTGCCGCGCCCGACTGGGTGGCCGGCGCCGCCGACGATGAGTCGCTCTCCCTCGGCAGTCGGCGCCGAACGTATTGAGCGGGTGGGGGAATCGGTCGAGATGAACATGCCGCGGGTGATATTGCCCGGCACCTGGAACGCCATGCAGTAGGAGCGGTGGGGAGTCAGTCGCGCGAAGAATCCACCGCGGTCCAGAATCGGGACGCCGGTGGCCAGTACGCAGCGATTGGCGAGTACGTCGACGTCGGTACCGGTGTTCGTCCGCACCCGCAGTTTGAGGCGGGCCCCACCGTCATGGCTGACGCGTTGCACCCTGGCGCCCTCGACCAATCGCCCTTCGCGTTCGTGCAGTTCGGCGGTCAGGCTGTCCAGGAACGGCATGGGATCGAACTGAGCCTGATCGGCCAACCGGACTCCGCCGTGGAACGGAAAGGGCACGTCGGCGTCGTCGACCCACTCGACATCCAGGCCCGCGGTCTGGCAGGCCTTCAGCTCGGCCTTGGCCTTTGCGACCCCGCGAGGTGACTGCGCGTAGGTGTAGGCGTCCTCGTGCTGCAGGCCGATCTGCCGTTGCTCGCAGTAGTCGATCAGCCACTGCTGACCTTCGAGGTTGCCCTGGGCGTACTGCCGGGCCACCTCGGGCGAATGCTTGCCCACGATGTCGGTCATCCGGGTGCCCTGCAGCAGGCTGATCTTCGCGGTGGTGTTGCCGGTCGCGCCCGCACCCGCGGTGCGCCCCTCCAGGACCAGCACATCCCGCCCGGCCCGTGCCAGTAGGACGGCGGTGACAAGGCCGGTGATCCCGGCGCCGACCACGACGACGTCTGCACTGCGCGCGGATTCCTCGTCGAGAGTGGGCACGATGCGGTGCTCGGGGCGGTCGGCAAGCCAGAGAGACGTCACGGTTGTGGCTGTACCCGCAGGTGGGGAACTCAAACGTAGGTGCGGAGGGTGCTTCTGGGCGGCGTCAGAAGCATTGATGGGTAACAGCTTTGGGTGTGGGGGTTGGAAAGCCCGGTCGATTCCTCAGTCGGGTGCAATACCCGCCCGGGCCGCTGTGGCGAGTGTGCAGGCTTTCGCGACGGGCGCTCGACGTCCGGCCCGAGAAGCTGCACGCTCGTCACAGCCGCCTGGAGAATTGTTGCCAGGTAGCCCGCCTGGCCGCCATCTGCAGTAACCATCAATGTTCCTGTGTGTCACGTGAGCGTTGCTGACGAAGTCAAAACCGCACCGGCGGAACGGGCTTCGCCGGGTCGCTGCGGAGTGTCGAGGGGCCCCGGGGCTGCAGTGCGGCTATCGTGGCGTGCGTTATGAGCGGCCCGTTGGGGTTGTCGATCGGGACCACCAACTTGGTTGCGGCGCGTGTCGGCAATCAACCTGTCAGCCGGCGTTCGGTGTTGACCTTGTCGACCGACCGGACGCCGCAGGTCGGCGTGCCCGAATCCGGTCCCGGTGTCACGCTCGGCGGATTCGTCGAACGGGTTGGCGACCCGGTTCCGCTGGTGGCGCCCGACGGCGCGTCCTATCCCGCCGACACTCTGTTGGTGGAGGCCCTCGATGCCATGGTCGAGCTGGTCGGCGGGCCTTCCGACCAGCTCGCGATCGCGGTGCCCGCGCACTGGGGTGCGCCCACCTTGCGGGCTCTGCGCAACGCGCTGCGGCACAACCCCAGCCTGTCGCGTGACGGTCGGCCCGCCCGGCTCGTTCCCGATGCCGTCGCCTCGCTGGCGGCGCTACGCGCCAACCCGGGCCTGCCGTCCAACGGCGTGGTGGCCCTGCTGGATTTCGGCGGCGGCGGCACCAGCATCACGCTGGCTGACGCCGCGGCGGCCTTCGAGCCGATCGACGAGGCCACCCGCTATCCCGATTTCTCGGGCGACCAGATCGATCAGGCGCTGCTGACCCATGTGCTCGACGGTGTCGCCCAGGCCGGCGGTATCGATCCGGCCGGCACCGCGGCGGTCGGCTCCCTGGCCCGCTTGCGCGAAGAGTGCCGTCAGGCCAAGGAACGTCTGTCGGCGGAGACCGCCACCGACCTGGTGGTCGACCTGCCCGGATATTCGGCCACGGTGCGGGTGACCCGCACCGAACTCGAGGGGCTGATGCAGGCGCCGCTCGCCGGTGCGTTGGATGCGCTGGAAAAGGCGTTGGAGCGCAACGGGATCAGCTGGCCGGCGGTGTCGGCAGTGGTGACCATCGGTGGTGGCGCCAGTATTCCGCTTGTCACCCAACAGCTTTCACAACACTCGCAGGCGCAGGTGGTGACTACTCCGCAACCGGCACTGGATGCCGCGATCGGTGCGGCGTTGTCCGCCGCCTACTCCGCAGACGCCGAGGCGCAGACGGGCGTGGCTCCTACCCTTGGCGTGGCCGCGGTGCCACCGCTGGCCGAAATGCCTGCCGGTGCAGGGGGTTCTGAGGCATCGTCGACGTTCCGGGCGCTGGCGTGGTCCGAAGACGACGCGGGCGACGACGTGGTGCCCTATACCGGCCCGGACCTGGTGGAGTCCTACGGCAGCGAGACCGCGGCGCGCCCGGCGGTGCAGTACGTTGCGCCGACGGGTCCCATCGAGCAGCCGCGTGGCGGGTGGGAGCGGTTGCCGCTGACGGTTTTCGCGGTGGCCGCGGCGCTCGTCCTGGTCGCCATCGGTGGTGTGACGTATGCGTTGACCAGTGCGACGGGTACCGCGCCGAGTTCGGAGGTCAAGCCACCCGAGCCCAAGCCGTTGCCTCCGCAGGAGGTGGCACCGAGTCCGGTCGCACCCCCGCCGCCGGTCGAGCCCCCACCGGCTCCCGAGCCCGTCACCCAGGCACCCGCGCCGCCGCCGGTCACCGTCACTCAGGCGCCTCCGCCCCCGCCTCCGCCCGTGACGGAGACGCACGTCGTCACGCAGACGACGACGCCTCCGCCGGTCACGACCACCACGACAACGACGACGACAACCACGACGCCGCCGACCACCACCACCACCACGACGACGCCGACCACGACCACCACGACGACGAACCCGATGACGACGACGTATGTCACCGTGCCGTTCGTCCCGGTGCCCATTCCGATCCAGGTGCCGAACCGTGGCGAGACGCAGCAACCCCAATACCCCTATCAGCCACAGCCGCAGTACCCCTACCAGCAGCAGCCGCAGAATCCGTTTCAGCCCTATCCCTGATGGTGTTGCTGGGCCGAAAAGTATTGTGCGCATTGTCAATACATTGAACTGACGGCGGCGCAACGTTCCGTGCCATGCGCGCGGGAAGGGGCGGCCTCGGGCGACGACTGACGGCAGGGTGGGGCAATACCCTGCCGGCCGCGTGGTTCGGCTGTACCTTCTCGGTCAAAACCGGGAGGAAAGATGAAGCGCATTCATGCCGTCGCCGTGGGCGCCACCGCCGTCATCGCCGCAGGGGTCTCGGTCGGTCCGGCCGCCGCAACTCCGGCCGAGGGAGACGTCGTGCGCACCGATCTCGGCAAAGGCACCACCACTGCGCCGATCTGGGTGTTCACCGCGGGCCAGCCCACCACGCTGCATGTGCACGGCCTGGAGCTCAAACCCGGGGCCGGCAGCGGTTGGCACACCCATCCCGGACCGGAGCAGTCGGTGATCAACGAGGGTGCCGTGGTGGTACAGACCGCGGTCGACTGTGTGCCTGCGGAGTACACCGCGGGCCAGGCGGTCGTCATTCCCGCCGGGGTGCCCCACCGGGTGAACAACGAAGGCGCCGTCGACGCCGATGTCGTCGTCACCTACACGCTGCCCGCCGACGCTCCGGTGCGGAACGACGCGCCCGCCCAATGCCTCTAGCTGGGGAAACGGGCTTGCGACCACGAAACTTTGGGCAGGGGGCGAATATCTCGGTAAGAGTTCGGTTAAGGTTCTGCTGTGCCTGAGATGGATCGTCGCAGTGTGATGTTCATGATGGGTCTGGGGGTGGCAGCGGCAGCGCTGCCGGCCGGGACGGCCAACGCCGACCCAGCCGCACCTGGTCCCGCCGCGCCCGGAGCGCCCACCCCACCGGCTGCTACCGCGGCGTCACCGACGTTCCTGTTCCAGGACGAGTTCAACGGTCCGGCCGGGTCCCCGCCCGATCCGGCGTGGTGGCATCTGGTGCCCGAGCGCGAGACCATCAAGAACCCGGTCGAGTGGGACAAGCCGTTCAACATGGGCCGCTACGTCACCGACACGGACCACGCCTTCCAGGACGGCAAGGGCAACCTGGTGATCCGCGCGACGCGCGGCCCGGGCACCACCGTCCAGGAGAAGTACGCCAGCGCCAAGGTCGTCGGAAACTGGCGCGGTGGCATCGGCACCACGTGGGAGGCCCGGGTCAAGCTCAACTGCCTGACCGACGGCGCCTGGCCCGCGTTCTGGCTCCTCAACGACGATCCCGTCCGCGGCGGCGAGGTCGACCTGGTCGAGTGGTACGGCAACCGGGACTGGCCGTCGGGCTCCACGGTGCACGCCCGGCTGGACGGCGAGTCCTTCGCCACCGACCCGCACCCCATCGACAGCGGGTGGCACACCTGGCGGATGTCATGGACGCCGCAGGGCATGTACTTCTGGAAGGACTATGCCCCGGGCATGGACCCCTTCTTCGAGGTCCCGGCAAACTCGTTGGAAGACTGGCCTTTCAATGACCCGGGCTACACCCTGGTGCCGGTGTTCAACATCGCCGTCGGCGGCTCCGGTGGTCGCGATCCGAGCGGTGGCAGCTACCCGGCCGAGATGCTGGTCGACTGGATCCGCGTCTTCCAGGGCTGAGTTTTCTTCTCGATCCTCCGCCCGCTATACCTTGCTTTGTCACGCTGGAGTGGGGGGGGGGGGGGGGTGGGGGCTGGCTACAGCGCCGCGGGCGGGTGCTGGCGCCGCGGGACCGGCGCGGGGGGGACGGTGCGCCCGCGGGGGGTGGGCGGCGGGGT
>NZ_JBEZJS010000005.1:0-388173 GCF_040704635.1 Mycobacterium sp. NPDC049093 | reverse complement strand
TTTTAAACTCCCCCCCCCCCCCCCCCTACCCCGGGTTTTCCCCGGGGGGGGGGCCCCCCCCCCCCCCCCCCCACTCCAGCGTGACATTGGGCGCTGCAAGGCGACCCGGACCGCGTCTAAGGGCAGACTGCCGTCCGGAGCTTGCCGGGCGGGGGCGGACGCAGGGCCGATGCGATCTGCTTGAGCGGAACCGGCGCGACGACGAGCGCGTCCCATGGATGACACTTGCGGGTGCGGTCGAGGAAATCCACGGCCCGGTGCAGGTGCCGAGGCTCATAGTTGTGCACACCGGTGATGGTCAGCCATTGCCGCACAACAGCTTCCGGATCCACCGTCAGCGGCGGTCCGGGGGTGACCGATCCGGCCAGCACCAGGGTGCCGCCGATGTCGAGGCGCGCCAACGCATCTGCCACGGCTGCCGAAGAACCCGTGTAGTCGATCGCGACATCGACCGGCCCACCATCGGAGGAGCGGCCACCGAACTGTGCCGCCAACGCCAGGCGGTCGGCGTTGCGGTCGACCACCTGCACATCGGTACCGGCGTCTGCACAGGCCGCGACTGCGGTCAGCCCGAGCATGCCCGCCCCGCCGATCAGCACCCGACGGCCGGTCAGTTCGCCTGCCGCTTCCAGAGTGGCCATCACCGTCGCGGTCGCGCAGGCCGCAGGTGCGGCGACGGCATCGGAAAGCGTGTCGGGGACGACGGCGATGGTGGTGCCGCGCGGCAGGACCACATGTACGGCATAGGAACCCGACAGGGCCCAGTCGCCGTCGAATGGCTCATGGCCGACCTTGCGCACCGACAGACATTTGGCGCTCAGACCCGACCGGCACCGCGGGCACTCACCACAGGCCACCGTCACCGACCAGATAACGCGTTGGCCCACCGCGACTTCCGTGCCCGAGCCGGTGGCGACGACGTCACCGACGGCCTCATGGCCGAGAACCGACGGGCAGGCCGCGGGACGCCGGCCTGTGACGGTGTGCAGGTCGCTGCCGCACACGGTGGCCAGTCGCACCCGGACCAGGACCTCACCGGCGCCGAGCGCGGGAACCGGCACCGTCCGTACGTCGACGTCGGCGCCGGTCCACACGGCGGCCATCGTCACACGAGGCGGGATCGGATCCATCCGGACAACCTTTCGATGGCGTAGACGATGACGAAGATGACGAGGACGATCGCGCCGGCGACGTCGAAGTTCAGTGTGCGGATCGACTCGAACAGCAGGTAGCCGACGCCGCCCGCACCGACGATGCCCAGGATGGTCGAGGTCCGCACATTCACGTCGAACAGGTAGAGGCTCGATCCGACCATGGCCGGCATGGCTTGCGGAATCACGGCGGAGAACAAGGTCTTCCACCAACCGCCGCCGACGGATCGCACCGCCTCCAGCGGCCCTGGGTCGATCTCCTCGACCGCATCGGCGACCAGTTTGGCCAGGAACCCGATCGAGCCGATGGCCAGTGCGCAGGTACCGGCGATGGGCCCGAGCCCCAGTGCGGCGACGAACACCACGGCCAGGATGAGTTCGGGTACCGCCCGCACCAGCAGGATCCAGGCCCGGGCCAGCCAGTAGACCGCCGGGTGGGGTGTGACGTTGCGGGCCGCCAGGATGCCGACCGGGATCGACAACACCACGCCGATGGCAGTGGACACCACCCCGATGGCGACGGTTTGTCCTGCAGCCGCGAACAACTCACCGCCCAGCGCCGAGAAGTTGGGCGGGATCATCCGGGTGAACACCTCGGCGGCCGGGCCCACCCAGGTGATCAGGGACAGCGGATTGATCTTCAGCACCATGAGGGCCGCGAGACAGGTTGCGACCAGCGCACCGCCGAAGAAGAACCGGGCGGCGCGCTCGCGTGCCGGGTTGGACTGCGCGGAATCCAGGAGCATCCGCCGGATCAGGATGGACAGCAGCTCCATCGCGGCGATGATCGCCAGGATGACACAGGCGATGCCGAGGGCCCGCGGATAGATCAAGCCCCGCAAGGCATCCTGCAGGGCGAAGCCAATGCCGCCCGCGCCGACGAAGCCGAGTACCACCGACATGCGCAGGTTGATGTCGATGCGGTAGATGAAGGTGGCGATCCAGGACGGGATGACCTGGGGAACGACAGCGTTGAGCATCTCGCGGAAATAGCCGACGCCGGTGCTGCGCACCGCCTCGCGTGGGCCGGGGTCGGTCTGCTCGATCGCATCGGCGAACACCTTGCCGAGCATGCCGATGGAATGGATGGCCAGCGCGAGAATGCCGGGCAGCACGCCGATTCCCAGCGCGCGGACCAACAGCACCGCGAACAACAGGTCCGGCATGGCGCGGCAGAACGTGATGATCCCCCGGGCCACCGCCTGTACGGCCGGGTGAGGCGTGGTGTTGCGGGCGGCCAGGAAGGCCAGGGGCACAGAGGCGATCGCGGCGAGCACCGTTCCCAGCACGGCCATCAGCAGGGTTTCGACCGCGAGGCCGCCGATGCGTCCCGGATCATCGAGCCGGGGCGGGATCATGCGCTGCAGCAACGCGATCACTTCGTCGA
The DNA here is from genome assembly GCF_040704635.1 of Mycobacterium sp. NPDC049093. Taxonomy (GTDB): domain Bacteria; phylum Actinomycetota; class Actinomycetes; order Mycobacteriales; family Mycobacteriaceae; genus Mycobacterium. The sequence goes on along the minus strand of NZ_JBEZJS010000005.1, from coordinate 385,635 downwards.
ACCCGTTCAGCAGCGTCGCGGGGGCGAAGTCGATCGACCAGGCCGCGACGAGGGTGGCCAGTACCGCGGAGACACCGACCAGGTGCAGGAGGTTCGGTAGCGGCCGGCGCTGGGGCGTCCGGGGCGCGGACGGGGTCGGGCGTTCGGTCAGGTCGGTACTCACGACGGCCGGGCCGCCGACCGGGCTGCGGGGTCGACGCGTTGGTAGATCTCCATGACGTCGTCGCGGGTCATGCCGACGGCGGGCCGGTCGAGGATCTTCTGGCCATTGCGCAGGCCGACCAGTCGGTGGGCCCAGCCCAGGGCCAGGTCCACCTGGTGCAGCGTGCACACCACGGTCAGCTTCTCCTCGATGCACACCCGGAACAGCAGATCCATGACCACACCGGCGTTTTCGGGATCCAGTGAGGCGACGGGCTCGTCGGCCAGCAGCAGGCCCGGCTTCTGCATCAGGGTGCGGGCGATGGCGACTCGTTGCTGTTGGCCGCCGGAGAGAGTGTCGGCGCGGCGGTCGGCGTAGTCGGCCAGACCGACGCGGTCCAAGTAGGTCAGGGCTTCGACGCGCATCGTCTTGGGGTAGGTCAGGGCGCCGTAACGGGTGAGCCGCAGCTGTCCGAGACCGCCGATCAGGACGTTCTCCAGGCAGCTCAGCCGCCCGACCAGATTGAAATGCTGAAAGACGAACCCCACGTTGCGGCGCAGTGCGCGCAACTGTTTGGCCGAGGCGGTGTCGACGTGGGTGCCGCCGACCTCGACACTGCCGGAGCTGACCGGGTGCAGTCCGTTGAGGCAGCGCAGCAGGGTGGACTTGCCCGACCCGGAAAGTCCGAGCAGCACCAGCATCTCGCTGCGCCGGACGTCGAGGCTGACCTGGTCCAGGGCCAGGGTGTCACCGAAGCGTTTGGTGACGTCGCGGGCGATGACGACAAGATCGTCGCCCGCGACGGAATGGTGGGGTCCGTCGGCGCTCATGGATCTCAGCCCTTGCACTTCTCGGAGCCGGTGACGTCGCAGACGTGGCGCACGCCGCTGTAATCAGAGTCCTCGACGGGGACGAATCCCCAGGCGCGTTCGTCGGTGATCCGGCAGGCGTCGCCCTGGCAGAAGCCTTCGGCCTCGAGGTTGGGCACGTTGACCTTGTCAGCGAAGAGGGTCTTGAGCTTGCCGATCGCCTCGCTACCAAGGGAATCGTTGGCGGCGAACACCGACCCGGCGATCATCTCCGACTTCCAGACCGTCTTGAGCTGACCGGGTTTGAGGTCGCCTTTGGCGATCATGGTCTTGTCCACCATGGTGTCGAAGGCGAAGCCCGCGTCACAGTCACCGTTGGCGATCGCCAGCGCCGAGGAGTCATGGCCACCTGCGAAGATCGGGGACATCGCTCCGGAGAGATCGCCCTCGGAACCGGATTTGATCACCCCGGCCTCGATCAGGCCGGCAGTGGGGTACAGGAAGCCGGACGTCGAGCTCGGGTCCACGAAGCAGACCTTCTTACCGGCAAAATCCTTGAGGCCGTTCACGTTCGCTTCGTCGGCACGGGCCAGGCCGTAGGACTGGTAGCCGGGCTTGGCGCCTTGCTCCTGGATGACGGCGCCAACCGGGGTGACCTTCGCGCCGTTGACGCCGGCCACCACGTAGGCGAACGGGCCGAAGAAGGCGAGGTCGACGTTGTTGGCGATGATGCCCTCGACCACCCCGGCGTAATCGGAGGCCTGGACGAACTCGACCTTGGAGCCGGTCTCCTTCTCCAGCAGTTTGATCAGCGGCTGGTAGCTGGCCTTGAGGTCGGTGGAGTTCTCGGCCGGGATCGCGGCCAGGGTGAGGGTTTCGGGGAAGCCCTGAGCGGTCTTGGCGTCGGAGTTCTCGGAGCTCGAACAGCCGGACAGGACGAGGGCGGCGCTGGCGGTTGCCACGGCAGCGATGCGGGCTGAGGTGCGGGCGGTGCGGAACTTCATGGCGCGCGGGACCTTTCGGGCGGGGGACGTTTGACGGGCAGTGCGCGAGCGGGGGTGCGCAACTGCCCTGCCCCACACCCTGTGGGTTGGTCTATACCAGCGGGTGCATCCAAGTTGGCGAGGAGGTTAACAACACGGCAAGTCTTGGTCTATACCAAGACTTGCTACTGTGGGCAGGTGTCCGCGAGTGCAGAACCGAGGGTTCTCAAGCACCAGGTTGTCCGTGCGCAACTGGAGCGACTGCTCGACGACCTGGAGGTCGGAGACCCGTTTCCGGCAGAGCGGGAGATCGCGGAACGGTTCGACGTAGCCCGCGAGACAGTCCGGCAGGCGTTGCGAGAGTTGTTGCTGGCCGGTCGGATTGAACGACGTGGTCGCACCACCATCGTCGCGCGGCCCAAGATCCTGCAACCCCTGTCCATGGGGTCCTACACCGAGGCTGCCAAGGAACAGGGCCGCAGCGGTGGGCGCATCCTGGTGGGCTGGAGCGATCTGAGCGCCGACGACATCCTGGCCGGCCAGCTCGCGATCGACGTCGGAGGACCCATCTTGCAGCTCGAGCGAGTCCTGACCACCGACGGCATCCGGGTTGGGCTGGAGACTACCAAGCTGCCCGCCGCCCGCTACCCGGGCCTGCGGGAAACCTTCGACTACCGCGACTCGCTCTACGCCGAGATCCGCAGCCGCGGGGTGCATTTCGCGCGCACGGTCGACACTATCGAGACGGCGCTGCCAGACTCACGCGAATCGGCCCTGCTCACCGTCGACACCCGGACGCCGATGTTCCTGCTCAACCGGGTGTCCTACGACCAGCACGGAATCCCGATCGAACAGCGGCGTTCCTTGTATCGGGGTGACCGGATGACCTTTACCGCGGTGATGACCGCGCCGTAGCGGAGCGCTGTGTGCTCAACAGCGGTCGCGGTAGGCACGGGGTGATACCCCTACACGGCGTCGGAAGGCACTGGAGAAGTGGCTCGGCCGAGAAAATCCGACGAGTGCACTGATTTCGGCAATCGTCCGCGAGGTATATCGGAGTAGATGCTTGGCGCGTTCGAATCGGAGATCCAGCAGATACTGGTACGGGGTGGTGTGGAAGGCGGCCCGGAACGCGGTGATGAATACCGCCACGGGCATGTTGGCTTGCCCCGCAAGGGTTTCGAGTGTGATTGCCGAATCGATGCTGTCCTCGAGAAACTCGATGACCTTCGAGCGAGTGGTCGCGTCCAGGGTGTCGGGCCTACGCTCGGCCGGGGGCGGTGGGTTCTCTGCACAGGTCCTGGAGATCACCAACCGTAGGGTTTCGCCCACCGAGTCGGTGAGAAGCCGGGTGCCAGGGACGTCACGATCGGCGACGGCGTAGATGCGCTCCACCATTTCATGGATCAGCGGATTGCGGTGTTTGATACGGGGAACCAGCGTCGGAGCCTCGAGCAGGACATCGGGGATGGCGATCTCGCAGGTGTCGACGGTATCGCCTTCGACCAGGGCCGCGCACTCGTCGCCGACCGGCACCACCCAGATGTCGCCGGCCTTGGGAAGTACTCGGCCCGAGGGGCCCCAATCCAAGTCGGTCTCCATGGAGCGCACTTTCCCGGCGCGGTGCACGAACAGCAGGTGGTGATTCTCGTCGAGACAGCACCATTCGGTCGTGGAGTGGATCTCCTCGGTCGCGAACCTGACGGACATGCCACCGGTGGCGACGCGCGTCTCGCTCAATACGAGGCGTCGGGACTGAGGTCGGTCGTCGTTCCACGGCTTCGTTGCCACGCGTGAACTTCCTGAGTTATCAACGGCTACGTCAATCTTGCCAACAGGGTATCGATCCGGGCCAATGTTGCGGGCTATTTCGATTCAAAAAAATTGGGTGAATGTCTGCAGCAACGCCTTGCCCTCCTGGCTGGGTTGCGGCGTACTCCGCGGCGAAGTCGGTTGGGACACCATTGGCCCTGGCCCCCCTGGCGGGATAGCTCAGTGAATGTTGAATGCAAATGATTGTCGACATTGGATCGCTCGAACCGGCGCGGTGCCGTGGTCAGCGATGTGGGCGTTCGATCGTTATCACGAGCTGATGCGCCCATATGTAATTCAGTCACAGCAGCTTTCGTCGGGCGGAGCCGCCGGCCCGATTGCGACCTGGCCGAGATCGAGTGATGATCTCGGCCAGGTCCCGTGCGCCGGTGTTACCTGGCGTCCCCCGAACTGCCGGAACCGGCGTCGCTCTTGCTCGAATTGTCCGCCTTGGCTTGTTTGGCGGGTTTGGTGAGTGCCTTCTTCAGTCCTTCGCCGATCTTGTTGGCAGTGGACGAGATTCCGTCACGGACATCGGAGGCCAACTTGCCCGCAGGTTTGTTGGTGGTGGCGCTGCCCTTCCCGGGAACCGCAACGAGGCTCTCCCGAACTAGGCGAATCGATGGCTCTTTGGCGGGTGCAGGCGTGACGGCTTCTGTCGCGGTTGACCCATTCGCGGTCGCAGGGGCGTCGGCTGCCAGTGAATCGGCCTCTGGTGCAACAGGATCTGCTGTTGGTGCCGCGTCAGTTTTCGGCGCCGAGGCTGCCGGTCCCGCCGCCAGGGTTACCGAGGTTGCGGCGGCAGCATCCGGAACAGTGGGCAGTTCGGCCGGCTGCAAATTGAAGGTAATCGACGGCTTAGGCTTCCCGATTGCCTCAGCTGCGGTTTCCAGCCACTTCACGGCGTACTTGACTGGGCCATATTCGCCGAGCAGCCCACTCTGACCGTATGGGCCGTACCCATTCAGCACGGCGCCCGCAAGCACGGCAGGAGCATTGAGCGCGATGCTTGCTGCGGTCTCGACGTCGCCCACCTCAATCGCATCGACGAGTCCTTGTGCAGTGTCCGATAGCGCCGCTTGGACAGCGCCCCCTGTGCCGAAGGCGAAGTTCTGACCGGCGGAGACAATGAGGTTCGGTATCGTCGCGACGAACTTCTGGAGGTGCGTCATCGTCGTGTTCACGATGTTAAAAGCGCCGAGCAGAGGAAATCCGATGCTCGCGGCCGGCAAGTACCAGAGCGCTTGGTAGATGCTTCCGATGGCGCTCCCGACGTCGCCTGCCGCAACCTGGTCGACAGCTTTCTGCAGCCAGCCGACTGAACCGTACGGATTGCTGGGATCGAGCAGGCCCTCGATGTTGGTGGCCACCTGCTGACCGATACCAGCCAGCGCGGTTGCGTTCGCCATCTGATTGGCGATCACCTGGCGCAGGATCGGCGCTGGATTATTGATAATGACCTGGCCGCGCACTTCGAGGTTGGTTATTGTCGCCGCCAGTACCGAGGCCCACGTGTCCAGCGGGTTTGTGAATGCTGAGAGTTCGACCGCTGCCTGCGATGACAGCGCAGGCGGGTGGATTGCCGGGGGTGGGGCGAGAGGCGTGGCCGCGATGACGCTGGCGCCGACGAGGGCGATCCCCGCAGTCGCATACGGCCGTAGAGCGAGGTTCAACTCGGTCTCCTTCGGTTCAGATGAGGGCATCAGCTATCACTGACCGGCCGAAAATACGGACTGGACTGCGGACGCGCATTCACATTCTTTTTGGCTTTCGAAATATTCCGACCGGCGCCGTTGAGATGTGGCTACTCCGGCCAAATCGTCGATCTGGGGCGGGCAGCGGGCGTACCCTGACGCCGTTCGTGATGGTGCTGCCTGGGGGTTGCTCGGATGGGTATGAAGCCATGGGATGGGGACCGGCCGCTGACCCCGCGCGTTGTGTTGGAGCAGAAGGATGTCGCGGCGCGTGGCTTGGCATTCACCTTCGGCACTGAGCAGATATCCGAGCCGACAGATTGGTGCAGCTTCAGCGACACGCATCATCTGGTGTACGTATACCGCGGTGGTGCAATGCATTCGATGCAGACCGCCCTCGATTGGGGGTCGTCCGGGCAAACGCTGCCGACGGCGGGGGATGTCTGGTGGAAACCCGCCGGCATCCCATGCGCGGCCTTGGTCCAGGGAGGCATCGCAGGATACTGCGAGATCGCATTGCCGCGCCGGATCATCGGCGACACCGCGCTGCTTCCCCGGATAAAATACCGGGATCCGCTGATGCACCACTTGGTCGAGGAGATCTACAGCGTCGCGGACCGCGACGACGCGATCGCTCGGTTGCTCACCGACTCTGTGGCCGAGACCATGGCGCTGCTGATCAGGGACAAGTATGCCGAGGCTCCGCCGGCGGAGCGCGAACTCCGGACCCTGGATACCGCGACTCGCGCGATGCTTGTCGAGTTCCTCAACGACAGCCTGGATTCCGAGATCCACCTGGACGCGCTGGCGCGGCTGACCGGGATGCCGGTCCAGGGATTCATCGGTGCTTTCCGTCGCGCCTTCCACACCACGCCCTACCAATTCCTGTTGGATCTGCGGATCGATCGGGCCAAGACGCTGCTGCTGACCACCTCGAAGACGATCGCGGAAATCGGCTCGTCAGTGGGGTTTTCGACGCCGAGCCATTTCGCTACGGCATTCCGGCGGCGGGTGGGAGTCTCACCCAGCGGTTACCGTCAGCGTTCGTGAGTGCCTGAGCGAGCGTCCCCGCCCGAGGCCGGGCGGGGACGGGGCGTCTACTACCTGGCATCCCCCGAACTGTCGCCCGATGCGCCTGCCGGCTTCTTGGCCGGCTTGCCAAGGGCTGACTTGATCCCTTCGCCAATCTTGTTGGCAGTAGCCGAGACTTGTTCGCTCACGCTTGAGGCAATCTTGTGGGCCTGGGCGTTCCTCAACGTTTTCAGGCCGGGTTTCCCTGGCGCCGCGACGAGACTGTCTCGAACAAGAGGCTTCGTCTCGGGCGTCGCCTCTGTCGCTGACGTCGCGTCGGGGGTCGAAACGACCTCAGTCGCCGCCTTGGTTTCCTGCTCCGCCTGCGGTGTTTCGACCGACGGTGCCTCGACTGGCACTGTTTGCGCGGCCGGCAGTGACTTTGCAAGATCGGGAACCAGTTTCGCGGTCCGGAACTCTTCCTCCGGGTCTGGCGGCGGCGGGTTCAGGATGTCGCGGAAATTCTGACGTGTGTCGTCGAGGGAGAACCTCCACAAGTCGGCAACACCGAGGGCCGCGGTTGCGATGTTCGCGGCACCATGCTGGATGACGTTGACGATTTCGCCGGGATCACCCGTTGGCACTGCCTTCACGAGTTTGTCCAGGGTGCCTGTCACCGCGCCGATGACGCTGTACACCGACAGCAGCTGTCCGGGGCCGAGGGACCAGGCACCCATGATTGCGGCGTTGGTCAGATCCCTCGCGACATCGAACTGGGTCTTCACGAAGTTCTGGATGTTCATCAGCTGCATGAACGTGGTCATGAACGGTCCCATGGCGATGGGCATGAACGCCCCGACCGCTCCGGTGAAATCGCCTGCCGCCAATTTCTGCGCGTAGGTGGTCAATGCCCCTGGGAGCCCGGCCACCAGCCCGGCATAGGACTGACCGAGGGTACTGGCAATATCGCCAAGCGTTTTGCCGTCCGCGGCGAGCTTGCCGGCCAGCCCGACAATGATGGGGAACGGGTCGTCGATCTCGGCCTGGATCGCATTCTGAATTACGGTGCTCGCCTTGGTGAATACCGGGGAGAACACCTCGATGGGGTTATCGATCGCCGCACTGAGTTGTATCGAGTGGGATTGCATCTCGGGCGGGGGCGCGGCCACCGGGGTGACTGCGATGACGCCGGCGCCGACCAAGGCGACACCGGCCGTCATATATGGCCGTAGAGCGAGGTTCAAGAAGGTCTCCTTCGCAACAGCGGGATGCCAGCTACTGCTGACCGCGCGAAGGTATCTGGAAAGTCGCCGAACAACATTCGCATTCTTTTCGACGTTTGAATTGTTGACGCGGCGAGGGTGGCTCCCCTTGATCAGCGAGGGGCGCGATAGTTGCGGGGTGACATGCCGACCCGGCGGCGGAAGGCTGTGGCGAAATGATTGGGCGTCGAGAAGCCCACCATTGCGCTGATCTCGGTGACAGTCCGAGTGGTATGTAGCAGCAGCGATTTCGCGCGTTCGATCCGTCGATCAAGCAGGTACTGGTAGGGCGTGGTGTGGAATGCGGCCCGGAATGCCTTGATGAAGCCGCCGACTGACATCTTCGCTTGCTGCGCAAGCATTTCGAGAGTGATCTCCGAGTCCATGCCGTCCTCGAGAAACTCGATGATCTTCGAGCGGGTGGCGGCATCCAGGGTGTCGGGCCTCCGCTCAACCCGGCGCGGTGGATCCGCCGTGTACATGTCGGTGAGCAACAGCCTCAAGGTTTCGCTCACGGAGTCGGTGAGCAGCCGTGCGAGCGCATCGCCGCGATCGGCAACTTCGTAGATGCGCTCCACCATCTGATGGATCAGCGGGTCGCGGTGCTTCACGCGCGGAATCAACGTCGTCTCGCCGAGCAGCTGATCGGGGATGGCGATCTCGCAGTACGCCGCTGTGTCGCCTACGACCAGTGACGCGCACTTGTCGCCGGCGGGCACCACCCAGATATCGCCCACGCTGGGCAGTGCCCGGCCCGACGGGCCCCAATCGAGATCTGTCTCCATCGAGCGCAGCTGTCCGGCTCGGTGGACGTAGACCAGGTGCCGGGCGTCGTCGTAACAGCACCAATCGGTCGTCGCGTGAATCTGCTCGGTGGCGTACCGGATGGACAAGCCGCGGGTCGCGACGGCCCGCTCACCGAGCACGACACGTCGGGTCATGGGCCGATCGCCGGTCCACGGCTTCATCGCCACATGCGTCCCTCCTGCGCGCTGTCGGCTGCGTCAATCCGGCTCGGAGCGTAGCGATGCGGAGATGAGCGGGTGGGTGTTTTCGCCTTGAAGTACCGATCGGAGCGCGGTACGTGCCAACCAAAGTTGTCTTAGAAACCTCTTAATTCCGTGACCAATTTGTGACTAATGACCTGCGAAAACACGCCGAGCAAATGCTTGACACGTTTCTGAGGAAACTCGTAGATCCGGGGAGCGGTTGCTGCGTTGTCACAGAACGACCCGTATGGTGCCCGTGTGGGCCGACATGCATTAGCCAGCCCCCGCCAGCGCAAACTTCCGGCGGTAGCGGCTGCGATCGTTGCGCCGGTCGCTGCGTTCTTCGCCGCCGGCGGCGATGCCCACCCCTATCCCGTCGAGCACGTGGCCGAGCCCGCCGCGGCCTCTGAAGCTGCGCCGTGCTGCATGGAGATCGTGGCCGCATCGGCCGCGTCCGCGTCGGCTCCCTCGGTACAGACTCTCTCGTTGAGCGCGGCGCAGGCACAGCCGGCCACCGCCTCGCGCTGGCGCGTCCTCAACATTCCCCAGCTGTTACCCGTCGGCATCGCACCCGAGCGTGGCCTGCAGGTCAAAACCATCCTGGCCGCCCGCAGCGTCCACGCCGATTTCCCTCAGATCCACGAGATCGGCGGCGTCCGTCCGGACGCGCTGCGCTGGCATCCCAACGGCCTGGCGCTCGACGTGATGATCCCCAATCCGAGCAGTTCTGAAGGCATTGCGCTCGGCAACCGGATCGTCGCCTATGCCCTGAAGAACGCCGATCGGTTCGCGCTGCAGGATGCGATCTGGCGCGGCACCTATTACACGCCCGACGGCGGTGCGAAAGCCGGCGGCTACGGGCATTACGACCACGTTCACCTCACCACCAAGGGCGGCGGGTACCCGACCGGCGGCGAGCAGTACCTGCGCTGAGCGTGTCGGCCGATCACCGGTGCGCACGACGTTTAGATTCGCGTCGTGGCGCGCAGAATGTCGTTCCGCCGGGCGCGGTCGGTGATGAGCGCCGAGATCGGCGCGATCCGCCGCAGCGACCCCGACCTCGACGCGGGTGATATCGCCGGCTTCACCCTGCCGATCCTGGTGCGTGCCCTGGGCGTGGTGGCCATCGGTGTGGTGCCACTCCTGGTGGTCCGCAACGGGGAAACCGCGAATGAGCAACTGGTCCCCGTCATCGGCTCACTGGCCCTGGTGATCATCTGCGTGGCCGTGGTGGCCTGGCTGATCTCGATCATCATCTCCGGGTTGGTGGTGATGATCCTCTACCGGACCCGGCCGGCGTCGTCCTCGCGCCTGGTGATGCGCATCCTGACCGACTCCTTCATGCGCATCGACGACTCCACCTCGGCGCTGATGCTGCTGGCCCTGCTGGCCGGCCTGCTGTCGTTGGCGTTCGGTCTGCCGACCCGGACCGCGGACGAACTGGCCAATTCGGTGCTCGACGACCTGCTGGCGGCGCAGATCGGTGTGCTGTTGGTGGCGTTGGGTTTTGCGTTCATCGCCGAGTCGATCCGCTCGGCCGCAGACATCGTCGATGACCAGTCCCTGCTGCTGGCCTGGCCGTGGGCACTGATCATCGCCTCGCTCAGCTGGGTGCTGTCCACCGTTGCAGGCCCATTCGAGGCCACCCGGATGCTGACCATCCTGTTGCACGAATGGCTGCCCGCCGAGGTCGACGGACAACCCAGCGCGCAGGTGATCGCCGAACTGGTTCCGCCCTCAGCGCGCTGGTGGGTGGCGTTCGGCCCACTGCCGATCATCGCCGCGATCTGGGCCTACGAGGCGTACCGGCGCGGCGGGTTCCTCGCGATCCGCAGGTTCTTCGAGGACGACCAAGCACCCGTTCCGTCGGACGGTCCGCGCGACAGCAACGACCCGGCAGGTTAGCCTTCGCGGGACAGAGGGGGTGCGCGTGGCCGACGTGGCATCGTCGCTGTATCTGGTGCGGCGCAGTCTGAGCATGCTGCGGTCGGTGCGGGGCGTGCTGACACTACTGTTGGTGATCGGGGTGATCGCCTCGGCGCTGCCCTATGTCACCGTGGCGGCCTTCGGGCCGATGGTCCAGGTCATCTCGGAGGCCGGCAACAGCGGAAACCTCAGCGGGGTATGGGATCTGAGCGGACCGCTGGTCGCCCGTCAGGACGGCCTGCTGCACGCGCTGGCCGGACCGGTGCCGTTCGCGGTGCTGCTCGTGGTCTGGGCGGCCTCCCTGGTGCTGACCCAGCTCATGTACTTCGTCAACGCCTGGATCGGAGCGAGGGTCGAACGGGTCCTGCTGGTCGACATCCGCCAGCGTGTCCACGACCACCTACAGTCGCTGTCCCTGGACTTCTTCCTGACTTCGCGCAGCGGCGAGCTGATGCACCGGGTGATGACGGAATCCGCTGGTGTGCAGCGACTTCTGACCGACTGCCTGTTGCCCCCGTTGATCGACGCGGTGGTGCTCGTGGTGGTGATCAGCTACCTGTTGGCCATCTCGTGGCAGATGACCGTGGCCGCGCTGGTGCTGACACCCCTGGCTCTGCTCACCCTCAAATTCGCCGGCCGCCACGTGCAGGAGGTGATGAGGCGGGTGATGAACGCCGAGCGGGCGATGGCCGCCGAGGTCGAGCAGACGATCAGCGGGATCGCCGAGATTCAGACGTTCAACGCGCAACCAGTCCGCAGCAAGCGGTTTCATGCCGTGTCAGAGGAGGCCGCCAAGGGATCGGCGGCCTCGGTGGTCTGGATGCAGGCCACCGTCAATGGCTCGCAGATCTTCGTCGCCCTCAGCACCGTCGTCGTGCTGCTGGTCGGTGTCGGGCTCAGCGGGCACTTCGGGCTGACGTTCGCCGGGCTGCTGGTGTTCGCGGGTGTGGTTCCGGCGATGTTCGGTGCCGCGCAACGAGTCCTGGGCGCCTACACCACCTACCAGTCGTTGGCTCCGAACGTGATGTCCACCTACGAGCTGCTCGACACCAAGCCTTCGGTGCGCGAAGCCGAGGACGCGGTGGCGCTCGGCGAGGTGCACGGCAACCTGGTATTCGAGGACGTGACCTTCGGCTATGTCGCCGGCGAGAACGTACTGGACGGGTTGTCGTTCACGGTCGCTGAGGGCGAGACGGTGGGACTGGTCGGCGGAATCGGGTCAGGAAAGTCGACGGTCTTCAACCTGCTCCTGAGATTCCGCGACCCGCAGCGTGGGCGGATCCTATTGGACGGCAAGGATATTTCGACCGTCACGCTTGTCTCACTGCGCGACCAGGTGTCCAAACTCGCCCAGTTCCCGTTCTTCACCAAGGACACCATCCGGGAGAACATCCGGTTGGCCCGCCCACAGGCCACCGACGCCGAGATCGAAGAGGCCTGCACCGAGGCCCATATCCATGCGGTCATCGAGACCAAGATGCACGACGGCTACGACACCGTGGTCGATGTCCAGATCCCTTCCGGTGGGCAGAAACGCCTGATCGCCCTCGCGCGCTGTCTGCTGCGCCGTCCCGAGGTGCTGCTGCTCGACGAGCCGACCGAGAATCTCGACGCCGATGAGCGGGCCCGCATGATCGGGGTGATCCGCGGCTATGCCAGCGAGCGCACCTGCCTGGTGATCAGCCACGATCTGGATTTCATTGCCGCGGTAGCCGACCGGATCCTGGTACTCGAGGACGGGTGCATCTCACAGAGCGGCGACCATCGAGAGTTGATGGCCCAGGACGGCCTGTACAAGCGGCTGCACGAGGTGCAGAACGGGAGCTAGTCGGTTGGGGTCTCGTCGTCGGCCTCGGGTTCTGCGTCGGGCACGTCGCGTCGTCGCGCGAACATCAGCACCATGTCTCGGATCGGCACCTCGCGCCGGCCGCCCCATTCCGGGCCGACGGCGTAGTCGGCATCGGTGGCGACGAACCGGTAGCCCGGTAGGTCCCGTTGCGGGGCGAACGGAAACTTCATGTGCCACAGGCGGTCTGCGACGGCGACGGCGGCGTCTGGGGGCATCGGCCGGTCGATCCCGAGCGGGATGCAGATATCTTGCGTGTGAATCAGGATGTCCAGCAGCGGATCGACCTCTTTGGTCAGCGGCGGGCGTTTACGCGACCCGGCCATGGCGCGCAGTCGTGCAGTGATAGCGGCCGGGTCGGATGGGTCCTCCAGCGCCGCCCGGCGGACCATCGCGTCGAACCGGAAGCCCGACTTGAGCGCCGCCGGCAACATCTCGCCGATGCTCGCGTGGGACTGCGTGATGTGGATGGCCACCTCGCGCACCGTCCAACCCGCGCACAGTGACTGGGTGGCCCACTGTTGCGGTTCGAGAGTGTCGAGGAGATCAGCGAGGTGTCCGCGCTGTTCATCGACATTGCGCCAGATCGTGTCGGAGTCCATGGCCGCTCCTATCGTCAGGGTTCTCTGAACAAACTAGTCGGGCCTGCAAACAGCACTCTGGCCCAGCACCGGGTGCTGGGCCAGAGTGTCGGCTCCGTGGATCAGTCGGTCGCGAACGCGGCCTGCGCCTCCCTGTTGAGGTCGAGGTATTTCTCCTCGCTCACGTCGACCGCGACGCCCTTGATGGTGCCGCCGGTGAACCGTCCCGGGTTCTGGTACAGATCGGACACGTTGTCGCCACTGTCGAATCCGACGCAGAGCCCGTCACCGGCGAGGGTGAACTTGCCGGTCTGGGCCCGCATCGGTCCCTTCGCGGCCTCTTTGCCGTCTACGTAAAGGATTGTGGTTCCCAGGGATTCACCATGTTCGCCCTTCTTCTCCCAGACGAACTCCATGCCCAGTGCATGCTTGCCTTCCGGCAGCGGACCGGAGACGAACACCTGCTCGGGTTTGATACCGAGGAAGTTGTAGACGTAATGCAGTTTGTTGTCCTTGATGAACAAGGAGTGCCCGCCGAAGCGGGAACCGTGCGCGAACAGCACGCCCTGGGCATCCTTGGTCATATCCACGTCGGCGATGATCTTGTAGGACCGGCCACGGATGTTGACCGCCACGCCCTCGGGCACCGGCGCGGTGTCCGGGTAGTAGAGGTAGCGGGTGCGAGGCGGTTCGAACTGGGGCCGTTGAATGGTGATCAGGTCGACGGCGGTGCGGTCGTCGAGGGGCAGGACGTAGTTGTTCTTGGCCTCCTCGTTCCACACGTCGATGAGCTCCTTGAGCTTGTCCGGATTCTGATCGGCGACGTTCTTGGCCTCGGAGCGATCCTCGTCGACGTGGAAGAGCTCCCACTTGTCCTGATCGAAATGGCCCTTACCGCTGATGGGTGCGTGCAGTGCCGAGGCCTTCCAGCCGTCCTGCCAGATACCGCGGGTACCCAGCATCGCGTAGTACTGCCGCTTCTTCGTGGTGGGGGCATCGGCGCCGTCGAAGCTGTACCGCATCGACACCCCGTTGACCGGGTACTGCTTGATGCCGCGGTACTCCTCGGGCATCTCGATCCCCGCGACGTCGAGGATCGTCGGGACGACATCGGTGGCGTGGTGGTACTGGTGACGCACCTCGCCCCTGGCCTTGATGCCCTTGGGCCAGTGGATCACCATCGGATCGCAGGTGCCGCCCGAGAACTGCGAGTACCGCTTGAACATCTGGAACGGTGTGGAGAATGCCACCGCCCAGCCCGTCGGGTAGTGGTTGTAGGTGTCGGGGGTGCCGAGCTTGTCGAGCATCTTCATGTTCTCGGCGAGGTCATCGGGGTAGCCGTTGAAGAACTTGTTCTCGTTGACCGACCCGTTCGGCGAACCCTCACCGGACGCGCCGTTGTCGGCGCAGTAGAAGATGACGGTGTTGTCCAGCTGCCCCGTCTGCTCCAGGTAGTCGACGACCCGGCCGACCTGGGCATCGGTGTACTCGGAGAAACCGGCGAACACCTCGGCCATCCGGCTGAACAACTTCTTCTCGTCGGGATTGAGTGAATCCCACGGCCGCACCGCATCGGCCTCCGAAGCCACGTCGGCCGGCAACGGGTTGATGGGGGTCAGCTCGGTGCCCTTGGGCATGATGCCCTTGTCGATCATCCGGCCCAGTACCCACTCCCGGTAGGCCTCGTAGCCATCGTCGAACTTGCCCTTGTACTTCGCGGAGTACTCCTCGGGGCTGTGATGCGGAGCGTGGTTCGCGCCGGGGCAGAACCACATATACCAAGGCTTGGACGGGTTACTGGAGCGCTGGTCACGCAGCATCCGAATAGCTTGATCCGCAAGGTCTTTCGACAGGTGGTAGCCCTGTTCAGGGGGGTACGGCTGATCGATGAACCGATTGTCCTCGGACAGGTCGGGATACCACTGGTTGGTTTCACCGCCGAGGAACCCGTAGAACCGGTCGAAGCCCTTCTGCAGCGGCCATTCCGATTTGCTACCGCCGCTGGAGACGTCCTCTTCGGGCACGTTGTGGTCTTTGCCCACCCAGAAGGTGCTGTAACCGTTGTCCTGCAGCACCTGCCCGACCGTCGCGCACTGCGCGGGCAGTCGTGCCGCCGCGCCTGGGAAGCCGTCGGAACCCTCGGTGATGGTCGCGAACCGGTTGACGTGGTGATTACGGCCGGTCAACATGCAGGACCGGGTGGGCGAACACAGCGCCGTGGTGTGCCACTGCGAATAGGTGAGCCCGTTGTCTGCCAGCTTCTGCAACGTCGGCATGTTGATCCGGCCGCCGTACGGCGACCACGAGGCCATACCGGTGTCGTCGAAGAGCACCACCAGGACGTTGGGTGCGCCCTCCGGGGCATGCTTGAGTTCGAAGGGTTTCCAATCCGGCTTTGAGTCACGAACATCCAGTTCGATCTTGCCGTCGAAGCCTTCGTTGATGCCCGTTCCGTAGTCGGGAGGGCCGGCTTTGGTACTGGCGCCCGGCTTTCCAGAGTTGTCATCGCATCCGGCGACGAACGCTCCGGCAGCGGCTACTCCGACTCCGGTGGCAGCGATGCCCCCCAGCATCGAACGTCTCGACAGTTTGCCGCGCTTATTGTCCTCGGACTGGGCCATGTCATCGGTATTCGATTCCATGTCCGCTGACACTATGCCCGATTGAACAGATTGTCCGGATAACTGACGGCACGAGTTGCTAACAGTTGATTTGCATTGTGGGCCAAGAGATCACCCATTATGGGTGATATTCCTACAGTGGAATCGGACGATTCAAATCGTCGGCGTCATCGTCGGCGAGTAGCTCATGGAAACTGCGCAATGCCGATGCGCAGGCCGCCCGCTCGGCTGGATCGAGCCGATCGAGTACCTTGCTGAGTTCCCGCCGGCGGCGGGTGTTCACCTGCCG
Source organism: Mycobacterium sp. NPDC049093 (assembly GCF_040704635.1). Lineage (GTDB taxonomy): Bacteria > Actinomycetota > Actinomycetes > Mycobacteriales > Mycobacteriaceae > Mycobacterium. The sequence goes on along the minus strand of NZ_JBEZJS010000005.1, from coordinate 369,670 downwards.
GACCAGTTTGCGGCCACGGTCGGTCAGCGACAGTGTGACGACACTGCGGTTGCTCGGGTCGGAGCCGCGCGTCAGATGGCCGGAGGCATCCAGCCGGTCGGCCAACCGCGTCACCGTCGACCCGACGACCCCGAGCGCCTGCGCGCACTCCGTCGATGTCGACTTCCCGCGCGCCTGGAGCACGAGCAGTAGTCGGCACTGCGGCAGTGAGATCTCCAGTTGGTCGACGCTGCGCAGCGCCACGCCTACCAGATCTCGGGTTGCGACTTCGAATGCCGATAGTTCATCGACCGGAGTTCGGGTCATCTCGTGCTGCGGCGCGCTGCCCATCCAGGGAGTATCCCATGTGAACGGGCCTGGTGGTTGTGAGTCTGCTGTGGAGGCCTGATGTTCTGGCCTATACATTCAATGCATTCCGGTCGGTTCATCATGAATCGATCAAAATTATTGCGCGCCTTGTTAATTCGTAAACATGAATCGGCTCACGATTGTGGTCGCTTTTGGGTTTCGGGCGCCGGGCGAGGTGCTGCCACGGGGCGCCGCCCATCCAGGACTGCATAATCTCGGCGCACGCCCAGGTTTGGCGCACATACTGAATGTCGTGCGCCCGAGGGCATGGCCGGCGGCGGTGTGGAGATATGTTCGCAGCGCCCCGCTGACCTATGCCTGGCTGGCCGCGCTGCTGGTCACCACGATTATTCAGCACCAAATGCACGGGCGTGAGCTTCATGCTCTGTTGGTCGAGAGATCGACCAATATTCACCACCTGGGCACGGATCCGCTCTACGTGTTGGTCACCAGCCTGTTGTGGATCGACGGCCGCTATTGGACGCCCTACCTGGTGCTGTTTAGCCTGATACTTGCCCCGGCAGAGCGCTGGCTCGGCCAGATCCGTTGGTTGACAGTCGGTTTGATCGCGCACGTGCTGGCAACCTACATCAGCGAAGGTCTGCTATTCCTGGCGATCCACGACCACGTCGCACCCGAACGGCTCGTCCATGTCCGCGACGTCGGGGTTAGTTACTTTCTCGCCGGGGTAGGGGCGGTGTTGGCCTACCGCATGCCGCGCCCGTGGCGCTGGGTGTACCTCGGCGCGGCGTTTGTGTACTTCGGCGCCGCGCTGGTCAGCAATATCAACTTCACCGCGATCGGACATATGGCGGCGCTGCTGATCGGGCTGTGCTGTTATCCGCTCACGCGGAGGGGTGCTCGGGCGGGGCGGGGGCCTGCGTCGGCGCCGGTTTCTACCGCAGGGTCGTAGTCGCCGCCGGTCAACAGCCCGGGTGTGGAAAACCGTGCCGGGGTGGGCGCATCAAGACCGCTGTTGGGTCAACAAAGCCACGATCGCGTCGGCCAATGTCACGCGGGCGATCTCCAGGTCCGAGGTAAAGCCGATCTGGCGCTCGTTGCTCAGTCCCCGGATCGCAGCGGGCAACAGGCACCGAACCCGGTACAGTTGGTTCGGGTCGAGATCGAGTCCGTCCATCAGGTAGTCGAACCCTTGAATCCAGTCGAGTTCGCGCGCCGCGAAAGCTGCTGCCGTCAAGGGATACTCGGCGGCGATATCGGAACGGCGTGCGGGCAGTGAGGTGCGCAATGCTGTGAGTGCCCGACCTTCGGTGGTGTCCAGGTATGTCCAGACCGAGTCGATGGCTGCTGTCACCCGCTCGCGCAAGGTGCCGGTGCGCGCCGGCCTGTCTGCATTGGGTGACCAACTGCGGGAATGGATTTCGGTGATCACCGCTACCCACAGCCCGTCCAGGTCGCCGAACTGATGCTGCACCGTGCCCCAGGTGACGCCCGCGTCTTTGGCGATGCGATTGGCCGACACCGGCTCGCCGCCGCTGTCGGCCAGGCAGTGGATGGCGACGTCGAGTAGGCGTGCCCGGGTTTCCAGGCCGCGCTTGTTCAGCCGGGTGCCGGCGGCCGACTGGATGGCCGCAGACGGGACCGCCGCCACCCACTGCTCCCGGGCGCGGGTGGCCTGCGGGGATTCGTGGGAGTTCAGGCGAACCGCCCGGGGTTCGCCGCGACTGCGCGCCGTAGCGTCGGCCGGTTGTCCCGGTAGGCCTGCACGACGGGCGCGAGTTCGTGCGGACTCGCGCCATGCATGATGACCGAGTGAGTGCCCAGGTCATACTGCCGGGCAATGGTTTTCGCGCAGTCCTGCGGCGATCCCTTGGCCACCGAGTCCAGCCAGTCGGCGGGAATCAGGTCGGCGATCCGCTGCAGCGTCTCGAACGAGGCAGTGGCGTCGATCGGCCCCGCGGCGGCCGCTTCGGCGAACAGTTCGGTCTGCTTGATCCGCTCCCACGCCGCGGGATCCCAGCCGTTGGCCGATACCAACACGTCCGCGTACGCCTGCAGGTACGTGGCGAGCCGCCCGACCCCGCGGCGCATCTGATCCTCCGGCGACAACGCGTCGGGGACGGTGGCAAGGCACGCCCAGATGCGGACGCTGTCAGGGTCCCGGCCGGCGCGTTCCGCACCCCGGCGCACCGCCTCGACGGATGACGTCGTCGCCTCGTCGGAGAAAAAAGTGTGGAGCACAACGAAATCGGCGATCTCGCCGGCGAGCTCCATCGTCTTGGGGCCGACGGCCACCAGGCCGATCGGAGGTCCGTCGGGCAGGCCGCTGGCGTGGCGCAGGAACGGCCACTTCCCGGCCGGGCCGTCGTGATCCAGGATCATCTCGCCGGCCCAGAGCCGGCGCAGGATGCCGAAGAAGTCGCGCAGCCGGGCCTCGGTCACCACCGGCAGACCGATCGCCTGCCAGTACGCCGCCATTCCCCGGCCGAACGCCATGGCGAAGCGGCCCTCGGTGAGGGCGTGCATCGTCGAGCCGATCGTCGCGGTGACCGTGGGATGGCGCGTGTGGTAATTCGTCGACGGCGCGATGCCCAGCGTGGTGCTGGCGCCCGCGACCGCTCCCGAGAGGACCGCCGGGTCCTTCACCGTGAAGCGTTCACCTATGTGGCAGGAGCCGAGGCCAAGCGCATCCGCGGTCCGGGCTTCGGGCAGGACCACCCGGACATCCGCGGGGTGGCGGGTCACGGCGTAGTAGCCGAGCTCGTTGAGCTGGTCTTCGGGCTGGTTCGTGCTCAATGACGTGCCTTTCGTTCCGCGGACGTCTAGCACTGTCAGCCCGGCGAGGGCAATTGTCAATGAGGGTTCTCAATGAATGGGAGGGTGATGGGGCATGAGCCGGGCGCTGGCAAGATCAAGCAACTGCACGACGGTGAAGAACGCCGTCCGCAGTCGTTCGTTGAAGTAATGCGCTGCAACCACTCTCGTGGTCGCCTGGTGCTGGAGCAGCGACAATTACCGCCAGTCGGTGACGGCTCGCCCGCTACCGGTCCGGCTTACCACCGGGTGCCGTCGAGCCCCGGAATCACGCACCGGCCGTCGGCGGCCACCCGCCCGATCACCATGCCGTCATACCCTGTGCACGATGAGTTGAGCGGCTCGCAGGTGTTGACGGACGTGATCACCTTGTCAGGGCCGCAGGGGGAGCCGGGTGCCGGCGGGTCGGCATTGGCGACGGCGGCGCCGAAGCTCAGCGTCAGTGTTGCTGCGGCAGAAACGACGAGTAAGCGGGTCGCGTCGAACATGATCGGTACCTCCGGCCGATGGCCCCCGACAAGTGCCAATGCTACTCGTGTGGTCCAGGTCGTTTCCGATGATCGCGCACCGGATTAGCCAGGTGCGGTGGAAATGTTCAATTGCCCGCGTTCGGGGTCTGGATGCGCAGCTGCGTCGCTGACCTGCATGTATGGAGCCGATGACGGGAATCGAACCCGCGTATTCAGCTTGGGAAGCTGATGTTCTGCCATTGAACTACATCGGCGTGGTGCTGACGAAGGATAGCAACCCGACCCGGGTTGTGGGTAAGGCGGGCGGGCATCGTCTCGGTGAGTCTAAGAAATTGACGCCAGTGCACGCCGAGGGTGATCGTCGGCGACTGGCGAAGGTCGCAGGCGCAGTCGACGCGCGGCTGCCCAGTGTGGATCTTGAGTCTCGGACGGTGTGGCGAAACATATGACCCCAGAACATGATTGCTGTTCATGCCCGACCCTGAGAGTCACGTAAAACCTCGGGCCGTCGCTCTCAGGAGCCCCCTCTACCGTCGGTAGTCGTGGGCTCCATCCGGCGCTGAATGGAGCGAACAGGTCCGCACGACGGGCCGAACCAATCAAGGGGTTCTACCCATGGATGTTGTTATCGGTATTGCCATGACCTCGCGCGACGCCCGGCTTCTCCTGGTTGAGGGCACTCATGGCGACGGCGCGGTGATCGACCACGACTCGCTCGACACGGACACGCGCATCGGCGTCGAGCACCCTGGCTTTCACGAGTACGTCGTCAAGGCGGTGCTCGATACCTACGCCGACGCGCCGGCGAACGGCTACACCGTCACCCGCGTCACGCTGACCTGGACTGACGCCGCCGACGCTCACGCCAAACTTGTGCTCGACGCCCTCGCGGAGCAAGGCATCGCCAACGTGGCAGTGGTCTCCACGACCGACGCGCTCGAAGCCGCCGCCGAATACACCGTGCAGGTGGCGGACTGTGACTCCATCGCGCTGTGCGTGGTGGAACCCGAGGAGACCATGCTGGCCGTGATCGGCGACGAGCAAGAGGACGGCACACGCCGATTGCGTTTCCGCCGCCTGGACGGGGCTGACGAGGCGACGGCGGTGCTGGCGCTGCGCGGCATCTGCGAGAGCTTCCCCGAGCCGATCGCCGAAGTTGCCATCGCCGGATCCGCACCAGACGCGGAAAGCCTTGTCGAAGAGGTGAATTCAGTGATGTCGCGGCCCGTCGTGCTGGGCGACGACGCGGCGCTGCTGCTGGCGCGCGGTGCGCTGCTCGCCAGCTCCGAGTTTCGGGACGAGGCGGCATCTGCTCCGAAGTACGACCCGGTGATGCGAACCCTGACCATGATCCTGACCACGGCAGTGCTGATCGTGGCGGGTGCGGTGTTCCTGGCGCTCACGGTCCACGGGAAGGACGGCAGCCCTCCGCCGCAGGCGTCGACGCCGGCCGAACACGCGGCGCCGGTCCCGCCGACCGAGCCGCCCGTGCACGTCGTCGTACGCAAGGTGGTGCCCCTGGCCGGTCGGGCGGCTGAGAAATCGTTGGCCGCGCCCTACGCCGACAGCGTTGTGCCGCCGTTGACGGGGGTGGTCCGTCGCTAACCGATACGCTCGTCGGGTGCTGCTCTCCGATAGGGACATCCGGGCCGAGATCGCCGCGAAACGCCTGGCCATCGAGCCGTTCGACGATGCCCTGGTGCAACCGTCGAGCGTCGATGTCCGCCTGGACACCCTGTTCCGGGTGTTCAACAACACCCGATACACCCATATCGACCCCGCCAAACAGCAGGACGAGCTGACCACCCTGGTCGAACCCGCCGAAGACGAGCCGTTCGTGCTGCACCCCGGCGAGTTCGTGCTCGGTTCCACGCTCGAGGTGTGCACGCTGCCCGATGACCTGGCCGGACGACTGGAAGGCAAGTCCTCTCTGGGCCGTCTCGGATTGTTGACGCACTCGACGGCCGGGTTCATCGACCCGGGATTCTCTGGGCACATCACCCTTGAGCTGTCGAACGTCGCCAACCTGCCCATCACGCTGTGGCCCGGCATGAAGATCGGCCAGCTGTGCCTGCTGCGGCTCACCAGCCCGGCCGAGCACCCGTACGGCAGCGACAAGGTCGGCTCGAAATATCAAGGCCAGCGTGGTCCGACGCCGTCACGCTCGCATTTGAACTTCATCAAGTCCTAGGCCGCGCCTGAGCCTGTGCCGCCGAGCGGCCACCTATGACACGCAGACCGGTGATCCGCGTGCCATAAGTGGCCGCTGGGCGTGATGGGCGAGGCCAGCCCTCCCACCGCGTGCGTCGTTTTCTACGTGGGGGTCGTGGAATTTTGCCGATCAACAGCCCAGGTGTGGAAAGCGGCGTCGAGGCTCAGTGGAAGCGGGCCGCGCCGAGGCTCAGCGCGCTGAAGCCCGCCCAACACATAGCCCGGTGAACTTTCAGTAACCACACCGCAACACGAAACACGCCGGAAACACGCTCGCCGCGCACCTGAAACGCGCGCCGGACATTCTCGTCGGAACCGAAGGAGCCCGACGTGCACGAGATCGATCCGGCTGCCACTGCCTGGCTGCTGGCCAGCACCGCGCTGGTCCTGTTGATGACCCCCGGCCTCGCCATCTTCTACGGCGGCATGGTCCGCACCACCGGCGTGCTCAACATGATCATGATGAGCTTCATCTCGATCCCGCTGGTCACGGTGGCCTGGCTGCTGGTGGGCTACACCCTGGCGTTCTCCGATGACGCGGGTGGCGGCCTGATCGGCGGCCTGCAGCACTTCGGGATGCTCGGCATCACGCCCAGTACTGCCCACGGCGCGGTACCCGAGCTATTGTTCGCCACGTTCCAGCTGACCTTTGCCATCATCACTGCCGCCCTGGTCAGCGGGGCCATCGCAGACCGGGCCAAGTTCGCCGCCTGGATGCTGTTCGTCCCGCTGTGGGCGGTCGCGGTGTACGCCGTCGTCGCGCACTGGGTCTGGGGTCCCGGCGGCTGGCTGGCCGGCCTCGGCGTCCTCGACTACGCGGGCGGCCTCGTCGTCGAGATCGTCTCCGGGTCCTCTGCCCTCGCGCTGGCCCTGGTGCTCGGCCCCCGCATCGGCTTCAAGCAGGACGCGATGCGCCCGCACAACCTGCCCTTCGTGCTGCTCGGCGTCGGCCTGCTGTGGTTCGGCTGGTTCGGCTTCAACGCGGGCTCGGCGCTGGCCGCCAACGGCACCGCCGCCGCGATCTTCCTCAACACCCTGGTCGCAGGCTGCCTGGGCATGCTCGGCTGGCTGACGGTCGAGCAGGTCCGCGACGGCAAGCCCACCACCTTCGGCGCGGCCTCCGGCGTGGTGGCCGGCCTGGTGGCGATCACCCCCTCGTGCGGCACCGTGAACACCCTCGGCGCGGTCGTCGTCGGCCTGGCCGCCGGTGTGGTGTGTTCCTTTGCAATCGGCCTGAAGTTCCGCTTCGGGTACGACGACTCGCTCGACGTCGTCGGCGTGCACTTCGTCGGCGGCGTGGTCGGCGTGCTGCTGATCGGATTCCTCGCCACCGAGGTGATGACCCAGGGTCCGCAGGGCCTCTTCTACGGCGGCGGGCTGACACAGCTGGGTAAGCAGCTGCTCGCTGCGGTCGTCGTGGCGGCCTACGCCTTCACCATGTCCTACCTGTTGGCCAAGGCCATCGACCGGTTCATGGGCTTCCGGCTCAGCCCCGAGGACGAGACCACCGGCGTCGATTTCACCCAGCACGCCGAGTCCGCCTACGCCGAAGGTGTGCACGGGCATCTGCCCCAGCGTCGGCCCGGTTTGTTCGGTGGAACCCTGGGCCAGTTGGGCCAGCCCGGCGGCCTGACGCAGCGCCCCGATCCCGCCGAGGAAGACAGCGCGGGATGAACCGGGCGGCGCTGTTTGTCGTAATGCCGAGTAGGGTCTAACTAACCGGCGCCGGCGCGCAGCATGCCGTCGCGGTCCGACCAGAATCTAGCGGCGCAGCTAATGCGGGCAGGTGTAACGATCGACCTGGTTACGCCGAAAAAGGTTCTAGTTGTCGGTTCGTGCGGAATGTGTGCGCAATGGCGACAAAAGCAGTGCAGCAAACACATTGGAGGGCTTGGTGGACATCGTATTGGGTGTGGCGATGGCACCTACGACGGTCCGCATGGTGCTGGTCGAGGGGGAGAAGGCCGACGGGGTCACAGTTGATCACGACGTCTTCGATGTCACCGCCGGTGATGATTCGGCAACCACCACTGCGTCCGATCAGGTGGTCGCGGCCATCCTCGGAACCCAGGAGAGCGCCACTTCGGGCGGGCACCATCTGAAGTCGATCGGCGTCACCTGGACGGACCATTCCGACGCCGCGGCGCTGCGCGACACACTGTCTGCGCACGGCATCGACGACGTCATGCTGGTCTCCGAAAGTCACGCCGCCGCGGCACTGGCCCAGGCGGTCGGCCGCGCGGTCGGCTACGACACCACGGCGCTGCTGTTCATCGACCGTGACGCCGCGACCTTGTCGGTGGTGAAGACCGACGACGGCTCGGTGGTCAAGGTGCTGGCCCAGTCGTTGCACAGCACCGACGCCATGGCCGTCCTCTCCGAGATGGCCGCCGCGGTCGAGGCTTCCGACTCCGCGCCGCAGGGCATGTTCGTGCTGGGCTCAGGTGTCGATGTCGCCTCGGTGAAGGCGCATCTGGAGAACCTGGTGTCGCTGCCGGTCAGCGCCCCCGACGAGCCGGAGATGGCGCTGGCCCGCGGCGCCGCGCTGGCCTCGGCCAATGCGCCCGCGTTCGAGGCGACCACGGTCGGGCTGGCCTATTCGCAGGATCCCGACGGCACCACCGCGGGCAGCGCCTACGCGCTGGCCGGTCTGGCTACCGAGATGGCCCCGCTGGGCGATGAGCCGGTCGTGGAGCTCGTCAACGACGAGATGCCGATGGAAGGTGAGCGCAAACCGTTCCTGCTCGTCGGTTCCGCGTTGACCTCTGTGTTCGTGGTTGGCGTTGTGGCCCTGGTTATTTCGCTTGCGGTGAGCATCCGGCCGACGGTCGATCAACGGCCCTCCCCGGCTCAAGGTGCCGTGGCGCCCAGCGCTCCGGCCAAACTCCCGGCACCCGCACCGCCGCCGGAAGCGGCGGTACCCCCACCACCGGCTCCGCCGCCCGAGACCATCAAGGCCCCGATCCCGGTGGTCCAGGAGGCTCCGGCACCGGCGCCGCAGGCGCCACCGCGCACGGTCTACGTCGAGCAGCCCGCCGCTGTTCCGGCTCCGGCGCCCGAGGCGCCCGCTCCGGCCCCCGAGGCTCCGCCGCCGGCCCCGGAGCCTGTGGCGCCGCCGCCGGCCCCGATCTACAACCCGCCGGCGCCGTACATCCCGCCGCTGGTCGTGCTGCCGCCTGCGCCGCGGCTGCCGAACATCTTCCGTCCCCCGTGGGACCCGCCGCAGCGTCAGCGGCCGTGGGATCCGCCATCGCGTCACGAACCCGAAACCCCGCAGTGGCCGGGCTCAGGCTCGGGTGACTGGAACCCCGGCCGCGGGTCGGGCGATTGGAATCCCGGCCGGTCCGGTGGGTCCGGCGACTGGAACCCGGGCCGGGGCTCGGGCGACTGGAACCCGGGTGGCTCGGGATCCGGCGATTGGAACCCAGGCCGGTCCGGTGGTTCGCGCAGTGGCGGTGACGGCGGAGGGCTATGGCCGTTCCCGTCGTTCGGCGGCCACTGACGCCAATCGCGTCGAATGCAACGGCATGGTTGTTCGTAGCGCGCGACCACAACCATGGCGTTGATCTCGTGGATCTAGGGCCCCTCCTCCAACCGTCACCTGACGTTGGCCTGCCGCTCAGTGTCACGTAGCAGCTAGCTCATACTCGCGGCCTATCCAGGCAGTATGCGATGCACCGTATTCGGTACCGGCTATCTGGGCGCGACACATGCGGCGGGGATGGCCGAGCTCGGCCACGAGGTGATCGGGGTCGACATCGACCCGGGCAAGGTGGCCAAACTCGCCGCCGGGGACATCCCGTTCTACGAGCCCGGCCTGCGCAAGGTGCTCAACGACAACCTGAATGCGGGACGGTTGCGCTTCACCACCGACTATGACGAGGCCGCCGACTTCGCCGATGTGCACTTCCTCGGCGTCGGGACCCCGCAGAAGAAGGGCGAATACAGCGCCGACCTGCGCCACGTGCACGCCGTCATCGACACCCTGGTGCCACGCCTGCGCCGCAACGCGGTGATCGTCGGCAAGTCGACCGTCCCGGTCGGCACATCCGCCGACCTGGCCGAGCGGGCGCGCCGACTCGCTCCGGCGGGCGTCGACGTCGAGGTGGCCTGGAACCCGGAGTTCCTCCGCGAGGGCTACGCCGTGCACGACACTCTGCACCCGGATCGCATTGTGGTTGGGGTGCAGCACGATTCGCTGCGTGCCGAGGCCGCGGTGCGCGAACTCTACGCGCCGTTGATCGAGGACGGCGTGCCGTTCCTGGTCACCGATCTGCAGACCGCCGAGCTGGTCAAGGTGTCGGCCAACGCGTTCCTGGCCACCAAGATCTCCTTCATCAACGCGATCTCCGAGGTGTGTGAGGCCGCGGGTGCGGACGTGACGCTGCTGGCCGACGCGCTGGGCTACGACCCACGCATCGGGCGGCGATTCCTCAACGCGGGCTTGGGTTTCGGTGGCGGCTGCCTGCCCAAGGACATCCGCGCCTTCATGGCCCGCGCCGGTGAACTGGGCGCCAACCACGCGCTGACCTTCCTGCGCGAGGTCGACAGCATCAATATGCGTCGGCGCACCGCCATGGTGGAACTGACCACCCGGGCCTGTGGTGGATCGCTGCTGGGCGCCAACATCGCCGTCCTCGGCGCGGCATTCAAACCCGAGTCCGACGATGTGCGCGATTCGCCCGCCCTCAACGTCGCCGGCATGCTGCAGCTGAACGGGGCCGCGGTCAACGTGTACGACCCCAAGGCCATGGACAACTCGCAGCGGGTGTTCCCCACGCTGAACTACTCCACCTCGGTCATCGAAGCCTGCGATCGGGCCGACGCGGTGCTGGTGCTCACCGAGTGGGCCGAGTTCGTCGACCTGGACCCGGCCGAGCTGGCCGACACGGTGCGGGTCAAAGTCGTTGTGGACGGCCGCAATTGCCTGGATGCGGAGCGGTGGCGGGCAGCCGGGTGGCGGGTCTACGCGCTGGGACGCCCCGTCGCCACTGTTTGACGCTTGTAGAACAATTTCCGCGGTCGTAGGCTCGGGCCATGCGGGAACGAATCCGATGGATGGCCCTGCACGGGGTGGTTAGAGGCATTTCTGCGGTCGGCATACGTCGCGGGGATCCGCAGGCTCGGTTGATCGCCGACCCAGCGGTGCGGGCCGACCCGGCGCCTTTCGCCGACGAGATGCGCCGGCACGGACCGCTTGTGCGCGGCCGCGCCCTCCTGATGACCTTCGACCACGACGTGGCCACCGACCTGCTGCGCTCCGACGACTTCCGGGTGTCGCGGCTCGGCGGCAACCTGCCGAAGCCGTTGCGCTGGGTGGCCGACAAGACCGACACCGGGATGCTGCACCCGCTGCTGCCGCCGTCGCTGCTCGCGACGGAGCCGCCCGATCACACCCGCTACCGCAAGCTGGTCTCCTCGGTGTTCACCACCCGCGCGGTGGCCCGGCTGCGGGAAGGCGTCCAGGAAACCGCGAACGCCCTGCTGGACTCGATGGACGGCGACGCCGGAGTGGTCAACATCGTGGACCGCTACTGCGCGCAACTGCCCGTCGCGGTGATCAGCGACATCCTGGGTGTCCCCGACGCCGATCGGCCCCAGGTCCTGCGCTTCGGTGAGCTCGGCGCGCCGAGTCTCGACATCGGACTGAGCTGGCAGCAGTACCAGCAGGTGAACTCCGGCATCCACGGATTCGAGACCTGGCTGACCGATCATCTGCGCCACCTGCGGCGCAACCCGGGTGACGACCTGCTCAGCCAGATCATCGCCGCCTCCGATGCCGGCGCAGCCGGAGAACCGCTCGACGAGTCCGAACTGCGGGCGCTGGCCGGGCTGGTGCTGGCCGCCGGATTCGAGACCACGGTCAACCTGCTGGGCAATGGCATCCGGATGCTGCTCGACCATCCGGAGCATCTGCACACCCTGGCGGCGCGCCCCGAGCTGTGGCCGAACACGGTGGAAGAGATCCTGCGGCTGGACTCACCGGTGCTGATGAGTGCGCGGGTTGCCCTGCGCGACACCGAGGTGGCCGGTACCGCGGTGCAGGCCGGCGAACTCGTCATCATTCACCTGGCCGGCGCCAACCGTGACCCCGCGGTGTTCACCGACCCGCACCGCTTCGACATCGAACGCGACAACGCCGGACGCCACCTGTCGTTCTCCGGCGGCCGTCACTTCTGCCTCGGCGCGGCTCTGGCCAGAGCCGAGGGCCAGGTGGGTCTGCAGACCTTCTTCGACCGCTTCCCCGACGCGCGGGCCGCCGGCGAAGGCAGTCGCCGCGACACCCGAATCCTGCGCGGCTGGTCGACTCTGCCGATCACACTCGGAAAGGCACGCACAGCGGTAGGTTCGTGACGTGGACTTCCGAGCCGCTCTGCTCGACCAGACCCGGAGCTTCGGGGAGCTGATCGCCTCCAGCGATCCCGAGACGCCGGTGCCGACGTGCCCGGACTGGACGCTCAAACAACTGTTCCGCCATGTCGGGCGCGGAAACCGTTGGGCGGCACAGATTATCTCCGAGCGCCGGGTCTCACCGCTCGATCCACGTGAGGTCCATGACGGGAAGCCGCCCGACGATTCCGACGCCGCCATCGAGTGGCTCAACGCGGGCGCGGCCCAGGTCCTCAAGTCCGTGGACCAGATCGGTACCGATGCCAGGATCTGGACCTTCCTGGGCCCCAAACCCGCGGGTTGGTGGGTGCGGCGACGCGTCCACGAGGCGGCGGTACACCACGCCGACGCTGCGCTGGCCGTGGGAACCGAGTTCGTGCTGCCGGCCGACCTTGCCGCCGACGCGGTCAGTGAATGGCTGGAGATCGCCACCGCCATGGCCAAGAAACGCCACGGAGAACCGCTGCCGATGGGTGCCAGCATCCACCTGCACGCGACTGAGGACGGTCTGGGGCCGACGGGGGAGTGGACCGTCGAGCACGACGAGGACGGGCTCGGGTGGTCCCACAGCCACGGCAAGGGCACCGTCGCGCTCAAGGGCCCGGCCCAGAAGCTGCTGATGGCGGTCACGCGGCGGGGCACAGCTGCCGACCTCGGACTGGAAGTGTTCGGCGACACCGCAACCTGGGATGCGTGGCTCGACCGCACACCGTTCTGAGAGGCGTACGTTTCGTTCATGACCACATCCGAGATCGCCACGGTTCTGGCCTGGCACGACGCGCTGGACGAAGACGACATCGACACCTTGATCGCACTGTCCAGCGATGACATCGAGGTGGGCGATGCCAACGGTGCCGCCCAAGGGCACGCCGCCCTACGTGAATGGGCCGCATCCGGTGGGGACACGGTGACGCCGGGGCGGATGTTCGTGCACGACGGCGTGGTCGTCGTCGAACAGACCATCATGGCGGCCGACGGGACCACCCGCACCGGTGCCGCGGCGTTCCGGGTGGTGCACGATCACGTCACGTCGGCGTTCCGCCACGACACCCTGGCCGCCGCCCTGGCCGCCACCGAGCTCACCGAAAAGGATCTCGTCGGCTGATCCGACGGCTCACGGCAGCCCCGGCAACACCTTGTCGAGGGTCACCGGGAGCTCGCGAACCCGGACTCCGGTTGCATGGTGGACGGCGTTGACCACTGCGGCTGCGGCGCCGACGATGCCGATCTCACCGGCACCGCGGGACCCCATCGGGTTGAGATGCTCCTCGACCTCGTCGAGCCAGATCGCTTCGATACCAGTCACATCCGCGTGGGCGCTGAAGTGATAGGACGCGAGATCCTGCGTGACGACATGGCCGAACCGGAAGTCGCGCACACTCTCCTCGTGCAAAGCCATGGACAGGCCCATGGTCATCCCGCCGATCAGCTGGGAACGCAGGGTGAGCGCGTTGATGGCCCGGCCCACCGAGAAAACGCCGAGCATGCGTGGGATCCGGATCTCGCCGGTGTCGGAATTGACGTGGGCCTCGACGAAGTGCGCTCCGAACGACTGCACGGTGTACTTCTCCGCGTCGGGGTTTTGCGGCGCGTCGGCCTCCGCCGTCACACCGATGTGCGGGTGATCCCCGTGCTCCCGGCGAAACTGCTTGGCCGCGGCGACGATTGCCGAACCCCACGACGTGATGCCCGACGAGCCGCCCGCCACCGACGCCTGCGGCAGATCGGAGTCACCGATCTGCAGATCGACTGCCGCGACGCCACAACCCAGCGCGTCGGCGGCGATCTGGGCCAGGGCCGTCCACGTGCCGGTACCGATGTCGGCGGCACCGATCTGGACCGTGTAGCGGCCCTGTCCGGTGTGCGTGACCCGGGCGGTGTTGCCGTCCATTGCCATCCCGGGGTACGTCGCAGCTGCCACCCCGGTTCCGATGAACCAATGCCCGGCCAGGCGTTTGGCGGGTCGGGGATCCCGCGGAGCCCAGCCGAACCGCTCCGCACCGAGATTCAGGCACTCGACGAGGTGACGGCCCGACCAGGGCTTGCCGGATTCGGGATCGACGTCGGGTTCGTTGCGTAAGCGGAGCTCGATCGGATCCAGATGGCAGGCGACCGCGAGCTCGTCCATCGCCACCTCCGCGGCGAACGTGCCAGGGCACTCACCCGGTGCCCGCATCCAGAACGGAACGGCAACGTCGAGCGCGGCCAGGCGGTGCGTCGTGCGCCGGTTGGGGCTGGCGTACATCTTGCGGGAGGTGACGGCAGTCTGTTCGGCGAATTCTTTGACGGCCGAGGTCTGTTCGATCACGTCGTGCACCAGTGCGGTCAGTCTGCCGCTCTTGTCCGCGCCGAGCCGCAGCCGTTGGATGGTCGGTGTGCGATAGCCGACGAGGGCGAACATCTGCTGTCGGGTGAGCGCCAGCTTCACCGGACGGCCGCCGGACCGTTGGGCGGCCAACAGGGCCAGGACGTCGTGGGCATGGGGCGCGCCTTTCGACCCGAATCCACCACCCACATGCGGTGCCACCACCCGCAGTTGCTCGGGCTGCAGGCCCAGCATCGGTGCCAGTGTCTTGCGCACGACGTGAACACCTTGGGTCGAGTCGTACAGCGTCACCGCCGGGCGGCCATCGCGCATCGCCCAGTGCGCGATACATGCGTGCGGTTCCATCGGGTTGTTGTGCTCTATCGGAGTCTGATACGTCGCGTCGACGGTCACCTCGGCCGCCGCCAGCGCCGCCTCGACGTCCCCTTCGTCGGTGTCGGCAGGAAATGACGGGTTGACCGACTCGGGGGTGTAGAGGGCAGGGTGGTCCGCGGTCAGTTCCGCGTCGTGCGGTTCTCGGTGGTAGTCGACCCGCACCAGAGCACTTGCCTCCCGGGCGATCTCAGCCGTCTCGGCCACCACACCGCCGATGATCTGCCCGCGGAAGTGCACCCGGTCGTCCTGCAGGATCGCCAGCTCACCATCGGAGGTATCGGCCAGCGTCGGGGCGTCGAACACGGTCAGCACGTCGAGGACACCCGCCATGGCGACGGCCGCGGTGGTATCCATGGCCGCGACCCGGCCACGGGCGATGGTGGCCTGGATCGGATGCAGATACGCCGGATGCTCGACCTGCTGCTCGAATGCGTAGCGGGCGGTACCGGTGACCTTGGCTCGGCCGTCGGCGCGGGCCAATGGCTCTCCGATTGCGTGTGGTTCGACCAGAGTCACGGCCGCCTCCGTTCCGTGAGCATGCGCAACTGCGCCATCAGCGTGCGGCGGGCCAGGTCCACCTTGAACTCGTTGCCCGGCAGGGGTTGTGCCTGCCTGAGTTCGGCGTCGGCGGCAGCGGCGAATGTCTCCGCAGAGGGCTGATCGCCGGTGAGAACCTGCTCGGCTCGCCACGCCCGCCATGGCTTGTGCGCCACTCCGCCCAATGCGACTCGCGCCGAACTGATCTGGAACGTCGGCGTGAAGGTCAGCTCGGCGGCGACCGACACCAGCGCGAAGGCATAGGATGCGCGGTCGCGGACCTTGCGGTAGTCCGACGCCGCCCCGTTCGGTGGCGCGGGCAACTCGACCGCGGTGATCAGCTCGCCGTGCCGCAGCACGGTGTCACGGTCTGGCTCGTCTCCGGGCAGCCGGTAGAACTCGTCGATCGGTATCCGGCGCTCGCCATCTCGGGCCTGCACCACCACGTGCGCATCGAGGGCACACATCGCCACGGCCATGTCCGAAGGGTGCACGGCCACGCAGTGCGGGGACGCTCCGAGGATGGCGTGGTAGCGCACGTAGCCGTCGAGCGCCGAGCAACCGGTGCCGGGAGATCGCTTGTTGCATGGCGTCGTGACATCTTGGAAGTACACGCATCTGGTTCGCTGCAGCAGGTTACCGGCCGTGGTGGCAGCGTTGCGCAACTGTCCGGACGCACCGGACAACAAGGCCCGGGCCAGCATCGGATATCGCGCGCGGATCACCGGATCGGCCGCCAGATCGCTGTTGCGGACATTTGCGCCGATGCGTACGCCACCGTCTGCGGTGTGAACGGTCTCGGTCAGATCCAGCCGGCTGACGTCGACGAGTAGATCAGGTTGTGCGACACCGAGTTTCATGTGATCGACCAGATTTGTCCCTCCGGCCAGATAGGCGCCACGAGGGTGCTCGGCCAGCACGGCCACCGCATCGGCGGGACTCGTCGCGCGGTGGTAGTCGAACGGCTTCATTGGGCCGCCGCCCGCCCGATCGCGGCGACGATGTTCGGATACGCCGCGCACCGGCAGAGGTTGCCGCTCATCCGTTCCCGGATCTCCTCGTCGGTGAGCGCCGGGCTGAGTTCGACATCGTCGGTGACGAAGCTGGGAGCGCCGGCCTTGGCCTCGTCCAACATGCCGACCGCAGAACAGATCTGGCCGGGCGTGCAGTAGCCGCACTGGAAGGCGTCCTCTTCGTAGAACGACTGCGCCACCGGGTGCAGTTGACCGTTCTGCTCGAGGCCCGCCGCCGTGGTGATCTGTGCCCCATCGGCGGCAACGGCGAACGTCAGGCAGGTGGTGACGCGCCGTCCGTCGAGTAGCACAGTGCACGAGCCGCACTGGCCGTGATCGCAACCCTTCTTGGGTGCCGTGACGCCCAGCCGTTCACGCAGGGCGTCCAGTAGCGTCATGCGGTTGTCGACCGTCAGGTCACGACGGGTTCCGTCGACCTGGAGGGTCAACTCGCTGTGATGGTGATCGGGCTGGCTCACCGTCGCCGGGTACCCCGGCCGGTGGTGGCCAAAACTGACGGCTCAGTGCCTGCTGGTCTGCGGCGTCGCCAGAACCGCGGCAATCCCCGTGGTCAACGGGACCGACAGCGCCAGGGCGATGCCACCCACCGCGGAGCGGGCGATCTCGATCGCCACACTCTCACCCGTCAGCACGTCGCCCAGTGACCGGTTGGCCACGCTGAACAACAGCAGCAGCGGCAGGGCGCTGCCGGCATAGGCCAGCACCAGCGTGTAGACCGTGCTGGCGATGTGATCGCTACCCACCCGCATGGCGCCCACGAAGATCGAGCGCCGGCTGCCACCGTGCTCGGCGAGCTCGAACACGGCCGAGGCCTGGGTGATGGTCACGTCGTTGAGTACACCGAGTGAGCCGATGATGAACCCGGCCAGCAGCAGTCCGGTGATGGATACGTTGCCCATATACGCCGCGACCTCGTTGTTCTGGTCCTCGGACAGTCCCGTCAGATGGGCCAATTCGATTGCCGCCCAGGACAGTATCGCCGCCAGCAGCAGTGAGGTCAGGGTGCCCAGCAGGGCCGCGCTCGTGCGCAGGCTGACGCCGTGGGCCAGGTAGATCACCGCATAGAGAATGGCCGCCGACGCCACCAGGGCCACCGGGATGGCCGGGGCGCCATCACGTAGGGCAGGCAGCAGGAAGATCATCAGCACCGCGAACGCCACGACGATGCCGACGATGGCCCGCAGTCCGCGCCAGCGCGCCACTGCCACGATCACCACCGCGAACGCCACCGCGAGAGCGATGAGCGGCCAGGTGCGCTCGAAATCGAAGAACGCATAGGTTGTCGTGCCGGCCTCATCCACCTGCCGGCTCACCCGAATGCTGTCTCCGGCAGCAAGATTCGGCTGTCCGGGGCCGGTGGTGAATTCCAGTAGCGTCTTGGCGCCCTTGTTGGGCCCGGAATCGATGGCCACCAGGTTCTGCACGCAGGTACCGCCGCCGGGTTCGGCGGGTCTCGGTGCCGACGTCAGCACGCCTCCGGCCGACGGGCTGCCGCAATCGGCCAGGGTGCTGGATGTGACGTGCCCGGCCTCGGTGGTGACGGCGCCGCCCGCAGCGTTCTGGAAGGGCAGCGGAATGTCGACCTTCTGGTGGCTGGGCCACAGCACCGCGGCGCCAATGAGCATCGCGAGCCCGATGGCAACCAACAGGCCGACGACGATGCGGGCGGCCAGCGGACCCAGGGGAGACGGGCCGGCCAGGGAATGAGAGTGGGAATGCGTGTGCGCCACCCGGACAGCGTAGAGCGGGTGGCTGAGTGTTGGCGGCGGTGCTACTGGCGGTAACTGGCCAGGAAGTTACCGAGGCGCTCGATGGCCTGGGCCAGGTCGCGCGACCACGGCAGGGTGACGATGCGCAGGTGATCCGGTGTGGGCCAGTTGAATCCCGTGCCCTGGGTCAACAGGATCTTCTCCTGCAGCAACAGATCGAGCACCAGCTGCTCGTCGTCGTGGATGTCGTGCACCTCAGGATCCAGGCGCGGGAACGCGTACAGCGCACCCGACGGTTTCACGCATGAAACTCCCGGGATCTCGTTGAGCTTGGTCCACGCGGTGTCACGCTGCTCGAGCAGCCGGCCGCCCGGCAACACCAGGTCGTCGATGCTCTGATGACCGCCGAGGGCCACCTGGATCGCATGCTGGGCAGGCACATTCGGGCACAGCCGCATGTTCGACAGCAGGCTGATGCCCTCGATGAAGCTGGTCGCGTGCTCCTTGGGGCCGGTGATGACCAGCCAGCCGGAGCGGTAACCCGCCACTCGATAGGCCTTGGACAGCCCGTTGAACGTCAAGGTCAGCAGGTCAGGCGCCAGCGTGGCCAGCGAGATGTGCTTGGCGTCGTCGTAGAGGATCTTGTCGTAGATCTCGTCGGCCAGCAGCAGGAGCTGGTGCTTGCGGGCCAGCTCCACCATCTGTTCCAGGGTTTCGCGGCTGTACACCGCGCCTGTGGGGTTGTTCGGGTTGATCACGACGAGCGCCTTGGTGCGCTCGGTGATCTTGGATTCGATATCGGCGACGTCGGGATTCCAGCCCTGGGTCTCGTCGCACATGTAATGCACCGGGGTGCCGCCCGCGAGCGCGGTCGAGGCCGTCCACAGCGGGTAGTCCGGTGCGGGGATGAGCACCTGGTCGCCGTTGTCCAGCAGCGCCTGCAGGGTCATGGTGATGAGCTCGGAGACGCCGTTGCCCAGGTATACGTCTTCGATGTCGAACTTGGGGAAACCCTCGACCAGCTCGTACCGGGTGAACACCGCGCGGCGTGCGCTGGCGATGCCTTTCGAGTCGGAATAGCCCTGCGCGTTCGGCAGCGCCTGGATCATGTCGCGCATGATCACGTCGGGCGCCTCGAAGCCGAACGGCGCGGGGTTGCCGATGTTCAGCTTGAGGATGCGGTGCCCTTCAGCTTCCAGCCGTGAGGCGTGCTCGTGTACCGGTCCGCGGATCTCGTACAGGACGTCCTGCAGCTTCGTGGACTGGGCGAACGTACGCGGCTTCGGGTGCTGACCGGTCTGCCACGGCAACTGATGGGTAGTCACGCTCACCATGGTCTCATCACCGTCCACTGATTTTGGAATTTGCCCATGTGGTAGGTGGCCACCGCCACACTCGGCGGGTCACGGCGCGCCGGCTTTCGGGCCCGATATCGATCGCACCGTGCCCCCGATACGCCGAACGGCCACCTCCGTTGCGGAGATGGCCGTTCGGTGCGTTACGGACGTGCTCAGCGCTTACCGGGGCGCTTGGCGCCCGGCTTGATGCCAAGGCCCACGACCGGGGGTTCCGGCTTCGCAGGCTCGGCAGGCGCCTCGGCGGGCTTCTCAGCTGCCGGTTCCGGTGCCTGTTCGGCAGCGGGTGCGGCAGGCGCAGCCGGTGCCGGGGCAGCCGGAGCGGCCTTCTTGGCACCCGGACGACGCGCGCCTGCGGCGATGCCCAGACCCACGACCGGCGGTTCCGGTTTGGCCGGCTCGGCGGCCGCAGGAGCGGCAGCCGGTGCCGCAGCGGCGGGAGCGGCCGGTGCAGCCGACGCAGCAGGGGCCGCAGCCTTCTTGGCGCCCGGACGCTTCGCGCCGGCCGCCATGCCCAGACCCTTCACCGGCGCCGCGGGTGCGGCCGGGGCGGCGGGCGCCTCGGCGGCCGGGGCAGCAGAGGCGGCAGGAGCCGCGGTCTTCTTGGCACCTGGACGCTTGGCGCCACCGGCGATACCCAGACCCTTGACCGGAGCAGCCGGAGCGGCGGGTGCCTCAGCCGGAGCAGCGGAGGCGGCAGGAGCCGCGGTCTTCTTGGCACCTGGACGCTTGGCGCCACCGGCCATGCCCAGACCCTTGACCGGGGCCGCAGCTGCGGCCGGGGCTGCCGGAGCTTCGGCAGCGGGTGCCGCCTCAGCCGCCGGGGCTTCCTCGACCACGGGTGCCGGAGCCGGTGCCGCGGCTGCCGCCTTGGCCTCGGCTTCGGCGCGTGCCTCGGCCCGCTTCTCGGATTCCTTTGCCGCCGTGCCCTTTTCGGGCAGCTTGATGCCGCTCTTGTCCAGCGAGTTCAGCAGCAGCTGAGCCACGTCGAGCACTTCGGCCTTCTCGACGTTGCGGGCAGCGGCCACGTCGTCGACACCGTCGGTGATCATCACGCGGCAGAACGGGCAACCGGTCGCGATGGTCGAGGCGGTGTCCATCGCCTCTTCGGTGCGCTCCACGTTGACGCGCTTGCCGATGTGCTCTTCCATCCACATGCGCGCGCCACCGGCACCACAGCACAGGCCGCGGTCGGCGTGGCGGGGCATTTCCTTGAGCGTCACGCCCGAGGCCTCGACCAGCTCACGCGGAGCCTCGTAGACCTTGTTGTGGCGACCCAGGAAGCACGGGTCGTGGTAGGTGACCTCGGGGCCGCCGGTGGACTTGACCGGCACCAGCTTCTTGTCCCGGACGAGGCGGTTCAGCAGCTGCGTGTGGTGCACGACGGTGTAGTTGGCACCCAACTGCGGGTACTCGCGGCCGATCGTGTTGAAGCAGTGCGGGCAGGTGACGATGATCTTGCGGTCGACCGTCTCGACACCCTCGAACAGCTCGTTGATGGTCTCGACGTTCTGCGCGGCCAACTGCTGGAACAGGAACTCGTTACCGGAGCGGCGGGCCGAGTCACCGGTACAGGTCTCGCCGGTGCCCAGCACCAGAAACTTCACGCCCGAGGCGGCCAGCAGCTCTGCGACGGCCTTGGTGGTCTTCTTGGCGCGGTCCTCGTAGGCGCCGGCGCAACCGACCCAGAACAGGTACTCGAAGCCGTCGAAGCTCTCGACATCCTCGCCGTAGACCGGCACGTCGAAGTCGACCTCGTCGATCCAGTTGGTGCGGTCCTTGGCGTTCTGGCCCCAGGGGTTGCCCTTGGTCTCCAGGTTCTTGAACAGCACGCCGAGCTCACCGGGGAACTCCGACTCGACCATGACCTGGTAGCGGCGCATGTCGACGATGTGGTCGATGTGCTCGATGTCGACGGGGCACTGCTCGACGCAGGCGCCACAGTTGGTGCAGGACCAGAGCACGTCGGGATCGATGACGCCACCCTGCTCGGCGGTGCCGACCAGCGGGCGCAGCGCCTGCTCGGGGCCGGAACCTTCGATGCGGGCGAAGCCGTCTTCGGGCACGCCGTGTCCGTGCAGGCTGTCGCCCAGCTTGGCGAAGTCGACCGAACCCTCTTCGGGCAGCGGCTTGCCCTCGATGATGTAGGGGGCCTTCGCGAACAGGTGATCGCGCAGGTTCATCATCACGAGCTTGGGCGACAGTGGCTTACCCGTATTCCAGGCCGGGCACTGCGACTGGCAGCGACCGCACTCGGTGCAGGTCGCCATGTCGAGGTTGGCCTTCCAGGTGAAGTCCTCGATGCGGCCCTTGCCGAACACCGCGTCTTCAGCGGGGTCCTCGAAGTCGATCTTGTCGCCCTTGTACTCCATCGGCAGCAGCGGGCCGAGGCCGTCGGGCAGACGCTTGAAGGTGACGTTGATCGGGGCCAGGCCGATGTGCAGGTGCTTGGAGTGCAGCACGATCAGCAGGAAGGCCAGCATGACGCCCAGGTGGGCGAGCAGCGCGATGGTCTCGAGCCAGACGTTGGCGGTGTGGCCCAGCGGAGCCAGCAGAGCGGCCATGCCGTCGGAGAAGAAGGCGCCGGACTGGTACGGGAAGTTCTCGCCCAGGACGTTGACGGCGGCACCGCGGAACACCGCGTAGGTCGCGATGACCAGGAAGATCATGATCAGAATCGTCCAGGCGCCACCGTTGTGCGAACCGTAGAAGCGGGACTCGCGGCCCAGCTGCTCGGGGTTCTTGCGGATGCGGATGATCGCGAACACGATGATGCCGGCCAGCACGGCGACGGCGAAGAAGTCCTGCAGGAAGCCCAGGATGGCCCAGCGGCCGACGAACGGGATGTGGAACTCGGGGTTGAACAGCACGCCGTAGGCCTCGAGATACACCGTGGCCAGGACGAAGAAGCCCCACATGGTGAAGAAGTGCGCAAGGCCGGGGATGGACCACTTCAGCAGCTTCGACTGTGCGAAGACTTCCTTGTTCTGGTTCAGGAAGCGCTGGACGAGATGGTCCTTGCGGCCACGCTCGTCGCCGACCTTCTGTCCCGAGCTGATCAGCTTGGTCAGCCACAGCACGCGCTTGCCGGCGAACACCAGCACGACGAGCGTTGCGAGCACACCGAGAATCAGTCGCGACACAACCAGTGTGTGTTCGAGACTCTCCACAGAAACGCCTCCATTCGGATGTTACCCGTGAGTAACTTGGGCATAGTTACCCGTCAGTAACTTAGCTTCCTTCAGCTCATAGTGACATTTAGGTGTTTCTTGCCGCTACCGAGGCTTACCTAACTTTGAGGTCACTGTGGTATGGATCTCAGCCCTGCGGCGCCAGCATCGCCCTCAGCATCGACAACATCTCGGTGCGGGATTCGGCTCCCAGACGCCGTCGGATGCGGGCCACATGGTGCTCGACGGTCTTCGCCGAGATGAACAACTGGCTGCCGATGTCGCGATAGGGCATGCCGAGCAGCAGCAGTTCGGCCACCTCACGTTCGCGGTCGGACAGCTTGGTCGACGAAGGAGCCGGTGCCTGCGGAGCGGCGCCGTGCGGCGGGGCCGAGACGACTTCGACCTCCTCGACCGCGCTGGTCTGCTTGAGGTCGCGGGCCAGTTGCAGCATCGCCTGGGACACCCGGGGATCCGGGGTCTGCAGTGCGGCCTGGCTGGCCAGCCGGGTGCCGTCCCAGGTCAGGCCGAACTGCGACAGCCCACGGGCCGCGATCGTGACCTCATCGGTGTCGACGTGATTGGCCAGCACCCGCAGCCAGATGCGCCCCGCATTGGCCAGCGCGCGGGCGAACGCGCTCTCACCGGCCGCCGCGGTCAGTGCCTGTCCGTGCGGGGCGACGGCTCCGGGCGAATTGGCCAGGATCCCGGCGTGCACGCCGGCCCAGTGCAGCGGCACCGACCACAACACCGGATTACCGAGCGCCGCGAGCAGGCTCCACGCCTCGGACAGTGTGTGTTCCAGGCGGTCGACCTGACGCATTCTGGCGCCGGCCACCCACAGCTCACCGAGCGGCAGCAGCGAGAACAGGTCGATCGAATACTCGGCGAGCACCTCGACCGCGGCATACCAGTGCTTCTGGACGGCGCCGCTGTCTCCGCTTCGCCGGGCGATCGCGGTACGCAACGCCGCCGCCCACAACGCGTCGCGACGGTGCAGATCCTCACCCACTTCGGCGGCGGCAGCATCCGCGGCGGCCGCGCCGAGCTGGCCGTCCTGCATCTTCACCCAGCCCAACAGCAGCCGGTGTCGAGCCGCGCTGAACGCCTCATCGCCGCTGCCGGCCCGCACCGCCCGGCTGATCACGCTGCGTGCCCGCACCGAGTCACCGCCGTGCAGGGCGGCCAACGTCACCAGGGCCGCCGGGGTATCAGGGGCGACGCTGCCGGCCTGATATTCCGCCGTGACCGCCTGTCCCAGCCGGGCCACGGTCACGGCGAACGGCTGATCCAGTGACAGCACCAGACCTTCGGCCAGGCTGCGTGCTGCCCGCGCCGTCGAGGTGGGTGGTCCGGCCGCCTCCGAGTTCGACGACGCCCGCGCCGCATCGGCGTCACCGGCGGCAAGGAAGGAGGTCGCGGCGGCTGAGCTGATCAAGGTGTCCGGATACGGGCCGAGCCACCGGAACAGGTCGGCGGCCTGGGCTGCACCGCCGTCGTGCATGGCGACGCTGGCCGCGACCCGCACCGCGGTGGCGCGTTCGGAGGGGTCCTCGGAGCCGAGCAACTCATCGGCCATGCGGGCTGCGGTGGTGCAGTCTCCGGCCAACGCCAGTGCGTCGGCCAGTCGCGTGCTCACCGCGGCAGCACCGGCCGTGACCGCGGCGCGGTAGAGCCGGGCCGCCCGCGCCGGCCGGGCCCGATTGTGGGCGGCGTGCTCGGCCAGCGCCTCGGCCAGCCGGTCATCGCGCAGTCCGTGCTCGGCCAGGCGTACCGCGAGGTCGGCAGACAAGGTCGACAGTTCGAGTTGCGAAGTGAGCAGGGAGGTTTCGATGTCGTGGTGGCGGGCGGCGCCAGCGATCTGGGCGAGCGATTCGTGTACCAACCGGACGAACCGCCGGTCGTGGGACGGCTCCACCAAGCCGCCGGCGCGAGCCCGATCCACCAGTGCCGACGCCTCGGCGCCGGTCAGCCGCAGTGCCGCGGCGACGTCGTCGGGGCCGAGATCGTGGCTGAGCGACAGGATCAGCAGCGCATCACGGGTGGCGTCGTCAACCAGGCGTAATCGGTGCAGCAGTGCGAACTTTGCCGCGTCGGCCGGGGCTTCGACCGCTTCCGCTGCTGCCCGCAACAGAAACGGCAGTCCGGCGGTCGCGGCCAGCACCGATCTCACGGTTTCCGCGGTGGCCGGTGATCCCAGCGCCGCGGTCAGCACCCGGCCCACCTCGGCTGCCGGCAGGGGGCCGAGCCGCAGTACCGGGTTCTCCCGCTCCAGCGCGGTGGCCAACGCATGCAACGGCGGGCGGTGGGTCAACGGCTCACACGCCGCCACCACCGTCGCCGACGAATCTGCGACTTTCTCTGCAAGACAGTCAATTTCGTCGTCGCTCAGCTGGTCTGCGTCGTCGACGACGAATGCCGCCTCGGCGGCATCGCCAGGTCGCGGAGCGCGGGTCAGCACGGTACGGCCGGCCTCGCGCAGTGCGCTACGGATCTCGGCGAGCACCGTGCTCTTGCCGGTTCCGATGCCGCCAGACAGGAGCAGCTTCACCGGCGCAGCCGGGTCGGCCAGTACCGCACCGATCGCCGACCGGGCAGCCAACGGAAGCTCCGGAACGGGTTCCGGTGCCGGGGCGGTCATCAGCGCCGACCTAGGCTCCGCCGCCTGGGGCCTCCGCCGCCGCAGTCGTGGTAACCGGCGGCTGGGTGGTGGTCGGCGGCTTCGTCGTCGTCGGAGGCTGCGTGGTCGTCGTCGGCGGTTGCGTCGTAGTTGTCGTTGTCGTCGGCGGCGTCGTGGTCGTTGTGGTGGTCGTCGTTGTCGTGGTGGTTGTGGTCGGACTGGTCGTTGTGGTGGTTTCCGGCGCAGACGTCGTCGTCTCCGGCGGTGGCGGTGGTGGCGGGACGACGACGGTGGTGGTCTTGACCCCGTCGGGCCCCTCGGTCACGGTCGTGATCGGCTCGGGCGGCGGCCCTTCCGGGGACGGACCCATCGAGTAGGTGGTGCTGGTCTCGGTGAGCGGGGTGGAATCCCCCTCGGAACTGGTCAACGTCACCGCGAGGCCGCCCGCGGCCAGCAGCACAGCCGCGGCCGCAGCCCCGAACAGGATCCCCGGGCGCTTGTACCAGGGCAGCGGCGCCGGTGCGGCGTCGAACATCTCCTCGTCATGGCTGAACTGGACGGGTGGCCGCGCCGCGGTCGTGCCCGGAGCGGTTTCGTACTCGCCGCCCGCATAGGGCACCGGTTCATTTCCAGGTGCATCGTCCTGCGACCAGGCCAGGGCGCTCCCTGCATCCCCGTCGTTGGCCGACGGTTGCGCCATGGTGGCACCCGCCGCCCAGGCAGCCGGACCGAGGCTGGTGGGGGCCATGCCGGTGGGAGCA
Organism: Mycobacterium sp. NPDC049093; assembly: GCF_040704635.1. Classification (GTDB taxonomy): domain Bacteria; phylum Actinomycetota; class Actinomycetes; order Mycobacteriales; family Mycobacteriaceae; genus Mycobacterium. Next base: position 343,589 of record NZ_JBEZJS010000005.1, on the reverse strand, counting down.
TCTGCAGCCGCCACCTCGGGGGCCATGCCGGTCGGTGCAGCGGCGTCGATGACGCGCTCGGCGACCAGAGCGGCGCCGAGGGCCACGTCGAGTTGTGGTCGCTGGGTTGTCACCACGGGGGCGCGCAACCGCTCGGACAGTCGCTGGGTCACCAGTGGGATCGCTGCTCCGCCGCCGACGGTGGCGACTGCGGTCACACTCGACAACGCAATGTTGTTGCGCTGCAAGGTGTCTTCAACGGCATCCAACAGGCCCGCCAGTGGCGCGGACATGAGTTGCTCTAGTTCTGGGCGGGTCACCCGGACATCGGAGTTGAAGCCCGGCAGTTCTGTGGGAATCGCCGTCGCGGTGTCGGCAGACAACCGCTCCTTGGCCTGACGGCATTCGGCCCGCAGCTTCGCCAGAGAACCGACCGCCGCGGTACCCGCCGGGTCGGCATCGTTGGCGGTCGCGATCCCGCTGAGCACGTGGTTGAGCAGCGCCTGGTCGATCTGATCGCCCGAGAAGTCGGGATAACGGAAAGTCGGTGCGATGGTGGCGAAATTGGCGCCGGCGTCGGCCAGCGTCAGGCTCGTCCCGCTGCCGCCGAAATCGCACAACACCACGACGCCGTCGGCGGGTAATCCCGGATCGGCCTGCAGCGCCGCCAGCGCGGTCAAGGAGTCGGGCACCAGTCCCGGCGGCACACCGGCCGGTGACAGCGCGGGCTTGTTGCGCAGTGCGCCACGCAAGGCGCCCACGGTGCTGGGACCCCAGTGCGCGGGTACCGCGATCACCACGGGCGCACCACCGCCGGCGGTGCGGGCCATGACGTCCAGGGCCTCGGCCAGTACCAGTTCACCGCGGTGCTGGGACCCGTCTGCGGCGACTAGGGGGACCGGGTCGCCGACGCGTTCCACGAAGCCGGCCAACGGCAACCCGCTGCCGGTGTACTCGCCAACGTCCGGCGCGCGGTCGCTGTGCAGCGTGAAAATCGATCGGCGGATCACCGGTTGGCGGCCTTCGCGGGCTGCCACCAGATTGGTCATCCCGATCGACAACCCCAGTGAGTCGGTCATCAGGCGTCACTCCTGTTGTCTCGGCCGACCCTCACCCTAACCGCTGAGGCATCCAGGGCCCGGCATTGTTCCCCTAGTGGCGTCAATCCCCTAATGTCCGCCCCCCTAATGGTGGGCGGGCAGGGGTGGGTTCGGCACCGATCCCAGCGTCCTCACAGCTGGCTAGCATTCGAAGCGAACCGTTGAGGAGGTGGAGCATGGCGAACACATTGTTGGACTTTGTGATGTCGCTGGTACGCGACCCTGACGCTGCTGCCCACTATGCCGCCGATCCGGCACAGGCCATCGCCGACGCGCATCTGACCGATGTGACCAGCGCGGACGTCAACAATCTGATTCCCGTCGTGTCGGAGTCGCTGTCGACTGCCGGCGGTGGCGGTGCCTTCGGCGACCTGGGTGCCGCCGACCCGGGCGGCAACGTCTGGGCCAGTGGCGCGGCCACGGCGGCGTTCGACGCCTTCGGCGATCACGTACCGGTCGATGCCCCCAACCACGCCTGGGATACGACGGCGGGTCAGGTGATCGACCAGTCGGACTCCCTGGACCATCTGGTGTCCTCCGGGCCGGTCATCGACGACGTCGGCGTCCTTCAACAGCCGCTCGACGACGTATCGCTGCAGCTCAACGAGCCGGTCATCGAGGACGTGCCCGTCGTCGATCCGGTATCGGATGCGGTGTGGGATCACCACGTCGTCGACACCGAGCATCACACCGACGACCCAGGCGGCTTCGATATCTTCGACTGAAACCAGCCGACCTACCAATAAGCGCGCGACCCATGTGGTCGCGCGCTTATTGCGTTTACCAGCGGAAACGTCAATAGATTTGGGGCCGCCGGCCTATGCCCCTACCAATCCCCTATGCCCCTATTGGGGGAACCCCCTGCACCCCGGGTGGGGGCGATGCGGGGAGGGGAATCGACCCCGTTTCCGGTGTTGCGGCGCGCCCATAACGTTGTCTCCAGATCGCCGGAGAGCCCGGCACGGGGAGTCACCAGACACTCCACAGAAACATCCGAAAGGTTGGAGCAATGACCACTCTGATCGACTTCATCCTCGAGCTCTTCCGCAGCCCGGCCGCCGCGGCGTCCTACGTCGCCAACCCCGAGGGTGCACTGCGGGACGCGGGACTGCCCAACGTGTCGGCCGCCCAGCTCGCCTCCGTGGCGGCATCGGCTGCCCCGGCCGGCATCGCGCTGGGCAACGGCGACCCGGTCTACGGACTGCAGCGGGCCGTGGCGGACTACCACAGCATCGCCTCCCCGTTCTCCCCGCAGACGGCCTTCACCTCGCAGCCGACGTTCGCACCGGAGACCAACACCGATTTCATGAGCGGTAACTCCACCGATCTGGCCAGCCACAACAACGTGCCGGTCATGAGCCCCAACCAGGACGCGGGCGCCAACGCTCAGCAGGGTGCGTTCAACCTGGGCTTCGGGGACATCACGCTGGGGGACAAGACCTCCAACACCGCCACCAACGGTGCGGTCGTGAACACCGGCCACGCCGACGGGCCCATCGTCACCGGCGACGGTGCGGTGCTCGGCCACGGCAACACCGTCAACAACGGTGATGTCTGGGCCGGCTCCGGCTCGCACGTCAACGTGGGTGAGGGCAACGCCATCGAGGACAGCTCGCAGCACGCAGGCGGCAACGTCATCTCCGGCAACGACGGCCCGGTGATCAGCGATGTCGACATGAGCGGCGGACACGGCGGGGGCGCCAGCGCCAGCGGTGGCGGCGGCCTGCTCGGCATCGGTGGCGGACACGCCAGCGGTGGTGACGGCGGCAACGCGGGCAGCATCGTGATCAGCGACAGCTCCAACCATGCTGTTGGCGGTAACCAGACCACCGCCGGTCACGACGTGGGCAGCGGTAATAGCAGCGTGATCGACTCGTCGGTGCACAGCTCGACCTCGACGTCGACCACGCACAGTGTCGAGGACAACTCGTCCAGCTACTCGTCGAACATCGCCTCGGGCAACGAGTCTCACACCGCTCTCGGGTCGGGCAACGAGACTCACACCGCGTTCGGGTCGGGCAACGAGTCGCACACCGCGCTCGGCTCGGGCAACAGCTACGACTCGCACTCGCAGTCCCACACCGACGTGGCGTCGCACAACCCGATCGAAACCGGGTTCGACGCCTTCTGATCCGCACTGCATCGCAACGGGCGGAGACCCCATCAGGGGGTCTCCGCCCCGTTCGTGCGCCTACGGTGGACTCCGCAGGAGGGAACGTTCAATGACCCAACCGACAACTCAGCCGACGCAACCGGGTGACCCGCGCAAGGTCAAGGTGATCGTCGAGCTCATCGACCACACCACCAAGATCGCCGCCGCGCGGGACCGCGGTGACCTGGTGGAACGGCTGAAAGTGGCCAATGTGCGGATCAACGATCCGCAGATCCGCGTGGTCATCGCCGGTCAGCTCAAACAGGGCAAGAGCCAGCTGCTCAACTCACTGCTCAACGTCCCCGTGGCGCGCGTCGGCGACGACGAGAGCACCGTGCTGGCCACCGTCGTCTCTTACGGGGACCAGCCCACCGCGCACCTGGTGGTGGCCCGGCCCGACGGCGCGGAACCCGAGCGGATCGCCATACCGCCCTCGGACCTGACCAAGGATCTGCGCCGGGCGCCCGAAGCCGGTGGACGCGAAGTGCTGCGCGTCGAGGTGACCGCGCCCAGCCCGCTGCTCAAAGGCGGACTGGCATTCATCGACACCCCGGGCGTGGGTGGCCATGGGCAACCGCATCTGTCCTCCACCCTCGGCCTGCTGCCCGATGCGGATGCCCTGCTGATGGTCAGCGACACCAGCCAGGAGTTCACCGAGCCGGAGATGATCTTCATCCGGCAGGCGATCGAAATCTGCCCGGTGGCAACGATTGTCGCGACCAAGACCGACCTGTACCCGCATTGGCGGCAAATCGTCGGCGCCAATGTCGGCCACCTGCAACGGGCCGGTATATCGACCCCGGTTACTCCAGTCTCCTCAATACTGCGCAGCCATGCGATCCAGCTCAACGACAAGGAACTCAACGAGGAGTCGAACTTCCCGGCGATCGTGAAGTTCCTGTCCGACCGTGTGCTCTCCCGTGAGAACGACCGGGTCCGCGATGAGGTGGTGGCCGAAATCCATTCGGCTGCAGAACATCTTCTGCTGGCAGTCGATTCCGAACTCTCGGCGTTCAACGATCCCGGTGAACGGGAGCGGCTGACCGCCGACCTGGAACGGCGCAAGGAGGAAGCTCAGGAGGCACTGCAGCAGACCGCCCTGTGGCAGCAGGTGCTCAACGATGGTATCGCCGACCTGACCGCCGACGTCGATCACGATCTGCGCCACCGGTTCCGCAACATCACCGCGCACACCGAGAAGGTCATCGACTCCGGCGACCCGACCTTGCACTGGGCCGAGATCGGCGCCGAACTGGAAGAAGCGGTGGCCACCGCGGTCGGCGACAACTTCGTGTGGGCGTACCAGCGGGCCGAGGCGCTCGCGGCCGAGGTGGCCCGCACCTTCACCGAAGCCGGTTTGGAGGCCGTGCAGCTGCCGCAGATCGACGCCCGCGACATGGGTGCGGGATTCGGTGAGATGAAATCGCTGGCGCGGCTGGAGGCCAAGCCGATCAAGGCCGGGCACAAGGTGATCACCGGTATGCGCGGCTCCTACGGCGGTGTGCTGATGTTCGGCATGCTCACCTCCTTCGCCGGGTTGGGCATGTTCAACCCGCTGTCCCTGGGCGCCGGCCTGGTGCTGGGCCGCAAGGCCTACAAGGAGGACATGGAGAACCGGATGCTGCGGGTCCGTGGGGAGGCCAAGACCAACACCCGCAAATTCGTCGACGACGTTGCGTTCGTCGTCGGCAAGGAATCCCGGGACCGGCTCAAAGGCATCCAACGTCAACTGCGAGACCACTACCGCGGAATCGCCAACCAGACCACGCGCTCACTCAACGAATCGCTGCAGGCCACCCTAATGGCGGCGAAGGTCGAGGAGAACGAACGCAATACCCGCGTCGCGGAACTGGAACGTCAGCAGAACATCCTCAAACAGGTCGTCCACCACGCCACGAATCTCGCGGGCGAGGGCGCCTAGGCTCCGGCGTAGGAGACAGCGATGACGATCACCGCAATCGCCGCGGTCAACGGAGCCGCCAGACAACCGATCAGCACTCCGAGACCGACCTGTGTCGCCTTGCCGCCCGAGAAGTAGAGCAGGCCTCCGATCGCGACCGCGATCAGCAGCGCGGGCAACACGAAGTAGAGCAGGAAGATCACGAAGTATCCCATTGTCACCGCGGCGAATTCGAATATGAGGCTGGTGACCAGAGCCGCCGCGAAGCTGAGAGGACCGAACTTGGTCGGCGCGGGGTTGTCCGTCATCCGTAGATCCAGAATGCGGCGACCATCCAGCCGATCAACACGGCTGCAGCCGAACCGGCGACAGCCAGACCGACGCCGCGCCAACGGGATGACCGGTCTTTGAGGAGCACGATGCTGATCACGAGGGCGATCACGGTTGACGTCGCGGCCCCGGCCGACATCGTCGTCCGGAATGTGGCGCCGTCAAACACCCACTTTCCTGCCGCCCAGGTGGTCGACAGGAAGAGGGCCATCACCAACTGGAAAACCAGCGGTACCGACCAGGTGGCGGTCCGCCAGGTGTCGGAACTGACGCTGCTCGCAGATTCCATGTTCTGCACCTCCGTGCCGGCGGACCGAGAGGCTGACCGCGCGATCGCCTCGGTGAATATTCAAGCGTGTTGGGCACGATTTAAGCTCGAAGGGTTACCCAGCGTCGAAAGGTTGGACCCCGCAGCGTGAGCACGGCCGATCAGGTGCGCTCGATTCTGGGCGGCACCATCAAGGCGTACCGGGGCGATCCGGCCTACCGCAATCGGCCCGATGTACACAACGAGCTCGACCGCATCGGGCGCAGGCTCAACCAGCCGATCCGCATCGCGTTGGCCGGCACGCTCAAGGCGGGTAAGTCGACGCTCGTCAACGCCCTGGTCGGGGAGGACATCGCGCCCACCGACGCCACCGAGGCGACCCGCATCGTCACCTGGTTCCGGCATGGGCCCACACCCAAGGTGACCGCCAACCACCGCGGCGGGCGGCGCGCCAATGTGCCGATCGCGCGGGACCCGCACGATCGCGGTCTCACCTTCAGCTTCGCCGGGCTGAACCCCGAGGACGTAGTCGATCTCGACGTCGAGTGGCCGGCCGCCGAGCTCATCGACACCACGATCATCGACACCCCGGGAACCTCGTCGCTGTCGCGAGACGTGTCGATGCGGACCCACCGGCTCCTGGTGCCCGAGGACGGCGTGCCCCGCGTCGATGCCGTGGTGTTCCTGCTGCGCACCCTCAACGCCGCCGACATCGCCCTGCTCAAACAGATCGGCGAACTCGTCGGCGGGTCGTCCGGTGCGCTCGGCGTCATCGGGGTGGCGTCGCGCGCCGACGAGATCGGTGCCGGGCGCATTGACGCGATGATGTCGGCCAAGGACGTGGCCAAGCGGTTCACCGAGGAGATGGACAAGACCGGGATCTGCCAGGCCGTGGTCCCGGTGTCCGGCCTGCTGGCGCTGACCGCCCGCACCCTGCGGCAAAGCGAGTTCGTCGCGCTGCAGAAGCTCGCGGGCATCGAGCCGGCCCAGCTGACGAAGGCCATGCTTTCGGTGGACCGGTTCGTGCGTGAGGACAGCTCGCTGCCGGTCGACGCAGCCACCCGCGCGGCGCTGCTGGACCGGTTCGGCATGTTCGGCATCCGGATCTCGATCGCGGTGATGCACGCCGGGGTGTCCGACTCCGTGGCCCTGGCCGACGAACTGCTGGAACGCAGCGGCCTGATCGCCCTGCGCGACGTCATCGACCAGCAGTTCGCGCAACGTTCGGAGCTGCTCAAGGCGCACACGGCGCTGCTGTCGTTGCGGCAGTTCGTGCAGCACAACCCGATCTACGCGACGCCCTACATCCTCGCCGACATCGACCCGCTGCTCGCCGACACGCACGCCTTCGAAGAGCTGCGGTTGCTCAGCCTGTTGCGCTCGCGCCCCACGACGCTGAACGAGGACGAGATGGCGTCGCTGCGCCGCATCATCGGTGGCTCGGGCACCGATGCGGCCAGCCGGCTCGGGCTGCAGCCCGATGCGCCGTTCGACGGTCCCCGCGCGGCTTTCGCGGCGGCGCAGCGCTGGCGGCGGCGTGCCGAGCATCCCCTCAACGACCCCTTCACCACGCGGGCCTGTCGGGCCGCAGTGCGCAGCGCCGAGGCGCTGGTGGCCGAGTACTCGGCGCGGCACTAACGAATCGGGCCCCGCCGCCGACATAGAGGTATGCGTGATTGCCTGGGGTTGTCCGTGGGGGCGACCAATCTGGTGGCGATCGCCGACCACACGCCGTTGGTGCGGCGGGCGGTGCTCACCGTGTCCGGGCATCGTGGGCCGGTGATCGGTGCGCCGTCCTCGGCCGATGGCGAGCTGGTGTTGACCGATTTCGTGGGACGGGTCGGCGATCCGGTGCCGCTGGTCGCCGCCGACGGCTCGACCCATCGCGCGGAGCAGTTGTTGGCCTCGGCGATCGAGGCGCTGACGCGTGAGGTCAGCCCCGCGCACCGTCCGGATGCGTCGGTGGTGGCGGTGCCCGCGCATTGGAACTCGGCGGCCTTCGATTCTGCGCGACGGGCGATGCCCGGCGTCCGGGTGGTTCCCGATTCCGTCGCAGCGTTGACGGCCATTCAGTCGTACCCGGGTCTGCCCGCCCGTGGCGCGGTCGCCCTGTGCGACTTCGGCGGGACCGGCACCAGCCTGACCTTGGCCGACGCTGCCGCGGGATTCGCGACCATCGGCCAGACGGTGCGGTTCGACGAGTTTTCCGGCGATTTGATCGACCAGGAACTGCTGCGACTCGTCCTGCGCAATCTGGAGGCCGAACCCGCCGGTACCGCAGCGGTGACCACACTGGCCCGGCTGCGGGATGAGTGCCGCGACGCCAAGGAACGGTTGAGCGATCAGAGCGCCACCAGCCTGGCCGGAGTTCGCAGCGCGATGAGGCTCACCCGTGCCGAGCTCGACGCGGTCGTGGACGGACCTTTGAGTGGCGTTATCGAAGTCCTGCTGGACCTGCTGCGCCGCAACGGTATTCACCCCGCACAGCTTGCGGCGTTGGTCACCGTCGGCGGCGGAGCGCGGATACCACTTGTCACCCAACGGCTTTCATCGGCTTTCCGGCTTCCGGTCACCACCGTGCCGCAGGCCCAGGTGATCGCTGCGGTCGGAGCCGGCCTGCTGGCCCGACGCGGGGTCGACGAGACCGCGACGCAGGTGGCGGTTGGGCCGGTGGCTGCTCCTGTGGCTGCGTCTGCTGTCTCGGCTTGGGCTTCGGCGACCGGCACGGTGGCCGCGTCCGCCCTGGCCTGGTCGGTGGAAGATTCGGCGGCTGAGGTCGCCGAGTTCATTCCCGAATCGGTGACCGAGGATTCGGCCCGCCCCGAATTCGTGTTCTCCGAACCACCTGTGGCGCCCGCTCCGGCGCGTGTTGCCTGGTACCGGCGCGGCGGCGTGGTGGCCTATGCGGCGGTGTTCCTGGCCGTTGTCGGCACCGTCGGCATGGTGTTGTCGGCTCGCGCCGACCGCCTCGACTCCGCGGTATCCGGACTGACGGCGCCGCAGACGGATCCGGCTGAGTCCCCGCTGGCCCAGTCCGCGCCCGCACCGCCGACTCGGACCGTGGTGGTGCGTGATCCATCCTGGCCAGGTCCTGGCACTGGCACTGGGACTGGTACTGGTCGTGGTGAGCCCGCACAGGCTGCGCCGCGCCCGGCGGCCGCGCCACGGATGGTGCAGAGCGCACAGAGTCCACCTGTTCCGCAGCGAGTGGTTCCCGCGCCGCAGGCACCTCTGCCACCGCCGGCCGCTCCGGCACCCGCGCCGCTGCCTGCGCCTCCGGTAGCACTGCCGCCGATTCCGATGCCGCCGTTGGTATTTCCGCCCGTCACGCTTCCGCAGTTGCCGATCCCGACGTTCACGCCGCCGGTGCCTGCGCCCAGCCCGTCGCCGACTCCTTCACCGACGCCAGAGCCGACACATACGCCGGAGCCGACGCCTGAGCCCACACATACGCCGGAGCCGTCGCATTCGCCCGAGCCCACGCACACGCCGGAGCCCACCAAGGCACCCGAGCCCACGCCCGCAGCCACGCCCACCTCAGCTGCGCCCGCGCCCTGAACCGCTTACGTGGCGGATTGCTGCTTGATAGTGACTGCAATCCGCCGCACTGAGTGCCGAGCCAGCTAGGGGTTGCCTGCGGGCGGCGCCGTTGTCGTCGTCACCGGCGCAGTCGTGGTTGTCGTCGGCGGGGCCGTCGTCGTGGTCGTGGTCTCGGTCGTCGTGACGGGCTCAGTAGTCGTGGTCGTGGCGGTGGTTTCCTCGACAGTGGTGGTCGGTACGACCGTCTCGGTGACGGTGTGAGTCGGCGCCGGAACCACCGGGGCCGAGGTGGCGACCGATGTCGTGGTGGTTGCCGTGGTCGACGTGGTCGACGTGGTGGTAGTGGTGGTCGTCGACGGGGAATCGGACGAGAACAGCTGCACCAGGGCATAGATGACCAGCGCGGCGATGACTGCACCCCCAGCGCCCATGCCGATCAGCGCGGCGGGCTTGCGGTACCACGGGACGGGCTCGGGAGTGGGCGGCGCGGGCGCTTCGGAATACTCGCCGTAGCTGGGCGCGTACTGGGTGGGCTCGTCGTCGTCGTAATAATTCGACACGCGCCGATGGTAGGCGCGGTCAGCCGCCCGGCGGGGGATACAGCGTGCGTGTCACGTTGGTGCGCGGCCGGTAGTGCGTCGTGGGGTACTCGCCGTAGTCGGCGCCCGGCTGCGTGTACGACGGCGAGGTCGTTGTCGTGGTGGTCGTCGTTGTCGTCGTAGTGGTGGTCTCGGACGACGTGGTGGGCGAGGTCTCGGTCGTCTCCGACGGCGTGGTGGTCGTGGTATCGGACGGCACGACGAACTCGGTGGTCACCGGCAGGCGGGAGGTGGTGGTCCGGGTCGTGGTGGACTTCGTGGTCTTCGAGGTCGACGTATAGGTGGGCGGGACGAAATCGATGGGAGCGTCCTCGGGTCCTCCGGAGCTGGTCAGCGAGATCACCGCCCACAGCACCAAGCCGATCACGGCGAGGGCTGCAGCGCTGGCCCCCGCGACTGCCGGCGTCGAGTGATGCCAGGGCGCCTCGGGAGGCTGCCCCTGATCGTCCTCGTCACCGGCCACGGGCACCGATACTATGCCCGGCCCTGAAGCGGGCTTCGGTCAGCTCAACTGACGGATGACATCACCGGCGAAGAGCTCGAGATGATCCAGATCCGACTGGTCGAGCATTTGCAGGTAAACCCGCTGCACACCGGCCTCCAGGAAGGGGCCCAGCTTGTCGACGATCTCGGCGGGCGTACCGACCAGCGGTGAATTGCTGCGCAGCTCGTCGACCTCGCGGTTGATCGCCGCGGCGCGTTCGGCAATCTGCGCCTCGTCGCGGCCCGCGCACAGCACGAACGCCGCCGAGTAGGTCAGGGAGTCCGCGGCTCGTCCGGCCGCGACCACCGCGTCGGCCACCCGCGCGAACTGCGTCTTGAGGGTGTCCAGCGGCACGAACGGGATGTTGAATTCCGCCGCGAACTCGGCAGCCAGCGCCGGTGTGCGCTTGGCGCCCATGCCGCCGATGATGATCGGAACGGACGACTGCGTGGGCTTGGGCAGGGCCGGTGAGTCGACGACTGTGTAGTGCTTGCCGGTGAAGTCGAACGTCTCGCCGACGGGCGTTCCCCACAGGCCGGTCAGGATGCGCAGCTGTTCTTCGAGCCGGTCGAATCGCTCGCCCAGGGGCGGGAACGGGATGGCGTAGGCCTGGTGCTCGGCCTCGAACCAGCCGGCACCGAGGCCCAGTTCGACACGGCCACCACTCATTTCGTCGACCTGTGCCACCGAGATGGCCAATGGTCCAGGGTGGCGGAAGGTGGCCGAGGTGACCATGGTGCCAAGCCGGATCGTCGAGGTCTCGCGGGCGATGCCGGCCAGCGTCACCCAGGAGTCGGTCGGCCCGGGCAGCCCGTCGCCACTCATCGCCAGGTAGTGGTCAGACCTGAAGAACGCCGAGTAGCCGAGCGCTTCGGCGGCGCGGGCCACCGCGAGCTGATCGGAGTAGGTAGCGCCTTGCTGGGGTTCGACGAACACACGGAAATCCACGGATGCCAGCCTATCGGCGATCTCAAGTGGGCGGCTGCTGACTGAGTTCGTCAAACCTCGCGAGCGCCGCATCGCGGTCCGACTCTTCGAATAGCTCGCTGCGACTGATCAGATCGCCTTCGACCATCATGATGTCGATCCCCCGCCAATCGGCCTCGAAGCCCTCGGGCGTGGCCCCTTCCGCCGCATGAGTGATGACCGCGCCGCAGCCGCTCAACCGGTGTACGGATTCGACGTAGATGCGACCTTCGGGCATGTCGTCCCACGAAGAACGGATGTATGCGTTCAGGCCACCGGGCTCGAAGGAGGTCGCTCGGTGGTGGTCGATATTCACCCAGTCGGGCGTGGTCGAGGGTAGTTCGTGACGGTTGGCCGCGGCGATGGTTCGTGTGATCACTGACCAGGTATGCGCATAGGCCGAAGCCTCGCCAGCGAGGTAGCGGGCATCCAACTCGGCGAGGGCAGAGTCGATGTCGTCTAGGTCGAACACGACGATCGCCAAAATTCGCTCATTCGCGTCGATCTCGACCACCTGCAAGTCGTCGATGCTGAATCGATCCGGCTCGCTTCCGGACTTACTCACCTGAACACGAGTGAGAGCGAGGTGATCTCCACGGATCGCGATGGTTGTGACGTCGTCGGTTTTCAGTCCGACGTCGACGACGGCATGGCCGTGTGCGATCACGGCGTCACGGCCGTGCCGCGAACCGTCACCCACAAACCGGCGGCGATCGTCGATCGCGGCATCACGGTACAGCGCTTCGGACACAGCCTCCCAGTCACCTGCGGCGTAATTGTTGTGGATACGTTCGAATATGCGGGATGCCGAGTTGCACAGCCGTGGCACTGGCTGGATAAGTTCATCAAACCTCGCGAGTGCAGCGTCGAGGTCTGCCTCGTCGAACACTTCGCCGAGCCTGATTCGGTCGCCTTCCACGGTCAAAATGCAAACGTCCCGCCACTCGGCATCGAAACCCTCTTGAGAGGTTGCTGTCGCCATATGAGTGACGACCACTCCGACGTCACTGAGCCGATGAACCGCCTCGACGTAGATGGTGGCTTGTGTCGTGATGTCCCAGATCGCGCGGAGTGACGCTCCCAGACCACCGGCCGCGATAGCGACTGTTCGCCGGTGGTCGACATCCGTCCAATTTGGTGTGGCCGCGGGAAGCTGATGCCGATTCAGCGCAGCGTATGTGCTTATGGTCGTCGACCACGTCTGCGTATGGGTCGCGGCCTCACCTGCGAGGTAGCGGGCATCGAGTTCTTTGAGTGCGGCGTCGAAGTCGTCGGAGTCGAAGGTGACGACGGCGGCGATGAGCCCGTGGTCGTCCAACGCAATGATCTCGAGAATTTCCACATGGAACCCGTCGACCTGCTCATCGCGGTTTGCATATCGGGAGCGCCTGAGTGCGAGGCGCTCACCGCGCGTCGCAATGACGGTTGCCGCTGTGTTCCTGACGCCGAGCCCAGCGACCGCGCGGGCATCTTCGAGGGCGGCATCCCGACCGCGACGGATTCCGGTGCTTACGATGTGTCGGCGGTCCTCACTGACCATGTTGTCGGCCAGCATGGCCTCCATCGCATCCAGATCCGGTTCAATAAAACACTTCTGCAAGCGCTCGTACGTGCGGCTCGCCGCGTTGCTTGGCTGTGCCGGGCGACTGAGTTCGTTGAACCGTGCGAGCGCAGAATCGAGGTCTGCCTCGTCGAAGACCTCCAAGCTGCTGAGCTGCTCGCCATCGACGGTGAGGATGATGACGTCCCGCCACTCGGCGTCGAAGCCCTCTTGCGAGGTGCCTTTCAACACTTGGGTAAAGAGCGCTCCGGAATCACTGTGCCGATGTACAGCCTCGATATAGAGGTTGATGTCCGGCGCGACATCCCATGTCGCATGGATGTACGGGGTGATGTCACCGGGTTCGAATGCTGTCGCGCGCCGGTGATCGATAGTTACCAAGCTCTGTGTCGTCATCAACGGCTCACGCCGGTTGAAAGCCGCCACATTCCGGGCGATGACCGACCACATTTGTGCGCACGCCGCCGCCTCACCGGCGAGGTACCGCGCGTCGAGTTCTTCGAACGCGGCGTCGAAGTCGTCGGGATCAAAAACAATACGTGCCAGAACTTGGTTGTCGGCGTTCACCTCGATGATGTCTAGAAGGTCGCTGCGGAAGGACTCGGATCGCTGGTCTGTCGCCGATGCACGGCACCGACTCAACGCGAGGTGTCCGCCACGGGTTGCGATGATTTCTAACTGGAGTTTCGTGACCCCGACATCGGCAATGCTCGAAATCTCGGCGATCACCGCGTCACGTCCCTGTTGGCGGCCGGCGTTCACCACTCGACGACGATCCTCGGTTGAAATGTCCTCCGCCAGGATCTCCCGAATAGCGTTCCAATTTCGAACGGCGAAGTTCGCCAAGATGTTCCGGTACACGCGACTTGCTGTGTTCTCCGGTCGCCGGCCGAGTTCGTCGAACCTGGCCAATGCAGCGTCGAGGTCCGACTCGTCGAAGATTTCGCAGCGGGTGATGAGCTCGCCGTCGACCATCAAAAGCTCCACGCCCTTCCACTCAGCGTCGAACCCGTCGTCTGATGTGCCCCGCGCGATGCTCGCCACGACCGCTCCCGATTTTGTCAGCCGATGCACGACGGTGGGGTGGATACGGATATCGGGTGTGTCTTGCCAGGAGGCTTGGATGTAGGCAATCTGGTCACCGGTTGCGAAACCTGTTCCGCGCCGGTGATCGATGTTGACCCAATCCGGCGATATCGGTGGAACCTCGCGCCTGTTCAGTGTGGCGAACGCGCGCGAGATGACGGACCATGTTTCGGAATACGGCGCCGCATCACCTGCAAGATATCGAGCATCGAGTTCGGCGAGCGCCGCGTCCATGTCGTCGACGTCGAACCATGTTTGCGCGGCGATTCGGCCGCCCTCATCGATGCTGTACACCTGGAGCAGTTCGTCCCGTGGTGCGCCGGGGCTTTCATCGACAGTGCCCAAGGTGAGCCGTGCGAGAGCCAGGCGTTCTCCTCGTACGGCGATAATGACATGGCTCGCGCGCATGACTCCGTTCTCGAGATCGCACCTCGTCTGGTGCACCACGTCGCGCGGTGCGAACTCGGTCCGCTTGAAGCCGACGAGCTTGCGCCTACTCTCGATGTAGCCTTCGGGGGCGAACACCTCCTCAAATTCGTCCCACGCCTCGGCATCGATAGCGGCCACCGCTCGTCCGCTTGCCTGTGTGCAGGAAGTATCCAAATACCGTTGGGGCACTTGCGACTTAGCGTTTAGTTGCAGCGCCTCGAATCGCGCGTGCTGGGCGTCGAGTTCGGCCATTGCGGCATCGATGTCGTCGAGGTCAAACGAAATGTGCAGACATACTCGGTCGTCCTCATCGATCCCCATCAGCCGAAGCAGCTCGTCTTGCGGTGCTCCGGGGCTGCCGTCTACCGTGCCCAACGTCAATCGAAAGAGTGCCAGCCGTTCTCCTCGGACAGCGAGCACCACGCGATCGATACGAGCCACACCCGCGTCAAGGTAACCTTGTGCCGACCGTACCCACACACCGGGTGGACAGTCGACGCGCTCAAACCCGACTATCCGCCGCCGGTTCTCAACGGTGACGTTGGGTGCGAGCATCGGCTCGACCTCTGCCCAGGCTCCGCGTGCAACAGCATCGTGCAACCGACTGATCACTCGCAAACATTGGTTGTCCCGTTCGGCGACAGGAGCTTCAACTGCAGTGTCCCAAGCCGGCGAAACCTGGTGCCCGAAAATACGGCATGCCTTCTCCACAAGCGCCACAGCGCCTTTGCGTCCGTACAGATCCGCCGCCCGCTCCGCTGCAGCCCGTGCTCCCGCAACGTCGCCGGCGTCGCCCAGCACCGTCGCCAAAGCCAGGCATGCGTCACCGTGATCGACCAAGGCGTCGGTGCGTTCGGCAATGGCCACGGCCTCTTCGGCTACTCGTCGGGCCTCTGCATGGGCGCCCGCGCGGGAAAGCAGCTGTGCCCGAACAGTCCGCCACGCGATCGACGCCTTCAGTGCGTGCCCGGCAAGTCGCTCACTCTCCGAACACAATTCGTCGGCCTCGACGTCCCGGTCCAGCCAGAGGCAGGCGCGTGCCAACAGAGCGGCCGACTCCGCCGTGTCGGCGTCCAGGCCCATCCGGCGGAAGCCGTTGTAGGCCAGGCGAAGATGCAGCTCGGCTGCAGCGGGATCGCCGAGCACCAGTTCTACGATGCCGGCGAAGTGGTCGACTTCAAGGAGAGCGTGGCGCAAGCCCAGGTCGGTCACGGTGCGCGCCGCGGAGTCGATCATCCGTCGAGCTGCTGCGGCCCGGCCACGGAACGCCTCCAACACAGCCTGGCAGCGTGTCGACGTTGCTTCGACCGCAGGAGAATCGGTTGTAATCCGTAGCAGTCGTACTACGTCAAGACATCGTCCGCCTGCACGCGGAACGGGATTGGGTCCCCACAGTGCCGCCAGAGGGGCACCCGCCAGCACCGCGTTCACCAGCCGGTGTTCACGTGCCTGGCGCGCCGCCGTGAGCGCGTTGTCCAAAGCCAGCTCGCAGTCGGCGACATGTCCGAGGCGCGCCAGGCATCCCGCCCGCACGGTGTGCGCCTTCGCTTCCCCTGCGGCGTCATGTAATTCGGCCAGCCTGACGGCAGCCTCAGCCACCGCGCATTCGATTTCGTCCAGGCGTTCGGGGTCGACGAGCATCGAGAGCTGACCCTCGAAGCACGTCGCCCATGCAGCGAGACGCGCTGAATGGCGTGTGCCCTCTTTCAGTTGCGATACCGCACTAGTCGCCGAGGACACATCGCCCGCGGCCAGCAGCGCCTCGCACCGCGCCACCAGGAGTTCGACGCGCTGGTCGTCGCGGTCGGGCAGCTCGTCGTCCAGTTCGTCCAGCGCGTGCAGGGCATGGTCGTAGAGGTCGGCGGCGCCTTCGTACGCCAGTCGTGCCATAGCCTGGTCCGCGGCACGGCGGCAGTATTCGACGGCCTTGAGTGCGTTTCCCGCCCAGGCACATTCGAAGTAGTGGTGAGCCAGCTCAGACAAGAGCTCGGCGTCGGCGCCCGGCATCGTCTCCAACGTCGTGGCGATCCGCTGGTGTAGCCGCATGCGACGTACGGAGGCGAGTTCAGCGAGCAGAGATTGCCGGACGATGGCGTGGTTGAAGCGGTAGAGACCACCGGGTTCCTCGATGACGATGCCAGCCTGGCAAGCCTCGTCGAACGCATCGACGAGATCCTGGCCGATCACGTGCTCAACCAGGTCGAGGGAGAACTGACTTCCGACCACCGCAGCCGCGGCCAGTGCCTTGTTGGTCTCCGCAGGGAGCCGAGAAAGTCTGCGGCTCACGGCTTCCCGGACCCCCTGCGGCAGCGTGCTCGGGTCCCAGTGTCCACCGCTTTCCTCCACGTGGCGCAATGCCTCGATGAGGAAGAACGGGTTGCCACCCGTGACCGATGCCAACGCGCGGGCCAACTCTTCGTCGTCGTATCCGGCCTCGGCGACGAACGCGCTGACGTCGTCCTCGTCGAGGCCGCCCAGGGCAATGCGATTAGCACTGCCGTCGCGGTGAAGGTGGGCCAGCATCGCCGCCAAGGGGTGCGACCGGTCGAGGTCGGTACTTCGATACGTCCCGATGATCTGGACGCGGGCGTGCTCGCCGAAGCGCAGAAGATGGCGTAGGAGCAGGAGCGTGGGTTTGGCCGCCCAGTGAAGGTCGTCGAGTACCAGGACGATGGGCACGTCTACCGAGGCGAGACCCAACAGTGCGACGACCGCGTCGAACAGCGCATAGCGTTCGGTGTCGGGATCGCCGCGCGGCGGTGCCGCGAGATCGGGGAGAACGTCGGACAAACCCGGAACCAGCGGTAGTAATGCCTCGACGCCGCGCAGCCCGCGCAGGCGGGCGGTACCGATGCAGGGCACGAGCGTGCGCAGGGCTTCCGCGAAGGGTTGATACGGAGCGCCGAGGTCCTCGTCAGAACGTCCGTACAGCACTACCGCACCCTGCTCGTAGGCCTGCCGGCCCCATTCGCCGGCTAGACGGGTTTTGCCCACCCCGGGTTCGCCCGCGATCAGGACCGCGCGGGTGCCGCCGGTAAGCGCCGATTGCCATGCGGCGACAAGCTCTGCGAGCTCGTGATTACGTCCGACGAAAGGACCGGGTCCGCCGAGCACTGTGGGCATCATCGGCCGATCGATCGTGGTATCGCCTGCCGGCGGCGGATTTTCGTCGGTCTGTAGACGGAGTTCGAAAACATGCTCAGGGCGCGTCAGGTTCTTCAGCTGCCGCATGCCGAGGTCGGCGAGCGCGACGTCGTCGGGCAGGGAGTCGATCACCAGCTCGGCCGTCCCGCCCGAGCACAAGGTCTGGCCACCGGAAGCGAGCGAGCGCAGTCGGGCGGCGCGGTTGACGGCCCGACCGAAATAGTCGCCGTCGCGAAGCTCGGCTTCCCCGGTGTGCAATGCGACCCGGATACGCATGGGGTCGGCCGGCGCCCACGGCTCGTGAAAGATGGCATCCTGCAACTCGATCGCGGCAGCCGCGGCGGCGGACGGGCGGTCGAAGACCGAGAAGGTGGCGTCGCCCTCCCCGCGCGTCTTGATCAGCCGACCTCCGCGAGAGGTGACGATCTGTTCGACGAGTTCGTCGTGGCGGGCGAGTGCCACAGCCATGGCGTCGGCGTCGGCCTCCCACGCGGCAGTGGACCCCTCGATGTCGGTCAACAGGAACGTCACGGCACGCGTCACTGACGGAACATGTTGGATCGCAGGGATATCGAGTTCGGTATCCTGTGCGACGATGGCGGCCTCCAGCCGCCGGAGCTCCGGTCCCGGGTCGACACCGAGCTCATCAGCCAGCAGCGACCGGGCCCGTCGGTACGCACCGAGCGCCTCACCCTGCCTGCCTGCCCGATAGAGCGCGAGCATCAGCTGACCCCAACGTCGCTCGCGCAACGGCGCATCCGCCACCGCTGCCTCGAGGTCGCCGACGACCTCCGCGGCACGGCCGGTCGCGAGGAGCGCGTCGGCCCGGTCCTCGACCAGTGCCGCATGGGCCTCGATCCACCGGGTCTTCTCGGACACACCCCGCCGTCCGTCGGGAAGTTCCGGGACGCCTCGCCACAAACTCGCCGCCTCATCGAACCGGATGAGCGCAGCGCTGGTGTCTCCCGCGGCCAGGGCGTCCCGGCCCGCTTTCGTGAGCGACTGAAACCGCGCGGCATCGGTCTCGGCCGTGTTCAGGCGCCAGCCGGTCCCTTCGGTCAGCACGAAGCCGTCGCCGAGGGTGTGACGAAGTGAGGAGATGTGAGTCTGTAGCGCCTTGGCGGCAGTGCGTGGTGGATCGTCGCCCCAGAGCAACTCCATGAGCACATCGGCCGGCACCACCGAACCGCCGTGCAGACCCAGCATCGTGAGGATGGCGCGCGGCTTCGCGCCCGGCACTGCGACGGGCGCACCGTCCAATCGGACCTGAAGAGGTCCCAAAACCCCCAGCTCCACCGATAAAAGCGTACTCACGCGCTGATCGTCAGGGTGGCGATTCAACGCACGGTCAAGAACGGGTAAAGCTGCGGATGACCTGCGTTTCTACAGTCCGCGGCCGGCGGCACGCAGTGCGGCGACGGCGTCGTCGTCGCCGGAGAACGTCACCCGGGCCTGCTCGCGCCCGGCGGCGAACATCAGCAACTCGCCCGGATCGCCGGTCACCGTGACCTCCGGGCCGGAGCCGACGGTGGCCAGCGTCTTGCCCTGCGGCGTCGTCAAGGTCACCCGGGCGGGGGATTTGCCCATCGTCATGCGGGCCATCGCACCGATGCCGCGGGACAGTGCGGACACCGTGGCGTCATCGAGATCTCTTGGCTCCCAGCCGGGTTGAGCCCGGCGCACATCCTCGTTGTGGATGAACATCTCGGCCACATTGACCAGCGGGTCCAGCAGCTTGAACGGTGAGTACAGCGGCGGACCGGCCTCGATCTGATCGACCAGGTCGTCCCATTCGGTGCTCTCGGTGACCTTCTGCTGCACGCGCTCGGTGTAGCCGGCGAGCTGAGGTACCAGGATGCCGGGAGCGGCATCGAGGCGCCGCTCGCGCACCACCAGATGGGCGGCCAGATCGCGGGCAGTCCAGCCCTCGCAGAGGGTTGGCGCATCAGGACCCGCGGCACGCATGGACTCGACCAGTGCGGCACGTTCGCGCCGAGCGACAGTCATAAGTTCGACTCTAGAAGGTTTTCACGCCTTCGACAGCGATGGTCATCCCGTGACCGGTGCCGTCGTTGCTGATCCGGGTGCCGTCTTCACTCGCATCGATGGTCCAGCCCACCGCGCTGTACTTGCGATAGTCGAGGGTGACCACCGGAATGTCGCCGAGGTTCCCCAGCACCCACTTGAGCTGGCCGTCGGCGGTGAGTCTGACGCCGTTGGCGTGCTCACCGTCGACCACCGGGGCGTCGGCGAAGTCGGATTCGCACCCGACGTCCTGCTTGGACAGCTGGCAACGCGTTTTCCCCGATTTGGTCTCGATGAACACGTACCCGTTCTCGGGCTCCAGTGGGGTGGCGCCGGACGGCGCGCGGGAGGTGCTGGGTGGAGCCGCAGCCGTGGTGCTCGGCGGGGGTGCCGGGCTGGACCGGGTGGGCCGCGCGGTCGGGAAGCTCGGCTCGGTCGGTGACTGGGGACTGGTGGCCGGGGTGCCTTCGATGCTCGATTGGCAGCCGGACAGCAGGACGCCGGCGGCCAGTAGGGCGCTCACGATTTGCCACGCCTTCACGGCGCCAAGGCTACGCATCGCGCATGGTCACGGCCGGCTATGACGCGCCGAACAACCCCGCGTAACCGTCGGACAGCTCCCGCAACTGCCCGGCGCCGTCACCGCGGAACGACGCGCCGTGCATCAGGGCCAAGGTGGTGGGGTTCAGCTCGG
Source organism: Mycobacterium sp. NPDC049093 (assembly GCF_040704635.1). Lineage (GTDB taxonomy): Bacteria > Actinomycetota > Actinomycetes > Mycobacteriales > Mycobacteriaceae > Mycobacterium. The sequence goes on along the minus strand of NZ_JBEZJS010000005.1, from coordinate 323,332 downwards.
CGAGTTGGGCCAGGGTGGGAAGCAGGTTGGTGGTCAGGCCGGTGGCGTGAAACAGTGATTCGGCCTCCAACGCCGGTGCCACGCAATCGGATTCAGTGAGCGCCGGACATTGGCCGGTGTGCGTGAACAGGTCACCGGCCAGCAGCGTGGACGTGGTCTCGTCGAACCACAGTCCCGCTTCCCAGTTGTGCGGCACATGCGGGGTGGCGATGAAGTGCAGCCGATGTCCACCGATGTCGTGCGCGGCCTCGGCAGGTGCGGCGACCGGCGGACGGTCGCACATGTCGTTCAGCGACAGCATGATCGCGAGCGGACCGTGGATCACCTCGGCGTGCGGTGCGGCCGCCAGGAACTGGTTGACCGCGCCGCACTCGTCGGCCTCTAGGTGGCCAAAGGAGATCCAGCGCAGTCGGGTCAGCGGCAGGACTCGCTCGATGGTCGCTGACACCTGCGGAAACAGGAACCGATGGCCGGTGTGGAACAGAAACGGCTCGTCCCCGGTCAGCAGGAACTGATTGAAGGTGAAGCCGTGCTCGGTGATCCCCGGTATCCAGGTGGACAGCCGGTAGATGTCCGGGGCGATCTCGTCGACGCGGGTTCCCAGGTCGGAGGCCATAACTCCATGGTCCGCCCCCGGGAACCCGACGTCTTGGGATTTTCCCAGCTGGGTCACCTACCGTCGTCGCGTGCTCGGCAAGGCCCTCGATGCGTTTCTGGACTCCCCGTTGTCCGGGATCGTGCCGTGGGCGTTGATGGCGATTCTGGCCGGGCCGGGCCGCTACGAGATCGCAGTGTGGGGTGCGCTCGGTTTCTCGCTGCTGGTCCTGGCGCTGGACCGTCGCCGCAATATTCCGGTACACGTGCTGGAGGTGCTCGGCGTCTCCTTCTTCGTGGTGCTGGCCGCCGTCGGCCTGGTGGCCTCCCGTGGGCAGAAGACGTGGCTGGAGATGTGGTCGGGGGAGATCACGAACGCCTCGTTGGCGATTTTCGCCCTGTCCAGCCTGATGATCGGCCGGCCGTACACGACGGCGTACGCACGCGACATCACCCCGCCGGACCGCTGGGACACGCCGCTGTTCAAGCGCACCAACATGGTGGTGACCGCGGTGTGGGCGGCCGCGTTCGGCTTCTCGGCGTCGGTCGGTTTCTTCGGGGATGTGTTCTTCGGCAGCACCGACAATTTCTGGACCGGCTGGATTCTGCAGCTGGCGGCACTGTTCTTCGCGGTGGCCGTCACCGAGTTCTATCCCGACTACGCCCGCGCGAAGGATGCAGCACATGCGCTGCATCCGGTGCCGTCATGGTCGCGGGTGTTCGAGTGGCTGCCGCCGTTCGTGCTGGCCACCGGTGTCGCAGGCTGGCTGCTGGCCGCGGTCAGCAGCGGGGTGGCTGCTGACCTGGTGGTGATCGGCGCATTCGGAACGGCGCTGTTGCGACGACGCGACGTGCGGGCTCGGGCCACCTAGCTGTCAGGACTTGCTCAGCTGCGGCAGGAACTGGTTGTCGAGGAACTTCGCGTAGTCGGGCAGTTGCGTGCCGGGGTCGATGGACTTCTGGGTTTTGGCCCACGCCCCGAGTTCGGCCAGCTTGTCGGCCAGGTCCGGATTCAGCTGCAGGGTGAAGTCGAACTCGCCGAGTACGGTGCCGAGCAGCTCAGGGTCCAGCTGGGTGGCTTTGGCTACGGCGTCGGTGGCGGCCTTGTCGTGCCGGGACAGGGCGGCGCCGGCGTCACCGAGGGCGGTGAGGAACGCGGTGATCGCTTTGCCCTTGGTTGCGACGGCGGATTCGGTCGCGACGAACAGGCTGTGCTGGTTGTAGGTTCCACCGCTCAGTGCCACCGCGTCGTCGCCGAGAGCCTTGATGGTCTGCGCCTGGTAGGGCTGGAAGATCGACACCGCGTCGACATTGCGCTGGGTGGCGGCAGTGACGATCGCCGACGGTGCGACCTGCACCAGCTCAGCGTTGATGTTGTTCTGCGCCAGGGCATTCGACACGTAGTAGGCGGCACTGGTGCCCAGCGGAGTGCCGATAGACTTGCCGGCCAGATCCGCGACGGTGTTGATGCCCGCGCTGCGCCGGGCGACGATCCGTGAGCCTTCCCAACGGGATCCGTCGGCGATCACCCGCAGCGTGGGTGTGCGGGTCAGCGCGGCCGAGGTGGGTACGTCGGCCGCGGTGGTGATGTCGACCTGTCCGGCGGCCGCGGCCTGCAGCGCCTCGACACCGGATTGGAAGTTCACCACTTTGACGTTGACGTTGTGCTTGCCGAACAGGCCGGTGTCGGCGGCGACAGGGACCTGCGCCCAGGACGGGTCGACGACGAACCCGACGGTGAGTTGATCGGCGTTCGCGGTGCCCGGGTCGGTGCAGGCGGTGCTTGTCACAGCGAGGGCGGCAGCGGCGACTGCAGCGGCGACGATGCGCCGGAAAGGGATCTTCACGTTATGGGTTCCTTCGTGGGTGGACGTCAGCGCATTGCGTGGTCGATGCCGAGCTGGTGGTGCAGGGTCTTGCGGATCTCGCTGTAGCCGGCCTGGTCTGCCAGCGCATCGGCCGGCCGGGGGCGGCTGAGCGGGTTGGTGATCTGATCGGCGATCTGCCCGTCGCGCAGCACACTGACGGTGTCTCCGAGCCGGATCGCCTCGTCGATGTCGTGCGTGACGAACACGATCGTGCGGTTCAGCCGCGTCCACAGATCGATCAGCAGATCCTGCATGCGCAGCCGGGTCAGTGCGTCGAGCGCCGCGAACGGTTCGTCCATCAACATGACGGTCGGCTCCCCGGCCAGCACGCGGGCGATGCTGACCCGCTGCCGCATGCCGCCGGACAGCTCACCGGGACGTTGTGCGGCCACCTCGTCACGCAGGCCCACCAACTCGAGCAACTCGTGAATGGTGTCCCGGCGCTGCGATTTCGGCAATCGTCGGGCCGTCAGGGCGAAGTCGATGTTGTCCGCGACGGTCATCCACGGGAACAGCACGTCGCGCTGGAAGGCGACGCCCCGACGAGGATGCGGTGCGCTGACTGTCTCACCGTTGTCGGTCACCGAACCCGAGGTCGCGGTGATGAGGCCGGCAAGACAGTGCAGCAGAGTCGATTTGCCGCTGCCGGAGGCGCCGACGAGAACCGAGAAAGAGCCGTCCGGGACGGTCAGCGAAATGCCCTTGAGGGTCGGCTCCTGCTTGCCGGGGAACCGCACCACGAGGTCATGGGTCTGGATGGCCATCTCAGCGCTCCTCTCGGGCCCAACGGGTGAACGGGGACGTGGCCGAGGCGACCAGCAGGTCACACAGGGCACCGACGATGCCCAGGATGATCAGGCAGAAGATCAGCCGATCGGCCTGCGAGAACAACTGCGCCTGAGAGATCCGGTACCCGATACCCGATGTGGTGCCCGTCATCTCGGCCACCACGATGAGCACGAATGCCATCGCTGCACCCACTCGCAGTCCCGACGCGATGTCGGGAGCCGCCTCGGGCAGCACCACCCGCGACAGGGTCTGCCAACGGCCGGCCCCCAGGCAGCGAGCGGCCTTCAGATAGTCGACCGGGGTGCTCGCCAACCCGGAGTGGCTGTTGATCCACACCGGGACGAACACTCCGAGCGCGATGACCAGGAGCTTGCTGTTCTCGCCCAGCCCGAACCACAGGATCGCCAGCGGGACGAGACCGATCGTGGGGATCGGCGAGAACACCCGCAGCACCGGTTGCAGCAGGTTGCGGCCGGCAGTTGTCGTCGCGGTGAGTATCGCGACGATGATGCCGATACCGGCGCCGAGGGCGAAACCGACTGCTGCCCTTTGCAGGCTGGCGAGAATGTCGGCGGCCAGCAGACCCTCGGTCCACAGGGTGTGACCGGCGGCGAGGATCTCGGGCACGCTCGGGAACAGCTGTCGCGGGAACCGCCCGGTCGCCACGATCAACGACCACAGAGCCGCGGCGATCCCCAACCCGGCGAGCGTCCAGCCGAGAACTCCCAGTCGAGCGAACGCCGACCGCAGTCGGGCCGGACGTGTTCGGTGAGCGCGGCCTACCGCGGGCGTGCGGACCGCTAAACCGGCTGTCACGGAAGGAGTTCCGGATCCGGCCGGACGGTCCGCAGCGGTTCGCGCGGGGTGCCCGCCGGCACCCAGTCGAACGGCACGGCCTGCGACCGGTACACCAGCGCCGTGCGGGTCAGGCGGTCGACCCCGGGCACCCTGGTCTGCTTGACCTCGGGCTCACCGGCCACCCCGTAGCCCTGATAAGGGCTGTGGTACTCCCACGCCACGTCACCATCCGGGGTGACCTGGAACAACCGTCCCTGCATCCCCTCGGTGATCAAGGTGTTGCCGTTGGGCAGACGCTGCGCGTTGCTCACGAACGAACTGAAGAAGGTCCACGACGGCAGACCCGAGTCCTCAGCGGTGTACTGCCACACGATTTCCCTGGTGGCCGGGTCGATTTCGAGTACCCGGGACCCGGCGTAGATACCCAGCGGAGCGGCCGGGTATCCGGCGCCGCCCTGGTTGTCGAACACCAGGACGTTGCCCGCCCCGGGCAGGCCCGCGGCGATCATGTGCGGGTTGTGCTGGCCGGACGTCTGATCGACCGGGCGTGGCACCTTGTGCACGTTGATACGCTGATGCTGAGCGCCGAACTCGGTGTCGTGGTAGGGCCCGAGCTTCCAGGCGATTGCCCCGGAGGCTTTGTCGATCAGCGCGATGATGTTGGCCTTGCGGAAGCTGATCAGGATGTTGTCGGGGTGGAACACGGACGACGGATCGTCGACATGCCACCGGTTGGGTCCGAGCGTCTTGGCGCTGTTCATCTCCAGATAGCCCCACGGATCGTCGGGATCGCGAGCCACGGCCTGGCGCAACGCATCCCAACCTGCCTCGGAGAATCCGAACTCGTCGAGGTGATTGCCGGCCAGCCACTGCCAGACGACGTCGCCCTCGGGCGTCACCTCGTAGAGCCCCTGATCTCCGACGGTGTGGTCACCGAGACCGGGTACCACCCGGGGAACGGTCGTCAGGATCAGGCGGTTGCCGTTGGCTAGCAACTCCCAGTCGTGGTTCTGGCGGGCCGCGCCGCCGGGGGCCTGGGTGCCCCACTCCCAGACGGTCTCACCCTCCCAGTCGAGTTGGCCGATGGTGCCGTTCGCGTAGATGCCGCCGCGGGCGTCGTCGCTGTCGGACAGTTGCACCCCGACGTCGCCCAGGCGCCCGCCGTTGAGAGCCGGATCCAGGATGCGGGGCGGCACACCGGCATACGGCCACTCGTGCACCACGGTGCCGTTGAGGTCGATCAGTCGGGTGACCCCGTCGGCACCGGTGAACAGGACGTAGCTGTCGTAGGCGAGTTCGGGGTCGAGATAGGTGACTCCGGTGAGTCGTACGAATGCCATGTCAGTTACTCCACCAACGTCCGGTTACAACCACGGGTCCTCCTCGTTACGGTTCTAATCGATTAGCGTGAGGCAGGCGAAACCTGGATGGAACCGTCACAATCGTGGTGATTCGAACTCTTTCGAGCGGTCACCGACGAGCGGAGGCTCCAGCCGTTGTGAGTGGTAAACGTCCGACCCTGGCCGACGTGGCCAACCGCGCCGGCACCTCGACGGCGGTGGTGAGCTATGTCCTCAACAACGGGCCACGTCCAGTATCAGAGTTGTTACGGGCCAAGGTGCTTCGTGCGATCGACGATCTGAACTACCGGCCGGATGGGCGTGCCCGCGCGTTGCGTCGGCCCCGGCGCTGGCGGCAGATCGGACTGCTGGTTCCCGACCTCACGTTGCCCCTGTTCGGTGAGTTCGTGGGGCGCATCGAAGTGGAAGCCCGGGCGCGCGATCACCTGACCCTGATCGGCAACACCGGATACGACCCCGAGCGTGAGCTCGAGTTCGCCACCGCGTTCGCCGAGGTCGGTGTCGACGGGCTGCTGGTGGTCGGGGCGGCAAACGCCCCGCGCACAGCGAATCTCTGTCGGCGAGAACACATTCCGGTCGTGTGGATGCACAACATCCGGGGTGCGGTCGAGGCGGACATCGTGGGAATCGATCACGTCCATGCCGGCGAACTCATCGCCCGGCACCTGCTCGACGTTCACCGTTGCCGCGACCTCGCTTTCGTCGGCGGTTTCACCGAAGCCGATGTGTGCCACGGCGACCGGGAGACCGTGCAGCAGCGATTCGAAGGTGTCGCCTCCGTCGTCGACCAGGATCTACCGATCATCCGCACGGATCTCACCCCGTCCGGCGCCTACGGTGCGGTCAGCGCGTTTCTGAGTGGTGGTGCACGGGCGCCCCGGGCGCTCGTCGTCGGAACTTACGGCCAGACCGCCGCCACGATCCGCGCGGTCGCCGATGCGGGCCTGCGGATCCCCGACGACATCCGGGTGGTCGGGTTCGACGGCAGCGCTGCCGACTACGGACGGCTGCGGCTCACCACCGTGCAGCAACCGGTCGACGCCCTGGCCCATCAGGCTCTCGGCCGGTTACTGGGCGATTCCCCGCTCCCCGACGATGGTTTCGCGCCGACGCTGAAGGTGGGGGAGACCTGCGGTTGTGCCTAGTGGTGCAAGACGGTACGGACGAGATCAGGAAGCGCGTTGGCCGACTCGGGGTCGTGCCCGAAGTGCTCGATGACCTGCACCTGGATCTCGCCGACCACACCGCCCAGGACGGCGCCGACGGCGATCATGGTCGGCTCGTCGTCCTTGAACACGGGCCGCAAAATCGACTCGTACTCCTCATTGGTGAGCTGGCCCATCTTGTCGATGATGGTCTGTTCGAGATCGAGGGCGCCCATGGCGTAGTCCTGCGCATCGACCAATGTGGTGGGGAGACGTTCCAGCACCATCTGCACCAGGTTGTCCTTGAACGCGTTGTAGCGCTGCGTGCCGACCGCGAACTTCACCAGCGGGGTGGCGATGCCGGTCTGCGCGTCGATGGCCGCCTCGACCTCCTTGCCGACGAGTGAGAACAGTTTGTCGGCACCCGGACCGCGCAGCACGCCGTCGAACAGGATCTCGGGGGAGAACAGGTCCTCGGCCAGGATTCGCGCATAGTCCTTGGTGATGATGTCGCGCTGAGCGTGCAGCAACCCCTGGAAGGGGATGAAGCCGAGATACTTCGTCGGGTGGACGGGCCGGAACAACATGTTGAGTGCGATGTAGTCGCTGATGAAGCCGACTCCGAAACCGAATGCCGGCATGATCCACGGGTTCTGGAACAGCGCCCAGGCCACCATCTGGACCACGCCGATCACCAGGCCGAAGTAGATGCCGCTGCGCCGGACAAACGCCATGGCGTTGTCACCGAGTCCGCGCATCAGCTTGTTCAGCTTGTCCTTGTTGCGGACCAGCGTCGTCACGGCCAGGAACTGGATGTCGACGAACCTGTTGAGGTCCGCCCGCATCTCGTTGAGCATCTTCTCCACGACTTTGGGGGTCTGGTCATGGATGCGGGCCTGGATCGCGTTGCGCGCCGCATCGGGCAGTGAGTCCCACAGCCCGGGGCGGATCTGCTCGGCGAGGTCGCGGGAGATCTCGTCGACCACCTGGGTCAGCGGCTCGCGCAGCGCGTTGACAGCTTCCTTCGCGTCGACCCTTTCGAGCAGTTCCTCCGGCTTGAGGAGGTTCTGGGTGAGTAGCTCGATGGTCTTCGAGCCCACCTTGCCTGCCCGGCGTGGCACGATGCCCTGCCAGCCGAACGGGCCGACGCCCTTGAACTCCATCGGCCGGTAGATCATCTCCAGCGCGACGATCTTGGTGCTCCAGCCGACGAACGCAGCGACGAACGGCATGGACAGGTAGATCAGCCAGTTGACGCTGAAATCGGCCTTGATCTCCTGCCAGGTCTGGACGGCGAGGATTGTCTCCGTTGTGCTCATGCGCGATCCGCCTTCGGCTTCTCGCTGGGCGTCACAAACCGTTCCGTTGCACCGCGGACTCCCACAAACCGCGCCCGAGCCCCGACAGCGACAGGGTCAGCTTCTCCACCCGCGCGGCCAGGGGACCGCGGGATCCGTTCTTGATCGCCTGCAACACCATCGGCTCCGCCAGGAGCACCTCGTACTCGGCCTTCTGCGACGGGTCCTCGGGACCGGTCTCGACCAGACCCAGTGACAGCAGATGACCGACGTACTGCGGGACCATGGCGGGCAACGCCACATTGGCGGTGCGGCCGATCAGGCAGGCGTTCTCCAGCACTGCCTGACCTGGGGTGCGTGATCGGGTCCAGGTGTGGATGTTGACCAGCGGCGAGGCGTCACCTTCGGAGAGCGCGCCGAGGATCCGCGCCTCGTCGGCCACCAGCTGGTCGAGCAGCCGGTGGTACAGCTCCACCTGACTGCCCGACGTGCTCTGATCCAGGGCCCGGTCCAGCAGGCGGTCCATCTTGGTGTTGAGCGATTCGGGCGTCGGCTCCTCCGGCGTGGCGATGGTCACCGGTCGGGGCGCCGCCGAATCGATGGCCTCCAGCCGGTTCTTCACCAGTGTGGCCAGTTGCTCTTCACCCCAGGCCGCCAGCTTCATGCTGGTCTTGGCGGCGTCGAGCGCACGATCGGCGATCCCGAACGGGTCGTAGCGCTTCGGCAGAAGTGGGCGTTCGTTGCGTGGGGTGCGGATCGCGATGGCGATCTCGCCGACGGGTGTGGCGAACTTGAACGCCCGCCGCTGCATATTCTTGCGGCGTGCCGGAGCGTCATCGGACGCCGTGTCGTCCGGACCCCTCTTCGACAGTTCTTCTGACATGACTGATCGATCGCCTCCCCACCTACCGCTGTCCCCGAGCTGTGGGCACCGTACCTGGTCGCCTTGTGAGGTGCCGAAGTCGCAGGTGGTTGGTGGGGTTTGTGAGCTAGGAGGTGGTGTTGGGGAGTAATCCGCGCAACGCCGTCGTCGCCAGTTGGCGGGCATGCTCCTCGGTCAGCGCGTAGTGGCCCGTCATCCGGCGGAAGATGAGCGGACCGAACAGTATGTCGATCACATCGTCGATGGCTGTGTCGGCGTCGGCGTCGCCGCGATCCACTCCGCGCTGCCACAGCTCGGTGATGGCCGCGCGCCGACCGCTCAGGAAGTACTCCCGGAAATACGCTGCGCCCATTGCATCTTCGACGCAGGCGGCGAGCAGTTGGGCGAACACCTCGCCTCGGGGGCTGGCGTAGAACGACGAGACCCGGACCACCTGTTCGGTGAGATCGCCTGCCGTGCTGCCCGTATCGGGCAAGGGCAGCGCTTCGGCCATCGTGGTGCCGAACGCCTCGGCCGCGACGGCGGTCCGTGATGGCCAGTGTTTGTAGAGGGTGGCCTTGCTGGCGCCGGATCGCGCCGCGATCGCGTCCATGGTGGCTGCCGGGAATCCACCCTCGTCGAGCAGCTCGGCCGTGGCGACCCGGATGGCCTGGTGGATTCGGTCGCTGCGTGCGCCGGTGGGGCGGACGAACTCGCCCGCCCCACTGGCCGGTACGTCAGTCCTGGCTGACATCGTCGAAATCCGTTGATTCCGAGACACTTCGCCACTGGGCCAGCTCGCCCTGGACGTGGGCGATCTTGGCCTCGACGGCCGCGATGGTGTCGTTGCCCAGCAGCAGGCGCAGCGGCGGCTGCGAGGATTCGACGACATCGATGATGGCGCCGGAAGCCTTCACCGGATCGCCGGGCTGGTCGTGGTTGCGCTCACCGGCGGCGACGCGCATCTGTCCGGCGGGCCCGTCGGCGTAGTCGTCGATGATATTGCGCTGAGTCTGCAGGCTCGATGAATCGAGGAAGTCGGTGCGGAAGTAGCCGGGCTCGACCACCATGACGTGCACGCCGAGCGGTTTCAGTTCGGCGTTGAGGGCCTCGGAGATCGCCTCGACTGCGAACTTGGTCGATGCGTAGACACCCCAGCCGGGTGAGCCGACGAATCCGCCGACCGAGGAGATGTTGACGATGGTGCCCGACCGTTGTGCCCGCAGCACCGGGGTGACCGCGCGGGTGACGGTCAGCAGCCCGAATACGTTGGTGTCGTACACGGCCCGCACTTCGGCGTCGGTGGCCTCCTCGACAGCTCCCAGCAGCCCACGTCCGGCGTTGTTGATCAGGACATCGATGCGGCCGAAGCGATCCACGGCCGCCTGCGCGGCCTGTTGTGCCTGCTCCTCGTTGGTGACGTCCAGCGCCACCGCCAGCACGTTGTCGTTCTCGCCGAGGGCGGCGGTGACGGCGGACGCGTCACGCGCAGTCGCGACCACCTGATGGCCGCGGCCCAGTGCGTCGCGGGCGATCTGCAAGCCGAATCCGCGGGAAGCTCCGGTGATGAACCAAACGCTCATGTCTTTGACCACCTATTCTGGAGGGGAACTGAACTGTACGGCCAGTTTAGTTTTGTGGGACGGTCGGTGTAACTGCGCGATGGGCGCGGGTATTCCACAGCGCTCAGATTGCAGAGAAAAGCGCCGTCAGTCGACGCCCAACATCACTTCGGTGGACTTGACGAGGACCGTCGTCGGGGTACCCGGCGTCAGCCCGAGCTCCTCCACCGCTTCCTTGGTGATCGACGCCGTGACGATCTGCTCACCGCCGTCGAGCTTTACCTTGACGGTGGCCATGACCGCGCCGATGGACACCTCCGTCACGGTCCCGGTGAGCTGGTTGCGAGTGGACAGGCGCATCGGAACCTCCGTCGATCGGTGGATTTGGTTCGACGTTAGCCGCATGTGGTCGGAGTAGCATCCGTTACACAACTCAAGACGTCGATGACGCATTGTGGGAGAACCTCCGATATCGGAGTGCCGTAGGTGCAAATCCTCTCCGGAAACTCTCAGGCCCCAATACCGCAGTGCCGAGGCAACTCTGGAGAACTGCGTACGTACCGTGCGCGTACCGAAGGGGAACAGGCGCCAAGCGCTGAAAACTCTCAGGTTTCAGGACAGAGCGGGGAGGTGTCACCACACGATGCATCACGTAGCTGCGATGCCCGGGATTGGAGTCATCTCATGGCGGTCAGTGTCTTCGACCTGTTCTCGATCGGGATCGGTCCGTCGAGCTCGCACACTGTCGGCCCGATGCGGGCGGCGGGCATGTTCGTCGACGAACTCGTCGGTCGCAATGTGGTTGACCAGGTCGCCTCGGTCAGGGTGGACCTGTTCGGCTCGCTGGCGGCGACCGGCGCCGGCCACGGCACGATGCCGGCCATCCTGCTGGGTCTCGCGGGGTGCCGGCCCGAGACGATCGAGACCGACGAGATGGAACGGCGCCTTGCGACCATTCGCGCCGAGGGCAAGATCCTGTTGGCCGGCCGAATCATCATCGGACTGACCGAATCCGACATGCATCTGCAGCCGGGCCGCCGCCTCGCCCAGCATCCGAATGCCATGGCATTGACGGCATTCTCATCCGGCGGTGACACGGTCTACGCGGAGACCTACTTCTCGGTGGGCGGCGGCTTCGTCGTCGCCGAATCCGAACCGGTCCGGCGTGAGACCGCTGGACCAGACGCCGACGGCTCCTTCCGCACCGCTGCCGAATTGGTCGCCCTGACCGAACGCGACGGACTGTCGGTGAGCCAGGTGATGATGCGCCACGAATGTCTGGCCCGAAGCGAAGCCGAAGTGCGCGACCGTCTCCTGCGGATCCGTGACGTCATGGTCTCGTGTCAGGTCAACGGCATGTCCCGGGACGGCTACCTGCCCGGCAACCTGATGGTCCGGCGTCGAGCCAAGGACTGGTACGTCAGGCTCAATGCCGAAGACCCACAGCGTGATCCGGCCTTCGCCGAGGACTGGGTGAACCTGGTGGCACTCGCGGTCAACGAGGAGAATGCCTCGGGCGGCCGAATCGTGACCGCGCCCACCAACGGTGCCGCCGGGATCATCCCGGCGGTGCTGCACTATGCGTTGCGCTACACCCCGGCCGGAATTGCCGATCCGGACGACGTGACCGTCCGCTTCCTGCTCACGGCCGGCGCCATCGGGTCGCTGTACAAGGAGCGGGCCTCGATCTCGGGTGCCGAGGTCGGGTGCCAGGGGGAGGTCGGCTCCGCGGCGTCCATGGCTGCCGGAGGGCTGGCCGAGATCCTGGGCGGCACACCGCGGCAGGTCGAAAACGCCGCCGAGATCGCGATGGAACACAGCCTCGGACTGACCTGTGATCCGATCGGCGGCTTGGTGCAGATCCCGTGCATCGAACGCAACGCCATCTCGGCGGGTAAGGCGATCAACGCGGCCCGCATGGCACTGCGCGGCGACGGCACCCACCGGGTGAGCCTGGATCAGGTGATCGAGACGATGCGTGCCACCGGACTGGACATGAGCGCGAAGTACAAGGAGACATCCATGGGTGGTCTGGCGGTCAACGTTGCCGTCAACGTCGTCGAATGCTGAGCCCGGTCGAGAAAAATTTCCCGGAATCCCGGGAACAAAACCGCCAAAACCCCCGTTGACCACATCGACAGCAAGTTGAGTGCGACAGACTCAAGTCTGGGTTGACAAGCAAGGGTCGCCCGGAGCAAGCTTGAGCGCAGTCCGCTCAGACCCCTATCTCTATCAGGAGGCAACACCATGGCTCGTGCGGTCGGTATCGACCTCGGGACCACCAACTCATGCGTGGCGGTCCTGGAAGGCGGCGACCCCGTCGTCGTCGCAAACTCTGAAGGCTCCCGGACCACCCCGTCCGTCGTCGCGTTCGCGCGCAACGGTGAGGTGCTGGTCGGCCAGCCCGCCAAGAACCAGGCAGTGACCAACGTCGACCGGACCATCCGTTCGGTCAAGCGTCACATGGGCACCGATTGGACCGTCGAGATCGACGGCAAGAACTACACGGCGCAGGAGATCAGCGCGCGTACGCTGCAGAAGCTGAAGCGCGACGCCGAGGCCTACCTCGGTGAGGACATCACCGACGCCGTCATCACCGTGCCCGCGTACTTCAACGACGCCCAGCGTCAGGCCACCAAGGAAGCCGGCCAGATCGCCGGCATGAACGTCCTGCGCATCGTCAACGAGCCCACCGCGGCCGCCCTGGCCTACGGCCTGGACAAGGGCAGCAAGGAACAGACCATCCTGGTCTTCGACCTCGGTGGCGGCACGTTTGACGTCTCGCTGCTGGAAATCGGCGACGGTGTCGTCGAGGTGCGTGCCACCTCCGGCGACAACCACCTCGGTGGCGACGACTGGGACGACCGGATCGTCGAGTGGCTGGTCGACAAGTTCAAGGCCACCAGCGGCATCGACCTGACCAAGGACAAGATGGCGATGCAGCGGCTGCGTGAAGCCGCCGAGAAGGCAAAAATTGAACTGAGCTCCTCGCAGAGCACCTCGATCAACCTGCCCTACATCACCGTCGACGCCGACAAGAACCCGCTGTTCCTCGACGAGCAGCTGACCCGCGCCGAGTTCCAGAAGATCACTCAGGATCTGCTGGACCGCACCCGTCAGCCGTTCCAGTCGGTGATCAAGGACGCCGGCATCTCGGTCGGCGAGATCGATCACGTGGTCCTGGTGGGTGGCTCGACGCGTATGCCCGCGGTCACCGACCTGGTCAAGGAACTGACCGGCGGCAAGGAGCCCAACAAGGGCGTCAACCCCGACGAGGTTGTCGCGGTGGGCGCTGCGCTGCAGGCCGGCGTGCTCAAGGGCGAGGTGAAAGACGTTCTGCTGCTTGACGTCACCCCGCTGTCCCTCGGTATCGAAACCAAGGGTGGCGTGATGACCAAGTTGATCGAGCGCAACACCACCATCCCGACCAAGCGGTCGGAGACCTTCACCACCGCAGACGACAACCAGCCGTCGGTGCAGATCCAGGTCTTCCAGGGTGAGCGCGAAATCGCTTCGCACAACAAGCTGCTCGGCTCCTTCGAGCTGACCGGTATCCCGCCGGCCCCCCGCGGCGTGCCGCAGATCGAGGTCACCTTCGACATCGACGCCAACGGCATCGTGCACGTCACCGCCAAGGACAAGGGCACCGGCAAGGAAAACACGATCAAGATCCAGGAAGGCTCCGGCCTTTCCAAGGAAGAGATCGACCGGATGATCAAGGACGCCGAGGCGCACGCGGACGAGGACAAGAAGCGTCGCGAAGAGGCCGATGTCCGCAACCAGGCCGAGTCGCTGGTCTACCAGACGGAGAAGTTCGTCAAGGAGCAGCGTGAGGCCGAAGGCGGGTCCAAGGTTCCCGAGGACACCTTGACCAAGGTCGATGGTGCGATCGCCGAGGCCAAGTCGGCGCTGGAAGGCACCGACATCTCCGCGATCAAGGCGGCGATGGAGAAGCTCGGCGTCGAGTCACAGGGTCTGGGCCAGGCGATCTACGAGGCCACCCAGGCCGAGCAGAGCGCCGGCGGAGCAGATTCGGCCGGCGCCGCGGATGACAACGTGGTGGACGCCGAGGTTGTCGACGATGATCAGGAGACCAAGTGAGCGAGAACGATTCGCACGAGCCGGTGACCATCACCGACAAACGGCGCATCGATCCCGACACCGGTGAGGTTCGTGAGCAGGCGCCGGCCCCTGGTGGGCCGGCGTCCGCCGCCTCCGATGCCGGTGCGCCGGCGAGCGACAGCGACGAGGTTGCCGAGCTCAAGTCCACGCTGCAACGCGTCAAGGCCGAATACGACAACTACCGCAAGCGGTCACTGCGTGATCAGCAGGTCACCGCCGACCGGGCCAAGGCCACCGTCATCAGCCAGCTGCTGGGTGTGCTCGACGACCTGGACCGGGCCCGTAGCCACGGTGACCTGGAATCCGGGCCGCTCAAGTCGGTTGCCGACAAGCTCGTCGGTGCCCTTGAGGGGCAGGGTCTTTCCGCGTTCGGCGCGGAGGGTGACGAGTTCGACCCGTCGCTGCACGAAGCCGTGCAGCACGAGGGCGAGGGCACCCACCCCGTCGTCGGAACTGTGATGCGCCGCGGCTACAAGATCGGTGACCAGGTGGTCAGGCACGCCCTCGTCGGCGTGGTCGACACGGTGCCCGAGGCCGACTCCAGCGGTGATTCCCCGTCGGGGACAGCGGATAACGCTGACGCCGCAGGCGGTCAGGCCGCAGAATCAGACAATTAGTCCATCCAACTAGAGAGAAGAGGTAAGGAGGTGGCGCATGGCCCAACGCGAGTGGGTCGAGAAGGACTTCTATAAAGAACTCGGCGTCTCCTCTGACGCCAGCGCCGACGAGATCAAGAAGGCCTACCGGAAACTGGCCTCCGAACTGCATCCTGACCGCAATCCCGATGCGGGAGCGGCAGAGCGGTTCAAGGCGGTTTCCGAGGCGAACAGTGTTCTGTCGGACCCCGCGAAGCGCAAGGAGTATGACGAGACTCGCCGGCTGTTCGCCGGGGGTGGGCGTCGGTTCAACCAGGGCGGGAACTTCAGTGGCGGATTCGGTTCCGACGGAGCCGAATTCAACCTGGGCGACCTGTTCGACGCGGCCGGCCAGAGCGGCGGCGCCAACATCGGTGACCTCTTCGGCGGGCTGTTCGGGCGCGGTGCACAACCGCGGCCGAGCCGGCCCCGCCGGGGCAATGACCTGGAAACCGAAACCGAGCTGTCCTTCCTGGAAGCCACCAAGGGCGTGGCCATGCCGCTGCGGCTGACCAGCCCGGCACCGTGCACCAACTGCCACGGCAGCGGTGCGCGGCCGGGAACCAGCCCCAAGGTATGCCCCAACTGCAACGGCTCCGGTGTGGTCAACCGCAACCAAGGGGCGTTCGGGTTCTCCGAGCCGTGCACCGAATGCCGGGGCAGCGGTTCGATCATCGAGCACCCGTGTGCCGAATGTCAGGGCACCGGCGTCACCACCCGGACCCGCACGATCAACGTGCGGATCCCACCGGGTGTCGAGGACGGTCAGCGGATTCGGCTGGCCGGCCAGGGTGAGGCCGGGCTACGGGGTGCTCCCTCGGGTGACCTCTACGTCACCGTGCACGTGCGTCCCGACAAGGTGTTCGGGCGTGACGGCGACGACCTGACGGTGAGCGTTCCGGTCAGTTTCCACGAATTGGCTCTAGGGACAACGCTTTCCGTTCCCACCCTGGAAGGCAAGGTCGGTGTGCGGGTGCCCAAGGGCACCTCCGACGGCCGGATCCTGCGGGTGCGCGGGCGCGGGGTGCCCAAGCGCTCCGGCGGCCACGGTGACCTGCTGGTCACGGTGAAGGTCGCAGTGCCGCCGAACCTGGAAGGTGAAGCGGCAGAGGCGTTGGAGGCATATGCGAAAGCCGAACGGGCCAGTGGTTTCGACCCGCGGGCCGGATGGGCAGGCAACATATGAGCCAGCGGAAAGAGGAAGCCCGTACGTTCCTGATCTCGGTGGCCGCCGAGCTGGCCGGTATGCACGCGCAGACCCTGCGCACATACGACCGGCTCGGCCTGGTCAGCCCGCAGCGCAGTTCCGGCGGCGGGCGTCGCTACTCCGAACGTGACGTCGACCTGCTCCGTGAGGTGCAGCGGCTGTCGCAGGACGAGGGCGTCAACCTCGCCGGGATCAAGCGCATCATCGAACTGACCAATCAGGTTGACGCGCTGCGCACGCGGGTTGCCGAGTTGACCCAACAGGTCGACCAACTCACCGACCAGCGGCGCGACGTTTCGGTGGCGTCGAAAGCGGTGGTCCTGTGGCAACCGCGCAGGGGCGCACGCTAGCCGATATTGATCGAAAAGGTGGCCGTCTCCGGACTTCCGGGGGCGGCCATTTTGTAATTTCCGCGGTGTAGTGCGTCGGTCGGTGCGGTCATCGGCTCGATGCCCACCACGCCGTCGCTGCCCGGCGCGAACAGCTGCGCTGCGGAGTAGCCCGCGTCGAAGGTGACCTTCACGCGGCGATCACCACCGGACAGTGTGAACACGGCACCCGGCCCGACGTCGTCGAATCCGTCGTCTAGTTCGGTGGTACCGAGGCGTTGCGTCCCACCCGGCCACGGCCGTGATTCGCCGGTGGGTAGACCCCGCTCATCCACGAGCAGGTGCCGCATGGCGGGGGACTGCAACTGCCAATCCTCGCGCGGCACACCGGGAATCGTCACATACGGGTGATAGCCGTAGCACAGCGGGACGTGTTGCTCGGCGGTTGGTGTCACGGTGGTGGCCACCGTGAGGGTCCGGTCGGCCAGCGTCACCGACATCGTGAGGCGGTGGGGGAACGGGAACGTCGCCAGTAAGCCTGGCCGGGCACTCCAGTCCAATGCCGCCACCAGTACGTTCTTGGTTTTTTCGATCACCTGCCAGCCCGGATTGGCGGCCAGCACACCGTGCATCGGCGCCCCGTGTGCGTCGGCGCGCACACCGTTGACCCCCGGTGTCACGTTCACAGTGGTGCCGTCGACGCGGTACTCGTTGGCGCTCAGTCGATTTGCCCACGGATAGAGGATCGGGATGCCCATCGTCTTGCCGTCGTCGAGGTAGGCCTGCAGCCCGCGCCGCTGGCCCAGATACTCGGTGGTGCCGTCGGCCAACGACGTGCAGATCATCCCCGCGCCCGGCACATAGGTGGCCGTCAGTGACGACGACGGGTCAGACAAGGTGACTGGTTGAACCTCGGCCATGCCGCCAGTCTGGCACGCGTCAGCGCGTCAGCGGGTCGTGCTGGATGCGCTCGGCCGGTGCGCCTCGCTCAACCAGCGCGGTTTTCGTCGCGGTCACCATGTCCGGTCCACCGCAGATGAGGATCTGCCGGTCACCCCAGTTGCCGAATTTCGTCACCACCTCGGCCAGCGTGCCGGTCTGGCGCACGTGCAGCCCGCGCGGCGGCCGGACGTCGGGATACTGGCCGGCCCACGGGGGATCGGTGCTGTACTCCGACACCGGGGTCACCGACAGCCACGGATTGGTCGAGGCGATGTGCCACAGCGTCTTCAGGTCGTACAGGTCGCACGGATAGCGGCCACCGAAGAACAGGTGCACGCGGGGGTTTTCGCCGTGCAGCGTCATGTCCATGATGATGGTGCGGAGCGGGGCCAGGCCCGTGCTGCCCGCCACCATCAGCACATCTTCGCCATCGCGGTCGACCTGCAGGCCGCCGTGCGGGCTGGACAGGCGCCAGCGGTCGCCGACCTTGGTTTCGGCGACGACGGCGGTGCTCACCATGCCGCCGGGGACGGACCGGACGTGGAACTCGATGGCCCCCGAGCGGTCCGAGGGTATGGCGGGGCTCAGGTAGCGCCAGCGCCGCGGCCACTGGGGCACCTGGACCGTGACGTATTGGCCGGGGTGGTAGAAGAGCGCCTGGTCGAGCTGCAGCCGGATCACCGAGACGTCGCGGGTGACCCGATGGTGCTCGATAACCGTTCCGTCGCAGTAGGCCGGGGAGTCCTCGGCGTCGGCAGCCCCGCGCATCACCCCGATGATCAGGGCCACCGCGTCGCGGGTGGTCTCGGCCAGGGCGTCGTCCCAATCGGCCTCGAGGTGGTCGTGCAGCGCGTTGAACAGTGCTTCCTGCATCGAGTCGTAATGACTCTGCGTCACACCGTATTTGCGGTGGTCCCTGCCGAGCTGAGCCAGGAACGCCACCGGCTCCTCGGCGCGCTGAGCGATCAACTCCCCGAACAGCCAGGTCAGGGCGCGGGCGAAGACCTTGCGCTGGCTGTCCATGTCGGGGGGAAACAGATCGCGGGCCGAGAGGTCGGTGGCGAACCAACGGGTGTAGAAATCGCGGATCAGCGGCTCTGAGCCCTGCGCGAGGTCGACGGCGTTCTGGAGTGTCTCCAGTGCTGCACGGTCATCGAGGCCCACGGAGCTGCATCATAGGCGCGGAGCGGCTCGGGCGCCGTAAAGCGGCCATGATCACCAATGACAGGCCGACGATGACCCAGCAACCGAGCACGATGATCGCCGAGTCGGCCCCGGCTCCGTCGAAGTAGGCGGTGGACCGCAGTAGCGTCGCGGTGGCTCCCTGTGGCAGCAGCTGGCCGAGTTGGCCCCAGCCGGACGGCAGCATCTCCGGCGCCGCGGTCAGCCCGGACAGCGGGTTGCCGAGCAGCAGGGCCAGCGCCGCACCCACGCCCAAACCGACTTTGCCGAACATCGATCCCAAGCCAAGCATGAACAATCCGGCGGCAGCGATTCCCAAGGTCAGGCCGGCGGCCACCCCCCACAAGTTCGAGTCGATGGAGCCGAACACGTAACGCAGCAGGGCTGCCACCGTGACGCCGGCGAGTGCGGAGAACACGATGGTCGCCGTCAGGCGGGTCCACACCTCACGGCGCAGTGCCAGGGTCAATGCGACAGCAGGCAGCATCCCGGCCAGTGTGATCGGCAGGGCAGAGGCGGCCAGCCCGGTCCCGCGCGGATCCTGGGCGGTCGGCGGGGCCAGGTCTTCGGTGTGCAGGGTCAGTCCCGAGTGGGCCGCGATACCGCCACCGATCTGGGTGAGCAGCTGTGCGACGGCCGGGCTGCCTCCGGTCGCGGTCAGCATGGTCGGGCCATCGGGGCCGAAGGCGATGCCGCCGTAGACGTTTCGGTTGAGGATCGCCTCCCGCAACGTGTTCTCGCCGGGGTAGTAGGTGACCTTGAACGCACCGGGGGCCTGCTGTTCGAGTTTTTCGGCGATCTGGCTGGTGGCGGCCTGGGGGCCCGCCGCACCGATCGGGATCTCTTGGGGCTTGGAGCGTGAGGCGGGCAGGGCGAACGCGATGGCCACGATGGCGATCGCGACGGTCAGGGCGGCGACGATACCCATGGCGCGCAGCGCGGCGGGCGGGTCGTGTTCGGGCGCTGCGTGGTGGACGGGTGCCGTGGCCTGGGTCGAGAGCATCATTCCCTCTTTTCATCCGACGTTGAATTAATCGGTTGATGTGAGGGTAACGCTCGGTTCGAATGTTTTCAACAG
Source organism: Mycobacterium sp. NPDC049093 (assembly GCF_040704635.1). GTDB lineage: Bacteria > Actinomycetota > Actinomycetes > Mycobacteriales > Mycobacteriaceae > Mycobacterium. Next base: position 303,560 of record NZ_JBEZJS010000005.1, on the reverse strand, counting down.
TCATTGAAATGATAGTGTCGATGTATGGCTTCACCAGGGAAAACTGTCACGCGTCGGGGGCGCCGTCAGGGCGACCCGGTGTCCCGCGACGCGGTGCTCGCGGCGGCCAAGCAGCGCTTCGCGGCCGAGGGGTACGAGAAGACGACGCTCCGCGCCATCGCTTCGGACGCCCACGTCGACGCGTCGATGGTGCTTTATCTGTTCGGCTCGAAGGCCGATCTGTTCCGGGAGTCGCTGCGGCTGATCCTCGATCCCGACGTGCTGGTGGCCGCCCTGGAAGGGCCCGAGGCGGAGATCGGCGAACGGATGGTCCGCACCTACCTGAAGATGTGGGAATCACCCGACACCGCAGCCAGCATGCGGGTCATGCTGCAGTCTGCGACATCGAATTCCGATGCGCACGTGGCATTTCGAACGTTCATGCAGGACTATGTGCTCGCCGCGGTGTCGGGGGTGCTGGGTGGCGGCGAGCAGGCTCGATTGCGGGCCATGCTCGCCGCATCGAATCTTGTCGGAACCGCGATGCTGCGGTATGTGATGGCCGTGCCACCGATGGCGACACTGCCCGGCGAAGAGATCGTGCGGCTACTCGCGCCGACGGTGACCCGCTACCTCACCGCGGATGCGGACGAGCTGGGGTTGCCGGAGCTGTAGTGCTACTTGCCGAATGTCGCGCTTGCGGCCACCTTGGCGTATTTCCCCATGGCCTGGCCGATCTCCACGGCGTTCGCCATCGAGTTGGCGTTCATCATGGACGTCCGGCCGGCAGCGAGAGGCACTGAGCCGGCCACCGCGCCTATCTCGATCGCCATTGCGACAGCAGGACCCTGCGGACCGGAGACCTTCGCAATCATTGCGGGCAGGATCGCATAGCCGAGCACAGTCGCGCAGGTACCGAGGAACGAGCGGGTCTGATTGATTTGACTCGCCTGTTTGCTCACGATTGCTTCCAAGGCCTTGTCCGCTTCTGCGATCGTGCGCGCACGTTCCTGTTGTTTCGCGTCTTGGCCTGTGTAGGCCTGCGAGGCGTCGCCTTGCCATCCGGAGGTCGGCTTCGCCGATTCCAGGGTGTCATGGACTTGGCCCAACTGCTCTGCGCCCTGCCCGAACCTGTCGCCAGTATCCGGATTGCCGATTCCGCAAGTGAGAGTCATACCTTGGATGCCCAACAGGCCGACATTGATGATGGGAGTTGCGACAGATTTCCCGATGAGCATCTGCACGAGCCCAATTGCGTCGGAACCTAGCCCGAGCTTGTCCCCGGCATCGGCATGAGACTTCGTGGACCACAGAGTGTTGGCATCCCCGAGATCGCCCAACTCGTCGCTCTTGCCGAGAGTTTTGCTGACCTTCTCCGCGGCATCCCAAAAGCTCATTCTTGGCTGGTCCTTCCTTCGTTGAGGTGAGCCTAACAGCGTCTCAACATGTTGCTATGCACCAATTTTGGGTGTTCCGAACGCGCCTTTGGCGTTCTCTGGGGCAACACTGGATGCACTGACGGCTGGTGCCCAGGCTGACGGCACACTCATCGGGCCCACCGCGAGAACGGCGCTAGCGAATCGAGCTGGTCATACAGAAAATGTGCAAAAGTGGTCGCCAGCAGCAGCGTAGGAATTGGTGGGGACGTGGGATGCGCACAGTCGAGCCGGTAATCGAAGGTCGCGTACATGAACATGGCTTCGAGCTTGGATTGGTTCCGTTGACTATGTACCCGCCCGATCTCTGCACTGGTGTCGTAGATCGGTTCGTCGAGTTCCAACTTGGTGAACTTGGGGATATAGGAACGTACTTTGGTGGCGCCTAGCGATTGGTCCTGATACTCGAGCTCGAACGAAATTTTGGGGGTTCGGAAGTATTGCCAATACGAGCTGGTCTGCCGAAGGCAACCGAGTTCACGGCCGTCGGGGTCGTGAACGTGCAGACGATGTTTGCCACGACCCGCGAATCCAACGGATCGGATGAACTGCAGCAGTTGGGTTCCATCGGGCCGAACGACCTCGAATACGAGTTCGCTTATTGCCTCAGCCGCCAGGGGGGGTGCTTTAAGTGGTTGGATCAACGCGAGTAGTTGCCCGCGCGGGTTCGTAATCGAGCAACGGATATCGGAGCCCGATCCACCGCGGATTGGCTGCAGAAACAGGGTGGGCTCCCCGAATGGGTACCCTCCCGAAATCAGCGGCGGGGCAGGGGCCTGGGTCGCGGTCGCCGGCCGTGTCGGCGAACCAGCTGCCACGTGGGGTGTCCATTGTCGGCCGTCGAAGTACCGGATCTGCTGAATGTTCCACGGGTCGGTAAACCATCCCGCCTGCGGCGGTGGTGGCACGCTTTCGTTGATGGTCGCCCCTCGGTCAGTCTTCGCGCTCGGTGTGGCGTGCGATGAGCGCGATGTCGGCCTCGTGGGCCTGTTCCGGTGTGGCGAACGGCATGTTGGTCTCCACGAAATCCCGCGCGTCGCGCAGATCCATGCCCTGCTCGACGAGCATGTTCACCACGCCGACATGCACGGCAGCCGTAGCTTTTGTGGCCGCCACGCTTGCCACGAACCGGATCTCTTCAGCCAGTTGGGATTCGGTCAAGGTGGTTACCTTTGGATCCAGATCGACCTGGGCGACCGACCCGCCGAGATAGGCCGTCACCGAGACGGTGCCCGGCGGGTTGATCGCCTGGACCACGGGGCCCTGTGCCTCATCTGCGGTAGCCGCGTCGGTCTCGACCGCGCCGAAAATGTCGTCCTCATCGTCTTCGACGTCAGCGCTGGTGAAGTCGTCGACACCATCGAGGCGGGTTCCCTGGTCGATTTCACCTACGGAGTAGTCCGGCAGTGCGTCAATTCCCGACCCACCATCGTCGGGTTGGGGTGGTGTGTCGAAGTCGAGTGCATCCAAACCCGTGTCGTCGGAGTGGAAGAACTCATCGTCCGGATCGTGTGTGGTCACGTATCTGAAGTCCCGATTCTGATCGACGGCCGGCGCGAGCCGAGACAAATGGCTTTGATCCGTACGTTACCGCTGACGAAGTTGCCGGCTGGTAGTGGTCTCAGCGTGGATGCATCTCTTTACCGAGTTTGCCAGCCCCTTGTGCATCGGACTGGTCGTAACGTGACGCTGCCACCCCCAGCCTGCTCGACAGGCTGGTCGAGACGGAGTTCAAACCGGCGCAGGCGGCAGCGCGTGCTGCTTCTGCCGCCGCGACAGCCGCGTTGGCCGCTGAGCAGACCACACCGTGATTGACCACCATTGACGTGCTGACACCGTGAGATGCAGAGGCAGCCGCGAGAATCTGTTCCGCGGCGGTAGCCTGCATTTGCGCAAGTTCGAGCACGTGTGAGGTAATCACTCGCAGTTCGCCGGACATGCTTTTCTCCTTGTGCGTGTTCGCAGTTGGTGGCGACCGCGGTCCCAGTGCCACATCTGCAGGCATTCACTCAGGTCTTGGAGGAGACCCTAACAGCGCGCTGAGGCACTTCGTCGCACCAATTTCGGTACACGGTCACCGTGTAGTCGTTTGCCGCTTGGTTGTTTGCTTGCGGCCGGTGCGGCCCCCGGCGCCGAGTGGGCCGCCCATCTGGATTCGGTCATACATGTAGTGCGCGAATGCGGTAGCCAGCATCAGCGCAGGGAGTGGATGTGGTGTTGGCGCCGAGCAGTCCAGGGTGTAGTCGTAGTGCGGGTTGCGTGAGCCAAAGTTCGGCAGCCATCGACGTTCGACGTGGCCGAGCACCGCGTCAGCCGCACCGTAGATGGGTTCGCTGACCTTCTTGTTCATCTGCAACACGCTGGTGGCGATGTTGGACTGCCCGAGACGCTGTCCGTTGAACTCCAACGCCATTGTCAAGCGGAGAACCCGCCAGCGTGAGCCGGCTTGCCGCAAACAGCCGAAGTCGTGTCCAGTGGCATCATTCACCTGGATGACATGTCCGCTGTACCCTCCGTAACGCGTCAAGTACAGCAACGGTGTTCCGTCAGGGCGAGCCATGACGAAATGCAGGTCGGCGGTCGCGCGGGTAGTCCACGGAATTCTCGCTCGGGGTTGAATTAGCCCGATCTGCTCGCCGCGTACGTTCTCTACCCCGCAGGTGATGCTGGCGTCGTATTCGGTCGCGATGGTGCGAAGGACCAGAACCTGCTCCCCGAACGGGTAGCCGGTATCCCCGGCGTAGTCCGGGGGCGGCACCGGGGCGGGTGCGGTGTGGGGAGACCACTGTTGGCCGTCAAAGTAGCGGCGCTGCCGTGGCTTCCATGGATCGTCGAACCAACCAGGCGGCCCGGCCGGTGGAATGCTGTTGTCGATGATTCGACTCCTTCGCATCTGCCAAGATCGGCCGCACCAGTTTCGCCGATGCTATCCGTGGTGTGGATTCACTTGCCGCGGAAGGTAGAAGGCTCGTTGCTCAGCTGCCCTCGAACTGATTCTGGCCCAAGGTATCCACGAAGGTAGGGCCGCGGCGGTCGAGTTCATCTCGGTATTCGTCGGCCCAGGTGCCGAATGGCTTGTGCGCCAGGTATTCATTGCGGAACCGGTCGTCCTCGGAAACCTCGGAAACGCAGAATGATGGAATGGCCAGATCGACAACCGGCCCGCCGCGCTCGACTTCGGAGAGCAATAGGGGTGCGTTCCGGCCCAGGAACTGGTCGATGATCCAGCCGTCCTCGCCGAGCCACATCGAATAGCGAACCTTGGCAATCACATGTTCGGATCGACCGACGATCTGCGCCGCGATCAATGGATCGAGTTCGCGTTCGGCCTCGTATCGGGTGCCGCCGACGGCGGGACCTTTCGCCGTCATCGTCCCGAGCGATTCGTCCCCCAACGTCGCGACGAGTTCGGCGGGAGCGCCGCCCAATTCTGCGGGCGCGGGGCCCTGGACGCGAACGCGGACGGCATATCCGTCGGAAGCGAACAGATATGCCTGGACGATCAGTGCAGGTGCGGGATCCGATGCTGCCACTGCGGGCAATTCGCGGACAAAGAACTTCCGCTCGAATTCGAAATCACCGAAACCGGATTCGGACATGCGCACACCGTAGCGTCTCCTGCGCCGAATACGTCGCCTATAGTGCGTGAATTCCCTTGTAGAGCACGAGCAGGCCGATCACCACGAGAATGGCGGCAACCAACACGGCGTGGTTGCGTTCCATCCAGTCTTTGAGCCGGACCAGCGCGGGATCCAAGCGCTCTCCCGACACCGCATACGCGAGGATCGGCAGCGCGACGGTCGATCCGGCCACCAGCACGTAATAGAGCCCTGCTGCCCACACTCCGGGTTGCCCCAGGCCGGCGCTACCGATGGCCAATCCTGCTGCCGCGCAGATGAACAGCACCTTGGGATTCACCACGGTGAGCACCGCTCCGGCAGCTCCTGCCTTGACCGGCGTGAGCGTGCTGAGCTTGGTCATCCAGCCCGGCATGTGTTCGGATTTGGCCCGGGTGAGGAAGCGGTAGACGCCGAAGACGATGAGGGCAGCGCCCACCACGATGCGTAACCACGAGGCCCAGGTCGGGGCTGCGTTGAGCCCGCCGAGCATGCTGGAGACGCCGACGAAGATCGTGGTCAGCGCGGCCAGTCCGACGAGCCAACCGGTGAGGAACGCCAGGCCGGCTGGCCGGGGGTGAGGGGTGTGCAGCACCAGCACTGCGGGAATGATCGACAGCGGTGAGAGCGCCACCACCAGTGCCAGCGGGATGAGTTCGGTAAGCACCGAACCCCAGCTTTCTGTCATTGCTGCCCTCTCGATGCAGTCCCCGAGCAAAACCTAGCAAGCATCGACTCGCCTCGGAGTTGAGTGCTCACCAACGTCCGGTCGCAACGTCCTCTACGGCATCGGCGGCGTGTCCGGGCCCGCCATGGGAACGGATCTCGTCGCGAATCGCGTCGAGGTTCACCCGGATTTGCTGGTCGTTCGCGACGCCGAGTACTGCGTCGCGGATCTCCGTCGTGCCGGGTAGATCATCCGGAAGGTGACGGCCGACGCCGATCGCCTCCAAGTGGGCGGCGTTGGCCGGCTGATCGACGGCCTGGGGCATCGCCACCATCGGTACCCCGAACCACAAACCTTCGGTGCACGAGCCCATTCCGGCGTGGGTGATGAAGCAGTCCGCCTGTTGCAACACCGCCGGCTGTGGAACGGACTCGTGCACCTGAACCCATGGCGGGACTGGACCGACGTCGGCGCGGCCGGCGGCCAGCACCAGGCGCCAGCCCTGCCCGTCCAGCGCCCCGATCACGTTGCGGTAGACGTCGGCTCGGTCGGTGTAGGCCGTGCCGAAGGCCAGCAGGGCCAGTGGACCGTCGCCGTCCGGCGGGCTCCAGTCGCCCGGATCCTCGCGGCGCGGATCGATGCACGGTCCCACGAACCGGTAGCGATCACCGACCCGGTCGGCGTTGCGCTGCATCACGCGGGGGAGCAGTGCCAGGCAACGTCGCGGTACCCCGGTCACCTCGTCGAACGTCAAACCTGATCGCGAATCGGTCAGCCAGTCGTCGAACGTCTGGCGGTAGGCCAGGCCGCTGGGACTGCCGAGGATCGGACCGAGGATCTCGGCCATGTCCTCGTGGTAGCCCTCCCATGCCACTTCGCTGGGCGACAACTGTGCGGCCGGTACACCCCACTGCTCGGCAGCCACCGGACCGGCCATGCCGCCGATGTCGTAGAGCACGAGGTTGGGCCGATCGTCATCCAGCGCGGCGTGAAGCTGGGGCAGCACGTGGATGGCCTCGTCGAGGAACATCTGCATGCCGGCCACGGGGTCGGCATCGTCGAAGCTCGTCGGTGCTCCGAGCGCGCCCGGTAGCACCGAGGTGCAGGAGATGACGTCCGCCCCGGTCGGGGTCACCAGGCCGGCCAGATGGCCGCCGACCAGGTAGCTCACCCGATGGCCGCGGCGCGCCAACTCGTGAACCACCGCCAAATGCGGGTACATATGGCTGGGGGCGGAGGCGGCGACGACGGCGATGTGCACGTCACCGAGTCTGCCCACCGAAAATTTTCAAAGTTGAGCGGAACAGACTCAACCTTGACTACGTTGTAGATCACGACAAGCATTTTCTCTATCGAAAAAGGGAGGTGTCGTGGACTCGTTCAACCCGACGACCAAGACTCAGGCGGCGCTGACCTCGGCGTTGCAGGCGGCCAGTTCCGCAGGCAATCCGGAGATCCGTCCCGCCCATCTTTTGATGGCACTGCTCACTCAGAATGAGGGCATTGCCGCACCCCTGCTCGAGGCCGTCGGCGTGGACCCCGCGACGATTCGCGCGGGGGCGCAACGACTGCTCGACCAGTTGCCCAGCGCCAGCGGCGCAAGCAGTCAACCCCAACTGAGCCGGGAATCGCTCGCCGCGATCACCACGGCCCAGGGGCTGGCCACCGAGATGGACGACGAGTACGTCTCCACCGAACATCTGATGGTCGGCCTGGCCACCGGCGACTCGGAGGTCGCCAAACTGCTGACCGGGCAGGGCGCCTCACCCGAGGCGCTTCGCGAGGCCTTCACCAAGGTGCGCGGTAGCGCCAGGGTCACCAGCCCCGATCCCGAGGGCAGCTACCAGGCGTTGGAGAAGTACTCCACCGATCTGACCGCCCGCGCCCGGGAAGGCAAGCTCGACCCGGTCATCGGGCGCGACAACGAGATCCGTCGCGTCGTGCAGGTGCTCTCGAGGCGCACGAAGAACAACCCGGTGCTCATCGGTGAGCCCGGTGTCGGCAAGACCGCGATCGTCGAGGGCCTGGCCCAGCGCATCGTCGCCGGCGACGTTCCGGAAAGCCTGCGCGACAAGACCGTCATCTCTCTGGACCTCGGGTCCATGGTGGCCGGTGCGAAGTACCGCGGTGAGTTCGAGGAACGGCTCAAGGCTGTGCTCGACGACATCAAAGAGTCTGCCGGGCAGGTCATCACGTTCATCGACGAGCTGCACACCATCGTCGGCGCCGGTGCCACCGGTGAATCCGCGATGGATGCGGGCAACATGATCAAGCCCATGCTGGCCCGTGGTGAGTTGCGACTGGTCGGTGCGACCACGCTCGACGAGTATCGCAAGTACATCGAGAAGGACGCTGCCCTGGAGCGCCGGTTCCAGCAGGTACTGGTCGGCGAACCGTCCGTCGAGGACACCGTCGGCATCCTGCGCGGCCTCAAGGACCGCTACGAGGTGCACCACGGTGTGCGCATCACCGACTCCGCATTGGTGGCTGCCGCAACGCTTTCCGATCGCTACATCACCTCGCGGTTCCTGCCGGACAAGGCCATCGACCTGGTCGACGAGGCCGGATCCCGGCTGCGTATGGAGATCGACTCCCGTCCCGTCGAGATCGACGAGGTTGAGCGGCTCGTCCGTCGCCTCGAGATCGAGGAGATGGCGCTGGAGAAGGAAGAGGACGACGCTTCCAAGGAACGCCTGGAGAAGCTGCGCGGTGAGCTGGCCGATTACAAGGAGAAGCTGGCCGAGCTGACTACCCGTTGGCAGAACGAGAAGGGCGCCATCGACATCGTCCGCGAGCTCAAGGAGCAGTTGGACAGCCTGCGCGGTGAGGCCGACCGGGCCGAGCGCGACGGCGATCTGGCCAAGGCCGCCGAGCTGCGCTACGGGCGCATCCCGGAGGTCGAGAAGAAGCTCGACGCCGCACTTCCCGTGGCCGAGGCACGCGAGAACGTGATGCTCAAGGAGGAAGTCGGTCCCGACGACATCGCTGAGGTGGTCGAGGCGTGGACCGGTATTCCGGCCGGCCGGATGCTCGAAGGTGAGAGCGCCAAGCTGCTGCGCATGGAGGAGGAGCTGGGCAAGCGCGTCATCGGCCAGACGGCCGCGGTGACCGCGGTGTCGGATGCGGTGCGCCGCACCCGGGCCGGGGTGGCCGATCCCAACCGGCCGACGGGTTCGTTCATGTTCCTGGGCCCGACCGGTGTCGGTAAGACCGAGCTGGCAAAAGCGTTGGCGGAATTCCTCTTCGACGACGAGCGCGCCATGGTCCGCATCGACATGAGCGAATACGGCGAGAAGCACTCGGTGGCTCGGCTGGTCGGTGCGCCCCCGGGATACATCGGCTACGACCAGGGTGGTCAGCTGACCGAAGCGGTGCGGCGGCGTCCGTACACGGTGGTGCTGTTCGACGAGATCGAAAAGGCCCACCCGGACGTGTTCGACGTGCTGCTGCAGGTGCTCGACGAGGGACGGTTGACCGACGGACAAGGCCGCACGGTCGACTTCCGCAACACGATCCTGATCCTGACCTCCAACCTGGGTGCCGGTGGCACCGAGGAGCAGGTGATGGCGGCGGTGCGGGCGGCGTTCAAGCCGGAGTTCATCAACCGGCTCGACGACGTGATCTTGTTCGACGCACTGAATCCCGAGCAGCTGGTGTCGATCGTCGACATCCAGTTGCAGCAGCTGCAGAAGCGGCTGGGACAGCGCCGGCTCACCCTCGAGGTGTCGCTGCCTGCCAAGACGTGGCTGGCCGAGCGTGGTTTCGACCCGCTCTACGGTGCCCGCCCACTGCGCCGCCTGGTGCAGCAGGCCATCGGCGACCAGCTGGCCAAGATGTTGTTGGCCGGAGAGGTGCACGACGGCGACGTGGTGCCCGTAAACGTCAGCGCGGACGGCGAAGGCCTGATCCTGGGCTGACCCGACCTGCTGAATGGCATTGAAACTGCCCATGCTCCCCCCGGAGCATGGGCAGTTTCGTATCTGTAGGCGTAAAGATGAACGGGTGATCCCTTCTGTCACCAAGGTCCCCGGCAAGCCCAATCTGCTACTCGGAGCCTACGACTTGGCGAACCTGGGATACGGAGCCGAGGAGTTCTTCGTCTCCGGGACAGCGCACTCGTATGAACCACCCGGCTCGGCGAACTACACGACACGCATCGTGGTCCTGCGCCCGACCGATGCCGCCCATTTCAACGGTGTTGCACTCGTCGAGTGGCTCAACGTCAGTGGTGGGATCGACGCTCCTGCAGTGTGGTTCATGGCACACCGCGAAATCGTCCGGGCGGGCTACGCATATGTGGCGGTGTCGGCCCAATACGTGGGTGTCGAAGGCGGGGACAGCCTCGTCGGCGCCAAAATGTCGCTGAAAACGCAGGAACCCGAAAGGTATTCGGATCTGCATCATCCGGGCGACGCCTTCGCTTACGACATCTTCACCGAGGTCGGCCTCCTCGTGCGCGACGGCGCCATCGACGGTCTTGGGCCCGAAACCTCCCTGGCCGTCGGGGAGTCGCAATCGGCGATGTTCCTGACCACGTACGTGAATGACGTCGATCCCGTCGCGGAGGTCTTCGACGGTTTCCTGGTGCACTCAAGGTTTGGTCCTGCCGCCGCCCTCGGCGGAGCGACTGCGCTCAATGCGTCTCGTCCGGCCCCGTTCCGAAACGATCCGCGGGTCCCGGTCCTCACCGTGCTCACCGAAACCGACGTGGTGGACGGCCATCTGTCCGGTTATCACCGTGCCCGCCGTCCGGACGCTGCGCACTTTCGGGCCTGGGAGATTCCCGGAACGTCCCACGCCGACAATTACACCGTGCGCGTCGGTTTCATCGATGACGGGTCAGCCGCGCTGGAAGACATCGTCGCGGCGTATGCACCCACGAGTGAGTTGATGGGCGTCGAGTTGTCGTACTTCACAAATTTCGCCCCGCAACACCACTACGTGCTGCAGGGCGCGGTCGCGAGCCTCGCCCGCTGGGTCCGTGCGGGCGAGGCGCCCGCGCCAATGCCTCCACTGGAGCTGACCGACGCCGAACCGGCTCGTTTCGTGCTGGACGCGAACGGTATTGCCGTGGGCGGAGTCCGCACCCCATGGGTCGATGTCCCGATTGCCCGGACGTCGGGTCTTGCCCCTGACGAGAGCCCCATGTCGTTTCTCTTCGGATCAGGTGAGCCGTTCGACGCCACCAAGCTGGGTGAGCTCTACCCGGGAGGCAGCGCCGAGTATCTGGACCAATTCATCGCGGCCCTGGATCGGGCCATCGAGGCCGGCGTCATCGTGTCCGCCGATCGCGCCGAGATCCTTGAGCTCGCCGCCGCGATGTTCCCGGCAGTTAGATGTTGAACCGGCCGGCGAAGCCGCGCAACGGCACGTCGACACTCGTCAACAACCCCGGCGGCGCCTTGACCACCGACGCGATCGCGTTGAGCGCGGGGAGCCCGGTCACGGTCATGCCGATCGACGCGAATGAGGCCGGATCGGACAGGTCCACACCGGGTTTCGGGAAGATCATGTGCTTGTTGTAGACGCAGGGATCGCCCTTGATCTGAGTGATGTAGCAGCCCTTGATGTCCCAGCTCGGATCGGTGTGCGGGGTCATCTGCCATTCCAGATGGGTCTCGACGCGCGGGACACCGTCGACCATGCCCTGGTACTTGATGTAGTTGCCGCCGAGGGATCCCTTGGGCAGCGTGTACCAGCCGAGGTCGACGTCCTTGGTGCAGGCGCCGAGCTCGTAGGTGAACTTGACCTCGTCGAGTTCCAATCCGAAGCAGTCGGCCATCATCAACACGCTGTCGGCGAACACCTCGGTGTACTTGCGCAGTTTGCCCGGGATCGACGGGTCGTCGACGGGCAGACCGTAGCCGACCTCGATCCAGGTGTCCTTGCTGTGATGGCATGACACGTCGACGGATTCGATGGTGGTGACATTCTCGATCTCGGCGACATCGGCCGAGCACACCACGCCCAGGATCTGGTTGAGGCCCGGGTTCATACCGGTGCCATAGAACGTCGACCCACCCTTCTCGCACGCCTCGGCGAGCAACTGCGACACCGGCTTGCCGGAGGGGTGCGGGTGATTGGTGTCGCGGTGCCAGCCGGTGATCCAGTCCGCGGTGGTGACGATATCGATCCCGGCCTCAAGGACTTTCACGTAGAGGTCCTCGTCGGGAAAGACCCCGTGAAAGGTCAACACGTCCGGACGCGCCGCGATGATCTCGTCGATCGAGCCGGTGGCCGTCACCCCGATCGGATCGATGCCGGCGATCTCGCCGGCGTCGCGCCCGACCTTTTCCGGTGTGTAGCAATGCAATCCGATCAGTTCGAGATCGGGCCTCTTGCCGATGCGCTTGATCATCTCCGTGCCGACATTGCCGGTGGCGACCTGGAAAACCCGGATCTTCTCAGTCATAGGGTGTCCTTTTTCCTCACAATTGCCAGGTCTGCGGCGGATCCGCCCAGACCGTCCGGATAGAACTGCATGGCCCACTTGCGGATTGCGGTGAAGCCCTCGTACTCGGCGGTGGCCAGCGCCGGGGGATCGGAGTAGCGCTGGTGCGACCAGATGTGGATGTCCTGGGTGAACTGGCGGATCACCTCGTCGCCGAACTCGGCGGCGCGCTCGGCTGCACGATCCGAATCTTTCCCGGGGGTTCGGCCGATGTAGACCATGAATCGCACGTCGGAGGTTGACTCGTCGACAGGGGTGACCGCCGAAATGGTGCGGTTGTCGATCATGCCCCAGCTCTTGGTCACCGCGATGCCCAGACCGCCGTTGATGGCCTCGACACCGCTGCGCACATCGTCGATCGACTGTTGGTCATCGCCCTCGAACGTGATCGTGAAGTCGACATAGGAGATCGGCGCGGCGAAGTCGTGTCGGGTGAACACCGGCACGATCGGGGTCTGGTGAACGTATTTGAAGTGGGCGAAGTCGACGCCGTTCTCCAGCACGTACTGCGGATGCAGTTCGAGCCCGGCACGAACGAGTCGCTGCTGGGGGTAGTAGTCGGCGACGCTGCTGCCGTCGGCGAACGACGCGAACACGTCGGGCGCCTCGAAGAACGGCTCACGCCCTTCGATGTCGTGCCAGATATAGATGGCCTCGTTGCGCTCGGTGACGGGGTAGGTGCGCATCCGGCGGCCACGGTTGGGCCGGTCCTGGTAGGGGATGCAGACGTTACGGCCCTCGGCATTCCACTGCCAGCCGTGGAACGGGCATTGGATGACCTCGCCGACGACCTGGCCGCCGAATCCGAGATGGGCCCCGAGGTGCTCGCAGTAGGCGTTCATCACGGTCACCTGCCCGGCTTCCGAGCGCCAGGCGACCATCTCCTCGCCGAAGTACTTCATGGCATGCACGGCACCCACTTCGACCTGGTCGGACCAGGCGACCTGGAACCATCCCGTCGGTTTCATCGACAACGGTGGTTTAGCCATGACCGGAATCGTAGGAGGATCTGTGAAACTTTGGAAGAGGGTTCTGTGAAAACGGGGTAATCTCTCGAGATGACCGAGACCGAGGCGGGTGCGCGGCGGACCAACCGACGCGGTCTGGCCACGCGGGAGAACATGCTGGAAGCCGCGCGCAAGGCGCTGGCCACCGGCGACCCGGGAGCGGTGTCGGCCAACCGGATCGCCAAAGAGATCGGTGCCACCTGGGGCGCGGTGAAGTACCAGTTCGGCGACATCGACGGCTTCTGGGCGGCCGTCCTGCAGCGCACCGCTGAACGCCGGGCAGGCATGCTGAGCCAGCGCGACGACGGTGCGCCGCTGCGGCAGCGCGTCGCCGGCATCATCGACCTGCTCTATGACGGTCTGACGGCCAGCGATTCGCGGGCGATCGAGAACCTGCGCGCGGCCCTACCGCGGGACCACGCCGAACTCGAGCGGCTCTACCCGAAGACTGCCGGCGAACTCTCGTCGTGGGGGCAGAGCTGGTTGCAGACCTGTCAGCAGGCCTTCGCCGACCTCGACGTGGACCCCGAGCGGGTCCGTGAAGTGGCATCCTTCATTCCCGGCGCAATGCGCGGCATCACCTCCGAGCGTCAACTCGGCACCTATACCGACCTCGATGTGGCCCGGCGGGGGCTCACGAACGCCATCGTGACCTACCTCGAAGAGTGCCGGTCACAGCGCTCTGATCACCAGTAACCGGGTTGTGACCTCACAAGGTGGGGGCATTTCCGCCGTCAACAAGTAGGCTAGGCCCGATGGTCCCGCTCTGGTTCACGCTGTCCGCACTCTGTTTCGTGGGTGCGGCCGTATTGCTGTACGTCGACATCGACCGTCGGCGTGGGTTGGGACGGCGCCGCAAGTCGTGGGCGAAGTCGCATGGCTTCGACTACGAGCACGAGTCGCACGAGATCCTCAAGCGCTGGAAGCGCGGGGTGATGTCGACCGTCGGTGACGTCACGGCCAAGAACGTCGTCCTCGGCCAGATTCGTGGCGAGGCGGTGTTCATCTTTGACATCGAAGAAGTCGCGACAGTGATAGCGCTGCACCGCAAGGTCGGCACGAACGTCGTCGTCGATCTGCGGCTCAAGGGCATCAAGGAGCCCCGGGAGAGCGACATCTGGCTGCTCGGTGCGATCGGTCCGCGGATGGTGTACTCCACCAACCTCGATGCCGCCCGTCGCGCGTGCGACCGCCGGATGGTCACGTTCGCCCACACGGCTCCCGACTGTGCCGAGATCATGTGGAACGAGCAGAACTGGACGCTCGTCAGCATGCCGGTCACGAGCACCCGTGCCCAGTGGGACGAGGGTCTGCGCACAGTGCGTCAGTTCAACGACCTGCTGCGGGTACTGCCCCCGGTTCCGCAGAACGGCGTGGCACCACAGTCCGGTCAGGGCAGCCAGGCTGCACTGGCCCGTCGCGCCAGCTCGCCCAGCCGCCCGTTGGCGCCGACCCCGGCCGGACGTCGCGAACTGCCGCCGGGCCGGGCCGATGCGGCACCCGGACGTGGCGACGTGAGCCGCTACACCCAGCCGCGGCAGGAGCCGGGCCGCCCGGATGCGATCCGTCGCACCCCGCCGCCGGCCCGCAACGGGCGCCACGCACCGCACTACCAGCGCTAGCCGGCGTAACAGAGCAGATAAGTACCCTCTAGGTCGTGCCTCGTCCCCTCGCGCTGATCACCGGACCGACCTCCGGGCTCGGCGCCGGATTCGCCCGCCGGTACGCGCGCGACGGTTATGACCTCGTCCTCGTGGCCCGTGACGCGGCACGGCTGGAACAACTCGCCGCCGAACTGCGCGACGAGGTCGGCGTAGACGTCGAAGTACTCCCCGCGGACCTGGCGTCCGCCGCGGACCGGGCCAAGGTCGCCGACCGGCTGCGTGCCGGGGTGCAGGTCTTGGTCAACAACGCCGGCTTCGGCACCTCGGGTGAATTCTGGACCGCCGACCTCGCCAAGCTCCAGGCTCAATTGGATGTCAACGTCACCGCGGTGATGGAATTGACGCATGCCGCGCTGCCGTCGATGATCGAGGCCGGGCGCGGCACCGTCATCAATGTGGCCAGCGTCGCCGGTCTGGTGCCGGGGCGCGGGTCGACCTACTCGGCGTCGAAGGCCTGGGTCGTCTCGTTCACGGAGGGGCTGGCCAACGGGCTCGGCGGTACCGGGGTCGGGGTGCATGCCCTGTGCCCGGGGTTCGTCCACACCGAGTTTCATGCCCGTGCGGGCATCGACATGGCGGGCACACCGTCGTTCCTGTGGCTGCAGGTCGAGGACGTGGTGCGCGAATGCCTGGCCGACGTGGCCGCAGGCAAAGTGGTCATCGTGCCCGGCCTGCAGTACAAGGTGCTCACCACCGGGGGCCGGATGGCTCCGCGAAACCTGGTGCGCGCCATGACAAAAGCAGTGGGAAAAGGTCGTGGGAGAACTTAGGACAGAACTGACGTGGCAGTGCGGGCGCTGATCGCGGCGGTGATGGCGGTACTTCTCGTCGTCACCGCGGGCTGCACATCCGATGAACCGGGACGCACGTACGAGGCTTCGACTGCAGCGCTCGGCAAGTCGCTCGACATCCTCGGCTGGAACCTGACGGTGTCGAATCTTCGATTCGACTCTGACCACGTGCTGGTCGACGTCGAGGGTTCGGCTGCCGGCGACGCCCACGCCAAACCCGAGGACATCCGGTTCGGTCTGTACGGTGCCCTGGCGCATCCGATCGAGGCCGACGCACTCCACGGCTGCGACGCGATGACCAACCTGGGCATCCGGCCGCTGTCCGCTTCCGCTCCTGACAAGCTCAGCGGCACAGTCTGTCTGGGGCCGCAACGCGACCAGAGCCAGGTACGCGGGGTCTACGTGTACTCGCCGCGCGAGCGCATCCCCAAGACCACCGTGGCCTACCCGGCGGCCTTCCCGGTGGGAATGCTGCCTACTGATGTCAACGACACCGGCATCACCGTCAAGACCTCCAGCGTGGACGGGTTCAGTGCCGACGGCGGGCAATTGGCACCGACGGCGATCGGTGACCCCACGGCTTTCAGCGGCAAGGGCTACATGCTGCTCGGCCTTGAAATCGCCGGTGCGGCAAAGCGTTACGCGGAGGATTCGGCGGGACGTGGCGGGCCGTTGATGGTGGTGGCCGGCCCTACGCTGCCGCCGCCGGGACTCAGTCATCTCTGCTCGGTGTACGGCTCGTCGGTGCTGCTCCTGCCGGAAGCCAGCCGTGAGGCGGTCAACGTCCGGGCTTCGCTGTGCACCCAGGGGGAGATGACGGCGGCGCTGCTCTACGCGTCGGTTTCGGTGATCGGCACGCACGCGGCCCTGTGGACCACCGGTGGCTGACGCCGTCGGCCCGACCGAGTGGGGCGTGAGCCCGGGCGTGGGCCCCTGGACGGGCGCTCTGCCCGCCGGGGATGAGGCCGCGCGTTACGATCCGGACCTGCTGCGCGACGGCGATACCCGCAATGTCGTTGATGCCTACCGGTATTGGACCCGGGAGGCGATCATCGCCGACATCGACCGGCGGCGGCATCGGCTGCACATCGCGATCGAGAACTTCGGTAACGACGCCAACATCGGTGCGGTGGTTCGCACCGCCAACGCCTTCGCGGTCGACACCGTGCACATCGTGGGCAAGCGCCGTTGGAACCGGCGGGGAGCCATGGTCACTGACCGCTATCAGCGGTTGTGTCACCACGACAGCACCGCCGAACTGCTGGCGTTCGCCGCCGACGCCGGGCTGACCGTCGTCGCGGTGGACAACGTGCCCGGCGCCGTGCGGCTGGAGCAGACCGAATTACCCCGCGACTGCCTGCTGATCTTCGGTCAGGAAGGTCCGGGCATCACGCCGGAGGCGCAGGGCGGGGCGGCCGTCACGGTCTCGATCGCCCAGTTCGGCTCGACCCGCAGCATCAACGCCGGTGTCGCTGCGGGAATTGCCATGCACGCGTGGATCACTCGCCACGCGGATTTTACGCAGGCCTGGTAGGGGTGGGAGCTCCGGCCACCCGGCGTTCGCCACCGTTGCGCTCCTGCCAGAGCTTGTAGACATCGACCGCGGCATCGCGCGGTTCGTAGCGCATCGGCAGGCGCCGCTCATTCCACGGCTTGGCGAACTCGTCGTAGAACGTGTTCAGCTCGAAGTACTTTCGATCGTCGACGTAATGTGGTTCGTACGCGTCCCGGGTGGTCAGGAACACGACTTCGTCCGGCGAGCAGTAGTAGAGCGATCCCAGGCACATCGGGCAGGGCTGGGCCAGGACATAGATCGTGGCACCTGTCAGGTGCTCGGTGCCCAGCTTCGTGCACGCCTTGCGGATCGCGAGGATCTCCGCGTGGGCGGTGGGATCATGGGTCTGGGCAACCAGGTTCGGGCTCTCGGCCAGGATCTCACCGTCTCTGACGATGACGGTTGCGAACGGACGGCCGCCCTCGGCGACGTTCCGGCGCGCGATGTCGATGGTGTGTTGTGCGAAGTCCATGAGACCTCCTCGATATCGGACTCGATCAAAAAGGTTTGGTGGGAAGGTATTTGCCGTCGAGCGTGATCACGGCGCGTTCCCCGCCCTCCGGATCGGCGACCTTACGCACATCGAGCTTGAAGTTGATCGCGCTGATGATGCCGTCGCCGAACTGTTCGTGAACCAACGCCTTGAGCGTCGTGCCGTAGACCTGAAGCATCTCGTAGAAGCGGTAGATCGTCGGATCGGTGGGGACACCGCCGGGGATCGAACCGCGGGTCGGGATGGTCTGCAGCAGCATTGCCGCGTCGTCGTCGAGACCCAGTAATGCGGCAACCGCGACGGCCGACTCGGCAGGCAGCGCGTGCTGACCGAGGACGGCAGCGGTCACGAATGCCGTTGAGAGCTCGGCAGCGTCGGCGATCTGCTGCCAGGTGAGATCCTTGCGGGTCTTGGCCTCGACCGCTGCGATGGCCAGGGCCTGTCGGGCGGTCGGGTCGAACTGCGCGTGCATGGGTTCATCCCTTCGATGGGAGCCGGCCGTGGGTGACTGGCGGTGTATCAACCACCCTGCGCGCGAATTGCTATAGCGTCCAATACTTAGTTTCCATTGGAGTGATAGCTGGCATCTATGACTTGTACTGGTTGGAGTAGTGCACCGCAATCGCGCTGAACGCCCGCGCTGCGGCCGACTGATATCCCGCTGACCGGTGTAGGAGCACGACCTCGCGTGATGGTAGCGGTGGATCGGGCCGGATCGGGTGAAGGTCGGCCTGCGCCTGCGTGATCGCGTCCGGCAATACCGTGGCGAGCGTGCC
Source organism: Mycobacterium sp. NPDC049093 (assembly GCF_040704635.1). Classification (GTDB taxonomy): domain Bacteria; phylum Actinomycetota; class Actinomycetes; order Mycobacteriales; family Mycobacteriaceae; genus Mycobacterium. The sequence continues at coordinate 285,124 of NZ_JBEZJS010000005.1, read as the reverse complement.
GAGGCGCACGAACTCGATCAGCGCGCTGATGGAGTTCGCCTCGATCGCGATGTGGGGCTTCACGTTCTGGGCGGCGAAGAACTCGTCGATGTAGTTGCGTGTCGCAAAGTCTCGGCTGAGCAACGCCAACGGTTGGGTGGGCAGGTCTGCGATCGCGAACGTCGTGGCGCGCGGGTGGAGGGGATGAGCGGCGCCCACGACCAGGCTGAGGGTCTCGGTGAAGAGCGCCGATGTGGCCACACCCGCGGCGTGGTTGCCGGCGAAGGCGATGCCCAGGTCGATACGGTCGGCGATCAGGTCGGCTTCGATCAGGTCCTGAGTGGTCTCGATGACGGTGAGGGTGACGCCGGGATGCTCGGCATGGAACTGGCGCACGAGCGGACCGATGAGATAAGCGGTGATGGTCGGTGTCATCGCGATCCGCAGGTGGCCCCTGCTCAGGTCGTGGACATCGTGGACCGCCCGCTCGGCGGCGTCCAGATCCTGCAGGGCCAGTCGTCCGTGCTGGGCGTAGGCCTCGCCGGCATCGGTGAGCCGGACGGTGCGTCCCGAGCGGTCGAGCAGGGGGACTCCCACTTCCCGTTCGAGCTGCTTGATCTGCTGCGACAAGGTGGGTTGCGACACGTGCAGGGCCTCGGCGGCGCGGGTGAAGTTGCCGTGGTCGGCGACGGCCAGTAGGTACCGGAGGTGACGCAACTCCATCGGCCCAATGTATAGGTGACGTCTATTGCCGCGATGAGAAATGCGTCTTGGACACTATGGCTCCCACGAGGCAGGTTGGAACCATGCCTGATTCCCCTCGCATCTTCAGCGGTGCCGCGGCCGCGCTTGCCGTGATCGCCGCGACCGCCGCAGGCTGCGCCACTCCTGACATCGCGACCGTCGCCACCACGGTGGCGCCCGTGCCCGGCAGCGACCTGCTCACTGCGGCAACGAACAACGACGCAGCTCGGGTGCACGAGCTGATCGGGCGCGGTGCCGACCTCGAGGTGCGCGACGAACGCGGACGCACCCCGCTCGTCGCGGCCACCAAGAACGGCGCCACTGATGCTGCGCGGGCACTGATCGAGGCCGGCGCCGACGTGAACGCGAAAGACGATCTACAGGATTCGGCGTATCTGTACGCCGGAGCCGAAGGTCTCGACGACATCCTCGAACTGACGTTGTCTCACGGTGCCGACGTGCGCAGCGTCAACCGCTACGGCGGGACCGCGCTGATTCCCGCGAGTGAACACGGCCATGTGAGCACGGTGCAACGACTGATCGCCGCCGGTGTCGACGTGAACCATGTCAACAAGCCGCAATGGACAGCGATGCACGAGGCCATCGTGTACGGCGACGGGTCCGTCAAGTACCAGCAGGTGGTGCGCGCGCTGCTGGACGCCGGGGCCGATCAGTCGATTCGAGACGGCTCGGGGCGCACCACGCTTGACAACGCCGAGCGACTCGGCCAGCTTCAGGTCGCCGCCATCCTGCGCTCACGATGAAAACCCAAGAAACGGAGCACTTTCAGAATGACCGTCCGCAATGTACTGATCTTGTTGGCCCGCGTGGGGCTCGGTGCCATCTTCGTGGCCCACGGGTGGCAGAAGTTCGTCACCAACGGGATCGCCGCGACCCAGCAGGGTTTCGCGGCCATGGGCGCCCCGGCCCCTGAGCTGTCGGCAGTGGTTGCCGCCACCATCGAATTGGCGGGTGGCATCGGGTTGATCATCGGCCTGGCCACACCGGTCTGGGCGGCCCTGCTGTTCGCCACCATGGTCGGCGCGTTCCTGATCGCACACACGGGCCACGGGCTGTTCGTCGCCAAGGGCGGATTCGAGCTGGTGCTCGCCCTGGCAGCCCCGATGCTGCTGCTAATCGTCACCGGTGCCGGCCGATTCAGTGTCGACGGCCTGCTCGGTACCCGATTGCCGTGGAACCGAGGCATTTTCGCGAACCCGCAACCGCTCACTTCGGAGCCGTCATGACCGGCCCGGCGCTCGACGCGCTCGTCGACGTCACACTGCCCGACGGCCGTCGGGTCGATATCACGCTGCGAGACGGACGAATCGAGGCGATCGTCGATCGAGGACAACCCGATTCGACACCGGCGCGATCCGGTCGGCACGTCGTCGACTGCGGCGGCGCCCTGGTGATGCCCGCATTCGTCGACGGGCACTGCCATCTGGACAAGACCTTCTGGGGAGCGCCGTGGCAGCCGCACGTCGCATCGGGGTCGTTGCGGGAACGCATTGCCAACGAACGTGAACTGCGCGCCCGGATCGGGGTGCCCGTGACCGCCCGCGCGACCGCGTTGGCCGAGCACATGGTGTCGCTGGGTACCGGGCACGTCCGATCGCACGTCGACATCGATCCCGATGCGAATCTCGACGGGCTGCATCAGCTGCTCGAAGTCCGTGAATCGTTGCGAGACAAGCTGAGTATCCAACTGGTGGCGTTTCCGCAGAGCGGTGTCGTCACCGCCCCCGGTGTGCCCGACCTGCTCGACGCGGCCTTGTCCGAGGGGGCCGATCTGATCGGCGGTCTCGATCCCGCCGGGTTCGACGGCGATGTCGACGGCCAACTCGACGTGGTGTTCGGTTTGGCCGAACGGCACGGGGCAGGTATCGACATCCACCTCCACGATGGTGGCGAACTCGGCACCCGACAACTCCACGCGATCGCCGAGCGGACGAAAACCCTTGGGCTCGGCGGCAAAGTGACGGTCAGTCACGCATATTGCCTGGGCCAGGTCGACGAGGCCGCCGTCGACCGGACCGCGACGGCGCTGGCCACCGCCGGGGTATCGCTGATGACGAACGGTCCGGCCGGGACCATGCCACCAGTCCTACGGCTGCGTGACCACGGCGTAGTGGTATTCGCCGGGTCGGACAACATCCGTGACGCGTGGTGGTCGTACGGCACCGGCGACATGCTCGAACGAGCCACGATTATCGGTCTGGAAGGCGGCCTGATGACCGACGGCGAACTCGAGTACGCGGCGTCACTGGTCACCGACTCGGCAGCCGGCGCACTCGGGCTCGCTGATTACGGCGTGCAAGCCGGCAGCCGAGCTGACCTGGTCGTGATCGCCGCGGCAAACCCGGCCGAGGCGGTGGCCGGTCATCCCGAGCGGCTGCTGGTCCTGCACGATGGCCGGGTGGTGCGCTCGGCGGACCACCCATCCTGACCTGACGCAGGCCCGGAAACTGCTCGACATGCCGACAATTCGAAGGCCGGGTAAGGCAGGATCGTCAACATGGATCAGCTATGGGCTAACCGTGCGGCCAGCGCCGAAGCTGCGATCACCCAGCGACACCTGACGAAGCTCTGGGGTCTGCCGGGTACCCAACTCGGAGTGGTGGCCTGGCCGGCGACCAAGAAGTACCGAAAGTTCGGAACCTGGCACTACTGGTGGCAGGCGCATCTGCTGGACACCCTGGTCGACGCGCAGGTGCGGGATCCGCAGCCCGAGCGGAAAACCCGTATCGAGCGGCAGATCCGGGGACACTGGATGCGCAACAACCTGTCCTGGACCAACAGTTACTACGACGACATGGCCTGGCTGGCATTGGCCCTGGAGCGGGCCGGTCGCCTGGTCGGGGTGGAAAAAGCCCATGCGCTCAGGAAGCTGTGCGCGCAGTTCGTCGATGCCTGGGTGCCCGAGGACGGCGGCGGCATCCCATGGCGCAAGCAGGACCAGTTCTTCAACGCCCCGGCCAATGGCCCGGCGGGTATCTTCCTGGCGCGTTATGACGACCGCCTGCGCCGGGCCCAGCAGATGGCGGACTGGATCGACGACACCCTGATCGATCCGGAGACCCACCTGGTGTTCGACGGCATCAAGGCCGGCTCGATGGTGCGTGCGCAGTACACCTACTGCCAGGGCGTGGTGCTCGGCCTGGAGGTCGAACTGGCGGTGCGGACCGGCGACACCCGGCACGCCGAGCGGGTCCGTCGTCTGGTGACGGCGGTGGACAAGGAAATGGCCACCGACGGTGTCATCAAGGGCGCCGGCGGGGGCGACGGTGGGTTGTTCAACAGCATCCTGGCGCGGTACCTGGCGCTGGTGGCCACCATGTTGCCGGGGGAGGATGCGCAAGATCAGTCCGCGCGTGATACGTCCCGGTCGCTCGTGCTCAAGTCCGCACAGGCGGCATGGGACAATCGCCAGAACGTCGACGGACTCCCGTTGTTCGGACCGTTCTGGGACCGCACCGCTGAGGTGCCCGGGGCCGAAGGTCAGGAAGCGCAGTTTGTCGACGGCGCGGTGAACGCGTCGGCGATCCCGGAACGTGATCTGTCAGTTCAGGTTTCGGGGTGGATGTTGATGGAAGCAGCGCACACCCTGTCCGAGTAGTCTCGCTCATCGAGATCTGCGCGCCATCGGGCAATTTGTCAGACAACAATGGTGTGCGCACAGTGAAGTAGGTGAGTTGTAGATGGAACGGGTCGCACGGACCTCCATAGTCGACGTCGTCGTCGACAGATTGCGCGACGAGATTCGCAAGGGCAGTTGGCCGGTCGGGTGCAAGATCCCTACCGAGGCGAAACTTGTTGAGGCACTGGGGGTGAGCCGCCCATCGGTCCGCGAGGCGGTGCGGTCGCTCGTCCAGCTCGGCTTGCTCGAATCGCGACAGGGCGACGGCACCTACGTGGTCGCCGAGGACGAGACGACAGTTGCGCTGCAGCGCCTGGTCGATACCGCGGATCGCGACGAGGTTCAGTTGGTGCGTCATACGCTCGAAGTGCTGGCCGCGCGTGAAGCTGCGACCAACCGCTCGGCGGCCGATATCGATGCGCTGCGCGTCGCCCTTCAGGGACGTCGGTCCGCACAGGCCGACGCCGACCTGGACGCATTCATCGACCACGACGTCGCCTTCCACATCGGGGTGGCCCGCGCGTCGCACAACACGCTGCTGCTCGATTTCTACAGCTCTTTCGAAAATGCTATGCGCGACCCGGCCCACGGCGCGTTCTGTATGAGCACTCCCGAGGACACGTACCGGGATTTCCACAACGATCTGTTTCAGGCGATCCAACGAGGCGACCACAGTGCGGCGACCCGCGCTGCGATCTACGGCCTCGACGTGCACGAACGCCATCTGCATGCAGTCGGTAGCTGACTTGCCATCGGGACCAGTGCCCCGAAACTGAGCATGTGCCCAGCCCGGGCTACGTTTGTCATCGTGAGAGACGTGCTCGCCGATGCACTGTCGGTCTGGCGTGCCGGTGGCACCGTGGGCCTCGCGACGGTGGTGCGCACGTTCCGTTCCGCACCGCGGCCTGCCGGGGCGTCGATGGTGGTGGCCCCCGACGGCACGGTGACCGGCTCGGTATCCGGGGGCTGCGTCGAAGGTGCGGTGTACGAACTCGCCGGTGAGGTCGTTGCCGAGGGCATCCCGGTGCTGCAGCGATACGGAGTCAGTGACGATGACGCCTTCGCCGTGGGACTGACCTGCGGCGGCATCCTCGACGTGTTCGTCGAGCCGGTGTCGAAGCGGACATTCCCAGAACTGGAAGCTCTGGTCGACGACATCGAGGCCCATCGACCTGTCGCGACCGCGACGGTCATCGCACATCCCGATCCGGCATGGCTGGGCCGCCGACTGGTCATCCGCACCGGCGAGGTCACCGGCACACTCGGCTCGACCCGTGCGGACAGCGCGATCACCGATGATGCGCGCGGTCTGCTCGACACCGGCCGCAGCGCGGTGCTGACGTTCGGCCCCGACGGCGAGCGCCGCGGCGAGGGCATGGAGGTGTTCGTCGCGAGCTTCGCGCCGCCGCCGAGAATGCTGGTTTTCGGTGCCATCGACTTCGCGGCGGCCGTGGCCTGCCAGGGGTCACTGCTGGGCTACCACGTCACGGTGTGCGACGCGCGCCCCGTCTTCGCCACCGCGGCCCGGTTCCCGACCGCAGACGAGGTCGTCGTCGACTGGCCCAACCGGTACCTGGCCGCGCAGGCCGCCGCCGGCGCGATCGACGGCCGCACGGTCATCTGCCTGCTCACGCACGATCCGAAGTTCGACGTGCCGCTGCTCGAAGTGGCGTTGCGACTGCCTGAGATCGGCTACATCGGTGCGATGGGCTCGCGGCGCACCCACGACGACCGGATGGCCCGGCTGCGCGAAGTCGGCCTGACCGGCGAAGAGCTCGCGAGATTGTCGAGTCCTATCGGACTGGACCTGGGCGCCAGGACGCCCGAAGAGACCGCGGTGTCGATCGCGGCCGAGATCATCGCCCAACGCTGGGGCGGCACCGGCACACCACTGGCGGACACTGGTGGCCGTATTCATCACGAACACAACGAACCGAGTGAATTGAGGAGTGGTCAGTGACACGAGCCAAGATCGATTTCCCGAGCCGGATCGGTGTGTGGTGGGCCAGCGACACCTGGTCGATGCCGGACGCGCAGCAGGTTGCGCGGGACATCGAAGCTCTCGGCTTCGGCTCGTTGTTCCTTCCGGAGGTGGTCGGCAAGGAAGCTCTCACCCAGTCGGCGGCGTTCCTGGCTGCCACCGAACGACTCGTGGTGGGCACCGGCATCGCCAACATTCACGTCCGGGTGCCGTCAGCCGCCGAATCGGGGGCACGCACCCTCACAGCGCTCTACCCGGGCCGGTTCGTGCTCGGCCTGGGCGTCAGCCACGGACCTCTCGTCGAGCACGGACTGGGTGGCACCTACGCCAAGCCCCTGGCCACCATGCGCACCTACCTGGAGCGGATGGCCGCGGTGCCCGAGCAGATCGAACCGGGCGTCGGGCGCCCGCCCCGACTGCTGGCCGCACTCGGCCCGAAGATGATCGAGCTGTCCGGCACCCACGCCGACGGCGCACATCCCTACCTGGTCACGCCCGATCACACCGCGACGACGCGCGAGCTCCTCGGTCCGGACCGCTGGGTGGTGTCCGAGCAGGCCGTCGCGATCGGGGGTGACGACGCCGACCAGCTGGCTCGGGCGCACAAGCACCTTGAGGTCTACAGCGGGCTGCCCAACTACCGAAACTCGTGGCTGCGGCAGGGTTTCGACGAATCCGACCTGGTGCGGGGCGGCTCGGACCGGCTGGCGCGCGGACTCGTCGGCATGGGTTCGGCGGATCAGGCGGCGGCGGTGATCACGGCCCACCTGGATGCCGGCGCCGACCACGTCGTCGTTCAGGCACTGGGGGAGAACCCGACGGCCGATCCGCGTCCGGCCCTTCGTGAACTGGCCGCCGCGTTGGGCTTCGGTTAGGGGTTCGGCTGAACCTGCTCGGTGCCCTTCTTGGCGGCCCGGCGGCGCTTGAACCACTCGTAGAACATCGGCGCCACCGAGGCCACGACGATCAGGATGAAGATCGGCTCGAGCAGCTTCTGGATGATCTCGAACTGGCCCAGCCAGTAGCCGAGCAGGACGAGGCCGACACCCCACACGATTGCGCCCAGCACGTTGAACGTGGTGAACACCGAATAACGCATCTTGGCGGCGCCGGCGACGATCGGCGCCAGGGTGCGCACGATCGGCACGAACCGGGCGATGACGATTGCGAACGGGCCGCGCTGCTCGAAGAACGCGTGGGCCTCGTCGAGGTACTTCTGCTTGAGGATCCGGGCGTCGGGTTTGAACATCTCGACGCCGATGAACCGGCCGATGAGGTAGCCCGCCTGGCCGCCGAGGATGGCTGCCAGCGGGATGAACACCAGTAGCTGCCAGAGTGCGAAGTTGGCGTCCACTGCCGTTCCCTGGGCGGCGGTGCCCGCGGCGAGCATGCCCGCGACGAACAACAACGAGTCGCCGGGAAGGACCGGGAACAGCACCCCGGACTCGACGAAGACGACGACGAGGATGCCCACCAGGGCCCAGGTGCCGAAGGATCCGATGAGGTGCAGTGGATCCATGAAATCCGGCATGAGCGCCAGATTGGTCGTAGCCTCAGGGAGGGCGATGTCGATCACGACTCCCTAGGGTACCTGGGCCCCACCACCGGTCTTCACCTGCGATAACCCGCGTCCAGATGGAAGGACAAGTCAATGCCGATCGCCACGCCTGAGGTCTACGCCGAGATGCTGGCTCGGGCCAAGGAGCATTCCTTCGCATTCCCGGCCATCAACTGCACATCGTCGGAGACGATCAACGCCGCCATCAAGGGTTTTGCCGATGCGGGCAGTGACGGCATCATCCAGTTCTCGACCGGAGGGGCGGAGTTCGCTTCGGGGCTCGGCGTCAAGGACATGGTGACCGGGGCCGTCGCACTGGCCGAGTTCGCCCATGTGATCGCCGAGAAGTACCCGATCACCGTCGCCCTGCACACCGACCACTGTCCGAAGGACAAGCTCGACACCTATGTGCGGCCCCTGCTGGCCATCTCCGCCGAGCGGGTCGCCGCCGGCCGCAATCCGTTGTTCCAGTCGCACATGTGGGACGGCTCGGCCGTCCCCATCGACGAGAACCTGACCATCGCGCAGGAGCTCTTGAAGCTCGCCGCGGCGGCCAAGATCGTCCTCGAGGTCGAGATCGGTGTGGTCGGCGGCGAAGAAGACGGTGTCGAGGCCGAGATCAACGAGAAGCTCTACACCTCCTCGGAGGACTTCGAGAAGACCATCGACGCGCTGGGCGCCGGCGAGCACGGTGCCTACCTGTTGGCGGCCACGTTCGGAAACGTGCACGGCGTCTACAAGCCCGGCAATGTGGTGCTCAAGCCCGAGGTGCTTGCCGAGGGGCAGCGGGTGGCCGCCGCCAAGCTCGGATTGTCAGGTGACGCAAAGCCTTTCGACTTCGTCTTCCACGGCGGGTCGGGTTCGCTGAAGTCCGAGATCGAAGATTCCCTCAAGTACGGCGTGGTGAAGATGAACGTCGACACCGACACGCAGTACGCCTTCACCCGTCCGCTCGCCGCGCACATGTTCACCAATTACGACGGGGTGCTCAAGATCGACGGCGAGGTGGGGAACAAGAAGGTCTACGACCCGCGCAGCTACCTGAAGAAGGCCGAGGCGTCGATGAGCGAGCGTGTCATCGAGGCCTGCAACGACCTGCACAGCGCCGGGCGCAGCGTCACCGCCGGTTAGGCGGCCGGTCGGCCGTACCCGAGGATCCCCGCGATCTCGGCGTCATCGAGGGTGTGCACACGGATACCGCCCTCCTCGTTGCCGCCGACCGTGGTGATCGCGTTGCCGTCCACGGTCACAACAAAATTGGTGTGCAACCCGAGCGGGCTACCGTCGGCGTACATCACCACGTCGCCGGTCTGGGGCCGGTATCCGCGCGGTTCGGCGAACCGGCCTGCGGCCTGGAAATACTCCTGCAGCGTGTACACGCCCGGGATCCGCCAGCTCCCCGAGTTGGGATTGGACAGCGGCCGGCCCGCCTCGTTGAGCACCCAGCTGACGAAGTCCGCGCACCACGGCTCCTCGACACCTTCGGAGAAGTGGCTGCCGCCGGGTTGGGCTTCGTACTGCGCCTGCAGCACGTCGACGATGCGTGCCTGGCCCGGATCGAGTGCGGTGCGGTCGATCTGAGGAAAGGCGACGGGTTTGCCCGGCAGCAGGTCGATCGCTCCGGGATGGCGGACCAGTAGCGTGGCCAGGCCGACCACGATGACCGCGCCGAACGCGCACAGGGTCAACCAGAGCTTGGGTCCGCGCAGGGTCACCGGACCAGATTAACCGGTAGGCGCCTGGCAGATCTTCCACTGATTGTCGCGGAACTGGAGGTCGAAGCTGCGCGTGGACCGGGTTTGCGGGGCAAATGCCATGAAGCTCGTGACGTTGGCCTCGGCGTGGTCGCCGTTGACGACCACCTGGTCGATGCTGGCCACGACGGGGTACTGCTTGGCGGCCGCCACCCGGGAGTGTGTTTCGTCCCAGGCTTTCTGGTCGTATTTGACGTAGTTGTCGCTGGTGGTGCCGCAGGTCATCGATCGCAGGGCGGCCAGGTCGCCCCGCTGGATGGCCGAGTCGAAGTCCTGGATCGTGGTGCGGACGTCGTCTTCCTGGGAGGCCGCCGACGACGATTTGCGGGTCAGCAGGACGGTGCCGAGCACGGCGATCGCCACCAGGGCCGCGATCACCAGGACGACCGCCACCACCCATCCCCAGCTGCGGCGGGTCGTGGTCTGCGGAGCTTGCTCCTGCTCTTCGCGCGGCGGGATGACCTTCGGGGCAGCACCTTTCGGCACCTCGGCCGCGACGGTGTCACCATCGGCCGGTGCGAACACCTCGGTCTCCGGGTCGGGCGGGGTGTCGATCTTCTGGGTGGAACTGTCGAAGCCGGACGGCGCGGTGAAGCGTCGTTCCTCTCCGAGGTGTACCTCCCCGGTGACTTCGTCGGCCGAGCTGAAGATCTCGGTGGCCGGTTCGGACAGGGCGGACAGTTCGGCCGTGGAAGGTAGCTCGACCTTCTCGGTCGGTGTGTCGCTCTGGTCGGTGCGGTCTTCGCCAGGTCCCGTTGGGTTCGACATCCCTGCTGCGGTCCTCCCGTACGTCGCTACCGGTGGAGCTTATCGGTCGGTGCACAATAGGCCCATGACACGGATGGGTGATTTGTTGGGGCCGGATCCGGTCCTCCTTCCCGGGGACCCTGAGGCCGAGGACGAATTGGCTGCGGGTGAAAAGGCTGCCGTGGTGGCCGCCGCCCACCCGTCGGCGTCGATCGCGTGGGCGGTGCTGGCGGAGAAGGCCCTCGCCGACGACAAGGCTGTCACGGCGTACGCGTATGCCCGCACGGGCTATCACCGTGGGCTGGATCAGTTGCGGCGCAACGGCTGGAAGGGTTTCGGCCCGGTGCCGTTCGCCCATGAGCCGAACCAGGGGTTCCTGCGGTGTGTGGCCGCGCTGGCCCGCGCCGCCGACGACATCGGCGAGACCGACGAGTTCCAGCGGTGCATCGATCTGCTCGACGACTGTGATCCGTCGGCGCGGGCCGACCTCGGCCTGGCCTGACGTTCAGTCCTTCGCCTCGCAGGAGCAGTCGTTCGCTGATTCGGGCGGCTCCACCTGCACGGTGGCGTGGGCGAGGCCCCGGGCGTTCAGTACCGCGCGGGCGTCGTCGAGCACCCGGGCGGTGTCGGCGTTGCTGGTCAGGTGCGCGGTGACCATGTCCTTGCCGGGGACCAGCGTCCACACGTGCAGATCGTGCACGCCCGTCACGCCGTCCACCGCGCCGAGCGCGGTACGCAGCTCTTCGACGTCGATGTGCTGTGGCGAGGACTCGCTCAGGATCCGCAGCGCTGCCCGGGCCAACGCGATGGCGCGGGGCAGGACCCAGAGCGCGACCAGGACGGCGACGACGACGTCGGCGTAGGGCCAGCCGGTGGTGACGGTGACGATGCCGGCGACCAGGACGCCGATGCTGCCGACGGTGTCGGCCACGACCTCCATGTAGGCGCCCTTGACGGCGAGGCTGTCCTTGGAGTGCGACCGCAGCATCATCACGACGACGGCGTTGGCGGCCAGCCCGGCCAGCGCCACGACGATCATCGGTACGCCGGGGACGTCGGGCGCGTTGCCGAGGCGTTCGAAGGCCTCGTACAGGATGAAGCCCGCCACGCCGAGGAGCAGGGCGGCGTTGGCGACGGCGGTGAAGACCTCGGCCCGGTGCCAGCCGTAGGTGCGGGCCGGGGAGGTACTTCCGCGCCGGGCCAGCAACACCGCGGTCAATCCCATGAACATGGCGACCAGGTCGGTGAGCATGTGGCCGGCGTCGGCGAGCAGCGCGATCGAGTTGATCAGCAGCGCGGTGACCAGCTCAAGGACGAAAAACGCACTGAGGATCGCCGCGGCGATGAGCATTCTGCTGACGCGGGTATCGCTGCTGTGACTGTGATCGTGGCCGGCACCCATGCCTCGAAATATATGCGGAAGTACGCATATGTGGCAAGCGTTGGGTCGAGTGTCACGCCAGAGTGGCTGTCGGCGCCGAGTGTCACGCCAGCGTGGCTGCCGGGGGGCGGGTTAAAGCCAGGCGGACCAGAAACGGGTCAGCTGGCTGCCGATGGACACCAGCTGGCTCGGCACCCCGGACAGGTCGACGAACCAGAAGACCACCGAGAAGAACCACCGGTTGAGCGTGGGCGTGATCAGCAGGATCAGCAGGATGAAGAAGCCCCACTGTTTGGCCGGCTCCAGCGCCCGCTGGGTGTCGGGGCTCAGATGCGGTTCCAGGGCGCCGTACCCGTCCAGCCCGGGAACCGGCAGCAGGTTCAGTAGGACGGCGGTGACCTGTAGGAATCCCAGGAAGGCCAGCCCCGACCAGAACACCAGGTGGGCCGGGTCGAAGAAGACCGCGGTGACGGTCAGCAGCAGGACGGCGAGCACCACGTTGGCGGCCGGCCCGGCCAGGCTGACCAGTGTCTTCTGCCTGGCCGTCATCCACGAGGTACGGACATAGACGGCCCCGCCGGGCAGGCCGATCCCGCCGAGCGCAATGAACAGCACCGGCAATCCCAGCGACAGCAGGGGATGGGAGTACTTGAGCGGGTTGAGCGTCAGATACCCGCGCACCGCCACGTCGTGATCACCGAACCGCCACGCCGTGAACGCATGGCCGAACTCGTGAAGGCACAACGACACCAGCCAGCCCGCGATCACCAGGATGAAGACGCCCACGTAGGACAGCGGCTTCACGGTGTCGGCGGCCAACCAGGCCACCACCCCGCCCGCGACCGTGATCGCGACGACGGCCAGGAAGACCGGGCTGGGCCGTACCGACTGATGCAGCGGGCGGATGTTCACGATTCGACGCTACCGGCTGTGGCCGCAGTTCAGCCGACCCGCAGCCAGCCCTCAGTGTGCCGATAGAACGTCGAGCGTCGTACCGTCCGCGCCCCGGCCACTCCGTCCCGGATCACCTGCGCACCCGGGGTACCCAGCTGTGCGGCGCGGCCGACGACCCACCGGCGCGGGCGGCCACGGTCTGACAGCACGCTCGCGCGCAGTCCCGGCATGCTCGTCGTGGGCTCGACCCGGACACCTGGAGCCTCGCCGTCGAACAGCACGATGTCGTCGACGATGGCCTCGCCCTGCAGCGCCGCACCGTCGGGCCCGTGCCACTGTGCCGCACCGACCAGCACAGTTCCCGTCTCGTCGCGGATCAGCGGGACACGCCGGGCAGACCCGCGGAGTGCACGCCGCGCGGACCAGCTGCCAGTGGCCGCAGCGACCTCGACGTCGAGCCGATCGGCGCGCAGCAACGCGGTGAGCACGGCGGCCAGCTCGCCGTCGCCGCCGGTCACGACCAGTCTGCGGTGCGCGCCGAGGTCGTCGACATCGACTCTCGGCAGGTTGCGGAGCGGGCGCGGAACGGGCCCTGTGCCGACCACCGCGACCCCGTCTGAGGTGGTCAAAACTGCTCCTTGTGGTCAGACAAATGTGTTCCTGGCGTGAGCTGGGATAAGGTGGCCTACCGGCTGCATCACACTAGTGCGGAAGATTAGGCGGGAGATTACGCCATGCCGGCAATCGTCCTCATCGGCGCCCAATGGGGCGACGAGGGCAAAGGTAAAGCCACCGATCTGCTCGGTGGCCGCGTGCAGTGGGTGGTTCGCTACCAGGGGGGCAACAACGCCGGGCATACCGTCGTGCTTCCCACGGGGGAGAACTTCGCACTGCACCTGATCCCTTCGGGCATCCTGACGCCAGGGGTCACCAACGTCATCGGTAACGGCGTGGTGGTCGACCCGGGTGTGCTGCTCACCGAGCTCCACGGGCTGGAAGAGCGAGGTGTCGACACCTCGGGCCTGCTGATCTCGGCCGACGCGCATCTGCTGATGCCGTATCACGTCGCCATCGACAAGGTGGTGGAGCGCTACGCGGGCAGCAAGAAGATCGGCACCACCGGCCGCGGCATCGGTCCCTGCTACCAGGACAAGATCGCCCGCATCGGCATCCGGGTCGCCGACGTGCTCGACGAGCAGTTGCTGGCCGAAAAGATCGAGGCGGCACTGGAATTCAAGAACCAGGTGTTGGTCAAGATCTACAACCGCAAGGCGCTCGAGCCCGCCGAGGTACTCGAGAACCTGCTCACCCAGGCCGAAGGCTTCAAGCACCGCATCGCCGATTCCCGGCTGCTGCTGAACCAGGCGCTGGAAAAGGGCGAGACCGTGCTGCTGGAGGGCTCGCAGGGCACCCTGCTCGACGTCGACCACGGCACCTACCCGTTCGTCACCTCGTCGAACCCGACCGCCGGCGGTGCCGCGGTCGGTTCCGGGATCGGGCCGACGCAGATCACCACCGTGCTGGGAATCCTCAAGGCCTACACCACCCGCGTCGGATCGGGTCCGTTCCCGACCGAGCTGTTCGACGAGCACGGCGCGTACCTGGCCAAGACCGGCGGCGAGGTCGGTGTGACCACCGGCCGGGCCCGGCGCTGTGGCTGGTTCGACGCGGTGATCGCGCGGTACGCGACCCGGGTCAACGGCATCACCGACTACTTCCTGACCAAGCTCGACGTGCTGTCCAGCCTGGAGACGGTGCCAGTGTGTGTCGGCTACAAGGTGGACGGCAAGCGCACCAACGAGATGCCCATGACGCAGTCCGACATCCACCGCGCCGAGCCGATCTACGAGGAGCTGCCCGGTTGGTGGGAGGACATCTCCACCGCCCGTGAGTTCTCCGATCTGCCCGCCAAGGCCCAGGACTACGTGCTGCGGCTGGAAGAGCTTGCCGGCGCGCATGTTTCGTGCATCGGTGTGGGGCCAGGTCGCGAGCAGACGATCGTGCGCCGTGACATCCTGGCCGCCAAGTGACCGACGAGCGGCCATCGGTCTTTGAGCAGCACGGCGGATTCCCGGTATTCGAATCAGCCGATCCCGGACCGGGTTTCGCGCGTTTCCTGACCGCGATGCGCCGAGCGCAGGATCTCGCCGTGTCGGCCGATCCGGACAGCGACACCTGGGACGACGCGGCCGATCGGGTCGAAGAGTTGGTCAAGCTGCTCGCTCCGTACGAGGCCGCCGAGGGCGTCGGGCCGGCCAACCGGGTGCCGTCCCTGCCGGGTGTGGGCAGCCTGCTGATGCCGCCGTTCACCGTGTCGAAGTTCGAGCCCGAGGGCGTCGAATTGAAGGTCGAGTTCAGCCGATTCCACGTCGGCGGCAACTATGCGGTGCACGGCGGTGTGCTGCCGCTGCTGTTCGATTCGGTGTTCGGCATGGTGATCCACGCGGCGGGCCGGCCGATCAGCCGTACCGCGTTCCTGCATGTGGACTACCGCAAGGTGACCCCGATCGACACGGTGCTGACCGCCCGCGGTTGGGTGCGTGAGTCGGAGGGGCGCAAGGCATTTGTGAACGCCGAACTGCGTGACCCCGACGAGAACCTGCTCGCCGAGGCCAATGGCCTCATGCTCAGATTGCTGCCGGGCCAGCCCTAGATCTAGATCGCGGTGCGGCCGCCGTCGGCCGGCAGCACCGCGCCGTGAATGAAACTGGCGTCCTCGCTCACCAGAAAGCCGATGGTTCTTGCGATTTCGGTGGGATCGGCGACACGTCGCGCCGGGGCCTGTGCCGCGAGGGCAGTCAGTCGGTCGGTGCCGTACTGAGCCGTGGTGCCTTCGGTAAGCGTCGGTCCCGGAGCGACGGCGTTGATCCGGACACCCTTGGGCCCGTATTCGGCGGCCCATGATTTGGTGAGCAGATTCAGCGCGGCCTTTGACGACGCGTACACCGCCGAACCCGCTGTGCCGAACATGGAGACCATGGTGCTGACGTTCACGATCGCGCCGTCTCCGCGCTTGGCCATGGCTGGTGCGGTTGCTCCGACGAGGAAGAACGGGATCTTCACGTTGAGGTCGAAGCAGTCGTCGAAGTCGTCTTCGGCGATGGCCGCGGTGGGCCCGAAGACCGCGATGGCGGCGTTGTTGATCAGGATGTCGATCTGGCCGGCGACCGTCAGTGCCTGTTCTACCAAGCCATGGGCGCTGGCGGCGTCGGTCAATGTGGCGGGCAGAAAGTCGGCGTTGCCGCCGGCATTGCGGATCTCGGTCACCACCTGCGCTCCGCGGTCGGCGTCTCGACCGCTTGCCAGAACGTGCGCACCCTGTTGCGCGAGATGTACTGCGGTGGCATAGCCGATCCCGCTCGTGGCTCCGGTGACCAGTGCGGTTCTTCCACTCAATGACACCGGGACATCGTAAGGGGGCGAATGTGATCGCAGTTCGGGACTCGGGGTGTCACTATGGCGCCGTGGATCAACGACCTTTGCACCGTTTGTCGACGCCGCGCGCCGCGGCGATCGCGGGAGTGTTGTTCGCCCTGTTGTTCGGGGCATCGCTGATCCTGATTCGCACCGCGCTGCCCGAGGGCGCCGAGCCGGGCTCCCAATGGATCGACGGAGCGAGCACCCGGCTGCGGGTGGCGTCGGTCCTGATGCCGTTCGCGGGTATCGCGTTCCTGTGGTTCATCGGCGTGGTGCGTGACGGGTTCGGCCGGTTTGAGGACCGGTTCTTCTCGTCCGTGTTCCTCGGCAGCGGCATCTTGTTCCTGGCCATGATGTTCGTATCCTCGGCCGTCGGTGCCGCATTGATCGCCAGCAAGGCCGGGATGGTCGACGCTGCGGCGCATTCCGACGTCGCCACGTTCGGGCAGATGCTGCTGCTGGCGCTGAGCAAGACCTACGGGATCCGTATGGCTGCCGTGTTCATGATCTCGCTGGCCACGATCTGGTTGAAGACCGGCTTGATGCCGCGTCCGTTGGCGTTCGCGACATACCTTCTCGCGGTGACGCTTCTGGTTGCCGGCGATCTGAGCATGTGGCTGACGCTGGCGTTCCCGACCTGGGTGCTGGCGGTCAGCCTGTTGTTCCTAGTCCGAGCCGGGGTGATCGATCTACCCGGTGAGCACGAGCATTCCGGCTAGTCGGCGGTAGTTCGCCTGCGCGTGTCGTGGAGTTGGAGTAGTATCGAACATATGTTCGAAGACGATTCCGATGTGGCACTGATCGACGCGATGTCCGCGTCGGCCCGTGCGGAATCAGCGGCGATCGCGGGGCGGTTGGCCGCGATCGGGGCGTTGGACACCCTGCGCGAACGAGAACTGGTCGACAGCATTTTGTGGCGCACCGACCCGTATGCGGAGGTGTGCGCCGAGGTGTCGGCGGCGATGCGCATCTCGCGGGGTCGGGCGGGTACCCAGGTGCATCACGCCCGGATGCTGCGCGACAAACTGCCGCTGGTGGCGGCCCGATTCGCCGTCGGGGATATTGATTATCGGGTGGTGTCGATGATCATCGCCCGCACCGAGACCGCGGACCGGTCGGTGTGGGCCGAACTGGATGCCGAACTCGCGGGCCGGGCGCATCGGTGGATGCGGTTCTCCGAGCGGCAGTTGCGGGATCGGATCGATCATTGGATCGCCAAACTGGATCCGAACGGGGTGCGGGTGCCTCCGGATCTGGCGCAGGACCGGTTCGTGCAGGTGGACCCGGGCAGCCCGGGTGCGGCCACGATCTGGGCGAATGTCGATGCTGAGGACGCGGCGGCGTTCGATCAACGGTTGGATGCGTTGGCCGACACGGTGTGTGAGCATGATCCGCGCAGCCGGGAGCGGCGCCGTTCTGATGCGGTCGGGCCGCTGGCGCGGCTGGAAGCTCAGTTGGTGTGCCGGTGTGGTCGTGAGGACTGCCCGGCGGCCCAGAAGCGCGCGGCCGCTGATGCGGCGGTGGTTCACGTGCTGGCCAGCCAAGCCACCCTGGATGGGATGTCGCAGGATCCGGGATATCTACCCGGGTACGGGATCCTGCCCGCCGACCGTGTGCGCGACCTCTCGAGTAACGCCAAGCTCAAGCCGGTGCGGGTACCCGCTGACACCTCTACGTCGCCCAGCGAATCCAGCGCGCCACCCGACCCCGGCGAGTCGACGGGGCTGCCTGAGCCCGCCCAACCCAGCGAGTCCATCGCCCCTGACGGTTCCGAGCCGGGGTATCGCCCATCGGTGGCGCTCTCCGAGTTCATCCGCTGGCGGGACCTGACCTGCCGGTTCCCGGGCTGCGACGCACCCGTGGACCGCTGCGACATCGACCACACCGTCCCGTACCCGATCGGGCCGACGCATCCGTCCAACACCAAGCTTTACTGCCGGGCGCATCACTTGATCAAAACGTTCTGCCCCGGCTGGTCAGACCGTCAATTACCCGATGGCACAGTCGAAATCACCACACCCACCGGCCACACCTACGCCACCGAACCCCACGGCGCCGGCATGTTCCCGGACCTGGGTCAACCCACCGGGGACCTCAACCTCCCCGAACCCGAGGCTCCGCACCCGAACTCAAATCCGAACCGGGCTGCGAAGATGCCCAAGCGCAGCCGCACCCGCGAACAAGACCGACAAGACCGCATCGCCGAGGAACGACGCCTCCGCGCCGAACTCAACAACGACCTCGCAACCGAACGCGACTACCAAGCCTGGCTCGCCGAAGAATACGGACCACCACCACCGTTCTGAACGGCTCGGCGTCAGTCGCCGGTGAGCTTCAATGCGCTTGCCGGGCACAGCTTGACGGCCTCGCGCGCATGCGCGATCTCATCGTCGGGCACCTCATCGACGAGGACTTCGACCACGCCGTCATCGTCCTGATCGAAGACGACGTCGGAGACCATCACGCAGTTGCCCGAGGCGATGCAGGCATCCCGATCTGCTTCTACTTTCATGGCGCTCACCACGTTACCGCCAACGATTTGAGGCCGTAGATGAAGTGGAAAGACCGGTAGGCGACGTCCTCGAACGGCTCGGCCAGCCCGAGGTCCGGGAACCTTTGCAGCAGGGCCGGGAAGGCGATCCGCATCTCCATGCGGGCCAGCGGAGCACCGAGACAGTGGTGCACGCCGTGGCCGAAGGCCAGATGCCCGGGCGCACCGCGGCGGATGTCGAGCATGTCGGGGGTGTCGATGAAGTCGGGGTCCCGGTTGCCCGCGGGCAGGGAGGCGAAGACCAATTCGCCTGCGGGTATCCGCACGCCGGCAACATCGACCTCGGTGTTCGTGAAGCGCGGGATGGCGTTCTGGACGATGGACAGCCAGCGCAGCAGTTCCTCGACGGCGGGGCCGACGGCATCCGGGTCGTCCCGCACGGCAGCCAGTTGATCGGGGTGACGCAGCAATGCCAGGACGCCGAGGCCAAGCATGTTCGACGTGGTCTCATGCCCGGCGAGCAGCAGCAGCCCGGCGATGCCGACGAGCTCGTCGTCGGACAGCTCGCCACCATGGTCGCGGACCAGCATGCCGAGGATGTCCTCACCCGGATCCTGGCGGGCCCGCAGGACGAGGCCACGCATGTAGTCACGGCTCTGCTGTTGCAGCGCAAGACGTTCCGCGATGGACAGAGACAGGTCGAGCTGGTGCGTGGAGCGTTCCTGAAAGTCGTCGCGGTCCTCGTAGGGCACCCCGAGCAGCTCGCAGATGACCAGCGAGGGGATGGGCAGCGCAAAGTCGGCCACCAGATCCGAGGGTGGCCCCGCCGCTGCCATCGCATCGAGTCGGGCGTCGACGATCTCGACGATCCGAGGTTCGAGACGTTTCATCCGGCGGATGGTGAACTCCGCGGTGAGCATGCGGCGCAGCCGCTGGTGGTCGGGCGGGTCGAGCCCCAAGAGGTTGCCGGCGCGGGCGCTGGCCAGCTCCTCCTCGGACATCTGGGGCGCACCGGGTAGGGCAAAACCGGGTGGTCTGCTGTTGGAGAACCGTTCGTGGTCGCTCAACACCGCCTTGACGTCTTCGTGGCGGGTGATCAGGTACACGGGATTGCCGAGCGCACTGATGACCTTGCGTACCCCGTCGGTCTCACGGATCTCGCGCAGGTCTGGCGTCGGGTCGAAGGCATTGCGCCGCATGTGCACTGGCGGCAGCGTGATCGGCCCAGTCATGCCACGACGCTACCCGCACGCCAGGAAATCCCTGATCAACGTGTTGACGAGGCGGGGATTCTCCAGCGCGGCCAGGTGCGCGACGCCGTCGAGCACCGTCACGTCCGCCCCCGGAATGGCGTCGGCCATCGCGATGGTCTCCGCGAGCGGGAACGTGGCATCTTCCGCACCGGCGACCACGAGGACGGGTGCCTTCACGCGGGAGAGCAAGGCCCGCTGATCCGGCCGGCGCGGCACCACGCTCGTCACCGCCCAGGCGGCGGAATCGACGTCGACCAGGTGTACGGCATTCCGCACGAAGGCGACCACCTCGGGACGTGTGTCAAACGTCGTCGGGCCCAGGAACGCCGCGAGCACCGGGCGGGTGAGGGGACCGCGGATTCCCCTGAGCGCTTTGGCCATCCGCAGCAGCAGGCCGTACTCGAGCTTCTGCCCGCGCCCGGCGGGCGACGCCGTGCAGTTCATCAACACGGCGCGCCCGATGCGGTTCGGGTACAACGCGGCGAACGTCCCGCCGATCATCCCGCCCCACGAGTTGCCGACGAAGTGGGCGCGTTCGACGCCCACGCTGTCGAGGATGTCGGCGACGGTAGCTGCGCAGTCGGTGAAACTGAAAGGGGCCGTCAGCTTTTCGCTGCCGCCGTGGCCGGGTGGGTCGACGACGATGACCCGGTGGTCTGGTTCGAACTCCCGCACCTGGCCGGCCCACATGTCGCCGGTCATCAGCAGGCTGGACCAGAACAGGACCGCGTCGCCCTCGCCGCGGACCTGGACGCGGAGACGGCCGAGTTTCGTCGGGACTCGCAGCTCCTGCACATCTGCCAAGTTAGCGCTCGGCGTGCAGGCCCGGCCACCAGATGCGGGGACCGATCAAGGTGAACAGCGCGGGGATGATCACGGTGCGGACGACGAAGGTGTCCAGCAGGATGCCGAGCCCGACGATGATGCCCAGCTGCGTCAGCACGATCAGTGGCAGCACACCCAGCACGCAGAACACTGCCGCCAGCACCACGCCGGCACTGGTGATGACTGCACCGGTGGCCGACACGGCCCGCACGATGCCCAGTCGGGTTCCGAACTCGGGGGTCTCCTCACGGGCCCGGGTCACCAGAAAGATCGTGTAGTCCACGCCGAGGGCCACCAGGAACAGGAAGGCGAACAGCGGGGTGCTGTTGTCCAGCGCGGGGAATCCGAACAGGTGGACGCTGGCCCAGCCGCCAAGGCCGAGCGCGGCGAGTGCACTGAGCACCGTCACCCCGACAAGCACCAGCGGCGCGAACACGGACCGCAACAGGAGGTAGAGCACCGCCAGCACCACCGCGAGGATCGCCGGGATCACCACGAGCCGGTCGCGCTGGGCGGCCGCGGCGGTGTCCCTGGCCTGGGCATCGGACCCGCCCACGAGCGCACTGGGGTCCGCCGCGTGTACCGAATCCCGAAGGGCGTCAATGGTTTCGAAGGCCTCATCGGAGGCGGGTTCGCCCTTGAGTACCACCGACCACTGGCTCAGGCCCGTGGGGGACTGACCGGCAGGTGAGGCGGATACGACGCCGGGAGTATCGGTGATCGCCCGCTGCACCGCACCGCCCTTGGCGGTGGAGGCGATGACGCGGGTGGGGTCGGTCAGGCCGCTCGGGAAATGCGCGGCCAGTGTCTGATAGCCGGTCACCGATTCGGCCTGTACCCGGAACTGCTCGGTCTGCGTCAGCCCGATCGGGGTGGACAACAGGGCGGTGCACAGGACGGCGAGGCCGGCCAGCGAGACCAGAGCCACGCGGGCGGGCTTGCGGGCCACCGAGTCCGCAATCCGGTGCCAGATACCGGTTTCGGTCAGCGGTGTGGCGCCGACCTGGGGAATGAACGGCCAGAACAGTCGTTTGCCGCACAGGGCCAGCAGCGGTGGCAGCACGACCAGGACGAAGATCGCGGCGACCACCAGACCCGACGCGGCCTGCACGCCGAGGCTGCGATTACTGGGTGCCGAGGCGAACAGCAGGGTCAGCAGGGCCAGGACCACGGTCGCGTTACTGGCCACGATGGCAGGGGCGGCGGCCCGTACCGCTGTCACCAGGGCTTCGCGATGCTGCTCGCACCGCCCAAGTTCCTCGCGGTACCGCGAAATCAACAGCAGCGCATAGTTGGTGCCCGCACCGAACACCAGCACGCTGGTGATTCCCGAGGTGGAACCGTCCGGGCTCAGCCCGAGTCCGGAGGCCACCGCGGTGCCGACGACGGCGCCGACGCGGTCGGCGAAGGCGATGACCAGCAGCGGCACCAGCCACAGAACCGGTGAGCGGTAGGTGACGATCAGCAGGAGGGCCACCACAGCTGCAGTCACCGCGAGCAGTGTGATGTTCGCTCCGGCAAATGAATTGGCGATGTCGGCGCCGAATGCCGGGCCGCCGGTGATCTGGGCCCGAAGCTCGGCAGGCAGACCATCATTCGCGGTGGTGCGCAGATCCTTGACGGCGTCGTTCAATCCGAAGCCGGACAGGTCGGCCTTGAGCGGCACGGTGACCACCGCGGCCTTGCCGTCGTCGGAGACCGTCAACGGCGGGCCGGGAGCATCGGTCATCCGGTGGCGGGCATCGGCGGTGGCGTCGACGTCGCCCATGGTGAGTTCGGCGCCGTCGGCGCGGGTCACCACCAGAATCGCCGGAACCTGATCTCCACCGGGAAAATCGGCCCGCAGCGCGTCGGCCCGCGCCGACTCTGCATCAGCCGGGACGGCGACCGGTGACTGCGAGGCGGCGTCGCCGCCGCTGAGCAGGCCCAGGAGCGCGCCGGAGACGATCACGACCAACACAGCCAGCCACGCCAGACGCCTAATCACGGTTCAGTGTCGCCTCTTCCAAGTCGAGCCCATGGAGCACAGTACGCAGGACCTCGTCGTCGATGTGCCCGGCATCGCGCTCGGCGATGAACGTGTCCCGTTCGGCGGCAAGCATTTCCAGGCGCAGCCGGCGGAACGCGGATGTCGGGCTCTCACCGATGTCGGCGTCGTCGCGGCCCAGACGCTCCCAGGCGGCATTACGGCGCCGAGTGTTCCACGCCCGCAGCACGTCGGCGGCGCGTTCGGGCACATCGGTGGCGGATTGTTCGGACATCAAGGTGTCGAGCCGTTCGGCTGCGGCCCGCGCGGCCTTGTCCTGGGCCGCCGCCGTGGCGACGGCGTCGCTGTGCGCCTCGTCGCCCTGGACCCCGAGTACCCGGATGAACCAGGGCAACGTCAGGCCGTGCAGCAGCAGCGTGCCGACCACGACCACGAAGGTGAGGAACACCAGCTGTGGCCGGCCGGGGAACGGATCGCCGGCCAGCGTGGTGGCCGGAACGCCGAATGCCGCGGCCAGCGACACCACTCCGCGCATGCCCGCCCAGGCGACGACGAACAAATGTCCGCGCGACGGTGCTGGTTCCTCGGCGCAGAGCCGTTTGGAGAACAACCGGGGCAGATAGGTCGAGGCGTACACCCACACGATGCGCACCCCGATCACCGTGGTCAGCACGGCCGCCGACGAGATCGCCAGGGTGGCCGCCGAGATGCCCGCCAGCTCGCTGATGACTTTCGGCAGCTGCAGGCCGATCAGCAGGAAGGCGAACGATTCGAGGATCAGCTGCAGCGCCTTCCACACCGCTTTGTCCTGCAGTCGGGTGGCGTAGCCGGCCTGCGTCTCGCGCTGGCCCAGGATCAACGCGGCCACCACCACGGCGATCACGCCGGAGCCGTGGATCTCCTCAGCCAGCAGGTAGGTGAAGAACGGCGCCACCAGGCCGATGGCGCTCTCGACCAGTGGATCGTCGAGGCGGGTGCGGATGAAGTGCACCACCATGCCGATCACCCCGCCGACCACGATGCCGCCGACCGCGGCCAACCCGAAGGTGGCCAGGCCGTCGCCCCAGCTGGCGGCGGTGCCGATGGCGGCCCCGAGCGCCACCTTGTAGGCGGTCAGTGCGGTGGCGTCGTTGAGCAGGCTCTCGCCACCGAGCAGGGTCATCGTGCGCCGCGGCAGACCGAGGCGGCGGCCGACGGCGGTGGCCGACACCGCGTCGGGCGGGGCGACGATGGCGCCGAGGGTCAGGGCCGCGGCGATGGTGAGTTCGGGCACGGTGTGAAATGCGACGATTCCGACGGCAAACGTCGTCGCCAGCGGCAGCCCGACGGCGAGCAGCCCGATCGGCCTGATGTTGCGGCGCAACGCGACGTAGCTGCTCTCCAATCCCGCCGACCACAGCAGTGGCGGCAGGATCACGAAGAGCACCAGTTCGGGATCCAGCTGGACATCGCCGAAGCCGGGCAGTGCGCTGCCGGCGAGTCCGGCCACCACCAGCGCCAACGGCGCCGAGACGTCGAACCGGCGGGCGACGGCGGCCAGCAGTATTGCGGCCACCAGGGCCGCCAGGAGTGAGGCACCCACGTTGTCGTTCCTCCTTCGTGTGCCGTGCCTATCCTTGATCAACATGTTGAGGAGATCACGTCGGCGTGAGTCCAGTCCGATGCCTCGTACCTGTGCACATCTCGAAGCCGAGGTCCCCGAGCCGCAACCGTTGACTCCCGGACAGTGCCAGGAATGCGAGGAAGACGGCGAGAACAACTGGGCACATCTGCGGATGTGTGTGACGTGCGGTCACGTCGGTTGCTGTGACTCAAGCCCGCATCAGCATGCCACCAAGCACTTTCAGCAAAGCGGTCATCCCGTGATGCGTTCGGCGGAGCCCGGCGAGAGTTGGCGTTGGTGCTATATCGACCATCGGGTTGGGTGACGATCTGGCAGGCTGGTACGTGCGATGAGTGAATCGATTGAGGACGCGCAGACTGATGACCTGACCGATGATCAGGTCGACGGTGCCGAAGAGGCTCCGTCCCCCGAGCCCGCCGAGTCTCCCAAGCCCACCGATCCCGCGGCGACGGTGCTGCTGCTGGGTTCGGGTGAGTTGAGCCGGGAGCTCGCGCTGGCGTTTCAGCGGCTGGGCGGCGTCGTCGTCGCCGCGGACCGCTACTACGCCCCTGCCCACGGCGTCGCGGACCGCTCTGCGGTGATCAAGATGAATGACGCCGAGGAACTCGCCGCGCTGATCGAGCGGGAGCAGCCGCGTTACGTGGTGGCCGAGTCCGGCGTCATCGCCGCGGACGCCCTCGTCGCGGTGGCCGAGCGGGGTGGCATCGAGGTTCTGCCCGCCCCGCGCAGCATTCGGCTCAGTCAGGACCGCGAAGGCCTGCGCCGGCTGGCGTCGGACGAGCTGGGCCTGCCCACGGTGCCGTTCTGGTTCGCCGGGTCCGTCGACGAGCTGACTGCGGTGGCCGAGCATGCCGGCTTCCCGTTGGTGGTGAAGCCGGTGGTGGGCGCGCAGCGCGACGGGGAATCGGTGATGCTGCGGTCCGACGACGTCGAACCGGCTTGGCAGCGGGCGACCACCGCCGGACACATCGCGCAGAACCGCGTGCTGGCCGAGTCCGTCGTCGAGGTCGATTACGAGATCACGATGCTGACGGTGCGCACCGCCGGGCCGTCCGGTCCCGGAGTGCAGTTCTGCGAGCCGATCGGGCACCGTCAGGTCGGTACGGATGTGCTGGAGTCCTGGCAGCCTCAGCCCCTTTCGCCGGCTGCGCTGGACGCCGCGAAGTCCATCTCCGCCCGGATCGTCAACTCGTTGGGCGGGCGCGGGGTGTTCGGGGTCGAGCTGCTGGTGCAGGGCGACGACGTGTACTTCTCCGATGTCCGGATCCGGCCGCACGACAGTGGTCTGGTGACGCTGCGGTCGCAGCGGCTGTCGGAGTTCGAACTGCATGCCAGGGCGATCCTGGGCCTGGCGGTCGACACCATCATGATCTCCCCGGCAGCCGCCGAGGTCAGCTACGGCGGCGCCGACACCGGTGAACTGTCGGGCGACATCAGCGGTGTGTTGGCCGAGGCGCTGGCCACGTCGGAAAGCGATGTGCGGTTGTTCGGCCGACCGGGTGAATCCGACGCCCCGCGGCGGCTCGGGGTGGCCCTGGCCACCGCGCCCGATGTCATCATCGCCCGTGACCGTGCCCGCCGGGTCGGCTCCGCGCTGCGCAAGCTGTGGTGAGCCGTGATGGCTGAGGAGACGGAGGACACGGGGGACCGGCCGACGATGGCGCCGTTCCTCGGCGCGCTGGCCATCATTGTGCTCGTGGTGATCGTGGTCGTTCTACTCAACACGTTCGGTAGCGACGGGCGCAGCGAGGAGCAGAAGGTGAGCCTCGCCGCGGTCGGCCAGAACGACGCCCTGCAGCGGGAGAACTTCGGCGAGTTCACTGACCACACCTGCGTCGCGCAACGCGGCACCGAAGCCGATTTCATTGCCCGGCAGCGTGACTCGGTAGCCAAGCAGGGCGCCAGGTATGTGGACGACGTGACCGGGGTGCACGTTGAGGGTGATCGGGCCACCGCAACGGTGGTCTACCACTTCGGCAACGCCCCCGATGCCAAGGTGAACACCGAGACGGCGTTCGTGCGTGAGGACGGCCAATGGCGCGTCTGCTCGAGTATGGGAGACTCACGCCCGTGAGCTATGCAGGTGACATCACGCCTGAGGAGGCCTGGAAGCTTCTGAGCGAGAATTCCGAGGCCGTGCTGGTGGACTGCCGTACCGACGCTGAGTGGCGCTTCGTCGGTGTGCCGGATCTGTCCACCCTCGAGCGTGACGTGGTGTACGTGGAATGGAACCGGACGGACGGCGGGCACAACGACGCCTTCGTCGACGATCTCAAGGCGTCAGGAGTGACGCCGGGTGAGCGTCCGGTGGTCTTCCTGTGTCGCTCCGGCAACCGTTCGATCGGCGCGGCCGAGGCCGCCACTGCGGCCGGCATCGCGCCGTCGTACAACATCCTCGACGGATTCGAGGGCAATCTCGACGAGTTCCGCCACCGTGGCGGTACCGGTTGGAAAGCCGTCGGTCTGCCCTGGAAACAGAGCTGAAGCAGAGTTGAGGATCGATGACTGACATCCCATCTGTCCGGATCCCGGCTGCCCTGCCCGAGGGCGTCAGCCAGGCCACCATCGGCGTGCGCGGCGGTCTGCTGCGCTCGGAGTTCGAGGAAACCGCCGAGGCGATGTATCTGACCTCGGGGTACGTATACGAGTCCGCATCCGCGGCCGAGAAGGCGTTCACCGGCGAGATCGACCGCTTCGTCTACTCCCGCTACGGCAACCCGACCATCTCGATGTTCGAGGAGCGGCTGCGGCTCATCGAGGACGCTCCGGCTGCGTTCGCGACTGCCACCGGCATGGCGGCGGTCTTCACCGCGCTCGGTGCCCTGTTGGGTGCCGGTGACCGACTCGTGGCCGCCCGCAGCCTCTTCGGATCGTGCTTCGTGGTGTGCAACGAGATCCTGCCCCGCTGGGGTGTGGAGACGGTGTTCGTCGACGGCGAGGACCTCGCGCAGTGGGAAGAGGCACTGTCCGACCCCTCTAAGCCCCCGACCGCGGTGTTCTTCGAGACGCCCTCCAACCCGATGCAGTCCCTGGTCGACATCGCCGCAGTGTCCGAGCTGGCCCACGCCGCCGGCGCAAAGGTGGTGCTGGACAACGTCTTCGCCACGCCGCTGCTGCAGCAGGGCATGCCGCTCGGCGCGGACGTGGTGGTGTATTCGGGGACCAAGCACATCGACGGGCAGGGCCGCGTGCTCGGCGGGGCGATCCTGGGCGACAAGGAGTATATCGACGGCCCGGTGCAGAAGCTCATGCGCCACACCGGCCCGGCGATCAGCGCGTTCAACGCCTGGACGCTGCTGAAAGGCCTTGAGACGCTTGCCGTCCGGGTGGACTATTCGAACCGCTCGGCGCAGCAGATCGCCGAGTTCCTGGAAGGCCATCCGTCGGTGAGCTGGGTGAAGTACCCGTTCCTGAAGTCGCATCCGCAGTACGACCTGGCGCAGCGGCAGATGCGTGGTGGCGGCACCGTCATCACCTTCGAGCTGAACGCCGATGACGGCAAGGCGCGCGCCTTCGAGGTGCTCGACAAGCTGCGCGTCGTCGACATCTCGAACAACCTCGGTGACTCCAAGACGCTGATCACCCACCCGGCAACGACGACGCACCGGGCCATGGGCCCCGAGGGGCGCGCCGCGATCGGGCTGGGCGACGGTGTCGTGCGGATCTCGATCGGCCTGGAGGGCACCGAGGATCTGATCGCCGATCTCGACCAGGCGCTGAGCTAGGCGGGCCGGGCGTGTCCAAGGGCTCCGACGCCAAGAAGGCCCGCCGCCGCAAGCGGCAGGCCGCTCGTGACACGCGGTTGGTGCCCCACGAGATGGTCGACCAGTTGGCCGACATCCCGGATGCCGTCGTTGCGGATCTGGCCGAGTTCGACGATCGAATCACCGCGCGTGGCTGGACCTTTGACGAGGAGCAGTCCAACGACGACTACGCGGTGTGGTTCTACGAGCCGTCCGGCGCCCAGGTGGACGACGGCCTGCCGGTGACTTCACTGTGGCTGGACGCGGCAGAGGATGGCGAGATCGTCCGGGTGGTGTTCGTCGGCAGCGTCGAGCGCTACGAGTTCACCCATGAGGAACTGCTCGACGGTGCCCTCGACGTGATCGAGGGCTACCGTCACGGCACGGAGCTGCCGACCTTCGGCTAGCTCTTGCCGTCGGAGTCGATGACGCCCTGAGCGGCCTGGGCCCGGTCCTCGTAGGCCTTGCGCTTGGCGGTGTCGAACTCCAGGAACACGTTGTCCAGGCCCAGCTTCTTGTTCATCCAGCGACGGCCCTTGGGCGGCAGCATCTGCGCGGCCTGTGCGGTGAAGCGCAGCGGCGGCGGTACCGACACGTGTGTCTTGGGCTTGTTGAGCGTTTTGATGATCGCGGCGGCGATGTCTTCGGGCTCGACAGGCTTGATGGCCCCGCCGGACTTGGTGCCCGAGATCAGGTCGGTGTTGGTGAACGGCGGCATGATCACCGAAACGTCGACCCCGTGCGGTGCCATCTCGTCGGCCAGCGCGGTGGTCAGCCCGACGACGGCGTACTTCGCGCCGACGTACACGACCTGGCCGGGCAGCGGGATCAGACCCGACAGCGAGGCGATGTTGATGACGTGGCCCCTGCGCCGCTTGACCATGTCCGGAAGTGCCAGCTGGCAGCCGGTGAGCACCCCGTAGACGTTGACCTCGATGTTGGACCGGATCGACTGCTCGGTCTGCTCCAGGAACGGCCCGACCGGCATCACCCCGGCGTTGTTGATCAGCACGTCGATGTGGCCGCCGCCGTCGGTGCGGGCCTTGTCGAGGAACGTCGCGAAGGACTCGCGGTCCGTGACGTCGAGTGGGTAGCCGGAGACCTGGCCGAGCTTGGTCAGCTCGACGACCGCCGACTCCTGAAGGGCCACGTCACGGTCACCGATGACGACCCGGGCACCCTTGGCCAGCAGGGCCTTGGCGGTGGCGTAACCGATGCCGCGGGCGGCGCCGGTGATCGCGATGGTCTTGCCCCTGATGTTGTCCATGGCGGCGAACTTTACACGTGTCAAGTTTGGGGCGGAAGGGGGTGGCCGAGGCGGCGTAGTCTGGGCGGGCGTGATGGCGAATGGCACCGATCAGCAGGCAATTACCGAAACCGCGGAGGATTTCTCCGAGCGGATCACCGCGGCGATCGACAGCGCGGGGTTGACCCTGCTGTTGAGCATCGGCCACCAGACCGGCCTGTTCGACGCGATGGCGAAGCTGCCGTCGGCAACCAGCACCGAGATTGCCGCGGCGGCGGGCCTCGATGAACGCTACGTCCGGGAATGGCTCGGCGGGATGGCCGCGGGCCGGGTGGTCGACTACGACGCGGAAGCCTCGACATACCGATTGCCCGAACACCGCGCCGCTTCGCTGACGCGCGAGTCCGGCCTGGGCAACCTGGCACGTCTGGCCCAGTACGTGCCGCTGATGTGCGAGGTCGAACAAAAGATCCTCGGCTGCTTCCGCGAGGGCGGCGGGCTGAGCTACGACGACTATCCGCGCTTCCACACCGTGATGGCCGAGCGAAGTGGTGAGGTGTTCGACGCGGCCCTGGTCAGTGCGGTGCTGCCGTTGATCGACGACCTGCCGCGACGGCTCGAGAGCGGCATCGACGTCGCCGATTTCGGTTGCGGCAGCGGGTACGCGATCGGCCTGATGGCCGCGGCCTATCCGGCCAGCCGATTCACTGGAATCGACTTCTCGGAAGAAGCGGTCGCCACCGGGGCTGCGGCGGCGGCGCAACGTCGATTGACCAACGTCTCGTACCTTTCCGCCGACTTGGCGAACCTCGACCAGGCCGGGAAGTACGACCTCATCACCGCGTTCGATGCGATCCACGACCAGGCACAGCCCGCCCGGGTACTGGAGAACATCTATCGTGCGCTGCGACCGGGTGGGGTGCTGGTGATGGCCGACATCAAGGCTTCCAGCCGACTGGAGGACAACATCG
The DNA here is from genome assembly GCF_040704635.1 of Mycobacterium sp. NPDC049093. GTDB lineage: Bacteria > Actinomycetota > Actinomycetes > Mycobacteriales > Mycobacteriaceae > Mycobacterium. Next base: position 254,889 of record NZ_JBEZJS010000005.1, on the reverse strand, counting down.
GCGCGGTGATGAGCACGTACCGCTACGCGGTGTCGCTGACCCATTGCATGTCGGTCTCGCTCGGTCTGGACGGAGCCGGGCTGGGGACGATGTGGGGCAGGCAGCTGGCGGTGTCGATGCTGACCGACGCGGGATTCTCCGACGTGGAGGTCACCGAGATCGAGCAGGACCCGTCGAACTACTACTACCTGGCCAGGAAATGAGCGGCTCGGCAGGGTTTTGATCAGGCTGAGCCTGTGGGCATATCCCGGCCGTGGCTGCGCGTTGAAGCAGCCGTGAGTATCGGAACGGTGGTTAAGTCAGCCCCCGTGAGTGGTGTGCGGTTCGTCGCGGTCGATCTGGATGATCCACTGGCTGCCCCGCTGCTGGCCGAGCTGTCCGTGGAGTACTCGGGGCGCTACGGCGGAACGCCGGAGCAGATGATGGGTTGGCTGCGCGGGAAGTCGGCCGACGAGTTCGCCCCGCCCGGCGGTGGCCTGTACATCGGCGTGCTCGACGGTGTGCCGGTGACCGGTGGCGCCTTCACCCGATTCGACGCCGACACCGCCGAACTCAAACGCATCTGGACCGACAGTCGTTATCGCAAGCGTGGCTACGGCAGGGTGCTGCTGGCCCACCTCGAATGTGAGATCGCCGCACGCGGGTACCGGAGGGTCTATCTGACGACGGGTCACCTGCAGCCCGAGGCCGAGGCGCTCTACGACTCCGCGGGTTACACCCGGCTGACGGTGCCGCTGCCGCCCGAGGGGGAGGGGACGGTCTTCCCGATCGCGTTCGAGAAGGAGCTGACGTGACAGCCACTCCGCTCTCGATCCTCGACCTGGCGCCGATCAGTGCGGGCAGCGACGCGCAGACGGCGCTGCGGAACACCGTCGACCTGGCCCGGCACGCCGAACAGTGGGGCTACCAACGGTATTGGGTCGCCGAGCATCACTTCGTATCGGTGGCCAGTTCGTCGCCCGCGGTTCTGGTGGGGCAGATCGCCGCGGCCACCGAACGGATCAGGGTCGGCACCGCGGCCGTGCAACTCGGCCACACCACCGCGGTCGCCGTGGTCGAGAGCTTCGGCACCCTGGCCGCGTTCTACCCCGACCGCATCGATCTCGGGGTGGGCCGCTCGGGTCAGAAACGCGCCGAGGCGGTGCGGGACAAGCCGCGTGAGCCGAGGCCGCCGCGCCGGTGGCACGAGATCGACGGTGTGGTGATCCCGACGCCCTACGACGTCAGTGCGCTGATGCGGGACCCGCAGTTGCGGTCACGGATGGCCGTGTTGCAGCAACCCGAAGCGCTCACACCGGATTTCGCCGAACAGGTGGACGACATCCTGGCCATGCTCGCCGGCCGTTACGAGGTGGGTACGGCCGTTCCCGGTGCGGGTGCCGACCTGACACCGTGGGTGTTCGGCAGCAGTAAGGGGCAGAGTGCACGCGTCGCGGCCGCGCGCGGGTTGCCGTTCGTGGCGAGCTATCACATCACTCCCGCCACGGCACTGGAGGCAATCGAGGTGTACCGCAACGGATTCACCCCGTCGGAGGCCTTGTCCGAGCCCTACGTGGCGGTTTCGGCCGACGTGGTCGTCGCCGACGATGAAGCCACCGCACGGCATCTGGCGTCCAGTTACGGGCACTGGGTGTATTCGGTCCGGGCCGGCGGCGGTGCCATGCCCTATCCGGACCCGGCCGACTGTGGGCCGCTGTCCGACGAGCAGCTGGACGTGGTCCGGGACCGTATCGCAACGCAATTCGTCGGCGATCCCGATCAGGTGGCCGCCCGGCTGGAAGCGTTGCAACGCGTCAGCGGCGCGGACGAGCTCGTCGTCACCTCGGTGACGCACCGGCACACCGACCGGTTGCGCTCGCACGAGCTGCTTGCCGAGCGGTGGGGTCGTTAGCGGCTAGGCTGGCCTGCGATGCCGAGTCTGCAGGTAATCGTGGGATCGCTGCTACTGGCAGCGGCTGCGGTGGTGTTTGCGGCCGGCGTGGCTTTGCGGCTGTTCATCGGTCGCCGGGCGGACTCGGCGGAGTCACGACGGCGGATGCACGCGTTCCGCCGGACCAGGTTTGCCCGGGTGCTGTTCGGTTCGGTGTACGACGACGAGGTGTTCGACCCCGACGAGCTCGACCAGATGATCCTGATGCCAACGATCGTGCTGGCCTGCGGTTTGTGCCTGACCGGGTTCTTCCTGCTGGGATACCGGATCCTGCAGCACTAGGCGTGGACGGCCGCGGCGGTGGCGGCGGCCTCGGCGATCGATCCGCGCCACATCGGCCCGTGTCCGGGCAGCATGATGTCGGTACCCAGCACCCCGAGCGTCTCGAGGCTGCGCAGACAGCCGTCCTCGTCGTGGTTGAACAACGCCGGCAGCAGCGTCGGACCGGTGCGCCGCAGCAGCGGGTGCCCCGTCACCAGTGCGTCACCGCTGACGAGGGCGCCGCCGACGATGAACGAGCAGTGTCCGCCGGTGTGACCCGGCGTCGGCACGGCGACGGGCGCACCGGGCAGCCCCGCGGCGATCTCGGTGGTCAGCGCCTGCGCGGTGGGGATACCGGCATGGTTCATCCCGCCCTTGGCGGTGATGGTGGCCGCCCACTTGAGCCAGCGGGGCTGCCAGATGTTGCGCACCACATCGGCGGGTGCGGCCTGCTCAAGATATTCACGCTTGGCGTGGCCGAGTTCGGTCTCATGGCAGAACACCGGTACGCCATGGGATTTCGCGAGCCAGATCGCGGTGCCGAAGTGGTCGATGTGGGCGTGAGTGAGCAGGACCGCGGCGATGTCGTCGATGGAGTAGCCGAGCTGGTTCACCGAGCCGATGACGTCCTGGCGCTGGCCCGGGAACCCCGCGTCGATCAGCATGACCCGGTCCCCGTCGGTCACCAACGTCCAGTTGACCAAGTCGGTCTGCGCGAAGTGCACGTGCTCGGTGATCGCGGTCAGGGCTGCTGCCATGTCGCGAGTTTAGGCATAGGAGTAGAAACGAAGCGTGGCTGAACTGAAACTGGGATACAAGGCATCGGCGGAGCAGTTCGCGCCCCGGGAACTCGTCGAGCTGGCGGTGCTGGCCGAAGCGGCAGGGATGGACAGCGCGACGGTCAGCGACCATTTCCAGCCGTGGCGACACGAGGGCGGGCATGCGCCGTTCTCGCTGGCCTGGATGACGGCGGTGGGCGAGCGGACCGAGCGGCTCGTACTGGGCACCTCGGTGCTGACGCCGACGTTCCGGTACAACCCGGCGGTGATCGCGCAGGCTTTCGCGACGATGGCGTGCCTGTACCCGGACCGCATCTTCCTCGGTGTGGGTACCGGCGAGGCGCTCAACGAGATTGCCACCGGCTACAGCGGGGAGTGGCCGGAGTTCAAGGAGCGTTTCGCCCGGCTGCGGGAGTCGGTCAAGCTGATGCGCGAACTGTGGGTCGGCGACCGTGTCGACTTCGACGGTGAGTACTACAAGCTCAAGGGCGCCTCGATCTACGACGTGCCCGAGGGCGGTGTGCCGGTCTACATCGCCGCCGGGGGGCCGGTGGTGGCCAAGTACGCGGGTCGCGCGGGTGACGGCTTCATCTGCACCTCGGGCAAGGGTGAGGAGCTGTACAAGGACAAGCTCATCCCGGCGGTGAAGGAGGGCGCTGAGGCCGCCGGCCGCAACGCCGAGGACATCGACCGGATGATCGAGATCAAGATCTCCTACGATCCGGACCCGAAGCTGGCGTTGGAGAACACTCGGTTCTGGGCGCCGTTGTCGCTGACACCCGAGCAGAAGCATTCGATCGAGGATCCGATCGAGATGGAGAAGGCCGCCGACGCGCTGCCCATCGAGCAGGTCGCCAAGCGCTGGATCGTCGCCTCGGATCCCGATGAGGCGGTCGAGAAGGTCGGCCAGTACGTCAAGTGGGGCCTGAACCACCTGGTGTTCCACGCTCCCGGTCACGATCAGCGTCGTTTCCTCGACCTGTTCAAGAAGGATCTGGAACCGCGGCTGCGCAAGCTCGGCTGAGTTGATCCGAATTGTCGCGACCCTCTTCGGGGTGGTCGCGGCGGGTATGGCCGCGGTGGGCCTGGCGGTGCGCTACGTACCGCTGGGCCGCCACGGCACGGTGCTGTTGGCGACGGCATCGCCCTACCTGACCCTGGCCGCCCCGGTGGCGGTGCTGCTGCTGGTGCTCGGCCGGCGGTGGGTGCTGACGGCGCTGGCCGTGGTGCTGACGCTGGCGATCGCGGTGATCCAGGTGCCGCACTACCTGGGTCCCGAGGCGGTGACGGCGCAGTCGGCACCGGTCCGGGTGTTCACCTCGAATCTCGGTATGGGGCGCGGGGATCCGGCCGCTGTGGTGGCCGCTGCCGAGCGGACGGCGGATGTCGTCGTGATACAGGAGCTCACGCAGGAGGCCGCCGACGGGTTGATCGCGGCCGGGCTGGAGAACACCTTCGGCCACCGGATCTTCGACCCCGAGCCGATGGCCGGTGGTCTCGGGATCTGGAGCCGGTTCCCGTTGACGGACAGTGCACATGTTCCGGGCTACTCGATGGTGATGCTGCGGTCCCGGGTCCAGGTGCCGGACGTCGCGGTTCCCCCGATCCTGGTGGGGATCCATTTCGCCGCGCCGTGGCCGCAGCCGATCGAGTCGTGGCGCAACGACATGGCGAAGTTCCCGACGATGCTGCGCGAGCTGGCCGACGAGGCCGGTCCGGGTGCGGTGATCGTGGCCGGGGACTTCAATGCCACCCACGACATGCTGCCGTTCCGGGAATTGCTGGCCACCGGCTACCGCGACGCCGCGGAGCAGGCCGGCGGGGGCCTGGTCCGCACCTTCCCGGTCGGTCCGCGGAGGGTGCCTGCCGTCGGTATCGACCATGTGCTGTTGCGCAATGCCGACGCGACCGCGGTGCGAACGGAGCTCGTGCCGGAGGCCGACCATATGGCCCTCATCGCGGACATCGTTGTCCCACACGGGGCCTGATCTCAGGCGCTGCACACCGAGCGTTGCACCGCACCGACACCGCCCTGGCTGGTGGCGGTGAGCCGGACCCGGTCGGCCCGGAACAGGTCGTAGGCGTACTCGAACGGGCGGCCACTGCTGTCGCGGGTGATCCGCGTGATGGCCAGGAGCGGTCTGCGGTGGGCGATGTCGAGCCACTGCGCTTCGCGGGGACTGGCGCTGACCACTTCGATGGTCTCGGTGGTGGCGGCCGGGGTCAGGCCGTACCGCACCCGCACCAACTCGTACAGGGAGCCGCCGAGCGGCTGTTCCAGCAGGTCCTCCATGTGCTCGGCCACGAAGCAGGCCAGATCCACCGAGAGTGGCACAGCGTCGGCGAACCGCAACCGCCGGATCGTGAATATCTCTGCGCCATCGGCGATTTCGAGGGCACGCGCCTCCACCGGGGTGGCCGGCCTGCGGTCTGTCGTCAGTACCCGGGTGGCGCTGGTGTGACCACCGGTGCGCAACCGGTCCGGTAACCCCGCCAGTTCGGCGGCATTGCGTTCGACGACGTCGGCGCGTACGAACGTGCCGCCGTTGCGCCCGGTGCGGCGCTCCAGCACGCCCGCCTGACTCAGCGGCAGCAGCGCGCTGCGCAGTGTGGAGCGCGACACCGCGAAATTCGCCGCCATCTCCCGCTCGGTGCCCAGCCGCGAGCCGGGGCGCAGGGTGCCCAGGGCCAACATGGACAGGATGCGCCGGCGCACGTCCTCGGCGACGGGGCCGCCCGGTGTCAGGGACATGCCCCGAGTGTGAACCAAATAGACGCCACAGAGCAGACCGAAACCGAACGATTTACATGACCGCAACAAAGGGATTGACCCGCAACGAGTTTCGAGTTGCCCGACGGTCTGGGCGGGATGACAATGTGCTGCGTCGCATCACAATGCCGTCGGCGACGACAGGAAATCAGACCAAATAGTGGTCCGAAAACCGTCCTCAGTTAGGACCCGCCATGAGCGAGATCATCGATCCACCGGCCCCGTCCGGCGCCTCCGTCCAACGCCTCAAACCCAACGCCGTCGGGTTGGTCGGCGTGCTGTTCATGGCGGTCGCCACCGCCGCCCCCATTACGGCCATGGTCGGCAACGTGCCGATCTCGGTGGGCTTCGGCAACGGCGTCAACGCGCCGGCCGGCTACTTCGTCGCGACCATCGTGCTGACCCTGTTCGCCATCGGCTACGCCGCGATGAGCAGGCACATCACTGCCACCGGCGCCTTCTACGGGTACATCTCGCACGGGTTGGGCCGCGTCGTCGGTCTGGGCGCGGGGTTCCTGACAGCGCTGGCCTACATGGTGTTCGAGGCCTCGCTGATCGGCATCTTCTCGTTCTTCGGCAACGATCTGTTCAAGTCGTTCTTCGGCGTCGACGTGCCGTGGATTCTCTTCGCGGTGGTGATGCTGGCCGTGAACGCGGTGCTGACCTACTTCGACATCAACCTTGCCGCCAAGGTGCTCGCCGTGTTCCTGATCACCGAGATCATCATGCTGGCCATGATGGCGCTGTCGGTGGTCTTCACCGGCGGCGGTCCGCAGGGCTGGTCACTGGGATCGCTCAACCCGCTCAACGGTTTTCAGAGTCTGTCCGGTGAGGTGGCCGGTGCCGACGGCAGCATGATCACGGTGGCCGGATCCGCCGGCGTCGGCCTGTTCTTCGCGTTCTGGTCGTGGGTGGGCTTCGAGTCCAGCGCGATGTACGGCGAGGAGTCGCGCAATCCCAAGAAGATCATTCCGATCGCGGTGATCAGCTCGGTGGTCGGCATCGGCACCTTCTACGTCCTGGTCTCGTGGTTGGCCATCGTCGGCACCGGACCGCAGAACGCCGTTGCGCTGGCACAGGATTCGGCCACTGCGGGTGACATCTTCTTCACTCCGGTGCACGAGCACCTCGGACAGTGGGCCGTCGATCTGTTCAAGATCCTGCTGATGTCGGGCTCCTTCGCCTGCGGTATGGCGTTCCACAACTGCGCTGCCCGTTACCTTTACGCGCTCGGCCGCGAGAACGTCATCCCCGGCATGCGCCAGACCATCGGGGCCACCCACCCGGTGCACGGCTCACCGCACATCGCGGGATTCGTGCAGACCGGTTTCGCGACCGCGGTGGTGATGTTCTTCGACATCACCGGACGCGACCCGTACACCGGGCTGTACGGCCTGATGGCATTGCTGGGCACGACGGCCATCATGATCGTCCAGGCGCTGGCGGCGTTCTCGGTCATCTCCTACTTCCATGTCCAGAAGCGCCATCCCGAGACGGCGAACTGGTTCACCACTTTTCTGGCTCCGCTGCTGGGCGGGGTCGGCATGCTCTACGTCATCTACCTGCTGGCCCAGAACGCGTCGTTTGCTGCGGGTTCAGCCGCTTCTGACTGGATCTTCACAGCAATCCCGTATGTTGTCGGCATCGCCGGAATCGGTGGTGTGCTGTGGGCGCTGTTCCTGAAATTCAGGGATCCGGAACGGTATTCCGACCTGGGTCGGACCGTGTTGGAGGAGGCGCACGAACGCTGAGCAGGGGGTGCACGGGATGAGTTTCTCGAACATCATGGACTCCAACAGCTACACCGGTCAGTCGGCCGATCCCGGCACCGAAAAGCTGATCGAGGCTCGCACCCACCTGCTGGGCCCCGCGTACCGGCTGTTCTACGAGCGGCCGGTACACCTGGTCCGCGGCAGCGGCAGCCACATGTTCGACGCGGACGGCACGCGTTACCTCGACGCGTACAACAACGTCGTCAGCGTCGGACACTGCCATCCGCACGTGGTCGCCGCCCTCACCCGCCAGGCCGAGACGCTCAACACCCACACCCGCTACCTGCACGAGGGCATCGTGGAGTACTCACAGCGGTTGCTCGCCACGTTTCCGGCGGAACTCGACCAGGTGATGTACGCCTGCACCGGTTCGGAGGCCAACGACCTGGCCCTGCGGGTGGCCCAGCGGTATACCGGGGCGCACGGTGTGATCGTCACCCGCGACGCCTACCACGGTAATACCGAAGCGGTGACGGCGATTTCACCGTCGCTCGGCGGTGCCACCACCATCGGATCCCATGTGCGCGCGGTGGCCGCGCCGGACAGTTACCGCTCGGGTACCGAAGTGGCAGAGCGTTTCCTGGCCGATGTGGAGGCCGCGATCGCCGAGTTGAAGGCGGCCGGGTTCGGTCTGAGTGCTCTGATCGTGGACACCTTCTTCTCCTCCGACGGTATCTATCCCGATCCCTCGGTGCTGGCGCCTGCGGTGGCGGCGGTGCGGGCGGCCGGCGGGGTGTTCATCGCCGACGAGGTACAGCCGGGGTTCGGCCGTACCGGGGAGACGATGTGGGGTTTCACCCGCCACGGGGTCGTGCCGGACCTCGTCACCATGGGCAAACCGATGGCCAATGGGTTGCCGGTGGCGGCGATGGCCGCCCGCAGCGAGGTGCTGGAGGCCTTCGCCCGGGAGGTGCCGTACTTCAACACCTTCGGAGGTAATCCGGTGTCGATGGCGGCGGCAGCTGCGGTGCTCGACGTCATCGAGGGCGAGGAGTTGATGGCCAACGCGGCGCGGGTAGGCACGGCCCTGCGCGACGAACTGACCCGTCTGGCCGCCGACGATCCACGCGTCGGGGATGTTCGCGGCGCCGGACTCTACGTCGGTATCGAGATGGTGACCGACCGTGCCGGCGCAGGCCCTGACCGGGCCGCAGCGCACGATCTGGTCAACGCGATGCGGGACCGTAAGGTGCTGATCTCGGTTTGCGGAGCGCAGGGCAGTGTGCTGAAGGTGAGACCTCCCCTGGTATTCTCTCTGTCGGATGTGGACTGGTTCTGCACCGAATTCGCCGATGCGCTGCGTGAGCTGCGCTGAGCAAAAGCAGAGCATCTGGCCGTCCAAACCCTGATGAGGGAAGCTGTATCAGTGCCAGAGGCAGTCGTCGCTACCGCGATCTATATTGCGTCGCCCGAAGGTGACACCGGAAAGTCGACCATTGCGCTCGGCATCCTTCACCGACTTGCTGCGACCGTGCCGAGGGTGGGGGTGTTCCGCCCGATCACCCGTCTGGGCGAGGACCGCGACTACATCCTCGAGCTGTTGCTGGCCAGTGCCACGGCCGGGCTGAGTTACGACGAGTGCGTCGGGGTCAGCTACCAGCAGGTGCACGAGGATCCCGACGTCGCGATCGCCGACATCGTCGACCGGTTCCACCGCGTGGCCGAGAAGTGCGACGCCGTGCTGATCGTCGGCAGCGATTACACCGACGTCGCCACCCCCAGCGAGCTGAGCATGAATGCCCGCATCGCGGTCAACCTCGGCGCGCCCGTCGTGCTCGCGGTCAAGGCCGCCGACCGGACGCCTGCCGAGGTGGCCCATGTGGTCGAGGTGTGCCTGGCCGAGCTGAACCACCAGCATGCGCATGCCGCGGCCGTCGTCGCCAACCGGTGCGACCCGGCCCAGCTGGATGCGGTGGCCCAGGCCCTCAAACCACTTGGCCCACCCGCGTATGTGCTTCCCGAGGAGCCGCTGCTGGTCGCCCCGTCGGTGGCCGAACTGCAGGTGGCGGTCGACGGCACGATGATCGCCGGGGACCCTGAGCTGCTGTCGCGCGAGGCGATGGGCGTGATGGTCGCCGGTATGACGGCCGAGCACTGCCTGGAGCGGCTGACCGAAGGTGTCGCGGTGGTGACCCCGGGTGACCGGTCCGACGTGGTGCTGGCCTTGGTGAGTGCTCATGCGGCAGAAGGCTTTCCGTCACTGTCCTGCATCATCCTCAACGGTGGCCTCGATCTGCACCCGGCCATCGCAGCGCTGGTGGAAGGGCTCGGGCTGCGGCTGCCCATCGTGGCCACCAAGTACGGCACGTTCGAGACCGCCAGCCGGGTCGCCGGCGCCCGCGGCCGCGTCACTGCAACATCGCAGCGGAAGATCGACACCGCCCTGGCGCTGATGGACAAGCACGTCGACGTCAACGACCTGATCGCGCAGCTGAGCATTCCGATCCCCGCGGTCACCACGCCGCAGATGTTCACCTACCAACTGCTCGACCAGGCCCGCTCCGACCGCAGGCGCATCGTGCTGCCCGAAGGCACCGACGACCGCATCCTCAAGGCCGCAGGCCGGCTGCTCCAGCACGAGGTGGCCGATCTGACCATCCTCGGCGAGGAGAGCCAGATCCGTTCCCGGGCAGCCGAACTCGGGGTGAACCTCGATGCGGCTGTCGTCCTGGATCCGCTCACCAGTGAGCTGTGCGACCAGTTCGCCGAGCAGTACGCGGAGCTGCGCCGCAAGAAGGGTGTCACCGTCGAGCAGGCGCGCGAGATCATCCACGACGTCTCGTATTTCGGCACCATGCTGGTGCACAACGAGATGGTGGACGGCATGGTCTCGGGCGCCGCGCACACCACCGCGCACACCGTGCGGCCGGCCTTCGAGATCATCCGGACGGCGCCGGGAATCTCGACGGTGTCGAGCATCTTCCTGATGTGCCTGGCCGACCGGGTGCTGGCCTACGGCGACTGCGCGATCGTGCCGGACCCGACCTCCGAACAACTCGCTGACATCGCGATCTCCTCCTCGCGCACCGCCGCGCAGTTCGGCATCGATCCGCGGGTGGCCATGCTGTCGTATTCGACCGGCACCTCGGGCACCGGGGCCGACGTCGACAAGGTCCGGGCGGCAACCGAGCTGGTGCGACAACGCGAGCCGGATCTGTTGGTGGAGGGGCCGATTCAGTACGACGCGGCGGTGGAACCGTCGGTCGCGGCGACGAAGATGCCCGACTCGCCGGTGGCGGGGCGCGCCACCGTGTTGATCTTCCCCGACCTCAACACCGGTAACAACACGTACAAGGCGGTGCAGCGCAGTGCGGGCGCCATCGCGATCGGCCCGGTGCTGCAGGGCTTGAACAAGCCGGTGAACGATCTGTCCCGGGGAGCCCTGGTGGAGGACATCGTCAACACCGTGGCCATCACCGCGATCCAGGCACAGGGGCAGTCATGACGGTTCTGGTGATCAACTCGGGATCCTCATCGCTGAAATACGCCGTGGTGAAACCGGCTTCGGGAGAATTCCTGGCCGACGGCATCATCGAGCAGATCGGCTCGGCGCAGGTGCCCGATCACGATGCCGCGCTGCGGGCAGCGTTCGACGAACTGGCGGCTCAGGGCCTGCACCTGGACACCCTCGGGTTGGTGGCAGTCGGCCACCGGGTGGTGCACGGCGGCAAGGCCTTCTACTGCCCGACGCTGATCGACAGTGAGCTGATCGGCAAGCTCGAGGAGTTGTCTCCGCTGGCGCCGCTGCACAATCCGCCTGCGATCCTGGGTATCGAGGTGGCCCGCAAGCTGCTGCCTGACCTGCCGCATGTGGCGGTGTTCGACACCGCGTTCTTCCACAACCTGCCCGCTGCGGCGGCCACCTACGCCATCGATCGTGAGGTGGCCGAGCGCTGGGACATCCGCCGCTACGGCTTCCACGGCACCTCGCACCAGTACGTCAGCCAGCAGGCCGCCGCTTTCCTGGATCGGCCCTACGAATCGCTGAATCAGATTGTGCTGCATCTGGGCAACGGTGCGTCGGCGTCGGCGATCGCCGGCGGCAGGCCCGTGGACACCTCGATGGGGATGACGCCGATGGAGGGCCTGGTGATGGGCACCCGCAGCGGTGACATCGACCCCGGCATCATCTTGTTCCTGCGCCGGGCGGCCGGCATGGATGTCGAGGACATCGACACGATGCTCAACCGCCAGTCGGGGGTGCTCGGCCTGGGTGGCGAGAACGACTTCCGCACGTTGCGTAAGCGCATCGAATCCGGTGACGAGAACGCGCAATTGGCGTATGACGTCTACATCCACCGGCTCCGCAAATACGTCGGTGCCTACCTGGCGGTGCTGGGCCGCACCGACGTCATCAGCTTCACCGCGGGCGTCGGGGAGAACGACGCCACGGTGCGCCGCGACGCCCTGGCCGGCCTGTCCGCGCTGGGGATCCAGATCGACGAGGAACTCAACGCGTCACCGTCGCGTGAAGCACGCCGGATCTCGACACCCGAGTCACCCGTGACCGTGTTGGTGGTGCCGACTGATGAGGAGTTGGCGATCGCGAGGGCCTGCGCCGCGTTGGCCTGAATCAGAACGTGCTCATCGGCCGTACGCTGTTGGCCAGGTCGATCAGGGCGTAACGGTGCGACTGGGTGGGGGCGACGCGGGCCAGCGCCCGTAGTGAGGCCTCCACGCCGAGCTTGAGACCGTGCTCGGTGAACGGGAATCCGAGAATGTGATTGCTGCTCGCCGTGTTGTCGGCCAGCCAGTCCATCGCGGTGCCCAGTACGAGTGCCCGGATCTGCAGCACGCGCGGCTCGGAATCGGGCAGGGCTTCCACCCGCCGCGCGGCATCGCGGATGTTCTGCTCGGTGATCTCACCGGTGGACCGACCGGACAGCAGGGTGACCGCGCTGGTCAGCCGGGCGGTGGTGAAATGCCGTGAGGTGGGCGGAACCTGGTCCAGGGTCTGGACCGCCTTGTCCCGTGACCCGGCCACCGACTCGGCTCGGGCCAACCCGAAACCGGCGGAGATCACGCCGTTGTCGGTGCTCCACACGGTGTTGTAGAACTTCAGCTCGTCGGCGGTGCCGGCCAGCTCGGCCGTCGCGGCCAGCGCCAGCTTGGGCGCCAGCTCGCCGGGCAGGGTGTCGAGCACCTCGGTGAAATGCTTTGTCGCCGAGTCGTAATCGGCCGAGAGCATCTCGGCCACCGCGCGGAACCAGACCAGCTGCCAGCGCCAACCGGCCCAGGTCGCCAGGTCGTCGAGCTTGCGGGTGGCCTTGGCGACGTCGCCCAGATCGAGCAGGGCACGCGCCTCCATCAACGGCAGCTCCACCGATTCCGAAAGGTCGACGCCTTCGGCGTCGATCGCGCCGTGCCGCGCGGCCCGCAACTGGTCGAGGGTGTGCACCGGCTGGCTGAGCACGCTGGCCACCAGCATCGGGGCCCCGACATCGGCGCGGTCCACCAGCGGCACCGGCAGCGCCCGCACGATCTCCTGCGCGGTCAGCTTCTCCGAATGCACCTGCCCGTCGACGTAGACATCGGTGTGCGCAACCAGCAGATCCACCCCGAATGTGGACCGCGACGGGCTGAACACGGTCGACAGACCGGGGCGGGGACTTCCGGTATCGGCCGCCACGACCTCGCGCAGCACCCCGAGCAGCTGGGACGACATTTCCTCGGCGCTGCGGAACCGGCGTCGCGGATCCGGGTCGATGGCGCGGCGCAGGAACCGGCCGAAGGAATCGTAGGTGTCGAGCACCGGGTCCTCGGACGGCAGCCCGTCGACGTAGCGTCCCCGCCGGGTCCGCAGGTTCAAGGTCAGCGCGGCCAGCGTGCGCCCCACGGTGTAGATGTCGGTGGCTACCGTCGGTCCGGTGCGCACGATCTCGGGAGCCTGGAAACCCGGTGTGCCGTACAGGTATCCGTAGGAGTTGAGCTTGGACACCGCACCGAGGTCGATCAGCTTGAGCTGCTCCTCGGTGATCATGATGTTCTCGGGTTTCAGATCGTTGTAGGCCAGCCCGATCGAATGCAGATAGCCCAGTGCGGGCAGGATCTCCAGCATGTAGCCGATGGCCTCGGCCACCGGAAGCCGGGTTCCCCTGGCCTGTTTGAGCGAAGTTCCGCCGACGTACTCCATCACGATATAGCCGACCGGATTGCCGTGCTTGTCGTCGTGTTCGACGAAGTTGTAGATCTTCACGATTCCCGGGTGGGTCACCTCGGCCAGGAACTGACGTTCGGCCATGGCGATCACCTGGGCCTCGGCGTCACCGGAATGCACCAGTCCCTTGAGCACGACGGGACGTTCGTTCACGTTGTGGTCGAACGCCAGATACACCCAGCCCAGCCCACCGTGGGCGATACAGCCCTTGATCTCGTACTGGTCGGCGACGATCTCACCCGGGGACAGCTGCGGCAGGAACGAGTAGGCGCTGCCGCAGTGGGGGCACCAGCCTTCCGACAGGGCATGGCCGTCGGACGAGGACCTACCGACCGGCTTGCCGCAGTTCCAGCAGAACCGCTTCTGCTCGGCCACGACCGGATTGGTCATCAACGCCGTCAACGGATCCCGCTCGGGCACCCGCGCGATCTCGACCAACCCGCCACCCAGCCTGCGGATCGGCGAGAGCATCCGGGTGGCGATCGTGGCAAGGTTCTGCGGTTCGGTGTCGCCGCCGCCGAACGTACCGTCGTCGGAGTCGTCGAACTCGGGACGGAACACCGCCTGCGTCGCCATCGGCCGCATGGTCGACCGCGAATCCATGTCGAGGTCGTCCAGGCTCGCCGGCTGGGTCCCGGGGCCGCCCTCGGTGTCGAGGGTTTCCGGCAGGTCGGCGTCGTCGGGCTTCTTCATCAGTCGACGTACCTCGCGACCGGGGGAGTCGGCGCCGGCCCCAGGACCGTCAACCACTTGCGGTACAACGTGTTCCAGGTGCCGTCGCGGCGGATGCGTTCCAGTGTTGCGTTGACGACGCGGACCAGCGGCGTGTTGTCCAGGTTCAGCCCGATGCCGTAGGGCTCCTCGTTGAGGCTGGGACCGACGATGTGCAGATACGGATCCTGGGCGACGAGCCCGGCCAGGATCGAATCGTCGGTGCTGACCGCGTCGGCCTGGCGCTGTTGCAGCGCGACCAGGCAGTCGGCCCAGGTCACCACGGAGACGATGATCGGCGCCGGGCTGATCTGCTGGATCCGCTTGAGTGAGGTGGTGCCGTCCACCACGCATACCCGCTTGCCCGAGAGATCGGAGGCCTGCGAGATATTGGAATCGCGCGCGGCCAGGATGCGTTGGTGGGCCATCAGATACACCGTGGAGAAGGCCACCTCCTTGCGGCGCTCACAGGTGATCGTCATGGTCTTCACCACGATGTCGACCTGATTGTTCTGCAATGCGGTGATGCGGTCGGCCGAGGACAGGATGCGGTACTCCACCTGTGACGGGGTGCCGAAGATGTCGCGGGCGACCTCGCCGGCGATGTCGACGTCGAACCCGTTGATCTGACCGGTGATCGGATCCCGGAACGAAAACAGGTTGCTACCGATGTCCAGCCCGACGACCAACCGTCCGCGGTCGCGGATCTTGGCGACCGCCGCATCGGCGTCGGCCTGGTTGCTGAACGGCCTCAGGCTGGCGGTCCGGTTGCACTCGTCGGTGTCGGGAGTCGGCACCCGTACCGGCTGGGGAGCCAGCTCCTGCATGCCTGCCGGGCTGGGCGGCGCCAGCGTCATCGTCGGCACGGTCAACGCCGGGGCGCTCTGGCTGCACCCGGCGACCGCCACGACCGCGGTCAGCGCGGCCAACATCTTCTTCATCGCACTCATCGGTACTCACTCAGTCGAGGCCACAACCCCAACGCCACCGCCAGCGCCGCGGCCACACTGAGCAGTGCGGCACCCACGGTCGCGCCGGACAGCACGCGGCGGGCATTGGCGATGTCGTTGCGCAACTGGCTGCGGCTCTGTTCGATGCCTTTGGACAACGCATCGTCGAGCTTGTCGAAGGCCGACGTGGAATCGTCCTCCCCGGTGCCCAGCGCCACTTGCGTCGCCGCCTGGTAGTTGCCCACCGCGATGTATGCGTTGATCCGGTCATCGGCCGTACGCCACTTGGTGAGCAGATCTTCGGCGCCCGTCAGATCGCTCTTGTCGATGCGGGTGTCGCGGGCCAGATACTGGGCGAGCTGCTGCTGCATTGCCTCGATGCGTTGGTAGTAGGACTGCTTGCGAAGGTTCTCGTCGCCACGCCGGATCAGCGCCAGCGTCTCGTCGGCCCGGGCCTGCTGGGCGGTGATGGCCAGATTGGTCACGGTCTTGAGGGATTCGGCAGCGGTGTCCTTGGCGCTGCGGCTGTCGGACGTGGAGATCACCAGCGCCGTCGTCACCCAGATCAGCATGATCAGCACGGCCATCCCGCCGGCCACGAAACCGATGTTGACCCGGCGCCGCGTGCGTCGCGCCAGCCAGCGGTTGGCGAACGCACCGAACATCAACGTCGCCAGCACGACCAGCATGACCGCGGCCGGGATCCGGGTGGAGGCCGTGGTCTCGGCGTCCACCCGGGCCGAGGTCTCCTCGTACAGGCGTTGTGCGTCGGGCAGGATCTGCGACTGCATCAGTGCCGAGGCTTCCGAGAGGTACGACGAACCCACCGGGTTGCCGGCCCGGTTGTTGGTCCGGGCTGTCTCCACCAGGCCGGTGTAGACCGCCAGCCGGGCATTGATCCGGCCGAGCAACTGCACCAGCGATTCGTCGGTCAATCCGCTCGACGCCCGGGTCACCGCCACGGAGGCATCGGTGATGGCCTGCTCGTAGCGCTGCCGGACGTCGCGGGGCTCGGCTCCGGCGATGAAGGCCGTGGCCGCGGCGGCGTCGGCGACCGACAGTGTGGTGTAGAGCTGGCCCGCCGCGAACGCGAGAGGCTCGGTGTGATCGAGCACGGTGGTCAGCGCCTGCTGGCGGTCGTTGATCGTGGTGGAGGTGGCGAACGCACTGGCGATAACAAGTGCCGACAACACGAGCCCGATGGTCAAGATGCGGCCCGGAGTGGTCCACAGAAACCACCACCGAGGATGGGCAGGCGTGGTCGGCGACCGGGACGCGAGCGGTTCGGTCGAGGGATGTGCCAACTCCACAGTCACCTGCGCACGGACCTCATTTATTTCGGTGCTTACGGCTGTCCCCACACTATAAAAAAATTCTAAGAGCGCCCACTTAGGCTCGCGGAGAAATTGGGGTCCACCGAAACAGACGGCGTTCCCTAAGCTGTACGCGTGCGTGGCGACGGTGACGGCTGGGTGTTCTCCGACAACGGCGCCCGGTATTGGGGGCGTCACGGTGCCGCGGGGTTGCTCCTGCGCGCGCCCTGGCCGGGTGGATCGGCCGCTGTGCTGCTGCAACATCGCGCGCCGTGGAGTCATCAGGGCGGAACCTGGGCCTTGCCCGGAGGCGCGCGTGACAGTCACGAGACCGCCGAGCAGGCCGCGGTCCGGGAGGCCAACGAGGAAGCCGGCGTGACGGCCGAGCAGCTCACCGTCCGGACCACCGTGGTGACGGCCGAGGTGGCCGGTATCGGTGGCACGCACTGGAGCTACACCACCGTGATCGCCGACGTGCCCGAACCGCTGGAGACCATCCCGAACCGGGAGAGCTCGGAGTTGCGTTGGGTGGCCGAGGACGAAGTCGCGGCACTGCCGCTGCATCCCGGGTTCGCCGCCAGCTGGGAGCAGCTGCGGACGGTGACGGCCTCGCTACCGCTTGAGGTCAACCCGCCGCGCTGACAGCCGCCTTCAATTCCTCGGCTGCCGCACGCGGGTCTTCGGCTGCGGTGATCGCGCGGACCACCACGATGCGCCGGGCCCCGGCCGCGAGCACCTCGGGCAGCCGCTGCTGATCGATCCCGCCGATCGCGAACCACGGCTTGGCCGGATTGAGCGCCGCCGTCGAGCGCACCAGCTCGAGTCCTGGCGCGGTCCGGCCGGGCTTGGTCGGCGTCGGCCAGCACGGGCCGACGCAGAAATAGTCCACCTGCTCATCGATCGCAGCCGCGGCTTGCCCGGCGTCATGGGTGGAGCGGCCGATCACCGGACGGTCCCCGATGATGCCCCGTGCGACGTCCAACGGCAGATCGTCCTGGCCCAGGTGCAGTACGTCGGCCCCGGCCGCCAGCGCGATGTCGGCGCGGTCGTTGACCGCCAGCAGTGCGCCGTGGCGGCGGGCCGCGTCGGCGAGGATCTCCAGCGCTTCGAGTTCTTGCCGGGCCTCCAGCGGGCCGAACTGTTTCTCGCCGGCCGAACCCTTGTCGCGTAGCTGGATCAGGTCCACCCCGCCGGCCAGCGCCGCGTCGGCGAATTCAGCCAGGTCACCGCGCTCCCGGCGGGCGTCGGTGCACAGGTACAGGGTGGCGCGCTGCAAACGGTCGACCGGTGATTCCACACCGCGACGGTAGCCGGTACCGCCCGAGTACCCTGGACTGGCAATCAATACGGGAGTCCCGGGGACGCGGGGCTGAGAGTGGGCACACGGACCGGCCCTGACCGTCACACCTGATCCGGGTCATGCCGGCGAAGGGAGCGGATATGGCGCGGACACTCGCCGTCATCGGCGGCGGTGTGATCGGGCTGTCGGTCGCACGCCGGGCTGCACTCGACGGTTGGACCGTGCGGCTGCACTGCACACGCGAGCACGGAGCCTCGTGGGTGGCCGGCGGCATGCTCGCCCCGCACAGCGAAGGCTGGCCGGGTGAAGAGCAGATGCTGCAGATCGGCCTGGAATCGCTGAAGCTGTGGCACTCGGGATTCCTCGACGGGCTGGCGCCCGAGGTGGTCACCGCGCGGGAGTCGCTGGTGGTCGCGGTCGACCGGGCCGACGTGTCCGACCTGCACACCGTGGCCGAATGGCTGTCGGCCCAGGGGCAGCCGGTCGAGGTGACGACGGCCGCGCGGGACGTGGAACCGCTACTGGCACAGGGTATCCGGCACGGGTTCCGGGCCACCACCGAACTCGCCGTGGACAACCGGGCCGTGGTCGACGGGCTGGCCTCACACTGCGAGCGACTGGCGGTGCGGTGGGCTGGGCCCGTCGAGAACCTGGACGACCTCGAGGCGGACGTCCGGGTGATCGCCAACGGCATCGACTCCCCGAAGCTCCTGCCTGATCTGCCGGTGCGCCCGGTCAAGGGTGAGGTACTGCGGCTTCGGTGGCGTCAAGGCTGTATGCCGGTGCCGCAGCGCGTGATCCGGGCCCGGGTGCACGGGCGCCCGGTGTACCTAGTGCCGCGGGCCGACGGCGTGGTGGTCGGCGCCACCCAGTACGAGCACGGCCGGGACACCGCGCCGGTGGTCTGCGGCGTGCGCGACCTACTCGAGGACGCCTGCGCGGTGATGCCCGCGCTCGGCGAGTACGAGCTGGCCGAGACCGCGGCGGGGTTGCGGCCGATGACACCGGACGGGTTGCCGATCGTCGAACGGGTCGACGAGCGCACGCTGGTGGCCGTCGGGCACGGCCGGAACGGATTTCTATTGGCGCCGTGGACCGCTGAGCGGATCGCGGCTGAGCTCGAGATGAGTGTGGGAGCGAAATGATCACCATCACGGTCAACAACGAGACCCTCGAGGTGGACGAGCAGACCACCATCGAAGGGCTGCTGGAAACC
Organism: Mycobacterium sp. NPDC049093; assembly: GCF_040704635.1. GTDB lineage: Bacteria > Actinomycetota > Actinomycetes > Mycobacteriales > Mycobacteriaceae > Mycobacterium. The sequence goes on along the minus strand of NZ_JBEZJS010000005.1, from coordinate 235,730 downwards.
CGGGGCTTCCCGGACAAGGGCATCGCCGTCGCGCTCGACTGGACGGTGCTGCCCCGCGCGGAATGGGACCAGACGCTGGCCGACGGTGCCCGGGTAGAGGTTGTGACGGCGGTGCAGGGTGGCTGACTCCGCCTTGAGGATCGGTGGCCGGGAGTTCGGTTCCCGGCTGATCATGGGTACCGGAGGCGCACCGAATCTGGCTGTGCTGGAAGAGGCCCTGGTCGCCTCGGGCACAGAGCTGACGACCGTGGCCATGCGACGGGTCGACGCGTCGGGCGGAACCGGAGTGCTGGATCTGCTCAACCGGCTGGGCATCGCGGCGCTGCCCAACACCGCCGGTTGTCGCGGCGCGGCCGAGGCGGTGCTCACGGCGCAGTTGGCCCGTGAGGCGCTGGGTACCGACCTGGTCAAGCTCGAAGTCATCGCAGACGAACGCACACTGCTGCCCGACGCCATCGAATTGGTCAAGGCCGCAGAACAATTGGTCGACGACGGGTTCATCGTCCTGCCCTACACCAACGACGACCCGGTGCTGGCCCGCCGGCTGGAGGACACCGGCTGTGCCGCGGTCATGCCGCTGGGCTCGCCGATCGGTACCGGCCTGGGTATCTCCAACCCGCACAACATCGAGATGATCGTCGAGCAGGCAGGGGTGCCGGTGGTGCTGGACGCCGGGATCGGCACGGCATCGGATGCGGCGCTGGCGATGGAATTGGGTTGTGACGCTGTGCTGTTGGCGACTGCCGTCACCCGGGCTTCCGATCCACCGACCATGGCCGCGGCGATGTCGGCCGCCGTCACCGCCGGATATCTGGCGCGTCAGGCCGGGCGTATTCCGAAGCGGTTCTGGGCGCAGGCGTCGAGCCCTGCCCTGTGAAGCGCTATGTCGCGCTGGGCAGTTCGATGGCTGCCGGGCCGGGGATCAAGCCGTCGGCTGAAGGGGCGCCCTGGCAGGCGGGCCGCTCGGCCCGCAATTACCCGCACCTGGTGGCCGCCGAACTCGGGCTGAACCTGGTGGACGTGACGTACTCCGGCGCCACCACCGCGCATGTGCTGCGCGATCGGCAGAACGGTGCGCCGCCCCAGATCGAGGCACTCGACGGATCCGAGGCGCTGGTGACGGTCACCATCGGGGGCAACGACGCGGGCTACGTGCCCCAGTTGATGGCCGCGGCGTTGCCGCGTTTCACTCGGTCCCTGCCGCTGGCGGGACCGCTGCTTCGCGGCCTGCTCGACCCCGACGCGCGGGAAACCGCGTTGACCGAAGTGGCCGACTCGCTCGTGACGGTGGGGCATGAGATCCGCCGCCGAGCGCCGCAGGCGCAGGTGTTGTTCGTGGACTACCTGGCCATACTGCCGCCGGAAGGCGTCGCTGCGTCGCCGTTCTCGGAGACCGATGCGGCGCTGGGGCGGCACGTCGCGGCCACGCTGGAACGGCTCACCGGAGAGGCTGCCGCCGCGACGGGCTGCGGGTGGGTGCGCGCCGCGCAGACCAGCCTGATGCACCATGCCTGGTCGGCCCAGCCGTGGACCACGCGACCGGGTCTGCCCTGGCCATGCCGGCCCGCGCCGCTGCACCCGAACGCCGCGGGCATGCGCGCGGTTGCCGATCTCGTGGTGGCGCAGGCAGGGTTCAACGCCTGAATTCGTGACTTCGGGGCTGCCTGCGGCGTGTCACAATCTCTTTATGACACTCGGGTTGAATGGTGACGAGCTTCGGAAGAAGTCTGCCCAGCTGTCGAAATTCGCAGCCGAACGTGCCCAGCACGAGCGCAGGGTGGCTGAGATCGCAGGTGAGCTCACTGGGACCTGGACCGGAACGTCGGGGTCGGCGGTTCAGACCGCACTCTCGAACTACCTGACGCAGGCCTCCGATGTCCGCCGGGAAGAGGTCGACATGTCCCACCTCCTCAGTGACGCGATTGCGGCATATGAGGGCACCGACAGCGACGCGGCCGGTTCGCTGGCCCAGTCGATGAACATTTGAAACAGAGGGTTTCCGGATGAGCACCGATATCGCGGTCCAGTTCGAGCGCACGCGGCAACTGGCTGCCGAGCTGGATGCAGAGGCCGCCAAGGTCAAGCAGATCCTGGAAGAAGAGACCGCGCTGATGGCCGACATCGGGGGAATGTGGAGCGGCACGGCGTCGGAACAGTTCAGTCAGCAATACCGCGAGTGGAACAAGGAAGCCGACGAAGAGGCTCAGGCGCTGGACCAGCTGTGTGCCGCGGTGCACGCGGGCATCGACACCCTCAACACCACCGAGTCCGACGTGACCGGAATGTTCAGCTGATCTGAACCTGAGCGGTCAGAACGACACCGCCTGCAATGATGGCGGTGATGATCGAACTGACCGGGCTGACAAAGCTCTACGGCACCCACCGCGCTGTCGACGATCTGACGTGCACCGTCGAACCAGGCGTCGTCACCGGCTTCCTCGGGCCCAACGGCGCGGGCAAGACCACCACGATGCGGCTGATCCTCGGACTGGACCATCCCAGCGCCGGGACCGCGACCATCGATGGCAAGCACTACCGGGAACTGCGTGACCCGCTGCGCACGGTCGGTGCCCTGCTCGACGCGCGCCAGGCCCATCCGAACCGCACCGCCCGCAACCACCTGCGCTGGATCGCCGCAGCCAACCGGATCCCGGCGACCCGGGTTGACGAGGTGCTCGAGACCGTCGGGCTGACGGCAGCAGGGGACCGCAACGCCGGGGCGCTGTCGTTGGGCATGAGCCAGCGGTTGGGGATCGCCGCGGCGCTGCTGGGCGACCCGCCGGTGCTGCTGTTCGACGAACCGGTCAACGGCCTGGATCCCGAGGGCATCCACTGGGTGCGCACCCTGATGCGTGACCTGGCCGCCGAGGGACGCACGGTATTCGTGTCCAGCCACCTGCTGGCCGAGATGTCCAACACCGCAGACCGGTTGGTGGTGATCGGCCAGGGCAAGTTGATCGCCTCGACCACCGTGAGCGAGTTCGTCAGCGGCACATCTGCCGACACCGTGCGGGTGCGCAGCCCCCAGCTGGAAACGCTGCGCGAGGTTCTCACCGGCGCCGGGTTCGAGGTGGAGGCCGCCGCCGACGGTGACGCGCTGGCGGTGCACGGCGCGGCCATCGAGGTGATCGGCGACCTGGCCGCACGCAACGCGATCGCCCTGCACGAGCTGAGCCAGCGGCAGGCCTCGCTGGAGGAGGCATATCTGAAACTCACCGATGATGCCGTCGACTACCGGGCGGTCAAGAAGTGAGCGCGCTGGCCGCGCTCGACGCCGAGCGCATCAAGCTGTCCACCACCCGCTCCCCACTGTGGTCGGTGGTCGGTGTCGCGGTGCTCAGTCTGGGGTTGGCGGCCATGCAGGGCATGACTGTGAACCACTACACCGGGCTGCCGCCATCCAAGGCCGCACTCGGTGTCGCGGTGTTCGGCGTTCCCGTCCTGATGGTGCTGTCCTCGATGACGATGACGGGGGAATACCGCAGCGGACTGATCCGCACCACCTTGCTGGCCACCCCGAACCGCACGCAGGTGCTCACCGCGAAGGCGGTGGTTTGCGCGGCGTTCTCCTCGGTGTGCGCGGTGATCATGGTGCTGGCCTCGGTACTGGTGGCCCGGATGGTCGCCGACCCGGTGGTGGGTACGCAGCTGTCGATGGCCAACCCGGCGACCTGGCGGGTGGCCGGTGGGTTCGCGTTGTACGCCGCGCTGGCCGCGGTGCTCGGCGTGGCAGTCGGGGCGCTGGTGCGATTCGCGGCGGGTGCGGTGGCGGTGCTGCTGCTGTGGCCGTTGGTGGCCGAGCCACTGCTCGGCAACATGCCCAACAGCGGCCCCAAGGTCGGACCGTGGCTGCCGTTCGCCAACATGTTTTCGTTCCTGCATGTGGAGTGGCTGTTCCCGACGTACTTCACGACGTGGGGCGAGCTGGGCTCGCTGCTCTACTTCATGGTGTGGGTGGCGGTGGCATTCGTCGCCGCCGCAGTGGTGCTGAACAGGCGGGACGCCTGACCCGGAATTACTCCGGGTCAGACGCCTCACCGCGGGAAACCGCATCGGCGGTGCCCACCGCGTCATTACCGATGGCCAGCACCACCTTCGACCCGTACGGCACGCGCTGGATCAGCTGCAGCTGAGCCAGGGCCGGGTGGGCGTCCAGCAGCTTGCCGGCGTTGGCCAGTGCGCGCAGCGCCGCGGTCTCGGCACGGGCCGCTTCCAGCTTCGCCGCGCCGGTGGCCTTGGCCGTCACCAGCTGCATCGCCGCGGCACGGATCTCGGCCGGGATGATCACGTCCTTGACGAACGCCTCGATCACCTCGACCCCGGTGCGGGCACCGGCCGCCCGCGCCGCCGCAGCGATCGCCCCGGCGTCGATGCGGTTGCCGCGCTGCATCACCTCGTCGGCGGTCACCGCGGCGACGAGGTCCCGCAGGGCGATCTGCGCGGCCAGGTACACCGCGGCCATCGGATCGGCCGCGGCCTCCACATAGGCCACGGCGTCGCTCACCTTGAACTGCAGGGCGACGGTGATCCGCAGCGTCACCGCATCCGAGGTCAGCACCTCCTGCGGAGCCAGCGTGAGCACCTGCTCACGCATCTCGACACGCACCACCGAGGCCGCCACATCAATGCGGTGGCGCCCCGGCTGCAGGACACGACCCAGCGTGCCGTCGCGGTACTCCAGTGCGCACTGGCCTGCGGAAACGGTGATTCGGTTGAACGTGAAGATACCCATGTCGTGTCCTCCTTCCGGTGTATGTGTCTGCGCGGCAAAGGGATACCGCCGCCGGACGCGATCGGTGACGGGGCGTCGCACCCCCGTACCGGCGGGTGCGGGCCACAAGGTCGCTGATCGCGTGGGACCCGGCGGCGGTATCGGGGATTTGCAAGAGAGGATTCGAACCTCAGGCCCTTTACCTGTGCCATGACGCCGCCGGCAACACACAGAAACGTTGCGGCACCCCGCTCGGCCTGCTTCCCTGTCGGCGTCGGGGAACACGATGCCACCACAGCAAATCGCCAGGCAACCGATTTATCGGTCTGGCAGTTCGGGACAGCAGCTACCGTGGGTGCAATGCGACGTACTTCGACGGGGGCAGTTCTCGGCGCGCTGGCGCTGACCATGGGGCTCGCCGGCTGTGATGCAAAGACCGAACTGCAGACCGACGGGCAGGCGTCCCGGGAGTCGTCCTCGTCGGCGGTGGTGTTCGCCGACCAGCTGCGTGCGCAGGTGTCGTCCGACGCGATGATGGGGCATCTGGGCAAGCTCCAGGAGATTGCCAACGCGCACGACGGCAACCGCGCGCTGGGCACCGCGGGGTACGACGCGAGCGTGGACTACGTCGTCGGCGCGCTGCGCGACAAGGGATTTGACGTGGAGACGCCGGAGTTCGAGGTGAAACTCCCGTTCGCCGAGGACCCTCAGGTGACTGTCGGTGGCCAGCCCGTCACCGCCAAGCCGCTGGAGTTCACCATCGGCACGGCCCAGGAAGGGGTGTCCGCACCGCTGGTGCCTGCCAAGGTGGAGGACACGCCGGGATGCGAGGCCGCCGACTACGACGGTCTACCCGTTGCCGGTGCGGTCGTGCTGGTCGACCGTGGCTCGTGCCCCTTCGCCGACAAGCAGGCCGCGGCCGCCGAGCGCGGTGCCGTCGCGATGATCGTCGTCAACACCAACAACGACGAGAAGATGGGCGGCACGCTGGGCCGCAACACCGACGTCAAGATCCCGGTGGTCAGCGTGACCAAGGACGAAGGCACCAGGCTGCGCAACGCACCCGGCCCCACCACGATCAAACTCGTCGCCGGGGTGCGCGTCGAGCACACCCGCAACATCATCGCCCAGACCAAGACCGGATCGACCTCCGACGTGGTCATGGTCGGGGCGCACCTCGACAGCGTGCCGGAGGGACCCGGGATCAACGACAACGGTTCCGGCGTGGCCGCGGTACTGGAAACCGCTCTGCAGTTGGGCGATTCGCCGGAGGTGGCCAATGCCGTGCGGTTCGGCTTCTGGGGAGCCGAGGAGGAAGGTTTGCTCGGCTCGACCAACTACGTCCAGTCCCTGGACACCGAAGCGCTCAAGGACATTGCCATGTACCTGAACTTCGACATGCTGGGCTCGCCCAACGCGGGCTACTTCACCTACGACGGTGACCAGTCCGCACCGCTGGATGAGCAGGGCCGTCCGCGGGTTCCCGAGGGCTCGGCGGGTATCGAGCGCACGCTGTCGACCTATCTGAAAGAGGCGGGAAAGACGCCGCGCGACACCAGTTTTGACGGTCGGTCCGACTACGACGGGTTCACCATGGCCGGGGTTCCCGCAGGTGGGTTGTTCTCGGGTGCCGAGGACAAGATGAACGCCGAGGAGGCCAAACTGTGGGCCGGTGAGGCGGATAAACCGTTCGACCCGAACTATCACAAGAACACCGATACCCTTGACCACGTGAACCGGGATGCTCTGCAGATACATGGCGAGGGAGTCGCATTTGCTGTCGGGCTGTATGCCCAAGATCAGCGGGGCCGCAACGGTTTACCGGTCCGCGCAGACCGCACGCGCCACCAGATCAACGCGCAGTGAGGGCGCGCCGACTCGCTGCTTTATTACTCGGTGCCGCACTCGCGGGTTGCTCGGCGCAGTCGGCGCCGAAGCCGGTCGAACCCCAGGACCTGGCGGGCAAGATCACCGTCGACGCCATGTTCACCCATCTGCGCAAGCTGCAGGAGATCGCCGACAGCCATGACGGCAACCGGGCGGTCGGCAGCTCCGGATACGACGCCAGCGTCGACTATGTGGCACAACTGCTGCGGGACAAGGGTTTCGACGTACAGACACCCGAGTTCGAGCGGATGGGTTCGATGCGCGGGGGTAAACCGGAGCTGAGCGTGTCCGGACGTACCTACCCGGTGGACCAGGCGTCGATGCTGGTGATGACGGCGCCGGGCGGGCTCACAGCGCCCACGTTGCACCCGGTCAAACCCTCGGGATGCGCGGCCGCCGACTACGGCTCGGTCAACATCAAGGGTGCCATTGCGGTCGTGGACGACACCGGGTGTTCCGTTGTGGACAAACAGAACACCGCGTTGGATAAGGGTGCGGTGGGGTTGCTGGTGGTCAACCGTGGGCGGCAGCCCGCTCCGGGTGGCTTGTTCAGCACCGGCTACTACCGGCACCTCACCGTGCCGGTCGGCGTCATCGACGAAACCGCAGATGCCGCACTGCTGGGTACCAGCGCCCCGGTTCGGCTGACCCTCGACGGCAAAGCCGAGATGGTCAAATCCCGCAACGTGACCGCGCAGACGAAGACCGGTTCGGCCTCGGACGTGGTGCTTGTCGGCGCGCACCTGGACAGTGTGGGTGGTGGCCCCGGTATCAACGACAACGGGTCCGGAGTGGCAGCCGTGCTGGAAACCGCGCTGCAGCTGGGTAGTTCGCCGAACACGACCAATGCGGTGCGGTTCGCGTTCTGGGGTGCCGAGGAGATGGGGCTGGAAGGGTCGACGCAGTACGTGCGCAACCTGCCGCTGGACCAACTCGACGACCTCGCGCTGTACCTGAACTTCGATATGGTCGGCTCACCCAACGCCGGGTTCTTCACCTACGACGGCGACCAGTCAGGCCAGGCCACGGATCCCAAGCCGATACCCGAGGGCTCGGCCGGTATCGAACGGACCATGGCGGGCTATCTCAACCTTGCCGGCGTGCGGCCCGCGGACATGCCGATCGGCATCAACTCCGATTACCACCCGCTCCTGCAGGCCGGGGTGCCGATCGGTGGCACGACCACCGGATCGTCGCAGCGCAAGACCCAGGTGCAGGCCCGGTTGTGGGGTGGCCGGGCCGGGGTGGCTTTCGATCCGAACTATCACACGCGGCGAGACACCATCGACAACGTCGATGCGCGCGCGCTGGGGATCATGGGATCGGCGATCGCGTTCACCGTCGGCACCTACGCCCGGTCGATCGAGGGTCCCAACGGTGTGCCCGCACGTGACAAGCGTCACCGCGGCTGATCCGGATTCACCGAGTGATCGTTTGAACCGCAGAGGGTAGGCCCCCGTTGTACAGGTATGGGAATTAACGTCGCGAGAATGCCCAGCCACAGCACCATTGCCGGCGTCCATGCGGTATTGCCTCCTCATCGGTACACCCAGGACGAGGTCACCAGCGCACTGCTGGACCTGCCCGGATACGCCGAGTCCGAGGGGGTGGTGCGGGCGCTGCACAAGAGCGCGAAAGTGAACAGCAGGTATCTGGTCCTGCCGCTCGAGGAATACGCCCGGCTCGACGATTTCGGTGAGAGCAACAGCCTGTTCATCGAGCACGCAACCGAACTGGGCTGCGCCGCACTGTCCGGGGCGCTCGACGATGCGGGTCTGCGTCCACAGGATGTGGACCTGATCATCACCACCACCGTCACGGGCGCCGTGGTCCCGTCGCTCGATGCCAGGATCGCCGGCCGCCTCGGCCTGCGGCCGGACGTGCGCCGCATCCCGATCTTCGGGCTGGGTTGTGTGGCCGGCGCCGCAGGCATCGCCCGGCTCAACGACTATCTGCGCGGCGCACCCGACAAGGTGGCGGTCCTGGTGTCGGTGGAACTGTGTTCGCTGACGCGCAAACACAATCCCTCGATGCCGACGCTGGTGGCCGGTGCGCTGTTCGGTGACGGCGCCGCCGCGGTGGTCGCCGTCGGCGAGGAACGGGCCAAGAAGCTGAACCCGACCGGGCCCGATGTGCTGGATTCCCGCAGTCATCTCTACCCGGATTCGTTGCACGCCATGGGCTGGGACATCGGTTCCGACGGGTTCGAGATCGTGCTCAGCGCCGAAGTTCCTGGCTTCGTGGGCCGTTACCTCGGAGATGACGTCGCCGGGTTCCTTGGGGACCACGGCCTTTCCGTCGACGACGTATCCGCCTGGGTGAGTCATCCGGGCGGACCGAAGGTGATCGAGGCGATCATCGAAACCCTCGGATTGCCTGAGGACGCACTGGATCTCACCTGGCAGTCTCTCGCCGACGTCGGCAATCTGTCGTCGTCCTCGGTGCTGCACGTCCTGCGTGACACCATCCGCAAACGGCCGGAGTCGGATACGCCCGGGGTGATGATGGCCATGGGTCCGGGTTTCTGCTCCGAACTCGTCCTGCTGCGTTGGCGCTGATGACGGCCAAGAGATTCACCGTGCTGATCGTCCTCGTCGCCGCCGAGCGGATTCTCGAGCTGGTGGTGTCGAAACGCAACCTGAAGTGGAGTATCGCCCAGGGCGGCAAGGAATTCGGGGCCGGTCACTATCCGGTGATGGTCGCGCTGCACAGCGCGCTGCTGGCAGGCGCGGTGGTGGAGGCCCGTCGACGGCGGCCGCGGCCGGTTCTCGGCTGGATCATGGTGGGGGTCGTACTCGCGGCTCAGGCGCTGCGCTGGTGGTGTATCACCACGCTCGGCAGACAGTGGAACACCAGGGTCGTGGTCGTGCCGGGCGCCACGCGCGTCGTCGACGGTCCGTACCGGTTGATTCCGCACCCGAACTACGTCGCGGTGGTCACGGAAGGGGCCGCCTTGCCGTTGGCCGGCGGCGCATGGTTCACCGCCCTGGTGTTCACCGTGGCCAACGCTGCGCTGCTGCGAACCCGGATCCGGGTGGAAAACGAAGCGTTGCAAGGCTTGACGTGATCGATCTGCTCGTCGCAGGTGGCGGCCCGGCCGGGCTGGCCACCGCGGTGCACGCGGCGCGCGCTGGGCTGGAGACCGTGGTGGTGGAACGCCGGCAGGGCCCGATCGACAAGGCCTGCGGTGAGGGGCTGATGCCGCATTCGGTCCGGCAGTTGCAGCGGCTGGGTGCGGAGGTGGACGGACGGGCCTTTCGGGGCATCCGCTACCTGGACGGGCGGCGCACCGCCGAGGCCAGGTTCCGCGACGGGTCCGGCTACGGGGTGCGTCGCACGGTGTTGCACGCCGCGCTGTCGGATGCGGCGTCGGCTGCCGGGGTCCGGGTGGTCCACGGTGAGGTGGGTGCGGTGACCCAGGACTCGACTTCGGTGAGCGCGGCGGGTTTTCGGGCCCGCTATCTGGCGGCGGCCGATGGTCTGCATTCACCGATCCGCCGCTCGCTGGGGCTCAGCGGCGGTGAGGGCAGGCGGCGCCGCTGGGGGATTCGGCGTCACGTCCAGATTGCCCCGTGGTCGGATTGCGTCGAGGTGTACTGGGGTGCCGACGCCGAGGCGTACGTGACGCCCGTCGGCGAGAACTGCGTCGGAATCGCGATCCTGACGTCCGAGCGCGGCGGCTTCGAGCAGCATCTGGCGGCGTTCCCGATGCTGGTCGAGCGGATCAAAGGCCTTGAGCACGGCCAGGACCGGGCCGCCGGGCCGTTGCGGCAGAAGGTCCGCAACCGTAGTGCGGGGCGGGTGTTGCTGGTCGGGGACGCGGCGGGCTACGTCGACGCACTGACCGGAGAGGGGATGGGCCTGGCCTTCGGCGCCGCCGAACTCCTGGTGGGTTGCGTGCGGACCGACCGGCCCGGTGACTACGACCGGCAGTGGCGCGGGCTGACCCGCCGCTACCGGCTGCTGACCGCAGCCCTGTTGCACGGCAGCGGTTTCGGCCCGGTGCGGGCCTGCATCACCCCGGCCTCGGCGGCGCTGCCGTCGGTGTTCGCCCGGGTGGTCAATGCTCTCGGTGAGTAGGTTGTGCCAGGTTGCCGAGGTACTCCAGCATCCGCATGCCGTGGAACACCAGCAGCGCGGCGATGGAGCCCAACGCGATCCCGGTGAAGGTCAGTGAGCCGAGCTGCCAGGTGAAGTCGGCGATCCCGATGATCAATGGAATCGCTGCGGTCATCTGGTTGACCGGTTTGGAGAAGTCCACGTGATTGGTGAGCCAGATCCGCACACCCAGGATGCCGACCAGACCGTAGAGCACGATCGTCGCCCCGCCCAGCACACCTGGCGGGATGGCCGAGATCGCCGCTCCGACCTTGGGGCACAACGACAATGCGATGGCCACGGCCGCCGCGACCCAGTAAGCCGCGGTCGAGTAGACCCGGGTGGCCGCCATCACGCCGATGTTCTCGGCGTAGGTGGTGGTGGCCGAACCGCCGCCGGCGCCGGCCAGTACGGTGGCCACCCCGTCGGCGGCCAGCGCACGCCCGATCATCGGATCGAGGTCGGTGCCGGTCATCTGCCCCACCGACTTGACGTGCCCGATGTTCTCGGCGACCAGAGCGATCACCGCGGGCAGGAACAGCGGTAGTACCGCCAGGCTGAACTCCGGCGTGTGGAACTCGGGCAGCCCGATCCACGGCGCCGCCGCGATCGCCGCAGTGTCCACGTCGCCGAGGACCAGCGCCAGCAGATACCCGCTCACAACCGCGCCGAAGATGGCCAGTCGGCCGATCAGTCCTTTGAAGAAAGCCAGAGTGGCGACCAGCAATACCAATGTCACCAACCCGACCAGCGGGCCTTTCTCGAAATTGGCCTTGGCCGCCGGGGCCAGGTTGAAGCCGATCAGTGCGACGATCGCGCCGGTCACCACCGGCGGCAGGGTCAGGTCGATCCACCGGGTTCCGATCAGGTGCACCACCGCGCCGATGAGGATCAGCAGCATTCCGACGGCGATCAAACCACCCAGCGCGCTGCCGGTTCCGTGCGCTGCCACGGCCGCGGTGACCGGGGCGATCACCGAGAAACTCGACCCCAGATAGCTAGGTAGCCGGTTGCCGGTGATGAGCAGGAACAGGATGGTCCCGACCCCGGAGAACAGCAGGGTGGTGGCCGGCGGAAAGCCGGTGAGCACTGGAACCAGGAATGTGGCGCCGAACATGGCCACCACGTGCTGGGCGCCGATGCCGATCGTGCTGGCCCAATCGAGCCGTTCCCCGGGGTTGACGACGAAGTCGTCGTCGGTGCGGGTCTCGACGTATTTCCAACTCAGCGGAATCACGAGTGTTGACTGAACACCATGAGCGGTCGTCGCGCACCCCAAACGTGGCTCCCGGGACTGGCACAGTTCACCGGCTACCAGCGGTCCTGGCTGCGCGGTGACGTCCTGGCCGGGGTGACGGTCGCGGTGGAGGCGTTCCGGAACCGTTAGGCGTCTACACGCGTCGAGCGGCCAGTTGTAACACGCGCTTCCGGGAAACCTGCGCCATAACTGGCCACTCGGCGCCGGTCAGCGGCGGCGCACGCCATAAATCACCGCACCGAGCGCGACCACCGCCAGCCCGGCGAGCACCGAGGCCAGCGGCAGAGAGAAGGCCAGCACCAGGCAGCCGACCAGGCCGAGTGCCGGAATGACCCTCCGGCCCAGAGTCCAGGCGGCCGCATTTGCGATCGCGTAGTACAACAACACCGCGAACGACGAAAACCCTATCGCCCCACGAAGATCCACCACGGCCGCCAGGATGGCCACGACAATGCCGACGAGCACCTCGGCCCGATGCGGCACGGCGAACCGCGGGTGTACGGCGGCCAGTGCATGCGGCAGGTGATGGTCGCGGGCCATCGCCAGCGTCGTGCGTGACACCCCGAGGATCAGGGCCAGTAGCGAGCCCAGCGCCGCCACCGCCGCTCCGGCCCGCACCACCGGTTGCCACTGCGGGGCGCCTGCGGCGGCCACGGCATCGGCCAGTGGAGCGGACGCGGTTGCCAGACCCGAACTGCCCAGGACCGACAGCGCGGCGACGGCCACCACCGCGTAGATCACCAGCGCGATACCGAGTGCGATCGGAATCGCGCGCGGAATGGTGCGCGCCGGGTCGCGGACTTCTTCACCCAGAGTGGCGATCCGGGCATAACCGGCGAACGCGAAGAACAACAGGCCCGCGGCCTGCAGCACGCCGCGGGCACCGACGTCGTCACCGATCTCCAGGCGGGAGAGGTCAATGCTGCCGGAACCGGCGATGATCACCACGACCGCGCTCAGGACCGCCAGCACGCACGCGACGATGATCCGGGTGAGCAAGGCCGACTTCTGGATACCGGTGTAGTTCACGGCCGTCAACGCCACCACGGCGGCCACCGCCACGGCATGCGCCCACTGCGGCCACACATACAGCCCGACCGTCAAAGCCATCGCCGCGCACGACGCGGTCTTTCCGACGATGAAACTCCACCCGGCCGTGTAACCCCAGAACTCGCCGAGACGTTCGCGCCCGTAGACGTAGGTGCCGCCGGACTGCGGGTAGCGCGCGGCCAACCGCGCCGAGGATGTCGCGTTGCAGTAGGCGACGACGGCGGCGACGGCGAGGCCGATGAGCAGTCCGGTTCCGGCCGCATGAGCAGCCGGAGCGAGGGCCGCGAAAATGCCCGCCCCCACCATGGAACCCAGGCCGATCACGACAGCGTCGGTGGTCCCGAGTCTGCGTTGCAGCCCGCCGGGCGTGGTCACCCCGCGATAGTAGTGCCGTGCCTGCTATCCGGCAGGCCGGCGTGGATGAAAGAAGACACCTTCAGCGCGGACCGTGATGCCGTCCGGGGTGGCGAGGTGACCGACCGCAAAGGTCTTGACACCTTCTACCCGGTCGATGTGCGCCTCGGCGCGAACAGGTCCGAGCCGAGTGCCGGCTTCGTAGCGGAGGGTAAGAGTGCCGGTCACGGCAGGCTGCCCTGGCTTGTGTGCCGTTGCGCCGAGGACGTGGTCGAGCAAGAGCGCGCAGATTCCCCCGTGCACGTGGCCGGCGGGCCCTTCGTATGCCGCACCGAGCGTCACGTCGGCCCAAACTCGCCCGTCGGACTCGTGGTGGACCACCAAGGGCGGAGCCACGGCATTGCGGAGCCCGATGACGGCGTTTCCCCACGCCAGTGATTGGCCGTCGACGGCTTGTTGCACACCGAACGAACCGGGGATCAGCGACTGGCTGAGTTCGCTTGCGGCCGCATCGATCTTCGCCTTGGCGGACAGGAGAGTGTCGAGATCGGCTTGACTTCGGATGGTCGCATCGACGAGTCGGCGGACGGATTCGGTGATGGATGCGTAAAGCGCTTCTGGGACATGGGTTTCGCTGTGAATGGACAATTCCTCACTCCCTCGTGGAATCGAGTCGCCGGTCATCGAAGCCACCGTAATCACCGCGGTAGAACAACAACGGCTGTCCGCCGTCGGCGCTCAACGAGGTGACATGGGCGACGACGATGGTGTGGTCGCCCGCGCCGTGCTCGTACTCAAGATCGGCTTCGATGGTGGCCAACGTGTCGTGCAGGCGCGGGGCGCCGTTCGCAGCCGGGCTCCAGTGGACTCCGGCGAACTTGTCCACGCTGCTGCGTGCGAACTGGGCACAGACCGCTTGCTGATGGTCGGCCAGGATGTTGATGCACATCCGGCCGGTAGCTCGGATCAGCGGCCAGGTCGAGGAGGATCGCGACGGGCAGAACGACACGTAGGGTGGCTCCAGCGACACCGACGTCACCGATTGGCAGGTGAAACCCAGCGGTCGCTGCCCGTCGTGACCGGTGATGACAGCGATGCCGGTGCAGAAGTGACCGAGCACCGCCCTCATGTCCTGGGGGCCTGGTCGTTGGGGTGGGCTGCCCAGTGTCGCAGTGCTATCGAGTCCCATCGCTGCGTCTCCCTCATCTCGAGTCGTGAACCAGATTCGTCGAGACATGGACCGTGGGCAACGGTGTCTCCCGGTCAGTGGTTTGGCCGGAGAGGTGTCGTGACCTCGATTGTTACCCTTGCACCATGGAAGATTCCGAGCAGACAGCCAAGCCGGCGCTGGCCGCGAACAGCTGGGCGCTGCTCGGGTTGCTGTCGTACGAGCAAGAACTCTCCGGTTACGACATCCGCAAATGGCTCCACTGGAGCATGCGCTTTTACTACGGCAGCCCCGCTTACAGCCAGATCTACTCCGATCTGAAGAAGCTCGAAAAGATGGGCTACCTCACCTCGCGGGTCGACGGCACCGGTACGCGCAACCGCCGCCTCTACAAGATCACGCAGTCGGGCCTGGACGCCGTCACGCAGTGGGCACGGAAGACGCCACCGGATCCTCCGTCGTTGAAGCACCCGGCACTCATGCGGGTGACGATGGGCCACCTGAGTGACCCCGCCACGCTGAAGCAGATACTCCAGGAGCACTTGGCCTACGTCGATGAGATGCAACGCGACGCCGCCAAAGACGCCCGTTGGGCCGGCGTCAATCCGTCATGGGCATACGCCAAGATCGCGTTGGATTGGGCGGATCGCTACTACGCGTCCGAACGGGAGCTCACGCTGCAACTCATCAAAGATCTCGACGAGGCCGAGGCCAACTTCCCGAAAGTCGGTGAAGGCGCCAAGATCCCGTGGCCAGACCCTTCGTACTGGTACGAGATCGAGAAGAAAGCCGACGCCGAAGACGCCGACTGACTTTCCTCCCGTCGTGTTACTTTCCCGCCGCGTCGAGTGCGGCGATGTAGCCGTAGACCAACCCTTGTGCGATGGTCGCCCCGGCACCGGGATAGGTATTGCCGAATGCGTTGGCGGCGGTGTTGCCGATCGCATAAAGCCCGTCGATGACGGTGCCGTCCTCGCGAAGCACGTGTGCTTGGGCGTCGGCTCGTAGGCCGCCGCAGGTACCCAGGTCGCTGAGCACCATCTTGACCGCGTAGAACGGGCCTTTGACCAGCGGCCGCAGGTTGGGGTTCGGCGTGACCGTGGGATCGCCGTAGTAACGGTCGTAGGCGCTGCGGCCGCGTTCGAAGTCGGGATCCTCACCGGCGAACGAGTTCTCGTTGAACCGCCTGACGGTGGCCGAGAAACTGTCCTCGGGCACCCGCATCTTGGTTGCCAGCTCGTTGAAATTGTCTGCCTTGACCGCGATTCCGGCGTCGTACCAGGTCTGGGGGATCGGCATGCGCGGAAACAGTTCGGCGGCAAAGACGTAGCTGTTGCGGTACTGCTGATCGAAGACGATCCACATGCTTTCGACCGGGGTTCCCGAAGCTTCCCGTTCCAGGACGCGTTGCCCGAAGCTCATGTAGTCGGCCGATTCGTTCGCAAACCGTTGACCGTCCTGGTCGACGATGAACGATCCGGGCAACGACCGCTCCGCGAGCATCACCGCAGGAGCGGCCTCCGGGAGTGGCGCCACGGCGGGGAACCACCATGATTGATCCATCAAGGCGATGTCGGCGCCGACCTCTTGTCCCAGTCGGATGGCGTCTCCGGTGTTGGATTCGGCACCGAGGCTGAGATTGCTTCCGAGAGACTCGGATTGGAACTTGTGACGCATCTTCATGTCGTGATCGAAACCGCCGGCGGCGAGTACGACGCCGCGTCGGGCGGTGACGGTGAACGTCTTGTCGCCATGCTCGACGACGGCGCCAGTGACGCGGCCTCCGTCGGTGACCAGCTCGGTCAGTGAGGTGTCGAGCCAGATCGGAATGCCGGCCCGGATCGCCCCGGCGAACAATCCGGCGGCCAGGGCCTGACCACCGGCGGCGTAACGCCTACCGAGGGCGAGCCCGCCGATGCCCTGCGCAAGTCGTTTTGCGATGGTGGGCAGCCCTTTTCGTGGCACCCGGCTCATCAGGTTCAGCCAGCGGTAGTCGGCACCGGTGGTCGGCATCGGAATCTTGACTTCCATGACGCCGGGCCGTAGGTCGGCCAGGTATTCGCCTAGCACGGCCGTGTTGAGCGGGCGGCATTCGCAGGTGCGTCCCGCCGCCGACCCGCCGGGGGCCTCGGGGTGATAGTCGGAGTACTCCTTGGCCCAGAACAGCTTCATGGGTGTGGTTCGGCGCAACATTTCGACCGTGGCCGGCAGGTTGTCGAGGTATGCGGCGGAGCGCTCCCGTGGTGCGGAATCCCCGACGACCGACTCCAGGTACGTGTGTGCCCGGGACACTGGGTCGTTGCCACCGCAGTCCTCGATCACCGGGCTCGACGGCAGCCAGAGCGCACCACCGGATCGGGCCGTCGAACCGCCGACGTAGGACGACTTCTCGACGACGAGAACGGACAATCCCTGCTCGCGGGCTGCCAGGGCCGCGGCCAGGCCGGTACCGGATCCGACGACGAGAAGATCGACGTCGGTGGCGGCAACGGTCAGTCCGGCGGGAATGGTCTTGTGGGTGGTGGCGGTCACGACCGGAGACGATAGGGCGACAACCGGCAAAGTTGATTCCGGTCTCCTGTTGAGCGGAACACTGACCTTCCCGCCGGTCCGTCACCGCAGTTCAATGGGGTCATGACGACGCACGCAGATACCGACGAAATTCGGTTGATCGAGGCCGGTTCGGTACCCACCAGATTCGCTCGCGGCTGGCACTGCCTGGGGTTGGTCCGCGAATTCGGTGATGGAGAGCCTCACCAGATCAATGCCTTCGGGCAGAAGCTGGTGGTGTTCCGGGGCGAGGACGGCGCCATCAACGTGCTCGACGGCTACTGCCGGCACATGGGCGGAGACCTCTCGCAGGGGACGGTGAAGGGCAACGAGATCGCCTGCCCGTTCCACGATTGGCGCTGGGGCGGCGACGGCCGGTGCAAGTTGGTGCCTTACGCCAAGCGCACCCCGCGGCTGGCCCGCACCGCGGCCTGGCCCACGCTGCAGCAGGACGGCATGCTGTTCGTCTGGAATGACCCCGAGCGCAAGCCGCCGCCGGCAGACGTGACGATCCCGCGCATCGAGGGGGCCACCAGCGACGGGTGGACCGAATGGCACTGGTACACCACAGTCGTCAACACCAACTGCCGCGAGATCATCGACAACGTCGTCGACATGGCGCATTTCTTCTACATCCACGGTTCGCTTCCCACGCACTTCAAGAACATTTTCGAAGGCCAAGTCGCCACTCAGTACATGAAGAGTGCGGGCCGGCCGGATATCGGCGACCCCGAGGGGTCCAAGCTGCTCGGCACCACGTCGCTGGCCGCCTATCACGGCCCGTCGTTCATGATCGACGATCTGACCTATCACTACCAGGAGTTCGATCAGCGCACGGTCCTGATCAACTGCCACTATCCGATCGACGCCAATTCTTTTGTGCTGCAGTACGGCATCGTGGTGGAGAAGAATGCGGCCATGCCGGAGGAACTCGCCATGGAGACCGCTATCGCACTCGGCGATTTCGTCAAGATGGGATTCGAGCAGGACGTCGAGATCTGGCGCAACAAGACCCGGATCGACAATCCGCTGCTCGTGGAAGAGGACGGGCCGGTCTACCAGCTGCGACGCTGGTATGAGCAGTTCTATGTCGATGCGGCCGACGTCGCGCCGGACATGGTGGACCGCTTCGAATTCGAGCTGGACACCACCCGGCCGTACGAGGCCTGGATGAAGGAAGTGGAAGCCAATCTGGCTGCCCGCACCGCCACCTCCGGGTCCGTGGGGTGAGGATGGCCGTCCGTCCGGACAATCGTCTCGACGACGCGCCGATGGCGCCGGTGACGTGCGCACGTTGCGGCGCCGGCGTCGAGGTGCGCAAGAGCAGCTGGAACCAGACCAGCGTTCAGTGGTCCGGCGCCGCCCTGGCGCGTTGTGAAGAGCGTTGCACAGCTGCACAATTGGCCGGCAACGGTGGGCACGGTTTGTTCCTGGCCTGCTCGGCTTTGGGTGTTTCCATCGCCGACGCCGTGCGCACGGGAGCGCTGCAGGTCGTCGACGAGACGTCGTGAAGCCCGGAACCGTCGGCTACCTCTTCAGGAGGCCGACGGTACGGGCGATCCGTTCTGACAGTTCTCCCGCAGCGATGCGCTGCTGAGCGAATGCGGCGATGTTGGACATCCAGACGTCGGAGAGGATTTCGGCCGCGCCGATCTCCCTCGTTGCCGAATTCTCGCCTCCGACGGCACGAACAAAGATCCGAACGGTCTGCCGTCGCACCAGGTCGGCCTGGGTCGCAGCAGTTCCGTCGGCATAGAGATACGGGCGAATCATGGCTTCGGCAAATCGTGGTGAGGAGCAGAGCCTGCCGGTGAGCGCCAGGGAAACCTGCAGCAGACGCTGAAACGGATCCGTGTCGCCGGTGCCGCAACGATAGTCAGTTTCGAAATCCCACAGCCATTCGTAGAAGCATGCGAGCAGCAGGTCATCCTTCGATGGGAAGTATTGGTACACAGTGCTCGCCGACATGTCTGCCGTCGCGGCGACTGTACGGATTTGGCATGCGTCGTAGCCCTGGAAGGCCAGCGACATCGCGGCATTGACAATCCGCTCACGACGGGCCATCCGGCGCGCGGTGAGTTCTGTTGTTCCCAAGCATGAATCGGTCGCCTGGGGGCGAAACATCGCTACTTTCAACTCAGATGCGCTCACGGTGACAACACTAGATTCCGCTCAGGTGGTTGAGCGCAGTTGCTCTCGCTGACCGGGCACTAGCTACCAAAGATTTCCAGCGGACCCACATACGCACGGTTGGCCTTGATGCGTTCGGTGATACGCCAACGACCATCGCCGTCACGCCGCCAGGTGTCGTGGTAGTCGCCCAGCGTGTAGAAGCGGGTCGAAGGGTCGCCGGCAGTATTCAGGTGGACGTCGCGGATGTAAGCCTTGCTCGTGGCGGTGTCGTCGACGACATCGATGATGATGTTTCCCAACAGATGTTGGGCAGGGCCACAACTGTCGAGGAATCCGCGAATCATGTCGAGGATGGCGGCAACTCCCACCAGGCGTCCGGTGCCGAAGTCTCCTTCGACGTCGTCGGCCAGGATCGCGGCCATCGCCGCCCAGTCCCGGTTGTCCATCGCGCGGGCAAACAGATGCAGCGCCCGTTCGATGTCTCGCTCATCGCGCATCACCTTCAGGGCGACTGAATCCATGCCCACATTCCTTCCACTGCTCAGGTGTGCGCGCCGCCGTCGACGCGAATCTCGGTGCCGGTGATGAACGCGCCGTCATCGGAGGCGACCATGGCGATGACCGATGCTACTGCGCCTGGGTCCCCGAGGATTTCGCTTTCGGTGCCGTGCAGCAGCGGGGTCTGCTTGGCCCACAGGCCGAGGTCGTATCCCTCCGGCATCTTGTCAAGAGTGCTGTTGGCCAGGGCCGTTGACACCCCGCCGGGCTGGATGTTGACCGCGCGCAGACCCTGCTTCGAGTACTCCAGTGCCAGTGAGTGGGTGAAGCTGAGTATGCCGCCCTTGCTGGCCGCATACGCCGCCATGTAAGGGTGCGCGAACATCGCGGCGGTCGACGTGAAGTTCACGACCACGCCTCGCCCCGATTCGAGCAGAGCAGGGAGCGCCTGGCGCGTCATGAGGAAGGTGCCGGTGAGGTTGACCGCCAAGGTGCGGTTCCACTCCTCAAGAGTGGTTTCGTGGGTGTGCGAACACGTTTGCATCGCAGCCACATTGACCAGAACCTCAAGGCCGCCCAGCTCGGCGACGGCAGCGTCTACCGCGGCGATCACGTCCTCCTCGCGCGATATGTCGAGGACGGCTGTGGTGAGCCGCTTTGCGGTGCCTGCTTCCTCGGCGGCTTCGGTAGTCGCGGCCAGGCCGTCGGCCGAGATGTCGTAGGCCACCACCGTCGCACCTTCATCGAGCAGGCGCGCCACGGTGGCCGCGCCGATACCCGACCCGGCGCCGGTGACGATCACGCGACGATCTGAGAAACGGTCCATCAGATATCCCCTTCGAGATCAGGCGAGTTGAAAGGCGGAGATCGGAGCCTCTTCCGGGTAGCTGCTGGGGCCACCGAGGTCGTAGGCGGCGTTGAGCGCTCCGATGAACGCCGGGTCATGCAACGGCTCGCCGGGTACGTCGAGCTTGATGCCCTTGACCTTGAGATCGTCGACCATCATCCCGATGGCGCGTTCGATCGTGATGTCGTCCGAACCGTCCATGTTCTTCTTGAGTTCTTCGTAGTCGGAGAACACCTCGGCAGACCAGTGGACGAGGAACCTCAGCTCGTCGGTGTGGTGGCGGGCAATGACATCTTCGCCGTTCTTCAGCAGCCACTGGTCGCGGTCTGCCGGGTCGCCAGTGAACACGGTGTCGAACGCCAGGCCGGCCGGAACCTGTTGCTCCAATGGGCCGTTGGCTTCTCCGCGGTGCATCATCATCTCGTTCTGCACGACGACGCCGCGGTTGTTGATCGGCGGCAGTACCCGGGCCGGCGGCTTGAGCGGACCCTCGGGCCAGTACGTGAAGCCCGAACCTTCGTCGAGGGAGAACCAGGTGATCACCTGAGCCATCTTGATCAGGTAGTCGGTGAACAGGCCGGACTTGCCCATCACGCTGCACAACCAGGTGGGGGCGTTCTCGTGGCGCACGCCGCGGAAGCTGGGGGAGTCCAGGTGCCCGGGATCGCGGTTGGCGCAAGGTCCGTTGATGTTGAACAGCATCATTTCCGGCTTGGCGTACTCGGCGTTCCAGTAGCTCTTGGCCTGCTCGATGAAGCCGGCGTTGTAGAAGCAGTCATGCAGTTCGGGGTAGAGGGCGGTGCCGTAATTGGCCAGGTAACCGCGGAACGTCGGCGTGAGGAACAAGTCCAGTGACGGCGTGAACCCTTCGGGGAAGGCGCCGCTCATGGTGGCCATCAGCTCGTCGGCCGAGGCGAAGTGCTGGGCGATGATGAGTTTCCATGGGCCCTGGGTGTGTACGACGTCGAGCAGTCTGCGCTTCTGGTCTTCGGTGTAGATGTCGGTGAGCTCGCGCGGTGGGGCGGCAGGACGCAGGATGTCGGACAGCTCAAGGCGCCGCTCGTCGGTCAGCATTCTTGTCTCCTAAAGGCTTTCAGCGGTCTCGCTCGTTCGAGTCTGGAGGCACTGTGAAATTTCGAACGTGGCGGTGACCGCTGATCGGGACACGAATTCAAGACGCCACCAGGTACGTAGCGGTCGCTTGCTCAGCTGTGCGCAGGAACCGTTGTAGCGCGGCAGACCAGTGCCACGAGGGAGTCGATCTCCTCGTGTGTCAGCGCTCGCCCTTCGAAGAGAGAGACGGACACGGCCGGCGCCAGCATCATCTGGAGCACAACGGCGGGGTCCACATCAGGGTTCACCTCACCGCGGCCGATGGCGCGTCCGATCATCGTGAACCAGTGTGGGAGGTCGTTTCGGTACCAACCCATCATCGTGTCGTTCAAAGACGGGTATCGATCCGAGATCATCGTCGCCATGAGCCCGCGTTCGACGGGATCGGCTGCGAGCGAGGCGAGTTGGGTGATAAGCGCGCGAACATCGCTTTCCCACGCACCGGTGTCCGGAGCATCGGTGCGATGACGGGTGTGGAACGCAAGGGCCTCATTGAGCAGCTCTGTGGAGGAGGGCCACCATCGGTATACGGTGCCGCGGTTCACCCCTGAGCGTTCGGCAACCTCGGCAATCGGCAGCTCGACCTTGCCCTCGGTCAAGAGTTCCAGGCAAGCGCGCAGCACAGATTCGCGGACACGCTCGCTGCGTCCTCCAGGCCGGACGCGTGGTTTCGCTATTGGATCCTGGACGCCCATGTCACCGGTCTACTACGGCATTTAGGTCGAGAATCACCGCCTCCCGCTGAGCGGTCCAACTGGAGGGCGTTAACGCGACATTCTGTTCAAATAACCCCGCGGTGGTCGCCAGAACCCCTCGGAAAGGGATGTACTCCCAAATGCACATCAGCATGGGTCTTCCGACCCTCTTCCCTCACGCGCGCGAGACGGAGCTTGCGTGGTATCGCAAGATCGACGAAGGGCCGTGGGACGGCCTCGTCACGTACGAGCGGGTGCTCTATCCCGACAGCTGGTCGGTTGTCCCCCAGCTTGCCGCCGCGGCAGCGATGACCGAGCGCGTGCGGCTCTGGACCGACGTCGTTGCGCTCCCGATGCGGGACCCGGTCCTGTTCGCAAAGGACCTGGCGACCATCGATGTCCTGTCCGGCGGGCGCCTGACGCTCGGGGTCGGTATCGGCGCATGGGACGAGGACTACGTCGCAGTCGGCAGCGCGCTCGACCGGAAGCGTCAACGTATGGACGAGGCCGTAGCGGCGATGCGCAGGGTGTGGGCCCAAGAGCCTCCCGTCGAAGGACACCTTCCGGTGGGTCCCGTGCCCGTCCAAGTTGGGGGCATCCCGCTCGTCGCCGGAGTGATCGGCCCCAAGGCGCTCGCCCGAGCCGCGCAGTGGGCTGACGGAGTGAGCGACCCGGCGCATTCACTTCACTTCGACGCCGAGGCGTTGGCTGCGCAGCGTGAGCGCGTCATGGAGGCTTGGCGGGCGGCGGGAAGGACGGAACGGCCGCACTTCTCCGCACCGGTCTGGTTCGCGCTCGGTCCGGATCCGGAGAACCAACTCGGGGAGCATGTACAGGATTTCTGGAACCAAGATGTCGACCTCACCGGAGCTGAGTCCTCCTTCCTCACGGCCCCGACCGCAGGGACGTTGAATTGCGGAGCCTCCGGGCTCCTCGCAGCCGTCAACGGCGCGCGCGAAGCGGGTCTCGATGAGCTCAGGCTCGTCCCGACGACAGCCGATCCCGACGAAATTGACCGGGCGCGAGAGGTACTCGGTATCTGATCCCGCCGCACGAGGTTTCGAGCGCCTGCCGCAAGCTCACCGGCTGGGACTGGGCGATGGGCCGTCGAAGAGTCTGTCGAGGTAGTAATCGATAGCGGCCGATGCGGCGTCGGGATCGATGACATCGAGGTCGAGAAGCGGGGTGAACCCGGTCAGTGCGAGCAGAAGGTTTGTCTCGATGACCGGATCGCGATCCGGCGGGAGGTGGCCGTCGGCAATTGCTTGCCTGATCAGGCGTTCTGTCAGCGTTCTGCCGTTCCGGAGTCCGAGGCGGGCCCGTTCATGTAGCTCTGGGTCGTGCAGCGCCTCGAGGGTGTAGGCGGCACTCATACGGCTGGTGGCGCGGGCGTCTGCGTGCAGGGGGAGCATCTCTATGAGGATCACGCGCAGTGCGTCTCGGGGGTGCGGGGGTGAGCCGAGACGCTGGAGGCTTTGGGTCACGCGCTGCGAGGTCTGTTCGGAAGCGAACTCCATCGCGAATTCGAGCATCGCTGTCCGGGAGGCGAAGTAGTGCTGGACCTGGCCGAGGGAGACGCCCGCCGCGCCGGCGACCTCGCGCATCGTCGCCCGGGACCATCCTTGCTGTTCCACTACCCGCCACAGCGCGCGTGCGATGGTTTCGCGGCGTTCTCGGTGGTCGACCTGTTTCGGCAACGCGCACCCCTTTCGCTATTACCATACATCTGACTTAATACATCTGACTTGGAAAGGAGTGGTGCGAGATGACCGCATTCACCGACCCCGAGCTGGAGGCAGCATATTTCGCGGCCTACGACGCGGTGATGGCCAATTGGCCGGTGCCGGCCGAGACGGTCGATCTTCCGGGACGGTATGGGACGACTCGGGTCACATCCGCGGGCCCGACCGCAGCGCCGTCGCTGGTCCTGCTCCACGGATACAGCGGCACGTCCGGAATGTGGTACCCGGTAGTCGGTTCGCTGGCCGAGGAGCACCACGTGCGGGCCGTGGACACCATGGGCGAGCCGGGCCGCAGTCGGCACACCGGCGCAGCCTTGACCAGCATGGAAGATCTGGTGGACTGGCTGGCGGAAACTTTCGATCTGCTCGAGTTGCCCGCGGCCGACCTGTGCGGTCAGTCCCTGGGTGGGCACCTCGCACTCCGGTTCGCGCTCGCCCATCCCGAACGGGTGCGGCGGCTGGTCCTGCTCGATCCGCCCCTGGCCTTCGCCGGTCTCAGCCCTGAGTTCGAGGAGCTTGGCCGGAACCGCGACCCGCACCCGACTTTCGAGGATGCGCGCGCGATGCTGGCACCGGGCGCTCCCGGCAGCGGGCCGGCCCATCTGGAGGCCTACCTTGACCTGCTCGCGCACGGAGCCGCGCACTTCCCGGCTTCGCCGATCGTTCATCCGCACCTGCCGGACGGGCTGACGCACCTGCCGGTCCCGACCCTCGTCGCCCTGGCCGGGGCGAGTCAGGTGCACGATTCGGAGGCAGCAGCGGAAGTCGCGCGGCGTGCCGGAGCGGACACGGTGATTCTCCCCGGTGCGGGGCACGGTCTCCTGGCCGACGTCGAACCTGTCCGCAGCCGGGTCCTCGAACACCTCCGGCAGAAGGACTCGCCGACGTGATATCGCGACAGCGAACCCCGAACAGGGAGACCCTCAGAATGCCAAGGGATGCGCGAACTTCGCCCGCAGGAGCGCGCCGATCTCTGCCAGGGCCAGGCGGCCCCGCGCGGTGGAGTCGGCGCGCATCAGAAAGCCGTGGTACATACCGGGATAACGCGTGAGGGTGGTCTGCACGCCCGCATCGCGCAGGCGCCCGGCGTAGCGCTCGCCCCAATCACGGATCGGGTCGCACTCGCCGGTCACGACGATCGCCGGCGGCAGGCCACGAAGGTCGGTCGCATACGCCGGGACCTGATACGGGTCTCGCGGCGCTCCGCCACGGTCGACCAGTTCGTGCATGTAGACGATGTCTTCATGGCGCAGCAGTGGGGCGTCGGGCATGGAGGTGATGGATGCCGCGCCCATGTCGCGGTCCAGGCCGGGATACAGCAATACCTGGGCGAAGATTCGTGGACCGCCGTGATCGCGGGCCGCCAATGTCACTGCGGCAGCCAGCGATCCGCCGGCGCTGTCGCCGACGACCGCCAGCCGGCTTACATCGAGGTTCAGTTCGTCGGCATGAGCGGCAACCCATTCGGTGGCCGCGTAACCGTCGTCGAATTGCGCTGGCGGTGGCGATTCCGGTGCCAGTCGGTACTCGACCGCCGCCACCGCGGCGCCGCTGGAGTGTGCCAGTTCGCGCGCCAACGGCTCGAACGAACGATTGGAACCCATCACCAGCCCGCCGCCGTGCAGGTACACAAGTACGGGCAGACCGGGCTCCGGGCTGGGCCGATACAGGCGCAGCGGTATCGGACCGCCCGGGCCTGTGGCCGTCAGGTCTTCGATGCCCGCCATGGCCGGCATCTCGGGCAGCGGTCCGGATTCGAGGCCGGCCCGCACGGCCTGCAGGCCGCGGGCCCGCATGGGAGCGATCTCACCGAACGAGGAAACTCGTGCGGCCGCATCGGGATCCAGTGGTGGATAGGACATTTCAGCTCTGAGCCGGATCGAAACGGCGCTCGGTCCGTAAGTGGGGAGCCTCCTGGTTGCTCAACACCCGGGCCCGCTCGGACATCGCCGAGCCGACGTAATCGGGTTGGGTGAGCAGATAGAACCGGCCTTCGGCGGCCTGCTCGAACACCACCTCGGCGGCGGCCAGCGGATCCATCGCCTCGGCCTTGATGTCGAGCATGGCGGCGCGCTGTCCTTCGGCCGCGCCGGCATCGCCGGACTGGACTCCGCCTGCCGATTCGAAGATGTTGGATACCACGGCGCCCGGTAGCACCGCCTGCACGTGCACATGATGGTCATGTCCGGCGGACTGCACTTCCAGGTGCAGGCATTCCGTCAGGGCCAGAACGGCATGCTTGCTCATGATGTAGGGCGCCTGCAGCGGGACAACGGCCACACCGCCGATCGAGGACAGGTTCCATACCCAGGCAGGTGCGTCGGTGGCCATCATCTTCGGCAGGAATGCCTTGACGCCGTGGAACACTCCGCTGATGTTGATGTCGACGACACGTTGCCAGTTGTCGACCGGGGTGTCCCACAGATATCCGAACTGCTCGATGCCGGCGTTGTTCACCAGCAGGCGTACCGGTCCGAGTTCGCGGTAGACGTCGTCTGCCATCGCTTGCACCGCAGCGGCATCACGCACATCGCACACCACGTCGGTCGCCGACCCGCCGGCGGCGCTGATCTCCTCTCGGAGGCCCGCGATGGCGTCGGCGTTGATGTCGACCAGCACCACCGTCATACCCAACCGGCTGGCATGCCGCGCGAGGCCGGCGCCGATTCCGGCGCCGGCACCCGTGATGACGGCGACTCCGCCCCCGAAGACCTCTGCGGCGTTCACGCGGAAGGGGCGCCGGCGGCCGACGTTGTGATGGACGAGGCCTTGGCGGCGTGCTCGGCGAACGGGACCGAGTCCTCGGCGTCGAGCACGACATTCAGCGAGGTGAAGACCAGACCGTCGTCCGACTGCCGGATCCCGGCATCGACGACCCCACTGGACACCGCGAACGGAACGTTGTTGGTGATCTGGTTGACGAACAGATAGAAGCGGACGTTGGTGACCGCGCCGTCGACTCCGGTGCGGAACACGTTGGTCGCGTGATGACGGCACGGGTACGGGTTCTCGTTGCGGTGCTCAATGAGCCAGGCCACCGTCTCGGCCTTACCGTGCAGTTCTGCGGCCAGCAGGTGCTCGAACGGGCAGGCACCGGAGTCTGAGCGGCTCAGGTACTCCATCTCGTCGGCGAGGCGGATGCCGACCTCATCGAAGTGACCCTGGTCGTAGTGGTACCAGAAACCGGAGATGAACTCTTGGACATCGGACAGGGCGATCTGGTTGCTCATGCCGGCAGTCAACCCGTGATGTGGCGCCGGTAACAGCACCGGTGACCGGTCAGCGGAACACCAAACCGCTATGCGCCGGCGATCAACGCCCAGAGCTGTTGTCCGCCTGCCGCAACGGCCGCCGCCGCAACCCGGTCATCCCAGAAGCGCACGGAGCCGAACTCCGAGCGCCAGGCCAAGGCTGCGCGGGTGAACTCGTGCAGACGATGCTCGTGGGTGGTGCCGATCGCGCCGTGCACCTGGTGCGCGTTGCGGGTCACGACCGAGGCGGCATGCCCGGTACACGATCGCGCGGTCGCGATCTGGAAGTCCAGTTGAGCTGACTGCCAGTCCGTTCCGATGGCGGTGTGCAGCGCAGCCTCGGTGGCGGCCCGCGCCAGCGCCGCCTCTGCCGCCGCATCCGAGATCAGGTTTTGAATCGCCTGGAATTTCGCCAGCGGGCGCCCGAACTGCACCCGTGACGCCACGTGTTCGATGGACAGCGCCACAGCACGATCGAGCGCCGCGCACACCTGAACCGCCCGTACCATCGCGGATTTGCGGGCGAGCTGGTCGACCAGTCGTGTAGGCACCGGTGGTCCCGTCATTGACGTGGTGTCGATGGTGATCGTGTCGCGCGGCTCGCCGATCAGGTTGGTGCCCGGGGTGATCGACAGGTCCGCGGTGTCGAACTCGGTGAGCCGGTATTCGTCGCCGGCCGGCCAGAGCACGACGATCCGTTCCCCATCAGCGGCCCACGGCACAGGTGCGGGGGATTCGCCGCGCAGTGGAGCCACACACACCGTTCGCACGGCGTCGTCGACGGGCCTGCCGGTCGCCTCCAGCATCCAACAGGCCAACAGATCGTGTTCGGCCAGGGGGATGCGGACACCGTGACGGACTGCGGCACTGAGCAACTCGGCTGCCTCGAGCCAACCTGCGCCGCTGCCACCGGATTCCTCGGCGCCGGTCAGGCGGACCAGTCCCAGGGACTCGAGCTGCTGCCACAGTGCGCGGTCATAGGTGACGCGCTCACCCGGGCGAACCGGGCCTGCGGTCTGGCGGTACTCGGCAAAGACGCCGTCCATCATGGCCGCGAGATCGGGGTCCACCGCCAACAGCGTGCTGACAGCGAGTTCAGTTGTGTTCATCGCATACCCAATCCCCGCGCGATGACACCGCGCAGTACTTCGTTGGTGCCGCCGCGCAACGTGAAGCCGGGGCGTTGGTCCACCGCGGTGGTGACCAGGTGCGTCCACTCGGCGTCCGTCGCGGCGTCGTCTCCGGTCTGCCGATCTGCGTAGTCGGCGATGTCGCCTTCGACCGTCGTGCCGAGGACCTTGACGACGGCCGCCGGAACGTCGGGGTTCTCACCACGCTCCAGGGCGGCGGCCACCGCGGTCGATATGTGATGCAGTCCGGTCACTCGCGCGACCAGACGGCCCAATTCGGCTTCCTCTGACGTGTTTTCGAGCGCGCGGGGCAGCAGGGGGAACGTCGACAGGAATCTCTCCGGCCCGCTGCGCTCGAAGCTCAGTTCTGAGGTGACCTGGGTCCAGCCGTGGCCGATCTCGCCGAAGACCATGGCATCGGGAACAAACACTTCGTCGAGCATGACCTCGTTGAAGTGATGGCCGCCGTTCATCGAGATGATCGGGCGGACCTGCACGCCCACGGCGCGGAGGTCGACGATGAACTGGCTCAACCCGGCATGCCGGTGCGACGGATCGACCGGTTCGGTGCGGGCCAACACGATGAAGGCATGAGCGTGGTGCGCCCCCGAGGTCCACACCTTGGTTCCGGTGATCGACCACCCGCCGTCGACCGGTACCGCACGGGTGCGGACGCTCGCCAGATCCGAGCCGGAATCCGGTTCGCTCATCCCGATTCCGAAGAAACACTCACCACGCACGATGCGAGGTAAGAACTCTGACTTCTGCTCTTCTGTCCCGTATTTCAGGAGCGACGGGACGATCTGGCGGTCGGCGATCCAGTGGGCGGCCACCGGGGCGCCCGCGGCCAGCAGTTCTTCGGTCACCACGAACCGTTCCTGAAACGAGCGGCCATGACCGCCGTAGTGCACGGGAACGGTCATGCCCAGCCAGCCCTGCTTCGCCAGGGACCCGGTGAAATTCTCGTCCCATCCGCACAGCCAGGCATCGACGGAAGGCTTGAATGCACCGGCGGCCAACTGTTCGGCCAGGAAGCCACGGACTTCCCGGCGTAACTCGTCCAGCTGTGCGCCGGTCACGATGTCCGCCACTTCGCGATGCGGCGTTGGTGCTCGGCGTCGTGGTGGGCCAGCGGTTGCATGGCCGCTGCCATGGACAGCGTGGATTCCAGGGAGCCGGTGGTCGATTCCTGCAACAGGCGCTTGGCCATCCGCAGTGCGTGCGGCGGGTTGACCGCGATCTTGTCTGCCAGTGCCCGTGCTTCAGTCAGGAGGTCTTCGTGAGGTACCACTCGGCTGACGAGTCCCCATTCCAACGCCGTTGCGGCGTCGATCCGTTCGCCGGTGAAGGTGAGTTCGGCGGCGCGAGCGTAGCCGATCGCGCGCGGCAGGAACCAGGTGCCGCCATCGCCCGGGATGAGGCCGAGCTGCACGAAGCTCTCGGCGAAGGATGCGCGCTCGGAGGCAATCCTGATGTCGCACATCATCGCCAGATCGCACCCGGCGCCGATGGCGGCGCCGTTGACCGCAGCGATCAGAGGGACTTCGAGCCGACCCAAGGCACGTGGGATCCGTTGGATCCCATCGATGTAGGCCCGTCGCTGGTCGATAGCCGCCAGACCGAACATGCCCTGACGGTCGGCCATCTCCTTCACGTTGCCGCCGGCGGAGAAGATCTTGCCCGCACCGGTGAGGATGACCGCACCCACGGTGTTGTCGGCGTTGACCGCATCCACCTCTTCCTCGAATGCGGCGATGACGTCCTTACCGGTGATGGCATTGCCGACGTCGGGCAGGGTGATCGTCCAGATTTGCACCGGTCCGTCGGTGTGGACGTCGAGCGGCGGGGTCACGCATGCTCCTTGAGCTGAAGGGATTTGGTCTGGAGGTACTCCTCGAAGCCGAACCGGCCCAGTTCACGGCCGATCCCGGACTTCTTGTACCCGCCGAACGGGGCGGTGGGGTTGTAGGCGCCGCCGTTGATGTCGAGCTGGCCGGTTTGCACCTGACGGGCGAAGGCGATGGCGTCTTCGTCGGTGGCGGCCCACACCGCGCCCGACAGCCCATATGGGGTGCCGTTGGCGATGCGCAGTGCATCGTCGGAGTCGACGAAGGTCGTCACCGCGAGCACGGGACCGAACACTTCTTCCTGACCGAGTTCGGATTCGGGATCCACATCGGCGAAAACCGTTGGTGCCACGAAGTAACCGACGTCGCGGATCGGTTCCGCGCCGCCCGTCAGTAGCCGAGCACCGTCGCGCTGGGCGCGCTCGATGAAGCCACGAACGGTGTCGAACTGCGACCGCGACGCCGACGGTCCGATCCGGGTCGCCGGGTCGCGCGGATCGCCCACGGTATAGCGGCCCACGGCGGATTCGATCAGGTCCAGCGCCTCGCCATATCGATTCTGCGGCACCAGCATCCTGGTCCAGGCCATGCAGGTCTGTCCGCCGTTGAGGAAGGCATTGCCCACGCCGACCTTGACCGCGGTGGCAAGATCGGCGCCGTCGAGAATCACATTGGCCGACTTGCCGCCGAGCTCGAGGGCGACCTTCTTGATCGACTGGCCGGCCAGCTCTCCGACGCGTGCGCCCACACCGGTGGACCCGGTGAACGAGACGAAGTCGACATCGGGATGTGAGGCGAGGCGTTCGCCGATCACCCGACCGGGGCCTGAGACGAGGTTGATGGTCCCCGGTGGCAGGCCAGCCTCTTCGCAGGCTTCGACGAAGGCGAACACCGAAAGCGGGGCCTCGTTACTGGGTTTGAGCACGACGGGACAGCCCGCAGCGATGGCGGGTAGCACCTTGGCGACCACCTGGTAGAGCGGATAATTCCACGGCGTGATGGCGCCGACGACGCCGTAGGGCTCCCTCAGGACCAGCGAATTGCCGATGCGCTCTTCGAATTCGAAGGTCTCCAGCACATCGGCGAAACCCTTGGCCACCGCCAGCGGCACCTGCGTCTGCACCGTCTGCGCGATGCGTATGGGGGCACCCATCTCGGCGGTGATGAGTTCGGCGATATCGGGTAGGCGTTTCTCCATCGCAGCGATGACCCGCTGCACCCGGTCCCGACGTTCGTCAACGGTGATGAGCGGGTCGAACGCCTGACGGGCCGCGGCCACCGCGATGTCGACGTCGACGGCGTCGCCATTGGGCACGTGGCCGATCACTTCTTCGGTCGCCGGGTCGACGACCTCGATGAACCCGTTCCTGGTGGGGGCGGTCCAGCTGCCGTTGATGAACAGTCTGTCGTGGTCGAAAGTGGGCACTGTCATCCTTTTTGTTTATGGTGCGATGCTGGCGCGGACGTCGCGCTTGCCGTCAGCTGCGCTGAACGCTTCGTTGATGTCGTCGAGTGAGTACGACGCCGCGGCGAGCCGATCGAACGGCAGTTGATGCTGGTGACTGTCCAGGAAGGTCAATGCGCGGGACAGGACTGCCGGGTCGTACAGGGAGACCCCGACCATGGTCTTGTTGGTGAAGACGAACCGTGACGGATCGAATTCGAACGTCTTGCCGATGTTGATGTTGCCGATCTCCACGTAACGGCCGAACTGCGCGAGCATCTGCAATCCCTCGTCGATGGCCGAGGGATGGCCGACGACCTCGACCACCACGTCGGCGCCCTGGCCGTCGGTCTTGGCACGCACCGCCTTGGCCCGGTCTTTGGGAGTGGACACCTCGTTGAGGTCGATCACCGAGTCGGCGCCGAATGCTGTTGCCAACTCCAGCCGCTCGGGTACGCCGTCGATGGCGATCACGTTGGCCGCCCCGCGCGCCTTGGCCACGGCGACCGCGTAGAGACCCAGGGCGCCGGCACCCTGGACCACGACGTGCTCACCGAGCTGTAGGTCGACGCGTTCAAGTCCATACATGACCTGTGACAGAGCGCAGTTCGCGCCCGCGGCGATATCGTCGCTCAGGGTGTCCGGAACCGTGTAAACGACTGCGCCGGCAGGCAACAGGTAGTAGTCGCCGTAGCCGCCGACAAAATAGGGCGGTTCGTCGGCACGGCCCAACATCGCCATTTTCAGGTTCAGGCAGGCGTTACGGCGCCCCGCCAGACAGTTTCGGCACTGGTGGCAGCAGTAGAAGTACGGGAACACCACTCGGGTGCCTTCAGCCAAGGGTTTGCCGTTGGAGTCGGCGGTCACTCCGTTGCCCAGCACCTCGATGGCGCCGACCATCTCGTGACCCAAGACGGTGGGTAGCTGTCCACCTAAGCCGCGGGTGGCGAAAGTGCCATGCCAGGCATGTACATCTGAACCGCAGATGTTCGTCCGCAGGACTTTGACCAAAATTTCCCCGGGCCCGACTTCGGGTAGGGAGACCGTCTGAATCTCAAATGGTTTGCCTGGTTCGTCGAATCGCGCGATGCGGCCGGTATACACAGTGATCCCTTCAGTTGCTGGTGGATTCGAGGCTGAATCGCTGTCGCAGATCGCGTTTGAGCAATTTGCCGCTGGGGTTCTTGGGCAGGGAATCGACGAAGAAGATCTGTTTGGGGGTCTTGAACCCGGCGAGATGGTCACGGCAATGACGTAGGACCTCGTCTTCGGTCACGGTGGTGCCGGCGCGAGTCACCACCGCGGCGACGACGGCTTCCACCCAGATCGGGTGCGCCACCCCGAAGACCGCGGCTTCTTCTATCCCGCTGTGCCGGTAGAGAACTTCTTCGACCTCGCGGCTGGCGACATTCTCGCCGCCGGTTTTGATCATGTCTTTCTTGCGGTCGACGACGTGTAGCAGCCCGTGCTCGTCGTAGAAGCCCAGGTCGCCGGAATGGAACCAGCCACCGGCGAAGGCCTGGGCGGTCTTGTCCTCATCGTCGAGGTAGCCCAGCATCAGATGCGGGCTGCGGTGAGCGATTTCGCCGACGGTGCCGGACTCGACCGGAACATCGTTGTCGTCGAGGATCACGGTTTCGACGTTGACCACAGGTCGGCCGGCCGCGCCGGCATGAGCGTCCTGCTCGGCAGGCCCCAGGGCGGACGCCAGCGGTGCCATCTCGGTCTGGCCGTAGAAGTTCCACAGCCGCAGATTGGGCAGCCGCCTGCGCATCTCGTGCAGGATCTCGGTGGGCATCGGTGAGGCGCCGTAGTACCCCTTGCGCAGGCTGGACAGGTCTACCTCGTTGAACACAGGGCTGCGCAGCAGGCTGATCCACACCGTCGGTGGCGCAAAGTAATTGGTGACGCCGTAGCGCTCGATCGTCCGCAGTACCAGCTCCGGATCCGGCCGAGGCAGGATGATGCTGGTGGCACCCAGGTAGATGTCGGTAGCCAGGAAATTATCCAGCTGAGCGCAGTGATACAAGGGCAGGGAATGGATTTCGACGTCGTCGCCGGACATCGAACCCGCCACGATGGTGCTGATGTACTGCCACATCAAGCTGCGACTGCTGTGCATCACGCCCTTGGGCCGGGATTCGGTGCCGCTGGTGTACATCACCCGCAGCAGCTGATCGTCGTCGATCCGGATGTCCGGCACGTCCGCGGTCGTGGTGAGCCATTCGGCGAAATCAGGCCAGTCGCCGGCGCATGTCTGGCCGGAGGGGACGAGTGCTGCCTTCGTGCGGACTGCTGTCCCCGCGGCCATGGCCTGTTCGGCCACCGGGATCAGGTCGGCCTCGACGATGAATCCGGCGGCCTGACTGTGGCCGAGGATGTAGGAGATCTCCTCTGGCATCAGCATGAAATTGATCGGCACCAGCACCACACCGGCGCGGGCGGTGGCGAATGCCAACACCGCGTACTGCCAGCAGTTGCGCGACAACAACGCCACTCGGTCACCGGGAAGTAACCCGTTCTCGTGCAACGCGGCCGCCGCGCGGTCCACCAGGTGATCGAACTCGGCAAAACTCAGGGCGACGTCGCCATCGATGATGGCGGTCTTCTCAGGTTGCTTACGCGCCGACCGGCGGGGGCTATCTGCGAGGCTGTGGCTGCGGGCCCGGGCGATGACGGCGGCAAGGTCGTCGGAATGCATGGTCGGCAGAGTAGGCACGCCACCCGCTGCGGCGGTGGTTCGTCTCCCGCTCAGTAGACAGGGAGGGCGCGGTGCGGGGCCCGACCCTTCGATACTCGAAACCATGACCGCTACCACTGAATCCTCGTCACTCGCGGATCGCGCCCCAGACCCTGACGTCCTGCGCGCCCACCTCCTGCAGGCGGACTCCGGTGTCCTGGTCGCGGTGTTGGCGCAGATGACGGGTGATCCGGCGGTCATCGATCGGTATGCATCCAAGATCGATCACGTTCCCGATCCGCCGGAGCGGGCCGGATCGACCGATCCCCAGACGGCCGAGATGCTGGCGGACGAAATCATTGCCGCGCTCGGTCGGCCGCGTCCGGCTGGTGCGCTGCCGGTAGACGATCGCGGGTTCTTCGCCCGTCTGCTGCCGATCGCGCTGGGTGGTCCTGTCGACGACGAACACGTCGACCTGCTGTTGGAGCAAGGCGGATTCCGCCCGTCACATCCGACGTTGCCGCGCACCACGCCGATTCCCTCGTCCACCACGGTGGCGATCATCGGTGCCGGTATCGCAGGTATCGCGGTCGCGCTGGCCGCTGCGGAGGAGGGCGTGCAGTTCGAGATCTTCGACCGCAACGACGAAGTCGGCGGCACCTGGCTGACCACCACCTACCCGGGCATCGGCGTGGATACTCCCTCGGCGTATTACTCGCTGTCGCGCGAGGTGAACCCGGACTGGTCGAACTACTACCCCCAGGGGGCGGAATACCAGGCCTACCTTGTTTCGCTGGCCGACAAGCACGATCTGCGCCGCCACATCCGGTTCGGCACCGAGGTCGAAGCCTTGTGGTGGGACGAGGAGCGGGCGCAGTGGGAGATCCACTCCCGCTCTGCCGATGGCACCCAGAGCATCGACCATGCCACTGTCGTCGTCACCGCAGCCGGCTACTTGAACCGTCCCCGATTCCCGGAGATCAAGGGTTCAGATACCTTCGCTGGAACGAGTATTCACTCGGCGCAATGGGACCCGTCACTGGATCTGACGGGTAAGAAGATCGCGGTGATCGGTGCCGGTTGCACTGCGGTGCAGATTGTCGACGCCTGTGTCGACGAGGTCGAGAACCTGACCGTCTTCCAACGCCAACCGCACTGGGTTGCCCCACGAAAGCGCCCTTCCGACGAGGTGCCCGCACACCGTCGCTACCTGGGGCGTGCATTGCCGTTCTATTCGATGTGGCACCGGCTCAAGTCGTACTGGGGTACCGCCGACAACAACTACCCCATCATTCTGCAGGACCCCGAATGGTCCAAGACGCACCTGTCGATTTCACCAGTCAACGATGTGCTTCTGCAGATGTGCCTGGAATACATCGACCGGATGTTCGGTGCCGGAACAGAATTGGCGAAGAAGGTGACGCCGGATTTCGCACCCTACGGCAAGCGGATCATCCGCGATCCCGGTGGTTACTACGCCGCGCTCACCCGCGACCACGTCGACGTAGAGGCGAGCGAGCCCGCCGAGATCAACGAACGCGGCATCGTCACCGCTGACGGTCGTCAGATCGATCTCGACGTGATCATCTACGCCACCGGCTACCACTTGGATTTCCTGTCCACCGTGGATATTCGGGGTCGGGACGGCAAGACCCTGGCCCAGGTGTGGGGCGACAGTCCCAGTGCGTACCGCGGCGGTACCGTACCGGGGTTCCCGAACCTGTTCATCACCTCCGCGCCGAACTACAGCCCGGGACATGGCGCGGGGGCCAACTTCTCGATGGAGATCTTGGCGCATTACATCCTGGAGTGCCTGCAGCTGATGGCGCTGCGCGGCGCGTCGACCATGGAAGTCACCCAGGCCGCGTTCGAGGATTACGTCGACGGGATCGACAAGACCATGCAGGGCACAGTGTGGTGCCATACCCCCAACGCGCACACCTACTATCGATCGCAGTCCGGACGCGTCGTGGTGGCCACGCCGTACCGCCTGGTGGATCTGTGGCACCAACATCGCGCGCCGATCGAAGAGGATTTCGTTCTCCGATGAACCAGATGCTAGCCGGTAAAACGGCATTGGTCACCGGAAGCAGCCGCGGTATCGGTCGCGCGATCGCCCAGCGGTTGGCGGCCGAGGGTGCGACCGTGGCCGTGACCGCACGGTCCCACACTCCGACCCCGTCCACGCGGGCCGGAGTCACCGAGGCGATCCCGGGAACGATCGAGGAGACCATCGCTCTCATCGAAGACGCCGGCGGTTCGGCCTTCGGAGTCGCTGCTGATCTCGAAGATGCCACTGCGCGCGACGGATTGATCGAGGCCGTCATCGAACGCACGGGTCGGTTGGACATCCTGGTCAACAACGCCGGCTATGCCGACTATTCGGTCGTCGAGGACATGCCGGTCGAGACCTTCGACCGTACCGTGGAGCACTACCTGAAGACTCCGTTCGCGTTGACGAAAGCCGCTGTGCCGCACATGCGTAATCAGGGTGCCGGCTGGATCGTCAACATCGGATCGGTGACCGGGGTGGCCCCGGTGCGGCCCTACCGGGACTACAACAAGACCGCGGGCGACGTGATCTACGCGTCGTGCAAGGCTGCGTTGCATCGGTTCACCCAGGGCGTGGCCGCCGAACTGCTCGATGCCGACATTGCGGTGAACTGCGTCGGACCGTCGACGGCGGTGCGCACGCCGGGCGCGGCGTCGCTGATTCCGGACAGCTTTCCGACCGAACCGGTCGAATACCTGGCCGAAACGGTACTGGCGATGTGTCACCTGCCTGCCGCGGAGCGGACCGGTCTGGTGGCGTTCAGCCTGCACTACCCGTGGTCACAACAACTTCCGGTGCACTCACTGGACGGCGCCACGGTACTGCCGCCGCTGCAGCCGCCCGCGGCGGCGAATCCCAACATCTTGCCGGCGGGGGTTTGAGTCGACAGTCCGGTGTCTTCTCGCCTTCGAGTTTGTTCGGTGGTCGGTGCCGTGATGATGTTATGTCCTTCGCCGCAGCATCATTGGTCGCGCATGTAGCACTGGGTGGACAGCTTGAGGTGTCGTTCGACGGGGTGGCAGAGCTGCGCGGCGAGCGTAACGCGATCAAGAGCCGTTCGGTCGAGATCGTGGCTGAATCGAGCGTGACGAACCGCGCGCGGGGGCCACCCGGCACCAGCTCGATCGCAGCGTTGTTGGCGTGGACGGCCTGTGTGGCCTACGCAGGGATGCCCGACGGTCGGTGCGAGACCATCACCGGCATCCATGATCACGCACCGCGCGGGAATCCACCCCACCATAGCCACCGCCGCCGACATCGCCCCACACCGGCTACTATCCTCGCCACCCTCAGCAGCGCCCACACGAGTCCCGACGCGACCGACCGCCGCGACTCCACGCTGCCGACCGGGAAGGCGATCGGCAGCTACCCACAGGCTCCGCTGCGCTCCCTCTGTTTCCGCAGCCATCCACTATCGACGGCATCGAGCGAGCTTCGTCGGAGCAACTCCAAAGCTGTGGTGAGAAAATTCTCTACTGGTATCAAGACGCCAGGTCAGCGGTCGAAGCGGCGACCCTCGGAGCAGTTGAGACGCCGTCGGTGATGGCCAGCAGTCCTCGATGGCAAATCATCGAAGCCGGAATCGTGCCTTCAGCAGCCACAAAAAATAGCGCGCTACGACGTGCTGCTGGCCCGATACAGTTGTCTGTGTGAGACGGTAACTACCGTTGCCACGACAGGGGACGGGTCGCCAGTCTTCCGTGGCACACTCAGTACAAAGATCCTATTATCGGCCCGACTTCTGGGATGAAAGACATCATCACCGTTCCAACTAATGGCTGGGGCAGCAAGCCTTACGTTACTGGTCAGGAGGAATACCGATTCCGGCTCATGGGTAAAGGATTTGACGGTGCGCCTGGACACGCCCAGTGGGTGCAGCAGGACGGGAAGTGGTACCCGGCTACTTGGGTTGGCTACGACTATGAAGTCGAGCACGTCAGGCAGATGGCTGGGCAAGAAGGCCCTGTAGGTGGAGTAACCATGCGATGGGGCATGGGCGAGTGGCATCCGATTCAAATTTTGGACATTTATCAGGCGCAAGGCAGAAATCCAGCACTGACGATGTACCTGCCGAATCCAAACGGAATGGTCGAGTTGTCGCCCAAGGACTCGGTAGCGAGGGGAAGATGACCCCAGGAACTGTTCGTCGGCGGTGGGTTATATTCGCCATAATCGCAATACTCAGCGTTACCGTTGCCGCGTTGTGGGGGGTCCGGGAGTATCGTGCACGCGCGACGATGCGCGCCGACTGTGCTGCTGTAGAGCGGCTGGGCGCAAGTTGGGAACAGCTGTCCGACTCAAGCCTGACGGGCAGCGACAAACCCGAGGACTGGCGCGCCCTCGGCGCTGATATCCACGCCAGCGCGTCGCAGATATCAGATCCTGCCAAGCGATCTCAGATGGACAAGTGGGCAGACGGTGTAGACATGTTGGCTGATGTCACGGCGGCGCGGGGGGCCGGACCGTATGACGTTGCCATTGAAGAACAGCGGACCCAGAAATCTCTCGAAGCAGGCACACTGACATATCAGGCTGCAGGTTCACTTTATGAATCGTGCGGCATTCGTTCGAAAAATCAGCTACACAATTAAATTGAGCATTTCTCTGCAGTAAATTCTATCTTCCGGTCAGCGATT
This sequence comes from Mycobacterium sp. NPDC049093, assembly GCF_040704635.1. GTDB lineage: Bacteria > Actinomycetota > Actinomycetes > Mycobacteriales > Mycobacteriaceae > Mycobacterium. Next base: position 196,585 of record NZ_JBEZJS010000005.1, on the reverse strand, counting down.
TCAGTCCGATCGCTATCCTTGAGGGCCGGATGATCGTAAATTACTCAGGCGAATGATAGTCGAATGGCGCGAGAAATTTTCGCGAAGCAGCACTTTGGACGACTTTGGGCTGATTGATGTTGAGATCGCGCACCGCCCATCAGCGCTCTTCCTCGATTTCGTCATTATCACTCCAGTATGCCCACTCGGGTAGTGGCGTCGGGGGGACGCCGACGTTGGACAAATAGCCAAGATCGGGGTTAGGTTCACGGCGAAGGCGAACCTTTTTTACACGCCGGATGTATGTAATCAAAATGATCGAAATTCCAACGCAAATGAAAGCTAGAAGTGCCCATTTGAAAATGGTCAGGTACATTGTAGCTTCCCCAAATCGCGTTGTTCGACCATCTGACGACGCTTTTGCTCAATAGTGCAGACTACAACGGGGTCGTCAGGTAACCACCTCGCCCACGTCGGTACCGCAGCAGGGAAATTTCATCGGACCAGCTAGTGCGCGCGATCTGGGCTTCTTCAACCACTCTCGACACCTTGTTCACCCGCCGTCGGGTCCTAAGGTCCTCCAACGCTGGAAAGGGGTTAACGACTTGTCGTCGGCGATGAGTAGGCGCTCGCCTGTTCGAGTACAGGTGCAGGCAGTTCGCAGAAGCTGTGGCAGACCCGGTCCCGCACGATGATGTCAGTGGTCTCGGGATCGAACCAACGGTCGACCACCGCCCAGTGGATCGGATGCATCAGGTAGGGGCCCATCAGCCCGTCGACGTCGGTGAATTCCTGTTCGAAGACGTGGGTCCATTCGCTGGTACCGACGGAATGCTCGACCCGGCTCAATTGCCACGCGGTGATCGTGGGGACGTATCGGGGCATCATCGACAGTTCACTCTCGAATGCTGCGACGGTCTCGGCCTCTACGTCGTCAGGCACTCGGAGCAACAGGGCGCGGTAAACGGTGCCGTCGCCGCGGCGAGTTGGCGACCCGTGGTAGGTGACCCCATTGACGTGGGTGATCGCCGGGTCAGTCAACAACGCATCGAAATCGATGCTGTCCCAGTCAGATTGGTGGCCGAACCGCAGGTGGACCAGGATATCGCCGCCATTGCGGGAACCCGGCAACGTCGGCTCTACCAACGCTCTCAATGCTCCGCTGCGTTCGGCTGCGTCACGTAGGGCGCCAAGGACACGGCCGCGTTCGGACTCGTCGACGTCGACCAGGCGAGTGACCGCGAATGTGGCTTCGCCGGTCGATGTGCCGGTTGGGATGGCCGGGGCAGGGGCGTCGACGGCCTCGGCGGCGGATGCAACCTCGCGAGTGCGTTCCACCACCAGATCGGTGACGCCTTCCCACCAGCGCGCCACGGCCGGGTCGGGCCGGCCCTGCCAGGTCATCTGCCACCAGGCCTGGGGGCTGGGCAGCGTCCAGGTAAAGGTGACCACGTTGGTTCGGTCGTCGAACCAAATGGGCGGGGTGACCAGGACATCGCGCAGTGTCATGCCGCGCTCACGCGCGCCCGGGGCATATCCGGTCAGGTAGGTATCGATGAACTTCTGAGCGCAGCCCGCTCTGGTGACCACCCGATCGATGACGAAAACCTCAGCCATGAACCGAGATTACGATCGTCCGCTTTGACTGAGGCGCAGCGTTCCCGGCCATCGGGAAACCACCGTTGACGACAGTGAGTGTCGGCGCGATGGTGGGGGGATGACCGATCCGTTCAGCCCGGCACAGCTCGGGCCAGTGGCGCTGCGTAACCGAGTGATCAAGGCTGCCACGTCGGAAGGCCGCTCACCCCACGGCCTGGTCACCGACGACCTCATCGATTTCCATCGCAGCTTCGCCGAGGGCGGTGTCGGGATGACCACCGTGGCTTACTGCTGTGTGTCTCCCCAGGGGGCGAGCGCACCCGGTCAGATCGTCATGGACAGCAAGGCTCTGCCGGGACTGCGGCGGCTCGCCGATGCGGTACACGGTGCGGGGGCGGCCATTTCGGCGCAGCTGGGCCATGCCGGCGTGGTGGCGCAGAAGAAGCTGACCGGTGTCACCGCCGTGGCGCCGAGCAAATTCATCAACCCGACCTCCTTCGCGTATTGCCGTGAGATCACCCGCGCCGAGATCGCTCAGGTGATCGACCAGTTCGGCGACGCCGCGCAGGTGGCCGTCGACGCCGGATTCGATTCCGTCGAACTACATTTCGGCCATCTCTACCTACCCAGCTCGTTCTTGAGTCCGCTGATCAATCGTCGTAAGGACTCCTACGGCGGTGACATCGACAATCGATCGCGATTCGTGCGGGAGATCGCGGCGCGGGTTCGCGAGGTGGTGGGCGACCGGGTCGCGGTGATCGCCAAACTGGACATGGACGACGGACTTCCGGGCAGCATCTGGATCGACGAGGCATTGCGGACTGCCCAACTTCTCGACTCCGACGCCACCCTCGACGCCATCGAACTGACCCAGGGGTCGTCGGTGTACAAGCCCATGTACCTGTTCCGCGGCGACGTCCCGGTCAAGGAGTTCGCGAAGGTGATGCCGCCGGCGTTGCGGCCGGCGATCCGGCTGGTGGGCAAGCAGACGATGGGCGTCTATCCGTATCACGACCTCTACATGCTGGAGGCCGCCCGGCAGTTCGTGCCGCTCATGCGCAACACCAAACTGATTCTGCTGGGCGGCATCAACGATCGCGAACACCTTGAGACGGGTATGCGGGAAGGATTCGACTTCTTCGCCATGGGCCGGGCATTGCTGCGTGAACCGGACCGGGTCAACTCGATGATCGCCGAGCCCGCCTCACGCAGCCGCTGCAACCACAACAACAAGTGCATGGTGACGGTGTTCAGCCGCACCCATTGCGTGCTCGACCCCGAGCAGCGCTACGGTGCGGTGCTCAGCGTCGAGCAGGTCACGTAGCGCCCGGCTTCGCTGTGCCACATGGGTTTCGTTCATTGTTGCCATCCTACGTACTGTGTCAGCTCGCATGAGGTGGGCCAGTAGTGGCGGGCTGTAGCGCTTGAAGATGCCGGCGCGATGGGCGCCGGGTACACGCTGTCAACGCGCAGCGGGCGCGACGTGCTGTCGCAGCAGGGCCCGCACCCGGGCCGGCACCACCCTCGGTGGGCTAGCGATCATCCGTGCCGCTGCCCGGGCGGCGTCTTTGCGCTCGCCGAGCTTGGTGACGGCGGGATCGTGCATCCGCCACGGCGAAGCCCGGTACTCAGGTTGCGACGCGACGATCTCCAGCACCGTCTCGATGTCCTTCACGTCGCGGTCGGAGTGCCTTACGGTCCATGCCAGCATCTTCAACACGAACGCGGCCTCGACGTCGGGAACCGGGACCTCGAATTCCAGATAGGTGCTGTCGGTGAGCCGCGCTGTGACGGCCACCCACACCGGCGGCGACGCCAGCGCCAGGCGTAATCCCGGTGCCCCGTCAAAAGCCCGTTGACCGATGTATCTCTTGCCCGGTTTGGTCTCGGTGGGCACCAGGAGATCGACCGCGCGTTCACCAAGCTCGTATCGGTTTCCGCGGATGTCCGTGTAACCCAACGCGGTGAGCTGGTCGTGGAATTCGCCGGCAACAGCCACCTGCTCGTCGATCCCCGCATCGGCGTCGGAGGTCACTCGCGGAACTCCTGGCACGCCGTAGACATGACGGAGCAACCGCACCATGTGGCCGCCGATGACGCGGTAATCCAGATGAGTGGCCACGGCGGACACGTCGTACAACGCACGCATCCCGTTGTCGTCGGCCGTGGCCGTGCACGCCACGACGACCGGTACTGCGGCGGTCACCGGCTCGCGATCCAGTCGGCAAGTCGCTGCGGTGCCCCGTCGCCGATGTCAGCACCGGCGCTAATGTCCTGCAGGACGACCACCGGATCTGCGGTGAGGATGCCGGGATGCTGCGCGCCAGTGACTTGGTTCCACCACCCGGCGGTCGCCCACACCGTCTGGTCAGCAGGCACGCGCACGGTCAAAGTTGCCTCCTCGGCGGTCGCTTCCACCAAATCGAAGTCGGTGAGGTCAATCAGCTCCTCGGAGTAGACCAGGCCGTGTGTCGGTACCCGCCACGGCGCCAGCACATCGGCGGCGACTTCACCGCCGGCAAGCACCCGTACCGTCAGCTCGGCGCCGAGCCGGATCGCGCTGCGGACCTGATCGGTCACCGAGTCTGTGCCATACCAGTAGGTTTCGATAAGTCCGTCGTCGGCCGGCACCGACGTCATCGCGGCGAGGCATTCCCGACGTGATTCCTCGGCCATGGGTGTGTTTGGCAGCGGCACCCTCTCCACCATCTTGGATATCGCCTGCTGGCTCACTGCGATGGCCGCGGCAAGGTCGCTTTGGCGCAGGTGCTCGCTGGTGAGGACGCAGATCCGTTCCGCCGCGCGGCGACGCCAGCTACGTTCGCCTGCGCCGCGGCGGGGGCGCGCCATCGCAGGAGCGCGGTAAACGGTGCCAGAGAGCACCAGTTCGCCTGTACTGCCGACGCTGAGGTCGACGCCCCCCTCGGCTAACAGAGCTGAACGCGCCTGCGCGGAGATGGTGTCGCAGACGACGAATATCCGGTGGCCAGTACGGCTACGGCTGCGATCCAGTGCCAATGTTGGTGACGACACGCGTTCAGCCACGATGAGGTCGGCGGTGACCGCGTGGTTGCCGGCGCGGTAGGTGATGGTTTGGGCATCACCTGTGACCACCGGGACTCCGGCCTCGACCAGGCGTGCGGGCACTGACGCAGGATGCATCCCTCTACCCTATCATCGATACAATGTCAAACAACCAAACTCGAAAATGGGAGCCTGCAGTTGTTTGACAACAAACGGAGGTTCGGGGTAAAAGTCCACGCGCCCCCGCTCGGCGCCATTGTCGGTGTTGGCGTCGAAGCTGATGCTGCAATCCTTAACCTCGGGCGAACCGTTCTGGCGCTGACGCTGGAGCAGGAGCTGCCAAGATCCTCCGCCAGATCATCAGCGCAATCCGCGAGCTGCGACAGCGCGCGAAAGCGTTGTTCAACAATTGAACACCCCCAGAATGAGGGGGAGGAACCGCTGGTGGACACCCACATGAAAGCCCAGGCAGAGATGCTGGCCGACCTGCTCTCCACGCAGGAAGACCTTGACCCGACCCGGGGCCGTCGCTGAGCGAAGGGCTGTTCGGCGACGGGACGCTGATCGGCGGGCAGCGCCATGAGGCAGACCTTGGGGTGTTCGATTTCTGAACACCCTAGTGGCGGCGGCCTTGGAGGGCTTTCGTCTACGCGCCACGGACCTGCCGCGATGACGTTTGGTCCGCCGCGTTACCCGCCGAGCAGGTCACGTAGCGCCTGGCTGGCCGCTCGTCGGGCCCGGTGGGCGATGTCGAGCATCGGCATCGTCATGAATCCGTGGATGCCACCCTCGAAGGGGCGTCGGGTCACTGGCACCCCGGCCGCCTCCAACGCGTCGGCATAGGCGATGCCTTCGTCACGCAGGGGATCGTGGCCGGCGAGAACCACGACGGCCGGCGGTAAACCACTGAGGTCACCGTGCAGCGGTGAGGCGTAAGGGTTTTGCCGATCATCGACCACCGGGACGTACTGGTCCCAGTACCACTGCAGTGCCGGGCGCGGATTGTAGAAGCCCTGGCCGAACAGTCGGTAGGAGTCGGTGTCGAAATCTGCGGCGATCACCGGGTACAGCAGGAGTTGCGCCGCCAGGTCCGGCCCGCCGCGGTCGCGGGCCATCAGGGTGGTCACCGCGGCGAGATTGCCTCCGGCGCTGTCGCCGCCCACGACGACGCGTGACGGGTCGGCGCCGAAATTGGCTGCATGATCGACCGCCCAGCGGGTGGCGGCGTAGACGTCCTCGGCGGCGGTCGGCCAGCGGTGCTCCGGGGCCAGTCGGTAGTCGACCGAAACCACCACAGCCGGGATGAGATTGGCAAGGTTACGGCACAACCCGTCGTGGCTGTCGAGATCGCAGAACACGAACCCGCCGCCATGGGCGTACACCAGCAGGGGCAGCGGTTCGGAGGCCTTGGGACGGTAGACCCTCACATCGATACGACCGTTGTCGACAGGTACCTGGTGGTCGGCAACGGAAGCCACCTGCTCGGGCTGGGGGTTGGCGACGAACCGGCTGCGGATCGCGGCGCGGGCCTGCGCGCCGGTCATCGTGTGTACAGGCGGGAAGCCTGAATCCAGTGTCTTGATCAAACCTGCGATCTGCGGATCGAGCGTCATGCCGGGACCAGGGTGGCAGAGGTCCGCGGGCCGACGGGGCCGCCGACGCGCAGTGGCCGGACCGGCTGCAAGGTGGGGACCACTCGATGAGGCCCGTCTTCGGCATTACGCCATATACCCATGGCCGTCATCCGCACCGGAGCGGCCAGCCGCTGATCGAATGCCATCCGGCTCATAGGACCACACACCGACACCGCCGCGACGGCTGCGCCCGCCGGGCCGATAGGTGCTGCCACACAACCGAATCCGGTGAGCGACTCCTCCCGTTCGAACGCGAAACCGTGGGCGCGGACCTTTGCCAACTCGGCTTCCAGTTGCCGTTCTGTGCTGATCGAGAACCGCGTCAACCGCGAGGCCAGGTTGACCTCGACCGACGAGTTGTCGGCCAGGATCGCCTTACCCACCGCCGTACAGTGTGCGGGCTGCCGACCCCCGATACGCGTCGGAATGGCGGCCACCATCTGACCGCCGATCTTCTCCAGGTATACGACGTCGGATCCGTCGAGTACCGCCAGGTGGACGACCAGTCCGGTGGCCCGGTGCAAATCGCGCAGCAAGGGAATCGCGGCACGGTGGATGCGGTCCTGGTGCAGCGCCAGAGAACCCAGTTCGACGAGTCGCATGCCCAACTCATAGTCGCGGCCGTCACGGCGAAGCCAACGAAGGTGCACAAGGCGCTCGAGGAGGCGATGGGCCGACGATCGTGGCAGGCCGGTCCGCCGCACGATCTCGGCCAATGTCAGTCGGGCAGATCCCTCGAAGGCATCGAGAACCAGGGAGACCCGGTCGATGACGGCGCTGGGCGTCTCGCCCGGCTTCTCGGCGGCCATTGTCTTCTCGACAGCCATTGTCATGAGGACCTCCCATATCGAGCCGCATGCCTGGACGGCATATGACTATTAGTCATATGACTGTTTGTAGCATATCGGTGTGGGTGCTGTCACATGAACGATTGAATGCGAGCGGGGTCATGCCAAAACCCCCGCCGCGATGCGGCGGGGGTTGGGCGATTTCAAGTTGCGGGAGCCGCAATGACCAGCGGCTATGCCTCTGCTGCGGCCCGGCCGGCGCGACGACCGTAGAAACTCCCGTCACCCAGTGACACACCGCTGGCGTATCCCCAGGCGGCCAGGCCGGCGGTGCAGCGCCCGGCAGCGAACAGCCCCGGAATGGGCTCGCCACTGACGTGCAGTACTTCGGCGTCGAGCGTGGTGTGCAGCCCACCGAGGGTGAAACCGCCGGTGCTCTCACGGAGGTCGATGGCTCCCACCGGGGACTTGATCGGCTTGAGCCACTGCGGCTTCTTGTGCAGCAGCGGGTCCTCGCCGCGCGACGCGCCGTCGTTATAGGCATCGACGGTGGCTTGCAGCGAGTTCGGAGGTAGCCCGATCTCGGCCTCCAGATCGGCGACGGTGTCGGCCACCCAGGTCGGCGGCCGCATCATCAGGTGGGGAGAGAGCGAGGCCATCGCCTCCTCCTGGGCGTCGCCGTCGATGATCAGATAGGCCGTGTTGTTCTGGTGATACAGCGTCAACTGGCCGGCGCGACCGGGATAGGTGTCCTCGGCGACATAACGCTGACCACGTTCGTTGACCAGAATCCCGCGCACCAACTGCTGGGGATCGATGAAGAGGGCGACCTCGGTGGCGTCCATGTGCGCCAGATCGGCACCGAGCGCCTGCGCCATCCGGATGGCCTGCCCGTCGTGCTGCTCGATCGAGGCGGCCGGGCGCCCGGCGATGCGCGGGGCATACCTGGCGACCATGGCGTCGTTGTAGGCGAAACTGCCGGTGGCCAGCACAACTCCACGCCGTGCCCGGATATCCAGCACAGTGCCGTAGCGCCGGGTCCGAATGCCGACGACGCGGCCGTCGGACTCGACGATCAGCGACTGCACCCGCACGTCATAGAGCGAGCGCGCCCCGACCGCGGTCGCCGTGTCGACGAGGCCCTTCATCAGCATGAAACCCGCGCTGGACTCGCCCTGCTTCTTGTTCTGCATCTGCGGGACGTGCCCGCGCGGAGCCGGCGTTGCGATGGTGTTGAACGGGTACGAGTTCTCCCCACCGCTGTACATGAGCCCCTGGTCGCCCATGGGCTCCCAACCGGGCTCGCCGAAGAACTCGGCTTTGAACGGCACCCCGCAGCCCACGAGCCAGTCGAAGTGCGCGACGCTGCCTTGGCAGTAATCCGCGATGCGCGCGGGATCAGCGCCGGGCCCCATCGCCGCGTTGAGAAAAGCGGCCATGTTGTCGACGGAATCTTCGAACCCGCAGGACTTTTGGATCTCGGTCCCACCGCCGAGGTAGATGAATCCGCCTGCCATCGAGGCGGCTCCGCCCCAGGAGCCGGTGCGTTCGAGTACCAGTACATCGGCGCCTGCGCGGGCCGCCTCCACTGCTGCGGCGGCGCCGGCCACCCCGTAACCGGCGATCACCACGTCGGCCTCGTCGGCCCACTCGGTGACCGCGCTGACCGGGATCGGCAGGATGTCGTCGGTGAGCGTCACGGCTGCATGGCCTTCGGCAGATCGGTGACCCACTGGTGTCCCCAGTAGCTGTCTGCGGTGATTTCCTCTGCCGTGTAATAGGTTTCGTCGACCCGCATGCCCTCGGTGCCGAATTCGATATCCCAGTCGCCCGGAGCGCGCACGTAGAACGACACCATCTTGTCGTTGGTGTGCCGACCCAGTGTCGACGACAGCTGGAAGCCTTCGGCATTGACCCGGTCGAGGGCCTGGCCCACTGCATCGAGGGTGTCGACCTCGACCATGAGATGAATGAGTCCCGGATCGCGCAGCGTCTGCGCGGGACAGATCGCCAGGCTGTGATGGCGCTCGTTGACGCCCATGAATCGGACCCGCACCGGTCCGAACTCCGGCGGCACCGGAACGCGGAACGCGCCACGGGACTTGAAACCCAGTACCTCGGTGTAGAACTCGAACAAGCCGTTGACGTCGAGCGCGGGCAACACCACATGCCCGAGACCCTGATCGCCGGTGACGAACTTCGCGCCGAAGGGTGTGACCACCGGGGAGTGGTCGAGGACCGGGCCGTGGAACACCTCCAGTGAGGTGCCGGCAGGGTCCTCGAACGCGATGGCCGCCTCGACCCGTCGTGCGTCCGTCTCTTCGAGTGAGAGCTGCTTGAACGGCACACCGGCGGTATCGAGCGCTGCCTTGACCTGCTCAAGGTCGGCGTGGTCGCGCACCTCCCAGCCGACGGTCAGAATCTTGTCGGAGTCGCCGGGTACCACGATGATGCGGGCAGCACGCTCATCCATCCGCAGGTACAACGCGGACTCGTCGGGCCCGGTACCGGTGGCGAAGCCGAGCACGTTGAAGGCGAAGTGCCGCCAGCGCTCGATATCAGAGGTGGCGACGGTGACGTAGCCGAGGCTCTTGATCAGTCCCATATGAGCTGTCCTCTCAGATCATCGCCCGCAGCGGACCCTGCGGGTCCACGCCCAGCGAGCTGAGGGCCGACGCGTGATAGACCGTGCTCGGAACGTGAATCGCGTGGGCCTGGCCGACATGCACATCACGCCAATACCGTTGCAGCGGTTTGTCCATCCGCGCCGCGTTGCCGCCACAGCGGGCGAAGATCTCGTCGACCGCCGACACCGCGCGCCACACCGCCCGCACCTGGGTGCGCCGGCCCGCGGCCCGGTCCTCGAACGACACTTCCTTGCCCGAGTCGACGATGTCGTAGATGCGATCGGCGTTGGCCAACAGTTCCTGGCGGGCCGCGTTGATGTCCGCCGCGGCTTCACCGATCGCGTACATGACGTAGGGGTCGTCCTTGATCGCCACGCCGCTGGAGTTGACCCGCTCGCGCTGGTAGTCGAGCGCAGCGGCCAGGGCCCCCTCGGCGATGCCGATGGTCGCCGAGCTGATGCCGAGAGGGAACATCGTCGACCACGGCATCAGGTACAGCGTTTCGGTCATCCCGGCCTCGCGCTGGGCGGTGCCGTCCATGACCTTCATCGCGTCCATCGTCCGGTATGTCGGTACGAACGCATCCTTGACGATGACGTCCTTGGAGCCGGTTCCGCGCAGCCCCACCACATTCCACGAGTCCTCCACGATCTCGTAGTCCTGGCGCGGCAGGATCATGTGCAGCATCTGCGGCGGCATCAGTGGTTTGCCCTCGGCGTCACCGAGTATCGCGCCCAGGAAGATCCAGTCACAGTGATCGGTGCCCGAGCTGAACTGCCAGCGACCGTTGAAGATGTAGCCGCCGTCGACGGGCTTGGCCACCCCCTGCGGCGCGTAGGGAGACGCGACCCAGGTGTCGACGTCCTCGGCCCAGATCTCGGCGGCGACCTTGGGGTCGGCGTAGGCGAGCTGGTACGGGTGCACGCCCACCACGCCGTTGATCCATCCGGCCGAGGGATCCAGCGCCGCGGTGGCCATCACGGTCTCGGCGAACTCGCGCGGATGGACCTCCAAGCCGCCGTGAGCCTTGGGCTGCAGCAGGCGGATGTTTCCCGCCGCCTTCATCATCTTCACGGTCTCGTCGGTGAGCTTGCCGATCTTCTCGGCTTCGGCGCCCTGGTGGCGCAACTGGTCGGCGAGGTCGCGCACCCGGTCGATTACGCGCTCAGTCATGGTTCGGTCCTATCGTCGAGGGCTGTACTGATGGTGTACCGCTTTGACCCCAGTGGAGGGGGCCAATCCCGTTCAGTGGAAGTGAGCCGACCATGCCGGCTCAGAATTCGATGTGGATGTCGTCGGACACCGGCCGCGACTGGCAGCCGAGGATCACGCCGTCGGCCAGGTCCTCTGGCTCCAGGATGTCGCAGGCGGCCATGTTCACGTCACCGCGTACCACCGTGGCCGCGCACGATCCGCACTGTCCCTCTTTGCAGGAATATGGAACGTCGACACCCGAGCGGATCAGCACGTCGACCAACGTCGCCTGGCGCGGCCACCTCAGCCGGTGACTGGCGCCGTCAAGATCGACCTGAAGGTCGGCGGCGTCATCGTCGTCGGAATCTGTTGCCAGTGCGGTGGTGTCATCGGCGAACGGGTCACCGGTCAGCGACTGGAACACCTCGAGGTGTATCCGGTCCCGCGTGACACCGGACGCGACGAGCGTCTCCTTGATGACCGCCATGAACGGGGCCGGACCGCAGACGAACGACTCGAAGCCCGTGGACCCGGCGAAAACGGTGTGGGCGAATCCGCTCAGCTGCGCGCGGGTCGGCAGGCCCTGAATCGATTCCAGCCAGTGCAGCACCGTCAGTCGGCCTGCGTAGCGGGCGGCGAGTTCGCGTAGTTCGCCGGCGAAGATCACCGAGCGTTCGTCGCGGTTGGCGTAACACAGGACCACCCGCCCGGTTCCGGCCGACAACACCGACTTCAAGATCGACATCACCGGAGTGATACCGCTGCCCGCCGCCCACAACAGAAAGTCGGTGTCGAGGCTTGCCGGGGTGAACAACCCGGCGGGCGGCAGTACCTCGATGGTGTCGCCGACATCCACGTTGTCGCACAACCAATTCGAACCGTACCCGTCAACGGTGCGCTTGACGGTCACCTTGGGGGCGGGATCGGTGTGCGGTGAGCTGGCGAGTGAGTAGCACCGGGCCACCGATCCGGTCAGCTCGCTTGGCACCCGCAGCGTCAGGAATTGTCCGGGTCGATAGGAAAATCGATCCTGCTGGTCCTGCGGCACAGTGAAAACCAGAGATCGGGCGTCGGGGCTTTCATCGATGACATCGGCCACCGTGACAACGACGCTCCGTCTGGTCTGGAGGCTCGGGTCGGTCATGGGCCGAGATTCTCGCTGACGCACCCGATGAGGCAATCCGCCGATTCCGGTGGTCGGGACGTCAGGTCTCGCGGTCCGGTGACCGGGAACTGTGGCGGCCGCGCGCGTGATCGGCGCCTACCGTTCGCCCTGTGAGCAGTGGATCGATGAACGTCGTAGATGTTGTGGTGGTGGGCGCCGGTTTCGGTGGCCTGTACGCGTTGCACAAGTTCCGGTCGCAGGGTTTGTCGGTGCGAGTCTTCGAGGCCGCCCCGGAGGTGGGCGGCACCTGGTACTTCAATCGCTACCCGGGTGCACGTTGTGACGTCGAGAGTGTCGACTACTGCTACTCGTTCTCCGACGAACTCCAACAGGAATGGACCTGGACCGAGAAGTACGCCACCCAGTCCGAAATCCTGAAGTACATCAATTGGGTTGCCGACAAGCTCGATCTGCGCCGCGACATCACGTTCGAGACCAGGGTGAGTTCAGCGGTGCTCGACGAGCAGACGCTGCGCTGGACCGTCACCACCGATACCGGCGAAACTGTTGACGCGACGTTCGTGGTCATGGCCACCGGCCCGTTGTCGGCGGCGATGACTCCTGACTTCCCGGGTCTGGACAGCTTCGCCGGCGACGTCTACCACACCGCGCACTGGCCGCATGAGGACGTGGACTTCACCGGCAAGCGCGTCGCCGTCATCGGCACCGGATCCTCGGGGATTCAGTCCATCCCGATCATCGCCGAACAGGCCCAGCAGCTCTATGTCTTTCAACGGACCCCGAACTACAGCGTGCCGGCTGGCAACCGGCCGTTGACCGCCGACGAGGTCGCCGACACCAAGGCAAACTATGCCGAGCGGCGCCGGATGTCCTGGCGCAGTGGCGGTGGCTCACCACATGTCGCGCACCCCAAACTCACCATGGAAGCCACGCCCGAAGAGCGTCATGACGCCTTCGAAAAGCGTTGGCAACTGGGCGGAGTGCTGTTTTCCAAGACGTTCACCGATCAGATGGTCTCCCTGGAAGCCAACGAGCAGGCCCGCAAGTTCTACGAGAACAAGATCCGTGCCGTGATCGACGACCCGGCCCTGGCCGAGGTACTGATCCCCGACGATCACCCGATCGGGACAAAGCGGATCTGCACCGACACCAACTACTTTCAGACGTTCAACCGTCCCAACGTCGAGCTTGTGAGTGTCCGGAGGACGCCGATCGAATCGATCGACGAAACGGGAATCAACACGTCCGACGCGCGCTATGACATCGACGCGTTGGTGCTGGCCACCGGGTTCGACGCAATGACCGGCACGTTGGCCAAGATCGACATTGTGGGCCGGAGCGGCAGGAAGCTGGCGGACGACTGGGCCGACGGGCCCCGCACCTACCTGGGTCTGGGTACCGATGGCTTCCCCAACCTGTTCCTGGTGTCCGGTCCGGGGGCACCGGCGGTGCTGGCCAACATGGTTCTGCATGCCGAAGCGCACGTGAACTGGATCGCCGAAGCCATCGCCTATCTCGCCCAGAACAGCTACGCGGCAATCGAACCCACGGCCGATGCCGTGGACAGTTGGATCGCCGAATGTGCCCAGCGCGCCGACGCCACGCTGTTCACCAAGGCCAACTCCTGGTACATGGGCGCCAATGTGCCCGGCAAGCCTCGGATGTTCATGCTGTTCATCGGCGGCTTCGGCGTGTACCTCGATATCTGCAACGAGGCAGCGGCAGCTGGGTATAAAGGATTCGATCTGCTGAAGGCGCCCTAGTGGCGGACCTGGCAGGCAAGGTCGTCCTGGTCACTGGTGCCGGAGGCGGTACCGGGCGCGTGCATTGCGAACGCTTCGCCGACGCAGGCGCCGATGTCATAGCGCTCGACCGGGTCGATGCGGCGGACGACCTGCGGGAGACGGCCGATCGGGTGCGGCGGCGTGACAGACGCTGTGCCACCGCCGCGGCCGACATCAGTGATCTCGCGGCTGTCACCGCGGCGGTTGATTCGGGTGTTACGACATTGGGCCGCCTCGACATCATCGTCGCCAATGCGGGTATCCACACGCCGAACAGGCCGGCGTGGGAGATCAGTACCGAGGAATGGCAACGCAATCTGGATGTCAATCTGACCGGTGTCTGGCACACCGTGAAGGCCGGTGTGCCCCACCTGGTTGCTGAAGGTGGGTCCGTGGTGATCATCAGCTCTACCAACGGTTTACGTGGTACCGCGGGCACGGCGCATTACACTGCCAGTAAGCATGCAGCGGTGGGTCTGGCCCGCACACTCGCCAATGAACTCGGGCCGCATCGTATTCGGGTGAACACGGTCCATCCCGGGGCAGTCGCGACCCCGATGGTGCGCAACCCTGTCACCTACAAAAGGTTGCGGCCAGATCTGGACAACCCCACCGAAGCCGATGCGATCGAAGTGCTCACCGCCCGAAACCTGCTTCCGGTGCCGTGGGTGGAACCGGTCGATGTAGCGAACGCCGCGGTGTTCCTGGCCTCCGAACAAGCCCGATACATCACCGGTACCCAGCTCGTGGTCGATGCCGGCCTGACCCAGAAGACGACATGACCGAACAGCAGATACTCATCCGGCTGCAGCGCCTCGAAGATGAGCTGGCCATCACGAAACTGATTGCCTCATACGGCCCTTCGGTGGATGCCGGTAACGCCGACAATGCCGCCGCACTGTGGGCGGTCGACGGAACCTATGACGTCGAGGACTGGCTGATGACCGGCCGGGGCGGCGTGCATCAGATGGTCAGCTCGACCGGACACCAGGATCTGGTTGCCGCGGGCTGTTGCCATTTCCTCGGCCCCGCGGTGGTCACAGTTGACGGCGACCGCGCTGTCGCGGTGTGCGAATCGCTGGTCCTGCTGCGCGAGAGCGAGAGCGGCTATCGAGTGTGGCGGGCGACTGCCAACCACTTCGCGCTGGAACGTCTCGAAGGGCAATGGCAGATCACGACGCGCACCAGCAGATTGCTCAACGGCAACCCGTACGCGCACACTCTATTGAACCTGGGTTTGGCGGGAGCGCCTGTCCCCGAGCAGATCTGAGAGGTCTTCATGTCCGCTTCTGATTGCCCGCTGGTGTTCTTCTCGTTCGTCGCACTCGGTGACGGGGGAGCCGAGGAACACCGGCGCTACAACGAATGGCATCAGTTGGACCACCGGCCGGAAAATCTCGCACTCCCCGGAATCGCCTGGGGCGACCGGTGGAGCCGCCCGGAAGCGTGCCGCGAGGTCTCAAGGGCCGAACCCGCACAGGCCGATACCGACTATGTCGCGATGTACTGGTTCCGTCCTCCCGTGGAGCAGTCGGTGCGGGAGTGGGAGCAGCTCGGTGCGGACTCATTTCAGTGGGGTCGCGGACCGATGATCCCCGGCGTGCGGCGCACAGTGCTCGCGTTCTTCCGACCGGTCAAGGGCTACGCCGCTGCCTCGGCCTTGGTGTCGCCCGGTGTGATCCCGTACCGGCCCAACCGCGGGCTGCACCTGACGATGACCCGGTTTGCCGAACCGTACGGTGCCGAAGCTCACGAGCATCACCGATGGGAGGACCGGGTGGCGATCCCGGCTCTGCTGGAACTGGACGGTGTGGCGGGGGCATGGACTTTCGCATTGGATCGCCACCAGGACAACGGGCTCGGCCTCCGTTCCTCGGAGGCGGCAGACCCGCCCGGCGGCCTGCGCATCCGTCTGCTCTACCTCGATGACGATCCGGTCCGCGTCGCCGGCCGGATCAAGGATCGGCTGGTTGACACGGCGCCCGGAGAGTGCGTCATCGACACGCCACTGAACACGATCATTCCCTGGCAGGACTGGTGAACATGGGTACCTATGCAGTGACCGGATCGGCGTCCGGGATGGGCCGCGCGGCGGCCGAGCGGTTGCGGAGCGACGGGCACCGCGTGATCGGTGTCGATCTGCGCGATGCCGAGGTGATCGCGGATCTCTCGACTGCACAGGGCCGTTCGGAAGCCGCCGCTGCGGTGCTTGAGTTGGCTGAGGGTCGGCTCGACGGCGCAGTGATGGCGGCAGGTGTCGGTCCGCTGCCGGACCGCAACGCCGTACGGCTGATCCTGTCGGTCAACTATCTCGGGGTGGTCGATCTGCTGCAGAAGTGGCGCCCTGCGTTCGTCGCCGCCGGGAACGGAAAAGTGGTTGTCGTCGGTAGCAATTCGAGTACCACGATGCCGATGGTGCCGGTGCGCGCGGTGCGGGCCCTGCTGCGCGACGATCTCGACCGCGCCGTCAAGTCCCTGCGTCGGTACCGTGCGGTCGCACCGTCGCTCAGCTACGGTGCATCGAAGATCGCGGTATCGCGATGGGTGCGGCGCAATGCGGTGCTGCAGAGTTGGGCAGGCGCCGGAATTCGACTGAACGCGATTGCCCCGGGTGCGATCCGGACTCCGCTACTGGAGAAGCAGCTCGCCTCCCCGAGAGAAGCCAAGGCGGTGCAGTCCTTCCCGGTCCCAGTCGGAGGCTTCGGCAGCCCCGATCATCTCGCGGAATGGATGGTCTTCATGCTGTCGGACGCTGCTGAGTTTCTCTGCGGCAGCGTCATCTTCGTCGACGGTGGATCGGATGCCTATTTCAGGCCAGACGATTGGCCTCGGCGGGTGCCCACACCCCGGCTTCCCAATTATGCCTGGAAGTATCTGCGCCGCTAGGTTCTCGTCACCTACCACCGACGGCTGCCACAGTGGCCTCATCGGTGCGATGGATCATGGCCGGTGTCACCACGCGATGCGCCGCTCGGGCCTGGCTCGCGCCTTTGCGGGGCACATTTGACAGGCTGTGGCAGATCGCCCATGACGCGCTGTGAACAGCGGCGGCGACGGGCTCGATCCGCGTTGACCTGGTGGGACCGCACAGCGACAGCGCGAATTGATTGCCTCCCTCGGTCACGCTGATCGGAGCGGCCACGACGGTGACTCCGCGCTCACAACCTTCGGCATCGACGGCAACCCCGCCACGGGCGCGTACCGCCGCCAGGCTCCGATCCAACTCCGCGCGGTTGTGAATTCCGTACGGCGACGTCACCGCATACCGCAACTCTGGCCAGGCTGACTCGTCCAGTTGGGCCAGGAGCGCGCGGCCGGCGGCACTCTGTTCCGCGGGCTGCTTGAAACCGACCTGCCAACAACTGCCTGAGCTGGGCCACATGCCGAAGCGTTCAATGTGCAGCACATGCGTACCCGTCAGGACGCTGAGATGCGCCGTCAGGCCGGTGCGACGGTGTAGGTCGGCCATCACCGGCAATGCCGCTTCGGGAACTCGACGCTGTCGCACTGCCTGGCGGCCGAATTCGAACATCTTCAGTCCCAGTGTGTATTCGGCGCCATGGCGTTCGATCCAGCCGAGCTGGACCAGGCCCTGCAGGATGCGATGAGTCGACGAGCGGGGAACGTTCGAATACCGGGTGATTTCCGCCAGTGTGAGCGTTTGTCGTGCGCCGAACACCTCCAGAAGTGCGGCCGCCCGACTGAGCAGCGCTATGGGAGCAGCGTCGTCATCCGACGTTGACACAGAACCCTCCATACCTGTCATACTCTGCATATGTGTCACAACGTGACAGGTGTGAGTCTAAGCACAGCGCGCCTGCGAAGTAAAGGAGGCCGCGTGCCGGTGCGACGACAATCAGCGAATGCCCAAAGGTAAGGGGCCGACGCTCACCGAGCGTCGCGCTGAGGAACTGCGGCTCAACATCGCCAGGACCGCATGCGACATCTTCATCGCCGACGGCGACACCACGGCAACCGTGGAGCGCATCTGCGCCGAAGTCGGCATCGCGACGCGTACGTTCTACCGCCACTTCCCGGTCAAGGAAGACGTACTTGGGCCGTTGTTCGGGCGAAGCGAGACGAACATGCGGGATCTGTTGTCCTGTGCTGCAGCGGATTCAGACCCCGTAGATGTCCTTGTCGACATGTTCACGGTCGAGGTCCGGCACCGCCGGTCAGCCGGGGCCCAGCATCGGCAGTCGGTCGACAAGGCGCGGAAACTGATGTCGCTGGTCGCCGAGACTCCGCAGTACCGACTGCGATGGATGGAATGGAGCGAGAACCTCGCCGACGCCATCACCGAGTTCCTGGCGGGTCACTTCGACTTGAGCGACGACGTGTTCACGCGCTCATTGCCGAGCAGGCTGATCGTCCACGTCAGCAGTAACGCCTACATCTGGTGGACCGACGCCAAGGAACCGCATGAACTCGACGAGTTGATAGCGGCGCACCGGTCCGGCATCGCCATGGTGCTGGCCGGATTGCATCGGTCGGACGGAAAAGCCGTTAGCCCCGTGCCAGGAAGTTCGTGACCACAGACTCGAAAGCGGACTTCGCCTCGATCATGGCCCAGTGCCCACAGTTGGGGAACACGTGAAGCTCGGCGTTGGGGATGGTCCGCATCGGAATCAGCGCCATATCAAGTGGACTCACGCGATCATCGCGCCCCCACGTCAACAGTGTCGGTGCCGACACCTTGTGCATGCGTGCCCAGGGCATGGGCAGGTCTGAAGCGGCCATCGAGGCCATCATCGCTGCGAACGCCGCCTTCCCGTACATGCGGCGGGCGGCGGCCAGCGTCTCCGGGTCGGTCGCGAGCGTCCAGCGCTCTTCGATCAGCTCCTCGGTGACCAACGACCGGTCGTAGACCATGGAATGAAGCCAGTCGATCAAGCGCTGCCGAGTCGGGTCCTCGGTGAATTCCTGGAGCAGACGGATTCCCTCGCTCGGGCCGGAGGAAAAGATCGTGGTACCGATCCCGCCGATCGTCACGAGACGGCCGACCCGTTCGGGAGCGTTGATCGCCGTGTTTATCCCGACGCCGCCGCCCATGGAGTTGCCGACGATGTCTACCCGGTCGATACCGAGGGCATCGAGGAAGGGAGTGACGGCGCCCTGAGCGGTGACCATCGGGTGCCCGCCCCAGTCGTCGGAGACTCCGAACCCTGGAAATTCGAGGACCAGGCAGCGGAAGCGTTCGGCGAACGTCGGTAGCACTCCGCGGAAGTTGCGCCACCCGGTAACGCCGGGACCCGATCCGTGCAGGAACAGGACGGTCGGACCCTGGCCGACGTCGTAGTACCGCAAAGTTCCTGCACTGGTGTCGATCTCACGCAGCGCATCCGTCGTACCGACTCCGGTGGTGGTCGCAGCAGAACTTGACACGTGTCTTCTTTCCTTTTGCCGGGCTGGTTGCATCCAGCCTCACACGCTGTCCGAAAGGTCGGCAATGGGATGTTCCGCTGACCGGTGACTATCAGCGGCGGGGCGGTATTCCCGGTGGGTGGGACACGCGATGGTGCGCTCGGTTGTGAACTGCGATGGTTCCCGGTCGAGACGTGTTCCAGGTCATACCGGCCCCCGGGTGACTCCCACGCAGAAAAGGAGAACCCGATGCTGCAGCGACAACTCGCCGGCCCACTCGAGGGGGTGGGTGGGTTGTTCGCCATGTCGGTGGATGCCGCCAGATTCACGGTGCGCAGACCATTCCAATGGCGTGAGTTCCTTGACCAATCCTGGTTCGTGGCACGGGTTTCCATGGCGCCGACGCTGTTGGTCGCGATCCCGTTCACGGTCCTGGTGTCGTTCACCCTGAACATCCTGTTGCGGGAACTGGGGGCGGCCGACCTGTCCGGGGCGGGCGCTGCCTTCGGTGCGGTGACCCAGGTGGGGCCGATGGTGACGGTGTTGATCGTGGCCGGTGCCGGGGCGACGGCGATGTGTGCGGATCTGGGTTCGCGGACCGTCCGTGAAGAGATCGATGCGATGGAGGTGCTGGGCATCAATCCGATCCAGCGTCTGGTGACGCCGCGGATGCTGGCCTCGGGCCTGGTGGCGCTACTGCTCAACAGCGTCGTGGTGATCATCGGAATCCTTGGCGGATACCTGTTCTCGGTGTTCGTCCAAGACGTCAACCCCGGCGCTTTCGCCGCGGGTATCACCCTGCTCACCGGCATTCCGGAGGTCATCATCTCCTGCGTCAAGGCGGCCCTGTTCGGCCTGATCGCCGGACTGGTCGCGTGCTACCGCGGTCTGACCGTCTCGGGTGGCGGTGCCAAAGCGGTGGGCAACGCCGTCAACGAAACGGTGGTCTACGCCTTCATGGCGTTGTTCGTCGTCAACGTGGTGGTCACCGCCATCGGCATCCAGATGACCACGCGATGACGGCAACGGCAGTACTTCAGTCGGCGTACCCGCGCCTGTCCCGGGCCGTACGCCGGCCGGGTGCCGCGTTGAGCGGCATCGGTGACCATGTCCTGTTCTACGGGCGGGCGCTGGCGGGCATGCCCCATGCGGCCGTGCACTACCGCAAGGAAGTCGTCCGGCTGATCGCCGAAATCAGTATGGGTGCAGGTACATTGGCGATGATCGGCGGGACCGTCGTCATCGTCGGATTCCTGACCCTGGCCACCGGCGGAGTCCTGGCGATCCAGGGCTACTCCTCGCTGGGCAACATTGGCATCGAAGCGCTCACCGGATTCCTGGCTGCCTTCATCAACGTCCGGATCTCGGCGCCCATCGTCGCCGGAATCGGACTGGCCGCCACCTTCGGCGCCGGCGTCACCGCGCAGCTCGGCGCCATGCGGATCAACGAGGAGGTCGACGCCCTCGAAGCGATGGCGATCCGGCCCGTCGAGTACCTGGTGTCCAGCCGCATCGTGGCCGGAATGATCGCGATCACCCCGCTGTACTCGATCGCGGTGATCCTGTCCTTCGTGGCCAGTCAGTTCACCACTGTCGTGCTGCTCGGGCAGTCCGGTGGTCTGTACGGGCACTACTTCAGCACGTTCCTCAACCCGATCGATCTGCTCTGGTCATTCCTTCAAGCGCTGCTGATGGCGCTGGCAATCCTTTTGGTGCACACCTACTTCGGCTTCTTCGCCACCGGCGGTCCGGCCGGTGTCGGCGTCGCGGTCGGCAACGCGGTCCGGACGTCGCTGATCGTCGTGGTCTCGATCACCCTGCTGATCTCGCTGGCCGTCTACGGCTCCAACGGCAACTTCAACCTCTCCGGCTAAAGAAGGCATCTGATGTCGCGTGACGCTATACGTCTTTTGGCCGGACTGACCACGGTCGCGGTGATCGCCGCGCTCGTCACCGGCGCGGTCGTGCTGTTCCGCGGCGGGGTCGCGCCCACCGCTTCGGTGACCGTCATCTCGCCGAGGGCCGGTTTGGTGATGAACCCCGACGCCAAGGTCAAACTGCACGGCGCGCAGGTCGGCAAGGTCGTAGCCATCGACACGTTGCCGGACGGGCAGGCGGCGCTTCGCCTGGCGATGAATCCCGCTGATCTGCAACTGATTCCATCCAACACGGGTGTGGAGATCGCTTCCAGCACCGTGTTCGGTGCCAAGTTCGTCCAGCTCGTGCCGCCGCCGGAGCCGTCGAAGAATTCGATGTACGCCGGCCAGGTGCTCGACGCCACGCACACCACCGTCGAGATCAACACGGTGTTCGAGCAGCTGGTGTCGGTGCTGGCACAGATCCAACCGGAGAAGCTCAACGAGACACTCGGCGCGATGGCCCAGGCCATCGACGGTCGCGGCGACAAGCTCGGCCAGACGCTCGTCGATCTCGACGCCATGCTGGCCAAGTTCGCCCCCAGCCTCGGCACGCTGAGCCACGAGATAGCCGTCGCACCGCAGGTTTTCAACGCTTACGCCGACGCCGGACCGGAACTGGTCGAGACCATGCGCGGCGCGACGCGACTCAGTGACACCGTTGTCGATCGACGCAATGATCTGGATGCGTTGTTGGTGAGCGCGATCGGGCTGGCCGACGTCGGCAACGAGGTGGTCTCGACCAACAGCGCCGGGGTGACCGACGCGATGCGGCTGCTGGTGCCGACCACGAATCTGCTCAACCAGTACAACCCGGCACTCAACTGTGTGCTCAAGGGAATGGTGCCGCTGGCGATGGGGCCGCCACAGCCGCTACCTGGCGTCATGCTGCTGGACTCGTTCCTGCTGGGCACCGAACGCTACCGCTACCCGGGCAACCTGCCGAAGGTCGCCGCCACCGGCGGCCCGCAGTGCCAGGGCCTGCCCGAGGTCGGCTTCGAACAACGGCCGCCGTTCATTGTCACCGACATCGATGCCAACCCGGCGCAGTACGGAAACCAGGGAATCCTGTTGAACTCCGAGGGACTCAAGCAGGCGTTGTACGGCCCGCTCGACGGTCCGCCCCGCAACACACCCCAGATAGGACAACCGGGATGACGCGCAGTATCGGCACCGCGATCAAGTTCGGTGTGTTCGGCGTGACGATGTTGCTCCTGACCGCAGCGCTGTTCGCGATCATGGGCCAGTACCGCACCGGATCGACCAACGGCTATTCGGCTGTGTTCAGCGACGCGTCAAGCCTGAAGGCCGGCGATTCCGTGCGGGTGGCGGGTATTCGCGTCGGCACGGTCAACGACGTTGCGCTGCAACCTGACAACACCGTGCTGGTCCAGTTCGACTCTGACCGTGAAGTGGTCATGACGACCGGCACCAAGGTCGCGGTGCGCTATCTCGACCTTGTTGGCAACCGTTATCTGGAACTGCTGGAGGGTCCGGGCTCGACCAAGATCCAGCCGGCGGGTTCGCAGATCCCACTCGACCGCACCGAACCGGCGCTGGATCTCGACCTGCTGCTCGGTGGGCTCAAGCCCGTCATTCAGGGACTCAACGCCCAGAATGTCAACGCGCTGACGAACTCCCTGATCCAGATCCTGCAGGGCCAGGGCGGCACCGTGGAATCGCTGATGGCGCACACGACCACGTTCACTCAGGCGCTCGCCGACAACGGACAGACCGTGCAACAGCTGATCGACAACCTGAAAACCACGGTGGCAACGGTTGCCAAGGACGGTGACAAATTCTCGGGAGCCGTCGAGCAACTGCAACAACTCATCACCGGTCTGTCCCAGGAACGCGATCCCATCGGCGAGGCGATCACCGCGCTGGACAATGGAACCGCCTCTCTGGCAGACCTCATGACCGAGGCCCGGCCACCCCTGTCCGGCACCGTCGATCAACTCACCCGGCTGGCGCCGCTGCTCTCGAATGAGGACGACATGGCGCGGATGGACCTTTCGTTGCAGAACGCCCCCAAGAACTACCGCAAGCTGGTCCGGTTGGGGGCCTACGGCAGCTTCATCAATCAGTACCTGTGCGGCATGAATGTCCGGGTCACCGACCTGCAGGGGCGCACCGCGTACTTCCCGTGGATCATGCAGAACACCGGACGCTGTGGGGAGCCCTGATGCTGAAATACCGTGGATCACACCTCATTCGGAGCGGTCTCATCGGGATCGTGCTGATCGCGATGGTCATCGCCGTCGGGCTCCAACCTCAGGCACTGTGGTCCTGGGCCACGTCGGTGAAGTATCACGCACTGTTCGCCGAGGCCGGTGGGATCACCACCGGTAACGACGTCAAGATCTCCGGCGTCACCAAGGGCCTCGTCACGGACGTCAGCCTGAGTCACGGCAAGGCACTGGTGACCTTCACTCTCGACAGCAAGGTGCGCCTGGGCTCCGCCACCACCGCGCACATCCGCACCGGAACCATGCTCGGTGCCAGGATGCTCACCCTGGAACCGGCCGGCGCGGGCACAATGCGCTCCTCGGACACCATCCCCATCACCAGGACGGCGTCACCGTATTCGTTGACCAACGCCGTCGGCGACTTCACCAACAACACGGCCGGTACCGACACTGCTGCGCTCACGCAATCCCTGGATACGTTGTCGGACACCATCGATCGCATGGCGCCGCAACTGGGTCCGACGTTCGAGGGTCTGTCCCGGCTGTCGCAAACCCTGAACAGCCGCAATGAGTCCCTGTCCAACCTGCTCAAGAGCGCTGCCGACGTGACCGGCATCCTCTCGAAGCGCAGCGAGCAGGTCAACACGCTGCTGCTGGACGCGAACGCGTTGACCGGGGTGCTCGACCAACGCCGGTACGCGATCGTCAACCTGCTGGCCAATACCTCGGCGCTGGCCCAGCAGCTCTCCGGACTCGTCCACGACAACGAAGAAGAGCTGGCGCCCACCCTGAAGCAGCTCAACGCGGTGACGGCGATGCTGGAGAAGAACCGCGACAACATCGCGGGCGCGTTGGCGGGCCTCGCCAAATACCAGGTGACCCAGGGTGAGTCGGTGAACAACGGCTGGTACTACAACGCGTTCGTCGGGAACCTGCTGCCGGCGCAGACCCTTCAGCCCTTCCTCGACTACGCCTTCGGATTCCGGCGCGGTACCAACGCCGGGCAACCACCGGACAATGCCGGCCCGCGCGCCGAATTCCCATGGCCCCACAACGGCATTCCTGGAGGAAGTCGATGATCGCCCGCAACCGCAAGCGGATCAGCCGCACCGTGTTGGTGCTGCTTGCCGCGCTGGCCCTGGCCGGCACGGTGGTGATCGTGCGGCAGACCGTCTTCAAGCCGACCACCATCACCGCGTACTTCACCTCGGCCACCGCGATCTACCCGGGCGACGAGGTCCGCGTGGCAGGCGTCAAGGTCGGCTCGATCACGAGCATCGAACCGGTCGGTGGGCAGGCGCGGCTCACCCTCGCCGTCGATCACGGCGTGAAGATTCCGGCCGACGCCAAGGCGATCCTGATGGCGCAGAACCTGGTTGCTGCTCGTTATGTCCAGCTGGCCCCGGCCTATGAAGACTCCGGACCGACCATGGCGGACGGTGCGCAGATCGGTGTCGAGCGCACCGCCGTGCCCGTTGAGTGGGACCAGGTCAAGGACCAGCTGATGCGGTTGGCGAGCGATCTGGGACCGCTCAACGGGGCGTCGGCCACGTCTCTCAGCCGGTTCGTCGACAGTGCCGCCGCCGCCATGAACGGCAACGGTGAGAAACTGCACGAGGCGATCAGCCAGTTGTCCGGTGTCGCGAAGATCCTCGGCCAGGGGAGCGGCGATCTCGTCGGCACCATCAAGAACCTGCAGGTCTTCGTGACTGCGCTGCGGGACAGCAACGCCCAGATCGTGGAGTTCCAGGGACATCTCGCCAACGTCACCAGTGTCGTCGACGGGAGCCGCTCCGATCTGGACGGTGCGCTGACCAATCTGGCCGATGCCGTCGGCAACGTCCGGCGGTTCATCGCCGGCACGCGTGATCAGACCGCTGAGCAACTGGAGCGGTTGAACAACGTCACCCAGAATCTGGTGGACAACAAGACCAAGCTGGAGAACGTCCTGCACGTCGCGCCCAACGCGATCGCCAACGGTTACAACATCTACAACCCCGACAGTGGGACCGCCGTCGGCGCTTTTGCGCTGTCTAACTTCGCCGATCCGGTTTCGGTGGTGTGCTCGGCGATCTCGGCGGTGAAGAACGCCACAGCGTCCGAATCCTCCAAGCTGTGCGCCCAGTACCTCGGACCGGCACTGTCGTTGATCAACTTCAACTACCTGCCGATGCCGTTCAACGCCTACCTCCGTAAGGCGCCCAGCCCGGAGAACCTGGTGTACACCGATCCCAATCTCGCACCCGGTGGGGCCGGCGGGCGTCCGCAGCCGTACGCGGATCAGCCGCCTGCGGTGTCGGCCTACACCGGTGCCGGTGACGTTGCGCCGCCGGCAGGATGGGGCGCGCCCCCGGGTCCGCCGGGTTCGTACACACCCAACGGTTTCCCCGCGAACCCGTCACCCGCGGCCTATCCCGGATCACCGATCGTCTCGGACACACCGGTGCAAGCGCCGAAGTCGTTGGGGGACATGCTCCTCCCCGCCGAGATGGCTCCGACCCCTGCACCACCCGCCCCAGGAGGCACCCCATGAGCGCTCGGAGGTCGCTGACGCGCCTGACCGCGGTAGCCGCCTGCGCAGCGGCGACCCTGACCGGCTGTGCGTTCCACGGACTGAATTCGCTGCCCCTGCCCGGCACGGTGGGGCGTGGCGCTGACGCCACGACCTATCATGTCGAGCTCGCCAATATCGGGACGCTGGAAGCGAATTCGCCCGTCATGATCGGCGACGTCATCGTGGGCAGCGTCTCCCGCATGGTGGTGAAGGGCTGGCACGCGGACGTGGAGGTCTCGGTCAAGCCCGACGTCGTCGTTCCGGCCAACGCGGTCGCCACTGTGGGGCAGACCAGCCTGCTGGGCTCCATGCACATCGCACTCGATCCCCCGCTGGGGCAATCGCCGTCAGGGCGGCTGACACCGAGCGCCACGCTCGAGCTCGACCAGACCTCGACTTATCCGTCGACCGAACAGACCTTGTCGTCGCTGTCGGTCCTCGTCAACGGTGGCGGTCTGGGCAAGATCGGTGACCTGGTCACCGAATTCAACGCAGCGCTCAACGGACGTGAAGACCAGATTCGCGATCTGCTTACCCGGCTCGACGACATCGTCGGCATGTTCGCCAACCAGCGCGACGACATCAACGCGTCAATCACGGCACTCAACCGGTTGGCCGGCACGCTGTCCGGGCAGCAGGAGGTCATCACCACGGCGCTGCAACGGATCCCTCCCGCCTTGGACGTCCTGGTGAAGGAACGCCCGCGCATCACCACGGCATTGGAGAAGTTCGGTCAGTTCAGCTACACCGCAACCAAGCTCGTCCACGCGACGCGGGACGACCTGCTGACCAACCTGCGCAACCTTGAACCGACGGTGAAGGCACTGGCCGACGTCGGCCCGAATCTGGGCACCGTGTTGGCCTACGCACCGACTTTCCCCTATCCGCAGAACTTCATCGACCGGGCGATTCGCGGGGACTACCTCAACCAGTTCATCACCTTCGACTTCACCGTCCCGCGGCTGAAGAGAGGGTTGTTCCTGGGGACCAGATGGGGCCAGGAGGGCCTGCCGTTGACGCCGGCGCCCGGCGATCCCTGGTTCTCGAATTACACCAAGGATCCCCTGAACATGCCACTGACTCCACCACCACCCGCAGTGGCCACGATGCCGCCGCTGGTCGACCCGGCTCCGGACGAAGGGCAGTCCGATCCGCTGGCCGCAACGCCGCCTTCCGACCCTGCAGCCGCGCCGAACGGAGGTGGCAACTGATGCTCACCCGCTTTGTCCGAATTCAGCTGATCATCTTCGCGGTGGCGTCGGTGATCGGGATGGCTCTGATGGGCATCGTGTACATGCAGGCTCCGACCCTGTTGGGGATCGGGCGGATGACGGTGACCCTGCAACTGCCCGGAACCGGTGGGCTGTACCAGTTCTCGAATGTCACCTACCGCGGCGTGCAGATGGGGAAGGTCACCGAGGTGCGGCCCACCCGTGACGGAGCGGTGGCCACACTGTCGCTGAACACGTCACCCAAGGTGCCTGCGGATCTGCACGCCGCGGTCCTCAGCGTGTCGGCAGTGGGTGAGCAGTACGTGGATCTGCAGCCCCGCAACGACTCGGGACCGTATCTCCAGGACGGGTCGGTCATCCCGGCATCCAGCACATCGATTCCCCAGGCCGTGGGGCCGATGCTCGATCAGGTCAGCTCACTCATGGGCAGCATCCCCAAGGACAAGATCAGCCCGCTGCTCGACGAAACCTTCAAGGCGTTCAACGGGACTGGAAATGACATGGGGGCACTGCTGGACTCCTCGTCAAGACTGATCAACGAGGCGAACGCTGCCTCCGATCAGTCCCGGGCGCTCATCGACGACGGTGCGCCCTTACTCGACGGGCAGGCCGAGTCGGTCGATGCGATCCGCACCTGGGCCCGGAGCATGGCCGGGATAACCAAGCAGGTTGCCGACGACGACCAGCATGTGCGCACGCTGTTGAAGGACGGGTCGGGGACCGCGGACGAAGCATCCCGCTTGTTCAATCAGGTCAAACCCACGTTGCCTTTGTTGCTCGCCAACCTCACCAGCTTGGGTCAGGTCGGGGTGACCTATCACCCGTCGTTGGAGCAATTGCTGGTGCTGCTGCCGCCAACCGTGGCCTCTACGCAGTCATACGGTGCGCCGAAGAACAATCCGGTCGGGATGTCGCTGGGCGACTTCACCCTCAACGTCGGAGATCCGCCCGCGTGCACCGTCGGATTCCTACCGCCGTCGGCGTGGCGGTCTCCGGAGGACACCAGCGACATCGACACCCCCGACGGGTTGTATTGCAAACTGCCGCAGGATTCGCCGATCGGTGTCCGCGGAGCGCGCAACTACCCGTGCATGGGGAAGCCCGGGAAACGTGCTCCCACTGTCGAAATCTGTAACAGCGACCGGCCGTACGAGCCTTTGGCGATGCGTCAGCACCCCCTCGGCCCCTACCCGATCGATCCCAATCTGCTGGCGCAGGGGATAGCGCCGGATTCGCGGGTCGATCGGGACGCGGCCATCCATGGCCCGGTCGAGGGCACCCCGATGCCGCCGGCGGCCGCGCCCGCCGAAGGGCCTGCTGAGGCGCCTGTCGCGCCGCCTGAAGGTGAGGTGCCGCCGAGCCCGGATGCACCGACGATGGCGCCGAGTGCCTTCACTCCCAACGGATCTGATGGCCCCTCGGTCGCGATCGCCACTTACGACCCGAAGACGGGGCGGTACGCCACGCCGGACGGCAAGGTGTATCGACAGTCGGACCTGGTGCCGCACACCGGCGACTCGACGTGGAAAGACCTGTTCACCACCTGAGTGCCGGTGAATGCCAAAGCCCCCGCAATGGAAGCCGTTGCGGGGGCTTGACGTACCTGGTCTGGTGGTTGAAAAGGTGTCTGCTCAGGCCATTTTCACGAGTTTGAACGGCATCGTGATGAACACGACCTTGCTGGTGCCGCACGACCCGCTGACGCCGGTGGTGGAGTCCTCGCCCAGCAACGTCGTCGACGCCGGATCGGTTGCGGTGGCGTCCGCGTTCGAGGGGAAGAAGCGGTACACCTGCAGACCCGGACCGGCGGTGCCGTCCCCACACGGCTGCCAGTTGTCGACCGTCTTCTTGACGTACCAGACGCCGCTCTTCTTGTAGATCGGCGCACTCCAGCCCCAATCGGTGTCGACCGTGCCGGTGCACTCGCTGGGGTAACTGCACGTCGTCGAGATCGTCCAGGTGCCACGAATGCTGGCCTCGTCGTGGAAGATGTCGTTCGTTTTCGCCCACTCGCCGTTCGACGTGGCGGTGTACGTGCCGTTGAGGCCCCAACTCGGAGACGCCGCGGCAACCGGGCTGCACAAGCCGGCCACCCCAGTGGCGGTGAGCACCGCCGCCCCAATGAACGCAGTCGACACCCGCATGACCAAACTCCTCTGTACGCCGGCCACCGGTGGTCGCCGCGGCAGTGTTCACTGTGCAACTTCTTCGGTCTTCTGACGGACAATGTCCCACCTAGTGGGCCATGAGCTGGCAGCCGGATTCAACCGTGCCACAGTGTCGTACGTGCGAATACCGGTGGTGGGCATGGCGGGACTGCTCGTTGCGGCGGCGATGATCGCTCCGTCGCCGGCGAGCGCAGAACCTGTCGGCTGCAGCGAACCCTCATGCGTACCCGGAATCACCGGTGGCGTCGTGCTCGGCGCACCGTGCTCGGACACCGCGTACTACGTCTTCGGCACCACTTCCTGGGGCCGGGTGGTGTTCTGCGGGTCGCCGCGCCGTTACGAGCCGCGCTACTTCCGGTCGCCGCCGCTCAAAGGTATTCGCGAGGAGAACGCCCCATGCACAGGTTTCGAGAACACCGTCGCCCAGGCGCCCGACGGGCTCTTCCTGAGCTGTGTGTCGAGCGATGGAACGAGCAGGTGGCTTCGTGGTGACCTGTGATGCGCGGGACCGAGCGGCGGTGAAACGTTGGTGCACAGGAACAATCAGTGCGCTTCTCGCCGTCGGCGTGGGCGCCGTCGTTGCCCTGGCCCCCTCGGCCCATGCCGACGAGGAGCCGATGCCCCACCGCGTGACCTACACGGTCACCGCGGAGCAGCCGACAACCGTTGGCATCTATTTCCGTGAGGTCGACCCGCCGACGTGGGCCGACTACAGCCACAATCCCTACGAGTTCAGCCCCAGGGACGATCTGACGCTGGAGCCCGGCAAGCCCTGGATCCGCGAGACGATGCTTGCCGACCCCATGAAATGGGCCATGGTTACCGTCACCACGGCCGGATTGGCTCCGCAACCCAGCCAGACGCTGCGTTGTGAGCTGGCCATCGACGGGAGCGTCGTTCACCGCGCTGCCGGCCCCAAAGGGGCGTTGTGCTCATTGCGGAACTGGTGATGATGCCGATCCGTCAGAACAGATTTGTCCGCTGGGTGGGACACCGCCGTCGGCGCCGGTCCCGGCCGCATTAGCGTGCGGCCGAGACCAACCGGAGGTGCACTATGCGGTTACTCAGCCGCCCCGACGAGGAAACTGAGCCGACCGTGCTCGATGACGTCGACGACACCGACTCGCCGCTGAGCGTCGACGTCGAGTCGCCAGATCAGGCCGCCCCTTCGGACGAGGACGACACTGACGACCAGCCACCGACGCCGGGCGAAAAACGCAGATGGCGACCGAAACTCGCGACGGTGCTCGCCGGTGTCGCCATCCTGGTCAGCGGTGCGTTGCTCGCAGCGAGCGGATACGTGATCTGGTTTCACCAGCAGGCCGACCGTGAGCAGCAGCGCCGCGCGGAATTCGCGGCGGCGGCATCGCAAGCCGCAGTCACCCTGATGTCGATCGACAGCGCCAAGGCGGAAGACAACGTCAAGCAGATCGTCGACAACTCGACCGGACAGTTCAGAGAGGACATCGAATCGTCGGCCGAGGACCTGGTGAGAGCTGCGCAGGATTCGAAGGCGACGACGAAGGCCACGGCAAAGGCGACGGCTGTCCAGTCGATGGACGCGGACTCCGCAGTCGTCCTCGTCAGCACCGCAACCACGGTGAGCAACTCGGCCGGCGCCAATCAGCAGCCGCGCAACTGGCGGCTGAGCGTCACGATGGTCCGCGACGGGGAACAGATCAAGATGTCGAAGGTGGAGTTCGTCCCGTGAGTACCAGCACAGCAGAACCCGGTGTCAGCACGGAACCTGAGGTCGAAATCCCTTCGGACGCTGAGTCAATCCCCGAAGAGCCAACACAGGCCCGGGAACGGTGGATCCATCGCGTTGCCCGGCGGTGGCGACCGATCGCGGTCGTCTGTCTACTGCTGGCCTCGGCGAGCTCGGCGGCAGCGCTCTATTTCGGTGTGTACCGCGCCGACCATGGGTCGGCCGCAGCGTCTGCGACGGTGGTCGATGCGGCCTCCGAGGGTTCAGTGGCGCTGTTGTCCTATGCGCCAGACAGTTTGGACAAGGACTTCGCTACGGCGAAATCCAAGCTGACCGGTGACTTCCTGGATTACTACAGCGAGTTCGCGAACAAGTTCGTCGCGCCGGCAGCCAAGGAAAAGGACATCCGCGCCACGGCATCGGTTGTCCGCGCTGCTCCGATCACCGTGCAGTCCGACACCGCAGAGGTGTTGGTCTATCTGAACCAGGCGACAACCAGCCGCGACAACCCCGAACCGGCTCAGGCCGCCAGCGCCGTGAAGGTCGGGCTCACGAAAATCCATGGAGGCTGGCTGATCTCGTCGTTCAACCCGATCTAGCGGAGCAACTCGACGGCGCCCGGACGTAATGCCCAGCTAGGGGCCGCGTACTGCCTTGCCGCCGCCGGTGTGGTCGTTGCCGATGCGTTGCCATGGGTCGGGGTGGTCGAGCGGCGTCGACCCGATCGGAATTTCCGGCTCTACGGCTTCCAGGGCGCATGGTTCTGGGTCCCAGAGGTGTTCGATGCTGGGAAGGTCAGGTTGGCAGAAGGTGCTGTCCCAGTCCGTGTTCCAGTCGAAATCCCACTCTGCGTCCGGCTCGAACTCGGCACCTGGCTTCACGTCCCAGTCCGGGTCTGGGTCAACCACCGGCACCGGCCGCGGCTCCGGGTCGGGTGGGGTGAGTAGCAGTTCGGGCCGGTGAAGGTAGTTGATGCGGTTCTGGCCGTGATCCAACCCCGGTGGCGGATGCCATTCCACGACACCGTCGGGGGTGATGGTGGTGGTGTACCCCCCGTCGTCATCGACCAGTCGGTTGTCGGGCCCACACGCCAACGCCATCTGGTCGACATTGGTGTTGCCGCCGGCAGCCCAGTCGGCGGTGGCGTGATGGGCCTGGCAGCCGTAAGCCCCCACGGTGCAGCACGGTTTCGTACACCCCCCGTCGCGGGCGATCAGCATGATGCGTTGCGCCGGGCTGGCGATACGCCGAGCCCGAAAATAGTTCAACGCCGCGCCGGTGGCCTGATCGAACACCGCCAGGTAATGACTGGCGTGTGAGCCCATCCGGATGACATCTTTGATGGGCACCTTCGTCCCGCCCCCGGTGATCCCGATCCCGGCGCGCGATTCCAGGTCGTGCAGGGTGGTACGGATGATGATCGACACCGGGAGCCCGTTGAGCTGACCCAGGTCGCTCATCAACGCGATCCGCCCGATCACGATCAGCGCATCGTGCTGACGCTGGGCGAGGCTGCGGTGGTCATTGTCGATTTGAGTCTGGCTCGGGGTGCCGGATGTGCAGGGTTGTTCATCGTCGGGGTTGCACATCCCGGGAGCGGCGAATTTCGCGAACAACACTTCCATGACGGCGGCGGCTTCGGGATCCAGGTTGGCCATCAACGCGGTCATACCGTCGCGTCCCTGCTTGCTCATCGTGATCGCGCGTGTGCGGGCCCGTTCGGTGTCGTCGGGTTCGGGGCCGTCCTGATCGAGCAGGAACAACCGCAACTCGGCGGTGTCTTTGAGTTCTTTGGGTCCGACCCCGACCGCGACCCGGACCAGGTCGGCTTCGAACTGCTCACGAGTCACCTGATCGACGAAGCCCGGCAGTCGGTGCACCGCATCACGCAGCACCTTGACGTGATCACCGTTGATCAACCCCGCACCTTGGGCGGCAGCGACCACGGGCAGCTCCGCAGGCAACGGCTCCCCGGTCAACGAACGCCGTGGCCCCAACTCGGCGGCCTCACCCAGGCGGCGGGCAGCTTCGGTGGTCGAGAGCCGCCAGCGGATCCGCAGCACCTCGTTCCAGGTTTTGGCGCCCAACTCCTGCGCAGTAGATCCGGCTTGCAGGTGAGCCAGCAGCCGATGCGCCACCGAAGGCAGCTGGCACGTCAGGGTTTCGTACTCGTCGAGCACCGCGACCAGCTCAGCGCGGGTCAACGAACCGAAATCACACCCGGCGAACGCGTCGTACGCGGCGCGTAACCCCGCTACCGCCTGGACCGCACCCGCCACCATGAATCGAACATACATTCGACCACCGACAAGTTTCTGCGGCGCTGTGTCAGGGCGTATCGCGGTTGGGTAGCAGCGTCTCGTGTGCCGAGGACGTCGCGGCCCGGAACAGCACCGCGATCAAGGCCAACGCCCCGATTGCGGCGATTGGGATGGTCCACAGCCTGCGGGTCAGCACCGCCGACCCGCATTTGTCCAAGTAGTCCTGGCCGGCGGCGTTGGCCTGCACGAGGTGGCTCGAATACCCGGAGCCGCAGGGGATCTGCATTCCGAACTGATCGAAGTCGTCGAGGTAGACCGGCAGGCTCAGTAGATACAGGCCGATGCCCAACACCACGGCCCCGGCGATGCCGATGTAGACGGCGCGAAAACTCACTACTCTTCCCCCTTCAGGTCATGCAGACGTCGGTGAACAACAACACCGGCCACGAGACGATCGACCCGAGAAAAGACACCACGGCGTCGAGGCCGCCCATCGACGGCAGGTGATCGGTGTGCGTGCCGGACCAGACCGTGCCGATCAACAGATACGGCACTCCCAGCACGACAGCGACGACGATGAGTTCGCCGAGTGCGACGCGGAAGGCCAGCAACCTCCGCAACTTGGCAAACACGCGACCCCCATCCGGCCTCAACCCGGTCTATGTTAACGCCTATTCTCTGCCGGATTACCATTTTGACCCGGCACTTCGGTCCGTTATGGTGACGGAATGGCGCGCATCTCGCCCCGGTCGATCGACAGTGGTGCCAGTGTTGTGCGGCGTCGACCCAAAGACCGAAAGGCGCAGATAGCGCGGGCCTCGGCGGAGTCTTTCAGCGCGCTGGGCTATCACGGCGTCAGCATGGAGGCCATTGCTTCGCGGGTCGGGATCTCCGCGGCCGCGTTGTACCGGCACTATTCCAGCAAGTACGAATTGTTCCGCGATGCCGTGCTCAACCTCAGCCAGCAACTGGTCGACGGTACGGTGTTCGCGGACGAGGCCGACGGGGACCCGCGGGAGCGGTTGCGTCTCATCGTCGCTGCGCTCAGCGACACCGCGTTGGTTAATCGCGAATCCGGCGGGTTGTACCGTTGGGAGGCGCGTTATCTGCGCGGCGACGACCAGAGCACCCTGGACGCCCAGGTGCGCACAGTGCACCGACGGATTCACCGGCCGCTGATGGAATTGCGACCCGAACTGAGTTCGCACGCCCGCTGGACCCTGTCGACTGCGGTGCTCGGCGTGATCGGCAGCGTCGTCGACCACCGGTCCAAGCTGCCCGCCGGTCAGATCCG
Organism: Mycobacterium sp. NPDC049093; assembly: GCF_040704635.1. Lineage (GTDB taxonomy): Bacteria > Actinomycetota > Actinomycetes > Mycobacteriales > Mycobacteriaceae > Mycobacterium. The sequence continues at coordinate 162,144 of NZ_JBEZJS010000005.1, read as the reverse complement.
CACGCTGCTCGCCGATATCTGCGACACCGTGCTGGCCGCCGAGTTGCCGGAGTTCCCCAACGCGACGGGCCCGGCGGTGACGCCGACACCCGTCGTGAGCACGACGAAATACGAAGCGCTGCTGACCGAATCGATGCGGCTGTTCAATCAGAACGGCTACCGCGACACCACCATGGAGGACATCGCCGCCGCGGTCGGCATGCCCGCCTCGGGGATCTACCGGTACTTCTCCGGCAAGTCCGACATCCTGGCGGCCGGGTTCCGACGCGCCGCCGACCGGTTGTCTTCCGACATGGCCGAGGTGCTCGGCGCGGCAACGGATCCCGAGCAGGCTCTGGGCGCGCTCATCGACGACTATGTGGCCCGCTCGTTCGACCACCCCGAACTCGACTACGTCTACTACACCGAACGCCTCAACATGACGCCCGCCGACCAGAAGATCCTGCGCGACCTTCAGCGGGCGGCGGTGGAATCGTGGGTCGAAGTGGTCATGCCGGTGCGCCCGCGGTGGAGTGCCGGTCAGGCGCGCTTCGCCGTTCATGCGGCGATGGCGTTGGTGATCGACTTGGGCCGGCTCATGAATTATCAGAATTCGGAGCAGGCCCGAGCCGTCGTCGCGGTCATGGTCGATATGACGCTGCTGGGCCGTTACCGGTTACGCACGGCGTTGCCGGCCAGGTAGGCCACGTAGCCGAGCGTGCCGATGGTGGCCAGCTTGCGCGTCTTGGGGAGCAGGAGGCCCAGGCCGATCGCGGTCTCGATACCACCGTTGGTGTAGATGTGCTTCTGCGTGTCCTTGGGGAACGCCGGCTTGGTGATCGACTCGAACAGCTGCGGCTTCACAAAATGTGAGACGCCGGCGCCGGCCACGCTGAGGCCGACGAGCTTGACCAGCTTGGAGTTCTTGCCCTCTGCCATGTGTGATCCTCTCTGATCAGGCAAATGTGTAGTCGCTCAACGGGAATCGTGAAGCTTCCGTGACGGCCCGGCGGGTCGTCATCGGTCGGAGCAGCGTTGCCTCGCCGCTCGGATTGAAATAGTACGACCGTGCCGATGCGCAGTTACCGAGGGTGAACAATGAGTCACCCAGCAACTCCGTCATCCGGTCCAGATAGCGGGCGTTGGCCTGTTCGGTGACCTCGAACGTCGTCGCCTTCCGGCGCGAGAGTTCACCGAACAACCGGTCCATCAGATGCATCTGGTACTCCATGGTGTTGAAGAAGTTCAGCCCCAGGAACGCGTACGGACTGGCCAGGCTCAGATAGTTCGGGAAGTACGGCATCGAGACACCCTGGTAGGCCTGGAACCGGGTCTCCCGCCACCACTTGCCGAGGTTGCGGCCATCACGCCCGATCACCTCGATCGCAGGGAAGTTGGCCTCCCACAGATCGAACCCCGTCGCCAGCACCAGGGTGTCGATATCGGTCCTGCTGCCGTCGGCGTTGACGATGCCCTGGGCATCGATGCGTTCGATGCCGTCGGCCTGCAGGTGCACATTCGGCTTGGTGAAAGCGCGGTAGTAGCCGTTGGAGAACGTCGGGCGCTTGCAACCGAAGTCGTAGTCAGGGGTCAGCTTGCGGCGCAGTTCGGGGTCGCGGATCGAGGCGAACCGGTGCAGCTTGGCCAGGTCGGCCGCGGCGATGTTGAACCGGCGGAAGTACCGGTGCTTGAGCACGGCGGTGTCGACCATGAACGCGTAGATGGCGTCGGTGACGGCGCGCACGGCCCGCTGGGTCAGCGGGACCTTGGCGAACAGGGCCTTGACCCCGGCGGAGAACTTCAGGTCGATCTTGGGCACGACCCAGATCGGGGTGCGCTGGTACACCGTCAGGTCAGCGGCCTTGCGAGCCAGCTCCGGAATGAGCTGAACGGCAGTGGCGCCGGTGCCGATGATCGCGATACGACGGCCGTCGGGCCGGTAGTCGTCGTCCCAGTCGGTGGTGTGGATGACCTTGCCGGTGAAGTCGGCGATGCCGGGGATGTCAGGTGTGTGAGGTTGCGACAGGAAGCCGGTGGCGGTGAGCAGGAAGCGCGCGCTCAAGGTCTCGCCACCGGCGACGGTTACTCGCCAGAGCGAAGCCTCGTCATCCCAGTGGGCGCCGTCGACGGTCGTGTTGAACCGGATGTGGCGGCGCACGTCGTACTTGTCGGCGACGTCGTCGGCGTACCGCTTGATCTCGGTGCCGGTGGAGAACAGCCTCGACCAGTTCGGGTTCGGTTCGAAGAAGTACGAGTAGGTCGTGGTCGGCACATCGACGGCCAGGCCGGGGTAGTGGTTGACGTACCAGGTGCCGCCGAGATCGTCCTCGCGATCCAGGATCACGAAGTTCTCGATGCCCAGCCGTTTGAGCTGGATGGCGGCGCCGATGCCGGCGAACCCCGCGCCGACGATCACTGCCTCGAATTCCCCCGGGCTCATGCTGCAAACAGTACCGCAGGTACCGGGTACTTTGTCGAGGGCTCAGTTGTCGTCGATGCGCGTCGGCGGGTCGGCGAACGGGGTGTCCCACGGAGCGATCTCGTGGCCGGGCCCCATCACGTCGCAGCGCTTGACCGGAACCAGGTGGGAGCTGAAGCCGCTCGGCACATAGCCCCAGGTCCCCATGCACCGCTCCCAGGTGCCGTCGGGTTGGACGGGCCCGTCGCACTTACTGATCACCGGCCCGCCGTACTGGCAGCCGGCGGCAGCCGGTGGCGCTGAGGTGATCAACCCGCCGGCTATCAGCGCAACAGCCACGCTGCCGACGATGCAGAGCTTCATGGGGTTCTCCGTCTCCGTGTGGGTGTCACCAGCGCTGTGGATCGCATTCCAGACCTGCCCGGTCCCAGCCGGCCAGATCGGCTGCGGCGGAGTAGGTCGATTGCAGGAAATCTAGCAGGGCACGGTCGGGATCGGAGGCAGTCCGCACCGCTTCGTACGGCAGAAGGAACTGCCGAAAGTCCGCGCTGTAGAACGCTGCGTCCGGGCCGACGCGATAGTCGGCGAAGCCTTCCGGTTCCGGATAGGCGTAGGCGTAGAACGCGCCCTCCTCGCCACCGCCCGGCCAGAAACCGCAACTGCTCAACTCGTGCGAATACCCTTCCACCATCACCCAATCCGCGCAGTTGGGTGCCCCGCCGGGGTGCTCGGGCGCGGGTCGACCGGAGAATCTGGTGCAGGCCATGTCGAACGAGCCCCAGAAGAAGTGCACGGGGCTGACCTTGCCGATGAAATGCGAACGGAAATCGTTGATCACCCGGTGCGACTGGACCAGTTGACGCCAGAACAAGTTGGCGGCTTCGGGGTCATACGAGGCGTGCTGGTGATCTTCGGCAAAGGGTATGGCCGGATCGACCTCATTGGGGCTTGCCGAGATTCGCGTTTGAATGTCCAGTTGCTGCAGAGCGGTCAAGGTTTCGTCGTAGAACTCGGCGACCGATTTCGGCTTCAACGCAACGGTGCGGGATCCGCCGTCGCTGGTACGGATCGTCAGCACATGGTCGATGAAGTCGAACTCCATGTCGAACAACCGGTTTCGATACGGGATCGACGACGTGGTCAGACCGCGCGGGCTCACGTAGAAGGTCACCTGCCACCAATGGTTGATCAGTGGTGTGTGTGTCAGCCGGATCTTCCCGACGATCTGAGTCCACATGTGCAGGGTGTCGCGGGTGGGTTCCCAATCGGACACCCGCAACGCGGGCCAAGGGTTGCCTGGACCAGCGTTCATGAGACTGATGCCACCTTCCGCCGTCGACGACTCGTGGTGACGCCAGCCTAGCTTTGCGTCACCGAGGTTAGAGGCGGAACGACGGCACCGCGTCGGGGATCAGAACAGCTTTGCGATCACCTCCACTGCCTCGGCGTCTTCCACACAGGGCGTGATGTCGAAGGTGAGGAACTCGCTCCACTCCGCGACCGACTCGAACATGGTCTTGGCGTCGTCCGTTTCGACGATGGCGAAGCCCTGGCCGTTCATGCCCCACCAACGGTGAAGCATCGTCGCGCCTTCCGGGACGGCGCCGGCGGTCTGCTTGAACTTCTCCACCGCATCCCGGTAGTTCGCCTGTGACTGAGTCCAGTGCACGATGAATTTCATGGCGTACTCCTTCTGGTGATCCGGGCCGGGATCGGCTCGGCGGCGATGACGGTGAAGGGGGTGTCCACCGGGAAGTCGTCGCGCAGGGACGTCACCGCGACCGCGCGCACGATGGTCGCCAGCGCCAGGGTGGCCTCCAGCATGGCGAAGTGATCGCCGACGCAGGACCGCGGTCCGCCGCCGAAAGGCAGATACTGCCAACGGTTTCTACCCGCTGAACGTTCCGGGCTGAAGCGGTCGGGGTCGAAGGTCAGCGGGTCGTCCCACAGTGCTGGGTCGCGGTGCATGACGTAGAAATTGACCATCGCCATCGTGCCGGCCTCGGCGCGGTAGCCGTCGACGATCACCTCCTCGTTGAGCGTCCGTGGGGTGCCGGCACCGGGTGGGCAGAGCCGCAGAGCTTCGTGCAGCACCCGGACCGTGTGTTCGAGGTGCGGCACATCCTCGGGCGTCAGAGTGCGATCGCCCAGCGCCGCGACTTCGTCGTACAGGCGGGACTGCAGCTCGGGATCGCGGCCCAGCGCCCACAGCGAATAACACAGCGTCGTCGAGGTGGTGTCATGCCCGGCGAGCATGAAAAGCACCAATTCATCGCAGATCTCGTCGTCGGCCAGCTCCCGTCCGGTGTCGGGGTCACGGGCCTCGATGAGCGCGCGCACCAGCGGTGCATCGCGGTCGGGATCAGCCCGCACCGCGGCGAGGATCTCGGCGGCCAGTTCATGCAGGCGGGCGTTGGCCGCCCTGGCCCGGCGTTGGCCGCCGGTGGGCACCCACTGCGGGAAGTTGACCGGACGGACCGCCCGGTCGGAAATCCAGGACAACGCGGTACGCAGTGCGGGGCCCACGTCGTCGGCGTTCTCGTCGAGATCCACGCCGAATACCGAGCGGCCCAGCGCCCGCAGCGTGAGCGTCCGGCACGCGACATCGAGATCGACCGTCGTACCGTCGCGCCAGCCGCCGGCGATCGAATCCGCCGCGGCGGCCATGTGCCCCGCATACCGTGGCACGTTCTGCTTGGTGAACATCGGCTGCAGCGTTCGCCGTCGCGGCAGCCAGCGCTCGTGTGGCAGGTTCAACAGGTTGCCGCCCATCAGCCGGCGCAGCTCGACCATGTTGAGGGCGGTGCCGCGATCGGCGATCGAATCGCGGCGGCCCAGGACATCCCGCGCGCCCTGCGGCGACGTGACCAACAGGACCGGGGGGACCAGCCATCGTGGGCCCAGCACCATCCGGCTGACCGGGCCTCCGGCGTCGCGCAGCCGCTGATGCCCCTCGATGAAGGACCGCATCGCCTTGATCGTCTGTCGGTAGGACAGCGGATTGCGTGGTGCGAGCGGCAGGGTGGCTGCGGCCCGGGTATCGATCTCGACCATGGATCGAGTGTCTGACCACGCGGTCCGGGCGGCCTAGAGTAGCGCGTTACCCTATTTTGCCGGTGCGGGAGTTTTTGCTGGTGGCGATGCACGTCACGCTACGGTCCCCGCGTTGCCAGGAGTCGGCCGTCGGGTACAGGACGAACAGCTGGACCCCGGATTCCGAGTTGGCCTCGGGGGCGTATTCGGCCAGTGCCGGGGCGCACTTGTCGGCGTACTTCACGACTGCGGCGTCGCCCGGGAAATCTCCGTCGGGCAGCGGCAGCACCGCGAACACCTCGCCCTTGTGCGGCTGATCGCAGCCCACCGACTTGACGTACAACACCCGGCTGCTGTCGGGGATGTCGGCCAGACAATCGCCCGACCGAACCTGGCTGGCCTCGGTGGCGCCCCGGTCCCGAGCCAGATAGAACACCGCGCCGGCCGCCACCACGAGCGCGACCAGCACCACGACACCCAGCAGCACCCATTTGAGCGCAGGGGATTTCTTCGGCGTCGCCGAGAACTGGTCGGGGCCGGTGGAATACGGCTGCGGCGGCGGTGGCGGGTAGTTGTGGCCCTGCGGTCCGGGGCGACCAGTGGGGCCGGGCGGGTAGGTCATGGCTCGACGATATCGAGTGCCCGCAGCGCCGCATCCACCGCGAGGGCGGGCACGTCCAGGCGCTTGGATCCGAGGTCGTGGCGGGCGCCCTCGATGACTACGAGCTCGGTCGGTCCGCTTACGAGGCCCGCGGCGGCGGTGAGCTCCTCGATGGTGCCGAACGGATCGGACGTGCCGTGGGTGAACACCGTGGGCACCGTGATGTCGGGCAGATGCTCGGTGCGCGCGCGTTCCGGCTTACCCGGCGGATGCAGCGGGTAGGAAAAGAGCGTCAGCACGTCCGGACCTGCCCCGTTCGCCGCGACCATCGACGTCATCCGCCCGCCGTAGGAATGCCCGCCGGCGATCACCGGGCCATCGGTCAGACTGCGGGCCAGTGCGATCGCCTCCGCGATGCCCTCCTGATCGCCTGCCGCCGATCCCGACGGCGGTCCCTTTGGCCTGCGGCGGCGGTAGGGCAGGTTGTAGCGCACGGCCAGCCAGCCCCGCGACGCCCATTCGTCGCAGACCTTGACCAGCATCGCCGAATCCCGGTTGCCCCCGGCACCATGCGTGAGCACCACGACGCCCGTCGGGGTTGCCTCGGGTTCGTGAGCGACGCCGGCGATCGCGTCGAGGTTCACGGCTGCAACCGGAACAAGGCATTCACCGGGCCGTGGCCGTGGCCCAGCGGATAGTTGGCCCGAATACATTCGGTCACCCAGGCCTTGCCGAACTCCACTGCCTGCGGAACCGAATAGCCATGTGCCAGAGCGCAAGCCGTCGCCGCAGCCAAGGTGTCGCCGGCCCCGTGATCGTTGCCGGTATCGATCCGCGGCGCCGCGAATTCGTGGAATTCCGTGCCGTCGAACAGCAGATCCGGGCTGGCCGACGACGAGCGCAGGTGCCCGCCCTTGACCAGTGCCCACCGCGGACCGAGCGCGTGTAGTGCGCGAGCCGCGTCACGCTGCGAGGCCTCGTCGACGACCTCGATGTCGACGAGCAACCGGACCTCGTCGAGGTTCGGGGTGACCAGCGTGGCCAGCGGGAACAGCTCGGTGCGCAGTGCGTCGAGGGCGCTGTGGTGCAACAGCGGATCACCGTGCATCGAGGCGCACACCGGGTCGACGACCAGGGGCACTGCTCCCAGCCCCTCTGCCCGCCAGGTCTCGGCGATGGTGGTGATGATCTCCGACGACGCCAACATGCCGGTCTTGGCGGCCTGGATCCCGATATCAGTGACGACCGCCCGCATCTGGTCCGAAACTATGTCGAGCGGCACCTCGTGAAAACCTTTGACGCCCACCGAGTTCTGCACCGTCACAGCCGTCAGCGCGACACAGCCATGCAGGCCGAGCATGGCGAAGGTCCGCATGTCGGCCTGGATCCCGGCACCACCGCCGGAATCGGACCCGGCGATGGTCATCACCCGCAGCGGGGTCTCACCCGCAGGGGTCAACGGCAAGAAGTTCACTTGAGCCTCACGTGGTCAAGGGTAGATAGACGCGGTTGCCGTGGTCGGCGAACTCCTGCGATTTCTCCGCCATGCCGCGCTCGATATCCTCCGGGGCCACCCCGTCCGGGTAGGCATCGCGGATGTCCTGCGTGATGCGCATCGAGCAGAACTTGGGGCCACACATCGAGCAGAAGTGCGCGGTCTTGGCCGGTTCGGCGGGCAGTGTCTCGTCGTGGAACTCGCGCGCGGTGTCGGGATCCAGCGACAACGCGAACTGGTCGTGCCAGCGGAACTCGAAGCGCGCCTTGGAGAGTGCGTCGTCGCGCTGCTGGGCGCGGGGGTGTCCCTTGGCGAGGTCGCCGGCGTGCGCCGCGATCTTGTAGGCGATGACGCCGTCCTTGACGTCCTTGCGGTCCGGGAGGCCCAGGTGCTCCTTGGGGGTGACGTAACACAGCATCGCGGTACCCGCCTGAGCGATGATGGCCGCGCCGATCGCCGAGGTGATGTGGTCATAGGCCGGAGCGATATCGGTGGCCAGCGGGCCGAGTGTGTAGAACGGCGCTTCCTCGCACCACTCCTCTTCGAGTCGCACGTTCTCGACGATCTTGTGCATGGGAACGTGGCCCGGCCCCTCGATCATCACCTGCACGCCATGGGATTTCGCGATCTTGGTGAGCTCGCCCAGCGTGCGCAGCTCGGCGAACTGGGCCTCGTCGTTGGCGTCGGCGATCGACCCGGGTCGCAGCCCGTCGCCCAGCGAGAACGTCACGTCGTAGCGGGCCAGGATCTCGCACAGTTCCTCGAAGCGGGTGTACAGGAACGACTCGGTGTGGTGCGCCAGGCACCAGGCCGCCATGATCGACCCGCCCCGGGACACGATGCCAGTGACGCGCTTGACCGTCAGCGGGATGTAGCGCAACAGCACGCCGGCATGCACGGTCATGTAGTCGACGCCCTGCTCGCACTGCTCGATCACGGTGTCGCGGTACATCTCCCACGTCAACTTGGTCGGGTCCCCGTTGACCTTCTCCAGCGCCTGGTAGATCGGCACGGTCCCGACCGGAACCGGGGAATTACGCAGGATCCACTCCCGCGTCTGGTGGATGTCCTTGCCGGTCGACAGGTCCATGATCGTGTCGGCACCCCACCGGGTGGCCCACACCATCTTGTCGACCTCCTCGCCGATCGAGGACGTGACGGCCGAATTACCGATATTGGCATTGACTTTCACGCCGAACGCCTTGCCGATGATCATCGGCTCGGCCTCGGGGTGGTTGTGGTTGGCCGGGATGACCGCCCGGCCCCGAGCTACCTCGTCACGCACCAGCTCTGGTGAAACGCCTTCGCGTTCAGCGATATACGCCATCTCGGCAGTGATCTCGCCGGCGCGGGCCCGCTGCAACTGGGTGCCGCGGTCTTTGTGTATCCCGGGCCGTGACGGCAGGCCGGAGTTCAGGTCGATCACCGCGCCGTCGTCGGTGTACGGGCCCGAGGTGTCGTACAGGTCCAGATGGTCCCCGTTGGTCAGGTTCACCCGGCGAAACGGCACACGCATCGTCGTGTCGTCATGATTGATCTCGCGATAGACCTTGGTGCTTCCGGTGATCGGACCGGTGGTCACTGATGCGTCGACAGTGCCGTCAACAAAAACGCTACTACTCATTTTCATCTCCCTACGCCGGCATTACCCGGTCAGGTTCTTACGGTCGACGGGCGTACCCGTCCTCTCAGTGCGCTCGTGCGCACTCCCGCGTGTGTGGTTTGCAGGGCCCAACCTAGCGCAGATGTACTCCGCTGGGTAGTAACGGTCATGTTTGGTGTGGGCAGGCCTTCGCGGCACTTACGCCGCGGATTGCAGTCACCAGGTGGCTGCAACCCGACACTTAGAGCATGTCTAATGAATGTGAATAGTGTTGCGGCACAAAGGGAGCCCTGACTTGGAGCGGAGAATCTACCGGGTCTCGGAACTGTCTAGGCCAGGGCTGCTATTTGCGGGCGTACAGCTGCGCCCGTGTCGAGTCGCGCAAATAGGGCCTGTCGGGCGTTCACGGAGCCATCGCCGGCCCACGGTTTCTGTGGGGTTCGAGCTGCGTTGGGAAATGCCGCCGTTTTCGACTCCAGGGTTGGCCGATCGCGTGGTTTGGCGACCCTCGGGTCGAAAACGGCGAGATTCGAGGCCCGCTCAGATTGCCCACACATGATTTGTATAGCTAATATATGTGTTTTACACGTATTGGGCCCAGCGCCCCTCGATTGCCACTAGAGCGAAGACGGAATGACGACTGAGATGACGAACGCGGCCGGAGGCGTCGACGCCGCCGAGGCCGAGACCGCCGACCGGCGCAAACGGATGGATCACGACCACCCCTTCTACAAGTGGGTGGTGCTGTCCAACACGACGTTGGGCATCTTGCTGGCCTCCATCAACGCCTCGATCGTGTTGATCTCGCTGCCGGCGATCTTCCGCGGCATCGGGTTGAACCCGCTCGCCCCCGGCAACGTCAGCTACCTGCTGTGGATGCTGATGGGCTACCTGGTGGTGACCGCGGTGCTCGTCGTGCCGTTCGGGCGTCTCGGCGACATGTACGGCCGGGTGCGCATCTACAACCTCGGTTTCGTGGTCTTCACCGTGGCCGCGATCGCGCTGTCCTTCGACCCCTTCCAGCTCGGTGGCGGTGCGGTGTGGCTGATCGCTTGGCGCGTAGTGCAGGGTGTCGGCGGCGCCATGCTGATGGCGTCGTCGTCGGCCATCCTCACGGATGCCTTCCCCGCCAACCAGCGCGGCATGGCACTGGGCACCAACATGGTGGCCGCCGTCGCCGGGTCATTCCTCGGACTGCTGATCGGTGGCTTCCTGTCCGAATGGCACTGGAAGGCCGTGTTCTGGGTGGGTGTGCCGATCGGGATCCTCGGCACGATCTGGAGTTACCGCTCGCTCAAGGAACTCGGTGTCCGCACCGCCGGGCGGCTCGACTGGGCCGGCACGCTGACCTTCGGGCTGGGCCTGACGGTCCTGTTGATCGGCATCACCTACGGCATCCAGCCCTACGGCGACTCGACCACCGGTTGGACCAGCCCGTGGGTGCTGGGCTCCATCGCGATCGGCCTGCTGCTGCTCGTGGCGTTCTGCACCGTCGAGTTGAAGGTGTCGTCACCGATGGTCGACATCCGACTGTTCAAATCGGCGGCGTTCGGTATGGGCAACCTCGCCGGGCTGATGTCCTCGGTCGGACGCGGCGGGCTGCAGTTCATGCTCATCATCTGGCTGCAGGGCATCTGGTTGCCGCTGCACGGCTACAGCTTCGAATCCACCCCGCTGTGGGCCGGCATCTACCTGCTGCCGGTCACCGTCGGGTTCCTGGTCGCCGCGCCGATCGCCGGGTCGCTCTCCGACCGCATCGGTGCGCGGCCGCTGACCGTCGGCGGCATGCTGCTGATGGCGGCCACCTTCGTGGCGCTCCTGATGATCCCGGTCAACTTCGACTACTGGGTGTTCGCGATCCTGGTGTTCCTCAACGGCCTCGGCGGCGGCATCTTCACGGCCCCCAACACCGCGGCCATCATGTCGAGCGTGCCGGCCGGTCAGCGTGGGGCGGCCTCCGGCGTGCGGTCCACGTTCTTCAACGCGGGCAACTCGCTGTCGATCGGCATCTTCTTCTCCCTGATGATCGTCGGGCTGGCCAACACGCTGCCGGCGGCGTTGACCAGCGGACTGACCCAGCAGGGTGTCTCGGCCTCGGTGGCCAACGACGTGGCGAACCTGCCCCCGGTCGGCAGCCTCTTCGCGGCCTTCCTCGGCTACAACCCGATGGCCGAGTTGCTCGCGCCGTACGACGCGCTGCACCAGCCGGGAGTGAACGCGGACGTCATCACGGGCCAGACGTTCTTCCCGCAGCTGATCACCGAGCCCTTCCACTCCGGTCTGACGGTGGTGTTCACCGCCGCGGCCGTGATGATGGTGATCGGTGCGGTGGCGTCGATGTTCAGCGCGGGCCGCTATGGGACGGAGGCGGGAGCCGACAACGAGGCCTGAGCGGCCGGCGACGGGGCACTGAGCAGCCGGTCAGCAAACCGATTTCCGGTCGCCTCGTGGGATACTCGCCGCCATGGTCGTTCAGACACTGGCCGCCGCCGGAAGCGCTGCAGAATCCGCGGGCTACGTCATCGGCACGCTGTTCATACCGGGGTTGGGGCTGCTCCTGCTCATCCTCGGCCTGGTTCGGCGTTCGTCGTCTAAGTCGAAGCCGAGCGGCCAGCCCGGATACCCGCCGAGCTATCCGCAGCCCGGGTACCCCCAGAGTTACTCGCAGGGTTACCAGCAGCCGGGTTATCCGCCGACCTATCCGCAGCAGGGGTACCCGCAGGAGGGTTACCAGCCCGGCTATCCGCAGCAGCCCGGGTATCCGCCGGTCCCGCCACAGCCATACGGCGCGCCACCGAGGAAGTCGGGCACGGCGATGATCGTGATCGGTGCAATTCTGCTCGTGCTCGGCCTGTTGGGGTTGGCCGGGCGGATGGCGTCACGCGCGGCGGAGTCGAGCTCGAGCTCAGGTTCCGGGGCCTCGAGCTCGGGCGGCTCTGGTGGCCTGGCGGTGGGAGATTGCATCACCGGCGACCAGTACGACAAGGCAGATATGAACCTCACCGCGGTCAGCTGCAGCGGCGCGGAGGCGATCTACGAGTTGGCGTCGAAAGGTGGCGGATCCGCGCCATGCCCGGACGGCAAACGGGACGACTCGAACTACGCCGTGCTCGTCAACGAGTCCATCACCTACTGCTTCATCTTGAACGTCGAGGAGGGTGATTGCTTCGACGTCAGCGAGGCGAGCAAGCGCGTCACTCCAGTGGAATGTTCCGACCCAGACGCAGTCACAAAAGTCGTAAAGCGGATCGACGGATCAACAGACACCGCCGTATGTGGTTCTGGCGCGACGACGGTGACCTTCCCCAGGCCGGCAAGGGTCTACTGCGTGGAGGCGCCGTAGTAGCCCACCTACACTCGGGCTCGTGACCACCACACAGCGCCGCGGATTCAACGACGCCATCACGCGCTTCTGGAGTTTTGCCGCACCGGCCTACGACCAGGGCTGCCTCCAGCGGTGGGTGTACCGGCCCGCCCAGGACGAGGTGATCGCCCAACTGCAGGAGCGCGGGGCCCGTGCGATTGCCGACATCGCCTGCGGTACCGGCATCCTGGCCGACCGCATCCAGCGTGAACTACTCCCCGACGAGGTCTACGGCCTGGACATGTCCGACGGCATGCTCGCCCAGGCGCGCAAGCGGTCCGATCAGGTGCGGTGGAAGTCGGCCCCGGCCGAGGAACTGCCCTTCCAGGACGGCTTCCTGGACGCGGTGGTGACCACCTCGGCATTTCATTTCTTCGACCAGCCCGCCGCGCTCGCGGAGTTCTACCGGGTGCTGGCGCCGGGGGGAATGGTGGCGGTGACGACGATGAGCCCGCGCCGCACCTTCCTGCCGTTGCATGCGCTGTCGGCTGACTTGGGTGCACCCGCGCACAGTCCCACCGAGCCGGAGATGCGCGCGCTGTTCGTGGCGGCCGGATTCACCGTCGCCGAACAACATCGGGTACGCCGGCCGGTATGGACGCCGATCTCCGACGCCATCACTGTGGGCGTGAAGCCCGCATGACCGAGAACGACGACAGCCAGCCTCAGATCAGCGGTTCGGTGCAACTGCGCCGCGACCGCTGTGCCACCACGACCGCCGATCAGCGGCTGCTGGACCGGCGCGGCCCCACCGACTGGGTGCACACCGATCCGTGGCGGGTGATGCGCATTCAGGGCGAGTTCATCGACGGTTTCGATGCTCTCGCCGAAATGCCGAGGGCTGTCACCGTTTTCGGGTCGGCCCGCACGGAACCGCACTCACCCGAGTACCGGTTGGGCGAGGAACTGGGTATCGCGCTGGTGAGGGCGGGCTACGCGGTGATCACCGGCGGCGGTCCTGGCTCGATGGAGGCGGCCAACCGCGGCGCCAGCGAGTCCGGCGGCTACTCCGTCGGACTCGGTATCGAACTGCCCTTCGAGCAGCGCCTCAACCACTGGGTGGACCTCGGCATCAACTTCCGCTACTTCTTCGTCCGCAAGACCATGTTCGTCAAATATGCCCAGGCCTTCGTGTGCCTGCCGGGCGGATTCGGCACGCTCGACGAACTGTTCGAGGCGTTGACCCTGGTGCAGACCCACAAGGTCACCCAGTTTCCGATCATCCTGCTGGGTGTCGACTACTGGTCGGGTCTGATCGACTGGATCCGGAACACCGTTCTGCCCGGCGGAAAGATCTCAGAATCCGATCTGGCCCTGCTTCATTGCACCGACAGCGTGGCCGAAGCCGTCGAACTCATCACTGCGTCGGCGCGCTAGCCGAGGAATAGCGGCGCGGCTTGCCGGGCCCCAGCTCGGCCAGCGTCGCCACGTGGGTCACCTCGATGGGCTGTCCCAGCAGCAGAACCAGCGCCTCGGCCACCCGGTGCCTGTCACCGGACGCGATCACCGCCGAGACGCGACCCTGCGCATCCTGGTCGACGCGCCACCCGCGGGCACCCGCGGCCTGCAGCTGCTGGGTGAGGTCGACGCACGGCACCGCGATTCCCGAGGCCGACACGAAAACCGTTGCCTCCCTGCCCTCCAGATCGGCAAGAGCGGGCCGGCCGCGATGGGTGACCAGCCGCGCATGGTCACCGGTGCGGTAGCGCACCAGCGGCAGAAACTGGTTCTCGCCGCACGTCACCACGACCTCACCGCCCAGCACCTCGACATGCGCGCGGCGCTCAGCCAGCACGAATGGTCCGCCGTCGTCGCTCACCGCGATGGGTCGGGTCTCGTGCAGGCCGTAGACGTCGAGGACCGGGCAGTCGTAGGCCGCCTCGAGTGCCCGGCGCAACGGCGCCGTCAGTGTCATCGCCCCGGAGATCAGGGCCAGCGGCCGCAATACGGCGGCGAGACCGGGCTCGAGCAGTGCCTCCAACGACGTGGGAGTGCCGCTGATCACCTGCGGATCGGTGTCCCGCAGATACGCATCGCGCTGTGTGGACCCACCTGCCCAGGCGGCCGGATGCAGGTTAAGCCGGGCCATCAACGCCTCATCGAAGCCCGGGATCACCGAGGTATAGGTGAAGGCCTGCCGCTGAAACACCGTCTGCACCAAGGCCACCCGATGGTCCGTCGGCTCCCACTCGGCTCCCACCAGCCCGCGCAGCCAGTGAAATCCGCGAGCCAACTCGTCCGGGTCGTCGGGCATCACCAGGGCGGCGCCGGTACTGCCCGAGCTCGTGCCGTGCAGCATCCGGCTGAGGTCGGCGCCGGGCGGGACGAACGCGGCGATGTCGTCGACCAGGTCTTCACGCCCGATCAGCGGAAAGTCGGTGAGACTGTCCAGCGGACCCGCGTGGCGGCGATAGGCGGGCAAGGTGCGGGCCAGTGTGAGATGTTGCGGCAGCCAATCATCAAGGGGCAGTTGCCGGGTGGCGGCTTGTTGTTCGGCGGGGGTGAGCCGGTGCCCGACCCGGTGGCGCCAGGCCGGTGCGTGCGGGTGCTGTTCCAGGGCTGCCAGCCGCTTCCGCCCGGCCACCGACAGACCGGGCCAGCGCTGCTCATCGGTCAGCGCTACCTGGCCGAACGGAACATAATCCTCCAGCCCCAGCGGATCGTCACTCACTGTTGTACCGTGCCGCAGCTTCTTTCGCCTTGGCGTCGGCCAGGCGGCGTTGTACGGCCATGCGATGTTCGTGATCGGCCAATGCCTGCGCCAATGCGCCTTCGCGTCGCACCGAATCGCGCATCTCGAACAGCGAACGGGCCTGCTGAACGTCCTCTCCGTACGGCAGCAGGCCGTTCCACAGCAGGAAGGTGCGCACCGCCTCGTCGCGGCGGTCCGCATCGCTGAGCCACCGGCCCGGATCGACCAGCGGTGCCACCCGAAATGCCAACGCCAACAACGCCGTCGCAGCCTTACGGTCGTCGAGTGGTGCGGTGAACGGACCGATCATCTCCGCACTGGCGAACAACCACAACCCGATGGCGGCGCCCCGCCGGGACGCCGGAGAGCCCCTCTCGGCGATGCGCTGGGCGGCCGCGGCGCAACCGGTGTGGTTGAACACATCGCACGCCAGCGCCACCACATCGACGGTGTCGGCGAGAAACGGCTGCGGCGTGCTCGCCATCCGCGCCGCAACCTCGTCGACGCCTGCGCCGGGCTTCAGTGTCGACCACACCGCCTGCTCGTCCAATTCCTCGGCGAACCAGTTCGCCAATTGTTCAGCCACGCAGCACCTCCCGCCGGTACCCGGCGATGTGCGCGGCCAGCCTCGCGCACACGGCCGGCGCATCGGACATGTTGTCCAGGTAATCGACGTCGTACCCCGCCTCGGCGGCCGGCCCGGCCACGGAACGGGACCGGTTCTGTACCAGCAGCGTGGCGGTGTCGAGTTGCCGCCGCACCGCCGCCGCCACCCCGGCGTACTCCTCCTGGCCGGCGCCGAACAGCGACATCAAACCGTCGTCGGACAGCACCACCAGGTGGCGCAGTTCATGAGGATCGTGGTCACCGGGTGGATACCGGTGCGCCAGCAGATCGAGGGGAAACACGGTGCCGCCGCTGAAGAACGTCGTCAGCTGGCGCATGATCTCCGACCGGTCCCGGGTGTACACGCTGTCCCCGGCGACCTGGCCCCGGCCCGACCATGACGTGACCCGAACCCGCCCACCGCCTTTGAGTACCGACAGCACCAGGATCATCCCGGCCAGCACGGCAGAGGAACCACGCTGGGGGCTCGGCATCGAGCCGGACGAGTCGATATAGAGATCCAGCGTCACCGCCTCGATGACGGGGGCAGGATCGTCGGGAAGTTGGGTGCGACGACGCGTCGTCACCCCGGGCACCACCACCGGGTTCACCGCGAGGGTCGCCGGCCAGTCCAGCTCTGTGGCATCGTCGCCGAGCTCCCACGTCTCCAACGGCCCGGGGATCCCTTCGTCGGCGACGCCGCGCCCGGATTGCAGCAGCGGGCGGATCCAAGGCCGGGCCTGCGCCTCGTACCAGGCCAGCATCACGGCGTTGGGATCGGACCCATCGAACAAGGCCAAGGTCTCTGCGACACCGTAACTTTGGCCCGGAGACTGGACCGTCGGAGGGGCGCCGACCGCGGCCGCCGCGGGGTGAACCGGCGGCTCGTCGAGTCGTGGGTCGGCCAGCACCTGCGCGAGTTCGGCTGCCGTCGCAGGTGCTCCGCCCTGTTCGGCGCATCCGCCGGCGGGCAGAGCGGCACCGTCGGCGATCATGGACTCCAGCACCAGGTAGGGCACCAGGACCATGCCGAAGGTAAGCGCACCGCCCACCGGGTCCGCCCCGAAGGCCCGGATCGCCTGTGCCACGTACTCGGCGTCGGCGACCGGTTGTACTGGCTGGCTCAGCAATAGTTCGTCCTGGATGGCGCGCACCCGCATGGCGGCTACCCGGTGGGCACGTTCCTTCTCCTGAAGGTCCTCGCGGACCATCGACACGTCGAGCGTGGCCGGGTCGACGTGCTGGCGGGCCCGCACGTCTTCTCGAACTGCCTTCGGTACAGAAGGGGGATCGTTGGGGCACAGCGTGTTCGACGGCAGCGACCACAGCAACTCGTAGGCGCGCATGAGTACCCACCAGGCTGCATTCGACACCGGCTCGCGGGCGGTCAGCGTGCGCCACAACGTGATCATGTCCGGCTCGGTGCCTGGATGCTGCCTGCGCTGCATGCGGACCACCCGGTCGTTGATGAGCAGATCCGACCACAGATTGGACAGATGCCGGGCCGTGCGGGTGACGGGGATGGCGCGCCGCGGGTCGCTCGCCACGATTGCCCGGGCCATCTGTTGCATGAGCTTGAACGACACGATGCGGGTGCTCGGAGACAGCACGTGATGGCCGATCTCATGGGCGAAGACGCTGACCAGGTGATCTTCGGCGCCGTGACGGGCCAGCTCGTCGACGTCGATCGAGATCGACGGCGGAAACGAGAACCAGGCGAATGTCCCGGTCGCACTGTCGCGCACCATGTTCGGCGGATGGAGTTGCACGCCCCACAGGTCGAGTGCGGCCCGCCAGGCCACCAGTTCGGGATCGGTCGGCGCCCGTCCGGTCATGCCGGCCAGATCTCGGCCAGGTACGAGGTCGGGCGCACCACCAGCTGCGCCGTGGCGGGTCCGTCGGTCGGCGGGCCGGGTGCGGCTGCGTCGGAAATGAGGTGGCCGAACACGTCGGCATCGATCTGCCGCTGCTGCGCGCCGACATTCACCGTCCACCTGCCGGTCCCACGCGGGGAGGGATCGGTCGGCGGCTGGTCCCACCTGCCGCCGAGGCCGGTGAAACCGCCGATCCGCGCGATCAATTGACCGGGTGGGCGCAACGGCCAGTAGAACCGGTCGACCGCCTGCCCGTCGGTGAACGGGACGACCGCGTCGACCGGAAGGCCCAGGACCGACGCCGCGAGGTCGACGGGGAGCAGCTGCAGACGGGACAACGCATCGTCGCGGATCCCCAGCACCCCGGCCCGCCAGGCGGCCACCGCCGCGACGTTGAACATCACGTCCCGCGCGGCCGAAATGCCGCGCAGGGCATGGCGGTACCGCTGCGGATCACCGCCGAAGCGGGCCACGTTGTCGGCCGAGATGGCCAGATCGAGACCGGGCACCGCGGGCAGCTCGGCGGGCGTGGGCAGGTCGAGGTTGACCTGGTGGTACGCCCGGGCAATCACCGGCCGCTCTCCAGCCAGTGCAGATAGTTCGAATACCGTTGGTAGAGATACTTCAACGCGACCAGATCGTCGAAATCCCGGCCGTAAATCTTGCCGACGCCGGAGACCGCCAGGATGCGAGCCTCGATCGTGGTGAGGCGCCGCGACACCTCGAGAGCGTCCAAACCGTCGAGGCCGCGGCCGAACTCGTCGAGCAGCTCGGCCACCGGATCATCGCCGTCGCGCTCCAGTGTGACGAACTCCCGGCATGAGGTGTCGAACAGATCGGTCAGCCAACTCGCCGGATCCGATGCCAGTTCCCGGTCCGCGCCGGTGTCGAAGCGGGGATGGGCCGTGTTCGGTAACAGCTTGCCGCGCAGGGCGAACGGAACCATCGCCCGCACGTCCTCGAGGGTGACGGAGTCGTTGCCCCGGAACCAGGCCAGCGCCTTGGCGTAGAGCACCAGGTTCTGCAGGGAGCGCACCGACACCCCGTTGACGGTCTGCGCGCCGAGATCGATCTGCAGATCGGCGCCCGAGTTGGCGTCGATGATCTGTTCGACCTCAAGACCGGCGGTGGCCACCACGTCCTTGGTCCGGTACTCGAAGCGGCGGCCACCGTGCTGGACGAACTCGAAGTGGCTCACGAAGAACTCCAACCGGCGGCGTACGTCGGTGGGCACCGGAATCGCCCGGATCGCCCGGACCATCTCCGCCTGCTCGGCCGCACCGAACACCAGCTCGGCGGGCACGTTGTCCTCCGGCCGGTCCCCGGCCTCCACCCGGCTCACCAGCTCGTCGAGGAACCGGCTGTTGAAACCGAACGCCTGCACGGTCACGTCGATACGGTCGCGCAGCGCCTGGATCACGGGGAAGGTGCCGCCACCGCCGTCGTCGTTGGCGGTGAAAAACCAGCTCTCCACCCCGTGTTCCGGTGCGGTGACGTGCATCTGGTCGTGGCTTTCCACATAACCCTCGGCGACCATGGTCAGCAGCGCCGACTGGGTCTTGGTCGGAATCCGGTTGTACTCGTCGAGGATCTTGACCGGCGCGGTCAACCAGCTCTTCCAGGCGATGGTGATCTCGGCGAGGCTGCCGGCCTGCACCAGATCACGGGGCAACGGGATCCCGACCAGATCACCCACCGTCAGCTGCGGTTGGCCCTGCTGGACGTGGCGGCGCACGTCGGCGGGGGCGGACCCCGCCAGCACCCCCATGAGGACCGCCAGGGTGGTCTTGCCGCGGCCCGGTCCGCCGATCAGCAGGCAGCGTCCGCCGACGGCGAAAGTCAGCAGCGGGACAAGGACATTGGAGGAGTAGGCAGGTTGCCTGGGCAGGCTCAGGGACGCGCCCGCGTCACCGAGCGAGTAGTTGACGGTCGTGTCCGAGCCGAATTCGACGTCGTAGAACGGGGAGATGACGGCCTTGTTGATCAGCCAGAAGTAGGCGCGGCGCAGCTTCTCGTCGAGAGTGACCGTCGGCTCCGGCGGTGGCGTGAACAGATCGGCGGCGGTGAGGCCGGCGGCCGGCGCGTGGCCCACGGGCAGGGTCGGCGATTTGGATACCGCGCTCCACCTGGTCGTCATCCGGCCCCCTCCCGTCGCGCCAATGCTAACCGTCCCGCCCTGGCAGAGAGGGTCAGCCGAGCTCGACCACGACCGGGGCATGGTCGCTGGGCGCTGTGGTGCCCTTCTTGGGGCGGCGTTCGTCCTTCACGATCTCGGCGCCGGTGACCCGCGAGGCCAGACCGGGGGAGCCGAGGATGAAGTCGATGCGCATGCCGCGGCGCTTCTGGAACGCCAGCTGGGTGTAGTCCCAGTAGGTGTAGATCCCCGGCCCTTCGGTGAAAGGTCGCACCACGTCGGTGAATTGGGCGTCGTGCATGGCCTGGAAAGCGGCTCGCTCGGGCTCGGACACATGGGTGCGGCCGTCAAAGACAGCCATGTCCCAGACGTCCTCGTCCTTGGGGGCGATGTTCCAGTCGCCGACCAGCGCGATGGGCTTCTCCGGATCGTCCTTCAACCAGCCTGCAGCGGTATCCCGCAGGGCAGCAAGCCAATCCAGCTTGTACGCGTAGTGCGGATCGGCCAGGGTGCGGCCGTTCGGCACATAGAGGCTCCACACCCGCACCCCACCGCAGGTCGCGCCCAACGCGCGGGCCTCGGCGGTGGCCTCCACTGGATCTTTTCCGGGGCTACCGCCCCATACCGGCTGACCCGAGAACCCGATCTCCACGTCATCCAGGCCGACCCGAGACGCGATGGCCACGCCGTTCCACTGGTTGAGCCCGACGTGGGCCACCTCGTAGCCCAAGGCCGCGAACGGCATCATCGGGAACTGCGCGTCGGTGCACTTGGTCTCCTGCATGGCCAGCACGTCGACGTCAGCGCGCTCCAGCCAGTCGACCACGCGGTCCACTCGGGTTCGGATCGAATTGACGTTCCAGGTGGCCAGGCGCATGAAGTAAGAGGGTAGAGGGTTCGGGTCGGCGTCAGCCGAGGACGTCGTCGGCCGCGACGTACCGGGTCTGGTGGTGCAGCCGGAAACCCAGCGAGGTGTACAGCGCGATCGCCGCGTGGTTGTCGACCTCCACCTGGACGTAGGACCGCCGGGCACCTGCCTCGGCACCCCAGGCCGCCAGCGCCGCGCACGCCGACCGGGCGTGGCCCTGCCCGCGTTGGGCAGGGGAGACCCGGACCGACGAGATGCCCAGCCAGGGCGTCCCGTCCGGAGCCGTCGTCACCGCACCCCGGCCCACCGCGCAACCGGGGACCATCGCGAAGGTCAGCTGCCCGTCGACCACGGCCGTCAGGACATCGACGGGGACCTCGCGTTCGTAGATCTCGAGCCACTGTGCGTCCGGTTGCTGCGCCAGCGTGACGTTCGACGGCGAGGGTTGCGCCGGCGTGACATTCGGGGAGGAAGCGGGAGGGGCCGGCAGCTCACGCACCATGACCCGGGCCGGCTTGATGCCAGGGGTGCGAAGCGGCAGGAGTCGCTCGGGCAGGGCCAGCCAGGCCGGCAGGCCACGTTCGCGGTACCAGTCGCGCACCGCGGCGAGATCGGCGATCTGGGCCGACATGTCCAACGGGATCGCCGAATTGGCGCGGCTGGTGACTCCGTGTCCAGCACGCAGCAGCCAACCGCCCAACCATTGCTGCTCGACGCCCGGCCAGGCCAGCGCCGCCGCATGTTCTAGCGCGCGGATCTCCGAGGCCCGCACCGGGGCGTGCGACAGCTCGCGCACGCTGACGATGTCGGCCGGCGCGACGTCGACGAGCTCGCCGTCCTTGGTCCGGATCAGCACCGTCGGCTCGAGCTGCTCCAGGTGCCCGATGACGTCGGTGAGCGGCTTGGCCGACCCGGCGGGCAGCTGGTACCGAAGGCTGACCCGCGACCCGAGCGCGGGTAATGCCGGCATCAGTGCCCGAACGGGTCCGGGACCTCGCCGGGCATCCAGGACAGGCCGGGTACACCCCAGCCGTTGCGCTTGACGGTCTTCTTGGCAGCCCGCGCGTAGCGGCCCACGAGGCGGTCGATGTAGAGGAATCCGTCGAGATGCCCGGTCTCGTGCTGCAGCATCCGGGCAAACAAGTCGGTGCCCTCGAGAGTGACCGGCGAGCCGTCGGCGTCCAGGCCCGTGACCCGTGCCCAGTCGGCCCGGCCGGTCGGGAAATTCTCGCCCGGCACGGACAGGCAGCCTTCCTCGTCATCGTCGGGGTCGGGCATCGTCTCGGGAACCTCGGAGGTTTCCAGCACCGGGTTGATGACGACCCCGCGGCGGCGTGTGACCTGTCCACGGGTCGGGGCGCAGTCGTAGACGAACAACCGCTTGGCCACACCGATCTGGTTGGCGGCCAAGCCAACCCCGTTCGCGGCGTCCATGGTGTCGAACATGGTCTGGATGAGTTCGGGTAGATCCGCGGGCAGCGAGCCGTCCGGGCCGACAGGCACCGGCTCGGTCGGTGTGTGCAGAACGGGATCCCCGACGATGCAAATCGGTGCGACGGCCATGGGGGAAGCTTAAGGTGGCAATCCTTCTCACCCGACTCGCGGGTTTATGTGTCAGCTCAAGCCAGCAAGCCGTGGTTGAATAATCGCCGAACCACAGCGATGTTATTTCTCACGTGTCGGAAGGGTCCAGGGAGCAATATGGACGGCGCCATGGCGCGGGCTGAGCAATCCGGGGACGACTCTGACCTGAGCGATGGGCTCACCCGGCGCGAGCACGATATTTTGGCCTTCGAACGCCAATGGTGGAAGTACGCCGGCAGCAAGGAAGACGCGATCAAAGAGCTCTTCTCGATGTCGGCTACCCGGTATTACCAGGTGCTCAACGCACTGGTGGACCGCCCCGAAGCGCTGGCCGCCGACCCGATGCTGGTCAAGCGGCTACGGCGGCTGCGGGCAAGCCGTCAGAAGGCGCGCGCCGCGCGGCGGCTCGGCTTCGATATCACTACCTAAAGGTCACGCAATGAGGGATCGGGCGGTTCGCTCGATACAGTGGTGGCGATGAATCAGCGAGACTCCTCCGGGCTGCCCCTGCGCGCCATGGTGATGGTGCTGTTGTTCCTCGGGGTCGTGTTCCTGCTGGTCGGTTTCCAGGCGCTCGGCTCCGACGACGACTCAGCGGATCAATCGTCGTCCGTGGCCACCACGACGGCGACGACCACCACAAAGACATCGGCAAAGGCTGCGCCCGCACCCGACGTCAAGGCCGACGTGCGCGTGTACAACATCTCCGACGTTCCTGGTGCGGCCGAAACCGCGGCCAACCAGTTGCGTGAGGCGCACTGGAATGTCACCGAGACCGGCAACCTGACACTGGAAGGTGTTGCCGGCACCACGGTGTTCTTCGGTGAGACCCCCGATGAGAAGGAAGCCGCCGAAAATGCGGGCAAGGTGTTGCATGCGCCCGTCGAACCCCGACGCCCCGAACTTCTCGAGCAACCACCGGGCGTGATCGTGGTCGTCACCGGCTAGGCTTTGGACCATGCTTAAGTCCGTCGGTGTTGCCGTCCTGTTCGCCGCCCCTGTCGTCGCACTGAGCGCCTGCAGCCCTCCCGGTCAGGTCCCGTCCGACACGCCCGGGACCACCCCGGCGATCTGGACCGGATCGCCGTCGCCCTCGGCCGCTCCCGGTGAGCACGGTGCACCGGCCACCAGCGGCGGCGAGACCCTGACCGCGGAACTCAAGACCGCCGACGGCACGTCCGTGGCAACCGCCGACTTCCAGTTCGCCGACGGCTTCGCCACCGTGACCGTCGAGACGACCGCCCCGGGCAAGCTGGCTCCGGGATTCCACGGCCTGCACATCCACTCCGTCGGCAAGTGCGAGGCCAACTCGGTGGCCCCCACCGGCGGTGCACCCGGCGACTTCAACTCGGCCGGCGGCCACTTCCAGGTGTCCGGGCACAGCGGTCATCCCTCCAGCGGTGACCTGAGCTCGCTGCAGGTCCGCGCCGACGGCTCGGGCAAGCTGGTGACCACCACCGACGCATTCACCGCACAGGATCTGCTGGGCGGCGCCAAGACCGCGATCATCATCCACGAGAAGGCGGACAACTTCGCCAACATCCCGCCGGAGAAGTACCAGCAGGTTGTCGGCGGCGCGCCGGGTCCCGATCAGGCGACCATGGCCACCGGCGACGCCGGTAGTCGGGTGGCGTGCGGTGTCATCGGCGCAGGCTGACAGCCGCATCGACTTCGCCGGGTCGCCCCGGCCTACTGTCGGCGTCGAATGGGAGTTCGCTCTCGTCGACGCCGACAGTCGTGATTTGAGCAACGGTGCCGCCGAGGTGATCGCCGAGGTCGGCGAGAGCCCGCACGTGCACAAGGAATTGCTGCGCAACACCATCGAGATCGTCACCGGAATCTGCGAGAACACCGGTGAGGCGATGGACGACCTGCGCGGCACGCTCGGCTCGGTGCGCAAGATCGTGCACGACCGCGGCATGGAGCTGTTCTGCGCAGGCACTCACCCGTTCGCGAAATGGTCGGCGCAACAGCTCACCGACGCGCCGCGATACGCCGAGCTGATCAAACGCACCCAGTGGTGGGGCCGGCAGATGACGATCTGGGGCGTGCACGTGCACGTCGGGATCTCCTCGGCGCACAAGGTGATGCCCATCATCTCCTCACTGCTCAACCAGTACCCGCACCTGCTGGCGCTCTCGGCGTCGTCCCCGTTCTGGGAAGGCGAGGACACCGGATACGCGAGCAACCGCGCGATGATGTTCCAGCAGTTGCCCACCGCCGGCCTGCCGTTCCAGTTCCAGACCTGGTCGGAATTCGAGGGCTTCGTCCACGACCAGAAGAAGACCGGCATCATCGACCACCTCAACGAGATCCGTTGGGACATCAGGCCGTCACCGCATCTCGGCACGATCGAGGTGCGGGTCTTCGACGGAGTGTCCAATGTCCGGGAACTCGGTGCGCTGGTCGCACTGACCCACTGCCTGATCGTCGATCTCGACCGCAGGCTCGACGCGGGCGAGCAGTTGCCGACCATGCCGCCGTGGCATGTGCAGGAGAACAAGTGGCGCGCCGCCCGCTACGGGCTGGACGCGGTGATCATCCTGGATGCCGACAGCAATGAGCGGCTGGTCACCGAAGACCTCGACGAACTGCTGAATCACCTTGAGCCGGTCGCCAAGTCACTGGGGTGCGCTGACGAGCTGGCCTCGGTCACCGACATCTACCACGGCGGCGGCTCGTATCAACGACAGCGTCGCGTGGCCGAGGAGAACGACGGCGACCTGCGCGAAGTCGTCGACGCGCTGGTCGGTGAACTCCAACTGTGAGGATGAGGGCTATGCGGCTGCGGATCTTGGCGGGGATTGTGGTGGCGGGCTTTGCCCTCTCGGGCTGCAGCACAGTCACAGTCGGCACACCGATGGCCGATCCCGATCAGACCGGAATCTCCACCCCGACCACCACCAAACGCCGCCCCAGTAGTACGGCGTCGCCGTCGACTCCCGTTTTCCCGTCCCCCGGGACCAGCGGAAAGGCCAGCACCCCACCACCCAACGGCATGTCGACCACCTGCCGGGAGTACTCCACGATGGATGAGGCGACCCAACTCGGCATGGTCGAGCTGCTGGCGAAGAACGGCTATACCGGGATGAAGAGAAATCCGTACATCTGGACCTCGTTCATCGGAGCCATGTGCGTGCTGGCCGACCGGGATGCGACGGTCGTCGACGCGATCAACAAAAAGGTGCCTGGCTGAGTTCGCCGGCATCCCTGGGGTGAATTGCCTTGTAATGCACTGAGATATACGGCCAGGCCTGCATCGCGGTGACCCCGTCCAGTCCGCGGATGCTCTCGTCGAGCACGTCGAGCAGATCCTCGCCGCGGGTGGTCAGCACCTCCGCCAGGACATCCCAGCGGCCGGCCGTCAGCGCGACGTAGGAGACCGCGTCCACCCGCGTCAGCGCCTCGGCCACCTTCTGCGCGCCGGCCCGGCCGTCGGTGCGGATCGCGACCCAGCTGCTGTGGCGGTAACCGAGGCGCAGCGGGTTGGCGATGCACATCACCCGAGCCGCGCCGGTCTCCACGATCCGGCTGTAGCGGGACCGGATGGTGGTCTCGGACAAGCCGAGGGCCGAAGCGAAGTCGCGGAAAGCGGCCCGGCCGTCGACGGCGAGCCGGGTGAGGATCGCCCGGTCGATGTCGTCGAGTGGGCGTGGCCGCACCGCGCCGTCAGCCAGCGCACCCGACAGCCGGGCCTGCTGATAGTGCAGCCGCAGATAGGGGAGCAGCTCCACCGAGCCCACGCCCGGCAGTGTCGCGATCCGGCCGAACGCCACATCGTGAAGTTCGCGGGCGTCGGTGCAGACCAACTCGAGCACCACCCCGTACGGTCCCGTCGTCGCCGTCACGTAATCGGCCTCGGGCAGGTGGGCGATCTCCGCGGCGAGCTCCACCGGGGTGCGCGAGCCGTCGACGGTCAGCAGGGCCAGACCCAGCGCGCGGAACCCGAGGACGGCCGGATCGGTAACGGCGGCGATGGATATATACCCCTCGCTCAACAACCGCGAAACACGGCGGCGCGCAGTCTTTTCCGTGATGTCCGCACGACGGCCCAGCTCGGCGTAGGGAATGCGGCCGTCAGCCTGCAGCAGTTCGATGAGCTGGCGATCGACCGCGTCGAGGTCGGTGTAGCCCGGATCGGACAGCAGCGTGCGGGCTGTCGCAAGCTCCGCTGACGGTGGCATCACCCGAGGTTACCGGCTCGTGCGCATTGACCAAACCGGAGGCGAAGACGATCCTGGCCCCATGACGGTCTCACCGATGTTTCCTCTCGAAGTGGCGATGCTGCCCGGCCAGGAACTGCCGCTGCGGATCTTCGAACCGCGCTACGTGGCGATGGTGGGCGACTGTATGGCCATGTCGGAGCCGTCTTTCGGGGTGGTGCTGATCTCGGCCGGCCGCGAGGTGGGAGGCGGTGACCGCCGGTGTGAGGTGGGGGCGCGGGCCTTGATCGTGGACTGCCAGGAGTTCGGTGTCGGCAAGTACCGGCTGCTGTGCGTGATGGGTGAGCGAATTCGCGTGCAGCGCTGGCTCGACGACGATCCGTACCCGCGTGCCGAGATCGAACTGTGGCCCGACGAACCGGACGACCCGGCCGATGCCGCCCGAATCGGAGACGTCGAAGATCGGATGGTGGCGCTGCTCGACCGGATCGGGGAGGCCCGCGGCACGCCGATCCGCAGCCGCGAGATCGTCGAATCCGCCGGCGTCGACCCGGAGAACCATTTGTACGCCTTGGCGTCTCGGCTGCCGATGGGACAGGCCGACCGCTATTCCATGCTGGCCGCGCCGTCGGAGGCGGCACGCGTCGAGGTGCTCAGCGAGGCCGTGGATTCGGTCGCCGCGATGGTGGAGTTCCAGCTTTCGGAGTAGCAGAGGAATGCTCGGATCATGGCATCTGTCCTGACAACCTCGGACGGCACCGACCTCGCGTTGGAGATGACGGGAACCGGCCCGCCGGTGATCTTCGTGCACGGCTCCAACGGCGGTCTCGACTCCTGGGTCGATGTCGCTCGACGCCTCGGCGCATTCCAGATCGTGCGTTATGCGCGCCGGAACCACCCACCGAGTGCAGTTGGTATGTCTCCCAACAGTTTTGCCGTGGAGGCCGCGGATCTGGCGTGCGTGCTGAGGTCGGTGACGGACTCGTCAGGAACGGACGCGCACGTCGTCGGCGGTTCCTACGGGGCGACCGTTGCGCTTCACGCCGCGCTCGTCGACCCGGACCGCATTGCCTCGCTGGCGCTGTTCGAGCCGCCCTTGCTGTTGTCCGGTGGACACCTCCTGCTGGTCCTGGACCGCTACCGGCGATTGTGCGCCGATGCCCGCTACGGCGACGCGGTGGAGCTTTTCGCCCGCGAGGTGGCCTGCGTTCCTTCCGAACTGGTGGAGGCGGCGTCGTTCGAGGTGGAAAGCGAAGAAATCGGCCGGGCCACCACGTGGTCTGCCGGTGCCGACCTCGAAGCGATGGCCCATGACGGGCGTGACGTCGACCGGTGGGCGGCCATCGCCGTGCCGGTGTTGCTCATGCAGGGCGGACTGAGTTGGCCGCCGCTGCCCGAAGGGATGGACCGCCTGGCGGAGGTGCTCCCACACGCTCGGCGAGTCGTCTGGCCCGACCAATCCCACTTCGCCACCGCGACGGTACCCGAACGTGTTGCCGAGGAGCTTCAGCGCTTCTTCGCCACGGTGTGATGCGTCCCGTTCGTGACGCCACGGCGGCGTGAAGCCGAATCCCGTTCACCCAGAGTATTTGTCGGTCAGAACACCTTCGACGAATTCGGTGGCCATGGTGCCCTCGGTGGTGTCGGCGGGCAGGGACCGGTGGTACCGCGCCATCACATCGTCGGCACGCAACGTCGACACATCCCAGCAGTGTTCACCGAGCCACTCGGGAACATAGGGGCGGTCCTCGATGAACCACAGCTGCGCGGGATCGGGCATGTCCTCGGTATCCTCGCCCGATTCGGCGGCCTCGGTGCGCATCTTCTCGATGAGCTCGCGGCGACGCGCCAGGTGGTCCTCGGAGAAGAAGTCGGCACTGAACGACTCGACCCCGATCCGGCTGTCCCGTGCAGACAGTTCGGTGATGCGCTCGAAGAGCAGGTCCTGCGCCTCGGCGGGCAGGTACGGCAGCAGCCCCTCGACCGACCAGGCCGTGGGTTGGGTGGCGTCGAAACCCGCGTCCCGCAAGGCTTTCGGCCAATCCTGACGCAGATCGATGGGCACCGCGACATGCCGGGCCTTCGGTACCGCCCCACGGGCCGCCAGGACTTCCTCCTTGAACTGCAGTACCTGCGGTTGGTCGATCTCGAACACCACGCTCTCGTGGATCCAAGGCAACCGCCAGGCCCGGGCATCCAGACCGGCTGCCAGGATCACCGACTGACGGATACCCGCCGCGCCTGCGGCGACGAAGAACTCGTCGAACCACTTGGTCCGGGAAGCGGCGTAATTGCCGATGGCGCGGATTCGTTGAGCCATCACCCCGGTGGGCGGCCGCCAGCCCCGCGCGGCCGCGCCGTCGAGAAGCATCTGTGCATACGGGTCGGTGAACAACGGAGAGTCTGCGGTGGTCTCGTGGGCACGAGCCATCGCCACCCCGAGCGCGGTGGCACCCACGCTCTCGGTGATATCCCAGCTGTCGTCGTCAGTTCTGGCCATCGCTCCCAGTCTCCCCGAATTCGGCCATCTCGTCGCGGGTCAGGAGGTCATCCCGGATGTTCTGCTCGCGGTAGGCCAACTGACCGACGCGGTTGGCCACCACAGGCGCAGTGATCAAGGTGAACAACCCGGTGAGGATCACCATGCCGATATCGGCGTGCCCACGCAGGCGGATGGCCGCACCCGCCAGCACCAGCAGCAGGCCGAGCACCTGCGGCTTGGTGGCGGCGTGCATGCGCGACAGCGTGTCGGGAAACCGGACGACGCCGATGGCCGCCGTCAACGCCAGCGTCGACCCACTCAGAATCAGGAACGCGGTCAGGATGTCGAGAACATTCATCGCTGCCCCCGCCGTGGTCGGAGTCGCCGTCGATCGTCGGTGTCGGGCACGCGGAACCGGGCCACACTCACCGAGCCGACAAAGCTGATCAACGCCAGCGCCGTCAGGCTGTAGGTGACTGTGGTGTCGAGGCTGAACGCCGCCCACGTGCCGATTCCGCACATCGTCACCGCGATCAGGGTGTCCAGGGAAACCAGCCGGTCCAGGGTGCTCGGCCCGGCCAGCACCCGGAACATGGTGATCGTGGCGGCCGCGGTCAGCATGACTGCCGAGATGATCCAGACGATCGTCATGCGCGCCCCGCCTCCCGCTCAGCTGACGGCTGCCAGTCGCTCTCCCGCTCGAAGGCCGCCACCAGCATCCGCTGAACCTGCTCGACCTGGCGGTAGAACCGCTGCACCGTGGCCTCCGAGCCGACGTCGATCAGGTGGACGTAGAGAATGCGGCGGGCCTGGTCGATCTCCAGCACGATCGATCCGGGGATCAGGTTGAAGATGTTGACCGCCAGGGCCAGCACCAGATCCGATTTCAGCGCGGGCAGATTGGCGCGCAGCACGGCCACCAGCGGCGGCGGGCCCGGCCGGATCGCCATCCAGGCCACCTGGACCGACGACAACACCAGGTAATAGCCCACCAGCAGAACAAGTTTCAGCAGCGACAGCGGATGCAGCCTGCCCTCGACGGGCACCGACGGCAACGGCAGCAGCACCGTGATGACGGCCGCGACGATCAGCCCGCTCGCCACGTTGGCCATCGTGAAGTGACCCCACAGCAGAACCCAGACCAGCATCAGAAAGCACAGCAGCCAGATCCGCAGCGCGAGGTGTCGCATCTGCAGTCTCTTCTTCGCGCGGGCGCTCATCGCGGCCCTCCCAGCACCGCCGAGATGTACTGCCCACGGTCGAGCACCTCGGTGGCCGAGCGTTCGGTGTAGGCGAAGATCGGTGTGGCCGCCACGGTCAACGCCAGTCCCACGGCGATCAGCGCAGCCGTCGGCACCAGCATGCCCGCAGGCATCCGTCCCACGCTGTCGCGGTCGGCGAACTCGATGTCCTCGATGTCGTCGAGCAGTACCGCAGGCGCCGCCCCGGCCAGATGTCCTTCAGGGGCGTCGGCCCGGGCCCGCCAGAACGCCTTCGTCCACACCCGCGCCACCACGTACAGGGTGAGCAGACTGGTGACGACGCCACCGCCGACCAGTATCCAGGCCAGCGCCGACCCGTTCGCCGCGCCGGCCTCCATCAGCGCCACCTTCCCGATGAAGCCCGAGAACGGCGGGATACCACCCAGATTCAATGCGGGGACGACGAACACGAACGCCAGCACCGGACTGGCCGTGGCCAGTCCACCGAGCCGGTTCAGGGTGGATGCCCCGGCCTGCCGCTCGATCAGCCCGACCACCAGGAACAGCGTGGTCTGCACGACGATGTGGTGGGCGACGTAGTAGATGGCACCGGACATGCCGAGCTGGTTGCCCAGCGCGACGCCGAACACCATGTAGCCGATATGGCTGACCAGGGTGAAGGACAGCAACCGCTTGATGTCGCTCTGCGCGATCGCACCGAGGATGCCGATGACCATCGTGAGCAGTCCGGCCACCAGCAGCACCGAATCGAGGCTGCCGCCGGGGAACAGCAAGGCGTGGGCCCGGATGATCGCGTACACACCGACTTTCGTCAGCAACCCGGCGAACACCGCGGTCACCGGTGCCGGCGCGGTCGGGTAGGAGTCGGGCAGCCATGTCGACAGCGGGAACACCGCGGCCTTGATGCCGAAGGCGACCAGCAGGACGGAGAACAGTGCGTTGCGGGTACCGGCGGGCACATCGTCGAGGCGCACGGCCAGCTCGGCCAGGTTCAGCGTGCCGGTGGCGGCGTACACCAGGGCGATGCCGATCAGGAAGATCAGCGACGACACCATCGACACCATCACGTACGAGATGCCGGCCCGGACCCGTTCCTCACTGGCGCCGATGGTCAGCAGCACGAAGCTCGCGGACAACAGCACCTCGAAACCCACGAACAGGTTGAACAGGTCGCCCGCCAGGAACGCCGTGCAGACCCCGGCCGAGAGCACCAGATACGTGGGCATGAAGATCGACACCGGCTGGCGTTCGTCGCCGTCGCGGATACCCTGCCCGATGGCGTAGGCGACCACCGCCAGCAAGACGATGGCCGAGACCAGCAGCATCAGGGCCGAGAGCCGGTCGACCACGAGGGTGATGCCCAGCGGGCCCATGCCGGGCACGCTCTGTCCCCAACCGCCGACGTGCAGCACCAGGGTGCCGTCGCGGTCGGCCAGGTAGACCAGCGCCGCGCACACCGCGACCACCGCCACCAATGCGATCTGGGTGATGAGACGCTGCAACTGCGGACGCCGCCCGGCGACGAGCGTGAGCGCCGCGGCCAGTGCCGGGATGAGCACGGGCAGCGGGATCAGGGCCTGGGGCGTCATTTCGATCCCTCGAATCCGGGCAGTGCGTCGAGTTCGTCGGGTGCATCGGTGTCGCGGGCAGTGTCGGGTTGGGGAATCTCCTCGTCGGTGCCGATTTCGTCGAGCCCGGAGGTGGACTTCTGCGAGACGCGGGTGTCCTCGGGGTCGTTGCTGACCTCTTCGACGGTGGTCAGGCGGTAGGACCGGTAGGCCAGGGCCAGGACGAACGCTGCGATGCCCATGCTGATGACGATCGCGGTCAGGATCATGCCCTGCGCCAACGGATCCGCCGTGGTGGTGGAACCGTTGCTGGTGCGCCCGCGGATCGGGGGATTGCCGCCCGCTCCACCGACCGTCAGGATCAGCAGGTTGACGGCGTTGCCGATCAGCAGCAGGCCCAACAGCATTCGGGTCAGGTTGCGCTCGAGCAGTAGGTACACCCCGGCGCTGGTCAGGCCGCCGATGAGGATCAACGGAATCAGGAAGGTCGTCATCGCGCCACCGCCTTCGAGGTTGCGGGAGCTCCGACCGTTTCCACGTCCACCCGCGCACCGAGGCTGCGCAGCACGTCGAGCACCAGGCCGACAACGATGAGATACACACCGAGGTCGAAGAACAGCGCGGTCACGAGCTTGACGTGACCGAACACCGGAATGTCGAACTGCAGCACCGCCGAGGACAGGGCGGGCGCGCCCAGCAGGATCGAGGCGACGGCCGTCCCGGCGGAGAACCCCAGCCCGGTGCCCAGGATCTTGCCCGCATCCAACGGCAGCGTCTCGCCGAGTTCGTAACGGCCCCCGGCGAGGTACCGCAGCACCAGGGCCAGCCCCGCGGTGAGCCCGCCGGCGAAGCCGCCGCCGGGGGTGTTGTGCCCGGCGAAGAAGAAGTAGGCCGACAGCACCATGATGAGCGGGAAGATGATCCTGGTCGCCACTTCCAGGACCAGCGAGCGGTGCCGCGGGTCACGCGCTTCCGAGCCGCGCAGCCACGTGACGTCGCCGATGGCCGGGGTATAGGCGCCGACGGGCCCGATGTCGGGTTGCCCGGCCGCCGTACTGAGCCGCGGCGCCGCGCCGAACCGGCGGTGCCGGAACACCAGCGAGGCAACCCCGGTCGCGGCCACCAGCAGCACCATGATCTCGCCCATGGTGTCCCAGGCGCGGATGTCGACCAGCAGCACGTTGACGGTGTTGGCGCCCTGCCCGCGGTAGTAGGCCGCATCCGGCAACAACTCGGCGATACCGGCGCCGGTGCGGGCGGCCATCGCGTAGACCGCCAGGGAGGTGACGGCCGCGCCGACGGCCAGGGCCAGCAGGATCCGTGGAATGCGGTGGCTCTTGATGTTGGTGGCGTCGGCCTCGGCCGGCAGCGTCCGCAGCACCAGCACGAAGATCACCAGAACCAGTGTCTCGACCAGGAATTGGGTCAACGCCAGATCCGGTGCGCCGTTGAAGGCGAAGATCGCGCCACACCCGTATCCGGTCACGCCGACCAGCAGCACCGCGGCCAGGCGGTTGCGCATCATCGTCGCCCCGACCGCGGCGGCCAGCATCAGCAACCCGACCACCACGACCAGCGGCGAGTCCCACAGTGCGAACGCCGGTTGGTCGCGGGGTCCGAGGACCAGCGTCGCGACGGGCAACGCGACGAGCGTGCACAAGATCACCGACTGGGTGGCCGGCAGCGAACCGCGCTGGGTGGAACCCGTCAGTCGCAGGGACAGGACATCCAGACCACGGATGGTGGCGTCGTACATGCGGTCGGCGTTGCCCAGCGGCAGGTAGGCGAACCGGGTGCGGGGCAGACGCCGGCGGACCAGGAACGCCGCGATACCGACCGCGAGCACCAGCGCCGAGAGGTACAGCGGAAGGCCCAGGCCATGCCACAGCGCCAAGTGGTAGCCCGACCCGCCGGGAATGGTGTTGGCGTATTCGTCGAGCACCGCGTCCATTCCGGCGGGCCACAACCCGAAGGCCAGGCCGGCGGTGGCCAGAATCGCCGGTGCCGCCAGGAAAGTCACTGAGGGACGGTGCATTTCGGCCACGCGAGCGCTGGGCTCCGACTCTCCCTTGCCGCCGAACGCGCCCCAGAGGAAGCGCAGGCTGTAGATCGTGGTGAACACCGAGCCGATCACGATGCACGCCAGCACGTAGGGTGCGGCGGTGCCGAGGGCCGGGCTGTGCAGCACCGTCTCCAGGTCGGCTTCCTTGGCGACGAACCCGAAGAACGGCGGTAGCGCCGCCATGCTCGCGGTGGCACCGACGGCGATGAGGAACAGGGGTCGGTGGTGACGGCCCAACCCGGCCAGTCGCCGGATGTCGCGGGTGCCGGTGGCGTGGTCGATCACGCCGACGACCATGAACAGCGCCGCCTTGAACATCGCGTGCGCGCACAACATGGCCAGCCCGGCCAGCATCATGTCGCTGCCGCCTGCGCCGACCATCACGGTGATCAGACCCAACTGGCTCACGGTGCCGAACGCCAGGATCAGTTTCAGGTCGTATTCACGCACCGCACGCCAGCCGGCCAGCAACATGGTCACCAGCCCCAGGCCGACCACCATGGGACGCCAGAACGACGTGTCGGCAAATCCCGGCGTCATCCGGGCCACCAGGTAGACACCGGCCTTGACCATGGCCGCGGCGTGCAGGTAGGCGCTCACCGGAGTGGGAGCGGCCATCGCGCCGGGCAACCAGAAGTGCAGGGGCACGATGGCCGATTTGGACAGGGCGCCGACGAGGATCAACGCCACCCCGACCGCGGCGGCCGTCCCGGTGGGCGGCGCGGCAATCAGCTCGGACAGCAGGTAGGTGCCGGCCATGTTGCCCAGCACCACGATGCCGACCAGCATGGCCAGGCCGCCGAACGTGGTCACCAACAGGGCCTGGGTGGCCGCCCGGCGGCTGGTGGCCCGCTCGGCGTAATGGCCCACCAGCAGGAACGACAGGACAGTGGTGGTTTCCCAGAAGATGTAGAGGATCAGCATGTTGTCGCTGACCACCAGGCCGAACATGGCGCCCGAGAAGGCGACCAACTCGGCGGCGAAGCTGGGCAGCCGTTTCTCGATGCGGCCGTCGTGGTGGTGGAAGTACTCGCCGCAGTAGAAGAGGACGAGCGCCCCGATGGCCAGCACCAGCACGCTCATGATCGCCGCGAGGGAGTCGAAGCGCAGCGTGATGTCCATCGACAGCTCGTGGACCCACGGAATGTTCAGGGTGGGAACGTGGTCATCGGTGGGCCAGTTGAGCGCGACCCAGACCAGGGAGCCCAGCGGAACCAGGGCAAGGGGATAGAACGCCATCCGACCCCATTTGGCCACCAGAAGCGGCGCCAGCGCGGTAGCGACCGCGTGGGCGAGTAGAACGGCGAGCATGGCACTCCGATCGGGTTGGGGTCGGGGTGTCGGCTACCGATGCGCACGCGCGCGCAAAGCATCGGCATGAGTGGTTATGGCTTTTCACCCATTCTACGTGGGCCGTTGTGGCCACCTTCAGCCTGCAGAGGCTCGTGCGCACAGCGAGGCCTGGATGCCGACGGCCGGGTAGGTGTTTCAGAAATACCGCAACCAGACGTACACCCAGGCCAACGCCGTACTGAGCGCGGTGACCACGATTCCGTAGCGGGTGAACCGCCAGAAGCTGATCGGATGGCCCGCCCGCTTGGCGATGCCGATGGCCACCACGTTGGCGCTCGCCGCGATGGCGGTGCCGTTGCCGCTGAAACAGGCGCCCAGGGCGAACGCCCACCACAACGCCTGACCGGTCTCCGCGTCGGGGGCCTGGGCGACCATGTCCTCCACAACCGGCGTCATCGTCGCGGTGTACGGGATGTTGTCGACGAACGCACCGACCACCGACGAGCCGAACAGCAGCGCGGTGGCCGCTCCGAACCAGTTGTCGCCGAAAGCCGATTCCGCGACCGACCCGAGCGCACCGATCACGCCGGTGTGGACCAGCCCCGCGACCATCACGAACAGCCCCATGAAGAACACCAGCGTCGGCCACTCCACCTCGGGCAGCACCTCGGCCACGTCGATGTCGGTGACCAGCAGCATCGCCCCGGCGCCCAGCAGGGCCACGATCGACGGCGCCACATGCAGCACCGAGTGCAGCGCGAACCCGACTATCACCACGTTGAGCACCAGCAGGGACCGGATCAGCAGGCGGGTGTCCTTGATGGCACGGCGTTCCTGCAGGGCCATCACCTCGTCGATGTGTACCCGGTCGGCCCGCAGGTCCGCGCGGAACAGCACCCGGGTGAACAGCACGAACAGCGCGAAGATGATGATCACGATCGGTGCCATGTGAACCAGGAAGTCGTTGAAGGTCAGGCCGGCGCGGCTGCCGATGATGATGTTCGGCGGGTCTCCGATCAGGGTGGCGGCGCCGCCGATGTTGGAGGCCAGTACCTCGGCGATCAGATAGGGCTGCGGTGCGATACGCAACCGGTCGCAGATCACCAGGGTCACCGGGGCGATCAGCAGGATGATGGTCACGTTGTCGAGCACCGGTGACGCGAAGGCGGTGATCGCCATCAGCATGACCATCAGCCGGAACGGGTTGCCGCGCGAACGCTTGGCGGCCCAGATCGCCAGGAAGTCGAAGAGCCCGGTCTGTTTGATGACGCCGACGATCACCATCATCCCGAGCAGCAGGAAGATGACGTTCCAGTCGATGCCCTGGTGCTCGGAGTGGAACACCTCGGCGCCGGGGATCAGCCCCAGCAGGGCCATCAGGCCCGCGGCGACCAGGACGGTCTTGACCTTGTCGGCTCGCTCGGTGGCGATGAACCAGAAGGCGACGACGAAGATCGTCAGCGCCAGAACCGGAGCCAGCACGAGCTGAGGGGGTCAGTCGCCCGGCCCGGCGACGGCGAGGCTGGTGAGCAGGCGCTCGAGCGTCACGGCCCCGGTGAGTCGTCCACTGCGGTCGACGACGGCGATCAGCGGGCTGCGCTTGTTGGCCATCACCGTCGCGATCTCCAAAAGGGTGGCATCGGGCGTGACGGTCGCCGGCTTGGTGGCGGGGCCGGGCAGGCAGTCACCGACGGTGAGTTTTCCCGGGCCGTGCCAGAACAGGTCCGCGTGGATCTCGTCGACGGTGCGGACCAGTGCCGGATCATCTTGGTAGGACTCGGGAATCGCCAGACGCAGCACCTGGGTTCCGGGCAGCACCGCCACCGGGCGATCGTCGTCGTCGACCACCACCAGGCCGGGTAGCCGGTTGACCACCATGAGCTGGACAGCCTTCGAAACCGGGTCGTCGATCCGCACGGTCGGCAGGTGGGCTGCGATTTCATGTGCCTGCATGAGCTCGTTCCAATGCGTCGCTAGTGTCATCGTCCTCGTTCTCCGATCACTTCGGGACGGCTCGGCTTCGGCGGTGGCTGTCAGTGTGTGCGATCCGGTGGCCGGGGACCATCGGGGCTGACACCCATTCAGCGGGGGGAATTGCCTGTATGGACAACAGTGCTGGTCTCGGGTCACGCTGGTGGGGTGAAACCGGCGCGCACCCCCGCGGCCGCGTTGTTCCGGCGGGTGTTCCTGATCAACGGGTTGATCTTCACGCTGGGCACACTGATCCTGGCGGTGTCGCCGGCCTCGGTGTCAGCGCGCATCAAGGTCACCGAGATCCCGGTCCTGGCCGTGGGTTTGGTGATCATCCTGGCCGCCAACGCCGTGTTGTTGCGGTCCAGTCTTGCCCCACTGGATCGGCTCGCCGCGTCAATGCGGCGGGTCGATCCGCCCAAGCGCAGCGATCGGGTGGACGGCCGTGGCAGCGGCGATCTGCAGCACCTGATCGAGTCGTTCAACGCGATGCTGGACCGGTTGGAGACCGAACGGACCACCGCGAGCGCGTCGGCACTGGCGGCCCAGGAGAACGAGCGGCAACGCATCGCACGGGAACTGCACGACGAGATCGGCCAGACCCTGACGGTTGCACTGCTGCGGCTCAAGCGGGTTGTCGACCGGGCACCTGAGTCGATCCGGGACGAACTGGCCGACGCACAGGAGATCGTGCGGTCCAGCCTCGACGAGGTACGGGAGATCGCCCGGCGGCTGCGTCCCGATGCGCTGGAGGACCTCGGATTGCACAGCGCGCTCAATGCACTGTGCACCGACTTCGGTCAGGCTTCCGGCATCGCGGTGGTCAAACATATTGCGCCGCAATCAGGTCGGTTGAAACCTGATGTCGAGCTTGTGTGCTATCGAATCGCCCAGGAGAGCCTGACGAATGTGGCGCGGCATGCCGAGGCCGGCAAGGTATGGCTTGATCTGCACACCGGCGTAACCGATCTGACGCTGCAGATCGCCGACGACGGCTGTGGTGGCGTGGATGACGAGGGGGCCGGTATCAACGGCATGCGCGAGCGTGCCCTGCTGGTGAACGCCGAGCTCTCCATCACCTCACCGCCAGACGGCGGCACCGAGGTGCGGCTGGTGATCCCGCTCTGATGTCCGCACGCATCCTGCTCGCCGACGACCATGCACTGGTCCGCAGCGGCCTGCGCATGATCATCGACGCCGAACCGGATCTGCAGGTGGTGGCCGAGGCCGCCGACGGACATGAGGCGGTGACCGCGCTCGGGACGACGCCGGTGGACCTGGCGATCCTCGACATCGCGATGCCGCGGATGACGGGATTACAGGCCGCTCGGGAGATCAACCGGACGCATCCGAACGTGCGGATCCTGATCCTGTCGATGTACGACAACGAGCAGTACTTCTTCGAGGCGCTCAAGGCCGGAGCATCGGGCT
Organism: Mycobacterium sp. NPDC049093; assembly: GCF_040704635.1. GTDB lineage: Bacteria > Actinomycetota > Actinomycetes > Mycobacteriales > Mycobacteriaceae > Mycobacterium. The sequence continues at coordinate 123,699 of NZ_JBEZJS010000005.1, read as the reverse complement.
ACGTGTTGAAGTCCGTGGCCGACCGCGACCTGCTTGAGGCCTGCCGGGCGACGATGAGAGGGGAGCCGTTCCTGTATGCGGGCGCGGTGACGGCGTTGATCCGCGACTATTTGCACCGGTCACGCCAGGGCGGTGAACTGCCGGACACGATCCTCACCCCGCGTGAGGAGGAAGTGCTCAAACTGATCGCCGAGGGCTACTCGACCCGTGAGATCGCCGCGACGCTGACGATCAGCGCGAAGACAGTTGACCGGCACCGGACCAACATCCTGGCCAAACTCGGGCTGCGGGACCGGCTGGCGCTGACGCGTTACGCGATTCGCGCCGGACTGATCGAACCGTGAGCCCATACCGGAATGGCATGTGACGCAACGCCGATGCCCCAGCCCATGATGGGCCAGACCGGCCAGAAGTACCAGCCGCCACCGCCGAGCCCGACGGCAAGCCAGATGCCGAGCATCAACAGGGCACCGGCGAGGTAGGCGGCCAAGTGGATCCGGACGCTCATCCGGGCGGCCCGCTGCTGAGCGGCGTGACGCCGGGGATCGTGACGTCGTAGTCGGCCGACGGGGAGGTCCGCGACGAGCCGACGCAGTTGGTCGGCGGTCTGCGCCTGGAACGTCGACTGCAGTCGATCCTCGTACTCGGGCATCGTCAGATAGCCCTGGGTGAGTGCCTGGCCGAGGTCGTTCGCGGTCCGTGAACGTTCCCGGTCGCCGGCGCGGGCGGTTTCAACGGTGTGTAAGGCGGTGTCGGCCATTTCAACTCCCGTGAATCTAGTCAGTGACAAGTTGGACTATGCCACTCCAACTAGCCACCGTCAAGATATGGTTTTGGCCGCTTCTCCTTCGGCCAACTCGCGAAGAGTGAGCAGCTGTTTACGCATCATCACCACGTCACCCAGTGCCAGCGCCCAGCCGAGGATCCGGTTCGTGCCGAAACGTACCCGTACGTGCAATCGAGTGCCGCCGGCTTCGGCCCGGGTGGCATACGTGACCGCGACCGCTCCGGATCGCAGCGTGATGTGCTCGTCGTCGACGAACGAGTCCAGCGTGAAGATCTGCATGAAGCGTTGGCCGACCGTGAGGTGGGCGAGCTCCGGGTCCCGGGTGCGCGGACTGCGCCTGCCGAAATTGTCGAGCAGGTCGTAGCTGTAGGGCGCGACGCGCAGTTGGCACAGCCACCCGAACACGATCGACGGTGGTGCATCGATGCCGATCGCCCGGTCCGCGCACACCGCGGCGTCGGGAGCGAGGGCATCGCACGGTAGCGGTGTGGCACGTTCATGCGTCGTGGCGCCCCAGTTCGCGATCATGCCGGAACGTTCGGACGCGGACGGAGTTGGCCGGCAATGCGTTTGAGTGCGTAGCGCACCGCCACCTTGTGGCCGCCCGAACCGATTACCAGCGCGCGATAGGCCTTTCCGTGGATGCCAGGAAAGGCGGCCCAGGTCTGTGAGCGCACCCTGGTGCGATGCGGGCCCAGGTCGTCCAGTTCGAACATCCACTCGTAGATCGAGAAGGGATGACGGCCCTTGAGTACCAGGCGCCGGCGCGGCGTGCACTCGCCGATCGCGAACCCGATCGGAGCCCGCGGCTCGGTCGGGTCACCGCACATTGCTCGGAGGACGGCGGCCCATGTCGTGGCAGCGTCGGCGTCGACTGTTGTGGCATGCTCATCGATATAGGGTAAACGTTCCATATAGAAGGACTGTACTAGAAGATGGCGCCTCCTCGGAAGCATGAAACCGACGCAATTTTGGATGCGACGCGGGCCCTGGTGCTCTCTGAAGGGCCCAGGGCGGCAAGTGTTGCGGCGATTGCCAAGGTCAGCGGCGCCCCGGCGGGCACGCTGTACCACCGGTTCGGCAATCGCAACGGTGTACTGACCGCGGCCTGGTTGCGGGCGCTGGAGCGGTTTCAATCGCGGGCGATGGCGGCGACGGGCGACGATCCGGTCGAGGCGGCGGTCGCGATGGGCGTGGCCGCTGTCGGTTTCTCCCGCGAAACCCCCGAGGACGCGCGGTTGCTGCTGACCATCCGGCCCAGTGATCTGCTCGACGGCGCGCCCGATGCAGAATTCACCGCGACGCTGGCGGCGATGAATGCGCCACTCATCGCGCGGCTACGCGATCTGGCCCGAGGTGTCTACGGAAACGACGACGCGCGCACGATGGACGCCATGTCGCGCGTGGTCGTCGACCTTCCGTATGCCGTGGTCCGACGTCACGCCAACGACGCCGAGCTGCCGGCCTGGATGGAGGAGGACCTGGCCGACGCTGTGCGGAAGTTGTTGGCTAGGTAAGGGTTTGGCTCAGCGCGGATGCATCTGGCCGTCGAGGTTGCCGCCCTCTTGATGGTCGGTGGTCGTGTAGTCGGTGGCTGCCGATCTCAGCTTGACGGAAAGGTCAGTCGAGATTTCATGCATCTTCCCGGCTGCTTCGCGGCGGGACAGTTCTGCGGACTTGAGTGCCATGGCCGTGGGAGAGCACACCAGACCGTGGGTCTGGAAGACATGGCCCGCGGTGCCATCCGGCGCCGACTTGGCCGACTCGATCAACGACGCGGCTTCTCCCTGGACGGTCGCGGTCGACCGGATCTGGTCGGAAACGGTAAGTGGCGGCTGCGTCATGGAAGCTCCTCGGTCAGATTCAGGGTGGGCGGGCTAGCTCGGGCCGAAACCGCCGCCAGGAATCTTGGCGTTGGCGTTCGTCGATTCGTACCGAGAGGCCAGGTCCTTGATCTTGCCCGCATTCTCGCCGGAACGACTGGCCATTTGATGGCATTGGATGGTTGCGGCGGGCACGGTGCCCGCAACTGCTGCGACCTCGATTGCCGTCGAAAGCGCGGGACCGACGACTGGGGCAGCTTTGGCGAGGAGGGCTGGAACAATACTCAGGCTCAGTATCGTCTGCATTTGCGAAACGAAATCGCGGGTGTCGCCGACTTGCCTGGCTTCCTCGGCGACAACTTTCTGAATCGCGGAGTCGGTGGACGACATGTCGGCAGCGCGCGCTTGTTGTTCCTTATTTCTGTCGCCGTAGGCCTTCGACGCGTCGCCCGTCCAGTCGCCGGGTGGTGCGGATCTTAAAAGGGTCGAGTGAGCGTCGACGAAATGGTTGGCGCCTTCGGTGAATCGTGCGCCGTCCTCGGGTCGGCCGAACCCCAGCATATTGCTTTCCATGGTCAGGACGATCAAACCGGCATTGATAATCGGGGTAGCGGCACCCTTCGCGATATTCCCCAGGGTCTTGGCCGACGAAGTTGCGCCACTCGCGGCTGCCGATTTTGCCAGTGCGCCAGCGCCCTCGGTAGCGACAAGCTGACCCATTGACAGAAAGTCGGATCCGATGCCTGCCATCGCCCACGGCACGCTCGACTTCGCCCCGTTGGCGTGGTCGGCAATGCCGTAGGCGTAGTTGCCCTGCAAGTAGTAGAAGCTTCCTACGCCCATAACCGAATTCCGATCGTCGACGAACTTCGCTCGGAGGAGCCTAACACCGGATCGGGGCGACCGCGCGCAGCAAATCGCAACTGAAACCACAGGTAGGATGGGTTTCCTAGAGTGCGCGTAGCCTCTCGATGGCGCGCCCATCGATGAGTTCATCGCGAAGGTCGGGACGCTGCCAGTAGAGTCGGACCAACTCCACGAGTGCTGTGCCCTTGGGCGTGTAGGTCCCGGGAGCCTCCATCAGCAGTGTTTCGCCGCCGGCCATTGTCACTACCATCGGGTTCCAGAAGCGCTCCTCATCGGGCAGTTTGTCCGCGATGTTCTCCACCTCGTCCCATTTTCCAGCTTTGGGTTCCCGCAGTGTCGAGAATTCAAATCCATCCGGTGTCAGGGCGAGGTAGCTGAGGCTTCCTTGTTGGCGCAACTTTACCCAACACCACGTCAGAACTGCCGCGGCCGCTCCGGCGCATAGTGGGAATACATGTTGGCCGACGTCAAAGGGTAGATATAGCACGCCAAAAACCCAGGCCAAGAACATCAACCACGTTGACAGGCCCCCTGTGACGATGAATCGTCGCAGATTGTTTTCTATCCGTTTATCGGGCCGCAGTTGGGTTCCAGTGGTGTCGAATGATGCCTGGAATGTTACTGTCCTTGATTGTGTCATCATGAGGATCAAGTAGGTGGTGGTCAATGCTAAACCGACAATTACGACTAATGTCACCAGTGAGAATTGCTTTGCGGCGTTAAATGCCCAGGACGCCAGCATTGCAATAAAAATCAGCGCTACTGCAATCCCGGATCGTCTCGCAAATTTTTCCATCTCGCCCCTCGTCTGCGCCTGCCGAAGTATGGGTATGGTCTGGCCTATGGATGATAAGGCCGGAGTCTCAAGGGTTGTCGCAGCCAGTCGCGAGATCGCCGCACCGGCAGAGGTCATCTTCGAGATGATTGCGGATCCATCCCAACAGCCCCGCTGGGACGGGAACGAGAATCTGGCTCAGGCTGCGACCGGTCAGCGGGTTCGTGCGGTCGGCGACGTGTTCGTCATGACGATCAGCCAGGGTGGCGACCGCGAGAACCACGTGGTGGAGTTCGAGGAGGGCCGGCGGATAGCGTGGCGGCCGTCGGAAGTGGGGAAGGAACCGCCCGGTCACCTGTGGCGCTGGGAGCTGGAACCGTTGGGCGACAACCGAACCCTGGTGACCCACACCTATGACTGGTCACAGTTGACGGACGTGAAGCGTCTGGTCCGCGCCCGCGCGACCACCGCTGACAAGCTGCAGGGATCGGTCGAACGGCTCGCTGCGATCGCCGAGGGGTGAGCAGTCACATCACTCTCAGCAGTCACGGCTCGGCGCGCGGGTGTCGTTGTGCCCGCCTGTCAGCGACAATCGAGCGACAATCGCCACATGCATATCGTGAGCACCGTTCGTCACTGACGCGATGTTAACTTGCGTCACTCCATCTTCAAACAGTCTCGTGTGCAACAGATTTCGGATTGCCCACCTGCAAGCGACAGTGTCGCTGACAGTCGGGCACTGGACGGATGGGGCTGCCGAGGTCTCAGATACGCAGGAGTCGAATGTGACGGGCCACCGTGGGGGCGGAGTTACGCAGGTGGTTCAGGAGGCGATTGTCGCTCGATTGTCGCGCGCAGCTGGGCAACTCGAGTAGTGCCCTCGGGGCGGTGGCGGATGGGACAGGTGTGACTCGCGGACGGGATGCTGACCCGGGCGCAATACTCACCGCCCGGCCACACGACTCACCGCCCGGCCGCGAACTCCCGCAACGACGCCACCTGCGTCGCGTCCAGTGAGGGCCGCACGGTCTCGCGGGCTTTGGCGACATCGGCTGCGGTGACGTCGGCCGCATCGATCGACCGGCGCATCGCGGTCAACGCTGCCTCTCGCAGCAGCGCGACACAGTCGGCCGCGCTGTAACCGTCCAGCTCGGAGGCCAGCGCGTCGAGATCGACGTCAGAGGCCAGCGGGATAGATTTGCCTGCGGTACGCAGGATTTCACGACGGGCATCGGCATCCGGCGGCTCGACGAACACGAGCCGCTCCAGCCGGCCCGGGCGCAGCAGTGCCGGATCGATGAGGTCGGGGCGGTTGGTCGCACCCAGCACCACGACGTCGCGCATCGGTTCGATGCCGTCGAGTTCGGTCAGCAGGGCGGCGACCACGCGGTCGGTCACCCCGGAATCGAAACTCTGTCCGCGGCGCGGAGCCAGGGCGTCGATCTCGTCGAGGAACACCAGTGACGGTGCCGAATCCCGCGCCCGGGCGAACAGCTCGCGCACAGCCTTCTCCGACGAGCCGACCCATTTGTCCATCAGCTCGGCACCTTTGACCGCGTGCACGGACAGTTTCCCGGAGCTGGCCAGCGCCCGGACCACGAATGTCTTGCCGCAACCGGGCGGCCCGTACAGCAGCACTCCGCGTGGTGGTTCCACACCGAGGCGCTGGAAGGTATCGGGATGCTGCAGCGGCCACAGCACCGCCTCGGTGAGCGCCTGCTTGGTCTCCACCATGTCGCCGACGTCGTCGAGGGTCACCGAGCCGACCGACACCTCCTCGGCCGCCGACCGCGACAGCGGTCGGATCACCGTCAGTGCCCCGGTCAGGTCTTCCTGCCACAGCACCGGCTCGTTGCCGTCGGCGCTTGCTCGCGAGGCTGCCCGCAATGCGCCCTCGCGGACCAGGGCGGCCAGATCGGCGACGACGAACCCCGGTGTACGGTCGGCAATTTCGCCGAGATTCAGTTCGGCCGACGGTACGCCGCGCAGCAGCACCTCGAGCAGAGCCTTGCGGGTGGTGGCATCGGGCAGGGTCAGCGCCAGCTCGCGGTCGCACAGATCCGGCGCTCGCAGCCGGGTATCCACCCCGACGGGCATCGCCGACGTCGCGACGAACGCCACGCCGCGGGTGGCGACGGCATCACGCAGCTCACCGATGATCAGGGCGGCGACCGGCTCGGGGGCCCGGTCGCCGGTGGCGGCCGGCAGCAGCGCGTCGACGTCGGAGATCAGCAGCACCCCGCCTCCGTCGCGCACGCTGGCGACCGCGTCGGAAACCCGGCCGAACCGGTCGTCGGCGGCCAGCGCCCCCACCTCCGGGCCGTCGAGCTCCACCAACCGCCGCTCGGCACATACGGTCCGCACCATGGTGGCCTTGCCGACACCGGCGGGGCCGGTCACCAGCACACCGAGATTGGGTGTGGCGCCCAGAGTTTCGAGAAGCTGTGGCTCGTCGAGTGACAGCTTGAGCCATTCGGTGAGCTTGCCGGCCTGGGTATGGGAGCCCTTGAGATCATCGAAGCTGACCGCAGGTTCGGCGCGTGCGGGGCTGATCGTGTGGGCACCGGTGGAATCCGACGGCGCCGACCCGACGCCTTCGAGGCCGGGTCCCCACGACACCACCGAATTCGGTTGGATGCTCACGGGTCCGGACGGATCGACCCCGGTCACCGTCAACAGCTCCGAGGTCCAGGTGATGCCCACCGACGAGCCCAGCGCCGCGGTGGCCGCCGACGTCGAGGTGCCCGGCCCCAGATCGCGGGGGAGCAGCGACACCGTGTCGCCGACAGTCATCACCTTGCCCAGCAGCGCCTGGCGCAGCGTCGCCGACGAGATCGAATCGGTCGCCAGTTTGGATCCGGTCACCGTGACCGCCCGGGCGCCGTACACCGTCACCGGCGCCACGATGACAGTGGCGTTCTCCCGCACCCCGGCGTTGGACAGCGTCACATCGTCGAGCAGGGCGGTCCCGGTGGGGGTGCCGCCGGGGGCGAGGCCGACGACGGCGGCGGTGGTACGGGATCCGGTCAACGACACCGCGTCCCACTCGCGGAGCCCGAGGGCGGCGATGGCCTCGGGATGTAGCCGGACCACACCACGGCGCGAGTCGAGCGCCGAGGTATTCAGTCGTGCCGTCAGGCGCAGATGCCCGAGCGGTTGATCCTCTTCGGCCTCGAGCTGCGACATGTCAGCGACCCGGCTTCCGCAGCCCCAGGCGCGCCATCGACCGCCGGTGCGGCTGGGCCCGGCGAATCGCGCGCCGCGTGGCACGGCGCTGCTGCGGCTTGTCGTCCCACGATTCGGGGTGGCTGGCCACCCACTTCTTGGTGCGTATCGCAAACGGGATGTGGATGACGTAGGCCACGATGATCACCATGATCACGATGTAGCCGTAGAACACCGACGCCGCCACACCGATGGCGACCAATGCCAGCAACGGCGCCACCATGTTCGGCGGCACCGAGAAGGTGTGGATCTTGCGCATCGGGATCCGGCTGACCACCAGGAGCGAGACACCGATCACCCAGATCGACACGGCCCACTCGCTGGTCCACCACCCCTCGCCGAACTGCATCTTGGCGGCCAGCAGACCGATCACGCCGATGGCGCCCGCCGGGGCGGGCATGCCGACGAAGTACTCCTTCTCGTACGCAGGCTGATCCACGTCGAGCAGCGCGTTGAACCGCGCCAGCCGCAACACGATGCACACCGCGTACAGCAGCACCACGATCCACCCGATCCGCGAGTGCGACAGCATGGTGCCGTAGATGATGAACGCCGGTGCCACACCGAAATTGACCGCATCGGCGAGGGAATCGATCTCCTCGCCCATCTTGGAGGTGGCGTTGAGCATCCGCGCCACCCGGCCGTCCAGCGCGTCGAGGATCGCCGCGACCGCCAAGAACGCCATCGACTCGGTGGGCCGGTCGTCGAGCGCCATCTTCACCGCCGACAGGCCCAGGCAGATCGCGGCCACCGTCATCGCACTCGGCAGCATTCGCACGGAGAACGGCGGCGGCTTCATGCGGCCCTTGATCAACGACGGGGGCCTCATGCGCGGCTTGATCATGGCAACTCCGCCAGGACGGTTTCTCCGGCCAGCGTCCGCTGACCGGGGGTAACGAGCAGTTTCGAACCGGCAGGAAGGTAGGTGTCCAGCCGGGAGCCGTAGCGGATCAGGCCGTACGTCTCGCCGATGGCCAGTTTGTCGCCGACCCGGGCGTTGCACACGATGCGCCGGGCGATCAGACCGGCGATCTGCACGGCGATCACCTCGGTGCCGTCCGGAGTGCGGATCACGACGCTGTTGCGCTCGTTGTCCTCGCTGGCGGCTTCGAGTTCGGCCGAGTGGAACCGTCCGGGGCGGTGCTGCACAGCGACGACGTCACCGCCGATCGGGGCTCGCTGTACGTGCGCGTCGAGCACCGACAGGAAGATGCTGATCCGCGGCAGCGGGGTGTCGGGCAATCCCAGTTCGGCCGGCGGGACGGCGTCCCCGATCAGGCACACCAACCCGTCGGCGGGCGCGACCACCACTCCGGGGCGGGTGGGCGCCACCCGAGCCGGGTGCCGGAAGAACGCGGCGTTGGCGCCGGCGGCCACCAGGCCTGCCCGGCGCACCCACCGGTGCTTGCGGCCCAGGGCCGCAACGGCGAGGCTGGCGCCGACGAAGGGCAATCCCGCCGAATGCATCGGCGGAACACTGGATCGCACCAGCGCCACGAGGCGTTCTGGTCCGGACTGCTGGAGGTCGGGGCGTCTGGCCATCGGGAGGATTCTACGTGCGCCCGGTGGCGGAATTGCTAGCTCAGGTCCCAGACGGGAACCGTCGACCCGGCCGAAAGTTCGGAGACGTCCTCGGCGATCACCAACAGACAGTTCGCCGAGGCGAGCCAACGCAGATGATGCGACGCGGGGGGACCGTAACTGCTGACCGTATCCCCGGTCAGCACACCCCGCCGGAACTGCCGTTTTCCGCGCGGTGAGGTCAGGTCCTCGGTCAGCTGCGCGGTGCGCCGGGGCCGGTCCGGTTCGGCCTGGCCCATCGCCGCCCGCAGCGGCGCACGGACGAACACCTCGAAGGACACCAGCGCGCTGACCGGGTTGCCTGGCAACGTGATGATCGGAACACCGTCGACCGTGCCCGCCCCCTGCGGCATGCCCGGCTGCATCGCGACTTTGACGAACTCCACCTGATCCGACAAGGCGTCCTTGACCACCTCGTACGCGCCGGCGCTGACCCCGCCGGTGGTGATGATCAGATCGGCATCTGCGGCGTGCGCCGCCAGCGCGGCTCGGAAGGCGTCGACGTCGTCGGCGGACATCGGGGCGATGGTGGCCTGCGCGCCGGCGTCGCGGACCGCTGCGGCCAGCATCACCGCGTTCGACTCGTAGATCTGCCCTGGCTTCAGCTCGGTGCCGGGGGCCACCAGCTCGGTGCCCGTGGACATCACCATGACGCGCTGCGGCGGCAGCACTGGCAGCGTGGCCAGCCCGAGCGCGGCGGCCAACCCGAGCGCGGCCGGAGTGATCACCTGACCGGCGCGCAGGACGGCGGTGCCCGCGGTGACGTCCTCGCCGGCGCGGCGGATGTGCTGGTTCTCCCGGGCCGCAGCGCGGATCGTCACCGTGTCCGTCGCACCGTCGGTGGCCTCGACGGGCACCACCGCGGTGGCACCCGACGGGAGCGGTGCGCCCGTCATGATGCGGTGCACGGTCCCGGGTTGCAGCGTCAGCAGGTCGGTACGGCCGGCCGGGATGTCCTCGGCGACGGGCAGCCGCACCGGGGAATCCTCGGTGGCGGCGGCCACGTCGTCGGCGACGACGGCATAGCCGTCCATCGCGGAGTTGTCGAAGCCGGGCAGCGACAGCGGGGCGACCACGTCGGCGGCCAGCACCAGGCCGAGGGTGTCGTTCAACGGAAGATGTTGTGGTGCACGGGGTTTGATCAGTCCCGCGACCACCTGCTGGTGCTCTTCGACGGTCCGCATCATCACACCGGGAAGCTGACGCCGGTGAGCTCTTCCGACACTGTCCATAGCCGGCGTTGCAGGTCCTCGTCGTGGGACTGCTTGCTGGAGGTCACGAGCTCGGGGTAGCCGCGCACTTCCCGGAATCCGTCCGGTCCGTAGTACTGGCCGCCGCGAACATCGGGATCGGTGGCCGCGCGCAGAGTGGCCAGGGCGCCCTTCAGCGCACTGTTGACGAGCAGGGCAGTGAGTTGGTCGACACCCGGTAGACCGGCGCCGGGGATGTGGCGAGTGAGCTCGGTGGCCGAGACTCCCGGATGGGCGGCCACCGCGATGGTCGGCTCGTTCTTGGCAGCCAGCCTGCGTTGGAGCTCGTAGGTGAACAGGAGGTTCGACAGCTTGGACTGCCCGTAGGCGGCCACCCGGTTGTAGCTGCGTTCCCACTGCAGATCGTCGAAGTGGATGGCGGCCTGGATGCGGTGCGCGACGCTGGCGACCGCGACGACGCGCGACCCGTCGACCGGCAGCAGATGATCGAGCAGCAGCCCGGTCAGCGCGAATGCGCCGAGGTGGTTGGTGCCGAACTGCAACTCGAAGCCGTCGACAGTGGTCTGCTTCGGCGGGTACATCACCCCGGCGTTGTTGATCAGCAGGTCGATCCGCGGGTAGGCGCCCCTGAGTTCGTCGGCCGCGCTACGGACCGAGTCCAGCGAGCCCACGTCGAGGTGCTGCAGCTTGAGGTCGGCCTTCGGCGCGGCCGCGGTGATCCGGTCGACGGCCTCGCGGCCCTTGTCCAGGTTGCGCACGGCGACGACGACGTGCGCGCCCTTGGCGGCGAGCACGCGGGCGGTCTCATAGCCCAGCCCGGTATTGGAGCCGGTGACGATCGCGATCCGTCCGGACTGATCGGGGACATCGGCCTCGGTCCACTTGGAATTGGCGCTCATGGCTCGAACTCTACGGGGGTGCCCTTGCTCCTCACACTGTCGCGATCACGGAGGCCGAGGACCTCGACCGCATCACGTGATCGACATGGATCTGGCTTGCGATGAAACGGCTGTTGTCCGGGACGGCGGCCAAGCCTGTCCGGGCCAGCGAGCTACCGTCGGGCAGCCCCGCGTAGTACAGGCCGGGTAGGGCGCCCAGGATGCCGCCCTGCTGGAGTGGTGCCCCGTTCTCGTCGAGCGCATGAGCGGGCAGGATCCGGTAGTCAGGGCGGAACCCGGTGCACCACAAGATGGTTGAGATGTCGTGGTGAGCCAGGTCGAGCCGGGTCTCGAAACCCTCGATCGCATCGAGATTCACGGCGGGTGTGATTGCGGCCTCGGGGGCGACGAAGCCGCGGTCACGTAGCCCGGCGTCGATCTTGTTGATCACCGCTCGGAATGTGAGCGCGGATTCCTCAGCGATGTCGATGACGTTGTCCTCCAGCATCAGCTCGCTTCCACGTGCCCCGCGCGCCGAACCGACCAGCACGACACCCTTTTCGGCCAGGGTGCCGAGATTGAGTTCGGCGGTGCCGAGCCGGTTGCCGCACACCGGCAATCCGGGGAGTCGCGTGCTGTCGTCGGCGCCTGCGGTGACGAAGTCGTCGTACAGCGAGAACGCATGCATCCATTCATGGATGGTGCGGCCGCGGTAGTGCCGGGGCCAGGCCCGGTGCCGCCCCACGGACAGGAACACCCGTCGACCGGCGTCGATCAGTTCGTCAGCGATCTGCTGGCCGCTGATGCCCGCGCCGACCACCAGGACCGAGCCGCTCGGAAGCGAGCCGGGATTGCGGTAGTCGGACGAATGGATTTGGTGGATGGCCGAATCGATGTCGCAGGACAGGATGGGCTTGCGCGGTTGGGCGTAGCCGCCGACGGCCGCGACGAGGTTTCGCGATTCCACCGTCTCGCCGTCGTGCAGGCGGGTGCTGAACCGCGCGTCTTCGTTGGAGACACTGAACCGACCCTCGACGGCCTGCACCGGTGTGTGCTCACGGACCGTCAGGTTGCGGTCCTGCACATAGCGCCGCAGATGGCCGGCCACCTGCGGTCCCGAGGGCAGGGCGAACGGGTCGTCGCCGTCGTATTCCCACCCGGGCAGCCGGATCGATCGGTTTCCGCTCCCGACGAGCAGGCTGTCCCACCTTTCGTGCGCCCACCGTTGGCCGACCTCGCCCTTCTCGAACACGATCGCCGCGCGCCCGATGTCCTGGATCGCGCCGGCCACACCGCAGCCTTGCTGACCGGCGCCGATGATGACGGTCTCGACGTATTCGTTGCCCATGGGAGAGCCTTTCTTTCCGCGATCGTTAGTTAGGGTTACCTAACAAGAGCACTTCAACCGGGCTTTAGATCAAGCCATGAATGCGGGGTGACATGAGTGGCGACGACTTCATCGGCATCGGTGCGGCCGCGCGACGGTTCGGTCTGGCCGAATCGGCGCTGCGGTACTGGGAGAAGCGCGGCCTGCTCCTTCCGGGCCAACGCAGGTCCAGCTGGCGGTTGTACGGTCCGGAACAACTCCACCGGATCGGGCTGATCAAGATATGGCGGGAAAGCGGCCTCATGAGTCTGGACGAGATCGAGGCAATTCTCACCGCGGGTAAGGGCGACTGGCGCGACGCCGTGCGCGACCGCCTCGGGGAGATTGAGCGGCAACAGGATCGGCTGGCCAACGCCAAGGAGCACCTCGAGCACCTGCTGACCTGTCCGGATGAGAATCCCGCCCAGGACTGCCCGTACCTGCGGAAGATGACGGCCGAGTATCCGGCTCGGTGAGTCCGGTGCTGGACGGCACCTCGGCGCCATAGCAGTGTGGGAACCATGCGCACTCTGACCGCGGTCCTGCTGACCGTGCTGTTGTGCTTGACCGGCTGTTCGTCGAACGACGATGCCGCAGATCCGTTGTCCGCGTGGAACGACACCTCGGCGAAGAATTCCCTCACCGAGTTCGTCAAGCGGACAACCACGCAGGGCACGCCCGAATTCGTCGCACCGGAAGACCGCATCGCGGTGTTCGACAACGACGGGACGCTGTGGGCAGAAGCGCCGCTGCCGTTCCAGGCGGCGTTCGTCTTCGACGAGCTCAAACGGCGGGCACCGCACGAGCCGGCACTGGCCGCCGACCCGATGGTGCAGGCGGCGCTCAAAGGGGACGTGGCCACCCTGCTCGCGGGTGACCGGCACGAGGGACTGTTGCACGTGCTGGCGCTCACCCATTCCGGGATGACCACCGACGAGTTCAACCACCGGGTGACCGACTGGATGGCAACCGCCCGGCATCCTCGATTCGACAAGCCCTACGACCAGCTCACCTACGAACCGCAACAGCAGTTGTTGTCCTACCTGCGCGCCAACGGGTTCCGTACCTTCATCGTCTCCGGCGGCGGTGCGGATTTCATGCGCGTGTTCTCGCAGCGGGTGTACGGCATCCCACCCGAGCAGGTGGTGGGTTCCACCGGCACCACCAGATACGAGCTGCGCGATGGCAAGCCGGTACTCGTCAAGACCCTCGACTACGTCTTCGTCGACGACAAGGCCGGCAAGCCGTCGGGCATTCACGAGTTCGTCGGGCGCAGGCCGATTCTGGCTGTCGGCAACAGCGATGGTGACCAGGCCATGCTGGAATACACCACGATCGACAACCCGCGGCCCAGCCTCGGCGTCCTGATCCACCACACCGATGCCGAGCGCGAGTACGCCTACGACGCCGATCCGCCGTCCTCCGGGAAACTGGTCACCGCACTGCAGCAGGCCGGGCCGAACGGCTGGACCGTCGTCGACATGAAGAACGACTGGAAGACGGTGTTCACCCAGTGAATCTGATCGATCCCGCCCAGCGGCCCAGCCGCAAGGCGCCGCTGGTGTGGGCATTGGGCGCGGCCATCCCCTGGGTGGTTCTGACACTGGCGCAGTTGATCTGGTTCGCGATCGACCAGCGGATGCTGTGGCTGCACGGCGCCGCCGCGGTCGTCACGGTCCTGGGCGCGGCGCTCTTCATCGTGGTGGTCCCGATGTGGCGTTACCGGGTGCACCGGTGGGACATCAACGTCGGGTCCGGGACCCCTGCGGTGTACACCCGCACCGGGTGGCTGGTCCAGGAGCGGCGGATCGCGCCGATCTCCCGGGTGCAGACCGTGGACACCTACCGGGGCCCGCTGGACCGCATGTTCGGCCTGGCCAACGTGACGGTGACGACGGCATCGTCGGCGGGCGCGGTGCGGATCGTGGCGCTCGACGACGACGTGGCCGAGCGGGTGGTGGCGCAGTTGACCGACATCGCGGCGATCGGCGAACAGGACGCCACATGAGCGTGCCGGCCGTCCAGCTCCAGTGGCAGCGGCTGAGCCCGCGCATGCTGCTTGTCCATCCGGTACATGAAGTCCTGCAACAGATTCCGCTGTTGATCGGTGCGGTGGTGCTCGGTTCGGCCACCGGCAACTCTTGGTGGACGATCGCGGCGATCGCCCTGACCATCGCGGTCGGTCTGGCGCGATGGTTCACCACCAGCTACCGCATCGAACCCGACGAGGTGCAACTGCGTACCGGGCTGCTGCACCGCAAGGTGTTGTCGGTGCCACGCAACCGGATCCGGTCGGTATCCACCGAAGCCCGGCTGCTGCACCGGCTGTTCGGACTGACGGTGCTGAGGATCAGCACCGGACGGGAGGCCAAGGGCGACACCGAGTTTGCTCTCGACGCGGTTGAGTCACAGCAGGTGCCGCGGCTGCGCGCGATCCTGCTGGCCGATGCCGTCCCGGCCGCCGATGCACCGGCAGGCCGGGAGCTGGCCCGCTGGCAGCCTTCCTGGTTGCGCTACAGCCCGCTGAGTTTCACCGGGCTGCTGATGATCTCGGGCGCGTACGGGGTGATCGCGCAAACCGGAATGCTTGACAAACTGCAGGATTCGCCACTGGCCCAGTCCGGTATCGCCACCGCTGAGCGGCTGGGCCTGGTCGTCGGCGTGGGCCTCGGTGTACTCGTCATCCTCGTCCTGTCGGTGCTTCTCTCGGTGTTGAGGTCGTTGCTGACCTACGGAAACCTGGTGCTGACCCGCAGGGACATTCCCGGAAAGGGCGGAGCGCTCCACCTGCAGCACGGCCTGCTGCGGCTGCGCGAGCACACCTACGACATGCGGCGGCTGCGCGGCGGCACCCTGCGTGAACCACTGCCGGTGCGGGCCCTGGGCGGCGCCCGCCTCGACGCGGTGATGACCGGTGTCGGTGGGGCGGGGGAGGCGTCGCTCCTGCTGCCGCCCTGCCCGGCCGACACCGCCAGGACCGTGCTGGCGGAGCTGATCGACAACCCCGGCATTGTGGACGCACCACTGGTTGCCCACGGTCCGGCCGCGGTGCGACGGCGATGGACTCGTGCCCTGACGCTGCCGATGGCGGCCGGCGCGGCGATGGCGGTGGTCGGGGTGCCGGTATGGGCGTGGGTGCTCTGGGTGCTGCTCCTGGTGTGCGCCTGCCTGGTGGCCGCGGACCGGGCACGTTCGCTGGGCCACCTGGTGCGCGACGGCTGGCTCGTCGCCCGCACCGGAAGCCTCGAGCGCCGCCGCGACCACCTCGATACCGCCGGGATCATCGGGTGGACGGTGCGGCAGACGTATTTTCAGCGTCGCGCGGGGGTGGCCACGCTGATCGCCGCGACGGCCGCGGGGCAGAAGCGCTACGCCGTGCTCGACATCCCCGCCGAACAAGCCTGGCCGGTCGCGGCGGCCGCCTCGCCCTGGGTGGCCGACAATGGGTGGGCCGTCGGACCGGCAGGCCCCGAGTTGCGCTGAGTTCGCGGACGTTTACTGTCGCTGCATGGCTATCGGTGGAGTGCTGTTCGACATCGATGGTGTGCTCGTGACCTCCTGGCAGCCCATTGACGGCGCGGCGGAAACTTTGCGGATGCTGGCCGGGCGGCAGATCGCCCGGTCCTATCTGACGAACACCACCACCCGTACCCGCGCGCAGATCGCCGACCTGCTGACCGCCGCCGGAATGGACGTCGCGGCCGACGAGGTGATCACCGCGGCCGCCCTGACCGCCGAATACGTCCGCGACCGCTATCCCGGCGCCCGATGTTTCCTGGTCAACAGCGGGCAAATCGGTGAGGACATGCCCGGCGTCGACGTGGTGTATTCGAGCGAGTTCACCGGACCTGCCGCACCCGACACCCCCGACGTGGTGCTGCTCGGCGGCGCCGGGCCGGAGTACAACCACCTCACGCTCAGTTGGGTCTACGACTGGATGGCCCAGGGCGTGCCCGTCGTGGCCATGCACCGCAGCACCGCGTGGAACACCACCGACGGACTGCGGGTCGACACCGGCATGTATCTGGCAGGGATGGAAGAGACCTCGGGCCGCAAGGCCACCGCCGTCGGCAAGCCCGCCCCGGAAGGGTTTCTGGCTGCGGCCAACCGCCTCGGCGTCGACCCCGAGGAGATGTACATGATCGGCGACGACCTGAACAACGACGTGCTGGCCGCCCAGGTGGTGGGCATGGCCGGCGTGCTGGTACGCACCGGCAAGTTCCGCCAGGCCACGTTGGACCGTTGGGCCGCAGACGAATTCGCGATGCAACCCAACCACGTCATCGACTCGGTGGCCGATCTGCCGGAGCTGCTGGGCTTGTAGGCCGCGGTGTTTTGGCTGCGCCGTTTTGGCCGCTCGGGCGGCTCCGGCCGCGCCGTTTTCCACACCAGGGTCGCGATTCTTCGGCGGGACGACCCCTGCGTAGAAATCGGCGCGCAGGGGCCCGAGGGGAAGCGCCCTCCTACACCGTGTAGCGGCGGTCGTACCCGGCCTGGCGGTCGGCGATCTGCTGCGCGCGGTCGTAGTCGAGCTGGTCCGGGTTGTAGTTGGGATCGTTCGGGTCGTTCACGATGTCCGGGACTTCCGACGCCTTCACCACTCGCGTCGTCACCTTCGGCATGTTCGTGGCATCCGGGTCCACACCCTGGAAACGCATCGAGATGGTGCCCTGGTTCAGTCCGCCGGTGGACACCCAGTTCGCCACGCCGGGATCGCTTTTCGACACGACGATGGTGTACGTGCCGTCCGCGTTCTTGATGGCCTGGCTGTTGTTCAGGCTGGTCTGCTGGTTGCGGGTGTCGTTGGTGATGGTCCAGTCGTTGGTCACCGGCACCACGAAGTACTCGGCATCACCGGGATCGACGGTGATGACCATCGCCTCGTCGTCCTTGAGCTGGAAGTAGCCGGCGCTCTGCAACTGCGTTGAGAGGAACTGTGCGTTGTGCTGCGGCTGGGACAGCGTGTTGGGCTGGCCGGTGGCGGTCGCCACGGACATGTAGGTGTTCTCGCCGTTGATGCCGGTCACCAGCATCAGCAGGGCGGTCTCGGTGGACGACAGCAGCAGCGGGGCCTTGTCGAACGCCGGGACGATCGACACCAGCGACATCAGTAGCGGGTTCTTCACCACCGCCTCGCCGATGACCGGAATGGCGAATCCGCCGATCTGGCTGAACAAGCTGCTGGGCGGCCCAGCCGTCTTCTCGATGGTCAGCGTCATGGGAGTCTCGGTGTTCCAGTCGCCCAAGGTGTTTCGGGTGGCGAGGATGGTCGAGTTGGCCGGGGCCTGGATGTAGTTCATCCCTTTCTCGGGGTTGGCCGGTGCCCCATCGGGACTCACCACGATGGTGAACGTGCCGTCGTCCCGGATACTCAGTTCCTCGCCGTTGAGATTGGCGGCGGTGACCCCGTTGATTCCGGTGAGCACACTGAAATTGGTGTTCGCAGAAGTAGGGTGGGTACTCGGGTCGGCCGGGTCATACCCCGCGACCTTGCCCTCGATCATGTAGGTCGAGGCGCCGTTGATACCCGTGAAGCGGTAGACGGTATCGGGGTTGTCGTACCAGATCCGGGTGCCGCCGGCGTCCTGCCCGTTCCAGCTGTGCGGCGGGTTGACCTGCAGCAGCAGCTTCGGATCGTTGGAATTCAGCAGCAGGAACTCTGTCGCCGACTGGTTGGCGAACTCGGTGGCGGCCGCGTTGAGCTGCGAGAAATTGGTGAAGTCGGGGCCGCCGACGGTCGCGAAGTTCTTGGCCGCCTCGACGTACCAGGCCGCCATCAGGACCACCTTGGCCAGCTGAACGATTGGCGTATTGACGATCTGGCCGACCTGCTGTTCGGCTGCGAGCTGGTCCTCGGTGGCCAATATGCTCGTCGCCTGCGTGGTCACCTGGGAGGTCACCTCCGGAGTCACCTGCGAGGTCGCTTCGGGTGTGGTGACGCGCCCGATGGGGACGAGGCCCTGGGTGCCGTCGCGGCGCGACCAGCCCAGCAGCGCCGCCAACCCGAGGTCCTGCAGCGGGCTCACCGGCGTCTCCGGGAGACGCGGTTTGAGCCGCTCCGTGGCCGCCGCCACGATCTCCGGTATGGACTGCGCCGCAGGAGCCTGCGTGCGTGCTGACACCGGAATCAGGCGATCTACAACATCTTTCGCCACCGTCTTGGTGACGACCGTCAGTGTTTCCAGCGGCGCGGCAGCCTCGGCCGCGGCGGCCTGCGGCCGGTTGTCCAGTGCGGCCGACAGCTTACGGGGCGTGTCGGTGGCCTTGGTGAATGCCCGCGACACCGACTGTCGCACATTGTCGGCCGCGTTCTCGACGGCGTCGGCCGCCGTGGACTTTGTGGTGGCTCTGCTGGACTTACGGTCCTTGCCCTCCGTCTTGCGGTCGGTCGATGCTGCCGACGAACGACGCTCGCCGATCTTCGAACTACCGAGAGCGGACTCCACCTTGGCGGCTGCGTCGCTGACCCGTTTCGCCAGCTTCTGCGGGTCGGAGAAGGACGGTTTGCGGGGGCCTTTCTTCGGCGCCGAGCTGTCCGTCTTGGTGCTGCCGGTCGCCTTTGAATGTGTTCCCGACGAGTCCGAACCACCGGTTTCGGCGGACGCGATCGCGGTGCCGTTGGCCATCGCCACGCCTATTCCCAGTGCGACCGCGAGCGTGCCCACTCGCCCGATGAAGCGGGCCCCTCCAGTGGTAGCGGATGTCGTCGGCATAGCCTCTCCCCCAACTGTTCTGGCTGCAACAGAACGCAATTGGCCGACTGTAACAAGTTCCAGTTGAGTCTCGGGGGAGTTTGAGGGACTCAGATTTTATTGCGATCGAACGCCGCGTCCGGCCTGTGTCAGGCCTTCAGCGTGCGCACGGCCTCGATGCGGGCCTTGAGATGATCGGTGGTCGCGGCGGCCACCGGCGGACCGCCGCAGATGCGGCGCAGCTCGTTGTGGATCCAACCGTGCGGCTTGCCGGTGCGGTGATGCGCGATGGTCACCAACGCGTTGAGTTCACGACGCAACTCGCGCAACTGGCCGTGCGTGGTGCGCGACGGCGGCGGACCACCCGACACCGCGGCCTCGGCCGTGCGTTTGGTGAGTTGCTCATCCTGCCTGCGCCGCAACAGGTCCCGCATCTGCTCGGCATCGAGCAGGCCGGGGATGCCCAGATAGTCGGCCTCCTCGTCGCTGCCGGCCGGCGTCGCGGTGCCGAAGGAGGAGCCGTCGAAGATGACCTGATCCAGCTCGGCGTCGGCGCCCAGCGACTCGAAGCCGTTCTCGAGCTCGCCCTTCTCGTCCTTGCGCTTCTCGGCAGCTTCGAGCGCCTCGTCATCCAGCCCGTCGGATTCGCGGTGCGGCTTGCCCAGGACGTGGTTGCGCTGGGCCTCCATCTCGCTGGCCAGCAGCAGCAGGTTGGGCACCGACGGTAGGAAGATGCTCGCGGTCTCACCGGGGCGGCGCGAGCGCACGAACCGGCCGATGGCCTGTGCAAAGAACAACGGAGTCGAGGCGCTCGTGGCGTACACGCCGACCGACAACCGCGGCACGTCGACGCCCTCGGACACCATGCGGACCGCGACCAGCCATCGGCTGGTGCTCGCCGAGTACTGACTGATCCGGTCGGACGCGCTCGGGTCGTCGGAGAGCACCACGGTGGGCACCTCGCCGGTGATCTTCGTGAGCAGATCGGCGTAGGCACGGGCGGTGGTCTGGTTGGTGGCGATGATCATGCCGCCGGCATCGGGCACATGCTGACGCTTCTGCTGCAACCGTTTGTCGGCGGCGGCGATGACCGCGGGCATCCACTCGCCCGTCGGGTTCAGCGCGGTGCGCCAGGCCCGCGCGGTGTGCTCGGCGGTCAACGGCTCGCCCAGGCGCGCCGCGTGCTCCTCGCCGGCACTGTCACGCCAGCGGGCCTCACCCGAGTAGGCCAGGAACACCACGGGCCGGACCACACCGTCGGCCAGCGCGTCGGAATAGCCGTACACGTGGTCGGCCTGCGAGCGCTGGAACCCGGCCTCGTCGGGCTCGTAGTTGACGAACGGGATCGGGCTGTCGTCACTGCGGAACGGGGTACCGGTCAGGGAGAGGCGCCGCGTCGCGTCGTCGAAGGCCTCGCGCATCGCGTCGCCCCAACTCTTCGCGTCGCCGCCGTGGTGGATCTCGTCGAAGATGACGAGTGTCCGACGGTTCTCGGTGCGCACCCGGTGCCGGGTGGGGTGGCTGGCCACCTGGGCATAGGTGACGACGACGCCGTGGTACTCGGCCGAGGTCTGCGAGTCGGAGTTGCTGAACCGCGGATCCAGTGCGATGCCGTTGCGTGCCGCCGACTCGGCCCACTGGATCTTGAGGTGTTCGGTGGGCACCACCACGGTGATCGCGTCGACCGTGCGGTCGTTGAGCAGTTCGGCCGCGATCCGCAGCGCAAACGTCGTCTTCCCTGCGCCAGGGGTGGCGACCGCGAGGTAGTCCCGCGGTTTTGCCGTCAGATATTTCACCAGCGCTTTGCGCTGCCAGCCCCGAAGTGCCTGGGTGCTGGGCGCTGCATCAGCCCGCACCCTAGGACTCCTCTCCGTCGGAATGCAGTCTAGGCCAGCGCGTTACGTCGGCGCATATCTGCAGGAGCTCGCCGGGCGTGTCGCTCGCCGAGCTGGTTGTCTGCCGCCGGCCCGGCTCGTTCGCTCACCCGTCGCGTGCCGTATTCACTCCGCGCTCCCGCCGCGATGGAGCAAACGCTCAGCATCGTTCGTACTCGCGGGCCAGCTCGGTCTCGAGGACGGACGCCACGTGTGCCTTGTCGTGCCGGAAACAGCCGCCGACGGTGATCTCCACCCATTGGTGGCCGCCTTTGACGATCAGGTCGACGGGTCGGTCGAGCTCGGCCAGAGCGGCTGCGACAGCGTTGGCGATCTCGTCGTCCCGAGGCTTGGTGTTGGGCTTCATGCTGATCGCGAGACTTGAGACCGGACGGTCTGTGGTCGGGTCGGTGCCGAATTCGCCCATCACCAGATGCGGCCCGGCGATCCGGACGATCTCGGTCCAGGCCTGTTGCGTGGCAGCGTCGGGGATCACGCCGTACGAGGTGTAGGTGCTGGTCACCTCGAGCGACCTCGTCTTGGGCACCTGCAGCAGCCACTGCGCATCACCGAGGTCCGGGTGCCGACGCAGCAACTCCTCTGCCGCGCCGGTGTCGACGGGTTGGCGCAGCGTCACGATCGCGGGGTGGTCGGCGCCCATCGCGACGCGTTCGACCACGGGGGAGGACATCACGTCGAACCACTGCGCCACCACATCGGTGCCCGTGCCGGACAGCGGACGCAGCGTCACGCTGCCCTTGTCGTTGCCGATCTCCAGCACGGTGTAGTAAGTGTCGAACTCGACGCCGTGCGCGGCCGACACGAACGTGGGGACCACATCCTGGGCCTGTTCGGTGGTGGCTGCGGGGGTCAGCCCGACGTCGAGGTTGAAGAACTCGCCGTTGGTGAAGTCGTTCTTGTAGTCGACCTCGACGGTGTCGATGCCGGGTAGCTCGCGGATCTTTGCGCCGACCGACTGGGCTTCACTGCCTCGATCGTCCACGCATCCAGCGAGCACCGTGGACGCCAGCGCGGCGCAGGCGAGAGCCAGCCAGCGGTTCACGGTCAGAGGAAGTAGTTGTCGTTGTTGACGAACCACTCGGCGCGTTCCTCGTCGGTGAGGTCGGCCAACTGAGCGAACCCTTCGAAATAGGCCTCCCGCGGGGCGCCGGGAGCAAACAACATCAACAGGGACGTCGGCGCGTCGGCCTCATTGCGGAAGCCGTGGATTC
This sequence comes from Mycobacterium sp. NPDC049093, assembly GCF_040704635.1. GTDB lineage: Bacteria > Actinomycetota > Actinomycetes > Mycobacteriales > Mycobacteriaceae > Mycobacterium. Next base: position 101,388 of record NZ_JBEZJS010000005.1, on the reverse strand, counting down.
CGCCCGGCGGGACATACAGGAAATCGCCCTGGTTGCCGTCGCGCCAGTCGTTCCCGTCGAACAGCTTTACGGTGCCGGACAGGACGAAGAAGGCCTCCGACATGGCCCGGTGAAAATGCGGGCCGGGGCCGCCGCCCTGCGGGCTGATGTCGACGCGGTACAGCCCATAGTCGCCGTTGGTCTGCTGTTGGTTGGCCAGATAGTGGTACTTGACGAGGCCCAATGAGTCGTAGTCGGGCGGCTCGTCGCCGCGCTTCAGCCAGGCGCTGACTTCGGGCTCGTCCTTCGTGTAACGAGCCGGGGGATAGAGCGGCACATTCCTGGGATCCCAGAACGACACGAGCGCCAGCCTAGACGCGGTGTGGTCGTTTGCGTCGAGATCGACACCAGGGTTGTTCGAAGCGTGCCGGAACTGCCCTGGTGTCGAAATCGGCGAAGAGAATGACGGGCCTTCAGGCGCGCGCGTCCTGCAACACCGGGAAGGTGACGCCCGTCAGCTCTTCGGACACCGCCCACAGGCGGCGCTGCAGCTCGAGGTCGTAGGAACGCTCGTTGGAGGTCACCAGCTTCGGGTAACCCTTCTGCTCGCCGAGCCCGTCGGGGCCGTAGTACTGCCCGCCGAGGGCGGCCGGATCCGTCGCCGCGCGCAGCGTCGGCAGTGCGCCCATCGCGGCCTCCTGGAAGAGCGGACGCAGCAGCGGGACGGCGCGCTGCACCGGGCCGGGTAGATGGCGCGCCAGTTCGGTGTCGGATCCGCCGGGGTGCGCGGCGAGAGCCGTGGTGTGCTGCCCGATCAGGCGGCGCTGCAGTTCATAGGTGAACAGCAGATTGGCGAGCTTGGACTGGCCGTAGGCCTGGAGACGGTTGTAGCTGCGTTCCCACTGCAGATCCTCGAACCGGATGCCGCGCGAGAAGCGGTGGCCGATGCTGCTGACCGTCACGATCCGTGAGCCGACAACCGGCAGAAGGCGGTCGAGCAGGAGGCCGGTCAGGGCGAAGTGTCCGAGATGGTTGGTGCCGAACTGCAGTTCGAAGCCGTCGGCGGTGGTCTCCTTGGGCGGCGTCATCACGCCGGCGTTGTTGATCAGCAGGTCGATGCGTTCGTGCTTGGTTCTGATCTCGTCGGCGGCTTCGTGCACCGAGGCCAGCGATCCCAGGTCGAGGCGCTGCAGCTCCAGGTCGGCGTCGGGCACCGACCGCGAGATCCACTCGGCGGCGGCCTCGCCCTTGGTCACGTTGCGTACAGCCAGGACGACGTGTGCGCCCCTGGCGGCCAGCGCCTTGGCGGTTTCGAGCCCGAGGCCGGTATTGGCGCCGGTCACGACTGCCGTGCGGCCCGATTGGTCCGGAATCTTGGCGGTGGTCCACTTGGTCATGAGAGACTCCTAGAGGGCTAAACGGAGTGAGTACTCCGGTTGCGTTCGAATATACGGAACGTACGCCCCGCTTTGTCAATGGTTCGACGCTGGCAGGTTTGTGAGGTGATGGCGAATGCGTGCGGATGCGGCGCGCAACCGCGCCCGGGTACTGGAGGTCGCCTACGAGACTTTCGCGGCCGACGGACTGGCCGTGCCCATCGACGAGATCGCCCGCCGGGCCGGGGTGGGTGCGGGCACCGTCTATCGCCACTTCCCGACGAAAGAGGCGCTGTTCCAGGCCGTGATCGCCGAACGGATCCGCGGCGTCGTCGAGGAGGGGCGGACCTTGCTCGCCGAGGCCGACCCGGCCGACGCCTTGTTCGCATTCCTGCGGTCGATGGTGCTGCAGTGGGGTGCGGCGGACCGCGGACTGGTCGACGCTCTCGCCGGATCGGGCATCGACGTCAACACTGTGGTGCCCGAGGCCGAAGGCGAGTACCTGTCGGTCCTCGGCGACCTGCTGGCCGCGGCGCAGCGCGCGGGCACGGCGCGAGGCGACGTGACGGTCGCGGACGTGAAGGCACTCCTGGTCGGCTGCCAGGCGATGCAGAGTTACAACGCCGACGTGGCCGAGCGGGTCACGTCGGTGGTGTTCGACGGATTGCGGGCGGAAGGACAACGGTGACGGCGCTTCATTTCATCTCGGGTCTACCGCGATCGGGGTCAACATTGCTGGCCGCGCTGCTGCGACAGAATCCGCGCTTTCAGGCCGGGATGTCGGGTCCATTGGCCGGGCTGTTCGACGCGCTGGTCGCCCAGATGAGCGCCCGCAACGAGTTCTCGGTGTTCCTCGACGACGCCAAGCGGGAGCGCATCCTGCGCGGGTTGTTCGACAGCTACTACTCCGACTGCGCCGCCCAGGTCGTCTTCGACACCAACCGTGGCTGGTGCGCGCGGATGCCCGCGATCGCGCAGCTGTTCCCGGAGGCGAAAGTCATTGCCTGCGTTCGTGAATTGCCCTGGGTGATCGACAGCATCGAGCGCCTCGTCCAGCGCAACGTCTTCAGTCCGTCGTCGATCTTCAACTACAGCACCGGCGGCACGGTCTACACCAGGGCCAACGACGTCGCTTCGCAGGACGGCATGGTCGGCGGTCCCTACGACGCCCTCAAACAGGCGTGTTACGGCGCTCAACGCGACCGATTGCTGGTGGTGCAGTACGACACCTTGACCGCCGAGCCGGCCAAGGTCATGCACACCATCTACGAATTCATCGGGGAGCCGGTCTTCGAGCACGACTTCGGCCATATCGATTACGACGTCAGCGAATTCGACGAACGCGCCGGGACGCCCGGGCTGCACACCGTGCGTGGCCAGGTGAAAGCCGAACCACGCGACACCATCCTGCCGCCGGATCTGTTCAATCGCTTTGTCCACGACGCATTCTGGCGAGACCCGGGCAAGATTCCAGGCGATCTGCGCGTCGTATAGGTGCCGACAGGCAGAGGCCCCGCACACCAGGGGAGGGTGTGCGGGGCCTCTGCTTTCGTGCTGGTGACTACGGGCTGTCCGTTCCGGCGGTCGTGGTGACCGTCTTGCCGGTGACGGGGCTTCCTGGAGTGGCCGTAGCCGGGACGCCCGCGAACGACCCCGACTGCGTCAAGTTGGTGCCGTTGCCACCGGTGAACCCGACGCCGGTGCCATCACCACCGCCGCCGGTCGTGACCGTGTTGTTGGCGTAGGTGGCACCGTTGATATCAGTGAAGCTGTAGGCGCCGATCTGGAAGTAGCCGCCCTTGCCGCCCGTGCCGCCGTTGTTCCCGTCGCCGCCGCTCCCGCTGGTTGCGGTGACACCGGTGACTGTGGCGTTCGGCCCCAGCGCGCTGATCGACGAGATGCCTGAATCTCCACCGCCGGTACCGCCGTTGGTGGCGTTACCGCCCTTGCCGCCGGTGATGCTGATGGTGCCGTCGACCTTGGCATTCTGGCCGGCGGCATTGATGGCCACCCGGCTTCCGTTGCCGCCCTTGGAACCCGTTGTGCCGCTGGCGGACCCACCGTCGCCGCCCACCGCGGTCCCGTGGGCCAGGGAATTGTTCCCGGGCGCGATGGTCAGGTTGCCGCTGGGGCCGGACACGACCAGGTTGTCCCGGCCGGCACTCATGTAACCGAACCCGCCTTCGCCGCCCGTGTTCCCGACACCGTCAGCGTCACCGCCACGCCCACCACGGACCTCGCCGTAGACGGTGCCGCCATTTCGGGCCAAGAATTCCGTCTGACCGGCGCCGGCGCCGTTGGTTCCGCCGGCGCCACCGGTGCCGCCGTTGGTTCCGTTGCCGCCGTTGCCACCGGTGGCGATCGCCGCATGGTCTGCCGTTCCGATGTGACCACCGGTGTCGGCGGTCATCTTGACGTCGCCACCCCTGCCGCCGGTACCACCGAGTGCGTCACCGGTTCCGGCGTTGCCGCCGGTGGCCGTGGCGTTGGTGACGGTGGTGCCGGTGCCTGAAGCGGAGACGGTGACGTTGCCGCCGACTGCACTGTCAGACCCCTTGCCGCCGGTCACGGAGGTATCGGTGACCTTGGCGCCACCGGTGACCGTCACCGACGCAATGCCACCAGTCTTACCGCTGCCCGCATCGCCGCCGGCGACGTGGGTGTTGGTGACTTCACCGTTCACACCACCGGTGACATCGATGCTCGCACCGCCGCCGACGGCCCCGTCGGTGCTGTCGCCCGCAGTAGCGGAGCTGTCGGTGATCTTGCCCAGGCTGGTGTTGAGCGAGGCGTTGTTGCCGTTGGTCCCGGTGATGCCGTCGCCGCCGGTCGCGGTGCTGCCGGTGATGGAGTCGTTCAGGCCCCTGGCCGTGATGGTGCCGCCACCGCCGGCGCCGCCATTGACACCGTTCTGACCAGTGCCACCGTCACCGCCGGTGGCGGTGCCCTCGGCGACGCTGTTGGCGCCGCCGGTGCCGGACGACTGTCCCGCGCTGATGATGGCCTGACCGCCGTTGCCGCCCGCGATGCCGGCACCGATGCCGTTCCCGCCGTCACCGGCGGTGGCGGTGCCGCCGGCCTTGGACGAGTTGCCCTTGGCTACGACCTGAGCGCGCGCTCCGCCGCCGCCGGTACCGCTCGTGGAGCCGTCGCCGCCGGCACCGCCATACGCGGAACCGCTTGCGGTAGAGGCATTTCCGGTAGTAAGCACGGTGGCGAACCCGCCGGCGCCGCCGTGGCCGCCGGTCGTCGCATCGCCACCGGCACCGCCCCGGGCGTACCCGCTGGCCTTGCTGTTGTCGCCGAGGCCGGCGTAGAGCCCGGTCTGAACCCAGCCGCCGCCACCGTTGCCGCCGGTGCTGCCGATGCCGTCGGCGGTTCCGCCGCCACCGCCGATACCCGTGCCGTCGGCCGTGCTGCTGGTCCGCTGCGCGACGACTCCGCCCTGGGCGCCGGCACCGCCGGTGCCGCCATTGCTGCCGTCGCCGCCCGCGCCGCCGGTGCCCGCGCCGCTGGCGGTGCTCCCGGCGGAGGTGGCCGAAACGATGCCCTCACCGCCGGCACCACCGTGCCCGCCAACAGTGCCGTTGCCGCCCTTGCCGCCGGTGGCGGTGGCGGTGGTGACACCGCCACCGTTGCTCGCGGTGACGGTGGCCGCACCACCGTTGCCACCGATACCGCCATTGGCATCACCGATCCCGGCATTACCGCCGGTGGCGTCGGTGTCGGCCACGGTGCTGCCCGTCCCGGTCGCGGTGATGGTGGCGTTCCCGCCGACAGCGGTATCGCTGTTGGTGCCGCCGGTCGCGTGGCTGTCGGAGATGCTGCCGCCGTTGGTGGCGCTCACCGTGGCGTAACCGCCCAGACCGCCGGAATTCCCGTCGGCGCCGGTGGCGCTGCTGTCGGCGATGGTGCCGTTGATCGCCTCGACCATGCCGATGCCGCCCTGCCCGTTGACAGCGTCGCCGCCGACGGCGGTGCTGCCGGTGATGTCCCCGCCGCTGTTGGGATCACTGAGGGTGCCGGCGAAGACATAGGCCTGTCCGCCGAGGGCACCGGTGCTGCCGTTGGTGGTGGCGTTACCGCCGTCGCCGCCGGTCGCGGTGCTGTCCGTGGCCTTGCTGCCGGTGGCATTGGCGACGATGCGGCCCTGACCGCCGGTGCCGCCATGGCCACCGTTGGTGGCCGTACCGCCGTCACCGCCGGTGGCGTTGCCGCTGGCGGCGCTGTCCTTGCCGAAGGCCTGGATGTTGCCGATGGTGCCGTTGCCGCCGACGCTGCCGGTACCGGTGGCGTCACCGCCGTCGCCGCTGCGAGCGGTGCCGCCGGCATACGCACCCTCGGCGAAGGCGCCGACCTGTCCGCTGCTGCCGTTGCCGCCGGTACCACCGGCCAAGCCGTCGCCGCCGTCACCGCCGAACCCGTTGCCCTCGGCCTCCGCGCCGGTGCCGCCCGCGACCACGCTGCCGATGCCGCCCGTGCCGCCATGGCCGCCGCCGGTGGCGTTCCCGCCGTCACCGCCGGTCGCGGTGCCATCAGCTGTGCCGTCGTTTCCGCCGATGCCCGTTCGGACGAAGCCGGCCTGAATGTTGCCGGACCCGCCGTTGCCGCCGAGGCTGCCCGCACCCGTCGCGTCGCCGCCTGCGCCGCCGGTCGCGGTTCCCGACGCGGTGCCGCCGGTGCCGCCCTCGAAACCTGCGGTGATGTTGGCCGCACCGCCCGTGCCGCCCTTGCCGCCGTCGGTGCCGGAGCCGCCGTTGCCACCCCGGGCGTTCGCGTCGGTCACCTTTCCGCCCAGCTTTGCGCCCACGAGTGCTGTACCACCCATGCCGCCGGTGCCGGTACCGGTCGAGTTGCCGCCGTCGCCGCCCCGGGCGGTGCCGACGGCGCTGCTGGTCGCGCCGTCGGCCGAAACGGTGCCGATGCCGCCGGTTCCGCCGTCGCCGCCGGCCGCGGTCACCGAGCCGTTGCCGCCGCGTCCACCCTGTCCACCGGTGGCGGTGCCATCGACGGTTCCCCCATTGGTGGCACTGAGGACGGCGCCACCGCCGCCGCCACCGCCGCCACCGCCATGTCCGGCTCCGGCAGTGGTCGACTGCGCGCCGGATCCGCCGGCGCCACCGGACCCGCCGGTCGCCGTACCGGAGGCGCCACCGGTGATGAGCCCGAATCCCATGCCGCCGGCCCCGCCGTCGCCACCGCTGCCCTGGTTTCCGGTACTGCCCGCCACGCCGCTGTGGCCGAGGAGTCCGAAGAATCCGCCGCCGCCGGCTCCGGCCGCACCGCCGATGCCACCGGTACCACCGCCGGTGCCGCCCGTTCCGCCGGTGCCGCCGCTGAGATGAGCGGCGTCGCCGTTGGCGCCGGCTCCACCGACACCGCCGGTACCGCCGTCACCGCCATCTCCACCGCTGCCGCCACTGGCGAACAGGAACCCGTTGGCGTCACCGCCGTCGCCGCCGTTGCCGCCGTTGCCGCCGCCGACACCGCCGTCCTGGCCGTTGCCATATCCGTTGCCGTAGTCGATATTCCAGTCGCCGGCCGCTCCACTGGCGCCGGTGATGCCGTTGCCGCCGCGACCACCATCGCCGGCGATGCCGAAGAACCAGCCGTTGGCGTCGCCACCGCGGCCGCCGTTCCCCGCGGGCTGGAGGTCAAAGGATGCGCCGCCGTCGCCGCCGTCGCCGCCGATGCCCATGATGCTGCCGCCGTCGCCACCGTCACCGCCGTTCATGCCGGCCCAGCCGTTGCCGCCCTCGCCGCCGTCGCCGAACCAGCCGGCATCGCCGCCGTCGCCGCCGGCCTGACCGGTGGCGACACCGTCGTAACCGTCACCGCCGTCGCCGATCCACGCGCCGCCGTCGCCACCATCGGGGTTCGCCTCGGTCCCGTCGGCTCCGTTGCCGATCAGGTACTGGCCCGATATCTGGTTGATCGTGTTGCCGACGGCAGACCCGAGCGGGCTGGTGATCCACAGCTGCGCCCCGTAGTGCACCGGTTGGTAGATCCACCGGTTGACGATCTCGGTCGGGTCGAGCACGGCGGAATTCAGCGTGGGGGCAACCAATGTGTTGCGCGCAGCAGCCGTGTTGGTATCCACGGTGTACGCCGATTGCCGGCGCGCCCAGGCCATCACGGCCCAGACGCCGGGCATGTCGGCGGGCTCCGTCGGCGCGTTGGGGGTCATGATCGTGCCCAGCGTGACCGCGGACAGCAGCCCGGTGATCGGGCTGATCGGCGCGGGTGCCGGGGCAGGCGTCGGGGCGACGAATGCCTGTGGCGCGGCCGGCGAGGGATCTGCCGATCGAGCGCCGAGCCAACCGGTCGTGACGCCGGAGTCAAGCTGCTTGTCGTTGGGGGTGGGATCCGGCAGGGCGGCCGCCACCCGTTCGGTCAGGTCGCTGACGCGGTGGGAAATCGGGTTGTCCGGCAGCACATTCACCGGGGTGCGCTTCCACTGCTGCTTGGGCTCACTGGCAGTGGTGGGGTCCACGCCGTCGTTCGAGTCGGCCTTCGACTCGGTCGAGTCAGCCTTCGAGGACGCGGGCAACTTCGGCCGCCACAGTGGGCCCCGGGTCTCGTTGTCATCGGTGGCGTTGCCGCGCTTGAGGCCGACGCCGTCGGCGATGTCGTCGACAGCCTTCTTGGCCTCGGCGGCACGGTCATTGAAGGCCTTCGTGGCTTCGGTGGCGCGCTCGCGCAGACGTTCCTGGACCTGCTTGACGGAGGGGTGACCTGGTTTCTTGGCTTTGGAGTTGGTTCCGGTCGTGCCGGTGTTGCCGGCGGTCCCGGTGTTGCCGGTGGCGCCCGAAGGCTTGTCCGCACCGGAGTTGTCGCCACTGCTCGGGCCCTCGGTGTTGACCAGCCTGACATCTGCGGAGACCGACCTCATCGTCGGTGAATCCGGTCCCAACAGAAGCATGACGCCGGCACCTGCCAACGCCACACTTGCCAGTCCTGCCGTCGCGATCGGACCTACCGCGGCCCGCCGGCCACGACTCTGCGCAATGCTGTGTTTCCCCACGATTCTCCCTGGTCTCCCGGTGCCAAAATAACGGCAGCGTCAATAAAGCTGACGACGCTGACTCGAGTCACTTCCGACGACTTTTTCCCCTAGCTGGCGGAGAAACTAACGCACCGGTAATCAAGATCTCAGCTTTTTCTCAGGCGGATTTTCGCGATCGTTGCACACGCAATCAATCGGGCGGCAGTTTTGCGTGACGCAAGGGATCTGGAGGGGTTAATCGCGCAGGTCGGACATGGTTTGGACATTTGCCAAACTTTTGACCGTGTGCTCAAAATCGGGTCGGGCCAGTTGGTGAGTTGCCATGTCATACCCAACGCAGCCCTGGCGCCGGAGCGCTACGGGACCGCCCCGGCCATCCTTGCTGGTATTGCGCCGAGCAATGCTGAGCTCCGAGCCGGGCACGCGCTGCCAGGGCCCCCGTCCTCGCCCGGAGTAACGTCGGCCAGATGAAGTTCGGCATTGCCACCTTCGTCGACGACGACAGCATCGACCCCGTATCGCTGGCCCGGGCGATCGAGGAGCGCGGATTCGCCTCACTCATCGTTGCCGAACACAGCCACATCCCGGTCAGCCGCGACTCGGCCTATCCGGATGGTGGCGACCTGCCGCCGTGGTACTACAACACGCTCGACCCGTTCGTCACCCTCGCGGCCGCGGCGGCAGTGACCTCCACGATCGAACTCGTCACGGGCGTCGCACTGCTGATCCAGCGCGACCCCATCCACACCGCCAAGGAAGCCGCCAGCATCGACCTCATCTCCGGCGGCCGGTTCGTACTCGGCGTCGGCGCCGGGTGGAACCTCGAAGAGATGCGCGACCACGGCACCGATCCGAAAACCCGTGGGGCACTGCTCGATGAGAGCATCGAGGCGGTCACGGCGCTGTGGACCGACGAGCCCGCCGAATACCACGGCAAGTACGTCGACTTCCCGTCCTCCTACTGCAGGCCCAAGCCCGTCCAGAAGCCACACCCGCCGATCTACATCGGCGGCAACTCCGATGCGACGGTCAAACGGGTGATTCGCCATGGGGCGGGCTGGATCTCGAATCCGCTGCCCAGAGATGTGCTGGCCAAGCGCATCGGGCAGATGCATGACGGCGGGGCGCGCGACGTGCCGTTGATGATGTTCGGTGCACCCGTCAAAGCCGACTATTGGCGTGCCGCTGAGGATCTCGGCTTCGGCCAGCTCGGGCTGTTCCTGCCGTCCGTGGGCAAGGACGAGTCACTGCGCCGGCTCGACGAGTTCGCCGCGGCGGTGCAGAAGTATCAGTCGGGAAGCTGAGCTGTCTCGGGTCCCGGCTTTCGCTGCCTTCTCTGCGCGGTTTTCTACGTGGGGGTCGCTCGTCGGCGCTGAGAGCAGCCCGGCGGTGGAAATCGGCGAGGCAGGCGTCCGCAGTCAACCCACAGCCGATCGCGGGCTGACCTACAACATCCGGGCCTACCGTCCGGCATGTGATCACCAGGCGCTCATTCCTGACGGCGACCGCCGTCGGTTCGATCACCGCCGGATATGCGCTGCGTGCCGGGCTGCCGACCGCGCACGCCGACCCGAACGCCGTCGACCCGCCTTCGGTTGCGGTGCTCAACAAGAGGCGGCCACCCACGCAGTGGGGAATGGCGCTGCCCGGCATCACCACGTCGTTCGCCGCCGCCGGCCGCCAGATCGCCTTGACGTTCGACGCGTGTGACGGTGCCTGCGACGACGCCCTGCTCGATACCTTGCAGCGCAACGGTGTTCCGGCGGTGCTCATGCTGAACTCGCGATGGATCGACCGGAATCCGGACCGGGCCCGGCAGTTGGCCGGCAATCCGTTGTTCGAGATCGGCAACCACGGCACCCGTCACGTGCCCCTGTCCCTGACGGGTCGGGCTGCCTACGGGATCGCCGGGACCCGGTCGGCCGACGAGGTGGTCGGTGAGGTGTGGGGCAACCACCAAAAGTTGACCGCGCTGACCGGCCGGGCTCCGACCTGGTTCCGTCCCGGTACCGCGCACTATGACGACGTGGCCGTCGAGATCGTGCACGAACTGGGCGAGCAGCCGTTGGGATTCACCGTCAACGCCGACAACGGTGCGACGGCGTCCGCGGCCGCCGTGCGATCCAACGTCATGAACGCCGCCCCGGGCTCCATCGTGATCGCCCACATGAACCACCCCCAGTCCGGCACGCATGCCGGTTTCGCCGAGGCGATCCCCGCGATGCAGGCGGCAGGCTGGCAGTTCGTATTACCCCGCTGACGGGGAGGGCCGCAGGGTAATTGCCGGGGGAGTTCGGTCGAGCCGCGGCGTCAACATCTGCCGTGGGCCGCCCCGCCTACGGGTTAGGTTTGGCGAATGACCGCGGGGGAGCAGGACGCAAACGATGACGACAGCGCGCCGGGCACGTCTTACCGGCAACCCGCCGTACTGCTCGGGCTCCTGGCGGGGCTGCTGCTCGCCGCCGTCGCATGCCTGAGTCTCGGCTGGATGCGACGAACACCGGAACTGCCGTTGGGCGAAGACTTTTCGTCGCTGACGACGGTGCTGTGGCGCACCACTTTCGTCGTTGCCGGCGTCGCGCTATTGGTCGCCGTATACGTCGTGGTGGGGCGCGTGTACCGGCAGTCGCCGGGCTGGCGGGCCAGGTTCGTGGCCTACTCCAGCCCGGCACTGTTCGTGCTCGTCGTGGCGGCGTTGATGGCGCAGAGCCGGGGCACCATCGCCAAGGCTTTTCGCCAGGCCAGCGATGATCAACTCGCGCTGCGTCCATTCGCCGTCACTACGGTCGCCCACGCCGCCTGGTGGTTCGCGTGCCTGGCTCTGGCGGCACTGGCAGTGCTCTGTGCGGCGGCCCACCGGACCCAACGGCCTCACCGCGCGCCTCGCCGCCTTGCTGTGAGCCGATGGGTCGCGGCTGCAGTGGCCGTCGTCCTGGCTGCGGCACTTGTGGTGCCTGCCGTGGCTATTGCCAAGAAGTCTCCGTTCCACAACGAGACCGCCGAGAGCATCGATCCGCCGACGTTGACGACGCTGAGCGGGACGGTTGCCTACCGGGCCGAGGTGTCGTCTCTGGCCACCTACTCCCGGCCTGGTGGCGCGGGTTGGGTGCACGTCCAGAACGGCCCCGAGTACCGGCAGGAAACCGTGGTGGGTTTCGACGGTGCGACGGGGGAGCAGCGTTGGACATTCAGCGTGCCCCGATTCAACGCCAGCGAATTGCGGACGACGGGCATCGGGCCCGACAGTGTGGTGTTGGTGAAGGCCTACATCCCCACCGACGCGATGATCGCCCTCGACGCCACCACCGGAGCGCTGCTGTGGACGCGCGTCGATCATGACGTGTTTGACGAGGACTATCCCCTGTCGTCGAGTGTGCTGTTGGCCAGCAGCCGAGACCCGGCCGGTGGCATGACCTGGACCGCTTTGGCGGCGCGGACCGGAAATGAGTTGTGGACCAAGACATTTGATCGTGACTGCAAGACATCGATGCGTGCCACCGAGAACTTCATCCTGATGAGCACCTGCGACGAGGGCCCCGACGTGCTGACGCAGGTGCTCGACCCGCAGACCGGGCGGCAACACGGCGTCATCACCGCATCGTCGCTGGGCATCCAACCGGGAGCGCCGAACTCCCATCCCGCGATCGATGCCACCTCAGGTGACCGCGCACTGGTCTCCGGTGCCGGAGCGCCGCTGGTCATCGATGTCGCGGCAGGTCGGGTGATCGTGCGCCTGCCTGATCACCAAGACGCGGAGTTCATCGACCCGGACTCGCTCATGCTCAGCCCTGCGAGTAAGAATAATGAAGACCTGCAACCGGTTTCAATCCACGATCTGCGTGACGGCGTCACCATTGACACCGGGTTGCTCTTGGCATGGCGCGGTCGCGAGGAGACCTGGGGAGCTATCGCGCGGGTGGGGGACCAGTGGCTGACGCTGCTACCCGATGCCCCGCTCGCGCCCGTAGCGCAACGCGATCCCGTCCCGATGCGGATCATCGGCAAGTCGGGCCCGACGCAGACGCTGCCCAACCCGTGCGAAGGCCGCATGCAAGTGGCTCCGGCGGTGTCTCGCGTGCCCGGAGCGGTACTCGTCGAATGCGGCATGGCAGATGCCGTCGCCGCCGTGCGGTAACGCCTCAGCGCAAGCCGACGATGTCGTAGCTGGTGACACTGCCGTTGTCGGAATGGTTGGCGCACAGCGCCAGAACCGCGCCGGGGACCGGCAACAGGCCGCCCGGCCCTTCGTCGCAGGGCCCTGTTCTGAGAGTGGCGGGACCACCGGTGAGCGGCACCGAGGCCAGTCGTTCCTCGTAATGGCCTTGGTGGGCGGCAGCCGTGACGAACTCATTGCCCACCCGGGCCCACCGCCGCGCGTCGGGATCGGCGTGCATCTCCAGGTCTGTCACCGTCACGGCACGTCGCTCTGCGGGGAGATACAGGGTGACGGTCCGTGCCCGGCTGTCCTTGCCGAGTTGCACCACCGGGCCTGGAAGTGATTTCTCAAGATCCGGGGTCCGAACGAAAGGTACTGGCGTGACCTGTACCGCCTTGGTCCCGACGTCGACGGCCAGCAGCACGCCGTCCACGCTGCTGAGTCCACTGGCGTAGAGGGCGGCGATGTCTCCGTCTACCGCCAGCAGTTCCGTCGTCACGTCACCCGACGGGAAGCCGGGCTGCTTGGTGAAGTCGATCGTGGACTCCGATTCCGCGTCGTACACGCGGAGCGCATCGCCGCACGCGTCGACGAAGATGAGCCTTGAGCCGACGGCGTCGTAGCGGCCTCGATTGCACTCATCATCGGGAGTGTCCTTCGCCCACAACGGTTTACCGGTCCGCGGATCAAGCGCGCCGACCTTGTCGGGGCCGATCGCCGCCAAGATCTCACCGTCGCCGTTCGCTCGGCCGCGGAGGTGCCAGTCCGCGTCGTTGATCCACAGCTGTTCGCCCGTCATGGCGTCGAGCCCGACCAGGAACGCGACGTCGGGGTCGTGGTCGGATGAGTACTTGTCGGGGTCTTGGGTATTGGGCGGGCGAGTGCACTGCACGGCCACCACCGCATCGTCGCGGACTCCGGTGGACCACAGCGACACGTCGCCGCAGCGCGCGGGCAGGTCGGCCGTCGGGAAGCGCCAACGCTGCGCGCCGGTCGACCCGTCGAAACCGATGACCGCGCCGTCCGTGATGCCGACGAATCCGGGGCCGGCCGCACGAACGCCCCCTGCGTCGACCTTCACGGTGTAGGCCGTATCGGTGCCGACGGACGTCGGCAGCGCCGGGACCGCCACCCGCTCCGCCGTGGTCGCCGAAGAGACACCGACCGAGCTGAGCGACGTGACAGCGATGCCGGCCACCACGGCCAGGGCGAGGCCGGAGGCAGCCAAGACGGCGACCGCAGGCCGGCCCGGTCGGCGCGCAGCGGCGGGTGACGCGGAGGTCGCGCCGGCAAGCACCATTGCCGCGGCGCAGGCGACGAAGACCCAGGACACCTGTGCGATCACGATGACGGGACGCGCACCCGGCCCCGAGATCAACAGCGCGTGCTGTGCGGATTTGGCGGTGAGGAGCCCGTAGGCCGCGACGGCGACGATGCCCGCGAGGAGTAGCGAGGCATGCCCAGCAGTGTCGAGACCGGAGATGGCTCGCACACCGAGCCAGATGGCGGCCGCCCCGGCGACGCACACGCCGATCAGCGAGATGAGGAGAAGGTGGCCCGCCGGAGCCAGGTACGTCGCGGTCTGCCCGGTCGGAACCCGTGCCGCGTACGCATAGATGGCGAGGCTCACTGCTCCCAACGCCAGACCGAAGCCCAGTGAGATGGTCAACCGGCCCCCGCGCGTCACCGTGGATCTGCGCTCGTCGTCGCCGCTACTCGTCTCGTCGCTCACTCGGCTACCCCCTCGGGTCAGAACTCTGCCACAGCATCGGGCCACCTCAGGGCGGGAAAACACCGCAGACCCGTCACCTTCGGGGCGGACTTCCGCCGTTTTCTTCGCAGGGGTCGCCGCATCGCGCCGGGAACCGCCCTGAAGTAGAAACCGACGAGGGGTAGGCCGACCGCCGGCTTCGTTTCGCCACGGGCGAAGGCGAGAAGCCGCAGCAGCCCCTGCGCAACCTTGCACTCACCATGGTCGAGTGCTAAGAATGCAGTTGGCACTCTCGATCAGTGAGTGCCAGGTCGGGCCGGTGAGGCAGGGACCGCACCTGCGGGAGCACACCCACGCCGTCCGTCGCGGGCACTGAACCTGACCACACAACGTGCGATCCCCTATCCGGAGGAATCACTTCGCAATGGCTAAGACAATTGCGTATGACGAAGAGGCCCGTCGCGGCCTCGAGCGGGGCCTGAACAGCCTCGCCGACGCGGTAAAGGTGACGCTGGGCCCCAAGGGTCGCAACGTCGTCCTGGAGAAGAAGTGGGGCGCCCCCACGATCACCAACGATGGTGTGTCCATCGCCAAGGAGATCGAGCTGGAGGACCCGTACGAGAAGATCGGCGCCGAGCTGGTCAAAGAGGTCGCCAAGAAGACCGACGACGTCGCGGGTGACGGCACCACCACCGCCACCGTTCTGGCCCAGGCCCTGGTTCGCGAAGGTCTGCGCAACGTCGCTGCCGGCGCCAACCCGCTCGGCCTGAAGCGCGGCATCGAGAAGGCTGTCGAGAAGGTCACCGAGACCCTCCTGAAGTCCGCCAAGGAGGTGGAGACCAAGGAGCAGATCGCTGCCACCGCCGGTATCTCCGCCGGAGACCAGTCCATCGGCGACCTGATCGCCGAGGCCATGGACAAGGTCGGCAACGAGGGTGTCATCACCGTCGAGGAGAGCAACACCTTCGGGCTGCAGCTGGAGCTCACCGAGGGCATGCGCTTCGACAAGGGCTACATCTCGGGCTACTTCGTCACCGACGCCGAGCGTCAGGAAGCCGTCCTGGAGGATCCCTACATCCTGCTGGTCAGCTCGAAGATCTCGACCGTCAAGGACCTGCTGCCGCTGCTGGAGAAGGTCATCCAGTCCGGCAAGCCGCTGCTGATCATCGCCGAGGACGTCGAGGGCGAAGCCCTGTCGACCCTGGTGGTCAACAAGATCCGTGGCACCTTCAAGTCCGTCGCCGTCAAGGCCCCGGGCTTCGGTGACCGCCGCAAGGCCATGCTGCAGGACATCGCCATCCTCACCGGTGGCCAGGTCATCAGCGAAGAGGTAGGCCTCTCGCTCGAGACCGCCGATGTCGCGCTGCTGGGCACCGCCCGCAAGATCGTGGTCACCAAGGACGAGACCACCGTCATCGAGGGTGCCGGCGATGCCGACGCGATCCAGGGCCGTGTCGCCCAGATCCGCGCCGAGATCGAGAACAGCGACTCCGACTACGACCGCGAGAAGCTGCAGGAGCGCCTGGCCAAGCTGGCCGGCGGTGTTGCGGTGATCAAGGCCGGCGCTGCCACCGAGGTGGAGCTCAAGGAGCGCAAGCACCGCATCGAGGACGCCGTGCGTAACGCCAAGGCTGCCGTCGAAGAGGGCATCGTCGCCGGTGGCGGCGTGGCTCTGCTGCAGTCGGCTCCGTCGCTGGAGGAGCTGTCGCTCACCGGTGATGAGGCCACCGGCGCCAACATCGTGCGCGTCTCGCTGTCGGCCCCGCTGAAGCAGATCGCCTTCAACGGTGGTCTGGAGCCGGGCGTCGTCGCCGAGAAGGTGTCGAACCTGCCTGCGGGTCACGGCCTGAACGCCGCGACCGGTGAGTACGAGGACCTGCTGGCCGCCGGCGTTGCCGACCCGGTCAAGGTCACCCGCTCGGCGCTGCAGAACGCGGCGTCCATCGCGGCGCTGTTCCTCACCACCGAGGCCGTCGTCGCCGACAAGCCGGAGAAGGCGGCCCCCGCGGCCGACCCGACCGGTGGCATGGGCGGTATGGACTTCTAAGAAGTCGCCTGAAGGAGGCCCGGCTCGCTTGGCGAGCCGGGCCTTTTCATGTCGAGCGGCCAGTTACCGCACGCGGGGAAGCCAGACGCGTGACATAACTGGCCACTCGGCGACGAAGTAACGTCGACCCATGCCGCTACCACCGCCATCACCGACCACCACCGCCGTCGTGACCGGTGCCTCCTCGGGCATAGGGGCCGCCATCGCCCGCGAACTGGCGCGCCGCGGCTACGGTGTCACATTGGTAGCCCGCCGGGAGGACAAGCTGCGTGAGCTGGCCGCCGAACTCACCACCACGGCAGAGACGATCGCTTGCGACGTCGCCGACCCCGACGCCCGCGCAACACTTTTCGACACGATCGCCAAGCGCGGGTTGACCGTCGACATCCTGGTCAACAACGCCGGTATCGGCACCATCGGCTCGGTGGTGAAAGCGCCGGTCGCCGACGAGATCGCCCAGGTGCGGGTAAACGTCGAAGCGGTCATCGACCTGACCACCCGGGCGGTGCAGCAGATGGTGCCCCGCCGGCGGGGCGCGATCCTCAACGTCGGCTCCACGGCCGGCTTCTACCCGTTCCCGGGACAATCCGGCTACGCCGCCACCAAGGCGTTCGTCCACACCTACACCGAGGGCGTGCGCGCCGAGCTGGCCGGTACCGGCGTCACCGTCGCCACGCTGTGCCCCGGCCCGGTGCGCACCGAGTTCCTCAAGACCGCGGGCATGGACGAGCGAAAATTCGCCGCGGCGTTCCCGAAGGTGTTGTGGATGCCGGCCGAGGACGTCGCCAGAGCCGGTGTCGACGCACTCGCTGACGACCGCGACATGGTGATCCCCGGTCTGCCCAGCAGGCTGACGACCCGTGTGGCCCAACTGATTCCGCGACGGATCCTGTTGCCGATACTGGCCCGCCAGCACCCGGGGTTGCGCCGAGACGGGGCAGCTAGTTAGCCGGCCACCGTCGCATCCACCCTTCGACGGGTAGGTCCAGCCCGTTGCACAACGTGCAGATGGTGCGGTACCAGCCGAGCGCGACGAGCAGCTCCATCCGTTGTTCGTCGTCGAGCTTGTGCCCCAACGCATCCCAGATCTCTGGTGTCCAGGACCCGGTGCGTTCGAGTTCGTCGACAGCAGCGATCAGCACGCGCTCGAACTCGCTCCACCCTGCGTCGACCCCGGTGACCAGCGCATCGCATTCCTCGTCAGTGACCCGCGCGATGGGCCCCCAGAACGCTGCCTGTCCACCCCATTCGTACTCACAGCCCACCAGTGCGCACATCCGCAGGATCGCGATGGTGCGTAACCGCGCTGGAAGTCTCGCATCGACGTAAAGTGACTCACCCAATTTCCTCAGCCGTGCCGCCAGATTCGGGTGGCGCTGCAGGCACCGGACCAGCAGCAGCGGTTCATACGTGCGATCGGGGTGACCCCAACTGTTGATGCCTGCGGCGTCCTCGTCGCTCCAGGGCTGGGCCAGCGGCTCGGCGCGAGTCATCCGACCGACTCGCGAGTCGGGCAGCCGAGCACCAGGTCATAGCTCACCCGACAAACGTACGACGCCCGCGCGGCCGACGCCAAGACGGTCCGTCAGTTCTCCGACAACACGATGCAATCGCTGTCGCACTGGCCCGGCGGGCCGGGTGCGGCCGCCTTGCGATGCAGGACCGCGCGACTGGGCACGATCTGATGCGCCTCGTCCTCGGTCGCACCGGCTCGGCCCCGCCCGTCGACGATCAGCGAATACCCACCGGACTGACGCGGCGGACAGACCAGCGTCGCGTGCTCGTGGGACGCGAGGTTTCTCCGAGTGTGCCCGCCGACCGGGCCGACGTGGATGACGCCGTCGACCAGGTGTGGCTCCACCGCGACGGTGTGCGCGTGGTAGTTGTCGTCGACCGTGACGAGGTAGGCGAACGCGTAGTCCGCCAGCTTGTCGGCCAGCTGGTTGAGGTCCACTTTCACGCTCATGACGTGAGAATAGGCCGGTTGACGGCCCGGGGTGCCCGACCTGTCAGACCGGCTCAGATTGGCGTCCGCGCACGAGCCGGCCGGGTCGCGCGTCGGTCGGCACCCCGTTCTCGGCGATGACCTCACCGGAGACGACGGTCGCGACGTAGCCGTCGGCGGTCTGGTCGAGGCGACGTCCACCACCGGGGAGGTCGTAGGCGACGACGGGGCGGTGCAGCCGTAGCGCCGCATGGTCGATGACGTTCAGATCGGCCTTGTAGCCCAATGCAATTCGACCGCGGTCGGCCAGCCCGGCGACCCTGGCGGGCACCGAGGTCAGTTCCCGGACGGCATCGGCGACGCTCAACGTGCCTGTGCCCCGGTCGCGGACCCAGTGCGTCAGCAGGTAGGTGGGGAAGCTGGCGTCGCAGATCATCCCGTAATGCGCGCCGCCGTCACCGAGCCCCAGCACCACGTCGTCGCGGCGGAGCAGCTCGGCGACGGTGTCGAGTGAGTTGTCACGGAAATTGGCCAGCGTGACCAGCAGCATGGCGTGCCCCTCGTCGTCGAGCAGGCGGTCATAGGCCTCTTCGAGCGGGTCGACGCCGCGGGCCCGGGCCCGCGCACCGATGGAGTTCGACGGGTCGGGCTCGTAGTCGGGCTGTTCACCCAGCGGGTACATATAGTCCCAAGCCTGTACGGCGAACATCAGCGGATGCCCGTCACTGGCCGAGGTGTCATTCAGAATCCGTTGGCGCACTTCGGGTTTACGCATCTCGGCGACCCGCTCGGCCAGTGGGAGGTGGGCGATCTCGCGGTAGCTCGGATAGAGGACGAACGGGTTGCCCGACAGTTCGAGGCCCAGCACCAGGCCGATGGGGCGTGGGAAGATCTGGGCGGTGATACTGCCGCCGTTGGAATTTGCCTTCTCCACCATCCGCAGGGCGTCCTCGAAGAACGCCGGCCCGGCGTTGCCGATCGCCAGCGTGAACGTCACCGGCAACCCGACATCGGCGGCCACATCGAACACCGTCTGTAGCGCCGGCTCGTAGTCACCCGCGACCAGGTCCGGCACGAACTGGATCAGGCCGCCGCCTGCGTCGTCGACGCCACGGGCGATCGCCTCGATCTCGGCGTAGCCGGCTTCGTAACTGGGAATCGGCCGGCCGCTCTCGGTCTTGTGGATGGTCAGCCGTGATGAGGCGAACCCCAGCGCGCCGCAGTTGACCGCCTCGGCGGCAAGCTTGCGCATCAGCGCCAGATCCTCGGCGTTCGCGGGCTCTCGGTCGATGCCGCGTTGGCCCATCACGTAGACGCGAAGGGGGGAGTGCGGCAGGAACGCCGCCACATCAATATCGAGCTGTCGCGACGACAGGGCGTCCAGGAATTCGGGGAACGTCTCCCACGTCCACGGCAGACCGTCGACCATGACCACCCCGGGGATGTCCTCCACGCCGGCCATCACATCGACGAGCACGTCGTGATCGTCGGGGCGGCACGGCGCGAACCCGACACCGCAGTTGCCCATGACGGCCGTGGTGACACCGTGCGCCGAGGACGGGTTGAGCCGCTCCGACCAGATGGCCTGCCCGTCGTAATGCGTGTGCAGGTCGACGAAACCGGGCGTGACCAACAATCCGGTGGCATCGATCTCGCGTTCGGCCGTCCCGGTCACGGAACCAATTTCGACGATGACGCCGTCGCGCACCGCGACGTCTCCCACGTACGGTTCGCCGCCCAGGCCGTCGACGATGGTTCCGCCACGGATGCACAAGTCGTAGGTCACCTAACTAACGTACGACGCCACGGCCGATCGCGGAACAGGCGCCGACGTGTCGGTGCCGGATGCAAGGATCGACCGGTGATCGATCACTTTGGAATCAACTGCACCGACTGGGCCAAATCGAAAGAGTTCTACGACTCTGTGCTGGGCGTACTCGGGTACAGCCGCCAGCTGGACTACCAGGTAGCGATCGGCTACGGCAGTGATGGCAAGCCCGACTTCTGGATTGCCGATGCCAGTGCCGGCGATGTCGGTGGGCCCAACCGGGAGATCCATGTGGCGTTTCACGCGGCCGACGCCGATGCCGTGCAGGCGTTCTACGACGCGGCCCTGGGTCTGGGTGCCGAGTCGCTGCACGCACCACGTCTGTGGCCCGAATACCACCCGGGCTACTTCGGTGCATTCGTCCGCGATCCCGACGGAAACAACGTCGAGGCGGTGTTCCACGGGGCTGCGCCGCAGTAACCCCTAGAGCTGTTCCAGTTCCGAGATCCGCCAGTCGCCGTCGACGCGGGTCAGGCTGACCCGGTAGGCCACCGCGTCCTTGGTCGACGGACCGCCGGCGGTCTCGGAACTCTGGTCGACGAACGCCACCACCTTGGCCTCGTCGGCGGTTAGCGATTCCACTCCGGTGTTGCGGACAATCGCCGTCTGGGTGACGTTGTCCGCCTTCGCGCGGATCGTTTTCCGGTACTCGTCGACGGCGGCGCCGGTCAGCGTTTCGGTGACCGCATCGATCTCGGCCCGGCTGGTCGTCGGGGTGAAGCTCAGCGCCTTGACCACATTGGTCTTCACCAAATCAGTGACCTGCTCGCGCGCCTGGTCGTCTTCGGCGATCGGGGCGGGCGCCGGTGTGCTCTTGACGGACAATTGCCAGAACCCCAGGCCGCCCGCGATGACGATCCCCACGATCAGCGCGATGACCGACAGCGTCCAGCCCCGTGTGCGTGTGCCCATCAGTTCACGAACTCCAGCTTCGAGGCCTTGTAACTGCCGTCGACGTGCTCGACGGTGACCCTGACCCGTTGCAGCGAAACCACACCGACCCGATTGACCGTCACGGTCACCTTGGTGTCGACGGTGACGAGCACGACCGCCTCGTTGGAGAACAACGATTCGATCCCGGCCCCGGTGACCGTTCCGTCGGTCTTGACGCCCAGGTCCGTGGCCTTCTTCTTGATCTGTGGGGCCTGGTTCTGCAGGTCGGCGCGGAACTCGTCGGTGGCGCCGTCCATGATCGTCGCGAGATCGGTATCGACGGTGTCTGCGCTCACCGTGACGGTGTGCAACGCGAAAGTCTGGGCGGCGTCCACGTACGGCTGCCACGACGGCGTCGTCCGTGCCACCGGGGTCTCGCGGACGAACTGGCTGATCGCGAAGCCGATGGCGCACACCAGGAGCACCGCGAGCACGGTAGGCACCACAACCCTTGTCGCGCTGCTCTTCTCGGGGCGGCGCGGCTGCGGGATCGGGCTCGGTCCCGACCAGTGGGGGGAGTGGTGCGACGGGCCGGTTACCGAGTGAGTGGGTGCTGTGAAGCTCGGGGCCGTGATGACCCGTGGGGGCTCGGAGGAGAACTGTTGGGGCGGCGATACCGGCGACGGCCGCTGCGGTTGCGGTTGCGGCGTGGGGGGCCGCTGCGTGAGGGGAGCCGCCGGAGTGGCCGTCGGCTGGGCATCGGCGAGCGCTTTGGCGAAATCGCTGCACCGCGGGTAGCGGCCGGCCCGGTCCTTGGCCATCCCCTTGAGCATGACCTCGTCCAGGTACGCCAGTTCGGGACGTTCGGCCCTCAAGCTAGGTGGGGGCTCGTTGAGTTGCTTGCTGATCACCACCGCGGGGTTGGAGTGGTGGAACGGCGAGTGCCCGGCCAGGAGCTGAAATGCACTGGCCGCCAATGCGTATTGATCGGCCCGCCCGTCCATCGACTGCCCCAGGAGCTGCTCGGGAGCCGAGTAGGCCATGGAGCCGACGGCCATGTTGGTGGCGGTGATCCCGCTGATGTCATCGATTCGGCGGGCAACGCCGAAGTCGGCCAACAGAATTCGACGACGAGCCGCTTCAGGGCCGGTCAGCAGGATGTTGGCCGGCTTCACGTCGCGGTGCAGCAGGTTGCGGTCGTGGGCGTAGTCGAGCGCCTCGGCGATGGCGGTGACGATCTCGACCGCTTCACGCAGCGGCACACCGCGGGGGTGACGCTCACGCACGTGTCGTGAGGCGTCGGTGCCGTCGACGTAGTCCATCGCGATCCACAGCTGCCCCTCGTATTCACCGCGATCGTGCAAGCCGACGATGTGGGGATGCCAGAGCGAGGCGGCGATGTCGGCCTCGCGATTGAACCGTTCGCGGTACTGGGCGTCACTGGTCAGCGAGGCCGGCATGATCTTCAGCGCATCCTGGCGGGGGAGCCGCGGATGTTGGGCCAGATATACCTCGCCCATGCCGCCTGAACCGAGCAGACGTTGAATCGTGTACCCGGCGAACACGTCACCGGTATTCAACGGCATGCAGTGATGGTAGTCGGACCGGCAGTCGGCTGTTTCGCGAGTAGCGTCGATGCCATGACTGCCGCTGCTTCCGGCGCCGATTCCGACGCCGTCCGCGAATTGCTGCGTGACGCATTCACCCGGCTCATCGAGCATGTCGACGATCTCACCGACGGGCTGACCGAAGAGGTGTCGAGTTACCGGCCCACGCCGCAGGCCAACAGCATCGCCTGGCTGATCTGGCACAGTGCGCGCTGCCAGGACCTGCAGTTGTGCGACATCGCCGGGATCGAGCAGGTGTGGACCCGCGACGGCTGGAAGGACCGGTTCGGGCTCGACCTGCCCGGCAACGACATCGGCTATGGCCACAGCCCCGAGGACGTTGCGAAGGTGCGCGCCTCAGCCGAACTGCTGGCGGGCTACTACCTGGATGTGCACAAGGTGACGCTGGCCTACATTGCCGGGGTGACCGCCGAGGACCTCGGCCGCGTCGTCGACGACCGGTGGGATCCGCCGGTGACGGCGAGTGCGCGGCTGGTCAGCATCATCGATGATTGCGCCCAGCATCTGGGCCAGGCCGCATATCTGCGCGGCATCGTCCCTTGATCGCCCGGTGGTGGCCCCTCGTCGGCCTCACCGCCATGGTCCTGCTCGGCTGGGCGGTCCGCGCGGGACCGGTGCCGATCGACGACTGGTTCCAGCAGATCGGGGCCGAGCTCGGTTCATATCGGGACGCCTTTCTGGTGTTCAGCAAGCCGCTGCTGGTGACGGCCGCGTTGCTGGTCGGCATCGTGGTGGCGCTGCGGCAACACCGGAAACGGTTGGCGCTCGCCATGGTGGTGAGCCCGCTGGTTGCGATCACCGTCGTGCGCGTCATCAAGCCGATCTTCGGCAGGGAGAAAGGCGGTGCGCTGGCCTATCCCAGCGGCCACACCACCTTTGTCGTCGCGGTGACGAGCCTGCTCGTGTTGTTGGCAGGCATGAGGCTGTGGGCCCTGGTGGTGGCGGTCTGCGTCGTCCTGCTCGCCATGTTCGGCCTGTCGATGACCTTTCACTACTTCACCGACACGATCGGCGGGGTACTGCTGGGCACCTCGGTGGTGGGGGTGGCCGCGATTTTCGCCCGAGATGGGCGATATGACCAGGTGGACGACGCC
Organism: Mycobacterium sp. NPDC049093; assembly: GCF_040704635.1. Classification (GTDB taxonomy): domain Bacteria; phylum Actinomycetota; class Actinomycetes; order Mycobacteriales; family Mycobacteriaceae; genus Mycobacterium. The sequence continues at coordinate 77,745 of NZ_JBEZJS010000005.1, read as the reverse complement.
TCGCCTGATCTTCGCTGAGCGATCATCTGTCGGTTCCGGACTTGTTGACCGGTGGCTACCCGCGATCCAGAGCCGTCTGGTGTGAAACGGTGCGGGGTCCCGTCGGGGCATTTTCAAGATCGCTTAACCATCAAGCACCAGTTGACAGTTCAGGTCGGCCGGTCATCGATCGGTGTTGCATGCCGCAATGCTTTTAGAACTGGCGTGGCTACACAGCAAACTCTTCGTGAGGGTGCGAGCTGCGCAGATGGCTACATTTCGATTTTTGCGGCAACGGCGCCGACCGCGAAGGTAGTTGCATATGCAACAACTGCAAAATTCCCACCTGAGAAAAACCTGAGATCTTGATTAGTGGCAGGTAAATTTCGGCGCGTACCGAGTCATCGGTCAGCCCAAATAGCAAGTCATCGAGGGGATTTCATCAATGAACAGTCGTGTCAACAGTCGTGCCTCGAGCGGTCTGGCCGCATGCGTCGCCGTCGCCACCGCCGGTGTCGTCGCGATCCCTCCGGTCGCGGTGTCGGCACCCACACCGCCGCGCGTCCTCGACGCGTCGACGGCCTTGATGGCCAGCTTCGAGGGGATGAATCAAGCGGGGCTGGTGTTCATGGCCGGTCAGCGGCTCGCCGACCAGTTCGTCCAGGCACCGCTCACTCCCTTCGTCCTCGCGGCCCAGCTCGTGGCCGGCGACAACGAGCGGCTGTTCTCCCAGATTCGCCAGATTGTCGATTCACCGGTCTATGTCGCCGATCCGCTCATCGAAGCGATTGCCATCACGCTGCCCGACGAGTTCGGTGGCGGCTCGGACCACGTAACCAACACCTCGGCCGGTGACGGCGCCTTCATGCAGTTCCGCAACAACGAACTCCTGGGCCTCCGGGATGACATCAACGCGCAGTTCGCGCAGGTGCTCGACGTCGACACCCCGTGGCCCAACGACAACTACACCGCGGCGCTCGCTCAGGGACTGCAGGAATCGGCGCTGCGCAGCGTCAACGGCGCCGTGCTCGGGGCGGTCGGCCTGGTGTCCGTCGCGCAGGCGGTGGCATCCGGCGACCAGCTTGCGGTCTACAAGGCGGTGAAGGAATACATCGATGCGCCGATGTGGGTCGCGGACCCGGCTATCGAGGGGCTTGCCGAAGCACTCCCGGCCGGGCTCGGTGGCGGCACCAATCACGACCCGACCGACCCCACCGGTGACGGCACCCTCATGCAGTTCCGCAACAACCAGCTGATCGGTGCGCGCGATTCCGTGCGGATCGCGGCAGCCAACGTGCTCGGCGTGCGCGACAAGGTGGACAGCACCGGCAACGTGATCGCCAACAACAGCCTCAATCGGAGCCAGTTGCTGTCGGCCACCGACGACAAGTCCGACCAGAAGCCGAAGGTGAACAACCTCAAGCCCCACATCACCAACCTCAACGCCGCGCTCGACGGCGCCAAGGACAAGGCCGAGAAGCGGAGGGAAAAGGCCAAGGCGAATGTGGACAAGGTCGTCAAGAAGGTGCGCGAAGCGACCGACAAGACGGCCAAGAAACTCGGTTCCAAGAAGGGTTCTGAGGACTGAGGAGCTGCCGGCGTAGAGCGCGGTGGTGAGGGGTCACCGCGCTCTCGGAAACTTCCCCTCGAATTCGACGAGATGGCCGCTCACGCAACCCGCGGGGCGGCCATTTCGTCGATCTGGGCGCCCAGTCGCGGCCAGCAACTTGACAGGTGTCAACCCCGGTGCGACGTGGGTCACACACGGTGATTAACATAGGCCTCATGACAGCGACGCCAGATGTAGCTCGGACCGCGGATTTCACGGGTTCCGGCACTATTCACAACCCCGCCACCGGGGCCGTCGCCGGCCAGGTGACCTGGACCGACGCCGCCGACGTGCCGCGTATCGCAGCCGGTCTGCGGGAAGCTCAGAAGGAGTGGGAGGCCCGCGGCGCCAAAGGCCGCGCCAAGGTCCTCTCCCGCTACGCGGTGTGGTTGGGCGACCACCGCGACGAGATCGAGAAACTCCTGATCGCCGAGACCGGCAAGTCGGCCATGGACGCCGCGCAAGAGGTCCCGCTGCTGATCATGATCCTCTCCTACTACATCAAGGTGGTGGAGGAGGCGATGGCGCCGGATACCCGTCCGGCCGCGCTGCCGATCATGTCGATCAAGAAGATCGCCGTGCATTACCGGCCGCGTCCCGTCATCGGGATCATCGCGCCGTGGAACTACCCCGTGGCCAACGCAATGATGGACGCCATCGGCGCCCTGGCCGCCGGGTGCGCAGTGCTGCTCAAGCCGTCTGAGCGCACCCCGCTGACCGCCGAGGTGCTGCTGCGCGGCTGGCTGGATTCCGGCGCCCCCGAGGTGTTCGCTCTCGCGCAAGGTGCGCGTGCGGTGTCCGAGGCCGTCATCGACAACTCCGACTACGTCCAGTTCACCGGTTCCTGCGCCACCGGAGCCAAGGTGATGGAGCGGGCGGCCCGTCGTCTGACCCCGGTGAGCCTGGAGCTCGGCGGCAAGGACCCGATGATCGTGCTCGAGGACGCCGACGTCGAGCTGGCCGCCAACGCCGCGGTGTGGGGCGGGATGTTCAACGCCGGCCAGACCTGCGTGTCCGTCGAGCGGGTCTATGTGCTCGATCCGGTCTACGACCAGTTCGTCGCCGCGACCGTAAAGGCCGTCGAGAACCTCAAGATGGGTACCGGCGAGGGCTACCACTTCGGCTCCCAGATCGACGACAGCCAGGTGGCGATCACCGAACGCCACGTCAACGAGGCCGTCGCGGCCGGCGCCAAGGCGCTGACCGGTGGCAAGCGCCCCGAGGGCGGGGGCAGCTTCTTCGAGCCGACCGTGCTGGTCGACGTCGACCACTCGATGGCCTGCATGACCGAGGAGACCTTCGGTCCGACCCTGCCGATCATGAAGGTGTCCTCGGTCGAGGAAGCCATTCGGCTGGCCAACGACAGCCCCTACGGGCTGAGCGCCTCGGTGTTCTCCAAAGATGTCGACCGGGCCAAGGCCATTGCGCTGCAGCTTGATTGCGGTGCGGTCAACGTCAACGACGTCATCTCCAACCTGATGTGCACCACCGCGCCCATGGGCGGGTGGAAGACCTCGGGCATCGGTGCCCGCTTCGGCGGCGTCGACGGGGTGCGCAAGTTCTGCAAGCAGGAGACCGTGGTGGTGCCGCGCACCAGTGTGGGCGCCGGCGGCAGCTACTACAACAACTCCGAGAAGGCGATCGTTCGGATGAACAAGCTGCTGACCAAGCTGGCGCTGGCGCGTCCGCGCCGTAAGGCCAAGTAGCTCCGAGTAACGCACTACCAGGCGTTCACCCCGGCGACACCTCGGTGTTCGCCGGGGTGGATACCGTCGGCCGGTGACTCTCGACATCACCGGGTACACGGTCCGCGACGACGACGATGACGACCCCGAACTGCTGCTGGAACCCAGCGGCGAGGTCGTCGACACCTGGCGGGAGAACTACCCGTACGACGACCGCATGTCGCGTCAGGAGTACGAGGAACAGAAGCGCCTGCTGCAGATCGAACTGCTGAAGCTGCAGAAATGGAGCCAGGGCAACGGACTCCGCCACGTCATCGTGTTCGAGGGGCGTGACGCCGCAGGCAAGGGCGGCACTATCAAGCGGTTCATGGAACACCTGAACCCCCGCGGCGCCCGCGTGGTCGCGCTGGAGAAGCCGACCGAAAAAGAACGCACCCAGTGGTACTTCCAGCGCTACGTGCAGCACCTGCCCGCTGCCGGTGAAATCGTCCTGTTCGACCGCTCCTGGTACAACCGCGCCGGGGTGGAACGCGTGATGGGCTACTGCTCGCCCAAGCAGCACGCCGAATTCATCCGGCAGGCCCCGCTGTTCGAGCAGATGCTGGTCAACGATGGCATCAGTCTCACCAAGCTGTGGTTCTCGGTCACGCAATCCGAACAGCGCACCCGGTTCACCATCCGTCAGGTCGACCCGGTGCGGCAGTGGAAACTCTCACCCACCGACCTCGCATCGCTGGACAAGTGGGACGACTACACCGCCGCCAAGGAAGACATGTTCGCCTGGACTGACACCGAAATGGCGCCCTGGACCGTGGTCAAGAGCAACGACAAGAAACGCGCCCGCATCAACGCCATGCGCCACGTGCTCGGTAAGTTCGATTACGACAACAAGGATTTTGAGGTGGTCGGCCACGCCGATCCGCTGATCGTGGGGCGAGCCCTGTCGGACTGAACAGTCTGGCCGCCGCCCGGAAACTAGGAGGACGGCGTGCGCTTCGTCATGACGCTGTTCCTGTGGGTGTTGACGACGATCCTGCTGGCCGCGGCGCTGCCGTCGGCGTGGGTGCAGAAGAACATCATCGACCAGCAGGGGTACTCGTCCTTCGCCGCAGGTGCCGCCGGCGACCCGCAGTTACAGCAGGCCGTCGCCGGGGAACTCACCACCCAGGTGCAATCCCTGGCGGCACAGAATGGGGCACAGGTGGATTCACGGCAGATCCGTGCCGTGGCAGGTGCCTACACCGCCGGACCCGACTTTCCCGGACAGTTCGCCCTGGCCAACCAGCTTGCGCACACCTGGATGTTCACCGACCGGCTGTCGCGGGACGAGAACGGCAGTTGGGTGATCGATGTGGCCCCGATGCTCAGGGACACCTCGTTCCGCGAAACCCTGTCCAACTTCGGTGTCGAAGTGCCGCAAACCCTTACGGTCCCCATCGCCTCGTCGGCGCCGGACAGCCTGCGGCCGGGGATCCTGCGGCCCCTGGCGGTGTGGGGCCCGTGGGTGAGCGTCGGGGTGACGGTGCTGGCCGGCGTCTTCGCCCTGCTGACTCTGGCGGCTGCGCGCGCCCGGGGTAAAACCCTTGCTGCACTGGGTATCTCCGCCTTGTTGGTGGGTGCCGCCGGTTGGGCCGGGCTGGAGGCAGGCCGGCGCTACCTCAACGAGGCGCTCAACCACACCAGCGGGGACATCCGCCAGATCGCCGACGCCATGGTCGGACATGCCATCGACAGCCTGCACCAATGGCTCAACCTGGCCCTGGCGGCCGGCGGTGCGCTGGTGGTGTTCGGGATCGTGGTGGCGCTGCTCGGTGGGTTGCGGCGTCGACCAGCTTGAGTTCGGGTTGCGCCCAGTAGGTTTCGCCGCTACGACACGTCGCTGGCAGGCGAGAGCCAGGTGTTGCATTCGCCGATCTTGTTCAGCCGATAGCCCTGATCCCACCAGGATCCATAGTGCTCAGGTGATCCGTGGTCGCGTGGCGTGACGGAATTCCAATTGCCGTTTGCCACCACCTGGTAATCGGCGACGGTGAACCGGCCTCCGGTGTCGACAATGGAGCCGACGAACATGCCGGAGAAGCACTGCGCCTGAAGCTCCATGCGGCGCGACAGTTCCAGCCCTGGTTCGGACTGCTCGCCGACGGCTCGCGCCTGTTTGTACATTTCACTCAAGGTCCCGATGAGGTGTTGGACGTGATGGCCATATTCGTGGGCGAGCACTGCCACGTTGAAGATCACCTCGGCGCTGTCTTTTTTCGGGGACAAGCTGGACAGCGGCACGGACAGAGTTTCCGTCTCATTGCAGTACATGCCTGCATAGCCGCGCATCCCGTCGCTATTGCATCCTTCGGCCAGGGACACCTTGGGACTACGGAATTCCATTCCCGCCGCGGTGATCAGGGGCTTCCACGCCGTGTCCATGCACGACACCGCCGTCTCGTAGAAGATCTGGGCCGCTGCCGCGTCGCTCGGCCAACCGACGGGATTGCATGGTTGTTTGGCCAGCCCGGCGTCGAAGTTGGCAGCGATCCGGTTTTGTCCCAAGGCCGCCTCGCCGGTGGGCAGGGGCTGCGCACTGGTGGTGGTTGGGTGCGGCGTCGTGGTGGCGGTGTACGACGGTGTGGACGTGAGTTCGCTGGTCGGGACTGCGCCTGCCGGGCTGACCGGCTCGCTGGCGCTGGCGGTGCGCTGCTTATTGAGCACTAAGACCCCCACGGCCACGAGTCCCAGCACCACGACGACGGCGGCGGCCGACCCGATCAGGATGGCGGGGCGCCGAGAGCTTTTCGGCAACGGCACAGGTGTCGGATAGGCGGGGGACGGAGCGCCCCAGGGGTCGACGAAGTGCTGCTGCTGCGGCGGCGGTCCTGATGGTGCGGTAGCCCAGGGATCGACGGCTGAAGTCCACGGGTCCGCCGGCTTGGCGGTGCCCTTTTCGGCCGGTGTGAACGGGTCGGCGCCCGCGCCGAAGGGATTGTTGTTATCCCAGGACTTGGGCGGCGGACCGAACGGACCCCACGACTGCATTTCGAGAACGATACTGGCCCGACCAGGCGCGGCTGCGCACCAATTCCCGGCGGGGCCCCGCTGGCCGCTCAGCGTCTTGCCAGAGGAACTCGTACGTCAGCGCGGACCTGAACGCCGCCTCCAGCGTCAGCGCCGTTTCACGCCCACCGGTGTACGCCCTGTATGCCGCCCGTCGACGCGGAAAACAGCCCATTGCCAAGCCATTCCGCGCCGTTCATGTCGTTGTTCTGCTTCTGCCAGACTTCCTGCGCGCTCGTTACCTCCACGCACGTCACCCCGTGCACACTCATGCCTGAGTCGACCAGTACGCGTTGACCGTCATAGCCCTGCGCCCAGGTGATCTGTTCCGGGTAGTGCGTGGATATCGACAAGTACACGTTGTTGTTGAAGGTGCCGCAATCGTGCGTGCTCAGCTGGACCGAGCGCTCGTCGCGGTCATCGAGTAGGCCGAGAAAACATGTTTTGTCGCTGCCGAATCCGACGACTTTGGCCGTTTGGCTCGGCGTTACCATGCCCACCGACCACAGGATGGCGCCGGTAGCAGGATCATACGCGCGCAAACCGCCCCTGGATGGGTTGAAAGCCACCGGATAGTAAGTCCCGGACGAGGCGGTGAAGTGCCTGTCGTTGTCGATCAGCCGGAATCCGTCGGCAGCTGTCGACGCCGTTTTCGCACCGGTGAAGTCGTAAAAGTCGATCGCCGAGGAATTCGACAACGCAAAGCCGCTCGCGAAAGCCATACCGCTGTCGACTGCGGGGGCCTCGACGAGCGTGCGACCGGAATTTGCGTCGACCACCCGCCCCGGGCCGCCCGTGACGGCGATGATGATGACCGCCTGATCGCCGTAAACGTCCACACCTGCGTTTGTGCGATTGTCGATGCGCCACATTTCGGTGCCGTCGGGCCGGTATCCGGCCAGCTCCCCAGAGGTTGTGACCACGAACCCGTCACCAGCGGAGTAAAGGTCTGCACCCAATTTGCCGGCCGCGATCTCGTGGTGTTTCTCGGCACCGGTCTCGGTGTCGAAGAAGATCAACACTTCCTCCAGGCCGTTGCCGGTGGACAGGGCGCAGCCGATGGTTGTGGACGCGCGATCGACTACGCAGTCGTCTTGGACGAATTTCTTGAGGTCTACATTGGCCGGCGATACCGACTCAGGCCAGCGCGGGGCACCGTTTGCCGCGTCCAGAGCCATGAGGCCCTGGTCTTCCAGGCCGACCGCAACGGTGTGGCCATCGCCCCCGAGCAGGTGTGGCCATCTGTCTGTCCGGAAACTCCACTTCGGATTCACAGTCGGCTGTTGGAGCGACGCCATCTGGATGTCGCGGGGCGGACGTAGTGCGCCCAACGGCGCCGGAGGATCGGGCAGGGGTCCGGCCTGCGGCCCTGAAGCGGTACTCGTGGCAGGGTCTTCGCTGTCCCCGGAGTTCAAGCGCCACAGCAGTGTCCCTACTCCGGCCGCGGCGACCACGACCACGGCAACCACTGCGAACGCCAGCCACTTCTTGCTCTTGCGTGGTGGCGGTTGCTGCGGCGGGGCCTGACCTATGACCGGCGGTCCACCCATGGGGAAGGTATGCGGCGGCGAACCGGCAAATTGAAAGGGGCCGGGCCCTCCGGACGGATACTGGCCGCCGCCAAAAGGATCCCCCGGGATTGGGCCGCCCGTAGGCGGATAGCCGTAAGGCGGCTGGTTCATCGACTCCATCCCCCATGGTTCGAGTCGTCAGGGCGTGGGCCTGACGAGTTTTCTGGACCATACCGGAGGGCAGTGACCCTTCCGCGGAAGGACAGACAGAAAGGCCCCGGCTGCATCCACTCCGTCCCTCAGCAGGCCAACGCCTTTGGCCAAGTGGCGAACTTGTTGAGAAACGATCATGCCCAGCACCGCGGCGAGGGTGAGTGGCGGGGTAGCGCCGCAAGCCCTATGGCCTCAGCGTTTGCCAGAGGAACTCGTACGTCAGCGCGGACCTGAATGCCGCCTGTTTGTTGTCGGCCGCGCCGCCGTGGCCACCTTCGATGTTCTCGTAGTACAGCACCCGGTGCCCGGCCGCCTCCAGTGCCGCCGTCATCTTCCTGGCATGGCCGGGATGCACCCGGTCATCGCGGGTCGAGGTGGTGATCAGGATCGGCGGGTACTTCGCGTCCTTCGAAATATTCTGGTACGGCGAATATTTCGACATGAACTCCCAGTCCGCCGGATCGTCGGGGTTGCCATACTCGGCCACCCACGACGCACCCGCCAGCAGCAGGTGAAAACGCTTCATGTCCAGCAGTGGCACGCTGCACACCAGCGCCCCGAACAGCTCCGGGTAGTGGGTCAGCATGACCCCCATCAGCAGCCCGCCGTTGCTGCCGCCGGAGGCGCCGAGCTGCTCGACCGTGGTGATGCCGCGGCTCACCAGATCCGCTGCCACCGCGGCGAAATCCTCGTACACCAGATGGCGGTTCTCGCGCATCGCCTGCTTGTGCCAGCCCGGGCCGTACTCGCCGCCGCCGCGGATGTTGGCCTGCACGAAGGTGCCGCCGCGGGCCAGCCAGGCTCGGCCCGCGCCGCCGAGGTAGCTCGGCGTCAACGAATTCTGGAACCCGCCGTAGCCGTAAAGGTGGGTGAGGCTCGGTTCGTCGCGGCGTCCGACCACGAAGTACGGAACCTGCGTGCCGTCCTTGGAGGTCGCGAAGAACTGCTCGACGTCGATGCCCGTGGCGTCGTAGAACGCCGGCGCCGACTTGACCTCGGCCAGCGGGCCGCCGGCGGTGCCGTACAGCAGCTTTGACGGCGTGGTGAATCCGCTTGAGTTGTAGAAGACTTCGTCACCGAGGTGATCGCAGTCGACGACGATGGTGTCGGTCGCGGGTGGAATGTCCGGCGCGTCCCTGTGCTCCCAGGTGCCGGGAGTGACGATCTCGACGTGGCTGGCGACATCGCGCAGCGTGACGAGGATCAGCTTCTCTTTTGTCCACTGCACACCGGCCAGGCTGCTGTGCTCATCCGGCTCGTAGATCATCGCAAGATCGGCTGTGCCGGAAAGAAAGTCGTCGAACGTGGTGCCGAGGAGCGCGCCGGCGGGGTAGGTGACGTCACCCACCTGCCAGTCGGTCCGCAGGGAGATCAGCAGCCATTCGCGGTGCAGCGACAATGACGAGTCGGTGGGTACCTTGAGCTCGATCAGCTCACCGTCGCGCAGCTCGTAGCGGATGCGGTGGTAGAAGTCGGTGTAGCGGCCCAGTCGGGTGTGCTCGAAGCCTGGGCTCCGGTCGACCGATGCGATCACCCGGACATCGGTCGGCTCCGCCTCGTAGACCGTCTCGGCCTCGGCCAACGGCTGGCCACGCCGCCACCGCTTGGCGATCCGCGGATATCCGGACTCGGTCATCGAGCCCTCGCCGAAGTCGGTGCACACCAACAGGGTGTCCTCGTCCTCCCAGGACACCGACGACTTGGCTTCGGGCAACTCGAACCCGCGCGATACGAATTCTTTTGTCCGCATGTCGAACTCGCGTACCACAGTGGCGTCGGCGCCACCGCGGGACAGGCTGATCATGGCCAGCGTGTGGTCCGGCTCGATCACCTCGGGCCCGGACCACACCCAGTTCTCGTCCTCGGCGCGGGCCAGCTCGTCCAGGTCCAGGATCACGTCCCAGTCCGGATCGTCGGTGCGGTAGCTCTCCAGCGTGGTGCGCCGCCACAGGCCGCGCGGATTCGCCTCGTCGCGCCAGAAGTTGTACAGGAACTCACCACGCCGGCCCGGGTAGGGGATCCGCGCATCGGTGTCGAGGATCTCCAATATCTCGGAGCGCATCGTCTCGAAACGTTCACCGCTCAGCTGGGCGAGCGTCGGCTCGTTGTGGGCACGCACCCACGCCAAGGCGTCGTCGCCGGTGATGTCCTCAAGCCACAGATAAGGGTCCTCAGCCACCTGTCCATTGTGACTGCGCGAGTACTGTGAGCTGAACAACACCACTGGCCCGTGGAAGTGAGGACGTGATGAGTCGAGCACCGGCGCGGGCCCTGATCACCGTGGCCGCCGCCGATCTGCTGGCGCGGTTGCAGGAGCGTCACGGGGCGTTGATGTTCCACCAGTCCGGCGGATGCTGCGACGGCTCGTCGCCGATGTGTTACCCCGACGGCGAGTTCATCGTCGGTGACCGCGACATCGTGCTGGCGGTACTCGACGTGGGCACAGGTGTGCCCGTGTGGATCTCCGGCCCGCAGTTCGAGGCGTGGAAGCACACCCAGTTGGTGATCGACGTCGTCCCCGGCCGCGGTGGCGGGTTCAGCCTGGAAGCACCCGAGGGCATGCGCTTCCTGTCACGTGGCCGGGCGTTCACCGACGAGGAGAATGCGCTGCTGGCCGAGCAATCCCCGGTAACGGGCGCGCAGTACAGCGCCGGCGCCCGTCCGCCCGATACCGGCAGCCACCTGGTCGACGAAGCCGCCGACGCCTGCCCGGTCCCCGCGGGACGCGCCGTACAGATGTAACGGGTCGTCACGGGTCGCGGCGTTATCGTCGAAGAGTGATTCCGCTGCCACGGGCGTGGCTGCTGACCGGCGCAATGTCGGTCGGCGTAGCGGTCGGGCTGCTGGCAGGGATCGCCACGACACTGCTGGTGACGGTCTCCGTTCGGCCCGATGCGGTGATCGCCCTCGTCCTCGGAGTTCCTGGCGTCCTCGGGACGCTCCTGGTCCTGGTCGCGGGGCGGCGCTGGGTCACCACACTCGGGGCTTTCGCACTGGCCATCGCACCCGGCTGGTTCGGTGCGCTGGCGATCATCGAGGTGGCATCCCATGGCTGAGGACGTCGACACCTCCACCGCGGACTTCGCCCCGCTGTTCGACACCGGGGAAAACGAGATCGTCGCCGACGAATGGTCGGCCGCCGCTACCCCTGCGGAAGACATGTCGCCGGACCAGACGGAAACCGACGACGCACCCTCGGCGCCGCTGCCCGCCCCGGCCCCGTCTGTCGTGGTCGAGGGGTCCTATCTGTCGGTGAAGTGGTGGACGTTCGTGGGCGTGCTGGCCGGGGTGTGGTTCGTCTCCGCCGCTGCCGGCGCGGGCCTGTACTACTACTGGTATCAGTCAGCCGACAAGACCTGGCCGGTGTTCGCGGCGCTGGCCTATGTCGTCGTCACCACGGTCGGTGCGCTGCTGGCATCGACGGCGCAGCGCAAACCGGTGGTATCGGCCCTGGCTATCGCCCTGATGTCGGCGCCGGTGGCGGCAATGGCCGCAGCAGCAGTTTTCTACGGCGCCTACGTGTTCGGCTGGATCGCCCGGTAGCACCATTGCGCCGCCCACTAGGGTGGGGTCGTGACCCACTTTGACGTTGTCGTTCTCGGAGCTGGTCCCGGTGGATACGTCGCGGCCATTCGTGCCGCCCAACTGGGGCTGAGCACCGCAATTGTCGAGCCCAAGTACTGGGGCGGTGTGTGCCTCAATGTCGGGTGTATCCCGTCCAAGGCGTTGCTGCGCAATGCGGAACTCGCACACATCTTCAACAAGGAAGCCAAGACCTTCGGTATCAGCGGTGAGGCCACCTTCGATTACGGTGCCGCCTTCGACCGCAGCCGCAAGGTCGCCGACGGCCGTGTGGCCGGCGTGCACTTCTTGATGAAGAAGAACAAGATCACCGAGGTTCACGGCTACGGCACCTTCACCGGGCCCAAGTCGATGTCGGTGAAGCTCAACGAGGGTGGCACTGAAGAGCTCACCTTCGACAACGCAATCATCGCCACCGGTTCGTCGACCCGTCTGGTGCCGGGCACCTCGCTGTCCGAGAACGTGGTCACCTATGAAACCCAGATCCTCTCGCGCGAGCTGCCGGGCTCGATCATCATCGCCGGCGCCGGCGCGATCGGCATGGAATTCGCCTACGTGCTGAAGAACTACGGCGTCGACGTCACCATCGTCGAGTTCCTGCCGCGCGCCCTGCCCAACGAGGACGCCGAGGTCTCCAAGGAGATCGAGAAGCAATACAAGAAGCTGGGCGTCAAGATCCTCACCGGCACCAAGGTCGAGGGTATTTCAGACGACGGATCGACGGTCAAGGTCACCGTCAGCAAGGACGGCAAGACCGAGGAGCTCGAAGCCGACAAGGTGCTGCAGGCCATCGGTTTCGGGCCCAACGTCGAGGGCTTCGGCCTGGAGGCCGCCGGCGTCGCGCTGACCGACCGCGGCGCCATCGCGATCGACGATTACATGCGCACCAACGTGCCCGGCATCTACTCCATCGGCGATGTCACCGGCAAGCTCCAGCTGGCCCACGTGGCCGAGGCGCAGGGCGTCGTCGCCGCTGAAACCATCGCCGGCGCAGAGACTCTCGCGCTGGGCGACTACCGGATGATGCCGCGCGCCACGTTCTGCCAGCCGCAGGTCGCCAGCTTCGGGCTCACCGAAGAGCAGGCCAAGGCCGAGGGCTACGACGTCGTCGTCGCCAAATTCCCGTTCACCGCCAACGGCAAGGCGCACGGCCTGGCGGATCCGACCGGTTTCGTGAAGCTGATCGCCGACAAGAAGCACCTCGAACTGATCGGCGGGCACCTGATCGGGCCGGACGTCTCCGAGCTGCTGCCGGAGCTGACCCTGGCGCAGAAGTGGGACCTGACCGCCAACGAGTTGGCCCGCAACGTGCACACCCACCCGACCCTGTCGGAGGCGCTGCAGGAGTGCTTCCACGGGCTGACCGGCCACATGATCAACTTTTGAGAAACGAAATCGTCGCTGGCATAGCCGGATTGGTGGTCGGCCACATTGTGTGGCTGGCCGCCATCACATTGGCGACCGAGGGCTCCCGCGTCAACATCTGGGTGCTGTTGGTCGCGGCCCTGTCCTTCATCGGCGGGTCCGCGGGGGCCTACTTCGGCCGGCGTAAGTACCAGCAGAAATCCCACACCTGGGCGGCATTCCTGTGGACGCTGCCAGTGTCCCCGGTGCTGTTCTCGCTGGTGCTGCTGGGCGTCACGTACCTCTAGCGATTTGGGTGCACTCAGCGGCGGTGAGCGCCGCCAATTGCACCCAAATCGGCTAGTCGGGGAAGTCGAGCGGGATTCGCAGCGTCGTCATCGTGGCGGCCAAACCGTCGTATTGGGCTGCCAGCAAGCAGAATTCGATGAGCTGCTGCTTGGTCAACAGCTTCGACAGGGCAGCCCAGGTCTCGGGGGAGACCGACCGGGTGACGACGAACTCGTCGGTCGCGGTGACCAAGACCCGCTGCCGATCGGTCAAGCCTTCGGCATCAGGCCCCTCGAAGATGCGGGCCTGGGTCTCGGCGTCGACACCGCGGCTGCGGGCCAGCCGGCGATGCTGCTGCAGCTCGTATTCGCAATCCCGCAGGTGGCCCACCCTCAGGATGACCAGCTCGGCATCCTGACGCGACAACTTGCCCAGCGGGCCGAGCAGCAGGCCCGAATACGGCAGCCAGGCCAGGAACAGCAGCTTGTGCTGGCCGAGCACGTTCATCAAGGTGAACCTCGGTGCCCGGATGGCCCTGGCGCCCAGCTTGGCGATGGCCCAGTTGACCGGGCCCAGCTCGCGGAATCCGCCCGGCGCGATGCGGGCCGGCTCGAGTGCACTCACCCCGCCGAGTCTGGCACAGGTGGCGCGCGGCTGGACTCGTCGCACCGCTTTCCACCGGAGGGCTGTTGATCGGCAGTCGTCACGACCCAGAGGTAGAAAACGGCGAGCGAGCGTTCCCGCCGCGAGCTAGGGCTCCCGCACCAGATACGGCGACACCGTCGAGCGGTGCTCGTTGAGATCCAGGGCCTTGCCGAGCGCCGGGAATGCACGTTGCGGACAGTTGTCGCGCTCGCACACCCGGCAGCCCGAGCCGATCGGGGTGGCCACCTCGCCAGAGAGGTCCAGCCCTTCGGAGTACACCAGCCGATGGGCATGGCGCAGTTCGCATCCCAGCCCGATCGCGAAGGTCTTGCCGGGCTGCCCATAACGCGACGCGCGTCGCTCCACGGTGCGGGCCACCCACAAGTAGTTGCGGCCGTCGGGCATCTGCGCGATCTGCACCTGGATCTTGCCCGGGTTGGTGAAGGTTTCGTACACATTCCACAGCGGGCATGTGCCGCCCGAGGAGGAGAAGTGAAAGCCGGTGGCGGACTGACGTTTTGACATGTTTCCGGCGCGGTCCACCCGGACGAACGAGAACGGCACACCGCGCATCGACGGACGCTGCAGCGTGGAAAGCCGGTGCGCGATGGTCTCGTAGCTCACCGAGTAGAACGCCGACAGCCGCTCCACGTCGTAGCGGAAATTCTCAGCCACATCGTGGAATTGGCGGTACGGGAGCACGGTCGCCGCGGCGAAGTAGTTGGCCAGCCCGAGCCGGGCCAGGGTGCGCGATTCGTCGCTGGTGAACATGCCTTCGTCGACCATCTTGTCGATGAGTTGGCCGAACTCGAGGAAGGCCAGTTCGGCCGCCATCTTGAACACCTGCTGGCCGCGGGAGAGGTGATTGCCCATTTCCAGGGTCTTGGTGGCCGGGTCGTAGCGGTGCAGCACGGTGTCGCCCAGATCGATCCGTCGCACGATCCGCACCCCGTGCTCGGTGGTCAGCCGGTTGGCCAGCTCGCCGGCCAGATCACCGCGGTGCATCCGGATTTTGGCGGTCAGATCCTCGGCGGCGGTATCGAGCTCGTGCAGATAGTTCTGCCGTTGGTAGAAGTAGTCGCGCACTTCCTCGTGCGGCATGGTGATCGACCCGCTCCCGCTGCCGTCGGAGTACCGGTCTTCGGTGGCGGCGGCCAACTGGGTGGTGGTGAGCCGGTACCGACGGTGCAGGTTCACCATGGCGCGGGCGAAATTCGGATAGGCCGCCACCATGTCGGCGACTTCGGCGACATCCATGTCGGCGCCGAGGTCGCGGTCCATCGCCACCTCGCGCATCTCGGCGACCAACCGGGTGTCGTCGTGCGAGGCGAAGAACGTCGCGTCCACCCCGAACACCTCGGTGATGCGGAGCAGCACCGCCACGGTCAGCGGTCGGACGTCGTGCTCGATCTGGTTGAGGTAGCTGGGGGAGATCTCCAGCATCTGAGCCAGCGCGGCCTGACTGAATCCACGCTCGCTCCGCAGTTGTCGCACCCGTGACCCGACGAACGTTTTTGCCACGTCAAATAGCCTAACAAGTTGCGAAGGTCGCCTTTGCATTCTTGGCAGTTCAGGCTCTACTGGCAGTATCGGGCTGCCTGGCATGATCGGCTGAGGCGACAGCGACTGGGAGATGACCATGACGGGAACCGCGCAAACTTCGACCACCGGGCTGAACAAGGTGATGATGCCGGTGCCCGATCCCCATCCCGACGTCTTTGACCGGGAATGGCCGCTGCGGGTCGGCGATATCGACCGGACCGGACGGTTGCGGTTCGACGCCGCCGCCCGGCACATCCAGGACATCGGCTCCGACCATCTGCGCGAACTCGGCTTCGAGGAAACCCATCCGCTGTGGATCGTCCGTCGCACGATGATCGATCTGGTCGGCCCGATCGAGTTTCAGGACATGCTGCGGATGCGCCGGTGGTGTTCGGGAACGTCGAACCGGTGGTGTGAGATGCGGGTACGTATCGACGGCCGCAAGGGCGGGCTCATGGAGTCCGAGGCGTTCTGGATCAACATCAACCGTGAGACGCAGGGCCCGGCCCGTATCTCCGACGACTTCCTCTCGGGCCTGCGCCGCACCACCGACGAGGCCCGGCTGCGCTGGAAGTCCTACCTGAAGGCCGGCAGTCGTGAGGATGCCGCCGAGATTCGCGAGTACCCGGTGCGGGTGTCGGACATCGACCTGTTCGATCACATGAACAACTCGGTCTACTGGACGGTGATCGAGGACTACCTGTACTCCCATCCCGAGCTGCTGGAGAAGCCGCTGCGGGTGACCATCGAGCACGACGCCGCAGTGGCGCTCGGCGAGAAACTCGAGATCCTGTCGCACGTTCACCCGGCCGGATCGACCGACAAATTCGGTGAAGAGCTCTCCGACCGCACTGTTAGAACGCTCACATATGCCGTCGGCGACGAGACAAAAGCGATCGCATCACTGTTCTCGCTCTGACCCCTCCCGGTTTAACAGTACGAGCGTACTGACCTGCGCCTTTGGGCTACCCGTCGGTAGCTTCTGAACCGGTACAGCCATCATATTTCTTCGCAACCTTCGCAAGTTAACTAAGCGCTTTGGCGAAAGTTGGCAACTGAAACGGGTGGACCTGCGGATATGGGTTATGACATCTTCGGATTAGCACACCAGTGAAGCTGCTGCGGCGTTAGCAAGAAACCGCGGCGGTCGAACCAAAACCGAAGGAGCAGTCCTATGTCGACCGTGGGCACCCCCAAGTCACCGGAGCAGATCCAGCACGACTGGGATCACAACCCCCGCTGGAAGGGCATCACCCGTACCTACACCCCGGCCGACGTGGTTGCCCTGCAGGGAACCGTCGTCGAGGAGAACACCCTCGCCCGCCGCGGCGCCGAGGTGCTGTGGGAGCAGCTCCACGACATGGACTTCGTCAACGCGCTCGGCGCGCTGACCGGCAACCAGGCCGTGCAGCAGGTCCGCGCCGGCCTCAAGGCCATCTACCTGTCCGGGTGGCAGGTCGCCGGTGACGCCAACCTGTCCGGCCACACCTACCCCGACCAGAGCCTCTACCCGGCCAACTCGGTGCCGCAGGTCGTCCGCCGCATCAACAACGCTCTGATGCGTGCCGACCAGATCGCCAAGGTCGAGGGCGACACCTCGGTCGAGAACTGGCTCGCCCCGATCGTCGCCGACGGTGAGGCCGGCTTCGGTGGTGCGCTCAACGTCTACGAGCTCCAGAAGGCCATGATCGCCGCCGGTGTCGCCGGTTCGCACTGGGAAGACCAGCTGGCCTCGGAGAAGAAGTGCGGCCACCTCGGTGGCAAGGTGCTGATCCCCACCCAGCAGCACATCCGCACCCTGACCTCGGCCCGCCTGGCTGCCGACGTCGCCGACGTGCCCACCCTGGTCATCGCGCGCACCGACGCCGAGGCCGCCACCCTGATCACTTCCGACGTGGACGAGCGCGACCGCCCGTTCATCACCGGTGAGCGCACCAACGAGGGCTTCTACCGGGTGCAGAACGGCCTGGAGCCGTGCATCGCCCGCGCCAAGGCCTACGCGCCGTACGCCGACCTGATCTGGATGGAGACCGGCACCCCGGACCTGGAGCTGGCCAAGAAGTTCGCCGAGGGCGTCAAGAGCGAGTTCCCGGACCAGATGCTGTCCTACAACTGCTCGCCTTCGTTCAACTGGAAGCAGCACCTGGACGACGACACCATCGCCAAGTTCCAGCGCGAGCTGGGCGCGATGGGTTTCAAGTTCCAGTTCATCACGCTGGCCGGCTTCCACGCCCTCAACTACTCGATGTTCGACCTGGCTCACGGCTACGCCCGCGAGCAGATGAAGGCCTACGTCGAGCTGCAGGAGCGCGAGTTCGCCGCCGAGGAGCGCGGTTACACCGCCACCAAGCACCAGCGTGAGGTCGGCGCCGGCTACTTCGACCGCATCGCCACCACGGTTGACCCGACCAGCTCGACCACCGCGCTGGCCGGTTCCACCGAAGAGGGCCAGTTCCACTAAGTCTGGGACCTCTGGACCCGCAGGCTTGACAGCAGCAGGCCCCGCTCAGAATTCTTGGGCGGGGCCTGTCGCATGTCCACGTATTGAGAAAGTGAAGTCGTGAGCAATCAAATTGAACGTGTAGGTGTGATCGGTGCCGGCCAGATGGGCGCGGGTATCGCGGAGGT
Organism: Mycobacterium sp. NPDC049093; assembly: GCF_040704635.1. Taxonomy (GTDB): domain Bacteria; phylum Actinomycetota; class Actinomycetes; order Mycobacteriales; family Mycobacteriaceae; genus Mycobacterium. The sequence continues at coordinate 59,674 of NZ_JBEZJS010000005.1, read as the reverse complement.
GTCCGCCCGGGCCGGTGTGGACGTGTTGGTCTTCGAGACCACCGACGCACTGGTCACCGCCGGCCGCAACCGCATCACCAAATCGCTGGAGCGCGCGGTGAGCGCGGGCAAGGTCACGGAGCGGGAGAAGGGCGCCGCGCTGGGCAAGCTGAACTTCACCACCACCATCGACGACCTGGCCGACCGGCAGCTGGTCATCGAGGCCGTGATCGAAGACGAGAACGTCAAGGCAAAGATCTTCGCCGACCTGGATCGCGTGATCACCGACCCCGACGCGGTGCTCGCCTCCAACACCTCGAGCATTCCGATCATGAAACTCGCAGCAGCTACCCAGAATCCTGCCAGGGTCTTGGGCCTGCACTTTTTCAACCCGGTTCCGGTGTTGCCGCTGGTCGAATTGGTGAGCACTCTGGTGACCGCGGATGCCGCCGCCGCGCGCGTCGAAGACTTCGCCAGCACGGTTCTCGGAAAACAGGTTGTCCGTTGTTCGGACCGGTCCGGTTTCGTCGTCAACGCGTTGCTGGTGCCGTACCTCCTGGCGGCGGTCCGGATGGTCGAGGGTGGCTTTGCCACAATTGACGATGTCGACAAGGCAGTGGTGGCCGGGTTGTCCCACCCGATGGGGCCGCTGCGGCTGTCAGATCTGGTCGGATTGGACACCCTGAAGCTGATCGCCGACAAGATGTTTGACGAGTTCAAAGAGCCTTTGTACGCCGCGCCGCCGCTGCTGTTGCGCATGGTGGAGGCGGGACAGCTTGGCAAAAAATCGGGCCAGGGCTTCTACAAGTACTGAAAAAGGCCGCGCTGGCACTATGGCCGAGGCTTAGCTAGTCTACCCATGGTAGGGCCTGCTGGCTCGCTCTATAGAGTCTGCATGTAAAACATGTGTCGGCCCCTAAAACCATTGGTCGTCAGCAGCAGAAACGCAAAGAGGTAATTTTTCGCATGTCTAACGTCGAGTCCGATCTTGCTCCGTACTACGAGGAGTCGCAGTCGATCTACGACATCTCGAATGAGTTCTACGCACTCTTCCTCGGGCCGACCATGGGCTACACCTGCGGTTACTACGAGCGCGAGGACATGAACCTCGAGGAATCGCAGAACGCCAAGTTCGATCTCGCGCTGGGGAAGCTCGACCTCAAGCCGGGCATGACGCTGCTGGACATCGGCTGCGGCTGGGGTGGATGCCTGGAGCGTGCGCTGATCAACCACGACGTCAACGTCATCGGGATCACGCTCAGCAAGGAGCAGTCGGACTACGCCCGCAAGCGGTTGGCCAAGGTCGACACCAACCGCAACGTCGAGATCCGGTTGCAGGGCTGGGAAGAGTTCAACGAGCCTGTCGACCGCATCGTGTCGATCGGCGCATTCGAGGCCTTCAAGCAGGAGCGCTACCCGATCTTCTTCGAGCGGGCCTACAGCATCCTGCCGGACAACGGCGGCCGCATGCTGCTGCACACGATCCTGGCGCACACCCAGCAGTTCTTCCGTGAGAACAACATCAAGCTGACGATCAGCGACCTGAAGTTCATGAAGTTCATCGGTGAGGAGATCTTCCCCGGTGGGCAGCTGCCTGCGGTCGAGGACATCGAGAAGCTCGCCGACGACTCGGGCTTCAAGCTGGAGCGCATCCACCTGCTGCGTCCGCACTACGCGCGCACGCTGGACATGTGGGCGGCCAACCTGGAGGCGGCCAAGGATGAGGCCATCGCCCTGCAGGGCCAGGAAGTGTACGACCGGTTCATGAAGTACCTGACCGGTTGCGCCGACTTCTTCCGTCGTGGCATCACGAACATCGGCCAGTTCACGCTGGTCAAGTAGGTTCTTTCAAGAACTGCCCCCGACAACTCGTCGGGGGCAGTTCTTTTTGCGTATTCGACACCGAAACTGAACTGAGGGACAGAATCCACGCGGATCTCGTCCCTCAGTTCAGTCTCGGGCGCAATGCGGGGTAGTTAGGCCTCAGCCAACCGCTTCTTCTCCGTCTCGACGTCGAAGTCCGCAGGCGGCCACGACATGTTGAGGCCCTTGAGCGCCTCGATGAGCAGTTCGGTGATGGCGAGCCGGCTGTACCACTTCTTGTCGCACGGCACGATGTGCCAGGGCGCGTAGTCGGTGGACGTCTTCTCCAGCATGGCCTGATAGGCCTCCTGGTATTTGGGCCACAGCAGCCGCTCGTCGATGTCGGCCGGGTTGTACTTCCAGTACTTGTCGGGCCGTTCGAGCCGCTCGGCCAGCCGTTCCTTCTGCTCGGCGAGTGAGACGAACATGGCCACCTTCACCAGGGTGGTGCCGGCATCGACCAATTCGCGTTCGAAGGCGTTGATCTCGTCGTAGCGGGTGCCCCAGACGTCCGGCGGCACCAGGTTGTGCACGCGGACGATCAGCACGTCCTCGTAGTGCGAGCGGTCGAACACCCCGATGTGCCCGGCAGGTGGGGGCGCGTTGCGGATCCGCCACAGGTAGTGGTGGGCGCGCTCCTCCTCGGTGGGCTTGCCGAAACTGGTGTAGCGGATGCCCTGGGGATTTGCCGCTCCCACAACGTGTTTGACGATCCCGCCCTTACCGGCGGTGTCCATGCCCTGCAGGATCAGCAGCACCGAGCGGTTGTCGTCACCACTCTTGCTGCGGGCGTAGAGCATTTCCTGCAGCGAGGCGAAGCGCATGTTGCGTTCGGTCTGCAGGGTGGGCGCATCGCTCTTGCTCCCGCGGAATCCCGGCGTGCTGTTGGCGTCGATGCGGGCGACCTCGTCGCCCGGGCGGAAAGCCAGCTGGTCATGTGGTTCGTGGGTCCACAGGGCAGGCAGATCTCTGTCGCTCACCCGTTCAGTCAAGCAGTTGTGGCGGCAAAACCGGTGATGGGTGTGGCAGTGAGTTGAACTTCTCCAGCGAGCCGCCGACTTCGACGATGCCGCACAGCGCGTTCCACGACAGCATGGTCAGGTAGTCGATCAGCTCATCGGCGGTCATCCGCGGGTTCGACATCCAGGAGTGGGTGGCCAGCTGGACCCCGCCGACGGTGTGGAACGCCCACGCCTCGGCGCCACGGGTGTCCATGCCGACCGAGGCCATGCGGCGGCGCAGCATCACGGCCAGCATGCGGGCGATGATCTGCTCGGAATCGGCGACGGCCTTGCTCTTGCTGGCAGAGTTGTTCGCCATCACGAACGGATAGATCTCGGGCTCGGCGGCAACGGTTTCCACGTAGACCTTGATGATCTCGCGGGTCAGATCGAATCCGTCGAGGTTCGAGGACAGGGCAGCGGCCATGTTGGGGATCAGGGTGGTCTGGGCGAACCGCATCATCACGGCGGTGGTGAGGTCGTTCTTGTCGACGAAGTAGCGGTACAGCACCGTCTTGGAAACGCCGATCTCCGCGGCGATCTCGTCCATGCTGACGTTGCTGCCCTGGCGCCGGATCGCTTCGAGGGTGCCGTCTACCAGCTCGTTGCGCCGCTCCACCTTGTGCTGGTGCCAGCGCCGTTTGCGTCCATCGGTCTTCACCGTCACCGGCGGAGTCTGCTGTGCCACTGTCGCAGTAGTCCCATTCCCTAGTTCCACTTGATACTACGGCGAATCTGCGGATACCGGCTTGAGGGTCAGGCCGTCAGTCGCGGCGATAGCGCAAGATGGAAAGGTGGCACATCGAACCGACGCCGGAGTCCGCGCGCATGCGGGCCCGCGGCAAAGTTTTGCCGAAACGCTGGCCGGCGCGGACAGCGCTGCCGACGCCGAACGCCAACGGGGTTTGCGGCGGATGAAGCTGGTGGCGCTGAGCTTCCTGGTCGGCGCCACAGTGATCTTCCTTCTGTGCACCTGGGCTCAGTCGCGGGGCGCGGCCGGGTGGGTCGGGTACGTGCGTGCGGCGGCCGAGGCCGGCATGGTCGGCGCGCTTGCCGACTGGTTCGCGGTGACCGCGCTGTTCAAGCATCCGTTGGGCCTGCCGATCCCGCACACGGCCATCATCAAGCGCAAGAAGGACCAGCTGGGCGAGGGTCTGGGCACGTTCGTCCGGGAGAACTTCATGTCTCCCGAGGTGATCGCCACCAAACTGCACGACGCCCAGGTCGCGGGCCGGCTGGGCAAGTGGCTGTGCGACCGTCCGCATGCCGAGCGGGTGGCCGCCGAGGCGTCGACCGTGCTGCGGGTCGGGGTCGAGATGCTGCGCGACGAGGACGTCCAGCACGTGTTGGACCGGATGATCGTCAAGCGCATCGCCGAGCCCAAATGGGGACCGCCGATCGGCCGCGTGCTCTCCACTCTGCTGCAGGAGGGCCGCCAGGAAGCGCTGATCCAGCTGTTGTGCGACCGGGCGTTCCAATGGTCGTTGAACTCCGGCGAGGTGATCGAGCGGGTGATCGAGCGGGATTCGCCGACCTGGTCGCCGCGCTGGGTGGACCACCTGGTCGGAGAACGGATCCACCGGGAGCTGATGGACTTCACCGACAAGGTGCGGCGCAACCCCGACCACGAGCTGCGCCGCTCGGCCACCCGGTTCCTGTTCGAGTTCGCCGACGACCTGCAGAACGACGAGGCGACGATTCAGCGCGCCGAGAACGTCAAGGACCAGATCATGGGCCGCGACGAGGTGACGCGGGCGGCCGAGACCGCGTGGGCGGCGGCCAAGCGGATCATCCTGGAATCGGTGGACGACCCGTCCTCGGCGCTGCGCACCCGGATCGCCGACTCGGTGATGCGCATCGGGGAGTCGCTGCGTGACGACGCCGAGCTGCGCGACAAGGTCGACAGCTGGATCATCCGAGGCGCGAAACACCTGGTCGCGGAGTATGGGACCGAGATCACAGCAATCATCACCGAGACCATCGAACGCTGGGATGCCGACGAGGCGAGCCGCCGGATCGAGCTCCATGTGGGCCGTGACCTGCAATTTATCCGGATCAACGGCACGGTGGTTGGATCGCTGGCGGGCCTGATCATCTATTCGGTAGCCCAACTACTCTTCTGACCTGCGCTAACTAGTGCTTGCAAAAGTTAGCACCCCGTCGTAGCGTGAATTTCGTCGTTAACGGATACACGGCCTACGAGGGGAATGACATGGCGCAAGACGAAAATCTCGCCGCTGTCGTCTCCAACGCTGCGCAGGACATCGGAAGCTTCATCCGGGCCCAGCGCGAGGCGGCGCAGGTATCGGTTCGGCAGTTGGCCGAGAAGGCCGGCGTCAGCAATCCCTACCTGAGCCAGATCGAACGGGGATTGCGGAAACCCTCCGCCGACGTGCTCAACCAGATCGCGAAGGCACTTCGGGTGTCCGCGGAAGTCCTCTATGTGCGCGCCGGGATCTTGGAGCCCAGCGAGCCCAGCGAGGTCCGCGACGCCATCGTCAACGACGTGGGGATCACCGAGCGGCAGAAGCAGGTGCTGCTCGATATCTACACATCGTTCCGGCAGCAGAACGAAGCCGAAGCAGGTGAGGAGCAGACATCTGATCCGACTGACTGACACCTCACCAACTGACCGATAACCCATTCGCACGAAAAGCCATCCTGAGAAAGGAATTCGCATGACCGAGAAGACTCAGCCCACCATCGAAGACCTCAAGGCCCCGCTGCTGGCCGCCGTCGGCGCTGCCGACCTGGCCCTGGCCACGGTCAACGAGATCGTCGCCAGCCTGCGTGAGCGTGCCGAGGGCGCGCGCACCGACGCCGAGGCCCGCGTCGAGGAGAGCCGCGCCCGCCTGAACAAGCTGCAGGAAGAGCTGCCGGCCCAGTTCGGTGAGCTGCGCGAGAAGCTGAACTCCGACGAGCTGCGCAAGGCCGCCGAGGGCTACGCCGATCAGGCCACCGCGACCTACAACAAGCTGGTCGAGCGCGGCGAGGCCGCGTTGGAGCGCCTGCGCAACCAGCCGGCCATCGAAGAGGCCGCCAGCCGGGTCGAGGGCTACACCGACCAGGTTTCCGAGCTGACCCAGGAGGCCCTGGGCACCGTGGCGACCCAGACCCGCGCGGTCGGCGAGCGCGCCGCCAAGCTGGTCGGCGTCGAGCTGCCGAAGAAGGCCGAGAAGGCCGAGGCCCCCGCTGCTGCCGCCCCCGCCAAGAAGGCCGCCCCGGCCAAGAAGGCCCCGGCTGCTCCGGCCAAGAAGGCTGCCACCCCGGCCGCCAAGAAGACCACGGCCGCTCCGGCCAAGAAGGTCACCCAGAAGTAATACGGTGTCGATCGGCGGGGCGTGAGCCCCGTCGGTCGACGCTGACGATGAGGCCCGCATAGGCTGGTGAGGTGCAACTTGCCAACCTTGCGGGCCTCATTATTTCCGTGCTCGGTTACGTGGTCGTTCTCGTGACCGTGTACGCCTTCGTACATGCGGCTATGCAGCGCCCGGACGCCTATACGGCCACCGGCAAACTCACCAAGCCGGTATGGCTGGCCATCCTGGGTGTGAGCGCGGTGCTGACGCTGCTGGTGGGTGGTGTGTTCATCCCTGTCATCGCGGCCTGCGCCACCGGTGTGTACCTCGTCGACGTGCGGCCCAAGCTGCTCGAAATCCAGGGAAAGTCGCACTGACCTGATGCGCTCGTCACTGGCCGCGCTCGGCGCGGCTTGTCTCGCGCTGGGCGCGACATTGGCCTCGGTCCCCGTTGCTGCCGCCGACCCGGCTGCTGACCACATCTACGTCGACCACGTCGAATGGGCCAAATGGGGTGACCTGTCGAGCCTGCGCGTCTATCCGACTGACGCTGCCCGGGAGCTGGCCCGTCAGCCGGGCAACGTCGCGCAGGGCGACCAGGCCTGGGCCGAGGTACTGGCCCTGTCTCCGGATGCGGACCTGCCCGGGATGCGTGAGCAGTTCGTGTGTCACTGGACGTTCGCCGAACTCACCGAACCCGGCAAGACCAGCTGGAACCTTGAGCCGTGGCGGCCCGAGGTCGCCCCCGAGGTGATGCTGGCCAGCGGATGCAATCCCGGCGGCAGTGAGGAACCGTTCTGATGGGCACGCTGCACCCGCGCCGAGGCGGCTGAGCGCGGGAAAACTCAGAGCTTGTCGAAGCAGGGATCGTCGGCCGGTTTCGGCATCGACGCGTTCTTCGTCGAGAACTTCGCCACCACGCCGCTGTCGGTGACCTGCACGCTGTCGGCGTGGATCCCCATCGGATAGTTCTCGGTCAGCTGGGAAGTGAACTTGTCCAGGATCGGCTGCAGCGTCTCCCGCGGCCACGACAGTCCGATCGCGCTCAGGTCGACGATCTGCATCGAGATGCCCTTGTTGACCACGGTGGGCTTGGCGGTGATGGTGCCGAGCAGGCCCTTGAGCTCGATCGTCCCGTTCGACGGGTTGGTCTTCACATCCGAGATGGCCGAGCCGATGAACGGCAGCTGGACCATGTCGGCCACCGTCTGGCGGATGCCGTCGGTGCCCCAGGTGATGTCGGCGACCAGCGAGCCCACGGTGCCGCTGGAATCGGCGGTCTCCTGGATGCGCACGTCCTCGATGCCGAGCTTCACCTGCATGCCCTTGGCTTCGCGGATCTGGTTGCCCGCGGTCTCGATGTTGATGTTGGTGTAGTGCCCGCTCACGTGCTGCATCAGGAATGGCGGCAGCGGGTCGAACGAGGCCTTCGCGCCGTCCTGCACGATGCATTCGACGATCGAGGCGACGATCTTGTCGGCCCGGCTGCGGGCGTACAGCTCACCGCCGAGCACACCGGCGGCGACCAGGGCCACCACGATCACGAAGACCAGCACCACCGACAACGGATCCGACAGCAGCTTCTTGACCTTCGCCAGTGCCGACGTGCCCTCCGGGCCCTGCGGCTGGGGAGCTGCGGGCGCCGGTTCATTGACCTGACCCGGCTGAGCCGTCGGGGGCTGCGGAGGCAGCTCCTGGGTAGGCGAGGGCGGGGACTGGTCGGTTGGGCGAGCCCAGGGATCGGTCACCCCAGCGATTGTGCCTTACCGAACTGAGCGAACTGTGAGCGGTTCTGCAGCACTGCGATGGTGTCCCGGACCTGGTTGGCGGCATCGAGGTCGACGTCGAAGACCAGCAACTCCGGCTCGGCGCCGGCCGCGGCGAGAACCTCCCCGGTGGGGGAGGCGACCACACTGACACCGACGCCGGTCGGCCCGACTTTGGCGATCTCGTCGCCCGGGTACGCCTGGTCCACCGCGGCGATGAACCCGGTGGTGTCCAGCGCCCGGGCCCGGGCCAACAGGGTCCACTGTTCCAGCTTGCCTGGCCCGGACCCCCATGAGGCATGCACGGTGATCAACTGGGCGCCGCGGCGGGCGAGCTCCACGTAGAGCTCGGGGAACCGGATGTCGTAGCAGGTGCTCAGGCCGACCGTGACCCCGTCGACCGTGATGGTCACCGGATCGAAACCCGGTGCCACAGTGCGTGATTCGGCGAATCCGAACGCGTCGTACAGGTGGATCTTGTGGTAGTGCGCATCGACGCCGGGGCCGGTCGCGATCAGGGTGTTGGTGACCCGCCCGTCGTCACTGGGGACGAACATCCCGGCCACCACGACCACCCCGGCCCGCGCGGCGATTTCACGCACCGCCGTCGCCCACGGCCCGTCGAGGTTCTCGGCGACGGGGCCCAGCGGCACGCCGAAGCGGCACATCGTGGCCTCGGGGAACAACACCAACCGGGCGCCGTCCGCGGCGGCGCGCCGGGTGTACTCGTCGACCAGTGCGAGATTCGACGACGGGTCCGTGTCGGTGGCGATCTGCGCCAGGGCAATTCGCATGCGGTTCAGCTTAGTGGCGCGATGGTCGACCAGGGCACGGTCAACACTCCGTCACGCAGGCGGCGGCGTGGCGCGGCGACCGGCCACCCCTCGGTGCGCAACAGCTCCACCATGGCTCGCCAGCGCACCCGCGGTCCGAATACGCCGTGGCCGGCCGCGCTGGCCCACGCCCGGTCGGCGGCGCCGAGCAGCGCGTGGATCGGCTGACCTTCGACGTTGTGGTGGATCAGCACCTTGGGCAGCCGTTCCGCCAGATCCGACGGGCGCTCGATGCTGAACGGGTCACACGCCAGGGTCAGGGTCACCGGCCCGTCCGCGTCCAACAGCACCCAGCAGCATCGGCGGCCCAGCTCGTCGCAGGTTCCGTCGACGATCAGCCCACCGGGCGCGAGCCGACGGGACATCGTCGCCCAGGCATCCGGCACCGCCTCGACCGGATACTGACGCAACACGTTGAACGCCCGCACCAGCACGGGGCGCAGCCCGGCCAACTCGAACCCGCCGAGGGCGAAGTGCACGTCGCTGACACCGGACATCGCGCGGGCGGTGGCCACGCGTTCCGGGTGGATCTCCAGGCCGACGACCCGCACGTCGGGACGCACCGACTGCAGCCGCGCGGCCAGTTCGAACGTGGTCACCGGCAGCGCGCCGTACCCGAGGTCGACCACCAGCGGGTCGGTCGCGGCCCGCAACACACTGCGCACCCGCGGCGAGTGCACCAGCCAACGGTCACTGCGGCGCAGCCGGTTGTACCCGGTGGTGCCCCGGGTGACCGCGCCGATGGGTCTAGACGTGCTCGGCGATCCACTCAGCGGTGAACGCCCCCTCGATGGTGAAAACCTCGTTGACGGACTGCAGGACCATGTCTTCGAGCTTGCCCCCGACCAGGGGCATCGGCACCTTGCACGTGCTGTCGACCTCGAGCCGGCTGCCCGCGGACGCCCCGGTGAGCACGTAGCGGCCGTCGAGCCGGCCCGGGACGTGTGAAACCGAGGCGGTGTAATGGCCTTTCGCGCCCTGCGGGTCGAAGGGGCCGAAAATCTGCCTGCGGGTGATCGCCATGTCGAGCGGTATCACCGAGCGCAGGAGGGCGGGTAACTCCTCGCGCGGCAGCACCTGCCGGAACTCGACCTCGATCCCGCTCCCGTCGGAGCTGAACGCCGTGATGTCGGATTTCCCGGGCGTGAGGTCGTCGTATCGGTCCATCAGGGCCTGCCAGTAATCGCCGTTCGCGAACACGGCATACATCGTCTCGGCGGGTGCGTCGTACTTCAACGTCGACTGCCGGCTTCGGCTCATGGCTACCGACCGTACCGCCGGATTCAGCTGTGATCGGTGATCCACCCCGAGGTGAACCGTTGTTCGGCGGTCAACAGGTCGACCAGCTGCGAGCCGATGAAACTCTCGATCTTGCCGCCGACCAGCGGCACCCTCACCTCGACCGTGATGTGCACCGACAAGCGGCAGCCGGCGTCGGTCCCGGTCAGTGTCGCGGACCCGGACAGCGACACCGGTGCCCCTGAGATGGAGCCCTGGACCGTGCCGCGGGATGCGCCGTCACGGATCGGCTGCCAGTGCTCCTCGCGGCGGATCTTCAGATCGCCGCGGTGGAACTGTGACACCAGCCCGGGCAGCCGGTTTGCGTGCAGGATCTGCGTGGTGACCGCTTTGATCTCGCCGTCGCCGGACACGGTCAGGGCGTCGAGAGTGGCTTCGTCGGCCCCTGAATCGGCCAGCCGGGCCAACCAATACTGTTCGTCAGCGAATGCCCGGTGGACCTGTTCGACGCCGGCTTCGTAATCGGTGGCCATGTCGAATGATCGCGGCATAGCTGGTCACGCTACCGTTACGGGCCGTGGTCAGTTCGTATGTTGCCGGGGTCGCGGTCGCCGAGTCGGTTGCGCTGGCCCCGCTGACCACGCTGCGCGTCGGTCCGGTGGCTCGGAGGGTGCTGACCTGCACCAGTACCGATCAGCTCATCGATGTGCTGCGCGCGGTCGCCGATCCGATCCTGGTGCTGGCCGGCGGATCCAACGTGGTGCTGGCCGACGATCTCTCCGAGACGATGCCCGACCTGACCGTGGTGCGCGTGGCCAACACCGCGATCACGGTCGAGGGCAACCTGCTGCGCGCCGAGGCCGGTGCGGTGTTCGACGATGTCGTCGTCGAGTCCCTCAATCATGGGCTGGGCGGGCTCGAATGTCTGTCCGGGATACCGGGATCGGCCGGGGCCACCCCGGTGCAGAACGTGGGTGCCTACGGCGCCGAGGTTGCCGACACCATCAGCCGGGTGCGCTTGCTCGACCGGGGCACGGGTGAAGTCCGTTGGGCCGCATCGGAAGAACTCAAGTTCGGCTACCGCACCAGCATCCTCAAACACTCCGATGCCGTCATCGTGCTCGAAGTCGAGTTCGCCCTGGAAGCGGATGGGGCCCCGGGCCGCAGAAGCGCACCGCTGCGGTACCGCGAACTGGCCACCGCGCTGGGAGTGGAACCCGGGGAGCGGGCCGACCCGATGCGTGTTCGCCAGACCGTGCTGCAGTTGCGTTCCGGCAAAGGGATGGTGCTCGACGCCGATGACCACGACACCTGGAGCGTCGGGTCGTTCTTCACCAATCCCGTGGTGTCGCAGGCCGAGTTCGAGCGGGTGCAGGCCACGTTCGAGGCGGGCCGGGACGGAGCGGCGGGAGCGGTGCCGCATTACCCGGCACCCGACGGGGTCAAGCTCGCGGCAGGCTGGCTCGTCGAGCACGCCGGCTTCGGTAAGGGCTACCCCGGTGAGGGGGCTCCGGCGCGGCTTTCCACCAAGCATGCGCTGGCTCTGACCAATCGTGGCGAGGCGAACACTGCCGATGTGATTGCCCTGGCCAGAGCGGTGCAGGCGGGGGTTTTGGACCGCTTCGGGATCATGCTGCACCCAGAACCGATTCTGATTGGGTGCGATCTATCAGTACCCTAGATCCACGTGAGCCCTGGCGGTGATATAGAGGCGGATGCGCCGTTGTTCAATCGGCGGCGTGCCCTGACGGTGTTGACCGTCGGAATGGGAGCCGGACTGCTGGCTGCCTGCTCGGGAAAATCGCCCGTCTCGGCACCTGAGGCCGCCGGGCCTGCGGCGCCGACGGTGACCTACGAGCCTGCCGCCGACTCCGATGACGTGCTGCCGACGGCGCCGGTCGGTGTCAAGGTCGAGAACGGCGTGTTCCAGCGCGTCAGCCTGACCAACGCCAACGGCAAAGTCGTCGCCGGCAAATTCAACAGCGACCGCACGGCATTCACTGTCACCGAACCCCTCGGCTACGAATCCACCTACACGTGGGCGGGCGCCGTGGTGGGGCAGGACGGCAAGTCCGAATCCGTGCAGGGCAAATTCTCCACCGTCGCCCCGCAGAAACAGGTCAACGGACAGTTCCAGCTCGCCGACGGCCAGGTCGTCGGCGTTGCCGCGCCGATCATCCTGCAGTTCGATGCCGCGATCGACGACAAGTACCGGGCGACCGTCGAAAAAGCTCTTCAGGTCACGACCACCCCGCCCGTCGAGGGCAGCTGGGCATGGCTGCCCGACGAGGCCGGCGGCTCGCGCGTGCACTGGCGCACCCGGGAGTACTACCCGGCCGGAACCAAGGTCAGCGTCAAGGCGCCGCTGTACGGCGTCAGCTTCGGTGACGGCGCCTACGGTGCGGCGGACTCGACGCTCGACATCGAGATCGGCCGCCGCCAGGTCGTCAAGGCCGAGGCCTCCAGCCACCGCATCCAGGTGCTCGACGGATCCGGCGCGGTGATCATGGACTTCCCGTGCAGCTACGGCGAGGGCGACCTCGACCGTAACGTCACGCGCAGCGGCATCCACGTGGTCACCGAGAAGTACGAGGACTTCTGGATGACCAACCCGGCCGCCGGCTACAGCAATGTGCACGAACGCTTCGCGGTGCGGATCTCCAACAACGGTGAGTTCATCCACTGCAACCCCAACAGCATCGGTTCGCAGGGCAACACCAACGTGACCAACGGTTGCATCAACCTGAACCTGGAGAACTCGCAGCAGTACTTCAACAGCGCGATGTACGGCGACCCCGTCGAGGTGACCGGGACCCGGATCCAGCTGTCCTACGCCGACGGCGACCTCTGGGACTGGGCGGTGGACTGGAGCGAGTGGAAGTCCATGTCCGCGCTGTCCTCGGAGGATTCGCCGTCGAATCTGCCGGCCAGCGCGCCGGCGACGCCGACCGACGCGCCCACCCTGTCCGGCACGCCGACGACCACGACGCCGCCGAAGCCCACCCCGGGCGGCTGAACCTTTACGGGCATCCGTCCCGCCATCTGTCGCCGTTTTCGACACAAGGGTCGTGGCCATTGAAGAAGTGCAGCCGTGACGTCGAAATCGGCGAGCCGCGGATGCCGGGGAAGCCCTCGGCGCATCACACCTGACGGTTGCGGGGCTAGTCGTTCAACCTCCGGTTACCGGGCTAGTCGTTCAACCTCCGGTTACCGGGCTAGTCGTTCAACCTCCGGTTGAAGCGGGACCCTGGGGCCCCGCTGACCTGGTCACGAGGCCTGACCACGATCAGGTCCAGATCGACGTGAGACGGGCGTGAGGCGACGAAACCGATCACCTCGGCGATGTCCTCGGCCACCAGCGGGGTAACCCCCTCATAGACCATCTCGGCTCGCTCCTCGTCCCCGTCGAAGCGGTTCAGCGAGAAGTCGGTCTGCACCATCCCGGGCGCAACTTCGGTGAGCCGCACGGGTTTTCCGAGCAATTCGCTGCGCAGGGTGCGGTGCAAGACGCCCTGGGCGTGCTTGGCTGAGGTGTAGCCCGCCCCGTTGTCATAGATCTCGACGGCGGCGATCGAGGTGACGGTGATGATCAGCCCGTCGCCGGAGTCGATGAGCTTGGGCAGCAGCGCGCGGGTGACGCGCAGGGTGCCCAGCACGTTGGACTCCCACATCCAGCGCCAGTGGTCGATCTCGGCCTCGGCTACCGGCTCCAGCCCGCGGGCGCCGCCGGCGTTGTTCACCAGCACATCCACCCGGTCCAACTGGGCCGCCAAGGCGTCGACCGAGGCCTGGTCGGTGACGTCCGCCACAATCGCGGTCCCGCCGATCTCGTCGGCCAGCGCCTGGACCCGATCGGCCCGGCGGGCCGCGCAGACCACGTGAAAGCCCAGGGCGGCAAGGGATCTGGCGGTAGCGGCACCGATCCCGGCGCTGGCGCCGGTGACCACTGCGACCCTTTTTTCTGACTGTGATGTCGTCACATGACCAACATTAGATGGCGTGCTAAGTTCTTCGTGTGTCCGGAAACCTCCAGTCCCGCTTCGTGCGGCGTGCGTGTTGTTGTTGCGCACCCCGCCGCGCCTGACTGAACCCGGACACCGTTTCACGTCCTGCTGAGTCGCCAGGTGTGGTCTTCACCCACCAGCCGACAATCAGTAAGGACCATTCACGTGACCACCGCCATCGCCGCTCCCCGCCGCACTTCCGCCCGTTCCGCTGCCGTCTCTTCGAACGGCGCCTCCACGCGGACCGCCCGGTCGCTGTCCGCCGCCTCGCGCTACCCGCAGTCGCGGCTGCTGCACATCGTCGCCCCGTCGCTGAAGGTGCCTGACGCCGCCGCGGCCTCGGTCTTCAGCGCCGTCCGCTCCCGCGGGCCCATCGCCCGAGACGCCATCGCGCAGCTCACGCAGTTGAGCATCGCGACCGTCAACCGTCAGGTCACAGCCCTGCTCGACGCCGGAATCCTGCGTGAGCGTGCGGATCTCGCGGTCTCCGGGGCCATCGGACGGCCCCGGGTGCCCGTCGAGGTCAACCACGAGCCCTACCTCACGCTCGGCATCCACATCGGTGCGCGCACCACGAGCATCGTGGCCACCGACCTGTTCGGTCGCACGCTCGACGTGGTCGAGACCCCGACCCCGTCGGGTCCCCAGTCCGCGGCGTTGGCCACGTTGGCCGCCAGCGCCCGCCGGTACCTGAGCCGCTGGCACCGTCGTCGCCCGTTGTGGGTCGGCGTCGCCGCAGGTGGCGTCGTCGACAGCGCCACCGGATACCTCGATCACCCGCGGCTGGGCTGGGCCGATGCCCCGGTGGGCCCGGTGCTCGCCGAAGCGCTGGCGCTGCCCGTGTCGGTGGCCTCGCACGTGGATGCGATGGCCGGTGCCGAACTGCTATTGGGGGGACGCCGTTCCTCCCCGGAGGCCGCCGGGGCTCCGGCCCGGACCAGCCTCTATGTCTATGCCCGCGAGACCGTCGGCTATGCGCTCTCGATCGATGGCCGGGTGCACTCGCCGGCAAGCGGTCCCGGCACCATCGCCGGTCTGCCTGCGCAATCCGAATTGCTCGGCGGATCAGGGCAATTGGAGTCCACCGTGAGTGACGAGGCGGTGCTCAACGCGGCCCGCAGACTGCGGATCATCCCGGCCGAAGGTCCGTCCTCGACGCTGCCCGCGGTGCTTCGCGCAGCCCGGCAGGGTAACGAGAAGGCGGTCGAGCTGCTGGCCGACCGGGCCC
Source organism: Mycobacterium sp. NPDC049093 (assembly GCF_040704635.1). Taxonomy (GTDB): domain Bacteria; phylum Actinomycetota; class Actinomycetes; order Mycobacteriales; family Mycobacteriaceae; genus Mycobacterium. The sequence continues at coordinate 44,462 of NZ_JBEZJS010000005.1, read as the reverse complement.
GCGTGCTTGGCGAGGCCGTCGCGCTCCTGCGCGATTTGCTCAACCCCGACGATCTGGTGCTCGGGGGCCAGGCCTTCACCGAATACCCCGAAGGCATGCCCGTCGTGGAGGACGCCGTCACGCGCCGCTCGGTGCTGGGGCCCCGCGACATCCGGCTGACGGCCTTCGGTAACCGGGTTCAGGAGGCCAGTGCCGGCATCGTTTCGCTTGGCGGTCTCTACGCGGATCCGATCGGCGCCATGCGGCGTGCCCAAACCCGCCGGTCGGCGAGCGGGGCCGGCATAGCCGCGGTGTAGACATAGAGGTGTGCGTCTAGCGTCAGACCTCGAGCTTCCCCGCCGCGTTGCGGTGATTTCCGTACACACTTCGCCGCTGGCGCAGCCGGGCACCGGTGATGCCGGCGGGATGAATGTCTACGTGCTGCAGACTGCGTTGCAGCTGGCCCGTCGTGGCGTCGAGGTGGAGGTTTTCACCAGGGCCACCTCCTCGTCGGACGCCCCGGTGGTGCCGGTGGCGCCGGGGGTGTTGGTGCGCAATGTGGTGGCCGGGCCGTTCGAGGGCCTGGACAAGTACGACCTGCCCACGCAGCTGTGCGCGTTCACCGCGGGGGTGTTGCGCGCCGAGGCGACGCACGAGCCCGGCTATTACGACGTCGTCCACTCGCACTACTGGCTGTCCGGTCAGGTCGGCTGGCTGGCCCGGGACCGCTGGGCGGTGCCGCTCGTGCACACCGCGCACACCCTGGCCGCGGTGAAGAACGCCGCTCTGGCCGCCGGTGATTCGCCCGAGCCGCCGCTGCGCGCGGTGGGGGAGCAGCAGGTGGTCGACGAGGCTGACCGCCTCATCGTCAACACCGAACATGAAGCGCAGCAACTGGTTTCGCTGCACCACGCCGATCCGGGACGGATCGATGTGGTGCATCCCGGGGTTGACCTGGATGCCTTCACCCCGGGTGATCGCGACGCGGCGCGGGCAGTCCTGGGCATTGCGTCCCACGAGCAGGTGGTGGCGTTCGTGGGCCGGATCCAGCCGCTCAAGGCGCCCGACGTGCTGTTGCGGGCCGCCGCCAAACTGCCCGGGGTCCGGGTGCTGGTCGCCGGCGGGCCGTCGGGCAGTGGCCTGGCCGAACCCGACACCCTGGTTCGTCTTGCCGACGAACTGGGTATCACCGACCGCGTGACGTTCCTGCCCCCGCAGTCCCGCGAACAGTTGGTCAACGTGTACCGCGCCGCCGATCTGGTCGCGGTGCCCAGCTACTCCGAGTCGTTCGGCCTGGTCGCGATCGAGGCCCAGGCTTGCGGGACGCCCGTGGTGGCGGCCGCGGTCGGCGGCCTGCCGGTCGCGGTGGCCGACGGGGTCAGCGGCGCCCTGGTCGACGGACACGACGTCGACGACTGGGCGGCCGCCATCGACGGCGTCCTGCAGCGCGATCCGGGTCCGTTGCGCCTGGCTGCCGCGGCCCACGCCGCACAGTTCTCCTGGGCGCACACCGTCGACGCCCTGCTGAACAGCTATGCCCATGCCATGAGTGACTACCGGTCCCGGCACCGCAGGCCGTCGGGTCGGCGTCCGGGGCGCCGGTTCGCGCTGCGCCGTGGGGTGCGGGCCCTATGAGCGACGTCGTAAAGACCATCACCGACAGCCTCGACGAGCACGAGCTGGTCTACCACCATCACGAGGGCGCACGCGGCGGCCTGCCCGGCATCGTCGTCGAGTTGCCGGGGGAACGGAAGCTCAAGACCAACACCATCCTGAGCATCGGCGAGCATTCGGTGCGCGTCGAGGCGTTCGTGTGCCGCAAGCCCGACGAGAACTTCGAGGGCGTCTACCGGTTCCTGCTCAAGCGCAACCGCAGGCTCTACGGCGTCGCCTACACCCTCGACAATGTCGGCGACATCTACCTCGTCGGCCGGATGTCGCTGGAGTCGGTCAGCGCCGACGAGATCGACCGCGTGCTCGGCCAGGTGCTCGAAGCCGTCGACGCCGACTTCAACACCTTGCTGGAGCTGGGTTTCCGCTCCTCCATCCAGAAAGAGTGGGAGTGGCGGGTGTCGCGCGGTGAGTCGCTGAAGAACTTGGAAGCGTTCGAGCACCTCATCGACGACTGAGTGCTCGTGAGAAGATCACACGGCCCGCACGCGAGGAGGAAGACTAACCCATGCCGACCCTGATCCTGCTCCGCCACGGTGAGAGCGACTGGAACCAGAAGAACCTGTTCACGGGATGGGTCGACGTCGACCTCACCGACAAGGGCCGCACCGAGGCCGTCCGCGGCGGCCAGCTGCTGGTCGAGAACGACGTGCTGCCCGACGTGGTCTACACCTCGCTGCTGCGTCGCGCGATCACCACGGCCAACCTGGCACTGGACGCCGCTGACCGGCACTGGATCCCCGTGCACCGCGACTGGCGGCTCAATGAGCGGCACTACGGCGCGCTGCAGGGCCTGGACAAGGCTGCGACCAAGGAAAAGTACGGCGAAGAGCAGTTCATGGCGTGGCGGCGCAGTTACGACACCCCGCCGCCGGCCATCGAGAAGGGCAGCGAGTTCAGCCAGGACGCCGACCCGCGCTACGCCGACATCGGTGGCGGTCCGCTGACCGAATGTCTCAAGGACGTCGTGACCCGGTTCGTGCCGTACTACGAGGCGACGATCGTGCCCGACCTCAAGGCCGGCAAGACCGTCCTGATCGCCGCCCACGGAAACTCGCTGCGTGCGCTGGTCAAGTACCTCGACGGAATGTCCGACGAGGAGGTCGTCGGCCTGAACATCCCGACCGGCATCCCGCTGCGCTACGACCTCGACGAGAACCTCAAGCCCCTGGTCGCAGGTGGTCAGTACCTCGACCCCGAGGCAGCCGCCGCCGGTGCCGCCGCCGTCGCCGCGCAGGGTGCCAAGAAATAGTTCGCTGGACACGCAGGCGTGCGGGCAAACAGCAGGTTACCGAGGGTTAACGACAGCCGAACTCCTGTATTTGTCGGTGTGACTTGTCCCGTTTTGGCCGCACGCTGCTGGGATGACGTTCACCGTGTGCGTACGATTTTCGCGTGAGCTTGGTGTCGGCGTTACTGCTGACGGCGGTCGTGTCGTTGCTCGCGCTGATCGTCGGTGCGGGGGTGGCCGCCGTGGTCGCCCCCCGCATCGTGGCCAAGCGGCAGCAGCGCGAGGCTGATCAGGCAGGCCTGACGGTGTCGCAGATGCTGCAGCACATCGTGTCTGCAGCGCCCAACGGCATCGTCGTGGTCGACACGTTCAACGACGTCGTCTACGCCAACGACCGTGCGACCGAACTCGGTGTCGTGCGTGACCGCCTGCTCGACGACCGGGCGTGGCGCGCAGCCGAGCAGGTGTTCGCCACCGGCCAGCCCATCGACGTCGATCTGTCGCCCCGCAAGCTCCCGCACCCCGGGCGGTCGGGCATCTCGGTGCGCGGCTGGGTGCGGCCGCTGAGCAGCGAGGACCGCCGCTTCGCGGTCGTCTACGCCGACGACCAGTCCGAGCACGCCCGGATGGAAGCCACGCGGCGCGACTTCGTCGCCAATGTCAGCCACGAGCTCAAGACCCCGGTGGGGGCCATGCGGGTGCTCGCGGAGGCGCTCCAGGCCTCCGCTGACGACCCCGACATGGTGCGCCGCTTCTCCGACAAGATGGTGGCCGAATCGCTGCGGCTGGCCGACATGGTGGGCGAGCTGATCGAACTGTCCCGGCTGCAGGGCGCCGAGCGCCTGCCCGATCTGGGGGCCGTCGACGTCGACACCGTGGTGTCCGAGGCGCTGTCGCGGCACAAGGTGGCCGCCGACAAGGCCGACATCTCGATCACCACCGATGCCGCGACCGGCTACCGGGTGCTGGGGGACCAGACCTTGCTCGTGACGGCCATCGCCAATCTGGTGTCCAATGCAATTGCGTACTCGCCCAACGGATCCGGCATTTCGGTGAGCCGGCGCCGGCGGGGCGGCAGCGTCGAGATCGCGGTCACCGACCGCGGTATCGGAATCGCCAAGGCCGATCAGGAACGGGTCTTCGAGCGGTTCTTCCGGGTCGACAAGGCCCGGTCGCGCGCCACCGGCGGTACCGGGCTGGGCCTGGCGATCGTCAAACATGTGGCCGCGAACCACAACGGAACCATCCGGCTGTGGAGTCAGCCGGGCACCGGGTCGACATTCACTTTGTCGATTCCGGCCTATCCCGAAACCGATGAGTCCACAGGTGACTCAGACGACCGAGAGGATTAGCGAGACCGATGACCAGCGTGTTGATCGTTGAGGACGAGGAGTCGCTGGCCGATCCCCTGGCATTCCTGCTCCGCAAGGAAGGCTTCGAGGCCACCGTGGTGGCCGATGGTCCCTCTGCACTGGCCGAGTTCGAGCGTTCCGGCGCCGATATCGTCCTGCTGGACCTGATGCTGCCGGGGATGAGCGGTACCGATGTCTGTAAGCAACTGCGTGCCCGGTCCAGCGTGCCGGTGATCATGGTCACCGCACGGGACAGTGAGATCGACAAGGTCGTCGGCCTCGAGTTGGGTGCCGATGACTATGTCACCAAGCCGTATTCGGCCCGCGAGCTGATCGCGCGGATCCGGGCGGTGCTGCGGCGTGGCTCCGACACCGACGACAGCGCGATCGGTGACGGCGTGCTGGAAGCCGGCCCGGTCCGGATGGATGTGGAACGCCACGTCGTGAGCGTCAACGGCGAGCAGATCACGTTGCCGCTCAAGGAGTTCGACCTCCTGGAATACCTGATGCGCAACAGTGGCCGGGTGCTCACCCGCGGCCAGCTCATCGACCGGGTGTGGGGCGCCGACTACGTAGGCGACACCAAAACCCTTGACGTGCATGTCAAGCGGCTGCGGTCCAAGATCGAGTCCGATCCAGCCAACCCCGTGCACCTCGTCACGGTGCGAGGCCTCGGCTACAAGCTGGAGGGCTGAGTTCTCACTCGGTGTGCTCGGCGGCGCGGGTCGCCGGATGCACGGCGACCAGGCCCAGCGCGCTGCGCCGCCGGCACATCGCGGCCAACTCGGCGTAGGCCTTCTCGCCGAGCACCGCGGTGAGCTCGGGGGCGTAGGACTCGAACACCGGGCGGGCGCCGACATGGGCGGCGGGGTCACCGGTGCAGTACCAGTGCAGGTCCGCACCGCCCTCGCCCCAGCCGCGCCGGTCGTACTCGGTGATGACGGTGCGCAGGACCTGGGTGTCGTCGGGCCGGGTGATCCATTCCTGGCTGCGCCGGATCGGCAACTGCCAGCACACGTCGGGCTTCATGGTCAGCGGCTCGACCCCGAGCTTGAGGGCCTTGCTGTGCAGCGCGCATCCGATGCCGCCGGGAAAGCCCGGGCGGTTCAGGAAGATGCACGCCCCCTTGTACTTCCGGGTCCGCAGGTTCGGCTTGCCGTCGTACTCGTCGTCCTCCAGGAAGCCCTTGCGGCCCAGGCCCTTGTCCCGGAACTGCCAGTCCTCGTCGGTCAGCTGTTTGACCGCGTCATCGAGCCGGGCCCGGTCGTCGTCGTCAGAAAGGAATGCGCCATGCGAGCAGCAGCCGTCGTCCGGGCGGCCCTCGACGGTGCCCTTGCAGGCCGGTGTGCCGAACACACACGTCCAGCGGGACAGCAACCACGTCATATCGGCCGCGATCAGATGGGTCGCGTCCTCCGGGTCATAGAACTCCACCCATTCGCGGGCAAAGTCGAGTTCGACTTCGCCGGGATGCACATCTGTCACGGCGCAAACGGTACCCCTATATGGCGGAACGCATTTCCCAACCGCAGGACGACGCACGGTGGGAAGTCCCACAGCCCGGGCAGGCCCATCTCGGGGGTTGCGGGAGGTCCGGCCACGAAGCGCTGGTCGGCTGCGGTTAGGTTGGTGCAGTGCGGTTAGGCGTGCTCGATGTCGGGAGCAACACGGTTCATCTCCTTGTGGTGGATGCACGCCGTGGCGGACACCCGACCCCGATGAGCTCCACCAAGGCAGCGTTGCGACTCGCCGAGGCCATCGACAGCTCCGGCAAACTGACCCGCAAGGGTGCCGACAGCCTGGTGGCCACCGTTGACGAGTTCGCCAAGATTGCCACCAGCTCGGGTTGTGCCGAATTGATGGCGTTTGCCACCTCTGCGGTGCGCGACGCCACCAACTCCGAGGAGGTGCTGGCCAGGGTGCGGGCCGAGACCGGGGTTTCCCTCGGCGTGCTGAGCGGGGTCGACGAATCCCGCCTGACGTTCCTGGCGGTGCGCCGCTGGTACGGCTGGAGCGCGGGCCGCATCATCAACATCGACATCGGCGGTGGCTCGCTGGAACTGTCCAGCGGGGTCGACGAAGAGCCGGAGGTGGCGCTCTCGCTGCCCCTGGGAGCAGGCCGGTTGACCAGGGAGTGGTTGGCCGAAGACCCACCTGGGCGGCGCCGGGTCGCGATGCTGCGGGACTGGCTGGCCACCGAGCTCGCCGATGCCGGCACCACCATGCGGCGCTCCGGCAACCCGGACCTCGCGGTGGCGACGTCGAAGACCTTCCGATCGCTGGCCCGGCTCACCGGGGCGGCCCCCTCAGGTGCAGGCCCGCGGGTGAAGCGGACCCTCACCGCGGCTGGATTAAGACAGCTCATAGCTTTCATCTCTAGGATGACAGCGGCTGACCGTGCCGAACTGGAAGGGGTGAGTGCCGAGAGGGCACCACAGATCGTGGCCGGTGCTTTGGTAGCTGAGGCTAGTATGCGAGCACTGGAGATCGATTCCGTCGACATTTGCCCCTGGGCGTTGCGGGAGGGGTTGATTCTGCGGAAACTCGACAGCGAGGCCGACGGCACAGCCTTGGTAGAGACGTCGGCGCGGGACGCCGGTCGTTAAGGAAAAGCTAGCCCCAAAGGCAACATAGGTATGACAGGACCAGAGAACAGCCCATCCGGCACCCGACCGATCTCGGTCGCCGAGTTGCTGGCAAAGAACGGGACGATCGGGGCACCCCCGGTCGGCGGTCGCCGTCGGCGCCGGCGCGGTAACAGCGACTCGGTGACGGTCGCCGAACTCACCGGCGAGATCCCGATCATCACCGATGACATGGAGCCCGAACCCCTCGACGAGTCGGTTCCCGCGCCTGATCCACTGGTCGACACCGCCGTCGTGGCCCCGATCCGCGATGAACCCCGCGAAACACGCGAGCCCCGCGAACAACCGCGGGACGAGCCGCGGGTCCGCAACGGCGGCCCCCGGCCCCCTCGGGTACCTCGGGTCAAGCCGCCCAGGCCGGTGGAGCCCGAAGAGGTGCGCACCGAGGCCGAGGACGACTACGACGCGCACCTGGCGGCACGTGACGCCGACCCGGAGCCGATCGAATTCCGGCCACGTCCGCGCCGCGCGCAGCCCAAGACGCCGGCACGCGACTACCGGCCGTCGGGTACCGGCGCCGAGCGGATGAGCCCCGACCCGCTCTACGACCTCGGCGCGGACGACGCCGCAGAGCCGGCCGACGCGCTTGTGGAGGCCGACGCGCACGACCTCGATGTGGACTCCGTCGACGACACCGGCTACGACGACTACGCGGGTGACGACTACGACGACGAATACGGCGATCGTTCCTACGCTTCGCTCGGCCCGTTGTTCGGCGGCGGGTCCGTCGTCGACGAGCAGGCCCGCCGCCCCCGTGGCCGCGACGAGGTCGATCTCGAACACGACGGAGACCTGTCCGAGGGCACCGGCACGGCCGGCGATTTCGATGAGCACGACGAATTCGACGACGAGCAGCCGCCCGCCTCCCCGATGGTCCGCGGAATGTGGATCGTCGGCCAGTGCGTGATCGCGGTGGCCTTCGGGGCCGGCCTGTTCGTCGCCTTCGATCAGCTGTGGAAGTGGAACACCATCGTCGCGCTGGTGCTCGGGGTGCTGGTCATCCTCGGCCTGGCCGGTGGCGTGCGGGTGGTCCGCAAGACCGAGGACATCGGCAGCACGCTGACCGCGGTGGCGGTAGGGGCCCTGGTGACCTTCGGACCGCTGGCGCTGCTGCAGGCGAGTTAGCGCCTGCGCACGCGAGGAGTGAAGCAGCCTCAGTACACAATTGGGTTGTGCGCCCCGCCATCAAGATCGGTCTGTCCACCGCCTCGGTCTATCCGCTGAGGACGGAGGCTGCCTTCGAGTACGCCGCCCGTCTCGGCTACGACGGTGTCGAGCTGATGGTGTGGGCGGAATCGGTCAGCCAGGATATCGACACGATCGCGAAGATGTCGGCGCACTATGGCGTGCCGGTGTTGTCGGTGCATGCGCCGTGCCTGCTGATCTCGCAGCGGGTGTGGGGTGCCAACCCGATCCCGAAACTGGAACGCAGCGTGCGGGCCGCCGAACAACTGGGCGCGCAGACCGTCGTGGTGCATCCGCCGTTCCGCTGGCAGCGACGCTATGCCGAGGGGTTCAGCGACCAGGTCGCCCAACTGGAGGCCGACAGCGAGGTCCTGGTGGCGGTGGAGAACATGTTCCCGTTCCGGGCCGACCGGTTCTTCGGGGCGGGCGGTACCTCGGTGGAGCGGATGCGCAAGCGCGGCGGCCGGCCGGGCCCCGGCATCTCCGCCTTTGCGCCGTCCTACGACCCGCTGGACGGCAATCACGCGCACTACACACTCGATCTGAGCCACACCGCGACGGCGGGCACCGACGCGATGGACATGGCCCGGCGCATGGGCGACGGCCTGGTGCACCTGCATCTGTGCGACGGCAAGGGCGCCTCCACAGACGAGCATCTGGTTCCGGGCCGCGGCACCCAACCCACCGCCGAGGTGTGCCAGCTCCTGGCCGCGGGCAATTTCTCCGGCCATGTCGTCCTCGAGGTCACCACGTCGGCGGCGCGGACGGCCACCGAACGCGAGGCGCTGCTGACCGAGTCGTTGCAGTTCGCCCGTACGCACCTGTTGCGCTGAACCCGATTCCGCCTACCCCAGTAGAGGACGCACATGACCGGTTCCACCCTGTTCACCGATGCCATGGAGCTCACGGCCGCCGGCGACGGCGTCTATCACGGTGAGCTCAACGAGCATTGGACGATCGGGCCCAAGGTGCACGGCGGCGCCATGCTCGCGCTGTGTGCCAACGCCGCCCGCACCGAGCTGGGCACGTCCGCGCAACCCCTCGCGGTCTCGGGAAACTACCTGTGGGCGCCGGATCCCGGTCCGATGCAGGTGATCACCACGGTCCGCAAGCGGGGCCGCCGGATCGGTCTGGTCGACGTCGAACTCCGGCAGGGCGAGCGCACGGCGGTGACGGTGGCGGTGACCCTCGGCGAGCCCGAGCATCATGTGCCGCCGCTGCTGTCGTTCAACCCCGTGGTGCCGCTGATGACGCCAGAACCCCCGCCCGGGCTGGAGCCGATCGGACCGGGGCATCCGATGGAGCACGTCGTGCACTTGGCGCACGGCTGTGACATCCGCCCGGCGCTGCACACCATGGGGCCGCGCACCGACGGCGGGCCGCCGGTCTTCGAATACTGGGTGCGGCCGAAGGGTGTCGCTCCGGACGTCCTGTTCGCGCTCCTGTGCGGCGATGTGTCGGCTCCGGTGACATTCGCCGTGGAACGCACCGGTTGGGCGCCCACGGTCCAGCTGACGGCCTATCTGCGGGCCTTGCCGGCCGACGGCTGGCTGCGCGTGATGTGCACCTCGGTGCAGATCGGCCAGGACTGGTTCGACGAGGACCACATCGTGGTCGACTGCGAGGGCCGCATCATCGTGCAGACGCGTCAGCTGGCGATGGTCCCCGCGCCGGGCTGACGGCGCTGACGCGCGGACATGGAATGCTGTCGCCCATGTCGAGAATCGCGATCATCGGCGGCGGAAGCATGGGCGAGGCGCTGCTGTCGGGGCTGTTACGGGCTGGTAGGCAGGTCAAGGACCTGGTGGTTGCGGAGAAATATCCGGACCGGGCCAAGTACCTGTCGGAGAAGTACTCGGTGCTGGTGACCTCTGTCGCCGATGCCGCCGACAACGCCGCCTACGTGGTGATCGCGGTGAAGCCGACCGATGTCGCGAGTGCGATCGACGAGATCGCCGATGCGGCGGCCCGCGCCGATTCCGACACCGCCGAGCAGGTGTTCGTCAGCATCGCGGCCGGCGTCAGCACGTCGTACTACGAGAACAAGCTGCCGGCCGGGTCGCCGGTGATCCGGGTGATGCCGAACTCGCCGATCGTGGTCGGAGGCGGGGTGAGCGCTCTGGCGGCGGGCCGGTTTGCCACTGCCGAGCAGCTCAAGGAGGTCTCGTCGATCTTCGATGCGGTCGGTGGCGTGCTCACCGTGAACGAGTCGCAGCTGGACGCGGTGACTGCGGTGTCCGGGTCGGGGCCGGCGTACTTCTTCCTGATGGTCGAGGCGCTGGTCGATGCGGGCGTGGAATCGGGTCTGTCGCGCGCGGTGGCCACCGATCTGGCGGTCCAGACGATGGCGGGCTCGGCGGCGATGCTGCTCGAACGTCTCGATGAGGTGAACGCCGCCGGAGGCGCTGCGCTGGACACGACGCCCGCGCGACTGCGGGCAATGGTGACCTCGCCGGCCGGTACCACCGCCGCTGGACTGCGGGAACTGGAGCGCGGGGGACTGCGGGGTGCGGTCTCCAACGCCGTTCAGGCCGCGAAAACGCGCTCTGAGCAGCTCGGAATTACATCTGAGTAATTAGATTAATTCCAACTGATTAGCCCACACCCGTCGCAGTAACCCCACCCGCCACGCTATTCTCCCTTTGTATGCGCGGGTCGGTGCCAGCGGTGGGGAAGCCGCTGGAACTGCCTGTGCCTGATTGATTGGGTTGCGATGACGTCTATGAACGGGCCATCGGCGCGGGATGCTGGCGACGGTCAGCCTCGGGCTCAATTTCTGACGGTCGCCGAAGTGGCGAGCTTGATGAGGGTCTCGAAGATGACGGTGTACCGGTTGGTGCACAACGGTGAACTGCCTGCGGTTCGAGTGGGCCGATCGTTCCGGGTCCACGCCAAGGCGGTCCACGATCTGCTGGAGTCTTCGTACTTCGACGCCGGATAGGCACACACCGCAGCGGTCTGGGCGCAGTGAGCAGGCTGGCGTTTTCCGTTTCGGTGGTAGGCCCGGGTAAAGTGACCGGGTCAACCATCCAGCGTGAGTAGCGGAGACACCAGACTTTATGGGCTCAGTCATCAAGAAGCGGCGTAAGCGTATGTCGAAGAAGAAGCACCGCAAGCTGCTTCGCCGTACCCGGGTGCAGCGTAGAAAACTCGGCAAGTAGCTTTCCGCTGCGGCCGCTAGGCTGAGCCGATGGATTCTGATGGTCGTTCGGGGGGACGCCCGACGGGAGTCCCCGGGTCTTCTGATGCGGATTCGTCCGGCGGAGGCAAGTCCGCCGGTACGGCTCCCTCTCCGAAAGTCGTTCTGGTCACGGGTGCGTGCCGGTTCCTCGGTGGTTATCTGACCGCCAGGCTGGTGCAGAACCCGGCGATCGAGCATGTCATCGCCGTTGACGCGGTGGTGCCGAGCAAGGACATGATGCGCCGGATGGGGCGGGCGGAGTTCGTCCGCGCCGACATCCGCAACCCGTTCATCGCCAAGGTGATCCGTAACGGGAACGTGGACACCGTCGTGCATGCCGCGGCGGCGTCCTACGCTCCGCGCTCCGGAGGTCGCGCCACGTTGAAGGAACTCAACGTGATGGGCGCGATCCAGCTGTTCGCCGCCTGCCAGAAGGCACCGTCCGTTCGTCGGGTCGTGCTCAAGTCCACCTCCGAGGTGTACGGCTCGAGCTCGCGCGATCCGGTGATGTTCAGCGAGGAGAGCAGTGCTCGTCGTCCGCCGGGCGACGGGTTCGCCCGCGACAGCATCGACATCGAGGGCTATGCGCGGGGTCTCGCCCGGCGCCGTCCTGACATCGATCTGACGATCCTGCGGCTGGCCAACATGATCGGGCCGGCGATGGACACCGCACTCTCGCGGTATCTGGCCGGTCCGGTCGTTCCTTCGGTCGTCGGGCACGACGCACGGCTGCAACTGCTGCACGAACAGGACGCCCTGGGCGCGCTGGAGCGTGCATCGATGGCAGGCAAAGGGGGCACGTTCAACATCGGCGCCTCGGGCATCATCATGATGAGCCAGGCGATCCGGCGTTCGGGACGGGTTCGGCTCCCGGTTCCGAGCGGGGCGTTGTCGGCGATCAATTCGCTCAGTCGCGCAACGCGTTACACCGAACTCGACCGCGATCAGATGAACTATCTGAGCTACGGCAGGGTCATGGACACTACGCGAATGCACAGGGATCTGGGTTACAGTCCCAAGTGGACGACGGCCGAGGCATTCGACGACTACGTCCGTGGTCGTGGATTGACACCGATACTCGATCCGCGATGGGTACGCTCAATGGAGAGTCGCGCCATGGGGGTGGCGCAGCGTTTGGGATATTAGGACTGGCTCTATCCGGGGTGGGAGAAGGTATCGACGTGGCGGCTGAATCCAAGGCGAAAGTTATTCCGCTACACGGGAACTCGAACCGTTCGGCGGCCGCGCGCCGCGCGGCGGCGCGGTCCGACAGCGCCCGTCGTCATCCGTCGGTCCTGGCCGATCCGGGAAGCCGAGCCTCGGCCGAGCAGATCGCCGCGGTGGTGCGGGAGATCGATCAGCGGCGCAGCGGTGCCTCGGGCTCGTCCGTCGACGAAGGCCCCAGCGAACTCGTCAAGGGCATAGCAGCGGTCTCGGAATTCATCCGCACCCGGATGACCGGTGAGTACTCGGTGGACGAGTTCGGGTTCGACCCGCACATCACCAATGCAATCTTTCTGCCTTTGCTGAGAACGTTTTTCCGATCCTGGTTCCGGGTCGAGGTTTCCGGTATCGAGAACCTGCCCGAGAGCGGCGCGGCGCTCGTGGTGGCCAACCACGCCGGGGTGCTGCCCTTCGACGGGTTGATGACCCAGGTGGCCGTTCACGATCACCATCCGCTCAACCGCGATCTGCGTCTGCTCGCCGCGGACCTGGTGTTCGATCTGCCGATGGTCGGGGCTGCCGCACGCAAGGCCGGGCACACCATGGCCTGCACCGCCGACGCGCACCGGCTGCTCGCCAACGGCGAGCTCACCGCGGTCTTCCCGGAAGGCTTCAAGGGGCTGGGCAAGAACTTCAAGGATCGCTACAAGCTGCAGCGGTTCGGCCGCGGCGGCTTCGTTTCCGCAGCTCTGCGGGCCCAGGCGCCGATCGTGCCGTGCTCGATCGTGGGCTCGGAGGAGATCTACCCGATGATGGCCGACGTCAAGCTGCTGGCCCGGTTGCTCGGTCTGCCGTACTTCCCGGTGACCCCGCTGTTCCCGCTGGCGGGCCCGCTCGGCCTCGTGCCGTTGCCCTCGAAGTGGCACATCCAGTTCGGTGAGCCGATCGAGACGGTCGACTACGACGAGAGCGCCGCCGACGATCCGATGGTCACCTTCGAGCTGACCGATCAGGTCCGCGAGACCATCCAGCACACGCTGTATCAGCTGCTGGCGGGGCGCCGAAACATGTTCTTCGGCTGAGCTTTTCGCCTCTCCTCTTTACCGCGACCGGTAACAAAACTGCCCACTTCCTTGCGGAAGTGGGCAGTTTTATACGTGCTCGCGCAAAGAAAAATCAGGCGCCGGACTTTTGCCCAGCAACCATCTTGGCGATCGCGGCATCGCGCGCCGCGGCGATCTGTGAACTGATCTCGTCGGCCTCGTCGATGGCCGCCTCACCGAGCATGGTGACGATGCTCGTGGCTACCGGGTTGCCGTCGTCGTCGGTGACCTCGGCCCGGACCTCGGCGATCACGGTGCCGTGCGACTCGATGACCGAGTCTAGGTAGGAGTCGAACCACAGCTTGTCGCCGACCATGATCGGCCGGTGGAAGATCAGCTTCTGGTCGCGGTGCAGCACGCGCTCCAGATTGATCGGGATGTCGAACTTGTCGAACAGCTCGAGCTGGACCCGTCGGCCGGCCACGGCGAGGAACGTCACCGACGCCACCACGGAGTCGTGGCCGAATTCCTTGGCCGCCTCGGCGTCATAGAGCGCGGGATGGTCGTCCTTGACCGCGCGGGCGAACTCACGGACCTTCTCCCGGCCGACCTCGAAGTAGTCGGGGTACCGGTAGTGCGTCCCGATGATGTTTGCGGCGATGCTCATATTCCCTGCGCTGTTCGGTATGCGGTGCGCGGTGCGCACGAAACGTGCATGGCTGTGGGGCCCGCGTGGTGTGACCCGCCGCGGAAGCTTATAACGCGTCCTGCTAGCTCAGCGAATGTCGTGGCGGCGGGAGGCCGCGGCGGCCAGCGCACCGCCCAGCGCGCCGAGCGCCAATGCCGACGGCACCCCGATGCGTGCAGCCTTGCGTGCGGTGCGGAAGTCGCGGATCTCCCAGCCGCGCTCCCTGGCCACGTCGCGCAGCGCGGCGTCGGGGTTGATGGCCACCGCGGTACCGACCAGGGACAGCATCGGCACGTCGTTGAAGCTGTCCGAATAGGCGGTGCACCGGCGCAGGTTGAGCCCTTCCCGAATGGCCAGGGACCGCACCGCGTGGGCCTTGCCGGTGCCGTGCAGGATGTCGCCGACCAGCCGGCCGGTGAACACCCCGTCGACCGATTCGGCGACCGTCCCCAGCGCACCCGTCAACCCCAGACGCTTGGCAATCGTGGCGGCCAACTCGTAGGGCGTCGCGGTGACGAGCCACACCTGCTGCCCGGCGTCCAGGTGCATCTGGGCCAGCGCCCGGGTTCCCGGCCAGATCTTGTCGGCGATGATCTCGTCGTAGATCTCCTCGCCCAGCTCGACGAGCTCGGCGGTGGAGCGGCCCTCGATGAACGCCAGGGCCTTCTGCTTGCCCTCGGCGACGTCGTCGCTGTTCTCCTTGCCGGTGAACTGGAACTTGGCCTGGGCGTAGACGATGCCAAGGATGTCGCGGTAGGTGAAGTACTTGCGGGCGGCCAGGCCGCGGGCGAAGTGCACCAGCGACGATCCGTGCACCAGGGTGTTGTCGACGTCGAAGAACGCCGCGGCCGTCAGATCGGGCGGCGGCACCGGCGTCCCGGTGGGGTCGGTGTCGGACTCGAGCTCGGTCACTGCGAGTTCGGCGCTGGCCTCGGCGGCAAGCTCCTGTTCGAGCGCATCGGCACTACCGGATTCGGGCACGAATTCACCCTAAGTCACGCGGCCGGGATACTGGCGCTATGGAGGGCGAGCGGGCGGGTACCAGCGGTCGAGCCACTGTGACGTTGCTGACCCGGGCGGGCTGCAGCATGTGTGAGCGGGCGGCGCAGGAGCTGGGCGCATTGCATGAAGAACTGGACTTCGAGCTGGTGACGACGGACGTGGACGTCGCCGCCGGTGCGGGCGACACCACGCTGCGGGCCCGCTACGGCGATCTGTTGCCGGTGATTTTGCTGAACGGGACCCAGCACAGCTATTGGGAAGTCGACGAGCAGGCGCTTAGGGCCGACCTTCCCACCAGATGAAATTTGGTGGGCGGGCCGGAAACGATTACCTTGGTGACGTGGTGATGAAGCCGTGAGTGTGCTGCTATTCGGGGTTTCGCACCGCAGCGCGCCGGTGTCTGTTCTCGAGCAGTTGAGCACTGACGAGTCCGATCAGGCCAAGATCATCGACGAGGTGCTTCGCTCCTCTCTGGTCACCGAGGCCATGGTCCTGTCCACCTGCAACCGCGTCGAGATATACGCCGTGGTGGAGGCCTTCCACGGCGGTCTGTCGATCATCGGGCAGGTGCTCTCCGAGCACTCCGGGATGTCTCTCAACGATCTCACCAAATACGCCTACGTCCGGTACGCCGAGGCCGCCGTCGAGCACCTGTTCGCGGTGACCAGCGGCCTGGATTCGGCGGTCATCGGTGAAGCCCAGGTGCTGGGTCAGGTGCGTCGCGCCTACGCCTCGGCCGAGGAACACCAGACCGTCGGGCGCACGCTGCACGAGCTGGCCCAGCGGGCCCTCAACGTCGGCAAGCGGGTGCATTCCGAGACCGGGATCGACGCCGCGGGCGCATCCGTCGTCTCGGTCGCCCTCGGAATGGCCGAGACCAAACTCACCGGCGGGATCGCCGGGCGTACCGCGGCCGTGATCGGCGCGGGCTCCATGGGCGCCCTGGCCGGTGCGCACCTGGTGCGGGCCGGGATCGAGCGGGTTCATGTGGTGAACCGCTCACTGCCCCGGGCCGAACGCCTCGCGGAGAATCTCACCGAACAAGGCGTACAGGCGCAGGCCTTCTCCCTGGACCACCTGGAGGAGGCTCTGGTCGACGCCGACGTCGTGGTCAGCAGCACGGGCGCGGTGCGCCCGGTGGTCTCCCTGGCCGACGTGCACCATGCCCTGGCGCAGCGCAACGCCGCCGCCGGTGGCGATCGGCAGCTGGTCATCTGTGACCTCGGCATGCCCCGCGACGTGGATCCGGCGGTGTCGGGGTTGCCAGGTGTCTGGGTTGTCGACATGGACCGGATTCAGCGGGAGCCGTCGGCGCGGGCCGCGGCCACCGACGCCGATGCGGCCCGCACGATCGTTGCCACCGAGGTTGCCAACTACCTGGCCGGCCAGCGGATGGCCGAGGTCACCCCAACCGTCACCGCGCTGCGCCAACGCGCCGCCGACGTGGTGGAGGCCGAGCTGTTGCGCCTGGACAACCGGCTGCCCGAACTGGAGGCAGCGCACCGCGACGAGGTGGCCAAGACGGTCCGCCGTGTCGTCGACAAGCTTTTGCACGCACCCACGGTGCGGGTGAAACAACTCGCCAGCGCGCCTGGCGGGGACAGCTACGCAGAGGCTCTGCGGGAGCTGTTCGAACTCGATCCGCAAGCCGTCGAAGCTGTGGCGGCCAGCGAATTGCCCTTTATGACAACAGATCTCGATAAGTCTGAGTAGAGCTTGGTAGAAACGCGCGATACGGTGATCCGGATCGGCACCCGGGGTAGCCTGCTGGCGACCACGCAGGCCGGCACCATCAGGGACGCTTTACGAGCCGCAGGCCACCCCTGCGAGCTGGTGATCATCTCGACCGAGGGCGACCGCAACCAGGGCCCCATCGCCGACATCGGCGTCGGGGTCTTCACCGCGGCGCTGCGGGAGGCGATCCACGACGGCCGGGTGGACATGGCTGTTCACTCCTACAAAGATTTGCCCACCGCCCGTGACGATCGCTTTGTGATCGCCGCCGTCCCGCGCCGTGAGGACCCTCGTGACGCGCTGGTGGCGCGTGACGGATTGGTGCTCGGCGAGTTGCCGGCGGGGTCCGTGATCGGCACGTCGAGTGCGCGACGGGCCGCGCAGCTTAGAGCACTGGGTCTCGGTTTGGAAATCCGCCCCCTACGAGGCAACCTAGATACCAGGTTGAACAGGGTTACGAGCGGCGATCTCGACGCCATCGTGGTCGCCCGAGCGGGTCTGGCCCGTATCGGACGTCTCGATCAAGTCACCGAGTCGCTCGAGCCGGTGCAGATGTTGCCAGCGCCGGCTCAAGGTGCGCTCGCGGTGGAATGCCGCTCCGGCGACACCGAGCTGATTTCGGTGCTGTCGGAGTTGGATGACGCCGACACGCGCGCCGCGGTCACCGCCGAACGGACCCTGCTCGCCGAACTGGAGGCGGGCTGTTCCGCACCGGTGGGAGCGATCGCAGAAGTGGTCGAGTCCATCGATGAGGACGGCAATGTCTTCGAAGAGGTGTCGTTGCGCGGCTGCGTGGCGACGCTGGACGGATCCGACGTGATCCGTGCGTCCGGCATCGGAACTCCCGATCGGGCCGCTGACTTGGGTGTCTCGGTGGCTGCGGAGCTTTTCGAGTTGGGTGCACGCGAGCTGTTGGTAGAGCGCGGGAGTGAAGAATGACCATGCGAGGTCGCAAGGCGAAGCCCGGCCGCATCACATTTGTGGGCTCAGGCCCGGGAGATCCGGGGCTGCTGACGGCACGGGCACAAACTGTGCTGGCGCACGCCGAGTTGGTGTTCACCGATCCCGACGTCCCCGAAGCAGTGCTGGCACTGATCGGCACCGAGCTGCCGCCGGCATCCGGTCCGGCCCCGGCTGAGCCGGCCAAGGCCGACGCCGCCGGTGAGGACGCCGCCGGAACCCCCGACGCGGCGCAAGCCGCCATCATCGCGGGTGGACCTGAGGTCCGTCCCGCCCTCGGCGATCCTGCCGAGGTGGCCAAGACGTTGATCGCCGAGTCCCGTCACGGCTACGACGTGGTCCGCCTGGTCTCCGGCGACCCGCTGTCCGTGGACGCCGTCATCACCGAGATCGGTGCGCTGGCCAAGTCCCACATGAACTTCGAGATCGTCCCCGGACTGCCCGCCACCAGCGCGGTGCCTACCTACGCGGGCCTGCCGCTGGGGTCGGCGCACACCGTGGCCGATGTCCGCGGTGACGTGGACTGGGCGGCGCTGGCCGCCGCGCCCGGGCCGCTGATCCTGCACGCGACCGCGTCGCACCTGCCGGATGCCGCCCGCACCCTCATCGAGCAGGGCCTGGTCGACAGCACCCCGGCAGTGGTGACCGCGAGCGGTACCACCTGCCAGCAGCGTTCGGTGGAGACCACGCTCGGTGGTCTGCTCGACAAGGCCGTGCTGGAGAAGCCGGCCGGAAGTGAGCTGGCGGGGCCGCTGACCGGTCCGCTGGTCGTCACCATCGGCAAGACGGTGGCCAACCGGGCCAAGCTGAACTGGTGGGAGAGCCGCGCCCTGTACGGCTGGACCGTGCTGGTGCCGCGCACCAAGGACCAGGCCGGGGAGATGAGCGACCGGCTCGTGGGCCACGGCGCCCTGCCGATCGAGGTCCCGACCATCGCCGTCGAGCCGCCGCGCAGCCCCGCGCAGATGGAGCGCGCGGTCAAGGGCCTGGTCGACGGCCGGTTCCAGTGGGTGGTGTTCACCTCCACCAACGCCGTGCGTGCGGTGTGGGAGAAGTTCAACGAGTTCGGCCTGGACGCGCGGGCGTTCTCCGGCGTGAAGATCGCGTGTGTCGGGCAGGCCACCGCCGACAAGGTGCGGGCCTTCGGAATCAATCCCGAGCTGGTGCCGTCGGGGGAGCAGTCCTCACTCGGCCTGCTCGACGAGTTCCCGCCGTTCGACGAGGTTTTCGACCCGGTGAACCGGGTGCTGCTGCCCCGCGCCGACATCGCCACCGAGACGCTGGCCGAGGGCCTGCGTGAGCGCGGCTGGGAGATCGAGGACGTCACCGCCTACCGCACCGTGCGTGCGGCTCCGCCGCCGGCGCAGACCCGCGAGATGATCAAGACCGGCGGCTTCGACGCGGTCTGTTTCACCTCGAGCTCGACGGTGCGCAACCTGGTCGGTATCGCCGGTAAGCCGCACGCCCGGACCATCGTGGCCTGCATCGGACCGAAAACTGCTGAAACCGCAGCGGAATTCGGCCTGCGGGTGGATGTCCAGCCCGAGTCGGCCGCGGTGGGACCGCTGGTCGATGCGCTTGCCGAGCACGCCGCTCGACTGCGGGCCGAAGGGGCGCTGCCCCCGCCGCGAAAGAAGAGTCGCCGCAGATAAACGTCCGCCGAAACGGCATTCCGGCAGGTCTGCACTCGGAGTTCTTCTGCTGGAATGCGGTTTCGCGGAGGAGGAGACGCGCTAGTGACCTACCCGAGACACCGCCCTCGTCGCCTGCGTACCACGCCGGCAATGCGTCGTCTGGTGGCCCAAACTTCTTTGGAACCACGCCATCTCGTGCTCCCGATGTTCGTCGCGGACGGCATCGACGAGCCGCGAGCCATCAGTTCCATGCCCGGCGTGGTGCAGCACACCAGGGATTCGCTGCGCCAGGCGGCCGCCGATGCGGTGGCGGCCGGCGTGGGTGGTCTGATGCTGTTCGGCGTGCCCCGTGACGAGGACAAGGATCCGACCGGCGCCGTCGGCGTCGATCCGGACGGCATCCTCAACGTGGCCTTGCGGGATCTGGCCAAGGACCTGGGTGACGCCACGGTGCTGATGGCCGACACCTGCCTCGACGAGTTCACCGACCACGGGCACTGTGGCGTGCTGGATGCCGCGGGTCGGGTGGACAACGACGCGACCAACCTGCGCTACGTGGAACTTGCCGTGGCACAAGCGGAATCGGGTGCACACGTGGTGGGCCCCAGCGGAATGATGGACGGTCAGGTGGCCGCCATCCGTGACGGTCTCGATGCGGCCGGGCACGCCGACGTCGCCATCCTGGCCTACGCGGCCAAGTTCGCCTCGGCGTTCTACGGCCCGTTCCGCGAAGCGGTGTCGTCCAGCCTGGTCGGCGATCGGCGTACCTACCAACAGGATCCGGGCAATATCCGCGAAGCCGTGCACGAGGTCGAACTCGACATCGACGAGGGTGCCGACATCGTCATGGTCAAGCCGGCGATGAGTTACCTGGATGTGGTGCGCGCCGCCGCCGATATCGCGCCGGTACCCGTTGCCGCATACCAGATTTCGGGGGAGTACTCGATGATCTGTGCCGCTGCGGCCAATGGCTGGATCGACCTGCAGGCCGCTGCGCTGGAGTCGTTGACCGGAATCCGGCGGGCCGGGGCCGACATCGTGCTGACCTATTGGGCGGCCGACGTCGCCGGCTGGCTCGCGTGACCGATCAGGGGACCGAACAGGAACCGAGCCCGACCGGTCGTCCCGACGACGTCGACACCGGATTCTGGCTGTGGACGGCTGCTCTGGTGCTGATGGTGATCGGGTATCTGATCGATGCGTTGACTGGATCCGGCACCGGTGTGCAACGGTCCATGACGGTCGTCTTCTCGGTGATGTTCGTGGTGGTGCTGTCGTCGATCGTGGTGGCCTTCCTGATGCTGATGCGGCAGGGATATCGCTGGGCCCGCACGCTGTTGACCAGTGGGGGAATCGTCTCGGTGCTGCACGCGATCAGCAGCCTGTTCACCGGCGAACGCCAGGATGCGGCGGCGATGGGTTACGCGGTCACCGCGATCGTCGGGTCAGTGCTGATCGCGGGTGGGCTCTATCTGCTGCACCGCAAGGACGCCGACGGCTTCTTCACCCGCTGATTTCGCTACGCTTCGAAGACAATGTCTTCGACGTCGTCTTCGCCCTCGTCCCCGTCGCGACGCGCGACCATCGGATTCAGCTGCTGGTTGGTCGGCTCGGTGTTGTTGATCGCCGGTGGCATGCTCGCGGTTTCGGCGACCATCCCGCCCGGGGTGAACACAATGTTGTACCGGGGCATCGGAGCACTCACCGTGCTGGCGGGGCTCGGTATGGCTTTCCTGGCGGGCCGCAGCCGCTCAGATGATCGCTACCGGCGCGCGGCGGTGGCATTGTCGCTGGCTATCGTGGTCCTGGTGCTGTTGACCGGCCTCAATGTTCTCGTGCTGGTCGCACTGCTCCCGCTCATTGTGGGAACCGGTGTGAGCGCGCTGCCATTGCGGAAGGGTGACCATGGAGAGTGAACCGGTGAACAAGGTTGCCTCTGAAGTGTTGTTCTACGAGCAGGGCGCCAGCTGGGCCTGGCTGCTGCTCGGACCGTTCGCCGGGATCGGCATGGCGATTCTGCAGATGACCGGCGGCTACGGCCAGGACCTGTGGATCCCGATCGTGTTCCTGGTGCTGGTGTCGGTGTTCGTGGCCATTCAGATCAAGGCCGCGCGCATCCACACCTCGGTCGAACTGACCGCCGAAACGCTGCGCCAGGGTGCCGAGACCATCAAGCTCGACGAGATCGTGTCGATCTACCCGGAGGCATCGGGCTCGGAGTCGCCGAAATGGCAGTCCGACCGTGCACTCGGCGAGCTCAGCGGGGTGCCGCGCGGCCGGACCGGTATCGGGCTGAAACTCACCGGCAACCGCGGGGCCCAGGCCTGGGCGCGCAAGCACCGGAGGCTGCGTGAGGCGTTGACGCCCCTGGTCGAGGAGCGCACCCCGTGAAGCGGCGGGCCGTTCTCGAGCTCGTGGTGGCTGTCATTGCCGCGGTGGGCTGCGTGCTGAGCTGGATCGCGGCGGCGACGACGATCGAGGTGGCACCTGTGCTGGAGGGTGAGCCGGCCACCACGGCGGTCAGCTATTCGTCGCCGCTGTTGGTGCTGGCACTCGTGCTGGCGGGTCTGGCGGGCGTACTGACCGTGTTGGGTATCGCGCGGTTGCGCCGCTGATCCCGTGACCGATTGGCTTCCCGTCACGCGCGGTGAATCCGGCGCCGGGGTGTTCCGGAACTCGGACGGCAGGTACGCGAAGGTGGTCGACGCCGCGGCGGCGGCCGATCTGCTTGCCGAGCGGGACCGGGTGTCGTGGGCGCACGGTCACGGGCTGCCGGTGCCTGCCGTCATCGACTGGGGTAGCACCGAGGACGGCGGCGCCGTCCTGGTCACCAGTGCGGTCGGCGGCGTCGCAGCCGATCGCCTCACCGAAACGGAACTGCGGACGGCCTGGCCCTCGATCGTGGCGGCGGTCCGCACACTGCACGGCATCGCGCCGACCGAATGTCCCTACCGCCGCGATCTCGACGACATGTTGGCGCGGGCCCGCTCGGTGGTCGCTGCGGGCGCGGTCGACCCGGAGTTCCTGCGCGACGAGGACCGGGACGTCCCCGCCGGAGAACTGCTGGCCCGTGTCGAACGAGAGACCGAACTGCGCCGCCGCCAGGAGGCCGGCGATCAGGTGGTGTGCCATGGCGACCTGTGTCTGCCGAACATCCTGATCGACCCTGACCGGCTGACTGTCGAGGGTTTCGTCGACCTGGGCCGATTGGGCCTCGCGGATCGTCATGCCGACCTGGCACTGCTCTTGGCCAACACCGCCGACACCTTCCCCGGTTTCGCCGAGGCCGCCGCGGCGGGCCTGGCTGCGGGTTATCCGGCGCAAGTGGATCCGGAGCGTCTGCGGTTCTATCTCGCGCTCGATCCGCTGACCTGGGGATGAGACCCCACGGCGCGGTTCAGGAATCGAGCCAGGCCAGCTCATCGGACAAGTGCGCGCGCCAGAAGTCCTGATCGTGTCCGCCGGGGTAGAAGCCGACGGCCGGGGTCCTGGGCAGTTGGTTGACGAACATTCGGGTCGCTGCGTAAAACCCGTCGCCGGTACCGCAGTCGATGCGTAGCGGGATCGACCCCAGCGCCGGTGGCAGTCGCAGCGCTGAGTTCTGCTGCCAGTCTTCGAGGCTGTCGAAGGCGTCGGGCGGCGCGCCCCAGTACGTCAGGTACAGCGCCGGGCTGATCGCGCAGACCGCCGCGGTACGCGCGGCGCCCAGTCTGGCACCCAACAGCATGGCGCCGTAGCCGCCCATCGACCAGCCCATGAAGGCCACTCGCGAGGTGTCGATGCCCTTGGTGCCCAACATCGGGATCAGTTCGTTGAGCACCATCGCCCCGGAGTCCCCACCAGAGGCTCGGCGGCGCCAGAACGAGTTGCCGCCATCGACGCTGACCACTGCGAACGGCGGTCGGCCGGCGGCGGTCAGCCGGGCCAGCGCCTCCGGAATGCCCAGGTCCATCACCCCGGCGGCGTCGTTGTCCATCCCGTGCAGGGCGATCACCGGGCGCAATGGGCCGTGCTGGCCCGGCGGGCGGGCGATGATCCAGTTGGTTTCGACACCGCCGCGGGCCGCGGAGGTGAACGACCCCGATTCGCGGGTCGGTAACGGGCTGCCCGCGGGGGCTGTCTGGTTGGGGCCCGGAGCCGCGTGGGGCGTCGGAGGATCGAGCAGGCTGCCCAATGCCATCAGTCCCGCGACACCCGCGCCGGTGACACCTAGACGCAGCGCGTCGCGGCGGGTCAGCGAGGTCACCTGCGCATCATTCCAACCATGGGTCTCAGCACCGGACACGATCCGGCCACAGCGCGATAACGCCGCCCCGCCCGGTTGGTGACCCCGGTCACAGAGCTCTTGGTACAAAGTTCAAAATCTGTAACACTGTGTCCATGACGGAATTGGCCGAGCAGCCCCAGCAGACCGATGCCCTGCCCCTGGGGCCGCAATCGCTGGTCTGGAAGTACTTCGGCGACAACCGGATGTACCTGATCGGCCCGCGGCCGGCCGTTCTGCAGAACATGCTGGCCGAACTGGGCCAGGGCGTGCTGGACCACTCGACGTTCTTCTCCGACACCGCCGAGCGGCTCAAGCGCACCATCCCGCCGATCTTCCGCACCGTGTACGGGTCGGAAGAGGACAACGCAGGCACCCAGGTCCGCGACTTCCACCACCACGTCAAGGGCGATATGCCGGATGGGTCCCGCTACCACGCGCTGGATCCCGACACCTACTTCTGGGCGCACGCGACGTTCGTCGAGCAGGTCCTCTACTTCGCCGACACCTTCGTCAAACGGCTCAGCGACGCCGAGAAGGAACAGATCTACCTGGAGTCCAAGACCTGGTACCGCCGTTACGGCGTCAGCGACCGGCCGATGCCGGCCACTTACGCCGAGTTCGAGCAGTACTGGGACCGGATGATGAACGAGGTGGCGGTCCCGCACAAGTCTGCCCGCTACGGCGTCGGCTACGTCACCAAGGGCTTTCCCTGCCCCAAGGGGGTACACCCCGCCGTGTGGCGCGTGGTGGCCACGGTGTTCGACCCGGCCGCGGCATTCCTGACCGCGGGGGGCCTGCCGCCGCGGGCCCGTGACCTGCTCGACCTGCCGTGGAGCGACCGGCAGGAACGCAATTATCAGCGGTTCGCAGCCTTCTGGCGGACCCGTCCGGTGAACTGGGTGTGGGACCATCTACCGATGAGCGTGCGCTACAACAAATTTGCGCAAAAGGGCTATGCCCGCAGTTGATGCTACGGGGTCTGATTCGTCGCCCGCGACGGTGGCAATCCTGGACGCGGCCCTCGTCGAGTTCGAGCGGCACGGCCTGCGCCGGGTCGCGCTCGACGACGTTGCGCGTCGGGCCGGGGTCAGCCGCACCACGATCTACCGCCGTTTCGCCAATCGTGACGAATTGGTGGCGGCGGTGATCGAGCGAGAGAACGTCGCGTTGTTCGCGGACATCGCCAACGAGTTGAAAGATGCAGGGCCGCAATCGAATTACTATGTCGAGGCGTTCACGCTCTCGATTCTGCGGTTCCGTCGTCACCACGTGCTCAACCAGTTGATCGCCGATGAGCCGGCCCTGGTCATGGAGCTGCTACAGACCCACTACGGTGCGGCGATCGAACGGATGGCCGCGGCGCTCAAGGTGATCTTCCCGGCCGGGTTCGCCGACCGGATCGGTCAGCAGGCGGTCAACGACCTGGCCGACACCATCCTGCGTTACGCGGGGATGGTCCTGCTGCTGCCCAGCGTCGAGCCGCTCGATACCGCCGAGGACATCCGGGCGTTCGCCACCCGTCATTTCCTGCCCAGCCTGCCGGCGTCGCTGCGCACCGTTTCGGCCTGATCGCGGGCGCCGAAGTGTTTGGTAGCTCACATTTTCGGGCAGCCGATACGGATGACCACCAACAAGCCCCCGCCCGTCAGCGAAGAGAACCGCAAGGAAGCCGAGCGCGTCATGAGGTCCTATGACGACTCCCGCCCCACCGTCACCCTGCCGGGCAGTCACGGCACCGTATCCGGCACCGCCGTCAACGACTGGGTCGACGAGGACGGTAACCCCATCTACGGCCAGCCCGAAAGCAAGAAGTAACCGCGAACCCGCGCCGTCGCGGGTTGCGCCATGCCTACTGTGGCGAGGTGACTGCTACCCCGCTGGACCGGATCGCCCCTGCCTTCGTGACGATGGCCCACGAGATCGTGTGGGCCTCGGTGGCCACCGTCGACGCCGACAGTCAACCCCGAACCCGCATCCTGCACCCCATCTGGGACTGGGACGGAACCGATCTGTTCGGCTGGATCGCGACCGTGCCCACTCCGGTCAAACGCGCGCACCTGGCGGTGCATCCGCACGTCTCGGTCAGCTACTGGACCACCAACCACGACACCTGCGCCGCGGACTGCCTGGTGGAGTGGTACACCGACGACGAGACCTGCACGCAGGTGTGGGACCGTTTCGCCAACGGTCCGGCGCCGGTGGGCTATGACCCGCACATCATCCCGCAGTGGAGCGACGGGCCGACATCGGATCAGTTCGCCGCGTTGCGATTGACGCCCTACCGGTTGCGGGTGATGCCCGGCACGGTCATGACGGCGGGGTCCGGTGAGGTCTTGAACTGGCAGGCATGACTTCCGCGCTGCCCAGCACCGGGTGCAACGGCCACCGCCGCCGCCGATCGTCGGCGGCGGTGCCCTGCTGCCAAGTCACGATGGCATCTGCGACGTCGCGAACGTCGTCGTCGGTGTCGATCACCGCGTAGGACGCCGCGTGACCGGGCAGTCCGTTGACCACGCATTCATAGCCGATCCGGTATGCCAGATCGCGAGTCCACCGCAGCGCGATCGCCCGGCGGCCAGGAGGCAGCCGCCGGGCGTCGCAGATCAACAGGGTCCGGCGGGCACCCACGGTGAGCGCGGCCCGGGTTGTCGACGCGCAGGCCTCGTTCGCATACCTGCGTAATTGCCTGCGCGACGCCCAGTTGTGCCGCCCGCCGAACCGGATTCGCATGGTGGGCCCTTCGAGAATGGCGATGACCGAGTCGATCGAGTCGATCTCCGCCGCGCTCAACGACAGTTCCTCCGGGCCGGCGGTGAGCCATCGGCTTCGGATCGGCAGGTGAGTGCCGGGCGGGTGTGCGTGTTTGGCCGTGATGCCACCACGCTCCAGCGCTGCTGCGATCGACCCGGACAGGTCTGTCAGCCAACCGAGCACCAGCACCCGCGGGCCGGCGGCCTTTCGATCCGCCACTGCAATTGCACCCGCCGTTCTCAGCCCTAGTCGTAAATTGTCATTCCTCTACCGATCTCCTTGTTCCATGCCCTCGCAATAAAATAATTTATTGTCCGATTGACACGGAAAATTAAATGCCCACTAAAGGTGTGAATTCGGCGCGAATCGATTTCCGCTCGACTTGTGCGGTGGGTATTCGCCCGATGCATCCTGACGGAGTGCGGCCGTAGAAAACTGCACTCCAGGCCGTTAAACCCGCTCCGATCGCTTCCGTCGGGGAATGGTCTCGCCGGCTTCGGCGGCCTTGTCGCGCTTCGCTGCGCGCCGTTCCTTGATGGTCATTGCCGGTTTCTTGGGCATGCGACCCTGGGATTTATCAGCCATCGTTGCTCCTTTTCTCGCAAACAATCACTGGGCCCGACCATACCGTAGAAAAAAATAAAAGCCAGCCGCCCATTTTTCGGCGGCTGAACGCACTTTTCGACTGCTACGCGGGCCGGTGCCGGACCTTCGGGGTGGGGTCGTCGTGGCCGAGGTGCAGACCGGGAGCCAGCATCGCCACCCGGTGCCGGTAGTCGCGGTACTGATCACCCAGCATGTCCACCAGGTCGCGTTCTTCGAGCTGGATCGCCACCAGGATGTAGGCGGTGCTGACAGCCGCGAACAACAGATGGCCCGCGGTCATTGTGGGGATGGCCCAGAACGCGATGATGAACCCGGCCATGATCGGGTGCCGGATCACCCGGTAGAACATCACCGTCTGGAACCCCAGCTCGCTATACGGCTGGCCGCGCCAGTTCAGCCACACCTGCCGCAACCCGAACAGGTCGAAGTGGTTGATCATGAACGTCGAGGCGAACACCGTGGCCCAGCCCAGCCAGAACAGCGCCCACAGAATCACCCGGCCCGCAGTGGATTCCACGTCCCAGACGATCGCGGGCATGGTGCGCCACTGCCAGTACAAGAGGAGCAGTGCCAGGCTGGACAGCAACACGTAGGTGCTGCGTTCGATGGCCTGAGGGACGATCCGCGTCCATCGGTCCTTGAACCAGGGCCGGGCCATCACGCTGTGCTGGATGGCGAACACCGACAGCAGCAGCAGGTTGACGAGTACGGCCTCGGCGGTAGGGGCGGCGATGCCGGAATCGACCGTGCGCGGCACCACGAAATTGCCGACGAACCCGATCGCGTAGAGGAACGACACCACGAACAGGAGATAGCTCGCGATGCCGTAGCCGATGATGAGTAGGCGCTTCATGGTGACCTCCTGCCACCGATGGGACAGATGCCGCGCCCTGCTGCCGACCGCAGTAGTGGCTTATTTACGGTAGACCTTGTATCCCCAGGTGAACAGGGGTTTACCGGCAGCGCCCGCGCCTACTCGACGTCGGTCTACCTACGCGGAGCGCTCTGCCTTGGCGGCCTCGCGTGCCAGCATGCGGTCGCGCTGCTCCTCGAATCTGAGCACCTGCTTCTGCAGATCCTCCAGGTAGGTGGCGAGTTGCTCGCGGCGTTTCTCGCCGACCGCGGTCACGTCGTTGCGCTCGAAGATCCGCCATTTCTTGACGTTGGGCATCACTACCTCTTCGAGGTGCTGGCGCAGGTCATAGATGCCGTGCTTGGCCATGATCACGCTGTTGCGGCGCCAGTTGGGCATTCCCCGCCCCGGCATCCGGAATCCTTCGATGATGGCGCACACCGCCTCCATCGCCTGGTCGGGGGAGAGGTCGAAACCGGCAGAGAACACGTTGCGGTAGAAAACCATGTGGAGGTTCTCGTCGGTCGCGACGCGCTGCAGCATCGACTCGGCCAGAGGGTCGTCGCAGATCTTGCCGGTGTTGCGGTGGCTGACGCGGGTCGCGAGTTCCTGCAGGGTGGCGTAGGCCGCGATCATCAGCGGGCCGGGCTCGTGAATCTCGCGTTCTTCCTCGTCGGGGTCGTAGCCGTTGCGCATGTGCTCCATGCGCATGCGCTCCAGGGCGACGGGGTCCACTCCGCGGGTGACGACGAGGTAGTCGCGGATGACGATCCCGTGGCGGTTCTCTTCGGCGGTCCACTGGTTGACCCAATGACCCCAGGCCCGGTCGAGTGAGAAATGATTCGCGGCCCCGCGGTGGTAGGACGGCAGGTTGTCCTCGGTGAGCAGATTGGTGATCATCGCGACCTTGGCAACTTCGGACAGACCCGACTGCTCCGGTGCCCAGTCTTCGCCGCCCAGTGCCGCGAAGTTGCGGCCGAGGTCCCACGGAACGTAGTCGTGCGGATGCCACTCCTTGGCGACCTTCAGATGGTGATTGAGGCCTTCTTCGGCAACCGGTTCAAGTTCCTTGAGGATCTCGTCGTCGGTCAAATGTCTCTGCACTCAAGTCCCCTCCAGTTTTGGCCGGCCGTCGCGCAGGTGCGAACGTCGCTCGCGCACTCCGGCCGGCCGTGTGGCCGAGCTTCGATCTCGGTCGATCCCAGCGACGCGTGACTGCGCCCGTAACGGAGACAGGCCCGGCATCGACAGGCTGTCCCGCCCGTTGCACTGGCTCCCCCATTTTGGTGGCGGGACTCCGATACCTTAGCTGGCGGAGCCGATGCCACAACTTGTAGCTTGCCAGGGGGCGGCGAGCTACATCGGCAATCGAGCAGCCAACTTCGGGTTCGACCCGTGTTGACGGTGGCGGTTCGCGGACGAGAGTGAGTTCTCCCACTGTTTGCTTCTGCCGGATTGGCGAACCGCATCAGATCCGGCGCAGCAACACCGCCTGCTCGACCGGCACGCGTTCAAAGAGCCGCCGCACCCGGCCCTTCACCCGCTCGGCTGCCTCGGCTTTGGTGACCACCCGCGGATCGGTGAGTTGGATGGTCTTGCCGTGCCGGCGCATCTGCGCGCCGCCGGCGGCGGTGATGTTCTTGAGCCAGTCGCGGTTGGGGCCGTAGGTGAGCAGGATCGCGACGCCCCCATCGGCGGGGAACACCGACAGCGGGGTGCGGTAGCGGGCGCCGGACTTGCGGCCGACGTGTTCGAGGATGCCGAAGAGTGGCGCCCATCCGGCCCAGAGCTTCTGGATGGGGTTGGTGACATACCGGTTGAGTCGGGCCAGCCATTGCGGGAGTTGCATGGCCTCATTCAATCGCTGCCGTGACGGCCGTCACAACCTACTGTGGTCGGATTTTGCAGGTGCCGCAAACGCCAGGGGTCAGTCGGCCCGCCTGAGCAGCAGGGTGTGGTCGACACCGGCGCGCGCCATCAGTTGGCGCCACGGTGCCCGCAGATGAGGCAGAGCCTCGGCGGTCGGCACGATTCGGGGCTGATCGACGGCGAAGGTGCGTCCTTGGAATTTCACGCGACCGCCGTCGGCATGTTGCAGGTTTTTCACCCAATCCCGTTGTCGCCCATAGGGCAGGAGCACCGCCACCCCGTCGTCGGTGCTGAACACCGTCACCGGGGTGCGGTAGATGGTGCCACTGCGTCGTCCGGTGTGCTCGATGATCGACCAGATCGGCAGGTAGCCGGATACGGGCCGGAAGATCCGGTTGGTGACGCGTCGATTGAACCGAGCGCGGCGGTCTGAGAATCGCACCATCACTTCATCTTGCCGCGATCTTGCCGCGCCGGGTCGAATGAGCCGACACTGAACCCATGGCCTATCTCAAACCGCCGTGGTTCGTCCGGAAGGTGTTCAACCGGGTCGCGATGGCGACCGGCGTGGGGCACAGCGAGACGCTCACCGTGACCCGGCGGACCAACAAGCAGCCGCAGCAGATTCCCGTGGTCGTCCCTGTGGTCGACGGGGTCAGGTACCTGGTGTCGACCCGCGGCGAGTCGGACTGGGTGCGCAACGTCCGGGCCGATCCCAAGGTGCGGCTCGGATCTGCGGAGTACCTCGCGGCCGAGGTTCCGGTGCCGCAGCGGGCGCCGGTGATCGCCGCCTACCGCCCGCTGGCGGGGAAGGTCGTGGAGGGTTACTTCCGCGATCTGCCCGACGACGCCGATCACCCGGTGTTCGCGCTGACGCCGGCGGAGTGACCGCGTCCACTACACCCTGTAGTTGACCGATTTGCACCGGCTGGGACACTGGTGGTCATGCGTGTTGACGAACCGCACATCCAGCGATCGGCCCAGCTGTTCGCCGACGCCTGTGCAGTGATCCCCGGTGGGGTCAACTCCCCGGTCCGTGCCTTCAACTCGGTCGGCGGCACCCCGCGCTTCATCACCTCGGCCAAGGGCTACTGGCTGACCGATGCCGACGACAATCGGTACGTCGATCTGGTCTGTTCGTGGGGCCCGGCGCTGCTCGGCCACGCCCACCCGGCGGTCGTGGAGGCCGTGCAGAAGGTGGCGGTCAACGGGCTGAGCTTCGGCGCCCCGACCCCGTCGGAGACCGAACTGGCCGCTGAGATCATCGACCGGGTCGCCCCGGTCGAGCGGCTGCGCCTGGTCAACTCGGGCACCGAGGCCACCATGAGCGCGATCCGGCTGGCCCGCGGTTACACCGGCCGCGCCAAGATCATCAAGTTCTCCGGCTGCTATCACGGGCACAGCGACGCGCTGCTGGCCGACGCCGGTTCCGGCGTCGCCACGCTGGGTCTGCCGTCCTCGCCCGGGGTCACCGGCGCGGCTGCTGCCGACACCATCGTGCTGCCGTACAACAACGTTGTCGCGGTGGAAGAGATCTTCTCCCGGTTCGGCGACGAGATCGCTTGTGTCATCACCGAAGCCAGCCCCGGCAACATGGGCACGGTGCCGCCGCTGCCCGGGTTCAACGCGGCGCTGCGGCGGATCACCGCGGCCCACGGCGCGCTGCTGATCCTCGACGAGGTGATGACGGGCTTCCGGGTGAGCCGCGCCGGTTGGTACGGGCTCGATCCCGTCGACGCCGACCTGTTCACGTTCGGGAAGGTGATGAGCGGTGGCCTGCCTGCCGCGGCGTTCGGCGGCAGCGCCGAGGTGATGGGGCGGCTGGCCCCGCTGGGGCCCGTCTACCAGGCCGGAACCCTGTCCGGTAACCCGGTGGCGATGGCCGCGGGCCTGGCCACGTTGCGCCACGCCGACGACGCGGCTTACGCCCGGGTGGACGCCAATGCCGACCGGTTGGCCGGCCTGCTCACGGGTGCCCTCACCGACGCCGGTGTGGTCCATCGCGTGCAGCGCGCGGGCAACATGCTCAGTGTGTTCTTCACCGACGAGCCGGTCAACGACTTCGCCGCGGCCAAGGCAACCGAAACCTGGCGTTTCCCACCGTTCTTCCACGCCCTGTTGGAGGCCGGGGTGTACCCGCCCTGTAGTGCATTCGAAACCTGGTTCGTGTCAAGCGTTTTGGACGATGAGGCGTTCGAGCGCATCGCCGATGCGCTGCCCGACGCGGCCCGCGCCGCCGCGGAGGCCCGCCAGTGACGAGGACGACCGTGCACGTGATGCGTCACGGCGAGGTGTTCAACCCGGAGAAGGTGCTCTACGGCCGGCTGCCCGGCTACCACCTGTCCGAGCGCGGGCAGGCGCAGGCGCGGGCTGCCGCGAACTGGCTGGCCGACAAGGACATCGTCTACGTCGTGGCCTCCCCGCTGGAGCGGGCTCAGGAGACGGCCGCGCCGATCGCCGAGAAGCACGGCCTGGCCATCGACACCGACGACGAGCTCATCGAGTCGTGGAACATGTTCGAGGGGGAGCGGGTGGCCCCTGGCGACGGTGCGCTGCGCGACCCGAGGAACTGGCCGAAGTTGCGTAACCCGGCCAAACCCTCCTGGGGCGAGCCCTACGCCGAGATCGCGCCGCGGATGATGGCGGCCATGCACCGGGCCCGCGAGAAGGCGGCCGGGCACGAGGCGGTCTGCGTCAGCCATCAGCTCCCGGTCGAGACGCTGCGCCGGGCGATGACCGGTCGCAAGCTGGCGCATCTGCCGTTGCCGCACAGCCGGCTGTGCGATCTGTCCTCGATCACGTCGTTCACCTTCGATGACGACAAGCTGATCCGATGGGGCTACACGGAGCCCTGGGGAATCTGAATGAGGTCGTCTCTCGCCCGGGTGAGTGCGGCGGTGCTGGCGGGGCTGGTGCTGCTCACCGGTTGCTCGACGGGTGACGACGCGGTGGCCCAGGGTGGCACGTTCGAGTTCGTCGCGCCGGGTGGCAAGACCGACATCTACTACGACCCGCCCGAAAAGCGGGGCACTCCAGGAAAATTGAGCGGGCCGGAACTCACCGACCCGAGCAAGACCCTCTCGCTGGAGGATTTCGCCGGCAAGGTCGTGGTGATCAATGTGTGGGGCCAGTGGTGTGGGCCGTGCCGGGCCGAGATCGGCCAGTTGCAGCAGGTGTACGACGCCACCCGCGACAAGGGCGTGGCGTTTCTCGGCATCGATGTACGGGACAACAACCGTGATGCCGCAGTCGATTTCGTCACCGACCGCAAGGTCACCTTCCCGTCCATCTACGACCCGGCGATGCGCACCATGCTCGCCTTCGGCGGCAAGTACCCGACCACGGTGATCCCGTCGACGGTGGTGCTGGACCGTCAGCACCGGGTGGCGGCGGTCTTCCTGCGTGAACTGCTGGCCGACGATCTGCAACCGGTCGTCGAGCGGTTGGCAGCCGAGCCGGGGCAGCAGCCGTGACCGGATTCGCCGAGATCGCCGCGGCCGGGCCCGTGCTGCTGGCGCTGGGGATCAGCGTGCTGGCCGGGTTGGTGTCGTTCGCCTCGCCGTGCGTGGTGCCGCTGGTGCCCGGCTATCTGTCGTATCTGGCCGCGGTGGTCGGGGTCGACGAGTCCGACGCGGTGTCGGGTGCGATCGGCGTCAAGACCGCTCGGTTGCGGGTGGCCGGCGCGGCCGCGTTGTTCGTCGCGGGCTTCACCGTGGTGTTTCTGCTCGGCGCGGTGGCCGTCCTGGGCATGACCACCACGCTGATCGCCAATCAGGTTCTGCTGCAACGCATCGGCGGCGTCGTCACGATCCTGATGGGCCTGGTGTTCGTCGGCTTCGTGCCGGCGCTGCAACGTCAGGCCCGGTTCGCCCCGCGGCAGTGGTCCACGATGGCCGGGGCACCGCTGCTTGGCGCGGTGTTCGCGCTGGGCTGGACCCCGTGCCTGGGCCCGACGCTGACCGGTGTGATCGCGGTGGCCTCGGCCACCGACGGCGCCACCGTGGCGCGCGGGGTGGTGCTGGTGCTGGCGTACTGCCTGGGGCTGGGTATCCCGTTCGTGTTGCTGGCCCTGGGTTCGGCGCGGGCGGTGACGGGTCTGGGCTGGCTGCGCCGACATACCCGGACCATCCAGATCTTCGGTGGTGTCCTGCTGATCCTGGTGGGCACAGCGCTGGTGACCGGCCTGTGGAACGAGTTCGTGTCGTGGGTACGCGACGCCTTCGTCAGTGATGTGAGGCTGCCGATATGACCGATCCTGACGCGCTCGCAGTCCCCCGCAAGCGGGAGGGGCCCCCAACTCCGGTACCCGAAACGCGGCGTCCAGGGGTGCTTTCGCGTCTGCTCGCGCTGGTTCGGAACACCTGGCGCACCCTGACGTCGATGGGCACGGCGCTGGTGCTGCTGTTCCTGCTGGCACTCGGCGCGATCCCGGGTGCGCTCTTACCGCAACGCAGCCTCAACGAATCCAAGGTCGACGAATACCTGGCGGCACATCCCACCCTGGGACCGTGGCTGGACCGGGTGCAGGCCTTCGACGTGTTCTCCAGCTTCTGGTTCACCTCGATCTACGTGTTGCTGTTCATCTCGCTGGTGGGTTGCCTGACACCGCGGATGATCGAGCATTTCCGGAGCCTGCGCGCGGTACCCGTGCCGGCGCCGCGCAACCTCGGCCGGCTGCCCAAACACCAGGCCGAGCAGGTGACGGGCGACGCCGACGAGATCGCCTCAACGGTGACGCGGCGACTGAAGGGCTGGCGCACGGTCACCCGCAAGCAAGAGGACGAGATCACTGAAATTTCAGCAGAGAAGGGCTATCTGCGCGAGTTCGGCAACATCGTCTTCCACTTCTCGCTGCTCGGTCTGCTGGCGGCGGTCGCCGCGGGCAAGCTGTTCGGCTACGAGGGCAACGTCATCGTCATCGCCGACAGCGGGCCCGGATTCTGCACCGCCTCGCCGGCCGCCTTCGACTCGTTCCGGGCCGGCAACACCGTCGACGGCACCTCGCTGAGCCCGGTCTGCCTGCGGGTCAACAGCTTCGATGCCGATTATCTGCCCACCGGGCAGGCGTTGTCGTTCGCCGCCGACATCGACTACCAGTCCGGCGATGATCTGGCCGCGAACACCTGGCGGCCCTACCGCCTTGAGGTCAACCATCCGCTGCGCATCGGCGGCGACCGGGTGTACCTGCAGGGCCACGGGTATGCGCCGTCGTTCACCGTGACGTTCCCCGACGGCCAGCAGCGCAGTCAGACCATCCAGTGGCGGCCCGAGGAACAGATGACGCTGCTGTCCTCGGGCGTCGTGCGCATCGATCCGCCGGCCGGTACCTACCCCGACGCCGACGAGCGTCGTAAACACCAGATCGCGATCCAGGGTCTGTTCGCGCCCACCAAACAACTCGAGGGCACGCTGCTCTCGTCGAGCTTCCCGGCCCTCAACGACCCGGCCGTCGCCATCGACATCTACCGCGGCGACACCGGCCTGGATACCGGCCGGCCGCAGTCGTTGTTCTCCCTCGATCCCCGGTTGATCGATCGCAAGCAGCTGACCAAGGCGGCGCGCGTCAACCTGGTGCAAGGCCAGGACACCCGGCTCGATGACGGCACCAAGGTCCGCTTCGACGGTGCGGTCCCGTTCGTCAATCTGCAGGTCTCGCACGACCCGGCCCAGGTCTGGGTGCTGGTGTTCGCGATGTCCATGATGGCCGGGTTGCTGGTGTCGTTGGTGGTGCGCCGGCGCCGGATCTGGGTTCGGATCCAAGCTGCTCCAGCAGGTACGGTGAACGTCGAGCTGGGCGGGCTGGCCCGTACCGACAACTCCGGCTGGGGCGATGAGTTCGAGAAGCTGACGGAGCGGTTGTTGGAGGGTTACGAGCAGCCGGCGGCAGGAGAGAAGGCGGAGCAGTGAATACCGAGCACATCGATATCGGGCTGGCCAGGTACTCCGACTGGGCGTTCACGTCGTCGGTCGTGGTCCTGGTCGGGGCGCTGATCCTGCTCGCCGTCGAACTTGCCTACAGCCGCGGCCGCAAAGTCGAGAGCCGTGAACTGGTCGGCGCCACCGTCGGCGCCGACAGCACCACGCCCGGCGTCGTCGCCGAGGAACCCCGCCGCCCGTTCGACGAGCGGGTCGGCAAGACCGGTCTGGCGCTGACCTACGTCGGCATCGGCATGCTGTTCATCTGCATCGTGCTCCGTGGCCTGGCCACCTCGCGGGTGCCGTGGGGCAACATGTACGAGTTCATCAACCTGACCAGCTTCTGCGGGCTGATCGCCGCCGCGGTCGTATTGCGCAAGCCGCAGTACCGCGTGCTGTGGGTGTTCGTCCTGGTTCCGGTGCTGATCCTGCTGACGGTCTCGGGTCGCTGGCTGTACTCCAACGCCGCGCCCGTGATGCCGGCGCTGCAGTCCTACTGGCTGCCCATCCACGTGTCTGTGGTGAGCCTCGGCTCCGGGGTGTTCCTGGTCGCCGGTGTGGCCAGCATCCTGTTCCTGCTGAAGATGTCGCCGCTGGGCGAACCGGGCCGGGAAGGCACCGTCGCGCGGATCATCGAGCGGCTGCCCGACGCGCAGACCCTGGACCGCATTGCCTACCGCACCACGATCTTCGCGTTCCCGATCTTCGGTTTCGGGGTGATCTTCGGTGCGATCTGGGCCGAGGAGGCCTGGGGTCGGTACTGGGGCTGGGATCCCAAGGAGACGGTGTCGTTCATCGCCTGGGTGGTGTACGCCGCGTACCTGCATGCGCGCTCGACGGCGGGCTGGCGGGACCGCAAGTCGGCCTGGATCAACGTCGTTGGTTTCGTCGCGATGGTGTTCAACCTGTTCTTCATCAACCTGGTAACCGTGGGTCTGCATTCGTATGCGGGGGTTGGCTAGGCACCGTCCGGTTGGTGAGATGACGGTGCGGAAGCGTGTGGAAAAGAGGGGAATTCGTGTCCGAGCCAGTGTCTGAGTCAGTGTCGGAGCCGGTGTCCGAGCCGTCCGAACCGCGGGAGCCCGCACCGCAGGACATCAGCGAACCATCGACAGACGCGCCGGCAGACGAGCCTGCTTCGGTCCATCCGGACACCCCGCCCGCCGTCGACCCACCGTCGGCGGTCCCAGCCGTCGCACCGGCTCCGGTGTCCGAGCCCCCGCCGGTCCCGTCGGTGTTCGCCCCGATACCCGGATTCCGCGGTCAGCAGCGGTTCAGCAATCCCGCCGAGCCCGGCGTCTCCACACCGCTGCCCGCCGAGTGGACCGCCCCGACACCGCCACACGGTGTCCCGGTGATCACCGCACCGCCCGTGCCCGGAAGTTTCGACGGACCACCGGCCGGACTGTTCGCGGGCCCGCCGCCCCGGCAGCCCGCCGGGCCCGCGCCGCACCCGGCACCGGCATGGCCCGGGCCGGGAGCCGAAGCCCGGCGCGCCGCTGGGTCGAATGAGCGGCTCGCCGCTGCCGACTTCACCACCCCCTACCGCGACCTCTCCACCGACGCACTGCTGGGCCAGCGCAAGAACCCGCCCACCTCGGGCTGGCGCAAGGCCCTCTACGTCGCGTCGTTCAAACAGGTCAACGTCGGGGAGAGCCCCAAGGCCACCCACCACAACAACCTGATCGGCGAGGTCAGCCAGCCATTACAGGGCTGCTACCGCATTGCACTGATGTCCCTCAAGGGTGGCGTGGGCAAGACCACGATCACCGCGACGCTGGGTGCCACGTTCGCGTCGATCCGCGGTGACCGGGTGGTGGCGGTCGACGCCAACCCCGACCGGGGCACGCTGAGCCAGAAGGTGCCGCTGGAGACGGCTGCCACGGTGCGGCACCTGCTGCGCGACGCCGAAGGCATCGAGCGCTACAGCGACGTGCGGGCGTACACCTCGCAGGGGCCGAGCCGGCTGGAGGTGCTCGCTTCCGAAAGCGATCCGGCGGTGTCGGAGGCGTTCAGCTCGGACGACTATCTGCGCGCGCTGGAGGTGCTGGAGCGGTTCTACAGTCTGGTGCTCACCGACTGCGGGACGGGTTTGATGCACTCGGCGATGTCGGCGGTGCTGTCCAAGGCCGACGTGCTGGTCGTGATCAGCTCGGGTTCGGTGGACGGGGCGCGTAGCGCGTCGGCGACGTTGGACTGGCTCGACGCCCACGGGCATCAGGACCTGGTGCGCAACTCCATCGCGGTGATCAACGCCGTACGTCCGCGCTCGGGCAAGGTCGACCTGTCCAAGGTGGTGGACCACTTCTCCCGGCGTTGCCGCGCGGTGCGCCTGGTGCCGTTCGATCCGCATCTGGAGGAGGGCGCCGAGATCAGCCTGGAACGGCTCAAGCCCGGCACCCGCGAGGCGCTCATCGAGCTGGCTGCCGTGGTGGCCTCGGACTTCGCCGGGGCACGTCGCTCAGCGAACGGCGCGCCCGACCCGCGCTAGTTGCGGGGATTGTCGCCGTGCCCGAGGCGACGCAGGAATTCCGGATCGTCGTCGGGGCCGATCACTCGGGTTTTGGGTCGACTGCCAGAGACCCGCGCCAGCCGCCAGCCGAGATACACCAGGCTTGCCGCGGCAATGAGCAGGAGTAGATATGCCACTCGAAACCTCCTTGATCCGAATATACGCGTCGTCGGTAGGCTCGGAGCGTGTCAGGAAGTGGTTCGACCTCCCGGATGGTCACCGACGTCGTGGTCTACCTCGTTGCCCGGCTGGTGCTGGTCGCTGTGCTGGCTGCGGCGATCTATGGGGTGGGGCAGCTGGTCGTAGCGAATTTCCCGGTCGTGGTGGCGCTGCTGTTCGCCATCGTGATCGCGCTGCCGTTGGGGATCTGGCTGTTCCGGCCGTTGCGTGAACGGGCGACGGCCTCCATCGCCCAGGTCGACGAGCGCCGCCGCAAGGACCGTGAGCAGTTGCAGGCCCGGCTGCGTGGCGACGAGCCGCCGAAATCCGCATAGGGCAGACCTTTTCCCGGAACGGCATTGTCGCGTTACCGGATGAAGGCCGACCCCTTTTCCTGGTCCAGGTAGGTCTCGGACTTGTTCTTGAGGAAGAACACGTACACCGCCAGTGAGATGGCGATACACACCGTCACGTAGGCGATGAACCACGGCACGTGGCCACCCTCCTTGAGGGCCTGGTAGATCACCGGTGCGGTCCCGCCGAACATCGAATTCGCCAGTGCGTAGCCGATTCCCACGCCGAGGGCGCGCACGTGGGCGGGGAACAGCTCGGATTTCACGAGCGCGTTGATCGAGGTGTAGCCGGTCAGGATCACATATCCGACGGCCACCAGTAGGAACGACAACAACGGTGAATGTGTCTGGGGCAGATACGTGAACAGAATGTAGGTGTAGATCACCCCGCCGACGCCGAAGAACACCAGCAGCGGTTTGCGGCCGACCTTGTCGCTGATCATTCCGCCGACGGGCTGGATCGCCATCAGGAAGATCAGCCCGATCAGGTTCACCCAGGTGGCCGTCATCGCCTGGTCCTTGTAGGTGGTCTTCACGATGGCAGGGGCGTTGACGCTGTAGGCGTAGAACGCCAGCGTGCCGCCCATGGTGATCAGGAAGCACAGCAGCAGTGGCTTCGCGTAGCGGGTGAGCAGTTCGGAGAGCGATCCTGCGCTCTTGTCCTTGCCTTCCCTGATCGCCTGAAGTTGTTCGGCGGACAGTGATTCGTCCATGGTTCGCCGCAGCCAGAACACCACGATCGCGGCCACGCCACCGATGGCAAAGCCGATGCGCCAACCGAATTCGTGGACCTGCTCGGTACTGAAGGACGTCAGGATGATCAACAGGGTGAACTGGGCCAGCACGTGACCGCCCACCAGCGTCACGTACTGGAACGAAGAGAAGAAGCCGCGCCGTTCGCGGGTGGCGGCCTCGGACATGTAGGTCGCCGAGGTGCCGTATTCACCGCCGGTCGCGAAGCCCTGCACCAGCCGGCACAGGATGAGGATGACAGGCGCTGCCACACCGATGGTTTCGCGCGACGGTACGAGCGCGATCACCAGTGAGCACAGCGCCATCAACGAGACGCTGACGGTCAGGGCGGCGCGGCGGCCGCGCCGGTCGGCGAAGCGGCCGAAGAACCAGGAGCCGATCGGGCGGGTGAGGAAGGTGACGGCGAAGATCGCGTAGACGTACACCGTGGCGTTCTTGTCGGCCTTGTCGAAGAACTGCGCTTCGAAGTAGGTGGCGAACACCGTGTAGACGTAGACGTCGTACCACTCGACGAGGTTGCCGGACGATCCCCGGATGGTGTTCCAGATGGCGCGCCGGGTTTCGGCGCGACCCGAGGGTGCGGGCTGATGCGCCTCGGTCGAAGTCGTCATGCGCATCCCCCAGGTCATTGGCGTGGCAGGCCGACGGCCACGTTAGTGCAATACCGCTCGTGCTGTGGGGGATGAGAGCTGCCCGCTGCGCCGCGCCGTGTCAACTTTTCTTGACGACTATCGGATGTCAAGTTAACTTGACATGGTGAGTGATGTCGATGAGCTGATCGCCGATGGCGCCGGCAGCGCAGACCCCGCCGTCGGCCTACGCGCGGTGCGTGCCCTGCAGCGTCTGCAGGAGCGATTGGAGGCCATCCACGTCGCCAACGCTCGAGACCAGGGCTGGAGCTGGCAGGCCATCGCTGATGCCCTTGAGGTCAGCCGTCAGGCCGTGCACCAAAAGCACAATCGGAGGGGATGACGTGTTCGAACGGTTCAGTCGCCATGCGCGCGTTGCAGTAGTACTGGCCCAGGAGGAGGCCCGAGAACTGTCGGCCAACGACATCCGGCCGGAGCACATCCTGGTAGGGGTGCTGCAGAGCTCCGGACGTGAATTGTCGGCACTGCTGGCCGGATTCGGCCTGACGTCGGATGTGGTTCGTGCCAAGTTGGTGGCCGCCGACGCGCCTGGCGACGAATCGTTCGATGGCGACGCCGAGGCGTTGCGGTCGGTCGGAATCGACCTCCGGGCCGTGCGCGACAACGTCGACCGCACGTTCGGCGACGGCGCGTTCGACAACGCGCTGCGCAGCAGCGGACGTCGGCGCAGGCGCCGGGGCCACCTTCCCTTCACCAAGCCCGCGAAGAAGGTGCTGGAGCTGGCATTGCGGGAGTCGTTGGCGCACAAGGACGGCTACATCGGATCCGAGCACATCCTGCTGGGAATCCTTCGGGGCGGCGACGATCACACGGTTGCCCTGATCGCAGAGCATGTCGATACCCGAGAGCTGCGCGACGACATCGTCGGACTGCTGGACAACGCGGCCTAAGCGCGACTCGCGGGTTTCTACCTCTGGGTCGTGGGTGTCGACGAATCGCAGCCCGCAGGTAGAAATCGGCGATGCGGGAGCGCCCGCTAACCCAGGAATAGTGCCGCGGACACCGCGATCGCCCACACCAGCATGGTCAGTCCGGTGTCGCGCAGCACCGGGATCAGCTGGGCGCCCGTGCTGCCGTTACGCACCGGCCGTAGCCCCCGCACCGCGGGCGCCGCAGCGAGCAGGCCCACTGCACACCACGGCGTGGCGAGCATCAGCACCAGGGGAAGCGCCAGGGCCACCGCGACCAGCAGTTGATAGAGCAGCCGGGTACGCCCATCGCCGAGGCGCACCGCGAGGGTGATCTTGCCCGACTCGGTGTCGGTGGGGATGTCGCGCAGGTTGTTGGCCACCAGCACCGCCGACGACAGCGAGCCCATTGCCACCGCCGCGACCAGTCCGACCCAGTCGACGCGCAGGGCCTGGGTGTACTGCGTGCCCAGCACCGCCACCAGCCCGAAGAAGATGAACACCGCCACCTCGCCCAGGCCGAGGTACCCGTAGGGCTTCTTGCCGCCGGTGTAGAGCCAGGCGCCGGCGATGCAGACCGCGCCGACCGCGATCAGCCACGGCGCGCTGAACGCCGCCAGCACCAGCCCGGCCACCGCACCGACGGCCAGGCTCACCACGGCCGCGGTCAGGACGGCCCGCGGTGAGGCCAGCTTGGAACCCACCAGCCGCAACGGGCCGGACCGCACATCGTCGGTGCCGCGGATGCCGTCGGAGTAGTCGTTGGCGTAGTTGACGCCGATGATCAGCGCGAGCGATACGGCCAGTGCCAGCAACGCTTTCCACCACACCGCCGACCCCGTCCAGGCGGCGGCGCCGGTACCGGCGAGCACCGGGGCGACGGCGTTGGGCAGGGTGCGGGGACGAGCGCCCTCGATCCATTGCGCGAAACTGGCCACGGTGGTCATCGTATGAGCTGGCCGGGTGCGTCACCGCTCCGACTCTTACACTGAGCGTCATGAAGGAGCAGCTCAGCAAGACCGAGATCGGCAAGGACGTGCTGCAGGAATCCGTGGAGGCCGTGGCCTCGACGGTCGGGCAGGTCACCTCGATCATCACCACGGCCGTCAAGGACGTCGCGACGGTCATCGGCGGCCTGGCCACCGATGTCTTCGAGATCGCCGACGGCGCCCGCAAGGCCAACGAGGATTTCGACGACGACTTCGACGACGACTTCGACGATGACAAGGACTTCGTGGCCCCCGAGGCCACTAAGACCGAGGACGTCGTGGCGGACGTGGTGACCCCCGACAACAAGGGCGAATAACGCTGCATGCTCGGCGTCATCGGCGGTAGTGGGTTCTATTCGTTCTTCGGGCCGGAGGCCCGCACCGTCACTGTGGACACCCCGTACGGTGCGCCCAGCGCGCCGATCACGGTGGGCGCCGTGGGCGGGCACGAGGTCGCGTTCCTGCCCCGGCACGGGGTCAACCACGAGTACTCGCCGCACACGGTCCCGTACCGGGCCAACATGTGGGCGCTGCGCACCTTGGGGGTGCGACGGATCTTCGCTCCCTGCGCGGTGGGCAGTCTGACGACGGAGCTGGGCCCGGGTTCGATCGTGGTGCCCGATCAGTTGGTGGACCGCACCCGTGGCCGGGCCGACACCTACTTCGATTCCGGCGGCATCCACGTCGGCTTCGCCGATCCGTACTGCCCGGCCTTGCGGTCCGTCGCGGCCGGGCTGCCCGGGGTGGTCGACGGGGGCACCATGGTGGTGATCCAGGGTCCGCGGTTCTCCACCAGGGCGGAGAGCCGGTGGTTCGCCGATCAGGGTTTCACGCTGGTCAACATGACCGGCTATCCCGAGGCAGTGCTGGCCCGTGAACTCGAGATGTGTTATGCGGCAATCGCTTTGGTTACGGACCTGGATGCCGGGATCGAGGCGGGTTCCGGGGTGACGACGGTGGACGTCTTCGCCGAATTCGAGCGCAACCTGGTGCCGTTCAAGAAGCTTGTGCACGAGGCGCTGGAAGCCGCCGGCACCGAGCGCGCCTGCACGCACTGTCTGGCCCACGACGGGGTGAAGCTGCCGTTCGAACTGCCGTGACGCCCCGTCATCGGACCCCCTCTTGACACCCGTCAAGTCGGGGTGCCAATACTGACGGGGTGAAACCCGCGATCTGTGAGCAGTTCGGTATCGACTTTCCGCTCTTCGCCTTCAGCCACTGCCGTGACGTGGTGGCCGCGGTGACCAACGCCGGGGGCTTCGGCGTGCTGGGCGCCACGGCCTACACCCCCGAGCAGCTGGACCAGGAGCTGTCCTGGATCGACGAGCAGGTCGGCGGAAAGCCGTACGGCGCCGACATCATCGTGCCTGCGAAGTTCGAGGGCAAGGGCGAGAAACTGTCGCGGGGACAGCTGACCGACCGCATCCCCGCCGAGTACCGCGAGTTCGTGGCGCAACTGCTGGCCGATCACGGTATCGAGCCCGAGGCCAAGCAGCGCTTCGGCGGGTCCTCGCTGTCCGGCGACACCGGCCACGAATTGTTGGACGTGGCGATGAGTCACCCGATCAAGCTGATCGCCAACGCGCTCGGGGTGCCGCCGGACTACATGATCGAGGCA
The DNA here is from genome assembly GCF_040704635.1 of Mycobacterium sp. NPDC049093. GTDB lineage: Bacteria > Actinomycetota > Actinomycetes > Mycobacteriales > Mycobacteriaceae > Mycobacterium. The sequence goes on along the minus strand of NZ_JBEZJS010000005.1, from coordinate 789 downwards.
GGCCGGGAGCGCGGGGTTCCGGTCGCGGCCCTGGTGGGTGCCCGCGAGCACGCCCTCAAGCAGGTGCAGGCCGGGGTCGACCTGATCGTCGCGCAGGGCACCGAGGCCGGCGGGCACTGCGGTGAGGTCAGCACGCTGGTGCTCGTTCCCGAAGTCCTTGAGACGCTGGAGCAGGCGGGTAGTGACATCCCGGTGCTGGCCGCCGGCGGCATCGTCACCGGGCGGCAGATGGCCGCCGCGGTGGCGATGGGTGCGGCCGGGGCCTGGACCGGTTCGGTGTGGTTGACCACCGAGGAAGCCGAGACCGCACCGCACACCGTGCAGAAGATGCTTGAGGCGACGTCGCGGGACACGGTCCGTTCGACGGGACGGACCGGTAAGCCGGCCCGCCAGCTCAAGTCGGAGTGGACCGACGCCTGGCAGCCGAATGCCGGTGGTCACCAGACCCTTCCGCTGCCACTGCAGAACATGTTGGCCGAGCCCGTCATCCGACGAGTGGATGTGCTTGCCGCCCAGGGGCACCCGGGCGCACAGGCACTGGCCACCTACTTCGTCGGGCAGGGCGTGGGCTTGATGAACAAGGTCAAGCCGGCCCGCGAGGTGGTCCGCGAGTTCATCGAGGACTACCTGGCTGCCACCGAGCGGTTGAGCAACTCACTCCCGGACTGAGCCCGGCCGGGTTGACGCGCCTACGTCAGTGCCAGTCCCAGACCGACATGTCGTTGGGCGGGTAGTTCTGGCAGACGTCGGTGGTGTTGGCGGCGACGCCCTTGTTGTTGAAGAACAGCT
>NZ_JBEZJS010000004.1:0-938955 GCF_040704635.1 Mycobacterium sp. NPDC049093 | reverse complement strand
GTGCGCAGGATCCGGTTGGGGATCGGGTAGTCGTCGGTGGCGTCGGCATTTGCGATGCCGGCGCCGGCCAGGCTGGCGGCCACCGCGCAGGTGGCGACGCCGGTGCGGATCAGGTTCTTGACGCTGGTGCGGTTGGACATGGTGCTCCCAGGGTTGGTTAGTGCGCGGCCTGTTCGTAGACGAAGCGCTGATCGGGGCAGTAGTAGTTGATGGCGGTGCCGGTGAACTGCCACGACTGGGCGTCGGTGCTGTCCTTGGCCAGTTGCTTCTTCACGAAACCGACCGAGTCCTGGGCGGTGTGGTCGACGCCGTTGTGCAGTCGCTTGCACATGATCTTGGCGATCCAGGCGTTGTAGTCCCGCTGCCCGTAGATACCGAAGGTGTGCAGCTCATTGGCGAAATCGGTGTCCGGATCGGCCGAGGCCGGTGCCGCGACGGCGAGACCGGTTGCGGCGCAGATCGACAGGGCAATGATCAGGCGTTTCATCAGGCCAGGGCCTCCTCGGGGTCTCGTTGGACGGGCTTCGGCCACGGTTGTGGCAGCGGACGCTGACGGACCCGCTGAGGCCACCAGAACCAGCGCCCGAGCAACGTGGCGATGGACGGTGTCATCAGCGACCGAACCACAAGCGTGTCGAATAGCAAGCCTAAGCCGATCGTCGTTCCGACCTGACCGATAACGATCAAACTGCTTACCGCCATCGATCCCATGGTGAAGGCGAAGACCAGGCCCGCGGAGGTCACCACGGCGCCGGTACCGACCATGGCCCGGATGATTCCGGTCTTCAGCCCGGCGTGGATTTCCTCCTTTATTCGTGAGACGAGCAGGAGGTTGTAGTCCGCGCCGACGGCCAGCAGGACGATGACCGACATCGGCATCACCATCCAGTGCAGGGGGATACCCACGATGTGTTGCCAGAGCAGTACCGACAGGCCGAAGGCCGAGGCAAGGCTCAACACCACCGTGCCCACGATCACCGCAGAAGCCACCACGGCGCGGGTGAGCACCAACATGATGATGAAGATCAGGATCAGTGCCGCTGCGGCAACGATGATCAGGTCGTAGTCGGCACCCTTCTGCATGTCGTAGTACGTCGCCGAGCTGCCGCCGAGGTAGATCTTGGCCCCCTCGAACGGTGTGCCCTTGATGGCGTCGGTTGCCGCGACCTTCATCGGTTCGATGCGTGCGGTGCCTTCCGGAGTCAGCGGATCACCCTGGTGAATGATGGTGAACCGCACCGCATGTCCGTCGGGCGACATGAACAGCTTGAGGCCCCGCTGGAAGTCGGCGGTATCGAACGCCTCCGGCGGCAGGTAGAACGAATCGTCGTTCTTGGCCGTGTCGAACGCTTCGCTCATGGCGGTGGCGGTGTTCTGCATCGCCATCGTCTGATCCTGTTGGGCCTTCTGCACCTGATACTGGTTCAGCAGCATCTGCTTCTGATGCTTCATCGACTGGATCTGCCGTGGCATCGTGGCGACCATCTTGGGCATCAGGTCGGCCATGCGCTGCATCTCGGGAACCAGGTCCTGGAAGTCGTCGGACATCGTGTTGATGCCGTCGAGGGCGTCGAAGATGGACCGGATGGACCAGCACATCGGGATGTCGAAGCAGTGCGGTTCCCAGTACAGGTAGTTGCGCAGCGGCCGGAACTGGTCGTCGAAGTCAGCCAGGTGATCCCGGACGTCGTTCATGTCGCCCGACGTCGTCTTCATCTTGTCGGCCATGCGCTGTGACACCGCAGCGAGATCCGTCTGGATGCTCATCATCTCGGTCATTGCGTCGATGCTGGTCTGCAGATCCTCAGCTTGATCGAGGATGTTCTGCAGGTTGGTCTGCGCGTAGTCGTTGTTCATCAGCTGGGTCGTACCGCTCTGGCCCAGCGTGTACGGGATCGTCGAGTGCTTGATCGGATCGCCGTCGGGACGGGTGATGGTCTGTACCTGGGCGATGCCGTGCACGTTCTTGAGGGCCTTGGCGATCTTGTCGATGACCAGGAAATCGGCCGGGTTCCGCAGATCCCGGTCGGACTCGATCATCATCAGGTCCGGGTTCATCTTCGCCTGCGAGAAGTGCCGGAACGCGGCGTCGTATCCGACGTTCGTCCCCACGTCCTTGGGCAGGAAGATGCGGTCGTTGTAGGTGGTGTGGTAGCCGGGCAGGGCGAGCAGACCGACCAATGCCGCGACGATGGCGCACACCAGGATTGCACCCGGCCAACGGACGGTGGCGGTGCCGACCCGGTGCCACCCGCGGGACTTCGAATGCCGCTTGGGCTCGAGGATCTTGCCGAATCGGCTGGCCACCGAGATGACGGCCGGTCCCAGGGTCAGTGCCATGGCGACTACCATCGTCATTCCGATCGCCAGTGGAATGCCCATGGTCTGGAAGTACGGCAGGCGGGTGAAGTGCAGGCAGAACGTGGCACCGGCGATGGTCAGACCCGACGCGAGCACGACATGGGCCGTGCCGTGGAACATGTCGTAGTAGGCCGCTTCCTTGTCCTCGCCGGATCTTCGTGCTTCCTGATATCGGCCGATCAGGAAGATCGCGTAGTCGGTGGCCGCGGCGATGGCCAAGGTCACCAGCATGTTGGTCGCGAACGTCGTGAGGCCGAAGAAGTTGTGATAGCCCAGAAGTGCGACAAGTCCACGGGCGCCGGACAATTCGAGCACAACCATCAACAGCACGATCAGTGTGGTGATGATCGATCGGTACACGCCGAGCAGCATGACGGCGATGACGCCGAAGGTGACGAGCTCGATCAGCTCCATGCTCTCGTCGCCGACGATGTTCTGGTCGGTGCTGGAGGCTGCCGATCCGGTGACGTACGCCTTCACGCCATCCGGCGCGGGGCTTTCGGTGGCGATGCGCCGCACCGCCTCAACCGACTCGTTGGCGAGCGTCTCGCCCTGGTCGCCGGCGATGTAGACCTGCACGTAGGCGGCCTTGCCGTCGCGGCTCTGGGCGCCTTTGGCCGTCAGGGTGTCGCCCCAGAAGTCCTGCACATGCTGCACGTGGGTGGTGTCTGCGCGCAGGTCCCGAACCATCTGGTCGTAGAACATGTGCGCTTCGAGGCCCAGTGGCTTGTCACCTTCGAGGACGACCATCACCGAGCTGCTGGTGTCGTACTCCTGGAACTTCTTGCCGACTTCTTTGATGGCGATCATCGACGGTGCGTCGTTGGGGCTCATCGACACCGCGCGCATCTTGCCGACGACCTCGAGTTGCGGCACGACGGTGTTGAGCAGTGCGACGATCACGATCCAGATCAGGATGATCGGCAGGGCGAAGGCCCGGATGAATCGCGGGAGCATCGGATGCGGAGGTGCCGCATGGCGTCCCGTTGGGATGGCGTCGGTCGGGGTGTCGTCGGTCTGGGTTTCTTCCGTGTGGCTGCTCATGCTGCCTTCACAAAGCAGAAGGTTTGTGCGTTCAATCCAGTAGCCGTTCTCTCTTCTTTGACCTCGTCATCGACGGTGACTCGGCAACTGATGCTGCTTCCGTCGCCTTGCGCCATGATGTTGGGTTGCACCGACGGCAATGTGGTTTGCAGGGTCAAAGACCATGGCAGCGGCACGGTTCCGGTGCGCTGGGGTTTGCCTTCGAGGTCCATGTAGTTGATGACGGCGGTGCCGCCCGTTCCGAAGATCTCGTACTTCACGAACTTGGGGTTGAAGTCTTCGGCGTTGTCCGAGGTGGTGTCGGTGATAATCACCGGATGTGCGCCGAAGACCTTGCGGACGTTCATCACGATCAGCACGCCGGCCCCCATCGCGATGACGATCAGTACGGGGAGCCAGATTCGGCGGATGGCCTTCAGCATCGCGGCGGCCCCGAGAGGAGGCCCGCGGCGGGCGTTTCGATGACAGGTGTCACTGGTGGGCCTCCCGACGTTTTCGATGCGATCGCGACAACCCTGCTGTTAGGCGTCCTACGCACTTCGAGGCGTAAAGTTATCCGAATAAGTGGATAGGATCAATCCACTTATGACGCCGCTCACTTTGGACAGAGAGATATGACCGAGGAAACAAGACCCGTGCTGCGCAAGGACGCAGAGCGCAATCGTCAGCGGGTGCTCGACGCTGCGAGGGAGCTGTTTGCCGAGAAAGGTCTTGAGGCGACGCTCAACGATGTGGCGCGCTACGCCAATGTCGGGGTGGGCACGGTGTACCGACGGTTCGCGACGAAGGAAGAGCTCATCGCGGCCATCTTCGTCGACGGTATGGAGCAGCTCACTGCGCTGGCAGAATCTGCGCTGCAACAAGAAGATTCGTGGCAGGGATTCGCCTGGTACGTCGAGAAGATGTGCGAGATCACGGCGACTGACCGGGGATTGCGGGAAATCGCGTTCAGCAAGTCCTATGGGTGCGACCGGGTCAAGGCCTGCCAGGAGCAGCTCGTCCCGGTGTTGACCAAACTGGTGGAGCGGGCCCAGCGTGACGGTTATCTACGTCCGGAGCTGTCGTCCACGGACATGCCGATCTTCGGGCTTCTGGCCGGCACGGTCAGCGAATTCGCCGGCAATGTCGATGCCGAACTGTGGCGTCGCTATGTGGCCATCCTGCTGGCCGGCATGCGCTACCACGCCGGCCAATCGTGCATTCCGGTGAAGGCGCTCGACAGCGATGAGCTCGACACCGCGATGCAGTATTGGGAGCCGGCCGGGCCGCCGCGCTGACCGACACGATGTCGGGACGTTTCGGAAATGCCTGTGCGGGCACAATATCGACGTGGCTATCTACGATGATTCGGACGCTGGTACAGGACAACTGTTTTGCGGGGTCGAGCTGGCCCGCCGGATCGAGAAAGCCGAGTCGGACCTGATCGTCGCGGCGACCCGGTCCGCGGGCGACCGTGGTGCCGACGGGTTGGTGCTGCCGGTCGCCGGCGGATTCGCCTGTTTCGCCGAGGCTGAGTCGCCGATGAACAAGCTGGTCGGCCTCGGCTTCGACGGCGTGCCCGACGAGGCCGTGCTGGGCGAGATCGAACGGGCCTTCGCGGCCAGGGGCAGCGAAACCCGGGTCGAACTGTCCAATCTCGCCGATCCCGAGATCACCGCGCTGTTGTCCGGCCGCGGCTATCGCCTCGCCGAGTTCGAGAACGTCCTCGGCCGCCCGATCGCCGTCGAGGCCCCGTTGGCGACGGAGGTGGATGTGCGCCGGGCCGACGATCTCACCGCGTGGGTGAACGTCGTGGTGGAGGGCTTCGCTCATCCGGACGGGGAAGGCCCGGTCAGCCATGAGCAGTTCCCTGCCGACATCATCGAGAGGGCCGAACGGGACATGGAAAAGGCCGGGGCCACAGCGTATATCGCGCTGTATGGCGGAGCGGTCGCCGGCGGCGGGATGATGCGGCTGAGCGGCGGGATCGCTCAGCTGGCCGGAGCCGCGACCGCGCCGGCCTACCGGCGCCGCGGGGTGCAGGCCGCGCTGCTGGCGGCGCGGCTGGCCGAGGCCGCCGACGCCGGATGCGAGATCGCCGTGGTGACGACGGCTCCCGGCTCGAAGTCACAGCAGAACGTGCAGCGTCGAGGATTCCAGCTGCTGTACACGCGGGCGATCCTGGTGAAACCGGTTGCGGCGGTTCAGTAGAGCATCTTGCGCAGGTTGTCCTCGCGGTAATACGCGTCGAGTTCCTGTTGGGTCTGGTCGGGTTTGAAGGCCTTGGCCATCTGCGCCACCGAGGGCACCGCCGTCGGATTCCAGCTCTCGGGTTTCCAGGCGTCGGAGCGCAGGAACGCCTTGGGGCAGTGGAAGAACACCTCTTCGATGTCGATTTCCAGAGCCAGGATCGGCCGCTTGCCGTCCACCACCATGGCATCGAAATAATCGGCGTCCGAAAGGATCCGGGCGGAGCCGTTGATTCGCAGGGTGTCGCCGCGGCCGGGGATGACGAACACCGTGCCCACGTGCGGCCGCTGCAGGACATTGAGGAAGCCGTCGACGCGCCGGTTGCCTGGCCGTTCCGGGATCGCGATCGTGGTGTCGTCGATGATCTGGACGAATCCAGGCGGGTCGCCCTTCGGGGACACGTCGACGCGACCGTGCGCATCGGTGGTCGCCACGAAACCCAGGGGTGACTGCTTGAGCCAGCCCTGCTGCGCTTCGGACAGGCGGTCGGTCACCTTCTTTGCGACGGCTGGGGTGGGTTGCCCGACGATGGCGCGCAGCTCGTCCGCGGAGGTCACTTCTCGGCGCATGTCTCCATCATGCCCAAGCCGACAAGTGAAATTCCGGCTCCGTGGTTGCGGCGATGCTCCCGCGGTAACAACGCAGTGGTCGTTCTCCGTGCCGGGGAACAGCCATGGCGTTGTTTTGGGCGTCCTGCGCTCAGCTGTAGCGGGCCGCCAGCGCCCGGCGGTCCAGCTTGCCGATGCCGCGGCGGGGCAACTCGTCGACGATGTGCACTTCGCGCGGTGCCGCGGTGGCATCCAGCGTCTGGGACACCTGGGCCCGTAACTCGGCCACGTCGGGGGCTGTCGCACCAGGAGCCAGCACCAGCGCGGCCACCACCCGCTGACCGAGCCGCTCGTCGGGCACCCCGAACACCGCGCAGTCGGCGATCGCCGGGTGGCCGGCCAGTGCCGATTCGACCAGTTGCGGCAGTACCGTCAGCCCTCCGGTGCTGACCGCGTCGTCGACCCGGCCCAAGACCCTGATCACACCCGAATCATCCACGGAACCAAGATCATCGGTGCGGAACCAGCCGGGCTCGGCGAACGGATCGGGTGTGACCGGGTTGCGATACCCCTTGGCTACGGTGGCGCCGCCGAGCAGGATGCGGGAGTTGTCAATCCGCACCTTCACACCGTCGAGCGCCACACCGTCGTACACACAGCCGCCTGCGGTCTCGCTCATCCCGTAGGTGCGGACCACGTTCACCCCCGCCGCTCGGGCCCGTTCGGCCACACCGGCCGGCATCGGTCCGCCGCCGATCAGCACGGCATCGAGTCCGGCCAGCGCTTCCGCGGCGGCCGGGTCCTGAAGGGACTTGTCCAGCTGTACCGCCACCAGCGAGGCGTAGCGGCGCCCACTGCCCAAAGCGGCTACCGCCGAAGGCAACTCGCCCGGTTCGAAGGAGGCCGGGATGGCGACGGGCGTGGTACCGGCCAGTACGCTGCGCACCAGCACCTGCAGGCCGGCGATGTGATAGGCGGGCAGGGCCAGCAGCCACCGGCCCGCACCACCCAACCGGGCGTGGGTGGACTCGGCGCTGGATCGCAACGCCGCCGCGGTCAGCAACGCGCCTTTGGGTTTGCCGGTGGTGCCCGAGGTTGAGATCACCAGGGCGACGTCGTCGTCGATCTCCTCGCCGGCGCGCAAAGTGGTTGTCAGCAGGGAACTCTGACGCTCGTCGTCTGCGGGCACGGGCAGGATCGCCGACTCGCGTCCGGTCAGGACGTCATCGAGGACCGCCAGCAACGGACCCGTCGCAGATCCGACGGAGACGGGGCGGAGAACGGCTATGCCGGGCCCCCTGGCTCTTTCGGGTCGTCACCGTCGGTGCGGCCGGTCTCATCGGTGCCGACGGAATCCTCGGCATCGCGCGGATCGTCCAACGGCCAGCCCTTGGCGGCGAGTCGTTGCCGTACCCGTTCGACGTCTTCCACGCGGGGCAGCTCGTCGGTGATCTGGGTGATCAGCACGCCGATGTCGATGTGATCGAAATCACCGCGATCGATGAGATCCCGTGCGACTGCTTTGACTTCGTCGTTCGTCAGGCGCCGGGTCAGCAGCGCCAACAGCGGCACCCGGTCTGGTCCGGGCACCCCCTCGGGGTACCCGGCGTTCAGCCAGGCCGCGATCTTCGCGAGAAAAGCGTTCACTGTGCCTACTCCTGATGCACCCGAGCGACGTTCCACCGGACATACGAGTTTGAGTCGGAGGACCGCATTGATGTTAGTGGTGCCGGCCGACTCTGGCTCGCAGTGAACTTATAGCCCGCTCGGAGATCGGCAAACCGCCCCGGCGAACAAACCGGGGTGGACAGATGAACACTCGGTGAACTCATTCGTAGCGTATTCGAATTCCCAGCTCAGCGAGGTGTTTCCGGCTGGTCAAAAACGCCAATGGTCCGACAGAATTACCGCCATGAGCGCTGAGCTGATCGTCCTGGTGCTGTTGATAGCAACAGCACTGGCCTTTGACTTCACAAACGGCTTTCACGACACCGGCAATGCAATGGCCACTTCGATCGCCACGGGGGCGCTGAAGCCCAAGACCGCTGTGATCCTGGCGGGTGTCCTCAACCTGGTCGGCGCGTTCCTCTCGGTCGAGGTGGCCGTCACGGTCACCACATCGGTGCTCAAGATTCAGGACAGCAAGACGGGGTCGCTGGTATCCGGCATCGATGCCTCGACGGGTCTCACGATCATCTTCGCCGGCCTGATCGGCGGCATCCTGTGGAACCTGTTGACCTGGCTCTTCGGCATTCCGTCCAGCTCGTCGCACGCGCTCTTCGGCGGTCTGATCGGCGCCGGGCTGGCAGCTATCGGACTGTCCGGGGTCAACTGGTCCGGCGTCCTCCAGAAGGTGCTCATCCCCGCGATCGCGGCTCCGTTCATCGCCTGCCTGGTCGCTGCGGCCGGAACCTGGCTGGTCTACCGCATCACCCGCAACGTGCTGAAGAAGCGCCGCGAGCAGGGTTTCCGTTGGGGACAGATCGCCACCGCCTCGCTGGTCGCCCTGTCGCACGGAACGAACGACGCACAGAAGACCATGGGTGTCATCGCGCTCGCCCTCATCACCACCGGGCACCTCACCGGGGATGTGAAGGAGAACGGTCTTCCGTTCTGGATCATCGCCTCCTGCGCACTGGCCATCGGCCTCGGCACCTACATCGGCGGCTGGCGCGTCATCCGCACGCTGGGCAAGGGCCTGGTCGAGATCGAATCCCCGCAGGGGCTGGCCGCCGAAGCATCCTCGGCCGCAATCATTTTGAGCTCCAGCGCCGCGGGTATGGCGCTGTCCACAACTCACGTCGCCACCGGCTCGATCCTCGGTAGCGGCGTCGGCAAGCCCGGCGCCGAGGTGCGCTGGGCCGTGGCAGGACGCATGGCGATGGCCTGGCTGATCACGCTGCCCGCCGCCGGAATCGTCGGCGCGCTGGCTTTCTGGCTGTCGCACGGTGTCGAGTCGCTCACCGGGGCGGCGCTCGCCGGCGACGGCCTGATCTTCCTGATCCTGGTCGCCCTGTCCGGATACATGTGGTGGCGCGCCCAGCAACAGAAGGTCGACCACAAGAACGTCAATGCCGATTGGGATGACTCCACCAACTCGGTCGTGCCGGCCGAGGTGCGTGAGGCCGGCAAGCCTGCCGCCACAGTCGACAAAGCCGCAGTCTGACCGGATCTAGCTAAGGAATCAGCTGATGATTTATGTGGACTCCATCTTCAAGGTGCTGGTTGTGGGGTTGATCCTCGGAGCCGGTCTGCCTGCGGTGTTCGCCACAGGTCTGGTGGCCTACTCGAACGGCGCCGGCGGCACTCACGAGGACGGCACCGTCGTGGCGCCCAACCCGGTGCTGAAGTTCCTCGGTCTGGCGCTCTTCGCCGTCGTCGCCGCGGTGATCGTGATCGCGATCCTGTGGATCACCAAGACCACGATCATTCATCACTTCGGATTAAACCCCGTCCCGTTCATTCCGGGTAAGTGAGCGCAGCATGACCGAAACGACGAGCTTCCTCGACAACGTGCTGAGCTGGTTGCGGGCCGGCTATCCGGAGGGCGTGCCGCACAAGGACCAGTTCGCCCTGCTGGCGCTGCTGACCCGGTCGCTGTCCGAGGACGAGGTGGTCCGGGCCACCCACGACATCCTGCGCTCCTCGGACGGGGACAGCCCTGTCACCGACGACGAGATCCGGGGCGCGGTGCAGAACGTCATCGACAAGGAACCACTTCCAGAAGAGGTCAACCAGGTCGCGGCGCGGCTGGCCTCGGTGGGTTGGCCGCTGTCGACCCCGACGCGCTGACGCTATTGCCGCATACGGCTGCGCATCGCCGATTTCTGCAGCAGGGCTGCTGATCGTGCCGATCGACAACCCAGGGGTGGAAAACGGCGCGCTGACTCAGTCGCGGGTGTCCCGGCGCAGGGGATGAGTGTCGGGCACCTGGACGAAAATCAGGGTGATGCCGTCGGGATCGGTCACGTGCATCTCGTGTAGTCCCCACGGTTCCTGGGTCGCGGCGCGGGCGATGGCCACGCCGCGGCTTTCCAGTTCAGCCTGCGTGGCGTAGACGTCGCGCACCTGCAGCCAGAGTGCCCCGGGGAACACCCCGGGTTCGGTGGGACTATGGTGCCCGGCCAGCTCGATCAGTGACTGGCCCGCGTAAAACACTGTGCCTGCACCGTATTCGCGGGCGATGGCCAGGCCGATCCCATCGCGGTAGAACTCCACTGACTTCGGGTAATCGACCGGTCGGATCAACATCCTGCTGGCCAGGATCTCCATAGCCCTTGTCTACCACCGCCGGGTGCCGGCCGCGGTGCGACACGTCAGACCGGTTGGACCCGTTGCCGTTTCATCAGGGCGTCGACCAGACCGGGTGCCACGGTGTTCAGTGCCTTGGCGGTCACTGCCATCCGTGGCGCGATCTGTACCGGCCGGGTGCGCGCCGCGGTCAGCATCCAGTCGGCGGCCTCGGCGGCCGACAGTCCGGGCAGTCCGTCGTAGGCCCGGGTGGGGGCGATCATCGGGGTCTTCACCAACGGGTAGTACAGCGTGGTGGAATGCACGCCGACGGAGGCCCATTCGGTCTCGATGACCCGGCTGACCGCGGCCAGCGCTGCCTTGGATGCGTTGTACACCGCGAACAGCGGTGAGGATTCGTTCATCACGCCCCAGGTGGCGACGTTGATGATGTGCCCGTCCCGACGTTCCCGCATGCCCGGGGCCAGGCCGCGAATGAGCCGCAGCGGCGAGTAGTAGTTGAGCGTCATGGTGCGCTCGACGTCGTGCCAGCGATCCAGAGATTCGGCCAGCGGCCGCCGGATCGACCGGCCGGCGTTGTTGATCAGGATGTCGACACCGCCGAGGTCACGTTCCACGGTGGCGACCAGCTCGTCGATGGCGTCCATGTCGGACAGGTCCACCGCGTGGGCGTGGGCGTCGCCGCCCTTGGCGGAGATCCGCCCGACCAGGTCGTCGAGCAGTTCCTGGCGGCGGGCCACCGCGATGACGGTGGCTCCCTTCGCGGCGAACTTCTCCGCTGCGGCCTCGCCGATGCCCGACGAGGCGCCGGTCAGCAGGATGCGCTTGCCTGCGACATCGATATCGTCACGGGCCTGCAGCCGTTCGGTCAGCGGCGGGCGCATGCTCGTCAACAGCACCTGCTCAGAGAGCCGGCGCAGCGGGTTCTTGCTCATCCGCCGAGTTTAGGTCGCCTACCTTTCCGCGATGACTTGTGGGCGCCTCCCGAGTCGATATCGCTATGACCATCACCGGCAAGCTCGACCAGCGCTTCAGCGAGGCGACCGAACCGACCACGTGGCCGGCCGCCGCGGCCGCACTCGAAGCCGCCGGGCTGTACTGGCTCACCACCGTGCGCGGCGACGGGCGGCCGCACGTCACACCACTGGTCGGGGTGTGGACCGACGATGCGTTCGTGTTCTGCACCGGGCCCTCCGAGCAGAAGGCCCGCAACCTGCAGGCAGGCGCTGCCGTCGTCGTCACAACCGGAACCAACACGTGGAATGCGGGCCTGGACATCGTGGTCGAGGGGACCGCCGCGCGGGTGACCGGTCGGCAACGGTTGACCACCCTGGCCGATGCCTATCGGAGCAAGTACGGCGACGACTGGGATTTCGATTGCGACGACGAGGTTTTCGATCCGGACGGTGAGGCGGCGATCGTCTACCGGGTCACCCCGGCCAAAGTGCTCGCGTTCGCTAAGTCACCGCACGGCCAGACGGGTTTCCATTTCTAGAAGTAGCGCGGGAAACCGCTCCAGTCGGGATCGCGCTTCTGCAGGAACGCGTCGCGGCCCTCGACGGCCTCGTCGGTCATGTACGCCAACCGGGTGGCCTCTCCGGCGAACACCTGCTGGCCGACCAGGCCGTCGTCGATCAGGTTGAACGAGAACTTCAGCATCCGGATGGCCTGGGGCGACTTGCCGTTGATCTCGGCCGCCCACTGCAGGCCGACCGCCTCCAGCTCGGCGTGGTCGACGACGTCGTTCACCGCGCCCATCTGGTACATGGTCTCGGCGTCGTAGGCGCGGCCCAGGAAGAAGATTTCGCGGGCGAACTTCTGCCCGGTCTGGCGGGCCAGATACGCGCTGCCGAAGCCGCCGTCGAAGCTGCCGACGTCGGCATCGGTCTGCTTGAACCGGGCGTGCTGGCGGCTGGCCAGGGTCAGGTCGCAGGTGACGTGCAGGCTGTGGCCGCCACCGGCTGCCCAGCCGTTGACCAGGCAGATCACCACTTTCGGCATGAACCGGATGAGCCGCTGCACCTCGAGGATGTGCAGTCGTCCGGCCCGGGCCGGGTCGACGGTCTCGGCGGTCTCCCCGTCGGCGTACTGGTACCCGGAGCGCCCGCGGATGCGCTGGTCCCCGCCCGAGCAGAAGGCCCAGCCGCCGTCCTTGGCCGACGGGCCGTTGCCGGTCAGCAGCACCACCCCGACGTCGGGGGACATCCGGGCGTGGTCGAGGACGCGGTACAGCTCGTCGACGGTGTGCGGCCGGAAAGCGTTGCGCACCTCGGGCCGGTCGAACGCGACCCGCACCGTGGGCTGCCGGGCGTCGTTGGCGACGTGGCGGTGGTAGGTGATGTCGGTCAGATCGTCGAAGCCGGGCACCGGCTCCCAGGCTGTGGGGTCGAACGGGTTGTCTGCACTCACGTGCTCGACTGTAGAGCGAGGGCAACTCGACGTTTCACAGGTACCGTCGCGGGGTACAAAACCTGGCGCGATGATGCGTACAGCGCATCACCAGATCAGAAAGAGACGACGTTGACCACAATGAAGAAGTCGGCAGGTGTGTTGTTCTCGGGGTTGGCTGTCGGCCTTGCACTCGTCGGATGTTCACCTGCGATCACCGGTGGTGACACCAAGTGCAAGGACTTCATCGGGCAGGACGAGAAGACCCAGGACGAAGCCGTGTCCAAGATGCTCAAGGATGAGAAGGGCAACGATCCAGCTCAGCTCGAGATCACCGGAACCCGGATGGCGGTGCAGGCCTTCTGCCAGACGGTGGGCAAGCAGGACTCCAAGATCAAGGAAGCCCCGCACCTGAGCTGACGGGCAGCTGCTAGATCGGGTCCAACCGGAACACCGGGCAGCGCCCGGCGAGTGTCTCGAACTCGTCCGGATTGGGCCCGGTCACCAGCCCGGCGTTGCGCATGAACCCGACACCGGTCGGAACCAGGACGGGGAATTGGCGCAGCAGTGGCCGGGCCTGCTCGACGGGGATCTCGACCACCCGGACCCGCTGGTCTTTGCGCCCCTGGTGCACGGTGGCCTCGCCGGCAGCGCGGGCGTTGGCGGCCCAGTCGCCCTTCGGCAGCCCGCCGACGATGTAGCGGTGCCCGTCGACGGTCATCGGGGTGACGGGCGTCGACCGGGGTTTACCGCTCTTGCGGCCCGTCACCGTGAGCACCACAGGACCTTTGTCGCCGCCGACGCCGAGCTTGTTTAGCCCGATCATCACCTTGTTGACGTATTTCAGCCACCACGGTGGCCGGATGCGGTCGTCAGCCATGACTCCACATTAGGCGCGGATACCGACAGCCTGCAGGGCCGTGATCAGCCCGTCGGGCCGCTGCGCGGTGGGCAGCGGATCGACCAGAGCGAACTGGCAGCCGACGGCACGGGCACCGCCATCGGCCTCCTCGCTGTCGCCGACCATCAGCGCTTCCTGCGCCGGCACGCCGACGCGCTGCAGCGCCGTGGTGAAAATCGCCGGGTCGGGTTTGACCGCGCCCACTTCGAAGGACAGCACGAACTCGTCGACGTGCTCGGCGGCGCCGATCGCGGTGAAGGCCGGACGCACATCGAATGCGATGTTGGATACGACGGCCGTCCGGAGTCCTTGTGCTTTGAGGCTTTTGAAGACCCGCGCGGTGTCCGGGTAGGCCGTCCAGCTGGCCGGCTCGATCACCCGGTTGTACAGCGATTCGGCGTGATGGTCGGCCAGCCCGGATTCCCGCAGCACATGCAGATAGGCCTCACGGTGCAGGTGTGGGGCCAGGTCCCGGTTGACCCAGGCCCGGTACTGCTCGTCGGTCATCGTCACGGACCGTCCGGTCGGGGCGGTCAGCCGGCGCATCAACTCGGCCTGCACGTGCCCGTCGACCTCGCGTTCGTCCACGGCCATTCCGGCGAACCAACTGTCCTGTTCCTCCAGGCGGAACAGGGTTCCGGAGAAGTCGAACAACACTGCCGACACCATGTCCGCCATCGTGCCACGACCTCGCCCGGGATCAGCCGCGTTCGCGGATTGCCTTGTTCGCCAGTACGTCTCGCTCGCGTTCGTTGTCGGTCAGGGCGGCGGCCCGGTCGAACTGCTCGGCGGCCTCGGTGTGCCGGCCCAGCCGGGACAGCAGTTCGCCGCGCACGCTGGGCAGTAGGTACGAGCTGTCCAGCCCCTCGATCCCGTCGACGATCTCCCATGCCTCCTGCGGGCCGGAGTGCATGGCTACGGCCACTGCCCGGTTGAGCTGCACCACCGGGGACGGGTTGATCTGCAGCAGCGCGTCGTACAGGGCGACGATGCGGGCCCAGTCGGTGTCGGCCGCCGTCGGGGCCACCGCGTGGCATTCGGCGAGCGCGGCCTGCAACGCATATGGGCCCCAACCACGTTGCTGCCGTGCGGCGCCGGAGCGCTCAAGGGCTGTGATGCCGCGCCGAATCTGGGCCCGGTCCCAGCCGGCCCGATTCTGGTCCTCCAGCAGGATGGGCCGGCCCTCGGCATCGGTGCGCGCCGCAAAGCGTGAGGACTGGAACTCCATCAGGGCGAGCAGGCCGTGAACCTCGGGTTCGTCGGGCACCAGGGCGGCCAGCACACGGCCCAATCGCAGGGCCTCGGTGCACAATTCGTCGCGGATCCAGCGCTGTCCGGCGGATGCCGAGTAGCCCTCGTTGTAGATCAGGTAGATGACCGAGAGCACCGCCGACAGCCGGTGCGGGTATTCGTCGCGCGGCGGCACCTCGAAGGGCGGGTTGGCTTGTGACAGGGTCTTTTTGGCGCGGGTGATGCGCGCGGCCGCGGTGGCGGTCGAGATGAGGAAGGCCCGGGCGATCTCTTCGGTGCTCAGCCCGCCGACCATACGCAGTGTCAGCGCGACCTGGGCCTCACGCGACAGCACCGGGTGGGTGGCGATGAAGATGAGGCGCAGGACGTCGTCGTCGATCCGGTCGGGGTCCCAGGCCTCGTCGACGTGCTCGGCCAGGTCGTGGGCCAGCACCTCGTACTTCGCGTCGAGGCGTTCCGCGCGCCGCCAGTGGTCGATGGCCTTGCGTTTGGCGACGGTGGTCAGCCAGGCACCGGGGTTGCGCGGCACACCGGTCTGCGGCCATTGCATGAGGGCGTCGAGCAGTGCGTCGGAGGCGAGGTCCTCGGCCAGGCCGACATCGCCGACAGTGCGGGTCAGCGTGGCCAGGATCTTGGCCGCCTCCATCCGCCAGACCGCGTCGAGCGTTGCGCGCATGTCGGCGGAGGTGGCGGGCACGTCGGGCACCTCACCCATTCTGCCGAGCAGACGCGTCGCCCATTGTCGGGCGTCCATTGCCCCGGGCGCCCACTGTCACGCTGGAGTGGCACTGGTGGCCGACAGTCACTCCAACGTGACAAAGCTGGATGGTCGATGGCGACGTGTCACCCCACTGTCACGCTGGAGTGGCACTGGGGGCCGAGCGCCACTCCAGCGTGACAAAGCGGGCAAGTGACAAAGCGGGCAAGTGACAAAGCGGGCAAGCGGGCAAGCAGGCCCGAGAAAATCAGCCGATCGCGCGGGCAGCACCTTCCCAGAACTGGGCGCGCACGGCCTTCTTGTCGGGCTTGCCGAGTGCGGTCACCGGCACGGAGTCGACGACGATCACCTGCTTGGGCGATTGCACCGAGCCCTTGCGGTCCTTGACCGCGGCCTGGATCTCGGCGGTCACCGTGGCCACTGCCTCGTCGCTGGAGTCAGCGTCGGGACGTAGCACGATCACCGCGGTGACGGCTTCGCCCCACTTCTCGTCGGGGGTGCCGATCACGCACACCTGGGCCACCGAAGGATGTTCGGCGACAACGTCTTCCACTTCACGCGGGAACACGTTGAACCCGCCGGTGACGATCATGTCCTTGACCCGGTCGACGATGAACCAGTAGCCGTCCTCGTCTTCGCGGGCCATGTCGCCGGTGTGCAGCCAGCCGTCGCGGAAAGTCTCCGAGGTGGCGTCCTCGAGCTTCCAGTAACCGCCGGCCAGCAGCGGCCCGGACACGCAGATCTCACCGACCTCGCCCTGCTGCACCGGATTGCCCTCGGCATCCAACAGCGCGGTCCGCGCGAACAGGGTGGGCCGGCCACACGACGTCAGACGCTTCTCGTCGTGGTCCTTCTTGCCGAGGTAGGAGATCACCATCGGTGCCTCGGACTGGCCGTAGTACTGAGCGAAGATCGGCCCGAAGCGCTTGAGCGCCTCGGCCAGCCGCACCGGGTTCATCGCCGAGGCGCCGTAGTACACGGTCTCCAGCGAGGACAGGTCGCGGGTGTGCGAGTCGGGGTGGTCCATCAGGGCGTAGATCATCGACGGCACCAGCATGGTCGCGGTGATGCGTTGTTCCTCGATGACGCGCAGCACCTCGGCCGGGTCGAACTTGGTCAGCACCACCAGTTCGCCGCCCTTGACGATGGTCGGCGTGAAGAACGCCGCGCCGGCGTGTGACAGCGGGGTGCACATCAAAAAGCGCGGGTTCTCGGGCCACTCCCACTCGGCGAGCTGAATGGTCGTCATGGTGGAGATCGAACGCACCGTGCCCATCACGCCCTTGGGCTTACCGGTGGTGCCACCGGTGTAGGTGAGGCCGCCGACGTGGTCGGGAGCGAGTTCGGCGGCAGCCAGCGGCACCGGGGAGTACTTGGCGGCCTCGGCCGTCAGATCGGAGACCGACGCGCTGGACGCGGCCAGGGCTTCGGGCACCGGGCCGATCGTCAGCACCTGGCGAAGCGAGGGCACCTTCTCCAGCAACCCCAGGGCCCGCTCCACGAACGCGGGGGTGGGGTCGATGATGAGCGTCGTCACCTCGGCGTCGGACAGCACGTAGGCGTGGTCGTCCAGCGAACCGAGAGGGTGTAGTGCCGTCCGGCGGTACCCCTGGGTCTGGCCGGCGCCGATGATCATCAGGACTTCGGGCCGGTTCAGGGACAGCAGGCCGACGCCCTCGCCGGTGCCGGCGCCGAGCGCCTCGAAGGCCTGAATGTACTGGCTGATGCGTTCCGCGAGCTCGCCACCGGTCAGGGTGGTGTCGCCGAGGAACAGCACAGGCTTGTCCTTGTTGCGCTTCAGCGCACTGACGGTGAGGTGGCCGGAATGGATGGGATGGTGCAGCAGCGCATCACTCATGAACTACAGACTAGAACGTGTTCCAGAAACTGCGGAGCCGATCCCCCGATGTGGGATGTAACACAAGGTCATCGCGGACCGAAATACAGACCGAAATACAGGTAGTGCGGTACTCGTGTCCACGAAGTCCGCGCTGCTTAATCTCTGAGATGTGGGGGGCGGAGCCGGGCCCCGGCGGGTTAGGGACCGCCGGGGCTTGTGCTCGGATCAGCGGTTGGCGGCCGCGCGGGCGGCCTTCGCCGCCTTTTCCGCGAGGTCGGCCTTCCACTGGATTTCCTTCTGGACCCACTCGTTGTCCTGTGGAAACTCTTCGGTCTCGCTGACCCGGCGGACCTCCAGCTTCACGCCGCATCCCAGCGGGCACTTCCGGGCCCACTGCTTGGCCTCCTCCTTGGAAGACACCTCCAGGATCCAGAACCCGTTGAACAGTTCCTTGGCCTCGGTGTACGGCCCGTCGGTGACCACCGGGGGATCGGCGTTGAAATCGACGACGAAGCCCTCGTCGGGATCGGTCAAGCCCTCGCCGGCCAGCATCACACCGGCCTTGATCAGCTCTTCGTTGTAGCGGCCCATCTGGGCGATGATCTCGTCGAAGTCGATGTTCTCCTCGGCCATCGCGGCCTCGGCCTCGGGGGTGGACCGCATGATCAGCATGTAGCGCGACATTGTGTGTCTCCTTCGTGCGTCGGGAAGGGGCTCGGCCTATCGTGCCCTCGTTACTACGTCGAACGGCACCCCGCGAAAATCGACACAGGCCGAAAACTTTCTGAAAATTTCTCAATCCGCAGGCCACGGCTGTTTGCGCTGAAGATTGCGGCCACCTGATGACCGCTATCTTCAGCATTGGCTCCTCGAAGACGGGCGACGCTCTAACATCCGGGCATGACCAGCCCGAGCGAGTCCGCTGATCTCGTCCTCTACGGAACCATTCTCACGGTCGACGACACGCAACCCACTGCCGAGGCGCTCGCAGTCTCCGGCGGGCGCATCGTCGCGGTCGGCGCCCGGGCCGAGGTGGCCGGCTGGGTCGGGGAGGGCACCGATGTCCGTGAGGTCGACGGCTGCGTCATGCCGGGTTTCGTTGAGGCACATGGTCATCCGCTGATGGAGGCGGTCGCACTTTCCGGCCGTATCGTCGACATCCGCCCGGTCACCTTGCCGAGTGCCGGCGAGGTGCTCGACGCGATAGATGCCGAGGTCGCCCAGCGCGGAGCCGACGGCGCGTTCCTGAACGGCTGGGATCCGTTGCTGCAGGACGGATTGCCCGACCCGAACCTGGCCTGGCTGGACGGCATCGCGCCCGACACGCCGCTGGTGATCGTGCACAACTCGGGCCACAAGGCCTTCTTCAACAGCGCGGCCGCCCGCCGTGCCGGGCTGACCCGAGACACTCCTGACCCCAAGGGCGCCAAGTACGGACGCACGGCAGACGGGGAGCTCGACGGCACCGCCGAGGAAACCGGGGCGGTGTTCCCGCTGCTCGGCGATGCCATCTCGGCTCGCGACTATCCGGAGATGCTGGCCGCGGAATGCGCGCGGCTGAACCGGGCCGGCTTGACCACCTGCTCGGAGATGGCGTTCGACCCGATGTTCCGGCCGTTGCTGGCGCAGTTGCACGACCAGCTGACGGTGCGGTTGCGCACCTATGAAATGTCGACCGCTGCGCTGCACACCGACGCCAGCCCGGCCGAGGGCGACGACATCGTGCGCCAGGTCGGCATCAAGATCTGGGTCGACGGGTCGCCATGGGTGGGCAACATCGATCTGACGTTCCCGTACCTGGACACCGATGCCACCCGGACCATCGGTGTGGTGCCCGGCTCGTGCGGCCACGCCAACTACACGAAGGAACAGCTCACCGAGATCGTGGGCACGTTTTTCCCGCAGGGTTGGCAGCTGGCCTGTCACGTGCACGGTGACGCCGGCGTGGACACCATTTTGGACGTCTACGAGGAAGCACTGGGGCGCTGGCCACGAAAAGATCACCGGCTGCGGCTGGAACACGTCGGCGCGATCACGCCCGAGCAGTTGCAGCGTGCGCACGGCCTCGGGGTCACCTGCAGCCTGTTCGTCGACCATCTGCACTACTGGGGCGACATCCTCGTCGACGGGCTGTTCGGGCCCGAGCACGGCGGGCGCTGGATGCCCGCGGGCTCGGCAGTGGCGACCGGCATGAGGATCTCGCTGCACAACGATCCGCCGGTCACCCCGGAGGAACCTCTGCGCAACATCAGCGTGGCCGTCACCCGGACCGCGCCGAGCGGCCGGGTGCTCGCCCCCGAGGAGCGGCTCACCGTCGAGCAGGGGATCCGGGCGCAGACCATCGACGCCGCGTGGCAGTTGTTCGCCGACGACGTGATCGGCTCACTCGAGGTCGGTAAGTACGCCGACCTGGTGATCGTCTCGGCCGACCCGCGCACGACAAGCCCGGAGAGCATCGCCGACCTGGAAGTACAGGCCACATTCCTGGCTGGGCAGCAGGTTTATCCGAAAGCCGGTTGACGGCTCGCGTGCCATGGCACGCTCTGGACATGTCAGATTTGCCGGCTCCGCAGTTTCTCGACGAACGCGCCGCCCATTGGGCGGCCACAAAGCCTGACGAGGAAGCGGTCACCTATCTGAGCCGCAGTTGGACCTGGTCGCAGTGGTACGACAGGGTCCAGCGGTTGGCCGGTGCGTTGAGTGCGTGGCGCGTCGGCCGTGGTGGCATTCCTCGACAAGAACCACGTGGCGTGTGTCGAGATGACGCTCGCGGCCGCGTCGCTCGGCGCGGCCAACGCGATCATCAACTTCCGGCTCGCCGCCGACGAGTTGGATTACGTGCTCAACGACTGCGGGGCCAAGGTTCTCGTGGTCGGTGAGGAGCTCCGGCCGGGTATCGACGCCATCGCCGATCGGCTCACGTCCGTCGAGCACATCGTGACCGTGACGCCCGAGGGCGGTGACGGCGACGAGTACGAGGCGCTGCTCGCCGGTGCGTCGCCGGTGGGTCGCTCGGCCGATGTTCAGCCCGACGACACGTGCATCATCATGTACTCGTCGGGCACCACCGGCAGGCCCAAAGGTATTGCGCTCACCCACTCCAACGTCATCGCCCACACGATCAACGCATTCGAGGGCTGGACGCTCAGCGCCGGCGACAAGAGTCTGGTGGCCATGCCGCTGTTCCACGTCGGAGGGTCGTCCTACATGCAGTGGGGGCTGTATCACGGGGCGCCGACGTACATGACGCGTGATGTCGACGGGATGGCCTTGGCTGGCGGGATTCTCGCCGGGGCGAACCGGACGTTCCTCGTTCCTGCCGTGCTGGCCAAGGTGTTCGACACCGGCGAGGACGCGGTGAAACTCTTCGGTGCGTTGAAGACCTTCGCCTACGGCGCATCGCCGATGCCGTTGCCGCTGTTGCGTTCTGCGCTGCAGGCCTGGCCGGAGACAGAGTTCATCCAGGTGTACGGGCTGACCGAGGTCTCCGGGGCGATCAGCCGGCTGGGGCCCGATGATCACCGTGAGGCCAGTGAAGAGCGGCTCATGAGTGCGGGCACCGTGGTTCCCGGCGCCGAGGTCAGGGTGGTCGATCCCGACACCGGTGCCGAGGTGCCCGCTGGCGAGCAGGGCGAATTATGGTTCCGCTCACCGCAATTGATGAAGGGTTATCTGAACCGCCCGGAGTCGACGGCAGAGGCCGTCACGCCTGAGGGCTGGTTCCGCACCGGCGACATCGGCCGCGTCGACGACGGCGGCTACATCTTCGTCGAAGACCGGCTCAAGGACATGATCATCTCCGGCGGGGAGAACATCTACTCGATCGAGGTCGAGCGCGTGCTGGCCGAACACCCCGCTGTCGTCGACGTCGCGGTGATCGGGGTGCCCGACGAAAAATGGGGTGAGTCGGTGAAAGCCGTTGTGACACTGGAAGGCGAGGTTTCCGAGCCAGACCTGATCGCGTTCGCCCGCGAACATCTGGCCGCCTACAAATGCCCCAAGTCGGTCGACATCGTCGACGAGTTGCCGCGTAATCCCACCGGCAAGATCCTCAAGAAGGATCTGCGAAAGCCCTACTGGGAGGGTCGCGACCGCGCCACCGTGTGAAAATTGGCTCTGTATTTCCTGTTCCAGCCGGAGTAGCTTCGAATCCATACGTGTGCGCGAGAACTGGGGTGCGGACATGGTGGATACGTATATTCGGCAGGGATTTTCCCGCGGGCTGGTGGTCTTGTCCGCACTGATGTTGGCCGTGACGGCCGGTCTTCTCGGTTCACCGCCGACAGCGAATGCCTGGTCACGAGCCGGTTTGCCGGTCGAGACACTCTCGGTTCCGTCGGGCGCCATGGGGCGCGATATCAAGGTGCAGTTCCAAGGCGGCGGTTCGCACGCGGTCTATCTGCTGGACGGCCTGCGTGCCCGCGACGACGCCAACGGCTGGGACATCGAGACCCCGGCGTTCGAGTGGTTCTACCAATCGGGGTTGTCGGTGGTCATGCCCGTCGGTGGCATGTCGAGCTTCTACACCGACTGGTATCAGCCGGCGGCGGGCAACGGCGGTGTGCAGACCTACAAGTGGGAGACGTTTCTGACCAGCGAGTTGCCGCAGTGGCTGGCCGCCAACCGGAATGTGTCCGCATCGGGCAACGCGGTGGTCGGACTGTCGATGTCGGGTAGCTCGGCGCTGATCCTGGCCGCCTATTACCCGGGACAGTTCCGCTACGCGGGGTCTTTGTCGGCGTTCCTGAATCCCTCGGCCGGCCCGTGGCCCGGTCTGATCGGCTTGGCGATGAACGACTCCGGTGGTTTCTCCTCGGCGGCCATGTGGGGTCCGCCGGGTGATCCGGCGTGGGCGCGCAACGATCCGACACTGCAGGTGGGGCGCCTGGTGGCGAACCACACCCGCATCTGGGTGTACTGCGGTTCGGGAACCCCGGGCGAGCTGGGCGGCGGCGACCTGCCGTCCACCTTTCTGGAAGGCACCGCGCTGCAGAGCAATTTCAACTTCCGCGACCAGTACGTCGCAGCGGGCGGAAACAAC
Organism: Mycobacterium sp. NPDC049093; assembly: GCF_040704635.1. GTDB lineage: Bacteria > Actinomycetota > Actinomycetes > Mycobacteriales > Mycobacteriaceae > Mycobacterium. Next base: position 916,383 of record NZ_JBEZJS010000004.1, on the reverse strand, counting down.
GCGGTGTTCAACTTCCCGCCCACCGGCACCCACACCTGGAGCTACTGGGGTGCGCAGCTGAACCAGATGAAACCCGACATCCAACGGACCCTGGGCGCCGCCTGACCGCATTGGGCATCATTGACGGCGTGATGGACGCGGCGCCGACGTTGGATGACCTATTGGACCGTCTGCATGTCGTGGCCCTGCCGATGCGGGTTCGCTTCCGCGGCATCACCGTTCGTGAGGTGGCGCTGATCGACGGCCCGGCCGGTTGGGGGGAGTTCGGCGCGTTCGTCGAATACGGGGCGCCGGAGGCGGCGGCCTGGTTGGCCGCCGGCATCGAGGCGGCGTACCGGCCGGCGCCTGTGGTCCACCGCGATCGCATCCCGATCAACGCCACCGTGCCCGCGGTCCCGGCCGCCCAGGTGCCCGAGGTGCTGGCGCGGTTCCCGGGTGCACGCACGGCCAAGGTCAAGGTCGCCGAGCCGGGGCAGACCCTGGCTGACGACGTCGCGCGGGTCAACGCCGTGCGCGCGCAGGTTCCGGTGGTACGGGTGGATGCCAACGGAGGCTGGACGCTGCCGCAGGCAGTCGAGGCTGCCGCTGCGCTCACCGCGGATGGGCCACTGGAGTATCTGGAGCAGCCGTGTTCGACGGTCGACGAGTTGGCCGCGCTGCGGCGGCAGGTGTCGGTGCCGATCGCGGCCGACGAGTCGATCCGCAAGGCCTCTGATCCGTTGCGGGTGGTGCGGGCCCGTGCCGCCGATGTCGCGGTGCTCAAGGTGGCGCCGCTGGGCGGGGTGGCACGCATGCTCGACATCGCCACGCAGATCGATATCCCGGTTGTGGTGTCCAGTGCGCTGGATTCAGCGGTCGGCATCGCGCGCGGATTGCTGGCCGCCGCCGTCCTGCCCGAGTTGGAGCACGCGTGCGGTCTGGGCACGGGCGGATTCTTCGTGGAGGACGTCGCCGAGGTTCCGGCGCCGGTCGATGGGTACCTGCCGGTGGAGACGGTGGTGCCGGATCCCGACCGACTGTCCGCGTTGGCAGCGACGCCGGAGCGTCGGCAATGGTGGATCAATCGGGTACGCGAGTGCTACCCACTGACATTGGAGTAGGGCACTACTCTAAGCAAACCGGCTCGGTCGTCCGACACTCGCTGGATGACTCGATTTCGCGTCGGCATCATGGACCCGACGATCGCCTCCCGGCCCACCGTGGACCTGTTCACCCGGGCAAACTACCTGAGTGCGGTCGCCGGAGGCGTCGACTCGTTCTGGGTGCCCGACCACCTCAACGCGCTGTTCCCCCGATCGTTGTGGCAGCCGAAGTTCTGCGGTGGCGCCAAGATGCTGCCCTCGGCCGATGCCTACCTGGAGCCGTGGACGATGCTGGGTAATCTCGCCGCCCGCAACCGGGTTGCGCGGCTCAGGTTGGGAGTGGGGGTGACCGACACCGGCCGGCGCAACCCGGCCGTCACCGCGCAGGCCGCTGCGACGATGAACCTGCTCACGAAGGGCCGGTTCATCCTCGGCATCGGCGCCGGAGAGCGCGAGGGCAACGAACCCTACGGGGTGGATTGGGCAAAACCGGTGGCCCGGTTCGAAGAGGCGATGGCCACCATCCGGACCCTGTGGGATTCGAATGGTGAACTGGTCAACCGTGATTCGCCGTTCTTTCCGCTGCGCAACGCGATCTTCGACCTGCCCGCGTACCGCGGACGCTGGCCCGAGATCTGGATTGCCGCGCACGGTCCGAGGATGCTGCGGGCCGCGGGCCGCTACGCCGACGGGTTCTTTCCCGCGTTCCCCCATGCGCCGCAGGAATATGCCCAGCGTCTCGAGGTCGTGCGGTCGACTGCCTCCGACGCCGGGCGCGATCCGATGGCCATCACCCCTGCCCTGTGGATGATGGTCGTGCCGGCGCGCACGCCCGACGACCTCGACGAGGCACTGGAATCGGCGGTCCTCAAGGCCGGTGCCCTGAACGCACCCGATGATTTCTACGCCCGACACGGGGCTCAGCACCCGCTGGGCGTCGGTTTCTCGGGCGCGCAGGACATCCTGCCCCAGGACTGGGATGAGGAGACGGCGCTGTCCTATGTCAAGGCGGTTCCGACGTCGCTGCTGCGGGAGATGTACCTGTGCGGGACAGTGGATGAGATCGTCGAGCAGGCGGCGGAGTGGCGCCACCACGGTGTTCGGTACCTGGTGCTGGCGAATGTCGGTCCGCTGCAGGGCACGCTCCGCAGGGGCCTGACGTCGCAACTGCTGTACAGCCAGGTCATCCGCAAGCTGAAGAAGCTCTGATCCCCATGGGTGGTCTGCAGGTCGGCCTGTTGGACTTGATCACCGCGAGCAAGCCAGCGGCAGACACCTTCACCAGCGCCAATTATCTGTCGGCCGTCGGTGCCCGGGTCGATTCCTTCTGGGTGCCCGACCATCTCAACGCGATATTCCCCCGGGCTTTGTGGCAGGAGAAGTACTGCGCTGCAGCCAAGTTGGTCCCCTCTGTCGATGCCTGCATGGAACCGTGGACGATGCTGGGGAAGCTCGCGGCGCGCAACCGCTTCGCGCGGTTGCCGCTCGGCATCTGTGTCACCGATGCCGGGCGCCGGAACCCGGCCGTCAGCGCTCAGGCGGCGGCAACCATGCAGCTGCTGACCAAGGGGCGCTTCATCTTCGGTATCGGCCCCGGCGAGCGCGAGGGTAATGAGCCCTATGGTGTGGATTGGTCGAAACCGGTGGCCCGGTTCGAGGAGGCGATGGCCACGATCCGTGCCTTGTGGGACTCGAATGGTGAACTGGTCAACCGCGATTCACCGTTCTTCCCGCTGCGCAACGCGATCTTCGACCTGCCGCCCTACCGGGGCAAGTGGCCGCCGATCTGGGTTGCCGCGCACGGCCCCAGGATGTTGCGTATCGCCGGACGCTACGGCGACGGGTTCTTCCCGGCGTTCCCACACTCGCCCCAGGATTATGCCCAGCGGTTGGAGGTGGTGCGCGGGGCCGCATCCGACGCGGGTCGAGACCCGATGGCCATCACCCCGGCGCTGTTGGTGATGGTCGTGACGGCGCGCAGCCGCGCCGAGGTCGACGATGCCCTGGAATCCGAGGTGATGCGGGCAGGTTGCCTCAGTGCGTCCGATGAGTACTTCGCGCGGCGCGGCGCAGAGCATCCACTGGGAGTGGGTTTCTCCGGCGGACAGGACATCCTGCCCCAGGACTGGGACGAGCAGACCGCGCTCTCCCACATCAAGGGCATCACGCCGCACCTGATGCGGGACATGGGGCTGATCGGGACGCCCGACGAGGTGCTGGACCGGGTGGCCGAGTGGCGGGATTGCGGCGTGCGCCACCTCGTGCTGACCAACGGGGGCCTGATGCAGCGCAGTCTGCGGCACGGTGTGGCGACGGTGCCGTCGTTCTACCGGGTGGTGCGCGGGATCAAGAAACTCTAGAGCCCGGGTGCCGGCCCATGTCCTGATTTGTGGGGTGCGTGACGTAGACGCCATCGCCGACGTCGCGAACACTGAAGGCGTGACGCGATCGGTGGTGATCCTGGGCTACGCCGGGGTGCAGGCGCTGGACCTCGTCGGGCCCTTCGACGTGTTCTCCACCGCCACGCTGGCACTGGCCGGCCTGGGCAGACCTGGCGACGGCTATGCCGTCACGGTGACCTCGGCGGACGGGCAGCCCGTCAGCACCCTCACCGGGCTGGAGTTCGTCGCCGCGCCGCTGCCTGACCCGCACGGTCCGATCGACACCATTGTCATCCCGGGTGGGATCGGCGCCGATGCCGCCCGGGCCAACCCGGCGGTCATCGACTGGATCAGCACGGCCGCGCGCAACGCCCGCCGCGTCGTCAGCGTGTGCACCGGTGCGTTCCTGGCCGCCGAGGCCGGACTGCTCGACGGTTGCCCCGCCACCACGCACTGGTCCTCCGCGCGCCGGATGGCAGATGAATTCCCTTCGGTGGCAGTCGATCCCGAGCCGATCTTCGTCAGAAGTTCCGAGCAGGTGTGGACAGCGGCGGGAGTGACCGCAGGCATCGACCTGGCGTTGTCGCTCGTCGAAGACGACTACGGCACCGACATCGCCCAGACGGTCGCCCGGTATCTGGTGCTCTACCTGCGCCGCCCCGGCGGTCAGACCCAGTTCGCCGCGCCGGTGTGGATGCCGCGGGCCAAGCGTGCCCCGATCCGCGTGGTTCAGGAATCCATCGAGGTCGAACCCGGTGGGGTGCACAGTATTTCCGAGCTGGCCCGACGGGCGGCGATGAGCCCCCGGCATTTCACCCGGGTGTTCACCGACGAGGTCGGTGAGGCGCCCGGCGCCTACGTGGAACGTATCCGCACCGATGCCGCGCGGCGTCAGCTGGAGGAGTCCGACGACACCGTCACCGTCATCGCCGCCCGCTGCGGATTCGGTACCGCCGAAACCATGCGGCGCAACTTCGTTCGGCGCCTGGGCATTTCGCCCGACCAATACCGCAAGACCTTCGCGTGAAAGGAAACACCATGCAGATCGCCATCGTGCTGTACCCCAGCTTCACCGCACTCGACTTCATCGGGCCCTACGAAGTGTTGCGCAACCTGCCCGACGCGGACGTGCGGTTCGTCTGGCACGAGCCGGGTCCCGTCACCGCCGACTCCGGCGTGCTGACCGTGGGGGCCACCCACAGTTTCGACGAAACCCCGTCACCCGATGTGGTGCTGGTGCCCGGCGGTCCCGGCACCACCATGGCCGCCCGCGACGACAAGGTGCTCGGCTGGCTGCGTCAGGTCTATCCGGGAACGACCTGGATGGCGTCGGTGTGCTCGGGTTCGGTGGTGCTGGCCGCGGCGGGCCTGCTTGACGGGAAACGTGCGACGTCGCACTGGTCGGTGCTGAGCGCATTGAAGATGATGGGTGTGACACCGGTCGGGGATCAGCGCATCGTGCGGGCCGACCCGGACGGGAAGGTGATCACCGCGGCGGGCGTCTCGGCCGGGATCGACCTGGCCGTCTGGCTGGCGGGCCAGATCGGCGGCGAGGCGAAGGCGAAGGCCATTCAGCTGATGATCGAGTACGACCCGCAGCCGCCGTTCGATTCCGGGCATATGTCGAAGGCGAGCGCGGCCACCAAGGCCGGTGCCACCGCGCTGCTGAGCAAGGACATGATCAAGCCCGAACCGCTCAAGGCGGGGGTGTTGCTGGCGTGGGATCAGGCGATCAGGAAGGTCCGGGGCCGTCGCACTGCGTGATCTGGTGCACTGGTCGTGATCGAGTAGCGTCGGCCGGGTGAATCTGGCATATGACGAGCGAGGCAAGGGCGACCCGGTGCTGTTCATCGCCGGCCGCGGTGGTGCGGGCCGCACCTGGCACCTGCACCAGGTCCCGGCGCTGCAGCGGGCCGGCTACCGCGTCATCACCTTCGACAACCGCGGGGTCGGCGCGACGGAGAACGCCCAGGGGTTCGGCACCGAGCAGATGGTGGCCGACACCGCCGAGCTGATCGAAAAGCTCGGGGCGGCCCCGGCGCACATCGTGGGTGTGTCGATGGGGTCGTTCATCGCACAGGAGCTGATGTTGGCGCGTCCGGATCTGGTGCGGTCGGCCGTGTTGATGGCCACCCGTGGCCGTCACGACCGGGCCCGCGAGTTCTTCCGCACCGCCGAGCGTGACCTGGCGGCCTCAGGCGTGCAGCTGCCGCCGACGTTCGACGCCAAGCTCCGGATGATGGAGAGTTTCTCGCCCAAGACGCTCAACGACGACGCGTTGGTGCGCGACTGGAGTGAGATGTTCACCATGTGGCCGACCAAGCAGACTCCCGGTCTCGCCGCCCAGTCCGACGCCGGTCCGGTGGGCAACCGGCTGCCGGCGTACCAGGCGATCACCACTCCGGTGCTGGTCATCGGGTTCGCCGACGATGTGGTGCTGCCGCCGCATCTGGGCCGTGAGGTGGCCGATGCGATTCCCACCGCCCGTTACCTGGAGATCCCCGACACCGGTCACCTCGGCTTCATCGAGAAGCCCGACGCCGTGAACGCCGTGCTGCTCGAGTTCCTGGCCGGGCAGACCGGCCAGACCGGCCAGTACTGACGAATAAGGTGAAGTGGTGAACCCCTCGACGGCACAGGCGCGCGTAGTCGTCGACGAACTCATCCGCGGCGGCGTCCGCGATGTCGTGCTGTGCCCGGGCTCGCGTAATGCCCCGCTGGCGTTCGCGCTGTCCGACGCCGACCGGGCCGGCCGGATCCGTCTGCACGTTCGCATCGATGAACGCACGGCCGGCTACCTGGCGATCGGTCTTGCGGTGGCAGAACGGGCGCCGGTCTGCATCGCGATGACCTCGGGTACCGCGGTGGCCAATCTCGGCCCCGCGGTCGTGGAGGCCAACTACGCCCGGGTTCCGCTGATCGTGCTGAGCGCCAACCGGCCCTATGAAATGTTGGGCACCGGCGCCAATCAGACCTTCGAGCAGTTGGGCTACTTCGGTACCCAGGTGCGGGCCAACATCAGCCTCGGCCTGGCTGAAGACCGCCCAGAACAGCTGGACTCACTCAACGCCCAATGGCGTTCGGCGACCTGCCGAGTGCTCGCGGCGGCCACCGGATCACGCACCGCCAACGCGGGCCCGGTGCAGTTCGACATCCCGCTGCGCGAACCGCTGGTTCCCGACAGCGTGCACGCGGACGAGTCATTCCCGGGGTTTGTCGGCTCCTCGCGCGAGCGCTCGTCGGAAGGCCGTCCGGACGGCAAGCCGTGGACGTACACCCCGGCGGTGAGCTTCGATCAGCCGCTGGAGATCGACCTCACCCCGGACACGGTGGTGATCGCCGGGCACGGCGCCGGCGTGCACCCCAACCTGGCCGGTCTGCCGACGGTGGCCGAGCCCACCGCGCCGCTGCCCGCCAACCCGCTGCACCCGCTGGCACTTCGCCTGGTGCATCCCAAGCAGGTCATCATGCTGGGCCGGCCCACGTTGCACCGGCCGGTGTCGGCGCTGCTGGCCGATCCGGCGGTGCCGGTCTACGCGCTGACGACGGGTCCACGCTGGCCCGATGTCTCCGGCAACTCGATGGCCACCGGTACCCGGGCGGTGGCGACCGGAACCCCGGACCCGGCCTGGCTGAACCGCTGCGCCGAGGTGAACCGGCACGCGGTGGCTGCGGTGCGTCAACAACTCGAGGCCCACCCGCTGACCACCGGCCTGCACGTGGCCGCGGTGGTCGCCGATGCGTTGCGCCCGGGGGATCAGCTGGTGCTCGGGGCGTCCAACCCGGTGCGCGATGCCGCCCTGGTCGGGCTGACCACCGAGGGCGTCAAGGTGCGGTCCAACCGCGGTGTGGCCGGTATCGACGGCACGGTGTCGACGGCGATCGGCGCGGCGCTGGCGCACGACGGCCGGACCCTCGCGCTGATCGGGGATCTGACCTTCGTCCACGACAGCTCGGGGTTGTTGATCGGGCCCACCGAGCCGACGCCGCGGAACCTGACGATCGTGGTGTCCAACGACAACGGCGGCGGCATCTTCGAGCTGCTGGAACAGGGTGATCCGCGGTTCTCCGACGTGTCTTCCCGGATCTTCGGCACGCCGCACGATGTGGACATCGCGGCGTTGTGCCGGGCCTATCACGTCGAGTGCGGGCAGGTGGAGGCCGGCGCGCTCGGCGCGGCCCTGGCCGAACCCTTCGACGGCATGCGGGTGCTGGAGGTGAAGGCCGACCGGTCGTCGCTGCGTGCCCTGCACGCGTCGATCAAGGCAGCCTTGTGAGGCCCGCACAGATCGCGGCGCGGTTGCGGGCAATGGTGCAGCCATTGATCCCGCACCTGTACGGCGAGCCGGGGGAGACCCGCTCGCAGCGGATCATCCGGCGGGTGCGGATCGGCGTGGTGATCGCCGCCTGCCTGGTCACGTTGCAGTCTGTGCTGTTGGTGATGGGCGCCTGGCGTAACGACCAGCAGATCGAGCGGAACATGGGGGTGGCCGCGGCCGAGGTGCTCAGCGCCGGACCGCGGCGCTCGACCATCGAGTTCGTCACGCCGGACCGAGTGACCTACCGCCCCGAGCTGGGGGTGCTGTACCCCTCGGAGCTCGATACCGGGATGCGGATCTACGTCGAGTACGACAAGAACAATCCCGATCTGGTGCGGGTGCGGGACCGCGACGCGTCACTGGCGATCATCCCGGCCGGATCGATCGCGGTGGTGGGCTGGCTGGTGGCGGCTGCGGCGTTGGCGCTGCTGGCTTTTCTGCAGCGCCGGCCCAGCTCAACCGGAACCGTCAACTCCTCGGCGTAGCAAGCAGTTTGGCCAGCCAGTCCGGGTCGCCGATATCGACGACCTCTTCGCCGACGAGGTCGTAGATCGCCGGGGTGGACACCTCGTATTGGGTTTCGCTGAGCAGTTCGGCGTTGGCCTCGTTGAGTTGTTCGGAGTCGATGGCCTGCGCGCCGGCCGCGATCTTGTCGGTCTGCTCGCTGCCGACCCCGCTCCCGGATGCCATCGCGGCGATCTCGTCGTCGGTCGGGCCGGGCGAGCCCTCGGGCTCCTGGTGGCCCCAGAGGTCCTGAACGAATGCCTGGAACGCCATGCCCGTGGTGCCCGGGCCGGCGGCCAGGAACAGCGCGTTGGCCACGTGGGCCGAGTACTCGGTGCCCATCCGGTCCAGGAAGGTCAGCGGCCGGTAGGTCACGGCCAGCTGGCCCTGGCCGATAGCCGCGGCGATGGCATCGCCGGACTCATGTTGCAGGTGGGCGCAGGCCGGGCACTGCGGTTCGGTGAAAAACTCGATCTGGGCAGGCGCATCCGGGAAGCCGATCTGGATACCCCAGCCGTCCTCGGTGATCTCGCTGCCGGGCTTGTTGCTGTTGGCCTGCGCGGTGCCGTCGACCAATCGGGTGCAACCGGAGGTGGCACCGGCGACGGACAGGGCCACCACGGCCAGCATCGCTGCAGCAACGCGCGGTAATCGCATTCGCCAACCCTAGACCCGGGCATCAGGTTTTAGCGTGTCGTATCCCCGGACGCTACCTCGGGGACAGGTGCCGCTGGGACTATCTTGGTGTGCGCGTTGCGATCGTTGCAGAGTCCTTCCTCCCGAATGTCAACGGCGTCACCAACTCGGTGCTTCGGGTGATCGAGCATCTCCGCCGCACCGGCCACGAGGTACTCGTCATCGCCCCGGACACCCCGCGGGGTCAGCCGCCTGCCGAACGGGTCCATGACGGTGTGCGGGTGCACCGGGTGCCTTCGCGAATGTTTCCCAAGGTGACCTCGCTGCCGCTGGGCGTGCCGCGGCCGCGGATGGTCAATGTGCTGCGCGGCTTCGACCCCGACGTTGTGCACCTGGCCTCACCCGCGCTGCTCGGCTGGGGCGGCGTACACGCCGCCCGCTACCTCGGCGTGCCGTCGGTGGCCGTGTTCCAGACCGATGTCGCCGGTTTCGCCGAGAGCTACGGCGTTGGTGTGCTGTCGCGGGCATCATGGGCCTGGACCCGGCGTCTGCACAGCAAGGCCGACCGTACCCTGGCACCGTCCACCTCGGCGATGGAAAACCTTGAGGCCCATAGGATTCCCCGAGTGTTCAAGTGGGGACGCGGTGTGGACATCACCGGGTTCGCCCCGTCGGCTCGCGATGAGCAGCTGCGGGCGTCGTGGTCGGCCGAGGGCAAGCCGGTCGTCGGGTTCGTCGGACGGTTGGCGCCGGAGAAGCACGTGGAGCGCTTGGCGGCGCTGGCCGTGCGCGACGACCTGCAGCTGGTGGTGGTGGGTGACGGGGTGGACCGGGCCAAGCTCGAATCTGTGCTGCCATCGGCGGTTTTCACCGGTGAACTGCACGGCTCGGAACTGGCGGCGGCCTACGCCAGCATGGACGTGTTCGTCCACCCCGGCGAGCACGAGACGTTCTGTCAGGCCGTTCAGGAGGCGATGGCCTCGGGACTGCCGGTGATCGCTCCCGATGCCGGTGGGCCTCGGGATCTGGTGGCGCCCTACCGCACTGGACTGTTGCTGCCCGTGAACGAATTCGAGTCCGCGCTACCCGCTTCTGTGGAGCACCTGATCGCCGAGCGGTCGCGCTACTCGGTGGCCGCTCGGCGCAGCGTGCTGAGCCGCACCTGGCCGGCCATCTGTGACGAGCTGATCGGGCACTACGAAGCCGTGCAGGGCCTACGCCGGCTGCGCGCCGCCTGACTTGGCTACTGCTCCAACCGGTTTCAGGACCGCAGCCACTCCAGCAGATCCGCCATGATGGTCTCGGCGTGGGTGGTCGGCATGCCGTGCGGGAAACCGGGGTAGCTCTTGAGGGTCCCGTTGGGCAGCAGCTTCGCCGACAGCGGACCAGAATCCGCGTACGGCACGATCTGGTCGTCTTCGCCGTGCATCACCAGTGACGGCAAGGTGATCTTCTTGAGGTCCTCGGTGAAATCCGTCTGGGAGAAGGCGACGATGCCGTCGTAGTGGGCCTTGGGGTCGCCCATCATGCCTTGGCGCCACCAATTGGCGATGATCGCCTCGCGAGCAGGCTCGGGAGTTTTCTCCTGTTCGCGATTGAAGCCGTAGAACGGACCCGACGGCAGGGCGCGGTAGAACACCGAGCGGTTCGCCGCCAGCTGCGCCTGCAGATCGTCGAACACCGACTTGGGCAGGCCGCCCGGGTTGGCGTCGGTCTTGACCATCAGCGGCGGCACCGAGCTGATCAGGACCGCATGCGCCGCCCGATCCAGCCCGTGACGGGCCAGGTAGCGCACCAGTTCACCCCCGCCGGTGGAGTGGCCGACGTGGATGGCGTCGTGCAGGTCCAGATGCTTGACCACCGCGGCGAGGTCGTCGGCGTAGTGGTCCATGTCGTGGCCGTCGGCCACGTGGGAGGAGCGCCCGTGCCCACGCCGGTCGACAGCGACAACCCGATAGCCGTGCTGAAGGAAGAACAGCATGAACGTGTCCCAGTCGTCGGCGGACAACGGCCAGCCGTGACTGAAGACGATCGGCTGGCCGGAGCCCCAGTCCCGATAGAAAATCTCGACATTGTCAGAAGTCGTGATCTTAGGCATGTGCTCGACGCTACGCCCATCCGCGCTTTGCCGGCGGGGTTCTCGGCCTAATTCTTCTGCTGGGCGGCCAGCCACGGGATGAGGCCGCCGGCCAGGACGTGCTGGATCTGGCGCGATGAAAGTCTGTGCTGCACCGGGAAACTCGTGCCCTTCGTGGCGTTGGTAACGGTCATCGGAAGGCCGTCGGTCAACGCCTGGCGTACGTTGGTGAGGGAAAGCACGTCACCCTGAGCGACGCCGTCGTAGTCGGCCGGATCGACGAATTCCAGTGCCAGCACACCGAAATTGGCGAGATTTTGCCAATGGATACGGGCGAAGGACTTGGCGATCACGACCTGCAGCCCGAGATAGCGTGGCGCGATCGCGGCATGTTCGCGCGATGAGCCCTGACCGTAGTTCTCCCCGCCGACGATGATGTGGCCGTTCTCGGCGGACTGCGCCCGTTCCGGATAGCTTTCGTCGATCTGGGTGAAGCTGAACATGGCCAGCTTGGGAATGTTGGACCGGAACGGCAGGGCACGCGCGCCTGCCGGTGAGATCTCGTCGGTGGAGATGTTGTCGCCGACTTTGAGCAGGACCGGGGCCGTCACTGCTTCGGGCAGCGGTGCCAGCTCGGGAAGGCTGGAGATGTTGGGGCCCTTGATAACCTGGACGGTCCGGGCCTGCTCGAGTGCGGCCGGAGCGACCAGCATGGCGGTGTTGACGCTGAAATGGGTGGGCAGATCGAGCTCGGGGTACTCGATGCCGTTGTCGGCGGCCCACTGCCGCGGGTCGGTGATGACACCGGTGATCGCCGATGCCGCAGCGGTTTCGGGCGAGCACAGCCACACCGAATCCTCCTTGGTGCCGGACCGGCCGGGGAAGTTGCGGGGCATGGTCCGCAGCGAGTTCCGGCCGGTGGCCGGAGCTTGGCCCATGCCGATGCAGCCCATGCAGCCCGCCTGATGGATGCGCGCGCCGTTGATGACGAGTTCGGTCGTGGCGCCCATTCTCGTCAGATCGGTCAGGATCTCGCGGGAGGTGGGGTTGACATCGAAGCTGACGTCGGGCGAGGTCTGGCGGCCGTGCACCATGGCCGCTGCGATCGCGAAGTCGCGTAATCCGGGATTGGCGCTGGAGCCGATGACGACCTGCGCGACGGGCTCGCCCGCCACCTCCGACACCGGCACGACGTTGCCCGGTGACGACGGTTTGGCGATCAGCGGTTCGAGCGTCGACAGGTCGATGACCTCGTCGATGTCGTATTGCGCGCCGTCGTCGGCGACGAGTTCGGTCCAGTCGTCACCGCGATCCTCGCTGGTGAGAAAGTCACGCACTGCGTCGTCGCTGGGGAAGACGGTCGTGGTGGCCCCGAGCTCGGCGCCCATGTTCGCGATGACATGCCGGTCCATGGCCGACAGCCCTGCCAGGCCGGGCCCGTAGTACTCGATGATGCGGTTGACGCCGCCCTTGACGTCATGGCGCCGCAGCATCTCGAGGATGACGTCCTTCGCTGAACACCATTGCGGGAGTTCGCCTTCCAGTCGGACACCCCACACCTCCGGTGCCCGCAGGTGCAGCGGCTCGCCGGCGATGGCCAGCGCCACTTCGAGTCCACCGACACCGATCGCCAGCATGCCCAGCGATCCGGCCGCCGGGGTGTGGGAGTCCGAACCCACCATCGTCTTACCCGGTATCCCGAAGCGTTGCATGTGCGTGGGGTGGGAGACGCCGTTGCCGGGCTTGGAGAACCACAGCCCGAAATGTTGCGCCGCGGTCCGCAGGTATTCGTGGTCCTCGGCGTTCTTCTCATCGGTCTGCAGCAGGTTGTGGTCGACGTACTGCACGCTGACCTCGGTGCGGGCCCGGTCGAGCCCGAGGGCCTCGAGTTCCTGCATCACGAGCGTTCCCGTGGCGTCCTGGGTCAGGGTCTGGTCGATCCGGATCGCGATCTCGTCCCCGGGTGTCATCGACCCGGAGACGAGATGCGAACCGATCAACTTCTGTGTGACGCTCTCCGGCATCTCCCTAGCGTTCCCGCGTGCTCACGCCGCGAAACCGGCCCACCTTCCCCTGGGCGAGGTTAGCCCTGGGCCAGCACCGACACCGGCTGCCACTGCTCCCACGTCGCCAGCCGGCTCTCGTAGTCGGCCCTGGCCAACTGCAGGGGCAGCTCACCGAAGAACACCCGCAGCGGCGGGTTCTCGGCGTCGACGATCTTGAGCATCGCCTCGGCCGACGCCTTCGGATCGCCGGGCTTGGCGCTGCGCTGGGCGCGGGCGCGTTGCGCGGCCTCGCGGGCTTCGTCGTAATCGGCAAGCGGGGCAGCATGTCTGGCCGAGGATCCCGCCCAGTCGGTGGAGAAGCCGCCCGGCTCGATCAGCGTCACATGCACACCGAACGGTGCGACCTCGGCGGCCAGTGACTGTGAGAACCCTTCCAGCGCCCACTTCGACGCGTGGTACATGCCGACCAGGGGAAACGCGGTGATACCGCCGATCGAGGACACCTGGATGATGTGCCCGCTGCCCTGGGCGCGCAGGTACGGCAGCGCGGCCTGGCTGACCCACAGTGCGCCGAAGACGTTCGTCTCGATCTGATCGCGGGCGTCGGCCTCCGACAGTTCCTCGATGAACCCGAACTGGCCGTAGCCGGCGTTGTTGACGACGATGTCCAGCCGGCCGAAGTGGTCATGGGCCTGTTTGACGGCGGCGAAGTCCGCCTCGCGGTCGGTGACATCCAGCCGGATCGGCAGGAGTGCGTCGCCGTACTTGGCGGACAGGTCGGCCAGCGTGGCGGTGTCGCGCGCAGTGGCGGCGACCTTGTCGCCCCGGTCGAGGGCGGCGATCGCCCATTCCCGGCCGAAGCCGCGCGATGCACCGGTGATGAACCACACTTTTTCACTCATGATCAGGTTCAAGGCGTGCCGGTGAGCGCCAATTCCCGGTCGCAGGAAGTTCACAGAGATGAGTACGGGTAGCGTCGGCGGCGTGAGTCGAGCGAGCCTGGAGAAGAACCCCCACGAAGTGGCGTCGATGTTCGATGCCGTGGCGCGGCGCTACGACCTGACGAACACCGTGCTCTCGCTCGGGCAGGACCGCTTCTGGCGCCGGCAGACCCGCGCGGCGCTGGGGATCGGGCCCGGTGACAAGGTGCTGGACCTGGCCGCGGGCACCGCGGTGTCGACGGTCGAGTTGGCGACGTCGGGTGCCTGGTGTGTGGCGGCGGACTTCTCGGTCGGCATGCTCGCCGCGGGGGCAGGACGTCCCGTGCCCAAGGTGGGTGCCGACGCCACCCGGCTGCCGTTCGCCGACGGGGTGTTCGACGCGGTCACCATCAGCTTCGGGCTGCGCAACGTCGTCGACCACGTGGCGGGTCTGCGTGAGATGGCCCGCGTGACGCGGCCCGGCGGCCGGTTGGTGGTGTGTGAGTTCTCGACGCCGACCAACGGTGCGTTCGCCACGGTGTACAAGGAGTACCTGATGCAGGCGCTGCCACGGATGGCGACCGCGATGTCCAGTAACCCGGACGCCTACGTCTATCTGGCCGAGTCGATTCGCGCGTGGCCGGATCAGGCCGAGCTGGCCCGGCGCATCGGCGAGGCCGGGTGGTCACAGGTCAAGTGGCGCAACCTGACTGGTGGCATCGTGGCCCTGCACGCGGCGACCAAGCCGTCTCCCTGAACACCCGCCGGGCATTCCGCGTCGAGGCAGCATTCCGCGCACACACATACAGATGGAGATCGGCCCTCTCGCCTGAGCGAGAGGGCCGATTACCTTGCGTGGTACTGCTATTCGGAGTTGCTGCTCTTGTCGGACTTTCCGGTCTTGCTGCCGGCGGTCTTGTCGGCTGACGCGGCCTTCTTGGCGGGCTTGTCGAAGGCCTTCTTGATCTTCTGACCGATCTTGTCGACGGTCGCCGAAACTTTCTCGCTGACTACCTTGCCGGGCTTGAGCACCTTGTCACCCGCGGTGCCCTCGACGGTGGACTTACCGGGCACTGCGACGATGCTGTCCCGCACCAGCCGGTAAGTCGGCTTGGTGCCTGCCTTCTCCGGGATGGCGGCGGGCGTCTCGGATTCGTCGGCGGCCGGAGCCGTTTCGGTTTCCGATGACACCGGGGTGGTGGTTTCCGATGGCGTCTCTGCCGGTCCGGTCACCGCGGCGCCGGTATCGGCCGGTTCGGCTTCGGGCTTCACGGTAGCGTCGTCGACCGCAGTGATGGCTGCGAGTGTGTTGTCGGCACCGGCCAACTCGGATCCTGTTGTTTCCGAGGTGGTTCCGGCCGCCAGACGTGCGGTGGCCGGCGCGGCGGGCGGAGTGATCGCCGCGGCGATGGCCTTGGGAACGTCGATCAGGATCGCGCGCAGCGGGGCGTACCCCCGGTCAGGGCTGAAGAGCCCGGCGGTCCAGCTGCCGGGCGCTCCGGGGCGTCGAGGAGGCACATAGGACCCGTTGAGGATCGAGCTGACGGTATCGGCCGGTGCGTTGATGATCGTGCTCGCGAACTTCACCATGTCGCCAGTCTTGACGGCGTCGTAAAGGTCCTGCCCGATGCGAGCGGCGCCCGCTGACACGTAGCCCTGGATGAGGCTGACGTACCCCATGCCGACCTGGCCTACCAGCCCTACATCGATGAATGATTTGTAGGACAGAAGATTCAGCACGGAGGACAGATTGCCGACCATCTGGTTGGGGATGGAGAGGAGATTGAGCATCGGGAACAGGGTCGACGCGATAGTCAGGGTGGCGCGCGACATGACGTTGCCGACGCCCATGATGTCACCGGCCTCGAACTTGAGGCGCGCCTCTTCCAGATATTCCGGAATGTAGATGGTCGCCGCATTGATCAAGTTCTGGACCGTCGTCGACAGTGACTCGCCGACAAGTTCGGCGTAGCCGGTCTGATTGGCGATGATCTGGCGTAGGACCGGCGCCGGCTCGGCCAGCGCGTTCTGGAAGAGCTTCGTCAGGTTGCTGGATGTCAGCTCGAACACCTCGGCCCACCGCCCAATGGGATCCACGAGCGAGGACTCAGCCAGGGGTGCTGCGAACGGGTTGGCATCGCCGAGGATCGCCGCGAACGGGCTGGCATCGGCGGGGCTGGGCAGGTCCAGGGTCTGCACCGCGGCCGACAGCGTCACCGCGCGGTTCTGGATCTCGGGCGCCGCCGCGGTGATGGGGGTGGCCGCAATGATGCCGGCCCCGACAATCGCCACGCCGGCGGTCACATAAGGCCGTAGTGCGAGGTGCAACTCGGTCTCCTTCTAGATCGTGAAACGTGTCAGCGATCACTGACCGAGCGAACGTAGCTGAAAGAAACCTGTGAAACATTCGCATTCTGAAACACGTTTCAATTCCTGCAAGCTGCGAATCTTCACATTGCTAAAAGATCTCCAGGGGTGCCTCGCGCTGAGGAGGATGTGAAGGGAGTGCCTCGTTGTGTACCAGCACGTTTACTCTTTGGCGCGGTACTCGCTCGGTGATATACCGACGCGCCGCTTGAAAGCGGTGGCAAAGTGACTACGGTTCGGGAACCCGACTTTCGTGGCGATGTCGCTGATCGACAGTGCTGTCGTCAGCAACAGTGTCTGGGCGCGGGCGATCCGGCGTTCCAGTACGAACTGGTATGGCGTGGTGTGGAAGGACCGGCGAAATGCCTGACTGAACGTGCTCACGGGCATCTCGGCCAGTTCGGCGAGCCCATCGAGTGTGATCTCGGAATCGAGGCTGTCGGTCAGATAGGCCACGATCGCCGAGCGGGTCGCGGCGTCCAGAGTGGTTCGCTGGTGCTGTTTTTGCGGTCGGGCGGCCGTGCAGGTGTCGACGATCAACAGCCGGATCGTCTCGGCGAGCGAGTCCGTCAGTAACCGGGCCACCGCGTCTTCGCGGCCGGCGACACCGTAGATCTCCTCGATCAGGTGATGGACCAGGAGGTCTTTGTACTTGACCCGGGGGAGCAGTGCCGTGTCACCGATCGCGTGGCCGGGGATGCCGATCTCGCAGTATCGGGCCACGTTCCCCTGAACCAGTGCGGCACAGGGTATTCCGGCCGGCTTCCACCAGATGTCGCCGGTACTGGGTGGGACTTGGCCAGAAGGGCCCCAGTCGAGCAGCGTCGTCATCGACCGCATCGCTCCGTGCCGATACACATACATCAGGTGGTGGTCCTCATCGAAGCTGCACCAGTCCGTCGGTGCGGAAATCTGCTCCGTGGCGAAGGTGAAGGACAGGCCCCGCGCGTTTACCTTCTTTCTCTCCAGCACTGTGCGCGGTGTCAGCGGTCGGTCACCGTCCCAAGGTTTCTTTGCCACGCGGCCGAGTGTATTGACCGGGTGGCCCGCCTGGGCGTCAAGTTCTTTGACGATGTCGTCGCGATGTGTCCCGAAGGAGAGGCTTGCTGCGGTTCGACTTCAGGCCAGCACGCGACTGGTCAGCACGAACCGCCGCAGAGACCGCCGATCGCGCGGGGTGATCACCGTCCCAGTCAGCTCGGCCGCCCTCGGATGCTGCATCGCCCGGATCGCCCGGCGCGGCACGGCCCGCGGCCACCAGTCCGTCGGCGCGAACATCTGCCGGCGGAACGGCTCGAAGTGTTCGCCCGCCACCAACTGGGTGCGGCAGGCGTCCTCGAAGTAGGTGCAGAACTCGGGCCAGCTCGCCGGCATCGGGCGCGTGGAGATGCCGTAACGCCGATACCACGCGCAGCACTCCTGGTAGAGCCGCTCGTGCTCACCTTCGTCCAGCTTCCGGATGAATGTATTGACCATCATCACAATGCTTTCCACGTACGTGGCGTGCTGGAAGTGGAATACGTCGGGATTCAGCGCGTGGTACTTGTTCCCGTCCGGGTCCCGACCCTTGACGTCCTCGTGTGCGAACCGGATGTAGGGGCGCATGTCGACGTCGGTGAAGGCGATCCTGATCGCCTGGGTCACCGTGCGTTTGTGGTGCAACCACACCCGTCGGTGCAACAGCGCGTGCTGTGTGATCCCGGTGGCGATCGTCGGATGCAGGGACTGCAGGCAGACGGCTCTCGGCAGGACGAACAGGAACCGCCGGTCCTGCAGATAACGCGACAGCATGGTGTCCGAGCCGAGCCCGGCCGCCACGGAGGTCAGATCAGCGCCTTCTTGCGGCGGATCCGGCGGCGCAGGTCCTTCATCAGCACCGCATAGTTGCCGTTGCGCAGTGACTTCGGCAGGAAGCGGTTGACGAACGCCACGAACAGAAAGAGATGCTCGAAGCGGCGCCGGTCGGTATCGGTCCACTCCAATTCCATCGCGTCGCGGAACACCGGTGCCAGGAATCCGATGGTCAGGAACCGCAGCAGCGGCGCCAGCATCTTCCGCATCGGCCAGTTGATCATGCGCAATTCGACCAGGACCATGAGGTAATCCCGGACGAACGGGGTCATCTCGACGCGTTCGCATGCGGTGTTCCAGTAAGCGTCGAAGTCCGCCCTGGTGGCCGGCCACATCTCCTCGAGGACCTGCAGCGTGGTGCCGATGGTCATCGCGCTCTGGTAGAAGGTTTCGGCCTGTTCTTCGGTCATCGTGCCGTAGAGCAGTTGATGGGTGTCCTCGTAGAAGATGAAAAGGCATGCTGCCACCCACAACTGCAGTTCGCGGTTGAACGCGTTGTACTTGACCGGACTGTCCTCGGTGGACCGAACCTGCCGGTGCGCAACGTTGACGGCTTCGCGGTAGGCGTTCTTCTCCTCGTCGGTGCCGAGGATCGCCACGGTCAGGTATTGCGCCGTGGTGCGCAGGCGCTTCCACGGGTGGTGCACCAAACTTCCTGATTCCACCCGGCTTTCGGCGACGCCGTACCCCACTTCGGGCCAGCTCATCTGCATGATGACATTGGCCGCCGCTCCGGCGGCGGACCAGAAGTCCAGCGCGTCCGAGAGGTCGACATGCTTCTTGCGGATCCACCGCGGTACCCGCTGTGTGACGGTGATGCGGGTCTCGGCGGTGGTCAGCCGCGGCTCGGCGGCCAGGTCCACGTACGTCGCTGGCATGGGGACTCCTCTCGGGGGTGAAACAGGGCGAACAGCGGGTTACACGGTCTGCACGTCGTCGACGATCCAGCGGTCACCGCTGCGCACGAGCTTGACCACCATCCGGTACTTCTGATTACTGCCTTGCGGCGCAGTCACATTGGTGACGTGCTGATCGACGAAGGCGACGACGGTCGCGGTGTCGCCGTCGAGGGTGTCGACGACCACGTGATCGGCCGTTGCGGTCGCGACGCCCTTGCTGGTCACCACGATGTCGCGCAGCGCCTTGACCATCTCGTCGTACTTGGCCGCGAATCCGGGGGTGGAATTGGCGACGATGTGCTCACGGTTGGCGTCCATTTTCTGGTAGTCGAACGCGGCCATCGCCACCAGATAGTCGCGCGATATCGCTACAGCGTCGGTGCGCAGTGCGTCGTCGCGGCGGTGGTGGTATTCGCCGAGCGACAACACGACCAGCGCTGCCACGGCGGCAACCGCCAGCAGCGCGACCAGACCGGTTGCGATCCGGCGCTTGAGCCGACCGGGCGAAGTGGGTTCGGAGTCCTCGGACCCGGTCTCGTCGACGTCAGGTTCCTGGGCGTCCTCGGCGACATCTTCAGTGACATCTTCCGAGGGCTTGTCCAATGTCAGCACCGATTCCTTGCGGTCGTCGTCGACAGTGTCGTCGGTGCCATCGGACTCGTCGGATTTGCTCACTGCGGGCCACCTTTCAGGATGCTGCGCCATTTGTAGGCCAGCTGGGCCAGGGTCGGGATCTTGACCGGGTCACTGACCACCTCGGGTCCGATCGGATGTCCGGGGATCTGTGAGTTCTGCAGGCCGAGATCGTTGGGTCGGGGTGCGTTGACCGCCCCCCGCATCAGCATGTCGGGTGCGGGCGGGCAGTACATCACCAGGTTGGGTTCGGTGGGACTGACATCGCCGATGGCCCGGCGGTCGACGTCGTAGTTGCACACCGGGCCCTGGGTGGCGATCAGCGAGAAATCCGCCCGGGTCTGGCCGGTGGCGTCGACCTTGACGATCGACGTCAGATCCTGCAGGCCCTTCGGGATGGTCGAGAGCCCGGTCTGCAGCGAATCGGTGCGGTCGCCGATGATCGGGGTGACGGTGGCCAGGTTGGCCAGGGTGGCGCCGAACGTGCCCTGATAGGTATCCAGCACCCGCTGCAGGGACTTCAGTGCGGCCGGTGATCGATCGGTCAGGTACAGGAACGCCGGGCCACTGCCGTCGAGTTGATTGGCCAACCGTGAGCTGGCGGCCATGCCGCGCACGAACGGGTCACCCTGACCGGCCATGGTGGTGACCAGCTCCGCGGTGCCCTCGATCAGCGGCTGCAGTTGCCCGGTCTGGTTCCGGATGCGGGTGGACATGTCCGACGCGTTGTCGATCAGCATGGCCAGATCCGGCCCCAGCCCGTCGAAGGCGTTCGACAGTTCGGTGCCGACGTCTCTCACCGCCCGGGTGTCGATGCCTTTCACCAATTGTGCGGTGTCGCCCATGATCCGGTCCATCTGGATCGGTTGGCGGTCGGCCGGTGCGGCGATGGTGTCACCGGAAGCCAGGTACGGACCGGCATCGGATTGCGGCATGATGTCGACGCTCTGGATGCCGGCGGCCGTGCCCATCCCGACGGTCAGGATCGCGTCGCGCGGGATCCGGGTGTCGGGGTCGATCGCCAGCCGCACCATCGCGGTGCCGTCGGGGGACAGCCACACGTCGTCGACGGTGCCGACCTGCACCCCGCGAACGGTGACGCTGGTGCCCGCGGTGAGTCCGAACGCGTCGCTCATCGTCGCGGTCAGGGTCATCGGTGTCCGGAAGCCTTGCGGCCCGGCCACATAGCGGATGCCGAACGGTATGACGATCACGGCGATCGCTGCGAAGATCGCCAGCTGAACCACTACCAGGCGTCTCAATTCAGACCTCCCGACAAGAACCCTTCCAAGGCGACGTCCCCGGTGATCGGGGTGCCGTTGACGATCAACCCTCCGGTGAGGAGTTTGTCGATGGTGCCCGGGATGTCCAGGGCACCATCGAACATCAGGTAGTCGCCGTGCACCGAGTTGCCGAACTTCTCCAGGAAGTTGTTCATCGCCGTGAGCATCCCGCCGAGCCGGTCGTTGAACGCGCCCATGGTCTGCACGACGGTGCCGGCGTCGGTCACCATGGCGTTCAGATCGGTCGAGGAGAGCACACTGTTGGCGGTGGCGGCCAGCGCGGTGGTGGAGGAGAACAGCGTCTGCAACTTGGCCCGCTGGACATCGAGCATCGCCACCACCTTGGGCACGGCGTCGAGGTAGCCGGCAACGGTTTTCTGCTCGTGGCCGAACTGGCCGGTGATGTTGGCGGCCAGGCTCATTGCCTGATCGAACTCGCCCTGATGCTCGGAGGCCTTGGCGGCCAGCAGCGACATCGAGTCGATCAGTCCGCGCACCTTGTCGGCCCGGCCGGCGAAGGCCTTGTCCAGTTCGGTGACGATGGTGGCCAGCTGATCGACGCCGCTGCGGGACAGCAGCGCCCCGAAGGTGGCCAGTGCGCTCTCGATCTGCGGCCCCAGCTCGGTGTGACTGGGCGGGATCACGTCTCCGTCGCGCAACGCCCGCTGGGGAGCCGGCTGTGCGCTGCTGAGCCGGACGAACGGATTGCCAAGGGCCGACGGCAGTTCCACGCTGGCCACGGTCGCGGAGTCCAGGCCGTCGGCGTCGGCCAGGCTCAGCTGCACCGACGCGCCCGAGGCGGCCAGGGTCATCCCGCTGACCCGGCCCACCACTTTCTGCCCGTTGCGCACGTCGGCCCCGATGGTGATGCCGTCGGCCGTGGGCAGCACCACCGTGACTGCCATGGTGTCGCTCGGTGAGGTGCGGCCAAGCGGCAGGTCCTGAATTCCGATGTCGCTCAACGCCCATACGCTCGCGGCGGCGACCACCACCGCGCAACCGACGGCCGCGCCCCGCAGGGTGGGTTTGGGCAGGAATCTAGGCACGTTCACCTCGGGTACTTCGGGTTCGGAGCCGGGGCATTACCGGTGACGGCGGACACGATGCCCAGCGGGTCAGACCGGCTGATCGGGTAGGAGATCGGGTTGGTGATCCCGGCACCCACACACATCGGCAGCATGTTGCGGTCGCAGAAGTTCTGGGCCGCGGCGAACTGCGACAGCACCGTGGACACGTTCAGCCGGATCCGGCCGCGCCGGTCCTGGCCGACGGTGTTGGACAGGTTCTGCATCATCAGCGGCACCAGGTCCATGAACTCGGCCAGCTGGGGTTGCTTGGCGGTCAGCACATCGCCGACGGCGTTGAGGTTGGCCGCGATCGTGCCCAGATCGTCACCGTGCTGGGTGACGAAGGTGTCGACCTGATCGAGCACCACTTTCAGATCGGCCATGGGCTGGGCGATGTCGACGTTGGCGTCGGCCCAGCTACCGCCGACCTGACCGAGTTCGTCGACCATCTGGTTCAGCGAAACCTGACGCTGGTTGAAGGCGGCCATCAGGGTGCTGAGGTTGTCCACCACGGCGCCGATGTCCTCGGCCCGGGCGCCGAGCACACCGCTGGCCGCACTGAGGTTGCGCATCGCGGAGTTGAACAGCTTGCCCTGATCGCGCCACTGGTCGGCGCCGCGGGTGAGCACCGCGCCGATGTCTCCCTGTTGCGGCCCGATCGCCGAGGTCAGTGTGCTCAGGCTGCCCAGCATGGTGTCGAAGGTGATCGGGGAGTGGCTGTGGTCGGCCCCGATGACGTGTCCGTCGGCCAGGGTGGGGCCCGTTCCGCTGTAGGCGGGGCCGAGTTCGACGCTGCGGTCACTGATCAGCGCCGGGCTCACCACGTAGGCATCGGGTTCGGCGGGCAGCGCGACGTCGTCGGGCAGCGTCATGGTGACCCGCACGGTGGTGCCCTGTGGGGTCACCGCGGTGACCCGCCCCACCGGCACCCCGAGCACGGTCACCTTGCTGCCCGGGTAGATGCCGTTGATGTAGCCGAAGTCGGCGTGCACCGTGCGGGCCCGGTCGGTGCGGCCGAACACGTACCAGCCGCCGGCGGCCACGCACACGACGACGACGAGCGCGGTCACAATTCTGCGCGTCATCGGCACTCCCGCTGGACGTTGAGGAAGCACAACAGGTTGTCGGGCATCACCACGGACGGCGAGTTGACGTCGGCCCAATTGCCGTTGCCCGTGGAGTTGGTGACCGCGCGGATCGCCGGCGGCATCTTCTGCAGGGTCTGGTCGATCTTGTCCACGTTGGCTTTCAGGGTTCCGGTGACCGCGGTGAGGCCGCTGATCAAACTGCCGAAATCGGCCTGCTTGTCGGTGTAGATCGCCGCCAGATGCCGCATGATCGCGGTCAGGTTGGTGACGATGTCGGACAGCGCCTGGCGACGCGCGGCCAGTGAGGACACGATGTACTGGGCATTGGCCGCGGTGTCGGCCAGCGAATCTGTCTGGTGCGACAGCATTTCGGCCATCGACCGGCTGATCCGCAGGATTTCGTCGATCTTGTCGCCGTTGTCGGCGAAGGCCGAACTGGCGGCGCTGATCCCGGCCAAAGCCTGGCCGAGCTCGGTGCTGTTGCCGGGCATGGTCTCGGCCAAGGTGTTCATCATCGCCGTCAGGGGCTGCTGGTCGACGTGCTCGGCGGTGTCGGCGGCCTTGCGCCCGACTTCGTCGAGGCTGTACGGAACCGTGGTGCGCGACAACGGAATGACGTTGGAGTCCAAACCGTTGACGGTTCCGGCCGGCATGACATCGAGGAACCGCTTACCCAGCACGGTCCGCAGCCGCACCGTGACCGTGGTGCGGTTGCCGAGCGCCTGGGCCTTGTCCAGCCGGAAGCCGACCCGGACCCGGTCGACGGCCAGGGCCACATCCTCCACCCGCCCGGCCGGGACCCCGGCGACGTACACCGGGTCGCCCCCGGTCAGCCCGCTGGCATTGGCCAGCTCGGCGACATAGGAGTTGGTCCGCACGTGGTAGACCGCGCGGGGAATCCCGATCGAGACGACCATGATGGCCACCAGAGTGATGGTGCCGATCATGCCCAGCGCCAATGGGATTGACGGGTTGTGTTTGCGCTGATCCTTCACGAAGAGGAAGATCACCGCGCCGACGAAGAGGTCGATCAGTTTGACGAGAAACATCTACTGACACACCTCTGAATGCGTGTAGCCGAAGATGTTGGCTTCGTGGCTGCGGATCTTGAGGGTGAAGTTGCACAGGTACAGGCTGACGAACCCGCCGTAGCTGGAGGTCCGGTTGATGGCATCGCCGAACTCCGGCAACCGGGTCAGCAGCTTGGTGAACTCCTCGGTGTTGGGCTGCCAGGTCTGCAGCATGGAGTTGAGATTGGTGATGGTGTCTCCGTAGGCGGCACTGGAGTTGTTGACCGTGTTGGCCAGGGTGGCCAGCACGGCGTTGCCCTGGTCGATGAGCATTTCGAACTGCCGGTCACCGGAGGTCACCGCTGCGCTGAGCCGGTTGAGCCCGGTGAGCATCTGCTCCAGCTGGGGCTGGCGGGTGTTCATCGTGCGCATCAACGTCGACATGTTGTCGATGAGCTGGGTGAATATCCCCGCGTTGTTGCTCAAAGACGAAGTCATTGCGGCGATCTGGGTGAGCAACGTCGTCAGGGTCTGGGCTTGACCACTGAACGTCTCGACGAATCCCCGGGTCAATGTGTTGACCTGTTCGGGGGCCAGCGCGTCGAACAGTGGCTTGAATCCGTTGAGCAGTGCGGTCAGATCGACCGCGGGCGAGGTCTGGGCCAGGGGGATGACGCCCCCGGCGGCCAGTCGCGCCGGCGGTTCGTCGGTGGAGACGTCCATGATGGCGCCGCCCGGATCGGACAGGGCCACATAACGGGCACCGAGCATGTCGCCGTAACGCACCGCCGCGGTGACGTTGCTGGTCAGGGTGAAGTCGGAGTTGACCTCGATGTCGACGTCGGCCCGGCTGGTGCCGTCGGTGTTGGGGGCGAACCGGATCGAGTCCACCCGCCCGATCCGAATGCCGTTCATGGTCACCGGGTTTCCGACGTTGAGCCCCTCGACGCTGCTGAACTGCGCCTGGTAGTTGACGGTGCTACCGCGCACCGGCACCGACAGCGTGTTGATCACCAGCACTGCGCTGAGCACCCCGGCCGTGCTGAAGCCGCCGAGCTTGACCCACGACTGCCACCGTCCGTTCCGGTTCATGAGACCTGCACTTCCGTGCCGCGTACCAGCGGGCCCAGCATCAGTACCGTGGCGATGTTCGGTTGGGTCGAGGGAGCGCCGGCCGGGGGTACAAGTTCGTCCTGCAGCACTGCCAGGGCGTGGGCCTGGCCGTCGGCGTCGACGACCGCGGACGCGGGCGCCGCTCCCGGTGCGGATCCCGGAACCGCTTCGGCGGGAAGCGGTTCCGTGGGTATGGGCGCCGACTGCGGCAGCCCGGGGCCCGGCGGCAGATACGAGTTCGTCGGCAGGTGCGGCGCCGGCGCCGTGAACGGGGTGACCGGAAGGTCGGCGGCCGGGCGGGCCAGCACGTCGGCGGGCTGATCCGGAACCTGGCCCGACGGTGCCGATTCGGCGCAGCGCGCGCCCTGGGTGGTGCCGTAGACCGGACAGTCCTGCATCGAGTACGGCATCGGCCCGGCGAAGGTCGCCACGGCGGTGATGTTGAACTTACCCGTCGCGAACACCTTGGCGCCGGCCTCACCGAACGACTGCGCGCCGGCCAGGGTGTCGAGCAATCCCAGCGGCTGGGCGGCAGTGGTCGCCATGATCTTGCCAGCCGAATCCACCACGGTGATCAACTGTTCGCGGTGATCGGACATGAACGAGGTGAGCACCGACGAGAACCGGGCGAAACCGTCGATGGCCGAAGCGAACTTCTTCTGGTCGTCGACCATCCGGTTGGACACCGACGTCGCCGCCGACAGCGTCGAGATGATGTCGGGGGTGGCGGCGTTCAGCGAGGCCATCACGTCCCGGAATTGCGGTGTGGTGTCGAGGAATCGCACCAGTGACGGGGTCAGCACCTGCGCGCTGGCGCTCAGGTTGTCGATCGTGGAGCCCAGTTCGGTACCGCGGTTGCGCAGCGACTGGCTGATCGCGGTGAGGGCGGTCTGCATGCGCTCGGGCTTGATCTGCGAGAACAGGTCGACGATCTTGGTGAACACGTCGTAGAGGGCCATCGCATCGGGGCTGTCGTCGATCGACACGGTGTCGCCGGCCTTCAGGCCCGTCGCCGACCGGTTGCCTTTCGGGTCGACGAGTTGCAGGTAGATGTCGCCGAAGAAGGTGCGGGGCACGATCCGCGCGACGGCCGAGGACGGGATGATGCCGAGGCTGTCGGGCTCGATCGCGAGTTTGACCCGGGACGTGTGGGTGCCCGACTCGATGTCGGCGATGCGCCCGACGTTCACGCCGTGGTAGCGCACCGGGGACCCGCCGGTGATGAGCCCGGCCGACACCGGAACCCCCACGAACACATCGGCACTGCGTTCCAGGTGTCCCGAGGCCCGGGCCACCAGCACCGCGGCCACTGCTACCGCCACGGTGGCGGCGGCCAGGCCGCGCAGCGCCAGCCTGGCCCGGCTGGGCTCCGAATACCTGCGGCGCCTGCCGAACCGCTTGAGGCGCTTCACATTCCCATCCCGGGGATCTCGGGGACCAGGCCCCACAGTGCGAAGGTGAGTAGCACGTCGAGGATGCCGACGGCCAGTATCGCGGTGCGTAACGCCCGGCCGGCCGCCTGCCCCACCCCGGCGGGCCCGCCCGAGGCGAAGTAGCCGTACGTGCAGTGCACCAGGGCGACGACGATCGCGAAGACGACGGCTTTGATCCCGGAATAGAGCAGGTCCCGCGGGCCGAGGGCCAGATGGAAGAAATAGTCGTACGTGCCGGGGGAGGCGCCGTTGAAGATCACCACCACGGTCCGGGTGGAGAGGTAGCTGGCCAGCAGGCCGATCATGTAGATCGGGATGACGCAGACCACCGAGGCCAGTACGCGGGTGCCGACCAGGTAGGGAATGGACCGCAGTGCCATGGCGTCGAGCGCGTCGATCTCGTCGGAGATCCGCATGGCCCCTATCTGCGCGGTGAAGCCCGTTCCGACCTTGGCCGCCAGGGCGATTGCCACCACGACCGGCGCGAGTTCGCGGGTGTTGGCGATCGCGGCCAGCATCCCCGACAGGGTGTTCATCCCGACCAGGTCCAGGCCGCGCTGGGTCTCGACGCCCAGCATCATCGCCGCGGCCAGCGACATCGCGAACACGATGCCGATGGTGCCGCCGCCGGAGAGTAGGGAGCTGGTGCCGAAGGTGACCTCGCCGATCTGGCCGAGGGTGTGCTTGCGGTAACGCACCAGGGCATACGGCAGTGAGCCGAGGACCTTGGCGTAGAACGTGACGTGCTGACCGGCGACCGCGAGCGCGTCGTACCCGGCGACTGCGGGTCGCGAGATCCGGTGCAGGGCAGCGCTGCTGGAAAGCGCGGTCATCGGTAACTGCCCACGGCCGGAACCACCACGGTGTACAGCGCGGACATGGTCGTGTTCAGGATGAAGACCAGGGCGAAGGCCAGTACCACGGCTTCGTTCACGGCGTTGGCCACACCGCCGGCGCCGCCCTTGGTGTGCAGGCCTTTGAAGGTGGCGACCAGCGTTGCGGTGAGGCCGAACACCGCCGACTTGATCAGTGCCATAACGAAATCCGACACCTGGCCGTACTGACTGAACGTGGCCAGGAACGTTCCGGCCGGCAGGTGCTGCACGCTGATGTGGTACAGGTAGCACGCCATCACGCCACCGAAGGTGACGATCGAGCACAGGGCCAGGGCCACGATGACGGCGGCGACCAGTCGCGGTGCGACGAGCCGCTCGATCACGTCGAGACCCATGACCTCCATCGCGTCGATCTCCTCGCGGATGGTGCGCGATCCCAGGTCGGTGCAGATCGCCGAACCGGCCACGCCGGCCATCATCAGTGCGCACACCAGGGCCGCGGCCTGGCCGACGATGATGAACGCCACCACCGCGCCCGAGTAGCCGCCGGCGCCGATGCGCCCGGCCAGCTCACCGACCGACACGGCGATGAACACCCCGATCGGCATCATCAGCAGCAGGGCCGGGCCGGTGCACACCCGGCCGATGAACAGGGTCTGGTTGACGACCTCGTCGAGCACCAGGCGCCGGCGCACCACCGCGGTAACGACGCTGACCAGCGCCTGCACCGAGAAACCCAGCACGTAGCCGCCCTGGACCAGGACGTCCCGAACGGGCCCCTTGGACGCCGGTAGCTCGTAGGTCATCGAGTTCCTTCCCCGCTTGTCGTGGCATGCGCGGGGCCGACCGGTGACCACCGGCTGTGCTGGAGCACGTTTCGACCCCCCGGTCGCCTGTGGAGCATGTCACATTTCGGGACGCGTTCGCAAGAATTAAGTGAATGGTCATTCTCGAGTCGATCCGACCCGTCTTGTGAGGTCTTCAACGGTGCGAGGCCCAAGTTTGTGATCAATTGATCGCCTTACTTTCGCGTGAATTCAACTCGGCGTGTCGGGCGGGGCCCGCGGCAGAATCACGATTAACTTAGCGCCCACAGGGGTTGCCGAACTGAGGTGGTGTCGGTATGTCGGGTGGGGTTGGGGAACGTCACATTTCGCGGAGGTCATTTCTGGCCGGAACGGCCACGGCCGGTGTGGCCGCGGCCGCGCTGAGCAGGCCGGCGACCGCGCGCGCCGCACCGGGCTCCACGGTCGCGATCTTCGGCGCCGGTGTGGCCGGCCTGACCGCCGCGCACGAACTGGCGGAGCGCGGGTACCGGGTCACGGTGTTCGAGCGAAAAGCGTTGGGCGGCAAGGCGCGGTCGATTCCGGCGCCGTCCCCGTCGGGCAGCCCGCTGCCGGCCGAGCACGGCTTCCGGTTCTTCCCGGGCTTCTACCGCAATGTCACCGACACCATGCGGCGCATTCCTTTCGCCGGCAACACATTCGGGGTCTGGCAGAACCTGACCCGGGCCACGTCATACCTGCACTCGGGGTTGGGGCGGGCGGATCTGACGATCCCGCTGCCGTTTCCGATCCCGACCTTGCCCAACCCGATCACCCCGAAGGCCTTCACCGAGTCGGTGGCCGCGGTGTTCCAGACGTTGTTCCGGCTGCCGCCATTGGAGGCGGTGTACGCCGCGCAGAAGCTGGCGGTCTACGTCACCAGCTGCGACGAGCGCAAGCTCGGCCAGTGGGACAACATGACCTGGGAGAAATTCATCGGGGCGGACCACAAGAGCAAGGAGTACAACCGCTACCTCGCCGACGGCATCATCCGGAACCTGGCCGCGTCCAAGTCCAAGGACGCCAGTGCCCATTCGATCGGGCTGGTCGGCGAGGCTTCAGTGTGGTCGATCCTGCTGCTGGGCAACGACATCGACAACAAGGGATTCGACCGGGTGCTCAACGGCCCCACCAGCACCCAGTGGATCGATCCCTGGGTGGCCCACCTGCAGTCGCTCGGGGTGACGTTCCGGCTCGGGCAGGCACTGGCGCGGCTGACTCCCAACGGCAGGCACATCGCGTCGGCCACGGTGGTGGACGGCAACGGGGTGGCCCAACCGGTGGTCGCCGACTGGTACATCTCCGCGGTGCCGTGCGAAAAACTCGCGGCGGTGCTGACCCCCGACGTGATCGCCGCCGATCCCAAGCTTGCCTCGGTGGCGGCGTTGCGCACTGAGTGGATGAACGGTCTGATGTTCTTTCTGCGCGAACGCGTCGACGTCACCAAGGGGCACGTCAACTACGTCGACTCCGGGTGGGGGCTCACCTCCATCAGTGAGGCCCAGTTCTGGAAGCGACCGCTGACGACCTATGGGGACGGCACCGTCAAAGACTGTCTGTCGGCGATCATCTCGGATTGGAGCACGCAGGGAAATTTCAACGGGCTCAGCGCCCGGCAGTGCACCCCGCCGCAGATCGCCGCCGAGGCCTGGGCACAGATCAAGGCCCATCTCAACGACACCAGCATCGTGGTGACGGACCAGATGGTGCATTCGTGGTTTCTCGACCCGTCGATCATCGACTCGGGCACGCCCAATGTGCGCAACGACGAACCGCTGTTCATCCAGGACCCGGGGTCGTGGGCGCGCCGGCCGGAGGCCGTCACCGGGATCGACAACCTGTTCCTGGCCGGTGAGTGGATCAAGACCGACCAGAACGTCACCACGATGGAGGGCGCCAACGAAGGCGGCCGCTATGCCGCCAACGGCGTACTGCTGGCCTCGGGTTACGCGGGTCCCAAGGCCAACGTCCTCGGGTTGTTCCAGGCGCCGTGGTGGGCCCCGTTCAAGGCGGCCGACAAGGCGCGGTACCGGGCCAGGCTGCCCCACGCGTTCGACATCGTCGATACCCGCTGGCCGACCTGACCCCCTTACTGAAAACAATTCTCAATAAACCTACGATGGCCCGGTGACGTCCACCGGATCGGTACCCGTGCTGGCGGTCGCCGGGCATCTCGGCTCGGGCAAGACCACGCTGCTCAACCATCTGCTGCGCAACAGCCGCGGCGTCCGGATCGGTGCCCTGGTCAACGACTTCGGCGCGGTCAACATCGACGCCATGCTGGTGGCTGGGCAGGTCGATGCGATGGCGTCGCTGTCCAACGGCTGTATCTGCTGTGCGGTCGACGGCGAGGAAGTCGGCGAGATGCTGGGCAAGCTCGCGGCGGTCAAACCCCGGCTGGATCTCATCGTCGTGGAGGCCAGCGGCGTAGCCGAACCGGCCTCACTCGCCCGCACCATCGTCACCGTCGACGATCCGCGATTCCATTACGCCGGCCTGGTTCTGGTCCTCGACGGCCTGCAACCCGACCTGAGTCACGGGCTGCCGGTCGCCGATCTGGTGGTGCTCAACAAGGCGTCCTCATGCGCCGACGTCGACGGCCTGCTCGCGCAGATCCGCGAGTTCAGTCCCCGGGTTCCGCTGCTGCCCACCGACTTCGCCCGCATCGATCCCCAGCTGCTGATCGACCCGCCGGAGCGGACGCCGCAGGCCCAGCTGTCCTTCGGCGAGCTGTTGCACGACGAGCACGATCACGACCATCCCCAGTATCAGAGCGTCGACTTCCGCACCGACGCAGCGGTCAACCCGCGCCTGTTCATGGAGTTTCTGCGGGACCGCCCTGCTGGCCTGTACCGCGTCAAGGGGTTCGTCGACTTCGGCGCCCAGCGTTTCCTGCTGCAGCTGGTCGGCAGCTCGCTGCGTTTCGAGAAGCGGCGCGCGAGCGGCACCGAGTTGGTGCTGATCGGCACCGGGATGGACCCGTCGGCGCTGCGGGCCGGCCTCGAGCGGTGCACCCGTGAGCCGGCAGACGAGAACGCGATGCTCGGGGTGCTCAAGTACGTGGTGTAGCCGGCGGCGGCGGTTCCTCGCCCGGCTATCCTGGCCGCTCACCCGAATTCAAGGAGCGGCATTGTTCAAGGTCAACGAGTACTTCGGCGGCGACGTCGCATCGATCGCCTTCGCCACGCCGGAGGGAAACGCGACCGTGGGCGTCATGGCTGTCGGCGAGTACGAGTTCGGCACTTCCCAGCTCGAGATCATGAAGGTGGTCTCCGGCGCGCTGACCGTCAAGCTGCCCGGCAGCGAGCAGTGGGAAACCTTCGCGGCCGGAACACAATTCACCGTGCCCGCGGACAGCAAGTTCCAGGTCCGGGTCGAGGTTGAGACCGCCTACCTGTGTGAGTACCGCTGACGCGGATTGACTCGGCCGCCTAGCCCTCTCAGGCACGCCGATTTCGACCCAAGGGCTGTTCGGAGTCGCTCGTCGCGACCCAGACGTAGAAATCGGCGACTGACGCGCACGTGTGCGGACCAGGCAATCCGGGTATGTAGTCGCCCATGCGACCGATCACTCTGGCCAAGACGGCCACCGCGGCACTGACCACTGCGCTCGTCGGCGGCCTGGCCAGCCGGCCCGCCCAGTCCCATTGGTACGAGCAGCTGCGCAAGCCGTCCTTTCAGCCTCCGCGACAAGCCTTTCCGATCGTCTGGCCGATCCTGTACACCGGTATCGCGGTGGTGTCGGCCCGCACGATCGACCGGCTGCGCACCGAGGGCCGCCAGGACCAAGCTCGCGCCTACACGGTCGCGCTGGCCGGCAATCTCGCCGTCAACGCCGCATGGTCATGGGTGTTCTTCTCGCAGCGCAGGCTCGGCGCCGCGGCTGTCACCGCCGCGGCACTGACCGCCAGTAGTGCGGATCTGACCCGTCGTGCGGTGCAGGCCCAGGGTGCCCCCGGCGCCATCCTCACGCCCTATCCGCTGTGGTGTGCCTTCGCGACCGCGCTGTCCACCCGGATCTGGATGCTCAACCGCGATTAGCCGAGATTGACGGCGATCAGCTGAACGGCTTGCGCTGATCCAGGCGACGCGATGCCAGACCCGCACCCCGCCACACCCGCGCGACCCAGTCGTCGTCCTCTTCGGTGACCAGGTTGCCCATCACCCGCACGGCGATGTTCATCAGAAACGACGAGCGGACCGCGAGCGGTCCGGAGGCCGGCAGGAACCGCGGCAACGTGAGCAGCAGGGCCAGCCTTCGGGCGATCGAGAAGCCCTGGGCATAGTGGTCCTGCAACAGTGCCGGCCAGGCCTGTGAATAGTCGCCGGACCCCAACAGCTCGGCCGCCAACCGGCCGGTTTCCAGCCCGTAGTCGATGCCCTCGCCGTTGAGCGGGTTGATGCACGCTGCCGCATCGCCGACGAGCATCCAGTTGGGCCCGGCCACCCCGGACACCGCCCCGCCCATCGGCAGGAGCGCCGACAGCGCGGCCCGTGGCTCCCCGGAGAATCCCCATTCCTCGCGACGCAACTCGGTGTAATACGACAGCAGCGGCCGCAGAGCCGCGTGGGCGGGACGCTTGGCCGTCGCCAGGGCTCCCACACCGATGTTCACCTCACCGTTGCCCAGCGGGAAGATCCAGCCGTAGCCGGGGAGCACCTGGCCTTCCGGCGAGCGCAGCTCCAGATGCGAGGTGATCCACGGCTCGTCGGCGCGTGGCGTGGCGAGGTAGCCGCGGATAGCCGTGCCGTACACGGTTTCCTTGTGCCAGGTGCGGCCCAGCACGCGGCCCAGAGTGGAACGGGCTCCGTCGGCGACGATCAGATGGTTGCAGCCGATGGTGGCGCCGTCGTCGAGCTGCACAGATTCGACCCGTCCACGTGAGTCATAGTTGACTCCAACCACTTTGGCGCCCAAGCGCATCTTGGCGCCGTCGTCGGCGGCGACCGAGCGGATCCGGTCGTCGAGTTCGGTGCGCGGGACCGCACTCCCGGTGGACGGGAACGACGGCCCGGGCCACGCCACCTCGACGTCGGCGCCGAACCCCGACATCCGCAGGCCGTGGTGCCGGATCCGGGTGTCGAGCCACGGGCCCATGCCGAGACGTTCCAGTTCGGCAACGGCGCGCGGCGTGAGTCCGTCGCCGCAGGATTTGTCCCGGGGGAACTGTGCCGCGTCGACCACGAGCACGTCACGACCGGCTCGGGCCGCCCACGCGGCGGCCGCCGACCCGGCCGGTCCCGCGCCGACGACGACCACGTCTGACTTGATATCCATTGCTCCCAGTATGTTGGACGAATGAGGACACCAGCGACTGTGGTGGCAGGCGTTGATTTCGGGGACGCGGCGTTCGCCGCCGACGTCCGGGACAGCGTCGCCAGGATCGAACAACTGATGTCTGACGAGCTGGGCAAAGCCGACGAGCTCATGGCCGAGGCGGTCCAGCATCTGTTCCAGGCGGGTGGCAAGCGGTTCCGGCCGCTGTTCACCGTGCTCGCGGCGTCCCTGGGGCCTCGGCCCGACGATCCGGACGTCGCGATCGCCGGTGCGGTCATCGAGCTGGTGCACCTGGCGACGCTGTATCACGACGACGTCATGGACGAGGCCCAGATGCGGCGCGGGGCACCGAGTGCCAACGCCCGGTGGGGCAACAACATCGCGATCCTGGCGGGTGACTATCTGTTCGCCACGGCCTCGCGGCTGGTTTCCCGGCTGGGACCGGACGCCGTGCGTGTGATTGCTGACACATTCGCCCAATTGGTGACCGGTCAGATGCGTGAGACCCGCGGCGCGGCCGAGCATGCCGACTCCGTCGACCATTACCTCAAGGTGGTCTACGAGAAGACCGCCTGCCTGATCGCTGCATCGGGACGGTTCGGCGCGACGTTCTCTGGTGCCGATGCCGAGCAGGTCGAGCGGTTGCACCGGCTGGGCGGGATCGTGGGCACCGCGTTCCAGATCTCCGACGACATCATCGACATCGACAGCGATCCCGATGAATCGGGCAAGGTTCCGGGCACTGACCTGCGCGAAGGCGTGCACACCCTGCCGGTGCTGTACGCGCTGCGTGAGTCGGGGCCGGATTCGGACCGGCTGCGCGAGTTGCTGGCCACCCCCGTGGAGCGGGAAGAGGACGTGGCCGAGGCGCTTACCCTGCTGCGCCGGTCGACCGGGATGGCGCGCGCCAAGGAGACAGTGGCCGAGTACGCGACGCAGGCCCGTGACGAGCTGGCCAGCCTTCCGGCCGGGCCGGGGCGTGACGCGCTGGCCACTCTCGTGGACTACACGGTCAACCGTCACGGCTGATTCCGGAACCACGGACGGTAACTGAGCGTTTAATCAGCGATGGTTGCCGAGTAGTTGCCTAGGAGGAAACTGCGATGACGTGGAACCCGCACGCGAACCGAATCAAGACATTCCTGTTGCTGGTCGGTTTTTCGGCGCTGATTGTGTTCGTCGGTTCGTTGTTCGGCCGCAACGTGATGTACCTGGCGGTGCTGTTCGCCGTCGGCATGAACGTCTACGTGTACTTCAACAGCGACAAGATGGCGCTGCGCGCGATGCACGCCCAGCCGATCACCGAGGTGCAGGCGCCCGAGATCTACCGGATCGTCCGGGAGTTGGCCACCACGGCGCATCAGCCGATGCCGCGCCTATACATCTCCGACACCGCCAACCCGAACGCATTCGCCACCGGCCGCAACCCACGCAATGCCGCGGTGTGCTGTACCACCGGCATTCTGCAGCTCCTCAACGAGCGTGAGTTGCGTGCGGTTCTCGGGCATGAGCTCTCCCACGTCTACAACCGCGACATCCTGATCTCATGTGTGGCAGGCGCGATGGCGTCGGTGATCACCGCCCTGGCCAATATGGCCATGTTCGCGGGGATGTTCGGCGGTAACCGTGAGGGTACGAATCCGCTTGCCATGCTGCTGGTTTCGCTGCTGGGCCCGATCGCGGCCACGGTGGTGCGGATGGCGGTGTCCCGCCAGCGTGAGTACCAGGCCGACCAGTCCGGCGCCGAATTAACCGGTGATCCACTGGCATTGGCGTCGGCGTTGCGCAAGATCTCCGGTGGCGTCGAAGCAGCACCGCTGCCTCCGCAGCCCCAGTTGGCCGATCAGGCGCACCTGATGATCGCCAGCCCGTTCCGGGCCGGTGAGCGGATCGGCAAGCTGTTCTCGACGCACCCGCCGATCGACGACCGCATCCGCCGCCTGGAGGACATGGCCGGCCGCGGCCCCGGTCACTACTGATCCATTTCACCTCCTTTTCACCGCGAGCGTGCGTGTCTGCTGCCCGACACGCCGCTCGCGGTTCTTTCTGTCGGCGCTTGGCGCACGCTCGCGCGGCGCGAGTGTGCGACGTGAGATCGCCACCGGCGGGGCACGGCCGTCCACGCGCCGGGCGCCGAAGTTGGTTCGGGATGCTCTCCCAGCTCAAGGTGCCCGCCAGGACCGTCAAGAGCTTTGACGAAGTTGCCGAGGACATCTCACCCAGACAAACACCGCGAGCGTGCGTGAACTGCTGCCGAAATCCGGTGTGTCGGGCAGCAGACACGCACGCTCGCGGTGCCAGGGGAAGGGAACCTACCTACGCAGCGTCGGCCAGGGTCTCGATGTGGGTGGGCGTCACCCGCAACACGCCGGCGCTGGCGATGTCGTAGAACAGGCCGATGACGTTGACGCGACGGGCCAGCGGGTGAGCTTGCAGCGTCTGCACCTGCACGGCGATGTTGACCATCGACAGCTGATCGACCATGCCGAAGCCGGCCTCCGCCGCTGACTGCGCCACCGGGTGGCGGCCGTCGTCGAACGCCTCGATCGACGGATTGCCATGGGCCAGCCACGATTCCAGATGCTTGTCACCCGCGTCGGTCTTGCCGAGCATCGCGGTCATCGCACCGCAGCTGGAGTGTCCGCACACCACGATCGAGCTGACCTCGAGCTTGTCGACGGCGAAGGCGATGGCCGCCTCGATCGACGCGTCGGCTTGGCCGGCCGGGATCATGTTGCCGACGTTGCGCACGGTGAACAGATCACCCGGCCCGCTGCTGGTGATGACGTTGGGCACCACCCGCGAATCGGCGCAGGTGAGGAACAGCGTCTCGGGCCGCTGGGCGTGCACCAGCTCCTGCATGTGCGGGCGCAGCACCGGGGCGGTGCGACGGTGGTAGGCGGCCAGGCCGTGCAGGACTGACGACACCTCCTCGCGCTGCCACGAGCTCCACGGCACCACGCCGGAACGCTTGTCGAACGGCGTGAAGCCGCGCATCGGCGGCCCGGCCACCGCGCTGGCCATCTCGACGGCGCCGACATCGTGGATGTCGACCGTGCCGCCAGTGGCCACGTGCTGGCGCTGCCACTCTTCGATCGTCTCGTGCGCGGCGTGGTCGATGAAGTCGACCGACAGCTCCACGGTCACCGACGAGCCGGTCGGCACCTTGCCCAGTGCGCTGGTGAGCGTCGGAAGGGACAGGAAGGTGCACGAGCCTTCGATGGCGACGCGCCAGGTGTTCTCGCCGGTGGATTCGGACACGATGTTGGTGCGCACCACCCGCCACACGGTCAGTGCGACCGCCAGCGCCAGGCCGATCAGCACACCTTCGAGCAGGTTGAGGAACACCACACCCGCTGCCGTGACGGCGTACACCGCGAGGTCGCCTGTGCGCCTGGCGGTTTCGATGTGAGCACGCTTGACCAGCTGGCAGCCGATGACGATCAGGAGGCCGGCGAGTGCGGCGGTCGGGATCATCTGGGCCAAACCGGCGAACGGCACCGCGAAGATCAGGATCCAGACGCCGTGCAGGATGGCCGAGGCGCGGGTGCGGG
This sequence comes from Mycobacterium sp. NPDC049093, assembly GCF_040704635.1. Taxonomy (GTDB): domain Bacteria; phylum Actinomycetota; class Actinomycetes; order Mycobacteriales; family Mycobacteriaceae; genus Mycobacterium. The sequence goes on along the minus strand of NZ_JBEZJS010000004.1, from coordinate 879,222 downwards.
CGCCGGCGGCGACGTTGGTCGAGCTGCGCACGATCACGCCGGTGACGGGCAGGCCGCCGATGGCGCCCGAGACCATGTTGGCCGTGCCCTGGCCGATCATCTCGCGGTCGAAGTTGGTGCGCGGTCCGGTGTGCATGCGATCGACCGACACGGCCGACAGCAGGCTCTCGACGCTGGCGATCAACGCGATGGTGAGGACGCCTGCGGCGAACGCGCCCCAGTTGCCGTCGGGCAGGCTGGGCAGGGCCAGCGCGTCCAGCAGGGAGCCGTTGATCTGGATGCGGGTGACGTCACCGAACGTCGGCAGCAACGACAGTGCGGTGACGCCGACGATGGCCACCAGCGGACCGGGAACCTTCTTGATCGGGGCAGGCACCCAGCGCCACCCCACCAGAATCGCGATCACCAGTGCGCCCAGGATGACGCCGTGGCCGTGGGCGTTCATCAGCTGACCTGGCAGTTCGGTGACATTGGCCCAGGCAGAGCTGTTGGAGCTGCCGCCGAGCAGCACGTGGATCTGCTGCAGGGCGATGGTGATGCCGATGCCGGCCAGCATCGCGTGCACCACGACGGGGGAGATGGCCAGTGCGGCGCGTGCCACCCGGCTCAGTCCGAAGAGGATCTGGAGCACGCCGGCGCACAGGGTGATGGCGCAGGTGACGGCCCAGCCGAACTGCGAGATGAGCCCGGCGACCACCACGGTGAGGCCGGCCGCGGGGCCGCTGACCTGCAGCGGGGACCCGCCGAGGGCGCCGGCGAGGATGCCGCCGACGATCGCGGCGATGATCCCGGCGAGTACCGGGGCGCCGGAGGCCACAGCGATGCCCAGGGACAACGGCAGGGCGACCAGGAACACCACCAGCGAGGCGGGTAGGTCGTATCGCAGAACGGCCCGGGCCCGTTCTGCGAAATCAGTCGTTTGCTGCATTGCACTCCTCCGTGTGGAGATGGTCATGCGCGGACCCGCCGCGTTGCAGGTCCGCGCAAAGTTATTGACGCCGTTGTCGGTGAACAACTTCGAAAGGTGTTGGAGCACAGCGCGACACAAGCCGGCTGAGTTCAGATGTAGCTCGGCAACACCCAATTGCTATGGGCGAGAGTATTTATCGCTGTAAGCAGGCGCAAGGAAGTTTGTGCCATGCATAGAGAACCCAAATGTTTCATTGGTGTGTCATTCGGTGAATATGACTGGTGTGCAGGGAAAACCGTTTGGCACATCAGTGGTGCGGCACCAAGTGTTCACCAAATTGTTTCGAAAAGATATGCATTGCACCGAATCTCGGTTGGATCACCATTTCATATGAAGGTGATGTGAGTCATAGGGACCGGTGGGTGAACGGCATTCCCTTAGAACTCCATATGAACTCCGTGACAACGGTCTGTGTACTCCGCACAATGGAAATATGACGACGATGTCCGTTTCCCCCCGTGCCCAGCAACCGCGCCAGGCCATCCTCGGACAGTTGCCGAAGATCCATCGCGCCGACGGGTCTGCGATTCGCGTACTGCTGGTCGACGATGAGCCGGCGCTGACCAACCTGGTGAAGATGGCCCTGCACTACGAGGGCTGGGAGGTCGACGTGGCCCACAACGGCCATGATGCCGTGGCCAAGTTCGACGAGATCGAACCTGACGTCGTGGTCCTCGACATCATGTTGCCCGATATCGACGGGTTGCAGATTCTGCAGCGGGTCCGTGAGGCCGACGGCTACACGCCCACGCTGTTCCTGACCGCCAGGGATTCGGTGCTTGACCGGGTATCCGGCCTGACCGCGGGTGCCGACGACTACATGACCAAGCCGTTCAGCCTCGAGGAGCTGGTGGCCCGGCTGCGTGGGTTGCTGCGCCGCTCCAGTCACACCACACCGCCGGCCGACGAGACCCTCAAGGTCGGCGACATGGTGCTCGACGGAGCCAGCCGCGAGGTGACCCGTGGCGGTGAGCCGATCAACCTCACCGTGACGGAGTTCGAGCTGCTGCGCTACCTGATGCGGAATCCGCGCCGTGCGCTGAGCCGTGCCGAGATCCTCGACCGGGTGTGGAACTACGGGTTCGGCGGAAAGTCGAGCATCGTCGACCTCTACATCTCCTACCTGCGCAAAAAGGTCGATACCGACCGCGAACCGATGATCCACACCGTGCGTGGCGTCGGCTACATGCTGCGCCCGGCCTCGTGACCCACTGATGCCGCCCAGGCGTTGGGGGCCGCGCTCACTGCGCCGGCAATTGGTACTGGGCGTCAGTGCGCTCGTCACCGTGGTGCTGTTCGCCGTCGGCGCGTTGTCCGTGTACAGCTTGCACACCTATGTGACGACGATGAGCGACACCGAGGTGTCGCGGTCGTTGGCGGCGTTCAGCCATTCCCTTGAGAAATGGCGGGAGAGCCGGACCGATCACGAGCTCGCGTCCGACACCGAGGCGCTCACGGCGTTCGTCGGACAGGCTCCGGGCAACCTGATCGCGGTGCTGCACGACGGCGAGGTGATCCAGTCGGCGGTGTTCTCCGACGGTGAGCCGCACCCCGCGCCGGCAGCGGTGACCGCTGCTCTCGATCAGTACGACTGGAGCGACGAGCAGCCCCGCACGGTGAAGCTTCCGGTGCTGGGCTCCTATCGATTGGCCAGTCTGCCTGCGGGTAACGGCGACATGCTGGTCTCCGGGGTGTCGCTGGACAGCGCCAACATGGTGATCGCCCGCAAGACGGTGACCGTCGGGGTGATGATCGTCATCGCCCTGATCGTCACTGCGTTGGGCACGGTCGCGGTGGTGCGTTACGCACTGCGGCCGTTGAGCCGGGTGGCGGCCACCGCGGCCAAGGTGGCGAAATTGCCGTTGGACGGTGGAGATCACCGCATCACGACACGGGTGCGGGACAAGGACACCGATCCGGACACCGAGGTCGGCCTGGTGGGGGACACGCTCAACCAGCTCTTGGCCAACGTCGACAGCGCGCTGGCCGCGCTGGCCGACTCCGACCGGCGCACGCGACAGTTCCTCACCGATGCGAGCCACGAGCTGCGCACGCCACTCGCGGCGATCCAGGGCTATGCCGAGCTCACCCGGCAGGACAGCGCGAACCTGCCGCCGACCACCGAATATGCCCTGGCCCGCATCGAGGCCGAGGCGCGGCGGATGACCGGGCTGGTCAGCGACCTGCTCCTGTTGTCGCGATTGAGTGAAGGTCAGGAACTGGAGACCGACGACATCGACCTGAGCGATCTGGTGGTGGACGCGATCAACGACGTGGCGGTGGGCGCACCCGAACATCACTGGGTGGCCGAGCTGCCCGACGATCCGCTGTGGGTGCGCGGAGACCTGGCCCGGCTGCATCAGGTGATCAGCAATCTGTTGACGAACGCCCGGATACACACACCGCCCGGTGTGACGGTCACCATTGCATTGACCGAGGCCGGAGAATTCGCCGAATTGACGGTCGTCGATGACGGCCCCGGAATTGATGCAGAATTGTTGCCGAATCTTTTTGGCCGGTTTGTCAGGGCGGACAAATCACGGTCGCGGGAATTGGGTAGTACCGGGTTGGGGCTGGCTATCGTGGCCTCGATCATCGAGGCCCACCAGGGCACCGTCGCGGTCGACTCAAGGCCTGGTCACACGGTGTTTACTGTGCGGCTCCCGCTCGCCGCCGACGTCGCGCCGGAGACGCTTGCCGCCCATGCAAAAAATATGAATTAGCCCTGAATATTCTTTGACGGCCGAGCCGTATGCAGTAATTCGTATGTGTTCAATATGAGTTGATGGACCCTGGTGAAATGGCTCTTTAGGCTGGAACTACCTCAGCAAGAGAAAGGCCAGGTAATTCAATGATGAACATCTGGAAAACTGTTGCCATCGCCTCCGTGGGAGCCGGTCTGGCATTGGGCGCGCTGGCAGCCCCGGCCGCCGCTGCGCCGGGTGGCACAGGGTCGGCCCAGCAGACCATCAAGCAGCTGGAGGACGAGGGCTACCGAGTCATCCTGTCCCGCGTCGGCAGTGGGTCGATCAGTGACTGCAACGTCAAGGCGGTCCGTCCCGGCCGCGACATCACCGAACTCAAGGCCGCGCCGCGGGGCAACACCGAGGAGCGCGTCCGCTACACGACGGTCTACGTCGACCTCGCCTGCGGGCAGGGCAAGTAGCCCCAGCCCCGCCCCGGAGCGGTGGACCGTCCACTCGCCCCAGGTTAGGGTGGCGGCGTGCTGAGCAGAGTGGTGATTGGCCTGGTGAGCGCCGCGGGAGCGGCGGTGATGAGCGTGCCAGGGGTCGCGCAAGCTGAGCCGGAGCCCGCGCCGGCCGCCCCGAACGTCAACGCGTACGCACCGGTCAAGACCTCCGAATACGCGGTGATGGACAAGACCTGGTACGCGTTCAGCGTCCCCGACGGCATCACCTGCGTGATTCAGCGCAACGGTAGCTACGGCTGCAGCGGACCGATCCCGGCCGCGCCCAACGGGGCCAACCTGGTCAGCGGCGGGCCGGGAGTACCCGGGTTCGCCAGTTCGCCGGCCCCGGTCTTCGCCGTCGTCGAGAACCCCAAGCCGTTGCCGCCGAATTCGCGGCTCAGCTATCAGACGGTGAGCTGCGGCACCGACGGGGTGACCACCTCATGCATCGACGGGCGCAATCAGGCGGGTTTCGTGATCAGCCCGGCGGGCAGCTTCGTCATCGGTGAGCAGGAGTCGGACTTCAAGCCCACCTTCCAGATCGGCTGAGCCCCCGACGCGTCAGCCGATTCCTTCGAGCGTTTCCATGTCGCTGGTACCGATCCTTGCGATCACTTCCGGTGACCGACGGCTCAGGATCCAGTACCAGGCCAGCGCGGCGGCAACCGTCGCCAGGAACAGCCACGGGATCACGTTGAGCGGGTAGGCCGGCACCGGATACACGTTGGCGTAGAACACATATGCCATTGATCCGATGGCCAGCGCGGCGGCCGGCCAGACCAGCGGAACACGGACTTTGATACTGCGCAGGAAGACGACGGCCGCGATCGCGGCGGCCGCGTAGGCGACCATGTAGCCGTAGGTTCCGTAGGTGTCCACCCAGGTCACGACGTTCATCGCGTCGACGCCCACCAGGTACAGGACCACGGGCACCGCGATCACCAGCGGGCTGACCGAGATCAGCGCGCGGTGCGGGGTCAGGTGCGTCGGGTGGGTCCGGCCGATCGCCGACGGAACCACACCCTCCTTGCCCATCACGTAGAGGATGCGGCCGATGACGTTCATCGGCGCGACCACGACGGCGAAGAACGATGCGGCGATACCGAAGTTGAGGATCGGGTTGAACCAGCCCGGCATGCCGACCAGGGTTGCGAGATCGTTGAGCGGTTGGGCGGATTCGCCGAGGTCGGGGCCCAGCGCGGCCACCTGGGTGTAGGCGGCGAAGACATACAGCACACCCACGCCGGCGGCGCTCCACATGATGGCCCGCGGCACCGCGCGGTAGGGATCTTTGGCCTCGCGGGCCAAGGCGTCGGCGCTGGAGAATCCGACGAAGCCCAGGATCGCCAACACCATGCCCACCGCGATACCCGACGGCTTGGCGCCACTCAGGTCGAACTGGTCGGCATCGAAAGCGTTCGCCCCCAGGTGCACCAGGGTGAAGACCAGCAGCAGGGTGATGATCGACAGCGAAACCAGTTCCAGCACAAGCGAAACCCGGGCGGACAGCCGGATGCCGCGGATGGTGAACAAAGTGGCCAGCGCACCGAGGATGGCGGCGAGGACGATCTGCGCAGCCACCCCGTGGACCGGAATACCGAGTTGGTTCAGCAGGGTGGCGGTGTAGGCCACCGAGCCGCTCAGTGAACCCGCGGCGATGCCGAAGCATCCGATGATCAGGCTGACGCCGGTCAGGTAGGCGCCGAACGGCCCCAGCGCGGTCGCGGCATAGCTGTAGAGCGAGCCCGCACTCGAGCGGCGCTTCGCGAACTGCGAGATGCAGTAGCCCACCGAAAGGATGACGACGGTGGCCAGCGCGAACGAGACCCAGGTGCCGTTACTGGCGGTGGTGTAGATGGCGGCAGCGGTGAACGCGATGACGGCGCTGGGTGCGATGTTGGCGATGGCCTGCGCGGCCAGTTCGCCGCCGCCCATCACCCCGCGGCGAAGGCCCGCGTCCCCGGTCGGGGTCTCGGCCCGGGTCTGGAGATCTTCAGTCACTTGGGATCTCGATTCTTCTCAGGCGTTCGGGACGAGGAGTTGGCGCAGAGCGTGGCCGGCGGCCAGATCATCGAGGGCGGCCGCGGCTTCGGCCAGGGGCCGCCGGGCGGAGATCATCGAGGCCAGGTCGAGGTTGCCCGCCATCACCTCGTCGACCAGCTGCGGGATGTCGCGCTCCGGCACCGCCGAGCCGTAACTGGAGCCCAGGATCCGTTGATCGGCCTCGGCCAGTGCAAGCGGGTCGAAGCTGGCCCGCTCGCCGGCCGGCGGCAGGCCCACGATGACCGCGGCTCCGCCGAGGCCCAGTGCCGCGATGGCCTGCTCGGTGGTGGCGATCTTGCCGATGGCGTCGAAGATGTAGTCGTATCCGTCGGGCAGTATCTCACGCAGGGCTGCCACGACGTCCTCGACCGTCGAGGCGTCGACGGTGTCGGTGGCACCGAGTTTGCGTGCCAGGTCGAGCTTTTCGGCGACGACGTCCACTGCCACGATGCGTGAGGCGCCGGCCAGCCTGGCGCCCTGGACGCAGGCCAGGCCCACTCCGCCGCAGCCGATCACCGCGACGGTCGAATCAGGTTGTACGCCTGCGGTATTGCGCACCGCGCCCACTCCGGTGGCGATCGCACAGCCCACGATCGCGATGTCTTCCAGTGGCGCATCCTTGCGGACCTTGATCGCGCCGCTGCGGGGGACCACGACCTGCTCGGCGTAGGAGGACACCCCGAGGTAGTGGTGGATCTGGCCGCGCTCGTTGGACAGCCGGGTGGTTCCGTCGTACAGGGTGCCGCCGGTGGCCACGACCGACGCCACGAGCGCGCACTGGGCCGGACGGCCGGCCTGGCAGGCGCGACAATCGCCGCAGCCGGGCACCCAGCTGAGCACCACATGGTCGCCGGGTTCGAGGTCGTCGACGCCGGGGCCGACCGCGGTGACCACGCCGGATCCTTCGTGTCCCAGCACCACCGGCGCTGGGACGTCCCAGGCTCCGGTGGTGACGTGCAGGTCGGAGTGGCAGACGCCGGCCGCGGCGATCCGGACCCGCACTTCGCCGGGGCCGGGCGCAGCGAGGTCGACGCGCTCGATGCTGATGGTTCCGTTGCCGTCGAGGACGGCGGCCTGGATGCGCGTCGACTCGCTGTTGGGCTCGGTTGCAGGTGCAGACACCGCGTGCCTTTCTGTGCTTCGGAGGGGCACCGCCACGTGTAGGGTTCAATGCCATAAAACGATGGATGTGTTTTACACCACTAAACGAATGGGCGTCAACAGGAAGGGGGAGGTTCAGTGGCGGACGGAGGCCAGACCGGCACGGAGACCGGGATGGGACGAGCCGGGGCACGGCTGCGTGAGTTCCGTGGTCAGCGCGGATTGAGCCTGACGGAGGTGGCCGCCCGGGCCGAGGTGACCAAGGGCTTCCTGAGCCTGGCCGAGCGGGGGATGACCAACGTGTCGGTCCCGGTGCTGATGCGCATCTGCGACGCCTTGGGGATCGGCATCGGCGATCTGTTCGAGTACCCCTCGGCGCCGGTGGTGCGCAGCGGGGCCGGCGCGCCGCTGGAGATGGGCGGCCACGGGGTCAGGGAAGAGTTGCTGACCCCGAAGTCCGAACACCATGTGCAGGTGATGCACACCATCATGCGGCCGGGCGGTGGTTCGGGCGGGGCCTACCGACTCGACGCCGCAACGATTTTCGTCTACGTGCTCAAGGGCGGGCTCAGTATCACCGTCGAGGGCCAGACCACCTTGCTCGACACCGGCGACAGCATGACCTTCGGGGCGACCCAACTGCATGACTGGCACAACCCGACCGAAGGCGAGGCCGAGGTGCTCTGGACCATCGCCCCACCGGTCGGGGCGGAGGACTTCCGCGCCGCCGTGCGCGGCGTCGAACCCGGTTCCGCGAAAGCGAGGTAGAGGTCGTCGTCAGCGACGCTGAGCGACCACGGCGTCACTCTCGGCGCAGAAAATCAGAACCCCGAGCCGTGCACCTCGTGGCCGGGCTTCTCGACCATCAACCCGTAGTAGGCGTCCTCGACCTTCGCGCCGTGGTTGATCACCGCGTCGACCTCGCGGGCGATGGGCATGTTGAGCCCGTACTTGTCGGCGAACTCCATGATCACGCTGGCTGCCTTGACGCCCTCGGCGACCTGATTCATCGACGCGATGATCTCGTCGATGGACTTGCCCGATCCCAGTTGTTCGCCGACATGGCGGTTGCGACTGCGCTGGCTGGTGCAGGTGACGATGAGGTCTCCCATGCCGGCCAGGCCGGCGAATGTGTCGCGCTGGCCGCCGACGGCCTCGCCCAGTTTGGCCATCTCTCGCACCGCGCGGGCCATCACCATCGCGCGGGTGTTCTCGCCGATGCCCAGTGAGTAGCCCATGCCGACGGCGATGGCGTAGACGTTCTTGAGGGCCCCGGCCATCTCCACGCCCACCACGTCGTCGGTGGTGTAGGTGCGAAAACGCTTGGTGCGGAACAACTGTGCCAGGTTCGCGGCCAGATGTTGGTCGGGCATGGCCAGCACTGCGGCGGCGGCATAGCCCTCGGCGACCTCGCGGGCGATGTTCGGCCCGGCCAGGATGCCGGCCGGATGCCCGGGCAGCACCTCGTCGACGATCTCGCTCATTCGCATGTTGGTGCCCTGTTCCAGGCCTTTGACCAGGGAGACCACCGGCACCCACGGACGCAGTTCCCGGGCCAGCTCGGTGAGGACCCCGCGGAAGCCGTGGGACGGGACGCCCATCACGATCACATCGGCGCAGTTGGCCGCCTCGTTGAAATCGTTGGTGGCCTTGAGGCTTTCGGGCAAAACCACCTCGTTGCCCAGGTAACGCGAGTTGCGGTGGTTGTCGTTGATGTCCTCGGCGGTCTCCGCCGAGCGCACCCACTGCAGCGTCGGCCCGCGCCGGGCGCAGATGGAGGCGACGGTGGTGCCCCAAGACCCGCCGCCGAGGACGACGACGTTCGGTTCGCGTTGCGCTGGTGCCATGGCGATCAGCGTATTGCCGAGACCCCGTTGCTGAGCGCAACTTGTCGAACTGGGTCAGCCGGTGGCGGTTCTGCGTCGGCTCAGCGCGCCGATGATCGCGGCCGTCAGGCATGCCGTCGACACCGCGCCGGCGAACCACGGGAAGACGGTGGCCAGGTCCCAGCGGGTGGCGGCCCAGCCGGCCAGCAGGGTCGGGACGGCCATGGCGGTGTAGGCCAGCAGGTAGAACGCGGACATGGTTTCGCCGCGCTGGTCGGCCGGGACGACATGGGACAGGTGCCGCAGCGATCCGCCGAACCCGAGCCCGAACGTCGCACCGAGCATTGCTGCCGCGACGAACACCAGGGGCCAGGAGTGGGTGAGCAGCACCGGAATGGTCAGCATCAGGGCGACCGCCATGCCGATGTCGCCGATGATCGCGGAACGGTGTGCCGGGATGCGCGTGGTGGCCAGTTGGGCCATCGCTGCGGAGAACGCGGTGATGGCCACGACTCCGCCGCCGAACACCAGGTTCTCGATGTGGGTCTGATGGGCGGCCAGCGACGGATACAGCGACAGCAGTACACCCAGGACCGACCACGAGGCCATGGCGCCGAGTGCGGCGAACCAGAAGTCTGACCGAATTTCCTTGGCCACAGCGGGTTTCGAGATCCGGATGGGGCCGGGGGAGCGGGTGGTGTGGGTTTCGCGCAGCGCCAGCACGCCGACGCCGACGAGCACGCAGATCACCGCGACGACGGCGTACGGGGTGCGCAGCGGGTGCGGGGCGTACTGCGCGAGGACGGCGGAGCCGATGATCGCCACCGTCATGCCGATGTTGAAGGCGACGCCGCTGAGTTGTCCCGAGCGCACACTGCGGTGCGGGCGCAGGTCCAGTAGTGCGGCGGCGGCGACCACCACGATCGAACCGATGGCCGCGCCGTGGATGGTGCGGGCCAGCAGGAGCAGGGCCATGTTGTCGGCGACCAGGAACACGCCGAGTCCGATGAGCATGGCGATCAGGGCGCCGACGAGCACGGGCTTGCGGCCGATCACGTCGGAGATGCGGCCGGAGATGAGGACGGCGGCCAGCGCAGCCAGCGCGTACACCGCGAAGATGACCGTGGTGGCCAGCGGCGTGAGATGCCAGGCGGTTTCGTAGATTCCGTACAGGGGTGCCGGCAGGCCCGAGACTCCCAGTGCCACGCCGCTGAAGATGAGCAGCAGTGGATAGGCCCAGCGTTGGCCCTGCTCGACCTCCCGCCCGAGGACGTTCTCCGCCGAAATCCGCGCCATCGCCACTCCCCGTCCGGTAGGTTCGATATTCATCGAACCCGGCCGAGCCTACGCTGGGTTTGACGTTCATCAAACTTATTTCTGGCGGCGGGGGGACACGCATGGCAGATGCTCCGACGGTCGAGGCGCCGTGTCGGGTGGGCACGTTGCCGCAGTTGCTGGCAGCTCTGCAGGATCCTGTGCGGCTCGAGATGGTGCGTCGTCTACACGACGCCGGCGAGCCGGTGAAATGCGCGGCGCTCTATGACGGCATCAACAAGTCGACGGCCACCCACCACTTCAACATCCTGCGCGACGCCGGCCTCACCGAACGGGTGATCAGTGAGGGTCACGTCTATCAGCAGTTGCGCGCGCATGACGTGGACGCCGCCATGCCCGGTCTGCTGTCCGCGATCGTGGCGCAGGCGAACCGGGAATCCGGCGCGGACGAGATGTTGCGAAACCCGACTGACATCGCGCGTAGTCAGTAGACTTCGGCGCGGGCGGTGAGCCGGCCGACGCGGCCCCGTCGTCGGCAAAAATCCGACAGCTTTTCCACAGTTTCGACACGATCGGCAAAGTTAATGGCCATACCGGGCACGGATTCCGTGGTGAGTTCGTCCATGCGGCACGAACCCTCGGCCGGTCAGAGCGCGGCACTTGCGCCGGCGTCAATGTTGATCACCCTCGCAACCGCCTGAATGCACTGTATTTACACGTAATACGGGAAGTGACAAGGCATCGCCCGCCCGTTCGAGCGGTGCTGGCTACGCGATGGTGGCGGCGGGTGGTTTGCCGGAAATTGATGAGCCCATCTCGCTAAGTGAATGATAATTCGGCAAAACGTTGACGGGGATCGAGTCTCGACGTTACGGTGCCATCCAATGCGAGTTATTCGGCCGAGAGCGGCCGTACCTCGGTTTGGGGAGGGTTGATCTTTGCTGGTTCTGCTGCTTAATGAGAGAGGATGACGGCGCCGCCTGAGAGCGTTTCTGATGGGGTCGAACCGGAGCGGGGAATCGACGCCATCGAGAATTGGGCCACCGGTTACGCCCGGCGTCATCCGCTGGCGTCGCTCGCCACGGTCGGGGACCAGTTCGTGCTCGGCGTCCGCACCGTCCAGATCCTGTTCCTCGACCTTGTGACGGGCCGCTTCCAGTGGCAGGAGTTCATCCGGCAGGGCGCGTTCATGGCCGGCACCGCCGTGCTGCCCACCGTGCTGGTGGCCCTGCCGATCGGCGTCACCCTCTCGATCCAGTTCGCGCTCTTGGCCGGCCAGGTCGGCGCGACCTCACTGGCCGGTGCGGCCAGTGGCCTGGCGGTCATCCGGCAGGCCGCCTCACTGGTCGCAGCTGTTCTCATGGCCGCCGCGGTGGGGTCGGCGATCACCGCCGACCTGGGTTCGCGGACCATGCGTGAGGAAACCGATGCCATGGAGGTCATGGGTGTCTCGGTGATTCAGCGGTTGGTCGTGCCGCGCTTCGTCGCCGCGATCATGATCGGCGTGGCGCTGACCGGGGTGGTGTGCTTCGTCGGCTTCCTGGCCAGCTTCCTGTTCAACGTCTACTTCCAGAACGGTGCGCCCGGCAGCTTCGTGGCAACCTTCGCCTCGTTCGCCACCACCGGCGACATGATCGTGGCTCTGGTGAAGGCGGTGATCTTCGGCGCCATCGTCGCGGTGGTGTCGTGTCAGAAGGGGTTGTCGACCAAAGGTGGGCCCACCGGTGTGGCGAACTCAGTGAATGCAGCGGTAGTGGAATCGATTCTGTTGCTGATGGTGGTCAACGTGGCGATAAGCCAGCTCTACATCATGTTGTTCCCCCGGGTCGGGCTGTGACGTGACGGCCTCGACATTCGTCCCACCGCTACTGGCGCCGTGGGTCCGGCTCTACCGGCGGGCTTCCCAGCCGGTGATGCGGCTGGGCCACATGATGGTGTTCTTCGTCCGGGCACTGACAGCGGTACCGATCGTGCTGCGCCACTACCGCAGTGAATTCGTCCGGCTGCTCTCCGACATCGCCTGGGGCAACGGCTCACTCGTGGTCGGCGGCGGCACCATCGGGGTCGCGGTCGTACTGGGCATCACCATGGGTGCGCTCGTCGGTATCGAGGGCTACAACTTTCTCGATCTGCTCGGGCTCGGTCCGGCCACCGGCATCATCTCGTCGTTGGTGAACACCCGTGAGCTGGCGCCCATCGCGGCGTCGCTGGCCTTCGCCACGCAAGCCGGTTGCCGATTCACCGCGCAGCTGGGGTCCATGCGCATCGCCGAGGAGATCGACGCGCTCGATTCCATCGCGATCCGACCGATCCCGTATCTGGTCACCACGCGGCTGATGGCTGCGGTGATCGCCGTGATCCCGCTCTACGCGCTCTGCCTTGCGGTCAGCTATCTGACCACCCAGGTGGTGGTCTTCCTGATCAGCGGCGGCTCGACCGGTTCCTACATGCATTACTTCACCCTCATGCTGTCCGGGCAGGACATCCTCTACTCGGTGCTGAAGGCGGTCATCTTCGTGTGGATCGCCTCCACGGTGCAGTGCTACTACGGGTTCTACGCCTCGGGCGGACCGGTAGGGGTGGGCGTGGCCGCCGGTCACGCCATGCGTGCCAGCATCACCGTGGTGGTCATCGTCAACATGCTGCTCACCATGGCGCTGTGGACGGTCGATTCAGGAGCGAGGTTCGGCGGCTAGATGGGTAACTCGCTGGAAATGGATGGTCGGGGCCCGTCCGACCGTCAGCTGCTCGGCTGTGGCGCCGCGGTACTCGTTGTGGCAGCGCTGGTTTCGACGTTCCTTCTGGTGAAGGCCACCGGCAAGCTGGACGACCGGGTGCCGGTGGTGGCCGCACTGGTCAACGTCGGCGACGGCTTGCCGCAGCGCTCCGACGTGAAGTATCACGGCGTACTCGTCGGGATGGTCGACGATGTCGTCCCGGCCGCCAACGGCGATCCGAACTTCGTCCACATCGACCTCAAACCCGAGTACGCCGGTTCCATCCCGAACACGGTGACCGCACGGGTGGTGCCCAGCAACGTCTTCGCGGTGTCGTCGGTGCAACTGGTCGACAGGGGCCCCGGCGCACCCATCGCGGCGGGCGCCCAAATCCCGGAGGACACCGAGCTTCCCACGGTGCTTTTCCAGACCACGATCAGCAAGCTGCGCGATGTGCTTGCCGCGACGGGTCGTGGCCGTGAGGACAAGACAGTGGGCATCCTGGCCGCGGTGAATGCCGCGACCGAGAACCGTCGTAACGAATTGCTCACCAGCGGAGCGCAATTGAACCGGTTGATCGATCAACTCGATGCGGTGGTGGCGACCGAGCCCGGCGACACCACCGTCTCCGCCCTGATCGATGCGACCCACGGGTTGCAACAGACCGCGCCGGATCTGCTCGACGCCCTGCACAAGGCCGTGGAGCCGATGCGCACGCTGGTCGAGCAACGCTCGCAGCTGAACACGATGATCAACGGCGGGATCAACACCGTGGGTACCACGCACACCGCGCTGGACAACCACACCGATCAACTGGTCAAGACCACGTCGAACCTGACCCCGGTACTGGGCGTGCTGGCGGACACCTCGAACAACTGGGTGCCGGCCTTCGTCAAGCTCAACCAGCTGTCGGGCAAGTTCTTCGACCACGTGTGGATGCCCGAGAACGACTTCGGCAACATGCGGGTGAACCTCTCGCTCACACCGAGCTACGCCTACACCCGTGCCGACTGCCCGCAGTACTCCGGGCTCAAGGGCCCCAGCTGCTTCACCGCCCCACTGGTGCCGACCCGCCCGTCGCTGCCGGATGTGTTGCTGCCGGAGAACTATCAACCGCCTGCCGATCTGATGCCGCCGCCTGGAACGGCGTTGGGCGCCAACGGGAATCTCGTCGCGGTCGGCCCGCCGTTGGTCAACCCGAACCCCGATCTGTCGGATCCGAATCCGCCGCTTCCACCGTGGATGCCACCGGCCGGGCCGGTGCCGGGGACGGCGAACCCCGCACTCGTGCCGACGCCGCCTCCGCCGGTGCCGCTGTCGCCGGTCGCGCCGGTGGCCCCGCGGCCGCCCGGTTCACCGCCGGCGGCATCGGTGCCCGGATCGGCTCCCGCACCCGGTGCCGCGCCGGCACCGGACGGTCCGCTGCTGCCCGCCGAGGCGCCGCAACCAGTTTCAGGAGAGGGAGGCCGATGAAGTACCGCGGTGCAATGATCGGCCTGTCGCTGTTTATGGTGGTCGCGCTCGGGTTGACGTGGCTGGTCTACGTCACGCTGCGCCGTGATGTGGCCGGCAAGACGGTGCCCTACGCCGCACTGTTCTCCGACGTGTTCGGCCTGCGCGAGGGAGACGACGTCCGGATGGCCGGGGTGCGGGTCGGGCGCGTCGAGAAGATCGAACTGCAGGGCGCGTTGGCCAAGGTGTCGTTTGTGGTGCAGGACAACCAGCCGATGTACGGCCGGACGGTCGCCTCGGTGACCTACCAGAACATCGTCGGGCAGCGGTATCTCGGGCTGTCGCTGGGCAATCTCGGTGATCCGGGCCCACTTCCGGCCGGTAGCACGATCCCGGTCGATCAGACCGATCCGTCGTTCGATGTCGGGGCCCTGCTCAACGGCTACGAGCCGCTGTTCAGCGTGCTCAATCCCCGGGACGCCGACAATCTCACCAAAGGCGTGATCGCCTCGCTGCAGGGCGACAACGCCTCGATCGTCGCCCTCGTCGACCAGACCTCGCAGTTGACCGATTCCTTCGCCGGCCGGGATCAGGAACTTGGAGAGGTGATCAACAACTTGAACGCGGTGGCCAAGAACCTGGCCCAGCACAACGACAGCCTGGACGAGGTGATCACCCAAACCCGGGGAATGGTCGCCACATTCGATGCCCGCCGGCCCGAGATGGTGGACTCTCTGGGTTCGATCTCCAAGGTGGTGCAGCAACTGTCGTCCATCAGCGATCAGGTGTACCCGTCGCTGAACGAACTTGTGACCCGGCAGCCCGGTTTCGCCGCACACATGGTGGGGATCGAACCGCAACTGGCATTCACCGGCGCCAATCTGCCCTTGCTGCTCAAGGGTTTCGCGCGGATGACCAACGAGGGTGCCTACGCCACCACCTACGCATGCGATCTGAACGCAACGGGATTCTTCCCTGGCCTCAACGACGTCACACCGATCATCGTCGACGCGGCCACCCCGGGGAACAAGGCGCAGTACACCCCGAAGTGCAGGAACATGGCCAATGGTTGATCAGCTGACGAAGAGCGAGAATCCGACGGCGCCGAAGAAGCCGAAGAAGAAGCGGCGTCCTCTGGAGAGCTACAACCGGACGTGGCTCGGGATCATGGCGATCGCTGTGGTGTCCGTGCTGATCGGGGCGATGCTGATCGTCAAGGTGGCCGATGTCGGCTACCGGCAGTACACCGCGCGGTTCCAGCAGGCTGCTGCGCTCAAGGCCGGCAACCCGATCACCGTCGCCGGCATGCCGGTGGGCGAGGTGAGGAGCATGAAGCTGGCCGGTGACCACGTAGAGGCCAAGCTCAAGGTGCGCGACGATGTTCCGCTCGGACAGGACTCCCGGGCCGTCATCAAGATCACCACGATCCTGGGGTCCCGCTATCTGGCCCTGCAGCCCGCAGGCACGGGTTCCTTGCCCGACAACACCTTTGACCTCACCCACACCGAGGTGCCCTACGACCTGCAGGAGGCGCTGGGGGACGTCACCACCACCTTCGAACAGGTCGACTCCGACAAGTTCGCGCAGACACTGGGCATCCTCGGAAAGCAGATGGAGGGTCTGCCGGAGGTGGTGCCCAAGGCACTGGAGAACACCCACACGCTGGCGACCATCATCGCCGACCGACGCGACCAACTGGGCTCCCTGCTGGAGACCACGGATCTGGTCGGTAACACGCTGCGCCGCCAGCAGGCCACGATCGGCAACCTGGTCAACCAGGGCAACGACCTGGTCGGCGAGTTCGTCATGCGCCGGGCCTCATTTCAGGCCATGCTCGCGGCCCTGACCAACCTGGTCCAGACCCTGACCGGCATCGTGATCGACGACCGGCCGCAGCTCGAACAGCTGCTCACCAACCTCCGCGACCTGTCCAACATGCTGGGGCAGCATGACGATCTGCTGCGCAGCACACTGCAATCCGGGCCGGTGGCCCTGCGCGGGCTCGCCAACGCCACCGGCAACGGCAACGCCGGGGAGATGCACGTCGGCAACGGGCTGCTGATCGACTCCTGGATGTGTGCGATCAGCGGCCGGGCCAAGCAGTTCAACATGATCCAGTACTACAAGGACTGCCAATGAGCGTGTTCAGGAGCAAGATCGCCGCGCTGTGCGTGGCCGGTGCCGTGCTGGTCGCGGCGGTGGCAGGCGCGGGCTGGTGGTTTCTGAAAAATCGGACCGACACCATCACCGTGACGGCCCAATTCGACAGTGCTGCAGGTCTTTACGAGGGAAATACGGTCGCGGTGCTCGGCATGCAGGTGGGTCAGGTCACCAAGATCACGCCGAAGGGCAATTACGTCGAGGTCGAGTTCACCGTCGACAAGGACGTTTCGGTCCCGGCCGATGCGCAGGCGGTCACCATCTCCAACTCGATCCTCACCGACCGCCAGATCGAGCTGACCCCGGCCTACCACGGTGGGGCGACGCTGCAGAATCACGACACGATCGGCCTGAACCGAACCAAGACACCCGTCGAGTTCGCCCGGGTGCTCGACGTGTTGGACAAGTTGTCCTCGTCGCTGAAGGGCGACGGCAAGGGCAACGGACCGCTGGCCGACGTCGTCAACGCCAGTGCGGCGATCGCCGACGGCAACGGGCAGCAGATGAAGGACGCCCTCGGTGAACTGTCAGACGCGTTGCGGCTCAGTTCGGATCGCGGAGCGGTGACCCGCGACCAGCTCACCACGATTGTGCGGAACTTGAGCTCGTTGTTCGAAGCCGCCTCCCGCAACGACGCCACGTTGCGGGAATTCGGTTCGTCGGTGCGGCAACTCAGCCAGATCCTGGCCGACGAGAACTTCGGCAGCGGCACGACCGGCAAGAAGATCAACGAGGTGATCACCCAGGTGGGCGAGGTGCTGCAGACCCACCGCGATGAGGTGAAACAGATCGTCCTCAACGGCAATACCGCGCTGACCACGACGGTGGACCAGCGGCGTGATCTCGCGGAGTTCCTCGATCTGGCCCCGTTGACGCTGGACAACATCTACAACATCGTCGACCAGAACAACGGCTCGGCGCGGGCGCACGTCCTCGTGGACAAGGTGCTGTTCGACTCGCAGACCGTCAAAGAGGTCTGCAACATGATGGGACTGCGGCAGCTCGGCTGCAGCACCGGAACGGTGCAGGACTTCGGTCCCGACTTCGGGCTTTCCTACATGCTCGACGGCATGGCGGCGATGGGGCAGCGATGAAACGACCGTGGCGTAAATACGTTCTGCCCGTGGTGATGACGGCATGTCTGACCGTCTCGGGATGCGCGTCCGAAGGCCTGGCCAGCCTGCCGTTGCCGGCTCCCGGTGTCGGCTCCGGTGGCTACCGGCTGACCGCGGTGTTCTCGAACGCCTTGAATCTGCCGGCCAATGCCAAGGTGAAGTTGGCCGGTGCCGACGTGGGTGAACTCGAGTCGATGGTGGCCAAGGACTACACCGCCGTGACGACCCTGCGCATCATGGACGGGGTCCGGCTGCCCCATGGCACCACCGCCGAATTGCGTTCGGCGACACCGCTGGGCGACGTGTTCGTCTCGGTCAGGCCGCCGAGCCCGGTCGACACGAACGCTCCGTTGCTCAAGGACGGCGACACCATCGGTCTGGACGACACCCGCGCCGCCGCGACAGTGGAATCACTGCTGGGCTCGGCGGCGATCCTGGTCAACGGTGGTGCCGTACGCAATTTCACCAACATCATCAACGGGATGGGCAAGGCCACCGGTGATCAGGGTCAGGCGTTCGGCAATCTGATCGCCAAGACGAACCACACGCTGGGCACCCTGAACGCGCGCTCCGACCAGCTTTCGACCGCCATGACCGAGACCTCGCGGCTGTTGAAGCAGATCGACGACAAGAACCAGACCGTCAGCGAGTTGATGGATGCGGCCGGGCCGGCCACCGACACGCTGGCCGAGCACACCACTCAGATCGCCGATCTGATCACCCAGATCGGCGACACCTCTGCGCAATTGCGCAAGTTCCCGTCGATCGCGGGCACGGACACCAGCGGGCGCAGCGTGATCGCCGATGCCAACAGGGTGGCGGGCGCGTGGAACGATGTGGCGCTGTCCCCGGACGCCTCGCTGTACGCGCTCAACCGGCTGATGCCGCCACTGGTGAAAGCGACGTCCGGCAGCGGGCTTTCGGTGCGCGCCAGCATCGACCGGCTGGTTCTCGGATCGATTCCCGATATCGGGTTCGGTGGTGATCCGGGATTGCACGGTCCCAAGCGTTACAACTGGCATCAGCTGGTCGGCTCACTGCAGTACACGTTGTTGCGGCTGCAGGAGCGGGTCGTCGGTCGTGGCCCGTCGGTGCCGCAGATGCCGGTGATTCCCAGCCCGACCGAACCCGGTGAGATCGTCCCGGCACCCGCGGCTCCTCCGGAGCCACCCCCGGGCGCGCCGCCGGTTGCTCCCGCTGAGACACCGGCGCCGGTGCCGGCAGCGGAGGTGCCGCGATGATCAACGCACTGGCCGACTTCGTCGTCGGCGTGGTCCGGGCCGGGTATCGGCGTCGCGCCTGGCTTTCGGCCGGGGCGCTGGTGATGACGCTGGTGGTGGCCGGCGCCTACCTGATGATCGGAGCACTGCGGGTCAAGCCGTTGGACTCGAGCTACCGCATCACCATCGAGCTGCCGGAATCCGCCGGCCTGCTGCCCAATCAGGACGTCACGTTGCGCGGCGTGCGGGTGGGGCGGGTGGAGCGACTCAACATCACACCCGCCGGGGTCAACGCCGTCGTCAAAGTGAACTCGGCGGTCTCCATCCCGAAGTCGAGCGATGTCCGGGTGTCCGGATTGTCCCCGGCCGGTGAGCAGTACATCGATTTCGCGGCGAACACGGCAGACGGCCCGTTCCTCTCCGACGGCAGTGTGATCGGTCTGGGCAAGGCCACGGTGCCGGTCAGCCTGGCCCAGTTGCTCGCCGACGCCGACGGTGCGCTGGCCCAGGTCGATACCGGCAAGCTGGAAGTGATCCGCCGGGAACTGAGCATGTCGCAGGCCGGTCCGCGCAAGCTGGCCGACGTCATCGACGGCGGCACATTCCTGTTGTCCACCCTGGATTCGGTGCTACCCGAGACGGTCAGCGTGCTGCGCAACAGTCGCGTGGTGTTCAACCTGATGTCGGAGAAGAATGCCGGGATCGCAGTGGCGTCGGACAACCTCGACTCGACGTTCGACGGGATCAACAAGATGCGCGACGGCTACCGCCGGCTGACGAATCAGACCCCGGGAGCGTTGAACTCGGTCGACAACCTGTTCACCGACAACTCCGACACAATGGTGCAGCTGCTCGGAAGCCTCGCCAGCACTTCGCAATTGCTGTATCTGCGGGTGCCGGCCTTGAATGCACTGTTTCCGAACTACCGCACCTCGGTGCTCGATGCGCTGGGCAGCGTCATGCACGACAACGGGCTGTGGGCAACGGCTGACATCTATCCGCGCTATACGTGTGACTACGGGACACCGCGCCGGCCACCGGCGTCGGCCGACTACCCGGAGCCCTACATGTACACGTATTGTCGCGACGACCACCCCGGTGTCCTGGTTCGTGGCGCCAAGAATGCGCCGCGTCCGGCAGGTGACGACACCGCGGGCCCGCCGCCCGGGGCCGACCTCGGGCGCACCACCGATCCGACACCGAAGGGGCGCTACACCATTCCCACGCCCTACGGCGGCCCGACCCTGCCGATCGAACCGCCCCGCTAATCCACCCAACCTCACCCAAAGGAGATGACGGTGACTGTGACGACGGACAAGAAGACCGACGATCAGACCGAGACCGTCGACGACGCAATCGGTATCGAAGAGACGGCCGAGGAGGTCGCTGATTCTGATGCGGAGTCGGAGGCCGAGACGGAGGCCGACGAAGAATCCAAGGACGAGGTCGACGACGAGGCCAAGGACGAAGACGAGGCAGAAGAGGCGGCAGAGCCCGAGTCTTCGGATGCAACGTCACGGGGCCGGCGCCGCTGGGCGCTCGTCGGGGTCGTGGCCGTCGTCGTCGCTGCCTCCCTGGCGCTTTCGGGCTTCCTGGGGTGGCAGCTGTGGCAGACCAAGCAGGTGGCCCAGGCCGGCCAGCAGGCGCAGGATGCCGCGGTCAACTATGCCCAGGTCTTGACGAGTATCGACTCCAACAAGGTCGACGAGAATTTCAACCAGGTTCTGGCCGGTGCCACCGGTGAGTTCAAGGACATGTACTCGCAGTCGAGCATGCAGCTGCGCCAACTGCTCATCGACAACAAGGCCACGGCACACGGCGTGGTGGTGCAGTCGGCGGTGCAGTCGGCGAGCAAGGACAAGGTCGTCGTGTTGTTGTTCGTCGACCAGTCGGTGGCCAACAGCACGGTGCCCGATCCACGGATCGACCGCAGCCGCATCAAGATGACGATGGAGAAGGTCGACGGGCAGTGGCGGGCAAGCAAAGTGGAACTTCCCTGAGGTATTGACATGTTGCGCATCGGCAAGCTGATCGGCGCGGCGGCCGTGGTGGCAGGTTCGGCGATGGCCATCACGGTCACCCCGTCCGCCGCGGCCTCGGCGGCAACGTTCTGTGACGAACTGGCCGGACAGTGGGATGGGCAGGCCTGCCACACGTCGGTGACCTCGGACCGGAAGGCGGTTCGGGACATCAAGGTGGCGCTGCCCGGTGACATGGTGGAGAACCCCGTCATCCGGCAGTACCTGACCAACCTGATGAACAACTGGCGCAACGCCGCGCAGAAGATGGCCGCGGACAGCTTCGGCGAGGAGCAGTTCGAGATCTTCCAGCACGGCGACGCGACGACGGTTGTCTTCCACGAGATGTACTCAGGTACCTGGGGTACCGACGCCCTGTCACACCCGAACGCGCCCATCGTCAGCGACGCCTACCGCACGTTCACGTTCGCGGGCGGCCGGCAGGTGCAGCTGGCCGACCTGTTCAAACCAGGCGTCGACCACCGGGCCGAGATCCCGCGCCTGGGTGACCCGTTCATCGTCGCCGCGCTCGATGCCGCGCCGCCGCCGCACCAGCCCGGCACCTACCCATTTACCCCGGACCGCTGGACGCCGAACAACGTGTACTCGGGCGGCTACAAGGCCTGGGCGCTGACCCAGGACGAGCTGATCCTCTACATGCCGGACTATCCGGTCGGCCGTGACTCCCCGGTCGATTTCACCCCGGGCCGGATGCAGTGGTCGATGGACGGCGGCACAGTGCAGGCGCACATCCCGCTCTCCGCGCTCGCCCCGGTGCTGCAGCCGCAGTACGGCGGCGCCTGACCGTCAGGCCGGAAGCCGTCTGAGCCTTTCGATTCTTCGCGAGGCTAAAGGGTTACCCGACCCCGATTTGTTGCCACCATGAGCCGCACCAATCAGTGCGACTCCATGGGGGGCAACGGCCATGCGCCTAATCAGTTCGGTACTCGCGATGCTCAGTGCACTCGTGCTGGTACTGACCGCGTGTGGCTCGTCCGGTGAGTCCGCGCGCACCGAAGACGGCAAGACCGTGGTGCGCTATCAGGGCTGGGCCGGAGAGGTTCGATTCCAGGAACTGGCCGAGGACCTCGGCTACTACGACAAGATCAAGCTCGATTGGGTGGGGAATACCACCAGCGGACCGCAGGACATCCAGTCGGTGGCCACCGGCGACATCGACGTGGGTGAGGCGTTCAACGGCGCGGTGGTCAAGCTCAACGCCGCGGGTGCGCCGATCACGTCGGTGCTCAGCTCCTATGGCGCCGACGAGGGCGAATACACCGGATACTTCGTGTTGGAGAACAGCCCGATCCACTCGGCACGTGACCTGATCGGCAAGAAGGTCGGGATGAATACCCTTGGCGCCCATCATGAATTCCTCACCCGGGAATGGCTGGCCAAGGAGGGGCTGACCAACGACGAGATCAAGACCGTGACACTCACCGTGGTGCCGCCGGTCAACACCGAGCAGGCGCTGCGCGAGAAGCAGATCGATGTCGCGGCGCTCAACGGGATCTGGCGGGAGACCGCCCAGGAGCGTGGCGGGATCCGGCCGCTGTTCACCGACAAGTCTCTGTTCGGGGCGTTCAGTTACGGCACGTATGTGGTCCGTGACGATTTCCTGGCCAAGAACCGGGACGCGGTGGCCGATTACGTCCAGGGCACCGCGCGGGCCATCCGGTGGACCCAGGTGACCCCGCGTGACGAGGTGGTCGCCAAGTTCCGCGAGATCATCGACAAGCGCAAACGCAACGAGGACACGCAATCCATCGAATACTGGCGCAGCTCGGGCATTCCGGTGCCCGGCGCGGTGATCGCCGAACGCGAGCTGCAGACCTGGATCGACTGGCTCGTGCGCAATGGCGAGCTCAAGGAAGGGCAGCTTGAGGCGAAGGACCTCTACACCAACGAGTTCAACCCGTACGCCAACGGAACCTATCCCGACGGCAGCGGCCCCGACGGGAAAGCGTTGGCGCACAAGTGAGTGCACACGTCGAGAATTCGTCACCCAAACTGAGTCTGCGGCACGTGACCAAGCAGTTCGCGATCCGTGGTGAGAAGACCCATTTCACCGCGATCCAGGACATCAGCATCGATGTGGCGGACGGCGAGTTCCTGGTGCTGGTCGGCCCGAGCGGCTGCGGCAAGTCGACGCTGCTGGACCTGTTGGGCGGGCTGACCCAGCCGACGTCGGGGGAGATCCTGCTCGACGGCACGCCGGTCACCGGTCCCGGGCTGGACCGCGGCATCGTCTTCCAGCAGTACGCCCTGCTGCCGTGGCGGACCGCCCGGAAGAACATCGAATTCGGCCTGGAGGCAAAAGGTTTACCGGCGGCCGAGCGTCGGCGGCGGGCCGAGGAGTATCTCGAGCTGGTCGGGCTGCAGGGCTTCGCCGATCGCTACCCGCACGAACTGTCCGGGGGGATGAAGCAGCGCGTCGCGATCGCCCGCAGCCTGGCGTTCGACCCCGAGGTGCTGCTGATGGACGAGCCGTTCGCCGCGTTGGATGCCCAGACCCGGGAATCGCTGCAGGATGAGCTGCTGCGGATCTGGCAGGCCACCGGCAAGACCATCCTGTTCATCACCCACGGCATCGACGAGGCGCTGTATCTCGGCCAGCGGGTCGCCGTGCTGACGTCGCGGCCGGGCCGGATCAAGAAGATCGTCGACGTCGACATCGACCGCAGCACCGACGACATCCGTTCCAGCGAGGGATTCCGGGCGCAACGCCACCACATCTGGTCGCTACTGCACGACGAGGTGGAACGCGCCCGGTCCGAGGAGGTTCAACATGTCTAGCGCCGTCGCGGTAGCTCCCGTCGAGTCGCACGTCGATACTCCAGCCTCGGCACCGACGGCGCCGGAGCCCGAGCCGCGCGGTCGCCGGCTGCAGGCCCTCACCTGGCGGGTGTTACGTGCCACCGTGGTCGTCGCCGCATTCCTCGGTCTGTGGGAGGTCGCGCCACGGATCGGACTGGTGGACAAGGTCTTCCTGCCGCCGTTCTCCGAGGTTGTCAGCGCCTGGTTCACCCTCCTGGGCAACGGCCAACTAGCCGAACATGTTTCGGCCAGCCTGTCGCGCGCCCTCATCGGTCTGGCCATCGCGATCGTGATCAGCATCCCGCTCGGCGTGGCGATCGCCTGGTACCGGCCGGTCGCGGAGTTCCTCAACCCGATCCTTGAGTTGTTCCGCAATACCGCCGCTCTGGCGCTGTTGCCGGTGTTCATCCTCATCCTGGGGATCGGGGAAACCTCCAAGGTGGCGCTGGTGATATACGCGGCGTCGTTCCCGATCCTGCTCAACACCATCTCCGGGGTACGCACCGTGGACCCCCTGCTGATCAAATCGGCGCGTTCCCTCGGACTTTCCCCGGTCCGGCTGTTCCAGAAGGTGATCCTGCCCGCGGCAGTGCCGACCATCTTCACCGGCCTGCGCATGGCGGCGGCCTCCTCGATCCTGGTCCTCATCGCCGCCGAGATGGTCGGCGCCAAGGCCGGATTGGGCTACCTGATCACGGCATCGCAGCTGAACTTCCAGATTCCCAACATGTACGCAGGCATCGTCACCATCGCCCTGGTGGGCGTCATCTTCAACGGCATCGTCGTGGCCATCGAAGGGCGGCTGTCGGGCTGGCGGGCCACCAATTGATCAAAGGATGTTCATGACGCGACAATTTCATCTCAACGCCTTCCTCATGGGTGTCGGCCACCATGAGGCAGCGTGGCGGCACGACCGCACCGATGTGCGGAACCTGACCGATGTCAAGCACTTCCAGCGTCTGGCCCAACTCGCCGAGCGCGGCAAATTGGATTCGGTCTTCTTCGCCGACGGGCTCGCGGTGGGGCCACGGGTGAAGCACAACACGCAGGCAATCTTCGAACCGATCACACTGCTGACCGCGATGGCGACGGTCACCGAGCACGTCGGACTCATCGCCACCGCCACCACCGGCTACATTGAGCCTTACACCCTGGCCCGTAGCTTTGCGTCGCTGGATCACATCAGCGGCGGGCGGGCCGGATGGAACATCGTCACCTCTGCCGGTGAGGACGAGGCGGCCAACTTCGGTGTCCAGGGCATTCCCGACCATGCCGGGCGGTATCGGCGTGCGGCTGAATTCGTCGACGTGGCAACGGCATTGTGGGACAGCTGGGAGGACGATGCCCTGGTCCTCGACGAGTCCACCGGAATCTTCGCCGACCCGGACCGGGTGCACCGGATCGACCATGACGGCGAGCACTTCACGGTGCGCGGCCCACTGAACTCGCCGCGGTCGGAGCAGGGATGTCCACTGCTGGTGCAGGCCGGTTCCTCGGAATCCGGCAAGGATTTCGCCGGCCGGTACGCCGAGGCGATCTTCACCGCGCAGCGATCGGTGGAGGACGGCAAGGCGTTCTACCGCGACGTGAAGTCCCGGGCGGTGAAGTTCGGTCGCAGTGCCGACGACGTCAAGATCCTGCCCGGCATCGTGCCGTTCATCGGCTCCACCGAGGATGCCGCCCTCGAACTGGAACAGCAGTTCACCGATCTGATCTCGCCCGAGTACTCGTTGCGTCAGCTGTCGCAGATGCTCGGAGTGGACCTGACCGCGCATGCGCTCGACGCGCCGTTGCCCGCGCTGCCACCCATCGAACAGATCCAGGGCAACAAGAGCCGCTACCAACTGGTGAAGGATCTGGCCAGCAGCGAATCGCTGACCGTGCGGCAACTGATCGCCAAACTCGGTGGCGGCCGCGGACACCGGACCTTCGCCGGCACCGCCGAGCAGGTGGCCGACAACCTGGAGTTGTGGTTCACCGAGGGTGCCGCCGACGGTTTCAACATCATGCCGCCGTATCTGCCCGGCGGCCTGGAGGATTTCGTCGAGCAGGTGGTGCCGATCCTGCAGCGGCGCGGACTGTTCCGGACCGACTACACCGCGACGACGCTACGCGGGCACTACGGGCTGGCGCACCGGCCCAGCCGTTACACGGCGACGGCGGCCGAAACCAGCGCGTGAGCGAGGGCGTCCCGCTCCGCTCTCTGGCCACCACGGTCTTCCTGCCGTCCGCGATCTTCGGGATCGGGCAGGGCGCCGGCGCACCCGTGATCGCGCTCGTCGCAAGGGATCTGGGCGCGTCGGTGGGAGTGGCCGGGTTCATCGTCGCACTCGTCGGCCTCGGCGCGGTGTGCGGCGACCTGTCGGCCGGGCGGATGGTCGCTCGGTTCGGCGAGCGCCGGTCCATCATCGTCGGGTCCTCGCTCGGCACCGCGGGCGTGCTGCTGTGCCTGATCGCCTGGAATCCACTGGTTCTCGGTATTGGCGTGTTGCTGACCGGGTTCTCCAGTGCAGTATGGGGTTTGGCGCGGCAGAGCTATCTGGCCGAGGCCGTGGGTGTCGAGCGGCGGGCCCGCGCGATGGCGATGTTCGCCATGACGTGGCGGCTCGGCTATTTCGTCGGGCCGCTCATCGGGGCGGCGGTGATCCTGGCCGTCGGGACTCACGGCGGCTTCCTCGTGCAGATGGTCGGCATCGTGGTGTCGGGGTATCTGATGGCCCGGCTGGCCGATCCGCCGCGCGCCGAGGGAGCGGTGCCCGGCGGGGCCCGGCTCGCCGAGATCGTGCGCACTCACCGCGCGCTGCTGGGCACCCTGGGCCTGGGCGCGCTGATGATGGGGGCGGCACGGTCGTCTCGGGATGCGGTGCTGCCGCTGTGGGCCGATCACATCGGGCTGAGTGCCGCGACCGCCTCGGTGGTCTTCGGCATCGGGGCACTGGCCGACCTGTTGTGCTCGTATCCGTCTGGAGTGGTGATGGACCGCTACGGGCGGCGGGCGATGGCGGTGCCTTCGCTCGTGGTGATCGGTGCGTCGTTGTTCGCACTGCCGTTTGCGGCCGGGGTGATCGGCATGACGGCCGTGGCGGTGCTGATGGGTGTGGGCAACGGGCTGGGCAACGGCGTGATCATGACGCTGGGTGCGGACGTCGCGCCCACGGCAACCCGGGCCGAGTTCCTGGCCGCGTGGCGGCTCATGCACGACAGCGGGATGTTCCTCGGGCCGCTGGCGGTCGGTGGGGTGGCAGCGGTGGCGCCGCTGGGCGTTGCGGCGGCCGTCCTGGGCGCGGTGTCGTGCGGCGGGGCGGCCACCATGCACCGGTTCATCCCGAGGTTCTCGCCGCGGCCTATCCCTTGACGCGCCGAGAGTGCGCTCAGATCGCGATTTCGTCGTCAAACGCGATCTGAGTGCACCGTCGATGGCCCCGCTAGCGGTAGTTGACGAACTGCAATGCCACGTCGAGGTCGGAGCCCTTGAGTAGGGCGATGATGGCCTGCAGGTCGTCGCGCTTCTTCGAGCTCACCCGGATCTCGTCGCCCTGGATCTGCGCCTTGACGCCCTTGGGGCCCTCGTCGCGGATGATCTTGGTGATCTTCTTGGCCTGCTCGCTGGTGATGCCCTGTTTGATGTCGCCGGACACCCGGTAGGTCTTGCCGCTGGGTTGCGGGTCGCCGGCGTCGAAGGCCTTCATCGAGATGTCGCGGCGGACCAATTTCTCCTTGAACACGTCGACCGCGGCTTTGACGCGTTCTTCGGTGGAGCTGACCAACTCGATGGACTCCTCGCCCTTCCAGGCAATGGTGGTGTCGGTGCCGCGGAAGTCGAAGCGGGTGGACAGTTCCTTGGCGGCCTGGTTGAGCGCGTTATCGACCTCCTGCCGGTCGACCTTGCTGACGACGTCGAAGCTGGAATCCGCCATTGGACGCCCCTCCTCTTCCCTCGGTGAATGCTGCCGGTTTGTAGCTTAGGTACATCCTCGTCGCACCTTGCTGCCCGCACCACACGCGGGCTGTCGTGGCTACGCGGAATCGTCTCCGGCCTTCGGCCTTGTTGCACGGTGCACCACCCGGTCGCGGGTCAGACCTGACGGTCGGTTCATCTGCTTCGCCAGCTGCTTCTTGACCAGGGACCGCACCGTGGACGCGGCGCGCTGTGGCCGGGATTCGAGGGTCGCCGCGCGGGCGGGCTTCGATGACTTCGGAGCCCGCGGAGCCGGATCGTCTGCCACGAGGCGCTTCGCCACCGCGACGGCGCCGTCGACGATGCTGATGCCCGGACCGGTTTGGTTCACCGTGACGCCGTCCTGGTCAACGGCACCGGCGATCGCGAACGGACCGCCCTGTGTCTTAACGGTATTGGTGCCGGAGGTATTGAATGCCACGGACGCGACGCTGTCGATGTCGAACCCGGCGACCACGCGTCCGTCGCCGTCGAGGTTGACCGCGAGGTTGCCGATCCCGAACGCCTCGGCCCAGTTGTAGTCGACGTGGTCGCCGCGGTTGATGGCGATGTTGGCGATTCCACTGGTCATGGAATGTCCCTGAGCGCCGTCGGTCACCGCCAGCGAGGTAAGACCGGCCGACTGGGCGTATGCGTGGTACCCGCTCGCGTAAGCGAACGTGAGGATGCCGCGAACAGTTGAAGTCGAACCTTCACCGACGGCGATTGCCGCGCTCAGGGAATTGAGGCTCAGGAAATCGGCAGGCACCACCGCGGATGCGCCGTCGCCGATCGCCAGCGCCCCGGTGAACCAGCCGTACGCGGATGCGGTCGCACCATTGCCGATGGCGATCGCGACGTCGGCCACGCCGCTGGAGCAGTCCGCGCTGCTGCTGACGCCGAAGGCCGAGATGCACGACGCATGCGCGGAGGGGCCCGAAAACACCAAGTCGGCGAGCATCGTGCCGGAACTCAACATCCCGGCGAGCAGCACAGTCGTGCGCCTGCCGTCGGATCGCGCGGTGGTCTGTTGCATGTCGGGCCTCGCTCCCATGGAGTTGACGTCTGGCCGGCACAAAATAACGCCTGCGCAACATGGGGTGCTGAGTATTGCCCTACTGCATTTGCGGCGGTCGAAGGCCACACCCGCGGTACCGTCCGGTTGTGGCCCTCGTCGCACCTGGCCTGCCGGTTTGTAACTTGGGTAGGTCCTCGTTGTACCCTGCTATTCGCACCAAACCGGAAACGGGGCGGGGTGAAAACCAGGCAGATTGCCCGAGCGGCCAATGGGAGCGGACTGTAAATCCGTCGGCTTACGCCTACGCAGGTTCGAATCCTGCATCTGCCACCCTGATCAGGCCCCCTTTCGAGGGGGCCTGTTTGGTTTTGGGCCGGCCGCCTAGCGGCCGTCTGATCCCCGGCCTCCGCTCGCTGGATCGGCTGCCGTTCGTTGGCCGGCCGCGTCGGCCGACCACCAGCTGAAACGGTGGACCTCAAGGTAGTCGTCTGGTGCGGCATGCTCGTCGATCCACCGCAATGCGGTGCGTTTGCGCCAGAACCCGGCGACTGGCATCACGCCACCGTCCGGGCGGTGCAGGAATACGTACCATCCAAATTTCACCGGAACCCCCGGTCCCGACGGTGCCCACAAGTCCGTATCCAGTTTTCACCGGACGACGGCATCACGTCAGATCCGGCGCAGGCGTTTGGGCCGAAGCGGTGAATCCGACTCTACGTAGGAATCTGGCGACCCGCTGACGAGCGATACCCGGTAGTGCGCGGCGACAAACAAAAAGGCTCGACAGCATGGGCAGAATCGACGTCATGACTACGCATCGCGTCGTCGACCACAAGCTGTTGAACTTCGCCAGCCACATCGACGACAACACCATCGAGCAGGCGAAGCAGACCGCCTCGATGCCGTTCGTGCATCCGCACGTCGCGCTGATGCCTGATGCCCACAGCGGCAAGGGGTCGGCCGTCGGCACCGTCATCCCGACCATCGACGCCGTGATCCCGGCGGCCGTCGGCGTCGACATCGGCTGCGGGATGATCGCGGCCCGCACCGAATTCACCGCTGCCGACATCCAGGACCGTGATCTGGCGGCGCTGCGGACGGCGATCGAGGCGGCGATCCCGCTGTCACCGGGCAACTACAACGACACGCTCGCCCGGTTCCCGTTCACGGCGGGCCGCATCACCGACCTCGAGCACCTGGCCAAGGACGGCGGGATCGACCTGTCGCACTCGCCCAAGTGGCGCGAGCAGCTCGGCTCGCTCGGTGGCGGCAACCACTTCATCGAACTGTGCCTGGACCAGGCCGACCGGGTGTGGCTGTTCCTGCATTCCGGTTCCCGCGGGGTCGGAAACAAGATCGCGCAGAAGCACATCAGGATTGCGCAGAAGCTCATGAAGCGGTGGTGGATCGACCTGCCCAACCCCGATCTGGCCTACCTTCCGCAGGGCACGCCGGAGTTCAGCGGCTATCTGCGGGACCTCAACTGGGCGCAGCGGTTCGCCTTCGAGAACCGCGCCGAGATGATGGACCGCTACATGTGGGTGTTCGCCGCGTGGATGGGCTATGCCCATCTGGACCGGCCGCAGACTGCGGGTGATTTCGAGGTCGAACGCTTGAACTGCCATCACAACTACACCCGCAAGGAACACCACGGTGGCCGCGAGGTGTGGTTGACCCGTAAGGGTGCGATCGATGCGCACACCGGGGTCATGGGCCTGATCCCGGGCAGCATGGGGACGCGGTCATATGTGGTGCGCGGCAAGGGAAATGCCGCCGGGTTGTGCTCAGCTCCGCACGGCGCCGGCCGGCGGTTCTCCCGGAACGAGGCACGTCGCCGCTTCACGGCGGACGACCTCGCACAGCGGATGCAGGGTATCGAGTACCGCCACGGCGAGCAGTGGGTCGACGAGATCCCCGACGCGTACAAGGACATCGACGTGGTGATGGCTGACGCAGCGAGCCTGATCGAGATCGAACACGAGCTCCGTCAGGTGCTCAACGTGAAGGGCACGTAGGTCGTGGCCGGTTCTAGGCCGGCAGCAGGCACAACTGGACCATGGCCAGCGAGCGGGGGCTGCGCAAGCTGATACCGGTGGCCTCCTCGAACCGGCGGATCCGGTTCATCACGGTGTTGCGGTGGCAGTAGAGGGCCGAGGCGGTGTCGGAAACGGAACCGCTCCCGGCGAACACCTGGATTGTCTCGACGATCAGCTCGCAGTCGTGAACCTCGTCGAGCGGGCCGAGAACGTAGCCACGTAGGTCCTCGATGACCTGTGACAGCTGGGTTATCGACAGCTGGGCCCATGATCCGCGCAAGGTGGTCGCCGTACGGTCCAGATCGACGAGCATCCGGACGATCGCGGCGGCTCGGTGTACCTCCGAGAGCGGCACCGACCTGGGTGCGACGGCGCCTTCGAGGTCGGCCAGCAGGTCGGCAACCACAGACTCGTCGTCGGCCCAGCGGCCCTCGGCGGCCATCAGGATGAGCGTCACGCAGTTCTCCGATGAACCCGGTCCCACCGTCGTGCACCGCGCAGCGGAGGTACTCGGTCTCGACGAGACCGCGTCCTACTGGGTCGTGGGCGTGACGGCCGAAGAGGCGACCTCGGCGGTCAACCGGCAGCTGGCCGGACTCGGCGGTGTGGCGCTGGACCACACGAGCAAGGGCCTCACGCTGATCCTGCTGTCCGCGCACAGTCGCTGGCCCGATGACGAGACGCTGGCAGCCGATCTCCTTCCCGGAGTGACGGGGGCCGTGGCCTCGCGAACCGTCCAGTTACCGAACGTCTTCCGGGCGGCGACAACCGTCCGGATGCTGGCGCAGTTGGGCCTGCCGGCGACGACGCTTCGCCGTTCCTGGGCCAAGTTGTCCATCGCGCAGTTGTGCACCGTGATCGACGACCTTCGCAGCTACGTCGAGGTGCCTCTGGCCGCGATGAACGATCGCGACCTGCTCGTGGAAACCATGCTGGTGTACGCCGAGAGCGGGTCGGTCTCGACCACCGCGGCCAAGCTCTACTGTCACCGCAACACCGTGCTAAATCGAATCCGGAAATTCGAGGAGGCCACCGGCATCAGCCTTCGGACGCCTCGAGCGCAAGCCATGGTGCAGCTGTGCCTGCTGCGGTCATGAGTTCGCGTGCGCATCCGCAGTTGTGCAGACGCACACTGTGTGAGCTGGATCGCGTTGCACCGCGACTATGGGTGCAGCCATATTGCCGCCCTAGCATTTTCGCTATGACCAGCACCTACCAGAGGATCATATGAACCCTTCAGTTCCTGCTGCAGACGCAGACGCTGCGGCCGCGAAATCGCGTCGCAGGCGCACCATCATCGCGAGCATGGTCGGCACCACGATCGAGTGGTACGACTTCAACATCTACGGATCCGTCGCCGCACTCGTCTTCGGCAAGATCTTCTTTCCCGATGTGGATCCGGCGGCGGGAACATTGTTGGCGCTGGCCACATTCGGGGTCGGGTTCGCTGCCCGCCCGATCGGTGGGATCATCTTCGGCCACATCGGTGACCGGGTCGGGCGCAAGGCGGCCCTGATCGCGACCATCTTGATGATGGGTGCCGCGACCGTGGCCATCGGACTGCTGCCGACCTACAGCTCCATCGGCATCCTGGCACCCGTCCTGTTGGTGCTGTGTCGCCTGATTCAAGGCATCGGTCTCGGTGGAGAATGGGGCGGCGCCGTGCTGATGGTGGTGGAGCAGGACGAGTCCGTGGACAGCCGGGGGCGGGCCGGCAGCTGGATGCAATCCGCCTCGCCGTTGGGCTTCCTGCTGTCCACGGCCACCCTGGCAGCGGTGAGCGCGTTGATGACCGAGGAACAGTTCATGGCGTGGGGCTGGCGCATTCCGTTCCTGCTCAGTGCGCCACTGGTGTTGGTGGGCCTGCTGATCCGGGTCAAGATCGTCGAGTCCTCTGTCTTCACCCGAAATCAGAAGCAACTCAAGGAGAAAGAGGCGAAGGCCCCGATCCTGCAGGTGCTTCGCCACGCCCCGAAGATGATCTTGCTGGTCGTGCTGCTCGGGCTCGGCCAGCAGGTCGCCTACTTCGTGATCAACGTGTTCTCGTTGTCCTACGTCACTCATCACACCGATATCTCCAAGGCGACAGTCCTCAACGCTGTCGCCATCGGCGCGGTCGCTCAGCTCTTGTCGATTCTGTACTTCGGACGGCTCAGTGACCGGGTGGGCCGGCGCATTCCCTTCCTGATCGGCGGTGTCGGGATGGCGGTGTGGGCCTTCGCGGTGTACCCGCTCATGGGTACCGGCAACTTTGGGCTGATGGTGTTGTCGGTGTCGGTCGCGATGGTGTTCCAGGGTGCGATGTACGGCGTCCTCGCTGCGTTCATCGCCGAGCTGTTCGACACCAGCTACCGCTACACCGGCGTCTCGCTGGGCTACATGCTGATCGGCATCGTCGGTGGTGGGTTCGCACCGCTGATCGCGTCGACGCTGCTGGACACCACCGGTTCGGTGACATCCGTCGCGATCTACATCTCGGCGTCGTCGGTGCTGACGCTGATCGCCGCCTACTTCGCGCCGGAGACCTCGAAGCGCAACCTCGACAATCTCCTCGACGACGGCGCCATCACCGATCCCGCGCCTCAGCGCGGTCAGAGCGTGGCGCACACCGGGTAGGCCCAGCCGAGGGAAAACAGATCTGCCGTTGCCTGGCCGAACATGGCCAGGCAACGGCCGACTCAGGACCTGCGCCCGGCGACCAGATAGACCGCGGGCAGCACACCCGAGGTGCTCAGCAGGCCGAGCGCGCTGCCCCACAACCATTTCGGTCCGTTGATCCGGCTCGCGTCGCGGCCGGCGAGGTCACGCAGCGCCCAGGCCCGCAGCCCGGCGTCTACCGCTGCCACCGCGATCACGGCCGTCTTGGCTCGAGGGGACAGGTCATTCCAACGCTTCTTGGCCACTGCGGCGTTCCTTTCGGATGAACGGACGTCAGCCTCCAAGGTAAACGTCGCTCAATCGCACTGGGTGTTTCCAGCTGACGAGCGGACGATGGAGACCATGCTTCGGGCTTCGGTTCTGTATGCCGCGCTGCTGGTGGCAGCGGTCGTCTCATCCCCGGTGGCGTCCGCCGGTGCCGACGACGTGATCCGCGACCTGGAATCGCAGGGCTACACCGTTCACATCAACTGGACCAACGGATTCGACACCAAGCCACTGTCGGAGTGCTGGGTCACCGGCGTCAACAATCCCGCCAATCAGGAGCCCGGCCCGACGACCTTCGTCACCGTCTACGTCGACGTCGCCTGCCCGAACCACGACTACTGAACGGCTATGGGCTGGTGGGCATCGTCGTCACCGGCGAGCCACCGTAACTACCGCTCCCAGAACCACTTCCACCACCGAAGAGGCCGCCGCCCGAAGATCCGCCACTGGATGACCCGCCACTGGACGAGCTACCGCCGGACGACGAGCCACCCCCATATGGGGACTCACCTCCACCAAACGGCGACTGCGGCGCCACCGTCGTCACCGGAGCCTGGTACGTGGGCTGTTCGACCGGTGCCGTGTAGGTCGGCACGGTGTGGGTCGGTACCTCGATGGGAGGTTCCGACGTACGGGTCGGCGCCACCGTGGTGGTCGGAGGCGCCGTGGTGGTGGGTGGCGCGGTCGTGGTGGGCGGTGCCGTAGTCGTGGGTGGCGCCGTGGTGGTGGGCGGTGCCGTAGTCGTCGTCGGCGGTGCCGTAGTGGTGGTCGGGGGAGCCGTCGTTGTCGTGGGCGGCGCCGTCGTGGTCGTCGGCGGTGCCGTGGTGGTGGTCGGCGGGGTCCACGTCGGCACCGTCGGCCACACGACGGGAGGAAGCGGGATCGGAATCGGTACCGGCACCGGTATCGGAACCGGAGCCGGGGGGACGACCGGCGGGGGAGCCGGCTGAACCGGGGGCGCGGCCGGAGGTACCACCGCAGGTGGCTGGTTGACCGGCTGGTTGCCGATGTCCTGGCGCACCTTGGGTGCTGCCGGAGCAGCGGGCGGCGGGGTCAGCACCGAGACGGGCAGCGCCACCGGATCCGGCTCGTGCGGGACCGGTGGGAGATAATTGCCGGGTACCGTCGCCGCCTGCTCGGTGGGCGCAGGCTGCGCGCGCACGTCGGCCGTGGGGCGGACGTTGATCGCGACCGCGGTGGCCAGCGTGGCGAAGCTCACCACGACGAAGGCCAGCGCACTGCCCATCAACAGCATCCGCGGCGGCGGCGGTGCTATGACGGTCGTGTAGTCGGGGTCGTCGTCCTGCTCGGGGATGAACTCGTTGACCGCGTCCATCGGCATCTCGTCGGCCCACGGTTGGTCGTCGGGGTCCTGCGAGTACGCCAGATCCGGTCCGACGGCCGCGGAATCTGCGGGGGCAGGTGCCATCTGGGTGGCCTCGGCGGCAGGAGCCATCGGTGCCATCTGGGTCGCGTCCGACGCCGGTGCCATCTGCGTCGCGTCCGAGGCCGCGGGGGCCATCTGGGTTGCATCCAGTGGCGCACCGACGACGGGCGCCATCTGGGTGGACGCACTCGCCGGCGCGAGGTCGTCGACCAACTGGGCCGCGCCTCGGGCGATGGCATAGCCCGCATCCGGTGCCACCTCGACCGGGGCGGTCGAACGAAGCTCTGCCGCAACGGAATCAAGATCGAGTCGCTGTCCGACCAACAGCACCCGGCTGGGGGCCTCGTCGGCGGACACCCGCTTGAGCACCGCCGCGCACGCAGCGGCGGCCCCGGCAGTGCCGATCGGAACCGTGGCCAATGTCGAGTTCGGCGCGGCGGCCTCTTCACCAACCACGGTCAGCGACACGGTGTCATCGTCGGCCACCAGCAATGCGGCGTCAGCGCCCACGCTACGGGCCAGGGCGGCGGCGGCCTCGGCTTCTGCCACCACCTCGACGTTCGGCACTCCGGCGTCGAGCACGGTCTGGCGCAGCGTGTCGGCCGCCGATTCGTCGGGCAGGCACAGTCGGGTCGCGGCAACCTGGTTGCCCGACTCGGTCACCGCGCGGTAGGTGCCGATGATGGTCTCGGCAAGCTCCGACATCTCGGCCACGAAGTCATCGGGCAGGTCGAGCGCGTACTGATCCAGAACCTGGCCGCCGCTCGCGGGCGATCCGATCATGGCCAAGCGCGCCACACGCCCGGTGACCGCCACCCCGAGGACTACGTCCACGGTTCTTCTCCTTGCTTTGTGCATGTTGTACGAGCCCCGACGGACAAATCCAAGCTACCGCACAGCCAGGGCCTACCTTGGTGGCCGAACGACCGCGGCTGCCAGCACTGCTTGTGCGCCGGAGCAAAAGTGAGCACGCTGGTTGGGTCCGTTGCGAGGTCACTCATAGAGAGGAATCGGTACGTGAGCGACGAGCGTTACGACGCGTCCGCCACCGTCCAGGTGGCGACCACGGCCGTACCGGCGGCGGAGCGTCCGCCGCGGGTCGGCTACGTACCTACCCGGACCAACCGGGTACGTGACGGTCTCGCCGTGGCATTGCTCGTCATCGCGATGCTGCTCCCGTGGAACCTGGAATTCGGCGTCGGTGTGCCCGGCAGCGCCGGGTCGACGTTTGTGATGTTGGCCATCGTGACGGTGCTCGCAATCGCCGCCGCGCTGGCGCCGCACCTGGGACCGTTCCGCCTCGGCTCGAGCCACTCCGACGTGTGGCGCACCAGTCGCGTCCGGTTCTTGCTCACCGCCGCGTACCTGGTGGTGGTCGTCTGTTTCGCCGGCTATCACGTGGTGCAGACGGTGAGCGGTGGCGGCACCGGGGCCGTTCCGCCGGGGGTGGGTCCGGGCATGTTGCTCGGCGTCGCGGGCGCGCTGCTGGCCGGGCAGCCGCCCATCACGTCGATCACCGTCGAGGACAACAAGTTTCGACGCTGGTATGCCATTGCGCGGGTGATCGGTTTCCTGTCGATCGCGCTAGCGACGCTGTCGGTCGCATTCAACCTCTACTGGCGGTTGCGGTACCTGTTCGTCACCCAGGTCGAGTTCGGCGGGCACGACATCGCCGTCATCGTCACCACATTGCTCTACGG
Source organism: Mycobacterium sp. NPDC049093 (assembly GCF_040704635.1). GTDB lineage: Bacteria > Actinomycetota > Actinomycetes > Mycobacteriales > Mycobacteriaceae > Mycobacterium. Next base: position 842,312 of record NZ_JBEZJS010000004.1, on the reverse strand, counting down.
CGCGGAGGCGATGATCGCGCTCGTCATCGCCTCACGCTGGCTGACCGAACGTACCGGGGCAGCGCGGCTGGCCACGACAGCCATCGGCGTCTCGGGCGCGGTCGCTGCCACCCTGGTGTGGCTGGCCGGCATCGGCCGCGATATCGATGCGTTTCACGGCATCGCCCAGAACACGTCGACGGCGGCGGTGGGCTACGAGGGTTACCTCGCCTGGGCTGCGGCCGCCGCGATCGTGGCGCCGACGACGCTGTACGCCGTCTTTCTGATCCGGCCGCCGACCATCGGCGCCTACCGTGGTGCCGCGCAGAAGTGCCTGACGCTGATCGCCTTCTGGGCGTTCGCGGCGGCGGCACTGCGGGTCGTCGACTTCCTGATCGCCCTGTCGCTCGACCTTCCGCGCGCGCTGTACGACACGGTCGCGATGACGGTGTTCAACCTGGTCACCGCCCTGGTTGCGCGGTGGCTGCACCGCCAGCTCGACAGGGGGCTGACGTCGACGACCGTGGCCGCGGCCTTCAGTGCGGTGTTGTTCGTCTTCACCGTGGCGAACGTGGCCATCGGGGTCGCACTGGCGCCGCGCTACTCCGGGCCGGCGCCCGCGGCGATCTACGGCAACAACCTCGCCCAGCAGATCACCAGCACCTTCGATGTCGCGGTGTGCGTGCTGAGCCTGCTCGTGTTGGCGGTCATGGTGTTCACCGGGCCGTTCGCCGGCTACCTGGTGCGCCGCCAAACCCGTGCGGCCAAGCCGGTGACCCCGGAACCGCCCACGGAGGTCGTGCCGTCAAAGCCCGCCGTCGAGGAGTCCGCGCCGCCGACCATCGTTCGGCAGCCCCGGGCGGCGTCGGTGCCGAGAATTGTTCGTCTGAAAGAGGATTCGACGACCGTGCTGGCCGCCCCGCCGACCACCGATCTGCAGGTGCCGACGCAGGCGCTGCGGATCCAGCGTCGTCCGCAGCGCCCGCCGTCGGAGAGCTAACCGGCGCGGTCGCTCCTGTGCTGTGAGGGACGATGGCGCTGAGAGTGTGGGGCTTTCGGGGCCTTCTTGGCCGAGCCGATCGTCGAACGGATCGCTGAGCGAACGGAATCGCGGTCAGAGCCCTTCGCCCCAGGGACTGCCTTCAACCGCGGTGCCACACCGGTGCGTGGCGCGTCCGGTTGGGTTCTGGTGGGCCGATTGACACGGCTGGGGGCTGTGGACTTCGGTGCGGTGGACTTCGGCGCAGCGACGGCACCGTCCTTGTCCCCCTTGTCGGCCTTGTCTGCCTTGTCGACATCGGCCGCAACTGTGGCGGCAGCCTTGTCGGCATCACTCGGCTCAACGACCTTCTGCGGCGTCGGCGTCGGCGTCCTACCACCGAGGGACTGGAACACCTTCGCCAGCGGCCGGGTGGCGTCCGTCAATGCCGTCCCCACGTCGTTCACCACCTGTCGCAGCGCCTGTTCGAACGGAGAGTTGCGCACCGGGTCGGCCGGATGCTCGGGCAGCGGGGTGTCCGGTGGGGCGTCGGAGACGACGGGCTGCGGCAGGGCCGGAACATACTTTTCGCCGGCGAGGATCGCCAGTGACTGCTCGAAAGCACCGGGCAACGCGTTCAGGGCTTCGTGGATCTTCTCCTCGGGGGTGATCCAGCCGAATTCCTTGACCCGGCTGGGGTCTGCGGTGCGGTCGTATCCCATCTCGACGAACACCCGGAGCACCGGGTCGATGGCGTCGACGAATCGCTCGGCACCGATCAACGCTGCGGGGATGCGCAGCGGCGCCAGCAGTGGGAGGTACTGGGGCAGCGTCACGTAGGTGGTGTTGCCGACCTGGGTGGTGACGGCGTTTGGGGCGTCCGGGTACTCCAGCACATAGCCGGGGAAGGCGTGCTCAAAGACCTGCCCGGCAAGGGCGTTCGCGATGGACAGCACGTTGAAATAGGCCGGGAAATCGGCGATCCCGTCGTACTGATTCTGATAGAAGGTGGTCTTGAACGGGCTGTCCGAGGGGCCCGGGCGGCCGAACGGGAAGATGTCACCCAGTACCGGAAGCTCGCTCCAGGAGGCAAAGCGGGCGAGGATGCCGCCGTTGGGCTGATAGGGGTCACCGAGTAACAGGAACTCGTAATTGTCGGCATTGGCAACATAATTCGATAGTTTGGCCATCTCGGTGCGCGCGATCTCGAGGACCTGCGTGCCCTGCGATACGCCGATGATCGTCACCTTGTCGCCGGCCGGAATCTTGGCGATTTCCTGCAGCAGGTAACCGGCACCGATCGCCTCGGACCGTTTCAAAGACTGAGTCCAGTACGGAAGGTCGGACCAGCCCGGCAGATCCGAGATGACCGGGATACTGATGCTGATCTGCGCCGGATAGGGGACAGTGCGGTACGAGTCGCCTTCCGGAACGATGTTGCCGTAGAAGAACATCGGGATGCTCAGACCGAACGCGTCGTAGGAAGCTCCCACACCGAGCGTCGTTCCGGCCAGTTGCACTGCGGCACTGTAGGTAGCGGTCGGGGTGCTGACGGTGACTCCCGCCGATACCGCGACGACGACGCCGCCGGCGAACACCATCGCTCCCCACCGGCGTGCACGGCGCGGCGGCACCCCTTGTCGACCCCGACCCTTCATCGCCTGCACCTTTCCCCGATGTGGTGCTTACAGGGACCGGAAGTTACCAGCGAAAACAGCGGCCTACAGCGGGTTTGCGGCAACTTCTCGGCGGGCGGTGGCGGCGTCCTTTCGGAAAATGACGACCAGGAGTTGTTGTGGCAAAGGAAGTTTCGCCGACGGTGCAGGCAACACCGTTGACGAAATCCTCCAGGAGCCGGTGACGGCTAACTTGCGTGCGCGCTCGCGCGCTTTGAATTTCCTTCGCGCTGACCGTCTGCCGAGTGCGCGGACTGCTTTGCGCCGCGCCTTGCTGATCGAACCGAATCCCGGTCGGAGTGCTCGGTTCCCGACGACATGCTGGCTCCCCGGTCCTGGGTCGACGTGCGGGTGGGTGCGGTGCCCAGGGCGCGTTTCCCGGACCCGTCGGCATCCGGGACCGCTCTCAGTCGTCGCTGCGCCGAATCGGTTTGGGGGGAATCGGTTCGCGTCCGCTGGTGCCGACTCAATGGGCTGGGCTTCGGCGTGGTGTTGCTCTCGGTCTGGGCTTGGTCCTTGGCATCTTCGTTGGCTATGGGGTCCGGCTCGGCGGCCACCTCCGCCGCAACCTTGGCGGTCACGGGCGCGGTGGCGTCAGCCGGCTTGACGGCGTTCTTCGGTGCCGTCGCTTCACCGATCGCCTGCAGTACCTTGGCGAGCGGTCGGGTGGCATCCGACAAGGCCGCTGCCACATCCTCCACCGTGTGACGCACGCCTTGCTCGAACGGCGAGGTGCCTACCGGGTCGATCGGATGTTGGGTCACCGGGGTTTCGGGTTCGGTGCCGGAGACGACAGGCTGCGGCAGCGTGGGGGTGTACTTCTCGCCGGCCAGGATCGCCAGTGACTGCTCGAAGGCACCGGGCAACGCGTTCAGAGCTTCGTGGATCTTCTCGTCAGGTGTGATCCAGCCGAATTCCTTGACCTGGCCGGGGTCTGCGGTGCGGTCGTAGCCCATCTCGATGAACACCCGCAGCACCGGATCCATCGCGTCGACGAAGCGTTCCGCGCCGATCAGGGATGCGGGGATGCGCAGCGGTGCCAGCAGCGGAAGGTACTGGGGCAGCGTCACGTAGGTGGTGTTGCCGACCTGAGTGGTCACGGCGTTGGGGGCGTCGGGATGTTCCAGTACATAGCCGGGAAAGACGTGCTGGAACAGGATTCCGGCGACGGCGTTGGCAATGGACAGCACGTTGAAATAGGCCGGGAAATCGGCGAAGCCGTCGTATTGGTTCTGGTAATAGGTGGTCTTGAACGGGCTGTCCGACGGTCCCGGTCGGCCGAGCGGAAAGATGTCGCCGAGCACGGGCACATCGCTCCACGAGGTGAAGCGGGCCAGGATGCCGCCGTTGGGCTGGTACGGGTCACCGATGAAGACGAACTCGTAATTGTCCGCATTGGCAACGTAATTCGGGTCCTTCGCCATCTCGGCGCGCACGATCTCGGCCACCTCGGTGCCCTGCGACATGCCGATGATCGTGACCTTGTCGTCAGCCGGTGTCTCGGCGATGTCCTGCTGGAGGTAGCCCGCGCCGATCTGCTCGGATCGTTTGAGCGAGTGCGGCCAGTACGGAATGTCGGACAGCCCGGGCAGGTCGGAGATGATCGGGATGTCGAGGTTGATCTGCGCCGGGTAGGGCACGGTGTGGAACGAGTCGCCTTCGGGCACCGTGCTGCCGTAGAAGAACAGCGGGATGCTCAAGCCGAATCCGTCGAACGAGGGCCCGACGCCGATCGTGGTGCCGACCAGCCGCACCGCGGCGCTGTAGACGGCGGATGGAGTGCTGACGCTGACCCCGGCCGACACGGCGACGACAACTCCGCCGGCCATCAACATCGAACCCCAACGACGTGAACCGCGCTGCCGGCGCGCACCGCGCGACGACTCCCCCCGACCCCTCATGCTGTTCCCGCTTTCCTCATGGTTGTGAACGGCCGCCCGGATGGCATGGCCGAACATCGGGCCCGCGACCAGCGTGTCAACAGTGAAATGTGACGGGCGCCACTTCGCGCGCTGCGGGAAAGTTACCAGCGGGTAGTGATCTATGACAAGAGGCACTTTTCGAAACAAGGGCTCTTGTTGCAAACGGGGGTTTGCGGTTTCAGCGCGTCGTCGCGGCGATCCCGGCGCGCACCACCGAGACGAAGGTCGTCATGGTGTCGATCAGGGTGTCGATGGTCGGTGGCGAGTCGCTGGCGGTCTCCCGTTGGTGCAACCAGTCGGCCACGCTCTCGAACAGACCGCCCACGGTCGACACCGCCAGGCTGTGGTAGTCCACCGCGCCGCTCTCGGGCAGGCAGGGGAACTCGCGTTGCCGCCACAATCCTTCGAGAAAGGCCGCGGTCCAGCGCCGATTCTCGCGGCGGGCCCGTTCGACCCGCGGCGAGATCCCGGCGCATTCACCGAAAGCCACCACTGCCACGCGGGGATCGTCGACAAGTGCGTGGGCGAACGCCGACAGCAGGCGATGAACGGTTTCGTCGGGATCGTCGGGGGCATCGGCGAGCGCTGCGACCGCCTGCTCCTCGATGCGTCCTGCGATCTGCGTCAGCAGGGCCAGGTAGCAGTCCTCTTTGCTGTCGAACACCTCGTAGAACGCCTTGTTGCCCACATACGCTGCCTGGCAGATCTGCTCGATCGAGGTGTTCGGATACCCGTCGCGGGCGATCAGCTCGAAGGCTGCCGTCAATAGTTGTTCGCGGCGATGGGCACGACGCTGCTCGGCATCGAGTCCGCGGATCGTGCGCTGCCCGCGGGGCTTTGCGGTGGGCTCCGGCGTCTCGTGCGCATCGGGGGCCACCGGCGGTCTACCCATGGATCGCAGTGTAGTGGCGCCACGGGGGCATAGACCTTCGATGTCGACCTTCTGATGCCCGGCTCGGGTGACCGGCAGACGACGACGGCACGGATTTGCGGGTGTGCCGGCAGACGGCCGGGTTCTCGCATCGGGCGATGGCCGAGAGTTGTTGCGGGAAAGGCGATTTAGTCGGATATGCCGGACAGGCTGAGGTTGCGCGGATGCCAAACGTCTTGGCCCACTTATTGAGAGTTCTCTTTGGTTCTTGAGGGAACTCTATGCTTCACATTCTCGGAGCGCGCCAACAGCGCTGCTATGCCACAGTAAATCGGTGGGAAAGTTCGGAAGTGCCGGTTTGGTTGCCGTCATGGCGGGGGCGGCTTCCGTGATGAGCAACATGACGATGCCGTCCGCCGATGCGGCACCGTGTCCGGATGCTGAGGTGATATTCGCCCGCGGCACGATGGAAGCGCCCGGAGTAGGCGATACCGGCGAGGCGTTCGTTAACTCGTTGCGTGCCAACGTGGGCGCGAAATCGGTTGACGTCTATCCCGTCGATTACCCCGCCACCACTGACTTCCCAACTGCCGTTCAGGGAATCGCCGACGCACGAGCGCGCATCATGACCACCGCCGCCAACTGCCCCGACACCAAGATGGTGCTCGGCGGGTTTTCTCAGGGCGCGGCGGTCATCGGCTTCGTGACGGCCAGTGTTGTGCCCGACGGGGTTTCAGTGGCCGATGTGCCTGCGCCGATGCCGCCCGATGTGGCGGATCATGTCGCGGCCGTCGCCTTGTTCGGCAAACCGTCGCCGCGTTTCATGAAGGTGCTGAACAACCCCTCGGTGGTCGTGGGCCCGGGCTACACCGCGAAGGCCATCGACCTGTGTGTCGACAACGATCTGGTGTGCGATCCGCAGGGCAGGAGCTTCGGTATCCACACCCAGTACGCGGAAGCCGGCCTGGTGAACCAGGGGGCAGCATTCGCGGCGAGCAAGCTTCAGGACGACTGGGCGCAGGAGGCAGCTCAGCCGCCGTCGCCGGCCACGCTGGTGGGTACCGGACCGTCGCAGCCGTCGCGGGTGCAACCGGCCCAGCCCGCGCAGTCTCCGCAGCCTGCGCAGCACATGGGCCCGGCCCCGCAGAATCTTCCCGGCCCGGCTCCGGCGCAGAGTCCCGCAGCGCCGACGCCCGCCGCACCCGGCCCGGCCGCACCCGTCGAGCCCGGTCCCGGACCGGCCGCACCGCCGCCGATTGCGCCGGTATAGCCACCTAGTGGTGTGCGTTGTTGCCGAACAGGTAGACGCCGGTGTGATGGCCGATGAAGTTGTTCGCGATGTAGAGCACTCCGACAACCACCACGACCAGCACCAACGCGAACATCACCCAGCTGAGGCCCACCAGCAGACGGCGCTGGGCCGCAGTCGCAGGCCCCTCGGTCACGCCCGCGATGTGCAACCGGACACCGATCGCGAACAGCGTGGGTACGGATGCGCCGACGGCCAGGCCGAAGAGCAGGATCTTGCTGACGGCCACGAGGTTGATCCAGTTGTTCATCTGATTGCCCCGTCCTGCTTGCCTTCAGTCGTGCCGTCGACCGCGGTGAGGCTGCCCTGCCACGCGTCGTTGACGTTCTTGTGGTCGATCGGCGGTTTACGTGACTTGAGCCAGATGGGCACCGTCGAGGCGACCAAGGCCAAGAACCCAACCAGCGCCCCGGCAAAGCCGCCGATCCCGTGCACCAGGAAGTAGGTCAGCGCACCCACCAGGCCGGCGGCCGGCAGGGTGATCAGCCAGGCGGTGGCCATGTTGCGGGCGACGCCCCAGCGCACCTCGGTACGCCGGCCCAACCCACTGCCCAGGATCGACCCGGTGGCGACGTGTGTGGTGGACAGTGAGTAGCCGAAGTGGCTGGACAGCAGGATGGTCGCCGCCGAGGAGACTTCCGCTGCCATGCCCTGGGGAGCTTCGGTATCGACCAGGCCCTTGCCGAGCGTGCGGATGACGCGCCAGCCACCCGAGAGGGTGCCGAGGGCGATGGCGACGGCGCAGGCCACGATCACCCAGAACGGCGGCATGGTCGCGGATTCGTCGACGGCGCCGTAGGAGATCAGGGCCAGGAAGATGATGCCCATCGTCTTCTGTGCGTCGTTGGTGCCGTGCGCCAGCGAGATCAGCGATGCCGAGCCGATCTGGCCGTAGCGGAACGCGGCGATCGTGCGGTCCTTGGGCAGGCCGCGGATCAACCGGTAGACCAGCCAGCTGGCGATGCAGGCGACCACGCCGGCGATCAGCGGCGAGAGCACCGCGGGCACCATGACGGTGGAAACGACGCCGTGCCAGATCACGCCGTGACCGCCGACCGCGGCGATCATCGCCCCGACGATGCCGCCGATGAGGGCGTGAGACGAGCTGGACGGGATGCCCAGTAGCCAGGTGAACAGGTTCCACAGGATCGCGCCGACGAGTCCGGCGAACACCAGCTCCAGGGTCACCAGATCGGCGTCGACCAGACCCTTGGCGATCGTGGCCGCCACAGCGGTGGACAGGAAGGCACCGACGAGGTTCAGCAGTGCCGAGAGGGCCACGGCGGTACGGGGTTTGAGTGCCCCGCTGGCGATCGATGTCGCCATTGCATTGCCGGTGTCGTGAAAGCCGTTGGTGAAGTCGAACATCAACGCGGTGAAGACGACGATGCACAGCAGGAGGAACTGTAACGACACGGTAAACAATTCTTGAACACAAACGCAACGAAAACCTAATTAACTGGCTGAGTTTTCGGTCACGTTTGGGCGCCGCTGGTAGAACCCCGGAGATCGCGATGGTGTGGTAGCGAACCCGCTCAGCGCTTCGGGATGTCGATGCCGAGAAGCTTGAGCCCCTTGTTGATGTGCGAGTGGGCCTCTTCCATGGTGGCGCCCAACTTCGTCAGCCGGGCGGAACTGTTTGCCGGCGTCAAAGCCTCACACTGGTCGGCCATGCTGCGGAAGCCGTCGAAGCCGTCCCCGAGGGCGTTGTTGACCGCGACGTCGGGCCCCGGCAGGACCTTCGGTTGGACGGAGTCGACGTATTTACGCAAGTCGGTGCACGCGGTGTGCAGTGCGCCGTAGTTGGTGACGGGCGCCGTCATCGCATCGCCGATCGGGCCGAGTTGAGTGCCGAGGCCGACGACCGCGTCGATGACGGCATGCCGCCATTCATCGGTCACCGGGGCTGCGGTGGGCTTGCCTGCGACAGCGCAACCGGCGAGCACAGACGTGGTGGCCACGAGGGCAGCGATGTACCTCATATGCAGCGAGCTTATGGGGTGCAACCGTTCCCGCGCGGCACGATGCCGTGCAGGGGAGTTTGCGCGGAGATCGCCGCACCCACGTGTAAGCGCCGTCACACCGGTAACCTGGGTAATGACTGACTAGGCAGATCGGGGGATCGGTATGGATCTCGTGCTCGGCCTCGCGATGACCTCGAGAGCCGTTCGGTGGGTGCTCGTCGAAGGCACGACGGGCGAGGGGCGTCCGTTCGATCGTGGCGCGATCTCTCTCGAGGACGCCGGCAGTTACGACCCCGACGGCCTGCTGTGCGGCCTCGTGGATGACACCGAACTCGACGGCGGACACCGCATTCACGCGATCGGCGTGACGTGGACGAATGACGCTGCGCCACTGGCGGGCCACATCATGCAATCCCTGGATACCCGGGGCTACGGAAATGTTTTCGCGGTGTCGGAGATCGAGGCGGCCGGCATGTTGGCCAGCGGCATTGCCGAGATCACCGAGCACGACGACATCGCGGTCTGCATCGTCGAACCCGACGCTGCGGTGGTGGCGATCGTGACGCCCGACGACGTCAGCGCCGACCGCATCGATCGTTCGGACACCTTCGCCGCCGACATCGCCGGGCTCCTGGCCCTCACCGGGCGGCCGATCAGCGCGCTGTTCATCCTGGGCTCCGATGCGCACGGCCCGATCGTCGCCGATCTGGCCGAGTCCATTCCGGCCGCGGTGATCACCGCCAACGAATCCGATCTGGCGTTCGCCCGGGGTGCGGGACTGGCCGCGGCGCTCGCGGTGAATACCGTTACCGCGCCGGTCAAAGCGGTGCACTGGACCAAGGTCGGCGCGCTGTCGTCGGTGGTCGGTGGCGCCCTGGTGACGCTCGTCGTCGCGACCTCGGCCGCGATCGGGCTGCATCTGCATCCCGGAGCGGTGTCGGAGACGGCGCAGGCGTCCAGCATCCATGAGTCGGCCCCCGAGGCCGGACCGGCACCGAAACCGGTGCAGAAGCCGGTGGACAAGGCCGCGACCAAACCGGCACCGCCGGCTCCGGCCGCCCCGCCACCGGCTCAAGCGGTCGAGGCCGCCAGTCCGCCGGCGCATCAGCCGCCCGCCCAGGTTCCGGCCGCGCCCGCACCTGCACCCGCACCGGTCTATGTGCCGCCCGCGCCGGCTCCGGTGTACAGCCCGCCGCCGTATGTACCGCCGCCGGTGACCTATCCGCAGCCCCGGCTGCGGGACCGGATCATCGAACGCATCCCGATCATCAACCGTTTCCACTGAACTTGGCGGTGAGCCCGGCCCGGGCCAGCCGGGCCTGCTCGGCGCGCACCACCTCGTCCTGATGCGGGGGAGTCTGGTCGGGATGCTGCGCCAGACGGCGGATCGGCTCGTCGACCGTGCCCCTGGCCAACAGGCGGTAGACCCGCACGGTGTGCAGTTCGCTGAGCCGCTGGGTACGTCCGATCACCTGCCGTTCCGTGCGCGGCTGCCACTGAGGTTCGGCGACGATGAATACCGCAGGGGCGTTCAGTCGGCGCAGGTCCAGCTTGCCGGCGCCCATGTGGGCGAGGAGGGTCGCCGGGCCGCGGTCGGTGGCGAATGCGTCGATGACGGCCTGCTGATCGGGCACTGACGCATCGACGGTTCCGAAGATGTTGCCCGGCAATGTTTTCCGAATCACCTCGAGCACGGCGGGGAAGTGGGAGAACACCACCACCCTGGCTCCGTTGATGTGGGCCTCGTTGGTGAGTTCGACGAGCCGGTCCAGCTTGGCGCCCGGCGTCGGCGAACCGGATGGCCAGGCACCCTGCCGGATCGCGCTGAAGTTGCCGCTGGTGACGGCCTGGCGGTAGCGCTCGCGGTCCGGTCGAGTGAGCCGCACCCATTCTTCGGTGGCGATCCGCGCCGGCAGCTCGTCGACCACGTCGCGGTAGTCGCGTCGCAGGTACACCCGGTCCACTGCGCGGCGGAACGCGACCGATCCGCGGTCGCCCGCGTTGGGTGCCACCTTGCCCGCGACGTCGGGCTGCAGGAAGTCGGCGAGGTGGCGAAAACCGCCGATCCGCTGGTGCATCGGCACGCCGGACAAGAACAGCACGCGGTTGTCGGAGGTCAACACGTTGCGGACGGCGCGGGCCCGGTCCGATTTCGGGTCACGCAGCAGGTGCGCCTCGTCGACGATGACCAGGCCGGGCCGCTCGGGCAGTTTGATGCGTTGCAGGGTGTCGTAGGAGACGATGGCCACGCCGCCGGAAGTTTTCCAATTGTCCAGGCGTGCATCGCGTTCGATGCCGCGGATCTCGACCGACCGCAACGCGGTGTGCTTGGCTGTTTCTGCGGCCCAATGGATTCCGGTGTTGGGCTGGCAGATCACCAGGGTGTGGCGCAGGTGCTGGGTGGCGGCCAGGTGCGCGGCGACGGCGAGCGCCTGCAGGGTTTTGCCGAGGCCCAGGTCGTCGCACAGCAGAACCCGCTCGCGTGCCACCGCATAGCGGGCGCCGAATTCCTGGTACCCGCGCAACTCGGTCTGCAGTAGGGAACGGTTCAGCACAGTCTGTTCGACCTGCGCGGCCACCTCCGCCCCGACGAAACCCTGGGCGGCGTCAACATCTGTTGTCCCGGAGGCAAATTCACTCAGCAACTGGTCGATCGGGCGGGGGTCGGCGTGGTAGGACGCCCACGGGTCACCCTGGGAGTGGTGGGCCTCCTCGATCCGGTCGAGCAGCTCTGCGATCGATTCCCGCAACTGATCGGAGGCGGTGTGGCTGCGCAGCCGAGGCATCAGCCGGCGCAGCTGTTTGACCGGTGCCTCGGCGTGAGCGAGCGTCAACAGTGAGGTCAGCAGCTCGGTGTCTTCCTTGCGCAGCCGCGGCCGAGTGGTGGTGCGGATGTGGTCGGCGATGGCCTGTGCCGCGGCCTGGACGGATTGGGCAGCCTCGATGTCGACGCCGGGGACCTGGGTCAACACCCGGGCCGGCACGGTGTGGATGTCGGCGACCGTCCGGTACTCGGAATTGGCCAGCCCGCCGAGGCGGGCGCCGCGGGCCAGATATGGGCGCAGGTGTTCCAGCGGCGCAGCCTGCAGTGTCCGGGTGACCACCTCGTCGGTGCCCGCGTGGATACGGTCGGCGATGTCGGCACGAAGTTTGCCGATTCCGGCGAGCGCGGCATCGGCATGGCGGATCAGCTCGGCGGGGTCGGCGCTGTCCATGACAAATCATCATTGCACTGTCGGGCCGTGGCGGGGCGCGGGTATTTATCCGAACGGCCGGACTTCGCTGGCGGGCTCTTCGCAAAGTTCTCGCTTGCGCTCATGTTCGACTCAGGGAATGCCCAGCTGGCGGAGCTAACTTTGAGGGCGGACCATACAAAAACATATGGAAGGTGGCGGATCATGCGAATAGTTCCTGCCGCCGCGCTGGCCGCGGCCGGCGTCGCGGCGTCGCTCATCTTGGCGCCCCTCGCGGGAGCCGCACCGGTACCGACGGGCAGTCAGCACATCGGGCCGGCGCCACAGTCGTGTACCACCACCAACGTGGGTAGTGAGTGCATCTCACCCGGAAACGCGCAGATCAACGATGCTCCGCCGTTCGTCAACACATTCCCGATGTACGGAAATTTCCCGTGGATCCTGTGATGCGCACGGTTATGAGGAGGTCGGGGCATGGCCGTCGACAACCGGTTGGAGGAACTGCTCGATAACCATCGGCCCGACGCGGCGCTGCGCGAACGCGTAGACGAACGACAGTTCGCCAGCTGCATTCCGCGGGCGCCCGCCCGGTTCCCGAGGGTTCGGTTGGGCCGGCGCTGGGTCAGCGGATTGTGGCTGGTGCTTCTCGGTGCCGTCGCATTGGTCGTCGTCGTCTTTGTGGCTCAGCAACTCCGGCACTACGGCTGGATGCAGGACTTCCTCACCCGCTATCCCGGCACGTCGACCAGCTATGCGCTTTCGGTCACCACCGGTTTTCCGGCCTGGCTGCGCTGGCAATCGCATGCCGATTTAATCGGTTCGGGCCAATGGTCTATGTGGCCGCCTGTCAGCGACAATTCAGCGACAATCACAACACCGGTAGCTCCTGTCTCACCAAACTCATTGTCGCTGAGCGTTTTCGCCAATCCAGCGCCATGGGCCACATCAGCCCCACCTGTCCAGTGCCCACCTATTAGCGACACTGTCGCTGATAGCTGGGCAGCCTGAATTCCGTTGCATACGAGGCTGATGCACATTGGAGTGACGGAAGTTCACATCGCGGACGTGACCAATGGTGCTCACGATAGGCATGTGGCGATTGTCGCTGAATTGTCGCTCACAGGCGGGCGGGTCGCTATCCGCTCACCAGCCGCGACACGCCAGCCGCGACACGCCCGCCGCGACACGGCGCAAGCGCGTCAGATCATCTCGTTCTTCGTCAGCCAGCGCATCACGGGCCAGCCGATGAACACCGGAAGCCAGCAGGTCAGCACCCGGTAGAGCAGCACTGCGGGCACGGCAATCGCAGCGGGCACGCCGAACGCCGCTAGACCACCGATCAGGGCCGCCTCGACCGCGCCGACACCGCCGGGGGTGGGAGCCGCCGAGGCCAGGGTGCCGCCGACCATCGTCACGACCGTGACGGTGACGAATGAGGTGGTTCCGCCGAATGCCTCGACGCTGGCCCAGAGTGCCAGGGCTGCACCGAGAGTCGTACCCGCGGCGCCCAGCACGATGAGTGCGAGCCGTTGCGGTTCGCGGGCGAGTTTGACCAGGTCGGCGGTGACCTCTTCGAGCTTGGGCCGAACCGAGGACGCCAGCCAGCGCCGTAGTTTGGGCACCGCCAGAAATGCGCCGATGAGTCCGAGGGCCAACCCCGCGATCAGGTACAGGATCGTGGAACTTGGGACGAAGTGCGACAGGTCGGCCGAGGCTCCGGCCGCGGTGCTGAACAGGATCAGCAGGATCACGTGCACGATCACCTGCACCGACTGCTGCAAGGCCACTGCGGCGGTGGCGCGCGCCGTGCTCAGGCCGCCCTTCTGCAGGAACCGGGTGCTCAGGGCCAGGCCGCCGACACCCGCGGGCGTGGTGGTGGCGGCAAAGGTGTTGGCCACCTGCATGATCGACAGATTGCGGAAGCTCACCAGCCCGTCGGCGCACGCCCACAGCGCGGCCGCCGCGCCGACATAGGTCAGCGCTGAGACGGTCAGCCCGAGCAGGGCCCACGCCCAGTTGACGGTGCGCAGTTCGGAGAAGAAGGTCGGCACGGTGCTGATGAACGGGTAGGCCACGTAGACCAGGGCGCCCAGCAACACCAGCTGGATCACCTGGGTCCGGGTGAACCGCGTGATGGTCTCGGTCTGGATCTGGTCGGCACCGGTCTGGCGTTTCACCTCGTCGCGCGCGGCGGCCATGATGGCCTTGGCGTCGGGAACGGCGTCGCGGACCCGCGACGGCACGGCTGCTTTGGTCAACCGCCGCGACGCGGTCAGCACGGCGTCGCGACCGAACGCGTCGATCGCCGCGGCCACCGCGGACTGTGGGTCGTACAGCGCCGTGGTGGTGACGAGTAGTTGGGCGATGTCGGACTGCAATTGGGCGTCGGTGGCGCCGTATTCGGCGCTGCCGAACCCACCGAACAGCACGGCGCTGTCGTCGACGGTGATCTCCTTGCTGCGGAGGTCGCCGTGGGAGATCTGGTGGTCGTGCAAGGTGCGTAAGGCGTTCCACACCCGCCCGACGGTGGTCTCGTCGGTGCACTTGTCCAGCGGGATGCCGCGTTTGCGGTTGTGCGCGTACAGGGTCCAGCCGCGGTCGAGCGCGGCGACCGACATGGTCGAGGTGCTGGCCAGGCCCAGGTCGCCGATGGCGATGGCCATCAGGGCCCGGTGCTCGACGGCGCGGCGCATCGAGGTCTGCAGGGGTGCGGTCTCGTTGGAGCGCAGGCGCAGCTTGCGCCACACCTGACGCACGGCGCCGCCGCTCTGTTGGTTGGGGCCGTAGAGCTCGATGACGGCACTGGAGTCGGGATCCTGGGAGGCCGCGTCGAGCATCAGGGGTCCGGCGCCGGCCGGGCGCACCACGGTGAATGCCGAGACGACGAAGCCTCGCCGGGCCAGCGCACGCACCGCGCCGTCGAGCGGGACTTCCAGGGCGGGGGTGCCGACGATCCACACCACCAGGGCACCGACGAACCAGCCCGCGGCCAGACCCAGCAGAGAGCGGGCCGGCACCACGGCGCTGACCACGAGGTGGATGGGCACGAATGCCAGCAGCAGCGTCCACCACCAGCGCCGCAGCCGACGCGACAGCCACGGCCCGGACACCGTGAGCACCGCGGCGAGCATGCCGATCCAGCGCGGGTCGTCGAGGAACTGCGACAGTTGCGAGTCGAGCCGGTCGGAGAGGTCGAAATGCCACCTGGGGGCGGCGATGCCGTTGGCGGTGATCGACAGCGACAGCATGGTGATCAGCGCCGCGGCCGCGTAGGCGCCCAACAACTTCCATTGCCGCCCAAGGATCAGGCTGACCAGGATCACGAATGGAAGGGCCAGGATGGCGATGCCGTAGGCCAGGTAGACCAGATTGGACTGGGTGGGGGTCAGCACGCCGACGATCTCGGAGATCGACTTTTCCAGCGCCACCCATTCGTAGCGGGTGATCAGTGAGCTGGTGATGACGGTGGCCAGGAAGATCGCGGCCAGTGTCAGACGCAGGATGTCGTTGGTGCGACGGGTCGGCGGTTGCAGGAGGCTGCCGGTGACGGTGATGTCCCGTCCGTCAACGCGCATGTTCCCCCTTCCCGGCCCGTTATCGAGACGCGCTATCAAAGCCCGCGACCAAGGTAGCGGGATCGGATGCCGATATCGGCATTTGATGGTCATCTGGACCGTTACGAATTCACATCGTTCTCATGTGTCACCGCAGGCGACAATTTTTGCTCGCCGGATGTGATCTAGTGCGACGTATGCGGCAAACGTGATGTAACTTCGATCGACATGCCGACGCCGAATTGGCCGGTCCGGAGGAGTTGAACGGGTGGATTCGACCCCATTCGGGCACTATCAGCTGCAGAAGCTGATCGGTCGGGGCGGAATGGGCGAGGTTTACCGGGCCTACGATTCCGACACCGACCGCATCGTCGCGCTCAAGGTTCTGCCGCCGCACCTGGCGCAGGATTCGACGTTCCAGGAACGATTCCGCCGCGAGTCGCACGCCGCGGCAGGCGTGAGCAATCCGCATGTGGTGCCCATCCACGGTTACGGCGAGATCGACGGTCGGCTCTATCTGGACATGCGGCTGATCGAGGGCCGCAACCTCGGCGCCATGCTGACCAAGACGGGCAAGCCACTGGACCCGGCCTTCGTGGTCGGCATGGTCGAGCAGGTGGCCGAGGCGCTGGACGGCGCCCACGCGGCCGGGCTGATCCATCGGGACGTCAAACCGTCGAACATCCTGATCGCCGACAACGACTTCGTGTACCTGATCGATTTCGGGCTGGCCCGCACCGCGGGTGATTCGGGCATGACCACCGCGGGCAGCACGCTGGGCACGCTGGCCTACATGGCGCCGGAGCGGTTCGACGGCGGGAAGGTCGATCTGCGTTCGGACGTCTACGCATTGGCGTGCGTGCTCTACGAATGCCTCACCGGGGAACGGCCCTATCCCTCTGACAGCCTCGAGCAGCAGATCGCCGGGCACATGGTGTCCCCGGCGCCGCGGGCGTCGGAGAAGGATCCGCGCCTGGCGGCCTTCGACGAGGTGATCGCCAAGGGCATGGCCAAGAAGCCGTCCAAGCGTTATCAGAGTGCCGGGGCGCTGGCGGCAGCGGCGAGGGCCGCGCTGCAGGTACCGGTGCGCACCACCGGGCGGTCGGGTCGCCATTCGGCGCAACGGGTTCCGACCCGGGTGCGGGTGTCGAAGAAGGTGGCCGCGATCGCCGGTGCGACGGTTCTGGTGGCTGCACTGTGCGCGGTGGGGGTGTGGCAGCTGCGCGATGACGGTTCGGATCGTGTCGCCAACACGGTCGGAGCAGCCGGATCCGGTCCGGTGCAGGCGCCGACGGGTGCGGTCGACGAGATCGCGAAGACCGTGCCGTCCGGCATCCGTGACTCCGGCCGATTGGTGGTCGGGGTGAACGTGCCCTATGCGCCCAACGAGTTCAAGAATTCGAGCGGCGAGATCGTCGGGTTCGACATCGATCTGATGAAGGCGGTGACCCGCACGATGGGGCTGGTACCCGACTTCCGCGAGACGGGTTTCGAGGGGATCCTGCCGTCGGTGCAGGACGGCAACTTCAACGTCGGCATGTCATCCATGACCGACACCGCCGAGCGCGAGAATCAGGCCGACTTCGTCACCTACTTCGAGGCGGGCACGCTGTGGGCGCGACGGCCCGGCTCATCGGCGGACCCTGGTTCGCCGTGCGGACTGCGAGTTGGCGTGGCATACAGCACGATTCAGGACACTCAGGAGATCCCGGCCAAATCCGATGCCTGTGTGGCGGCCGGGCTGCCTGCCATCGAGAAGGTGGTCCGCACCCATCAGGACGAGGTGACTGCCGCGCTGATCGCCGGTGAGGCGGACGCCATGACCGCCGATTCCCCCGTCACGGGGTTCGCGATCAAGCTGAGCGGCGGCGCGTTGGAGCCCGCCGGCGAGGTGTTCGACTCGGCGCCCTACGGCTGGCCGGTGGCCAAGGGTTCGGGTCTGGCCGAATCGTTGCGGCTGGCGCTGGAGCACGTGATGGACACCGGCGAGTACCGCACGATCGCCACGATGTGGGGTGTGGAGATGGGGATGATCAACCAGCCGGTGATCAACGGGGCGGCCCCTTAGGCGTTTCCCGTCTTCAGACTGCGTTGCGCCCGGCGATGGCCTTCGCCAGCTGCACCACCTGGTTGTCGGTGAGGTTGGTTCCGGTGATCCGCACGTCGACCACGAGGTTGTTCACGGCCAGGATCGCGCGCCGACTGCCCTGCTGCGGGCTCGACGGTGACTGTTCGTTGGTGACGTCGATGTCGTCGACGACGCTCGGGTTTCCGAGCACGTAAGTGCTGGGCCGACGGTTGTCGTCGTAGCTGATCTTGAGGCTGTCCCCGGCGCACTGTCGCCAGGTGTCCACGGTGCGGGTGACGAGTGTCCTTGCCGCCGTGGGGGTATCGAAGGCGGTGACGGCCTGGTCGACCTCGAGGTCGTCGCCCTCGTCGGCGAACAGGGACTCACGGAACTGCTGGAATCCGCTGTCGCGGTACACCTCGTCCATGGCGTTGCCGATGACGGCCAGGCACACCGGGCGCGACGCGTGTTCGTCGGCGTCGAGCCGGGCGGGCTGACGCAGCGCCGTCTTGGGGTGCAGGTCCGAGGTGGCCAGGATGGTGTTGAGTTCCGATTCGCTGGCCAGCATGCTGCCCAGGACGTCGACGTGTGAGCCGTCGTCGTCTTCGGCCGGCTTGGTGCCGCACCCGGTGAGTGCAGAACCGGCCAGCGCAATGGCCGCAATGGCCGGTACCGCCGCCCGCTTCACGTCCATCTGACCCCCCTTGATCGTGTTTGCTGATCGTAAACGCTCAGAGGGGTCCGGCGCAGCGCGCCAGGGTTGCTGCAGCATCTGTAGACACACCGGTCTCAGCAGCACCACAGGAGCCGGGGATATGCGGTTCCGAAACGTGGTACAGCCCGTGACGCCACCTATCGGATCGAAACGGCTTAGCGTTTCTTGGGATGCAGAACGTCATCCGTGGACGACGCATCACCGGCTTTGGCGCGCTTTACGGCGCGTTTTTCTTTGAGGGATTTGCCGGATTTCTTGGTCAGGCTCTGCCGCGGCGATTTGTCGGCCATGTCGGCCCCTTTGATTTGGGGGCCTGTGTCGGTCCCGGTGCCCCGAACCATACGCGTGCGGCCGGTTGCGCGGGCGCCGACGCAGGTCGGCGCAATTGACAATGCCTGTGGTGCAGCGTTAACTGATGTTCTGGCCCGGATCCCGCCACTAGGCACAATCGATCCATGCGCTAGCAGAAAGCAATCAGTTTTCTTGCGGTATCGCGAAATTCGGTTCAGTTCATACATGTCGGTCTTGACGTGCTCGGAGTAGCCCGAGAGGTCGGCCGCGAGCCGAAGCGAGGGCAGTCATTACGCACATCACCGAGCCGAGGGTAATCGGCAACCACGCGGATATGGGACCGTCAAAGCTGAAAGGTGTTGACGACTCAGAAGTTTCAATAGCGGCCTTGGCTGCCATGGCGGTGGTTCACGCCCAAATCATCTCGGGTTCGTCTTGAGCGCTCCGTCGGTTCTGCACTTGCCGACCGACCCTACGGCTGTGCCTGCCCGTTTCGAATCTCTGAGAGTCGGGATACTCAGCACGTATCCGCCGACCCCCTGCGGTTTGGCGACGTTCAGTGCATCGCTCGCGGGCGGTTTGTCCGCGACCGGTGCGGAAGTGGGTGTCGTCAGGGTCTCCGATGGTCCGCCATCTGGCGCCGGTCGGGTGGTCGGAGAGCTGGTCAACGGATCCGCGGGATCGCTCGCGGCCAGTTCGGATCTGCTCAATCAGAACGACATTGCCGTCATCCAGCACGAGTACGGCATCTACGGGGGATTGGACGGTGACGAGGTTGTCGACATCATCGGTGACCTCGACATCCCGTCGATCGTCGTCGTGCACACCGTCCTCAAAGATCCGACGCCCCACCAGCGTTCACTACTCGAGGTGGTGGCGGCGCTGGCGGACCGGGTCGTCGTGATGTCTGAGTCGGCCCACCGGCGGTTGTGTCTCGGCTACCACGTCGACCGGCACAAAGTCACCACGATCCCGCACGGTGCGGTGGTCCCGGCACCCGTGCAGACCAAGCGCGGCGGCAGGCCCACCCTCTTGACCTGGGGGTTGCTCGGACCAGGAAAGGGTATCGAGCGGGTCATCGACTCGATGGGCGACCTGCATCGGCTCAACGGCCGACCTCGGTACCTGGTAGCCGGCCGGACGCACCCAAAGGTGCTCGCCGCCGATGGCGAGGAATACCGCGAGTTCTGTATCGAGAAGGCACGGTTGAGTGGCCTGTCCGACTCGGTGCACTTCGACTCCGGCTACCTCGACGCGTCGTCGCTGAGTGCTCAGCTCCGGGCCGCGGCCGTGGTGGTGCTGCCCTACGACTCGACCGAGCAGGTCACCTCCGGGGTGTTGGTCGACGCGGTCGCACATGGGCGGCCCGTTGTCGCCACCGCCTTTCCGCATGCCGTCGAGCTGCTCGGGAGTGGGGCAGGCATCGCGGTCGAGCATGGGAATCCGGAGGCGCTCACATCCGCCTTGCGCAGCGTGCTCACCCAACCGCGCCTCGCCGGCGCGATGGCCGCCGAGGCGCGTCGGCTGGCGCCCACGATGTCGTGGTCCGTCGTCGCCAATGCGTACCAGTCGGCGGCACGCCAGATCCTGGCCGATCGGTCGAAACGCCGGTGACCGAACTGCCGATCCCCCGGTTCGACCACCTGCTGCGGATGACAGACGGCAGCGGAACCTTCGAACATGCCCGATTGGCTGAACCGAGATCTGAAAATGGTTACTGCACAGACGATATGGCGCGTGTACTGGTCGTCGCCACCCGCGCACCCGGCCCTGACCGGGACCTGAATCGTCTGGCCGGGGTGGCGATGCGCTTCCTCAACGAGGCGCAGACCCTCACCGGCGCTTGCCGCAACCGGATGGACAGTACCGGTGCGTGGGTCGACGAACCGGCGTTGGAAGACTCGTGGGGGCGCTGCCTATGGGGCCTGGGAACCGCCGCTGCGCACAGTGATGTCGGCATGGTCCGCAACATGGCTGTCAATCAATTCAGGCGAGCCGCGCAGCAGAGGTCGATTTGGCCTCGGGCGATGGCGTTCGCCGTGCTGGGAGCGGCTGAGCTGCTCTCCGCCCACCCCGGGCACAGGGTCGCCCTCGCCCTGATCGCCGACTATGTCGCAGGTCTCCCTGCGCCCACCGGTAACCCGGACTGGCCGTGGCCCGAACCGAGACTCACCTACGCCAATGCGGTTCTCGCCGAGGCTATGATTGCCGCGGGTGTCGCGATCGACGACTCGGCGGTGTCCAACCGGGGCCTGGACCTGCTGGCGTGGTTGGTCGAGCGGGAAACGGCCGACGATCACCTGTCGGTCACGCCTGCCGGCGGTTGGGGCATCGATGACCCGCGGCCGGGGTTCGACCAGCAACCGATCGAGGTAGCCACGCTGGCAGACGCCTGTGCTCGCGCTGCGGCGGTCGATCCGAGTGCGATCTGGCCGGAAACCGTGCGGGCCGCTGCCGCCTGGTTCCAGGGTGCCAACGATGTCGGCGAGCTGATGTGGGATCCCGAGACCGGTGGCGGATTCGACGGGTTGCACGTCGACGGGGTGAACCGCAACCAGGGTGCCGAGTCGACACTGGCGGCTCTCTCGACTTTTCTGCAGGCGCAACGCTTTTCCCATGCCACCTCATGACATCGACCCGGCAGGTAGCCCTCACGCGCAGTCCGCAGTGGTTGAGAGCTGACCATTCGCGCGTGATCACGCAGCTGTTCGTGCCGGGCCAGGAGGGTTTCGAACACCAGGAATCCCGGGCGGGCAAGGTTCTCACGCGGATCCTGGATCTGGACGAGACTCAGGTGCAGGCGGCGCTGGACGACGTCCTTCTCAGATACGGTGATCGCCACCGCGGACTCACCGACACATTTCGGCGCCACGCCGCCGAACTGGCCGACCGGCTCGCTTCCGGATCGAAGCTGTCCGAGCCTCGCATGTTGTTGCTTGGCGCGGTGTTCACCAACGAGTACGCGATCGAGGGTGCTGCACTGTGCAACCCCAGCATCGTCGCGCATCCGGATCAGTCCGGAACCGCCACGGGCAGTGTGCGATTCGTGATGAGTGTGCGGGGGATCGGCGAGGGGCACCGGTCGTCGATCGGCTTCCGGACCGGCACTGTCGATGCTGCCGGCCGCGCCGTGGTCGACGACCCGGTACCGTTCGCCTCCGTCGGTGCTACCGTGCCGACGCTGCACGAAGCGGATGTGTTCCGCAGCGAATTGGCATGGCTGCACGGTGGCGGCGAGGCGTCCGACTATGTGCTCGATGCGCTCGGGGACCGGTTTACCCGCGCCGACCTGGATGAGCGGCTCGAGCAGTTACAGCGACATCGCAGCACGCGCCGGCATGCACCGGCGACGATCGCGTCGATCCGCGCTATCGCGGACCGCGCATACGGGGTCGAGTTCTCAGCCGATACCGCGCTTTCCCAACGTGTGCTGTGGCCCGCTACGAGCGCCGAGGCCGCCGGGATGGAGGATGCGCGTTTCGTGCGTTTCGTCGACGACGACGGTGCGGTCACGTTCTACGCGACCTACACGGCGTACAGCGGCTCGCAGATCAGCCAACAGCTTCTCGCGACCCCCGATTTCCGGTCGTTCACCTCGGTGCCGATGGTCGGACGGGCCGCCGCGAACAAGGGACTTGCCCTGTTCCCGCGCCGGATCCGTGGACGATTCGCGGCCATGTCGCGATCCGACCGGGAAACGAACACGATCGCCTACTCGGACCACCCGGCGGTATGGACGAGCTCGTCGCCGTGCCAGCAGCCGACGCAACCTTGGGAAGCGCTTCAGCTGGGAAACTGCGGTCCACCCATCGAGACCGAGGATGGATGGCTGGTGCTCACTCACGGCGTCGGCCCGATGCGCACCTACCGGATCGGGGCCATCCTCCTCGACCTGGACGATCCGACCCGGATTCTCGGTCGGCTCGCCGAGCCCCTGCTGAGCGCGGCGGACGACGAACGTGACGGCTACGTTCCCAATGTCGTGTACTCCTGCGGCGCGTTCGTGCACGCCGGCACCTTGGTACTGCCGTTCGGGGTCGGTGACGCCGCAATCCGCATCGCCACCGTTCCCCTGCCTGAACTGCTGGGCGCATTACGCCCGTAGCGAAGCATGGGCACCGGTCATCGATGCCCGACCTGGTGTGGTGGCAGGGATCCCTGTCACCACCTAGGCTGAAAGCACTTTCACCCAGGTGGCCCGGACCATGCCGCCGTACACAGACGGACCGGGAATTCTGACAATCAGAGATATCGCGGCATACGCGATGTTGAGCGGCGCGGACATCGACGCGATCGGTGCCGAGCTCGACACCATCCGCAGCGACATCGAGGAGTCGCTGGGGGCGAGGGACGCCGCCTACATTCGGCGCACCATCGTGTTCCAGCGGGCGCTCGAGGTGGCCGCACGGCTGTTGATCGCAGGAACCCGGTCGAAGTCGGGCCTGCTGGCCGGCACAGCCGCGCTGGCCTATGCGAAATCCGTCGAGAACATGGAAATCGGGCACAACGTCGGCCATGGCCAGTGGGACTGGATGAACGATCCCGAGATCCACTCCGCCACCTGGGAGTGGGACATGGTGGGCCCGTCGGCGCAGTGGCGCTACTCGCACAACTACCACCATCACGTGTTCAGCAACGTGCTGGGCGTGGACGACGACCTCGGCTTCGGCATCCTGCGGATGAGCCGCGACCAGCAATGGGAACCTCAGCACCTCGTCCAGCCGCTGCGAAACATTTTGCTGGCCATGATCTTTGAGTGGGGAATCGCCCTGCACGACTTCTACTCCGCCAGGGACCGGGCGGACACCGAAGACGGTAAGAACTCCGCCCGGCAGCTGCTGCGCGCCAAGATCGGCCGCCAACTCACCAAGGACTTCATCGTCCTGCCGGTGTTGAGCGGGCGGCGGTGGAAGCGAACTCTTGTCGCGAATCTGGGCGCGAATGTGCTGCGCAACCTGTGGGCCTACGTGGTGATCTTCTGCGGGCATTTCCCCGACGGCGCGGAGCGGTTCGGCCCGGAGACGCTGCAGGAGGAGACCCGCGGCGAGTGGTACCTGCGACAGATGCTGGGCGCGGCGAACTTCAAAGCCGGCCCGGTGCTGGCCTTTTCAAGTGGAAACCTGTGCTACCAGATCGAGCATCACCTGTTCCCGGATCTGCCCAGCAACCGTCTGGCAGAGGTGAGTGTGCACGTGCGCGACGTGTGCGACAAGTACAACCTGCCCTACACCAGCGGGTCTCTGACCCGGCAGTATCTGCAGACTCTGCGGACGATCTTCAAACTCGCATTGCCCAATGCAGGGTGGCGATCGCTGTTCCGAGCTGCGCCACCCGTCTGACCGGGATCCCGAAAAGGAACTTCACTTCTGCAGCCCCTGTGCCGTTGGTGGTCGAACAGGGAGAAGCTGTCGATCATCGGGTGGCGCGCCCTGTACCCCCAGTACACGCCCCTACTGCGGCCGTGTCAACGCGATTGAATGTCGAATCGTAATCGATTGTGGTGCAGTGCATTTCCGAGCTGAGGTGGCTCCGCTCCGGTCAGGTCAGGTCGATGCCTCCCTGCGATGGGGTCGCGACACCGCAGGCCGCGGAGAACTGCACCGGAGTGAGCCCGTCGGACGAGTTCATGTCGCAGTGACCAAACGGCGGTGCGCCCTGAGGTAATCCGAACCCGAACCCGCTGCCGTCGGTGTACTGGTGGGCGACCTTGCCGGGGTAATCGGGGTTGCTGCCGTACGCGGCAATGACGAGCCGGATCCCGCTGGGCTTGGTGCGCCACATGCTGTTGAGGTCGCCGACGTTCCCATAGCCGATGATGCGGGCGCGGTCGCCGGTGTAATCAGCGAGGTTCCCGTACAGCAGGTTGATCCAATCCGAGCCGTCGCCGTACGGGTTGCCGCCCTGTTCGACGTCGAGCATGAGCGCGATGCGCGGGTGCAGGCCTCCGTTGGCGTCGATCATCGCGCGCACGGTGGTGGCATTGGCCAACCAGTTGGGGCGGCAGTAGGTGTAGACGATGCCGAACACCAGCCGCCCGGAATCCAGCGCGCCGCGCATCCAGGCGTAGTTGGCCGCGAAATTGTGGTCGCGGTACGTGCCGTCGCTGACCCGGATCGACAGCACCTGATACGGGTAACTGTCATCGACGGGGTGTTGCCACTCGGAGACGTCGGCGAAGAGGGTGTCCGTGATGACGGCGGCGGTCTGTACCAGCCGCGGGACTCGGCCGGACTTGCGCCGCTTCCCCCGCGGGACTCTTTGGTTCACAGCACCACTGGGCATGGTCGTACTCCTGTGACCAGGGTAGGCCGGGCGGGGTCAGAGTGCGTTGCGGCCGGCGATGATCTTGGCCAGCTGCACGGTCTGCTGGTCGGTGATGTCGTTACCGCTGATCCGCAGGTCGACGACGAGGTTGTCGACGGCCAGGATCGCCCGGTGGGTGATGCGGTCGGTGATGTCCACGGGTTCGTCGTGCGTGATGTCGACACCGTCGAGCACGCTCGGGACGGCCATCCGGCGGGCGTCGTGTGATTTGCCGCCGTCATAGCTGAAGGTCAGGATGTCGTTGCCGCAGCGGCGCCAGATGTCGACGGTCCGGGCCACCACGGCCTTGGCGTCCTTGGGGGTGTCGAACTTGGCGATGGCCTGGTCGACCTCCACGTCGTCGGCGTCGTCGGCCAGTTGGGTTTCGCGGAACTCGCGGTAACCGCTGGGGCCGTAGATCCACTCCATCGCGTTGCCGACGACGACCATGCACTCCGGGCGGGAGACGGGCTCGTAGTTGGCGTTCGTCATCGGGGAACGCAGCGCGGTCTTGGGCCGGACCTCGGCGTTCATCACGGTGTTGATCTCGGATTCACTGGCCATCATGCTGCCGAGCACGTCGACGTGAGTGCCGTCGGAATCGGGGGCCGTGGGGGTGCAGGCGCTGAGCAGTGCAGCGCACAGCACCAGGCCGGCCGCCGCGTTGCGATGAGCGCTCATCGGGTCCCCCTTGGATCTGTTTGCTGATCCTAAACGTGATCGCGGGGTGCGCCAGACGGTAATTGGTGACCAGTGGGTGAACTGCGTCGTTCGACTGCGAGGGCCGGCCGGTCCAGTTCCTCTGCCACCGTTTTCCACCCCACGGCTGCTCGCCTACCCGGTCAACGACCCGTGGGTGGAAACCGGTGAGCTGCTCTGTCGGACCCGCGCGCCCGTTTCTACGCCCGGGTCGTGACGGCCGAGGTGTCACGACCCGGGTGTGGAAAACGGCGCAGCCGGCAGCCCAACCCGCAGCCACGTCCGCTCGTTCCCCCGATCGGGGGACATGGGATTCGTCCGGTGGATGGGCCGGTCGGTCGATACAGCCGCGCGCGGCAGCGGCGCATTCTTATTTCAACGCCGGAACACCCCGGGAGAAACACCAAAAGCCTTATCCGACAAAGGAGTCGACATGAGCACTATTACCCGCCGCATCGCCGCAGGATTCACCCTGGCCGCCGCTCCCGCGCTGATCGCCCTGGGCGCCGCCACTGCTCATGCCGATTCCGCCACCCTGAACGCCGGGCCGTCGGTCAGCGCGCATCAGGCCTTCCCGCACCAGCACAACATGCCCCAGCCGGGCTCCTCGACCCACCATCACCACCAGCGCAACCACGCCAAGTAGGCCAGGGGGAGGCAAGGCCCGGACGCAAGCCGGCGTCCGGGCCTTTGGCATGCGGCCCCAGGCTCGTATGGTGGGGTTATGGGCGGTTCCGCGTCACTACCGCCGGGGCCACCGTTGCCCCGGGTGGTACAGGCCGCGTTGATGATGCACTACTGGCCGCGTTTCGTCTCGGCCTGCCGACGCCGCTACGGCGACGTGTTCACGTTGCGGGTCGCGGCGATGGGCACGATGGTCTATCTGGCCGACCCGGCCGACATCAAGGTGGTGTTCGCCGGAGACCCCACGATTTTCCATGCCGGGGAAGCGAATTCGGTGCTCAGCGCGTTGCTCGGCGACAGCTCGGTGCTGGTGATCGACGAGGACGAACACCACGAACGCCGTCGGCAGATGCTGCCGCCGTTTCACCGCGACGCCGTAGCCCGCCAGACCGAGGTCATGGCCGAGATCGCCGCGGAAAACATCGCAGGTTGGCCGGTGGGAACCGCCTTCCCGGCGGCACCGAAGATGGCCGAGATCACCCTGGAGGTGATCCTGCGAACGGTGATCGGGGCGTCGGATCCCGCTCGGCTGGCGGCGTTGCGTGAGGTGATGCCGCGGCTGCTCACGGTGGGTCCGTGGGAGTTGATGGCGGTCGCCCGGCCGGCCCTGATGCAGCGACGCCCGTGGCGGGCGCTGCGGCGAAATATCGAAGAGGCCAACCGGCTGTTGGGTGCGGAGATCGCCGAGCGGCGCGCCGATCCTGAGCTGGCGTCCCGCACCGATGTGCTGGCCATGCTGGTGCGTTCCACCGATGAGCGTGGGCACACCATGACTGACCGCGAGCTGCGCGATCAGCTGATGACGTTGCTGGTAGCCGGGCATGAGACGACGGCGACGGCGTTGTCGTGGGCGCTGGAACGGCTGACCCGTCATCCTGCGGTGTTGGACAAGGCGGTGCAGGCCGCGCGTACCGGCGACGACGAATACCTCGATGCCGTGGCCAAGGAAATCCTGCGGATCCGGCCGGTGGTGTTCGACGTTGGGCGCGTGCTGAAACAGCCGGTGGAGGTGGCCGGTCACCGCCTGCCGGCCGGGGTGATGGTGGCCCCGGGTATCGGCCTGGTGCACGAACGCGACGACGTGTATCCCGACGCCGACAAATTCGACCCGGACCGGATGCTCGGCGCGACACTGGGGCCCACCACGTGGTTCCCGTTCGGCGGCGGCAACCGTCGTTGCCTGGGCGCGACGTTCGCGACGGTCGAGCTACGGGTGGTGCTACGCGAAATCCTGCGCCGGGTGGACCTTTTCACGACCACCGCGGCCGACGAAGGGCAGCGCGTCAAACACGTCACGCTGGTCCCGAACCGTGGGGCGCGGATCTGTGTGCGGGCGCTGAGGGAGGTGACGTCCGCCGGCGCTGCTCACACGTCGCTGGCGGGGGAGGTTTAGTCCACTATTCGCCGCAGACTTTCCAAGCCCCGCCCTCTTTTTGGAAGTCCAGTTGGCGGGTTGTGCCGGTTTTGTCGAACGTGAGCGTCGCGGCGGCACTATCACCGTTGACCGTCACATCGGTCACGGTGAAACCGCGTTCCTGCGGCTGCTCGTCTGGCGCCGAATGCGAGTCGGCATCGTCGGTGTCCTGCAGACTGTGTGCCCGGTCGGCGCACATCAGCGCGGCCGCAGCGGACATGTCGTCGCGGTTGATCGCGTCGGCAAACGAGTAGGTGGCGTTGGTGATCAGTTCCTTGTCGGACTTGTGGAACACGAAAAACGCGGTGAGCCCGGCTGCGATGAGGACCACGGCCACAACAGGAACGCCGATCAGCAACCACTTGCGCGACTTCTTCGCGGGGGGAGCGCCCATCGGGTAGTAGGCCAGCTGCGGTGCCCCGGGAGGACCGTATGGTCCGGGGGTGCCGAACTGACCTGGGGGACCGTACGGACCGGGGCCGCCGAACGGACCAGGGCCCCCGAACTGACCAGGGCCCCCGAACGGTCCAGGCCCGCCGAACTGCCCGGGAGGACCATACGGACCAGGCGGGCCGCCGAAGATCGGCGGCTGCGGAGGCTGGGACATCATTCCACCTCGAATCGGACGAGTAGGAGAGCGTCGAGTTGCTCTGCGAACTCACCTGGCGGGTCAGGATCGTCGTAGCGGTATACCTGGACGCCCATGCCGGGCGGCACATCTGGGGACAGACACAAGCGCAGGCCGCTGTAAGTCCGAGTGACCATCAGCAACCGGTCAGCCGCCGGCCCCTCATCCCACTCTGGGACGTCGTCGGGGTCGCCGTCGGACACCGCCTCCGCCAGGGTTGGCATCGCGCCCACGGCCATCAAGCCAAAGGACTGCCCGTCGGGCACGGTGAACGAGCCATGGACTGTGCGATAGAAATCGACCAGCGCGGCCGGCGCCGCCGACCACAGCTCCGGATACCGCGCGACCGCCTTCGCCGTCGGCGGCTCGCCGACCCATACGGCCACGGTGCGCTGGGTCTGCTCATACCCCACGTCGGCGAAACGGAAGACAAACTCGACGACATAGACGAGCACTGGTCGGTCATCGCGCTGGCCCACCCATGCGTCGACCAGGAACTCTTGCAGCACCCCCCAAAATCGCGGGACCAATGTGCGCGCGCCGTCGGTCCACAGCGACAGCGCCGCCACCGCACGCACGCTCGGATCGGCTGCGTCGAACACCGGTAGCCACGACGCAGGGACCATCTCCCGCTGATCGGGTCCTAGTCGGGACACGGCCGAGCCGCGGCGGAACTGTTCGTCGATCTCGTCGTCGCTGACGCTCATATCGGGATACCCAGACTATCGAGGATCTGCTTGGTGATTTCGGTCAGCTCGGTGACTGTCTCGAGTTCCAGCTCTTGCTGCTTGTCGATCCAATCTGGATCTGCTCCGGTCACCACAGCGGCCTCGCCGGCCTGCTTGGACCGGTTGGCCTTCCGTGACAGCCACTGCATGTTCAGCGGCGAATGCGCCACTTGATACATGTACTGCGGAGGGAGCTTGATGAATCCCGGAATGTAGAACAGCCGGGCCAGCGGCACGATGTGGTCGGGCTCGACCTTCGGGGTGCCGTTGCCGTTGGTGCCGATCATCACGCCGCTGCCGGACGGGTAGGCGGGATCCGGTGACCCTGCCTCTGGCCAGCCCTCACCCTGCAACGGGATGTCGCCCAGCCCCTCCTGATCTGGCGAGGTGTTGCGCAACACGTCGTATAGCTCCCGGCCCGGCTCCCAGACCGCGGTCTTCGCGTTGCCGCGGATATTCGGCAGCACGGGCGGCTTCTGCTGGCCCAGCCGATCCTGCGCCTGCTTCATCTTCTGCACAGTCGTCGCAAGAGGTACGCGGGTCTTTCCGCCGGCGGCGAGGCGTGAGGTGGCTGCGGCGCAAGAGGCGAGATTCGCGTTCGCCGCGTCCTTCTCGGCATTGAGTCGGGCTGCCTCTTCGTCATATGCATTGGCTTCGGCCTGCTGTCGCGGCACGATGAAATGGTGCGGTATGGCGTTGTGGCTGTCGATCTTGGCCTCGACGGCCTGGCTGGCCGACACCTGGATGGGGCAGGAGTCGGCGAGGGGGTCTGCGTGCGCGCTCGCCGCACCGCCACTCGCGATGAGGACCGCCGCGGCCAGAGCTGCTCCGCCGCGCCGGGCCCACCACGACGGGCCCTTCCTGTTGTTGTGTGACTGGCTACGCACGGCACCGACCCTCCCCCCGGTGAAACTAGTGGTAGCAACCCTACTGCTCACATGATTGGGTAGTCGGGCAAATCGAGGTCGTCGCGCACACTGCCGGCGAACAGCCCCGCTATCGGGCGTCCCAGGTTCATCGCGCGCAGCGCGACATCGCGGAACCACAACCCGAACCGGGTCCTGGTGGCGAAGAAACCGAGCATCCGTTCGGCTCCGGCCTGCTTGCCCTCGATGAACGGCCGCAACAGCGACTCGTAGCTCGCGAAGGCGCGGCGGTGATCGTCTCCGGCACGGGCGAGTTCCCCGGCCAGGGCGTACGCCTCGGTGATCGCCAGCCCAGTGCCCTCGCCGCCGAGCAGCGAGATGCAGCCCGCGGCATCGCCGATCAGCAACACCCGGTCGTCGGACCAACGGTCCATCTTGATCTGGCTGACCACGTCGAAGTAGAGATCGTCAACCTTGTCCACCGCGGCCAGAATCTGTCGCGATTCCCATCCGGCATCGTCGAACTGGTTGTGTAACTGCTCTTTTGGTGTCATACCGCGGTCGTCGTGCTGGTCGCGGAACACGAACAGGAACATGGTGCGGTCCCCGCGCAGGGTGAACTGCCCGATCTGGCGCCCCGGAACGCTGTACGTGAGATAGGTATCCGAAGTCCCGCCGCCGTAGCCGTCGACCACACAGGCGGCCACCTTGCAGCCCAGGTAGTGCTCGAACCGGTCCTCGGGTCCGAACACCAGGCGGCGCACGTTGGAGTGCAGCCCGTCGGCGCCGATGACGAGGTCGAAATCGTCGGCCGGGTTCTTGTCGAAGGCCACCCGCACCCCGTCGGGGCGCTGGTCGATGCCGGTGATGCTGTCGTCGAACACCGTCGGAACGGAGCCCTCGACCGTGCGGTAGATGGCGGCGGCCAGGTCGCCGCGGGGCAGGCTGGTGTAGTCGTTGCCGACCATACGGCGGAATACATCGACGCGGAGTTCGGCACGGGTCGCGCCGTCGGGTCCGAGCGAGCGCACCGACTCCACGTCATAGCCCGCGTCGCGGATGGCGGATTCGATGCCCATCTTTCGGGTGACCCGGTAGCCGATGCCCCAGAAGTCGATCATGTAGCCGCCGGTGCGAAACGCCGGCGCCCGTTCGATCAGCGTCGGGTTGTGGCCGGTGCGATGCAACCAGTGCGCGAGCGCCGCCCCGGCGACCCCGGCACCACTGATGGCTATCCGCATGATGATTCGAGGCTACTCGTGGGGCGACACGCTGAGCCGTGCCGTTGACGAGGCCGGCGCGAACGCAGACCAGGTCAACCAGCACCCCGATGTCCAGCCGAGCGTCAGACTCGCGTGCCAAGCTGGGAGCATGGCTGCGAAACGTTCCCCGCACCGTGCCGACCTCGTACTTTCCGGCGGTGGCGTCAAGGGCATCGGCCTGGTGGGCGCCGTCGTCGCACTCAAGGACGCCGGTTATTCGATCGAACGGATCTCCGGGACCTCGGCCGGCTCACTGGTCGGCGCCGTGGTGGCCGCGGCCGAGCAACGTGGCGAGCTGACCAGTGCCCAGCTGCGCGAGCTGGCGCTGAACGTGCCCTACCGCAAGTTCCGCGACAGCGGCCCGATCGAGCGCATCCCGGTGTTGGGAACCGCGTGGGGGCTGCTGCGGGAGACCGGGATCTATCGCGGGGATTTCGCATACGACTGGATACGCAGCGAGCTGAAGAACCTGGGCGTCAAGACTTTCGGTGATCTGGCGATCGACGATGATCATCTGCTTCCGGAACGGCGCTACCGGTTCGTGGTCACCGTGACCGACGTGACGACGGGGCAGCTGGTGCGTCTGCCCTGGGACTACCGGCGCGTGTACGGACTGGATCCTGACGAGCAGCTGGTCGCCGACGCCGTGCGGGCCTCGATGTCGATCCCGTTTCTGTTCCATCCGGTCACGCTCAACACCGCTGCCGGCGAGCCGTGCACGCTGGTGGACGGCGGGGTGCTGTCGAACTTCCCGATCGACTCGTTCGACCGACCCGACGGTGACGCGCCGCGCTGGCCGACGTTCGGGGTGACGGTGGTGCCGTATCTGCCGGCGCCGTCGGCCGAGCAGCTCATCCCCGGGTTGGGGATGTTGCGCTGCGGCGAGCCGACCTTCCTGGAAAGCCTGCTCACCACCATGCTGGTCGGCCACGACCAGGCCCATCTGAGCCTGCCGTGGGTGGAGGTACGTGCGGTACAGGTGGATTCGACCGATGTCGGGGTGCTGGACTTCGACATCACCCGCAATGAGGCTGAGGCGTTGTACGAGAAGGGCTACGTGGCGGCGACGGAGTTCCTGTCCACCTGGGATTGGCCCGCGTACCTGGACCGCTTCCGCCGGGCCACGCGGGTGGATCCGCGCTAGTGCGAATCGAGTACTCCGCCCCAGGCCGGGTCAATCTGATCGGCGAGCACACCGACTACAACCAGGGCTTCGCGCTGCCGATTGCCCTGCCGCAGCGGACCTTTGTGAGTTTCGATCCGGACCCGTCGGGCGTGCTGTCGGTATCGAGTTCGTCGGGCGACGGGCGGGCGCGGATCGGTCTGGATACCGTACCCGGGCAGGTCACCGGCTGGGCGGCCTACGTCGCCGGGGTGGTATGGGCGCTGCTGAATGCCGGGATTGCGGTGCCGGGCGGGACGATGGCGATCACGAGTGAGGTGGAGATCGGATCGGGGTTGTCGTCGTCGGCAGCGCTGGAATGCGCGGTGCTGGGCGCGCTGCTCGCTGCCGTGGGTGTCGATCTCGATCGCGTCGAGCAGGCGCACATTGCCCAGCAGGCCGAGAACGAGTACGTCGGTGCGCCAACGGGACTGCTCGACCAGTTGGCGTCACTGTTCGGTGAACCGGGGCAGGCTCTGCTGATCGATTTCCGCGACGTCACCGTGCGACCGGTGCGCTTCGATCCCGACGCATCCGGCGTGGCACTGCTGGTGATCGACTCGCGGGCCCGGCACGCGCACGCCGGTGGCGAGTACTCGGCCCGGCGAACATCGTGTGAGCGGGCCGCCGTCGCACTCGGCGTGGCCTCGCTCCGCGAGGCCGATCCGTCTGCGCTGCACAGGCTTGCCGAAGTCGATGCCCGCCGTGCCCGTCATGTGCTGACCGAGAACCAGCGGGTGCTCGATTGTGTTGCCGCGCTGGCATCGTCGGACTTCGCGGCGGTCGGCGCGCTGTGGAACGCGTCGCACGCCTCGATGCGCGACGACTTCGGGATCACCACACCGCACCTCGATCTGATCGCGGCGACCGCTGTGCAAGCCGGTGCACTGGGAGCGCGGATGACCGGCGGAGGGTTCGGTGGCTGCGTCATCGCGCTAGTGCCGGGGGAGCAGGCGGACGTGGTCGGCGAAGCTGTGTCGCGAGCGGTGCGAGAGGTCGGCTATCCGGAGCCGGGCATTACCAGGACGCGCGCGGGCAGTGGTGCGGGGCCGTGGGAGCATCGGACTGCGCCAGCTTCCTGACCTACCTAGTCTGTCCGCATGCTCACCGAACTCGTCGCACTTGACGGCGGCACGTACCGCATGGGATCGCAGAACTTCTATCCCGAGGAATCGCCGGTTCACGACGTGACGGTCGCACCGTTCGCCATCGAGCGGCATCCGGTGACCAATGCCCAGTTCGCCGAGTTCGTCGCTGACACCGGCTATCTCACGGTGGCCGAGCAGCAACTGGATCCTGCGGCATTTCCGGGGGTGCCCGCCGAGGAGCTCGTCCCGGGTGCGCTGGTGTTCCAACCGACCGACGGACCGGTGGATCTGCGGAATTGGCGGCAGTGGTGGACGTGGGCGGAAGGCGCGTGTTGGAAGCATCCGGAGGGGCGCGGGTCGGCCATCGTCGACCGGCCCGATCATCCAGTGGTCCAGGTCGCGTACCCGGATGCGGCGGCGTACGCCGCCTGGGCCGGACGACGGCTGCCGACGGAAGACCAGTGGGAGTACGCGGCCGGCGCGGGCGTGACGACTGTCTATGCCTGGGGTGACGATGTCCGGCCGAACGGGCAGTTGATGGCCAACACGTGGCAAGGCCAGTTCCCGTACCGCAATGACGGGGCTCTGGGTTGGACCGGGACTTCACCGGTTGGCACGTTCCCGTCGAACGCTTTTGGTCTGGTCGACATGATCGGCAACGTGTGGGAGTGGACCACCACCCGTTACACGCCTCGGCGTCGCGCGGTCGCCGAGACATCTGGATGCTGCCCCGCACCTACCGGTGACCCATCGGTGATGCAGGTCCTGAAAGGTGGGTCACACCTGTGCGCCCCCGAGTACTGCCATCGCTACCGCCCCGCCGCCCGGTCCTCGCAATCACAGGACAGCGCCACCACTCACATCGGATTTCGCTGTGTCGCGAGCTAGCATGCAGTGGCGGAAGCCGCGCCTAAACGCCGCCTCATAGCCGATGGCCTAGGGCTTTACGAAGTAACAGGTGGCGTAACACGCGCCGTATCGCCACCGGGTGCCAGCGGTGGCACAGTGAAGTCATGACCCGCCGCCCGCACATCCCGCCGAAGGACTTTCCCCGTCCTGCGAACAGGGAATACGCAGGGACGCGGGACGATGCCGCCCGGTGGGCCCGCGATGTCCTGCGTGGCCAGATCCTCGACGGTGTGTACGGCGGATTGGCGGCCGCGCGCCCGCTGCTGCCGCCCGAGAACGAACTCGCCACCGAGTTCGGGGTCAGCCGCAACGCGATCCGTGAAGCGCTCGAGCTGCTCCGCGGCGAGGGCCTGATCACCCGCGTGCAGGGGGCAGGGACCTTCGTCACCGGCGCCAAGCTGAGCCAGCGCATCGATCGCCTTGAGGGATTGGCCGAGTCTCTGGCAGGGCACCAACTGCCCGTCGAGAACACGGTGCTCTCCGTGCGCGAGTCGGTTGCGTCGCCCTTCGTCGCCGCCAAACTCCAATTGCCCGAGAACGCACCGATTCTCTTCATCGAACGGCTGCGGTCCGTCGGCGGGGTGCCGCTGTCGCTGGACACCACGTCGTTACGGATCGGGGCGATACCTGTGGACGCCAACCTCGATCGCCAAGATGTATTCGCCTTGATAGAACGCGAACTCGGTATGCGGCTGGGCTGGGCCGAGATGACCGTGGAGTCTGTCTCGGCAGATGCCAACACCGCCGCGCTTCTGCAAATCCGTTCCGGCGCACCACTGTTGCTGCTGCACCGGTTGACCCACCTGGAAGATGGAACCCCGTTCGACTTCGAGACCGTGCGCTATCGCGGGGATCGATGCTCGTTGATGACGATTGCCGCGCGGTCGCCTGACCAGCCGTCACAGCCGCCAAAGTAGCCGGCACTTCTCCGCTTCACCTTCACCGGATTTCACCCTATCGACAGAGAGGTAGCTCAACCATGCCCAAAAAGCCCAACATCGTGTATTTCCACGTCGACAACCTAGGAATGGGCGAGCTCGGTTGCTACGGCGGTGGCATCCTTCGCGGCGCTGACACCGCCCGGATGGACGCGTTCGCCGCCGAGTCGCTGAAGCTGTCACATTTCGTCGTCGAACCACAGTGCACGCCCACCCGCTCCGCGTTGATGACCGGGCGATACCCGATCCGATCGGGCAACCACACCATCGCCCTCGGCGGAAATGGCGGTGGGATCGTGGCCTGGGAGCGCACCATGGGTGACATTCTGTCCGAAGCCGGCTACGCCACAGCATGTTTCGGCAAGTGGCATATTGGTGCCGAGGACGGCCGGTGGCCGACCGATCACGGGTTTGACGAGTGGTACGGCCCGGCGCGCACCTATGACGAGTGCCTGTGGCCCGACGATCCTTGGTACAAGGCCGAGCGCGACGGCTACTCCTACATGTACGACGGCACCAAGAAAGACGGTGTCCGGACCACCGACCAGCAGCTGACGGTCAAACTCAAGGGTGAGGTCGACGGCGAATACGACCGCCGGGCCAAGGCGTTCATGAAACGCAGCGTCGAGGCGGACAAGCCGTTCTACCTGTACCACAACCACTCGCTGATGCACTTCCCGATGGAGGTCCGTGAGGAGTTCAAGGGCAAGAGCACCAATGGGAATTGGGGTGATTCGCTGCTCATGCTCGATCATGACTTCGGCAGCATCTTGGATTACCTGACCGAACTGGGCATCGAGGACAACACCATCGTCGTCATGGCGGGAGACAACGGTGCCGAGGACCACCTGGCCGGACGCGGCACGGCAGGCTTCTTCGACGGGTCCTACTTCAGCTCCGCCGAGGGCGGCATCCGTACACCGTGCCTGATCCGCTATCCCGGACAGGTTGCGGTGCGCGAGAGCAACGAGATGGTGCACGTCACCGACATGTTCCCGACCCTGCTGCGGTGGGCCGGCTGCGAGATCCCCGAAGACCGGATTATCGACGGCATCGATCAGCGGGAATTCTTCGGTGGGGCAGAGGAATCCAATCGCGAGGGCTGCATGGTCTGGCTCAACGAGGAACTGCACGCCGTGAAGTGGTCCCAGTTCAAGATCAACTTCAAACGGCAGCAGCACTTCCACGACCCGGAGATCCCGCTGGGCTTCGCGCGCATCACCAACCTGCTGGAGGACCCCAAGGAACGTGAGGCCGTCAACCAGACCTGGGTGCGATGGTGGGTGATGCAGCATGCCTACCGCTTCATCCAGGAGTTCGACGCCAGCGTCGAGACCGAGCAGCTGATTCCGGCCGGCGCCCCAATCGATTTCGTCCCTGCCCGCGAACCCGTCAGCACCAAGTAGCACCGGAAGCCCTGCCCCGTCCGGGGGCAGGGCTTCTCTCTCAGAGGGAGCCCAGCCATGACCACCACCTATGGTGCGCAATCGATCACGATCCTCGAAGGGCTTGACGTCGTCCGCAAGCGCCCCGGAATGTACATCGGGTCGACCAGTGAGCGCGGCCTGCACCACATGGTGTGGGAGGTCGTGGACAACGGGGTCGACGAGGCCATGGCCGGGTTCGCCACCCGCGTCGACGTCGCGTTGCTGCCCGACGGCGGTGTCGAGGTGAGCGACGACGGCCGCGGCATCCCGGTCGCCATGCACGAGACGGGAATTCCCACCGTCGACGTCGTGATGACCCAACTGCACGCGGGAGGCAAGTTCGACGGCGAGTCCTACCAGGTGTCGGGTGGTCTGCACGGTGTGGGGGTGTCCGTCGTCAACGCGCTCTCGACCCGTCTCGAGGTGATCATCGACCGCGACGGCTACGCGTGGAGCCAGCACTACGACCGGTCGGTCCCCGGCACCCTCCATCGCGGTGGCCCCTCGGCCCGCACCGGCACCACGGTCCGATTCTGGTCGGACCCAGAGGTCTTCGAGACCACCGAATACAACGCCGAGACCATCGCGCGCCGTCTGCAGGAAATGGCGTTCCTCAACAAGGGCCTGGTCCTGACGCTGACCGACCGGCGGACCGGCGACAATGACACCCGGACCTTTCACCACCCGGGCGGGCTGATCGACTACGTCGCCCACATCAACCGCGTGAAGGAGCCCATCCAGCCGAGCGTCATCGCGTTCGACGGTGCCGGGGCCGGCCACGAGGTCGAGATCGCGATGCAGTGGAACGCAGGATATTCCGAGTCGGTGCACACGTTCGCCAACACCATCAACACCCACGAGGGCGGCACTCACGAAGAGGGTTTCCGGGCGGCGTTGACGAGCGTGGTGAACAAGTACGCCAAGGACAAGAAGCTGCTCAGGGACAAGGACCCGAATCTCACCGGCGACGACATCCGCGAGGGGTTGGCGGCGGTGATCTCGGTGAAGGTCGCCGAGCCGCAGTTCGAGGGCCAGACCAAGACCAAACTCGGCAATGCCGGGATCCGGTCGTTCGTTCAGAAGATCTGCAACGAGCAGTTGACGCACTGGTTCGAGGCCAACCCGGCAGAGGCCAAGGTCATCATCACCAAGGTGGCGTCCTCAGCGCAGGCGAGGGTCGCGGCCCGGCGGGCGCGGGAACTGGTGCGACGCAAGAGTGCGACCGAGATCGGTGGGCTGCCGGGCAAGCTCGCCGACTGCCGCTCTACCGATCCGCGCAGATCCGAACTGTATGTGGTGGAGGGGGACTCGGCCGGCGGCTCGGCCAAGAGTGGCCGCGACTCGATGTTCCAGGCCATCCTGCCGCTACGAGGCAAGATCATCAACGTCGAAAAGTCCCGTATCGACCGGGTTTTGAAGAACACCGAAGTCCAGGCCATCATCACCGCCCTGGGCACCGGGATTCATGACGAGTTCGACATGACCAAGCTGCGGTACCACAAGATCGTACTGATGGCCGATGCCGACGTGGACGGCCAGCACATCTCCACCCTGCTGCTGACGCTGCTGTTCCGCTTCATGAAGCCGTTGATCGAACACGGCCACGTCTACCTGGCGCAGCCGCCGCTGTACAAGCTCAAATGGCAACGCAGTCAACCGGAGTTCGCCTACTCCGATCGCGAGCGCGACGCGCTGTTGCACGCGGGCAAGGCCTCGGGCAAGCGAATCAATGTCGACGACGGTATCCAGCGTTACAAGGGTCTGGGCGAGATGGACGCCAAGGAACTGTGGGAGACCACCATGGACCCGTCGGTGCGCGTGCTACGTCAGGTGACGCTCGACGACGCCGCGGCCGCAGACGAACTGTTCTCGATTCTCATGGGCGACGACGTGGAGGCGCGCCGCAGTTTCATCACCCGCAATGCCAAAGACATCCGTTTCCTCGACGTTTGACCGGTTCACTCCCCATACCCCTTTCAAAACACTGTGACGAGCGTGCAGCCTTTCCGGCCGGAAACGCGAGATCATCCGTAGAACCTGCACGCTCGTCACAGCGCCCTTACTTGTGGATAACCCCCCGACAGAGCCCGAGAATTGTCGGTCAGCGCGCTGATGCTGGCCACATGACCACGCAGTTTCCCGGAGCGTTTCCCGGCAGACGGCCCAGCCCGTTCCTGGGCAGAGAGGCGATCAGGGCCGGGCTTCTCACCACACACGAACTCGAGACCAAGTACAGAGCCATCTATCGCAACGTCTACCTGGACAATGAGGTCGCGTTGACCCCACTGCTACGCGCCCAGGCGGCTTGGTTGTTCGCCGGTCCGGATGCGGTGATCAGCGGAGTGTCGGCCGCGGCCGTCCATGGCACCAAGTGGCTGGACGCCGACGCGCCCGCGGAGATCGTGCGCGCCAACCGGCACGCGCCGGACGGGCTGCGGGTCCACTCGTATGCCCTTGCCCCAGAAGATGTCTGCGAGTTCGACGGCATGCGGGTCACCACGGTCGCGCGCACCGCGTTCGACCTCGGCCGGTTGTTGCCGCATACGCAGGCGGTTCCGATATTGGACGCGCTGCTGAACAGGACGGGGCTTGACCCCGAGGAAGTGTGGTTGATGTACGAGGCGAATCGAGGTATCCGGGGCGTCGACCAGCTGCGGATGGCACTGGCGGAGGCCGACGGCGGTGCTGAAACGCCGCTTGAGACACGAACTCGACTTGTGCTGGGCTATATCGGCATACCCGGACTCGAAACCCAGATACCGTTCTTCGATACCTGGGGCTTGGTGTGCACCCGAGTGGCGATGGGATGGCGCCGTTGGCAGGTCGCCATCGAATGCGACGACGAACGGGACTGTCCGGACTATCGACGGTGGGTGCATGCCCAGACGGCCGAACTCGAGTCGTTCGGTTGGTCGGTGGTGTGGGTGACTCAGTCGATGGTGTCCGGTCCATCAGACTTCGTGCCGCGGGTGCGGCAGAAGCTGCTGCTCGCGCAGCGTCAGGCCGCCGGCATCGCCAGGTAGGTCACCACAAGAGCACCTTCGATGATGACGGCCGCCCCGACGGTCGGCAGATAGCGGCGCCCGGCAGCGGCGCAGTGCCGCGGGTGCGCCACCAGTTGCCGACGGCGGTGCGCTCCGAGCGTGTAGACAGCGGCGGCCAGCACGGTCGCGGCGAGGACGACGGCTATGCGCAGGGGACTGGCGAGGAGATAGCCGTCCCGCACAAGCACCAGCACGCCGGACGCGGCGATCGCCAGCGACGTGCGGGTCCAGGCCAGGGCAGTCCGTTCGGCCTGCAGTCCGCGGTCCTGCGCCAGCGCCTGGCGCGTCATCGGACGGTCGCCACGATCGCCAAGCCCACCGTCACCAGTCCCATCATGGCCAGGCCTGCGGTCAGATAGGTGGGCACGGCAGCTCGGGGCAGCGGCTCGTCATGGCGCATCGCTCGATCCACCTGGGCCCAGCGGCGCAGACCCGCGACGGCCGTCAGGATCGCCATGACACCGACCGCCACTCCCAGTATGTGCCGCAGACCCGGGACTGTCAGTTCGGGCATGAACTGCACCACCGCGACGGCCGCCGCGAGCAGCCCGAGGGACGTGCGCTGCCAGGCCAGAAACGTGCGCTCGTTGGCCAGCGTGAACCGGTAGTCGGGTTCGATCGGGATATCCACGGCTGCAAGCTTTTCCGAAACGAACACGGCTTGCCAGGACGGTAGTGGTGGCGTAACCTCGGCGTTCTTTGTGTGCCGATGGCGTAACTGCCGCGCAACCTCCTATGACAGCGAGGTAACAGAAGCCGTCGAACCTTGTCGGTATGGACGACGTGCAACATCTCCCTCGGGGCCGGTGGCGAGCTCGGTCGGCTGCGCTGCTGACCGTATTCACGGTCGGCGGCGCCCAACTCCTCACCGGCTGCGGTCTGCTCACTGAGCCGACCGTCGTCGTCAACGTCGGCTACCAATCGAAGACCATCAATACCGTCAACGCCGGCACCTTGCTGCGCGACCGCGGTGACTTCGAGAACGCTCTCAAGCAGCTGGGAGCCTCCACCGGCACCAGGTACCGGGTGGTGTGGCAGGACTTCGCTTCGGGAGCGCCTCTGACCGCGCAGATGATGGCCACTCACGTCGACATCGGTTCGATGGGTGACTACCCGTTGCTGACCAACGGATCCAAGACCCGCAAGTACGACGACGCCGTCACCGAGATGATCGCGACGACCGGTTACAACCTGCGTGGATCGTTGAATCAGGTAGTGGTGCCGTCGGATTCAACCGCCCGGACGCTTGGCGACCTGACCGGCAAGAAGGTGTCGACGAGCCTCGGGTCGGCCGGTGACGGAATGTTCTCCACGGCTGTGCGCGCCAGCGGGATGGACAAGGGCGCGGTGCACATCGTCAACCAGGATCCGTCGGTGGGCGCCTCGGCCATCGACGGGGGACAGGTCGACGGACTGGCGCAGTTCGTGCCGTGGCCGCAACTGGTGATCTACCGCAACCAGGGCCGGCTGCTGTACGACGGCGGCGAGAACAATGTGCCGACCTTCCACGGCGTGGTGGTGCGCAAGCAGTTCGCCGCGGGTCATCCCGAGGTGATGGCGGCGTTCCTGCGGGCGATGAAGTCGACCACCGACGACATCGTCGCTCATCCGCTTGCCGCGGCGCAGCGGGTGGGAGAGCTGACCGGCATCGAACCCGAGGTCATCTACCTCTACAACGGTCCCAACGGGTTGGTCAGCTTTGACATGACTCTCAAGGAGCAGTTCCTCACCGCGTTCACCTTCGTCAAGGAGTATCTGGTTGGGCGCGGTTCGGTGACAAAGGATTTCGACGTCGCAGCATTCCTCAACGATGGCTATCTGCGGCAGCTGCTCGGCGACGAGTATGCGCAGCGCCGTGCCAGCGTGGCCAACCCGATGACACTCACCGGTTTCGACGACCTGTGCGGGCTGCCGGTGAACGACCCTGCGCAGGCGTCCGAGGTGTGGGCGTCGGGATCGGAGCGCACCGACGTTGCCGCGACCCCGACGTGCCTGCTGCGCCGGGTAGCCGCGACTCCGGAGGTGCGGGCCGCCTATGTGCCCGATACCCCGACCGGGCTCCGGATCTTCGCCGATCACGCTGTGTGGCTGGACGATCCGTCCGCACCGCCTATGCAGCGCTACAAGCCGTTCGCGACCGCCGGCGGCGCAGACATCTACCGGACAAGCCATCCGCAGGCAGTACCCGTCGCCTACCCGGCTGCCGTGGGGCAGTCCCGCACTGCCGGCTGAACCCCTCCCAGAAAGGAAACCGTATGACCGAGCTCATGACCCGGCCCACGATCACCGCCCCGCGGCTGTGGTCCCCGGCCCACCGGAGCGACACGTCGCCGCGCCGCAGCGTGGCTGACCTGCTGCCCGCATCCGTCACCCGGCGCGTTCCGGCGCTGCTGCTGCCGTTGATCCCGATCACCGCTTTTCTGGCGGCCTGGCACCTGCTGACCACCAACAACGTGGTCGCCTGGTTGCGGTTCAACCGAATGCCGGCGCCGGAGGCAGTGCTGCAGGCGCTGCTGGCGAGGATCAGCTCGGGCGGTTACTACGACGACTTGTTGGCCAGCCTGCAGCGCATCCTGCTCGGCTTCGGTCTGGCCGCGATGGTCGGCATCGGGGTGGGCGTGCTCGTCGGCCGCTCCGAGGTCGCGCGAATGACGTTGCGGCCGTTCATCGAACTGATCCGACCGATCCCGGCGATCGCGCTGGTGCCGCTGACCATCCTGCTGTTCCCCTCCAGCGAGCAGGGAATCGTGTTCATCACGTTCTTTGCGGCGTTCTTCCCCGTGGTGGTCAGCACCATCCACGCCATGGATTCCATGCCGAAGGTGTGGGAGGAGGCTGCACAGACCATGGGTGCCGGCCGAGTCGCGCTGTTGTTCCAGGTGATCATCCCGGGGGCGCTGCCAGGCATCTTCGCCGGGCTGTCGGTGGCGATGGGCGTGGCGTGGATCTGTGTGGTGAGTGCCGAGATGATCTCGGGCCAGTTCGGCATCGGGTACTACACCTGGCAGGCCTACGGGCTGCTCGACTATGCGGGTGTCGTGGTCGGCATGATCTCCATCGGAGCGCTGGGGTTGGGCACCGCCTGGCTGGTCGAGCGCGTCGGACGCCGGGTCAACCGCTGGCTGCCGAGGGCCGCCCGATGAGCGCCGGCGCCGTCAACCTCCAGCAGCTGCAAATCGGCTTCAACGGCGTGGTCGCCGCCAACATCACCCTCAAGATCGAACCGGGTGAAGTGGTGGTGTTCCTCGGCCCGTCCGGCTGCGGCAAGTCGACGATCCTGCGGGCCCTGGCCGGGCTGCTGAAACCCATGGGCGGCACCGCGACTGTCGATGGTGCACCCGTCACCGGTAACGCCGCCCAGTGCGCCATGGTGTTCCAGGAGGACGCGCTCTTCCCCTGGCGCTCCGCACTCAAGAACGTCCAGTTCCCACTCAAACTCCGTGGCACGCGCGGCAAGGAACTCAAGGAGAAAGCCACCACCCGGCTGGAACAGGTCG
The DNA here is from genome assembly GCF_040704635.1 of Mycobacterium sp. NPDC049093. Lineage (GTDB taxonomy): Bacteria > Actinomycetota > Actinomycetes > Mycobacteriales > Mycobacteriaceae > Mycobacterium. The sequence goes on along the minus strand of NZ_JBEZJS010000004.1, from coordinate 799,141 downwards.
GGCTCGGTGACTACCTGGATCACCTGCCCAGCCAGCTTTCGGGTGGCATGCGGCAGCGGGTGCAGCTGGCCCGTACGTTGGCCTGCGAACCGCGGGTGATGTTGATGGACGAGCCGTTCGGTGCACTGGATGCGCAGACCCGGCTCGAGATGCAGCAGTTGCTGACGTCGGTGTGGGAGACCCAGCAGATGACGTTGCTGTTCGTCACGCACGATGTCGACGAGGCGCTGCTGCTGGCCGACCGGATCGTGCTGTTGAGCCATCGGCCCGCGACCGTCGCCGACATCATCACGATCGAGAAGCCCCGCACACCCGAGGCACAGTTCGAGGAGTCCTATCAACGGCGCCGACGCGCCATCCTGGACTTCCTCGGGCATCGTCCAGCTGCATAACTGATCTGGCTGTTCGCCAAGGAGATTCGATGAGTATCACCATCCCTGGATTCCGCGCGCCTTCAGAGGCCGTCACCCGCCCGTCGCGGTGGTCGCCGGCCGTGCTGCGCACCGAGGTGCTGGCCGGTTTGGTCGTCGCGCTGGCCTTGATTCCGGAGGCCATCGCGTTCTCGGTGATCGCCGGGGTAGACCCGCGGGTCGGTCTGTTCTCGACGGTGACGATGGCGATCACCATCGCCTTCACCGGCGGACGGCCGGCGATGATCACGGCCGCCACCGCAGCGGTCGCACTCGTCGTCGCACCGGTGGCCAGGGAGTTCGGGGTGGGCTACCTGATTGCCACCATCCTCTTGGCGGGCGTCATCCAGATGCTGTTGGCGGGGTTCGGGGTTGCCAAACTCATGCGGTTCATTCCGCGCAGTGTGATGGTCGGTTTCGTCAACGCGTTGGCCATCCTGGTGTTGATGTCGCAGTTGCGGCATCTGATGGACGTGCCGTGGCTGGTGTATCCGCTGACGGCGGTGGGGGTGGGGCTGATGTTCTTGCTGCCCAAGCTCACCACGGCGGTGCCCGCACCGTTGGTCGTGGTGCTGGTGTTGACCGGTGTCGTCGTATTCTTTGGCTGGGACGTACCCGACGTGGGAGATCAAGGAGCACTGCCCGATTCATTACCGGTACCGGGGTTTCCGCAGGTGCCGCTGACTTTGCACACGCTGCAGGTGATCGCACCCTACGCGTTGGGCGCGGCGCTCGTCGGTCTGTTGGAGTCGCTGATGACGGCAAAGCTGGTCGACGACATCACCGACACACCGTCCAACAAGACCCGTGAGGCGTTCGGGCAGGGCACGGCCAATGTGGTCACTGCGATTTTCGGCGGTATGGGCGGCTGCGCGGTGATCGGGCAGACCATGATGAACGTAAAGGTGGCTGGGGCCCGGACTCGCCTGTCCACACTTCTTACCGGGGTGTTCGTGCTGATCCTGGTGGTGTCGCTGGGCGATCTCGTCGGGCGGATCCCCATGGCCGCACTGGTCGCGGTGATGATCGTGGTGTCGTTCGCGACCTTCGACTGGCACAGTGTGACGCCGCAGACCTTGAAGATGCTGCCGCGCAGTGAAACTCTGATCATGGTGGTCACCGTCATTGCGACTGTCGCCACGGGAAATCTTGCGGTCGGGGTGTCGCTCGGGGTCCTCACGGCGATGGTGGCGTTCGCTCGCCGCGTTGCACACTTCACCTCGGTGACGGCGGTTACCGGGCCGGACGGTGTGCGGACGTATCGGGTCCGGGGAGATCTGTTCTTTGTGTCCAGCAATGATCTGGTGCACCAGTTCGACTACGCGGATGATCCCGCCGAGGTGGTGATCGACATGTCCGGTGTGTCGGTATGGGACGCGTCATCTGTGGCGAGTCTCGATGCGGTCAGGTTCAAGTACTCCTCGCGTGGGAAGTCCGTGTCGTTCACCGGGCTTGACGGGGAGAGCCTGGACCGGCTGAACCGGCTATCGGGGCAGTTGGGGGTTTAGGTACCCATCTCAGTCGGGATCTGAGCAAGCAAGCGTCCGTCGACCGACGAACCGGTGAGACAGGCGTCGACTTGTCACACCTCTTCGGTAGCTTCGTCGACCGAAGGGAAATTAGTGATAGCCGGGGGGACATGATGCAGGCGTTCGATCTGAACATTGAGAAGGTGCTTGAACATTGGCCGGTTGCATACGCGGTGCGTGAGATCATCGCCAACGCGCTCGACGAAGCAACCATCACACAGACGGCCGAACCGACAGTTGAGAAGATTGGTTCCAACCGCTGGCTGGTCACCGATTTTGGACGGGGGATCCGATACCAGCACCTGACACAGAACGAGAACATCGAGAAGGCACGGCACACTTCTGTTATCGGCCAGTTTGGGATGGGTTTGAAGGATGCGCTGGCGGTGTTTGACCGTCACGGCATCGACGTCCAGATCTTGTCGCCGTTCGGTGACATTTCGACCGCGTTGCGGGCCAAAGAGGGATTTCCCGACGTCACGACCTTGCACGCGATCGTCGATGCGTCCTCGAATCCGAACCGGATCGGAACATCAGTCATTCTCACCGGTGTGAAGGATGTCGATGTATCAAATGCGCGAACGTATTTCCTGCGTTACAGCGGTGAATTGGTGTTGGAGGAGACCGAATTCGGTCAAGTACTGGCCCATCCAGGAACGGGCAAGCCGGCCAACATCTACGTCAAGGGTCTGCGGGTGGCGACTGAGGAGAACTTTCTGTTCTCCTATAACATCACCAGCCTGACGAAGCCGTTGCGGCAAGCGTTGAACCGCGAGCGCAGCAACGTGGGGCGTGGCGCGTACTCCGACCGCATTCAGTCGATCCTGATGAAGTGCACATCCGGGGAGGTCGCTCGCAGTCTGGCCGATAACCTGGGCGAGTATCGCTCGGGTCGGGTGTGCGATGAACTCCGGTGGAACGATGTGACGGTTCACGCCTGCCGCGTGCTGGCCACGCATGAGAAGGTGGTGTTCGTCACCGCGGGCGAACTCGCCGATGGCGGAGCGCAGATTGAATACGCCAAGGACGACGGATATCAGCTGGTAATGGTGTCGGACGACGTCGCCCGGAAGCTGTCGGGGGAGTTGAACTTGAACGGCGAACCGCTCATCACCTTCAACGGCTACCGGGACGCGTGGAATGACAGCTTCAGTTTCCAGTTTGTTGATCCAGCTCAGTTGGTGGACAAGGAATCACGAGTATGGAACATGACCGATGAGGTGGTGAGACTGTCCGGTGTGGACCTGGCGCTCCATGGCGTCAAGGACATTCTCATTTCTGAGACCATGCGGTTGGGTAGCCATGGTGACGCTGTCGCCGGTGTTTTCGAAAGCGGGAATCATCGAATCGTCATTCGCCGCGACCAGTTGGCGAACCCGGTGAGTTTCTGTGGAACCTTGGTGCACGAGTTGGTGCACGCCGCCACTCGGACGGACGACCTCACGCTCGAGTTCGAACAGGCCCTCACCCAGAGATTGGGGCTGTTGGCCTTTCAGCTGGCCGCGCGGGGGCAAGAGGCGGCCCCCCTAGTTGATACCCGCAGCTCCGCGGGGCCGGTCAGCGCAACTTGACCATGCGCGTCGTCGAACTCTCGTCCAACTCAACGACATCGGAGCGCGACCGGAGGAAGTCGCTGAAAGACTTGAACCCCAACGATTTTTCGTTGAACGACGGGTCCATCCGCTTCATCTGTCCCTTGACCGCCGAGTTGTGCAGCCACTCGACGTCGTCCTTCTCCAGGCCGATCTGCAGGGCGCGGGTCAGCAGTGCGGTGGCCTGGGCCTGCGGGTCGGGTTCCTCCTTCTTGCGGGTTCGCCTCTGCTGCTTGGGTTCCGGCGCCGGGGCCAGTGTCGGGATGCCGGGCAGGGCGTCGTAGACGACGAACTCGTCGCACGCGGCGGCCAGCATCCGGCTCGAGGAACCGGCCACTCCGATACCGACGACATAGCGGCCCAGCCGTTTGCAGCGCTGGGCGAGGGGGATGTAGTCGGAGTCGCCGGCCACGATCACCACATGGGTGAGATCGGGCAGGCGGAACATGTCCTCGACCGTGTCGACGGCCAGCCGGATGTCGGCGCCGTTCTTACCGTACGCGGCGGCGGGGAAGAGTTGCACCAGGTCGACGGCGCGGCCGACGAGCTGCTCGCGGTATCCAGCGTTGAGGTCGGCCGACCAGTCCGCGTAGGCGCGGGTCAGTACCAACGTGCCGAAGGACGAGGCGAAGTCGAGGATGGCACCGAGGTCGACGGTGGCCTTGGTGAGCTTGTCGGCCTCCAGGCCCTTGGCTTTGTCCTTCTGAAATGAGTTGCGGCCGTTGACCTGGTCGTAGCGGGAGATCACGATGTTGTCGAAGTCGAGGTACACCGCGACGCGGGTGTCGAGTTCGGTCATCTCAGTCCTCGGTCTCGGTCTCGGGCTGCCCGATCAGGTTGCGGGCGCCGGTAGGGCCGAGCAGTTCCCGGAACGCCTGGATGGTGTAGCCGACGACGACGGCGTCGGTCTTCGCGCGGGCGGTGGCAGACCGCGGCAGGCTGAACAACGGCCCCATCTCCCCGAAGTAGTCGCCGGGGCCGACGGTCTTGATGACTTCCTCACCGCCGCTGGCCAATTCGCGCGCCAGTTCGATCTCACCCTCGGTGACGATGTAGATCTGGTCGCCCATCTCGCCCTGGGAGAACAACAACTCCCCGGCCGCGATGGTCACGGTCTCGGTGTTCTGATGCTCGACGGCGACGTGAGGGACGAGCTCCACGACCTGGTCGGCCAGCGGCAGGATGCGGGTGTCGTGGGTGGCGACGACGACCACGTGGTCGCCGCTGGCGAGTTCGCGGATGAGCCGCAGCACTTCCTCGACCTGGATGAAATCCAGGTGGGCGGTCGGCTCGTCGGCCAGGATCAGCGGTGGATCGAGGGCGATCGCCCGGGCGACCGCGACGCGTTGCTGCTGCCCGCCGCTGAGATCGCCGGGGCGGTGGTGCAATCGGCTCTCGAGGTTGACGCGGGTGAGCAGTTCGGTGGCGCGTTCGCGGGCTTCACGTCGGGTCCGGCCCGCGGCGCGCAGGGGCACCATCACGTTCTCCAGTGCGGTCAGGCTGGGTACCAGGTTGAAGGCCTGGAACACGATGCCGACGGTGTCGCGCCGGTAGTCCGAGAGCGACTTCTTGTCGAGCGTCGTCACGTCGATGTCACCGAACTCGATACGGCCCGCGGTCGGTTTGAGGATCCCGCCGAGGCACGACAGGAGTGTGGTCTTCCCGCAGCCGCTGGGGCCCAACAGAATTGACAGTGACCCGGCAGGAACCTCGAGGTCGAGGCCGTCGATCGGGCGTACCGCATAGCCGCCGCTGGAGTACTCCACGACGAGGTCTTTGACCATCAGATCAGCCATATCAGGGACCTCGGAATGCCAGTGCGGGGTCGACGTTCACGGCGCGACGCAGCCCGGCCACACTGGCCAGCAGGCCCACCACGACGGCGACGATCGGTAGCGCGACGAATGCCACGGTCGGCACGTCGCAACGCATCGGGAACAGCGGTCCGAGCAATAAGGACAGCCCGGCGCCCAGCACCGCGGCCAGCAGAGCGACCGTCACGGCCTGCATCGCCAGTCCGGCCATGATGGAGCGGCTGGCCACGCCGACGGCCTTGAACACCGCGAAGTCGCGGGTGCGTTCCAGTGCCGACAGGTAGATCACCGAGCCGACGATCAACACCGCGACCGCCCACAGCAGGCCCGCCATCAGGCTCATCGCCTGGTTGGCGCCCCGCAGTGGACGCACCATGTCGTCGATGGCGCCGGACCGGTCGACGATGCGGAATTCGGGTGGCGGGGGGCCCGGGTTGCCGACGATGCCGACCGAGGAGATCAGTTTCTGTCCCGAGAACAGCAGTAGTTGGGCGCCGGGGACCGTCAGGTAGATGTTGTCCTGGGCGGCCAGGGCGGTGAGGTCGTCGACCAGGCCGACGACGCGCAGTTTCGCCGCGCCGACCGCGACATCGGAGCCGATCGGCTGGTTCATCGTCGTCGAGACCGCGACCTCGTCGGTGGCGCGCGGGGCCCGGCCCTCCTTCAGCGCGGGCGTGCCCGGGCCCGCCTCGGGAACGCCGAACACGTTGACGTTGCGCGGAGTGCCGTTGTTGGGGATGGTCGAGGATCCGTAGACGAGCGGGACGGCGGTGGTGACGCCGGGCAGGCGCGCGGCGCGCTGGACGTCGGTGATCGGTAACGGCGCCGAGCCGAGGAACGGGCCCGCCGCACCGGCTTTGATCATGAATGCGTCGAGGCTCAGGGCGTCGACACTGCGTTCGGCCTCGACGCGGAAGCCGTGGGCCAGGCCCGTCAACACCAGCGTCATCGCGAAGACCAGGCCGGTGCCGACGGCGGCGATCAGGAATCGCCGTCGCCGCCACTGCAGATCGCGTAACGCCGCCATCAACACGTCAGTGCCCGCCGCATCTCTTCCGACGTTACCGAGGTGGATGTTGCTGGTGGCGGTTATTGGGGCATTTGGTGTGGGGGTGCGGTTTCGTGCCGGTGACGGGCGCCCCGCGCACTGCTACTGTCCAGCGAAATCGGCGAGGGGCAGAGGCATGCAAGCAATAGCCGAAGTTCGGCAAAAGCTGGGTCAGATCATCGAGTCGGGGCATGCGGTCGTGCGTCTCGTCGACCGGGGCATCATCGAGCCCCTGGATATCGGTGCGGTGGTGCGCAGCGCCAAACTTGCCCGGCTGTACGGGCCGCAGGCCACCATGGCAATTCAGGGCGGGCGCCGCTACGCAGACCTGCCTGCGGTGGTCGACGAACGCGGCACGTTGACCTATAAGCAGGTCGACGACCAGTCATGGGCGTTGGCGCACGGACTGCAAGGCCTGGGCCTCAAGGAAGGCTCCGTAGTCGGGCTGCTGTGCCGGGATCACCGCGGCCTGATCGTCGCGATGGCCGGCTGCGGCAAACTCGGTGTGCGGCTGGTGCTGATGAACACCGGCTTCGCCAAACCGCAGTTCGCGGAGGTATGCGCGCGCGAGGGCGTCAGCGTGGTGATGCACGACAGCGAGTTCCTCGGACTGCTCGACGCACTCCCTGCCGAGCTCCCGCGGATACTGACCTGGGTGGACGACGACGCCGAGTTACCCGACGGCGCACAGACAATCGACGACATCGTGGCGGCGAACCCGACCGGACCGCTGCCCCCGCCGAGCAAGCCCGGCGGGTCGGTCATCCTGACCAGCGGCACCACCGGTCTGCCGAAGGGCGCCCCGCGTGACGCTGTGTCCCCGTTCGCGACTGCGCAGATCGTCGACCGAGTTCCGTTCCCGCGCAAGGGAACCATGGTGATCGTCTCACCGATCTTCCACAGCACCGGCTGGGCCACCTACCTGGTGGGTGCCGCGTTGGGGAACAAGGTGGTGACGGCGCGGCGGTTCAACGCCGAGGGCACGCTGAAGCTGATGGCGGAGCAGCGGGCCGACATGCTGGTCGCGGTGCCGACGATGCTGCACCGGATGGTCGAACTGGGCCCCGAGGTGCTCGGCAAGTACGACACGTCGGCGTTGAAGGTGATCCTGATCGCCGGGTCCGCACTGAGCCCGGAGTTGTCCACTCGGGTCCAGGATGCCTTCGGCGACGTGCTGTACAACATGTACGGCTCGACGGAGTGCGCCATCGCCACCATCGCCATGCCGGCCGAACTGCGGGCCGCTCCGGGAACTGCGGGGCGTGCCCCGGTGACCTGCGAGGTGGTGCTCTACGACGAGAACGACCAGCGGGTAGAAGGCGCCAACCGGCGCGGCCGGATTTTCATCCGCAACGGTGCGCCGTTTCAGGGCTATACCGATGGTCGCACCAAACAGATCATCGACGGCTACATGTCCAGCGGCGACATGGGCCATTTCGACGAGAACGGATTGCTGTTCGTCGACGGCCGCGACGACGACATGATTGTCTCCGGTGGTGAGAACGTCTTCCCGCAGGAAGTGGAGAACCTGCTCGAGGAACGCGACGACATCGCCGAGGTGGCGGTGGTCGGTGTGGATGATGTCGAGTTCGGAAAACGATTGCGGGCCTTCATCGTTGCGGAACCTGGTGCCAGCCCAGACGCGGCCGAGATCAAGCTGCACGTGAAGAACAACCTGGCCCGGCACAAGGTGCCCCGCGATGTGGTGTTCGTCGAGATGGTCGTCGATACCTGATATCGGTGCCCCGGCCTCGTCACAGGCACGCCCGTGAGACTCCTGGGTTGTCGGTGGCTGGTGCGACGATGCGCGGTTCACTTCAAACAGGAGGTTGAGATGAAGCGTGTATCGGTGGCAGTCGTCGGTCTGGTGGCCGTGGTTCTGGCGACGAGTCCGGCGGCGGTGGCGTCGCCGTCGTGGACCATGCCGAATCTGATCGGGATGGATCTGCAGGGCGCACAGGACGCGATCCAGTCGCTGACGCACGGCGAGGTGTGGTTCAGCAGCTCGACCGATCTGACCGGGAAGGGCCGGGCCCAGATCAGCGACCGCAATTGGCAGGTGTGCAGTTCGACGCCGCCGCCCGGGTCGACGTTCGGTACGTCGACCAAGATCGACTTCGGGGTGGTGCGCATCGACACGGAGAAGTGCCCGTGATGGTGTGACTTTTGGGGCTCGAAGCCGCCGCTTCGAGCCCCAAAAATCGCTGCATGGGCCGTAGGCCGGCCCGTCTTAGTCTGGTTGACGACGGAACCGGGGGCTAGATGTTGCGAGCGATGATGTGTACGTCCGTGCTGTTGGCATTCGGCGTCTCGATGACGGCGTGCGGCCCCCGGACGGAAGCGCCGATGCCGCCGGATCAATCGAAGGTCTTCTTTCCGGGGACGGTGGAGACCTACGGACTCGAACTCACGCCGACCGACCGCGACCATCTGGCCGAGCTGTACGCGCTGCGCCAGATCGATCCGTGCGGTTTCGTCGACCGGAAAACCCTTGAAGGCAACGGACACAAGGACTTCAGCTACACCTATTCCTCGGTGTCCTGGATCGAAACCGGTGCGAATTCGCCTATCGCGACACTCGGTGGTGAGGGGTGCACGGTTGGCTTCCCGGACACCAAGGCGGGGCTCGAACTTCTGGTCCGACCGGGCGAAGCCCGGTGGAACGACAGCCAGTTCAGTTCCGATCCAGCGCATCCGGGTGTCCTGGGGACGACGCCACCGGGCTGCACGTTTCGGGTTCCTCTGCCACTGGCCGGCCTGACCGGCGCACCCGAATCGATGCGGGATCCGGTGGTGGAGGTGTCTGCGTTGGACGTGACAGACGGGCGGCGGAACTCCGAGGACACCGAGCTGTGCGAGCTCGGTGGGGCGGTCGCGGGTGAGATCGCGGCACACGTCGAAGCCAACGGCGTCCCGGTGCACACTGATAAGTCTTCAACTGCGACACGGTTTCTGACCGCCGATCCGTGTGCGGCAGCGGCGGATCTTCACGCGGTGGGCTTCGAATGGTGGGAACCCAAACCCGAAGCGCAGTGGCCGACGACGTGGCGGCATCCCGGTGTGTGCGAACTCCAACTCGATCCGGTCGCTGCCAAATCCGCCACGGCCGTGGTCAAATACGGACTGGTCAAGTGGTCCGATGACATTGTCAAGATGCCGTGGAGTCCAGAGTCGCAACGTAGCGAGCAGGACGGCGTGACACTGTTCGACGTCGGTGGGTCTTCGGGTCCAGACTGTTACGTGATCGCCAACACCAACCGAAGTATTGAACCGGTGACCGTGGGAACCGGGGCTGCCGACCTGGTCGCGTCAACTCCGATCGTCACGGTGGGAGTGAACACACCTACCGCAGGGAACTGCGCTGGCAGCGCGAAGGAAGCGGCACTGAGGGCGGTCCAGCGGGCGGGCTGAGCGTCACCGCTTGCACAGCTCGTATATCTGCGTATCCGCATCGACGAGTCGTTGAATGATGTTGGTATAGCTCGCTGTTCGGATCTCGACGCTATCGTCGGATAGTCCGGGTGTGCGGGCTTGTTCGACGATGCTGACGGCTTCGGCTGACAGATCGCTGATCTGGTGCAGATGGCTGCTGATTCCGGGGTCGGCGACCTCGTCGGCATAGCGGCCCAGCTGAGCTGACCACGCTCGGTACTCCGATAGATCTGGCCCGCCGGGGCCGATTTGGCCCGGGTCGAGAAGGTCCTGGTGGTCAGCGATGTAGCCAACTGCTGCCCGGGCGGTGCGGCAGTCTCGGCCGGACTCTTGCGTGAAGAATAAGGTGGCCAGCATGGCCGCGGCCACCAACACGAGAATGACACCGATTCGAAGCAGATGCTCACGGGTCGTCGGCACCGCGGGAGGCACGGCGTGAGCGACCGCAGCGGCGATCTCCGGATCGGCATCGGCGGTGGCGCGCAACTGTGCCAGATGCGGGGCGCGTCGGCGTCGGACCCATGCGGGCCATACCTGTGCGACCACCATCATCACGGCCAGGACCAGAAACATTACGGCCAGTCGAGGCTGGTCTGTCATGAATTCAACGGCGGGAAGCGGTATGGCGAACAGTCCGATGAGCACCCAGGTGAGGCGGCGGCCCGTCGGGGTGACACGGTTCCGGTATGCCCGGGCCAGATCGCTGGCGCGCACGGCGGCGGTCAGCACCGCCGGGTCGGTGGGTACCGGACCGCGACGCAGTGCCCTGGCGGTTGCGGTGCGCTGGGCGGCGGTGAGGCCCTCGAGCACGGTGGCGTAGGTTCTCACGACGGGTCGGCCGAGCAGGGTGATCGGGATGCCGGCTACCAGTCCGAATATGGCCAGTCCGATCGCGTCAACCCAGATCGGCCACGGTGTCGACCAATGGTATTCGGGTCGAAGCATGGCCCAGCCGAATAACAAGGACCACACCGTTATCCATGCCGAATTGACGAGCCAACGAGCCCACCATGGTGCGGTGTTGTACCAAACCCACAACGGACTGTGTCCTTTCGACGGATGGCGCGGTGTTCCAGTTGACCCCCTGCGATTGTGACATCGTCGGCCACCTGTCCGTTGCGCCAGTTTCCGCCGGAGCGGAGCCTCGAACTCTTAGGTGACAGAGGTGACGAGCTTCGTGAGCTCGGCCTCGATACCTGCGGTGATGACGGCGGCGTCGGTGACATGGCGGGTGTCGGCAGCGACCGACAGGCACAGGTTGTCAGCCCAGGACATGGCAATCACGCTGGGTCCCATGCCGTGATACAGCGGGCCGGCGGGGTAGAAGCTCAGTGCCGGCATGTTGAGGAACACCGGATCCTCCACCGCGATACCGCTGGCATTCGACACGATGACGTTGCACGGCCAGGAGATTCGTTCAGCCAGGCCGAAGCATTCGATACTCCGGAACAGCAGATTGACCGCCCGCCCCGGCGCATATTCGTTCCACTGCCGGAACAGGTTGATGCCGCGGCGTTCCTGCACGGCCTTGACGGCACGGGCATGGTCGGCGATCGCGAGGAGTCGCAGGACAGGATCGGAGATCGTGGTGTTGAGGTTCACGCGCAGCACGGTGGTGGTGCCGACACCATCGGTGATGTACTCCGAGGTGTCTGCGCTCCGCATCGCGTAGGGCACCGCCGCCACGAGCGGTTTCTGTGGACGTTCGCCCCGGCCGGCGAGCGCACCGTCCAGGGCCGCCCCCACGCAGCTGAGCAGGACGTGATTGATGGTGACCGAATACTTTTCGGTCACCGCCTGCAGATCTGCCATCGGCAGCACCGCGACCGCTGCCGTCGAGGAACCCGACAGCGAGCAGTTCAGCGTGGTCTTGGGCGCCTTGACCTTGAGATGTCGTGCGGCCCACCGGCTGCCGGTGGTGCGTGCCGACATCGCAACCAGGCGTGGCAACCGTCGCAGCCGTTTCGCCTTGCGGCGCAGCGCATCGCCCACGATCGCCGAGGGCCGCGCCGGGAACGACGACGCCGGTGCGATGGGTCGGGGCGGTCTGGCGCTCAGATCGCCGGGTGTCATCAGGCAACCGACGACCTCCATGGCGGCGTCGCCGTCGACAAGCAGGTGATGGAGGACCGAGATCAGATATGCGTGGCGCTCGTCGTCCTCGATGACGTACATGTGCCACAGCGGTTCTCGACGGTCGAGATGGGTGGCGCGGACGTGGGCCAGCACCTTGGAGGCTCCCTGCGTGCCGCCCGGCGCCGGCATCGGCAGCGCCGTCACATGCGCTGAGACGTCGATCTCGGGTCGGGCCACCAGCATCGGCCGGTCTGGGTTGAACCACGGGTCGAGGAGCACCTTGCGGTACGCCGGCATCAGGTGCATGCGGTTGTTGAGTGCCGACACCACGTGCTCCCGCAGATCACCGGGCACCGAGCTGCGGTCCACATGGATCAACGACATTCCGTTGCCAACCTGCAGTTCGGTCTCCTGATACAGCTGCCAGGCATCCATTCCGCTGACACGTTCCGCGCGGGCACCCTGCATGCTCGTCACTTTGTCCCCAATCCCTTGCCGTCAGGTCACGACGATGATGTGTAGAACTGCCGCACCCAATGCCGGTACTTGCCGATCGGGCCGTCACCCGGCGCCAGTTTGGGATGCTCGAGATAGACCTTTTCGTCCCAGATGATCTGGTCGCGCTGGACCTCGTAGGCGACGACCTGCAGCACGATCCAGCCGAGGAGCCGTTCGACCGGAGCCAGCAGAGCGCGGAGCGCCTTGTTGCGGGCGCGCTTCTTGGCGCTGATGCCGATGTAGATGTCGACGTGACGTTCGGCGACGGGGGTGGGCAGCACCATCTGGCGGACGGTCAGACCGCCCTGAATCGCGATCTCGACCAGCGAGAACCCGAGCCCGATCAGGACGGAATTGAAGTGGAAGTTGATGCCGCCGATGACCGGGACAGGTTTGGTGCCACCGTATTCGGTGTGGATCCGGGGTCCATCGACCTCCATCGGCTTGGGGACGACGAAGTTGCGGAACTTGTGGATCGTCGCGAAATGCGCGTGATCGAGGCCGTTTTCGTTGACTTCCTGAGGATGAGTGTGGAAGTGCAGTTTCTTCGTGGCGATCGGATGCCAGTCGGGGTCGGACTCGGGCAGTTCCAGTTCGAATGTCGGTGGCTGTCCTTCGGGGCCGTGCCAGACCATGATCATGCCGAGGTGGTTGCGCACCGGAAGCGTGGTGAGCGCGGCGCCGCGGGGCGGTTCACCGGTAGGGGTGGAGACGCACTTACCGGTGGCCGCGAATTTGAACTCGTGGAACGGACACACGATGGTGTCGCCTTCGATCCAGCCGCCCTTGCCGACGTGGGCACCCAGATGCGGGCAGAACGGCACGGTGGCCGAGAGTTCGCCCGAAGCGGTGCGGAAGAGCACGATCTCGCCGTCGAGGAAGCGGCGTGTCAGCACGGTGCCGGGGCGCAGTTCGTGGGCGAAGGCCACGGAGTACCAGCTGTACGGGTACGGCGGGTACGGGTCCCCGACCCGGCTCAGACTGGTCGACTCGGTTGCGGAGGTCATCAATCGCCCTTCCCCTCGTGGCGGCTGGCACCGCCTTCAGGGGACACGCCAAAGTGATGGCACCGTTTGCTGCCGGTGCCGAGCGTGAAGATCCCCCACGTGCGATGCGGCCCCCATGGTTTTGCTCATCTGCCGAACGCCGCTCATTCGCGCAGACAATCAATCTGTACTGGAACGTGTTCTAGTTTGCAAACCGGGGGTTCGCCGGGGAGTCGCGACACGGGCGTCGACCCGTTTCCCGCCACCCAGATGGGCTGGCCGGACGCAGGGCTCAGCGTCGTGTATCCGACGTGGTCGTCGCCCGTCAGTTGAATGCGGTGCTGCCGGCCACGGCGTGCGTCGTGCTGATCAGCTTCGCGTAGCAGTGATTCCGATCGAAACCGTGGTCGCTGCACCAGGCCAACGCCCCACTCGCGGTGGGATAGGTGATCGGTGCGATGGTGACCCAGAAGTTGGGTGCGTCGAACGTCGACCAATCACCGGACCACAGGAGCTTGGCGCCGTACTCCTGGCGCAGCCGCAGATGCTCTTCCAACGTCAACGCGTTGTCCCACACCACACCTCGGTCGACGACGCCCGGCCGCTTGGAACTCAATTGCGGCACCCACCGATCCGAGCCCTGGGTACTCACGACGGTGTGGTCACCCAGCGAGATCTGGCGTAGCTGTGCCGAACTCGACGCTTCCGGGTTGCGGGACGCCGTCGGCGTGTACGACGGTGCGGGCGGTGTCGTCGGGGCCGGCACCGTCTTGTACACAGTCGGTCCGGGGACGGTCACGCCCGGCGGCGGGGCGAATGCGGCAGTCTGCGTCGGTGCGGAGTTGACCGTCGGCGCAGAGTTTTTCGACAGCAGCAGACCAATGACGAGGCTCACCGCGCCCAGCAGCAGCGCAGCCACCAACACGACCGCCGCCAGCGGCACCAGTGGTTGCCGCGCGGGCGGGCCGGGAGCGGTGATGGCAGGTGCGTAGTGCGCGACGACCGGCGGTGCGCCGAGGGTCGGGGGTGAAACATATGGCGCCATCATGGTTTCGGCGCTGGCGGCGACCCTCTCGTCAGTGGTGTGCAACGCCCGTTGCGCGGCGCGTCCCAATGCGGCGGCGCTGCCGTAACGGTCGTCGGGCTCCTTGGCCATGCCGCGCGCGATGACGGTATCCAGGGACGTCGGGATGCCGGAGTGGGCTGTGCTGGGCCGCGGCGGCGGGGTCGTCAGATGCGCCGCGATCAGCTGTTCGTTGCTATGGGTCGGGAACGGTGCGTCGGCGGTCAGCGCCTCGTAGAGCACGCAGGCCAGCGAGTAGATGTCGGCCGCGGGCGTGCACGGCTCGTCACCGAACCGTTCCGGGGCCATATAGCTGAAGGAGCCGATCCGGGTGTCTGCCTGGGTGAGGCTCGAATCGCCTTGGGCCTGAGCGATGCCGAAGTCCAGCAGATAGGCGAAGTCCGCGGGGGTGACGATGATGTTCTGCGGCTTGACGTCGCGGTGGATCAGCCCGTGCGCGTGCGCGGCGTCCAGCGCGGAAGCGATCTGCTCGACGATGGTTACCGCGCGGCGCGGCTCGAGCGGGCCGCTGTTGATGAGGTCGTGCAGGGTCTGCCCGCGGACCAGACGCATGTCGATGTAAAGGTTGCCGTCGATCTCGCCCCAGTCGTGAATCGGCACGACGTGGGGCTCCTCCAAACTCGCCGCCGCCTGCGACTCACGCAGGAACCGGATCCGGAACTGCTCATCGTGGGCAAACTCCGCGCGCAGGATCTTCAGGGCAACGGTCCGGCCCTTGTCGGTGTCGAGAGCCTCGTACACGTCGCCCATGCCGCCACGGCCGAGGAGCGCGGTCAGCTCATACTTGCCGAACCGGTCACCCACGCCCGGGTTGTTCTCGACCATCCTGTGTGCCTCCTCGACTGGCGAACAGGCGAACGTAACGCAGGGTGCCGACAAGATTTGCGCATTGCCAGACCCGGTCCCGGCCTTAGGCTCATGAGCATGCGATTCGCTGCTGGTGCCGCCGCGCTGTTGGTCGCGGTGATGGTGGGCGTGAGTGGCTGCACCGGTGCGCCTGATCGTGAACAGGAAGCCGTCGACATCAAGAACCGCATCGTGGCGATGCCGGGGGTGTCCGAGGTCGATCTGATCTACAACAACGGCATCATCGAGGGCACTCGGTTCCAACTCAAGGTTGACATGTCGCAGGCAACCGATCAGCAGGTCGGCGCAGTGGCCGCTGAACTCGACGAACTCCGCGGAAAAGACTTCGCGAAGTTCGACCAGTCGATGAAGATCGTTGTGGGGGAAGATACTTCGATTTCAGCGAGCGCTGATCTGCCCGACGACACCGAACAGCTCACCGGCCTGGTGCGTCGCCTCGGCGTCGAAGCTCCGGCCCGGGACATCATGTGGTCCGTCGGCTCCGCGCCGGACTCCACAGAGGTGCAGATTCTGGAAGCCCAGCACCCTGATCACGCGGTCGACTCGATCCTGCGGATCTTCGCCGATCGGCCACCCCGAGACATCGAAGTCTCCGCCGCCAACCGGGTCGCGGATCCGCACTGGATGATCTTCAACCGGTTTACCCCGGCGGATAAGCAACGCATCGAACAGCAGTTGGCCGCGGCAGCCCCCGCCGACCCCGGCTGGATCGGTGTCCGGGACGGGTGGATCGACCACTTCACCTTCGGTGTGCCGACGCGGGAGACCGCTTACGACGACATCGTGCGAACCATCCACGCGCTCAAGGCCGGTCCGGAGCATCCGGTCAGCCTCACCTGGGCCTGGGACGGCGACCGGGCTCGCTACGACGAGCCTCGCTGGGCGGGCCGCGCCATGATCGGCAAATGCGAGTACGTCAACGGCGACCGCACTGTGTCCGAACCGCTCCTGCCGGAAGCGTTGGCACTGCAGCAGCGCATCCGCGACGAGTTCGACACGTGTCTCAAGTAGTGGCTAGCGCAACATCGCTGCCGGCGGATGCGCCACGGTGACCGCGGGCGCTTGCTCTGTCATGGCCTCACACTCGGCCGATTGTTCGACGTTGCCCAGGGTGTCAGTGAGCGTCTTGCCATGCCTGCCAGATGTCAGGGCGGAGTCGGCCGCGGGGTGGAACCTCCAAGCCGGCTTCTCGGGCCCAGGCTCGGACCTCGGCGGTGCTCGGGCCGGGCGCCGCGCTGCCCTGATCGACGACGGCGACGTCGACGCGGACCTGTGAAATACGTTGCATCGCAGCATCTTCAGTCGTCGACCAGGCGTGTGCGGCAGCGAGGAACCGGTAGGTCCATTCCTCGGCGAGTTGGCGAGCTTCGCAAAATACGATCGGTACATTCGGCCATCGGACCTGCAGTTCTGCCAGCCCGTCGGCGACGACAGCGGGGCGTACCCGGTCGAGCTTGAACAGCTGCGAGTAGCGGTCCTCGACGACCACCGCCGCTCGGGGGAGTGCGGCCAGGTCGGCGACCTGATAGCGCAGCTTGCCGGTGGTGAGGCTGGAGACCAGGTCGGCCAGGGATTTGCGCTCTACGCTGGCCACGAGCGTCCCATCGATGAGCAGACCATAATCGCCGCACGGCAGCGCACGTTGAACGGTATTGGCTTGCTGGCCGGCGAACTTGTAGGCGTACCGTTCGTGGCTGTCGACCACGATCTGTAGCTCGTCGATGCCCTGGGCGCGTGCTGCCGGGGTCCGCACGTTGGGGCGCGCCTGCTTGCGGGTACGTGGCGACTGCCAGAACACCGCGTCCCGGCCCCGGGCGGTGGTGAACACCAACTGGGAGCGGTTCTCCCGGCCCCGCTGCAGAATCACGTCGATGGCAGCACCCCGGCGCTGGCACGACCGCAAAGCGACACGTTCGACGATCTGCGCGTCTGTCGGCCACTCGTCGAGGCCGACCGGATAGCAGTACAGCGCCTTGGCTCGGGGCCACGTCCCCGAAGTGCGAAACAGGAGGTCGTTGCCGGGCTGTGGAATCCGCAGTAGGTAGGGCAGTCTGGAACCTTCGTCCGGGTTGAGGGCTATGACCATCTCCGCCACACCGCGATTGTGCCCGGATTCGGCTGGGAGGCCAAGCGGTGCCGCCGGCAGTCGCCGTGTAGGCGCCTGAAGTGTGAAAAGTGGTCGAACGACCTCTTTTGCAAAAGACGTCGAACGACTACAATCCGAAATGTCGTCGAGTGACTACAAGGAATGGACATGCACGTCAAGACAATGGGCGACGTTGGCGCCCTCGTCCGAGCAGCTCGCACAGCCCGTGGAATGACTCAGGCTGAGCTGGCCGAGCAACTGCGGATGAGTCGGGACTGGGTCGTTCGACTGGAGAAGGGGCATCCACGACTGGAAGCGCAACGGGTGCTCGATGCACTTCGCGTCGTCGGTGTGAGCCTGGAGGCGACCGCTCCCGAGGCGCCGTCGAACGCTCGAAAACGTACCCGGAAGGGAGCTCCCGAGAAGTCCACGCCTGCCGGAACGGCTCCCGCAACCCTTGATCCGTTCGACGCGCTATTCGGCACAGGGAAAAGGTGATGGCGGACAGGGCGTTGCGGATCTACCTGGACGGGATCCCGACCGGCACGGTGACACAGTCTGCTCACGGAGCGCTGAGTTTCACCTATGACGATGAGTACGCCGAGCGGGCTGATCCTACGCCCTTGTCGCTGTCCTTACCTGTCGTGTCGAATCGGCATCGGGACAAGGCTGTTCGGTCCTATCTTGAAGGTCTGCTTCCAGACAGTGAAGGTGCGCGACAGCGGTGGGGACGCGAATACAACGTCTCGCCGAACAATCCCTTCGCCCTGCTCGCTCACGTCGGGCGCGACGCAGCCGGCGCAGTCCAGATTCTCCCGCCCGAGGCCGATCCGTCTGACGCGCGGGCGCGGACAGGTGACATTCAATGGCTCAGTGAGATTGAATTCGCCGAGCTCGTCCAAGCGCTCGCTGCTCATCAATCCGACTGGGACGCAGGAAGGTTCGAGGGCAGGTGGAGCCTCGCTGGCGCTCAACCCAAGGTCGCGCTATTCCGGGAGCCAGAGTCCGGGCGGTTCGGGATCCCGCGAGATTCGACGCCGACGACCGTGATCGTCAAGCCGGCAACTGCTGGTTACGCACGGCATCACATCAACGAGGCACTGTGCCAGCGTGCAGCGAGCGAAGCCGGGCTGCTCGCAGCCGAATCCACAGTGATGGAGATCGGTGACGTTCAGGTGTTGACCTCGACGCGCTACGACCGCCTTTATGACGGGACTACCTGGCACCGGGTCCACCAAGAAGACATCTGCCAGGCGTTGTCGGTCCACCCCAGTCTGAAATACCAGTCCGACGGAGGCCCCGGTGTCGGTGATATCGCTGACCTTCTCAACAGGCTGCCGATCGAGGACCGCGCTGTGAACGCCGAGCGCTTCTTCAAATCGTTGTCCTACAACGTCCTCATCGGCGGAACTGACGCTCACGCCAAGAACTACTCGCTCGTCCTCGTTGGGTCACGCGCCCAGGTGTCGCCGCTGTATGACGCAGCCTCGGCAGCACCGTATGACCAGCGCGAGTGCCTCTACTCTTCGATGAAGATCGGTGACCACTGGAAGATGCTCGACGTCACCGCCTCGGATTGGAGGAAGGTTGGACGCCGTCTCGGGATTCCCGCGGACCAAGCTGTGGCCTGGGTGGACGAACTCCGTGGCGACCTTCCTGCTGCGTTCGCGCGTGCTGCGGTGACTCTGCCAGAGAGCGTGCAACCCGAGGCGGAACGCATGACGGAGCGGATCATTGAGCATGTCTCCGGGACATGGAAACCCAACCTGGACCGCTGAACAGCGTGAGGGCGGCGACATAGGTCAGTTCGCTCGACATAGGTTGCGGCCGAATCGGATTGGCTGGGCGCGAAAGACTTTCGATCCGTTCCCACTCTCACTATACGACCGGGGGTGGGGCTTGCGGCAAGGCCCCTGACGTGCTGCACAATCTTCCGGTCCGTGACGAGATGGGGGATGTTGTGACGAATACGCCGAAACCGTTCGAGGTGCACGAGTCGGGTGCGCTCCTGCACGGCACCAAGGCCGACCTGGCGGTGGGTGAATACCTGGTGCCCGGGCGTGAGTCGAACTATGAAGCCGGACGGATCATGAACCACGTGTACGTCACCCGCACCTTGGATGCCGCGGTGTGGGGCGCTGAGATGGCGGCCGGCGACGGGCCGGGCCGCATCTACATCGTCGAACCCGACGGTGCGCTGGAGGACGACCCGAACGTGACCGACAAGAAGCTGCCCGGAAACCCGACCTGCTCGTACCGCACCCGCGAGCCGGTGAGAATCGTCGGTGAGCTCACCGACTGGGTGGGGCATTCAGCCGAGCAGCTGCAAGGCATGCGCGACACCCTGGCTGGCCTCCGTCGGCAAGGGCTGGACGTCATCTACGACTGACATCACGGGCCGCACGGGGTTGCCACCGGTTCGCTCGATAAGGGGATTTGTGCCCACTCCCCGTACCCTTCGATGGTGAACGCGATCGACCCCGACCAGCTCAGCACGTGCCTACGGGTGCTGTCCGAGGTGGACAAGCTGCCTCCTGAGCACCCCGACGCCGTTGCTGTGCGGCTGGCCACCGCGAAGATGTTCAAGGCGTTGAAGAAGGCTCGCCGGACCGCCCGACGCGACGCGATCGCGGCCGCTGACCGCGCTGTCATCGCCGCGACCGCCACCGGTGCACCGGGACGGATCGACGACGAAACCCAGGGCTTGCCGCTGGTGTCCACCGCGGTCGGGGCCAGTGCGGGCACGCTGCTGCGTTCGCGGGCCTGCTACATCTGCAAGAAGCACCACACCGTGGTCGATGCCTTCTACCACCAGCTTTGTCCCGACTGCGCCGCAATCAACCGGGCCAAGCGCGATGCCCGCACCGACCTGACCGGGCGCCGGGCCCTGCTCACCGGCGGGCGCGCCAAGATCGGCATGTACATCGCACTGCGGCTGTTGCGCGACGGCGCGCACACCACGATCACCACCCGGTTTCCCAACGACGCGGTGCGCCGCTTCGCCGCGATGGAGGACAGTGCCGACTGGCTGCACCGGCTGCGGGTGGTCGGCATCGACCTGCGGGACCCGGCCCAGGTGGTCGCCCTGGCCGACGAGGTGGCCGCGCAGGGCCCGCTCGACATCCTGATCAACAACGCGGCCCAGACGGTCCGTCGGGCGCCGGGTTCGTATGCCGCGCTGGTCGAGGCCGAGCGCACCCCGCCGCCGGCATTGGTGGACGTCGTCACCTTCGATCACGTCAGTGACGCGCATCCGCATGCCCTGGCCGGGAGCCTCGGCGAGCACCCCACCGCGCACGCACTGACCGAGCTGGCCCTGACCGCCCGCAGCGCCTCGCCGGAGCGGATCTCCGCGGGCACGGCCATTGACGCGGGCGGGCTGCTGCCCGATACCGCGCCGGTGAACAGTTGGACCCAACGCGTGCACGAGGTCGACGCGATGGAGCTCCTCGAAGTGCAGCTGTGCAACCAGACCGCGCCGTTCATTCTGGTGAGCCGGCTGCGTCCCGCGATGGCCGCGTCACCGGCCCGACGCAAGTACGTGGTGAACGTGTCCGCGATGGAAGGCCAGTTCGGCCGCGGCTACAAGGGGCCTGGGCACCCGCACACCAACATGGCCAAGGCTGCGCTGAACATGCTGACCCGCACCAGCTCTGGGGAGATGCTGGAGCAGGACGGCATCTTGATGACGGCCGTCGATACCGGGTGGATCACCGACGAACGTCCGCACCCGACCAAGCTACGGCTGGCCGATGAAGGTTTCCACGCACCGCTGGATCTGGTGGATGGTGCTGCGCGCGTGTATGACCCGATCGTGCGCGGGGAGTTGGGCGAGGATCTGTATGGGTGTTTCTTGAAGGATTACTCGCCGGCTAGTTGGTAGGGCGATCCTTCAGATGGCATCGAGGTCATGCATTGCGGCTGCAATGGCCTTCATGGGAAGGAAGACGTGGAGAGGATCCACCGGCGACGCAATGAACTCTGCGTGGTGCAGATAGAAACTGCGGGCATTGTCGTCACGAGCGTGGACCAAGAGTGCGGGTGCGGCTACGGACCTCGACAGCATGAAGACGCGCTGGAGTGCGTCGCCCAGTAGGCCCCATCCTAAGCCGCGGCCCTGCCATTCGAGGTCGACGGCGAGTCGTGCCAGGAGGAAGCACGGAACCATCTCGGGTGCCTTTTTTGCGATTGCTTCGGGTGCGGCGCGGCGTCGGTAGCCGGCGACGGTGATCGCGTAATAGCCGACGACGCGGCCTTCGTACGTGCTGACGTATGTGGTGGCGTTGTCGGCCCGCTGGTTTTGCCAGCTGTACTTGCGGAGCCAATCGTCGAGTTCGGCGGCGCCTGATTCGAAGGCCGATCGGTCGTGGGTTTTCGTGAGTTTCTCGGGTCGAGTTGGTTTTGGCTGGGTGTCCGCCACCGGTCGTGTCAATCGTTGTCGGCGAAAGGGCTCTCGCGTCGGAGAAGCCGTCCAAGTTTGGGCATCGGCTCCAGCGGTGCATCGAGCAGGGTTTGGAACTCGACCCATTGCTCTTCGCTGGCGACGAACCACTTGCGGTCTGCGAGAACTCGCTCGGCGGTCTCTAGTGCGCTGTCCAAAATGAAGTCGGTGACCGTGCTGTCGGTGGCTTCGGCCGCCCGACGGATGAGGAGCTGTTGCTGCGCGCTGGCACGAATATTCATCCGCTGGTCGCGGGTGGTTTTCGTGGTGCTGGCGTCGGTGTTGCGCATATTGCCTCACTCGGTCGGTATGTACAGCGTACGTACGTCGCTGTCGGGGATCAACAAGGACGATTCGTTGGCGGCCACATCACCCCGCGATCGGTCGACGCACGTCGAGCTGTGCCAAGTCGGCTGCGATGCGCCCGGCCGCCCATCCAGCACCGTTGGACGGCGACATCATGCGGGCAATCGTCGCCGGGAAGAGCCGGTTGGTGAGGTCATCGGTTGCCTGGCTGCGCGCTGCCAGTACCGGAAGCAGTGTGCCGCGGTCCAACTCGGTGGCCACCGTCGTGGAGGTGACGGTGAGGCGTTCACCGATGCGCTCGGAGTACGAAAGAAGAAATGATTGACGAAACGAGCGGGTCCGGGTCCGTCCGTCGCCGGTAACGCGGCCCGCTGCCAGCATCGCCCGGTTGGCCTGGACCAGTAGTGAAGTCGACAGCAGCTCAACGAATTCCAGATCGCACGCGGCGCCGATGACGGCGACGAACCCGAGCTTCTCCGCGCACACCATCTGACACCGGTTGGCCGTTGCCACGGACTGCACCAGCGCTGCCTTGGCGATGACGTAGGGACTGTCGATCCAGATTCGCCGGGCGGTCGCCTCGGCTGCGCGACCTTGCTCGTGATCTCGGATCGCATGGTGCAGTGAGTATCTGCTCATCAGTTCTTGGGCCTTGGCCGAAAGTGCTTCCGCTTCTTCGGGAAATTTGGTGGCCTCTGCCTTGGCCAGTAGCCCGCGCACCCGGCTGAGCGCTTTCGCATCGGTCGGGTTCACCGCGACCGCCGAATGCTGGTGCGCACCGGGCAACGGCAGCAACGGCTCGAGGATCGGAAGGGTTCCCAGCAGCCGCAGCACCTTCAATACGACCGTCAACGCTGCGTGATGGTCGACGGCATTCCTGTCCGCCCAGCTCCACATCTGCGGTGCGCCGTGATCGAAATCCGCAGGCAATGCGGCGAGTTCGGCCCGCCATCGAGGATGCAGGGTCGTGACGGAATAGTGCCGCGATTCGCGAACGACGGCCTCGGCCAGGTAGCCGGCTGCCGCTGCGTCGAGACGGCGACGAGCGAATTCGTGCAGGTCATTGGGCGACCAACCCACCTGCCACGCGCTGTTGATGGCACCGGCCAAGGTGCCCTCGGCGGCAAGGTCGAGATCGTCTGCCCAGCAGGGGAATTCGTCGAGTAGCTCAGCGGCGTGGAATTCCGCATCGTGGTCGGGACACAAAGCGGAGTTGTACAGCGCCGCGGTGATGCGGTCGAGGAGGGCGACCCGGTCGTACCCGGGATCGGTGCTCCAGCGTTCTCGTCGGGACGATGCGCGGCGGTTCTTCTGCTTGGCGGCGCGCTTCTGGCGGTTGCGGCGGCTCATGTCCGGAGTGTGCTGCCCGGACGCCTAGCGCATCAATGCATCATGATGCAGAGATGCTAGGATGTGGCATGCGGACCACCGTTGATTTACCTGATGACCTGCATAAGCAGGCCCGCGCGATAGCGCGGGACACACGCCGGACCCTGAGTGAGACGGTCGCTGACCTGATGCGAAGGGGCCTGGGCGTAGCTGTGGCTCCCTCGACGGTTTCGACCGATCCCAGGACGGGGTTGCCGGTGGTCAGCGTAGGCGCCGTCGTCACCTCCGAGGATGTGCGGTCGCTGGAGGACGACGAGTGACCACGCTGCTCGACGCCAACGTGCTGATCGCGCTGGTGGTGGTAGAGCATGTGCATCACGAGGCGGCTACCGAGTGGCTGGCAGCGTCGGACGAGGCATTTGCGACCTGCCCGATAACACAGGGGAGCCTGCTGCGTTTCCTGTTGCGTATGGGGTACCCCACTTTGGCGGCCCGCGAGGTGCTCGTCGCAGTCGCAGCGTCCGATCTACACGAGTTCTGGCCGGATGCAGTGTCTTTCGATGGTGTGCGACTGGACGGGGTGGTCGGGCACCGACAGGTGACCGACGCCTACTTGGCGCAGCTTGCTCGCCACTATGGCGGGCGGTTGGCGACGCTCGACACCGGGCTGGCGCATCTGCACGACGACGTCGCGGAGTTGGTGTCGTCCGGCGATCACTGATGTCGGAGTCGTCATGGACCATGTCGGATTCGATCGGGATGGATCTGCAGGGTGCGCAGGACGCGATTCAGTCGCTGACCGACGGTGACGCGTGGTTCAGCAGCTCCACTGATCTGACCGGCAAGGGCCGGGGTCTGGGTAGTGGGTCTTTGTCGGAGGTCGTCAAATTCTTTGACGGCCTCCCAAATCGGTG
Source organism: Mycobacterium sp. NPDC049093 (assembly GCF_040704635.1). GTDB lineage: Bacteria > Actinomycetota > Actinomycetes > Mycobacteriales > Mycobacteriaceae > Mycobacterium. The sequence continues at coordinate 774,729 of NZ_JBEZJS010000004.1, read as the reverse complement.
GACGCCGCGGACTCCGAACACCGTTGAGTGCATCCCCAATCCAGCCGAATGGCTGCGCCGTGTCATGTGCGGGCCCCGTCTCTCGGGTGCGCCGCGCCCCCTCGCTCCGTCATGGTCACCGGCACGCAACTTAGCCGGCTCACACCCGAAGCAGCCGACCTCACCGGTACCAACTGCCTCACTGGTCACCAATCAGGCTCGGGCTCAGGGTAAATCCGGCGCGGCGGTTTCGGGATGGTGGTGCCGATAGCTAGCCTGGCGAAGCCTCGAGGGAAGTGAAATATCGATGTTGGTTCTGCACGGATTCTGGTCGACCGAGGACCTGTGTCTGTGGGCCGAGGATTCGGCCCTGTCGGTGAAGAGCGCAAGCCAGGCGTTGCGTGCCGCCCGTCCGCATCCCTTCGCGGCGCCGGCCGATGTGATCGCCGAAATCCACACCGGCAAGCCAGGCAACGCCGTGCTCCTGTTGCCTTCGCTGCGGACGTCGCCGCTGGACTCGCCGGAACTGATGCGGGTCACGCCGCGGCCCGCATCACGCAGTGCGCCCGCGCTGCTGCCGTGGTCGGTTCCCGTGGTATCGCTTCCCGCCGCCTCTGCGCTGGCCCTTTTCGATGAGAAGGCAGCCGATGTGCGGTACGGCGAGTCGGTGACCTACATCGCCGATATCGCGAACTTCGCGCGAAAATTGGTGGCGCGCGGTCGAATTCTGCCCGCCCTGGGTGTCGACGAGGGGCAGCCCGTCGCGTTCTGGCGGCCGGTGATTCAGGGCGCCGACGTGATGGAACTCACCGCGATCATCGCGGCTATGCCTCCGGTGTGCCGGGCGGAGTCGGATGCGGCCGGCACACCGGAGTTGGTGACGTCGGCGTTGGCCGCATTTGTCGACGAGTTGGCGCGCGCCGCCGCGCCGCCGGCCGAGGAGTTATTGCCACCCCGACGCGGGCGGCGCCCGAAACGCCTTGCGGTCGAAGAAGAATGGGTGACCGCACTGACGGCGCCGGACGGCAGGTTCGATGCGGACCTGGATGATCTCGATGCCTTGGCCGACGCGCTGACGCCGTGGGATGAGATCGGGATCGAGGAGCCGGGCCCGGCTCGTGCGACCTTCCGGCTCACCGAGAACGAATCCGACGACGACGCGGGCTGGCGGCTGGAGTTCCTGCTGCAGTCGGTCGCCGACCCCAGCCTGTTGGTCCCGGCCGAGCAGACCTGGGACGACGACGGCAACCTGCGGCGTTGGCTTGACCGTCCCGAGGAGTTACTTCTCGCCGAACTCGGACGGGCCGTCCGGGTCTACCCGGAACTGACCTCCGGTCTGCGCACCGCACGTCCCTGCGGTATCGACCTGGACGCCGAGGGCGCCTACCACTTCCTGTCGGTCGCGGCGCCGCTGCTCGACGATGCGGGCTTCGGGGTGCTACTGCCGTCGTGGTGGGATCGGCGCCGCAAGCTCGGTCTCGCCGTATCGGCGTCCACCCCCGTCGACGGTGTGGTGGCGACGGCGAGTCGGTTCGGCCGCGAGCAGCTGATCGACTTCCGGTGGGCGCTCGCGGTCGGCGATGACACGCTCACTGAGGATGAGATCAACGCGCTGTCGCAGACCAAGGCACCGTTGATCAGGTTGCGCGGTCAATGGGTGGCGGTCGACCAGGAGCAGCTGCGCCGCGGGCTGGAGTTTCTCAAGGCCCATCGGTCGGAGCAGGCGAGTCCCGCCGAGCTTCTGGCGTTGGCGGCGAGCCACCCCGACGACACCGACACCCCGCTGGAGATCGTGTCGGTGCGGGCCGATGGTTGGCTCGGTGATCTGCTCAACGGTGTTGCCGGGCAATCACTTCAGCCCCTGCAACCGGCGCCGGACTTCGCTGCGACGCTGCGTCCCTACCAGCAGCGGGGCCTGTCGTGGCTGGCCTTCCTGTCGGCGCTGGGTCTGGGCAGTTGTCTGGCCGACGACATGGGTTTGGGTAAGACCGTGCAGTTGCTTGCGCTGGAGTCCACACAACGTCACAACGAGCCCGGTACTGCGCCGACACTGCTGCTGTGCCCGATGTCGCTGGTCGGCAATTGGCAGCGTGAGGCCGCGAAATTCGCACCTGCGCTTCGGGTTTACGCCCACCACGGCCCGGCACGGCTCCGCGGCGAGGCTCTGGAGGAACGGCTGGCCGAGGTCGACCTGATTGTCACCACCTATGCGACCGCCACCCGTGATGTCGATGAACTCGCGGACTACCGGTGGAACCGGGTGGTGCTCGACGAGGCTCAGGCCGTCAAGAACAGCCTGTCGCGCGGCGCCAAGGCGGTGCGGCGGCTCGACGCCGCGAACCGCATCGCGCTCACCGGCACCCCGGTGGAGAACCGGCTCGCCGAATTGTGGTCCATCATGGACTTTCTCAACCCCGGCCTGCTCGGCTCTTCGGAGCTGTTCCGGGCCCGGTACGCGGTGCCGGTGGAGAAGTACGGCCAGATCGAGCCGGCCGAACGGCTGCGCCGGATCACCCGCCCCTATATTCTGCGGCGGCTCAAGACCGACCCTGCCATCATCGACGACCTGCCCGAGAAGATCGAAGTCAAGCAGTACTGCCGGCTCACCACCGAGCAGGCCTCGCTCTACCAGTCCATCGTCGACGAGATGATGGAGAAGATCGAGCACACCGACGGAATCGAGCGGCGCGGCAATGTACTTGCCGCAATGACGAAACTGAAGCAGGTCTGTAACCACCCCGCGCAGCTGTTGCACGACCGCTCGCCGGTTGGCATGCGCTCCGGCAAGGTGATCCGGCTCGAGGAAATTCTGGAGGAGATTCTCGCCGAAGGCGATCGGGTGCTGTGCTTCACCCAGTTCACCGAGTTCGCCGAGATGTTGGCGCCGCACCTGGCCGCGCGGTTCGGTCAGGATGTCGCGTACCTGCACGGCAGTGTGCCGAAGAAGCGGCGCGACGAGATGGTCGAGCGTTTCCAGTCCGGTGAGGGACCGTCGATCTTCCTGCTGTCATTGAAGGCGGGCGGTACCGGGCTGACCCTGACCGCCGCCAATCATGTTGTGCACCTGGATCGATGGTGGAACCCCGCGGTGGAGAACCAGGCGACCGACCGGGCGTTCCGGATCGGTCAGCAGCGCACCGTGCAGGTGCGCAAGTTCATCTGCACGGGCACTCTCGAGGAGAAGATCGACGACATGATCGAGCAGAAGAAGGCGTTGGCCGACCTGGTGGTCGGAGACGGCGAGGGCTGGCTGACCGAGCTGTCCACCGGGGATCTGCGCAAACTGTTCACCCTGTCGGAAGGGGCCGTCGGTGAGTGACTGGTATCCGCCGTCGCGGCCCCGTGCTGCAGACGGGTTGAAGGCCCGCAGCGCCCGTGGTGCGATCGCTCAGACATGGTGGTCGCAACGGTTCATCGAAGTGCTCGAGGCCATGGGGATGGGCAGTCGGATGCAGCGCGGCCGGAACTATGCCCGCCGGGGTCAGGTGATCTCGCTGGAAATCGGGCCGGGTCTGGTCACTGCGGAGGTGCAGGGCAGTAGGGTACGGCCCTATCGGGTCCGGATCGGGATCGCCGCATTCGGCAAGGGCGAGTGGTTGCAGATCGAAGCTGTACTGGCCGAAAATGCCTTGTACACCGCAGCTTTGCTGGCCGGCGAGATGCCGTGTGACATCGAGGACGTGTTCGGCGCGTTGGAGTTGCCGCTGTTTCCGACGACGGCCCGCGACCTGTCCCTGGATTGTTCGTGTCCTGACTTTGCGGTGCCGTGCAAGCATCTCGCCGCGACGTTCTACCTGCTGGCCGAGGCGTTTGACGAGGATCCGTTCACCATCCTTGCCTGGCGCGGCCGGGACCGTGAGGACCTGCTGGAGAATTTGTCGGCTGCCCGTTCGGGTGGGCGGCCGGCTGTCGACCGGGCGGCCTCAGGCCCCGCTCTGGCGGACTGTCTCGATTCGTTCTTCGTGCAGCAGAACACTCTTCCTGTGTTCGGCCCTCCCGTTGCCTCGTCGACGGCACTGCTGGATCAGCTGCCCACGGTGGCGGTCGCCGTGCGCAGGCGGGGGCTCGCTGAGATTCTGCGACCAGCGTATGTGGCCTTCGGGGAATCCGCCGCGGCGGCGCCCTGACCAGGTCTACTCCTGGCCCCACATGGCGGCAAGCATGCCAGCTCTCGGAAGCAAGGTGCGCCCAAGATTCTCGACCTACCCGACACCGTCTGGATCAACCCGCCAGCCCGGGAGGCCAACACCACAGCCGCTTAACACCCGATGGACACATCCGCCTTGACAAATTCCGGTTCACGAATTTGCTGGCACTGCCGAGGCAGCTTTCCGATTCGGGCTGTGGCCATTGACAGCTACTTCACAGCAAATGCGCCCGATCGGACTGAGATGATTGCTGTAGTCAGGGCGAGCGCCCAGGGGGGAACTATGGCAGATCTGCATGTGACACCGGAAGTGCTGCGAGAGGTGTCGACGGAATTCGGGACGGCGGCGCAGCAGTTGCACGCGAGCCTGGCATCGCTCGACAGCGAGGTCGCGCAGATGCTGGGGCCGAGTTGGACCGGGAACGCGGCATCGGCCTACGACTCAGTCTGGCGCGAGTGGCATGACGGGTCGTCGAAAGTCGTTCAGGGGTTGACGGCGATGTCGGACCTCTTGGTCGCGGCGGCCGCCGGGTATTCGGGCACTGACCGGGACGGTGGCGTGTCCATCGCAGGATCGGGCCTCTAGGGCATGGCCGCTTTCAAGGTGGATCCGGCGGTGTTGTTGGCCGCTGCCGATCGGATGTCGCAACTCGAGCAGCACATGGAGCAGACGGTGGCGCAGCTGGAGGCCGTCGAGCATCAATTGGGCACAGCCTGGGATGGCGAGGGTGGGCACGCGCAAGCTGCCGCCCAGCAGCAGTGGACCGAGGGCGTGGCCGAGATGCGGCAAGCATTGGCCCATTTGCGCGCGATAGCTGAAGGCGCACACGAGAACTATCACGGTGCTGCGCAAATGAACCTGCGCAACTGGGGTTAGTCGGTGGGTGGCTACGAGGTTGATCCGCAACAGTTAGCGGCCTCTGGGAAAACTGTTGGTGCGCAAGGTGATGCGCTGGTCGCTGCGCTGGATGCCCTGGATTCTGCATTGGCGGGATCCGGGTTGATGTGTGGAACCGATGCGGCTGGTCTGCAATTCTTCTCCGACTACCGCAAAAGTGGGCAAGCGGTGATCTCGGCGGCTGAGTCGGCCGTGAACGCCTTCCGTAATGTCGGCTATGGCGTCGAGGTGTCGGCGCACAACTATGGGGTCAGTGATGCTGCCTCGACCGTCGGCGGTGGACGCGAATCGATTCCTGTGCCAGCAGAGCCGACCAAGTACACGGCTTCGGGGGTGGCCGGACAGTCAGGGCCGGAAATCCCCGAACCGAGCTTGTGGTCCTTGGTTCAGCCGTTCGTCAGCCATGCCTGGCCGAACGGCAATCCGGACACGATGGGCGCGGTCGCGGGCGCGTGGCGCGCGCTCGGTATGGCGATATCGACTGCAGCAGGCGACGCCGGAGATTGCCTCTCGAGCGTGTCGGGCCAGGACATTCCTGAGTTGACGCACATCACCGGAGCTCTGAACACGTTGACCGGTGGTACTAATGCTTTGGCCGGTAAGTGCAGTTCCCTTGCGGAGAAGCTGGATTCGTTCGCCGGTGACGTGCGAAGCGCACAGGATGCGATCCGGGATCTGCTCCACCGATTGAGTGCCTCCGGAATTGTCAGCCAGATCGGCAGCGTTTTCAGCGGGCATAACCCGCTCGATGGACTCAAACAGATCGGCCACGATATCTCGGAGATCCTGCACGCCCTCAGCGGTGAATTGGACACCGCTGCTTCCGGTTTCCAGATGCTCATCGATGGCATGGATGGGCTGGTTCGCGAGTTCGAGGAATGGGACCGCAAGGAGTTCACCCGGTTCTTCGGCAACGACGTCGGCGGTTTCTTGGCGGGCTTTGTTAATGCGCGCACACAAATCGCTGAGGGCGTGGTGAAGTCGGGGCTGGAGGTTGGGCAGACCGTTCCGACGATGCTCGCCCACCCGGTAGAAGCAGCGAAAGGTATCTGGGAAATCGACAAGAACCTGGCGGAGTTTTTCAATCCGTTGGGGCCGATGCTTGATCCGGAGGGGCAGAAAGAAGCGGGAGAGCACCTTCTCGAGACCGTCAAAGGTGTTGTCGATTACAAGGATTGGTCCAGCGATCGTCCGCTGGTCGGGCTGGGCGATAACATCGGCAGCGTTGTGCAGGTGCTGATGCCCGGTTTGGGAGAGGCCAAAGCCGGTTTGACAGCGGGGAAGGTGGGCGAGGAAGGCGCGCAGGTAGCTCGTGCCGAGGGCGCGGCGGCCCGCAGCGGGGTCGAGGCATTCGGAAAAACCGGCGTCGACGAAATCGCCGGTCAGGCCGGCAAGATTGGCAAGGACCTCGACTCGCTGAGCGCCACCCCGGTGGAGGCGCCGAAGGCCCCTGAACCGGTCGCGCGGCCGGCGGATTCCGGGCCTGTACCGGGAACACATCCCGCCGGTGACGGCGTAGCCGCGGGGGACGCTGGTGCCGGAAAGGCCCCGGTAGACGCTGGGGTGCGGCCGAATGGGGAGTCGGTGCCCGGCACTCATGGTCCGGGGACGGCAGCACATGACGGCGAGGGCGGCGTGGCGGGAGTCGCGCCACACAGCGGAGGATCAGAGCTGCCAGCAGGTGGGCATCCGCCAGGTGAGCCGGCGACCGACGCGCCTCACGGCGATCGGTCACATGCACCAGCGCCGGTGAACGCGTCGGCAGGTGAAGTCTCGCCGGGTAGCTCGGTCCCGCATGACCTACCCACTCCTCGGGAGATGGCTGAGGCGCATGTCGGTGGTGGTGGGCACGGAAGTGATCTTGGAGATGCTTCGCATGCTGGAGGTGACCACCAGGTCCCTCATGATTCGGGCGACCAACATCCACCAGGGAATTCTGTGCCGCCCACTGGCGGTGACCATCAGCCCTCCGCGCTGGGCGCGCCTACCACCTATGCGCCGGAAGCCCCCGATGTCGCGGGCCAACTCAACAGCGCTTTCGTGAACGGGCATCCGACAGCCGACCTGGTCCGCCAGGTCGCCGACCTATCGACACACCAATTCGGCAACGCCGACCGCGTCGTTCTAGGTAAATGGGATGGGCAGGATGGTGGCTACATTGGAGACGCAAGACATCACGGAGGCACTTTCTTCGACACGGGAGATGCGACGTGGGATGCGGTTGAACGGGGGCTCTCCGAGGCGCAGGCGAAAGCCCTAGGCTGGCAGGTCAATGAACAATTCCTGCGCAGCCAGATGGAGAACCACGTTGGCCGGATCGATTACATTCTCGACCGAGGAAAATATTCCTCACTTGAAGATATGGCGATCGAACGTCCAGGTTCGTTTTCTGCGATGGAGGTAGAATTTCTAAATAAGTATGCCGCGTCTTACGGGTATCAACGAGTCGGCGACTCTTGGGTTTATGTGAAAGATGGAACGAGATGACGACGAATTTTAGGGAACAGGTTCGGGCTACGGTAGGCCCACTGTTGGATGAACTTGGTTTCGCGTTCGATGGATCTGATGACAGCCCGGACAGAGGTGGCAGTCGGCACATTGTTTATTACCGTTCTGAAGACTGCAAGGTGCAGATATACACATCGTCCCGGGAAGGTGAGGTGAACTGCATGATTGGTCCCTTGGCTGCTCCTAACGAATTCGGAGTGCGCGCAGATAAGTGGCAGTACTTCACGCGTTTCGCGAAGCGTCCAGATCTGCCGTTGGAGGAATTGATACGGGCGGCACGAGTGGAGTACGAATCGTATTCGGACCCATTGGAATGGGTGCGCGACCGTATCGCGAATAACTATAAAAGCGCGCATACCGGTATTCTGGAGATGTACGGCAATCCTTAGACCAGTGCTTCAGTAACTCCCCACGTGATGGTCGGTCTTGGGCGACGGAACTCAACGCATCGTGGCCGTTCTCTAAAATCGAGCATGGTTACCTCAGGGGAACTGATGATTGATGTGTTGATGTCTGGCGCGTACGCGGAGTATCGCGGGAAGCGATTCCTGATCCTATTTGGTGCTGACGACTGGGTCGCACTGCATGCAGAACCGGATACTGAGATACCGGATGGGTTCGCGACCGGCGAAGCGTCCATGGGTCGTGGGTACTACCAGTCTTGGGTGAAGGTTCCCCGATCCGCCCTGGACGGCCTGGTGCACGTTCGAGTGAGCGGAAAGCTCTCCGGACATGCGGTGTCCCTGCAGAGCCAATTCCCTGACGGACAAATTGGGCTTGAATTCGTCGGTCCCCCCGCCATAGCTCGGGAACTTGGATTGGATGGCGACCAATACATGGGATGGACTGGTCTGGTAACGCCCGACAGGTTGACGGACATACAGGTGGAAGAGACCCGTCGTGCCTGACCCGCTAGTACTGCAGAAGCTGCATGCTGGCCCTATCGCTGGCGCCATCGTGGAAACGGGCCACGATCCGAGCTGCTTCTGCTCTCCGATGATCCCGCCGATGCGGAGCAGGTCGGAGCTGGACTCGTTGAACCCGGTGTCTATGAACTGATCGTGGACGCCCGTCGGTTGGCAAACGTGCGCGGCATCGAAAACCAGCTGGCTCCGGGTGATTTGACGCAGGATTTCCTCGGGCGCTCACGGAAGGAAATCGGCTCCCATGTTTTCGAGGTGGAGACGGCAAGTGGTGGGCGACGAAATCGATATCAACGAGGCGATTGCCCTGTACCTGAAGCACTACCCCGGTCGAAATGATGCAGAGTTTGCTTTATATTTTGGCTCGGCTGCAGCTGGGGTCGCCAAAGGCTCAGTTCGCGCGCTACTTGACGAGGCGATGAGTATCCAGCCTGACTGGAACTCGATGGACCTCAACGAGGCCGGTGACTACGTTGAATCAGTCATGCAGGATCACCATCCCGAGCTTTCGAGGAAGTCCTTAGACTGTATCGGCAACTACTTCACCTATCTGATGCGTTGATAGCCCAGATGTTGCCCGGATAGTTGATTTTGATCCCGAATCCATACTGAGGCAGTGATATTCGAGTGGTGAAGGTTTGGGAGGGGTCGATGACCGACAGCAACATCAGCCACGATGAGATCAATGAAGCGATCGTGTGGGCTCTTACGAACGGCAGCCCCAAAGGCGCACCGATCGTCAGCAAGGAAAACATGGCCAATCATTATGGGCCGGAACGAGCCGATGCGCTTCTTGGCGAGATCAGGCCCCTCCTCGAGGAGCTGATGGGAGTTACGGTGCATTGGCGGACGCAATCTTGGCAGGAAGCGGGCGATTACGCTCGAGACACGATGAGGGATCGCCATCCGTACCTGTCGGACGAGGCAGCGAGACGTCTTCGCGGATACTTTTTGTATCAAACGAGATGAGTCACTTCGCTCTCGGTTCAGGTCGAAGCTGGCAGGTCGGCTGACGCCTATGTGCTTGACCCACGCAAGCACATGCTGTCCATCTGCCTCCACGATGAATGACAGAACAGAACTCGCGCCCGTTGTCATCCTGTCGCGCTAACCTCCCGGCGTGGACGTTGGACTTTACGAATCCCTGCTCACCAACCGACTTGCCACTGCTCTGGCGGAGCATCCGGACCTACAGCCAGACTTCAGCACCGTCGACGACGCCGAGCAGGCGCTGACCATCGCCCGGCATCTGACGCCGCTCATCGAACGGCAGCTGAAGGCAGCGGGCAGTCCCGATGCACGAGCGGAACTGCTGCGCAAGATCCTTGGAGTGCTTGGCGATACCGATGCACAGCAAGAAGTGTTGCATCAGGACGATCCCGCGAAGATCTGTCGCCTGGACGCGGTAAGTCCGAAAACCCTCGGCACGGTTCAACTCCCACGTCCCGCGACGCCGTTGTCGGACGCCGCACTCATGACGAACGCCCGCAACGAACCGACGCTCGCGGCCGAGTTGCGGGCCGAGCTGGGCAGCGCCGACCACGTCGACCTGCTGTGTGCATTTGTGAAGTGGCAGGGCCTGCGCCTCCTGGAACGCGAGCTCATCGAACTGCGTGAACGCGGCGTGCCACTACGAGTCATCACCACCACATACTTGGGTGCCACCGACGCCCGCGCCCTCGATGCGTTGGTCAACGACTTCGGCGCCGAGGTGCGGGTCAACTACGAGACTGACCGAACCCGGTTGCACGCGAAGGCTTGGCTGCTGCGCCGCAACACCGGGTTCCACACCGCCTACGTCGGCTCGTCCAACCTCTCGCATGCTGCACTCGTCGACGGCCTGGAATGGAATGTGCGGCTCTCGGCGATCTCCACCCCACATCTGTTGGACAAGTTTCGTGCGACGTTCGACTCGTATTGGGAGAATCGCGAATTCGAGCCTTATCGCCCTGCTGAAGATTCAGAGAAGCTCAGGCTGGCGTTGGAGGTGGCCTCCGGTAAGAAGCAGCGGGACCCGTTGGTGGTCACGCTGTCCGGGCTGGAGGTCACCGCCAAGCCGTATCAAGCCGAACTGCTCGAACAACTGGATGCTGAACGCGCGCTGCATGATCGCCATCGCAACCTGATCGTGGCCGCCACCGGCACGGGAAAGACCGTGATCGCCGCGCTGGATTACCGCCGGCTCGTCCGAGAAGTTCACGGCCGCGACCTCACGCTGCTGTTTGTTGCGCACCGTAAGGAGATCCTGCAACAAGCGCGTCGGATGTATCAGGAGGTGCTTACCGACCCCCTGTTCGGTGAGTTGCTGGTCGATGGCGATCAACCGACCCGCTGGCGTCATGTGTTCGCCAGCATCCAATCCCTCACCGCGGACCGGTTTTCCAGCATTGAGCCCAACCACTTCGACATCGTGGTGATCGACGAGTTCCACCACGCTCAGGCCGCCTCCTACCGCCGACTGCTGGACCACATCGCGCCGATGGAACTGCTCGGACTGACCGCGACCCCGGAACGTGGTGACGGCATCGACGTGCGGGCATTCTTCGGTGGACGGGTGGCCGCCGAGCTCCGACTATGGGATGCGCTTGAGCAGAACCTGCTGTGCCCATTCCACTACTTCGGCATCCACGACGGCACCGACCTCGGAACACTGCAGTGGAAGCGCGGCGGCTACGACCTGGCAGAGCTAAACGAGATCTACACCGGCAACGACGCCCGGACGCGCATCGTGTTTGACCAACTGCAGGACAAAGTTGCCAATGTCGGAGCGATGCGGGCGCTCGGCTTCTGCGTGAGCGTCGAGCATGCCCGATACATGGCCGACCAGTTCGTCTCGGCCGGCATCCCGGCTCGAGCCATCGTTGGACTCGACGATTCCGCTGAGCGGCGTGTGGCTCTGGCAGCGCTCCGCAACGGCGACATCAACGTGCTGTTCACGATCGACCTATTCAACGAGGGCCTCGACATCCCGCTGGTCGACACAGTGCTGTTCCTGCGGCCCACCGAGAGCGCGACCGTATTCCTGCAGCAACTGGGGCGCGGCCTGCGGCTTGCACCCGGCAAGACTGTGTTGACGGCACTCGACTTCGTGGGTCACCAGCGCAAAGAGTTTCGGTTCGATCAGCGGTTCCGGGCGCTGACTGGGCTGGGTCGTAAGCAGCTGGAAAAGCAAGTCAAGGAAGGGTTTCCGTTCCTGCCATCGGGCAGCCAGATCGTGCTGGACTCTGTCGCCCGGGAGTTGGTGTTGGAGAACGTACGCCAGCAGGTGTCGCCGAAGAAGGCCGTGTTGGTGTCCGAGATTCGGGCACATTCCGACGACCGACTGGCGTCGTATCTGGACGAGTCGGGCCGCGGGCTCGAAGACATTCTGCGGGCGGACCGGTCGTGGACCACGCTGTGCCGAGATGCCGGGAAGCTGGGGGAGCAGCCTGGGCTCTGGGAGGCCGAATTGGTCAAACGGGTGAAGGCGCTGGCGCACGTGGATGACCAGCGTCGCTGGAAGGCCTACAGCGCGTTCCTGCAGGATTACCAAGCTGAGGACGGTGTCACCGGGGCCCGGTTGGCGGCCATGCTGTTCTACTCGTTGTTTCCCAACGGTGGTGGGTTCGGCAGTGTGGCAGAAGGACTCAGTGTTCTTCGCGATGAAGCAGTAGCTCAGGAGATGCGCCAGGTCATCGATATCGCGTTCGATGCTGCCCACCGCAGCACCTACGGCCTGTGGAATATGGGTGACGAATTCACGGACGTCCCGCTGGCGCTGCACGCGAGCTATTCGCGGGAGGAGATCCTGGCGGGGTTGGGCTTTGCATCGCAGAAGCGGACACCGAGCGCCATGAGGGAGGGCGTCGCGTGGTGCCCGGAGGTCAACGCTGACGCCTTCCTCATCACGCTGAAGAAATCCGACACCGACTACTTGCCGACCACGATGTACCGGGACTTCGCGCTGAGCCCGGAGTTGTTCCACTGGGAGTCGCAGTCCACGACGTCGGCAGCGTCACCAACCGGGCTGCGCTACATCCATCACCGTGAGCGCGGTTCCCACATTCTGCTTTTCGTGCGCGAGACGAAGACCAATGCGTTCGGTGCCGCGCCGTACATCTTCCTCGGACCGGCGGACTACGTGTCCCATGAGGGCGATCGGCCAATGGCGATCACGTGGCGTTTGCGTCAGACAATGCCGACCGAGGTGTACTTGGGGGCGCGGGCTGCGGTCGCGTGACCTCGGTGCTGCGTTCGCGCAACTGGTAGCTGAGTTTCGCATTTTCGGCCGGAAATGCCGCCGATGTGCTACGTGAATGTCGTGGTCGGCGAAGCTGGAAGTCCGTCCCACCACCTCTTGCGTACGGCAAGCATTCTGGATTTCAATACACAATTGAGATGCGTTGGTGTGCAGCCGCAACTGCAGAGTTGCGCGTCCGGTGCGGATCTCGGCGTCCGCACTAATCAACCGCTCGGCAGGGAAACATGACGGAGATGGGTAGGTAGTTGGCAAACCGCAGAGGCGGCCGAATCGAATGTCGAGGGTGTGTGCCGAGTTGTCGGACTGGGGGTCCATAATCATCGCTAATTGACGCGGGTGACGGGTGGCACTTTTTCCATCACGTGCGATCCGGACTTGTCACGAAGGAGGCACGATGGCTGCCGAGCATGAAACCGACAACGAGCGTTTGGTGCGTCGCGCGGTTAACCTCTTCACCTTCTTGAGCGGTGCCCAACAACTGCTGGTCAAGCCCGTCCGCACGGTCGACAAGTTTGAGCAGGCGATGTGGTTCGGCAATCTGCCCGAACACGAGGCGATCCGGTCGGCGCATCGCATGGCCGAGCTCGACGCCGAGACCCCGCTGCTCACGGTTGACCGGATCGCCAAACTTGATCCGCCGTCGGTGCCCGACGGCCTGGTGCCCTGGGTTGACGGTAAGGCCGACGACGCGAGCCGGGAGCCAACGATCCGCGAGGCGATCTACCGCGAAGAACCACTCCCGGACACAGGTGACGATGACGAGCCGGACATCGAGCGGCGCCGCGTCGAGCTGGCTGAGCACCCCGAGATCACGGAAGCGTTTGAAAGCTGGCTGACGGATTGGCGGCTGTGGGCCGAGCGGGAGCGTCGTGACGCGGCAGTCCGCGACGTCTACAAGGACCTCTTCGCGGTCCATCTGAAGTCCACGGATCACAGCGAGGAATTCGAGCTGGTCCTTGGCGTGGGCTGCCTGAGCTGGCGGCCCGAGGATCACGACCAGATTCAGCGGCACGTCGCGACCGCACCGATCGCGATCAATTTCGACGAGAACTCGGGTCGCCTCACGGTCGTCCAGGTCAGCGCGCAGGACGCGGTCACCATCGAGATTGCTGAGATGCTGGACCCGGCGCTCATCCCCAGCCCAGCGAAGATCGACGAGATCAAGGACCTCGCCGCCGATTATGACGGGCACCTGCTGGATCAGCCGGCGATCGGCGAGATTTGCCGCCGCTTGATCCACCGGCTGGATGCGGACGCGGAGTATGACGAGGACGAGGTCAGTGCTCCCACGGGAACGAACCCGCGTGGAGCATTCGCCCCGGCGATCATCGTGCGCCGCCGCACCAATCGCGGTTTGGTGCAGATCTACGAACAGATCGTCAGCCAGATTCGCAAGGCTGGCGAGGTGCCAGCGGGTGTGCTGCCGCTCATCGACCCGGATCGTCAACCGGAATCAACGCGATCGGGCGAGGTCCCGGGTGCCGTCGTCACCATCGATGAGGAGGATTTTCTTCCGCTGCCGGTCAATGACAAGCAGCGCCAAATCATCGACCGGGTTGATACGCGTGCGCAAACTGTGGTGCAGGGACCGCCCGGAACAGGGAAGACGCACACCGCGGCGGCCCTGGTGTCGCATCTGTTGGCCCAGGGTAAACGCATCCTGATCACCGCCCAGACCGATCGGGCGCTGCGTGAGGTTCGTGCGAAGCTGCCGCGCGAGATTCAATCCCTCGCGGTTGCGGTGATCGGTCAATCGCGTTCGGACATGGCAGATCTGCGTACCGCGGTGGATAACATCTCGCGGAGGGCCGATGACTTCGATGTGGCTGATTCTCAGCGGTCGATCGCCCGGCATGTCAGCACGATCGAGGATCTTCGCCGGCAACGCGCGGCCGTTCGCAACCGACTGCTGGCCGTCCGTCAGCAGGAGGTCGAGTCACGCACGGATGGTCCTGCCGAGGGCACATTGGCGGCCATCGCCTTTGACCATCTGCAGAACGAGGCGCACTACGAGTGGATCCGCGGGTTTGACGTCGACAAGGACGGCACCGGTTCTTCGGTGTCCACCACCGAAATCCAGCTGTGGCGCAGCCTGCTTCGCAGCCAGGACGTCGCCGCTAACGAGGCCGAGGCAACACGTGCGCTCCCGCAGACGGCATCGTTGAACTCCCCGCAAGATTTCGCTGCACTCGTCGCCGCTGAACAAAAGGCCTCGGTACGCAAAGACGGGTTCGCTGATCTGCTGGCGCATACGTCGTTCGAGTTCGTGCGCTCGCTCAGCACTGAACTTCGCGATGAGCTGCGTTCTCGCGTGTCCAACCTTGCCGAGCGGGCGGCCAACCTAGAACGCCGCGACGAGGCGTGGATGAACGACGCGCTGCGTGACGTGCGGACCGGCCGCCAGCAGGCCTGGTTGGCACGCTCCGCACAGGTCAAGTCGCTCGCGCACGCCACGGGCGAGCTCACTCGGCGGATCGGGCCGACCACCCGGGTGGTGGTCAGCGACGGCGATCTCGGTGTGCACCAACAGATTGCCAAGTCGCTTCTTGCCCACGTGGATTCCGGTGGCGCGATCAAGGTGCGTCCGGACGGGACTCCGAAGATCGGCGCGTTCACCTCCAAGACCGTGAAGCTCGCCGAGCCGTTCTTCGCCGCGGTGAAGATCAACGACCTGCCCGCCGTCACCAAGGAACAGCTGGTTGTCTTCATCGACTGGGTGGACGCCACCCGGACGATCATGGCGATGGATCAGGCCTGGCCGGCCACCGTGGAGATTCCCGACGAAGACACCCTCGACGAGAAGCTGCAGTGGCATCTGACCGAGGTCGAGCAGCTCGACAAGGTGCTGGCGCTCGGGGATCAGCTTGACGTTGAGCGGCAGTGGTTCCAGCGCAACAACCTTCCGGTGCCCGACTGGAACAACTTGGAGGATATCCGCCGGTACGCAGACCTGGTGGAGGCTGCGACGGCGGCCGATGACGCGCTCGCTGCAACATCGCCGATCGAGGTGCTGCAGAGCTATCTTCGCGCTCAAGCCCAGCAGGCCAACCCGCCGGCCATCACGCTGGAGTTGCTAGCTGCAGTCCGGGATCGCCACATCGACGGCTACGCCGAGTCGCACGAACGGCTCCAGCATCTACATCGGATCGCTGAATCGGTCGCCGACCGGGACCGAATTCGGCTGGAGCTCAACCGCTCAGCGCCGGTGCTGGCTGCCGAGATCGCCGCCAATCCCGATGCCGAGCAATGGGATAGCTGGCTGGCCTCCTACGAGCAGGCGTGGCGCTGGGAGATGACGGGACGCTGGATTCTTGCTCAAGACAGCGAGGACGCGAATGTGCTCAAGGTGAGCTTGAACGCCATCGAGGACCAGATCCGCAGCGAGGTGGAGCATTTGGCAGCCGAGCGGGCGTGGGGGCATGCGGTGGCACCTGATCGGATCACCGGCAGTGCGCGTGCCAACCTCACGCAGTACGCCCAGCTGGTGTCCCGGCTCGGCAAGGGCACGGGCAAGTACGCGTCCAAGCAGCGGGCGGCGATCGCTGAGGCGATGGACCGCTGCCGGCCGTCGGTGCCGGTGTGGATCATGCCGCTGTATCGCATCGCCGAGCAGGTGCGGGTGGAGCCCAACCTGTATGACGTGGTGATCGTCGACGAGGCGTCGCAGGCCGGGCTGGAAGCATCGTTCCTGCAGTACCTGGCGCCGAAGATGGTGGTTATCGGTGACGACAAACAAGTTTCACCGTCGGCGGTGGGTGTAGATCAACAGCAGCTGCGGGATCTCGCCGCCATGTATCTCAGCGACGACCCGTACCGGGAGTCGTGGCTGGACCCGAAGGTCAGCTACTTCGACGCGGCCAATATGCGCTTCGGCGGACGCATCACGCTCACCGAACACCGGCGCTGCGTGCCGGAGATCATCGGCTTCTCGAACCGCATTGCCTATGAGCCGGAAGGGATCAGCCTCGTACCGGTGCGCCAGTTCGGTGCCGAGCGGCTCGAACCCATCAAGGTTGTCTACCTCGATGAAGCCTACGAATCGCCGAACAAGACCAATGTCGTTGAGGCTCAGGCGATCGTCGACCAGATTCGCAAATGCCTGGCCGAGCCGCACTACGACGGGATGACGTTCGGGGTGATCTCGCTGCTGGGCAAGGAGCAGGCGAAGCTCATTGGGAATATGTTGCTTGATGCGGTACCGCCGGAGGAATGGTCGGCGCGTGAGCTGCGCTGTGGTGACGCCTCGGACTTCCAGGGTTCCGAGCGGGACATCATGTTTCTGTCGATGGTGAAAGCACCTGGAGCCGACAGACGGATGGGCGGCCTCACCCAGGCGCAGTATGTGCAGCGGTTTAACGTGGCGGCGTCCCGCGCGAAAGACCAAATGTGGGTGTACCACTCGATGCCCCGGGAAGCGTTAACCAACTCCGAGGACATGCGCTTCCAGCTGCTCGACTACTGCTACGGCGTGGCCAATCGGGTTCATGGTGACGTCGAGGGTGCGGTGACCACGGTTGTTCCCGAGGACGTGCCGGTTCCGCCGTTTGACTCCCTGTTTGAGCAGCGGGTGTTCAACCGGATCGTCAACCGGGGCTACACCGTGGTCCCGCAAGTTGAAGCCCTTGGCTACCGCATCGACATGGTGGTCACCGGCGCGAAAGGCCGGCTCGCGATCGAGTGTGACGGCGACTTCTGGCATGGCCCAGAGCAATACGAGAATGATCTGGCGCGGCAACGTGAACTGGAACGGTGCGGGTGGGAGTTCTTCCGCATCCGGGAGTCGGTGTTCTACGCGGATATGCCGGGAACGTTGCGGGCACTGTGGGACACCCTCGATGAGCTGGATATCCGGACCGCGGACTGGATTGATCCGAGCTTTGATGAGGACGAGTCGGAAACCGGTGAGCCGTCCGAAGACGATTCGGAAGCGTCTGCCACTCTTGAGGATTCGGTGCATACGTTGACGGGCCGAGTCGATGCAGTACTCGTCACCGAGCTGATTCCGCAGCACACCGAATCGGAATCGGTTGCTACACAGGGCAGGCACCGGGCGCCGGACGAGGATATCGTTGTTCCGCAACAGGACGCGGCCGTTGAATTGAGCATCGATACCGTGCGGGCAGATGATGGTCGTCAGTCATCAGTAGCCACAGATGATCCCGGTAATGCGGACAGCTCCCTGGCGCCGTACGTCGCGTTCAACGAAACCCTGCCCCCGGTTCAGGACACACCGCTGGCCGCGTTGGTGGCCAATGTGGTTCGCATCGTTGAGACCGAAGGGCCTGTGCTTGGACACCGTCTGCACGACGCCTACCGCAATGCCTATGGCGGGCAGCGTGTCGGCAAAGAGACCGCCCGACAGCTGAACAGGGCTATCGAGTTCGCTGTCAAGCGTGGCCAGATCATTGCGGACAATCCGCTTGGCCAACCCGGCGTCAAACCGAAGACGTTCCGGTTGCCGTCGCAGCCGGAGGTCGTTCAGCGTGAGCTCGGGCCGCGGACGCTCGGGCTGGTGCCGCCAAGCGAGCTGGCCTCCGACTTAGCCGAGTACGCCGGCGTGACTGCGTTGTCGGAAGACGAACTCTACAAGGCGGTGCTCGATGTGCTCGGGCTGAAGCGGCTTACCGATGTAGCACGATCTGTACTGAGTGACGCGCTGAAGCTGGTGCCGGACGTTGGGAGTATCGAGATGGTTGGACGCGAGGCAGGCGTGTGATGACTGCTTATACACAGTTACACAATCGAGTGGTCGGCTGCTGATGAATCGCGACATGGAGGACCTCAATCCCACCGGGTTCGAAGGTGCACCAGAGCCCGACCCAGTTCAATTCGTGGGCAGATCGGAGGCACGCCGTACCTGCCCAGCTCACTCGGAAATGTCGGTTACTCGCAATAGGCTGCGTCTGTGACTGGTGGGTTTCAACTGCAGGCAAAACGCGCGCAGCCGTGGCGGGCTGGCGCCTCACTCCCTACGGGGGTCGCCCTCGAACAAGTTCTATACGGGCCAGACCCGGCGGGCCCGGGCGGGCTGGGCTTCCAAGTTGCCACGGCCACGATCCATTCCGGCCGCTCAGCCCCCAGCCTTGGCGACCTTCGCGCCCTCTATCGACTCCGTGCCGGCACGGGCACGACGCCAACCGTCATCGCTGTTACTAACGGCTCCGTCGCATGGCTGATCGGACCTTCCACGGAACAGAGTCGTGATCCACTCCCGCACGAGCTTGCCCAGCGGTACCTGCAATCCGTGCTGCAGGAACCGAACACGCAATCTGCCTACAACCGAATGATCTCGCTAAGCCACGCGAGCGAGACAACGATGATTCCAGGCGTCACCAACTCTGGTCTATTTGCGTCTCATCACCTGCGCGAGAATGCTCCGCACCGGCCGGACTGGGGGGAAGCGACTGCGGTCGCGGCCGCCGCTCTCACCAAACGTGGGGCGCAATTGATTCAGGCACTCAGTTTCAAGTCCGAACAGGCCACGGGAGGGATTCAAATTCTCTCGGGCGTTAGCGGCCCGCCGTCAGCGGTGGCAGTTGTCCTGGACGACACTGAGCATTTCGAGGCGACGTCACAGCGTTTCCAATTATCGCCGGTTGCATTCGGTCTCAAAGTCGCTATGAGTCGCGAAATCCCATGGCTGATTGTTCTGCGCCGAGACCAGATCCGCATTTACCCCGGCAGGGACGGGGTGGGCGTTGGCCAAAAGGGTCAGACCGAGACCTACTTCGAACTCGACCTGGCTGCCCTAGACTCGGACTACGCCGCGCTGCTTCCCCTGGTTTTTTCGGCTGCAGCCGTCCAACCCGATGGCAGTGCGCACCAGCTCTTAGACGAGTCGGCTCGATTCGCAAGTGCGCTTGGAGCGCGTCTTCGCGACCGCATCTATGTCGAAGTCGTTCCACCACTTGCAACGGCGGTTGCCCAACATCTCTCGGCCCAGGGACATCCCCTGGATGGCCCAGGCCTAAATCTCGCCTACCGGGTGACCCTGCGAATCCTGTTCCGATTGCTGTTCCAGGCATACGCAGAGGACCGTGGGCTTCTTCCCTCGGGACGAAACGAGAGATACGACGCGAATTCGCTCAAGGCCGCGGCGCAGCGGGACCTCGATACTGATCCAAGTGATTTCAGCGCCGACGGCAGTCAGCTCTGGATGGACCTTGCGCAGGTTTGGAATGCGATCGACAAAGGCAACAAGCTCTGGCAAGTTCCGGCGTACAACGGGGGCCTCTTTTCCGGGGATCCTGCTATCAGCAAAGAAGGAGCGATCCTCGCGACCCTTACGCTGCCCGACGCGATTATCGGTCCAGCGCTGCAACATCTTCTGGTCGACGAATCTGAAGACGGCACCCGCGGCCCCGTCGACTTCCGTTCGCTCTCGGTCCGCGAGTTCGGGACGATTTACGAAGGGCTGCTTGAGTCGTCCCTATCCGTTGCCGAGCAAGACCTCACAGTTGATGCTAACGGGGCATGGGTGCCAGCTAAGCGTGGAGAACCGGTGGAGGCGACCGCCGGATCTGTCTACTTCCACAGTGCCAGCGGCGAGCGAAAGGCAACCGGCAGCTACTTCACGCCCAAATTCGTCGTCGACCATCTGATCGAACGCTCGCTCGCACCAGCTCTTGAAGCGCATCTAGCCCAGGTCACCGAGCTCCTAATGAATGGTGACGAAGTAGCCGCGGAACGGTTGTTCTTCGACTTCCGCGTCGCAGATCTTTCAATGGGATCAGGGCACTTTCTTGTCGCAGCGATCGACAAGATCGAAGCGTTGATGCGCAACTTCCTTACTGAGCACTCGCTGCTTGGCATCCAGAGTGAGCTCCTGCGTCTTGCTGAAGTGGCGAAGAACGCGCTCGGTGATGACGAGGTGGCGAAGTCCGAAGTCGATAATGTGGCGCTACTTCGCCGGCAGATTGCGCGCCGCTGCATTTATGGACTTGATGTCAATGACATGTCCGTTGAGCTTGCCCGCTTAGCGATGTGGATCCACACGTTTGTCCCCGGGCTCCCCATGAGCAACCTGGATCATGGTCTGGTCTGTGCAAACTCGTTGACCGGTATAGGCACCGTCGAGGAAGCACTCGAAGCGCTCCAGCCCGGTCGCCGCCCGGGGGAACAGACATTTTTTGACGATGTCATTACGGACTCGCTGATCTCGGCCAAAACTCTGCTTACCGACATGGCCGACGCAGGCGAAGCTGATAAGCAGCAGGTGGCTGAGGCAGCGGCCTTGCTCGCGCAAGCGCGACAAGCGGCAGAGCCGACCCGCCACATCTTCGATACTGCAGTCGCAACCCGGATTGGCCGAATCTCTGCGGGCTCCATCATGGCGACTGCCGACATCGACGCCCATATTGCAAGTGGGCTGCTCGATGAGATTCACGAGCAGCTAAAGCCGGCACACATGCCGTACCTATTTCCCGAAGTATTTCTCCGAGACAACCCTGGGTTTGATGTCATCCTTGGCAACCCACCCTATGAAGAACTCCAGGTTGAAGAACCCAAGTTTTGGCTTCGTGCACGCCCCGGGTTGCTCGGCCTCAACGCCGCTGCTCAACGCGCAGAAGTGAAGCGGCTGCGGACCGACCGCGCTGATTTGCTGCCGGAGCTTGAACGGGAAGTGGCGGAAGTGGCTGCTATGCGCAAGGTGCTTCTCGCTGGTCCTTATCCCGGCCTGGGTACGGGAGATATCGACCTCTATCAAGCGTTCGCGTGGCGCTTTTGGCAACTCCTACGTACTTCAGGGTACTTGGGAGTTATCACCGCACGAACACTGTTCAATAGCGCTGGAGGTGTTGAGTGGCGGAAGGCAACACTTTCGACAACATCTGCTGAGTTGATCGTCCTAACAAACTCAGCACGGTGGGTCTTCAAAGGCGCACACCCTCAATATTCGTTCTGCATGATTTCAGTTGCCAAGGTTGACGACGGCGACGGTGAGTTGCGGCTAGCTGGCCCGTTCCATACCCTCGGTAAGTTCATCGCCGGCAAGTCGAACCTCGGTGCGATTACGTTCAAGACTTTGGAAGCTGCGTCGGCCGGCGCAGCAATTCCTAATCTCCCCGACAGCGAGTCGGTCGCGATATTCAGGAAAATGCGCGGGGCGCGACGATTGGATACTCGTAGGCCCGGCTGGGACTTTCGCCCTGTGGCCGAGTTCCACGCCACCAACGACCGTTCCACATTCGACGCAGGCGAGGGCAAGGGACGCATCCCCGTCTGCCCTGGCCGTGGTTTCAACATCTGGGAACCCGAAACAGGTGAAGTGTATGCGTGGGCCGATCCCAAGACAGTCGAGGACGCCCTCTTCACGAAACGTCAGAATCAAGTACGGCGGGCACGGTCGGCATTTCATGGTCTTCCACATCAGATCGTTGCCGACCGGTCGACTTTGCCGTTTCACCATCCAAGAATCGCATTCCGAGATGTGGCCAGAGCAACGGACACGCGGACCTGTATTGCAGCGCTGATCCCACCGGAGACGATCTGTCAGAACAGCGCACCGTACCTCCTGGTGCGCAGTGGAGGACCCCGCGAAACATCATTCTTGCTCGCTGTGCTCTCGTCCATTCCTCTTGATTGGTACGCCCGCTTGTATGTGGAACTCCATTTGAACCTTCACATATTCAACGGATTGCCTATCCCTGAGTTCGACGGCGGTTCCCCGTTGTGCATTCGGACCGTTGAGGTCGCTGGCCGTCTCGCAGCAATCGATGGCCGCTTCGCTGATTGGGCGGCCGAGGTTGGCGTGCCTGTGGGATCTGTGGAAAGGCAAGCAGACAAAGACGATCTCATCGCTGAGCTCGATGCCCTGGTCTCCTTGCTCTACGGGCTTACCGAGCACCAGGTAGAGCATGTGTTCGCCACCTTCCATCGGGGTTGGCGTTACGAGCCACGTCTCGCTGCCGTTTTGAAGCACTTCACAACCTGGAGGACCAAGGCATGACTGCTGGGCTCCCGGACTTCGCCACCAACTACGGCCCTGACGGACTTCGCGTCGCAGACGAGGTCAATCGTCTGTTCAAGATCCAGCGGGAAAACCTCGCGACCCCTCCACCGCTCGCCATCGTCACGGCCTACATCAACCCCGGTGGATTCATTCTTCTGGCAGATGAGCTGGAGCAAGCACCTCGGGTGCGCCTGCTCCTCGGAGCTGAGCCAGATGAGGAAACCGTCCGAGCGCTCACTCCGCCAGCTTCGGCCGATCAGGACGAACGTCGTCACGAGGCGGTCACCACGCACGAGGCCTGGCTTAAGTCGGAACGTGACACGATGGGTTTCGAGCGAGAGTCGACACAGGCAGCTCAACGCATGGTCGAGTGGCTCCGCTCCATGACTGACGACGGCGGGGCTCGAGTCGAAGTTCGGCGCTACACACAGGGCTTTTTGCACGGCAAGGCCTACATCGTCGATCACACCATCTTCGATGCCGCAATCGCCGGCTCGTCCAACATGACCTACGCGGGGCTCGCCCACAACGCCGAGCTCAACCTCGGAACGCTAGCGTCTACTCCCGCGGCGCATAAGGTCATCGACTGGTTCAACGCGCGTTGGGACCAATCAGACTCGTACGACCTCGCCGCTCTCTACGCAGGCCAGTGGGCACCGCACAGCCCCTGGGAGGTATTCCTCCGGATGCTCTGGGAGCTTTACGCCGAGCACCTGGACGAGGAGAAAACTCCAGCACGGACCTTCGGCAGGCTTACACGCTTCCAATCGGACGGCGTTACCCGGATGCGACGCCTACTCGATGAACTCGGTGGAGTGCTCGTCGCAGACGAAGTAGGTTTAGGCAAAACCTTTCTCGCAGGCGAGGTCATCCATGAAGCGAACGAGGTGAATCGCCAGCGCGTACTCGTTATTGCCCCCGCCGCACTCGTGAAGTCAATGTGGGAACCATTTCTCACGAAGCACGGATTTTCCCGATTGACTCAGGTGTATTCGTACGAACAGGTCCGTGACCGGATGGACCCCGCGCATGCCGAACATGCCTCCTTTCGTGCAGAGGTCCAGGACTTCGCGCTTGTGGTCGTCGACGAAGCCCACAATCTGCGCAACGCGGGCGCGGCGCGCTCGCAGGCCGTGGACCGGGTGATTCTGGATGGGGTGCACCCGAAGAAAGTCGTGCTACTTACCGCGACGCCGGTCAATAACTCGCTGACTGACCTTGAAGTCTTGATCCGTTATTTCGTCCGGGACGACGCTCATTTCGCTTCTGTCGGTATCCCGTCTATACGCCAGTACATTCGCAATGCGCAGGCGCTAAATCCACAGGACTTAACTCCGGCCCACCTTTTCGATCTGATGGACCAAGTCGCGGTTCGGCGCACGCGCAAGTTCGTCAAAGAGCATTACCCGAACGAGCAAATTATTGGCCCGGATGGTCAACCTCAATTCATTCGCTTCCCCGCGCCCAAAGTGCGACGGATCGACTATGACCTTGACGGGGCCGGCCTTAACCTCGTCGATTCGATGATCTACGCCCTCGACCCGCCTGAGCCCACTGATCCACCTGACCCTTTAAAACTGACTCTGGCTCGATATACGCCAAGTGCCTACCTTCTCACTGGTCAAGCGCTCGGGTATCAAGTCTCCAACGCAGGACTGCTCCGCTCAGCCTTGTTGAAGCGGTTGGAATCATCACCGCAAGCGCTAAAGAGCACGCTGGAGACGCTTATCGCCGCGCACGAAACTTTCCTCGATTCGCTCAGCAAAGGGTGGGTCCTCATCGGCGACGCGTTACGCGAATGGGGTTCCTCAGAGTCCGACGACCTTGACCAGTACGTGGCTGATCTTGACCTCGACCGC
The DNA here is from genome assembly GCF_040704635.1 of Mycobacterium sp. NPDC049093. Lineage (GTDB taxonomy): Bacteria > Actinomycetota > Actinomycetes > Mycobacteriales > Mycobacteriaceae > Mycobacterium. The sequence continues at coordinate 750,223 of NZ_JBEZJS010000004.1, read as the reverse complement.
AGGGATCAAGCGGAACGCGCGGACCAATATCGCACCGATGCCCTAGCTGCTGCGGTTGGCGCTGATCTCGAGTTGCTCCAGCATCTGCACGCACTGACGGACACGGCCATCCATGACACCGAGCCTAAAGTCCAAACACTCTTGGCCGAGCTCGAACGCATCGCGAGGGCCGCGCAGCGACCAGACAAGGACGGCATTAGTAGTGGGGACCGACGGAAGGTCCTGGTCTTTTCCACGTACTCCGACACGATCGTCGCAGTTCACGAGGAGGTGCAGAAAGCTATCAACTTGGCGTCCGTCGATTCACCGCTCGCCGCTTACAAGGGCCGGCTAGCGCCGCCAATCATGGGCGCCTACAAGTCGATCCATAAACGTGGCGAGTCTGGCGGCGTCGACCAGGGCGGTCGTGCAGCAACCGTTGAGGGTTTCGCCCCGAAGACGGCCTCACGTCTGCGCGACGACGGCACTCCGACAGCTAAAGATGAGTTTGATTTGTTGCTCACTACCGATGTACTGGCGGAAGGCGTGAACCTGCAACAGGCGGGACACATCATCAACTTCGACCTCCCATGGAATCCCATGCGAATTGTGCAGCGCCACGGTCGCATTGACCGCATTGGCTCCCACTTCAAAGAAGTGCAACTGGGTGTGTTCTTCCCGGCTGAGCGCCTCGATGCGATGCTCGGACTCGAAACTCGCCTCGTCGAGAAACTCGCCCAGGCGGCGGCTGCGGTCGGCACGGGTCACGTCTTGCCGGGCCAAGCTGCGTCACCTGACGTAATCCTCGCCGACCCTGACGAGGCTGTCGAGCAGATCGAGGAGCTCGTAAAGCTTGGCGGCTCGAGCGCTGCACTTTCCGGCGAGGAATATCGGCGCAGGCTGTTTAACTCAACTCAACAGGATCCGCTCCTGTCAGCAGCATTCAAGAATCTGCCGTATGGATCGGGCTCTGGCTTCGAGAACCCGCGGGTAGATGGCAATGGTTACGTTTTCTGCGTAAAGGTGGCTGACCATCCTCAGCCTTGGTTCCGATACGTCCGATGTGACGAAGAGTGGCGCGTGGAAGTCACCGAGGACTTGGAACCGGCCGTCTTCACAGACACACTCGCCTCGCTCATCGCGGCCGATCCTGGCACTAAAGACATTGACCGCTGGATGACCGACGAGGTCTACGACAAGGCATTCGACGCCTGGGCGGTGGCCCGCGAATCTGCGTGGGAGGCGTGGGAGCTGTTGACTGATCCTCTGAACCTGCAGCCTGATGTCCCTAAGGCTTTTCGCGATGCGGCAGACCTCGTGCTCCGCGCCGGCGGTTTCCTCGGTCCCGAGGAACAGACCGAACTCCGCCTACGCCTGGGCGCCGTTCCCTCCGCAAAGGTCGCACGCGAGGTTCGTGGCGCTCTGAATGACGGCAACACGAATGAACAACAAATCACTCTCGTTAAGGCCGTTCTCGATGAATACGGAATTCAGGTCCCGCCCCCGCCAGAACCGCTTCCGTACGTCAACCTAGAGGAAGTCCGCCTTGTCGCTTGGATGGCTGTCAAGGGCAAGCCCAGCGTCACGTAGCGATGGCGCATTGTTTGAGGGCTCCGTCCTTTTGGCGCCGCGGGAGTCAACAATTGCTCTGCTTGAATAGTTCTGATAATGAGGCTAACTCCCCCGAGCGATCGGCGTGGTTGAAGTCGCGGTTCTCGCCCTTCTAGACGACTAACCTCCCCAAACCTGATTATCGAGAGGCTCCATGTCACAGCCGTTGATCACCCCGTCGAAGCTGACTGCGTGGCTCAACTGCGCCCACTATTTGACATTGCGTGGGCAGGTGGATGCTGGCCTCGTCGATGACCCCAAGCCGATCTTCGGCTCCTTCGCTCGACTACTCGCGGACAAGGGCCTGGTCCACGAGCAAGACTGCCTGCAGCATTATCGGCGCGAGGGATTGTCGATTCTGGAGGTCCCGGAGCGAGACGCGCGTGAACAGTTCGGTGACTGGGTGGGCCGTGTCGGAAGCCCGTTCGGTGGAGACTGGGATGTGCTGTACCAGATGCCGTTCATTCACGGCGGCATCCGAGGCATCGCGGACTTCGTCATCCGCGTCAGCGACCCGGAATCCGGCGCGATCTCGTACGAACCCGTCGATGCGAAACTCACCCGTACCGAGGCCAAGCCCGGCCACGTGCTGCAGCTATGCTTCTACGCCGAGGCAATCGAGGCGCTCACGGGCACGCCGGTTCAACGAGTGCACATCTGGCTGGGCTCCGGCGAAGTGGAAACACTGCGCGTCAATGAGTTTCGTCCCTACTGGCGCAGACTACGGTCCCAGCTGGCTGTGGCCATCGACACCGGACCGGACTCAACCACCGTCCCGCAGCCCTGTGCACACTGTCCGTTCTGCGAGTTCAACGCCGTGTGCGAGGACCGATGGCGTGCCGAGGACTCGTTGATCTACGTCGCCGGCATTCGCCAGCTCGAAATCGCTGCGCTCGTGGAGGCGGAGCTACCGACGCTGACCCAACTGGCGCAGGTTGTGGAGCCAGTCGAGGGAATGAATGCCAATCGGCTCACCAGGCTCGTTGGACAGGCCGCCCTCCAAATGCAGGCCCACTCCGATCTCGAAGTGCCGCCACCATTTTCGATAGTTCCCCCGAGTGAGGAGCCCGTATGGGGCCGCGGGCTAGAGGAAATGCCTGCACCCGATGACGGCGACGTCTTCCTGGACTTCGAGGGCCATCCCTTTTGGCGTGCCGACTCCGGCCTCTTCTTTCTGTTCGGGCTCGTGGAACGTGACGACAAGGGTGACTGGTCATATCGCACCTGGTGGGCGCACGACCTGAAGCAGGAGGCCGTCGCGGTCCGCGAGTTGGTGCATTATCTCGACGGACGACGCCGCGATTTTCCCAACATGCACGTCTACCACTACAACCACACCGAGCGTTCAGCCCTGCAACGCATGGCGGAATCACATGGAGTGGTTGAGTCGGAACTGACCGAGTTGGTGTGTACCGGAGCGTTCGTCGACCTCTACCGCGTCATCCTCAATGGATTTCAGGTCGGCGCCGAGTCGTACGGCCTGAAGTCAGTGGAGCGACTCACCGAGTACGAGCGCAGCCACGACATCGACAAGGGTGCCGGCGCAGTGGTTCAGTACGAGCGCTTCATGGCCCAGCGCGACGAGGCGGAACTTAGTGCCATCGCCGCGTACAACGAGGACGACGTTCGGGCGACTCTGGCGCTGCGCGACTGGTTGCTCGCCCATCGCCCGGCCGCTCTTCCCTTCCGTGATGCGGTGATCGAGCCAGAGCCGGGTGTTCCCGAACTCAACGAACGTGTCGTGCAACTACATGAGTTCGGCGAAGGAACGCTCCAGTTCTTCCTCGGCGACCTGCTGGGCTACTGGTGGCGAGAGTGGTTGGCTTACATCGTCCCGCGGATGCTCAAACTGCAGGCCGAGCCCGCCGATCTGCTGGCAGATCCGGAAGTGATCGCGGAGTTGGCCTGCGTTGAGCTGATCGAGCGGACCGGTAAACGTGGCCAACCCATCACTCCGCTGATGCGGTTCCGGTTTCCCGACCAGACCCTGGAGCGTTTTCCTCGCGACGGAGGCCGGGTAATCTTGCTTGACCAGGATGGGAACCGCTTGTATTCCAGCATCGAGCGACTTGATCGAACGGGTAATGAAGTGGACTTGACCTGGGGCGAAAAGTTGCGTGAGTTGCCCGCCCCTCCCGGATCGGTTGTCCTTGACGACTGGGTGGACGCGAAACCGAAGGCGCTTGCCCTGCAGGCATTTGCGGACGACATCCTCGATGGACGCCCAGCCAACCGCGTCACGCTGGCGCTTCTGAGTCGTGAGCTGCCACGCTTCGCTGGGCCTGGACCCGTAGGTGGCGTGTTCAGTGATGACCTCGACGCGATGGCGCGCTGGGTGACGCAGCTCGACCACAGTTTCGTCGCGATTCAGGGGCCACCTGGTGCGGGGAAGACACACAATGCGGCTCACCTGATTTACGCATTGATCACGACCGGCCGGCGAGTCGGAATCACAGCCACCAGCCACGTCGCCATCACCCACCTGCTGGAGAAAGTGATTGCAGTGTTCGAAGAACACGGGAATGGCGATGCTCTACGTGCGATTCAGAAACCGGCCGCTGGTGCCGGAGCACCGGCCGGCGTGACGCTCGCCAGTGACAATCCGTCCTGTGCACGAACGGATTTCAACCTCGTCGCAGGAACGGCATGGCTTTTCGCCTCCAACGTCATGGCACAGGAGCCGGTCGACGTACTCATCATCGATGAGGCCGGTCAGCTATCGCTCGCCGACGCGTTGGCCGCGTCGCGCACCGCCCACAATCTGATCCTCCTGGGTGACCCACTGCAGCTGCCGCAGGTAGCACAGGCCTCGCACCCGCGCGATAGTGGACGGAGCGTGCTCGAACACGTGGTGGGGGAGGATGTCACCCTGGCTAACGACCGCGGCGTGTTCCTGTCGACAACGTGGCGGATGCACCCCGACGTGTGTGCTTTCATCTCGGAGCAGATCTACGAAGGCCGACTGACGTACCACCCGAATTGTGCGCGGCAATCCACCACGGCGGGAACAGGTTTGCGCTGGATTGCCGCGGCGCACGATGGAAATACGACCAGCTCGATGGAAGAGGCCGATTTGATTGCGGCACAGCTGCTTCAGCTCATCGGGACCACCTGGGTAAACTTCGACGGAGCCGAGAAGGAATTGACGGTCACAGATTTCATGGTGGTCGCGCCCTACAACGACCAAGTCCGCGCCATCCGGGAGCGCCTCGCCGCAGACCCGCGGATCGCGGGCGTGCCGGTCGGAACCGTGGACAAGTTCCAGGGTAAGGAAGCCGCCGTCGTGTTCTTCAGCATGACGACGTCGAGCGGCGACAACGCGGTCCGTGGGATGGATTTTCTCTTCTCCCGCAATCGCCTCAACGTGGCCGTCAGCCGCGCTCGCTGTCTCGCCTACTTGGTGTGCACCGAGCAATTGCTCAACACCCGCGCGCGCACGGTCGCCGACATGCGGCTACTCGCGACACTCAATGCCTTCGTTGAGCACGCAACTCGTCAGGCAGGAGCGCCGGCCGCATGACCGCACCGCCGCGGCTCCGTATCCCAAACGCCTAAGCAATGTCGTACTTCGATGACACGCTGGTGCTCGCTGTGTTCAGGGGTAAGGAGTGGGTGCGTGGACGATGTTGATCGGCCATCGACGGCGTGTGAGGTGCTGGGCAGCCCCGAACGCTGGTTCCGACCTGAGGGATATCACGAGGGGCTGGCCTTGTGCATCATCGATTCGATCCAGTCGACTGGCTCCCACTACGCCAGCGTTCGGAACGTCGTCGGTCGCTACCGCCGCTATCGCGGCGATGCGGCGACTACCGACGGGACCGGGGAACTGCTCGCCACGTTCGACACCTGTGGTGGTGTTGACGGCTGGGCATGCGTGATCGGCAACCACAAGCCGGCCTCGACGCGCAAAGGCGCCTCCTTGAAAGCTGCCGTCATCCAACAGGTTGCACGCAATCTTCACGACGACGGTGTCCGCACCACCGATGACCTGCGAGCCCGCGGCGCCCTGGAACCTGGCAACGAAGCTCAACGACGGGCGACCAAGAAGCTGTGGACCCGCATCGAAGCGCAGTCGTCCGGCATCACCTGGAACTACGCGCTCATGCTTGCCGGCCTCCCGGGTGTCAAGGCTGACCGGATGGTGACCCGGTTTGTCAGCCGGGCACTCGACGAAGTGGAGCTGTCACCGGAGGCCGCTGCATCCCTTGTCCGCGCAGTGGCGCGGCTGATGGGTGTGCCTGCAACTGATCTCGATCACGCCATCTGGCGTAAAGAGTCGGGCCGGCTTGTGTCCGTCGATCCCGATGATGAACAGCAGTCCGTCCTGGAGCAAGCCGATGACGCGGGCGGCTGAACGCCCAGTGCGCGGTGATAGCCCTCACGCCAGAGGCCCGAGGCGGGCGGCCCAACACGACTTCGTCTGGCGTGCCGGACATTGGCGCGCCTGGCCCAGAGACCACCCACGCTTGCTTGAGCGGCGATGAGTCCGATATCGGCCCCGTCGAGCGCAAGCAACCGCTTCCCGACCTGAAAGTCGTCGGCCACGCGGATTCCCTACTCGTCGGCCACCCGTGCGATGTTGGGCAGACAACAGCGTGGGCCGGCGACGGGCCGCGTCAGTACTGCTGCAGCGCACCACCATCAACTGACTATCGACCACGTTGGTCATCATCGGCCCGGCCTGGCTGGCGGTGTGCGTCGTGGTCATGATTACCGGCCACGTAGCCGATGACGCCGCCAACGGCAGCCCTTGCGACCTAGACTTTCGGCAGGCAGTGCGGGGCCCTTGATCCAAGGTGCACGGACGCTGATCGGAGAAGAGGTTATTCAGTTGGACTCGGTCGTAGAACACGCGGCACTTGTCGCCCTTCTCCGCACCCGGCCAGGCAACCTGACATGGCGAAACCTTACTGAACAGGTGGTTTCTAGTGGCAGTGCCGTCGAAATCTGGCGCAAGTACAATCCTGAAGGTTTGCTCCCCATTAGTGCCGAGGGTGAGCCACTCGCAGAAGCGGAAGTAGATCTTCGAGCATGGGATCGGACCGGCCTTCGGTTTCTCAGCGCAATAGACGTCAGCTTTCCGCGGTCTCTACTCGGCACCGCCAATACTCCGCCGTTCCTGTTCGCCCAGGGAAAGCTCAAAGACAACGATCCCGCCATAGCGGTCGTTGGTTCACGTAATGCATCAGTGCATGGTGTCCGGTTGGCGACGGCGATCACTGAATACCTCGTAGCACAATCACTCACCGTTGTTTCCGGCTTGGCCGCTGGAATCGATGCCGCCGCACACGAGGCCGCGCTACGCAACGGGGGACGCACCGTGGCCTTCATCGCCACTGGCATCAGCAAGAGTTACCCGGCGGCGAATCGCCAGATACAGCATGCCATTGGCGAACGCGGCCTGCTCCTGTCACAGTTCTGGCCAACGGCCCCACCCCAGAAGCCCAACTTTCTGCTCCGGAACACCTCCATAGCACAATACGCATCTGCTGCAATCGTGGTCGAAGCTGGAGAGCGCAGCGGGGCTCGCAACCTCGCCCGACAAGCGGTTGAGCTAGGTCGACCACTGATCCTGACTCATCTCGTCGCTGACGCCAATAATTGGGCTCAGCAACTACTTTCGGTTCCTGGTGTGTACAGGGCAGCCAGCTTGACGGAGCTCTCCAAAATAGTCGGACAGATCTTGCCCGATAGGTGTGGGGATCCCAACGCAGGCGATGCCGAGTGAACGGCGAGCGTGAGACGCAGGACCTACTCGAGGCGTACGTTGCTCAAGCGACAGTTCACGAGTTTCACAACGCAATTCACATCCCACGGCGTACCTGCGAAGTGTGTCGTGGCGGGTTGATGAACGGCGACGCCGCATGCTGCGACCGCTGCGCTACGAACACTGGATCCGCCACCGTGGATCTCGTCGGCTCGATGATCTACGGCTGCACCGGCCTGGAAAGCGGCGCACTGATGCATCGCTACAAACAACCTCAGGCAACGCCCGCCGACACTCAGCTTGTCGCAACCGTAACCGCCATAGGTTTGCTGCACCGCAACTGCGCAGACGCGCTCGTAGGAAACGCAACACGATACTGGGCGACGGTTCCATCCCTGAAACGCATCGGCGAAGAGCATCCTTTTCATCGGATCCTGCTTCGCCTACTCGATGTCGAAGACGAGATAGTGATCTCCGCGAGTATGGCCTCGCGAGAGGCTACCGATGCGCAGCGACGAGAAGTGCAACCCGATTTCTACGACGTGCAAACTCCCGTTTCGGCCGGGAGCCACGTGATGGTCATCGATGACACCTGGACGACTGGCGGACACGCAGCCTCCGTCGCGACCGCATTGAAACATGCTGGCGCGCACACCGTGTCGGTAATGACCGTTGCACGATGGCTAGATCCCCGCGGCGGATACCGGCGATGGACGTATACCAACGACATCCGCGAGCGGCAATACGATCCTTCCCTGTGCCCATGGACCGCAGGCAGATGTCCGCCTTCGTTGGCTATGTCGAAGGCGCGCACGTCCACACGCCCGACGCCAATTCCCTGGCCCGGCTTCTCCTGGGATACGCCCGGCCGTATTGCGCCAGCGTGCCGCATGATCCTCGACATCGTCGCCGACGGGCATTGGCACCGATGCTGCGACATCACTGACCGTGTGGCTACAGCGTTCGATCTCCAAACAGAGACAGTGTCCAAACTATTACAGGGCATGGTGAAGAACGGCGGGGTGGACCGGCGAGGACGGCGACAGCGCGGCAGTGCCGATACCCGTGAGGTGAGAATTCTCTAGTCACGCTGATCCACTGCGACTCACTTGCCGGAGTCAGCCTGGTTCAGCGCGTCAGCCGAGTCGAACATCATCCCGGCAGTCTTGATGACTCCGCGAGCCATCACCATGTTGCCGCCCGCGCCGATGGCGAAGCCGACGCCGAATGGGGCCACCTTTCCGATCGCGATGATCCCCCTCTTCGTCCCGTATTTCGTGATGAAGTGGGCACCGAGAATCTTGTTAATCGACTGGATAGTCGACAGCGGGACTGCATTTGTGACGATCTTTCCTAGATGCGGACCAGTGCGACTTGCCGCCTTTGTGAAGAACGTAGACCCTCCGCCACCGGCGAGGACCATCAACACCAAGGCTCGCTGATGCTCGAAGCTTTCGACTTGTACACCACGAAGCTCTGCTGCGCTCAGCACGTACGCCGACGCCGCTGCAAGGAACCAAGAAGTGTCACCCGCCGCCGCAACGAGACCCGCAGCGGTTCCTACCCCGGGAGCAGCAGCTAATGCCCCTGTTGCAGCGCCCGTCGTGGTAACTGCCGAGGTGAATGCGGTGTTCACCTTTTTGAGCAGCTGCGCGTCGGACAGCTGGGGATGCTTGAGACGTAGATCTACTACGCGCTGACGGGCCAGCTTGCCCGCAGCTTCGATCGACTTATCAAGCGTCCTAAGGACTTTGCTTGCATCTGTTTCGCCCATTTCGTGCCTTCCGATCGATGCCGCTAGATATGAAACACGACTTCTACCCACCCCTCGGTGAATGCCCTACCGCGACTCCACACCGCCGACCGCTCGAATGGCCTCCTTGAATCGCAGATGCTTCTCGATCAACCAATCCATCATCGCGACCCACTGCTCGTGATCATCGATGCTTCTGAAGGACGATTCAATGCATACGCGCGTGTCCTTTTTGCCTGTCATTTCATCCCACAGCAGGCTATGCCCGAGCGTCCGCTCGAGCTCGTCGCGCCTCGCATTCAGAGCCGCAAAGCGGGCCTGGTTGACCGCAGGATCCGGGTCTACGAACGCGAGCTCAAGCCGCAGGGGCCCTGGTTTGAATGCCGAGACGAATAGCGTCCGAGCGGCAGGCCCGGGTAGAGTCGAGTTCGGTGCGGTTCGTGATGTGCCCGCTCGCGCCTTCCAGTCCGGGTGCTCAGCTGCCACTCGGTTGCGAAACTGTCGCCAGAAGTTCTTATAGAGCTGGGTTCGGTGGTCAGTGGACCCTGCAGAGCGGGCAAACTCGCCCACCTGCTTTTGGAGCTGATTCTCGCCAAGCCACGCGCGCAGTTGGTCGAGATTGGCGGCGGTGTGCTCGCCCAGGGTCACCAAGTCACCTGCCGAGCTGCTCCTCACCGCGCTCTCAATGTCATCGTCGGTTGCATACCGAACTTCGATGACAACGGCGCCCTTCCTAAAGGTGTCAACATCTTGCGTTGAATCCACCTGCCAGCCAAAACTATCGGCGATATCCACGGTGTCGAGCCGCGCTACAGTTCGCTCTGCCATCGGTTAGTGCCTATCCGGTAACTTGCAACAACGTACGCTGGCAATCCTGTGTCTGTGGGTTGACGCCCCGAGGCAACACCTGGTCAACCTCCACACCTTATGCACCATCATGCATTCGAATCAGTTGAAGCTTTCACGAACCCGGTTTGCGACACCAATGCCCCGGCTACCGATTCACCGCAGCCGAGACTCGATCCCCCACTCCCCACAATTCATCGGGGTCGAGGCCAGCGGTCGCTACCGCCTTCGCTGGCCCTGTTTCGTCCTGACCCAACAGTGCTGCGATTTCAGCGAATCCGGAATGGCCCGTGACCGTCCAGTTGCCTTTCCAACAACCCGCGACCATGAGCCGCCCATCTTTAACCAAGAGCTTGAACGGGGGGAATCTTCTCCCGAAGGGGTACACAAACAGCGCACCGTTTGGTCGCTTGCCAAAGGTCAGCCGGGCGTGCGACCCCTGCGATTGAAGCTGAGCGTTGGCATCTACCCGTGATAGAAACTGCAGCAGGAAGGCGTGATCGCTGGAATCGGTTACTGCGGCCACAAACTCTCGGCGAGTCCACCCACCGGGCTCCGTGGTGAAATCTGCCTCCGGATACCGCACAGTCGCACCAGCGCTGACTGGCCGACCCGTCAGCCAAGAGCGCAGCTGCTCAACCTTGGCCTCAGTGTGCCGGTCAAGGCTGTCGAGGCCGCCGTTATCGCCGTGCTTTACGGCACTGTCGAGCACGTCGCCGTCGGTGTAGTGGACCTCAATACGGTGGCCGTCCTTGGTGAATCTGTCGATCGCATGTGTACATTCGACGCCCCATCCTGAGGAGTCAGCAATGTCGACGGTGTCCAGCCGGGCACCCGTTCCTTCTCCCACGGTCAAACCTTCCTTGCCATGTTGCCAATACACGTGATCACGCGGCCGTAATTCCCGAGGCCAACTTCTCGACCTGCTGCAGCAGTTCCGCCGGCGGCACTGCTAGATCCAGTGCATGGCAGTGAATCGTCACACCGGAATGCTGCACTGTGTGTGTGGCCACCGGTTCGTTGCCTTTGGCATAGACCAGGTGCCCGTCGTCGAGTCCGAGAACCGTGCAGTAGGCCAGCATTTGGTAGAGATCGGCATTGGGAAAGCCGTCAGGCCGCTCCGCCTTGTACTTCGCATCGACGACTACGGTTGATCCGTTAGCGCTGTGCGCCAGTAGATCTGGACGCATGTCGATCTGGCGTAGCTCATCAAGATGCAGCGCAGCCTGAGTCTGACTTCGCCAGCCTCGAGCGTTCATCGACTCTCTCAGGGCAACTGTGACGAAGTCTTCGAAGATCCGCCACATGTCGAACATGTAGCCGGTGACGGTGACGTCGCCGAGGTGGTGCTCGAAGGATTCAGCTGCCAGCACAATTTCAGCAAGTCTCAAGGCGGATTCGTAGCGGGCATTCAGCCGGCTGGAATGCCATCTTGGGATCGCGCTGCCCCGGGGCGGCACGGTGATGTCGGCGAGTGTGCGGCGCAACCGCCGTAGAAGAAGGCGGGCCGGTTCGCTGATACGCGGCATCGTTAGGAGCCGCAACGTCGCCATCGCCAGCAGCTGATTCTCTGCGATGTCGACGGTGAAGTCGTCGTACTCGACGGCGATCGGTACCGGAAGTCCATACAGCCGGTTCATCTGTTCACCGGCCAGGACCCGCCCCCGAAGCACGGGCAACGTATCGGCGATGGTGCGGTACCCCTGTAGTAACCCCTGTTCCAGGGCGTGGGTGGCAAGGCGGGCGAATGCCTCGGCGACGCCGGGGAGCAGTTCATCGGCATGTGTGAGGCCAATGGGTTCGTCGCGCCAGATATTGGGATTCTGTGCGTATCCCAACAGGAAGAGCAGCCGATTCAGATCGGTGATCTTCGGGCGGACAATCAAGTGCCGGTCTCCGATCGCCACGGCACCCACCTTGCGTGCTGCCGCAACGTCGTAGACACCGGGGCTGAGAGTAGGTGTGGCCGTGGCGATTCCCACTCTTCGCACCGCGTGGTACTCCGCGGAGGTCAGGACCACCGGGACAGCAGCCTCCCCCTCAGTCAGAGTCAGTGGCGCTGGGGACATCGTCGTTCGGTTCAGTATCTGATGCCAGATCTTCGCTATCGGGGGCGGCGGTCGCACTCTTAGTCAATGCGGCCAACCCGTAACGGGCGCGCACATCGACGTTGCGGTCACCGTAGTGGTGCTCTTCGAGAAGGGGCAGAATATCGGTTCGCCACATCAATTTGAGCTTGGCGCCGGTCGTGTCGTTGGCGATCTTGTCCCGCATGAAGTAGGACGGCCCGATCTTGAAATCGGTATCGCTGATGCGGGCGTTGAGTTCGTCATGCAGGTTGGCAAGTTCCATGGAGAAGCCCTTGGCCGTGAGCCAGCGGCGCAGAATACCGTTGGTCGGTTGTTCCGATGGATGCAGCGGTAGGAACGCGAACCGGCGGCGAAGCGCGGCATCAACGAGGGCGATCGAGCGGTCGGCGGTGTTCATCGTGCCGATGACGAAGATGTTCTTCGGCAACGTGAACGGTTCTGCGCTGTCCGAGGAGTACATCAGGTCGATCGCCTGGTCGCGGTACTCCAACAGGAAGTACAGCTCCCCGAAGATCTTCGGCAGGTTGCCGCGGTTGATCTCATCGATGATGAGGACGTACACCGCGTCGGGGTTGTCGGCTGCCTTGTCGACCAGGGATCGCAGCGGCCCAGGCTTCAAGGTGAAGCCGACTTGCCCGCCGGCCTCCCCTTGCGGGCGAAAGCCTTCGAAGAAGTCTTCGTAAGAGTACGCGGGGTGGAATTGGACCAATTTGACGTTCGCCTTGTCGGTGATGTGGCGTGCGAGTTCCTGTGCAATATAGGTCTTTCCGGTGCCCGGAGGTCCGTAGAAGATGAGTTGGCGGCGGTCCTGCAACAGGTCGATGCACTCTTGCAGCCAGTCGATTCCCACGTGAAGCCGTTGCGCCAGATCATCGGTCGCGTCGGGCAGGTCAACCTCACCCGAGTGTGGCTTCTGCGGTCGACGCTCGGCCAAGGCGATGAGCGTCTGCAGATGCTGGCTCATGTCAAGGACTTCGCCCTGGGCGTTGAGGCGCGCGGCCACATCGTCGGGTAGCTCACCGAGTGAGCATGGATGTTCGTACCACTTCACCGAACGGCGGAGATTGGAACGGCCGTCGCTGCTACTGACGGATACGAGGTCGCCGGTGATGTTGCCGAAGTAGACCTTGCCCTGGCTGACCGTGACGACCAGGTCGCCGGGGTGCATGCGGGTGAGGAAGGCGTAGAACTCGTCGAACTTCTCCTGACGGGCCGCGTAGCCGGACGATCGGTAGTCCTCGTCGACGAAGGCTTTGAGTTCGTCTCTAGTGGTGTCGGCGTTGACCGGTCGCAGCAGGCCGGCCGCGAGCGAGATCGACTGCTTGCGGAGCCAGACCGGCACCATGTCTTGGGCTTTGACGTTGGATCCATGTACTTTCCAGGCATGCTGCACCTGGTCGGTCGGGCCAGGCCCTGACGTCGACGGTTTTTGCCACCGGTCGACCCAGGGTTGCGCGTAGAGATCAACGTGGTTGCCTTCTTCACTAGTGATGGCTTCGTAGATCTGGGCCAGGTCGGCGTCCATGTCTCCCGAAGGCGCGGCAAGGTACTCGGCGACGAAGGCATCACGCATAGCCTTGCGATGTGCGACGTTGACGACCGGAAGATAGAACTGCGGAAAGGCCAGGTACAACAGCGATTGCCGTTGCGCGGCTTGGCCTGTCGGTACCGCGTTCACTTCCTCACGGAAGATCAAGGGTTCAGCCAGCGCGGCCATCTGGCGCTGTTCCGGAAGGGATTTGAAATGGCGTGCAAGTTGAATCAGCCACACGATCTGCGCCCAACGGAAGGTGGTGAATGCTTGGCCACCGTTGAAGACACCCCCGGCAAGAAGTGCTTCTTCGACATCACTCGGGACGGCGGCAGGGGACGTACTCATTTTGAGCACGGTTTCGACCTGTTTGACTTTCAGGGTCCCACCCATGTTCGAGATCGGTAGCACGTTCAAGATCAGTAACTCACCGAATAGTTGCACCGCCTCCGGCGAGGTTTCGGCGAGTTGTTGTTCTAGCTTTTCGAAGAAGCCACCTTCTCCGGCGTCCGGTCGATCGATGTAATCCCGAGTGAGCTCATCAAGGTGTTCGACCGTCCAGATCGCGGCGCCGGGAGTAAGAAGCGAACCGCTCTTCCCGAAGCCTGATTCGATCAGCCGGCGACCTACTGCCTCCACTTTGGCGGCTGATTCTCGACCGAATGTCTTCATCTAGGTTCCATCCCAATTGCTCGCATACTTTCGACTGGCCGGACCGCTTCGGAATCAGACCGTTCAAAGCTCGACTTACCGCAGCCGTTGCGGCCGCTGATCACCGTGATACCCCGGTACGGGTTCAGCTCCAGCACGGCTTTCGGGCCGCTCCCGCGGAAGCCTGACACGGTGATCGAGCGGAGAAACGTTTGCAGCGGTGCCGGTCCTTCCTCAGCCGGCGTATCTGCTCGCTGCGGAGTGGGTACGTCGCCACCAAGCTGCTCTGCCAGTTCCTCGTTCCCCTGCAGCGCCGCCGCAACGAGGTACACAGTCTCGTCTGTCACCGTGTCGTCCGCGTGGAGGAGTTCCCAAACCTCCGCCTCGACCGACCCGCCCAGTCCAACGCCGTCCACAGACACGTTCTCCCTCCCCGATGTGGACGCAGCTTTGCACATTGCGCCGACATGCATGGCCGGTTACCGCGCTGTCGCCAGGAGCAGAGGCATTGGCCGCGAGTTCTGTCCCTGCTGAGGATCCTTGGCGCCATCCGGATTGGCCGCGGTAGGCGCACCGCCCTCGAAACGTTCGAATCCTAGGTCGCTGGAGTCAAGCGAGTAGGCCACCAGTAGGTCCTTTCCGTCCGGCCAGCCTGCGACGCCACGGAACGCGACGTCCGACATCACCGAAAGCCCGACGCCGCTGACCGCCGACCATTCGGCGGTGTGCTTCCCGTCCCATTCCAACGAGACCTCGCTCTCGAGATGTTCGCCGTTCCACGGTGCGAATGACCATAGGCTCAGTCCGAAGTGCCCCGGCTCGATCACCTCCGGAAGCTGTTTGACGGGGTCCTCCTGCCAACGCTCGAGCCCGACCTCGTGTCCGCTGTCGGTGCGGGTGATCTGCGAGGGCTCGACTCCTCGCCTGTCGAAATCGGTTGCCTGGTCAAGCGGTACGGTCCTTTCGATGTAGTCGACGGCGTTGTCGGGGTCGACACCGGCGTATACCCACTGACGAGCGACTGCCAGCGGGACGCCGGCATCGAGGAACGTCTGTGCATCGCCGGCGGTGAGGCCCGCGCTCAACCACTCGGTTATGGCTCGGTCAGGTGACGCCGCGGTCATGTGGTCCTCCGTGCTGGGTTGTTTCTTGGGTGATTGCTCGTCGTCGGATCTTGTCAGCCTCACGTGTGCGCCGTCCGGCGAAATGCTGATGATTCGGTCCGACGACCGCGAGGATCCATCGGTTGCGTATCCCCATGCCCAGCCTGTGAAGCAAGTTCCGGCGGTGGGATGGGTCGCTGCGAGGGATGCGGGTCTTGTGTCCCGATAAGGCGGTCTGTCATGTCTCAGCAGTTCCGAAAGGCCGTTTGTCGGTGGTCTCTGTCATTCTGTCCGGCTGCCTTGACCGCAGCCGGCGCCCTGAGCGCGAGCGGATTAACGATGGGAGGCAAAAGGGAATGGCTAGTGACACTGGTGGTTCTCGGAAGAGGTCGGTCGAACTCGACGACGACCTGTTGGACCGCATCGCCGAAGTGGTCGCCGGCAGCGATGTCGTCGAGACCTTGAGTAACAAGCGCACCAACTGGATTACCTCGTTCGGCCGTGCGGGCGTGTGGGTGGAGACCGAACGGTCGCGGGGGCGGGGAGCGGGACCCCAGTTGGTGCCCGCATGGATGATCGTCGTGGCCTGGGAGCAGTTGTGTAAGAACGGAACTCTCAGCCACATCGAGCTGCTCAACCATCTGAAGGTCATGCGGTCGGCGTTCGTCTGCGCCTTGCTCGCGCAGTTCCCCGATGTCGTGGTGGTGCAGGATCGCCCGGCTGTCCTGGAAAGGATCACCAACTCGTGAGGAAGAACACGATCAGGGCGCCGAGGCAGGGCTGGGAGTATTGGCGCCTCAACCGCATCGACGATGAGAGCCTCCAGTGGCTGGCCATCAGCCTTCCGGAGGCGCGGGCAGGTATCGACCGCTCCAAGGTGTGGACCTTGATCCGGATTCTGCGGCCAGAGCGCTGCCTGACGCTCGATCAGCTCGATCGGTACCCGGCGGACAAGATCCTCGGGGCGCGCGTCGCTCGGCTTCTGCGCCATGAATAATCCGCAGTTATTGCGGATGCCGCACTAACTGCGTTACAATGGATCATGTCCAACCCCTACGAGAAGATTCGCAGCCACCTCACCCACGCAGAAACCGCCGATACTGCTGCGGAATCTCTGAAACACCTGCGGTTCGTTCTGGCAACGGTCAGTGAGTTGCTCGACGACCAGCTGGCCCGCGCCGTCGTCGACGACGAAATGTCAATCGCGGCAGCAGGAAAGAGTGCGGGCCTCACCGAGAACGCGGTCGGGCCACGTCTGGCCAACACCGCGCGGCTGGCCCCCTACGCCACTGCGGGCAGTCGCGTTACCGCCGAGGACGTCAAACGCGCCCGCAATGACAAGTGGGCCAACACCCCGTTGCCGCGGGCGGCTCCACCCGAACCGATGCGGTTCAAACCGCGCCGAAAATCCAAGCCCTCCTAGCGTTTCCGGAAAGGACTCTCCATGGCCAATCAGAATCTCAGTCACCTCGTGTTTCTGCTCGACCGGTCCGGCTCGATGCAGTCGATCAAGTCCGACGTCATCGGGGGATTTCATGCCTTCCTCGCTGAACAGAGTACTGCCGACGGACAGTGCGCCGTGACCCTGGCGCAGTTCGACCACGAATACGAGGTCGTCTACCGGGAGGTTCCGCTCAATCGGGTGCCGGCGTTGGCGCTGTCGCCACGCGGGCGTACCGCGCTGCTGGACTCGATGGGCAAACTCATCACCGACACCGCCGCCAAGATTGATGCGCTGCCCGAGGACGAGAAGCCGGGCACGGTCGTCGTGGCGATCATGACCGACGGCCACGAAAACGCGAGCCGTGAATGGCACCGGCCCGACATCAAATCCCTTGTCGAGCAACAAACCAACGAACACGGGTGGGAGTTTCTCTACATGGGTGCCGACCAAGACGCCGTAGAGGTCGGCAAAGGCCTCGGCGTCAAAGGCGAGCAGTCCGTCACGTACGGACGAGGGAAATCCCGCGAGGCGTGGGCCGAGGCATCCAGCAACGTCCGCGGATACCGCAACCGCAAGCTTCGCGACCCGAATGCGGCCATGCCCGAGTTCAGCGACGAGCAACGCTCCAGGTTGTCCGACTGACTCAGCGCCCGTTCTGGATCGACCCCGAAACCAGACGTGGTAGCGGCCTGACGTCAGCATCCGGCAAGCCGCGAATCGGTTGACGTTGCAACATATTTGGACTCGATGTATCGAGCGGCTCGCCGGCGGTTGCCATGTGCAAGCCCGAAAGGATGTGGCATTGACCCAGTTCACCAGAGATGCCGAAATCATTGTGCTGTGCGGTCGCGATGCCGCGGAGAGGCCAGACCTCGCGGAGAAGGCCGCCGAGAAGGGCGCCTCGATCGCCGAGATGTTACACGTTCGAGACGGGCGAGGTGGCATCGCGCGACGACCTCACGAAGGTTTCGGCGGTCGTTAGCGCACTGACGAGGGCGATCGAAACCCGTCGCGACGTGTGGGCTCCCTTCCCCGGCGCCGATATCGGTCGTGAGCAGCATCTCCGGGGGCTCGGCCTGGTGCTCCAACGTCACGGGCTGGACCTGCTGCTGGGGCGCGAACTCGCTCCCTCACCCACCACGGGCGGCTTCAGCGCCGTGGATCACGCGCTGAGGATGGAAGTGCACGCGGTCGATGACCTCGATCAGACGGTCTTGGCGGCCGCGGGCGTCAGGGCGCTGGACGCGGAGATCGAGCGTGCGCTGACTGCCGCTGACGGCTTGGCGGATGCTCCTGCGATCGCGGTGGTGGCTGACCGTTCAGCCGAGGCGAACGCGGTGGGCGAGAAGTTTTACTCCACCTCGGAAGTGGCGAAGCTGTTCGGTAAGTCGAACCAGTGGTGCTACTGGGCGATGCGAAACAATGTGTTCACCCGGCCCAACGGGACCATCATCGAGCCGGTTCGCCTCGGCAAGAGCGGCAGGCGTCGTTTCACGATTCCGGTACTCCGCGAGATGGCCCGGTCGTGCTACCGACGTGGGAACCTGGGCGAAAACGAGCTGGCGACGATTTTGGTGGAGCTCGCGCAGGCCGAGGCACGGTAAGTCAGCGAGCAACAACGGCCGAAATCGCGCGAGGAAAGGACTTGATGAAAGTTTTCTACGATCCGTCGTACGTGGTGTCGGAGTACGGCTTCGACACCACCCGCAAGTCGGGCTGGATCGCCAATTCCTTGGCTGCCCGGCCTATTGCGGGCATTGATCTCGTCTCGCCTCAGCCGTTGACCACCGCGGACATTGAGCTGGTTCACGACTGCCGGTATGTGGACGCGGTGCGCACCGGCTCGCCTCGCGACTTGGCCGAGGCGCAGGGCTTCGGGTGGGATCCGGGTCTGTGGGACATGGTGTGCGGTTCTAACGGAGGCGTGCTCGCCGCGGCACGTGCCGCATTGACCGACAATGTGGCCGGATCGCTGTCGTCGGGGCTGCACCACGCGAAATATGGCCGTGGCGAAGGATTCTGCACGTTCAACGGTCTGGTGATCGCCGCCAAGAAGCTGCTTGCGGAGGGGGCGGTGTCCTCGGTGCTGATCCTGGATTTCGATGCCCACTGCGGTGGCGGGACGGCCGAGCTGATCGCCGAAGACCAGCACATCACGCAGCACGATGTGTCGGTCAGCGTCTTCGACTGGTACGAGGTCACCGCCAACTCGGCCCTGACCGAGGTGACCTCCGCGGACAACTATCTCCCGTCGATCCGCCGGGCGCTGCACACAGCGGCCCAAGACCGCCCGTTCGACCTGTGCCTCTACAACGCTGGGATGGACCCGTACGAGGGCTGTAGCGTCGGCGGGCTGGCCGGGATCACCGCGCAGATGATCGCCGAACGCGAACACCTCGTGTTCGACTGGTGCCGCTGCCGGCGGATCCCCGTGTGCTTCGTCCTCGCCGGAGGGTACGTCGGTCCTCGTCTGACTGAGTCTGTGCTGGTCAACCTGCACCGCCAGACGATTGCCTCAGCGCAGACGTGCGAATCGCCTCGCGCCGCCCGGTGCGGGTAAGAGTGCACCACAATGTGCCCCGGGAGCACTGGCAGTGTGAAATCGCCCGGGTTGGGCCACCGCCTCACCAGCAGCTGACTAGGGTTTTTGGCCGTGGGGCACCTCTTCGTCGCCCAGGGCGACCTGACCAAGCTGGCCTGCGACGCGGTCCTGATTCCCTGTGACGCCCGACTGAACGTCAGCCGCGCGTGGTCAAACATCCTGCCGACAGGGCTCCCGGCGGGAGATGCCGGCTGGCTGCGGCTTCCCGGCGACGTCAGCAACACCGGCGTCGTCAGGCTCGATGACCACGATGGCCGGCGGGTGTGCGCGTTCGTCGCCGTGGAAGGACGCGCGACGCCAGACGATGTGGTGCGTCGCATGTGGGCGGCCATCGACCACGTGGCGCAGGGGTTGGAAGCAGGCGATGGACGCATGCGTCCGCTGATCGGGGTTCCCCTGCCGGGAACAGGTGAAGGTGGACTGAGTGGCCGCCGCGGGGAAGTGATCGACCGACTGCTCGATCGGTATCGCAAGGTAGCGCCGTCATCCGACGTCGCCCTGATCCTCTTCGATCAGCGCGACTTCGCGGCGGCTCAGAATCGTCGCGATCCACATCGTGATTGGTCAGAGCTGTCCGATGAGCTGACATCAGAGGCCGATCGTCTCGGTGAGCTCGGCCGGCACGGCCAGCTCTCGTTGTTCCTGGGGGCAGGTGTATCCAGTCCGGCAGGTCTGCCGGACTGGACGGCCCTGCTGCAGCGCCTGGCGGATGAGGCAGGTCTTCCGCATGCCGCCGAGGGAACAGCACCCGAGGACGCCGCGACCGTCATTAGCGCCCAGCTCGGGGACCGCTACCACGGACTCTTGGCCGACCTGCTGGATGTACCACGCCATGCGGTCGGTCACGCCCTGCTGGCCGGCCTGCGGGTGCAGAAGATGGTCACGACGAATTTCGACCCTTGCCTGGAGGCAGCGCTCGACTCGGTGCTTGCCCACGAATACCGTGTGCTCGCACGTGAACTCGCCGACGGAAGCCTGCCGTGGCTGCTCAAGCTCAACGGCGACATCAAGGTGCCCGAATCGGTGGTGCTGACCCGCAAAGACTTCGTCCAGCACGAGGCGGAGAGCCAGGCACTGCGGGGAGTGGTCCAGGGTCTGCTGCTCACCAGCCACTTGCTGTTCGTCGGTTACAGCCTGCGCGAACAAAGTTTTCTGGCGTTGGCGAGCGAGGTTACCCAGGTCCGGCAGCGAGCCCGTCACAACGGCGGGAGCCGTGCCGGAACGGCTGTCGCGCTCATGGACAGCGCGGTCGCAGATTTTGGATACCAGGACCTGCACTCGGTATCGATGGGCGCAAGTTCGTTCGGCGAGGGAGCGCATCGGCTGGAGATCTTTCTGGACCGGCTCTGCTGGAAGGCGGCTTCCAGCGACGAACGGGCCGCGCAGTATCTTCTCGACGACGACTACAGGAGTGGATTGCGTGCGAACGAGCAGGTGCTGCGCGACGCCGTCTACGAGTTTCTGGAC
The DNA here is from genome assembly GCF_040704635.1 of Mycobacterium sp. NPDC049093. GTDB lineage: Bacteria > Actinomycetota > Actinomycetes > Mycobacteriales > Mycobacteriaceae > Mycobacterium. Next base: position 729,439 of record NZ_JBEZJS010000004.1, on the reverse strand, counting down.
ACCGTAGATCCGGCGGCGAAGACAAGTCCGGGATGGTCGCGGATCGCCGAGACTCTCCGAGGGATGGGCGCGATGGTCGAGTCGGGACCGTGAGATGCGGTGTGCCACACCGCTCCACGCCGGGCATCACCGAACATGACCAATCCGTACTTGTTGCCATGCTGGCCGATGAGTCGATGCGGATGATGTCCACCGCGTCATACGTGGAAACCGCCATCGTGATCGGGAGTCGCTTCGACGAATCCGGCGGCCGCGAGTTGGACCTGTGGCTACTCCGGGCATCGGTGGATCTTGTCGCGGTCGACGCCGACCAAACCGAGGCAGCCCGGGCGGCCTGCCGGCGATATGGCAAGGGCCGTCACCGCGCAGGTCTGGGTTACGGCGACTGTTTCTCCGTTGCCCTCGCCGAGGTCAGCGGTGAGCCGTTGTTGTTCACGGGCGATGGCTATGCGCAGACCGATATCGTTGCGGCCCAATAACATCTCCGGTGCCGCCAAGGTCAGGGGAGGCCGGCGCGGTCGAACTCCTGTTGCAGTCTCGGGCGGCGACGGTATCTGTCCCGGAGGTCGGCGATGAACTCGTCGACCCCTGCGGACTCGCTCGATCCCACAGCCAGCTTGCGCATCTTCGATAGCCGCCGCGCGGCACTGCGGTAGTTCTTTGCGTCAGCGGCGGCCAGCTCGCCCTCGACCAGCTCGGTGTAGATGGGCAGCACGGCGAGGGGGTCTCGCTTCTCGTAAACCTTCGCGAGGTCGCTCCAGGTGCGGGCGTCGTCGAGGCCGAGGGTGTGGGCCAGATTCCATGCCAGCGGCACGTCTTTGAGCGAGTTCTGGGCGAATAACACTGCGTCGCGTGGGTGGGATGTGAGGCGCTCCATCACCTCGCCCTCGTAGGCTGACCAGGCGCCGGTTGCGTCCCGATAGAGGGAACCCGCGGTGGAAGACGACGGCCAGCGGCGGAATATTGCGACCCGCGCATCCAGCAGCTCGTCGGGCCGATGTTCGGCCAGGAGCTCGCACCAATAGTCAGCGGCCCGGCGAGACTGATGGCCGTCGTCGAAATCCGTAGCCTGTTTTGCCCAGTCGATGGCGGTATCGATCTCGCCGATCTCCATGAGTGCCACCGCCGTGTCCTGAAACCATGCGGCTACGCGTCGGTCTCGGGCGTGGGTACGGATGATGGCGTCGACGTCCCGGTCGAGCACGGCCAGACGCCGGGCATTCCAGTCGAGGGTGAACCATTCGCCGGAATGCGACGAGGACCATCGTTGATCTTCGGACGGACGCGGGCCCAGAGCTGCCGCGCGTTCGTCGAGCTTGGCCCGGTAGGTGGCCATGCCTTTGGGACCGAGCGCAGGCGCGTAGGCGACCGGGTCGATGGTGAAGAAGTCGCACTCGTTGTCGAACTGGAACTTCACCATCCAATCGACGAGTTTGGTTGCGGCCGGGCGGGCCCGGACCGCCACGGCCGCGTGAAGCTCAAGTAGGTCGCGGCAGGCGTCGCCGATGATTCCGCTGGAGTCGTCGGCTCGCATGATCACCGTCAGTGCAGACGCGATCGCCCGTTGAGTCACCGCGAACACGTCGGCGGGATCGTGGTCGGCCGCTTGCTGCAGGATCGCGACGCCCTGATGCATCTGGGCGCCGTGTGCGTTGGCGACATTCCACCGATGTAGATCGGTCCGGGTTCGGATCAGGGGGAGAACGGAGTCGGCGAGAGCGGTCACAGACCCATCTTGGTGATGGACGATGTCGGGTCGCAAGCGCCACGCGACGGAACCTGTCGGTGGTCTCTGTCATCCTGTCCGGCTCGAGCGAGCGCACTCGGCATCGCCGATTGCAAGCGGAATGACCGATAGGAGGCAAGGCGAATGACTGGTGATTCTGGAGGTCGTCGCAAGAAGGCCGTCGAACTCGACGACGACCTGTTGGAGCGCATCACCGAGGTCCTCAAGGGCAGCGATGTCGTCGAGACGTTGAGTAACAAGCGCACCAATTGGATGACGTCGTTCGACCGTACGGGCGTGTGGGTGGAGACGGAGCGGTCGCGGGCGCGCGCATCAGGACCTCAGTTGGTACCGGCATGGATGATCGTCGTGGCCTGGGAACAGTTGTGTAAGAACGGGACTCTCAGTCATATCGAGCTGCTCAACTACCTGAACGTCAAGCGGTCGGCATTCGTGTGTGCGCTGCTCGCCCAGTTCCCTGATGTCGTGGTGGTGCAAGACCGTCCGACAGTCCTGGAACGGATCACCCACCCAGAACCTCGTGATCGATGAGGTCCGGGAGAGCGCCGGCCCGGCCAGCCGCGGGAGCGTTTTGGCCCAGTCAATTCAATGACAGCAGAGCGTCGCATCGACGAGTATCTGGAGGTACCTCGTGAGCAGCAATAAGAGTTCCTCGGGCGCGGGCGGCGTCATCTTCTTCGTCATCGTGGTCATCGCTCTGGTCCCGAAACCGGTGTGGATCGTCCTCGGGGTCATCACCGCGGTCACCGTCGTGGGCTGGGCTGGCTACAAGATTGTCGTTGCGCTCGAGCAACGCAGCTACGAGGCCCAGGAACGGAAGCGCACCGAGCAGGCGGCGCTGGCTGCCGACGCCAAACGTCAACGCGAGGAACGGGTCCGCAAGGAAAAGCAACGGCGCATCGACACGCTCGGCAAGCAGAATGCCGCGCTCGTGGAGTCCGCGCTCAGCGCGGTGAAGCAGGTGGCCGCGTCCGAAGCCGCCCGCGCCGGCTGGCTGGGCGACGTCGACTTCAGCGCCGACGTCAAGGCGATCACCGACAACTTCGAGAAGGCGCATGCGCTGCGTGGCGTCATCGGAAAGTTGTCGGCATTGGACAAGCCGAGCGCCGAGGATCGCAAGATTCTGGCGGAGGCCAAGACCACCGCCGCGAACCTGGAAGTCGTTGCGATCGAACGGGTAGAGCTCATCGGCAAATGTGCCAAGGAAGCGCAGCTCATCGACAAGTCGCTACGCACCGAACGCGAGGACGCCCGGGTTGCCGAGCAGCGCGCCGAGCTGCACGCGAAACTGAGCGCCATGCTGTACGGCATCGAAGCCACTCCGGAAACCACGCAGCAGGATTCGGCGGTGGATGCGGTGATGGCACGCGTGCAGGCCTACCGGGAGATCAAGAATCAGATTCAGCAGGCCCGTGACGGGGAAGCCGCCACGTAATGATCTAGGGTGGCCCGTTTCGGGACCAGCGGTCGGTCGTCGAGCTCAAAGCTACGGGCCACACAGCACCAACCTATGCCACAACGGCTGCATCAGCGCAGACAAGCGACAGCCTCGTCAGACCAACGAGCCCAGACCGCCCACCGCGTCGATGGCTCTCCGGAATCGCGCCAGCTGGTCAATGAGCCAGTCGATCATCGCCGCCCGCTGCTCGACATTAGTCACGTCATCGAACGGCGAGGACACGTAGATTGCGGCTGACTTCAAGCCCGGTTTCTCGTCCCACTCGGCCGACTCCCCGAGCGCAAGCTCGAACTGTTCCTTCTTGTCCCGCAACGCCAGAAAGCGGGACAGATTGAGCTCAGCAGCACCGTTGAAATACAGCTGCAGGCGGAGACCGTCACTCGCGAAGGTGATCGCGAAGACGACACCCCCAGTGCCGGTTGACAAATCGTAGAAATTGTCCCGGCTAGAGGTCTTACGGTTGGTCCAGGTGGGATGGCGATCAGTGAGAGTGTTGAGGAACGATTCCCAGAAGTTCCAGTAATGCTGAGATTTCTCGCTTGTTCCGGCCGTTGCGGTGGCGGCTTTGACTTGTTTGCCCCAGTCGTTAGGTTGTGCTGCCAGCGCAAAATTGGGTGCCGGGTCGGAATCGCCAATCTTGACGACGACGATCTCGACCCCGAAGAAACGGGTGTCGGGATCGGTGTGCTCGTTGAGCCAATCCAGGGCGGCTCGATGTTCGGAGCGAAAGCGGGTGGTGACCCACACGATGGTCTTGGGATCGGTGCCGGCGGCATAGGTGAGAATCTGGCCGAGGTGGCCGTGGTCGGAGGCCTCCAGCTGGTTCTCGACGATGACTACGCTGTCGTCGGAGAGGTCGCGGCCGATCAGATCCAGCGAGAAATCGCCGACTGGATGCTCGGCGACTTCGAGCTCGAGGTCCATCCCGAGGAGATCACCGAGCACATCGACGTTCTGTAGGAGCCACGGAGTGAAGTTGAGGGCCTCATGCGGCCACACCTGTCTCGGCGGGACGATGGTCAATCGACCAAGCTCAGGAGTCGACATTCTTTACCCACGTTCTGTGCATGTAAATCTGCTTGTCAAGGTTCTCGCGATCGGAAGTGAGAATGCCACGAACCTTGGTGTCCAGGAGGCGAACAGCTGAAGTCTCGCCCTCGCCAGGGTGGTTGACACTGCGCCATGATTGTCGCAGTCGAAGGTCGTGACTTTCATGAGCCGTATAACCTAGCTCCACCTCCGCGGCTGGCGGGGCCGTACGTAGTCGTCGTGCGATTCGAGGACGTAGCCGTCTTCGTCTTCGGCCCACCACCGCTCGAACGTTCCACCCCGCTGCGTGATCACCCGATGCAGCTGCACGAGAACGTATTCCTTGGTGCGGTCAACGGCTTCGTGCGGGGTCGCCCCGATCTCGTACCCGTGCACCGCGAGGTCAACGGTCCCCACGTCGGAGCTCATGTAGAAGGTGACGGTCACACGAACACAATGCGGGTCAGGCATTTTCGAACCGCGGATGAGGCTCAGCGGCCAACGGGTACGCGGCACACACCTCTGATCGCGCATGGTCTCCTTTCCTGGTTGGCGTTCAGTCGAACGACGCGACGAGCGCCGAGTGGTCGGTCTCCCCGGCAAGCCGCGGCGCGTGGTCGAATCGGCACGCCTGGACGCGCTGTGCGAACTCGGGCGCGGCGAAGACGTAGTCGAGCCGGAACCCGTTGTCGCCGGGGCGACTGAACCAGGAGTACTCGCGGGTGGTCGGGTGCAGGGACCGCCACACATCGGTGTACCCGGTGGCAGTCAGACGGCCGGGCATCTCCGGCCCGATGAACTTCGTGCCCCTGGGTTCCTTGTCGAGATCGTTGTTGCCCGTGTTGAAGTCACCGATGAGCAGGTCGATGCCGCTATGGCGGGCACGGTCGATCAGGGCCTCCCAGTAGGGCAGCTTCGCGTGGGCCTGCGGCAGGTAGACCCCGCACACGATCACGCCGTCGAACTCGGCGCACCACAGGTGCCGGGCGGGCAGCTCTCGGGTGAATGGCGCCGCCCGATCGATCGGAGCGCGGGAGGCGATGAGCACACCGTTCTGCTTCGGATCGGCCAAGGGGTGTGACGTCTCATACCCGGCGCGTTCGAGCTGGGCAATCAGTGCCGCACCCGCGTCGTTGGCCCGGAACTCGGTGACCACGAGCAGATCGGCGTCATAGCCCAGAAGTCGTGCGGTGAGCGCGGCACCGAACTTGCTGCCACCGTGGCGGATGTTCAGTGTCGCGATGCGGGTCGTCATGCCGGAGTCCTCTCGCTCGACGTGGAATCTCCAGCGAGCCGCACAGTATGAAGGTAGGCACCGACAACCCGGCCGGATGGTGGTGACGGTTGGCTTCGGCGTCGCCCGTCAGCTGGTCGCGACTGCTACCGGCGTCCAGTGTCCCCAGTGATGGACGAGCAGGAAGGACAAGGTCCGCGACATCGGCGGCGTCCCCGGGCACTGTTGATCCACAATCGCGTTCAGCTGATAAATCGGCATGGGGGCGGACAACCCAGGAACCAGCTTCGTGCCTCGGCCGCCGGCGTCTTCGACATGGTTGAGGTCGTATCGGCAGCCGTCCGGCGGCATCGCCGCTCGGATATTTCTTTCCTGACCGAGGTAGACATCGCTTTGCACGGTGGACCCCGGAACGTATTCCAAACGGGTGAAGCCCCGCTCTATGGAGCCGTCATTGAGCGCATCGATCGCCGCCTGGACCCGGTCATGCTGGAGGGCAGGGGTGAAATTCGCGAGCTCAGGATTGGTGGTATCCGGGTCGCGAACGACGGTGACAAACCCGATGTAGGCCACCACGACAACCGTGATGGCACCGACTAGTGCGAGCAAAATGATCCCGCTGCGGCCCAAGCCTTTCGGTTCATGACCACGCCGAAACCAGGCACGTGGCGATGAGCTTTCGTCGTCCTTGTTCACACCGAACTGCATCGCCGTCCCCCCCGATCGGTCGCAGAGTATCGGCGATTGCTGTGCGGCTGCTGGAAGCGGGGCACGTCGCGCGCCGATCCATTGTCGGTGCCCACCTCTACTGTCTCCCCATCGAAACCCGCGGGAGGTGAGAAATGGTGCAGGTACCACAGGCACGACCCAGGCGCGTCGACCTGGTGTTTGCCCGCCCGCGCCCCGCCGAGTCGGTCGCGATCGCGGTCGCCGAGACGGCCTTTGGTTACCGGTATGCCGCGGTCGGGGAGTCCTGGTCGTGTGCAGGAGCAGTGGCAGCGCCCAACCCCGAGGTGGCCGTGCTGGATGCCATCGACGCGGTCCGCGCCGGACACCCGGAGCCGGAGCGGTTCCGATTCGTCGTCAACCTGTCCTGTGGGAGTCCGCTGTGGCGCTACGCCGCGCAGCTCTCCGAGGCAGCGAGCGACTGGTGGATCGAACGCCCTGATCATGCCGATCGATCATTGCTGGCAGCTGCCGTCGCGCGACTGCAGGACGCCTGCCCGGCGCAGTCGGCGCCGCATCCGTCCCCACGACCCGTGGATGGCGGGCCCGTCACCGTGGCGACCGACGGCTCGGTGCGTCAACGGCACGCCGGGTTCGGTTGGCTCGCCTCGTCCGGTGACTACGGACTGGCCGGGTACCGCTCGTCGCCGCGACGAGTCGGTACCGCACCGGTGCTCGTCGCCGAGCTGCGCGCGATCGGCGCCGCGGTGTCCGCGTTGCCTCGCCACCACCTCACGGTGTTGTCGGACAGCCAGCTCGCCATCGCCGTGGGGAACCGCTGGAAGCGCGGCGAGCCGGCCATGCCCGCCGACTACCCGGCGGAGCTGCCTGACCGTGACCACTGTCTGCACGTCGCCCGGCGCCGCATCTATGTCGAGCGCGACCGGATCGAATTACGTTGGGTGCATGGTCATTCAGGTGACCCACTGAACGAGGGTGCCGACGCGTTGGCGCGGCTGGGCTCACGGTACCGACGCGGGGACGCCGATCTCGATGACGACGAGTACCACCGCCGTGCCACGGGCATCGCGCAGGCATTCGCCGCGGAGTTCCGCCGGGTCGCCAGCGTGCCGGCGTAGTCCGGTGGAGATGTCAGTAACCCTGAGTAGCCTCCGCGTATGGGAGACAAACGACGTGAGCGCAAGGCCAAACAGGCTCGTCGTGATGTGCGGCGAGCGAAGAAACGCGACCGGGAATCTCGTCCCGATACGACCTTCAGAGATGCGATCCGCAAGGCCGTTTCGAGCAAGCACCCCCTCAGCCTGCTCGGCGTGGCCAGCTATCTGATCCATATGATGAAGCCCGACCCGATGGCCTGGCCGAAAGTGGAGCGCGACACCGGCATTCTGGATCGGTTCGTGTCCGGCATTATCGGTGCGCGGACTCGTGAGACGACGGCGCTGCTGGCCGTGTTCGCCGAGCTTCTCGTGGACGACCCAGCGCTGCAGTTGCGATGTCGAGACGCGGTGGTTGAGCGTAATGATCCTCTGCCGCAATGGATCGCGGCACTTCCGCGGATCGAGGTGTACCGCGCGGTGCGCCGAGCTGACGTACTCGGCGACGCCGACGAACTCGTGATCGGTGCGCGACTCAATGGCACACACGAGCTGACTGCGGCAGTTCTGATCGACCACAACGCGCTGTCCGACGTCATCGATGCCGTCGTTGCATCGGACTCGATCGACGAGGGTCTGGCACGGGCGGACGAATCCAGCAGGGACACCTATGTCGTCGAGATGACGCTGGCCGATGCCCGGACGTGGATCGAAGACTCACTCTCCGAGTCGACTTTCACGCGCGCAACCGATACCTGGCCCCAGTCCCTGCCCCTGATTCACTGGTTGGTCCGGCAGCTGCCTGAAGGTGGTGCTCACCGGGCACCCACGGACTGGGTAGCGGCTGCGGAGCTGTGTGACAGTTTCTTCACCGCCGACCCTGCAGCGCCCTTCGCCGACCGTGGCCACCGGGACCTGCTGCTCGAGCTCTTCGAAACGGGTTGTGGTGATCCGCTGCGGTGGAGCGTCATCCGCGTCGAACAAGCGATCGGCTGTCCGGCCTATGACGACAGCTACATTCCGTTGGAGATTCTGTTGGACGCGCCCGATCTGTTACGTGCCTTCATCCCATACGCCCACGCGCAGAGCGGGATTCGCGACGAGCTGACCGCGCGAACGATCGCGACGATCGACCAACTGAGGTCGCGCTACAAACGGGAGATTCTGAGGCAAGCGGAGCGCTGGGATCTCGACGATGCGGGCTAGGAGGGATAGCATCCGCCCTGCTGGCAATGTGCTAGCAGAAAGCAAGCGACCCGCGTACGCTGAGACGGTGCGAACCCTGCATCTGCGCAATGTTCCCGACGAGGTCATGGATCGACTCGAACGGATGGCGCGTGCTGCGAGCACGTCGGTGACTGCCGTCGCGATCCGGGAACTCGATGCGGCGACTCGCCGAGTCGACAACGCGGCCCTGGTCGCCACGCTGCCCGATCTCGACATTCCCGCAGGAACGATCGTCGAGCAGTTGGAATCCGAACGTAGGTGATCGTCCTCGACGCATCGGCGGCAGTCTCCGGATTGCTGAATGACGGGCCGGCCCGGAGACTCCTTGCCGCCGAAGCGATTCACGCACCACACCTGGTCGATGTGGAAGTCGTCAGCGTGCTGCGTCGGCAAGCCGCGGCCGGCCTGCTTGGGACAGCGGATGCGCGTCAGGCTCTGGATGTCTGGCGGAGGCTCGGGCTGATTCGCTACGCCGCTTCGCCTCTCCTGGAACGTGTCTGGGAACTTCGGGCGACGGTGACGGCGTATGACGCGATGTATGTCGCGCTTGCTGAGAACCTGGACTGCGTCCTGGTCACAGCGGATGCGCGGTTGCCGGGGGCGAACGGACCTCGATGCACCGTCACGGTCGTGCCTCGGTGAGCGGCGCAGTCGCACAAGGCGTCGGGTTACTGCTCAATACTGACCGAAACCCGAGGTGTAGAGCGCCTGATGGGCGACCGGCTACACCTTCGAGGCAGGCAGCTCACGCCCCGAAATCTTCTGCGTCCGCTTGTACATCCACAGGAGAACCGCTGCGAACCCCACGATCCCGATGATCTCGGCCGGGGTGCCGTCATTGCCGGGGAAGATGGCGAACGGATCATCGCTTCCGGTACCGGCGACAAACCCCGCGAACACGACCCCGTAGAGGCTCTCGCCGACGATCATGCCGGTGGCCAACAGCACGCCGAGGCGCTTCTTGCGTTCGGCGCCGGCCGTGGAGTCGCTCCGGTCGGCCCACCGGTTGTAGAACCAGCCCAGCAGGGACCCCAGCGGGATGATCAGCGTCAGGCTCATCGGCAGGTACATGCCCATCCCGACGGCCAGCGGCGGCAGACTGAACCGTGATGTGCGGGTGAGGATTTCGTCGACGATCACCATCACCAACCCGATCGCCGCGCCCAGTCCGATCAGCGACCAGTCCAGCGACCCGCCGAACACGCCTTTGGCGAGCGAGGAGATCAGCGCGGCCTGCGGGGCAGCCAGTGCGTGGTCGGTGGCCCCGGGCGCCCCGAGGAAGCCGAAGGCCTGCTGCATCAGGTCGAGCACCGGCGGGATAATCGCCGACCCGAACAGCACTCCAATCACCAAGGCCACCTGCTGTTTCCACGGTGTGGCGCCGACGAGTTGGCCGGTCTTGAGGTCCTGCAGGTTGTCGTTGGAGATGGTGGCGACGCCGAAGGTGACGGCGGCGACGAACAGCGTGAAGGCCACCAGCGCGGTGGACTGGTCGCTGCCGGCGCGACCGAAGGCCACCTTGATCACCAGCGCGGCGATCAGCACGGTCAGGATCCCAACCCCGGAGATGGGGCTGTTCGAGGAGCCGATCAGGCCGGCCATGTACCCGCACACCGCGGCGATGATCAGACCGATGACGAAGATGAACACCAGGCTCGCCACGATGATCCCGGCCGAACTACCCTGCAGTGCGGTGCCACGGCTGAAGTCCCACAGCAGCGCCGCGATCGGGATCAGCATCGCCACGATCACCCCCACGACGAGAGGGAACGGAATGTCGCGTTGGGTGATGTCGACGAGCTGGCCGCCCCGTCGCTCCCGTGCCGAGACCATCGCCTCGGTGATGCCCTTGATGATCGGGCGCAGGATCTTCAGCAACGTCCACACCGCGGCCACCGCGATCGCCCCGGCACCGATGAACCGCACCTCATGCACGAACACGCCATCGATCACGTCGGCCACCGACTCGCCGGTGCCGAACGTGCCGATGGTGCGGATCGGCAGCAGCACCCCGAACGAGATGATCAGCCCGACCAACATCGCGATGCCGACGGTCATCCCGATCAGATGCCCCACCCCGATCAGCGCCAACGACAGGCTGGCGCCGAACATCGAACCGCCTGCCCCGACGCGGAAGAACGCCGCGACATAGTTGGCCAGCACCTTCAGGTTGGCCAGCAGTCCGAAGCCAGCCGAGACCAGAGCGCCGAACGCAATGACCCGGATGCCGACGCGGTTCTCCTCGACGCCCCGCGTGCTGTCGCCGACCTTGAGGACCTCGGCGGCGGCCACCCCTTCCGGATAGGGCAGATCTGAGCCGGTCACCAGGGCCCTACGCAGCGGGATGGAGTACATCACGCCGAGGATGCCGCCGACCGCGCACACGGCCACTGTCATCCAGTACGGGAACCCGGTCCACCAGCCGATCATGATCAGCCCGGGGAGCACGAAGATGATCGCCGACAGCGTGCCGGCCGCCGAGGCGACGGTCTGCACGATGTTGTTCTCGACGATGGAGTGGTTGGCGAAGTTACGCAGGATGGCCATCGAGATCACCGCGGCCGGGATGGCGGTGGCGAACGTCAGGCCGACCTTGAGGCCGAGGTAGACGTTGGCGGCGGTGAACACCAGCGTGATCGCGCCGCCGAGCAGGATGCCGCGGACGGTGAGCTCGCGCAGCGTCGGTGTGGTGGGGTGTGCGGAGCTTTCGACGGCCAACTCGGCTCCCTCTCGGTTGCTGGTGCATACACGGTAGGCACTCGGCCGCCGTGCCGCGACGGGATCGGCTGAGTTGGTGTCATCGTGTGCTCGTCAGCTAACTTTCGGAACCTCGAATTGTCGTACCCCAATGGGATAATTGACGCATGTCGCAAACGGTCCACCACCGCCTCCACATCCTCGAAGCCGCAGATTGGAAGGACGGCATCATCACGCTGTTGGAGCCGCGATCGCCGTACCGCCCGTGGCGCTACGCGTTCGGGGAGTCACGTCCTGGCGACTACGCGGTCGTCGTGCTGGGCACCGATCCGGTTTCGGTGGTGACGCGGCTGGCCCGCATCGACCACGAGGGTGGCTTCGGCGGCGCGCTGCTGAATCCGTACAGCCTCGATCTGGTGGACCTGGCGACGCTGGCGATGGTGCTCGACCTCAGCGATGCATTCGTCAGCTGGCGCCTCGATGACGACGACGCCGAGCGGGTGATCCTGGCCATCCACGAGAGCCCGGTGTACGGGGGACCGGAGAACCGCTGGGGGCATTCCTCGGTGGCGGCCGCACGCAATCTGCTGAAGTTCGACGGGGACTGTCACGGCTGTGGCGCGCCGATCGACCTGACCGAAGCCGACGCCCGCGACCTGGTGCACATCCACACCGTCGACCCGCTGCCGCGGTGGCACCCGGATTCACCGCTTCGAACCGCGGACAGTCCACGCGTACGGGGACCGCTCCGCGCGGCGGTGCGGGCAGTGGCCACGGACTGGCCGGCCGTCATCTGTCGACGCTGCCGCGACCGCATGCGCGACGGAAGCTTCCGGTCGTTCATCGACTTCAAGTTCGCCCAGAACCCCGAATGTCCGCAGTGTGGAGGGCTACGGACCCAGACGATCCAGTACGGCGATCCGGCCGACCCCCAGTCGTGGGGACCGTGGCTGCACATCGGCGGTTGCTGCCCCAGGGACGAGAAGTGGTGGTGCACCGTATGCGACCACGCGTGGTGGTGAGGCCGGCAAACTTAACGATTACCCAAGCGACGCAACGCCTCCCGGAAGACCAGGTTCGGGTTGGCGTCGGGCAATGCCTCGAGTACGTCGGCCAGTGCCTGCTTAGTTCCGACCCCCGAGCGCTGCGCACCGTAGAGTGCCGCCACCGTGGGTGTGCGACTGTAGGACTCGACGCAGTGCACCAGCACCGTGTGTCCCTGCGCGCGCAGCTCGTCGATGGCACCCACCGTGTCGAGCAGAACGAAATCCAGATGGGGATTCTCGTCGAAGTCGGTCTTGTCGATGAGTCGCGCCTCGACATGTGGCATACCCTCGGGCACATCGCTTTCCGGGATGCGGCACAGCGACACGACCGCGCTTACCTCGGCCGGAAGTTTCCGCAACGCGCCCACGCTGCCCAGCAGAACCCCCGGGTCATGCGGGTGAGCGACGAGGATGTCGGCGCGCGACCACGAGTAATCCGGGTCGGTGCTCGGCTTCTTCTGTTCGATCGCCGTCGCCAACCTCACCAGTCCACGTGCCCGCATCCCGGGCCAACCGTGCAGCAGGGTTCGCCACTGCAACGGGACCGCGGACGCTCCGTACGCGGCGCCGAGCAGTCCGCCGGCAATTGCCGCCACGGTGTCGGTGTCATTCCCGGAGCGGACGGCCGCATCGATCCCGCGACGCAGGTGCTCGGGACCGCGACCGTCGGCGGCGGTCGTGGCGATCGCCGACCACGCTGCCTGCAGCGCCCCGACCACCCACCCGTTCTTCGGGAAGTCCGCGGGACGGGAAGCCTCGGCCTCGTCGAGTCGCTTGGTCCACAGGGCACGACGATCGGGGTCGAGGTGGTGCAGGCCGATTCGGACATCGAGCTCGGTGGTCAGCACGGCATGACGAATTGCGCTGCACCACAACACCGTGGCGTCGGCGGCATCGGCCTCGAAATGAGTGAGTCTGCTGATCGCACGAGCGGCCTCGACCATGGCGTCCTCGTCATCGAGGTAGGCGATGGCCACCGGCGCGGTCCGCATCAGTGATCCGTTGCCGCCGCTGCGACCCTCACGTGCGTGAACGTCGGCCGCTGCGGCCCGCGCGGCGGCGGCGGTGATGGTGCCGTCACGGCCCGCGGCGCGGAGCACCGACCGGGTCTGGATCCCGACATCCTTTGCGACCAGCGACCATTCGTACCAGCGGCGCGCGATCGCGTCCTGCGCCTCGGAATCCCGCAAATCGGCACCGGTGGCGGCGACTTCCGCGATCGCGATCGCCATCGAGGTGTCGTCGGTCCATTCCCCGGGCTCCCAGGGGTCGCCGCCTACCATCTCGACCGGCAGTTCCGGTCCGCGCGCCGGCTGGAACTCGTACGGCGCTCCCAGTGCGTCGCCCGCTGCGGTGCCCAGCAGTACGCCTTCAACGCGGTCGTTCAGTGATGCCATGATGGCCCCTCCTCGATATTGCGCAAATACGCGCTAATTAGTGAAGAACTGTACGCTGAGGTACTGACATGGACAAGCACGAGTACCGGGACACCAGCGGCAAGGGGCTGGAGGACTACCCGCGGCCCTCGGTCGCGGTCGATACCGCCGTGCTGACCGTCGACCCCGCCGCCGGCCTGGTGGTGCTGCAGGTCCGTCGCACACGGGGGCGTGGCTGGGCTTTGCCGGGCACATTCCTGCACGAGGGGGAGCTCCTCGCCGATGCGGTCCGGCGGTCGCTGGCGGACAAGGCCGACGTCCACGGGCTTAACCCGCGGCAACTCCACGTGTTCGACGCGCTGAAGCGCGACGACCGGGGTCGGGTGTTGTCCGTCGCGCACCTCGCCGTTGTCCCGGCAGAACGCCTGGCGACGCGCGCTGCCGAGACGACCCGCCTGGTGACGACCGATATCCGCGGTGGGCTGGTCTTCGACCACGACGACATCATCGAGTTGGCCGTCGCGGACGTACGGGCCCGCTACGAAAAGTCTCCGGACCCCGACCACCTGCTGGGGGACACGTTCAGCCTGCGTGACCTGCGGCTGACCCACGAAGCGGTTGCGGGACATCCGCTGCAGCGCGACAACTTCCGGCGCGCGATGGTCGATCAACTCGAAGCGACCGGCGACTTCACCGCCGGCGGCCGCGGGCGCCCCGCCGAGCTGTTCCGGCGCGCTGCGTCGACGTGAGGTCGAATCCGACTGGTGTATAAGCGGTTTGCTGTGTTGCCGACGTAAGCTGCTGTCCTCGTTCGACGTGGGCGTCAGTTCTGCCGTACGGTCGAAAATATGGCTGTGTACAACCAGGCTTTCGAATGGACAGAGACCAATCGACATTGGCTGATCGAGGTTCCGGTTCGAGTCGCGGCGTACATCGTCGTTGCGTTAATCATTCGGTATTTGCTGCATCGCATGATCGACCGCGCGACCACCGGCAGGACCAAGAAATCCAGTAGCACGGAACTGGAAGGGCAAGCGAAAAAACCTCCACTGCTGCGCTACTTGCGTGATCGAGCCTCAGCGACGACCAACGGTATACGGGCGGCCGAGCGCCGTCAGCAGCGCGCGCAGACCATCGGCTCGGTGCTCAAATCGACGGTGTCGATTGTGCTGCTGGTCTGGGTCGTGCTGGCGCTCCTCAGCGTGCTCGGGGTGAACATCGCACCGTTCATCGCCTCGGCCGGCGTGGTCGGGCTCGCCATCGGCTTCGGCGCCCAGAACCTGGTCCGCGATTTCGTCAGCGGCGTGTTCATGCTGCTGGAGGACCAGTACGGCGTCGGCGACAACGTCGACCTCGGCGAGGTGTCCGGGGAGGTGCAGTCTGTCGGGCTGCGGATCACGACCGTCCGCGACATCGACGGCACGCTCTGGTACGTCCGCAACGGCGAGATCGCCCGCGTCGGGAACATGAGCCAGGACTACGCAGTGGCCCGCCTCGAGGTACCGGTCGCGCTGACCGCGGATGTGGATCGCGCCGAACAGCTCGCCGTCGAAGCCGCCCACGAGGTCATCTCCGATCCGTCGATGGCCGGCAAGGTCATCGGCGAACCGGAGATGCTCGGTGTGCAGTCGCTGGCGGCAGACCAGCTCACATTGCGGATGACGCTGAAGACCCGACCGAACGCGCAATGGTCGGTGCAGCGCAAGCTCCGTCGCGAAATCCTGCGCGCCTATGACGAGAACGGCATCAACCTGCCCTACCCGCAGGGCCGTATTCACGCGGTCGTCGGCGGTCAGGAGACCAACGGCACGTAATTGGCTGGGTTGATCCGCGTCTCGCCCGATGACCATCGATACGCGGTCAGCGCCCCGCCTCTCACCGCGCTGAAGTCCACACACGCGGTGTACTCCGTCCAGTCGTGCAGATGCTCCGGGGAGCCCTGCCGCCAGTAATGCCCGTAGAACACCGGGACCCCCGGCGGGTAGACGTAGGACAGATCGTTTCCTGACAGGTCCAGTTCAGGCAGCGGCGGGTACGGTTCGCCTGCCTCGGTGGTGAAATTTCCGCCCATCTCGGCAAAGTCACGCAGAGTGACGGCATCGCTGTTCCACCACCGCATGCGCGCATTGCCGCGCGGGATCCCGTCCTTGTCGAGGTACTTGCGCTGACCGTGGTCGAGCAGACTGATCTCGGGCCCCTTCAGCAGCGTCTCGACCGCCTGATACAGCGGATCGCCTTCGGCGGTGGCCGCCACCAGATGGTCCCGTTCGGTGAACGGCGCGGTCGAACCGCATTGCCGGGCCACCACCGCCATCGAGTCCGGGTGCCAGCACGCATGCACGACGCGCAGGTCACCCAAGTCCAGCCACAGCGGAATCGTGGCGAACCAGTCCAGATACCGACGCCGGTCGGCACCTGTGACCTGGGCCAGAAACGCCGCATGCTGCTTGGTGTTCTTCGCCGACCACGGGCTGTCCGGGTCATCGTGGGCCCGCAGAAACCTCCCGCTCCCGAGCGGCCACTCGGTGTCATAGGCGAGCGCGTTGAACTCGTGATTGCCCATCACGATCCGTGCGCTTCCGGCATCGACCATGTCCTTGGCGGTCTGCAGCACCTGCAGCTGTTCGTCGCCGCGGTCGATCAGATCACCGACGAAGATCGCCTGACGCTCGGGATGCCGGTATTCGCTTGTGCTGCTGCGCTTCCGGTAGCCGAGCTCGGTCAGCAGCGCCTCCAGCTGGGTGGCGCATCCGTGGACGTCGCCGATGATGTCGTAGCCCTCGTTCATCCGGCCCCCTATCTGTCTTCGCGATAGCCGTTCATCATCGCACCGAGGTATGACACCTAGTCTTTCCAGCATGCAACCGAGCGGGACGATTGACGGGGTCTTCTGGGTCGGCGTCACGATCGTCCTCGTCGGCGTCGGGTACGGCATCTTCATCGATGATCGCCGCCTCGAGCGGCGGATCTACTGGTTGTGCTGGCTGGCCGGCGGGCTGCTGATGACCCTTGCCACCAGCGAACAGGACCCCGCCCGGGCGCTCGGGATCGCCGGCTTCGCCGCGTCGATGTCGGTGATGATGGCCTTCTTCAGAACGCCGTTCCTCAAGATCGGCAACACCATCTACGCCGCATCGAGCAGCGACCGGAAACCGGATCCGCCCGAGGACGATGAGGACGGCGGATCGGCACTCAGCTACGGAAAGCTGAGGGCGTCGACGGTGTGGTGGTTGCTGGCGATCTTGGTCGGGGCCAGCGCTTACGTCGTGTGGGTCGAGGGGTGGACCGGTCGGCCCGCCGTCGCGGCGGGCATCTTCGCGCTGGGCGCGGCGATCATCGGATTCGTCGACATGGCGGGAGATTTTCCGCGATTCCGGCGCCAGTACGTGCCTGCTGTCGTGCTCGCCGTGGTGTCGATTCCGTTGTACTGCGCACCGGCGGTGCTGTATGTCCTGTGCTACGAGATCGGCCGGTGGCTCAAGGGCTGAGGTGGCCCGCACAACGCCGGACTGACGGTCCCGACAAATTTGTCGGATGAAGGCTGTTAAATCGTTGCATGCCGCAAGAGGGTAGGCCCGCCGCAGGTGCCGAACAGTCCGTCCACGACGTCATCTTGGAACTCCTCGGAGCCGACGACGCGCTGTCCGACGGGGCCAAGGACGTCGTGCTGAGCGCCCTGGCGGAGGTGTCCGGCGGCACCGACGACGCCGCGGAAACCAGTCCGGCGCCAACATTTCTCAGCTCGATCGCGGTCTCCGGATTCCGCGGTGTCGGCCCGTCGGCGCGGCTGGACCTGTTCCCGGCTCCGGGTCTGATGGTGGTCAGTGGCCGCAACGGTTCCGGAAAATCCAGCTTCGCCGAGGCGCTGGAGCTCACGCTCACCGGCACGAGCTACCGCTGGAACAAGAAGGAGAGCCTGTGGGCCGAGGCCTGGCAGAACCTCCACCACCCCGACCCGTGCCAGATCCAGGTCGGGTTCACCCGCGAGGCGGCCGGTCCGTTCACCGTCGGAGTGGACTGGGGCCAGGGCGCGAAGCTGGACAACTGCACCACCTGGACACAGGCCGGCGGGGGTAAGCGGGTCGACGGCACCGCGGCACTGGGCTGGACGCGGGCCCTCGAACTGCACCGACCGCTGCTGTCCTACGAGGAACTCGGCCGACTGTTCGACGGCGGGCCATCGGCACTGTACGACGCGCTGGCCAAACTGCTGGGGCTCGACGCGCTCGCCGACACCGAGAAGCTGCTGGCCGCAAGGCTCAAGGAGATCAGGACCGCCAGCGACACCGCAGACGCGGAACGCAAGCGCGTGCAGGCTGCGTTGGCCGGGCAGTCCGATGAACGCGCCGAACGCGCCGCCAAGCTCCTGCGCAAACACCGTGTGCCACTGGATGATGTGCGGGCTCTGGCCACCGGAGGGGGCGAGGCCCGCACCGACGTGATGCCTGCCCTGCGGACTGTTGCCCAGCTGGAGACGCCGACCATCGACAGCGTCGAGGAGGTGACGCGGCAACTACGCACCGCCACCAAAGCCGCGGCCGACTCCGCGACCGCCGCGATCGACCTCACCAGTCAACGCGTCGACCTGCTGCGGACCGCGCTGCGATTTCACCATCAGGGCGGTGACACCGACTGCCCGGTGTGCGCGCAGGGGCGCCTCGACGCGGACTGGGCCACGGCTGCTCAGCACAGCATCGCGCAGAGCGAAGAACTGCTGGACGAATACCGTGCCACGGCACAACAACTCAAAACCGCTCGGGCGAATGTCACCGCCCTGATCCAGGGACTGACCTCGGCGGCCGCAGTGCCCGGCGTCGAACTCGCAGCCCTTGTGGGCTACAACGACGCGGTGGCCGCGGCACGGAAGATCCCGGTCGGCGACGACGCGCTCGCGGCGCACGCCGAGTCGACGCTGACCGAGGTGATCGCCACCGCCGAATCGCTGCGCGCCGAAGCAGCCGACGAACTCGCGCGACGCGAGACCGCATGGGCGCCACTGGCGGCCCAGCTGGGTGGCTGGGTTGGCCTCGAAGAGCAGGCCCGGGCTGTGGACGACGAGCTCAACGCCGTTTCCAAGGCCAAGAAGTGGGTCAACGAGCATGCCGCTGCCTTCCGCAATCTGCGGCTCAAACCCATTGCCGCCCAAGCCCGCGACATCTGGCACCAGCTCCGCCAGGAAAGCAATGTCGACCTCGTCGAGATCTCCCTGGAAGGGACGTCCACCCGGCGCAAGGTGGTGCTCGAAGGCGCCGTGGACGGCAAGCCCACCAAGGCGCTCTCGGTGATGAGCCAGGGCGAACTGCACGCGCTGGCACTGGCGTTGTTCCTGCCGCGCGCGACCTCAGCGAAGAGTCCGTTCCGCTTCGTGGTCCTCGATGACCCCATCCAGGCGATGGACCCGTCGAAGATCGACGGATTCGTCCAGGTGCTCTGCGAGATCGCCAAGACCCATCAGGTCATCGTCTTCTCCCACGACGACCGGCTGGCCTCGGTCATCCGGGAAACCGGGGTCGACGCCCGGCTCATCGAAGTGGTCCGTGAGACGGGGTCGCGAGTCACCGTGCGTGACAACGTGAATCCAGCGCTGCGTCAGGTCGGCGACATCTTCGCGCTGATCAAAGACGCCAAGATGCCCGAGGACATCAAAGGCCGGGCCGCGCCGGCGCTGTTCCGGATGGCGTTGGAATCCGCTGCCAAGCAGACCTTCTATGCCAAGCAGGCACTGGCCGGCTGCGCACTCACCGAATCCGAGGACAAATGGGCGGCAGCGAAGAAGACCTCGAACCGGCTGGCGCTGGCGATCCACGGCGACCCACAGGTCGATCTGACGCAATGGCTCAAGCCGGAACGCAAACGGGCACTGCGGATCTGCAACGCCGGCGCGCACGGCGACGCGAAACCGGTCTCCATCCACGATGCCCGGGATCTGGAGAAAACGGTGCTCGACGTGCTGGCGTTGCGATGAGTCCGATGAGTGCCATGGACCTGCTCGGCCAGGCGCAACGTGTTCTGCGGTCTCCCGGCGCGGCCGAGGGGCTGTCGTCCCGGGTGGCGGCGTTCCTGGCCCGTCAGGCCCTGGAAGAGATCATCGATCAGCGATGCGCTGCCCTCAAGGTGGACGCTCCCGGGGCGAATTCGCGCAGCAAGCTCGTCGTGCTCAAGTCCCTGGACACCGCCGAGGCCGCCGACCGGGCGGCGCTCGCGTGGAACCGCCTCAGCGTCGCCTGCCACGTGCATGCCTTCGAGATGCAACCGTCCAGCGCCGAGGTCGAGTACTTGTGTGGGGTGGTGGCGTCGTTGGTCACCATCGGACCTGGTTGATGTGGGAGATATCTACCCTCTGGGGGTAGACTTCTACCATGAGTCTGAACATCAAGAACGAGCAGACAGTGGCACTGGTGCGTGAGCTCGCGCGCCACACGGGTCTCAGTCAGACCAGTGCAGTTGAGGAAGCAGTCCGTTCCAAACTTGCTGAGCTCGAAGCGAGCCGCGGTCGAAATGCTCGGCGCGCACAAGTCGATCGGCTGCTAGGCGACTTGGACCGGTCGCTGACCGGTCGGCAGAAGCAGCGGATACGCCGGGAGGAGCACGAACTGTATGACGACCACGGGTTGCCCGTGTGATCGTCGATACCTCGGCGATCGTCGCCATCGCGCTCGATGAGCCCCAACGCGACGCGCTCGTCGACGCTGTGCTCGATGCGTCTGCGCCGAAGATCTCGGCGGCCTCACTCGTCGAAGTTGCTGCTGTACTCATGCGGCGGTTGTCGCCCGAAGATTTCCGCCGGGTCGAGCGCCTGATCGATCAGCTGGGGATCGAGACGGTGCCCTTCGACGCCGAGCAGGCCGCGAGCGCGACGCGTGCTTACCGCGAGTTCGGGCGGGGTAGCGGCCACCCCGCCGGACTGAATCTCGGTGACTGCTATTCCTACGCGCTAGCCGATGTGACCGGCGAACCCCTGTTGTATGTCGGCGACGACTTTTCGCATACCGGTGCCGACGGAGTCGAACTCTCCTGATCAAACGGGCCGCGCGAACTATGATCGGCACATGGCTCGGGCCAGTTTGGTGCTGTTGTCAGGGGTCGTGATCGCGGGGTTCACGGGCGTCACCGCGCCGGTGGCCCACGCCGATCCGGCGCCGCCATGCTCCTTCACGCTGTCGCCGCCCGCTGTCGTTCATGTCGACGGCGCCGACATGGTCAGCGTGACCGTATCGCCGGACGCGTGCGGAGCGCCGGCAGATCCGCGCTTCAGCGTCGCCTGCGTGCAGCGTCAGGACAACGCCTCACCCATCCAATGCAACCAGGGCAGGGGAGCTCAACCGGCGCAGGTGCGCACGCCCTACCGGCCCGGAGCGACCTACGTGTCCACCGGCCGGGCATGCGGCGGTTGGATGGGCATCGCGGAGATCGCGCCGCAGTGCCAGGTGCTCGGCCCGCTCTCGGCGCCGCTGTAGCCACGCGTCGCTCTCCGTTCATCTGTGCAATCCCTGTCAGTCACCTGTGCGAGGCAGGCTCGTGCGACGCACCGGCACAACTGAAGAGGGTGACGAATGACAACGGCGAGACGGACCGCAGCACTGACCACGGCGGCAGCGCTGATCCTGGCGGGCTGCACCACGCAGGACCGCAAGCCAGAATCGAGCACCCCGAAGGCGACGTCGCCGATCGACTGGAACCTGCCCGACGCGGACCGCTACCACCGCACCGCCACGTACCCGGTGTACCTCAACAAACCTGCTGAGGATCCGGCGGAGAAGGAGACCGTCGCCGAGATCTCCACCGTCACCCCCGACGGCAACACGGTCATCTACACCGACGCGGCCGGCAAGCGCATCGGCTTCCTCGACATCACAGATCCCGCCAAACCCGTTGGCAAAGGCACGCTTTCCCTCACCGAGCTGGGCCATAAGGACGACCAGCCGACGTCGGTGGCGGCCGTGAAAGACCACGTCCTCGTCGTCGTCGACACCACCGGCGGCGACTTCGCGCACCCCTCCGGCCGCGTCGATATCGTCCGGACCGCCGACCGCACCCCCGTGCACAGCATCGACCTGGGCGGTCAGCCCGACTCGATCGCCATCAGCCCCGACGGCACGTTCGCCGCGATCGCCATGGAGAACCAGCGCAACGAGGAGTTCACCCCGCCGGGCAAGGAGGAAGGCGGCCTGCCCCAGCCGCCGACCGGATTCGTGCAACTGATCGACCTCACGGGCGCGCCGAACAGCTGGACGCCCCGCAAGGTGGATTTCGATGTCGACGCGGCGCGGAAAGCCGGTCTGGACACCCCCGAAGACCTCGAACCCGAATACGTCAGCATCAACTCCCGCGGCCAGGTCGCGGTGACGCTGCAGGAGAACAACGGCATCGCCGTCCTCGACGGCCACACCGGCACGGTCACCAAGATCTTCAGCGCCGGAAGCCAATCCGTCGACGGCATCGACACCAAAGAAGACGACGCGATCGATCAGACCGGTTCGATCAAAGACACCCCGCGGGAGCCCGACGCCATCGGCTGGATCGGCGACGACTACTTCGCCACCGCCAACGAAGGCGACTGGAAGGGCGGCACCCGCGGCTGGACGATCTTCGACGCCAACACCGGCAAGGTGGTGTGGGACGCCGGGAACTCCTTCGAACAACTCGCGGTGCGCACCGGCCTGCACATCGAAGGGCGCGCCGAGGCCAAAGGCCCCGAGCCGGAAGGCCTGGCCATCACCACCATCGGTGGCCGCCCCACCGCGCTGATCGCATCGGAGCGCAGCAACTTCGTCGCCGTGTACGACGTCAGTGAACCGGCCGCTCCGAAGTTCCGGCAGATCCTGCCGACCACCCCCGGCCCCGAAGGGGTGCTGCCGATCCCGTCGCGCAACCTGCTGGCGATCTCCTCGGAGGCCGACGACGCCGAGGCCCACGTGCGAGCCGCGGTCAACCTCTACGGCTACGGCGACGCTTTCAAAGCCGAAGGCAAACCGGACTTTCCATCCATTGTGTCCGGCGACATCGACGGCAAGCCGATCGGCTGGGGCGCTCTCGGAGCACTGTCGGCCGACCCGCAAGACGGCAACCGGCTCTACACCGCCACTGACAGCGCCTACGGCCCGGCCCGCATCCTTGGCCTGGACGCAGCACAGAAGCCCGCGCTGATCGACACCCAACTGCCCATCACCGAGGACGGCAAGCCGGCCACCCTGGACACCGAGGGCGTATCTGCCCGACCCGCCGGCGGTTTCGTACTGGCGGTCGAAGGCGAAGACGGCCCCGGCAACCAATTGGTCTACGTCGCCGCCGACGGCCGGATCGAGAAGCGGGTGCCGCTGCCCAAAGACATTGCCGCCCAGCTGGGTAGCCAGGGCTTCGAAGGAGTCGCTGTCGATGGAGACGCCGTCTGGGTGGCGCTGCAACGTGAGCTCAAGTCCGACCCGTCGGGCGTGGTCCGCATCGGGCGCTACACACCGGCAGGGGACAAGTGGGAATGGTTCGGCTACCAGTTGGAGTCCACCGACACCAAGGACGACTGGATCGGTGTCTCCGAAATCGCCGTCCACAACGGTGAATTGCTGATCCTTGAGCGCGACAAACTCAACGGACCCGACGCACGGCTCAAAGCGCTGTACCGCGTGACGATTCCCGACGGCCCGGGCGTGACGTCCGCTGCCGACAAGCCGAACGTTCTGCCGAAGACGTTGGCCCGCAATCTGGTGCCGGATCTGCAGGCCACCAACGGTTATGTGCAGGAGAAGGTCGAAGGCTTCGCGATCGCCGGCAACCAGGACCTGTACGTGGTCACCGACAACGACGGGCTCGACGACGCCAACGGTGAGACGGTGTTCCTCGATCTCGGCCCGGCGGCGGAGGCGTTGACAGGATAGTTCCGGTTCCCGCCGGTGAGCGGGTCGAGGTGACAAGATGACGCGCATGACGGCGGTCTTCATCCGATCCGACAAGCTGTTGATCTTCGGTGGCCTGGCCATCTGTGTGGTGGCCGGGCTGTCCCATTACGGTGGCTGGCCGCACCTGGTCGGTTTTGTCGTCAGTGCACTGGCCGTCACGGTATTGGCCTCGCTGGTCGGGCTGGCCGTCGACCAACTCGGTGACCGGTTCGGCCCCGGAGCCACCGGCGTCCTGCAGTCCGCACTCGGCAATCTGCCGGAGTTGTTCATCTGCATCTTCGCGCTCAAGGCCGGACTGGTCGACGTGGTGCGCGCCGCACTCGTCGGTTCGATCCTCGCCAACCTGCTGCTGGTGTTGGGCCTGGCGTTCCTGGTCGGTGGACTGAAGCACGGCCCGCAGAAGCTCGGCTCCGCCCAGGTCCGGACCATCCTCGTGCTGATGGTGCTGTCGGTGACGGCCATGGCGATTCCGTCGATCGCCCACGAGGTGCACGCACCCGCCTCCGAGCACGAAGTGTCGTTCTCGATGATCGTGTCGGTCGTCCTGCTGGTGCTGTTCGGATTGTCGCTGCCGTATTCGCTGAGCCGCGACAAGAACAAGACCAGCGAGGACAAGACCGGCGAGCCGGTGCCCCAGCCGCACAAAGAACAGCCGCGTTGGCCGGTCGGTTTGGCGATCGGCATGCTCGCCATTGCGGGCGGATTGGCCGCGTTCGTCTCCGATTGGTTTGTCGCCGCGCTGGAACCGGCGATGGACTCGCTCCACATCTCGCAGGCATTCGCCGGTCTGGTGATCGTGGCCATCGCGGGCAACGCGGTGGAAAACGTCGTCGGTGTGCAACTGGCCGCCAAAAACCAGTCGGAGTACGCCTTCTCGATCATCCTCAACAGCCCGATTCAGATCGCCCTCGTGTTGGCGCCGGTGCTCGTGTTGGTGAGCCAGATCTTCGGGCTCGCCTCACTGACCCTGGTGTTCGGGCCGATGCTGATCGTCGCGCTGCTGGTCGCCGTCGTGCTGGCGGCGATCATTGCCTTCGACGGGGAGTCGACGTGGCTGGAAGGTGCGGCGCTGATCGCGTTGTACTGCATCATCGCCGCCTCGTTCTGGTGGGGCTGACGTTTAGTACCGCCGGCTGTCACCGCCAACTGTCGAGCACCGCGTCCACGGCGTCGTACACCCGATCCCGAGCTGTACGCCGGTCAACACCGGACATGAGCAGTTCGTCGTAGTCGGTGTCCTCATGACGTACCGACGCCGTGACTGCGAGGCGTACGGCATCGGGGTCGAGCGCACGCCCGGCAGCGCTGCGCCCGACCCGCCCACTGCCACGGGCAGCCGCGTGGCGGGCGACGATGTCGGCGCGGCGGGCTGGGCAGCGCGGAAACTGGTCGAGAATCGCCGCGGCGAAATCGGCCTGGAATCGCAAGTCTTCGTCGCTGCGCCGCACCCGGTCACGTTCCCGTCGGCGGGCGCGGACCTCGGCGTCGGACAGGCACTCTTGTTCAGCGAGTTCGATCGCCTCGGGTTCGGCTAAGATCCCTTGCCGCTCATAGTGTTTGCGCGATCTGCTCCAACGCACTACCACCGCGTGCAGGTCGCTTGCCTTCGTTGCTCGCCGCGTCAGCGCGGCATCACCGGCGGGAAGGAACTCAAGATGCCCGAGGTCGGCGCACACCAGGCAAACCGGGCCCGCGTCCTCCATGGACAGAATGTCGCCAGTTCCGCCGCATGAGGTGCAGGTCCAGTCTTTGAGCGCGATGACGACAACGAGGTCCCGAGTCTTCGCCCCAGCCATATCAGGCGAGGGTAAACCTGACGGCCGGTCTCGCACTACCCCTCAGCGGCGACCAACGACCCCAGCTTGATGTCGGGGTTGTCGCGCTGGAAACCCTCCAGCCGCCACGGCGTCGAGAACAGCACGAGCATGACCCCGTCGCTGCGGGTCAACACCTCGGCTGACACCTGACGGTTCACGAAGTCGGCGTCCTCCGGGGAGACAACTCGCGCGACCTGATAGGGCAGGTTCTCCAGTGCGATCGGCGCGCTGAGTTCGGTGGCCATCCGGTGGGCGGCCACCTCGAACTGCATCGGTCCGACTGCGGCGAACACCGGCGCCTGGTCGCCGCGCTTGTCCGAGCGCAGGATCTGCACGACGCCTTCCTGCTCGAGCTGCTCGATGCCCTTGCGGAACTGCTTGTGCTTGCTCGGGTCGGTGCCGCGGGCGACCGCGAAGTGCTCGGGGGAGAAGCTCGGGATCGGCGGGTACACCACCGGGATGTCGCGGTACAGGGTGTCGCCGGGGCGCAGCGCCGCGGCGTTGGCCAACCCGATCACATCGCCGGGCCACGCGTCGTCGAGCGTCGAACGCTGCTGACCGAACACCGACTGCGCGTACTTGGTGACGAACGGCTTGCCGGTGGCGGCGTGGGTGAGCACGTCGCCGCGCTCGAACGTCCCTGAGACCACCCGCGCATAGGCGATGCGATCGCGGTGCGAGCTGTCCATGCCGGCCTGCACCTTGAACACGAACGCGCTGAACGGCGAATCGACCGCCCGCCGCACACCGTCGACATCGACCGACCCGCTGGGCGCCGGGGCCAACTCCACCAGCACATCGAGCAACTGGTTCACGCCGAAGTTCAACGCGGCCGAGGTGAACAGCACCGGGGAGGACTCGCCGGAAAGGAACGTCTCCCGGTCGTAGTCGGAGCCGTCCATCGACAACAGCTCGGACTCTTCGACCGCGGTGTCCCAGTCATCGCCGGCCGCGGCGTGGGCGTCGGCGGCGGCGATGTGCTCCTCGGGGGCGGCGGTGGCGCCACCCGCGGTGCGGGTGAACCGGATGAACTTCTCGGCCCGGCGGTCCATCACACCCTTGAAATCACCGGCGATGCCCACCGGCCAGGTCAGGGGAGTGGTGCGCAGCCCGATCCGCTCGTGGATCTCGTCCATCAACTCCAGCGCATGGCGGCCTGGGCGGTCCCACTTGTTGATCACCGTGATGATCGGGATGCCCCGGTGCTTACACACCTGGAACAGCTTCAGCGTCTGCGGCTCGAGGCCCTTCGCGGCGTCGATGAGCATCACCGCACAGTCCACAGCCGTCAGCACGCGGTAGGTGTCCTCGGAGAAGTCGGCGTGCCCGGGGGTGTCGAGCAGGTTGATGACGCAGTCGCGGTACGGGAACTGCAGCGCCGTCGAGGTGATCGAGATGCCGCGGGCCTTCTCCATGTCCATCCAGTCGGACACCGTCGAGCGTCGGCCCGCCTTGCCGTGGATCGCGCCGGCCTCGGTGATCACCCGGGCGTGCAGCGCCAGCGCCTCGGTGAGCGTGGACTTACCGGCGTCAGGGTGGCTGATGACCGCGAAGGTGCGGCGACGGGCGGCCTCGGCCGCGATCTTGGCAGCTTGGGCGGTGTTGGAGGGCGGGGTCGCCGGGGCATCTTCGAGGGCTTTTTCGGTCATCTCGACTAGCGATGGTATGGGGGTTTGGGGGCAAACCCGTAATCGAGGACGTCGAAGCCCGCTATCCCGAAGGGTGGCTCCACGCGCGAAGCTGTGCGGCGATGTCGTCGAGGTCGGACTCGGCGCCGGTGGCGACCCGGATCACGAAATCGAAGCGGTCGTCTTCAGGCGCCGCGATCCGCTGCCCGTTGACGCCGAGAAAGGTCAGGCAGGCCGTCCACGCCAGCCGTTTGTTGCCGTCGACAAGTGCGTGGTTGCGGGTCAGGGAATGCAGCAGGGCCGCGGCCTTGAGATGCAGGTCGGGGTAAGCGTCATCGCCGAACACCGATGCCCGCGGTCGGGCCAGCGCCGATTCGAGCAATCCGTAGTCTCCGACTTTCACGTCGGCTCCGACAGCGTGGCGTGCAACTTCCAAGAGGTCATCGAGATCCAGGTACTCGATCATGCGTCCTTCAGACGCTCCAGAACCCCGGCCTCCTCGGCCACCACGCGCTGCAGAACTGATTGCACCTTGGATTGATGCGTGCGTCGAGCGATGTACTCGTCAATCGCCGACAGCGCGACAGCCTGCATCGAGCGGCCTTCGGCGGCGGCCTGCCGACGCAGCGCCTCGGTCTGCTCGTCACTGGTCCGCAGAGTCATGCCCATGGCGCGATGATACCGGTTTGATACCAACCTGGTCTTACATTAAATCCAGTGCGGCCCGCAGCCGGTCGACGTCCATCGCGCCCCGGGCGGTTGCTCCGGCCGGGAAGCTGTCGAGAAGCTTGATCAGGTCACCGCGGCGGGTTGGATCGTCGGCGGCCTGCCGCGGTGTGTAGCCGTTGAGGGCTGGGATCGGTTGATCGAGCCAGTTGGCTTCGTACTCACGGACGAACGCGTCGAGGGCGGCGGCCACCTCGGGATCGTCGGGATCAAGCACGTCCGCGTCGTCACCCGGAAACCGATCGGACAAATCGCGGACATCGCCCACCAGCTGCCGCGTGTCATCGAGGACCTCTAAACCGGGGTCCAGGCTCTCCAGCGTGGAAAGCGCATTGTCCATTCGCTTTTCGCTGTTGGTCTCCACGCGCAACTTGTTCCCCTCGAGGGCGAATGTGGCCCGGACCCGTTGCATGCCGTGCGTGGTGACGTACTCATGCCACCGCGGTGGTCCGTCGCCGTCAAGCCTCTGATAGTTGGCGTCGAGCTCGGCCTCAACCGCGGCCGGGTCGCTGACCCGCACGGTGGCCTCGCAGATCGCCATCGGGTCGCCCTCGGTGTTGACCAACGTCGGCGGTGCGAATCGCGCAGTCAGAAAGGCCACCAGCTCCTCTGCATCGGGTTCGGAGTCCAGCAACTCCACCAGCGGGTCCCGCAGGTGCAGCGGGATCACTTCCAGCCCGCCGAAGAACTGGGCGGTGTCCCCGGCCGGCAGCACTCGGGTACAGACCAGCAGCCCGGGCTTGAGCTGGCGGCTGGCCAACCGCTCGCGTACCTCGTGGACATCGCCGGTGCGGACATCGCGCACGGTAACTCCCACGCCGGGCTTCGCCTGTTCGACCTCGAACACCGACCGCTCCGACAGCGACCATTGGTCGGCCAGAAGTCGCTCGTCGTCGGGCAGCAGGGATCCCCGAATGTCCAGGAAATCCTCGAAGGCGCCGCCCTCGGACAGGACCGCGTCCATCACCAACGGGTCGGCCAGCGCATCGGTCAGTGCGCCAGGGTCGTCGTCGTATCGGCTGCGTTCGAAGGCCACCTCGATGAGCAGCTCCTTCCAGTCGCTCAGCTCCACGTGCTGGGCGGCCTTGGCATAAAGCCAGGCAGCGCGCTCCGCCAAGGGCAGCTGTTCGTTGCCAAGATGGCACTTCTTGTACTTGCGGCCCGACCCGCACCAGCACGGCTCGTTGCGGCCGAGGTCGGTGCGTGGCGCGGCCCGGTACCGCCCCAACAGTTCCAGCAGCGGATGGTCCGGCGCGGCCTCTGCGCGACGCAGCAACGCCAGGCCACGTTCGGCGTCGCCGCGATCGGAGGCGAACCGGGCCAGCTCGAACAACGGCAGCGGCCAGTCCGTGTCCATCGACTCAGCTGCGAGCAGTTCGCGTTCGCCGCCGGCGATGTCACCGATCCGCTCGAGCGCGACGCCCCGCAACCAACGAAACGCCACCCGGGCCTGTCGCGGCACCATGGGTTCCAGCGACTCGGCGAACAAACGCAACGCGAGAGCCGAGACCCGTCCGCTGCGAACCGTCTCCGCCAGAAACACATCCGCCAAGAACGGATCGGCGAGGAAGGCCCCGAATTCGGCCAGGAGCTCTCCGTCCTCGGCCGCCTGGACTTCGATCGCGCCGGCGTCGTCGACCAGATCCGACAGCTGCTCACACGCAGCGGCCAGAGCGTGCACCGCGATCGCGTCGGTCCGTTCGAGTTCATACCGCGTCGCCAGCAGTTCGCAGTCGAGTTTGAAACGCCAAGGCCCGAAATCGAAACCCGCGGGTGCGAGCAAGTGCCTGTCGCGGACCATTCCGTAGTCGTCGACGATCTCCGACACGGGCGGAAGCGGTGAGGTGAACAATGTCGGGTCTTGGACGCACGCGGTCCACACCGCGGCGCCGGCGTCCACGGGCTCGTCGACATCGAGGGTTGCGGCCAACTGGGCTCCGACATTCGTGGCGGCCGCCACCGTGACCCGCTCGATCACGAGCCCCTGCGGGCTCAGCCGGATCCCGACCAGATCTCCCACGGTCGCGCCCGACGCGCGTAGCGCTCCCAACGGCAACAACAGCACGCCGCCCTCGGGCACCACGTCTTCTGGGATGCCCTGCTCCGCGAGCAGTTCGTCGTCGTAGCCGACCATCAATACCGTCGCGGGTGCACCGTCGGCGAACCGATGGTAGGGCTCGTGTTCGAAGAGATCGGTGAGCGCGCCGAGATCCGGGGTCACCGTGAGCATGTTGTGGGCGACCTCGGGCGCCTCGAGACGATGCGTGAACACCCGGCCGCTCAGCAGCGTCGGCAGCCACACCCACCGGTCATCGGTCAACTGACCTGCCGGGCTGTTCATCATGTGAAGGGCGTCGTAGACGACGGCATCCGGATCCGCGACACCGGCGGCGCGCAATCGCCGTTTGATCTCGTCCTCGTCCAACGGCCCGTGCTCGGCCAGGATCGTCGACAGCTGCTCAGCCGGGTCAACCATGGCGGCCACGCTATGCCACGGTAGAGACATCCGTCCTCCCCAACGTGCCGCCGAAAGTTCCCGATGAACATCTGTGTCTTCCTGTCCGCCGCCGACCTCGATGAGCGCTATACCGAACCGGCGCGCGAATTCGCCGAACTCCTCGGCAAGGGCGGCCATACGCTCGTCTGGGGTGGCTCCGACAAGGGCTTGATGAAGGTCGTGCCCGATGGAGTGCAGGCCGGCGGCGGCCGTCTGGTCGGGATCTCGGTCGAGTTCCTGCGGCAGCAGGCCAGGACAGGCGCCGACGAGATGGTGATCACCGCCGATCTCTCCGAACGCAAGGCAATGCTGCTGGAGCGCTCCGACGCACTGGTGGTGATGGCCGGCGGGCTCGGCACCCTCGACGAGGCCACCGAGATCCTGGAACTGCGCAAGCACCGGCGCCACGACAAGTCCGTCGTGCTGCTTAACACCGCCGGGTTCTATGACGGCCTGATGATCCAGTTGCGCCGGATGGAGCAGGACGGGTTCCTGCCCGTGCCGCTGGATGAGCTGGTGTTCGTCGCCGAGGAACCCGCCGCGGCGATGGACTACCTCGAGCGTGGCGTCGGCTGACGCAACGACACCGTCACGACTCGCCCACATCCCGTGGGCCTTGTGCTCGCGCTGAAGCGTGCCCGGCTACCATTGAGACACTGATCACGCCCTGATCAATCAGGCCCTCGCCGAACCACATTGGAGTGAAGTTGACGTCTGTTCGTCGTGCCTACCTGGCGGTCGCACTTGCTGTGTTGGCCGTGTCGGGTGGTGTCGTTGTTTCGGCCCTGCCGGACTGCGCCGAGCACTGCCAGACGTTGGCGGCCGCACCCCAAGGTGCGCCGCAGCCCTCACCCACCGAGCCGGCCAGGCTGACCATCGTTCCCAAGCCCGACGCCGAGGTCGACCCGCTGGCCCGGGTCATGGTCACCGCCGACACCGGCACCGTGGCGCGCGTGACGATGCTCAACGACGCCGGCAAGGAGATCCCCGGCGTCCTCACCCCCGACGCCAGGACGTGGAAGCCCACCACCACGCTCGGCTACGGCCGCACCTACACCCTCAAGGTCGACGCGCGCGGCCCCGGCGGCATGCCGACCCGCAAAACCACCACGTTCTCCACGGTGACCCCCGGCTATCAGGCCCGCGTCTACCTCAACGGCACGAACTACTCCCCCCTGCAGGACGGTGCCACCTACGGCGTCGGCATGGTGATCGTCGCGCGCTTCGACGAACCGGTCACCGACAAGGCCACCGCCGAGAACCGGATGAAGGTCGTCACCGCGCCCAAGGCCGTCGGCTCGTGGAACTGGATCGACGACCAGACCGCGCACTGGCGTCCGGAGAAGTACTACGCCCCGGGCACCAAGGTCACTGTCGACGCCGGCATCTACGGCGCCAAACTTGGCGACGACCTCTACGGCGCGCAGGACGAGAAGGTGTCCTTCATCATCGGCGCCTCGCACGTCACCGTCGCCGACGACGCCGACAAGCAGGTCCGGGTCTACGACAACGGCAAGCTGGTGCGCACCATGCCGACCTCGATGGGCATGGGCGGCACCGAGACCATCGGTGGCACCACGATGAGCTTCTGGACCCCGCGCGGCATCTACACCGTGATGGACAAGGCCAACCCGGTGATCATGGATTCCTCGACCTACGGCCTGCCCGTCAATTCACGGCTCGGCTACAAGACGACCATTCCGTGGGCCACCCGCATCAGCATCGACGGCATCTATCTGCACCAGCTCAATGCGACGGTGTGGGCGCAGGGCAAGGAGAACACGAGCCACGGCTGCCTGAACCTCAACGGCGAGAACGCCGAATGGTTCTACAACTTCTCGGTGCCCGGCGACATCGTCGAGATCCGGAACACCGGAGGCGACCCGCTCAAGGCGACCAACAACGGCGACTGGACGGTGCCGTGGGCCGAGTGGGTCAAGGGCAGCGCGCTGCACTGACTTTTGCCGCTGAGCAGGCCCGCCGACGGCCCTTAGCATTGGACCGTGCGTCGTGCATTCGTGGTGCCGGCCTCCTGGGCAGCCATCGTCCTCGCCGGTGCGACGGCACCGACCGCCGCCGCCGCACCGCCCGGCTTTCCGGATCTCGACGCGTTCTCCGCGGTCGATCCCGCGCCGTATGTCCAGCACGGTCTCAAGGCCTCCAGGATCGGTTTCACCACGCCGACCCTGACGTGCACATGGGACTACCGCCCAGACCACAACGACCACGTCGTCCCGGGGTGCAGCGGAACCATCGTCGGCCTGCCCGCCGAGGCGCCGCAGAGCGAGATGGAAGGGTCGTGCGACGGGATCGGTTCGTCCTTCGGCCGCGGCCGCGGGACCTGTCCGCCGCCGGCCGGATATCCGAGGCTGGCCCCCGGCCACAAGCTCACCGCCGTCAACATCACCTGCGCGGTGACCGATGACGGGGTCGCCTGCATCGACCCGATCGTGAACCACGGCTTCGTTGTGCAGCCCTCGGGCAGTTGGGTGTTCTAGCGATGCGCCGGGGCTTGCTTGTTGCGCTGGCGGCCGCGGCTGTCGTGGTCGTGGTGGCGGTGACCGCGGTGGTGCTGTGGGTGCAACGCCGAGAATCGGAGCCGCCCGCGCCGACGCCGCAGCTGATCGGATTCTCGCTGCAGAACCCACCGAGGCAGGCCTGGCGGCTGACTCCGGCCGACATCGGGCTGCCCGACGAGATACCGGTGGGAAAGCCGTTCGGCAGCGCCGGTGATCGGGGGTATTTTCTCGCCGACTGCGATCTGTCCTGCGGGGACGGATACCGCGGCTGGGTGTACGGCATCGATCTGCGCACCGGCGCAAGGCTGTTCGACCCGATCCTGTTGGAGGGCCTGCACGTCCGATTCGACGGAAACTGTCACCTGAACGGCGAGCAGACCGCGGTATGCCTGACCGACGAGGACACCGCCCACTCCCAGCCGCGCCGGGTATGGGTGCTCGACCTGGCGCGGGGGCAGGTCACCCACTCCGGCGAAACCGACTTGCTCATCGAGGGTTACGGCACCGAGCCCGTCGCCGAAGCGATCGGAAATCCGCTGGGGCAGACCCGGTTGGTGGCCACCGTGCCGGGCACGGGTGTCTACGGAATCGGGGCCACCGGTGAGCGCACGTGGTTCGTCCCGGGCAGCGGCCAGCTCGCTGTGCCGACGCTGACCGTGGCCGACGACGCGCCTCTGACCCTCGCGACGCAGATCCCCACGCCGGAAGACCCGACCTACCGGGTGTTCTCCGTGATCGACGGCACCGAGCGGACCCCGACACCGCCGCCGGGCACGACGCTGCGACGGGCGGCCGTCTACCCCGGCGGATTCGCCTATCAATACGAGGCACAGGACGTGGCCGGTGTGCTGTTCTACAACGCGTCCGGCGATCTGCTGGCCCAGCAGGAGCTGACGGGATACAACCTGTTGGACGCCACCACCGTCCCGATCGTGCTCGACCGGGCGGTGGTCAGGGTGTACTCCCGCGACGGCCGGCAGGTCGTCGAATTTCCCGGCGCCGCAGTCGATTACCGCCAGGCCAAGTTCCGGGTGATCGGCGGTGACCTGTATGTGTGGCAGGGCGAGGACGGCCCTGACAACGAGACTTGGCAGCAGTGGAGCCTGGACACCGGTGACCCCGGCACACGCTGTCAGGTCGATTTCACCCACTACGTCGGATCCGACGGCCACATCGTCCTCAGCACGACCTACCACGCGTCCCGCGATGAGATCGTCGCCACGGATCTGTCCACCTGCCAACGCCTGTGGCGGATGCCCGCGCCGGACCGCCGCGGGGTGGTGGAACAG
Source organism: Mycobacterium sp. NPDC049093 (assembly GCF_040704635.1). Classification (GTDB taxonomy): domain Bacteria; phylum Actinomycetota; class Actinomycetes; order Mycobacteriales; family Mycobacteriaceae; genus Mycobacterium. The sequence continues at coordinate 695,474 of NZ_JBEZJS010000004.1, read as the reverse complement.
GTCGGGACCGCGCTGATCGCCAGAAACCCGAAGGAACTGGTGGGACTGCGGGCGGAGTAGCCGGGGCTATCCCGATCCGGCAGGGAACACCCGTTGCGGCGGCGGCGGTTTCTTCACGATGGCCGGCAGGACGAAGGTCTCGATGTAGCGTCGCGCCGCGTCGGGCTCGGTGATGTCGGGGACGGTCTTCACCAGGAAACCGAGGGCGGTCGCGATGATGAACTGCGCCAGGTCGTGTGGGTCGAGACCGGTGCGGAACTGGGCGGCGTCCTCCGCGATCATGGCTTTGATGGTGGTCGTCACCAGATCGGTCAGTTCGGAATCGGTGGCGATCGACGAGGCGATCGTGCCGTCGGGGGTCTGGTCGGCGATCGTGTTGAGCAGTGGGTCCGACACCAGTTCGGTCGCGACGATCACCAGGCTCTCGACCAACAGATAGATGGGCCCGGCATCCTCGGGTATCCGGGGGATGATCGACGCCATGTGCCGCTGGGTGGTGCGCTGCACCATGGCCGCGATCAGCTCGTCGCGGTTGGTGAACTGGCGGTAGATCGCCGTGCGTGAATATCCGGCCTCGTGGGCGATAACCTCCATCGTCGATGCCCGGTATCCACGGGTGACGAAGAGGTGTTCGGCGGCGTCCATCAACACCTCGCGCGCCTGCTCGGCGGTATTGCCGCCACCGACGGGTCGGCCCCGGGGGCGACGTTCTGGTGCTGGCAATCGACTGTCCTGGTCGGCGGCGTTGGGGATTTCAGTATGCCGGATGCCCCGATAACGGCCAGTAAAGAAACATTGTTGTTGATTTGTTCATTTTCCTGCGGACGGCCGATGGTGGCGGTTAGCGTGCCTGCGTGACCACACGAGGGCGGGCAATTCATGCAGTGGCGGCGACGGCGTGGGGCGTGCTGGTGGTCGCCCTGTGGATGGGCCTGATCGCGGGAGCGGTCTCGACGGCGCACGCCGATCCCGGCCGGGAGAAGTCAACCACGCAGTCCGCCAATGACTCTGGTCCGGCGAAAAAGCAGCGCGACCCGAGTTCCCGGCTCGGTCCGCGCACGGAGAAGCGCCCGAAGCTCTCCGTGCCGAAGGCTGCGACGACACGTTCCGAGGCACGTGACCTGGTCGACGATCTCACTGGTCGCGCGCGCACCGCGCTGACCGACCTTGCCGACCGAAAGCCGAACCTGCGTACTGCACAATCACTTCCACGCCCCAAGGCGACGGCGCGGCGTGATGCGACGAAGCGCCCCGTGGCAGTTGCGGTTGCCGCGGTGGCCGACAAGGCGCCGGACATCGCCGACGCCGTTGAGGCCATCACCCGTCCGGCCGATACGCAGGCGCCGCCTGTTGAAGCCGTCGGCACGCTCGTCGACCGCGTCCCGACCCAGAGCCGTGCCCTGCTCGCGGATATCGGTGACCTGGTCACGAAACCGGTTGCCGCCCAAGACCGCCAGATCGTCAAGCCCATCGCCGCCATCGCCACCCCGCTCACCGCGTCACGGCCGGCGCCGCCGCTGGTCAACATCGTCGGCTCGCTGGTGTTCAACGTGGTCGGCGCTGCGCTGCAGGTGTTCTCGGGCCCGCCGGTGCTCCCGCCGGGCAGCAATGTCACCGTCCGCTCCTCGACATTGGACATGCCGGGCACCAACCAGACCGTCCGCGCCGACTGGTACTTCCCCGAAGACCCGGACTCCGCCACCGGCGTCATCTATCTGCAGCACGGATTCATGGCCACCGGCCCGATGTACAGCTACACCGCGGCCTACCTGGCGGAGGAAACCAACAGCATCGTCGTCGTCCCCACGCTCTCGTCGAACCTGTTCGACCCGAACGGTGAATGGCTCGGCGGCGAACCGATGCAGCAGTCCGTGGCAGACCTGTTCGCCGATGACCGGCCCGAACTGACCGCGAGCGCCAGCGCGGCAGCCGGTCACCCCGTCACGCTGCCGTCCAGGTTCGTCCTCGTCGGGCATTCTCTGGGCGGAATGCTGGTCACCGGCGCCGCCGGACGCATGGTCGACAACGGCGCCGTCGACGACCTGGCCGGGGTGGTGCTGCTCGACGCGGTCGACACCCACAACGACATGCCCGAGGCGCTGGACCAGCTGAGTGGTGCCAACTACCGTCCGGTGCTGCTCATTTCGTCAGATCCGTATGTGTGGAATCGCAACGGTACGGTCGGCCAGGAACTGCAGACCGCCCGCCCCGGCGAGTTCAACGGTGTGATGCTCGTCGGTGGGCGGCACATCGACGGACTGCAGGGTGCCAACCCGATCCTGCAATTCGCCGAGTACCTGATCGCCGGATTCTCGCAGCCGCAGAATGTCGATGCGGTCAAGGTGATTTCGGCCGGCTGGATCAACGACATGTACGACGGCACCGGCAATGGCGTGCACGGTGCGCCGCAGGAAAGCATCGAGATCCCCACCCCGTCGGGCACCGCCACCGCGGTGGTGCTGCCCTTCACCTCGACCGAACCGGTGCAGGCGACGCCGTGGGACGGGTTGGTGGGACCGCTCCTCGATGCGCTGTTCCAATACGCGGTGTACGAACCGTTGGCCGGACAGTCGGTGCCGGTGACGGTCTGACCGCAGAAATCGGTGCCCGCGGCTCCACTGCTGCGCCTTTATCCTGGTGAGGACGCCGAACCGGGGGGTTGCTGTGGAGCAGACACCGCCAGAGGAATACCCGCACGAGTGGGTCGACCGGTACGGGCCCCAGATGTACGCGCCCCAGGCCTACCTTCCCCCGCCCCCGCCCGGAGGTCAGCAATCCCAAGTCGTGCTGACCGTCCGGTGCTTCGCAGCAGTCATCGGCGGCTGTGCCGTGGCGTTCTGGGCGTTGATCGTTTATGTGGTGCTGAGTTCGGCCTTCGATACGAACCCGGCCACCGATCCACACGGCTACGGCATTGTCTTCGGCGTTCTGCTCGCGGTGCCGGTGAGCCTCTTCTGGGCGCTGGTGTTGCCGTTCGCGGCGCCCAGACGCTGGTGGGGACGCGCGTTTGCGATCTCGTTGCTGAGCCTGGTGGCCCTCAACCTGCTGGCGTTCTGGGCGCTGAGCGTGTCGGGTGCGGGATAGCGCCGCCTCCGAGTTCGCTGAGGTGCGCTGAACAAGGCATATACCGAGCTCAGCTATACATTTTGCCGCCAGATCGTTAACCAAATTGGTGCCTCATCTGTATGTGATTCAGCACACGGACGATGTACATTGTGATCGCTGTCATACGAAAGGGCGGTCAATGTTTGGAGCATTTGTTGGGGCACTCCTGCTGGTGCTCGGCATCGGTGCGGTCGCCGGCGTCGTAGTAGCAGTGGCAATGGGTCTTCCCACCCTGGCACTCGTGATCGGTCTCATTTCCGGCGCGTTTTTCGCCGGACGTGCCGTTTAGAGCTTCAGCCGCTTTCGCAGGCCGGTCGCACGGACTGCCTGCCGGGCGATAGCCGCGCGGATTTCCGCTTCGGACCCCACGACGCGCACTCGCGTCTTGGCCCGGGTTACAGCGGTATAGAACAACTCCCTGGTCAACAAGCGGGAATCCTCCGGCGGTAGCAGCACGGTCACCTCGTCAGCCTGGCTGCCCTGGGACTTGTGAATCGTCATGGCGTGCATGGTCTCCACCTCGGTGAGCCGGCCGGTGGCGAATGACGCGGACCCGCCGACGGCTCCACCGACCACGGCGCGCACCCCGTCCGGGGTGGCCACGGTGACACCGGTGTCGCCGTTGTACAGCTTGAGCCCATAATCGTTGGCGGTCACCAGGATTGGGCGCCCCACGTACCACGACGCCCACATGGGTTCGCCGGTCGCCTCGGCCAGCCACCGCTGCACCTGGCGGTTCCACTGCGCGACACCGAACGGACCGTGGCGGTGCGCGCACAACAGCCGATGCTCGTCGAGAATTTCCAGTGCCGCACCGTCGTCCCCGAGAATCGCCGCCTGGCGCAGGGCAAGGGCATGTGGCACAAGCACTTCCCGCAGCCGTTCGCTCGTGTCCGTACCCACCCACTCGACATGCTCGCCGCCGGCCGCCAGCACCTCGACGGCGCCGGAGGCGTCACCGGCCCGGATTGCTGCGGCCAGCGCACCGATCGACTCACCGAACCGGTGCGAGGTTTGCAGCGCTGCGACTCCACGCGATCCCAGCCCATCGACCAGATCGGCCAACACCGCCCCGGCTTCCACCGAGGCGAGCTGATCTGGGTCGCCGACCAGCAGCAGCCGGGTTTGCGGCCGCACCGCCTCCAACAACCGGGCCATCATGGTCAGCGATACCATCGACGTCTCGTCGACGACGATCACGTCGTGCGGCAACCGATTTGCCCGATGGTGGCGGAACCGTGACGACGTGTCCGGGCGTGACCCCAACAGCCGATGCAGCGTGGTGGCCTGCAGGCCCGAAATCCGCTCGCGGTCCACCGCATCGAGCCGGTTCACCTCGAGCTGGACCGCCTCCTGCAGACGGGCCGCGGCCTTGCCGGTCGGTGCGGCCAGCGCGATCCGCAGCGACGGACGGCCGGCCAACGCGGCCTGCTCGGCCAGAAGCGCCAGCAACCGCGCGACCGTGGTCGTCTTGCCGGTACCCGGCCCGCCGGTGAGCACCGTCAGCCCCTGCGACAACGCCACCTTCGCCGCAGCCCGCTGCTCCTCGAAACCCGGTGGGAACAACCGCGCCACGTCGGGAGCCAGGCCACCCGGCTTGCTGGCGACCAGGCCCAGCACGTCGTCGCACACCTGCTGCTCCTCCAGCCAGTACCGGTCGAGATACAGCAGGTCTCCGAACAACCGCAGCACCGGGGGAGTGCCCAGCAGCGGGCTGTCCGCCACGGCCGCCAACCACTCGTCGACCGGTGGCCACGGCAGATCGGGCAGCTGGGACTGCTCGGCCACCGAACGCAGGTCCACGCAAACCGAGCCGCCGCGCAGCGCCCGCACCGCAAGGGCCAGAGCGAGTTCGACCCGCGGATCGGTCTCCTCCGCCAGCGTGCTCAGCCGCCTGCCCACCTGCACATCGGCGGGCTCCAGGATCTCGGCGAACGCGTCCAACATCACCGGGCTCCCTTGTCCAGTAGCTCCGACATCGCGATGACCAACGCGGCGGGCGGTTCCCAGCTGAACACTCCGGCCGGGTGCCCGTCGACCACGGGCGTCTGCGCCCCGCACATCCCGCGCACGAACAGATACAGCACCCCACCCAGATGTGTGGCCGGGTCATAGTCGGGCAGCCGCCAGCTCAGGAACCGGTGCAGCACAACGCTGTACAACAACGCCTGCAACGGATAGTCCGAGTGCAGCATGGCCTCGACCATCCGGTCCCGCCCGTAATCGGCCGCGGTGAGTGGCGCGTCGCCGGTGCCCAGCCAGTTGGTCTTGTAGTCGACGATCACGAAACGCTGACCGATCCGCAGCACCACATCCACCGAACCGGACAGGTAGCCGCGCAACGGCTGACGGCCGAGCAGCCCGGTCGACAATCGCTCGGCATACACAGCCACGGGATCGTCGGCAGGCAGATGCTCGTCGAGCAAGGCGCCGATTTCGGCCAACCGCGCGAACTCGCCGCCGCGCAGATCGCCGCCCGCCATCGGGAACTCGAAGTCCAACTCGCACAACCGGTCCGCCAACCCGATCTGGCGCAGCGTCACCCCCGGCGCCAACGGTCCCAGCGGGGTGTCATGCATCGGCAGCAGAGCGGCGGCCAGCTCGCCGGACTCGACCTCGACCGGCCAGCGGGCCGCGTGCCGTCGCACCTCGGTTCGCAGCTCGGCCGTCAGATCCACCGCCAGTGGGTCGGCGGTTTCCAGCACCGCGTGCACGAGCGAGCCGAACGCGGCTCCCGTCGGCAGTGAGGCCATGGGAGAGGGCACGTCGGCGCCCTGGGCGGGCGCGACGACGGTGATGTCGGTCGACTCGTCGTCGAGCTCGACGACCTCGGGCTCACTGGACACCCCGGAGTGTTCGCCATCCTCGGCCGCCCGCAGCAGCCCCGAATACGACGTTCGCCGCCAGGCCGTGTCGATGGAGCGGTGAAAATGCCGCGCCGCCAGATCATCCGGTATCGCATGGACCGGAACCGGCATGACCGCGCCGACCACCGACTCCTCCAACACCGGCCCACCCGCGGCCTCCCAGGCCCGCAGCCGGGCCAGTGCATCGTCATCGGAGACCCTGGCCGGAGTGCACCGGTCGGGCACTGTGGCCTGCCCGGGGGCACGCCCGCGCAGCAGCCGCGAGAGGCCGCCGTTCGGTTCGTCATTCGACGGTGCCCACCAGGCCACCACCTGCGACTGGGCCCGCGTCATCGCCACATACGTCAGGCGGCTGTCGTCGGCAGCGGCTTCGGCCCGGCCGGCGCGGGTCACCGCCGGGTCGGGGCCGCCGATCTGCAGACAGCGCACCCCCTCGTCGTGGAACAGGATCAGATCCGGTTCCGGCACATACCGATTGAATGCGAACGGCAGGTACACGATCGGGAACTGCAGCCCCTTGCTCACCCACACCGTCATGATCTGCACCGCCGCCGCGTCACTGTCCAGGCGGCGGTTGCGCTCGGAGGCGCCACCGCCCTCGCTGCGCTGAGTACGCAGCCAGTCCCGCAGCGCGGCCAGCCCGAACCCTTCGCGGTGGGCGGTGTCGCCGAGCAACTGGGTCATGTGGGCCAGGTCGGTCATCAATCGTTCCCCGCCCTGCCAGGACAGCACCCGCCTGCCCATGCCCGCCAGTTGCGCGGCCTCGAAGATCGCTGCGACGCCCCGATCGCGGGCATGGCCGGCCCAGGTGCGCAGGGTGTCGGCGACCCGGTCGGTCAACGCATCACCGCCCGCGGCAAGGGTTTCCGCGGTCTCCCCGAAGAACATCGTGGCGGCCGCGGCCCGCACCAGCCCGGGTCGGTGCGGCTGATCGAAGGCCTCCAGCAGATACAGCCAGTCCTCGGCTGCCTCGGAATTGAACACGTCCGAATCGCCGGTGTAGACCGAGGGGATACCGGCCTCGAGCAGTGCGGTGTGGCAGGCCCGGGCGTCCTTGTGGGTCTCGACGATCACCGCGATGTCACCCGCCTGCAATGGTCTGTCGCAGAAGGTGGCGTCGCTGTTCAGCAACGTGCCGATGTCGGCGGCCAGATCCCTGCCGATGTGGCGGCGCAGATCGGCGATCGGAATCACCTTGGTGCCGGTGCGGTTCCGCGTCACCACGCGAAGGCGGAACGGATCGTTGTACGGTGCCCCGGCCAGCCGGTGCCCCTGATGGTGTGCCTGCACGTCATGCACCACGATGTCCGGGCCACCGAGTTCGGCACCGCGCAGCACTGCCTGCAACCGGTCGACCAGCACACTGTCGCTGCGCCAGTTGGTGCCCAGCGTCTGCTTGTCGCCCGCAGTCGCCGCGGCCCGCAGATAGGTGTCGATGTCGCCGCCGCGGAACGCGTAGATCGCCTGCTTGGGGTCACCGATCAGGATCAGGGTGGACCGGCCGGAGAACGCCCGCTCGATCACCTGCCACTGCACCGGGTCGGTGTCCTGGAACTCGTCGACCATCACGATCGGCCAGCGCTGCGCCATCCGCACCCGCGCCGCGGAGTTCTCCGCGGTCAGCGCCCCGGCCAACCGGGTCAGCAGATCGTCGTAACCCAGCACGCCGCGGCGGCGCTTGCGAATCTCCAACTCCGCCAGCACCGCCCGCGCGAACGCCACCCGAATGCCCGCCGGGGATTCCGGTTCGGGATCCAGCGGGCGCAGTTCGGTCGCCGGATTGGCCACCACCACCCGGGCCAGCCGCAGCGCCTCGGCATACCCCAGCTCCGGGGTATCCCGCTGAGCACCGAAGTGGGCGAGATACAGATCGTCCACGATCTCGCATACCAACTCGTCAAGACTCTCGACCAGGGTCACACCCGAATCGCTGTCCCCGGCCACGCCGAGGGATTTCAGGACGATCTGGCAGAACTGGTGGGTGGTCGCGATGGTGGCTGCGTCGAAACCGGCCAGCGCGTCGCGCAGCCGCTGTCCACGGGCCTGCTGGTCCTCGGCGACCAGATACTGCAGCAGATCGTTGTCGGCGCGTGACGGGTCCTCCAACGCCGCCAGGGCGCCGACGATCTGGGCCCGCACCCGCTCCCTCAACTCCTGACTGGCGGCCCGGCCGAAGGTGATGAGCAGCATCTGATCCAGCGTCGCCGCCCCCTCGGCCACCAGGCGGGTCACCAAACCGGCCAGCGCGAAGGTCTTTCCGGTGCCCGCGCTGGCCTCCAGCACCGTGGTGCTGTTGGTCTGCGGCAGCGGGCCGAGTAGGTCGAAGACGTTCACCGGGTGGACCTCTCGGCCTGCAGGAGCGGCAGCCACAACCGCTCGGAGTACTCGCCCAGGCCCTCCAGGCGGCTCAACGGCGCACTCCGGCCCCAGGCCCGCACATGAGCGGGTGCCTCGTCCTCACCGGGGAATTTGCCGCTGCGCCAGCGGAACCCGGCCTCACGCTCCGGGTCGTCACCGGCGTAGCGGGCCGCCGCCCACGCATAGGAGGTCTTGATGGGCAGGGGCAACGGCTCCCGGCGGCCCGCGTCGTAGATGGCGACCAGATCGGCCAGCAGCTCGACCGGATTGTCCGGACGGCCCAACCCTTCGATGCGCGGGGTGTCGCCGCGCCGGGGCCGCCCGATGCACACGGCCGACCAGTCCCGGTCGGGATGCCCGGCGGCCAACGCCAGCAACGGAATCCAGGACTGCAGCAGATGCTTGCCGTCGAGCTTGGAGTACGTCACCGACACGAGCCTCTCGCCGAACACCGGCGAGACGGTACCGGTGATCCGGCGTCCGGTCCCCAGGTCGATGTCGACGTCATAGGCCTGCGGGTCGGCGTCCCGGTACCGCAGGGCGTCGGTGGCCAGCAGGGCGCACCGATCACGCAGTGCGATCGCGCGGCGCCAGCCGAGCTGACCGGGCGGCAGGGTGCCGCGCCGCCACTCCGCCTGCTGGGCATCGGCCGGGGTCATGCCACCCATGATGTCGCCGAGCATGCGATCGCCGACGGTCCATTCCTCCAGCGCATCGATGTCCACCGGCATCACATCCGACACCCCGTCCACATCCCAGGGCAGGGTGTACTCCAGGGCCCGGAAGAAGCCCTTCACCGGATCCTTGAAGAACGTGACGAGATCCTCCAGCGCGACATCCTCGGTTGGCCGCGGCGGCAGTTGGTGGGCGAAGAACGCCGGCCGGTCGGCCCGCCGGCCCGCGCTGGCCTGCGCGGCGGTGAGCGCAGTGGGATCAAAGGTGAACGGCCCGTCGGGCAACAGGGCGCCGGGGGTGACGTTGCGAATGTCGAAGGGCTGCAACGGGTGTGTGGTCACGACCTCCACCGGCTGCTGGGCGGTCACCCTGAGCGTGTCGAGCAACTCGGCCAGCGGCACTGCCGGCGGGCGGGCCTGACCGGAGTATTCGTTGGCGCCGGTATAGGTGACCACGAGCGTCTGTGTGGCCGCCCCGATCGCGTCGAGCAGCAGCTGGCGATCCTCCGAGCGGATGTCGCGCTCACCCGTGCGCGGGTCGCGGGCGAGCACGTCGTCCCCGTCGACCGCACCCAGCCGCGGAAACACCCCGTCGTCCAACCCGACGAGACACACCACCCGGTGCGGCACCGAGCGCATCGGCACCATGGTGCACACGGTCAGGGTGCCCGTGCGGAAGTTGGCCCGCGTCGGCCGTCCGGCCAGATGCCGATCCAGCAGCGCGCGAACATCACTGAGCCGCATCGGTGTCTCGCCCGCACCGGCAGCCTCGCCGATCTCGGCGAACTCACGCTGCACCTGGGCCGCGGGCCATTCCTCGTCGGAGTACGCCAGCGCCTCGATCCCGGTTCCCAGCGCCGACAACCACTCGTCGAGGGGACGGACTCCACTCAGATCACGGACAGCTTTACTGAGTTTGTCGACAAAATCGGCGAACCGGCCCGCCAGCTCGACCCGGTTGCTGCTGACGTCGTCGAGCGGCAGCGTGGTGCCCAGCCAGGCGTGCGAATCGTCGGACATCGCCACCCCGGCCAGCACCCGGTCGATCCCGAAACGCCAGGTGTTGTGCAGGAACTCGACGCCGTAGGGGCTGCGGTGCTCCTGATCGAAACCCCACCGGATGTTGGCCTCACGCACCCAGGCGGTGACGGCCTCCAGATCGTCGTCGGTGAATCCGAACCGGGCCCGCACCGGCGGTGACTCGGCCAGGTTCAGCACCTCGCTCGCAGTGGCCCGCCCACCGGCCAGGGTCAGCACCGACGCCGCCACCGACAGCAGCGGATTCGTCTGCACCAGAGCGCGATCGGCCAACCGCACCCGAAGCTTGTGCGCCGGATGCGCGCCGCGCACCACATCACCCAGCCCGAACCCGGCCGTGATCAACGGTGCATAGGTCTCGATGTCGGGGCACATCACCAGGATGTCGCGCGGCTCCAGCGTCGGGTCATCGGCGAGCAGGCCCAACAGCACCTCCCGCAGCACCTCGATCTGCCGGGCCGGGCCGTGACAGCTGTGCACCTGAATCGAGCGGTCCGACAGCCGCGGCACCCGCCCGGCCGACCGGACCGCGTTGGCCGCGATATCGGACTGCAGCCAGCCCAACACGGTGTTGGGATAACCTGTGCCGCTGAGATATTCGTCGGTGTCCGGGATCGGCAGCCCACGCTGCAGTTCCCGCAGGTCGCGGCCGAGGGTGGCCAGCAGCGGGTGGCCCACATCGCGGTGGCTGGTGTCCTCGCGGCGGGGGAGTGGACCCGTGTGCGCGGTCAGTGACCGCCACAGGTCGTCGCTGGGGTGCGGCAGCCACAGGTGCAGATCGTGATGGGTGGCCAGCGCGGTGAGCAACTCGATCTCGGTGACCGGCAGCCGGGTGTGCCCGAACAACGACAGGCGCTCGGGTAGATCACTGGGTGAATCGGTAAGCCGGGCAAGGGTTTCCGCGTGCCGGACATGCGGGGGCTCGGCATCGATGCGCTCGGTGAGCGCCTGCCACAGCGGGGCCTGCCAGGACAGGTCGTCGGGTAGCTCCGCCCAATCGACCAGCAGTTGCGGGCGCTGCCGCGCATAGGACGCGAACAGGCCGGCCAACCGTCGGGCCACCGCATAGCGCCGGCCCTGACGCAGCTCGTACTCGTCGCCGGTCTCGAAGTGACCGAGGTGCGTGGCCACCGGCTCACACCACGGCTGATCCAGATTGTCGTCGATGACCGCCAGCAGTGGCCAGGCCATCGCGTCGGCCGACCACGGATCGTCCTCGGCCGTTCCCGTCAGCTCGGCGATCAACGAACGCGGATTGCGGAACTTGACCGCCGCGCAGATCCCCAGCCGGTTCGACAGCCGCTGACTCAGCCAGCGCTCCACACCCTTCGCCGGGACCAGCACGAGCTCCTGGGCGAACGGGTCAGTCGGAGGGTGCGACAGCAGATCTGCCAGCCCGTCGGCGAGCAGATCGGTGCGCTCGGCCCGGTGCAGGTGCAATCCCATCGAAAGACACGATAGGAGACCCGGTCAGAGTGTTGCCGCGTTTGGTGCCGACAGAGCGGCGGGTCGGGCCGCGAGTGCGACCGCCAGGGTCACCGCGCCGGCGATGACGAACGCCACCCGCACGCTGAACACGTCGGCCGCGCCGCCCAACAACGCCGCCGCGAACGGGCGCGACCCGAGGAATCCGACCAGCCACAGCGCCATGATGCGACCCCGTAGTTCCTCGGGGGCCCGCTCCTGCACGACAGTGCTCAGGCCCGTCATCGCCCAACCGAAGCCCAGCCCCGCGACCGCGAAACCGGCCAGCGCCACGGCCGTGACCGTACCTGCGGCGAGCAGCCCGCAGCCGGCCACGAGCAGCCACAGCCCGATCGCCGAAACCCGGGCGGCCGCCAGCCGTCCGCGCATCGACGCCAGCGCCACCATGCCGAGCGCTGCGCCGACGCCGAACGCCGCCGAGAGCGCGCCCACCAGGTGGGCGCTGCCGCCGAGGTCCTCGGCCATCGACGGGGTGAGCGTGATCGACGGATCCGAGGCGAACCCGACCGTCGCCACGGCCAGCAATGCCAGCAGCAGTGGGCGGTCCCGCCATACGTATGCCAGTGCCGCGCGCACCCGATAGTCGCCGTGCGGGCTGCGTTCCGGCCGGGCCGGGAAGGTCACCAGCAGCAGGAAGATCGCGAACACCAGGTGCAGGCCCGCGCTGATCGCGAAGCCGGGCGCCGCACCGAGCCGCGCCGCCAGGAAGGCACCGATCGCCGGGCCCAGGATGCGGCCGATGGTCATCGGAATGCTGTTGAGCGCCATGGCCGTCGCAAGCTCGCCGTCGCGGATCAGGCTTGGCACCACCGACTGCATGGCCGGGCCGCCGATGACGAAACCGAAGCCGACGAGGGTGGAGCCGACGAGCACCGGTATCGCCGCGGCCGTGCCCTGCAGGTCGGGGTCCAGGGCCAGCCAGAGTGCTGTCGAACCCGAGCCGATGATGCACAACACCCGGCCCCACAGGATCTGACGGGCCGGGTCGCCGATGTCGGCCCACTTGCCGCTGGTCGGGCTCAGGATGAGCTGAGGCAGGAACTGTGCCACGCCGACCATGCCCACCATCACCGCGGAGCCGGTGGCGTCGAAGATCACGATGGCCGCGACGATGCCGTGTGTCCACACCGCGACGACCGAGAACATCTTGCCCCAGAACAGGGCACCGAAAACCGGGTCGAATATCAGCCGCAGGGCGCCGCGCGGCTGCGGGCGGGTAGCAGTCTGGGCTGTCACGAGCTCACTCCCCGCTCGAAATCGGTGACCAGCTGCTCCAACAGGTCGACGAGTTTGTCGACGTCGGACTCGGGCCATTCGGCCACGGTCTCGGCGACCATCTCGCGGCGCCGTTCGGTGACGTCGGCCAGGGCCTTGCGGCCGTCTTCTGTGAGGGTGAGGACGCACCGGCGCTGATCTTCGGCGTCTTGGGTTTTGGTGAGCAGGCCCGCGGCGACGACATTGGCGACGGTGCGGCTGGCGGTGGAGTGTTCGACGGCCATGTACTCGGCGACCTCGCCGACCGAGGCGCTCTGCCCGGCCTTCTCCCGCTGCTCGACGGCACGGAGCACCCGCAGCGTCGACAGGGACGGGACGCTGCCCGACGCGTCGATCAGCCGGCGTCGCCAACCGGGGCGCTGCCGGACGATGTGGATGCGCACCAGAAGCTCATCGAGTTGGTTGTAGCGAGGCAGTATATGTGCATAGCACATACATATATTTTGGAGCGAATGTCGACGAGCGGTCCGCGCTTGACGCTCTCCCGCCTGTTTGCGACAAAAGGTCGCTGAAGAGGCGGGCATACTTTCGTCGTCGCGTTCACAGCGTCGCCGATCGTGAACCAGTGCGACGGACGGCCGGTGCATGTTGTGCGGTGGTATCAGCGGGGCCGACCGGGCGTACCTTCAGGCCGTCATCAACAAGGTGGCGGATCGCTGCTTGATCCTGACTGCAATTCGCCGCGTAGTGTGCCGATCCTCTGGTGGCCTGAGGTAGGACGAGCAGGTCTCGCCGCGCCGTGACTGTGAGCCTCGTGTGAAGCGAAAAGCGAAACCGCGCCAGCGTGCTACCCCGCGAATTCCTGCGCCAGGCCGTCGATTCCTGCACGAATCGCGGTCAGGGCCTCGGCGCGGGCCTTGAGCTTGCTGGCCACGTGCGCGCCGGTGTGCAGGGTCGCTGCGGCCTCGGCCGCCACCTGCTGGGCGCGGGACAGCACTGCGTCGGCCTCGACGACCTCGTCGAGCCAGCCGCCCGCGATCGCCGCGTCTCCGGTGAACACCGCCGCCATGGCGATCCCGCGCTGAAAGGCCGCGCGGGTCAAGCGCATGCGCATGATCTCGATGGCGGCGATCGGCAGCGTCATGCCGATCTTCACCTCGTTGGCCTGGCACCGCGATGTCACGGCGCCGACCCGATGATCACCGGACAGCAGCAGGAACGAGCCCATCGCGATGGCGTGACCGGTGGCGGCCATGATCACCGGCACCGGGAAACTCAGGCACCGCACCGACAACTCGAAACCACCGGCGAGCATGCCCAGCGTCGCCGCCGCGTCGCCCGACGAGAACACGCTCAGGTCGAACCCGCCGCTGAACACCTTCGAATTGCCCGCCAGCACCACGGCTTTCACCTCGCCGGCAGCCGCACCGGCGGCGGCCTGATCCAGCGCCGCGTTGATCTCGGCCTGCATTGCAGGTGACAGTGCGTTGACCTTGCCGTCGTCCATCGTGATCGTGGCCACGGCATCGTTGAGCTCGTAGCTCACCAGGCTGCTCATCGCACTGATGCTAGCGAGTGGGTTCAGGCCCGGTGACGCCTGCCGGAGGTCGCCGCCGGCTTGATCAGGTCGGTCTCGGGATCGTCATCGTCGTAATCATCGTCATCGTCGTCGCCGGCCTCGTAGCGATCGCGCCAGCGAGAGCGCATCTCGGCGCCCATGGCGTTGATCCGGTTGATCTCCGAACGCAGCTTCTGCTCGTCCGTCTCCTTGGCCGCGTACTGGAAATACGTCAGCACGCCACGCAGCAACTCCAGCTTCTGCTTCTCCCGCCGGGCCTGATCGTGGGTGGTCAGCAGTTCCATGCGGTCCACCGGCGGCAGCGTCGCCCAATCCAGCACTGCGGTGTTACGCAGCTTGCGGCCACTGGGCTTGCCGGCCGAGCCAGGCTCGTCGTAGTAGGTGACCGCCCCGTCGAAGCGGGACGCGATCGCCTCACCGAGCTGCTTGCGGTCCAGCGCCGAATCCCACACGATGCGCCACTCCTGCGACGGCGCCAGATACGGGATCTCCGCGGGCAGGTTCAACGGCACGATGTCGACGAAGTTGTCGTCATATGAGCTCTCGTACTTGCCGACCGTGGGAGGGTTCGCGAACTCGAACCGCAACCCGTACGCCGGCCGCTGGCCGTAGTTACGGACGACCAGCTCCACCAGGTGCCAATCGGCACTGCTCGGCTCCATGAACATCGACACATTCGGCTGGGTCAGCTCGGCGCGCCGATCCCTGGCCTTCAGATACTGCCGCCACGCATAGATCAACGCGACGACGATGACGGCAATCGCCACCCATGCTGCGAGCGCAGTCCATGCACCCGGTTCGAAACTAGCCAACTCACGCCCCCGCTCCGTGACTGAATCGATGATCCCCACCAAGTGGGTATATCACGGACATTCACCCTGGGCAGCGGTCCGGCTCAGCAAACTTCGGTCAAAACCGGCGTCCTCAGGAGGCGACGGCGGCGAGGATGTCGCGCTGCACCGGCACGGTCACGGGCGTGTGGACCAACCGCTCGCCACGGGCCAGCCACTCGATATCGGTCCATTCGATGCGCGCGGGCAGTCGCCGCCAATAGTGCGGGTGCGAGCGCAGGTACACCTCGACACTCGCGTGCACCTTGGCGTCCAGCGGCGCCCGGCACCGACCGATCGCCGGCGCGGTCCCGGCCAGCGCATCGAGATCAGTGGGGCAGGCGCTGTGGTCGTGGACCCGCAGCCCCGAGGCGATGGCTCCGTCCAGCATCCAGTCCAGGGCGATGTCGGCCAGCGGCCAGCACGCTCCGGTGCCGCCGACGACATCGTGGCGGGTTCCCCGGAACCAGACTTCATCAAGGCTCTCGCAGTACCGCATCGTCCGTCGGCCGCCGTCGACCGCCACCGCGTGCCGGCCGGACTCCACCGTGGGCAGCGGGCCCATGTGGCGCTTGGTTCCGGGCGTGGCCGTGGCGTTCCACAGCCCGACGAACCGCACCGGCACGGCCGGATCGCGGTCGCCGAACAACTGCGCCGCCAACACCCTGATCTGTCGCCAGTCCTGGGGTGTGCGCGCCGTGCGCGGCAGCACGTAGGTGGCAAGCGCGTAGTCGAGTACGTCGTCGGAATGGGCCGGCAACAAGCCGACCGTGCCGAGCAGGGTGGCGAGTTCACCGGCGCGATGCCCGCCCTCGCCGCCGCCGAACACGAAGATCTGGTCTCCGGGATCCCACGCGTCGCCGAGGAAGTGGTAGGCCTCGGCGATGGCCGCCCGGGCTTCGCTGGCCGGGTCGCCACGGCGGCCCGGCGCGAGCCGTCTGCCGTGTCGCATGGCCGTGCCGCTGTGATACCAGGTCAACTGATCAGTGCCATCCAGCAACCGAAACAGCATCTCGGTATTCGACGCGTCACGGAGTCCGGGTTGTTCATCTGTGTGGTCGAAGCACAGCACGATGTTCTTCACGGCGACCCCCGGCGGGACTGTCAACTACTGCTCAACTGATGCTGGCTAGTACTTTGCCGGGTCCGCGGCCTGATGTCCTGAGTATTGCACTACTCGAATCGCGCAAAACGGTACGTAGTTCCCCTTGCAACCGCTTCGGCAACGAAATTCGTGGCAGACAGGCCGTCACGGGGTGGGATTGCCCCGTTTCACGCTCGTTAATTCAGTGGATTCCGCATTTGGGTCCTCTGAAACGATTCATCAGCCGCCCATCAACATGCGCCATTGGTCGAGGTTCGACGCGCGATACACGTAGTTGCTGCGTTTGACCTCATCGAGCGGAGCGCTCGGTTCTTCCGAGTACCAGTGCCCCGGGAACACGGTCGGGTCTCCGGCCAGCTGGGCCAGTGCCTGCAGGCTGCGGAACATGTCGTCGACATTGCCGCCGGGAAAGTCGGTGCGACCGCATCCGTCGAGGAACAACGTGTCCCCGGCGACCAGTCGGCCATCCACCAGGAAGCACTGGCTGCCCGGCGTATGGCCGGGAGTATGGAGTAGCTCGATCTCCACCGCGCCGACCGAAACCTTGTCGCCGTGGACGTGCGAGGTCAGCTCGCTCGGTGCGATCCCGGTGACCTTCGAGACCCAGTCGGCCTCATGGGAGTTGACGTGGACCGGCACGCTCTGGCGTTCCAGCAGTTCGGCGAGGCCCTTGAGGGTGAAGCCCGCCATCGTGCCGCCGACGTGATCCGGGTGGTGATGGGTGACGAGCACGCCGGAGAGGCGCATGTCGTCGGCCTCGAGCGCGTCGACGAGATCGTTGGCCGCGTACGCCGGGTCGACCACGACCGCGTCGCCCGTCTCGCGGTCCCCGATCAGGTAGGAGAAGTTGCGCATCTGCTGGGCGATCGGGTCGCCGGCCGCGTAGTCGCGGCCCGACAGCAACTGCCGGAAGTACAAGCGGTCTTGGGCGTTGGGCTCGGACATGCGCCAAGCCTATTGCGGCTCCGTCCGGCCATCCCTGCAGGTCCAAAAACCGCACGTCATGACGTGTTTGAACCCACACCGATAAAACTCGCATCAAAAATGCGGAATTACTAGCGTCATCGGTATGCACCTCACCCGGTTCACCGACCTAGGACTGCGCACGCTGATGCTGCTGTCCTCGGGGGAGACCGAGGACCGGCGCATCACCACCCGCACCATCGCCTCGGGCGCCAACGCGTCGGAGCATCACGTCGCCAAGGCCGTCTCGAAGCTGTCCGAGCTCGGGATGGTGCACGCGCGGCGCGGGCGGGTCGGGGGACTGGTGCTCACCGAGGCCGGGCGCAAGGCCTCGATCGGCTGGCTGGTGCGCGAACTCGAAGGCGACCGCGAGGTCATCGAATGCGGCGGGGACTCCCCATGCCCGCTCATCGCAGCCTGCCGGCTACGCCGGGTGCTGGCCGACGCAAAGGAGGCGTTCTATCGCGAACTCGACCGATACACCGTCACAGACCTGACGGCTGACAGCCGCCTACCGATTGTTCTGCAACTCACCACCCCTGAAAGGAATCCCCGATGACCGTCACCAGCCCCGAGCCGTCTGCGGTACGCGACGAACTGGAGCCGAAGCACGCCGAGATCGTTTCCGCGACACTGCCTCTCATCGGCGCGCACATCGACGAGATCACCTCGGAGTTCTACCGCCGGCTGTTTGCCAACCACCCCGAGCTGCTGCGCAACCTGTTCAACCGGGGCAACCAGGCCCAAGGTGCCCAGCAGCGCGCGCTGGCGGCGTCCATCGCCACGTTCGCCACCCACCTGGTGAACCCCGACCTGCCGCACCCGTCGGCGCTGCTGGCCCGGATCGGTCACAAGCACGCCTCGCTGGGCATCACCGCCGACCAGTACCCGATCGTGCACGACAACCTGTTCGCCGCGATCGTCGAGGTGCTGGGCGCCGACACCGTGACGCCCGAGGTGGCCGAGGCCTGGGACCGCGTCTACTGGATCATGGCCGACACCTTGATCGCCCTGGAGCGTGACCTCTACGCCGGTGCCGGCGTGGAACCCGGTGACGTCTTCCGGCGGTTGCGCGTCGTCTCCCGCGTCGACGACCCGTCCGGTGCGGTGCTGGTCACGGTCCGCGCCGCAGAACCCGTCAACTTCATTGCCGGACAGTACGTCTCGGTCGGCGTCACGCTGCCCGACGGCGCCCGCCAGCTACGCCAGTACAGCCTCGTCGGCGCGCCCGGGTCCACCGATCTGACGTTTGCGGTCAAGCCCGTCGACGCCGTCGCGGACCAGCCCGCCGGAGAGGTGTCGTCCTGGATCCGGGCCAACCTGTGCATCGGCGACCTGTTGGACGTCACGCTGCCCTTCGGCGACCTGTACACCGGCGGTAAGCCCGACGGCCCGCTGGTGCTGGTGTCGGCGGGCATCGGGATCACCCCGATGGTCGGCATCCTGGAGTTCCTGGCCGCCGAGGCGCCCGACACCCACGTGCGGGTCCTGCATGCCGACCGCAGCGACAGCGGCCAACCGATGCGCGAACGCCAGCACGAACTGATCGACGCGCTGCCCAACGCCGGCCTCGACCTCTGGTACGAGGACGGTGTCACCGGAGGGGCGGCCGGCGTGCACGCCGGACTGCTCAAGCTCGACGGGATCGACCTGCCCGCCGACGCCGCCTACTACCTGTGTGGCGGGGCCGGATTCGTCGAGGCGGTCCGCACCCAGCTGAGTGACCGGGGAATCGCCCACGAGCGGGTGCACTGCGAGCTGTTCGCACCCAACGATTGGTTGCTGGATTAACCGACCAGGCAAAACAGCTCCCCGGCGGCCGCGCTGACCTGCGGTTTGGTTTGGCTGCCGGGGAGGTTGTACCCTCTTTAAGGCCCCGCAGCCGCAACGCTGCGGGACAAGCCCCCTTAGCTCAGTCGGCAGAGCGTTTCCATGGTAAGGAAAAGGTCAACGGTTCGATTCCGTTAGGGGGCTCGGTGGACGCCAGGCGAGCGAAGCGACGCGGGAGTATCCGGACGTGGAGCCCCACCTGGGACCCTCCGGGGCGGTGTAGCTCAGCTGGTTAGAGCGCACGACTCATAATCGTGAGGTCGGGAGATCGAGCCTCCCCACCGCTACAGGAACATCAAAAGCAGAGCGTGATTTTGAGCAGGGAGAACTGACGTGGCGTCGAGTACCGACGTACGGCCGAAGATCACTTTGGCGTGCGAGGTGTGCAAGCACCGCAACTACATCACCAAGAAGAACCGCCGCAACGATCCCGACCGGCTCGAGATCAAGAAGTTCTGCCCCAATTGCGGCACCCACCAGCCGCACAAAGAGTCGCGGTAGCCATTCGCTGTGGCTCTTTCGACCAGCATCGTCGGGATGCATTACCGGCATCCTGAGCATTACGAAGTCGGGCGCGAGAAGATCCGCGAGCATGCGATCGCGGTCAAGAACGACGATGCGTTCTTCCACGACGAGGCTGCTGCGGCCGAGCTCGGCCACGACTCGCTGCCGGCGCCGCTGACGTTCATCTGCATCTTCGGTTACCAGGCGCAGTGGGCATTCTTCGAGTGGGCCGACATCGGCATCCAGGACGCTCAGATCGTCCAGGTCGATCAGGAGCTGAAGTTCCTGAAGCCGGTCAAGGCCGGTGACAAGCTGTACTGCGACGTGTACGTGCATTCCGTGCGCAAGGCGCACGGCACCGACATCATCGTGACCAAGAACATCATCACCGACGACAAAGGTGACGTGGTCCAGGAGGCCTACACGACCCTGGCCGGGCGTGCGGGCGACGGAGAAGAGGGTTTTAACTGATGGCGCTGCGCGAGTTCAGTTCAGTTCAGGTCGGTGACACACTTCCGGAGCGGGTGATCCCGCTGACCCGTGGAGACCTGGTCAACTACGCCGGCGTGTCCGGTGACCTCAACCCGATCCACTGGGACGACGAGATCGCCAAGCAGGTCGGCCTCGACACCGCGATCGCCCACGGCATGCTGACCATGGGCCTCGGTGGCGGCTACGTCACCGGATGGGTCGGCGACCCGGCTGCCGTGACCGAGTACAACGTCCGCTTCACCGCGGTGGTGCCCGTCCCCAACGACGGTGTGGGCGCCGAGATCGTCTTCAACGGACGGGTCAAGTCCGTCGACCCCGAGCAGAAGCTGGTCACCCTCGCCATCTCGGCGACCGCAGGCGGAAAGAAGATCTTCGGGCGGGCCACAGCGACCGCAAAACTGGCGTAAGGAGTTCTGGGCCATGGCACTCAAGGCTGACATCCGGGGAATGGTCTGGAAGTATCCGTATCCCTTCCTGATCGGCCGCGAGCAGATCCGCCAGTACGCCAAGGCCGTCAAGGCCATGGACCCGGCCAGCCACGATGAGGCTGCCGCCGCCGAACTCGGCCACGACACCCTCGTCGCGCCGCTGACCTTCGCCTCCACCCTGGCGCTGCTGGTGCAGGAACACTTCTTCCAGAACGTCGACATCGGCATGGAAACCAAGCAGATCGTCCAGGTGGACCAGAAATTCCTGTACCGCAAGCCGCTCAAGGCCGGCGATCAGCTGCACGCCGTCATGGAGGTCGCCTCGGTCGAGGAGCGCTTCGGCGCGGACATCGTCGTCACGCACAACGTGTGCACCGACGACAACGGTGAGGTGGTCCTCGAAGCCATCACCACGATGATGGGTCACGACGCCGACGATTCGATCCAGGTCAAGTGGGATCCGGAGACCGGCAAGGTCATGCGGAAGGCCGCTGGCGAGTAGCGAGCGATTAGTAGATGGCACGTACGCCGGGGTACACTCGGCACTCGGGGTTTTTCCCATTTCAGCGCGCTGTCCGTCGGCTTGACAATCGAACGGGCCGCGCGCGAATTGTGTAAGCCTCGGCGCAGTACGGTGACAAAAGCGCCAGAAAGTCACCAACAGAGGGGCGTAGCTCAACTGGCAGAGCAGCGGTCTCCAAAACCGCAGGTTGCAGGTTCAAGTCCTGTCGCCCCTGCTCAAACTGAATACTCGACAACGTGTGGACACTGGAAGGTGGACATACAAACCAGGATGAAAGGCATGCGGTGAGCGACGAGCGCGAAGGTGCCGGCTCCGCAGACGACACTGGAACCGACGCCAGCACCGACACCGGGGCAACGGACACCTCCCACGGTCAGACCGCGGTGGTGACCCGGCCGCTGCGCCCGACCGGCAAGCGGAGCCGTCGTGGTGCGGCTGGTGAGGCCGACGGTGACGAGGCCGCCGAGGGCGACGCGTCGAGCGATGATGCCAAGGCCGACTCCGACAAGTCGAAGAAGGCCAAGAAGAACGCGAAGGCCAAGAAGACCGGGCCGTCGCGCAACCCGATCATGTTCGTCGTCAACTACCTGAAGCAGGTCGTTGCCGAGCTCCGCAAGGTGATCTGGCCGAACCGCAAGCAGATGGTCAGCTACACCACAGTGGTGCTGGTGTTCCTGGTGTTCATGGTGGCGCTGATCTCCGGCGCCGACCTGGGCCTGGCGCGCCTCGTGTCGCTGGTGTTCGGCACCTGATCTGGAATTTGAGAGAGGACTGACAACGTGACCACGTTCGACGGCGACGAGACCGTTGCCGAGACCGTTGACGTCGACGGCGTCGAGTCGCAAACCGATGAATCGGCTGAGGGCCAAGAGGTTGTAGCGGCCGACTCGGCCGACGAGACCGAAGCGGTCGACGAGGCCGAAGAGGCTCCGGCCGACGAAGCCGCCGAAGAGGCGCCTGCGGTCGACGAAGACGAGGACCCGGCAGTCGCGCTCAAGAAGGAGCTGCGCCTCAAGCCCGGTGACTGGTACGTCATCCACTCCTACGCCGGTTACGAGAACAAGGTGAAAGCCAACCTCGAGACCCGCGTGCAGAACCTGGACGTCGGCGACTACATCTTCCAGGTCGAGGTGCCCACCGAAGAGGTCACCGAGATCAAGAACGGCCAGCGCAAGCAGGTCAACCGCAAGGTGCTGCCGGGCTACATCCTGGTCCGCATGGAGCTCAACGACGAGTCGTGGGGCGCGGTGCGCAACACCCCCGGCGTCACCGGCTTCGTCGGCGCCACGTCGCGCCCGTCGCCGCTGTCGCTGAACGACGTGGTGAAGTTCCTGCTGCCGCAGGGCGCGGCCAAGAAGCCCGCCAAGTCCAGCGCCGCGGCGACCGCCGGTGCCAGCACCGAGGCCACCCTGGAACGGCCCGAGATCCTGGTCGATTTCGAGGTCGGCGAGTCCGTGACCGTCATGGACGGCCCGTTCGCGACGCTGCCCGCCTCCATCAGCGAGGTCAACGCCGAGCAGCAGAAGCTCAAGGTGCTGGTCTCCATCTTCGGCCGCGAAACCCCGGTCGAACTGACCTTCAACCAGGTCTCCAAGATTTAGTCGCCACAGCGGCTAGAAACAACGGGCGTTTCACGCCCTTGGATGAGCAAGTAAAGGAACACCAGAAGCATGGCCCCGAAGAAGAAGGTCGCCGGGCTCATCAAGCTGCAGATCCAGGCCGGGCAGGCCAACCCCGCCCCGCCGGTCGGTCCTGCACTTGGCCAGCACGGCGTCAACATCATGGAGTTCTGCAAGGCGTACAACGCCGCGACCGAGTCGCAGCGCGGAAACGTCATCCCCGTGGAGATCACCGTCTACGAGGACCGCAGCTTCACGTTCGCACTGAAGACCCCGCCCGCCGCCAAGCTGCTGCTCAAGGCAGCCGGTGTGCAGAAGGGTTCGGGCGAGCCGCACAAGACCAAGGTCGCCAAGGTGACCTGGGATCAGGTGCGCGAGATCGCCGAGACCAAGAAGGCCGATCTCAACGCCAACGACATCGACGCTGCGTCGAAGATCATCGCCGGCACCGCCCGCTCGATGGGCATCACGGTCGAATAGTTCGGCACCAGGCAATTGTGGGAGGGCCCGCTTCGGCCCGCCAACCACAGACTCTGAATTGGAGATTCAATGAGCAAGAACAGCAAGGCATATCGCGAAGCCGCGGAGAAGGTCGACCGGGACAAGCTCTACACCCCGCTTGAGGCCGCGAAGCTGGCCAAGGAGACCTCCTCCAAGAAGCAGGACGCCACCGTCGAGGTCGCCATCCGCCTCGGCGTCGACCCCCGCAAGGCTGACCAGATGGTCCGCGGCACCGTCAACCTGCCGCACGGCACCGGTAAGACCGCCCGCGTCGCCGTGTTCGCCGTCGGTGAGAAGGCAGAGCAGGCGCTGGCCGCCGGCGCCGACGTCGTCGGCAGCGACGACCTGATCGAGAAGATCCAGGGCGGGTTCCTGGACTTCGACGCCGCGATCGCCACCCCGGATCAGATGGCCAAGGTCGGAAAGATCGCCCGCGTGCTGGGCCCGCGCGGTCTGATGCCGAACCCCAAGACCGGCACCGTCACCCCCGATGTCACCAAGGCTGTGGCCGACATCAAGGGCGGCAAGATCAACTTCCGCGTCGACAAGCAGGCCAACTTGCACTTCGTGATCGGCAAGGCGTCCTTCGACGACGCCAAGCTGGCCGAGAACTACGGCGCCGCCCTCGACGAGGTGCTGCGGGCCAAGCCGTCCTCCTCGAAGGGTCGTTACCTCAAGAAGGTGACCGTCTCCACCACCACGGGCCCGGGTATCCCGGTTGACCCGTCGGTGACCCGGAACTTCACCGAGGCGTAGCGCAGCGGAGCCGACCATCGGCACCGAGGCGTAGCTCGCGGAGCCGACCATGGGCTCTGAGGCGTAGTCCTTAAGCCCGAGTGGCCAGTTACGGCACAAGATTCTCTGAATCGCGTGTCATAACTGGCCATTCGGCGTTTCTGGGGTGCATTCGGCGAGGCGGCGACGCAGGAACGCCCGCGCCGGCTCGGACGCCGCGCCTTCGCCGTCAAGTGCGACGCGGTACCAGCGCTGGGCCTCACCGAGGCGGCCGGCGCGGCGCAGCAGATCCGCCCGGATCGGCGCCACGGCATTCGTCCGGGCCAGCCGTGGATCGTCGGCAACCTCGTCGAGGGCGGCCAGTCCGGCTTCGAACCCGTCGCGAAAGCCAACGGCCAGTGCACGATTGGCACGTACGACAGGCGAGTCCGTCATCGCCGCCAACTGGTCGTAGGCCAGGCAGATGGTGCCCCAGTCGGTGAGCTGCCACGTGGGCGCCGTGGCATGCAGCGCCGCGATCACCGCCTGCGGAAGATATGTACCGGCCGCGCCGTCGGCCAATCGCAGCTGCTCCAGGCCCCTTGCGATGCGGCCGCGATCCCAGTGGCTGCGGTCCTGCTCGTCCAGCGGTATCAGTGCGCCGTCTTCGCCCACCCGGGTGCGTCGGCGTGAATCATGCAGTAGCACAAGCGCGGCGAGCGCGTGGGCATCGCGATTGCCCGGCATCAACGAGCACAGTTCGCCCGCGAGCCGGACTCCCTCATCGCAGAGCTCGTCACGGATGGCCGAGGGGCCGCCGGTCGACCAGTAGCCCTCGGTGAACACCGAATAGATGCAGCCGAGGACGTGGGGCGTCCGCTCGCCCAGAAGCTCCGGCGGCGGCACCCGCAACGGGATGTTGGCCTGACGAATCTTGTTCTTGGCCCGGGTGATTCGTTGCCCCACGGCGGCCTCGGACTGCAACAGGGCCCGGGCGATCTCGGTGACGGTGAGACCGGAGATCAGCCGCAGGGTCAGGGCCAGCTGCGAGCTCCGGTCCAGCGCCGGGTGGGCGCAGGTGAACATCATCCGCAGCTCGTCGTCGCGCACCGGCTGCAGCTCGGCACCGCCGCCGTCGGCCGCGCTCACGTGCTCATACACCGCTGCGAGTTCCTTTCCGGCACGGGCGGATTCACGTCGCAGACGGTCCAGGGCCCGATTGCGCGCCACCGTCGTCAACCATGCACCGGGATTGGCGGGCACACCGTCGGCGGCCCATGTCTGCAAGGCCTGTGCGCAGGCCTCCTGGACGGCGTCCTCGGCAACGGTGAGGTCACCCGACCAACGCGCGATGGTGGCCACCACCGGGCCCCACTCGCGCCGAAAGACGCCGTCCAGCTGGGTCACCGAGAACTACAGGCCCGAGACGGCCGACAACTGGCGGACCTCGATGGCCGACGCCGGGATCATCGACGCCAGCTTGACCGCCTCATCACGATCGGACGCTCGCAGCACATAGAAGCCGTTGGCCACCTCGGCGCCCTCCGCGTAAGGACCGTCGGTGAGCGTCACCTCGCCGTCACGCACGCGCACGGTCGTCGCGGTGGACGGCGGATGCAGCGGCGCACCGGCAAGCGTCTTGTCGCCGATGGTGGTGGCGAGTTCGACATGCCGGCCGGCCTGCCGGTTCCACTCGTCGGTGCCCGGCGTGTTGACGTCCTCCGGACGCTCCAGCAGCAGTGCCAGCCAATCGTTGCCCAATGGCTGCTCGGGTGCCTGCCAGTGGACCATCGGCCACACCTCGACCGCACCGAACTGCGCGACCGGGATGTCTCGGGCCAGCGCCAGGGCCTCGTCGAGATTGTCGGCCTCCAACACGTAGTAGCCGCACGCCACCTCGGCGCCCTCGGCGTACGGGCCGTCGGTGACCGTCGGGTGGTCCGGCCCACCGGTGATGCGGGTGGCGGTCGCCGCCCGCTCCAGCGCGTCGCCCGCCCGGATCGCCGACCCGGCCTTGGCGTGGAAAGCCTGGAAGGCTGCCATGCCCTCGGCCCGCTCCTCGGGGGCGAGTTCGACGTCCTGGCTGATCAGTAAAGCGAAGTAATGCATCGTCATCTCCCGGCATCAGCGAGTGAGAACCCTCTGTTCCACTCTCTACCTATCCGACGAACGAGGCTGCTTGGATCCGACAGCCCACCGAAGATATTTCGGCGACTACTTCTGCAGGGTGAACTGATGCACGCTGATGTGGCCGGAGGCGAAGTATTTCTGGCAGCCGTTGAGGTACTTGTCGTAGCGGTCGTAAACCTCTTGGCCCTGGATCGCGATGGCCTCGTCCTTGTGGGCCTCGAGCGCGTCGGCCCAGATCTTGAGAGTCCGGACGTAGTGCGGGCCGATCTCGTGAATCCTGGCCACGGTGAAGCCGGCTTCCTTCGCCTTCTCCTCCTCCATCGACACCGAGGGCAACCGGCCGCCGGGGAAGATCTCGGTCATGATGAACCGCGCGAACCGGGCGTCTTCGAACGTCATGTGCAACCCGAGTTTCTGGCCCTGCC
This sequence comes from Mycobacterium sp. NPDC049093, assembly GCF_040704635.1. Lineage (GTDB taxonomy): Bacteria > Actinomycetota > Actinomycetes > Mycobacteriales > Mycobacteriaceae > Mycobacterium. The sequence continues at coordinate 669,089 of NZ_JBEZJS010000004.1, read as the reverse complement.
GAAGGTCGAATCCGGTGATGTTGTGCAGCAACATGATGCCGTCGTCGGGCAGCGCGTTATAGGCCGTCTCGAAAAATGCCGGATACCGCTCGAATCCGAAATGTTCGAAGGCGCCGATCGATACGATGCGATCGACTTTGTCGTTGAACTCTTCCCAGCCTTGAAGCCGAACCTCGACGTTGCGCTCGGTGGGAATCTTGGCGAGCTTCTCGATGGCGTATTCGCGTTGCTCACCACTCAACGTCAGGCCGATGACGTTGACGTCGTACTTCTCGATCGCGCGCGCCATGCCTCCGCCCCAGCCGCAGCCGACGTCGAGCAGCGTCATCCCTGGTTCCAGACCCAGTTTGCCCAGTGCCAGATCGAACTTGGCGATCTGGGCTTCGTCGCCGGTCATGTCCTCACGCTCGAAATAACCGCACGTATAGCCCATGGTCGGGCCTAGAAAGAGTTCGTAGAATTCGTTGGAAATGTCGTAGATCGACTGCAGTTCTTCATATTTCGGTGTCAATTTGGACATATTCGATATGCTCCAAGCTGTAGAGTTCTCCCCGCGAATCTCAGAGTACCGCAGGCGCGCCCCAACGCCCTGTTGTCGCCGCCGTCAGTGAATTGCCTTGGCAAATAAAATTTTCGGACTGCACCGTCATTTTTCCGGTGGTGCCTGCGGTAATGCATCGGTGGTGCTTCGTTGGCGAAGGAAATCAGCCGGCGACATGCAGGGTGAACTGGTTGACGTCGGTGTAGCCGACGCGGAAGAGGTTCGCGCAGCCCGTGAGGTAGCGCATGTAGCGGTCGTAGACCTCCTGCGACTGGGTCCGGACGGCCTCTTCGTGGTGGGTCTCAAGATTGGCTGCCCACAGGTCGAGGGTTCGCGCGTAGTGCTCCTGCAACGATTGCCGACGCGTCAGGGTGAACGATCCCCGCTGCGCATGCTCCTCGACCATCTCGACCGTGGGCAGTCGCCCGCCCGGGAAGATCTCGGTGAGAATGAACTTGATGAACTTGGCCAGCTCGAAGGTGAGCGGGATGCCACGATCGTGGGCGTCTCGGGGGTGCATCCCGGTGATGGTGTGCAGCAGCATCACCCCGTCGTCCGGCAGGACGTGATGGGTGAAGCGAAAGAAGTCCGCGTAGCGGTCCGGGCCGAAATGCTCGAACGCTCCGATCGACACGATCCGGTCCACCGGCTCGTCGAACTCCTCCCATCCGGCCAGTAGTACCCGTTTGGAACGCGGGGAGTCGGAGCCGTCGAACAGCTTCTGAACGTGAGCGGCCTGGTTGCGGCTCAAGGTCAGGCCCACGACGTTGACGTCGTAGCGTTCGATTGCGCGCATCATCGTTGCGCCCCAGCCACATCCGACGTCGAGCAGAGTCATACCCGGTTGTAGTCCGAGCTTGCCCAGCGCCAGGTCGATCTTGGCGCGCTGGGCTTCTTCGAGCGTCATGTCGTCGCGTTCGAAGTACGCGCAGCTGTACGTCCGGGTCGGATCCAGGAACAGGGCGAAGAAATCGTCGGACAGGTCGTAGTGAGCTTGTACGTCGTCGAAGTGGGGTTTGAGATGTGCCGGCTGGTGTGCCATGCGGCGCCTAACGAAAGAAGACGGACTGGCGAGAGCCGCACTAAGCCACGTCTTGACCTAGCCGCCCCCCCAGACTGCTGTAAAAACAGTAGAGCGGGCACGGCCAGCTACCGAGCTTTCCCGCACCGGCAAACGAATTAACGTTGCAGACGCAGGTATCAGGCGGAACTCGCGAAGTTCGTCTTGAGCTCGCCGACGATCTCGTCCCACACCGGTTCGGGCAGTTCGTGGCCCATTCCGTCGATCAGCACCAGGCGGGCGCCACTGATGGCGCGAGCCACCGCGCGGCCCCCGAACGGGCGCATCAGCCGATCGGAGCGACCATGGATCACCACAGTGGGCACACTGATCCGCTTGTCGTGGTGGCGCAGGCTGCCGCTGCCGAGAATGGCGTCGAAATGCCGGGCGATCCCGGCCGGGTAGTAGGCGCGGTCGTACAGTTCGGCGGCCTGGGCCCGAATCTCCGCCTCGGGAGTCGGGTAGCCGGGGCTGCCGTTGATCCGGCTGATCCGAACGGCGTTGTCGATGATGGCATCTCGCGATGAATCGGCAGGCGGGCCGGTGATCACCGACAGCAACTGCTTGATGCCCGGCGGCGGCAACAGCGGCTGGTTGTTGCTGGAGAAGATCACCGCCAGCGACTTGGTGCGCTGCGCGTAGCGGGAGGCGAACACCTGGGCGATCATCCCGCCCATCGAACCGCCGACGATGTGGGCGTTGTCGATGTTGAGGTGATCGAGCAGGGCGGCAGCGTCATCGGCCACATCTTCGAGCGTGTAGACCGACGGGCTCCGAAGCCCCAGAAACGACCGGGCCATCCGCAGCGGCAGCGGGGAATCGACCCGCTTGCCCGACAACTTGGTGGACAGACCCACGTCGCGGTTGTCATAGCGGATGACCCGCAACCCCTGATTCACCAGCTTTTCGCAGAAACCGGTGCGCCACAACAACATCTGCGCACCGAGGCCCATGATCAGCAACACGGCCGGATCGTTCGGATCGCCCATGTCCTCGTAGAACAGGTCGACATCGCCGGATTCCGCCGACGACTTCGCGAACCCGGATCGCACCTTCATGCCGGCCATTCAGGCCTCGATCCCGTCGCCGTCTTCGCCCTGCTTATGTTCGCGGCTGATATCCACCATGAAGTTGGCGAAGTACCCGGTGAGCTGGGGATCGTTCATCATCTGCCACTTCGGCGCCAGCAGCTTCATGTACCGCTCGACGTAGAGGAACTGCTTGCCGATCAACACCAGTTCGCGGGGCAGCTTGACGTCGTAGGCATCGGCCAGCGCCGAGAGTTGCTTGCCGATCTCGGCGTAGGACATGTCGCCGAGCGATTTCATGGTCAGCGGGGTGGCGAACTTCTCCAGGTCCTTGGCGGCCTGCGCCTCGGGCTTCACCGTGCCCACGGCCCCCATCAGCACGACGATCTTGCCCGCTGCGGCATGGTCCTTCTTGACCAGGAGGGCGTACACGAGCTCGCGCAACAACCAGCGGGTGCGCGGGTCGATGCGGCCCATGATGCCGAAGTCGAAGAACGCGATCTTGCCGTCGTCGTCGACATAGAGGTTGCCCGCGTGCAGGTCCCCGTGGAACAGGCCGTGCTTGAGACCGCCCTCGAACACACTGAACAGCAGGGCCTTGACCAGCTCGGTGCCGTCGAACCCCTTCTTGCGGATCGCGGCGACATCGTCGATACGTACCCCGGTCACCCGCTCCATGGTCAGCACCCGCTGACTGGTCAGATCCCAGTAGACCTGCGGTACCCGGATGTTCTCGCCCAGCGGGGAGGCATGCATGTGCGAGACCCAGGCGTCCATCGACTGGGCTTCCAGCCGGAAGTCGAGCTCCTCGGCCAGATTGTCGGCGAAGTCGGCGACTACATCCTGGGCCGACAGCCGCCGGCCCAGCTTGGCGAGCTCCACCAGCTGCGCACCGCGCTTGAGGATCTGCAGATCGGCGGCGACGCGACGACGGATCCCCGGGCGCTGGATCTTGACCACCACCTCCTCGCCGCTGTGCAGCGTGGCGTAGTGCACCTGGGCGATCGAGGCCGAGGCGAACGGCGTCTCGTCGAAACTCTTGAACAGTTTCGTGGGCTCGTCGCCGAGTTCCTCGACGAACAGTTTGTGCACCTCATCGGTATCGGCCGGTGGCACCCGGTCGAGCAGGCTCCGGAATTCGCGGCTCAGCGGCTCACCGAAGGCGCCCGGGCTCGACGCGATGATCTGGCCGAACTTCACGTAGGTGGGACCCAGATCGGAGAACGTCTGCGGCACCTGCTTGATGACCTTCTGCTGCAGGGAACCGCTGCCGAACATGTTGGCGGCGACGCGGACCCCGGTGCGGGTGATCTGCCAACCGGTGGCGCCGATACGGGCGGCTTCCACGGGCAGCGGCACCCGGCTCAACCTGGCGACCTCGCGGTGCTTGGTTTTCGGCGGCGTAGTGCTCATAGCTGCAGTGTCTCAAAGGCCACGGTGCGGCCAAAAACATCTGTGCCGTGAGTCACACTGACGCGAAACTTTCCTCGACCTCGTCACGGCTCAGAACCGGGTCGCTTCCGGGCACGTAGGTGGGCTCGGTGTGCGGGGTGACGGTGCCGTGCGCGACGCGCTTCTGCGCTGCCCGGAACTCCAAGGTGTTGCCGGCCGCGGTGTGCAGTCCGTTGATGATGGACCACACCATGGCGCGGCGGGCGGCCCGCTCGATCGGGTTCGGATCGGTGTGGCCGATCAGCTGCTTGGCCCACTTCGGCATGGTGTCGCGGATCGCCCAGTCCACCGCGCTCTGCGGCATCGGCAGATTGGGGCCGGTGGCCATGGCCGCCCCGTGGGTGAGCGCCAGCCTGGGCAGATAGGAGTGCAGGCACTCCAGTGTCTCGGCCTTGGTCTCGGGTAGGTCGGTGCCGCCCAGGGCGTGCCCGACGCGGATGAACTCGCCGTAGTAGCGGTCGAGTTTCTTACCGCGCAACGGGTTCGGATGGTAGATCTCGTGCGCGGTGGCCAGCCCCCACACCACGGTCGCGTAGTTCCAGCGCAGCCAGTCGGGATCGTCGGCGTCGTAGACCGCACCGTCGGGGCGGGTCCCCTTGATGGTGTGGTGCATGGCGCGCACGGTCTTGGCCACTCGTTCGGCGGTCTCGGTGTTGCCGTAGGCGGTGCCGATGAAGAACGCGATCGAGTGCCCCAGGCGCACCGCCGCGCCCTGCGGATCGATCACCGGCATGGCGGTCCCGTCCTCGTCGCGCTTGACCAGACGCGAATGGTGCATACCCATCCAGTAGATCGAGGGATCAAGGCGTTCCATGTACGCCGCGCACTGCAGACCGAAGATGAGTGCCTCGGTGTGGGAGTGCACGTGCCAGACGGCGCTGCCCGGGCCGAACCATCCCGGATCGCCGGCCGGCCCGGCGAACTCCATGCCACGGAAGTAGTGCTGACGAATGTCCGTGTCGAACTTCCGCTGCAGCATCTGCTCGAGGATTTGGTGTGGCATGTCCACCGCGGGACCCCTTTCTGGTTACGTCTGTAGCCAGAATACATTTTGGGTACGGGTGTGACCAGATCTAATCTGAAGGAATGACCGGAGCGCCCAACCCGACCCGGTGGGCCGGCGTGCCGCTGACGGACCGCCGGGCCGAACGCCGCGCCCTGCTGGTGGACGCGGCGTTCCGGCTGTTCGGAGATGGTGGGGAGGCCGCGGTCTCCGTGCGCTCGGTCTGCCGGGAATGCGGCCTCAACACCCGCTACTTCTACGAGAGCTTCGCCGACACCGACGACCTGCTCGGTGCCGTCTACGACGAGGTCAGCGCGGCCCTGGCCGTCGACGTCGAAGCGGCGACGACCGGGGCCGGCGACTCGTTGCGGGCCCGGACCCGCGCCGGGATCGCCGCGGTGCTGGGCTTCAGTTCGGCCGACCCGCGGCGGGGACGGATCCTGTTCACCGACGCCAGGGCCAACCCGGTACTGGCCGCCCGGCGCACGGCGACCCAGGACCTGTTACGCGAGGCCGTGCTGTCCGAGGGCGGCCGGCTGCACCCGGGTTCCGATCCGGTGGCCGCCCAGATCGGCGCGGCCATGTACACCGGTGCGATGGCCGAGCTCGCCCAGCAGTGGCTGAGCGGAAACCTGGGCGACGACCTCGACGTCGTGGTGGATTACGCGCTCCGGCTGGTACTCGGCAGCGGTGCTGCCAATTAGGCGAGGCCGGTAACCCAGCGCCGTCAGGCTTGAGCGACCGGCCGCCAGCGCTTGATCCACTCGGTCTCGGGCCACTCTTCTTCGGCCGCGAGCAACTCGTACATCGTTGCGCGATCGATCGATTCGCGGATGATGTCGGCATGTCCGGCGTGGCGGCTGAGTTCCTCGATCAGATGCATGGCCACCCACCGCGCCGACCAGTTGTCGACATCCTGCGGGAACCACGGCACATCGTGGGGCACCGGAACCGCGGTATCGAGGTCCCGCTCGGTGAACACCCGCAGCGTCTCGGCGTTCTGGGCCTTGAAGGCGTCGAGTAGGCCGGCCAGGGTTTCGTCCTCGCGCATCACGTGCATATCGGCGTAGTCGGCAGCCTGTTCCTCGAACGGACGGGGGTCGGCCGGCGGGAACTGCGGTCCGTGCTCGACGCGGTCGGCCCAACTCTTCTGTACGGCGGTGACGTGCTTGATCAGACCGCCGACCGACAGTGCGCTCACCGACGGCGTGGACCGCGCCTGCTCGTCGGTCAGGCCGTGCGCCACGGCGAAGAAGGCGTTCTGCTGAAAGGCGAGAAACTCGACGAGGTTCCGGCGTTCGTCGGCGGCGGGAGGCGGCATTCCTGGCATGGTTCAGTTCTCCTTGTTGTCGGTTGAGTGGGCGTAAAGATCTCGGATGCAGGCGATTTCGGCGCCGTGGTGGATCGCTTCCCGATTGATGTGCAGTATCAGCACGGCCATCGACTCGTCGGCCCACGGTCCTTCGGCCGGGCCGACCGGCCGAGAGAGGTCATCTTCGCTCAGCGACCTGACCCCGTCGATCCAATTTCGGTACGTGTCGTCGAGTTGGCGCAGGGCCGTGGCCGCATCGGTGGCGTACGGCCACGACTCGTAGTCGGCCGGCGGCCCGCCGAAGTGCGAGTGGTTGCGCATCGCGAACACGCCGACGATCACGTGTGCCAGTCGCCAGGCGATCGTGGTGAACGGTTCGGGTTGTGGCGGTGGATAACTGAAGTCGATGGCCCCGTCGGGATGGAGGGTCCAGCAGTCTTTCACCGGCTGCCAGAAGTACTCGTCGTCCGTCAGACCGTCCAATCGCGGCCTCAGTTGATTTCTCCAGTGGAAGTCCAGTTGATCGGCCAGAAGGTTTGTCCACATGGGAACACTGTTTCACCCATATAGGACAGTTTCGGTCCTAAAAATGCGGCAGACTTCTGACATGGCGGTGAGCAGCGAAACCACCGGCCGCGTGTTGCAACTCCTCGGCCTGTTGCAGGCGCGCCGGGCGTGGACGGGTGAAGAGTTGGCCGAACGGCTCGGTGTCACCACCCGCAGCGTCCGTCGTGACATCGAGCGGCTGCGCGACCTCGGCTACCCGGTCCACGCCAGCAAGGGGCAGGGCGGCGGCTACCAACTGGGTGCAGGTGCGGCACTGCCCCCGCTGTTGCTCGACCCCGACGAAGCCGTCGCGATGGCCGTCTGCCTGCGACTGGCTGCCGGCGGAAGCGTCGCCGGCGTCGGCGAATCCGCCCTGCGCGCACTGTCCAAACTCGACCAGGTCATGCCCGCACGGTTGCGGTCACAGGTCTCGGCGGTGCACGACGCCACCGTCACCCTTTCCCCCAACTCGTCGGACTCCCCGGTCGAACCCGAGGTGTTGATGACCCTGGCCCGCGCCTGCCGCGACCGCGAACACGTCAGTACCGACTACACGGACATCCGCGGCAACCACACCCAGCGGCGGCTCGAGCCCTACCAGCTGGTGACCACCGGCCGACGCTGGTACGTGATGGCCTACGACCGTGACCGTGAGGACTGGCGCAGCCTGCGGTTGGACCGGATGTCCACGGTGGCCGCGACGGGGACCACCTTCACCCCGCGCGAGGCCCCGAACGCGGCTGACTATGTGCGCCGGTCGATCAGCTCCTCGCCCTACCGCTACCGGGCGCGGGTGCGCTATCACGCCCCGCAAGAGGTTGTGGCGCAGAAGTTTCCACCGGCATCGGCCACCGTCGAGGCGGACGGACCCGAAGCCTGCATCGTCACGACCGGCGCCGACGACCCCGAGCGCATGGTGCTGTATTTCGCCACCGTGGGCCACGACTTCGAGGTGCTCGAGCCGCCCGAGGTGGCCGCCGCCGTGCACACCGTGGCCGACCGCCTACGTCTGGCTGCGCGCGGCAAGGTCAGGTGATCCCGAGGCGGTCGAGCAGCATCAGGAACGCGGCGGCGAAGTCGTTGTCTGCGGTCGAGGCGCGCACCGCATCCCAGTCGACCTGCTCGCGCACCGCACGGGCGGCCGGCAGCAACGGGGCGAAGTCGCAATGGTGTTCGTTGAGTGACCGCAGCTTCTCCGACACCACCAGCGTCGGCGGCAACACCGGCATCCGGACCGCGAGCACGTCCAACACCTCGGCGGATGCCAGCGTCGCCGCATCGACCGACACCCCGTTGAGCTGGTAGAGCACGTCGACCAGCACGTCGTCGTCGGGATAGGCCTTGAACAACCAGTCCTCGGGCACATGCACGATCTGGAACCCGGCTTTGCGCAACGCCACCTCGGCCGCTTCGGCGTCGGTCTCGGCCACCACGAAATCGACGTCGTGAACCGGCTCGGGCGCGCCGTACACCCACAGGGCATAGCTGCCGCCGAGCGCGAAGTGCGGCCCGTGGGCCTTGAACGCCGCAGCGGCGCGCTTCAGCGCGTCACGCAGGTCGTCGTTGCGGTCGAGCATGTGCCATCCCGGTCGGTCGGGCATCGCCATGGTGGAGCGGATGCAGAGTGGGTACTGAGTACCCATGCGGCTGGCCACTTTCAACATCCTGCACGGACGCAGTGTCCACGATGGCGACGTCGACCTCGGCAGACTTGCCGCCGCGGTGGCCGAGCTCGACGCCGACATCCTCGCGCTGCAGGAAGTCGACCTGGATCAGCCGCGCTCGGGCAAGGCCGATCTGACCGCCGTGGCCGCCCGGGCGATGAACGCCGTGCACCATCGCTTCGTCGCTGCGATCTCCGGGACCCCGGGCGCCACCTGGATGGCTGCGACCGGCCGCGAACAACCTGGCACCGCCGCCTACGGCATCGCCCTGCTCACCCGGTACCCGGTCGAGAACTGGCAGGTGCTGCGGCTTCCGCGGATACCGGTCCGGTTCCCGATGTACGTCTCGGGCATCCGCCGGTTCCGGATCGTCCACGAAGAACCCCGGGCCGCGATGGTCGCGCGCATCGACACCCCACTCGGTGCGCTCACGGTGGCCAACACCCATCTGTCGTTCGTGCCGGGATGGAACCGGGTGCAACTGCAGCATCTGATGCGGGATCTGAGCGGCTTCCCGGCACCGAGGCTCCTGATGGGCGACCTGAACTCGGGCGCACCGGCGCGCTGGCGCCGACTCGGGACGGCGCCGACGTTTCCCGCCGACACGCCGACGACGCAGCTCGACCACATCCTCACCGACGACCCGACACTGTTCGCCACGGCCTGCGTGGCCCCGCACCTACCGATTTCGGATCATCGGGCGTTGGTCGTCGACATTTCGGAGCGTTGAAGTCGTAGGGTTTTTCAGATGCGCGTCCTGTCAGTGGAGACGACGGAGCTGTTTGTCGGGCCGGAGGATGCCGCTCGGCAGCTGGTTCGGGTGCGATACGAGGCCTGCACGTCGCCGACGCCGGTGCGGGTCAGCGGGGACGGGCTGAGCGGCGAGGCGATCGCGGCGGCCGGGGACGGCATCGTCGAGGTCCCGGTGGACGTCGAGCAGGGCGTGCCCGGCGAGGTCCGGCGCGCCCGGGCGGGCTCGATCGACTTCGACTTCACCGTCGCCGAACCCGGCTGGACCATGTACATGATCAGCCACTTCCACTACGACCCCGTCTGGTGGAACACCCAGGCCGCCTACACCAGCGTGTGGACCGAGGATCCGCCCGGCCAGTGCCGGCAGACCAACGGATTTGATCTGGTGCACGCACACCTGGAAATGGCGCGTCGGGTTCCGGAGTACAAGTTCGTCCTGGCCGAGGTGGACTATCTCAAGCCCTACTGGGATGCCCGGCCCGAAGACCGCGACGATCTGCGCCGCTTCATCGCCGAGGGTCGCGTCGAGATCATGGGCGGCACGTACAACGAGCCCAACACCAATCTCACCAGCCCGGAGACCGCGATCCGGAACTTCGTGTCGGGCATGGGTTTCCAACGTGACGTGCTGGGCGCGAAGCCGGCCACGGCATGGCAGCTCGACGTGTTCGGCCACGATCCGCAGTTTCCCGGGATGGCGGCCGACGTCGGCCTGACCTCCAGCTCCTGGGCCCGCGGACCGCACCACCAGTGGGGGCCGATGCAGAACGACGGCGACCCCGAGCGCATGCAGTTCGCGAGCGAGTTCGAGTGGATCGCACCGTCGGGCCGCGGCCTGCTCACCCACTACATGCCCGCGCACTATTCGGCCGGATGGTGGATGGACTCCTCGGCCTCACTGGCCGAGGCGGAAGAATCCACTTACGCGCTGTTCACCAAACTCAAACGAGTTGCGTTGACCCGCAACGTGCTCCTGCCCGTGGGCACCGATTACACCCCGCCCAACAAATGGGTCACGCAGATCCACCGCGACTGGAACGCGCGGTACGCCTGGCCGAAGTTCGTGTGCGCCCTGCCGTCCGAATTCTTCACCGCGGTGCGTGCCGAGGTCGACGAGCGCGGCATCACCCCGTCCCCGCAGACCCGCGACATGAACCCGATCTACACCGGCAAAGACGTCTCCTACATCGACACCAAGCAGGCCAACCGGGCCGCCGAGGACGCGGTGCTCGACGCCGAGCGGTTCGCCGTGTTCGCCGGACTGCTCGGTGGTGCGGACTACCCGCAGGCCGCCATGGCCAAGGCCTGGGTGCAGCTGGCCTACGGCGCACATCACGACGCCATCACCGGTTCGGAGTCCGACCAGGTCTATCTCGACCTGCTGACCAGCTGGCGCGACGCCTGGGAGCTGGGGGTCACCGCCCGCGACAATGCTCTGCGCCTGTTGTCGCAGGCTGTCGACGGTTCAGTGGTGGTGTGGAACGCCGTGGCGCACAACCGGACCGACATCGTCACCGTGCACCTGGACGAACCGTTCCCGGGCCGGGTGCTCGATTGCGACGGCAACGAGGTTCCCGTTCTGGTCGAACACGACGGAGCAACAGTGAGCTGGTTGGCCCGCGACGTGCCGTCGTTGGGCTGGCGGTCCTACCGGTTCACCGCCGGGACGGCACACGGCTGGGAACCGGTCGCGGGCGATTCCATCGCCAACGACCGCTACCGGTTACGCGTCGACGCGGCTCGCGGCGGTGGGGTGTATTCGCTCCTCGACGGTGGGCGTGAGCTCATCGCCGACGGTGGGGTCGGCAATGAACTGGCGGTCTACGAAGAGTATTCGGCCCACCCCGAGGCGGGGGAAGGGCCCTGGCACCTGCTGCCCACCGGGCCCGTGGTGTGCTCCTCGGCGGCGCCGGCCGAGGACGTGCAGTGCTACCGGAGCGCGCTCGGTCAGCGGGTGATCGTGCGGGGCCGCGTCGGAGAGTTGTTGCGCTACACCCAGATCATCACGCTGTGGTCCGGTGTGGACCGGGTCGATTGCCGCACTGTCATCGACGAGTTCGTCGGGACGGACCGCCTGGTGCGGCTGCGCTGGCCCTGCCCGGTGCCCGGAGCGCTACCGGTGAGCGAGGTCGGCGACGCCGTGATCGGCCGCGGATTCGGGTTGCTGCACGAACATTCGGCCCACCACGCGGTGGACGCGGCGCAACATCCGTGGACGCTGGACAACCCGGCCTACGGCTGGTTCGGGCTGTCGTCTGCCGCGCGGGTGCGGATCGGCTCGGACGTCCGGGCGGTTTCAGTGGCCGAGGTGGTCGCCCCCGATGACGGCACCGACGCGCGGGATCTGATGGTGGCGCTGGTGCGGGCCGGGGTGACGGCCACCTGTAGCGCCGCGGACAAACCCCGCTACGGCGATCTGACGGTGGACTCTAATCTGCCCGACACCCGGTTCACACTCGGTGGGCCCGATGAAAACCCGTTCACCGCAGCCGTTCTCGCCGAAGCCGAGATCGCCTACTCCGACGAGTTCAAGCGCCAGATAGACGCCACCGGATCGGCCCGTGTCTGGGTGCCTGCTGTCGCGCCCCTGCCCGAACAGTGGGTGCCCGGTGCCGATCTGCGCGGAGTGCGAAGCCTGCCGGTGCTGATCCTGGCCGGTGACCTCGACGCGGTGGTCGAGGACCTGGGTGACGCCGAGATCGTCGTCACCCAGCAGGCAGCCGCGGCGGCCGAGCCGTTCGAGGCCCGCACCGTCGCACTGCTGAACCGTGGCGTGCCGAGCTTCGCCATCGAACCGGACGGCACGCTGCACACGTCGCTGATGCGGTCCTGCACCGGCTGGCCGTCGGGCACCTGGATCGACCCGCCGCGCCGTACCGCACCGGACGGATCCAATTTCCAATTGCAGCACTGGACCCACACATTCGACTACGCGCTGGTCACCGGCGCCGGAGACTGGCGCGCCGCGGGGGTCGCCCCCAGCGCCGCGGAGTTCAACCGGCCGCTGCAGCCGGTGGTGGTGGATTCGGACGCCGGCGGCGGACTGCCGGCGTGGGGATCGCTGCTGGAGATCGAGCCGGCGGGCACCGTGCAACTGGGTGCGCTCAAGGCCACCGGCAATCCGCTCGCGTCGGGCAGCGTCCGCAACACCGACCCGGCCGACGGGGTCACCGCGCGCCTGGTGGAGATCACCGGCAGCGCTGCCGAGGTCACCATCCGGTCCGGGCTGCGTGCTGTCTCGGCCGCCGCGAACCTGAACCTGCTGGAGGAACCGGAGCCGCAACAGCCCTCGCATCTGAGCCTGCACGGCTACCAGATCGCCACGGTGTCCACCCGGTTCAACCTGCCGAAGGTGTTGCGCGGCGAGCACGAGCGGCTGGCGCCGGAAGCCGAGGCAGCCCAACCGCTGTACGCCAGGTACTGGCTGCACAATCGCGGCCCGGCGCCGCTCGGCGGCCTGCCTGCCGTCGCGTACCTGCATCCGGAGAGCGTTGCCGCGCAACCCGATACCGAGGTGGTCGTGCGGCTGACCGCGGCCAGCGACTGCACCGACGCCGCTCTGCACGGCCGGGTCAGACTGTATGGCCCGCCGGGATGGGACGTGCAGCCCGCCGAGCTGCCCTACGTCCTGCCGCCCGGAGAGCATCTGGAAACCGATGTGGTGCTGAGCATCCCGTCCGGGGCCGAACCCGGGCTGTACCCCGTGCGCGCCGAACTCGCGGTGACCGGCAGCGGATCGGATGCGCTGCCGCCGTCATGGCGGCAGGTGGTCGAGGACGTCTGCGTCGTCACGATCGGCGAACCCGGTGCGCACGTGCTCAAACTGGTCTCCGAGCCGCAAGCCGTCGACGTCCAGGCCGGTGAGACCGCGCGACTGTCGATGACGATCGGCACCGACGCGGTCACGGGGCTGAACGCCGAGGCCCACCTGATCAGCCCGTGGGGGACCTGGGAGTGGATGGGACCGGCCGCGGCCGGTGTCGAGGTGCCCGCGGCGGGCACGGCCGAGGTGGTCTTCGATGTCATGCCGCCGTCGTGGGTCGAACCGGGGGAGTGGTGGGCGTTGATCCGGGTGGGCTGCGCCGGGCGGTTGGTCTACTCGCCGGCGGTGAAGGTGACGGTCCGGTGAACCCGGCGGAATGTGCGGCGCGGGTCGCCGGAAACCCGGTGTCGGTCAAGGAGATCGACGATCGGGAGGCGGCGTTGCGGGCGGGAAACCGCGCGTCGGCGCTGCCACGCCCAGGGACAAGCGAGGGCCGGCAGTTACGCCGCTGGCTCACCCAGCTGGTGGTTGCCGAGCGGGTGGTCGATGCCGAGGCCTGCGCGCGCGGACTGTCCGGTCTCGGCGCGCCCGGCCAGGACGAGCTGCTGCCCGACACCGCGGCCCGGTTGGAGATCGGCAGCGTCGCCGCCGCCACTCTCGGATCCCCACGAGCCCGAGCGGTGTTCGCGGATGTGACTGCAGCGGTCGATGTTTCGGATGCCGAGGTGGCTGCCTACCACGCGCGTAATCCGCTGCGATTCGCGTCGGCGCAGGCGGGTTCGCGCGGCTGGCGCGGGCGGCCGGTCGTGCCGTCGCTGGATCAGGCGCGCTACCGGATCGCCGCTCACCTGCGGGCGGCCGCGCGCAGGCAGGCGTTCCGGCAGTGGCTCGACACACGCTGCGCGACCCTCGTGGAACTGGCGCCCGGCTACGAGCATCCCGGCGACCCTCGTCAACCGGACAACACGCACAAGCACTGAGGGGGACCCGCATGGCGCCGACAACCGCACTCACCCTCGCGCTCGATATCGGCGGCACCAAGATCGCCGTCGCCCTGGTCGACGCCGAGGGACAGCTGGTGCGTCGGGCGCAACTGCCGACCCCGGACGGTGACGCCGAGACGGTATGGGCCGTCGTCGAGAAGCTGCTCGCCGAGTCCATGCAGACGGCGGACGGTGCCGCAACCGCCGTCGGTATCGCCTCTGCCGGCCCGATCGACCTGCCCACCGGCACGGTCAGCCCGATCAATATCACCGAGTGGCAACATTTTCCGATCGCCGAACGCGTTACCGCAGCCACCGGGTTACCGGTTCGGCTCGGCGGCGACGGGTTGTGCATGGCGCTGGGCGAGCAGTGGTGCGGTGCGGGCCGGGGCGCGCAGTTCCTGCTCGGCATGGTGGTGTCGACCGGGGTCGGTGGTGGTCTGGTGCTCGACGGCGCCCCGTATGACGGCCGCACCGGCAACGCCGGGCACGTCGGCCATGTCATCGTCGCCCCCGACGGCGGCGACCTGTGTACGTGCGGCGGGCACGGCTGTGTCGAGACCATCGCGTCCGGACCCAGCATGGTGCGGTGGGCGCGGCGGCACGGGTGGGACGGTACCGACGCCAAGGCGCTGGGCGAGGCGGCGAATGAGGGAGATGAACTGGCTGTCAAGGCTTTTCATCGAGGTGCGCGGGCGGTGGCGGCGATGATCGCCTCGGTGGGTGCGGTGTGCGACCTGAACCTGGTGGTGATCGGCGGGGGAGTGGCCAAATCCGGGGCGTTGTTGTTCGACCCCGTGAACGCGGCCCTGGCCGACTATGTCGGGCTGGAATTCCTGCGGGGGCTGCGGGTCGTCCCGGCCGAACTCGGTGGTGATGCCGGCCTGGTGGGCGCGGCGGCACTGGCCCGCGGCTGACGCTTCTGCTTCTGGATCTCCATGTGGGTGCGGCCCCATTCGCACAAGGCGCCCAGCACCGGCGCCAGCGTCTGGCCGTACTCGGAGATCGAATAGTGCACGCACGGCGGCACCGTGCCCGCGTCGTGGCGCTCGATGATCCCGGCGCTGACCAGATCGTGCAGATGCCGGATGAGCATCCGCTCGGTGATGTCCGGAATGCTGCGGCGCAGTTCGGCGGTGCGCATCGGCCCGTCGGCCAGCCGCCACAGGATGGTGCCCTTCCAGCGCCCGTCGATGACCGACAACGTCGCGTCGATCGGGCACTCGCCGATCTCTTTCTTGGAAACCGCCACGGTTCCGGCCCTTCGTAAGCTGACTAATTTGTCAGTACCTTGTTTTCTGTCAGCATAGTGACCAGCCTGGATGGCATGGAAGAAATCGTGCAGATCCTCGCGGTGATCGTCACCGGCCCGCTTCTCGGCGTCGAGTTCGGTGTCGCCGCCTTCACCAACCCGATCCTGCAGCGGCTGCCTGACGCCGCCTACCGGCAGGCCCGCGGCACCGGCGCCAAGACCCTCGGGACCGCGATGCCGTTCTGGTACCTGGCGTCGACGGCGTTGCTGATCGCTGCGACGGTGTACAGGCCCGGGCCACTGCTGGTCACGGCGGTGGTGATGATGGTGCTGGTCATGTTGGTGAGCGTCACCGTGCTGGTGCCGATCAACAACCGGGTCGCCGCCGGATTCGGTGGTGACGACGCAGGTGAGGACCCGGAGCAGTTTCACGAACTGGCCCGGCGCTGGGATCGACTGCACTGGGTGAGGGTCGGACTGCTCGCGGCGGCGTTCGTGTTGCTGGTGCTGGCCGGCTGACCGTTTTGGCTGATCGGTAGATGTTCGGCTACTCTGGTCGGGTTCCACCGAAGACCGTCGGTCACCTAGCAATAGGTTGAAGGTCCGGGAAATGTCCCGGCGGCCCACGCAGGAGGACGAGGCTAGACCAGTTTTGTATTGGTTATTTCTGCGCCCCGACCTGTCTGCGTCGGGGCGTTCGTCATTTCACGGCCCCAAGTTGGTGGAGCGCCCGATACCCACCACAAGGAGGCATGCATGGCCAAGGCTGACAAAGCCACGGCGGTTGCCGACATTGCTGAGCAGTTCAAGGCGTCGACGGCCACCGTCGTCACCGAGTACCGCGGGCTGACTGTGGCGAACCTGGCTGAGCTGCGTCGTTCCCTCGGCGACTCCGCCACGTACACCGTCGCCAAGAACACTCTGGTGAAGCGCGCCGCTTCCGAAGCCGGCATTGAAGGTCTCGACGAGCTGTTCGCCGGTCCCACGGCGATCGCGTTCGTCCAGGGTGAGCCCGTTGACGCCGCCAAGGCGATCAAGAAGTTCGCCAAGGACAACAAGGCGCTCGTCATCAAGGGCGGCTTCATGGACGGCAAGGCGCTGTCCGTCGCCGAGGTCGAGAAGATCGCCGACCTCGAGTCGCGCGAGGTTCTGCTCGCCAAGCTGGCAGGTGCCATGAAGGGCAACCTGTCCAAGGCTGCCGGCCTGTTCAACGCGCCCGCTTCTCAGGTGGCCCGCCTCGCGGCGGCGCTGCAGGAGAAAAAGGCCGCTGAGGAAGCCGCTTAACCGCAACCGCACAAACATCCCAACATCTGTAAGAAAAATCAGGAAGGACCATAAACATGGCCAAGCTGTCCACCGACGAACTGCTCGACGCGTTCAAGGAAATGACCCTGCTGGAGCTCTCTGAGTTCGTGAAGCAGTTCGAAGAGGTCTTCGAGGTCACCGCTGCCGCCCCGGTCGCCGTTGCCGCCGCGGGTGCCGCCCCGGCCGCCGCCGAGGCCGCCGAGGAGCAGTCCGAGTTCGACGTCATCCTCGAGGGTGCCGGCGACAAGAAGATCGGCGTCATCAAGGTCGTCCGCGAGATCGTCTCCGGCCTGGGTCTGAAGGAAGCCAAGGACCTGGTCGACAGCGCCCCCAAGCCGCTGCTGGAGAAGGTCACCAAGGAAGCCGCCGAGGACGCCAAGAGCAAGCTCGAGGCCGCCGGCGCCAGCGTCAGCGTCAAGTAGTCCAAACCCGGACCGCAAGAACCCCCGAATCCCGACGGATTCGGGGGTTCTTTGCTTGGATGATCACGATTGGTTCGTTTGGAGCCCGGGTACTCCCGAATATTGGGAGACAACCATGTGTGTGCGATGCACCGTGCGCTATGGTGACTCAAGCCACAGGCGCAGCAGGTGGCGGGGTGAGCCGTAGGCGGAAGGATCTTTGATGGGCGTCCAAATCGACGTGACGGGACTGAGCAAATCTTTTGGATCGTCAAAGATTTGGGAAGACGTCACGATGTCGATTCCCGAGGGTGAGGTCAGCGTGTTGCTGGGCCCGTCGGGTACCGGCAAGTCAGTGTTCCTGAAGTCCCTGATCGGCCTGCTGCGCCCCGAGCGTGGCTCGATCGTCATCGACGGCACCAACATCCTGGAGTGCTCGGCCAAGGAGCTCTACGAGATCCGCACCCTGTTCGGTGTGCTGTTCCAGGACGGCGCGCTGTTCGGCTCGATGAACATCTACGACAACACCGCCTTCCCGTTGCGCGAGCACACGAAGAAGAGCGAGAGCGAAATCCGCAACATCGTGATGGAGAAGCTCGAGCTCGTCGGTATGCCCAACGATGGGCACAAGTTCCCCGGTGAGATCTCCGGTGGTATGCGCAAGCGTGCCGGCCTGGCCCGTGCCCTGGTGCTCGACCCGCAGATCATCCTGTGCGACGAGCCGGACTCCGGTCTGGACCCGGTGCGTACCGCGTATCTGTCCCAGCTGTTGATCGACATCAATGCGCAGATCGACGCCACGGTGCTGATCGTGACGCACAACATCAACATCGCCCGGACCGTGCCGGACAACATCGGCATGCTCTTCCGTAAGCAGCTGGTCATGTTCGGCCCCCGCGAGGTGCTGTTGACCAGCGAAGAGCCCGTCGTCAAGCAGTTCCTCAACGGACGCCGTATCGGCCCGATCGGTATGTCGGAGGAGAAGGACGAGGCGACCGCGGCCGCCGAGCAGGCCATGCTGGATGCCGGTCAGCACGACGGCGGTGTCGAGGAGATCGAGGGTGTGCCGCCGCAGCTGTCGGCCACTCCCGGTATGCCTGAACGTAAGGGTGTGGCCCGCCGCCAGGCTCGGGTGCGCGAGATCCTGCACACCCTGCCGCCGGCTGCGCAGGCCGCGATCCTCGATGACCTTGAGGGCACGCACAAACTGCCGGTGCACCAGTTCGGCGACGAGCCCACCGCGCGCCACCACCGCCCGGTCGAGGACGACGCTCCCACCGGGGCCATCGAGGTTCCTCACCAGAGCTGAGTTTTGACAATCAGGCCGGGCCCATCGGGTCCGGCCTGATTTGTGTCGTGAGAGAGCAGGAGCCGAATGCACGCGCAGCGGGGCCGCCCCACCCGATTCGAGAAATTGGGCGGTGACGTCACCCGGGCGCACGGCGTCGCGCACCGGCACATGACCAACCAGCTGGCGCGCGCCGAATACCTCTCCAAAACTGGCTGTGGGTCGTTTTGGCCCTGGTGACCGTGGTCGTCCCCGCCGTTCTCGTTCTTTCCGCCCAGATACCGTTCTCGGGCGAGAACCTCCCTTATCTCCTGTACGGGCTGGTGTTCGCCGTCGCCATGGGGGTCGGGATCTTCACCGTGTTCGGTTTCGGCGTGTTCGTTCTCGCAGGACCCCGGAGTTGGGCGCTCAAGCTGCCTGCCGGCACCGCTATGTGGGCCGAGTTCAGGCCGGAGGCCATCGGAATCGGCTGGTTGGAGCACTTCAATGCGCTCTACCTCGACCAGGTACTTCAGGTCCGGCGTGTTGACTCGGTCCTCGTCGTGCAGGGCGTCGGTGACATCGAACTGCTGATCCCCGACGAACTCGTACCGCCGGACGTCGCCGCCACATTGCTGTCCACCTTCAACGGGCCTCGTCGGGTGGTTCCGTCGTATCCGGAGGCGATCCCCGGTGCGAGGCAGCGGACGGGTCCCGACGGGGTGACCCGCACCACGGACATCGCTGACACCGGTTTGGCCGGCCAACTGGGCGCCGCGGTCAAGCGCAGTGTCGTGACGCGGTTGGCGCTCGCACTCGCGATCCTGGTACCGCTGGCGGTGCTCGGCCATTCGTATGTGGAGGACGGGGAGCTGACCGCGTCGTCGGTGCTCCGCGCCGCTGTGCTGCTGATCGCGGCCGTCGGTGCGCTCACGTACGTGGTGTACTTCGCCACGCCGGCGAAATTCCGTCAGTTGGTTCCGCCCGGAGCGCCGATCGCCGCCGAGTTCGGTCCGCAGCAGATCGGGGTGCGTCTAGGAGGTCATCTGCAGATCCTGAAGCTGGCGGGTATCGAGCGAATCTGGCACGCTGACCACGTATTTCACGTCTCGGCGCGGGGTTTGGGAACAGGTCTGGTCATCCCGGAGCGGTTGGTTCCGGCGGATGTCGCATCAGGGCTGTTCGCGCAATTCGGCGCGGCGTGACCCGCGGACAAGATAACGCCGGTTCAACCGTTGCGCGAGCTGCGGATCCGGGGCAGAGTTGGGCGCATCAAACCGCGCGTCACCTCTTGACGGAAGGCCATGGACAGGCCAATCTGTTGGGCAGCATGTGTGAAGGGTTTAGTGGACGCCAGCCAGCGCCGGGTGACCCAATTCATGCAGTGGATGTGTGGTGGTTGAGGAATGCGCCGTCTTGCGCTATCGTTGGACGTTGCGCTGGCTGCACCCTGCCCACCCTCACCTGATCTGCACATAATGTTCTAGCCTGAGCGTTGCTCAGTATCTAGTCCTGTGCCGTGCGTATGGGGTTCTGGACAGGCCAAAGCCAGCCGAACCGACGCAGAATCGCGGCCCAGAAGGACGGCTCTTGCTGGCCCTTTCAAAAGTCGCATGAGGTGCTGGAAGGATGCATCTTGGCAGTCTCTAGCCAGAGCACAGCGAACGCTAACACCAATAACTCCGTCCCAGGAGCACCGAACCGAGTTTCATTTGCCAAGCTCCGCGAACCGCTTGAGGTTCCGGGGCTACTCGACGTTCAGACGGATTCCTTCGACTGGCTCGTCGGAGCGGACGGCTGGCGCCAGAAGGCCGTCGATCGCGGCGAGACCGACCCCAAGGGTGGTCTCGAAGAGGTGCTCGAAGAGCTCTCGCCGATCGAGGACTTCTCGGGCTCGATGTCGCTGAGCTTCTCCGACCCGCGCTTCGACGAGGTCAAGGCGCCGGTCGACGAGTGCAAAGACAAGGACATGACGTACGCGGCTCCGCTGTTCGTCACGGCCGAGTTCATCAACAACAACACCGGTGAGATCAAGAGCCAGACGGTCTTCATGGGTGACTTCCCGATGATGACCGAGAAGGGCACCTTCATCATCAACGGCACCGAGCGTGTCGTGGTGAGCCAGCTCGTGCGCTCTCCCGGTGTGTACTTCGACGAGAGCATCGACAAGTCCACCGAAAAGACGCTGCACAGCGTCAAGGTGATCCCGGGCCGCGGTGCGTGGCTGGAGTTCGACGTCGACAAGCGCGACACCGTCGGCGTCCGTATCGACCGCAAGCGTCGTCAGCCGGTCACCGTGCTGCTGAAGGCGCTGGGCTGGACCAGCGAGCAGATCACCGAGCGCTTCGGCTTCTCCGAGATCATGATGGGCACCCTCGAGAAGGACAGCACCGCTGGTCCCGACGAGGCGCTGCTGGACATCTACCGGAAGCTGCGTCCGGGCGAGCCGCCGACCAAGGAGTCCGCGCAGACCCTGCTGGAGAACCTGTTCTTCAAGGAGAAGCGCTACGACCTGGCCCGCGTCGGTCGCTACAAGGTCAACAAGAAGCTGGGCCTGAACGCCGGCCAGCCGATCACGTCGTCGACCCTCACCGAGGAAGACGTCGTCGCCACCATCGAGTACCTGGTGCGTCTGCACGAGGGCCAGACCTCGATGACCGTCCCCGGTGGGGTCGAGGTTCCCGTCGAGGTCGACGACATCGACCACTTCGGCAACCGTCGTCTGCGCACCGTGGGTGAGCTGATCCAGAACCAGATCCGGGTCGGCCTGTCCCGCATGGAGCGTGTCGTGCGTGAGCGCATGACCACTCAGGACGTCGAGGCGATCACGCCGCAGACCCTGATCAACATCCGTCCCGTCGTGGCGGCGATCAAGGAGTTCTTCGGAACGTCGCAGCTGTCGCAGTTCATGGACCAGAACAACCCGCTGTCGGGTCTGACCCACAAGCGTCGCCTGTCGGCGCTGGGCCCCGGCGGTCTGTCCCGTGAGCGCGCCGGCCTTGAGGTCCGTGACGTGCACTCCAGCCACTACGGCCGCATGTGCCCGATCGAGACCCCTGAGGGTCCGAACATCGGTCTGATCGGCTCGCTGTCGGTGTACGCCCGGGTCAACCCGTTCGGCTTCATCGAGACGCCTTACCGCAAGGTCAACGACGGTGTGGTCTCCGACCAGATCGACTACCTGACCGCCGACGAGGAGGACCGCCACGTCGTGGCGCAGGCCAACTCGCCGATCGACACCGACGGTCGCTTCACCGAGGACCGCGTGATGGTCCGTCGTAAGGGTGGCGAGGTCGAGAACGTGGCCCCATCCGACGTCGACTACATGGACGTCTCGCCGCGCCAGATGGTGTCTGTCGCGACCGCGATGATCCCGTTCCTCGAGCACGACGACGCCAACCGTGCCCTGATGGGTGCCAACATGCAGCGCCAGGCAGTTCCGCTGGTACGCAGCGAGGCCCCGCTGGTCGGTACCGGTATGGAGCTGCGCGCCGCGATCGACGCCGGCGACGTCATCGTCTCGGAGAAGGCGGGCGTCGTCGAGGAGGTCTCGGCCGACTACATCACCGTGATGGCCGACGACGGTTCCCGGCACACCTACCGGATGCGCAAGTTCGCCCGGTCCAACCACGGCACCTGCGCCAACCAGCGTCCGATCGTGGACGCCGGGCAGCGTGTCGAGGCCGGCCAGGTCGTTGCCGACGGTCCCTGCACCGAGAACGGTGAGATGGCCCTGGGCAAGAACCTGCTCGTGGCGATCATGCCGTGGGAGGGTCACAACTACGAGGACGCGATCATCCTCTCGAACCGTCTGGTCGAAGAGGACGTGCTCACCTCGATTCACATCGAAGAGCACGAGATCGATGCCCGCGACACCAAGCTGGGCGCCGAGGAGATCACCCGGGACATCCCGAACGTCTCCGATGAGGTGCTGGCCGATCTCGACGAGCGCGGCATCGTCCGCATCGGCGCCGAGGTCCGCGACGGCGACATCCTGGTCGGCAAGGTCACCCCGAAGGGTGAGACCGAGCTGACCCCGGAAGAGCGCCTGCTGCGTGCCATCTTCGGTGAGAAGGCCCGCGAGGTTCGCGACACGTCGCTGAAGGTGCCCCACGGTGAGTCCGGCAAGGTCATCGGCATCCGCGTGTTCTCCCGCGAGGACGACGACGAGCTGCCCGCCGGCGTCAACGAGCTGGTCCGCGTCTACGTGGCCCAGAAGCGCAAGATCTCCGACGGCGACAAGCTCGCCGGACGCCACGGCAACAAGGGCGTCATCGGCAAGATCCTGCCCGTCGAGGACATGCCGTTCATGCCCGACGGCACTCCGGTGGACATCATCCTGAACACCCACGGTGTGCCGCGTCGTATGAACATCGGCCAGATCCTGGAAACCCACCTCGGGTGGGTGGCCAAGGCCGGCTGGAACATCGATGTGGCCGCGGGAACGCCGGAGTGGGCGAGCAGGCTGCCCGATGGTCTGCACTCGGCCCCGGTCGACAGCATCGTCAGCACCCCGGTGTTCGACGGCGCCCGCGAAGAGGAACTGGCCGGCCTGCTCGGCTCGACGCTGCCCAACCGTGACGGCGACGTCATGGTGAATGCCGACGGCAAGGCGACGTTGTTCGACGGCCGCAGTGGCGAACCGTTCCCGTACCCGGTGACGGTCGGCTACATGTACATCCTCAAGCTGCACCACCTGGTGGACGACAAGATTCACGCCCGCTCCACCGGCCCGTACTCGATGATCACCCAGCAGCCGCTCGGTGGTAAGGCGCAGTTCGGTGGTCAGCGATTCGGTGAGATGGAATGTTGGGCCATGCAGGCGTACGGCGCTGCCTACACCCTGCAGGAGCTGCTGACCATCAAGTCCGACGACACGGTCGGCCGCGTGAAGGTGTACGAGGCCATCGTCAAGGGCGAGAACATCCCTGAACCCGGTATCCCCGAGTCGTTCAAGGTGCTTCTCAAGGAGCTGCAGTCGCTGTGCCTCAACGTTGAGGTGCTCTCCAGCGACGGCGCGGCGATCGAAATGCGTGACGGTGACGACGAGGACCTGGAGCGTGCCGCTGCCAACCTCGGTATCAACCTGTCGCGCAACGAGTCCGCCTCTGTCGAAGATCTCGCCTGAGTTGTTTTCTAGTCCCGAAAGGGGAAAGGGAGTTACGTGCTAGACGTCAACTTCTTCGATGAACTCCGCATCGGCCTCGCCACTGCGGACGACATCCGTAACTGGTCCTTCGGCGAGGTCAAGAAGCCGGAGACCATCAACTACCGCACGCTCAAGCCTGAGAAGGACGGCCTGTTCTGCGAGAAGATCTTCGGACCGACTCGCGACTGGGAGTGCTACTGCGGTAAGTACAAGCGCGTCCGGTTCAAGGGCATCATCTGTGAGCGCTGCGGCGTCGAGGTGACCCGGGCCAAGGTGCGTCGTGAGCGGATGGGCCACATCGAGCTGGCCGCACCCGTCACGCACATCTGGTACTTCAAGGGTGTTCCGTCCCGGTTGGGCTACCTGCTCGACCTGGCCCCGAAGGATCTGGAAAAGATCATCTACTTCGCGGCCTACGTGATCACCGCGGTCGACGACGAGATGCGCCACAACGAGCTGTCGACGCTCGAGGCCGAGATGGCCGTCGAGCGCAAGGCCGTCGAGGATCAGCGCGACGCCGACCTGGAGGCCCGGGCCCAGAAGCTCGAGGCCGACCTGGCCGAGCTCGAGGCCGAGGGTGCCAAGTCCGACGTGCGCCGCAAGGTGCGCGACGGCGGCGAGCGTGAGATGCGTCAGCTCCGCGACCGGGCCCAGCGTGAGCTGGACCGGCTCGACGAGATCTGGACCACCTTCACCAAGCTGGCCCCCAAGCAGCTCATCGTGGACGAAGTTCTGTACCGCGAGCTGCAGGACCGCTACGGCGAGTACTTCACCGGTGCCATGGGCGCGGAGTCGATCAAGAAGCTCATCGAGACCTTCGACATCGAGGCCGAGGCCGAGTCGCTGCGCGACACCATCAAGAACGGCAAGGGCCAGAAGAAGCTGCGCGCCCTCAAGCGCCTGAAGGTCGTCGCGGCCTTCCAGCAGTCGGGTAACTCCCCGCTGGGCATGGTGCTCGACGCGGTGCCGGTGATCCCGCCGGAGCTTCGTCCAATGGTTCAGCTCGACGGTGGCCGTTTCGCCACCTCCGACCTGAACGACCTGTACCGCCGCGTGATCAACCGCAACAACCGGCTCAAGCGACTGATCGACCTCGGCGCACCCGAGATCATCGTCAACAACGAGAAGCGCATGCTTCAGGAGTCGGTGGACGCGCTGTTCGACAACGGCCGTCGTGGCCGGCCGGTCACCGGTCCGGGCAACCGTCCGCTCAAGTCGCTGTCCGATCTGCTCAAGGGCAAGCAGGGCCGCTTCCGTCAGAACCTGCTCGGTAAGCGTGTCGACTACTCGGGCCGTTCGGTCATCGTGGTCGGCCCGCAGCTCAAGCTGCACCAGTGCGGTCTGCCCAAGCTGATGGCCCTGGAGCTGTTCAAGCCGTTCGTGATGAAGCGTCTGGTCGACCTGAACCACGCGCAGAACATCAAGAGCGCCAAGCGCATGGTGGAACGTCAGCGTCCCCAGGTGTGGGATGTCCTCGAAGAGGTCATCGCCGAGCACCCGGTGCTGCTGAACCGTGCACCTACGCTGCACCGCCTGGGTATCCAGGCCTTCGAGCCGCAGCTGGTCGAAGGCAAGGCCATCCAGCTGCACCCGCTGGTGTGTGAGGCGTTCAACGCCGACTTCGACGGTGACCAGATGGCCGTGCACCTGCCGCTGTCGGCAGAGGCTCAGGCCGAGGCCCGCATCCTGATGCTGTCCTCGAACAACATCCTGTCCCCGGCGTCGGGTAAGCCGCTGGCCATGCCGCGTCTGGACATGGTGACCGGTCTGTACTTCCTGACCACCGAGGTCGCCGGCGACCCCGGCGAGTACGTGGCCGCCGCCAAGGATCGTGCGGAGCAGGGCGTGTACAGCTCGCCCGCCGAGGCGATCATGGCGCTGGACCGCGGTGCTCTGTCGGTGCGCGCCAAGATCAAGGTGCGGTTGACGCAGCAGCGTCCGCCGGCCGCCGTCGAGGCTGCACTTTTCGAGAATGGCTGGAAGCCGGGCGACGCCTGGACCGCGGAGACCACGCTGGGCCGGGTGCTCTTCAACGAGCTGCTGCCCAAGGGCTACCCGTTCGTCAACGAGCAGATGCACAAGAAGGTCCAGGCCCGGATCATCAACGATCTGGCCGAGCGCTTCCCGATGATCGTGGTGGCGCAGACCGTCGACAAGCTCAAGGACGCCGGCTTCCACTGGGCCACCCGTTCGGGTGTCACGGTCTCGATGGCCGACGTTCTGGTGCCGCCGCAGAAGCAGGAGATCCTGGAGCGGCACGAGGCCGAGGCCGAGGCGATCGAGCGCAAGTACCAGCGCGGCGCGCTGAACCACAACGAGCGCAACGAGTCGTTGGTCAAGATCTGGCAGGACGCCACCGAAGAGGTCGGTAAGGCGATGGAGGAGTACTACCCGGCCGACAACCCGATCATCACGATCGTGAAGTCCGGCGCCACGGGTAACCTCACCCAGACCCGCACCCTGGCCGGCATGAAGGGCCTGGTGACCAACCCGAAGGGTGAGTTCATCCCGCGCCCGATCAAGTCCTCGTTCCGTGAGGGCCTGACGGTGTTGGAGTACTTCATCAACACCCACGGTGCCCGTAAGGGTCTGGCCGACACCGCTCTGCGTACCGCCGACTCGGGTTACCTGACCCGTCGTCTGGTGGACGTGTCGCAGGACGTCATCGTTCGCGAGACCGACTGCGAGACCGAGCGCGGCATCGTCGTCACGCTGGCCGAGCGCGGCCCGGATGGTTCGCTGATCCGCGATGCGCACGTCGAGACCTCGGCGTTCGCCCGCACCCTGGCCACCGATGCAGTCGATGACAAGGGCAACGTCGTCATCGAGCGCGGCCATGACCTGGGTGACCCGGCCATCGACGCGCTGCTGGCAGCCGGCGTCGCCCAGGTGAAGGTCCGCTCCGTGCTGACCTGCGCCTCGGCTTCCGGCGTGTGTGCCAAGTGCTACGGCCGCTCGATGGCCACCGGCAAGCTGGTCGACATCGGCGAGGCCGTCGGCATCGTCGCCGCCCAGTCCATCGGTGAGCCCGGTACTCAGCTGACCATGCGTACCTTCCACCAGGGTGGTGTTACCGGTGGCGCCGACATCGTCGGTGGTCTGCCCCGCGTGCAGGAGCTGTTCGAGGCCCGTATTCCGCGGAACAAGGCGCCCATCGCCGACGTCGCGGGCCGGGTCCGGCTGGAGGAGAGCGACAAGTTCTTCAAGATCACCATCGTTCCTGACGACGGTGGCGAGGAAGTTGTCTACGAGAAGCTCTCCAAGCGTCAGCGGCTGCGTGTGCTCACCCACGAGGACGGCTCCGAAGGCGTGCTGTCCGACGGTGACCACGTCGAGGTCGGCGACCAGCTGATGGAAGGCTCCGCCGATCCGCACGAGGTGCTGCGTGTCCAGGGCCCCCGCGAGGTGCAGATCCACCTCGTCAAGGAGGTCCAGGAGGTCTACCGGGCCCAGGGCGTGTCGATCCACGACAAGCACATCGAGGTCATCGTCCGGCAGATGCTGCGTCGCGTCACGATCATCGATTCGGGTGCGACGGAGTTCCTGCCCGGTTCGCTGACCGAGCGTGCCGAGTTCGAGACCGCGAACCGTCGCGTCGTGGCCGAGGGCGGCGAGCCCGCGGCCGGACGCCCGGTGCTGATGGGTATCACGAAGGCATCGCTGGCCACGGATTCGTGGCTGTCGGCGGCGTCGTTCCAGGAGACCACTCGCGTGCTTACCGATGCGGCGATCAACTGCCGCAGCGACAAGCTGCAGGGTCTGAAGGAGAACGTGATCATCGGTAAGTTGATCCCGGCCGGTACCGGTATCGCCCGTTACCGCGACATCCAGGTGCAGCCGACCGAAGAGGCCCGCGCTGCGGCGTACACGATTCCGTCCTACGAGGATCAGTACTACAGCCCGGACTTCGGTGCGGCCACCGGTGCTGCGGTGCCACTGGACGATTACGGATACTCGGACTACCGCTAGTAGTTCACGGAAAAGCCCCCGCTTCGGCGGGGGCTTTTTCGTGCGGTGGGTGCGGTGGGTGCGCCCGCTGCCGCGCCGCTTTGTCGCCTGCTTTTGTCACGCCAGAGTGGCTCCCGACATCGACCGCCACTCCAGCGTGACGCTCGAGAAGTGGGCGCGGTCCGGCGGTCTGGGCTTTCCGCTCCAGCGTGACACTCGAGTGTGACGGCCACTCCAGCGTGACAAAGCGGGACTGTCACCGAGCCCGCCTAGACTTGGCGGCGTGCTCATCGGCTCGCATGTAGACAACACCGATCCATTGGCCGCGGCCGCCGCAGACGGCGCCGACGTGGTGCAGTTCTTCCTCGGCAACCCGCAGAGCTGGAAAAAACCCAAGCCCCGCGAGGACGCCGAGGTGCTCAAGGCCTCGGCGGTGCCGTTGTACGTGCATGCGCCGTACCTGATCAACGTGGCCTCGGCCAACAACCGGGTGCGGATCCCGTCCCGCAAGATCCTGCAGGACACGTGCGACGCCGCCGCCGAGATCGGCGCGACCGCGGTGATCGTGCACGGCGGCCACGCTGACGACAACGACATGGACGCCGGGTTCGAGCGATGGGCCAAGGCGCTGGACTATCTGAACACCGACGTGCCGGTGTACCTGGAGAACACCGCAGGCGGGGATCACGCCATGGCGCGGCATTTCGACACGATCAGCCGGTTGTGGGATCACATCGGGGACAAAGGAATTGGCTTCTGTCTCGACACCTGCCATGCGTGGGCGGCGGGGGAGGCGCTGATCGACGCGGTAGACCGGATCAAGGGCATCACCGGACGCATCGACCTCGTGCACTGCAATGACTCGCGCGATGCGGCCGGCTCGGGCGCCGACCGTCATGCCAATTTCGGTGCCGGGCAGATCGATCCGCAGTTGCTGGCGGCGGTGGTCAATGCGGCCGATGCGCCCGTGATCTGTGAGACCGCAGAAGAGGGACGCAAGGACGACATCGCGTTTCTCCGCGAGCACGCCGGCTGACACGTTCGGCAACTTGAACCGTTTTCAACGGCACCGTGACGCAAAGGTGAACTAACGTCACCTCTGTGACCGCGGTAGATGATTCGGTAACCGAAGAAGCTCCCGCGCAATCAGGCGCGACCAACCGTGCCAGTCGGCTGCGCATACTGCGGTACTGCGCGATCGCCGGGTGGGCGGCTGTGGTCATCTACCGCACCGTCACCGACGGCTTCGCCTTCAACCGGGAATTGTTGCTGCTCTACATCGCGGCCGGCCTGCTGGCCGCGAGTATCGGGCAGGGGCGCCGAATGCTCTACGTCATCCGCGACTGGCTGCCATTCGCACTGGTGCTGGCCGCTTACGACCTGAGCCGGGGCGCTGCGACCCTGGTCGGCCGGCCGACGCTGTGGCACTGGCAGGTCGACGCGGATCGGTGGATGTTCTTCGGCACGGTGCCCACGGTGTGGCTGCAGGAGCGGTTGAAAATGCTCCACCCGCCGTGGTGGGAAGTCGTGATCAGCACGGTGTACATGTCTTTCTTCATCCTTCCCTACGTCGTGGCCGGTGTGCTGTGGCTGCGTGACCGCGAGGAGTGGAAGCGGTTCGTGCGTTTGTTCGTCGGACTGTCGTTCGCGGCGCTGGTCATCTATGCGCTGTTGCCTGCCGCGCCGCCGTGGGCCGCGGCGAGATGCACCGCCGACGATGTCGACGGCGGCCCGTCGGGCCCGGGGTGCATGTTCAGATCGGCGCGCGAAGCCGTCGACGGAGGCCTGCTCGGCGCCATGCAGGGCAGTCAGGACGGTGCGCACGACTGGATCGAACGGATCGTCACCCGCGGTTGGGGCAAGCTCCACCTGCATACCGCGACGGCATTGATCGACCAGGGCCAGGCCAGCGTGAACCTGGTCGCGGCCATCCCGTCCCTGCACGCCGGTCTGACCGCGGCGGTAGCGGTGTTCCTGTGGAACCGGGTGAACCGCGGATGGCGGCCGTTGTTGGTGGCCTATCCGCTCATCATGGCCTTCACACTCGTCTACACCGCCGAGCACTACGTGGTCGACATCCTGCTCGGCTGGACCTTGGCGGCCGTGGTGTTGTTCGCGCTCAACCGGTACGAAGTGCGGCGGGCTGCAGGCTCGGCGGAGCGCGACGAACAAGCCCGCGACAACGAGGACGTACCGACCGTCGTCGGAGGACTCGACCCGGCCTGATTCGCCGCCAAGGGCGATCGGCCGGGGTGACTCTGTTGCCACGCCAGTTCTGACGCGTTTGTCACGCCCGTTCTGCCAGGCCAGTTTCTGTCACGCCAGCGTGGCCGTCGACCGCGAGCGCCACGCTGGCGTGACGCGCTCGGGTCCGGCACGTGGGCCCAATCGTCGAGCGTCACGCTGGGGTGGCACCCGGAGTCGAGAGCCACTCCAGCGTGACAACGGGCGATCGGCCGGGGTGGCCGTCCTATTACAACTATTGTGCAGTTGTCGAGAATTTGTAACACTGGGTGCATGGCTGATACGCACGTCGTCACCAATCAGGTCCCCACGCTGGAGGACTACAACCCCGCCACCTCGTCGGTGCTCGCCGAGGCCCTCATCCGCGAAGGCGGAGAGTGGGGCGTCGACGAGGTCCACGAACTGGGTGCGATCAACGGCAGCGTCCAGGCGCAGCGCTGGGGTGAACTCGCCGACCGCAATCAGCCGGTGCTGCACACCCATGACCGCTACGGCAACCGGATCGACGAGGTCGAATACGACCCGGCCTATCACGAGCTGATGAATGTGGCCGTCACCCACGGCCTGCACGGTGCCCCGTGGGCCGATGAGCGGGAGGGCTCGCACGTGGTGCGGGCCGCCAAGACCTCGGTGTGGACGGTCGAGCCCGGGCACGTCTGCCCGATCTCGATGACCTATGCCGTCGTGCCCGCCCTGCGGTTCAACCCCGAGCTGGCCGCGGTCTACGAGCCGCTGCTGACCAGCCGGGTGTACGACCCCGAACTGAAGCTCGCGACGACGAAAGCCGGTATCACCGCGGGCATGTCGATGACCGAGAAGCAGGGCGGCTCCGACGTTCGCGCCGGCACCACCGAGGCCACACCGAACGGTGACGGCACCTACTCGCTGCGCGGGCACAAATGGTTCACCTCGGCCCCGATGGGGGACATCTTCCTCGTGCTCGCCCAGGCCCCGGGCGGCCTGAGCTGCTTCTTCCTGCCGCGCATCCTGCCCGACGGCAGCCGCAACCGGATGTTCCTGCAGCGGCTCAAGGACAAGCTCGGCAATCATGCCAACGCCTCCAGTGAGGTCGAGTACGACGGTGCCACGGCCTGGTTGGTTGGTGAGGAGGGCCGCGGCGTGCCGACCATCATCGAGATGGTCAACCTCACGCGTCTGGACTGCACCCTTGGCAGTGCCACCAGCATGCGCACCGGCCTGACCCGGGCCGTGCACCACGCCCAGCACCGGAAGGCATTCGGCGCCTACCTGATCGATCAGCCGCTGATGCGCAACGTCCTCGCGGACCTGGCCGTAGAGGCCGAGGCGGCGACCATGCTGGCGATGCGGATGGCCGGCGCCACCGACAAGGCGGTGCGCGGTGACGAGCGTGAAGCGCTGCTGCGCCGCATCGGTCTGGCGGCGGGCAAGTACTGGGTGTGCAAGCGGGCCACCCCGCACGCCGCCGAGGCGATGGAATGCCTCGGCGGCAACGGTTATGTGGAGGAATCCGGTATGCCGCGGCTTTATCGCGAGGCTCCGCTGATGGGCATCTGGGAAGGCTCGGGCAACGTCAGCGCGCTGGACACCTTGCGCGCCATGGCAACCCGGCCGGAGAGCGTCGCGGTGCTGTTCGACGAACTGTCCAAGACCGCCGGGCAGGACCCGCGCCTGGACCGTCACGTCACGTCGTTGCAGAACGACCTCGCGGATCTCGAGACCATCCAGTACCGGGGCCGCAAGGTGGCCGAGGACATTTCACTCGCACTGCAGGGCGCGCTGCTGGTGCGGCACGGCCACCCCGCGGTGGCCGAGGCTTTCCTGGCCAGCCGGCTCGGGGGACAGTGGGGTCAGGCCTTCGGCACGCTGCCGACCGGGCTCGACCTCGCCCCGATCCTCGAGCGGGCGCTGGTCAAGGGATGAGCGTCGAGACGCTCAAGACGATGACCTACGAGGTCACCGACCGGATCGCACGAATCACGTTCAACCGCCCCGAAAAAGGCAACTCGATCGTCGCCGACACCCCGCTGGAACTGCAGATGCTGGTCGAGCGGGCTGACCTCGACCCGAACGTCCACGTCATCCTGGTGTCGGGCCGCGGCGAGGGGTTCTGCGCCGGGTTCGACCTGTCGGCCTACGCCGATGGAACCGGCGAGGCCGGGGGTGGCCGTTACGACGGAACCGTGCTGTCCGGCAGAACCCAGGCCATCAACCACCTCCCGGATCAACCCTGGGACCCGATGGTCGACTACCAGATGATGAGCCGGTTCGTGCGTGGATTCTCCAGCCTGATGCATGCCGACAAGCCGACCGTGGTCAAGATCCACGGCTACTGCGTGGCCGGCGGTACCGACATCGCGTTGCACGCTGACCAGGTGATCGCCGCCGCCGACGCCAAGATCGGCTATCCGCCCATGCGGGTATGGGGCGTTCCGGCCGCCGGCCTGTGGGCGCACCGACTGGGGGATCAACGCGCCAAACGCCTTCTGTTCACCGGGGATTGCATCACCGGCGCGCAGGCCGCCGAATGGGGTCTGGCCGTGGAGGCGCCTGAGCCCGAGGATCTGGACGAGCGCACCGAGCGTCTCGTCGCGCGCATCGCCGCGATGCCCGTCAACCAGCTCATCATGGCCAAGCTGGCCTGCAACTCCGCCTTGCTGCAGCAGGGTGTTGCCACCAGTCGGATGGTCAGTACGGTGTTCGACGGCATCGCCCGGCACACTCCCGAAGGACACGCCTTCGTGGCCGACGCCGTCGAACACGGCTTCCGTGAGGCGGTGCGCCATCGCGACGAACCGATGGGTGACTACGGGCGCAGGTCTTCTGGGGTCTGAGATGTCCGCGCTCAAACGGATGACGGCCCGCTCGGTGGTGCTGAGCGTGCTGCTCGGCGCGCATCCGGCATGGGCGAGTGCCGCCGAGCTGATCAGGCTGACAGCCGATTTCGACATCAGAGAGCCGACGCTGCGGGTGGCGCTGACGCGCATGGTCAGTGCCGGTGACCTGGTTCGCTCCGAGGACGGTTACCGACTGTCGGACCGGCTGCTGACCCGTCAGCGCCGTCAGGACGACGCGATCGATCCGCGGTTGCGTGAGTATGGCGGTCAATGGCTGACGCTGGTCATCACCAGCGTCGGTACCGACGCCCGTACCCGCGCGTCGTTGCGGAACACCTTGCAGCAGTATCGGTTCGGTGAGCTGCGCGAGGGCGTGTGGATGCGCCCGGACAATCTCGACCAGGCGTTGCCGCAGGAGATCACCCATCGGGTGCGGGTCTTGCACACCCGGGACGACGATCCGGCCGGCCTGGTCGCCGCGCTGTGGGACCTTCCCGGCTGGCGGCGCACCGGCGAGCACTTGTTGGACGAGATGGCTGACGCGGCCGACGTTCCAGGACGGTTCGTCGCGGCCGCGGGCATCGTGCGTCACCTGCTCTCGGACCCCGTGCTGCCCGACGAACTGCTGCCGGGCAGTTGGCCGGGTACTGAATTGCGTAAGGCCTACAACGACTTCGCTGCCGAACTCGTTGATCGGCGCGATCAGAACGAACTCATGGAGGCGACGTGACCGAAGCTGTCCGGGTCGAACGCAACGGGGCGGTGACCACGGTCATCATCGACCGGCCGCACGCACGAAACGCGGTCGACGGCCCCACCGCCGCGGCACTGTTCGAGGCATTCGAGCAGTTCGATGCCGACGACGACGCGGCGGTCGCGGTGTTGACGGGTGCCGGTGGAACGTTCTGTGCCGGCGCAGATCTCAAGGCCTTCGGTACCCCGCAGATGAATCAGCTGCACCGCACCGGCCCTGGGCCGATGGGGCCGAGCCGGATGGTGTTGTCCAAGCCGGTGATCGCGGCGATCAGCGGCCACGCCGTGGCCGGCGGATTGGAGCTGGCCCTGTGGTGTGACCTGCGCGTGGTCGACGAGGATGCGGTGATGGGCGTGTTCTGCCGTCGCTGGGGCGTGCCGCTGATCGACGGCGGGACGGTGCGGCTGCCCCGGTTGATCGGTCAGAGCCGCGCCATGGACCTGATCCTGACCGGACGCGCTGTCGATGCCGCCGAGGCCCACGCGATCGGCCTGGCCAACCGGGTGGTCCCGAAAGGCCAGGCCCGCGAACATGCCGAGGAGCTCGCCGCCCAGCTCTCTCGGCTCCCACAGCAATGTCTGCGGGCCGACCGGCTCTCGGCACTGCATCAGTGGGGCGAATCCGAGCAGGCAGCAATGGAATTCGAGTTCGCCAGCATCAACCGGGTCGCGGGTGAGGCGGCCGAGGGAGCCGGTCGGTTCGCCGGGGGAGCCGGCCGGCACGGTGCCAGCGCGAGCTAGCCCTTGTTGACCTTGTTGTTGCTGCCGGTATTGGTGACCTTCGGGTCGCCCGCCGCGTAGCTGACAGTGTTGTTGAGCCCGATGATGGTGAGGCCCTTGTCGATCCGCTCGAAGGTGATCTTGTTGTCGGAACCGCCGATGTTCACGTTCGCGCAGGTGCCCTTGACGGTCAGCGTGTTGTTGGTGCCTCCCACCGTGAGGGATTTGCCGTCGGCGCAGTCGATGTCGGTCGTGGTGCCGACCGACATGTAGTTGATGGTGTTGCCGACCTCGACATTGACCCCGGATTCTCCCGCAGTGGCGCTGGGGGTGGCGGTGTCCGAGCTTTCGGATCCACAGGCCGCCAGGGTGAGAGCGGCCGCGGCGGCGCCGACCGCGAGGACCAGCTGGGTGTGGGGGAAACGGGTGAGCACGGGGTCTGCCTCTGCTTTCTTCCTCAGGCTTGGTCAGGCGGGAACGCGGCTGATCTGGTTGACCATCGCCAGTTCTCGGCCGCGGTCGACGATAATCGGGTCGCCGTTCTTGAAGAACACCGTCTGGTCCCAGCCGTACACGGTGATGTCGTTGATGACATTGTCGGCGACGATCACGTTGGACGTCCCCTGAACCGTGATCGCCCAGCAGGTGCCCAAGGCGTTGACCCGGTTGTTGGATCCGTTGACGAGCAGCGTGGCGTTGTTGCAGTCGATTGTCTGTTCCAGGCTCTGGCCGGTGACGGTGGTGTCACCGTTCTTGGCTGCGGCGCCGGGCGCGCCGACGGTGAGCGCCAACGGCAATGCGACCAGACCGGCCATCACTGTCCGGCTCACAGCTGTCCAATTCACGATGAGTTCCCCTTCCGATGCGCTGCGAGAAGAGTACGTGGCGCTGTCGCGGTGACGGCAGGTGTTCGTCAGTTTGACGGGCGGTTGCCGACGGGTCGCGTGTGGTGTCGGTGCTGGGTACCGTGTTCAGCAATGCGTCGGTGTGTTGTTCATGCTGCTGCCGTGGCAGTCACAGCCGTGGTGACCGTCGCGGGGTGTTCGCACACCATCGACGGGGCTGCCCGCCGTGCGTCGGCCGATACCGCCGATCCCGATCGCAGTTTCGGCTACGTCGACGACCGGTGCGGTCTGTTGGTCGACAGCACGGTCCAGGAGATCCTTGCCGCAGACAATGTGGTGCGCCCGTACAGCGGCGCGGTGTGCCAGTACGTGTTGTCGCGTAAGACCGGCGGGACGCCGAACGCCGGCGGGCCGGCAATGCTCGACGTGATCTTCTCCTGGTTCGAAGAAGGGTCCCTGGATCGGGAGCGGGCGGTGGCCCGCAGTCGCGACGCCCAGATCACCGACACCGTGCTGGAGCGGCACCAGGCATTCCTCGCCCGTCGCGATGTCACCGGCGCGGCCTGCTCGGCGACCGCCTCGGCCGGATCGGGCGTCATCAGTTGGTGGGTGCAGTTCCGTCGCGCGGCCGGTGCCGGACCGGCTGCCAAGGGCGACCCCTGCCAGGACGCCAAGAAGCTGCTCTCGGCCACCCTGCAATCGGAACTCTGACCCGTGACGCATCGCTGCCTCGCCGTGAGGTACTTGGTCGGCTTCGCAGCCGCAGTGGCGTTGCTGACCGCCTGCGGGCCGTCGGACACGTCGCCGGCTCCCGGGCCTGCGGCTCCCGGCGGCGGTTTCCATGGCGCGGACTGCAACGGGGTCACCGATGCCGATATCACCGATGCCGTCGGATCGTCGATGTTCACCAAGGCCGTGGTCAGCGACAACGGGTGCTTCTGGCAGGAGAACTCGGTGCTGGGCACGTTCGGTGCCGGCATGGGCATCTCCACGTGGTGGTACCGGGGCAGCGACATGGACACCGAACGGACATTGGAGACCCGGGCCGGACGCACGCTCACCGAATTGTCGATCGACGGGAACAAGGGCTTCCGGGCGGCCGACGCAAATGTGTGCAGCATCTATGTGGCCAAAGGCGAAGACGTCATCACGTGGTCGATCCAGACGATGAATCCGGCCACGCTGCCCGATCTGTGTCAGGTCATCGAGAAACTCGCGCGGCTCAGTCAGGGCCGGGTCAACTGATCTGCGCTGTCTGAGGGGCTACAGTTTCACGGCGACCCCAACGGTGGGGTCGATCACATCGACTCGAAGGCAGTACCTACATGTCAGCTCGGCCGGAGCCACAGGCGGCTGGCACTCGACGCTCTCCGTCACGGCCGGCGCGGACCACGAAGCTCAGCCGTGACGCGATTGTCAATGCGGCGTTGACGTTCCTGGACCGTGAGGGTTGGGACGCGCTGACCATCAATGCCCTGGCCAATCAGCTCGGCACGAAGGGCCCGTCGCTCTACAACCACGTGGACAGCCTGGACGACCTGCGACGCACGGTCCGGATGCGGGTGATCGACGACATCATCGAGATGCTCAACACCGTCGGCTCCGGCCGCACCCGTGACGATGCCGTGTCGGTGATGGCCAGCGCCTACCGCAGCTACGCCCACCACCATCCGGGTCGCTACTCGGCTTTCACCCGGATGCCGTTCGGCGGTGACGATCCGGAGTACTCGGCTGCCACCAGGAACGCGGCCGGACCGGTCATCCAGGTGCTGACGTCTTATGGGCTGGAAGGCGAGGATGCCTTCTACGCCGCGCTGCAGTTCTGGTCGGCTCTGCACGGCTTCGTACTCCTGGAAATGACCGGGGTTATGGACGATATCGACACCGATGCGGTATTCACCGATATGCTGCGACGACTGGCCGCCGGTATGGGGCAGCGAGAGTCGTAGCGTCTGACCTGGGGATAGGTCGTCGTGAGCGGGTTTGGTTCGGCGAGGCCAGCCCTGGTATCGTGGTAGATCGTGCCTGGCCGGAAGACGCCTGCGGCTGAGTGTTTCGCAAGCGTGCCCGCACGCCGGGCCAATCTGCATGTCTAACACGCATCGGAATTCCACCGGTGTAAGCACGTGCGACACGCCCGGACGCGGGGTACGCGGCCGGGGGATAACTGCAGTACAGAGACTTAGAACAGTAGAGAGCAACACAGAGAAAGCCGGTACATGCCAACCATCAACCAGCTGGTCCGCAAGGGTCGCCGCGACAAGGTCGCGAAGGTCAAGACCGCGGCCCTCAAGGGCAGCCCGCAGCGCCGTGGTGTGTGCACCCGCGTGTACACCACCACCCCGAAGAAGCCGAACTCGGCGCTTCGCAAGGTCGCGCGCGTCAAGCTGACCAGTGGGGTTGAGGTCACCGCCTACATCCCCGGTGAAGGCCACAACCTGCAGGAGCACTCGATGGTGCTGGTGCGCGGCGGTCGTGTGAAGGACCTTCCGGGTGTCCGTTACAAGATCATCCGCGGGTCGCTGGACACCCAGGGCGTCAAGAACCGCAAGCAGGCCCGTAGCCGCTACGGCGCCAAGAAGGAGAAGAGCTGATGCCGCGCAAGGGTCCCGCGCCGAAGCGTCCGTTGGTCAACGATCCGGTCTACGGGTCGCAGCTGGTCACTCAGCTGGTCAACAAGGTTCTGCTGGACGGCAAGAAGTCACTGGCGGAGCGCATCGTCTACGGTGCGCTGGAGCAGGCTCGCGACAAGACCGGCACCGATCCGGTCGTCACCCTCAAGCGCGCGCTCGACAACGTCAAGCCCGCCCTCGAGGTGCGTAGCCGCCGCGTCGGTGGTGCCACCTACCAGGTTCCGGTCGAGGTTCGCCCCGATCGCTCCACCACCCTGGCTCTGCGCTGGCTGGTCAGCTTCTCCAAGGCCCGGCGTGAGAAGACCATGATCGAGCGCCTCGCCAACGAGATCCTGGATGCGAGCAACGGTCTGGGTGCAGCTGTGAAGCGCCGTGAGGACACTCACAAGATGGCCGAAGCGAACCGGGCTTTCGCGCACTACCGCTGGTGATACCCGCGCCCGGCATCCAGCGTCGGGTGCCGGTACGCGCGCAATCGAACACCTAATCAAGCAAGCGAAAGAGTTGGGAAGACTTCCGTGGCACAGGACGTGCTGACTGACCTGAACAAGGTCCGCAACATCGGCATCATGGCGCACATCGACGCCGGCAAGACGACGACGACCGAGCGCATCCTTTATTACACCGGCGTCAATTACAAGATCGGTGAGACGCACGACGGTGCCTCCACCACCGACTGGATGGAGCAGGAGCAGGAGCGTGGTATCACCATCACCTCCGCAGCCGTCACCTGCTTCTGGAACAACAACCAGATCAACATCATCGATACCCCCGGGCACGTCGACTTCACCGTTGAGGTGGAGCGCAGCCTGCGTGTGCTCGACGGTGCCGTTGCCGTCTTCGACGGCAAGGAGGGTGTTGAGCCCCAGTCCGAGCAGGTGTGGCGTCAGGCCGACAAGTACGACGTGCCCCGGATCTGCTTCGTCAACAAGATGGACAAGCTCGGCGCGGACTTCTACTTCACCGTGCAGACCATCAAGGACCGCCTCGGCGCCAAGCCGCTGGTGATCCAGCTGCCGATCGGTGCCGAGAACGACTTCGAGGGCATCATCGACCTGGTCGAGATGAACGCCAAGGTGTGGCGCGGCGAGACCAAGCTCGGTGAGAGCTACGAGACCGTCGAGATCCCCGCGGATCTGGCCGACAAGGCCGCCGAGTACCGCAGCGAGCTGCTGGACACGGTCGCCGAGACCGACGAGGCGCTTCTGGAGAAGTACCTCGGCGGCGAAGAGCTCACGATCGACGAGATCAAGGGCGCCATCCGCAAGCTGACCGTGGCCAGCGAGCTGTACCCGGTGCTGTGTGGCAGCGCGTTCAAGAACAAGGGTGTGCAGCCGATGCTGGACGCCGTCATCGACTACCTCCCGTCGCCGCTGGATGTCGAGTCCGTCAAGGGCCACGTCCCCGGCAAGGAGGACGAAGAGGTTCTGCGCAAGCCGTCCACCGACGAGCCGTTCGCCGCGCTGGCGTTCAAGATCGCCGTGCACCCCTTCTTCGGCAAGCTCACCTACGTGCGCGTGTACTCGGGCAAGGTCGAGTCCGGTGCGCAGGTCATCAACGCCACCAAGGGCAAGAAGGAGCGGCTGGGCAAGCTGTTCCAGATGCACGCCAACAAGGAGAACCCGGTCGAGTCGGCCTCCGCTGGTCACATCTACGCCGTGATCGGTCTGAAGGACACCACCACCGGTGACACCCTGTGCGATCCGAACCAGCAGGTCGTGCTGGAGTCGATGACCTTCCCCGATCCGGTGATCGAGGTGGCCATCGAGCCCAAGACCAAGAGTGACCAGGAGAAGCTGGGCACCGCGATCCAGAAGCTCGCCGAAGAGGATCCGACCTTCAAGGTGCACCTGGACCAGGAGACCGGCCAGACCGTCATCGGCGGTATGGGCGAGCTGC
The DNA here is from genome assembly GCF_040704635.1 of Mycobacterium sp. NPDC049093. Lineage (GTDB taxonomy): Bacteria > Actinomycetota > Actinomycetes > Mycobacteriales > Mycobacteriaceae > Mycobacterium. The sequence continues at coordinate 629,752 of NZ_JBEZJS010000004.1, read as the reverse complement.
ACCTGGACATCCTGGTGGACCGCATGCGTCGCGAGTTCAAGGTTGAGGCCAACGTCGGTAAGCCCCAGGTGGCCTACCGCGAGACCATCCGCCGCAAGGTGGAGAAGGTCGAATTCACCCACAAGAAGCAGACGGGTGGCTCCGGCCAGTTCGCGAAGGTGCTCATCGACCTCGAGCCGTTTGTCGGCGAGGACGGTGCCACCTACGAGTTCGAGAACAAGGTCACCGGTGGCCGCATCCCGCGCGAGTACATCCCTTCGGTGGATGCCGGTGCGCAGGACGCCATGCAGTACGGCGTGTTGGCCGGCTACCCGCTGGTGAACATCAAGGTGACGCTGCTTGACGGCGCCTACCACGAGGTCGACTCCTCGGAAATGGCGTTCAAGGTGGCGGGTTCGCAGGTGCTGAAGAAGGCTGCTCAGGCGGCCCAGCCGGTCATCCTGGAACCCATCATGGCTGTCGAGGTCATTACACCCGAGGACTACATGGGTGACGTGATCGGCGACCTGAACTCCCGCCGTGGTCAGATCCAGGCCATGGAGGAGCGCAGCGGTGCGCGTGTCGTCAAGGCGCAGGTGCCGCTGTCGGAGATGTTCGGCTACGTCGGCGACCTTCGGTCGAAGACCCAGGGCCGGGCTAACTACTCCATGGTGTTCGACTCGTACGCCGAGGTTCCGGCGAACGTGTCGAAGGAGATCATCGCGAAGGCGACGGGTCAGTAAGCTCGTCGCGGCAACTGTCGCGGCTCACAACTGAACACATCATCATTGCTTTAACCAAAGCACCAACAAGTCCAGGAGGACACCACAGTGGCGAAGGCGAAGTTCGAGCGGACGAAGCCGCACGTCAACATCGGGACCATCGGTCACGTTGACCACGGCAAGACGACGCTGACTGCAGCAATCACCAAGGTTCTGCACGACAAGTACCCCGATTTGAACGAGTCGCGCGCATTCGACCAGATCGACAATGCGCCTGAAGAGCGTCAGCGCGGCATCACGATCAACATCTCCCACGTGGAGTACCAGACCGAGAAGCGGCACTACGCCCACGTGGACGCCCCCGGTCACGCCGACTACATCAAGAACATGATCACCGGTGCCGCCCAGATGGACGGCGCGATCCTGGTGGTCGCCGCGACCGACGGCCCGATGCCGCAGACCCGCGAGCACGTTCTGCTGGGCCGTCAGGTGGGTGTGCCCTACATCCTCGTGGCGCTGAACAAGTCGGACATGGTCGACGACGAGGAGCTCCTGGAGCTCGTCGAGATGGAGGTCCGCGAACTGCTGGCCGCCCAGGAGTTCGACGAGGATGCCCCGGTTATCCGCGTCTCCGCGCTGAAGGCGCTCGAGGGCGACCCGAAGTGGGTCAAGTCGGTTGAGGACCTCATGGAGGCCGTCGACGAGTCGATCCCGGATCCGGTTCGCGAGACCGACAAGCCGTTCCTGATGCCCGTCGAGGACGTCTTCACCATCACCGGTCGTGGCACCGTGGTGACCGGTCGCGTCGAGCGTGGCGTGATCAACGTCAACGAAGAGGTCGAGATCGTCGGCATCCGCCCGACCACGACCAAGACCACCGTCACCGGTGTGGAGATGTTCCGCAAGCTGCTCGACCAGGGCCAGGCGGGCGACAACGTCGGTCTGCTGGTTCGTGGCATCAAGCGCGAGGACGTCGAGCGTGGCCAGGTTGTGGTCAAGCCCGGCACCACCACCCCGCACACCGAGTTCGAGGGCAGCGTCTACATCCTGTCCAAGGACGAGGGTGGCCGCCACACGCCGTTCTTCAACAACTACCGTCCGCAGTTCTACTTCCGTACCACGGACGTGACCGGCGTGGTGACCCTTCCTGAGGGCACCGAGATGGTGATGCCCGGTGACAACACCGACATCTCCGTCAAGCTGATCCAGCCCGTCGCCATGGACGAGGGCCTGCGCTTCGCGATCCGCGAGGGTGGCCGTACCGTCGGCGCCGGCCGCGTTACCAAGATCATCAAGTGATGATCTGACCTAGCACTGCGAAAGCGGCGCTCACCTTCGGGTGAGTGCCGCTTTTGTATTTCCGGTGTGTTCTTGCTGCGTCCGGTGTAACGGCTGTGATAGGTGAGACGATCTTTATTGCATAGGTGAGCTACACGGGTTGGGGACGGACATGGTGCGACGGAAACGGGCATTGGCCTCGGTGGCTTCGGCTGTCGTGCTGGCCGGCACGGCGGTCGGATTTGCGGCGGGTGTGGCGCAGGCAGCGCCGGGATGCCCGGACGTGCACTGGATCGGCGTCGCCGGTTCGGGTGAGCGTGACGATCCCACGGTCGACGCCGGCATGGGCCGGGTGGTCTACAACTCGCTGCGTGATCTGTCCCAGTGGGTGCAGCAGGACGGTCGGACGATTACGGCCGAGGCAGTGGCCTACCCGGCGGCCCCGGTGCCGGCGGACGGCGATCTGCTGGGCTGGGGCGGTTTCATGAGCAGTGTCGACGCCGGGGTGGCGGCGCTGGGGAACCAATACGCGGCGTTCACCCAGCGGTGTCCCTCCAGCGAGGTTGTACTTGCCGGGTATTCGCAGGGCGCGATGGTGGTCCACCGTAACCTGGCAGGCTTGGCGGGCAGCCCGAATCTGGCTGCGGCTCTGTTGGTCGCCGACGGAGACCGCCTGCCTGCCGATCCCACCGTGAACCTGGGCACGGCCACCGCAGTGAGCACCAGGAAGGGTGTCGCGCAGGACTGGCCGATCCTGGCCCATGCGCCGGGCCCCATGTCGCCCTCGGTCGGCAGTCGCACGATCAGCGTGTGCGATCGCGGCGACGCGGTCTGTGACTACGATTCGGACGACGAAGAAGTGACGGCCACCGCTATCGCCGTGCACACCAGCTATGCCCGTTCGAGCGGCGGCGGCTACCGCTGGACCTGGCCGCTGTACCGGATGCTGGGCCCGTCGCCCATGCAGCAGCAGACCGTGCCGGTGGGCGGGTCGACGGATGGAGTCGTTCACTCCTGATCTCGGCGGCTGTTGGCGCTAATCTGATGGCGCCCAACCGACGGCAGGAGCCTGCGATGTCCACTTTCTGGCGGTACGTACGCATTCAGGCCTTCGTGCTGTTGTGTGGCATCGTCGGGCCCATCTTCCTGGTCATCTACTTCGTCGCGGGCGGCGATCCGATGATGAAGTGGATGTTCTGGGCCGGCCTGTTGATCACCGCGATCGACATCCTGATCGCGCTGGGGATCACGGCAGCCGGTGCGAAATCGGCGGCGCAGAACGAGAAACTCGAACAGGTCGGCGTGCTGGCCCTGGCCCAGGTCACCGGCATCCACGAGACCGGCACCCGCATCAACGAGCAGCCTTTGGTGAAGCTGGACCTGCAGATCTCGGGACCCGGCATCGCACCGTTCGCCACTCAGGATCGCGTGCTCGCCTCGGTGTCGCGGCTTCCGATGATCACCAACCGCAAACTGGTCGCCATGGTGGACCCGACCACCAACGAGTACCGGATCGATTGGGAGAGAAGCAGTCTGGTCAGCGGTCTGATGCCCGCGACGTTCACGATCGCGGAGGAGAACAAGACCTACGACCTCACCGGTCAGTCCGGCCCGTTGATGGAGATCCTGCAGATCCTCAAGTCTCACGGCATCGCCATCAACAACATGGTCGATCTGCGGGCCAACCCGGCGGCCCGCGAACAGGTTCAGGCCGTCGTGCGGCGCGCGGCCGCGCAACAGGCGCCGGCGCCGGCGCCCTCGGTTGCCGCGCCTGCAGCGGCCCCGTTCATGGCTCCGCCGGCCCCGTCGACCGCTCAACGCCTTCAGGAACTGGAGACCCTGCGTGCCACCGGTGCCGTCAGCGAAGAGGAATACGCGGCCAAACGACAGCAGATCATCGCCGATCTCTGATCAGGCGGTGGATGAACCCGCGCAGGCCCCGAGTGACCAGCCCCGATCGGCGGTCCTCCCACTGATCGGTATCGGCCAGGAACACGTTCTACTTCTGCTGTTAGCCTGTGGCCAGGCTCACTGAAAGGACCCTGGGATGGCGGCAGGTAACGGAACACTGGAAGGTCGCGTGGCATTCGTCACCGGCGCTGCACGCGGACAGGGGCGTGCGCACGCGGTGCGGTTGGCCAACGAGGGTGCCGACATCATCGCGATCGACGTCTGCCGGCCCGTCGACGGCACAATCACCTATCCGGCCGCGACATCGGAGGATCTGGCCGAGACCGTTGCCGCCGTGGAGGCTGCGGGCCGCAAGGTGCTCGCACGCGAGGTCGACATCCGCGACCTGGCGGCACAGCAGCAGGTGGTGGCCGACGGCGTCGAGCAGTTCGGCCGGCTCGACATCGTGGTGGCCAACGCCGGTGTGCTCAGCTGGGGTCGGTTGTGGGAGCTGAGCCCCGAGCAGTTCGACACCGTCATCGACGTCAACCTCAACGGCACCTGGCGGACCATCCGGGCCGCGGTGCCCGCCATGATCGAGGCAGGCAACGGTGGATCGATCATCATCGTCAGCTCCTCGGCCGGTGTGAAAGCCACCCCGGGCAACGGCCACTACGCTGCCTCCAAACACGGGCTGGTGGCGTTGACCAACACGCTGGCTCTCGAGGTGGGCGAGTACGGCATCCGGGTCAACTCGATCCATCCCTACTCGATCGACACTCCGATGATCGAGCCGGAGGCCATGGCCGAGATCTTCTCGAAGTTCCCCAGCTTCCTGCACAGCTTCGCCCCGATGCCGTATCACAAGGTGACCGACGGCAAGAACGAGGGACTTGCGGCCTTCATGGCGCCTGAAGAGGTCGCCGACGTGGTGGCGTTCCTGGCCAGTGACAACTCGGCAACGCTGTCGGGCAGCCAGATTGCCGTCGACCGCGGCGTGCTCAAGTACTGACCTTTCCGCGAGCCTTTCCCGGCGAGCAGACGCCCCGGTACCCGGAAACGGGCCAACCCGGGTGCTTCCGCGTCTGCTCGCCGGGGTTAGCCCGGTAGGACCAGAACCGGAACCGGGCTGTGCCGCAGGATCTTTGACCCGTGCGAGCCCAGGAAAACCCGGGCGACCGCGCCGCCGGGTGAGGTTCCGATCGCCAGGATCTCGCCCTCGATCCAGTCGATGGCATCGATCGCCTCGCTCCAGTCGTTGCCGGTGACGACCTTCAGATCGACGTCCTCGCCGATCACCTTCTCGTCTCTCAGCCGGATCATCGCCTGCCGGGCCTGTTTCACCCACTCTTGCAGGATCGCGTCCTCGGCATGTAGCCCGACGGTCGGTGGGTACATGTTGCGTCCCCGCACTGCGAATGTGGCCAGCCGCATCGGCGTAGCCAGTCGCCGGCTCAGGTCGGCGACCTGCTGAACCACCGCCACTGCTTCGAGTGAGCCGGGGTAGGCGCACGTGATACGTGCCAGCGCAGCAGATTTCGACCGACGGTACCCGCGCGGGCTGATCGCCAACGGAACCGGGCAGCAGTGCAGCAGCCGGTCGGCGGTCGAACCGACCACCACCTGGCCCAGTTGGCCATCGGACGCCGAACCGAGAACGAGCACCTCGGCGCCGAGCGAATCGACGGCTTCCAGCAGTCCGCCGGAAACCGACCGGTGCGCGAACTTGTGGAAGCTGACGTCGAGGCGATCGTCGAGTGCGGATACGTGTTGCCGCGCCTGCTCGGCCGACGAGGCTGCCAACTGCGCTGCGTACTCGGCATATTCGGCGTCGACGCGCGCCGGTGACGGGTTCAGCCACGGACGCGGTACGACGGTGGCCACGGCCAGTGAGGTGTTCAGGGTGCGGGCCGCGCCGACTGCGAGGTGCAGCGCCGACGCTCCGCCCTTGCCGGCCAGATACCCGACGACGACGGTCATCGGCTGTCCTCGGTTCTGGGAGTGGTCTTGACGTCGTCCTCGCCGGCCGCCGCACCCGGGATGTAGCCGTCACCGCCGTCGTTCAGTGCGCTGTGATGGCGGCTCCACAGCAGGTAGAACGCCAGGACGAAGGCGACCCAGAGGCTGAACCAGAGCCAGGTGATGTGTGGCAGGCCGTAGAGCACGAACAAACAGGCCAGCACCGAAAGGACCGGTGTCACCGGGTAACCGGGAACCTTGAAGGCCCGCGGAAGATCCGGTTCACGCACCCGCAGGATGATCACCCCGACCGACACCACGATGAATGCCACCAGGGTGCCGATCGACACCAGGTCCCACAGGTAGTCCAGCGGCACCAACCCGGCCAGGGTGCCGGTCACCATGGCCACCACGATGGTGTTGTTCACCGGAGTCATGGTGCGCGGGTTCACCTTTGCGAACATCGGCGGCAGCAGGCCGTCGCGTCCCATCGCGAACAGGATGCGGGTCTGGCCGTACATCACCACCAGGGTCACCGAGAAGATCGAGATCACCGCTCCCATGGCCAGCACGGTGCTGGCCCAGGTCTGGCCGTGCAGGATGTTGGTGAGCATCACCGACAACCCGGCCTCGGACTGCTCGTCGGACCCGAACTCGTCCGCGGATTGCGTGCCCAGGCCGGCGAACGCCACCAGGATGTAGATGCTGGTGACGACGATCAGTGCTCCGAGGATCGCCCGCGGCATGGTCTTCTGCGGGTTCTTCACCTCGTCGCCCGCAGTGGACACCGCGTCCAGGCCGATGAACGTGAAGAAGATGGTGCTGGCCGCGGCGGTGATGCCGGTGAACCCTTTCTCCCAGAACCCAGCGAAGTGATCGGTGGTGAACGCGGTGAACGCGATGGCGACGAACATGCCGAGCACACACAGTTTGAGGAGCACCATGACGGTGTTGACCGCGGCGGACTCGCTGGCGCCGCGGATCAGCAGGAGCGCACACATGACGATCAGGACTGTCGCCGGCAGGTTGATCAATCCGGGGTTGTCGCCCCATGGGGCCGCGGACAGGGCGTGCGGCAACCGCCAACCGAAGAGGTTGTCCAGCAGTTGATTGAGATAGCCGCTCCAACCGACCGCGGTGGCTGACATCGAGACGCCGTATTCGAGAAGCAGGCAGGCCGCGACGCCCATCGCGATGAACTCGCCCATGGTGGTGTAGGCATAGGAGTACGTGGAGCCCGAAACTGGTACGGCCGCTGCCATTTCCGCGTAGCAGATGGCCGACAGCCCCGCCGCGACGCCGGCGACCAGGAACGACACCAGCACTGCGGGGCCGGCTTTGGGGACGGCCTGCTGCAGCACGATGAAGATGCCGGTGCCGACGGTGGCGCCGACGCCGAACAGCGTCAGCTGGAATGTGCCGATACTTCGTTTGAGGTGGTCGGACGCGCCGTGGGCGACAGGTGCTCCCATGACCGGCCTGCGCCGCAACATCTGGCTGGTCAGGTTGTTGGCTGGGGCGGACATGGTGCCTCCTTGCGGCCGGTCAACCGATTATCGGCGCGCCTCGGCCAGGGTGTCAGCGAATCGGTCAACGGCCCAGTCGAGCTCGTCGGCGGTCACCACCAGGGGTGGGGCGAACCGCAGCGTCGATCCGTGGGTGTCCTTCACCAGCACACCACGCTCGGTCAACGCCAGGCCGAACTGCTTGCCGGTGCCCAGATCCGGGTCGATGTCGACTCCTGCCCACAGGCCCAGGCCACGCACGGCCGTCACGCCGTGCCCGATCAACCCGGTGAGCCGGCTGTGCAGATGCTCCCCGAGTTGGGTTGAACGGAGCTGGAATTCGCCGCGGCGCAGCATGCCCACCACCGTGGAGCCGATAGCGGTGGCCAGTGGATTGCCGCCGAAGGTCGAGCCGTGTTCGCCGGGGTGCAGCACACCGAGGACATCGCGGTCGGCAACGACCGCGGACAACGGCACCACGCCACCGCCCAGTGCCTTACCGAGCAGGTACACGTCGGGCACCACACCCCAGTGCTCGCAGGCGAAGGTTCGGCCGGTGCGGGCCAGTCCGGACTGGATCTCGTCGGCGATCATCAGCACGTTGTTGCGGGTACAGATATCGCGGACACGTGGCAGGTAGTCGGCGGGCGGGACGATGATGCCCGCCTCTCCTTGGATCGGTTCGATCAGGACGGCGGCCGTGTTCTCGTCGATCGCTTCGGCCAGCGCCCGATGGTCGCCGAATGGCACCGAGCGGAATCCGGGGGTGTAGGGCCCGAAGCCGCGGCGGGCGGTGTCGTCGTCGGAGAAGCTGATGATGGTGGTGGTGCGACCGTGGAAGTTGTTGTGCGCTACGACAATGTTCGAGCTGTCGGCTTTCATGCCCTTGACGTCGGTGCCCCACTTGCGGGCCACCTTGATGCCGCTCTCCACGGCCTCGGCGCCGCTGTTCATCGGCAGCACCATGTCTTTCGCGCACAGCCCGGCCAGTGCCTCGGCGAACGGCCCGAGCCGGTCGGAGTGAAAGGCGCGGCTCACCAGCGTCAGCCGGTCCAGTTGGGCGTGGGCGGCGGCGATGATCTCCGGGTTGCGATGACCGAAGTTGACGGCCGAGTAGGCAGCCAGGCAATCGAGATAGCGGCGGCCCGTCACATCGGTGATCCAGGCCCCTTCTGCGCTTTCGGCGACCACGGGCAGTGGTGAGTAGTTGTGGGCGACATGGCGATCGTCGAGCGCGATCGCGGCGGCGGTCGCAGGGTCCGGGGCGGCCTGACCGTCCACTCTGTCCAGCATGGTCATCGATACCGCTCCAGGGTGCAGCATTTGACGGATCCGCCGCCTTTGAGGAGTTCGGACAGGTCGACGCCGATCGGCTCGAAGCCGGCCCGGCGCAACTGGTCGGCGAATCCCGTGGCGGCGGCAGGCATCACGACGTGCCGGCCGTCGGACACCACATTGAGGCCGAGGACGAAGGCGTCGGCGGAGCCCACTTCGATTGCGTCACCGAACAGGTCGGTCAGACGCTTTCTGGCCGCGGCAGTGAAGGCCGGGGGGTGGTAGGCGATGGTCGAGTCGTCGAGTACGGCCAGCGCGGTATCGAGGTGATAGAACCGCGGGTCGACCAGTTCCAGACTGACCACGTCAAGGCCGGTAGCGGCCCCGATCTCGTCGTGGGCACGTCGGTCGGTGCGAAAACCGTATCCGGCCAACAAGGTTGATCCGACGAGCAGCAGGTCGCCCTGGCCCTCGTTGATGTGATCGGTGAACACGGTCCGGTAGCCGGCGGCGGTCATCCACTCGGCGTAGGCGTCGGCCTCACCGGCGCGCTGAGGGTAGGCGAAGCGGGCGACCACGGCGGTGTCGCCGACGACGAAGCCGCCGTTGGCGGCGTAGACCATGTCGGGCAGACCGGCGCGCGGGGCGACCAGGTCGACGGTGTGGCCCAGGTCGGCGTACACCCGGCGCAGCGTTTCCCACTGTGACAGTGCGAGCGCGGAGTCAACGGGGGTGGCGGGGTCCATCCACGGGTTGATGGCGTATTCGACGGTGAAGTACTGCGGGGCGGTCATGGCGTAGTGGCGGTTTGTCGCGGTCCGCGCGGGTGGCACTGCGGTCCCGGCGGGGGCTGTGGACCCGGATGCGGGCGCAGTTTCAGGCATGACTTCATCGAAAATCGTCATGATTCGACGATATGGAGCCGCTGTGACGCAATCAATCGCTCCTTGTTGCGTCTTGAGCAGGGATATATTGCATGAACCGTCATACTGCGGCGGTTTGTTGCGTGGAGGTGGGAAATGGAGCGTCTGGACGACACCGACGAGCGGATCCTGGCCGAACTCACCGAGAACGCCAGGGCGACGTTCGCCGAGATCGGACACCGCGTGAACCTGTCGGCTCCCGCGGTGAAGCGCCGGGTGGACCGGATGGTGTCCGACGGGGTGATCCGGGGCTTCACCACCGTGATCGATCGCAACGTGCTGGGGTGGCGCACCGAGGCTTACGTGCAGGTGTTCTGCCAGGGCACGATCGCCCCGGATCAATTGCGCACGGCCTGGATCGACATTCCCGAGGTGGTCAGTGCGGCCACGGTCACCGGTACCGCCGACGCGATCCTGCATGTGCTGGCTCGCGACATGCGCCACCTCGAAGAGGCACTGGAACGCATCCGGTCGACGGCTCGGATCGAGCGCAGCGAGAGCATCGTGGTGCTCACGAATGTCATCGAGCGGGGCCGGTCCTGATGTGACCCAGCGGCCTGCGCAAACATAGGGTGACGCACAACGCTTAACCGCGATCGTGTAAAAACCCCACGTGACTACTTCAACGGGATCAGCAGCGGGCATCGTCATCGTCGGCGGCGGCCTGGCCGCGGCCCGGACGGCCGAACAGCTGCGCCGGTCGGAGTACGGCGGGCCCATCACGATCGTCAGCGACGAGGACCATCTGCCCTACGATCGGCCGCCGCTGTCCAAGGAGGTGCTGCGCGCCGAGACGGACGACGTCACCCTCAAGCCGGCCGAGTTCTACGCCGAGAACAACATCGCGCTGCGGCTCGGCTCCGCTGCCCAGTCGGTGGACACCGCCGCCAAGACGCTGAAGCTGGCCGACGGCAGCGACGTCGCCTACGACGAGCTGATCATCGCGACCGGGCTGGTGCCCAAGCGCATCCGCTCCTTCGGCGACCTGGCCGGAATCCACGTGCTGCGCAACTACGACGAGAGCATGGCGCTGCGGGAGCACGCCGGTAAGGCCCGGCGGGCCGTGGTGGTCGGTGCCGGCTTCATCGGCTGCGAGGTGGCCGCGAGCCTTCGCAAGCTCGGTGTCGAGGTGACGCTGGTGGAGCCGCAGCCGACCCCGCTAGCCTCGGTGCTGGGCGAGCAGATCGGGGCCCTGGTGACCCGGTTGCACCAGGCCGAGGGCGTCGACGTGCGCTGCGGTGTGGGGGTCAGCGAAGTGCGTGGCGCCGACAAGGTCGAGGAGGTCGTGCTGGGCGACGGCACCGAACTCGACGCCGACCTGGTGGTGGTCGGCATCGGTTCGCACCCGGCGGTCGAGTGGCTCGAGGGCAGCGGGATCGCGCTCGACAACGGCGTGGTGTGCGACGAGGTCGGGCGCTCCAGTGCCGCAGGCGTGTGGGCCATCGGCGATGTCGCATCGTGGCGCGATCACGTGGGTGACCAAGCGCGCGTTGAGCATTGGAGCAACGTCGCCGATCAGGCGCGAGCAATGGTGCCGGCGATCCTGGGCCAGGAGGCCTCGCCCGTCGTGTCGGTGCCGTACTTCTGGAGCGATCAGTACGACGTCAAGATCCAGTGCCTCGGTGAGCCCGAGGCCGACGATGTCGTGCACGTGGTCGAGGACGACGGCCGCAAGTTCCTGGCCTTCTACGAGCGCGACGGTGTCGTGGTCGGCGTGGTCGGCGGCGGCATGCCCGGCAAGGTGATGAAGGCCCGCGGCAAGATCGCCGCAGGCGCTCCCATCTCCGACGTCCTGGGCTGACTTTTCCTCGCGGTTAGACCTGGCCGAGGTAGAAGCGGACACCCTGGTCGTCGGTGCACTCGGCCATGAAGCCGTAGTCCTGTCGTGACGGCTGCTGCAGCACGGTGCCGCCTGCCTCGCGGACCCGGGCGACCGCGGCGTCGATATCGGCGACCGTCCACATCGGCACAGCGGTGGCTCTCTCGGCGCCGCCGGCCACCCCCGACATCGGCTGACTGCCCTGTACGCCCCAACCGTCGTTGATCCGGCCGGGTTCGAAGGTCCAGAAGAAGACTCGGCTGTAGAACTCCTTGAACGCCGTCGAGTCGGGCACCTCGTAGGTGAGGTACGAAAGCTCGCCTGGCCCTGCGCCGTTCAGTTCCGGCCGCGGCGTGCCCGGTGTCGGCAGGAACACTGCGAACGGGGTGCCGGCCGGATCGGTGGCGTCGAGCACGGTGCCGAAGTCGAATTCCTGGGTCTGGCCGGGTTGGCCGCCGCCGGCGAGGATCGCCTGGCGTGCTCCGTCCAGGTCGGTCACCGCGTAGCAGCAGAACAGGTTGCCGGCGCCCGCGACGCTGAAGATGCCGATGGGCTGTCGCGTGTTGGTGACCTGGCCGGTGGCCGGGTCGTAGGTCCAGCCCAGCACGTGGCCGTAGAAGGCCGCGGCGCGTGCGGCGTCGGGAGCCCACACCGAGACGTATCCGACATCGCCGTGCTGGATCGTGACGGCCGCGCCGGTGACCGGTCCGGACAGCATCCACCGGTGGCCGAACGGGTCGATGATCGTGGCGTTGCGCGCCCCGTAGTTCTCGTAGGGCTCCCGGTGCACGACGGCGCCGAGCGCGCGCGCCCGTTCCATGGCGGCGTCGGTGTCGGCCACATGCAGCATCAGACTCACCGAATTAATCTGTGATACAGGTGCTTTGAGGCCCAGCTCGGGGTATTCGTCGGCCAGGTACAGCACGCCGTCACCGATCCGCAGCTCGGCATGTCCGATGCGGCCGTCGTCCATCTCGTACGTCTCGCCGACGACGGACGCGCCGAAGACATCGGCATACCAGGCGATGGCCTCACGGGCACCGGCCACGGCCAGGTACGGGATCGCGGCCGCGGCGGGCCGCGAATCGGGCCCGGGCCGTGGGGGAGCCGGGGTGGCCGGCGTGGCCGCGGGCTCGTTCAGTTCGGCGATGGCAGTTTCGGTTCCACTCATGTCAACTCCTTCGGTGCGTTGGGGAAGGGTGAGCGCCGATTCCAGCCGCGCGCGCAGCCGGGCGGCGAACGCCGGGTCGGGGGAGACCGGTGGGTCGTCGCCGCTGAGCACGGTCAACGGATCGTGGCTGTTGATCACGACGTCCCTCCCTCCGGTGTCGGGTACTGGGCTCTGAAGGCTCGGCGGGCCCGGACCAGCAGAGCCTCGGTGGCATGCACCGTGCGCCCGATCAGCTCGGCGCATTCACCCACCGAGCAGTCGTCGAGGTAACGCAGGGCGAGCACGGTGCGGTGCTGTTCGGGTAGCCGGGCCAGAACCGCTTCGGCGACAATGCGATCCAGTTCCGCGTCCCAGTCATCGGCCGGGTCCACCGGTTCGGGCAGTTCGGCCACCGGCACGGTGAACCGGTCGTGGCGGCGGCGGTAGTGGTCGGCGAGTTTGTGCCTGGCCACCCCGATCAACCACGGCACCGAGATCTGCGGCGGCGACGGTCTGCGGGCCGCGTCCATGGCGGCCAGGAACGTCTCCGACGTCAGGTCTTCGGCGGTTCCGCGGTCGCCGCAGCGGCGTACGAAGTAGCCGTACACCGCAGGCAGGGCCTCGTCGTAGCACCTCAGCAGCGCCCGCGGAGCGTCTGTTTCGGCGCTCACACCCTTATCGTCGCCGCCGGGCACCGAACTCCGACGGCCTTGGGCGAAGTTTTTTCGCCGGAAAACCATTGGCGCCGGTCAGGGGAGGTGCGTCATGGTGGTCGGCGTGGTGGACGTCGAGGCATTCAAGCGGGACGGGTTCGTCAAGGTCGAGCAGGCCGCGCCGGCCGAAATCGCCGATGCCGCGCGGGATCTGCTCTGGACGCAGATCGGACTGTCTCCGGATGAGCCCGCGTCGTGGACGAGTGCGGTGGTGTGGACGGCCGATCTGACCGGCGCCGGCCCGTTCCGGCAACTGGTGGACAACGCAGCGCTCACCGATGCCCTGGACGCGATCTGTGGACGAGGAGGTTGGCTGCCGCGTGGGGCCCTGGGCAACATCCCGGTGCGGTTTCCGGTCGATCCGCCCGCAGCGGACCGGGGCTGGCACGTCGACGCCAACACCCCCTTGCCGGGCGGGGAGTGGACGGTCAGCGGGCGTCCGCACACCGTCCTGGTGTTGACCCTGCTGTCCGAGGTGGGACCCGCCGACGCGCCGACGCGGATTCGGGTGGGTTCGCATCGCGACGTCGCCCGGGTGCTCGGGCCCGACCCCGTCGAGTTCATCGAGGCCGGTGCCATGGTGGACGTGGCCAGCCGAACCTGTCCGGTGGACCATGCGACGGGCCGGCCCGGCGACATGTACGTGCTGCATCCGTTCACCGCGCACGCCGCCGATGTACATCGCGGTCGCTCACCGCGTTTCATGTCGCAGGCGCCGATCCTGCTCACCGAGAGGCTCGGTCCGCAGGGCCCGGCGGCGCTGGCGGCAGCGTGGGACGGGTTACTGCGGGGCTAGCCGCTCCAACCCCGGACGCGCCACTTCGAAGGCCCGGCCGATGGCGTCCGGCAGTGCGACGGACTCGTCGGCAAGCCAGTGTTCGTAGGCCGAGAGCGCGACTCCGAGCATCAGCCATCCGACGGTCTGAGGCATCAGGTCCTCTGGGGTCGCGCCGATGCGTTGGGCCACGTAGGTGGCGATGACCTCACGCCATCCGGCGTACATCGTCATCGAATATGCCTGCAGCCCTGCGGTTTCCAGAATGACGCGCATACGCAGGCGGTGTTGGGCCATCTCCTGGGCGTCGTAGGTGTTGAACGACAGCAGTGCTTCGCGCAGGGCCTCGGCCAGCGGGATCTCGGAGCTCAGCGCGGCGAGCAGGTCGCGCAGGTGTTGCAGGTGGGCGTCGAAGTCTCCCCAGGGGATGGCGTTCTTGGAGGCGTAGTAGCGGAACAGCGTGCGTCGCGCGATGCCGGCCGCTTTGGCCACGTCGTCGACGCTCACCTCGTCGAAGCCGTGGGCGGCGAACAATGCCAGTGCGACGTCGGTGATGTGGTCCTGCGTGGTGGACGGACGCCTGCCGACGCGGGGCCCGGATCCCTGCCGCATAAAACCCGCCCTTCCATTTGTGCACTCGATGCCATATTCTTGCGACTCAGGTCACAATTGTCGAGACCCACAGTTACAGGAAAGGTGCGATTCATGGATCAGAACCCGCAGGCCGAAACCGAAACCCAGCTCGTCACCGAGACGCTCGTCGAAGAGGTCTCGATCGACGGTATGTGCGGGGTTTACTGACCGTGTCTACACAGGTTGCCGATACGGCCGGGCACGTCGGCGTCGTCTTCGACCCGAATGTCAGCTGGCGGTTGCACCACCAGGTGGCGGTGCGGCCGGAGCCGTTCGGTGCCCTGCTGTATCACTTCGGAACCCGCAAGCTGTCGTTTCTGAAGAACCGGACGGTCGTCGAGGTGGTCAACTCACTGGCTGACCACCCCGACGCCCGGTCCGCGTGTCGCGCTGTCGGTATCGCCGACTCCGACCAAGGCCCTTACCTGCACGCGCTGAGCGTGCTGGTGTCCTCGAAGATGCTCATCCCCGGGAATCCACAATGACTTCTGTTGCGCCCGTGCGCACGCCTGTTCCAAGGCTCGTCGAGCAGTTCGAACACGGACTCGACGCCCCCATCTGCCTGACCTGGGAGCTCACCTACGCCTGCAACCTGGCGTGTGTGCACTGCCTGTCCTCGTCGGGGAAGCGCGATCCTCGTGAACTGTCCACCCAGCAGTGCAAGGACATCATCGACGAACTGGAACGCATGCAGGTGTTCTACGTGAACATCGGCGGTGGGGAACCGACTGTGCGCCCGGACTTCTGGGAACTTGTCGATTACGCAACCGCCCATCATGTCGGCGTCAAGTTCTCGACCAACGGGGTGCGCATCACGCCCGAGGTGGCTGCGAAACTCGCTGCCAGCGACTACGTCGATGTGCAGATCTCCCTGGACGGCGCCAACGCCGAGGTCAACGACGCGGTGCGCGGCAAGGGTTCGTTCGACATGGCTGTGCGTGCACTGGAAAACCTTGCCGCCGCCGGCTTTTCGGACGCCAAGATCTCGGTGGTGGTCACCCGCCACAACGTCGACCAGCTCGACGAGTTCAAGGCGTTGGCCGACCGCTACGGTGCCACGCTGCGGATCACGCGGCTGCGCCCGTCGGGCCGTGGCGCCGATGTCTGGGATGAGCTGCACCCGACCCCGGAGCAGCAGCGCCAGCTGTACAACTGGCTGGTCGCCCACGGTGAGCGGGTGCTGACCGGTGACTCGTTCTTCCACCTGTCGGGGCTGGGTGAGCCCGGTGCACTGGCCGGGCTGAACCTGTGCGGCGCCGGCCGCGTGGTGTGCCTGATCGATCCGGTGGGCGACGTCTACGCCTGCCCGTTCGCCATCCACGACAAGTTCCTGGCCGGAAACATTCTGGAAGACACCGGTTTCGGCGCCGGATTCCAGAACGTCTGGCAGAACTCCCCGCTCTTCCGCGAACTGCGCGAGCCCCAGTCGGCCGGCGCCTGCAGCGGCTGTGGACACTACGACGCCTGCCGCGGCGGCTGCATGGCTGCCAAGTTCTTCACCGGTCTGCCGATGGACGGGCCGGATCCCGAGTGCGTCGAAGGCTGGGGCGAGCCCGCCCTCGCGGCCGAGCGCGTCAAACCCAAGCCCAGCGGTGACCACTCCCGCGGCACCAAGCAGGGCCCGGTCGCACTGAAGTTGCTGACCAAGCCGCCCGCCCGCATCTGTAACGAAAGTCCGGTGTAACCCCATGGCTCGTGATACCTGGTTCGAGACCGTCGCCATTGCCCAGCAGCGGGCGAAGAAGCGGCTGCCCAAGTCCGCCTACTCCTCGCTGATCTCTGCCAGTGAGAAGGGCGTGACGGTCTCCGACAACGTGGAGTCGTTCGCCGAGCTCGGTTTCGCGCCGCACGTGGTGGGTGCCACGGAGAAGCGTGAGATGGCGACAACGGTGATGGGGCAGGATATTTCGATGCCCGTCATCATCTCGCCGACCGGCGTGCAGGCCGTTGACCCCGATGGTGAGGTGGCCGTCGCCCGGGCCGCCGCAGCACGCGGCACGGCCATGGGGCTGTCCTCCTTCGCCAGCAAGCCGATGGAGGAAGTCACCGCGGTCAACGACAAGATCTTCTTCCAGATCTACTGGCTCGGGTCGCGCGACGAGATCGCCGAGCGTGTGCAGCGGGCCAAGGACGCCGGCGCCGTCGGGCTCATCGCCACGACCGACTGGAGCTTCAGCCACGGCCGCGACTGGGGTAGCCCGAAGATCCCGGAGCGAATGGACCTGCGCACGATGCTGCGGATGTCTCCGGAGGTGCTCACCAAGCCACGCTGGCTGTGGAGCTTCGGCAAGCACCTGCGTCCGCCGGACCTGCGGGTGCCGAACCAGGGTCGCGCCGGCGAGCCGGGGCCGACGTTCTTCGAGGCCTACGGGCAGTGGATGGGTACCCCGCCCCCGACCTGGGAGGACATCGCCTGGTTGCGGGAGCAGTGGGGCGGTCCTTTCCTGCTCAAGGGAATGGTGCGGGTTGACGACGCCAAACGTGCCGTGGATGCGGGTGTTTCGGCGATCACGGTGTCCAATCACGGCGGCAACAACCTGGACGGCACGCCCGCGGCGATCCGCTGCCTGCCTGCCATCGCCGACGCGGTGGGGGATCAGGTCGAGGTTTTGCTGGACGGTGGGATCCGCCGGGGTAGCGATGTCGTGAAGGCCGTGGCGCTGGGCGCCCGGGCGGTCATGATCGGCCGCGCCTATCTGTGGGGTCTGGCCGCCAACGGCCAGGCGGGTGTCGAGAACGTGTTGGACATCCTCAGCGGCGGCATCGACTCCGCGCTGCGCGGGTTGGGCAAGTCGTCGATCCACGACCTGACACCGGAGGACATCCTGGTGCCGGAGGGCTTCACCCGGACCCTCGGTGTGCCGCGCGCCTGACACTGACGTTCACCCTGAGGTGCAGCGTGACAGGGGTGGCGGGAGAGACGTACGTGATGTTCACGACCGGTGCCGGGAAAGCTACGGCAAATCAATTGCTGCCTGTGCTCCAACAATTGGCGCACAGTAGGTGAATTGGGCCTACCATCGGCACGTGGCTTTCCCCAGCGGGCTCGGGAACTCAACGTCGAGACAGCTACGCAGCATGTCGCCAATGTTGATCGTCCCAGTGGGCTCTACCGAGCAACATGGTCCGCACCTGCCTCTGGACACCGACACGCGCATCGCCGCCGCAGTCTCGCATGCGCTGCTCGAGCACGTCGATGACGCGTCGTCCGGTGACTGGGTGGTCGCGCCGCCCGTCCATTACGGGGCCAGCGGCGAGCACGAGGGGTTCCCCGGCACGGTGTCGATCGGCACCGCGGCCCTGCGGTTGTTGCTGCTGGAGTACGGGCGTTCCGCATTGAGTTGGACGTCGCGTCTGGTGTTCGTCAATGGTCACGGGGGGAATGTGGAGGCGCTGGCCGCTGCGGTGGCCCTGTTGCGCCAGGAGAGCCGCGACGTCGGCTGGGTCCCGTGCATCGCCGCGGGCGCCGACGCACACGCGGGGCATACCGAAACATCTGTATTGCTACATATTTCGCCCGGCGATGTCTGGGCTGACGGCCTGGCTCCCGGGAACACCGCCCCGCTGGCCGAGCTCATGCCGGCGATGCGCAGTGGCGGGATCGCGGCCGTAAGCGAAGTCGGGGTGCTGGGTGACCCGACAACCGCCACGGCTGCCGAGGGGGAGCGTATCTTTGCTGAGATGGTCAACGGCTGCGCCGGTCGGATACGGCGGTGGCAACCGGACCGGAACGGATTGCTGACATGACCGGACCGAGGCTGCCCGACGGTTTTGCCGTACAGGTGGATCGCCGTGTCAAGGTGCTGGGGGCCGGCGCGGCCCTACTCGGCGGGTCGCCGACCCGGTTGCTGCGGCTGGCGCCGACGGCGCAGACCATGCTCAACGGCGGCCGTCTCGAGGTGCACGACGCGCAGAGTGCGCAACTGGCCCGGACTTTGCTCGACGCCACGGTCGCCCATCCCCGTCCGCCCAGCGGTCCGTCCCACCGTGATGTGACGGTCATTATCCCGGTGCGCGACAACGTATCCGGTCTGCACCGGCTCATCTCGGCGTTGCGGGGCCTTCGGGTGATCGTGGTCGACGACGGCTCGGCGGTTCCGGTCTCGCAATCAGAATTCGCCGGGATGCACTGCGACGTGCAGGTCCTCCGGCACTTCCGTAGCAACGGTCCGGCGGCCGCCCGCAACACCGGCCTCGCCGCGACGGAGACCGATTTCGTCGCGTTCCTCGACTCGGACGTGGTGCCTCGGCGCGGGTGGCTCGAGGCGTTGCTCGGCCACTTCTGCGACCCGGCCGTGGCGCTGGTCGCACCCCGCATCGTCGGACTGCACACCGCCGACAATGTGGTGGCCAGGTACGAGGCGGTGCGTTCGTCCCTGGACCTCGGGGTGCGCGAGGCACCGGTGGTGCCCTATGGCCCGGTGTCCTACGTACCCAGCGCGGCGATCATCTGCCGGCGCGCGGCGCTGGCCGCGGTGGGCGGCTTCGACGAGACCATGCAGTCCGGTGAGGATGTCGATCTGTGCTGGCGCCTGGTCGAAACCGGGTCCCGCCTGCGTTATGAGCCCATTGCGCTGGTTGCCCACGATCACCGGACAGACCTGCGAGAGTGGTTCAACCGCAAGGCTTTCTACGGCACTTCGGCAGCTCCGTTGACGGTCCGCCATCCAGGCAAGACGGCCCCTGTGGTGATCTCCGGGTGGACGCTGATGGTCTGGCTGCTGCTTGCGATGGGGTCGTGTTTCGGGTACCTGGGCTCGGTGGTGATCGCGATCTTCACCGGTCGGCGTATCGCCCGGTCCCTCAGCACGGTCGACACCGAACCCACCGAGGTCGCCGCGGTGACCGCGCGCGGGCTGTGGTCGGCGGCTCTGCAGCTGTGTTCGGCGATCTGCCGGCACTACTGGCCGGTCGCCCTCGTCGCCGCCCTGATGTTCCGGCGGGCCAGACACGCGGTCCTGGTGGCCGCGGTGCTGGACGGTGTGGTCGACTGGGCGACCCGACGCGGCAATGCCGACGACGACACCAAGCCCGTCGGCCTGCTGACCCACATCCTGCTCAAGCGTCTGGACGATCTCGCCTATGGGATCGGCCTGTGGACCGGTGTGGTGCGTGAACGTCAGCTGGGCGCGCTCAAGCCGCAGCTTCGGAGCTAACCCGAGTTGGAGCGAGACGTCCTGATCGTCGGTGCCGGAAGCGCCGGATCAATTCTGGCTGAACGGCTTTCCGTCGATCCAAGCTGCCATGTCACGGTCGTGGAAGCCGGTCCGGAGCCCAGTGACCCCCGGGTGGCGGCGCAGATCACCGATGCGCTGCGCCTGCCGATCGGGGCTGCCAGTTCGGTGGTCCGTCACTACGCCTCGGTACTGACCGAACACCCGCCCCGGCACGCCGAGATCATCCGGGGATCGGTGGTGGGTGGCTCCGGTGCGGTCAATGGCGGTTATTTCTGCCGGGGGCTGCCAGGAGACTTCGACCGGTGGGCCGTGCCGGGCTGGGGCTGGGACGATGTACTGCCGCACTTCCGTGCCATCGAGACGGATCTGGATTTCGACACCTCCCTGCATGGCGATGCCGGGCCGATCACCGTGCGGCGGGTCCGCGAATTTGACGGTTGCACAGCATCTTTCGTCGACGCAGCGATAGGTACCGGATTCGGCTGGATCGACGACCTCAATGGGTCCACCGCTGCGGCGGCACTCCCGGCGGGGGTCGGTGCCGTTCCGCTGAACATCAACGGCGGCAACAGGGTTGGTCCGGGTGGTGCCTACCTGCAACCCGCGCTGGGTCGGCCCAACCTCCAGCTGGTGACGGACACCCGGGTCCACCGCGTGCTGTTCCGCGCGAACCAGGCCGTCGGAGTGCAGTGCGAAGACGGCTCTGTGCTCGGTGCCGAACGAATTGTTCTGTGTTCTGGCGCAATTGGGTCAGCGCACCTGTTGCTGCTGTCGGGCATCGGGCCGGCGGCAGAGCTCGAAGCGCTCGGCATCGAGGTGGTCTCCGATCTGCCGGTCGGCATGCACACCGTGGACCATCCGGAATGGGTGCTGCCGGTCTCCTGGACGCCGACTCACGACCTGCCGCCGCTGGAGGCTGTGCTGACCACCGACGACGGCATCGAAGTGCGTCCCTACACCGCAGGTTTTTCGGCCATGGTGCACGGGCCGGGGCACGATCCTGCCGAACTTCCGCACCTCGGTGTGGCGCTGATGCGCCCGCACTCACGGGGCCGGGTCGGGTTGGCATCGGCCGACCCGACGGTGGCACCGGTGATCGAGCATCGGTATGACACGGTGGCAGAGGATGTCGACACTTTGCGCCGTGGCGCGGAACTGGCTCGTGAATTGGTCAGTCACACAGCAGAAGTCGGTGAGGCTTCGTGGTCGACATCGCAGCATCTGGCCGGTACGGCGCCCATGGGCACCGGCGTGCAGGCAGTGCTGGATCCGACCTGCCGGGTGCTGGGCGTCGAGAATCTGTGGGTGGTCGACGGGTCGATCATGCCGGCCATCACCAGCCGCGGCCCGCACGCGACCATTGCCATGATCGGTCATCGGGCTGCGGAGTTCCTGGCGACCTGAGCCGCCGGATCACTCGGAGCTGCTCACCGTCGCGGCCCGGAGCCCAGATCCCGACGAACACCGCCGCCACCGCCAGGACCGCCGCCATCACCAGCAGGGCCGAGTTGGTCGCGTCGAGAAACGCCTGCTTGGCCAGCCCGGCGACGGTCACGCCCTGCGGACCCAAATGCCCGGCCACGGTGAGTGCCTCGGCCAGTGAGCTCAGGATGGGTTCACGCACCTCGGCGGGTAGCCCGGTCAGCTTGGGCCCCAGGTGGTTCTGGTATTGCGCGGCCAGGATCGAGCCGGCGACCGCGATGCCCAGGGCGGCACCGACTTCCCGAGTGGTGTCGTTGACCGCGGAGGCCACGCCTTGTTTCTCGTCGGGAACCGCGCCCATGATGGCCGAGGTCGTCGGCGCCGTGCACAGCCCGATGCCGATACTGATGATCAGCAGTGGCCAGGCGTACTGCGGATAGCTGGAGTCGATCTGCAGCCAGCGCATACTCAGCAGCCCCGCCGAGATCACCAGCAGTCCGACGAAAACACAGGTCCGGAGGCCGAGCCGAGGCAGGTACAGGTGTGTGGTGGCACTGAGGATCAGGAGCGGTATGGCCAACGGGCACAGGGCGATTGCGGTTTGGATCGGGCTATATCCCATGACCAGCTGGATGTACTGCATGCTGACGTAGAAGTAGCCGAAGTTGACGAAGAACAGGAATGTCACGCCCACTGCCCCGGTCGCGAAGTCGGGCTTTCCGAACAGTCGGACATCGAGCAGCGGGTGCCGGATCTTGAGTTGCACCACGGTGAACGCAGCAGCGAGGACGACCCCGCCGGCCATGCAACCCCACACCGCCGGGTGCGTCCAGCCTCGGATCGGGGCCTCGACCACGCCGAGCACGAAGACCGCCACGGCCGCGCCGATCAGGACGGCGCCGGTCCAATCCACCGGGGCGCTGTGTTCGTCGCGTGAAGAGGGCACGGTGCAGGTCAGGATGAACAACCCGACCCCGGCGACGACGAAGGTGGCGAAGATGGACTGCCATCCCCAGAAGTGCAGCAAGCCACCCGTGACGAGGAAGCCGACGATGGCGCCGGACCCCACCACGCCGGCCCAGATCCCAACTGCCTTGTTGCGCTCGGATTTCGGAAACGCCGCGGTGAGTAGGGACAGGGTCGCCGGCATGATGAAGGCGGCGCCTGCCCCGGCCACCGCACGAGAAATGATCAGGTGTACGGGATCGTCGAAAAGCAGGGGTGCCGCGGAGGCCAGGACGAAGACCACGAGGCCGGTCAACAGGGCGCCGCGGCGGCCGTAGCGGTCGCCGATCGCGCCGGCCGGGAGCAGCAGGCAGGCGAGCACCAGGGTGTAGCCGTCGATCACCCAGGTGAGTTGGGCCTGGGTGGCCGCGGTCTGGCGGGCGATGTCGGGCAGCGCGGCGTTCAGGGCCACCATCGAGGCGATCACGATGGAGACGTCCATGCAGGCGACCGCGAGCAGCCAGTATCGCTTCCGGATCGACAGATAGGACAGGCCGGGATCTATATCCTGGCCAGAATCGACGAGGGTGTCAGACATGCTGCGCCTCCTCGGTCGGTGAGGTTTCGAGACTATCAGTCTCGTAGCGAGACGGTAAGTCTGTTTTTGTGGAGGTGTTGGCGCATGACCGCCGAAAGCAGTGACCCGCGTCCGGCCCGATCCCGGGCCCGGTTGCTCGAGGCGGCGACGACGCTGTTGCGGTCGGGCGGTCCCAGTGCGGTGACGGTGGACGCGGTCACCAGGGCCGCGAACGTGGCCAGGGCAACGCTGTACCGGCACTTCCCGAGCGGAAATGACTTGCTGGCAGCGGCATTTCGCGCACTCATCCCGGCCGCGCCGATGCCGCCGGCGGACGGAACGCTCCGCGATCGGCTGATCGCCCTGGTTCAGGCGCAGGCCGACTTGATCGCCGAGGCTCCGATCAGCATCACTGCTATGTCGTGGCTGGCGCTCGGTGGTGACATGGAGCAGTTGCCGTGGCGGACCGATGACAGCGCCGAGGTGCGGACGTTGCGCGAGCGGGTGGCCGAGCAGTACGCGTTGCCGTTCGAGGCGATCTTCGACAGTCCCGAGGCGGTCGACGAACTCGGCGAGGTGGATCGGACGCAGGCCGCCGCGCTACTGCTGGGGCCGATCGTGTTGGGTAAGCTCAGCACGCTGGCCGAGTTCGATTACACCCGTTGCGTGCAGTCCGCGGTGGATGGCTTCCTGGCCACCCACCGGCGGACCGGGCAGACTCAGCGCAGCGAGTAACGAATCGGCAGGTGCTTGAGCCCACCGACGAATGTGGTCGCGGAAAGCTCTGGCGTCCCGGCCAATTCGATGGAATCCAGCCGACTGAGCAGTTCGGTGAACAAGCTGTTCATCTCCATCCTGGCCAGTGCTGCACCCAGGCAGAAGTGCACGCCGTATCCGAATGCCAGGTGCTTGTTCGGATCCCGGCCGACGTCGAAGCGATGTGGGTTGTCGAAGATCTCTTCGTCACGGTTGCCGGAAACATAGGCCAGGTAGACGGATTCGCCCTTGGCGATCGGTACGCCGCGCACGGTGGTATCGGCGGTGGCGGTGCGCATGAACTCCTTGACCGGGGTGGACCACCGGATCATCTCTTCGACCGCGGTGCCCATCAGATCGGGTTGCGCCTTCAGTCTGGCCAGTTGGTCGGGGTTCTCGATGAGCGCATGGAGTCCGCCGGAGATCGCGTCCTTGGTGGTGTCGTGTCCCGCACTGGCGACGATCACGTAGTACGACGCGGTGTCGACGTCGGACAGCGGTTCCCCGTCGATGGTGCCGTTGGCGATCGCCGAGGCCAGGTCCGCGGTCGGGTTGGCGCGGCGCGACGCGGTCAGCGTCGAGAAGTAGGCGAAGAAGTCCATCAGTACGGCGAGCTGATCTTCCAGTGAGCCCCCCTCGCGCTTGTACTCGTCGTCGTCGCCGCCGAACATCTCCTGGGTCAGCATGTGCATGCGGCCGAAGTCCTCTTCGGGCAGCCCGAGCAGCGACATGATCACGTAGAGCGGGAAGTCGACGGCGATGGCGGTGACGAAGTCGCACTCCGGCCCGATGTCGCGCATCTTGTCGACATAGCGCTTGGCGAGCTCGTCCACCCGGACCTTGAGGTCACGCATTGCCTTGGGGCGGAACCAATCTGCGCCGATCGCCCGAACCTTGCGGTGGTGCGGGTCGTCCATGTGGATCAGTGTGCGCAGGCCCATGCCGGCCTCGAGCTGTTGTTTGGCCAGATCGTCGGCCGCCGCGGTGGCCAGCAGGGGCCTGGGCTCGCTGATGAACAGCTCGTTGTCCCGCTCGATCGCCATGATGTCGGCGTGCTTGGTGATGGCCCAGAACGGCCGGTAGGGCCGATTGTCGACCCAGGCCACCGGGTTGTTCGCGCGCAGATGGGTCAGCGCGGTGTGCAGGCGTGCATCGTCGGCGTAAGCCGTCGGATCGGCGAGCACCTTCGCGGCGTCATCCATTGTCGGCGCGCTCATACAGACTCCTCACTGGCAGAACTTGACGGGTGTCAATTGCCACCATATGTGATCGGCGCCACGTAAGGGAGTCGAATATGCCGATCGGCCCCGTACGCTCGCAGCCATGCGGTCCGGGCGTCGCGTCGTCGCGTTGCTGGCAGTGTTGGCCATGCTGGTGGGAGGCTGTGCACGGGGTGGCGGCCGGGCGGCGACGCCCGGCAGTTCAGCTGACACTCCGCCCGGCCTGGTGCAAGGGCAGGACCCGGCAGTGGTCCGGACCGCAGCCGGAACCTTGCGCGGCACAGTGGTATCCGACCATCGGTTGTTCGCCGGTGTGCCGTATGCCGCCGCGCCGGTGGGCCCCATGCGATTCGCCGCACCGGTCCCCGCGCCGGGCTGGCCGGGGGAGCGTGACGCCACCCGCCCGGGTCCGCGGTGCATCCAGGACCCCGATTCCGATCCCGAACGCGGAGCGAACACCGCCGAGGACTGCCTGAACCTGAACGTCTGGACGCCGCCGGTCTCGGAGGAGAAGCGTCCCGTCATGGTCTGGATCCACGGCGGCGCGTTCGCCGGCGGCAGCAGTGGCATCTACGACGCGGGACGGCTGGCCGCGCACGGCGACATCGTCGTGGTGACGATCAACTACCGCCTCGGGACGCTCGGGTTCCTGGCTCACCCGGCCCTGGGCGCCGGTGGCGACGTCGGCAACTACGGTCTGGCTGACCAGCGGGCGGCGCTGCAGTGGGTGCGCGACAACATCGCCGACTTCGGCGGCGATCCGGAAAAGGTCACCGTCGCCGGTGAATCCGCGGGCGGCATGTCGGTGTGCGACCACCTGGTGTCACCCGGCTCGGCGGGGTTGTTCCGAGCCGCGATCCTGATGAGCGCGCCGTGCCAGGCCCAGGCCGATCTCGCCGCCGCGACCCGCCGCTCGCTCGACTACGCGGCCGCTGCCGGCTGCCCCGACCCCGCGGTGGCGGCCACTTGCCTGCGGGCCCTGCCGGTGGACAGTCTGCGGAAACCGGTGTGGTACTTCAATATCGGCAGCGACGAGCTGACCGGTCCGGTCACCGGGTCGACTGTGATTCCGCAGGCCCCGCTGGCCGCGTTCGCATCAGACCGGGCCGAACCGGTGCCGGTGCTCATCGGCACCACCCGCGATGAGTTCACGCTCTTCGTGGCGTTGCGCTACCTGCGCCTGGGACAGCGCTACGTCGCGGGGGATTACCCGCGGCTGCTGTCCGAGACGTTCGGTGCCGATGCCGCGGCCGTCGGCGCACACTATCCCGTCGATCGGTACGGCGGTGTGGCGCAGGCATATTCGGCGGCGGTCACCGACGGTGAATTCAGCTGTGTGTCGGAGCGGATGGCCGGTGAGCTCTCTCGCACCGGACCGGTCTACGCCTACGAGTTCAACGATCGCTCTGCCCCCGCACCCGAGGTCATGCGAACGCTGCCCTTCCCGGTCGGAGCCAGTCACTCGCTGGAGCTCCGCTATCTGTTCGACGTCGGCGGGGCGCCGCCGCTGGACCCGGCGCAGCAGCGACTTTCGGACCAGATGATCGACTACTGGAGCGCCTTCGTGCGCACCGGCGAGCCGGCGGTCGACGGTCAACCGGACTGGCCCCACTACGGCGACGGCCGAATGTCGTTGCGGGCCGACGGCAGTCGCGTCGACAATGGCTACCCAGATGAGCATCAATGCCCGTTCTGGGCCGGGTTGAGGGAGAAGTGAACTCGATGGCGACACCGGATCCGCAGGCCTTCGCCGAGGAATGGGTGCGTGCGTGGAACGCGCACGACGTGGACGCGGTACTCGCGCATTTCCACGACGACGTGGTGTTCAGTTCACCGGTAGCCGCCCGCCTCTTCCCCGAGACCGGCGGTGTGGTGCGGGGCAAGGACTCGCTACGGCATTACTGGACGACGGCGCTGGTCGGCATGCCGGACCTGCATTTCGAGGTGTTGGCGACCTACCGCGGCGAATCCGCCCTGGTGATCCACTACCGCAACCAGAACGGCGGGCTGGTCAACGAGGTGCTGCTGTTCGACGGCGCACTGGTGCGCGAAGGGCACGGCACCTATCTGGACTAGCGCCGACTGTGCGCTCAGATCGCGGATTCGGCGCACATCGCGATCTGAGGGCACGCTCGGCGACCTAGGCCGGCGTCACCCAGGTGGTGATATCGGCGTGCACCACCTCGACGCCGTGGCGGTCGGTGATGCTGACCGGCACCACGATGTCGGTGCCTTCGGTGATGGTCCCGAAATCCGGCGGAGTGAGCTCGGCGCGGGCCCGCAGCGAGGTGGTGGCCTTGGCGAGGTACTGCACATTCATGGCCTTGGGGATCCAGCGGTGCGTTGTCGGCACGGTGGCTTCCATGAGCATGCCCATCGCCATCTCCGCGGCATTGCACGACGCGATGGCGTGCACGGTGTGCAGGTGGTTGTAGACGTAGAACCACTTCGGCACCGTCACCTCGGCCAGTCCCGGTTCCATCCGGACGACGTGGGGGAGGACCGACGCGAAGTAGGGCACCCGGGCCATGGCTGCGGCGGAGAACGCCCAGCTGCCGCCGGGCAGCGATGACAACTTCTTCCATGCTTTATAGGTAGCGCTGGGTGTGCCCACCGGAGACTGCGTCATGCGCCATACCTTACTCAAAAGTAAGTTCGGCAGAGTGTCACCAGCGCCGTCGCGGGTGAAGCGCAGTGGCGGTCCGAAGCGCGTTCTTCCGCCATGGCGCTACATACGCGGACCGCGTCCGGCCGACGGGTGTCTGAGGTCGGAAAACACTGGGAGATCCGCTAGTTGGAGGCTCGTTGCTGCCGGCCGCGCCGACGGGCCCCGACCTGCTCGATCGCGGATTTGGAGCACGCCCAGATCTAGGGCATACTGTTCGGGTTGCCTTGAGCCGGGTATTCCTGGCCGGGCATCCGACCCGCGCCCCCACGGGCGCATCCGGTCCCAACATTAGATCGCGACTGATTTTCAGGGCGAGAAAATGTGCGCGAAGGCGACACGCCCGACCGCGGGGGCCGGTGGACCACAGACAGGTAAACAGCGGCGGCAAATACTCGGCGCACCCGCGCCGGGGACCAGGCCCGACGGGTTTCGGTGGGTTTTCCCATCGAGGCTTCGATACGGCCGGCCGATGTACGAAGTAGAGGTAGGAGAAGCGTGGCGGGACAGAAGATCCGCATCAGGCTCAAGGCCTACGACCATGAGGCCATTGATGCCTCGGCGCGCAAGATCGTCGAGACGGTCACCCGTACCGGTGCCAGTGTGGTGGGCCCCGTGCCGCTGCCGACCGAGAAGAACGTGTACTGCGTGATTCGGTCGCCGCACAAGTACAAGGACTCGCGGGAGCATTTCGAAATGCGTACCCACAAGCGACTGATCGACATCCTCGACCCGACGCCGAAGACGGTTGACGCGCTCATGCGCATCGATCTGCCGGCCAGTGTCGACGTCAACATCCAGTAGGAGACCCGAGAAAAATGGCTAGAAAAGGCATTTTGGGCACCAAGCTGGGCATGACGCAGGTGTTCGACGAGAACAACAAAGTCGTCCCGGTGACGGTCGTCAAGGCCGGCCCCAACGTGGTGACCCTTATCCGTACCCCCGAGCGCGACGGCTACAGCGCCGTGCAGCTCGCCTATGGCGAGATCAGCCCGCGCAAGGTCAACAAGCCCGTCACCGGTCAGTACGCCGCCGCGGGTGTCAACCCGCGCCGCCACCTGGCTGAGCTCCGGGTCGACGAGGCTGCCGCCGCCGAGTACGAGGTGGGCCAGGAGCTGACCGCCGAGATCTTCGCCGACGGTGCTTACGTCGACGTGACCGGCACCAGCAAGGGCAAGGGCTTCGCCGGAACCATGAAGCGTCACGGCTTCGCCGGCCAGGGCGCCTCGCACGGCGCCCAGGCAGTGCACCGCCGCCCCGGCTCCATCGGTGGCTGCGCCACCCCGGGCCGTGTGTTCAAGGGCACCCGGATGTCGGGCCGCATGGGCCACGACCGGGTGACCACGCAGAACCTCAAGGTTCACAAGGTCGATGCCGAGAACGGCGTGCTGTTGATCAAGGGCGCCATCCCCGGACGCAACGGTGGTCTGGTGGTTGTCCGCAGCGCAATCAAGCGAGGCGAGAAGTAATGACTCTCAAAATTGATGTGAAGACGCCGGCAGGCAAGAAGGACGGCTCCGTGGAGCTGCCCGCCGCGCTGTTCGACGTCGAGCCGAACATCGCTCTGATGCACCAGGTCGTCAACGCACAGTTGGCCGCCAAGCGCCAGGGCACGCATGCCACCAAGACGCGGGCCATGGTGTCCGGTGGTGGCAAGAAGCCGTACCGCCAGAAGGGCACCGGCCGCGCCCGTCAGGGTTCGACCCGTGCACCGCAGTTCACCGGTGGTGGCGTCGTCCACGGCCCGCAGCCGCGCGACTACAGCCAGCGGACCCCGAAGAAGATGATCGCCGCCGCTCTGCGCGGTGCGCTCTCGGACCGGGCCCGCAACGAGCGCATCCACGCGATCACCGAACTGATCGAGGGCCAGACCCCGTCGACCAAGAGCGCCAAGGCGTTCCTGGGCAGCCTGACCGAGAACAAGAAGGTTCTCGTCGTCATCGGCCGCACCGATGAGGTCGGCGCCCGCAGCGTCCGCAACCTGCCTGGTGTGCACGTGATCTCGCCGGATCAGCTGAACACCTACGACGTGCTCAACGCTGACGACGTGGTGTTCTCGGTCGAGGCTCTGAACGCCTACATCGAGGCCAACACGAAGAAAGAGGAGGTGTCGGCCTGATGGCTACCGTGACCGACCCCCGCGACATCATCCTGGCCCCGGTCATCTCGGAGAAGTCGTACGGGCTGATCGAGGACAACGTGTACACGTTCGTCGTGCACCCGGACTCCAACAAGACGCAGATCAAGATCGCTATCGAGAAGATCTTCGACGTCAAGGTGAGCTCGGTGAACACCGCCAACCGGCAGGGCAAGCGCAAGCGCACCCGCTCGGGCTTCGGTAAGCGCAAGGACACCAAGCGCGCCATCGTGACCCTGGCCGCCGGCAGCAAGCCGATCGAGCTTTTCGGAGCCCCGGCGTAACGCCGGGAACTAAGAGGATTTAACTGATATGGGAATTCGCAAGTACAAGCCGACGACCCCGGGTCGTCGCGGTTCGAGCGTCTCCGATTTCGCCGAGATCACTCGCTCGACTCCGGAGAAGTCGCTCATCCGTCCGCTGCACGGCACCGGTGGGCGTAACGCGCACGGCCGCATCACCACCCGGCACAAGGGTGGCGGCCACAAGCGCGCTTACCGCCTCATCGACTTCCGTCGCCACGACAAGGACGGCGTCAACGCCAAGGTCGCTCACATCGAGTACGACCCCAACCGCACCGCGAACATCGCGCTGCTGCACTACCTGGACGGCGAGAAGCGCTACATCATCGCGCCGCAGGGTCTGAAGCAGGGCGACGTCATCGAGCAGGGGCCGAACGCCGACATCAAGCCCGGCAACAACCTGCCGCTGCGCAACATCCCCGCCGGCACCGTGATCCACGCTGTGGAGCTGCGGCCCGGTGGCGGTGCCAAGCTGGCCCGCTCGGCCGGTGTGAGCATCCAGCTGCTGGGTAAGGAAGGCACCTACGCCTCGCTGCGTATGCCCTCCGGTGAAATCCGTCGCGTCGACGTGCGCTGCCGCGCCACCGTCGGCGAGGTGGGCAACGCCGAGCAGGCCAACATCAACTGGGGCAAGGCCGGCCGTATGCGGTGGAAGGGCAAGCGCCCGACCGTCCGTGGTGTCGTCATGAACCCGGTTGACCACCCGCATGGTGGTGGTGAAGGCAAGACCTCCGGTGGCCGCCACCCGGTCAGCCCGTGGGGCAAGCCTGAGGGCCGCACCCGCAAGCCCAACAAGCCGAGCGACAAGCTCATCGTCCGTCGCCGGCGCACCGGCAAGAAGCGCTAGGCCGCGGAAGGAGTAGCAGCGATGCCTCGTAGTCTCAAAAAGGGTCCGTTCGTCGACGACCATCTGCTCAAGAAGGTCGACGTTCAGAACGAGAAGAACACCAAGCAGGTCATCAAGACCTGGTCGCGTCGGTCGACCATCCTCCCCGACTTCATCGGGCACACCTTTGCGGTGCATGACGGCCGCAAGCATGTCCCGGTGTTCGTCACGGAGGCGATGGTCGGGCACAAGCTCGGCGAATTCGCCCCGACGCGCACCTTCAAGGGTCACATCAAGGACGACCGGAAGAGCAAGCGGCGATGAGTACCACAGTCACTGAATACCCGTCCGCGACGGCGCAGGCACGCTTCGTGCGTGTCTCGGCCAGCAAGGCCCGTCGTGTCATCGACCTGGTCCGCGGCAAGAGTGTCGAGCAAGCCCTCGACATCTTGCGGTGGGCGCCGCAGGCCGCCAGCGAACCGGTCGCCAAGGTGATCGCCAGCGCTGCCGCCAATGCGCAGAACAACGAGGGCCTGGACCCGACGACGCTGGTGGTTGCGACCATCCACGCCGATGAGGGTCCGACCGCCAAGCGCATCCGTCCGCGTGCCCAGGGGCGTGCGTTCCGGATCCGCAAGCGGACCAGCCACATCACCGTGATCGTGGAAAGCCGTCCGCCCAAGCAGAAGGGTGCGGCCGCCGGTTCGGCACGTAGCCGTCGCGCTCAGGGCAGCAAGGCCGCGACCGCCACGAAGAAGTCTGCCGAGACGAAGGGAGGCTCGGAGTAGTGGGCCAGAAGATCAATCCCCACGGCTTCCGGCTCGGCATCACGACCGAGTGGAAGTCCCGCTGGTACGCCGACAAGCAGTACAAGGACTACGTGAAGGAAGACGTCGCCATCCGGCGTCTGCTGGCCACTGGTCTTGAGCGTGCTGGCATCGCCGACGTGGAGATCGAGCGCACCCGTGACCGGGTTCGCGTCGATATCCACACCGCGCGCCCCGGCATCGTCATCGGTCGCCGCGGCACCGAGGCCGACCGCATCCGTGCCGACCTGGAGAAGCTGACCGGCAAGCAGGTTCAGCTCAACATCCTCGAGGTGAAGAACCCGGAGTCGACGGCGCAGCTCGTCGCCCAGGGTGTCGCCGAGCAGCTGAGCAACCGTGTGGCGTTCCGCCGCGCGATGCGCAAGGCGATCCAGTCGGCGATGCGTCAGCCCAACGTCAAGGGCATCCGGGTGCAGTGCTCGGGCCGCCTCGGCGGTGCTGAGATGAGCCGCTCGGAGTTCTACCGCGAGGGTCGGGTTCCGCTGCACACGCTGCGCGCGGACATCGACTACGGCCTGTACGAGGCCAAGACCACCTTCGGCCGGATCGGCGTGAAGGTGTGGATCTACAAGGGCGACATCGTCGGTGGTAAGCGTGAGCTGACCGCCGCCGCACCGGCCAGCGACCGGCCGCGTCGTGAGCGTCCGTCGGGCACCCGGCCGCGTCGTAGCGGTTCTTCGGGCACCACGGCGACGAGCACCGAAGCCGGCCGCGCCGCCACCGGAGATGCGCCCGCCGCTACTGAGGCTGTCGCTGCTGAGGCTGCGCCTGCCGCTGAGAGCACGGAGAGCTAAATCATGCTGATTCCCCGTAAGGTCAAGCACCGCAAGCAGCACCACCCGCGCCAGCGTGGCATCGCCAGCGGTGGCACGCAGGTGAGCTTCGGTGACTACGGCATCCAGGCCCTCGGCCACGCCTACATCACCAACCGGCAGATCGAGTCCGCTCGTATCGCCATCAACCGGCACATCAAGCGTGGCGGCAAGGTGTGGATCAACATCTTCCCGGACCGTCCGCTGACCAAGAAGCCCGCCGAGACCCGCATGGGTTCCGGTAAGGGTTCGCCGGAGTGGTGGATCGCCAACGTGAAGCCGGGCCGCATTTTGTTCGAGATCAGCTACCCCGACGAGAAGATCGCCAAGGAAGCACTGACTCGCGCAATCCACAAGCTGCCGATCAAGGCACGCATCGTGAGTCGAGAGGAGCAGTTCTGATGGCAGTGGGAACTACGCCTGGTGAGCTGCGTGAACTGTCCGACACCGAGTTGACGGCAAAGCTGCGCGAGTCCAAGGAAGAGCTGTTCAACCTGCGCTTCCAGATGGCGACCGGTCAGCTGGCCAACAACCGTCGGCTGCGCGTCGTGCGCCAGGAGATTGCACGGGTTTACACCGTGCTGCGTGAACGTGAGTTGGGTCTGGCTTCCGGGCCCGTTGGTGAGGATTCGTAATGGCAGAGACCAAGGGCCCCAAGCACACCCCGGCCACCGAGAAGCCGCGCGGCCGTCGTAAGACCGCCATCGGCTACGTGGTGAGCGACAAGATGCAGAAGACCATCGTGGTCGAGCTGGAAGATCGTAAGAGCCACCCGCTCTACGGCAAGATCATCCGGACCACCAAGAAGGTCAAGGCGCACGACGAGAACGGCGACGCCGGTATCGGCGACCGCGTCTCGTTGATGGAGACACGGCCGACGTCGGCCACCAAGCGGTGGCGGCTGGTCGAGGTTCTGGAAAAGGCGAAGTAGCGAAGGCTCCTTCTCTTCTCCGCGCGAGCAGACAGAAAAGTGCCCCAAACCCCTTCGGGTTTGGGGCACTTTTGCGTCTGGTCGCTAAGAGTAGACCCGAACCAGTAGCGCCGTGTTCACCGGTGGGTGCGAATTGATTATTCCCTCACCCTTTTTGGGTGAGGGAACTCAATTATGTCGACCATTTGCGAATGCGGTCGATATGCCACCGCGACGACATCGAGTGCCCGACGCTGAAGACCAACTGCCCGACGGCCGGCTCCGTCGACCCGTGCTTCCTCGAAGGCCGGAAGTGGCGGGTGGGCGTAATCGACATTTCAGATTGAGCTGCATTGATTTTCGGAACTCGGCCGTCGCAGCGAGGCGACATCTGTTTGCTTGCTGTCTGATTCGATTTACCGGCAACGGGCGGGTCGCAGCGCTCTTTGTGTAACCATTGAGATCGCTGGGGTGAATTACCCGCCAATTGGATGGTGCAGAGGCATAATTTGCACGCATGGATCCCAATTCGAAGTCATATCAAGCTGATAAGCCTGACGAATTGCGTGCGAGGTTGCCGCGGCGGAGGGTGCTGGGCGGTCTGGCGGTGGCGGGTGTCGCAACCACGCTGATCGCAGCCTGCAACGACGAGTCTGGTGGGGCTGCCGGCGGATCACCCGGCGGTGGTGATCTGAACACCGACAACAGTGTCAAGGGTGCGAGCGAGGCAACCAAGGCGGCCAACCAGAAGCTGCTCGACACACTGCCGTTCAACGACAAGGGCGACTTCGAGGATGCCAAGCGCGGCTTGATCGCCAAGCCCGAAACCCTGACGATCAAGGATGCCGACGGCAACGTTGTCTGGGACATGGAGGAGTACAAGAAGTACATCTCCGATGACAAGGCGGCGCCCGATACCGTCAACCCCAGCTTGTGGCGCATGACTCAGCTCAACATGCAGTACGGACTGTTCGAGGTGGTCAAGGACCGGATATACCAAGTGCGGGGCTATGACCTGTCCAACATCACTTTCATCAAGGGTGATACGGGCTGGATCGTGATCGACCCCGTGGTCTCGGCGGAAACTGCGAAGGCCGCTTTGGATCTGACGAACGAGAAGCTGGGTCCCCGCCCGGTTGTCGCGGTGGTACACAGCCATTCGCACATCGACCATTACGGCGGCGTGCGCGGTGTCGTCAACCAGGCAGACGTCGACTCCGGCAAGGTGAAGATCATCGCTCCGGTCAACTTCGTAGAGGACGTGATCAGCGAGAACGTGATCGCCGGCAATGCGATGAGCCGTCGTGCGGTGTACATGTTCGGGGCGCTGCTCCCGCGCAACGCCCAGGGGGGTGTGGGAGCTGGTCTGGGCCAGACCAATTCGACCGGAACCGCCGGCATGATCATTCCGACCGACATCATCGACCACACGGGTCAGAAGGTGACGATCGACGGCGTCGAGATGGAATTTCAGTACACGCCCGGCACTGAGGCGCCCACTGAGATGAACACTTTTTTCCCGCAGTTCAAGGCCATGTGGATGGCCGAGAACACCACCAACACCATGCACAACCTGCTGACTTTGCGTGGCGCGCAGGTGCGTGACGGACTGGTCTGGGCCAAGTTCATCGACGAGACGATCCGTCGCTATGGCGAGAACACAGAGGTCAAGTTCCAGAGTCACCACTGGCCCAAGTGGGGCAACGCCAACATCATCGACTACTGGAAGCGTCAACGCGATCTGTACAAATACATTCACGACCAATCGGTTCGGATGATGAACAACGGTCTGGTGGGCTCCGAGATCGCTGAAGAGATCACGTTGCCGCCGGAACTCAACAACTTCTGGCCGGACCGCGGCTATTACGGAACCCTGAAGCACAATTCACGAGCGGTGTATCAGCGGTACATGGGGTGGTATGACGCCAACCCGTCGGATCTCGACGATCTGCCGCCAGAGCCCGCCGCCAAAAAGTATGTCGAGTACATGGGCGGCGAAGGTGCGGTTCTGGACAAGGCGAAGAAGGATTTCGACGCCGGCAACTACCGCTGGACCGCCACGGTGCTCAAGCAGGTGGTGTTCGCCAACCCCAACAACACCGATGCCAAGAACCTGCTCGCTGACTCGTACGAGCAATTGGGGTATCAGGCCGAATCGGGCCCCTGGCGCTCGATATATCTGCAGGGTGCGTATGAGCTACGTAATGGCGTGCCCGACACCGGAGGCCTCGACAGCGCGAGCCCCGACACGGTCAAGGCGATGCCGCCCGACATGTTGTTCGACTACCTGGCGGTGCGCCTGAACGGAGAGAAAGCCACCGGGAAGAACCTGACGATGAACGTCAATTTCAAAGACATCAAGAAGGAATACGGCCTGACTGTCGAAAACGCCGTCCTCAACTACGCCCCGGAGCCGGTGCCGAACGCCAACGCGAGCGTCACCCTCGACAAGGTGACCCTCGACGACATCCAGCTGGGTAATCTCAAGCTGGAGGACGCGATCGCACAGAACAAGGTGACCATCGACGGGAACCGCGGTTCGTTCGACGAGTTCATGGGTCTGCTCGACACCTTCCCCTTCTGGTTCAATATCGTCACCCCCTAGCTGGGACAATGGTGTGTTGCCCTGTGGTCCGCAGGGCGACACGCCGTGCCCGGGACAGTGATCGACAGGAACCAACGTGCAGCCCTCCGGAACATCATCGATGCATCCGGTGCCGTGGTTTCTCGCCACGACACCGTCGTCGAGTCCGGGTATGTTGCCGCGTCAGGCGATCGGCCGCACGCTGGATGAGCACACCGCCAGGAGGCGCGCCGTGCTTGTCGCCGCTCCCTCGGGGTTTGGCAAGACCGTCGCCGTCGCACAGTGGACCCTCGAGCGTCAACGGGCCGAACCGGGCTCGGTGGCATGGCTGACACTGACCGAGCGGATCAACGACCGCAGCGATGTGCTGCGCGGCATGTTGACCGCACTGCTGAACACCGCGCGCGATGCGGGGGACAGCTCGCTGGACCAGTCCTTGTCAGGCGCATTCGAGTCGGCGACCTACGACGCGGCCGTTGCCGCGCTCATGGCCATCGATCCGGGTCGGAACGTGA
This sequence comes from Mycobacterium sp. NPDC049093, assembly GCF_040704635.1. Classification (GTDB taxonomy): domain Bacteria; phylum Actinomycetota; class Actinomycetes; order Mycobacteriales; family Mycobacteriaceae; genus Mycobacterium. The sequence goes on along the minus strand of NZ_JBEZJS010000004.1, from coordinate 593,456 downwards.
CCATCGTGATCGACGACTTCCAGTTCACGCGGGCGGTATGGGGCGATGACGATGTGGTGGAACTGGTCGAGAACGGCCCACAGTGGTTGCGGTTTGTCCTGATCACAACCGATCCGGTCGGCCCTGCGTGGGCGCGACTGCGGGTCCACGACAAGGTTGCGGTGATCGGTTCGGCCGATCTCGCCTTCACCCGAGACGATGTGCAGGCGCTGGTCGAACGAGGCGACACGTCGGTGCGGCCCGAGGACGTCGATCGCATCATGACGGAGAGCGGCGGTTGGCCCGGTGCGGTTCGACTCATCCTGGTCAGCGGCGACGAAGCCGCCGCGTTCTCCGACGATGTCGACCTCACCGATTACATCGGCACCGCCGTGCTGGCCCGGATGCGGCCGGATCTGGCCGAATTCGCGCTGAAGGCCACTGTGTGCCCGCGGGTGGACGAACGACTGGCCCAGGTACTCACGGACCGACCGGACAGTGGTGAACTGCTCAATGACTGCGTTGCCGCCGGTCTGTTCCTCGAACGTATCGGTTCTGGAGAAAGTGCTGTCTTTCAATGGCATTCGATCTTCGTCAAGCACTGCCGGGAGATCCTGAGGCGGCGCCACCCCGAGGAGTGGCTACGGCTCAATCGGTTGGCGGCGGCCGAACTGGCACAGCAGTATCCGCTGGAAGCGGTGGACTACGCCATCCGGGGCGACGACCGCTTCGGATACGACATCGTCGCCGAAAGCTGGCTCGAGCTGTTGCTGCAATCTCGTTCGAGCGCACTCGATCTGGCGTGCGTGCGACTCACCGAAGCTTTCGGTGAGAATCCGGAGGTTCTGATGATCCGGTCCAGCTGCCGAGCCATGGCCGGCGACGACGTCACGGCGGCGTTGTTGTTCAACCGGGCCGGGGGAATTCCGGAGTCGGAGAACGTACCGGGGCGGCTCGATCTCATTGCCGATCTCACACAGCTCCTGATCTCTGACGACCGCGAAGTGATGGACCGCGCCGCCGGACGTGTCGAGGCCGCATTGTCAGACCGTGATCTGGTCGCGCCGCGTATCTATGCGTGTGCGTTGTTCGTCCTGGGCTGGGCGGATTCGCGGATGCGGCGCAGTCCGACGCGTGGTTCGGAGTATCTGGAGGCCGCGGTGCACGAGTGTGTGGCCCTCGGGTTGGCGGAGGTGGCTCACCGCGCCCGGCAGAGCCTTGCGTTCGCGCTGGCCCACTCGGGCGAATTGGGCCGTGCACAGCAGGCGCTGCACCTGGCGGTGTCATCTGACGAATCCACTCCTGAGTTGTGGCTGTCCCACGACGGTGACGGCATCGAACGATTCACGTCAGGCTGGATTCACTTCTGGCACGGTGAGATCGCTGCGGCCGTCGAGGATTTGATTCCATCGAGCCGCACCGTCGGCGTCGGTTACCCCGACACGTCACGGATGTTCCTGGCGTTCAGTGCGGCCACCTTGCGCGACAACGGCGTGCTCGCCACCGCCGAGGCCGTCGTGGCTCGCATGCCCGATGCCGACACTCACGGCGTGCCGTGGGTCAGCTACAAGACGGCCAGCCGCGCCCGCCTGGCCGAGGCTCGCGGTGATCATGACCTTGCGCTGGAGCTGGCCGCGAGTGTGGTCGGTTCTCGACATGTTCCGATGGTGTCGGCGGTCCTGGCCGGGATGTGCCGTCGTCTGGGCGCGCTCGACCTGGCTGATCGGCTGGCCCACCAGGCGCTGGAGCCGCAGCTACCGGGGTACATCGCCGCCTATGCCCTCTACACGCTGGCGTTGTTGTCCTGGCAGCACGGGCAGGCCGAGCAGGCTCACAAACGGATGGAAGAGGTGGTGGCTGCGGCGTGCCCGGAGCACGTGCGGTACCAGTTCGTCGACAACCCCGATGCGGTGTGCCAAGAGCTGCTCGCCGCTCACCGCTCGTACACCGCCTACCCCGATTTCGTCGAGCAAGCCCTTTTGGCGAGCGCGCACCGCCGGTCGGATTCTGGCGCGGCCGGCCTGACACCGCGCGAGCGGGAGATCCTCACCTTCCTGAGGACGCCGATGACGATGCAGGAGATCGCCGGCAAGATGGCGATTTCGGTGAACACGCTCAAGACCCATCAGCGCGCCATCTACAAGAAACTCGGTGCGACCAATCGACGGGAAGCCATCAACCGGGCGGCCCGTTAACGTGAAGCCGTGACCGACGAACTCGTCTCCGTGTATGACGCCGACGGCAATGCCGTTGGTGCGGCGCCCCGTTCACGGGTGTACGCCGAGGGGCTCTGGCACGCGAGCGCCGGTGTGCTGGTGCGTTCGATGGACGGCGCCCGGATCTACGTCCACCGGCGCACCATGACCAAGGCGGTGTTCGCCGGCATGCACGACTGCCTGGCCGGCGGCGTCGTCGACCCGGGGGAGACGCCCGTGCAGGCCGCAGCCCGGGAACTGGCCGAGGAACTCGGCATCAGCGGCCCGCCGCTGACTGCACTGGCGTCGACGGCCTGGGACGGGCAATGGGCCGGAAAACCCATGCGGTGTCACCTGTATGCATTCGAGGCGCGCTGGGATGGTCCGATCCGTCATCAACCCGAAGAGATCGTGGACGGCTGGTGGTGGACCGATGAGGAACTGGCCGCGCACCTGGCCGATCCGGCCTGGCCGTTCGTGCCGGACACCCGGGTGTTGATCGGCGACCTGCTGCGCTTACGTCAACACCGTTGAGGTAGTGCGGGAAATCCTTCTTACTGGTGTTACATCACCATCGAGGAAGAACCCGTGCAAACCGCATTTGAACGAAACGCTCCTGCTGTGAGCCTCGTTGATCACTCACTGGCCAACACCGTGTTGCAGCCGTTCTGGCTCGACGACATGCCGGATCAGCCCAACTACCCGGTGCTGACCAGTGCGTCGTCGCACTACGACCTCGTCGTGGTCGGCGGTGGGTACACCGGGCTGTGGTCGGCGCTGCTGGCCAAGCAACGGAACCCCGGCATCCGGGTCGCCGTCGTCGAGGGGCAGACGATCGGCTGGGCGGCATCGGGGCGCAACGGCGGCTTCGTCGAGGCCTCGCTCACCCACGGCGTCGAGAACGGCCGCAGCCGATGGCCCGACGAGATCGACGTCCTCGACCGGTTCGGAGTGGAGAACCTCGACGCCATCGAGAAGACCGTCGATGCCCTGGATCTGGACTGTGACTTCGAGCGGACCGGCTCGATTGCGGTCGCGGTCGAGCCGCACCAGGCCGCCGAACTGGCCGGCGCCGCGCTGCGGTCCGATCAGGTCTACTTCGATCAGCAGGCCATGCGCAACGAGGTCAACTCACCCACATACCTGGCCGGCGTGTGGTCGAAGGACGCTGCCGCGCTGGTCCATCCCGCCAAGCTCGCGAGCGAACTCGCCCGCGCCGCAGGTGCCCTCGGCGTGGACATCTACGAGTACAGCAAGGTACTCGGGCTCGATCAGAATCGTCGCGGCGGGTCACTGTCGGTGCGCACCGAGCGCGCGTCGGTGCGTGCCGACCGAGTCATCTTGGCGACGAACGGTTTTCCGTCACTGCTCAAGCGCTACCGCTATCACACGGTGCCGGTGTACGACTACGCGTTGATGACCGAACCCCTCACCGATTCCCAGCTGGCCGAAATCGGTTGGAGCAACCGGCAGGGCATCAGCGACATGTCGAACCAGTTCCACTACTACCGGTTGTCCAAGGACAACCGCATCCTGTGGGGCGGGTATGACGCGATCTATCACTTCGGTGGACGGATCCGGCCTCAGTACGAAGACCGTGACGCAACTTATCGGCGCCTCGCCGGTCACTTCTTCACGACATTCCCGCAACTCGAGGACGTCAGGTTCAGCCACCGCTGGGCCGGCGTGATCGACACCTCGACCCGGTTCTGCGCGTTCTTCGGCTCCGCCTATGGCGACCGCGCCGGATACGCCGCCGGTTTCACCGGGCTCGGCGTGGCAGCCACGCGTTTCGCCGCCGAGGTCATGCTCGACCGCTTCACCGGTAAGCCGACTCCCCGCACCGAGCTCGAAATGGTCAGGTCCATGCCCCTGCCGTTCCCGCCGGAACCGTTGGCCTCGGCCGGGATTCAGGCCACGCGCTGGTCACTGGACCGGGCCGATCATCGCCAGGGCCGTCGCAACGTCCTGCTGAAGGCACTCGATTCCGTGGGGCTGGGGTTCGACTCGTGAGTCACGAGGCGTCGGTCGATGTCGTCGATGTCACGGCCCTGGTGCTCGACCACACGGCAATTCCGCCCGAGTCGGTGGTGGCGGGAGCGCCGACGACAGCGCATTGCGACCTGGTCTCGTTGTCGGACAAGAGTATCGGCGTCTGGGAGCACACGCCGGGAGTGTCGCGAGATGTGGAGTCCGACGAGGTGTTCGTCGTGCTCAGTGGCGACGCCACCATCACATTCGACGACGGCTCCCCGGCAATCGGTCTCCGTGCCGGTGCGCTGGTTCGCCTCCACGCCGGACAGCGCACGACCTGGACGATCCGGGAAACCCTGAGGAAGGTGTACATCACGTAGATAGGGCGGTCCCGCGGCGAATACGATGGTGCGCACATGAGGCGAGCGCGTTGACGTAAGTGCCGAAGGTGGGACGGATGGGCCGAACACTGAAGTCTGAGTCGCCGCGGCGCCGTCGGCGGCAGACCAAGCAGGGCGTGGTCCTGTCCGAAGAGCTCATCGTCGAGGCCGCACTGCGCGTGCTCCAGTACCACGGTGCCACCGGCTTGACGGTCAGACGCCTCGGCGTCGCGCTGGGCGCCGATCCGACCGCGCTGTACCGCTACTTCCGCGGTATCGAGGATGTGGTGCTGGCCATCACCGATGAGTTGCTGCGACGGGTGGTCGAGGGGTGGGAACCGACCGGCCGTTGGCGGGAGGACATGCGGGAACTCGGCCTGCGCGTGCACCGCGTCTATGTCGATCACCCGCAGGCCGGGGTGCTGGCTGCCAGCCGGGTCACCGGCAGCGCCCACGAGATCCAGGTCATCGAAACGGTTTTGGGTCTGCTGCGGTCGGCCGGATTTCCCGACCGCGAAGCCGTCGAGGTGTACCACGCCTTCATCGACCAGATGCTGGGGTTCGCAGCGCTCGATGCCGCGTTCGAAGCCCTGCCCGCTGAGCATCAGCAGCGCGACGAAGACCGGTGGCGCGATACCTACGCGCGGTTGCCCGCCGAAACTCACCCGAACATCGCCGCCACGAGCCACCTCCTCGACGAGTCGATGAGGCGGAGCGGCTGTGAATCGGCCCTGGAGCTGCTGCTGGACGGTATCTCGTTGCGGCTGGACCGTTTACGGCCCTAGCTGCTCACCCCGCTTTGGCGGCAATGCCGTCGAGCAGTTGATCCAGCCCGGAACGGAATTCCGTCATCTGGTCGTCGGATTGATCGAATACGCCGGCGTCGATCGCTGCCGCCAGAGCCGGGAACCGCACGGGGGTCACGAGGCGCCGCAGCAGCGCGGAGTACTCGCTGTCATCGACGTCGTGAGCCTCGACGGCCAATGCCGCCGAACCGCGCGTGAAAATCAGCACGGCGATGACCGCGGTGAGCTTCTCGCGTTCGGCCAGTGCTGTGCCGGACAGGGCCGCCAGCCCGGCGTCCAGCCAGGCGAGCTGGCCGGGATCTGCCGGCAGGCCGGCGGACGCGGCCTGCAGGATCCATGGATGGCGGTGGTAGACGCTCCACAATTCATGCGCCCAATTTGTCAGTGCCTCACGCCAATTCGCGCCGTCAGGTGCCGCAGGCGGTGTGCCGGGTCCGGTGGCGAGCATGAAGGTGACCAGCTCGTCCTTGTTGGCCACGTGCCGGTACAGCGACATGGTGCCGCACCCGAGTCGCTCGGCCAGCCGGGCCATCGACAGCGCCGCGAGGCCGTCGCTGTCGGCGAGTTCGACGGCGGCGGCGACGATGGCCTCCCGGGTGAGCCCGCGCGCCCGACGCGGCGCCGCGTCGGGTTGCCAGAGCAGGCGCAACGCGCGGGGGAGCGGGGTGTCGGGGCCGGTCATCAACGCTCAGCGTAATCAGTGACATCGGAATGCGTATGTCATACCCTTATGCGTATGACATACGCATTCGGCCGTTCCGTCCGACCGGTGATGGCGCTCGCGGTGGTCGTCGTGGTGTTTCTCGCGTATTCGCTGCCGCCTTATCTGACCGGCGGCACCCGAGTGCCGGCCACGTTCGGGTTGCACTACCCACTGCTGGTCGCACACGTTCTGTTCGCGAGCGTGGCGATGGTGTGCGCAGTCGCGCAGATCTGGCCGGGCCTGCGGCGCCGACATCCGACGCTGCACCGCCGAACCGGACGGGTCTACGTCGCGACGGCCATACCGGCCGCCGTCTGCGCGATCGTGATCGGCGCGGCGACGCCGTTCGGCCCCATCCTGGCGGTCAGCAACGTGACACTCGGTGCGCTGTGGCTCTGGTTCACCGTGGACGGCTTCATCGCGGGCCGGCAACATCGGTTCGGTCGGCACCGCCGTCAGATGCTGCGCAGCGCGACGCTGGCGCTGTCGATCATCACGAACCGGATCTGGGCGCCCGTTCTGTACCTGAGCTTCCAGCCGTTGCGCGACAGTGCCTTCGGTGGCGACGAAGACAGGTATATGTGGTTGGTCGCGGGCGTGGACGGATGGCTGGGCTGGACGATTCCGCTGCTGTTGCTGCAGTTGTGGATAGGCAGACAGGCAGCGCGCACCGGTTCCCGGTCGGAGTCATTGAGCCGGGTCTGAGGTGGCGGTGATGCGGTCGATCACGGACAGCAGGCCGTCGTCGTCGCCGGCTTGCGCCACATGGCCGCCGAGGGCGCGGTGCAGCGCGCTGTAATAGAGGCCGTCGCCGATCAGTTTCACCGCGCGGGCCACGTCGAGGTCGCCGAGTGCATCGTGCAGAGCATTGAGCCAGTCAGCGGAAACCGCTTCGATGACTGTGCGCGCGTGGTTGTCGCCCGCCTGCTGCAACCGGGAGACCGCCACCAGTGCGCGATCCAGCGGTGTGCTCGCGTACTGCGAGGACCGGATGTAGTAGCGGGCTGGTCCTTCGGGGGCCGCCCGCATCTCGTTCACATCGTCGGCTGCCAGCGTCAGTAGGCGATCGCAGAGCGCGTCGGCCAGGCGATCCTTTGACGGGAAGTGGTAGAGGAGACCACCTTTCGACACACCTGCCTTGGCCGCCACGGCGTCGAGGGTGGCGTAGCGCTCGCCTTCGACGGCGAGTACGTCCTCGTAAGCGTCGAGGATGCGGTCCCGCGACGAAGCCATTCCCAGAGCTTACGACAAGGGATATCGAACTATACCGTCCAGACGGTATAGTAAATCGTCATCACGTCCGTCGATTCCCTATGGAGAAGCTGGTAATGCGCGCCTATCGCGACGTGCTCCGTGTTCCGGGCGTGCTGAACCTGACTGCCTCGCAGCTGTTCGCCCGGCTGCCACTGGGCATGCTCAACCTTGCGATCCTGCTGCATGTCCAGTCCGAGACCGGGTCCTACGCCTTGGCCGGCACCGCGGTGGCGTGTGTCAGTGTCGGAGAAGCGGTGGCCATGCCGGTCACCGCCCGGCTCGCCGCCCGCGCCATGACCACCACGCTGGTCGTCGCGGCCCTCGCGGACGGCGTCGCCATGGTCGCGCTGGCCTTCTGCGGTCCCGCCCCGGCGCTGCTGCTGATGTTGGGAGTGGTGATCGGCGCCTCCGTTCCGCCGCTGATGCCGGTGGTCCGGGCGCTGTACCCACAGCTGGTGCCCCGTGACGGAGTCCGCGCCCTGTTCGCCTTCGACACCACGGCGCAGGAACTGATCTGGGTGGTCGGGCCCGTGGCGGCGACGTTGCTCGCCTCGGCGCTGTCGACCGCGATGCCATTGGTCGTTTCCGCCGCCGTCACCGTGGTCGGCACCGGATGGTTCCTGCTGAGCGCCAAGAGCTTTCGGGCGGACCCGCCGACGGGAAGTGCCGCAGCCTTCGGCCGGGTGATCGCGAACCGGGCGGTGATCCTGGCCATGGCAGCCAGCTTGGCCCTGGTCGCCTCGTTCATGGCGCTCGAAGTCGGCATCGTCGCCGCGTTCGGCCGCGCCGGACTGACGGCCGGCTTGGCCATCGCGGTAGCGAGCGTGGGATCTCTCATCGGCGGTCTGGTGCTCGGGCATCGCAGATTCGGGCTGACCGGATTGGTCACCGCGTTGGCGACCGTGGCCGTGGGGACCGGCGTGTTCGGGCTCATCGACAACCGCGTGCTGCAGTTCGTCGCGTTGTTCGTCTCAGGACTGGGCTTTGCGCCGGCCATGTCGGCGCTGTACCTCATGGTGTCCCGGGAAATCGCCGAGCACTCCGCGACGGAGGCCTTCGGCTGGCTCAACAGCGCTTCGCTCGTGGGCGGGGCAATGGGGACCGCCATCGCCGGCTTCACGGCTGACGCGCACGGTGCAACAGGTCCGGCGGTGGTCTCGACGGTGCTCGCCGCCCTCGCGGCGGCCAGCCCCCTCGTCGCCCGGATGGCTGGCCCGCTAACGGGTCTCACCGATCAAGCGCACCCGCAGTTCACATCGAAGGCAACGTCAGTTTCTCCGGCAAATGCGGGCGAGCGGGTGTAACGTCCGGGCGATCGGTCTGATCCGCGCCGAATAGCCAACCGGGAGTGAGGCTCGCCATGGCCACCGGGTTCAACTCAGCGTTCAACGGCAAGATCGAACTGGACATCCGGGATTCCGAACCGGACTGGGGACCCTTCGCGGCGCCCACTGCGGTCGAGAACGCCCCGAACGTGCTGTATCTGGTGTGGGACGACACCGGCATCGCGACGTGGGACTGCTTCGGTGGTTTGGTCGAGATGCCCGCGATGAGCCGTATCGCCCAGCGCGGAGTGCGGTTGTCGCAGTTCCACACGACCGCGCTGTGCTCGCCGACCCGCGCCTCGCTTCTCACGGGGCGTAACGCCACCACGGTCGGGATGGCCACCATCGAGGAGTTCACCGACGGATTCCCCAACTGCAACGGGCGAATTCCGTACGAGACCGCCCTACTGCCGGAGGTGCTCGCCGAGAACGGGTACAACACCTACTGCGTCGGCAAATGGCATCTGACTCCGCTGGAGGAGTCCAACCTCGCTGCCACCAAACGGCATTGGCCGTGTTCACGAGGGTTCGAACGGTTCTACGGGTTCATGGGCGGCGAGACCGATCAGTGGTATCCGGACCTGGTGTACGACAACCATCCGGTCGATCCCCCCGCGACTCCTGAGGAGGGCTACCACCTGTCGCAGGACCTCGCCGACAAGACTATCGAGTTCATCCGGGACGCCAAGGTGATCGCCCCGGACAAACCCTGGTTCACCTACCTGTGTCCGGGCGCCGGCCACGCCCCGCACCATGTGTTCAAGGACTGGGCCGACCGCTATGCCGGGCGGTTCGACATGGGGTATGAGGCCTATCGCGACATCGTGCTGGAGAACCAGAAGCGGCTCGGCATCGTGCCACCCGACACCGAGCTGTCGCCGATCAACCCCTACGCGGATGTGAAGGGACCCAACGGAGAACCGTGGCCCGTGCAGGACACCGTTCGGCCGTGGGAGTCGTTGTCGGCCGACGAGAAGCGGTTGTTCGCCAGGATGGCCGAGGTGTTCGCCGGGTTCCTGTCCTACACGGACGCCCAGATCGGCCGGGTGCTGGACTTCCTGGAGGAGACGGGGCAACTCGACAACACGATCGTGGTGGTGATCTCCGACAACGGGGCCAGTGGAGAGGGCGGGCCGAACGGCTCGGTCAACGAGACGAAGTTCTTCAACGGCTACATCGACACCGCTGAGGAAGGGCTCAGGTTCATCGATCGGCTGGGGTCGCCCGAGACCTACAACCACTACCCGATCGGCTGGGCGATGGCGTTCAACACGCCCTACAAGCTGTTCAAGCGCTACGCCTCGCACGAGGGTGGAATCGCCGACACCGCAATCATCTCCTGGCCCAACGGTATTGGCGCCCACGGCGCCGTGCGCGACAACTACGTCAACGTCTGCGACATCACTCCGACCGTCTATGACCTGCTCGACATCACGCCGCCGGCGAGTGTGCGCGGGGTTCCGCAGAAGCCCCTCGACGGCGTGAGTTTCAAAGTGGCACTGGACAACCCGGACGCGCCGACGGGCAAGGAAACCCAGTTCTACACGATGCTCGGCACCCGGGGCATCTGGCACAAGGGGTGGTTCGCCAACACCGTGCATGCCGCGACCCCGTCGGGTTGGTCCCACTTCGACAGCGACCGCTGGGAGCTGTTCCACATCGAGGCCGACCGCAGCCAGTGCCACGACCTGGCCGAGCAACAGCCGGACAAACTCGCCGAGCTCACGGCGTTGTGGTTCAGCGAGGCCGACAAGTACAACGGGCTGCCTCTGGCCGATCTCAACATCCTCGAGACCATGACCCGCTGGCGGCCGTACCTGGTGGGGGAGCGGACCCGCTACACCTACTACCCGCACACCGCCGAGGTCGGGTTGGGCGCGGCCGCCGAACTGCGCGGGCAGTCGTTCACGGTGCTCGCCGAGGTCACCGTGGACAGCGCCGACGCGCAGGGCGTGCTGTTCAAACAGGGCGGCGCACACGGCGGACATGTGCTGTTCCTCGCCGACGGCCGACTGCACTACGTATACAACTTCCTCGGCGAGCACGAGCAGTCGTTGATCTCACCCGATCCGATCCCGCTGGGACGGCACATCTTCGGTGTGCAGTACCGGCGGGCCGGCACGGTCGAGGGCAGCCACACCCCGCTCGGAGACACCGCGCTGTACGTCGATGACACCGCGGTCGCCGAGTTGGCGGGGATGCAGACCCATCCCGGCATGTTCGCGCTCGCCGGGGGCGGCATCTGCATCGGCCGCAACACCGGATCGGCGGTGTCACAGCAGTACCGGGCACCATTCGCCTTCACCGGCGGCAGCATCCGGCAGGTCACCGTCGACCTGTCCGGCGCGCCGTATCAGGACCTCGAGCGCGGCCTCGCAGCCGCGTTCGCCAAGGACTGATCGATGAACCCGACGGCGCTGGGTGTCGGCGCGCTGGCCGTTGTAGCGATGGTGGGCTGCGGCAATGGTGGCCCCGTCAACAGTCCGGTCGCCCCCGCCACCACCGTGGCAGCACCGCTCACGACAGCTCCCGCGGCGACCACCTCGTCGGGCCGACCGGCACCGGAATTCGCCCTGCCCGCCTACGGCGTCGAACCCACGACCACACGGGCACTGGCCGCCGGTGAGATCACCTGCCCACCCCCGGACGGACCGACCGTCACCGTGCGCAGCCCGGCGCCCGGCTCGCCGACGCTCACCGTCGGGATTCCCGACGGGTTCGCCGAGGTGATACCGCATGCGGAGACCGTGCGGCTGACCGGACGGGCCGGGTTGACCGCCGAGGTCACGCTCACCCCGACCACCGGGGACGCGCAGGACGCGTTCGATCAGTACAGCAACGACCGCGTCGCGGAGTTCCCCATCAACAGCGTCAGCGTGCTGCCCGGGGACCTGTGCGGCTACAGCGGCCAGAAGCTGATGGGCATCCTGGCCGACCGGCCGGGCAAGGGCACCCAATACGCCGACCGGATCGTTCACGTGTGGACCAACAGCGGCGACTTCCTGGCCGCGGTGCGCGTCGAAGCCCCAAGCGGCACCCCGGATTTCGACCAGGCCAGTTCTGCGATGCTCGCCGACTTCGGCATCGCCATGCCGGGCTGAGCCGACCGATGAGCGGGCACGACTAGCCTCGGTGCCGTGGCCACCGAACTCATCGAGCTTCCCGGCGGGACCTTCCGGATCGGCTCGACGGCGTTCTACCCCGAAGAAGCTCCTGTGCACGCCGTGACCGTCGGTGCGTTCGCCATCGAACAACATCCGGTCACCACTGCTCAGTTCGGCGCATTCGTCGAGGCCACCGGATACGTGACGATCGCCGAACGGCCGATGGACCCCGCGTTGTATCCCGGTGTGGACGAGGCGGACCTGGTGCCCGGCGCCCTGGTGTTCAGGCCCGCCGAGGGTCCGGTCGACCTGCGGGACTGGCGGCAGTGGTGGGACTGGGCGCCCGGCGCCAACTGGCGTCGGCCGTTCGGCCCCGACCGCGACCCCGCCGCACCGGACCACCCCGTCGTGCAGGTCGCCTACCCCGATGCGGCGGCCTACGCCGCCTGGGCCGGCCGTCGGCTGCCCACCGAGGCCGAGTGGGAGTACGCCGCCCGCGGGGGAGTCGAGGGCACCTACGCCTGGGGCGACGAGGTCACCCCGGGCGGAGCGCTGATGGCCAACACCTGGCAGGGTCGGTTCCCGTATCGCAACGACGGCGCGCTGGGCTGGCGTGGCACCTCACCGGTCGGAAGCTTCCCGGCCAACGCGTTCGGCTTGGCGGACATGATCGGCAATGTGTGGGAGTGGACCACCACGCGATTCGCCGGACATCACCGGCCAGATGCCGACGCGCCGGCGTGCTGCCCGCCACCCGCGGATCCCGATCCGATGGTGAACCAGGTGCTCAAGGGCGGTTCGCACCTCTGCGCGCCGGAGTACTGTCACCGCTACCGCCCGGCCGCGCGATCCCCGCAGTCACAGGACAGCTCGACCACCCACATCGGGTTCCGCTGCGTGGCCGGCTGACCGCGCGATGCACTCGCGCCGAGTGTGCACACAGATCGCGTTTCCGCCCGCAGATGCGATCTCACCGCACGCTCGGTGAGGAGATCTGCGGCGATTTGGTGCATTCGCCGTGCTCACCTACTATGTAGGGGTTGCCTTGGGCAGACCTCGGTTGACTGCTGTTTAAGAGTCGGCCCTGCGTGCCCTTCGGTAACAAAGACCGCGCACGTCCAGGTCGGTATCTGGCGTGCATACAAATCCAGGTCAGGAGATCGAGTGATTCAGCAGGAATCGCGGTTGAAGGTCGCCGACAACACGGGCGCCAAGGAGATCTTGTGCATCCGCGTGCTCGGTGGCTCATCGCGACGCTACGCCGGCATCGGTGATGTCATCGTTGCGACCGTCAAGGACGCCATCCCCGGCGGCAACGTCAAGCGCGGCGATGTCGTCAAGGCCGTCGTGGTCCGCACCGTCAAGGAGCGTCGCCGCGCCGACGGCAGCTACATCAAGTTCGACGAGAACGCAGCCGTCATCATCAAGGCCGACAACGACCCGCGCGGTACCCGCATCTTCGGGCCGGTCGGCCGCGAACTGCGCGAGAAGCGCTTCATGAAGATCGTCTCGCTGGCGCCGGAGGTTTTGTAATGAAGGTCCACAAGGGCGACACCGTTCTGGTGGTCTCGGGCAAGGACAAGGGCGCGAAGGGCAAGGTCATCGAGGCCTACCCGACCCGCGACAAGGTTCTGGTCGAGGGCGTCAACCGGATCAAGAAGCACACTGCCCAGTCGCAGAACGAGCGTGGCGCATCGTCGGGTGGCATCGTCACCCAGGAAGCCGCCATCCACGTGTCCAACGTGATGGTGGTCGATTCCGACGGCAAGCCGACTCGTGTGGGTTACCGCGTCGATGAAGAGACCGGCAAGAAGGTCCGCATCGCCAAGACCAATGGCAAGGACATCTGATGACCGCACCAGAAAAGGTTCAGCCCCGCCTGAAGCAGCGCTACCGCGAAGAGATCCGCGAGGCGCTGAACAAGCAGTTCGAGTTCGACAACGTCATGCAGATCCCCGGCGTGGTCAAGGTTGTCGTCAACATGGGTGTCGGCGACGCCGCCCGTGACGCCAAGCTGATCAACGGCGCGGTCGCCGACCTGGCCCTGATCACCGGCCAGAAGCCGGAGATCCGCAAGGCCCGCAAGTCCATCGCACAGTTCAAGCTGCGCGAGGGCATGCCCATCGGCGCGCGCGTCACGCTGCGCGGCGACCGGATGTGGGAGTTCCTGGACCGGCTGATCTCCATCGCCCTGCCCCGTATCCGCGACTTCCGCGGCCTCAACGGCAAGCAGTTCGACGGCACCGGTAACTACACCTTCGGCCTCAACGAGCAGTCGATGTTCCACGAGATCGACGTCGATTCCATCGACCGTCCCCGCGGTATGGACATCACCGTGGTCACCTCGGCGACCAACGACGACGAAGGCCGTGCGCTGCTGAAGGCGCTGGGCTTCCCCTTCAAGGAGAACTGAGCACATGGCAAAGAAGGCGCTGGTCCACAAGGCCAACAAGAAGCCCAAGTTCGCGGTTCGCGCGTACACGCGGTGCAACAAGTGCGGTCGCCCGCACTCGGTCTACCGCAAGTTCGGGCTCTGCCGCATCTGCCTGCGCGAGATGGCGCACGCAGGTGAGCTGCCCGGTGTGCAGAAGTCCAGCTGGTAATCCAGCCGGCATCTGCGCAGTAGACCACACAGACCAATCCAAACAGGTTGCGGAAGGCCCTGAAAAGGGAACCGCCGCGAGGAAGGTGAGCCGGTTGTCATGACGATGACTGACCCGATCGCAGACTTCTTGACACGTCTGCGCAACGCCAATTCGGCGTACCACGATGAGGTGACCCTGCCCCACTCGAAGATCAAGGCGAACATCGCCGAGATCCTCAAGAAAGAGGGCTACATCTCCGATTACCGCACCGAGGATGCCCGCGTCGGCAAGTCCCTGGTGGTGTCGCTCAAGTACGGCCCCAGCCGTGAGCGCAGCATCGCCGGCCTGCGTCGCGTGAGCAAGCCCGGTCTGCGGGTTTACGCAAAGTCCACCAATCTGCCTCGGGTGCTCGGCGGCCTGGGCGTGGCGATCATCTCCACGTCCTCGGGCCTGCTCACCGACCGTCAGGCGGCACGAAGCGGCGTGGGCGGCGAAGTCCTCGCCTACGTGTGGTGAGGGGATAGAAGACATGTCGCGTATTGGTAAGCAGCCGGTCCTGGTTCCCGCCGGGGTCGATGTGACGATTGACGGCCGCAACGTCTCGGTCAAGGGCCCCAAGGGCACCCTGACCCTCGATGTCGCCGAGCCGATCACCGTCGAGCGCAACGAAGACGGCGCCATCGTGGTCAGCCGTCCCGATGACGAGCGGCGCAGCCGCTCCCTGCACGGGCTCTCCCGCACCCTGGTGGCCAACCTGGTCACCGGCGTCACCGAGGGCTACACCCGCAAGATGGAGATCTTCGGCGTCGGCTACCGCGTCGCACTCAAGGGTTCCAACCTGGAGTTCGCACTCGGCTACAGCCACCCCGTGGTGATCGAGGCGCCCGAGGGCATCACCTTCGCCGTCGAGACGCCCACCAAGTTCTCGGTCACGGGTATCGACAAGCAAAAGGTCGGTCAGATCTCCGCGGTCATCCGCCGCCTGCGCCGCCCCGACCCGTACAAGGGCAAGGGTGTGCGTTACGAAGGTGAGCAGATCCGCCGCAAGGTCGGAAAGACAGGTAAGTAACCATGGCTGCAAAGACTCAAGCTGCCGCCGTCCGCAAGCCGGTGGGGCAGAACATCTCTGAGACTCGCCGTAACTCCCGGCTGCGTCGGCACGCCCGGTTGCGCAAGAAGGTCTCCGGCACCGCCCAGACCCCGCGTCTGGTGGTCAACCGTTCGGCACGGCACATCCACGTCCAGCTCATCGACGACCTGGAAGGCGTCACGTTGGCGGCTGCCTCGTCGATCGAGGCCGACGTGCGTGCCGTCGAGGGTGACAAGAAGGCGCACAGCGTTCGGGTCGGTCAGCTGATCGCCGAGCGTGCCAAGGCTGCCGGCGTCGACACGGTTGTGTTCGACCGCGGTGGCTACACCTATGGCGGCCGGATCGCCGCGCTGGCGGATGCCGCGCGCGAGGGCGGGCTGAAATTCTGATGACTGTCAACGAGAGGACTGCATGATGGCCGAGCAGGCAACTGGTGCCGGCGGCCCAGGCGCTTCCGACAACCGCGGTGGCCGTGGCCGCCGCGACGACCGCGGTGGCCGTGGTGGCCGCGACAGCGGCGAGAAGAGCAACTACATCGAGCGCGTGGTGTCGATCAACCGCGTCTCCAAGGTGGTCAAGGGTGGTCGGCGCTTCAGCTTCACCGCGCTGGTCATCGT
Organism: Mycobacterium sp. NPDC049093; assembly: GCF_040704635.1. Lineage (GTDB taxonomy): Bacteria > Actinomycetota > Actinomycetes > Mycobacteriales > Mycobacteriaceae > Mycobacterium. The sequence continues at coordinate 577,444 of NZ_JBEZJS010000004.1, read as the reverse complement.
CGGTGACGGCAAGGGCATGGTCGGCGTCGGCTACGGCAAGGCCAAGGAAGTTCCGGCCGCCATCGCCAAGGGCGTCGAGGAGGCTCGCAAGGGCTTCTTCCGGGTTCCGCTGATCGGCGGCACCATCGTCCATCCGGTTCAGGGCGAAGCCGCTGCCGGTGTGGTGATGTTGCGTCCGGCCAGCCCGGGTACCGGTGTGATCGCCGGTGGTGCGGCTCGCGCGGTGCTGGAATGCGCCGGCGTGCACGACATCCTGGCCAAGTCGCTGGGCAGCGACAACGCGATCAACGTGGTGCATGCCACCGTTGCCGCGCTGAAGATGATCCAGCGTCCCGAAGAGGTGGCGGCCCGTCGCGGTCTGCCCCTCGAGGACGTGGCGCCGGCCGGCATGCTGAAGGCCCGGCGCGAGAGCGAAGCGCTGGCTGCCGCAGCAGCGCGTGAGGGATCGGCATAACCATGGCAGAACTCAAGATCACCCAGGTGCGCGGAACCATCGGCGCACGCTGGAAGCAGCGCGAGAGCCTGCGGACCCTGGGGCTGAAGAAGATTCGTCAGTCCGTGGTGCGTGAGGACAACGCGCAGACCCGCGGTCTGATCAAGGCCGTTCATCACCTCATCGAGGTGGAGGAGGTGAAGTCCTGATGTCCGTTATCAAGCTTCACGACCTGAGGCCCGCCCCCGGAGAGAAGAAGGCCAAGACCCGCGTCGGTCGTGGTGAGGGCTCCAAGGGTAAGACCGCCGGTCGTGGTACCAAGGGCACCAAGGCCCGCAAGAACGTCCCCGCGACGTTCGAGGGTGGCCAGATGCCGATCCACATGCGGCTGCCGAAGCTCAAGGGCTTCAAGAACCGCTTCCGGACCGAGTACGAGGTCGTCAACGTCGGCGACATCGCCAAGGCCTTCCCGCAGGGCGGCACCATCGGTGTCGACGAGCTGGTTGCCAAGGGCCTCGTTCGCAAGAACAGCCTGGTGAAGGTGCTCGGCGACGGCAAGCTGGCCGTCAAGGTCGACGTAACCGCCAACAAGTTCAGCGGTAGCGCCCGTGAGGCGATCTCCGCTGCCGGCGGTTCGGCCACCGAACTGTAATTCTGCGCGAGCAGACACAAAAGCCCCCGCTTCGGCGGGGGCTTTTTGCGTTGGCCGTCAGGGCGGGCCGTCAGCTCAGCTTCGGGATCACCTCAGCGGCAAGCCGTTCCATCTGTTCGCGGTCCTCGGCGATCGTGGCGCCCGTGGGGTTGAGTACGAGGGTCTGTGCCCCGGCGTCGAGCACCTCGCGCAGACCCCGGACCACGTCGTCCACGGTGCCGGCCACCGCCACCGCTCCGAGGCTGATCCGCTCCCCGTAGATCCGTCGAAGGCCCGCGTCCACCCGCTCGCGAGCGCGGGCAGGGTCGTCGTCGACGATCAGATACACCCGCTTGCCGATCCGGAAGCCGGCCTGATCCTTGCCCTGCTCGTCGATTTCGCGGTGCACCGTCCGCACGGCCTCGGCGAAGGCCGCCGTGGTCGACGAGCCGGCTCCCAGAAACGCGTCGCCGTAGCGGACCGCCCGCGCCAGTGCCCTCGGCGCGTTGGCCCCGAACCAGATCGGCGGGTGTGGCCGTTGAACGGGTTTGGGGCTGATGGCCAGATCGTCGACATCGCGGAAGCGGCCGTGGAAGGTGATCCGGGGTTCATCCGACCAGGCGGCTTTCATCAACTCCAGCCCCTCGGTGAAGCTCGCGATGAATGTCGACGAGTCCACCCCGAACGCCGGGAACTGCCGGAAACTGCCGCCCGGCGCCACGCCGACGTCGAGGCGGCCGTGGCTGAGCCGGTCCACCGCGGTGATCGCCGAAGCCAACTGCAGCGGGTCGTGCAGCGAGGTGACCAGGACCGCGACCCCCAGCCGCAGTCTCGTGGTGACCGCCGCGGCATACGACAGCAACTCCAGCGGGGCGATCGTCGGCGCCGGCCCCACGGTCTGCTCGATCGTCCAACCGCCCTCGAAACCGAGTTCCTCAGCGCGGGCCAGATACGCCTTGAAGGCCGCGTCGTCGAAGCCGTCGTGATCGAGCTGCGGGAGCGAGATGGAGAACGTCACCCGTCTCACGCTACGACGGTGCTCGGGTAGGGGGACAGTTCTCGTCGCCGCGCGCGGAATCCGCCGATCGGTAGGCTCGGTCCATGTTCGCTTTTCTCCCAGGACTGCCCGGCCAGGACGACCTCAGGGCGTTGGCCCGGCGCGTGGACACCGCCCGGCACAACGGAGTGCCCAGCGGGTGTGTGCTGGAGCTGGATCTGATGTCGACGCCGCCGGAGACCGCCGGTTTCGACCCGTTGGCCGTGATCGCGGGCGGGGGCCGCCCGCTGGTGTTGCGGCAGGCCGTCGCCGCGATCCACCGTGCCGCCGAGGATGACCGGGTGGCCGGGTTGATTGCGCGGGTGCAGTTGCCCGCCGCCGCGCCCGGCCCGGTACAGGAACTGCGGGATGCCATCGCGGCGTTCAGCGCGGTCAAGCCCACGGTGGCCTGGGCCGAGACCTACCCAGGAACGCTGTCCTACTACCTGGCGTCCGCCTTCCGTGAAGTGTGGATGCAGCCGTCGGGCTCGGTCGGGCTGGTCGGTTTCGCCACCAATGCGATGTTCCTGCGCGACGCACTCGACAAGGTGGGGGTTGAGGCGCAGTTCGTCGCGCGTGGCGAATACAAGTCCGCGGCAAACGTTTTCACGCAGGCCGGCTACACCGACGCGCAACGTGAGGCCGACGGCCGGATGATCGAGAGCCTGCAGTCGCAGGTGTGGCAGGCCATCGCCGAATCACGGGGCCTGACGTCGGAGGCGGTCAATGTACTGGCCGACAAGGCGCCGGTGCTGCGGGATGACGCCGTCACCGCCGGCCTGATCGACCGGATCGGGTTCCGCGACGAGGCCTACTCACGCATCGGGGAACTGTCCGGCGGACCGGCCGAGGCGGGTGCCGATGCCGACGGTCACCCCGATGCCCTACCGCGGCTGTATCTTTCGCGCTATGCGCGGACCACCCCGAAGGTTCCGGCACCACAGATACCTGGCCGTAAGTCCAAGCCCACGGTCGCGTTGGTGACGTTGCACGGCCCGATCGTGAGCGGCCGCGGCGGGCCACAGGTGCTGCCGATAGGTAATTCCAGTGCCGGCGGCGACACCATCGCCGCGGCTCTGCGTGAGGCAGCTGCCGACGACGAGGTGTCGGCGATCGTGCTGCGCGTCGACAGCCCCGGCGGCTCGGTGTCCGGGTCGGAAACCATTTGGCGCGAGGTGGTCCGGATTCGCGAGCGCGGTAAGCCCATCGTCGCCTCCATGGGTGCGGTGGCCGCATCGGGCGGCTACTACGTGTCGATGGCGGCAGACGAGATCGTGGCGAATGCGGGCACCATCACCGGGTCGATCGGTGTGATCACCGGCAAGCTGGTCTCCCGCGAGCTCAAGGACAAGTTGGGAGTCGGATCGGACTCCTTGCGTACCAACCCCAATGCCGATGCCTGGTCGTCCAACACACCATTCACCGATGAACAGCACGCCCACATCGAAGCCGAGACCGACCTGCTCTACACCGATTTCATCACCCGCGTGGCCGAGGGGCGCAAGCTCTCGGTCGAGCAGGTGGACAAGGTGGCGCGCGGACGGATCTGGACGGGCGCCGACGCCAAGGGCCACGGCCTCGTCGACGAACTCGGGGGCCTGCGTACCGCGGTCACCCGCGCCAAGGTCCTGGCCGGGCTGGATCCGGACACCAAGGTGCGGGTGCTGAGCTATCCCGGTTCGTCCTGGTTGGACATGTTGCGGCCCAAGCCCTCGTCGCAACCCGCAGCGGCGTCGGTGCCGCAGGCTGTCGGCAACCTGCTGGGGCAATCGGTGGTCGGAGTCCTCGAGAACGCCGGGCGCGCGGTGACCGGATCCCACGCGCTCTGGCTGGGAGAACCCCGGTTTTGACGCATGCGATAGTTACGACGCGGTAGCGGGCGGCGCTTTGTCGGGCGCGGGGCTGTAACGTCAGATCTTGGCAACTATTGAATTGTCGACGAAATGACGGCCTGGCCCTGCGGTGTTCAACCCAGTCAGAGCAGCCGTAACAGAGAGTGCGCGGCGGGGAACGGTGTCGTCAGACACATGGAGGACTCGTGCCCGCGCATAAAAGCCCGATGAGGGGCTTCGGAGACAAACCGGAGATCGACTATCGCGAACCCTCCGAGGATTCGCCGGACCCCGGGGTATTGAAGAGGGCCATCGCCGCCTCGGCTATCGGTAACGCCACCGAATGGTTCGACTACGGTATCTACGCCTATGGCGTGGGCTACATTTCCGCCGCCATCTTCCCTGGAGACGCCCAGCAGGCAACCCTGCTGGCCCTAGCGACGTTCGCGGTGTCGTTTTTGGTCCGCCCGCTCGGCGGATTCGTCTGGGGGCCACTCGGCGACCGACTCGGGCGTAAACACGTCCTCGCGATCACCATCGTGTTGATGGCAGGCGCGACGTTCTGCGCCGGCCTGATTCCGTCCTATGCCGCGATCGGGATGTGGGCACCGGTGCTCATGGTCGGGCTCCGGATGATCCAGGGCTTCTCCACCGGCGGAGAGTACGGCGGTGCCGCGACGTTCATGGCCGAGTACGCGCCGTCGCGTCGGCGTGGCTTCCTCGGCAGTTTCCTGGAATTCGGCACCCTCGCGGGCTTTTCGATGGGTGCGCTGTTGATGCTCGGCTTCTCGGCAGTGCTCTCGGATGAGCAGATGGGGCAATGGGGTTGGCGGCTGCCGTTCCTCGTGGCCGCCCCGCTCGGCCTGGTCGGTGTCTACCTACGTTCGAAGCTGGAGGACACCCCGATCTTCCGCGAACTCGAGGCGACGGGGGAGCGGGAAGGCGGACCTGCGTCTGAGCTCAAGGATCTGGTGGTCGAGTACTGGGGCCCGATCCTGCGATTGGGCGGTTTGGTCGTCGCACTCAACGTGGTCAACTACACGCTGCTCACCTACATGCCGACATACCTGGAGCAGACGATCGGCTTGTCGAGCGGTCACTCCCTGGTGGTACCCATCATCGGCATGCTGTCGATGATGGTGTTCCTGCCGTTCGCCGGCCATATCTCCGACCGCGTGGGCCGCAAACCGATGTGGTGGTTCTCGCTGATCGGTCTATTCATCGCCGGCATCCCGATGTTCCTGCTGATGTCGACCAACATGGTGGGTGCGATCATCGCGTTCGCGGTGCTGGGCCTGCTGTATGTACCCCAGTTGTCGACCATCTCCGCGACGTTCCCGGCGATGTTCCCCACCCAGGTGCGTTACGCGGGCTTCGCCATCGCCTACAACGTGTCGACATCGCTGTTCGGCGGTACGGCTCCGGCGGTCAACGATTGGGTGGTGTCAAAGACCGGCGACCAACTGGTGCCGGCCTATTACATGATGATCGCCTGCGTGATCGGGATGATCGCGCTGATCAAGGTGCCGGAGACCGCGCGATGTCCGATCAGTGGCACCGAAATACCCGGGACGCCGGAAGCGCCGCCCCAGCTGGATTACGAGACCGACGCCGACGCCGACACAGGCACGACGTCAGCGTCAGCCGGCCGGTAGTCGCGCGATCAGCCGGTCGACTGCGTCCTCCATGTGGGCCAGCATCAACTTGTCGGTGAGTGCGACGTCGCCGGATCGGATGGCGCCCGCCAACGCCCGATGCTCGTTCACCCGGTCGGTGGCGGTGTCATAGGTGTCGGCCAGCGCGTGCACACACATCCTGGTCTCGACGAGGAAGGTCTGGTGCAGGCGCGACAGCCGCGGGCTGCCTGCGAGTTCCACGAGCACCTCGTGGAAACGCATATCGGCTTCGCTGACCTCATCGAGATCCCTGGCTGCTGCCATCTCGTCGACCACGGCGAGTAATGCGTCCCCGGCACCTGCATAGTCACCCTGCAGGATCTGGCGGCTCGCGGTCCGCTCGATCGCCTCGCGGGCCAGGTACATGTCGCGAATCTCGCCGGAGTCCATGGTGTTGACGAACACTCCCCGGTTGCGGATCGCGATCAGCAGACCTTCCTGGGTGAGGCGCTGCATTCCCTCCCTCAGCGGTCCGCGGCTGACGCCGAACCTGCGCGCCAACTCGGCCTCGCCGAGTTGCGTGCCGGGGACGAGCTCGCCGTACGCGATGGCCTGCCGGAGCTTCTCGGCGACGATGCTGGGCGTCGACTCCTGCTCGACGGGAGTGATGAAGTCGGTCACGGCCGGCCTCCGAACAGGTGACCGAGCCCGGGCAGAGGCGGCACGGGGCCGAGCAGGTGCAGGCCCTTCCAGACCGTCACCTGGTTGGCGGTGAGCACCGGTTTTCCGACGGCGGATTCCAGTTGATCGATGAAACCCATTGTGTGCATGGCGGTGTCGGGTACCAGCACGGCTTCGGCGTCGGGGTGGTCGGCTGCGGTGACCATCGCGAGGACCTGCGCCTGTGCCAGCCGGCCTACCTCGGCTGCGGTGACGATGCCGTGGCTGCCGATCGACACCACGTCGATGCCGCCGGCCGACAGGAACGCGACGAAGTGTGCCGCCACGTCGCCCGGGTAAGAGGCGGCCACGGCAACCCGGTGGATGCCCAAGTGCTGCAATGCATCTACGAAGGCGATCGATGTCGACGACGCCGGGACGCCGGACGCGGCGGCCACGTCGTCGGCCTGGCGTCGGGCACCGTCGCGCCCGAAGACGAAACTGCCCGACGTACACGCCCACATCATCGAATCCGGATGCGCCGCCCCCAGGCGCACGACACCGTCGGCGAGGCGTTCGGTCCGGCCGAGGTCGAGGAGGGCATCGACGCGATGAGCGTCCTCACCCACTGAGGTGATCGCGACGGGCAGTCTGACCGTCGCCTGCAGGCGTGCCTCCAGCGCGCCGAAGTCGTCTTCGGCGCTGTGGCCGGGATAGAGGATCCCCACCGTGGTCATGCATCGTCCTTTCAATGGTGGCCCTGTCGCTACCGTGCGTTCAGGTCTCCAGCAGTCGCTGACCGCCTCCGACGGCGTTGCGGCCGGCGACTGCCAGTGCCGCCCACATGGTCACCTGGTTGGCGGTGACCACCGGCTTGCCGAGTTGACGCTCCAGCGGGGCGATCAGATCGTAGGTCGGCAGATTCGTGCAACTGATGACGACGGCCTCGGCATCGGAACAATCTGTGGCGCATACCAACTCGGCCGTGGTGGCATACGGCACCGCCCAGATCTGCGATGTCATCCCCAGGCCTGCGGTGGCGGCGACCTCGATGCCGGCTTCCATGAGGTAACTGGTCAGTCCGCTCGTCAGGTCGGCGGTGTAGGGAGTCACCGTGGCGACCGTCTTCACCCCGAGGTGCCGGAGCGCGGCGAGCATGGAGCCGCTGGTGGTCACCGCTGCCGGGGCTCCTGCCGCCCGCATCGCCGCGACCAGTGCGGCCTCGCCTGCCATTCCCTTGACGAAGCTTCCCGCGGTACACGCGTATGCCGTGACCAACGGCGACACGGAAAGCACGTTCGCGGCGCCGGCCTCGACCTGCTCGGGTTCGGAGACGTGCACCGCCATGTCGACCGTCACCTGCATCGGGGCGTACCGCAGTCGGGTGACGTAGAGGCTGACGTCGTTGGGCACCCAACGCCACAGTTCGCGATCGAGGGCGAAGTCGTAGGGCGTCACGACGCCTATCCCCACCTGCTGCAACGGTGGGGGAGGAACGACTTCCTCGAGCGTCATGTCCACAGTGTGAGGCCGAGAGGGCAAACCGGCAACAGATTGTTGACAATAATACGAACGTGTTCCTAGCCTCGGAATGGTGCCACCCAACGCAACCCGCCCCCTGATCGCGGTGTTGTGCGAGCGTGAGACCGACCGCGTGCCCGGTCTGGACGACGTGGACGCGGAGTTCCGCTACTGCGACGCCGCCGGGTTGGGGCAGGCGGTCGAGGGGGCGCGGGCCTTGTTGCTGTGGGACTACTTCTCCACCGCGTTGCGTGACGTCTGGGCACGTGCGGATGCGCTCGAGTGGATTCACGTCCCCGCGGCCGGGGTCGACACGTTGCTGTTCGACCGGTTACGGGAATCGGACGTGGTGATCACCAATGCCCGCGGCGTATTCGACCGTCCCATAGCTGAATACGTGCTCGGCGCGGTGCTGGCGTATGCGAAGGGCAGCCAGGCAAGCCTGGATTTCCAGCGCCGCCATGAGTGGCGCTACCGCGAGACCCGCAGCATCGCGGGCGCCAAGGCTCTCGTGGTCGGGACGGGTGGCATCGGCCGGGAGATCGCGCGTCTGCTGCGCGCGGCGGGTCTGTCCGTGCGTGGTGCCGGGCGCGTGGCCGTCGCCGCGGACCCGGATTTCGGTGCGGTGGTCGCCACCGACGATCTGACCTCGGCTGTCGGCTGGTGCGATCACCTCGTGCTGGCGGCTCCGCTCACCGCAGCGACGCGGGGCCTGGTGAACGCGGCCGTGTTGAAGGAGATGAAACCCGATGCGCACCTGGTGAATATCGCGCGGGGACCGATCGTCGACGAAGATGCGCTGCTTGCCGCGCTGACCGAACACCGCATCGGCGGGGCCACCCTGGACGTGTTCAGCACCGAGCCGTTGCCCGCCGAACACCCGCTGTGGGACGCGCCCGGCACCGTCATCACCGCGCACATGTCCGGTGACGTCGTGGGGTTCCGCGAGACTCTCGCCGATCAGTTCGCCGACAATGCGCGGCGCTGGCTGGCCGGGCAGCCGTTGGTCAACGTCGTCGACAAGGCGCTCGGTTACGTACCGGGGGAGCGGACGTGACCATCCCGCAGGCCGTCGAGCTGATCGAGGCCTACCGCACCAAGGCGCTCTCGCCAGTGGAGGCGACCCGCGCGGCGCTGTCGGCCATCGACCGCCACAACGACGCGGTCAACGCGTTCGTGCTCGTCGACCCCGAGGGCGCGATGGCCGCCGCGCGGGAGTCCGAAAAGCGTTGGCATGACGGGTGTCCGCTGGGCCCCGGCGACGGGATCCCGACGTCGATCAAGGACGCGCTGTGGACCAGGGACTGGCCGACCCTGCGTGGCAGCTGGCTCATTGACGAGGCGGGCCCGTGGAACGAGGACGCACCCAGCGTGGCGCGGCTGCGCGAATCCGGTGCGGTGCTGCTCGGCAAGACCACCACCCCGGAGTACTCGTGGAAGGGCGTGACCGACTCGCCGCGCTATGGGGTGACCGGCAACCCGTGGGATCCCGGGATGACCGCAGGCGGGTCGAGCGGGGGCAGTGCCGCGGCCGTGGCGCTCGGTATGGGCGCGTGGTCGGTGGGCACCGACGGCGGTGGTTCGGTGCGCATCCCTGGCGCGTTCACCGGCACCGTCGCCCTCAAACCGACCTACGGACTCATCCCGTTGTATCCACCGAGCCCGTTCGGCACGCTGTCGCACGCCGGGCCGATGGCGCGCACGGTCGCCGACGTCGCCGCGTTGCTGGATGTGGTCACCGGATTCGACGTGCGGGACTGGTCGGCAATGCCTGCTCCGCGTACATCTTTCCGCGCCGCGCTGAACGGCGGCATCGCCGGGCTGCGGGTCGCCTACTCGCCGAACCTCGGCTTCGGGGTCAATGACCCTGAGGTGGACATCGCGGTGCGGGCTGCGGTCGAGGTGCTTGCGGCGGCAGGCGCGCACGTAGAGGAGGTCGATCCGGGCTTCGCCGACCCGGTGCACGCCTTCCATGTGCTGTGGTTCGCCGGTGAGGCAAAGGTGTTGGAAGGCAAGTTGACTGGTGCGGACGCCGGACGTGTCGATCCCGGTCTACGCCGCACGGCCGATACCGGGGCGGCCTTCACCGCGTCGGACTATCTGGACGCGACCGCGGTCCGGATGAAGCTCGGGGAACTGATGGGCAGGTTCCACCAGACCTATGACGTCCTGGTCACCCCGACGCTGCCGTTGACCGCCTTCGCCGTCGGCCAGGACGTGCCCGACGGTTCGCCCTCGCCGGACTGGACGAGTTGGACGCCCTACACATACCCGTTCAATCTGACTCAGCAGCCCGCACTTTCGGTGCCGTGCGGGTTCAGCGCGGGTGGCCTGCCCGTCGGACTGCAGATCGTCGGACCCCGACACTCGGATGCCCTGGTGCTCCGGGTGGGGGAGGCGTACCAGGGCGCCACGGACTGGCATCGCCGGGTGCCCGCGTTGCTCACCGAGGAGGTTGCATGAGCCGGTTGATCACGGTGTCGTTGGACAAACGCGGAGTCAGTTGCGTGGCCCGGCTTCTCGACGAAGCGGCGCCGCGCACCTGCGCCGCGGTGTGGGACGCCCTGCCGCTGGCGGCACAGGTATTTCACGGCAAGTACGCCCGCAACGAGATCTACACGCTGCTGCCGGCGTTCGGCACCGACCCCGGCAAGGAGAACACCACGGTCACCCCGATCCCGGGCGATCTGTGCTGGTTCTCGTTCGACTCAGACGATCTGGGCAACCCCGCGTACGGATACGAGAACAGCGCCGGCACCGGAACCACCGGAGCGATCGTCGACCTGGCGCTGTTCTACGGCCGCAACAACCTGCTGATCAACGGAGACCAGGGCTGGGTGCCCGGCAACGTGTTCGGCGAGATCATCGAAGGGTTCGACGACATGGCCGCGGCGTGTCAGGACCTGTGGATGGGCGGAGCCAGGGGCGAGACGTTGCGCTTTGCCCGGGTGCCGTGATCGGGTGGCGCCGGCAGAACTCAGTCCAGAGTGCCGCTGACGTAGACGATTTCACCCATCGGGTCATTGTCGTCGCGGTCGGGCACCGGCAGGCCGTGGCGGACGAACAGTTCCGAGCGGGGCGTGCCGGACATCTCCCAACCCTTGGCGTTCAGATAGTCGGCGGCCGAATGCCTCTCGCCGTGGTAGATCAGCGACGGCATGTCCAGGTTCAGACCGAGCTGGCTGAACGTCGCGGTGGCGGCGCGTGCCTTTTCCGGGTCGAAATCCTTGAGCGCGGGCACGAATTCGGTGGCCACCGCGCTGCCGGGCGCACTGAGCGCGGCGATGTTGTCGAACAACCGGTCCTGCGCCTCGGGCGGCAGGTAGATCAGCAGACCCTCGGCGCACCACGCGGTCGGTTTTGCCGGGTCGAATCCCGCCGCCCGCAGGGCGGCCGGCCAGTCGTTCCGCAGGTCGATCGGTACGGTGCGTCGTTCCGCCTTCGGCTCCGCGCCAAGGTCGGCGAGGGTGCGCGTCTTGAACTCGATCACCTCGGGCTGGTCGATCTCGTAGACCACGGTGCCCGCCGGCCAGGGCAGGCGGTATGCGCGCGAGTCCAGACCGGAGGCCAGGATCACCGCCTGCCGGATACCGGCCTTGCCCGACGTGATGAAGAAGTCGTCGAAGAACCGGGTCCGCACAGCCATCTCGTCGATATTGGAGCGGGCACGCTCGGCCGCATCCGGTGCGAGCTGGGCGAGGGTATCCATACTCAGCTCACCGTCGACCATCTTGGTGAACACCTCGATGCCCACCGCGCGCACCAACGGCGCCGCGAACGGGTCGTCGATCAGGCCGTGGGAATCCTGGCTCGCGATCGCCCGCCCCGTCGCCACCAGCGTGGCAGTGGTGCCGACGCTGGAGGCCAGATCCCAACTGTCGTCATCGGTTCGTGCCATCGTGCGCCTCCCGGCCGTCTACTTAGATGTCTTGAGCGTTGCTGACAGATAACCAGAATCACCGGCGAGGTCGGCAAGCTCCTCGGGGTAGGGGAAGCCGTGCGACGCGTAGGCGGCCCGGGTGGGCTGCACTGTCGCGTCCCACCCGTGCGCGTTGAGGTAGTCGCGGGCGGCTGTTCGCTCGCCGGAGTAGAACAGATCCTTCAGATCCACATCGGAGCCGACCTTCTTGGACCACTGGCTGACCCGCTCGGTCCACTTGTCGTTGAGCGAGGCGGCATCCATGTGCTCGGTGGCCAGTCGGCTGCCCGGGGCGCTGAGCGCGGTGATGTTGTCGAACAACCGGTCCTGGGCTTCCGGCGGCAGGTAGATCAGCAGGCCCTCGGCGATCCAAGCGGTCGGGGCCGACGGATCGAAGCCATTGTCACGCAGGGCTTTCGGCCAGTCATCGCGAAGGTCGACGGACACGGTGTGAAGTTCGGCGGCCGGCTCGGCCTCGAGCTCGGCCAGGGTGCGGGTCTTGAACTCCAGCACGGCCGGCTGATCCACCTCGAACACGACGCTGCCGGCCGGCCAGGCCAGCCGGTAGGCACGGGTGTCCAGACCGGACGCCAGGATCACCGCCTGCCGGATACCGGCATCCCCGGCGGCGACAAAGAAGTCGTCGAAAAATCGGGTACGGACGGCGATCTGCTCACACATCCGCTGCCGGTCCAGCATCAGATCGCCCTCGACGCACACCTCGCCGTCGGCGAGCCGGATGCTGTGCTCCAGTCCCACCGCACGCACCAGCGCGTCGGCGAACGGGTCGTTGATGAGTGGGTCGGGCTGTTTGGTGGCCAGGGCGCGGGAGGCTGCGACACCGGTCGCGGTGGCCCCGACGCTGGTGGCCAGATCCCAGGTGTCTCCTTCGGTGCGGGTCATGGTGCTCCTAGTCTCGTATCGCGATGACGGCCTGCGAACTGCGTTGTGGCGCAGCGGCTTCTCCGGCGGGGAACTCGCGGCCGTATTCGGCGAACAGCTCGGGCCGTCGCCGAGCGGTCACCGACCAGCCGCCGTCGGTCAGGTAGTCGACGACCGAATTGCGCTCGCCGTCGTACCAGAGGTTGGCCAGGTCGAGTTCGAGCCCGTGTCGACGCCACTGCTCGCTCAGCACCTGTCCGCGCTCGCGCAGGTCCACCGCCATGCCCGGCAGGTGGTACTCGGTCGCCAGCCGGCTGCCCGGGGCGCTGAGCGCGGTGATGTTGTCGAACAACCGGTCCTGGGCCTCGGGCGGCAGGTAGGCCAGCAGTCCCTCGGCGCTCCACGCGCTCGGCGCTGCGGGATCGAAGCCGGCCGCCTGCAGTGCCGCAGGCCAGTCGTCGCGCAGGTCGACGGCCACGGTGCGGCGTTCGGCCGTCGGGGCGGCCCCGATCTGCGTCATGGCGGCCGTCTTGGCCCCGATCACCTCGGGCTGGTCGATCTCGTAGACCACGGTGCCGTCCGGCCAGGGCAACCGGTAGGCGCGCGAATCCAGACCGGAGGCGAGGATGACCGCCTGCCGGATGCCGGCGTCGCCGGCGGCTCCGGTGGAATTGCCGCCTACGGCGGCGATGAAGAAGTCGTCGAAGAACTTGGTCCGCACCGCCATGATCCCCGTCATCAGCGCCGCGCCGGAGGCCAGCTCACCGTCGAGGCCGATCTCGCCGTCGACGAGTTTGGTGAAGAACTCCACCCCGACGGCGCGGACCAGGTCCGCCGCGTAGGGATCGTTGATCAGCGGATCGGGCTCGGCAGTCGCCATCGCGCGTGCCGCGGCGACCATCGTCGCCGTCGCGCCCACGCTGGAGGCCAGATCCCAGCTGTCGGTGTCAGACCGTGCCATCGCTCGCCCGCCTCACTTCTCGGCGCTGATGTAGAGGACCGATGCCGCGTGGGCCTCATCCTCGACAGGAGGCAGACCCGTCCGGACCAGCAGATCGTTGGACGAGATGCCCGTGGTCTTCCAGGCATGTCCTTCCAGATACGTCGTCACGTCGGCACGGTCACCGAGGAAGATCAGCTCGTTGAGGTCCATGTCCAGGCCGTGCGCCCGCCAGCGGTCGGTGAACTCCTGCATCTTGGCCCGGATCGTCTCTTCGTCGTTGGACTCGGTGGCTGGCACGCCCTCGACACCGAATCGGCTGCCGGGCGCACTCAGCGCGGTGACCTGGTCGAGCAAACGGTCCTGGGCGTCCCCCGGCAGGTAGCCCAGCAACCCCTCGGCGATCCATGCCGTCGGCACCGACGGGTCGAATCCGGCCTCGGCCAACGCCGAGGGCCAGTCGAAGCGCAGGTCGATGGCCACGGTGCGGCGGTCGGTGGTCGGTACCGCGCCGAGGTCCGCCAGGGTGGTGCTCTTGAACTCGATCACCTCGGGCTGGTCGACCTCGTAGACGACGGTGCCGGCAGGCCACGGCAGCCGGTATGCCCGTGAGTCCAGTCCGGTCGCGAGGATGACCGCCTGCCGGATGCCGGCGCGGCACGCGCTCAGGAAGAAGTCGTCGAAGAAGCGGGTGCGGGCGGCCATGCCGTTGGCGAATCGGATCAGCCCTGTTGCGGCCTCCTCGTCGAGGCCCTCGGTGGTGAAGTTCTCGTCGGCGAGCTTGGTGAAGAAGTCCATCCCGACAGCGCGGACCAGGGGAGCGGCGAAGGGGTCGTCGATCACCGGATCATCGGCATTGGTGGCCATTGCGCGCGCTGCCGCGACCATCGTCGCCGTGGCACCCACGCTGGAGGCCAGATCCCACGAGTCGTCGGCAGTCCGGGCCATGAATTCCCCTTTGTTCAGTCGAAATCAACGTGTTAGTTAGGTGGTGTAATGAGCTGTCGCCGACTGTACGCTCCGATTCTGAAGAGAAGCTCTGCTCCGCAGCTCGGCCAGATCCCGGCCGGATCGAGGCGGGCGGGCGCGGGTGCATGACGGGGGTACTCGGGGGCAACTGTTACTCTCGTAGACTGATTTGACGACTGAGTTCGCAGGCTGCGCGCCTGCCGGGCGGTCGTAAACGACTTGACCATTGACGCTGGCTCCACCAGCCCCGTTTGGCACGCCGCGCTGAGAGGTCGGCTGCGCAGGAGGAAGAGTGCTTTCGGCTTTCATCTCATCGCTGCGGACGGCCGACCTCAGACGCAAGATCCTGTTCACGTTGGGTCTGGTGATTCTCTACCGGGCCGGCGCGTCGATCCCGTCTCCGGGGGTTAACTACCCGAACGTCCAGAAGTGCATCGAGCAGGTCAGCGGCGGCGACTCCGCCCAGATCTACTCGTTGATCAACCTGTTCTCCGGCGGCGCGCTGCTGCAGCTGACGGTGTTCGCGGTGGGCGTCATGCCCTACATCACCGCCAGCATCATCGTGCAGCTGTTGGTCGTGGTGATCCCGCGTTTCGAGCAGCTGCAGAAGGAAGGCCAGGCCGGTCAGGCCAAGATGACGCAGTACACGCGTTATCTCTCGATCGCGCTGGCCGTCCTGCAGGCCACCAGCATCGTGGCGCTGGCCGCCAACGGCGGACTGCTGCAGGGCTGCAGCCTCGACATCATCCAGGACACCTCGGTCTTCGGACTGATCGTCATCGTGCTGGTGATGACCGCAGGCGCAGCGCTGGTGATGTGGATGGGCGAGCTCGTCACCGAGCGGGGCATCGGCAACGGCATGTCGCTGCTGATCTTCGCCGGTATCGCCGCCCGGATCCCGTCCGAGGGCCAGACCATCCTGGAGAGCCGCGGCGGCCTGGTATTCACCGCCGTCGTTGCCGCGACGCTGCTGATCATCGTCGGCGTGGTGTTCGTCGAGCAGGGCCAGCGCCGTATCCCGGTGCAGTACGCCAAGCGCATGGTGGGCCGCAAGATGTACGGCGGCACGTCCACCTACCTGCCGCTCAAGGTGAACCAGGCCGGCGTCATCCCGGTGATCTTCGCGTCATCGCTGATCTACATCCCGCATCTGATCACCCAGCTGATCCAGAGCGGCAGCTCCAATCCGGGCACCGGATGGTGGGACAAGTTCGTCGCCGACTATCTGACGAATCCCGCCGATCCCGTCTACATCGCGATCTACTTCGGTCTGATCATCTTCTTCACGTACTTCTACGTGTCGATCACGTTCAACCCGGACGAGCGCGCCGACGAGATGAAGAAGTTCGGCGGATTCATCCCGGGCATCAGGCCCGGCAAGCCCACCGCGGATTACCTGCGGTACGTGCTCAGCCGGATCACGCTGCCCGGCTCGATCTACCTCGGTGTGATCGCCGTCCTGCCCAACGTGTTCCTACAGATCGGCAACACCGGCTCGGTACAGAATCTGCCGTTCGGCGGTACCGCGGTCCTCATCATGATCGGTGTGGGTCTGGATACCGTGAAACAGATCGAGAGCCAGCTCATGCAACGTAACTACGAAGGGTTCCTGAAGTGAGAGTCGTTCTACTCGGACCGCCCGGTGCGGGCAAAGGCACGCAGGCGGAGAAGCTGTCCGAGAAGCTCGGCATCCCGCAAATCTCCACCGGGGACCTGTTCCGCAAGAACATCGGCGACGGCACTCCGCTCGGGCTCGAGGCCAAGCGCTACCTGGACGCCGGCGATCTGGTGCCGGCCGAGCTGACGAACCGCCTCGTGGAGGATCGCATCGATCAGGCCGACGCCGCCGACGGTTTCATCCTGGACGGCTACCCCCGCTCGGTCGAGCAGGCGGGCGCGCTCAAGGACATGCTCGCCGCACGCAACCACAAGCTCGATGCAGTGGTGGAGTTCCAGGTGTCCGAGGACGAGCTGCTGACCCGGCTCAAGGGCCGTGGCCGCGCTGACGACACCGACGAGGTCATCCGTAACCGCATGAAGGTCTACCGCGACGAGACCGAGCCGCTGCTGGAGTACTACCGCGACGACCTGAAGACCGTGGATGCGGTGGGCGCCCTCGACGAGGTTTTCGCCCGCGCATTGCACGCACTGGGTAAGTGATCAGATTGCCGGGGTTGCGCAAGCGCAAGGTCGTTGCGCAGCGCAGCGCCGGAGAGTTGGACGCGATGGCCGTGGCCGGGGCGCTCGTCGCCTCGGCACTGCGGGCAGTCCGGGCGGCCGCCGCCCCCGGCGTATCCACACTCGAGCTGGACCAGATCGCCGAGTCCGTCATCCGTGACGGTGGCGGTACCCCGTCGTTCCTCGGCTACCACGGATTTCCGGCCAGCATCTGTGCCTCGGTCAATGACCGTGTGGTGCACGGCATTCCGTCAGCGGGCGAGAAGTTGGCTGCCGGTGATCTGGTGTCCATCGACTGCGGCGCGATCGTCGACGGATGGCACGGTGACTCGGCCGTCACCTTCGGCGTCGGCGCACTCATCGCCGCCGACGAAGCTCTTTCTGCAGCAACGAAATCCGCCATGGAGGCCGGGATCGCCGCGATGCTGCCCGGAAACCGGCTCACCGACGTCTCGCACGCGATCGAGGTCGAGACCCACGCCGCCGAGGCCCGTCACGACCGCAAGTACGGGATCGTCGACGGCTACGGTGGTCACGGCATCGGCCGCCAGATGCACATGGACCCATTCCTGCCCAACGAGGGTTCACCCGGGCGCGGTCCCTACCTGGAGCCCGGTTCGGTACTGGCCATCGAGCCCATGCTGACCCTGGGCACCACCGAGACCGTGATTCTCGATGACGAGTGGACCGTCGTCACCGCAGACGGGACCCGCGCGGCGCACTGGGAGCACACCGTCGCCGTCACCGAAGACGGGCCCCGAATCCTCACCCGGTAATTAACGCCAGCAATCAATACTCGAAACGCGCGCCATCGCTGGTGTCAGCCGGCGCGCAAAGGTTCTAATTGAACCGGATCGCCACCAACGTCGTGTCACAGACGGAGGTAGGGAAGTGGATGATCCGGAGGCCGCCATGATGCGGGTGCTCTACGACGAGCATGCTGCTGCGCTATGGCGCTACGCCCTGCGGCTCACGGGTGATCGGGCCCGGGCCGAGGATGTGGTGCAGGAAACGTTGCTGCGTGCGTGGCGTCACCCAGATGTCACCGCCGACACCGACCGTTCGGCACGGGCGTGGTTGTTTACGGTGGCGCGAAACATGATCATTGATGAACGCCGGAGCGCCCGCTTTCGGAACGAAACCGGGGTGTCCGACCCCGAACAGGTGGCAGAGCATTCGAAGGCTGCCGCCACCCCTGACAAAGTGGACAACGCGTTGGACCGAATCCTCCTGACCACGGCATTGAGCCAACTTTCCGACGAACACCGGGCAGTGGTCCGCCGGGCGTACTACCAGGGCTGGACCACCGGGCAGATCGCGGACGATCTGCAGATACCCGAGGGCACCGTGAAATCGCGGCTGCACTATGCGGTACGCGCGCTGAGACTGAACTTGCAGGAGATGGGGGTGACACGATGACACAGTTCGGTGTGCCCCACATCCCTGATCCGGTCGAGTTCGACAAGTACCGGACCTGGGATGCGGCCTACGTGCTGGGTTCGTTGGAAAGCAGCGAGCGACGCGAGTACGAGGCTCATCTGGACGGCTGTGCGCAGTGCCGTTCCGCGGTGGCCGAGTTGACCGGCATGCCCGCGCTACTGGCCATGCTCGATCTCGACGACGTGCTCGCCCTCGAATCCGAAGAGCCCGATCCGCCGCTGCGGCCCGAGGTGCTGCAGTCCGTCCTGGCCAAGGTCAGCTGGGGCCGGCGTCGGTCCCGCTGGGTGACCACGGCAGCCGTGGGCGTGGCCGCTGCACTGCTGGCGCTCGGTGTGGTGGTCGGCATCCGGCCCGAGGTGTTCGGCCTGCACAGCGGCTCCGAGCAGCAGAGCGCCCAGATGCTGGCGATGAGCAAGGTCTCCGATACGCCCATCAACGCCAGCATCGCGATGACCAGTTACTCCTGGGGCACTCGCATCGACATGGCCTGCAGTTATGGCAGCTGGGGTAAGCAGGACGCGCCCCCGCAGAACCTCGGCATGATGGTGATCGGCAGGGACGGCAGCCGCAACGAGGTCGCGACGTGGATCGGGTTGTCCGGCGCCACTGCGCTGCCCAGCGGCAACACTCAGATGCCGATGTCGGATATCGCTGCGGTGCAACTGGTTACGTCGCCCGAGGGCAAGGTACTGCTCGAAAAGCAGCTCTGAGCGCCGAGCGTCCGTTTGGCTACGGCGCTCGGGGCAGCTCGGGTTCTTTGTGCGCGCTCAGCAGAAAGCCGGACATCACGATGTGACCGGCGCCGTCACGCTCCACCCCGGGCGCTGACGCCGGTCCGCCGGCTGGGTTGTCGTTGCCGTACAGCTTGGCCGGGCGCACCTCGTCGACGGTCCAACAGGTGGCGACGGTGTCGCGCAGTTCGTCGGCGGTGAAGCCGTTGGGTCCGGGAGCGTCACCGCCGAAGGGCCTTGTCGCGAAGGCCAGGATGTACAGCTTCGCGTCCGGTGCCGAGGCCCGGTGGATGGCCTGGATGTAGGGGCGGCGCCCGTCGATCGGTAGCGCGTGCAGAAGGCCACTGTCGATCACGGTGTCGAACCTGCCGTCATAACCGGTGAAGGTGGTCATGTCGGCCTGCGCGAAACTGGCTGTGGTCAGGCCACGTTCGGCTGCGGCGGCGACTGCCGCTGCGATCGCCGTCGGGCTGGCATCCAGTCCGACCACGGTGAAACCCCGTTCGGCCAGGGCCAGCGAGAGTGCGGCATGGCCGCATCCGGAGTCGAGCACCTCGCCGCGAACCTTGCCCTGCTCGATCAATCGCGCGAGCTCGGGCTGTGGGGCACCGATGCTCCACGGCGGCGGGGTTTCCTGACGATAGGCGTCTTCCCAATCGATACCCGGCTGTGCCATCCGATGCCTCCGATCCCAACGACCCCTGCCCTCCACTATCCCCCTCGGTTCCGGCTGATCTTGATGGTGTCCTGAACATTTCCTGCGGTGTCGCCGGGAGTTCGGACGAATCCGCCCCCACGGTGAACCGCCGCCGCCCACGGGTCGTGTCACTGGCAGAGCACGGAAGTAGGTGACACATGGTCAAGGCGCACAGGGTGGTGGACCACATCGTCGGGTCCCTGGCGGCAAATGGGATCTCGCACCTCTTCGGTGTGGACGGCGCCAACATCGAGGACCTCTACGATGCGGCGTACTTTCGGGACGACATCACCGCGGTGCTGGCCAAACACGAATTCTCCGCTGCCACAATGGCGGACGGCTACAGCCGCAGCGGCGCCGGGATCGGCGTGGTGGCGGCGACGTCCGGTGGCGGTTGCCTCAACACCGTGCCCGGCCTCGGTGAGTCCCTGGCCAGCCGGGTTCCGGTGCTGGCCCTGATCGGGCAGGCACCGACAACGCTCGACGGCCGCGGGGCCTTCCAGGACACCAGTGGCGACAACGGGAGCCTGGACGCGTACGCCCTGTTCTCGGCGGTCTCGGTGTACTGCCGCAGGGTGCTGACACCCGGCGACATTCTCACGGCGCTGCCCGAGGCGCTGGCAGCCGCCCGAACCGGCGGACCCGCGGTCCTGTTGCTGCCCAAGGACGTTCAGCAGGCCGAGGTGGCAGGGGTGGACGGAAGCCGCGTCAACGGGCGAGCCAACGGGAGCGTCCACCCGGCCGGGGCGGGCATCCACTTCGGCGATCCGCAGGTGCTCGAAGAGGCGTTGCGCCGGGCCGACGGGCCGATCACGATCATCGCCGGCGAGCAGGTGGCCCGCGACGACGCCCGCGCCGAACTCGAACGACTTCGGGCCACACTGCGTGCCCGGGTGGCCACGGTGCCCGATGCCAAAGACGTGGCCGGCACCCCGGGACTCGGCTCGTCCTCCGCGCTGGGGGTAGCCGGTGTGATGGGGCACCCCGGGGTACCTGCCGCCGCAGGTCAGAGTGCATTGTGCCTGCTGGTGGGAACCCGCATGACGGTGACGGCGCGGGCCGGTCTCGACAGCGTGCTGGGTTCGGTACCGACCTACTCGATCGGCGCCCAGGTGCCCTATCCGTCGTGCACCCATGTCCACTCGGGCGACCTGCGGGAATCGTTGACACAGCTGGCCCGCGCGTTGTCCGGGGCGGGCCGTCCGACCCAGGTCCGGGTGCCCGACCACCTGCCGCGCACCGAACTGCGCCCACCGGACCACCACGGTCCCGGTATCCGGTACCGCGACGCGATGGCCGTGCTCGACGCAGACCTGGCCGACGGCACCGATATCGTCGTCGACGCCGGCAACGTGGGGGCCTCGGCCATCCACTACTTGCCCGCCCGCCGTGACGGCCGCTTCATGGTGGCGCTGGGCATGGGCGGCATGGGCTACAGCTTCGGAGCCGGGATCGGGATGACGTTTCACCGCGCCGCTGATGCAGCCACCACCGGCACCGCAAGGCGCACCGTCGTGATCGCCGGTGACGGCTCATTCTTCATGCACGGCATGGAGATTCACACCGCGATGCAGTACCGGCTGCCGATCACCTTCGTGCTGTTCGACAACCACGCGCACGCCATGTGCGTCACCCGTGAGCAGCTGTTCTATGAGGACCGCTACTCGTACAACAGGTTCGGCCCGAGCCGGCTCGGTGCCGGGCTGGCCGCGATGTTCCCCGGCCTGCCCGCCTACGACGTCGCCGACGTCGGCCAACTGCCCCGGGCGTTGGGTATGGCACTGGACACCGACGGTCCGTCGGTACTCAGCATCGAATGTTCAGCCGACGAAATCCCGCCGTTCGCAGCATTTCTCGCCGCCGACAGTGCCCATTCCAATCCAGACGACCCTTCCAATCCAGAGGAGAACAGGACCCATGTCACTGCCCGCGCTTGAAGACATCACGGTCCATCGGGGTACCCCCACCCCGCTGGACGGCCTCATCCGGATCGAGACCTCGCCCAAGGAGCAGGCCACCCCGATCATCATGGACATGATGCGGTCGGTCTACCCGCACGACCAGGTGTTCGGTCAATACTGCACGGTCAACGACTTCATCGAGTGCCCACCCGACGAGTTGTTCGACTACCTGTCCGACACCCGCTGCCTGGAGGAGTGGACCTACAGCCTGCGTGGTTTCACCCCGACCGAGGAGCCCGGGCTGTGGCTGGCCCACGACCGGCTCGGCGCCGGGCCGTCGGGGCCAGGCAGTGAGATCTACACCCGCACGGTGGCCCACCGCGACGCGCTGACCGTCGACTACCACTGCGCCTGGGATCAGGGAAAGCACCTGTGGATGATCTACCTGATGCGCATCGTCGACGCGCAGGTGGTCTTCGACAAGCCGGGTTCGGTTGTGCTGTGGACGAATTGCCATCATCCGTTCTACGACGAGAACCCCTACCCGGAGACCGCACCCCCGGCCCGCCCGGTGTGGGTGGGGGATTTCTGGGACATGTTCGGCCCCGGACACCTACTGGAACTGCGAAACCTCAAGGCAATCGCCGAATACCGGCACCGCAACGGCCTGTCGGTCACCCCGGCCTGGATGAAGTGAGGTCCAGCCATGACTGCGCAGACACCCGTCAGCCTCATCGATGTATCTACCTACCTGCCCGGTGACCCGGTCAGTGCCGACTACTACGCCGGGTTCGCCGAAACCGACGAGTTGGCCGAGAACGTGATGTTCCGAGCCCCGCGGTTCCGTCATCACGTCGGGCCCGACGAAACCGCGATCGACATGGTCGAGCGGGCTGCCGCCGGATTGATCGAGCGGCACGGTGCAGATGCCATCACCGGGGCCGACGTCTTGATCACTCACACCCAACTGCCCGACATGCCATTCTATGGTGGCGGCGGCGGCATGGCCCATCGGCTGGGCATGAAGCCCAACTGGGTGATCGACCTGCACAACGGCGGCTGTGCCGCGTTCGTGCTGGCGCTCAAAGTGGCGCGCACCCTGCTGCGTTCGGGTGAGGGCCGGACCGCGGTGATCGCGATCGCCCAGAACTCGGCGGGCCAGGTGTTCGACCAGGAGACCATCCGGAGCAAGGCGCAGGCGGCGGTTCCCGGCGATGGGGCCGCGGTCGGGTTGGTGACGCTGTCCGACCGGTCACCCATCCTCGACGTCGAATGCCGCACCTACGGGGAGTACGCGGGCGACATGACCGTCGTCATGGACCCGCCGCGCAAATGGTGGCAGGCCGGCCCGGGGGAGGCTTGCATCGGGTTTACCGAGAGCAAGATCACCAAGGTGCTGGCACGGGGCAACCGACAGGTGCCCGAGGTGTCCTATACGGTCTGCGACCGAATCGGGGTGCAGCCCAAGGATATCGACCTGCTCGTGACCAACCAGCCCAATCGCGTGTTCCTGCGGAACTGGCGCGACGCGCTGGAGCTGCCCGAATCGAGACACGTCGATACTTTTGATGATTGCGGAAACCTGTTCGCCGCAGGCATTCCGGTCAACTTCGACCGGGCCGTCACCGGCGGTCGGGTGAAGGCCGGCGACACCGTGCTGATGGCCGCCTTCGCTCACGCCGGTGACTTCGCCGGCGCCGCGGCCGTGCGCTGGGGCGGTCGCGGCGACTCTGGGAACGCGTGATGGTGGCTCCCCGCTCGGCACTGCTCGACGCTGTCGGGGCGCTGCCGCAGGCGGTCAACCCGCTGGCACTGTCGCTCAACGAATGCCCTTTTCCGCCGTTGCCCGCAGTGCGTTCGGCATTGCGGGCGTGCGATGAGGCCGCCAACCGGTATCCGGAGTTCCTGCCGCAGCGGTTGCGCTCGCTGATCGCCCGCCATGACGGGATAGCCGAGGAGCAGGTGATCGTCGGAGCCGGCGCGACCGGGGTCATCATGCAGGTGCTGCATGCGGTGACCAGCCCCGGCGACACCATGGTGATGGCGACTCCCACCTTCGACGGCTATCCGATCTTCGCGCAGATGGCACGGCTGCGGACGGTGACCGTTCCACTCGACGAACACGGACGGCACGACCTCGACGCGCTGGCCGAGGCCGCCGGGCGGGCCAGGGTGGTGGCGGTGTGCCGGCCGCACAACCCGACCGGCACGATCGAACCGGCCGACGAGATCGAGCGCTTCCTGACCCGGCTGCCCTTGGACACCGTCGTCCTGTTGGACGAGGCGTATGTGGAGTTCCTGGCCGCCGAGCACCGCATCGACGGACCGAGCCTGGTTGCCCGGTTCGGCAATGTCGTGGTGGTGCGCACCTTTTCGAAGGCCTACGGTTTGGCCGGGCTTCGGATCGGCTATGGGTTCTGCGCACCGGATCTCGCCCGCGACCTGTGGCGGATGCAGTTGCCGTTCGGGATCGGGATCAGTGCCCAGGTGGCGGTCGCGGCGTCCTATTCTGCGGAAAATCAACTGCGTCAACGTATCCGGATGATCGCCGCGGAACGGCGTTATCTGCAGATGCGGTTGCGGGCGCTCGGCGTCTACAGCACCGACGGGCAGGCCAACTTCCTGTTCCTGCCGGGCCGGCCGACGTCGTGGCCGGAGGTGTTCGACGGCAGCGGACTGCAATTGCGTCACTACGCCGACGGCGGGGTGCGGATCACCGTGGGATCCCGGCAGTCCACCCGGGCGGTGCTGAGCGCGGTGACCGCCGCGAGTTGAGGACCGGCCGGCCGGACCCGATGCCTGCAGAATGCGCGGTACCCGCCGGGCGATGCGGTAAGAAGAGGCGTGACCTCGCCACCAGACAAGCGTGACCCGATCGCGCAGGCCCGCGCCAACTGGGAGGCGGCCGGTTGGGGCGAGGTGGCCGGCGGGATGGTCGCGGTGACCTCGGTGATGCGGGCCCACCAGATCCTGCTGGCCCGGGTGGAGACCGCGCTGCGGCCATACGATCTGAGCTTCTCCCGGTTCGAACTGCTGCGTCTCCTGGCTTTCAGCCGGTCCGGCGCGCTACCGATCACGAAGGCCTCCGATCGCCTTCAGGTGCACGTCACCAGCGTCACGCACGCGATCCGGCGCCTGGAAGCCAACGGTCTGGTGGAACGGGTCCCGCACCCGACCGATGGGCGCACCACGCTGGTGCGCCTCACCGAACTCGGGCGGTCGACGGTCGAGGACGCCACGGTGACCTTGAACGAGCAGGTGTTCGCCGATGTCGGGATGTCGGACGAGCAGTCACGTGCGCTGGTCACATCGATCGAGACCCTGCGCCGACACTCCGGTGATTTCTGAGTCGGCTTTGTGGCTACCCCCACTAGCGTTGAACGCAGTGGAGGGGAGTGCCGATGGACGCCAAGCGGGTGGGTGCGGCGCTCGGCGCCGTCGCTGTCGTACTGATGGCGGCCTGTAGTACCACGACCTCCGGGACGGCCACCGCCCCCGATGACGTCACGCCGTTCACGGCGACATCGAAGGCGCCCAAGCGAACTCTCACTCAGGTCCCCAGACCGACCGCCGGTTCGCCGCGCGGTTCGGCGGGGTTGCCGCCGGAAGCGTTCGCCGAGGTCCGCGCCGCCGGCATCCGGGGTTCTGACAACGCCATCGGTGATCAGCTGATGATGGCCTGCATCATGGCCGGCGGCAGCTTCAACAAGACCAAGCAGGATGTCGTCAACGTGCTGACCCAGATGGGTAGCAAGCTGCCGCCGGACGCGCTCATGACGATCGTGAACGTGGCGCTCAAATACGAGTGCCCCGAACTTGCCGGGAAACTCGGCGGCTAGTTGACATCACAGCTGGTCCGCGAACCGGAGGCTGAGGAACTCCGGGGCCTTGATCACCCGGCGCAGCATGAAGCGGATGAACGCGGGCATGTCCGTGGCTTTGTCGTCGTGGTACACCTCGGGCGCGGTCAGCCGGTAGATATGACGTCGCGCCTCCAACTCGCACCCGCCGGCGGCCAGCACATTGCGTACCCAGTCCGCCTGGGAGCCGTAGGTCAGCGCGATGACATAGCCGTGCTGTCGGCGGAACGCCCACAGCGGCGTCCGGAAGGTGCGGCCGGACTTGCGCCCCCGGTGGATGACAACGGCCCACCCCGGCGCCCATGGCGCGATGAACTGGGTGAGCTTGTTGAGGCCGATCTTGTTGGCATGGGCGACCCATCGCGGAGCGGGCATCTGATAACTCCTCAATTGTGGAATTAATGATCCGAGCGTAATCCTGGCCCGACCAAGAAGTCAACGACTGTAGAATTTCGGAATTATGCCGCCACGTGGACGCCGACCGGGACAGCCCGGAACCCGTGACGAGCTGGTGGCCACCGCCCGACGGATGTTCGCCGAGGGCGGCTACGACAAGACCTCACTACGCGACATCGCGGCGGCCGCACAGGTCGATCCGGCCCTGATCCGGCATTACTTCGGCAGCAAGGCCGACCTGTTCCGGGCCACCGTCGGCTGGCCGTTCGACCCCGAAAAGTTCAGCGGACGCATCCTCGACGACGGCCCCGACCGTCTCGCCGAACGTCTGACCGAGGCCTTCTTCGGACTCTGGGAGCACCCCGACACCCGCTCGCCCCTGTTGGCGATCCTGCGCGGCGCGGCCACCCACGAGGAATCGGCAGCCCTGGTCCGTCAGTTCATCGAGCAGCGGCTCTACCCGCAGATCGCCACCGCCCTGAGCGGTGCCGACGCGGAACTACGGGTTGATCTGGCCATGGGCCAGCTGCTGGGCATCGCCTATCTGCGCCACATCCTGCGCATCGAGCCGATCGCGTCGCAACCGACCGAGGAGCTGATCGCCCGCGCCGTGCCCGCGGTGCGGGCGCACCTTCAGGAGAGCTGATTCGGTCGCTACTCGATCACCGAAGGCAGCGGGATGGCTGCGGTCACCGTCGTACCCGCGCCCGGCCTCGACCGGATGTGCAGCCGGCCGCCGACGATCTCGGCCCGCTCGGCCATCGACAACAACCCGTAGCCGCCCATCTCGTCACTGCCCAGCGGATGCTCGAAGGTATCGAATCCTTTTCCGTCGTCGACGATTTCGAGCCGGGCCACCCCGTCGTCGACCGAGAAGGTGAGCCGGGCCCGGTCCGCCTCGGCGTGTTTGACCACGTTCTGCAGGCATTCCTGGGCGATGCGGTACAACGCCAGCTCGATATGGTCGGGCACCCGGGTCTCGGCGAGGTCGACGTCGATGGGGATTCGCGGGATCGAGCGGGCCAGGCTGGCCAGCCCGCCCGACAGGCCGAGATCGTCGAGTACCGGCGGACGCAGCCCGCTGATCGCGGCCCTGGCCTCCTGCAGTGTCAGCGCGACCAGTTCGCGGGCCGCCGCCAGCTGTTCGGCCACCGTCTCGGGGTCGACCGCGCGGGCCGCGGCGTCGAGCCGGTACGACAGCGTCACCAACCGCTGCGAGATGCCGTCGTGAATATCGCCGGCCAGCCGGCGCCGCTCGAGTTCCTGCGCCTCGATCACCTGCTCGACGAAATTCTCGTGTGCGCGCTCGCGCGCCACCAGCTGTCGGTGCAGCCGGGCCTGGTGCAACGCGCCGGCGATGAGCCGGCCGATCACCAACAGCAATTCCACGTCGCGCGGGGTGAACTCACGGCGGTCGACGGTGTGCACGTTCAGCACTCCGACCAGCCCACCCGGACCGGTCTCCATCGGGACCGACACCATCGAGGTGAAGTCACGCCCACGCAGCGATTCGAAGGGCATGTAGCGCGGATCGGACTCCTTGTCGTGGCTGATCACCACGGGCTGCCGGTGGCTGGCCACCCACCCCGAGATGCCCTGCCCGAGCGGCAGCCGGATCTTGCCGATCTCGGCATCGAACGGTGGCGTGGCCCCGGCCAGCGTCAGGGCGCGCTCGGAATCGTCGAGAACGTGCACGAAGCAGACATCGGTGGCGGTCGACGCGGTGATCATCCGGGCCGCCGCGGCGGCTAGCGGCTCCACTCCAGGACCGCTCGATGCGGCCCGGATGAGCTCGCGCAGCAGCGCCAGTTCTCCCTCGGCGGTCAGCTCGATGGGGCCCGGTTCGGAGGTCGCGTCGCGTCCCGGCTTCTCCGTACTCACTGGTAGATGCCCTCTCGCAGTGCAGTGGCCACCGCGCCCGCCCGGTCGCTGACCCCGAGCTTGCGGTAGATGGAGCGCAGGTGGGTCTTCACGGTTTCCTCGCCGATCACCAGCTTGTTGGCGACCCCGCGGTTGGACAGCCCCGCGACCACGAAGGACAGGATCTCGCTCTCGCGCTGGGTCAGTCCCTGCCGGACACCGGGCCAGAACTCGTCGCGTTGCAGGCGGGCCGCGGTACCCGCCGCCCGTGCCGCCATCCCCGGATCGATCGCCGTCTGCCCGCTGTGGGCGAATTCGATCTGACGGACCAGCTCGTCACTGCTGATGCTCTTGAGCAGATACCCCGACGCACCCACCCGCAGCGCCTGGAACAGGTATTGCTCATCGTCGTAGACCGACAGCATGACCACCTTGCGGTCCGGATCGCGCTCGCGCAGCACCCGGCACAGATCCAGCCCGCTGGAACCCTCCATGCGGACGTCGCACAACACGATGTCGGGGTCCAGCGTCTCGATGACGCTCAGCGCCCGCTCCGCGCCGACGGCCTGACCGACCACCTCGACCCGGTCGTTGAACGCAGCAAGCATGGCCTTGAGACCCTCGATGACCATTTCGTGGTCGTCGACCAGCACAAGGCGCACTGGATTGGAGGGCGCCATGGCATCACCCTAAGGGTGGTACCGCAGTCGGTAGATCAACTTGACCGGCCCAATCCCCCGTAGGGGGGACGCGCGACCGATGTGACGTGGGCCACTCTCATGGGGTGTCGTCAACACAAGAGAAGTCATGGCGGGCCGGGCGGTTCTGGTGGGACTGTTCGCAGCCTGATCCGAGTGCCCATCCACTGCGTGCGGTGATCCTGGACCTCGATGCGTTGTCGGATCTGGACGTCGACGGACATCGCGTCGTCTTCAACGCCGCCTTCGCCGCGCACGGTCTGCCCATTCAATGGGGTGTCGCGCGTTACCAGCAGCTTCTCGCGCTGCACGACGAGCGCCAGCGGGTCACCGCCGAGCTGCGCAAGCGGTGCGTTGGCCCGGACTGCGACGTGCTCACCGAAGTCCTCGCCGACGAGATCTGCATGACCAAGGACATGATGTTCGACGAGATGATCCTCGACGCCGGCCTGACGCCGCGGCCGGGTCTGGAGGATCTGATGAACGACGCGTTCCTGGCCGGGCTGCCGGTCGGGGTGGTGGCCGCAGGCCGTCGGCGCTGGGCCGAACCCCTGGTGCGCCAGCTCGTCGGGGATGGCCTGGTGGAAACCGTCGTCACCACCGATGACGTGAGTGAACCCGGCGCCGAGCTGTACCGGCATGCGCTGGACGAGCTGGGTGTGGCAGGCCACGACGCATTGGCCATGGTCGGCTCGGCCGCGGGCCTGCGGTCGGCCAACGCCGCGGGGATGGCGGGCGTGGTGATCGACCCCGACGCCGGAGCGGTTTCACCCGGCGCGGTTGCGGTGCGGCCGGACTTCGCCGGCCCCGATGCACTGCGGCTACCGGCCTGCCAGCGCCTGCACACCCAGTGGTGGGTTCAGCGCAGCCCGACTGCTGCATAGGTTTCCGCGCCGTCAGCTGCGGAGCGTCTCGATCACGGCGCTGAAGTCCTTGTCGGCGTGCGACTCCGCGAACTTCGCGTAGATCTCAGCCGCATGCGTGCCCAGCGGGGCCGATGAGCCCGTGGATTGCACGGCGGCCATCGCCAGCCCCAGATCCTTGTTCATCAGCGCGGTCGCGAACCCCGGCTTGAAATCATTGTTGGCCGGGGAGGTCGGAACCGGCCCGGGCACTGGGCAATTCGTGTGAACGGCCCAGCAGTTGCCGGTTGCACCGGTGATCACGTCGAACAGTGCCTGTTTGTCCAGACCGAGCTTTTCGGCGAGGACGAATGCCTCGCCGACAGCGATCTGCTGCACCGCCAGCACCATGTTGTTGCACACCTTGGCGGCCTGGCCGGCGCCGGCGGCGCCGCAGTGGATGATCTTGCCCGCCATGGGTTCCAGCACAGGCCGCGCGGCGTCGACTGCTTCATCGGTACCGCCGACCATGAACGCCAGCGTCCCTGCCACCGCGCCCTTGACGCCGCCGGAGACCGGGGCGTCGAGCTGGGCGAAGCCGTGCTCGAGGGCCACCTTGTGCACCTCGCGGGCGTCGTCGACGGAGATCGTGGAGCTGTCGATGAACAAGGCCCCGTCGGCAGCCGCGGGCAGCACCTCGGCGTAGCAGCTCTTCACCAATGCGCCGTTGGGCAGCATGGTGATCACCACGTCAGCACCGCTGACTGCCTCGGCGCCGGTGGCGAACACGTTGACGCCGTTGGTCTTTGCCGCCTCCTGCGCGGCGGGCACCGGGTCGAAACCGCGCACGGTGTGCCCGGCGGTTACCAGGTTGGCGGCCATCGGCCCGCCCATGTTGCCCAGCCCCAAGAACGCGATCGTGCTCACGTACGTCTCCTATGCAGAGTTGCGGGCGCGGCTCGATTCCGAGCGACCGATGACCACGCGCATGATTTCGTTGGTGCCCTCAAGGATGCGGTGCACCCGCAGATCCCGGACGATTTTCTCCAGACCGTACTCACGCAGATAGCCGTAGCCGCCGTGCAGCTGCAGCGCCTGATCGGCCACCTCATAGCAGGTGTCGGTGACGTACCGCTTGGCCATCGCACACAACGTGACCTTGTCGGGGTGGTTGGCATCCAGCGCGGATGCCGCCCGCCACAACATGTTTCGGGACGTCTCCAATCCGGTGGCCATGTCGGCGAGGGTGAACCGGATGGTCGGCTCGTCGAGCAGGGCCCCGCCGAACGCCTGGCGGTCGGCCAGGTAGCTCAGCGTCTTGTCGTAGGCGGCCTGCGCGCCGCCCAGCGAGCAGGCCGCGATGTTGATCCGACCGCCGTTCAGACCGTTCATCGCGATCCCGAACCCGGTGCCCTCGGTGCCGCCCAGGAGGGCGTCGGCCGGAACCCGCACCCCTTCGAAGATCACCTGGGCGGTGGGCTGGGCGTTCCAGCCCATCTTCTGCTCCTGCGCGCCGAAACTCAGCCCCGCCGCGTCCTTTTCGACGACGAACGCGGAGATGCCCTTCGGTCCGTCCGCTCCCGTCCGGGCCATCACCACGTACACGTCGGAGCTGCCTGCGCCGGAGATGAACTGCTTGACCCCGTCGAGCACCCAGTCGTCGCCGTCGCGCACCGCCCTGGTTCGCAATGCCGCCGCGTCCGAACCGGCGCCCGGTTCGGTCAGGCAGTAGCTGGCGATGGCTTCCATCGACGCCAGCCTGGGCACCCAGGTCTTGCGTTGGTCCTCGGTGCCGAAGCTGTCGACCATCCACGCACACATGTTGTGGATGGACAGGAATGCCGCCAGGGTGGGGTCGGCGACCGCGAGCTGCTCGAAGATGCGTACCGCATCCAGGCGGCGCAGCCCGCTGCCGCCGGCGTCCTCGCCGCAGTAGATGGCGCCCATGCCGAGTTCGGCCGCCTCGCGCAATACGTCAGTCGGGAAGTGATGGGTCTCATCCCATTCCAACGCGTATGGCGCGATGCGCTTTTCGGCGAACGCGGCCGCCGTGTCGGTGATGACACGGTCGTCCTCGCTCAGGCTGTACGGGTCGTTCAGATTCACGGGTTAGCTACTTCATGGTCGGGATGACGAACTCGGCGCCATCCTTGATGCCCGACGGCCACCGCTCGGTGACGGTCTTGGTCTTGGTGTAGAACAGGATCGAATGCGGCCCGTGCTGGTTGAGATCGCCGAAACCGGACCGCTTCCAGCCGCCGAAGGTGTGGTAGGCCACCGGCACCGGGATCGGCACGTTGACGCCGACCATGCCGACCTGCACGCGGGAGACGAAGTCGCGGGCGGCATCGCCGTCGCGGGTGAAGATCGCCACGCCGTTGCCGTACTCGTGCTCCGACGGCAGTTTCAGCGCCTCTTCGTAGTCATGCGCCCGGACGATGCACAGCACCGGGCCGAAGATCTCGTCGGTGTAGATCGACATGTCGGTGGTGACGTTGTCGAACAGGGTGGGGCCGATGAAGTAGCCCTTCTCCAGGCTGGCGTCGCCGAAAGTCAGCTCGCTGCTTGCCCGTTCGCGGCCGTCCACCACGAGCTCGGCGCCGGCGTCGACGCCCTGGCCGATGTAGTCGCGCACCCGCTCCAACGCGGCGCCCGTGACCAGTGGCCCGTAGTCGGCCTTGGGGTCGAGGCTGTGACCGACCCGCAGCTGGTTGACCCGCTCGACGAGCCGGTTGCGGAGGCGGTTCGCGGTCTCTTCACCGACCGGTACCGCGACACTGATGGCCATGCAACGCTCGCCCGCACTGCCGTAGCCGGCGCCGATCAACGCGTCGACGGCCTGGTCCAGATCGGCGTCGGGCATCACGATCATGTGGTTCTTGGCGCCGCCGAAGCACTGGGCCCGCTTGCCGTGCGCGGCCGCGCCCGAGTAGATGTACTGCGCGATGTCGGAGCTGCCGACGAAGCCGACAGCCTTGATGTCCGGGTGCTCCAGGATCGCGTCGACGGCTTCCTTGTCGCCCTGCACCACCTGGAACACGCCGGCGGGCAGGCCAGCCTCGATGAACAGCTCGGCCAGCCGCAGCGGGACCGAGGGATCACGCTCGGAAGGCTTGAGTACGAACGCGTTTCCGCATGCCAGCGCCGGGCCGGCCTTCCACAGCGGGATCATCGCGGGGAAGTTGAACGGGGTGATGCCCGCGACGACGCCGAGGGGCTGGCGGATCGAGTACACGTCGATGCCGGTGCCCGCGCCCTCGGTGAACTCGCCCTTGAGCAGGTGGGGGATGCCGACCGAGAACTCGATGACCTCAAGCCCGCGCTGGATGTCGCCGTGTGAGTCGGCGACGGTCTTGCCGTGCTCCAGGGACAGCATCTCGGCCAACTCATCCGCGTGCTGGTGCACCAGTTCGATGAACTTCATCAGCACCCGGGCGCGGCGCTGCGGGTTGTAGGCGGCCCATTCCTTCTGGGCCTCGACGGCACCGGCGACGGCGGCGTCGACATCGGCGGCCGAGGCCAGCACCACCTGTGCCTGCACCTCGCCGGTGCTGGGGTTGAGCACATCGGCGGTACGGGTCGACCCGGCGGTGGAGCGCTGGCCGTTGATGAAGTGGGGGATCTGTGTAGTCATGACATTCCGTCCAGGATTGTGCGCAGTGGTGGCAACTCGGGGCTCACCCGAGATACTTGCATATCCTAGTAATTGGCCAGAGGCTTTGGCAAGAGGTTCGACAGCAGCCGTTTTGCAATGATCCGTTTCTTTACGGCACCGTATCGTTAATATATTCGCCATGACCGCCACCGATCCCGAAGTCGTCGTGGTCGGAGCCGGGCCGACCGGCCTGACCCTGGCCTGTTCGCTGCGCCTGCATGGTCTTTCGGTGCGCGTCGTGGACCGCGCGCCGAGTCCGGCGACGACGTCACGCGCCAATTTCCTGCACGCCCGCGGCTCGGAGGTGTTGGGCCGGATCGGTGCCCTGGGCACCCTGCCGGACGAGTCGTTGCGGGCCATGCGCATCACCAACTACCTGGGCGACCGGCCGGTGATGACCCTGGAGTTCGGCGATCCCGGCATGCGGACGGCCGCCCCGCCCATGGTGGTGTCGCAGGCCAAGATCGAGGCAGCGCTGCGGGCTCGACTGGCTCAGCTCGGCGTGGAACCGGAGTGGGGTCGGGCGGTCGTGGGCGTGCGTCAGGACGGTGCCACCGCGGTGGCGGAACTGGGTGACGGTGACGAGATCCGCGCCCAGTGGGTCGTCGGGTGTGACGGCACCGCTGGGGTGACCAGGCAGCAGGCGGGCATCGGCTTTCCCGGCGTCAAACTCTCTGAACGTTTCCTGCTGGCCGATGTGCACCTGGACTGGGATGTGGACCGCAGCGGCACGAGTGGCTGGATCCATCCCGACGGAATCCTCGGCGCGATGCCGATGCCGGACCCGGGCGGTCGTGACGATCTCTGGCGCTTGTTCGTCTACGACCCGACTTCGGGTCAAAAGCCGAGCGACAGCGAGATTCTGGCGCGGGTCAAACAGGTTCTGCCGCAGCGGACCGGGCGCAACGTCACCGTCGGAGACGCCGAATGGCTGTCGGTGTTCACCGTGCACCGCAGGCTCGCCGACCGATACCGGAACGGGCGCATACTCATCGCCGGGGACGCCGCGCATGCCCACGCGCCGTTCGGCGGGCAGGGCATGCTGACCGGTATCGGCGACGCCGAGAATCTGGCATTCAAACTCGCCCTGGTGGTACGAAAGTTGGCCTCCGACAAACTGATCGACACGTATGAGGCCGAGCGCAGGCCCCTGGCCACCGAGGTGCTCCGCGGCACCAGCGCGGTGACGCGGGTCAACGTCGCCAGTAATCCGCTCGGCCGCTTCGTGCGCGACCACGTGGCGACCCGGCTCTTCGGTCTTCCGTTCATCCAGCGGTGGACGACGTACACCGCGTCGCAGCTGTGGGTGAGCTATCGCAAAGGCCCGCTCGGCGGTCGTGGCCACAAACCGCGACCAGGGGATCGCATTGCCGACCGGCGGTGCACGCGCGCGGACGGCGCCGCCACCCAGTTGCACAGTGAACTCGGCGGGCAGTGGGCCTTGCTGCTCCCCGGCGGCGCTTCCGTCGGCATCGAATCGGCACGGCGGCTCGGCGAGTTCGTCGTGGTGCTTCGGCACGATGGCTCAGAGGCCATGCTGATCAGGCCCGACGCCCACCTCGCCTGGCGGGGGAGCCCTGCCGACGGTGCGGGCCTCGACCGTTGGCTGGCAACAGCTTTGAGCTCAGGGTCGGCGCGATGACCATGCCGATCGGCCGGGGCCGGCCACGCGACGCGGGGGCTGATCGCGCGATCCTGCAGGCGGCGCTCGACCTCTTCATCGAGCGCGGTGTCGAAGGTTCCAGCATCGAGCAGATCGCCAAGCGCGCCGGCGTCGGCAAGCCGACCATCTACCGGCGGTGGTCGGCCAAGGAAGAGTTGATCGCCGCGGCCATGGAGACATTGGTCGCCGAAGAGGTGGGCTGGGCCTCACCGGGGGAGATCGATGTCGAGTCGCCCTACGAACTCGTCGAGGCGGCCATCGAAAGCGCCGCCGTCACGACGACCACGCCGCATTACCGCGCGCTGGTGGCCCGAGTCCTCGGGTCGGCGGTCAGTCATCCTGCACTCATGGCGGGGTACTGGGACCGCTACATCGCGCCGCGCCGGAAGGTCGCCGCTCGCTTACTTGAGCGCGCACGCGAGTGCGGAACTGTGGCTGCCGACACCGATTTCGACGTGGCGATCGACATGATGGTCGGTGCGATCACCTACCGCGTGCTGCAACCCGACCCTCCCGATGCCGAGGAGATGCGCCGCTATCTGCGGGCTGTCTACCGTCAGGTCGGCTTGCTTCCCTGATCGTTCTGCTGCTGCCAGCGGTCAAGGACAGCGGGAAGTTCGGCCATCAGGAATGTATAGAAATCGCGCATCTGAGTCAGTCGGTGGTGGGCCGGGCTGGAGCGGTCGGCGGCGGCGATCCCGGTGTCCGCGGCGGCCTGCATTGCTGCGATCGTCTCGTTCTGGCTGGTGAACAGAACCGCCCACGCGTCGTCGCGTAAGCGGAAGTGCTCGCGCCGGCTAGCCGGGGCGGGAACCCGCTCGGCCAGGCCGACGGACGTGAGCATCTTGAGCGAACCCGAGATCGCCCCGGCGCTGGCCTGCAGGGTCTCGGCCAATTCGGCCATCGTGACGCTGGGTTGTTCGCTGAACAGCAGGGTGGCGAGCACGCGCGCGGTCATCTTTTGCATGCCGTGACTGCTGAGCACCAAGGCGAGTTGTTCAGCTGACTGCTGCAGGTCCGTGGACTTTGGCACCGCGAATCCTCCTCGCCAAGAAAAGTCTTCAATAATTACTGAAAGTTTAGTACAGTCATGTCCGGTGTTCCGGGAAGTCTGGTCGGAGATGTAATTTTCGTCTGCGCGGAAAGGGCACTGATGCACACAGTGGCCGATGTCATCGACGTTCGGGGCTTGACTTTCACCTATCCCAAAGCAACTGAGCCGGCTGTACGCGGCATGGACTTCAGCGTCGCGCCGGGGGAGATCTTCGGGTTTCTGGGGCCCAGCGGCGCCGGGAAATCCACCACCCAGAAGCTGCTCATCGGGCTGCTGCGCGGGCATGGCGGCCAGGCCACGGTGTGGGGCCGGGATCCGCTGGACTGGGGGCCGGACTATTACCAGCGCGTGGGTGTGTCCTTCGAACTGCCCAACCACTATCACAAGCTCACCGGGCTGGAGAACCTGCGATTCTTCGGTGCCCTCTATGACGGGCCGACGGCGGATCCGATGGAACTACTGGAGGCGGTCGGCCTCGGTGACGCCGCCAACACCCGGGTCAGCAAGTACTCCAAGGGAATGCAGATGCGGCTGACGTTCGCGCGGTCCCTGATCAACAACCCCGAGCTGCTGTTCCTCGACGAGCCCACCTCGGGGCTCGATCCCGTCACCGCGCGCAAGGTCAAGGACATCATCCTCGACCTCAAAGCACGGGGTCGCACGATCTTCCTCACCACACACGACATGTCCACGGCCGATGAACTGTGCGACCGGGTGGCGTTCGTCGTCGACGGCGCCATCGTCGCGCTCGACACCCCGGCCGAACTGAAGATCGCCCGCAGCCAACGCCGGGTCCGGGTGCAGTACCGCACTTCCGGCGGACTTGCCACCGCCGAGTACGGGATGGACGGTCTGGCCGACGATCCGGAATTCCATGCGATTCTGCGTGATCACCACGTCGAGACGATCCACAGCCGCGAAGCCAGTCTCAACGACGTCTTCGTCGAGGTCACCGGGCGGCGGCTGTCATGACCCGGTTGCTCACCGCGATCCGGCTGGAACTGACGGTGGCCAACCGGCAGAAGTTCCTCCACGCGGGCGTGTTCTCCGGCCTCATCTGGTTGGCGGTGCTGTTGCCGATGCCGCGCGACCTGCGTCCGGTCATGGAGCCCTATGTGCTCGCCGGTGACATCGCGATCATCGGATTCTTCTTCATCGGCGGCTCGGTGTTCTTCGAGAAGCAGGAACGCACGCTCGGCGCGATCATCTCCACCCCATTGCGCTTCTGGGAGTATCTGACAGCCAAACTATCTGTGTTGCTCGCGATCTCGTTGTTCGTGGCGATCGTGGTGTCAACCATCGCCGACGGATTCGACTACCGTCCGGTGCCGCTGGTCCTCGGAGTTGTCCTCGGCACGCTGCTGATGCTGCTGGTCGGGTTCATCACGTCGCTGCCGTTCGCCTCGGTCACCGACTGGTTTCTGGCGGCCACCATCCCGCTGGCGCTCATGCTGGTGCCGCCGCTGATCTACTACTCGGGGCTCTGGCCCAACCCCGTGCTGTACGTCGCGCCCACCCAGGGGCCGGTGCTGCTCCTGGGCGCGGCGTTCGACCAGGTGGCGTTGACGAACTGGCAGATCTTCTATTCGGTGCTGTATCCCGTGCTGTCGCTCGTGGTCCTGTGGCGGACCGCTCACATACTGTTCGGCCGCTACGTCGTCGAAAGGTCGGGTGTGCTGTGACCGCGATATCGAGTTCCGCGACGGGCCGGGCCGTGGCCGCATTCGGGCGCAACGATATTCGTGGCACCTACCGAGATCCGCTGCTGGTGATGGTGGTGCTCGCGCCCGTGATCTGGACTTCGCTGGTGGCGATCCTGACGCCCAAGGTCACCGAGATGCTGGCGCAGCGTTACGGCTTCGACCTCGTGCCGTACTACCCGTTGGTGCTGACCGCGTTTCTTCTGTTGACCAGCATCATCATCGCCGGAGGCCTGGGCGCTTTCCTGATGCTCGACGAGGTCGACGCCGGCACGATAGCCGCACTGCGGGTGACGCCGGTGCCGATGGCGACGTTCTTCGGGTACCGCGCGGGCACGGTCATGGTGGTCACCACCGTCTACGTGATCGCGACACTGTCGTTCAGCGGCCTCCTGGAGCCGGGGTTGACCGGGGCGCTCGTCCCGATCGGGTTGGTCGCCGGCTTGTCGGCCGTCGTGACGCTGCTTCTCATTGTCACCATGGCCGGCAACAAGATTCAGGGCATTGCGATGCTGCGTGCACTGGGCATGCTGATCGCCGGGCTGCCGTGCCTGCCCTGGTTCATCGACTCGCCGTGGAACCTGGCCTTCGGTGTGCTGCCGCCGTACTGGGCGGCCAAGGCGTTCTGGGTCGCCAGTGCACACGGCACCGGGTGGCCATATCTGCTGGGCGGCGTGGCATACAACGGGGCAGTTGCCTGGTTGTTGTTCCGGCGATTTCTCGCCGAGAACCGCTGACACCTTCCCGCGCGAGCAGACGCGTAGGTACCCGAAAAGTGATGCAGCAGGGTGCTTTCACGTCTGCTCGCGCTCGAAAATCGAGCCGCTCTCAACCGAGCGGTTCGACCGGGCCCGCGTGTGCCGACCGCACCGCGCCGATGCTGGCGACCGTCACCAGGGCGACGCCCAGGTAGCCGAGCACCCCGATCTGCTGACCGAGCACCACCAGGCCGGCGAGCGCCGCGGTGACCGGCGACAGACACGTCAGCACCGCGAACGTCGCAGGTGGAAGACGGCGCAGAGAGATCAACTCGAGCGAGTACGGGATCACCGATGACAGCACGCCGACCGCGGCGCCAACCCCGAGCACGCGCCAGTCCAGTGCGTCCAGGTGGACCGAGGCGACTGCGAACGGGGCGACGACGAGTGCGCCCATGGCGGTGGCAAGGGCCAGGCCGTCGACGCGACGGAACTCCGCGGCGGTACGAGCCGACGCCAGGATGTAGCCGGCCCAGGCCACCCCCGCGACGGCCGCGAACCCGAATCCGGTCGCTTCGAAATGCCCGCCGCCCCCGTGCGGCAGGCCCAGCGCTGCGACGCCGGCGAAGGCCAGCAACGCCCACAGCCAGGCGGCCCGGCTCTTGCCGGTCACCACCGAAAGGATCAGTGGGCCAAGGGCTTCGATGGTCACCGCGACACCCAGTGGGATCCGTGCGATGGCCAGATAGAAGCAGAAGTTCATCGCGCCGAGCGTCGCGGCCAGCGCGAGCGCCGCACCCCAGGCCTGTCGCGTCAGACCCCGCACGGTCGGGCGTACCGCCGCGCACAGGATCACACCGGCCACCGCGAAGCGGGCGAACAACGCTCCAGCGGTGCCGACCGCGGCGAAGAGTCCGACCGCGAACGCCGCCCCCACCTCCTGGCTGACCGCGGCGATCACCACCAGCAGCGCAGCCCCGAGCGGGGCACGCGTGGTCACGCCGTCACCGGAAGCCGAGCTCCAGTCGCCAGTTCGGCATAGCCGCGCATCAGCCGCAGCGCGGTCGCGCGGTCGAGGTCAGGATCCCGCGCCACGATCCGGTACCCGAGATAGTCCTCCATCGACATGAGGGTCATCGCGATGTCGCGGGTGGGCGAGGCAAGTGTGAAAATGCCTGCGGCGGAGCCTGTTTCGAGTATCTGGGCGTACAGGTCCACCTGTCGGTGGTAGATGTGCTGGATGTCGCGCCGTTGGTCGAGCACGAACCCGGCGGCCAGAACCGCCCGCCAGATTGCCCGCCACTCGGCGTCCTCCGGTCCGGAGGGCAGACCGGCGGCGATCATGAACGCGATCTGATCTCGCACATCCTCGGTGCGTTCCACCACCGCGAGCCGGTCGTCGTAGAACTTGCGGTCGGAGCGCTGCGCGAGCGCCGACAACAATTGGTCCATCTCGCGGAAGTAGTAGCGCACGGCATTGGGGGTCAGGTTGAGCTCAGCTGCCACATCGGCGATCCGCACGGTGTTCAGATCGTTGCGCTCGATCAGTGCGATCGCGGCGTCGAGGATCTCCTCGCGTCGTTGCGCTTGTCGATTCGGCCGTCCCACAGGTCACATCCTTACCGGTTTTCGCCGATCAGGTTGCATCGAGCGGCGCCCACGGCCATTATTTGCCAATCTTGAAAACAATTTCGTCACTAGCTTCCGGGGAACGCATGTCTGACTGCTCCTCGCGTCCGCGCGCCCGCGACATCGGCGTCGTGATCGGTGAACACCCGACGGGTCCGAACAACGCCATCACCGACGTGGCCGGAGTGTCCGTCGGGCATCACACCGTCCAGCGGTCGGGTCCCAACCCGGTGAACACGGGCGTCACCGTCGTGGTCCCGCACCCGGAGATCTTCACCGAGCCGGTCTTCGCCGGAGCCCACCGACTCAACGGCAACGGCGAGCTCACCGGCCTGGAATGGATCCGCGAATCCGGCGAGCTCACCACGCCCATCGCGCTGACCAACACCCACAGCGTCGGTGTCGTCCGCGACGCACTGGTCACGGCGCAGGTGCAAGCCCGCGGCGATGGGCTGTACTGGTCCCTGCCGGTGGTCGGGGAGACCTACGACGGGCTGCTGAACGACTGCAACGGCCACCACGTCCAGGCCGAGCACGTGTTCGCCGCACTCGCCGATGCCTCGGACGGGCCGGTCGGTGAAGGCAATGTCGGTGGCGGGACCGGGATGATCTGCCACGGCTTCAAAGGCGGTATCGGCACCGCATCGCGGGTCACCGACACCGTGGGCGGGCAGTACACCGTCGGCGTACTGGTGCAGGCGAATCACGGTCGGCGGGAACGGCTTCGGGTAAACGGTGTGCCGGTCGGAGAGATGGTGGGGCCCGAACTGGTGCCGACGCCGGATCTGCCGATACCGTATCCGGCCGGATCCGGCTCGATCATCGTCGTCGTCGCCACCGATGCGCCGATGCTGCCGCATCAATGCACCAGGCTCGCCCAACGCTCCGCCTTGGCGATCGGCCGGGTGGGCGGAACAGGTGAGCAGTACAGCGGCGACATGATGCTGGCGTTCTCGACCGGCAACCGGGGAATCCCGCCCTACGGATGGGACGAGAACCCTGACGCCAACCGGCCCGAAATCGGGGTGCGCATGGTGGCGCCGCAGCTGATGACCCGGTTGTTCGACCTGGCGATCGAAGCCACGGAGGAGGCCATCGTCAACGCGTTGGTGGCCGCCGAGACCATGACCGGCCGGGGCGGTTTGACAGCCCATGCCCTCGACCACAACCTGCTGCACTCCGCGCTGGTGCTGGAAGGTCACTGACCCAGGTCTGCGGGTCCGCACGGCCGGGGGAGGAACAGCGACCAGCACATGTTCGGAGGCTGCCACGGGTATGGCGGCGGCGGGTTGTCGCCTTCCCACACCGTAGACGAGACGTTGCCCTGACCGGCGTTGACGTAGTGGTAGCTGTGGCAGACGTTCCAATCCCAGTTCGGCCTGGCGTCCGCAGGCGTGTTGAACCCACCGCCGTAACCGCCCGGCTCGTCGCCGGGGCACCACTGGT
The DNA here is from genome assembly GCF_040704635.1 of Mycobacterium sp. NPDC049093. GTDB lineage: Bacteria > Actinomycetota > Actinomycetes > Mycobacteriales > Mycobacteriaceae > Mycobacterium. Next base: position 536,557 of record NZ_JBEZJS010000004.1, on the reverse strand, counting down.
ACGGGCCGCCGGCCTGGGCGGTGGCCGCGCTCACCAGTCCGGTCAGGGCCAGGCCGCCAGACACGAGCATCGTCGTCGCGAACTGCGAAGCTCGGTTCATGGTGGTCTCGTTTCGTCGCGCACGTCATCGCTGATGCGTTGACAGCGCCATCGTCGCCCCGACCGGCCGAGGAGTATGCAGTAGCGGACTACCTCAATTCAGCCCTGGACGCGGACGCGTAGCTCATCCACGAAGGCGCGGGCCTCGTCCCACGTCGGCAGCAGACCGGCTGCATGCACCTGCTCAAGCGTCGGAGCCGCGGCGTCGCGTTCCGACAGCACCGGCTCGTCGACCGGCCAGTCGATCCCCAGGTCGGTGGCCAGAATGGTGTGCTCCCGTTCCGGGCTGTACGGCGCCGAACACAGGTACATCACCGTCGAGGAATCCTCCATCGACAGGAACGCGTGGCCGAGGCCCTCCGACAGGTAGACCGAACGCCGGTTGTGCTCGTCGAGCAGCACCGAATCCCAGCGCCCGAACGTCGGGGACCCCGCCCGCACGTCGACCACCACGTCGAGCACCGCGCCCCGCACACACGTCACGTACTTGGCCTGACTGGGCGGCAGCTCGGAAAAATGCACCCCGCGCAACACCCCGGCCGCCGACACCGAGCAGTTGGCCTGCCGCAGATCGAAACGGTGCCCGGTCATCTCGGCGAACCCGGCCTCGGTGAACCACTCGAAGAACAGCCCGCGTGCATCGCCGTGCAGTTTCGGGGTGATTTCCCAGGCGCCGGGGATGGTCAGCTCGCGCGCGGTCACTGGCCGCGCTCCGAGTAGGCCTTTTCTACAGCATTTTTTAAAGGGCGCCACCAGGATTCGTTGTTGCGATACCAGTCGATGGTGTCTGCGAGTCCCTCTTCGAAATCGGTGTGCTTGGGCGCCCAGCCCAGCTCGTCGTGCAGCGTCGACGGGTCGATGGCGTAGCGCAGGTCGTGGCCCTCCCGATCGGTCACATGGTCGAAGTCGTCGGGATCACGGCCCATCAAGCGCAGCAGCGTGCGCATCACCGTGAGGTTGTTGCGCTCGCACTCCGCCCCGATCAGGTACGTCTGCCCGACGCGGCCGTCGGTCAGGATCTGCCAGACCGCGCGGTTGTGGTCGTCGACGTGGATCCAGTCGCGCACGTTGGCGCCGGTGCCGTAGAGCTTCGGGCGCCTGCCGGTGAGGACGTTGGTGATCTGGCGTGGGATGAACTTCTCCACATGCTGATAGGGCCCGTAGTTGTTGGAGCAGTTCGAGATCGTCGCCCGCACGCGATACGACCGCACCCAGGCCCGCACCAGCAGATCGGCGGCGGCCTTGGTCGACGAGTACGGGCTCGACGGGTTGTACGGCGTGGCTTCGGTGAAGCGCGCCGGATCGTCGAGCTCGAGATCGCCGTACACCTCGTCGGTGGAGATGTGGTGTAACCGGACGCCGTGGGCCCGGACCGCCTCCAACACCGTGAACGTGCCGACGACGTTGCTGTGCAGGAACGGTTGCGGATTCGCCAGGGCATTGTCGACGTGCGTTTCCGCGGCGAAGTGCACGACGGCGTCGGCCTCGGCCACCAACTGGTTCACCAGGGCCGCGTCGGCGATATCACCCTGCACCAACCGAACCTGATCGGCGACCGGCGCCAGGGCCTCCCGGCTGCCCGCATAGGTCATGGCATCGAGCACCGTCACCGACGTGGTCAGCGCCTCGCCGACAGCGAGGCGCACGAAGTTCGCGCCGATGAACCCGGCGCCGCCGGTGACCAGTAGCCGCATGCGCCAACCCTATCGGGCGGTGCCGTCATATCCGCACGATCGTCGCGCCTGACCGTGCGCTACCCCTTCAGGCCGAGTGGCCCGGCCAATTCGGTCAAGGTCGGGATCAGTTTGTCCGCACCGCCGAGAACCTGGATCGCCACGTGATCGGCACCGTTGGCGACGTGTTGTTGCAGCCGCGCGGTGATGTCACCGGCGGTTCCGTGCGCGACGACCGCGTCGATCAACTTGTCGCTACCCGGCTTGGCGATGTCGTCTTCGGTGAAACCCAACCGGCGCCAGTTGTTCAGGTAGTTGCTCAGGTTCAGATAGAAGTCGACGGTCTCGCGTCCGATCGCGCGGGCCGCCGCGCTGTCGGTGCTCAGCACCACCTTGTGCTCAGGAGCCAGGAACACCGTCTCGCCCAGCACGTCACGGGCGTGCGCGGTGTGCTCGGGCGTCGTGAGGTACGGGTGTGCGCCGGCGCTGCGTCGTGCCGAGAGCTTCAGCACCTTGTCACCCAGCGCGGCGATCACCAGCCGACTGGTCGGCACCTTGGCCGCATCCAGCGCATCGAGGTACTCCACCAACGCGTCGTAGGGCTTGCGGTATTCGTCGGTGTGCTCGGGATGCCCCACCCCGACCCCGAGCAGGAACCGGCCCGGATACGCAGCCTCGATGCGGTGGAACGACTCGGCGACCGCCGCGGCGTCGGCCGTCCAGATGTTCACGATTCCGGTGGCCAACTGCAGCGTCTGCGTGCGTTCCAGGATGGGTTCGGCGAACGACAGGTCGGCGGCAGGCGAGCCGCCGACCCACAGCGCGCCGTACCCGAGCTTCTCGATCTCGACGGCCTGCTCGGGCGGCACCGCTCCGAACGTCCACACGCCGTAGCGGCCCAGATCCGGCTTGAGCGAGAGCAATTCGGTCATCTGAGCGTCCTTTTCTCTGGTCCTCTAGGCCAGGCCGAGCGGCCCGGCGAGTTCGGCCAGTGCGGGTACCAGTTTGTCCGGTGAGGTCAACACTTGCACAGGCACGTGGTCGGCGCCCGCGTCGCGGTGCTGTCGCAGCCGGGCGGCCACGTCCTCCACCGTGCCATGCGCGACGACCGCGTCGATGAACCGGTCACTGCCCGGCTTGGCCAGATCCTCGTCGGTGAACCCAAGCCGTTTGAAGTTGTTGAGGTAATTGGTCAGACCCAGGTAGACGTCGAGCGCCTTGCGGCCGACGGCGCGCGCCTTGTCCTGATCAGTGGTGAGCACGACCTTGTGCTCGGGGGCCAGAAACGCTGCGGGCCCGATCAACTCGCGGGCCGTCGCGGTGTGTTCCGGCGTGGTCAGGTACGGGTGCGCCCCGGCGGAACGGGCCGCCGACAGTTGCAGCACCTTGGGTCCGAGCGCGGCGACCACCCGGCGGTGCCGCGGCACGCCGTACTCATCGAGCTTGTCCAGATAATCGGTGAGCGCGTCGAGCGGTTTGCGGTATTCGCCGATCGCTTCACGATGCCCGACGCCGATGCCCAGCAGGAACCGGCCCGGATAGGCCGCCTCGATGCGGTGGAAAGATTCGGCAACTGGACCCGGTGCTGCGCTCCAGATGTTCACGATGCCGGTAGCCAGCTGCAAGGTATTGGTGGCGCCCAGGATCGAGTCGATCCACTCCAGCTCGGCCGGCGGCGATCCGCCGGCCCAGATCGCGCCGTAGCCCAGCGCCTCGATGTCGCGCAACTGCTCGGGCGACAGCTGCTGGAACTGGAGGTAGTGGCCGAACGCGCCGAACGTGCCGAGATCGGGCTTGACGCCGGGGATGTCTGTCATGGTTGCCTCAACCCGCCCTCACTCGATGCCTATTCCGAAAAACTCAGGACGATTCAGACGGTTCCGCCACCAGCAGGGACTCCGGCGCGGGCGCGATCAACGGCAGTAGCACGATGAACCGAGTATCACCCGGCCGCGACTGCACCCGCAGGTCGCCGCCGTGCTTCTCCACGACGATCCGCCAGGCCAGGTCCAGGCCGAGCCCGGTGCCCTCGCCGAACGGTTTGGTGGTGAAGAACGGCGTGAAGATGCGCTCGATGTCTTCCTCGGAGATGCCGGGCCCGTCGTCGCAGATCTCCACCCGGATCACGTCGTCGGTCTCGCGGCTGGTGCGCAGCGTCAGAGTGCCGTGGCCGCCCATCGCCTGGATGGCGTTCTCGATGATGTTGGTCCACACCTGGTTGAGATCGCCTGGGTAGCAATGCAATTCGGGCAGCGATTTGTCCAGTTCCTTGCACAGGCTGACCGGCTTGTCCTTGCCGACCTTGTCGCCGAACATCATCATCGTGCTGCGCAGACCTTCGTGGACGTCGGCACTCTGGTAGGAGCCGCGGTCCATCTGTGAGTACTGCTTGGCGCCGGCCAGCAACGCCGAGATCCGCTTGCTAGCCTCGGCGACCTCGTTCATCCGCAGCTCGGTGTCGATGGTGTACTTCAGCCAGCCGAGCGCTCCCGGCAGCGTCGCCGAGCAGTCGACGCCGCTGATCGTCCCCTCGACGCGTTCCAACCAGTCGATGTCCAGACCCGCTTCGACGAATGTCGGGGCGTAGTCCCACGCGCTGGCGATGCCGTGGTCTTCGAGCCAGTCGCCGATCGCGTCCTCGCGGTCCGAGGTTTCCAGCGCGGTGAGCTCCAGCCCCTTGCTCTTGGCCACCTGCTCGGCGACCTCGTCCTGGATCGTCACCAGTACCCCCAGCGCCTCGGGGGTGAACTTGCCGTCGGCCAGCATGGCCAGCTTGTGGCGCATCTTGCCGACGCCCTCGCGCAGGTCCGCGACCGCGCGGGCGGTGGCCGCCGCCGGGTTGTTCAGCTGATGGGTCAGGCCCGCGGTGATGGTGCCCAACGCCAGCAGCTTCTCGCGTTGGCCGATGATCTGCCGTTGGCGGCGCCCGCCGACCATGTGACCTTCGAGCAGGTGCACCGCCATCGGGAACTCGTCGCGCATGAACTTCGCGAATGCACCGGCGTCGAGCACGAAGAACCGCGACGGCCGGGTCACCCGTACCGACGCCTGATAGATCTGTTCCTCACCGGGGATGTAGGCGGACCACGCGCCGCAGTACACCCCGCGCTGGGAGGTCCGGCTGGTCTCGATGTCCGCGCCGGCCGAGCGCTTGGACATCACCAACTCACCGTCGATCAGCACATAGAAACACGTCGCGGGATCGCCCTCGGTGATGATGGGGCCGGGCTCGAACACCGCGATGTGCCCGTTGTCGCACAGCGTCTGCAGTTGCTCGTCGGTCAACGCCTCGAACAGGAACAGAGTCCGCAGTTCGGAGGGCAGGCAGGTCTCGCCCATCATTCAGTTCCTCTCAGCCTCGCCGACGGTGCCGGCCATCACGCTTCTGCCAGGTAGCGGTGCACCAGCATGACCGCCATCGACCCTTCGCCGACGGCGGCAGCCACCCGCTTGGCGGACTCGGCACGCACGTCTCCTGCAACAAACACACCGGGCACACTTGTTTCCAGGTGGTGCGGCGGACGTTCCAGACCCCAGCCGCACACGTCACGCAGGTCGGGACCGGCCAGGATGAACCCGTGGTCGTCGCGGGCCACCACGCCGTCGAGCCACTCGGTGCGCGGGGTCGCGCCGATGAAGCAGCACAGGCGCGTCGCAGGCACCTCCTGATGCTCGCCGGTCTGCCTGTCCATCAACTCGAGTCCCACGAGATGGTCGTCCTCGCCGATCGCGCCGACCACCTCGGTGCAGGTGCGGACGTGGATGTTCGGCGTCTGCTCGATCTGCTGGATCAGATAGAACGACATCGACGCTTCCAGCGACGGCCCGCGCACCAGCAGCGTGACCGACTTGGCCTCGCGCGACATGAACATCGCGGCCTGCCCGGCGGAGTTGGCGCCGCCGACGATGTAGACGTCCTCTCCCTTGCACTCCGAGGCGTCGGACACCGAGGCCCCGTAGTAGACGCCTCGGCCGACGTAGGTGTTCGGGTTGTCGGGATCGGTCCAACAGCCCGGCACCGGGAGCTGGCGGTACTCGACGCCGGTGGCCAGGATGACCGCGCGGGCGCCGATGGTCTCGCCGTCGGCGAAGGTGACGGTGCGGGCCGCGCCCGCGATGTCGAGGGCGACGGCTTCGCGGGTGGTGATCACCTCGGCGCCGAAGCGCTCGGCCTGTCTGCGGGCCGAGGTGGCCAGTTCGGCTCCTGACACGCCCGTCGGGAAGCCCAGGTAGTTCTCGATCCGCGAGCTGCGGCCGGCCTGCCCACCGGTGGTGGTGCCCTCGATCAGCACCGTCCGCAGGCCCTCGGAGGCGCCGTACACCGCGGCGGCCAGACCTGCCGGGCCGCCGCCGATCACCGCGAGGTCGTACATGGTCAGCGATGGGGTGGTCGACAGACCCAGCATGTCGGCGAGCTCACCGTCACTCGGTTCGACCAGCGTCTCGCCGCCCTCGGTGATCACCACGGGAAGTTGCAGGCCGTCGAGCCCCGCGGCCTCCAGGAGTTGGCGGCCCATGGGCTCGTCGGTGGTGAACGCACGGAAGGTGTGCTGGTTGCGAGCCAGGAACTGGCGCACCTCCCAGGAACGCGAACTCCACTGGTGCCCGATCACCTTGGTGTGCGGGATGGCCCGGTCGCCGACGGTGTGCCACTGCTCCAGCAGGCCGTCGATCACCGGGTACAGCTTCTCCTCGGGCGGATCCCACGGCTTGAGCAGGTAGTGGTCGAGATCGACGACGTTGATGGCGTCGATCGCGGCCGTGGTGTCGGCGTAAGCCGTCAACAGCACACGCCGGGCCATCGGGTAGAGGTCCATCGCGGATTCGAGGAAATCGATGCCGCTCATCTGCGGCATCCGGTAGTCGGCGACGAACACCGCGACGGTGTCGCCGCGCAGTTTCAGTTCGTTGAGGGTCTCCAGGGCGTCCGGGCCGGATTCGGCGCGCACGATCCGGTACCGCTCGCCGTAGTGACGGCGCAGGTCCCGGGCAACTGCACGGGACACCGCGGGATCGTCGTCGACGGTCAGGATTACGGGTTTACGGGGCTGGGAGGCGGGGCCGGTCATCGCTGCCAATTATGCGCCCCGCCGCCAGCAGTTTTCTCAGCTCGTGTGTGCGCTGTCCCCGTTGGTGGCATTGGACCCCTGGAGCATGGACGCCACGTCGATGCCCGAGGCCTTGAGTGACTCCAGGATGTTGGCCACGGCAAGCGGGCTGATGCCGAGCAGGCTCCCGACCGCGCCCTGGGTGTCGCTCGATCCGCCGATGATCGACAGCCGGTCGATCTCGGCCAGTGGTGCGGCCGCCGCCTCGGTCGCCTTGACCACCGAGGCCAGCACGTCGGGAAGCATCAGCAGGCGCGCGGCCTCGGCCGTGTAGCCGTTGAGCGCCGCGGCGATCTCCTTCTTACCGTTGGCCTCGGCCAGCAGCTTGGCCTCGATACCTGCGGCTTCGGCCTGCTGCTCGACCCGCAGGGCATCGGCCAGTTCTTTCTTACCGGCGGCCTCGGCGACCAGCTTGGCCTGCAGGCTGTCCGCCTCGGCCTGCTTCTCCACTCGAAGGGCGTCGGCGGCCGCCTTGCGGGCGTCGGCCTCGGCCTGACCCTTCCGTCGCTCGGTCTCGGCCGCGGCCTCGGCGGCCAGGATCGTGGACTGGCGCTGGCCTTCGGCGATCGCGATGTCGGCCTGTCGCTTTGCCTCGGCGGGCGCGATCACGTCGGCCTGCAGCGCGGCCTGGGCCTGCTCGGCACGACGCTGTTCCACCTCGATGCGGGCCTGCACCCGGGCCGCCTCGGCCTGCTCGGTGGCGATGCCGACGTCCTTCTGGGCGCGGGCGTTGGCGAGCGGTCCGGCCTGGTCGGCCTGGGCGTTCTCGGCCTCGGTCTGCGCGCGCAGCCGGGCCAGCTCGACGTCGCGCTTCTGGTTGGCGGTGGCGATCGCGGTATCGGCCTCGGCCTGCGCGATGGACCCTTCCTGGCGGGCCTTGGCCGACTGGATCTGGGCGTCACGCTCGGCTTCGGCGGTGCCGACCGTGGCGTCCCGCTTGACCTCGGCGATGCGGCGCTGGCCGAGCGACTTCAGGTAGTCGTTGGCGTCGGAGATACCGGCGATCTTGAGGACGTCGACCTCCATGCCGATCCGGGCCAGGTCACCGCCGGCCTCCTCGACCACGCTGCGGGCCAGGCTGTCGCGGTTGGAGTTGAGGTCCTCGACGGTCATGGTCGCGGTGATGCCGCGCAGGCTGCCGGCCAGGATCTCGTTGATCTGACGCTGCAACTCGTTGAGGTCGGAGGTCAGGAAGCGCTGCACCGCGGTCTGCACGGCCTCGTCGGCCGAACCGATGCGCACCAGTCCGACGGCCTCGACGTTGACCGGCACACCGTTGTTGGACAGCGCGTTCTGCAGGTTGATGCTGACGTTGAACGGTTCCAGGCTCATGATGTCCACCCGCTCGATGCCGGGCATCCGGAACCGGGCGCCGCCGCGGACCACCTTGGGCGTGCCGCGTCCGGTGAACACGGCCACCTCGTTGGGCGGCACCTTGATGTAGTTCTTCACGTAGACCAGCGGCAGCACCACCAGGATCAGGATCGCGGCGATGGCGACGAGGACGACGATGAGCAGCAGGGACACTGTGGTGCCTTTCTCGGTGGGGCAGTGCTCGGGTACAGCTCGGGTTTCTGGAACTGCTCAGGTTTCTGGAACCGCGACGATGTGGACGAAATCCGGATCGATGTCGGCGATGTAGACGCGGGTCGCCTTGGGCAGCGCATCGGCCTCGTCGCTCTTGGCGCGGGAGAACACCCGGTTGCCGTCGGCGTCGACGAACGAGATCTCGCCCCAGCCGCCCGCCGGGACTTCGAGGGTGACCGTGCCGAGCAGGCCGACATAGGAGGACCGGCCCTTGTGAGAGTTGGACTGCTGGCGGCGCATGTAGGGCAACAGCAGGCCGTTGAGGGCGAACACCAGGACGATCGCGCAGGCCGCGGCCAAGCCTGCGGACCAGATGGCGCCCAGGCTCAGCCAGGTGCCGATCAGGCCGCCGGTGCCGGCGCCGAGTAGGGCGACCGACAGGCCGGTCAGGCTCAGGAAGGGCATGCCGTCGCCGTGCCCGACATCGGCGAGCAGCAGGGCGGCCAGTACAGCGATGCCGCCGACGACGAACGCGGCCAGGTACACAGCCATCACGTGCTCGTGTCTCCATTCGCCGGGTGCGCGGATCAGTCCGTACCATTCTCGCTTGATTCGTGGCTCCGAGGCGCACCAATCTTCGGCACAGATGTGGGTGGCCGGTCCTGCTCAGCCGTGATTTTGGTACAGGCCGCCGAGCGGGTATTGTGGACCAACGGTGCGACTATCGCGCCGACTTTTTGCGTGCCCCGTCTTGGAACTGCTGAATTTCTGCAACTTCGCCTCGATCCGGCTCACGTTTTGAAGTTGGTCGGTTGCAGCACCACGACGGGCTGCATTGAGACTGATGAAGCTACGAAACGAAAGCAAGGATCGCCGAAAAGTATGGCCAAGAAAGACGGTGCCATCGAGGTCGAGGGTCGCGTGGTCGAGCCTCTGCCCAATGCGATGTTCCGCATTGAGCTGGAGAACGGACACAAGGTCTTGGCCCACATCAGCGGCAAGATGCGGCAGCACTACATCCGCATCCTGCCCGAGGACCGCGTAGTGGTGGAGCTCTCGCCCTACGACCTGTCCCGGGGCCGCATCGTGTACCGGTACAAGTGACCCGATAGAAGCCCGACCAGTAACGACGAGAACGGTGACGTGCGCATGCGCATGACATCAACAAGCCAGAAGGATCGAAACAGCCGTGAAGGTGAACCCGAGCGTCAAGCCCATCTGCGATAAGTGCAGGGTGATCCGCCGGCATGGGCGGGTCATGGTGATCTGCAGCGATCCCCGCCACAAGCAGCGGCAGGGTTAGTCAGGACTCCCTTCGGGAGCCTTGATCGACCACGTTGGATCACAACACAACTGAATGATGAACTCCCAGCACCACTGAGCGGATACGCCGCTCATACGAGATGAGCACTCATCCACGTCCGGTACGGAGGCCGGACCCCGGAGAGCCCTTAGGGGCTGAAGGGAACGGGCTGGGACCAGACCTCCGCAGAAAAGAAGGAACACCGCCACATGGCACGCCTCGTGGGCGTCGATCTTCCGCGCGACAAGCGCATGGAGATCGCGCTGACTTACATTTTCGGCATCGGCCGTACCCGTTCGAACGAGATCCTCGCCGCGACGGGCATTGACAAGAACATGCGCACGAAGGACCTGACCGACGATCAGGTGACCGTTCTGCGTGACTACATCGAAGGCAACCTCAAGGTTGAGGGTGACCTGCGCCGCGAGGTGCAGGCCGACATTCGCCGCAAGATCGAGATCGGCTGCTACCAGGGCCTGCGGCACCGCCGTGGTCTGCCCGTGCGTGGGCAGCGGACCAAGACCAACGCGCGTACCCGCAAGGGCCCCAAGCGCACCATCGCCGGCAAGAAGAAGGCTAGGTAACCCCGATGGCACCACCGAAGAAGGCTGCCGGCGCCAAGCGCGGTAAGACCACCCGTCGCCGGGAAAAGAAGAACGTCCCGCACGGCGCCGCTCACATCAAGAGCACGTTCAACAACACGATCGTCTCGATCACCGATCCCCAGGGCAACGTCATCGCCTGGGCGTCGTCGGGTCACGTCGGCTTCAAGGGTTCGCGTAAGTCGACCCCGTTCGCCGCACAGCTGGCCGCCGAGAACGCTGCCCGCAAGGCGCAGGAGCACGGCGTGAAGAAGGTCGACGTGTTCGTCAAGGGTCCGGGTTCGGGCCGTGAGACCGCCATCCGCTCGCTGCAGGCCGCCGGCCTCGAGGTGGGCGCGATTTCCGACGTCACTCCGCAGCCGCACAACGGCTGCCGTCCGCCCAAGCGGCGCCGGGTCTAGGGAGGATTTAGAAAATGGCTCGTTATACCGGACCCGCCACCCGCAAGTCGCGCCGTCTCGGCGTCGACCTGATCGGTGGAGACCAGTCGTTCGAGAAGCGCCCCTACCCGCCCGGCCAGCACGGCCGCGCGCGGATCAAGGAGAGCGAATACCGCACCCAGCTGCAGGAGAAGCAGAAGGCTCGCTTCACCTACGGCGTGCTGGAGAAGCAGTTCCGCAAGTACTACGAAGAGGCCAACCGCCAGTCGGGTAAGACCGGTGAGAACCTGCTCCAGATCCTGGAGAGCCGCCTGGACAACGTGGTGTACCGCGCCGGCCTGGCGCGCACCCGCCGGATGGCCCGTCAGCTGGTCAGCCACGGCCACTTCACCGTCAACGGTGTCAAGGTGAACATCCCGAGCTACCGGGTGTCGCAGTACGACATCATCGACATCAAGGAGAAGTCGCTCAACACCCTGCCGTTCGAGCTTTCTCGGCAGACCGCGGGTGAGCGTCCGATCCCGTCGTGGCTGCAGGTCGTCGGGGAGCGTCAGCGCATCCTCGTCCACCAGCTGCCTGAGCGCGCGCAGATCCAGGTGCCGCTCGCCGAACAGCTCATCGTCGAGTTCTACTCGAAGTAATGACCTACCGGTCATCCGACCGGTAGGTACCAGACGGCATCAAATAGCGGGTGCCGAGAAGGAGAAGAAACACCATGCTGATCTCTCAGCGACCCACACTGTCCGAGGAAACCCTCGCCGACAACCGCTCCAAGTTCGTCATCGAGCCCCTGGAGCCCGGTTTCGGTTACACGCTGGGTAACTCGCTGCGGCGCACGCTGCTGTCGTCCATCCCGGGCGCAGCGGTCACGAGCATCCGCATCGACGGTGTGCTGCACGAGTTCACCACCGTCCCCGGGGTCAAGGAAGACGTCACCGACATCATCCTGAACCTCAAGGGCCTGGTCGTGTCCTCCGAGGAGGACGAGCCGGTCACCATGTACCTGCGCAAGCAGGGCCCGGGTGCCGTCACCGCCGGTGACATCGTGCCCCCGGCCGGTGTCACGGTGCACAACCCGGACATGCACATCGCCACCCTCAACGACAAGGGCAAGCTGGAGGTCGAGCTCGTCGTCGAGCGCGGTCGCGGCTACGTCCCGGCCGTGCAGAACAAGGCCTCGGGCGCTGAGATCGGCCGTATCCCGGTCGATTCGATCTACTCGCCGGTCCTCAAGGTCACCTACAAGGTGGAGGCCACGCGTGTCGAGCAGCGCACCGACTTCGACAAGCTGATTCTCGACGTCGAGACCAAGAACTCGATCAGCCCGCGTGACGCCCTGGCGTCGGCCGGCAAGACCCTGGTCGAATTGTTCGGTCTGGCACGGGAACTCAACGTCGAGGCCGAGGGCATCGAGATCGGCCCGTCGCCGGCCGAGGCAGACCACATCGCCAGCTTCGCGCTGCCGATCGACGATCTGGACCTGACCGTCCGGTCGTACAACTGCCTCAAGCGCGAGGGTGTGCACACGGTGGGCGAGCTCGTTGCCCGCACGGAGTCCGACCTGCTGGACATCCGTAACTTCGGCCAGAAGTCCATCGACGAGGTGAAGATCAAGCTGCACCAGCTGGGTCTCTCGCTCAAGGACAGCCCGGCCACGTTCGATCCGTCCGAGGTCGCCGGTTACGACGCCGCCACCGGCACCTGGACCGCGGATGCCGGCGGTTACGACCTGGACGACACCCAGGACTACGCCGAGACCGAGCAGCTCTAAAGAATTACCGTCCCGGTCCTACCTGATACGGGGACCGGCCCCATTTAGGAGATAGTCGCAATGCCCAAACCCACCAAGGGTGCTCGCCTCGGCGGGTCGTCCTCGCACCAGAAGGCGCTCCTGGCCAACCTGGCCACGTCGCTGTTCGAGCACGGCCGCATCAAGACGACCGAGCCGAAGGCCCGGGCGCTGCGTCCGTACGCCGAGAAGCTGATCACCCATGCCCGCAAGGGTGAGCTGCACAACCGCCGCGAGGTGATGAAGAAGATCCGCGACAAGGACGTCGTGCACGTTCTGTTCGCCGAGATCGGCCCCTTCTTCGCCGATCGCGAGGGTGGCTACACCCGCATCATCAAGGTCGAGAACCGCAAGGGCGACAACGCCCCCATGGCTGTTATCGAGCTGGTGCGGGAGAAGACCGTGACCTCCGAGGCGGACCGTGCACGTCGTGCCGCCGCGGCGCAGGCCAAGGCTGCTGAAACTGAGGCTGAGGCTCCCGCTGAGGAAGCCAAGGTCGAGGCGACCGAAGAGGCCGCTGCTGACGAGGCTCCGGCCGACGAGGCGGCTTCTGAGGATGAAGCCAAGTCCTAACCAGGCATTGAACGACATGCCCGCCATCGATTCCGGTGGCGGGCATGTTCGTTTGCGCCTGGACATCGCCTACGACGGAACCGATTTCGCGGGTTGGGCGACGCAAGTTGGTCAGCGCACCGTGGCCGGGGTGATCGACGAGGCGTTCTCGACGGTGTTCCGCACGCCGGTGGTGACGCGTACCGCGGGCCGCACCGACACCGGGGTGCATGCCACCGGCCAGGTTGCCCATGTCGACATCCCCGTCGATGCCGTCGCGCATGCCTATCCCCGCACGACCCGTCCGGCTGACGCTGAATTCACCCCGCTGGTGCGACGATTGGCGCGGCTGTTGCCGACCGATGTCCGGATCCGCGACATCGTCCGGGCGCCTGCGGGTTTCGATGCCAGGTTCTCGGCACTGCGCCGGCACTACACCTACCGGCTGAGTCTCGCCCCCTACGGGGTGGAGCCGTCCGAGGCGCGCTTCGTCACCCCGTGGTCGAAGTCCCTGGACCTCGACGCGATGGCCGCCGCATCGCGGGAGTTGGTGGGACTCAACGATTTCGCAGCGTTCTGCCGCCCCCGCCCGGGCGCCACCACGATTCGTGACCTCCAGCGGCTGGAGTGGGTGCGCGACGGGCACTATGTGACGGCGTATGTCACCGCGGATGCCTTCTGCTGGAACATGGTTCGCTCGTTGGTCGGCGCGATTCTGGCGGTGGGGGAGGGTAGGCGTTCTGCGGACTGGACCGCCGGACTCCTGGGTGAATCGAGCCGCTCCAGTGATTTCGCCGCCGCACCTGCGCGTGGGCTCACGCTCGTTCAGGTCGACTATCCGCCGGATGATCAACTGGCCGGCCGGAACACGGTCACGCGGGACATGCGGACGCTCTGAGCATCGCTGGGAACCTCAGAGCCGGGCGGCGACAAACTTGGCCGCCTGCGCCACCATTCCCGAGCGGATGTAGCCGGGCGCCAGATGGTCCTGCCAGCCGGCCCGCCAGTTGTACGGGCTGCTCGGATTGCAGACCGGGTCGTCACTGTGGCAGAGGTCGATGGTGCGACTCTGATACGTCGGGTTCAACAAGGTGATCGGGCCGGCCCAGTTGGCGCCGTTGCCGAACAACGCCACTGCGGCGATGTGCCGATCGGTGCCGCGCGGCAGCGGACTGTTGAAGGTGAATGCCGAAACCGGCATGGCCAGAACCAGATCGGTGGCGGCGGCGCCCAACGAGTAACCGCCCAACACGAGCTTGGTCCTCGGACAATTGCGGGTCATCCACTGCACGTGCCGGCTCATGTCGTTGGCGCCCACGTCAACCTGGGTGTCCGCCGGGTAATTCACCGGATAGAAGCTGATGTTCGGGCCTCGGAGGGCCCGGAGTGTCTTGATGAACGCGGTGCCGACCTGACCGGGACCCGGGGGTTCCATCCGGCCGCGGGCGAACACCACTTCCGCCGGTGGACACACGGCACCATTGGCAACGCCAATCATGCTGGGAACTACCGTCATCGGCGTCATGACGGCAGTCAGTGTGGTGATGAGCGCGGTGAACATCCGGCGGACAATCACGCATTCGATGGTATTGACGACAACGTCGAGGTTAGGTGCCGGTCAGGCAACGATCCGGCGACGGTCGACGTCGTTTCAGATGCGACCGGCCACGAAATCCGCGGCCTGGTTGACCATTCCGCCGTCGATGTAGGCGCCGGCCAGGTGATCGGGCCAGTTGTTCTTCCAGGTGTCCGGATCGGCCGGGTTGCAGATCGGATCGGCACCGTGGCACAGCTCGATGGTCCGGTCGGCATAGACCGGGCTGAAGCGTGTGATGGGACCGACCCACGCGGCGCCGTTGCCGAACAGGGCGACTGCGGCGATATGCCCGTCGGCGCCTGCGGGCAGCGGAGTCTTGAAGCCGAAGCCGGTGAACGGAACGGCCAGCACCACGTCCGCGACTGCGGCGCCCAGCGAATACCCGCCGATCACCAACCGGGTGTCCGGGCAGTTGTTCATCATGTACTGGATGTGCCCGCTCATGTCGTTGGCACCTATGTCGACTTCGGTGTCGGCCGGATACTTGACGGCGTAGACGCCGATGTTCTTGTTCGACTTGGACCGCAGCGCGCTCACGAACGCGTTCCCGAGCGTGCCGACCCCGGCGGGTTCAGTACGACCGCGGGCGAAGACGACCTCGACCGGAGGGCATGGGGCGGCATTGGCCACGGCGACAGAGCCGGGCACGACAGCCGACGTGGCGGGCAGGACGGCAACGGCCGCCACGAAGATGACAGCGACACCGATCCAGCGCCGAAGCCGTCGGGCTACGTGGCTGTTCACAGGGAGTTCGACCACCTCAGCGATGGTAGCGGACGCGGCCTACAACAGTCCGGCGACGAAGTTCGCGGCATCGTTGGCCGGACCTTCGTAGGCCCGGTGTGCCTGCACACTGTCGCCGTCGCCGCAGATCGGATCGCCGGGGTTGCACAGGTCGATGGCGCGGCCCCCGTACACCGGGCTGGAGGTCAGCGGCAGACCGAGTTTGGCCGACGGGTTACCGAAGACGGCGACCGCGGCGACGTGCTCCGGGACGTTGGGCGGCAGCGGTGCGTTGAAGCCGACGGCCGGGAACGGAACGGCGGCGATCACGTCGATCACCGCGGCGCCCTGGGAGTAGCCACCCAGCACCAGTCGGGTGTTGGGGCAGTTGTCCACCATCCACTGGATGTGGCCGGAAGCGTCGTTGGCGCCGCCGGCCGCAGCCAGGAAGTCGAAACTGGCCGGGTAGCTCACCGCGTAGGCGCCGACTGAACGGCCGCCGACCTTGTTGCGCAGCGAACTGACGAACGCATTGCCGATCCGGCCGAGGCCAGGCGTGTCATTGGTGCCGCGGGCGAAGACCACCTCGATATCGGGGCAATCCGCGGCCTTGGCGACGGGCAGTGCCGTGCCGAGCCCCGCGGTGGAGGTTGGCACCACTACCGGTGCGATAACGGCAGCAGCAGCGGTGAGCGCTGCCGCCACGAACACGGCGCAGCGACGAACAAGATCAATAGCCACACCAAATCCTAACGTCTGCGGTTGACTAGACGATTCCCGCGACGAAGTTGGCGGCCTGATCCGCCATGCCAACGTAGTCGCTGTGCGCGAACGGGTTCCGGCCCCGCGAACAGATCGGGTCCCCGTCCTTGCAGATGTCGATCGCCTTGCCGCCGAAGACCGACGAGGTGAGCGGGATGCCGAATTTGGCCGACGGGTTTCCGAAGACGACCGCTGCGGCGACCTGGGGGACCAGGTCACCCGCCAGTGGCGGTGCCGATCCGACTTCTCCGACCCGGTTGCCGAGCGGCGGGATGCCGGCCAGCATGTCGACGACGGCGGCGCCCTGCGAATACCCGCCGAGAACGACCCGTGTGGAGGGGCACGAGGACGCCAGCGTGGCGATGCGGTTGGCGGCGTCGTTGGCACCGTCGGCTGCGGTCAGGAAGTCGTAACTCGCCGGGTAGTTCACCCCGTAGGTCGATACCGTCCGGCCGCCGACCCGGGAGCGCAGCGCGTCGGCGAAGGCCTGTCCCGGCCTGCCCAGGTCGGGCGCGTCGTTGGTGCCGCGGGCGAAGATGACCTCGATGTCGGAGCACGGTTCGGCAGTGGCAGGTGCGGCGAGCGCCAGCGGAAAAGCTGCGCTGACCAGGGTTGAGACGATCGCGGCCACCCGGGCCGACTTCCGGAGGAGACTCACGGGCAACATAGTCACACAAAATGGTTAGCCACGGCTAATCGTTTGCCCGTTCGGACCTTTCCTGCATGGCCATATCGGGCCAGGTCGCCAGCTCGACCTGGGTGGGCGCTTCCGGGTCCGCCTGCTCGCCGCGGTCACCCTGACGGGCCACTGCGAGACCGACCAGGACGACGGCGCCGCCGATCGCCTGGCTCACCGACATCGCCTCGCCGAGCATGATCCAGGCGATGAGGACCGCGAACAGTACCTCCGAGAGCCCGACCAGGGAGGCGAAGCGCGGCTTGAGTCTGGCGATCCCGACGATGCCGAGGGTGTAGGCCAGGGCGGTGGGGATCAGGCCGAGTGCGATCACCGGCACCAGCCACGCAGTGGTGTGCCCGGCAAGGGTGACGGGGTTGGTGGTGAAGGTCAGTGGCATGACGCCGGTGATGCCGAGGAGCGCGACGGCCGCGGTCCCGATGATCAGACCACCGGCAGCGAGGCTGATCGGGCTGAGCCCGTCGCCGTCGGTACTGGCCTTGTTGGACATCATGAAGTAGCAGGCCGCACACACCGCGGCGGCCAGGCCCCAGCTCACGCCCGCGAGGTTGATCTGGGCGCCGCTGAACACATCGAGCACCAGGACGATGCCGGCGATGGCGACGGCCACGCCGCCGAAGGTCAGCGCGCTGGGGCGGTGCCGGGTGGTGGCCCAGACCCAGCCCACGACCAGGATCGGGGCGGTGTACTCGAGCAGCAGCGCCACGCCGACGGACAGGTGTGCGACGGCGTTGTAGTAGCAGAGCTGTGCGCCGGCGATCGGGATCAGGCCGTAGCCGATGACTGTCTTGGCGTGGTCGCGTACCTCGCGGGTCCAGCCGGGCCGGACGACGCCGGCGAACGCGGCCATCATCAGGGCGCCGCCGGCAAGTCGGGCCGTGACGGCGGCGGTGGGGCTCCACCCGGATTCCATCAGGGCTTTGGCGAACGGTCCCGATGAGCCGAACGCCAGCGCGGAGCTGACGGCGAACAGTAGGCCGAGCCGAAAGTGGTTGTCGGCGGTCGTGCGGTCGAGCTGGGCTTCGGCAGTCATCGGTACACCTCCCCTGAGACGTGTCATGAGTAAAATCGATTATGGTAATGACAGTAGGGTTGACGGTACGGCGACAGGGGGTCATGAGTCAAATGCTTTTTACCTATGACACGGAGCTCACGCTTCGGGCTGCGATGGTGTTGGTGAACACCGATCGGGTAGAAGGCGAAAAACTATCTGACCAGGCCGATCTGAGTGCCTATCTCGATGACTTCGGTTGGACCGGTCGGCGCGACCGAGACGACGCCGAACTGGCTGCGGTGCGCGCACTGCGCGGGCGCATAGGGGAGGTCTGGGCAGTGGCCGACGACGAGGAAGAGGCGGTCCGCCTTGTCAACGCCCTGCTGAGTGACACCAACGCAGCGCCGTGGCTGACGCGGCACAAGGAGATGCCGGAGTGGCACCTGCACCTGGCGTCGGTCGACGATCCGCTCGCGCAGCGGATGGGCGCCGAGATGGCGATGGCACTGGCCGACCTGATCCGTGGCGGCGAACTGCGTCGGCTCAAGATCTGCGCGGCTCCGGACTGTGAGGCCGTGCTGACGGACCTGTCGCGAAACCGCTCCCGCATCTTCTGCGACACCGGCAACTGCGGTAACCGCCAGCACGTCGCGGCCTACCGGCAGCGTCAGCGCGAGGACTGAACCACCCTCTACGCGTACTTCACGTACCTTCCGCCGCTGAGCGCATGCCGCTCAACAGCGTGAACAGGACAGCTTCGACGTCCGCAGCGGTCGCAGCCCAACACGCCGGCGGCCTGCCGGGGCAGCATCCGGGCGTCGTCGTCATCGACATAGCCACGCAGAACGAAAGTGGTGGTAGACGGCGCCGTTGCTCGATTCGGAGGCTCGGGCGATCGACGTGGCTACACGTTGAGCTGACGCCGGAAACACTGCGCGGGGCGTGCCTCAGGCCGGGTTAGGGTGATTGCCGGGGGACATATGGCACGGCGATCTGCCACTCGGCTACAGCTCAGCGGGCATCGATTCCTGTTGCGGCGCACGGCACACGCGTTGGTTCGCGGTGATGCGCGGATGCTCGACGATCCGCTGCGCGCGCAGGCGGTCGCCTACGGCGCGGGCTGCGCCCTGACGGCTGTCGCGATCGCGGTGTGTGCGGTGCTGGCGCTGGTGCGTCCAGGATCGGTGCCGGGTGATGCGCCGATCCTGCTGGCGCGCGATACCGGCGCCCTGTACGTCCGTGTCGACGACACCGTGCACCCGGTGTCTGATCTGGCGTCGGCCCGGCTCATCGTCGGTACGGCGGCGAATCCGGTGGTGGTCAATGCCGCTGCCATCGCCAAGTTCCGGCGCGGGCCGCTGGTGGGCATCCCAGGTGCCCCGGCCCAGCTCGGTCAGCCGCTGAGCCTCGACGAGTCGGACTGGGCAATCTGTGACGGAACAGAACCGGCCGAGACGGTGCTGCTGGCGGGGCGGGCCGACCGCGGGATGGTGGCGTTGGGCAGCGGTCAGGCGCTACTGGTGTCGGCGCGCACGATGGGAGGGGCGACGTACCTGCTGGCCGACGGGTGGCGGGCGCGGGTCGATCTCCGCGACATCGCCGTGGTCCGAGCGCTTCATCTGGAAGGTGTGTCAGCCCAACTGGTTTCGCAAGCCCTGCTGGACTCGGTGCCCGAGGCGCCGGCGTTGCGGGCACCGTCGATCGTGGGCGTGGGCAACCCTGGACCGGCCGCGCTGGGCGGACTCGAGGTGGGCACCGTGGTGCGCGTGGTACGCGCCGGCCCCGCCGAGTTCTATGTGGTGCTGACCGACGGTCTCCAACGCGTCGGCCGGGTGGCGGCCGACGTCATCCGATTCAGCGTGGCACAGTCGCATGGCGAGCCGCCGGTCGTTCCGGCCGACGTGGTGGCCGATGTGCCCGTGGCCAACACCCTCTCCGTGGCCCGGTTCCCGGAGCGGGTATTGCCGCGGGCACGTGCGGTGGTGTGCGCCAACTGGGATCCGAGGCAACTGGGATCGGCAACGAATACCAGTGTGGCCATAGCAGATTCGCTGCCCGAACACAGTGTGCAACTGGCACAGGCCGACGGCACCGGCCCGAATATCGATCGAGTGGCGATTCCGGGTGGCCGCAGCGTGCTGCTGCAGGCCGCAGGTGTGACCCGCGACGGCATCGACGGTGGGCCGCTGTACCTGTTGAACGATCTGGGTGTGTTGTTCGGGATCCGTGACGGGGCGACCGCAGAAACGCTCGGTCTGGGGACCGACGCAGTTCCCGCGCCGTGGCCGATGCTCGCGATGCTGCCACGGGGCCCCGAACTGAACCGCGAAGCGGCCTCAGTCACCCGGGACGCGATGACCGGTGCCCGGGCGGTGCCGGCGTAACCGCTTGGCTGCCATCATCAGTGCGATCAGAACGGTCGCGCCGACACACCCGGCGGCGCCGCCGAAGGCGATGCGTTGGGGCCGGGCGTCGATCGAAGCCGGTGCGCTCGGCACTACCAGGGCCGGAACGGCCGGCGCGGACACAGTCGACGGCGTGCCGCCGCTGACGGCGGCGAGGGCGTCGACCACGCCGTGCCCGACCGACGGATTCCAGCCGTCGGCCGGAGTGCGTGCGGTGTCCTCGATGCGACGCATCACCTCTCGCGCGCTGAGTTCCGGGAACCGGGCGCGCACCAGTGCCGCCACCCCGGCCACCACGGGCGCGGCATAGTTGGTTCCCGAAATCGGTGCTTCCCGTCCGATCGTGTCGATCAGACGCTCGCCGTCGGGGTGCAGCGAAACGACGTTCTCACCGGGTGCGGCCACATCGACCCAGGGCCCGGCCAGGCTGAAAACCGATGCTGTGCCGTCGGATCCGACCGAACCCACGCACAATACCAGGTCGTCGTACCATCCCGGGCTGGATACCGTGCGGAGACTGTTCCAGTCGGGCTCGCCGGCGGGACCGACGGAACCTGCCTGCTGCGCGCAACCCGCGCCGACGTTGCCGGCTGCGACCACCACCACCACGTTGCGTACGTCGACGGCGTAGCTCAGAGCGGCGCCGAGAGCTCGGTCGTCGGGTGCGGCGGAAGCTGCTACGCAGGCGGGCGAGGAGATGTTGATGACGGTGGCGCCGAGGTCGGCTGCGGTACGCACCGCCATGGCGAGGGTGTTGACGTCGCCGACTCCGGTCGGTCCACCGTCCGAGGCAAACTTGTTGCTCGACTGCCTGATGGCCAGGATGACGGAGTCTGGCGCGACTCCACTGAATCCGGGACTTGGTGCCGCACCGGCGATTCCGGCAACGATCGTGCCGTGACCGTCGCAATCGGCGGTACCGTCGCCGCGTGACACATAGTCACCGCCGCCGACCAGGTGCGGCAACAGACGGTGCCGGGCGACCCCGGTGTCGATCACTGCGATCTTCTGCCCCGCACCACGGGTGAGCGGCCACACCGACTCCAGGCTGAGCGGGGTCCCCGCCGAGGCGGCGGTGTCGTCGGCCGGAGACTGATAGCAGGGCTGGCGTTGTTCGGTGCGCTCGACGGGTCCCGCTGGTGCCGGCCGAGGGAGCAGGGTCGCGTCGACTGCCGGTGGTACTACGGCTGCTGCCGGCGCAATGGGCAGCAGTGGAACCCCGACGATCAGCGCCGCGGCCAACCGGCCTGACCTGTTCACCTCAGCGCCAGGTCGCCAACGATGTCGAAAGCACCGGCCAGCCAGCACGCCAGCGGCACCACTGCGGCCAGCGCGGCGTACTCGAGGGCATCTGCGATGCGAGCTACGGCCGGGCTGTGGATCGTGACCGGCCAGACCACGGCGATCCCGGTGCCGACGGCGAGAACTCCGGTCCAGCTTCCGTGCACTGGATTCCAGGCCACTATGAGGACGAATGCTGCAGTGAGTGAAAGGAATCCGCAGATTCCTGCAACAGTGCGGCAACGGCCCGACCCGTAGCTGCGTGAGCGCAGCAGTAACGCCAGACCGACTGCCGCGGCGAGCGCGACCTCGACGGCTGTGACCGGCTGCGGACCGGCGAAGGCGAGGATTGCGGTTCCCAGCGCGGCCGCGGCCGAACAACCGGATACCAGGCCCGCCAGGTACCGGTGCCCGACGAGAGCCCGTGCATCGACGTCGAATCCGTCCGGCTCTGCCGTCTCGTCGTCGGGATACCCGGGTACCGACGGCGTCAGGCCGGCCAGCGCAATGGACAACCGCGGTGTCAGCGGCAGCAGGCCCACCCCGAGTGCGCTCACCAACGAACCCAGTACCGGTGTGGCCGAGGGCCACAACGCGGCGAAGCCGGTCGCTGCGGCGACCACCCCGCAGACCGTGACGACCGCGAGAAGAATCTCTGTGCCACAACCGGATACGCGCATCAGTACCACGCCCAGTGAACCCGCGGCGATCGCGGCCAGAAAGAAGTTCGCCGGAGCCGGCCCGGCCGGGACGACGAGGAAACCAAGGACGGCCACGTGCGCGAGCGCTGCGACGTCGAGCGTCGCGACCTTGGCCGAACTCAGGCCGAAACGTGGCGCTGCCAGCGCCAGGGCGGTGACGGCAGCTGCCAGCGCCGCGGCCACGGCAATGCGGTCCAACCCTCTGCCGGCGAGGCCGGTCCACGCCAGCGCCGCGACGCCCAGCGCGCAGGCCCACAGGCAGGCGGCCACGCGCAGTCCGTCGGACAGGGCGTCCTCGGTTGAGTTGACGGTCAATGCGGCAGTCAGCGACCAATCCGGCGTGGGCATTTCGCGGGCACCGGCAAGCACCAGCAGATCACCGTCGTGAACATCGTTCTGCGACAGGGTTGCCGACTCATTCAGATTGGTTCCGCCCAGGTGTGCCAACCGCCAGGACAGCGGGGTACCGTCGCCGGCGCCGAGCGCGTCGACGATCCACGGCAGCAGTTCGCCTACGGTCATCGCGGCCGGCAAGGACAGGTCGACCGTCGTGTCGTGCCCGGCCGCGTCAGCCGCGCCACAGTGAATCGATACGTGACACAAGGAATCCGGCATCGCATCACCCCCCGGTTGACGCCGATATCTGCCACGCTAACCGACTCGACCAGCCCCCTCGTACACCAATTTCTCCGGTGCCCACTGGGAACCCGACGGGCCCCGCGTGCGTCCAAATGTCGATGGAACCGATCCGCGCACCGCACGCCGCCCGTGAGCTCCCCGTACCGGAGTCGCCGGCGACGGAGGTCGTGATCGAGGCACCGCCCGCGCTGCCGCAACACAACCCGATCAGCCCGCTGACCAGGTTGTTGCCGCTGCTTGTCGTGGTCGCGATGGGCGGCATGGTCGCGGTGTACGTCACCTCTGGTGCGGCCGCGGCACGTGGCCCGGCCGCGATGATGTTCCCGATCATGATGGCCATGTCGGCGATCGGTACGGCCGCCTACAGCATGAAGAACGGCGGTCGCGCTGCGCAGCTCCACCGAGACCGCGGTGAGTACCTGCGCTACCTGGACGGGATCGACACCGTGGCCGGTGAATCCGCCCGCACGCAGTGGCTGGGCCTGCATACCGCGCATCCCGCGCCGAGGTGTTTGTGGACGCTGGCCGGTGGCGAGCAGATGTGGCGAAGCGTCCCCGATGACCCTGGGTTCTGTGAGGTGCGCGTGGGCGTGGGGGAGAGGCCGTCGTCCACCAGGCTGATCGCCGGTGGCGCCGACCTCGGCCGTGAAGCCGACCCGGTGACGACGTCGGCTCTGGCCCGACTGATCCGGCGCCGGTCGACGGTGGCAGGCGTCCCGGTGACGGTGAACCTGCGCGGCTTCGGGCACGTGGCGGTGGAGGGGCCGATCGACGCGGCACGGGCCCTGCTGCGCGCGGTGATCTGCCAACTGGCCATGGCACACAGCCCGCGGTATGTGTGCATCGCCGCGGTCGTCGACGTGGCGACGGCAGGTGAATGGGAATGGTTGAAATGGCTTGGCCACCACTGGTACCCCGATGGTGAGCGTGGGCCGGTCGCGCTGCGGCTGCGCACACTCACCGACCTGCCCGCCACAGATCCGCCGGCACACACCGTCGTCATCGTCGATTCCACGGCAGCCGGACCTGTGGTTTCGGTGCCCCGTGCGGGCGCCACCGTGCTCACTGTCGCGGCTCATGCCGGAATCACCACGGCGGACCTGCATCTGGACCTCGAGGCCGATCTGGTGCGATTCGGTGCGGTCTCGGCGCGCCCGGACCGGATGACCCGCGAACAGGCCGTGACCTGTGCCCGGTGGCTGGCGCGGTGGCGTTGCGCTCCGATGCCCGTGGCCGCCGGCTGGCCGGAGCTGATCGGGATCGACGACCCGGCCGCCATCGATCCGCCGAGCGTGTGGACGAATTCGGATCTGCGGCGGTTCCTCCGGGTTCCCGTCGGGCGGCGTGCCGACGGCACCCCGGTTCACCTCGACCTCAAGGAGGCCGCGCACGACGGCATGGGCCCGCACGGACTGTGTGTCGGTGCGACCGGCTCGGGGAAATCGGAGTTCCTGCGCACGTTGGTGCTGGGGTTGATCACCACACATTCCCCCGAGGCACTCAACCTCGTCCTCATCGATTTCAAGGGCGGAGCAACATTTCTCGGCCTGCACCGGGCGCGCCATGTCAGCGCGTTCATCACCAACCTGGCTGAGGAGGCGCAGCTCGTGGCCCGGATGGCCGATGCGCTGGCCGGGGAGATGACCCGGCGTCAGGAACTGCTGCGGGCGGCCGGGAACCTGGCCAACATCGCGGAGTACCGGCGCCACCCCGAACTGCCTGCCCTACCGGCGCTGCTGATCGTGGTCGACGAGTTCTCCGAGCTGCTGCAGCAACACCCCGATTTCGCCGAGTTGTTCGTGGCGATCGGCCGAGTCGGGCGCTCGCTCGGCATGCATCTGCTGTTGGCGAGTCAGCGTCTCGACGAGGGCCGGCTGCGTGGGCTGGAGAGCCACCTGTCGTACCGGATATGCCTGAAGACATTCTCGCCCAACGAGTCCCGATCGGTGCTCGGCATCGCCGATGCGTACGAGCTGCCGAACACGCCCGGAGCGGCTTACCTGAAGACACCGGCCGGCGAGATCGTAAGATTTCAAACCGCATTCGTCTCCGCTGCCGGTTCGGTGCCCGAGCAACGGCCCCTCGAGGCTCCGGGTCCCAGGCGGTTCACCGCATCGTGGATGTCGGCCGGCCGCGGGGCCTCCGCTACCGCGACGACGACTGTGCTGCAGCAGGTCGTCGATCGGTTGGCCGGGTACGGCGCACCGGCCCACCAGGTTTGGTTGCCTCCGCTGCCGGGTGCCGTGCCGCTCAGCGACGTCCTGCTGTCGGATCCCGATCCGCTCGACGTCGCGATCGGGTTGGTCGACCGACCGTTCGAACAGCGCCGGGACCGACTGATGCTGTCGCTGGGCGGCGGCCGGGGCAACGTGGCGATCGTCGGCGGTCCGCAATCCGGAAAATCCACGGCGGCCAAGACTCTCGCGGTGGCGCTGGCCGCGACCCACCATCCCCGCGACGTGACGATCTACTGCCTGGACTTCGGTGGCGGAACGCTGAGTGCACTGCAAGCCCTGCCGCACGTCGGCGCCGTCGCCGGACGCGCCGACGCTGACCTCGTCCGGCGCACCGTCGCCGAGATGCAGGCCCTGGTCAGCGCCCGTGAGGCGCGGTTCACCGCGCTCGGTATCGGCTCCATGGCCGAATGCCGGACCCGTCGTGATTCCGGGCAGATCGCTGATCCCTCAGGTGACGTGTTCCTGGTCATCGACGGCTGGTCGACGTTCCGAGCCGAATTCGACGCGCTGGAGCCGACGGTCACCTCGCTTGCCGTGCAGGGGCTTTCACTCGGCATTCATGTGGTCGCGACCGCGTCGCGGTGGGGAGAGTTCCGTCCCGCGTTCAAGGACCAACTGGGTACCCGCATCGAGTTGCGGCTCGGCGATCCGGCCGAGTCCGAGATGGACCGCAAACGCGCCCGCCAGTTGACCCAGTGCGCGCCGGGGCGGGGACTCACCCAGGACGGTCGCGAGTTGTTGATCGCGTTGCCCCGGCTCGATGGCACACCGTCTGACGCCGGCATCGGTGCGGCGCTGGAGCGGATCGGGGACGTTCTGCAGGCGCAGTGCGGCGAGGCCCGCGCGCCGGAGATCCGGCTCCTGCCTGCGTGTGTGCACGGGCACGAGCTGCTGCGCTCGGTGTCTCGGACCCGACCCGCCACCGAGGTGCTGCTGGGGCTCGGTGAACGCGAACTCATGCCGGTGATGGTCGATTTCAACGCCCAGCCCGATCTGGTGATCTTCGGTGACACCGGATGCGGCAAGTCCACCGCACTGCGCGCCCTGTGCTGCGACCTGGCGGCGGGCAACGACCCAGCGAGCGTGCAACTGCTCATCGTGGATTTCCGCCGCGCCTTGCTGGGCGCGGTGGAATCGGGACATCTGGCCGGATACGCCGCGTCGGTCGCGGCGCTGGACGCGGCACTTCCGAGAGTGCTTGAGACGCTGAAGAACCGGTTGCCGGGTCCAGAGGTCACCCAGCGAGAGCTTCGCGACCGCTCGTGGTGGACCGGGCCCGAGATCTACGTCGTGGTCGACGATTACGACCTGGTGGCCGGCGGCGGACCGAATCCGCTGTCACCGCTGTTGAGTTATCTGCCGCATGCCCGAGACCTCGGACTGCACCTGCTGCTGGCCCGCCGTTCCGGCGGTGCGGCGCGGGCGATGTTCGATCCGGTGCTGTCGGCGGTCAAGGACCTCGGCTGCATGGGCCTGATGATGAGCGCCGGTCCCGACGACGGTGTGCTGCTGGGGTCGGTACGGCCGATTCGGCTCCCACCGGGGCGTGGCACGCTGATCACCCGCGCGGCACCCGATCAGCTGGTCCAGATCGCCCTTCCCAGAGGAGACGAGGCGCGGTGACGTCAGCCGTCATCGAGGTGGGTCCGGTGACCGTGCGCGGACCCGGCCCCGTTGCGGCGAACCTCGCCGCAGTCGCGGTCGCCGGTATCGACGACGAGATCGTCCTGATCGAGGACGAACCGGTCGCAGTGTCGGATCTGTGGGTCGAGGTTCTCGGTGCGGCCGGTGCCGGGGCGGGGACGCTCATCCTGGTGTGTCCGACGTGGTGGACAGCCGACCGGTGCGACCGCGCGCGGGATGCGGTGATGGGCTCTGAAGTGGTTGTGATGCAGCGGGTTCAGGCCCTGAGTGCATCGCTGCCCGCGGGATCCGCGGTGGTGGTCGAGATCGCCGACGACGTCGTCATGGTGTCCGGTGTCCATGCCGGTCGCGTCGGACTGGCCCGCCATGCCGAGGACGGTCCGGATGCAGACACGGTCGTGCGCGCGGTGCTGGCGATCGCCGGCAGATCGGCAGAGGTGGTTGTCGATGCGCCGGTCGAGGTGCCCGGAGCTGTGACACTGGGGAACGAGGTGGTGGCTGCGCTTCGCCATCGTGACGTGGTGGCGACCATGGCCGACGCGCGAAGCTGGCGGAACACGCTCGTCGCACCGGATACCCCGGCCGATGAGCAACTCGGGAGGCGGAGCCGGACCGGGAGGTTCGCGATGTGCGCCGCCTCGGCCTTGGCTGCGGCACTCGGTGGGATCGCCTTCGCCGCTCACGGTCCGCCCACCGACCACCGGTCGATGACGGTCCTGGTCGAGGGTCGGGTCGGTGTGCAGATTCCGGCAGGTTGGACGGTGCGAAGAAGCACCGAGGGGCCGGGATCGGCTCGGGTCGAGGTGGTTTCGCCGACCGACCCAGAGCTGATGATCCATCTGACCCAGTCCGGTGTCGGTGACGGCACCGTGGCTGACACTCTGCGGCGCACCCTGCACGAGCAACCCGCGGGGGTGTTCGTCGACTTCGAGCCGTCCGCGGTCGTCGCTGCCCGACAAGTGGTCAGCTACCGGGAGGTCCGAACCGGGCGGGAGATCCGTTGGGCGGTGTTCGTCGACGGTGCCGTGCGGATCGCGGTCGGGTGCCAGAGCGCACCGGGGCACGGCGAGGCCGTGCGCTGGGCGTGTGAGGCGGCCACCCGGTCCGCACACGCGGTGTTCTGAAATCGGGTGGAACCAAACCGGGCCGGGCTGCGTCGAATTGTTATATCCCGCAACACAAGACCGGAGGGCCAGAGGACATGTCACCAGGACCGGCGGGGCCATTGGGCACCGACTTCGAGGTAATGACGAGTGTGGCCGGGCGGATCGACGTGCTCAACGACGACGTCCGGTCCATGCTGCAGAGCTTCATCGGAAAGATGAGCAGTGTGCCACCGTCGGTGTGGGGCGGCGTGGCGGCAGCGCGGTTCCGTGACGTGGTGGACCGCTGGAACAGTGAATCGCTGACACTGCACACCACATTGGGCCGTATCGCGGAGACCATCCGGACCAACGAGCGCACGCTGCGCGCTGCGGCCGACACTCACGCGCAGCGGCTCGGCGCCGTCGGCGACGGTATCTGATCGGCGCCGGCCATGGATCACGTGCTGTCCTACGACTTCGGCGAGATCGAGTACTCGGTTCGCCAGGAGATCCACACGACATCGAGCCGGTTCAACGCCGCCCTCGATGAATTGCGTTCGCAGATCGCGCCTTTGCAGCAGGTCTGGACCCGTGAGGCCGCGCAGGCCTACGCCGTCGAGCAGGCCCGCTGGAATCAGGCCGCGGCGGCTCTCAACGAGATCCTGTTCTCCCTGGGCAATGCGGTGCGCGACGGTGCCGACGAGGTGGCCGCGACCGACCGCAGTGCAGCCAACGCGTGGGGAGCCTGAGGCCGCTCAGCCCAGAAAGACATGTGCGGTCCCGTCCGGTGGAGAGGACCGGGCGGGACCGCACACTTTCGTCTGGTTCGGGCTAGCGAGCCGAGCCGGAGTCGCGACGGGGACGGCGGTGTCCACCACCGCGCTGTTGCCCGCCTGCACTGGCCCCGGAACGGGACCCGGAACGGGCTGCGGGCGCGCCGCCGCCGTTGCGCGAGGACCCATTCGGGCGGTTGCGACCCTGCTGCTGGCCCGACTTGCCCGACTGCCCGGACCTGTTGCCCTGACGCCGCGGCGCCGGAGCGGCCTGGGTGGTCGGCTCGGGACGGATGGGATCACCGAAAACCCGGTCTCCGGGGGCGATCTCACGAAGCACCGGATGGTCGATGCCGTTCACCCGGGTGATCGTGGGCTTGACTCCGGCCTTCTTGGTCAGGGTGCGCACATCGGAGACCTGTGCGTCATGCATGAGCGTCACGACGGTGCCCTCGTTGCCGGCGCGAGCCGTACGGCCGGACCGGTGCAGGTAGGCCTTGTGCTCGACGGGCGGGTCGGCGTGCACGACGAGGCTGACGTCGTCGACGTGGATACCGCGGGCGGCGATGTCGGTGGCCACCAGGACGCCGGCCGATCCGTCGGAGAACGCCGTCAGGTTGCGGGTGCGGGCATTCTGGGACAGATTGCCGTGCAGCTCGACTGCCGAGACGCCGCGCGAATTGAGCTGACGGGTCAGGTTTTTCGCGCCGTGCTTGGTGCGGGCGAACACGATGGTGCGCCCGGGGGCGGCGGCCAGATCGGCAACCACGTTGACCCGTGAGGCGTTGTCCACGTGCAGCACGTGGTGCACCATCGCGGTTACCGGCGACTGTGCCGAATCGACACTGTGCACCACCGGGTCGTGCAGGTAGCGCTTGACCAGCACGTCGACCCCGGCGTCGAGCGTGGCCGAGAACAGCAGGCGCTGGCAGTCTTTCGGCGTGCGGTCCAGCAGGCGCTTCACGCCGGGCAGGAAGCCGAGGTCAGCCATGTGGTCGGCTTCGTCGAGCACGGTGACCTCGACTGCGGACAGGTCGGCGTGGCCGGACCGCATGTGGTCTTCGAGCCGGCCCGGGCAGGCGATCACGATGTCCACGCCCCCTCTGAGGGCGGAGATCTGCGGGTTGGGGCCCACGCCACCGAAGATGTTGACCGACCGCAGGCCGGTGGCCTTGGCCAGCGGTGCGAGCGAGGCCTCGATCTGGGTGACGAGCTCACGGGTCGGCGCCAGGATCAGCGCGCGGGGCCGGTTCGGCGCCCGGCGGGTGCCGCTGGTCGCCAAGCGTGCCACCAGGGGCAACAGGAACGCGTACGTCTTGCCGGACCCGGTCCGGCCGCGGCCGAGGACATCGCGGCCCTTGAGCGAGTCAGGCAGCGTCGCGGCCTGGATCGGGAAAGGCGACTCCACGCCGTTCCCCGCGAGGGTGGCGACGATCTCGGCGGGCAGGCCGAGCTCGGCGAAAGTAGGCACGGCGGTGCCAGGGGTTTCTTGGACAGACAAAATGAAAGCTCCGAAAATAGAGGGCGGTCGTCCTGCCCGGCGCGAGTGAGATCTCGCGGCGCTCGGTTGACGATCGAGAAGGCGGCAAAGGCAGAACAGACAAGCCGCCGTGGCCCAACTATACCGGTCATCGGCGGATTTCCCGATTCCCGAGCGCCTGACCAGCGGGTGGGATCCATCACAGGCCCGGCAGGTCAACTATCCTGGCGGACACGCGTGAATGCCATGTCAATGGCCCGACGCCGGGAGCGTGATAGCGGTGGCCGCATCGAGAAGCGTGGGAGGCCGGATGTCGCCCCGGGCACTTCCCGCGAAGGTGCGCGCGATCCATGACCTGTTCATCGCCGGCCGGGTGGACGCCGATTCCCTGGATACCACCCCGGTTCGTCGCGTGATCGTGGAGAGCTGGCAACGCAGTCTGGCCACCGGGGTGGACCCCGACATGGGCGCCCGGGCGGCTGCCGCGGCCGCTTCGCTGACCGAGTTGCGCAACACGCACCCGCTCGCGCCCACTCTGCCGCTGATCCGTCGGCTGCTGGTCGACGACGCCGTCGGCGCCGGAGTACTGGTGGCGATCACCGCGGCCGACGGCACGCTGCTGTGGGTCGAGGGAGACCACGGCGCGCGCCGCAAGGCCGAAGGGATGAACTTCGTCCCGGGGTCGGACTGGAGTGAGCGGGCGGCGGGCACCAACGCCCCCGGCACCGCTCTGGCGCTGGACCGGGAACTGCAGATCCTGGGGTCCGAGCACTTCTCCCGAACCGTGCACTCGTGGAGTTGCACCGCCGTGCCCGTGCACGACCCGGCCACCGGGGTGCTGCTGGGCGCCATCGACCTGACCGGCGGGTCCGCGGTCGCCACACCTCAGACATTGGCACTGGTCAGGGCCACTGCTGTGGCGGTCGAGAACCAGCTGGCCCTCTTGCGGCTCACCGGACCGGCCGAGCCGGCGGAAACCGAGACGGCGCGGCTGACGGTGCTGGGCGCGGATCGCCCGCGATGGCGGATGGCCGACGCCGCGGGCCGGCCGCAGTCCAGCATTCTCACCGGTCGCCATGCCGACATCCTGGTCCTGCTGATCCGGCATCCCGAGGGGCTGAGTGCCGATCATCTGGCCATGTTGCTCGACGACAAGGACCTCGACGTGGTCACCGTCCGCGCCGAGGTGTCGCGGTTGCGGCGGGTCATCGGCAGCAGCTACATCGAGTCGCGGCCGTACCGGCTGTTGGCGCCGGTGGCCAGCGACATGGGTGACGTGTACGACGCGTTGCAGGCCGGGAACGTCTCGGCCGCCCTGGATGCGTACTCGGGCGCGTTGCTGCCGCAGTCGGTCTCGCCGGCGATTGCGCGGCTGCGCACCGAGTTGAGCGCCGGCCTGCGCGAAGCGGTGCTGACCGGCAGCGATCTGGGCCTGCTGCGGCGGTGGTTGGCACTGCCCGACGGCCGTGACGACCGACAGGGCTGGCGGGTCTTGCACGACCATGCCGACGCCGACCCGTTGGCCAGGGCGCAGGCCCGCGGTCACCTGGCCGGTATCGACTCCGAACTGGGCTAGTTTGGTCGGTTCGAACGCCCTGCAACGTGTGCAACTGTGCTGCAACCTACTGCTGACTACCTTTAGTGACTACCGACACATTTCGGTGTCCGAATGCAGGAGATTGCCATGACTGTTTATGCACGTCCGGGTGCCGACGGCGCCGTGATGTCGTTCGAATCCCGCTACGACAACTTCATCGGCGGACAGTGGGTCGCGCCGGCCGAGGGCCGCTACTTCGAGAACCCGACGCCGGTCACGGGCCAGGTGTTCTGCGAGGTGGCCCGCTCCACCGAGGCCGACGTCGAGAAGGCCCTCGATGCCGCGCACGCGGCCGCGCCGGCCTGGGGCAAGACCTCGCCCGCCGAGCGCGCCGTGATCCTCAACAAGATCGCCGACCGCATCGAGGAGAACCTCGAAGCCGTCGCACTGGCCGAGTCGTGGGACAACGGCAAGCCGATCCGCGAGACGCTGAATGCCGACATCCCGCTGGCGATCGACCATTTCCGGTACTTCGCCGGTGTCCTGCGTGCCCAGGAAGGCTCGCTCTCCCAGATCGACGAGGACACCGTCGCCTACCACTTCCATGAGCCGCTCGGTGTGGTCGGCCAGATCATCCCGTGGAACTTCCCGATCCTGATGGCGGTGTGGAAGCTGGCCCCGGCACTGGCAGCGGGCAACGCTGTGGTGCTCAAACCCGCTGAGCAGACCCCGGTTTCGGTGCTGTTCCTGATGTCGCTGATCGGTGACCTGCTGCCTGCCGGTGTGGTCAACGTGGTCAACGGGTTCGGTGTGGAGGCCGGCAAGCCGCTGGCCTCGAGCAACCGGATCGCCAAGATCGCGTTCACCGGCGAGACCACCACCGGTCGCCTGATCATGCAGTACGCCAGCCAGAACCTGATCCCGGTGACGCTCGAGCTGGGTGGCAAGAGCCCGAACATCTTCTTCTCCGATGTGCTGGCCGCCGCCGACGACTTCCAGGACAAGGCCCTGGAAGGGTTCACCATGTTCGCGCTGAACCAGGGCGAGGTGTGCACCTGCCCGTCGCGGTCGCTGATCCAGGCCGACATCTACGACGAGTTCCTGGAATTGGCCGCCATCCGTACCAAGGCGGTACGCCAGGGCGACCCGCTGGACACCGAGACGATGATCGGTGCGCAGGCCTCCAACGATCAGCTGGAGAAGATCCTGTCCTACATCGAGATCGGGAAATCCGAAGGCGCCCAACTGATCACCGGTGGCGAGCGGGCCGATCTCGGTGGCGATCTCAACGGTGGCTTCTACGTTGCGCCGACGATCTTCACGGGCAACAACAAGATGCGGCTGTTCCAGGAGGAGATCTTCGGCCCGGTCGTGGCGGTCACGTCGTTCACCGATTACGACGACGCGATCTCGATCGCCAACGACACCCTCTACGGTCTGGGCGCAGGCGTGTGGAGCCGTAACGGCAATACCGCCTACCGCGCCGGCCGGGACATCAAGGCCGGCCGGGTGTGGACCAACTGCTACCACGCCTACCCCGCCCACGCGGCGTTCGGCGGATACAAGCAGTCCGGCATCGGCCGGGAGAACCACAAGATGATGCTCGATCACTACCAGCAGACCAAGAACCTGTTGGTGAGCTACGGCAACAAGGCCCAGGGCTTCTTCTGAAAGTCGCCTGCCGAGAGCCCTGAGTCGGCTCAGAAGGTCGTTCAACGCTGCCGGGTTGGCAGCACCGGTGTACGCCGGTGCTGCCAGCGATTCGCACAACCGAATAACAACAAAATCGGCCGCCAGCAAAACCTTCCGATTGGAACGACTCATGACCCAGACTCTCGACAACAGTGTCGGCGCCACCAGATCCGACACCATGCGTGCCGCAGTGGTCACCGAATTCGGTGCACCACTGAAGATTTCCGATCTCGAGCTGCCCACACCCGGACCAGGGGAGGCGTTGGTCAAGCTCGAGACCTCCGGCGTCTGCCACACCGACCTGCATGCCGCACACGGTGATTGGCCGGTGAAGCCCAGCCCACCGTTCGTACCGGGCCACGAAGGGTGTGGCACCGTGGTGGCGCTGGGGCCCGGTGTCGAGGACCTGAAGGTCGGTGACAAGGTGGGCAATGCCTGGCTGTGGTCGGCCTGCGGCAGCTGTGAGTACTGCCGTACCGGCTGGGAGACGCTGTGCGAGAGCCAGCAGAACGGTGGCTACAGCGTCAACGGCAGCTTCGGCTCCTACATGCTGGTCAACGCGGCCTACGCGGCGCGGATCCCGGACGGTGTCGACCCGGTGGAGGTGGCGCCCATCCTGTGCGCCGGGGTGACGGTCTACAAGGGCTTGAAGGTGACCGACACTCGGCCGGGCCAGTGGGTGGCGATCTCTGGCGTCGGAGGCCTGGGGCATATCGCAGTGCAATACGCCCGCGCGATGGGCCTGCGAGTGGTCGCGATCGACATCGACGATGCCAAACTGGCCTTGGCCGGCCGGCTCGGTGCCGAGGTGACGATAAATGCGAAGAACTCCGACGTGGTGGCCGAGGTGCAGAAGGCCACCGGTGGCGTGCACGGCGTGCTGGTGACGGCGGTCCATCCGCAGGCGTTCGGCCAGGCCATCGGGCTGGCCCGGCGTGGTGGCACGATCGTGTTCAACGGGCTGCCCCCGGGCGACTTCCCGGCGCCGATCTTCGACATCGTGCTCAAGGGCCTGACTATCCGTGGCTCGATCGTGGGCACGCGCCAGGACATGGCGGAAGCCCTCGACTTCTACGCCCGGGGCCTGATCCATCCGACCGTCGAGACGACGTCACTGGATCAGATCAATGAGGTGTTCGACCGGATGGAGCGTGGACAGATCGACGGTCGAGTCGTCATCGACTACCGGTAGTAGAGGTCCCCTGATCTGCCTCGAGTGTGAAGCTGTTGCGACATCTGACCCGCACGCTCGTAACACCTTCACACTCGCGGTACTGCTTATAGACACTGTCCATCAACATGATTCACGAGGAGACTGATGGGTTCCCTGCCCCTGCTGATCGCGCAGAAGGTGATCGACGCCGCCGTAGTCAAGGCGGAGGAGATCCGCCAGCCGATGAACATCGCCGTGGTCGACGACGGAGGACATTTGGTCGCCTTCGTGCGCATGGACGGTGCGATCAAGGCAAGCATCGACATCTCGATCCGTAAGGCGCGTACCGCCGTGATGATGAACCTGCCCACCAGCGCACTGATGGAGGTCTGCCAGCCGGGCGGCGAACTGTACGGCCTGGAGCAGACCTCGGGCGGATTGGTCGTGTTCGGCGGCGGAATACTGCTGGAAGCCGACGGGGTCGTGATCGGCGCGGTCGGGGTCAGCGCCGGCAGCGTCGAGCAGGACGTAGCGGTGGCCACCGCCGCGGCCGCGGCAATGTAACCGCGGCCGCGGCCGCGGCAATGTAGCTTCAGCCGGTCACATCGTCGGGAAGACCGTCGACAAGAACGCAGTCGCCGCAGTAGCCGCCGCCGGGAACCTGGTAGAACAGGCAGCAGTTGCGGCGCCGGAACCGTCCTCCGGCGAAGTCCGCGGTGCCGCACAGCGGTTCGGTGGCGATCAGCGCGTCGATGAGGGCGCGGCCACCCGCCTGCGCGTCGGGACGGGACTGGGCCAGTACGGTGACTGCGCCGTTGGCGGCCGAGGCGATATTGCCCCACATCACCTGGGGTGAAAGAGATTCCGTCGACCGCATGGTGTTGTTCAGTAGGCTCAGCACGTTTCCGATCAGAGAACCGGTGATGACGGCCGCGGCCCGGCGTGGATCGGTCTCGGTCACCCATTCGGCGCCTGCTGCTCCGAGGGCCGGTCGGTGGGACGAATCAGCTTGCCAGAAAAGCGAATCCAAGGTCAGTAGCGGGACGGTACCCAGGCATGCCGCGGCGCCGACAACGGGGGACAGCAGTCTGGCCGTGATCGACAGGTGCACGGAGGACGCCGCCGCCTTGACGGGGACATCGGCTTCGTCGATACCGAAACCGGACGCGGTCGCGGCTCGGGTGCGCATCGTGTACTCGTGCACGGCCGCCTGGTCGCCGCACAGGGACGCGATCGGCCGCCAGGTGGCGGGGTCGGCCGCCGGAAGGGCGAAGAACTCTCCCAGCGCGGCGATCGGGTCGGATTTTCCAGCGTCCATCGTCGGGACAGGTTAGCCCACTGACCTGCAGCGCAACCCTGATGCAACGTGATGCAGCGCACAATTGGGCCGCGTTGTGTTGCACGTCGGTGGGAGAACCGCCCCGAGTCAGTTGGAGTAGTGAATGACGGAACCGATCCTCGATCCTTCGGTCGATTACCCGTTGAGCATCCATCGCGAGGATCTGCTGTTCACCCCCAACGGCAAGCCGATCGGTGACATCACCATGGATGCGGTGATGTCTGGTGAGGTCGCCGCATCGGACCTCCGTATTACCCCGCCGACCTTGCGACTGCAGGCGCAGATCGCCGAGAAGGTGGGACGCCGGCAGCTCGGCTCGAACCTGCGTCGCGCGGCGGAGATGACCGCCATCAGCGACGAGCGGGTGCTGCAGATCTACAACGCGCTGCGGCCCAACGCTTCCACCAAGGCTGACCTCGACGCGATCGCCGACGAGTTGGACACGAAATACGGGGCGACACTGCTGGCCGGGCTCGTCCGCGAGGCCGCCGACGTCTACGAGCGCCGCGACATCCTGGCCACCAGCGAATAGGAGAACACCGGTGACGGCAGTATCGCCACAACATTCCGCGGCCGGCCAGCGCCGGCAGTCCGAGCGCACCAAGGTGCTGGAGGACCGGCCGGTGAACCTCGACGGCTTCGTCGAGGAATGGCCCGAGGTGGGCATGGTCGCGCTGGACAGCGCATTCGATCCCGCGCCGAGCGTGCGCGTCGTCGACGGGGTGATTGTCGAGATGGACGGCCGGGACCGCGCGGATTTCGATTTCATCGACCAGTTCATCGCCGATCACGCCATCGACACCGCGACCACCGAGCAGGCGATGGCGATCCCGGCAGCCGACATCGCCCGGATGCTGGTCGATCCCCACGTGTCCCGCGACGAGGTGATCGCGGTGACCACGGCACTGACCCCGGCCAAGCTGCTCGAAGTGGCGAAGACGCTGAACATCGTCGAGATCATGATGGGGATGCAGAAGATGCGGGCCCGTCGCACCCCGGCGAACCAGGCGCACTGCACCAGCGCTCGGGACAACCCGCTGCAGGTCGCGTGTGAAGCCGCCGAGGCCTCGCTGCGCGGATTCTCGGAAGTGGAAACCACTTTGGGTGTGGTGCGCTACGCACCGCTGGTGGCGATGGCACAGCAGATCGGCAGCCAGGTCGGCTGTGGTGGCCGCCTGACCCAGTGCGCCCTCGAGGAGGCCACCGAGCTCGAACTCGGCATGCGCGGCATCACCGCCTATGCCGAGACCATCTCGGTCTACGGCACCGAGTCGGTGTTCGTCGACGGCGACGACACCCCGTGGTCGAAGGCCTTCCTGGCCGCGGCCTATGCCTCGCGTGGCATCAAGATGCGGTTCACCTCGGGCACCGGTTCCGAGGTGCAGATGGGCAACGCCGAAGGCCGCTCCATGCTGTACCTGGAGATCCGGTGCATCCTGGTCGCGAAAGGCGCAGGCGTGCAAGGCCTGCAGAACGGTTCGATCTCCTGCATCGGCGTGCCGGGTGCGGTACCGGCGGGGATCCGGGCGGTGGCGGCGGAGAATCTGATTGCCTCGGCGGTGGACCTGGAATGCGCCTCCGGCAACGACCAGTCGTTCTCCCACTCGCCGATGCGCCGGGTGGCGCGGTTGTTGCCGCAGCTGATGCCGGGCACCGATTTCATCTGCTCGGGTTACTCGGCGCCACCCAACTACGACGACATGTTCGCCGGATCCAACCTCGACGCCGAGGATTACGACGACTTCAACACCATCCAGCGGGACCTGCAGATCGACGGCGGGTTGCGCCACGTCAACGAGGCCGAGATTCTCGCAGTCCGGCATCGTGCGGCCAAGGCGCTGCAGGCGGTGTTCGCCTACCTCGATCTGCCTGCCATCTCCGACGCCGAGATCGAGACGGCCGTGTATGCGCACGGCAGCCGCGAGTTGATCCCGCGTGACGTCCTGGAAGACCTCAAGGGCGCTCAGCAGGTGATGGACCGCAACATCACGGGACTGGACTTGGTGAAGGCGCTCGAATCGACCGGTTTCTCCGATGTCGCCGAGAATCTGTTGGCCGTTCTGCGACAACGGGTCTCGGGTGACCTGCTGCAGACGTCGGCGATCATGACGCGCGAGCTCCAGCCGTTGTCCGCGGTCAACGACCGCAACGACTATGCAGGCCCGGGCACCGGCTACCGCCCCACGGGCGCTCGCTGGGAAGAGATGAAGCGGCTACGTCACGTGACCAGCGCCGAGAACCCTGAACTGGAGGTCGAGTGACATGTCGGCAGTGACCGGGCAGCGGACACTGAGTTTCACCGGCGAGCGACCCGCAGAACCCGGCAAGCGCTCTGATGAAGTGGTGCTGGCGATTTCGCCGGCGTTCGCCGACTTCTTCAGCCAGACCATCGTCGGCCTGTCCCATGCCGACGTGATCCGCCAGATCCTGGCCGGTATCGAGGAGCAGGAAGTGGCCGCGCGGTGTATCCGTATCCGGCACAGCAGCGACCTCGCCGTGGTCGCACACGCGGCGGCCAGGCTCAGCGGGTCGGGCATCGGTATCGGCATCCTGTCTCGCGGCACGTCGATGATCCATCAACGTGACCTGCCGAGGTTGTCCAGTCTCGAACTTTTCCCCCAGAGTCCGCTGATGACGTTGGAGACCTATCGCCGCATCGGGTCGAACGCCGCCCAGTACGCCAAAGGCGAGTCACCCGAACCGGTTCCGACGCTCAACGATCAGATGGCGCGACCCCGTTGGCAGGCCAAGGCGGCGCTGCTGCACCTGAAGGAGACCCAGCAGATCCGCAAGCAGGATCGCCCGGTCGAGGTGACGCCGGAGTTCGGCGAGCTGACCCCCGAGGCACTGGGTACCTGATGGCTTTGACTGTTGTCGGTGTCGACATCGGCAACTCGACGACCGAGGCCAGTGCCGCGGTCGTCGCGACTGACGGCTCGACCAGGTTCCGTGGCGCGGCACTGACCGCGACGACGGGCGTCAAGGGCACGCCTCGAAATGTGGACGGCGTGGCCCAGGCGGTGGTTCGAGCGCTGGAGGTGAGCGCGGTGCGGCTG
The DNA here is from genome assembly GCF_040704635.1 of Mycobacterium sp. NPDC049093. Taxonomy (GTDB): domain Bacteria; phylum Actinomycetota; class Actinomycetes; order Mycobacteriales; family Mycobacteriaceae; genus Mycobacterium. The sequence goes on along the minus strand of NZ_JBEZJS010000004.1, from coordinate 497,729 downwards.
GCCGACCTGGACATCGTCCTGCTGAACGAGGCCACGCCGGTGATCAGTGGCATGGCGATGGAGACCATCACCGAAACCATCATCACCGAGTCGACGATGATCGGCCATGACCCGCGCACCCCGGGCGGACGCGGTCTCGGTGTGGGCGTCACCGTGGCGTTCGACGCCCTCGACCGAACGCCGTCCGGCACCGAAGTGATCGTGGTGGTGCCCAGGGACGTGGACTTCGAGGACGCGGCACGCGGGATCAATGCGGCAGCGGCACAAGGTCTGACGGTGTGCGGGGTGATCCTGGGCAACGACGACGCGGTGCTGGTGGCCAACCGGCTCGACTCCGTGGTCCCGGTGATCGACGAGGTGTCGCGCATCGATGCGGTGCCGCTGGGCATGCTGGCCGCGGTCGAGGTGGCCGCACCCGGCAACTCGATCCGTACCCTGTCCAATGCCTATGGGCTGGCGACGATCTTCGACCTGGACGCGGCTGCCACCAAGGTGATCTCGCCGGTGGCTCGGGCGTTGACCGGCAACCGCTCGGCGGTGGTGGTGCGCACTCCCGCAGGCGATGTCGCCGATCGCAGTATCCCGGCTGGATCGCTCGAGCTGTCCGGTGTGCACAAGCGGGCGACCGTCGACGTGTCCCGCGGTGCGCAGGAGATCATGAGCGCGGTCGAGCGGGTCGCTCCACTGGCGGACGTGGCGGGGGAGGCCGGCACCAACACCGGCGGCATGATCGCCAACGTCCGGCACAGCATGGCCGAGCTCTCCGGACACGCGCTGGACGACGTCTGTATCCAGGATCTGCTCGCGGTGGATACCTTTGTGCCCCAGGAGGTTCGTGGCGGGGTGGCCGGTGAGGTGGCCCTAGAGAACGCGGTTGCGTTGGCGGCCATGGTCCGGACGCGTGAAAGCGGAATGCGAGCGGTGGCCGACGAAGTCCGGGCCCGGTTGCGGGCCGCCGGGGCCGACAGTGTCGAGGTAATGGTCGGTGGTGTCGAGGCCGAGATGGCGGCGCTGGGTGCGCTGACCACGCCGGGCACCGACAAGCCGCTCGTGGTGCTCGATCTGGGTGGTGGGTCGACCGATGCCGCATTGATAGCGGTAGACGGCGGGATCAGTACCGTGCATCTGGCCGGTGCGGGCGATCTGGTCACCAAGCTGATCGACGCCGAGCTCGGTCTCGACAACCTGGAACTGGCCGAGGACATCAAACGATCACCGTTGGGTAAGGCGGAGAGCTTCTTTCATGTCCGGCTGGAGAACGGCACCGTGATGTTCTTCGAGAAGCCGCTGCCCGCTGCGTCGTTCGCGCGAGTGGTCACGCTTGCTGAATACGGCATGAATGCGATCCCCACCCGGCATTCCATGGACCGGGTCAGGCTGGTGCGCCGCGCAGCCAAGGAGCGGGTCTTCGTGGTCAATGCGTTGCGCGCACTGCGGGCTGTCGCGCCCGGCGGTGACCTGCGACAGATCGGGTTCGTGGTGCTGCTCGGTGGGTGCGCACTGGACTTCGAGATCCCCGAACTCATCGCGGATGCTGTTGCTCCGTTCGGAATCGTCTGCGGCACAGGAAATGTGCGCGGGTCAGAGGGGCCGCGGAACGCCGTGGCCACGGGTCTGGTGGCGTCGCACGCTCAACTGGTCGGAGCGGGTCTCAGTGCATAGCGGTGGTCAACCCGATCGTCCTGCGATCGTGGTCTTGAGCTCGGGCAGCGGGGATGTCGAACGCGACGTGCTCGCGGGCATCGAGGAAGAAGGTGTTCCGTACCTGTTGGTTCCGGGTGACGCCGAGGTGCCTGCGACCGAACTTGCGCGTCGCGCGGCGCTCAGGTCGCCGCTGCATGTCGGGGTGGGCGTCGGCCCCGGCGGTGAAGTGTGCGTGCAACATGCCAAGCTGTCAGATCCGTTGCCCGAGTTGATGTCTGGTGCAAGCGCGGGCTCGTCGGTTGTCCGGGTACGCGGGCACAACGCGGCCCGGATCGTGGTCGGTGTTCCGCTCAAACCCGACGATTGACAACGAAACTGGCCGTTGGGGTAGACACCGCCGCAGAGTGGGGTAATAATCTTCGATTAAAGGTTGATTTTCATACCTTTGGAAGGTGAACTCGCCGGAGATCCGGCGTCGGACCGGCGGTGTTGCCGGGGTAAAGGTGGGCCACCGCCTGCGAAGACCGTCATCAGCTGACGGCATCACATACGAGACATGCGAAAACGTTGTAAATGAAGGAGTTTGACATGGCGGGTGTGGAAGAACACCTGGAGAGCGCTGACTATCTACAGAAACGTCAGCTCAAATCCGGAAGCGCGGGGTGGCTGCTGTTGGCCGGCCTGGGCGTCAGTTATGTGGTGTCCGGTGATTTCTCGGGCTGGAACTTCGGCCTCGCCCACGGCGGCTTCGGTGGTCTGCTGATCGCCGTGGTGGTGATCGCCGCGATGTACTTCTGCATGGTCCTCGGCCTGGCCGAGCTGTCCTCGGCGCTGCCCGCGGCCGGCGGCGGCTACACGTTCGCCCGTCGTGCGCTGGGCCCGTGGGGCGGCTTCGCCACCGGTACCGCGATCCTGATCGAATACTCGATCGCTCCCGCGGCCATCGCCACCTTCATCGGCGGCTATGTCGAATCGCTCGGGCTGTTCGGTATTCACAAGGGCTGGTGGGTCTACCTGGCGGCGTTCGTCATCTTCATCGGCATCCACCTCGCCGGAGTCGGTGAGGCGCTGCGGCTGATGTTCGTCATCACCGCGATCGCGCTGCTGGGCCTGGTCATCTTCGCCGTGAGCGCCATCGGCCACTTCGACGTCGCCAACCTGACCGACATCGCCCCCGATGCCGCCGCGGTGGGCGCCTCGAGCTTCCTGCCGCACGGTTACCTGGGCATCTGGGCGGCGATCCCGTTCGCCATCTGGTTCTTCCTGGCCGTCGAGGGCGTCCCGCTGGCAGCGGAGGAGACCGCCAACCCCGAGCGCAACGTGCCGCGCGGCATCATCGCCGCGATGACGGTGCTGATCATCACCTGCGTCACCGTGCTGTTCCTGACGGCCGGTGCCGGCGGTGCCGACGCGATGTCGACGGTGGACGATCCGCTGGTGCAGGCCCTCGGTGGTACCGGGTTCGCCGCCAAGGCGGTCAACTACATCGGTCTGTTCGGGCTGATCGCGAGCTTCTTCTCGATCATCTACGCCTACTCGCGGCAGACCTTCGCGCTGTCGCGGGCCGGGTACCTGCCCACGAGGCTGTCGGTCACCAACAAGCGCAAGGCCCCGACGCTCGCGCTGATCGTCCCCGGCATCGTCGGCTTCCTGTTGTCGCTGACCGGTCACGGTGATCTGATCCTGAACATGGCGGTGTTCGGCGCAGCGCTGAGCTACGTGCTGATGATGATCAGCCACATCGTGCTGCGGGTGCGTGAGCCGGAGATGAAGCGGCCGTACCGCACCCCGGGCGGCATCGTCACCACCGGCTTCGCCCTCGTCGTCGCGATCGTCGCGCTCATCGCGACCTTCGTGGTCAGCCCCGTGGCCGCGGGCCTGTGCCTGGCTGTGTTCTGCGCGTTCATGCTCTACTTCGCGCTCTACAGCCGCCACCGCCTGGTCGCCAACTCGCCCGACGAGGAGTTCGCGATGCTCGCGGAAGCGGAGAGTGCCCTGAAATGAAGTACCACCAGCAGGTTTCGGGGGTGACCTACAGCTTCGACGGTCTGGTCGAGGTGATGGCCAAGGCCACCCCGCTGCGCTCCGGCGATCAACTCGCCGGCTGCGCGGCCGAGCACGACGGTGAACGCGCCGCGGCCGCCTGGGTGCTCGCGGACCTGCCGCTGGACGTCTTCCTCAACGAGGAACTGGTGCCGTATGACACCGACGAGGTCACCCGGCTGATCATGGACAGCCATGACCGCCAGGCCTTTTCGGAGATCTCGCATCTGACCGTCGGCGGGCTGCGGGACTGGCTGATGGACGTCACGGCCCATGATCACAGCGCCGAGCGGCTGTCCGCGGTCGCACCGGGGCTCACCCCGGAGATGGTGGCCGCGGTCAGCAAGATCATGCGTAACCAGGATCTGATCGCGGTCTCGGCCGCCGCCGAGGTGACCGCAGCGTTCCGGACCACCGTCGGCGGCCGCGGAACCCTGGCCACCCGGCTGCAGCCCAACCATCCGACCGACGACCCCCGTGGCATCGCCGCGGCGGTGCTCGATGGCCTGCTGCTGGGGTGCGGCGACGCGGTGATCGGGATCAACCCGGCCACCGACTCGCCGCAGGCCACCGCCGATCTGCTGTATCTGCTCGACTCGATCCGCACCCGCTACGACATTCCGGCCCAGTCGTGTGTGCTCTCGCATGTCACCACCACGATCGGGCTGATCGAGGCCGGTGCGCCGGTGGACCTGATGTTCCAGTCGATCGCCGGCACGGAGGGCGCCAACTCCGCGTTCGGGGTGAACCTGCAGTTGCTGCGGGAAGGCAACGAGGCTGCCCGCAGCCTGCACCGCGGCACCGTCGGCGACAACGTCATGTACCTGGAGACCGGGCAGGGCTCGGTGCTGAGCTCGGGCACGCACCTGGGCGTCGGCGGCAAGCCCGTCGACCAGCAGACCCTGGAGGCCCGCGCCTACGCGGTGGCCCGCGACCTGCAGCCGCTGCTGGTCAACACGGTCGTCGGCTTCATCGGGCCGGAGTACCTCTACGACGGCAAGCAGATCATCCGCGCCGGCCTGGAGGACCACTTCTGCGGCAAGCTGCTCGGCCTGCCGATGGGGGTGGACGTCTGCTACACCAACCACGCCGAGGCCGACCAGAACGACATGGACACCCTGCTGACGTTGCTGGCTGCCGCGGGGGTGGCGTTCGTCATCACCGTGCCCGGCGCCGACGACGTCATGCTGGGCTACCAGAGCTTGTCGTTCCACGACGTGCTGACCACGCGGCGCACACTGGGCCTGCGACCGGCTCCGGAGTTCGAGGCGTGGCTGCGCAGCGTCGGCATGGTCGACGACTCCGGGAAGCTCACCCCGTTCGACCTGGAGCGCTCGGCGTTGCGGTCGTTGACTTCGGGGGAGGTGCGATGAGCCCGAACGAGGTTGCGGTTCAAGAGTTCTGGGATGAGCTGCGCAAAACCACGCAGGCCAGGATCGGGCTGGGCCGGGCCGGCAACGCGTTGCCGACGCGCCGGGTGCTGGAGCTGGCCGCCGCCCACGCCGCGGCGCGCGACGCCGTGCACGTGCCGCTGGACTTGGATCGGCTCAGGCAAGCTGTCCTCGAGGTGGGTATCGGTGAGCCGACGGTGGTGACCAGCCAAGCCACCTCGCGCGACGAGTACCTGCGCCGTCCCGATCTGGGCCGGGCGCCCGCAGCCGGCATGGCGGTGCCCGAAACCCCGGCCGACATCGGCTTCGTGCTGGCCGACGGTTTGTCGCCGACGGCACTGGATCGTCATGGCGCCGAGCTGCTGGCCGCTCTGGTGGCGCAATTGAAGGACCGCTACACCCTGGCCCCGCCGGTGATCGCGACGCAGGCCCGCGTCGCACTCGGCGACCACGTAGCAGCTCAGGCCCGCATGCGGACCGTGCTCGTCATCGTCGGAGAACGGCCGGGCTTGAGCGTCGCCGACAGCCTCGGCATCTACCTGACCCACCTGCCGATGCCCGGCCGCACCGACGCCGACCGCAACTGCATCTCCAACATCCACCCGCCCGACGGCCTGGGATACACCGAAGCCGCGCGGGTGGCGGCAGGCCTGGTCGACGGCGCGTTGGCGCTGGGCCGCTCCGGCGTCGACCTCAAGGACACCTCACGAACCTCCACGCTCGACCCGACCAGCATGACCCCGCTCAACTGAATCAGGAGTCTCAATGACCGTGCGTGCCGTCCTGTCCCTGCTCGCCGCGACGACCGTCGCCGTCGCGGGCTGCGGTACCAGCAACGAATCGGCGGAGCCGTCGGCCGGCACGCAAACCGGCACCGAGACACCCGCCGCCAACTGTCGCACCCTGGCGGAGAACCCCGGTTGGTACGGCGACAACCGGGACCGGATCGACGCGATGCTCGCCGAACTCGGCACCTGCGGGGCGGACGGCTCGGTGGCCGACGGCGCCCCGCTGGCGTTGTTCGACTGGGACAACACCGTGGTCAAGAACGACATCGGGGATGCGACGTTCTTCTGGATGGTGCGCAACGGCAAGCTGCGGGCACCCGCAGGCGGCGACTGGTCGACGACGAGCCCGTACCTCACCCCGCAGGCTGCGGCTGCGCTCGGCAAGGCTTGCGCCGCAACCACTCCGGGCCAACCGATGCCGACGAACACCGATCTGGGCTGCGCCGACGAACTGCTGTCGGTCTACACCGACGGTGAGACGCGTGCCGACGAGCCGGCGTTCGCCGGGTTCAACGCCCGCCGGTTCGAGCCCTCGTATGCCTGGGCCGCGCAGATGCTGGCCGGCTGGCCCGAATCCGAGCTGACCGGTTTCGCCGAGGCAGCACGCAAGGAGAACCTCGATGCGCCCGAGGGCACCGAGCAGAAGGTCGGCAGCGGTGACGAGACCGGTTGGGTTCGCTACTACCCGCAGATGCGCGATCTGGTGGAAACCTTGCGGGCCAACGGTTTCGACGTTCGAATCATCTCCGCGTCGGCCGAGCCGGTGGTGCGGGTGTGGGCGGCCGATCTCGGTTTCACCCCGGACAAGGTGATGGGCGTGCGGACCGAGCGCGACGGTGATGTGCTGACGTCGAGGCTGGTGCCGTGTGGTGGCGAGACGGCCATCCCGTACATCGAGGGCAAGCGGTGCCGGGTCAACGAGGACGTCTTCGGCATCAAGGGGCCGGCCGCGTTCGAGCAGCAGGCCGAGCCGAAGCGCGCGGCCTTCGGCGCGGGGGACTCCGACACCGACGTCACGTTCCTCACCGACGCCACAGCGCTGCGTCTGGTGCTCAACCGCAACAAGACCGAGTTGATGTGCACCGCCTACGACAACTCCGACGGTCGCTGGGTGGTCAATCCGATGTTCATCGATCCGAAGAAGAAGCAGGCCGACCCGTACGAGTGCACGACGGAGGGCTACATCGAGCCCAGCGGCAAGGACGCCCCACTGCACCGCCCGGACGGTAGCGTCGTGCCTGATCAGCAGGACTCGGTGTCCTAGTGGCCCGAGCGTCGGTTTGTGTGCGAGATTTCTCGATGAACTCGCACAGAAGCCAACGTTCGACCTGGGAACCCGCGTTTTGACCTGCGAGGACGCTCACAGGTAAGCTGCTCCGTTGGTGTGTGCTGCCCTTTTGGGCGAGCGGTGCCCCGGGTCAATGTCGGTCGCCGGGACCACGTAGCGCACTCACCTGACCGGCACCCGAAACCCGAGCTAGCGCTCGAATAAAGATATGAGGTAAGCGCTGTGCCTACGTACACGCCGAAGGCGGGTGACACCACGCACCAGTGGTATGTCATCGACGCCCAAGACGTGGTGCTCGGCCGGCTCGCCGCTGCAGCTGCCAATCTGCTGCGCGGCAAGCACAAGCCGACATTCACGCCCAATGTCGATGGTGGCGACTTCGTCATCGTCATCAACGCCGAGAAGATTGCCGTCAGCGGCAACAAGCTCACCAACAAGTTCGCTTACAGCCACTCGGGTTACCCCGGCGGTCTGCGCAAGCGCACCATCGGCGAGCTGCTGCAGAAGCACCCGACCCGCGTCGTCGAGAACGCGATCATCGGCATGCTGCCCCACACCAAGCTCGGTCGGCAGATCCAGAAGAAGCTCAAGGTCTACGCCGGTCCGGATCATCCGCACGCCGCGCAGCAGCCGGTTCCGTACGAGATCAAGCAGGTGGCCCAGTGACCGAAACGATTGAGAACGGCGACGTCGTCGAAGCCGTGACCGAAGCCGTCGAGGTGGAGCAGGAGCACCGCGAGCCGGTCATCATCGACCGTCCGATCCAGACCGTCGGCCGCCGCAAGGAGGCCGTGGTGCGGGTGCGCCTGGTGCCCGGCACCGGCCAGTTCAACCTGGACGGCCGCACCCTGGAGAACTACTTCCCGAACAAGGTGCACCAGCAGCTGATCAAGGCCCCGCTGGTGACCGTCGACCGCCTCGAGCAGTTCGACATCTTCGCCCACCTCGATGGTGGTGGCCCCTCGGGTCAGGCCGGCGCTCTGCGTCTGGCGATCGCCCGTGCGCTGATTCTGGTGCAGCCGGAGGACCGGCCCGCACTGAAGAAGGCGGGCTTCCTGACCCGTGACCCGCGTGCCATCGAGCGCAAGAAGTACGGCCTCAAGAAGGCCCGCAAGGCGCCTCAGTACAGCAAGCGCTGATCTGTCGCCATTGCGGCCGAACGAACCCGCCGGGTGTGTCATGTACACGCCCGGCGGGTTTGTTTTTGCGTCGGCGTAGTGTCGCCGAGTTCTACATCTGGGCTGCTCCGGCGGCTTTTTGCGACCCTGATGTCGAAAGCGGCGCCGCCGCCACGAGATCTTTTTCCGGGATTCGGGTTTGAAGGTGGATCCTGCGTGGAAGTCCACTGGGCGGAGAGCAGGGGGCCGCTTTGTGTCAGCAGGGTTGCGCCCGCAGGACCTTCCTGCCGCCGGTAGACGTCGTTCTGACGTCGGGGGACCGGGTGCCGCTGTCCCATCGGAAGGAGTAATTGTGGGGAACTTCGTGAAGACAGCGACTGCGGGCGCGATGCTCGGCGGGTCGTTGCTGTTTACCGTGGGTCTGGGTATCGCCCAGGCGGCGCCGGAGACTGCCGGTGACGGCAAGGTCAACCTGACTCTCGGCAACGTCTCGGTCCTGGAGAACGTCGACGACGCCGCGGCCGCCCAGATCGCGGCAGGCGTGTGCGAGAACACCGACACGGCATCGTTGACCACTGCCGTTCAGGGCGTTGACGCCAACAGCACCGACCACGTGGTGTGCACCAACAACCTCGGCACCATCTCGTTCAGCCAGAACGGGACCACTGAGCGCCCGGGCGGGGTCGCCCCGGGCACGGCGCCACACAGCGTTGCGCCGACGACGGCACCTCCGATGGCGCCGGGTGGCAGCCATTCGTCGTCTGACACCGGCTCCAGCTAACGGCTTGCCGCCGACGGTCACCGCCTGCGCCGACCCGCGGGCGGTGATCCGGCGAGCGTCGCCGGCCATCACGGCGAGGTTTCGATTCGGCCCCGACATGGTCGCTGACCTCGCCGGTTGTGTTTACGGCAGCCAATTATGAGAAGTTTAAGGGCATGGGTCGACTGTTCGGCACCGATGGGGTGCGTGGGGTCGCCAATCGCGATCTGACTGCCGAACTGGCAGTGGCACTCGGTTCGGCGGCTGCGCGGCGTCTCGGCAATTCCACCGGTCCCGGTCGTCGGGTGGCGGTCGTGGGCCGTGATCCGCGGGCCAGCGGCGAGATGCTGGAAGCCGCGGTGATCGCCGGCATCACCAGTGAGGGTGTCGACGCCCTGCGGGTCGGCGTGCTGCCGACGCCCGCTGTGGCATATCTGACCAGTGCCTATGACGCGGATTTCGGGGTGATGATCTCCGCGTCGCACAACCCGATGCCCGACAACGGCATCAAGATCTTCGGTCCGGGCGGGCACAAGCTCGACGACACCGCTGAGGACCGCATCGAGGAACTGGTCAACGCTGGGCCCGGCCTGCGACCGACGGGGGCCGGTATCGGCCGGGTGCTGGATGCCGAGGACGCGTTGGACCGCTATCTGCGGCACGCGTCGAAGGCCGTCACCACCCGACTGGAGGGTCTCACCGTCGTCGTCGACTGCGCGCACGGCGCGGCGTGGGCGGCCGCTCCCCGGGCCTACCGGGCTGCCGGGGCCAACGTCATCGCGATCAACGCCGAACCCAACGGCCTCAACATCAACGACGGCTGCGGATCCACCCACATGGAGGTGCTGCAGGCCGCCGTCCTCGAGCACGGCGCCGATCTCGGTCTGGCCCACGACGGGGATGCCGACCGGTGCCTGGCGGTGGACGCCACGGGCGCCGTCATCGACGGTGACGCGATCATGGTGGTGCTGGCGCTGGCCATGCAGGAGGCCGGCGAGCTGTCGTCGGACACGCTGGTGGCCACGGTGATGAGCAATCTGGGCTTGCATCTGGCCATGCGGGCGGCCGGTATTGAGGTCCGCACCACCGGTGTCGGGGACCGCTACGTCCTGGAGGAACTGCGGGCCGGTGAGTTCTCGCTCGGCGGTGAGCAGTCCGGTCACATCGTGTTGCCCGGCTTCGGCACGACCGGAGACGGCATCGTCACCGGGCTGCGGCTGATGTCTCGGATGGCTCAGACCCGCGCCACGTTGGCCGCGCTGGCCGAGCCGATGCGCACGTTGCCGCAGGTTCTGATCAACGTGGCGGTTGACGACAAGGCCGCGGTGGCCAAGGCGCCTTCGGTGCAGTCCGCCGTGGCCCAGGCCGAGGCCGAGCTGGGTGACACCGGCCGAATCCTGTTGCGGCCCTCGGGCACCGAACAGGTGGTTCGAGTGATGGTCGAGGCCGCCGACGAGAACACGGCCCGGATGGTCGCGGTTCGGGTGGCCGATTCGGTCAGCGGCCAGTCGGCCTGACGAGCGCTCGCGCGAGGAACATTCAGCCCCGAGGGAACCCGATAAGGGTTTGCTGCGTCTAAACCGGGCATGGGAGATGTAACAGCCGTCCGTCTCGACGGGGCGGCGCTGTCCGCGGTGGCCGCCGGATACGACGCCGTTGCCGCCGATCTCGATTCACTGGTGCGCGACCGGTTGCGTGGCCCGGTTTTCGACGGGGCCGCCGCCGGGCATGCCCACGTGGCCGACGGCGACGCCGTGCGGACCGCCGTGGACGAGGTGACGGACGGGTTGCGGCAATGGTCCCGGGCCAGTGCCGAGATCGCGGCCATGCTGTGCGGCTCGATCGATCGGTATGCGGTTGCCGACGCGCGTGCCGCGGCCCGGGTGGGTTGAGCCGTGGTGGCAAGCCTCGACGTCGCGGCCCGCCTGGATGAGGGGCAGGCCGCCGTCGACACGGTCGCCGAGTACGTCTGGGCCTGCCACCTGCTGGGCTTCGATCATCCCGATCTGACGCGATATCGCTATCAGATGCGCGACTGGTATGCCGCCGAGGACGGCCTGGACCTACGGGCGCTGGACACCGAATGTGCCTCACTGGCGGCGGCTGCAGCCGCCGCCGAGCAGGTATTGCAGCTGCAGGACAGCCAGTTTCAGAGTCTGACGCAGGCCTGGCACGGCACCGGGGCTCAGGCGTCGACGGATTTCCTGGGCCGGCATGCCACGTCGGCGGCGCAGGTCGCCGCCGGGATCCGCGGAGCTGCAGCCACATTGGCCCGGTTACGTGACAATCTGTGGGCGGCGGTCGACGCCAAGGTCTCCGCCGCGCTGCAGATCGAGCAGAGCCGGGCCGGCCAGCGGGGCAGCTGGCTCGCAGCGGCGCGAACCGTGAGCGGCGGGGTGGGGGACCGCTCGGCGGCCAGCGAGCTGATCGACACCCAGGTGAAACCCTTTGTGGCCAACGATATTGGCGGGGACTGGTTGACGGCGATGCGGAGCACGACGCGAGCGGTGGCCGATGCGTACGCGCAGGCCGTCGCGGCGCTGCGAGCCGAGGCGCACCCGGTATTCGGCATTCCGGGGGAGCTGGGGCCGGTCTGGCTTCCCACTGGCGCACCCCGTGGCCCCGCCCTGGCCTTGGCCGCTGATGCAGCTGAGCGGTCTTCGGCAGCCGGTGCGGTCGGGGGATCCACCGCGGCTCCGGCGAGCGCGCCATCATTTCCGGCTCCCGCGGCTGTGCTGCCCGCCGAGACTGCGTCCGGAGCGGCGGCAGGCCCTGAGCCGGCCCTCCCGGCGGCGGCACCCGTTGAGTCGGCGGCACCCGCCTTGGCCTCACCGGCAGGATCGGGCCAGAGCCTCGGTGGCGGTGGCCTGCCCGGTCTGGGTGGTCTGCCCGACATCGGTTCCGGCCTGGCCGGTACCGGGCCGCAACTGGCCGATCTGCTGGGCGGGCTGATCGGGTCGTCGGCCGACGATCTACCCGGGGACATCGCTGACCTGCCGGACGAGGACATCGATCCGGTGCCAGACGACGACGCCCACGATGAGGCCGAGGACGGCACCGACGAGGACGGCACCGACGAGGACGGCCCTGATGGGGTCGAGACCGACGAGGACGAGACCGATGACGCCGCCGAGGGCGAACCTGCGGGGCTGGAGGATCCGGCTGCGGAAGTGACTGAATCTCAACCGGATCCACCGCCTGCGGCCACGGAGGTGCCCGAGGCCCTCACCCCGCCGGCCGTGCCCGCTGCCGCACCGCTTGCTGAGCCTGTGGGTGGCACCCCGTGTGAGATCGCCGCGGATGCGCTCCCGCAGGTCGGCGGCTAGCTCCCGCACTGAATCGCATTTCGATCCCTGCCAGTGGGACTTCGGGCCCAGTCGTGGGTAGCCGGGTGTTAGACCTGGTTGTGACGTGAACCACAGTCACCGCGAACCTTCGGAGGGGGTCCTTGATGGAAATGGAATCCGAGTGCGAGGTACGGGAGATCGCAGCCGACCCACCACCGGCGCGTTTTGCCCGTGGCTGGCACTGCCTTGGGTTGACTCGCGACCTCGGTGACGGGGAACCGCACGCGATCAACGTCTTCGGTCAGAAACTTGTCGTATTCCGCAGCGGGGCCGGCAAGATCAACGTCCTGGACGGGTACTGCCGGCATATGGGTGGCGATCTGTCCCAAGGTCAGGTCAAGGGGAACGAGATCGCCTGCCCGTTCCATGACTGGCGCTGGGGTGGCGACGGACGCTGCAAGACCGTGCCGTACGGCAAGCGCGCCCCACGCCTGGCCCGGACCGCCACCTGGACGACCCTTGAGCAGGACGGGATGCTGTTCGTCTGGAACGATCCCGAGGGCAAAACCCCACCCGCCGATGTGACGATTCCGCGCATCGAAGGTGCCACCAGCGACGAGTGGACCGATTGGCATTGGTACACAACGGTCGTCGACGCCAACTGCCGGGAGTTGGTGGACAACGTGGTGGACATGGCGCACTTCTTCTACGTGCACGGATCGATGCCCACGTACTTCAAGAACATCTTCGAGGGCCACATCGCGACCCAGTACATGAACGCCGATACCCGTGCTGACCGCGACGATGTCGGCGGCTCGACGATGCTCGGCACCACCTCGGTGGCGTCGTACTACGGGCCGGCCTTCATGATCGATGACCTGACCTACCACTATCCCGACGCCGACCATTACAGCGTGCTGATCAACTGCCACTATCCGATCGACGCGAATTCGTTTGTCCTGCAATACGGCATCATCGTCAAGAAGGCCGAGGGGTTGTCCGGGGAGCTGGCGATGCAGAACGCCATCGCCCTGGGTGACTGGGTCAAGATCGGTTTCGAGCAGGACGTGGCGATCTGGAAAACCAAGGCGCGCATCGACAACCCGTTGTTGTGCGAAGAGGATGGGCCGGTGTACCAACTGCGCCGTTGGTACGAACAGTTCTACGTCGAAGCCGACGATGTCTCGGCCGACATGGTCGACCGGTTCGAGTACGAGATCGACACCACGAGCGCTCAGGATGCGTGGGCACAGGAGATAGAAGACAACATCGCTTCCCGCGCCACCGCGCAATCCGTCCCATGACCGGCGGCTGCCTCGACCCACGTCTCGAGGAATTGCCGATGATGCCGGTGTCGTGCCGACGTTGCGGAGTGGTTGTATCACCCCGCCAGAGCAGTTGGCAGCAGTTCAGCGTGCCGCAGCGCTGATCAGGTGGTGATCGACCCGAGGAGGGTGATGCCGTCGCGGATGGCCGCCTCACCGATGAGGCCGTATCCGATCACCAGTGCCGGTGGCGCTGAACCAGGGTCGGCCCAGTGCGCACGGGCTCCCGTAAGGATCAGGCCCCGGTCCCGGGCGGCGTGGACCAGTGCGTCCTCATCTATGCCTACAGGCAGTCGCAGATAGACGTGGAGCCCCGCGGCGATCCCGCGGGGCTCGGCATGCGGCAGTGATGCGGCGATCGCCGCCAGTGTGGTGTCACGCCGCCGACGGTAGATCGGCCGGACCCGGCGTAGGTGACGGGTCAGGCCGCCGGTCTCCACGAACCGAGTGAGGGCGAGCTGTTCGAGGGTCGAGTTTCCCATGTCGTCGTAGAGTTTCTCGTTAGTCACGTCGTGAACCAGCCAGGGCGGCACGGCAATCCAGCCCATCCGTAGCGACGGGGTGAGTGTCTTGCTGATACAGCCGGCGTAGGCGACCCGATCGGGTGCCAGGCCCTGCAAGGCGCCGATCGGGGTCCGGTCGTAGCGGAACTCCGCGTCGTAGTCGTCTTCGATGATCAGTGCTTCGCGGCGGCGGGCCCAAGCGATGAGCGCTGCCCGGCGCTCGTGGGACAGTGCTGCGCCGGTCGGATAGGAATGCGCGGGTGCCACCAACACCGCGCCGACGTCGAGTTCGGCGAGCCGGTCCACGCTGAGACCGTCGTCGTCCACCGGTACCGGCACGGCCTGCATGCCCGTGTTCATGATGGCCTCGCGATGGAAGGCGAATCCCGGATCCTCGACCGCGATGGCGTCATGCCCGCGGGCACGCAGGGCGCGGGCCACCAGGACGACCGCCTGGGTCAGACCTGAGGTGATCAACAGGTGATCAGGTGTGGTCATCACACCGCGGACACGGGCGATGTAACCGGTGACCGCCCCGCGCAGTGCCCGTGCACCTAGTGGGTTTGGATAGGTCAGCTGGGCGTTCGGAGCTTCGGTGAGCGCCGCGCGATAGTGACGGAGCCATTCGGTGCGCGGAAACAGCGCGGGGTCAGGAACTCCGCCGAGCAGCGGGATGTACTGCGGTGCAACGGTCGTGGTCTGAGGCGGGGGAGGGGTGGCGACGGGCCGGACCCGGGTGCCAGACCCTTGGCGGGTGGTCAGGTAGCCGTCCGAGGCGAGAAGTTCGTACGCGGTGACGACGACGCTCCGTGCCACACCGAGCTGTTGGGCGAGAATTCGCGTCGGCGGCAGCAGGGTTCCGGCCGCGAGGCTGCCGTGTTGCACCGCGGTGCGCAGCTGGTGCTGCAGTTGTACGGCGAGTCCGTCGCGCGAGGTCCGGTCCAAGGCGAGTAGCAGATCCGGTGGGAAATCCGACTCCGCAGAATTGGTCCGGTTTGGTCGAGGCTGATTGGATCCTGACACATACCAATTCTAGGACCCACTTTGGATTCCATGACCGTGATCAGTGATCTTGCCTCGTCGCTCGGCTACCCGCTCATCGCCTCGTGGGTGCCGGGACCGGTTAATCCAGGCGACGCCCCCGTCGTCGTCAGCGTCACCGAGTACACCGCGCAACACCGGAGGGACGTACCCGGAATCGCAGTTCACGGAGTACGGATGCGGGAAGGTTGGTACGCCATGCCGGGCGCCGTCGGACTCTGGCTGTGGAGTCTGCCGACCGCCAGCAGATCTGGATCGATCTCGGTTTGGACGGATACCGAAGCGCTGCAGCGGTTTATCGGGCTGCCGCATCACGTCGACATCATGCGGCGCTACGGCGACCGCGGCGAGGTGCGGTCCACCACATGGGACGCGGCGCCTTTTGATCCCGCGGCTACCTTGGCGCGGGCGCGGGAGTGGATCACGCGGCGTCAGAACGCCGGCATTGACAACTGACGTGGTCACCCCGGCGTCCGGGACTCTGGGTGAAGATGGTGCGATGAGCGCGCCAAGAACCGCGAAGGTCGGACCCGGACGGCCCGCAGGCATCGACAGCGGCGACACCCGCCAACGGGTCGTCGACGCCGCCTGCCGGTGCTTCGCTCAGTTCGGCTACGGACCCGCCACGAACAACCAGATCGCCGAGATCGCCGGTGTGACAGCAGGTTCGGTCTACTATCATTTCGGCGCGAAGAACAACCTGTTCGAAGCGGTTTGCGATGACGTCTACGGCAAGATCCTGGCGAGTGCCGCGCCGGCAATGTCTGGGCCGCACTCGATGCACGAACTGCTGCGCGCAGCACTGACTGAATCGATACGGATCAATCGCGAGTTTCCCGAACTGGCTGGGTTCGTCGCCACCGCGCCGATCGATGCGCGTCGGCACCAGGAGTTGGCCGAATCCTTCGCGCGGCAAGGAGCGCGGATGACCGACGCGCTGGCGCGCTCCGTCGTCGAGGGGCAGCGGGGCGGTTTGATTTCCGCCGATCTCGATCCGGTTCAGGTGGCACGGGTGATCAGCGCGATCGTCGACGGATTCGCCCATGCGGCGGCGGTGACCGAACCGAGTGAGATGGACGGCGTCAATCGGTTGTTCGAATCGCTGCTCCTGGATGCGGCTACCGCCAGGAGTTCGGCCAACAAGCCTGGCTGACAAGGTTCCGCTGTCCAGTCCACTACACGCGACCCAGTGTGCGGATTCCGATTCCACGGGGCGGTTGGTCGAACGTGATGCGGTCTCGGGTGAGCCCCAGCGTGTGCAGTTCGACGGTTGTGACGGTTGTCGTGCACCGACTGCTCGGGTGAACCCGAGCCGGTAGACGGCGCCGCGTGTTCCACCTGCGGGCCGTCGGCGATCTCATGCTCGACGACGTTCCGCAGGTGCGGCGCATTGCGTTGGGGCAGGGCCCACAGAACTTCGGCGTAGGTTTCGTCGGCGGCAAGCGGCTGGGGGTTGAGCCGGTCGAGTTCTCCAACCTGCGGGCGGGCTCTAGCTGGTGAGCGAGACGAGCTCCTCGCAGAACTTCACCGTCTCGGCGGTATCGGTGGCCAACGGGTGCACCAGCATGGTGGTCACCCCGGCTTCGGCGTAGGCAGCGAGCCGCTCTTTGACGAATCCCTTCGGCCCGACCAGCGATACGTTGCGCACCAGGTCGTCGGGGACGGCGGCGATGGCCTCGGCCTTCTTGCCCGCCAGGAACAGGTCCTGGATGTGGTCGGCGACCTCGCCGTAGCCGTACCGGGTGGCCAGCTTGTGGTAGAAGTTCTGCCCGCGCGCGCCCATGCCGCCGATGTACAGCGCCAGTTGGGGTTTCGCCCAGGCGAGCCGGTCATCGACGTCGTCACCGATGGCCAGGCTGGCGCTGACCATGACGTCCAGCGGTCCCAGTGCCGGATCGCGCTTGGCGGCCCCGGCCCGCAGGGCGTCGCCCCACACGTCGTCGGCCTTCTCCGGGAGGTAGAACACCGGCTGCCAGCCCTCGGCGATCTCGGCGGTCAGCTCGACGTTCTTCGGTCCCAGCGCCGCGATGGTGATCGGAATGCGCTCACGGACAGGGTGATTGATCAGGTGAAGTGACTTACCCAGGCCGGTGCCGCGGTCGGCGGGCAGCGGCAGCTGGTAGTACTTGCCGTCGTAGTCCAGGTTCTCGCGGCGCCACACCTTGCGGCAGATTTCGACCACCTCGCGGGTTCGGCCCAGCGGCGCGTCGAAGGGCACGCCGTGGAAACCCTCCATCACCTGCGGTCCGGAGGTGCCGATACCCAGGCGGAACCGGCCGTCGGATACGTAATCGACACCGGCCGCGGTCATGGCCATCAGGGCCGGCGTGCGGGTATAGATCGGGACCACACCGGTGCCGAGCTCCATGGTGGAGGTCTTGGCGGCCAGGTACCCGAGCTGGCTGATCGCGTCGTAGGAGTACGCCTCGGCGACCAGGGCGATGTCGACGCCCACCTTCTCCAGTTCGACGACTTGGTCGGCAGCCTCTTTGAAGCCGCCGGCATAACTCAGGAAGATGCCAGTGCGCATCGCAGGAGTGTAGCAACCCAACCAGTTGGTTGGGTCGGCTGGCGTGGTTCATCGACTCGTCGTGGAACTTGGCCTTCGGTAGGTTGCCGCCGTATTGGTGGCAACGGCGTTCTGGGTCGCCGGTGCGCACGGCACCTGGTGGGCCGTATCTGGTGGCCGGAGTGCCATACAACCTTGCGATTGCCTGGCCGTTGTTCCGTCGGTTCCTCGCCAAGAACAGCTGACGCTCTCACGTGACGACGGAGGTGGGTCAGGACGGTTGGCTGTTTGGCCACCGTAACGGTGGCGCACGCGTCTCTCGAAGTCCGCCGGCCTGCACCTTGTTGTGGTCCGCGGAACTCAAGCCTCATTCCCAATACTGGCCTGCGAGCAGGAACAGGCCCCAGCTGAAGCCGGCGCCGTACCGCCTGCCGTTCCACTCGAAGTCGTACACCTCGTGCGCGGGAAGAACATCGTCGGTGAGGGAATTGCGATGGGTGAGGGTGGCGGGGCCGAAATGTTCGACGAACTCGACGGTGTCCATACTCCACGGGGGCTGCTCACGGGGTGATTTGGCGGGCCGTACGCATCCCCCGGCGCGGCGGTACTGCGCCGATTCGAGCGTTCCGTCAGCTCCTTGGCGAGCGGTGAACTCGAATCCCGGCCACAGCACACTACTGAAGGTCAATGACGTCGGGTCTTGTTTTGATACGCCGACAACCTGTTTCAGGTTGTCGAAGCGGGACGATTCCACTTCCAGCAATCCGGCGACCTGCCGATGGATACGTTGCGCGTCGTCGAGCGGGATTCCGAACTCCGTCAACGTCCATTCGATCATGGCGCGCTTCGGGATCATTCCCCACTTCATCGTCATCAGTTGGTAGACCTCGAAGTCCGGTACACCGACTGTCTTCTGGACTGCCAGCGCCGGCGGAATGATGGGTTCTGCCGCTCTCACCCAGGTGGCTTCGTCGGCCATCAGATCGTCTCGTCCCGGCACGCCAGCGCCGCCGCTACGAACTCATCCCGTACCGGGTTGTCTGTCGCCGCGTCCCAGATGAGCGTCACCCGGGATGGGGCGAGATCCTCGATCGGAACGGCGTTGACGTCGGGGCGACGGTAGTAGGTAGTCGTGGAATGCGGCAGGATGACGAAACCCTCACGAGCGGCGACATGTTCGAGTTTGTCCTCCAGAGTGCGGAACTCCTCGCGGGGTGGTGCCCAACGCTGACCGGGCGAGATGATTGCGGACTGCCAACCCGGAATCATCGCGGGGTCCGGCAGCAACAACATTCGTGACGCAAGGTCGGCCAGGCGCACCGACGCACGCGTCACAAGGGCATCATCCGCGGGCAGTACCGCGTCCATCGGCTCTTCCAGGAGCGGGATGCTTCCCAACCCGCGGTGGTCGACGGGTCCCCGCGCATAGACGACATCGACCTCGCCGGCCCGGACCAACTCTGCTTGTTCGTGCCAAGGGATCTGACGCACGACCGCACGGCGGCGAGGGTCGACTGCTTCCCACACCGCGGCGGCCGCTGTGGCGCGCAGCCCGGCCATCACCCCCACGGTCAACGTCACGTTGTGCCCGGCGGTCTGGGACAGCCTCTGCCGCAGTGCTTTTGCTTCATCGAGTAATACTTTGGCGTCCCGGAGCAGCTGGGTGCCCGCCGCGGTCAGCTGGGTTCCACCCGAATTGCGGTCCAAGAGCGTCACGCCGAGTTCACCTTCGAACGCCCGGATCTGCCGTGACAGCACCGGTTGGGCGATGTGGAGACGCTGCGCCGCCCTGCCGAAGTTGAGCTCCTCGGCGACGGCGACGAAATACCGCAGCTTTCGCAGATCGAGGTCCGGCGTGCTCATGCCTTGAGGGTATCGCCGCACGACGAAAAGGGTCTTGGACGAGTGCCCCGTGGCGAACTCACAGTGGACTCATGAATCTCAAGAACGCACGCGTCCTGATCATCGGCGGCACCTCCGGCATCGGGCTCGGGGTGGCAGAAGTGGTGGCTGACCGTGGCGGCGTCCCGATCGTGGTGTCGCGGAGCCAGTCCAACGTCGATCGAGCTGTCGCCGAACTGGGTGAGAACGCCCGGGGGATGACGGTCGACCTCGGTGACCCGGCCTCCCTCGGTCACCTCGTCGACGAGGTCGGCCAGATCGAGCATCTGGTGTTCACTGCCGGCGAATCGCTCACCCACGTCCGCCTCGCGGACCTGACCGCCGAGGTGATCAACGACTTCCTCGGCACCCGCTTCACCGGCCAGCTGCAGATCATCCGGGCCTTTACCCCCCAGATCGCCCCCGGCGGATCGATCACCCTCACCAGCGGTACGGCCGCGGAGAAACCCGGCCTCGGCGTGCTGCCGACCGCCATCTGCGGCGCGATCAACGCGATGACCAGGGCGCTGGCTGTTGAACTCGCGCCGATACGCGTCAACGGGGTTGCCCCGGGCCCGATTCGTACCCCGTTGTGGTCGGCGCTCGGTGAGGCGGACCGGGAAGCCGTCTACGAGCAGTTCGCCAGCAATCTGCCGGTGGGTCGGATCGGCGAACCGGCCGACACCGCCTTGGCGTACACCTACCTGATGGAACAGGAGTTCGGTACCGGGGTGGTGCTGACAGTGGACGGCGGCACGACCCTGGTGTGACGCCCGATCACGGCTTGAGCAGCGCGACGACCTTGTCTTCGAGAGCAACCGGATCGGCGTTCGGGTCGGCCGTCTCGGTATGGGGCAGTGTGGACTCGGGATCGGCGAAATCGCGGTAGGTCTTGTCGCCGGCCAGGGTGGCCAGCAGGTACCCGGTGAGCAGGCCACGAACGATCTTCTGGGTGTCTTTGTCGGCGCCGGGCAGCCCGATGAACCGGGCCAGACGGCGTCCCTCGACCAGGCCACCGGCCTGGGCCTTGCTGACCGTCCGTAGCGTCGCACCCTCCCAGGCGCGAGCCAGTTCCACGGCGTTCGACCGCAGTGTCATGGGATCGCCGGGGGCAGTCAGGACCAGGCCGGGCACCTGCAGCGTCGATGCCGGTTGTTCGGCGGGCGGCTTGGTCACCGTCGGGAACAGCGACACCACGGCCTTCGGGCGGGCCGGGTCACCTCCCATTCCCGCGGCGGCGAACACCGCGGCCGATCCGCCGAAACCGTGCCCGACCACACCACGCTTGCCCGGGTGCACGCTGATCTTGCCCGTCCCCAGCCGCACCCCGGTGATGATCTCCAGGGCTGCACCCAGGTCGAAGGCGAAATTGAGCACCGACGGGGCCACGCTCGTCTCGGTGTCGGGCGCCGCCGCCACGATGCCCCACGACGCCAGATGTTCGAGCGTGCCGGTGTAGTTCTCCGCTCGCGTCATCCATTCGTGGGCGAACACCACGCCGGGCAGATTCAGGCCGGACTCGGGCGTGTACACCACTCCTGGCATGCCGGCGAACGCCAGGTCACCGCGCAGAACCCGATGCGGTCCGCGGCGGGTCAACCCTGCGAAGAGCTTCTTTGTGCTGGCCACGCGTTGACCGTAGCGCAGGGCGCGTGGCGCGTGAGCGCCGATTGAACCTGAGTCGCGTCCATGTGCCGACACGGTGATCTGCGTCAAACCCCGCCGCCGCAGAATCGGGTCAGGCGGCCGACTGCACTACCCTGGGACCCTATGTGTGGAATCGTCGGCTACGTCGGGGCGCGCCCGGCCCGCGGCATCGTGGTCGACGCGCTGCGGCGGATGGAATACCGGGGCTACGACTCCGCGGGAATCGCCTTGATCGACGGCAACGGCGGGTTGACGGTGCGTCGACGCGCCGGCCGGCTGGCCAACCTGGAGACCGCCCTCGCCGAGACCGACGATGGCATCCTGACCGGCAGTACCGGCCTCGGCCACACCCGCTGGGCCACCCACGGCCGTCCCACCGACCGCAACGCCCACCCCCACCGTGACGCGGCGGCCAAGATCGCCGTCGTCCACAACGGCATCATCGAGAACTTCGCGGTTCTGCGTGCCGAGCTCGAAGCCGACGGGGTCGAATTCTCCAGCGACACCGATTCCGAGGTGGCGGTGCACCTCGTGGCCCGTCAGTACGCACAGGGCGCCACCGCCGGCGATTTCCCGGCCTCCGTGCTGGCCGTGCTTCAGCGCCTCGAAGGCCACTTCACCCTGGTATTCGCCAACGCCGACGATCCGGGAACGATCGTGGCCGCGCGTCGGTCCACCCCACTGGTGGTCGGTATCGGTGACGGCGAGATGTTCGTCGGCTCCGATGTGGCGGCGTTCATCGAGCACACCCGGCACGCCGTGGAGCTGGGCCAGGACCAGGCCGTGGTGCTGACCGCCGACGGCTACCGGATCACCGACTTCTTCGGCCGCGATGACCTGCAGGCCGGCCGCGACTACCGCGAGTTCCACATCGACTGGGATCTCGACGCCGCCGAAAAGGGTGGCTACGACTACTTCATGCTCAAGGAGATCGCCGAGCAGCCCGCCGCGGTCGCCGACACCCTGCTGGGCCATTTCGTCGACGGCAGCATCGTGCTCGACGAGCAGCGCCTGAGCGATCAGGAACTCCGCGAGATCGACAAGGTCTTCATCGTCGCCTGCGGCACCGCCTACCACTCGGGTCTGCTGGCCAAGTACGCCATCGAGCACTGGACCCGGCTGCCCGTCGAGGTCGAGCTCGCCAGCGAGTTCCGCTACCGGGACCCGGTGCTGGACCGCAGCACCCTGGTGATCGCCATCTCGCAGTCCGGCGAGACCGCCGACACCCTGGAAGCGGTGCGGCACGCCAAGACTCAGAAGGCCAAGGTGCTGGCGATCTGCAACACCAACGGCAGCCAGATCCCGCGCGAGGCCGACGCAGTCCTCTACACCCGGGCCGGGCCGGAGATCGGCGTGGCCGCCACCAAGACGTTCCTGGCCCAGATCGCCGCGAACTACCTGGTGGGGTTGGCGCTGGCGCAGGCCCGCGGGACCAAGTACCCCGACGAGGTCGAGCGCGAGTACCACGATCTGGAAGCCATGCCGGACATGATCGGCCGGGTGCTGGCCGGCATCGAGCCGGTGGCGCAGTTGGCGCAGCGTTTCGCGAAGTCGCCCACGGTGCTGTTCCTGGGGCGGCACGTCGGCTATCCGGTGGCGTTGGAGGGTGCGCTCAAGCTCAAGGAGCTGGCCTACATGCACGCCGAGGGCTTCGCCGCCGGCGAGCTCAAGCACGGCCCGATCGCGCTGATCGACGAGGACCTGCCGGTCATCGTGGTGATGCCGTCACCCAAGAACGCGCAGATGCTGCATGCCAAGCTGCTCTCCAACATCCGCGAGATCCAGGCGCGTGGTGCGGTGACGATCGTGATCGCCGAGGAGGGGGACGACACGGTGCGCCCCTACGCCGATCACCTGATCGAGATCCCCGCGGTGTCAACGCTTTTCCAGCCGTTGCTGTCGACCATCCCGCTGCAGGTCTTCGCGGCCGGGGTGGCGCGGGCGCGGGGTTACGACGTCGACAAGCCACGCAACCTGGCCAAGTCCGTCACCGTCGAGTAGGGCCGTCGCGCCGTCTGATGGATCTGCGGGTTCCCAAGGTCAACATTGCCCGACGGTGGGCCCGGGACAGGTTGGGGGCCTTCGTCTCCGAGTCGGCGTTCGAGCACTTCCTGGACGCCTACCGAGCCGGGATGGCGACCCTGCCGCCATTCGAATTATTCGATGTACCAACCTCGTTCGGAACGGTCCGGGCCTACCGGTTCGCCGGACCGGATTCGGGTGCGCCGGTGGTGCTGCTGCCGGGCCGCAACGCGTCGACGCCGATGTACCGGGTCAACCTCGGGCCGTTGCTGCAACTGCGCACGGTGTATGCGATCGACCTACTCGGTGAGGCCGGTCTGTCGGTGCAGCACAAGGTGGTTCGCGGAGGCGCGGATACGGCACAGTGGCTCGATGAGGTGCTGGCCGGTCTCGAGCTGGATCTGGCGCATCTACTCGGGGTATCGATGGGCGGCTGGACGGCAGCGAACTGTGCGGTGCACCGGCCCGGCCGGATAGCCTCGCTGACCCTGCTCGACCCGGTTTTCACCTTCACCGGAATCCCGGCCAAGGCCATTGTGGCCTCGGTGGCGCTGTTCGCCCCGGGCGTACCGAGGAGCTGGCGCCGGAGGGTGCACAGCTGGATCGCCGGTGGTGCCGACCTTGAGGGCGCCGCGAGCGAATCTGCACTGATCGATGCCGGGGCAAAGGATTTCACGCTGCATACTCCGATGCCGGAACTGTTCAGCGACGAGGAACTGCGGAGTCTCGACGTGCCGGTGCTGGCGTTGATCGCGGGCCGCAGCGTCATGCTCGACCCGGAGCGAGCCGTGGCGCGGGCGCGAGAGGTGCTGGCGCGCGGGGAAGTCGAACTCTGGGCCGATGCTTCTCACGCCATCAACGGTGAGTACCCCGAGGAGATCGCGCAGCGGACGGGCCGATTCTGGGACGAGGTGTGAGCCTCGGAACCGTCTTCAGGCGCGGAGCACCGACGGCCCCAGCGCTTCATAACGCTGTGCTTCCTCCACGGGTAACTCGGCGCCGGTGACGATCGACTCGAAGTCGGCGACGTCTGCGAACCGGCAGAAACTCGTCTCCCCGAACTTGGAATGCGCGGCCACCAGTACGCACCGCTGCGCGACCTTCACCGCGGTCTGCTTCACCGCGGCCACCGCGGGATCCGGTGTGGTGAGGCCGTGCTCAGCGGTGATCCCGTTGGTGCCCAGGAATGCGATGTCGATGACCAGGCTGTTCAGACGCTCCACCGCCCAGTGGTCGACGGTCGCCAGGGTGCGTCCGCGCATGCGCCCGCCGATCATCAGGACGGTCACCGTTTCGCTGTGCGCCAGCGCTTCGGCGGCAAGCAGCGAGGATGTCACGACGGTCAGTTCCTGGTCGGCGAGCTGCTCGGCGATCAGCCGTGGTGTGAAACCCTCGTCCAGGTAGACGGTTTCGGCGCCGTGCAACAGCTGTGCTGCCGCGGCTGCGATGCGGTGCTTCTGGGCCAGGTCCACCTGGCTGCGGTATTCGACGGTGGACTCGAACGCGGCGGTCTCCAGTGGGATCGCCCCGCCGTGCACCCGTTTGAGCAGTCGTCGCCCGGCCAGCGCCTTGAGGTCGCGGCGGATGGTCTCGGCCGCGACGTCGAGTTCGTCGGCCAGCGTCAGCACCTCGACACGGCCCCGGCTGCGCGCGAACTCGACGATGCGACTCTGGCGGGTATCTGAATCCACGCTTGCCATTCTGGGGCACCCGGGTGTGGCGTCGCTTATTTGCTGTCGGAAAGCACGGCACGCACGTCATCTGCGGTGGTCGCCGCGCGGAGCCGGGCCACCTCGTCCTTGTCGAGGAAGACATGGGCGATCTTGGTCAGCAGAGCCATGTGGTCGTTGCCCAGCCCGGCGATGCCGACGACGAACTCGGCGGGTTTGCCGTTCCAGTCGATGGGTTCGGGATAGCGCACGAACGAGATCCCGGTACGGCGGATCGCGGTCTTGGCCTCGTTGGTGCCGTGCGGGATGGCCAGACCATTGCCCATGTAGGTCGACACCGACCTCTCGCGTTCGTGCATGGCATCCACGTAGGCCGGCTCGACGGAGTCCGCTGCCACCAATAGAGCACCGGCCTCGTCGATGGCGGCGTCCGCCGAGGTCGCGGAGCCGGCCAGGACGATCGATTCGAGGGGCAGAACCTCGGCCCCGGTGCTCTCGGGTCGTTCCGAAGCTTTCTGGTCTTCGCGCAAGCGCTCATCCGTGGCGACCGCACCGGCAGCCGCGTTCGTGTCCCGCAACATTTCGACGATCTCGTCGTAGCGGGGGGAGCTCATGAAGTCCTCGACCGAGACATGAACGGCGGAGGCGGTTTTCAGGCGGGCACGATCGGTCAGATCGCGATGGGTGACCACCAAGTCGTAGGTGTCGGTGAGGTTCGCGATCGACTGGTTGGTCACCGCGATGTCAGCGAAGCCTGCGGACCGGATCTTCTTGCGCAGCACCGACGCACCCATCGCCGAGGACCCCATACCGGCGTCACAGGCGAACACGATGCTGGACACCGGCCCCTTGGGCGCACCGACCAGGGCGGAAGCCACGCTGGACTTCTTGCCCTTGAGTGCCTCCATCTCGGCGGTGGCCGCAGCCAGATCGGGCTCGGCATCGGCACGATCGGTCTTGAGCAGCAGTGAGGCGACGGCGAACGAGACCGCGGTGGCCGCGAGCACCGACAACGTCACACCGAGGAAGCTGCCGCCGGCGGTCTGCGCATAGATCGCAATGATCGAACCGGGTGCGGCCGGTGCGCGCAGTCCGGAACCGAACAGCACGTTGATGAAGACGCCGGTCATGCCGCCGAGGATGGTGGCGGCGATGAGCTTGGGCTTCATCAGCACGTAGGGGAAGTAGATCTCGTGGATACCGCCGAGGAACTGGATGATCGCGGCGCCCGGAGCGGAGGCGCGGGCAGCGCCGCGCCCGAACACCATGAACGCCAACAGGACTCCCAGGCCGGGGCCGGGGTTGGTCTCGAGCAGGAACAGGATCGACTTGCCGGTCTCCAGCGCCTGGGTGGTCCCCAGTGGTGTCAGGACTCCGTGGTTGATGGCGTTGTTGAGGAACAGCACCTTCGCCGGCTCGATGAGTATTGAGGTCAGGGGCAGCAGGTCATTGTTGACCAGGAAATCCACCGCGTTTCCGGCGGCGCGGGTGAACGACGACACGATCGGCCCGATACCGAAGAACCCGAAGATGGCCAGCAGCATGCCCAGGATGCCTGCGGAGAAGTTGTCGACGAGCATCTCGAAGCCGGGCCGTATCTTGCCGTCCCAGAGTGCGTCGGCCTTCTTCATTGCCCAGCCGCCCAGCGGGCCCATGATCATCGCGCCCATGAACATCGGGACGTCGGCACCGGCGACCACCCCCATGGTGGCGATCGCGCCGACGACGGCACCACGGTTGCCGTGGATCATCCGGCCACCGGTGTATCCGATCAGGACGGGCAGCAGGTAGGTGATCATCGGGCCGACGATCCCGGCGCCGTCGTAGCTGCCCCAGCCGCCGATCCTGGCCACCCAGCCGTCCGGGTCCCTGAGCCCGGAGAAGATGGCCTGCAGCCAGCCCTGCTCGATGAAAAGTGCGGTGATCAGGCCCCAGGCGATGAAGGCGCCGATGTTCGGCATCACCATGTTCGACAGCGAGGTGCCCAGCTTCTGCACGTACACCCGAACTCCGGTGCGTGGCGCTTCGACAGTGGACATCTGACGACCTCCGATCTGGCCGGCCTGCTGGGTGACGCCGGTCACATGAACTCCCAGTACACCGCACAAATGGGCACATGCGCAAGCAATTGGGCTCAAATGGGCATCAGAAAATGTGGTTTTATGACCACATTGGCGTTAGGGTGCTGATACCAACCCGGTTATCGCCAGTCCCTGCCCGCCGTCGAGAGGACCGTCATGAAAGCCCTGCGTTTCTACGCCCCCGAGGATGTCCGGCTCGAGGATGTGCCGGAGCCCCAGTGCGGTCCCGACGAGGTGAAGATCCGGGTGCGCAACTGCTCCACCTGCGGCACCGACGTCAAGATCCTGCGCAACGGACATCAGAACCTGACCCCGCCGCGCACCATCGGCCACGAGATCGCCGGTGACATCGTGGAAGTCGGTGCTGACGTGAATTCCACCTATGGCACCGATTGGGCCGAGGGGGACCGGGTTCAGGTCATCGCGGCGGTCCCGTGCGGAGAATGTCACGAGTGCCGCAAGGGCTGGATGGCCGTCTGCCAGAACCAGACATCGATGGGCTACCAGTACGACGGCGGGTTCGCCGAGTACATGATCGTTCCGCGCCAGGTGCTCAAGGTCGATGGGCTGAACCGGATTCCGGACAATGTCAGCTACGACGAGGCGTCGGCGGCCGAACCTTTCGCGTGTGCGATCAACGCGCAGGATCTGCTCGGGATCGAAGAAGGTGACACCGTCGTGGTGTTCGGTGCCGGACCCATCGGCTGCATGCACACCCGGATCGCGCGCGGCGTGCACAACTGCGGCCCGGTCTATCTCGTCGACGTGAACGAAAGCCGGCTCAAGATCTCGGCCGACGCTGTCCATCCCGACGAGGTGATCAACGCGGCGGAGGTCGACGTCGTCGAGAAGGTGATGGAACTAACCGGTGGCCGCGGTGCAGACGTCGTCATCACCGCCACCGCGGCCAACATCACCCAGGAACAGGCCATCGCGATGGCGGCCCGAAACGGGCGAATCTCTTTCTTTGGCGGACTGCCCAAGACAAACCCGACCATCACCTGTGATTCGAACGTGGTGCACTACCGGCAGTTGCACATCCACGGTGCCAACGGTTCCGCACCGGAGCACAACAAGCGTGCGCTGCAGTACATCTCGACCGGTCAGGTGCCGGTGAAAGACCTCATCACGCGCCACATCCCGCTCGATGATGTGCTCGACGCGTTCTCGATCGTGCAGAACGGTGAGGCCATCAAGGTGACGGTTGAACCCGCCGCTGCGACCGCAGCAGTCTGAGGTCAGTACAGCTCGTTCTCGTAGTGGTCGTCGATCACGGCATGAAGCGAGCCGGCCAGGTCGCCGAGTTTCTCGGCCATCTTCGCCGCGCTCTCGGTGATCGAGAGGGTGTAGAAGTCCCCGCCCAATGTCACGGCGTCGGCCAGGCCCCGGCTGTCGCCTTCCCAGAGCTTGGCCCGGATCACGGCCTTGCCGCACTGCCCGAACACTTCGCGAATGCGCACGATGGTGGCCAGCACCGCGGGTTTGCCGTCGGCGCTGAGCATTTCGAGTAGCTCCGGGTCGTCGGTGACGAACGCGTCCCCGTTCACCCTGATCACCTCACGGATACCCGGCACGAAGAAGACCAGTCCCACCGCGGGATGCTTGGTGATGTTCTCGTGGGTGTCGGCGAGCTTGTTGCCCGGCCGGTCGGGGATGGCGAGCGTCCACGGGTCGAGGATCCGTACCGATCCCGGAGGGTCTCCGCGCGGGCTGGTGTCCAGCTGTCCGTCGGCACCCACGGTGGCCATGCAGAAGAACGGGCTGTGCGCGATGAACCGAGCCGAGAATTCCCCGAGCTTCGGCTCCTTCTTCTCGGCGATGAACCGTTCCGGGTACCCGACGATCTCCCTGACGCGGTCCATGGTGATGGGGGAGTACGAGTCTGCCGCTGTGCCTGTGGTTTTCATCATCGAATTCCCTAGATGTCGAGAACCAGCCGGGGAGTTTGCGCCCGGGAAACGCAGACGAACATGCGATCGTTGGCGGCGCGCTCGGACTCGGAGAGAATGTCGTCCCGATGGTCGGGGACGCCCTCGACGACAGCGGTCTCGCAGGCACCGCAGATCCCGGATCGGCACGACGACGGCGTATTGATCCCGGCACCTTCGAGCGCGGCGAGGATGCTCTGGCCCGCTTCGACGTTGACGGTCCTGTCCGACGTGGCGCACACCACCTCGATCGGTTTGTCTTCGGCGGATGCCGCCCGCTTGCGTGGTTTGAAGCGCTCGAGATGCAGACTGTCGGCCGGCCAGTGGGCGGTGGCGTCCTGCAGTGCCGACAGCAGCGCCGAGGGGCCGCACGCATAGATTTTCGCACCGCGCCGGACCTGCGCGAACTGCTCATCGAGAGGGATGCGACCGTCTGCGTCGGAGGCGTAGAAGCCCACGCGCGTTCCGTATCCGCGGAGTTCGTCCGAGAACGGCATCGAGGTCGCGGTGTGCCCGCCGTAGAGCAGTTTCCAGTCCAGGCCCCAGGTTTCGGCCTGACGGATCATCGGGAGGATGGGGGTGATCCCGATGCCGCCGGCCACGAACACATATGAGGTGGCCCGATGCAGCTCGAAGGTGTTGCGTAGCCCGGCAACCGTGAGTTGCTGCCCCGGGCGCAGAAACGCGTGCACGTACTCGGAACCGCCGCGGCTGGTGCGTTCCCGCCGCACCCCGATGCGGTAGTACGACCGCTCACCGACCGGCCCGCACAACGAATACTGGCGCTGGATGCCGGTCGGCAGGAGCAGATCGATGTGTGCGCCGGGGTCCCAGGCCGGCAGCAGCTCGCCGGAAGGCGGCTGCAATTGCACAGACACCACGCCGTCGGACTCCCAACGGAGTTGGCGGACGGCGACGCCGATCCCGTCGGCTGTCAGTTCGCCCACGTCACACCCTCCTTGGCTGTTAACAATGTTAATTGCAGGTCAGAGGGTAGTGTTAACATCGTTAACGTGTCAACCTCCTCGACTGGTCGCGATCGCGTGGCGCTGGCCAAGCTGTCGGTGGACCGCGTGGTCGGAGAAGCCTTGGCGCTGGTCAACGACGGCGGGCTGGAATCGCTGACGATGCGCCGGCTGGCCGACCGGCTGCAGGCGCACCTGCCGACGATCTACCGACTGGTCGACGGCAAAGACGCCCTCATCGACGAGATGGCCGAGACGATTCTGGCGAAGGCACTCGAAAACGCCGACATGGCCGATCCGGAATGGACTCACCGCGTCAAAAGTCTTGCTGCGGGACTCCGTTCGGCCCTGCTGGCACAGCGCGACGGAGCTCGGATCGTCGGCGGCAACTATGCCGCCAAGCGGGCCAACCTGACCTTCGTCGACACGCTCGTCGGCAGTACCCGCGCCGGCGGTCTGGCCCGTGAATACGCCTTGTGGGCGGCGAGTTCACTGTTCTGCTACGTCCTCGGTGAAGTGCTGGAACAACAGGGCGCGGCCGGGGGCGAGACCGAGACGCTCGAAGGTGTGGTTCGTGCCGGCGACTATCCACACCTCGCGTCAAGCCCCGTCGAGCAACTGCTCGACTTCGACGCGCGGTTCGAGTTCGGGTTGAACCTGCTCATGTCGGGCATGCGCTCCGCTGAAGGACGCGACTGAGCCGCCACACGGTTGTCGCTCAGTCCCGGCCACGATCGCCCGGATCACGCGAACGTGACACAGCGGTCGCTGCAGAGACTCCGTAGCAGCCGTGACGTCACTTTCGGTGACGCTCGACAGCAAACACACGTAACCTGTTGGCGCGCGGCAAAGTCGACGACACATCGAGCGGAGCGGAGCGGATGCGGTACTACTACTCGGCCGATGCGATCCGTGCCGCCGAAGCGCCGTTACTGGCATCGCTGCCCGACGGGGTGCTGATGGGCCGCGCCGCCTATGGCCTGGCAACGGCGATCGTGGCCGAGTTGAAGCTGCGTACCGGTGGTGTGGCCGGTCGACGGATCTGTGCGGTGGTCGGTTCCGGTGACAACGGCGGCGACGCACTGTGGGCGGCGACGTTCCTGCGCCGACGCGGAGCAGCTGCCGATGCCGTCCTGCTCAATCCCGAGAAGACTCACGCCAAGGGTCTGGCGGCGTTCCGGCGCGCCGGGGGACGGGTGGTGTCCGGGATCTCTGCGGCAACTGATCTGGTGATCGACGGCGTCGTCGGTATCTCCGGGCGCGGTCCGCTGCGCGCCAACGCTGCGGCGTTGTTCGAGGCCAACACCGCACCCGTGGTCGCCGTCGACATCCCCAGCGGCCTCGACGTGCAGACCGGCGCCGCGGACGGCCCCCATGTGCATGCCGTCCTGACCGTCACGTTCGGCGGCCTCAAACCGGTACACGCACTGGGCGATTGCGGTCGCGTCGAACTCGTCGACATCGGTCTGGATCTGGCGCCCACCGATCTGGCCGGCCTGCAGGTAGCCGACGTCCGGGAGATCTGGCCGATACCGGGACCACACGACGACAAGTACACCCAAGGGGTGACGGGCGTGGTGTCCGGCTCGGCGACCTATCCCGGTGCGGCGGTGTTGAGCACCGGAGCTGCGGTGGCCGCCACCTCCGGCATGGTCCGCTATGCGGGAAGTGCCGGACCGCAGGTGCTTTCACACTGGCCCGAGGTGATCGCCGCACCCAGTCCTCAGGAGGCGGGGCGGGTTCAGGCCTGGGTGGTCGGGCCGGGGCTCGGCACCGATGACACGGCCAAGTCCGCGCTGCGTTTCGCACTCGAAACCGATCTGCCGGTGATCGTCGACGCCGACGGTCTCACTCTGCTGGCCGCCGACCCCGGCCTGCTGACCGGTCGCGGCGCACCGACCGTGCTCACCCCGCATGCCGGGGAATTCGAACGGCTGGCAGGAGATCCACCGGGCGCCGACCGCGTCGCCGCCACCCGCGGTCTGGCAGAGCGACTCGGTGCCACCGTGTTGCTCAAAGGCAACGTCACCGTCATCGCCTCACCCGGGCACACCACGTATCTCAACCCCGCGGGCCAATCATGGGCCGCCACAGCCGGTTCCGGAGATGTGCTGTCCGGGATCATCGGATCCCTGCTGGCCGCCGGACTGCCCCCCGGCGAAGCCGCGGCCGCAGCCGCCTTCGTCCATGCCCGCGCCGCCAACCTGTCGGCGGCCGATCCCGGTCCCAACCCGGCGCCGACCTCGGCGTCACGCATCCTCGC
This sequence comes from Mycobacterium sp. NPDC049093, assembly GCF_040704635.1. GTDB lineage: Bacteria > Actinomycetota > Actinomycetes > Mycobacteriales > Mycobacteriaceae > Mycobacterium. The sequence continues at coordinate 465,575 of NZ_JBEZJS010000004.1, read as the reverse complement.
TCATGTCCGCGCGGCAATCGCTGCGCTGTAGAAGAAAAGGAATTCCATGCCGCACAAGCACCATCGCGCCCCGCACATCTCGCCCGCCTACACCGGCAGATTGGCGATGGCCCCGGTTCCGTCGCTGCGCCTGCCCGACGATGCGATGGAACCCGGTGCGGCCTACCGGTTCATCCACGACGAGCTCATGCTCGACGGCAGCTCACGGTTGAACCTCGCGACGTTCGTCACCACGTGGATGGACCCCGAGGCCGAGAAGCTCATGGCCGAGACGTTCGACAAGAACATGATCGACAAGGACGAGTACCCGGCGACCGCGGCGATCGAGGCGCGCTGCGTGAGCATGGTCGCCGACCTGTTCCACGCCGAAGGACTGAGCGACGATGACGCTTCGGCCGCATGTGGAGTCTCGACGATCGGCTCCAGCGAGGCAGTGATGCTGGGCGGCCTGGCAATGAAATGGCGGTGGCGCGAGAAGGTCGGGTCAGGAAAGGACGGCTGGAATTCCAGAAGACCCAACCTCGTGATGGGTTCCAACGTCCAGGTGGTGTGGGAGAAGTTCTGCCGGTACTTCGACGTCGAACCGCGGTACCTGCCCATGGAGAACGGGCGCTACGTGATCACCCCCGAGCAGGTGCTCGACGCGGTCGACGAGGACACCATCGGTGTCGTCGCGATCCTGGGCACCACCTACACCGGGGAGCTGGAGCCGATCGCCGAGATCTGTGCGGCGCTGGATCAGCTCGCGCAAGACAAGGGCCTGGACATCCCGGTCCACGTCGACGCCGCCAGCGGCGGGTTCGTCGTCCCGTTCCTGCACCCCGACCTGGAGTGGGATTTCCGGTTGCCGCGGGTGGTGTCGATCAACGTCAGCGGTCACAAGTACGGGCTGACCTACCCGGGCATCGGCTTCGTGGTGTGGCGCAGCAAGGAGTACCTGCCCGAGGACCTGGTGTTCCGGGTCAACTACCTCGGTGGGGACATGCCGACGTTCACCCTGAACTTCTCCAGGCCCGGTAACCAGGTGGTGGGTCAGTACTACAACTTCCTGCGGCTGGGCCGGGCCGGGTACACCCAGGTGATGCAGTGCCTGTCGCAGACGGCGCGCTGGCTGGGGGACGAGCTGCGCGACAGTGAACACTTCGAGCTGATCACCGATGGTTCGGCCATTCCCGTGGTCAGCTTCCGGCTCAAAGGAAAGCCGGGCTACACCGAGTTCGACGTGTCGGAGGGTTTGCGCTCCTTCGGCTGGCAGGTGCCGGCCTACACCATGCCCGAGGGAGCCACGGATGTCGTGGTGCTGCGGGTGGTCGTGCGCGAGGGGTTCTCGGCCGATCTGGCCCGGGCGCTCAAGGAGGACACCATCACGGTGCTCGGGCGCCTCGATGCCCTCAAGCCGCGTGGAGCGTTCAACGACCTGCAGCCGTTTGCGCACTAGATGGGCCGGGCCGGTCCGCTGATCAGGCCGGATTTGTGCCTCTGGGACAATGGTCGGCGGTGATATGACATGCAGACGACCGAACGCGCGACCTCGCTGACCCCACACGCATCGCCGCAGGCGGTGGTGGACCTCGGCGCGATCGACCACAACGTCCGCCTGCTGCGTGAACATGCCGGCGCCGCCCGGGTGATGGCTGTGGTCAAGGCCGACGGTTACGGCCACGGTGCCGTCGAGGTGGGCAAGGCCGCGTTGGCCGCCGGGGCCGCCGAGCTCGGGGTGGTGACCATCGCCGAGGCGGTCGCGCTGCGGACTGGCGGGATCACCGCTCCGGTGCTGTGTTGGCTGCACCCGCCGGGCGCCGACTTCACGCCGGCACTGGAAAACGATGTGCAGGTCGCGGTGTCCTCGGTGCGCCAGCTCGACGACGTGCTGGCCGCCGTGCGCCAGACCGGCCGCGCTGCGACGGTCACGGTGAAGGTGGACACCGGTTTGAGCCGCAACGGCGTCAGCCCGGCAGATTTCCCCGCGATGGTCACCGCGCTGGCCCGGGCCCAGGCCGATGGCGCGATCCGGGTGCGCGGCATCATGAGTCACCTGGTGCACGGCGACGAGCCCGACAACCCGTTCAACGAGCTGCAGGGCAAGCGCCTGACCGCGATGCGCGAGCAGGCCGCCGAGCAGGGTGTGGTGTTCGAGGTGGCCCACATCGCGAACTCGCCCGCCGCCATGACCCGGCCGGATCTGGCGTTCGACATGGTGCGACCCGGGATCGCGGTCTACGGGCTGAGCCCCATCCCCGAGCGTGGCGACATGGGTCTGATTCCCGCCATGACGTTGAAATGCCCTGTCGCACTGGTCCGTTCGGTGCATGCCGGCGACGGGGTGTCCTACGGTCACCGGTGGATCGCCGACCGGGACACCACGCTGGCGCTGCTGCCGGTGGGCTACGCCGACGGCATCTTCCGCTCGTTGAGCGGAAGAATCGAGGTGCTGATCAAGGGCAGGCGCCGCGCGGCCGTCGGGCGGATCTGCATGGATCAGTTCGTCGTCGACCTCGGCCCGGATGCCACCGACGTGGCCGAAGGGGACGACGCGATCCTGTTCGGTCCCGGCGCCCAGGGCGAACAGACCGCCCAGGACTGGGCCGAACTGCTCGGCACCATCAACTACGAGGTGGCCACCAGCCCACGTGGCCGGATCACCCGCACCTATCTGCAGGCAGGTCGCGAGCGTTGAGTCGCAATGCTCAGTGGCTGGCCGGTGCCGCCGGGCTCACCGCCGTGGGCACGGTGGCGGGCAGGTCGGTGGCGCGGTCCCTGACCCGGCGCAGCACCGGCGAGGATCCCTACCTGGGTGAAGATTTCGAGCGTCTGGACGCCGACCGAAGTTCCGTGGTGACGACAGCTGACGGGGTGCCGCTGGCCGTGCGTGAGGTCGGCCCCAACGACGCACCGCTGACGGTCGTGTTCGCCCACGGATTCTGTTTGCGCATGGGCGCCTTCTACTTTCAGCGCACCCGGCTGGCCGATCAGTGGGGCCCGCAGGTGCGGATGGTGTTCTACGACCAGCGTGGCCACGGACAGTCGGGGACGGCGCCGCCGGACACCTACACCGTCGAACAACTCGGGCGCGACCTGGAAGCCGTTCTGGCCGTGACAGTCCCACGTGGACCCGCGGTACTCGTCGGCCATTCGATGGGCGGCATGACAGTCCTCTCGCATGCCCGGCAGTTCCCGCACCGTTACCCGAAACAGATCGTCGGCGCCGCGGTGATCTCCTCGGCCGTCGAAGGTGTGGCGCGCTCACCGCTGGGGGAGATCTTGCGGAACCCGGCGCTGGAGGCGGTGCGGTTCCTGGCCCGCTATGCCCCCGGTGCTGTGCACCGCACCCGCGGCGCGGCCCGGTCGGTGATCGGGCCGATCCTGCGCGCGGCGTCCTACGGCGACGAGTCGGTCAGCCCCAGCGTCGTCGAGTTCTCCCAGCGGATGATGCACGGCACGTCGATCACCACGCTGGTCGAATTCCTGCACGCCCTCGAGGTCCACGACGAGGCCGGGGCGCTGCGGGTACTGGCCAAGGTGCCGACACTCATCGCCTGCGGTGACCGGGACCTGCTCACCCCGATGGAATACTCAAAGGCCATGGCCGCACAGCTACCCCGTTCCGAACTGGTGATCGTCGGGGGAGCCGGTCATCTGGTCCAGCTTGAGGAGCCCGTGGTGATCGACGACGCACTGGTCCGTCTGGTGGAGCGGGCTACCCCCTCCAAACTCGTCACGCTGTCCCGCCGGGTCCGCGATCGGGTCCGGTTCCGTGGCTGAGCGCAGCGCCGGCACGGCCGAGCTCGCCACCACCGAGGACACCATCGCCCTGGGCGCGACACTGGGCGCGGGGCTGAAAGCCGGTGACGTGGTGGTGTTGTCGGGTCCGCTGGGGGCGGGCAAGACGGTGATGGCCAAGGGCATCGCGGCGGCGATGGACGTGGACGGGCCGGTGGTCTCCCCGACGTACGTGCTGGCCCGGGTGCATCCCGCCCGGCAGGCCGGCCGACCGGCGATGGTGCATGTGGACATGTACCGGCTGCTCGACCATCCCGGCGTCGACCTGTTGGGGGAGCTCGATGCGCTCGACCTCGACACCGATCTCGACGACGCCGTGGTGGTGGTCGAGTGGGGCGAGGGCCTGGCCGAACGGCTCTCCGATCATCACCTGGACATCCGCATCGAGCGCGACACCGACACCGAGACGCGCACGGTGATCTGGCAGTGGAGCGCCCCATGAACATCTTGACCATCGACACCGCGACCCCGGCGGTCAGCGCCGGCGTGGTCCACCGCGCCGAGGACGGCGCCGTGCGCACTCTCGCGGAACGGGTGACGTTGGATGCCCGGGCCCACGCCGAGCAGCTCACGCCCAACGTGCTCGGTGCCGTGTCCGATGCCGGTATCACTGTCGCGGAGCTCGACGCGGTCGTCGTCGGCTGCGGACCGGGCCCGTTCACCGGGCTGCGGGTGGGGATGGCCAGTGCCGCTGCGTTCGGTCATGCACTGGGTGTTCCGGTGCACGGGGTGTGCAGCCTGGACGCCATCGGTGTTCACACCGACGGCGACGTGCTGGTGGTCACCGACGCGCGGCGGCGCGAGGTGTACTGGGCGCGCTACCGCGACGGAGTTCGGGTCGACGGGCCCGCCGTCAACGCACCCGCCGATGTGGCACTGGAGCCTTCGGCCGCGGTGGCCGGTTCACCCGATCACGCGGCCCTGTTCGCGCTGCCCCGGCTCGACGTGGTGTACCCGACGCCGGCGGGATTGGTGCTGGCGGTGGGCGACTGGGGCGATCCGCAGCCGCTGGTGCCGCTGTATCTGCGTCGGCCCGACGCGAAACCCTCTGTGCCCAAAACTTCTGCGGCGGTGCGGAAGTGACCGTGTACGACGCACTCACCCGTGCCGACGCCACGCGGTGTGCCGAGCTGGAAGCCAAGCTGTTCGTCGGCGACGACCCATGGCCGGCCCGGGCGTTCCTGGCCGAACTCGACGCCAAGCACAATCGGTATATCGCGGCCCGCAGCGACGGCGTTCTGGTCGGCTATGCCGGGATCTCCCGGCTGGGACGGATGCGCCCGTACGAGTACGAGATCCACACCATCGGTGTCGATCCCGAGTTCCAGGGGCAGGGGATCGGGCGCAGGCTGCTCGACGGCCTGCTCGACTACGCTTCGGGCGGAACGGTTTTCCTGGAGGTCCGCACCGACAACGAACCGGCCATCGCGCTGTACGAGAGCGTCGGATTCGTCAACATCGGCCTGCGCAAGCGGTACTACCGCGCCAGCGGCGCCGACGCCTACACCATGCAACGCCTTCCCCAAGGGGGCCCGACGTGATCATCCTGGCCATCGAAAGCTCTTGTGACGAAACGGGAGTCGGCATCGCCGATCTCGCCGCAGACGGAACCGTCAAGCTTCTCGCCGACGAGGTCGCCTCCAGCGTCGACGAGCACGCCCGCTACGGCGGCGTCGTTCCCGAGATCGCCTCGCGCGCGCACCTGGAAGCGCTGGGCCCGACCATGCGCCGGGCGCTGGACGCCGCAGGCATCGAGCGGCCTGACGTCGTCGCCGCGACCATCGGCCCCGGTCTGGCCGGGGCGCTGCTGGTCGGGGTGGCCGCCGCCAAGGCATACGCCGCCGGCTGGAACGTTCCCTTCTACGGGGTCAATCACCTCGGCGGGCACCTGGCCGCCGACGTGTACGACCACGGGCCGCTGCCCGAAAGTGTCGGCCTGCTGGTCTCGGGCGGGCACACCCATCTGCTGCATGTCCGGTCGCTGGGGCAGCCGATCATCGAGTTGGGCAGCACCGTCGACGACGCCGCGGGTGAGGCGTACGACAAGGTGGCCCGGCTGCTCGGGCTGGGCTATCCGGGTGGACGGGTGCTCGACGAGCTGGCCCGCACCGGGGACCGTGACGCCATCGTCTTTCCCCGCGGCATGACCGGGCCGCGTGACGACCCGTACGTGTTCAGCTTCTCGGGACTGAAGACCGCGGTCGCCCGCTACGTGGAAGCTCATCCGGAGGCCTCCCAGGCCGATGTGGCGGCCGGCTTCCAGGAGGCCGTTGCCGACGTGCTGACCGCCAAGGCCGTCCGCGCCGCCACCGATCTCGGGGTCTCCACCCTGCTCATCGCGGGCGGGGTGGCGGCCAACTCGCGGCTGCGTGAACTCGCCGAGGAACGCTGCGCGGCAGCGGGTCTGGCGCTGCGGGTGCCGCGGCCGCGGTTGTGCACCGACAACGGCGCGATGATCGCCTCGTTCGCGGCACACCTGATCGCGGCCGGGGCAGAACCGTCGCCGCTGGATGCGGCCAGTGACCCGGGTCTACCGGTGGTGAAGGGACAGGTTGCATGAGTTTCGCGGACAAGCTTGACGTCACAGAGCTGCTGTACCGCTATGCCGAGCTGATCGACGCCGGCGACTTCGACGGGGTCGGGGAGCTACTGGGCCGGGCCACCTTCGGCGGCCCGGCTTCCGGCAGCGTCTCTGGAGCCCAGACCATCGCGAAGTTGTTCGCCCACACCACGCGCCGGTTCCCCGAGCACGGCAACCGCACCCGAACCCGTCACCTGGTGCTCAATCCGATCGTCGAACTCGACGGCGACCGGGCCGAAGCCCGCTCGACGTTCTGCGTCGTGCAACACGTCCCGGACGGCCCGAAAGCCGTTCCGCTACAGCCCATCGTCGTCGGGCGGTACTTCGACACGTTCGCGCGGGATGACGAGGGCTGGCACTTCACCGAACGCAAGGTCGACGTGGAGATGGTGGGTGACGTCTCGGCGCACCTGAACGTCGACCCGCGACAGTACGAACGCTAGGTCAGCGCGCTTCGTTGATGTGGTGAACCCGCACGCTGACCTCCAGCTGGAAACGGTCGGCGGGGTTCTTGAGTGACAGCCCGGTGAGTTCCTCGATGAGTTTGATCCGGTACAGCAGCGAGTGGCGGTTCAGGAACAGCGCCCGCGCCGCCGCACTGGTGTTCGTCGCTTCGTCGAGCAGGATCTCCAGGGTGTGCACCAGTTGTCCACGCCGGGTCTTGTCGTAGTCGATGAGCGGCTGAAGCGTTTGCAGGACGGACGCCATGCTGCGCGGGTGCTGACGCAGCACCTCGGCGAACTGCATGGGACCGACCGGGCCTTCGGGTAGGGCGGGCGAAACCGGGGCGGCAACGGTGACCGCATGGCCGGGCGCGGGCGCCAGCAGTGCCCAGGTCACGAGGTCGTCGGGGAGCCTGCTGAGTCGCTGTGCGGAATCGACCAATCCGGACACCGTGGATTCCGTTGGGGCCGAAGAGAAATGGCCCATGACCAGATCATCGGTGACCGATGACGTGACCGTGAGGCCGGCGGCGAGCGCCAATTCGTGCAATGCGTTGGCGAACCTGTCGGCGGCCTCGCCCCACTGGGGATCGTCACGCACGCGGCGCCCGATGACCATCTGAACCCCGGTGTCCGGCGGGGAAGGACCGATCAGCGGCAGGATGGTCTTCTGGACATCGGCGAAGGCAATTTCCCAGGGCAGCAGGACAAATGGGCACGCATGCTGGTCGGCGAGCGGGATCAGCAGCTCGAGGAGGTCGCGCGCGTCCACATCGGGGGGTGGGCTGAGAATGATGCCGGCGGCCGGTGAGGCCACCAGGGAAACCAGGAATTCGCGCACACCGGGTTGTTTGAGGTCGGCGCCGGTGGTGAGCACCAGGTCGCCGGGCCGGACGAAGTCCTCGGCGGGTGCGTGGATGATGTCCACCCAGCGGACCTCGCGGGCCAGTCCCCGGTGGCCCGCGACCACTGAACCCTGGTCCAGGGGTGGAATCGTCAAGACCGCCGCCACACTCAGCGACGAGTCCTCGGACATGCCGCTTCCCTTCTGATCAACTGCTCGGCGGTGCGTCGAAGCCGACGGTATCAGCGACCAGTCACGTCGGTGACCACCTGCCCGGCAGGTGGCCACCGACGTCGGGGTTCGGTCAGCCGACGGACGAGATCGAGGCCAGTTCCCCGGTGGACCGTCGGCTCAGCAGCATGCCCACTGCGAAGAAGATCAGTGGCATCACACCGAAGATCGCCGCCAGCGCGGGAGTGCCGCCGACCACCAGGGTCAGGTTGGACACCACCAGCACCAGGGCCGCTGCAAGGGCGAGCGTCGCGAACGAGGCCAGCACCACCTTGCCGGTGGAGTTGCCACGCCGGACAAAGAAAATCACCACCGAGATCGTGGTCAGCAGCCACAGCAGCGCGAGGGCCAGGATGCCGAGGCCACCACCCGGTCCGAAGATCTGCAACACCGGGTCCAGCTGAAGCGCGGCACAGATACCCATCACGACGAACGAGGCCACGGTGATGACCAGCGAGGCGTTCGACGGTGAACCATGACGCTCGTGCACCTTGCCGATCTTCTTCGAGAACACGCCGCTCTGTCCGAGCACGAACGCGTAGCGCGACGCGATGTTGTGGAACGCGAGGGCACACGCAAAGACACTGACAGACCACAGGATGGTGTTCAGGTCACGTCCGACCATGCCGAGGTACTTGCCCGCGGTGTTCACCATGAAGTTGTCGGGGTCGTCGGTGGCGAGCTGGATGGCGTCGTGCCCGCCGTTGCCCTCGACGAGGGCCCAGCTGGTGAAGGCGTAGAAGACCGCGACGATGCCCACCGCCCAGTAGGTGGCCCGGGGCACGGTGCGGTCGGGGTCCTTGGCCTCGTCCCGGAAAACCGCGGTCGCCTCGACGCCGACGAATCCCCACAGGGCGTACAGCAGGGCGATGCCGAATCCGCCGGCGATGCCCTGCGGGGTGAACGAGTCACCCGTGAGACCGTGCTCGCCGCCGCGCACCACGATGACCAGATCCACCACCATGAGGATCGCGACCTCGGACACCAGGAAGACACCGAGCACCTTGGCACTGAGATCGATGTCGCGGTAGCCGAGCCAACCGACGGCAGCCAGCACCACGCCGGTCAACAACCACCAGGGCAGATCAGGTCCACCGAACCGGGTGATCAGCTCGTTGAGGATGACGCCGTCGTAGGCGGCCACGGCGATCAGAGTCGCCATGTAGGCCGGGAGCGCGAGCACGGCCGCACCGGTGCCGGCCGCCCGGCCGAGCGACTCACGGATGTAGGCGTAGAAGGCCCCGGCGTCGGTGACGTACTTCGACATCGCGACGAAGCTGGCCGCGAAGAGGCCGAAGATGACGCCAGCGACGATGAAGGCGACCGGGATGCCGGTGGTGTTGCCCAACGCCATCGCGATCGGCACATTGCCGCCGATGGTCGACAGCGGCGCCGAGGCCGCCACGACCATCAGCACGATCGCGGGCACGCCGAGGTGGCCGCGCAATTTGGCCGGACGGCCGTCCGATGACGTATCAGGTGGGGTCTTCTGGCCCGCGTTGACAACCTCGGTCATTGGGTTGATTCCTCCTAACTGCCCGCCGCAGTTGGCGGCTGGGTGAAGTCCGGGGCAAGTTTGCGAGAATCACAGGCCGCTTCGCCACTGCAGTTGATCACTTTCCAACACCTTGTTGTAAGCCAGTTCACATCGGCCGCTCCGCAGTCACACACTTTGTTGGAAGGTGCCGGGCGGATGTTGTTTCCACCGCGGCATCCAGTCGATGCTTGGCCGGTTACGCGACACACCCGTCACGCCGACAGAGAGGTACGACGACTGCAATGAACCCGGACAGCAGCGAAACCGAGCAGGATCACCGGCTGGGACGCATCCGACTGCTGGATGAGCAGCGCGTCAACCTGGACGGATTCGCCCAGGCGGACCCCGAGCTGGGCATGATCTCCCATCTGTCGCCCTACGATCCGGAACCGTCCTGGAAGGTGGCCGACGACGGCACCGTGGTGGAGATGGATTCGAAGTCCGTCGCCGACTTCGACACCATCGACGAGTTCATCGTGCGCTACGCCGTCGATCCCGCGGAGGCACCGCGATCGATGGCGATGAGTGACGTCGAGCTGGCCCGGATGATCGTCGACTCGGGTGTGCCGCGCGAGGAGGTGCTGCGCGTCTGCAGCGGATTGACCCCGGCCAAGATGGCCCGGGTGGTGGCGCTGCTGCAGCCCGTGGAGATCCAGATGGCGATGATGAAGATGCGGGCCCGCCGCACGCCCGCGAACCAGGCACATGTCACCAACCGCCTCGACGACCCCTTGCTCATCGCGGCCGATGCCGCCACTGCCGTCGTCTACGGGTTCCGCGAACTCGAAGCCACCGTCCCGGTGCTCGATGACGCCCCGGCCGTCGCGGTCGGCCTGCTGATCGGGTCGCAGGTACCCGCGCCCGGGGCGCTGACACAGTGCTCGGTCGAGGAGGCGCGCGAGCTGGAACTCGGGGTGCGCGGCCTGGTGTCCTACGCCGAGACGGTCTCGGTGTACGGCACCGAGCAGGTGTTCACCGACGGTGACGACACCCCGTGGTCGAAGGCGTTTCTCACGTCGTCCTACGCCTCCCGCGGTATCAAGATGCGGTTGTCCAGCGGGGCGGGCTCGGAGGTCCTGATGGGCCAGGCCGAGCGCAAGTCGATGAACTACCTGGAGTCCCGCTGTGTCGCCCTGGCCAAAGGAATTGGTGCACAGGGGGTTCAGAACGGCGGCATCGACGGCGCCTCGATCACCGCGTCGGTGCCCGGCGGTGTCCGCGAACTGATCGCCGAGAACCTGATGGTCATGTTGCGCGGGCTGGAATCGTGCAGCGGCAACGACTCGCTGGTCTCCGAGTCCACGATGCGCCGAACCAGCCGGACGCTGCCGGTTCTGTTGTCGGGATCGGACTTCATCTTCTCCGGCTTCGGTTCGGTGGTGGCCTACGACAACATGTTCGGCCCGTCCAACTTCAATGCCGCCGACCTCGATGACTATCTGGTGATGCAGCGTGACTGGGGCGTCGACGGCGGGCTGCGGTCGGTGGACCCGACGACGCTGGAAGCCATGCGCCGTCAGGCGGCCGAGGCCACCCGGGCGGTATTCGAATATCTGGGGCTCGCCGATTTCGACGACGAGCATGTGGAAACCGTTGTCGGGGCGGCGGGTTCCAAGGATCTGCCGCCCACCGACGGGGTCAAGGTGCTCAGCGCCGCCCGGATGATCGAGCAGTCGGATCTGACGGTGCTCGACATCGTCGCCGCGCTCGCCGAGACGGGATTCACCGACATCGCCGAACGGGTCCTGAACATGGCGAAGGCCCGCGTCACCGGTGACTACCTGCAGACCGCGGCGATCTTCGACGAACAGATGAATGTGCTGTCAGCGCTGCAGGATCCGAACGACTACCGCGGTCCCGGCACCGGGTACCGGCCGACGCCAGAGCGTCAGGCTCAGATCGACGCCGTGCGTCAGGCGCGGTCGGTGACCGACCTGGTCAAGGAGCAGGCGACCTTCGCTCATCCGGACCGGCTGATCGTCAGTGGGGCCGCGGGCGTGGGAGAAGATCCCCGCGAAGTGGTCATCGGTGTGTCTCCCGCGTTCGGCGTCAAGCTGTTTCGCACCCTGTCGGGGATGACCGTCTACGACGCGCTGGAACAGATCCTGGCCGGGCTGGAAGAGGAGCAGTGTGTGCCGCGCCTGGTTCGGATCGCCGACTCCGTGGATCTCGGGGTGATCGGCAAGTCCGCGGCCCGGCTGTCCGGTTCCGGGATCGGCGTCGGGCTTCAGGCCAAGGGGACCACACTGATCCACCGCCGCGATCTCCCGCCGTTGGCCAACCTCGAATTGCTCAGTGTGGCACCGCTGATCACCCCCGAGATGTACCGGCTGATCGGCATCAACGCCGGCCGGCACGCCAAGGGTGCGACTCCTGCCCCGATGCGCAACGCGTACACCGACGAGGCGATCACCGCCCGGTACCACACCAGAGTGGTGTCGATGGTGGCGATCGAGCGGTCCGAATGCGACAACCAGGGCGCGAACATGGAATTGGAGCTCAAGCGATGACGATCACCGCACACTCGGGCCGCAGCCTCACCGAGGTGACGGTCGAGGCCGCCCGCAACGGTGAACTGGTTCTCGACGACATCCGGATCAGCCGCGAAACCCTTCTGTCCCAAGCAGATATCGCGGAGCGCTCCGGCTCCCTGCAATTGGGGATGAACCTGCGGCGGGCTGCTGAGATGACCGCACTGAGCTCCGAGGAGATGCTCGACGCCTACGAGGCGCTGCGGCCCCGCCGGTCGACCTTCGCCGAGCTGGAGGAACTGGCGCAACGTCTCGCCGACCGGGATGCGCCCGCCTGCGCGGCACTGGTCCGGGAGGCGGCGACGGCCTACCAGCGGCGCGGCCTGCTGCGGTGACCGTCTGGGCCGGTGTCGACATCGGCAACTCCACCACCGAGGTGGTGCTCTGCCGGATGGACACCGAACTGACGGTGCTGGCCAGTGCCCGCACGCCGACCCGTGGTGGCAAGGGATCGCCCCGGGCGTTGCAGGGCGCCGCGCAGTTGGTGCGGCGCCTGGCCGAGTCGCATGGGCTGGTGATCGACCGGGCAGCGTTTGCGCCGACACCGCCCGTGAAGTCCACCGTCGAACAGGTTCAACTCGAAACCCGACGGACAGGCAGGCTGACGATCGTCACCCGGTCGGCCGCCACCACCGCGGGAGATGCGGTCGGTGTGGGGAAGCCGGTTCCGGTCGAGTGCCTCGGTGACGTGGATCCCGGCCGCCCGGTCGTCGCCTGCGCGACGGCGCAGTGGGGATATCGTGAGGTCGCGCAGCGAGTGAATGACGCTGTAGCCCAGGGATGCAACGTCACCGCGGTGTTGACGGCCAACGACGAGGCCGTGCTGGTGTCGAATCGGCTGAACACTGCTCTGCCCGTCGTCGACGACGTCGACATCAAGCCGTTGCTGCCGGCGACCCGCGTCGCCGTCGAAGTCCGCCAGGGCGTCGCACCTCTGCAACGTCTCACCGATCCCTTCTGGCTCGCCGATGTGTTCGGGCTGAGCGAGGCCGAGCGGGCCGACGCGCGCGTGATCGCCGACCAGCTCTTCGACAGTGCCTGTGCGGTGGTCAGCCTCGGCGATGCCGAACCGGCGGCTACCGCAGCCGTCGTCCGGCCCGTGGGGGAGAGCGCCCACGTGGTTTACCTCGCCGACATCGCGGCGCAAGCCAATTCGCGGCGCGGGTCGGTCACCGTGGACAGCCTGGTGATGGCGAACATGGCCGGCGAGCACGAACCGCCGGCCGGGGCCGACGAGTTGGCCCAGGCATTGGGCGTACCGGTGACACGCGTCGCCTCGGAGGCTGCGGCGGCCCGCGTCGGCGCTCTCACCACTCCCGGGATCACTCCCGAGGTCGTGGTGGTGGATGTCGGCGGGGGCACCGTCGATGTCGTGTCCGACGGATCCCGCGTCGTGCTGCCGGGTGCCGGACAGCTGCTGACGGCGGCGACGGCCACCGCCCTGGACATCTCCCGAAGCGCCGCCGAATACGCCAAACGGGCGGAGGCGGTCACGGCTGTCACCGTCCAGATCATCGAGGACGAACACGGTCGGCGACAGTTCTTGGACACGCCGGTCAGCGGCCGGTGCAGCGGATGGTTGCTGACCGCGGCCCCCAGCGGGTGGTTGCCCTTCACGTCGCGGCTGTCGGGTGCCGAGTGGCGCAGTTGGCGCCTGGCCGCCAAACGACAGGTGATCGGTGGCAACGTGATGCGGGGTATCGAGCGGGCGGCCCCCGGGGTAACCGGAGTGCTGCTCGTCGGAGGCGGCGCCAGTGACGACGAACTGGTCCGAGCGGTCAGTGAGCAGCTCGGCCACGACGTGAGTGTGGGCCGGGGAAATGTGGCCGGTCAGCTGGGGCATCGGTTCGCGGTGGCCTATGGACTGGTGGCCATGGCGGCGCGGATGCCGGGCGGTCAGCCGCGGGATGAAGAGCTGGACCGGGTCGACCGGTCAGGCGGCAGCGTGAATGCGCACGACGTGGATGTCGCTGGTGAACACCCGCGCGCCGGTGGGTAGCGGCGGGGCGATACTTCGATAGGTCCGACCGGTCGGCGTGGTGAGTTCTGTGGTGTGCCGGCCGTAACCGTCGTAGGTGGTCGCGGTCTGCCACCCGGGGCTTTCCTTTGCGTAATTGCAGCGTTCGCAAAGCCCTTGCCCGTTGACGGAGGTGGTCGCGCCACCGTCGGCGTGCCGGGTGATGTGGTCGATGTGCCGGATGGGGGCGTCGCAATACGGCGTGCGGCACTTTTGGTCACGCATGGCGATCAGCCAGCGCAGCCCCTTGGGGAACGCCCGGGCGGTGGACTCCATGGCGACCAGGTTGCCGGTGGCCGGATCGGCGTAGAGCTTGCGCACCGCGGCCTCGGCCTGGGGGTCCAGCAGCGCCGCCAAGGTCATCTGCCGGGCCACCTCTGCCGGGATGGGGCCGTATCCCTGCAGCACCGCCGGTTCGGAACCCTGGGCCAACAAGCTCTCGTCGGAGACCACCAGATTGAGCGCGACCGGGACCGCGGCTTCGACCTCACGCCCGGTGACCCGTCGGTAGAAGGCATCGGCCATCAACGGGCCTCGCCCCTGGCATCCACTTCCGGCGGCGATCGAGGCGGCCCTGGCGGCGGCGGCCTCCGCCTGCAGCGCTTGATAGGCCGTAACGCCTTCTGCGGAGGTCAGCAGCGCCGTCACGTACGCCATTCCGTGCGGGGCCGGACGCAGCGTGACAGCGCGATCGCACTGATGGCGGCTGATGCGCGCCATCACCGCGTCGTGGTCGAGGCGAAAAGCCACCCGCCCGGCCTCAGCCTCAACCTTTTTGTCCCCAAGACCATCCAGCACTGCGGGATCCGCGCACAGTTCGGCGTCCATCGCGTGTCGATCTGCTGGTGAGAGGCAGGCGGCCTGGTCCGCGATGATCATCGCCCGGTCTTCGGTAAGCACGCCGGACTGCAGAGCCGCGAGCGTGTAGGGCATGTCGTCGACCAGGATCCTGGACATCTTCAGATACTTGGCCCCGTGCCAAGGGGAGGTCTTGCGGGCCAGCCCCACCTCGGATGCCAGCCCTTGAGCGCGTCTTGCGGCGGGCACACCCTCAGCGGCCTTACGGGCGAGGCGCTTGGCCTCCAGCATCGTCGTCACTCTGGCCTGTGCCGCGGCAATGCCGGCGGTCGCGCGGGTCATCGCGGCTAGCTGCTCCACCAACGCCGCCTCCGTGGCGTCGGGGTCGATGTTCCAACTATCTTCGAACATGTGTTCGAGTGTAGCACCGTTCACTGACTCGATCTCTTTGACAGGGTTTCAGCCCATGGATGAGTTCGCAGGCGGCGCACAACCCACCCTTGAGTGCTAGCACTCGCATGTATAGAGTGCTAGGTGGCATGCGGCCAACCCCCGGCGCCGGCACCCGCGACGACGGAGCAAGGGGAACGGGCGCTTGCCGAACACCTGGTTAACCGGCATCTGGGGAATCCCCCGGATCCACACCCCGAAAAAGTGGAGGGCTTCCATCGTGGCAGTCAACATCAAGCCACTCGAGGACAAGATCCTCGTTCAGGCCAACGCGGCCGAGACCACGACCGCTTCCGGTCTGGTTATCCCCGACACCGCCAAGGAAAAGCCGCAGGAAGGCACCGTCGTCGCAGTTGGCCCCGGCCGCTGGGATGAGGATGGCGAGAAGCGGATCCCCCTGGACGTTGCCGAGGGCGACACCGTCATCTACAGCAAGTACGGCGGCACCGAGATCAAGTACAACGGCGAGGAGTACCTGATCCTGTCCGCCCGCGACGTGCTGGCTGTCGTCGCTAAGTAAGTACTCGTGCGTCCGCCCCGGAGATCCCCGCGTTTCAGTGCGGGCGGTTTCCGGGGCGGTATGCGTTAGGAGTCATGAAAGAGACTTATGAGCAAGCAGATTGAGTTCAACGAGACTGCGCGCCGTGCCATGGAGGCCGGCGTCGACAAGCTCGCCGATGCGGTCAAGGTGACGCTGGGTCCGCGCGGTCGGAACGTGGTGCTCGCCAAGGCTTTCGGCGGCCCGCAGGTCACCAATGACGGTGTGACCATCGCGCGCGAGATCGACCTGGAAGACCCGTTCGAGAACCTCGGCGCCCAGCTGGTGAAGTCGGTGGCCACCAAGACCAACGACGTCGCAGGCGACGGCACCACCACCGCTACCGTCCTCGCTCAGGCCCTGGTCAAGGCCGGCCTGCGCAACGTCGCGGCCGGTGCCAACCCCATCGCCCTGGGTCAGGGCATCAGCAAGGCCGCCGACGCCGTGTCCGAGGCCCTGCTGGCCGCGGCCACCCCGGTGTCGGACGAAAAAGCCATCGCCCAGGTCGCCACGGTGTCCTCGCGCGATGAGCAGATCGGTCAGCTGGTCGGCGAGGCCATGACCAAGGTCGGTCACGACGGCGTGGTCACGATCGAAGAGTCTTCGACGCTGAGCACCGAACTCGAGGTCACCGAGGGTGTCGGCTTCGACAAGGGCTTCATCTCGGCCTACTTCGTCAACGACTTCGACTCGCAGGAAGCGGTGCTCGAGGATGCGGTGGTGCTGCTGCACCGCGACAAGATCAGCTCGCTGCCCGACCTGCTGCCGTTGCTGGAGAAGGTCGCCGAATCGGGCAAGCCGCTGCTGATCATCGCCGAGGACATCGAGGGCGAGGCCCTGTCCACGCTGGTGGTCAACGCCATCCGCAAGACGCTCAAGGCCGTCGCCGTCAAGGCGCCGTTCTTCGGCGATCGTCGCAAGGCGTTCCTGGACGATCTCGCCATCGTCACCGGTGGCCAGGTCGTCAACCCCGACGTGGGCCTGGTGCTGCGCGAGGCCGGCCTGGACGTGCTGGGCTCCGCCCGTCGCGTCGTGGTCACCAAGGACAGCACCGTGATCGTCGACGGTGGCGGATCCAAGGATGCGGTCGCCGACCGCGTCAAGCAGCTCAAGGCCGAGATCGAGACCACCGATTCCGACTGGGATCGGGAGAAGCTGCAGGAGCGGCTGGCCAAGCTGTCCGGCGGCGTCGCGGTGATCAAGGTCGGCGCGGCCACCGAGACCGACCTGAAGAAGCGCAAGGAAGCGGTCGAGGACGCCGTCGCGGCGGCCAAGGCTGCCGTCGAGGAGGGCATCGTCACCGGTGGTGGCGCGGCGCTCGTGCAGGCCCGTGCGGCCCTCGACAAGCTGCGCGGCGAGGTCAAGGGCGACGAGGCTCTCGGTGTCGAGGTGTTCTCGTCGGCACTGTCGGCCCCGCTGTACTGGATCGCCACCAACGCCGGCCTGGACGGCTCCGTTGTGGTGAACAAGGTCAGCGAGCAGTCCAACGGGCAGGGCTTCAACGCCGCCACCCTGACCTATGGTGACCTGGTCGCCGAGGGCATCGTGGATCCGGCCAAGGTGACCCGCTCGGCGGTGCTCAACGCCGCATCCGTGGCGCGCATGATCCTGACGACCGAGACGGCCGTCGTGGACAAGCCCGCCGAGGAAGAAGATCACGGGCACGGCCATCACGGCCACGCTCACTAAGTTGTTCGCAAAACACCCCCGGTCCTGTTGGGTCGGGGGTGTTTTCGTTGCTGTGGGCGACACGGACTGCGCTGAAGCGGGCGACACGCCGTCAAGGCTGCGGTTGATCAGGCCGCGAAGAAAGCAGAAGAGAGCTAGGTCGTACAGGCCGTGGGAGGCGGAGCCTTCGGGCTCCGTTCCCACGCTCCGCGTCGGGTTGTCGCCATTACGCCAGCAAGAGCAATGATTGCTTCCTGGTGTTGCGTGTCATCGGGTGTACATCCAGTCCGGAAGGTCCGAGATCACCGAGGCGATGATGATCACCGCGATCACGATTGCCACGAGGACGCCAGCCTGACCTGCTGTTGATAGTTCAGACCACCATCGGTGGACCTTGTCTAGCTGCCCTTCGATTGTGTGGTCGGCGCTAGCGTCATGCGGCTTGGACGCTTCACCACCGCCGGTCGCTTCTGGCGTCGCGCTGACTCGTCGCCCGTGCCAGCGATCACCGTCCCAATAGACTTCAGCGCTATCGTCGTTCGGGTCCGGATACCAACCCGGTACTTGTTGTGCTGCCATCGTCGCTTGTGCTCTCCCCGCCTCGCCAGCTACCGAAGTGCAATCACTTCCGCACGACAAAGTAGTCGACATGTCGGGTACCTCGTGACCAGTTGAACCTGATCGACTTTCCGTCGTTAGCCCAGACCGCCTGTCCCGAATCGCGGCGTTGTGTCGTTGCCGGTTGCTAATCTCCGGCAACCAGCTCGATCGCGGAGCTGTCAGCACCAATCCTCAGGGAGAGTTGACCATGTCGAACCCATCGCCTGCACCCGGTTGGTATCCAGACCCGTCTGACCCCGGGAACCGGATCTATTGGAACGGCACTTCGTGGAGTGGGCCGGCGTCGGGACCAACTGCAACGGATAAGGCCAACAGCGGCAAGCAAGCCGCTGTCGCCGCCGGCGTCTGCGTGCTCGTCGTTATCGGGCTTGTGATGTCGATGCAATCGGTGAGCCTCCTGACCGGATCGGGCCCGGTGTGGACTGGGGTCGCCGTCGTGGCTGCCGGTACGGCCGTTGCCTTCTTCCTGGGTGCTGCAAAGTGGGTCCGCATTGTCGCGGCAGTGCTGCTGGCACTCGCTCTGGTGAACGCCATCTACATCGAGAATGAGATGTCGAACAAGCGCAACGAGATCTCGCGCATGTTTAACCAGTAGCACGCCCACTGATCTGATTGGGCAGTCCCTCTTTCAGTTGCCGGGTAGTTTCACGTCCTTGCAATCGACGTGGACTGCTTCGCCTCCTATGGCGTCGGCGATCTTGTCGGAGATGGTTTGAGACCCTTCGGCCACGCCCCAGCCGTTGCCGCGAACAAAGTGCATGTTGGAGACACCAAAGGCTGATCCCATCACGCAGCCCATCTGCCTACTCATGTTCAGCCAGTTGTCTTGCTGGCCTTTGTCTTTGAAGGTTATTAGGTCGATCTTCTCGCCCTCGACGGCGCAATTCGCGACCTCGTTGGCGGTGCTCTGCTCCGCGAAGTTGCTGTCACTCTTCGCTACTTCTTTGAAGTCGCTGCATGTGAGACCGGCGTCATTCAATGCAGCTTGGATGTCAGCGGTTGAGGAGAACTTAGGGGCCTCGTGTTTGGCTGCTAACGGTCCTCCTCCACCACCGCAACCGCTGATCAGGACTGCAACCGCGGCCACACCGCACTTCCACATGTCGGCAAAAGTAGCTGAACGAGCCGGATTATCTCCGCATAATCGCGTATTCGAAGAGGCGGTTCGGCGTCGGGGGCCGGCCCAGATCATTCGGCTGGAAATACCTTTTCGAAGGCAGCCCACAAGGCGGCCTCGGCCGCGTTTACGTCGCCGCCCGACGCCACGGCTTGGCAGATGTCGCGTTGCTCGCGATCGAACGGGATTCCGTTTCCGACCGGCAGGAGTTCCCCGCCGGGATGGTAGCGGGCAACGCGCACCTCGAGAGCCACGCGGATGTGGTCACGGCCTAGTCGGCCTCCGTCTGATCTCATATGACTCCCTTGTCCGTCTTCGCAGTGGCCGAGGTCGCAGACAGGGTGCTGATGATGCCTTCGACGGCAGCGGCGATCGCCTCCTGATCCCGGATCACGGCGATGCTTGCAGCTAACACCTCCTGGTGATTTTCGGGGTGCAAGCCTGTGTGCGGAGTAGTGCCTGGCTTGTGCCCTGAGTGCGTCGACAGCCGGTACGCGTTTTGGGGGATGCCTGTTCGAGCGCTGCGCTTATACATCAGTACTGCAGAATCTGTTGCTCCGCAGAACATTTCCATTCGCTTCACGAGGTAGACCAGTGCGGCACCAATACTGCAAGTGTCGTCATATATGTCCAGCCTCGGCTCGCTCGGCAAGGGAGTCGATCCAATGTCGTCTGCCTACCTAGTGCTCACGTCATCGTCGACGCTTACTGTTCGGCAGTCCGCCGGAAACCACGGTGATGGCTGAGGGGCGCTCTTTTTTGCCACGCTTCTTACCCGGGCATTTGCGATGCTTGCCACTAGCGATCGTCCGATAGTGCAGCACGAGGAAATCGTCCTCGCCAACCTCCACCGCCGCGAAGCACTTTGGACAGTAACGCTTGTTACTCACGCAGGAATGCTACTGCTTGGGTGTACTGGCACCGGCCGAAGCGGCACCGCGCAGCCCTCCCTTTGTGCCTGAACACAGCCCTGCCTCGGTCCTTGGAGAGCTGGTGTTCTACATCCCGACGTCCCCGATCCGCAGATGTCGAATCACCTCTACGGTTCGGCGCGAGGGCCTCCCGCTCGCCCTCATCACAAGCGAGCGACCGGACTCGATGGTCGCCTCGGGGAATTTCACGAGTTGAAGGAGAAATCAGCGGGTGCAACGGTCTTCCGACTAGACATGTGGTCCCACTGCGCGGAACGACTACCTGAGCGCAGGCTCGATGAGTTTCTGGGCCGCCGATGGTCGGTACGGGTATGTCTGACGAAACCATGAGCTCTGCGTGCACCATCAACGCGCCGGCCGAAACCGTGTTCGCGGTGCTGGCCGACCCGACCACCCACCAGGCGATCGACGGCACCGGCTGGGTCCGGGAGTCACTCGACGGCAAGCCGCTGACCGAAGTGGGCCAGATCTTCCGGATGGCGATGTACCACGACAACTTTGGCGGCATGCACTACGAAATGGCCAACCGGGTGGAGGTTTTCGAGCCTTCGCGCGCGATTGCGTGGCTGCCTGGCCAGGGTGACGACGACGCCACTATCGAGTTCGGCGGCTGGATCTGGCGCTATGACCTTGAGCCGCGCGGGGACGACCGGACGCAGGTCACCTTGACGTACGACTGGTCGGCGGTGCCGCCCGCACTTCGCGAAGAGATCGAGTTCCCGCCGTTCGACCGGCAGCACCTGGACAACTCGCTCAAGCACCTGGCCGGGTTGGCACAGGATCGGTTGTAGCGGTCGGCTGAATGGACACCAGCCGCAACGCGTCCGGACGGGCGTCGTCGGACACAAACCGCACGATCAGGCTGTCGGGAGGAAACTTGGTGGCCAGGTCGTTCAGAGTCCGGGGCAGGAACACCCTGGCCTTCGCATTGCCGTACCAATTGGGGTTGGAGGGGGAGGTGTCGAGATTGCCGACCTTGTCGATCTGGGTGTCCCATTCTTGAACCGGATCCGGCGGTGTATCGCCGAACCCGGTCGATTTCAGGTACGCATCCGCTTGTCCTGCAAGGGTGATCGCCGTGCTGCCGCCGACCGGCGTCCCGGTGATCGTCCCGTCGATCACATCGGCCGTCACCGACTTCAGCCGCGCTGTGCACACGTCGTCGACCACGTTGGGTGGAACGCAGAAGCCGGGCAGCGGGTTCGCGTGGGCTGGAGGGATGTTCAGGACGGCCGGTACGGCAAGCGCAGCGGCCGCAGCACCGACAGCGGTCATTGCGCGGCGACGATGATTCGGCATCGGGCTATCCTCCTTCGGACGCGCTGAACTGTATGTCGGCGCGCCCGCCACAGGAGTTACAGATCGTCAGCTCTCGATCGGCGCATACCAGTCGGCGTTGGTGAGCAGCACCCGCGTTCCGAGGTCGCGGTTCCAGTCGGGCTCGATGCCGTGGCGCCGCACGATGGGGAACACCACCTCGTCGAGCATCCGCGTCACGTCGCCGACGTACAGATCTTCCTTTGCCTGATCACTCAGCCGGTTGTAGGCGTCCTCGTCGAAGTTCTCCGGCTCGAACGCTCCATAGCCGATGTAGGTGGAGCCGTCCTCGACCAGGCGGTCGGTGTCCTGGCTGTGGAAGTAGATGTAGCCGTTCCAGTGTCGGCTGTCGTCGCGCTCGTCGCCGATCTCGGCCGATGCGCAGGTTCCGCAGCAGGAGAAGTCGGCGCGGGCGATCACGCCGTTGGCGTTGAGTTCCTCGAACGCCGCCTGCGTCCGGGACCGGTAGTCACCGATCTCGGTCTGTTGGCGCAGTCTCGCTTCGCGTAGCGACGCGAAGGCTGCCGTGAGCTGCTCCTCGGTGAGCTCGTAGTCCTCGGCATAGGTGTCGAGGAAGTCCTCGGCGTCGTCGTTGCCGGTGACCAGCATGCCCCAGATCTCTGAGGTCAAACTGGCGCGGTCCTCGTCGTCCAATGGCAGGTCGGGAAGCGTGGCGTAAGCGGGGATCACGTTCGGGTTCGACGGTGCGCTCACAGCGCTGGGCCTCCAGATGTTGTCGGGACGGGCGAATCCGCCCGGCGGGGCGATCGTAACCGCGGTTACGCGTCGACGCGTGCACGAAAAGCGGGCGGTGACAGCCACGTGCGGCAAACGGCGCAACATTGCTACCGGCGTGGCGGCATGGTACGGAATGACGGTGACTTATCCGAACGACCCGTTTTCGTCGGCGGGTGGTGCGCCGAACCCTTACTCGAGCCCTTTCGGTAACCAGCCTCCACCGGCGAGTCCGTTTCAAGGTGGTGGCCATCAATTCCCGCCGGCGGACCCGTCGTTCGGTCAATTTCCTCCGGTCTTTCAGGCCGGGTATCAACCGGCGGAGCCACCGCCAGAACCGCCGCGCAAGAAGCGGAAGGTGTGGTTGGTGCTCACCGTGGTGTGCGCCGTCGTATTCGCCACCGCGGGGGTCGGCGGGGTTCTGTGGTGGTTGAACCGCGGCGGGGGAGCGGGCGAGGTGACTGCGGCGGGCGGAGGACCGCTCCCGGCGTCCGTGCCGCTACTGGGTGACCTACGGCCGCCGGCCGATGTTGCGTTGCCCTCGCTGGAGAAACCGATCAGCGAACCGCGGTGGACCTACGAGACCGGCATTGACGCGTATGTGCTCGGCGGCGACGCCTACACCGTGGTGGTCGGGTCAGATCAGGGCGTGATGGCCCTGGACAAGGAGACCGGCGAACCGCGCTGGTCACAGGGGGTCAAGCCGCCCAAGGTCAATATCAACCGTTTCGGGAGCGCCAAGTGCGTCATCACCCGTTCGGCAAAGACCATGGGATGTGGACTCAATCTGAATCTCTGCTGTGGAGATCCCGAAGTGCTGGTGTTCCTCGATGTGGCAACCGGACGCATATTGAGCCAGCCTTCGTTGCCGTCGGACCGGATAACCAATCTTCAAGGAAGCGGTGACGGCATCGCTGTCGTTTTTCGCAATGAACTGGTCTCGTATGGCGCGGATGGCAATGAAGCATGGCGTGTTCGGCATGACGGCGTCTCGGTGTTCGGCGATCAAGGGGTCGTCATCACCGAGCACGAGGTGCTTGACGCCAACACCGGAAAGCCCATCGTGAGCGAACCGAGCACCTCAAATACCGCTTTTGCATCGGGATTCGCGGTGGAATTTGGAAACTCGTTCAAGTTCTTTGACTTCAGCGGCAGAAACACCGCCACCGTGGCCAGCGAGGGGTACACCCTGATGGGCAATGTGGGCTCCGGAAAGTACGACTTTCCCTTGGGTCGTCCTGGAAACACCCGGTACGGCTCGTCAGGTTTCTACTATCCGCTGGCCTACAACCGATCTACCGGCGACTTCCGTGCGTTCGACGGGAAGTCGGGACGTGTTCTCTGGACGTATCCCGCCGGCGCAGATGCGGTGCTTGCCAACATGATCGGGGGATTCGGCAGTGGCGAATTGTGCGTGATCGGTGTGCAGGAGACCTCGGATGCCAAGCTGAAGGCTGGTAGTTGCCAGGATGTCAACGTTGCGCCAACCGCGAATGTGCAGATGACCTTCTTCCTCGGATCCGATGGTGCGCGGTACTTGTACCGTGACCAACGGGATGTGATCTGTGTCGACGTCAGTGGGAAGGAGTTGTGGCGGAAGAAGTTTGACGATGGCTCTGACCAAGTCTGGGTGTCGGGCGGAGCGTATATCTCCGATCGCAACATCGTGATTCGGGTGATTTGACACGCGCCATCGGCTCCGCCCGGCAACGACCATTGACGCGACACGCCAAGCATGAGCGGGGTTTTTGATCCCGGGCAGCTCACAATGCGGATATGACGGAACCGCGGGAGTCGCCGCGTGGGGTCTCGCGTCAGACGTTCCTGCGCGGCGCCGTGGGTGCGTTGGCCGTCGGCGCGGTGTTCGGGTCGAGCCGGGCCAGTGCGGATCCGGCCGGCTGGGGTGACCTCTCGGCTGCCATCAACGGGAAAGTGGTACTTCCGGACAGCGGTGGACAATTCGCTTCGGCCAAAAGTGTTTTCAATACCAACTTCAACGGCCTGACGCCGGCGGCGGTCGTCACCCCGGCATCGGCGGCGGACGTGCAACGGGCGCTGGCCTTCGCTGCGACGCACAACCTCAAGGTCGCTCCGCGCGGCGGCGGGCACTCCTATGTGGGCGCGTCGACAGCCAACGGCACGATGGTGCTGGACCTGCGCCAACTGCCCGGTGACATCAACTACGACGCGGCGACCGGGCGTGTGACGGTAACGCCCGCGACCTCGCTGTACGCGATTCACCAGGCGCTGGCCGGTGCCGGGCGGGGCATCCCGACGGGTACCTGCCCGTCGGTCGGCGTCGCGGGGCACGCCCTGGGTGGTGGGCTGGGCGCCCAATCACGGCATGCGGGCCTGCTGAGCGATCAATTGGTGGCGGCGACGGTGGTGCTGCCGGGCGGCGCCGGGGTGACGGCCTCGGCCACCGAGAACCCGGATCTGTACTGGGCATTGCGCGGCGGTGGTGGCGGCAATTTCGGGGTGACGACGGCGCTGACCTTCGCCACGTTCCCGACCAGCGACGTGGACGTCGTCGGGCTGCATTTCCCGCTGGAGTCTTTCCCGCAGGTCCTCCTGGGCTGGCAGAACTGGCTGCGTACCGCCGACCGCAGCAGCTGGGCACTGGCCGACACCATCACCGATCCGCAGGGCGCGCACTGTCGCATCCTGGCGACCTGCCCGGCCGGCTCGGGCAGCAGCGTGGGAGCCGCCGTGATCAAGGCAGTGGGGCTGCAGCCGGCCAGCACCGAGAACCGCACGTTCAACTACCTGGATCTGGTGAAATTCCTGGCCGCCGACAATCTCAACCCGTCACCGCTCGGCTATGTCGGCGGATCCGACGTCTTCCCGACGATCACCCCGGCCGCGGCTCAGGGCATCGCTGCGGCATTCAACGCCTTCCCCGCTGGGGCCGGCCGCCCGATCGTCATCATGCATGCGCTCGACGGCGCGCTGGCCACCGTGGGCCCGGGTGACACCGCCTTTCCGTGGCGGCGGCAGTCCTCATTGGTGCAGTGGTACGTGGAAACCTCCGGTTCGCCTGCGGCAGCGGCCAACTGGCTGGCTATCGCCCATCAGGCGGTGGCGCCGTATTCGGCGGGCGGCTACGTCAACTATCTCGAAACGAACCAACCGGCGTCTCGGTATTTCGGCGCCAACTTGTCCCGCCTGGCCGCTACCCGGCAGAAGTATGACCCGGGGCGGATCATGTTCTCGGGCTTGAACTTCTGAGGGAGGGACGGCTCGATGGAGGAGCTTCCGCAGACGCCGGCGGCCGCAGCGGCCTTGGCGGTAGCCACGCGCTTCTATTCATCCGCTTTGCTCAACCACTGCATCCGTTCATATCTGTGGGGCGCGACGTATGCGGCGGCGCATGGCATCTCCTTCGACGACGAGCTTTACTACGTTTCGGCACTGCTGCACGACATCGGTCTCACCGACCCGTTCGACAGTCACCGGGTGTCGTTCGAGGAGGCGGGTGGGGACCTGGCCTGGGTGTTCGGCGTGGCGGCCGGGTGGTCTGCCGACCGGGCCGGCAGGGCGACGGAGATCATCGTGTTGCACATGCGCGACGACATTTCGGCGGCTGCCGACCCTGAGTCGCACCTCTTGCAGGTGGCCACCGGCTGGGACGTCGTCGGACGCCGGCCGGAGGCGTTTCCCGCCGACGTGAGGACGGACATCCTCGCGCGCTATCCCAGACATTCGTTCGGGCGCGAGTTCATTGCCTGCTTCGAGGACCAGGCCGGCCGCAAACCGGGTGGCGCCGCTGCCGCATCAGTGGCCAACAATGGCGCCGAACGCATCCGGGCCAACCCGATGGACGCCTAGGTCGCCGTCGCTGCAACGAACCGAACAATCAGGTGCTCCCGAGACAGAGCAGCTGCCGCGGGCTTAGCCTCGAAACATTGGGACTCACCTGCCACCCGGACGAGTGAAGGAACCGAGCATGCGAGCAACCGTGATGTATGGGGCCGGCGACGTGCGTGTCGAGGACGTACCCGACCCCGTTGTGAAGGAACCCACCGACGCGATCGTGCGGGTCACCCGGGCCTGCATCTGCGGTAGCGACCTGTGGCCCTACCAGTCGATGCCGCACAAGGACGGTGGCAGGCGGATGGGCCACGAATTCATCGGCATCGTCGATGACGTCGGCGCTGACGTGTCCGGTTTGCGGCGCGGCGATCTGGTGGTCGCCCCCTTCGTGTGGGCGGACAACACGTGTGACTTCTGCCAGGAGGGATTGCAGACGTCGTGCCGTCACGGCGGTGGTTGGGGCGCGCCCGGCGTCGATGCCGGCCAGGGCGAGGCCGTGCGCGTTCCGCAGGCGCAGGGCACGCTGGTGAAGCTTCCGGTGGCGGAGGACGCGGCGCTCATGCCCTCCCTGCTGACGTTGTCCGACGTTTTCTGCACCGGTCACCACGGCGTGGTGACGGCCGGGGTGGGGCCGGGATCGTCGGTGACCGTCATCGGTGACGGTGCGGTGGGGTTGTGCGCAGTGCTCGCCGCCAAGCGGCTGGGTGCCGAACAGATCATCCTGAACGGCCGGCACACGGTCCGCACCGACCTCGGGCGCGAGTTCGGCGCCACCGATGTCGTCGCCGAGCGCGGCGACGAAGCCGTCGAGAAGATCCGCGAACTCACCGGCGGCGACGGTACGCGCGCGGTGATCGAATGCGTCGGGACCGAACCATCGCTGGCCACCGCCCTCGACGCGGTCCGCGCCGGGGGTCGCGTCAGCCGGTTGGGCGTTTCTCAATACACCGAAGTGCCAATGGGTTTCGGCACGTTCTTCCGCAATGTGACCCTCACCGGCGGTGTCGCGCCCGCTCGCGCCTACATCGAGGAACTCATGCCCGACGTTCTCGAGGGCATCATCGAACCCGGCCGGGTGTTCGACCGGACCATCGGCCTCGACGACACCCCTGACGGGTATCGCGCCATGGCCGACCGCGAGGCCCTCAAGGTGTTGATCGAGCCATGACACTGCTGCTCCAGGACCGCGACGAGCGTGGTGTCGTCACGCTCACCCTGAACCGCCCGCAGGCCTTCAACGCGTTGTCCGAGGCGATGCTGACCGCGCTCGGTGACGCGTTCGGCGCGCTAGCCGAAGACCAGACCGTGCGGGCCGTGATCCTGGCAGCTTCCGGCAAGGCCTTCTGCGCCGGGCATGACCTCAAGGAAATGCGGGCCGAGCCGTCGCTGGCGTACTACGAGCGATTGTTCGCACAGTGCACCACCGTGATGCTGTCGATCCAGCGCCTGCCGGTGCCGGTGATCGCCCGCGTCCACGGGCTTGCCACCGCAGCGGGCTGTCAGCTTGTCGCGATGTGCGACCTCGCGGTGGCGAGCGACGATGCGCGGCTGGCGGTCAGCGGCGTCAATGCCGGGCTGTTCTGTGCGACTCCGGGAGTGGCGTTGTCGCGCAACGTGCCTCGCAAGGCTGCCTTCGAGATGCTGGTAACCGGTGAGTTCGTCACTGCCGAGCAGGCCCGGTCGTTGGGTCTGGTCAACCGGGTGGCAGCAGCGGACGCCCTGGACGACGAGATCGAAGCGCTGGTCGCGAGCATCGTCGCGAAGCCCCGGGTCGCCGTCGCGATGGGAAAAGCGTTGTTCTACCGGCAGATCGAGGTCGACATAGAGTCCGCCTACACCGACGCGGGCACGACGATGGCCTGCAACATGATGGATCCGAGCGCACTCGAGGGTGTGCAGGCCTTCATCGACAAGCGCCTTCCCGCTTGGTCGTCGGCACCTCACGCGGCGCGCGGGTAGGGCGGGCAAAGAGTCAGGCAGCGTGGCGATGGTGGGCGCGCGATTGGGATGCCGCCGGGTCCCTTGACTCCCCGCCACCAAGTACCGCCATCTCCCGATCCGTGGTGCGGTCTTGACCTGTGGCGCGGTACATCTCGCGATAACGGTTCACCTGGTCCTGGGCGATGGGGGTCGAGAACATACTCACGTTGTGAGCCGGAGCCCCGGGGCGTCGGGCCTCGTTCAACCTGCGGGCGCTCGCTCGGAAGCCGGCGACGGCGCCGCCGAAAGACACGATCAACGCGATACCGGCGACGAGCGCCAGGTTGCTGCCGAGAGCCATGGCCGTGACGAGCAGCCCGAGTGAGACGAACGCGATGAGCAACAGCAAGTACGCGACGTTGGAAACCGGAATGCGACGGAGAGCTTTCAGCATGGGATCACCTCATAGGAATTGAATGTGCCGACGAACGAAACGCTACGCGGAGCGTATCGGTCGCTACGTATAGCGTAGCGCATAGTTGGGTTGAGATATTCCCGGCAGGCGAATTGGCGAGCGAAGGAGGCTGGGCGGTGGCGCAGGGACGGGTCGAGGACGGTATCGCGGAATCGACGCTGCACCTGCTGCGAAGCGGCGGACCGCGCGCCGTGACCGTGGAGGCGGTTGCCGCGCACTCAGGAATCGCGAAAACGACGATCTACCGGCGACATCCGAATCGACGGGACATGCTGGCGAGCGCGCTGTCGCGCCTCGCGTCCCCGAGTCCCGTGGATCCCGATGCGACGGCGCCCGAGCGGCTGCGGTGGCTCATCTCCCAGGCGGTCGGCATGGTCGAGGACGGTATCGGCCTCGGTGGGCTGGCGGCGATGCTCACTGAGGATGACCCCGAATTCACTGCCGTTTTCAGGCGAATCCTCGTCGACCAACGTGCCGCGCTGGCGGTTGTGGTTGATGCTGCGAAAGCCGATGGTTCGATGCGCGCGGACGTCGACACCGTGACACTGATTGATGCAGTGGTCGGTGCCTACATAGCCGAAAGCGCCCGCACCGGCGGTGTCAAGGACGGCTGGGACGAACGCTTGTTCCAGCTCTTCTGGCCGACCGTGCGGGCGCCCGACTAGGCCGCGGCGCTGATTTCGGCTACCGCCGCTGCAGTTCGATGACCGGGATGACCCGGTCGGTCTTGGTCTGATATTCCCCGAATCCCGGTGCCTTCTCGACGATGCGTGGATAGGCGGCGTCGCGCTCCGCCCGCGGCATTTCACGTGCATGTACGTCGTAGGCGTCGGTGCCGATCTCGATGTGGGCATCGGGATGCGCGCGCAGATTGTGCAACCACGCGGGGTCGACGTCAGCGCCCGCGTAGGAACCGACGATCGCGAGCTTCCCGTCGAGGTCGAACGCCATCACCGGGTTGACCCGCTCCTTACCGGACTTGGCTCCGGTGGTGTGCAGCAGGAGCAGGGGCGCACCCTCGAACGGCCCGCCGACCTTGCCGCCATTGGCGCGAAACTCGGCGATGATGTTGTCATTCCAGTTGTCTGCCATGGCCTCCTTCCTACGCCTGCGCGGCGCGACGGTGCACTCAGATCACAAAATCGCGTGAATGCGCGATCTGGGTGCACGGTCGCGGAGTTTCGGTGCAGATCACGGAATCGCGGTCGTGGTGATGTGGACCGACGAGGTGAGGGTCTGATGTACCGGGCAGCGCTCGGCGATGCCCATCAACCGTTCCCGTTGGGCGTCGTCGAGGTCGCCGACCAACTCGATCTCGCGATCGATGTGGTCGATCATGCCCTTGGTGGTCTCACAGTCGGCGCAGTCCTTGGCATGAATACGTGAGTGCCGCAACGCCACTCGTACCTGTTGAAGCGGCCAGCCTTTGCGGTTGGCATACATCCGCACCGTCATGGACGTACACGCCCCCAGGCCGGCCAGCACCAGGTCATAGGGATTCGGGCCGGCGTCGCCGCCCACCGGGAGGGGCTCGTCGGCGATGAGTTGGTGGCGTCCGGCGGTGATCTGCTGGGTGTAGGTGCCGGCGCCCGTCTCCGCCACGGTCACCACACCGACCGGCGATGCGGTGTCGCGCCCGGGTTCCTCAGATGTCATCCCGCTCTCCTCAACAAGTCGATCGATGGCTTTCCAGACCGGATCGTCGCATGAGTTGTCTGTCCGCAACCTGGGTACCGCGCGCTTACGGGGAACTGCGCACCCGAGGGGGACCAGCTGTTGCAGGAAGTGGGATTTTATGGCTCCCGCAGCGCGCGTTTAGCGTCGGATTCATGGAGTGGAATTTTCAGTCGGCCGGTGAGTTGGCGGTCGCGTTGCGCGCCGGTGAAGTGTCCTCGGTGGAGCTGACCGAGGCGGCGATCACTGGGATCGAGCGGGATGACCCGGTGATCAACGCGATCTGTGTGCCCGACTTCGACCGGGCACGGGATTCTGCACGGGACGCCGACCGGGCACGTGCCCGGGGCGAAGACCGGCCGCTGCTGGGTATTCCCGTGACGGTCAAGGAGTCCTACAACATGGCGGGGCTGCCCACGACCTGGGGCATGCCGCAGTTCCGGGACTTCCGGCCGGCCGCGGACGCGGTACAGGTGTCGCGGCTCAAGGCCGCCGGCGCGGTGGTGCTCGGTAAGACCAACGTCCCGTTGGGGCTGCAGGACATCCAGACCTTCAACGAGATCTACGGCACCACCAACAATCCGTGGGATCCCGATCGCACCTCGGGCGGATCTTCCGGTGGCTCGGCGGCGGCCCTGGCCTCGGGATTCGGCGCCCTGTCCATCGGCTCCGACCTCGCCGGATCATTGCGGACCCCCGCGCATTTCTGCGGCGTCTACGCGCACAAGCCGACCCTCGGCCTGGCCGCGATCCGCGGTATGACCCCGCCGTCGACCCCGGCATTGCCGACCGAGTCCGACCTCGCCGTCGTCGGTCCGATGGCGCGCACTGCCCGCGATCTCGCACTCCTGCTCGACGTGATGGCAGGACCGGACCCGCTGACTCTCGGTGTGGCACACCGGGTGACGCTGCCGCCCCCGCGTCATGAGGGCCTCGGCGACTTCCGGGTCCTGGTCCTCGATGAGCATCCGTTCCTCGCAACCTCAGCCGCGGTGCGCGCCGGCATCAGCCGGGTGGCGGATGCCCTTGCTTCCAGCGGTGCCCGCGTCGAACGACACAGTCCACTGCTGCCCGATCTGGCCGAAGCCGCGTTGCTGTACACGCAGTTGCTGTTTTCCAGCACCTCGGCGCGATTCCCGGTCGACGCGTACGAGCAGCTGCAAACCCTCGCCGCCGGCCTGAGCCCAGACGATCAGAGCCTCGATGCGGCTCGGTTGCGCGGAATGGTGTCGAGCCACCGCGATTGGATCGAGGTGAACAACCGTCGCGAACTCCACCGCCAGGGCTGGCGACAGTTGTTCGGTGAGTTCGATGTCGTCGTGTGTCCGATCACGCCGACTCCGGCGTTCCCGCATGACCACAACCCAGATCTGTTGGAACGTCGGATCGATGTCGACGGTGTCGAGTACGCGTACTTCGACCAGCTCGTCTGGGCCGGACTGGCCACCATGCCCGGCCTGCCCGCTACCGCCGTACCGGCGGGGCGGTCCGCCGAGGGACTGCCGGTGGGAGTGCAGCTCATCGGTCCGATGTTTGAGGACCACACGCCGCTGCGGCTGGCCGAACTGCTCGAACAGCAGATCGGTGGCTTCCAGGCACCTCCGGGTGCCTAGTCCGCCAACGTCACGTCGACCGACGCCAGGCGGTCCGGATCGCCGATGATGTCGATGACATGGATCCGGCCGTCCCGAATATCAAGGCGCAGTAGGGACTTGAGCTGACCGGCGGGCGCGACGACGATGCCCGCGGCGCCGTCGAGAACGGCGACCTCGCCGCCGCGCGCTGTCGCGGCGAACAGCTTGGACTCCTCGACGAACTCCCGGGCGCCCCGAAGCTCGACGGGAATGTGCCCGCCGACGAGCACTCGGTCCACGCGGCGCACCACGTCGGGGTCGAGGATCTCCAGCAGAGCGTCGAGGTCGCCCTCCTGCGAGGCTGCCAGGAAAGCTCGCGCGACGGACAGGTGTTCGGCGGTGGGGCGAGCCGCGCTGGTTGCACCCCGCACCCGCTCCCGGGCCCGGCTGGCCAGTTTCTTGGTGGCTGCCGGCGTGCGGTCGAGCAGCGCGGCGATGTCGTCGAAGGGCACGGCGAAGGCGTCGTGCAGAACGAACGCCACGCGCTGGGCGGGGGAGAGCCGGTCGAGCACCACCAGCAGGGCGCGGCCCACCGACTCGGCCATGGCCACCTGTTCCTCGGCGGCCGGAGCCACGGCAGCAGGAACGTGCTCGTCGGCGCCGAGCACTTCCGCGCGGCGTTTCCGCTCCCGGAGTCGGTCGAGGCATTCGTGGGCGGTCACCGTGGTGAACCAGCCAGTCGGATTGGTCACCTCGGCGATGCCGCGCCGGCTCACTTTCAGCCACGCGGCCTGGACCGCGTCGTCGGCGTCATGCACCGAGCCGAGCAGTCGGTGGGCGACCTCGCGTAAGTGGTGCCGATCCTCCTCGAACCGGGCGGCCAGGGTCTCCAGATCGGTCACAGCGTCACCTTCCGGGCGTCGGAAACGTCATCAAGGTGAACCACCACCGCAGCATCCGAACATGGGAGACGACCATCATGACCCTACAACTCGGCATGATCGCGGCCGTGATCGTCGCGATCGCCATCGTGGCCAATGGGGCGATGGCCGTCGCGGACCTCGCCGCGGTCCGCTTCGTCCTCGCGAACTCCGCCGAGGTCGGTGTCCCGCGGAGTTGGGTACCGACCCTCGGACTGCTCAAGGGCGCGGGCGCGGTCGGACTGCTCGTGGGCCTGTTGGCCTTCCCGCCGCTGGGTATCGCCGCCGCGATCGGGCTGATCGGGTTCTTCGTCGGCGCCGTCATCACCCACATCCGTGCGGGCGTGTTCTACAACATCGCCTTTCCCGCCGCGTTCCTCGTGCTCGCGGTCCTCGCGCTTGGGGCCTTCCTGGCGGGCTGACCCTGGCTGTGGATGCCAGGAACTGCAAAGGCCCCATCCCTCGCGGAATGGAGCCTCTGCAGTTCGGCGTGTGAAGTTTGCTGCGGGATTCAGGCGCTGCGGCGGATCCCCCGCTTGAGCAAGAGCTCGCGCTCGGACTCGCTCAAGCCGCCCCAGATGCCATAGGGCTCGCCGACGGCGAGCGCGTGGGTGCGGCACTGGGTGATCACCGGGCAGCTGCGGCACATCTCCTTGGCGCGAACCTCGCGTTGCGCCCGGGCCCGCCCGCGCTCGCCATCGGGATGGAAGAACACTGACGAATCGACTCCACGGCAAAGTCCCTGCATTTGCCAATCCCAGATATCCGCATTGGGTCCGGGAAGTTGCTGCGGCTGCGGCATTTGGAAAACCCCTCTCTGCTCGCCCATTTCGCCAAAAGTGGGCGGGTTTGAGTCGGTGGAACCGAACTGAGCACATGTCGCCGATGACCGCTCGTGCACACAAACTAGGGGGGCCCGATAAAGCGAGTCAATACCTTGCCGATGTGCTAAAGGACATAACCGCAGGTCGAGAATTTACATCACGTTCATCATTGTGACGCGGTGACCGAGACATCGGTGTTAAGGATCTGCTAGAGGTCATCGGATTTTCCCTGCTCGGACCAGAGGTGTCGTCATGCGCTATTCCGGCCGGGCGATAGTTAGTTGACCTGCCATTAACATTCGAGCCATCAATTGTTAACTAATTGTCGCCGGCAACGTGAATTCCGGCGTATCCGTCCGTGCCGGGTTGCCCACGAACCCGGCGGTACCGACGGTATTGATAGCGTCGCTGACCGATGACTGCAATCGCAGGGGCCGCCGCGGCCCTGGCTGACGCTGCCTTCGGGGCCGACCCCGGCCGCTGGCCGCTGCCCGGCGCGACCACGCCGCACGAGCGCTGGCTGCGGGCGGTCGCCGCCGGCGGGCAGGGGCGCTACGCCTGTGCGCTCACCGAGCTTGCCGAGATCCTGCGGTGCCAGGACTCGGGTCCGTTGGTCTCGCTGGTCCACAGCACCCGCGCCTCGTTTCTTCGCCAGCTGGGTGGGCACGCGCGCGCTCGCGGCGCCGACGGCCAGGCGTGGGCGCACCGCGGCGACGATGACGAGGCCGCCGGCGACGCGCTCGTCGGGCTCGCCGCCGACGCCCTGGGGATGGGTCGGTTCGGGGTGTCGGCCCGCCTGCTCGACCGGGCGCGCGCCATCGACGCCCCCGGCGACTCGCGGCAGCGGATCCGGCTGTCGTGGGTGAGCGCCGAACTGGCCATGGTCCAGGGGCACGGCGCCGAGGCCGTCGAACATGCCCGATGCGGAGTCGCGGCCGCGGCCGGCCATCGCTCGACGCGCCACGCCGTCAAATCCGACGTCGTGCTGGCCGCGGCGCTGTGCAGTGCCGGCGAGCTCGACGCCGCGCGGGAGGTCGCCGACGCGGCACTGCCGGCCACCGAGAAATTCGGACTGATCCCGCTGCGCTGGGCGTTGGCGTGCGTGCTGGCCGACATCGGCAGCGAGTCACACGACGCTGCCCAAATCAACCGGATCCGGGACCTCGGCGCCGATACAGTGCGTCGCAGAGGCGGGGTGTGGGCCGGCGCCTAGATCTGGCACCGGCAGGGCCCTGCCTCATCGATCGTTATTGTTTAGCTGAGCCAATCCGCCCCGAGTGTCGGTGCAACGTAACGCTGGAGAGATCGCCCACGATGACAAGTTCGGGAGACCGTCTCGACATTGTCGTTGCTGACGCAGTGGCAGGTGATCGGAACGCGCTCTCGGAAGTGCTGGAGATCATTCGGCCGATCGTCGTTCGGTATGTCCGGGCGAGGGTGGGGGCGACCGAGCGCAGTGGTCTATCAGCTGATGACGTTGCGCAGGAGGTTTGCTTGGCCGCCATTACGGCGCTGCCGCGCTACAAGGATCAGGGACGCCCGTTCCTGGCCTTTGTCTACGGCATCGCTGCGCACAAGGTTGCTGACGCGCATCGCGCGGCAGCCAGGAACCGTGCCGAGCCCACCGAGGTGGTGCCCGAGCGGTTCTCCCTTGACGCGGGGCCCGAGCAGACCGCTCTCGACACCGAGTCTTCTGAACGGATGGCCAGGCTGCTGTCCGTGCTGCCCGAGAAGCAGCGCGAGATCCTGATCCTGCGCATCGTCGTCGGCATGAGCGCCGAGGAGACCGCGGAGGCCGTCGGAAGCACCGCCGGCGCCGTGCGCGTCGCGCAGCACCGTGCGCTCGCCCGGCTGAAGAACGAGATCATGGCGACGGGGCGCGACCATGCCTGACTTCGGCCGCTGGACCTCAAACGGTGGTGATCCGTCCCTCAACGAGATCAACCGGTCCGAGAAATTCATCGAGGCGCTGTCCCTCGAGCGGCAGGTCTATGCGACCGACCGGGAGGAGGCCGAACTGGCCGTCCTGCTGGCCGGTTGGCGCGACGACGCACGACAAACCCCGATGGCGGGCATCGCGACACCGCGTGAGGCCGTCAAGGCGCTCGACAAGGCGACCGGGCAGGGTCGGGTGCGCAT
Source organism: Mycobacterium sp. NPDC049093 (assembly GCF_040704635.1). Taxonomy (GTDB): domain Bacteria; phylum Actinomycetota; class Actinomycetes; order Mycobacteriales; family Mycobacteriaceae; genus Mycobacterium. Next base: position 430,096 of record NZ_JBEZJS010000004.1, on the reverse strand, counting down.
CCCGATGGCGCTGGTGGGCTCCATGGCGGCCGCGGTGCTGTGCCTCGGCGGATTCGGTGCGGCCGTGTACGGCTCCGGCCCGGGCGATGCCCTCTACGGTGTGCGCGGACTGGTCTTCGGGTCCGCGCCGGTAACCCGCGACGTGGGCGTCGAACTGGCGTCGAGCGAGCTCAAGCAGGTCCAGCAGATGATCGACGACGGGCAGTGGGAGCAGGCCCAGCAGAAGCTGCAGACCATCACGACCACGGTCGCCACCGTCGGCGACGAGCAGCGCAAGCAGGAACTCGTCGACCAGTGGCAGCAACTGTCGGTCAAGGTGGAGAACCGCGACCCGAACGCGACCGTGCCGCCCGATGCACCGCCGGTGGTGTTACCCGAGGTGACGGTGACGACGACACCGCAGTCCCCGTCCACGCCGGGGGAGACGACGCCGACGTCGCCTTCGACACCGACGACCGGGCCTTCGACACCGACGACAGAGCCCAGCCCGGGTTCGGAGACGTCCACGTCACCCACGTCGCCATCGGAGAACCCGACGTCGCAACCGACGACCAGCCAGCCGTCGACGCCGCCGTCGTCGACCACGGCCCCGACGCCGTCGAGCAGTGCCGAGCCGACGACGAGCGCGCCGGCCACTGCGACAGAGTCCTCGCCCGCCTCAACGCCGGCGGCGCCTCGCACGTCCTCGGCGCCGACCACCACGGCCGCACCGGCGGCCGAAGCGCCCGCGGTGACCACTACGACTGTCGCGCCGACCGTCGAGCCGACATCCGTGCCGTCCGCGCCGTCGGTGCGTACCACGCAGGCCGCACCTGTGGAGCCCAGCAGTGGCGGAGGTCACGAAAGCCCGTCGGGCGGACATAACGGAGAGGGCCCGGCATCGCCGGGGATCGAAGTGCCCCTGTTGCCGGGGCTAGGCGGCGGTCAGCGGTAGCCGTCGGTGTCCGAGGTCGCCTCGTTGAGGGACGCGTCAGCATAGCCGCGGCAGTAGTCCCACGTCACGTAGGCATCGGGCTCGGGGTCGTAGGCCGGCTCGTGCGGGCGCACCGTGCCGTCGACGAGCAGCTGCAGCAGGTTGGCCCGCAGCATGTCCCAGTCGTGGTAGTGGTCCTGCTGGCATTCGTCACAGCAGACGACGAGACCGCGAATTCCCTTGTGCGCCAACAGCGCCTCGTATACCGCGAGATCAGCTAGATCAGCCTCGACAGCCGTCCGTTCCTGAGGGTCCAGCGGCTGGCCCGGCTCGATCGCGTCCAGCGCAGCAGAAGGATCGCAAGGATCATCGGCAAACGGATCGGGCGGCAAACCAGGGGGGAGGTGGTCACGCACGAGTCCCACACTACGCAGCCGCACAGGTATCGCGCCAGCCGTCCTGATGCGCGGGGGGATGTGCACCCTGAGGTGCAAGGAACGGCAACATCACTGTCAATAACCGAGCCGATAGAATCGGGTTATAAGCCCCACGCCTGCCACTGGAGGCCCCACCCATGTCGATCGCTGAAAGCAGCGTTCCCATTGCCGTACCGGTGTCGACCGGCGGCGACGATCCCACCAAGATCGCGATGCTCGGTCTCACCTTTGATGACGTCCTGCTGCTGCCTGCTGCCTCGGATGTGGTCCCGGCCACCGCTGACACCTCGAGCCAGCTGACCCGGAACATCCGTCTGCGGGTGCCGATGGTCAGCTCCGCGATGGACACCGTCACCGAATCGCGGATGGCCATCGCGATGGCCCGCGCCGGTGGGATGGGCGTGCTGCACCGCAACCTTCCGGCCGCCGAACAGGCCGCCCAGGTGGAGACGGTGAAGAGGTCGGAGGCCGGTATGGTCACCGACCCGGTCACCTGCTCGCCCACCAACACCCTGGCCGAGGTCGACGCGATGTGCGCCCGGTTCCGGATCTCGGGGCTGCCGGTCGTCGACGAGGCCGGGCAACTCGTCGGGATCATCACCAACCGTGACATGCGCTTCGAGGTCGACGAGAACAAGCCCGTCGCCGAGGTGATGACCAAGACGCCGCTGATCACCGCCCAGGAAGGCGTGTCCGCCGAGGCTGCCCTCGGCCTGCTGCGCCGCCACAAGATCGAGAAGCTCCCGATCGTCGACGGTCACGGCAAGCTGACCGGCCTGATCACCGTCAAGGACTTCGTCAAGACCGAGCAGTTCCCGTTGGCCACCAAGGACAGCGACGGCCGGCTCCTGGTCGGCGCTGCGGTGGGCGTCGGCGACGACGCCTGGGCGCGGGCCATGACACTGGTCGACGCCGGAGTCGACGTGCTGATCGTCGACACCGCCCACGCCCACAACCGCGGCGTGCTCGACATGGTGGCGCGGGTGAAGCAGACCGTGGGCGACCGCGTCGAGGTCGTCGGCGGCAACGTCGCGACCCGCGCCGCGGCCGCTGCGCTGGTGCAGGCCGGCGCCGACGCGGTCAAGGTCGGTGTGGGCCCCGGCTCGATCTGCACCACCCGCGTGGTCGCCGGTGTCGGCGCCCCGCAGATCACCGCGATCCTCGAAGCCGTCGCCGCCTGCAAGCCCTACGGCGTGCCGGTGATCGCCGATGGCGGTCTGCAGTACTCGGGCGACATCGCCAAGGCGCTGGCGGCCGGCGCATCGACGGCCATGCTGGGCTCGCTGCTGGCCGGCACCGCCGAGTCGCCGGGCGACCTGATCTTCGTCAACGGCAAGCAGTTCAAGAGCTACCGCGGCATGGGCTCGCTGGGTGCCATGCAGGGACGCGGCGGTGGCAAGTCCTACTCCAAAGACCGCTACTTCCAGGACGACGTGCTCTCCGAGGACAAGCTGGTGCCCGAGGGCATCGAGGGCCGGGTGCCGTTCCGGGGGCCGCTGGGCTCGGTGATCCACCAGCTCACCGGCGGGCTGCGGGCAGCCATGGGCTACACCGGCTCGGCGACCATCGAGCAGTTGCAGCAGGCGCAGTTCGTCCAGATCACGGCGGCCGGGTTGAAGGAAAGCCACCCGCACGACATCACCATGACTGTCGAGGCCCCCAACTACTACACCCGCTGAATCGGTGGGGCAGGAGACTAAGAACAGTCATGCGCGACATGGTTGAAATCGGCATGGGCAGGACCGCCCGCCGTACCTATGAGCTCGACGACGTCACGATCGTGCCCTCGCGGCGCACCCGCTCGTCCCAGGATGTCTCGACGGCCTGGCAGCTCGATGCCTACCGCTTCGAGGTCCCGGTCATCGCGCACCCCACCGACTCCCTGGTGTCGGTGGAGTTCGCGATCGAGATGGGCCGGCTCGGCGGTCTCGGCGTGCTCAACGGCGAGGGGCTGATCGGCCGGCACGCCGATGTCGAGGAGAAGATCGCCAAGGTCCTCGACGTCGCCGCGAACGCCGACGACGACTCTGCCGCGATCCGCATGCTGCAGCAGTTGCATGCCGCGCCGCTGGACCCCGACCTGCTCGGCGCAGCGGTGGCCCGTATCCGCGAGGCCGGCGTGACCACGGCGGTGCGCGTCAGCCCGCAGAACGCTCAGGCCCTGACCCCGACGCTGGTGGCCGCCGGGATCGACCTGCTGGTCATCCAGGGCACCATCATCTCCGCCGAGCGGGTCGCGTCCGACGGCGAGCCGCTCAACCTGAAGACCTTCATCTCCGAGCTCGACGTACCGGTGGTGGCCGGTGGCGTGCTCGACCACCGCACCGCGCTGCACTTGATGCGCACCGGCGCGGCCGGCGTGATCGTCGGCTACGGCTCCACCGCCGGCGTCACCACCAGCGACGAGGTGCTCGGCATCAGCGTGCCGATGGCCACTGCGATCGCCGACGCGGCGGCCGCCCGCCGTGAATACCTCGATGAGACCGGCGGCCGCTACGTGCACGTGCTGGCCGACGGCGACATCCACACCTCCGGCGACCTGGCCAAGGCGATCGCTTGCGGCGCCGACGCCGTCGTGCTCGGTACCCCGCTCGCGGTGGCCGACGAAGCGCAGGGCAGCGGTTGGTTCTGGCCCTCGGCGGCGGCCCACCCGTCGTTGCCGCGTGGCGCGCTGCTGCAGGTGGCGGTCGGGGAGCGGCCCAGCCTGGAGCAGGTGCTCACCGGACCGTCCGACGATCCGTTCGGTTCGTTGAACCTGGTCGGCGGCCTGCGCCGGTCGATGGCCAAGGCCGGATACTGCGATCTCAAGGAGTTCCAGAAGGTCGGCCTGACGGTCGGTTCCTGACCTCGGCGGGATCCCCCCCGGACCAGCTGCGCCGTTTGCCGGGCCCGCCGCGCGCGGTTTCCTACGCCAGGGTTGTGCTCAGCCGAGATCGCGACCCTGAGGTAGAAATCGGTAGAGGTCGCCGCGGCATGGAGAAATTCTTCTTTACAAGTTAGGGCCTCCTGTCTAGAAGTTACCTGCGGGTAGCGTCATACTGGTCACATGCAGCCTGACTATGACGTCTTGGTGATCGGTTCGGGATTCGGCGGCAGCGTCAGCGCGCTGCGCCTCACCGAGAAGGGCTATCGGGTCGGAGTACTCGAAGCCGGCCAGCGGTTCACCGATGCCGACTTCGCCAAGACTTCGTGGGACCTGCGCAAGTTCCTCTGGGCGCCGCAGCTGGGCATGTACGGCATCCAGCGCATCCATCTGCTGCGCAACGTGATGATCCTGGCCGGCGCCGGGGTCGGCGGTGGATCCCTGAACTACGCCAACACCCTGTACGTGCCGCCGGACCCGTTCTTCAACGACCCGCAGTGGAAGGACATCACCGACTGGCGGGCTGAGTTGATGCCGCACTACGACCAGGCCCAGCGGATGCTCGGAGTCGTGAAGAACCCGACCTTCACCGACGCGGACCGCATCGTCAAAGAGGTCGCCGACGACATGGGTTGCGGGGACACGTTCGTCGCCACACCGGTCGGCGTGTTCTTCGGTCTCGACGGTGAGATGACGCCGGGCAAGACCGTGCCGGATCCGTTCTTCGGTGGAGTCGGCCCGGCCCGCACCGGGTGTATCGAGTGTGGCGAGTGCATGACCGGCTGCCGGCATGGCGCCAAGAACACGCTCGTCAAGAACTACCTCGGCCTGGCGGAATCGGCCGGCGCACAAGTACATCCGTTGACCACCGTGACGAGCTTCGAGCAGCGCGCCGACGGCGTCTGGGAGGTCACGACCGTGCGCACCGGCAGCAAGCTGCGGCGTCACCGCAAGACCTTCACTGCGACGCACCTGATCCTGGCGGCCGGGACCTACAACACCCAGAAGCTGCTGTTCAAGATGCGGGACACCGGCAAGCTCGCCAAGCTCTCCACCAAACTCGGCGTGCTGACCCGCACCAACTCCGAGTCCATCGTGGGTGCGCAGACCCTCAAGGTGACACCCGGCATGGATCTCACCCACGGCGTGGCCATCACCTCCTCGGTGCATCCCACCTCCGACACGCATGTGGAACCGGTGCGCTACGGCAAGGGCTCCAACGCGATGGGCCTGCTGCAGACCTTGATGACCGACGGCACCGGGCCCAAGGGCACCGACGTTCCCCGTTGGCGGCAGTTCCTCGATCAGGCCCGCGAGGATCCGGCCAAGCTGGTCCGGCTCCTCAACCCGCAGCGGTGGAGCGAGCGCACGGTGATCGCGCTGGTGATGCAGCACCTGGACAACTCGATCACCACCTTCACCAAGCGTGGGCCCGGGGGCAAGCGGGTGATGACGTCCAAACAGGGCCACGGCGAACCGAATCCGACGTGGATCCCCGTGGGCAACGAGTTCACGAGGCGGATGGCGGAGAAGGTCGACGGTGTCGCCGGCGGCACCTGGGGCGAGCTGTTCAACATCCCGCTCACCGCACACTTCCTCGGCGGGGCGGCCATCGGCGACAGCGCCGAGCACGGTGTCATCGACCCGTATCAGCGCGTGTACAACTACCCGACGCTCTACGTCATGGACGGCGCCGCGATCTCGGCGAACCTCGGCGTGAACCCATCGCTTTCGATCACCGCGCAGGCCGAACGCGCGGCGTCGCTGTGGCCGAACAAGGGGCAGAACGACGAGCGTCCGGCTCAGGGTGAGTCCTACCGGAAGCTGGCGCCGATCGCCCCAGCGCATCCCGTGGTGCCGGCCGAGGCGCCCGGTGGGTTGCGGCGGCTGCCGATCGAACCCGTCAACACGGGCGGTTAGCCCCCGCCCCATTGCGGGTACCTAACCCTCGCCGGACGGCACGGTCCGGCGAGGAAGGTGTGGCGCATGCGAAAGGCATTTCACGACGAGTTGGCCGCATTGTCCGACCAACTTGCCGAGATGTGTGCACTGGCGGTGAGTGCGATGCAGCGGGCCAACGAGGCCCTGCTCGACTCCGATCTGTCCTTGGCCGAGCAGGTCATCGCCGATCACGAACACATCGCTGACTACAACCGCCGCATCGAGGAGTCGGCATTCCGGCTGCTGGTCCTCCAGCAGCCCGTCGCCGGCGAGTTACGCACGGTGGTCGGGTCGATGCACATCGCTGCCGATATCGACCGGATGGGCGCGCTCGCCGTGCATGTCGCCGACATCTCCCGGTTGCGTCATCCCGAGTGCGCCCTGCCTGACGAGGTGCGCGCGAGTTTCACCGACATGGGATCGCAAGCCGTCCGGTTGGCGCAGACGGCGCAGGAAATCCTGGTGTCGCGCGATCCGGATGCCGCGGCACGTCTGCGCGACGAGGACGACGGCGTCGACGCCGAGCATCGCCACCTGTTCACCCTGCTGCTGGACCGTCAGTGGGAGGACGGGGTGTGCTCGGCTGTCGACGTCGCACTGCTGGGCCGCTACTACGAGCGGTATGCCGACCACGCCGTCGAGATCGGCAAGCGGGTGATCTTCGAGGCCACGGGCGGTCGGCCCGTGCACAAGAAGCTGGCCTGAGCCGGCTACCGGCCGTCCGGGCTGGATTCCAGCAGGGCCGTGAACAAGCGGGTCAGGGTGTCGATGTCGATGGTGCCCGGTTGCAGCACCTCCTCGGTCGCGATCCCCGAGATGATGGTGACCACCAATTGGGCGAGCGCCGACAGCTGCCTGCCGGGCAGTGACGTTCCGGCCTGTTCGACGATGCGTAGGGCTTGATCGGCGGCCGTGCGGCGGCGGGCCACCAGGCGTTCGCGCAGCTGGGGATCGCGCACTGCGCGCAGCCAGTACTCGATCAGCACGATCTGGTACTCGTTCTGGTCGTGGATTGAGTTCAGCGTTGCGCGGCTCAGCGCTGCGGCGATCGCGGCGGTGTCGCCCTGCCCGCTGTCGAGAGCGGTCGCGATGAGTGCGCCGCGGCTCTCGAACTGCCGGTCCAACAGGGCCAGGAACAGCTCGTCCTTGGATTCGAAGTTGGAGTACACCGCGCCCTTGGTGAATCCCGCGGCCTGACCGATGGCGTCGATGGTGGCGCCTGCGAAGCCTTCCGCGGCGAAAACCGTCAGCGCGGCATCCAGAATCCGGTCGCGAACCTCGTCGCGGGTCGGGCGGGTACGTGCCGGTTTGACAGCGGTCATGACCAACACAATACTCGCTAGTATCGAATGGATACCAGCGAGTATCGAAAGGTCGGAGATGGAAGACAGGGACGATGCCGGGGACACCCCCGAGACCGTCACGTCCGACGCGTCCCAGGAGGCGTCCGATGGGGACGACGCCCAGAACGACGCGGACGGTGCTGAAGGCGCGGAAGGTGCTGAAGGCGCGCCGCAGATCACCGCGGCCGGACTCGGGGTCGACGGCGAGCACGGCCCGTTGTTCTCCGGGATCGACCTCGAACTCACCCCGGGATTCCACGCCATCCAGATGCCCGGGGGATGGGGCCAGACCGCGCTGCTGCTGACGCTGGCCGGCCGTCTGGCACCTACCCACGGCACCGTGACCGTCTGCGGCGAGTCTCGGCCCCGCGACATCCGCCGACATTGCGCGATCGCGGCGTTCGCCGACATCGACGAACTCGAAGACTCGGTCACCGTCCAGACGGTGCTCGCCGAGCAGCGCCGCTGGCTGGCCCCGTGGTACCGCCGGGTGCCGGCCGAAGCCGGCGAGTCCGCACTACGCGAAGTCTTCGGCGACCTGACGCCGCCCGCTCCGGAGACCTATATCAGCGAACTGTCCGACCTTGACCTGTTCCTGCTGAAAGTCACCCTGGCGCTGTTCTCCAAACGCCCGATCCTCGTGGTCGGTGACCTCGAACAGGTCCGGGACAACTGTCGGCGCGCAATCGCGGTCGAGCGGTTGGGTGCCATCGCCACCCGGCGCAGTGTCGTTGTCGGAGTGACCAACCCGCTCGGTCATGAGGCTCCCGACCACGACCTGCACGATCACCGCATCCTCACCGGAAAGAACTCCTGATGCTGAAACGCCTTCGCGCAAGCGGCTCGTCCCCACTGGCCGGTCTCGCCTTCGGCTCGGAAATCAAACGCTTCGGCCGCAGCCGGATGACCCGGGCCGCGATCGTGGTGCTGATGCTGCTGCCGCTCGTCTACGGTGCCCTGTATCTCTGGGCCTACTGGGATCCCTTCGGCCAGGTCGACAAAATGCCGGTGGCCCTGGTCAATTCGGACCGGGGTGCCGTGGTGTCGGGACAGCACGTCAATGTCGGGGCTGAGATCGCCAAAAGCCTGACCGACGATGCCAGCCTGAACTGGCATGTGGTGGACGAGGAAGAGGCCCGCAAAGGCGTCGACCACGGTACGTACTACTTCATGCTCGAGCTGCCACCGGATTTCAGTGAGGCGATAGCGTCACCGCTGACCGGAGCGCCCAAGCAGGCGAACCTGAACGCGGTGTACAACGACGCCAACAACTACATCTCGTCGAACATCGGCCGCACCGCCATCGACCAGGTGCTCAATGCGGTGTCGACGCGGATCTCCGGCCAGGCGGTCAACCAGGTGCTCTCGGTGGTGGTCAGCTCCGGCGCCGGCATCAAGCAGGCCGCCGATGGCGCGGCCCAACTCGCCGACGGCGCAGTGAAAGTCGACGACGGTGCCGGTCAGCTGGCGGCCGGCCTGCACGATGCGCGGTCCGGTTCGGCGCAGCTGGCCACCGGCGCCAAACAGCTCTCCGATGGGATCAACAAGGCGACCGATCCGCTGGTCGCGGTCACCTCGGCGCTGTCGAAGATCGGTGGCGACACCCAGAAACTGGAAGACGGTACTGCTGCACTGCGGCAGGCCAATGACCAGATCGGGGCCATCACCGGAGCGCAGGATTCTGCCGCGACGGCCCTGACCTCGGTGATCGACCAGCTGTCGACCAGCCCCGACCCGATCGCCAACAATGCCGCCGGAGCCCTGCGCGGGGTGGCGGATGACCTTCGGGCCCACCAATTTACCCCGCATATCCGTCAACAACTCACCGATGCCGAAAACGCGGCGATCTCGATGACCTCGTCGTTGCGTAACCCCGGCAGCCCGCTGAACTCCGCGCTCGATCAGGTGGGCAGCAAGAACTCCGATCTCAGCGCCAAGCTGAACCAACTGCGCGGGGGCGCCCAGCAGCTTGCGTCGGGCAATGCCGAACTGGCCAGTGGTATCGCCAAACTCGACACCGGTGCCGGGCAGCTGAAATCCGGCACCACCCAGCTGCGGAGCGGATCGGCCGAGTTGGCCACCAAGCTGGCCGACGGTGCCGGCCAGGTACCGGATTGGACTCCCGCCCAGAAGGAGGCGATCGCCGACACCATCGGCGGCCCGGTTCACCTGCAGAACTCGGCAGAGAACTCCGCGCCCAACTTCGGCACCGGGATGGCACCGTTCTTCATCACCCTCGCCCTGTTCTTCGGCGCACTTGTGCTGTGGATGGTGTTGCGGCCGTTGCAGAATCGGCCGATAGCCGCGGAGGTGCTGGCGATCCGGGTGGTGCTCGCCAGCTACCTTCCTGCCGCGGTGATCGGGGTGTTCCAGGCGATCATCCTGTACTGCGTGGTGCGGTTCGCGCTCGGCATGCAGGTGGTGCATCCCGTCGCGATGCTGGGCTTCATGATCCTGGTGTCATGCGCCTTCGTCGCCGCGACGCAAGCGGTCAACGCCCTCGTAGGCCCCGCGGTGGGACGCGTGCTTCTGATGGCGCTGCTGATGCTTCAGTTGGTCAGCGCCGGCGGGATGTACCCGGTCGAGACCACATCGCGGCCGTTCCAGTTCTTCCACCATTACGATCCGATGACATACGGCGTCAACGGATTACGTCAGCTCATCCTGGGCGGGATCGATCACCGACTCTGGCAGTCGATCATCACCCTGCTGCTGATCTGGGTGGGGGCCCTGACCATTTCGGCACTCTCGGCCCGACGAAACCGCCTGTGGAACATGACCAGGCTGATGCCGGCGATCAAGATGTAGTCAGACCGCCTGCAGCAGTGCGGCATCCGCGAGGGGACGGCTGGGCCGCCCGTGGATATCGACGGGGACATCACCGGAAAGCGTCACGCGGTGCATCACCCGGCGCTGGTCGTCGTAATCGTCGACCGCACGGTGCTGGGTGGCCCGGTTGTCCCACATCGCGACGTCACCGGGTGCCCAGTTCCAGCGAATCGTGTTTTCTGGCATGGTGATCCGACGCTGGAGCAACTCCAGCAGGGTGGCGGATTCATGGCTGTCCAGGCCGAGGAAGCCGCGGGTGAAATCGCCGGCCACCAGGGTGCGCTCACCGGTCTCGGGATGTACCCGCACCACCGGGTGCTCGGTGCGGAAGTCGGGCTTCTCGAACGCGGCCCGCATCAACTGCTGTTCTTCGCTCAGTGCGGCAACCGCTGCGGCCGCGTAGTCGAAGCGGTTGCTGTGGACGGCCCAGAGGTTTTCGGTGAGGGCTTTCAGCGGTGCGGGCAGGTGATCGTAGGCGGCCGCGGTCGAGGCCCACAGGGTGGATCCGCCGTATGCGGGCAGTGTCACCGCCCGCAGGATCGAGATGGCCGGGTAGTCCGGCACGAACGTGACGTCGGTATGCCAGCGGGTGGCCTTGGCGTACTCGGAATCGAGCGGGGTGATGAGCGGGGCGTCCTCCTGTTTGAGGGCATGGTGACCGACGGGCTTGCCCATCAGTCGCGCGAACGCATGGTGCTCCTCGTCGGTGAGGTCGTGCTGGCCACCGAAGAAGACGACCTTGTGCTCGAGCAGCGCGCGCCGGATCTCGGCGACCGTGCCCTCGTCGAGATCCCCGCTGAGTTTCACGCCGTCAATCCGGGCGCCGATGCGGCTGCCGAGCTTTGTGACCGTAAGCGCAGTGGTGGAAGCAGTCATCGGCTTGTCCTTTTCGCTGGTGGGAACAGGTGTAGTCAGGTGACTACACATGCATATGGGCTAGTGTAACCACATGACTACACCGACGCCACCGGCAAAGGCTGCGGCCGGTCCGGTCGGCAAGGACGAGGTGGTCGCGGCCGCACTGTCGGCGGCAGCGGATCTGTTCGCCGAACGCGGTCCGGCGGCCACGTCGATCCGCGACATCGCCGCCAGGTCGAAGGTCAACCACGGGCTGATCTACCGGCACTTCGGCACGAAGGAGCAGTTGGTCGGAGCGGTGCTTGAGCACCTCGGTGCCCGGCTTACCGCCCTGCTCGATGGCGATGGCCCGGTCGACGAGATCGATCGGAACATGGACCAGCACATGCGAGTGATGGCCAGGGCACTGCTCGACGGCTACCCGATCGGTCAACTGCAGACCCGGTTTCCGGGGGTCACGAGGCTGCTCGACGAGGTGCTTCCGCGTTTCGACGACGAACGCGAGGGTCGGCTGGCCGTCGCCAATGCCGTTGCCCTGAATCTGGGTTGGCGGTTCTTCGAGCCGTTCCTGCGGTCGGCGACCGGACTCGATCCGATCAGCGACGACGCGGTACGGGACGCGACGGGCGCCGAGGTCGCACGGATCCTCGAACCCGGCGCCGCCGCGGATTAGTCAGCCGCCGTTGCGGACTGACGATTCGACTTTCTCGCCGAGCTGTTTGTCGACATTCTTCCAGTACTCGAAGGCCCGCTCGAGCACGTGCTCGGAAACCCCCTTCGACAGGTGCCCGGCGATATTCGACACCAGCCGGGCCCGCGCCGCGTCGTCGAGCACGTCGCGCACCATCGTCCCGGCCTGGCCCCAATCGTCATCCTCGGCGTGCAGCGTGTAGGCGGCGCGGATCATCTCGCCGTCGGCACGCCACAGCGATTCACCGGTGCGGGCCGGGTCGGCCTGCGGGCCGCCGTACGAGTTCGGGGCGTAGACCGGGTCGGACACGTTCTTCATCCGCATGGCCCCGTCTTTCGAGTAGCTGTTCACCTCGACCTTCGGGGCGTTGACCGGGATCTGCTTGTAGTTGGTCCCGAGCCGGTGACGGTGGGCGTCGGCGTAGGAGAAGTCACGGGCCAACAGCATCTTGTCCGGACTCAGACCGGTGCCGGCCACCCGGTTGTTCGGTTCGAACGCGGCCTGCTCTATTTCGGTGTGATAGTCCTCGACATTGCGGTCCAGCGTCAGCGTGCCGACATCGTGCAGCGGGTAGTCGCCGTGCGGCCACACCTTGGTCAGGTCGAACGGGTTGAACCGGTAGTCCTTGGCTTCCTCGAACGGCATGAGCTGCACCTTCAACGTCCAGCTCGGGAAGTCGCCGCGGTCGATCGAGTCGTACAGATCACGCTGATGGGCATCGCCGTCGACGCCGGCCATTCGGTCGGCTTCCTCCTGGGTGAGGAAGTCGATGCCCTGGTTGGTGATGAAGTGGTACTTGACCCAGGTGATTTCTCCGGCAGCGTTGATCCAGCTGTAGGTGTGGCTGGAGTAGCCGTTCATGTGCCGCCAGTCTTTCGGGATGCCGCGGTCACCCATCAGCCAGGTGACTTGGTGCGCGGATTCCGGCGACAGCGTCCAGAAATCCCACTGCATGTCGTGATCGCGGGTGTTGTTGTCGCTTCGCCGCTTCTGCGAGCGGATGAAGTGCTGGAACTTCAACGGGTCCCGCATGAAGAACACCGGGGTGTTGTTGCCGACCATGTCGAAATTGCCCTCGGTGGTGTAGAACTTGGTCGCGAACCCGCGAGGGTCACGCCAGGTGTCTGGGCTGCCCCGTTCACCGGCGACGGTCGAAAACCGGGTCAATGTCTCGGTTTTGACGCCCGGCTGGAACACCGCGGCCTTGGTGTAGGCGCTGACATCGTGGGTCACCTCGAAGTGACCGAATGCGCCGCCGCCCTTGGCGTGCGGCTGGCGCTCCGGGATGCGCTCCCGGTTGAACATCGCCATCTGCTCGATCAGGTAGTGGTCCTGCAGCAGGATCGGCCCGTCCGGACCGATCGTCAACGAATGTTCGTCGCTGTACACCGGAATTCCGGCGTCGGTGGTTGTCGGCTTGGGCTGGGTACCGGTCACCCCGTCGCTCCTTTCGCTGTTCAGCGCCGCGCACTGCGCACAGCAATGCGACCGCTGAGACTTACGACAGCCGAGTACCCCGTGACCTTGAGATTTCAAACCGGCCGGGTCGGTTTCTACTGACCCGTGCGGCGACGCACTGGTTCGCGCCCCGCCGGCTGCGGCGGGGGCGGCAGCAGCGGATGCCGGGGACGGACTTTGACGGTGGTCGGCTCGCGGGTGCTCAGGTGTACCTCCTCACCGGCGTGACGGATGGTCAGCGACCCGTCCGGTCCGTCGCGCAAGGTGTAGGTGACGGTGTCGTGGTGCGCGTCGACCGTTACCCGAAAATCCCTCCACCGCAATCGGAACCGTAGGCACGAGATGCCGTCGGGCAGGTGTGGGTCGAGGGAGAGGGCGCCCTCGTCGTCACGCAGTCCGCCGAACCCCGCCACCAGTGCCGTCCAGGCCCCGGCAAGCGACGCCATGTGCAGACCGTCGCGGGTGTTCCGGTGTAGATCCCGCAGGTCGATCAGGGCGGCCTCATAGGTGTAGTCGTGGGCCAGGTCGAGGTGACCGACCTCCGCGCACATCACTGCCTGGGTGCATGCCGACAGTGACGAGTCCCTGGTGGTGCGCCGCTCGTAGTAGTCGACGTTGCGGGCTTTCTGTTCCGGGGTGAAGGCGTGGCTCTGCCATTGCATGGCCAGCACCAAATCTGCCTGTTTGAGGACCTGGGTCGGGTAGAGCCGGACATACGGCTCGTTCATCAACAGCGGGTAGGTGGTGTTGGCGGTGAAATCCCATTCGGCCAGCGTGGTGAAGCCCTGGCACTGCTGGTGCACGCCCAGCTCTTCGTCGTAGGGGATGTGGACGGCGTCGGCGGCGTCCCGCCAGGCCGCGGCCTCCTCTGTGGTCACGCCCATCGAATTGGACAGATCCGGATGGCGCATGCACGCGGCGGCTGCCACCCGCAGGTTGTGTGCGGCCATCAGGTTGGTGAACACGTTGTCGCGCACCACCGCGGTGTATTCATCAGGACCGGTGACGCCGTCGAGATGCCACACCCCATGGCGATCATGGTGCCCCAGCGACATCCACAGCCGCGCGGTGTCCACCAGGACCTCGAGGCCGCACTCCTGCTCGAGCGAATCATCGCCGGTCACAACGCGATAGCGCTCGAACGCCGCGGCGATATCGGCGTTGATGTGCCATGCCGCCGTACCCGCGGGCCAGTAGGCCGAACATTCCTCGCCGCGGATGGTTCGCCACGGGAAACTGGCGCCCTTCAGATCGAGCAGTGCCGCGCGTTCGCGGGCCAGTTCCAGTGTGGAGGCCCGCCACCGCAGCGCATCGGCCGCGGCCTCAGGTTTGGTGTACGTCAGCACCGGCAGCACGAAACCTTCGGTGTCCCAGAACGCATGGCCGTCATAACCCGTGCCGGTCAGCCCCTTGCCCGCGATCGCGCGTCGCTCGGCTCGCGCGCTGGCCTGCAACACGTGGAACAGGCCGAAGCGCACCGCCTGCTGGCAATCCGGATCTCCCTCGACTTCGACGTCGGCGCAGTCCCAGAACTCGTCGAGATAGGCGCGCTGCGAGTCGAGCAGCCCTTGCCAACCGCTGTAGCGGGCGCCCGTGATGGCCGCGGCGGCCTGATCGCGCAGTGCCGGGCGCGAACGCAGGCTTGACCATCCATAGCCGAGGTATTTGACGATCCGCAGCTTCTGACCTGGCCGCAGCCCGCAGATGACGGTGGTGCGGGCCAGATCTTCCCAGGATTCGGTGCTGACTTCGACGCGGCCGGGCACGTCGACGTCGTGGTCCATCGCGGCCGCCATCATCAAGCCGCTGCCGATCGTGCGGTGGACCAGCAGCGCACCGTGGTCGGTGTTCTCGTGGTGCACGGCGTGCAGTGGATGTTTGAGTACTGCCGAGACCCGGGGATCGTCGGACGTCTCGGGTTGGTCTTCGTTGGTGACGAGTTCGGATTGGACTGTCACGCGGACGAATTCGTCAATCGCTTCGACGACGTATTCGATGGCTGCGACTCCGCGGTGCGCGAACGACACGAGTCGGGTGGAAACCACCTTGACCTGTTTTCCGGCCGGTGACCGCCAGTGGGCGCGGCGGGTCAGAGTGCCTGCGCGCAGATCCAGCGTCCGCTCGTGGTCCAGCAGATCGCCGTAGCGCACGTCGAAGGGCTCGTCGTCGACCAGCAGCCGCATGACCTTGCCGTTGGTGACGTCGACGACCGTCTGCCCGGCCTCGGGGTAGCCGAATCCGGCTTCGGCGTAGGGCAGCGGACGCATCTCGAAGAAGCCGGCCAGGTAGGTGCCGGGCAAACCGAACGGCTCGCCTTCATCAAGATTGCCGCGCAGGCCGATGTGACCGTTGGACAATGCGAACAGCGATTCGGACTGTGCCAGCAGGTTCAGATCCAGCCGGGTTTCACGCACCTGCCACGGTTCCACCGGGTACGCGTCGTGGGTGATCATCATGGCGCTGCCCCCAGCTCGCCCAGATCGGTGACGACGATGTCCGCGCCGTCGCGACGCAACTGCGCGGCCTGACCCACCCGGTCCACGCCCACCACGAATCCGAACTTCCCGGCCCGGCCCGCCGCCACCCCGGCCAGGGCATCCTCGAATACCGCGGCCTGCGCGGGGGAGACACCGAGTAGCTCGGCGGCACGCAGGAAACTGTCCGGTGCCGGTTTCCCCGGGATGTTCTCCTCGCGCATGGTGACTCCGTCCACGCGCTGCTCGATGAAGCTGTCCAGTCCGGTGATCTTGAGTACCTCCTCGGTGTTGGCGCTCGACGACACCACCGCGCGGCGCAGCCCAGCCTCGGTCACTGCCTGCAGGTACCGCCGCGATCCAGGGAACACCTCGACGCCGTCCATCTTCAGGGTCTGGTGGAACATCGCGTTCTTCCGATTGCCGAGGCCCTCGATGGTGTCGGCATCTGCCGAGTCGTCCGGGGTGCCCTCGGGCAGTTGGATCCCGCGACTGGACAGAAACGACCGGACGCCGTCCTCACGGCGCTTGCCGTCGACGTAGTTCAGGTAGTCGGCGTCGATGTCGAAGGCGACGAACTCGTCCCCGGTACGTGTGGCCCGCGTGCGCAGATAGTCGTCGAACATGGCCTTCCAGGCCTTCTTGTGCACGCTCGCGGTGTCGGTGAGGACACCATCGAGGTCGAACAGGCACGCGGTGATCTGCTCGGGCAAGCCCAGCACAGCGTCCTCGCTTTCGCCGACGTCTTCTCCATCATGCGTAATCACCGGGCGAGGGGTGGGTTTAAACACGGCTTCGGCGTGACTTTGGAGTGTCATCGGGCGACGCTGGAGAAGGCCAGATAGTAGGTTCGCTCAGGCTCCAGCGCGAAGACATCGTCACCGAATTCGGCAAGCGCATCAAAAATGTCGGGCTGATTCACGTCGAACGAGAATGGTTCAACAGGCTGGTCGTCATGAATATTCAATATTCTACGGACGGTCGAAGTATCGAGCTTGGGGAGTGGGTGTTCGGCGGCCAGTGATTCGGTCTTTGTGTCAAATACTTCTATGTGCCACATCGGGTTTCGGTCATTCTCCTGTCAAAGTGATCGATGAGCTACTCGCTGGAGCACCCGAGTTGATACGTAAACGCCGGATCAATGGTGACGGGCGCATCCGCGAATTCCGCCAGTGCGTGCACCGCCTTGTCGTCCGGTATGTCGAAACAAAAAGGTTCGACCGGAATTTCTTCGGGTACGTTCAAGATCTGGCGTATTGCTGCTGCAGTCAAGCGGGGAAGTGGGTAGTCGTGAACCAGTTCTTCGGTATGGGGGTGAAAACCTTCAAGAGTCCACTGCAGTGTCATGGCGCCACTTCCTCCGCGAGATCGTCAACTGACTGTAGGACCCACACCTGGGTGCCATCACCAAGATTTCCGGCACCTCAAGCACGCGCTGACCTGCCCACTAGACTGTTGCGGTGACGTCTGCATCTCCCCGTCCTGTCCTCGTCGTCGACTTCGGCGCTCAGTACGCACAGCTGATCGCTCGCCGGGTCCGCGAGGCGCGGGTGTTTTCCGAGGTGATCCCGCACACCACCACGGTCGAGGAGATCAAGGCCAAGGATCCGCAGGCCATCGTGCTCTCGGGCGGCCCGGCCAGTGTCTATGCCGAGGGTGCCCCGCGGCTCGACCCCGCACTGTTCGATCTCGACGTCCCGGTGTTCGGCATCTGCTACGGCTTCCAGGCGATGGCCCAGGCGCTCGGTGGGACCGTCGAACACACCGGGACCAGCGAATATGGCCGGACCGAGCTGAACGTCTCCGGTGGCGACCTGCATGCCGAACTGCCGGGCACCCAGCCCGTGTGGATGAGCCACGGCGACGCCGTCACCGCGGCGCCGGATGGGTTCAGTGTCATCGCCTCGAGCGCCGGGGCGCCCGTCGCCGGCTTCGAGAACCGGGCCCGCCGGCTGGCCGGCGTCCAGTACCACCCCGAGGTCCTGCATTCCCCGCACGGCCAGCAGGTGCTGAGCCGGTTCCTGCACGAGTTCGCCGGCATCGGTGCGACGTGGACCGCCGCCAACATCGCCGATCAGCTGATCGAGGCAGTGCGGGCCCAGATCGGTGACGGCCAGGCCATCTGCGCATTGTCGGGCGGCGTCGACTCCGCGGTGGCGGCCGCACTGGTGCAACGCGCCATCGGCGACCGGCTCACGTGTGTGTTCGTCGACCACGGCCTGCTGCGGGCGGGGGAGCGCGCCCAGGTCGAGCGCGACTTCGTCGCGGCGACCGGCGCCAAACTGGTCACCCTCGACGTCGCCGACCGCTTCCTGGAGGCACTGTCCGGGGTGACCAACCCCGAGGGCAAGCGCAAGATCATCGGTCGCGAATTCATCCGGGCGTTCGAGCGGGTGGTCCGCGACACCCTGGGTGCCAGCGAGGGCGAGATCGAGTATCTGGTGCAGGGCACGCTGTACCCCGACGTCGTGGAATCCGGCGGCGGCACCGGCACGGCCAACATCAAGAGCCACCACAACGTCGGCGGGCTGCCCGACGACCTGAAGTTCAAGCTCGTCGAACCGCTGCGTCTGCTGTTCAAGGACGAGGTGCGGGCGGTGGGCCGTGAACTGGGCCTGCCCGAGGAAATCGTTGGCCGCCAACCCTTCCCGGGGCCGGGGCTGGGCATCCGCATCGTCGGCGAGGTGACCGCCGATCGGCTGGACACCCTGCGCCGTGCCGATGCGATCGCCCGCGAAGAGCTCACCGCCGCCGGTCTGGATCAACAGATCTGGCAGTGCCCGGTCGTGCTGCTGGCCGACGTCCGTTCGGTCGGCGTGCAGGGCGATGGACGTACCTACGGCCACCCGATCGTGCTGCGGCCGGTGTCCAGTGAGGACGCCATGACCGCGGACTGGACCCGCGTGCCTTACGAAGTGCTGGAACGGATTTCGACCCGGATCACCAACGAGGTGCCTGAGGTCAACCGGGTCGTGCTGGATGTCACCAGCAAGCCGCCGGGCACCATCGAGTGGGAGTGATCAGCGCGCCGGGTCTCCACGCCAACGAAAACTGTTGACGTACTTACCCATATCCAGGGCAAGGTCGAGATTGGCGCCCGAGGGTTTGCCTGAACCGAAGCTCGGACCGTATTCGTGGTACGGGCCCGTCGCAATCGCGATCAGTGCCAGGTCGTTTTTGACCGCCGCCAGAATGACGACGCGCATCCGCATGTAGTCACCGGTGGCATTCTGCGGCCAGCTGTCGACGACCATGCCGTAGCCGGGTTGGTACCCGACCATCGCGTTCGGGATCTCGTAGTCCATTTCGGTGTCGGGGTAGGCGCTCTCGACCAGCTCCTCGGCGATTGCCTTCGGCGTCCGCCCCTTGGCGGGGGTACCGATCAGTTGCATCGTGCCGCCGTCGCCGGCGAGAAAGTCCGCCGTGACTCCGTCGTCGGCGGTGGTGACCCGGTACGCCGCACCATTCGCGGGATAGGCGACCGAGAATGCGCCGTCGGGTGCGGTGAAGCGGGGATTCGTTGCCACCGGATCGCTGGTCGGCGGATGGCCGCAATCCGGTGGACACCGGTAGCGGGCGGGCGGACTGCTGACCACCGCCGATACCACGACGAGCGCGGCGGTCAGCAGCACGACGCCGGTACCCCATGCCCTCAGCAGCGGTCGGCCGGCCCGGGGTGCGGCCCGCTGCAATGCGCGGATCGCCGCGCCGCAATCGAGACAGAACGCCAGGTCGGGAACGGTGTGCTCGCATTGCCGGCACTGCAGCGATCCGTCGGTGTGGATGGTGCCGTGCGCTTCGTACAACAGGGCGATCTGCAGACCGATCCGCAACGCAAGCATGGCCAAGGCCATCACGGCCAAATGCACTACCAGGACCAAGATCTCGGGTGTCGGCGCGACGTCGACAAGGCCGAGGATCGCGTATAAGACTGGGACGGCGGCGACCGTTACCGCAAGGGCTGCGCGCAAGTATCCGGGGTGCCAGGCGTTGTCCTTGACCGGAGTGAACCACAGGACCACCCCGACGAGAGCCCCTGCGGCCGCGGCGGTCAACGGAACCGCGACTGCCTGAATGCCGGCGTGGACCAGCAGCCCGGTCAAGGGGCGGTCGTGGTCCACCAGCCCGTCGTCGAATTGTGGCGCCAACCGGCCCAATGTGGCTGCCGCGGTGAAGGAGAGCACTCCGAGGGCTCCGATCACAAAGCCGTTCAACGATTCTCGGGTGCGCGGTCCGATCAGGCGGATGACCACCACCGGGATGAGCATCAGCACCACCGCACCGAGCGGGACGCCGAGGCCGTCGCGCATGATCCGGAACTCCGGCACGTCGACGCCCATCGGCATGTCGTACTCACGCGCCACCGCGGTTCCGGTCAGCAGTGTCCAGGCTGCGCCCAGACCGGCACCCAGGACACCGGTCAGCAGCAGAGTACGTGGCGGAAGATTCTGAAAGACAGCGGATTCACGGAGATAGGTGACGAACAGCAGGGGTAAACCGAACGCGGCCAGGGCGGTGATCGCGGCGGGCACTCGCAGCAGGGTGCAGGCGAGCACCGCCACCGCCAGCGCTGTTATCCCGAGTCGGTAGGACGGCCGCGAACGGTGCGGTAGTGCCGGGAACAGAGAGCTGACCACCGACGGCCGCAGCAGGTGCTCGCGGCCGACGCAGTACGCCCCTGGCCGTAACCAGCTGACCCCGTGGCGCGGCTGGTTCAGGTAGGTGCCGCACGCTCCACAGAAGGTGCCGGCCGGTACTTCGGTGCGGCATACCCGGCATACCCGCCATTCGATGGTGGGTGCCGGCTCCTCTGAGCCGGTTCCGGCGCTATTGCCTATGAGGGCTACCGATGCCGTGACGCCCGGTGGGCGGCGCCACGGGTTCTACGTGGGTGGGTGTGAAGCTGTTGGCGCCCCCGGGGGAGACCTGCTTCTCGGTGGGCTCCGTCGGCGGCAACACTGACGTCGTTGTGGTCGTCGTCGTTGTGGTGGTGGACGGCGTGGTGGTTTCCGGTGCCTTCTCGCCGGTACCGCAAGCGCTGAGCCCGATCATTCCGATGATCGCGGCGGAGGCAGCGGCAGCTGCGAGGCGACGAGTTGATCGACGTGACCTCATGATTAGTCCTCACTGTCCCCCGCGGACGAAACAGATGCGGCCCGCGAAACGGGTCCGCCAGCAAACTCTAACCCAGCGCGTTCCGGCGTGGGCGTCAATTCCGTGTTTCCGGCCCGACGGCAGGCGATCAGCGGTCGGGGTCTCCGCGCCACCGGAAACTGTTGACGTATTTCCCCATGTCCAGCGCCAACTGCAAGTTGGCGCCCGACGGTTTACTGGCCCCCGAGCCGGGGCCGAATTCCCGATACGGTCCGACGGCCGACGCGATGAGCGCGAGGTCGTCCTTCACCGCGACCAACACCAGCACCCGCATCCGCATGTAGTTACTTGTCGCGCTCTGCGGCCAGCAGTCGGCGACCAGGCCGAACCCGGGGTGGTAACCCACCATGGCGTTGGGGATGCTGTAGGCGGTCTTGGTGTCCGGATATGTCTTCTTGACCAGAGAGTTGGCGATGTCCTCGGCGCTACGTCCGGTTGCCGGCTCGCTGAACAACTGCAGCATGCCGCCGTCGCCGGCTTTGAACTCCGCGGTGACACCGGTCGGGTTGGTGGTGACCTTGTATGCCGAGGAGGCCACGGGGTAGGAAACCGAGAAGCTGCCGTCGGGTGCGGTGAACACCGGATTGATCGCCACAGCCTGCCCGGTCGGGGGCGACCCGCAGTCGGGTGGGCACATGTAGCGAGCCGGTGGCTTACTCGTCGTATGCGAGACCCAGGCCAGTACCCCGGCAACGAGGGCGATTCCGGCGGTCAGGGTCGCCACAACTTTCAGGGCGGAGGTACGGCGAATCGCCCGGGTTCGGCCGGTGGAAATGGGCACCGCATATCCGGGAAAGAATGTGCTCACCCGGCATCTGCCCCAGGGGCACGCACCGGCCGGTGCTCACGACGCTGTTGTCTGGACGTGCGCGACGATGCGTGGGTAGCCGCACCGCAGTGCGGGCAGAACGACATATCGGGCACGATATGGCCGCAGCGGGCACAGAAGATGGGCTGATCGGAGGCGATCTCGTCTTGGGCTTCGTGCAGCAGCGCCAGATGCAGACCGACCCGCAAGGCCAACAACGCCATCATCGAAACCGTGAGGTGCACCGCCAACTGGATCCATTGCGGAACGCGCGCCACATCGACCAGACCCAGTGCGCAGTAGACGATCAGCACCGCGAACGCGCAGGAGAACATCACCAGCCGCACATAGCCGACGTGTTTGTCGACCTTGGTGGCGGGGCGGGTGAACCAAAGGGCTGCGCCGATCAGGCCACCGATGGCTGCGGCGGTCAAAGGCATGGCTACCCCGCGGATTCCGGCCTCGATGATCAGACCGGAGATCGGGCGGTTTCGCGCCACCATGCCGGTGGTGAGTTGCGGTGCCAGCCGGGTGAGCGTGGTGGCTGCAGTGAAGGCCGTGGCACCGAGGGCGCCGATCATGAAGCCGTCCAACGATTCCCGGCTCGACCGGTTGGTCAGGCGGACCACGACAGCGGGAACCAGCATCAGGAATGCTCCGCCCAGCGGAATTCCCAAGCCGTTGCGCATGATCCGGAACGCGGTCACACCGCTTCCGAGCGGGACGCCGTAGGACTTGGCCATCATGTGGCCGGTGAGAAGCACCCAGCCGATTCCCAACGCGATTCCCAGCACGATGGTCACCACCAGGTTGACACGGTGCAGGTCGCGGAAGGCGTCGGACTCGTAGAGATAGATCAGGAACAGCAGCGGGAGTCCGAGTGCGGCCACCGCGATCAGGGCCGCGGGCAACCTCAGCACCGCGCAGGCCACCAGACCTGCCAGCAGGACCAGCATCGCGATGCGGAAGGGGGTGCGGGACTGGTGCGACAGGTGGGGGAACAGTGAGCTGGCGATCGACGGCCGCAACAGGTGTTCATCGGGGGCCACGCAGGATGCGCTGAGGCGCAACCACTCCGGGCCGTCACCTTGTTCCTTGTCGATCGGAACCCCGCACAGCCCGCAGTACTTGCCGTCGGGTACATCGACTTTGCAGACCCGGCACTCCGTGGTCGGCACGTCGGTGTCGTCGGGTGTATCGGTCATCGGTGCGCCTTCTGCAGGACAAGGATGTTCTTGGCGAGGTTCTCCACATCGGGTGACCCGAGTCCGGTCACCAGGTCGTAGCCGGGTGAGGCGGTGGCCACCGCGTTGCCACCGAGGTCGACATCACGGAAGGCCGGCAGCGGGGCGCCCGAGGCGATCTTGTACAACAGCGGATTGAGGTCGCCGAGCGCCCGGCCGCCGTTGGCGATCAGGTACTGGTTCATCACGGCGGCCATCCCGGCCCACAGCGGGGCGGACTGCGATGTGCCGCCCCCGACCAGAACCTGGTTGTTGAGAACGATTTTCACGCCGGTGAACGGATCGGCCACCGCGGCCACATCCGGGGTGAGCCGCCGCCGGGCACCGTCGTCGCCGGGAGCGGATACGTTGCGTTGCCATTCGGGGCGGTCGAAGATCGCGGAGACGCCACCGCCGGTGCCTTGCGACAGCGGGACGTCGAACCAGGCCTGCTCGGCGAGCCAGCCGCCGTGGGCGTCGGTGGACAGTGTCGTGCCACCGACATCGGTCATCTCTGGCAGGGAGGCCACCGAGTCCAGGCCGATGTCGTCCTCGCTGGGTGCGGATGACCAGTCTTGTCCGCCTTTGCATTCCAGGCCGGCGAGGTCTCCGCTGGCATCAAATGCCGTGGTGCCGTGGGTGTGTGCGGTGGCCAGCGCGGAGCGGACCGGGGCGAGATCGGCGGCGGTGATCAGCTTGTCGCAGCCCCAGCCGATCGAGAAGCTCCAGACTGCACCGGGAAACTGCTGGTCGGCAGATTCCAGCATCTTCCCGATCTTCTCGTAGGCGCCGTCACCCTGGACTGTCGGCCGGGCGTTGACGACGACCTTCTGCGCATCCGGGGCGATGGCGTGGGCGAGCTGCAGATCCATGGTGGTCTCGCCGTGCGGGGCACTCGGTTGGCCGCCGACCACGATCGGCGTGAACTGGGGCAGGTCGAAGGTGGTGGCGAAGGTGTCCAGGTCGGCCTGATCGAAACCGTCGAACGCGAAGAACACGATGGCGGTGCCCTTGCCGGTGAATCCCTGCTCCGCCAGGTTGCCGAGGTTGTAGGTGTTGAGCACCCCCTGCGGCGTCAACCCTTGATCCGGGACATCGGTCGGCAGGTTCCTCAGGTCCGGCAGTGACATCCGGTAGGGCGTGTAACCCAGGATGCGGCCGACTTCGGTGACCTCCGCGGACAGCCGGTCGGGTACCGACGGCTGCTGCGGTGAGGCGTAGAACTCCTGACCGCGCCGGCCCCGGTAGTCATGGATGTCCACGCCGAAAGCGGTTGCCAGGTCGGCGGATCGGCCTTCGGCGATGGCCCAGGAGTCACCGGGCCGCCACCGGATGGACAGTGAATGCTCTTCGGCCCACCCGAGCAGCGCAGCCGGTCGGTCGGCGCTGTGCAGCGTCATGGTGAGCTGCGCCGAACCACTCCCGGCTGGGCCGAGATCGGTTGAGGCGGAAAGCAGTTGGGCGTACGGACCCGCGATGTGGGTGGGTCCGTACGCCGATCCGCCCTGGGCGGGCGTAGTCCGCAGGTCGGAGACCAGCAGGGTGCTGAACACGACCAGCGCCAGTACTACCCGCCAGGGGGCGATGTTCATCCCGGCCATGGGCGGACGACCGACTCTCTGCGCTCCGCGTCTAGTTGTCGCCGGGGATGGCGGTCGGTGCCGGCGGTGCCTTCACGCCGGGCGTGAACAGGTTGCCGCCGGTGGGGTTGATCGACTTCTCGCTCGGTTCGATCGTCGGGGGCGGGGCAGGGGTGGCCGGCGGTGTGGTGGTCGTGGTTGTCGTCGTGGTCGGCGTGGTGGTCTCGGGACCCTTCTGCTCTTCGGTACCGCATGCTGCGGTGAACGAGATCATCCCGATGACTGCTGCACCGCCCGCGATGACGGTGAGCCGACGAGTCAACTGCCCAGACTTCATGATGGTGTCCTCACTGTCCCCCGTGCTGTTACAGAACTCGATCTTCGGCGAATCCTGGTGGATTCCCACTACCTGCAACGCAAAGTGGTGGCCAGTCCCATCCCGAAGCGGGTTCTGGTGAACCGAACTCTAACTTAAGGTCCGCGTGGTCGCAGAGCCATTTGCTGCAGGCACTGCTGATCGGGATGTGACGGGACGGCGTTGCTTGCCGGGGCAGGTGGCGCCGGGGTCCGGCAAGCCGCCGAAACCGCGTTCTACCCGGTGTTCGACCTGTTGCCGGGGATGGCGGTCGGTGCCGCCGGTGCCTTCACACCGGGCGTGAACAGGTTGCCGCCGGTGGGGTTGATCGACTTCTCGGTCGGCTCGACCGTCGGGGGCGGGGCAGGGGTGGCCGGCGCGGTGGTGGTGGTCGTGGTTGTCGTCGTCGGCGTGGTGGTCTCGGGACCCTTCTGCTCCTCGGTACCGCATGCCGCGGTGAACGAGATCATCCCGATGACTGCCGCACCGCCCGCGATGACGGTGAGCCGACGAGTCAACTGCCCAGACTTCATGATGCTGTCCTCACTGTCCCCCGTGCTGTTACAGATCCTGGCCTTCGGCGAATCGCTGCGGATTCCCGCTACCTGCAACGCAAATGGCGGCCCAGTCCCATCCCGAAGCGGGTGCTGGTGGGGCGAACTCTAACTCAGAGTCGGCACGGCCGCAGAACGGTCCCGGCCGGCTTCGCCTTCCCGGGGCGGTCGCCGTTGGGCGCAGCTTGACGCTGTCGGGGGGTAGGTGTTTACTCGAGACATCGAACATACATTCGAAAATCGTTAGATGCAGATGGTGCGGGAGGTGTTGTTGTGACTGTTGCGGCTGAGCTTGATTTACGCCTACTTACCCGCTCTGAACAGGTAGAACACCTCCGTCGCAAGATTGCCTCGGTGTCGGGGAAGGTCGGTCCGGTGCATCGCGGCGTGCCCCGGTCCGAAGCGGTGGTACCGGCTCCGGAATCTTTGCTGGAGCCGCCTGAAACCCTGGTTGAGGCGTTGCCTGAGGGCTTACCGACGATGCTGCCTCGCGGGTCCGTCGCGGTGGCCGCGGGTGCCCGGTCGCTGACGCTGGGCATGGTGGCGGCGGTGACATCCGGGGGTGGGCATGCGGTGATCATCGGCCAACCCGATGTCGGCCTGCTGGCCGCGGTGGAGATGGGCGCCGATCTGAGCCGGCTCGCGGTGATCCCCGATCCAGGTGCCGACCCGGTCGAGGTGGCCTCGGTGCTGATGGACGGGATGGATCTGGTGGTGCTCGGGTTGGGTGGGCGTTCGGTGCCTCCGAGTCGGGCCAGGGTGATGGTGGCGCGGGCCCGGCAGAAAGGCTGCACGCTGCTGGTTACCGACGGTGACTGGCAGGGTGCATCGGCTCGGCTGGAGGCCCGGGTGTGCGGTTATGAGGTGGCCGGTGCCGGTCAGGACACCCCGACACCCGGCTGCGGCCGCATCAGCCGGGTCCGGTTGGCCATGCGGGCCAGGGGGCGGGGCATCGGAACGGCTTGTGCGGCAGGCGGATAGCTCGTGCCTGCTGATTCCAGGGTGCTTGCCCTCTGGTGTATGGACTGGCCGGCGGTGGCCGCGGCGACGGCGGCGGGTCTGTCCTCGACGGTGCCGGTCGCGGTCACCCTGGCCAACCGGGTGATCGCCTGCTCGGCGTCGGCGCGTGCGGCCGGGGTCCGGCGCAGGCTGCGCCGGCGCGAGGCGCAGGCCCGGTGCCCACAACTGCACGTCGTCACTGCGGATCCGGCCAGGGACGCCCGCCATTTCGAGAACGTGACGCTCGCCGTCGATGACCTGGTGCCGCGCGCCGAGGTGCTGCGTCCGGGACTGCTGGTGCTCTCGGTGCGCGGCGCGGCGCGGTACTTCGGGTCCGAACCGGTTGCGGCCGAACGGTTGATCGACGCCGTCGCCGCAGCGGGGGCCGAATGCCAGGTCGGTATCGCCGACCAACTTTCCACCGCGGTCTTCGCCGCCCGGGCTGG
This sequence comes from Mycobacterium sp. NPDC049093, assembly GCF_040704635.1. Taxonomy (GTDB): domain Bacteria; phylum Actinomycetota; class Actinomycetes; order Mycobacteriales; family Mycobacteriaceae; genus Mycobacterium. The sequence continues at coordinate 403,170 of NZ_JBEZJS010000004.1, read as the reverse complement.
TTGCATCGTCGAACCCGGGAACGACGCCCGGTTTCTGTCCGGGCTGTCGATCCGGCAACTGTCCACGGAACCGGCCCTGGCTGCCCCGGGGCGCGAAGAACTCGCAGACCTGTTGTGGCGGATGGGCATCCGAACCCTCGGCCAGTTCGCCGAATTGTCCCGCACCGACGTCGCCTCACGGTTCGGGGCCGACGCGGTGACGGCGCACCGGTTCGCCTGCGGGGAGCCTGACCGCGGTCCCTCCGGACGGGATCCGGCCACCGAACTCGATGCGGTGATGAACTGTGACCCGCCGATCGAAAGGGTGGACGCCGCAGCCTTCGCGGGACGGTCCCTGGCCAGTGATCTGCATCGTCATCTGGAGGCGGCCGGGGTGGGCTGTACCCGCTTGGCCATCCACGCCATCACTGCCAACGGCGAAGAGCTGGAACGGGTCTGGCGGTGTGCCGAACCACTGTCCGAGGATGCCACCGCCGACCGGGTGCGTTGGCAGCTGGACGGCTGGCTGAACCGTCGCACCTCCGAGCGGCCCACCGGTCCGGTCACGGTGCTGCGCCTGCGCCCGGTGGAGGTGGTGTCGGCGGCGGCGCTGCAATTGCCGCTGTGGGGCGGGTTGGGGGAGGAGGATCGGCTGCGGGCCCGGCGGGCGCTGCTGCGGGTTCAGGGGCTGCTCGGCCCGGAAGCGGTGCAGGTTCCGGTGCTCAGCGGCGGGCGCGGGCCTGCCGAGCGCATCACCCTCACGCCGTTGGGGGACGAGCCGGTACCGCGAGCCGATCCACGCCAGCCCTGGCCCGGTCAGTTACCCGAGCCCTCGCCGACCGTGCTGCTCGACGATCCGGTGGAATTGCTTGATGGACAAGGAAACCTGGTGCGGGTCACCAGTCGCGGGTTGTTCTCGGCAGATCCGGCGCAGCTGGCCGGTGCCGGCCGCCGTGACGGCAGGCTGCGCTGGTGGGCCGGGCCGTGGCCGGTCGACGAGCGGTGGTGGGATCCGGAGAACCGAGGGGCCGGCCGGACGGCGCGGGTCCAGGTGCTGCTGCGTTCTGGAGGCAGAGAAGGGGATGATCTCGCCCTGCTGCTGTGTTATCGGCAGCGTCGGTGGTATCTGGAGGGCGCCTATGAATGAGGACTGATCAGCTCAGGCGTTGTGCGAAAGCCCCGACCCGGCTGATGAACCGGTCGAAGAATGCTGTCGGGTCGACCTCGGTACCGATCAGCGCATTCGGTGGACGGCCCCAATGTCCCCGCCAGTCGGCCACCGTCATGCCGCGCGTCAGGGTGCCGCTGAGCTCCACATCGACAGTGGTTTCCCGGTAGCTCACCAGTTCTGGATCCAGAGCGACTGCGGCGGCCAGCGGATCGTGCAGGTGTGCCAGGTACCCGTCACCGGTGTCGAAGTGGAATTCGAAGTAGAACCGCATGGCGTCCTCGAGGGCCCGGATCAACGGATTGTCCGTGCTCGACCGGGTGCCCCGCTCGTCGAGCACGCTCATCGGGATGGACGGTGAACCGGCTGCGGTCGCCAGCCGGTTCAGCAGCGCAGGCGTCATCGCGATGTTCTCGGTGAGGTTGAGGCCCAGCACGATTGGCACATGGGTGGCTTCGTCGAGACCCCAGGCGGCATTCCAACCGCCGAACACCTCGGCTGCCGATTCGGGGTCGACGCTGATGTTCCATTCCGACACGGGTGTGGTGTTGCCCCGGTAGTCGAATGCCCCGCCCATGATCACCAGCCGGCGCAGCAGCTTGGGAAGGGTGGGCTCGGCGCGCATGGCCAGCGCCAGGTTGGTCAGTGGGCCGGTCGCCAGCCCGATCAGCTCGCCAGGATAGGCGCGCGCGGCCCGCACCCAGGCCTCGGCGGCGTCATGCGCGGTGAGCAGTCGGTCGCCGGCCGGCAGCTCTGCGTATCCCAGGCCCTGCGGCCCGTGGGTGTCCTCGGCGGTCCGCAGCGGAGCGCTCAATGGCTGTTCGGCTCCCTTGGAGACCGGTATTCCGGTCACCCTGCACAGCTCCAGCAGACCGAGGTTGTTGGTGCAGACCTGTTGCACCGGAACATTTCCCGCGGTCGAGGCGATACCGACCAGCTCGGCCTCCGGGCTGGCCAGCAGATAAGCCAGCGCCATGGCGTCGTCGACACCGGTGTCGACGTCGGCGAACACGGGCAGCATCGGTTCGCCGTTCGGCGGCTCGGTTGATTCGCCGCTCGGCAGCGGTGGCGTCACGGCGTCAACGATATGCCAACGTCATGGCGTATCGGCTCACGACTCGACGAATCGCAGCCCGACGAGGCCGACCACGATCATCGCGATGAACGTCATTCGCAAGGGCGTCAACGCATCGCTGAACATCACCACTCCCGCGATGGTGACACCGACCGCGCCGATGCCTGCCCAGACCGCATACGCGGTGCCGACGGGCAGGTGCCTGACCACCATGGCGAGAATCACGAAGCTGGCCACCGCGGCCACCACGCACACCACACTCCACCACAACCGGGTGAACCCGTCCGACTGCTTGATCGCCAGTGCCCACACGATCTCCAGCAGGCCGGCGAAGACCAGCAATGCCCACGACATCCTTGTCTCCACGACGTCAGGCGTTGTAGCCGCCGTCGACGGTAAGGGTTGCGCCGTTCACGTACTGCGCGTCCGGACCGGCGAGGTAGGCGACAGCGCCGGCGATTTCGTCGGCCTGCGCGAAGCGTCCCAGCGGAATGTTCGGCAGATCGGCGAGGGCCTCGGGACTGCCGGCCGGATTCATCTCGGTGTCGGTATTGCCGGGCTGCACCACGTTGGCGGTGATTCCACGGGGCCCGAGATCGCGGGCCAGTCCCCGAGCGAGCGCGCCGACGGCAGCCTTGGTCGTCGAATACAGCGTCACCCCGGGAAAGGGGGTGCGGTCGGCGAGATTGCTACCGATCGTGATGATCCGGCCGCCTTCGCCCATGGCCGCTGCCGCGGACTGACTGAACAGGAACGGCGCGCGGATGTGCAGATTGATCGCCTGGTCGATGTCGGCGGCGGTCACCGTCTCCAGCTGACCGTTGGGGAAAACTCCGGCGTTGTTCACCAGGATGTCCAGCCGGCCGAACGCCTCGAGGACGGCGTCGACCGCGCGCGGTGCCGCATCGGGTGCAGCGCTGTCGATCTGCAGGGCAAGGGCTTTCGTGCCGAGACCGGTGATCGCGTCGACCACTTCGGCCGCTCGCTCGGGGGAGGAGTGATAGGTGAAGGCCACGTCGGCGCCTTCGGCCGCCAGGCGGCGCGCGATGGCCGCACCGATTCCGCGGCTGCCGCCGGTGACGAGTGCGACCTTGGATGTCAACGCCTTCAACGCCATACCTGGCTCCAATCAATTTTGTAATAGACACTACAAATATAGACTGTTGGCATGCCCCGTCAACCCACTGCCCGTCGCGGCCGGCCGCGCGCGTTCGACCGAGACACCGCGCTGCAGGCTGCGATGGACGTGTTCTGGGAGCGTGGCTACGAAGGCACCCGGGTGAGTGACCTGACCGGCGCGATGGGGCTCAACGCGCCGAGCCTGTATGCGACGTTCGGCTCGAAGGAAGAGCTGTTCCGCGAGGTGGTCGCGTATTACGGTGCCCCGGAACGCTCGCCGCTCATGATGGCGCTGGCGCGTCCGGTTCCGATTCGGGACGCCGTCGAGGCCATGCTGCGCGACAGTGTGCGCCAGTACGCCGACCCTGACAGTCCACCCGGCTGCTTGATCGTGCTCGCGGGGATCGCGTATTCGACCGAGACCGAGGCGTTGCGCGACCTGCTCAAGCGCTACCGGGACGAAGATCGCGCGCAGTTACAGGCCCGGATCCGGGAGGCCGTGGCCGACGGCGAGCTGCCCGGTGATGTGGATCCGCAGCGGCTCGCGTCGTTCCTGATCACCGTGCTCCACGGATTGTCCATCCAGGCAAGGGACGGCGCGCCCCGGGCCGACATGGATGCGGCCGTGGACCTGGCAATGCTGGCCTGGGACAGTGCGGTCAGGAATGCCGGCGCGAAAAGGTCTGGTACGCCGTGACTCACCAGTGCACGCCCGGCACCAGCCGCACCGCCCGCTTCACCGGGCGGGCCACCGTACGCGGGACCCGCAGGCTTCGGGCGCTGCGGACCGGCCGCTTCGGTCGCCGCTGCGTCAGTTCACCTGCCGGCGTCTGAGGGCTCTCACCGGCCTCACCGCGCGCGGCCGCCGAATCCGGATACCCCAGATACAGCTGATGCAGAACGCGACGAGACAGTTTCGGGGTCAGGTAGTTACCGAAATCGGCGACGGTGCCCAGCGGGGTGTCGATCCGGGCCGGCTTGTCCACCAGGCCGCGCACCACCATGGCCGCGGCATGTTCGGCCGAGATCGGCGGCACGGGATTGAGCTTGCGCGACGGCGCGATCATCGGCGTCTTCACCAGCGGCATATGGATATTGGTGAAGGTGATGTGATCGGAGAGGGTTTCGGTGCCGACCACCTCGGAGAAGGCGTCGAGCGCCGCCTTGGAGGGCAGGTAGGCGCTGTACTTCGGGGTGTTGGCCTGCACGCCGGCGCTGGACACGTTGACCACGTGGCCGAACCGGCGTTCGCGCCAGTGCGGCAGCAGGGCCAGCACCATGCGCACCGAACCGAAGTAGTTGACCGCCATCACCCGTTCGTAATCGTGCAACCGGTCCGTCGAGTTGGTCACCGACCGGCGGATCGACCGGCCGGCGTTGTTCACCAGGTAGTCGACGTGGCCGAACCGGCCGAGGATGTCCTTGACGGTGTGCTCGACCGACGCGGAATCGGTGACGTCACAGGTGAATGCGTAGGCCTGCCCGCCCGCCGCGCGGATCTCGGCGACCAGGCCGTCGAGTGCCTCGCCGCTGCGGGCCAGGGCGAAGACGCAGGCACCGCGTTCGGCCACGGCGATCGCCGAGGCTCGGCCGATGCCGCTGGAAGCTCCGGTGATGATGACGTGTTTGCCGACGAGGGGGCCGGCCGGATCATCGCGACGGGCCCGGTCGGGATCGAGGTGCTCAGCCCAGTACCGCCATAGTTTCGGTGCGTACGAAGAGAATTCGGGCACGGAGATCCCGGTACCGCGCAGCGCAGCGGTGGCGTTGTCCGCGGTGAAGGTCGGCCGTAACTCCGCCACGTCGAGCACGTCACCCGGAATGCCCAGCTGGGTGGCGACGATGTTGCGTACCGCCTTGACCCGGCCCCGCGCCCGCAACACCGGCGCCGCGGTCGCCCGCGGCAGCGAGCCGCGCAGCGGCGGCAGCCCGGCCTCGGCGGCCACGCCGCGGTAGATGTCGCGCAACCCGATGGTCTCGGGTGCGGTCAGGTGGAACGCCTCACCGTCCTTGCCGTCGGTATGCATCAGCGCAACCATCGCGTCGACCACGTAGTCCACCGGCACCACATTCGTCCTACCCGAGTCCGGCAGCATCATGGGCGTGAACCTGGGAAGCGCCGCCAGCCGGGCCAGCACGCCGAAGAAGTAATACGGGCCGTCGATCTTGTCCATCTCGCCGGTCGCCGAATCGCCGACCACGACGGCAGGGCGGTACACCCGGTAGCGCAGGCCCGGCGTCGAGCGCACCAGCAGTTCGGCCTCGAACTTGGTCTGGTGATACGGCGTCGGCAGGTCCTGGGCGACGTCGAAATCGTCCTCGGTGAACACACCCCGGTGGTTTCCCGCCACCGCGATCGAGGACACGTGGTGCAACGTGGCGTCGAGGCGCCGGGTCAACCCGATCACCGCGCGGGTGCCCTCCACGTTGGCCGTCCGCTGTTCGGATTCGCCGACCGTCATGTCGTAGATCGCCGCGCAGTGCACCACATGCGAGACGTCGCCCAGCTCGGCGATATCGGCGTCGGATAGCCCCAGATCAGCCACTGTCAGGTCGCCGACCAGCGGTTTCACCCGCTCATCCCAGTTCTGGGCCAGCCGCTCGAACCGCGTCAGCGACTCGCGGCGCACCAGCACCCACACCTCGGCGTCGGGTTCGCGGGACAGAATCCGGCTGATCACTCGGCGGCCAATAAACCCGGTACCGCCGGTAACGACATAGTGCATGCGAGCCATCGTGGCCTTAGATCGGGCAAACGTCAACAAGGCCGGTCAACTCGGCCACTGAACCGCTATCGTCGGCACGCATGCCCCTCAATCCGGACGCCATTGGCGAGACAACCGATCCGATTCCGTTCGACTGGACCGACCGCGACACCCTGCTGTACGCCATCGGCGTGGGCGCGGGTACCGACGACCTCGCCTTCACCACCGAGAACAGTCACGAGATCGAACAGCAGGTGTTGCCGACCTATGCGGTGATCGCCTGCTCGGCTTTCCCTGCAGCACTCAAGATCGGCACGTTCAACTTCGGCATGCTTCTGCACGGCTCCCAGGAGATCCGGCTGCACCGGCCACTGCCCCCGGCCGGGAAGCTCAGTGTGGTCTCCGAGGTCGTCGACATCCAGGACAAGGGTGAGGGTAAGAACGCGGTGGTCATGCTCAAGGGCATCGGCACCGATCCGGCCAGCGGCGAGGTGGTCGCCGAAACCCTTACCACCGTGGTGATTCGGGGTGAAGGCGGGTTCGGTGGGCAGCAGGGGCAACGTCCCGTGGCGCCGCAGATTCCCGATCGCGACGCGGACGCCCAGGTGGCGTTGCCCACCCGCGAGGATCAGGCGCTGATCTATCGACTCTCTGGGGACCGCAACCCGCTGCACAGCGATCCGTGGTTCGCGAAGAATCTGGCCGGGTTCCCGAAGCCGATCCTGCACGGTCTGTGCACCTACGGGGTGGCCGGGCGGGCGCTGGTCGCCGAACTCGGTGGCGGCGACGCCACGAAGGTCCATGCCGTGGCAGCGCGGTTCAGCTCTCCGGTGTTCCCGGGGGAGACGCTGACGACGTCGATCTGGCGCACCGAACCGGGGCGGGCCGTGTTCCGTACCGAGGCCGCCGGGCCCGACGGTGCCGATGCCCGGCTCGTGCTGGAGGACGGTGTCGCCGAGTATTCCGACTGATCTGGCAGGCGCGGCAATTTCGTAGAAGCGGCTGCACACCGCGTGGTGGATTGACAGGATCGAACCACTGAGGTCGCACGGCGGTGCGGGGATGGGCGGTGGCAGATGACGCAGGTGAACCTGGTCGTTGGGTATCTGGCCACTCCCGGTGGCGCCGACGCGCTGGCGTTGGCAGTTCGGTTCGCCCGAACGCTGGCCGCCGAGGTTCACGTCTGCATCGTGCTGCCACCCGACAACGCGCCGCCGGGCACCGTTCCCAAGGGCGGCTACGAGGAAGTCCTGGCCGAGCAGGCGCAGGGTTGGCTGGACGATGCCCTGGGCCTGGTGCCCGACGACGTTGTGGCTCACACGCATCTGAGCTTCGACGAGTCGTTCACCGACGGTCTGATCCGCGAAGCACTGCGTCTCCAGGCGATCGCGATCGTGGTCGGCGGTGCAGGTGGCGGGTTGGTCGGCAGCTACTCGCTGGGGTCGGTGGTCAACGAGTTGTTGCACGCCTCGCCGGTGCCGGTTGCGGTGGCGCCCCGCGGAACGCGCGATTCGAAGATCGAACGGGTGCATGAGATCACGTGTGCCATCGGTCAGCGTCAAGGTTCGGATCTGTTGCTCGCCACCGCGGTACGGGCCAGCCGGGCCGCGGATATCCCGCTGCGGTTGGTGTCGCTGGTTGCGCTCGATCCGACCTTCGGCTCGCTGCGCGGCGACAGTGAAGCCGTGCGAGCCCACGCGCTCGCGCACGCCGAACGGACTTTGGAGGCCGCCAGAAATGAACTGCCTGCGGATTTTCCGGTGTCCTCGACCATCGTGACCGGGCCCAGCGTCGAGGCCGCCGTCGAACAGTTGGGGTGGGATGACGGCGACATCATCATGGTCGGATCCAGTCGGCTCAGCGCGCCGCGACGGATCTTCCTCGGTTCCACGGCGGCCAAGATGTTGCGGGTGTTGGACGTGCCCATGGTGGTTGTGCCCCGGGATGAACTGAAAGACGGCGAGGATCACTCATGACCGAGTCCGCATCGGAATCCGCGTCGCATCAGAAGCTCGAAGCCGCCGAGCACTCTGCCGGGCTGGTCTCCAAGGGTCTGGCCGCGGGCAAGGTCGGCACCTTCTCCGGTGCGATCCTCGGCATCTCATGTGTGGCACCCGGATACACGCTGACTGCGAGCATCGGGTTGATCGTCGCGGCCGTCGGACTCAAGATGCCCGCGATCTTCATCGCCGGGTTCATCCCGATGTTCCTGACCGCCTACGCCTATCGTGAGCTGAACTCGCGCGCACCCGACTGCGGGGCGTCGTTCACGTGGTCCACCAAGGCATTCGGCCCGTATGTCGGCTGGATGTGTGGGTGGGGCATGGTGGTCGCGTCCATCATCGTGCTGTCCAACCTCGCCGCCATCGCGGTGGAGTTCTTCTATCTGTTCATCGCTCGGATCACCAACCACCCGTCGATCGCCGAGCTCGCCGACAACAAGGCCATCAACATCATCACCACGCTGGTGTTCCTGGTCATCGCGACTCTGGTCGCCAGTCGTGGCATCACCACCAGTGAACGCGTGCAGTACGTACTGGTCGGATTCCAGATGGTGGTGCTGCTGGCGTTCGCGGTGATGGCGTTCGTGCACGTGAGCCGCGGCGATGCGCCGGCCGGGCTGTCGTTCGACCTGGACTGGTTCAATCCGTTCAACGGACTTGCGTTGAGCGCCTTCGTGGTTGGGGTAACCGGGTCGATCTTCGCCTTCTGGGGTTGGGACACCTGCCTGACCCTGGGGGAGGAGTCCAAAGATCCGACGAAGGTGCCGGGCCGGGCCGGGCTGCTGTGCGTCCTGTCCATCCTGGCGACGTATCTGCTGATCGCTGTCGCGGTCATGATGTATGCCGGCGTCGGGGAAACCGATCTCGGGCTGGGCAATCCGGACAATGCCGAAAACGTGTTCGCCGCGTTGGCGGATCCGGTGCTCGGTACCTATGCCGGGCCGCTGCTGTTCCTGGCGATCCTGGCTTCGTCGGTGGCCAGCCTGCAGACCACGTTCCTGCCCGCCGCACGGGCGATGCTGGCGATGGGCGCCTACAAGGCGTTCCCGCCGCGTTTCGCCGAGGTCAGCCCGCGCTATCTGGTGCCGGTGTTCGCGACCGTCACCGCCGGGGTGGTCACCGGGGTGTTCTACACCGTGGTGAGCCTGCTCTCGGAGAGTGCGCTGCTGGATACCATTGCCGCCCTTGGCATCATGATCTGCTGGTACTACGGCATCACCGCGTTTGCATGTGTCTGGTTCTTCCGCCGTGAGCTGTTCGACAACGCCCACAACATGGTGTTCAAGTTCCTGTTCCCGCTGCTCGGCGGAATCGTGCTGGCCGCGGTGTTCGTGATCTCGATCAAGGAGAGCATGGACCCGGAGAACGCCAGCGGCGCGGCGATCGGCGGCATCGGCCTGGTGTTCTTCATCGGCTTCGGCGTGCTGATCCTCGGTGCCGTGCTGATGATGGTCTGGCGGTCTCGCAGTCCAGAGTTCTTCCGGGGCGAAACCCTGCGGTACGACACGCCTTCACTCGTGGAGTAGGGCCCACCCGGGCGCGGTGAAGGTGTGGCTCAGCCGGCCGCGCCGCCGATGCCGGAGTTGCCCTTGTTGTGTGCCAGCTCGAATGGATCGAGGAGATCCCAGACCGTGGTCACGGCCTGGACCTTGAGTTCGGCGCCGGGCTCCTCCAGGTTGATCAAGTCGGCGATGATGTCGTAGCCGTAGTACACCGCCGAACCCGGCGGCGTGGTCTTGATCAGCTCGTTGATGATGGTCTGCCGGGCATCCCGCGCGGCCGGATCGTCACCCAGCGCCGGTGCCAGGCTGGGCAGAATCTTGCTGATCGGGATCACCGCATTCACCCACGGCACGATCTGGGTGCCCCGGTAGATCTGCTCGGTCGCCTCGCGCACAAGCGGTTTGAGCTCGTTCGGCGCGGCGCCCATCAACGCATCCCGCAGATTCAGGATCTCGGGGGGAATGTCTTTCGGTTCGGGATCATTGTCGCGCAGCGGGTTGGGGTCCCACGGCGTAGCTGCCTGGTCCTGGACCGCGGCGACCTTCGGGGCGACCGAGGTTTTGCTCGTCGGCTGCGCGACTGTTTCGGTATCCGGCTTTTCCTCCACCACGGGCGCCGGCTTGGGAGCTGCGGCCTGCTTGGGGGAGAACAGGTCCTTGAGCTTGGCGACCTCGCCGGCCTCGAACTCCTCGGCAGTGGGCTTCGGTTTGGGCGCGGCGGCCACCGGTTTGGCGGACTTGACGGTGTCAGTGACCTGGGCAGCGGCTTTCTCGATCTTGCCGGCGCGCTTCTCGAGGTTGTCCCTGACGCTTTCTTTGACCTTGGACAACGGGACCTTGGACAACGGCTTGGGGCGCTTGACCTCGCCGGCCTTGGCGATACCGCGCTTGGGTCCGGCGTTGACGTGCTGGGATGTGCTGCCGGTCGACTCCTTGGAGGCACCATCCGTCGAATCAGCGTGAGCAGTGCCCTGGCCGGCCACGGCGATCGCCGCGCCGACTCCCGCCGCCACCGCGACACCACCGACGTAGCCGATGTATTTCGTTGACGCCATTGCCGTCCTTTCACAGCCGATCCCCAGCCCAGAGGCATCGTAGGGGGCGACGACGTGATCGGCATCTCTTGGGTTGTATCGGGCTACACCCGTTGCCGCACACCCATGAGATATCGAACAGACGTTCGATATACTGGCGAGGTGGGTTGGCATAACGGGCCGCCGAGCTGGTCGGAGATGGAGCGGGTGCTTACCGGCAAGCCCCGCCGTTCCGGCCTGCCATTGGAGCCCGTCGGCGACGGCGGGGACAGCCCGGCCTGGTCGCGCAAACGCGGTAGCTATCAGCCACCCGGGGTTTCCCGCACACCCGGCTCAGTGCCGTACGCCGAGCTGCACACGCACAGCGCCTACAGCTTCCTCGACGGTGCGAGTACGCCGGAGGAGTTGGTCGAGGAGGCGGCCCGGCTGAACCTGCGGGCGATCGCGCTGACCGATCACGACGGGCTCTACGGAGTGGTCCGGTTCGCCGAGGCGGCCCGGGAACTGGACGTGTCCACGGTGTTCGGCGCGGAGCTGTCGCTGGGGAACGTTCCCCGTACCGAGGATCCGGACCCGCCCGGTCCGCATCTGCTGGTGCTGGCCCGCGGGCCGGAGGGGTATCGGCGGTTGTCTCGCGAGATCGCCAAGGCGCACCTGGCCGGTGGCGAGAAGGGTAAGCCCCGCTACGACTTCGACGGGCTCACCGAGGCTGCCGGTGGGCACTGGCACATTCTCACGGGCTGTCGCAAAGGTCATGTCCGCCAGGCGCTCTCGGAAGGTGGTCCGGACGCTGCCGCCGCTGCGCTGGCGGATCTGGTGGACCGGTTCGGGGTCGACCGGGTCAGCATCGAACTCACCCATCATGGCCATCCGTGTGACGACGAACGCAATGCCGTCCTGGCCGGGCTGGCGTCGAGGTTCGGGATACCGGTGGTGGCCACCACCGGTGCGCACTTCGCGGCACCCGACCGGGGCCGGCTGGCCATGGCGATGGCGGCGATCCGGGCCCGCAACTCGATGGACACCGCGGCGGGCTGGCTGGCCCCGCTCGGCGGGTCCCACCTGCGTTCGGGGGAGGAGATGGCCCAGCGGTTCGGTACTGAGATCGTTTCGGCGGCAGTCGATCTCGGTGAGCAGTGTGCCTTCGGCCTGGCGCTCATCGCTCCGCAGCTGCCGCCGTTCGACATCCCGGCCGGGCATACCGAGGACAGTTGGCTGCGGCATCTGGTCATGGCGGGAGCGGCCGAACGCTACGGGCCCGTCGACAGCGCGAAAAAGGCCTATGCGCAGATAGAACACGAGTTGCGCATTATCGAGCAGTTGAAGTTTCCCGGCTATTTCCTGGTGGTGCACGACATCACCCGGTTCTGCCGGGACAACGACATCCTGTGTCAGGGTAGGGGATCGGCGGCCAACTCGGCGGTCTGCTACGCGCTCAAGGTCACCAACGTCGACCCGATCGCCAACGAGCTGCTGTTCGAACGGTTTCTGTCTCCGGCTCGCGACGGGCCGCCCGATATCGACATCGATATCGAATCGGACTTGCGCGAGAACGTTATCCAGTACGTCTACGAGCGTTACGGCCGTGACTACGCCGCCCAGGTCGCCAACGTCATCACCTACCGCGGACGCAGTGCGGTCCGCGACATGGCCAGGGCGTTGGGCTTTTCCCAGGGTCAGCAGGACGCCTGGAGCAAGCAACTCAGCCGGTGGAACGGGCGTCCGGACTCGCCGGAGGCGGAAGACATCCCGCAACCGGTGATCGAGCTGGCCACCCAGATCGCCAATCTGCCCCGGCACCTCGGCATCCACTCGGGCGGCATGGTGATCTGTGACCGCCCGATCGCCGACGTGTGCCCGGTGGAGTGGGCCCGCATGGCCAACCGCAGCGTGTTGCAGTGGGACAAGGATGACTGTGCGGCAATAGGTTTGGTGAAGTTCGATCTGCTCGGCCTCGGCATGCTCTCGGCGCTGCACTACGCCATCGACCTGTTGGCCGAGCACAAGGGCATCGTCGTCGACCTGGCCAAGCTGGATCTGTCCGAACCGGCGGTCTACGAGATGTTGCAGAAGGCCGACTCGGTAGGGGTGTTCCAGGTCGAGTCCCGCGCGCAGATGGCCACCCTGCCCCGGCTCAAGCCGCGGGAGTTCTACGACCTGGTGGTCGAGGTGGCGCTGATCCGGCCGGGCCCGATCCAGGGTGGCTCGGTGCATCCGTACATCCGTCGCCGCAACGGTATGGAGCCCGTCACCTACGACCATCCGTCGATGGAGTCCGCGCTGCGCAAGACGCTGGGCATCCCGTTGTTCCAGGAGCAGCTCATGCAATTGGCAGTCGACTGTGCGGGTTTCACCGCGGCCGAGGCCGACCAGCTGCGCCGGGCGATGGGTTCCAAACGCTCCACCGAGAAGATGCGGCGGCTACGCAGCCGGTTCTACGACGGCATGCGGGAGCTTCACGGGATCACCGGCGATGTGGCCGAGCAGATCTACGAGAAGCTGGAAGCGTTCGCCAATTTCGGCTTCCCGGAAAGCCATTCGTTGAGTTTCGCGTCGCTCGTCTTCTATTCGTCGTGGTTCAAGCTGCACCATCCGGCGGCGTTCTGCGCGGCCCTGCTGCGGGCTCAGCCGATGGGGTTCTACTCGCCGCAGTCCCTGGTTGCCGACGCCCGTCGGCACGGGGTGGTGGTGCACGGCCCTGACGTCAACGCATCCCTGGCCTACGCGACGTGCGAGAACCTCGGCATGGACGTGCGGTTGGGGCTGGGCAGTGTCCGCCACATCGGTGACGAGTTGGCGGGGCGGTTGGTCGATGAGCGAGATGCCAACGGGCCGTTCACCACCCTGATCGACCTGACCAGCCGGGTGCAGCTGTCGGTGCCGCAGACCGAGGCGCTGGCCACCGCCGGTGCGCTGGGTTGTTTCGGGATCAGCAGGCGCGAGGCGCTGTGGGCGGCAGGTGCGGCGGCCACCCAGCGGCCAGACCGGCTGCCGGGGGTGGGCTCTTCCTCGCACGTGCCGCCGCTACCCGGGATGAGTGCGCTGGAGCTGTCGGCCGCTGATGTGTGGGCCACCGGTGTCTCACCGGACAGTTACCCCACCCAGTACCTGCGCGCCGACCTCGACGCCCTCGGCGTGATTCCCGCCGACAAGTTGCTGGAGGTCGTCGACGGGACCCGAATCCTGGTTGCCGGGGCGGTGACTCACCGCCAGCGCCCGGCGACCGCGCAGGGGGTGACGTTCATGAACCTGGAAGACGAGACCGGGATGGTCAATGTGCTGTGTGCACCGGGGGTGTGGGCGCGCTACCGCAAGCTGGCGCAGACGGCACCGGCGCTGGTGGTCCGCGGCATCGTGCAGAACGCCAGTGGTGCGGTCACCGTGATCGCCGACCGGATGGGGCCGGTCGAGCTGAGGGTCGGCTCGCGGTCGCGAGACTTCCGCTGAGGGCCGAGGATCGGCGCTCAGACCGACGGGTCGATGACCGGGTCGACGGCCGGACCGGCGCTGCCTTCCAGCCCGGTCCGCAGCAGCGACCAGGCCAGCCGCCGCGCGGCGGTGGCCCGCTCGTGCAGGAGATGCTGGACGGCCGGGATGGGGTTGGTCTCCGGGGTCCGGCCCTCGACCACATCGGCGTGCAGATCCTCGGCGACCTGGATCGCCATCAGCACCGCGTCGTTGACCCGGTTGAGCGCATCCTGCAGGCGGTCGTCCTGGCTGAGCAGGTGGGCGTTGTCGAGCTCGACCGAAACGTCGCTCACCACCTGGCTGATCTGCCCGAAGAGCGCGTTCATCGCGGCTTCCCGTTCGGCGCGGTCCGGGTTGCGCAGCTGCGTCGCGCCTTCGGTCCACAGCGTTGCGAGCATCCGGGTGTGTGCACCCACCGCGCGGGACACCTCGATCATTGCCTGCTTCTGCAGTTGTTCCAGCAGGTTGTTGCGCTCGATGCGCGCGAGTTCGTGCTGGGCCACCAGTTCGGCGTGGTGCAGTTTCTGCTGCGACTCCATCTGGGCCCGATGCCATTTCTGGGTCAGGGCGAGTTCCAGCGCCGAGCGCTCGTCGGCGGCCGCCAGCTCATGGCGCAGCCGCTCGTCGGCCCGGGCGATGTCGTTCTTGGCCTGACGCTGGATGGTGAGGGTCAGCCACATCGTCACCATCACGACGACGAAGACGACGGCACCGAAGAACCACTCGGCCTTACTGCCGGACGCTCCCGGGCCGAACACCAGATAACCGACGATCGCCAGGCCGGTCAGGCCGCCGCACACCAGCCATCCCTTGTTCGCCTTGGTGTCGACCGACATCGCCTTGGGGGCGGTGGCTTGACCCACCACAGCCACCCGCATCGGCTCGGTCACCTCGCCCACCTGGTCGTAGTCCGGCGGGGCACCCACTGAAGACTCAGCGGCCCTTGTCGATTCAGTTAGTCCGGCCATGTCGACCTCCCGTCGGCCAAGCCTGCCACCGTGCCGACGTTCAGAGTAAGGCCACCCTCGGCGCCGCGTGCTACCGGCCGGTGGCACCCGCACTCGCATACCCTGTTTCTCGTCATTCTTCAAGTGCCCCTAGCGATGACGTGCCGCTCCGAAACCGCTAGTGTCATCGGCGTGCTCACCGTGAGCGGCGGAGAATCGGACCCGATGGTCCGGCAACCGGCCGCCCACTTTCTGTTGATCTTTTCGCTTGAGAATTGAGGGCCCATGGGACAAAACGCGACGCTGGAAGGTGATTCGGCGGTCATCGTCAGTCTGTCGGAGGCGGCGATGCACATGTATTCCGCTGCTATCGACGCACTGCCCTTCCCCGAGGACAAGAAGTTCCACAAGCGCGCCGACGTCGTCCTGTCCGGCCTGCGCAAGCTGCGTGCCTCCCTGGCCGAGGCGGCCAGCAGCAACCGGCCGTCTCCTGCGGTCATCGTGGCGCTCAGCGGGGTTCGCCAGCGGTATGACTCGCTGATGGCCCACGCCGCGTCGGCTCCGGGTTCCTCTCTGGGACAGCAGATCTACGTCACCCGCGTCCACGCCAAGCTGTCGGCTCAGGAAGTCGCCAACGGCGCGGGTCTGCGCGACGGACTGCTCGACGAACTCGAGGCCGGCGCAACGCCGACCGATGCCGAGGCTGCCAAGATCCGCGACACCATCGCCGCGCTCGGCGGGTTGCCCGGCGACGATCACGGCATCCACGCCGTCCCGTCCTCGGTTGACTACGCGTCATCGGACGAGCCGCAGGCCAACGGCTGGGAGCCGGTGCTGGTCTCCGAGAACGCCGGCTGAAAAGCCCGTGCACCGTCGTCGATCAGGCGTCGGCGCGCAACCTCCATCGGTTAGCTGAGTTGTACTGCAGCGCACGATGATTGGAAGCTCCCCAGCAAACTGCTGGGGAGCTTCTCTGGTTCGGCGAACGGTTGTAGTCTCGCGGCATGACAGCCGAACCAGCCCTGAACTTGACCGTTGACGAGCTCCTCACCACTACGCGCTCGGTGCGCAAACGTCTCGACTTCGAGAAGCCGGTCTCGCGCGAGGTGCTCATGGAGTGCCTCGACCTGGCGCTTCAGGCCCCGACCGGGTCGAATGCGCAAGGCTGGCAATGGGTTTTCGTCGAAGACCCGGCAAAGAAAAAGGCCCTGGCTGACATCTACCGGACCAATGCCAACCCGTACCTCGATCAACCGAAGCCGGAGCGCGGCGACATCCGCGACCAGCAGATGGATGCGGTGACTAGTTCCGCTCGGTATCTCACCGACAACTTCGAGAAGGCGCCGGTGCTCATGATCCCGTGCCTTGAGGGCCGTCCCGACGGCGCACCCGCAGGCATGAGCGCATCGTTCTGGGGTTCCCTGCTACCCGCGGTGTGGAGCTTCATGCTGGCGCTGCGGTCGCGGGGTCTTGGGTCGGCCTGGACGACGCTGCACCTGCTCGGCGACGGTGAGAAGCAGGCCGCCGAACTGCTGGGCATCCCGTTCGACCGGTACGCCCAGGCCGGTCTGTTCCCGGTCGCCTACACCGTGGGCACCGATTTCAAGAAGGCCAAGCGCCTTCCCGCCGAGCAGTTCTCGCACTGGGACAGTTGGTGAGTCCGGGCGCCCTGGGGCGCCTGTTGTCCGAGATGAAATTGTGAAGCCGGAGTATGAACACTCTGTGGGATTCGGGCGTGGGTCGCGTGGCGGCCCACGCCCGCGGCGTAACTAGACGCCGCCGGCGAACCCGTGTTGGCGCCAAGCCTCATAGGCGGCGACGGCCGCCGCATTCGACAAATTCAGCGACCGCCTGCCGGCGACCATCGGAATACGCACCTGCGCGGTGATATTGGGATCGGCCAGAGTTTGTGCATCCAGTCCGGTGGGTTCCGGGCCGAACATCAGTACATCGCCGGGTTGATAGGAGACGTCGGTGAACGACGTCGACGCGTGCGCGGTGAAGGCATAGACCCGGGCCGGCATCAGCGCGCGCCACGCCGCGGCCAGGTCGGCGTGCACCGTCACCGATGCCAGGTCGTGGTAGTCCAGGCCGGCCCGGCGCAGCTTGGGTTCGGACAGATCGAAACCCAGCGGCTCGACCAGATGCAGCTCGCATCCGGTGCCCGCCACCATCCGGATCGCATTGCCGGTGTTGGGTGCGATACGGGGAGAAAAGAACATCACCCGGAACATCCGATGATGATCGTATGGCGGCCCGCCCGGTGACGAATCGGGATGCAATTTCATCCGTGAATCAGCCTGCGAATCGGAGCGGGAAATCGGCACGTGTTTGGGCAAGCACATCACTGTTTGCTCGATTACCACACAACTCCGCTACAGCTCGGTCACGAACTCTGTCTGTTCAGTAAGAATTGTGGAAACGCTCGCGAGCTGCTGTCATACTCGTGCAATTGCCAAGGCGTTTGACGCCCGCCCCCGCCTGGGCGGAAACAGCAGGAAGTCTTATGAATCACGCCCCACGAGTAAATTGCGGCCACGCAGCCGGTAGTGCGGTTGGGCGCCGATGACTGCCTTTACGCAGCTGAAACAGGCTGACGGCACCCTCGTCGAATTCTCCCCAGCACCATCGGCTCCGGCCAAGCGCCCTTCGCGCTGGTCGCCGGCCAACTGGCCGGTCACCCGGAAAGTCCTCGCCATCGTCCTCGTGCCACTGATCCTGGCCGCGACGTTCGGTGGCTTGCGCATCTATGCCAGTGCCAGCGCCGCCGGAGATCTCCGGCTGGCCGCCGACCGGGCCGAGTTGATTCCCGGTATCGACGACTACATGGCCGCCATGGAGGGTGTGCTCATCGCAGCTACCGAGGGTGGCGATGGGCAGGCCGCGATGTCCACTTTCAATGACCGGAAATTGGACCTGCAGCAACGTCTGGAAGCCACCGAGGTGGCCGAGGACGTCGGCCAGGCGGTGGGCAGCCTGCTCACCAAGGGGCCGGAACTGGTCGATGCCGTGATGTCGAACTCGATCGACCTCCGTCAGCGCATCCTCAACTACGGCCCGCTGCTGCTGACCGGGGAAGCTGCCATCACCGGTTCGGTGCACAGCAACCAGCAGTCGCTTCAGTCTCAGGTTGAGGCGCTGGCCCGGGCGGTCGGCGCGCGCGGCCAGATGGCCATCCAGCAGATGCTGGTCACTGCGGGCGGTGCCGAGCCGGAACCTCTGCTGCGCACCTCGATGATCACGATGGCCGGTACCGAACCGTCCACAGTCGCGGCACTGACCAAGGTTCTGGGAGGTGGCTCCGAGGAGGCGGCCACACTCCGCGCCGAGATGGTCAAGCGCATGGCGATGATGTCCAACCCGGGCGTTCCGCTCGTCGGTAACCCCGACATGCTGGCGTCGCTGCAGGCGACCGACAAGATCGCCGGGCAGATCATCGAGAACACCACCTCGGCGATTCCGGCCGCGGTCGAGGCTCAGGCCAACGACGCCCGCAACGACGCGATCCGCGACGCGATCCTGGTTGCGACCGCGATCGTCAGCGCCATGGTCATCGTTTTGCTGGTGGCCCGCTCGCTGGTGCGTCCGCTGCGGACCCTTCGGGACAGCGCCCTGCGGGTGGCCCATCAGGATCTGGCCAAGGAGATCGAACGGGTCCGCGCCGGCGGCGAGTTGGTTCCGGTCACCCCGATCCCCGTGCAGACCACCGAAGAGGTCGGCCAGGTGGCCCACGCCGTCGATGAACTGCACGAGCAGGCGGTGTTCCTCGCCGGCGAGCAGGCGCAGCTCCAGTTGCAGGTCTCCGACATGTTCGAGACGTTGTCGCGGCGCAGCCGCTCACTGGTCGATCAGCAGCTGAGCCTCATCGATCAGCTGGAACGCAACGAGGACAACCCGGAGCGCTTGGAGAGCCTGTTCCGGCTCGACCACCTGGCTGCCCGCATGCGCCGAAACGGTGCCAACCTGTTGGTGCTGTCCGGATCCAAGCTGGCCCGCGAGCACAGCCGCCCGGTCCCGCTGGCGACGGTGGTCAACGCAGCGGCCTCGGAGGTGGAGGACTACACGCGCGTCGTCACCGCCTCGGTGGCCGACGTCGAGATTGCCGGTGCCGTAGCCGGCGACTTGATCCACATGCTGGCCGAGCTGCTCGACAACGCGCTGCGCTATTCGCCGCCGATTTCGCAGGTGCGGGTGTCAGCGGTGCACGCCGCCAAGGGTGCGTTGGTGATCGAGGTCAGCGACGTCGGCCTCGGCATGACCGAGGCTGACCTGCGGGTCGCGAACACCCGTCTGCAGTCCGGCGGTGAGGTCAACCCCTACACCGCACGCCACATGGGCCTGTTCGTGGTCGGGCGACTGGCCACCCAGCACGGTTTGGTGGTGCGGCTGCGCAGCACGGTCGCCGAGGAACCGAGCTCGGGCACCACGGCAGGGGTGTACGTCCCGGCCACGCTGTTGGCCCGCGACGGCGGCGACGCCGTCGACGAGCTGCCCTATGGCATGCCCGTCGATGCCCATGCCGGGATCGCCACGGCGTTGTCGTTGGACGCCGATCCCGCCGACGCCTCGATGTTCGGGTCCGGTCTCGACGAGCCTCATGTCAACGGTGCCGATGTTCCGTTCGACCTGCTGCCTCAGCGCAGTCCGGGAGCCAGCGGTATCTCGGAGCTGCCGGGCACGCTGGCCCCCCAACCGGAATCGGAGGCCGAGGAATCGGTTGAAGAGCCCGAGGGCGAACCGGTCAGCGAGTGGCCACAGCAGTGGCCGGTGCATACCGAAGAGAGTGCGGCCCTGGCCAAGGGGCAAGCGGGCGCGGCGGCGGACCTGGGTTCGGATGCAGCGGCGGACGCGGGGGCCGACACCGCGGCCGACGAAGACGCGGAGCCCGGACGACTGTCACCGACCAACACGTCGTCGTTCTTCGCCTCTCGCGGGCAAGCCGCCACGAACGGCGTCAACGGAGTCAACGGCCTCAATGGGGTCAACGGTCTCAACGGCCACAGCGGTCTGAACGGCCACAGTGACCTCAACGGTGTCAACGGTGTGCACGTACCGGATCCCGGCGAGGGAGCGGAAGAACCCGTCGAAGCGGCTCAGGCTCAGGCCGAAAGCGCAGAGGTCGAGGGCGACTCGATCTATCAGTCGATGATTTCGGAATTCGATATCGACCCGACGACGCATGTGCGCAGCGCCGACCTGGATTGGAAAACGGTCTGGGAGAAGGGCTGGTCGGTGGCCGCCGCGGCGCAGGATGCGCCCGTCGAGGAGCACACCGAGGAAGGCCTGCCCATGCGTACGCCGGGTGCCCGTCTGGTGCCGGGTGGTGTCGCTGCCGCGGTCGGGGTGGCCGGCGAGTCCAACGGTCGTCACCGCAACGGTGGAGTACACCGTAACGACGAGGGCTTCGAGACGGTAGCATCGGCAGACGAACCTGACAGCGGCATGTTCGCGGCGTTCAAACCGCGTGACCCCGAGTCTGTCCGTACGAGCACCAGCAACCTTTTCGGGGGCGTGCACGCCGGACGATCGCATGCCCGTGAGACCAGAGGAACCGATAACGAATGACCCGTCCGACGCAGCGCGACTCCCTGGACTGGCTCGTGTCCAAGTTCGCCCGCGAGGTATCCGGGGTGTCCCACGCGGTGCTGGTTTCGGCCGACGGACTGCTGATGGCTGCCAGCGAACACATGCCGGTCGAGCGGGCCGACCAGCTCGCCGCGGTCTCCTCCGGCCTGGCGAGCCTAGCCACCGGTGCCTCCCAGTTGTTCAATGGCGGTCACGTGATGCAGTCGGTGGTCGAGATGGAGAACGGCTACCTGCTGCTGATGCGGGTGGGCGACGGCTCCAACCTGGCCACCCTGACCGCCCCGTCGTGTGACATCGGGCAGGTCGGCTACGAGATGGCCATTCTGGTCGAACGGGTCGGCGCGGTGGTGCAGTCTTCGCGCCGTACGCCGCAACCGTCCTGAGTCCCCGACCCCTTCTGCCCTTCGCGAGGTGCCTGTGGACGAACCGGAAACTACTGACCGTCCGAGTCTGGTGCGGCCGTACACGCTGACGGCCGGCCGCACCGACTCGCGCGTGCACCTTCCGCTGGAAGCGCCGATACAAAAAACCGACACGACACGTGAACCGCGCTGGACTGGGCACGATGTGCGCGCACAGATCGTAGAGTTGTGCACCGGCAGTCCTTCGGTTGCCGAGATTGCCGCTCATTTATCTCTCCCGCTCGGCGTGGCGCGCGTGCTGATCGGGGACTTGGTGACGCAGGGTTATCTACGGGTGGAAGCCACCCTTGATGATTCGGCTAGCTTCGACGAACGCCGCGAATTGATTGGAAGGACCCTGCGTGGCCTACGAGCACTCTGAACCCCGCTCGGCCTCCGGCGGTGGCGCCCCCCGACGTGGGGCCGCCTCGACGAAGATCGTCATTTCTGGCGGGTTCGGGGCAGGGAAGACGACATTCGTCGGCGCGGTCTCCGAGATCATGCCGCTGCGCACAGAAGCGTTGGTCACCAACGTGTCTGAGGGCGTCGACACCCTGGACGGAACCCCGGACAAGCGCACCACGACCGTCGCGATGGACTTCGGCCGCATCACGCTGGACGAGGATCTGGTGCTGTACCTGTTCGGCACACCCGGGCAGCGACGGTTCTGGTTCATGTGGGACGACCTGGTGCGCGGCGCGATCGGCGCCATCATCCTGGTCGACGTGCGCCGCCTGCAGGACAGCTTCGCCGCGGTCGACTTCTTCGAGGCCCGCAAGCTGCCGTTCATCGTCGCGGTGAACGAGTTCGACGACGCGCCAAAGCATCCCACCCAGGCGGTCCGCAAGGCTCTGGCGCTGCCGGAGCACATCCCGGTGGTCGCCGTGGATGCCCGCGACCGCAACTCGGCCAAGGCTGCGCTGATCGCCGTCACCGAGTACTCGTTGACGACGATGTCGGCGTTGCCCGGCTGAGGCGTGGTAGCTGACGAAACCGCCTGGGCGGACAGGGAATTCACTGGCCACGACTTCCGCGAGGAAGATCTGAGCCGGCTGCGCACCGAGCGGGTGGTGTTCACCGAGTGCAATTTCAGCGGTGTCGACATGTCCGAGTCGCAACATTTCGGCTCGGCGTTCCGCAACTGCACGTTTCGCCGCGCCACGCTGTGGCACAGCGAGTTCACCAACTGCAGCCTGCTGGGCTCGGTGTTCACCGAGTGCCGGCTGCGGCCGATCAAGATCGTGGAGTCGGATCTGACGCTGGCCGTGCTGGGCGGCTGCGATCTGCGCGGGGTCGACCTGTCGGACTGCCGGATGCGCGAGGCCAGTCTGGTCGGTGTGGACCTGCGCAAGGCGGTGCTACGGCAGGCGGACCTGACCGGCGCCCGGGTGCAGGACGCCAAGCTCGATGAGGCCGATCTGCGTGGTGCCCGCGTCGACCCCACCTTCTGGACCACTGCGAAACTGCGTGGCGCCAAGATCGACATCTCCCAGGCGCTGGCCTACTCGGCCGCCCACGGTCTCGACGTCCACGGCGGGTAGCGGGGGCTCAGCCGCGGCCTTCCGGCGCCCGCTTTGCCACGCCAGCGTGACCGTCGGCGTCGAGCGTCACGCTAGCGCGGCACCCAAATCCGCTTTGTCACTCCAGAGTGACGCCCGAGCTCGAGCATCACTCCGGAGTGACAAAAGGTGGGCGCGACGAAGGGTTTGGACGCTGGCGAGGGCTAGGCGGATTTCAGCCGGATCCGCCAGCGGACGAACCCGGTGTAGACGATGCAGAGCAGCAACAGGATGCCGATGTTGATCAGCCACACCGACGGGGTGTGCTTCCAGTGCGAGTCGGCGGGCAGCAGCGGTGGCGGCACCAGGCGGGTCAGGTCGATGGTCGATGCCGAGGCCGCGAAGCCCCAGCGCGCCGGGGTGATCCAGGACAACTGATCCAGCACGACGCGGTCGGTCACCGGGATCATGCCGCCGGAGAACACCAGCTGGCTCATCACCGTCACCACCAGTAGCGGCATGATCTGCTCGGCCGAGCGGGCCAGTGCCGACAGCGCGAGCCCGACCATCGCCGAGGCCACACATGTCATCGAGATGTCGATGAACAATTCGAGGTTGCGGCCGCCCAGGAACGCACCTCTGTCGACAGCGCCCGGGCCCCAGCCCTTGCCGAGGATCGTGATCACCGTGACGATGGCGGACTGGATCACCGCGAACACTGCGAAGACTGCGATCTTGGCCATCAGGTACGCCGTCGTCGACAGGCCGACGGCCTGTTCACGACGGAAGATCGCCTGCTCACCGATCAGTGCGCGGATGGTCAGCGCGGTGCCCATGAAGATTGCGCCGACGTTGAGCATCACCAGGATCTGGCCCGCTTCGTTGGGCGCTTCGCCGCCTTGGACGGCCGGCACCGGCAGACCGAACCCGACATCACCGGGCACTGACAACGACAGCACACCCATGATGAACGGCAGCATCAACAGGAACGCGGTGTAGCCGCGGTCGGACACGATCAGCCGGACTTGTCGGCGGGCGATCGTGGACAGCTGGCGGAACAGGCTGGTGTGCGTCGGCTCGCCGAGGCTCTCCGGTTTCTCGGCGGGCGGTTTCGGCGGCGGGGGGCCGTGTTTGGCGAGGTACCGCTGCTTGGCTCCTTCAGGGTCGCCCGCGACGGTGCTGAAGATGTCGGCCCAGTTGGTGGTGCCGAGTTCCTCGCCGATCTCGTCCGGCGGCCCGCAGAACGCGGTCTTCCCGCCCGGCGCCAGCAGCAGCACCTGATCGCACACGTCCAGATACGTGAGGGAGTGCGTGATGACGAGCACGACGCGGCCGGCGTCGGCGAGCTGGCGCAGCATCGTCATGACCTGGCGGTCCAATGCCGGGTCCAGACCCGAGGTCGGTTCGTCGAGGATCAGCAGGGACGGGCCGGTCAGCAGTTCGAGGGCGACCGAGGCGCGTTTGCGCTGCCCACCGGACAGCTTTTCGACCCGGGTGTCGAGATGTTTGGTCATCTCGAGTTCTTCGAGCACCTGCATGACGACCTGTTCGCGGTCGGCTTTGGTGGTGTCCGGCGGCAGTCGCAGCTCGGCGGCGTACATGAGTGCCTGCCGGACGGTGAGCTGACCGTGCACGACATCGTCCTGCGGCACCATACCGATGCGGGATCGCAGCGAGGCGTACTCGGCGTGGACGTCGTGGCCCTCGAACGTGACCGTGCCGCTGGTCGGATGGGTCAGGCCGGCGACCTGTCGGGCGAACGTCGACTTGCCCGCGCCCGACGGACCGATGACGGCGGTCAGCATGCCGGGTCGTGCGTCGAGCGAGATGTTCTCGAGCAGCGTCTTGTTGCCCTCGATCGTCCATGTCAGGGCCCGGACCTCGAGGCCCCCGGTGCGGGTGTCGGCCTCGGTCTCGCTGCGGCGCACGAGGGTGCCGCCGGAGAACACCAGGTCGACGTTGCCGATGGTGACCACGTCGCCGTCGTGCAGGATTGCGGAGTCCACACGGGCGCCGTTGACGAACGTGCCGTTGATGCTGCGTTCGTCGCGGATCGCGGTGCCGCCGGTCATCGGGATCAACGTGGCGTGATGCCGCGAGGCCAGCACATCGGGGATGACGATGTCGTTGTCGGTTTCGCGGCCGATCTTCACCGCGCCTGCCGGGGCCGGGCTGGGGCGTCCTGGGCGCAGGATCTTGAGCATGCTGGTGGCGATGTTGCCGCCGGACTCACTGCTGCCGCGGGCCGAGGCGGCAGCCGGCCCCATCGTCGTCGGCGCGGCGCCCGGGTTCGAGTTGCGAACGGGTGGGGGCTGATAGGCCTGTGGACCGCTGGGGTGGCCGGTCTGCGGGCCACTCGGGTAGCCGGATTGTGGGCCGCTCGGGTAACCGCCCTGTGGACCGCTGGGATACCCACCGGTGGGCGGGGCCGGGTAGCGAGGTTGCGGGCCGGACGAGTAACCGGGCCGCTGGGCCGCGGGTGGCTGGCCGTACTGCTGCCGGCCGGGTGCGGCCTGGGTGGGCCAGGCGCCACTGGGCCGGTTCGCGATCGGTACTGCTGCTGTCGGCGTGCGGCCGACGGACCCCTCCTGGACCCGGCCGACCTCGAAGGTCAGCTGTGGTCCGTCCGGGTTGCCGATGTTGACGACCTGGCCGTCATGGATGTCGAGCGTGGGCACCCGGCGGCCGTTGGCGTACATGCCGTTGAGGCTGCCGTTGTCGATCGCGACCCATCGACCTTGGTCGAAGCGCAGCACCAGGTGGGCACGCGAGATCAGCGGGTGGGCGATGCGGACGTCGGCGCGGAGGTCTCGGCCGATGACGACATCGTTGCCCGGGGCAAAGGTACGGGTCGACCCGTCGTAACGAACGGTCAGCGCAGGGCTCATCGCGCTCAACTCTATCGGTTGTTCTCACCGGGGCTGGGCCGTTGCGGCGGTGTGGCGGCGTGTGACGATGGCACGCATGGGTTCTGAAGGGGCGCAGAAGGCGGCCGGGCGGGTACTCGGTGCGCTGCGGCAGGTGGGCACCGTGCTGGCCGGTGCGGCAGCGGTGTGGTTGGTGTGGGCCTTGGCGCTGAGCGCCTGGGCGCGGCTGGTTGCGCCGCGCAGTGCAGGTGAGAGCGCCTGGTACGTGTCCGGCATGCACCGCTGGGGCGACGCGTTGCCGAATCGGATGGCGCTGGTGGTGACCGTGATCGCGGTGGTGTTGATCGCGGCGATGGCCTACAGCGTCTGGCGCGGACGCACCGACCGTGATCTGGCGGCCACCCCGGCGGGTGCCGCGGGTGTGGCGGCGATACTGGTCATCGCCTACATCAGCCAGGGCATCCCGGCGTTCTACCACCGGGTGATGGACAGCGCCCCGGTCACCACGGCGTTGCCTCTCGGCGCGGCGTCGTGGTGGTTGTGCCTGGCCGGCGCGGCGGCGACGTTCCTGGCCGCGCGGGCCTTCCCGCGGTTGGAACGGGGCTCGGTGAAGTTGCTGGCGGTCGGTGCAGCGATCGCCGTCGTGGTTGCCGCGGTGGTGACCGCGGGCGCCTTCCGCGCCGGTGACGACGGGCGATTCGTCGACTCGTCGACGGCAGCAGCTACCGATGCGCCCGCGATTCCCACTGCGTTGGGGAAGCGGACGTTCACCGTGACGGTGCCTGACGCGTTCGCCGACAAAGACGTGTCGGTATACGACATCGATTCGGCCGGAGCCGGTTTCGCCGTGTATCAGCACGGCCGCATCACGGGTTACGGTTCCGACGGCAAGGAGCGCTGGCACTACGCGCGTACCGGGCCGGCGGAGATAGCCGTCAGCGGAATGCGGGTGGTCGACAACGGCGCCACGGTGGTGGCGTTCATCGATGGTGGCCTGGTCGGTCTGGATGCAGTCACCGGTGCGCAGCTTTGGGCCAGCGGCGATGAAGCCCTGGGCGCGGCGGTCCGTGGGCGTTATCGCGCCGCGACCGGTCCGTTCATCGTCGGGTGGAACGACGAGCGCATCTGGTCCCGGTACGACAGCCGGACCGGCCGCGTGTTGTGGAGCGTGCCCGCTCCCCATCTCGGTTGCGCCATCACCGAACCCATCGTGACGGCCTCCGGCGTGGTGTCGACCGTCCAATGTGAGGACGGCAAGGTCTGGTTGAGCGTGCTCGATCCCGAAACCGGACAAATCGGTTGGGACACAGTGCTGACGGAGCAAAAGGTCGACCCGAAGGCGCCGATCGATCAGCGCTACCTCCAGATCGCGGCCCGCCCGGCCAATGGCATTGGAGTCTTCGTTTCCATGCTGGGATCCGGAACACCCGCGGATGTCAGGTATGCCGATATCGTTCACCGCACCGTCAGCCCGTTGCCGGCGGACGCGCGTCTGGCCGAATCCTATGGCCCCAGTGATGATTTCGTGGTGTGGTATCTCGATGATCGGGCGACTCGGCTGACCCTGTTCGGTGCTGACGGTCGGCAACGGTGCCAGCTCCCCGATGGCGTTGAGCCGGCTCGCTCGACCGTGCCGAGTCGGCGGGTCGATCAACCTGCCTACGTGGCGTTCCCCGGCACCCTGGTCCTCGCCGACCGGGGCGCCGGGGGATCGCTGCGCACCTTCGACGCGAAGACGTGCGCCCAGACCGCAACGGTGCCGGCTCAATCGGTGGAGGGCCTCGTCCCGTCCCCGGGTGCGGTGCTGGTTCTGCGGGCCGAGGGGAAGACGCTGCAGATCGACGGGTACACCGCCTAAGCGGGTGTCTCGGCCAGCGCCGGCACGGCTTCTGCCGGGTAGCGGTCCTGGGCGTCCCAGACGTCCCAGGTCTGCACGGCCCAGAACACCGCGAAAAGCACGATGAGGATGAGTTCGACGGTGATGACGCCGAAATGCCATCCCAGGATCAGCAACACGACGCCGGCCACCACGGTGACGAGCATCAGCGCGGCGATGGTCGCGTAGAACCGGGCCAGGTGCTGTCGCACGGCGGCCCGCGCGTAGCACGCGTGGTAGACCGCGACGAGCGTGATGGCCAGGAACATCGCCACCGCGGCGATGACGTGTGCGTGTTCGGCGAACCAGTCCCACAGCATCAGCGGCGCACCGGCGATGGAGATGACCAACAGCGCTGTCGGGAGCCACTTTTCGACCCGAAGCAGCGCGGTGGCGACGGTCTTCCACAGGGTGGCGGCCTCGGCGCAGGACGGTTCGGACGGCACGGGCGGCACTTGCGGGCGACGCCAGCGACCGAGCGCCAGGTACATCCCGGTGCCGACGGCGACGGCCACGAACAACGCGGCGACATTGTTGGCGACGCCGCCGAACGGGTCGCTGACGGTGGGAAGCCATGGCCGACACAGGTCGTCGCCGGGGCCGGTGGGTACCAACGCGACGATGAACGCCATGAAGCCGGAGTAGTTCAGCAGCGCGTCCTCACCCACCCGGCTGCCCTTGTAGGCGATCAGGCAGATGCCGATCGCGCACAGGGACGCCAGGAACACCGCGTGGGTCCGGGTGTAGAAGAACGCGCTGATGGAGCCCTGCGGGCAGGTGTGTGCCCAGGTCAATGCCAGCGAGGTCAACAGGAACACCACCAGCGCCACCAGGCCGACCCGCACGTAGCGGTAGGTCACCATGGTGTCGCTGACGGCGTCTGTGCTCACCTCACGAGTGTGTCCGGGGCTCCCGTCACCACGCAATGGGTGTGGCTGTAGATCGTCGGCATGCACTCGTTGCAGTGCGTGCAAAGCGATTTGACCGAACCCTTTTCGTTCTCTGCCTTGATCCGGTTGAGCAGGTCCGGCTCGGCGAGCAGTGCGCGGCCCATCGCGACGAAGTCGAAGCCCGCCGCCATCGCCCGGTCCATGGTCTCCCGGTTGGTGATGCCGCCCAGCAGGATGATGGGCATGGTCAGCTCGGCGCGGAACTTCTCGGCGTCGCGCATCAGATACGCCTCGTGGTACGGGTATTCGCGGAAGAACTTGTTGCCGCTCATCCGGATGCCCCAGCTGATCGGCGGTTTGAAGTTCGCCGCGAACTCCTTGACCGGAGCGCCGCCGCGGAACAGGTACATCGGGTTGACCAGCGAGCTGCCTGCGGTGAGCTCGATGGCGTCCAGCCCGCCGTCCTCCTCGAGCCACTTCGCGGTCTGCAGCGACTCGTCCATCGGGATGCCGCCGCGGATGCCGTCGCTCATGTTGAGCTTGGCAATGACGGCGATCTTCCGGTCGCCGTGTTTGTCGACGGCGTCGCGGACCGCGCGCACCACACCGCGGGCCACCTTTGCCCGGTTCTCCAGCGAACCGCCGAACTCGTCGGTGCGCCGGTTGATCAGTGGGGACAGGAACGAGCTGGCCAGATAGTTGTGGCCGAGGTGAACCTCGACCGCGTCGAATCCGGCGTCGATGGCCAGCCGTGCGGCATTGGCGTGCGCTTCGGTGACATCGCGGATGTCGTCGATCGAGGCCTTCTTGGCGAACCGCATCGACAGCGGGTTGAAGAACCGCACCGGCGCCAGTGCCTTGGCCTTGTTGGTGCGTGAGTTGGCGACCGGCCCGGCGTGGCCGATCTGGGCACTGATGGCCGCACCCTCGGCGTGGATGGTCTCGGTGAGTTTGGTGAGTCCGGGCACGGCCTCGGGCCGCATCCAGATCTGCCAGCCGTCGGTGCGGCCGCCGGGGGAGACCGCGCAGTACGCGACGGTGGTCATGCCGACGCCGCCGGCCGCGGGCAGCCGGTGGTAGTTGATCAAATCATCGGTGACCAGCGCATTGGGTGTGGATGCTTCGAAGGTGGCGGCCTTGATGATGCGGTTGCGCAGCGTCACCGGGCCGAGCTTGGCCTCACTGAATACGTCAGTGAACACATTGGGCTGGGTGTTCATATGCTGAGCCTGCCACGCGGCTGACACAATGGCACCCGTGGGTTCCATTGTGTTGGACGGTAAGGCCACGCGCGACGAGATCTTCGTTGATCTCAAGCAGCGCGTCGCGAAATTGACCGAAGCGGGCCGGACGCCCGGGCTCGGGACCGTGTTGGTCGGTGACGACCCCGGTTCGCAGGCTTACGTGCGCGGCAAGCATGCCGACTGCGCCAAGGTGGGGATCAACTCGATCCGCCGCGACCTGCCTGCCGACATCACCCAGGCGCAGCTCGACGAGACCATCGACGAGCTCAACGCCAACCCGGAGTGCACGGGCTACATCGTGCAGCTGCCGTTGCCGAAGCATCTGGACGAGAACGCCGCGTTGGAGCGCATCGATCCGGCCAAGGACGCCGACGGTCTGCATCCGACCAACCTGGGCCGGCTCGTGCTGGGCAAGGAAGCGGCTCTTCCCTGCACGCCGCGCGGCATCGTGCACCTGCTGCGGCGGTTCGACGTGCCGATCGCGGGGGCGCATGTCGTGGTGATCGGGCGCGGGGTGACAGTCGGCCGGCCGATGGGCCTGTTGCTCACCCGGCGCTCGGAGAACGCCACGGTCACGCTGTGCCACACGGGTACCCGCGATCTGCCTGCTCTGACGCGGCAGGCTGACATCATCATCGCCGCGGTCGGGGTGCCGCACATGGTGACCGCCGACATGGTCAAGCCCGGTGCAGCCGTCGTCGACGTCGGTGTGAGCCGGGTGGACGGCAAGCTCACCGGTGACGTCGCGCCTGACGTCTGGGACGTCGCCGGGCACGTGTCACCCAACCCGGGCGGGGTGGGGCCCCTGACGCGGGCGTTCCTGCTGACCAACGTCGTCGAGGCCGAAGAGTCGAAACTGGCGTGACAGTGAACGAGTTCGTCCGCAAGGTGTTCGCTGGCCAGTGGCCGATCCTGGTGGTCGGGCTGATCTTCATCGCGGCCTTCGCCTTGGTGGTGGCGGGCTATTGGCGCCGCGGCGCGCTGGTGATCGGGATCGGCGTGGGCGCGGCGGCAGCGCTGCGGCTGGCCCTGACCGATGACCGGGCCGGGCTCCTGGTGGTGCGTTCGCGGACCATCGACTTCACGACCACCGCCACGGTGAGCGCCATTGTGCTCTACATCGCGTGGACCATCGACCCGCTCGGCACCAGCTAGCTGACCGCTGCGAACAACGCCGCCCATTGCGGTGCGGACAGATCTCGTGGAAGTGCCGACGGGTGAATTCCATTGGCCTGCAACCACCGCCGGTCTACACGCTGTCGCAGAATTTGCGCCAGGCCGCGACCCCGTCCGGTGAACACCTCGTGTGCCAGTGCCTGATACCGGCGACGGTCGGCCGGTGGGACCAGGGGTTCACCGCGGCGTCTGATGGTCAGCAGGCCGGCATCCACTCCGGGCCTTGGACGGAACGCGTCCGCGGACACCTTTCGTGCCAAACCGAATTCGAACCATGGCCACCACTGCGCGGTCATCATGGTGGCGCCGCCCACGGCGGCCCGTCGCCGGGCCACCTCCCACTGCATCAGCAGTACGGCATCGGTCCATCCCGGGCCGTGCAGCAGGCGCCGGAGGATGGCAGTGGTGAGATGAAACGGAAGATTGCCCACCACGACATGAGGTACCGATGGCAGTCGGTACCGCAGGAAGTCGATTTCGACCACCTCGGCAGTGGTTCGGGCCGCCAGTCGGCCGGCTCGCCGAGGGTCGATCTCGATGGCGGTCAGCTGTCGGTTCAGCCGTTGCAGCGGCAGGGTCAGTGCCCCGTCTCCGGCGCCGATCTCGACAATGGGACCTGTTGTGTGCGAGACGATTTTGACGATATCGGCGACCACTCGTCGGTCGCACAGGAAATTCTGGCCGTATACGTGCCGGCCGTGATGAGGTGAAGACACGGACACTCCGCGATCGCAGGGGCAAGACGCTGCTGCGGCGGATGTTTAGAGGAAGTGCAGATCCGCCGCTAGGTGATGCGCAAGCGGATGTAGGTCACCGACATGGCCAACACGGTAGGTGAGCCGGCCCAGGTGCTCAACCCAATTTCAGTGCGGCCGCCACGATCGGCTTGGCCCAGCCCGGCGTGTTCGACAGATCGGCTGGACCGACGACCTCACCGCGGGCCACATGCAGTACCAGAACCGGCAGCGGGGCGTGCTCACCGGCCGGATCGGCGTCGGCGGAGTTGTCGTAGACGCGTAGTTCGGTGACCGCTGGGAGCAACTGCACGAGGTTCTGCCTGCTGTGTCGCCACCGGCGCCGGATCGAGGATTCCGGGATGTCATGACCGCCGGTGCCCACCCGGTGTCGTACCCGCTCGATGTGCAGCTCGGGGGAGGCCAGCCCGACGTACCAGATCCGCACCTCGAATCCTTCCGCGGTGGCTTCGGTCAACAGGCGGGGAATGGTGCTGCCGGCGAGGGTGGATTCGATGGCCAGGTCGAGCTTTTCGGCGATGGCGCGTTCCAGTAGCCGCTTGCCCTGATGCCAGGCCAGGCTGTTGGCACGGGTCTGGTCGAGCTCGGAATTGGCGGCCCTCAGCTGGCGAGCGGCTTCGTCGGGGTTGAAGTAGTCGCCTCCGAAAGAGCGGATGGTGGCACCGCCGATGCTGCTCTTGCCGGCGCCGTTGACCCCGGCAAGGACGTAGATGCAAGGCACCTGACGGGCTCAGCCTCGTTGTGCCGATTGCGCCGCGGCGCCCAGCTGCTCGGGTGTGGCGTCGAAGGCAGCGCCCACGGCTGCCTTGGATTCCGGCGTCTGCATGCGTTCCAGCAGGGTGTCGAACTCCTCGGTCAGCTCGTCGAGGGCCGGGGCGTTGGCGCGGGTGAGCGCCTCGAACTCGGCGTAGGAGACGAGCACCGCCTTGGGGGCATTGTGTTTGGTGATCGTGACGGCGCCGCCGAGGGCGGCCTGTTCGACGATCGCGGCGAACTCGTTCTTGAACCGGGTGGCCGCGACGGAGGGCACATCGACGAGCTCGCCGGCGCGGTTGCGGAAAGTCAGCGTAGCCATATGGCCATTTTAGCCATTTTGGCTATTTCAGCCACCGGCAATTCTCAGGAAATGCCCAGTAGGCAATATTGCCCAGTGGGCACTAATTGTTCTACAGTGGTGGCATGGAACCGGGACTGCGGGAACGCAAGAAGCTCGACACCCGACGGGCGCTGAGCGATGCGGCGTTGACGTTGGCTTTCGAGCGCGGGCTGGAGAACGTCACCCGCGAAGACATCGCCAATCTCGCCGGGGTCTCGGTGCGCACCTTCACCAACTACTTCGCCGGCAAGTACGACGCGCTGGCGTACCGGCAGCAGGAACGCTTGCGTCGCAGCATCGACCTGCTGAGATCCCGGCCGGCCGACGAACCACTGTGGACCGCCATCACCGAGTCCGTGATTAATCCGGTGGACGCCGATATGTCCGACGTCTACGGTGCGGAGAGCGTGCTGCCGACCCGCCGGCAGCTGGCCGAGGTCCGAAAACTGCTGATGATCCCAGAGATACGCGATGCGACCTTCCGGGGGATGTCCGACGAGTGGGTGACGGCGATCGCCGAACGGACCGGCACCGACCCGGAACGTGACATGTATCCGCGGCTGGTGGCTGCCGTCGTGCGTGCGGTCGGCGATGTCGCGATGGACGAGTACGGGAACGCCGATCCGCCAGTGTCTTTCACGTCACTGCTGCGCAAAGGGTTCGCAGCGGTGGCTGCGGGTCTACCTGAACCGGGAAGGAACTCATGAACGAGAACAAGGTGGACGTCGTCATCTCCGGCGCCGGGCCCAACGGTCTGCTGGTGGCCGGTGAGTTGGCCCTGGCCGGGGTGCGGCCGGTGGTGTTGGAGCAGTTGCCTGAGCCCAGCGAGGAGCTCAAGGCCAACGGCATTGTCGGGCAGGCCAACCGCGTGCTCGATCTGCGGGGTCTGTACCGGACGCTCAGTGGTTCGGACGCGGCCCCGGAGCCGATGGGGGGCTACATCTTCGCGGGCATGCAGGTGCCGTTCGTCGATGTGGTCGACAACCCGATGTACGGCATGCTGATTCAACAGCCCAAGGTCGTGCGCCAACTGGTCGACTGGGTGCAGGGCCTTGGGGTCGAGATCCGGTGGGGGCATGAGTTCGTCGATCTCCGGCAGGAATCCGATGGCATCACCGTTGAGGTCGCCGCGCCCGCGGGTAACTACCGGCTGGCGACCACCTATCTCGTCGGCGCCGACGGGGGCCGCAGTCCGGTCAGGAAGAAGGCAGGCATCGAATTCCCCGGGCTGACCACCGAGATGGTCGCGAGGGTGGCCCACATCAGCCTGCCGGATGAGTTGCGCGCGGGCTACGGCCAACTGAACATCCCTGGTATCGGACGAATCCCCTTCGGACACAATCGCTTCGACGATGGTGTGCTGATCTATGCCGAGTTCCAGGAGGGCCGGTCGATGCTGGGGACCATCGAGTACGGCTCCGTCCTGCCCGAGGACGCACCGGAGCTGACGATCGACGAGTTGCGCGCGAGCGTGAGGCGAGTGGTCGGTGCCGAGCTGCCGATCGAACCGCCGGACGGACCGGGGCCGCATGCTCTGCGCCGGATCAACGGCCAGAACACCCGTCAGGCCGAGCAGTACCGCGCGGGCAACGTCTTCCTGGTGGGAGACGCCGCCCACGTGCATTCGGCCATGGGCGGCCCGGGCCTGAACCTGGGACTGCAGGACGCGATGAACCTCGGCTGGAAACTGGCTGCCACAGTGCAGGGCTGGGCGCCTGACGGCCTGCTGGACAGCTATCACAGTGAGCGCTGGCCGGCCGGGCAGCGGGTGATGATGCACTCGATGGCCCAGGCCGCGCTGATGGCCTCCGGGCCCGAAGTCACCGCACTGCGACAGCTTTTCGGCGAGCTCCTGGCCACGCCGGACGGTGCGGCGCACATCGCCGGAGTCCTGGCCGGGTCGGATGTCCGTTACGACGTCGACGACGAGCACCGGCTGTCCGGATACTTCGTGCCTGATTTCGTCCTGGACGACGGTCGCCGGGTTGCCGAGTTGCTGCAGTCGGGGAGGCCGATGTTGCTTGACCTGTCCGGCGGCGCCTGCGCCGACGGGGTCGAGGGCTGGCGCGACCGGCTGGACGTGACGGTGGCGACCGCAGAAGGCGCGCCCGCCGCGTTCCTGCTGATCCGGCCTGACGGCTATGTCGCCTGGGCGGCAGACGATTTCGAAGAGCGCGACCAGGACCGACTACGTGGCGCGCTGCAGCGTTGGGTCGGACCGGAGGCGGAACTGGACGCGCTCAGCGCCTGAGGGCAAGGCGCAGGACGGCGGGGTGGCGGGCGATTTTCGGTCCGAGCAGGAGTGCGAAGACCGTGGTCGCGAGCCACGGCCGCAGGTGCGGGCGCAGCCGCCGAATCTGGCCGGTGTCGTCGAGTTCGAGCACCAGTGCGTCGGTGATGGTGACGCCTGCGACCCGGCCTTCGCTGACGGCCACGCGAATCTGTCCCTCGCCGATCGGTTCCTGCCACGACAGTTGCCGCAGGCCGCCGTACACCGCGGTGAGCAGCGAGCGGAGATCGTCGTGTCCGCGGAACACCATCCGGCCGGACAACGGCGAGATGAGTTCCGCGTCTGGGGCCAGCGTGGCCATCGCTCGGTCGATGTCGTTGGTGCGGGTGGCCTCGCAGAACGCGCTGACCGAGTCTGTCGTCGTTGTCATCGCCCCATCCTTCAGTCACTTGCGAATTGCAACCCACCCTAAACTCTGTTCATTGCAATTCGCAATGGACTACGGTTCGGGTGTGCCCAAACAGTCCTTCGGCGATATCGCGTGCTCGATTGCGCGCGCGGTCGACGTGGTCGGGCAACGCTGGACCCCGTTGGTCCTGCGTGACCTGTTCGCGGGGCTGACGCGGTTCGAGGACATCCGCCGCGACCTAGGTATCGCGTCGAACATCCTGGCCGCGCGTCTCGACGAACTCGAAGGGCACGGAGTCGTGGAACGGCGGCAGTATCAGAGCGCGCCACCGCGGTACGAGTACCTGCTCACCGACAAAGGTCGTGATCTCTACCCGGTGATCGCAACGCTGCTGGCGTGGGGGGACAAGTGGCAGGCCGGGTCGGATGGGCCGCCGGCCCTACTTGTTCACGACGAATGTGGTTGTGTCACAACAGCGAAGACGGTATGCGCCCAGTGTGGCGGCGAACTCGGCGCAGACACCACCACCGCCACGGTCGGTCCGGGTGCGCGGCCGGGCCCGGGTACCGCCGTCATCGGCGAGTTCATCATGGGCCGCGACGCCTAGTTCGGTTGTCCTCAGGCAAGTGTGGCCCGGATGCCGATCGTGACGTAGGGCAGTGCCAGGCCCGATGAATGGGCCAGCGCCGGGTGGGTGGACAGCAGTTCGCGGACCTGCTCCAGCGTCTGGGTGCGCACCCGCTCCGGTGAGGTGATGCAGTAGCTGCGCGACGCCACCAGATCGATGAGTGCCTGGGGCGTCAGGTAACTCGTCCACTCCACCTGGTGACGTTCGATCTCGCCGAACGGTTCACCCAGTGCCACCTCGCTGTTGGGATCATGTTCGGGTCCGATGATCCGTCCCAGATCCTTGACCCAGCCTGACCGCTCGTCGCGGGTGTTCCACACCAGCCCCAGCCGACCGCCCGGGCGCAGCACCCGGCTGACTTCCTTGACTGCCCGTTCCGGGTCGAACCAGTGCCACGCCTGGGCCACCAGCACCGCGTCGACGCTGTTGTCGGCCAGTGGAATCTCCTCGGCCGTACCGAGCAGTGCCGGGGTGTCCGGCAACGAGTTCGTCAGCAGCTCAAGCATTTCCGGAATGGGGTCGACGGCGATGACATCCAGTCCGCGCTCGACGAGCCGGGTGGTCAGCTTGCCGGTACCTGCGCCCAGATCCAGCACGTCGTGGGCACCCTCGGGCAGCAGCCAGTCGATCGCCTCCGGCGGATACGACGGCCGGCCGCGTTCGTAGGCTGCGGCCTCAGAGCCGAAGGACAGGGAACGCGCCTTGGGTGAGCTCACCGCTGTGCCAGCTCCAGCGTGCGGCGGATCAATTTGCCCACCACCTCCGTCTCGACCAGGAAGCCGTCGTGGCCGAACGCCGAGTCGACCACGTCGAGGCCGTTGCAACCCGGCAGCAACTCGGCCAGTTCCTGTTGCAGCCGGATGGGGTAGAGCCGGTCGGAGGTGATCCCGCCGACGATGACGGGCACCGGACAACTGTGCAGTGCGCTGGCGACTCCGTCGCGGCCGCGGCCCACATCGTGGGTGGACAGCGCATCCGAGAGGGTCACATAGGTGCCAGGATCGAATCGGCGGGCCAGCTTGCCGCCCTGGTACTCGAGGTAGCTCTGCACCCCGTAACGTCCCCCGTCGGTCGGGTCCTCGTCGCCCTGGGCGTCGTTGCCGAAGCGGTCGTCGAGTTCCTCTTCACCGCGATAGGTCAGGTGCGCGAAGCGCCGGGCGATCTCCATGCCGGCCGATGGTGACCGGCCGGTGCCGTAGTAGTCACCGCCCTGCCAGTCCGGATCGGCCTTGATCGCGGCCACCTGGGTGCTCTGGGTGCCGATCTGATCGGCGGTCGCGCGGGCCCCGACGGCCAGTACCAGGCCGGCCCGAACCTCGTCGGGATGCCCGACGAGCCATTCCAGCGCTCGGGCCCCGCCCATCGACCCGCCGACGACCGCGGCCACCTCGGTGATGCCGAGGGCGGCCAGTGCAGCCCGGTCGGCCTCGACCTGGTCGCGGATCGTGATCTGGGGAAACCGTGAGCCCCATGGCTTTCCGTCGGGGGCAAGGGAACCCGGTCCGGTCGAGCCCTGGCAGCCGCCGAGCACGTTGGTCGAGATTGCGCACCACTGGTCGGTATCGATCGGGGCACCCGGTCCGGCCACCCCGTCCCACCAACCCGCGGTCGGATGGCCTTCGCCGGCTGGTCCGGTGACATGGGAGTCGCCGGTCAGCGCGTGCAGCACCATCACCACGTTGTCGCGTGCGGGGGACAGCTCACCCCAGCGCTGCACGGCGATCGACACGTCGGGCAGGACGGTGCCGCTTTCCAGCGTCAGGGCACCGATGTGCACCACGCTGATCTCGCCTTCGGCAGGCAACGGGACGGTGGACACGGCGGGTTCTTCGGTGATCGTCATGCCGGTCTTCTCTCGCCGTCCTACACCGTCGCCGCAGTCTGCGCGACGCCGCTGAACGGACGGGCGGCGGCGAATCCCTGCTCCAGGTCGGCCAGGATGTCGTCGATGCCCTCGATACCGACGGCCAGCCGCACCAGCCCGGGGGTCACGCCGGTGGACAGCTGCTCCTCGGGGGAGAGCTGTGCGTGTGTGGTCGAGGCGGGGTGGATCACCAGCGAGCGCACATCACCGATGTTGGCGACGTGGCTGTGCAACGTGAGGGCGTTGACGAACGCCTTGCCCGCTTCCACGCCGCCCGCCAGCTCGAATGCCAGCACCGCGCCGGTGCCCTTGGGCGCCAGCTTCTGACCCTGCTCATACCAGGGCGAGGTGGGGAGTCCGGCGTAATTCACCGAGGTGACGCCGGAGTGCCCGGCCAGGTACTCGGCGACCTTCTGCGCATTGGCCACGTGGCGTTCAACACGCAGCGACAGCGTTTCCAATCCCTGCGCGATCAAAAAGGCGTTGAAAGGTGACAGGGCGCTGCCCAGATCGCGTAGCAGCTGCACCCTCGCCTTGAGGGCGTAGGCCGGAGCGCCGAGCTCGGCGAAGATCACGCCGTGGTAGCTGGGGTCCGGCTCGGTGAACCCCGGAAAGCGTCCGTTGGTCCAGTCGAAGTTGCCGCTGTCGACGATCACGCCGGCAATCGCCGAACCGTGTCCGCCCAGGTACTTGGTGGCCGAGTGCACCACGATGTCGGCGCCGAGTGCGATGGGCTGGATCAGGTAGGGCGTGGCGATCGTGTTGTCGACGATCAGCGGGACACCGTTCTCGTGTGCCACGGCGGATACGCCGGGGATGTCGAGCACATCGATCTGGGGGTTGGAGATGGTCTCGGCGAAGAAGGCCTTGGTGTTCGGCCGGACGGCCGCGCGCCATGAGTCGGGAGCATCAGGGTCTTTGACGAAGCTGACCTCGATGCCGAGCTTGGGCAGCGTGTAGTGGAACAGGTTGTACGTACCGCCGTACAGGCGGGGGCTCGACACGATGTGGTCACCGGTGCCGGCCAGGTTGAGGATGGCGAATGTTGCGGCGGCCTGGCCCGAGGACAGCAGCAGGGCGGCGACGCCGCCTTCGAGCGCCGCGATGCGCTGCTCGACCACGTCGGTCGTGGGATTCATGATCCGGGTGTAGATGTTGCCCGGCTCGGCCAGTCCGAACAGGGCGGCGGCGTGGTCGGTGTCGCGGAACGTGTACGACGTGGTCTGGTAGATCGGCAGGGCCCGGGCGTTGGTGGCGCTGTCCGGCGTCTGCCCCGCATGGATCTGCTTGGTCTCGAATGACCAGTTCTCGGCGGTTGTCATGGCTTGGTGTCTCCTCCGGTGAGGGGATGAGGAAGGTAGGGGTGTGGTCGGCTACTGGGAGTCGCGCCTGTCGTCGGCGACGACAGGCAGCAGACACCAACAATTCACGGACACATACATACGGGTGGCCTCCATCAGGTTTCCCTGTCTGTCTGGGGGCCCGTACCTTCGGACCCGCGCTTGCCTTGCAGCTGCTCACAGCTGCTCAACCTGGTCATCACCCGGGGCACCCCACCGCGGTTGGAGGGTTGCCGGCCAGCAAGCCGGGGCTTGATGCTGACACTCATGACCGGCCTGCAGCTTATCGCAACGCGCTGAGGCCGTGCCAGTCGGTTGTCCCGGGGTGTTTGCCCGTTCTGTGAAACGGGGGCTGAGACGCGTTCGGTCCGGCCGTCGCATAGAGGTGTTGTACGCCTGGACGTAGGCCAAAGTTACTGGTCAGTAATGAAAGCTGCTCCTTCGCGGCCGACCGCGCCCTTGTAGTCTGGCCCGCGATACAGAGCAGCGAATAACCGCGGGTGAGAACGAGTGATCCTCGTCGAACCCAGACTGACGCCGGGAGAGCAACCATGACTGCCCAGCAGCCGACCATCATCTACACGCTGACCGACGAGGCGCCGCTGCTTGCGACGTACTCCTTCTTACCGATCATCCGCGCTTTTGCCGAGCCCGCCGGCATCGATGTCCAGACCAGTGACATCTCGGTGGCAGCTCGCATCCTGGCCGAGTTCAGCGATTACCTCACCGAGGACCAGCGCGTCCCGGACAACCTCGGCGAGCTGGGCCGTCTCACCCAGCTGCCCGAGACCAACATCATCAAGCTGCCCAACATCAGTGCCTCGGTCCCGCAGCTCGTGGCTGCCGTCAAGGAGCTGCAGGAGAAGGGCTACGCAATCCCGGACTACCCGGGTGATCCGAAGACCGACGAGGAGAAGGCCCTCAAGGACCGCTACTCCAAGATCCTCGGCAGCGCGGTGAACCCCGTTCTGCGCGAGGGCAACTCGGACCGCCGGGCGCCCAAGGCGGTCAAGGAGTACGCGCGCAAGCACCCGCACAGCATGGGCGAGTGGTCGCAGGCCTCCCGCACTCACGTGGCGACCATGAAGACCGGCGACTTTTACCACGGTGAAGAGTCGATGACGCTCGACAAGGCCCGCAACGTCCGCATGGAGCTGGAGACCACCGGGGGCGAGACCATCGTCTTGAAGCCCGAGGTGAAGCTCGACGAGGGCGACGTCATCGACAGCATGTACATGAGCAAGAAAGCGCTGATCGAGTTCTACGAGGAGCAGATCGAGGACGCCTACAAGACGGGCGTGATGTTCTCGCTGCACGTCAAGGCGACCATGATGAAGGTCAGCCACCCGATCGTCTTCGGCCACGCAGTGAAGGTCTTCTACAAGGACGCCTTTGCCAAGCACCAGAAGCTGTTCGACGAGCTCGGCGTCAACGTCAACAACGGTCTGTCGGATCTCTACAGCAAGATCGAGGCGCTGCCGGCCTCGCAGCGCGAAGAGATCGTCGAGGATCTGCACCGCTGCCACGAGCACCGCCCCGAGCTGGCCATGGTCGATTCGGCCAAGGGCATCTCGAACTTCCACTCGCCGTCCGACGTGATCGTCGACGCGTCGATGCCGGCGATGATCCGGCTCGGAGGCAAGATGTACGGCGCCGACGGCCGTACCAAGGACACCAAGGCGGTCAACCCGGAGTCGACCTTCTCCCGGATGTACCAAGAAGTGATCAACTTCTGTAAGACCCACGGTCAGTTCGATCCGACCACGATGGGCACCGTTCCCAACGTCGGTCTGATGGCGCAGAAGGCCGAGGAGTACGGCAGCCACGACAAGACCTTCGAGATCCCTCAGGCCGGGACCACCAAGATCGTCGACATCGATTCCGGTGAGGTCCTGCTGAGCCAGGAGGTCGAAGAGGGCGACATCTGGCGCATGCCGATCGTCAAGGACGCCCCGATCCGCGACTGGGTCAAGCTGGCCGTCAACCGGGCCCGGCTCTCCGGTATGCCTGCCGTGTTCTGGCTCGACGACGAGCGTCCGCACGAGAACGAGCTGCGCAAGAAGGTCAAGGCCTACCTCAAGGAGGAAGACACCGAGGGGCTGGAGATCACGATCCTGCCGCAGGTGTGGGCCATGCGCTACACCCTGGAGCGTCTGATCCGCGGCCAGGACACCATCTCGGTGACCGGCAACATCCTGCGCGACTACCTGACCGACCTGTTCCCGATCCTGGAGCTGGGCACCAGCGCCAAGATGCTCTCGATCGTGCCGCTGATGGCCGGTGGCGGGCTGTACGAGACCGGTGCCGGTGGTTCGGCGCCCAAGCACGTGCACCAGCTGGTGGAGGAGAACCACCTGCGCTGGGATTCGCTCGGCGAGTTCCTCGCGCTGGGTGCCAGCCTCGAGGACCTGGGCAACAAGCTGGACAACGAGAAGGCCAAGGTGCTGGCGCACGCGCTCGACACCGCGACCGGAGAGTTGTTGGACGAGAACAAGTCTCCGTCGCGCAAGACCGGAGAGCTCGACAACCGCGGCAGCCAGTTCTACCTCGCGCTCTACTGGGCGCAGGCACTGGCCGAGCAGACCGAGGACAAGGAGCTGGCCGAGCACTTCGCGCCGCTGGCCAAGTCGCTCGGCGAGCACGAGCAGGCCATCGTCGCCGAACTCAACGCGGCGCAGGGCAAGCCGGCCGACATCGGCGGCTACTACTACCCGGACGCCGAGAAGACCGCCGCGGTGATGCGTCCGAGCAAGACGCTCAACGACGCGCTGGCCGCTTTCGAGAAGGCCTAGCTAGCAGGTCGGGCTCGGCGCGGCAGCATCCGCGCCGAGCCTGTGCTCAGCTCTCCGAGCCTACGCGCATGGTCGACTACCCCGTCGCGCGCGTTTGGTCCATGTGCCGGTCGACGAATTCGGTGATCAGCCGGGTGATGGTGTCGGGTGCCTCGAACATCGGGACGTGTCCCACACCCTTCAGCGTGGTGACCACCGCGTCGGGTGCCAGGCTCTTGGTGAAGTGCCGGGTGAATCGCGGCGCGGGCAGCACCCGGTCCTTCTCGCAGATCACGAGTTGGGTCGGGGTTCGCGAGTTCTTGATCTCCATCAGTCCCGCGGTGGTCAGTGCCTTGACCATGAGCTTGAAGTAGGCCGGGCAGTGTGCCAGATCGTCGATCAGATCGCGACGGTCGCTGTCGTTGAGCACCTCGGGGGTCGCGCTCACGGCCAGATATGAGATCTGCTTCGTCATCGGGAGTTTGAGCAGCTGCTGACGCAACACCGCAGTGGACAGTACGACCGGCAGGGCCGCCAGGAACTTGGCGATGATCTCGTACTTCGCCAGCGTGTGCATCGACCAGCCACCCGCGGGGGCGATGCCGGTCAGCGTGCGGGCCCGGCCGCGGCGTTCCAGCTCGAAGGCCACCCAGCCGCCGAGTGAGTTTCCGACGATGTGCGCGGTGCACCAGCCCAGTTCGTCGAGGCGGCGTTCGACGTCGTCGGCCAGTGTCGCGACGTCGAGGAGCAGCGGCGCGTGTGCGCCGCCATGGTGGCCGGCCATGGTGGGGGCGAACACCTCGTAGCGCCCGGTCTGTGCGAGTTGCGGCGCGACGTACTTCCACACGCTCTGCGACAGCAGGAAGGGGTGCAGCAACAGAATTGGTTCGCCCGATCCCAGGTGGATGGGAGCACGTTCAGCCATGTCGCCCGACATTAAGGTGATACCGCCGGTACCGCAAGGGGCTGTCGGTGTGGGTCGGTAGGGTCGGGGCCGTGGCATCTCCGGGACCCCTGACCGTCAGCACCATCAACGTCAACGGCATCCGCGCCGCGGTCAAGCAGCGGTCCACCGACAACCTCGGCCTGCTGCCCTGGCTCAAGGAGACCGACGCCGATGTGGTGTGTCTGCAGGAGACCAGGGCCGACGATGAGCAGCTCAACGATGCCCTGACCCCGGCACTGGCCGACGGGTGGAATCTGGCCTCGGCCGTCCCGCATGTCAAGGGCCGCAACGGCGTTGCGGTGTTGTCCCGGCATCCCATCGAGGCCGCGCGACTGCTGGTGTCCGACGAGTTCGAGGCCCACGGGCGCTACCTCGAGGTGGACACCGCGGGAGTCACGGTCGCCAGCATCTACGTGCCGACCGGCGAGGCCGAGACGGACCGTCAGCTGGAGAAGGAACGGTTCATGGCCACGATCGCGGCCCGGATGGCCGAGCTGCACTCTCGCGACGCGGTGCTGTGCGGCGACTGGAACATCGCCCACACCGAGAACGACATCAAGAACTGGAAGGGCAACGTCAAGAAGGCCGGGTTCCTGCCCAGCGAGCGGGCCTGGCTCACTGAGCTTCTGGGCACCGGCTGGGTGGACGTGGTGCGGGTGCTGCATCCCGATGTGGCCGGGCCCTACAGCTGGTGGTCGTGGCGCGGCAAGGCTTTCGACAACGACGCCGGTTGGCGCATCGACTATCACCTGGCCAGCCCGACCCTGGCGGTCCGGGCAACGTCGGCGCGGGTGGACCGGGCCGAGCTGTACGCGCTGCGGTGGTCGGATCACTCACCGGTGACGGTCAGTTACGGCTGACGCCAGTTAGGCCTGCGGCCGAGATGCAGCAGGACCTTCTCGAATTCCGTTGTGGCCGTGGCATCGACCGCCCGGTCGAACGGTGACGCCGCACTGTCACGCAAGTCTCCGTCGGGAATCCCCATGACCAGCGGAAGCAGGGCAGTGACCGCGTCGTCGGGCAGTTGGTACGGCACACCCATCGAAGCTGCGACATCCCACCCGTGGACGGCGTAGTCGACGAAGTGGAATCCGATCGCCAACGCGCCGGGGAATGTCGCATCCGGTCCGAACTCGGGCAAGGCGAACGTCGCCTCGGTGATTCCGTCGGCCGCGAACGCGTCGAGCACATCGTGGGCGGCAGCAGCATAGGTGCCGACCGGGTCGGCGCGGACGGCGTCGGCCACTGTCGCCACTTGCCATACCGCTTCGTCGGCGCCATGTCCGCGCGCGGCCGCGGCGAACCCGTGGTGCTGCACGGTCATGTGCGCCAGGAGGTCCGCCAGCGTCCACTCCGTGCACGGCGTGGGGCGGTTCAGGTCCGAGGTGCGGACCGCGTCGACGGCTTCGACGGAGCGCAGCACGGCGACGCGATGGAAGGTGCGGAGGTCTGTTTCAATAGTAGGCATGAGCCTACGATAAGCGTGAGCTTACGATATTGCAACGCCTACCATGAGCGGATGTCGAAGCGCCCGGATCTGGCGGCCATGCTTGCCCCGTTGATGCGGGACCTGATGGCCGCCGAGCAGCCGGTACTCGACGCCCACGGGCTGACAATGTGGGGCTACGTCGTCCTGCTCGCGCTCGACCGGTCGTCGGTGCGAACGCAGGCGGCGCTGGCCGAGGCGATCGGCGCGGACAAGACCCGCATCATCCGCACCCTCGATGACCTGCAGCAGCAGGGCTTCATCGAGCGCGA
This sequence comes from Mycobacterium sp. NPDC049093, assembly GCF_040704635.1. Classification (GTDB taxonomy): domain Bacteria; phylum Actinomycetota; class Actinomycetes; order Mycobacteriales; family Mycobacteriaceae; genus Mycobacterium. The sequence continues at coordinate 358,834 of NZ_JBEZJS010000004.1, read as the reverse complement.
GGCCGACCCCGACGATCGGCGGGTCCGGCTGTTGGGCATCACCGAGGCCGGCCGTGCGGTCAAGGATGCGGCCCAGCGGGAGATCCAGCGCGGTGAGGAGCGTTGGCTCGGCGAGCTGTCGGCAGACGAGCGTGCGGTGTTCTTGCGGGTCCTGCAGCGGCTGACCCCCGAATAATCCGGATGACGCCAGTGCGAAAATCAACAGCATCATGAGTAGCGGAAGCAAACAGGTCGTATTCTCGGGCGCTCAGCCCACGTCGGACTCCCTGCACCTCGGTAATGCCCTGGGTGCCGTCACGCACTGGGCGCAGCTACAGGACGGGTACGAGGCGTTCTTCTGCGTCGTCGACCAGCACGCCATCACCGTGCCGCAGGATCCCGAGACTCTGCGCCGGCGCACGCTGGTGACCGCCGCGCAGTACCTGGCGCTGGGTATCGATCCGGCGCGCAGCACCGTGTTCGTCCAGAGCCACGTGCCCGAGCACAGTCAATTGGCTTGGGTGCTGGGATGTTTCACCGGCTTCGGCCAGGCATCGCGGATGACACAGTTCAAGGACAAGTCGCAGAAGCAGGGTGCGGACGCCACCACCGTGGGCCTGTTCACCTATCCGGTGCTGATGGCCGCCGACGTGCTGCTCTACGACACCGACCTGGTCCCGGTCGGGGAAGACCAGCGTCAGCACCTGGAGCTGGCCCGCGACCTGGCGCAGCGGTTCAACGCCCGGTTCCCCGACACGTTCGTGGTGCCCGAGGCCATGATTCCCAAGGCGACGGCCAAGATCTACGACCTGCAGGATCCGTCGTCGAAAATGAGCAAGTCTGCGGCGTCCGATGCCGGGCTGATCAGCCTGCTCGACGACCCGAAGGCCACAGCCAAGAAGATCCGCTCCGCGGTGACCGACAGTGAGCGTGAGATCCGGTTCGATCCGGAGGCCAAGCCCGGCATCTCGAACCTGCTGACGATCCAGTCCGCGGTGACCGGCACCGATGTCGACAAGTTGGTCGAGGGCTATGCGGGCCGCGGCTACGGCGATCTCAAGAAGGAGACCGCCGAGGCTGTGGTGGAGTTCGTCACGCCGATCAAGACACGCGTGGACGAATTATTGGCTGACACCGCAGAACTGCAGGCTGTGCTGGCCGCCGGCGCGGAACATTCCCGGGAGGTCGCGGGGAAGACCCTCGCCCGGGTTTACGACAGGATAGGGTTTCTCCAGCAAACGCCATAAGCGCCAGGGAGGGGTCGGCGGTGGACGAGCCTGAGAAGCCGGGGCTACTGGCCCGAGTGCGTGCGCGCTTTCCATGGTTCGACCACGTGATGCGGGCGCAGGAGCGCTATAACGACTGCAACGGCAACTTCTACGCCGCTGGCATCACCTATTTCACGATCTTCGCCCTGTTCCCGCTACTGATGGTCGGGTTCGCCGCCGGTGGCTTCCTGCTGTCGCGCCGTCCGGATCTGCTCGAAGAAATCGAGCACCGGATCCGTGAGGCGGTATCCGGTGACCTCGGCCAGCAACTGGTTACCCTGATGGATTCGGCCATTGCCTCGCGCGGCACGGTCGGCGTGATCGGCCTCGCAACCGCGGCGTGGGCCGGCCTGGGCTGGATGGCGAACCTGCGCGAGGCTTTGAGCCAGATGTGGGAGCAACACGCCGAATCCAGCTTCGTCGGTAACAAGCTGTCGGATCTGCTCGCCCTGGTGTCGGCGTTCCTGGCGATGGTGGTCACCATCGGGCTGACCGTGCTTGGGGACCCCTCCTTGATGCGGAAGATATTGCGCTGGATCGGCCTTCACGACGGCGCCATACTCGGCGGCGGGCTACGCGTCATCTCGATCGCGGTGTCGGTCTCGATCTCGTGGCTGTTGTTCACCTGGATCATCTCCCGGTTGCCGCGCGAACCGGTGCCGTTCCGCCGGTCGATCCGGGCCGGCCTCTTGGCTGCCGTGGGTTTCGAGATCTTCAAGCAGGTCGCGTCGATCTACCTGCAGTCCGTGCTGAACGGCCCGGCGGGGGCGACGTTCGGGCCGGTGCTGGGTTTGATGGTGTTCGCCTACGTCACCGCGCGGCTCATCCTGTTCGCGACGGCCTGGGCGGCGACGTCCACGGAGAGCCTGGCGGAGGCGCCGGTGCCACCACCGGACCCCGCGCAGATCGTCACCCGGGTGCAGGTCCACGAGGGGATCGGGGTGTCCGGCGCGCTGGCCGCTGCTGCCATGGGAGCCATTGGCGCGCTCGGGCTTTCGCGCTTACTGCGCAGGTAGTGGCTGAGGGTCTGCGGCTGTGGCTGCGGCCGTGGCTGTGGCTGTCTGCGGCGGTGGCCGGTTTGTCACGCTGGAGTGGCTGTCGAACGCGGCTGCCACTCCAGCGTGACACTCGCGCGTGAAGCGTCGCATCGGCTCTATCGCGGGCAACCGACTGTCACGCCAGTGCAGCTCGCGACGCCGAGAGCCACGCTGGCGTGACACAGTCGGCGCCGGCGGGAAAAAGCTAGCTAGTGGCTGACGGCCTTGAGGCCCACGATGCAGCCGACGACACCGAGCATCAGCAGCACCTTGATCACCGATGCGGATTCCGCGCCGGTGATCATCGCGAAGCCGACGGTGAGCACCGCGCCGATGCCGACCCAGATCGCATAGCTGGTGCCGGGCGGCAGGCTACGCATCGCGATGGCCAGTCCGATCATCGAGAACACAAGCGCCACACCGAAAATCACTGACGGAACCAGACGGGTGAAACCGTCGGTCTTGCTCAGGGCGGTCGCCCAGACTGCTTCCAGGACACCTGAGACGACGAGAATCAGCCAAGCCATGGCACACCTCCAAACACCCCGTCTTGTCGCTGGCCGGGTACGGGTGGCCTCGTCCGGTGCCATGTGCTGGCAGTTGCCATTGTAACAACGACGTAACATTGCGGGCTGTGAGCTTGGCAACCACATGGTCGCAGTCGATCGGCATCGACGTCCCTATCGTCAACGCGCCGATGGGTGGTGCGGCCGGAGGCCGGCTGGCCGCCGCGGTCTCGGCTGCCGGAGGCCTCGGCATGGTCGGCATGGGCAGTTCGGCGACGGCGGAGCAACTGACCGCTGAATTGACACAACTCGATGGACAGCGATTCGGAATTGGCCTGGTGCACTGGGTCGTTCACGATCGGCCGGATCTCTTCGACGTCGCGCTGGCGGCTCAGCCGGCGTTGTTGAGCGTGAGCTTCGGTGAGGACTGGGACTGGGTCCGTCGGGCGCATGATGCGGGCCTGACGGTGACGACCCAGGTGGCGACGGTCGATGCGGCCCGGCGGGCAGTCGACGCCGGTGTCGACGTGGTGGTGGCGCGGGGCGCCGAGGGCGGCGGTCACGGTGAGCCGACGGTCGGGACGCTGCCGCTGTTGGCCGAGGTGCTCGACGTGGTCGACGTACCGGTGCTGGCTGCCGGTGGGATCTCGTCGCCGCGGGCCGTGGCCGCGGTGTTGGCGGCCGGGGCGGGCGCGGCCTGGGTCGGCACGGCGTTCGCCGCCTGTGTGGAGGCGTTGACCCCGGTCCCGGCGCGTGAGGCGCTGCTGACCGCAGCGGGTGACGCCACCGAGCTCACCAGCGAGTACGACATCGCCGCCGGATATCGCTGGCCGGAAAGTATTCCCGAACGGGTGCTGCGTGGGTCCCCGGTCAACGCGGGGCAGGGCGTCGGGGAGGTTCGACGCTCGGTGAGCGCGGCTGAAATCGTGGCGTCGCTGTCCGACGGTGCCGAGCAGCTACTGCGACGTTGGCGATGATGGGCCTGCCAAACCGCCGAGAGCGGCGGCGGATTGGCAGGCCCGGGGTGTATTTAACACGTGTGGCAATTATGTGTCAGCCGAATGGGAGATTTCCTCAGCGGTAGCTGAGTGCCCGCTCCACTGTCGACACCACCTTTCGTGCGCCGTCCTCGGTACTGATGCGCGTCGCGAGACTGTTGGCACTGTCTCGAAATATGTTGTTCGACAGCGCCGTTCGTATTGCGGCGCCGAGCTCACCGGGGTTCAGGCGATTCTGCCGGAGCGGCGGCGGGCTGACTCCGAGTTCGAAAAGGTGTCGCGCCCAGAACGGTTGGTCCCCGAAGTCGGCAGGCACAGCAATCGTCGGTACGCCTGCCCGTAGCCCCGCAGCTGTGGTGCCCGCGCCGCAGTGGTGTACGACCGCGGACGCCCGTGGGAACAACCAATCGTGCGGCACATCGCCGACCGCGAGCACGTCGTCCCCGTAGGCATGTAGGCCCGACCAACCGGCCTGGATCACTGCCCGCGCGCCTGCGATGCGAACGGCCTGCGTGACTACGGCCGACATCTTCTCAGCCGCGTCGCGGCTGTTGACGGTACTGCCGAAACCGATGACAACCGGTGATGGGCCGGCGCCGAGGAACTTCACCAGTTCGTCGGGTGGTTCCCACCCGGACGGGGGTGCCGGCCACCAGTAGCCGACGACGTCGATCCCGGTTCTCCAGTCCGACGGTCGGGGCAGCACTGCGGAGGAGTAGCCGTACAGGATGGGCCAGCTCGCATCGGTGCGTTGCTGCCGCAACAGCCGGGCGGCGCGCCTCGGCAGACCGAGCTGCTCGCGAAAGTGATTGGTAGTCCTGCCGTACAGGCCGTCGATCAGCGTTTCGCCGATCCGCGCCGCCGGCCGGTTTCCGTATCGCCCGGCGGTCCCTGCTCCCAGCAATGCCGGCGGGTAGTCCGCAGTCGCCGACATGGGCTGCATCCGCACGCCGATGCTGGGGATGGCGAGCGCCTCGGCCAGCGGATGGCCGACCAGTTCGGCGAACGGTGACAGCAGCAGGGCATCGAGTCGCTCGTCACCCACGGCGGCCAGCACATCGTTGCCCAACGTCCGCATTCCGCGTGGGGAGAGGAACGCTGCCATGGCTTGTGCGGCCTGGCGTGCCGATACGTCCGACAGCTCGGCGGTGTCGTCGTCGAGCCCGCGGAACTCCAGCCCGCATCCGGTCACCAGATCGGCGAATGCCTGAAACGCCACCACGATCACGCGGTGACCGGCTTGCCGTAGCCGTACACCGACCCCGGTCAGCGGTGCGACATCACCGCGACTACCGATGGCAATGATGGCGATCGTGGTCATGGTGCGGTGGCCTTCTCGAAGATCTCCACGATCGCTTCGCCGTGGCCGACGACGTCGTACTCGGGATCTCGGGCGTACTCCTGCGCGGCGCTGTCCAGCGCGCCGCGCAGGATGTTCTTCATGGGCAGCGGTGACAGATCGCGGAATTCACCGTTGCTCACACCTTCGGCGAAGATGGTCAGCGGGTCGAGGGCGGCCATTTCTCCGGCTGGCGGATGTTCCTGCACCGCCTTGGCGGCGGCTTGGTCAACCCGTAGCCCGTCCGCGTCGCGGTAACCGGAGATGAGCTCGAGCATGGCCACGGCCGCCGACCGGTTGGCCGCGACGAATGTGACGTTGGCCCGGATGTAGGCGGACAGCTTTGTCGCCGCGGTGGTTTCGGCGTTGACGGCGGGCACGATCACCGCGGCCCCGCGGGTGAAGATCTCGGTGAAGACTGCCTCGACCACTTCAGACTTGCTGGTGAAGTGGTAGAGGACAGCGCTTTTCGCGATACCGATGTGCTCGGCAATGCGGGCTAGCGATGCCTGCGGGTAGCCGCGTTCGGCAATCACTTCCAACGCGCCGTCGACGATCTGCCGCCGGCGGGCCTGCTCGGTGAACGTTTTCGTGCCTTCAGACCGCATGGTCTGAGATTAGACCGATCGGTCAGAACCTGGCAAGGGTACGACGAAAAGACGTCGCGGTACCCGAGAACTGCAGTTCCCGGGTACGGCGCCGTCTGCTCGCGGGAGGGTGGTCCGCGAAAGGGATTAACGAATGGTGCGGCGGTTCAGCGACCGCGCGCCCATCATGAGCATGAACACCACCAGCACTCCGACGATCCCGACGCCGATCCGCACGGGCAGGGCATCTGCCGGAGGCAGAACCGACGCCGCCTGGGCTGCGGCCGCTGGGTCGGCCTTGGGGGTGGTCAGTGACGGATCGGGGTCGACGAGGGTCCCGACCTTGGTTCCCGGGGGAGTGGCGAACCCGTAGTCGAGCAGGTGCGCGGCCTGCTCCCACGGCGCGATCGGGACCCGGGTGCCCTTCATCAGGATGGCCACCAGGCGGCGGCCGTCACGATTGGCCGCGCCCACGAAGGTCTGCCCCGCATCATCGGTGTATCCGGTCTTGCCGCCCATCGCGCCCGGGTAGTTGTAGAGCAGCTTGTTGTCGTTCTCCACCGGATAGGACGGATTGCCGTCACGGCCTGGGAAGTCGTAGGTCTGGGTGGCGACGATGTCAGCGAATGCCGGGTTCTCCCAGGCGTAGCGGTAGAACAGGGCGATGTCATAGGCCGAGGTGCTCATACCTGGGCCGTCGAGGCCAGAAGGGGTGGCCGCACGGGTATCGCGTCCGCCGAGCTTGCCGGCCAGGATGTTCAGTTTCTGTAGCGCGGGGTCCATGCCGCCCAGCTGAACCGCCAGGGCATGTGCGGCATCGTTGCCGGAGTGCATCAGCAGACCGTGCAGCAGGTCGTTGATCGTGTACTGACCGCCGGGACCGACGCCGACCCGGGTGCCCTCGGAGTTGGCGTCTTCCTGAGTGCCGGCAACCAACTTGTTGAGGTTGAGTTCGTTGAGCGCAGCGGTGGCCACCAGCACCTTGATGATGCTGGCCGGACGGTGGCGGCCGTGCGGGTCGCGGGCAGCGATGATGTCGCCGCTGTCGAGATCGGCGACCACCCAGGCCTCGGCGGAGACATCGTTGGGCAGTGGCGGAGTGTTTGCGGCGGTGATCACTCCACAACCTGAAAGCGCCTCACCGCCAACCGTCTTGGCGGGCACGGGCAGTGGTCCCGGTGCGACCTCGCCCGGCTTGGGCACTTCGGAGGCGTCAACCGCTGGAGGAGTGGTCACCTTGTACGGGCATTCGGGCGCCGGGTCAGCATTGGCCGCGCCGGCCGTCATCAGGGGTGCCGTCAGCATCGCCAGTGCCGCAAACGCGGACACCGCGCGCTGGGTAGTCCTCCGCAAGGTCGCCATCGTGTCCGAAGATTAGGTGATCGGCACCAAATTTCCCGTTTGCCACGCTGTGACGTGTGTGGTTTGTGTGACGATTGTGATCGAAGTGGAATCTCGGCGACGGGCGCCCGGTGCTCACCCCAGATCGCGAAGCTCGGCGTAGGCGAGCGCCGGGAAGGCGATGGTGGACATCCACAGCCTGCCTGCGGATTCGACGAGCCCGGTGACCGTACCGAAATCTGGCCGGGTGGTGCGCAGCCCGGCGAGCACCTCGCCGGAGTCGGCGTCGAAGGCCAGTGCCCACACTTGCGGGCGGATCTTGGGTTGGATTCGGTCAGGTAACTGCCACAGTAGTTTTCGGATCATCGGCGCACGCGGCGCGAGCGCTTCCGCCGCAGCATTGGGCGGGGACACCATCGCAACCCAGATCCGGCCATCGGCGCCGGTGGAGATGTTGTCCGGATAGCCGGGTAGGTGCGCTGCCAGCAGCGTCACGGTCCCGGCCCGCGGCCCGTTCAGCCAGTACTTCGACAGCCGCCGGCCCTGAGTTTCGGCGAACACCAACGCCGATTCGTCGGCGGTGGTGGTCACGCCGTTGGCGAAGTACAGACCGTCCACCAAGGTGGTGACGGAGCCGTCGGTGCTCAGCCGGAACAGGCTGCCGCGACCACGGGCTTCCATGATGGCGCCGGCGAAATGCTCGAAATGGAACTGACTGGTCGACTCGGTGAAATAGATTGTGCCGTCCGCAGTCTCGGTCACATTCGAGCAGAATTTCAGGGGCCGGCCGCCCACGGACTCCACGAGCGTCGACAACACTCCGGTGGAAGGATCCAGAGCCAGCAGCCCCCGGTGACTGTCGCAGATCAACACGCGGCCGTCGCGGGCGACGTGCAGGCCCAGTGGGCGTCCGCCGGTCTCGGCGACGACGACCGCGTCACCGTCGGGCGAGACGCGCACGATCCGTCCGTCGACCAACCCGGTCCACAGGTGTCCGGAGGCGTCGACCACGACATCCTCAGGTCCGTCTCCGGGCACCGGCACGATGGTCAGTTCGGCCGGCCCGTATTCGGGCAGCGGGGCGATCGGTGGCGGTGTCCAACGGACCGGGTCGATGGCTGGCTTGCGAGGCACGCTGCCAGTCTGCCGCCGAAACGGCATTCCGGCAGGGAGTTACTCGAACTTGTTCTGCTGGAATGCCGTTTCGCGCAAAAGAAGCCGAGTTACAACAGCTTTCCGGCCTCGGTCAGCACGCCGTGCAGGATCTCGTAGATCGCGTCGAACTCGGCCTGCCCGCTGATCAGCGGCGGGGCCAGTTGGATCACTGGGTCGCCACGGTCGTCGGCGCGGCAGTACAGTCCGGCTTCCCAGAGTGCCGGGGTCAGGAACCCGCGCAGCAGGCGCTCGGACTCCTCGTCGTTGAACGTCTCCTTGGTGGCTTTGTCCTTGACGAGTTCGATGCCGTAGAAGAAGCCCTCGCCGCGGACGTCGCCCACGATCGGCAGGTCGTAGAGCTTCTCCAGGGTGGCCCGGAACGCCGGGGCGGCTTGCTTGACGTGGTCGTTGATGCCCTCGCGCTCGAAGATGTCGAGGTTGGCCATGGCGACCGCGGCTGAAACCGGGTGCCCGCCAAAGGTATAGCCGTGGCCGAAGACGGTCTTGCCGTCGTTGAACGGTTCGAAGAGGCGGTCACTGGCCACCATCGCACCCAGCGGTGAATAGCCCGAGGTCAGGCCCTTGGCGCTGGTGATGATGTCGGGCACGTAGCCCAGGTCGTCGCAGGCGAACATCGACCCGATGCGACCGTAAGCGCAGATCACCTCGTCGGACACCAGCAGCACGTCGTACTGATCGCAGATCTCGCGCACCCGCTCGAAGTAGCCGGGCGGGGGAGGGAAGCAACCGCCCGCGTTCTGCACCGGCTCGAGGAACACCGCGGCCACGGTCTCGGGGCCCTCGAACTCGATGGCCTCGGCGATCCGGTCGGCGCAGTAGCGACCGAAAGCCTTTTCGTCGTGCGCATATTCGGCAGGTGCCCGGTAGAAGTTGGTGTTCGGTGCGCGGAAGCCGCCGGGGGTCAGCGGCTCGAACGGCGCCTTGAACGCCGGGATGCCGGTGATCGCCAGCGCGCCCTGCGGGGTGCCGTGGTACGCGATCGCACGCGAAACCACCTTGTGCTTGCCGGGTTTTCCGGTCAGCTTGAAGTACTGCTTGGCCAGTTTCCAGGCGCTCTCGACGGCTTCGCCGCCTCCGGTGGTGAAGAAGACCCGGTTCAGGTCGCCGGGGGCGTAGTTGGCGACGCGTTCGGCCAGTTCGATGGCCGGCGGCGTGGCGTAGGACCACAGCGGGAAGAAGGACAGTTTCTCGGCTTGCTTGGCGGCGGCCTCGGCAAGTTCCTTGCGGCCGTGGCCGACCTGGACGACGAAAAGGCCGGACAGGCCGTCGATGTAGCTCTTGCCCTTGTCGTCGAAGATCCGGACACCCTCGCCGCGGGTGATGATTGGCGGTGTGATGCCTTCGCCGTGTCGGGCGAAGTGTCCCCACAGATGGCGGTTGGCCTTGGCGGCCAGATCTGTGGTGGAGGTGGTTGGTGCGTGTTCTGCGATAGTCATCGCGTTCCCCAATTGTATTGCTGTTTGACGAGTTTCAGGTAAACAAGGGTTTCGGTGGTTATCACTCCCGGCAGCGAGCGGATCTGGGTGTTGAGAAGTTCGAGCAGGCTGTCGTCGTCTTCGCAGACCACTTCGCAGATGGCGTCGAAGGATCCGGCGGTCAGTACCACGTAGTCGACGGCGTCGATGGCGGACAGTTTCTCGGCCAGCTTGAGGGTGTCGCCGGTGCACCGGATGCCGATCATCGCCTGGCGTGCGAACCCGAGTTGCAGCGGATCGGTGACCGCGACGATCTGCATGACGCCCGCGTCGACCATGCGTTGCACGCGTTGGCGCACCGCGGCTTCGGACAGGCCCACGGCCTTACCGATCCCGGCATACGAACGGCGGCCGTCGGCCTGCAGCTTCTCGATGATCGCCTTCGACAGGTCGTCGAGTTGAAAGGCGGTGCGAGAATTGTTGTTCACCCGCAGCTGGACGGGCTGAAGGTCGTCACCCTCAGGGTTGCTCATGACTCTGATTGTGCACGGAATCCGTCGTTTGTGGCAATCGAATCGATGAAATCCCTCGTTTGAACCGGGCCGAACGCGGGATTGCGTAGAGATCAAATCTGCTATCGGTTACCGTGGGGCCCCATGAGCGTGGCAGTGAATGTGACAAGCAGCTGGATCAATGGCGCGTCGGTGGCGACGTCCGGGCCGACCCACCGGATCATCGACCCGGCCACCGGGCAGGCCGTTGCCGACTACGCACTGGCCACTCCTGCCGACGTCGACAACGCCGTCGCCGCTGCCCGCCAGGCGTTCCCGGCGTGGTCCAAGGCGACACCCGCCGAGCGGTCCGCCGTGCTGGCCAAGCTGGCCAAGCTCGCCGACGAACATGCTGATCAGCTGATTGCCGAGGAGGTCAGCCAGACCGGTAAGCCGGTGCGCCTGGCCACCGAGTTCGACGTGCCCGGCAGCATCGACAACATCGACTACTTCGCCGGCGCGGCCCGCCACCTGGAGGGCAAGGCCACGGCGGAGTACTCCGGTGACCACACCTCCAGCATCCGGCGCGAAGCCGTCGGCGTCGTCGCCACCATCACCCCGTGGAACTACCCGCTGCAGATGGCGGTGTGGAAGGTCATCCCCGCGCTGGCGGCCGGCTGTTCCGTCGTCATCAAGCCTGCCGAGATCACCCCGCTGACCACCCTCACTCTGGCGCGGCTGGCCACCGAGGCCGGGCTGCCCGACGGAGTGTTGAACGTGGTCACCGGTGGTGGCGCGGACGTGGGTACCGCCCTCGCCGGGCACCGCGACGTGGACGTCGTCACCTTCACCGGCTCGACCGCTGTCGGCCGCAAGGTGATGGCGGCCGCCGCCGTCCACGGCCACCGCACCCAGCTTGAGCTGGGTGGCAAGGCGCCGTTCGTGGTGTTCGACGACGCCGATCTGGACGCCGCGATCCAGGGCGCGGTGGCCGGTTCGCTGATCAACACGGGCCAGGACTGCACCGCTGCGACCCGGGCCATCGTCGCCCGGGACCTGTACGACGACTTCGTCGCCGGCGTCGCCGAGGTGATGAGCAAGATGGTGGTCGGAGATCCGCACGATCCCGACACCGACCTGGGCCCGCTCATCTCGTTCGCCCACCGCGACAAGGTCGCGCAGATGGTGGCGCGCGCACCCGAGCAGGGCGGCCGCGTCGTCACCGGCGGCGAGGCACCCGATCTGCCCGGTGCGTTCTACCGGCCCACCCTGATCGCCGACGTCGCCGAGACCTCCGAGGTCTATCGCGACGAGATCTTCGGACCGGTGCTCACCGTGCGCCCGTTCACCGATGACGACGACGCGATCCGGCAGGCCAACGACACCGTCTATGGTCTGGCGGCCTCGGCCTGGACCCGCGACGTGTACCGCGCGCAGCGGGCTTCACGCGAGATCAACGCGGGATGCGTGTGGGTCAACGACCACATCCCGATCATCAGCGAGATGCCGCATGGTGGCGTCGGCGCGTCGGGCTTCGGCAAGGACATGAGCGACTACTCGTTCGAGGAGTACCTCACCATCAAGCATGTGATGAGCGATATCACCGGGGTCGCCGAAAAAGAATGGCACCGAACGGTTTTCAACAAGCGCTGACCGATCCGGAGGGAATGCTGCCGTGGCCATGAAGTGCGTGGTGATCGGCGCGGGTGCCTGGGGTCTGCCCGCCGCGGGCGAACTCGCCCGCCGCGGGCACCGGGTGACGCTGATCGACCGCTACGGCCCGCTCAACACGCTGTCGTCATCCGGGGGATCGACCCGGTTGTGGCGGCTGGCCGATCCCGACCCGCTCCGGGTGCGGTTGGCGCAGCGTGGGGTTGACGCGATGCACCGCCTCGCCGAACGAGCCGGCACCCCGGTGTTCCTCACCCGTGGCCTGCTGTGGCGTGACGACCAGTCACTGCCTGCCGTGCAGTCGACGCTGGACGCTCTCGGGGTGTCGTACACGAGCGTGGCCCCAGGCGATGTGGACCGGTTCTTCCCCGGTCTGCGCGGCGACGGACGTGACGCGCTGTGGCAGCCGGTGGCGGGTGTCGTCCTGGCTGTGGAATCGCTCAAGGCTCAGCTGAAGCTTTTCCGGAGCGCTTCCGGCGCAACGGTTCTCGAACGGGATGTGGCCGCTGTGGAGAAGGCCGCCAACGGTGTCCGGGTGGTACTGGACGACGGGGATGCCATCGACGCCGACGTCGCGGTGATCGCCGCCGGGCCGGGGGCTGGGCCGCTGTTGTCACCGCTCGGCCTCGAGCTGTCGCTGCACCCATATCTGGAACAGGTGGTCTACTTCGGCGATCCGGCCGATCCTGCTGCCACCGACGACTTTCCGTGCCTGTTCGACGGGCCGGGTGATGACCGCCCCGGCATCTACGCCATGCCCTCGCCGGGCGCGGGCTACAAGATCGGTCTGGACAAGCCATTGCGGGACTACCGGGCCGGCGACATCGACCGGACGCCCGATGCCGGGCGGACCGCTGTCCTGCGTGACCGGGTGCGCGCCGATATGTCCTCGGTGAATCCGACGGTGCTCGACGCCCAGGTGTGCAGTTGGACCGACTCTCCCGACGGCACCTTCGTCGTCGATCGGCTCGCCGGAGGGATCGTCATCGCCTGCGGAGACTCGGGGGAGGGCTTCAAGTACTCCGCGCTGATGGGTGAGGTGCTCGCCGATCTGGCCGAGGGGCGCATGCCGGACGCTGATGTAGCCGCATGGTCGTTGGCGCGCTTCGCCCAGGGCGTGCCCGCGCGCACCGGCCCGCATGTGCTCGGTAGGCACTAGAAGGCGTCCGACGGGTCTACGAAATCAGTCGCCGATGGCGGTTTCCGCCGTGCTAATCGACGGCATTTCTGCTGACGGCAGCCGATAACGAGCCACTGTGTCCTATCCCACAAAGTGTGGGGAATGTGATCCAGCCCTTGCGTGCGCAATCAAAGCAGACATAGGGTTCGGCCTGAGCGAACAAAGTGTTCGTTGAAAACAATCCTCCTGCTCTGATGAGACGAACGGATGTTTCGATATGAGTGCGACTGTCGAGCCGGACCCCGCTGGGACGACGGCAGACACCGTGGTCGGTGCCCGGATCCGGCAGTTCCGCGCCGCGCGGAAGATGTCTCTTCGGCAGTTGGCCGACAGGGCCGGTATCTCCCCGGGCTTCCTCAGCCAGGTCGAACGCGGCCAGGTCAACGCCAGTGTCGGAACGTTGCGCCGGTTGGCGCAGTCACTGGGCATTGTCCTGCCCGACCTGTTCACCGACGACGAGGTCAGCGACGTCCGCATTCTCCGGAAGGCGGCTCGCCCCACCATCGAGGTGTCGGAGCTGAGCTCGAAGTACCTGTTGTCGCAGAAGCCGCTGCGAAACCTCGAAGTGTACGCGGGGGAACTGTCGCCCGGTTCGAGTGCGGGCGAGGCATATGTGCACGGTGACGCGCAGGAGATCCTCATCGTCATCGCCGGCACTCCGACCCTTGAGCTCGACGGCGAGCGCTATCTGCTCGAACCGGGCGACAGCGCGGAGTACCGGACATCCATGCCGCACACCGTCCACAACTTGAGCGACGCGCCGGTCGAACTCATCTGGATCGTCAGCCCCCCGACTGACTGGCCGACCTGACGGGCCGCTCACCCGCTGCGGATGCCCGCATCCGCGAACACCTTTCCGCCCAGATCAAAGGAGATCCGCAAATGAACACCTCACCTGTCGCCCGCAGTGTGCCCGCCTTGATCGCCGCAGGCGTTCTCCTGGCAACCGCATGTACGCCGGCAGGTCCCGGCCAGGCCGCCGATGTGGATCTGGGCAGCGGACCGCCGCAAGCGGGCACGGTCAAAGAGGGTGCTCTCAAAGGGACCACGATGACATTCGTCTCCTACGGCGGCATCTTCCAGGACGGTCAGGCGAAAGCCGCGATCGAACCGTTCGCGGCGCAGTCCGGGGCAAAAGTGTTGCAGGACGGTCCCACCGAGAACTCGAAGATCAAGGCCCAGGTCGACTCCAAGAACGTGACTTGGGACGTGGTCGACAGCACCAACGTCTTCACCGCCAAGAACTGCGGCACCCTGTTCATGCCGCTCGATACCAGCATCGTGGACATCAGCAAGCTGCCTGCGGGCACCAAGACCGACGATTGTTCGGTCCCCGCAATGGGTTACGGCCTGATCGTGGTTTACAACACCGAGAAGTACGGTGCCAACCCGCCGAAGACCTGGGCCGATTTCTACGACACTGCGAAGTTCCCGGGTAAGCGGGCCATCGAGGGCGTGCCCGGTGAGCTCGACCCGGGTGTTCTCGAAGGTGCACTGCTCGCCGACGGCGTGGCGCGCGACGCGGTTTACCCGATCGACCTGGACCGGGCGTTGAACAAGATGAACAGCATCCGCAAGGACACGATCTTCTGGACCACGGGCGCGCAGTCCCAGCAGCTCATCGAATCCGGCCAGGTCGACATGGCGCTGGTATGGAGCGGCCGGGCGTATTCGGCCGTCAAGAACGGGGCGCCGTTCGCCCCGATGTGGGACCAGTGGATGCCCGAGGCTGACACGATCGCCGTGCCCGTCGGCGCCCGGAACCCCAAGGCCTCCATGGCGTTCATCAACTTCTACCTCGGTGCGCAGCAGCAGGCCAAGCTTGCCGAGCTCACGTCTTACAGCCCGATCAACGTCGACGCCAAGCCGCAGCTCGACGATCTCGCCCGGTCGTATCTGACCACCACGCCGGAGCGGGAAAAGGACCGGTTCCCACTTGATCTCGCGTACTGGGCCGAACACCAGGAAGAGATCGCGTCCAAGTACACGGCCTGGCTCGCGGGCTAGGAAGGGTTTTCGTCGCATGTCGATGGTCGATGTTCTGGCGGGCGGAGCGCCACCCAAGACCCAGACAGCCGCCCCGCCTTCGGGTCGGAGATGGGGCGACGTCGGGTTGTTGCTGCCGTCGATCCTGCTCGTGGTCGGGGTGTTCGGACTGCCTCTGGTCATCATGTTCTGGCAGGCCTTCAGCGATCCAGAACTCGGCTTCGGCAACTTCGCCTGGTACCTGGGCGATTCCGTACAACGCAGTGTTCTGTTGCGCACGTTCACCACGGGCCTGGAGGTCACGGCGATCTGCCTGATTCTCGGCTACCCGTACGCGTATGCCATGGTCGCGTTCGGACCGGCGGTGCGTATCGCGCTGACACTGATCGTGCTGGTGCCGTTCTGGACCAGTTTGATGGTGCGCACCTTCGCCTGGCTGATCCTGCTGGAGGACGGCGGACCGATACAGACCCTGCTGTCCTTCGTCGGGCTGGGCGGTGTGCCGTTGCTGCGCACCAACCTGGGTGTGGTCATCGGCATGAGTCAGATCCTGCTGCCGTTCATGGTGCTGCCGCTGTACGCGGTGATGTCCGGTATCGACCGCAGGCTCGTGCTCGCATCGTCGAGTCTCGGTGCGCGACCGGTGATCTCGTTCGCCAGGATCTGGGTTCCGCTGTCGATGCCCGGTGTGGGAGCCGGCTGCCTGATGGTGTTCATCAGCAGCCTCGGCTTCTACGTCACCCCGGCGCTGCTCGGCGCTCCCGACGACGCCCTGATCAGTCAGCAGATCTATGTGCAGGTCACCAGTCTGCTGGCCTGGGGCAGGGGAGGGGCGATGGGAGTGGTCCTGCTGCTCGTCACCTTCCTGGTCCTCGCGGCCCTGATGTATCTGCTGCGCCGAAACCGGAAGGAGCGCACGGCATGACACGGCACATGAAGACGTTCTGGAACGTTCTGCTCGGATTGTTCTGCGCGGGTGTCGGATTATGGCTGGTCGCACCGTCGTTGATCGTGGTGCCGTTGAGCTTCACCGACCGGCCCTCGTTCGCGTTCCCGCCGACCGGATGGTCGACGCGGTGGTACCACACGTTCTTCGAGGACCCCGCGTGGATCTCGGCACTGAAGGCGAGCCTGGAAGTCGGCATCCTGGTGGCGGTGTTCGCGACCTTGTTCGGCACTGCCGCGGCGGTGGCGCTCAGCCGTACGGCGCTGGCCGGGCGGCAGGGGATACGCGCATTCCTGTTGGCTCCCATGGTGGTCCCGGTGATCGTGGTAGCGGTCGGCCTGTACGCGTTGTTCCTGAGGCTGAACCTGCTCGGGACGGTGTTCGGCTTCGTCGTCGCGCACAGCATGTTGGCGCTGCCGTTCGTCATCGTGCCGGTGATGGCCAGTCTGCAGGGGTTCGACCGGCGCCTGGAGGATGCCGCGGCGATCTGCGGTGCCGGCCGCTGGACCACCTTCCGGACCGTCACACTGCCTTCGGTGGCCCCGGGGGTGCTCTCGGGTGCGCTGTTCGCGTTCGCGACGAGCTTCGACGAAGTGGTGTTGTCGCTGTTCATCCAGAACCCGTATCTGCAGACATTGCCGGTCAAGATGTATGCCTCGGTCACCCGTGACACCGATCCCACCATCGCTGCGGCCGCCACCCTCATCCTCGCCCTCACGACGTGTCTGACCGTCGTCGCGGGCATCTATTCGCGCAGGAGGAACCGTGTCCACTGACCAAACCCCGCACGGAGCGTCGATCACCATGCGGCGCCTGACCAAGACCTACGGGTCGGAGACCGTCGTCAACGCCATCGACCTCGATGCGCGGCCGGGTGAATTCCTCACCCTTCTCGGCCCCAGCGGCTCGGGAAAGACCACCACGCTCAACATGATTGCCGGCTTCGCCGACGTCACCGACGGCGAGCTGTTGATCGACGGTCGGCCGGTCGCCGATCTGCCGCCGTACCGCCGCAACATCGGCATGGTGTTCCAGCACTACGCGCTGTTCCCGCACATGACGGTGATCGACAACGTCGAATATCCGCTGCGGCAACGCAAGATGGCCAAGGCGCAGCGTCGCGAGAAGGTGGCTGCCGCGCTGCGGACCGTCGGCCTCGACGGCTACGGCAAGCGGATGCCCAAGGAACTGTCCGGTGGTCAGCAGCAGCGGGTCGCGTTCGCCCGGGCCATGGTCTACGAACCGCGGGTGCTGCTGATGGACGAACCGCTCGGTGCGCTGGACAAGAAACTGCGCGATTCGCTGCAACTGGAGATCAAGCGCATCCACGGCGAGCTCGGCACCACGTTCGTCTACGTCACGCACGACCAGGACGAGGCCCTGGTGCTGTCCGACCGCATCGCAGTGTTCAACAAGGCCAGAATCGAACAGATCGGCTCGCCCACAGATCTTTACGAGCGCCCGCAGAGCATCTTCGTGGCCCGGTTCCTCGGGGAGTCGTCGCTGTTCTACGGAAAGCTCGAAGACGGGCTCGCCGTGAACGCCTATGGGCGGCGGATCGTGGCCGGCCGGGGCGATGCTGCCAGTGGTGACGCGGTGGCCGTGGTGGTGCGTCCGGAGCGGATCCGCATCCTCACCGGCGATGCGGAGCCCGAGGCCGTCAATGCGGTGCCGGGCACCGTGATTCAGGAAATCTACCTAGGCAACTCCCGCAAGGTCGAGGTCAGCCTGCCCGACGGCACCGTAGCGCTCGTCCGGGAAAGTGCGGACAGCATCACGCCGACCCAGGCGGGGCAGAAGGTCTGGTTGACCTTCGATCCGGATGTCGCCACGATCCTGCCCGCCGACACGTGACGTCGGCCGGCATATCCATCACTGACAACAGCCACGAGTACAGGAGAACCAAGATGTCCCCCGACGGTCGCACGACCAGCGGTCTCGCCAATGACTTCGTGAACGGCAGCGTGTCGTTCTGGTATCGCGCGGCGGGTTTTCCGAAATCGAGACCGCCGCTGCCGGGGTCGCTCGAAGCCGACGTCTGCATCGTCGGGGCCGGGCTGACCGGCTTGTGGGCAGCGTATTACCTCAAGCGGGAACAGCCTGACCTGCGAATCGTGATGCTGGAGAAGGAGTTCGCCGGTTTCGGGGCGTCCGGCCGTAACGGTGGATGGCTGTCCGCCGAACTCGCCGGGTCCCGCGACGCCTACGCTTCCACGCACGGTCACGGCGGCGTCGTTGAACTCATGCGGGCCATGCGGGGTGCGGTGGACGAGGTCATCGGCGTCACTGAGTCCGAGGGTATCGAGGCCGACATCGTCAAGGACGGTGTGCTGCACGTGGCACGCAACCAGGCCCAGATGGGCAGGCTGCGCGAGTCGCTCGACTACGAGCGGAGCTGGGGTGCGACCGAGGAGGACTTCGTTGTGCTCACCGGTGACGAATCCAATGCCCGCATCCGGGTCGAAGGCGCCATGGGTGCGCTGTTCACCCCGCACTGTGCACGCGTGCAGCCGGCCAAGCTGGTGGGCGGCCTGGCCCGCGTGGTGGAGGGCATGGGCGTCGCCATCTACGAGCAGACCGAGGTGACCGACATCAAGGCCGGCCGGGCCATCACGGCCCGCGGCGATGTCCGCGCCCCCGTGATCCTGCGCTGTCTCGAAGGTTTCACCGCGACCATGCCGGGACAACGCCGCGCGTGGCTGCCGATGAACTCGTCGATGGTCGTGACCGAACCGCTTCCGGAATCCGTGCTGCAGGAGGTCGGCTGGAAGGGGGCCGAGCTCCTCGGCGACTACGCGCACGGCTACATGTACGCCCAGCGTACGGCGGACAATCGAATCGCCTTGGGCGGCCGCGGGATCCCGTACCGGTACGGCTCGGCGCTCGATCATCGCGGGGCCACCCAGCAGTGGACCATCGACGCGCTCGGCGCACTGGTTCGCGACATGTTCCCCGCTACCCGCGATGTTCCGATCGAGCACGCCTGGTGCGGCGTGCTCGGAGTGCCACGCGACTGGACCGCCACCGTGGACTTCGACCAGGCCAGCGGGCTCGGCACCGCGGGCGGGTATGTCGGCAGCGGCCTGACCACCACCAACCTGGCCGGGCACACCCTCGCCGACCTCGTCCTCAAGCGTGACACCGCGCTCACCCGGTTGCCCTGGGTGGGGCGACGGGTCCGCAAGTGGGAACCGGAGCCATTCCGGTGGCTCGGGGTCCAGGCGATGTATGCGCTGTACCGCACCGCTGACCGTCGCGAGTCCACCCGTGGGCTGGCCGGTACCAGTGGGCTGGCGCGGGTGGCCAACAAGATCACGGGGCGCTGACGCGATGGAGACGACTGTGAACCTGCTGCATGTTGACGCGTCCAGGGCCGAACTGCCCGAGCCGCAACCGAAACCGACGAGTGTCAGCGGTCAGCTGGAATCTGCGATCAGTGTCTGGGCCGACGCGGTGACCGACACCGGGGTGTGGGAATGCGGC
Organism: Mycobacterium sp. NPDC049093; assembly: GCF_040704635.1. GTDB lineage: Bacteria > Actinomycetota > Actinomycetes > Mycobacteriales > Mycobacteriaceae > Mycobacterium. The sequence goes on along the minus strand of NZ_JBEZJS010000004.1, from coordinate 339,431 downwards.
CCGGGTGAGTTCACCGCAGACCGTTCGGGTGCGACCGAGGTGTGTCACATCATCTCGGGCGCCGGGACCGTGGTCGGGGAGGACGGAACGCGCGCCGACATCGGGCCGGGCACGCTGCTGGTCCTGCCTCGAGGGTGGCGCGGGACGTGGTTCGTCACGGAGGCGATCCGTAAGACTTACGTCATGGTCGGTGCCTGAGGGCGCGCCCTAAACTGGGGGGCATGACCGCGAGCGCTCGGGTCGGCGAGTTCGAGGAGTTGCGGCCACACCTGCTTGCCGTGGCCTATCGCCTCACCGGAACCTTCGCCGATGCCGAGGACATCGTCCAGGACGCGTGGATCCGCTGGGACTCCAATCGTACCCAGATCGCCGACCTACGGGCCTGGTTGACCACCGTGGTGAGCCGGCTCGGGCTGGACCGGCTCCGCTCGGCCGCGCATCGGCGCGAAGCGTATTACGGGGAATGGCTGCCCGAGCCCGTCGTGACCGGTTTCGACGCCAACGACCCGCTCACCAGCGTGGTGGCGGGGGAGGACGCCCGGTTCGCCGCGATGGTGGTGCTGGAGCGGCTCACCCCCGATCAGCGGGTGGCGTTCGTGTTGCACGACGGGTTCGGCCTGCCCTTCAGCGAGGTTGCCGGCGTGCTCGGCGTCAGCGATGCCTCGGCCCGCCAGCTGGCCTCGCGGGCCCGCCGCGCGGTCTCCGACAATCCGCCTGCTTCGTCGCCCGACGACCTGCACAACCAGGTCGCCGGTGAGCTGATGGCCGCGCTGGCGTCGGGGGAGCTCGATGCCGTCGTACGGCTGCTGCACCCCGACGTCACGTTCACCGGCGATTCGAACCGTCGCGCCCCGACCGCTGCCCGTGTCATCCACGGGCCGGACAAGGTGGCCCGGTTCATCCTCGGCCTGTCCACGAAGTACGGCCCGAACTGGTTGGCCGGCAGTCAATTTGCCCTCGTCAACGGCCAGCTGGGGGTCTACACGGCAGGCGCGCCCGCCGGGGACGGGTATCCCGAGATGATGCCGCGGGTCACGATCTTCACCGTTCGCGACGGCTTGGTCTGCGCGGTGTGGGACATCGCCAACCCTGACAAGTTCACCGGATCGCCCCTTCGCGGGGGTGCCGAGCACGGAGGTGGCCAGTGATGCCGAACGAACCGGGCACCTTGGCCCACACGTTCAGCCGAATGATGTTCCGCGGCATGGACAAGATGCGCCATCGCGACGCCTTCGACATCGGCGCGCCCACCGGATCGGACTTCTCCGGTTTCGAGAAGTACCGCCAGATCGTGCTGGTGACCTTCAAGCGCTCGGGTGAGGCGATGCCCAGCCCGATCAACCACGGTGTGGCCGGCGGCAAGATCTATGTGCGCACCGATCCGTCGACCGGGAAGGTCAAGCGAATCCGCAACAACCCGAAAGTCCTTGTGGTCGCGAGCAATCTACGCGGTAAGCCCAGCGGACCCGTCGTCGCCGGCGTGGCGCGCATCCTGCCCGAGGCCGAACACGCCCACGCCGAGGCGGTGATCGCCGCCAACTGGAGTGCGCCGATGAAGGTGTTCGAGCGCAGCCTCGACTACGGCAGCCAACTGGCCAGGGTACCAACGGCTTACATCGAGATCACGCCCGCGGAGGCGTGACGCTCACAGGACGTAGGGGATCAACGCCTTGCGGTCGGTGGGGTATTCGGGGAACTTCTCCTGGTACCAACCGTGGGTGCCCAGCGCCCGGGGAATCAGATTTCCTGCGGTGATCAACAGGATCGCAACGCCGGGCAGGGCCCAGGTCAGCAGCGCGAAACCGGACCAGGCGATGATCTCACCGAGATACGCCGGGCTGGTGACGAACCGGAAGCCGCCACCGAACGGGATCCGGTACTCGGCACCACCCGGATTCTTCTTGTCCCGCAGATTTCGCACGATCGACTCGGAGTTGACCAGCAACGCGAACCCGCACAGGTAGATCACCAACCCCGCCAGGAATCGCGGGTCGGTCAACCAGGCGGTGGTGTACTGCCCGAAGAAGTCGTGGCTGAACAGGGTCCCGTTGAGGTAGCCGTGCATGGAGGTCACGAGCATGCCCATCACGATCACCGAGACGTTGAAGGTGCCCCGCTTGCCCGGCACCTGGCGGATCGCCAGCGGGAAGAACCAGCCCCGGTTGGCGTAGTGCAGCATCCAGATTCCCGCCAGTACCAGGGACGTCGGCTCGAATCGGTGCGGCCCGGCCAGGTAGCTGATCAAGAACACCACGGTCGCGGGAATCTCCATCAGCCACCAGCCGAGCTTCGGGTTGAGGTTGAGGCCGAGTTTCGTCGTCGAGAAACGCCCATAGGAGCTCTGGGCGAAGAAGCCGCCGATGATCACGAATACGGCGAACGCGAAGGCCGCGGTCAACACGGTGTCGTAGAACGTGTTGCCGGTGTACCAGTGCATGGGCGCTCCTCGCTGAGCAGGTGGTTTCAGCAGCAGGGGCCGCTGTTTCTGTAACGTGTTCTACCACCTGGCCGCATCCTGAAGCCAGCGCCCGCGCTTACTCCGGAGTCACTGCTCCTCGCGCGAGCGCTCGTCGGCCCAGGGCACCCGGCACGCATCCCCGGAGTTGAAGCCCTGCTCGGTGATGCCCAGCGCCGAGTACATCCGCGACCGCATGTTCTCCACCCCGATCTGATACGTCAGCTCGATCACGCCGTCGTCGCCGAACCGGCGTTGCAGATCGGTCACCTGCTCGTCGGTGACGGTGTGCGGGTCGGTGGTCATCGCGTTCGCATAGGCGATCGCGGCGCGCTCGTCATCGGTGAACAGCGGCGAGGTGGCGTAGTCGTCGATCGACTTGAGCCGTTCCACGTCGAGGTTCTCCAGCCGCATCAGCATGGAGCCGAAGTCCACACACCACGAGCAGCCGACGGTGCGGGCGGTCCAGAACACCGCGAGCTCGCGAACCGTGGCGGGCAGTTTCTTGGAGCCGCCCTGCAGCAGCATCTCGTGGACACCGTTGGCGACCAGCAGACGCGGATGGTGGGCAGCCACCGCGAACGGCTCAGGCACCTCACCGAACTGGCGCTTGGCGTACCAGTACATGGCTCGGGTCAGCAGGCCGGCTTGTTTGGGGGTTACAGCAGGAATTCGTGTCTTGGTCTCGGTCATACCCGTTAGACGAGATGGCCCCGAAATGTGTGACAGCGGGTGTGACCGCCGGGGCGCGAGAATGCAAAACGGGCGCCGACGCTGCGCTCAGATCGTGATTCCCCTCGAAAACACGATCTGAGCGCAGAATCGACGCCCGGTAAGCAGGGTCGGCGACAGGCCTAGCGCGCGAACATCAGCGCGCGCTTGACCTCCTGGATCGCCTGGGTCACCTGGATGCCACGCGGGCAGGCCTCGGTGCAGTTGAAGGTGGTGCGGCAGCGCCACACACCGTCGACCTCGTTGAGGATGTCCAGCCGCTCGGCGGCCGCCTCGTCACGCGAATCGAAGATGAACCGGTGCGCGTTGACGATCGCAGCGGGGCCGAAGTACGACCCTTCGCTCCAGTACACCGGGCAGCTCGTGGTGCAGCACGCACACAGGATGCACTTGGTGGTGTCGTCGTAGCGGGCCCGGTCGGTGGCGCTCTGGATGCGCTCCTTGGTGGGCGGGTTACCACTGGTGATCAGGTACGGCTTCACCGCGCGGTACGCGTCGAAGAACGGCTCCATGTCCACCACGAGGTCCTTCTCCACGGGCAGGCCGCGGATCGGCTCGATGGTGATGGTGAGCTGCTTGCTCGCCTTCTTGGGCAGCAGATCCCGCATGAGAACCTTGCAGGCCAGCCGGTTCACGCCGTTGATCCGCATGGCATCCGAGCCGCACACACCGTGGGCGCAGGAGCGCCGGAAGGTCAGCGTGCCGTCCAGGTAGCCCTTCACGTACAGGAGCAGGTTGAGCAGCCGGTCCGAGGGCAGGCATGGAACCCGGAAGCTCTGCCAGCCCGCGGCGTCGGGGTCCTCGGGGTTGAACCGGGCGATCTTGAGGGTGACCATGACCGCGCCCTCGGGGACCGGGGGCAGCGGCGGATCGCCGGCTTCGGGCTTGTCGATGACAGGTGCACTCACGGTCTAGTACTTCCTTTCCATCGGCTCGTACCGCGTCTGGACCACGGGCTTGTAGTCCAGCCGGATGTCGGACAGCAGCTCGCTGCCCTCCTTGTAGGCCATGGTGTGGCGCATGTAGTTGGTGTCGTCGCGATCGGGGTAATCCTCACGCGCGTGCCCGCCGCGGGACTCCTTGCGGTTGAGCGCCCCGACCACGGTGACCTCGGCCAGCTCCAGCAGGAAGCCCAGCTCGATCGCCTCGAGCAGGTCGCTGTTGTAGCGCTTGCCCTTGTCGTGCACCGTGATTCGCGCGTAGCGCTCCTTGAGTGCGTGGATGTCGGTCAGCGCCTGCTTGAGCGTCTCCTCGGTGCGGAACACCGCGGCGTTGTTGTCCATCGACTGCTGCAGGGCAGTGCGGATGTCGGCGACGCGCTCGTTGCCGTGCTCGGACAGGATGTCGCCGACCCAGCCGACCACCATGTCGGCCGGGTTCTCCGGCAGGTCGACGTGGTTGTGGTTGGCGGCGTACTCGGCGGCGGCGATACCGGCGCGGCGGCCGAACACGTTGATGTCCAGCAGCGAGTTGGTGCCGAGGCGGTTGGCGCCGTGCACCGACACACACGCACATTCACCGGCGGCGTACAGGCCGGGGATGACGTTGGTGTTGTCGCGCAGCACCTGGCCGTGGATCGTGGTCGGGATGCCGCCCATGACGTAGTGGCAGGTCGGGTAGACCGGCACCAGTTCGGTCACCGGGTCCACACCCAGGTAGGTGCGGGCGAACTCGGTGATGTCGGGCAGCTTGGCCTCGAGCACGTCCTCGCCGAGGTGACGCACGTCGATGTAGACGTAGTCCTTGTTCGGTCCGGCACCGCGGCCTTCGAGCACCTCGAGCACCATCGACCGGGCGACGATGTCACGCGGCGCAAGGTCGACGATCGTCGGCGCGTAGCGCTCCATGAACCGCTCACCCTCGCCGTTGAGCAACCGGCCGCCCTCGCCGCGCACGGCCTCGGAGATCAGGATGCCCAGGCCGGCCAGGCCTGTCGGGTGGAACTGGTGAAACTCCATGTCTTCCAAGGGAAGTCCCTTGCGGAAGATGATGCCCAGGCCGTCACCGGTCAGCGTGTGGGCGTTGGAGGTGGTCTTGTACATCCGGCCCGAACCGCCGGTGGCGAAGACGACCGCCTTGGCGTGGAAGATGTGGATGTCGCCGGTCGCCAGCTCGTAGGCGATGACGCCGGTGGCCACCGGGCCCGCCGGAGTATCGGTCAGCGCGATGTCCAGGGCGTAGAACTCGTTGAAGAACTCCACGTCGTGCTTGACGCAGTTTTGGTACAGCGTCTGCAGGATCATGTGGCCGGTGCGGTCGGCGGCGTAGCAGGCCCGGCGCACGGGGGCCTTGCCGTGGTCGCGGGTGTGCCCGCCGAACCGGCGCTGGTCGATGCGGCCCTCGGGCGTCCGGTTGAACGGCATGCCCATCTTCTCGAGGTCCAGCACCGCGTCGATGGCCTCCTTGGCCATGATCTCGACGGCGTCCTGGTCAGCGAGGTAATCGCCGCCCTTGACGGTGTCGAAGGTGTGCCATTCCCAGTTGTCCTCTTCGACGTTGGCCAGTGCGGCGCACATGCCGCCCTGGGCCGCGCCGGTGTGGGACCGGGTCGGGTACAGCTTGGTGAGCACTGCGGTACGGACGCGCGGGCCGGCCTCGACGGCAGCGCGCATGCCGGCGCCGCCGGCGCCGACGATGACGACGTCGTAGCGGTGTTCCTGAATCATTGGTTAACCCCCAATATTCGGGTCGAAGGTGACCAGGACGTAGGTACCCAGAACCAACGTGAACCCTGTCGCCAGCAGAAGCAGCGAATTCAGGTAGAACTTCGTGACGTTCTTACGGGCATAGTCGCCGATGATGGTGCGCAGGCCGTTGGCCCCGTGGATCATCGCGAGCCACAGCAGGGCCATGTCCCAGATCTGCCAGAACGGGGACGCCCAGCGCTGTGCGACGTAGTTGAAGTCGATGCGGTACACGCCGTCCTGCCACATCAGCATGATGAACAGGTGGCCAAGTGCGAGGAACACCAGCGCCAGGCCGGAGAACCGCATGAACAGCCAGGCGTACTTCTCGAAGTAGGGGATACCGCGGGGGCGACGGGGTGCGCGTGGGTGGTCCAGCGCGGCCGGCCGGTCGTGCTCGCGCTCCATCACCGGCGCCGGACGGCCCAACCGCGACTCGCCCGCTCCTGGCGCGCTCACAGGAACCGCTCCGCCATGTGCATACCGAGAACTCCTAGTGCTGCGATGAGGACCACGGCAAAGACGCCGACGGCGACCGCGAGCATCTGCCGCTGGTAGCGGGGACCCTGCTGCCAGAAGTCGATGAGGATGACGCGGATGCCGTTCAGTGCGTGGAAGAGCACCGCGGCGACCAGGCCCATCTCCATCAGTCCGACGATGGGCGTCTTGTACGTCTCGATGACCTCGTTGTAGGCCTGCGGGCTCACCCGGACCAGCGCGGTATCAAGGACATGTACGAACAGGAAGAAGAAAATCGTGGCACCGGTAATACGGTGCAATACCCAGGACCACATTCCCGGGTCACCCTTGTACAGGGTGCGCCGACGGGTTTTCCTGGGTTGCGGAGCCGGCACCTCCGTCTGAGTACTCATCTCGCCCTCCAACGTCTTCGGTGGACGTTCGGGACCTGCCTGTGAATTAGCCCCAAACCTCGGGGCGACTCTAAACCCATTTGTACTGGCGAAGGAATTACGGTTGAGCCGTTCTACCGCAAAAACGCGAGAAAGTTAGGCTTACCTATCTTACTGTGCGGGTCGGGAATTGGGGTTTCGGAATGCATTCAGAACCTTTGCCGGGGGTGGCCGCATGACTGTTGATGTCGACTGGAACCTGTTGCGTTACAAGGCGATCGAGGCTTCCTCTCGCGCCTACGCCCCCTATTCGGGGTTCCCGGTGGGGGCTGCCGCCCTCGTCGACGACGGCCGCGTCGTCACCGGCTGCAATGTGGAGAATGTCTCATATGGCCTAGGTCTCTGTGCCGAGTGTGCTGTGGCCTGCGCCCTGCATTCCGGGGGCGGCGGAAGGCTCATCGCACTGGCGTGTGTGGGCCCGGACGGGGGCGCGTTGATGCCCTGCGGGCGCTGTCGGCAGGTGCTGCTCGAGCACGGCGGCCCCGAGTTGCTGATCGACCATCCCCGGGGCCCGCGGCCGCTGGGCGAGCTGCTGCCCGACGCCTTCGGGCCCGACGACCTGGAGCGTAGGTAAGGCCAAGTGGTCCAACAACTCCGGGTTACTGGCGAGTAGGTTGGCGGCCATGTCGCATCTCGACGCACCTACCGTGATCCGAACCAAGCGTGACGGCGGTGTTCTGTCCGACGCCGCGATCGATTGGGTGATCGACGGCTACACCCATGGACGGGTCGCCGACGAACAGATGTCGGCGCTACTGATGGCGATCTTCCTGAAGGGGATGACGCCGGCCGAGATTGCCCGGTGGACGGCGGCCATGGTCAATTCCGGGGAGCGGTTCGACTTCTCTGATCTCCGCCGTGCGGCCGCGCCGAGCCGCCCACTGGCCCTGGTGGACAAGCACTCCACGGGCGGGGTGGGGGACAAGATCACCATTCCGCTGCTGCCGGTTGTGATGGCCTGTGGTGCCAGCGTCCCGCAGGCCTCCGGGCGCGGGCTCGGGCATACCGGCGGCACGCTGGACAAGCTCGAGGCGATCCAGGGTTTCACCGCCGAATTGTCGAAAGGCCAGATCCGGCAACAACTTCGGGACATCGGGGCGGCGATCTTCGCCGCAGGCGAGCTGGCGCCGGCCGACCGGAAGATCTACGCATTGCGCGACATCACCTCGACGGTCGACTCACTGCCGCTGATCGCCAGTTCCATCATGAGCAAGAAGCTGGCAGAAGGGGCGCGGTCCCTGGTGCTCGACGTCAAGGTCGGCCGTGGCGCGTTCCTCAAGACCGAGGCCGAGTCGCGTGAGCTGGCGGCGACCATGGTCGACCTCGGCAATGCCAACGGGGTGCCGACCCGGGCCCTTCTCACCGACATGAACTGCCCGCTGGGCCGGACCGTCGGCAACTCCGTGGAGGTCAGCGAGTCGCTGGAGGTCCTGGCCGGCGGCGGGCCGTCCGACGTGGTCGCGCTGACGCTGGCGCTCGCGACGGAGATGCTCGATGCGGCCGGCATCGGTGACTCCGACCCGGCCGAGACCCTGCGGGACGGCAGCGCGATGGATTGCTTCCGTGCGCTGGTGGCGGCCCAGGGCGGGGATCTGACCCACCCGCTACCGATCGGGACGGCCACGGAGACCGTGACAGCCCCGCACGGCGGCATCATGGGCGATCTCGATGCCATGGGCGTGGCGCTGGCCGCGTGGCGGTTGGGTGCCGGCCGTACCCAGCCGGGCGAACCGGTGCAGTTCGGCGCGGGCGTGCGGATCCACCGCACGCCGGGAGAGCCGGTCGCCGCGGGCGAGGCGCTGTTCACTCTGTACACCGAAACGCCCGAGCGGCTGCCCGGTGCTCTGGCTGAACTCGACGGCGCCTGGACGGTCGGCGACACCGCGCCCATGCAGCGGCCCCTGATCATCGACCGGATCGGCTGACGCGGCGCCAATCCGCGGACACTCACAAATAGGCCGGTATTGGTCTGATCGTCACCCGCCGCGACCCGGTTTCGACGGCGCAGCGGCGCCGCTGACGCGCATGATGGGGGCATGAGTACGCCGCTGAGTCTGGACAAGATCCAGCACGCTCCCAAGGCCCTGCTGCACGACCACCTCGACGGCGGCCTGAGGCCGGCCACGGTGCTCGATCTGGCCGGTCAGCTCGGCTATGACGACCTGCCGGCCACCGAGGTCGACGAGCTGGCCACGTTCTTCCGCACCGCCGCGCACAGCGGCTCGTTGGTGCGCTACCTGGAACCGTTCGCCCACACCGTCGGGGTCATGCAGACCCCGGAGGCGTTGCACCGCGTCGCCTACGAGTGCGTCGAGGACCTCGCCGCCGACAACGTCGTCTACGCCGAGATCCGGTTCGCCCCCGAACTACACATCGATCGCGGCCTGTCGCTCGACGACGTGGTCGACGCCGTGTTGGCCGGCTTCGCCGACGGCGAGAAGGCGGCCGCTGCCGAGGGGCGCACCATCACCGTGCGCTGCCTGGTCACCGCGATGCGTCACGCTGCCCGCTCCCGGGAGATCGCCGAACTGGCAATCCGCTTCCGCGACAAGGGTGTTGTCGGTTTCGACATCGCCGGAGCCGAGGCTGGGTACCCGCCCACCCGGCACCTCGACGCGTTCGAATACATGCGAGGTAACAACGCGCGCTTCACCATTCACGCCGGTGAGGCGTTCGGCTTGCCGTCCATCCACGAGGCCATCGCATTCTGCGGGGCTGACCGGCTGGGCCATGGGGTGCGCATCGTCGATGACATCACCGAGTTCGACGACGGCACCCAGCATCTGGGCCGGCTCGCATCCATCCTGCGGGACAAGCGAATTCCGCTGGAGATGTGCCCCAGCAGCAACGTGCAGACCGGGGCGGCGCCCAGCATCGCCGAGCATCCGTTCGACCGGCTGGCCCGGCTGCGGTTCCGCGTCACCGTCAATACCGACAACCGGCTGATGAGTGACACCACCATGAGCCAGGAGATGCTGCGCCTGGTCGAGGCCTTCGGCTACGGCTGGAGCGACCTGGAGCGGTTCACCATCAATGCGATGAAGTCGGCGTTCATTCCCTTCGATGAACGGCTCGCCATCATCGACGAGGTGATCAAACCCCGGTACGCGGTCCTGGTCGGCTGAGTTACCGCGTCGGGCAAATTCTCCTCGCCGAAAATTTCCAGTCGAAACGCTGTAACAACAGCGTTTACGGCTGCGACAATCCAGCAGGCCCGACGCAAGATCGTGCCCGGATCAACGAGGAGACCTCATGGCCCGACCCCTCACCACGGTGTTGTCCGGCGCAGTGCTGGCAACGGCGGCGGTGCTCCTTCCGGTTGTCGCGGTACCGACCGCCGGCGCCGACGTCTGCGCCGGAGCAGACGGACGCCATTTCGCCGCCGGAGGCTGCACCAACATCGCCGGCGATGTAGCTACCGGCGCGGCCATCGCGGCCGCACATGTCCCCTACGTACCGGGCGAAGTTCCGTGCTACACCGTCGAAGGCGTTCCCTACTTCACCCCTCCCGGCGACCCCTGCTGAGAAAGACAATTTCGACCTGGCGCGGCAGTGGATCTGCCGCGCCAGTGCCAGTTTCGACTCGATCAGGAGTGATGGATGAAGTATTTGTCGTTCGGACTGACCGCCCTGCTGCTTGCGGCCGTGGTCAGCTGTGGTGGGGCCAAGGAGTCGCCCGGCGCGGCGCCGACACCGGAGACGGTGCGCGAGATCGTCAAGCAGGCTTACATATACGGCTTCCCGATGGTCGATTCGTATCGCATCCAGCACGCCTACTTCGTCGACAAGGCCAACCCCCAGTACAAGGGTGACTGGAACCAGACGCACAGCATCGCGCGGGTGTTCACGCCCGAGGACACCACGATCCAGACACCCAACTCCGATACTCCGTACACGATGTTGGGCGCTGACCTACGCGCAGAACCGTTGGTGCTCACTGTGCCGCCGATCGAGGCAGGCCGGTACTACTCGCTGCAGTTCATCGACAGCTACACCTATAACTTCGCCTACGTGGGCAGTCGCGCCACCGGGAACGGTGGCGGCAAGTACCTGCTGGCCGGCCCGAGTTGGAAGGGCGACAAGCCATCCGGCATCACCGAGGTGATCCGCTCCGACACCGATTTTGCGTTGGTCATCTACCGCACGCAGCTGTTCGATCCGAAGGACATCGACAATGTCAAGAAGATCCAGGCCGGCTACACCGTCGAGCCGCTCTCGGCGTTCGCCAAGCAGCCCGCATCGACCGCTCCTGCGGTGGACTTCATCGCGCCGCTGACCCCCGATGAGCAGAAGACGTCGCCGAAGTTCTTCCAGATCCTCAACTTTCTTCTGAAATACGCGCCAGAAGTGCCTTCCGAGAAGGATCTTCGGGCTCGATTCGCCACCATCGGAATCGGCCCCGACGGCGACTTCAACTCCGACACCATGAGCAAGGAAACCCTGCAAGCCGTGCAGGACGGGATGGCCGACGCCTGGGCCGAGGTCAACACCTTCAAGAAAGACAAGCTGGATTCCGGCCAGGTGACGTCGGCCGATCTGTTCGGCACGCGGGAAGCGTTGAAGGACAACTACCTCTACCGCATGGCTGCCGCGGTGCTGGGCATCTACGGCAACACCGCGCAGGAGGCCATCTACCCGGTGCTGGCCGTCGACTCGACCGGGGCACCGTTGGCCGGGAACAACAACTACACCGTGCGGTTCGCGCCCGGGCAGTTGCCACCGGTCAACTCCTTCTGGTCGACCACGATGTACAAGATGCCGCAGAGCCTGTTGGTGGCCAACCCGATCAACCGGTACCTCATCAATTCGCCGATGCTGCCGAGTCTGGTCAAAGATCCCGACGGTGGCGTCACGATCTACGTGCAGAATCAGTCGCCCGGCGCAGAGAAAGAGGCGAACTGGCTGCCGGCGCCGGACGGACCGTTCCAGATGATCCTGCGGTTGTACTGGCCCAAGGAGGAGGCGCTCAACGGCACCTGGCAGCCGCCGAAGGTCATCAAACACTGACCTTCGGCGGACAGGTCAGTCGCGCAACACCCCACGGAGTACGTCGGCGAAAGTCCCTGGCGCAGCCATGAATCCACCATGGTCGCCGGGGAACTTCACCGGGCGCACGCCCAGCAGGTCGGCCAGTGCCATGGTGGTCCGCTTCGTCAACAGGCGCCCGGACTCCTCACCGAGTCCCAGCACGACCCGTCCGTTCTTGAGCGCGGCGACATCGGGCAGGAAGCGGGTGGTGGCGCGGAGTTCGTGGTTGAAGAAGTGGTCCGCGTCGCGCAGTTCCTGATCGCTCGGCGCGGGCATCTCCGGTGCACCGGGCGGTACGTCGAAGCCGGCGTTGGCCATGAACTTGCCCCAGGCCGCGAACATCCCGTCGCGGTTGAACGTGGCGATGATGTCCTCGGTGGCGGCGCGTTGCGCGGCGGCGTCGGGCAGCAACTCCAGCACGGGAGGCTCGTGCGCGACGAGGATGCGCACCCGTTCGGGGTGGCGGGCCACCAATGACAGGCCGGTCACCGCACCGCCGGACGAGCCGAACACGTCAGCGGAGTCGGCGTTCAGATCGTCGAGGATCGCGGCGACGTCATCGGCCCGGCGCTCCGGGATGGAGTTCTCGGTCGGATCGTCGAGGGAACTGTGGGCGACGCCGCGCGGGTCGGCCGTCACCACGGTGCGGTCACCGGCCAGCGCGTGGGCCAGCGGCGCGAATTCGGCGGCGGCCATCGGCGCGCCGAGGATCAGCAACAGCGGGCCCTCCCCGCGCACCTCGTAGTGTAGGCGAGCCCCGGGAACCTCGACGGTGTGCGTGGAAAGGCTGGTCGATGCGGTCATGAGTGATCTGACCGCCGGCGCGGCCAGAACTCATCGGCTCACCCCAGGACCTGTCAAATACACTCCCAACGTGAACCCGTGGGGGAGTTCGCCGTGGGGCGACAACGATGGTCAGCAGGCACCAGGCATGAGCGGGTCGCCGTTCGATACTCCCGCGGTACAACCCGGTGCGCCCCCGGTCTTCGGCGCCGCACCTGGATTTCCTACGACTCCCGCATCGCAGGGATGGGGCCAGCAACCGCCCTACGGCGGATACCCACATCAGTTCAGTCCGCAGCCCCCGGAGGATCGCCGCGGACGCGGCAAGGTCATCGGAATCGTCGTTGCCGCAGTGGTTGTCGTGCTGGCATTGGTCGGCTCGGTTGTGTACTGGATGTCTGGCTCTGACTCAGGGTTGTCGGAGGCCGATACTGCTGCGGGCAAGGCTGAGATCGCTGGGGTGGAGCGTCCGCCTACCGCGGTCAAGCTGCCCTCGCTCGGCGCGGCCCCTGGCGTTCCGCTGTGGAGCTATCCGCTGGGTGGGGGCAGCCCACGTGGGCTTACCAGGGTTGTCGGTGGCGATACCAAGACCGTCCTGGTCAATCTGAACGATTCCTTCACCGCGCTGGATGCCGGCAACGGCTCGCAGAAATGGCTAAAGCCGGGCGTGTTTACGAACTGCGTCTTCAGCACGTCGGGCGCCACCGCCCTCTGCGTTGCCGCTGACAAGAGCGCGGCACTTCTGGATGTGGCCACCGGCGCCACGAAGAACGTGGCACCGAATCAAGGAGGAGGACTCCCACGGACCTACAGCGGTTCCGGCTTGCTCGCGTATTCCAGCCATCAGCAGAGCCTCACCGTGTTCGACGATTCGGGACAGCAACTCTGGACCAAGCCGATGCCTGGACAGACGTCGGTGTTCTTGGACCAAGGCGTGGTGGCGGAACAAGAGCGGGGCGGTTTGAGTACCAAGTTCTACGACGCCAAAACCGGTAGCGAGTTGTTCTCCATCGGGGCGGTCGACAGTGTCATCGCCACCAGTCGGGGCATCGCGGTGTCGCAGCGGAGCGGGCCGATCATGCGGAGCGGGTTACCGAGACAGCGCATCGATTTCTACTCGTTCACCGGAAAGCTGGCGTGGAGGATTCCGGAGGACCGCGGTTATCGGCTTCCCGGCGCCACCCCGATATTCAGCTTCAACGGCTCGGTACCGTACACAATGTCGGGCGTCACGTCGCCGATCGTGTACAGCGAGGAGAAGCGCGAGATCGCCGGAGTGGACCCGCTCACCGGAGAATTGACGTGGTCCCAGCAGATTCCGATGACGTCCGACACCTTGGTCTCCCTCGAAGGCGTCGGCGGGTTGTGTGTCTTGTCGTACTCGGAGGTGGGCACGCGTGCCGGTGGCGTGCGAGTACGAGGCTGCAATGACGGAACGGGTGCGTTTGTCGACCGTGCAGAGATCTCAGGCTTCATTATCGCCACCGACGGCAAGCAGATCGTGGGAAGCGGAGACGGGCCGGTGAGCGCCTACGACACCGCGACCGGCCAACGAACCTGGCAGTTCCCCGACGATGTCCACATCGTCACCTGGGCGGGTGACGGGCTGTACATCGAAGGGTACGACGACCTGAAGCGCGTGTCCTGAGCTCTACTCCGCCCGCAGGCGCGATTCCACGAAACGCTCCAACGCGTCCCACTGCTCGACGGCCTGGGCGTACGGCGCGTCGGGCTTGCGGGCGCCCTCGTCGCCGAGCACATAGCTCACGAACTTGCCGAGGGCTTTCGTCTCGGCAAGCGTCTCGTCGACGGTCTTGTCCTCGGAGTAGTCGCTGACGTCACGCAGCAGCTCGACGGCCAACTCCAATTGGTCGTGGTCGACCGCGTCGGGTCCGTCGGCGATGTCATCGGAAATGCCGGACAGGACGTAGACGTTCTCCTCGGCGACCTCGACCCGCAGGGAGCCGTCGGTGGCGGCGGTCCTGATGTCGTCATAGGTGGCCAGGTCCGACAGGTCGTGGTCGTGCTCGTCGGCCAGGTAGCGAGCCAGGGCCCGCTCGGAGCTGAACACGCTGATGCGACCGTTGCGGCCGAGGAAGACCGGATCGTCGTCGAGGTAGCAGCGCAGGGTGTAGACGGTTCCTGAGCCGGTCATGATGCGCACCGGGTCGATACCGACCTTGTGCCAGAAGTCCTCGTCGTCACCGAGGACAGCGGTGTCGGCAACGCTGCGCGCGGGTTCGGCGTCCTCGTCGTCTTCGTTGTCGTCGCCCTCGGAATCTTCGGTGTCAGCGCCGATGGCGAGGTCGTCCTCGTCCTCCTCGGGAGCGTCTTCCTCGAGCTCGGCCTCGGCCTTCTTCACCGCGGCTTCGTCGATGTCCTCGGGAACGGTGACGATCTCGTCGATGGCGTCGAGCACGCCGTCCCAGCCCCGGGCGATCACGGCTTCGATCTCGGCCCAACGCTTGCGCCCGGAGCGGCCGGTGAAGCCGTCCAGTCCGCCACCGACCGTGCCGAGCACCGGGTTGCCGTTGAAGAACTTGCTGATGGCCGCCAGTTCACAGACCGAGCCGATGGAGGAGACCACCACCAGCGTGCGGTGCACGGTCGCGACGGACTCTTCGGTCGGCTTGTCGGCGACCAGGTCCGGCAGCCCGACGATGTCGTATTCACGGTCGTCGGCCGGTTGCAGCTTGTGGGCGTTGGCCGCGGTCAGCTTCTCCCACGTCGGGTGGTCGGCCAGATCGTTGTCGGTGTTGGTGCGGACGAATGCCGCGAGGTCAGCGACCGATTCGAAGGCGAACAGGGCGTCACCCTCGCCGAGGAAGGCCTCCCACTCGTCACCGGCATCCCGCCAACGCGGAGCCCACAGTGTGTAGAGGTCGCCCTTCGTCAGCCCGAGCCTGATCGGCACGATGTCAGCAGCCATGCGGCACAGCCTAATGGGACGCCTCTGACGCCAGTCAGGTTGTGTCCCGTTCGGGGGCCGGTTCGGGTGGCATCACACCGTCGGTCGCCAGAAGCCCTGAAAGCCCTGCCCGGCATTCGTCGTTCGGACGGGCGACAGTTTGACCGGGTCACCGGCCTCGATCATCGTATTTTCGCCGACGATCATGGCGACATGGCCGTCCCATACCGCCAGGTCACCCGGGCGCAGAGTCGCCGCCGAGACCGCCTTGCCGATGTCCTGCTCCTGGGCCAGCCGCGGAATGTCCAGCCCGGCTTCGTGATAGGCCCATTGAGTGAGCCCGCTGCAGTCCAGGCCGACGCCGGGCGCAGTGCCGCCCCACCGGTAGGGGACCCCGAGTTGGGTCAGCGCATGCCGCACCGCGCTGGCTGCCACGGCATTGGGTGCCACCGCGGTACTGCCGTCGGGCAGCCGCACCGCCACGCCCTCGCCGAACATGCCTGGGTCGCGGAGCCCGGCCGGCGCTTCGTAGCGATCGGCACCCGATGCCACCGGTAGGTCTGCGGCGCCACCCCAGCCGCCCAGCGGTGAGCCTCCCGAGAACCCCGCCCCGGAGAAGCCGGCCCCCGGAAATCCCGGCGACGTCGGGGCGCCGGCCGGTGGCCCCGCCGAGGCCGCGCGCATCCCAGCGGTGACCGCGCCGGCCTGATCGTCCAGTTCGGCGCGTAGTTCGTCGACGACGGCCGACGCCTCAGCGACCGCGCGCCGTGCCTCGGCCTGCAGTTCCTCAGCCACGCCGGGCTCGTCGAGATGGGGGATCAACGCCGCGGCGCGATCCTCGAAGCGGTCGATGATGGCCTGCAGTCGCGACCTCGCCTCGGTCACGGCTGAGCCCGCACGCCGGGCAGCAGCGCTCAGTACGTGCGCCTGTGCGGCCAGATCGGTCACCTCTGCCGCGGTGCCTGCGGCGAAGCCGGCGGCCGCTGTTGCCGCCGTACCCGACCAGTCGCCGGCGGCGCGTTCCCACGATCGGCCGAGTGCCGCGGCGATATCCGACAGGGTGGAATGGGCCGCGTCCAGCGCCGTCACGGTGGGCGCCGTCTCCGGCCCGCCACTGCCCAGGAGGTCACGCAGCGCATACAGCGGCGTGGCCAGCGCGGCGGCGGACGCGGGCACGGCTATACCCGAGGCAACAGTGCGGCGGCCAGCTGACCGGCGGCGTCGTAGCCGGCGGCGGTGGCCCCGGCGCTGACGGCACCCGTGTCGGCCCGGGCACTCAGCGCCGCTACCGCGTCGATGTGGGCGCTGACGGATGCGGCGAAGGCGGCGACGAACCGTTCGCCGATCGGGCCGAGGGCGCCCGCCGGTGACGGCATCGACCGCAGTGATGCGGCCACCGCGTTGAGATCGGCGGCGTGTGCGTCGAAGGCGCCGCCGAGGGCGTGGATGCCCGTCATGTCGGCGCGCAGGGGCTCGGCGGTCATGTGGTTAGGACGTCCGCCGCCCCTGATCGGTTCCGCGTGATCCGTGGCGCGTTCGGGTGGTCGTGCTCCCGCGTCGTTTCCCACGCCAGGGCTTGTTGGCGCGCCGGGGTGGCTGCCCTGGTGTGGAAATCGGCGTACGCCTGGCTGCCCGGCCCGCCGTTCCGGTGCTTGCCCGCTCAGATGGCGGTACCACCGCCGTCGGCATGCAACACCGAGCCGGTGATGAATGCCGCCCGCGGCGAGCTCAGGAACAGCACCGCGTGGGCGATCTCCTCCGGGGTGGCCGTGCGGCCCAGGGGCAGGGCGCGGCCGAGTTCCTCGTTGGTGTCGCCCCATTGGGCCGCGACGCCTTCGGTGCGGGTGGGCCCTGGCGCGACACTGTTGACTCGCACTCCGCCGGAACCGAATTCCGCGGCCCAGGTGCGGGTCAGAGATTCGACGGCCGCCTTGGAAGCACTGTAGGTCGACGCACCGGGCACCCCCTTGGACGCGACCATCGAGGTGACGTTGACGATGCTGCCGCGGCCGCGTTCGAGCATTCCGCCCACCAGCTGCGCGACGAGGAAATAGGTGCCCCGCACATTGGTGTCGAAAGTCCGCTCGAAGGAGGCGACATCCTGTTCGACGGTGAGAGCTCCGGGAAACGCCGCGGCGTTGTTGACCAAGATGTCGAGCTCGCCGCATCGTTGCGCCAGCGATCGCACCGAGTCCAGGTCGGCGAGGTCGGCGCTCACGAACTGGACGTCCCCACCGAGCGCGGCCGCGGCGTCGCGTCCCCGTTGTTCATCTCGCCCGGTGATGGTCACGTCCGCGCCGGCCCGGCCCAGCAGGTCGGCACAGGCCAAGCCGATGCCCGCGGTGCCGCCGGTGACCAGTGCGCGATAGCCGTTGAGTTCTGTCGATCCCGATTCCATGGTGTCCTCTCGTTGTTCGTCATGCGACATTGCGGGTGCCGTCGTCTTCGTGGGGGATCCAGCGGTCGTCGGCGACATCGGCGAGCGCGGCCCGCAGGCGTTCGCGGCTGCGCGCTATGCGTGACATGACGGTTCCCAGGGGGATTCCCATGCGTGCGGCGACCTCGGCATATGTGCAGCCCTCGATGTCGGCGTAGTACAACACTGTTCGGAAACCCTCGGGCAGCGTCTGCAACGCATCACGGATCCGGTCGTCGCAGAACAGATCGAGGGCGAGGTCCTCGGCGGAGCGCTGGAGGGTCGTGGAATGGGTTGCGCTGCCGAACATGTCGCTGTCGGTGAACTCCGGGACGGCGAACGTGTCGGGACGCCGCTGCTTCATGCGGTGCGTGCTGATCCACCGGTTGTGCAGGATGCGGAACAGCCAGGCACGCAGATTGGTGCCCGGTTCGAACCGGTGGAAACCGGTGTAGGCATTCATCAATGTGTCCTGAACCAGGTCCTCGGCGTCGGCCTGGCTGTGCGTCAGCCGCCGCGCGGTGCGCAGCAGGATGGAGTGAAATGGCATGGCGTCGCGGACGAACCGGGCCGCCAGTTGCGCGTCGGAGACGGCCGCTGACGTGATATCGGCTGACGGGGCGGTTACGACTCTCGTCATGATCAGAACTCCAGCGTTTGAGGACAAGAACGAGCGTGTCCTCAGCTTGATTCGCGAAAGCTCGTAGCGGACCCTTGAGAATCCGTGGTCCTCGTAGTCCGTGGGGTGGACACCGGATAGACATGCACGCCGACGGCGCTGACCGTTAAGGTCAGCGCATGGATGTGCGCGTCGTCGACCACCCCCTGGCCGCCGCGCGGCTGACCACCCTGCGGGACGAGCGGACCGACAACGCCGGGTTCCGTGCGGCGCTGCGCGATCTGACGATGATGCTGGTGTACGAGGCGACCCGGGACGCGCCCTGCGAGCAGATCGCGGTGCGCACCCCGGTGACCGATACCACCGGTTCGCGGTTGGCCAATCCGCCGCTGTTGGTGCCGGTGCTGCGGGCCGGGCTCGGGATGGTCGACCAGGCGCACGCCCTGATCCCGGAGGCGCAGGTCGGGTTCGTCGGGATGGCGCGCGACGAGTCGACGCACCAGCCGACGCCCTACCTGGCGTCGTTGCCCGACGACCTGAGCACGCGGTCGGTGTTCGTGCTCGACCCGATGCTGGCGACGGGCGGCTCGATGGCCTACACCCTCAACCTGCTGAAAGAGCGCAACGCCGACGACATCACCGCGGTGTGTGTGGTGTGTGCTCCGCAGGGGATCGCCGCGCTGGAGAAGGTCGCCCCCGAGATCCGGTTGATCACTGCAACCATCGATGAGGGCCTCAACGAGATCGCCTACATCGTCCCGGGGCTCGGCGATGCCGGGGACCGTCAGTTCGGCCCGCGCTAAGGCCGCTGAGGCTCGGTCGCCGTCAGGTACGGCCGGGACAACACCAGTGCCGCCGCGGTGGCCAGCATGAGCACATACACCGGCAGCAGATGGATGAAGGTCGTGTACCCGATCGCATAGTGCACGGCCAGCGCCGGCAACGTGCCCGTCACGAACCCGATCAACAACGACCACCACACCCAGCGCTCGCCGCGGCGGAATCCCCACAGCGCGATCAGTGCGATCGCCAGCCCGGAACCGATCAGAGCCCCACCGAATCCGGCCCGGTCGTGGGCGATGAAGCCGAGCAGTTGCGGGTCGGCGGCCCGCAGCGTCGCGCCATGGGTGTGCAGGTAGCCCAGGTCGGTGCTGACGAACACGTCGGTCAGTCCGACGAACGAGATGGTCGCGCCGGCGACGGCGAGCCCGGCGCCGAGGCCGATGAACAGCAACTGTCCCCACAATGCGCGACGGCGCTGCGGCTCCGGACCGTCCGGCAGTGACCGCCATCGGGGCGGGTCGGGCTTGTTCCAGACCGCGGCCAGCAGCATCGGGAACAGCGTCACCACCACCAGCGTGTGCAGGGGATCGACGAAGCCTGTCCCGACGAAGTAGAACAGCGTGAGGAACGCGACGAGTCCTGAGATGAGCAGGGCCGTGCGCGCCCATGCCAAGCCGCGCCTGATGCCGCCCCAGGACAGGCCGGTGTACAGCGCGCCGAGGCCGATCATGTTGCCCGCCATGCTGATCCGGTCATGTTGGATGAAATGCACAAGGTTGTCGTTGATCTGCCGCAGGCCATCCAGCCCGAGGCCGAGATAGGAACGGTCATAACTCAGCAACACGGGACCGAGCGTGATGGCGCCGGCACCGACACCCGCCACCATCAAGCCGAGTCCGGCCAGCACACCCCACAGCCAGCCCGGCCAGCGAAACGGGTTGAGCCCGGCGTCGGCCAGGCTCGGCGGCGGCGTCGATGTCTGCGAGGCTGCCTCGATCACGCGGTTGAACCAGCCCGGACCGGTCGCGAGCAGCACGCTCGGCCGGGCCAGCACGATGACGTCCGGATCTTGGAGCGCCACAACGGCGGCGGCGACATCCGGATCGTTCAGGTAGCGGTGCCCACGGGCTGCGCCGACGGCCACCTCGTCGACGTCAGCGGCGATCAGTTCGGCTACCTCGGCAGAATCCACCCGCGCGACGACACGGCAGCGCCGACCCGTGGCGGCCCGACGTACGGCTTCGACGTCGGCGGCGGTCACCGGCGCGATCTCGATGATGCTGGCACTCTGGACCGGCAACACCAGCACGGCGTCGCGCGCCACCGACGGCGGGACCACCGCCCCGAAGCGGCCTGTCCACTCGGGCGGGACCGGCGGGTGATCGAAAACCCTGGGGATCCAGCGGTACCCGCCCGCCTCGACCAGCGTGGCCAGAAACCGCAGCGCCCAGCGTTGGGTGCGATGTTCACCGATGACGGCGGACGCGATGGGGCGAAGCGGTTGATAAGTCCAGTCCGGCATTACGTTTCCGGCTACCAGCGCGCAGCCGCGTCGGCGAGGTCCTGGCTCAGCTTCTGGGCGTGGGCCCGCGCGGTATCCAGATCATCGGTCGGTGTACACCGGACTTCGGTGTAGGACTTGAGTTTCGGCTCCGTCCCCGATGGGCGTACCACCACGCGGACCGAGGTACCGGCGTCATCACCGGTGAAGATCAGCGCATCGGTGCGTTGTTGTCCACGCCGCTCCAGCAGATCGTCGACGGTGACGCCGATGCCGGCCAGTTCGGTCGGCGGGGCCTCGCGCAATCGGGTCATGGCCGTTTCGGCGTCGTCGACGTGGCGGCTGACCGCGCCCGTCACATGCACGCCGTGTGCCTTGGCCAGTGCATCGAGGGCGTCGAGCATGGTGCGGCCCTGAGCGCGCAGTGCGGAGGTCAGATCAGCGGCCAGGATCGCCGCGCTGATCCCGTCCTTGTCGCGCACCGAGGCCGGGTCGACACAATGACCGATCGCCTCCTCGTAGGCGTAGACCAGGGTGTTGCCGGGCGATTGGGCGCGGGCCAGCCACTTGAATCCGGTGAGGGTTTCGGCGTGCTGGGCACCGTGCGCCGCTGCGATGGCGGCCAGCATCCGGGAGGACACCACGGTGCTGGCCACCAGGGCGGCTTCGCTGACCGGGCCGGGCTCGAGTTGAGACAGGATGTAATCGCCGAGCAGCCAGCCGGTTTCGTCGCCGGTGAGCATGCGCCATCCGTCCGGGCCGGGTACACCGACGGCGCATCGGTCGGCGTCGGGGTCAAGGGCGATGGCGATCTCGGCGTCGATGTCGTCGGCCAGGGCCAGCAGCGCGTCGACCGCACCCGGCTCCTCGGGATTGGGGAAGCTGACCGAGGGGAAGTCCGGGTCGGGGGTGAACTGTTCCTCGACCACGTGCACGTCGTCGAACCCGGCCAGGGCCAGGGCATCAAGCGCGTACTCGCCGCCGACTCCGTGCAGCGGCGTCAGCGCCACCCGCACCGAACCGGTGCTGCGGCGGACCCGGGCGGCCCGCTCCAGATAGCCGTAGACCTGGTGGCGCCCACCGGTTTCCACTGGGGATCGGCGGATTTCGTCTGCATACGGCGCTCGGGCCACCGCGGCTTCGATATCCCGGTCGGCGGGCGAGATGATCTGCATGCCACCGTCGAGGAACACCTTGTAGCCGTTGTCCGTCGGCGGATTGTGCGATGCAGTGATCTGGATGCCGGCGACGGCAGGCAGGTGCCGAACGGTGTAGGCGACGACCGGTGTGGGGACCGCGGCCATCATCAGGACAACCTGGAAGCCCTCGGCGGCAAGGACTTCGGCGGCTGCCAGGGCGAACTCGTCGGACCGGTGCCGGGCATCGCGGCCCACCACCACGTGCGACCCGCCCAGGCATCTGTCCTTGAGGACCTGGGCCAGTGCCCAGGTGGTGCGGATGACGACGGCCAGGTTCATGGCATCGGGCCCGCCCCGCAACGGTCCGCGCAGCCCGGCGGTGCCGAAGGTCAGCGGATTGCCGAACCGGCGGTCGAGTTCTTCGGGAGTGCAGGAGGACAGTTCGGCCGCGGTTTGAGGGTCGGGGTCATGCGCGATCCATTCGGCGGCAGCGGTCGCGATGGTGGTCATGACCCAAGTGTGCCCGCAGCGGCGTCGGAGTACGCCAGCTTGCGCAGGACCGGTGCCACCAGCATCAGCAGATCGAATTCCAGATCGGTGAGGTTCTCCCGCATCGTGGCGTGCAGCCAGGCGTCGCGTTCGTCGCGGTCGGCCTGCAGCAACGCCGTTCCTGCTGCGGTGATCTCGATGAGCTGGCGGCGGCGGTCGTTGTCGTCGGGACGTCGCGCGATCAGGCCGCGGCGCACCAGTTCGTTGATGCTGTCGGTCAGCGACTGGGCCCGCACATGCAGCCGCGTACCCATCTCGGCCGGGGTGGTGGTTCCGCTGCGACTGGCCTCGCCCAGCAGTTCCAGCTGGCTCAACGTCAGGCCGTGATCTGGACGGTGCCGCCGCATCTGCCGCGCCACCGCCATCATCGACTCGCGCAGTTCAGTCGCCGATGTCGCCGCCATAGGAAAGTTATACCTTGGTATTCGACGCGATTGAAGCATTTGAATGCCATTGGACCGTGAATATTACAAAGGTATCCCTTATTATCTCGGGTGGAGGTGCATGACGGGGATGACACGGATGCTGCGGTGGGTGTTGCTTCTCGTCGCGACCGTCGCCGTCACCGTCCCGCTCACCCTCGTCGACGTACCCTCGGCCGCGCTGTTCGCCGGACTCGCGGTGGGCATCGTGTTGGCGCTGGTCTCGCTCGCCCCGGAACAGATGCCGCGCCCGGCGGGGGTGGCCGCCCAGGGCGTGCTGGGCGTCTACATCGGCACGATGGTCCATCGGGACGCCGTCAGTGCGCTCGGATCGGACTGGCTGATCGTGCTGGTGATCACCGTGGCCACGCTGCTGCTCAGCATTCTCGCCGGCGGATTGCTCGGTCTGCACCGCGACGTCAGTCCGCTGACCGGCTCCCTCGCGCTCGTGGCCGGGGGCGCGTCGGGCCTGGTGGCCATCGCCCGCGAACTCGGCGGCGACGATCGCGTCGTTTCCGTCGTCCAATATCTTCGGGTGGCACTGGTCACCGGGACCATTCCGCTCGTGGTGACCCTGGTCTTCCACGCCGACCGGTCGCACCCGCCGTCAGATCCGGGTGAATCCGCCTCAGCGCCTTGGTATTTCAGCCTGGGCATGCTTGCCGTGATCGTTGCGGTCGGGGTGGTCGGCGGGCGTTGGGCCAGGTTGCCGGGCGCCGGACTACTCGGCCCGCTGGCTCTGACGGTGGCACTGCAGCTCACGGGTCTGTCCTTCGGGCTGGCCGTTCCGGTGCTGCTGGTGCAGGCCGCCTACATGGTGATCGGCTGGCAGGCCGGCATTGCCTTCACCCGCGACTCGCTACGGGCGATCGGCCGGATACTTCCGCTGGCGCTGACGTTGATAGTCGTGCTCGGCGTGGCGACCGCCGGACTCGGGGTGTTGCTGGCCAACGTCACCGGGATGACGCAATTGGAGGGCTACCTGGCGACCAGCCCGGGTGGCGTCTACGCGGTTCTCGCCACCGCGGTGGAGACGGGGTCCAACGTCACCTTCATCATCGCTGCCCAGGTGCTCCGGGTGCTGCTGATGTTGTTCGCCGCCCCGCTCATGGCGCGGGTCATGGCCCGGCTGGTCCGGCGCCGCGACGAGCCTCACGACCGGGATGCCGACGAACCGATGGCCGCGGTCCGGCGATAGATGATCGGCTGGGCCGCCACGGTATTGGCCTTGAAGTTGGCCAGCACGAAGGTTCGGAACGTGCGACGGAGCAGCAGACTCGGTAGGAACGCCCGCAGCGTCGGCCAACTGGCGTGGTTGACCACGCGGTAGTCCGTCGGTTCACCTGGCCGTGGGGCGAGCAGCGTCGAGTCCGGCAGGCGGGTGTGGCGCTGAAACCAGCCGGCTGTGTATTCCCACGTGGCATAGACGGTTTCCGCTGAATCGCAGTGAAAGTAGTTGAACAGGAACCAGCGGTCGCCGGTGTGGTCGACGTCGGCGATCCGGGCGGCGTTGTCCGCTGCCAGCTGGTAGGAATGCCTTGCCCACCGGTGGATCTCGGAAACCATGGCGCGGTAGGCGTCGTCGGCTCGCACGTCGTCGATCGCGTCGACATCGGTGGTGCGAATCAGGACGACCAGGTCGTAGCGGGCGGGGCGGACCCCGGCGCGCGCCAGCAGCGCTGCGCCCTCGCCGGGCGGTCGCAGCGCTCCCCGGAACACCACGGCCTCGACGACGTAATCGCGCTCAGCCAGCTTCGCCGCGCACTGTTCGAGGTGGCCGGCCAGCCGGCGGCGGGTGCGCGACGGCAGGGGGAGCGGCCCGGCCCAGCGGCCGGCCTCGGCGGCCAGGATCAGAAATCCCTCGTCCGTCGGTCGGATGAGCCGGACCGGTACCGCGAGTTGGTCATTCACCAGTTTCATCAGCTTCTCCCTGTTCAACGCCGGTTCAGGCCGGACAACTGCCAGGCCAGCGCCCGGCGGACGACGGGCAGCTTGCCGGCCAGTCGCATGACGCGATTGCGGATCGGGCGGCGGCGGGCGGACGCGGTGGCGAGTTCGGTGAGCCGGCTGGTCATCGAGACGACACCGCGTGCGGTGTGACGGCGGGTGGCGGCGTATTCGTCGAGCACGGCGTCGCCGGCTCCGGCGTCCAGCACCTGCGCCAGGTGCTCACCGAGGACGACGGCATCCTCGATGCCGAGGTTCATGCCCTGCCCGCCGGCGGGGGAGTGCACGTGTGCGGCGTCGCCTGCCAGCAGGATGCGGCGGTTGCGGAACGCGTCGGCGATGCGGTGATGCACGCGGAACCGGGAACCCCACACCACCTCCTCGACCACCGCGGGTTCGGCCACCGGGCCGCGGTCGTCCAGAAGCGATTGCACAAAGGCGACGTCCGGCTGCTGCGGGGCTTCGTCCACCGTCGCGACGATGCGGTACATCCCGTCGGGCAGTGGCGCGACGACGACCAGCCCGGCCGGCGAGAAGTACAGGATCACCTGATCGTTGGGGATGCCGGCAGCTACACCACCGGACAGGCGGACATCGGCGAGCGCGAACGACTCGCCGTAGGTGCCGCCGCTGAACGCGATCCCGGCTTGGTCGCGGACCGTGCTGTGCATGCCGTCGGCTCCGATCAGGTACCGGGCCCGGATCTGCTGGCCATCGGCGAACGTGGCGATTGCCTGGTCGGCGGTCTGCTGGATCCTGATGACCGAAGCGGGGCGGACGACCTTGCCGCCCAGCTCTTCCAGCCGGTCGAGGAGGAACGCCTCGGTGTCGGCCTGCGAGATCATCAGCGTGTACGGGTAACGGGTCGGCAGGCCGCTGAACGGCACTGCGATCAGGAGATCGTCGCGGTCCCGGATGGCGAAGGTCGGGGTGTGCACGCCGCGAGCGACGAGGTCTGCGACCACGCCGTAGGGCTCCAGCAATTCCAGGGTGTGGGGGTGGACCACGGCCGCCCGCGAGGTGTTGGTGCCCTCGGCCTGCCGATCCACGATGGTCACCTCGTGGCCGTGCTGGATGAGCACGATGGCGGCGGTCAGGCCGACGGGTCCGGCTCCGACGATCAGGACGTCGGTGGTGAGCGCTTGCATCTTCGACTCCTTTGTCAACAACTGTTGGTCAACGCTTGTTGACTTCAAGGTAGGCCTGTCGGGAATGGTTGTCAACGGTTGTTGACCTACACTTGTTGACATGCGACGTCCGGCAGCCGAGACCAAGTCCGTGATCCTCGCCGCGGCTCGGGAGCGCTTCGCCGCCGACGGATACGAGCGCGCGACCATCCGGGCGATTGCGGCCGACGCGGGGATCGACCCGGCGATGGTGATGCGCTACTACGGCAACAAGGAGCGGCTGTTCGCCGCTGCCGCCGAATTCGATTTGGAACTACCGGATCTCACCCGGGTCGCACGCGAAGAGATCGGCGCCGCGCTGGCCGCGCATTTCCTCGAACGCTGGGAGCGCGACGAGGCGCTGCTGATCCTGTTGCGGGCCGGCGTTACCAACGAGGCCGTTGCCGAGCGGATGCGCACGATCTTCGCGGCGCAACTCGCCCCGGTGATAGCGCAGACCACCGGCGACGCTCCCGACACGCCGGTGCGGGCCAGCCTCGCCGCGTCCCAGGTCCTGGGTATGGCGTTGTGCCGTTACGTGCTGGAATTCCCGCCGCTGGTCACCATGTCCCGCCAGGAGGTCGTCGACTGGATCGGACCCACCCTGCAGCGGTATCTCGTCGGTTAGATCTGTCTGATCACCGAAGCCAACAGGGAACCCATCCGGGTTGCCGACTGACGCCCGGCCTCGAGGACCTCGGCGTGGCTGAGCGGTTCACCCGTCATCCCGGCAGCCAGGTTCGTCACCATCGAGATGCCCAGCACCTGCAGGCCGGCGGCGCGGGCAGCGATGGTCTCGTGCACCGTCGACATGCCGACCAGATCCGCCCCGAGGGTGCGCAGCATCCGGATCTCGGCCGGGGTCTCGTAATGCGGACCGGGCAGCCCGGCATAGACGCCCTCGGCCAGGGTCGGCTCGATCTCCCGGGCCAGGTCTCGAAGTTTGGGGGAGTAGGCGTCGACGAGGTCGACGAACTGGGCACCGACCAGCGGCGACCGCGCCGTGAGGTTGAGATGATCACTGATCAGTACCGGCTGGCCCACCTGATACTCGGCTCGCAGACCGCCGGCCGCGTTGGTCAGTACCACGGTGGATACGCCCGTTGCCGCGGCAGTCCGGACCGGATGCACGACATGCTGCAGGTCGTGGCCCTCATAGGCGTGGATGCGCCCGGCCAGCACCAGCACGCGGTGACTCCCGAGGCGAACCGAGTGCACCAGGCCGCCGTGGCCGGTCGCGGTCGGCGGGGTGAAGCCGGGGAGATCGGCCATCGGCACCGTGGCCACCGGCTCGCCCAGCTCGGCTACCGCGGGTGCCCAACCCGATCCGAGCACCACCGCGACATCGTGGCGTTCGACGCCGGTCCGTTCGGCGATGGCGGCGGCGGCCTGGCTGGATGCCTGGGGATCGGTCACGATAGGCGAGCTTAACCGCCGGAAACTGGCAGTGAGATACTGCGAGGATGCCCTCCGCCACCGCCTCGCTGAGCGTCGAAGA
Source organism: Mycobacterium sp. NPDC049093 (assembly GCF_040704635.1). Taxonomy (GTDB): domain Bacteria; phylum Actinomycetota; class Actinomycetes; order Mycobacteriales; family Mycobacteriaceae; genus Mycobacterium. Next base: position 311,890 of record NZ_JBEZJS010000004.1, on the reverse strand, counting down.
CGCCATCAACCGGCGTCGTGGCGACCTCGTCGAACTTTCCCACTCGATACATGCCGAGCCGGAGTTGGCGTTCGCCGAGCACCGCAGCTGCGCCAAGACCCAGGCGCTGGTGGCCGAGTACGGCTTCGAGATCACCGCGGCGGCCGGAGGGCTGGACACCGCGTTCCGGGCCTCCTACGGCAGCGGCCCGCTGGTGGTCGGCGTCTGCGCGGAGTACGACGCCCTTCCCGAGATCGGGCATGCCTGCGGACACAACATCATCGCGGCCTCGGCGGTCGGCACCGCACTGGCTCTCGCCGATGTCGCCGACGAGCTCGGCCTGACCGTCGTGTTGATCGGCACCCCGGCCGAGGAACTCGGTGGCGGAAAAGTCTTGCTGCTCAATGCCGGTGTGTTCGACGACATCGCCGCGACGGTCATGCTGCATCCCGGGCCCGTGGACATCGCCGCGGCGCGCTCGCTGGCGCTCTCCGAGGTGACGGTGAACTACACCGGCCGGGAATCGCATGCCGCCGTGGCGCCTTATCTGGGTGTGAACGCCGGTGACGCGGTCACCGTCGCGCAGGTCGCGATCGGGCTGCTGCGCCAGCAGCTCATGCCGGGCCAGATGGTGCACGGGATCGTCACGCACGGCGGGCAGGCCACCAACGTCATTCCCGGTCGGGCCGAAATGCGATACACGATGCGGGCCACCGACATGGCGGCCCTGCGCGAGCTGGAAGACCGGATGGCCGGCTGTTTTTCGGCCGGGGCGCTGGCGACGGGCTGCGAGCATCTGGTCACCGAGATCGGCCCGGCCTACGCCGAACTGGTGCCCGATCCGTGGCTCTCGGAGACCATCCGCGCCGAAATGCTGCGTCTGGGCCGTAACCCGTTGCCGGAGAACGTGGAGGCGAGTGTGCCACTGGGCAGTACCGATATGGGCAACATCAGTCAGGTGATGCCCGGCATCCATCCGGTGATCGGTATCGACTCGGGCGGCGCCGCGATCCACCAACCGGCGTTCACCGCTGCCGCGGCAGGCCCGAGTGCGGACAAGGCTGTGCTGGAAGGGGCAATCATGTTGGCCCGCAGCGTCGTTCAGCTGGCCGAGACGCCTGCGCAGCGGGACCGGGTGCTGGAGGCGCTGTATAGGAGGCAGGCGTCATGAGTGTGCTGCAGCACGCGGCTGCCCGCTGGTTGTCGGCCAACTACGACGAGATGGTGTCGTGGCGGCGGCACCTGCACGCCCATCCGGAGTTGGGTCGCCAGGAGTTCGCGACCACCGAGTTCGTGGCCCACCACTTGGCCGAGGCCGGGCTCAACCCCAAGGTGCTGCCCGGCGGCACCGGACTGACGTGTGACTTCGGGCCGGAGGACCGCCCGCGGATCGCGCTGCGCGCTGACATGGACGCCCTGCCGATGGCCGACCGCACGGGCGCGTCCTACGCCTCCACGGTGCCCAACGTCGCGCACGCCTGCGGGCACGACGCACACACCGCGGTACTGCTCGGCGCCGCGATGGCGTTGGCGTCGGTGCCGGAGCTCCCGGTCGGGGTCCGGTTGCTCTTCCAGGCGGCCGAAGAGCTGATGCCCGGCGGCGCGATCGACGCGATCAACGCGGGTGTACTGACCGGGGTGAGCCGGATCTTCGCGCTGCACTGCGATCCTCGGCTGATGGTCGGCCAGGTCGCCACCAAGCCCGGACCGATCACATCGGCCGCCGATTCCATCGAGATCACCCTGCACTCGCCCGGCGGGCACACTTCCCGGCCGCACCTGACCGGTGACCTGGTCTACGGGCTGGGAACGTTGATCACCGGATTGCCCGGCGTGCTGTCCCGTCGCATCGACCCCCGCCATGACACCGTGATGGTGTGGGGCGCGGTCAACGCCGGTGTGGCCGCCAATGCCATCCCGCAGATCGGCACCTTGGCCGGGACCATCCGCACGGCAAGTCGCGATACCTGGCTGACGCTGGAATCGATTGTGGAAGAGACGGTTACGTCGCTGCTCGCGCCGCTGAACATCTCGCACAGCCTCAACTACCGGCGCGGCGTGCCCCCGGTGGTCAACGAAGAGGTGTCCACCCGCATCCTCACGCACGCCATCGAGGCCATCGGCCCCGACGTACTCGCCGACACTCATCAGTCCGGCGGCGGCGAGGATTTCTCCTGGTACCTCGAAGACGTGCCCGGTGCCATGGGGCGGCTCGGCGTCTGGAGCGGACAAGGGCCGCAACTCGATCTACATCAGCCGACGTTCGACATCGACGAACGTGCGTTGGGCGTCGGTGTCCGGACGATGGTCAACATCGTCGAGGCCTCTGCCTGAGCGGAACCAGCTACGGCCCGATATTGCGGGCGGGACGGGTACGCAGATCGTGCACGTACTCGTCCGGCGCGCCGGCGATCTCCGCGGCATCGGCCATCACGCCGAGATAGCGGGCCGAGGGCAGGCCGCCCTCCCACGCGTCGACGACATAGAGCCAGGCCAGTACCGGGTCGGTGGTGGTGTCCGACGACAAGCGGTGTACCCGGCAGCGGATCTTCTTGTGGAACCCGAGCTCGGACCCCTCCCACCGGTCGAGCGACTGCTCGTCGGCCGGCGTCATGTCGTAGAGCACGACGAAAACCTTCGACAGCGGGTCCTCGACGACGGTCGCCAGCGCGCCTTCCCAGCCGATGTCCTCACCGCCGAACGTCAACCGCCAGCCATGCAGCCATCCGGTTCCGGCCATCGGGGAGTGTGGAGCCCGCTCGAGCATTTGCTCCGGATGCATATTGGACCCGTAGGCGGCGTAAAGCGGCACGGTAAGACAGCTTAGTGCGCAAAGTTCGTTAGGTTGGTGCGGTGGCTACCCGCATCGTGATCATCGGCGGCGGACCCGCCGGATATGAGGCGGCACTTGTCGCCGCTGCCCGCGGCCCTGAGGTCGCGCATGTGACGGTCATCGACTCCGACGGCATCGGCGGTGCCTGCGTGCTGTGGGACTGCGTGCCGTCCAAGACCTTCATCGCGTCCACGGGTGTGCGCACCGAACTGCGGCGCGCTCCCAATCTTGGATATTCGCTGGACTTCGAACAGTCCAAGATCTCGCTGCCGCAGATCAACGAGCGGGTCAAGAACCTGGCGACGGCTCAGTCCGACGACATCGCCGAGCGGCTGCGCAGCCAGGGAATCGAGCTGATCGCCGGCCGCGGCGAGCTGATCGACGACGTCCCTGGCATGGCCCAGCACCGCGTCAAGGTCACCGGCCCCGATGGCGCGGTCAGCCAGCTGCCCGCCGACGTGGTGCTGATCGCCACCGGTGCCAGTCCGCGGGTACTGCCCAACGCCGTTCCCGACGGCGAACGCATCCTCAACTGGCGCCAGCTCTATGACCTCGAATCGCTGCCGGAGCATCTCGTGGTGGTGGGGTCGGGTGTCACCGGCGCCGAGTTCGTCAACGCCTACACCGAACTCGGCGTGACCGTGACGGTCGTGGCCAGCCGGGATCAGATCCTGCCGCACGAAGATTCCGACGCCGCCGCCGTGCTGGAGGAAGTGTTCTCCGAACGCGGTGTCACGCTGATCAAGAACGCCCGAGCCCAGTCGGTCACCCGCAGCGAGAGTGGCGTGCGCGTCACGATGGCCGACGGGCGCACCGTCGACGGCAGCCATGCCCTGATGACGGTCGGCTCGGTCCCCAACACGAGTGGTCTCGGTCTGGAGCGCGTCGGCATCGAGCTCGGGTCGGGCAATTACCTCAAGGTCGACCGCGTGTCGCGGACCTCGGTGTCCGGTATCTACGCGGCGGGGGACTGCACCGGACTGCTGCCGCTGGCCTCGGTGGCGGCCATGCAGGGACGCATCGCGATGTATCACGCCCTCGGCGAGGCCGTGGCTCCGATCCGGTTGCGCACCGTCGCCGCGGCGGTGTTCACCCGCCCCGAGATCGCTGCGGTCGGGGTGCCACAGGCTGCGATCGACGACGGGTCGGTACCGGCCCGCACCCTGACCCTGCCGCTCAACACGAACGCCCGGGCCAAGATGTCCAGCCTGCGCCGCGGCTTCGTGAAGATCTTCTGCCGCCCGGCAACCGGGGTGGTGATCGGCGGTGTGGTGGTGGCGCCGATCGCCTCCGAGCTGATCCTGCCGATCGCCCTGGCGGTTCAGAACGGCATTCCGGTCGCCGAGTTGGCCCAGACCTTCTCGGTGTACCCGTCGTTGTCCGGTTCGATCACCGAGGCCGCGCGTCAGTTGATGAAGCACGACGACCTGGACTAGCGGCCGGTGTCACGCCCGGCGGCGTCGTCGCAACAGCGCCGTGATGATCAGCGTCAGGATCCCGGCGACACACAGGATGCCGCCGCCGAAGATGGCGAAGATACCGCCGACGAGCGAGCCGGGTTTGGCGTCACCGCCTACCCCGAACTGGTCTGAGGCAGCACCTTTGCATGTGACGGCGTAGTCAGACGCGTTTTTCACGGTCACGGTGAACAGGGCCTGCCACTGGTTGATCGTGAGGGTGCCGTCGTAGTTGACCATCTCGATGTCATCGTCGGAACCGGTTCCCGTGCTCACGTTGCACCGCACATGGTGATTCTCATCAGGCTCTGCCGCGAAGATCACCCTGGTCTCGCCGGCGTCGAAGTGCACCGTCGTCGTCTCGCCGCTTCCGAAGGTGTGTTCGGCATCAGGTGCCGCGTCGGAAAAACTACTGATCATCCCCACGCCCCCGAATACCGCGACCAGCACCCCGACGATGAACAGTGCCGCGCCGACGCCGTACCAGAGCTTCTTCGGCGCCGCCTTCCGTTGCGGCGGGCCGGGAAAGTAACCAGGCGGCGGTCCGTATCCGTATCCCGTCGGCCCGACACCACCGGGCGGGTATGGCTGTCCCGGCAAGCCCGGGGGTTGAATCGACACGCTAGGGAACCTACCGCTCAAAAGAGGCGGCGCAGACGAATTGGACTGGCCGAGGACGGGCAGAATCGGGCAGATCCCACGTCACCCACGTAGCCTGGGTTTCGTGACTGACCCGATCTCAGCACCGGGCGACGGGCAAACCTTCCTCGGACCGCAGCACAGGGCGCAAGCCTGGCAACGACTCGGCAGTGAACAATTCGATGTAGTGGTCATCGGCGGCGGTGTGGTGGGCGCCGGGGCGGCGTTGGACGCTGCGACCCGCGGACTCACCGTGGCCCTCGTCGAGGCTCGCGATTTCGCTTCCGGCACCTCCAGTCGCAGCTCCAAGATGTTCCACGGCGGGCTGCGTTATCTCGAGCAGCTCGAATTCGGCCTGGTGCGCGAGGCCCTGTACGAGCGTGAACTCTCGCTGACCACGTTGGCGCCGCACCTGGTCAAGCCGTTGCCGTTCCTGTTCCCGCTGACCAACCGTTGGTGGGAGCGGCCCTATATCGCGGCGGGCATCTTCCTGTACGACCAGCTGGGCGGCGCGAAATCCGTTCCGGCACAAAAGCATTTGACCAAGTCCGGAGCGCTGCGCCTGGCCCCTGGGCTGAAGCGTAGTTCCCTGATCGGCGGTATCCGCTACTACGACACCGTGGTCGACGACGCCCGGCACACCATGACGGTGGCCCGCACCGCGGCCCACTACGGCGCGGTCGTGCGCTCGTCGAGCCAGGTGGTGGCGTTGCTGCGTGAGGGAGATCGCGTGGTGGGTGTCACGCTGCGCGATTCCGAGGACGGCGCCATCACGGAAGTGCGGGGCCACGTGGTGGTCAACGCCACCGGGGTGTGGACGGACGAGATCCAGGCGTTGTCCAAGGAACGCGGCCGGTTCCGGGTGCGTGCCTCCAAGGGGGTGCACATCGTGGTTCCGCGGGACCGGATCGTCAGCGAGGTGGCGATCATCCTGCGCACCGAGAAGTCGGTGCTGTTCGTGATTCCGTGGGGTACGCACTGGATCATCGGAACCACGGACACGGACTGGAATCTCGATCTCGCGCACCCCGCCGCGACCAAGGCCGACATCGATTACATCCTCGGCCATGTCAACACCGTGCTGGCAACCCCGTTGACCCACGACGACATCGACGGCGTCTACGCCGGGTTGCGTCCGCTGCTGGCCGGTGAGAGCGAGGAGACCTCCAAGCTCTCGCGTGAGCACGCCGTCGCGGTGCCTTCGCCGGGACTCGTGGCGATCGCGGGCGGGAAGTACACCACCTACCGGGTGATGGCAGCCGACGCGATCGACGCTGCCGCAGAGTTCATTCCAGCCCGGGTGGCGCCCTCGATCACCGAGAAGGTCCCGCTGATGGGTGCCGACGGGTACTTCGCCCTGATCAATCAGACCGAATACGTCGGCAAGCAATACGGACTGCATCCTTATCGCGTCCGGCATCTGCTCGACCGGTACGGCTCGCTGATCAGCGAGGTGCTCAAGATGGCGGAGGGCCGGCCTGAACTGCTGGCACCCATCACCGCTGCGCCGGTCTACTTGAAGGTCGAGGCCTACTACGCCGCTGCGGCCGAAGGCGCTCTGCACCTGGAGGACATCCTGGCCCGCCGGATGCGGGTCGCCATCGAATATCCGCACCGCGGAGTCGATTGCGCCCGTGAGGTCGCCGAAGTGGTTGCGCCCGTACTGGGATGGTCCGCCGAGGACGTCGACCGCGAGGTTGCCACGTATGTCGCCCGGGTGGAGGCCGAGGTGCTGTCGCAGACCCAGCCCGACGACGAGTCCGCCGATGCACTGCGCCAGGCTGCGCCCGAGGCCCGCGCCGAGATCCTCGAACCCGTGCCGCTCAATTGAGAAAGCGCCCCCCGCCGCTGCCGGCGCGTGACGGTATCGGGCCGGCGCGGTTGCGGTTGCTTGGTCCGGCGGGCAGGAGCGCAGCGACCGGGGATTCCCTGGCGAATGTGTACGACGAGCTGCAGACGCGGTTCGGTATCGGCGCGAAAGTGCTTGCCGGGGAAGTGGTTCTGCCCGACGGCACAGTCGTCGACGCCACCACGACACTGCCCGCAGGTGCCCACGTCTACTTCTACCGCGACTTGGCAGATGAGGTGGAGGTGCCGTTCGACATCCCGGTGCTCTACCGCGACGACGACATTGTCGTCGTCGACAAACCACACTTCCTGGCCACGATGCCACGCGGTGGGCACGTCGCACAGACGGCGCTGGTGCGGTTGCGTCGGAAGCTCGACCTGCCGGAGCTGAGCCCTGCGCACCGGCTGGACCGCCTGACCGCCGGGGTGCTGCTGTTCACCGTGCGTCCCGAGGTGCGGGGAAGCTATCAGCGGCTGTTCGCCGAGGGTAAGACCCGCAAGACGTACCTGGCCCGGGCCGCAGGCACCGCCACCGTCTCGTTGCCCATCACCTTGCGCAGCCGGATCATCAAGCACCGCGGCCGGTTACAGGCCTTCGAGGAACCCGGGGCGCCCAACGCCGAGACCTATGTCGAGGAACTGGAAAGCGGGCTGTACCGCCTGTCGCCCCGTACCGGGCAGACGCATCAGCTGCGGGTGCACTTGAACTCGATCGGGTTGCCGATCATCGGGGATTCCTTGTACCCCAACGTGATCGACGTCGCACCGGATGATTTCGAACATCCACTGCAACTGTTGGCCCAGCGCCTCGAGTTCACCGACCCGATCACCGGTGAGGACCGCGAATTCGTGAGTGCCAGGACATTGGGCTGAAGCCTTGCACGACCGGACCGTGGTGATGGTCTACTGACGGGGTGAACCGTGAGACCTTTGAGCATCTGTTCGACATGACCGACCGCACCGTGATCGTCACCGGCGGCACCCGTGGCATCGGATTGGCCCTCGCCGAGGGCTTCACGCTGGCCGGCGCCCGCGTGGTGGTTGCCAGCCGCAAGGCCGATGCCTGCGAACGGGCGGCCGAGCACCTGCGCGAGCTCGGGGGACAGGCGATCGGGGTGCCGACCCACAGCGGCAACATCGACGACCTCGGCGCGCTGGTCGAGCGTACGGTCGCCGAGTTCGGTGGGGTCGACGTGGTGGTCAACAACGCCGCCAACGCGCTCGCGCAGCCGCTGGGACAGATGACACCGGAGGCCTGGGCCAAGTCCTATGAGGTGAACCTGCGCGGGCCGGTGTTCCTGGTGCAGCACGCCTTGCCGCATCTGAAGGCCAGCCCCAAGGCCGCGGTGCTGAACATGGTGTCGGTCGGGGCGTTCAATTTCGCCCCCGAACTGTCGATCTATGCCTCGGGCAAGGCCGCGCTGATGTCGGTCACCCGGTCGATGGCGGCCGAGTTCGCCCCGCTGGGCATCCGGGTGAACGCCTTGGCGCCGGGACCGGTCGACACCGACATGATGCGCAACAACCCGCAGGAGGCTATCGATCTGATGAAGGGCGGGACGCTGATGAAGCGGCTGGCCACCCCGGACGAGATGGTCGGCGCGGCCTTGCTGATGTGTTCGGATGCCGGCAGCTACATGACCGGTCAGGTGGTCATCGTCGACGGGGGCGGGACAGCGCGATGACTGTGCCGGTGCACGACGACTTCACCGTGCCGGTCGTGTTGCAGGGCGCAGACAGTACCCGGGTGTGGCGCAGTCGCGCCCGTCAGACCTTGACGATGTCGCCGGCCGGCATCACGTTCGAACGTCGCGGGAAGACAGTGCAGCTCGAGTGGCGCGACATCACCGGCATCGCCATGGTCAATATGAGCAACTCCTTTCGAGTCGTCTTCAATGCCTGGGCCATCTGCGCGCAGGATGTAGAAGCGATCTACCCGCATGAGTTCGAGAAGGATTGGCCCACCGGGCAGATCGGGCGGTGGCTGGCGCATTATCGGCCCGATCTGGTGCTGCCGGCCGACGGAGCGATGTTGCCGTTCGGCATGCCGCGCGAGTACTACCGGTGGGCCATCCCGTTCGCTGTGGTGGCCGTACTGGTGGCCTCGTTCATCGCGACCAAATCGTTTGTGCGCGGACTCGGGATCGTGGCGCTCATGGTCGTGATGACGCTGCCTTTCACCTCGCCTCGGCGCTTTCGGATCGCAGGGTTCATCTTCGCTACCGTCATGCTGGCTTGGCTGCTCGCGATCGGATTCCTGTGGCTCGTGCCGATCAACGGGCGCAAGTTGTGATGCTCACTCACGCTTGGTGAACTGAGCTGTCCCGCTCAGACTGCCCGTGCCGACGGACAGGATCTGGCTGCGGTTCTCCACGTGCAGCGCGGTCTCCAGGCAGCCGGCGTCGAGATTGGCCCAGAGCACCTGTTTGGTGGATTCCAGGCCGAATTTGCCATATCCGCAGAGGGTTTCGGCAATCTCCAGGGCAGCGTCGACCAACTCCGCGGTGTCGTCGACGATGCGGGTGACCAGGCCGAGTCGCAGCGCCTCGGTCGCGTCGACCGCCCGCGCGGTCAGGATCAGATCGAACGCCGGGCCCGCGCCGATGATCCTCGGCAGGGTGTAGCTCACCCCGATGTCGCAGCCGCCGATGCCCAGCTTGATGAACTGTGTGCAGAACTTCGCCGCCGGGCCGGCGATGCGGATGTCGCTCGCCGCGGCCAGCGCGAAGCCGCCGCCGTAGGCCGCGCCGTTGACCGCGGCGATGACGGGCTGGCGCAGCCGGTGCAGCTTGACCGTCAGGTTGGCGATGCGTTCCTGCCAGCGCATGCCCGAGCGGGGAAACTCGGTGCCGCCACCCGCCTCGGGCGGGTTGGGATTGCTCAGATCCAGCCCTGAGCAGAAGCCGCGACCGGCGCCGGTGAGGACCACGACGCGGCACTCGTTGTTGCCCGCGATCTCGTCGAGGGTGGCGTGCAGGGCCTCGACCAGTTCGTACGACAGCGCGTTCAGTTTCTCGGGCCGATTGAGGGTGACGACGGCGATGTCAGGGCGCGGGTAGGTGAGGTCGAGTGGCTCTGCAAGGGACATGAGCGGGACCCTATCCGCCGCACCTGGTTCAGACTGACACTTCAACAAGGTCGGCGACGTCGCGGCGCTCCTGCCGCCGCGCCAGCATCGAATGGGAGCGTCCGTAGGCGAAGTACAGCACCACGCCGATCGCCATCCAGATCGCGAAGCGCAGCCAGGTCTCCAACTCGAGGTTGAACATCAGCCACAGGCAGGAGAGTGCGGCCAGAATCGGTATCACCGGAACGAACGGAACACGGAAGCCGCGCTTCAGATCGGGCCGGGTCCGGCGCAGGACCGGGACGCCGATCGCAACGAGGATGAACGCGAACAGGGTGCCGATGTTGACCATTCCCGCGAGAGTGCCGAAGTCGACGAACGCCGCGAGCAGCGCGCACGCCGTTCCCACGATGACCGTCAGGCGTACCGGGGTGCCCTGCCTGCTGGTGTGCGCGAGGCGGCGGGGGAGCAGTCCGTCGCGGGACATCGCGAACAGGACCCGGGTCTGGCCGAGGAACATCACCATGACGACGGTCGACAGGCCGGCCAACGCTCCGATGGAAATGATGTTCTTCGCCCAGGTGTCACCGTGCAGGGCGAATGCCGTTGCCAGGGTGGCATTGTCGCCTTGGAGCTGGGTGTACGGCACCATGCCGGTGAGGACGAATGAGACGGAAACGTAGCACACCGTGACGATGGCAAGCGCTCCGAAGATGCCGCGCGGTACGTCGCGCTGCGGATTGCGGGTCTCCTCCGCGGCGGTGGCGACCACGTCGAAGCCGATGAAGGCGAAGAAGGCGATGCTGGCTGCAGTCAGTAGGCCCAGCCAGCCGAAGCTCGAGCCGCCGGTCCCGGTGAGCCACCCGAGCATCGACTGGTGCACGCCGTCCGCTCTGGCCGATGGCTGAGCCGGCGGGATGAAGGGCGTGAGGTTCGATGCTTTGAAGTAGCCTGCGCCGACCACGAGGATCAGGACGATCACCGCGAGTTTGATCGCCACCGCGACGGCGGACACCCGTGAGGACAGTTTGGTCCCGGTCGCCAACAGGAACCCGACGATGGCGATGATCACCACCGCACCCCAGTCGAACTTGACCGACCCGAAATGCGCGACCGGCGACATCGATCCGCCGAGGATTTCACCCAGGTATTGCGACCAGCCTTTGGCGACAACGGATACCGCGAGCGCGAACTCCAATATCAGGTCCCAGCCGATGATCCAGGCGACCAACTCGCCGAAGGTGGCGTAGGAGAAGGTGTACGCGCTGCCCGCCACGGGGACCGTGGAGGCGAATTCCGCGTAGCAGAGTGCAGTGAGCCCGCAGGTGATCGCCGCGAGAATGAAGGCCAGCGATACGGACGGTCCCGCCATGGTGCCCGCCGTCTGAGCAGTCAAGGTGAAGATGCCGGCACCGATGACGACCGCGACGCCGAAGACGGTGAGATCTCTTGCCGTCAGATCCTTGCGCAGCTTCGAGTCAGGTTCGTCGGTGTCCCGGATCGACTGCTCTATCGACTTGGTACGGAACCATCCGCCGCCGGCCGACATCAGATCGCGCCGTCGAGGCGTCGTTCGGCGAACCGGTTCGCTGCCGCACCGATGCTGACGCCCGATTCCCGTGCCGCGGAGATGATTTCGCGGGATCGGTCGAAGATGCGGGTCACGTCGGCTTCCACCGTGGCGCGGTCAACACCCTGCAATTCGCCGGCGACCTGCATGAGGCCGCCTGCATTGGCGACGAAGTCAGGCACCCAGGTGATCGCGCGCCGGCGAAGCAGATGCTCGACACCGGGATCGGCCAGCTGGTTGTTGGCCGCGCCGCAGATCAGCTTCGCCTCGATGGTTTCCGCGCTCGCAGGCGTCAGGGTAGCCCCCAGGGCGCACGGCGCGTAGACATCGACGGGTGCGTCTGCCACCGAGCTCAGCAGACGAACCGATGGATGATAAATCGAGATTCGCTGCAGTGCAGCGTCGTTCACATCGGTCGCGCATACCTCTGCGCCGTCGGCGAGCAGCAGGGCGATCAGTTCGCGCCCTACCTTGCCGACGCCTTCGACACCCACCGTACGGCCGGCCAACGATGCCGTACCCCAGACGGATTCGGCTCCGGCGCGCATGGCGTTGAACACGCCGAGTGCCGTCAGCCGCGCGCTGTCGCCGGAACCGCCCGCTGCGGTGCTGCGACCGGTGACGTACGTGGTGTACTTGCCGATGACGTCCAGGTCGTCCGTGTTGGTGCCGACGTCACCCGCGGTGACGTACCGTCCGCCGAGGTTGTCGACGAACCGGGCGAACGCGGCGAACAGCTCTTCGCTCTTGTCGCTGGTCGGGTCGCCGATGATGACAGACTTCCCCCCGCCCAGGTTCACCCCGGCCGCCGCGGCCTTGTAGGTCATCCCCCAGGACAACCGCAGCACGTCCTCGAGGGCCTCGAATTCGTCGGCATACGGGTACATCCGGCAGCCGCCGAGCGCCGGGCCAAGGGTGGTCGAGTGGATGGCGATGATCGCCTTCAGTCCGGACTTCTCGTCCTCGCAGAACACGACCTGCTCGTGACTTCTGGCGCTCAGTTCGCGGGAGCGACCGAAGACCCCGAGGGTGGTGGGCATGACTGTCACTGGTGATTCCTTTTCTCTTTCTATCGTGGATGGTCAGGCGGTGATGCCGAGGTCGCGCAGGCGCGCCCGGTACAGCTCGACGTTGCCGAGCTTGACGTCCTCGTAGCCTCGGACCAGGTCGGGCAGTCCGGCCGCCTCGACGGCGGTGTCGTAGTTGTCCGTGCTCAATGCGGCGGCGAGCCTGAGCACCATGTCGGTGTAATGGGACAGCAACTGCCGCTCCACTTTCCGGACATGGGCGTAGCCGAACGGATCCAGCTTGGTGCCGCGCAACACCTTGGCCTTGGCGAGCAGCTTCAGTGCCACATGCGATCTCGGCCCGAACCCGACCTTCTTCGAGCGGCCCATCGCACGCAGAGCGGGCGGATGCAGCCGATAGGTCAGATTCTCACCGTTGGGCACCTGCGCCTGCACGTCGGCCAGGAAGGCCGGATCGACCAACAGGCGCGCCACTTCGTACTCGTCCTTGTAGGCAGTGAACTTGTGCAGTCCCCGCGCGACGGCCTCGCTGAATGCCGTCTTGTCGGTGACAGCACGCTCCGACTGCCAGACTGACTGCACCGCATCGACGTAGCGGCGGGCGATTCTCGCGCTCTGGTAGCGAACCAACTCAGCCGCACGCAGTTCGACCAGGCGCCGGACCTCGCCGTCGAAGGTGGTTCCGGTCAACAGTTCCGGGCTCGCAACAGCGGGCGCGCTTTTCGGCCGCGCTGCATCCACCGCGGCGGCGAACGCAGCCGGATCGGCGACCGCGAACCGGCCCCAGCGGAATGCCGCGACGTTGGCGGCGACCGCGACGCCGTTGATGCCGATGGCCTCTTCGATGCTCGCCTCGGGGAGGCGCAACCCGCCGTTCTGGAATGCGGCGCCGATGACCAGGAAGTTGGCCGCGGCGGTATTGCCGAACAATGCCTCGGCCGCGGCGAGCGCGTCGAAATGGGTGAGTGCCCGGGTGGCCACCGCGAGCCGGTCCAGCAGCGACTGGGTCTCGGGGTAGGCAACCGACTTGTCGTACACCATGTCGCCGGTAGGGGTCTGGCTCGTCGACGCGACGGCGACCGTGCGCTCCGGACTGCCGTAGGCGAGGTTGCGGCTGTCGGTCGCCGTCAGCAGGTCGATCGCGACGATGCAGTCGGCGCCGCCCGGGGTGAGCCGGTTGGCGGGCTCCAGCGCGGTGGTCGAGAACCTCAGGTGGGATACGACCGGTCCGGCCTTCTGGCTGAGCCCGATCTGGTCGAGGCTTTCGACCTGGTAGCCGGCGCGCAGCGCGGCGGTGGCCAGAACCTGGTTGACCGTGACGATCCCGGTGCCGCCGATGCCTGCCAGTAGGACATTCTGGGTGCCGGTAGGGATGCCGAAGCCCGGGTCCGCGACACGCGGCGGCTCGGCGCTCTTCCGTCGGGCTGTCTTGCGGCCCTTGGTGTCCGGCGTCAGCTCCACCGTGACAAACGACGGGCAGTCACCGTCGAGGCAGCTGTAGTCGGTGTTGCACGAGGTCTGGTCGATACGGGTTTTGCGTCCGAATTCGGTATCGACGGGTTGCACGGACAGGCAGTTCGACTTGGTGCCGCAGTCGCCGCAGCCCTCGCAGACCGCTTCGTTGATCACCACACGGGTGTTGCGGGTGGGCAGGGTGCCGCGCTTGCGTTGGCGGCGAGCGTCGGAGGCACAGTGCTGGTCGTAGATGAGGACGGTGACGCCCGGGATCTCGCGCAAGACTTTCTGTGCTTCATCGAGCCGGTCGCGGTGCCAGAGCAGCGTGCCCTTGGCGAGGGCTTTCCTGTTGTGCCGCTTGGGTTCGTCGGCGCAGACGATGATCTGCCGGACGCCTTCGGTGGTGAGCTTGTGGGTGAGTTCGGCAACACCCAGCCCACCCTCGACGTCCTGCGCGCCGGTCATGGCGACGACCTCGTTGTAGAGCAGTTTGTAGGTGATGTTCACCCCGGCCGCGATGCAGGCCTGCACTGCAAGCTGACCGGAGTGGAAGAAGGTGCCGTCGCCCACATTCTGGAACAGGTGCGGCACATCGGTGAACGGCGCCTGCCCGATCCACTGGCTCCCTTCGCCACCCATCTGCGTCAGGCCGACCACGGCACTGTCTCTGCGGCCCGACATGGTGACGAGCGTGTGGCAGCCGATGCCGCCACCACCGATCGAGCCCTCGGGGATCGCGGTGGAGCGGTTGTGCGGGCAGCCGCTGCAGAAGTATGCGGTTCGCTTGGCGGACAACACTTCCAGTGACAGGGAGGGTGGCGGCATGCGCTTCACCTCGACATGGTCGCGCAGCACGCGGCGCAGCGGCGCCAGCAGACGACCGGCGGTCAGCTCGCCACCGAGCGGGAACAGCGGCGCGCCGGCAGCGTCGGACTTCCCGATGATCTGCGGCGTATCGGCGGTGCCGTAGAGGATTTCGCGGACCTGTGTCTCGATGAACGCGGTCTTGTCCTCGACGACGATCACCTGCTCGAGGCCACGGGCGAACTCCCTGACCGACTGCTGCCCGACCGGGTATGGCATCCCGATGCGCAGCAGGCGGATTCCCGCCCTGTGCAACGCCGCGTCGTCGACGCCGAGGTCGAGCAGCGCCTGACGCACCGCGTCGAATGTCGTGCCGGTGGCGGCGATGCCGACCTTGGCGCGCATCGGGGCTACCTCGACGACGTCGAGGTCGTTCGCCGTACCGAAGGCACGCACGGTCGCCCAGCGCGGCCCGTACAGGTCGGCCTCGGCGAGCAGGCTGTCCGCCGGGGAGGCCATCGGGCGCTGGCGGTAGGTGAATGGCTGTCCATCCCATTGGATTTCGGGCACCTTGATGGCGAGATCGGACACTTCGGCGTCGACCGTCCACGCGCCGTCGGCGACATCGGCCACGATCTTCATCGCCACGACGCAGCCAGAAGCCCGCGACAGCGCGACACCCTGCATGCCCATCGTGATGATCTCCTCGGCGTTGCGCGGGAACAGCACCGGGATACCCAGTGCGGCCAGGGACCGCTCGCTGACCGCAGGCACCGTCGACGACTTCGATGCCGGGTCATCGCCGACGAGCAGCAGCACACCACCGCGCGGGTTGACGCCGTACATGTTGGCGTGCCGCAGCGCATCGGTGGCGCGGTCGACGCCGGGGCCCTTGCCGTACCAGATGCCGACGACGCCGTCGTGGGTTGCCTTGCCTGCCGGGAGGTCGGTCTGGCTGCCCCAGACGGAGGTGGCCGCGAGTTCCTCGTTGAACCCTGGAGTGAAGACGACGTCGTGCTCGGCCAGCACGTTGGGCATACCCAGCAGCATCTTGTCCACGCCGCCCAGTGGGCTGCCCTGGTAGCCGGAGACGAAGGTTGCCACGCGGCGACCGGCGCGGAGGTCACGGACATGCTGCTCGACCATCATTCGCGCGATCGCCTGCACCCCGGTGAGCAATACCGGTCCGGCCCCCACTCGATACCGGTCGTCGAGGTCGTACGGCGCGACGGGTTCCGTCGCGGTGAGTTCGGATCGGGACAGCACGCTGGTCACGGATAACCTCCACACTTTCCACAACTCAGATCGTGAGCTGCGAAGCGAGAACTACTAGCAATCGGTGCAGCGAAATCTGCCGTGGAGGGTGATCCGCGTCAATAGTTGGCGAAAATGTTGATCAGATTGCTCAATTGTGACGTGGAGCACTGTGATCCACGCATCATTTTGTTGAGTGCTGAGTCAGATGCTGTACGAGGGGCAGCGACCGGTATTCGACCGGAGTCGCCATCGCGAGCATGGTTTCCGAATGCTTGACGCCGTCGATCCGATGCACTTCCTGGATGAGCCGCAGTAGCTCCTCTTGGGTCTGGGCGGCAATGCGGACCAGGAGATCGGCCCGGCCGGTCGTTGCGTGCACCTCCAGCACGTGGGGGACTGCGCGCAGCGCGTCGATGATGGCGTTCATCTTGTTCTGGTCGGTTTCGATACCGACGAAGGCGTGCACCGCGTACCCGAGTTCCGCCAGGTCGATGTTCGGTGGGAATCCGCGGACCAGACCGGATTCCTCGAGCCGCTTCATGCGCGCCTGCACCGTGTTGCGGGCGACCTTCAGTCGCGACGCCAGCTCAAGAATCGGCGTGCGTGGGTCGGTCGCCAATGCCGACAGCAGTGCGGCATCGAGGGCGTCAATCTTGATGGCCATGTGGCATTTTCCCATTGCCACGGTTCGGGCGGTGACGTCAGCGGCTATTCCAGCCCGCGACGCCGACCACGATCATGCGGAGCTGCTTGCGTGCGGTCTGCTTGATGTCTGCGAGCGCCTTCGCGTCGTTGGCGTCCTCGATGGATTCCGCCGTGACCATCATCGAATTGACGAACAGCCCGGACAGGATATTGAGATCCTCGCTGCTCCATGTGGTCAGGCCGGGTAGCCGGGCCAGGTCGATGGCCAGCTCGGAGGTGATCAACCGGATCTCCGTGCGGATCGCATAGCGCACGACAGTGACCCCGGTGTTGCGTTCCCGGCTGATGAAGCGCCAGTGCTCGGGCCGTTCGGCGACGCTGTTGAACAGGATGTCGACCGAGGACTCGATGATGCGCTTGGGGTCGAGCTGGCCGGCGCGACCGCCGCGGAGCATCTCCCGGAGGGCGCGGAAGGACTCGTCGATCAGCACCAGGCCGAGCGCGTCCATGGTTTCGAAGTGCCGGTAGAAGGCGGCAGGCACGATTCCGGCCTCCCGGGTGACCTCACGCAGGCTGAGCGCGCTGAAACTGTCCTCTTCGAGCAACTTCAGGGCGGCCGTGATGATCGCGCGGCGGGTGGCTTCCTTGCGCTCCTCGCGAGACAGGTTGTCCTTGGTTTTGTCCTTGGACCGGGAGCTTGACGAGCGGCTTGACCGCCGGTCTCGTGAACTGGGGCTACGACTGTTCACCGAAAAAAGCTAGCACAGGGACATCGAACGCCTGATCAGAACGATTGTGTATGACATGTCGGCACATTTGTTCACCACGTGATCCGCACAACAACCTGCGGCTTAACCCTTGACGTGAACGGCTCGACGGCTTCATTGTGTACACATGTTCACCGAAACTTTGAGCCGCCGAATCCGGCGCTCCGCCCTGGTTGGGATCCTCACCGGCCCGCACGGCGTGGACCGGTACACCGAGGTTTATGACCGCACCTGGACCGTCAATGACGCCCGCGCCAAGGTGGTCGCCGTCCGTAAGCAGACTCCCCGCAGCGTCACCTTGACCCTGCAGCCCAACGACGCCTGGCGGGGTTTCAAGGCCGGCCAGCACATCAACCTGACCGTGGAGATCGACGGCCGCCGCCGCACCCGGTGCTACTCGCCGGCCAACGCCGAAGGCAGCCCCGTCATCGAGTTGACCATCGGCCTGCACGACGACGGACTGGTCTCGCAGTACCTGTACCGCAACGCAGCGCCGGGCATGGTCCTCGGCCTCGACTCGGTCGGCGGCGACTTTGTCATTCCGGAACAGCGCCCCCGCCGCATCCTGCTGGTCTCCGGCGGCAGCGGCATCACGCCGGTGCTCTCCATGCTGCGCACCCTGCGCGAGGAGAACTTCGACGGCGAGGTTGCCTTCATCCACTACTCCCGTAACCCCGAAGAGGCTGCGTACGCCACCGAACTGGCGGCGACCCCGGGCGTCACGGTGCTGCACAGCTACACCCGTTCGAACCAGGGCGACCTGACCGGACACTTCGGTCCGGACCACCTGGCCGCCGCGATGCCGAACCCCGACGCGGTGTTCGTCTGCGGCCCACCGGCTCTGGTCTCCGCGGTCAAGGGCCTGCTGCCCGAAGCCCGTTCGGAGAGCTTTGTGCCGCCGGTGATCGCCGCGCCGACCGAGGTGTCCGGCGGAACCGTCGCCTTCACCGAAAGCGTCGTCGCAGTCGTCGACGACGGCCGCTCGATCCTGGAGCAGGCCGAGGCCGCCGGACTGAATCCGACGAGCGGTTGCCGGATGGGCATCTGCCACACCTGCACCCGCAAGAAGATCAGCGGCCCGGTGAAAAACCTGATCACCGGCGCGGTCTCGACGGACCCTGACGAAAACATCGAAATCTGTGTGACCGCCCCCTGCGGCGACGTCCAGATCGACCTCTAGACACCTACTTTCAGCCCTTTTCGAAGAAAGGACACACCATGACTCACTACACCCTGACCCCCGAGCAGTTCGAGACCTTCGGCGCCGAACTCGACTCCATCCGTGAACGCGCGCTCGCCGACCTCGGTGAGCGCGACGCCACCTACATCCGCGACATCATCAAGATGCAACGCAAGCTTGAGGTCGGTGGCCGTGCCTTGCTGTTCCTGCCGCCGGCGTGGCCGATCGGCACGGTGATGCTCGGATTGTCGAAGATCCTCGACAACATGGAGATCGGCCACAACGTCATGCACGGCCAGTACGACTGGATGGGCGATCCGGCGTTGCGCGGCCAGAACTTCGAGTGGGATTCGGCGTGCCCGTCCAATCAATGGCGGCACTCGCACAACTACATGCACCACACCTACACCAACATCGTCGACATGGACCGCGACATCGGTTACGGCGTCCTGCGGATGAGCGAAGACCAGAAGTGGAGCCCGTACTACCTGGGAAATCCGCTGTACGCCTTCCTGCTGATGGTGTTCTTCCAGTATGGTGTCGCGCTGCACGAGCTCGAGACCGAGCGCATCCGCACCGGTGAGATCCGCCTGCGGGACAAGAAGGACATGTTGCGCGAGATGTGGGCGAAGGTGCGCAAGCAGACCGTGAAGGACTACGTGGCCTTCCCGCTGCTGGCAGGGCCGTTCGCGCCATTTGTGTTCGCGGGCAACATGACCGCCAACCTGATGCGCAACGTGTGGTCCTACACGATCATCTTCTGCGGGCACTTCCCGGAGGGGACCCACGAGTTCACCATCGAGGAGACCGAGAACGAGACCCGTGGACAGTGGTACTTCCGCCAGTTGCTCGGCTCGGCAAACCTGACCGGCGGCAAGTGGTTCCACATCTTCAGCGGCAACCTGTCCTTCCAGATCGAACACCACCTGTTCCCGGACATCCCGGCGCATCGCTACGCCGAGATCTCAGGCGAGGTGAAGGAGATCTGCCAGCGCTACGGCCTGCCCTACAACACTGGCCCGATCCACAAGCAGTTCGCCTCCGTCGTGCGCAAGATCGTGCGACTGGCGTTCCCCTGGGGCGGCACGCCCAAGGATGCTGCGCCCAAGGAAGTCCCGGTCGAGGAGTCGGTTGCCAAGGAGCCTGCATCGCAGCCGATCTGCGAGCCCGAACTCGTCAACTGCTGATCGACAGGCTGCACTGAAGCAGCACCGTGTCCAGCCATCGTCCGTGCTTGTATCCGACCGCGCGCAGTCGGCCCGCCTCAGCGAAACCGTGCTTGCGGTGCAGGGCAAGAGATGCCGCCGCCTCGTCGGTGTCGACCACCACGGCGATGACCTCACGGATGCCTGCCGCAGTGCAGCCGCTCAGAAGTCCTTGCAGCAGTAGGGTTCCGATGCCGCGGCCGGCGGTTTGTGGTGCCAGGTAGATCGAGTTCTCCACGGTGTGCCGATACGCCGGGCGCAGCTTCCACGGCGAGCAGTAGGCATAGCCGACGATCTCGTCGTCGAGTGTGGCGGTGAGGAACGGCAATTCACGTTCACGCGCGGTCGCCAGCCGACTCTCCCACTCTTCGCGATGCGGTGGGATCAGTTCGAACGTGGCGACCCCGGTCTCGACGTGATGGGCATAGATCGCGCTGATCGCATCAAGGTCGTCCGGTGACGTAGCGCGGACGACGACGTTGGCCATGTTTCACCCTAAGCTGTCGCTCAGTTGAGGGGAGAGGTTCCGATGGCCTACGTCAAGGCAGCCGAGCGTCAGGAGCAGATCGTCGCGGCGGCGATCCGCGTCCTCAGTGACGTCGGCGTGCCGGGAACGACCCTGCGCGCAGTCGCGGCGGAGGCGGGCATCCCGCTCGGCACCTTGCACTACGTGTTTCCGTCCAAGGATCAGATGCTGCGCGCCGTCATTGTCGCCGTCATCGACGATGTCGTCGCCACCGTGCACGGCAGCCTGGAACTCGACCAAGGTCTGGCGCACGCCCTGAGCCACGGTGTCACGACGTTCTGGGAGGCCCTGGTCGAAGGTGACGTCGGGGTGCAGGTCATGCAGTACGAACTGGCGATGTACTCCGTGCGCAGCGAGGGCTCGGAGGGGCTGGCGCGGCTGCAGTACGACCGGTACACCGCGCTGGTCACCGAGTTCTGTGAGCAGTCCGCCAACGCCGCCGGGGAGTGCTGCGCCGTGGACTTCGCCACGCTGGGCCGCCTCGGGCTCGCGATGCTCGACGGGCTGATCATCCAGTACGTGGCGAGCCGGGACCGCGGGCGCGCGCGCCGCGACCTCGACCACGCGATCCAGATGCTGGTGACGCTCGCGGACCCGCAGCCTGCGGCCTAGTGGCTTGAGGACGGCGCCGGGCTGTCGCCCTCGGGTCCTCTCGTGCTATAAAAGTCGGACGGTTGACCGACTTAGAAATGACGGGTCGTGATGACGGCGCAAGAAGACGCAACGGAACAGACCACGGTGGTCGTGGTCGGCGCGGGAGTATCGGGGCTGATGGCAGCCCGCGAGCTGCACCGTCGCGGAATCGACGTGCTCGTATTGGAAGCTTCGGACCGACTCGGCGGCCGAACGATGAGCGAGACCACCGCGCTGGGGTCGACGGTCGACCTCGGTGGTCAGTGGATCGGCCACGGGCACCACCGGCTCTCGTCGCTGGTCGACGAGTTCGGCCTCACCAGGTATCAGATGCACACGCGTCCGATGCCCGGCCTCGTCGACCGCTCACGTCGGTTGTCGGCAGCATCGCCGGCTGTGCTCACGGCGGTATTGGCGCTGGCCGGTGTAGAGGTGTTGTCCCGCACCGGAGTTCCGCAGCGGTGGAACGACAAGACTGTGGACTCATGGCTGCGCCGGGTGCCGGGCCGCACTGCACGCCGGCTGCTGGAAGTGATTGCGGCGGTGTCGTGGACTGCCGATCTGGACCGACACTCGGTGTATGCGATGGCGCGAATGATCCGCCAGCAAGGCGGCGTGCTCACCATGTTGTCGACCAAGGGAGGCGCGCAGGATTCCCTGATCGTCGAGGGTATGCGGGGGCTGGCCGACGGTTTTGCTGCCGAGCTCGGTTCCCGGATCCGCCTGGGGCATAAGGTCGTAAAGATCAGCCGCGACGAATCTGGCGTGACAGTCGAGTCCACCGCGGGCGCGGTGCGGGCCGCCAAGGTGATCGTCACTGTACCGGCGCCAATGGCGCGGTCTATCACCCACCAACCGCCGCTGCCGCCAGAGCGGGCGCGGCTTGCGGATGACACGTATATGGGATCGGTCTACAAGGCCATTGCGGTGTACCACCGGCCGTTCTGGAGGCAGCGCAAGGGTGGTGAGCTCATCGTCCTCGACGGCCCGGGTAGCGGCGTGTTCGACACCAGCCCGCCGGACGGTCCGGGGCATCTATGTGTGCTCGTCGGGGGGCCCGCGGCCCGTCAGCTCGATGGTCTCAGCGCCGATGAGCGTCGCAGGGCCGTGCTGGAACCCTTGATCGGTCACATCGGGCCAGAGGTGCTTGAGCCGGTCAGCTGGCATGAGAAGTCTTGGCAGACCGATGAATACGTCGGCGGCGGCTATATGGCACTGCCCATCGCGGGCACCCTGGACGGGCTACTTCCGTGGCCCTTCGAGCCTGTTGGCCACATCCATTGGGCGGGAACCGAAACCGCGAGCGACCATGCCGGCTATATCGAGGGCGCCATCGAATCAGGTACTCGGGTGGCGCAGGAGGTCACTCAGGCGCTACCTGCATAGCAGCCCATGATCGCCCTGTCTCAGAAGGGTGGTGGTGGTCCGTATTCTTCGGCGAGCCAGGCTTGGTATTGGCGTTCGACGTCGAGGTCGTTGTTGAGTTCGGCGCGTAGGCGTCGTTCGTCGGCGATGCGGTCTTGTCGGTCTTGTTCGCGGGTGCGGCTGCGTTTGGGCATTTTCGCCGCGCGATTGAAGTTGGGTGGTGCTTGCGGTTCGGGGAGGTTGAGGTCCCCGGTGGGTTGGCCCAGGGTGGGGAACATGCCGGCGCCGTGGGGTTCGGTCACGTGGGTGTGTCCGGTGGGGGTGGTGATCTCGATGGTGCCGTCGGGTCGTTGACGGTCGCTCCAGCCGGGGCAGAACGTTTTCACTAAATGGTGTGCGCGGCAAAATAGTTTGGTGTTCGAGGGATGTGTCGGCCCGGTAGGCCAGGGTGCGGTGTGGTCGATATCGCAGCGTTCGACGGGGGCATCACAGCCCGGGAATCGGCACGTCAGGTCGCGCCAGTGGATGAACTCTGACAGTGCGACCGAGGGGCGGTACTGCGGCTCGCCGGCAGCAGCGGGCTCAGGGCGTTCCGGCTCGGCCGGATCGCTGAGCTCGCCAGGCTCAGCCGTGTCGGCGGCCTCACCGGGTTCCTTCGGCTCGCCAGGCTCCGTGGGCTCAGCCGGGCGCCCGGTGGGTATGCGTACGGGTTTGACCTTGGCGGTGGCGGCCAGGTCGCGGACCGATTCGGCGGGCAGGATGCCATGGCCGGCCAGATACCCCGGATCATCCGAGCGACCGTCCACGGTGGCCTGGTCGGCCAGCACGTGCACGATCGCTGCATCCGCGGCGGCGCGTTTTTGTTTGGCGGGGCAGTCGTCGAGTCCGCACAGGCACGGCAGTTGGGATTCGAGTCGGGCGACCGGTCCCACGGCATCGGCGCGGCGCTGTTCGCGGGTGCGGGGGTCGTGTTTGCAGACGGTGTCGGCGACCGCGTCAAGGCGTTGACTGAAGGCGACCCCGTCGGCGGCGTGGAGGTTGGCCCATACCGAGGCCATGCCCGGGGTGCTTGGTTCGACCTGAACGAACCGCCCGTCGTCGATAGGGGGTGGGACTCGTACCCCGTTGGGGTCGAGTTTGGCGATCCATTGATCCACCCGGTCGCGTAGCTGTCGTTCGGAGAACCGCATCCATTTATGCGCCCGGCCGGCGAGTTCCTCATCCAACCCCGTCCACACTGCGGGATCCACGATGCCGGTGCGGGCGATGATCATCCGCACCACCCGGTAGTCGATGTCCCCAACGGCGAACCGGGCCGCCACCAACGGGAGTTTGTCGCGCAGCACCCGGGCGTGATGCACCTGAGTACCGGCGCGGCCACGACTGATCCGCAACGCCGCCGACACTTCGGCGGACACTTCTTCGAACGGATCGGTGGTCCAAAAGATCGATTCGGCCAACTCGTGTTCCCGCAGGCGGTCCAACGCCCCGATCGCGGCCAGCCGCCCCGCAATGGCCGCTGATTCCGCACGGGCCGACGCGGACATCGCGTCGATCAGTGCCACATCGGAATCGCCTTCGAACATGTGTTCGATAATACGCCGACCCCCGGACACGCACAGGCGTTATGTCTCAGGACGTCGATGCAACGGCCTTACGTTTGACAGGTCGGACACCAGTAGGTCACCCGCTCACCGCCGGCATCGGTCTCGATCAGTGTCCCGCAGCGTCGGCATGGTTCACCGGCGCGGCCGTACACCCAGAGCTGACGTCCTGGCCGGGTATCCCCGGTGGTGGTGCGGTTCCAGCGGGACCGGTTGAGCCACAGCATGTCCCGAGCACGTTGCACGACGCGTAGGGGATCGGCCAGCGAGCTCACCGGCGAGGTGGGCAGACGTCCGAAGATAAAACACAGCTCGTTGCAGTAGACGTTGCCCACCCCTGCCATCACCCGTTGATCGAGCAGGGCCGGCGCCAGGGCTCGATCGGGATCAGAAACCAAATTGGCCACAGCGGTGCGCGGCTCCCAGTCGGGGCCGAGCAGGTCCGGCCCCAGATGCTCCACCGCGGCCATATCGGTGTCGCGGTCGAGTACTTCGAGAACGCCGAGATCGATCCCGGTGGCCCGGCTGTCGGCAGTCTCCAGCACGATGCGGATGCGATGCGCCGCGCCTTTGGGCCAGCCGATACGCCAACTGCCCTCCATCTTCAGGTGGGAGTGGATGCTGGCCGGACCAACTCGGATGAACAGGTGCTTGCCTCGGCTGATCACCTCGTCGACCATGTGCCCGGTCAGGTCGACGGTGGCATAGCGCGGAACCCGAATGTCGCAGCGCGTCAACATTTTTCCCGCCAGAGCAGTGCGCAGCGCCGTGGCGGTGTGGAAGACGGTATCTCCCTCGGGCATGTTTTCATTGAACCAGTTGCCATGGAAGTTGGCGGATGCTCGATGGCATAATCGCCCGGTGATAAATTCTCGACTCCGCGGGAAGGGCGTTCCCGCCCCCCGATGAGCGGTACGGCGCCGCAGTCGGCGCCTCGTATTCGTACCCGTAAAGAGATCCACCGGCAGCGCCGCTCGGGCCGTCACCAGTGTTGGAACCACATCATCGTCGCGCCGCTGTGGCCCAAGCATGGGGTCAATCTCGGCACGCTGCTCCGCACGTGCGATGCGGTGGGCGCATGTCTGGCCGTGCCCCGGTTGCCATGGGTTCCCGAGGCTCTCCGTAAGGGAAACACGCTGCGGCACAGGTCGTGCGTCCATTGGATCTACGGCGACGTCGTCGGCTGGCTGGACAAGCAGCGGGAGCGATCAACGCGCATCATCGGCGTCGAACTCACCGACGAGTCGATCCGCCTGGCGGACCTGCCTGCGGCGCGCTCCCGCACCGTGGTGGTTCTCGGCAACGAGGGCGGCGGTATACCTTCCGATGCAATGGAATTGCTTGATCTCGCGGTCGAGATTCCGATGGTGGGTACGGGCCACAGCCTCAACGTGGCTGTCGCGGGATCGCTCGTGCTGTACAAGGTCGCAGGCCTCCTGTGAGGCCGGCTACCTCAGTCGCAAACCACGCGGGGTGCGGGCGAACCCGACGCCGAGCAGCGCCTCTTGCACGGTGGCGCGATCCTCGTCGACCCCGGGATCGAGTACGGCCACCCCGTTGATCCGCTCGACCAGTAGTGACGGCATGCGCCCGGCGCTCACGAGTTCGGCCAGAGCGCCTGCGGCGGCCCGTTGCGTGTCGGGATCGGAGGTGAAGCTGAGCAGGGTCTTGCCACCACGCTCCAGGAACCAGACCAACTGCCCGTCGACGAGTGCGACGAGGGCACCGGCCTTGCGGCCGGGTCGATGGGCATCGGAGTCGCCTGAGCGATCGGGCCAGGCCAACGCGGCGCCGTACGGGTTGGCCGGGTCGGTCGCGGCGAGCATCACGGCGTGGTACTCGGGGCGCCGGGGATCGACGCCGTCGAGATAGGACCGGAGTCGGTCGACGGTCGAGGCCGCCGCGAACTGGGCCCCGCCGAGTGACTCGACGAAGTAGCCCCGCTGGCAGCGGCCGGCGTCCTCGAATGCACTCAGCACCTTGTACAACGTGGCGAACCCGCCCGGCACGCCCTCGGCTGCCGCTGCCCCCTTGGTCAGCACCCCGTGCCGGTTCAACAGCAGCTCGGCCTGGAAGTGCGCCCGCACGGTCGAATCCGGTTCGGCACCAGGTAGTGTCGACCACCGGCCGGACACCATCGGATCAGCCGCGCGGCTGTGCGGGCGTGCGACGCTGTAGCGGCTGAGCCGGGGTGGACGCTGACGCTGACGGTGTGCGGGTGCCCCTGACCGTCGGGGACCCGACAGCATCGCCCGCACCGGTGCGAAGGTGTCTCCGGTGATCCAGCCGGCCCAGATCAGTTCCCACAGCGCCGTTTTGAGCTCGGATTCGGCGGTTTGATCGGCCAGCTGACGGAAGAAATACGCCCCGCCGTGCCCGAGCGTCTCCATGATGGCCCGGTGGGTGTCGGTGAACTCGATCTCTGCAGGGATCAGTAGCGTCAGTGGCGCAGTCTCGGCCAGGTGGAACGTCACCCAACCGTCACTGCTGCCGATCTGCCCGGCACCGGACCACATGACCTCCCCGGAAGCGAGCAGCTCATCCAACATCGCCGGCTGATAGTCGCGAACCCGCTGCCCGAACACCAGCGATTCCACGGCCGACGCGGGCAGGAGGACTCCGGACAGTTGCTCGATCACCGAGGCCAACCCGTCGATACCAGCGCTGTGGTTGGACCCCACGTGCTGCCAGGACGGCAGGAAGCGGCCATAGGCGGCGATGCTGACGGGCTCGACCTGGGCGCGCAACGCGGCCAATGAGCGACGGCGCAGGATGCGCAGTACCTCGGCGTCGCACCACTGATCGCCGGGAAGATCATCGACGAACTCGCCGCGCACCAGCCGGCCGTCGACAGCCATGCGGCCCAACACATCTGCGGTCACCCGCAGGCCGAGCCCGAACCGCACGGCGACCTCGGTGGTGGTGAACGGGCCGTGGGTACGGGCGTAGCGTCCGATCAGATCCCCGAGGGGGTCGTCGATGGATTCGGTGAATGCCATGGGCACCCCGACGGGTACCGGCGCCCCGACCCCGTCGCGCAACAGTCCGATGTCTTCTACTGCTGCCCACCAGGTCTGGCCGGCGTAGGTCACGGGCAGCGCGCGTTTGGCGGAGTGCAGCCCGTCGAGCCAGCCCCCGATGGTGTCGGTGGTGGCGCGCTCGGCGATCTCGGCCTCAGTGAGCGGGCCCAGCATCCGCAACAGGTCGGCCACGGCCTCGGCGTCGCGCGCGGCTCGTTCTTCCGTCAGGTGTTGCAGCTGTGCCGAAGTAGAGGCGACGACCGCCGGATCCAGCAGTTCGCGGAGTTCCACCCGGCCGAGCAGTTCGGAGAGCAGCACGGTGTCCAAGGCCAGCGCGGCCGCGCGCCGCTCGGCCAGCGGACTGTCGCCCTCGTACATGAACGCACCCACGTAGCCGAACAACAGCGAGGCCGCGAACGGTGACGGGGTGGCGGTCTCCACCTCGAGCACGCGCAGCCGGCGTTGGGCCACCCGGCGCATCAGCTCGGTCAGGGCGGGAACGTCGTAGACGTCCTGCAGGCATTCGCGCACGGTTTCCAGCACGATCGGGAAGTCCGGGTACTTGCGGGCGATGTCGAGCAGTTGCGCGGCGCGTTGCCGTTGATGCCACAACGGGGATCGCTTGCCGGGGTGCCGGCGCGGCAGCAGCAGGGCTCTCGCGGCGCATTCGCGGAAGCGGGACGCGAACAACGCCGAACCGCCCACCTCGGCCGTGACGATGGGTTCGATCTCGTCGGCGTCGAACACGAACAGGTCTGCACCGGGCGGGGTTTCGCCGCTGTCGGGCAGCCGCACGATGATGCCGTCGTCTGAGGCGGTGGGCTTCTCGTCGATGCCGTAGCGTTCCCGCAACCGTCGACCGACCGCCAGGGCCAGCGGCCCGTGGACCCGCAGGCCGTACGGAGAATGCAGGATCACCCGCCAGTCGCCCAGCTCATCCCGGAAACACTCCACCACAAAAGTGCTGTCGCTGGGGACCACACCGGTGGCCTCGCGCTGGTCGTGCAACAGCTGGTACAGGTTGTCGGTGGCGAAACCGGCGAAACCCATTGTCTGGCAACGCTCATCGAACTCAGCGCGATTTAGCGCGGCGAGTTCCCCGGTGAATGCCCCGACCGCCTCGCCCAATTCGGCGGGCCGTCCCACGCTGTCGCCACGCCAGAACGGCAGCCGGGCCGGCTGACCCGGGGCGGGGATCACCAGAACCCGGTCGTGGGTGATCTCGGTGATCCGCCAACTGGTTGCGCCCAGGGAGATGACGTCGCCGGGGCGAGATTCGTAGACCATCTCTTCGTCGAGTTCGCCGACCCGGGAAGGCTTTTCCGATTCGGTGGCCAGGTACACGGTGAACAGCCCGCGATCTGGGATGGCCCCGCCGGAGGTGACTGCCAGGCGCTGGGCGCCCGGGCGGCCGGTCAGGATGCCGTGGTCGCGGTCGTAGACCAGGCGTGGCCGCAGCTCGGCGAACTCGGTGGACGGATACTTGCCGGACAACAGGTCCAACGTGGCTTCGAACGCACTGCGCGGGAGCGTGGCGAACGGAGCGCTGCGGCGCACCGCGTCGAACCATGCGTCGGCATCCACCGGCTCCAGGGCGGCCGCCGCCACCGTGTGCTGGGCCAGCACGTCGAGCGGGTTGGCCGGCACGTGCATGGTCTCGATGTCACCGGAGCGCATGCGCTGCACCGTCACCGCGCAGCCGATCAGATCGGTGCGGTGCTTCGGGAACAGCACGCCCTGGGAGATCTCGCCGACCTGGTGCCCGGCACGTCCGATGCGCTGCAGCCCGCTGGCCACCGACGGCGGCGACTCGACCTGGATCACCAGATCGACCGCACCCATGTCGATGCCCAGCTCCAGGCTGGAGGTGGCGACCACGGCGCGTAACCGGCCGGTCTTGAGGTCGTCTTCGACCTGGGCCCGCTGCTCCTTGCTGACCGAACCGTGGTGCGCGCGGGCCAGTAGCGTCGGCGCGCCGTTGGCCTGACCGCTGGCCATGAGTTGGGCCGGGGCGCCACCACCCACCTCCGGATTGTGGTCGAGTGAGAGCTCGACTCCGGTCCGTTCGGCGTGGATCTCGTTGAGACGTGAGGTCAGCCGTTCGGCCAGCCGGCGGGAGTTGGCGAACACGATCGAGGACTGGTGTGACTCGATCAGGTCGACGATGCGCTCCTCGACGTCGGGCCAGATGCTGTTGTTGTCGAGGTTGGCCATGTCCGGCACCGGGACCTGCACGGAGAGGTCGAAGGTCTTGCCGGACGGCGGGGCGACGATGGTGGTGGGGGCCTGGCCCGACAGGAACCGGGCCACCTCCTCGGGAGGACGCACCGTGGCCGACAAGCCGATCCGCTGGGCGGGTTTGTCGAGCAGCTGGTCGAGCCGTTCGAGTGAAAGGGCCAGGTGCGCACCACGTTTGGTGGCGGCGACGGCGTGGACCTCGTCGACGATCACGGTCCGGACGTTGGCAAGGGTCTCGCGGGCCGCCGAGGTCAGCATCAGGAACAGGGATTCCGGCGTGGTGATCAGGATGTCGGGCGGCTTGGCCAGCATCGCGCGGCGCGCACTGGGCGGGGTGTCCCCGGAGCGGACGCCGACGCTGATGGACGGGGCCGGCACCCCGTGACGTTCGGCCACCCGGGTGATCCCGGTCAGCGGGGTGCGCAGGTTGCGTTCGACGTCGACGGCCAGGGCCTTGAGCGGCGATACGTAGAGCACGGTGGTGCCGGAGCGGGGATCGGGCGGCAACTGGGCCAGCTCGTCGATGGCCCACAGGAACGCGGCGAGGGTCTTACCCGACCCGGTGGGGGCGATGACCAGGGTGTTGTGCCCCTCGGCGATGGCGGACCAGGCCTGGGCCTGGGCAGCCGTCGGGGCCGGGAAGGCGGCCGTGAACCACTCCCGGGTCAGCGCACTGAACCGGGCCAGCGGGTCTGCCGGCGTGGTGGTCATCTAGCCATCCTGCCGCGCAGCACCGACAAGTGGGTTTCAGCGGTGTTCGGGAGCAGCCGCACACACCAGTTCGGCGGGCAGGCCCGGCACCCGGCCGATGGCGTCGAGCAGGGCGTGCGCGCAGCTGTCGGCGACGAATCCCGCGTCGATCGAGGGGTCCTTGAGCCGTTGTCGGCACATCTCGAAGGTCAGGGCCAGCCAGCCGTACACGGTGGCCCGCAGATCGCGTTCGACCTTGGCGTCGAGGGGCTCGGATATCGCGTCGCTGATCCGGCCCATGATCCGGTCGGCCTGGCGGTCGTTGTCGATGTCGTCGACGCCGCGCAGCACTGGGTCGGTGCGACCCAGACCCATGTACGCGGCCCAAGCGCCGTGCGGATGCTCCTCGTCGTAGCGCAGATAGGCCAGAACGCCGGCGCGCAGCTGGCCGAACAGGCTCTGACCAGGCTCGGGAGGCGTGCTGGTGGCCTCGAACAACCGCTCGCCCTCGGCTCGGACGACGGCGGCGAAGAAGGCCCGCTTGTCGGGGAAGTAGTGGTACATCAGGGCGCGAGAGACCCCGGCGCGCTCAGCGATCTCGTCGATGCGGACCTCGTCGTACGGTCGCTGGCCGAACACCTCGGCTCCCAGCGCCAACAGCTCGTTGCGTCTGTCGGCGGGGGACAGCCGGCGTCTCGACTCGGCACCCACGACTGCAGCCTAACGCCAGGCCCTTACTTGACACATGTATAACAAGGCGGAAATCTGGTGTCATGACCGTCGTGGGCGCGCGGACCTCACCTGAAGGTGCCAAGTATCCGAAACTGCCCCACCCACCGCGGCGGGTGCCCCTGCTCGGTGACATCTTCGGTCTGCAGCCGGATTCCTCGATGCAGAACGCCATGGGCATGGCCGAGCTGGGGCCCATCTGCGAGTTCCGGTTCCTGGGTGCCCGTTACGTGGTGGCCGCCGGTGCCGACGCGGTCAACGATCTCAACGACGAAACCCGGTTCTGCAAGCATGTGGGCCCCGATATCGAGGCCCTGCGGATCGTGGCGGGCGATGGACTGTTCACCGCCTACAACGACGAGCCGAACTGGCTCACGGCGCATCAACTGCTGATGCCGGCGTTCAGCCAGTCCGCGATGCGCCGCTATCACGCGGTGATGTTCGACGTCGCCGACGAGCTCACCGACCATTGGGATCAGCAGGCCGGCGCCGGCGAAACCGTCGATGTCTCGGCCGACACCACCCGGGTCACCCTGGAGACCATCGGGCGGTGCACTGCCGGGTACTCGTTCCGGTGTTTCCAGAGCGACACCGTCCACCCGTTCGTTGCCCACATGGTCTCGGCGCTGCTGGCCGCTGACCGCCTCGGGGTGCTGCGGGAAACATTCCTGCCCCCGTTCGCCTACCGGCGCTACGAGCACCGGCTCCACCGCGACGCACGTTATCTGCACGGCCTGGCCGACGACATCGTCGCCGCACGGCGGACACAGCCATCGGGGCGCCACGACGACCTGCTGCAAATCATGCTGGAGTCCGATCTCGACGCCGCCAACATTCGCTACCAGCTGATCAACTTCTTGATCGCCGGCCACGAAACTACCTCCGGTGCCTTGTCATTCGCGCTGTACTTCCTGTCGCGGCACCCGGAGGTGCTGGCCCGGGCCCGCGCCGAGGTCGAGGAGGTGTGGGGCGACGAGCAGCGGCCCGAGTTCGAGAAGGTCGCCAAATTACGGTATGTCCGGCGCGTTCTCGACGAGTCATTGCGGTTGCAGCCGACGGTTCCGGCCTACTACCGGGCGGCCCGCGAGGACACCGTGCTGGCCGGAATGCACCCGATGCGCAAGGGTGACTGGGCGCTGGCCCTGACCTCGACCCTGCACCGGGATCCGCGCTGGGGGCACGACCCTGAGGCATTCGACCCCGACCGGTTCACCCCGGAGCAGATGCGGACGCGCCCCGGTGGCCTGTACAAGCCGTTCGGGACCGGTGAAAGATCTTGCATAGGTAGACAGTTCGCCCTCCATGAAGCCGTGTTGATGCTCGCCGTGCTGATCCGCCGCTATGACCTGATCGCCGATCCGGACTACACGCTGCAGGTGCAGGAGCGCCTGACCATGATGCCGGCCGGCTTCCGGTTGACCCTGCGGCGCCGCTAGCGTCGGCGTACCGCGCATGAAATGCCCCGATTCGGGGTACCGTTCTCGTGGACAGACCCGCAACGTCGTCAGGTCCGCGCATGGAATGGTTCATCGCAGACGAATACTGGTTGGCCCGACAGGTATTGCAGCGGGGAACCGCCGCGATCTACCTGATCGCGTTCATCGTGGCGGCCCGGCAGTTCCGCGGCCTCCTCGGTGCGCGCGGCCTGCTGCCGATCCCGCGATTCCTGGCTGCCAACTCATTCCGCAGCGCCCCGAGCCTGTTTCAGTTTCACTACACCGACCGCTTCTTCGCCGGCGTGTGCGCAACGGGTGCGTTGCTCGCCGCCGCCCTGCTCGTCGGTTGCGGCGACATGGTGCCGCTGTGGGTCGCGATGCCGGCCTGGCTGCTCCTGTGGGCGCTGTACCTGTCGATCGTGAACGTCGGCCAGACGTGGTACTCGTTCGGGTGGGAATCGCTGCTGCTGGAAGCCGGGTTCCTGGTGACCTTCCTGGGCAACGACGACGTCGGCCCTCCGCTGCTGGTGCTGTGGTTGGCCCGGTGGCTCGTGTTCCGGGTCGAGTTCGGCGCCGGGCTGATCAAACTCCGAGGTGATCCGTGCTGGCGCAACCTCACCTGCCTGTACTACCACCATGAAACGCAACCCATGCCGGGGCCGCTGAGCTGGTTCTTCCACCATTTGCCCAAGCCCCTGCACCGAATCGAGGTGGCCGGCAACCACTTTGCCCAACTCATCGTGCCGTTCGCCTTGTTCGCCCCGCAACCGGTGGCCAGTGGGGCCGCGCTCGTCGTGATCGTCACCCAGCTGTGGCTGGTCGCGTCGGGCAACTTCGCCTGGCTCAACTGGATCACCATCGTCCTGGCCTTCAGCGCGGTGTCGGATTCCAGTGCCGCCGCACTGTTCCCGGTTCCTGAACATCAATTCGGCCCGACCCCAGTGTGGTTCATCGTGGCGGTGGTCGGATTCGCGGCCGCGGTGGCGGTGATGAGCTACCTGCCGGCCCGCAACCTCATCTCGAAACGTCAGCGGATGAATGCCTCGTACACCCGCTATCACCTGGTGAATTCGTACGGCGCGTTCGGCACCGTCGGCCGCACCCGTGACGAAGTGGTTTTGGAGGGCACCTCGGACGCCAGCCTGGGTGAGCACACCGTGTGGAAGGAGTACGAGTTCAAGGGCAAGCCCGGCGATGTCCGTCGATGGCCGCGGCAGTTCGCGCCCTATCACCTTCGCTTGGACTGGCTGATGTGGTTCGCCGCCATCTCACCGGCCTACGCCCACGGCTGGCTGCGCATGCTGCTGACCCGGCTGCTGGAGAACGATCGAGACACGCTGAAGCTGCTGCGGTGCAATCCCTTCCCGGACGATCCGCCGCGATACGTGCGGGCGACGCTGTACCGGTACGAGTTCAGCACCTGGACCGAGCTGCGGCACGAACACGTCTGGTGGCACCGCATATCGCTGGGCGTGTACGTGCCGCCGCAATCGTTGCCTGCGGCGGGCCGCTCATCGGCCGGCGCGCAGTGAGCGCTGGTAGCGGCGCATCCCGGCGATCCACCGGTCGTAATCGGAACCCTTGTGCCGGTACATGTCGAGCACCTGCGGGTGCGGCAGCACGAGAAACCGGCCCGACTGCACGGCCTCGACCGTTGCGGTGGCCACCTGTTCTGCACTGATGACCTCGCCGGACTGCACGATCGACGCGGCACCGGCCGCGGCGTCCGGATCGGCCGAAGTACGTACCGCGTCGAGGAGCGGGGTGTCCACACCCAGCGGGCACACACAGCTGACCCCGATGTTGTCATCGCCGTAGGTGATGGCCAGCCATTCGGCGAAGCCGACCGCGGCGTGTTTGGTCACGGCATACCCGGCGGCTCCGATCTGGGACAGTAGACCGGCCGCCGAGGCAAGGGATACGAAGTATCCGCCTCCGCGCGACAACCATTGCGGCACAAGCACTTGCGCGGCGCGGATATGTGCGCGCAGGTTGACGTCCAGGATCGAATCCCAGTCCTCGTCGGTGCCGAGGCCCGGTGCGCCGAGAATCCCGGCGTTGGCGACGTAGATGTCGACCGGGCCGAACTCGGTGGTGGTCAGCTCCTCGATATCGGCGGTGACACCGGCGTCGGCCCGAACACCCAGTGCCTGCCCGCCGCCGGAACGGATCTGGGCCGCCGTCTGCTCGGCCGACTCCGCGTCGAGGTCGGCGGCGACCACGCGTGCACCTGCCGCCGCGAACGATGTGGCCAGCGCACGGCCGATTCCCGATCCGGCGCCGGTGATGACCGCCACCGAGTTCTCAATCTGCATGCCTCCTGCTTACAGCCGGTCCTCCTTGAGCGCCAGTGCCGTGGTGCCCTTGGTGTAGCTGACTTCCCGGATTCCCAGGGCGTCGTGCAGGCGACCGGCAGGGAGGGTCAGCGGTTTGGGCGCCGGACCGTCGCCGGGATGCGGCAGGGGATAGGCGGTGGTGGTACCGCTGTGGAACGTCACGTTGCCCTCGGTCTTCGAGAACAGTTGGTGCACATGACCGTTGAGACAGGTGACCGAGGCGAACCGGCGCAGGTAGCTCAACGCCTGAGTGGCGTCGTCGGTACCCCAGCCCCAGTCCGGGTACATCGCGAACAACGGAATGTGGCTGAACACCACGATCGGAGTGTCCGAGGACAACGGGGCGACGTCCTTCTCGATGAAGTCCAGTTGATCGACGCCGAGATGCCCCAGCTTCTTCAGGTTCAACGTGTTGACCAGCCCGATGACGTGTACCCCGGCGATGTCGAAGCTGTACCACCCGTCGCCGCGGGCGCCCGCTCCGAACACCGACCGGTACTTCTGGCCGGCGTCGTCGACCGAATCGTGTTCGCCGGGCACCGTGAACACGAGCGGTGTCTTGAGGTCGCCCATCATCTGCTTGACCCGATCGAACTGTGCGGGCGTGGACAGGTGCGTGAGATCACCGGTGTGGATGACGAAATCCGGGGTGTAGTCCAGCGAATTGATCTGGTCGATCGCCCGGCCGAAGGACCCGGCCACATCGGTATTGGCGGATCCGTTGAACCCGATATGGCTGTCGGAGACCTGGGCGAAACGCATCGTCGGCCCCGACACCACCGCGGTGGGTTTGACCGCGGCATGCGAGATCACCTCACCGCCGACCACCGCGAGACCGACCGCGGCGCCGAACCAGGCGCCGTGGCGGATGAGTTGGCGACGGCTCATGGCGTGCGAATCGGTCATGAGGTCACCACCACGGTGCCGCGCATGGAGGGGTGAATCGAGCAGATGTAGTCGTAGCTACCCGGTTTGGTGAAGGTGAAGCTGAAGGTGGCGTTGGAGTCCATGCCGGGGGAGCGGAACGAGCCGTCGCCGGCCGCGACGGTGTGCGGTTCCTCGTCGTGATTGGTCCACGTCACGGTGTCGCCACGGTGCACCGTCAGCGTGGCGGGAGCGAACGCGAAGTTGTCGATGCTGACGGCGGTTCCGGGGACCGGTGCCGACGATGTGCTTGCCGGCGCGGCCGGCGCACCGGAGCACGCGGACGCCGCCGTTATTGCCAGGGCGGCAACGGCCGCAGAGGCAGGGAATCGTCGGACCATCGGAACCTCCGTTGTGTCGAGAGCGGCGCAGAAACGGTCATCAGGAGATAGCGCGCCGGGTTACACCGGTGGATGCTGGTCAGATGCGGACGCCGTTCGCGTGTAACCCGCCGCTCTATCTAGGTGTGCGGGAGCCTGCTCCGGGTTCCCGCATGGTGAAAGGCGGGTGGCCGGTGCTGAGGATGCTCGATGCCTGTCGGACGTGAGCGCCCGGAACTGCGGATCGTGCCGGAGGGGTGTTATCCGAGCTGGGACGCCGTGTACGACGACAACCTGACGTGGGTGTACCGATTGCTCTACGCGCGGTTGGGCAGCCACGCCGACGCCGAGGACCTGACCTCGGAGGTCTTCTTGGCCGCGCTTCGGCCGCTGCGGCTCTCGGCGAGCGTGGCCGAGGTCCGCTCTGGCCGCTCAGATCAACGAGGGAGAGTCACGGTGACCAGGCGCGGGGTACGCAAATACGTCGACGATCTACTCGCCGGGCGACGACCCGAATCCTTCCCGGCCGACGACTTCGACGCCGCACAGATTCGCGCGGCGATCGAACTGCGGGCAGCACGTCCCGACGCAGTCGAACCCCGGCCGGAGTTCGTCGATGACCTCAAGAGCCGTATCGCCCAACAGCTTTCCCATGCAGAAGCGGACGAACCGGCGCGGCCGGGGCCGTCGGCCACCCGCCGGCAGGTCATCGTGGGCACCGCCGCGGCGGCGACCGCGGCCGTCGCCGCCGTATCGATCGACCATGTCGTGTCCGACCGGGAGCAGCCCACCGAGCCTGCGCAGGCCGACGGTGCTGACCTGGTGCCCAACGACGGCGAGTGGCTGCCGGTGGCGAGAAGCGCCGATCTCGCAGAGGGTTCCGTGCTGTCGTTCGACCTCGGCACGGTGTCGGGATTCGTCCGGCGGGCGGGAGGAAAGGTCGATGCCGTATCGGGGGTATGCACCCATCAGGGGTGCAAGCTGTGGTTCGACGGCGCCGTGGACAGCCTTCGCTGCCCGTGCCACGTGACGTCGTTCTCGCCGGCCGGCCAGGTACTCACACACCAACTTCCGATCGCGCCGAAGCCGTTGCCGCACTTCGATGTCCGAGAGCGAGGCGGGAGCATCGAGGTGTTGGCCCCACGGCCGCCGGAGCGGCCGGCCTGAACCGGATGTAACCACAGTGCGTATCGATAGGTGAAACCTACGGATGCGGGAGGGCCTCCAGATGAACCGATCGATATGCGCTGTGGCAGTGGTAGTGGGGTTCCTGGGTGCTGCCGCCCCGGCCTCGGCAGCACCCACCGGCGGTACCAGAGCCGCCGATGTGGTGCGGGACCTGACGGCTGCCGGGTACACCGTTCAGATCAACGGGGACAACGGAGTTCCGCTGTCGCAGTGCAGGGTGACCGATGTGCACGGGGTGCCCGCCACACGCACCACCGCGCTGCAGTTCACCACCGTGTACGTCGACGTCGTGTGTCAACAGGACGGCTGAGCCGGCTAGCCGAAGTGCACGCCCTGAGCCAGTGGCAGCTCGGAGGAATAGTTGACCGTGTTGGTCGCGCGACGCATGTACGCCTTCCAGGCATCCGAGCCTGATTCGCGGCCACCGCCGGTGTGCTTCTCGCCGCCGAACGCCCCGCCGATCTCGGCGCCCGACGTCCCGATGTTGACATTGGCGATACCGCAGTCGGATCCGTCGGCGGCCATGAACCGCTCGGCCTCGCGCACATCGGTGGTGAAGATGGCCGAGGAAAGCCCTTGTGGCACCGCATTGTTCAGGGCGATCGCGTCGTCGATATCGTCGTAGGTCAGGACGTAGAGAATCGGCGCGAACGTCTCGGTGTGCACCACCGCGGATTGCGCAGGCATCCGGACCACTGCGGGAGCCACGTAGAACGCGCCCTCGTCACCCAGGTCGTGACGCTCACCGCCGAACACCTCGCCGCCATCGGCGCGGGCCTGCTCCAACGCCCCGACCATGTCGCGATAGGCGCGGGTGTGGATGAGCGGGCCGACCAGGGTGCTGTCCACACTCGGATCACCGACGGGCAGGCTCTGGTAGGCCGCGACGATTCGGGACACCAGGTCGTCGGCAATGGACGAGTGCACGATCAACCGGCGCAGCGTGGTGCAGCGTTGTCCCGCGGTGCCCGCGGCGGAGAACACGATGGCGCGCACGGCGAGATCCAGATCGGCCGAGGGAGTCACGATCGCGGCATTGTTGCCACCCAACTCGAGCAGCGCCTTGCCGAACCGGGCGGCAACGCGCGGACCCACCTGTTGGCCCATCCGCACCGAACCGGTCGCGCTGAGCAGCGCCACCCGCGGATCGTCGACCAGTCGTTCACCCAACTCGCGCCCGCCGAGGATCAGCCGGCTCACTTCCGTGGGCGCACCGACATCGGTTGCGGCGCGTTCGATCAGCGCCTGACAGGCGATCGCGGTCAGGGGAGTCAGCTCAGAGGGTTTCCACACCACGGTATCGCCGCACACCAGGGCGATCGCGGTGTTCCACGCCCACACCGCAACCGGAAAGTTGAACGCGGTGATCACGCCGACGACGCCCAGCGGGTGCCACGTCTCCATCAGTCGGTGCCCGGGACGTTCGGAAGCGATGGTGCGACCGTACAACTGGCGTGACAGCCCGACCGCGAACTGGCAGACGTCGATCATTTCCTGGACCTCGCCCAGTGCCTCTGAGGTGATCTTGCCCGCCTCCACCGTCACCAGTGTCGCCAGATCTGCCTTGTGCTCGACGAGCAACTCGCCCAGCCGCGCCACCAACGCGCCGCGTACCGGTGCCGGAGTGGTGCGCCATGTCGAGAAGGCCTGTGCCGCAGCGGTGATCGCAGCATCGACCTGATCGGGACTGTCCTCTGGCAGCGTGAACAATACGTCGCCGCTGATCGGGGTGCTGGCGTGCAGGCCGGGACCCGGGGCGGTCGGTTCACCCAGTTCCGCCGTCGCCCCCACAGCATCGAGAGCCTGCCGTACCCGCCGGCGCAACACCTCTGCCGTGGGGAGGTCGGTCCGTTCGGTGGTGGTCATCGTCTGCCTTTCTGGTTGGTGGCGGCGTTACAGTTTCCGACCATGGGTGAAGCCGACGAGCACGTGCTGGACGACACCGACCGGACTCTCGTCCGCGCGCTGGTGGCCGACGGCAGGGCCACACTGGCGCAGCTGGCCGCAGTGGCCGGATTGTCGGTCTCGGCGGTGCAGGCGCGGGTGCGCCGGTTGGAGTCGCGGGGCGTGGTGACCGGATACGCTGCGCGGCTCAACCCCGAGGCGCTGGGCAACATGCTCTCGGCGTTCGTCGCCATCACCCCTCTCGATCCGTCTCAACCCGATGATGCACCCGCCCGGTTGCAGCACATCCCCGAAATCGAGTCGTGTCACTCGGTGGCCGGTGACGAGAGCTACGTCCTGCTGGTTCGGGTGGCCTCGGCGCGGGCGTTGGAGGACCTGCTCCAGCGGATCAGGACCGCTGCCAACGTCCGCACGCGCAGCACGATCATCTTGCAGACATTTTACAGCGGACGAGACTACGTTCCGTAACGATTACGGTTTAGTCCCATATTCACCGTAAAGATTCCGCTAAGATGGTGTCATGACTGCAGTGTTGACACCTACGCCGCAGGTAACGCCTGACCAGGTACGAGCCGTCCTGGCCCGCAGCATCCTGACCGACGGCTTCGATTTCGTCCTCGACCTCGACCGCTCCCGGGGCTCCTATCTGGTGGATGCACGTACCGGCGACCGTTTCCTGGACATGTTCACCTTCTTCGCTTCGTCCGCGCTCGGGATGAACCATCCGGCGCTGGCCGACGACGAACATTTCCGGGCCGAACTGGCCCGGGTCGCGGTGAACAAGCCCAGCAATTCCGACATCTACAGCGTGCCGTTGGCCCGATTCGTCGACGCCTTCCGCCGGGTACTCGGAGACCCGGACCTTCCGCACCTGTTCTTCGTCGACGGCGGAGCCCTGGCGGTCGAGAATGCTCTCAAGGTGGCGTTCGACTGGAAGAGCCGCCACAACGAGGCCCGCGGGATCGACGCGGCCCTCGGTACCAAGGTGCTCCACCTGCGCGGAGCCTTCCACGGCCGCAGCGGATACACGATGTCGCTGACCAACACCGACCCGGTGAAGGTGGCCCGCTTCCCCAAGTTCGACTGGCCCCGCATGGATGCCCCGTACCTGCGACCAGGGGTGGATATTGCTGCGGTCGAAGCTGATTCGCTACGGCAGGCAAGGGCGGCGTTCGAGGCCAACCCGGACGACATCGCCTGCTTCATCGCCGAGCCGATCCAGGGTGAGGGTGGTGACCGGCACATGCGGCCGCAGTTCTTCTCCGCGATGCGGGAGCTATGCGACGAATTCGACGCCCTGCTGATCTTCGACGAGGTGCAGACCGGGTGTGGTATCACCGGAACCGCCTGGGCCTACCAGCAATTGGGAGTCACGCCGGATATCGTCGCGTTCGGCAAGAAAACCCAGGTGTGTGGCGTGATGGCCGGCCGGCGGGTCGACGAGGTCGTCGACAACGTGTTCACCGCCAGCTCGCGGATCAACTCCACCTGGGGTGGCAACCTGGTCGACATGGTGCGGTCGCGCCGCATCCTGGAGGTCATCGAGTCCGACGGACTGTTGCGCAATGCCGCGCTGATCGGCGACTACCTTCTCGGCCAGTTACGGGAGTTGGCAGTGGATTTCGCCGATACCGTGCTCGATCCGCGAGGGCGCGGTCTGATGTGCGCATTCAGCCTGCCTTCGCCCGCCGCCCGCGACGAGCTGATTCGCCGGTTGTGGGGCAGCCACGTCATCATGCTGCCGAGCGGCACCGACTCGGTGCGGTTCCGGCCGGCGCTGACCGTCACGCGTACCGAGATCGATGCGTGCCTCGACGCGGTGCGGGCTGCACTGAGATCACCGCTGGCGGGCTAGGGCGCACGTTCCGCCGACGCCGCGCGACGCAGGATCGACTTGAGCCTGGGCAACTCTGCTCCGCCCACCAGCTCGCACCCGTGCAGTTCGGCGAGTTTGCGTGCAGCCGGGGTGAATTCGTTGTTGGTGACCACCATGGTCCTGGCACAATCCTGCATCGGAGCGCCCGCGACGACCTCCTGTACGGCGCCGGCCCCCACCGGACGTGACAGGCATTTGCACTGCACCGCAATCCGATTGGGCCTGCGACCGACGATCAGATCCACCCCCCAGTCGCCGGTGAGAGGGGTCATGATCACCGGCAGTCCACAGCTGCGGGCCACCTGGGCCACGCGATCCTCGAACTCCAGCCCGGTCATCTGGGTGGCGGCCTGCTCACGGACGCCGGGTGTGCGGGCACCGTGGAAGGCGCCCGCGACGAACCGTGGCGTGGCCGCCAAGGTCAGCGGCAACAGGACGCCGATGACCAGGCTCCATGCCGTGCCGACCCCGGCCAGATGACTTGCGATCGCCGCCGCGACCCCGGCTGCGATGAGGACCTTGATCCGAAGCCGTCTCACAGCGCCGAATGTAGACCTCACCTGTGACAATCAATTGAGTTGCCGCCAGCCCGGCGCGTTATTCTCAACCCCGTGACGAGTGACTCGGCCGAGGGAAACCGCAACTCGCCGATTGAGCATGCCTTTGCCGGCGGTGAGGCGCAGCGGGTCGGCTGGTTCAGGTTCTACTTCGCCGATGAGCGCTGGGAATGGTCGCCGCAGGTGGAGCGGATGCACGGGTATGAACCGGGTACCGCGAACCCGACGACCGAGGTGGTGCTGTCCCACAAGCACCCCGAGGACTACGGGCAGGTGGCAGCCACCCTGCTTGAGATGCGGCGCACCTCGGGTGCGTTCAGCACCCGACACCGGATCATCGATACGGCCGGCGACGTCCACCAGGTCGTCGTCGTCGGGGATCAGCTCTTCGATGACTCCGGCGCGGTCATCGGAACGCACGGTTTCTACGTCGACGTCTCTCCGTCCGTCGCGCGGGCGCGGCAGCAGGCGGTCACCGAGGTGGTGGCCGAGATCGCCGAGGCCCGTGGTGCGATCGAGCAGGCCAAAGGCATGTTGATGCTGATCTACCGGCTCGACGAAGATGCGGCGTTCGAGCTGCTGAAATGGCGGTCACAGGAAACCAACACCAAGCTGCGCCTGCTTGCCGAGCAGCTGGCACGAGATTTTCTGGCGCTCGACTACACCGAGACGCTTCCGAGCCGCGTGGTGTTCGACCGGTTACTGCTCACCGCCCACCAGCGGGTCGGCCCGGAGGTTTAGCCCGTCCCGGTCCTGGGAAGCCTCGGACCCATGACCGCGCCGAACCTGACTGCGCTGGCTTTGGTCTGCAGTCTCAAACGCCGGCCGGCCGAGTCCAGTAGCGAGCTGATCGCCGATCAGGTTCGCGAGAATCTCGGTGTGCTCGGCGTCAGCACCGAGTCGGTCCGGTGCGCAGACTTCATCATCGAGCCCGGGGTCGAAGCCGATATGGGTGGCGACGACCAGTGGCCCGAGATCCGTAGGAAGATTCTGGACGCCGACATCCTGCTGCTGTCGACACCGGTATGGCTCGGGCACCCGGCGAGCATCGCGCAGCGCGTTCTCGAGCGGCTGGATGCCGAGCTTTCCAATACCGACGACGCCGGCCGCCCGGTGTTGGCGGGCAAAGTGGCGCTGGTGTCGGTTGTCGGCAACGAGGACGGCGCGCACAAGACGGTCGCCGATCTCTTCCAGGCGCTCAACGACATCGGCTACACCATTCCGGCGCAGGGCTGTACGTACTGGAACGGCGAGGCCATGCACGGCACCGATTACCTGGATCTCGACGAGGTGCCCGATCCCGTCGCCGACGCCACCGCCGCGGCCGCGCGCAACGCGGCGCACCTGGCCGGACTACTCAAGGTCGGCCAATACCCGCGCTATGAGTGAAAGGGAGAAACAATGAAAGGTCCCGACGACCCCGTCGACCACACCAGGACAACCAGGCCGCATGCCGGCGAGTCGATGAAAGACAACCGCAACATGCCCGCTCTGATCCTGGTCGGTGTGGGTCTGGTGATGTTTGTTGCATGCCTGGTCGGCTTCGCGACCGGTAACACCGGAGCAGCGGTGGTGCTCGCGATTCTCGCCGCGGTGGGACTGCTGGGCGGCGGGCTCTGGCTCCTGGTCGCTCACCAGCGCGTGCGTCGCCTCGAAGAACGGTGGTACGCAGAGCATCCCGATGTGATCAGGCAAGCGCCGAACAGCTGACCTGAATACACGAGATGGCCCAGCAACAGGTTGTTGCTGGGCCATCTCTTTCAATCAGGCCGGGCTAGGGACGCTGGCTCGCCTGCTCGCGCTTCTCGGCGGCCTTGGCACCCGCCCGGGCCGATTCGGCTTCGGCCTCCTTCTTGGCGGCGTCCTGCTGCGCATCGGCCTTGTCCTGCTGCGCTTTGCCCTCACGAACGAGGTCTTCGCGCCCGGTCACGGTGCCGACAGCTTCCTTGGCCTTGCCCTTGACGTCCTCGACGACGCCCTTGATGCCTTCTTCAGGTCCTGAGTTCTTCTCGGTCATGCTCTACCTTTCCGCTTCAGGAGTGGATTGGTGTTTACTACGCGGCTTCTCCACGCACACCTTGGATTCCCTGATGCGCAGGCACTAAACGTGACGTGCCTAATCGTGGCGTTCGCGACAAGCGAGTTTGCCTGGCGCCCGGATGGGTACCGAATAGGGGTGATTTCCGGAAGCATTGCCGTTGGCGCGGAGAACGTCTATTGCCCGCAGCAGGACTCATGGCTGCTCATCGATGCCCTCACGCGCAACGGTGTGGTGTCCGGCCGCCGGGTGGTGGACCTGTGCGCCGGGAGCGGAGTGGTTGCCATTGCCGCGGCCGAGCTGGGCGCCAGTGCGGTTACCGCGCTGGATATTTCGCCGAGCGCGGTGCGATGCACCCAGGCCAACGCATTGGCTGCACAGGTCGATGTCGACGCCAGGCTCGGTTCGTGGACTCAGGCGCTGGAACACGAACCGTTCGACATCGTCGTGTGCAACCCGCCCTACGTTCCGGTGGCACCGGAAACCTCTGCCGGAATGATGCTGTCGACCGGCCCGATGGCTTCCTGGAACGGCGGTCCGGACGGTCGGCTGATCCTCGACCCATTGTGCCGCTCGGCTGTCGAAATGCTGGCGGAAGGCGGATCTCTGTACCTCGTCCAATCCGAGTTCGCCGACGTCACGGAGTCGGTGAGGCTGTTGCGTGCGGGT
The DNA here is from genome assembly GCF_040704635.1 of Mycobacterium sp. NPDC049093. Classification (GTDB taxonomy): domain Bacteria; phylum Actinomycetota; class Actinomycetes; order Mycobacteriales; family Mycobacteriaceae; genus Mycobacterium. The sequence continues at coordinate 268,102 of NZ_JBEZJS010000004.1, read as the reverse complement.
GGGCTGGATGCGGACATCTATGTCACCCAACGAATTCCGTTCGGACCGGTGCTGCACTTACAAGCTCCGTGGCTTCGAGACACCGGGCGTCTGACCGATGACCGGACGGAAGAAGAACTGGTCGTCATCCGGGCGGACAAGCCATGACCGATCGCCGGGCAGTGCGAGTGGTCCAGGGGGGGCCGATCCTCGTCGAAGGGCCCGTCCGAATCGAGCTGCCCGACGGGAGCACCGTCGAATCCGATCGGTTCATGGTGGCCATCTGTACGTGTCGCCGGTCCAAGACCTATCCGTTGTGTGACACCAGCCACCGCAAGATCAAGCGGTCCTGCCCAAGCTCAGGAAAGCGGTCGGCATAGCGAACTACGTTCGGCCAGCCAGCTTTTCATCAGGTGATCGGCCAACCTGTCCTCCATGGCGGCGAACGCCCGCATCCCGAACACCACGTCGCGGTCGAGTTCGGGTTCGCGCCGCACGAGGTCGCCCACCACATCGTGGCGGACGACCTGCTCGTGTACCGCGTCGGCTTCGACATGCTCACGGTAGAACCGGACACACGCCTCGGGCGCCTCGAGCCGCTCCAGGGCGGCCACCAGGCGCTGCGACCCCGGTGAAGAGGTGATCTCGGTGGCCGCGAAGTGCCCGGTGGCGGCGCCACGTAGTCGTCGATGCAGGCCGAACATGGACATCAGATTGACCAACGCGAGGCTTTCGGCCGGTACCGCGTCGAGATAGCCGAGGTAGGCATCGTCCAGCTCGGCCTCTTTCAGGAGGTCGGCGAACAGGTTCTGGTGGATGCGGTCTGACGAGCCGGCGCCGTATTCGTCGTATTCGACGGCGACGAAGGCGGCCTTGGCCTGGCCGCTGAGGCGGGGGATCAGCCAGGCGTGCGGGTCACCCTCTTTGAGGTGGTACAGCGACCGGTGCACGAAGTACTCGCGCATCTGCTCCCACGTGCCCGCATCACGAAGGTGATACGACGGGCCGGTGCCGTCACGGGGCTCGACCGACAAGCGCGCCATCTCTCGCTCGGCAGAGTCCTCGAGGTCGATTCTGCCGACCTCGCGGCGGACCGCCGCGAGAAAGATCCGTTCGAACTGCGAGCGAAGGTGCAACAGGCCGGCGTTCCACTCCCAGTCCTGATCGACACCGGAGAATCCCCGGTAGTGCAGTTCGTAGCAGAGATAGAGCGACAGCTGCACATCCAGGCCGAGCGGATCGGAATCGCGCAGCGGAATCCAGACCGGTTCGAGGTGGTTGTGCGGTGCGCGATCGCCGAGCCTGTCGATCAGCGCGGCGGAGATGGGCCCCTTCGCAGGCGGAAGCCCCGGTTCCGGAGCGTTGAAGAGCGTCGTCATGGCGGTTGAGGTATGCCCGTCGACGGTCTCTGGTAAACCGGCCCGTCGGTTTGTTGGGGTACCGGGCGGGGTATACCGCAACTTGTTGGAGTCGAGGTGAGAAACATGGCCGGACCAGCACCGTCCGTTTTCGAGCGGATCGCCGATGTCATCGAGCGCGAGCAGCGGCAGGCTCTCAGTGAGTACGCCCTCACCGAATTGCTGTGGCACTGCCACGGTGACGGGGTCACTGAGTCGGCAGGGCCGGCGAACGTCGGCTGTAGCCGACACGCAGCGTGACGTGGTCGGACCCGATCCGGGCCACGTCTTCCCATGCCGCCAGAAAGGTGCCTCGATGGCGCCATGCGGCGATGGTTGCGATGAGGGCCGGGGCGTTGATGCCCGTACGTTCGTAACCCAGGTACGACGAGCGAGTACGGGGGCTCACGACCAGGCCGGCCAGTTCTGGGCGGCCTGGTCGCTCCCCGCTATGGTCTGCGATCTTGAGCCGGACATCGATGACGGTACCGACGGGGTGGTGGCCGGCATCCAGCACGCGGAGCCCCAGCAGGTTACTCAGCTGCATGACGCCCTCCCGGGATGCGGGCGACGATGTGATCGCGCAACCAGCGCTCTACCCAATCGGTGTCCGACGGCAGTTCGGAGTCCGTCAGTTGCACGGTCACGGCGACCGAAGCGACCTGCTGCCACGGAATTTCGTGCAGCATCGACCGCGGTGGCGCGCCGCCGAGGATCCGGGTCATCACCACCTGACCGGACAGGATCGCGCTGACGTATGGTGCCGGGCTGCCCGGTTCGATATCCACATCGGCCTCGATGCCGTCGAGTTCGAGGTCGTCGACGATGCCGACCGGGGCGCCGTCGTCGTCGAGTATCTGCCGGTCCAACAGGTGCAGGCGCGCGTCGACGATTCTCACTGGCCTGCCCCGGTCACGATCATCAGCGGAATGGCCGCCAGCGAGGCCGCCACGATTATCACCAGGTACACGGACCCGAACATGTTGAGCAACCTTCCATTGGTCTTGTCGCCCATGTATTCCGGATCGTTGGCCACGATCAGGATGGGCAGGTAGGTCAGGGGGAGTGCGATAGCCGAGAACACGACCGAGTACTCGGTGACCATGACCGGGTCGACGCCGGTGAACAGAACGGCGGCACCGACGACGATGCTCACGAACATCACCACGTGGAAGCGGGATGCCTCGGCCGGACGGCGGAACTTGCCCCACGGCCACCCCAAGAACTGCGCCAAGGTGTAGCCGCTGGACAGTGTGGTCTCAAGGGCCGCGCCGAATGTGGCCGCCACGATGCCGATGATCGCGAACGCCAGGGCCAGCTTGCCGCCGGCCTCGATAACCGGCATCACCACTTGAGACAGCGACGTCACCTCGATCTGATTCGGCAGGAGAACCAACGTCGCACAGGCGGCAATGGCGACCGACAGGATGCCGCCGAGCGGGAACCCGACCAGGACGTTGAGGCGTGAGACCCCGAGATCTTTTGTCTTCCAATGCTCTTCTACGGCACCGGAGGAGAAGAAGAACACCTCGTACGGCGTCATTGCCGCGCCGAACAGTGCGATCGCGTAGTACCAGTACGTCGCGGAGGACTCGGATTCCGGGATCACCGGTTGCGCGACCTGATGGGCGAGCTCGCCCCAATGCGGTTGCAGGGCAAAGACGGCGACGGCGAACACGATCAGGCACAGGCCCGCCAGACCGGCGGTGTTCTCCATGACCGAGAACTTGACCCGCCAGACCACCAGCCACACCGCCACGGCTGCCACCGGTATCCACAGCATCCGTCCGACGTCGGTGGCAAGTTGCAGGGCCAGTGCCACACCACCGATCTCGGCGGTCAGCGTCATCAGGTTGATCAGAAACGATGCGCTCAGGTTGGCCGCGGCGGTGCGCGGGCCCAGGCGTTCCCGGATGATCTCGAACGTGGCTCGCCCGCTGACCGCGGCGACCCGGCCCGCCATCTGGGCGAACAAGCAGATGCCGACCACGCCCACGAGCACAACCCAGACGAGTGCGAGACCGAACCGCGAACCGACCACGGCGTTGGTCACCAGGTCGCCGATGTCGAGGAACCCACCGATCGCGGTCAGGATCCCCAGCGCTACCGCGAAGAACTTCTTCATCAGCGGTAGCCGGCTTCCAGCGCGGCGGCCGATGTCAGGAGTTGGGTGCGCAGTACGGTCAAGTCGGGTTCGGTGGCGATCTCGCGGACCCGCGCGGATGCGGCATTGAGTTGACCGATCATGGTCGTCATGGCTTCGGTGAGCATTCTCTGGCGGTCGAGATCGACCGGATAACTGGCTTTGAGGTCGGCAATTCCCTTGTAGGCCTTGGCGATCTCGTCACGCGCATCGGAGATCTGAACGCTCACCAGTTGCGGTGTGGACCGGTCACGTGTCCGGAGGTCGAGCGCGTATGCCCCGCTGCGGGCGGCGGCCACCGACTCTTCCATCGCCTGGGCGAGCTGGCCCGACATGCCGTCGCGGTTGGCCGGGCAGCAGGTCAGCAACAGACCCAGGGAGACCACCAGCAGGGCGGCAAGTAGCGCCGCCCGTACTCGTCGCGGTTTGTCTTCGGGGTCACCTTCTCCGGCCATGACGCCCTACCCTCACCCGGGCAGCGTCTCGCCGTCTTCGCGGTCGAACTCGTCGCGACCCGCGTCGTCGGCGACCACCTCGCGTTGTTCCTGCCAGTCAGGTTCTGTCGCCTCCAGCGGTGGGCTGTCCACATCGGAGACCGGGGCTTCGGCGTCGGGCACCGAGTCGGTCTGCTCGCGTTGCTGCTCGAGTGCATCGGCAACGGGCACCTCGTCGGGCACGTCTTCGCGGGTCATGCGGCCCGAATACCCCGTGGCCGTTTGATCAAACGCTCCAGGGTTCGGTCATGCCCGTCGGGCCACCTTTCGGATCAACCGGGCTGTACTGCGATCCAGGATCTCCTGGCGTCTGTCGCTGTTCCGTGTGCGGGTAGCGCGGCGGAATCCGGCTGCGATCGTCAATCCGTCCCGATATGCGTCGACCACCCGCGGGTCGACGTAGGCGCTACGGGCCACCGCCGGGGTGTTGCCGAGAGCCTCGGAGACTTCGCGCATTACCGCGGATTCGACGCGTTTGATCACCTTGTCGTCGACCGGCGGATCCGCGTCGACGAACGCCTCGGCCGCCAGCACTGTGCCGTGCCACGTTCGCAGGTCCTTCACGGTGTACTCGTCACCGACCATCTCTTTGAACCGCACATTGAGGTCGTCGGCGTGGACCTCGGTCCATTCCGACGAGTTGCGGTATGCCAGTAGGCGATCGTCATTGCCACGAGCCCGCTGCAGCGACCGCACCGCCCGTACCACCGCTGGATCTTCCACCACCAGCGCGCGGCGCACGCCGCTCTTGGCCGGATAGTCGAATCCGACTGCATCCGGCCGCAGGGTGATGTGTTCACGCAGCAGCGTCGCGATGCCGAACGAATTATTCTCCTGGGCGTACTGATCGCCGCCGGCCCGGAAGTATCCGAGGTCCAACAAGCGAAGGCCAAGTGCCAGTACGCGATCGCGGGTCAGCCCGCGTCGACGCAGATCAGTTGCGATGTCGGTGCGCCAGTCAGTCAGCCCGGCCGACAACTCCAGCACCCGGTCGAATTTCTCCTCGCTGCGCTCCTGCTGCCATTGAGAGTGATAGAGGTACTGCCGCCGTCCCGCGACGTCGGTGCCGACGGCCTGGATGTGTCCGTTGGGGTAGGGACATATCCAGACTTTCTTCCAAGCCGGCGGAATGACCAGATCCTCGATGCGCTTCAGCGTCGCCGGATCAGTGACAGCAGCGCCCTCGTCGTCGCGGTAACCGAATCCACGGCCACGACGTACCCGGCGGAGCCCCGGATCGCCGATGACGCTTCGACGTAGCCTCATCGGGTCCGCCCCTTTGGTTTAGCGACTGGAACGCCGCGGGTACGCGACAGGTATGTCATCTGAGCGGGTACCGGGACCTCGGCTCACTGTGCTGCACGGTCGGCGGATACCCCACGGGGGATCTGGCCACACCAGCGGGCCGCGAGCCGTGGAACTCAGGGTGCCTGCCAGAGTCGAGGCGCTGGCCGTGGTGAGAGCGATGACGTGCTGTCTGGCCGACTATGAAGACCTCAGCAGCGATACAGCGGATGATCTGGCGCTGGCGGTTGATGAAGCGTGCACAGTGCTGATCGGCATCGCCTCGCCAGGGGCTTACCTGGTACTGGTGCAAGACCCCCGCCCCCACGAACTCAACGTCCGCGTGTCGACGGACTGTGCCCTTGCCGACAACGCCCCTGGCAGTGCCGTCTTGAGCGGCTTCAGCCGCCGGGTATTGGAAGCGCTCACCGATCGCGTGGACAGCTTTGTCGACGATGCCGATTTCGAGCGCACCGGCAGTCCCGAGCCGACGCTGGGCATCTCGCTGACCATCCGGCGGCAGGGGACCTCGGCGCGACGTCAGTGATGCACGTTCACCAATTGAAGCTGCCGTGGCTGATCGCGCAGCATCGACAGGGCGGCCGGAAGCTCGTTGGAGACCGGCAACGCGCAGGCGGGATCGCAGATCCCCAATACCCGGGAAACAGCGGTGCTGGGGATCAGGACCCAGTCGATGCCCTCGCAGGCGCACCGCACGTTGAGGGTGTGTAGGCAGGCGAAGCACCCTGCGCCGAAGAACTCGACTTCGCTCAGGTCCAGGACCAGCTGTCCGCGCGGCCTGCTGTTCCGGATTCCGCATTCGGTCAGCTCGGTGGCGTTGGACGCGTCCAACTCGCCTTGGACGCTGATTACTGACGTCGCCGGCCAGAGCCATTGCGCATAGAACTGCGCGCGGCTGTGGTCGGTGGAAGACGTTTTTGCCGGCTTCGCGGCGTTGATGGTGGACATCGTGACTCCCTCAGTAGCAATTACTGTGGTCACGTCACTGTTCAGGCTCTGTAGGCTCAAAACCCCTGGATACAGGGAGTATCACTACCCTGCACCCGATGACGATTCCGGGGCGGCTGTGAACTCAACCTGCATAGGACTCTACGCGCCCTCGTGGGCTCGAACAATCAATCTCGGTGCGTCATTCGTCCCTCCCGTCCCGTCGGCCACATTAGTCACACCGCCGGCACGCGCGGGTGGCAGTGGGCCGGCCTCGTGGGATGTCCGCCACGACGCCGGCTGAGGGTCAAACCGCTACGGGCAAGGTGTATTTCGATGGTGCTGTGCGCCGTCGCGCCGTCAGAGTCGGCTTAGCAGGGTTGCCACGCCGGGGCCCGTGAGTTCTTCGGCGGCTTGCCTGCGGCCGGTCATGGCCAGCAGCAGTGCCTCGCCGTGGCCGGTGACTTCTGGGCCGTCGCCGTGTACCCATTCGATGTCGTCGGCCCGCAACCGGAGTTCTCTGATCCGCCGGCCGGCTCCCAGTCGCGGGTTACCCGGCACCAAGGGCAGGATTCGTTGCAACCGCTGCGCGGGCACCACTCGGGGGCGGCCGAGTGCGCGGCGGATGTCCTGGTGATGGACGGTGCCGTCGACCAGGCCGATCATGCCGCCGAATCCGGCGGTCAGGCCATGCGGTCGCAGATGTCGGTAAAGAAACGCGAGCAGTTCGTCGGTGGACATCGCCGCGTACTCTGCGACACCGATCTCGTTGGCACGCACGATCCGTCCCTTTGCGAAGCGTTTGAGCAACCCTGCGATGTTCAGTTCGTCATAACTGATGACATGCGCGACAACGTCTTTCACGGTCCATCCGGCGCACAGTGACTCGGTCCCCCATTGTTCGGGAGTCAAGGTGGCCAGGAAGTCGGCGAGATCGGTTCGCTCGGCGCAGGCCAGGTCCATGAGCGACGGTTCGTCGGTGCTCATCGTGATGCCTCCTGTGTGACCACGTCGAGAAAGCGCCCCAGGTACAGCGGCCATCCGGCGTCGCCGCCGACCCCGCCGGCCACCGCCTGCCAGTCGTCGCCATGGCGCTCGAGATGTCGGTGTTCCAACTCGACCCGCGTGCGATCGTCGCCTTCGGCGATGAACCGGACTTCCACCTCGCTCGTCCGATCCAGGTCGGATTCGATGCGCCACGTCGGTCCGATGTCCCAGGAGAAGACGATGCGGGTGGGCGGTTCGTAGACCAGGACCCGCGCCCACTCACATCGGCTGCCGTCGGTCCCGACGTCGTAGATCCTGCCGCCGACGTAGGGTTCGAAGACGGTCTGCGCGATCGGAACCGAGAGCAGATTGTGTTCGCGGGGCTTGATCGCATCGAATCGATCGACGAACAGTGCGAACGCCCGTTCCACTGCTGCGCCGACGACGACACTCTTGCGGATGGGCTCGACCTTTGCGGGTGTCACTTCGACTCTCCCTCCTGCTCGACGATGTTCCGGTAGGCGTCCAGCGCCTGGCCCCAGAAGGCGTCCAACTCGGCACGCAGGGCCGCGACGCCCTCGGGATTGACGTGGTACAGACGCCGGGTTCCGACTGCCCGATCGGTCACCAGCCCAGCGCATTTCAGAACCTTCAGATGCTGTGAGACCGCCGGCCGGCTGATCGGGAGGTCGCGGGCCAACTCGCCCACTGCTATCGGCCCCGAAGCCAACCTCCTGACGATGGCTCGCCGTGTGCCGTCGGCCAGGGCGGCCCACGGATCTGCCAGTGGGTAAGTGGTCACGAACGGTAAGTCTATGCTTACCAATGCGCGTGATCGACCGGTTTGCCCAAGTTTGACCCGCGCGTCAGCGGGGTACTTCGCATGTCATGAGACTTGGTGGATTGTTTGGAACACTCGTGCTCATCTGGCTGATCATCGGCGTGGTGGCAGCCTGGCAGCGCGATTATTTCCATGGTGGATCAACGAACTGCGCGACTGCGGGCGCGATAGCGCTCACGGTCATCGCCGGTCCGCTCAACTACGCGGGCGTCAATCCGAAGGTGGACGAGTGCCGTTTGCCCCAACCCAGCGCGATGGCCTCCATCGCCGCCGTGAATTGAGGTCACCATGATTCTGCTCGGAGCGATTCTGCTCATCCTCGGTCTGATCTTCAACATCTACCTGCTCTGGGTGGTCGGCGTGATCCTGCTGGTCATCGGCGGCGTGTTCTGGCTGCTCGGGGCCATCGGACGGCCGGTTGCCGGGCGGCGAAGCTGGTACTGAGAAAAGGAAGGTGCACGATGCCGAATCCGTCGATCAAGGACGAGAAGCTCTACGAGGAGCTGCGAGACGAGGGCAACTCGAAGGAGAAGGCGGCGCGGATCTCGAACGCCGCTGCCGCCAAGGGGCGTTCGAGTGTCGGACGCGCCGGAGGCGAGTCCGGTTCCTATGACGACTGGACGGTCGATCATCTGCGACAGCGGGCCAAAGAGCTTGGTATCAAAGGGTATTCCGACAAGAACAAGCATCAGCTGATCGGGATGCTCCGCAATCACTGAGCTGGCTGACTGAGGAACGGCCCGGCCGACGGCGCAACCGTCGCGGCCGGGCCGTCTTCGCAGCTCAAGGCGTTCTCGGGCGGTAGGCGGGCCGGCGGGAGGCGATCATGCCGGTTTTGTCGCCAGAGACGCCTAGGAGATCTACCGTGGAAGGCAGCCCATGTACGGCAGGTGGGGCGAGAAATGGCGGAAGGAGCAGCCATGCATGGCCCAAAAGATCCAGTTGACCACGCCCGGACAACCCGGCCGCATGCCGGCGAGTCGATGAAGGACAACGTCATCATGCCCGCGCTGGTACTGATCCTCGTGGGGTTGGTCCTGTTTGTCGGCACCCTGGCGGCGTTCGCCACCGGCCATTCCGATGTCGGACTGATGGTGGGCACCTTGTCTGCCGCCGGGTTTGTCATCGGATCGATGTGGCTGGCGCTCGAGCACATGCGGGTGCGTCGCATCGAGGACCGCTGGTACACCGACCATCCCGGCGTGATGAGGCAGCGGCCCAGCAGCTGAGCCCTGTGACGACCGTCCCGGCCGCTGTGCGGCCGGGTCCCTGTCTTGCGATGCGCTATGGCTCAGAATGTGAGTGCCAGTACCGCGAAATCGATTGCCAAAAGTGCTAATCCGATGAGGGGGACCAGAACGCCGTACCGGAGCCGCGAGGTGAATATCGATATGGCGATCGTGACCACGGGCACCACCGGCGCGCCGTAGAACAGGATCCCGAACCAGAATTCGCCCGGGCCCTTGTTCGCGCACGCCTCGTTGGTGCAGCCGGCCATGCCCATCACCGCACCCATGCCGTACAGGAACACCGCGATGGCCGCCGGCACCGTCAACAGGGCCAGTACCCATGTCGTCGAGATCCGAAGTCGGCGATTGCCGGTGTCCTGTGTCTGCACAGTCTGTGATTCGGTCATGGGCTTCGCATACCCAGTTTCATGAACTTCTGCACGGGTATTCGTGCGGCATGGCCAGATTCGGATACACCTTGATGACCGAGCAGAGCGGCCCACGACAGCTGGTCGATTACGCGGTATCGGCAGAGCGGGCGGGCTTCGACTTCGAGGTGAGCAGTGACCACTACAGCCCGTGGCTGTCCAGTCAGGGCCACGCCCCGAATGCCTGGCCGGTGTTGGGCGCGGTGGCCCACGCGACGAATACCGTGCAGCTGTATTCGTATGTGACCTGTCCGACGATCAGATATCACCCGGCGATAGTCGCCCAGCAGGCAGCCACCGTGCAGATCCTGGCCGACGGCCGGTTCACCCTCGGTCTCGGCAGCGGGGAGAACCTCAACGAACACGTGGTGGGGAAGGGATGGCCCACCGTGGACCGTCGCCTCGACATGCTCGCCGAGGCGATCAAGCTGATTCGTGAACTCCTCGGCGGGGACCTGATCGATTTCCGGGGAGAGTTCTACGAGGTGGACTCCGCGCGGATCTGGGATGTGCCGGAAGTGCCGGTGACCATCGCCGTCTCGATGACGGGTGAGAAAGCACTCGAGAAGCTTGCCGTGGCCGCCGATCACCTGATCAACGTCGCACCCGACCGGGAGATCGTCGAAGGGTGGCAGGAGCGCCGTCAGGCCACCGGCGTACTGCCCGAGGGACGCGTGATCGGACAGGTACCGGTGTGCTGGGATCCTGACCGGGCCGCGGCGGTGGAGCGCGCCCATGACCAGTTCCGCTGGTTCGGCGGTGGCTGGGCGGTCAACGCCGACCTGCCGACTCCGGCGGGATTCGCGGCGGCAACCCGGTTCGTGCGTCCCGAGGACGTGGCCGGTGCCATCCCGTGCGGACCGGACCTGGACGCGATCGTCGCCGCCGTGGCCCCCTACCGCGACGCGGGGTTCACCGATATCGCCCTGGTCCAGATCGGTGATGAGGGACAGCAGCGCTTTCTCGACGAGGCGGCGCGGCCGCTATTGGCTGCGCTGCGCGCCGAACTCGACTGAGGGTCCGGCCGACATCGGATGACCCAGCCGCATCGCAAACGGCAGCAGCAGCCAGACTCCGACGAACGTCAGCAGGGCGACGACCCCGGCGATCACTCCGGCCTCGCGCCCGGCAACCGTGTCGAAGATCAACTCGGTCACCCCGGTCATCGCGAGCCCGAGCAACACCAGCCCGATGAATGCGCACCTGTGCGCGGCGGACACCAGCAGGTTCAACCGGTGCCTGCGGAACAGGATGCGATGCATCCCCACCGGGGCGACGAGCAGCGCGGTGGCGGCGGCCGAACATGCGACCGTCACGAGATAGACGACCCGCATGGGCTCGTCGAGCATCGGGAATCGTTCCTGGAACGGCAGAGTCAGCAGCAGGCCGGTGAGCAGCTGGACACCGGTCTGAACGACCCGCAGTTCCTGCAGCAGGCTGCTCCAGTTACGGTCAAGCCGTTCGGCTTCCGTTTCATGCCGGGCGGTCTGGTCCCAGCGCTGATCCAGCTCGGGACGGTCCGGATCCATACGTTCGATAATCCCACGTTTGTCAGAGGTTTCAGGTCGCGCCGCGATGGGCATCCCTGGCCGGAGGTTCCACGCGGGGCCGCGTGAGGGTGCAGGAAAGGAACAGCAGTGTCGAAGTCGAGACCGACATCGCGACGCGTTGTGGTCAGCAGAGCCGACTCGTGAGGGGCGGGTCCCCACCTGGGATACTGTCGATCCGAGATGTCGGGAGGTGAGATGGCCGACGAACAAGGCCAACCCAAGCCGCTGAACCGCGCGGAGCGGTCAGTGGAGATTCGGGTCGCTGCCAGGCTGGAGAACCTGGCTGTAGTACGTACGCTTATCGCTGCGGTAGCAGCATTCGAAGATCTTGATTTCGACGTCGTCGCTGACCTCCGGTTGGCCGTGGACGAGGCCTGCACGGCTTTGATCCGGGCCGCGTCGCCGGATTCGACGCTGCGACTGACCGTCGACCCCCAGGAAGAATCCGTCGTCATCACCGCCTCCACGACGAGCACGGAGCCTGCCGTCGTCGAGCCCGGCAGCTTCAGTTGGCACGTATTGAGCTCCCTGTCCGATGAGGTCACCACGTTCACCGACGGTGACGGCCCCGAGGCCGGGCAGGTACACGGCATCACCTTGACGACGAGGCGAGCGAGCCTGCTGCGGTGACGTCGGAATATGCGGATGTTCGCGACATGTTTCGCGAACTCAGCGGACTGTCCGAGGACTCGCCGGCCCGTGAACGTCAACGTGAGCGGATCGTCGCGCGGTGCCTGCCCCTCGCCGACCACATCGCGCGGCGATTCGACGGCCGCGGTGAACCGCGCGAGGACCTGGTCCAGGTGGCACGGGTCGGACTGGTGAACGCGGTGAACCGGTTCGACGTCGAGGCCGGGTCAGACTTCGTGTCATTTGCAGTGCCGACGATCATGGGGGAGGTCCGACGCCACTTCCGGGACAACAGCTGGTCGGTGAAGGTGCCACGGCGGCTCAAGGAACTGCACCTGCGGCTCGGCTCGGCGACTGCGGAGTTGTCCCAGCGGCTGGGCCGTGCGCCGACGGCCTCTGAGCTCGCCGCGGAACTCGACATGGACCGCGAAGAGGTGATCGAAGGCCTGGTGGCGGGCAGCTCGTACAACACCCTTTCGATCGACAGCGGTGGCGGTGGAGACGAGGATGCGCCCGCGATCGTGGACACGCTCGGCGACCTGGACGACGGCCTGGATCAAATCGACAATCGAGAGACGTTGCGGCCGTTGCTCGCTCAACTACCTGAGCGCGAACGGACGGTACTGCTGCTGCGCTTCTTCGAATCCATGACGCAGACGCAGATCGCCGAGCGGGTCGGTGTCTCGCAGATGCACGTGTCGAGGCTGCTGGCGAAATCGCTAGCGCGACTTCGTGACCAGTTGCAGTAGCGGGGTTTTGCCGTTCAACGTGGACAGGGCCGCGGCCACGCTGTAGCACGTGTGCCAGTCCGACTCGGGGTCGCAGATGCGGAGCAGTCGGTTTACCGCCTTGCTCGGCACCAGAACCCAGTCGATATCGCTGACAGAGCAGCGCGCTTCGATGGCCTTGAGGGCGGAAAGCCCTGCGGTGCCGAAGAACTCGACCTCTGTCAAGTCGACGGCCAGCCGCTCGGACTCGTCGGCGTGTCGCAATGCGTAGTCGGCGAACTCGTTTGCGTTGGTGGCATCGATCTCGCCGTGAGCGCTGATCACCGCCGTTGACGGCGGCAGTCGGCGGGTCGAAAACCCGGCCTGCGAATTGTCGGTCCGGTCGATCAGTGCGTTCGTCGAAAAGACGGTCATTCTTAGCTCCATCAGTCGTAATACGCGTATTCGTACTGTTGGTGCGGCGTCAATCGACAACAACGGGAGTTCCCGCGCGTATGCCGTTGACGCCCGCTGCGGCTGTGAACTCAACCTGCCTTGGACCCTACCGCGATCAAGGTCATCGGACAATTTGTCTGAGTGGATTCTTAGAGTTCAAGGTCAGACTGTTCGCATGCCGAACGCTGACGCAGCCGTTGCCGGGGTGGTGCTGGCCGCCGGCGCGGGCAGTCGCTTCGGAATGCCGAAAGTTCTTGCTGAAGAGGGTGTTTGGCTCCAGCATGCGGTGGCCGCACTCGCCGGCGGCGGGTGCGACGACGTGATCGTGGTACTGGGCGCCGCCGTGGTGGACGTGCCTGCGCCCGCCCGCGCCGTGGTGGCCGCACGCTGGGCCGACGGCATGAGCGCGTCGGTCCGCGAAGGGCTCGCCGCCGTGGGCGACGCGGAATGGGTCATCCTGCACACCGTGGACACGCCGGACGTGGCGGACGACGTCGTTGCGCGGGTCCTGGCTGCGGCGCGCGGCTCCGGTTCCGGCCTGGCCCGCGCCATCTACCAGGGCCGTCCCGGCCACCCCGTCGTCGTGGCCCGCAGGCACCTCTCTGAGCTCACGGGCACTCTGGACGGCGACCAGGGCGCCCGGGCATTTCTCGGCGGCCGCGACAACGTCGTCGCGGTCGAATGCGGTGACCTGGCAACCGGTCTGGACATCGACGAACGCTGACCGCTACAGCAGACCCAGTCGCTCGACCGCGTGACGCTCGTCGAGCAGCTCGGCCACCGACGCGTCGATACGGGCCCGGGAGAAGTCGTTGATCTCCAGGCCCTCCACGATCTCCCATGCGCCGTCGACCGCACGCACCGGCAGCGAGGCGACCACGCCCTCAGGCACCCCGTAGACGCCGGGAGACGGCAGAGCCACCGAGGTCCAGTCGTCGGCATCGGTGCCGTCCACCCAATCCCGGACGTGGTCGATGGCGGCGTTGGCGGCCGACGCGGCCGAGGAGGTGCCACGAGCCTCGATGATCGCGGTACCGCGGGTGGCCACGGTCGGGATGAAGTCGTCGGTCAGCCAGGCGGTGTCAGCGGCGTACTCCGAACCCGGCCGCCCGGCGACCACCGCGTGAAAGATGTCGGGGTACATGCTCGGGGAATGGTTGCCCCACACAGTCACCCGGGACACGTCGGTGACGTGCACACCGGCATGGGTGGCCAGAGCCGCGACAGCGCGGTTGTGGTCGAGGCGGGTCAGCGCGGTGAATCGCTCGGACGGAATGTCGGGAGCGTGGGCCGCGGCCACCAACGCGTTGGTGTTGGCCGGGTTGCCGACCACCACGACGCGCACGTCGGCGGCGGCACCGGAGTTCAGGGCCTTGCCCGACTCGGCGAAGATCGCGGCGTTGGCCGCCAACAGGTCGGCGCGTTCCATGCCTTTACTGCGGGGCCTGGCCCCGACCAGCAGCGCAACGTCGACCCCGTCGAATGCTCGCACCGGGTCGTCGTAGATCTCGACGTCGACCAGCCCGTCGAAGGCGCTGTCGACCAGCTCCATGACCACGCCCTCGGCCGCGCGGATCGCCGCGGGCAGTTCCAGCAGGCGTAGCTTCACCGGCACGTCGCGTCCCAGCAGGGCGCCGGCACCGATGCGGAACAGCGCGGCGTAGCCGATCTGGCCTGCCGCGCCGGTGACCGTGACGACTTTGGGGGCGGTCACGTGTGCACCTCCAGCCCGAGCACCTGCGTCGCGTAGCGCCGCACGGTGTCCTCCGAGATCGCGGCGGCGTCCTCGAATCCGGGCCGGCCTCGGCTGCTCAGGAATCCGGTGACGGGATCGAGGATGACCTCCGCGAGCAGTTCGCCGGTGGTCGGTTCACAGACGGCCCACGTGTACCGGGTGTCATCGGCCCAACCGTCCGTGGCGTCGTGCACGTAGTCCAGGTCGTCCTCGCCCAGGTCGGTGAGCGCCGGCCGGTCATCGACACGGTCGTCGGCGCGCAGCCCGCGCAGATACCACTGGCCGTTGTTGATCTCCACAGGTTCCACAAGACCTCCACCCTGCTGTCACACATGCCGGCACAAATGCCGAGTGGCCACTTACAGCACAAGATTCAACAGAATCCGTGCCACAAGTGGCCACTCGGCGTGAGAAGAATTACTTGATCTCGGCGATCACGGTGCCCTGGGTGATGGCGGCACCGGCCTCGACGGCCAACCCCGTGATGACGCCGTCCTTGTGGGCGGTCACCGGGTTCTCCATCTTCATGGCCTCCAGAACCACCACGAGGTCGCCTGCGGCCACCTCCTGGCCCTCCTCGACGGCCACCTTGACCACGGTGCCCTGCATCGGCGCGGTCACCGAGTCACCCGAGGCTGCCGCGCCGCCGCTGGCGCCGCGCTTGCGGGCCTTGGGCTTCTTGCGGATCGCGCCGGGGGCAGCGCCGCCGCCTCCGCCGAGCGCCAGGTCACCGGGCAGCGACACCTCGAGGCGACGCCCACCGACCTCGACGACCACGGTCTGGCGAGGAATGGTGTCCTCTTCCTCGATCGGATCGCCACCGGTGAACGGTTCGACGGTGTTGTCCCACTCGGTCTCGATCCAGCGGGTGTGGACGGTGAAACCGTCCTCGTCGCCGATGAAGGCGGGGTCGGACACCACAGCCCGGTGGAACGGGATGACGGTGGCCAGGCCCTCGACGTTGAACTCTGCCAGCGCACGGCGGGAGCGGGCCAGAGCCTCATCGCGGGTGGCACCGGTGACGATCAGCTTGGCCAGCATCGAGTCGAACTGACCGCCGATGACCGAGCCGCTCTCCACACCGGAGTCCATCCGGACGCCCGGGCCGGTCGGGGCCTCGAACTTGGTGACCGGACCGGGGGCAGGCAGGAAGCCGCGGCCGGCGTCCTCGCCGTTGATGCGGAACTCGAAGGAGTGGCCGCGCGGAGTCGGGTCCTCGGTGATATCCAGGGCTTCGCCGTTGGCGATCTTGAACTGCTGCAACACCAGGTCGATGCCCGAGGTCTCCTCGGTGACGGGGTGTTCCACCTGCAGGCGGGTGTTGACCTCGAGGAAGGAGATCAGGCCGTCCTGGCCGACCAGGTACTCGACGGTGCCGGCACCGTAGTAACCAGCCTCCTTGCAGATGCGCTTGGCGGACTCGTGGATCTCCTTGCGCTGCGCGTCGGTCAGGAACGGCGCGGGGGCCTCCTCGACCAGCTTCTGGAAGCGGCGCTGCAGCGAGCAGTCGCGGGTACCGGCGACGATGACGTTGCCGTGGGTATCGGCGATGACCTGAGCCTCGACGTGGCGCGGCTTGTCCAGGTAGCGCTCGACGAAGCACTCACCGCGACCGAACGCCGCGACGGCCTCACGGGTCGCCGACTCGAACAGCTCCGGGATCTCCTCGAGCGTGCGGGCCACCTTCATGCCGCGACCGCCACCACCGAAGGCGGCCTTGATCGCGACCGGCACGCCGAACTCCTTGGCGAACGCCACGACCTCGTCGGCATCCTTGACCGGGTCCGGGGTGCCCGGCACCAGCGGCGCCTTGGCCTTGGCGGCGATGTGGCGCGCGGTGACCTTGTCACCGAGATCCCGGATCGACTGCGGGCTGGGCCCGATCCAGATCAGCCCGGCATCGAGCACGGCCTGGGCGAAGTCGGCGTTCTCCGACAGGAAGCCGTAACCCGGGTGGATCGCGTTGGCGCCGGACTTCGCGGCGGCGTCCAGGAGCTTCTCGAACACCAGGTAGGACTCGGCTGAGGTCTGGCCCCCCAAGGCGAAAGCTTCATCGGCAAGCCGTACGTGCGGTGCATCGGCGTCTGGTTCGGCGTACACGGCCACGCTGGCAAGTCCAGCGTCTTTAGCGGCGCGGATCACCCGGACCGCGATCTCCCCGCGATTGGCGACCAGCACCTTGGAGATCTTTGAGCTGGCGTGGTTGGCCACGGTGCCTCCTCGGCAGTTCTCTAAGAAACGTCTTTAAGAATCTATCGCGGGCAGTTTATGCGCCGCACCTTGAGGCTTCCCAATCCGGTATCGGTTACCGGTGAGTAGGTTTCGCGCTGGATTTCTCGGTGAACTCATCAGCCCTGCTGACGGGCTGAAATACCGAGTCGACCGACAGCCCGACGCTATTACTGTTGGTCCGTGGGTGTGGGGATTTTTCTGATTGTCGTGGGCGTGTTGGTGGGCGGCGTGATGGCGGCGGCGCCGCGGGGCATCTGGTGGGCCACGCAGTCCTGGAAGTTCCGCCATCCCGAGGCCAACGAACCGAGCGATGTGGCCTACGGGATGACCCGGGCCGGCGGCATGTTCGTGATCCTTCTCGCGCTGTTCGTGGGCTGGTCAGTCATTCACAGTGACTTCCAACGGAAGGACCGCCGCGAGGCGCAGGCGCAGCAGCAGGCGGCTGAGGCGGCCTTCGTGGTGCCACAACCCGAGACACGCGGTCTGCTGCCGGTGATCGGCTATATAGCCAGGTACGTGCCCGTGGGCGTCTCGGTCGACTTGTATTACACGGCGCCGTCCCGGTCGGTGCCGGGCTACATCCGGACCATGTCGGAGCGGTTCACCTACCCGTGCGCGTCGGTCCCGACGAAGACTCCAAGTGACGACGGGCGCCTCGACGTGACGATCGGCCTCTCCTGGGCACCGGAGCGCCTCGGCGATATGGACCAGAACGATTCTTGTCGGATCGGCAACGGGGCCAAGCTGGAAAAGGTCTCCCTGGGCCCGTTCCCGGCCGCGGCGCCGGTAATCACCACCAGCGGACCGATCCTGACAGAAGACGGCAACGGGGTGGCTGCAGCGGTCGGCAATGTCGTTCCCGAACTCGCCGAGGTGCCCAACGCGGACGGCTCCGTTCCGCTCGTTTCCGACCGCGGAGCGCTGCCGATCGTGGGTTACGCCATCGCGGCCGGATCCGGCGGCATCCACAAGGACGCGCAATTCCTGGAGGTGTCGTATCTCGTCCCGAAGGGCGTCCAGGTCGAGGACGGCATTTCGTCGAGCAGTCCGTCCGGGGGCTGTCAGGCGGTGCCCACGGTGTCCGGCCTCGGTACGCCCACTGTGACAGTCAACGTGCGGCTGCGTTGGTCCGAGGCCGGCCGGCACCCCGCCACGGACGATGCGCAGTGCCGGGCCGGAGGTTCGCAAGTGCGGGTGAAAACCAGTCGGTGGGGTGAAATCACCGATAGCACAACGATTGTCACCGACGGTCCGGTATCGAACGAGGCCGCTGTCGAGGTTTCCGGCGCGGCGCCGGGGAATCGGGTGCCGCGGAGCTGACCTGCCTTCGCCGGCTCAGGCGCCGCGCAGCCGCCGCTTGATTCGCGTCAGCATCGCCGACATACCGCGAAGCCGCAGCGGGCTGATCAACGCGGCCAGGCCCAGCGCGGTGTAGAAGTCATCGGGCACCGCCAAGATGTCATCGGCGGACTGGCCGTCCAGACCGGTGGCCAGGATCGCGGCGAAGCCGCGCGTCGTCGGAGCCTCCGGGGGAGCGCTGAAGTACAGCCGCACCTCGTCCCGGTCGGACGCGTCGACGTCGAGGAACAACGGGGACTGGCACTCCGGCACCGGCTCCATTGCCGCTTCCTCAAGATGAGTCGGCAAAGGGGGCAGCTCGTTGGCGAACTCCAACAACAGCTGCAACTTATCCTGGCCGGCAACCTCCTGGAAGTCGGAGACGACCTCGGCCAGGGCGGCCGGCATCGTCACGGAGCTTCGCCCGGATCGGGACCGACAGCCACCGGGACCCGCACGGCGTTGCCCCACTCGGTCCACGAGCCGTCGTAGTTGCGCACCCCGGGCAGCCCCAGCAGGTGGGTCAACACGAACCACGTGTGGCTGGAGCGCTCACCGATGCGGCAGTAGACGACTGTTTCCGGGGTCACGCCGTCGGAGGGCTTGAGGAAACCGTAGAGCTCCTCGAGCTCGGCGCGACTACGGAACTGACCGCTGTCCCGGGCCGCCTTGGCCCAGGGGATCGACTTCGCCGTCGGAATGTGCCCGCCGCGAAGCGCGCCCTCTTCCGGATAGTCGGGCATGTGGGTGCGTTCGCCGGTGTACTCCTGGGGCGAGCGGACGTCGATCAGCGGTTGCTTGCCGAGGATGTCCAGTACGTCGTTGCGGTAGGCCCGGATCGGGGCGTCGTTGCGCTCCACGACCGGATAGCCGCTGGACTGACGGGTGGGCACCTCGAGCGTGGTGTCGCGACCGTGGGAAACCCACAGGTCGCGGCCGCCGTCGAGCAGGCGCACGTCGGGGTGCCCGAACAGGGTGAACACCCACAGGGCGTAGGCCGCCCACCAGTTGCTCTTGTCGCCGTAGATGACGACGGTGTCGTCGCGGCTGATGCCCTTGCGATCCATCAGCTCGGCGAACTGCTCACCGTTGATGTAGTCGCGCACATTGGGGTCGTTGAGGTCGAGATGCCAGTCGATCTTGACCGCACCGGGGATGTGGCCGGTGTCGTAGAGAAGGACATCCTCGTCGGATTCGACGATGGCCAAGCCGGGCCGACCCAGGTTGCTGGCCAGCCAATCGGCGGTGACCAGGCGCTCCGGATGGGCGTACTCGGCAAGAGTGGGGCTGGGATCAGCAGGCAGCGGCACACCATGAGCGTACCGTCGGTCCGGATATTCGCGATGTGGCAGTGTCGGTGACCGGCGTGGATTTGCCGCCCAGGCGGTGAGTCACGCGGTGAACGCGACCTCGTAGGCCACGGCGAAACGGCGGACGCCGTTGTTGGCGCGGAAGAGCGAGCCGCCGTTCTGAGACCAGGTCACCACGCGCAGCAGACGCTTGCCGGGAGACAGGCGCTTGGAGATGATGTCGGCGAATGCGGCGCGCAGCCGCTCCAGATCACAGGTCTCGAAGTCGCGTGCTACACGAACATCCCACATTGTTTCTTCGACTGGCATCGGCCCAGTGTCAACCCACAGTTGAGACTATTCGCGACATCGACGCGGCGTGGCGCCAGGCGAAAAGGTTGCAATTTGATCACTCCGCGCAACCGCGGGCGTCGGAAAGTCGGCGGCAGACGGTGGCGTGCCCCCGAACTGCATTGAGCCCCAACACATGAGGCCGCCCGGGCAGGCGCAGTGCCGGCGGCTCCCTGCCATCGGGTTTACAAATGCCCCGCCGGGGTATACCCGTTTCCAAAACGAAGGAGCCGGGATGGACGCGGTGGCAACCGATCTCGCGGGACGAGGGGTGCGCTTCGAGCATCACGTGCTCGAACTCGACGATGGCCTCCAGGTCGGAGTCTCGATCGGGGGCCACGGCGTGCCCATGGTCTTCCTGCACGGCCTCGGCCTCAACCGCCGGCATTACCTGCGATTGCTCAACCGTATCGCCGCACTCGGATTTCTCGTCGTGGCGATCGACGTTGCCGGGCACGGAGACACTGTCGATTTGCCTTGTGAGGCAGATGAATTGAACGACCGCACTGATTTGGTCTTGCGTACGCTCGATGTACTCGGTATTCGGCGTGCTGTTCTCGCCGGTCATTCGATGGGCGGCCGGATAGTCATACAACTCGCCGCGATCGCGCCCGACCGGGTACTTGCGGCGCTGCTCATCGACGCTGCGGCAGGGGCGTCGTTCGACGCCGCCCTTGAGACGACCATGCGGTCACCACGGCTGATGATGCGCGCCGTGGCCGGAGCCGTCTCCGACATGTATCGCGACCCGATCTGGATGAAGGTAGCCGCCGTCAACCGGTACCTGCGAATGCTGACCGCGGTGTCGATGGGCAAAATGCTGCCGCACACCGGTTTCGCCGGCGCCGCGCGCGCCTTGATGCGATCCGATAAATGCGGCTCCCTACTGCGAAAGTTGCGGGATCGGGAGGTCCCCACGATGGTGCTGCACGGGGAAAGTGACGGCATAGTGCCGTTCGAGTGCGCGGTGGAACTGGCGGATGAGGCCGACGCGACGCTGTACCGGATACCCGGTGCCTACCATTCCTGGCTGATAAACGATCCGTGGCGGGGCGCCGATGCGGTGCGCCAACTTCTCGACCGCGAACTCGGCGCAGCCCTGCGCTGCGAGGCCACCGCGGTCGGCCTGGACGACTGGCGCGACGCGCAGGCGTGGGAGACGGCGTTGATCGAACCCGACGCGTGGGTGCACCGGCTCACCGCCGGAGCCAAGACGATCGGGGCCGGCCGGCGCCTGCGTGTCGAGCGCGTCGAGATGGAGCTGATCCGTCGGGCGTCGAAGGAGGTCGTGCGGATCGCCGCAGCTCGCACGGCCAGAAGAAGGCGGGTCGCACGCCCGGCATGAGGGTTTCACGCCCGTGGGTGTGAGGGCGCCCCTCGGCCTTCAGAGCTGCGCCGAACCCGCCCAGAGTCGTGCGACGGACAGACCACACTCGGCGAGCATCCGACGTAGCAGCGGGAGGCTCAGCCCGATCACGTTGGACGGATCGCCTTCGATGCCTTCGATGAACCAGCCACCCAGCCCGTCGAGCGTGAAACCGCCTGCGACACCGAGTGGTTCGCCGCTGCGTAGATAGGCTTCCAGATCCGATTCCGTCGGCGAGCCGAAATGCACTGCGGTGATACCGGTATCGGCCAGCCGGTGGGTGACGGTGCCGTCGCGGACCACGAGTACGGCATGACCGGAGTACAGCTGGGCCGTCCGGCCCGCCATGGCCTGCCATTGCTGCCGCGCGGTATCGACGTCCCCGGGCTTGCCGCACAAGCGTCCGTCGAGAAACAGCATCGAGTCACAACCGATGACCACGCAGTCCGCGGCGATGGCGGCCGGAACATGGGATGCCACCTCGTCTGCCTTGGCTGCGGCCAGGCCGCTCACCACGCGCTCGGGCGGTGCATCGGCCAATGATGCGATGACGGCGTCCTCGTCGACGCCTGACACCACCACCAACGGATCGAGGCCGGCCTGGCGCAGAACGCCAAGCCGGCCTGTCGATGCCGAACCCAGGACGACCCGGGTCATTCAGCTATCCACTAGCGCCGCATGTGGGTGCGCTCCAGCAGCGTCACCCGCTGCCAGCTGAAGATCGAGTAGCGCAGCTTGTCCACCGGGTGGCCCCACAGATTGCGATCCCGCAGTACAGGGCCGGTGTCGCCGCCACCCGCAGTGCTGAGGACGGCCATCAGCGCGGCCATCTCCTCATCGGTGGGCTGACCACGCAGCACCTTGATGTGTGCCTCGTGGTCGGCCTTGACCTCTTCGGTGGCGGTTTCGTCAGCCACAGTCGCCTCGCTCGCCCCGCTCACAGTGGGATGTTTCCGTGCTTCTTCGGCGGCATCTGGATGATCTTGCGCTCCAGCAGTCGCAGTGCATTGGCCACGTAGCCGCGGGTGTGCGACGGCGGGATGACCGCGTCGACGTAACCGCGCTCCGCCGCGATGTACGGGTTGACCAGAGTGTCCTCGTAGGTCTGCTGCAGTTCCAGGCGCAGCGCATCAACATCTTGGCCGTCCTGCGCCGCCTGTTTGAGCTGCGAGCGGTAGACGAAGCCCACCGCGCCCGAGGCACCCATCACGGCGATCTGGGCCGTCGGCCAGGCCACGACCACGTCGGCGCCCATGTCCTTCGAGCCCATCACGCAGTACGCGCCACCGTAGGACTTGCGGGTGATGACGGTGACCTTGGCGACCGTGGCCTCACCGTAGGCGTAGAGCAGCTTGGCGCCGCGGCGGATGATGCCGTTGTACTCCTGGTCCGTGCCGGGCAGGAAGCCCGGGACGTCGACCAGCAGGACGATCGGGATGTTGAAGCAGTCGCACGTCCGGATGAACCGGGCGGCCTTCTCCGAGGCGTTGATGTCGAGGCAGCCGGCGAACTGGGTGGGCTGGTTGGCCACGATGCCCACCGGGCGACCGTCGACCCGGCCGAAGCCGACCACGATGTTGCCGGCGTACCCGGCCTGCACCTCGAGGAACTCGTCGTCGTCGAGGATGCGGGTGATGACCTCGTGCATGTCGTACGGCTGATTCGGGGAGTCCGGGATCAGCGTGTCGAGCTCGATGTCCTCGTCGGTCAGGGTCTCTTCGATCGAGCCCTGCGCCGGTGCGACCGGGTAGTGCGGCGGCTCGGCGTAGTTGTTCGGGGGCAGGTAGCTCAGCAGATCGCGGACGTACTCGAAGGCGTCCTGCTCACCCGAGGCGACGTAGTGCGCGGTACCGGACTTGGCCATGTGGGTGTGGGCGCCGCCCAGCTCCTCCATGGTGACGTCCTCGCCGGTGACGGTCTTGATGACGTCCGGGCCGGTGATGAACATCTGGCTGGTCTGGTCGACCATGACGATGAAGTCGGTCAAGGCGGGGGAGTACACGTGGCCACCGGCCGCCGCGCCCATGATCAGCGAGATCTGCGGGATGACACCCGAGGCCTTGATGTTGTTGTGGAAGATCCGGCTGTACAGGCCGAGGGAGACCACACCCTCCTGGATGCGGGCGCCGGCGCCGTCGTTGATGCCGATCAGGGGGCGGCCGGTCTTGATGGCCAGCTCCTGGACCTTGACGATCTTCTCGCCGTAGACCTCGCCGAGGCTGCCGCCGAAGACGGTGGCGTCCTGGCTGAAGATGCAGACGTCGCGGCCGTCGATGGTGCCGTAGCCGGTGATCACACCGTCGCCCAGCGGCCGGTTGTTCTCCAGGCCGAAGTTGGTGCTGCGGTGCTTGGCGAGCGCGTCGAGCTCGACGAACGAACCTTCGTCGAGCAGCGCGAGGATGCGCTCTCGGGCCGTCAGCTTGCCCTTGGCGTGCACCTTCTCCACGGCTTCTTCGCCGACAGGATGCAGCGTCTCCTCGGCCCGCCTCTTGAGATCAGCCAGCTTGCCTGCAGTGGTGTGGATGTCCACCTGGTGCTCGGCGGACGGCTCGGTAACGCTCGTCATGGGTCACGATGCTATCGGTAACCCTAAGACTGGTCTAAGAGAGGTGGGCGTGGCGCGCGTCACGCTCCGTCCGGACTGAGACGTGTCCACGCATGGGGCAAATGGGTTCGCGGGGCGTGCAGGCCGGTCAGGGACCGAACGGTCCGGTGTCGAGCGCACGGTCCTCGGGCAGCACACCCATGGGGCTGTCGATCACATGTTCGGTCATGCTGAGCGTGTCGCGGTCGAAGTACTCACCATGGGTCTCCCGCTTCCAGGTGGCCGGCGACCCGGCGTACAGCCCGCGCTTCGACTCAGGTGTCGATCCGCGGGTCAGGGTCGAATTGGCGGCCAGCAGCGACTGATCGGGAAGGTGGCTGTCCTTCAGCATCACGGCTCGGCTGCCGACCAGTGAATGGTGTCCGACGGTTATCCGGCCGACCGTTTGGCGCTTGTGGGCGAAATCGGGCTCGTGGGTCTGCAGGAGGCACCGGTTGCCGCCGACCGCGGCGTACTCGCGGACGACGATCGTGCCGGAGCAGTCCGCGTAGTGCCTGCTGCCCAGCTTCGCGCCGTAGCCGAGGAACAGCGTCCCGGCCCGAGCGTCGAGTTGCTGGAAGGCGGGGTGTGCCGATATCCAATTCCACGATTCCATCGCCGCGTAGTCGTCGAAACGCACCAACCCCAGCCCGCGGACCACATTGAATGCTCCGATCCGAGTGCCTTCGCCCAGCTCAAAACGCCCGACGTTGCGGACAACGGTCGGACCGACTCTGGCGGTGCCGGCGATTCGATGACCGAACAACCGCAGTACCCGGTTCTTGAACGACGACGGCGGAAGTAGAAGCCAGCAAAGCATTTCCAGCATCGATACGCCTTTCTCCGCCAGTGGTCCCATGGCGGACATCGTCGGTCGGTACTGCCGAATCTACTGACGCCGGACCACTCACGCGTTTACCGCTACGACAGTTTGTGGGGCGGATCACGGAGGCCACGAGATGAGGTACACACCGATATCCGTGTGGGCACAGCTGATTCGGGGTAGATCAGGACGACGACCCGAAAGTGCTGATCCACGCTCTGACAGGTGACGGGTGCCAGATCGCTTGTCGTTGCGTATGGTCGGGACGTCACGCCAGTGTCGCAGACACTGGGTGCCCACGACCTGGATCAGTGACCGGGGTCGTGATGAAAATGCCGGTACGGCGCCGGGGGACGTCCGACAAGCGAACATTGTGATGTCGCGTGATTGCGCAATCGTTGTTGTTGTGGACCTCCGTGCGCCGCCAAGCGGACGGGAGCTTTCACCTGATCGCGCCAATGTCATCAACGTCATCGAGCGAACTGCCCTCCACCGGCAATCGATTTGCGCTCTCCGGCTTTGCCGGGACGGGCTATGACCGCGGCCGGAGTCTGCCGGTGCAGATCATGTGGCTGGTCGTTTCGCGATCCGTTCTGTTCCGGTGGTGGATGCCGAACCGGGTGCGGGTTGCCGTACTGCGGGCATTCGGCGCCAGGATTGGGATCGGCGCGCTGATCCGCCACGACGTCAAAATCCACTGGCCGTGGAAGCTCGACGTGGGCGCGTATTCGTGGATCGGTGAGGGTGCGTGGATACTCAACCTCGAAAATGTGAAAATCGGATCGAATTCGTGTGTCTCCCAAGATGTTCTGCTGTGCACCGGTAGCCATGATCGGGCCAGTCCGACGTTCGAGTTCGATAATGGGCCCATCGTGATAGGTGACCAGGTCTGGCTGGCTGCCCGCGCAACCGTGTTGCGGGGGGTGCGAATCGGCGACGGCGCGACCATCGCCGCGACCACTCTTGTCTCCCAGGACGTTCCGGCCGGTCATACGCTGTTCCCGCCGCGGCCGACGAAGGGGGCCGCATGCGGGTGACGATCATCGGTATCAACTACGCGCCGGAAGTGACCGGAATAGCCCCGTATACCACCGGGATTGCCGAAGGACTCGCCGAGCGTGGACATGACGTCACGGTGATCACCGGGTTGCCGCATTACCCCCAGTGGCGTGTCGCCCAGGAGTACCAAGGCGTGCGCCGCTGTACCGAGGCGGTGCGAGGTGTGACTGTGCACCGCGTCGGCCATTACGTGCCAGACGCGCACAGCGCACTGGGCCGAATCCGGATGGAGGCCAGCTTCGGATCTGCGGTGGCCAGCCACAAGTGGGATGACCCCGAGGTGGTGATCACCGTGAGTCCCGCGCTGCTGTCCGCCGCTCCCGTGGTCGCGCGGGCCCGGTTGTCGAAGACCCCGGTCGGGGTCATCGTGCAGGACGTGTACAGCAAGGGCGTGGTGGAAACCGGGGCGGTCGGAGGGCGGTCCGCCGCGGTGGCCGCCCGGCTGGAATCGACGGTCCTGAGGTCCGCAACCGGCGTCGCGGTCATTCACCCACGGTTTGCCGATTCACTGGCCGAGATCGGCGTGCGCAGTGACGATCTGGCTGTCATCCGGAATTGGACCCATATCGACGACGCCGACCCTGCGAGCGCACCGTCGGCAGTGCGAGAGAAGTACGGTTGGCAGCCCAACGAGACCATCGTGATGCACACCGGCAATATGGGTGTGAAGCAGGGCCTTGAAAACGTGGTTGCCGCAGGGAAACTCGCCGGTGACGCGGAGGTCGACGACCCCGACATCCGCTTTGTCCTGGTCGGCGACGGTAACCAGCGTCGCCTGCTCGACGCTATCGCCCGGGACGCCGAAGCCGTGCAACTGATCGACCCGTTGCCTGACGGCGAGTTTCGCGCGGCGCTGGCTGCCGCGGACATCCTGCTCGTCAACGAGCGTCCCGGAGTGGGCGAGATGGCCGTTCCGAGCAAGCTGACGTCGTACTTCGCTGCGGCCAAGCCGATTATCGCCGCCACCGAACCGACCAGCGGAAGCGCCGAAGAGCTTCGTGCATCCGGAGCCGGACTCGTCATTCCGCCGGGTGATCCAGAATCCCTTGTCGACTCGGTGCGACAGCTCGCCGGCGATGAGCAGACCCGGCAGCGATTCGGCTCCTGCGGGGCGCGATATGCCCGCGATCGCCTCGGCGCGGCCAATGCGGTTGCGCAGTATGAGAAGTGGGTGAGCGATCTGGCTTCCGCTGCCCGAGGACTGCCGGCGTGACCACTCAGGTAAGTCGCAACGACTGCTTTTACGCCGGGCAGCCGGCCACCTATCTGGTGGGGCCGCTGGAGCGGGTGCTCCCGCCGGACCTGCTCAAAGCGCGGCTGCAGACCATCGCTGTGGCGGGACCGCAGAACCGCCTAGGCTTGCGTCCGACCCGCAGGTCGCGGCACTGGGATTTCGATCCGGCGTGCGACGGGGTGGTGCTGACCAGCGGCCCGGCCCCGGATATTTCTGACCCCGCCCGGGCGATGCTCGACCTGCTGGCCGGTGGTCCGGCGGTTCCGCCGGCTACCGTGCACGTCCACATCGCGGACCGATGGCTGTTTCTGAATTTCGACCACGGTCTCGGTGGCGGACGGCTGTTCAGCGAGGTGATCGCAGCGGCCGGCTCGGAAAGTCACGGATTCAGTGAACCCGCACCCGTGGCGACCACCAGTAACCCTGGCCTGCGTGCCTTTGCCCACACCGCGCGCAAAGAACCCATGCGCCTGCTGCGGGCACTGGACGAACCGCTGCGCCGCAGTGCCGCCGTGGTTCCCACCGGGCAATTCGATGAACCGGAATCGTTGGCATACGCCCGAAGCCGACCCGGCTTCCTGGAAGAGGTGCGGGCGAACCGTGACATCTGCCTGCCACGCGCACCGCTGGCGGCCATCGTCCTCTCGGCCTTTCTGGACGGACTGTGCAGCCACGGAATAACGCCGGAAGACGAGGTCGGCCTCCTGGTCGACCTGGGGCGGTACCTTCCGCCCGGGGCGGGCACCTTGGCGAATTTCGTCGGCATCGCGCCCATACAGGTTGCGCCACCTTACGACCCGGCCCTGGTGGCCGGTGCGATAAGCGAGTACACGCACGGGTGCCGAGCCCTGGTCCGGTACGGCATGGCATACGCCGCGCGGCTCCGTACCCGTCCAGCCGACCTTCCCCGTTGGCAGACCAACAGCCGACGGGCCCGGATCGTCGTGACCGACCACGCCAACTCGGCTGCGGGCAGCAAGATTTCCTGGGCGACCACGCCGAACGGACACCACTTCGTCCGCAAGGCGCCGGTGCGCTACTCGAACCAGATCTCGTTGGCCGTCAACCGCGTCGACTCCGAACTGCATCTCACCGCGTCGTACTACGAAAGCACATTCGACCCCGAGACGATTTCCGCGGTCCTCGACCGGATCGTGGCGACAGATTCGCCGCTGGTGCGCATGGGCCAGATTGCAACACCGAACAGTCGGGTGGGGCGGTGAGATGGTTCGGACACCGATGCCGTCGACTGAGAGTGGGCCGCGAACACGCTCGACAGGGGTGATCACCACCGCCGACCAGGTGTTGTCGAGCGCCAGCAATGCGCTGATGGTCTTTGCGGTGGCCCAGGTTTCACCGGCCGAGCAGTTCGGGATCGTCGCCCTGCTCGTCACGGTGGCCACCACCTGGATCGGCTTCAACCGGGGGGCGCTGGGTACCGCGCTGCTGCTGACCAGCAACATGTACCGGCGCGAGATATCGGCCGAAGGCGGGTACGCGATTAGTTGGTCGCTGCTGACATCGGTCGTCGCGGGCGCGGTATTGCTGGTCCTGTCAGGAGTTTTCGGCCAGATCTGGATCGGTGTGGCGTTCGCCGTGAGCCTGGTTGCCGTCCTGGCCCAGGATGTGCTGCGATTCGTCGCGATCGCACAAGGCAGACCACTCGCCGCGGCCGTCTGTGATGGGTTCTGGGTGGTGTGGATCCTGGCCGTCTACCTGGTCAACCTGATCACCTCCGGGATGTCGGCAGTGGTCACGGTGTACCTGTGGGGTGTGGGCGGACTCGTTTCGGCGGTGGTGCTGATGCGGGTCCTGCAGACCAGACCACGGGGTCATCGCCTCGTCGGGTGGTGGCGCACGTATGACCGTGCCCGGCTGAGATTCGGAATTGTCTATGCGCTCAACCAGGTTGGTGCCACCCTCGTGACACTGACCGTGACGGTAGTGGTGAGCGGCACCGCGGCGGCCGGGCTGCGCGGCGCGGCGACACTGTTCGGGCCGATTGCAATGCTGGTGTCGGCATTGCCTCTGGTGTTCGTTCCGCATGTCCGCCGTGCAGCGGCATCGATCGGCGAGCAGTGGCGGGTACTCGTCAAGACATCCATCGCTACGTCGGGTTTGACCGTGGTGGCAGGCCTGTGCCTGGCCCTCATCCCGAGCCGACTGGGCTCCGCCATCCTGGGCGACACGTGGACGTATGCCTCGGCACTCGTCGTCTATCTCGGGATCGAATGCGCGGCAATGTGCTGGATGGTCAGCGTGTACAGCTTCTTCCAGGCGCGGGGCATGAGCAGGACGGTCTTGCGGGTCAAGCTATTCCAGATCGGCCTGCAACTCGGTCTGTGCCTGTGCGCCGGACTGGCAGTGGGCACAGCGGTCGCCATCGCCATCTCGCTGGCTGTGGCGGGTGTTCTCGCCGCTCTGGTCGGTGTTGGGCTCGCCCGGCGCGTTGCATGGCACGGCGCGACTGAGGCGCCCTCTGCCGGCCAGGACGCTGCGGTCGAGTTGCAAAAGCCGTTGGAAAAGACCGGGATTGCCTGGCCGACGGTCGATGTCCTCGAAGCGGAGATGAGAGGCCGCAGGTCCGATGAGTGAGGAGTTCACCGGTGCGGTTCGGCCGGCCGTGCTTCACGTCGTTACGCTGATCACGCCGGACGGTGCCTACGGCGGGCCGGTCAGGGTGGCGTTCAACTTAACCCGACAACTGCGCGCGGCCGGTCATCGAACCCTGGTCGCGGGTGCGGTGCGCGGCTATCCGCAGATTCCCACCGTGCTCGACGGGGTTCCGGTCCGACTCGCGAAGGCCCGCAGCATCATTCCCATGTTGGGATTCTCCGGATTGCTCGCTCCGGCGCTGCTCGGCTGGATGATGCGCAACCGCAAGTCTTTCGACGTGATCCATGTGCACCTGGCACGCGATCTGATCACGTTGCCGGCGGCCGCGATCGCGCTGATGCTGCGGAAGCGCCTGGTCGTGCAGACCCACGGAATGGTCACCGACAGCAGTCATCCGATTGCACCGATCCTGGACCGCATTCTGACCCGGCCGATTCTGCGCCGAGCAGCCGCCGTTCTGTATCTGACCGAAGACGAGCGGGCCGCACTGCTACGCGTGCAACCCGAGGCTGCGGTGCGGCACCTTCGCAACGGCGTTCCCGGGTACGAAGGGGCGCACGCGGCTGCCCGTGCCGACCGGACGGCCGGGTGCGTCGAGGTGCTGTACCTGGCGCGGTTACAGGCACGGAAACGTCCCGTGCTCTTTGCGAAAGCCGCCGCCCGCCTGCTCGCGGCGGGGTGCGATGCGCGGTTCACCCTGGTCGGTCCCGACGAAGGCGAGGGGACCGAGGTTCTCGATACCATCGCGCGATCTGATAGCCGGTCCGACGAGATCCGTTGGGAGGGAGCGTTGCCACCGGACCGTACGGTGGCGCGGATGGCTGCCGCGTCCATCTACGTATTGCCCTCGGTCGATGAACCCTTTCCGATGTCGGTGCTGGAGGCGATGTCGGTCGGATTGCCTGTGGTGATCACCGAGAGCTGTGGGCTGGCGGAAACGGTGCGTGCTTCTGGTAGCGGAATCGTGGTGGATGAATCGGAGGATGCTCTGATCGAGGCGATGCGCACATTGATCATCGACCAGCAGCTGCGGGAGAAGATGAGCGCTGCTGCGCGCCAGACTGCTGCCGCGGTCTTCAGCATGGAAGCCATCGCTCGCGACCTGGCCGCCGTCTATGTGGGGGAGGACGATTGACTCGGCGCTTGCGTATCGGCGTGACCGTTGTCGCCACTGCCGTGGTGGTTCTTCTGCTTCTCGTCGCTGCCGTCGGCACGGTGGTGTTCCGTTACGCACCGCAGGACGACTTGCGTAAGGCCGACGCGGTGTTCGTTCTCGGTGGTGAGCACGATGGCCGCGAGGACTATGGCTTTCAACTGGTCCGCGATGGCGTCGCCCCAGTGTTGGTGTTGTCCAACCCATATCGGTCATCGGATCCGGTGATGAAGAAGGCGTGCAACCGGCGTCCACCAGGTGTCGAAGTGTTGTGCGTGCCACCGAAGCCCTCTACCACCCTCGGTGAGGCGAAGCTGATTCGGCAGTTGGCCCGCGAAAGAGGCTGGGCCACTGTGGTGGTCGCTTCCTGGCAGTACCACTTACCCCGGGCCCGTTTCATCTTCGAGCATTGTTTCTCCTCCTCGGCAGACTCCACCGTGATGCGCGCAGTACCGCGCGAATACCGCCTGTCTGCGGGCTCGTGGGAGTACACCTACCTGTACCAGTTCTTCGCGTTGGGAAAGGCGGTGATGGAGTCGAAGAAGTGTGACTGAGCCGGTGAGTCACCACTTCAGCTTGTACTGGACGCCCGCGAATACATAGACACTGAGATATCCGATCATGGCAAATGCGCTGCAGTACATGGCGGTTAACGCGAGGGTGCGCGCAGTGCGGCGGATCGTCTGCCAGGGGTACCCGCGCGGGTCGATCGCGGCCAGCGGGAGCAACACGGTGGTCATCGGCGCCGCCGTCACCAGTAGTCCCTCACCGACGAGCAGGACGGGAGGCGGCGAATCCATCGTGGTCTGCAGGGCGGTGAGACACCCCAGCAGGGCGCACACCACAGAGTTGATCGCAATGATGCGCCATCTGTCGGCATTTCGATAGAGGTAGACCGCAGCAGGGGCGCCCGCCGCAGCACCTGCCGCAACCAGCAGCAGATCGGTGATCACGGCAGGGTGTCCTCGCCTCTCGCAGGGCTCATTCGCAATCCCAGTACTGCGCCGCCGCACAGACCCGACAAGGCGCACACGGGTGCCAACAGCAGCATCGTGAGTGCGCTCAGCGCAGGCTGGTCGATGGCGAGGGCGTTGTAGCCGCTGAGGCTGGCCGCAGCTCCGGCTGCGCCCCAGGTGAAGGACCGGAACTGTTGGCGCACAGGCCAAGTGAGTGCGGCGCCCATCGCGAAACCGGAGATCGTCATTACGATCAGGGTGATCAGAAGCAGATGGGCGGGCGTATCCCATATCTGGATCGCGAGATGGCGCACCACAGCTCCGCCTACGGCGCCCACAATGATCCACCGCAGCTGCCAACTGCCGGCCGAAGTCGAGGTCATCGCTGATCAGGTTAACCGCCGCTGGTCGACGTCGTGGTGTGGGTTGTCACAACATCCGTTGCCACTGTGTGCGTTTTCGCAGCGTGTGCTCGAAAAGCGAGCTGAATTGAGTCCTTTCGTGCCGCTCTGCCCCAAACCTGCCCGGCCGACAACGATGAGGAACTGTTAGATTGCAAACGGACCGCATAATCGATGTACGACGCCCAGGGTCGCGCGGTTGTTGTTGTAAAGATTGCCGCAATTGCGCGTATGAGTGGATTGCGAGGCATTCCCGCCGGCCATGGGCCGGGGAGGTGCACGACAAAAAATGACCGTCGTGACGATGCCGCGAGAAGTGTTCAAACGCACTCGATGGCAACGGCAGTACCTGGTCAACATTCTGATCACCGACGTTCTCGTGGTGTGCGCGGCGGTGGTGCTGGCGCAGTACGTCCGTTTCGGGCAAGCGCCGGATCTTTCCAGCACCGACGGATACATCACGTCCGTTTCGATACTGTTCGGCGCCATCTGGCTGGGTGCGCTCTCGCTGTGTCGAACCAGGTCGCCGCGGGTGACCGGGGCGGGTGCCGAGGAGTACAAACGCGTTGCGTCTGCGTCTTTCTGGACCTTCGGGGGCATCGCGATAATTGCGTTCCTACTTCAGCTCGAGATTGCGCGCGGCTACCTTGCGGTTGCGCTGCCCACCGGAACCGTCACGTTGTGCCTGACCAGGTGGGGTTGGCGTCGTTACCTTGCCAAGCAACGGGCGGAGGGGCGTTATCAGACGGCGGTGATGGCGATCGGTGATGCCGATGCGGTCTCTTATCTCGCGCAGGAGTTGACCCGCGATCCGCGCGCCGGATACGCCATTGTGGCAGTGGGCATTCCAGGCTATGGAGCGCCCGCGGGCGAACGTCTCACCGTGGGCGATCAGGAAATCCCGATCATGGGTGGCGAGGAGTATGTCCTGGACGCCATCCGAGAATGCGGCGCCGACACGGTAGCCGTAACGGGCGTCGACCACTTCGGCTACGAGGGGATTCGGAAACTCATGTGGGACCTGGAGGCGATGGGAGTCGACCTCGTGGTCTCGCCGGGTGTGATGGACGTTTCCGGGGCGCGGCTAGAGATGCGGCCGGTAGCCGGATTCCCGCTGGTACATGTCGAGAAGCCGCAGTACGACGGCGCGAAGCGATTCGAGAAACGGGCATTTGACTTCGTTTTCGCGGCGGCCGCACTCGTCGTTGCCTCCCCGGTGCTGCTGGCCGCGGCGATCGCCATCAAGCTCGACAGCCGGGGACCGGTGTTCTACACGGCCGAACGCATCGGCATCGACGGCCGGCCGTTCGCAATGCTGAAGTTCCGTACGATGGTCTCGGATGCGGATCGTCAACTGGAGAGCCTGCAAAACCTGAACGAGAGCTCCGGCGGAGTTCTCTTCAAGATCAAGGACGATCCGCGCGTCACATCGGTGGGCAAGATCCTCCGCCGGCTCAGCATCGATGAGCTGCCACAGTTCGTCAACGTGCTCAGGCAGGAAATGAGCGTCGTCGGCCCTCGTCCACCGCTGCGGCAGGAGGTCGAAACCTACGATGGCGACGTTCAGCGCAGATTGCTCGTCAAGCCGGGTATCACCGGTCTGTGGCAGGTCAGTGGACGGGCGGACCTGTCTTGGCAGGAATCGGTGCGGCTGGATCTTTCCTATGTCGAGAACTGGTCGATGGTGGCCGACCTGGTCATCATCGCCAAGACCGTGCGGGCAGTGCTGCTCAGCCAGGGAGCGTACTGATCTCCAAAAGCAAATCCACCCAATGCTTTACGGGTGTACGAGATTAAGGAGAACACGCAGTGAATCAGGTGAAGAAGAAAGCCCTGATCACCGGAATCACGGGTCAGGACGGTTCTTACCTGACCGAGTTCCTGCTCAACAAGGGTTACGAGGTGCATGGGCTGATCCGTCGGTCTTCGTCCTTCAACACCGCTCGGATCGATCATCTGTACGTCGATCCACACGATCCACACGCGCAACTGTTCTTGCACTATGGCGATCTCAGCGACGGCGCGCGGTTGGTAACCCTGCTGAGCACCATCGAACCGGACGAGGTGTACAACCTGGCCGCACAATCGCATGTGCGGGTCAGCTTCGACGAACCCGAACACACGGGTGACACCACCGGTATCGGTTCCGCACGACTGCTGGAGGCCGTGCGGATCTCGAAGGTTCCGTGTCGCTTCTACCAGGCCTCCAGTTCAGAGATGTTCGGTGGTTCACCCCCTCCGCAGAACGAGCAGACAAGCTTCTATCCGCGCTCGCCCTACGGGGCAGCCAAGGTCTACTCGTACTGGATGACCCGGAATTACCGCGAGGCCTACGGGATGTTCGCCGTCAACGGGATCCTGTTCAACCACGAGTCACCGCGCCGTGGTGAGACTTTCGTGACAAGGAAGATCACCCGAGCCGCCGCGCGGATCAAAGCCGGGATCGATGAGCACCTCTATCTCGGCAACCTGGACGCGATCCGCGACTGGGGTTACGCACCGGAATACGTCGAGGGGATGTGGCGCACGCTGCAGGTCGATGAGCCCGAAGATTACGTGCTCGCCACCGGCGACCGGTACACCGTGCGCGACTTTCTCGTCGCCGCCTTCGAACATGCGGGCCTGGACTGGGAACGGCACGTCCGGTTCGACGAGCGCTACCTGCGTCCCACCGAGGTCGATGCGCTCGTCGGTGACGCCGCCAGAGCCGACCGGCTGCTCGGCTGGAGTCCGACGGTGCGTACGCCCCAACTCGCACAGATCATGGTGGAGGCCGACATCGCGCAGCTCGAATGCCTCGGCAAGCCATGGATCGACACGCCGGCCTTGGCGGGGTGGGGCTGACATTGCTTCGGAATGACCTTGTCAACACGGCACATCCGCTCGACCCCGCAGCGCCGACGTACATCGCCGGCCATCGGGGCATGGTCGGGTCCGCGATCCACCGGAAGCTGCAATCGGAGGGATTTACCGATCTCATCGGCCGGTCGCACCGTGAGTTGGATCTGACCGACCGGGCGGCGACATTCGAGTTCTTCGCGAAAACCCAACCACCGGTGGTGATTTTGGCGGCGGCGCGGGTCGGTGGAATCCTGGCGAACAAGACCTACCCGGTGGACTTCATCTCCGAGAATCTGCGGATACAGACCAACGTGATGGACGCGGCGCTCAAATACGGCACCCAGCGTCTGCTCTTTCTCGGATCGTCATGCATCTACCCGAAGATGGCAGCACAGCCGATCACCGAGGATGCATTGCTGACCGGATCCCTGGAGGAGACCAACGATGCCTACGCGATCGCGAAGATCGCCGGAATCGTGGCGGTCCAGGCGGTACGGCGGCAATACGGCTTGCCGTGGATATCGGCAATGCCGACGAACCTGTACGGGCCCGGTGACAATTTCTCCCCGACGACCTCGCACGTCCTACCGGCCTTGATCCACCGGTACGAAGAAGCGAAGGAATCGGGCAAGTCCCAGGTGACGAACTGGGGCACCGGCACCGTGCGCCGTGAGTTCATGCATGTCGACGACATGGCGTCGGCCTGTCTACATCTGCTTCAGCAGTTCGACGGGCCACAACAGGTCAACGTGGGCACCGGGACAGACCACTCGATCCGAGAGACAGCGCAGCTCGTCGCGACTGCAGTGGGATACGAGGGCGAGACGGCCTGGGACACCAGCAAGCCCGACGGCACCCCCCGCAAGCTGCTGGACATCAGCACCTTGCGGGACAGCGGTTGGCAACCGTCGATTTCGCTGCATGACGGGATCGAGCAGACCCTGGCGTGGTACCGACAGAATCGGGCGGACGTCAGGCGGGTGGCACTCGCCTGAGGGCCTGCCCAGCCGTGGGCCTACGCTCTCGACCATGACCCCCGGGCCGCTGGTGCTGTCCGAACTGGGCACCGACCCCGCATCGGTGCTGCGGCTCATCGCGCAATTCGACGGGCTGGAGGAGCAGGAGGTCAACGCCGACGCCGCCGTGCAGTTTGCCGCGTTGACGGCGGGTTGCCCGGTCGGGGTCCGCTGGCCCGGCGGCACCGTTGTCCGCTACGACGCGTCGGGACGGCTCGATCCGATCGACGACACCGCCGCGCCGACATCGGATCAGCACGAGACGCTCGTCTGGGTGGAACGTGACGGATCCGGGCATCCGCTGGACGAGGTGCTGCTGGACCGGCTGCGACGGGTACTGGGTCGCGTCGCGGCACGGACCGGGGTGAGCGGGACACCGCACCTCGGGGACCCGGCACTGCTCGAGGTCGTGCTGTCGGCCAAAGAGCACCGTGAAGACCGGGCCCGGGCCATCCGACTGTTGGGGCTCGACGAGAGCCGGCCGACATTTGTGCTGGCGGCATCGGGACATCCGCCGCGGGAGACGGTGCGGCTCATCACCGGCGAGCTGCCCGCGCCGGCGGTGCGGTCCGCCGTCATCGGTAACGCGACGGCCATCGTGTGTCAGGGACCGTTCGACATACGTGAGTTCTCGGACCGCCTGGAGCGCGTCATCGTCGAGCAGTTCCCGACAGTGGTGAATGTCGGCACCGCGTCGGGACCGTGGGTCGGAATCGGCTCCGTGGGAAACGCATTCAGCGCGTCGACGTCGTGGCATGAGGCCGTGCGCGCGTTGCGGTTCGCGTCATCAACGGGATTCGGCAGGCGGGTGGTGGCCTACGAGCGGTTGAGCTCACTGGAACTTCTGGCCGACCTGCCGATCGACCGGGTGCGTCGCAACCGAGATGTGGCCCATATCAACGAGATTGCTTCATCTCCTGCCGGGGATCTCGACGTGCGGACCACCGAGGCGTTCTTCGTGTACGGCTCGCTGCGGCGGACCGCCGCCGAACTGCACGTGCACCACAGCACCGTCGCGGCGCGGCTGGCGCGTGTGCAGGCCGCAATGGGATGGGATTTCGACGACCCTGTCGACCGCTTCCTGGGCACGCTGGTGCTCATGGTGCGGCGGATCGCGATGTCCTCGGCCGAACTCGCCGATGCGGACCTGCTGTAGGCGCCGGGCCTCGCCGGCGAGTGGCCACTTATGGCACGCCATATCGCGATGGCCGTGGCATAAGTGGCCAGTCGGCAGGCGCAGCTCGATCCGGTCGACAACTGTCGGATGAATTGGTGGAATAGACCGACGCATGGCGGGTGACCACCATCACCTCATTGGCCAAAGATTGCGGTGCAGCCCACACGAGCTCACAACCGACAAGGAGGCCGACATGGCCGTTATCGACCCGACCAAGACCTGGGTCCCCGTGGAAGAGCGTCTTGCCGTCACCACCAACGAGCGGCACCGTCAGGTGCTCAGCATCGTTCTCGAGCACATGAAGGCCGAGGCCGAGCCCGACATGGAGCGGCTGATGGCCACCCTGGCCCCGAACCCGGACTACCACTTCTGGTACGCGAACGCCGATATGGGCCCCAAGACCACCGAGGGCGTGCGTGCCTACTACGAGGAATTCGTGGCCAGTGGCGCCAACCATCTCGTTTTCGAGATCGATCGCCTCGCCCTCGACGATGATCTGGTGATGACCGAAGGCTGGATGAAGATGATCTACCCGGGCGCGGCCGCGCAGGCGATCGGTGTCGAGGTCGAAGACCCGGCCGGCGATTACCTGCTGCTGTTCCGTCAGCTCATCAACTGGCCGATCGACGCCGACGGCCTGATCGTCGGTGAGGACGCCTACCAGACCGGCCCGGTCAGCGTGACCAAGCTGAGCGAAGAGGACCTGCCGCAGGCCTACATCGACCAGAAGCGCGCCGCCGCCCAAGCCAATGCCTGACGCTCGAACCGACATCGCCTCACTGCTGCTCGACCGGGTCGGCGACCAACACGTCGGCCTGCGCACCCGCGACCGGGACTGGACGTGGGACGAGGTGGTTGCCGAATCCGCGGCGCGTGGTGCGCTGGCGGAGGCGATGCGGGTGGACGGCCCGCTGCACATCGGCGTGCTGCTGGACAACGTGCCGGACTTCCTGTTCTGGCTCGGTGGTGCGGCCCTGGTCGGGGCGACCATCGTCGGGATCAACCCGACCCGGGGCGCCGCCGAGCTCGCAGCCGAAATCCGGCTTGCCGACTGCCAATTGATCGTCACCGACACCGCGGGTGCCGCGCGTCTGCGTGACCTCGACGTCGGGTTGGCGCCGGACCGGTTCCTGGTGGTCGACGGCCCGGACCATGCGGCGCAACTCGACGCACATTGTGTCACCCCTGCGGTCGCGCCCGGGGTCACCGAGGACTCCCTGATGTTGCTGCTGTTCACCTCGGGAACGACGGGCGCCTCCAAGGCCGTCATCTGCAGCCAGGGCAGGCTGGCCCGGATCGGCTATGCGGCCGCCGAGAAGTTCGGCCATGTGCGCGAGGACGTGGAGTACTGCTGCATGCCGCTGTTCCACGGCAACGCCATCATGGCGCTGTGGGCGCCGGCGTTGTCCGTCGGTGCCACGGTGTGCCTGACGCCATCCTTCTCGGCGTCCGGTTTCCTGCCCGACGTGCGGTACTTCGGCGCGACGTTCTTCACCTATGTGGGAAAGGCGCTCGGCTATCTGATGGCCACCGCCGAACAACCCGACGATGCCGAGAACCCGTTGGTCCGCGGCTTCGGTACCGAGGCGTCGCCTGATGACCAGAACGAGTTCCGCCGCCGCTTCGACGCCGAACTGTTCGAGGGCTACGGCTCCAGCGAAGGCGGTGGGGCAGTGGTGCTGGCCCCCGACATGCCGCCGGGTGCGCTCGGCCGGCCCGCGCATGAGGGGGTGGCGATCATCGACCCTGAATCGCTGAACGATTGTGCGCCTGCGGTTTTCGATGAGCACGGCCGGGTCCTCAACCCCGACGACGCGGTGGGGGAGATCGTCGACAAGTTCGGCACCCGCACGTTCGAGGGCTACTACAAGAACGACGAGGCCAACGCCGAACGTATCCGCAACGGCTGGTACTGGACCGGGGATCTCGGCTATCTCGACGAGCAGGGGTTCATCTACTTCGCGGGCCGTCGCGGCGACTGGATCCGGGTGGACGGCGAGAACACCTCCGCGCTCAACATCGAGCGGGTGCTGCGCCGCCATCCCGATGTGGTGGCGGCCGGCGTCTACGCGGTGCCCGATCCGCGCTCGGGCGATCAGGTGATGGCTGCGATCGAGGTGGCCGATCCCGCCGGCTTCGACCCCGCCGCCTTCGTGTCCTACCTGTCCGAACAGGATGACCTGGGCACCAAGGCAATTCCGCGTTTCCTGCGGGTATCCAAGAATCTGCCGGTGACCGGGTCCAACAAGGTGCTCAAACGGAAACTGCAGCAGGAACGCTGGCACACCGACGAGGTGGTGTACCGGTGGGCGGGACGCGGAGCACCGGCGTATCTGGCCATGGGCGACGATGGCAAGCAGGCGCTGGACGCCGAGTTCGCGCAGTACGGGAGGCAGCGTTACCTATGAGGCGGTCCGCATGAAATGGGCAGAGGAATGTGACGTCCTGGTCGCGGGATCGGGAGGTGGCGGCGTGACCGGCGCCTACACCGCGGCTCGCGAGGGTCTGTCGGTGACCCTGGTGGAAGCCAGCGACAAATACGGCGGCACCACAGCGTATTCGGGTGGCGGCGGCGTGTGGTTCCCGTGCAACCCGGTGCTGAAGCGGGCGGGCACCGACGACACCATCGAAGATGCGCTGGAGTACTACCACGCCGTCGTCGGGGACCGTACGCCGCGGGAGCTGCAGGACACCTACGTCCGCGGCGGCGCCGGGTTGATCGAGTACCTGGAAGCCGACGAGAATCTGAAGTTCGCGCCGATGCCGTGGCCGGACTACTTCGGCAAGGCGCCCAAGGCTCGCGCCGACGGCCAGCGCCACATCGCGGCCCGCCCACTGAAGGTGGAGAAAGCCCCGCACCTGCGCGAGCTGGTACGAGGCCCGCTGGACGCCGACCGGCTGGGCGCCGAGCAGCCGGATGACTACTTCATCGGCGGCCGGGCACTGATCGCCCGGTTCCTCAAAGCCATTGAGCAGTACCCGAATACCTCACTTCGCCGCAACACCCCGCTGGTCGAATTGGTGGTCGAGGACGGGACCGTGACCGGTGCGATCGTCGAATCCGACGGCGAGCGGCGGGCGATCCGGGCCCGCCGCGGAGTGCTGCTCGCTGCCGGCGGCTTCGAAGGCAACGACGAACTGCGCCGTGAACACGGGGTTCCTGGCGTCGCCCGCGACACCATGGGGCCGCCGGCCAACCTGGGCCAGGCACACCAGGCGGCGATGGCCGTCGGCGCCGACGTCGACCTGATGGAGCAGGCCTGGTGGTCCCCGGGGTTGACGCACCCCGACGGCCGTTCGGCGTTCGCGCTGTGGTTCACCGGCGGTATCTTCGTCGACCAGAACGGACAGCGTTTCGTCAACGAATCTGCCGCCTACGACCGGATCGGCCGGGCAATCCTGCCGCGGCTGGCCGACGGTTCGATGACGTTGCCGTACTGGATGATCTACGACGACCGGGAGGGGGAAGTCCCTCCCGTCAAGGCCACCAACGTCTCGATGGTCGACACGCAGCGCTACCTCGACGCCGGGCTGTGGCACACCGCCGACACCCTGGAGGAACTGGCCGCCAAGATCGGCATTCCCGCCGAGAACCTGACTGCCACCGTGACGCGCTTCAACGGCTTCGTCTACGCCGGCTCGGACGAGGACTTCGGGCGCGGCGACGAGGCGTACGACCGGGCGTTCTCCGGCGGCGCATCCCCACTCGTCGCGATCGAGAAGGGCCCGTTCCACGCCGCTGCTTTCGGCATCTCCGACCTGGGCACCAAGGGCGGGTTGCGTACCGACACCGCGGCCCGGGTGCTCGACGGGGACGGTCAGGTGATCGCCGGACTGTATGCCGCGGGCAACACCATGGCCGCCCCGAGCGGCACCGCCTATCCGGGCGGCGGAAATCCGATCGGAACCAGCATGCTGTTCAGCCACCTGGCGGTCAAAGACATGCTAGGGAGAGACATGTGATGAGCGCTTGCGCGAAGAACCGAGGTAGCAATGAGTGACATCCGGGAAATCGACACCGGCGTTGCGATGACGCGCTTCGCGCGC
Organism: Mycobacterium sp. NPDC049093; assembly: GCF_040704635.1. GTDB lineage: Bacteria > Actinomycetota > Actinomycetes > Mycobacteriales > Mycobacteriaceae > Mycobacterium. The sequence goes on along the minus strand of NZ_JBEZJS010000004.1, from coordinate 226,811 downwards.
GGCTGGCACTGCGTCGGCCTCGCTGACACGTTTCGGGACGGGAAGCCGCACGGTATCGAAGCCTTCGGCACCAAGCTGGTCGTCTATTCCGACTCCGCCGGCGCACTGCACGTACTCGACTCGTACTGCAGGCACATGGGCGGTGACCTGTCGATGGGCTCGGTCAAGGACGACAACCTGGCCTGCCCGTTCCACGACTGGCGTTGGGGCGCCGACGGAAAGTGCAAGCTGGTGCCATATGCCAAGCGGACACCGCGACTGGCGCGTACCCGCAAGTGGGACACGACCGAGGTCAACGGCCAGCTGCTGGTCTGGCACGATCCAGAGGGCTCGACGCCCCCGGCCGAGCTGACGCCGCCCACCATCGAAGGCTATGAGGACGGGATCTGGTCGCCGTGGCAGTGGAATTCGATTCTCATCGAAGGGTCCCACTGCCGCGAGATCGTCGACAACAACGTCGACATGGCGCACTTCTTCTACATCCATCACGCCTACCCGACGTACTTCAAGAATGTCATCGAAGGCCACACGGCCAGCCAGTTCATGGAGTCCAAGCCACGGCCGGACTACGCCACCAGAGAACTCTGGGACGGCACCTACTTGCGTTCGGAGGCAACGTATTTCGGTCCGGCCTACATGATCAACTGGTTGCACAACGACCTTGCCCCAAACTTCACCGTCGAGATCGCCCTGATCAACTGTCACTACCCGGTGACGCACGATTCGTTCGTGCTGCAGTGGGGTGTCGCGGTCCAGCAGAATCCAACGATGCCCGGCGACAAGGCCGAGAAACTCGCAGCCACGATGAGCCGGACGTTCGGTGACGGCTTCATGGAGGACGTCGAGATCTGGAAACACAAGGCACGCATCGACAACCCGCTGCTGACCGAGGAGGACGGCCCCGTCTACCACCACCGCCGCTGGTACGAGCAGTTCTACGTCGATCTCGCCGATGTCACACCGGACATGACCGACCGCTTCGAGCAGGAGGTCGACACCACGCATGCCAACGAGCTGTGGCACCAGGAGGTCGCCGACAACCTCGCGGCGCCCAACGCTGCCCGGGCTTCCCACTGACGTCGCGCCGTAAGCTTGGCCGCGATGAACACAAGGCCAGCGTTGGACGTGACGACTTTGCGCGACGGGCTCGAGGGCCTGTCGTGGCGGCGCGTCGATGTCGTCGATGAGACCGGATCAACCAATGCCGACCTGTTGGCGCGGGCGGCGTCGGGCGAGGACATCGCCGGCGCGGTGCTGTTCGCCGAGCATCAGCACGCCGGCCGCGGCCGACACGGCAGGCACTGGTCAGCACCGCCCCGCTCACAGGTGATCGTGTCCTTCGGCGTCGACGGCTCGGCGGTGTCCCCGAACCGTTGGGGGTGGCTGCCGTTGGCCACCGGCCTGGCCACCGTCGATGCGGTCGCCGAGGTCGCCGGGACGCGGGTCGGCCTGAAATGGCCCAATGACGTCCTGGTAGGGCCCGGCGGCGGAAAGCTGGCCGGCATCCTCGCCGAGGTGGCCTCGCCGGCTCCGGTCATCGTCGTCGGCCTCGGCCTGAACGTGACGATGACCGCCGAGGAAGCACCCGATCCGCGCGCCACCTCGCTCACCCAACTCGGCACGGCGACCGTGGACCGCACGCCGCTCGCGCGGGCCCTGCTGCGTCATCTCGACGCACGTATCACCGCCTGGCGCGATGACGATCCGTCGCTCGCGGCCGACTACCGTGCCCGCAGCGTCACCATCGGCAGCCGCGTCCGCGCGATCCTTCCCGGCGACAACACCTTGGTGGGCACTGCCGTCGACGTCGACGATCTCGGGCGCCTGATCATCGACACCGCAACCGAACAGGTCACGTTGTCTGCGGGCGACATCACGCACCTGCGCCCCGAGGAGTCGTAGAGTTCTGCCGTGGGCTACCCGGAGAATGTGCTGGCCAAGGACGAGCAGGTGGTGCTGCATCGGCACCCCCACTGGAAACGCCTGATCGGACCGGTCCTGGTCCTGGTCCTGATCACTGCGGCCTCGGCGTTCGTCGCAGCCGTGGTCAACACCATGGACTGGCAGGCCACCGCCAAGAACGTCCTGTTCATCGTGATCGGCTCGATCTGGCTGATCGTGGTCGGCTGGCTGACGGTCTGGCCATTCCTGAACTGGTGGACCACCCACTTCGTCATCACCGACCGCCGGGTGATGTTCCGGCACGGCCTCCTGACCCGCTCGGGCATCGACATCCCGCTCGCGCGGATCAACAGCGTCGAATTCCGCCACGGGCTGACCGACCGGCTGATGCGCACCGGCACGTTGATCATTGAATCAGCGTCGCAGGATCCCCTGGAATTCCACGACATTCCGCGTGTGGAACAGGTGCATTCACTGCTGTATCACGAAGTTTTCGACACTCTGGGGTCCGAAGAGTCGCCCAGCTGACACTGCGTCGGGTGACGGCCGGGCCAGTTGCCGCCGCCACTGGGGCCAGTGGGTGTGGAATCGGGTGGAAATGGCTATCTATCAGCCATGACCGCACGGCCGAACCACTTGGAGACCGCCTTCGATCAGGCCGTGGTGGTGATACCGGCCCACAACGAAGCTGCAGTGTTGCCTCGCTGCCTGCGCGGGATCACCACGGCCGCGGCATGTTGGCAGGGGCCGGTGCTGGTCGTAGTCGTCCTCGATTCCTGTGACGACAGCAGCGCCCAGTTGGCGGGCCAGTTCGGCTGCGACGTCCACTTCGTCAGTGTCGAGGCGGGCAACGTCGGTGCGAGCCGAGCCGCCGGTTTCTCCTACGCGCACTCGCTGAGCAACCACGTCGACGACTCGCGTGTCTGGTACGCCACCACCGACGCCGACAGCCGAGTGGACCCCGACTGGCTGCTGCGTCAGACCGCGCCGGCTGCCGACATGGTGCTGGGGGTGGTGCGGGTGGCCGACTGGCGGCATCACCCCGCCGCACTGGTCCGTCGGTACCTGCATGCATACGAGTCCGATATGCGGGGCAGCAACAGTCACAACCACATCCACGGCGCCAACATGGGTTTCCGTGCCGACGCGTACTGGCGGGTTGGCGGCTTCCACCCGCTGACGACTGGCGAGGATGTCGAACTGGTCGAAAGGTTCGAGACCGCCTCCTATCGGATACGGCGGGACCCGTCGCTGTCGGTCACCACGTCAGCGCGGCGGAACGGCCGCGCTCCCGGCGGCTTCGCCAGTTACCTCCGCGATTTATCGCGATCCGTATTCCCTTCGGCAGAAAGGGATTCCGCATGACGGCGAGCTTGGTCCGGAACTGGCTGGAGTCAGGCCGGCTGGAGTTGCCACTACCAGGTTCCGGTGCGACGGCGCGGCGCTGGCAGCGGCTTGCGGAGCTGACGGAAATCGACGTCGTCGCCGGGCGACTCGCGGAAGCTCACGTCGACGCGGTCGCGATCCTCGACGAGCTCGGGGGCAAACCGCCTGCCCCAGGCGAGCTGTGGGCGGTGTGGGCCGCCGAAGACCCGGAGGCCGTACTCAACGCCCACACCACGGGAGACCGCGAAACAGACACAGTGAGACTGTCAGGAACCAAACCGTGGTGCTCGGGAGCGGGGCTCTGCACACACGCGTTGGTCACAGCTCGCCGAGACGACGGCCGCCGCGGGCTGTACCTGGTGGCGACTGACAGCGCCGGGGTGCAGCCCCTGCCCAGTACCTGGAGGAATGCCGGCATGGCGGCCAGTGACACCCGCTCGGTCCAATTCAGCAATGTGCTCGGGGTACCCGTCGGTGGTCCCGGCGACTATCTGGATCGTCCCGGCTTCTGGCACGGCGCGATCGGCGTCGCGGCGTGCTGGCTCGGCGCCGCCCGCGCGGTCGCCGCACCCCTGTACGGCCGCGTCGCACGCGGAGACGCCGACGAGCATGCGCTGGCCCACCTCGGCGCTGTCGACGCTGCGATCGCGGCCGCCGAAGCGATGCTGGCCGCGGCGGCTGCGGCGACCGACGCCGACCCGTTCGACCGGTCCGAGTCGGCCCAATTGTTGGCCAGGCGAACCCGCGCCGTCATCGAAACCGCTGTCGACGCGGCGATCACCCGCACAGGCCGCGCACTCGGGCCAGCGCCGCTGTGCCAGGATGCCCAGCACGCACGACACGTCGCGGATCTGACGATCTACGTGCGGCAGAGCCACGCCGAGCGTGACCTCGCCGCGCTCGGAAGGCTGGCGGGGGAGCACCGATGACTGCCGCGGAGTCTGCTGAATCGTGCGGCAACGCACCGCGGTTCGGGTCACGGCCGCTGAGCTGCGGCGGCACCCCCGGCCACGTCTGGACCAGTTGGGGCCGCTCCTTCGGCGAGTTGGATCTCAGCACTTGTCCCGCGCTGGTGGTGGTCGCACCGCATCCCGACGACGAGACCCTCGGCTTCGGGGCGACCACGGCGCTGCTGGCGGCGCGGGGTATCGACGTCCAGGTGGTGTCGGTCAGTGACGGCGGGGCGGCCCAAGGCGATCTCACCCCGGTCGACAGATTCCGGCTGGAACGGACCAGGAGAGCCGAGTTGGTAAAGGCAGCAAAGGTTCTCGGTGTGGGTGAGCCGATCAGCCTCGCATTACCTGACGGCGAGCTTGCCGCCCACCAGGACTCGATCACCGATCTGCTGACCGGGATTCTCCAGGCTTGCCCGCCCGGGACCTGGTGTGCCACAACGTGGCGCGGTGACGGGCACCCGGATCACGAGGCCGTCGGACGGGCCGCCGCCACGGCCGTGCGCCGCACCGCAGCAGTTCTGCTCGAGTACCCGGTCTGGATGTGGCACTGGGCCAGGCCTGGAGACTCCGCAGTGCCCTGGGATCGGGCGCTTACGGTGCCATTGACGGCCTCCGCCGTGGGGCTCAAGCAGGTTGCCGCGCAATGCTTCCGCAGTCAGTTTCACCCTTCTGCGCCTGGTGGGGGCCCAGTGCTGCCGCCGTTCGTGTTGCCTCGCCTGCTCGCGGTCGGAGAGCTGGTGTTCCGTTGACGCGCCTGCCCGACGCATACTTCGACCGCATGTACGCGGCCTCGGCCGACCCATGGCAGCTGGCGACCCGCTGGTATGAGCAACGCAAGTACGCGATCACTCTGTCGATGTTGCCGTACCGGCGCTATCGGCATGCCTTCGAGCCGGGTTGCTCGATCGGCACCCTCACCGCCCTGCTCGCCGGGCGCTGCGATCACGTCACCGCAATGGATGTGGCGGCGTCCGCGCTACAGATCGCCGACGTCCGATTGCGTGCCGATGACCGTGACGGGACGCGGGACCGCGTCACCCTGACCCGTGGATCTCTCGACGATCCTTGGCCGCCAGGGCCTTTCGACCTACTTGTGCTTTCTGAAGTGGCGTACTACCTGGACGAGGAATTGCTGGCTGAGCTGCTCCGCCGGGAGTGTCCGCAGTTGGCCCGCGGTGCGACGGTGATAGCGGCGCACTGGCGTCACGAGGTCGCCGACTATCCGCTCAGCGGTGATCAGGCCAACCGGGTCATCGGGGCGACGCCGGGTCTCATTTCGATCGGCGGCTACCGCGACCGCGACGTGGTCATCGAGGTCTTCGACACCCACAGTGCTGCGTCCGTCGCTGCGCGCAATGGTGTGCCGGGAGCTGATCGCGGATCTCCAGAGAAGGGTTAGATATCGCCGGGTTGGGTATCCGATGCGTGACTGCGCGACGAATCTCGTTCCCGCGCTATGTCATTCCCGTGCCGCGAACCCGTGGCCAAGCCAGTTTGAAGGAGAAACACATGAGCGCCGTCGACAAGGCCAAGAACAAGGCCGAAGAGCTCGCAGGAAAGGCCAAGGAGAAGGTCGGTCAGGCCACCGGAGACAGGGACACCGAGGCCGAGGGGCACAAGGACCAGGCCAAAGGCAACGTGAAGCAGGCCGGGGAGAAGATCAAGGACGTCTTCAAGGACTGACCCCACGACGATGTCTGGCCGTGATGCATCGGCCGCCGGTGCCGACGCGGCCCACGACAAATCCGTCGGTCAACCTCACACGGAGGCCGAGGGTGACGTGATCGTCGCTGCGGAGAAGGGCGCGGCGCAGATCAGTTCGCCGGCCCACCCGCTGGGCGAGGCGGGGCCTCGTTTCAACCGCGCTTCGCCCTTCATGATCGGCATGGCCGGCGCGGCGGGGGTGGCTGTCACCTACGGCGGCATCGAGCTGCTGATCGCTGCGCGCGGGGCGGTGATCCTCATCGTCGTCGCCGGGTTCGTCGCGATCGGCCTTGAGCCTGCCGTGTCCTGGTTGGTGCGCCACCGGATCCCGCGCTGGTCGGCGGTGACGGTGGTGTTCTTGGCGGCGATCCTCATGATCGCGGGGTTCGTGGCGGCCGCGATTCCGCCTCTGGTCACCCAGGGCAGCGCACTCGTCCACAACGCTCCCGACTACCTGCATGACCTGCAGCACCGATACCCGATCGTCGACCAGCTCGACGGCCGATTCCACCTGCAGGACAAGCTCAATGATGCACTCGCGGGCGGAAACGCTTCCGCCTTGGCCGGTGGCATCGTCGGTGCCGGGAAAATCGTCGTCGGCGCGGTCAGCGGGGCGGTCATCGTGCTGGTGCTACTGGCGCGGGAGACGCTCTTCCCGCAGCTCGACCGTCGATGACCGGTCTGACGTCGGGGCCGAGATGTCAGGAACTCTTCGACACGGGGTCCGATGAGTCACCGAGTTGACGCGCCTTCGAGCGACGGCCCGGCCGCCGGAGGACCCCGTCTGATCCGCGCGTGCGCAGCGGCGTCACGGTCGCGGGCTTGTGGAGTTCGGAATGGTTCTCCAGCGCTTCGGCGAAGCCACCGCCGGTGAGTGTGGACTCCAGTGCCAGGTCGGGCTTGTCGACGAACTCGTCGGGGAACACCCAGCGGCGGAACGCCCAGAACCGGAAGGCCATCTGAAGCAGGTTGCCCAGAATGTAGGCGGAGATGAAGTCGGCGATGTTCTCCACAGTCAGTGAGACCTCGGGAACCCGAAGGCCGAGCACATAGCTGGAGAAATACAGCGGCAGCATCGACAGCAGCACACCCACGCCGCTGAACGCGAAGAACAGCAAGGCCTCGTGGTGGCGCTCGCGGCCGCCGCGGTTCTGGAAGCTCCATTCCCGGTTGAGGATGTAGGAGGCGATGACCGCGACGATGCCGGCGATGATCTTGGCGGTGACCGGTTTGGGTTCCAGCACCGTGAGTTTGAGGGTGTAGAAAATGGCCGAATCGATGACAAACGTCGTCGCGCCGACGATCGCGAACTTGATCAGCTCGTGATGCCGCTCGGCGTAGGGACGGACGAACCGCGGCAATCGAGCGATTGTCGCATCGGCAAAGGACACAACTAGGCAGTGTACGTAAATGCCCCGTCAGATGCCGCATCGTTGCGGGCCCCGGACCTTAACCGCAGGTCAATGCGCCGGTCATGACGAAGTCATGAATTCGCGCATGACACCATGGAGTGCGTGCCGACAACTCCCCAGAAGCCGCCTTCGCCCGTGAGCAGGCGGAATCCGACAGTGGTGATGATCGGCGGCGGCCAGCTCGCGAGGATGACCCACCAGGCGGCCGTCGCGCTGGGGCAGACCCTGCGGGTGCTGTCCGCCGGACCGGACGAATCCGCCGCGCAGGTCACTCCCGATGTCGTCATCGGCTCTCACACCGACCTGGACGCGCTGCGCCGGGCGGCGGACGGCGCCACGGTGTTGACGTTCGACCACGAGCACGTGCCCACCGAACACCTGGACACACTCGTGGCCGAAGGCATCACGGTCAACCCGCCGCCGCAGGCGCTCGTGCACGCCCAGGACAAGCTGCTCATGCGTCGCAAGCTGCACAGCCTGGGTGTCCCGGTGCCGCGCTTCGCCGAGATCACCTCGGTCGCCGACGTCGAGGAATTCGTGCGGGAGATCGACGGCCCGGTGGTGATCAAGACGGTGCGCGGCGGCTACGACGGCAAGGGCGTGGTGATGGCCGACGACGTGGCGACCGCGCGCGAGGTCGTGGCCGGCTACCTGGCCGACGGGGTACCGGTACTGGCCGAGGAACGTGTCGCGATGCGCCGGGAACTGGCCGCGCTGGTGGCGCGCTCGCCGTTCGGACAGGGGGCGGCCTGGCCCGTCGTCGAAACCGTGCAACGCAACGGTATCTGCGTCGAGGTGTACGCCCCGGCTCCCGGACTGTCCGACGAACTCGGCTCGGCCGCACAGGAACTCGGCCTGCGAGTGGCGAACGAACTCGGCGTCGTCGGGGTGCTGGCGGTCGAGTTGTTCGAGACGGTCGACGGCACGCTGCTGGTCAACGAGTTGGCGATGCGGCCGCACAACTCCGGGCACTGGACCATGGACGGCGCGGTCACCAGCCAGTTCGAGCAGCACCTGCGGGCCGTGCTGGACTACCCGTTGGGTGACACCTCTGCGATTGCCCCGGCCGCGGTGATGGCCAACGTGCTGGGGGCTCCGGAGACACCGACGATGTCGATGGACGAGCGCCTGCACCACCTCTTCGCGCGGATCCCCGACGCGAAGGTGCACCTGTACGGCAAGGGCGAGCGGCCCGGACGCAAACTCGGACACGTCAACATCATCGGCACGGATATGGATGAACTTCGCGAGCGTGCGGTGCGCGCGGCGCACTGGTTGTCGCACGGCGAGTGGACCGACGGATGGGATGAACATGGCGCAGAGTAACGGCCCCAGGGTTGGCCTCATCATGGGCAGCGACAGTGACTGGTCGGTGATGTCCGACGCGGCCACCGCCCTCGCAGAGTTCGAGGTGCCGTTCGAGGTCGGTGTCGTCTCCGCGCACCGCACCCCGCAGCGGATGCTCGACTACGCCAAGACCGCCGCAGACCGGGGGATCGAGGTGATCATCGCCGGAGCGGGTGGCGCGGCGCACCTACCCGGCATGGTGGCGTCCGCGACACCGCTTCCGGTCATCGGCGTCCCGGTGCCGCTGGCCCGTCTCGACGGCATGGACTCGCTGCTGTCGATCGTGCAGATGCCGGCCGGGGTGCCGGTGGCCACGGTTTCCATTGGCGGAGCACGCAATGCGGGCTTGCTGGCCGTACGAATCCTCGGTTCGTCAGATCCCGCACTACAGGCCCGGATGGTGAAATTCCAGGCGGATCTGGAAACCATGGTGCTGGAGAAGGACGCCGCCCTGCGCGATCGCCTGCTGGGCTGACCGGGCGACAGTGAGTCAATCCCCGATGAGCTCGCGAATACGAGACGTCAGGGACTCGACCGGTTCATCGGTCGACATCACCACAACGGCGGTGCGGCCGCTACCGCCCCGGTAGATCGGCCAGGTGGCGGCCAGCGCCTCGGCCAGGTCTGACCGCGGGTTGGTCACATCGCCACGCAACCACCGGCGCAGAACATGGTTGTGTGCGGCGACGACGGCGTTGGCGAACAGTTCGGCGCGCAGGCCCGCCGTCCAATCCTCGGTCTGCGCGGTCCGAAGGTGTTTGGTGAACAGCCGGACATACCGCGACACCACGGCTGTTTCGAAGTCGCGCAGGGCAGGTACCGAGCGGGTGAGCCGGTACCGCGTCCGGGCACGCTCGCCCTCGGCGAGATAGTTCTCGAAGACCGAGGTGGTCGCCACCGCGATGACCTCGGCGGGGAGCGCTTCGGCCGGCGTTGCCGACAATCTCTCGTCTGCGCGGCGTAGCAGCGCCTCGTGATCGGGAAAGATCAACGCCTCTTTCGACCCGAACTGACGGAACGCAGTGGTGCGTCCCACCCCCGCCCGTGTCGCGATGTCGTCGACGCTGGTGGCCTCGTATCCACGCTCCTCGAACAGCTCGAATGCCGCGCTCACCAGGCGCTCCCGGGTACTTGGCAGGTCGGGCATGAGTGCACCTTTCATGGTACTGAGTGCCGATGCTATGGTACTGGGTACCAAAAGTAGCAGGGCGATGTACTCGATGTGCAGTCCGGGCAACGATGGAAACCAAGAGAGCCAAGGGCTGATAGCGAAGGAGAAGATCATGGCTGGTTGGGCCGGTAACCCATCATTCGATCTGTTTCAGCTGCCGGAGGAGCATCAGGAGCTTCGGTCGGCGATTCGGGCGCTGGCGGAGAAGGAAATCGCCCCGCACGCTGCCGACGTCGACGAGAATGCGCGTTTCCCGGAAGAAGCCCTGCAGGCCCTGAACGCCTCGGGTTTCAACGCGATTCACGTGCCGGAGGAGTACGGCGGCCAGGGAGCGGACTCGGTCGCGGCCTGCATCGTGATCGAGGAAGTGGCCCGGGTGGATTGCTCGGCGTCGCTGATCCCGGCGGTCAACAAGCTGGGCACCATGGGTCTGATCCTGCGCGGCTCGGATGAGCTGAAGAAGCAGGTGCTGCCGTCGCTCGCCTCGGGTGAGGCGATGGCGTCCTACGCGCTGTCCGAGCGCGAGGCGGGCAGCGACGCCGCCGGCATGCGGACCCGCGCCAAGGCCGACGGTGACGGCTGGATCCTCAACGGCACCAAGTGCTGGATCACCAACGGCGGCAAGTCGACCTGGTACACCGTCATGGCGGTGACCGACCCCGACAAGGGCGCCAACGGCATCTCGGCGTTCATGGTCCACAAGGACGACGAGGGCTTCGTGGTCGGCCCCAAGGAGCGCAAGCTCGGCATCAAGGGCAGCCCGACGACCGAGTTGTATTTCGAGAACTGCCGCGTTCCGGGGGACCGGATCATCGGCGATCCCGGCACCGGGTTCAAGACCGCGCTGGCCACACTGGACCACACGCGCCCGACCATCGGCGCGCAAGCCGTCGGTATCGCTCAGGGTGCGTTGGACGCGGCGATCGCCTACACCAAGGACCGCAAGCAGTTCGGCCGTCCGGTCAGTGACAACCAGGGCGTGCAGTTCATGCTCGCCGACATGGCCATGAAGGTGGAGGCCGCGCGGTTGATGGTGTACTCGGCCGCGGCGCGCGCCGAGCGCGGCGAGGGCAACCTCGGCTTCATCTCGGCGGCGAGCAAGTGCCTGGCCTCGGATGTGGCCATGGAGGTCACCACCGATGCGGTGCAGCTGTTCGGCGGCGCCGGTTACACCGTGGACTTCCCGGTCGAGCGCATGATGCGTGACGCCAAGATCACCCAGATCTACGAGGGCACCAACCAGATTCAGCGCGTGGTCATGAGCCGCGCCCTGCTGAAGTAATTCCGACGCCCAGTGGCCAGTTGGCGCACGCTTTCATCGAAAGGCCGTGCGGTAACTGGCCATCGGGCTTTTCGGGGCACGTTGATCTAGCCGCGGGTGACTTTCTCCGTGGTGCGACGCCGTTCCTGTGCGTCCACATCGGGATTGGCCACCTGCACGAGTGACGCCCCGGCGGCGAACACTGCGATCAGATTCGCGACGAGCTCGTCTGGAGTGGCCCACGCCGCGCTCGAGAGCACTCGGTCGTCGGCGGTGAAACCCTGTGCGGCAGCGGAATTTCTGGCCGCTTCCAATACCTCGGACACCGATCGCCCGGCCAGGGCCGGGCCCGGAACCCGCTCGGGCACGATCTGATCACCGTGGACCCGTACCGCGGTGGCGTAGTCGGTGACCCCGATCGGCAGATCCGGCGCCGGCTTGCCGAACGGATCCAGCGACAGCACCGCAACCTCGCCTCCGGATACCGCGTCGTCGGCCTCGTCGAGCCGGTCCCGCGTGCACAGAGCCATGTCAGCGTCCCCGTCCAGCACTACTTCACTGCCGATCCACCAGATCCCGAACAGCGCCGCGGCCGTCTGCCAGTGAGCGGGCAGCAGCACCGCCACCCGGGTTCCCGGGCCCGCGCCCATCTCGTCGCGCAGCAGGTTGGCGGTCTTGGCGGCCCAGTTGGCCATGGTCACCGCCGACAACTCGATGCGCTCACCGGTCGCGTCGTCGTAGTAGGTGATCCGTGGGCCTGCCGGGTCCGCGGCCAACAACGGATCCAGGATCGCAGCGCTGACTGTGCTCATAGCCTCTGGTTTTACTCGAGGACGATCAGTTCACGCACTTGGGATCGTCCGAACCTGCATTGAGGATCGGCGACGGCGGTGGTGGCGGGGTCTGTTCGCCGGTATCGCTGTAACTGTCGCCGGCCGCGGCCGGATCCACGATGCCCGCGCCTGAGGTCGGATCCATGCCGTCGGAGCCGGGGCCGGTGTAATCCGCGGCCAGGACCACCCGTACCGCACCGGGTGGCAGCGACGAATCCTCGTTCACCGGCAGCCCGCCGAGATCCTTGGACACCGCCTGGGCGCCGAGGTCATCGCTCTTGGCGGCCAGCACCTGGCTGGACGCGGGCGGGGCGCCCTCGTGGTTACCGGTGGCACCGGGCACGAATCCCTTGTTGCCCAGTACCTGTGACACCGCGGCCGCCAGGCCGTTGATGTCGGTGCCGTTGACCACCTCGACGGTGGTGTTCTCCGGTGAGTAGCTGAGTTGTTCGGTCTTGCCCTGGTCCTGGTCCTGCAGCAGGCTCGACACCCACTGGTGGACCTCGTCGGGATCCACCCGGACGACGCTCTGCATGCCGTCGTCGCTCCAGCCGTCCTCACGCAGGATCGGGATGGTGGCGAACGCCACGCTGCCGGCTGCAAGCTTCTGCAGCTGTTCGACGAAATTCATGATGTCCCAGCCGTCGGAGATCACCACCGAGCGCTGCACGGCATCCTGCAGCCGACCCAGCGTTCCCGGGCTGGACAGCGTCTTGCTGGAGATCACCTCATGGGCCAGCGACGCCATCACCGACTGCTGGCGGGTCACCCGGTCGAGGTCGCCGCGCGGCAGGTCATGACGTTGCCGAACGAAGCTCAGTGCCTGCGGGCCGTTGAGTTTCTGCCAGCCGGCGGGAAAATCGGCACCGGAGAGCGGTTCGTAGACAGCATCTTTGAGGCAGACATTGACGCCGCCCAGGGCATCGGTGATCAGCGCGAAGCCGAGTAGTCCGATTTCGGCGTAATGGTCCACGGTGACGCCGGTCAACGAGGCGACCGTCTGGATGAGCTCCTCGCGAGCGGCTTCGGTGGCCTTGGGCTCGGCGACCGCCGGATCCTCGCCCTCGACCTCGACGAGCTGCTTCATGCGGTCGAGCTTGACGTCCCCGAACACGCCGTTGATCTTCATCTTTCCCCAGCCCGGTGCTTCGACGTACGAATCGCGAGGGATGGAGATGGCGGTGGCCGACTTCCCGTTGTTGGGGATGCGGATCAGGATGATGGTGTCGGTATTGGTCGAGACGTCGTCACCGGCGCGCAGGGTGTCCAGCTCTTCCTGCGACAGCGGGTTGCCGTGGGCGTCGGTGCGGCTGTCCATCCCGACCAGCAGGATGTCGATGGCGCCGTCCTCACCGCCGCCGCCGAGCGCCGCAGAGCTGATGTGGTTGATGCCGGATTCGAACGAGCGGATCTGGGACCAGGCCACCCCTGTTCCGAGCACCACGGCCGACGCCGTGGCGACAGCAAGGGAGCGAAGGAGGGGGATGCGCACGTGCCCAGGCTACTTGCGGCCTGGACGTGAGCCGGGTAACGCGGACCGGCGTGCCAGACTCGGTCGCATGGCGCAACGGATTGTGATCACCGGGGCCGGCGGCATGGTCGGCCGCGTATTGGCTGATCAGGGACGTCGTGAGGGTCGTGACGTGCTGGCCCTGACCTCTGCCGATTGTGATATCACCAACGTCGACACAGTGCGAGGGTTCGTCGAGTCCGGCGATGTGGTGATCAACTGCGCGGCATACACGCAGGTGGACGCCGCAGAAACCGACCAGGACCGGGCCCACGCGGTCAATGTCGTGGGCCCGGGCAACCTCGCTACGGCGTGTGCCGGCGCCGGTGCCGCGCTGGTGCACATCTCCACCGACTATGTATTCGGCGCCTCGGCGCAGCGTCGCACCCCCTATGAGGTCGACGACCCCACCGGGCCGGTCAACATCTACGGCCAGACCAAACTGGCCGGGGAACAGGCGGTGCTGACCGCCAAACCCGATGCGTACGTCGTTCGCACGGCATGGGTGTACCGCGGTGGCGACGGGAAAGACTTCGTGGCGACCATGCGCCGGCTGGCCGCCGGCGACGGCCCCGTGGATGTGGTCGCCGACCAGATCGGGTCACCTACCTACACCGGCGACCTGGTGACGGCTCTGCTGCAGATCGCCGACGGCGGTGTGCGACCCGGCGTGTTGCATGCCGCCAACGCGGGGTCGGCCAGCCGGTTCGACCAGGCGCGAGAGACCTTCGTGGCCGTCGGTGCCGATCCGGAGCGGGTTCGGCCGGTCGGGAGTGACCGTCACCCGCGGCCCGCGCCGCGCCCGGCCTACACAGTCTTGTCCGCGCGCCGATCCGCCGAAGCGGGCCTGACCCCGCTGCGCGATTGGCGGGAAGCCCTGGCAGCAGCGGTTGGAAAAGAGAGCCCGTCCGGCCCGCTACCCTCTACGCCGTGACTGAGGATGCGGCCCGCCCGCTCGTGGTGGTGACGGTGACGTACTCGCCGGGTCGACACCTGGACCGTTTCCTGGCCTCCCTCGCCCTGGCCACCGACCGTCCGGTGACGGTCGTGATGGCTGACAACGGTTCAACGGACGGCGCACCCGAGCTGGCCGAGAAGCGCTACCCGAACGTGCGCCTGCTCCGAACCGGCAGCAATCTGGGTTACGGCAGCGCCGTCAACCGCGGCGCCGAGCAGATCTCGGATGCGGAGTGCCCGGAATTTTTCATCGTCGCCAACCCCGACGTGCAGTGGGGCCCACGTTCGATCGACCTGCTGCTCGACGCGGCGAAGAGGTGGCCGCGCGCGGGGGCGCTCGGACCGTTGGTCCGCGATCCCGACGGTTCCGTGTACCCGTCGGCGCGCCATCAGCCGAGCCTGGTCCGTGGCGGCATGCATGCCGTGGTGGGCCCGTTCTGGAAGTCGAATCCGTGGACGGCGGCCTACCGCCAGGACCGGCAGGACCCGAGTGAGCGCGAGGTCGGCTGGCTGTCCGGTTCCTGCCTGCTGATGCGCCGGGCCGCCTTCGACGCGGTCGGGGGGTTCGACGAGCGCTACTTCATGTATATGGAAGACGTCGACCTCGGTGACCGGATCGCCCGGGCCGGCTGGCAGAACGTCTACGTCCCGACGGCGGAGGTGCTGCACCACAAGGGGCACTCCACCGGCCGTGACCCGGCGCGCAACTTGGCCGCCCATCACCGCAGTACCTACACTTTCTTGGCTGATCGATACCCGGCGCCCTGGCAGGCGCCGTTACGGTGGACAATTCGGGGCGCGCTGGCAGCACGTGCGGGCCTGGTGGTCGGTAGTTCACGACGTAAACAGGCGAAAGGGCACTGACGTGATCAATCCCGCGGAGGTGGACGCCGTCGTCCTCGTCGGTGGACGAGGCACCAGGCTGCGGCCGCTGACCCTCTCGGCGCCCAAGCCGATGTTGCCGACGGCGGGCGTGCCGTTCCTGACCCATCTGCTGGCCCGGATCGCGGTGGCCGGCATCAAACATGTCGTGATGGGCACCTCGTACAAGGCCGAGGTTTTCGAGGAAGCTTTCGGTAACGGCTCGGATCTGGGGCTGGAGATCGAATACGTCACCGAGACCGAGGCTCTCGGCACCGGTGGCGCCATCGCCAACGTGGCCGACAAGCTGCGCTACGACACGGCCATGGTGTTCAACGGTGACGTGCTGTCGGCGGCCGATCTCGGCGCGTTGCTCCAGTCCCATGACACCCACCAGGCCGACGTCACGCTGCATCTGGTGCGCGTCAGCGATCCGCGGGCGTTCGGCTGCGTGCCCACCGATGCCGACGGGTTCGTGACCGCGTTCCTCGAGAAAACCCAGGATCCGCCGACCGACCAGATCAATGCGGGCTGTTATGTGTTCAACCGCAACGTGATCGACGAGATCCCGCGCGGACGGGCCCTGTCGGTCGAGCGCGAGATCTTCCCCGAGGTGCTCTCCCGCGGACTGAAGATGTGCGGGTATGTGGACGCCTCGTATTGGCGGGACATGGGCACGCCGGACGATTTCGTCCGCGGCTCTGCCGATCTGGTTCGTGGCATCGCGCCGTCGCCGGCGCTCAACGGCCAGCGTGGTGAGTCACTGGTCCACGAAGGTGCGGCGGTCGCGCCGGGCGCCTTGCTGATCGGCGGCACCGTGGTGGGCCGCGGAGCCGAGATCGGTGCGGGCGCCCGCCTCGACGGCGCGGTGATCTTCGACGGGGTGCGCGTGGAAGCCGGTGCGGTGATTGAACGTTCGATCGTGGGCTTCGGTGCCCGTATCGGTCCGCGCGCACTGATCCGCGACGGCGTGATCGGCGACGGTGCCGACATCGGTGCGCGCTGCGAACTGTTGCGCGGTGCCAGGGTGTGGCCCGGGGTGTCCATCCCCGACGGCGGCATCCGGTACTCCACCGACGTCTGAGATCGCGGCTACTGCGCCGAAACTGCGCTATCTGACGAGAATCGGCGGAAATGCGTCATAAACCGTAGCCTCGGTGGTGCTCAGCCCGTCTTGTGCAAGTCGGAGTCGGCAGGTGCATATTCGGCACCTCCGCCGAATATCCCTGAGGGCGTCGCTGTTTCGATGGTAGCGGCCTCGTCCATCCCGCCCGCCGGATCGTCGAGAGAGGTTTTGGTGCCCAGAAGCGGTACCAACATCGGCGTCGTGAACACGGGGTGGTCCACCACGGTGGAGATCCTCAGCACCGGGTGGTCGGAGACCAGTTCTTCGATCGCACCCCTGGCCGCGAATTGCGTCTCGGTGCAGAGCGCCTGGCCACCACCCACCCAATCATGCAGCCGGCGTGCCTCTTTCAGGAACGCTTCAATGTCCTCGGTGTAGGACTTCTTGGGTTCGTAGCAGGTCCGGGTGTCCTGCACAGCGCGGCGGGTCACGGCGACGATGCTGACACCCATCTGGACCAACCGCACAGTCTGCGGGTTGATATCGAGAATCATCTGCGCGCCTGTGGTGGACCCGGGCGTCAGGAACTTCCCAGCGGCGCCGATGCTGCCCGCATACAGCAACTTGGAGTCGCTGGGCAGGACCGGGATCTGGCGGTAGTCGCCGATCATGCTTCCCACCGGATCCAGGTACGAGGCAACCGTATTGGTGGTCGCAGGCTCCTCCGGGACCCCGAACGGGTATGCCCTTATCCGCATGACGCCCGCCGGGATGTCGACCGCTACCGAACTGCGATTATGGATGGTGAGGTTGGCGGACAAGTGGATGATCGAACCCGAGGAACCCACTGGAGTCAGTTCGGCTTGCACATCGACCAGGGGAAGTGAACGCGCAGGCAGGTAGTCCGATTGCAGCCAGAACTGGACCAGTCCCAACACCGGGAACAATGCGACGACTGCCACCGCGCCCCGGTTGATCGCTCCATGGGTGTACCTGGCCAGGTAGACCATCCAGAAGAGAGCAACCGCGCCGAAGACCAGCGCCGTCCCGGTGATACCGATCAGTTGCCGGACCGGGCTGCGCTCGTCGACGAGCCACACGTACGCCGCCAGACAGACCACGAAGATCTGGCTTGTCATCGCCGTGAGGAACGCGCTCGACGATTTTCTCAGTATCGCGCCGATCGCGAGCGCGCATGTGATCCCGATACCGAGAAGCAGTGCGGCACCTAACAGATCCCAGGCTGAACGGGTCAGCGTGGCGTCCCAGACCGCGAGCCAGAGAACTACTGCGGTCTGGACAGTCAGGCAGATAAGCAGCAGAGCCTCTGTGACCCGGGGGCGGACACCCAGCGGGGTTTCGACTTGCGAAGTCTGCTGCTCCGGCGGCTTGTCGCCATTCTTGCCGCCGGCGGAGTCTTCGGCAGGGGATTCGATCTGCAGGCTCATGGTGCCTCCCACCCGTATTTCCGTGGCGTATCAACGGTAGGGAGATCGGGCCCAGCAGCGCTTGAGTAGTCGACTACCTAACTTCGGCGGCCTCTGGCGCCGAAAAAGTGTGTTTGCCGGACCCCCGGCGGCCTTAGGCTTCTATCGGCAGAAGGGGAGGGTCATGTCCAACGGCATGTTCAACGTATTGCGGCGCAATGGGGTGGCGCCGCTGGCGGCTCTGGTGGTGCTCGGAGGGGTTCTGGGAATCACCGCACCGGAGGCGGTGGCCTGGCCCATCCCGCTGACCGGGGAAGACAACACCTACCTCAAAGCCACGCGCGGGGTGTTCCCCGGTGACGATGACCAGTTGCTGATGGTGGGCCGGGAGATGTGCCGCCTGCTCTATACCGGTACGCCGGCACAGGCGGTGATCGATCAGATGGCGGGCCAGTACGGCGCTGCTCCGGATCAAGCCGCAGTTGCACTGCGCGCAGCCCGTCGGTCCTACTGCACGCAGGCGCCGCGCTAGGGGGCTCCGGTCACGGTGCCGGCAAGCTGGGTCAACCCGAAGTCGGTACCCTCGGGCAGCGCCTCCAACGGCCACCACCGTAGATCCAAAGACTCGTCACTGCAGGCGATCTCGGCACCTTCGGGGGCCCTTACCACGAACTGCATGTCGAGGTGGCGGGTCGGTACCCCGAGCGAGCAGGTGACCGGGTGCACGTGCAGCGCGGCCAGTTGTGTGTCGATGATCAGCCCGGTGATCCCGGACTCCTCGGTGGCCTCGCGCAACGCGGCGGCGCGAATGTCGGAATCGGTTTCCTCACAATGCCCGCCGAGTTGCAGCCAGCGGCCGAAGCGCGGATGCAGGGTGAGCAGTGTCTGCGTGCCGGTGTGGTCGACGACCAGTGCCGAGGCGGTGATGTGACCGGGAACGCATGCCCGGAGACAGGCATCCGGACGGGCAGCCAGAAATGACAGCACCGCATGTCGCAGCGTGTCCTGACCGGGATCGGCTGTCTGCCAATGCGTCAACACCTCGACGGCGGAGGCGTGCAGGCTCTCGGCGCTCACTTCACGACCAGCAGGCCGTCGGTGGGCACCGGGTCGCGGGGAGGCTGCGGATCGGCGGGGTGACCGATCGCGATGGCCCCGAGGGGCTCCCAATCCGGCGGGAGATCGAGCTCGGAACGGACCAGATCGGCGGCGAAGATCGTGGATCCGATCCAGCAGCTGCCCACCTCACGCACCGCCAGCGCCACCAGCAGGGCCTGCACCGCCGCGCCCACGGCGACGGTGAACATGGTGTGTTCGGCCTGCGTGCGGGCTTCGTCGGGATAGCTGTGGGCACCGTCGGGAACCATGAACGGAATCACCAGTTCCGGAGCGTCGTACAGGATCTGACCGCGGTTCAGGCGCCGCTCGACGGACTCGGGATCTCGGCCGTCGCCGCTCAGATCGTCCCGCCACTTGTCTTTCATCCGGTCCAGGAGCCGGACGCGGGTGGCATCGTCCTGCATCCAGACGAACCGCACCGGACGGGTGTGGTGCGGCGCGGGTGCGGTCAGCGCCTCGCCGATGGCGGCTTCGATGAGCGCGTGGTCGACGGGCTCGTCGGAGAACGCGCGCACCGAGCGGCGCAGCAGCTGAGCCTGGCTGCGTCCCAGCTCGATCGACTCGGCTGTGCCGAGCCAGAACAGGTCGTCCTCGCCGGAGCGCAGCAATGTGGCCGCGTTCGACCCGTCGTCGGTCAGCTCAAGCCCACGCACGACGGCGACGGGGATCGCGGTGAGCTTGCCCTTCACCAGATCCGCTGCGGCAGCGATCTCGTCAGCCACGGCCACCTCGGTGACCAGCAGCTCATTGCCGTGCCGGTCGCGCGCTCCGGCGTAGCCGTGGAGAACGGTGAGCCCGGACGCGCCGATCGCGAAATCGGCCTGGCCGTTGCGCCAGGCGCGGCCCATGGTGTCGGTGATCACGACGCCGACGGCGACGCCGAGTTTCTCACGGAGGCCGACACGTAGTGCCTGCGCGCTGCCGTCGGGATCGACCGGCAGCAGCGCCAACTCGTTCGAGTCGACATTGGAGCCGTCGACGCCGGCGGCGGCTTGGACCAGCCCGATCGCGTTCTCGGTGATCAGCGTCCGGCCCTTGCGGGCCAGTACCCGAACCGCCTCGCTGTCGATCAGCTTGCGCCGCAGGGTATCCCGCTCTTCCGGATCGGAAGGAGCGGTGACGATGCGGCCCTCGCACTTGGAGACGACCTTACTGGTGACCACCAGTACATCACCGTCGCGCAGCCAAGGTGCCGCTTCGGCAAGAACGGTGGCCAGGTCATCTCCGGGGCGGAACTCAGGAAGCCCTGCCACCGGCAGGATCTCGACCTTGTCGCCGGAGCCGTGTTCGGTGTTCACAGCAGTGCTCACAGCGCAACGCCGGCCAGGTCAAGGCCGGCCCGCACCATCTCGGCGGTGGTCGACGGGTCGGTCATCAGCAGTGGCACCGCGCGCACCTGAACTCCCGCGATGTCGGCCTCATCGCCCTCGTGTATCAGCCAGCCGTCCAGGATTCCGGTGCCCGACCGGGCGCCGAAATGCCGGCCGACGGCCTGTGACGTGGATTCCACACCGATGATGGACAGGCACTCATCGGCCATGCCGCGCAACGGTTTTCCATTGATGATGGGGGAGTAGCCGACCACCGGCGCCTTGGTCGAGCGCAGCGCGCCGCGGACGCCGGGAATCTGCAGGATCGGTCCGATACTCACGACGGGATTCGACGGCGCCAGCAACACCGCATCGGCGTCGGTGATTGCCTCGGCGACGCCCGGCGCCGCGGTTGCCTGTTCCGCTCCGACGAACGCAAAGCTGTGTGAGGGCACCTGCGCGCGGTGACGCACCCACCACTCCTGGAAGTGGATGGCCCGTCGTTCCCCATCCTCGGGGTCGGTGATCACCACGTGGGTCTCGCTGCGGTCGTCGGTGACGGGCAGCAACCGCGCCCCCGGTGACCAGCGCTTACACAATGCCTCGGTGACCTGTGACAGCGGGTAGCCGGCGCGCAGCATCTGGGTGCGAACCAGATGGGTGGCCAAGTCCCGGTCGCCGAGTCCGAACCAGTCGGGTTGCACACCGTAGGCAGCGAGTTCTTCCTTGGCGTGCCACGTTTCATTGCGGTGACCCCAGCCGCGTTCGGGGTCGATACCGCCACCCAGCGTGTACATGCAGGTGTCGAGGTCCGGGCAGATGCGCACGCCGTGCATCCAGGCGTCGTCACCGACGTTCACGATCGCGGTGAGTTCATGTTTTTGCTTGCTGTCGGTCCCGGCGAACTGGCCGAGGCCCAACAGGTGCTGTACGCCCAGCAAAAACCGGGCGCCTCCGACGCCGCCGACCAGAACGGTGATCTTCACAACGTCCGACCCTAAGCGTTGAGAGCGTGCGGATGGAAACGACGTCGTCACGGGCAGGACACGCCGATGTCGCGACGCGCCGATTTGACATTACGAGATGGTATGAATTCGCGTCCTGGCGCTTGACCCTGGCAGCTAACACGTGTGTAATCACAGATGTGTCATTTCCCGGTTGGTGACCGATTCCGGTGTCGCGGACCGAGATTCGATCAACTGTTCGAATGGGGTGACCGCACATCGCAGTAGTGGGGCTCCACTTAGGATCTACGAGACCGAGTGAGGAGGCGGGGGATAATGTCTTATGAGAGCGGCGATTTCGATCATGTGGTCCGGTTTGACGATCGGCTACTCGGCTCGGTAGACAACGCACCGCACATCAACGTGGGACCGACACCGCTGGGGGCGGCCGGACGTCCTCAACTGAGTCTGGTTCCGGTGAGTTCGGTTCCCGAACACATTGATGTTGATCCGGAAGACGAAGACGACCAATGGCAGGAACGTGCGCTGTGCGCACAGACCGACCCGGAGGCGTTCTTTCCGGAGAAGGGCGGGTCTACCCGCGAGGCCAAGCGCATCTGCCTGGGCTGTGAAGTCAAGGATGCCTGCCTGGAGTACGCGCTCGCGCACGATGAGCGCTTCGGCATCTGGGGAGGATTGTCCGAACGGGAGCGTCGCCGCCTCAAGCGCGGCATCATCTGACGCTCTCCGGCGGAGCGCTCATCGCACGATGTAGCGCTCGACGTCAGTCGTCGTCGATCGTTGGGTCGATGACTGACGGTTCAACTCCCAGATAGGTGGCCACCTGGGCCACCAGGATTTCATGCAGCAGGTCAGCTAGCTCATCGGATCCTTTGACCCGGCGCTCGATGGGCTTGCGGAACAAGACAATTCGAGCCCGGGTCGCATTTCCTCTGACATCAACCCCAGCAGGTATCAACCGCGCCAGCGCGATCGGTCCGTCGGCGATGACCTCGGGCGGCCATTGCACGCCCTCGGGATCCTTCGGGGACATCCGCGGAATCTCATCCACCGCGACATCGAGTTCTTTGATCCGCGCCGCCCACCGACGCTCGATCGGCTCATACGCTTCCAGTACAGCCATGTCGAACCGCTCGCCCCGACTACGCCAGCCGGGAACCGAGCGCGGCAGCAGCGGTCCGCGCATGTCGCGGCCGCGACGCGATCGCCATGGGTTTCGCTGGGCCACGGCGATGATCGTAACGGTTCGGGATCGGGGACCCGACGGCTGCGCGTGTCCGGCACCGCACAGCGACCGTCCAAAGTAATCTCTGTTGCGTGAATGTTCCCCGTCGCTGCTGCCGGCCCGGGTGCCCGCACTATGCCGTGGCGACGTTGACTTTTGTCTACTCCGACTCCACGGCGGTGGTCGGACCCCTGGCCACGGTGTCTGAACCCCACTCCTGGGACCTCTGCGTCGGCCACGCCGGCCGGATCACGGCACCGCGAGGCTGGGAGTTGGTCCGTCATGCCGGCCCGCTGCCCACCCACCCCGACGAGGACGACCTCGTCGCACTCGCCGACGCCGTGCGTGAAGGCCAGCCCGGTGCGGTTCCCCACAGCGGGGTGGTGGCCGGATTCTCCGATCCCTCCACCGGTGTGGGGGCCAGTGCGGTGATGGCGCCGCAGGCGCGTCCCGCCGAGACCAACGGCCGCCGTCGCGGGCACCTGCGGGTCTTGCCGGACCCCGACAACTAGTACGGACTAGCCCTGATTAGATCCTGATTAGACGACGACCGGCCCAAGAGTAGTGAACGTGTCGGCGCCGCCCGACGGTTAGGCTGGCGCCAACGATCCCGTTTCACAAGGAGCTATATGTCTAGGCCAGCGGCGGCTGTTCACGATGTCATCAAGGCCTATGACGTCCGTGGTCTGGTCGGTAGCCAGATCGACGAAGCGTTCGTGGCCGACGTCGCCGGTGCGTTCGCTCGCCTGGTCCGCGCCGAGGGCGCCACACAGGTCGTGATCGGCTATGACATGCGAGAGAGTTCGCCGACGCTGGCGGCCGCATTCGCCGACGGCGTGACAGCCCAGGGCTTGGATGTGGTCCGCATCGGGTTGGCCTCCACCGATCAGCTCTACTTCGCCTCGGGTCTGTTGGACTGCCCCGGAGCGATGTTCACCGCCAGCCACAACCCGGCTGCGTACAACGGGATCAAACTGTGCCGCGCCGGGGCCAAACCGGTAGGCAAGGACACCGGACTGTCCATGATCTCCGACGAGGTGATTTCGGGGGTGCCTGCCCACGACGGCCCGCCCGGTGTGATCTCCGATCGCGATGTGCTGGCGGACTACGGCACCTTCCTCCGCTCTCTGGTCGATCTGACCGGGCTGCGTCCGCTGCGCATCGCAGTGGACGCGGGCAACGGAATGGCCGGCCACACCACGCCTGCGGTGCTCGGGCCGATCCCGGGGGCCACGATTCTCCCGTTGTTCTTCGAACTCGACGGCAGCTTCCCCAATCACGAGGCCAACCCACTGGATCCGGCCAACCTCGTCGACCTGCAGGCCCACGTACTGGCCAGCGGCGCCGATATCGGCCTGGCGTTCGACGGTGATGCCGACCGCTGCTTCGTCGTCGACGAACTCGGCCGTCCGGTGTCGCCGTCCGCGGTGACCGCATTGGTGGCCGCCCGTGAGCTCAAGCGGGAAATCGGTGCCACCGTGATCCACAATCTGATCACCTCGCGCGCTGTTCCCGAGTTGGTGATCGAGCGCGGCGGCACTCCTGTGCGGTCCCGGGTCGGGCACTCCTACATCAAGGGCCTGATGGCCGAGACCGGCGCCATCTTCGGCGGAGAACACTCGGCGCACTACTACTTCCGTGATTTCTGGGGCGCCGATTCCGGCATGCTCGCGGCCCTGCACGTGTTGGCCGCCCTGGGCGAGCAGGATCGTCCGCTGTCTGACTTCATGGCGGACTATCAGCGCTATGAGGCCTCCGGCGAGATCAACTTCACCGTCAGCGACGCGCCGGCCTGTGTCGATGCCGTGCTGAAGTCGTTCTCCGGCTCGATCCAGTCCATCGACCACCTCGACGGCGTCACCGTCGATCTCGGCGGTGGCAGCTGGTTCAACCTGCGCACGTCGAATACCGAACCGCTGCTGCGTCTGAACGTGGAAGCACGCACTGCCGAGGACGTCGCCGCCCTCGTCGACAGAGTTTCGGGACAGATCCGTGGGGTGAGCGAGCCGGTGCCGTGAACGCCGTGGACGCCACGGTCGACCTGGACGACGGTGACGGACTTCTGGCCGCCGATCGCAACGGTCTGCTACGGGCGGCGGCCATGGCGGGTGCCCAGGTTCGGGCGACCGCCGCGGCAGTGGCCGAAGGACTGCTCGACCCGCTGCACGCCGATCATCCTCCGCGGACGGTGATTTGGGTTGCCGGCCGCGGCGCTGCCGAGAATGCAGGCGCCATGTTGGCCGCCGTTCTCGGCGCATCGATCGCCGCTCCCATCGTGGTGGCCGCCGAGACCCCGCCGTGGCTGGGGGCACTCGACGTGGTGATCGTGGCCGGTGACGATCCGGGCGATCCGGCTCTGGTGAACGCGGCGGCCACCGGGGTGCGTCGCGGGGCCCGGGTGCTGATCGTGGCGCCGCACGAGGGCCCGTTGCGTGATGTCGCGGCCGGACGCGCGGTGGTGCTGGCACCCAGGTTGTGGGTTCCCGACGACTTCGGACTGACTCGATACCTGGCCGCGGGTCTGGCCGCGCTGCAAGTGGTGGATCACGGTATGCGCGTGGATCTGGCCGCGCTCGCAGACGAATTGGATGCCGAGGCCCTTCGCAACAGCGCCGGACGGGACCTGTTCACCAACCCGGCCAAGACCCTGGCCGAACGGATGTCGGACAGGGCGGTCGTGCTGGCCGGTGACAATCCGGCCACCCTGGCGCTGGCCCGGCACGGGGCGACGGTGATGCTGAGGCTGGCGGGTGAAGTGGTGGCCGCCGCCGGACTGGGTGACGTTCTCGCTGCGATCGGCAGCGGCGCGGTCGCCCACCCTGAGACCCGGTCCTTGTTCCACGACGAGGAGATCGACGGACCGCTGCCGCGCCGCATGCGTACGTTCGCCTTGATCACCGATACCGAACGACAACTGGTGGGGGCGAGGGTCAGCGGCTTCGACGACATCGTGATGATCGGTGCCGAGGATGTGCCGGACCAGGCTGGGACGACCCTGCCGGTGGGGCGCCCGGAACAACAACTGGCGGTTCTGGCTGTCCGCTTGGAGATGACGGCCGTGTATTTGAAACTGGTTCGAGGATAAGACGTGCATCTGCTACGGGGAGCGGTGCGGACCTATGCCTGGGGTTCGCGCACTGCAATCGCTGATTTCACCGGAAGGCCCAGTCCGACAATCCATCCGGAGGCCGAGCTGTGGCTCGGCGCACATCCGCAGGACCCGGCGTGGCTACAGACCGAACACGGTGAAAAGTCGTTGCTCCAGGCCGTTCAGGACGACCCCGAGGGGCAACTGGGCAGCGTGGCGATCGGCAGATTCGGCGATGCGCTGCCCTTCCTCGTGAAGGTGCTGGCCGCAGATGAGCCGTTGTCGTTGCAGGCCCATCCAAGTGCCGCGCAGGCGAGGGAGGGCTTCGACCGCGAGGACCGACTCGACATCCCGGTGTCCTCACCCGTCCGCAATTATCGTGACCGGAGCCATAAACCCGAATTGCTGGTTGCGTTGGGACAATTCGATGCGCTGGCCGGATTCCGCCCGGTAGACCGCACGGTCGAGTTGATGCGTGCGCTGGCGGTCTCGGATCTCGATCCGTTCATTAACCTGCTGTCGGATCAGTCCGATGCCGACGGGTTGCGGGCCCTGTTCACTACCTGGATCACCGCGCCGCAGCCCGATCTCGACGTGTTGGTGCCGGCTGTTCTCGACGGGGCGGTCCACTACATCCGTTCCGGGGCAAAGAAATTCGCAGCCGAGGTCAAGACGGTGCTGGAACTCGGTGAACGATACCCCGGCGATGCCGGGGTGTTGGCCTCCCTGTTGCTGAACCGCATCAGCCTGGGACCTGGCGAGGGCATCTACCTTCCCGCCGGAAATCTGCATGCCTATCTGCATGGTGTCGGCGTTGAGGTGATGGCCAACTCGGACAACGTGCTGCGCGGCGGGCTGACCCCGAAGCACGTCGACGTGCCGGAACTATTGCGGGTGCTGGACTTCACCCCGACGCCGGAAGATCGGCTGCGGTCGGAAACCGTCACGGAGGGAACGGAAACCATCTATCGGACGCCCGCGCAGGAATTCGCGGTGTCGGCGCTGACGGTCGACGGTGAGCACCTCGGTGACGAGATCGACGTGCACTCCCACCACGATGGTCCGCAGCTGCTGTTGTGTATCGAAGGCGCCGCCGTGATCTATGCCGACGACGACAAGCTGACGCTGCAGCGTGGCGCGGCGGCGTGGGTGGCGGCCGAGGACGGTCCCATCCGGCTGACCGCGGCCGAGCCGACGAAACTGTTCCGCGTGACGATCGGGATCTAGCCGACAGATCGGCCGCGGGCGGTAAGCGACTGCTCGGAGCCATTGGGGCGCCGGCGGCGTTCGGCCAGCCACGCCTTGATGTTGTGGCGGA
The DNA here is from genome assembly GCF_040704635.1 of Mycobacterium sp. NPDC049093. Taxonomy (GTDB): domain Bacteria; phylum Actinomycetota; class Actinomycetes; order Mycobacteriales; family Mycobacteriaceae; genus Mycobacterium. Next base: position 199,993 of record NZ_JBEZJS010000004.1, on the reverse strand, counting down.
TCGCACGTCCGACGATCCGTGGGGGTGGAGTGAGCCACAGGCTGTCGAGCATGCTCGTACGCCGCAGAAACCACTCGGCCAGAACGGGATCCGTTTCGGCTGCGCCGAGGAACTGGTCGAAGAGACCGAACAACGGGCTGTACCAGAAGGCCTTGTCGCCTTCCGCCCCGTGCTTCACCTGATCGGCAACCGAGTTCATCATCCACACCGGGTAGGTGGTTTTCGCGGTGCGCCGTGCCAGTCGGCGAACCAGATCTTGGGTTCCTTCGGCGAGCACCTGGCGCAGATTGGCCGCCTGCACGGTCGACATGGTCACGCCCTGCCCGTACGTCGGATTCAAGCTGACCACCGCATCGCCGAACGGAAAGATCCCGTCAGGGAACCGGTCCAGTTTGTCGTAGCGCCGCCACTTGGCCACCGGATAACGGTGAAAGTTCATGTCACCCACCGCTTCACCGGCGCGCAACGCCGTCGCAAGGTGCGGTGGCAGCGCGGTGCCACCAAGTTGTTTGATGCCGGCGAAATCGCTCGGTGGCTCGGCCTTGGCGACACCGAACGCGGTGACCGTCCAGATGCCATCCTCGTGGAACAGCATGCCCATACCAAGACCGCTGTCATGCGCCGCACTGACGACGACCATTTTCTCGTTGATCAGCTCCGCGGGGATACGGACCCGCTGTGACGCGTACGTGACCCCGACTTTGATCGATTCCTCGGGCGGTCGCTCGTAGCCCCACTGTTCCAACCACACTGGCAGCCGACTGCCGCGGCCGGAGGCGTCGACCACCATGTCCGCCGCAACCTGTTCACCGTCGTCGAGCACGAGGCCGGTGACCCGTTCGGTACCGGGGTCGTACTGCGGTTCGCTCACTCCCCGTCGCAGGATCTGCACGTTGGGCAATCCCGACACCCGTCTGCGAATCTGCCATTCCAGCTGTCCGCGGCTGGGCACGTACGCGGTGAAGTTTGACTTGAGCGTCTGTCCGGTACCGAGTAGGTGCCCGCCGGCCTCGAAGTGGATGGAGGACGGTCGGTTCTCCACCACCGGAACGTTCGCGGCCACCATGTCGACGAGCAATCCGGGAAAGAGGGCCTCCAACTCGTCGGCCCCGCGAGCCATCAGGAGGTGCACATGTTGGCCCTGCGGTATGGCGCCGCGGTTGACGGGCTGATCCGGCAGCTCGTCACGCTCGTACAGGGTGACGTGGCCGTAGTGATCGGCGAGGACCCTGGCCGCGCACAGCCCGGCGATGCTGCCGCCGATGACAACGGCGTGGGTCGCGAGGGTTCTGGATGAGCTGTGCATTAGATCGACACGGTACTGGGCCCACGGCGTCCGGCGCACAAAAATCAGAAGCAGCGTCAACTGTAACGACGGGCCACGCGTCCTCGATTGGGGAGTGTGCTCCTGGGTGTCCGGGTGTGGGCCTGCGCTGCGCTGCAGGCACGGTCCGTGCACCCGGGTGGCGCAACCGGGCGTCCCGCCCAGTGGGCCTGTCTAACGAACGTGCAACAACTCGTGGCACAATCCTGTGGCTGGAGGCGTGATATGGCTCTCAAGTTGATACCCTCTGCAAGGAAACTCACAGTCAACGGATGGGGCAATGACAACGGTCAGCGACGCGGACGGCACGGCAACGGGGGACCTCTATTTCGACAGGGTGGAGGCCCTCTCTCGTGCGACGGTCCGTCGACGCTTCGATCCGTACGTTGACATCGACTGGGACGCACCCGAAAACGCGCTGGCAGACGACGACCCGCGATGGCAACTCGACCCGGACAGTGCCCCGCTCGCGGCTACTGAATGGTATGCCCAACAGCCTTTGCAGCGCCGTATCGACATGGGACGCTGGGTAACTGCGAACACCCTGAAGGTCACCCTCCAATTCGAAATGATGTTGATTCGAGGAGTGGTGCATTACGCCGGCAAGATGCCGAATGGTTCGCCGGTATTCCAGTATCTGCTCCACGAACTGATCGACGAATGCAATCACATCCAGATGTTCCAGGAATTCGTCAACCGCACTGGCGAGGACGTGCCAGGAATGCGGCGAGGGTCCCGGTTTATCGGACCGATCCTGGGCTTTATCGGCGGTTATGCCAACATGATTCACTTCATCGGGGTGCTGTGCGGTGAACAGCCGCTGCACTTCCAGCAGACGCTGCAGCATCGTGGCGCAGCGCACGTGCCGCCGCTGCTGAACAAGATCACCTACATTCACCTGGCCGAGGAAGCGCGCCATATATCGTTTGCCGACGACCTTCTGGCTCAGCGAATGCAGAGCGTCAGTCGGCGCAAGCGAGCGTGGTACGCAATTCTTTTCCCGTTCTTTCTGCGGTGGTTGATCGGGGAGATGATGGGGCCGCCGCGCACATTTGCCCGGCAATTCGGTGTTCCGCGACGGGTTTTCAAGGCTGCGTTCTGGCGGAGCGATCAGTCGCGCCAGATGATGGCTGAATCGGCTGCCGATGTTCGGCGAGTAGCCGAGGACCTCGGTTTGCGGACGGTGTGGTCGCGCTGGATCTGGCGAATGTTGGGTATCGACGGGCGGCTACCGCGGTACCGCGGTGAGCCGGATCGCGGCTCGGCGATCACGCGCGTGACCGGGCTTCGCACGGCAGTGGCGGCCCGCCTTGCGGCCGTGGCGATCATGGCGGGCGTTGCCCTGCTGGTGGCGCCGGACGGCCTGAAGATCATCGGCTGCGCCGCTGCCGGCGCGGGCGTGTGGGCGGCCTATCACACGTTCCGGGAGCGCCGTGGCGGTGTGATGGGCAACCAGCCGTTCGAATGGCCGAGGCTTCTTGTGTGGATAGTGGTGTGCGTGGCCATGATTCCCGCCGGCGGGCTGATCGGACTCGCCTTGGTGGTCTTCATGATCCTGGCACTCGCCGAATTCATGCCCACCCTCTGAGCCAACCTGAATCGTTTGCGCAGGACGTTGCCGACCGGCAACGTCCTGCGACGCGTATCCGGGGAGAACCGCTGAGCCTGAGTGAGTCTGGTGCCCCTGGTCTCGGCCGGCCTCGGCGCATGACGGCCTGCGCGGGCGGCGCCGCGTCAGTCGAGGAGTTTCAGGCCGATCCGGCTACCGGTCAGGCGGGCTTTTGGAACGTGTACACGCGGTATTGGATGAGGCCGGCCTTGGACAGCCACTTCATCCAGCGTGTGCCGACGATCATCGTCTTCTGGGCGTCCGCTGACCCCTGCTCGCGAAAGAACTTGAGCAGGAAGGGGTACGTCGGCAAGGTGTTCTTCCGGATGTTGCGTTTCTCGGCGAGCTCGAGCCCCGCACGCTTACCCATGGACCGGTAACCCCGCAGCGGGACATTCCCGAGCGTTCCGTAGGACTTCGCGATCCGGGGACGGATCGCCATCCAGATCGGGGTCTTCCCGAAGAACATCAGGGTCGGTACGAAGTCGGACACCGCCAGGTACCCGCCCGGCTTGAGCACCCGCGCGGCTTCGGCGAGGAACTTCTCGCGGGACGGGAAGTGGAAGATGCATTCGACGGCCAGGACACGGTCGAAGGAGTTGTCCTCGAACGGCAACTGGCAGGCGTCGGCCTCGACCCAACCGATCTTGTTGCCGTTGACGGGCTTGGTCTGGGCCTCGGCCGCCGCGAGCTGGCGCGGGTCGATGTTGAGGCCGGTGAGGTCCATGTCCGAGTAGGTGCCGTTGATCTGCTGGATGGTCCCACCGAACCCGCAGCCGGCGTCCAGCAGCTTCTGCCCGTCGGCAACCTTTCCGGCGGCGAACAGGACATGGTCCATCTGCTCCATGGCCGCGATGTAGTCATCCCGGGTGCCCTTGGCGGTCTTGGGGTCTTCCCAGTAGCCCCAGTGCACCTGGTTTTCCCACAGCTGGCCCGTTTCGCCACCTTCCTGCCGTTCATCGATCAGCAAGTCGAAATAGGGGAGCTCAGCCATGCGCGGACCGTATCACGATCGGCGCCGAGTGTGACGTACGCCCCACTCTCGCGGCAGGGCACGGTTCGGCGAAGTTTGAGAGTCCTACCGGTTTCACCGCCACCGTGATGGGAGCATGACGGGATGTCTGCCCTTCGGCGAATCAAATCTGTCGAACAGTCGATTGCCGACACCGACGAACCGTCGACCCGGCTCCGCAAGGACCTCACCTGGTGGGACCTGACGGTGTTCGGTGTCTCGGTCGTCATCGGTGCGGGCATTTTCACCATCACCGCTTCCACGGCGGGCAACTTGACCGGGCCTGCGATCTCGATTGCCTTCGTCATCGCCGCCGTCGCGTGCGGGTTGGCCGCCCTGTGCTACGCGGAGTTCGCCTCTACCGTGCCGGTGGCCGGTAGCGCGTACACCTTCTCCTATGCCACGTTCGGGGAGTTCGCGGCGTGGATCATCGGATGGGACCTGATCCTGGAGTTCGCCGTCGCGTCCGCGGTGGTGGCCAAGGGGTGGTCGAGCTACCTCGGAACCGTGTTCGGGTTCGGGGGCGGGATCGCGGATTTCGGCGGTCTGGAGATCGACTGGGGCGCGTTGGTGATCATCGCGCTGGTGACGGTCCTGCTGGTGGTGGGCACCAAGTTGTCAGCGCTCTTCAGCCTGGTCATCACCGTCATCAAGGTGTCGGTTGTGCTGTTGGTGGTGGTCGTGGGCGCCTTCTATATAAAGGCCGCCAACTACACCCCGTTCATTCCGCCGAACGAGGCCGGCGAGGGGGCGAGCGGGGCCGACCAGTCACTGTTCTCGTTGTTGACCGGCGCGGCGGGCAGCCACTACGGCTGGTACGGGGTGCTGGCCGGTGCCTCGATCGTGTTCTTCGCGTTCATCGGGTTCGACGTCGTCGCAACCACTGCCGAGGAGACCCGCGATCCGCAGCGTGACGTACCCCGCGGCATCCTGGCCTCACTCGGGATCGTCACCGTGTTGTACGTCGCGGTGTCGGTGGTGCTTTCCGGCATGGTGTCCTACACCGTGCTACGCGATGCACCCGACGGCCACGCCAACCTGGCCACTGCCTTCGAAGCCAACGGTGTGCACTGGGCCGCGAAGGTGATCTCCATCGGCGCGCTTGCCGGGCTCACCACGGTGGTGATCGTGCTGATGCTGGGACAGACCCGCGTGCTGTTCGCGATGTCGCGCGACGGTCTGCTGCCGCGACAGCTGGCCGTGACCGGCACCCACGGGACGCCGGTCCGCATCACCCTGATCGTCGGGGTGCTGGTGGCGATCGCCGCCTCGGTGTTCCCGATGGGCCGGCTCGAGGAGATGGTCAACATCGGCACGCTGTTCGCCTTCGTGCTGGTCTCGGCCGGGGTGATCGTGCTGCGGCGGACCCGGCCCGATCTGAAGCGCGGATTCCGCGTGCCGTGGGTGCCGGTGTTGCCGATCGCCGCGATCCTGGCGTGCCTGTGGTTGATGCTCAACCTCACCGGGCTGACCTGGATCCGGTTCCTGCTCTGGATGGTGATCGGGGTGGTGGTGTACGCCGTGTACGGCCGGAGTCATTCGACGCTGGCCAGTAGGGAAGTCGCGGCGACGCCGTCGCAGTAGCTGAAATCGACGCTCGACCGCAGTGGATCCCTCGTGGCCTGGGTCACTTTACAAAAGATAGGTCAATGTCTAGACAAGAGACATAGGCGCGCTTATAGTCAAGTCATCGCAGTGACAGCACTCACACAAGGAGGCTCATCGTGGTGGCGGAACTCTCGAGCGGACCGGACGTCGCAGACGTCGGGCAGTGGCGGGACAAGAAGCGGCATCTGTGGCTCATGGGCCTGATCGCCCCGACGGCGATCTTCGTGATGCTGCCGCTGATCTGGGGGCTCAACCAGCTCGGCTGGCACACCGCCGCCCAGGTGCCACTGTGGATCGGGCCGATCCTGCTCTACGTGCTGCTGCCGCTGTTGGACCTGCGGTTCGGGCCCGACGGCCAGAACCCGCCCGACGAGGTGATGGAGCAGCTGGAGAACGACAAGTACTACCGGTACTGCACCTACCTCTACATCCCGTTCCAGTACGCGAGCGTCGTCATGGGCGCGTATCTGTTCACGGCGTCCGATCTCAGCTGGCTCGGGTTCGACGGCGGACTCGGTTGGCCGGCCAAGATCGGTATCGCGTTGTCGGTGGGTGTGCTCGGAGGGGTGGGCATCAACACCGCGCATGAGATGGGGCACAAGCGAGACTCGTTGGAGCGCTGGCTGTCCAAGATCACGCTGGCCCAGACCTGGTACGGCCACTTCTACATCGAGCACAACCGTGGGCACCACGTGCGGGTCGCCACGCCCGAGGATCCCGCGTCGGCGCGTTTCGGCGAGACCTTCTGGGAGTTCCTGCCGCGCAGCGTGTTCGGTAGCCTGCGCTCGTCGTGGGAGTTGGAGGCCCAGCGCTTGCGCCGGCAGGACAAGTCGCCGTGGCACTGGTCCAACGACGTTCTCAATGCGTGGGCCATGTCGGTGGTGTTCTTCGGCATCCTGATCGCGGTGTTCGGACCCGCGCTGATCCCGTTCATCGTCATCCAGGCCATCTACGGCTTCAGCCTGCTGGAATCGGTGAACTACCTCGAGCACTACGGGCTGTTGCGGCAGAAGACGGCCAGCGGTCGCTACGAGCGGTGCGCCCCGGTGCACAGCTGGAACTCCGACCACATCGTCACCAACCTGTTCCTGTATCACCTGCAGCGGCACAGCGATCACCACGCCAACCCCACCCGCCGGTACCAGACCCTGCGCAGCATCGACGGCGCACCCAACCTGCCCAGCGGGTATGCGTCGCTGATCGGGCTCACCTACCTGCCGCCGTTGTGGCGCAAGCTGATGGACCACCGGGTGCTGGAGCACTACGACGGTGACATCACCAAGGTGAACATCCAGCCGCGGCTGCGGGCGAAGGTGTTGGCGCGCTACGGGGCCGGTGATGCCGCGTGAGCGCCTACGAGTGTCCCGGATGCGGCTACGTGTACGACGAAGCGAAAGGCGCTCCGCGAGAGGGGTTCCCGGCCGGAACTCCATGGAGCGACGTGCCCGACGACTGGTGCTGCCCGGACTGTGCGGTGCGGGAGAAGGTCGACTTCGAACCGATGGGAGCAGTGAAATGACCGACGAGCGCTTGCGCGAGGAGCCGACCGGCACCGAGCCGTACAAGCTGTACATCTGCGTCCAGTGCGGATTCGAGTACGACGAGGCCAAGGGCTGGCCCGAGGACGGCATCGCGCCGGGGACCCGATGGGATGACATCCCCGAGGACTGGAGCTGCCCGGATTGTGGCGCTGCGAAGACCGATTTCGAGATGGTCGAGGTCGCACGGCCTTGACGGCTTCGAGCGACGCGCTCGAAACACGGACGGAAAGCGATATTGTCGCCCGTGTGAGTCGGCCGCGAGACAAACAGCGCATCCCGTATGCGGAGGCATCCAGGGTGCTGCTGCGCGATTCGATTCTCGACGGCATGCGGGAACTGCTGTTGACCCGCGACTGGTCGGCCATCACGCTCTCGCACGTGGCCCAGGTCGCGGGGATCAGCCGTCAGACGATCTACAACGAGTTCGGCTCCCGGCAGGGGCTGGCCGAGGGTTATGCCATGCGTCTGGCGGACCGGCTGGTCGACGCGGTCGACAATGCGATCAACAACAACGTCGGCGAGGTGCACGCGGCGTTCCTGGAGGGGTTCCGGGCGTTCTTCCTGGAATCGGCCGCCGATCCGCTGGTGATCTCGTTGCTCACCGGCGCTTCCAAGCCCGACCTGCTCCAGATCATCACCACCGGCAGCGGCCCGATCATCTCCCGATGCTCCGCCCGGTTGACCGGAACCTTTCAGAACAGCTGGATGAAAGCCAGTGACGAGGACGCCGGGGTGCTGGCCCGGGCGATCGTGCGCCTGGCGATGAGTTACGTGTCGATGCCGCCCGAGGCGGACCACGACGTGGCCGGTGACCTGGCCCGACTCATGACGCCTTTCGCCGAGCGCTACGGTGTCATAGATACCCCGTAGCTGTCAGAGCGCCGCTGCCGTTACTCCGCATGAGCGCCTGTCCCGCGAGCCCGCAGGCTAGAGGTATCTGCGTGTGGCGTCGCCGTCGGGCGCGTCTGCGCGCGTGCAAGCAATCACGACTGAAAGAGGGCTCTACATGACCGAGTTGAAGGCCGACAGCCTCAACGGTATCGACTACAAGGTGGCCGACCTCTCGCTGGCCGAATTCGGCCGCAAGGAGATCCGCCTGGCCGAGCACGAGATGCCCGGCCTCATGGCGCTGCGCCGCGAGTACCACGACGTGCAGCCGCTCAAGGGCGCCCGCATCTCCGGCTCACTGCACATGACCGTGCAGACCGCGGTGCTGATCGAGACGCTGGTTGCTCTCGGCGCCGAAGTGCGATGGGCTTCCTGCAACATCTTCTCCACCCAGGACCATGCCGCCGCGGCGGTCGTCGTCGGTCCGAACGGCACCCCGGAGGAGCCCAAGGGCACCCCCGTGTTCGCCTGGAAGGGCGAGACGCTGGAGGAGTACTGGTGGGCCGCCGAGCAGATGCTCACCTGGGAGGGTGAGCCGGCGAACATGATCCTCGACGACGGCGGCGACGCCACCATGCTCGTGCTGCGTGGCGCCGAGTACGAGAAGGCCGGCGTGGTCCCGCCCTCCGAGGAAGACGACTCGGCCGAGTGGAAGGTCTTCCTGTCCCTGGTGCGCAAGCGCTTCGAGACCGAGAAGGACAAGTGGACCAAGATCGCCGCGTCGGTCAAGGGTGTCACCGAGGAGACCACCACCGGCGTGCTGCGGCTGTACCAGTTCGCCGCCGCGGGTGAGCTGGCGTTCCCGGCCATCAACGTCAACGACTCGGTCACCAAGAGCAAGTTCGACAACAAGTACGGCACCCGGCACTCGCTGGTCGACGGCATCAACCGTGGCACCGACGCGCTGATCGGCGGCAAGAAGGTGCTGATCTGCGGCTACGGCGACGTGGGCAAGGGCTGTGCCGAGTCGCTGGCCGGTCAGGGCGCCCGCGTGCAGGTCACCGAGGTCGACCCGATCAACGCCCTGCAGGCGCTGATGGACGGCTACGACGTGGTGACCGTCGAAGAGGCGATCGGCAACGCCGACATCGTGGTGACCGCGACCGGCAACTTCGACATCATCCTGCTGGACCACATGAAGGCGATGAAGGACCACGCGATCCTGGGCAACATCGGCCACTTCGACAACGAGATCGACATGGCGGCCCTGGAGAAGTCGGGCGCTACGCGGTTGAACATCAAGCCGCAGGTCGACCAGTGGACCTTCGGCGACTCGGGCAAGTCGATCATCGTGCTGAGCGAGGGCCGACTGCTCAACCTCGGAAACGCCACGGGCCACCCGTCGTTCGTGATGAGCAACAGCTTCTCGAACCAGGTGATCGCCCAGATCGAGCTGTGGACCAAGAACGACGAGTACGACAACGAGGTCTACCGCCTGGCCAAGCACCTCGATGAGAAGGTGGCGCGCATCCACGTCGAGGCGCTGGGTGGCTCGCTGACCAAGCTCACCAAGGAGCAGGCCGAGTACATCGGCGTCGACGTCGACGGCCCGTACAAGCCGGAGCACTACCGCTACTGAGTCACTGAGGTAGCGCGACCAGACGGAAAAATGCCCCAAATCAAGCGATTTGGGGCATTTTTCTGTCTGCTGGCCGATTACTTCTTGTTGTCGTGCTTGCTCTTGCTGCCGGCGTCCTTCTTGGCCGGCTTGGTGGATTCGGAACCGGAGCTGGACGCACCGGCACTCGAACCGTTTGAGCTGGAGGCAGATTCGCTGGACTTGCGGGTGCTGTTCGCGCCCAGGCCGTTGCGGACGTTCTTCACTGCATCCTTGACGCCCTTGACCAGATTGCTGCGCGGGGCCTTGTCCGTCGGGCCGGCCGGCCGGGTAGACGGCGCCTTCAGGCGGGTCTGGGCCTTAGGCGTCGCCTCCACTACGGTCCCGGCATCGTCAGCCGATTCCGTTGCCGTTCCGGCGGTCTCGTCGGTGGCGCTGGTCTCGTCGGCGGTATCGACCTTGGTGGTGGCGGGGGCCTTGGTGGCATCCGCGGCCGCGGGTACGGCGGCCGGCTTCTCCAACGACACCGTGACGGTCTTGTTCACGGTTGTGTGCGTCAGCTCGTTGGCCGCTGCGATGGCGTTGGCGGCTGAACTGTCGGTGACCGAACTGTCGGCATCCGTGACCGGAGCCAGGTCGGCGGCCTCTTCGGTGCCCGTGGTGATGCCTTGCAGCTTCTTGACGATGTTCTCGACAGCGGCACCCTTCAACGCTTCACGAAGTTTGGTGACGCCTGCACTTTCGGCGGTGTCGCTCAGAATGTCGCCCGTCGCGAGCGGATGCAGTCCGAACAGCGGGGGCTTCGGGGCAGGAGCATTCCCCTTGCCGTCCCAATCGTCCCAGCCGCTGCCGAGCAGCACGCCGACCGTCTGCGACAGACCCTGCAGGGCGCCGATCGGGCCGACGGCCTCACCCTTGACCGAGATGGGCAGGGCACCGAGCTTGATATCCATGCCGAGGCTGTTGAAGATCGAGCCGCCGACCGAGGGGATCGTGACCTTGTTGCCGTCTTCGTCGGTGTACTCGTAGGTGCTCCGGTCGGTGGAGCCCGGGGTGAGCAGACCGCCGAACGCGATGTTGAGCCCGGCGATGGTGACGGTGTCCTTGATCAGCCCCGCATCGTTGATCATGGGCGCCAGCGCATCGAGGTTGAGGTTGGCACCGTTGAGGAACGCGTCGACCATGCCGGCCGGTACCCCGAGCAGGCTGGAGAGCGCCGTCGTCGAGTCACCGGCCTGAAGCGCGTTTGAGATCGCCACGGCACTGTTGAGGAGCGCCACCGCGGGGCTGACGACCGGCCCGATGGAGCCGATGAGCACACCGCTCAGCGGCGAGGCCAAGACACTCATGACCGCCGAGAAGGCCTCGGGGTCAACACCTTCGGCCAGGAAGCCGGGGAACATGTCGAGCGCCATGCCGTGCATACCACCCAGGGTGTGCTTGACCACCGCGTCCCTGGTTTCCTCGTCCGCGCCGATCAGGGTGAGACCGGTCAGCACCTTCATCGCATTGGCTGCGAACTGTTGCGACACGGCCTCGAAGCTCGACGGGTCGTCGAACAGCTGCTTGGCGTAACCGATCTGGTTGGCGATCGCCTGTTGCAGTCCGACTCCCGGGGCCAACAGGAAGTTGTCGCCCAGGATCGTGCCGTTGGCTTTCGCAGTGTCGAAGGCCGCCTGCAACGGCGCGAAGGGGTCCCAACCCGCCGTCAGCCGGACCGCGTCGGCCTGGATGTCGTGCTGAACGCCGGCCTGGACCGGGGAGATCCCCGGCGTGGCAGCGATCATTCCGGCAGCGGCGACAACGACTCCGGCTGCAGTGAGCCAGTGACGGGTGGTTTCTTGCTTTGCACCCACGGCAGTGTGGGGCTGAGCAACGAGATGCACGGCATCTCCTTTCGCATCTGTAAATAATCGGACAGACCATAGCCTGGCCAAGTAGTTGCAGATGCAAAATTTGGGCAACGAATGTAGCCAGTTTAAGGTTCCGCGCCTTCGAGCAACGCGTTGCGGCGCGGGAATCCGCTGCTCGCTGGGCTCGAACCTGATTTGGGCTAATAATTAGACATTTTCTTATGTCGCGAACGACCTCGGGGTGAGGTATCGATTCGCGTCGCCGAGCGCCCGGCGAGATCGTGTGTCGTCTGTCAAAAAATTTGTCTGACAACATGATTCATGCGATCAAGCCCCGTTCCGGGCGTGCTGCCGGTAGTCGGTCATCCGGCTCGGATGGGGCAGGCGCGCGAGGTCGAGGCATCTCGGTGCAGCGTCATTTGTGCGTGGGTGGGCGGAAACCGTGGCTCGCGGTACGGGCCGTGCCTGGGTCGTGCCGACCAGATTCGGACGCGACAACCCGTGGCCACCCGGTCGGGTGGCCACGGTCAGCTAACAATCTTGGTCAGCTTTTGAGTCAGTTCTGGCCGGCGGCCTGCTGGCGGGCCGCCTCCGCCTTGATCAGCTCGGCAATCTGGATCGCCGCCTCGAGTTCCCTGGCCTTGGCGAGGTCATCGAGTGCCGACGGCCTACGCCAGTGCGCCACGGGTGCGATCTCGTCGTCGAGCAACTGTTGCCGGCACCGGCCCCGTTGGATCTTGCCGCTCGACGTCGTCGGAATCGACAGATGTTCCACCAGTAGAACCGAATTCGGCTCGACTCCGTATCGCGTGGTCACCGCGGTCCGGATCGCATCGGCCACCGCGGCGAGGTCGGCCGACCCCTCTCGTCGGCGCGCCACCTCCTGCACGATCACCATCTGTTCGACGGCGCCCAGGCCGGGAGTGATTGTGAAGACGGCGCCGCGGCCCGAGACGAGTGCCGGATGGCAGTCCTGCACCGTCCGCTCGATGTCGTTGGGGTAGTAGTTGCCGCCACGGATGACGACGAGGTCCTTGCAGCGTCCCGTGATGTACAGCTCGCCCGAACGAAGGAAACCCAGATCGCCGGTGCGCAGGAACGGGCCGCCGGATTCGTCTGGCAGCGTCGCCGAGAACGTCTGCGTCGTCTCGTCCGGTCGGGCCCAATAGCCCCAACCGACGCTGGGACCGGCGATCCAGATCTCGCCGACTTCGTCTGCCCCACAAGGCTGGTGGGTCTGCGGGTCGACGATGGCCACGTCCTGGCCGCCTCGCGGACGACCGCATCCCACCAACGCCAGAGCAGCCGGATGTCCCGGGTCGACGTCGACGACGCGATCGACCTGAAGGCCGGTGCGATCGACGTGTGCAACGACCGGCAACGCGGAGTCCGACCCGCCGGACACCAGCAACGTCGCCTCCGCGAGCCCGTACACCGGACACAGCGCCTCCGGCCGGAAGCCCGCCGGTGCGAACGCCTCGGCGAACTTCTCCAGCGTGCCGGCCTGTACCGGTTCGGCGCCGTTCATGGCGGTGGCCAGGCTGGACAGATCGAGCGCCGCGCGCTGCTCTGCGGTGCTCTCGTCGACACACCGGTCGTAGGCGAAGTTCGGTGCGGCGGTGAAGGTTGCGCGAAGCCGGGAGATCGCTTCGAGCCAGCCCATCGGCCGTTTGACGAAGGAGGACGGCGACATCAGATGGGTGGTGCACCCGACGTAGATCATCGAGAGGATCCCGCCGATCAGCCCCATGTCGTGGTGGGACGGCAGCCAGAACACGCTGGTTGCGGTGTCGTCGCCGTGCCATACCTGGCGGATCGACTCCATGTTGTGCATAAGGTTTCGGTGCGTCAGGGCGACGCCCTTCGGGGTCGTGGTGGAGCCAGACGTGTACTGCACCATGGCGATCGCGTCGGCGTCGACATCGGGTGCTGTCCAGCCGCTGCCGTCTGCGGAAGCGCCGTCCACCTCATCGGTGCGGACCCACCGCAGGTCACGCCCCTCGGCCAACTCATCGATGGCGGCCTTGATCTTCGCCTGCGTCTCGGCGGTGGCCAGGGCGAAGCGCGCATGTGCGTCGGGCACCACCGAGGACAGACGCGGAGCCAGCCGCTCGTGCACCGGCACGGCGACAGCGCCCGCGTAGATGCAGCCGAAGAACCCGGCGACGGAATCCAGGCCGGGCCGGCACAGGACCAGAACGCGTTCACCGGCAGCGCCCAGTTCTTGCAGGGTGGACGCGATCGCGCGGGCCCGTCGATCCAGGTCGCGGTAGGTCAGCTGGGTGCGGTTCTGGTCGTCGCCGTCGTAGGAGAAGCTGAACGCAACCTTGTCCTGATACGTCGCGGCCCGCTGCTGCAGCATCTCCAGCAGGGTTGCTGCGGCGGGCTTCACCGCGAGCACTGTGTTCTGGTGCATCCGCTACCTCATACGTCGGCGATTCCTGGGATCAGGCGACCGTACCGGACGCCCCGGAGGGCCCTCGGATTACCCGCAGGAGGCGGCGTCGAGCTCCGGATAGGATTTCACCAGCGATCGATCGGGGGTTTGCATGGCTGAGGACGCAGTCATCCAGGAGTTAGCTGCCGCTGTTGAACGCAGCCCGGAGCTGGCAGAGTTGCGCCTGCACCTGGCCACTTTGCTGGTCGAACGGGGCCGCTATGCCGAGGCGCTGACACATTGCAGCGCAGTGCTGGCCCAGGACGCCTCGAACATCCGGGCCGTGACGCTGCTGCAGCAGTGCAGCGCCGGCCTGGCGGGCGCGTCAGCGCCTGCTGCGCCCGCAGAGCCCGCTCGGGGCTTCGACTGGACGGCGGCCGAGAAGGAGGTCGCCGACATCGTCAAACCGGCATTCGTCACCGAACCCGCCGAAGCCGTCAACGAGAACGACTACGACGCACTGCAGCGCACGTCGGTCCGGCTCGACGACATCGCGGGGATGGCCGAGGTCAAGAAACAGCTCGAGCTCTCACTGCTGGGCCCCATCCGCAATCCCGAGCTGATGAAGGCATTCAAGGTGTCCGCGCGCGGCGGACTGCTGCTGTACGGCCCACCCGGATGCGGCAAGACGTACATCGCCAAGGCGGTGTCCGGCGAACTCGGGGCGAACTTCTATCAGGTCGGGATCGCCGACGTGTTGTCCCGTTGGCTCGGCGAGAGCGAACACAGTGTCCGGGCGATCTTCGACAACGCGCGTCGCAACGCGCCCTGCGTGCTGTTCTTCGACGAGGTGGATGCGCTCGGTCATCGTCGTTCGGCACTGAGCGGGTCTGCCGGGTTACGGACCGTCGTGAACGCCCTTCTGGAAGAACTGGATTCGGCCACATCCGACAACGACGGTGTCTACGTGCTGGGCGCCACCAACGCTCCATGGGATGTCGACGCCGCGCTGCGCAGGCCCGGCCGGTTCGACCGGATGATCTTCGTGTCATTGCCTGACGTCGATGCGCGTGCGGCGATCATGAAGTTGCATCTGCAGGACCGGCCGGTGGAGGGCATCAACCTGGCGTCGGTGGCCAAACGTACCGACGGTTTCTCCGGCGCCGACCTGGCCCATGTCTGTGATACCGCAACGCAATTGGCGATGGCCGAATCTCTGCGAAGCGGTCAGGTGCGGCCCGTTCAGATGTCCGACATCGACGCCGCGGTGGCGCAGATCCGGCCGTCGACCGGACCGTGGTTCGAGACCGCACGTAACGTCGTGGAGTTCAGCAACCGCGACGGCACCTACGACGATCTCGCAAAATACATGCGGCGGAACAAACTTCGGTGACGTCGGCAGCCGCAGGCCCCGGCGATGTCGCCGAGGCGTATCTGGGCACCAGAAACTACCAGCGGGCTGCCGAAGTGCTGCAGTCCGCGTTGGCCGAAGCCCCCAACGATGCCGGACTCCTTGCGCAGTACGCCCGTGCGTGCCTGGGGTTGAAGGACTATCAGCGGGCGGCGCAGGCCGCGCATTCGGCGTTGGCCGCCGCTCCCGGCGACGAACACGTGATGCGTGTGTATGCCCTCGCGCTGAACGGACAGGGACGGCGGCAGGAAGCGCTGCAGATGGCGTGGAAAGCAGCCACGGAGAATCCGCACATCTATTCCGTGCATTACACCTACGCCAGTCTGTTGCACGAGGCCGGGCGGTCGCGCGAGGCGCTCGACGTGATCGACGAAGCTCTCCGGTTGCACCCCGAGTCGGTGGACTCGCTGGTGCTGCGCGGTGACATCCACCGGGCGCTGGGGAGTTCCACCGCTGCCGAGGACAACTACCAGGCAGCCTTGCGGCTGGAGCCCGACCACGCCTCGGCAGTCCACAATCTAGCGGTCGCCAGGCTGAAGTGGGGCAAGTTGACGACGTCGATCAACGGCTTCCTCGGGGCGGGCCGGCTGGACCCGGGACTGGGCGCGTTGGCCCGCCGCAACATCGGGGTGGTACTGATCCGCGTACTGCGCGTTTCCACGGCGTGCGTCATCTTCCTGGCATTCGCGATGATCTCCGTGATGGCCGCGCACGGCGATTCCCAACCGACCGTGGTACCAAGGATTTTCACCGCCTTGCTGACGCTCGGGTTGGTGGCGGTGATCGCCTGGCTCGTGCGCAGCGTGCCGCGCTCGACGCTGCGTGCAGTGTTACGTGAGCGAACCTTCCTGGCCGTCCGCCTACTGTTCCTGGTGTTCGCGATCGTCGCGGGGGTGGCCACCGTGGTGGTGGGATCGACTCCGCTGACAGATCTCTCGGGCCCGTTGTTGTTGTTCGGGGCCGTGTGTCTGCGGGTGTACGGCTGGCTGAGCGGTCAGTAGGGGATGGCAAGTGGAGCAGGTAACCATCGCCTTCGACATAGACGGGACGTTGCGGGACAACACGATCACCGATGGCTACGTGGCCAACGAGCCGCCACTCCAGCGTGACGCTCGAGGGCTGGCGCCACTCTGGCGTGACATTGGGGGGCGACGGCCGCCGCAGAGCTAGGCTCGCGGGGTGCTCATTGCGATCGAGGGTGTCGACGGCGCAGGCAAACGTACGTTGACGGGTGGCCTGCGGTCCGCGTTCGAGGCCGACCACCTCTCCGTCGGCACCCTGGCGTTCCCGCGCTATCACCGCTCGGTGCCCGCGGACCTGGCCGCCGAGGCGCTGCACGGCGCCCACGGCGATCTGGCCGAATCCGTCTACGCGATGGCCACCCTGTTCGCGCTCGACCGCGCCGGTGCCCGGGACGAGATCGAACATCTCCAGGCGGCCTATGACGTCGTCATCCTGGATCGCTACGTGGCGTCCAACGCCGCCTACAGCGCGGCCCGGCTCCACCAGGGCGCCGACGGGGAGGCGGTGGCCTGGGTGCGTGAGCTCGAGTTCGACCGCCTCAAACTCCCCAGCCCGGATTGGCAGATTCTGCTCGACGTCCCGACCGAGCTGGCTGCTGCGCGGGCCGAGCATCGCGCCAACACCGAGGCCGACCGCGCCAAGGACGCCTACGAGCGCGACGGCGGGCTGCAACAGCGCACCGGTGCGGTGTATGCCGCGCTGGCAGCCGCCGACTGGTGCGGCCGATGGGCGGTCGCGGGCCCCGATGTGGACCCAGCGGCCTTGGCGAGGCGGCTAAGCAGCAGATAAAGCGGAGAAACCCGCGTGTGGTACCCCGGTTTTATCGCGATCGGGTGACACCATGGACACCATGAGGCAAAGGATCCTTGTCGTCGACGACGACCCATCGCTGGCCGAGATGCTCACCATCGTCTTGCGTGGTGAAGGATTCGACACCGCGGTCATCGGCGATGGCAGCCAGGCGCTGACAGCGGTCCGCGAATTGCGGCCTGACCTGGTCCTGTTGGATCTGATGCTGCCCGGCATGAACGGGATCGACGTGTGCCGGGTGCTCCGTGCCGACTCCGGCGTGCCCATCGTCATGCTGACGGCCAAGACCGACACTGTTGACGTGGTACTCGGCCTGGAGTCCGGCGCCGACGACTACGTGATGAAGCCTTTCAAGCCGAAGGAGCTGGTGGCCCGGGTGCGCGCGCGTCTGCGCCGCAACGAGGACGAGCCTGCCGAGCTGCTCTCGATCAACGATGTCGAGATCGACGTGCCCGCCCACAAGGTGACCCGGCAGGGCGAGCAGATTTCGCTGACACCGCTGGAGTTCGACCTGCTGGTGGCGCTGGCACGCAAACCACGCCAGGTGTTTACTCGTGATGTGCTGCTCGAACAGGTGTGGGGATATCGCCACCCCGCTGACACCCGTTTGGTGAACGTGCATGTCCAGCGGTTGCGGGCCAAGGTCGAGAAAGACCCGGAGAACCCGCAGGTGGTATTGACCGTTCGAGGAGTGGGATACAAGGCCGGACCGCCGTGACAGGACGGCTCGCCGTCGCCGTAACGCTCACCGCCCGGCGGTGGCCGTGATCTTCAGCTCCAGGCGCCGCATCCGTGGCCGCTGGGGAGGTTCTGGTCCGCTGTTGCGCGGATTGGGGACGCTCGGACGGGCAGTGAGCCTGGTCTGGCGCCGTTCGCTGCAACTGCGGGTCGTGACGCTGACCCTGGGGCTCTCGCTCGCCGTCATCCTGGTGCTCGGCTTCGTGCTGACCAGCCAGATCACCGACCGGATCCTCGAGGTCAAGGTCAAGGCCGCCACCGAGGAGGTGGAACGGGCCCGCGTCACGGTCGGCGGCATCGTCGGCGGTGAGGAGAGCCGGTCGCTCGACAGCAGTCTGCAGTTGGCCCGGAACACCCTGATCGATCGCAAGGCCGACGCTCGAGCGGATGTGGCCGGTGCGTTCGACGCGGTGCTCATGGTCCCCGGCGACGGGCCGCGCGAAGCCGCTGCGGCCGGGCCGGTGCAACAGGTGCCCAAGGCGCTACGTGACTTCGTCAAGGCCGGACAGGTCAGCTACCAGTACACCCCGGTCGCCACCGATGCGTTCTCCGGTCCTGCGCTGATCGTCGGCAGCCCGGCGTCCTCGTCGGTGCCCAATCTTGAGCTGTACCTGATCTTTCCGCTGAACAACGAGGAAAGCACCATCTCCCTGGTGCGCGGCACCATGGCGACCGGCGGCGTGGTGCTGCTCGGTCTGCTGGCGGCGATCGCTCTGGTGGTGGCCCGTCAGATCGTGCAGCCGGTCCGGTCCGCCTCGCGGATCGCCGAGCGGTTCGCTGAGGGCCACCTGACCGAGCGGATGCCGGTGCGCGGCGAGGACGACATGGCCCGGCTCGCGGTGTCGTTCAACGACATGGCCGAGAGTCTGTCGCGCCAAATCCAGCAGCTCGAGGAATTCGGAAACCTGCAGCGCCGCTTCACCTCTGACGTCAGCCATGAACTGCGGACCCCGCTGACCACGGTGCGCATGGCCGCCGACCTGATCCACGATCACAGCGAGGACCTCGACCCCGCCCTGCGCCGGTCTACCGAGCTCATGGTCAACGAGTTGGACCGGTTCGAGACCCTGCTGGCCGACCTCCTGGAGATCTCCCGCCACGACGCCGGCGTGGCCGAGCTGTCGGTGGAGTCGGTGGATCTGCGGACGACGGTGCAGAGCGCGCTGGACAACGTCGGACACCTGGCGGCCGATGCCGAGGTCGAGCTCGACGTCAACATGCCGGGTGACGAGGTGATCGCCGAGGTGGATCCGCGTCGGGTGGAACGCATCCTGCGCAACCTCATCGCCAACGCCATCGACCACGCCGAACGCAAACCGGTGCGCATCCGGATGGCTGCCGACGAGGACACCGTCGCCGTCACCGTGCGCGATTACGGTGTCGGCCTGCGTCCCGGCGAGGAGAAGCTGGTGTTCAGCCGGTTCTGGCGGTCCGACCCGTCCCGGGTGCGCCGCTCCGGTGGCACCGGCCTGGGCCTGGCCATCAGCATCGAGGATGCGCGCCTGCACCAGGGCCGGTTGGAGGCCTGGGGTGAACCCGGCAAGGGAGCCTGCTTCCGTCTGACGCTGCCCCTGGTACGCGGCCACAAGGTGACCACCAGCCCGCTGCCGCTGAAACCTGCTTCGCAGCAGCAGAAGTCGCGCCAGCGTCCCAACCGCGACCGCGAGCATGCGGAGGAGAACGTGTGAAGCGCCTACTGACGGTGGTGGTCGTCGGTCTGGTAGTTCTGGTGTCCGGATGCGCCGGAATTCCGAATTCGTCCTCCCCTCAAGCGATCGGCACCGTCGACCGGCCGGCGCCACCGAACCTGCCGAAACCGGCGCCGGGCATGGACCCCGACGTTCTCCTGCGCGAATTCCTCAAGGCCACCGCCGATCCCGCGAACCGGCACCTCGCGGCCCGGCAGTTCCTCACCGAGTCGGCGTCCAGCTCGTGGGACGACGCCGGCAGCGCACTGCTGCTCGACCGGGTGGTGTTCGTCGAAACCCGTGGCGCGGACCGGGTTTCGGTGAGCATGCGGGCAGACATCCTGGGATCCCTGTCCGACATGGGGGTGTTCGAGACCGGGGAGGGGGCACTGCCCGACCCCGGCCCGATCGAGCTGGTCCAGACTCCGGCCGGTTGGCGCATCGACCGGCTGCCCAACGGGGTTTTCCTTGACTGGCAACAGTTTCAGTCCACCTACAAGCGCAACACGCTCTACTTCGTCGACCCGACCGGAACCACGGTCGTACCGGACCCGCGTTATGTCGCGGTGTCCGATCCCGACCAGTTGGCCACCGAACTGATCTCCAAACTGGTTTCCGGACCTCGCCCGGAGATCGCCAGGGCCGTGCGTAATCTGCTCGACGCACCATTGCGGCTGCGTGGTCCGGTCACCCGGGCCGACGGTGGAAAGACCGGAGTGGGGCGCGGCTACGGCGGCGCCCGAATCGACCTCGAGAACCTCTCGACCACCGATCCGCACAGCAGGCAACTGCTCGCCGCACAGATCATCTGGACCCTGTCGCGGGCCGGGATCAGTGGGCCTTACGTGATCAACGTCGACGGTGCCCCGCTGGACGACCGGTTCGCCGACGGCTGGGAGACCTCCGACGTCGCGGCCACCGACCCGGGGGCGGTGCCCGGCGCGGCCGCCGGCCTGCACGCACTGGTCGGCGGATCGCTGGTGGCGTTGGACGGGCAGAGCACCACCCGTGTGCCCGGCGCGTTCGGTTCGGCACCCAATCAGAAGTCGGCAGCGGTGTCGCGCAATGGTCAGGATGCGGCGTCAGTCGTCGTGTTGCCCGATGCCCCGGAGGCGACGGCCGCCTCGCTGTGGATGGGCCCGCTGGGAGGCCCCACCGCGATGGCCATCGAGGGCCGCACCCTGAGCCGGCCGAGCTGGTCGCTGGACCAGGCCGTGTGGGTGGTGGTCGACGACGTCAACGTGGTCCGCGCCATCCGCGACGCGTCCGGTGTGCCCGCCCGTATCCCCGTCGACGCGGCGGCCGTGGTCACCCGATATCCCGGCCCCATCACCGAACTGCAGCTGTCGCGGGACGGCACCCGCGCGGCGATGGTGATCGGTGGGCAGGTGATCCTGGCCGGGATCGAGCGGACACCGGAAGGCCAGTTCCTGCTGACCTATCCGCGGCGCCTCGGCTTCGGCCTGGGCAACACGGTGGTGTCGCTTTCCTGGCGTACCGGCGACGACATCGTGGTCAGCCGGACCGATCCGGCGCACCCGGTGTCCTACGTCAATCTCGACGGGGTGAACTCGGACGGGCCCAGCCGCAATCTGCAGGTCCCGGTGGGCATGGTGGCCGCGAATCCGTCGACGGTCTACGTCGCCGACCAGCGCGGGGTGATGCAGTTGTCCGCATCGGTCAGTGAGGACAACCCCGGGTGGGTCGAGGTGCGGCCGCTGATGGTTCCCGGCTCGTTGCCCGTGCTGCCGGGTTGATTCGTCGGCGGACTCCTTCGGCGCGCACCGCGCCATCGCGCACCGTGCCGGTTTCTACGTGAGGGTTGTGCCGCGGCGCTCGTCGCGAGCCTGCGGTGGAAATCGGCGGCGATGGGGCGAAGAACGGCTGCGCAGTTGTCGCCATTTTCGACCTGTGGGCTGTGCCGCGGCGCGCGTCGCGACCCTGCGGTGGAAATCGACGGCGAAGCGACGGGCATGCGACGAAGCGCGGCGGGCAAGCACCGCGCTCAATCGCCGGCCGAGCCCGGCGAAGATGTCGGCCCCGACGCGCAGACTGCCGGCATGCTCGACCTCATCCTGCCGCTGGAGTGCGGTGGCTGTGGGGCACCGTCGACCAGGTGGTGTGCGACGTGTGCCGCGCAGCTGAGCGTCGGCGAGGACGAGCCGCACCTGGTCACTCCGCGAACCGATCCGGGAGTTCCGGTGTTTGCCCTGGGCCGCCACGCCGGTATCCGCCGGCGCGCCATCGTGGCGGCCAAGGAACACGGCCGCAGCGACCTGATCGTCCCGCTGGCCGGCGCGCTGAATGCCGGCCTGCAGCATCTGCTGACCTGGGGCGTCATCGGCACGCCGGTGACACTGGTCCCGGCCCCCACCCGTCTCGTCGCGGCGCGTCGGCGCGGTGGTGACCCGGTCCGCCGGATCGCCACGGCGGCGGTCGCCGGTCTACCGGGTGTCGGTGTGGTGCCCGCGCTGCGCCTGCGGCCGTGGGTGCGGGATTCGGTGGGCCTGTCGGGCGCCGCGCGCCAGCGCAACATCGCCGGCCGCGTGCGTCTGATCAGACCGGTCGCGGGTGAAGTGGTGCTGGTCGACGACATCGTCACCACCGGAGCCACGGCGGCCGAATCGGTGCGGATGCTTACCACTTCGGGGGCCGACGTGGCTGTTGTACTGGCGATTTCACACGCCTGACGCGCGCGTCATTTCGCCGAGATCAAACCCACATGAAGAACTGAGAACACGTATTTGAAATTGGTGGCACGAGTGGGTGAACACGGACTACCGTCGGCAGCAACCACCCGTGAACGACTCACGGCGGCGCCCCCGGAACGCGGCGCCACTTCACTGCCAAACGGTAGGAGGTGAGTACCCGACACCTTTCGCCGATGGGTGGAGCAAACTATTCGGCCCATCGGCACCATCTCGATTCGTTGAGAAGTAGGGCACGCGTGAACGCGTGTGACAACTGAGAGAAACGAGTTGCCGAGTATGTCAACCCATTCCCCGGACACAAGCGCCACCATGGTGGTCGACCCCGACGAGCAGGTCGGCGACACCACCCCGGAGCCGAACGCAGAGGTCGTGGTCAAAGGTCGAAACGTCGAAGTTCCCGATCACTTCCGTATCTACGTCTCGGAGAAGTTGTCGCGCCTGGAGCGGTTCGACCGCACCATCTACCTGTTCGACGTCGAACTCGACCACGAACGTAACCGCCGTCAGCGCAAAAACTGCCAGCACGTCGAGATCACGGCCCGCGGCCGTGGCCCGGTGGTGCGCGGCGAGGCCTGCGCAGACAGCTTCTATGCGGCCCTGGAATCAGCGGCCGGCAAACTCGAAAGCAGGCTCCGCAAGAGCAAGGACCGCCGCAAGATCCACTACGGCGACAAGACCCCGGTCTCGCTGGCCGAAGCAACCGCGCACGAGACGCTGTTCGAGCAGCAGCCGACCGCGACGGCCGATGCCGGATTGTCGGATGGTCTCGACGACCATGAGCCGGGCCGGATCGTACGGACCAAAGAACACCCGGCGAAGCCGATGACCGTCGACGACGCCCTCTATGAGATGGAGCTGGTCGGCCACGATTTCTTCCTGTTCCAAGACAAGGAGAGCGACCGCCCGTCGGTGGTGTATCGCCGCCACGCCTACGACTACGGGCTGATCCGTCTGGCCTGACCGCCAGAAGGCGCAGAATCGCACCTCGGAGCATTCCGGGGTGCGATTTTGTCTCTTCGCGCCAGCAGAACCAGCGACTTCGACCGGTCACCTACGATGGACGTCAACTAAGCCCGTGCGATCCCGCCCACGGGATCCATCGAACCCACAGGGGAAATAGCGTGCTGTCGAAGTTGCTCCGTCTCGGTGAAGGCCGCATGGTCAAGCGCCTCAAGAAGGTGGCCGACTATGTCGACACCTTGTCCGACGACATGGAGAAGCTCTCGGACGCCGAGCTGCGCGGCAAGACCGACGAGTTCAAGAAGCGCATCGCCGATGGCGAGGACCTCGACGACCTGCTGCCCGAGGCGTTCGCGGTGGCCCGTGAGGCGGCGTGGCGCGTGCTGTCCCAAAAGCACTTCGAGGTCCAGATCATGGGCGGCGCGGCGCTGCACTTCGGCAACGTCGCCGAGATGAAGACCGGTGAGGGCAAGACCCTGACCGCGGTGCTGCCGGCCTACCTCAACGCGCTGTCCGGCGAGGGCGTGCACGTGGTTACGGTCAACGACTACCTGGCCAAACGCGACAGCGAGTGGATGGGCCGCGTGCACCGGTTCCTGGGCCTGGAGGTCGGCGTCATCCTCTCGGGCCTGACCCCGGAGGAGCGCAGGACGGCGTACCACGCCGACATCACCTACGGCACCAACAACGAGTTCGGGTTCGACTACCTGCGCGACAACATGGCGCACTCCACCGAGGACATGGTCCAGCGTGGCCACAACTTCGCGATCGTGGACGAGGTCGACTCGATCCTCATCGACGAGGCCCGTACCCCGCTGATCATCTCGGGCCCCGCCGACGGCGCCTCCAACTGGTACAGCGAGTTCGCCCGGCTGGCCCCGTTGATGGAGAAGGACACCCACTACGAGGTCGACATCCGCAAGCGCACCATCGGCGTGCACGAGCTGGGCGTGGAGTTCGTCGAGGACCAGTTGGGCATCGAGAACCTCTACGAGGCGGCCAACTCGCCGCTGGTCAGCTACCTGAACAACGCCATCAAGGCCAAGGAGCTGTTCCAGCGCGACAAGGACTACATCGTCCGCGACGGCGAGGTGCTCATCGTCGACGAGTTCACCGGCCGTGTTCTGCTGGGACGCCGCTACAACGAGGGCATGCACCAGGCGATCGAGGCCAAAGAGCACGTCGAGATCAAGGCCGAGAACCAGACACTGGCCACCATCACGCTGCAGAACTACTTCCGGCTCTACGACAAGCTGTCCGGCATGACCGGTACGGCCGAGACCGAGGCCGCCGAGCTGCACGAGATCTACAAGCTGGGTGTGGTGCCGATCCCCACCAACAAGCCGATGGTCCGTGCCGATCAGGGCGACCTGATCTACAAGACCGAGGAAGCCAAGTACATCGCGGTCGTCGACGACGTGTCCGAGCGCTATGAAAAGGGTCAGCCGGTGCTGATCGGTACCACCAGCGTCGAGCGCTCCGAGTACCTGTCGCGGCAGTTCACCAAGCGCAAGATTCCGCACAACGTCCTGAACGCGAAGTACCACGAGCAGGAGGCGAACATCATCGCCGAGGCCGGCCGGCTCGGCGCCATCACGGTCGCCACCAACATGGCCGGTCGTGGTACGGACATCGTGCTCGGCGGCAACGCCGACTTCCTGGCCGACAAGCGGCTGCGCGAAAAGGGCCTGGATCCGGTGGAGACTCCGGAGGAGTACGAGGCCGCCTGGGACGACACCCTCACGGCCATCAAGGAAGAGGCCAACAAGGAGGCCGAGAAGGTCACCGAGGCCGGTGGGCTGTATGTGCTGGGCACCGAGCGTCATGAGTCCCGGCGTATCGACAACCAGCTGCGCGGCCGCTCGGGCCGCCAGGGCGACCCAGGCGAGTCCCGGTTCTACCTGTCGCTGGGTGACGAGTTGATGCGACGGTTCAACGGCGCGACCCTGGAGTCGCTGCTGACGAGGCTGAACCTGCCCGACGATGTGCCGATCGAGGCCAAGATGGTGACCCGCGCGATCAAGAGCGCGCAGACCCAGGTCGAGCAGCAGAACTTCGAGGTCCGCAAGAACGTCCTCAAGTACGACGAGGTGATGAACCAGCAGCGCAAGGTCATCTACAAGGAGCGGCGGATGCTCCTGGAGGGCGAGAACCTCCAGGAACAGGCCCACGACATGCTCGTCGACGTGATCACCGCCTACGTCGACGGTGCCACCGCCGAGGGTTATGCCGAGGACTGGGATCTGGCCAAGCTGTGGGAGGCGCTCAAGACGCTGTACCCGGTGGGCATCGACCACCACGACCTGGTCGATTCCGATGCGGTGGGCGAGCCCGGTGAGCTGACCCGTGACGAGTTGCTCGAAGCACTGGTCGCCGACGCCGACCGTGCCTACGCCGAGCGCGAGAAGCAGCTCGAGGAACTGGCGGGCGAGGGGGCCATGCGCCAGCTGGAGCGCAACGTCCTGCTCAACGTGATCGACCGCAAGTGGCGCGAGCACCTCTACGAGATGGACTACCTCAAGGAGGGCATCGGCCTGCGCGCGATGGCGCAGCGCGATCCGCTGGTCGAGTACCAGCGCGAGGGCTACGACATGTTCGTCGGCATGCTCGACGCGCTCAAGGAGGAGTCGGTCGGATTCCTGTTCAACGTCCAGGTCGAGGCTGTGCCTTCGCAGCCGAGCACCCAGGTGGCACCGGTGGCCGCCCCCAGCGGGCTGGCCGAGTTCGCCGCGGCCGCCGCAGCGAAGGCCGGTGAGGCCACCGCCGCAGACGCGGAGTCGGGTGCGGTGGCGACCAAGGAGCGCCCGGCACCTGCA
The DNA here is from genome assembly GCF_040704635.1 of Mycobacterium sp. NPDC049093. Lineage (GTDB taxonomy): Bacteria > Actinomycetota > Actinomycetes > Mycobacteriales > Mycobacteriaceae > Mycobacterium. The sequence continues at coordinate 174,066 of NZ_JBEZJS010000004.1, read as the reverse complement.
TTGCGCGCCAAGGGCATCGAGAACGACGCTCCGCCGCTGACCTACACCGGACCGTCCGAGGACGGAACCGCGGAGGTGCAGCGGTCCGGCGGTGGCGGGAAGCATGCCGCGTCCTCCGGTGGTGGCACACGGCGCGAGCGGCGCGAAGCAGCCCGCAAGCAGGCCAAGACCGGCCGGCCGTCGAAGTCGCACCGCAAGGGTTAACCCAACTGCAGCGCAGTGAGTTGCCAACGGCCACTGCGCAATTCGATACGCCCGGCGATGGCGCGTACGCGCGCCCCGCGGGTATAGGTGGCGAACAGCTCGGCGGCCTCGGGTGAGGCTGCCGGGCGTAACCCCACCCGACGCAGGCTGGCGGTGGTGACGTGCCGGGATGTGGCGGAGGCGACGACCGCGTCCAGCAACAGCTGGCTCATCAGTGATTTCAGCTGAGACGGCGGCCTGCGCCGGTCGACGACCTCAAGGACCCGGCGCAGGGCCATGTCGGCGAATTGCGCCGCGCCGGGGTGCAATTGGCGTTCGGGTTCGGGGCTGACCAGCCGCAACCGGCGCGGGCTGTGCCCGTGCAGCACGGTCGGGGCCGGGCAAGCGGCGGCGGCAGGTACGTCAGGCGGTGGGCCGCCCAGTGGCAGCGCCGGCGGCTCGCAGTCGATGACGGGTGCGGTCAGCGGCTGCACAGCGCGTTTCGGGGTGGTCACAGGCAACCTCCAGCGGTCGGCATCACGGACGACATCTGCTGGAGAGGTGCAGACCTACCCATGATCGCATGGGTTCGGCGTGCCGAAAGCACGGATAATCCGGCGCTCGGTTTCTCCGGTTAGCGTGACGAGAGTCGTCGAACCAGGGAGAACAGAATGGTTCAGCCCAGCATCGATTGGCCGGCCGAGCCGCTGCGCTCGCTGGTGTGGACGCTGCAGGCGTGGGTGATCACGTTCGTGGTGTTCCTCGTCGTGGCAGTGCTCATCGCCAGGTTCACCCGGTGGGGACAACAGTTCTGGCGCGTCAACGCACCGTTCTTCACCGGCGCGGGTAGTTGGCGCACCTGGGCGCTGCTGGCGTTCATCCTGTGGCACACCGTGTATGCGGCGCGGGTGGTGGTCATTTTCACCTACCAGTACGCGGACCTGATGAATGCGGTGCAGGCCGGTTCGGAGGCACTCGCCACCCACGACGACGCGAAACTCGACGCCGCGCGCCAGGCGTTCATGACGTCGTTTGCGATCAGCGGGATTCTGGTGGCGCTCACCGTCATCTACACCGTTGTCGACCTGTTCCTGCGCCGCGTCTTCTCGATCCATTGGCGGGTCTGGCTCAACGCCCGGCTGGTCGACGACTGGATGGCCGGCGATGCGTTCTACCGCAACCGCTTTCTTGATGCGCCGGTGGAGAACCCTGATCAGCGCATCCAGACCGACGTCGAGACCTTCACCACCAAATCGGTCGACCTGAGCATCGGCGCGGTGAGCAAGTCTTTGTTGATCGTCATGTTCACCGGGGTGTTGTGGCAACTATCAGGGCCATTGCAGTTGGGCGGCTGGGTGATTCCGCGGGCGATGGTCTTCGTGGCGTTCATCTTCTCGATCACGGTGACGGTCATCGCGTTCTGGATCGGCCGCCCCCTGGTCCGGCTGAACTTCCTCAACGAACGGTTCAGCGCCAGTTTCCGCTATGCGCTGGTGCGGTTGCGCGACAGTGCCGAGCGCGTTGCGTTCTACCGAGGTGGGGAGCGTGAACGGAAACTGCTGCACTCCCGGTTCGCCGAGATCATCGCCAACATGTGGCGAATCGTGTTCGCGCAGTTGCGCCTCAACGGCTGGAACCGCGGGGTCGGAGACGTGACGACGGGCATGATCCCCTACATCGTGCAGGCGCCGCGGTTCTTTGCCGGTCAGATCACGCTCGGCGGTCTGCTGCAGACGGTTGCGGCGTTCGGAAATGTCTGTGGCGCAATGTCGTTCTTCCGGGACAGCTATGACGAGTTCACCGTCTACCGGGCTGCCCTGATGCGCATCGATCAGATGCTCGAGAGTGATCACCGGGCCCGGGAGCTGCCCCGGATCTCGGTCGCGGCCACCCGTGATTCGCTGGCGCTCACGGAGGTACAGGTCGACGACCTGCAGGGGCGTCCGCTGATCGCGGATCTGTCGATGGTGCTGAACCCGGGTGACAGCGTGGTGGTCAAGGGGCCGTCCGGGTGCGGTAAGACGACCCTGCTGCGCAGCCTGGCCGAGTTGTGGCCGAGGGCCCGGGGACTGGCGGAGTATCCGTACGGGTGGTCGACGCTGTTCCTGCCCCAACTGCCGTACCTGCCGCTGGGCGACCTGCGGGCCTCGGTGGTGTACCCGTTGCCGATTGCCGATGTGGGCGACAGCGAACTGCGGGACACCTTGCGCGCGGTGGCCCTCGGGCATCTGACCGAGCGCCTGGACGAGGAGGCCGACTGGGCGTCGGTGCTGTCCCTGGGCGAGCAGCAGCGGGTGTCCTTTGCGCGGGTGCTGCTGGTCCGTCCGCGGGTGGTGTTCCTCGACGAGTCGACCTCCGCTTTGGACGAGGGACTGGAGGACGCCATGTATGGGCTGGTGCGGGAACGGTTACCCGACTGTGTGGTGGTCAGTGTGGGGCACCGGTCCACCATCGACCGGCATCACCGGTCACGGTTGCAGTTGGAGGGCAGTGGGCGCTGGGAGCTCTCGGTGATCCCGGGATGAACTCTCAGTAGCTCCGGCGTGAAATTGACGCGCGGTAGCACCCGTGATGCGGAGCAGCAGATTCGCCGGTTAACGTGACGGGTTCAAGGGAGCGAGAAGGGGAGGTTGGCGCCGCATGGTGAACAGGCTGTCGGCGTCCGACGCAGCGTTCTTCCATCTGGAGAACACGGCTACGCCGATGTATGTGGGGTCCTTGTCGATCCTGCGCAAGCCGCGGGCCGGCTTGAGTTACGAGACCCTGCTGGAGACCGTCGAGCACCGGCTGCCGCAGATCCCTCGCTACCGGCAGAAGGTGCGTGAGGTGACGCTGGGCCTGGCCCGGCCGGTGTGGGTGGACGACCGGGATTTCGACATCACCTATCACATTCGGCGCTCGGCGCTGCCGTCTCCGGGAAGCGACGCGCAGCTGCACGACCTGATCGCCCGGCTCGGCTCGCGGCCGCTGGACCGGACCCGTCCGCTGTGGGAGATGTACCTGGTCGAAGGGTTGACCAAGAACCGCATCGCCATCTACACCAAGACGCACCAGGCCCTGGTCAACGGGATGACCGCGCTCGAGATCGGGCACGTGATCGTCGATCGCGCGCAGAAGCCGCCGGAGTTCGGCGAGGACATCTGGATCCCGGCCCGCGAACCCAGCGACCGTCAGTTGATGCTCGGTGCGATCGGGGAGTGGATCACCCGCCCGACCACCCAGCTCGCGGCCTTGCGTGACACGGTGACCGAGGTGGCCACCAGTGCCAGCGAACTGGCGGCGGTGGGCCGTCGCGTTGCCGATGTGGCCCGCACGGTCGCCCGCGGCACGGCCCCGAGCAGTCCGCTCAACACCACGGTCTCGCGCAACCGCAGGTTCTCGGTGGACGAGCATCGGCTGGAGGACTACCGACTGGTGCGGGCCCGCTACAACTGCGACATCAACGACGTCGTCCTCGCTGTGGTGGCCGGCGCGCTGCGCAACTGGCTGCTGTCCCGGGGGGAACCGGTCACCCCGACCACCACCGTCCGGGCGATGGCGCCGATGTCGGTGTACCCGGATGCCGAACTGGACTCCACGGGACCGGGCCAGGCCATCAGCGAGGTGTCGCCGTTCCTGGTCGACCTCCCGGTCGGCGAGGGCAATGCGGTGGTGCGGCTGTCGCAGATCGCCCACGCCACCGAATCTCATTCCACCGCAGCCAGCCTGGTCGATGCGCGCACCATCGTGACACTGTCCGGGTTCGCGCCGCCGACCTTGCACGCCATGGGTATTCGGGTGGCGACAGGTTTCTCGGCGCGGCTGTTCAACCTGCTGATCACCAACGTGCCCGGGGCCCAGAAGCAGATGTATGTCGCGGGCACCAAGTTGCTGGAGACGTACGCGGTGCCGCCGTTGCTGCAGAACCAGGTGCTGGCCATCGGGGTCACGTCGTACAACGGCATGTTGTACTTCGGGATCAACGCCGACCGGGACGCGATGAGCGACGTCGACGTGTTGCCGAGCCTGTTCCGCGAATCCCTCGAAGAGTTGCTCGAGGCGGCGAGATAAACCCGGCACGACGCGTGGGCTGTTTGACCTGAGCTGCAATTCGCGGTCTGATGAATTGATCATGCCAGCTGAGATACGAAAAAGTAGATCCGACGAGAACACGCACGAGGCCAAGAGATCCATGGTCAAGAAGACCGAGGATGCGCTCAAGTCGGTTGCCGAGGTGGTGCCCCACCACCCGGTGCTCGACGTCCCGGTAGAGCAGAAGGCCTACACCCGCCGCGCCGGCGTCGACTGGGTGGTTTTCGGGGTCACCGCCGTCATCGCGCTCGCATTCCTGGTCTGGGGATTCGTCAGCACGGATTCGCTTGCCAGCGCCTCGAAGAACGCCCTCGGCTGGGTGATGGCCGATGTTGGTTGGTTGTTCGTCCTGACGGCGTCCGGGTTCGTGATCTTCGTGATCTGGCTGGCGATGAGCCGCTACGGCAACATCCCGCTAGGCCGTGACGACGACGAGCCGGAGTTCCGCACCGTGTCCTGGGTGGCGATGATGTTCAGCGCCGGCATGGGTATCGGCCTGATGTTCTTCGGGGTGTCCGAGCCGCTGTCGCATTTCGCCTCGCCGCCACCGGGAACCGGGGGACCCGGCAATCCCAGGGCGGCCGAGACCGCGATGGCGACCACGATGTTCCACTGGACGTTGCACCCGTGGGCGATCTACGCCGTCGTCGGCCTGACCATCGCTTACGGCGTCTACCGCAAGGGCCGGTTGCAGCTGGTGTCGGCAGCGTTCGAGCCGTTGCTGGGCAGACACGCCAACGGGCCGTGGGGCAAGGTGATCGACATGCTGGCGATCTTCGCCACGCTGTTCGGGTCCGCCGCCTCGCTCGGCCTCGGCGCGCTGCAGATCCGCAGCGGGCTGCACATCGTCGCCGGAATCGGTGAAACCGGCAATGCGGTCCTGATCGGCATCATCACGATCCTCACCATCGCCTTCGTCCTGTCGGCGGTGTCCGGGGTCGCGCGCGGGATCCAGTGGTTGTCCAACATCAACATGGTGCTGGCGCTGGCCATGGCGCTGTTCATCTTCCTGGTCGGCCCGACCATGTTCATGCTGAACATGATTCCGACGTCCATCGGCAGTTACTTCGGAGATCTCGCCCAGATGGCCGCCCGGACCGGTGCCGAAGGCGAAGCGGTCAGCACCTGGCTGCAGAGCTGGACCATCTTCTACTGGGCCTGGTGGATCTCCTGGACCCCCTTCGTCGGGATGTTCATCGCCCGGATCTCCCGCGGCCGCACCATCCGGCAGTTCGTCACGGGCGTGCTGCTGGTGCCCAGCGTGGTGTCGGTGGTCTGGTTCTGTGTGTTCGGCGGCGCGGCCATCTTCGAGCAGCAGAACGGGGTGGACCTGGCCGGCATGGGCAGCCAGGAGCAACAGCTGTTCAGCTTGCTCGGCGAGTATCCGATCGCGACCGTCACCAGCGTGGTGGTGATGGTGCTCGTCGCCATCTTCTTCGTGTCCGGTGCCGATGCGGCCTCGATCGTGATGGGTTCGCTGTCCGAGCGCGGCACCATCAAGCCGACCCGGCCCACGGTGATCTTCTGGGGTGTTGCCACCGGGGCGGTGGCCGCGGTCATGCTGCTGGTCGGTGGAGCCGACGCGCTGAACGGCCTGCAGTCGATCACCATCATCGTCGCGGTGCCCTTTGTGCTCGTGATGATCGGGCTCGCGGTGTCGCTGGTCCGGGACCTGCGCCAGGATCCGCTGGTGGTGCGCCGCGAGTACGCGCTGGAGGCGGTCAACGATGCGGTGGTCGCCGGTGTCACCCAGCACGGCGACGATTTCGTGATTTCGGTGGAGAAGGACCCGCAAGCCGACGACCGCAGAGACGCCGCGGACGATTAACCTCGCGGTGTGCGCGTCTACATCCCGACGACCCTGGTCGCCCTGCAGCAGCTCGTCGCCGACCGTCACCTGCTCGTCGTGAACGGGACCGCGTTCGCGGTCACCCCGACGTTGCGGGAGGCATATGCCGAGGGCGACGACGACGAACTCGCCGAGGTGGCCTTGCGGGAAGCCGCGCTGGCCTCCCTGCGGTTGCTGGCCGGCGGCCCGTCCGATTCGGGCCTGCCGCCACGGCGCGCGGTCGTGGTGGCCGACCCGGGGCCGGACGTGGAGGTGACGATTCGCCCTGATCTCGACGACGCCGTGGTGCGGCTGTCCGGGCCGTTGCCGATCGATGCCGTGGTCGCGGTGTACGTCGACAATGCCGATGCGGAGTCGGCGGTGCTGGCCGCAGTGGACGTCATCGACGAGGCGGACATGGGCGACGAGGACGCCGAACTCACGGTGGGAGACGCCCAGGATCACGACCTGGCGTGGTACGCCCCGCAGGAATTGCCGTTCCTGCTTGAACTGCTCTGATCGACGAGACGGGGATTTTGATGCGCGGATTCGGGCTGTTGGCGGTGCTGGCCGTGGTCTTGGCGAGTGCGGCATGTTCGACCGGCGGGGGTGACACCTCAGCGGCCGGACCCTCGGAACCGGGTCGTCCCGCGGAGTCTGCGCCGCCGCCTGCGGCACCGGGGGTGGCCACCACGGACTTCCGCAACGTGAAAATCTTTGACGGCCATAGTGATCGGCTGTCGGCGCCGTCGAATGTGCGGGTGAAAGGGAACCGGATCGAACGGATCTCCACCGCGGAGCTCCCGGCTGATCCGGCCGCCACGGTGATCGACGGCGGTGGACGCACGTTGATGCCCGGGCTGATCGACAACCATTGGCACACAATGCTCGTGCGGCCGCCGGTGACACAGCTGACGACGTTGGATCCGGGGTACCTCAACCTGTTGGCCGGCGCCGAGGCCGGCGACACCTTGATGCGTGGATTCACCACGGTGCGCGATCTCGGTGGCCCGAGCTTCGGGCTCAAGAAGGCCATCGACGAAGGCGTCATCGACGGACCGCGCATCTTCCCGTCGGGTGCGATCATCACCGTCACCAGCGGCCATGGTGACTTCCGTACCCCCGCGGATCTGCCGCGCAATCCCGGTGGCCCGCAGTCGCGTCAGGAGGAACTCGGCGCCGCCATGGTGGCCGACAGTCCCGACGAGGTGCGGATGCGTGCGCGCGAGCAGCTGTTCCAGGGTGCCTCGCAGATCAAGCTGACCGCCGGGGGCGGGGTGTCCTCCCCGCACAGTCCGCTCGACGTCACCACCTTCACCGAACCCGAACTGCGGGCGGCCACCGAAGCGGCCGGCAACTGGGGCACCTATGTGGCCGTACACGCCTACACCCCGCAAACCATCCAGCAGGCGATCCGCGCCGGCGTCACCTGCATCGAGCACGCCCACCTGATGGATGAGGCGACGGCCAAAGAGATGGCGGACAAGAACATCTGGCTGAGCACGCAGCCCATCCCGGCCGAGATGATCGGTGCGTTTCCGCCGGGCTCCGACGAGGCCGCCAAGGCCAAGGAGATCGTCGACGGCGTCGGCAACGTCTATCAGTTGGCCCGCAAGTACAAGCTCAAGACGGCCTTCGGCACCGACATCCTGTTCTCGCCGCAGCTGGCGCCGAAACAGGGCGCGCTGTTGGCCGGGCTGGGCAAGTGGTTCTCACCCGCCGAGACGTTGACGATGGCCACCGGGACCAACGCCGAACTGCTGGCGATGTCAGGCAAGCGCAGTCCGTACGCCGGAAAGCTGGGCGTGGTGCAGGAGGGGGCGCTGGCGGATCTCTTGCTGGTCGACGGTGACCCGCTGGCTCAATTGGACCTGGTCGCCGACCCGGAACGTAATTTCAAAGTGATCATGAAGGATGGGAAAACGTACAAGAACACCTTGGCGTCCTGACCTGTGAGAGCGGACGTACGACTAGCTACGGGGCAGTAACCTACGGTACCGTAGGTTCATGGCCAAGAACTCCATCAAGGTCTCGGCCAATGTGGCCGACACGGTCCGCCCCACGATCGCCGGCGCCGCGCGGCGCCCCGGCTGGAACGCGCTTCGCCGCATCGTAGGTCAGGTGACCACGCCGCTGCTGCCCGACGACTACCTCAAACTGGCCAACCCGTTGTGGTCGGCACGGGAGTTGCGCGGCCGGGTGGTCGAGGTGCGGCGGGAAACCGCCGACTCGGCGACCCTGGTGATCAAGCCGGGCTGGGGGTTCGCGTTCGACTATGAGCCCGGTCAGTACATCGGCATCGGTGTGCTGATCGACGGGCGCTGGCGCTGGCGGTCATATTCGCTGACCTCGACGCCGGAGAAGTCCGCGCGCACCATCGCGATCACCGTCAAGGCGATGCCGGAGGGCTTCTTGTCGGCGCACCTCGTCGACGGTCTCCAGGCGGGAACCGTGGTGCGACTGGCCGCGCCGCAGGGCAACTTCGTCATGCCGCAACCGGCGCCGGCAACGGTCCTGTTCGTGACGGCGGGCTCGGGCATCACCCCGGTGATGTCGATGCTGCGCACCCTGGTGCGCCGGGGCCAGATCACCGACATCGTGCACGTGCATTCCGCGCCAACCGAATCCGATGTGATGTTCGGGCAGGAGCTGGCGGAACTGCACGATGCGCATCCCGGCTATCGGCTGTTGTTGCGCAGCACTCGGACCGAAGGCAGGCTTGATCTTGCGCAACTCGGTGAGTTGGTTCCCGATTGGCGCGAGCGTCAAGCATGGGCGTGCGGGCCCGAGGGCATGCTCAACGACGCCGAACAGGTGTGGGAGGCCGCCGGTATCGCCGAGCACCTGCACCTGGAGCGGTTCGCGGTGTCGCGGGCGGCTCCGCACGGCGCCGGGGGCACGGTGACGTTCGAGCGCAGCGGCAAGGAGGTCACGATCGACGGCGCGACGCCGTTGATGGACGCGGGGGAGCAGGTCGGGATTCAGATGCCGTTCGGCTGTCGGATGGGGATCTGCCAGTCCTGTGTGGTGGGCCTGGTCGAAGGGCATGTGCGCGATCTACGCACCGGCGTCGAGCATGACCCGGGCACCAGGATCCAGACGTGTGTTTCCGCCGCCTCCGGCGACTGCGTGCTGGATGTTTAAGCTTTACTGGCTAGTAACCTACGGGATCGTAGGTTACGCTACCGTAGGTAATTGAGAGGAGGCTGACGATGGCAGTAACCGACGTTCCCGCATTCGCGCATCTGACCGATGCCGACATCGAGAATCTGGGCATCGAACTCGACGCGATCCGACAAGACATCGAAGACTCCCGTGGTGAGCGGGACGCCCGCTACATCCGCCGCACCATCGCGGCGCAACGTGCGCTCGACGTCGCCGGCCGCGTCATGCTCGCGGCGAGCTCGAAGCGTTCCGCGTGGTGGGCGGGCACCATCACCCTGGGCGTGGCCAAGATCATCGAGAACATGGAGATCGGCCACAACACCATGCACGGCCAGTGGGACTGGATGAACGATCCCGAGATTCACTCCTCGTCGTGGGAGTGGGACATGAGCGGGGCGTCCAAGCACTGGCGGTTCACCCACAACTTCATGCACCACAAGTACACGAACATCCTCGGCATGGATGACGACGTGGGCTACGGCGTCATCCGAGTGACCCGGGATGCCAAGTGGAAGCCGTTCAACCTCTACGGCAACCTGCTCTTCAACACCCTTCTCGCGATCGGCTTCGAGTGGGGCGTCGGGTTGCAGCACCTGGAGCTCGGCAAGATCTTCAAGGGCCGCGACAACCGCAACGCGACGCTCGTCCGGGTCCGTGAGTTCGGCGTCAAGGCCGGCCACCAGCTGGCCAAGGACTACGTGGTCTGGCCGGCGATCACGTCGCTGTCGCCCGGTGCCACCTTCAAGTCCACCTTGAAGGCCAACGCGGTGGCCAACGTCATCCGCAATGTCTGGGCCAACGCGGTGATCTTCTGCGGCCATTTCCCCGATGGCGCAGAGAAATTCACCAAGACCGACATGGTCGGTGAGTCCAAGGGGCAGTGGTATCTGCGCCAGATGCTGGGCAGCGCCAACTTCAACTCGGGACCGGTGCTGGCCTTCATGAGCGGCAATCTGAGCTACCAGATCGAGCATCACCTGTTCCCGGATCTGCCGAGCAATCGGTACGCCGAGATCGCGGTCCGGGTGCGGGCGCTGTGCGACAAGTACGACCTGCCCTACACCACGGGGCCGTTCCTGGTGCAGTACGGCAAGACCTGGCGCACGATCGCCAAACTGTCGCTGCCGGACCGGTTCCTGAAGGACACGGCCGACAACGCCCCGGAAACGCGCAGTGAGCGGATGTTCACCGAGCTCGACGGGTACGGCGTCACCGATCCGACGACGGGACGTCGTCGTGGTCTGAAGACGGCCATCGCGACCGTGCGGGGCTGGCGCCGGCGCTGAGACTCCAAGCAATTGCCCGACGCACTCCCAGGGTCCTCGCAGTCGTCGTTCATATTCTGCGTTCGTGAGGAAGCTACTTGCGGCAGCCCTGGTGCTGGGCGCCTCGGCCGTTCCGGTGGGTGCACTGGCCACCGGTATCGCCGCGGCCGACGACTACGCCGGGCAGAAATACTCCGACGTGCAGTCGGAGCTGTCCGATGCCGGGATGAAGGGTGTCGTCGCGACCCGCTCGGGTGATTCCGAGGCTGACGACGACTGCGTGGTGGCGAGCTCGGAGAAGGCGTCCTGGCACAAAGGGGACAACTTCGCGCCCGTCACCGACACGGTGCTGATCAACCTGAACTGCAACGCCGGGGTGGCCTCGGCCAAGACCCCGGGCAACTCGGCCGCCAGCCCGGAGGGGCGCGCCGCCATCGCGGCGGCCAAGCAGCAGGCCGAGGAGGAACAGCAGCAGGCTGCGGCCGACCAGGCCAAGACCAAGCACTGACCCGTTACATGTTGAGTTCCCAGACCTTCGGCCAGTCCTTGCCCCGGAGGGCGGCGTCGATACCGCCATCGACGAAGATGACCGACCCGACGAAGTAACCCGCATCGGGGCCCAGCAGGAATGTCACCAGCGCGGCCACCTCTTCGGGCCGCCCGCCGCGTCCGGCGGGGATCGTCTTGAGGAACTGCTCCATCCCCGCACCCGTCAGCGGATCCTTGCGGCCCTCCTGGGTCATCGGGGTGTCGATGAGCCCCGGCGCGATCGCGTTGAGCCGGATGCCGTCGGCGATGTACTCCGCCGACTTGGTGCGGGCGTAGTACGCCAGGGCTGCCTTGGTCGCCGGGTAGGCCTGCAGCGCCGCGTAATCGCCGTAGGTGGAGGCGACGGTGTTGGCGCCCGTCTCGTCACCGGCCAGGCAGGCCTCGGCCAGCTCTACCGGCCAATTGGGTTGGGTGGTCGTCGAATTCGAACTGATCAGCACCACCGAGGCGTTCTCCCGGCCGGCCAGCAGCGGACGCAGACCTTCCAGCAGCTCGATGGCACCGAAGTAGTTGACGGCGATGAGCAGGTCCGCCGGACGGCCGGTTGCGGCGGCCAGACCGGCGAACGGGACGAAACCGTCGATGCCGCCGTCGGCCAGTTCGGTGACCTTGACGATCGCCTCCGCACGCCCGTCGGGGGTGCTCAGGTCCACGTTCACGTCGGCCCCGCGCAGGTCGACGCCGATCACCCGATGCCCGTCGGATTCCAGCCGTTTCTTGGTTGCCGCTCCAAGCCCAGAGGCGCTGCCGGTGAGAACGTAAGTAGCCACGATCAGCGACCATAGTCGCCGAGACGTCGGCGCAGGTCAGGCTTCCCGCAGAGCGGTCAACAGGTGACGCGCCGCCGCGACCCGGCCCGCCGCCGGCCCGGTCAGGGTGTCCAGCGCACATTCGGGATCGGCTGGTGGGCCCATATGGCCGCAGCCGCGCGGACAGTCCTCGATGGTGTCGGCCAGATCCGAGAACGCCCTGATCACGTCGTCCGGTTGAATGTGCGCCAACCCGAACGACCTGATGCCCGGGGTGTCGATCACCCAGCCCTGCCCGTCGAGCGGCAGTGCCACCGACTGGGTGGACGTGTGCTTGCCCTTGCCGACGCCCGAGACCTCGCCCGTGGCCCGATCAGCCTCCGGGACAAGGCGATTCACCAGCGTCGACTTACCCACGCCGGAATGCCCGAGGAACACGGTGACTTGATCGGTCAGCAGCGGTGCGACGGCGTCGAGTGGATCGTCACGGCCCGCGGTGACGATGGTCAGATCGAGATCGGTGAACTGGGCGGCGAACGGCTCGGGGTCGGCGAGATCGGATTTCGTCAGGCACAGCACCGGTTTCAGGCCGCCCGCGTAGGCGGCGATCAGCGCGCGTTCGACGAAGCCCGTGCGTGGCGGCGGATCGGCGAGAGCCACCACGATCAGCAGCTGGTCGGCGTTGGCGACCACCACCCGTTCCGTCGGATCGGTGTCATCAGCGGTGCGGCGCAACACTGTTCGGCGTTCACCACGGCGGACGATCCGAGCCAGGGTGTCGGGGCGGCCGGACAGGTCGCCGACGATGTCGACGTCGTCGCCGACGACGATCGGGGTGCGGCCCAGTTCACGGGCCCGCATCGCGACCACGCGGTGATGCGGGTCGCGATCCAGGGCGCAGCCCCAGCGGCCGCGGTCGACGGTCACCACCATCGCGGACTGGGCATCGGCGTGGTCGGGGCGGGTCTTGGTGCGCGGACGGGTACCCCGGCCCGGCCTGATCCGGACATCGGACTCGTCGTATTCCCGCGCTCCCAAAGTGGTTTACTTCCCCCTCGTATGAAGGCCAGTATGCGGGTCGCCCGCCAGCATCTGCTCCCACATGCGCGGGAAATCGGGCAGGGTCTTGGCGGTGGTCTCGATGTTCTCCACCGCGACACCCGCTACGCGCAGGCCGATGATCGCGCCGGCGGTGGCCATCCGGTGGTCGGCGTAAGAGCGCCACACTCCGCCGTGCAGCGGCCGTGCGGTGATGAGCAGGCCGTCCTCGGTCTCGGCGCAATCGCCGCCGAGCCCGTTGATCTCGGCGGTCAGTGCGGCCAGCCGGTCGGTCTCGTGCCCGCGCAGGTGCGCGATACCCCGCAGCCGTGACGTCGAGCCGTCAGCGGCCAATGCGGCCAGCGCTGCCACCGTGGGGGCGAGCTCGCCGACGTCGTGCAGGTCGGCGTCAAACCCGCCATACCCTTCGGCGCCGCTGACCTCCAAATGGGTATCACGTTGGTGGACAGTCGCATTCACCTTCGTCAGAAGGTCGAGGATGGTGTCGGCGGGCTGGATGCTGGCCGACGGCCAGCCTGCGATCCGCACCGTTCCGCCGGTGACGATCGCAGCGGCCAGAAAGGGCGTGGAGTTCGACAGATCCGGTTCGATGTGCCAGGCCCGCGCGGTGACCGGCCCGGGGGAGACCCGCCAGCGGTTGGGGGTCGAGTCATCGACCTGCACCCCGGCGTCGCGCAGCATCGCCACCGTCATCGCGACGTGCGGGGCCGACGGCACCGAGGCTCCGGTGTGCACGATGGTGAGCCCGTCGGTGAAGGTCGCACCCGACAACAACAACCCGGAGACGAACTGCGAGGAACCCGACGCGTCGATCTCGACGGTGCCACCGGCGACGGCGCCCCGGCCGAGTACCGCGAACGGCAGACCGTCACCGTCCACCTCGACTCCGAGCCCACGCAGCCCGTTGAGTAGCGGGGAGATCGGCCGGGACCGGGCCTGCTCGTCGCCGTCGAAGGTGACCGAGGCGGTGCCCAACGCGGCGACCGGGGGCACGAACCGCAGCACGGTGCCGGCCAGCCCGCAATCGACCCGCGCATCCGGGGCCGGCGCGATGCGGCCACTGACGGTCAGCGCGGTGTCGTCGTGTTCGGCTGCCGTGACGCTGACGCCGAGGGTGCGGATCGCGTCGATCATCAAGTCGGTGTCGCGGCTGCGCAGCGCGCCGCTGACGGTGGAGGGCCCCTGCGCGGTGGCCAGAGCGGCCAGTACGAGTGCACGGTTGGTCAGAGACTTCGAACCCGGCACCGTGACGGTGGCGTCGACCGGCACCGTCGTCGACGGGGCCTGCCAGTGTTCTGTTTGCTCCTCACGTGCACTCACGCACTACATCCTGCCTTGTCCGCGGACTCTGCAACCATGGGCACTATGTGTGGACGTTTCGCGGTGACCACCGATCCGGCGCTGCTGGCGCAGAAGATCCAGGCGCTCGACGAGAGCGCGTCGAGCCCGGGAGACAAGGATGTGGCAGGCGCCAATTACAACGTCGCCCCCACCACGAGCATCAGCAGCGTGGTCAAACGGCACACCGAGCCGGAGGACGAATCGACCCGCCGGGTCCGGTCCATGCGCTGGGGGCTGATCCCGCCGTGGGTGAAGACGGCCGAGGGTGGCGGCCCCGACACCAAGGGACCGCTGCTGATCAACGCGCGCGCCGAGAAGGTCACCACGTCACCGGCATTCCGCAACTCCGCCAAGAGCAAGCGGTGTCTGATCCCGATGGACGGTTGGTACGAGTGGAAGCCGAACGCGGACACGGCCGGCAAGAAAGCCGCCAAGACCCCGTACTACATGTACGGCGCCGACGGCGAGCTGCTGTTCATGGCGGGGCTGTGGACGACGTGGCGTCCGCAGGGCGCACCGAAGGACGCGCCGCCCCTGCTCAGTTGCACGATCATCACCACCGACTCCGCCGGACCGCTCGCCGAGATCCATGACCGGATGCCGCTGACCATCAGCGCGCCCGACTGGGACCGCTGGATGGATCCCGACGCCCCCATCGACGAGGGCCTGCTGCGTGGTCACGGGGATCTCGACCGGATCGCCGTCCGTGAGGTGTCACGACTGGTCAACAGTGTCCGCAACAACGGCCCCGAGCTCATCGAGCCGGCCGAGCCCGAAGAGATGGGGTTGTTTTGAGCGGCATCGATGCCGGTGTGGTCGATCCTGACCTGGTCGACGCAATCGGTGCCGACCTGCGATCGGCCGGATTCACCACCGACGGGGTGGCCGAGCTGCTCGGCGCCGACGCCAACGCCGCGCTGGGCCGGGGCGTGTGGTGGCCGGTCCTGCGGGTCACCCATGCCGCCCCGGCGGACCGGCAGCGGCTGGCCGTGCTGGTGCGTCTGCTGCTGCTCGGGACCGAGGAGGCGCGCGATCTGGTCGAGGCGGCATTCCCGTCGACCAGCCCGCAGGCGCTGGCTGCGGGCGGCGTACTGGAGTTCACCGGCGACAAGGTTCGGGCCGCGCTCGACATCCGCCCGCACAGCGACGGAGCCCGGGATTTTTACGTCGTGTCCGACCAGGACGCGGCGGTGCGCCGGGGGCCGTTGCGACACGATCACGTGCTCGGCATCGGCGGGGCGTCGGTGTCATTGGCGCGGGCGGTCACGCGTAACCCGGTCGGCCGCGCTCTCGACCTCGGAACCGGATGCGGTATCCAGGCGCTGCATCTGGACGCACACTGCGACGAGATCGTCGCGACCGACACCAACGAGCGGGCGCTGGTACTGGCCGCGATGACTGCACGGCTGAACGGCATGTCGTGGGACCTGCGTCAGGGCAGCCTCTTCGAACCGGTGGCGGGCGAGCGATTCGATCTGATCGTCTCCAATCCACCGTTCGTGGTGGGTTCGGGTGCCCGCGATTACATCTACCGCGATTCGGGTGTGGCGGGAGATGCGTTGTGCCAGAGCCTGATCGAGCAGATCGGTGATCATCTGTCCCCGGGTGGCACTGCCCACATCATGGCGAACTGGATTGTGCGCGAGGGCCACGACTGGCGGGAGCGGGTTTCAGGCTGGCTGGCCGGCACCGGCCTGCACGCCTGGGTGGTACAGCGCGAGCTGGCCGACCCGGTCAGCTATGTCTCGTTGTGGCTGGCCGACGCCGGAGAAGACCTCGATCGGCAGGCGCAGCGCGGTGGTGAATGGCTCGACTGGTTCACCGAACAGGGGATCGCCGGCGTCGGGATGGGCATGATCTCGCTGCGGGTCCCGCGAAACGGGGAACTGCCCGAGCAGATCCTCGAGGAGATCACCGGCGTCGACGAGGCGGTCACCGGAGCCGAGGTGGACGCGTTCTTCGCCCGGCGGGCATTCCTGCGCGACACCTCCGACGACACGCTGCTCGCAGCCCGGCTCTCCACGGCGCCGGTGTTCCTGGAGGCGCAGGCGCTGCCCGGGCCGGATGGCTGGCAGGAGGTGGGCGCCGCGGTGCGCCGCCCTGGCGGTCCGGCCGCCGTCATCGGGGTCGACGAGGTGATGCGAGCGCTTCTGGCGGGCTGCCGCGGCGAGGTGCCGTTGGGTGCCTTGATCCAACTGCTGGCCACCCATCACGGCGTCGATGCCGACGCACTGGCGCAGGCCGCGCTGCCGGAGGTGCGGGAAGCGATCGGCCGCGGAATCCTCTACCAGGCAGAATGACAGCTCTTTAGAGGATTGCTCGGTTTTGCTAGAGTAATCCTCGTGGCGCCGTCAAAGGGTAGGGGCGCGCGGGACCGATTACTGGCGGTCGCGCGACGACGGTTCGGGTCGGAGGGGACCATCGCCCCGACGCTCGACGAGATGCGGCGTGAGGCCGAGGTGAGCGTCGGATCGCTCTACCACCACTTTCCCGACAAGCCGGCGCTGGCAGCGGCGGTCTACGCCCAGGTCATGGCGGAGTACCAGGCCGGTTTCGTGGAGATGCTGCGTGGGCAGGACACCGCCGAAGAAGGAATTCGCGGCGGGGTGCGGCATCACCTGAACTGGATCGCAGCACACCGCGGCGAAGCCGCACTCCTGCTGGGCGACCGGCTCGACAGCAGCGCGTTGCGGGCGGCCAATCAGGACTTCTTCGCGGCGATCCAGGCCTGGTGGCGGCCACACCGCGCCTACGGAGTGCTTTCCGCCATCCATCCCGGCGTCACGGCCGCCCTATGGTTCGGCCCCGCGCAGGAGTACGCCCGCCACTGGGTGGCCGGCGATGTCACCGAGATGGACAGCGAGGTCGTCGAGACATTTGCCGATGCGGCATGGAATGCATTGCAGGCCAAACCGATTGAGGAGAATTTCTGATGGACGAGCCCTTGTATCGCGGCATGGTTGCCGAAGGCGACGATCCGGCTGCGCCACAACGGATTGTGGTCGAGCGCAGCGGCGACCGCGCGGTGGTGACCCTCGACGAACCTGACCGGCTGAACGTACTGTCCGCGCCGCTGGTCCGGCAGCTGCGCCGGGCTCTGGAGGAGTTGGTGGCAGACAACGAGATTCGCGCTGTCGTGCTGACGGGCGCAGACCCGGGCTTCAGCGCGGGCGGCGACCTGCGCATGATGCGTGCGGCCGTCGAGAATCGGTACCGGGCCGAGGGAACGGCGGACGTATGGCGCTGGATACGACGCGAATTCGGAGGTATCGCCCGGCTCATCGCGGGCGCGGACACCGTCTTCGTGGCCGCCCTCAACGGTCCGGCCGCCGGTGTCGGGCTGGCCTGGGCGCTGACGTGCGATCTGACCATCGCCAGTGAGCGGGCCATCATCGTGCCTGCCTTCGCCCGCCTCGGATTGATCCCGGAGGTGGGCACCAGTTGGGCGCTCACCCGGCGACTCGGCTATCAGGGTGCGCTGGCCTACTACCTGAAAGGCGAGCACATCGACGCCGAAACCGCGCAGCGGCTGGGCCTGGTGCACGAGGTCGTCGCCCACGACCAGCTACTCGCCACCGCCGACGAATGGTGTTCCCGGGTCGCCGCGCTGCCGCCGCACGCGGTCGCGATGACCAAACCCCTGCTGCGGACCGCGGCCGACGCCAGTTGGAACGACGCGCTCATGCTCGAAGAGTTCGCCGAACCGACTTGTTTCACCACCGCGGCTTTCGCCGACAGCGTCGAGACCATGCTGTCCGGCGGGACGCGGGCGCGCTAATCGTTCCTGATCTTGCGTGCCGTCACCACCGCATAGGGCGCGTCGAAGACGACCCGGCCGTCGTCCTCGGTCTGTGCGGCCAGCGCCGCGGTGAAGGCGTCGAGCAGCCGGGTTCGCGTCACGTCATCCAGCCGGCTCAGCAGGTTGACGTGCATCGGCGATTCGTCCGAGATGAATCGGACCGCCGTTTCGACAGAGTCGAATTTCCATGTGTGTGAGGCGGTTTCGAAATGGACATCGTTGAAACCAACGCCGAGGCGCGAGAGCACGACATCGGGATCGCCCCACTGATCGGGCGAGTAGGCCGCCGCCGGCGGCGCACCGAGGGTTTCCACGATCGGGGTGAAGAACGGGCTGCCGGCCTCGTCACGGATCCAGGTGGAGAACGCGAAGATCCCGCCCGGGTTCAACAGCCGGGCGACCTCGGCCACCAGGCTGGTGGGCTCGACGAAGATGATCCCCATGTTCGACACCACGGTGTCGAATCCGCCCGCGGGCAGCCCGGTGTGGGCGGCGTCGGCGACGACCCACTGCACCGCGTCGGCTCCAGGGCGCTCTGAGGCGATGGCGATCAGCTCGGCGGTGAGGTCCACGCCGGTGACGTGGGCCCCGGCCTCAGTGGCAGCCAGTGCAGCGCTTCCGGTGCCGCACGCCAGGTCGACCAGGGTGGTGTCGCGGACCGGCCGCAGCCGGTCGGCGGTGGCGACGACCTCACCGGCGATGACGACGATCTGTTCGGCGACTGCTTGATAGCGGCCGGCGGCCCAGTTGGTGGGTTGCGGGTCAGACATGCAGACGAGCCTAGATGGGGTATGCGGATACGCTATTGCGCCCTGCATGGCGGACAGATGCTCGATGAATGACCGAATCACCTGCAAAGCCGCTGAAGTGCCGGGGCGCAGTACTGCGCGGCGTCGGGCTGGACTGGGAGATCGAAGAGGTCACCCTCGACCCGCCGCGAACCGGTGAGGTCCTGGTAAAGATGGCCGTGGCCGGGATCTGCCACACCGACGACCACTTCGCGACCGGCGACATGGTGCCGACGCCGGAGCTGTTGGCCATATACGAGGCGATGGGTATGCCTGCGCCGGACTACTTCCCGATGCTCGGTGGACACGAGGGGGCCGGCATCGTCGAGGCCGTCGGGCCGGGTGTGCAGTCTGTGCAACCGGGCGATCACGTCGGCCTGTCGTTCATCGCGGCGTGCGGCACGTGCCGCTGGTGCGTGTCGGGGATGACGTACCTCTGCGACAACGGGGCGATGATGATGGCCAAGGAGATGGTCACCGACAACACCATCAGGCATCACCTCGGCGACGAGGACCTGATGGCCTTCGGTCAGCTCGGCACTTTCTCCGAATACGCGGTCCTGTCTGAACATTCGGTGATCAAGCTCGACGAGTCGGTTCCACTCGTGGCCGCATCACTGCTGTCCTGCGGCGTGACGACAGGCTGGGGTTCGGGAACCGTCGGTGTCGGAACACAGCCCGGCGACACAGTCGTGATCGTCGGCACCGGCGGAGTGGGGATGAACGCGGTTCAGGGTGCCCGTGCAGCAGGCGCCAACCTGGTGATCGCGGTGGACCCCGTCGAGTTCAAACGGGACACGGCGAAGTTCTTCGGCGCGACGGACACCTGTCCGTCGATGGAAGCAGCGATACCGCTGGTTCAGGAACTGACCCGCGGGGTTATGGCAGACCGGGTGGTGCTCACACCGAGCGTCGTACGCGCAGAGATGGTGGCGCCGGCCCTGATGCTGACCCGCAAGGGGGGTACCTGCCTGATGACCGCCGTGCCGAAGATCGAGCTCAGCATGGTGCCGATGGTGCTGGTCGACATGCTGCAGAACTGCAAGACGTTCAAGGGACTGCTCTACGGCGGGATGAACGCCCGTGCGAGTATGCCCATGCTGCTGGACATGTATCGCAACGGCCACCTCAAACTCGACGAACTGGTCACGCGGCGGTACCGGCTCGATCAGATCAACGACGCCATCACCGATATGCGTGAGGGGCGCAATATCCGCGGCATCATCGAATTCGATTAGTACGGCGGCGGTTTGTCTTGTTCTGTGTTGAGTCGGCGTTCGGTGTTGATGCGTTGGGTGCGGGTTTGTTGGCGGGTTTGTTGGCGCAGCGGCATTTTCATGTGCCGGTCGGTGGTGGTGGGTGTTGGTGCTGGTGTTGTCGGTGGGGCTGGGGTGTGGCTGGTCCAATCGGGAAACAGGATCTGACTGAAGGGCGTCGTTTGGTAGGTGTGGCCGGTGGGGGAGGTCCAGGTGTGGCTGCCGTCGGGGTGCTGGGTGTCGGTCCAGCCGTTCTCGCCGGTTTGGAATGTCTTGAGGAGGTGGTGGGTTCGGCATTTGGGGCCGAGGTTGCCGGGATGGGTGTGACCGGCCGGCCAGGGGGTGGCGTGGTCGAGATCGCAGTTGTGGGCTGATACTGCGCAGCCGGGGAACATGCACACGAGGTCGCGCATCCGGACGAATGTGGCCAGTTTCGGCGAGGGCCGGTAGTTGGTTTGGGTGGTGAGGTCCTCGGGGTCGGTGAGGTGTTTGACCGTGGCGCCGGTGGCGATCAGTTCGGCCAGTAGCGGTGCGGGCACTATCCCGCCGCCGAGAATGACTGCGGGGCCGCCGGTTACAGCCGGTTTCCGGTCGTCGGCGTGATCGCTGGGATCGGGTTCGCCGTGGATGCGGGGGTCGCGGGGTGGTTGCGCTGCAGGTTCGTCGGCGGAAGTGTCGACCGGGTCGTCATTGCCGTCGGGCTCCTGGGTGGCGTCGTCTGCGCCGGCGTGGTCCTCGTCTTCTTGGGCGTTGGCGGCGCTTTGGGGCAGGAGTTGTGCGAGTAGGTGGATCACTACGGCACGGGAGCGGGGGTCGACGCCGGTGGCTGGGCAGTCGGGGTTGTTGCATTGGCAGGTGAGGTGGTCGGCTCCGGCGCCGATGGCGCCCAGTGCGTCGGAGCGGCGTTGGCCGAGGGTGCGGGGGTCGTTGTCGCAGACTCCGCGGGCCATGGCGTTGAGTAGGTTTTTGAGCAGGGCTGCGTCGGTGGCGAGTAGGCGTCCCCAGATGGAGACGGTGCCGTTGGGGTCGTCGGGGTCGCCGAAGTGGATGTCGCGTTCTCGGGCGGCGGTGCGGGTTTTGCGTACGGCGGCGGGGTCGAATTTTTCGACCCATACGTCAATGGCCTGTTCGGTCTTGGAGGCGGTCAGTGCGCCGTAGGTGGTGGCGGCGCCGGCCAGGGCGGTGTCGATCAGTTGTATGGCGTCGTCGTCGGTGACGAGTTGGGTGCGCCAGGTGATGGTGGAGACGACGGCGGTTGAGATGTCTCCGCGGGCGAATACGGCGGCGACTTTGGGGAGCCGTTCGCGTAGGGCTTGGGCGATGCGCATTTGGGTGGAGGCGGCGCGGCGGGTCAGGTTGCAGGCGGCGCTGATCGCGGCGGTGGCGGTTTCCCAGCCGTCGATCACCCGGAATGCGGAGATGTCGTCTTCGTCGTCGCAGTGGCGGGCCACGATCTCGGCGATGGTTGCCAGACGTCCGGCGGCTTCGATGGCTTCGGCGCGGGTGCGGTGCTCGAGCGCGTCGATCAGTGCGGCGTCAGTGTATTCACGGAGCGCCGACCGATTGAGCAATTCGAACACATGTTCGATATTACTCGCATATCAGCAGGTTGGCCACACTTTTCGATTGTCGCTGAATTGTCGCTCGCCAGGCGGGCAATCGCCTGGCGAGCGGCGCGAATCAGCGCTGGACGTATCCCGGCGGGTTGGGGGTGTCCACCCACAGGTCGACGCCGAGTTCTGATCCGGGCACGCAGTCGTACACCGACAGATCGGTCACGCCGTTCGCGAGCAGTACGTCCTCACACAACAAGCTCTGGCCCGTGTACTCGCGGGCGGGCTTGTTGAAGATCGCGTAGGCCGCGTCGGCGTAGACGTCGGGCTTGCGGGCGCGGCCCATGGCCTCGTCACCGCCGAGCAGGTTCTGCACCGCCGCGGTGGCCACCAGGGTGCGCGGCCACAGCGTGTTCGACGCGATGCCTGCCTCGCGCATCTCCTCGGCGATACCCAAGGCACACAACGTCATTCCGTACTTGGCCATCATGTACGCGGTCGGCTTGAGCCACTCCGACTCCAGGCGGATCGGCGGGGACAGCGTCAGGATGTGGGGGTTTTCGCGGCCCTTCATGTGCGGGATGCAGGCCTGCGACACGGCGTAGGTGCCGCGGATCTGGATCCCGTTCATCAGGTCGAAGCGCTTGAGCGGAACTTCCTCGATGGAGCCGAGATTGATCGCCGAGGCGTTGTTGACGCAGAGATCGATACCGCCGAATTGGGTGACCGCTTGTTCTACTGCCGCGGCCACCGAGTCGCCGTCACGCACGTCTCCGACGATCGGCAGAGCCTGCCCGCCGGCCTCTTCGATCTCCTTGGCGGCCGTGTAGACGGTGCCTTCGAGCTTGGGATGCGGTTCGGCGGTCTTGGCGACCAGCGCGATGTTGGCGCCGTCGGCGGCGGCCTTCTTGGCGATCGCCAACCCGATGCCGCGGCTGGCGCCGGAGATGAACATGGTCTTCCCGGACAGAGTCATAGGGAACACGATAAGCGCCTGCAGGGCTCGTGGTTTCTACACCCGGGCGGTTGATCGACGATCCCAGCAACCCTCATGCAGAAATCGGCGGCGGCTCAGCCTGCCGCGTTGGGTTGCAGCGCCGGGCAGTTGCCGGCCGGGTCGGCGACGAGTTCGAAGTGCCACAGCTCGTTGGCGTAGATCTGGCACAGCCCGAAGCGGGCACCGTTGGCGATCAGCCAGTGATCGGCCTGCGGACCCCCGACATCGACCGCCTCCCCGGTCACGTGCCGGGACGCAGCCGGCGTCTGCACGTACTGACGGGCCGCCGCCAGGCTGCCGTATGTCTGCACCGCCTGATCCAGCAGTGACTGCTGGAAACCGGCCGAGCGCCACCCCGAGTTGATCGTCATGGTCACGCCGTCGGCGGCCGCGGCATCGGCAGCGTTCTGAATGGCGGCCAGCAGGCGCGGGTCCAACCGGCCGATCGCCGGATTCTGCACGTCATACGGGGTGAGGACCTGCCCGTCGGGCAGCGAGCCGTCCCCCTGGGTCATCGGGACGGGGTTGTCGACCAACCGGATCTGCGGTCCGGCCGGCGCCGGCTGGCCGAGCAGGGCCGCCAGGACGGCGACGCTCGAGGCCACAGTGGTGCCCACCAGCTTCGGTATCACTGTGCCCACACTACTGCGCCCGCCCGCGGGCCAGGTCGACCGCCAGCTCCTCCACCAGCGACTCGATCTCGGTGGGGTTCTTCAGGCGATCAGGCACCCAGGCCAGAGCGATCCGGGCCGGCGACCAGGTGCTCTCGTCGATCGGCACCAGCGTGAATTCCGGTGGCGAGAAGATCTTGCCGATCAGCGACTCGGGTGCGTAGGGCACCACCGCGACGAGGTGGCGGTTGAACACCTGCGCGGCCATCTCCAGTTCGCCGCCGAACTGGTTGGTGGTGCGCACGATGCGGGTCACCCCCCGGGCATTGAGCGCACGGGTCAGGCCGGCCAGCATGACAGGATTGGGTCGGGCGAAGTCGATGACCACATCGCGATCGCGGAGCTCCTCGATGGACACCAGGTCCCTGGTGGCCAGTGGATCGTCGAAACGGACCGCCACCGCGCCCTGGAAGGTGGCCACCACGCGGTACTGCAGCCGCTTGTCGGCGGTGGGTAGATGGATCAGACCGAGATCGAGATGACCGGACACCAACTTGGCGGTCACCTCGGCGGCCGACCCCGGAACGCTGAACTCGGTCGGTACCGGCAAGTTGGCGACGGCCGTCTGGACCTGCGCCACGAAATCCGATGGCGCATAGGCGGTGGCACCGACCCGGACGGTGGCGGCTCCTTCGGTGAGCCGGGTCGCGGTGGCCTTCAATTCCTCGACCTGGCGCAGGATTTCGCGCGCAGGGCCGAGCAGTTTGGCGCCCAGCGGCGTCAACCGGACCTCGTGGTAGTTGCGCTCGAAGAGCTGCCCGCCGAGTTCTGATTCCAGCAGCTTGATCTGCTTGCTCAGCGGGGGCGGCGTGATCATCAACCGGTCGGCGGCCCGCTTGAAGTGCAATTCCTCGGCGACCGCCACGAAGTACCTGAGTCTGGTGAAGTCCATGCGGTCTTTTCCGGCGTGAGGGCGAGGGGACCCACGAATCGTACGAGGGACACCCGATCAGTCGCCGGCAGGCGTGGTGTTCAGCCTGTTGGCACGGCGCTCTGCGGCACTTCGAGCACCCCGGTCTCGATCAGCTCGTCGATGTCGGCCTTGTCGAGGCCCAACAGTTCGACGGCGATGTCGCGGGTCTGCTCGCCGAGCAACGGCGCCTGGATCAGCGGTGGATCGGCGACGCGATCCGAATGGATCTGCACGTTCTCCATCGTGAACGGCTCCTCGGCGTGGGGGTGCAACTCCTCGCGGAAGGCGCGGCGCTGCACGTAATAGTCCCAGCCGGCGATGTCGTCGGCATGCAGCGCGGCGCCGGCAGGCACACCGGCCGACTGCAGCAGCTCCATCGCCTCGGTCGCCGGGCGCTGTGCGGTCCAGGACCGCACCGCCTCGTCGATGCGGCCACGGTGAGCGTCCCGGCCACTACGGGTGCCCAGTTGCGCGTCGGCGCCGAGGTCGGGACGACTGATCACCCCACACAGGGCGTGCCAATCAGCGTCATCGCGCACGGTGACCGCGAGCCAGGTGTCCTCGCCGGCAGCCGGGAACAGGCCCCACGGGGCATCGTGGACCGGTAGGGCCGAGGATTCGTGGCCGCGGCGCACCAGGACCTCCGCCGCGATCTCTCCCGCCAGATGGCTCAGCATCACCTCCGACTGCGCGACGCTGGCCGATCCACCGGTCCCGGTCCGTTCGCGGCGCAGCAGCAGCGCCAGCGCCCCGAGCGCGCCGATTCGGGCCGCCACGTGATCGGGGTAGACGGTGACGGTGTCGCAGAACGACTCTGGTTCATCCGGATACACCCACAGGTCGGTGAACCCGGCGGCTGCACGGACCAGCGGGCCGTAGCCCATTCGCTTGGCCCAAGGTCCGGTGGGCCCGAAGGCCGAACTGTCCACGACCACGATGCCGGGGTTCACGTCCCGCAACGTCTGGTAGTCCATTCCCAGCGTCTCGGCCACGCCCGGTTTGAAGTTGGTCAGCACGACGTCGGACATCGCGACCAGCTGGTGCGCCACTGCCCGGCCCCGCGGCGTCCGCAGATCGATGCCGATCGAACGTTTGTTGCGGTGGCCGGCGGCGTACGTCGGCGACATCGAGGTCAGGTTGCCCCGCAGGCCATCCGGGAACGCGGAGTTCTCGATCTTGATGACGTTGGCGCCGAGATCGCCGAAGAGTCGCCCGGTGTCGGACCCGACGACGATCACGCCGAGATCCAGCACCCGTACACCTTCCAGCGGAAGGCCTTCGTTGCGGCGGTCGCGGCCGGCGAGTAGCGGTGCCACATCGAGGTGGCGCGGGTGTCCGTCGGCCTCATGGTCGGACCGGGCCGGCGCCTTGGCCCGGTGCCCGTCGATCTCGACGACGCCGGCCGGCACGGGCGCAGGCATTCCCGGGGCCAGCTCCACCTCGTGGAAGTACCCGCGGCTCATGACCTGGTCGGTGCCGAGGGTTTCGGCCAGTGTCAGCACCGCCGCCGTCGGCACTCCGTGGCGCTGGCCGGCGACCTCCAGCTCGGCCCGGGTCTGCCCGGCGCAGAACCGGCCGACGCCGGCCAGCAGCTCGGGCGAGCTGAGCCGCACCTTGAGCCGGTCGAACGAAGGATCGGCGAACTCGTCGGGTCGGCCCATCCACTCGAACATGCCGTGCCACTGGCGTTTTGCCAAAAGGCAGATTCGCACGTGCCCGTCCTTGCACGCGATGATCGGGTATCGCAGTCGTTCGGCGTTCCAGTTGCGTCGTTGGCGGCTCAACGCCACTCCGGCCGAGGCCGTCCCCACTGTTCCGTGCGGAGGATCGAGGGTCTGCATGGCGCCGTCGAGAATCGAGAAATCGATGAGATCGCCTTCGCCCGTACGTAATCGGTCCAGATGCACGCTGACGGTCATCACCGCGGCCTGCGCTGCCGCCACGTGATAGGGCAGCTGCGCCGCCGGCGGCACCAGGGGCTCCCGCCCCGGGATACCCGAGCGGGACAGCTCGCTGGTCAGCGCGTGCAGCACCGGGGTCGTGGCGTGCCAACCGCGATAGCTGGTATCGCGGCCGAAATCGCTGATGGACAGGATCACCAGGCCCGGGTGTTCGGCGTGAATATTGCGCGCCGCCAAGGCTTTCTCGGCCGAAGAGTCCGGACAGGTGTCCTCGATCAGGATGTCGGCCCCGGCCAACAGGTGAACCCAGCGACGGCGGTCGTCGGGGATCGAGAGATCGATGACGACGGTGCTCAGGCCGTACCGGTTGATCGCGGCGCCCACCGATTCGGGATCGACCCCGCCACCTGCGGCGAGGCGATCGTCGGGTGCCTCGGTGACACCGGGGATGTGCACCTGGGTCACCGAGGCGCCGAGGTCGGCCAGCAGGCGGCCGACCGCCGTCATCGGGCCGCGGGACAGGTCGAGGATGCGCACCCCGGCCAGCGGCGGGTCGTAGTCGTCGGGGTTGGTCACCGCTCAGCTCCGGCGGGCCTGGCGGAACGGGATGTCCCGATCGACCTCGGGTTCCTTGGCCAGGCCGAGTACGCGCTCACCGATGATGTTGCGCTGGACCTGGTCGGTGCCGCCGCCGATCGAGGTGAAGAACGCGTTGAGGGTCAGGAAGTTGATGTCGTCGGCCTCGGGGTTCTCGGGACCGGCCAAAAGTGCTTCGGCGCCGATGATCTCGGTCTTGAGGCGCGCCTCGGCGTGCAGGATGTTCGACATGGCCAGCTTCCCGAGCGACATGATGGAGCTGGAAGTACCTTGGGCCGCAGCGGCCTTGGCGCGGGCGTTGTTGAGCGAGTTGAGTTCGCGCAACGCCAGTACGTCGGCCAGTTCCTTGCGGACTGCCGGATCCTCCAGGCGGCCATGGTCGCGGGCCAGGCCGATGAGGTCGTCGGCCCGGGTGCGGTTGCGTGAGCCGCGCCCGCCGTCGCCCATGATCGACCGCTCGTAGGCCAGTGCGGTCTGCAGCACCCGCCATCCGTTGCCTTCCCCGCCGAGCAGGTAGGCTTCGGACACCCGCGCGTCGGTGATGAAGACCTCGTTGAAGTGCGATTCGCCGGTGATCTGGACCAGCGGACGCACCTCGATACCCGGCTGTCGCATCGGAATCATGAAGAAGCTCAAGCCTTTGTGCTTGGGCACATCCCAGTCGGTGCGGGCGATCAGCAGCGCGTACTCGGACGTGGTGGCACCCGAGGTCCACACCTTCTGGCCGTTGACCACCCACTCGTCGCCGTCGCGGACCGCGGTGGTGCGCACGGCGGCCAGATCGGATCCGGCCCCGGGCTCGCTGTAGAGCAGGCAGGTGCGGGCCCGCTCGGTCAGGAACTCACGCACCAGGTCGTTCTTGAGCCGATCGGTGCCGAACTTGAGCGCAGTGTTGGCCGGGATGCTGTATTTGTCCTGGCGCGCACCGGGTGCCTTGACCGCCCGGAACTCCTGCTCGATCACCGCCGCCAGTGCGTTCGGGTACGCCCGCCCGAACCATTCGGTGGGGTAGGTCGGCACCGCGTAGCCCGCGTCGAGCACCTTCTCCAGCCAGGCCACCCGCTCGGGGGAGCTGACCCACGGATTCGTGGATTTCGGTAACCCTGACCAGTTCTGGGCGAGCCAGTCGCGCACCTCGGTGCGCAGTTGATCGGCGCCGGGTAGTTCGTTGGCGGTCATCGTCAGGCGCCTTTCGACGAGAGGTAGCGCTCGCGGTGCAGGCCCGAGCCGCCGAGCAGGTGCAGGCCGGTACGGGCCCGGCGCAGGAACAGGTGGGCCGGGTGCTCCCAGGTGAACGCGATGCCGCCGTGCATCTGGATCGCCGACAGGGCGGTCGTATGGTAGGCCTCGGCGCAGGTGAATCCGGCCAGACCGATTGCACCACTGACTTTTTCGCTATCAGCGGCAAGTTCGGTTGCGGCATGCTGGGCGGCCGAGGTGGCCGATTCCACCTGAACCAGCAAGTCAGCCGCCATGTGCTTGAGGGCCTGGAAGCTGCCGATGGGACGGCCGAACTGGATCCGGGTCTTGAGATAGTCCACGGTGATGTCGAAGATCCGCCTGGTCCCGCCCACCTGTTCACCCGCCAGAGCGACCAATCCGAGGTCGAGGGCGCGCTGCACCGCGTCCCAGCCGGCGGTGCCGATGCGACGGGCCGGGGCGGTGTCGAAGGTGTAGGTCGACAACGGGACGGTCGCGTCGAAAACCGTTGCGGCCGTGCGCTCGAAACCGTCCGCGTCGGGTGCGATCTGGAAGACGCCGAAGTCTCCGTTGACGCGGGCCACCACCAGGATCACGTCGGCGACCTGCCCGTGCATGACGTAGTGAGCATTGCCGGTCAGCGTGTGGTCGGTGCCTTCCGGGCCATCGGTGGCCGAAGCGGCGCGAACCGCGACGCCCTCCGGCGCCCAGGTTCCCCGGGAGCCGGTCACCGCGACGGTGCCCACCGACGTGCCCTCGACCAGGGCAGGCAGTAGGCGTTGCTTGTCGGCGTCGGAACCTGCCGCGTCGATCAGGGCTGACGCCAGCACCGCGCTGGACAGGAACGGTGCCGGTAGCAGCGCGGCACCGGTCGCCTCCGCGACGGCCTCGAGTTCGAGGGCGCTCAGGCCGACGCCGCCGTACTCGGTGTCGACCAGCAGGCCGGTCACCCCCTGGGCGGCGAGCTTGCGCCACAACTCGCGGTCGAACCCGTCGTCGCTGTCCATCACCCTTCGTACGTCCTGCTCGGTGCATTCGTCGTGCAGCAACGCGGAGACCGCGGCGGCCAGTTCTGCCCGCTCGGCCACACTGATCGTCATGGGCTCCAGCCTTCCTTGTCGGGTCCATGCAATCCGGCGGGGCTCGTGATGTAAATCACGGATTCGGACACCGGTACGTTTCCAATTGCGACATGCCGACGGCGAAGCCGGGTCGGAGGGTTCAGATGACCGCGATCTCGGCGGTTACTGCGCCGGTGGCCCGAATCAGGTCGGCCGGAGCCAGCGCGATGTCCCAACCCCGCCTGCCCGCGCTGCACAGCACCTTGTCGAACGCCAGTGCCCTGGCGTCGACGACGGTGGGCAGCGCCTTGCGCTGGCCCAGCGGGGAGATGCCGCCGACCACGTATCCGCTGGAGCGCTGGGCTGCCGCCGGGTCGGCCATCTCGGCCTTCGGAACCCCCAGCGCCGCCGCCGCGGCCTTCAGCGACAACTTGCTCGGCACCGGTAGCACGGCCACGGCCAGGCCCTTCGGCAAGGCGATGACCAGCGTCTTGAACACCTGCTCGGCGGCGAAGCCGTCCGCCGCCAGTTCCGCGACCGCCTCCGCCCCGAACGACTCGTTGCGGGAATCGTGGTGGTACTGCACGACCTGGTGGTCGATGCCCGCCGCCACCAGAGCTGCGATCGCGGGTGTCGCTGCACGTGCCACGGCGCTCAGCGTAGCCGGGCACGCGCGGGACCAACGTGCGGGAACACAGTGGCCCCTGCATGCTGTTATTGCTCTCGACACCTGCTCAGCGCTACTTGTCGGTAGCACGCTCTAGGATCTGTAAGGAGGATTCTGGTGCCAACCGTTTGCCTGGAACGGACGCCGGATACCCAGTGGTATTCCGGACCCCTTGGTGGCGCCGTGACAGAAGGGAAGGTGTTTCCCACGATGACTGACGTCGAGCAGGCCGAGCCTGACACGCCGCAGCCGACTGAAACCGATGCCGAGCTGACCGCACGGTTCGAACGCGATGCCATCCCGCTGCTGGACCAGCTCTACGGCGGCGCCCTGCGCATGACCCGCAACCCCGCCGACGCCGAGGACCTGCTGCAGGAAACCATGGTCAAGGCATACGCCGGCTTCCGGTCGTTCCGTGAGGGCACCAACCTCAAGGCGTGGCTCTACCGCATCCTGACCAACACCTACATCAACAGCTACCGCAAGAAGCAGCGCCAACCTGCCGAGTACCCGACCGACGAGATCACCGACTGGCAGCTGGCTGCCAACGCCGAGCACTCCTCGACCGGTTTGCGGTCGGCGGAGGTCGAAGCACTGGAGTCGCTGCCCGACACCGAGATCAAGGCAGCGCTGCAGGCGCTGCCCGAGGAATTCCGGATGGCGGTGTATTACGCCGACGTCGAGGGCTTCCCCTACAAGGAGATCGCCGAGATCATGGATACTCCCATCGGGACCGTGATGTCCCGCCTGCACCGCGGCCGCAAGCAGCTACGTGACCTGCTGGCCGATGTGGCCAGGGATCGCGGCTTCATCCGAGGTCAGCAGCTTGGTGAGCCGGAGGAGGTGTCCTCATGAGCGGGGACCGTGAGTCGAATCGCGAGGACGAGCGCTGGAGCCCGCCGGTGGGACCCGTCGACCCCGAACATCCGGAGTGCGCCGCGGTGATCGCCGAGGTATGGACGTTGCTCGACGGCGAGTGCACGGCCGAAAGCCGTGACAAGCTCAAGCACCATCTCGAAGAATGCCCGGCGTGCCTACGTCACTACGGGGTCGAGGAGCGCGTCAAGAAGCTCATCGCGGCCAAGTGCAGCGGTGAAAAGGCTCCTGAGGGGCTGCGGGAACGGCTGCGGATCCAGATCAGCCAGACCACCATCATCCGGGGCTGACCAGGCGCTGAGCCTGTGTGGCCCGACGACAAACCGCCCGATCTCCGAAGGGAGTCGGGCGGTCACAGTCTGCCGAAGCGGCTAGCGCACTGACTTCGAACCGGCGTTGGGGCGCTTGCCGTGGTTCGCCTTCGAGTGCTTGCGGTCCCGCTTCTTGCGGCCACGCTTGGCCATGATGATCCTCCAGATGGTGTAAGAACTTGCTCCCTAGTGTCTCATGCCCCGGGGGCGGCGCTGTCCACCCGGGGTTGTGGTTCGATATAGGCCGCAGAAGTAGTCGGGTTAGCGCCGGAGTGAAGTGGGGTGAAGATGGCCGAGGACGTTCGCGCCGAAATCGTGGCCAGTGTGCTGGAGGTCGTGGTTCACGAGGGCGATCAGATCGGTGCGGGGGACACCCTGGTGCTGCTCGAGTCGATGAAGATGGAGATCCCGGTCCTCGCTGAGGTCGCGGGCACCGTTACCAAGGTCAGCGTCGCCGAGGGCGACGTGATCCAGGCCGGCGATCTCATCGCGGTGATCGACTGACTCGGTTCGTTTCCCTGTTCCCGGTGGACGTTGGCTGATGTCCACTCTCGGTGACCTGCTCGCCGAACACACGATGCTGCCCGGCAGCGCCGTGGACCACCTGCATGCGGTGGTCGGGGAGTGGCAGCTGCTGGCCGACCTGTCGTTCGCCGACTATCTGATGTGGGTTCGCCGCGACGACGGCGTGCTGGTGTGCGTCGCGCAGGTGCGGCCCAATACCGCCCCCACCGTCTTGCTGGCCGACTCGGTCGGCACGCTGGCTGCGGCCGCAGACCTCCCCGTCGTCACCACGGCGTTCGAGTCGGGTGCGATCGGACGGGGAAACGGTGGCACACAACGACATTCGCCGGATCTCCCCGGTCTGAACGTGGAAGCCGTGCCCGTGCGGCATCGCGATCACGTGGTCGCGGTGTTGACCCACCAGACCGCGCTGGCCGCCCGTCGGATGGCCAGCCCGCTGGAGGGCGCCTACCTGGACTGTGCGAGCGATCTGCTGCACATGCTGTCCGAGGGCACCTTCCCGAACGTCGGCGATCTGGCCATGTCGCGTTCCAGCCCGCGGGTGGGCGACGGTTTCATCCGCCTCGACAAGGTCGGCGATGTGGTGTTCGCCAGTCCCAACGCCATCTCGGCCTATCACCGCATGGGCCTGGCGTCCGAGCTCGACGGGCACAATCTGGTCACCGTCACCCGGCCGTTGATCTCCGACCCGTTCGAGGCCCAGGAACTGGCCAACCACGTCCGCGACTCCCTGGCCGGAGGCTCCAGCATGCGCATGGAGGTCGACGCCGGCGGTGCGGCGGTACTGTTGCGGACCCTGCCGTTGGTCGTGCATGGCGCCGCGGTCGGAGCCGCCGTCCTGATCCGCGACGTCACCGAGGTCAAACGGCGCGACCGTGCGCTGCTGAGCAAGGACGCCACCATCCGCGAGATCCATCACCGGGTGAAGAACAACCTGCAGACCGTGGCGGCCCTGTTGCGACTGCAGGCACGCCGGACCAACAACCTGGAGGCCCGCGAGGCGCTGATCGAATCGGTGCGACGGGTGTCGTCGATCGCACTGGTACACGACGCGTTGTCGATGTCGGTCGACGAGGAGGTCAACCTCGACGAGGTGATCGACCGGATCCTGCCGATCATGAACGACGTTGCCTCGGTGGACACCCCGATCCGGATCAACCGCGACGGCGCCCTCGGCGTGCTCGACGCCGACCGCGCGACGGCCTTGATCATGGTGATCACCGAATTGGTGCAGAACGCCATCGAGCATGCCTTCGACGCCGACACGCCCCAGGGTTGCGTGACCATCCGGGCCGAGCGCTCCGCCCGCTGGCTCGACGTCGTGGTGCACGACGACGGGCGTGGCGTGCCCGACGGGTTCAGCCTGGAGAAGTCCGACCGGCTGGGCCTGCAGATCGTGCGAACGCTGGTCACCGCGGAATTGGACGGCTCGCTGGGTATGCACGATGTCCCGTCGGGGGGGACCGATGTAGTGCTGCGGGTGCCGATCGGCAGGCGCAGTCGCGGCATCCAGTGAGCCCGGCCGCGGGCCACAGGGCGTTCACAGTGGGACGCCAGTACCACTGAAGCAATTACTCAGTTGCGTCAATAGAAGGTGTGATGACAATTACGCAATTTGCTGTAGCGAATTGTCCAAAAAATAAGCTATGGCCCCGACATTGTCGGGGCCATAGCTTGCGTCGTGATCTGAACCGAAAGGTCAGACTCCGGTGCGGGCTTTGGTGCGGGCGTTGCGACGCTTGAGCGCACGACGCTCGTCCTCGCTCATCCCGCCCCACACGCCGGCGTCCTGGCCGGAGTCCAAGGCCCAGGTGAGGCACTCAGTGGTTACAGGGCAACGGTTGCAGACCAGCTTCGCGTCGGCGATCTGAGCAAGCGCCGGGCCACTGTTTCCCACGGGGAAGAACAGCTCCGGATCTTCGTCGCGACAGACGGCCTTGTGGCGCCAATCCATAAGATCAAACTCCTCGTTAGACATGTCATGTGTGCGCGGCAAAGCGCACCAGATTTTCTTCGGCTGTTAACGCGTGCACACGAATGTTTCTGCACTGTTGCATTGATGCTTTCACAGGCTGAACAGATGTCAATAGCATTGAGTTAACACGTGGGCAATGTCACTGGGTGGGGCGGTGACCAGAACCCTCACTCCTGTGTACTACACTCTGGATCTAGCTGCGCCCTAATTCCACCCTAGGCGGTGTGTTTGCGCAGGTCAATCACTTTTATTCGTCGGTGCGACGACGCTGAGCGCCTCGGGAACCGACGTGAACGTCATGGTTTCGCGCGTGCCGATGTAATCTCCGTCAATCTGGCAGGCGGCAGGCGTGTTGCTCGTCACGGTGACCGATGAGACGTTGTCGTCGCGGATCAGGTGCTTGGCCTCGAGGCGGGGCTTGCGGGCCACCATCTGCCGGACCAGACGCAGATTCGACCAGATGTTCATGCTCGTGGTGGCGAACACTCCCAAGCCGGTGTCGAACGTGGTTTCGGGGTTCGTCCACACCGGGCGGCTGTTCGCATACGTCCAGGGGCTGGAGTTCGACACGAACGCGAAGTGCACCCCGGCAATCGGGTCGGCGCCCGGCAGATGCAGCGTCAACGTCGGTTCCCGGCGTGCGGTCGTCAGGAACTCCCGCACAGCCACCCGGATGTAGCGGGATGCGGTGACCTTGCGTCCCTTCGCACGCTGGGCCTCCACCGCCGCCACCACGTCGCCGTCCACGCCCATCCCGGCGGTGAACACGCCCCAGCGCTCGCCGCAGTCCATCAGGCCGATGCGGCGCCACGGGCGTCCCATCCGGTAGCCGCCGAGGAGGTCGACGAGTTGGTTGGTGGCCTCGATGGGATCGGGGCTGATGCCCAGCGCCCGGGCGAAGACGTTGGCCGAACCGCCGGGCACGACGGCGACCGCGGGCGCCAGGGCGGCGTCGGGACGGGTTCCACAGTCGCCGAGCAGGCCGTTGACGACTTCGTTGACCGTGCCGTCTCCACCGTGCACGATCAGCACGTCCACACCGTCACGTGCGGCATCGCGGGCGATCTCGATGGCGTGACCTCGATGATTGGTGTGTTCGACGGTCAGCGTCACCCGACTTTCCAGCGCGTGGGCGAGCAGGTCACGCCCGGCCGGGGTGGTCGAGGTCGCGTTCGGATTGACGATCAGCACGGCACGCACGGGGCATGAGCCTAACCGGGCAAGGTGTACGGCAGTTATTCGTGAATCTGTCCATCCAGGTAGCGCCACCGGCCGCCGACCCGCTCGAAACGGCTCCGTTCATGCAGGATGTGCCGGCTGCCGTCGTGGACGTACTGGGCGCGGAACTCGACCACGCCTTCGGTGTCGTCTTCGCCTCCCGACTTTGTGTCGACGATCTGCAACCGCCGCCACACGATGTCCCCGTCGAGGGACAGGTCGGCGGGGCGGGTGTCGGGATGCCAGGAGGTCAACAGGTAGTCGACGTCGCCGACGGCGAACGCGCTGAACCGGGACCGCATCAGGGCAACGGCCGTGGGGGCCTGCTGCGTACCGGTGTGCAGCGGCCCGCAGCAGTCGGCGTAGGCCAGGCCGGTGCCGCACGGGCAGGGTTGGTCGGTCACGTAGGCAAGTATTCCGGGCGGTCCTGGGCGCCGAGATCGACGTGAGGGCTGTGTTTTCTGCCCGCTCACGACCCTGACGTCGATCTGGACGTCGAAAACCACGCGGGCGTCGGTACCGTACAGGACGTGACCGCACGCCGATTACTGCTCGTCAACGGACCGAATCTCAACATGCTGGGCACCCGGCAGCCCGAGATCTACGGCTCCACCACGCTGGCCCAGATCGAGCAGCGGGTGGCCGACCTGGCGGCCGAGTTCGGCTTCGAGGTCCGCGCCGTGCAGAGCAACCACGAGGGTGCGCTCGTCGACGCCATTCAGGCGGCCCGGCAGGACTGCGTCGGCATCATCATCAATCCGGCGGCCTACAGCCACACCTCGGTGGCGATCCGCGATGCGCTCAGCGCCGCCGAACTGCCGGTGGTCGAGGTTCACCTGAGCAACATCCACACTCGCGAGGCGTTCCGGCATCACTCGTACGTCTCGGCAGTCGCCGAGGTCGTCATCGCCGGCGCGGGTCCGGCCGGCTACGAATACGCGGTGCGGTACCTGGCGGAGCGGGAGTCGTGATCCAGCCTCCCGCCATCCGGTACGCAGGTTTTCTGACCGCGGCCGAAGGGATCGCCGCGCTGGTCATGGCGGTCGTGCTGCTGGTGCGGGCGCTGGGCGGTGCAGATCAGCACATCGTCAGCGGGTACGGCACAGCGATCTGGTTCCTGCTGATCGGTGGTGGGGTGCTCGCGGGTGGCTGGGCGCTGATCGCCGCGCGGTATTGGGGCCGGGGGATCGCGGTGTTGGCCAACCTGCTGTTGCTGCCGGTGGCCTGGTACGTGATCACCTCGCACCACGTGGTGTACGGCGTGCTGGTCGGGCTGCTCGCCCTGATCACCCTGGGTCTGCTGTTCAGCCCCTCCTCGGTGGACTGGATCGCCCGACGCGATTAGCCGCGCTGCTCGGCGGCCAGTGCTGAAAGCTCTGGTCCCGATACTCGGTAGGTGGTCCACTCGGTCTGCGGCTTGCCGCCCACGGCGTCATACAGTGCGATGGCGTTGACGTTCCAGTTCAGCACCGCCCAGGTCATCCGGGTGTAGCCCTGTTCGACGCATTCGGCGGCCAAGGTGGACAACAGCTTTCGGGCCAGTCCGCGGCGCCGGAAGGCCGGACGCACGTAGAGGTCCTCCAGATAGAGGCCGGCGACGCCGTCCCAGGTGGAGAAGTTCAGGAACCACACCGCCGTCGCGGCCACCTGCCCGTCGACCTCCAGCATGTGCGCATAGGCCACCGGTCGGTCACCGAAAAGTGCTGTGTGCATCTGCGTTTCGGTGACGGTGCACTCATCGGCGGCGCGTTCGAACTCGGCCAACTCGCGGATCATCGCGGTGATCTCGACCTCGTCGCCGGGTCGCGCCCGGCGGATCAACTCGCTCATGTCGCCCCTAGTCCAGTCAGGATGGTTCTGAATTTCGTGGTGGTCTCGTCGACTTCGTCGTCGGGATCGGATTCGGCGACGATACCGCCGCCGGCGCTGGCCAGGGCCGTGCATCGATCCGCGGACAGCACCGCACACCGGATCGACACCACCCAGCGCCCGTCGCCGCTGCTGTCGCACCAGCCCACGGCGCCCGCGTAGAACCCGCGATCGCCCTCCAGTTCGCCGATCAGTGCGGCGGCGCGGTCGGTCGGCACCCCGCCGACCGCGGGGGTGGGGTGCAGTGCGAGTGCCAGATCGATTGCGGTGGTGTCTTTTTCGCGAAGACGGCCCACCACGGGGGTGCTCAGGTGCCACAGTGCGTCGGTGCCGTGCAGCTGTGGTTCCTCGGCGATCTGCAGCTCGACGCACAAGGGCTCGAGCGCCCGACGCATCATGTCGACCACCAGTTGGTGCTCGTGGCGGTTCTTCGCCGAAGCCGCCAGCGCGGTCGCGTTGGCGGCGTCCACGGCAGGATCGGCCGAGCGTGGTGCCGACCCGGCGAAGGGCTGGCAGATCACCGTCTCGCCCTCGCGCGCCACCAACAGTTCGGGGCTCGCGCCCACCAGGGCCGTGCCGGCATTCGCGCCGCCCGCCGGAGACAGATCGGCCAGGTAGACGGTGGCGGCGGGGTCGGCGTCGGCCAGTCGGCGTAACACGGTCCGGACGTCCCATGCGGAATCCGTGGACAGGCGCAGCGAGCGGGCCAGCACCACCTTGTCGATCGGGATCTGCGGATCCTGCAGCCGCCGGATCGCCTCGGCCACCCGCTCGCGGTGCACCGATCCCGGTGGCAGGGTTTCGCGCTCCACCACCGTCGGGGACGGATTCACGGGCCAGTCCGGGAGCACATCGGTGAACCGGACCGCATCGGGTTCGTACAACGCGGCCGGTGTGGCCGGATCGAATGGCAACGCGCCCAGCACTATTGGCGTACCCGACCGCAGCGCGGCCTGGGCGTCGGCGATATAGGCGAATCCGGTGCGCACCCCCTCGGCCAGGACGGCGCCCTTCGGCCCGGCCAACACGAACGACGGGTTCACTGCGACAGGCACGGGTTGGGGTGACCGGTCAGCCCGAGCGCGGTGATCTGACGCACACCGTGCTCGAATCCGCAGACTGCCAGCGATGCCGGCACCATCGACAGCCGGATCCCTTCGGACACCGGCAGTTCCGCCCAGCGGGTCAACATCGCCCGGGAGAAATGCCCGTGCCCGACGAACACCACGTCTCGGGTGGCCAGATGATCCAGCGCCGTGCCGATCGCGCGGTCGGCACGGGCGGAAACCTGATCGACGCTCTCGCCGCCGGGACAGCCATGTGTCCACACCAGCCAGTCGGGCACGCTTTCGCGGATCTGAGGTGTGGTCAGTCCCTCATAGTCGCCGTAATCCCATTCGGACAGCTCGGGGTCGATCTCGTCGACATGCAGTCCGGCCAGTTCGGCGGTGTCCAGCGCGCGGCGCCGCGGGCTGCTGATCACCAGTGGCTCGGTCAGCTGCAACTCGGCGAGTGCCGGGCGGGCCAGCACGGCCTGCTCCCGTCCGGTTTCGGTCAAATTCTGCTCGGTGCGGCCGGTGTGCCTGCCGGTAGCCGACCATTCGGTCTCGCCGTGGCGAAGCAGGATCAGGCGGTGCAGGCGGTCGCTCACACCGGCGATTCTGCCGCACGTTCCGGCAATGCCGCCGGGAGCGTGCTTGGATGAAGGTGTGACGCGAGTATTAGCGGTCGCCAATCAAAAGGGTGGGGTAGCCAAGACGACGACGGTGGCGTCGCTGGGTGCGGCGATGTCCGAGCAGGGTCGGCGGGTGCTGCTGGTCGATCTGGATCCGCAAGGCTGTCTGACGTTTTCATTGGGCCACGACCCGGACAAGCTGCCGGTGTCGGTACACGAGGTATTGCTCGGCGACGTCGAGCCGGGGGCGGCGCTGGTCGAGACGGCCGAGGGGATGACGCTGCTGCCGGCCAACATCGATCTGGCTGGATCCGAAGCAATGCTGCTGATGCGGGCCGGGCGGGAGTATGCGCTCAAACGGGCCTTGGCCAAGGTTTCCGACGATTTCGACGTGGTGATCATCGACTGCCCGCCATCTCTGGGCGTGTTGACGCTCAACGGTCTGACGGCCGCGAACGAGGTGATCGTGCCGTTGCAGTGCGAGACCCTGGCCCACCGCGGCGTGGGCCAGTTCCTGCGCACGATCTCCGACGTACAGCAGATCACCAACCCCGAGCTGGCACTGCTCGGCGCGCTGCCGACGCTCTACGATTCGCGCACCACGCA
Organism: Mycobacterium sp. NPDC049093; assembly: GCF_040704635.1. Classification (GTDB taxonomy): domain Bacteria; phylum Actinomycetota; class Actinomycetes; order Mycobacteriales; family Mycobacteriaceae; genus Mycobacterium. The sequence goes on along the minus strand of NZ_JBEZJS010000004.1, from coordinate 135,398 downwards.
CAGCCGTGACGTGCTGCTGGATGTCGCTGACCGGTACGAACTGCCCGTACTGGCTCCGCCGATTCCGCGCACCGTGCGGTTCGCCGAGGCCAGCGCATCGGGATCCTCGGTGCTGGCCGGCCGCAAGAGCAAGGGCGGGCTGGCCTATCGTGAGCTGGCCCAGGCCCTGCTCAAACACTGGAAGTCCGGCAAGAAGCTGCCGACCTTCGCACCTGAGGTGGTGTAGGGAGCAGTCCCATGGACAGACCAGGTTGCCCAGGCGCGCACGGCGAGGTTGCTCCGCGGAGCACGCATGCCTGTCGCGGGGATCGCCCTATTCCGACCGGAGGTACCGGTCAGCAACGGGCGGCTCGGTGAACAGTGCCTTTTCCGGTGGCAGGGGGTCGCCGGAGCGACGAGAGGACGAACTCCATGGCTTCGGTGCTACGGTCCGCGACGGCCACCGACCAGGGCCCGGTGCGGGAGAGCAACCAGGATTCGCTGCTCGCCGACGGCATTCTGTACGCGGTGGCCGACGGTTTCGGACCCGAAGGTGACCACGCCAGCCGGATCGCGGTGGAGGCGCTCGCCGCAGGCTTCACCGCCGCGCCCGACCGCGACGGCCTGATCGGGGCGGTCCAGCAGGCCAATGAACAGGTTTTCGCGCATGTCAGCGCGTCGGGTACCAGTTCGGGTGCCACGCTGACCGTGGTGGCGTTCTTCGGCGACGAGCAGGGCGGGCCGCTGGCCATCAACATCGGGGATTCGCCGCTCAACCTGATCCGCGAGGGCGCGATGAGTCAGCTGACCAACGATCACAGTGTTTCCGGAGAGCTGGTGCGGGCCGGTGAGATCACCCGTGAAGAGGCCCGCTTCCACCCGCACCGGCATCTGCTGACCCGGGCGCTCGGTATCGGCCCCGCCATCCGGCCCGATCTGTTCGATCTGGAGTGTCGTCCGGGAGACCGGCTGTTGATCAGCAGTGACGGATTGTTCGCCGGTGCGGATGATGCCGACATCGTCGACGCCGCCGCAGAGGACGACCCCGAGGTCGTTGCGCAGCGGCTGGTCCAGGTCGCCAACGACGCCGGCGGCAGCGACAACACCACGGTGATCGTGATCGATATCGGCTGAGCCGGACGTCCGGTTCAGTTCGCGCCGAGGGCCACCAGTTGCGTGCCGCGCTGTTCGAGCACGGTGTCACCGGCCGCCACCGGCACCACCGGCGACACGCTGGGGCTACGCGGCAGTGCGATGTGCCGCTGGCCGGCTCCGGTCTCCTGGTCGAAGACGTCGTAACCGTCGCTGACCGGAACCAATAACCGACCGGCCATCACCGTGGCGGGCCCGACCGGAAGATGCGGCCCCGACGGGCTGACGGTGAACTTGTACTGAAGGCCGGACCCTCCGTTGGTGCTGAACACCAGAACCGAGTCGCCGGTCCACCAGGTGATCAGATCCCCGGCTCGGGTGGTCGTCGACTGCGGCGCCGCAGGCTTGGCCAGCGGCAGGCTGGCAAGCGTCTTTCCGGTCTCGTCGATGACGTTGACCATCGGCCTCGGTGTGGGCAGATACACCGCGGTCGTGGTGCCGGACACCGCGATCACCTTGGCCCCGGACTCGTCGGTGATGTCCTGCAGTTCGACGTAGCGCACTTCGGGAGTGTCTTCTTCGTCGGCTGGGCGCAGCAGCGTCAGCCGGATGAACTTGCTCTTCGGGCACGATTCCAGCACCGACACGGCCGAGGAATTCGCTGCTGCCGACAGCTGGCGGCATACCGGTGATGCCGGCACGTCGGGCTTGATGCGGGCGTCCAGCGCACCATAGGACAGCATCCGGACCATGTCCGAGCGCCACAGCTCAAGTCGACTGTCCCCGGCCGAGAGCACCGTGGAGCCGTCGGACGTCAGCTGAACTTCGGGGTCGGCGTAGGCGGTGCGGGCAGGCCCGCGCCTGCCGGTCTTGCCGTCGACGGTGCTGACCTGTCCGCAGCCGCGGACATCGGGATACACCGCGACCGCGTACTGGTACACCGCCGTCACACCGCACAGTTCGAGGTCGCGGGCGTAGCTCCACAGCACGGCGCCACTGGCGGGGTCACGGCCTTCGACGGTGGAACCCTCGGCGGTCACCACCGATCCGCCGGCGAGCACGGGTTCGGTGGTCCGAGGGCTGTCGGCGGTCCACAACTGCTGCAGCCCGGCCGGTACCTCGTGGGCCGGCGTCAGGTAGGGAACGGGCGCTGCAGCCGGTCTGCTGATGGTGGCCCGGGCGTCACTCGTCCACCAGATCAGGCCGGCCGCCAGCGCGACGATCGCGACGATTGCCGCCGCGGCGGCCATGTCGCCGCGGGTGCGGCGTTCGGGTTTGACCACTGACCGGTCTTGTCTGGCGTGCGCCGGTCAGCCGGCCGTGGCGGTCTCGGTCTTCCGGGGGCGGCGCCGACGTCGACGTCGTCCGGCGGACGATGCATCGCCGGCGGTGTCCTCCGAGTCGGTGACCGGTGCGGAATCGGTGCTCTCGGCTGCCGGGGCGGCGCCTTCGGGGTGACCGGAGGCCGCCTCGCCGCCGCGGGTACGCCGACGGTTGCGGGTCCGGGTCTTGGCCGGCCGGCCCTCGGAGTCGGCCGAGGAGATGCGCTTCTCGTCGGGGCTGCGCTTGGCCTTGGCCTTGGCCTTGACGGGCTCGCCGATGGTGCCCGTGGCGTCGGTCGGGATGCCCAGCTCTTCGTAGATATGCGGTGAGCTGGAATAGGTCTCTGCCGGATCGGGGCAGTTCAGGCCCAGCGCCTTGTCGATCGTTTCCCACCGGCCCAGTTCGTCCCAGTCGACCAGGGTGATGGCGACACCGGTCTTGCCGGCGCGGCCGGTGCGTCCGATGCGGTGCACGTAGGCCTGCTCGTCCTCGGGGCACTGGTAGTTGATGACGTGTGTGACGTCGTCGATGTCAATACCCCGTGCCGCGACGTCGGTCGCGACCAGCACGTCGACGGCGCCGCTGCGGAACGACTTGAGTGCCTTCTCGCGGGCACCCTGGCCGAGATCGCCGTGCACGGCGTCGACCTTGAATCCACGCTCGGCGAGCTCGTCGGACACCTTCTGTGCGGTGCGCTTGGTGCGGGTGAAGATCATCGTGGCGCCGCGGCCCTCGGCCTGCAGGATCCGGCTCACCAGCTCGGACTTGTCCAGAGCGTGGGCCCGATAGGCGAACTGCTCGGTGGTGTCGTGGGTGGCCGCCGAGTGCGGGGCCTCGGCCCGGATGTGAGTCGGCTGGTTCATGAACGTGCGGGCCAGCGTGATGATCGGGTCGGGCATGGTGGCCGAGAACAGCATCGACTGACGATCGTCCGGGGTCAGCCGCAGGATGCGCTCGATGTCGGGCAGGAAGCCCAGGTCCAGCATCTCGTCGGCTTCGTCGAGCACGAGCACGGACAGTCCGCCGAGCTGGAGGTGCCCCTGCTGGGCCAGGTCGAGCAGGCGGCCCGGGGTGCCGACGACGACGTCGACGCCCTTGCGCAGCGCTTCGATCTGGGGCTCGTAGGGACGGCCGCCGTAGATCGAGGTCACGGAGAATTTGCGATCGCCCGTGGTGACGTACTTGGCCGCTCCGGCGAGGTCGCCATAGACCTGAATGCAGAGCTCACGGGTGGGCACGACGATCAGGGCACGGGGGGTGCCGTTGAGCGGGCGGGTCTCGTCGGTGGAGATGCGATGCAGCAGCGGGACACCGAAGGCGTAGGTCTTGCCCATACCGGTGCGGGCCTGACCGATCAGATCGTCGCCGGCAAGCGCGAGCGGGAGGGTCAGTTCCTGGATGGCAAAGGGGTGTTCGATACCGGTCTCACGGAGGGCGCGGACGATTTCGTCGCGGACGCCGAGCTCGGCAAACGTTTTATTTACATGAGTCATGGTTGGAAGAGGTGGCCTTTCACTGTCAAACCTCACGGGCATCCAGCGCACACGGAGTTTTGACGATGAAACAACGGTCGGGTTCACCGGATACGGGTCGTATCCATCGGCGCTGCCGATCCGCTGGGCCCAGCTCCACAGGGCGGGCCAACTGCGTGCACGCACATTTCCTGGTAGCGGTTCGGGCGCTGAAACAGTCGGCTCGAAGCCGTTACCGTCTGCCATTGTAGCTGGTCGCGGGATGTGGACCGATTTGCCAGCCGATCCAGGTCTCCCGACGGCGTCTAGAGTTGGCTTCATGAATTCGCCTCAGCCTGCCGCGGAACGGATCGCAGAACCGGTCGATTCGGGCGTGACGGCGGATCATCCCGGGGTCAACGAGTTGTTCGCGGTGCTGGCCTACGGCGAGGTCGCGGCGTTCTACCGGCTTACCGAAGAGGCGCGTATGGCGCCGAACCTGCGTGGCCGGATCAACATGGCGAGCATGGCCGCTGCGGAGATGGGTCACTACGAATTGCTTCGGGATGCGTTGGAGCACAGGGGAGTTGACGTCGTTTCGGCGATGACGAAATACGCCTCGGTGCTGGAGAACTACCACCGGATGACTACGCCGAGCACCTGGCTGGAGGCGTTGGTCAAGACCTACATCGGTGATGCGCTGGCGGCGGATTTCTACCTGGAGATCGCTGACGCGTTACCCGAGCAGGTGGCCAAAGTGGTGCGCGCGGTGCTGTCCGAAACCGGGCATTCGCAGTTCGTGGTCGCCGAGGTGCGCGCGGCGGTGACTGCCAGCGATCGCCAGCGGCACCGACTGGCGCTGTGGGCGCGTCGACTGCTCGGTGAGGCCGTCACCCAGGCGCAGTTCGTGCTGGCCGATCACGACGAACTGGTCGACCTGGTGATGTCGAGCGGCGAGGGCCTGACCCAGCTGGCCGAGTTCTTCGGCAGGCTGCAGAACACCCATCAGTCCCGGATGCAGGAACTGGGCCTGGCGTAGATATCCGCCAGACCCAGTCGCCGCTGAGAGGTTCTGTCTCTACTGCGTGCAGGTGGTGATCATCGTGTTGTTGTTCTGCGCCATGATCACGCCGCCCGCCGCGTCGGTGATCGAGCAGTTGAGCTGACCCGCGACGCTGGTCGCGGTCACCGACTTGAGCGTGACGCCGGGGTTGAGCACGACGGTCTTGGCCCAGGGCAGCGCGACGTTGATGTCGGTCTGCAGGGCGCCCTGCGCGTCGGTGTAGACGATGGTCACCAGGTCGATGAGCTGCCGGTTGCCGGTCACCCGGTAGGTGATGGTGTTCGGACTCACGGCGGCTGCGGGTGGGGCCGCCTCGGCCGGCGGGGCGACGGGCGCAGGCGCCGCGGTGGCACTGGGTGACGGCGTCACCGTGGTCACGGTTTCGGGGGACAGCGGCGCCGTCGGTGCTGCGCGCGGCGGGACCGGCTTGGAGGTGGCGTCCTGGGCCGGTTGGGTGGTCTGTGTCGGCTGGGCCGCCGGTGAGGTCAGCGTGGCCGACACCGAACCGCTGTCCCCGCCGCCGAGGATCACCACGGTGCAGATCACCGCGATCAACAGGATCGCGCCGGCCACAGCGGCCACCCAGATCCAGCGCCGGTCGATGGGGTCCTCGTAGAACGTGACCTCGTCGTCGTAGTCGTCGTAGTCGGCGTCGTAATCGACCGAATGGTCCGACTCTGGGCTGTAGTTGTAGCCGGCCGAGGTATGGCCGGAGTACCCGCCCGACTCATACGGGTGATCCCCGAAGCGCTCGGTCGGAGTGGTGTCATACGGCGAATAGTGCCTGGTCATGCGGCTGTCCCAGTCGTCTCGTCCAATATCGAAACTGATGCTATCGAGACGAAAGTGACAGATGAGGTTGAGTTCGGTGCGTGTCGGTCACGGTCCGGACTCGGTTCGGTATCTGTGTTTCGCGCACGGCGTACCTCTTGTCCAGCCCCGCTCGCGGCAGGCGGGTCCGACCGTCCACTAGCCTGCTCAGGGAAGTCGACAAACGTTGTGAGAAAGAAAGAAGGGTCCAGCGTGGAGGTCAAAATCGGTGTCACGGACAGCCCGCGCGAGCTCACCTTCAACAGCGCGCAGACACCCACCGAGGTGGAGCAGCAGGTCACCGACGCACTCGCCAAGGATTCGGGTGTGCTGGCGTTGACCGATGAGAAGGGACGGCGATTCCTGGTGCAGAACAGCCGGATCGCCTATGTGGAGATCGGCGCCGCCGACGTGCGTCGGGTCGGTTTCGGCGTGGGGGCGGAATCCGCCTGAGTTCTACGACCGCGTGAGTGGCACGTGTGACAGTCCGCCCCAGGCGAACTGCACCGTGCCGTCCACGGCGGTATTCCGGTCGATCGGCCGTTCATTGGTCAGCCAGTACCGCGCCGAGTCGACGCTGATGGCCACCAGTCCGACCGCGATCATCCTGGCGCGGTGCGCCTCCAGACCGGAATCGCGGCTGATCAGATCGAACACCGCATCGGTGCAGGCCTCGGTTGCCACCTTCACCTGAGCCGCCACCTGCGGCTCGCTGACGTAGTCATTCTCGAAAATCAGCCGGTACCCCTGGCTGTCGTGCTCGATGAAATCGAAGAACGCCTCGACCGCGGCACGCAGCCGCTGCCGGTTGTCGGTCGTGGTGCGCAAGGCCTGGCGCACGCCGGACACCAGGTTGTCGACATGGCGCTGCAGCACTGCCAGGTACAGCTCGAGCTTCGACGAGAAGTGTTGATACAGAACGGGTTTGCTCACACCCGCGCGTTCGGCGATCTCATCCATCCCTGCCGCGTGGTATCCGCGTTCGACGAATACCTCGCTGGCGGCTGCCAACAGCTGTCCGCGCCGCTCATCACGAGGCAGGCGGTTGCCGCGTCGACCACCGGTCGCAGGCTTGTCGCCTCTCCTCTCGGCGGTGTTGGCGAGATCGCTCATCAGGTCCTCAATCTGTATTGCTCTGGCGCACTTGGACATGTTCATCCGAGCCGCTGATCGCACCGACACTACTACCGTGACTCGTCACTGCCGTCGTGCGGGCGATGCGAAACGGCATGGATTTCGAAATGACACCGGCGAGGTCACGGCATAGCTGCGCTCCGAACCCATCCACAGGACTCTGTGCCATTCTGGTCCGGTGACCTACGACCCGGGACGTCGCGGGGGTGGCCGTGTCCCGGCGCTGCGCAACGAGTGGCGGGAGCCGCTACGCGCTCAGCGAGATCCGATTGCCTCCGATTCAGGACGAGCCAGATCCAACCGCGACGACCACCAGCAGTGGCGTAAGCAGACGTGGATCGGCCGCTTCGTGTCCACCTACGGCTGGCGCGCGTATGCGCTGCCGGTCCTCATCGTGCTGACCGTGGTGGTCATGTACCAGACGATCACCGGCACCAGCGCGCCGCACTCCGCGCAGGAAGAGGAGGGCCCGGTGCAGGGCCCTCCCACGATCGATGTGGCCAGCACCTCGATCATCGGCGCGCCGCCCAAGGGCCTGACCCAGTTCGACGCGAACCTGCCCACCGGGATCCTGCCCGCCGGCGGCCAGTTCACCGAGGCCGGCGCCCGGACCTGGCGGATCGTGCCGGGCACCACTCCCAAGATCGGCCAGGGCACCACGAAGTCGTTCACCTACAGCGTCGAGGTCGAGGACGGAGTCGACACCACCGCGTTCGGAGGTGACGACGGTTTTGCCCGGATGGTCAGCGAGACCCTGGCCAATCCGAAGAGCTGGACGCACAACGGGCTGTTCGCCTTCACCCGGGTCGATGAGACCAGCGGTGTCGAACCCGATTTCCGGGTGTCGCTGACCTCTCCGATGACGGTCCGGGAGGGCTGTGGCTACGACATCGAGCTGGAATCGTCCTGCTACAACCCGTCGTACGACGGGCATCAGCCCCGCGTCTTCGTCAACGAGGCTCGTTGGGTGCGCGGTGCGGTGCCGTTCCAGGGGGACATCGGGTCCTACCGCCAGTACCTGATCAACCATGAGGTTGGTCACGCCATCGGGTACCAGCGCCATGAAGCCTGTGAAGCCAACGGGAAGCTGGCGCCGATCATGATGCAGCAGACGTTCTCCACCTCGAATGACGATGCCGCCAAGTTCGACCCCGGAACTGTCACGGCCGATGGTCTGACCTGCAAGTTCAATCCCTGGCCGTACCCGATCGCCTGACCGCCGCCGCCGTGGTGGGATTCGCCGCGCGGCACGGGCGTCGAGATCGGTGGCTGGACACGTGGCCGGAGCGATCGCGGTGGGCGGGGCACGGGAAGCATCGGCACCGGATTACCGTTGTGGGTACGAGCAGCTGGGACGATGAACTGATCATCTGAAACTGAGGAGACATCCGGTGTCCGCGAATTTGGACGTGTCGTTACCGCCGTTGGTCGAGCCGGCCGCCGAGCTGACGCGCGAAGAAGTGACGCGCTACAGCCGGCACCTGATCATTCCGGATGTCGGCGTGATCGGGCAGAAGCGGCTGAAGAATGCCAAGGTGCTGGTGATCGGGGCCGGTGGGCTCGGTTCACCGACATTGCTGTACCTGGCCGCGGCCGGGGTGGGCACCATCGGCATCGTCGAGTTCGATGTCGTCGACGAGTCCAATCTGCAGCGGCAGATCATCCACGGTCAGTCCGACATCGGGCGATCCAAGGCGCAGAGCGCCAAGGAGTCGGTGCTGGAGATCAACCCGCTGGTGACGGTGAATCTGCACGAGTTCCGGTTGGAACCCGACAATGCGGTGGAGCTGTTCAGCCAGTACGACCTGATCCTCGACGGCACCGACAACTTCGCCACCCGCTACCTGGTCAACGATGCCGCGGTGCTGGCAGGCAAGCCTTATGTGTGGGGTTCGATCTACCGGTTCGAGGGTCAGGTATCGGTGTTCTGGGAGGACGCTCCCGACGGTCTCGGCCTGAACTACCGCGACCTCTATCCCGAGCCGCCGCCGCCGGGCATGGTGCCCTCGTGCGCCGAAGGTGGCGTGCTGGGCATCCTGTGCGCCTCGATCGCGTCGGTGATGGGGACCGAGGCAATCAAGCTCATCACCGGCATCGGCGAGCCACTGCTGGGCCGGCTGATGGTCTATGACGCGCTGGACATGACCTACCGCACCATCCGGATCCGCAAGGACCCGGCGACTCCCAAGATCACCGAGTTGATCGATTACGAAGCCTTCTGCGGTGTGGTTTCGGATGCCGCCGCGGAGGCCGCTGCCGGGTCGACGGTCACCCCGCTGGAGCTCAAGGAGCTCATCGATTCCGGGAAACCGTTGGCGCTGATCGATGTCCGCGAGCCCGTCGAGTGGGATATCAATCACATCGAGGGCGCCGAGCTGATCCCGAAGCCGACGTTCGAGTCGGGTGACGCACTGGCCAAGCTCCCGGTGGACCGGACACCGGTGCTGTACTGCAAGACCGGGATACGTTCCGCTGAGGTGCTCGCCATCGTCAAACAGGCCGGTTTCTCCGACGCGGTGCATCTGCAGGGCGGAATTGTGGCCTGGGCCAAGCAACTCGAGCCCGACATGGTGATGTACTGACGGCTGGTTTGCCGGTCCACACCTTAGGCTGAGGTTGTGAGTGTGGAACGGCCGCCGGAACATGTGCTGGCGGCGTTCGGCCTGTCCGGGGTGCGCCCGGTACCGCTCGGCTCAGGCTGGGAGGGTGGCTGGCGCTGCGGCGAGGTTGTGATGTCGATGGTGCCCGAGCACGCCCGTGCGGCGTGGTCGGCCAAGGTGCGGGAATCGCTGTTCATCGACGGCGTGCGGCTGGCCCGCCCGGTCCGCTCGACGGACGGCCGCTACGTGGTCGCCGGGTGGCGTGCCGACACCTTCGTCGCCGGGACTCCCGAGCCCCGTCACGACGAGGTGGTGTCGGCCGCAGTGCGATTGCACGAGGCCACCGCGAAGCTGGAGCGGCCCCGCTTCCTCACCCAACCGCCCGTCGCGCCATGGGCTGACGTCGACGTGTTCATCGCCGCCGACCGGGCGGCCTGGGAGGACCGGCCGCTGCATTCGTTGCCGCCCGGCGCGAGGGTCTCGCCCGGTTCGTCAGACGGTCAGCGCTCGGTCGAACTGATCAATCAGTTGGCCGGCCTGCGCAGGCCGACCAAGAGCTCCAGTCAACTGGTCCACGGTGACCTTTACGGCACAGTGCTTTTCGCCGGGACGGCCGCGCCGGGAATCACCGACATCACCCCGTACTGGCGCCCCGCCCCGTGGGCTGCCGGGGTCGTGGTGATCGACGCACTGTCCTGGGGCGACGCCGACGACGGGCTGGTCGAGCGGTGGCAGTCACTGCCCGAATGGCCGCAGATGTTGTTGCGGGCGTTGATGTTCCGCCTCGCCGTTCACGCGCTGCACCCGCGGTCGACTGCCGCGGCCTTCCCGGGCCTGGCCCGCACTGCCTCGCTGGTCCGGCTGATCCTGTAACTCACCTTTCTCCCGCAAGCAGACGCGGCAGTACCCCGTTTCGACCACTTCCGGGTACCTATGTGTCTGTTCGCGGTCAGAACCGGTGGCGGTACTCGGTCAGGCGGACCCGCCCGTCGACGGCGAGCACCCCTTCGGCGCGCAGCCGTTCCAACTGCCGGGTCGCCAGGTGCGGGGCCGGGCGCCCCGATGCCGGGATCACCCGGTGCCAGGGCAGGTCCGAGGAGTCTGTCCGCATGATCCAACCGACGATTCGCGGACTGGAAAGCTCTGCGGCATCGGCGATGTCGCCGTACGTGCAGACGCGGCCCGACGGGATCGCGGCGACCAGTGCGCGCACGGTCTCCACCTGTTCCTCGGTGACGGCGGGCATGTCAGCCCAGTTGCTCGAGGATCAGCTTCGCGGTCTCGGCGGGCTTGGCCTGGGCCACCATGTGATCGCAGTCCCAATCCAGCAGGGTGAAGTCCGGGCCAAGTTGTCTGCTGAGTGCGCCGATGAGACCGTCCCGCGCATACGGCGGGCTGGTGCGGGTAGCGCGAACCAGCACCGTGGGTGTGCCCTTGCGCGGCAGCGCAACCGGGCGGGCCAGCTCGCTCCAATACGACATCATCGCCGGGATGCTGATCCGCCACCCGTAGCGGCCGCCGGGTAGTTCGACGAGGTGCTCGTCGAGGTCACGGTCCAACTCATCCGGTGCTACCTCGCCCCACGAACCGTTGGCCTTCTCCGCGCGTGCCTCGGCGCGGTCGGGATAGTCGGGCGAGGCCAACATGGAATCGGCGATGTCACGCATCCATTCGCCGTCGAGTTCGACCGCAGGGTCCAACAGCAGCAGCCCGCTGACCAGATCGGGATGTGCGGCAGCGAGATTGAGTGCCACCGCACCGCCGAACGAATGCCCGGCCACCAGCGTCGGACCGTCCAACAGCGATGCCAGGGCCTCGACATTGGCGTCGAGCGTCCACGGGGCGGCCCACGACGAGCGGCCGTGCCCGAGCAGATCTGGCGCCAGCACGGCCACCTCGGGCAGGTGTTGTTCGGCCAATGTCTTCCAGCGTTCCCCGTGTCCGGTCAATCCGTGGACGAGCAACAGACGGGCCGGATCGGCGGGACCGTAACGGTGGACGTGCAACTTGTCGGCTGACATCCGTTCATGCTGCCAGGAGTCGCGGCACCGTTACTTGTCGGGCCTTTCGCTCCAATCCGCTCCGCTACTTGTCGGGCCTTTCGCTCCAATCCGCTCCGCTACTTGTCGGGCCTTTCGCTCCAATCCGCTCCGCTACTTGTCGGGCCTTTCGCTCCAATCCGCTCCGCTACTTGTCGGTCCCTTCTGGTGTCATCTCCTCCATGACCACACACCACATCGAACCGGCACTGGCCGGCACCGAGCTGCTGGTACCGGGGCGCGGTGGTGTGGTGCGGGTGTTGGGCGGGCCGGGCACCGGCAAGAGCTCGCTGTTGATCCACACCGCGGTCGAGCACATCGCGGCAGGCACCGATCCCGAGTCGGTGCTGTTGCTGACCGGTTCGGCCCGGTTGCGGGGCGAGGCCAGGGCCGCCATCACCGCCCGCCTGCTCGGGGCGGGCACGCACGGTGTCGTACGGGAACCGATGGTGCGCACCGTGCATTCCTATGCGTTCGCGCTGCTGCGGCTGGCGGCTCAGCGCAACGGTGATCCGCCGCCGCGGCTGATCACCACTGCTGAACAGGACGGCATCATCCGGGAACTGCTGGCCGGAGATATCGAGGACGGCGCGGATTCCCTCGTGGGCTGGCCCGAGCAGCTGTGGCCCGCGCTGAGTACCGCGGGCTTCGCCACCGAGCTGCGTGATCTGATGGCCCGCTGCACCGAGCGCGGCGTGGATCCGCGTGCCCTGCAACGGCTGGGCCGTTCGGCGGGACGTCCGGAATGGTTGGCGGCGGGCCGGTTTGCCCAGGCCTACGAGCAGATCATGCTGTTGCGGTCGGCCGTCGGGATGGCCGCACCGCAGGCCACGGTCCCCGCGCTGGGGGCAGCCGAACTGGTCGGTGCGGCGCTGGAGGCGCTCGGGACCGACGCGGATCTGCTGGCCGCCGAGCGGGCGCGGATCAGCCTGCTGCTGGTCGACGACGCCCAGCACCTCGACCCACAGGCCGCGTTGTTGGTGCGGGTGCTGGCTGCCGGGGCGGGCTTGACCGTGATCGCGGGTGACCCGGACCAGACGGTGTTCTCCTACCGCGGCGCCGATCCGGTGTTGTTGCGCGATCACGGCGGCGAGGATGCCCCGGCGATCATCCTCACCGAGTCACGCCGCTGTGCCCCCGCGGTCGCTGCGGCGATCTCGGGTATCGCCCGCCGGCTGCCCGGTGTGGGGGCCGGGCGCGCGATGGAAGGCAACCCCGAGCATGGACAAGGTGAGGTGACCATGCGGTTGGCGGCCACGCCGCATGCCGAGAACGCCTACATCGCCGACGCACTGCGCCGTGCTCATCTGGTGGACGGGGTGCCCTGGTCGGAGATGGCGGTGGTGGTGCGTTCGGTTCCGCGGGTAGGCGCGGCTCTGGCGCGGGCACTGAGTGGGGCCGGGGTGCCGGTGCACGCCACGGGTGCCGATCTGGGGCTGGCCCAGCAGCCTGCGGTCGCGGCCCTGCTGACGGTGTTGGAGGTGGCGGCGGCCGGGAGACTCGACGGCGACAGCGCGATCAACCTGCTCACCGGTCCGATCGGACGCGTCGACCCGGTGACCCTGCGGCAGTTGCGACGGGCGCTGCGACGTGCCGATGGCTCCACGCCACCAAAGGATTTCACCGATCTGCTCGTTGCGGCCATCGACGCGGAGCCGGCCGGGTTGTCGGCCGAACACGTCAAGCCGCTGCGCCGGCTGCGGTCGGTGCTGGCCGCCGCCCGTCGCAGCCAACGGGACGGCGCCGATCCGCGCCACACCTTGTGGCAGGTCTGGAACGCCTGCCGGTTGCAGCCGCGCTGGCTGGCCGCCAGTGAGCGGGGCGGCACCATCGGTGCCCAGGCCGACCGTGACCTCGACGCGGTGACCACCCTGTTCGATGTGGCCGATCAGTTTGTGAGCCGCACGGCGGGGGCATCGCTGCGCGGGCTGGTGGACCATGTGGCGACCTTGGGCTCGTCGATGTCGGCCTCGGATTCGAACACCAGGCCTGACGCGGTCTCGGTGCTCAGCGCGCATGCTGCACTCGGCCGCGAATGGGACTTCGTGGTGATCGCCGGAGTGCAGGAAGGACTGTGGCCCAATACCATTCCGCGCGGCGGGATCCTGGGTACGCAGAATCTGGTTGATGTGCTCGACGGGGTGGCCGCGCCCGATGACCGCGCAGTGTCGACCCGCGCCCCTCTACTCGCCGAGGAACGGCGGCTGTTGATGGCAGCGATGGGGCGGGCCCGGACCCGGCTGCTGGTGACCGCGGTCGACAGCGATGGCGGGGACGAATCGTTGCTGCCGTCTTTGTTCTGTGCCGAACTGGCCGAGGTGGCAACGGAATCCGTTCCGCTTCCGCCGTTGGCCGCACCGCGGGTGCTGTTGCCGTCGGCGGTGGTCGGCCGGCTGCGGGCGGTCGTGTGCGCGCCGGAGGGTGCTGTCGACGACGAGTCCCGGTCCTGCGCGGCAACTCAGTTGGCCAGGCTGGCCGCAGCCGGTGTGCCGGGGGCGGATCCTTCGCAATGGCACACCATGACGGCGTTGTCTACCGAGGAGCCGCTGTGGTCTGAGACCGATGGCGTGGCGCCTGAGGTTGTGTTGTCGCCGTCCACGCTGCAGATGCTCACCGACTGCCCGCTGCGCTGGCTGCTGGAGCGCCACGGCGGCAGTGACGGGCGCGACGTGCGTTCGACGGTCGGCTCATTGCTGCATGCGCTGGTCGCCGACTCCGGAAAGACCGAGAGCCAGCTGGTCAACGACCTGGAAAAGGTCTGGGAAGACCTGCCTTTCGAGGCAAGGTGGTACTCGGACAACGAGTTGTCCCGCCACCGCGAGATGCTGGAAACCTTCACCAGGTGGCGCGCGGACTCCCGGGCACAGCTGACCGAGGTTTCCACCGAGATCGACGTCGAGGGCGTGCTCGTCGAGCCGGGTCCCGACGGGCCGGGCGTTCGGGTGCGGGGCCGGCTGGATCGGCTCGAGCGGGATCAGGCGGATCGGCTCGTCGTGGTCGACCTGAAGACCGGTAAGAGTCCGGTCACCAAGGACGACGCGCAGAAGCACGCCCAGCTGGCCACGTATCAGCTGGCGGTGGCCGCGGGACTACTGCCGCAGGGGGATCAGCCGGGCGGGGGCCGGTTGGTATACCTGGGCAAGGCAGGTGCGGCGGGCGCCACCGAACGCGAACAGGATCCGATGACACCAGACACTCGTGCCGATTGGCTGGGCACGGTCAGCAGTGCGGCGGCGGCCACCGCCGGGCCGCAGTTCGTGGCCCGCGTCAACGACGGTTGCGCGAACTGCCCGGTGCGTTCGTCGTGCCCGGCCCAGGCTGCGGGGGACCGGTCATGACGGAATCCGCACAGGCCGCCGTGCGGTACAGCCCGGCCGAATTGTCCTCCGCGCTGGGACTGTTCCCGCCGACCGAGGAGCAGGCCGCGGTGATCGCCGCACCGCCGGGACCGTTGGTGGTCATCGCGGGCGCGGGCGCCGGTAAGACCGAGACCATGGCGGCCCGGGTCGTCTGGTTGGTGGCCAATGGCTATGCCACCCCCTCACAAGTACTGGGCCTGACCTTCACCCGCAAGGCCGCGGGCCAGTTGCTGCGCCGAGTCCGGACCCGGCTGGCCCGCCTTGCCGGTGCCGGTCTGGCGCCGGTGCCCGGCGGCGCCGATGAAATCGCCACGGTCAGTACCTATCACGCGTTCGCCGGCACCCTGCTGCGCGAGCACGGGCTGCTGCTCCCGGTCGAGCCGGACACCCGGCTGCTCAGTGAGACGGAGCTGTGGCAGCTGGCCTTCGATGTGGTGTGTGCGCACCCGGGGGAGTTGGCCATCGAGAAGACCCCGGCCGCTGTCACCGGCATGGTGCTGCGCCTGGCCGGCGCGCTGGCCGAGCACCTGGTGGACACCGATCAACTGCGTGATACGCACGTGGAGCTGGAGCGGTTGGTGCACACCCTGCCTGCCGGCCCCTATCAGCGTGACCGCGGGCCCAGCCAGTGGCTGCTCAAGATGCTGGCCACCCAGACCGAACGCACCGAGCTGGTGCCGTTGATCGATGCGCTGCACCAGCGGATGCGCGCCGACAAGGTGATGGATTTCGGTATGCAGATGTCCGCGGCGGCGCGGCTGGCCGCGAATTTCCCGCAGGTTGGTGAACAACTGCGGCAGCGTTTCCGGGTGGTGCTCCTCGATGAGTACCAGGACACCGGGCACGCGCAGCGGGTGGCGCTGTCCTCGCTGTTCGGCGGAGGCGTCGACGAAGGCCTGGCACTGACTGCGGTGGGTGACCCGATCCAGTCGATCTATGGCTGGCGGGGCGCGTCGGCAACCAACCTGCCCCGGTTCACCACTGACTTTCCGCTGATCGACGGGAGTCCCGCCCCGACGCTGGAACTGCGCACCAGTTGGCGTAACCCGCCGAGTGCCCTGCATCTGGCCAACGCGGTATCGGCCGAAGCCCGGCGTCGCTCGGTGACGGTGCATGAACTGCGGCCCAGGCCCGATGCCGAGCCGGGCACCATCCGGTGTGCGCTGCTCAATAATGTCGAGACCGAACGTGATTGGGTCGCAGACCATCTGGCCCGGATCTACCACGGGGCGGTGGCACAGGGGACGGAGACGCCGACCGCAGCGGTGCTGGTGCGGCGTAACGCCGACGCCGCGCCGATGGCCGAGGCACTCAGCGCCCGCGGGGTGCCGGCCGAGGTGGTCGGGGTGGCCGGACTGTTGGCGGTACCCGAGGTGGCCGACCTGGTCGCGATGCTGCGGCTGGTGGCCGATCCCGCCGCGGGGTCCGCGGTGATGCGGGTGCTGACGGGGCCGCGGTGGCGGTTCGGTGCCCGGGACATCGCCGCGCTGTGGCGCCGGGCCAGGGAACTCGACGATCGTCCGGTGGGGGAGCCCAGCGCCGCGGAGATCGTCGCTCAGGCCGCTCCGGATGCGGACTCGGCCTGTCTGGCCGACGCGCTCTGCGATCCCGGTGCCGCCGAACACTATTCGCCTGCGGGTTATCAGCGGATCGAGGCGCTCGGGCGCGAACTGACCATGCTGCGGGCACATCTGAGCCACCCGCTGCCCGAGTTGGTGGCCGAGGTGCGACGGGTCGCGGGACTGGATGCCGAGGCTCGCGCGGCCCGCCCGGTGGCGGCGGGTTGGACCGGGACCGAGAACCTCGACACCTTCTGTGACCTGGTGGCCGATTTCGCCGGGCGCGCGGGTGGGTCGGTGCTCGCGCTGCTGGCCTACCTGGATGTGGCGACGGAGGTCGAAAATGGCCTGGCGCCCGCCGAATTGACGGTGTCGCACGACCGGGTGCAGATCCTGACCGTGCACGCCGCCAAGGGGCTGGAATGGCAGGTGGTCGCGGTGCCACACCTCAGCGGCCGGGTATTTCCGTCGACCGCATCGGCACGTACCTGGCTCACCGACTCGTCGGATCTGCCTCCGCTGCTGCGTGGCGATCGTGCGACCGAGTCGGAGTTGGGTGTGCCCGTGCTCGACACGTCTGACATCAACGACCGGAAGATCCTGTCGGACAAGATCTCTGATCACAAACGGAGCCTCGAGCAGCGGCGCATCGACGAGGAGCGCCGGTTGCTCTACGTCGCGATCACCCGCTCGGAGGACACCCTGCTGATCTCCGGGCATCACTGGGGTGCCACCGAAAGCAAGCCGCGTGGGCCCTCGGAGTTCCTGTGTGAGATCAAGACCATCATCGAGGATGCGGCCGCGCAGGGGCAGCCGTGTGGCGAGATCGAACAGTGGGCTCCCGACCCGTCGGCCGGCGAGGTCAACCCGTTGCGGGACAAGGCTGTCGAAGCGATCTGGCCGGCGGCCCCCGCCAGAGAGTCCGACGTCGACCGGGGTGCGGCGCTGGTGGCCCAGGTGTTGGCCGACGGCAGCCGGGCGGAGGCGGGCTCGGAGCACGCCGCTGACACCGACACCGACACCGACACCGCCGACGCCGAGGGCTGGGCCGCCGATGTCGATGCACTTCTGGCCGAGCGGGATCGTGCGCCACAGGTCGCGCCGCTTGAGCTGCCCGGCCAGGTGTCGGTCAGCACCTTGGTGGAGTTGAGCCGTGACCGGGAGGCTGCGTTGCAGCGCCTGCGCCGGAGGTTGCCGCAACGCCCGGACCCGCATGCGCTGCTGGGCACCGCGTTTCACGAGTGGGTGCAGCGGTTCTTCCATTCGGAACGGCTGTTCGACCTCGACGACATCCCCGGTGCGGTGGACAGTGACAGCGGACGTGCGAGCGCTGCCGAACTGTCCGAGTTGCAGGACGCCTTCGTCATGTCGTCGTGGGCCGCACGCACCCCGATCGAGGTGGAGGTGCCCTTCGACATGGCGATCGGAACGACTCGAACAACCGTCGTGCGCGGCCGTATCGACGCGGTGTTCGCAGACGAGGACGGCACGACCACCGTGGTCGACTGGAAGACGGGCGAGCCGCCGGCCACGCCGGAAGCCATGGCGCAGGCCGCGGTTCAGCTCGCGGTATACCGCCTGGCCTGGGCGTCGCTGCGCGGATGCGCACCGGAGTCGGTACGGGCCGCGTTCCACTATGTGCGCTCGGGGCGGACCGTCAGCCCGGAAGCGCTACCAGGGGAGGACGAACTCGTCGCGCTGCTGGCCGACCCCGCGGCATCGTCGAGCGGGGCCCGGGAGTTCTAGATGTATTCCGGTCAGGTGATGGTGGTGCCCACCAGAAGGCCGATCAGATAGGTGATCGCGAGGGCCAGGCCGCCGCCGATCACGTTGCGCAGCACCGCGCGTCCCTTCGGCGCCCCACCCAGCCCGGCCGATACCGCCCCGGTGAGCATCAGCGCCAGCAGCACCGCCACCACGGTCACCGGGATACGCCACGTTGTCGGTGGGACCAGGATCGCGATTAACGGCAGCAGCGCACCGATGGTGAAGGACAGCGCCGAGGATGCTGCCGCCTGCCACGGATTGGTCAGATCCTTGGGATCGATACCCAATTCGACCTCGGCGTGCGCGGCGAAGGCGTCGTGGTCGGTGAGTTCCTCGGCCACCGTGCGTGCGGTCGCCGTCGACAGCCCCTTGGCCTCGTAGAGCGCGCTCAACTCGTCCAATTCGGCGGCCGGGTCGTCACGCAACTCGCGGCGTTCCTTGCGCAGCAGTGCGCGTTCGGTGTCGCGTTGCGTGCTCACCGAGACGTACTCACCCAACGCCATCGAGACTGCGCCGGCGGCCAGGCCTGCGATGCCGGCGGTCAGAATCGGCGCTTGCTCCACCGTCGCCGCGGCCACACCCACCACGATGCCTGCGGTGGAGACGATGCCGTCGTTGGCGCCCAAAACCCCGGCGCGCAGCCAGTTCAGCTTCGACGACAGTGATCCGACGTGCGGCTCGGAGGGATGGCTGGGATTCGTCACGATCCCGACCATATCGATCAAAACGGCACGTCACCAGCAACGATAGCCTTGCCAAACCTCGGCTCGGGAAGGGTCCGAACCTGCGCCGGGCGGTGAAACTCGTTGGTAGCCAGTTGTTCTGGTAGCGCGGCTACGAGTTGCGGTACACCCGCAGTGCCGTGGTGATCATCGGGATCTGCAGCGGCAGCCGGGCGATCGCCACGATCCGCATCGGCCAGGGCTTGTCCCACCACAGCCGGACCATGTTCACGTTGCCGGGGAACACGGCGATGAACAGGGCCACGGCGGCCAGTGCGCCGAGGCGCCGGGTGCGGGGCGCGGCGAGCAGGGCGCCGGTGGCCAGCTCGCCGACGCCGGAGGCGTAGGTGTAGAAGCGGGCGCTGCCGGGCAGCTCGGCCGGGATGATCGAGTCGAAGGGTTTGGGCGCGACGAAGTGCAGCGTGCCCATGCCCAGGAGCAGGGCCGCCATGCGTTGTGCGGTGGGTGCGGAGGAGATCCGCTGA
Organism: Mycobacterium sp. NPDC049093; assembly: GCF_040704635.1. Taxonomy (GTDB): domain Bacteria; phylum Actinomycetota; class Actinomycetes; order Mycobacteriales; family Mycobacteriaceae; genus Mycobacterium. Next base: position 116,015 of record NZ_JBEZJS010000004.1, on the reverse strand, counting down.
GGCTCGGGTGCGGTCATGGTTACATTGTGGCGTGCGTCTGATCGGAATGATCCCGGCACATCCCGGGGTGCTTTGCTCGATGATGGGGTCGCGTGGCTAAAGGCAGGCTGCGGCGCCGGCTCGCCGCGATGGACCCGAACCTGACTTCGCGCCCGGATGCCGCGCTCGTCGATGTGCTGCGCATCCCCGAGCCGTTCGTCAGCCCGGCCCGCAAGATCTTCATGCGGGTGCTGTACGCGTTGGGCGCGCTGTTCGCGGCGGTGCTCATCGTCTACGCAGACCGCTACGGGTATCGGGACAACGACAGTGCCCCGAATCCCGACAATCCGTTGACGTTCCTGGATTGCCTGTACTACGCGACGGTGTCGCTGTCGACCACGGGGTACGGCGACATCACGCCGTACTCGGATTCGGCCCGGCTGGTGAACGTCATCGTCATCACGCCACTGCGGGTGGCCTTCCTGATCGTTCTCATCGGTACCACCGTGGAAACCCTGACCACCCAATCCCGGCAGGCGCTGAAGATTCAGCGATGGAGGAACAAAGTGCGTAACCACACCGTCGTCATCGGATACGGCACCAAGGGCCGGACGGCGGTCGCCGCAATGGTCGGCGACGAGGTCTCCCCGGCTGACATCGTCGTCGTCGACGAGAACGCGGCAGCGCTGGAACGCGCCAAGGGCGCTGGGTTGGTGACCGTGCATGGCGACGCCACCAATTCCGGTGTCCTGCGGCTGGCAGGCGCCCAGCACGCCAAGTCGATCATCGTCGCGGCAGACAACGACGCCAGCGCGGTACTGGTCACGTTGACGGCCCGCGAGTTGGCCCCCAAAGCCAAGATCATCGCGGCGGTGCGGGAGTCGGACAACCTGCATCTGCTCAAGCAGTCGGGCGCGGACTCCACGGTCGTGTCGTCCGAGACCGCCGGCCGCCTGCTCGGTATCGCGACGCAGACACCCAGCGTGGTGGAGATGATGGAGGATCTGCTGACTCCCGACGCGGGCTTCGCCATCGCCGAGCGCGAGGTCACTCCGAAGGAGGAGGGCGGCTCTCCGCGCCATCTGCACGACATCGTGCTGGGTGTGGTGCGCGGCGGCCGGTTGGTGCGGGTCGACGCGCCTGAGGTGGATGCGCTGGAGGCCGGGGACCGGCTGCTCTACATCCGCAGCGCGGACGCCGAGCGATGACACCTAGAACCTTCGGCCTGCGCAACGTTCCTCTGCTCTCGCGGGTCGGTGCCGACCGTGCCGATGCCCTGCGCACCGATATCGACGCCGCGACCGAAGGCTGGAAGGACGCGCTGCTGCTGCGGGTCGACCGACGCAACCAGGTGCTGATCTCAGGTGGCCAGGTGGTCCTCGGCAAGGCTTCGAGCCTGGGCACCGACAAGCCGCCGGAGCACGCGGTGTTCTTGGGACGGCTGGCCGACGGGCGGCATGTCTGGGGCATTCGCAGCGCTCTGGAGGGGCCCGAGGACCCGGACCAGCCGGTCGAGGTGCTCGACCTACGCCGGGCCGGTGAGGTCTTCGACGACGTCAGCGCCCAGTTGGTGTCGACCGCGACAGCGTTGCTCAACTGGCATGACCGGGCCCGGTTCAGCGCGGTGGACGGTGGCGCCACCAAACCGGCCAAAGGCGGCTGGTCCCGCGTCGACCCGGTCAACGGCCACGAGGAGTTCCCGCGCATCGACCCGGCGGTGATCTGCCTGGTTCATGACGGCTTCGACCGCGCGGTGCTGGCCCGGCAGACGGTGTGGCCCGAGCGGTTGTTCTCGATCCTCGCCGGTTTCGTCGAGGCCGGTGAATCCTTCGAGACCTGTGTGGTGCGGGAGATCTCCGAGGAGATCGGCATCACGGTGACCGATGTGCAGTACCTGGGGAGTCAGCCGTGGCCGTTCCCGCGGTCGCTGATGGTGGGCTTCCACGCCGTCGGCGATCCCGAGCAGCCGTTCTCGTTCAATGACGGCGAGATCGCCGAGGCCGGCTGGTTCACCCGGGCCGAGATCCGTGAAGCGCTGGACCAGGGGGACTGGGGTGCGGCCGACGGCGATTCCCGGTCACGGTTGCTGCTGCCCGGCTCGATTTCGATCGCTCGCGAGATCATCGAATCCTGGGCGGCGCTGGACTGAGACGGCTAGCCGAGCTTGGCCTTGACCTGCTTGATGGTCGGGTTGGTCAGCGTCGACCCGTCGGCGAACTTCAGGGTCGGTACCACGTGGTTACCGCCGTTGACCGACCCGACGAACTCGGCGGCGGCCGGATCCTGCTCGATGTCGACCTCGGTCCAGGCGATGCCCTCGGACTTCAACGCCATCTTGAGCCGCGAGCAGTAGCCGCACCACGTCGTGGTGTACATGGTCACAGTGGGTGTAGCAGTCATAGTGCACATAACGTAGCTGAACGGCTGCCTGATCCCCGCGGTGACGCAGGTCTCCGGCCCGCAGCGGTAAGTTGCCAATCTGCAATGGGACGGAGCCGAACATGACCCGATTGGTACCGCCGGTGGCCGGCGACCCGCACGCGCTCGACGAGCTGCGGCTACAGGTGCGCGCATTCGTCGCCGAGCAGCAGCGGGCCGGCAGGATCGGCCGGTATGCCGACAGCTGGCTGACCGGTTGGGACGAGGACTTCAGCCGGGCGCTGGCCGCCAACGACTGGTTGGGCATGACGGTGCCGGTCTCCTACGGCGGGCACGGGCGCAGCCACCAGGAACGCTTCGTGGTCACCGAGGAGCTGCTGGCGGCCGGGGCTCCGGTGGGGGCGCACTGGATCGCCGACCGGCAGATCGTCCCGTCACTGCTCAAGTACGGCACCGAGGAGCAGCGACGAAAGTTCTTACCCGCCATCGCCAAAGGTGAGTGCTATTTCGGAATCGGCATGAGCGAGCCGGATTCCGGATCAGATCTGGCCAGCGTGCGCACCAAGGCGGTGCAGGTCGACGGGGGTTGGGCGATCACCGGTGCGAAGGTGTGGACATCGGGGGCACATCTGGCCCACGCGTTCATCTGCCTGGCCCGCAGTGCGCCGGTCGATCCCGCACACCGCCACGACGGCCTGAGCCAGTTCATCGTCGATCTGCACGCGCCCGGCGTGGACATCCGGCCCATCATCTCGATGAACGGCAAGCACCATTTCAACGAGGTGATCCTCGATGAGGTGTTCGTGCCCGACACCATGGTGTTCGGCACCATCGGCAACGGTTGGCAGCAGGTGACCTCCGAGCTCAGCTTCGAACGCAGTGGGCCCGAGCGCTTCCTGTCGACCTTCCCGCTGCTGGCCGACCTGGCCTCGCACATGCGCGACGGATCTCTGCCGCGCCACCCAGATCTGGGGCGCTATCTGGCCCGCATCACCGGACTGCACCAGATGTCGATGGCGGTGGCAGGAGCGCTGGAGCGGCACGAGCCGGCCGACACCGCGGCGGCTGTGGTGAAGGTGCTCGGAACATCCACCGAAGGCGATATTGCCGATTTCGCCGACGTTCTCGGGGAGACGGAGGACGAGAGCTACGACGCGATGCTGGCCGACGCCGTGGCCCAGCGTCCGGGGTTCACCCTGCGCGGCGGTACCAACGAGGTGTTGCGCGGGGTCATTGCGCGGGGATTGGGGATGAGATGAGTGTCGACACCGAACTGGTGGAGATGATGGCGGCGGTGTTCGCCGCCCACCGTGAGAAGTACGCGCCCGGTGAGGGCGTCGACGAATTGTGGGACCAACTTGGGGAACTCGGGCTGATCCGGCTGACCGGAGCCGAGGAAGGCGGCGGTAGCGGGGCCGGCTGGGCTGAGGCCGCCGAGTTACTGCGCGCGGCCGCCGGTCACGGCGTGAGTGTCCCACTGGGTGAACACGATCTGCTGGCCTGCTGGCTGCTGGAGACGGCCGGGCTGGAGGTCGACGACGCGCGCCGCACCGCCTGCCTGCTCGACGCCGACGGTGCGGCCCGCGGGGTGCCGTGGGCGGCGGACTCCGAGCGGGTGGTGGTGCTCTGGCGCGACGATGCGGGCTACCGCGTGGCCGACGTGGACACCGCGTCGCTGACGGTCATCCCCGGCCACAACCGGGCGGGGGAGCCGCGCGATGACGTCAGAGCAGATCTCGCCGCGTTGGGCGGAACATCGTTGCCCGACAACGTGTTCGATCATTTCACCCGCCGTGCCGCACTGGTGCGGGCGATTCAGGTATGTGCCGCACTCGACCGGATCCTGGCGATGTCGGTGGCTCACACGACCGAGCGCACCCAGTTCGGCCGGCCGCTGGCGAAATTCCAGGCGGTGCAGAACCTGGTGGCCGACATCGCTGCCGAGTCGGCACTGGCTCGCGCGGCCACCGACGGCGCGTTGGCCGAGGCGCTGCGTTCGGATTGGTCCTCACCGCAGTTGGATTTCCTTGTCGCAGTCGCACGTTCCTGCGCGGGCCATGCGGCGTCAGTGGTCGTGCGCAACGCTCATCAGGTCCACGGCGCGATCGGTACCACCCGCGAGCATCGCCTGCACGAGTTCACCATGCCGGCACTGTCGTGGCGCTCGGAGTACGGGTCGGTCGCGCAATGGGACGACAAGCTCACCGAGTACGCCACTCGGGCTGGCGCGGACGGGTTGTGGGCGTTGGTCACTGGTGCCGGCGGATAGTTCGCGCGTCACCAGGAGAGTATGGCCGATCGGAATGTCGACGATATGACACTGGCTGTCCTATGGGACTATTACCCGAATTGGGTATTCTTCGCCGGGAGCAGGAGGTGTTATGAGCGCTCTGTTGCGTGCTGTGCGTCAACAGCGGGGCATGACGCTTGAGGAGCTCGCCGAGGCGACGGGGTTGACCAAGAGTTACCTGTCCAAGGTCGAACGCCAGCGTTCCACCCCGTCGATCGCGGTGGCGATGAAGTTGGCGCGTGCGCTCGAGGTCGATGTCGCACAGTTGTTCTCCGAGGATCCTGCCGTCACGACGTTGTCCATCGACCGTGCGGGCGAGCGGGGCAGCAGCCGCTATCACGCCGTGGCCGCGGGAATGCTCGGAAAGTCGATGTCGCCGTTCATCGTGCGACCGACACTGAAGTTCGCCGAACATCCGCATCCAGAGCATGCCGGGCAGGAGCTGGTGTTCGTCCACGCAGGTGTCGTGGAGCTGCGCTACCAGGACGACCTGGTCATCCTGGAACCCGGCGATTGCGCATATTTCGATGCGTCGTTACCGCACCAGCTGCGGCAGCGGGGGAGCACGCCCAGTGAGGTTCTGGTGATCACCCACACCGAGTACGGCCGTAACCGCTGACTTACGTTCAGGACCCGCGCGAGCACTTGAGGTTCACGTGCACGGTGGGGATGGGCTCCAGATCCGGCAGGCCGTGGATCGTGACCGTCTTCGCCTGCGGCCGTAAGACCACTGAGCGGACATCGGTCACCATGCACTGACTGAGCGGGCCGCTGCCGACCCGGTTGATGATCACCCGCTTGCCTTCGGCCTGTAGTCGCGCGATGGTTTCTGCTGCCGACGGTCCGGTCGGGGCCGCCGCGGCGACCGCGGCGCCGACAGTGAGGCCGCCGGCGACTACGCCCACAGAAAGCGCCGTGATGGTTGCGATGTGCTTCATGGCTTTGCACTCCTTCTCGATGGTCCGAGCAGTACGCCTCGAATCATAGGACACAATGTGTCATGAAGGAAACATATTGTTTGGCCTGCGGTTGTCGGGGTGAAAAGCGCATGTTTCGACCGGGTTTCGCCCGGTGAAGGTGTTCCTAGGCCGATACCCCCGATGGGGTGCCAGCCACGTTGCGTCGGTACCACGGGCGGCCGTGCCAGCGCTGGTAGTGCCAGACTGTGCTCGGTAGGAGGCCGCGCTTGTGTAACCAATAGCCGCTGGGGGCGGACAGGCCGGGATCCCGGCGGCCGACCGCGATCTCCCCGAGAACCACGCCCTCTCCTTCCTCGGCCCGTCGTTCGGCGACGATCTCGCCGGCGGCCGTGGTGATCATGGTCGAGCCCTCGAAGTGGCCGCGGTAGGTCGCCGGCAACCAGGGCATTGAGCATTCGAGGTTGCCTGCGTGGGCCGCGTGCACGCAGGGTGCACCGATATAGCGGGAGAACGAGGCCGCCGCTGTGCGCGCGGTGCGACGGTTGTTGTGCTCCATGCGGTCGAACACGGCATGTGGTTGCCACCGGGGGATCGACCACCAGCCCGAGCCGGTCATGAGGAGGTCCACGCGACCCCGCAGGCGTCGGACCGTGTCTGTGCGCATCAGCTCCCAGCACACCGCGGCGCCTACCTGATACCCGGCGGTGTCGATGACGCCGTCGTCGTTGCCGCCCACGTAGAACGCGTTCTCCCACATCGTGGGGAGGTCCTTGTCGTGTCGCCCGATGACGCCGGTCGGATCGGCGAGAAAATACGCGTTGCGGACGTGTCCGTCGGGGTCGCGGCAGAGGAAAGAGCCGCCCACCAGGGCTGAGTGCCGGCGGGCGAGCGTGGTGAGAAGCTGCGTGGCGGGGCCGTCCGGGGGTAACGCTGCGTCGGCCAGCGAGGCTGCGAAGCCGATCCCCGTGGAGAAGAACTCCGGTAGCGCGATGATCCGTGCCCCCGCATGCCCGGCCTCATCGCTGAGCCGCTCGCAGGCGGCCAGGTTGGCCGGAACATCGGCGAGTGTCGCGTCGAGTTGGACTGCCGCCGCCAGGACCATGATCGAACTCTCCTTGGATTGTGAATGCACGGTGGACACATGGTGTCACCTGCTGGCAAGCGTAGCTGGTGCTCAGCAACGTTGACATCAGGACACAAAGTGTCATACGGTAATTCTTGTGTCGCTGGTTCCCCACCGAGAAAGGCAGGCCGAGATGACGACTACGCTTGGTGATTCGAAACAAGTTCTGATGCAGCGTGCCCTCGACGGGTTGTCGACTCATATCGAAGAGTCGACCCTGACGACGCGGCAGAAGCTGGCGTTGACGTGTCGGGCACTTTTCGACGCGGGCCACGACTCCGGCCTGGCCGGTCAGATCACCGCGCGGGCCGGCACGCCCGGTACCTACTACACCCAACGGCTGGGGCTGGGCTTCGACGAGATCTCCGAAGACAATCTGTTGCTGGTCGACGAAGATCTCAACGTCCTCGAGGGCGAGGGAATGGCCAATCCCGCCAATCGATTCCACACCTGGATCTACCGCGCCAGGCCCGACGTCCAGTGCATCGTGCACACGCATCCGTTCCACGTCGCGGCGCTGTCGATGCTGGAAGTCCCGCTGCAGGTATCGCAGATGGACATCGCGCCCCTGTACGACGATTGCGCCTTCCTGGCCGACTGGCCCGGCGTTCCGGTCGGCAACGAAGAGGGCGAGATCATCAGCGCCGCACTGGGGGACAAGAAGGCGATCCTGTTGGCCCACCACGGCCATGTGATCGCCGGAGCGAGCATCGAGGAATCATGCTCGCTGGCGATGCTGATCGAGCGCGGCGCCAAACTGCAACTGGCCGCCATGGCCGCGGGCACCATCGCCGAACTGCCGCCGCGACTGGCCCGCGAGGCCCACGACTGGACGCTGCGGCCCAAACGCAGCCAGGCCAACTTCGCCTACTACGCCCGGCGCGCGCTGCGCAATCACCCCGACGCGCTCACCAGTTGATCCCCGAAGCCAGCTCCAACCGTACGGAAGAAGGACGAACATGACTGCCAACACTGAGATCCACGGAATTCTCGCCTATCCGGTGACGCCGTTCACCGACGACCACCAGATCGACACGGGCAAGCTCGCTGCCCTGGTCGAACGCCTGGTGGCCGGCGGAGCGCACGGCATCGTCCCGCTCGGCAGCACCGGTGAGTCGGCGTACCTCACCGAAGCCGAGTTCGATGCCGTCATCGACACCACGATCGGGGTGGTCGACCGGCGGGTCCCCGTCATCATCGGAGCCTCAGATCTGACCACGGCCAACACCATTCGCCGGGCCCAGTACGCCGAGCGCGCCGGTGCCGACGCGGTGATGGTGCTGCCGATCTCGTATTGGAAGCTGTCCGAACGGGAGATCGCCCAGCACTACGCGGCGATCGGCGCCGCGATCGGGATTCCGATCATGGTCTACAACAACCCGGCGACCAGTGGCATCGACATGCGGCCGGAGCTGCTGGTGCAGATGTTCAACGACATCGACAACGTCACCATGGTCAAGGAATCCACCGGTGACATCACCCGCATGGAGCGCCTGTCCGAGCTCACCGACGGCCGGCTGCCGTTCTACAACGGCAGTAATCCCATGATTCTCAAGGCCTTCAAGGCGGGAGCCAGGGGCTGGTGTACAGCGGCGCCGAACCTGCTGCCGCAGCCGTGCCTGGATCTCTACGCAGCGGCACAGGCCGGAGACTGGACGAAGGCTGAGGCCATCTACACCGAACTCAAGCCCTTCCTGGAGTTCATCGTCGCGGGCGGTCTGCCCACCACGATCAAAGGCGGCCTGGAACTGGTGGGCCAGGGGGTCGGCGTGCCGCGGCTGCCGTTGCTCCCGCTCGATGGCGACGATCGCGAGGAACTGCGCCGGCTCCTCGACGTGTCGTGAGGGGCGGCGGCATGGATCGCGCCATCCCGGCGTTGGGTATTGCCACCGCGACGACGTTGCTCGCGGCCGGGCTGATCTTCCTGCTGGCACTCGCACTCGGAGTGTGGAAGTACCGGCAGATGGCCACTTCCGCGCAGCACGTCGCCCATCCGTATGTCGACATCGCCCATCGTGCGTCGCTGCTGTATGCGTTCGCGACGCTGCTGACCGCGGTGTTCGTCGAACTCAGTGCGTGGCCGGACTGGGTCAACCTGACTGCGGCCATGGTGCTGGTGTTCTTCTTCCTCGCCGCGATCATCAGCTACATCGTCCATGGCGCGCGGCGTGACACGACGAATCAGTTCGAACACCCGAATGCCGGGATGCACGTCTCGATGGCGCTGCTGATCGCCGGTGAGATCGGTGGATTCGCGGTTCTGCTCGTCGGATACGTGGTCGGACAATGGGGCTGAGTTGACCGGGCGGGCGCGATCCGGCTATGTGCCCCGCCTGCCCAACAACTTTCGGGTGCGGGCCGGTGCCGCGGCCGGGATGTCGGCGAGGATGTCGGCAAGCGTGACGTCGTCGAGGCTGGCCCGCCAAGCCTGGTGCGCCTCAGCCATTTTCACGGCCAGGATGCACTCGTGGCGGCACCAGACGGCAGGTAGGGCGCCGCGGCCCTGCTGCCGGATCTCGCGGCATTCGTAGGGAGCGGCCGCACCGTCGACGGCTTCGACGATCTGCAGCAGCGTGATGTCGGCTGGTGCCCGCCCGAGCCGGAACCCACCGCGCGGGCCGGTCGTCGCGGTCAGCACGCTCGCACGGGTGAGCGCCTGCAGCTGCTTGGCGAGGTAGGCCGCGGGCAGGTCGAAGTACTCCGCGAGATCGGCGGCCGATGCGGTGGTCCCGGCCTCGAGCTGCGCCAGCGACGTCGCGCAGTGCAGCGCCCACTCCGTAGCCACGGGAAGTTTCACGGCCGAAGTTTATTACAGATATCAAGGACCTATATAGTCCGAGATATCTATCGGCCAGGACAGGAGTCGTCATGCGGATCGCAGTTGCCGGGGCTACAGGGAACATCGGCGCGCGCGTGGTCGCGGCGCTGCAGGGTGCCGGACACGACGTGGTGGCGATGAGCCGCTCGAACGGGGTGGACCTGTCCACCGGGGAGGGTCTCGACGCGGCCCTGGCCGGGGTGCAGGCGGTCGTCGACGCGATCAGTGCGCCGCCCGCGGACCGGGACAGCACCGTGGACTACCTGGGCACCGCCACCCGCAACTTGCTCGCGGCCGAAGCACGCACGGGAGTGGCGCACCATGTGCTGCTGTCCATCGTGGGAATCCACGACATCGAGGGCAATCCGCACTATGCCGGAAAACGCGAGCAGGAGCGGCTGATCGAGGCCGGGTCCGTGCCGTGGACGATCGTGCCGGCCACCCAGTTCCATGATTTCGCCGAGATGGTGGTGCGTTGGACCGAGCAGAACGGGCGTGCCGAAATCGCCCCGTTGCTGGTTCAGCCCATCGATCCCGACGACGTGGCCGCCGTGCTCGCCGAGGTGGTGGTGGGCGACCCGCAGGGCCGCCACGTCGACGTGGCCGGTCCGCAGACCCAGGATCTGGTGGACCTGGCCCGCCGGACCCTGGCGGCGCGCGGGCGTGAGTTGACGCTGGTGCCGACGTGGTCGTCGATCTTCGGGCTGTCGATGTCGGGCAATGCCTTGTTGCCCGGTGAGAATGCCCGCATCGCGCCCACCACCTTCGACCAGTGGCTGAGCCGGCAGCGGTAGGCCGGGGGACACGCCGGGCCCGATGATGTCACCGGTCTCTGACACCATGGACCGCATGCCGTTGGAGGCTCCCTCGCCCGCCTTGGGCGATCTGGACGATGAGCAGCGGGAGGCTGTGCTGGCCGCCCGCGGTCCGGTGTGCGTGCTCGCCGGCGCGGGCACCGGCAAGACCCGCACCATCACCCGCCGGATCGCGCATCTGGTGGCCGGTGGTCACGTCGCGCCCAGTCAGGTGCTGGCGGTGACCTTCACCGCGCGCGCGGCCGGGGAGATGCGGAGCCGGTTGCGCGTGCTGGGCCAGGAGTCGGGGGTGAACACCGCTGCGGTGCAGGCGGTGACGTTTCACGCCGCGGCGCGCCGGCAGCTGCAGTACTTCTGGCCGCGGCTGGTCGGCGACACCGGATGGGAGTTGCTCGACAGCAAGTTCTCCGTCGTCGCACAGGCCGCCAACCGGGCGGGTATGCAGACCAGTACTGACGATGTCCGTGACCTGGCCGGCGAAATCGAATGGGCCAAGGCATCTTTGATCACCCCCGAGGCCTACAGCACGGCCGTCGCGAAGACCGGGCGTGACATTCCGTTCGACGCCTCCAAGGTGGCGGCGGTCTATTCGGGCTACGAGGCGCTCAAGGCGCGCCGCGACGGCTCAGCATTGCTGGACTTCGACGACCTGCTGCTGCACACCGCCGCGGCCATCGAAAACGACGCCGCCGTCGCGCAGGAATTCCGCGACCGCTACCGCTGCTTCGTCGTCGACGAGTACCAGGACGTCACGCCCCTGCAGCAACGGGTGCTCGACGCGTGGCTGGGGGAGCGCGACGATCTCACCGTGGTCGGTGATGCCAACCAGACGATCTACTCGTTCACCGGGGCCACCCCGCGGTTCCTGCTGGACTTCTCGCGACGTTTCCCCGACGCCGCGGTGGTGCGGCTGGAGCGCGACTACCGCTCGACGCCGCAGGTGGTGTCACTGGCCAACCGGGTGATCGCAGCCGCACGTGGCCGGATGGCCGGCAGCAAGCTGCATCTGGTGGGGCAGCGCGATTCTGGTCCCGAGCCGACGTTTTCCGAATATCCGGACGAGGTCGCCGAGGCCAACGCCGTCGCCCGGTCCATCAAGAAGCTGATCGAAAACGGAACGGAGCCGGCCGAAATCGCGGTGCTCTACCGGATCAACGCGCAGTCCGAGGTCTATGAGGAGGCGCTCACCGAGGCGGGGGTTGCGTTCCAGGTGCGCGGCGGCGAGGGCTTTTTCAGCCGCCAGGAGATCCGTCAGTCACTGGTAGCGATGCAACGCTTCGCGGAGCGGGACATTCCCGAGGACAACCTGCCCGCCCTCGTGCGTGAGCTCCTGGAACCGCTGGGGTTGACGGCCGAGCCGCCGGCCGGCACCAAGGCGCGGGAACGCTGGGAAGCGTTGACGGCGTTGGCCGAACTGGTCGACGAAGAGGTCGCGGTGCGCCCTGAGCTGGATCTGCGGGCATTGGTCGCCGAACTGCGCCAGCGGGCCGACTCGCGCCACCCACCGGTGGTGCAGGGCGTGACGCTGGCGTCGCTGCACGCCGCCAAGGGGCTGGAGTGGGATGCGGTGTACCTGGTAGGCCTGGCCGACAACACTTTGCCGATCTCCCATGCGCTCGCGCACGGACCCGACAGTGAACCGGTGGAGGAGGAGCGTCGGCTGCTCTATGTCGGGGTCACCCGTGCCCGGGTACACCTGGGGCTGAGCTGGGCGCTGGCCCGGACCCCGGGCGGGCGGCAGGGCCGACGGCCGTCGCGGTTCCTCAACGGCATCGCGCCGCAGCTGCAGAACGGGGCCGGCTCAAGCCCGGACCGGTCGCGTCGTCAGCGAGGACCGGCGCCGCGCTGCCGGGTCTGCAATGCCGCTCTGACAACTCCGCCCGCGATCATGTTGCGGCGCTGCGAAACCTGCCCGTCGGACTTGGACGAGGAGCTGCTCGCCGAGCTCAAGGAATGGCGGCTACGGGTCTCCAAGGAGATGAAAGTGCCGGCCTATGTGGTGTTCACGGACAACACTCTGATCGCCATCGCCGAGTCTCTGCCGACCGACGAAGCCGCACTGGTGGCGCTTCCCGGGATCGGTGCGCGCAAGCTTGAGCAATACGGCCCAGATGTTCTCGAGTTGGTTCGCGGCCGCCAAAATTCGTAAAGATCGTGCCAAAACCGCAGGTAGAAAATAGGTTGTGCGATCTGGCTGTTAGGCTTTAGCCTCGTAACACAGCTCTGGTAACGAGACGGAAGGAGGGTGCCCGCAATGGATAACAACATCGAATTCAGCGGTGTAGCGGTTGCTGGCATGCCGTCGTCCGTGCTCGCCGTCGCCGTTGCCGCGGTTTCCCCGGCAGCCCGTCGGTACGCCGCACCCGCTGCCCCCGCCGCCGGATGGCCGGCCGCCGCCGCTGCTGCTATTGCGCCGCAGCATAAGCGCCGTCCCGCCGCCGCGACTGGCGCGTCCGTGGATCGGAGCCCCTTCTAGGAAGAGCTCCCATCACAGCCAAATGGCCACGGACCCGCAGTCAACCGGATCCGTGGCCATTGTTTTTGGGAGTTGTTCCAACCCTCGAAACCTGGTCGCAGATCCCTCGAAGAGACAGATCGCCGACAACAAACGACCAGGAAGCAGGGGGATAAGCACATGTCCATTGCGATGACCGCTCCGGAGATGAGCGTCGCGCCGGTGACATGCGAAGAGCGGCTGCCGGCGGTGCCATGCCACATCGGGAATCCCGATCTGTGGTTCGCCGAGAGCCCAGTCGATCTGGAGCAGGCCAAGGCACTGTGCGCGGATTGCCCGATCCGTAACGAGTGCCTGGCCGCCGCGCTGGAACGGCAGGAGCCGTGGGGCGTCTGGGGCGGCGAGATCCTCGACCGCGGAACCATTGTGGCCCGCAAGCGGCCGCGTGGCCGTCCGCGGAAGAACGCCGCAGGTAACCCGGCCGCCGCCTAGTGCGGCGGCCGGGGCCTCCGCGTCGGTCCACACGGACGAACCCGCCATTGTCACGCTGGAGTGACGCCCGAAGCCGGGCGTCACTCCAGCGTGACATTCGAGAAGCGAGCGGGGGTCAGGCCGCTTCGTCCGCGAAACCCGGAACCAGTTCGGTGGCAATGGCTTTCACCGGCACATGCGCGTCGAGCTGACAGCACATGGCGATGGTCGAAGCGATCACCCGCAGCGGGATGGCCAGGTTCGGCGGCAGATCGAGCTGGCGGGCTGTCCTGATCTGGGCCACCCAGTTGTCCATCTGACCGGCCGCCATCCGCTGAATCCAACGGCGGTTGTAGTGGAACACGTCGACCTCGATCGGTTCGACGTACTGGCGCAACATGTCGTCGACTTCCTCGATCGAAACCTGTTGGCCCTTCTGGATGAAACCGGCTTCCTCCATGGTGGGCAGCAGCTCGTCGTAGTTCTTGTCCCGAGCCAGCCGGATGCACTCACCCAGAGACGTCGGGAAGCCGTCGGGCAGTGGCGCGACAGCGCCGAAGTCGATGACGCCCATCCGCCCGTCGGGCAGCAACATGAAATTCCCCGGATGGGCATCGCCGTGCATCATCTGCAAGCGCTTGGGCGCGTCAAAGGTGAGCTCGGACAGTCGGGTGCCCATCAGGTCGCGCTGTTCGGGCGTGCCCTCGCGGATGATCACCGACATCGGGATGCCGTCCATCCATTCGGCGATGACGACCTTCGGTGCGCTGGCGACGATGGCCGGAACGCGGAAGTGCGGATCGTCGCGGTACGCCTTGGCGAACGCACGCTGATTCTCGGCCTCGAGCCGGTAGTCCAGCTCCATGTCGGTGCGTTCGATCAACTCGTCGACGATGCCCTGGATGTCGACGCCAGGGGCCAGCTGCTTGAACACGCCGACCAGGCGCTGGATCGTCTTGAGGTCCGCGCGCAGTGCCTCGTCGGCACCGGGGTATTGAATCTTGACGGCCACCTCACGGCCGTCGGACCAGACCGCCTTGTGCACCTGGCCGATGCTGGCCGAGGCCACCGGGGTGTCGTCGAAGGAGGTGAACCGCTCCCGCCATTTGGTGCCCAGCTGTGCATCGAGCACGCGGTGCACCTTGGCTGCCGGCAGCGGGGGAGCTTCGCGCTGCAATTTGGTCAGAGCTTCGCGATACGGCTTGCCGTACTGCTCGGGGATGGCCGCCTCCAGCACCGACAGTGCCTGGCCCACCTTCATCGCTCCGCCCTTGAGCTCACCGAGCACGGCGAACAATTGTTGAGCGGCTTTGTCCATCAGTTCGGCGGTGACTTCGTCCTTGGACTTGCCGGTCAGACGCTTGCCGAAGCCTAGTGCTGCCCGTCCCGCCATACCGCCGGCCAGACCGGCCAGCTTCGCATTCCGTGCGACGCTTCCCCGTTTGATGTCGGTCACCAGACCATCATCCACGATGCTCCTGAATGTGCCGCAACTAACTGGCAACATTCGTTTTCAACACGGGCAGTCGGGGTGGCGGGACCAATGTCTGGCAGCGATCGCGTACCCGTCGGCGTCGAGTTCGAGTGTGGTGTTGAGCGTCGGCGGCGCCTCGGGCGCCGGCTGCGCACCGCCAGAATGGCTGACGGCACGGATCACCAGATCGACCTGACGCATGGCCAGGGCCGCGGTGGCCAGGATGGTCGCGCGGCTGGCGCTGCCCACGGCACCTCTGAGCTGGGTGGCCACGGCCGGCCACGCCGCGTCGCGATCGGCGCGGTGCAGATCGGCGCAGTGCAGGCAGCTGGTCTGGCCGGGCACCACCAGCGGCCCCACCAGACCGGCGCCGTCGCGGACCCGCACCGGCAGGTGGGCGATTCCGCCGCGATGCAGTTCTTGCAGCAGCCGCGGGTCGGACATCTGGTAATCGGCCAGCACCACGAGGTCGGTGGAGGCCGCCACGTTCCTGGTGTGCGGGTGCGTGCTGTGCCTGACCCGGGCGCCCGAGCAGCGCAGGCCGTTGGTCAGCAGTTCCGAGAGTGGTCCGCGGCCGTGCACGCGGATGGAGGCCGACCGGGCCGGCCGTGGCGGCGCGGCAGTCAGCGCCGTGAGCATCTCGGCTTCGGTCAATGCGCCGATGAGCTCGTCGATCGCCTCAGCATCGTCGAATGTTCCTGCCGCCATGGCCAATTCGTCGCGGGTTGCGCCCGCTTGCAGTGCCCGCAGCAGATCGGCCAATTGTGCCTGGCTCAGTCCGGCCGGCGGCCGCACCAGTACCGCGCGCCGCGGGTCCCAGCCCAACTGAACCGAGTCGTCGGGGCGCAGCAGGATCGGACGGCCTGCGGCGAGCACGTAGCGCGTCATGCGATGACTCTGCCACGGCGGCAGGCACCGCCGTTTCAGTTATCCACAGGGCTGAGAGGGTCAGTTGTCGCTGTCGCCGTCATCCTTGGCGTCGCCGTTGCCACCCTCGCGCTGTTCTTTCTCCAGATCGGCTTCTTTTTCAAGATCAGCCAAAGCCTGTTCGAAGGCACTGTCGATGCCGCTGGTGTCGCCGCCGACCATCCGGTCGATGAAGCCGGCCGGCTCGTCTAGATCGGCCGCGCTCGGCAGCAGGTCGGGGTGTTGCCACACGCTGTCGCGGACATCGGTGCCGACGGCCTCGGTGAGCCGTTCCCACAGCACCGCGGCTTCGCGCATCTTGCGGGGGCGCAGTTCCAGGCCGACGAGCGTGGCGAAGGTCTGTTCGGCGGGTCCACCGGTGGCGCGTCGACGACGGAGCATTTCGGCCAGCGCGGAGGTGCCTGGAATCCGGTCGCCCAGCGCGGCGGTGACGACGGTCTGCACCCAGCCCTCGATGAGGGCCAGCAGGGTTTCGAGCCGTTCCAGGGCGGCTTCCTGTTCGGGTGTGGCCTTGGGCTCGAAGATGCCCTGATTGAGCAGCTGTTCCATCTCCGACGGGTCGCCGAGGGAGGCCGGATTGAACCCGCGGGCGAAGTCCTCGATGCCCGACATGTCGACCTTCATGCCCTTGGCGAAGGCCTCGACGGCGCCGAGCAGCTGGCTCGATAGCCACGGCACATGGCTGAACAGTCGGTGGTGGGCAGCCTCGCGGGCGGCCAGGAAGGTCAGGATCTCGCTGCGCGGACGCTCCAGTCCCTCGGCGAGCGATTCGATGGCCTCGGGCATGAGGGCCGCGACGCCCTTGGGACCCAGCGGCAGGCCGACGTCGGTGGAGGTGAGCACTTCGCGGGACAGCTTGCCCAGCGCCTGGCCCAGTTGGGAGCCGAACGCCATGCCGCCCATCTGCGACATCATCGCCAGCAGCGGGCCGGCCATGCTCTTGGCCTCTTCTGGAAGCGCCGACGCCCACACCGAGGAGATCTGCTCGGCCACCGGGTCACACAGCCGCTTCCAGGTGTCGAGCGTGTGGTCCAGCCAGTCGCTCGGCGTCCACGCCACCGACCTGGTGGTGCCCGCGGGCAGCGGGGTGACCCCGTCGAGCCAGGTCTCGGCCAGGCGTACCGCGTCCGCGACCGCGCCGGCGGTCTTCTCCGGCACCGGGGCGACGAATCCGATCGAGTTGGACGCCAACTGCCGGGCCAGGTCGTAGTTCACCGGACCGGATTGTTTGCCGCCCATGGCGCCACTTGCGCCGCTGAACATCTCCCCGAGCTTGGTGAAGATCTGCCCGAGATCGCCCATGTCGAAGTTGGCTCCGCCCATGCCGAAACCGAACGGATCCGACCCCGGACCTGGCCCGGAGTTGCCGGAACCGGATCCCGAATCGGGGTCCTTCTTGTCTTTGTCTCGGTCGGGGTCGTTCCCGGCGGAGAAGCCGAAGGGCAGGTCAGCCATACCCACAACGGTACTCATGACGGGGTGCCCGGGTGTGCCTGTGGGTCACGCTGTGGGTGAACACGATGGTTCAGGCTTTACTGTGGGCGGCGTGAACAGGCGGATTTTGACGCTGCTGGTTGCGCTGGTGCCGATTTTGGCGTTCGGCGTCCTGCTGTCGGTGGTGACGGTGCCCTTCGTCTCGTTGGGGCCGGGTCCGACGTTCAACACCCTGGGCGAGGTCGAGGGCAAGCAGGTCGTCGACATCCAAGGCCCCGATGCACACGTCCACCCCACGGCGGGGCACCTGAACATGACCACGGTGTCCCAGCGTGACGGCCTGACCCTGGGCCAGGCGATGGCGTTGTGGATGTCGGGCCGTGAGCAACTGGTGCCGCGCGACCTGGTGTACCCGCCGGACAAATCCAAGAACGAGATCGACGAGGCCAACAACTCGGATTTCAAGCGGTCCGAGGACAGCGCCGAGTACGCGGCGCTGTCGTTCCTGAAGTACCCCGTGGCGGTGACCGTGCAGAGCGTCACCGATCCCGGCCCCTCGGCGGGCAAGCTGCGCGACGGTGACGCGATCGACGGCGTGAACGGGATACCGGTGGCCAACCTCGACGAGTTCCAGGCCATCTTGAAGAAGACCAAGCCGGGCGAGCAGTTGGTGATCGACTTCCGGCGCAAGAACGCCCCGCCCGGGGTCGCGACGATCACGCTCGGGGACAACCCGGATCGGGACTACGGATTCCTGGGCGTGGGTGTGCTCGATGCGCCGTGGGCGCCGTTCGCCATCGACTTCAACCTGGCCAACATCGGCGGCCCGTCTGCCGGCCTGATGTTCAGCTTGGCCGTGGTCGACAAGCTGAGCACCGGTGATCTCAACGACGGCAAGTTCATCGCGGGCACGGGAACCATCACCGGTGAGGGCAAGGTCGGGTCGATCGGTGGCATCACGCACAAGATGCTGGCGGCCAAGGAAGCGGGCGCCTCGGTGTTCCTGGTACCGGCCGACAACTGCACCGAGGCGCGTTCTGCGCCTCAGGACGGCATGGAGTTGGTGAAGGTGGACACCTTGACCCAGGCCGTCGATGCGTTGCACACGATTTCTGCCGGTGGCGAACCGCCTCGTTGCTGAAACCCGCGCGCAGCCTGTGGATGGCTAGAGTTGTAGAAAATCGGGCGGCCCCGTCGGGCATGCCACGAGTCCACCGAGGCTGAAACGGGAGTTCACGAGTGGGGATGCGGCCCGCGGCGAGGATGCCGAAGCTGACGCGACGTAGCCGGATACTGATCGGCCTGGCACTGGTGGCAGTGCTGGCGCTGTTGATCGGGCCTCGGGTCGTCGACGGCTATGTCGACTGGTTGTGGTTCGGCGAGCTGGGGTACCGCTCGGTGTTCACCACGGTGCTGGCCACCCGGCTCATCGTGTTCCTCGTGGTCGGCCTGCTCATCGGTCTGGTGGTGTTCGCCGGCCTGGCCCTGGCCTATCGCACCCGTCCGGTGTTCGTCCCGGCGGCGGGCCCGAACGATCCGGTGGCGCGTTACCGGACCACCGTGTTGGCCCGGCTGCGCTTGTTCGGGATCGGGGTGCCGGTCTTCATCGGCCTGCTGGCCGGTGTCATCGCGCAGAGCTACTGGGTGCGCGTGCAGTTGTTCCTGCACGGCAGTGACTTCGGGATCACCGATCCGCAGTTCGGTCGGGATCTGGGCTTCTACGCGTTCGACCTGCCGTTCTATCGGCTGGTCCTGACGTATCTGTTCGTCGCGACCTTCCTGGCGTTCGTCGCGAATCTGCTGGGGCACTATGTGTTCGGCGGAATCCGTCTCGCCGGTCGCAGCGGAGCGCTGAGCCGCGCTGCGCGCATCCAGCTGATCAGCCTGGTCGGCTTCCTGATCCTGCTCAAGGCATTCGCGTACTGGCTGGACCGCTACGAGTTGCTGAGCAATACCCGCGCCGGCAAGCCGTTCACCGGTGCGGGCTACACCGATATCAACGCCGTGCTGCCTGCCAAGCTGATCCTGCTGGCGATCGCCCTGATCTGCGCGGTGGCGGTGTTCTCGGCGATCGTGCTGCGTGATTTGCGGATTCCGGCCATCGGCGTGGTGCTGTTGCTGCTGAGCTCGATGGTGGTCGGTGCAGGGTGGCCGCTGATCGTCGAGCAGTTCAGCGTCAAGCCCAACGCCGCGCAGAAGGAGAGCGAGTACATCAGCCGCAGTATCACCGCGACCCGGCAGGCCTACGGGCTCACCGACGACACGGTGACGTACCGCAATTACGAGAGCAACGGTCAGACCACCGCCGCGCAGGTCGCTGCGGACCGGGCGACCACGTCGAACATCCGGTTGCTCGATCCGACGATCGTCAGCCCCGCGTTCACCCAGTTCCAGCAGGGTAAGAACTTCTACTTCTTCCCGGATCAGCTGGCCATCGACCGCTACGCCGGCTCTGACGGCAATCTTCGTGACTTCGTCGTCGCCGCGCGCGAACTCAATCCGGACCGGCTGATCGAGAACCAGCGCGACTGGATCAACCGGCACACCGTCTACACCCACGGCAACGGCTTCATCGCCTCGCCGGCCAACACGGTGCGCGGTATCGCCGACGACCCCAACCAGAACGGTGGTTACCCGGAGTTCCTCGCCAGCGTCGTCGGTGCCAACGGCAAGGTGGTCTCGCCCGGGCCGGCACCGCTGGACCAGCCCCGGGTGTACTTCGGGCCGGTGATCGCCGATACCGCGGCCGACTATGCGATCGTCGGCAAGAACGGTGACGTCGACCGCGAATACGACTACGAGACCAACACCGACACCAAGAACTACACGTACTCGGGCACCGGCGGTGTGCCGATCGGTAACTGGCTGGCCCGGTCAGTGTTCGCCGCCAAGTTCGCCGAGCGAAACTTCCTGCTGTCCAACGTGATCGGTGAGAACAGCAAGATCCTGTTCAACCGGGATCCGGCCGAGCGGGTGGAGGCGGTGGCGCCGTGGCTGACCACCGACACATCCGTGTACCCGGCGATCGTCAACAAGCGAATGGTCTGGATCGTCGACGGCTACACCACGCTGGACAACTATCCGTATTCGGAGTTGACGACGTTGTCGAGCGCGACGGCCGATTCGAACGAGGTGGCGGTCAACCGGCTGGCACCGGACAAGCAGGTGTCGTACATCCGCAACTCGGTCAAGGCCACCGTCGATGCCTACGACGGCACGGTCACGCTGTACGCCCAGGACGAGCAGGATCCGGTGCTCAAGGCCTGGATGAGCGTGTTCCCCGGCACGGTCAAGCCGAAGGCGGACATCTCTCCGGAACTGCAGGCGCACCTGCGTTATCCCGAGGATCTGTTCAAGGTTCAGCGGTCGCTGCTGACCAAGTACCACGTCGACGACCCGGTGAAGTTCTTCACCAACGCCGACTTCTGGAATGTGCCGCTGGATCCCAACCCGACGGCAAGCAGCTATCAGCCGCCGTTCTACATCGTCGCCAAAGACCTGGTGAACAACAATGGTTCGCCGTCGTTCCAGTTGACCAGTGCATTGAACTGGCTGCAGCGCGAGTTCTTGGCGGCCTATGTCAGCGCCAGCTCGGACCCGGCGACCTACGGCAAGATCACCGTGCTGACGATCCCGGGCGAGGTCAAGGGGCCCAAGCAGGCGTTCAACGCGATCAGTACCGATACCGCGGTGACGCAGGACCTCGGTGTGATCGGACGCGACAACCTGAACCGGATCCGGTGGGGCAACCTGTTGACCCTGCCGGTGGCCGACGGTGGATTGCTTTATGTGGCACCGGTTTACGCGTCACCGGGAACCAGTGACGCAGCCTCGACCTATCCGCGGTTGATCCGCGTGGCCATGCTCTACGGCGACAAGGTGGGTTACGGCCCGACCGTCGGTGCCGCGCTGACCGAGCTGTTCGGGCCGGGTGCCGGCGCCACCGCCACCAATGTGGCCCCCACCGACGGCAAGCCGCAGTCTGCCGCGACGCCGGAAGCGGCACCGGCGGCGCCGCCACCGGCCAATGCCGACGGCCAGGCGCCCCAGGCCGTCCCACCGCCGGCCGCCGCAGTGCCGCCAGGTGAGCCGGTGCAGCTGTCGCCGGCCAAGTCCGCGGCGCTCAAGGACGTCGAATCGGCGCTGTCGGAGGCACAGGATGCACAGCGCAGTGGCGACTTCGGTAAGTACGGGCAGGCGTTGCAGCGCTTGAACGATGCGATGAACAAGTTCAATTCGTCGAAGTAGCGGAGGGCTTCGCAGGCGGGGGTGACTCGTGAGGTCCTGGCTGGCCGTGCTGTTGACGCTGCTGGTGGCGGCGGAGCTCACCGCTTGCCGGACCGGGGAGCGTCCGTGGTCGGATGCGCCGTTCGCCGCCCCGATGCGGCCGGCGTTCGGCGCCCGGGTCACCGACGGCAAGCTGGAGATCTGGATGCCGCCGGGCTGCGCCGGGGTGCGGTCGGTGGAGGTCGGATTTGGATTCGGCCCGAAGCTCGTGTTGACCGATCCCTCCGGTACGGCGACTCTCGACCGGTTCACCGTCGGTGGACCCTATCCGGGTCTGACCGTGACGGAAGCGCCGCCGCCTGACTTCGATTGGCGCACAGAAGAATATTTGTTCCTCAATGTGCAGTCCACGCCCGGGGGGTACCCCGCGACCGCTCGGACGGCCGAGGTCGCCGCCGGATCGACCAGTCACCCGGCCGGGACCTTCTACTTCGAAGGCGTCGGTTGGCTCGACGACGCGGGTGTGACGGAGAAGGAAGGCAAGGAGTTCGCAGGGGTGTGCAGGCCGCAAAAGAAGTGATGCGGCGCAGGTCTACTGCCGCGCCACTGCCTCTCTGAACTGGCCGCCAAGTCAACGCCAAGTCGGCTAGGCGATGCTGTGTGGCGAGTATCTTGCACGACTTTCTGCGCTCATCTTGAGAGGACCCCGATGACCCTGACCGATGTCGCCCACGACGGCCTGGACGACGCGTTGAAGGGCCTGCGAGCCCACGTCGCCGCCCCCGTGGCCCTACCTGGGGAAGCCGGCTATGAACGGGCCACCCCGTGGAATGCGGCGGCCGCTGTCGAGCCTGCCGCGGTGGTGCTGGCGGCCACCGCCTACGACATCGCCAACACCGTGGGCTTCGCGGCGGCCAGAGGTTACCGGGTCGCCGTCCAGGCCACCGGTCACGGCACCATGGCGGTGGCCCGCGACACGATCCTGGTGCTGACCTCTGCGATGACAGGTGTCAGCGTCGATCCCGTGGCGCGTACCGCGCGGGTGGCGGCCGGGGCCACGTGGCAGCAGGTGCAGGACGCGGCTTCCCCGCACGGTCTGGCCGGGCTGGGCGGTTCGGCCCCCAGCGTGGGCGTCGTGGGGTTTCTCACCGGCGCAGGCATCGGGCCGTTGGTCCGCACTTTCGGGCTGTCGTCGGACTACGTGCGATCGTTCGAGTTGGTCACCGGGGCGGGGGAGTTGCTGCGTGCCACGCCGGAGGAGAACGCGGAGTTGTTCTGGGGGCTGCGCGGCGGAAAGTCGACGCTGGGTATCGTCACCTCGGTCGAGATCGATTTGCTGCCCATCGCTGAGTTCTACGGTGGCGCGGTGTATTTCGATGGTGCCGACGCCGGCGTTGTGCTGCGCGAGTGGGCGGGGTGGTGTGCCGCGCTGCCCGATTCGATCTCGACATCCATTGCACTGCAACAGCTCCCGCCGATGCCCGGAGTTCCGGAACCGTTGGCCGGCCGCTTGACCGTGGCGGTGCGGTACGCAGCCCTTGGCGATTTCGCCGAGGCTGAGCGGTTGCTGGCGCCGATGCGCGCAGTCGCGACCCCGGTGCTCGATACCGTCGCGGTGATGCCCTATGCCGCCATCGGCGCCGTGCACGCCGACCCGGTGGATCCGATGCCGATCTTCGAGCATCACACGCTGTTGCGGGAACTGACCGCGGAGACGGTCGAGGTGCTGCTGGCCGCGGCCGGGCCGGATTCGGGCTCGGTGCAGACGATCGTGGAAGTCCGGATGCTGGGCGGGGCGCTGGCCCGTGAGGGCCGGCACCGCAGCGCGTTCTGCCATCGCGACGCCGCCTTCGCGGTGAGCACCATCGGGGTCCTGGTGCCCCCGATTGCCGATGCCGTGGTGCCGCAGGCCGGAGCGCTCATCGTGGCGCTGTCGCCATGGTCCAGCGGCGGCCAGCTCGCCAATTTCGCACCGTCCGAGGACGCCGGGCGGGCCGCCCGGGTCTATGACGAGGACACCCGGCACTGGTTGGCCGCACTGGCCGACCGGCACGACCCGGCCGGGGTGTTCCGGTGCGGTCAGGTGGTGCGTTTTGTGGGCTGATTTCCGGTCGTTTTCGGGCCGGAAACCTCTCTGAGCACTCGATTTGGAGCTCGACGTAAGACCCCGGTAACCTTGTATTCGCAACGCGGGGTGGAGCAGCTCGGTAGCTCGCTGGGCTCATAACCCAGAGGTCGCAGGTTCGAATCCTGTCCCCGCTACCAAGAGGAAATGGCCCTCGGAGATTATCTCCGAGGGCCATTTTCTATGGATTGGGAACGCGGATCGACAGTGCTTGTCGGTGGAGATCTGAACTCCCACACGTGGGCACGAGCCGTCGATCCCGCGAGGTGCACCACGCAATGGGAGATCACCGGCGACGTCAAACACACCGTCGTCAACGCCGGAAGCGGGCCAATTCAAACGACGCCAAGCGAGATCACCCAGCTCGTCGCACCCGGCTGTTCCGACGAAACGAGACGTGACCGCAGGCTATTTCGTCAGCGTGTCCCGCATCCCCGGCGCGAGCACGCCCGCGATGGCGTCCCAGTGCACGGTCACCGGGTAGTAGTCGCCGAGTACGTGGGCGACCGAAACGTAGACAACCAGTCCGTCGTCGTCGGGTACCCAATTGCCGAGTTGATCGGCGACCGGGGCCGGCGCGGGCTGATTGGCCAACTTCTCCTCGTCGGCCATCTCGGCCTTGATGCCGTCGACCAACGCGGTCAGTCCGGCAGTCTGGTCGGTGAACAGATCGGTGATCAGGATCGGCTTCGCCGTGTGGACGTCGATCACCTTCGTGGACACGGTGTTGAACGGGTGCGCTGCATGGTCGACGAAGATGTTGAGCAGCAGCACGCCGGCCACCGCGCCGAAACCGATGTGGGACACCTCGCTGCGCTTGTCTTCATCGATGACGCCGGGCGCGACCGTCACCGGGCGGTTGTCGTCGGGCGGCGTGAGGTATTCGTCGAGGGCCGCGCGCATGCCGGTGTTGAACTCGTCGCGGGCCGTTGCGTCTCCGTCGCGCAGCTGAGGGAGCTCCGCCCGGTAAGTGACGGGCCCTTTGGCGCCGTTGACGGCTTCGATGAATCCGCTGAACGGCGCGACGTTGGCCGATGCGCTGGTGGTCGGAGCCGGACTGCTGGAGTTGCCCGAACCGCCGGAGTGGCACGCCGTACCCACGCCGATCATCGACACGACGACAGTTACCGAGGCTATTCGGCGTATCACGGTTGACTCCCGCATGTCGCGACCCTAAGCCTGTGAAGTAACTGCGGGTGATGGTTTCGGCCGGGTAGCCGAAGCGAACAGGTTGATCCCCGTGGCTTCGCGACGAATCTCGACCGGCGCGTGCCCGAACTCCGATCGTGCGAACAGATCTGCCAAGTCTTGCGGTGACCGGTGAATCAGCCTCCAGTCCAGCAGGTGGTCCATGAACGCCCGGTCCGGATTGTCGACATCGAAGTTCCCGACAATCGCCGTGCCACCTGGACGCAGGTGGCGGTAGATCCAGTCGAGCAGTCTGATGACGAGGTGATCGGCCAGATAGTCGATGAGGCCAATCGAATACACCAGATCCTGATCGCCCAACGTCAGAGTTTGACGTCCCAGCGCTAGTTTGACGACGTTGGCTTGAACGAACGTAACTCTTCCGGTCACACCGGCACTGTCTGCGAGGCTCTGTGCGTAGGCCAATGCCTGGTCGTCGATGTCCAGACAGGTAGCGGTGATGTCCGGGTGGTCTGGCTCGGAGAAGATGTCGAAGATCTCCCGGGCGGGCCCGCAGGCCAGACTTGTGATCGCAGCCCGTCTATCGTTGCAGGCCCGCGCAGTGTCGATGATGGTGTCGCGCAGCAGCTGTCGACGATTCTTCACGGCGCGCGAAGCCGGTATGTCGAGAAACCACCGGTCGATGTAGGGACCGAGCCTGCGTACCCCGTCCGGTTGGTCGTCGTAGACCATCTGCAACGTCAGATAGTCCCCGGCATAGCCCCGCGGTTTGGTGTAGGAGCGGTCGATCAGGGTGCTCAGCCCCAGGTACGGGTAGGTCTCCGCGTGTATGAATGCCCCCATCTCGTCGACGCCGGGGTTACCCGGCCGCAAGTGGAGGTGGATCTGGTCGGAGAGGGCATTGCAGGCGGACGAAACATGGGCCTGTGCCTCATCGGGTGTGGCACGGCCGTCGATGATCAGCTTGTCCGCGGCCCTCATCGCTTCTTTGAAACGGGCTGCGATGAGGGCCAGGGGATGTGGTGCATCGTTGGCGGATACCAGGAATGTGGGAGCGCTGCCATTGTGCGGCGCCGCGTCCGTGATTGTCATGGGCCGATACTTGCGTGACGCTGCAGCGCAGTATGCAGTAGTGCACTACCCGATTTTTGTTTGTGACACCGACTTCAGATCACGTACGGCGCAAGGAGCGTGGTGGCGCCCAGCACCACCACTCCGATCAGGAACGCGACCACCGTGAAGCCCATCACCTGGCGGACATTGAGCTTCGCAATCGCCAGCAGGGGCAGTAGCCAGAACGGCTGGATCATGTTCGCGACGCCCTCGCCGACTGCGACCGCCATGGAGATCAATCCCAGGTACGCCGGTGAGTCCTGACCGATCGCCAGCGCCGAATCGACGGCGATCGGGCCCTGTACCGCCCAGTGCCCACCGCCCGACGGCACGAACAGGCTGATGATCAACGAGCCGATGAAGGTCAGGAACGGCAGCGTGTACTGGGTCGCGCCGTTCACGAACGCTTCGGCCAGCAGAGTCTGCAGCGGTTTGGCACCCTCCACCGCCTGATAGCCCAGCAAGCCGACCAGACCGCCGTACAGCGGGTACTGCAGGAGCAGTGGGCCGGACACCTTGGCGGCACCGGTGAAGGCCCGGATGAACCGGATCGGTGTCCGGTGCAGCAACGCGCTGGTGATGGTGAACAACATGATCATCGATGAGATGTTCAGTGCGAAGCCGCTGAGCACGAAATAGGCGATACCCGCGGCGAATACCAAAACATTGAGGATCCACAGGTTTTCCAGCCATTCGGCGAACGTCTTCTTGCCTTCCGCCGACGAAGCCGGCGATCCGCCCATTTCTTCGGGCGCATCCTCGTCCTCGAACACTGCGGGATCGGGTGCGAGGCTCTGCGTCGGTTCCATCCGCCAGATGGCGAGCGCGAGCAGCGCCAGCACGACGATCACCGACAGCCAGCTGTAGGGCTGGAAGATCGTCAGGCTCAGCGGCACAGTGACGCCGGTGATCTTGTGGATCACGTTGATCGGGCTGGTGCTGTCCGTGTTCGCCAGGGCGATCGACGACGAGAGCCCCTGCGTCCAGACGATGAAGCCCATGAACGCCGCCGCGATGAGGTAGCCGAAATGCGCGTCGGTGAATCGCTTCGCAACCTGCCGGGCGACCAGCGCGCCGGCCACCAACCCGAGTCCCCAGTTCAGCAGGGAGAGAACAGCGCTCACGCCGAAGCAGAGGAAGGCGCCCTGAACCTGGTTGTTCGGTTTGGCGGCGATGGCGACGATGGCCCGTTTCAGAATCGGCGCCTCGGCGAGTGTGTAGCCCGTCACCAGGATCAGAACCATCTGGAAGGCGAACGTGAAGATGTTCTGCGATCCCCAGACGCCGCCGTACCACGCCTTGAGCATGCCGTCGGGCGTTGCACCGTGCACCAAGAAGGCGACCAGGCCGGCGACGACGAGGGTCAGGATGACCGCGAACAGATATGGGTCGGGCATCAAGCGCTCGACATAGCGGACACACAGCCCGGTGAGGGACTGCATGATGCCGCGGCGCTTGGTCCGCGGTTCTTCGCTCGTGGTCATTGATCCACCTCGCCGTTTTGGTGTCCCAGGCGCTGCCGCCATCGGCGGCAGGCGCCGCGGTTCGGCACGGACTCTAGTCTTCGGAACACTCCGCAGTGGGCGGTTGGCCGGGAAGGATCGACAGCTGCAATTCACCGACGAACTGCCGGGTGTGGGTTATGCCCACTCGGTGCGAATACCGCACTGGCCCAGCGCTTCGCGCGACGGCTCGATGGGCGAGCAGTGCCTGCGGCCGGTCGGCCGCAGCAAAATCGGTTTCCCTGATGTCGGGTGTCCGACCTACCCTGGGTGGCTGCGCAGGCAAAGCTCGGGGGAGCTAGGAGAGTGGGAAACAATGACGGGCCCGAGCGCGGGGGAGATCGCGGCGCAACCGCGTGCCCAGTCGAGCGCCAATGTCATCATCGCGCTGTTGGTCAGCTCGGCGTTCGTGATGATCCTCAACGAGACGATCATGAGCGTTGCGTTACCTGCACTGATCGTCGACCTGGACATCTCGGCGAGCACCGCGCAATGGCTCACCAGTGGCTTCTTGTTGACCATGGCGGTGGTCATCCCGATGTCGGGTTCGCTGCTGCAGCGGTTCCCGGTGCGCAGTATCTACCTCGCGTCGATGTCGTTGTTCTGCACCGGCACGCTGGTGGCCGCGCTCGCGCCGGGTTTCACGGTCCTGCTGGTCGGACGCATCGTGCAGGCCTGCGGTACCGCGGTCATGATGCCGCTGCTGATGACGACGGTCATGACGCTGATTCCCGCCGACCGGCGCGGCCAGATGATGGGCACCATCTCGATCGTCATCGCCGTCGCACCGGCGATCGGGCCTACGCTGTCGGGGTTCATCCTCGGCTCGCTGGACTGGCGGTGGATGTTCTGGATCGTGCTGCCGATCGCCCTGCTCGCGCTGAGCGCTGGTCTCGCGTGGCTGCGCGTCGACGACGAACGGGAGCATCCCACCCCGATCGATCCCGTCTCGGTCCCGCTGTCGGCGATCGCGTTCGCGGGCTTGGTGTTCGGGCTGTCGCTCATGGGCGAGTCCGCGCACAGCCGGCAGGCGGTACCTGCGTGGGTGCCGATGGTGATCGGGGCCGTGGCGATGGTGGCATTCGGTGCGCGGCAGATACAGCTGCAACGCCGCGACCGTGCGTTCCTGGACCTGCGGCCGTTCACCTATCGGCGGTTCTCGGTGTCGCTGAGCCTGGTGGTCCTCGGCTTCATGGGGTTGTTCGGCGCCATCATCATGGTGCCGTTGTATGTGCAGGACGTGCTGAAGCAGAGCGCGTTGGTCGCCGGGTTGGCGACGCTGCCCGGCGGGCTGTTGATGGGGTTGGCCGGGCCGCTGGTCGGGCGGGCCTATGACCGTCACGGCGCCCGTCTGCTGGTCGTGCCCGGGTCGTTGATGCTGTGTGTGTCGCTGTGGGGTTTCACGCTGCTGTCGGCGGCGTCGCCGGTCTGGGAACTGGTGGTCTTGCAGTCGGTCATGATGCTCGGGCTGTCGATGATGTTCACGCCGTTGATGACTGACGCGCTCGCAGTCCTGCCCGACCGGTTCTACTCGCACGGCAGCGCCATTCTGACGACGCTGCAGCAGGTCGGCGGTGCGGCGGGAACCGCGTTGTTCGTGACGGTGATGACCAAGGCGTCCCACTCGGGTGGGGCCCCGGATCTGCCCGGCGTGCATGCGGCCTTCACCGCCGCCGCGGTGATCAGCGTGTTCGCCGTGACCGGGTCCTTCTTCACCGCCCCGCGGCCGAGCCCGGCGGGTGGCACGCCGACACATTAGGCGCGGGCGCTCGGCCGAGGTCGGGCACAATCGGGCGCATGGGCAAAGTCGTGGTCATCACGGGCGCGGGTAGTGGTATCGGCCGCGCGACGGCCCGGGTTCTGCTGGACGCCGGTCATCAGCTCGTGTTGGCGGGTCGCCGTGCCGAGCCGCTGGTCGAGGTGGGAGGCGGGAATCCGAACACCCGCGTCGTGCCTACCGACGTCACGGATTCAGCCTCGGTGCAGGCGTTGTTCGCCGACGCGGTGTCGACATTCGGGCGCGTCGACGTGTTGTTCAACAACGCCGGGGTGTTCGGGCCGTCGGCGTCGATCGCCGACCTCGACGACCAGCAGTGGCACGACACATGGCGCACCAATGTCGACGGCGCGGTGTTCTGTGCCCGGGAAGCCGCTCGAGTCATGGCCGCCCAGCTGCCGCGCGGCGGGCGGATCATCAACAACGGTTCGATCTCGGCACACCGGCCCCGCCCCAGAAGCCTGGCCTACACCGTCACCAAACACGCGATGAGTGGGCTGACCGCGTCAATGTTGTTGGACCTACGCGATATCGACATCTGCATCACCCAGATCGACATCGGCAATGCCGCGACCGACATGACCGCGGGATTCAGTCACCAGACCCTGCAGGCCGACGGAAGTCTCGCAGCTGAGCCGACTTTCGATGTCGAGCATGTGGCCCGCGCCGTGGCGCACCTGATCGATCTGCCCCTGGAGGTGTCGGTGCCGTCGCTGACGGTGATGGCGCGGTCCATGCCGTACTTCGGCCGCGGCTGACGGACCGGACGCCGAAAACAACAGAGCCGGAGGCCTTCGGGCCACCGGCTCTGTACAGCGGAATCGTCATCTCAGTGATCTGCATCCTGAAGCTCGTGCCGCTGAACTACTGCGATCAACTCTTCGCGAACCGACGAGTTCGGCAGTTCGTTGATCCGCGCATAGAGGCGGCGCCGCATGTTGGCGCGCTTCTGGTTTGCGCGAAACTGTGCGAAGGACATACTTCTCACTCCTCGAAAGTGCCCCGGATCACGGGTACTCGTTGTTTGTTGACGTCCACACCTCGGGGATCGCCCGAGCGAAATGGACATCTCCCATGGTCCTCGCAGCGGCTGTCTAAAAGCAATTCTTAGAGTGTGAGTTTCGCTACAGCTCAACCTGTTTCGCCGGAAGGGAGTGGGCGCGGTCACAGTCAAGTGCCGTGGTGATGCCGCCGACTGCGGAAAAGGAGTAAGACTTCTCCTGTGGCACTCACCGTGCGGGATCTGACCGAGGTCGACAGTCTCGGTCTGGTCCTGGTGGCCGGAGCGCGCGGCGCGGACCGCGAGATCTCGTGGGCGCATGCGATCGAGTTGCCCGACCCGGCTCCGTATCTGGCCGGCGGCGAGCTGGTGATGACGACCGGCATCAACATCGGAGCGGACGCCGACGCGCAATTCGCCTACGTGGCACGCCTGGCCGCGGCCGGTACCGCGGCGCTGGCCGTCGACACCGGCACCATGATCGCCGACATCCCGCCGGCGGTACGTGCCGCCGGAGATCAGTTGGGGATTCCCGTGCTCGAAGTGCCCGCGTCGACGCCGTTCATCGCGATCGCGCGGGCGGTGATCGACGCGCTCAAGGCCGACGAACTGCGCTCGGTGCAGCGCGTGGTCGACGATCAGGAGGTACTGGCCCGGGCGACACTGCGGGGCGGCATTCCCGGGGTGGTCGACGCTTTGGCGGATCGTCTGTCCGCGACCGTCGTCGTGGTGGACAACGACGGCACTGTGCTGGCGGCCGGCGGCGACGACCGGGAGCGGCTGACCGCCGTGCTCGGAGAGCAGGTTCAGACCGCGCGTCGGCACGGAGCCCATGTCACCGCCGACGGGGATGCCTATGTGACCATCCAGAATCTACGGGCCGCCCAGCCCGTTCGCGGACGGCTTGCGATACGCACGTCCGATCCGATGTCCAATGCCGACCGGCTCCTGGTCGCCCATGCCGTGTCGCTGATCTCGATCGCGATCGAGAAACCGGCCCGGGTGGTCGATGCCGAGCAGCTGTTGCGGACTGCAGTGGCCCGCGAGATGATTTCCGGCGCGGGTGCTGTCGACGGTGCGGTGTTGCGTTACTTCGGTTTTGAGCCCGACGGCGACATCGTGGTGGCGTCGTTCACCGGCGCGGGCCCGCTGCTGGCCGCGCAGCACGTGCTGGGTCGGGTACTGACATCGTTTCTGATGGCCCCGATGGGTGACGAGATCGTGATCATCGTGCCGGCGGCCGGGAGCCGACGTCGCATCCGCACGGTGATCGAGGAACTCGAGCAAAAGACGGGAATCACGGTCAGCGGTGGGATGAGCCGAACTGCCGGGCTGACCGATCTGTCCACGGCCTTGGAGCAGGCCCGCATCGCGGCGCATTCCGGCAGCGGGAGGTTCACCGAATTCGGTGAACTCAGCCCGATGGGTGTGCTGCTCGAGGGTCGGAGCACGACCGAATTACGGGTGTTGGCAGCTCCATTGGACGCACTGGCGGGTGGGGAGGATCTCATCCCCACCCTCGCGGCCTTCCTCGGCCGCAACGGTCAGATGGAGGCGGCGGCCACCGAGCTTGCGGTGCACCGCCACACCATGCGCAACCGGATGCGGCGGATCTCCCAACTGTTGGGTGACGACCTTGAATCGGCCGACACCCGGGCACAGCTGTGGTTGGCGCTCAAGGCCTGGCAGCTGCTGGCGTCTCGCCGGCCGGGCTGAGAGCGTCGTCGCCGGCGCCCAGGCGTGGTGGTCCACTGCGGTAGCTGACCGGGGTCGCCGACAAGGTGATCGGGTTGGCCACTTGGGGTGTGGGTGTTCCGGGCACCGCGACGGTCGCTTCCAAGCCGAGTCGGTGGGCGAACGCGAATGCCTCCGCCAGGTCGTTGATCGGGCCGGCCGGCACACTAGAGGCGGTCAGCGCGGCGTACCAGTGATCGGCACCGTGTCTCTTCAGCGCGGTTTCGATGATGGCGCACAATGCATCCCGGTGGGCGACCCGGTCCGGATTGGTGGCGAACCGGGGATCCTGGGCCAGCTGTGGTTCGCCGATGGCGGCGGCGAAGGACCGGAACTGTTTGTCGTTGCCGACGGCGACCGCGATGGGCCGGTCTGCGGTGTCGAACGTCTGGTACGGCGCGATACTCGGATGGCGATTGCCCATGATCTGCGGCACCGCGCCGGCCCCGAGGTACCCGGAAGCCTGATTGACCATGGAGGACAACAACACCGAGAAGAGATTGGTGTCGACGCGCTGTCCGACTCCGGTGCGGTCGCGGTGCGCCAGCGCCGCCAGGATTCCACTCAGCGCGTGCAGGCCGGCCAGCACGTCGACCAGGGCCACGCCGGCCTTGGTCGGATCGCCGGGCTCGGTTCCGGTGACACTCATCAACCCGCCGACCGCCTGCACCAGCAGGTCATAGCCCGGCAGTTCGGCGCCGCCGTCCCGGCCGAACCCGGTGATCGAGCAGTAGATCAGATCGGGACGGATCGCCCGCAGATCTTCGTAGCCCAGGCCGAGTTTCTCCATCGTCCCCGGCCGGAAGTTCTCCACCACGATGTCGGCGCGGGCTACCAGGGATCGGGCGTGCTCGCGGTCGTCGGGGTCGGTGAGGTCGAGCGTCACCGAACGCTTGTTGCGGTTGACGGCGTTGAAATACGTTGCCACGCCGGTCGAGTCGTAAGGCGGACCCCACGCGCGGGTGTCGTCGCCGGTGCCCGGGCGTTCGACCTTGATGACCTCGGCGCCGAAGTCGCCGAGCATCATGGTCGCGTACGGCCCGGCAAGGACGCGGCTGAAATCGACGACGACGACTCCGTCGAGGGCACCCGTGCTCACGTTCATGCGCCCGGCCGCCCGCCCCGCAGGTACACCGTGGTGGTGTGGGTGAAGAATTCCCGTGCGGCGCCGCCCTGCTCCTTGGGGCCGAGCCCGCTCTTCTTGGCTCCGCCGAACGGTACATGCGGGTCGGCACCGGCAGACTCGGAGTTGACGTGCAGCACGCCGACGTCGATCTGCTCGACAGCCTGCAGCGCCCGGGTCAGGTCCTGGGTGAAAATCGCTGCCGAGAGCCCGAACTCGCTGTCATTGGCAAGGCTGAACGCGGCGTCGGCATCGGCGGCCCGCTTGACGGCAAGGACCGGTCCGAACAATTCGTCGGTCCACACGTCGGCGGCTTCGCCGTTGAGTTCGACGACAGTCGGTGCGATGAAGTAGCCCTCGGCCAGCAGGCCCTCCGAGTAGGGGGTGCCACCGGTCAACACCGTGGCACCCTGCGCGGCAGCGTTCTGAATCCCCGCCGAAATAGACCGGTGTGCAGCGTCATTGACGACAGGCCCCATCTGGGTTGCGTCGTCGGTCGGATCCCCGACCGTCAGGGACGCGGCGCGCTCGGCCAGCGCGGCCAGGAACTCGTCGGCGATCCCGTCGGTGACGATCAGGCGGGACGTGGCGGTGCACTTCTGACCGGTCGAGCGGAACGCGCCGAGCATCACCTGCTCGAGGGCCAGTTCGACATCAGCGTCGTCGAGCACGACGGCGGCGTTCTTACCGCCCATCTCGGCCTGCGCCGGGACTCCGCGCGCGGCTGCGGACGCGGCAATACGCCGTCCGACCCCGGTGGAACCGGTGAACGTGATGCCGTCGATGCCGGGGTGGTCGACGATGGCGTTGCCGACGTCGGATCCGCCGATCAGCAGGTTGAGCACGCCGGCGGGCAGGCCGCCGTCGCTGAGCGCCTGGGCGAGTCGGATCGCCAGCAGCGGAACGGTGCTCGCCGGTTTCCACAGGACGGTGTTGCCGTAGATCAATGCGGGCGCGATCTTCCAGGCCGGAATGGCGATGGGGAAGTTGAACGGGGTGATCACCCCGACCACGCCGAGCGGCTTTCGGGTGATGAGGATCTGTTCACCGGCCCGGGGCGAGGCGTAGATCTCGCCTGCCTGCCGATCACCCTCGTTCCCGTAGTAGCGCAGGATCTGGGCGGCCCGCCGAACCTCGCCGACGCCTTCGGCTTTCGTCTTGCCCTCTTCACGCGCCAGCTCGAGCCCCCACGCCTCGGCGTGGCGGTCGACGATGTCCGCGGCGCCCAGCAGGACCGTGCCGCGCTGGTGCATCGGGGTGGCGGCCCAGGCCGGCGCTGCCGCGGTGGCGGCGGCCACCGCGGCGTCGACGTCGGAAGTGCGGGCATTACTTCCCTGGGCCACAACCAGACTCGGTTGTGCCGGGTTCACGCTGAGCAGCGTGTCGCCGGTGCCGGGTACCCATTGTCCGCCGATCAGGTGCTCGATGGCAGCGGTCATCAACGGAAGGCCGCCTGCCCGGTCAGCGCCTTGCCGATGGACAGCAGGTGCATCTCGGAGGTGCCCTCGTAGGTGAGGACGGATTCGAGGTTGTTGGCGTGGCGCAGCGGCGAGTATTCGAGGGTGATGCCGCTGCCGCCCAACAGTGTCCGGCATTCACGGGCGATGGCCAGTGCTTCGCGGACGTTGTTGAGCTTGCCCAGGCTGATCTGCTCTGGCCGTACCGCTTCGGCATCCTTGATGCGGCCCAGGTGGATTGCCAGCAGCATCCCCTTGCCGAGTTCGACCGTCATGTTCGCGAGCTTTTCCTGGGTGAGCTGGTAGCTGGTCAGTGGCTTGTCGAACACCTCGCGCGAGCCGGCGTAGTCGATCGCGGTCTCCAGGCTGTCGCGGGCCGCACCGAGTGAGCCGAACACGATGCCGAACCGGGCCTCGTTGAGGCACGACAGCGGGGCAGACAGTCCTTCGGCCAGCGGCAGCTGCGCCGAGGCGGGCAGCCGGACGTTGTCCAGCACGAGCTCGGAGGTGACCGAGGCACGCAGGGAGAGCTTGCGGTGAATCTCGT
The DNA here is from genome assembly GCF_040704635.1 of Mycobacterium sp. NPDC049093. Taxonomy (GTDB): domain Bacteria; phylum Actinomycetota; class Actinomycetes; order Mycobacteriales; family Mycobacteriaceae; genus Mycobacterium. Next base: position 81,176 of record NZ_JBEZJS010000004.1, on the reverse strand, counting down.
TGGCGGTGAAGCCCGGGGTGTCGGTGGGCACCAGGAAGCCGCGAATACCCTCGTCGGTCTGCGCCCACACGGTGGCCACGTCGGCGAGGTTGCCGTTGGTGATCCACATCTTGGTGCCGTTGAGCACCCAGTCGCTTCCGTCGCGGCGGGCGCGGGTGCGCATTCCGGCCGGGTTGGAACCGAAGTCGGGTTCGGTCAGGCCGAAGCAGCCGATCGCATCACCGGCGGCCAGCCGGGGCAGCCATTCGTTCTTCTGTTCCTCCGAGCCGTAGCGGTAGATGGAGAACATCGACAGCGAGCCCTGGACGGAGACGAAGCTGCGGAACCCGCTGTCGCCGGCCTCCAGCTCCATGCAGGCCAGCCCGTAGCTGACGGCGTTCGTGCCCGCACAGCCGTAGCCCTGCAGGTGCATACCGAGAACGCCGAGCTTGCCGAACTCCTTGGCCAGCTCCCGGGGCAGGGTGGCCGATTCGAACCATTCGCCGACGTTGGGCCGCAGGCGGGTATCGACAAACTTGCGCACGGTCGCCGCGATCTCGCGTTCGTCGTCGTCGAGCAACCGGTCGGTGTCGAACAGCTCCAGCGGCCGGTAGGTGGACTTCTTGGCAGCCGGTGTGGCGGTGGCGGTCATGCCTCCAGGCTAGATTTGCCCGCGCGCACATGCCTATGTCCGATTCGTACAACAGGGGCTTACTACCTGTCCGATAGGGAGAATTCGGGTACCCAGTTGCCGGACCTGACCACCCGGTTGGGTGGCCTATGCTCGGTGCGGCGAACGGCGTGGCCCGAGGGTGTTCCTTCGTCAGTGACCGGCGAAGACACCCCAGGGAAAGTTCAGTGTGCAGGTGATTGTTGGCGATCCGGTTCTCGTACCTTCCGTTGCGCGGCGGGTTCGCGATGACCTGATCGGGTTGAGTGGTATGGCCATCGTGATGGTCGTCATCTGCCATTTCTGGTTCGGGCGGGCCTGCGGCGGGCTGGATGTCCTGCTGGTTCTGACCGGCTTCTTCATCGGTGGTCGGGTTCTGCGCAGCCTGGCGAGCCCCGCGGCGCTGGCCGCAGAGATGGGCCGGGTGGTGCGCCGGGTGGTGCCTCCGTTGGTTCTCGCGCTGGCCGTGTGTGCGGTGCTGACGGTTCTTGTCCAGCCGGAGACCAGGTGGGAGGCCTTCGCTGATCAGACCCTGGCCAGCCTGGGCTTCTATCAGAATTGGCAGTTGCTGGGCTCGGCCGACGACTATGTCCAGGCCGGCGAGACAGTGACCCCGCTGCATCACCTGTGGGCGCTCTCGATGCTGGGCCAGTTCACTCTGGCGTTCTTTGTGCTCGCCGGGGTGGTCATGGCGGTGACGGCGCGTCGGGGACGCCTCGCACGACCCACAATCCTGGTCGGGGTGTCCGCTGTCGCGCTGGCGGCCTCGCTGTACTACGCGGTCACGACGCAGTCGGATAGCCCGATGCTCGCCTACTACAGCACCTTCGCCCGGGCCTGGGAGGTGTTGGCCGGGGTTCTCGCGGCGGCACTCGTGGCCGGGCCGGTGGGTCGACTTCGGTGGCCGTGTTGGCTGCGCGCCGGTGTCGCCGCGGCCGGTCTGGCGGCGATCCTGGTGTGCGGTGTGCTCACGGACCGGACGGTGCAGTCCCCGGGCGCCTGGGCGTTGATTCCGGTGGCGGCGACCGTGCTGGTGATAGTCAGCGCAGCCCAGGCGATGCCGCCGAGGGCGAACGAAATCCTGCGCAGCGGCCCGTTGGTCGCGTTCGGATCGATGGCCTACCCGCTGTACCTGTGGCACTGGCCCTTGTTGATCTTCTGGCTGGCCTTCATCAATGACGATGCCGTCGGCCTGGCCGATGGCGCCGCTGTCGCTCTGGCCGCCGTCCTGATTGCCTGGCTCACCGCATGGTCAGCCAGGGCGCAATGGCAAGCCCGGTGGTATCGGCTTGCCCGCATGTGGGCTGTGCCGGGTGCCGCGGTGCTGCTGATGACGGTGCTGCTGGTGGCGTCGTCGCTGATGTGGCGCGGACATGTCGCCCTCGCCCGGGCCAGCGGCGCGGAACTCAGCATGCTGTCGATGCGGGACTACCCGGGCGCGCTCGCGCTCACCGAGAATCACCGGGTCGCCAAACTGCCGATGCGCCCGAGCGCGCTGGAAGCAGATGACGACATCCCGCCGTCGTCGATCGATCATTGCGTCACGGGGTTCACCGGTGGCGAGGTCGTCACCTGCGTGTACGGAGATCCCAACGGCGCCCACACCATCGCGTTGGCGGGTGGGTCGCATTCCGAGCACTGGCTGACGGCGCTACATCAGATCGGACGCCAACACGGCGTCAAGGTGACCACCTACCTGAAGTTCGGTTGTCCGCTGACCACCAAACCCGTGCCGATCATCGCGGGGTCGTTCGAGAAATATCCGTCCTGTCGAACGTGGTCGGACAACGCCTTGGCGCAGATCATCGCCGACCGACCGGACTACGTGTTCTTCACCTCGACGCGCCCGATCCTCAACGGCCCGGGCGACTACGTGCCCGACTACTATCTGGGCATATGGGATGAGTTGTCCGCCAATGGGATTCCGATGCTCGGCATGCGTGACACGCCGTGGATGCTCCGTGACGGCTGGTTCTTCTCGCCGGTGGACTGCCTGTCCAAGGGCGGTGACGTCGAGTCCTGTGGGGTACCGCGCAACGAAGCCCTGGCGCAACGCAATCCGACCCTTGACTACCTGGCCGACTATCCGCTGATGAAGGTTCTCGACCTCACCGATGCGGTGTGCCGGCCGACGATCTGCCGCGCCGTGGAGGGCAACGTGTTGGTGTACCACGATGCCCACCACCTGTCGGCGACCTACGTGCGGACACTCACCACCGAGTTGGCGCGGCAGATGTCCGACGCCCTCGGATGGTGGTAGTCGTCATTCGACGATGAAGACCGGAATCTGTCGGTCGGTCTTGGTCTGGTATTCGGCGTAGGGCGGGTAGGCCTCTACGGCGAGCTTCCACCAGTGTTCGCGCTCGTCACCGGAGATTTCGCGGGCGGTCAGCGAGACCGTCTTGTCGCCGTCCTGCACCGTCACGGCGGGGTTGGCCTTGACGTTGAAGTACCACGACGGATGCTCCGGTGCGCCGCCCTTGGAGGCCACCATCGCGTAGCGGCCGTTCTCCTCCACGCGCATCAGCGGTACGTACCGCTTCTTGCCGGACTTGGCGCCCGTCGTCGTGAACAGCACGATCGGACGGTCGAGCACCTCGACGCCCTCGGTGGTGCCTTGTTCCAGGATGCGTTGGGTCTGGTCGCGTACCCAGTCGGTCGGGCTCAGTTCGGCATGTTCACTCACGCACCCCGCAACACCGGCGCGGGCGCTGTTATTCCCGGGTCACCGCAGCTTCAGCACCACCTTGCCCTTGGCGCTGCGGTTCTCCAGCGACGCGATGGCCTGTGCGGCCTGCTCGAGCGGAAACACCTCGGGCTGTGGTGCGGGCACTGCGCCGGAGGCCAGCAGGGGCTGCAGTTCGGCCCACTGCTCCTGCAGGTAGCCGGGGTGGGAGAACGTCCAGGCGCCCCACCCCGCGCCGACGACGTCGACGTTGTTGAGCAGTAGGCGATTGACCTTCACGGTAGGGATCTCGCCGCCGGTGAACCCGATGACCAGAAGCCGTCCGCCCACGGCCAGCGATCGCAGCGAGTCGGTGAAGCGATCCCCGCCGACCGGGTCGACCACGATGTCCACGCCCCGCCCGCCGGTGAGTTCCTTCACCGCATCGCGGAACCCGTCAGCCAACACCACGTCGGAAGCGCCTGCGGCCCTGGCGATCTCGGCCTTCTCCTCGGTGGATACCACCGCGATGGTGCGTGCGGCTCCCAATGCCGGGGCCAGCCGCAGCGCCGAGGTGCCGATGCCGCCCGCGGCGCCGTGCACCAGGACGGTCTCGCCCTCGGCCAGCCGGCCGCGGGTGCGCAGGGCGAACTGGACGGTCAGATCGTTGAACAGGATGCCGGCGCCGGCCTCGAACGACACGGCGTCCGGTAGGGGGAACACGCGCTCGGAAGGCAGGGCGACGACTTCGGCCATGCCGCCCGACAGCATGGTCAGGCCCAGCACGCGGTCGCCGGCGGCGACATGGGCATCGGCGGGGGCGCTGCGCACCACGCCGGCGATCTCGGCGCCCGGGGTGAACGGAAGCTCCGGCTTGTACTGGTAGAGACCCCGGGTGAGCAGGGCGTCAGGGAAGGCGACCCCAGCGGCGTGGACGTCGATCACGACCTGATCGGCGCCCTCGGCACTGGAGGGCTCCTCCACCTCGGCCACCCGCACCGCGTCCGGACCGTCGAGTCGGGTGATCTGTGCTGCACGCATCGTTGTCTCCTTCTGGTGGGTCGCCAGCCAATTGTGACAGGTGTCAAGTCCGTGGCTTAGCATCACCGGATGCTCAACGCCCGCGCTGCGGTGGTGCTCGACGCCGGAGCCGATCCCCAGCTCACCGACGTGCAGATTCGTCCACCCCGCGGCGACGAAGTGCTGGTTCGCATCGACGCAGTGGGCATCTGCCACACCGATGTGAGTGTCGCGGCGCGGTTTCGAAAGCTGCCGATGGTGTTCGGTCACGAAGGTGCGGGCACGGTCATCGAGGCGGGGCCGGATGCCGTACCCGCGGTGGGGGACCAGGTCGTTCTCACCTTCGCCAGTTGCGGCGCCTGCTCCAACTGCCAGGCGGACACCCCGGCCTACTGCGAACGTTCCACCGACCTGAACATGCGCGGCACCCGCGGAGAGTCCAGCGCGCTGCACGCCGACGGTGTCCCCATCGGGAGCGGCTTCTTCGGCCAGTCCAGTTTCTGCACGTATGCGATCGCCGGCAGCCGCAACGCTGTGGTGCTGCCCCAGCCGATCGACCCCGCGCTGGCCGCCCCACTGGGCTGCAGCGTGCAGACCGGGGTGGGCGCCGTGCTCAATGTGCTTGCGCCGCAACCCACGGATGCACTTGTGGTGTTCGGGGCCGGCGCGGTGGGGCTTTCCGCGGTCATGGGCGCCCGCATTGCGGGGTGCCGGTCCGTCGTCGCAGTCGACCCGATCGCCGAACGACGTTCGCTGGCAATCGAGTTGGGTGCCACCGCCACGATCGACCCGACCGCCGGCGGCGACGTGGCCGCGGCCGTGCTCGAGCTGACCGGGGGAGCGGCCGCGGCAGTCGACACCACCGCGCGCCCGGACGTCCTGATGACAGCGATCACGGTGTTGCGCGAGCGCGGCACCCTGGCGCTACTGGGCCTCGGCGCGTTGACGGCCGAACTGCCGGTCGCCGCGATCATGGGCAAGGGGCTGAGCGTGCGCGGTGTGGTCGAGGGAGACAGCGAACCGCAGACCTTCATCCCGCGCCTGGTCGATCTGTACCGGCGTGGCGAACTACCGCTCGACAAGTTCGTCAGCCGCTACCCGTTCGACGACTTCGGCCGCGCGTGGGCCGCCGCAAAGTCCGCTGACGTGGTAAAACCCGTGCTGATTACCCAAACGGTAAGCTCGTAATGCCTCTGTTTCACCCGGCAACGACGCCAACGATCGGAGCATCATGACCCTTCCCCAGCTACCACCGGGACGCACTGTCGAGGTGCGCGCCGTCGACGGCGTGCGGCTGCATGCCGAGGTGTTCGGGCCCGAGGACGGCTACCCGATCGTGTTGGCTCACGGCATCACGTGTGCCATCGGCGTCTGGGCGCACCAGATCGCCGATCTGGCCACGGACTTCCGCGTCATCGCCTACGACCATCGCGGACACGGCCACAGCGAGACCCCGCGCGGGCGTCACCGCTACAGCCTCAACCACCTCGCCGCCGATCTCGACGCGGTACTCGACGCCACGCTGAGGCCTGGTGAACGTGCCGTCGTCGCCGGGCATTCGATGGGCGGTATCGCGATCACTTCATGGTCGCAACGCTATCCGGCCCGGGTTCCCGCCCGTGCCGACGCCGTCGCACTGATCAACACCACCACCGGAGACCTGGTGCGCGACGTGAAGCTGTTGAGGGTGCCGGCCCCGCTGGCGTCGACGCGGGCCCGGGCAGCCGGCACGGCGATCCGGACCTTCGGCGGTACGCGGATGCCGCGGATCGTCGAGCGTCCCAACAAGCGATTCGTCGCCCGTCTGGCAGTGGGCCGTGACGCCGATCCGTCGGTCGCTGAGTTCATCTATCAACTGTTCGCCGAGACTCCGGCCGCCGGACGCGGCGGCTGGGCCCGCACGCTGGTGAACGGGCTGGGCCCACAACACATCTCGCTGCAGAACCTGTCGGTGCCCACGCTGGTGATCGGCAGCTCCAAGGACCGCTTGCTACCCATCAACGCCGCCCGCCGGATCGCCGCCGACGCCCCGAACCTGCATGCCTTCGTCGAGATGCCCGGTGGGCACTGCGCCATCCTGGAATGCCCGTCGCAGGTGAACGCCCAGTTGCGGGCGCTGGCCGAATCGGTCGCGTCGCCCCAGGTGGTCAATCAGTAAGGCGACCTGCGACTTCGGCGGCCGCACGCTGGCCGGACCGCACCGCTCCGTCGAGAAACCCGGTCCACTCATTCGCGGTTTCGGTGCCGGCCCAGTGGATCGCGTCCACCGGTTCCCGCAGCCACTTGCCGTACTGAGTCCACGATCCCGGCGGCACCGCCGCCGTCGGCCCGCCCGGAGCGAATTGTTCTGCGCTCCAACAGTGGTCGACGTAATCGATCGGTTGGCGGGCCGCGTCGCCGAACAGGGTGGCGAACCCGGACAGGGCCTGCTCGCGGCGCTCCGCGGGTGACAACCGGTCGAAGGTGCGGGCGTCGGTGAACCCGAGCAGGATTCCGGGTCCGCCGGAACTGCCGTCCGCCGGGCTCACATCGAAGGTGATGAAGACGGGGCCCTCGTCGGACAATGCTTCGCCTGAGCAACCGTTGGTGCGCCAGAACGGTCGTTCATAGGCGGCATATGCCTTGCTGAGGTTGCCCTGCGGCCAGTTCGCCGCCAAGTCGGTATATGGCTTGGGCAGCGCCGGGCTGAACTCGATCCCGGTCCGGTGCTGTGGCGGGATCGCCACGATCACCGCGCGTGCCTGCACCACGCCGGAGGGACATGTCACTGCGACGGTGCCGTCGTCGTGGCGTTCGATGCGGCCCACCGGGGCGTCGAGCACCACCCGATCTCCGAGTTCCTCGGCCATCTTCGACGCGATCTGCTGGGTGCCGCCGGGAAACCGGTCCTGTTGGGCGCCGCCACGGACGTCGAGCATGCGATCGAGCCCGCCGGCGGCCTTGACGTAGCGGGCGGCGTGCAACATCGACACCTCGTCGGGCTCGGCGCCCCACGTGACCCGGGACATGATCGCCATGAGGTTGCGCGTCGAGGCGTTGGCCCCGGCCGAGCGCAGCCACTGCTCCAGCGTGAGCTCGTCGAGCTTCTCGGCGTTCGAACTCTTCCACGGCTCATTGACCCGGATGAGCCGGCAGAGCCGTTCGAAGCGCCACTGGATGCGGGATACGTCGAACAGTTCCATCATCGACAGCCGCGGGATCGTGCTGCGGTAGGACCGGACCCGGCCATGCCAGCGAATCAGGTTCTTGCCGCGGTCGTAGGTGGGCACGGTGCGGCACCCGAGTTCGTCGGCCAGCGCCAGCACCGCGTCCTGGGTGGGGCCGACGAACGTGCCGCCCAGGTCGACCGGCACGCCGGCGATCGTGGTGGTCGACGAGCGTCCGCCAACCCGGTCGCGGCCCTCGAGCACCACCACCTCGTGTCCGAGCCGGGTCAGGGCGCGGGCAGCGGACAGGCCGGCGAAACCGGCACCCACGACGACGACGTCGGTGCTCGTTGGGATGCTCACCTGTCTAGGCTCTCACGCGTGAAGGTCATGACAGCGTTGTTCGGGCCGCGCGACGCGATGGGTCGGGCTGCGGCCCTGCGCGAGGCCGGTGCCAGTGGGGTGTTCACCTTCGAGGGACCCCACGACGTGTTCACCCCGCTGACGCTCGCTTCCACGGTCGGGGATCTCGACCTGATGACGAATGTGGCAATTGCGTTTCCCCGTAACCCGATTCACCTGGCACACCAGGCGATCGACCACCAGATCCTGTCCGGTGGAAGGTTCACGCTCGGGCTCGGTACCCAGATCCGGACACAGATCGAGAAGCGCTTCGGTGCGGACTTCGACCGGCCGGTGGCCCGGATGTCCGAGTTCGTCGCGGCGTTGCGGGCGATCTTCGCTGCCTGGGAGAACCCAGACGGACTCGACTCCTTGAATTTCAGAGGCGACTACTACCGGCACACCTTGATGACGCCCACGTTCACCCCGCGGGACAACCCGTACGGTCCGCCGCCGATCTATGTCGGTGCGCTGGGCCCGCGGCTCACCCGGGCCACCGCGCAGTTCGCCGACGGCCTGCTGGTCATGCCGTTCGGGTCGAAGCGGTTCCTGCACGAGGCGACGTTGCCCGCGGTGCGTGACGGGCTCGCCGCCGCCGGACGTGACGCGGGAGAGCTGGCGATCGTTCCGGAGATCATCGTGTCGGTCGGATCCGAAAATGACCCGACTCACGACGCGACGCGGCGGCTGCTGGCCTTCTACGGCTCGACCCCGGCCTATCGCCCGGTGCTGGACGTGCACGGCTGGGGTGACCTGCAGCCGGAACTCAACGCGTTGTCCAAGCAGGGCCGCTGGCAGGAGATGGGTTCGCTGATCGACGACGAGGTGCTGCACACCATCGCGGCCTGCGGTAGCCCCGCCGATGTCGCCGCCCACATCCGGGACCGCGTGGCCGGGGTGTCCGAGCGGATCTGCCTGTACCAACCCGGCCCGATCGCGGTGGATTCGCTTGCCCAGATCGTCGACGCGCTGCGCGACTGAACGCCTAGGGTGGGTGGTACTCGTCGGGACCAAAGGAGGTTCGCCATGGGCGGTGATCGCCAGGCGGCGGATCCGGACTATTCGGATGTGCTCATCATCGGGGCCGGGATCTCGGGGCTGGGCGCGGCCTATCGTGTCCACGAGAAGAGTCCCGGGCTGACCTACACCGTGCTGGAACGCCGGGCGCGGATCGGCGGCACCTGGGACCTGTTCCGGTATCCGGGGATCCGCTCGGACAGCGACATCTTCACGCTGAGCTTCCCGTATCAACCCTGGACCCGGCCGGAGAACGTCGCCGACGGCAGCGATATTCGGGACTACCTGACCGAGACTGCCCGGGAACACGGTATCGACCGCCATATCCGGTTCAACACCCGTGTGCTGTCGGCGGATTGGGATTCGGGCACCGACACCTGGACGGTGCATACCGAGCAGGACGGCCAGGCCGTGACCTTCCGGTGCCGGTACCTGTTCTGCGGCACCGGCTACTACAACTACGACGAGCCCTACACCCCGGAGTTCCCCGGCATCGAGACGTTCGGTGGCGACGTCGTGCACCCGCAGTTCTGGCCCGAGTCACTGGATTACTCGAGCAAGCGCGTCGTGGTGATCGGCAGTGGGGCCACCGCGGTCAGTCTGGTGCCCGCTCTGGCACAGCAGGCGTCGCACGTCACGATGCTCCAGCGCTCACCGACCTACATGGTGGCGGCGGACCGCATCGTTCCCTCGGTGCAGGCGATCCGTAAGTTTCTTCCGCGCAAGCTCTCTCATCAGATCGTGCGGTTCCGCAACGCGATGATCCACGTGCTGAGCTACTTCTTCTTCCGTAAGGCACCCGACCTCGGTCGCCGGTTCCTGCGCAGCCGGACGGTGGCCCTGCTGCCCGAGGGGTATCCCGTCGACGTACATTTCAAGCCGCGGTACAAGCCGTGGGATCAACGGTTGTGCCTGGTGCTCGACGGGGATCTGTTCGGGCACATCAGCGACGGACGGGTCGATGTCGTCACCGATCACATCGACCACATCGACGCCGCGGGCATCGTGTTGAAGTCGGGCGCGCGGGTCGATGCCGACGTGATCGTCACCGCGACCGGCCTGCAACTACAGGCCCTCGGCGGCATCCGGTTGTCGCTGGACGGTCACGAGGTCAAGCCGACCGAGCGGTATGTCTACAAGGAGTTCCTGCTCGAGGATGTCCCGAACCTGGCTTGGTGCATCGGCTACACGAACGCGTCGTGGACGCTGCGCGCCGACATGACCGCGCGGGCGTTCGCAAACCTGTTGGCCTACATGGGCGCTCACGGCTACACCCACGCCTACCCGCACAAGGGTGCGGCGCCGATGCCGGAGAAGCGGACCTGGGACCTTGAGGCCGGCTATATCCAGCGTTCCGAGCATGCGCTGCCGCGTTCGGGCACCAAGCGGCCGTGGCACGTGCGGCACAACTACGTGCTGGATGCCATCGACCACCGCTTCGACCGCATCGACGAGTCGATGGTCTTCGGCCGCGCCCCTGCTGCCGAGTCGGTGGCCTCCTAAGCACCGCGACCGTGCGTGTCTGCTGCCCGACACGCCGTATTTCGTCAGCGGTTTGTGCACGCTCGTCACGTCACGGTGTGCGGATGCGCAGGGCAAACGGTTCCAACCGCAGCCCCCACGCGGCGACCAGTGTGGCTGGTGTGCCGCCTTTTCCACCGTTCGGACAATCTCGTCCTTGACACGGCGCCCGACGAGGTGGCAGTGTCCTGAACATGTTCACTGAACATGTTCAGTCAAGGGCCGAACAGCGGGATGCAACCCAGCGCAAGGTTTTGGCGACCGCCGAAAAGCTGTTCCGCGAGCAAGGCTTTGATTCGACGACTGTTCGGCAGATCGCAACCGATGCCGGAGTGAGCAGCGGGACCGTGATGAGCGTCGGAGACAAAGACGGCTTGTTGGTGGCAGTGTTCGACGACCGGATCGCAGCGGTGCACGCCAACCGGAAAAGTCTCACCCGAAGGCCATCTCACACGAATGCGCCGAAGGCGATCGCCAAACTGTTCGAACCGTTCCTGACCTACTTCGCCGAAGATCCAGCCCTCTCACGCCGGTATGCGTCGATCATTGTTCGCGGAGATCACACTTCGAGCATCTTTGGTGATCTGGCAGAAATCCTGGTGGGCGAAATCGAATCCGCTCTGCTGCACCTCGGTCTCGGCGAGTCTGATGCCGCGCGCAATGCTCGCACCATCTACTTCGCATACCTGGGCATTGTGCTCAGCGGCAACAACCAGGCATTGGGACACCGGTCGGTGCCCGACCAACTACGCGACGTCATCGAGTGCGTCATCGCACCAACCCGACAAGGAGAATGATTGTGATCGACACGCCGCACTGGTGGTGGCTCACCGCAATTCTGGCGATCGTGATCCTCGGGGACGCGCTGATCTCGCTCAAGCCGCCGCGATTCATCCAAGGATGCCTCGATGGTGTCGGACTCCCTCGTGACTGGTGGTGGGTGCTGATCGTGGTCAAACTTCTTGCCGGCGTCGGGTTGATTGCCGGTCTCAAATATCCAGGCGTGGCGTTCTCGGCCAATGTGGGAATTGTCGTCTATTTCCTGTGCGCCTGCTATGCGCACTACCGCGCCCGATTTCTCAAACAGGAATTCTGGATCAATTGCATAGGCATGCTGCTGTTCTCGGCCTTCGTACTGGTGGTCTCCTACGCGGTATGAGGCATGCTGTCCAACCACGTCACGGCGTGCGGATGCGCAGCCCCGTCGTCAACAACTGCGTCGCCGACAGCCCGAACGTGGTCTTGAAGGTGTCGGCCAGGTGTGACGGGCTGGCGAACCCGGCATCGGCGGCAGCGGTCGTCAGATTCTCACCGGCCGCCACGGCAGTCCCGGCCGCGACCAGCCGGCTCCAGATCCGGTAGCGCCGCAGACTCGTTCCTGCCTCGCGGCGGAACAGGTGCAGGAACCGCGATTCGGAGACACCCGCGGCGGCTGCGAGTTCGCGTGCGGATACCGCTGCGGCGGGATCCTCGCGAATCTGCTTGGCCACCAATTCGATCCGCGGGTCGATCCGATGAGGGGTATCCGGGGCGGCCAGGTCCAGCCAGCGCCGCGCGGCCTCGTCGTCCTCCGGCATGGCCGTCAGTCTGGTCTCGGCGGCATGGCCTACCCCGATGCCGTCCCGGAACTCGGTGAACTGCTGCCGGCACGACGCGCTGCGTTGCGAGCTGGGATCGAGGTAGCTCGACACCAACCCGCCCTGCATCGAAAGGTGATGGGTGAGCCGGGGCGGGATCAACACGCTGCGTGCGACGGTTGCGCTGCCCTGGAGTGTCACGGTCAGCGGCCCGTCGATGCCGACGGCCAGGCACCACACCGATCCGGAATGCGGCTCAAGGCCGAGTCCCGGCCCGGCGTAGAGCGCCTGCCCCGGCCATAGCCAGACCGTCGGGCAGCAGGTTTGTGGAAGCGCGGGTCCGGGTTCAGGCGGCATGCTGGCCTCCTCATCAATTGATCAGGAGGCTACCGTGGTTATCGCAGTGATCGTCGTGGCCGGGGTGTTCTTCCTCGGCATGGGTGTCTACGCCCTGGCAGCTCCGCAGACGATTCTGCGTCCGTTCGACTACGACCTCAGAACGGCCGCAGCCCGCGCGGAAGTCCGTGGCGTGTATGGCGGTTTCGGTATCGCGATCGCCGCGGTGCTGACCTACGCGGCCGTGACGCCGGGGGAGGTCCGCACCGGGATCCTGATCACCGTCGGCGCCGCGCTGGCCGGGATGGCAGTCGGCCGCGGTGTATCGGCGGTGTTCGACGAACGTACGTCGTTCTACCCCAACTGGTTCTACTGCCTGGTCGAGGCGATCGGCGCGGGCGCGCTGTTCTGGGCTGCGTAGGCGTCCTGCCGAGCTTTCCGCTGCCGCGCTTTCCCGCCGCATTGTCACGCCAGAGTGGCACTCGAGCCCGAGCGTCACGCCAGCGTGACGCCGTGGCATGGGCCCGCATTGCATTGTCACGCCAGAGTGGCCGCCGGCGGCGACAGCCACTCTGGCGTGACAAACAGCCAGCTGGCGAGTGACAAGCTACGGGGCGACGGTGAGCCAATCGGCGAAGCCGGACGGATCGTGGCGGCCGAGTGCGCCGTGCTCGAACAGGCCCCAACCCTCGACCGGTGCACCGTTGCCTTCGGTGCAGACGGCGCGACCGACGTGGTCGATCACACCGAACGCGGTGCGGCCGACGACGGCCGGATCGGTCATGTCGTAGGTGCGCCGTTCGGTGAACTTCTCGCCCTTCCACACGCCGTGGATCCAGTCGACGTCGCCGCCGTAACCGCCGCCGACGTGGATCGGCACCGGCAGTTTGGATTCCACGTCGAACCGGACGGGCGTGCCGTCGGGCGTGGTGGCCTCGATGGTGGCGCCGGTCGGAATCCGGGTGCCGGAGCGGTAGTGGATCTTCACCCGCGGCCAGCCGAGCTGCTCGACGCGGCCGTCCTTGAAGACCCGGCTGCAGTCGTTGAGCGAGCGGAATCCGCTGGGATCCTCCTGGATGATGAAGACGATCGAGAAGTCGTCGAACGCCATCGGGACGTACAGCCACCACATGCCTTCGAACGGCGGGTCGGCCGGACGCCCCGCAGGCTCGGCCTCACCGACCGGACGGATGCCCCAGGACCGGTCGCGGGAGCCGATCCAGGTCTCCGGGTCGACGTCGATGCGCTGGCCGTCGATCTCCAGATGGCCGCTCCAGGAACCGGTTTGGGCGAAGCGCTGGGCGTCGAGCGTGACCCGGTTTCCCTGACGCATCAGGTGCGGCTGCTCCTGTACCACGTCGAACAGACCGTTCCAGGTGAGATCCGCGGCGACGCCCTCGGTCTCGTCGAGCACGATCCGGATCTTGCGCAGCGGTTCGGTGACCTCGACCCGGTAGCCGAGCACGTGCTGGTTGAGCCGGTCCTGATCGATCGCGTCGGACAGGTGCACGGCGGTCTGCTCGTCCCCGCGCCGTACCAGGAAGTAGGCGTCCTTCACCCCGAGGTTGGGGTAGTAGCCGAGACCGGTGATGACGAAGATGTCACCGGTGCGGTCATGGGCGTTGAAATACGAACGGTCGTAGAAGTTCCGGTCGGACGAGCCGGGCCAGGCGATCGGCTGGGGGACTTGGTGGACGGGGTATTCGTCCATCGGGCCGAGCATTTAGGACTCCTCGATCAGGCGCCGCAGCAACGGCGCGTGGTAGAACATCGTTTCGACATCGTCGGGCTTCTCGGTCTCGCCGAAGTGCACGCGCCGGGCGCCGGTGCGCATGAACACGCAACACCAGATGACGCCCGAATAGATGTAGAACCAGCGCAGGTCGCCGAGTTCTACCCCGGTCAACTCGCGGTAGGTCGCGCGGACATCTTCCTCACGCATTACGTCGGGCAGACCGGGCAATCCGGCCATGCCGGACAGCTCCTGAAACACCATGTGCGCGAAGATGATCCAGGAGACATCGAGCTCGCGGGGGCCGAGGGTCGCCATCTCCCAATCGAGGACGGCAGCAGGGCGGAAGTCGTCGTACAGCACGTTGCCGATACGCGAATCACCCCACGTCAAAACGGTTTCGGACGCCGCGACGTCCTCGGGGAAGTTGTCCTCGAGCCATTTCAGCGCTCGCTCGACGAGTGGTGAGCGGCCGATATCGGGGACCGAGAATTCGTACCAGTCCTTCAGCCAGCCGAAGTGCCGGCGCAGCGGGGTGTCCCCGGGCGGATCGATCTCGGACAGGAACCCGAACCGCTCTGCGGCATCTGGGATCGCATGCAGCTTGGCGAGCACCGCCACGGTGCTGTCCTGCAGTTCGCGCTGGCGTTCGATCGGGGCGTCGGCGAACCAGTTCCCGCCGAAGGTGTAGGGCATGACATCGGGCGGAACCTGGCCGTCGACCCGGTCCATCAGGAAGAACGGCGTGCCCAGCACCTCGCCGGTGGTGTCCATCCAGCGCACGTTGGGGACGGGCACGTCGGTGAGTTCGCCGACCTGCCGCATCACCTCGAACTGGTGGTCCAGCCGGTACGACGAGAACACCGGGACATCGTCCTGGGTGGGGGCGACGCGGGCCACCCACTTTTGCTCCTTCGGCTCGCCGTTCTCCTGCCAGCGTCCGGTCAGCATGATCGTTTCTGAGGACATACCGTTTGAGTCCACACCGCTTTCCACGGTGATTTCGGGGGTGACACCGCCCGGCATCACGGAGGACAGCCATTTCGACAGCACCGAGGGGAGGGTGGTGACGTCGCGGCTGGAGCGTTGCAGGTGGTCGACGTTCTCCACAGGAGCGTCCACGGCCTCGTTTGCCATTCAACTGTTCCTTACGGCCACAATTACGATACTGTTAGTAGCGTTATGAAAGCAGAGCCATCACCGGTTGGCAAGACCGCCGGAGCGGGGCGTCCCCGTGACCCGCGCATCGACGCTGCCATATTGCAGGCCACCGTGGACCTGCTTGTCGAAATCGGTTACGCGAACCTGACGATGGCCGCGGTCGCCGAGCGCGCGCAGACCACGAAAACCGCGCTGTACCGCCGGTGGTCGAGCAAGGCCGAGTTGGTCCACGAGGCGGTGTTCCCCGCGACCGCGTCAGGTCTGACCGCGCCGGCCGGTGACATCGCCGCCGACATTCGGGCGATGATCGGCGCCGCCCGCGATGTGTTCACCAGCCCGGTCATGCGTGCGGCCTTGCCCGGACTGGTCGCGGACGTCGTCGCCGACACCGACCTGAACTCCCGCGTGATGCAGAGGTTCGCCGGGACCTTCGTCACCGTGCGAGCCCGGATCGTCGACGGCATCGTGCGGGGTGAGGTCCAACCAGATGTCGACCCCGACCGCCTGGTGGAGCTCATCGGCGGCTCGACCATGCTGCGGATGCTGCTGTGGCCGGAACGTGAACTCGACGACGAGTGGGTGGCGCAGACGGCGGCCATCCTGGTGCACGGGGCGACCGTCAAACCATGACGCCCGACGCCTTTACGTCACACTGAGGACAAATCTTCCGGGCGCTCCCGACGCCGCATAACCTGCGGCCACGTGACTGTTACCGACCCACGTTCACTGGCCACCGCCAAGCCGAGTGCGCGCACCGTCGCGTTGGGCAGTGCGGTCGGCACCACGATCGAGTGGTACGACTTCTACCTGTACGCCACGGCTGCGGCCCTGGTCTTCAAACCGCTGTTCTTCCCGAATATTTCGTCGACGGCAGGCACACTGGCCGCGTTCGCGACCTATGCCGCGGGGTTCGGGGCCCGGCCCCTGGGCGCCCTGATATCAGGCCACTACGGCGATCGTCTGGGCCGCAAATCGGTTCTGGTAGCGGCACTCGTCGGCATGGGCCTCAGTACCTTCGCGATCGGACTCCTGCCGACCTACGCCCAGGTCGGGCTGATCGCACCCGTGCTGCTGGTATTCCTGCGGTTGCTCCAGGGTCTGGCGGTGGGTGCCGAATGGGGTGGTGCGGCATTACTTTCGGTGGAACACGCGCCGGCCGGTCGACGCGGTCTGTTCGGCAGCTTCACCCAATTGGGTTCGCCGGCGGGCATGTTGTTGTCGACGGCGGTCTTCTACCTCACCAGGACAATCACCGGGCCCGACACCTTCCTGGCCTATGGTTGGCGAATCCCCTTCCTGCTCAGTGCCGTTCTGGTCGTCGTCGGTCTGGTGATCCGGCTGAGGCTTACCGATGCCGAGGTGTTCACCCAGGTCCGGGATCGCGGCGAGGTGGCGCGGCTGCCGGTGCTGGAGGTATTGCGCACGCAGCCGCGCAATGTGTTGATCACCACGGCACTGCGGTTCTCGCAGATCGCCCTGTTTGTCCTGTTGACCACGTATTCATTGACGTACCTGCAGGATTCGTCGTCAGCGGGCAGTCAGGTCGGGTTGACAGCCGTCTTGATCGCGTCTGCCGTCGGCCTGATCAGCACGCCCGCGTGGGCCGTGCTGTCCGACCGGGTCGGTAGGCGTCCTCCGTATCTGTTCGGTGCGGTGGCCGGAGTATTGGCCCTGATCCTGTTCTTCGTCGCCGCCGGAACCGGATCGCACATCGCGATCGTGTTGTCGATCGTGTTCGGCGTCAACGTCGCCCATGACGCCATGTACGGTCCACAGGCCGCCTGGTTCGGGGAACTGTTCGACACACGGCTGCGCTACAGCGGTGCTTCGCTGGGTTATCAGATCGGTGCGGTGCTCTCGGGAGGCTTCGCACCGCTGATCGCCGCGGCCCTGCTGGTCGCCGGCGGCGGCAGCCCCTGGCTGATCGTGGGGTATTTCGCGGTGCTGACGGCGATCACCTTCACCGCCGCCTATTTCGCGCGGGAAACACATCTGGACGAGATCGGGGATGCATCATGACCAGGATCTACCTCAACGCCTTCGACATGGCCTGTGTCGGACACCAGTCCCCGGGGTTGTGGCGTCATCCCGAAGATCGGGGCTACCGGTACCGCGAACTCGGGTACTGGACGGAGCTGGCCCGCACGCTGGAGGCCGGTGGCTTCGACGCGCTGTTTCTCGCAGACGTGCTCGGCGTCTACGACGTCTACGGCGGTTCACGGGATGCGGCGGTGGCCGATGCCGCACAGGTTCCCGTCAACGACCCGACGCTGGCGGTTTCGGCCATGGCAGCGGTCACCGAAACCCTGGGATTCGGTGTCACGGCGTCGTTGACCTATGAGCAGCCCTACGCCTTGGCACGTCGTTTCTCCACCCTGGATCACCTGACGGGCGGTCGGGTGGCCTGGAACATCGTCACCTCCTATCTCGACAGTGCCGCACGCAATCTGGGACTGGACACCCAGATCCCACACGACGAGCGGTACGACATCGCCGAGGAGTACCTCGAGGTCTGCTACAAGCTGTGGGAGGCATCGTGGGAACCCGGCGCCGTCGTCCGTGACCGGGAACGGGGCGTGTTCACCGACCCAGCGAAAGTCCATGACATCGAGCACAAGGGTCGCTACTTCAGCGTCCCAGGGCCGTTCCTGTGCGAACCGTCTCCGCAGCGCACCCCTGTGCTGTTTCAGGCGGGTGCCTCGCCGCGAGGGGTCCGGTTCGCCGCGGCGCATGCCGAGGCGGTGTTCGTTTCCGGCCCGACGCCCGAGATTGTCGCCGAGCCGGTCAAGGCGCTGCGCGCCGCTGCAGCTGAGCACGGACGAGATCCCCGGTCCATCAAGGTTTTCACGATGCTGACCCCGATCGTCGCAGAGACCCATGAGGCGGCCGTGGCCAAGCTGGACGACTACCGGCAGTACGTCAGCGCGGACGGTGCGCTGGCGCTGTTCGGCGGCTGGACCGGGGTCGATCTGGCCGAGCTCGGTGCCGACGAACCGCTGAGATACGTGCAGACCGAGGCCAATCGTTCGGCGCTGGCATCGTTTACCACGCCGGACCGGAACTGGACGGCGGGGGAGTTGGCCGACGAGGTCGGTCTGGGCGGGCGTGGGCCGGTGGTGGTGGGCTCAGCGACGGAGGTCGCCGACGAACTCGAACGCTGGGCCGACGAGGCCGACGTCGACGGGTTCAACCTGGCCTATGTCACCACACCGGGCACCTTCGTCGACTTCGCCCGCCATGTCGTGCCCGAACTGCGTCGTCGCGGCAGGGTGCCCGACCACGGTGAGCGGGTGACACTCCGTGAGCATCTGGGAGGGGCCGGACCGTTGCTCTCGCCTGACCATCCCGGCGCCGCCCACCGGCCGCCGTACTGGGCCTGAGGCATTGACATGAACCACGGTTGAGGTCCGACACTGGTGGAATGAATCTGAAGGACCGACAGGACATCAGGGCCGTCATCGCCGCCACCACCGACCTGTGGGTAGCGCACGACATGGATGGCTGGGGCCGGTACTTCACCGAGGACGCCGACTTCGTCGCGCACAGCGGATTGTGGTGGACTTCGCGTCAAGACAATGTCGAAGGGCACCGCGATGTTCCGGAATCCGTTGTCCGGCAGAAGCACAACTACACGCAGCGGGTCGAGGCCATCGATGAGATCGCACCGGGGGTGGCGCTGGTGCACACCCGTTGGGACTGGCCCGACCACGTCCAGCCGGACGCGAAGGCGCAGGACCGCAGCGGCATCATCAGCTACGTCCTCGTCGAGAACGACGAACGCTGGCTGATCCGTTCCGCCCACAACACCCGGGTGAGTTAGCGATGGCCGTGCAACCGTTTCCCGCCGATTGGCAAACCGCGCTGGTGTTGGTGGCGCACCCGGACGATCCCGAGTACGGCGTCGGGGCTGCCGTCGCGAAGTGGACCGACGAGGGTAAGTCCGTGAAGTACGCGCTGGCCTCGCGTGGTGAGGTCGGCATCGCCGGTATGCCGCCCGAACAGGCCGGGCCGTTGCGGGAGGGGGAGCAGCGGCGGTCGGCGGCCATCGTCGGGGTTGATGACGTGTCGTTCTGGGACTTTCCGGACAGCAATATCCGCGACACCCCTGAACTGCGGGCGAAGATCGCCGAGACCATCGAGGCAGTGAGCCCCGACGTCGTCGTCACCCTCTACAGCGGGCCGAGCTGGGCGCCCGGCGCACCCAATCAGCGTGACCACATCGAATTCGCCCACGCCGTCGCGGCGGCGTACGACAGCCTGGCCGACCCGCCGGCCTGGCTCTTCGAGAACGGGCCGGACCCGTCGCACTGCGAGGTCGTCGACGACTATACCGATGTGGCAGTGAGTTCTCTTGCCGCCCATGAGGTTTACCTGTCGGTGCTCGACCCGCAGACTCCCGTCGTCGAGCAGGCCCGACAACAGGTCGAGATGTCGACGCCCGCCCTGCCGGGATTCGGCGGGCGCACCGTCGGCTTCATTCTGACGCGGCATCGCTGAACCGGGCAGGAGTCGGCCTACCATCGCAACTGTGCGTGCAGTGGTCTATTCCGAGGTGGGTGGGCGGCCCGTCGTGGTCGACATGGCCGACCCTGAATGTCCCGACGACGGGGTGGTCGTCGAGGTGGCGGCCACCGGCGTGTGCCGGTCCGACTGGCACGCCTGGCGGGGACACGATCCGGTGGCCTTGCCGATCATTCCCGGACACGAATTCGCCGGGACCGTCGTGGCGGTGGGCGCCGAGGTAGCGGGCTGGCAGATGGGCGATCGGGTGACCGCGCCGTTCGTCCTGGGTTGCGGTCACTGCGAGTTCTGCGTGTCCGGCAATGCCCAGGTATGCCCCGACCAGCTCCAGCCGGGGTTCACTCTGCCCGGCTCCTTCGCGCAGCGGGTCGCGGTCCCGCGGGCGCAAGCCAACCTTGTCCGTCTGCCCGACGCGGTCTCGTTCGTGGCGGCGGCCTCGCTGGGGTGCCGATTCGCGACCTCGTACCGAGCCCTGGTCACCCGCGGTGAGGTGCAGCCCGGGCAGTGGGTCGCGGTTCACGGGTGCGGCGGGGTAGGCCTGTCGGCGGTGATGATCGCGAAAGCGTTCGGCGCCAAGGTCGTTGCCGTGGACCGCAGCGCCGAGGCGCTCGACGTCGCGAGCCGTCTCGGAGCCGATGAGCTGATCAATGCCACCGAGATCCCCGACACCGCAGCGGACGTGGTGAAACGGACCGGCGGCGGTGCACACATCGGGGTCGACGCGATCGGGCATCCGGCGGTCGCGGCGGCCTCCGTGTCCTCGTTGCGGCGGCGCGGTCGGCACATCCAGGTCGGGCTCCTGCTGGGTGATGCGGCACAGACCGCGCTTCCGATGGACCGGGTGATCGCCCAGGAACTCGCGATCCTCGGGTCGCACGGCATGGCTGCCGTCGACTACCCGGCGATGCTGGGTCTCCTCGCGTCCGGCGCACTGCAACCGGAGTTGCTGGTTACCCGGCGTGTGGGACTCGAGCAGGCGGGCGCGGCGATGGCCGCCATGGACACGCCCACCGGGCCGGGGATGACGATCATCGAGCCGGCCTCGACGGGCTAGCTGTCGATCTGACCCCGGTTACGTTGGGCCACCGCCTGATAGCGGTCACCCAGACCGTCGAAATCCCGGGCCTGCGCGCCGGCGATCTCCTGCTCGGCGGCGAGTGCGGGACCGACGATCGGCCGGCTGCCGCGGGTGTAGATCTCTTTGAGACCGGCCATGGTCGGTCCCGGCACCTCGGCGATCTGACCGGCCAGTTCCAGTGCCCGCTCCAACAGCCGCTCGTGCGGAACCACCTCGGTGACCAGGCCGAGGTGTTCGGCGCGGGCGGCATCGATGACCTCCCCGGTCATCGACAGCCGGCGCGCCATTGCCGCACCCACCACGTGAGGCAGTCGTGCGGTCATCCCGCCGCCGGGCAGGATGCCGACCCGGGCGTGGGTGTCGGCGAACACCGCCCGCTCGGAGGCGATCAGGAAGTCGCAGCCCAGAACCATCTCCAGCCCGCCGGTGAACGTCGCTCCGTTGATCGCCCCGATGATCGGGGTGCGCAACTCGCCGGTCTTGGTGATGCAGTTGTGCGACCGGAACTTCTCGAAGTAGTCCATGCCGAGCGTCTGGGCCTCTTTGAGGTCGACGCCGGCGCAGAACGCCGGGTCGGTCCCGGTGAGCACGATCGTCCGTACGGCCGGGTCGGTATCGGCGTCGTCCAGGGCGCCGTACAGCTCCTCGATGAGCTCGCGTCCCAGCGCGTTCCGCGACTGGGGACGATTCAGAGTGAGGACCCGGATGGCGCCGTGGTCAGTGGTCAGGACCGTCGTCATGAGTCGAATGTAGCGACTGCTCGAGGCAGGAACTCACCGCAGGAAGGTCTCGGCATTGTTGGCCAGGTCCAGCAGCGGCTGCGGCAGGGCGCCGAGCGCGAAGGTGACGGCCGCGGTGACGGTGATGACGGCGGTGGTGAGTCCACTCGGAACCACGACTTCGGGTGCCTCCTCGGGCGGGTCGGTGAAGAACATCAGCACGATCACCCGCACGTAGAAATAGGCCGCCACGGCACTGGCGATGACGCCGATGATGACCAGCGGGATGGCCCCGCCTTCACCGGCGGCCTTGAACACCGCGAACTTGCTGACGAATCCGCTGGTCAGCGGAATTCCGGCGAACGCCAGCAGGAACAGCGAAAACACCACGCCGACAATGGGATATCGCCGGCCCAGGCCGGCCCACTGCGCCATCGAGGTCTCCTCCTCGTCGGCGGCGTTGCGAACCAGGCCGACGACCGCGAACGCGCCCAGTGTGCTGAATCCGTAGGTGAACAGGTAGAACAGCGTGGAGGACACTCCGGCGGGGTTGGCGGCGATCACGCCGGTGAGGATGAAACCCGAGTGGGCCACCGCCGAGTAGGCGAGCATGCGTTTCACGTCCGTCTGGGTGACGGCGGTGATGGTGCCGACCACCATGGTCAGGATCGCGATCGCCCACAGCACGGGCCGCCAGTCGTCGCGCAACTGCGGCAGCGCCACGTAGAAGATGCGCAGCATGGCGCCGAACGCAGCGATCTTGGTCCCCGCGGCCATGAACGCGGTGATCGCGGTCGGGGCGCCCTGGTACACGTCGGGAATCCACGAATGGAACGGAACGGCACCGACTTTGAACAACACCCCGACCAGCAAGAGGGCAACACCGATCAGTGCCAACGGAGTGTTGGGTGCCTTGGTGCCCACGGCCGTGGCGATTCCGGCCAGATCGAGGGTACCGGCGTAGCCGTACAGCATGGCCGCGCCGTACAGGAAGAAGGCCGACGAGAAGGCGCCCAGCAGAAAGTATTTCATCGACGCTTCCTGCGACAGCAACCGCCGGTGTCGGGCCAGCCCGCACAGCAGGTACAGCGGAAGCGAAAGGACTTCCAGCGCGATGAACATGGTCAGCAGATCATCGGCGGCCGGGAACAGGAGCATGCCGCCGATGGCGAACATGGTCAACGGGAAGACCTCGGTCTGCATCACCCCGGCCTTGGTGGCCATCTTCTCGGCCACGCTTCCCGGCACCGCGGAGGCCTGAGGCGTGAAGCCGTCCAGACCGGCGACGCCGTCTTGCGTGGCAGTTCTGGGCTGCCGTTCGGCGATCAGCAGGATCCCCAGTGCGCCGACGACGGCGATGGTGCCCTGCAGGAACAGTGCGGGTGCATCGAGGACCACCGAGCCCAGCACCGCGGGTCGGCCGGGGGTGCCGTGAAGGTCCCGGGCCACCAGGACGACGGCCACGACGGCGGCGAGCAATCCGCCCAGTGCAAGGACCACCTGTACCCGGTAGCGGGCCGATCGGGACAGGAAAGCCTCGACCAGCACACCGGCCACCCCCACCCCGAACACGATCAGCATGGGGGAGAGCAGGCCGTATTCGATGCTCGGCGTCACCATGATCAGCGGACCCCCTCTGCGATCTTGGGCAACATCTGCGGCGGCGGATCGTTCTGTCCGATGGTGGTCAACGTGTGCTGGACGGCCGGATTGATCACGTCCAGAGCGGGTTTGGGATAGATGCCCAACACCAGCAGCAGCGCGATCAGGGGGACCACCACGGCGAGCTCGCGAGGAACCAGGTCCCGAATCCGGTGTGCGTCGCCCGAGAGCCCTTCGGGGACCGGACCGGTCATCATCCGTTGGTACATCCACAGGATGTACACGGCGGACAGCACCAGGGCGGTGGCGGCGAACACCGCGACCACCGGGTAGCGAGTGAATGTGCCGATGAGAACCAGGAATTCACTGATGAACGGCGCCAGGCCCGGCAAGGACAACGTGGCCAGGCCCGCCACCAGGAACGTTCCGGCAAGGACCGGTGCCACCTTCTGCACGCCGCCGTAGGAATCGATCAACCGGGAGCCACGGCGCGAGACCAGGAATCCGGCGATCAGGAACAGTGCGGCCGTGGAGATCCCATGGTTGATCATGTAGAGGGCCGACCCGGCCTGACCCTGACTGGTCATCACGAAGATGCCGAGGATGATGAAACCGAAATGCGAGATCGAGGTGTAGGCGATCAACCGCATCACATCGGTCTGGCCGATCGCCAGGACGGCGCCGTAGACGATGCCGATCACCGCGAGAGTGATGACCAGGGGCCGGAAATACGTTGACGCATCGGGGAACAGCGGTAGGCAGTAGCGCAGCATGCCGAACGTGCCGACCTTGTCCATGATGGCCATCATCAGCACCGCGCTGGCCGGGGTGGCCTGAACCGCGGCATCGGGCAGCCAGCGGTGGAACGGCCACAACGGTGCCTTGACCGCGAATGCGAACACGAAACCCAGGAACAGGAAGTTCGCCACCGCGGGGTTGATCACGAGCTCGCCGGACGAGACCGCGGCGACGATCGCGCGGAAGTCGAACGTGCCCGAATCGAAGGCATCGCTGCCCGCGGTGACCACGTAGAGCCCGATCACCGCGGCCAGCATGACCAGGCCGCCGAACAGGTTGTACAGCAGGAACTTCACTGCTGCTTTGGAAGCTTGAGCTCGGTTTCCTCCGAACCCACCGATCAGGAAATACATCGGGATCAGCATGGCTTCGAAGAACACGTAGAACAGCAGGATGTCCAGCGCCACCAGGGACATGAACACCATGCCCTCGACGGCCAGCGTCAGTGCCAGGTAGGCCTGCACGCCCCGGCCGCCCAGCCCGGTCTGGTGGGTGGCGTCATTCCAGCCGGCGACGATGAGCAGCGGCAGCAGCACCGCGGTCAGGACCACCAGGGCCAGGGCGATTCCGTCGACCCCGAGGATGTAGCCGGTGCCGAATGACGGGATCCAGCGGTGTGATTCGACGAACTGATACTGCTCACCGGTGGGATCGAAGCCGACGGCGAGCACGGCGGCCAGACCGAGCGCGGCCAGCGAGACCACCAGCGCGAGCCATTTGGCCAGTGCCCGCTGCGCTGCGGGCAGCAGCATCACCACGGCGGCTCCCACCGTCGGGGTAACCCACAACGCCGTCAGCCACGGAAATGCGCTCACCACAGTCGCACCGCCAGGATCGTCGCCACCACCAGGGCCGCTCCGCCCAGCATGGAGAGCGCATAGGAGCGGGCGAAGCCGGTCTGCAACTGGCGCAACCCATCCGATGTTCGGCTGACCAGCGCGGCCAGGCCGCCCGCGGTGCCGTCGACCACCTTGTCATCGACGGTCACCAGGGCTGCGGTCAACGTCTGGCCACCTCGCATGAACACCGCCTCGTTGAATGCGTCGCCGTACAGGTCGCGCCGAGCCGCCACCGTCAGCGCCGAGCCGTCGGGCACCTCGGCCGGAACCGGTCGCTGTGCATACATCCGGTAGGACACCGCGATGCCGACTGCGACGACCACAAGCACCACCACGGTGACCACCCACGCGGGGATCGCGTGGTGCGGCTCGTGAGCGCCGACCACCGGCTCCAGCCAGTGCGACAGCGTGCCGCCGATCGCCAGCGCGCCGCCGGAGACCACCGAGCCGACCGCGAGCAGGATCATCGGCCAGGTCATCACGGCAGGGGCCTCGTGTGGGTGAACCCCGTCGTCCCAACGCTTTTCACCGAAGAACGTCATCAGCATCACCCGGGTCATGTAGAACGCGGTGATCCCGGCACCCAGGATGGCCGCGCCACCGAGGATCACGCCGCGGACGCCGCCGGCGCCCAGCGCCGCCTCGATGATGCTGTCTTTGGAGAAGAAGCCGGCCAGCGGCGGGACTCCGATGATGGCCAGGTAGCCGAGTCCGAACGTGGCGAACGTGATCGGCAGGACCTTGCGCAGCCCGCCGTAGCGACGCATGTTGACCTCGTCGTCCATCGCGTGCATCACCGACCCCGCCCCGAGGAACAGACCCGCCTTGAAGAATCCGTGCGTGAGCAGGTGCATGATCGCGAACGCGTACCCGGCGGGCCCGAGTCCGGCGGCCAGCACCATGTAGCCGATCTGGCTCATGGTCGACGCGGCCAGCGCCTTCTTGATGTCGTCCTTGGCGCAGCCGATGATCGCGCCGAACAGCAGCGTGACCGCGCCGACGATGACTACGCCGGTCTGAGCCCCCGGCGCCAGGTCGAAGATCGGGCCCGACCGCACGATGAGGTAGACGCCGGCGGTCACCATCGTCGCAGCGTGGATCAGCGCCGACACCGGGGTCGGGCCCTCCATCGCGTCGCCGAGCCACGACTGCAGCGGCACCTGGGCAGATTTGCCGCACGCACCCAACAACAGGAGTAGGCCGATCGCGGTCAGGGTGGCTTCGCCCATTGCCGGTGCGGCGCTGAAAACCCCGGCGAACGAGATGGACCCCACGGCGGCGAACATGATCATCAGCGCGATCGCCAGTCCCATGTCGCCGACTCGGTTGACGACGAATGCCTTCTTGGCTGCGGCGGCCGCCGAGGGTTTGTGCGACCAGAAGCCGATGAGCAGATATGAGGCCAGGCCCACGCCTTCCCACCCGGCATACAGGCCCAGGTAGTTGTCCGCGAGTACGAGCAGCAGCATCGCCGCGAGGAACAGGTTGAGGTAGGCGAAAAACCTTCTCCGGTCGGGATCCTCAGCCATGTAACCGATCGAATAGATGTGGATCAGCGAGCCCACACCGGTGATCAGCAGCACGAAGCACACCGACAACTGGTCCAGCTGCAGCCCGAAATCCACCTGCAGTCCGGCCACCGGCACCCAGGAGAACAGGGACTCCGCGACTGCCCGGCCCTCGCCGGAGCGGCCCAGCATCTGGGTGAACTGCACCGCTCCGACGGCGAAGGCGCTCAGCGCGGTCGCGCAACCCAGCAGATGCCCCCACCGGTCGGACCGTCGGCCGCTCAACAGCAGCACCGCTGCTCCGGCGGCGGGGAGTGCGATCAGAAGCCACACAGGTAGTGTCATGTCGCCCTTAGTGCTTCAGCAGGCTGGCGTCGTCGACCGAGGCCGAATGGCGGGTACGGAAGATGGTCATGATGATGGCCAGGCCGATCACCACCTCGCAGGCGGCCACCACCATGGTGAAGAACGCCACCACCTGACCATCGAGATGACCGTGCATGCGGGAGAACGCCACGAACGCGAGATTGGCGGCGTTGAGCATGAGCTCGACGCACATGAACATCACGATGGCGTTGCGCCGCAACAGCACTCCCGAAGCGCCGATGGTGAACAGCAGCGCCGACAGGTAGAGATAGTTGTCCGGATTCATCGCATCACCCCTCCCCGTTGGCCGAGTTACTGATCGAGCGCTGCGGCAGGATGGCGCTGACCGACAACGCCGCGTCGGAGCCATCTGGCAGCCGGGCCGGTACGTCGACGGCGTTATGCCGTGCATACACACCGGGATTGGGCAACGGCGTCGGATGGCCGCCGCCCTGGAACCTTTCGACAGCCAGTTCACGCTGGGTTTTGCGGCGCTCGAAGCGCTCCCGGTGGGCCAGCACCATCGCGCCGAGTGCGGCGGTGATGAGCAGCGTGCTGGTCAGCTCGAATGCCCACAGGTACCGCGTGAAGATCAGGGCCGCCAATCCTTCCACGTTGCCACCGCTGTTGGCCTGGGCCAGCCCGGTGAACCCGCTGACAGACACGCTGCCGATCCCGGCGATCAACAGGATGCCGAACCCGGTGCCCGCCGCGAGTGCCGCAATACGTTGGCCGCGTATCGTTTCGGCGAATGATTCGGCCAGGTCCACACCGATGAGCATCAGCACGAACAGGAACAGCATCATCACCGCGCCGGTGTAGACCACCACCTGCACCACGCCGAGGAACAAAGCGTCCTGGGCGATGTAGAGCACCGCCAGCGCGATCATGGTGCAGGCCAGAAATACCGCGGAGTACACCGCTTTCGGTGCGGCGACCACGCCGATGGCGCCGAGCACCGCGACCGTCCCGAGGATCCAGAACAGCACGGCTTCCGTTGTCGACGTCCGCACAGAATGTTCAGCGGCGAGCATCAGGACGTCGGGGTTCACCGAGCGTCCTGGGAAAGCGGGGTGATCCGGCCGAGGTAGTAGTCGTCGTCGGTACTGCCCGGCGCCATGTCATGGGGTGGCGCCTGCATCCCGGGTTGCATCGGGGCCAGCAGCTTGTCCTTGCCCCAGATCAGATCGGCCCGGTTGTCGTCGGCCATCTCGTATTGGTTGGTCATCGTCAACGCCCGGGTCGGGCAGGCCTCGATGCACAATCCGCACCCGATGCAGCGCAGATAGTTGATCTGATACACCCGGCCGTAGCGTTCGCCCGGCGAGAAGCGTTCGTCGGCAGTGTTTTCGGCGCCTTCGACGAAGATGGCGTCTGCTGGGCAGGCCCAGGCACATAATTCGCAGCCGATGCACTTCTCCAGGCCGTCGGCGTAGCGGTTGAGTTGATGACGGCCGTGATAGCGCGGCGCGACCGGTCCCGGCTTCTCCGGATACCCTTCGGTGATCGGCTTTTTGAACATCGATCCGAAGGTGACCGCGAATCCGGCCAGGGCATCGAGGAACTTGGGCTTCTTAGGCATCGATGGCCTCCTTTCCAGCATTCGGCAGCGGAGGTACCGGATAGGCACCGGCGCTCTGCTGCGGTATCGGCTGAACAGTTTTGCCCCGCAGTGCTTTCCACAGTGCGGCGGCCAGGACCGCCACCACCACGACCGCGGTGGTCACCAGGCCGGTGGCCCAGTTGTGGTAACCATGCTCACGCAGGCTGTGGGTGACGGCGACGACCATGATCCAGACCAGCGAGACCGGGATGAGCACCTTCCAGCCCAATGCCATGAACTGGTCGTAGCGCAACCGGGGCAGGGTGGCCCGAAGCCAGAAGTACAAGAACATGAAGGTCCACACCTTGGCGGTGAACCACAGCAGCGGCCACCAACCACTGTTGGCGCCGTCGATCAGGTTGAACGGGAACGGCGCGTGCCAGCCGCCGAGGAACATCGTGGTGGCCAGGGCCGACACGGTGGTCATGTTCACGTACTCGGCGAGCATGAACATGGCGAACTTCAACGACGAGTACTCGGTGTGGAACCCGCCGACCAGTTCGCCCTCGGCCTCGGGCAGATCGAAAGGCGCCCGGTTGGTTTCACCTACCATCGACGTCACGTACACCACGAACGAGGGCAGCAGCAGGAACACATACCAGGTGCGGTCCTGGGCCGCCACGATGCCCGAGGTGGACATGGTGCCCGCGTAGAGGAACACCGCGGCGAACGACAGGGCCATCGCGACCTCGTAGGAGATCACCTGGGCACTGGAACGCAGACCGCCCAGCAGGGGATACGTGGACCCCGACGCCCAGCCGGCCAACACGATGCCGTACACCCCGATCGAGGTGACAGCCAGGATGTAGAGCACCGCCACGGGCAGATCGGTCAACTGCAGCGCCGTGCGGTGACCGAACACCGAAACCTCGCCACCCATCGGGATCACCGCGAAGGCCAAGAACGCCGGGATCACCGAGATTATCGGGGCCAGGAGGTAGATGGGCTTGTCGATACCCGCCGGAGTGAGGCCCTCTTTGAGAGCGAGTTTCACGCCGTCGGCCAGCGACTGCAGCAGGCCCCAGGGGCCGACGCGGTTGGGGCCTGGCCGCATCTGCATGCGGCCCAGCACCTTCCGTTCGATGAGGATCGCCGCCAGCACGGTCAGCAGCAGGAAGACGAACACCCCGAGTGCCTTGGCCAGGATCAGCCACCACGGGTCGTGACCGAACAGGGTGGGGTCGGGGTAGGTCATGAGGCGGCCTGCCCGATCGAGACCAGGGCACCCGCGGTCACTCCGAGTTGACGATGGATCGCCGATCCCGGGGAATTGGTGGGCAGCCACACCACCTGGTCGGGCATCTCGGTGACCGACAGCGGCAAGGTGACCGATCCGCGTTCGGTGCTCACGGTCACCGGATCTCCCGCTGCCACACCGAGTTCAGTGGCCGTGCCGGGAGAGAGCCGCACCACCGGGCTGACAGCGGTGCCAGCCAGATAGGGTTCACCGTCCTGCAGGCGTCCGGCGTCGAGCAGCAGACGCCAGCTGGCCAGCACCGCCTGGCCGGGTCCGGGGGCCCGACGTGGCTCGGGTGTCGCTGACGGCTGTGCGGCGCGGGGTCCGGTCCAGGTGCCGAGCCGGGCCAGCTCGTCGTCCGCGGCGTCGGGGCCGGTCAGCCCGAGGTCGACGCCGATCTCGTCGGCGAGGTAGTGCAGCACCCGCAGGTCGGGAATCGCGTTCGTCTGCAATGCCGGCTTGAACGGGCGAATCCGGCCTTCCCAGTTGAGGTATGCGCCGCCCTTCTCCACCACCGGCGCGACGGGGAACACCACATCGGCCAGTTCGGTGACCTCGCTCTCGCGCAGTTCGAGACTCACCACGAACGGGGTGGCGCGCAGTGCCTCCAGCGCGATGGCCGGATCGGGCAGATCGGTGACCTCGACGCCGCCGACCAGAAGTGCGGCGAGTTCTCCGTCGGCCGCCGCGGCCAGGATGGCGTTCGTGTCGCGCCCGGAGTGACCGGGCAGGTCGGCGGTGTTCCACACCGTGGCCGTCTGGGCCCGTGCGTCGGCGTCGGTGACGGGGCGGCCGCCGGGCAGCAGGTTCGGCAGGGCACCCGCCTCCACGGCGCCGCGCTCTCCGGCCCGGCGGGGGACCCACGCCAGCCGGGCTCCGGTCGCCATGGCCAGGCGCTGCGCGGCCGACAGTGCACCGGGTGAGGTGGCCAGTCGCTCACCGACCAGGATCACCGCGCCGGGGCCTCGCAGCCGCTCATCGGTCTCCAGTGCGGCCAGTGCATCCGCCTCGGCCCCGGGGACCGTGGGGATCAGCGTGCCCGCCATCTTGGTGAGCCCCCGGCTGGTGAACGGTGCCACCGAGAGCACCTGCTGGCCGTGCTTGCGGGCGGCCTTGCGCAGTCGCAGGAAGACGATCGGTGATTCCTCTTCGGGCTCCAACCCGACCAGCAGCACGGTCGGTGCCTTTTCCAGTTCGGCATAACGCAATGTCATCGGTTGTCCGGCGATGCGGGCGGCCAGGAAATCGGCCTCCTCGCCGGAGTGCGGCCGGGCGCGGAAGTCGATGTCATTGGTGCCCAGCACCATTCGGGCGAACTTCGAGTAGGCATAGGCGTCCTGTACGGTGCACCGCCCGCCCACCAGCACACCGGTGCTCGACGCGGCGGCCAGCAGGCCCGCGCCGGCCACGGTCAGCGCTTCTGACCACGATGCCGGGCGCAACGCGCCGTCCTCCCGGATCAACGGCGTGGTGATCCGATCTCCGATCGTGGCATAGGTGAAGGCCCACCGGCCCTTGTCGCAGTTCCACTCCTCGTTGACCTCGGGATCGTCGCCGGCCAGGCGCCGCATGACTTTTCCGCGGCGGTGATCGGTGCGCTGGGCGCATCCCGAGGCGCAGTGCTCGCAGACGCTGGGGCTGGACACCAGGTCGAAGGGTCGGGCCCGGAAGCGGTAGGCCGTCCCGGTCAGTGCGCCCACCGGGCAGATCTGCACGGTATTGCCGGAGAAGTAGGACTGGAACGGCTCGCCCGGGGCGATGCCCACCTGTTGCAGCGCACCGCGTTCCAACAGTTCGATGAACGGGTCGCCGGCGATCTGTGCGGAGAACCGGGTGCAGCGGGCGCACAGCACGCACCGTTCGCGATCCAGGAGCACCTGCGCGGAGATACTGATCGGCTTCGGAAAGGTCCGCTTGACGTCCTCGAACCGGGTTTCCGGGCGGCCGTTGGACATTGCCTGGTTCTGCAGGGGGCATTCGCCGCCCTTGTCGCAGATCGGGCAGTCCAGCGGGTGGTTGATCAACAGCAGTTCCATCACACCGCGCTGGGCCTTGTCGGCCGCTTCGGAGCTGAACTGGGTGTGCACCACCATGTCCGGGCTGACCGCAGTGGTACACGAGGCCATCGGCTTGCGCTGGCCCTCGACCTCGACGAGGCACTGCCGGCAGGCCCCCACCGGATCGAGCAGCGGGTGATCGCAGAACCGCGGGATCTGGACGCCCATCAGTTCGGCGGCGCGGATCACCAACGTGCCCTTGGGGACACTGATCTGTTCACCGTCGATGGTGAGCGACACCATCTCCACCGGCGGGGTGTCCTTGGTCGGCTCGGCCAGCGTCATGCACGGCCTCCTCTGCTCGCGGTGAGAAACATTCAGGCACCCGCCCCTTCGGTCGCCATCAGCGTCGAGGCGTGCGGATCGAACGGACAGCCCCCGTCCAGATGCGCCTCGTACTCGTCACGGAAGTACTTGATCGAGGATATGATCGGGCTTGCCGCACCATCACCCAACGCGCAGAACGACTTTCCGAAGATGCCGTCGGCGATGTCGAGCAGCTTGTCGATATCGGCCCGAGTGCCCGCACCGGTTTCCAGCCGGGCGTAGATCTGGGCCAGCCAGTAGGTGCCTTCGCGGCACGGCGTGCACTTACCGCAGGACTCGTGCGCGTAGAACTGTGTCCAGCGTCGTACCGCCCGGACCACACAGGTGGTCTCGTCGAAGATCTGCAGCGCCTTGGTGCCCAGCATGGATCCGACCGAGGCCATGCCCTCGTAATCGAGGGGCACATCGATGTGTTCGGTCGTCAGCAGCGGTGTCGACGAGCCGCCCGGAGTCCAGAATTTCAGGGTGTGCCCATCACGGACGCCGCCGGCGTAGTCGAGCAGTTCGCGCAGGGTGATGCCCAGCGGCGCCTCGTACTGGCCGGGCCGGTTGACGTGGCCCGACAGCGAATACAGCGTGAAGCCAGGGGATTTCTCCGATCCCATCGACCGGAACCAATCCACGCCGTTGACCAGGATCGGAGGAACGCTGGCGATGGACTCGACATTGTTGACGACGGTGGGGCATGCGTAGAGACCGGCGACCGCGGGAAACGGTGGGCGTAGTCGTGGTTGGCCGCGGCGGCCTTCCAGGGAGTCCAGCAGGGCGGTTTCCTCGCCGCAGATGTAGGCACCGGCGCCGGCGTGCACGGTCAGTTCCAGGTCGAATCCGGAGCCGAGGATGTCGGTGCCCAGATATCCCGCCGCATACGCCTCGGCTACTGCGGCCTGCAACCGGCGCAACACCGGCACCACCTCGCCGCGGACATAGATGAACGCGTGACGGGCCCGGATCGCGTATGCCGCGATGATGATGCCCTCGATCAGGAAGTGCGGCGTGGTCAGCAGGAGCGGAATATCTTTGCACGTACCGGGTTCCGATTCGTCGGCGTTGACGACGAGGTAGTGCGGTTTGGCCCCGGCGCCGTCATCGCCCTGCGGGATGAACGACCACTTGGTTCCGGTCGGGAATCCCGCGCCGCCACGCCCGCGCAGCCCGGAATCCTTGACCAGTGCAATCACATCGTCCGGCCCCATGGCCAGGGCGCGCTGCAGCCCGCGGTAACCGTCATGGCGGAGGTAGGTGTCCAGCGTCCATGGTTCTGGTTCATCCCAGTATCGGCTCAGCACCGGGGTCAGCGCAGTCACGAGATCGAACCTCCCGCTTCGGGAGTGGCCATGTCGCGTTT
The DNA here is from genome assembly GCF_040704635.1 of Mycobacterium sp. NPDC049093. Lineage (GTDB taxonomy): Bacteria > Actinomycetota > Actinomycetes > Mycobacteriales > Mycobacteriaceae > Mycobacterium. The sequence goes on along the minus strand of NZ_JBEZJS010000004.1, from coordinate 47,947 downwards.
CCGGGCTTCGCGCAGGCCGGCCAGCGTTGCTGTGCCGGGGGCGGCTCCCGGGGTGTTCGGGTTGGTCAGACCGGCCAGGGTGCGGGCGGTTTCCCGGAAGGTGCACAGTGGTGCACCGCGGGTCGGGGCCGGCGGGGTCCCGCCGCGCAGGCCGTCGACGAGATCCCGCGCCGACGACGGGGTCTGGTTGTCGTAGAACTCCCAGTTGACCATCACCACCGGCGCGTAATCGCACGCAGCATTGCACTCTATGTGTTCGAGCGTGACCCGGCGATCGGCCGTCGTGTCCCCGGCATGGATGCCGAGATGATCTTGCAGCGCATCGAGGATCGCGTCGCCGCCCATGATCGCGCACAGCGTGTTGGTGCACACCCCGACGAGGTAGTCGCCCGTCGGGGTGCGCCGGTACATCGAGTAGAACGTGGCCACCGCGGCCACCTCGGCATCGGTCAGGCCCAACAGCGTGGCACAGAAACCGATTCCAGCTGGAGTCAGGCAACCATCCTCGGCCTGCACCAGATGCAGCAATGACAACAGAGCGGAGCGGGCTTCGGGATATCGGGCGATGATCTGCTCGGCGTCGGCGGTGAGCCGCGCCGTCACCTCATCCGGATATGCCGCGGGCCCGTTGATCGGCGGGCCCGCTTCATCGGGGCGCTGCCCCAGTTCAAGAAAGACGTCGCTCATCCGTGCTGTCTCCTCTTCGCGCAAGCGCTCATCGGTCCACACCGCCCATGACCGGATCAATCGACGCCACCGCGGCGATCGCATCGGCGACCATCCCGCCCTCGCACATCGCCGCCACCGCTTGCAGATTCGTGAACGAGGGGTCGCGGTAGTGCACCCGGTACGGCCGGGTGCCACCGTCGGACACCATGTGCACTCCGAGCTCGCCGCGCGGGGACTCGACCGCGACATAGACCTGCCCGGCCGGTACCCGGATACCCTCGGTGACGAGCTTGAAGTGATGGATCAGCCCCTCCATCGAGTGGCCCATGATCTTGGCGATGTGCTCGGGGGAGTTGCCCAGTCCGTCCGGGCCGACCTTGAGATCGGCGGGCCAGGCCAGTTTCTTGTCGTCGATCATCACGGGACCGTCGCCCATCTTCTCGAGCCGGTCCACACACTGTTCGACGATCTTGAGCGACTCCCGCATCTCCTTGACCCGGATGATGTACCGGCCGTAGGAATCACAGCGGTCATCGGTGATGACGTCGAATTCGTAGTTCTCGTATCCGCAGTACGGCTGCGCGCGGCGCAGATCGTGGGGAAGCCCGGTGGAGCGCAACACCGGACCGGTGATCCCCAGTGCGATGCACCCGGTCAGGTCGAGGTAGCCGACGCCGACGGTGCGGGCCTTCCAGATGTAGTTCTCGTTGAGCAGATCCTCCAGGTCCTGCAAGCGGTTCGGTAACAGGTCGAGCAACGCCCTGACCTCACCGAGCGCGCCGTCGGGCAGATCGGCAGCCAGCCCGCCCGGACGGATGTAGGCATGGTTCATCCGCAGCCCGGTGATCGACTCGAACACGCGCAGAATCTCTTCGCGTTCCCGGAACCCGTAGAACATCGCGCTCATCGCGCCGAGTTCCATACCGCCGGTGGCCAGGGCCACCAGATGCGATGTGATCCGGTTGAGTTCCATCAGCATCACCCGGATCACGCTGGCGCGCTCGGGGATAGCGTCGGTGACGCCGAGCAGCTTCTCCACGCCCAGGCAGTACGCGGTCTCGTTGAAGAACGGCGAGAGGTAGTCCATCCGGGTGACGAAGGTGACGCCCTGCGTCCAGTTGCGGTATTCCAGGTTCTTCTCGATGCCGGTATGCAGATAGCCGATGCCGCAACGGGCTTCGGTGATGATCTCGCCCTCGATCTCCAGGATCAGCCGCAGCACACCGTGGGTCGACGGATGCTGGGGACCCATGTTCACCACGATGCGTTCACCGGCATGCTCACGGGCCGCCGCCACGACGTCGTCCCAGTCCTGACCGCCGACCACCACGACGGGGGATTCGGTACTCATCAGTTGTAGGACCTCCGCTGATCGGGCGGCGGGATCTGCGCGCCGTGGTATTCGACCGGAATTCCGCCCAGCGGATAGTCCTTGCGCTGAGGGTGGCCGACCCAGTCGTCGGGCATCTCGATGCGGGTCAGGGCCGGGTGACCGTCGAACACGATGCCGAAGAAGTCGTAGGTCTCGCGTTCGTGCCAGTCGGTGGTCGGATAGATGGTGAACAGCGACGGCACGTGCGGATCGGCATCGGGCGCTGCGACTTCCAACCGAATCCGGCGGTTGTGGGTGATCGACATCAGCGGGTAGACGGCGTGTAGCTCACGGTCGGTGTCGTCGGGGTAGTGCACGCCGCTCACGCCCAGGCACAGCTCGAACCGCAATTGGGGATCGTCGCGCAGCACACTGGCCACCGCGGGCAGCTGGACCCGGCTGACCTCCAGGGTGAGCTCATCACGATGCACCACCACGCGTTCGATCGACACCGCATAGCGTTCCTCACCGAGGATCTCGGCGAGCCGGTCCACGACCTCGTCGAAGTACTGGCCGTAGGGCCGCGGGGAGCTGCCGGGTAGTTCCACCGATCGCACGAGCCGGCCGTAGCCTGACGTGTCGCCCGTGCCCGAGGCGCCGAACATGCCTCGACGCGTCCCTATCACCTCGGGTGTGTCGCCTGGGCCGCTACCGTTGGCTGTGCTCACCGCAACAGTCCCTTGAGCTCGATGGTCGGTGTGACGGCCAACGCTGCCTTCTCGGCCTCTCGGATGGCCTCCTCGCGGTTGACGCCGAGCGGCATCTGCTGAATCTTGTCGTGCAACTTGAGGATTGCGTGCAGGAGCATCTCCGGCCGCGGAGGGCAGCCGGGCAGGTAGATATCCACCGGCACCACGTGATCGACGCCCTGTACCACCGCGTAGTTGTTGAACATGCCGCCGGAGGAAGCGCAAACCCCCATGGCCAGCACCCATTTCGGCTCGGCCATCTGGTCGTAGATCTGGCGCAGTACGGGTGCCATCTTCTGGCTGACCCGGCCCGCCACGATCATCAGGTCGGCCTGCCGCGGTGTCGCCGAGAACCGCTCCATCCCGAACCGGGCGATGTCGAAACGCGGCCCGGCTGTGGACATCATCTCGATTGCGCAGCAGGCCAGACCGAAGGTGGCCGGCCACAACGACCCCTTACGTACGTAACCCGCGACGGCCTCCACCGTCGACAGCAGGATTCCACCGGGCAGACGCTCCTCTAATCCCAATTCAGGCCTCCTCGCCGCCAGACATAGGCGTAAGCCACGAACACCGTGAGCATGAACAGCAACATCTCCACCAGTGCAAACAGCCCGAGACTGTCGAAGGCCACGGCCCACGGGTAGAGGAAGACGATCTCGATGTCGAACACGATGAACAACATCGCCGTGAGGTAGTACCGGATCGGCATGCGCTGCCCGGTCACCCCTGCGGCCCCGGGTTGCATCGGTTCGATACCGCATTCGTAGGCCTCAAGTTTGGATCGGTTGTAGCGGCGCGGACCGATCACGAGCGCGATTCCCACGGAAACCACGGCGAACGCGGCCGCGATCGCTCCGAGAACCAGGATGGGCGTGTATAAATTCATGCCACTTATCGCTCCCTCGGGTGGGCTGTCGATGTGAGCTAACCCACAGCCTAGCGAGGTTTGCGGCCTGTGCCACACATTTTGGTTAGTATCGTTTCATATCGGGGCAGCGTGTCGCTGCGGCCGCAGCCATGCCGCGAAAGTCAACGGCAACAGGGCAATTCGCGGAAAAGTTACCGGACCGGAGCGCGCAGCAACGACACCACCGCATCGCCCAACCGAATCGGATCGATCGGGTGAGGGACGGCCGCTTCGGCCTGTGACCAGCTAGCCAGCCAGGCGTCGTCGGGTCGTCCGGTCAACACCAGGACCGGTGGGCAATCTGAGACCTCGTCCTTGAGCTGTTTGGCCACTCCCATGCCGCCGGCCGGCGTGGCCTCCCCGTCGAGGATGGCCAGGTCGATGCCGCCGGCGTCCATCTGGGCGACCACCATCGGTGCGGTGGCAATCTCGACGTATTCCAGTTCGGGCAGTTCGGGGTGCACGCGTTTGCCCAGTGCGAGTCGTACCTGTTCGCGGATGCGCGGGTTGTCGCTGTACACCAGGATGCGCAGCGGCGCGGGGCCGGCCATGCTGCCGATGCTACTGCGCGCGGTGCCGTAGGCCGGTCAACTCAGCGAATTCTGTTGCAGGGCATCAAACTCGGGTGAACACGAGTTCACCCGACAGGTTTGTCGTCGGACCCACCATCCCGAGCATGTCGCCCGACACGCCGAAGTCGTCTCGTTGGACCTCGCACTGACCTGACAACCGCAGCGCGCCGTCGTCGAGCGCCTGCACATCGACGGGCAATTCGATGGGCTTCGACACTCCGCGGACGGTCAGGACCGCCGTCAGCCGCACCCGGTCGTCGGATGGCTCCAAACCTGTCACCTGCACCGTGATCTCCGGATGACCCTCGACATCGAAGAAATCTGCAGACCGCAGATGGTTGTCCCGCTTCCCGATGCCGGTGCGCACAGACGCCGCTTCGATCACCACCTGGCCGTTCACCCCGGCACCGGCGGTGCCCTCACCATGGAATTCGGTGAACTGCCCGGTGACGGTGGCCAGGCCCCACATCGTCTTGTTCCTGAATGTCACCTTGGAGCGGTCCGGGACGAGGATCCAGTTTCCTGCGCTGACGGTGAGGATGTCGCTGGTCGTAGCCATGAGACCTCCATTTTCGCTCGGATCGGGTAAGCGGCTCGGGTCAGGCGAACAAGGGTGCGATGTCCTTCGGATCGAAGTATTCATCGATGCGGTCGATGAGACCGTCGGTACCCACTTTGATCACGATGCACACCCGCAATGCGATCAACGTCCCGTCAGGCGCGGCGGCGTGCAAGACGTGCTGCTGGACGAATCCGCCGTCGAAGAACTGTCGATCGAGCACCTCGTAGCGCCGCTCGCTGGTCGCGTTGATGAACCAGTCGATGACCTTCAATGCGCGGATGCGGTCGTTGTCCTTGGCGTCACCGGCGTGCCATACCGCCACATCGTCGGCCCACAGCTGGGCCACTGCGGCCTTGTCGCCGCGCTCGATCGCATCGAACAAGCGGTGCGCGACGCCGTCGACGACTTCGACTTCGGTAGGGGACATCATCGGCTCCTCGGGTAGGGCTTGACCTCAACAGTCATTCAGGTTTCAGACTCGAATCATGAACTCCACGCCCGCACATTCGCTGTTCGACGAAGCCTACGAGTCCGGCACCGCGCCATGGGTCATCGGCGAGCCGCAACCGGCCATCGTCGAGTTGGAACGCACCGGCCGCCTGGGCGGCAAGGTGCTGGACGCCGGTTGCGGAGCCGGTGAACACACCATGCTGCTGACCCGCCTGGGGTACGACGTGCTGGGCATCGACTTCTCCGAACATGCCGTCGCCCAGGCCCGCGAGAACGCCGCGCGGCGGGGAATCGACGCCCACTTCGCGGTGGCCGACGCGACCCGCCTCGGAGAGTCGCCGGGCCCGCGTTACGACACCATCGTCGACAGCGCGCTGTTCCATGTCTTCGACGATGCCGACCGGCCCGGGTATGTGGCCGCCCTGCACCGGGTGTGCCGACCGGGTGCGAGGGTGCACGTATTGGCGCTGTCCGACGCGGGCCGTGGTTTCGGACCCCAGGTCAGCGAGGAGACCATTCGCCAGGCTTTCTCCGAAGGCTGGGAAATGGAGTCGCTGGAGACCACGACATACCGCGGTGTAGTGGGTTCGGCGCATGCCGAGGCGATCGGCGAGCTCGTCGGGGCCCGGGTCGACGAGCCGGCGTGGCTGGTCCGGGTCCGCAGACTCTGACGGGCTCACGGCTCGTCGTAGCCCGGGTGTGCGGCGGCGAGCCGCTGGCGCACCAGGACACGCAGGCAGGCGGCGACGTCGTCGGCCCGGTCGTCGAGTTGCCCGGAGCGGATCGCCGCCGCTAGTGAGGCCTCGTCCGCGAACCCGACGCCGGCCAGCGCGGCTTCGGCGACCTGTCCGGCTTCGCCGGCCAGCAGTTCGCGTTCGACCATGCGCAGCGCATTGGCCGCCACCCGGGCCTGAAATTTGACCGGAGCGGCCACCGACTCGCTGTCGCGCACCTCGGTGTCGAGGAACTCCGCGACCGCGGCCACCAGCTCGGCCGCGGTGGGCCGTCCGTACAGGTTGCTCACCAGCTGCTCCCGTCCAGCAGACCCAACAGGTCCCACTCCGTCTCGCAGACCCGACGGCCGATGGTCGCCAGCTCCACCGATCGGGTCTGCCCGCTCAGATGGCGCTCGGCCTGATAGCGGCAGATCACGCCCCAGCGCAGGGTGGCGAGCACGAGCCACCAGCGGATCGCCGACCGGTCCAGTGTCTGCCCGCCGGCTTGCTCGTAGGCGCTGAGGAAGTTCTCGATGCTGCCCAGCCCACCGGCTCCGAGGTCGGCCGGCGCGCCGAACCGCCAGGCCCGGATGCAGAACCAGGCCAGATCCTCGTACACCTCGCCGAGGTGCACCAACTCCCAGTCCAGCACCGCGGCCAGACCCGAGTCGTCCACGATCAGGTTGCCCATCCGGAAGTCACCGTGCACCAGCCGCAGCGGTGACGCGGGTGGCCGGTTGGACTCCAGCCAGCGAAACACCCACTCGAAAGTGGCGGTGGTGTCGCCCATCTCGTCGAGTTGCCCGCGCCACTGGGAAATCTGGTCCAGCTCCACGAGGCCCGGCAGCGCCGGCGGTTCGGCCCGGTGGATGGCGGCCAGCGCCTGCGCGCACTGGGTGAGCAGCCGGGCCCGGCCGGCGTCGTCGAGCATGCGCTGAATGCGCCGCACGATGGTCTCGCCGCCGATGAAGTCGCAGATCAGGAACGGATCACCCAGGGCGGCAACGGAATTGTCGGCGACGATCACGTGGGGGACCGGCGCCCCGGCCCGGGCCGCAGCCTGTTGGGCGCCGGCCTCCAGCTCCATGCCGGCGTGTACCTCGTCAGGTGCACCGGTTCGCAGGATCAGGGCGCGCCGGGCCGAGTCGGTGACCGCATCGAACGACCACGTGGTGCGGCTGGCGCCACCGGTCAGCTCGCGCAGGTCCTCGACGGCGACCTCGGTGCCGAGCACCGGGGTGAGGACGTCGACCAGTCGGGGAGCGAGCAGGTCGGCGGGCCGGGACGGGCTGGTCACCGCTTGGCCTTGCCGAACCCGAACAGCCGCTGTGCGACTCGACGCATCTGGATCTCCTCGGCGCCCTCGGTGATCCGGTAGCGCCGGTGGTGGCGGTAGATGTGTTCGAACGGTTCGTGACGGCTGTAGCCGATGCCGCCGTGTACCTGCATGGCCCGGTCGGCGGCCTCACACACCAGCCGATTGGCGCGGTAATTGGCCATCGAGACCTTGTCGGACACCTCCATGTGGTGGTTCTGGTCCAACTGTGTTGCGGCATAACGGACGAGCAGCCTGACCATCTGCGCCTCGGTCTGCAATTCCACCAGCGGCCACTGCACGGCCTGGTTCACCGCCAGCGGCTTGCCGAACACCATCCGCCGGTTGGCGTAGTCCACGGCACGGTCGATACAGAACTGGGCGGCGCCCAGGCTGCTGGCAGCCTGGCGAATCCGGTTCTCGTGCAGGAAGGTCTGGCCGACCTCGAGGCCGCGGTCGACCTCACCGAGCACCGCATCGGCCGGTACGCGTACTTCCTTCAGTTCGACCTCACCGTGATCGGTGGGCATGTTGAACGTCCACCAGTAGAACGGGACGGTGAATCCCGGCGCGTCGGTGGGCACCAGGAATGCGGTGATCCCACGGGCCTGCCCGGGTTCACCGGAGGTCCGGGCGAAGATCAGATCGTGGGTGGCCCGGTGCACTCCGGTGTTCCACCGCTTGCGCCCGTTGATGATCCAGCCGTCCGCGTCTTGGACTGCGGTCGTCTCGAGCCAGGTGGCATCCGAACCGTGGTCGGGCTCGGTCAATCCGAACGCCATGGAACGCTTGCCGGTGAGCATCGCCTCGACCCAATCGGCCTTCTGGTCCTCGGTGCCGAAGCGGTCCATCATGATCACCTGCGGAAAGTTCCCGACGATCGAGGACTCGTCCTGCAGGTCGTTGTGCAGCCCCAGGCCCTTGTGCGCCAGGTGTTCCCGGATCACCGCCATGTCCAGGTTGCTGCCGTCGCGCCCGCCGAAGCGGGCGGGCAGCCCATACCGCAGCCAGCCGGCGGCGTCGGCCCGTCGTCGCATCTCGTCGAGCAGATCTTCCCACGCCCTGGCCGGCACCCCGCCGTTCTCCCAGTCGGTGCGGGCATACTCGCGGCGCTGGTCGAAATACTGGATGTGCTCGCGCTCAAGCGGCTTGATCTCGGCCTCGATGAACTCGTCCATCTCGGCAAGCACGTTTGAAAGGTGTTCGGGTAAAGCGAAATCCACTGAGATCTCTCCTTCTCGGATCAGAAGCCGTACAGGGTTCTCTTCCAGATGGTGGACAGGGTGGTGATGGCCTCGGCGTCGCTCATCTCGATGCCAAGCCCGGTATGACCGACGAATACGGTGGTGAAGTTCTCGAACAGCAAGGCAATGGCCGCGCCCACGTGTTCGGGCTCCAGCCCCTGAGCGTGGCCCTGTGCCTGCGCGTGGTGTACCGAGGCGATGACGATGTCGACCCCGAACCGCCGGAACTTGTTCTGCACATCGGCAAATCGCTGCTGCGTCGCGGCCAGCTGGGCCACCGCGATCATGATGCCGATGTTCTGTTTGAAGATGTTCCAGTAGCCGGTGACCACCGTGGTGAAGAACACGGTGTCCTCCGGAGAATCCGGCAGGTGCAGGTTCAGCCCGGACGGCTCGACGACGTCGTGCAGGAAGGATTCGGCCAGTGCCGCCAGCAGATCCTCCTTGTCGGTGAAATACCGGTAGAACACCGCTGGACTCTTGCCCGCAGCCGAGGTGATATCGGACAGCGTGGTGCCGTGAAAACCGCGCTCGGCAAAAAGCTTCCGCGCGGCGAGCTCGATCGCCGACCGCGTCTGGCGGCCTTTGGTGCCCAGCTCGGCAGCGGTCATCGACGCCTCAGCTCAAGATCCGGTCACCCGCGCGCAGCAGCGCACTGGGAAGCTCGTGGCCCACGGCCTCCTGGGCGACACGCGCCGCATCGATCGCGGCAGTCAGGTCGACGTCGACGGCGATGTCGCTGTCGCGCAACAGGTAGACCAGATCTTCGGTGGCGATGTTGCCGCTGGCGCCCGGGGCGAACGGGCAGCCGCCCAGCCCGCCGACCGATGCGTCCAGGCGGGTGACCCCGGATTGCACCGCCGCATAGGCACTGGCCAGACCCGCGCCGCGGGTGTTGTGGAAGTGCGCACCCAGTGGCAGGGCCCCGGCCAGCGGCCGGACCTGAGCGATCAGTGAGCTCACCCGACGCGGGGTGGTCGTGCCGATGGTGTCGGCGATAGCGATCCGGTTGACACCGAAACCGACTGCAGACGAGACGATGTCGAGCACCCGCTGCGGATCGGTCGGACCGTCGAACGGGCAGTCCCAGGCGGTGGCGATGATGACCTCCACCGAGGTGTTGCTGTCTGCCGCGATGGCCACGATCTCGGCGATCTGAGCCGTGGCCTCGGCCGAGGTGCGTCCGACGTTGGCCTGGGAGTGGGCGTCGGAGGCGGACACCACGTACTCGATCGAGCCCAGCCCCGCGGCAATGGCGCGTTTGGCGCCGTTGGGGCTGGCCACCAGAGCGGAGAACTCGACGCCCGGGAACCTGTGTAGTTCCTCGGCGAGTTCGGCCGCATCGGCCAACGCGGGCACTTTCGAGGGTGAGACAAATGCCGTCGCCTCCACCTCACGTACCCCGGTGGCGGCGATGGCCTCAAGGATCGCGACTTTGGCGGACAGCGGAATCGGCGTCTCGATCTGCAGGCCGTCGCGCAGGCACACCTCGCGAATGTCGACCTTGTCGGGCAGGTTCATCTCACAGCACCCCCTCGGCGCGCAGGGTTTCCAGGTCTTGTGCACTGCGCCCGAGCAGGTCGCCGTACACCTCGTCGTTGTGCTGGCCGGGCCGGGCCGAACCGGCGTTGCGGATCGTGCCAGGTGACTCGGAGAGCACCGGGACGACGCCGGGACCCTTGACGTTGCGCTGCACGCGCTCGTCCCAATGGTCCGCGAGCATGCCGCGGGCCTGCAGTTGCGGGTCCTGCATGACCTCGGCGACGGTGTTGATCGGCCCACTGATCACCCCGGCTTGTGAGAGGGTCTCGATGATGTCCTCCGGCTGGCGCCTGGCTGCCCAATCACCGATGATCTTGTCCAGCTCATCTTGATTGCGGCCCCGGGCAACATGATTGGAGAACCTGTCGTCGGTCGCCAGCTCCGGGCTGCCCATCGCGGCGCACAACCGGCGGAAGACGGTGTCCTGGTTGGCCGCGATCACCACCCAGCTGCCGTTGGCGCTCTGGTAGATGTTCGACGGCGCGATGCCTTCCAGCCGGGTGCCCGACGGTCCGCGGACCACACCGCCGACGTCGTAGTCCGGGATCGTGGATTCCTGTACCGCCAGGCAACTTTCGGTCAGCGCGGTGTCGACGATCTGCCCCTCGCCGGTGACGGTCCGCCGGCACAGGGCAGCCAGCGCACCTTGGGCGGCGAACATGCCGGCGAGGCTGTCGCCCAGTGACAGGGCCAGCCGCGGTGGGGGACCACCGGGGAACCCGTTCATGTGCCGCAGCCCGCTCGAGGCCTCGGCCACCGAGGCGTAACCGGCCTTGCCGGCGTCGGGTCCGGTCTGCCCGTACCCCGACACCCGCACCAGGATGATGCCCTTATTTCGTTCGCGCAGAACGTCGTAGCCCAGATTCCACTTCTCCAGGGTGCCGGGCCGAAAATTCTCCACGATGATGTCGGACTTCTCCACCAGGTCCAGAAAAAGCTCGCGGCCCTTGGCGGTGCGGAGGTCGAGGGTGACGGCCTTCTTGTTGCGGGCGTGCACGGTCCAGAAGAAGTGGTGCCCGTCGAGCTCGGCCTGCCCCCAGGTGCGCAGCGGATCCGGGGTGGCCGGCAGTTCGATCTTGATGACCTCGGCGCCCATGTCGCCCAGCAGCCGGCCGGCGAACGGCCCCGAGATCAGAGTGCCGAGCTCGATCACCCTGATGCCGTCCAGCGGTCCGGTCGTCATAGTGACTGCCCCGATCCCCGGTCGCTTCGCTCCTGCCCGCCGAATCCGTGCCGGTGCAGCCAGTCCGTGCAGACCGCGACGGCCTGGCGCAGGGTCCCACGCTGATCCGGGCCCGAGTAGTAGTGGTTGGCGCCGGGGATCTCGTGCATCTCCTTGTCGGGATGCCCGATCGCCTCAAAAAGCCGGCGGGTGTGGCTCGGCGTGCAGGCGTCATCGGCCAGGTTGCCGATCACCAGCGCGGGGACCGCGATATCCGGGCCGGCCTTGACGGCGTCACCGTTGGCGTCGTCATAGCTCCACTGCGACAGCCAGCTGCGCAGGGTGCAGAACCGTGCCAGCCCGACCGGGCTCATGTTGACCACCTGGGGATCACCCAGATAACACGTGCCGGGCTGACGATCGTTGGGATCGACGGTCGGGTCCAGCCAGCGCGGGTCGGCCATGGTGCCGTGCACGACGAACGCGAACTCGTCATCCGGCCGCCCGGCGGCCTTGAGCTCGGCCAGCTTTTCTTTGACCCACTTGGTGATCCGCCGGTTCCGGGCGATCTGGGCCGCGTGGTAGCGCTCCAGGAATTCCGCCGTGTACGGCGGCTGGTTGGGGTTGTCCGGGTTGTAGAGGTCGAGTTCGGGATCCCGCTTTGACGGATCGTTCTCGTCGAGAATCGACGCGTCCATCCATTCGGTCATGGTGCCGTGCCGGCTGATGTGCGCGGCCAGCAGCATGATTCCGTCGGCCGGGATCAGGCGCAGCTTGGTCAGGTCCGGCCCGTCGCCGGACGGGCTCGCCGTCACGGTGGGGTTCTGCGCCTGCTGTTGGTAGAACACCGACAGTGAACCGCCGCCGCTCCAGCCGGCCAGCACCACCTTGTCGTAGCCGAGCCGGTTCTTGGCGTCCTTGATGCACTCGCCGAGATCCTCGACCACCTTCTCCATCAGCAGCGCCGAGTCGGTGCCACGGAACCGGCTATTGCAGTAGATGACGTGGTGTCCGGCTCGGGCCAGGGCGTTGATCATCGGCAGGTAGGCACCGCCGCCGATCGGGTGCATGAACACCAGCACCGTATCTGATGTCGCCGCCGGGGCGGCTCCGGCGGCGGAAGGCTCTGGCGATTTGGGGCGCAGCAGGTAGCTCTCCAGCACCACGAGCTCGGCGACTCCGCCGTACACGTCGCGCACCGACGAGTTGTTCTGGTAGGCAACCAGATACGGGATGCGGTCGTACTCGTGCTTCACAGGTGCTTCAACAGTTGTCATCTCTAGTGCTGCCCCAGGTCGTTGGCGAGGATTTCGGCGGACGGGATGAGACGACGACGGGTGTCGATGGCGATCACGGACCAGTCGACGCGGTCGTAGTCGTCGAACTTGCGGCGGGCGCGTTCCCGCGCCTTCTCGGGCGCCCCATGGTGAACGCCCTGCGGCGCATGGGAAACCAGGCCGGGCGGCATCGGGATGCCGTAGAGGGTTCCGCCGTGGAAGAACGCGATCTCGTCGTAGTCGACGTTGCGGTGGTACCACGGGGTGCGCTCGGTGCCCGGCACGCTCTCGGCTGGCTTGGGCAGGAAGTTCATCACGTACACACCGGTGGCCTGCATGAAGAGGTGCACGGTCGGTGGCAGGTGCACGCTCTCGGACGTGATGACGGTGTAGTCCTCGATGTTGAAGGTGAACGGGAAGTTGTCGCCCCGCCAGCCTTCCACGTCGAGGGGATTGTGTTGGTAGAACAGCGAAGTCGGGCCACCGTCGTGTATCAGGCGCACCTCGTACTCTTCCCGCCCGTCATCGTCGATCGGTGCCGGCTCGGGGATGGTGACCTGTGCCGGGTCGAAGGGGAAGTGGCGGCCCAGGGTTCCGGCCGGCGGGACCCGGAAATCGTCGGTGGCCTGGATCATCAGCCACGTACTCTCGCTGTCGGGCACCTGGCGGAACGTGCAGGCCTTCGGGATGTACACCCAGTCGCCTTCGCGGTAGCGCAGTGGCCCGAACTCGGTCTCCAGCAGGCCTGAGCCCTTGTGCACGAACAGCAGCAGGTCGCCGTCGACGTAGCGGACGAAGAACGGCATCTCCTCGCTACGCCGGCTCAGCAGCACCTGGCAGTCCGCGTTGGAGAACATCAGCAGCGGGCCGCCGTGCGCGTCGGTGGCGTCGCTGGGCTTGAGCTCACTGGACAAGACATCGGTGGGGCGTAGGGGGCCCACGGTGCGGTAGGCGGTGGGGTCATTGCGCCGGTACATGTTCGCGGTGCGGCCGACGAAGCCGCCGCGACCGAGTTCGTCGTCCTTGAGGCCCTCGAGGTCGGCGTGCACCCGCTTCGGGGTCTTGCCTTTACGCAGGTGGACGAATGATTCCATGCTCGACTCCTGAAGGTGCGGGGCGAAAACTGAAAGTGACTTTACTTTTTGTTACGACGGCTGACAAGGGGTGACTAGCAACGATCTGTGGCGTTTTGGGTCCGGCTCCCCGGGGTAGCCCTTCATGGGCGCCCACGCCCGCTGCTGCCCGTCGGTCTCAACGAAAGGACTCGCATGCGAAAGGAATTGGAAGGCCGCAGGGTGGGAATCCTTGCCGCCGACGGTGTGGAGCGCATCGAACTCGAACAACCGCGCGCGGCGGTCGAGAACGAGGGCGGTCACGTCGAACTGTTGTCGCTCAAGGCCGGTGAAATCCAGGCCCGTGATCACGACCTCGAGCCCGCAGGAACCTTTCCGGTGGACCGCACGGTCGCCGAGGCGAAGGTCGACCAGTTCGACGCGCTGATCCTGCCCGGGGGCACCGTGAACCCGGACAAGTTGAGGCTCGACGAGACGGCGGTGGCCTTCGTCCGCGATTTCGTCCGATCCGGAAAGCCTGTTGCGGCGATCTGTCACGGACCGTGGACCCTCGTGGAGGCGGACGTGGTGCGTGGCCGCACGCTGACCAGCTATCCGAGTATCCGCACAGATCTGGGCAATGCCGGGGCCACAGTGGTGGATCGGCAGGTCTGCGTCGACGGCAACTTGATCACCAGCCGCGCGCCCGGCGATCTGCCCGCGTTTTGTGAAGCCATCACCGAGGTTTTGGCGAGTAGCCCCGCCCAGACCTGAGTGCGGGTCAAGCCCCGGAGGTATGCGCTGCTGCACGTGCCCGGGCGACGGCATCGGCACGCATCTGATCCCGTTCGGCAGGAGTCCACCTGGTGGTGGGTTCCACCACCAGGGTGTCGACGCGGTAGCCCAGCATCCCGAACACATACTCCAGATAAGGCTTCTGGAAATCCTGTAGTTCGGGGTGACGTCCGTCGTAGGCGCTGCTGCGGGTCAGGATGAGCTGCAACGGTTTTCCCTCACCGAGGGTGCCCACATGTTCACCACGCTCGTTGAGGGTGAAGCTGGCCACCGGCTGCACGATGATGTCGATCCACGCCTTGAGGGCATGTGGCACATGCCAGTTCCACATAGGGGAGGACACGACCAGACGGTCGAAGCCACGCACCCGCTCGATCTCGGCGAGCACCTGCTGCCACACCGCCTGCTGATCCTCGGTGATCGGCTCTCCGAACAGCTGAGCGAACTTGGCGATCGCCGCATCCCGGCCGAACCGCAGCACATCGTCGTCCCACACCGAGAGGCGTTCCACGTCGCCGACCGTGTCGGCGGCATCCAGATAGGCCTGCGCCAACTGGGAGGACAACGCGTCGTCCCCCTTCGGGCTGGCCTCGATCCACAGAGTCTTCATCAGATCGGCCCTGTCAGATCATCGACGTACGAGGGATCTTCATCCCCAGCGCGAGTGCACCGGCCAACTCGCGGCTGGTGTCGTAGTCGAACACCACGTGGCCGGACAGTACGTCGACATCGCGTTTGAACCGCTGCAACGGGCTGGAAAGGAAATGGATGCTGGCTCCGCCCGCGCCCAGCAATTCGCCGATCACAGCCTTGGATTCGGAGACGATATGCGCCGCTGCCAGACGGGCTTGGGCGCGAACCGGCTTGTCCACGGCGTCGCCGGTAGCCACGATGGCCTCTATCTCGCCGACCGTGTCGGCCAGCAGAGCGCGCAGAGCGCGCACCCGGACCTGCGCCCCGGCCAGGTGGGCCTGTGCGATCGGCTTGTCCTTCTGTACGACGCCCTCATAGGGCAGCACGCGTTCACCGAGGCGTTGCGCGTAGATCTCGGTGACCCGCTCGGCGCTGCCGAGTGCGGGCATCGCCGCCAGCAGTGCCAGTGCGGGCACCATCGGCCAGCGGTAGGCGCTGCTGTCGTGCAGCCCGGCGCCCGGGGCGGTACCGGAATAGATGTCGAGCACCTTCACCAGTCGGTGTTCCGGGACGAATACGTCGGTGGCGATGGCGTCGTTGGAACCGGTGGCCCGCATGCCGTCGGTGTGCCACACGTCGGCCACGGTCACGTCGCCGATCGGCAGCAGCGCGAGCGCTGGGTACAGCGCATCGTCGGGTCCGCACAGCGCCGCGACGATGATCCAGTTTCCGTGCATGACGCCGGTGGCCCAGGACCACCGGCCGGTGAGGCGGATGCCGCCGTCGGCCGGCAGTCCGCGCCCGGTCGGCGCGAGTGGGGCGGGGGCCAGGAACGGGCGGCTCGCGAAGGCCTCTTCCTGGGCCTGCTCGCCGAACAGCGCGAGCATCCAGTTGTGCAGGGCCAGGAAGCCGATGGTCCAGGCGCTCGACGTGCATCCGTGGGCCATCCGGCGTACCGGATCCAGGAGGGCCGGAAAATCAGCCTGCTGACCGCCGTAGCGGGCGGGCACCAAAAGTTCGGTGAAGCCGGAGTCGACGAGGTCGGTCACCGTCGCGTCGGGAAGCCGGCGCAACTCCTCGGCTTCACCGGCCCGCTCGGCCAGTCGAGCGACGAATTCGGCGGTGATGACGCAGTCCGTGGTGGGGGGCGAGGTCATGGCCGAAAGTTACCATACTTTTTTGTATGGCCATGATTGGGGCCGACCCGAAGGTGCTCGGTCGGGCATTTCGAAAACTGGTTGGCGACGATCGGATAACCCTCCGGACACCAGTTGTGAACAGATGCGCATCGGTGTTCATCGAACGGCGTCCGCGCGGTCGCGAGTGTCGAACCGTTTTCCCAGGTAGATCGCCCGCCGGCGCGTAATAGATAAAGTCAGAATCACTTTTTGAAATGCCCGGACGTGCAGTTCGGCGGCGCGCCGCGGGTTTTCCCCCGTCGTGGGCGCGTGATTTACTCATGGCGCAACAACTGAATTCTTCGGTCCGCTCATCAGAGGCACCGGCTCGGGCGAGCGGGCGTGACAGTGCAGTGACTCGGTCGCTGCGGTGTCGCTTGGCGATGCTTATCGCTGATCGCGCAAATGGCGTAGTTGACCGGAAACGGATGGATTCGCAGTATGACCTTCATTGACAAGATTCGTGGCCATTGGGCACGCCGCATGACGGTGGCGGCTGTGGCAGCGCTGATGCTGCCTGGCTTGATCGGAGTGACCGGCGGGTCGGCGACCGCGGGAGCATTCTCCCGGCCGGGTCTGCCGGTGGAGTACCTGATGGTCCCGTCGCCGTCGATGGGCCGCGACATCAAGATTCAGTTCCAGAGTGGTGGGCCGGGTTCGCACGCGGTGTACCTGCTCGACGGCCTGCGTGCTCAGGACGACTTCAACGGCTGGGACATCAACACCAACGCGTTCGAGATGTTCCTCAACAGCGGCCTGTCGGTGGTCATGCCGGTCGGCGGTCAGTCCAGCTTCTACAGCGACTGGTACAACCAGGCCTGCGGTAAGGCCGGTTGCACCACGTACAAGTGGGAGACCTTCCTGACCAGCGAGCTGCCGCAGTGGCTGGCCGCGAACCGCGACGTCGCAGCGAACGGTAACGCAGCGATCGGCCTGTCCATGGCCGGCTCCGCCGCGCTCATCCTGGCGACCTACCACCCCGACCGGTTCATCTACGCCGGTTCGATGTCGGGCTTCCTGAACCCCTCCGAGGGCTGGTGGCCGTTCCTGATCAACATCTCCATGGGTGACGCCGGCGGCTACAAGGCCAACGACATGTGGGGCCCGACGGAGGATCCGAACAGCGCCTGGAAGCGCAACGATCCGATGGTGCAGATCCCCACGCTGGTCGCCAACAACACCCGTCTGTGGATCTACTGCGGTAACGGCCAGCCCAACGAGCTGGGCGGCGGCGACCTGCCTGCCACCTTCCTCGAAGGCCTGACCATCAAGACCAACCGGAGCTTCCAGGACAACTACATTGCTGCTGGTGGCACCAACGGTGTGTTCAACTTCCCGGATTCCGGTACCCACAACTGGGCCTACTGGGGCCAGCAGTTGCAGGCCATGGTTCCGGACCTGCAGCGGGTGCTCGGCTAAGCCGGACAACACGCGATAACGAAATCGCCCAGAACACCAAGTGTTCTGGGCGATTTCGCTATGTGGGGGCAGTGCCTAATTGGGTGAGCAGACGCAAAAGGCCCGGTTTCCATGGAAACCGGGCACTTTCGTGTCTGCTCGCCGGGAGAAAACCGGCAGGGGGACGAACTACTTCAATTCGGCCGAGGACAGGCCCAGCAGGCGGCGGGCGACCACCAGCTGCTGAATCTGCTGCGTGCCTTCGAAGATGTCGAGGATCTTCGAGTCGCGGGCCCACTTCTCCAGCAGGGTCTGCTCGGAATAGCCGGTGGTGCCTGCCATTTCGACAGCCTTGAGGGTGATGTCGCTGGCCACGCGGGCGGCCTTGGCCTTACCCATCGAGGCTTCCTTGGAGTTGGGGATGCTGTTGTCGGCCTGCCATGCCGAGCGCACCGTCAACAGGTAGCCGGCCTCCCAGTCGGCCTCCATGCGCAGGAACTCCGCAGCGGCGGCGCTCTGAGCGTGGGCGGGCTTGTCGTAGGAGATCTCGATGCCGGCGTCGGTCAGGATGGCCCGCAGGTCCTCCAGCGCGGCGCGGGCAATACCGACCGCCATGGCCGCCACGATCGGCCGGGTGTTGTCGAAGGTCTCCATGACCCCGGCAAAACCCTTCTCCACGTGGACTTCCGGATCGCCAAGGAGGTTG
Source organism: Mycobacterium sp. NPDC049093 (assembly GCF_040704635.1). GTDB lineage: Bacteria > Actinomycetota > Actinomycetes > Mycobacteriales > Mycobacteriaceae > Mycobacterium. The sequence continues at coordinate 29,705 of NZ_JBEZJS010000004.1, read as the reverse complement.
TCCTTGGGGATACGCGCGTTGTCGAAGCGGATCACCGCGGTGTCGGACGCCTTGATGCCCAGCTTGTGCTCGAGGCGCTCGACGGTGACTCCGGGATGTTCGCGCGGCACGATGAACGACTTGATCGCCGCCCGGCCCAACGATTTGTCCAGCGTCGCCCACACCACGATGTGGCTGGCCCGCGAACCCGCGGTGACGAAGATCTTCTCGCCGTTGATCACATACTCGTCGCCGTCGAGCACCGCGGTCGTGGTGACTGCCGCCGAATCCGATCCGAAGGACGGCTCGGTGATGGCCATGGCGGCCCACACGTCCTTGCCGAGGCGCTCGAGCTGCTCGGGGGTGGCCACCGAGGAGATGGCGGCGTTGCCCAGGCCCTGACGCGGCACCGAGAGCAGCAGGGCGACATCGCCCCAGCTGATCTCCAGCGCGTTGAGCAGTGCGGACATGTTGGCGCCGTTGACGGTGACCTTCTCGCCCTTGGTGTTGGCGTCGTCGCGGAACGCCTCGGCGCCGGCGAACGAGATGGTCTTGGCTTCCGAGATGCCTTCGAACAAGGTGGCCAGGGTGTCCAGCTCGACCGGGTAGGCGTGCTCGGCGAGGTCATACTTGCGTGAGATCGGGCGAAGCATCTCCGCAGCGCCCTGGTGGCCCTTCTCGATGACCGCCTGGAGCTTGCGGGGCATTTCCAGATTGATTGCCATGATTAGTCTTTCGGTTCAAATAAGCGGAACGATGGCTGGACTAAATCACCACGACACCCTCGGCGACGCCGATGGCCCGCAGATCGCGGTACCAGCGCTCGACCGGGTGTTCCTTGGTGTAACCGTGACCGCCGAGCAGCTGGACGCCGTCCAGACCGATCTGCATGCCCTTGTCGGTGCCGAGCTTGCGGGCCAGTGCCGCCTCGCGGGCGAACGGCAGTCCCTGTTCGGCACGCGCGGCGCCGCGCCAGGTGATCAGCCGCAGGCCGTCGAGTTCGATGGCGATGTTGGCGGTAATGAAGGCCACCGACTGGCGGTGTGCGATCGGCTCACCGAAGGCCGTGCGTTCCTTGATGTAGGGGACGACGTAGTCGAGCACCGCATGCGAGGTGCCGACGGCCAGGGCGGCCCAGCCGAGGCGGGACAGCGCGATGGCCTCGCTGTAGTCCTGGTCGGTGGCCTCGTCCTCGCCGAGCCGGTTGCCCAGCGGCACCGCCACGTTGTCGAGTTCCACCTGGCCGAGGGCGGCGGCACGGATGCCCATGCTCGGATCGGCCTTGACCGTGAGCCCCGGCGAGGAGGCCTCGACGATGAACAACGCCGGCTTACCGTCCAATTGTGCTGCCACGATGAACAATTCGGCGTCGGCAGCTGCCGGAACCAGTGACTTGACGCCGGACAGGCGGTAGCCGCTGGGGGTGCGAACCGCGGTGGTCTTGAGCGCGGTGGGGTCGAACAGGGGGTGCGGTTCGGCGATCGCCACGCAGGCCTGCGGCACGTTCTCGCCGGCGAATTCCTTGAGGTAGGTGGCCTGCTGGTCGGCGCTGCCCCAGTGGGTCAGGGCCGAGGCGACGCCGCCGGGAGCCAGGATCGGCAGGGCCAGACCCATGTCGCCGTAGGCCAGCGCTTCGGCGACGAGTGCATTGGTCACGGTGCTGCGGTGCTCGGCGATGCCGTCGAAGTCCTCGGGCACGTTGACGGCGGTGATGCCCAGTTCAGCGGCCTTGGCGATCAGGTCGGCCGGGTAGCCGGCGGCCTCGTCGGCGTCGTGCGCGGCGGGGCGCAGGATCTCCGCGGCGAACTCGCGGACCGTCTCGACGATCATCTGCTGGTCTTCGTCGGGCGTCAGGTCGAAGTAGTCGGCCCCGCTGGCCTTCAACCGGGTCGGTGCCTTGCCTAGGCCCTGGACCCGCTGGAATTGCCGGTTGGCGGCGCCGGCGGCGGAAAACACCTGTTTCACACCGTATTTCAGGCCGCGGTTGAGCGGATCGCGCAGGCCGTAACGGTCCAGGAATTCCTGACCGACGATGGGCGTGATCAGCGCCAACCCGATGTCGGTCGCTGTCCGCTTGTGCTTGTGCAGTCCGACCGCGCTTTGCCGGCCGGAGCTGGAGGGACGGGATGGGGTGCCGTTCTTGGACGGCAGGGTGTTGGTCATGTCAGCTGCCTCTGCTGGTCGTGGCGACGCATCTGACCGTATCTTACTCCGGAGTAAGGTACGGCATCTGTTACCAACTTCACAGCGCCGGAGATCAGGGTTCGGCTGCCGAGAGCTGGTCGTACCGCTCGCGATTTGTGCGCACCTCGTCCATGTGCGCCTCGGCCCATGACTTCACCCCGATCATCAATCGCTGCAAGGAAACGCCCAGTTCGGTGAGCTCGTAGGTGACTGTGACCGGCACGCTTGCGGTCACCGTCCGGGTGAGCAGGCCGTCGCGTTCGAGGGATCGCAGCGTCTGGGTGAGCATCTTCTGGCTGACCCCGGCCAGGCGCCGGGAGAGTTCGGAATAGCGCATCTGGCATGGCTCGCCGGCGCTTGCGCTCCCGGGTCGCAGCCCGTCGCCACCGAGGGCCGCCAGGATCAGCGCCACCCACTTGTCGCTGATGCGGTCGAGCAGCTGGCGGCTGGGGCAGTTCGCCAGGAAGGCGTCGTAATCCATCTTTGCTCGGGCCCGTTTCTGGGCCGCGGTTGTCGTCGGCACGTCCGCTCCATTTCGTCCGAGGTGACTTACGCACTTCGAAGTGCGTACTTCCCATTGGAGAGCTACCCCTCCATCGTGGAGTGGGAAAGCAGGTCACACAAGGGTCTACAAGGAGTGAGTTTCCATGTGTGTTGCCACGTTTCGCGCCGCAGTCGTCCGTACCCCGGATGGGCCGGATTCGATCGAGATCATCGACGTTGCGCTGACCGAGCCTGGTCCCGGCCAGGTCCAGGTCAAGGTTGCCGCGGCGGCGGTGAATCCCGTCGACCTCGGTGTCGCAGGCGGTGTGTTCCACGATCTCGGTCTGGTCGATCAACCGAACTGGACCGGACTCGGCTGGGATTTCGCGGGCACCGTCGAGGCCGTCGGGCCAGATGTAGATCTGGCTGTGGGGACGCGGGTGGCGGGTGTCTTGGCCGGATTCGACCGGGACTACGGCACCTACGCCGAGCAACTGGTGGTGTCGGCGGCCGACGTTGCTGTCGTGCCGGACGAATTGGACTTGATCACGGCATCGACGGTGCCGCTCAACGGATTAGCCGCGGCGCAGATCCTCGATCTGCTGGGCGACGCACCGGCAGGGGATCGGCTGTTGGTGACCGGCGCCGCGGGCGCGGTCGGGGGATACCTCGTCGTGCTCGCCCAGGAGCGCGGTTGGAAAGTGACCGGGCTGGCCCGCGAGCACGATGAGGAGTTCGTCCGCGGCCTGGGAGCTGCCTTCACCGCCGCGGCCGAGCCGGGGTGGGACGCGGTCGCCGACGCCGGGGCCATGCAGCAGGCGGCTCTCGCGCTGGTCCGCGACGGCGGGCAGTTCGTCGGGGTGCAGCCGAGCTCCGAACTGCCGGTCGAACGCGGCATCGCCGTCGCGGCTGTGGTTGCCCACCCCGATGGCACCCGGCTCGGCGACCTCCTCGCCCGTACGACGTCCGGCCAGTTGCCGGCGCGGGTGCATGCCGTGCTGCCGCTCGATCAGGTGGCTGATGCCCACCGGGCACTCGCCAAAGGGGGAGTGCGTGGCCGGTACGTGCTCCGGCCGTGAGCTAGGCGCCGGCGAGCCGGTCCAGCACCGCGGCGTGCACCAAGCCGTTGGTGGCCAACGCGCTGCCGCCGTGTGGGCCGGGGGCGCCGTCGATGCTGGTGAAAGTGCCGCCGGCCTCGCGGATGAGAATGTCGAGCGGGGCGATGTCCCACAGCTTCACCTCGGGTTCGCAGGCGATGTCCACTGCCCCCTCGGCCACCATGCAGTACGACCAGAAGTCGCCGTAGGCGCGGACCCGCCACACCGCGTCGGTCAGCGCGACGAAGTTGTCCCGGCGGTCGTCCCAGCCGGTGGTGAGGTCGGAGTACGACAGGCTTGCCGACGCGAGATCCGCGACTCCTGACACCGACAGTTTGCGGGTCGTCCCGGCGAACGACCCGAACGCGCCCTGCCCCTGGCCCGCCCACCAGCGCCGGGCCAGGGCCGGTGCACTCACCACGCCAATGGTCGGGACGCCGTCTTCGAGCAGGGCGATCAGTGTGCACCACACCGGGACGCCGCGGACGAAGTTCTTGGTCCCGTCGATCGGATCGATCACCCACTGGCGTCCGGTCAATGTGGTTGTCCCACCGAACTCTTCACCGAACACCGTGTCGTCCGGGCGAGCCGTGGCCAGCGATGCACGCAAGGCCTCCTCGGCGCCGCGGTCGGCGTCGGTGACCGGGGTCAGGTCGGGTTTCGTCTCGATGCGCAGGTCCAGGGCGCCGAAGCGGTCCATGGTCAGGGTGTCGGCCTGATCGGCCAACTCGAGGGCCAATGCCATGTCGTCCGAGGTGGAACTCATGGCTGAAGTCCTACCATGGCCTGGTGTGGGAAATCGGCATACTCCTCTTGCTCGTCGGCGCGCTGGTGCTGCTGCTGGCGCCACGGATCATGGCGCGCCGGGGAATTCGCGGTGAACTGGCGCACGGCACGTTGCTGGTGACCGGGGTGAGCCCGCGTCCTGACGAGACGGGGGAGCAGTTCGTCACCATCACCGGTGTCATCACCGGCCCGACGGTCAACGAGCACGTCGTGTATCAGCGCATGGCCGTCGACGTCAACGAGTGGCCGACCATGGGGGCGCTGTTACCCGTCGTCTATTCGCCGGGCAACCCGGACAAGTGGGCATTTGCGCCTGCGGAGCCGCCCCCGGCCTGATCAGGCGTGCGCGATCCGGAGCAACTCGGCCACACTCGCCAGCTTCACCCGGGGCCGGCCCACCGACTCGCCGGAGGAACGCTCGTGCGCGTCGATCAGCTGCCAGTGTTCACCGGTGACGAGCTTCGGTTGATGTTCCAACAGCCATTCGGCCAGTTCGACGTCGTACTCTGGACCGCGCTCGTCGACGCCGGCCGTCGCGAGATCGCCGAGCAGGGTGTCGACGGTGTCCTGTGAGTCCTTCTTGTTGCTGCCGATGACCCCGGACGGTCCCCGCTTGATCCAGCCCACCACGTATTCGTTACGGCTGCCGTCGATTCGGCCGTCGGTGTGCGGGATAGTGCCGGAACGTTCGTCGAACGGCAGCCCCGGGGTCGGCACGCCGCGGTAGCCGACCGCCCGCACCACCAGCTGGGCCGGCAGCTCCTCGCGCTCGCCGGTGTCCTTGGCCACCATGCGTCCGTTCGGGTCGCGGACAAGTTCGTTGCGGCCCAGCACGATCGACTCGACCCGGTCGTCGCCGTGCAACTCGATGGGGGAGGTGCAGAAGCGGAATACGATGCGCCGCTTGGATTCTTGTGGCGGCTCGTCGACGTACTTCCGCAGCACCCTGATGTTCTGTTTGACGGTCTTGCCCGCCGCTTCGAGGTCTTCGTCGGTGATGTCGGCGAAATCGGCCGGGTCGAGGATGACGTCGACGTCGCCCAGTCCCTCCATGTCGCCCAACTCGCGCAGTTCCAGGGTGGTGAAGGTCGCCTGCAGCGGACCCCGGCGTCCGATCACGACCACTTCTTCCACCCCGCGGGTGTCCAGCGAGGCCAGCGCATGGTCGGCGATGTCGGTGTTGGCCAGGGCCTGTGGGTCGCTGACCAGAATGCGTGCCACGTCCAGTGCGACGTTGCCGTTGCCGACGACCACGGCCCGCCCGCCCGCCAGGTTGGGCGCCATGCCGTCGAAGTGGGGATGCGCGTTGTACCAACCGACGAAATCGACCGCGGCCACGCTGCCGGGCAGCTCTTCGCCGGGGATGTGCAGGGCCCGGTCGGATTGTGCTCCGATGGCGTAGACGACCGCGTCGTAGCGCTGCGCCAACTCGGCCGGGGTGACGTGCTCACCGACCTTGATGTTGCCGAAGAACCGGAACCGGGGATCGGCCGCGGTCTTGTCGAACTGGGCGCTGATCGACTTGATCTTCGGATGGTCGGGCGCCACCCCCGAGCGCACCAGCCCCCAGGGGGTCGGCAGCATCTCGAGCATGTCGACTCGCACGTCGCGATCGGAGTCGGGTAGATCGGCGAACTTCAGCAACGATGCGGCAGCAAAGAATCCCGAAGGGCCGGAGCCGACGATCGCTACGTGATATGGGCGCATACCCTGCCTTCTTACGAGCGGAAAAACCGTCACAGACCCGGCCGATGGCGTGCCGGGCCGGGTACCAACCGACTTTAAACACAGATCGTCTGCGCTGCCGCCAGTCGGAGAGAACTGCCGCCGAAATGCCGCCGGGTACCCTGAACATTCGTGGATCCAGACCGCCAAGCCGCCGTAGCCGCACTCGACACCACCCTGACGACCGTGGAGCGGGTGCTCGACATCGATGGCCTGCGCCAGCGGATCGACATGCTCGAGCAGCAGGCCTCCGATCCGAACCTCTGGGACGACCAGTCGCGCGCCCAGAAGGTCACCAGTGAGCTCTCGCACGCGCAGAGTGAATTGCGCCGGGTGCAGGACCTGCGTCAGCGTGTCGAGGACCTGCCGGTGCTGTTCGAGCTCGCCGCCGAAGAGGGTGGTGACGAAGAAGTCGCCGAGGCCGACGCCGAACTCGTCAAGCTTCGCGAGGAGATCGAGACCCTCGAGGTCCGCACCCTGCTCTCCGGTGAATACGACGAGCGCGAGGCCGTCGTCACCATCCGCTCCGGCGCCGGTGGCGTCGACGCCGCGGACTGGGCCGAGATGCTGATGCGGATGTATATCCGCTGGGCCGAGAAGCACGACTACCCGGTCGAGGTGTTCGACACGTCCTATGCCGAGGAAGCCGGGATCAAGAGCGCGACCTTCGCCGTGCACGCCCCGTTCGCCTACGGCACCCTCTCGGTGGAGCAGGGCACCCACCGGCTGGTGCGGATCAGCCCGTTCGACAACCAGAGCCGCCGCCAGACGTCGTTCGCCGACGTCGAGGTGCTCCCGGTGGTGGAAACCACGGACCACATCGAGATCCCCGAAGGCGACCTACGCGTCGACGTGTACCGCTCCAGCGGTCCTGGCGGGCAGTCGGTCAACACCACCGACTCCGCAGTCCGGCTCACCCACATTCCCACCGGCATCGTGGTGACCTGTCAGAACGAGAAGTCGCAGCTGCAGAACAAGGTTGCGGCGATGCGCGTGCTGCAGGCCCGCCTGCTGGAACGTAAGCGTTTGGAGGAGCGCGCCGAGATGGACGCGCTCAAGGGGGATGGTGGCAGCTCGTGGGGCAACCAGATGCGGTCCTATGTGCTGCACCCCTATCAGATGGTGAAGGATCTGCGCACCGAGTACGAGGTCGGAAACCCGGCCACGGTGCTGGATGGAGACATCGACGGATTCCTGGAAGCAGGAATCAGATGGCGCAACCGAAAAGACGACGACGACTGATTGACGATGACTAATACGGTGCTTGCCCTTCCTCTCGCCGACCGCTGGCACGATTTCTGGGTCGGCGAGATCGGCGTGTGGATCCTGACCACCGGCCTGCACATCGCCCTGTTGCTGATCGGGGGCCTGCTCGCCGCGCGGTTCATCAACTGGGCCGCCCAACGGGTGGTGCGCCGGATCGACGCCGAATATCAGGAGAGCGACCAGCTGGTGCGCTCGGAGAGCGCCAAGCATCGGCAAGCGGTCGCCTCGGTGATCTCCTGGGTGTCGGTGGCCGTCCTGTTCATCATCGTGCTCGTCGAGGTCACCGATGCGCTCGCGGTACCGATCGCCTCGCTGGTGGCCCCGGCCGCGGTGCTCGGTGCCGCCCTCGGTTTCGGCGCGCAGCGCATCGTGCAGGACCTGCTCGCCGGCTTCTTCATCATCACCGAGAAGCAGTACGGGTTCGGTGATCTGGTACGGCTGACCATCGCCGCCGCCAATGAGGCCGAGGGCACGGTCGAGGACGTCACGCTGCGGGTCACCAAGTTGCGGTCCTCCGAAGGCGAGATGTACACCGTGCCCAACGGGCAGATCGTCAAGGCGCTCAACCTGTCCAAGGACTGGGCGCGCGCCGTCGTCGACATCCCCATACCGGCCACGGTCGACCTCAACCTGGTCAACGATGTACTCAACGACGTCGCCGAGAAGGCGGCCGAAGACGGCGAGCTGTCCAAGCTTCTGCTCGACAAGCCGCAGTTGATGGGCATCGAGAGCCTCGGAGTCGACACCGTGAACCTGCGAATGGTCGCACGCACGCTGCCGGGCAAACAGTTCGACGTGGGCAGACGGCTGCGAATACGGGTGGTGCGCGCACTGCGCCGGGCCGGCGTGGCCTCGTCAGACGCATCGGTCGCAGCGGCCGGGGACGTCATCCATCCGGCCGCGGTCGCCGAGACGGTCGCGGCGCCCCCGGCATCGGCTCAGGAGTCGAAGAAGTGAAACCCGACTTCAGCAAGGTGACTGACGCCGCCGAAAAGCTCTGGCGTAGCAGGCTGGGCCGCGTTCGCACCTCGACGGTGGTGCTGATCGTGGCGTTCATCGCGCTGTCGTGGGTGCAGCAGGAGTACCGGCCCAAGCAGACCGCGCCGCAATCGCCCGACACCCAGGTGGTCCCGCCCGGGTTCGTGCCCGACCCCGACTACACCTGGGTGCCACGCACCAAGCTGCAGACCCCTCGCTCGACGACGCCGACGGAGACGCCGGAGACGACCGAGACCACCACACCGGAGACGACGACGCCGACGGAGACCACGACGCCGACCGAGCCGGTGCCCGGAGAGTCGACCAGTCCCACCACCACGCCGTTGCCCGGGGCGCCGCGGACGACGGTGTTCGATCCGGACGGCCCGGGACTGATCCCGCCCATCACGTTGCCGTTGGGGCCTGCGCCTGCACCCGCCCCGCCTACCGAGCAGTCGCTACCCGGCCAGGAACCGGCGGCCCCGACATTGCCGCGATAGCCTGACCTGCCGGATACTTCCGCCCCGCTACACTGGCGTGCCGTGATGATCACCCTCGACCGCGTGACTAAGCACTACAAGTCTTCGGCGCGCCCAGCGCTCGATGACGTCTCGTTGAAAATCGACAAGGGTGAGTTCGTCTTCCTGATCGGCCCGTCGGGTTCGGGCAAGTCGACGTTCATGCGGCTGCTGCTGGCAGCCGAGACGCCCACCTCCGGTGATATCCGGGTGTCCAAGTTTCACGTCAACAAGCTCGCCGGCCGGCACGTGCCGAGCCTGCGTCAGGTCATCGGCTGCGTGTTCCAGGACTTCCGCCTGTTGCAGCAGAAGACGGTGTTCGAGAACGTGGCGTTCGCGCTCGAGGTGATCGGCAAGCGTGGCGAGGTGATCAACCGGGTGGTCCCGGACGTGCTGGAGATGGTCGGCCTGTCCGGTAAGGCCAATCGGTTGCCGAGCGAACTGTCCGGCGGCGAGCAGCAGCGCGTCGCCATCGCGCGCGCCTTCGTCAACCGTCCACTGGTCCTGATCGCCGACGAGCCCACCGGAAACTTGGATCCGGAGACCAGCAAGGACATCATGGACCTGCTGGAACGGATCAACCGGACCGGCACCACGGTGCTGATGGCCACCCACGACCATCACATCGTCGACTCCATGCGCCAGCGGGTCGTCGAACTCGAACTCGGCCGGCTGATCCGTGATGAGCAGCGCGGCGTCTACGGAATGGATCGCTAAGTGCGCTTCGGCTTTCTTGTCAATGAAGTTCTGACCGGACTTCGTCGCAACGTCACGATGACGGTGGCGATGATCCTGACCACGGCCATCTCCATCGGCCTGTTCGGTGGCGGCCTGCTGGTGGTGCGGCTGGCCGACCAGTCCCGCGACATCTACCTGGACCGCGTCGAGAGCCAGGTGTTCCTGACCGACGACATCTCGGCCAACGACCCGAACTGCGACGAAGAAGCGTGCAAGGCGCTGTACCGCATGATCGACGACCGCGACGACGTGCGCTCGCTGAGCTTCCTCAACCGCGAGCAGGCCTACGACGACGCGATCAAGAAGTTCCCGCAGTACAAGGACGTCGCGGGCAAGGACGCGTTCCCGGCGTCGTTCATCGTCAAGCTCAACGACCCGGAGCAGCACGAGGCGTTCGACAAGGCGATGCAGGGTCAGCCCGGTGTGCTCAACGTGCTCAACCAGAAGGACCTGATCGACCGGTTGTTCGCCGTGCTCGACGGGCTCAGTAGCGTCGCGTTCGCGGTGGCGCTGGTGCAGGCGGTCGGTGCCGTGCTGCTGATCGCCAATATGGTCCAGGTGGCCGCGTATACGCGGCGGACCGAGATCGGCATCATGCGCCTGGTCGGTGCGACCCGCTGGTACACCCAGTTGCCGTTCCTCGTGGAGGCGATGATCGCGGCCCTGATCGGTGTGGTGATCGCGATCGTCGGCCTGATAGTGGTGCGAGCGGTGTTCCTGGAGAAGGCGCTCGACCAGTTTTATCAGTCGAATTTGATTGCCAGGGTCGACTACGCTGACGTGCTCTACTTCAGCGCACCATGGATGCTGTTCCTCGGCCTGGCGATGTCCGGGATTACCGCGTACGTGACGCTGCGGCTCTACATACGAAGGTAGTCGTGAACTAGTGGCGACCAAGAAGTCCAGCCCCGCCGGCAATAAGCAGATTGTGGCCAGCAATCGCAAGGCGCGGCACAACTACATGATCCTCGATACCTATGAGGCGGGCATCGCGCTCATGGGTACCGAGGTCAAGAGTCTGCGTGAAGGACAGGCCTCACTGGCCGACGCGTTCGCCACGGTCGACGACGGCGAGATCTGGCTGCGCAACGTGCACATCGCGGAGTATCACCACGGCACCTGGACCAATCACGCGCCGCGGCGCAACCGCAAACTGCTGTTGCACCGCAAGGAGATCGACAACCTGATCGGCAAGATCCGCGACGGCAACCTGACGCTGGTACCGCTGTCGATGTACTTCTCCGACGGCAAGGTCAAGGTGGAGCTGGCGCTGGCCCGCGGTAAACAGGCCCACGACAAACGCCACGATCTGGCCAAGCGTGACGCCGACCGTGAGATCACCCGCGAGTTGGGCCGCCGCGCCAAGGGCATGGCCTGAGCACCGCGGCCGACACGAAAAGGCCCCGGAATAATCACTTGGCGTTCGCCGTTGGGTCTGGCGTACCATTGACTGTCCTGCCGAGATTCGGCAGGGATGCGAGGGGCTGATCGGTTTCGACTTCGCGCATCGAATCAAGGGAAGCGTGCCGGTGCAGGCAAGAGACCACCGTAAGCGTCGTTGCAACCAATTAAGCGCCGATTCCAATCAGCGCGACTACGCACTCGCTGCCTAAGCGACTGCGTGTCTGTCAGACCGGGAGCGCCCTCGGCCCGGACCCTGGCATCAGCTAGAGGGACCCACCCACGGGTTCGGTCGCGGAATCCGTGGGGACATCAAACAGCGACTGGGATCGTCATCTCGGCTTGTTCGCGTGACTGAGAGATCCGAGTAGAGGCACAGCGAACTGCGCACGGAGAAGCCTCGAGGACATGCCGTAGGACCCGGGTTCAATTCCCGGCAGCTCCACCGAGAAGATGCAGGTCAGGGATCTAATCCCTGGCCTGTTTTCTTTTCTGTCATCACCCTTTGACCACGGCGCTTGGGCTGGCCATCCCCACGCATGGGTCCACTCGTCCTGGTTACGGGTTAGATTGAGGCATGTTTTCTCACCGCAAACGTCGCCCTCAGCAGGGCAGTGCGCGGTCAGGTGGTCGCTGGGTCGGGCTTGGCGCTGCTGCACTTCTCACCGCGGGAGCTCCGCTCGCCGCTTTCACCGCGCCGCCGATAGCGGCGGCCGCCGACTGTGCCGATGCGGAGGTCGTCTTCGCGCGTGGCACCGATGAGCCGGCCGGTATGGGCCGGGTCGGCGATGCCCTCGTCGATGCGCTGCGCAAGCAGACCGCCGGCATGAAGATCGACAGTTACGGGGTCAACTACAAGGCCAGCAAGCTGCAGCTGCACGGCGGCGACGGCGCCAAAGACGCGATTTCCCACATCAAGTCCACGCTGTCCTCCTGCCCTGACACCAAGATCGTGCTGGGCGGATACTCGCAGGGCGCGAGCGTGATCAACATCGTGGCCGGCAACCCGCTGGGCAACATCACGTGGGGCGATTCGCTCCCGCGTGAATACGCCGACAACGTCGTGGCGATCACCACCTTCGGCGACGTCGGCACTCGTACCAAGCAATCGATAGCAACCCAGAGCGCGCTGTACGGGTCCAAGGCGATCGACCTGTGCAACCCCATGGATCCGATCTGTCACGAGGGTCAGGGCAACGAGTGGAGTGGGCACACCGAGGGCTACGTCCCCGTGTACACCACCCAGGCGGCGTCATTCATCGCGTCGAAGCTGCTCGCCGGGTCTGGCCAATCGGTACCCGGGTACGGCCCGGCGCTGCCGGATTACGGTCAGCTGCCTGAGTTCGGCGTATTGCCAGGGTCCGGTCCGACGCCGGTGTATGGCCCACTGCCGGGCTCCAGCCCGGACACGTCGATGCACGGTCAGCAACCGGGGTACGGCCCGGCGCCGGGGTACAGCCCGGACGCACCTGGGTACGGAACGCAGCCACCCGGGTCGGGCACGTCGACACCCGGTCCTTCCGCACCGTCCTCCGGTACCGGGTGGGTCTAGGTAGTCCACGGGGCAGGGGCCGCAGAGATGCGGCCCTTCTTCGTTTTTCAGCGCAGAGACGCGTCCCCACCTGCGATCATGGGTAATCGTTCCCTGCGCTGAAACGGGGGAGTTGATCGAATTGTTGGCTGCACAACGCGAGTTCTCGGCATACGGCCCGTCACACCTGGTGGTGCTGGCGGTGTTCGCGGCCGGCGCGGCGCTGCTGGTGGTGATCGGCCGGCGGCAGACACAGCCGCAGGCCCGGATCCTGAGCCGTGTCCTGGCGGTTGCGCTCATCGCGGCATTTCTCGTGGCGTTGGCCTACAAGCTGGTCGACCCCACCATCGACACCTCGGTGCCGCTCCAGTTGTGCGACCTCGCCGAGCTCGCAGCGGCGTATGCCCTGTGGTCGCAACGGCATTGGGCCTTCGTCCTCACCTATTACTGGGGCCTCGTCCTGAGTTCGCAGGCTTTGATCACGCCGGACATCGGCACGGCAAAAGACGGAGCTCCGGACTTCCCCCACCACCTGTTCATCACGTTCTTCACCCTCCACGTGCTCGTTGTCTGGGCGGCCATCTATCTCACCTGGGGCCGTGGGATGCGACCGCGGTGGCGTGACTACCGCTTCGCGGTCATCGCGACGCTCACGTGGGGGGCCGTGACCTTCATTTTCAACGCGATCACCGGAGCCAATTACGGCTACCTGAACGCGAAGCCGCCCACCGCGTCACTGCTGGATGTGTTGGGTCCGTGGCCGGTGTATCTGCTGGTCGAGGTCGTGATCGTGCTGATCGTGTGGGCGTTGATGACCTGGCCGTGGGAACGGATGCGCTCCAGCTGTGAAATAGCTGTCAGTGGACCGGCGAAGTGATTATTGACACTGACACTTTGACAGGCTAGGTATATTACGCGCGACTGCGAATGTGTATCGCTTGCGACCTGTCCCATTGGGCGACAGTGGCCTGATCGAAGGGGCGGGTTGTGTGTACACCAAGGGCACGCGATGAGTAGCCACAGCGGCGCACAGAACAGGTCGGGCATCGCTCGCTTCATCCGCGTGCTGGCCGTGCCGATCCTGCTCGGCTGGGTGGCACTGACCGTCCTGACGAATGCTCTCGTTCCGCCGCTGGAGAAGGTCGGCGAGGAGCACACCGTCGGACTGAGCGCCAAAGACGCTCCGGCGATGATCGCCATGCGCAAGATCGGCAGCGACTTCCAGGAGTTCGACTCCGACAGCAACGCCATGGTGGTGCTGGAAGGCGAGCAACCCCTGGGTGACGACGCACACCACTACTACGACGGCATCGTCGACAAGCTCGAGGCTGACACCGCCCACGTGCAGCACGTGGCCGATTTCTGGGGCGACCCGCTGACGGCCTCGGGCGCACAGAGCAACGACGGCAAGTCGGCTTACGTCCAGGTCTACCTTCGGGGCAACCAGGGCGAAACGCTGGCCAACGATTCGGTGGCCGCGGTGCGCGACATCGTCAACCAGTCGTCGCCGCCGGCGGGGATCAAGGTGTACGTGACCGGCGGGGCGCCACTGGTTTCCGATCAGCACCACGCGGGCGACAAGAGCGTCGCGCGGGTCACCGCCATCACGCTCGTCGTGATCGCGGTGATGTTGCTGATCGTCTACCGCTCGATCGCCACCATGATCCTGGTGCTGCTGATGGTGTTCATGGAGCTCGGTGCGGCGCGCGGCATCGTGGCCTTCCTGGCGCACACCGACATCATCGGTTTGTCCACCTTCGCGGTCAATCTCCTGACGCTGATGGTCATCGCCGCGGGAACCGACTATGCGATCTTCGCGATCGGTCGCTATCAAGAGGCGCGCGGTGCCGGTGAAGACCGGGAAACCGCGTACTACACGATGTTCCGCGGTACCTCCCACGTGGTGCTCGGGTCCGGCATGACGATCGCCGGCGCGATGCTGTGTCTGAGCTTCACCCGCCTGCCGTACTTCCAGACCATGGGAGTGCCATGCGCGGTGGGCACGTTCGTCGCGGTCATCGCCGCGCTGACGATGGGCCCGGCAGTCATCGTGATCGGCAGCCGGTTCGGGCGTTTCGAGCCCAAACGCAGTATCCGGTCGCGCGGCTGGCGCCGGGTCGGCATCGCGGTGGTCCGGTGGCCCGGCCCGATTCTGGCCGCGACGCTGGGCCTGGCCCTCATCGGCCTGCTCACGCTGCCGGGTTACAAGACCAATTACGACGCCCGCAAGTATTTGCCGTCAGATCTGGCCGCCAATGTCGGATATCAGGCTGCCGAACGGCATTTCAGCGCAGCGCGGATGAATCCGGAACTGCTGATGATCGAGACCGACCGCGACCTGCGAAACCCCGCAGACTTCCTCGTCATCGACAAGATCGCCAAGGGGATCGTCCGGGTCCCCGGAGTCTCCCGCGTGCAGGCCATCACCCGGCCCAACGGCCGGCCCATCGAGCACACGTCGATCCCGTTCCTGCTCAGCCGGCAGGGCACGACGAACACGATGAACCGGAAGTACAACCAGGACCGGATGGCTGACATGCTCGTTCAGGCCGACGAGATGCAGAAGACCATCGACACGATGGAACGGATGTCGCAGCTGACCCTGCAGATGGCCGACATCACCCATTCGATGGTCACCAAGATGAAGACGATGACTCTCGACGTCGTCGAATTGCGGGACCATCTGGGCGATTTCGACGATTGGCTGCGTCCACTGCGCAACTACCTCTACTGGGAACCGCACTGCGCCAGCGTTCCGCTGTGCTGGTCGGTCCGGTCGATGTTCGACACCCTCGACGGGATCGACCCTCTGACCGACGACATTCAGGAACTCCTGCCTGACATGGAGCACCTCGACACGTTGATGCCGCAGTTGGCCGCGTTGATGCCAGAGCAGATCGAGTCGATGAAGTCCATGAAGACCATGATGCTGACGCAGCGGGCCACCCAGGCCGGTCAGCAGGATCAGATGGCTGCCATGCAAGAGAATTCGACGGCGATGGGGAAGGCCTTCGACGAGGCGCGCAACGACGACACGTTCTATCTTCCGCCGGAAGCCTTCGACAACAAGGACTTCAAGCGCGGCATGAAGAACTTCATCTCACCCGACGGAAAGTCGGTGCGGTTCATCATCAGTCACGAGGGCGACCCCGCGACGCCGGAGGGCGTGAACCATGTGGAGCCGATCAAGCTGGCCGCCAAGGAAGCGCTCAAGGGCACGCCGCTCGAAGGTTCCAAGATCTATCTGGCGGGTACCGCGGCCACCTACAAAGACATGAAGGACGGGTCGTTCTACGATCTGATGATCGCCGGAATCGCCGCGGTGTCACTGATTTTCATCATCATGCTGCTGATCACCCGTAGTGCGGTGGCGGCAGCGGTGATCGTCGGCACGGTGCTGCTGTCGCTCGGCGCCTCATTCGGCCTGTCCGTTCTCGTTTGGCAGCACCTCCTCGGCCTGGAATTGCACTGGATGGTGTTGGCCATGTCGGTCATCCTGCTGCTGGCGGTCGGGTCCGACTACAACCTGCTGCTGGTGTCCCGCTTCAAGGAAGAGCTCTCCGGTGGCCTGAAGACCGGCATCATCCGGGCGATGGCGGGCACCGGTTCGGTGGTGACCTCGGCGGGTCTGGTGTTCGCCTTCACCATGGCGTCATTCGCGTTTAGTGATCTCAAGGTGATGGCGCAGGTGGGCACCACGATCGCGCTCGGCCTGCTGTTCGACACGCTGATCGTGCGGTCGTTCATGACCCCCGCGATCGCGGCTCTGTTGGGCCGGTGGTTCTGGTGGCCTCAGGTCATCCAGTCGGCTGCGTCGAAGCGACGTCTGGCGTCTCTGCAGCAGGACCGAAACACACAAAGCGTCTACACAGCCCAGACTTAATAAGTAGATCTAACATAATTGGTGGAAGTCGAAATCGAACACTTCCGCCGACTCTGGACCGACGGGGCGATCCACAGTCGTGGGTTCTGCAAGTCAAGAGGTGTTGCGAAATGTTGAAGTCCATCGCGATCAGCGCCGCAGCGGCCGGAGCGCTCGGATTGGCCGCCCTCGGTATCGGCTCGGGTGTGGCTAACGCTGCTCCGTCGCCGGTGGTCGGCTCCGGAGTTGGTTGGGCCGAACATCCCGGCTGGGGTTACGGCCCGGGCCCATGGGGTCCGCCGCCCCCGCCTCCCTCCTACGGGGCTGGTTGGGGTTATGGCGGATACGGACCGCCGTCGGTATGTGCCACCGGACCTTTCCGGTTGGTGCAAGTCTGTAGCTGATCTGCAAACGAAACTGCCCACGTATGAGCTGAAACGCTCGCACGTGGGCAGTTTCGCGGAGATTACTTCTTGTTGCCGCCGGGCCGCGGAGGTGGCGGCGGCTTGGCCTTCGTGGTCGGCTCGAACTTGCCGCCCTTTTTCGGATCGAATGTTCCTGCCATGGTGATCCCTCTCGCTCGTTTCGATAGTTCCACCACTTCCCACCGTAGTGCGGAACGCTCGTTCGTGGGGAGCGTTCGTGGGGCGAGCTGAGCTGTCCCACGCGGTTGACATCGAATTTCCCGGTCGAAGGCAACACGCCGCGTCGGTTGCGACACGGTCACGGGACGATACCTATCGGTGCATCACTGGTCACATCGACACCATTGATCACTAACGTCACATCAGCCAACTGTGACGTCATGTCGACGTCCCTGCATTGGGAAGGTGTGACATGTCGCGACGTCCTCGAGGTGCTTCGACGATGGCAGCGGCGGCCGCAATCGGGCTTGTCGTCGCCGTCGGGGTGGCGCCGGCGGCATCGGCCGAACCCTGCGAAGGCGCCGCTGCGGCCGCGCAACCCCTCCCGAATCAGGCCTTCCAGATTCCGAAGCCGTCCCGGCTCGCGCCGCTCAACCGCCCGATCGGGCATATGCCCGCCGGGGCCAACGACCGGGCCCCCCTGCCCAAACTCGGGCAGTTGCCACTGGCCCTGCTGAAGGCGCTGATGCCGAACTCCGGACAGGTCAGGCAGAAAGCGGCCGTCGTGCCTGCACCCAATCCTGGTGGTGCTCAGCCGGTCCCGAATGCGGCTCAGCCTGCTCCGGTTCCGGCGGCGCCTCAGCCGGCTCCGGCGCCGGCGGCCCAACCGGCCCCGGGTGCGCCTCCTGGCACGTCGATCGTGGGTTGGGTGACCGGTCCCGACAGTCCCAACCAGACGATCAAACGCTTCGCCATCACCGGAACTGACCTCGGAATCATGTGGGACAACGGGGATCCGGTGAACCGTCAGGTGCTGATGGCCTTCGGCGACACCAACGGCTACTGCGGGATTCCCGGAAAGCAGTGGCGGTACAACGCGTTGTTCCGCAGTCAGGACGGATCGCTGTCGAAGACCGTCGCGGTGCCCGATGGTGTGGTGGCCAACAAGTACTCCGGTTCTCCGGTGTGGCGCCAGGGCATCTCCAAGCAGATCATCAACAGCATCGGCCGGGCGCCCGAGGAGACGGGTATCATCCCGACGGCGGGAATCTCGGTCGGGCGCAATCAATATCTGAACTTCATGTCGATCCGGAACTGGGACAGTCCCGGTGCGTGGTCGACCAACTTCTCGGCGATCGCGATGTCGCCGGACAACGGTGAGAACTGGGGCGTGTACCCCGGGACGATCCGGCCGCCCGGCGGAGGTAACGAGAACTTCCAGATGGGTGCGTTCCTCAAACCGGGCCCCGGTGATCCGTACATCTACACGTTCGGCACGCCGAACGGGCGCGGCGGGTCGGCCTACATCGCGCGGGTGGCTCCGGGACTCATCCCGGATCTCACCAAGTACGAGTACTGGAACGCGGACAACAACGCCTGGGTACCGGGCAATCCGGCCGCGGCGACGCCGGTGATCCCGGGTCCCGTGAGCGAGATGTCGGCCCAGTACAACACGTATCTCAAGCAGTACCTGGTGCTGTACGGCAACGGGATGAACGACGTGGTGATGCGGACCGCGCCGGCGCCGCAGGGCCCGTGGGGGCCCGAGCAGTTGATCGCGCCGTCGTCACAGATCCCTGGCGGCATCTACGCGCCGTATCTGCATCCGTGGTCGACGGGCAAGGAGCTGTATTACAACCTGTCGCTGTGGTCCGCCTACAACGTCATGCTGATGAAGACCGTGTTGCCCTGACCCGGCCATTGACCGGCCGCAGCGGCGCCAGCAGGGCGTCGAGGCCGTACTCGAACACCGCGTCGTAGTCGGTGGGGGACTGCAGGGCGGCGACGAGCGCCTGATCCGGCCAGTCGGCGGTCCACAGGGACGGATCCTCCTCCTGATGCCGGGGGCCGCGCACCGCCGAGAACTGCATCACCGCAGAGGAGATCACGTGCACCTGCACGGCCCGCAGCACCAGTGCGGCCCGTGTTCCGGTCACATCCATCTCAGCCAGTTCGGCGGCGAGCCTCTGTTGTACGGGCAGGAACAACGTCGGGGTGCGGTCCCGCTCGTGGGCGATCGCCAGTAGATGCTGGTGCCGGATCAGCAGGCTGCGCTGGTTGCGGGCAAGTGCGGCAATTCGATTCACGGGGCGGTCACCGTGCATGGGCAGGCCGGCCATCTCGGTCAGCAGACGGTCGACCAGGCTGTCGAACAGGGCGTCACGGCCCCCGACGTGCCAGTAGATGGACGTGACGGCCGCGCCGATGCGCTCGGCGAGCCCCCGCATCGAGAACGCTTCCACCCCATCTTTTTCGATGAGATCGGCCGCCGCATCGAGGATGATGTCGGCGTCGATCGGCTTCGGCTTCGGACTCATTCGCCGGCTTCCGCCTCGGCGATGCGCTCGGAGCGGGGTAGGTCGAGGTAGCGCTCAAGGTTGCGGTGCATGTTGATGATTCTGCGCTCTTCAGCGGACAGGACCAGGTCGGTGAAGCCCGGTTGGTGCAATCCGCGCTGCAGGCCGGTGAGCACGGCGATGTCCTGGCTCATCACCACGCCGGGGTGCGCCTCCTCCGCACCCATCCGGACGTCCGTCGGGTTCACCCGCGGAGCCTGGGCCGGCATGCGGGCCATCAGCGTCATCACCAGTTGCCCGCGGTCGGGGTCCGA
The DNA here is from genome assembly GCF_040704635.1 of Mycobacterium sp. NPDC049093. Lineage (GTDB taxonomy): Bacteria > Actinomycetota > Actinomycetes > Mycobacteriales > Mycobacteriaceae > Mycobacterium. Next base: position 9,962 of record NZ_JBEZJS010000004.1, on the reverse strand, counting down.
TCCGGGTAACGACGTCATCACCGTCAGATGGTCGGCGCTGGCCAGCAGGGTCAGGTTGGGGAAGATGTTGTACTGGTGCAGGCACATCACCTGATCAGTACTGGCCCAGCTGATGTCGACGCCCCGTCCGGCGGCGAATTCCCTGATCTGCGAGGCGATCACGTCGGCCACCGACTGCCCGGGGGACTGCCGGTCCGACGGGAACGGGGTGCCCTCGGCGACGCCCATCAGGGCACCTTGGGTGTACACGTAGGCGTCCCACACCTCTTCGTCACTCAGTGCGCCGGACAGCCGTGGACTCGGCACTCCGTACAACGATTCGGACTTGCCCGTGTGGCCCCAGATCGTCTGGGGTGCGTAGACGTCGTCCATGCACCGGTGCAGCTCGGGATGCAGGGTCTGGACGTGGTACGTCTCGCTGTAGCCGTCGGCGATGGTCTTCCAGTTGGCCTCGACATCGATGGTCATCGTTGCGTAGCAACGGAAGTCGCCGAGCCCGCACCAGGCGATGTCTCCGGGGACCGCTTCCAGGTAGTCGGCCAGCGGCATCGCCGCAGGGTCGAGGTTGACGAAGACCAACCGTTCCCAGGTGCCGACCTGCACCGGCGCCAGTGGGAACTCGGACATGTGCACCGACCCGAATCCTTTGCGGTTCGGGATCCGTTTGAGCGCCCCGGCCAGATCCCACGTCCAGCCGTGATACCCACATTTCAGTTCCCGCAGCGAGGAGCCGGCACCGGTACACAGGGTGTTGCCGCGGTGCCGGCAGGCGTTCTGGAAGGCGCGCAGCTCCCCGTCGTCCCCCCGGACGATCAGCACCGAGTAGGGGCCGCAACGGTATTCGAAGTAGTCGCCGGGGTCGGCCACGTGATCGACCGTGCAGGCCTGCTGCCACACCCGCGGCCACATCCGTTCCACTTCGAGGCGCGCGAACGCGGGCGACGTATAGCGTTCGGCCGGGACCCGGGTGGGGCGCGCCGGCGGTTCGCCGATCGCATCAGCCCGCCGGGGCGTGTCAGTTGAGCTGTGGGTCATGGGGCACCTCCCACTGAGAAGGAGAATCTCGGGACGTCGCAATGTAACGGTGTTACATTGCGACCGTAGCGGCCTCCACGCCTCAAGGGAGCAAAAACGTGTTCGATCTCAAAATCACGGGCGGTACTGTCGTCGACGGGACCGGTGCGGACCGGTTCACCGCCGACGTTGCTATCAAGGACGGAAAGATCGTCGAGGTGCACCGGCGCGGCGCCGACGACCCGGCACTGGTCGGCGATGCCGCCGAAACCATCGACGCCACAGGCAAGATCGTCGCCCCCGGCTTCGTCGACATTCACACCCACTATGACGGCCAGGTCTCCTGGGACGCCGTGCTCGAACCGTCCAGCAATCATGGCGTCACGACCGTGGTGGCCGGCAACTGCGGGGTCGGCTTCGCGCCGGTGCGTCCCGGGCAGGAGGAATGGCTGATCTCCCTGATGGAGGGTGTCGAGGACATCCCCGGCACCGCGCTCACCGAGGGCATCACCTGGGGTTGGGAAACCTTCGGCGAATACCTCGACGTGATCGGAAAGCGCGAACTGGCCGTCGACATGGGCACCCAGATCGCTCACGGTGCCATACGGGCCTACGCGATGGGGGAGCGCGGCGCCCGCAACGAAGCGGCCACACCCGATGACATCAAGGCCATGGCCAAACTGGTGCAGGAGGCCATCGAAGCTGGAGCGCTTGGGTTTTCATCGTCGCGCACCATCGCGCACACTGCCATGGACGGCGAGCCGGTGCCCGGCACCTTCGCCGCCGAGGACGAGTTGTTCGCGCTGGGCCGGGCCACCGCGGCCGGTGGCGCCGCGGTCTTCGAGCTGGCTCCCCAAGGTGCCGCCGGCGAGGACATCGTCGCGCCCAAGAAGGAACTGGACTGGATGCGTCGGCTCGGCGAGGAGATCGACTGCGCGCTGAGCTTCGCCCTGATCCAGGTCGACGCCGACCCCAACCTGTGGCGCGAGCAGCTCGACCTGTCGGCGGCGGCGCACAAAGCGGGAAGCCGGCTGTTCCCGCAGGTGGCGGCGCGCCCGTTCGGCATGCTGCTCGGCTTCCCCGGTCACCATGCCTTCACCCACCGCCCGACCTACCGGCGACTGCAGGCCGAATGCACGCGCGAGGAACTCGCCGAGCGGCTCGCGGACCCGAAGGTACGCGCGGCGATCCTGGCCGAAGAAGACCTGCCGATCGATCCCAACAAGCTGTTCGACGGCATGTTCATGCTGGCGCAGAATGCGGCAAATCGCCTGTACCACATCGGTGAACCGCCGGACTATGAGCCGACCGACGAGCGCACCGTCGCGGCGATCGCCAAGCAGCGCGGCATGGACCCGCTGGCCGCGATGTACGACCTGATGCTCGAGGCCGATGCCGGTGCCATGTTGATGTACCCCATGTTCAACTACTCCGACGGCAATCACGATGCGATCCGCGAGATGCTCACGCATCCGGCCGGCGTGCTGGGTCTGTCCGACGGCGGCGCGCACTGCAGCATGATCTGTGATGCGTCCTACCCGACGTTCCTGCTGACGCACTGGGCTCGTGACCGTCATCGTGGCGAGAAGCTGCCGCTGGAGTACGTGATCCGCAAGCAGTCGCACGACACCGCGCAGCTCTACGGCATGTCCGACCGCGGCGTGATCAGTGTGGGCAAGAAGGCCGACGTCAACGTGATCGACCTGGATGGCCTGACCTTGCATGCACCGAGAATGGCCTATGACCTGCCGGCCGGCGGAAAACGGTTGGTGCAGGGGGCAAGCGGTTACGAGGCGACGATCGTCAGCGGCACGGTAACCCGCCGGCACGGAGTGGACACCGGGGCCCGCCCGGGTCGTCTGGTGCGTGGGACCCGCTGATCAGTAGGGTCTTTCGCCATGGCGGATTTCCGTTACGACCCGCGTCAGCGTCCGGCCCAGCCTCCGGCGCCGGCCGCTGACGCGTTCACGATCCACACTGCCGCTGTCGCCGAAGGGGTTTCGCTGGCGTACGTCCGCGAGGGCATCGGCGGTGTGCCCCTCCTGCTGGTACACGGATACCCCGAAACCAAGCGGATCTGGTGGCGCAACATCGAGGCACTGGCCGCGGCCGGCTTCGAGGTCATCGTCCCGGACCTGCGCGGCGTGGGCGACAGTGCGATCCCGCCCGACGATCAGCACGACATCGTCACGTACTCCCGCGACCTGTATGCGTTGGTCCACGAACATCTGGGTCACGAGTCCTGCCTGATCGCGGCCAGCGATGTCGGTGCTGTCGTCAGCACCGACCTGATCCACCGGTATCCAGGATTCGTCACGCGCTTCTGTGTTTTCAACACCGTGCCGCCCATGGGGGTCGACTACTCGGGAATCGGTACGCAACATCCGGGGTTCGTCGGCGGCGCAGCCGATCCCACCGGGGACTACCGCTGGATGCAGGGTGCCTTCCCTGACGAACTGGCAGAGATGCTGCCCACTCCGGATGCGCGCAGACAGTGGGTGGCGGCGATGTACACCAACCGGCTGTGGGGCTCGGCCTACGCGTTCACCCAGTCCGACGTGGATTTCATGACCGAGCCCTTTGCCGACGAGGCGCGGCTACGGGCGGGGTGGGCGTCGTATCAACTCGCCTACGGCCGCGCCATGGCCGAGATCCCGCTGATGGCTGCGGTCGAGGTGCCCACCCTGGTGCTGTACGGTCCCGAGGATCATGTCGTCGGAGAGGATTTTGTACCCCGCACCGAGCGGGCGTTTCTCAATCGCATTGGGCCGCTGGTGGTTCCGGGTGCCGGTCACTTCCTGCAGTGGGAGCGCGCCGATATCTTCAACCGGCTGATCCCCGCGGTGTTCGGCGATGTCATTGCGCGCCATCGGCCGGCTGAGCCAGAATTGCCCCGCCCAGCCAGCGTCTGAGGAAGCGCCGCAGCTCTTCTCGGCTGCGGCCGGGTTCGTTGGGGGCGATGAAGAACGACAGCATCGTGCGCAGGGTGAATTCCACCAGCTCGCGCAGCGTGGATTCGTCGTATCCGTACTTCTCCCAGTCGACGTCGAACCGGGTGATCATCCGCATGCCGAAGGCCTGACCTTCGCCGGAGGCGACGTTGACCGAACTCGCGGCGGCCTGCGGTCCGGACAGCATGATCCGCAGGTGCGGTATCCGGGTGACTTCCTCCAGGGTGAACATGACGCCCTCGGTCATCGCCTCGGCGGGATCGGTGATCCCTCGCACGCTTTCGGCGAGCCGGTCCAGAAAGCCTTCCACCGCGGCGATCGCGGCCGCGTGCATCAGTGCTTCAGCGGTGGGGAAGTAGCGGTACACGGTCTGGCGGATGACGCCGAGCGATGCCGCGACGTCGGCGATGCTGATCCCGGTCCCCGTCTCGGCGATCAGTTGCACGGCGGCGGCCACGATGCGTTCCGAAGCCTCTTCGTCGCTGCCGGGCGGTCGCCCGTCCCACCCGCGTCTACGCGCCACGGTCCGGATTCCTGGCCAGCAACATTCCTGCAGGATATCGCCCCCCGCCGTTGACGGGCCGCGGCCGCGTGTAGTAATCATACAAAGAGCGCGTTGTTTGTATGATTGCTTTGGATGAGCTGAGGTGGCACCGATGACGGATCTGATCGTGCGGAAGATGAGGTTCGCGTTCGCGGACCACCGCGTCCCCTTCCTGTGGAACGAGGCCAACCCGGCGTTTTCGTCGATGGCCAACGCGGTGTCGTTCCTGGCCATTGCCTTCGAGAAGATGATCGGCCACATGATCACCGAGGCCATGCCGTTCATCACCGACCCGGAGGTGGCCGAGGAGGCCCAGGCCTTCGTGCGGCAGGAGGGCCAGCACGCGATGGCCCACCGCCAGCACGCCAAGGGCCTGATCAAGACCTACCCGGGTCTCAAGGAGACCCTCGACGAGGTGGTCAAGGCGTACGACGACCTCACCGCCGAGACACCACTGAAGTACCGGTTGGCCTACACCGCCGACCTGGAGGCGACGTTCACCCCGGTCTTCAAGCTGATGCTCGACCATGACGACACGCTGTTCGCTCCGGGGGACGACCGGGTGGCGTCATTGTTCCTGTGGCACTTCGTCGAAGAGGTCGAGCACCGCAGCTCGGCGTTGATCATCTATGACGCAGTGGCCGACGATCCGTGGTACCGGATGCGGGTCGCGCCATCTATCTTCAAACACGTCTGGGCGGTGCTCAAGATCGCCACCGAAGGCTTCAACAAGCACGTTCCGCTGGAAGAGCGCCAGATCGACGCGGTGTCGATGTTCGGTATGCAGGCACGGAGAAAAGCTCTGCTGCAAAAGCTTCCGTTCACCAAGACCCCGTATGACGGACCGGTGGAGAACGCGTTCGCGCATCTGCCGGTGCGCGAGATGCTGACCGCCCTGACCGGTGTCGTGCGCAGCCAGGTCCCGGGCCACAATCCGGCCCACGAGAAACTGCCGGCACTGGCCGACGAGTGGTTCCAGCGCTACGAGGACGGCTACGAGGTCACCCAGTGGTACACCGCAGGTGATGCCACGGCGCAGAAAGCGAGCACCGCCGATGTCTGATCTGTGTACTCCGACATTCTCGGGTTTGGCGCAGCGCCTGGGCTTTTCCTGTGACACCGCAGGCGGTCTGGTCGAGTTCCGCAACCCGTTCGGGCTAGAGAACTGGACCCTGCCGGTGCTCGAGCTCACCGTGATCGTCGGGGCGGTGCTGGCCCTGGTGTACGCGATCGTGCGGCTGCGTCGGCACAACGATCCGACCAACCTGGTGCTGTGGTTCGGCGCCATCGCGTACCTGCTGATCATCGAGCCGCCGCTGTATTTCCCCGGCGCATTCGGGATCGCCGAGCACGTCGACACGATGTTCGCGCACAACGTGTTCACCGTCGACTTCCTGTGGGGCCGGCTGCCGCTCTACATCGTCGCGATCTATCCGATGATGGCGACGGTGGCCTACGAGATCGTCCGGATCCTCGGAGTCTTCCGCCGCCGCGGCGTGCTCATCGGTGCGATCTGCGTCGGGTTCGTCCACCACGCGTTCTACGAGATCTTCGACCACATCGGGCCGCAGCTCCGGTGGTGGGAGTGGACGCTGGACCATCCGATGAACCAGCCGTTCTTCGATTCGGTACCGCTGCCCAGCGTCGTGGTGTTCGCCGCGCTGTGGCCGATGTCGCTGGCGTTCTGTGTGCAGCTGTTCGTCGGCCGGCACGTCCAGGACGGCAAGACCTTCACCGGGCTGCAGATCCTGGGCCGCACCATCGTCGTCGGCGTCCTGGCTTCGATCGGAACCGCGGTGCTGCCCCTGCCAGCCACCGTGGGCACGTCGATCTCCGGGAGCACCACCGTCGGTGGGTTCATCTACGCCGCCGAACTCGTGGTGCTCGTCCTGGTGGCGATCCCGGTGCTGTTCGGTCAATGGTCGAGCCTGCGCAAGGACCGCGACCCTGCGACCGTGCGTTACTCCAATCCGCTCATCCTGCGCTATGCGGCGGTGTACCTGGCCATCATGACCGTCCTCTGGCTGACCGCGCTGCCGGCCTACTTCGGCGCCGTCGACGGCCTCACCGCCGCCGGCGACCCCACCGGGAGCCTCTGGTACACAGTGGCCTGCCTGGTGACCGCGGGTCTGTCGATCGCGGCAGCGGCCACTGCAAATCCTGCTGACCTGCAACAACAGCCCGACGAGGTGGCGCCCGGGATGGCAGTGAGCCAGGAATGAGGAGCGAACCCACAGGCGTGCCACACGTCTGACGCAGTGGGTGATGAGGCAGAATTGCGGTGATGCCGACACCGCCGCAACGCCCCGGCGAACCCGGCCGGCGAGGCAGGGGCCCTGTGCCGCCGCCCGACCCGGCCACCCGGCGGCTGCCCCGTCCCGGCCGGCCCGAGGCGCCGACGGAGCAGATCCGGGCCCGTCCTCAACCGCCCGAAGCTGCGACCGAGAAGATCCGGGCGCGCCCGCAGCCCGCCGAGGTCGCGACCGAGAAGATCGCCAAGCCCCGTCCACCGGCCGCGGGCCGTCCGGGGGGACCACCGCCGACCAAGCCGCCAGCTGCACCGGAGAAGCCGCAGCCCGAGCCGGTGAAACGCTCGTCGCAATGGCGTAGCCCGCAGGCGATCATCCTCGCCGTCGTCATCGCGGTGTCGCTTGTGGTGATCGGGCTGACCGGCGGCGAACTGTTCGCCCGCCATAAGGCAAGCTCCCTGCTCGTCGCCGTCGCCGAATGTGTGGTGGAGGACAACGCCTCGGTTTCCTTCGGGGTGAACCCGCCGTTCCTGTGGCAGCACATCACCGGGCACTACACCAACATCTCGGTGGAGACCGGGGGCAAACAGGTGCAGGCTGCCAAGGGGATGACCGCGGACGTGGCTCTGTCCGACATCAGGTTGCAGGGCACCGCGGACTCCAAGGGCACCATCGGATCGTTGAGCGCCACCTTGACCTGGACGGCGGCCGGGATCAAGGACACGGTGGCCGAGAACCTGCCGGGCGTCGGCTCTTTGGTGACCGACGTGAGCACGGACCCGGCCGCGGGCACCATCACCATGGAGGCCGTGGGGGATACCAAGGTGACGGCCAAGCCGGTGGTGAACGACGGAAACCTCGACCTGCAGATCATCGACGTCAGTGGTCCGTTCGAGAAGGAAACCGTGCAGACGGCGCTCGACGCCCTGATGACGAAGCTCAACGACGCCTACCCGCTGGGGATCCACGCCGACAGCGTCTCGGTGACCGACACCGGCGTGGTCGGCAAGTTCTCCAGCCAGAACGCGTCCATCCCCAACGACGGTTCTGACGACGCCTGCTTCGCGAAGCTCTGATGTTTCGAATCGCTGCGGCCGGAGCGCTGATACTTGCAGTCATGTCCACCGCGCCGCCGGTCCGGGCGCAGGAGCCCAGCCCGTTGCAGCCGCTCGTCGATGCCGCCGCGCAGCGACTGCAGACGGCGGATCCGGTGGCCGCCAACAAGTTCCGCACCGGTGGACCGATCGAGGACCCCAAACGCGAACAACAGGTCATCGAGGCCACGACCGCCGAGGCCGGCAGCCGTCACCTCGACCCGGCCTACGTGCGGGACGTGTTCCGGGATCAGATCGATGCGACCGTCGCCGTGGAGTACGGCCTGTTCTCGCAATGGAAACTGGATCCGGTGACCGCGCCGGTGACCGCACCCGACCTGGCCGCCTCGAGGACGACGATCGACGGGCTCAACCACACGATGGTCGACGAGATCGCCGACCAGTGGCCGGCCTTGCACTCACCAGCCTGCCGGGCAGACCTGGCGAGCGCTGTCGACAGCGTGGCCACAGCGCGAAATTTCGATCCGTTGTATCGGCGCGCGCTGGATCACGCAACCAGGTCTTATTGCCGCTGACTACCGCGCACAGCCCACTATTGACGTTTCTGTAGACCGTGGGCGGGTATCCCTGGCCGCAGGAGGTTCAGGAAATGCCTACATGGAGTTGGATCGTCATCGCCGCAGTCGTCGTGGTCATCGTGTTGCTCGCGGTGGTCGTGGGCGCGTCGATGATGCGTCAGAAGCGCAGTGAGCGGCTCAGGGAACAGTTCGGGCCGGAGTATGAGCACGCCGTCGAAAAAGCGGGCGGTCAACGCGCAGCGGAGCGGGAACTGATTGCGCGCGAACGCAAACACAACAAACTGAAGATCAACGAGTTGACACCCGAATCCCGGACCCGGTACGTCGAAGCGTGGGGGGTTACCCAGGCCGGGTTCGTCGACGATCCGGCGAAGTCAGTCGGCGACGCAGATCGCCTGGTGACCGAGGTGATGCGCGAACGCGGTTATCCGATAGACGATTTCGAGCAGCGTGCTGCTGACATCTCGGTCGACCATCCCAAGGTCGTCGAGCACTACCGCTCCGCCCACATCCTGCACCTCGCTCAAGAGCAGGGGGAGATCGGTACCGAGGCGCAACGTGAGGCTCTCGTGCACTATCGCGCGCTCTTCGAGCAGTTGGTCGGCAATGCACCGGAATCGCATGCGGGGCCCGAAACGCGGACCAGGCGCGATACCCGGGCCGCCGAACACGTGACCCAGAGCGAGCGCGGCGCCCCAGCCGAGGGTGAAACCGGCACGAACCAAGCCGGCACGGATTCGACAAAGGAGGCGCGAGCATGACCACTCACGACGAACAAACGACAACCGCCCCGCCGCGGGACGCGGAGGTACCCGAGACCCGTGACGCCGGTACGGCGCGCCCCGCTCCCGAGCCAGATTCAAGGCCTGCCCAGGCCGAGCCGGTGGACGACGACAACACGCTGTTGTTCGCCGACGAGCATCGGTCCGGATTGCATTCGCGCTGGAATGATGTTCAGGCGGCGTTCGTCGACGATCCGAAAGAGTGTGTGCAGAAAGCGGACAACCTTGTGGCGGAAGTCGTCGAGGAGCTCACCGCGAGCTTCGCCGACACCCGGTCGCGACTCGAGGCGCAGTGGTCTCGCGGCGAGGAGGCCTCCACCGAGGATCTCCGCGTGGCGCTGACGCGTTACCGCGATTTCTTCAACCGGCTGTTGTCGGTGTGAGGTGCCGGAGGGCCACGGACTGAGGGTGCGACCTGTTCGGTGTTGTGTGAGTAAACGTGATCGAATGTGTGATTCATTGAGTATGTGAAGTTGTCTGAGTGGGCGCGCGCGAATGGTGTGCATCCGCAGACGGCGTATCGGTGGTTTCGTGAGGACCGGATGCCGGTGCCGGCTCGCCGGTTGGAGTCGGGGACTATTTGGGTCGATGCGCCAGAGAATGGGCAGGCCGGTCGCACAGTCGTCTATGCGCGGGTGTCTTCACATGATCAACGCCAGGATCTGGGCCGGCAGGTTGCACGGTTTGCGGACTGTGAGGTGAGCCCCCTGTAGTGGTCCAGTCGTTGTGGGACTCTGTTGCCCGAGTGTTCGGGCAGGAAGAATCGACGACGACATGACATCGAACAAG
>NZ_JBEZJS010000003.1:0-1034090 GCF_040704635.1 Mycobacterium sp. NPDC049093 | reverse complement strand
CCGGGCCACCGGGCGATATCCACGAGCCATACCCGAGTGTCTCGAGAACAGACCGCCTAGTCACGCACCCGGGCAGGCGATTCTGCAACAGCCACCAGGTGACCGCAATCCGCGGCGTTGACGAAATGCCGCGACTCAGCCGCGCAGCGAGGCGGTGTCGATCACGAAGCGGTACCGCACGTCACTGGCGAGCACGCGCTCGTAGGCCTCGTTGATGTAATCGGGCTGGATGACCTCGATCTCCGGGGTGACGTCGTGCTCGGCACAGAAGTCGAGCATTTCCTGGGTCTCCGGGATCCCGCCGATCATCGAACCGGACAGGCTGCGGCGGTAGGCGCCCAGCGGGAAGAACGGCACCACCAGCGGCTTTTCCGGCGCGCCGAGTTCGACCAGGGTCCCGTCGGTCTTGAGCAGGCCCAGGTAGGCGCCGAGGTCCAGGTTCGCCGACACGGTGTTGAGGATCAGATCGAACTGACCGGTCAGCTTGCGGAAGGTGTCCGGGTCGCTGGTCGCGTAGTACTCGTCGGCGCCCAGTCGGAGGCCGTCTTCCATCTTCTTCAGCGACTGCGACAGCACGGTGACGTGCGCGCCCATCGCGTGCGCGAGCTTGACGCCCATGTGGCCCAGGCCGCCGAGGCCGATCACGGCGATCTTCTTACCCGGCCCGGCGTTCCAGTGGCGCAGGGGCGAGAACAGGGTGACGCCCGCGCACAGCAGGGGAGCGGCCTTGTCCAGCGGGATGCTGTCGGGGATGCGCAGGACGTAGTTCTCGTCGACGACGATCGCGCCGCTGTACCCGCCGTAGGTGGGGGTGCCGTCGCGCCCGGTCGCGTTGTAGGTGCCGATCATGCCGCTGCCGGTGCAGTACTGCTCAAGACCGGCCTTGCAGTTGTCGCACTCGCGGCAGGAGTCGACGAAGCAGCCGACACCGACATGGTCGCCGACCTTGTACTTGGTGACCTCGGAGCCGACCTCGGTGACGACACCGGCGATCTCGTGCCCGGCGACCACCGGGTAGTTCGGGGTGCCCCATTCGGCCTTCACCGTGTGGATGTCGGAGTGACAGATGCCGGCGAAGTGGATGTCGAAGGCCACATCATGCGGCCCTACCTCGCGGCGGGTGATCGTGGTCTTGGCCAGCGGTTCCGTCGCCGAGTTGGCGGCGTAGGCGTAAACAGTGCTCATCAAAGCCCTCTTTGCTCGTCGTCTGTACGTATCCCGGAAAAGATTAGTCCGGTTAACTGATCACTGCCTGTGACGGCAGTCCGGAGCGTGCAACGACGCAGGCGGCGGCGGTAATCCCGCTACCGCCTGTGACATATCTCCCGGATGATTACCGGGACGGGCATCACAGCCCAGGTGCGCGGAACGACCCGTTGAAGGAGACCCGCTCGCAGCGGATGAGTCCGGCCAGGGTGTAGGGATCGCGCGCGATCACGTCCTCGACCTCTTCTTCGCTGAGGTCTCCGGTAATCAGCACCGCACCGGTCGCCGATTCCAGACGCCCCGCCAGCACGATGCGGCCCGCGGCGACTTCCGCCTCGAGCCACGCCAGGTGGGCGGGACGGGTCTGGTCGACGACGTCGGCTGGTTGGGTGTACGTGGTGGTGAGGACGTGAAACACGTCCGTGAGATTAGTTGATCGGGGCGTTGACCCAGCGCAGATCGTCGAGGATGCCGCGGGCGGCCACGATGTTCTGCCCGGTCTGCCAGACCTCGTTGTTCACCACGAACACCCGGTTGTCCTTGGCTGCCGACAAATCCCGCCACGCCGAGCCCTGCAGGATCTTGGGCGCGTTGTCCCGAGCGGCCGCGGACGTGAACGAGACGTAGACGATGTCCGCGTCGGCGATGCGGTAGTCGGCGTCCGTCGTCCCCAGCTCGACGTAAGGCTTGTCGGTGAACCGTTGCGCGGCAGGGCGATCCAACCCCACTGCGGCGAGCACGCTGCCGGGGAAGGTGTCGGCCCCGTACACCCGGACGCTGTTCTCGGTCAGCTGCACCACCGAAGCCTGGAAGTGTGGGGCGTCGTTCTTCGCACCGGTGTCGCGGGCAGCGTCGTCGAACTTCCCGATCAGGTCGGCGGCGGCGTCGGCGCGACCCGTCGCCGCGCCCACCGCGCGCAACGTGTCCCGCCAGGCAGCGCCCGGTGCACCCGTGAACACCGTCGGGGCGATCGCCGACAGGGCGCCGAAAGACGCCGGAGTGAGCGCCGCCGAGCCCAGGATCAGATCAGGGTTGGCCGCCTTGACGGCATCCAGGTCCGGCGCGTTCCGCGAACCGGCCGGCGCCACCCCGTGCACGACGCCACCCAGGTAAGACGGTTGCTCGGACGAACCCTCCGGGAGTGCGGCGGCGACGATCCGGGACTGCAGGCCCAACGCGCACAACGCGTCCAGTTGGTCGCCGGACAGTGCCACGATGCGCTGGGGGTCGCCGCGTACCTCGGTGGACTCCGGGATGTCACCGCCCTCGGCGCGTGCGTTGCGGACCTCCCGCGCCGATTGATCGGCGGCGGCGGGCTCCGCTGCGCAGGACTCGTCGGGCTTGCGCTGATTACCCAGCACGCCGGAATCTGCGATCTTGGTGACGCTGGTAGAGATCGACGTCTGCGACTGCGACGTCTGCTCCGCCGAACCGCATCCACTGGCGAGTGTCGCGGCCGCAGCGATCACCGCGACTGCGGCGCGGGGTCGGTTCATCAGCACCGGCCGACCGTAACATTCACAGCCTTGCCGCTGGTCAGGGCCTCGCCATCGAAAGTCGCGACTCCGCGGGGCGACTCAGTACGACAGTTTGTAGGACCCACGGGCGCTCAAGCCTTCGGGAGCGTTAGGATTCAGGTCGATATGCGGGATTTCCCGACGAATCTTTGGAGGATCTCTTGGTAGCCGAAGCGCCCCCAATCGGAGAACTCGAGGCACGTCGTCCTTTTCCGGAACGGATGGGCCCCAAGGGCAACCTGATCTACAAGCTCATCACGACGACCGATCACAAGCTGATCGGCATCATGTACTGCGTCGTCTGCTTCGCCTTCTTCTTCATCGGCGGTCTGATGGCTCTGTTCATGCGTACGGAGCTGGCGATGCCCGGGTTGCAGTTCCTGAGCAATGAGCAGTTCAACCAGCTGTTCACCATGCACGGCACGGTGATGCTGCTGTTCTACGCCACCCCGATCGTGTTCGGGTTCGCCAACCTGGTGCTCCCGCTGCAGATCGGTGCGCCCGACGTGGCGTTCCCGCGGCTGAACGCCCTGTCGTTCTGGCTGTTCCTGTTCGGTGCGCTGATCGCCATGGGCGGCTTCATCACTCCCGGCGGTGCCGCGGACTTCGGTTGGACGGCCTACTCGCCGCTGACCGATGCCATCCACTCGCCGGGCGCCGGTGGTGACCTCTGGATCCTGGGTCTGGCCGTCGGTGGTCTGGGCACCATCCTCGGTGGCGTCAACATGGTCACGACCGTGGTCTGCATGCGTGCACCCGGTATGACGATGTTCCGCATGCCGGTGTTCACCTGGAACATCCTGGTGACCTCGATCCTGGTCCTGATCGCCTTCCCGATCCTGACCGCCGCACTGTTCGGCCTGGCTGCGGACCGCCACCTGGGCGCTCACATCTACGACCCGTCCAACGGCGGCGTCCTGTTGTGGCAGCACCTGTTCTGGTTCTTCGGCCACCCCGAGGTGTACATCATCGCGCTGCCGTTCTTCGGCATCGTGTCCGAGATCTTCCCAGTGTTCAGCCGCAAGCCGATCTTCGGTTACACCACGCTGATCTACGCCACCATCAGCATCGCGGCCCTGTCCGTGGCCGTGTGGGCACACCACATGTACGCCACCGGCGCCGTCCTGCTGCCGTTCTTCTCCTTCATGACGTTCCTGATCGCCGTCCCGACCGGCATCAAGTTCTTCAACTGGATCGGCACGATGTGGAAGGGCCAGCTGACGTTCGAGACGCCGATGCTGTTCTCGGTCGGCTTCCTGATCACCTTCCTGCTCGGTGGCCTGTCCGGCGTGCTGCTGGCCAGCCCGCCGATCGACTTCCACGTCACCGACAGCTACTTCGTCATCGCGCACTTCCACTACGTGCTCTTCGGCACCATCGTGTTCGCCACCTACGCGGGCATCTACTTCTGGTTCCCGAAGATGACCGGTCGGCTGCTCGACGAGCGCCTGGGCAAGCTGCACTTCTGGCTGACCTTCATCGGCTTCCACACCACCTTCCTGGTGCAGCACTGGGTCGGTGACGAGGGGATGCCGCGTCGCTACGCCGACTACCTGCCGTCCGACGGTTTCACCACGCTCAACGTGATCTCCACGATCGGTGCCTTCATTCTGGGCATCTCGACGCTGCCGTTCGTGTGGAACGTGTTCAAGAGCTGGCGCTACGGCGAGCCGGTGACGGTCGATGACCCCTGGGGTTACGGCAACTCGCTGGAGTGGGCGACCTCTTGCCCGCCGCCGCGGCACAACTTCACCGAGCTGCCCCGGATCCGTTCGGAGCGCCCGGCGTTCGAGCTGCACTACCCGCACATGGTCGAGCGGATGCGCGCCGAGGCCCACGTTGGCCGTGCGCATCACCCAGAGCTCGAGTCTGCGGACAGCTCCAGCTGACGGGTGGCAGCATCCGGGGGTGAGCACGTCGAAGGTGAATCGATGAACGGTGCTCCACGAGAGCGCTCGTCGGTATTGATCACCGTCACCGGAGTCGATCAGCCCGGTGTCACCTCGGCACTGTTCGAGGTGCTCGCCCGCCATCAGGTGGAACTGCGCAACGTCGAACAGGTCGTGGTCCGCGGCCGGCTCACCTTGGGTGTGCTGGTCGCGGCACCGATCGAGACGGTTGCGGGGGAGTCTCTGCGCCGTGACGTCGAGACGGCCATCCACGGCCTCGGCCTGGACGTGACGATCGAGCGCAGCGACGACATGCCGGTCATGCGCGAGCCGTCCACGCACACGATCGTGGTGCTGGGGCGTCCGATCACGGCCGAAGCGTTCAGCGTGGTGGCCCGCGCCGTGGCGGGTCTGGGCGTCAACATCGACACGATCCGTGGGGTGTCCGACTACCCGGTGACCGGGCTGGAGCTTCGGGTGTCGGTGCCGGCCGGGGCGGCCTACAGCCAACTGCAGACGGCACTGGCCCAGGTGGCCGTCGACGAAGGCGTCGACATCGCGCTGGAGGATTACAGCCTGGCCCGTCGGGCCAAGCGGCTCATCGTCTTCGACGTCGACTCCACCCTGATCCAGGGTGAGGTCATCGAGATGCTGGCCGCCCGGGCCGGGATGGAAGCCCAGGTAGCCGCCGTCACCGAAGCCGCGATGCGGGGCGAACTGGATTTCGCCGAATCACTGCACCGCCGGGTGGCGACCCTGGCGGGCCTGCCCGCGTCGGTCCTCGACGATGTCGCCGAACAGGTCGAGTTGACGCCCGGCGCCCGGACCACCATCCGGACCCTGCGGCGACTCGGTTTCCACTGCGGCGTGGTGTCGGGCGGCTTTCGTCAGGTCATCGAACCGCTCGCCCACGAACTCATGCTCGACTACGTGGCCGCCAACGAACTGGAGGTCGTCGACGGCAAGCTGACCGGGCGGGTCATCGGTCAGGTCATCGACCGGCCCGGGAAAGCCAAGGCGCTGCGCGATTTTGCCCAGCAGGTCGGCGTCCCCATGGAGCAGACCGTGGCCGTCGGCGACGGGGCCAATGACATCGACATGCTGGCGGCTGCCGGCCTCGGTGTCGCCTTCAACGCCAAACCGGCGTTGCGTGAGGTTGCCGACGCGTCGCTGAGCCACCCTTATCTGGACACCGTGCTGTTCATCCTCGGCGTCACCCGCGGCGAGATCGAGGCTGCCGACGCCCAGGACGGCGTGCTGCGGCGTGTCGAGATCCCCGAGGACTGACACCCCGTCGGCTCACCCCTGAAGTAGGGTGTGGGGCATGGCGAACTTGAAGCACACGGTTGTCGTTGGCGTGTTCGCCGTTGCGGCGGTTCTGGGTCAGTTGGCGGTTGCCGCCCCGGCCGAGGCCAAGCGATGCCCGTCGGGAACGGTGCAGACCAAGTTCGAGGGCGTGTGCGTGGCCGGTTCGTCCGGCGGCGGGATGGGCGCGGTGGCACCGCCGGTGATGGCGCCCAGCGCCGGGGGAACCAACATCACGAACCGGCCCGGTGAGCTGCCGACGGTGAACGGGATCCCGTGCACCATCGAGCACTACAGCACCTGCTACGCAATGTCGCAGCAGCCCTGATCGCTGACTAGACCACCAACGTCTGAGGTTGCGCGCTGAGCGTGCCGGTGATGCTGTGCCAGGCCCGCACCAGCAGGTGCACGGCCGCTTCGAGTTCAGGTTCCGGCAGCGCATAGGGCAGCCGGATGAACCGCTCCAACGTGCCGTCCACACCGAACCGCGGGCCTGCGGGCACATCCAGACCCAGGCGCATGGCCGCGGCCGACAACGCAGTGCTCATCGGCGCGGGCAGCTTCACCCACAGCGACATCCCGCCACGGCCGTGCCCCGGCTGCCAGTCCGGAAGCTCTCGCGAAAGCAGCGCCACCAGGAACTCCCGACGGGCGCGGATGATCTCGCGCCGTTCCGGAAGTACCTCGGCACGCATCGCGAGTAGTTTTGCCGCCGCGAGTTGTTCGAGGATCGGGGTACCGAGGTCCACCGACGGCCGGATCGCCGCGATGGTGGCCAGAGTTCCGCGCTCGGCGCGGATCCAGCCGACCCGCAGGCCACCCCAGAACGATTTCGACATCGAGCCGATGGTCAGCACCAGATCATTCCGGGGCACCGAGGCCGCCAGCGGCTCAGGCGGCGCCTCGTCGATCCACATGTCGGCGATCGATTCGTCGACGATGGTGCGGGTGCGGGTATCGGAAATGATCTGCCCCAACCGCTTTCGCTCGGCCGCGGGCATGGTGAACCCAGTCGGGTTGTGGCTGTCGGGAACCAGGTAGGCCAGGCTCGGCGCGAGCTGACGCAGTGCGGCCTGTACCGCGTCGAGTTCCCAGCCATGCTCGGTGAGCGCGACCGGAACCGCCCGTGCCCCGGCAGTCGAGATCGCCGACAGCGCACCGTGATAGGTGGGTTGCTCGACGAGGACCCGGTCCCCGGGCTGAGTGTGACTGGCCAGGATCAGCCCGATGGCGTGCTGGGCGCCGCTGGTCACCATGATCTGACTCGGGTCGGTGGGTAACCCTCTGGCGCAATACCTTTCGGCGATGGCCGCACGCAGGGGGACGACGCCCATCAGTTCGTGACCCGGCTCGCGCAGATACGGCGCGATGTCGCGGGCGGCTTCGGCGAAGGCTTCCAACACGGCAGTGCCCGGCGCGGACAACGCCGCGGCGGCCAGGCTGACCGTCGGCGTGGTGGCCTCGGGCTGGAGGTGACCTGCGGTGGGCAGCGCGGTGACGCTGCGGGCTCCGCGGCGGGCGTGCAGATAACCGTCGTCACGCAGCTGGGCGAAGGCCGCCGTGACCGTGGTGCGCGACACCCGCAGGGACTCGGCCAGTGCCCGCTCGGAGGGAATGCGTGACCCGACCGGAACGCGGCCGTCCACGATGAGCAGCCGGATCGCGTCGGCCAGGCCGAGGTAGGCGGGTCCACTTTGGCTGGAGGTACGCCAGTTACCTAGTTCGCGGGCCAAGAGGTCCACATCGAGGGCTCTGGTAGCCATATCTGCCGACATAATGAGGCCAGTATGGTCTAACTGGCTATTGCTGGACAAGCCACATCGCCGAGACCATGGCGGCATGGCACGGAACTGGATTTCCCGATTGGCAGAGAATCTGCGCCGTCTACACGATCCCGGCAACTACGCCGGCGACCGCGATGTGGACGCCCGCCGGGTGCGTAGCGAACTCGACGCGATCCGCGTCCGATTTCCCGACCACGCATGAGGACGGCATTCACCCGCGGTGCGCTGCTCCTGATCGGCCTGTGCGGCTACGGCGTGTCGATGGCCATGATGGTGCGCGCCGGTCTCGGACTGGACCCATGGGACGTCTTCCACCAGGGAATCACCCGGCACACCGCACTGTCGCTCGGGATGGCCTCCGCCGTCGTCGGCGTTGTGGTCCTCCTGGCCTGGATCCCGCTGCGCAACCGGCCCGGAATCGGGACCGTCGCCAACGTCATCGTCATCGCCGTCACTGTCGACGCCACCCTCGCGGTACTTCCGGCGCCGTCGGCGTTACCGCTGCGCATCGCCATGATGATCGGTGCCGTCGTGCTCAACGCCATCAGCACCGTGCTCTATATCGGTGCCGGCCTCGGCCCCGGACCCAGGGACGGCCTGATGACCGGGCTGGTCGCGCGCACCGGATTGTCGGTGCGACTGGTGCGCACCGGGATTGAGGCGACCGTGCTGGCCCTGGGCTGGCTGATGGGCGGCACCGTCGGGATCGGCACCCTGGTCTATGCCTTCGGGATCGGCCCGCTCGTGCAGCTGTTCCTGCGGCTGACACCACGGTCATTGTTGTTCCACGATTTCAGCGGCGGACGCGCCCGGGCAGAACGGGAACCGGTCACTACGATGAGCGAGTGGCCGCAGGGGAACTCACCGACTCGACAACCGGCGACGACGGAAACGGAACCGACCCCGACCTGTTGATCGACTTCGCGAGGGTCAGCCTCCGGCGAGGCGGCAACACTCTCGTCGGGCCCATCACGTGGACCGTCGAACTCGACGAGCGCTGGGTGGTGATCGGCCCCAACGGCGCAGGCAAGACCTCGCTGCTCCGGATCGCCGCCGCCACCGAATACCCCTCGTCGGGCACCGCGTATGTGCTCGGGGAACGCCTGGGCCGCACCGACATGTCCGAGCTGCGCGCTCGCGTCGGCCTCAGCAGCTCGGCGCTGTCCCAGCGGATCCCCGACGACGAGGTCGTGCGCGACCTGGTGGTGTCGGCCGGCTACGCCGTGCTCGGCCGCTGGCGTGAGGACTACGAGGACGTCGACTACGCCCAGGCGATCGACATGTTGGAAAGCGTCGGTGCCGAACACCTCGCCGAGCGGACCTACGGAACGCTGTCCGAAGGCGAACGCAAACGGGTCCTGATCGCCCGCTCGTTGATGACCGACCCCGAACTCCTGCTGCTCGACGAGCCCGCGGCCGGGCTCGACCTGGGTGGCCGCGAGGAGCTGGTGGCGCGGTTGACCGATCTCGCTGCCGACCCCGATGCGCCGGCCATGGTCCTGGTCACCCATCATGTCGAGGAGATTCCGGTCGGATTCAGCCACGCGCTGATCCTCTCGGAAGGCAAGGCGGTTGCCTCGGGTCTACTGACCGAGGTGTTGACTGCTGAGAACCTGTCCAAGGCGTTCGGCCAGTCGATCGCCCTTGACGTGATCGACGGGCGTTACTTCGCCCGGCGAACCAGGAGCCGGGCGGCTCATAGGAGGCGTGAATGACCACAACGACCGACCCACTGGTGCCGCGACCAGCGGCCACGGTGATGCTGGTCCGCGACGCCGCCGAATCGATCGAAGTCTTCATGATGCGCAGGCACGCGGCGATGGAGTTCGTGGCCGGCGTGATGGTGTTCCCCGGCGGCGGAGTCGACGAACGCGACCGCAACGCCGACATCGCCTGGTTCGGTCCCGAACCGGACTGGTGGGCACAACGGCTCGGGGTCGACACCGGACTGGCCGAGGCGCTGGTGTGCGCCGCGGCCCGCGAGACCTTCGAGGAGTCCGGGGTCCTGTTCGCCGGGCCCTCCGTTGGGTCGGGGGCCCCGGGCATCATTTCCGATGCCTCCGTCTACGGCGACGCACGCGCCGCCCTGGCCAACCACTCCCTGTCGTTCGCCGACTTCCTTCGCGACGAGAAGCTCGTGCTGCGGGCCGACCTGCTGCGGCCGTGGGACAACTGGGTCACCCCGAAAGAGGAGCGCACCCGCCGCTACGACACCTTCTTCTTCGTCGGCGCCCTGCCCGAGGGGCAGCGGGCCGACGGCGAGAACACCGAAACGGACCGCGCCTTCTGGAGCACTCCGCAGGCCGGCCTCGACGACTTCGAGCAGGGCAACTCGTTCCTGCTGCCACCGACCTGGACCCAGCTGAATTCACTGGCCGGCCGATCGGTAGCCGACGTGCTGGCCAGTGAGCGCAAGATCGCCCCCATCGAACCGAACCTGTCCCTCGGTGAGGGCAGCTGGCAGATCGAGTTCTTCGACAGCGGTCGTTACAACGCGGCCAGGAACCACCGGGCGCCGTTGGGCCGGGGCGGGGAATCTGCACAATGAACGAGTTCGTCAGCGTGATCTCCGGGGTGACGCCGGAGCAGGACGGCGTCGGAACCCTGATGTTGTCGCGGCCCCCGACCAACGCCCTGACCCGGCAGATGTACCGCGAGATCGTTGCGGCCGCCCACGAGCTGGGTGAGCGCACCGACATCTCCGTGGTGATCCTGTTCGGCGGTCACGAGATCTTCTGCGCCGGCGACGACGTACCCGAGCTGCGCACGCTGAACGCGGCCGAGGCGGCTGCCGCGGACACGGCGCTGCGCCAGTGCGTCGAGGCTGTGGCCGCCATCCCCAAACCCACCGTGGCAGCGATCACCGGTTATGCATTGGGCAGCGGGATGACCCTGGCGATGGCTGCGGACTGGCGCGTGAGCGGCGACAACGTCAAGTTCGGAGCGACCGAGATCCTGGCCGGACTGGCGCCCCGCGCCGGGGGCGGGGCACGGCTGGCCCAGACGATCGGCGCCAGCAAGGCCAAAGAGCTGGTTTTCAGCGGACGTTTCGTCGGTGCCGAGGAGGCGCTGGAGCTCGGGTTGATCGACCAGATGGTGGCACCCGACCACGTCTATGACGAGGCGTTGGCCTGGGCGCGGCGATTCGTGGACCATCCCGTGGACGTGTTGGCTGCGGCCAAGGCCGCCGTCGACAAAGTGGTGGACCGGCCCTGACGCCGACTCGACCCGGGCAGTTAGGCTGCCCTGCATGACTGACATCAAGGATTCCGGCACCGACGCCGATATTGCCGGCATGCCGACTCCTAACCCGCACGCCACGGCCGAGCAGGTCGAAGCCGCGATGCACGACAGCAAGCTCGCGCAGGTGCTCTACCACGACTGGGAAGCCGAAACCTACGACGAGAAGTGGTCGATCTCCTACGACCAGCGGTGTATCGACTATGCCCGCGGCCGTTTCGATGCCATCGTGCCCGAGGCCGAGCAGCGTGAGCTGCCGTATGACCGGGCCCTCGAGCTCGGCTGCGGTACCGGGTTCTTCCTGCTCAACCTGGTCCAGTCCGGGGTGGCGCGCCGCGGTTCGGTCACCGACCTGTCCCCGGGCATGGTCAAGGTCGCGACCCGCAACGGTCAGTCACTCGGCCTGGACATCGACGGGCGCGTCGCCGACGCCGAGGGCATCCCGTACGAGGACAACACCTTCGACCTGGTGGTCGGGCACGCCGTGCTGCATCACATCCCTGATGTCGAACTCTCGCTGCGCGAGGTGGTCCGGGTGCTCAAGCCCGGCGGCCGTTTCGTGTTCGCCGGTGAGCCCACCACGGTCGGCAACAAGTACGCGCGTGAGCTGTCGACCTTGACCTGGCACGCCACCACCAACCTGACCAAGCTGCCGTGGCTGAGCGAATGGCGGCGCCCGCAGGCCGAACTTGACGAGTCCTCCCGCGCCGCGGCGTTGGAAGCAGTCGTCGACCTGCACACGTTCGACCCGGCCGATCTGGAGCGGATGGCCTCGAACGCCGGCGCTGTCGAAGTTCGTACCGCCAGCGAGGAATTCACCGCGGCGATGCTCGGCTGGCCGGTCCGCACCTTCGAGGCCGCGGTGCCGCCGGGGCGTCTGGGCTGGGGCTGGGTCAAGTTCGCGTTCAACAGCTGGACCACGCTGAGCTGGGTCGACTCCAACATCTGGCGCCGCGTGGTGCCCAAGGGCTGGTTCTACAACGTGATGGTCACCGGGGTTAAGCCGACAGTAGATTGAGGCCGCCCGCTGTTTGATATCGGAGCCGTCGCATATCTGCGCTCGGAGGCGGGGGAGCAGGCCCTGGGTGAGGTGGCCGAGCGCCGCCTCACCGGAGCCAGCCTGGTCAGTGACATCGCCTCTGTCCGAGCGCAGTTCGGTGACCATGCGGCGGTGCTCGTGGAAACCGTGCAGCTGCGCAGGCGTGCGCAGGTCAAGTTCACCGACCCGGACCGGTGGTTGTTCACCGACGAAGCACTGCAACAGGCCACGGCCGCACCCGTGGCCGTCCACCGGGCCCGAAGGCTGACCGGTGCCCGGGTTCATGACGCCACCTGTTCGATCGGCAGTG
Source organism: Mycobacterium sp. NPDC049093 (assembly GCF_040704635.1). GTDB lineage: Bacteria > Actinomycetota > Actinomycetes > Mycobacteriales > Mycobacteriaceae > Mycobacterium. Next base: position 1,021,800 of record NZ_JBEZJS010000003.1, on the reverse strand, counting down.
AGCTTGTGGCACTGCGTGATTGCGCAGCGCAGCTGCTCGGAAGCGACCTCGATCCGGTGCGGTTGGCGATGGCCGCGCACAACGCCGAAGGCGTCGACCTCTGCCGCGCCGACGCGCTGGTGCCCGTCACCCACGACACGGTGGTGATCATCGACCCGGCCCGCCGCGCCGGCGGACGGCGCCGTTTCGACCCGCGGGCCTACACCCCGGCGCTCGATGCGGTCCTGGACGTTTACGCCGGCCGGGACCTGGTGGTGAAGTGCGCTCCGGGAATCGATTTCGACGAGCTCACCAAGATGGGCTTCACCGGGGAGATCGAGGTGACCTCGGTGGGCGGCAGCGTACGGGAGGCCTGCCTGTGGTCACCCGGGCTGACCGCGCCCGGGGTGCGGAGGCGGGCCAGCATGCTCGAGACCGGTGAGGAACTCACCGACGCCCAACCGGACGACTGTCCCGTCGCCGAGGCGGGCCGCTGGATCGTCGACCCCGACGGTGCGGTCGTGCGCGCGGGGTTGGTGCGCCACTACGCGGCCCGGCACGGCCTGTGGCAGCTCGACCCCGACATCGCCTACCTGTCCGGTGACGAGTTGCCCGCCGGGGTACGAGGTTTCGAGGTCCTGGAACAGCTGCAATTCCAGGAACGTCGGCTCCGGTCCGCACTGGCGGCACGGTCGGTAGGAGCGCTGGAAATCCTGATCCGCGGGGTGGACATCGACCCCGACGTGCTCCGGAAGCGGATGCGGTTGCGTGGCACCGAGCGCCTGGCGGTGGTGATCGCCCGCCTCGGCTCCGGAGCGGCCAGTCGGGCAACGGCATTCATTTGTCGCCCGTCTCGATAACTGGCACGTACCCTGAACGAAACACGCCGGTGGATCCACCGGTGTGAGTTGATCGCCTGCGAGGACGACTGACGATGCGAATTTCCCATGTGACAGCGCTGCTGGCGGCCGGTGCGCTGCTCGGCTGGCTCGGCATGCCCGTGGCGGCTGCGCAGTCGGCCTGTGCCGACCTCGGCGGCACCGTCGACGGTGACCAGACCTGTCAGGTGCACACCGCCAACGCCACCTACACACTGGATTACACGTTCCCGGTCGACTATCCCGATCAACAGGCCGTCGCCGGATACCTGATCCAGACCCGTGACGGTTTCGTCAACGTCTCGGGCATGCCCGGCTCACGCGATCAGCCCTACGTCCTGGACGCCAAGGGCACCGCGTACAGCTCGGGGACCCCACCGCACACCCAGAGCCTGGTGTTCGAGGTCTATCAGAATGTCGGCGGCGCCCACCCACAGACCTGGTACAAGACGTTCAACTACAACGTGGCCACTCGGGCGCCGATCACCTTCGACACCTTGTTCAAGCCGGGATCCAAACCGCTGGACGTCATCTTCCCGATCGTGCAGCGCGAACTGCAGAAGCAGTCCGGCGTCGAACAGGCCATCACGCCGGCCGTCGGCCTGGACCCCGCGCACTATCAGAACTTCGCGATCACCGATGACTCGGTGATCTTCTTCTTCGGCCAGGGCGAACTGCTGCCCGAGGCCGCCGGCGCCAGCCAGGCCAACGTCCCGCGCTCAGCGGTGGCGGCGCTGCTGGCCTGAGCGCCGATCAGGCCGGCGCGAACCCGTACACCTGACCATCACTGGTGGCGGTGACGATCCGGTGGTCATGCCCGATCGACACGCCGACCGGCCAGCCCGTGGCCTCGGGCACGGGATAACTGTTGAGGGTGTGCCCGTCGCCGGTATCGAAGACCAACAGCGTCTGGCCGTGTCCGCCCTCCCGGGCGACCGTGTAACCCACCCCGTCCGCGCGGCTCGACGTGGTCAGCGGAACGACGTCGTCACGGATCCAGGCCACCTCGCCGTGATCGCCGGCGTCGCGCACCGCGGTCAGCTTGGCCTCCGGCCCGCCGCCGGCAACGATCAGTCCGTCCGGTGACACCGAAGGCGGGGTCTGCGCCAGATAGCTCAGCGGCACCGACCATTTGGCGGAGCCGTCGGCGGAGTTGAGCGCCCACAGCTTCTGGTCACGGCCGTTGACGTACACCGTCGAGCCGTCGGCCGACAGCACCGGGCTGGCCAGCGGCCCGCGGTCCACGGCGGTGCTCGTCCATTCCTGCGTCAGCAATGTCTTCTCGCCGGGGTGGTAGCGCAAACCCATCAGTACGGGCGCCTCGGCGCCGGGCTGCCACACACTGAGCACCACGAGGCCGGCCTCATGCGAGAACGCCGGTGCGGCCGCCACCGGGCAGCGGGACCGGGCCGGTTGGCAATCGCCGAGACCGCGCTGCGAATCAGTCGGGTCCACCCCGGAGACCAGGTCCAGCGGCGTGCCCTCGACCGTGCCGCGATGCCCGTCGAACACCAGCACCTGACCCAGATGGGTGACCACCAGCAGCTGGCCGTCATCGAGAAGCCTGGGCGTGGTCGGCATGCCGATCACCGGCTGGCGCCAGCGGATCCACTGGGTAGGAGGGAAGGACAAGATGGTGCCGGGCTGGCCGACGTAGACGTTGTCGAACCCGTCGAACAGGGGACTGGACCAGCCACCGCCGAGGACCAGTCGCGTACACCAGCGCTGGCGGGCGTTGTTGTCGGCCTCCCACACCATCAACGAACAACCACCGGCGGTCTGCGCGTTCACGGCCAGGCGGCCATCCGAACTCAGCGCCACCTGGGCCGCCAGCTCACCCTTGACGGACCGGCTCCACTCGAGCCGGAGCGCTTCGGGACCACGAGATCGGATGTAGCTGCTGTTGGCGGCGTCTCCGTACTGCGCTGACCACCCCTGTGCGGCCTTTGCGTCCACCCATGAATCGGTGTTCTCGCAACCGGCGAGCAGGCCCGTGAGCAGCACCGCGACCGCCAGTGCAAGGTATCGCCGGAACACGATGTCCTTTCGTCGCCGAACACGCAGGGCGCTCGTAATTGTGACCCAGGTGAGGGTAACGCGACTGCGTAGCGGCGCAGGACCCGGAAGCCGTCGGAAGTGCTCAAGTAGGCTGTCCGGCCATGACGACGATGTGGGGCGCCCCAATTCACAAACGCTGGCGGGGCTCCCGGCTACGTGATCCGCGCCAGGCCGATTTCCTGACGAAAGCGTCGCTGAAATGGGTCATCGACAACCGCGCTTACACGCCGTGGTACCTGGTGCGGTACTGGCGGCTGCTGAAGTTCAAGCTGGCCAACCCGCACATCATCACCCGCGGCATGGTGTTCCTCGGCAAGGGTGTGGAGATCCAGTGCACCCCCGAACTCGCGCAGATGGAGATCGGTCGCTGGGTCCACATCGGCGACAAGAACACGATCCGCTGCCACGAAGGTTCGCTGCGTATCGGCGACAAAGTCGTGCTGGGCCGCGACAACGTGATCAACACCTACCTCGACATCGAGCTCGGCGACTCCGCGCTGATGGCCGACTGGTGCTACGTGTGCGACTTCGACCACAAGATGGACAACATCGACATGCCGATCAAGGACCAGGGCATCATCAAGGGCCCGGTGCGCATCGGACCGGACACCTGGATCGCCGCCAAGGTCACCATCCTGCGCAACACCTCGGTGGGTCGCGGATGCGTGCTGGGTGCCCACGCGGTGGTCAAGGGTGAGATCCCGGATTACTCGATTGCGGTGGGTGCCCCGGCCAAGGTGGTCAAGAACCGCAAGCTGGACTGGGAGACGTCGGCCGCCGAGCGTGCCGAACTCGCCGCCGCACTGGCCGACATCGAGCGTAAGAAGGCCGCCAACAGCAACTGAGGCGGCTCACGCCCCGTTGCACACCCCGGAGTCGCGGATCACGTTCCCGTAGACATTGGCCGTGGCGACGTTGGCGTTGATGACGCCGGACGGCTGCTGCTTGGCGATCTTGTCGCTGATCTGGGTCAGCTGGTACCACAGGTGATAGATCGAGTCACCGTTGTACAGCGGTGAATACTGGCTCTGGTCTGGGTAATTGGTGATGTACAGGGTGTGGGCGCGGGGATCCAGGAAAGCCGCCGACTGGTCGACGTTGGCCCTCACGGCGTCGCCGGCAGCCTGCACACCGGGCGCGGTCCAATAATCGTGCTGCCCGCCCAGGAAATTCTGGAAACCCACGATCTGCGTCATCAAAGTGCCGTACTGGGCGTTGAACCACTGGCAGGACTCGCGCTGGGCGTCGATCTGCTCGGGAGTGACGCGGACCTGCCACAGGTTGTACGGGAACACCGTGTAGTTCGGCGCCCAGTCCGAGGGATGGGGCGCGAAGGCGGGCAGGCTGGGGGTGGCGCCGCTGGGTTCGCCGGCTGCCGGCGCCGCCAGACCGAGTGAGAGAGCTGCACCGACGAGTGCAGCGCAAGCCTTGCGTAGGTGTCTCCGGGTGGGGGTCACGGCTCGATTGTGCTTGGTGGACACCGCGACCGACAGGGGTTCCGCGATTCTCGAACGCGTGCGTCAACCCGTCCAGTCGATGTCGAATTGTTTGCTCAGGGCAGCGCGGCCGGGACCGGTCACGGTGAGTGCGCGGTGACGCGGTGTGCGACGCAGCCAGTCCGCGGCCAGGAAATGATCCAGAAGCGCGCAGCCCAGCCCGCCGGCGACATGGTGACGTTGTTCAGTCCAATCGACGCAATAACGCACCAATGGCCTTGGGCCGGTAGGAATTTCGACGCCCATCTGCCGCAACAGGTCACGGCCGCCATCGGTGAGCTGGTAATCCACGTCGTGGCCGGGACTGCTCAACCGGTCGGTGCCACCGGGGTGAAACCACCCGTCCCCTCCGGTGAGCACGCCCCGCTCCAACAGACTGCCCATGAGTTGCACACCGAGCCGGCCGGCGATGTGGTCGTAACAGGTGCGGGCCGAGCGTAGCCGGGCCGCGCGGGTCCCTTCCCGCAGCGAGGTGACCGGACGGGCCGGCGCCAGCCGGCCGAGCTGCTCGATGAGCGCGCCGACCTCGGGACCGGCCAACCGGTAATACCGATGCCGCCCCTGGGTGCGAACGGTAAGCAGGCCGGCGTCGGTCAACTTCGCGAGATGACTGCTGGCCGTGGGACGGCTGATGCCGGCTTCCTCGGCCAGCACACCGGCCGGAAGGGCACGGCCGTCGTCGAGCGCGAGCAGCACCTTGCAGCGGGCCGGGTCGGCCAGTAGCGCGGCCACCGCGGCGATGTCCACCTCGGTTGCTCCGGCCAACTCCTGCGCCTCACGCATGGCAGGACTCCTTCCCGATGGCGACCGTGGGCGCCGGTGTGTGCCGCGTCAGCCGCAGGGCCAGCACCGCACCGACCAACTGGAACAGCGCACCGAGCAACAGCGCGGTGCGCACACCCGCGGCGCCGCCGACGACGGTCATGGCACTACCCAACACCGCGACACCGACAGTGATACCCAGCAGCCGGGACAGATTCACCACGCCCGCGGCCAGACCTGCCCGCCGCACCGGGATCGCGGCCATGGCCAGTGTCACCGCCGGGCCGGTGTTGAGGGCCAGCCCGGCACCGGCCAGCACGAAGGACAGTTCCAGCCATCCGATCGCGGCGTGCGGCCCCGCTGCGGCGTACAACAGTGAACCCGTCGCCATCAACACCAGTCCGGCCGCCATCGGAAGACGTGGGCCGGTGCGGCGGGCCAGTGCGTTGACCGCGGGTATCAGCGCCAGGTAGACGAGCGCCATCGGCAGGAACCACGCTGCGGTCTCCAACGCACTGAAGCCGCGGAGTTGTTGGAAGGCAAAGCTGTTCACCAGCAGCAGCCCGTAGATGCCGAACGTCATGGTGAAGGTCGCCAGCAGGGCGCCCACCAGTCGGCGGCCGGCGAACAGATCCAGCGGGAGCATCGGGTGTGGGTTGCGCCGCTGGGTGGCCAGGAACCCGCCGACCGCGGCCAGGGCGATCGCGCCGACCGCGACCGTCTGCGGCCAGCGCCAGTCATGCCCCTCGACCAGGACCAGAGTTGCCGCCCCGAGCGCCACCACGGCCAGGAGCTGGCCCGACAGATCGATGCGCGCGGCGTTCGGATCATGGGAATCGGGCAGATGCGTGACACTGGCGGCCAACGCCAGCGCACAGACCGGCACGTTGACCCAGAAGATCCAGCGCCAACCTAGGGTTTCGGCCAGCGCTCCGCCCAGCAGTGGACCCAGCGCGGTGCTGCTCGCCGCGGCCATCGCCCACGCCGCGGTGGCGCGGGCCCGGCCGCGTGAGTCCGGAAACGCCGCGGCGGCGATGGCCAGGCCCTGCGGCAGCATCATGGCCGCACCGGCTCCCTGTGCCGCCCGCGCCACCACGAGCCAGGTCAGTGACGGAGCCAGCGCGCAGGCCGCCGAGGCTGTGGCGAAGGTGATCAGTCCGATGCGGAGCATCCTGCGCCGGCTGAACCGGTCACCGAGGGAACCCGCGGTGAGCAGGAACGCCGCGAACGTCACGTTGTAGGCGTCGATGGTCCATTGCGCGCCGGTCACCCCGCCGCCCAGGTCACCGCCGATGGCGGGCAGCGCCAGGTTGACCGCGTTTGCATCGACCAGGCCGATGAACAGCCCGAGATACGCCGCGATCAGCGTGAGGACGGCAGATCGTTGTGGTGCCATATCCGCACGCTAGGTGCGGATTGATTCGATGCCGGTCGAATCAGCGGTCGGGCAGCGCGTGCTCGACGATCGGCCGACGCGGATGCGGTTCGCGTTCGGCGCGTTTGGCGGCCAGATAGACCTGGCTGGTCTCGGCGGCCACGGTGTGCCAGTCGAAGTCGGCGCTGAGGCGCTCACGCGCGGCGATCGCCCGGTGCTGCGCGGCCTCGGGATCGTCGAGTACCGCGCGGACCGCTGCGGCCAACCCCACCACATCCCGTGGCGCGAAGGACATTCCGGTTTGACCGTCGATCACCGCTTCGCCCAGCCCGCCGACGTTGGAGGTCACCAGCGGGGTGCCGGTGGCCGCGGCCTCCAGCGCCACTATGCCGAACGGCTCGTAGTGGCTGGGCAGCACGGCGGCGTCGGCCGCCTGCAGGGCCTGCAGCAATTCCTCGTGGCCGAGCCGTCCGACGAAGCGGGTTGCCTTGAGCACCTTGTGCTTTCGGGCCTGTTCGACGAGCCACTGTTGCTGGGTGCCGTCACCGGCGATGGTCAGTGTGGTGCCCGGATGTGCGCGGCGGATGCGGGGGAGGGCGGCAATCGCGTCGTGCACACCCTTCTCGTATTCCAGGCGGCCGAGGTAGAGCAGCTCGGGCGGACCCTGACGGGGCCGGCGGGGCGCAAACGGCCAGAGGTCGGCGTCAATCCCGTTGCGGATCACCCGGATCTCGGACAGCTCGGGACCGAACAGCTCGGAGATCTCGTCGCTCATCGACGCCGAACATGTGATCAGCGAATCGGATTCGCGCACCAGCCAGGATTCCACGGCGTGCACCTGACGGCTGATCGGCCCGGAAACCCACCCGGAATGCCGGCCGGCCTCGGTGGCGTGGATGGTGGAAACCAGTGGTACGTCGAAATATTCGGCCAGAGCGATGGCAGGATGGGCGACCAGCCAGTCGTGGGCGTGTACGAGATCGGGTACCCAGCGGTCACCCGAATAGTCTTTGACGGCAAGGCCGGTGCGCACCATCGCATGCCCCATGGCCAGGGTCCAGGCCATCATGTCCGTACCGAACTCGAACTCGTGCGGGTCCTGTGCGGCAGCGACCACCCGCACGCCCTCACTGAGCTCGTCGGTCGACGGGTGGGTGCTCGGGTCGGTGTCGGTGGGCCTGCGGCTGAGCACCACGACCTCGTGACCGGCTTCGGCCAGTGCGGTCGCCAGGTGGTGCACATGCCGGCCCAGACCGCCGACGACGACGGGCGGGTATTCCCATGACACCATCAGGATCTTCATGACTGCGTGCCTTCGTGCCGGTGCGAGCGTGCGCACAATGCTGAGGTTTGGCGGGGTGTCGAGCGGCAGACACGCACGCTCGCGCTGGTGGTCATTTTGGCAGACGCCGGGCGTCGAGGGCGCCGAACAGGCCGTCGGCCTTGTTCCAGCCGTCGGCGAGGCGCTCGGCATGGTCGCGACGACCCGAGGCCAGAGCGTCCGAGATCTCGCGGGTCGCGTGGGCGTGTAGGTGAGCGCGGTAGCGCGCGTACTCGGCCGCCGAATCCTTGCTCACCATGAACGGCCAGTCGCTGGAGACCGTCAACAGGGTCTCCCGCAGGATCTGATCGGCCACCCGGTCGCGCGCGGTGGGTGCACCGACTGCGGCGTGCTGGGTGAGCGCCTTGTCGACGGTGCTCAGGGCGCCGTCGACCACCTCGCTGTTGAGCTGCACCAGATCGGCCACCTTCTCGCCATTCCACACCTGCCAGTTCTTGCCCGAACCCCAAGAGCTAGGCGGCAATTCGACCGGGGCGCCGACGAAACCCTGGGCCTTGGCGTCTGCGAGGGTGCCCACCCGCACCCCGGCCTCGGGCAGCGCCCGAAGTACCCGGCCCAGCCACTCCGGTCCCTCGTACCACCAGTGCCCGAACAGCTCGGTGTCGAACGCGGCCACCACGTGAGTCGGCCGGCCGAGCCGTTCGCTCTCGCTGATCAGGCGGCGACGGACCACCCCGACGAAGTCGGCGACGTGCTCGTCGATCGCCCGGTCGGCGCGCTGTGGATCGTAGGGCGCCTTCTCCTCGGACGGGACGTTGCGACCGGTCACCCGGGAGGGTTTGAGGCCCGTGGTGTGGTCGTAGGTGTGGAAATCGCGGTAGGCGGCGTGACCGGGATACCCCGACTTGGGCGACCACACCCGGTAACTGACCTGCAGGTCGCGGCCGAAGGCCACCACGTCGGACTCACCGACGGGCCGGCCCAGCGCCGTGTCGCCGTGGAGGGACGGACCGTCGACCATGAAATGGCCGACACCGGCCGCGGCGTAACCGGTTTCCATGCCGGGCGCGTACGCACACTCCGGCGCCCAGATGCCGACGGGGGTGTGCCCGAACCGCTGCTGCGCATCGGCCAGGCCTTCGCGTAGCGCGAACTCGCGCAGCCGCGGGTTGAGCAGAGGCTGGAACGGGTGCGAGAGCGGGCCGCCGAGCAGCTCGATGGTCTCGGCGTCGATCAGTTGGCGCAACAGCCCGCTGGCGCCGTGACGCCAGTGGGTGGCGAATTCCTCGATGGCCGCGCCGGCCTCGGCGTACTCGCGAATCCCGAACTGCCGCAAACCGTCTGGCTCGCGAAGCGTCGTCGCCTCCTGGGCGCGCAGCTGCCAGTTGGACAGCCAGTGGTGCATCCCGGTGAGGCAGTACGGGTCATCGAGCTGGGCGGTGACCACCGGCGTCATACCGAGGGTGATCAGGTGGCTGCGATCCTCGGCGGCAAGGCCGCGCAGTACCCGCATCAACGGAAGGTATGCCGCCGCCCAGGACTGGTAGAGCCACTCCTCGCCGACCGGCCAGCGCCCGTGATGGGCGAGCCAGGGCAGGTGGGTGTGTAGGACGAGCGTGAATAAACCGGGTACCGGTTCGGGGTCGGGATTCGAGGTCACGGCCGCACCGCGATCGCCACCAGATCGAGGCTGTCATCAATGTCGCGCTCGTCGGCGGAGGTCAGGTCGAAGTCGTCGATGCTCACCGCCGCGACGTCAGCGAGCAGTTGCTCGGGCCACTCCGCGTCGGCCACCGCGCGCTGTACCTGCGCCTCGATGATCGAGCCACCGTGCCGGGCGTCGAGCTCGGCGAGCCCGGCACCGTGAAAGACCCCGAGCATCGACTCGACCGTGAATCCGGCGTCCTGCAGTAGCTCGGTCAGCTCGGCGCCGTTGAGTTCACGGGTGTGGAACGGGTTGAGCGGGGTGTCGCGGCCGGGGGAGAAGGTGATGCGATTGGGGGTGGACACCAGGAAAACACCGCCCGGGCGCAGCACCCGGAAGCATTCGGAGACGAACTGCGCCTGGTCCCAGAGGTGCTCGATCACCTGGAAGTTCACGACGACGTCCACCGACTCGTCGGCCAGCGGCAGCTCGGCGAGGTTGCCGTGCTGGATCTCGACCCGGGGGTAGCGGGCCCGCACGTGTGCCACCGTCGCCTCGTCGTAATCCAGTGCCACGACCCGGCGGGCCACGTCGGCGATCAGATCGGCGCCGTAGCCCTCACCGCAGCCCGCCTCGAGGACCTCGCGATCGACGCACCGGCCGGCCAATCGCTGGTACACCACCTCATGTCGGCGAAACCAGTAGTTCTCCTCGGCCAGGCCGGGGATGGTCCGCTCGCCGGTCAGGGGTAGGGCGTGATCCGGATCGCCAACGAATGCGCTCATTGGAAGGCAGGCTAACCCAGGCTTACCCAGGTTGAAGGGTCGGTAGCGATTCGACCAACGGTTCCCTCACCCCAGAGGTGTGGTAGGGGAGGCCGGAATACAAACTCCGACCAGCTATGGTGTTCCTGCGAACCACTATAAGTTACCGACCGGTAACATGGTGCTAGTTGCTTAGAACGTGATATGAGCCCGGGCCACCGGTCTCATCGAGGAGGACGAACCAGAGTCATGACGAACATCGTGGTCCTGATCAAACAGGTCCCAGACACTTGGTCGGAGCGCAAGCTGTCCGACGGCGATTTCACCCTCGACCGCGAGGCTGCCGACGCCGTGCTCGACGAGATCAACGAGCGCGCCGTGGAAGAGGCGCTGTTGATCAAGGAGCGTGAGGGTGGAGACAGCACCGTCACCGTGCTGACCGCCGGTCCGGAGCGCGCCACCGAGGCGATCCGCAAGGCGCTGTCCATGGGTGCCGACAAGGCCGTGCACCTCAAGGACGACGGCCTGCACGGCTCCGACGTGATCCAGACGGGCTGGGCACTGGCCCGCGCGCTGGGCACCATCGAGGGCACCGAGCTGGTCATCGCCGGTAACGAGGCCACCGACGGTGTCGGCGGCGCAGTCCCGGCCGTGATCGCCGAGTACCTCGGACTGCCGCAGCTCACCCACGTGCGCAAGCTGACCGTCGAGGGCGGCAAGGTCACCGCCGAGCGTGAGACCGACGAGGGCGTGTTCAGCCTCGAGGCCTCGCTGCCGGCCGTGGTCAGCGTCAACGAGAAGATCAACGAGCCCCGCTTCCCCTCTTTCAAGGGCATCATGGCCGCGAAGAAGAAGGAAGTCACCGTGCTCACCCTCGCCGAGATCGGCGTGGAAGCCGATGAGGTCGGCGTTGCCAATGCCGGTTCCAAGGTGCTGTCTTCGACCCCGAAGCCGCCGAAGACCGCCGGTGAAAAGGTGACCGACGAAGGCGAAGGCGGCACCAAGATCGCCGAGTACCTGGTCGCTCAGAAGCTGATCTAGCAGAAAGACGAATCGAAACTCATGGCTGAAGTACTTGTGCTCGCTGAGCACTCCGAAGGTGCATTGAAGAAGGTCAGCGCCGAGCTCATCACCGCCGCCCGCGCACTGGGTGAGCCCTCCGCCGTCGTGGTGGGCAAGCCCGGCACCGCTGCTCCGCTGGTCGACGGCCTGAAGGCCGCCGGCGCGGCCAAGATCTACGTCGCCGAGTCTGACGACGCGGAGAGCTACCTGATCACCCCCGTCGTCGACGTGCTCGCCGGGCTGGCCGAGTCGGCCGCCCCCGCAGGCGTCGTTGTCGCCGCCACCGCAGACGGCAAGGAAATTGCCGCCCGCCTGGCCGCGCGTATCGGCTCGGGCCTGCTCGTCGACGTCGTCGAGGTCCGCGAAGGTGCAGTGGGCGTCCACAGCATCTTCGGTGGCGCATTCACCGTCGAGGCCCAGGTCACCAGTGACACCCCGGTGATCACGGTGCGCCCGGGTGCCGTCGAGGCCGCCCCGGCCGACGGTGCCGGCGAGGTCGTCAACGTCGAGGTCCCGGCCCAGGCCGAGAACGCGACCAAGATCACCAAGCGCGAGCCCGTCGTCGCCGGTGACCGTCCCGAGCTCACCGAGGCCAGCGTTGTGGTCGCCGGTGGCCGTGGTGTCGGCAGCGCCGAGAGCTTCTCGGTCGTCGAAGAGCTGGCCGACTCGCTGGGCGGTGCCGTCGGTGCCTCCCGCGCCGCGGTCGACTCGGGTTACTACCCGGGCCAGTTCCAGGTCGGCCAGACCGGTAAGACCGTGTCGCCGCAGCTGTACATCGCGCTGGGCATCTCCGGCGCGATCCAGCACCGTGCCGGCATGCAGACGTCGAAGACGATCATCGCGGTGAACAAGGACGAGGAAGCTCCGATCTTCGAGATCGCCGACCTCGGCATCGTCGGTGACCTGTTCAAGGTCAGCCCGCAGCTGACCGAGGCGGTCAAGGCGCGTAAGGGCTAGTTCCCCCAAGCTGTCAACGCAGAACCCCGGTGCACCTGGTGCGCCGGGGTTCTGTGCTGTGTGGGGCAACGGCGTGGCGCAATCCGAGCCCGCAACGCGTGCCGAGTGTCACGCTGGAGTGGCGCTCGCGCCCGAGAGCCACTCTCGCGTGACAAGGCGGCGGTGGGCCAGGCGACCCGACTACGGACTTTCCAGGGTTTGGATCTCGGCATGCGGTGCCAGTGTTGGTTTTGTCAGCACGCCAGAGAAAAGGATTCGCACAATGAAAATCACAGTCATAGGTGCCAGCGGCCAGATCGGCTCGCGGGTGGTGCGGTTGCTCACCGAAGCCGGACACGACGTGGTCGCGGCCTCCCTTTCGACGGGCGCCAACGTCCTCACCGGCGAGGGCCTCGCTGAGGCTCTCAGCGGCGCCGACGCGCTGGTCGACGTGGTCAACTCGCCTTCGTTCGAGGACGGCCCGGTGCTGGACTTCTTCACCGCGTCCTCGCGCAACCTGGTGGCCGCCGCGAAGGAGACCGGTGTCGGGCACTACGTGGCGTTGTCGATCGTGGGGACCGACGGACTTCCGGACAGCGGCTACATGCGGGCCAAGGTGGCCCAGGAGAAGATCATCACCGAATCCGGACTGCCGTACTCGATCGTGCGGGCCACGCAGTTCCAGGAGTTCGCCGAGGCCATCACGGGATCGCTGGTGGTGGGTGACGAGGTGCGGGTCCCCGACGCGCGGATCCAGCTGATCTCGGTCGACGACGTCGCCGGTGAGGTCGCGAAGGTGGCCCAGGGCGCTCCGCTCAACGGGATCGTCAACATCGGTGGGCCCGACAAATTCTCGTTCGCCGACATGGCGCGTGCGGTGCTTGCCGAGCAGGGCGACGACAAGTCGGTCGTGATCGATCCGCAGGCAAAGTATTTCGGTACTGCTGTCGACGACAACAGCCTGGTCACCGGTGACGACGGGATCCTGGGTGAAACCCGTTGGGCCGCATGGAGCGGGGCTCACTGACATGCCTGTGACTGCGGAGCAGGAAAAGGCCCTCCACGATGCGATGACCGTGATCGCCAGTGTGACACCGCCGTTCATCCCGCCGAACGCCGAAGTGATGACGACGATCATCGAGTGGCCGGCGGGTTCACCCGGCGCGCCGCCGCACCGGCACCCGGCCGGACCCGCCTTCGGCTACGTCCTCGAGGGCGAGATGCTCTTCGAATTGGAGGGTGAGGCACCGCGCGTGGTCAAGGCGGGCGAGGCGTTCTGGGAGCCGGGCGGTGACGTCATCCACTACTCGGATGCCAACAACCGCGACGACGTTCCACTGCGATTCCTCGTCAACATGCTGTGTGTGCCCGGCGAACCGATGCTCGTCATCGTCGAGGACGACGAACTCGAGGCCCGCAAGGACCGGCGAGTGCGCTGATGGCCGAGTTCGGAGACGTCGTCCGGTCGCGGCGGTCATCGCGGATGTTCTTGCCGGACAAGCCCGTTCCGCGAGAACTGCTCGACGAGGCACTCGCGCTGGCGATGCGGGCACCGTCGAACTCCAACACGCAGCCGTGGCACGTCTTCTTCGCCACCGGTGAGCAGCGCGTCCGACTGGTCGACGCGCTGCTCACCGCGGTCGATGCGGCCCCGCCGGCGATCGGCTCCGCGGGCCTGCCGCCCCGGTTCGCCCACCGGCGCAGGGAAAGCGGCGCCCTGGTCTACGGAGCCATGGGGATCGCCCGCGACGACGCCCAGGGGCGCTGGGCAGCCCAGCGGAGAAACTGGGAATTCTTCTACGCCCCGGTCGCCGCGGTGGTCTGCATGCATCGCGATTTCACGAACGTCGACGCGCTGGGTGTCGGGATGTTCTTGCAGACCCTGCTGTTGGCGCTGAACGAACGGGGAATCGGCAGTTGCGTGCAGGTGTCGATCTCGTTCTATCCGGACGTGTTGCGTGAACAACTCGGCATCCCCGACGACCTGACGGTGCTGTGCGGGGTGTCGATCGGCTATGCCGACCCGGACTTTCCGGCCAACCACCTGGACACACCGCGCGATCCGATCGCCGAGAACGTGGTGTTCCTCGACGCCTGATCGGCGCACAAAACGTCACCTGGCGCTCACAGACATGTCATACGGCCGATGCCGTCTGGAGACCCGGCTGGGCGACCGTGCTCGGTATGAGCACTGCATCTGTACTCATCGCCGCTGATCACACCGACAGTGCGACGCCCGATGCGCCGCGCTACACCCTGCTGTTGTCCGCCGACCCCGACCTCATCGAAGCCGCCCAGCGGCTCCGGCACGACGTGTTCACCTCCGAACCCGGATTCGCTCTGGCCGGGGCCACCGATGGACGTGACGCCGACCGATTCGACGAGCACTGCGACCACCTGCTGGTCCGGGAGGACCGCACCGGTGAGCTGGTGGGTTGCTACCGGATGCTGCCGCCACCGGGCGCCATCGCCGCGGGCGGGCTGTACACCGCCACCGAGTTCGACGTACGCGGTCTCGACGCGCTGCGGCCGTCCCTGGTCGAGATGGGCCGCGCGGTGGTGCGGACCGACCACCGCAACGGAGCCGTCGTCCTGCTGATGTGGGCAGGCATCCTGGCCTACCTCGACCGTTCCGGGTACGACTACGTGACCGGCTGCGTATCGGTTCCGGTCGCAGGCAATGCCGACGGGCCGCCCGGAACCCAGATCCGCGGGGTCCGCGACTTCGTGCGGCGCCGCCACGCGGCACCCGCTGAGCACACCGTGTACCCGTACCGGCCGGTGGTGCTCGACGACATCGACCCGCCGTCACGGACGACGGTGCCGCCCCTGATGCGCGGCTATCTGCGCCTCGGTGCGCAGGTGTGCGGGGAACCCGCCCACGACCCCGACTTCGGGGTGGGGGATTTCCCGGCCCTGCTGGACAAGCGCCGCGCGGACGTTCGCTACCTCAAGCGCCTGCGCTCGGTCTCGGCGGCCGCCGACATGGCCGGCGGGGTGGCCGGGGACGCGTCGTGACCACCGCGACCTTCCAGCACCCGTGGCTGCCCAGGGCGTCGTGTGACTCCAGCTGTGTGCACGTGGACGGTGCGGACGCCGGTAGGCGGCCGGTGGTGTGGGTGCGCACCACGGTGCGCGTCGTCATGGCGATCGTCCTGTTCCCGGGGGCAGTGCTGCTGGCAGTGCCGATGCCGGGCCGCTGGCACCTGCAGCGGTTCTACTGCCGGCTGATGCTGCGCTGCTTCGGGGTGCGAATCGCATTGTCGGGCGGCCCTATTCGTAATCTGCAAGGGGTGCTCGTGGTTACCGGTCACGTGTCGTGGCTGGACATCTTCACGGTCGGGGCAGTGCTGCCCGGCTCCTTCGTGGCCCGCGCGGATCTGGTGGAATGGCCCGCGCTGGGCCGGCTGGCCCGGGTGATGAAGGTGATCCCGATCGACCGGGGCAGCCTGCGCCGACTGCCCGCGGTGGTCAACACCGTGGCCGAACGTCTGCGGGCCGGACACACCGTGGTGGCCTTCCCGGAGGGTACGACCTGGTGCGGGTTGGCGTACGGCCCGTTCCGGCCGGCGATGTTCCAGGCCGCGATCGATGCGGCCCGGCCGGTGCAGCCACTGCGGCTGGACTACCGTCACCGCGACGGCCGCCCGTCGACGATTCCGGCCTTTGTGGGCGAGGACACCCTGTTGCGGTCGGTGCGGCGGGTCATCACCGCGCGTCGCACGGTATGTCACGTCCACGTCGGGTCGCTGCAACTGCCCGGGGAGGACCGTCGGGCGCTGGCCGGACGCTGCGAGGCAGTGGTGCGGGGCCACCAGGAGCTTCCTGGGGCTCCCGCGCACATTCTGGTCGCCTGAGGCGGCCGGCGGGCGGGTCGCCTGCCAGCGGCTATCCTGGAGAGGTTATGAGCTCCTCCGCGGGCAGGCCGGTCTATCTCGATCACGCCGCCACCACCCCGATGCACCCAGCCGCCATTGAAGCGATGACGGCTGCGCTGGCGAACGTGGGCAACGCCTCCTCGCTGCACGGTTCGGGGCGCCTGGCACGGCGCCGGATGGAGGAGGCCCGCGAGACGCTGGCGCGCCTGCTGGGCTGCCGGCCGTCGGAGGTGATCTTCACCGCCGGTGGCACCGAGAGCGACAACCTCGCCGTCAAGGGCATCTACTGGGCCCGCCGCGACGCCGAGCCGAAGCGGCGCCGCATCGTCACGACCGCCGTCGAGCATCACGCCGTTCTCGATGCCGTGCAGTGGCTCGTCGACCATGAGGACGCCGAGGTGACCTGGCTCCCGGTCGACGCCGAGGGCGTCGTCACACCCGAGTCACTGCGCTCGGCGCTCGAGGCCGGCGGCGGGCCCGCTGACGTTGCCCTGGTCAGCATCATGTGGGCCAACAATGAGGTCGGCACGATCATGCCGATCGCCGAACTGGCTTCCGTCGCGGCCGAGCTCGACATCCCGATGCACAGCGACGCCATTCAGGCCGTCGGCCAGGTCCCCGTCGATTTCGGCGAGACCGGACTGGCGGCGATGAGCGTGGCCGCCCACAAGTTCGGCGGCCCGATGGGCGTCGGCGCGCTGGTCCTGCGTCGGGACACCGCCTGCGTGCCCCTGCTGCACGGCGGCGGGCAGGAGCGCGACGTACGCTCCGGGACCCCGGATGTGGCCGGTGCCGTGGCGATGGCCGCGGCGGCCGAGGTGGCCATCGGCGGGCTGGCCGAACACAGCTCGCGGGTGCAGGCGTTGCGGGACAGGCTGATCGAGGGCGTGCTGTCCATGATCGAGGACACCTACCTGAACGGGCCCCGTGGAGCCGGCCGGCTGCCCGCCAACACACACTTCACTTTCCGTGGCTGCGAAGGCGATTCGCTGCTGATGCTGCTCGACGCCAAGGGCGTCGAGTGCTCCACCGGGTCGGCGTGTACGGCCGGCGTGGCGCAGCCGTCACATGTTCTGATCGCGATGGGTGCCGATCCTGTCACGGCCCGGGGATCTCTGCGATTCTCGTTGGGGCACACCAGCACCGACGCTGATGTCGACGCGGTGCTGGACGTGCTGCCCGCGGCGGTCGAGCGGGCCCGGCAGGCGGCACTGGCCAGTGCGGGGAGGGCCTTCTCATGAGAGTCCTGGTCGCGATGAGCGGCGGCGTGGATTCCTCGGTGGCCGCTGCCCGTATGGTCGACGCCGGTCACGATGTCGTCGGAGTGCACATGGCGCTCTCGTCGGCGCCCGGCACGTTGCGCACCGGATCGCGGGGTTGCTGCTCCAAGGAAGACGCGGGCGATGCCCGCCGGGTGGCCGACATCCTCGACATCCCGTTCTATGTGTGGGATTTCGCCGACCGGTTCAAGGACGACGTGATCGACGACTTCGTCGAGTCCTACGCCCGCGGCGAGACTCCCAACCCCTGTGTGCGGTGCAATGAGCGGATCAAGTTCTCCGCGCTGGCGGCGCGGGCCCTGGCGCTAGGTTTCGACGCGGTGGCCACCGGTCACTACGCGCGGTTGGCCGACGGCAGGTTGCGGCGCGCCGTCGATGCCGACAAGGACCAGTCCTACGTGCTGGGTGTGCTGACGGCCGAGCAGTTGGCACATGCGATCTTCCCGATCGGTGACACGCCCAAGCCCCAGATCCGGGCCGAGGCCGCCGAGCGTGGTCTGGCGGTCGCGAAAAAGCCGGACAGTCATGACATCTGCTTCATTCCGTCGGGGGACACCCAGGCGTTCCTGGGCGCCCGCATCGGTATCAGGCCCGGAGCGGTGCTCGACAACGACGGCACGGTGCTCGCCGAGCACGAAGGCGTGCACGGTTTCACGATCGGGCAGCGCAAGGGCCTGGGTATTCCGGGACCGGGAGCCGATGGCCGGCCGCGGTATGTCACCGCGATCGACGCCGAGACGGGCACCGTGCGGGTCGGGCCTGCCGAGGATCTCGAGGTGCGGGAGTTGTTCGGCGACAAGCCGGTATTCACCAGCGGGACCCCGATCGACGGACCGGTGGAATGCCAGATTCAGGTGCGCGCACACGGCGGCATCACCGACGCGGTGGCCGAGCTGTGCGACGGCAGGTTGGTGCTGTCCCTGCGGGCGCCGCTGCGCGGGGTCGCTCCCGGGCAGACCGTGGTGCTGTACCGGCCCGATGCCGAGGGCGACGAGGTCATCGCCAGCGCGACCATCGCACGCGCGTGAGTGTTTTCGCATGAGTGTTTTCTCGACGGCCACCGGTATCGGGTCCTGGCCGGGGACAGAGCCGCGGACTGCCGCAGAAGTCGTCGTAGGTGAGCTGCACACCCTGTCACACCTCGTGGAGCTTCCGGCCAGGGGGATCGGTGCCGATCTGATCGGCCGGGCCGGGGCCCTGCTGGTCGACATCGGTATCGACACCGTGCCGCGCGGGTACCGCATCGCCCCGGGGCGTAGCGCTGCGCTTCGCCGGGCGGTGAGCCTGCTCGGTGAGGACATCGACGCGCTGGAGGAGGCGTGGGAGCGCGCCGGCCTGCGGGGTAGCGGTCGTGCGGTGAAGGTGCAGGCTCCGGGTCCGATCACGCTGGCGGCCCAGCTGGAGCTGCCCAACGGTCATCGCGCCATCACCGATCACGGTGCGCTGCGGGATCTTTCGGCCTCCCTCGCCGAGGGGTTGGCGGTTCACCGGGCGGAGGTGGCCCGGCGGTTGGAGACCCCGGTGGTGGTCCAGCTGGACGAGCCGTCGCTGCCCGCTGCACTGGCGGGGCGGCTGTCCGGGGTCACGAGTTTCACCCCGGTGCATCCGGTGGACGAGCCTCTGGCGATGAACCTGCTCGACGCGTGCGTGGCTGCGACCGGGTCGGAGGTCGCGCTGCACAGCTGTGCGCCCGATCTGCCGTGGAAAGCGTTGTTGCGCAGTGCTGTTCACGCCGTCTCGGTCGATGTTTCGACCTTGACACCCGCTGATCTGGACGGAATCGGGGAGTTCGTCGACTCGGGCCGGACGGTGTTGCTCGGCGTGGTGCCCTCGACGGCTCCTGAGGGCAGGCCCTCGGCCGAAGAGGTTGCCAAGGCGGCCGCTGCGTTGACGGACCGACTCGGTTTCGGCAGGCCGGTCCTTCGCGACCGGATCGGCATCACGCCGGCCTGTGGGCTGGCCGGCGCCACCGCGAAGTGGGCGCGCACCGCGGTGGAACTCACGCAGAAGGCCGCCGACGCCTTCGCCGAAGATCCGGACGCCATCTGAAAAAAGCAACTAAAAGGTTGCGCTTGATTGCGAAGGCTCCTACGCTAAGAAGCAACTGAAAGGTTGCATATGAGTACCGACCGGATCGAAAAAGAAGTTCTGCTCAAGGCGCCGCTGGACCGGGTGTGGCGGGCCATCAGCAATTCGAAGGAGTTCGGCCGCTGGTTCGGTGTGCGCTTCGACGGGCCGTTCGTCGCCGGGAAATCGGTCAACGGGGTGATGACCCCGACCGAGGTCGACGAGGAGGTCGCCGCGATGCAGGAGCCCTACGCCGGGGAGGCCGACGCCTGGCACATCGTCGCGGTGGAGGCGCCGCACCGGTTGGCCTACCGCTGGCATCCCTACGCCGTCGAACCGGGCGCCCGCGAGCCCGAGGCGCCCACGACGCTCGTGGAGTTCACCTTGACCGAATCCGAGGGCGGCGTGCTGTTGCGCATCGTCGAATCCGGGTTCGATGCGATTCCCGAGGCGCGGCGGAGGTCGGCGTTCGAGGCCAACAGTGAGGGTTGGGCCCACCAGACCGAGATGGTCCGCAAGTACCTTGCCCTCGGCGAGCCGGTGTGAGCACCTCGGTCGGTTCGGCGGAACCACTGTCCCCGTTCTTCAATGCGCTCGGCGATCCCAACCGGCTGCGCATCGTCACCCGACTGTGCGAGGGCGGGCCGTGCTCGACAGTGCAACTGACGCAGGTGATCTCGGTGACCCGTCAGGCCGCGACCAAGCACTTACTGCTACTGGAGGCGGTGGGATTGGTGACCAGCGACCGCAAGGGCCGCGAACGCATCTGGCGGATCCAGCCCGAGCCGCTGGTGCAGGCCAGCGACTACCTGACAGCGCTGTCGCAGCGCTGGGACAGTGCAATCGACCGACTGCGGGCCTACGTCGAGGAGTAGCGAACGACTCGTTCGCCCATTGTCACGCCAGCGTGGCTGTCGACGCCGAGTGTCACTCTGGCGTGACAAAGTGGTCTAGCCGCCGCGCAGTTCCCGGCGCAGGATCTTGCCGGCCGACGACTTGGGGATCGCGTCGATGAATTCGACCTGGCGCACCTTCTTGTAGGGCGCCACCAGGCCGGCCACGAAGGTCATCACCTCGTCGGCGCTCAACTCTGATGAAGGCTGTTTGACCACAAAGGCTTTCGGCACTTCCTCGCCGGATTCCTTGTCCTGTACCCCGATCACCGCGGCATCGGCGATGCCGGGGTGGCCCAGCAGGACGGCCTCCAGCTCGGCCGGCGGCACTTGGTAGCCCTTGTATTTGATGAGTTCCTTCAGCCGGTCGACGACGTAGACGCAGCCGTTGGAATCGACCTGCGCCAGATCTCCGGTGTGCAGGAAGCCTTCGGCGTCGACGGTCTCCTGCGTGGCCGCCTCGTTGTTGAGGTAGCCGGCCATCACGTTGGGGCCCTTGAACCAGAGTTCGCCGGTTTCGCTCAAACCCTCTGCCGGGATCTCGATTTCCTTGCCGGTGTCGGGGTCGACCAGCTTGCTCACGCCGTTGGGGACAGTCCACCCGCAGGAGTCCAGCGGTGCGACCGTGCCCACCGATGCCAGTCCGCCGTCGTGCGGGGTGATGTGGCTGACCGGGCTCAACTCGCTCATGCCGTATCCCTGAGAAACCGTGCAGCTCAATCGATCTGCCACCGCGCGACCCAGATCGGCGTCGAGGGAGGCCGCACCGGAGAGGACGGCCCGCAATGAGGACAGGTCATAGGAATCGACCAGCGGGTGCTTGGCCAGCGCGACGGCCACCGGCGGGGCGATGTAGACGAACGTGCACCGGCGGTCCGCGATGTTGCCCAGGAATTCACCGAGATCGAACGACGGCATGATGACCAGTTGGGCGCGCGCATGCAGGGCGGCGTTGAGCAGCACCGTCATACCGTAGATGTGGAAGAACGGCAGCACGGCCAACAGCCGGTCATCGGCGGTCAAGCCCTGCAACGGGCGGATCTGGGCGACGTTGGCGGTCAGGTTGGCGTGGGTGAGCATGACACCCTTGGGGTTGGCCGTGGTGCCCGAGCTGTAGGGGAGCGCCGCCAGATGGGTGGCCGGATCGAAGCTCACCTCGGGCGCCGGGCCGACGGCGCCGAGTCCGGCGCCGTCGAGCACCACCACCTCGTCCTCGGTATCCAAGCCCGCGGCGGCGGCTCCTTCCAATGCCTGGGGCAGCAGCGCGCTCACCGTGACCAGCAGGCGGGCCTTCGAATCCTTGAGCTGCTTGGTGATGTCCCGCGCGGTGAACAGCGCGTTGACGGTGGTGGCGGTGGCGCCGGCGCGCAGGATGCCGTGGAACGCGATCGCGAAACCCGAACTGTTGGGGGACAGCAGTGCGACCACGTCACCGACACCGATCCCGCGGGCCGCCAACCCGCCGGCGAACGCGTCGATCCGGCTGACCAGATCGCCGTAGCTGGTTTCGGTACCGGACTTGGCGTCCACCAAGGCGATCCGGTCCGCGTCGGCCGGGGACATGTCGGCGAACAGGTAGTCGTAGACGCTGACAGTCGGCAGGTCGACGTCGGGGAAAGGGCTGGCAAAACTCATGGCTGTTTCCGATCAGTTCTCGTCGAGTTGTTTGATGAGCCGCCGTGAGGCGACCAGGCGGAACGAGGCGTCGATGAGTTCGTGGACCTCGGTCCAATCCACCTTCGCCGCAGTGAAGTCCAGACCGAGCCAGCCGAAGGGGCCCATGTAGGCCGGAAAGAAGAAGCGGCTGTCCTGTTCGAGCGCGCGGCGGTCGCTCTCGTCGACCTTGATCAGCAGCGAATGTGGATAGGGCACCATCTCGCCGCGGCTCTCGGGTTTGACGTTCCCGCCGTACATGGCGAACATCTTCGGCGCGCAGAAAACCGGCCTGCCCCACGAAACCTTCTCGAATGCCTCGGGAAACCCCAGGGCAACGGTGCGAAGTTCGGCCAGGCCCAAGTCGTCGTCGCTGAACATGATCGGGTGCGGCATGCCCCAAGGTTAATGGGGGCGTCAGATGGCTCCGATAGCCTGCCAGGGTGAGCGATGAGCCGACCGGACCTGCCGACGCCGTGCTGCCTGAACAGGCCGATGCCGACGTGCGGCGACGTTGGCAGGAACTCGCGGACGAGGTGCGGGGGCACCAGTTCCGCTACTACGTCAAAGACGCACCGGTCATCTCGGATGCCGATTTCGATGTGCTGCTGCGCGAATTGCAGGCGCTCGAGGAGGAGCACCCCGACCTGCGGACACCCGATTCCCCGACCCAACTGGTCGGTGGCGCCGGGTTCGCCACCGAATTCGCCCCGGCCGAGCATCTCGAACGGATGCTGTCCCTGGACAACGTGTTCGATTCCGATGAGCTGTCGGCCTGGGCAGCCCGGATCAGCGGGGAGACGGGCGATGCCGCACATTATCTGTGCGAGCTCAAGATCGACGGCGTCGCGCTCGCACTGGTCTACCGCGACGGGCGGCTGGTTCGGGCGGCAACCCGCGGCGACGGACGCAGCGGTGAGGACGTGACACTCAACGCCCGCACCATCTCCGACATCCCCGAGCAGCTGACCGCGTCTGACGAGTTCCCGGTGCCCGCGGTACTGGAAGTACGTGGCGAGGTGTTCTTCCGGGTCGCCGACTTCGAGGAGCTCAACGCAGGATTGGTCGCCGAGGGTAAGCCGCCCTTCGCCAACCCACGGAACAGCGCGGCGGGCTCGCTGCGCCAGAAGAATCCTGCGGTCACCGCGCGTCGCCGGTTGCGGATGATCTGTCACGGGCTCGGCCACATAGAAAGCGCTGCAGGTTTCCCGTTCAAATCGTTGCATGACGCCTACCGGGCGCTGGACCAGTGGGGCCTGCCGGTGTCCGAACACACGGCCAAGGTGTCCGGCGTCGCCGCGGTCGCCGAGCGGATCGCCTACTGGGGTGAGCACCGCCATGACGTCGACCACGAGATCGACGGCCTGGTCGTCAAGGTCGACGAGGTGGCACTGCAACGTCGGCTCGGCTCGACCTCACGCGCACCCCGCTGGGCAGTGGCCTACAAGTACCCACCGGAAGAGGCCACCACGAAGCTGCTCGACATCCGGGTGAGCGTGGGACGGACCGGCCGGGTCACCCCGTTCGCCTACATGGAACCGGTCAAGGTGGCCGGCTCGACCGTCGGCCTGGCCACGCTGCACAACGCGACCGAAGTTCAGCGCAAGGGGGTGCTGATCGGCGACACCGTGGTGATCCGCAAGGCCGGCGACGTCATCCCCGAGGTGCTCGGCCCGGTGGTCGATCTCCGCGACGGATCCGAGCACGCATTCGTCATGCCGACCAACTGCCCCGAGTGCGGCACCGTCTTGGCCCCGGCCAAGGAGGGCGACGCCGACATCCGCTGCCCGAACACCCGCAGTTGCCCGGCGCAGTTGCGGGAGAGGGTGTTTCACGTCGCGGGTCGCGGCGCGTTCGATATCGAGGGGCTCGGTTACGAGGCTGCCACTGCGCTGCTGCAGGCCGGGGTGATCGCCGACGAGGGCGATCTGTTCACCCTGACCGCCGACCAGTTGCTGCGCACCGAGCTGTTCACCACCAAGGCCGGCGAACTGTCGGCCAACGGCAAGCGCCTGCTGGCCAATCTCGACAAGGCCAAGGCCCAACCGCTGTGGCGGGTCCTGGTGGCCTTGTCGATCCGCCATGTCGGGCCCACCGCGGCACGTGCCTTGGCCACGGAGTTCGCCAGCCTGGACGCCATCGTCGCGGCCTCCGAAGAACAGCTCGCCGCGGTGGAAGGCGTGGGCCCGACCATCGCCGCCGCGGTTATCGACTGGTTCACCGTCGACTGGCACCGCGCCATCGTGGACAAGTGGCGGGCCGCCGGGGTCCGGATGGCCGACGAGCGCGACGCGAGCATCGAGCGCACGCTGGAAGGTCTGTCGATCGTGGTGACCGGCTCACTGCCCGGGTTCTCCCGCGATGAGGCCAAGGAGGCCATCATCAGCCGCGGCGGCAAGGCCGCCAGCTCGGTGTCGAAGAAGACCGCGTACGTGGTGGCCGGGGATGCGCCCGGATCCAAGTACGACAAGGCCGTCGAACTCGGGGTCCCGATCCTGGACGAGGACGGGTTCCGCACGCTGCTCGCCGAGGGCCCCCCGGCCGCCGATGAGGCTACGGCCGACGAAGGCTAGTCCAATTCAACGCAGGATCGTCGCGACGATCCCGGCCAGGTAACCCAACCGCGCCACCTCCGACGGCCGGAACCCTGGACCGCCGGGGCGGCCCAGCAGGATCGCGGTGTTGTGGTCGCCCAGTGGTGCGGCGGCCAGCGTGGTGTCCATGTCACTCCAGACCTGCGGCACCCATGGCTCGGTGCCGTTGAGCGTCGAAGCCCGTTCCAACGGCAGCCACGGCGCCGACTGTGCCTGGGTCTCGGGTGCGCCGTGGCTCGCGGCGACCCGTTCCACTCCGTCACCGGTGGACCGGACCACCGTGCACCAGCCGACCCGCAGAACTCGTGGTGCTTCTTCGGCGAGCACCTGCAGCCGTTGTGCCTTCGAGCGGGCCGCCGCGACGTGATCGATCAACTCGAGTTCGCGGTGCGCCTCCAACAGTCCGGTATGGGGCCGGATGCTGTCGACATAGACGCCGGACAGGTTTTCGGCGGCGGTGATCAAGCTGTCGGGCATCGAGCCCTGCGGCAGGTCGACGACCAGATCATCGATGGCGTAGCCGGTTCCGCGCTCGACGACGTCGAGGGACAGGATGTCGGCGCCGACCGACCCGAGCGCCACGGCGAGCGAGCCGAGGCTGCCTGGTCGGTCCTCTAGCTGGACCCGGAGCAGATACGAAGGCACACGTATAACTGTTGCACAGGGGGAGTCTCGGGGCATGCCGGTGCATGGCTGGGTGTGCTGCCGCTGTGTGGCAGTTCTACTGCTTTGACTAGGCTGCTTTGTCGTGTCGAAGATCTCCCGAGACGAGGTTGCCCATCTGGCGCGTCTGGCGCGTCTGGCGTTGACCGACGACGAACTGGACAGTTTCGCCGGCCAGCTGGATGCCATCCTCGGCCATGTCAGCCAGATCCAGTCCGTCGACGTCACCGGCGTGGAGGCGACGGGCAACCCGCTGAAGGACGTGAATGTCAGCCGCCCTGACGTCGTCGTGCCGTGCCTGACGCAGGAGGAGGCGCTGGCTGCGGCGCCGCGCGCCGAAGACGGCCGCTTCGCCGTGCCGCGGATTCTCGGAGAGGGTGAATGACGAGCATGAGTGAGCTGATCCGTAGCGATGCGGCGACCCTGGGTGCCCAGATCGCGGCCAAGGAGGTCTCCTCGACCGAGGTGACCCGGGCCCACCTGGACCAGATCGCCGAGACCGACGAGCGCTTCAACGCCTTCCTGCACGTGGCTGCCGATTCGGCGCTGGCCGAGGCGGCCCGGATCGACGCGGCCGTCGCCGCGGGCGAGACGCTGCCCTCGCCGCTGGCCGGGGTTCCGTTGGCGCTCAAGGACGTCTTCACCGCCACCGACATGCCGACCACCGCGGGATCCAAGATCCTCGAAGGCTGGCGCGCACCGTACGACGCGACCGTGACCGCCAAGCTGCGCGCCGCAGGTATCCCGATCCTCGGCAAGACGAACATGGACGAATTCGCCATGGGATCGTCGACCGAGAATTCGGCCTACGGACCGACCCGTAACCCGTGGAACACCGAGCGGGTGCCCGGTGGGTCGGGCGGCGGTAGCGCTGCGGCGCTGGCCGCCTATCAGGCTCCGCTGGCGATCGGCACCGATACCGGCGGATCGATCCGTCAGCCCGCCGCGCTGACCGCGACCGTGGGTGTCAAGCCGACGTACGGCACGGTCTCGCGCTACGGCCTGATCGCCTGCGCGTCCTCGTTGGATCAGGGCGGGCCGTGTGCGCGCACGGTGCTCGACACCGCGCTGCTGCACCAGGTGATCGCCGGCCACGATCCCCGCGACTCCACCTCCGTCGACGCCCCGGTGCCCGACGTGGTCGGTGCCGCCCGGGCCGGAGCAGCAGGCGATCTCAAGGGCGTGCGCGTCGGTGTCGTCAAGCAGCTGCGGGGCGAGGGTTACCAGCCCGGCGTGCTGGAGTCGTTCAATGCCGCAGTGGCCCAGCTGACCGCGCTCGGCGCCGAGGTCACCGAGGTCGACTGCCCGCACTTCGACCACGCGATGGACGCCTACTACCTCATCCTGCCGTCGGAAGTGTCGAGCAACCTGGCACGGTTCGACGCGATGCGATTCGGGCTACGGGTGGGTGATGATGGCACGCACAGCGCCGAGGAGGTCATGGCGTTGACCCGGGCCGCCGGGTTCGGGCCCGAGGTCAAGCGCCGGATCATGATCGGTACCTACGCGTTGTCGGCGGGCTACTACGACGCTTACTACAACCAGGCGCAGAAGGTGCGGACCCTGATCGCCCGCGACCTGGAGCAGGCCTACCAGAACGTGGACGTCCTGGTGTCCCCGGCGACCCCGACCACTGCATTCCGGCTGGGGGAGAAGGTCGACGATCCGTTGGCCATGTACCTGTTCGACCTGTGCACGTTGCCGTTGAACCTGGCCGGCCACTGCGGCATGTCGGTGCCGTCGGGTCTGTCGCCCGACGACGGCCTGCCGGTCGGTCTGCAGATCATGGCGCCGGCCCTGGCCGATGACCGGCTGTACCGCGTCGGCGCGGCCTACGAGGCCGCCCGCGGCCCGTTGCCCAGCGCGTTGTAGGCAGCACGCCCTTATGCCCGGCACGGTCGTGCCGGGCGGGGCAAGATGGTGCCCATGCGCATCGGAGTTCTCACCGGCGGCGGTGATTGTCCTGGCCTGAACGCGGTGATCCGGGCGGTGGTGCGTACCTGCGACCAGCGCTACGGCTCGTCGGTGGTCGGATTTCTCGACGGCTGGCGAGGGTTGTTGGAGGATCGCCGCATCCAGTTGGCCAACGATGATCGCAATGATCGGTTGTTGGCCAAGGGCGGAACCATGTTGGGCACCGCGCGGGTCAACCCGGACAAGCTGCGGGCGGGCCTGGATCAGATCAAACAGACACTCGAAGACAACGGGATCGACGTGTTGATCCCGATCGGCGGTGAAGGCACATTGACCGCCGCGCACTGGTTGTCCGAGGAGAATGTCCCGGTGGTCGGCGTGCCCAAGACCATCGACAACGACATCGACTGCACGGATGTGACTTTCGGCCACGACACGGCCCTGCAGGTGGCGACCGAGGCCATCGACCGGTTGCACAGCACCGCGGAATCGCACCAGCGCGTCATGCTGGTCGAGGTGATGGGCCGGCATGCCGGCTGGATCGCACTCAACGCCGGGCTGGCGTCGGGCGCGCACATGACCCTGATCCCCGAGCAGCCCTTCGACGTCGAGGAAGTGTGCCGGCTGGTCAAGAAGCGGTTCCAGCACGGATCGTCACACTTCATCTGCGTGGTGGCAGAGGGGGCGAAGCCGGCCGAGGGCACCATGCAACTACGTCAGGGCGGCATGGACGAGTTCGGGCATGAGAAATTCACCGGTGTGGCACAGCAATTGGCGCTCGAGGTGGAGAAGCGGATCAAAAAGGATGTGCGCGTCACGGTCCTCGGCCACGTGCAGCGTGGCGGTACCCCGACGGCTTATGACCGCGTACTGGCCACTCGGTTCGGTGTGAACGCGGCCGACGCCGCGCATGCCGGTGAGTTCGGGATGATGGTGTCGTTGCAGGGGCAGGACATCGGCCGGGTATCGCTGGCCGATGCGACCCGCCACCTCAAACTGGTACCGCAGTCCCGTTACGACGACGCCGCCGAGTTCTTCGGCTAGGCCTGGGTCCGCGGGCGATATTCATGCGCTCTTGAGCGCCTCGCGGCGTAGCAGCTGCCACATGGACGGGGTGTCGGCTGTCGTCGAAACCGTCACGGTCGCACCGGTTTCCGGTGAATCGGCCAGCTTCAGCAGGTAGTCGGCAAGGTCGGTGCGTGAGGTGAACGCGCCCACCGGGTCGCACTGGCCGGCAATGTAGTCGGTGACGTTCGGCAGGTCGAACAGGCCCGACGGCCGCACGATCGTCCAGTTCAGTCCACTGGCGGCCACGACGTCCTCCATGCGGCGCATGTCGGCGTAGAGGGTCCTGCCGAAGATGCGGCTGATCACGGGCTGGACCAGACGCAGCGCGAATGGCGTATCGGTGCGGCCGGGATAGTCGGCGACGGCGGTGGAACTCACGACGGTCAACCTCTCGACCCCGGTCCGGCGCATCGCCGTGACGATGTTGCCCACGCCGGCCGAGTAGGTGTCGACGGGATCCATCGTGAACGTGACGCCGAGGGTGGACAGCACTGCGTCGGCGCCGTCGACGGCGGCGGTGACCGCGTCCGCGTCCCGCACGTCGGCCTCGGCCACGGTGAGTGCGGCGCCGGTAACGGGGAACGCCTCGGGGTGGCGGGTGACTGCCACGACGCTGTGCCCGGCGTCGAGGGCCCGGCGGGTGAGCAGACGTCCGGTTGCCCCGTTGGCGCCGAAGATGACGATTCGCATGTTGCCTCCCAATTAGTCACTAATAGTGATAATCACGCTATAAGACAATCACCAACGGTGCTAGTGTTGGCGGCATGGCTGAGGAACCGACCGGTGTGTCCGCTCTCGACGAGCGCATCCCGTTCCTGCTGTCCCAGCTCGGCGCGTATGTGGCCGATGGCTTCAGGGCCAAGCTGGAGCCGTTGGGGCTGCATCCCAGGGCCACCGCGGTTCTGCTGGCGCTGGCCGGAGTCGACGGGCAGTCGCAACGCGAGCTCTGCGAACGCCTCGGGCTGCACCGCAATGTGATGGTCGCGCTGATCGACACGCTGGAGGCCGAGGGCCTCGTCGAACGCCGGCCGCATCCAGATGACCGGCGGGCATTCGCCGTATCTCTGACCGGGCGGGCACGGGAACTGGTCCCGGCTCTCGACTCCGCCGGCCGTGCGCTCGAGGATGAGGTGACCGCGTCGCTGTCCGACGAGGAGCGCACCGCGCTGCGCCACCTGCTGCGCCGGTTGTCGGCCGCGGCCGGCCTGATCCCCGGCGTCCACCCCGGACTGGCCTGAAACGCCGCCCCACTAGGATCGACGGCATGTCTGTCGCTACCGCTGAACTCGTTGACTACGACGACGTCATCGCCACCTATGAGCCCGTGATGGGCATGGAGGTACACGTCGAGCTGTCCACGGCCACCAAGATGTTCTGCGGCTGCGCCAACCGGTTCGGTGCCGAGCCCAACACCCTGGTCTGCCCGGTGTGCCTGGGGCTGCCCGGTTCGCTGCCGGTGCTCAACGAGGCGGCGGTCGAGTCGGCGATCCGCATCGGCCTCGCACTCAACTGCGATATCGCGCCGTGGGGCCGGTTCGCCCGGAAGAACTACTTCTACCCGGACCAGCCGAAGAACTACCAGATCTCGCAGTACGACGAGCCGATCGCGATCGACGGATACCTCGACGTGCCGCTCGACGATGGCACCACCTTCCGCGTCGAGATCGAGCGTGCGCACATGGAGGAGGACACCGGCAAGCTGACCCACCTTGGCAGCGACACCGGCCGTATCGCGGGGGCGACGACCTCGCTCGCTGATTTCAACCGAGCCGGTGTTCCGCTGATCGAGATTGTCACCAGGCCCATCGAGGGCACCGGGGCGCGGGCACCCGAGATCGCCCGTGCTTATGTGACCGCGCTGCGAGACCTGTTGCGTGGCTTGGGTGTATCGGATGTCCGGATGGACCAGGGGTCGATGCGGTGCGACTCGAACCTGTCACTCAAGCCGGTCGGGGCCACCGAGTTCGGCACCCGCACCGAGACCAAGAACGTGAACTCGCTCAAGAGCGTCGAGGTTGCCGTCCGGTATGAGATGCGCCGCCAGGCAGCGGTTCTCAATTCCGGTGGCACGGTCACCCAGGAGACACGGCATTTCCACGAGGACGGCTACACCTCGCCGGGCCGCAGCAAGGAGACCGCGCAGGACTACCGGTACTTTCCCGAGCCCGACCTCGAGCCTGTCGCCCCCGACGCAGAGCTCGTCGAACGACTGCGTCAAACCATCCCTGAGCTGCCGTGGTTGGCACGCAAGCGGATTCAGCAGGACTGGGGCATCTCCGACGAGGTGATGCGTGACCTGGTCAACGCCGGTGCGGTGGAGTTGGTGGCCGCCACCGTCTCCCACGGCGCCTCCAGCGAGGCCGCCCGAGCCTGGTGGGGCAACTTCCTGGTGCAGAAGGCGAACGAGTCCGGGGTCGAGCTCGAGACATTGCCGATCACCCCGGCCCAGGTCGCCGCCGTGGTCAAGCTCGTCGACGAGGGCAAGCTGTCCAACAAACTGGCCCGCCAGGTCATCGAGGGAGTGCTGGCCGGCGAGGGCGAACCCGAGCAGGTGATGGCCGACCGCGGGCTGGCACTCGTGCGCGACGACTCGGTGATCCAGGCTGCGGTGGACGAGGCGCTGGCCGCCAACCCCGATGTCGCGGACAAGATCCGCGGTGGCAAGGTCCAGGCCGCCGGGGCGATCGTCGGTGCGGTGATGAAGGCAACCAAGGGCTCGGCCGACGCGGCCCGGGTTCGCGAGCTGGTGCTGGCGGCCTGCGGTCAGAACGGGTAGCCGCGGCTACTTGACCGAGCCGGCGAACATCGTCATCGCAGCGGCGGCATATTGTTCGAGCCGTTCGCGCGGGTAGCTGGCGGGGTCGTGCACAGCCAGACGGCCGAGCATCTCCGCGAACGACAGCAAGGTGTGGCCGAGAAGCTCGGGATCCAGTGCGGAAAGCCGGGGATCCACCGCTATGCCCGCCTTCGCCATTTGCTCGAGCTCCGCGAGGATCTGGTTGCGGGCGTTGCGGACCGCTGCGTGGACATCCCGCGGCGCGGTGTCGGGTTCGGTGAGGATGAGCCGCCAGCGGGCCGGATTCTCCAACACGCAGCGCAGGAAACCGGTGACCGTCGCCGTGTAGGCATCTGCCGGTCCGGTTACCGACAGATTCTCGGGCAGGGTGGTCAGGACCTGGCTCAGGCCCCGCTGATGCTCGCGGACGAGCAACGCAGCCACCAGTTCGGTGCGGGTCCGAAACGCGGTATAGAGAACGGGTTTGCCGACGCCACCGGCCTCGGCGACGCCCTCCATGGTCAGCTCGTGCAGGGGGCAATCGTGGAGCACCGTCAAAGCTGCGTCCAGCAGTTGCTCGCGCCGCTCTTCACGCGGTAGCCGCGGTGCATATCTGCGGCGCTGGCGGTCAGGCACCCGGGTAATGGTACGTGATAGACGAACCATTTCTAAGGGCACATTGTGTGCGTTGTATTCATATCGACCGATTGACGCTGCCGGGTCCGGTCAGGTCCGGAGAGTCGATCTAGGCCGAAATGTTTTGTGCCCTAGGTGTTGTCGGCATTGCTGCGCGGGAAGCCGCCGCCCTGCGGGAACAGCGGGAAGACGACGTCGTCGAAGTTCTCGGCATCGCCGGCGGTCCGGTTCACGGTCGCACCCCACACGTTGCCGTCGGGGGAGAGCTGCAACGCCCACGCATGACCGCGCACGTTCTCCCGGACCACCTCCGGGTCACCGGTGACCGCGCCGGTATCCGGTGCGAGGCGTACAGCGACGGTCTTCTTGACGTTGACCAGGTTCACCAACACCGTGCCCTCCAGGGCGGCGCACCCGGCGACGCCGGGCCGGTCCGGCCAGGTCCACACCGTGGAGATCTTGGAATCCTTCGTGATGCGCTGCAGTCGGTCGGCGCTCGGCGTGCGGTCGGTGACGTAGAGCGAGCCGTCCGACGAATCGACGCACATGCCGCCCGCGCCACCCAGGCCGCTGAGCGCCGTGGTGATCGGGGCCTGGTTGACGGTGGTGGGCTGCTCGATGCGCAGCACCTTGCCTGCCAGCGATGCGGGGTCGGCAGCCAATGCCGGGTCGCCGGCATCGCCCGTCTGCACCAGCAGGGTGGTCTTGCTGGTGAACGTCAGCGCCCCCATGTTGCCGGTGGCGCCCTTCGGGATGCCGGTGAGGATGGGCTTCGGCACGTCGCCGTCGGCGATGCGGATCACGCGGTTGTCTGTCGGAGTGCTGATATAGGCGTACATCAGCCGGTCCTGGCCGTAGGTCGGCGACAGCACGATGTCCATCAGGCCGCCGTCACCGGACGGATCGACCGGGATCGTCACCTTGACCTTCGGCTCGGCCTTCACCGACACCTGCTTGACCGCGCCGGTGAGCCTCTCGGCGACCAGTGCGGACTGGCTGTCGGGCAGCATGATCAGACCGCTGGTGCTGTCCAGGCAGCCCTGCATGACCCCTGTCGCCTTGCATTCCTTGGGGAACGGCTTGGCCGGCAGCGGTGGCGGCGGCGGGGGTGTCGTGGTCGGCCCCGGTGCCATCTTGGGCTCGGTGGTGAAAGGTTCGGACTGGGCCGCGTCGAACCGGGCACAGCCCGACCCGACAAGCATCGCGGCACACAGAACGGCGGCCACCCCCATCAGCCGGCGCGATTTCATGCCGCCAGATTACGGATCGCTCGGCAGTGCGCGCCACGTCGGGACCGCCCGTCGTATCCGTAGCAGGTCGATACCAGGCGGAAGCGCCGGGGTAAATACCCGGATCGGACCGAACTTGCACTTACCCTGGCAGCTGTGACCAGCCACCCACAGGACCCACAAGCCTGGCAACGACCGGGTTACTCGGACGATTCCGCCAGGCCGGCCGGGGCCAGCCTGGTCGACCCCGAAGACGACCTGCCGTCGGAGAACTACGGCGGCGACTTCGAGACCACCGCCATTCCCCGCTACGACTCGAAATCGGGCGACCAGTCCGCATTCAGCCTGGTCTCCGACCCGGAGCCACTGCCGTACGTGCAAGCCGGAGGGCCCGCCCCCATGGGCCCCTTCGCGGCCGAACCTGCGGAGATCGAGCGTGACGAGTTCATCGACGACCGGGTCCGGGCAGCCGGTCGACGCGGCACCCAGGACCTCGGCCTGCTGATCCTGCGCGTCGCGCTGGGCGGGCTGATGATCATCCACGGCCTGCAGAAGGCCTTCGGCTGGTGGGGCGGCCCCGGGTTGGACGGGTTCAACTCGTCGCTGGACGAGATGGGCTTCAAGAACGCCGACATCCTGACCTACGCCGCCACCGGCGGGCAGATCGCCGCCGGCGTACTGCTGGTCCTCGGGTTGTTCACCCCGATCGCGGCGGCCGGCGCGCTGGCCTACCTGATCAACGGGGTGCTGGCCACGGCGATGGCGGCGCATGAGCAGGCCCGCCTCGCGGAAGTCATCACCGACGGCACCGAATACCGGTTGATCGTCGTCGTCGCCGCGGCCGCGATCATCCTGACCGGGCCGGGTCGCTACGGATTCGACGCCGGCCGCGGCTGGGCCCGGCGCCCCTTCGTGGGTTCGTTCGTGGCCCTGGTGCTCGGCGTGGCCGGCGGCATCGCCATCTGGGTGCTGCTCAACGGCGGCAACCCGCTGGGTTAAGACGGCGCTGAAGGTCGTTTGAACCGTTAGGCGTACGGATTCGGTACGCGGCTGCCGCTCACCTCGGTGAGCAACGGCAGTGTTGCGAACGTCACGGCGGGCAGGCGCAGGTCCGTCCCGTCGCTCAAATCTGCGATCGCCCAAGATGACCGGTCGAACCGCAACCCCTTGATCTCCGTCCACGACACCGTGCGGCTGCGCGTCAGCGACCGCGCGGTGACGGTGTCGGCATCGGCGGTCGTGCGGTACCGGATGATGGCCGCCGACAACGCAATCGGGATCACCAGTAGCACCGAGAACCAGGTCGGATTGCTCAGGA
Organism: Mycobacterium sp. NPDC049093; assembly: GCF_040704635.1. Taxonomy (GTDB): domain Bacteria; phylum Actinomycetota; class Actinomycetes; order Mycobacteriales; family Mycobacteriaceae; genus Mycobacterium. The sequence goes on along the minus strand of NZ_JBEZJS010000003.1, from coordinate 987,594 downwards.
CCAGCGTCAGCAGGCCGAGCGTCAGGAATCCGACTGCCAGGTGCGCCATGGGCGATATCCGGATGACGACAGGGGCGGTTGCCGATCGTGCGCTCACAGGTTCATCCTTGCACCACCCGGCGGGCGGCCCGCCGGCGTCACCGGGCAACCGGACCTCGGCGGAACCAATTTGACCTTTAACCTGTACGGCAGCTACCGTCGGGTGCTATGCAGAACCCCGGATTGCTCGTAGTAATTGGTTGGCGCGTTGATGCCGCGCTAGCCCTCTGCCGGGCATAGCAAACCGCATCGACGCGCCACCCTCGTACAGCTACCGGCTGACGGGGGTTTTTTATTTGCCCACAAGCGCGCCGGAATCAATGAAAAATTGAACTTCCTGAAGAGGAATGTGAAGCAGACCGTGAAGAGGACATCGTGAGCGCACCGACAACGCGACCGCCAGCCCGGTCGGGAACCGCGCCTGCCAACGGCGCAAGCACCGCCAAATCAGAAACGGGTCAGCCCAACCGGGTTGCACCGCAGCAGCTCACCGGCGCCCAGGCGGTCGTCCGGTCGTTGGAAGAGCTCGGCGTCGACGTCGTCTTCGGGATCCCCGGTGGCGCCGTGCTGCCGGTCTACGATCCGCTGTTCGACTCGCAGAAGCTGCGCCACGTGCTGGTCCGCCATGAGCAGGGCGCCGGCCACGCCGCCAGCGGCTATGCCCACGCGACGGGCAAGGTCGGCGTGATGATGGCCACCTCCGGCCCCGGCGCGACCAACCTGATCACCCCGCTGGCCGACGCCCAGATGGACTCCATCCCCGTGGTGGCCATCACCGGGCAGGTGGGTCGCAGCCTGATCGGCACCGACGCCTTCCAGGAAGCCGACATCACCGGCATGACCATGCCGATCACCAAGCACAACTTCCTGGTGCGCAACGGTGACGACATCGCCCAGGTGATGGCCGAGGCCTTCTACATCGCCAGCTCGGGGCGCCCGGGCGCGGTGCTCGTCGACGTCCCCAAGGACATCCTGCAGGCCCAGTGCACCTTCTCCTGGCCGCCGCAGATGGACCTGCCCGGGTACAAGCCCAACACCAAGCCGCACAGCCGTCAGGTGCGCGAGGCCGCCAAGCTGATCGCCGCCGCGCACAAGCCGGTCCTCTACGTCGGTGGTGGTGTGATCCGTGGTGAGGCCAGTGCCGAACTGCTCGAGCTGGCTGAGCTGACCGGTATCCCGGTCGTCACCACGCTCATGGCCCGCGGCGCGTTCCCGGACAGCCACCCGCAGCACCTGGGGATGCCGGGCATGCACGGCACCGTGGCCGCGGTGGGCGCGTTGCAGAAGAGCGACCTGCTGATCGCCCTCGGCACCCGGTTCGACGACCGCGTCACCGGTCAGCTGTCCTCGTTCGCCCCTGAGGCCAAGGTGATCCACGCCGACATCGACCCCGCCGAGATCGGCAAGAACCGGCACGCCGACGTGCCCATCGTGGGTGACGTGAAGGCCGTCATCACCGATCTGATCGAGGTGCTGCGCCGCGATGGAACGACCAGTGCCGCACTGAAACTGGACGCCTGGTGGGAGTACCTGTCCGGCCTCAAGACGACCTACCCGCTGAGCTACGGCCCGCAGAGCGACGGCAGCCTGAGCCCCGAGTACGTCATCGAGAAGCTGGGTCAGATCGCCGGACCCGAGGCGGTCTATGTCGCCGGGGTCGGCCAGCACCAGATGTGGGCCGCGCAGTTCGTCAAGTACGAGAACCCCAAGACGTGGCTGAACTCCGGTGGCCTCGGCACCATGGGCTTCGCCGTCCCGGCGGCCATGGGTGCCAAGTTCGCCCGCCCCGAGGCCGAGGTGTGGGCCATCGACGGTGACGGCTGCTTCCAGATGACCAACCAGGAGCTGGCCACCTGTGCCATCGAAGGCGCGCCGATCAAGGTGGCATTGATCAACAACGGCAACCTGGGCATGGTGCGGCAGTGGCAGACGCTGTTCTACGACCAGCGCTACAGCCAGACCGATCTGGCCACGCACTCGCGTCGGATCCCGGACTTCGTCAAGCTGGCCGAGGCGCTGGGCTGCGTCGGGCTGCGCTGCGAGCGGGCCGAGGACGTCGAGGACGTCATCAACCAGGCCCGGGCCATCAACGACCGCCCGGTGGTCATCGACTTCATCGTCGGTGCGGATGCGCAGGTGTGGCCGATGGTCGCGGCCGGCACCAGCAACGACGAGATCATGGCAGCTCGGGACATCCGGCCGCTGTTCGACGAAAACGACGCCGAGGGGCACGCCTGATGAGCAACACCACGCCCACCCACACGCTTTCGGTGCTGGTCGAGGACAAACCTGGCGTTCTCGCCCGGGTCGCCACGCTGTTCTCCCGTCGTGGCTACAACATCCAGTCCCTGGCTGTCGGTGCCACCGAGCAGAAGCACATGTCGCGGATGACGATCGTCGTCAGCGTCGAGGAATCGCCGCTGGAGCAGATCACCAAGCAGCTCAACAAGCTGGTCAATGTGATCAAGATCGTCGAGCAGGAGGACGACAGCTCGGTCTCCCGCGAACTCGCCCTGATCAAGGTGCGCGCCGACGCGAGCAACCGCGGTCAGGTCATCGAAGCGGTGAACCTGTTCCGCGCCAAGGTGGTTGACGTTTCGACCGAGTCCCTGACCGTCGAGGCCACCGGGACCTCGGAAAAGCTGGAGGCCCTGCTGCGGGTCCTGGAGCCCTACGGTATCCGTGAGATCGCACAGTCCGGCATGGTGTCGGTCTCGCGCGGACCCCGTGGTATCAGCGCAGTGAAGTAAGCACGTCAAGTAGCGTTAGTCGGCTGTAGAGCTAGAAAGAGAAGGAAAATTTCGCATGGCAGTTGAGATGTTTTACGACGCCGACGCGGACCTGTCGATCATCCAGGGTCGCAAGGTCGCCGTCATCGGCTACGGCAGCCAGGGGCACGCGCATTCGCTGTCGCTGCGCGACTCGGGCGTGCAGGTCAAGGTCGGCCTGAAAGAGGGCTCGAAGTCCCGCGTCAAGGTCGAAGAGCAGGGTCTCGAGGTCGACACCCCGGCCGAGGTCGCCAAGTGGGCCGACGTGATCATGGTGCTCGCGCCCGACACCGCGCAGGCCGAGATCTTCAAGAACGACATCGAGCCCAACCTGCAGGACGGCAACGCGCTGTTCTTCGGCCACGGCCTCAACATCCACTTCGGTCTGATCAAGGCTCCGGCCAACGTCACCGTCGGCATGGTCGCTCCCAAGGGGCCCGGCCACCTGGTGCGTCGCCAGTTCGTCGACGGTAAGGGTGTGCCTTGCCTGATCGCCGTCGACCAGGATCCGAAGGGCGAGGGCCAGGCCCTGGCACTGTCGTACGCCGCCGCCATCGGTGGTGCCCGCGCCGGTGTCATCAAGACCACCTTCAAGGAAGAGACCGAGACCGACCTGTTCGGTGAGCAGGCCGTGCTCTGCGGTGGCACCGAAGAGCTGGTCAAGGCCGGCTTCGAGGTCATGGTCGAGGCGGGCTACGCCCCGGAGATGGCCTACTTCGAGGTGCTGCACGAGCTCAAGCTCATCGTCGACCTGATGTACGAGGGCGGCATCGCCCGGATGAACTACTCGGTGTCCGACACCGCGGAGTTCGGCGGCTACCTGTCGGGCCCGCGGGTCATCGACGCCGACACCAAGAAGCGCATGAAGGACATCCTGACCGACATCCAGGACGGCACCTTCGTCAAGCGCCTGGTCGCCAACGTCGAGGGCGGCAACAAGGAGCTCGAGGCGCTGCGCAAGGCCAACGCCGAGCACCCGATCGAGGTCACCGGCAAGAAGCTGCGCGACCTGATGAGCTGGGTCGACCGGCCGATCACCGAAACGGCCTAACTGCTGCGTTCACTGGCCAGTTATTGCACGCGATTCACAAAAACGCGTGCGATAACTGGCCTTTCGGCATTTCTAGGCAATTCGGTAGCCGATCGCCGCAAGCGTGCGGGCCACATTTCTCCCTTCGGCGCTGCCGGGAAGCTTCTCGGTGCTGTCGATCTGCAGCCCTTCACCGACCACGCCGTAGAGTTCGGTCGACACCGGATCGTCGGGCTCGGCCGGCTCGATGCGGCCGTCCGGGTAGATGCACTGCGCTCGCATGGCCCACATCGTCTGCGCGGCGGCGACGACGTTGTACCCGTGTAGCGGTGGGCTCACGTGATAGAGCTCCAGGTCGCCCACTGCGAACAACTTCATGACCGGATCCAGGTGTGGGACGGATCCCACCAACCGTGCGACGCCCCCAAAGTTCACGCATCAAATCTAAGCGGCCTCGGCAGTATTGCAGTGCAGCAGTTTTCCCGCCGCGAAATCACCGTCAGTGCGGGACGGCGACCTGCGGCCGGGTGGTGATCGGCGGGGTGGCCTTCGGCGTCTCGGGAACCGTCGGTGGCGCCGTCGGCGTCTCCGTGTCACCGGCCGGTGCTTCCGGCTGACCCGTTATCGTCTCGCCGATCGTCATCTGCGGAATGGTGACGTCTTCTTCGATCTTCTGGATCGGTTTTTCCGAGCCGCACGACACCACCGCGGCCAACATGATGGCTGCGCCGCAGGCGGTCGCCACTCGCTGCACGTATCGAGTCGACACCTCGTCGCCCCCTCGAGTTGAATGCAAAGGTCTGACCAAGTCGACTGTAGAGCGCCGGCCCCGGGTGTCCGCCCTGTTGGGCGAAATCGGCCGGCCGTCGGCGGCTACGAACCCAGCCGCGCCGCCACGCTGACGACTCGCCGGGCCAGGTGATCCAGCGCGTCGTAGGTGGTGTCGTCGAACTCGCTGATGTTGTCGTGGTTGGCCAGCAGGCTCGCGCCGTACGGGTTGCCGTCGGCGAACTTGAGTGGATCGGTGTAGCCCGGCGGCACGATGATGCCGCCCCAGTGCATCAGCGTCACGTAGAGCGTCAGCAGCGTGGTCTCCTGCCCGCCGTGCGCGGTGTTGGTCGAGGTGAACCCGGCGTAGACCTTGTCGGCGAGCTTGCCCTGTGACCACAGGCCGCCGAGCGAATCGAGGAACGCGCGCAATTGCGAAGCGACAGAACCGAATCGGGTGGGGGAGCCGAAGATCACGGCGTCCGCCCAGACGATGTCGTCACCGGTGGCAGTCGGAAGATCCTTGGTGGCTCCGTAATTCGCGGTCCAGGCCGGATTGTGGGCGAAAGACTCCGGATCGGCGGTCTCGGCGACGGGCCGCAACCGCACCTCGGCGCCTGCGGCCTCGGCGGTGGCGGTGACGCGCTGGGCCATGTGCGTGCCGTGTCCGGTCGCGGAGTAGTAGATGACGGCGACCTTGGGTGCAGGAGTGGTCATGGTGCCAGCTTAGGCAGATCCCGCATACCGAACTCGCGTTTGAGCACGGTGCGGGCGGCGTAGAACCCGGCCATCCCGTGCACGCCACCACCCGGCGGAGTGGCCGACGAGCACAGGTAGGCCTTGGGGATCGGTGTGGTCCAGGGGTCGAACCGTGGAGTGGGGCCCAGCAGTGCGCTGGTCATGTTGTTGCTGCCCACACCGATATCGCCGCCGACCAGGTTGGCGTTGTGCTCGTCCATCCGGGACGCGGGCACGCTGCGGACCCCGACCACCAGATCGCGGAAGCCCGGGGCGAATCGTTCGAAGATGTCGGTGACCGCCGTGGCCATGTCCCGCGTCGAATTGTTGGGTACGTGGACATAGGTCCACAGCGGGCGGCGGCCGGCGTCATCGATGCGGGATGCGTCGGCGATGTGGGGGAGCGCGCCCAGCACCATCGGCCACTCGGCGTGACGGCCCGCGGCGATCTCGGACTCGGCCAGTGCCATCTGTGCCCGGCTGCCACCCAGGTGCAGTGTCGGCGCCTGGGCCAGACGCGGGTCACGCCAAGGGATCTCGCCGTTCAGTACGAAATCGACCTTCGCCACTCCGGGCCCGTAGCGGTAGCGGCTCAACGCCCGCGCGTAGCGAGGCGGCAGGGCCTTGCCGTAGATCGACAGCAGGGCGGTCGGTGCGGAGTCGTAGATGACCACGCCCGACGGCGGTTCAGTGACCTCGTGTCCGAGGACGAGTTCGCCGCCGTGCGCAGTGAGATCGGCGATCAGCGCGTCCGGGATGGCCTGGGATCCACCGATCGGGATCGGCCATCCGACCGCATGCCCCAGCGTCGCCAGCATCAGACCGGCCCCGCCGGAAACCAGTGAGGGCATCGTCGAAATCGTGTGTGCTGCAACACCACTGAATAGCGCGCGGGCGTCTTCGCCTGCCAGGGTGCGCCACAGCGGGGTGCCTTGGGCGAGTAATCGGGGCGCGACACGGGCCGCCGCGGTCAGCGACGGTGGTAGCGACCGCTTGTCGCCGAGGATCAGGCTGACCACGTCATCGCACTCGGCAGCCAGCGGACCGAGCAGCCGTCGCCAGGAATCTCCGTGGTCCAGTTCGGAGCACGTGCGCTCGATGTCGCGGTAACCGATCGCCGCCGGGCGGTGCTGCAACGGGCTGGCGTAGGAGATCTCGGGGACCGCCAGTTGCACCCCACGGGCAGTCAGGTCGTAGGCGGCGAAGAACGGCGACGCCAACGCCAGTGGGTGCACCGCTGAACAGATGTCGTGGCTGACTCCGGGATATTCCGGGTCGGGCAGGGTGCGTGCCCCGCCGCCTGCGGTGGGTTGCGCTTCGATGACGCGTACGGCCAGTCCGGCCCGGGCACAGATGACCGCCGCGGACAGGCCGTTGGGGCCGCTGCCGACGATTGTGACGTCCACGCCCATCAGTACACCGCACGCGGTTCGGCTGTGGTAGGGCGCACACACTAGGCTGTCCGCGTGAGTCTCCCCGTTGTTTTGATTGCCGACAAGCTCGCGGAATCGACCGTCGCCGCCCTCGGCGACCAGGTAGAGGTCAGGTGGGTCGACGGTCCGGACCGCGAGAAGCTGCTCGCTGCGGTGCCGGAAGCCGACGCGCTGCTGGTGCGTTCCGCTACCACGGTGGACGCCGAGGTCATCGCCGCGGCCCCCAAACTCAAGATCGTCGCCCGCGCGGGTGTCGGCCTGGACAACGTCGACGTCGACGCCGCGACCGCCCGCGGGGTGCTCGTCGTCAACGCGCCGACCTCCAACATCCACAGTGCGGCCGAGCACGCCCTGGCCCTGCTGCTGTCCACGGCGCGGCAGATCCCCGCCGCCGACGCGACCCTGCGCGACCACACCTGGAAGCGGTCGTCGTTCTCGGGTGTCGAGATCTTCGACAAGACCGTCGGTGTCGTCGGTCTGGGCCGCATCGGTCAGCTGGTCGCCCAGCGCCTGGCCGCCTTCGGCGCCCACATCGTGGCGTACGACCCCTACGTCTCGCAGGCCCGCGCCGCCCAGCTCGGTATCGAGTTGCTGCCGCTGGAGGAGCTGCTCGGCCGTGCCGACTTCATCTCGGTGCACCTGCCGAAGACCAAGGAGACCGCCGGCCTGCTCGGCAAGGAGAACCTGGCCAAGACCAAGCCGGGCGTCATCATCGTCAATGCCGCCCGCGGTGGTCTGATCGATGAGCAGGCCCTGGCCGACGCCATCACGAGCGGCCATGTGCGTGCCGCCGGTCTGGACGTGTTCTCGACCGAACCGTGCACCGACAGCCCGCTGTTCGAGCTGCCGCAGGTCGTCGTGACCCCGCACCTGGGTGCCTCGACCGCAGAGGCGCAGGACCGGGCCGGTACCGATGTGGCCGCCAGCGTGAAGCTCGCCCTGGCCGGCGAATTCGTGCCGGACGCCGTCAACGTCGGCGGCGGCGCCGTCGGCGAAGAGGTGGCGCCCTGGCTGGACCTGGTGCGCAAGCTCGGTCTGCTGGCCGGTGCCCTGTCCGATGCGGCCCCGGTGTCGCTCACCGTCCAGGCACGCGGCGAGCTGGCGTCCGAAGACGTCGAGATCCTGCGGCTGTCGGCGCTGCGCGGGCTGTTCTCCGCGGTGGTCGACGAGCAGGTGACGTTCGTCAACGCTCCGACGCTGGCCGCCGACCGTGGCGTGGCCTCCGAGATCAGCACCGCCACCGAGAGTCCCAACCACCGCAGCGTGGTCGACGTGCGCGTCGTGCACGCCGACGGCAGCGCGGTGAACGTCGCGGGCACCCTGTCGGGGCCGCAGCTGGTAGAGAAAATCGTCCAGATCAACGGCCGCAACTTCGACCTGCGCGCCGAGGGCTACAACCTCATCGTCCACTACAACGATCAGCCGGGCGCCCTCGGCAAGATCGGCACCCTGCTGGGTGGGGCGGACGTCAACATCCTGGCCGCGCAGCTGAGCCAGGACGTCGATGGCGACAGTGCCATCGTGATGCTGCGGCTGGACACCGACGTGCCAGAGGATGTGCGTTCGGCGCTTGCCGCTGCCGTTGACGCCACGACGCTGGAAGTGGTCGACCTGTCATGAAACTCGCTGTAATCGCCGGTGACGGCATCGGTCCGGAGGTCATCGCCGAGGCGCTGAAGGTGCTCGACGCGGTGCTGCCCGGCGTGGACCGGACTGAATACGACCTGGGCGCGCGGCGTTACCACGCGACGGGGGAGACCCTGCCCGAGGGATTCGTCGAGGAGCTCAAGGGCTATGACGCAATCCTGTTGGGCGCCATCGGCGATCCGTCGGTCCCCAGTGGTGTGCTCGAACGCGGGTTGCTGCTCAACATGCGGTTTGCGTTGGACCACCACGTGAACCTGCGGCCGTCGAAGTTGTTCGCCGGGGTTTCCAGTCCCTTGGCCGGCAACCCGGAGATCGACTTCGTGGTGGTGCGCGAGGGCACCGAAGGTCCCTACACCGGCACCGGCGGCGCGATCCGGGTGGGCACCCCGCACGAGGTTGCCACCGAGGTGTCCACCAACACCCGGTTCGGCGTGGAGCGCGTGGTGCGTTATGCGTTCGAGAAAGCCCGCGCGCGACGCAAACACCTGACTCTGGTGCACAAGAACAACGTGCTGGCGTTCGCCGGCTCGCTGTGGAAGCGCACCGTCGACGAGGTCGGTACGGAATACCCGGACGTCGAGACGGCTTACCAGCACATCGATGCCGCCACCATCCACATGGTCACCGATCCCGGCCGGTTCGACGTGATCGTCACCGACAACCTGTTCGGCGACATCATCACCGACCTGGCGGCCGCAGTTTCCGGCGGTATCGGCCTGGCCGCCTCGGGCAATATCGATGCGACGGGCACCAACCCGTCGATGTTCGAGCCCGTGCACGGCAGCGCACCCGACATCGCCGGGCAGGGGATCGCCGATCCGACGGCCGCGGTGATGAGCGTGGCACTGCTGCTGACCCACCTCGGCGAGACCGACGCGGCGGCGCGGGTCGACAAGGCCGTCAGCGAGCACCTGGCCACCCGCGGCGACGCGAAGCTCTCGACCAGCGAGGTCGGCGAGCGGATCCTGTCGCTGCTGTAGCCGGTGGTTCGGCGCTGAGTCGGCGGTGACTGCCCGCTTCGCCACCCTGACGCGGCAGTGTTGGCTGTTCGCCATCGGATCGTCGTTCTTCGCGGCCGCCACCGTGCCGGGCTTTCCGGCGCTGGCCGGTGCCGGCGTGACGAACACGCTGTGCTTCATCGGCTCGTGGTTTTTCACCACGGCCGCGGGCATCCAGCTAGTGCTCGCCGGACGCGGACTCGACTGGTGGTCGGCGGCCACACAATTCGCCGGGACCCTCCTGTTCAACCTCAGCACCGGCGTGTCGGTCTGGGCCCACGCGGTACTGGCCGAGCGCCGGTTCGTCTGGGCCCCCGATGCGACCGGCTCACTGGCCTTCCTGCTCAGCGGCGTGCTGGCAGTGCTGGCGGTCGGTGCGTGGTCGCCGAAATCCGTTGGCTGGCAGGCCGCGTGGGTAAACATGATGGGCTGTGTGGCATTCGGGGTCTCCGCGCTCGCCGCATTCGTCCGCAAGACCGGCGTGACGGTCGACGAGCGGCTCGCCAATTTCGGCACCTTCATCGGTGCGTTGTGTTTTCTGGCCGCGGCGTTGATGCTGCGTCCCCGTCGGTCGACGGCACCAACTCTGCGCTGAGGGTGCGCGTCACTCGCACTTTGGTGTCCTGGCTGCAGAGTCGATCATCGAGGCGATGAGTCTTTCGGCGCCGGTCGGTCTATATGGGCATGGGACTCATCGACATCGAACTATTCGCGACCCTGGACCTCGTCGCGCAGGCGCCCGGCGGCCCTGACGAGGACCCCGAGGGGTTCTCATTCGGCGGCTGGCAGGCGCCACTGATCGACGACGTTTCGGGCGCCCAGGTCGGCGCTGCATACGAGGGCACCGATGCCCTCCTGCTCGGGCGCCGGACGTACGACATCTTCGCCGCTTACTGGCCGCACCAGACGGACGACTTCGGCACGCTGTTCAACAGCATCCCCAAGTACGTCGCCTCCCGGGGCGAGCCTGACCTGTCGTGGGCCGGCTCCTCTCAGCTCGGCCCGGATCTGGGTGCCGCCGTGCGCGAGATCCGGGACCGGCACGAGCAGGTGAAGGTCGTCGGCAGCCTGAACCTGGTCCAGACGCTCTTGCGCGAGAAGCTCTTTGATCGCCTCGACCTGTGGGTGCACCCGATCATGCTGGGGGCGGGGAAGAAAGTATTCGACGGTGGCGCGGTGCCCACCAACGTCACACTGCTGCAACCGCCGGTCGCCAGCCCGAACGGCATCGTGCATCTGCGGTACGGACTTGCCGACGGAATCCCGGGGAGAGGGGACATGAGCGCGCCGGGTCAATGAGCTCGGTCGTGCGCTGTCAGGGCTGGGCCGGTGCCACGGCGACGCTGGTGGCGTCGACATCGGCGATGTGGACGCGCTGATCGCCTTCGCGCATGAACAAGCTTGTGACGGTGGATGGTTGGTTGGGCTGCTGCTGATCGGACGGTCGGGGCACCTTCGCGATGATCGCCGCGTCCCCGTTGGGCAGGGGGTAGTCGCGGTAGGTTCCCGACGGCGCGACTTGTGTCCAATGCCCGCCGTCCAGCTCCCACACGCCGCCGTCCGGTGTGGGCTCGGACCGATTCGTCGGGCACTGCTCGGCACCCGCGGTGGCCCGCAACCTCCCGTCGGATGTCCACCACACCGCGCCGCTCTGATTGCCATAAAAGAAGGGCCTGGGGGTCGCATCGAAGGGACCCTGTGGAAACCCGGCAACTTGGTGGCCGGTGGCCGAGTCGAACACCGTGACCTGGTGCCGGTCGCAGGAGCCGGTCTTGTCGATGGCACCGGTTTCGTAGGCGAATCGGGTGCCGTCGGGGCTGAAGACCGCCGACACCCATTGCCTGGTCGGTTGGTGCACGACATCGCGGACGGTGCCGTCGGCATCGACGACGAACAGGCGATCGGCCTGGGTGAATCTGTCTGAGCCGTACTTCTTGACGATGGCCACCCGTCCATGGCCGGTTCCGATCACGTTTCCGGTGAAGTCCTGGGTTTCGGCCGGTACCGCCTGTTGCTCGGGCGTTCGTGGCGGTAATTGGACAGTGCGCAACACACTGGGCATCGGGCTCGGCCGGCTGAGGTCCAGCTGCATCAGGGTTACCTGACCGTCGGGAGCGTCCGCTGCCCGCGGGGCCTGCCAGACGATTGTGCTGCCCTGCAAGGGATACGGGGCGCCGGGTCGACTCGGCCGTTGAGAGTCGGTGCGGGACTGGGCTGGAATGGCCACCTCGTGAGTTTGACCGCTTGCCACATCTATCCACACCAGCTCGGCGTGCATATCGCCGCCGTCGTAGGGATAGCGCCCGAACTGTTCGTCGGCGTACCGCGTGAATGCGTACTTCGTATCGGTGGTGAAGCCCGGCCTGCTCAAGCTCACGAACCTGGACGCACCAACTTGTTTTTTCCAGTTGGCAATGGGATTCGAGCCTTCTGCCAGCACGAAACCCACGTCTCCCGAGTCGAACCATGGGGTGGCTCTCGGCACGGTGTAGGCGATCAGCGGGCCGTGACGCCCTGGCAGGGCGGTTGGAGACGGCGGGCTCGACGGCTGGTCGTGCACCTGACATGCGTTTGTGGCCAGCACGAGCGCCAAGAGTGCGGATACGACACGACCGGTTCTGCCCGGCCGGCTCGCCGCACCTACTCGACTGGGGATGCCCGATCTCATCAGTGCAGCGTATGTCGGCCGAGACCCCCTGCCTTACGGTTCTTTGCGCACCGGATCCTGGGCCTAATGCTCTTCGCGCGAGCGCTCATCGGCCGGAACCAACGGCACCGCCAACAACGGCAACAATGCGCACACTGCGAACGCCACGGGATATCCGGCCACACCGATCAGCGCACCGAACAACGGCGCAGAGCTGGCGGTGGCCAGATGCTGGCTGGTGTTCTGGGTACCCAGCGCGCGCCCACTCCAGAACGGGCCGGCGATCTCCGCGATTGCGGTGAACGCCAAACCGTTGTCGGACACCGTGATCACCGAGGCGATCACGATCAGGGCGACACTGATCGGGGAGCCCAGCCAGTCGGTGAGCGCCAGCAGCCCCATCGTGGCTGCCGCCGCCAACGCGATGGTGCGGATGGGTCGCAGCCGCTGTCCGATCACGTCGGACCAGCGGCCCGCGGCGATTCGGCCTGCCGCGCCGAGTAATTGGGCGACGGTCACCAGCGTGCCCGCCGAGGCCGCAGACCAACCCCGATCGCCCATCAGCCACACCAGGGTGAAGGTCCAGACCAGGCCCTGGGGCACGACCAGTAGGACCGACACTGCATGGATGCGCCACAACACGTTTGAACCGCGGTACGGGTTGGCCAGGTGTTCGGCCGGTGCTTCGTGACGGGGCGGCCGTGGCGGATCCAGCACTCCCACAGCACAGATCACCGCCGACAGCGCACACACGATCGCCGGAAACAGCAATGCGGTTGCCACACCGTGGGATTCGGCCAGGCGTGGGATGACCAACGCGCCCAGTCCGACACCCAGAGGCGTTGCCGTCTGGCGGATTCCCATGGCGAGCCCACGCTGGTCGGGCGGGAACCAGCCGACCACGACCCGCCCGCTCGCCGAATTGCTGCTGGCTGCGGCCATTCCGCCCAGTAGCAGGAACACACCGACGGCCACCAGGGAATGCGCGGCGGACGCTCCGAACGCCGCGGCGGCGGTCAGGGCCGAGCCCACCGTCAGCACGATCCGTTCACCGACCCGGTCGACGATGTAGCCCCAGGCGATCAGCGTGACCACCAGACCGAAGCTCGGCATCGACGACAGCAGGCCCGCCTGCGCCAGATCCAGGCCGCGCTCGGCGTGCAGGGTGGGGATGAGAAATGCCGCGCCGTTGATGAACACGTTGGCACATGTGGTCGCAGTCAACGCGATCACCAACATCGACCAACGGCGAAACGTGCTGATCGACGAAACCGGCATGTCTGCATCGTTCCACGGATGTCCCAAAATATTGAACTGTTATCCCAATATATGAGAAACGTCGAGCCTGTCCTAGGCTGTGACCGTGAAGATGTGGTTTGCGGTCACCGCCCTGCTGACGTGTGGATTCCTGACAGCGCCGACGGCGGTGGCGGCGGTCGCACCGAACTGGTCGGGCCTGGATGCCCGGCACTATGACGCACCGATTCCGGTGGCACGCACCCTGATCGAGACGGTTCCGCTCGACCCGGCGCTGTCGGTGCCAGGGGCGGCGAGTGCCTACCGCATCCTGTATTCGACTGTCGATCAGCATGATGCGGCCGCACTCAGTACCGCTGTGGTCTTCATCCCGCACGGCCAGGCACCCGACGGCGGCTGGCCGACCATCGCGTGGGCTCACGGCACGGTGGGACTCGGTGACGATTGCGCGCCGTCGGCGCAGCCCCGCAGCGCACGGGATGTCGAATACCTGACGCACTGGCTCGACCAGGGCTACGCCATCGTCGGCTCTGACTACGCCGGCCTGGGCACCCCCGGGCTGATGAGCTATCTCAACAGCGTGGCCACCGCCCACAGCGTCGTCGACTCGGTGATCGCGATGCACCACATGGACCTGCCGTTGTCGCCGAAGTGGGCCATCGTCGGTCAGTCGCAGGGTGGCGGCGCTGCGATCAACAGTGCGCGCTGGGCCACCGAATTCAGCCGGGGGACCGGTCTGGACTACCGCGGCGTGGTGGCGACCGGGACACCGTTCAACGTCCAGAGCATTGTCGAACAGTCCGGCCCCGATATGTTGCTGCCGCCGAATCTGGGACCCGCGGCCAACAGCTACACCGGCTACATCCTCGCCGGACTGCGCGAGGCGCGGCCCGATCTCGATATCGACAGCGTGCTCACCCCCGCCGGACTGGACGCGGTCAACAAGGCCGAGACGCTGTGCAAGCCCGACCTGGATCAGCAGCTGGCCGGTATGACACCGACGGCGTACTTCAGCGCGCCGTTGGCGACCCGGCCCGGCCTCCCGGAAGCTCTCGACGCCTACATGGGGACACCGACCAGCGGCTACGACCGGCCGATCTTCCTCGGCGTCGGGCTCCTGGACCGCGATGTTCCGCCGAACATGTCGCAGCAGCTCGCCGATCAGCTACGCGCCAACGGCCAGGACGTCACCCTCAAGGTCTATCCCGACGAGGATCACTCGGGCACCGTGCTGGCCTCCGTCCCGGACTCCACACCTTTCCTCGCCGCGCTGTTCGACGGGCACTGACGAAAACCGACCGGAGGCGTCAGCGCTGGTCGTAAGACACTGCGCACTACCCTGGTCAAAATGCGCTTAGGTCGAATCGCCAGTCCCGACGGCGTCGCTTTCGTCAGTGTCGAAGGCGACGGTGCAGATGCCGTCTGCAAAGAGATCGCCGAGCATCCGTTCGGCAACCCCAACTTCACCGGGCGGAGTTGGCCGCTGGCCGACGTCCGCCTGCTGGCGCCCATCCTGGCCAGCAAGGTCATCTGCATGGGCAAGAACTACGAGGCCCACGCCGAGGAGATGGGCGGTGCGGCTCCTGAGGATCCGGTGATCTTCCTCAAGCCCAACACCGCGATCATCGGCCCGAATGTGCCGATCCAGTTGCCGGCCGATGCCAACCCCGTTCACCACGAGGGCGAGCTGGCGATCGTGATCGGGCGGCCGTGCAAGGATGTCCCCGCCGCGCGCGCCGCCGAGAACATCCTCGGCTACACCATTGCCAACGACATCTCGGCACGCGACCAGCAGGCCAAGGACGGTCAGTGGATGCGCGCCAAGGGTCACGACACCTTCTGTCCGGTGGGCCCGTGGATCGTCAACGACCTCGATCCGTCCGATCTGGAGATTCGCACCGAAGTGAACGGTGTAGTGCGGCAGCGCAGCCGAACCTCGCTGATGATTCACGACATCGGCGCCATCGTTGAGTGGGTCTCGGCCGTGATGACGCTGCTACCCGGTGATCTGATCCTGACCGGAACCCCGGAGGGGGTCGGTCCGATCGAAGACGGGGACACCGTGAGCGTCACCGTCGAAGGTATCGGCACCCTTACCAATCCCGTTGTGCGTAAGCAGAAATAGAGGCAAGTGATGACATCTCCCTCTCGTCCGGTCCGGGTGAGGTTCTGTCCGTCACCGACCGGCACCCCGCACGTCGGGTTGGTGCGTACCGCGCTGTTCAACTGGGCCTACGCCCGGCACACCGGTGGAACGTTCGTCTTCCGCATCGAGGACACCGACGCCGCGCGTGACAGTGCCGAGAGCTACGCCGCGATCCTCGACGCGCTGCGCTGGCTCGGCCTGGACTGGGACGAGGGCCCGGAGGTCGGCGGCCCCTACGAGCCGTACCGGCAGTCGCAGCGCAGCGAGATCTACCGTGACGTGATCAACCGCCTGCTCGAGGCCGGCGAGGTCTACGCGGCATATTCGACGCCAGAAGAGGTCGAGGCACGGCACGTGGCGGCCGGGCGCAATCCCAAACTCGGGTACGACAACTACGACCGGGACCTGACCGACGAGCAGCGCAAGGTATTCGTCGACGAGGGCCGCAAGCCCGTGCTGCGCTTGCGCATGCCCGACGAGGACCTCGGCTGGACCGATCTGGTGCGCGGGCCGGTGAGCTTCCCGGCGGGTTCGGTGCCCGATTTCGCGATCACCCGCGCCAACGGAGATCCGTTGTACACGTTGGTCAACCCGGTCGACGACGCGATGATGAAGATCACCCACGTGCTGCGCGGCGAGGACATCATGCCCTCGACGCCGCGTCAGATCGCGCTGTACCGGGCGCTGATGCGGATCGGCGTGGCTGAGCGGGTGCCTGAATTCGCTCATTTGCCAAGTGTTCTCGGCGAGGGCAACAAGAAGTTGTCCAAGCGGGATCCGCAGTCCAACCTGTTCCTGCACCGCGACCGCGGCTTCCTGCCGGAGGGTCTGCTGAACTACCTGGCGCTGCTGGGCTGGGGCATCGCCGACGATCACGACGTGTTCAGCCTCGAGGAGATGGTGGCCGCGTTCGACGTCGTCAACGTCAACTCCAACCCGGCGCGGTTCGACCAGAAGAAGGCCGACGCGATCAACGCCGAGCACATCCGGCTGCTGACGGTCGAGGACTTCACGGCCCGGCTGCGCGCGTACCTCGACGCCCATGGTCACGACACAGGTTTGGACGACGCCGCATTCGCCGAAGCCGCCGCGCTGGTCCAGACCCGCATCGTCGTGCTCGGCGATGCGTGGGGCCTGCTGAAGTTCTTCGACGACGGCTCCTACGAGATCGACGAGAAGGCCGCTGCCAAGGAACTGCGCGAGGAGGCCGCACCGGTCCTGGATGCCGCTCTGAGCGCCCTGGAGGGGCTCGGGGAGTGGAACACCGCCAACATCGAGGCGGCGCTCAAGGAGGCCCTTCTGGACGGTCTGGAGCTCAAGCCACGGAAGGCGTTCGGACCGATCCGCGTCGCCGTCACGGGCGCCACGATCAGCCCGCCGCTGTTCGAATCCATGGAACTGCTGGGAGCCGATCGCAGCCTGACGCGGTTGCGGTCCGCCCGGGCCCGGCTGTGAGCGCCGGGGCGACGGGGCTTGGTAAAAAGCGCCGAAAATCTTTGGTAGTCTGCTCGTCGGCCCGAAAAGCAAAACGGGGAAGCCCCCGCTGAGCCGATCGGATCGAAATTGCCTGCCACCTGCGGTGATAGGCAATTAATGGGGTATGGTGTAATTGGCAACACAGCGGTTTCTGGTACCGCCATTCTAGGTTCGAGTCCTGGTACCCCAGCCATCCGGAGCGGTTCAGCCGGATTAGGCGAGCACTACTGCCTGAGCTATGCTGACCATCCGGAAGTTCTAGCCCCCGTCGTCTAGCGGCCTAGGACGCCGCCCTCTCACGGCGGTAGCGTGGGTTCGAATCCCATCGGGGGTACAGAAGTAAAAGCGCCCAGTTCTCAGGAACTGGGCGCTTTTGCGTTGTATGGGTTCGCCCGCCCGGTTTGCGCTGCCTCCCGCCGGCTTTGTCACGCCAGAGTGGCTCTGGGTGTCGAAGGTCACTCTGGTGTGACGCTCGGTGAGACTTGGTGGCGTCGGCGGCGGTGGGCCGCCTGGTCTGTTACGCCAGAGTGGCGCTGACGCTCGACGGCCACTCTGGCGTGACAAACCGGGCTACTGAGATTCGCCTCACAGTCGCCGGGTCAGGGCGTCGGCCGCGGCGAGGAGATCGGCTGCCCAACGGGCCCCCGGCCGGCGGCCCATGCGGTCGATCGGTCCGGACACCGACACTGCCGCGATCACGGCGCCGCGCCCGTCACGCACCGGCGCCGAGACACTGGCCACTCCCGGCTCGCGTTCGGCGGCACTCTGGGCCCAGCCGCGCTTGCGGACCTCGGCCAGCGCGCGATCGGTGAACTTCGCTGCCGGAAGCACGGCCTGCTGGGTGGCCGGGTCGGCGTAGGCCAGTAGCACTTTGGCTCCAGAGCCCGCGGTCATCGGGAGGTGGGTGCCCACCGGCACGGTGTCGCGAAGTCCGGCCGGGGGCTCCAACGCCACCACGCAGACCCGTGATTGGCCCTCGCGCCGGTACAGCTGGACGCTCTCGCCGGTGATCTCGCGTAGGCGGGGCAGTACCGCGGCCCCCGCGGCCAGCAGCGGATCGTTGACGTGGGAGGCCAATTCGGTCAGGGCCGGGCCGAGACGCCAGCGGCCGTCGCCGTCGCGGGCCAGCAGCCGGTGGGTTTCGAGTCCCGCGGCCAGCCGGTGCGCGGTCGCTCGGGGGAGGCCGGTCCGCTCGCAGAGTTCGGCCAGCCCGCAAGGTGACTCGGCCACGGTGTGCAGCACACCCACCGCTTTGTCGAGAACGCCGATGCCGCTATCATTTCTCACAGAGAGATACTAGCGTCTCGCATTGTGAGATGACAGGCGAGATGACGACAGTACCGCCCAGCCCTGGCGGACTCTTGATGCAAGCCCGCATTTGCCGTTAATCGAATCGAGAAGTAGCGATGGACCAATCGACACAGACATCCGTGAAGCCGCGCACCCTGGCCGAAAAGGTTTGGGAAGACCACGTCGTGGCGCGCGGTGAGGGAGAGGGCGCGGCCCGCGAGCCCGACCTGATCTACATCGACCTGCATCTCGTGCACGAGGTCACCAGCCCGCAGGCGTTCGACGGTCTGCGCATGGCGGGCCGGCCGGTGCGACGGCCCGACCTGACGATCGCCACCGAGGACCACAACGTGCCCACGGTCGACATCGACAAGCCGATCGCAGACCCGGTCTCGCGTACGCAGGTCGAGACATTGCGGCGCAACTGCGAGGAATTCGGCATCCGGCTGCACCCGATGGGTGACGTCGAGCAGGGCATCGTGCACATCATCGGACCGCAGCTCGGACTGACGCAGCCGGGTATGACGGTGGTGTGTGGAGACAGCCACACCTCGACCCATGGCGCATTCGGTGCCATCGCAATGGGTATCGGCACATCCGAGGTCGAGCATGTGATGGCCACGCAGACACTGCCGCTCAAGCCGTTCAAGACCATGGCGGTCAATGTCGACGGCGTGCTGCCGCCCGGGGTGAGCGCCAAGGACATCATCCTGGCCGTCATCGCCAAGATCGGTACCGGCGGCGGCCAGGGCCACGTCATCGAATACCGGGGCAGTGCCATCGAGGCGCTGTCCATGGAAGGCCGGATGACGATCTGCAACATGAGCATCGAGGCCGGGGCGCGGGCCGGGATGGTGGCTCCCGACGAGACCACCTATGAGTTCCTCAAGGGCCGTCCGAACGCTCCCAAGGGAGCGGACTGGGACGCCGCCATTGCCGCGTGGAGCCAGTTGCGCACTGACGAGGGTGCCGAATTCGACACCGAGGTCTACCTGGATGCCGCCGCGTTGAGCCCGTTCGTGACGTGGGGCACCAACCCGGGGCAGGGGGTCCCGCTGTCCGCGTCGGTCCCGGATCCTGAGTTGATGGGCGACGACGGCGAGCGTCAGTCGGCGGAGAAGGCTTTGGCCTACATGGATCTGCGGCCCGGGATGGCCATGCGTGACATCGCCGTGGACACCGTCTTCGTCGGGTCCTGCACCAATGGTCGCATCGAGGACCTCCGAGTGGTTGCCGACGTGCTGCGCGATCGTAAGGTGGCCGACGGGGTGCGGATGCTGGTCGTGCCGGGCTCGATGCGGGTGCGCGCCCAGGCCGAATCGGAAGGTCTCGACCAGATATTCACCGCCGCAGGCGCCGAATGGCGGCAGGCCGGCTGCTCGATGTGTCTGGGCATGAACCCCGATCAACTGTCCCCGGGGCAGCGCTGCGCCTCCACATCCAACCGGAATTTCGAAGGCCGACAGGGCAAGGGCGGCCGTACCCACCTGGTGTCACCGGCTGTCGCGGCTGCCACCGCCGTGCGCGGAAAACTCGCCTCGCCTGCCGATCTGCCCGCCGCGACCCGCTAAAAAGCCAGAAGGAGAAGCGTGATGGACGCTTTCAGTACCCACACCGGAATCGGCGTCCCGCTGCGGCGGTCCAATGTCGACACCGACCAGATCATCCCCGCGGTCTATTTGAAGCGGGTTACCCGAACAGGTTTCGAGGACGGATTGTTCGCCGCCTGGCGCACGGATCCGTCGTTCATTCTGAATCTCCCGCCATTCGACAAAGGCTCCGTGTTGGTCGCCGGACCCGATTTCGGCACCGGATCTTCTCGCGAACACGCCGTCTGGGCACTCATGGACTATGGCTTCCGGGTGGTTATCTCATCCCGATTCGCCGATATTTTCCGCGGCAACGCCGGCAAGGCCGGGCTATTGGCCGCCGAGGTCGCCCAAGACGATGTCGAGCTGTTATGGAAGCTCATCGAGCAGAATCCCGGCCTGGAAATCACTGTGAATCTTCAAGATCGAAATATCGTCGCCGGAACGGTTGTGTTGCCGTTCAGAATTGACGACTACACGGCCTGGCGGCTGCTCGAAGGGCTCGACGATATAGGCCTTACGCTGCGGAAACTGTCTTCGATCGAGGATTACGAGAAGCGCAGGCCGAGCTGGAAGCCGCGTACTCTGCCGGCCTGATCTAGGCCTCCAGAGGGCGCTTCAGCGCCCGAATTCGCCGCCTGCCAAACCGGTTCTGGACCCATCCCGGCGGAGTCCAAGTGGGGCAAGCGGATTGCCGGATTGTTCGCTAGCTACGCCTGAAATTGCGCGTGGCTCTTGGAAATCAGTGGTCACAGGGTTTACCGTGTCCTCTAGTCGGTCCAAAGAGGACCACTGGTTTCGGAGGTTTTGGATGAACAAAGCGGAGCTCATCGACGTACTCACAACCAAACTGGGCACCGATCGTCGGCAGGCTACCGCCGCGGTCGAGAACGTCGTGGACACCATCGTCCGCGCGGTGCACAAGGGTGACAGCGTCACGATCACCGGCTTCGGTGTTTTCGAGCAGCGCCGTCGCGCTGCCCGGGTGGCCCGTAACCCGCGCACCGGCGAGACCGTGAAGGTCAAGCCCACTTCGGTGCCGGCTTTCCGGCCGGGTGCACAGTTCAAGGCGGTTGTCGCTGGGGCGCAGCGTCTCCCGGCTGACGGCCCCGCCGTCAAGCGTGGCGTCACCGCAGGCCCTGCCAAGCGCACTGCCGCCAAGAAGACCGCCGCCAAGAAGGCCCCGGCGAAGAAGGCCGCGACCAAGGCTCCTGCCAAGAAGGCCGCGACCAAGGCGCCCGCCAAGAAGGCCGCAGTCAAGAAGGCACCGGCCAAGAAGGCGGCTGTCAAGAAGGCCCCGGCCAAGAAGGCCGCGACCAAGGCGCCCGCCAAGAAGGCGGCTGTCAAGAAGGCCCCGGCCAAGAAGGCCGCGACCAAGGCTCCTGCCAAGAAGGCCGCGACCAAGGCGCCCGCCAAGAAGGCCGCAGTCAAGAAGGCACCGGCCAAGAAGGGCCGCAAGTAATTACGGTAAAGGCACGTCGTGAGCCTTAGATGAGCTCACGACGTGCCTTTCCTGTGTGGGTCTACTGCGGCTTGGACAACGGGCTGCACATATGGTCAGCGGCCAGTAGTCGACCGTCCGCGATCGACAACACCCACGCACTGCCCTTGCGATTCCCAGTCGTGGCGGGTCGTACGCGGTCCCGGTCACACCACCAGGAGATCAACCCGGGGATGACCTTGCCTTGTGAGCAGATGACCGGTGTACCTGCGCGCGCGGCGATATCGAGCAATCGATTGCGAGCGGCCTTGTGATCGTCGGCGTAGGCCTCTTCGGTCAGTGCCGGCTCATTGTGGATGTCCACCCCGAGTTCCTGACCCAGGGGTTCCAAGGTCTGATGGCAGCGTAACCGATCGGCCGCGTAAAGCGTTGTGGCACCGAATGCCAGTAGGTGGGCGACCATTGCCTCGGCCTGCGCCCGGCCCTTCTTGTCCAGCGGTCGACATCGGTCGTTACCTTTGAAGCGTGACCGCCGCCCGGCAGATCCATGCCGCACCACAATCACAGTCTTCGTGTCCGGTGGGTGTTTTTCGAAGCGGCGCAACACTTTTCGATCATGCGGATAGACGACCTGATCCATGGCCGCATGAACCGGCAGCCAGATGAGTTTGTCCACCTCGTCGTTGGGGGTGAAGTCGCCACCCGTCGCACGGGCCGCCCAGTACCAGACCCGTTTGGTCCCCTGCGGAATCTCGTACGAGATCGAACTGAGCCGGCGGCCGAGCTGTGCGGTGTACCCGGTCTCCTCGTGAACCTCACGCACCGCGGCGACGGGTTCGGTCTCGCCGAGCTCGACCTTCCCTTTGGGAAGGGACCAATCGTCGTATCGCGGACGGTGGATCACGGCTACCTCGGTGACGGCCGCGCCTGCGGCGTCCTGGCCGCCGCGCCACAACACGGCGCCCGCTGCGGGCACCAGCTTGGTGCCCGGTTTGGCCGCCTTCGTGCTGTCGTCGGACACCTCAACTCCTGCAGGTCATTCACCGGTCCGGGCAATGGGCCCGGCCATGTGGGGATCAGGGGTGCCGGTGACGTTCCATCAGCGACACCTGGTGGTCGCGGACCGTCTGCCCTTCCTGGGGCAGCGCAGTCCAGTGGCCGTCGTGTCGTAACTCCCAGCACCGGGTGGCCGGATCCATCGCGGACTCGAACACCTCGTTGAGTTGTGCGGTCAGCCTGGGGTCCTTGACCTGAGCCATCACTTCGACACGGCGGTCGAGATTACGATGCATCATGTCGGCACTGCCGATCCAGAACTCGTTGATGGCGCGGAAGTGAATAATTCGCGAGTGCTCCAGGAAGCGGCCGAGGATCGAACGCACCGTGATGTTGTCGGAATAGCCGGCCACGCCGGGGCGTAGCGCGCAGATGCCCCGCACGACGATCTCGACCGGGATCCCGGCCTGCGACGCCCGGTACAGCGCGTCGATCACCTGCTCGTCGACCAGGGCGTTGGCCTTCAACCGGATTCCGGTCGTCGCTCCCTCGTGATGAGCGGCGATTTCGCGGTCGATGCGTTCGATGATGCCCTTGCGCACGCCACGCGGAGCCACCAGCAGATTGCGGTAGGCGTCCTTGCGTGAATAGCCGGTCAGCGAGTTGAACAGATCGGTGAGATCGGCGCCGATGTCGGGATCGGCGCTCAGCAACCCGACGTCCTCGTACAGCCGCGCGGTTTTCGGGTTGTAGTTGCCGGTGCCGATGTGGCAGTAGCGCCGGATCGTCGACCCCTCGCGCCGCACCACAAGGCAGGTCTTGCAATGGGTCTTGAGTCCGATCAACCCGTAGACCACGTGTACGCCGGCCTGCTCAAGCGCTCTGGCCCACTTGATGTTGGCCTGTTCGTCGAAGCGGGCCTTGATCTCGACGAGCGCCACCACCTGCTTGCCGGCCTCGGCCGCGTCGATCAGGGCGTTGACGATCGGTGAGTCACCGGAGGTGCGGTAGAGGGTCTGCTTGATGGCCAGCACGTTGGGGTCGGCGGCGGCCTGCTCGATGAAGCGCTGCACCGTGGTGGAGAACGAGTCATACGGGTGATGTACCAGTACATCCCCGTCGCGCAGCGTCGAGAAAATGCTCTTCGGTGTCTCGCGTTCGCCGAAAGCCGGTGGGGTGGCAGGCACGAACGGCCGGTCCTTGAGTGCGGGCCGGTCCACGTCGTAGATCTGCCACAGCGCCGAGAGATCCAGCAGCCCGGGCACCTCGATCACGTCGCCGGGGGCCACATCGAGTTCCCGCAACAGTAATTCGAGCATGCTCTCGGTCATGTCGTCGGAGACTTCCAACCGGACCGGCGACCCGAACCGTCGTCGAGCCAGTTCGCGTTCCAGTGCCTGCAGCAGATCCTCGTCGCGATCCTCTTCGACCTCGAAATCGGCATTGCGGGTGATCCGGAACGCGTGGTGCTCGACGATCTCCAGGCCGGGGAACAGGACCGGCAGGAACGCCGCGATGAGCTCTTCCATCGGCAGGAACCGCACCACTGTCGATCCATCGGCCGGTGCGGCCAATTCCACGAAGCGACCGACGTTGTCAGGCACCTTGATCCTGGCGAAGTGTTGTCCGCCGTCGTCGGGGTGCTTGACGGTGATGGCCAGGTTCAGGCTGAGCCCGCTCACGAACGGGAACGGGTGGGCCGGGTCCACCGCCAACGGGGTGAGGACCGGGAACACCTGTTCGTGGAAGTACGTGGAGAGCTTTGCGCGTTCGTACTCGTCGAGTTGGGCCCAGTTGACGATGACGATGCCCTCTTCGGCCAGAGCCGGGCGGACCGAGCTGAGAAACACCTTGGCATGCCGGTTGGCGATCTGCTGGGTGCGCTCGTTGATGCGACGCAACTGTTCACGCGGGGACAGGCCGTCGGCCGAGCGCACCGAAAGTCCCATCTCGTCGCGGCGTTTGAGGCCGGCCACCCGGACCATGTAGAACTCGTCGAGATTGGACGCGAAGATCGCCAGGAACTTCGCCCGCTCGAGCAGTGGGAGCGAGGTGTCGGCCGCCAGGGCCAGGACCCGGGCGTTGAAGTCCAGCCAGCTCAGCTCGCGGTTGAGGTAGCGGTCCTCGGGCAGCGCGTCGTCCACTGCAGGTGAGGTGGCCGCCGGTGGGGCTTCGGGTGTCGCCGACTCGTCGGACTGCCCCGATACGGCTGCCGCGGTGTCCCGGTGAGAGTTGTTCGACCGGGTACCTGGCTCGGCTTCGGTGGCTTCGCTCATCTGTCCGATCATTCCCTATCGCGCGGGTCCCCGGCTACCTAACGGCATGCCTGCCGAGGGTGCGTGCGGTGGCGGTGCCCACGCCGAGTCGGCGTGCCGCCTGCAAATCGTCGGGAGTGTCGATGTCGCAGCGTAAACCGGGCCACGCGCCGGTCAGTTCGATCGCGCCGGAGTGACGATGGCGCGCAGCCGAATCGGATCCGAAGTGCGGAGCCAGGGGAGTACCGAACGCGAACAGTGCCGAGGTTCCGGTGCCGTGCCGATCGCCGACGAAACTGCGTTGATAACCGCGGGCCAGAGACAGCGCCTCGGCCAGCTCCTGAGGCTGCAGGGCGGGTAGATCCCCTTGGAGGACAACGATATTCGGTGCCGAAGAGCGGAGCTCGGCCTCAGCGGCGGCGATGGCGTTGTTGAGTGGGTCACGATGACCGGGCGGTGTCGGGTCCATCAGTACCCCGGCGCCGAGTTTCCGCGCTTCCGCCGCCGCCGTCTCGTCGGGGGTGACCACGGTGACCGGGGCGACGGTCGACGCGGCATTGATGGTGTCGACGAGCATCGCCAGCACGACGGCCTCGCGGGTGGCCGCGGAGAAGATGGGTGCCAGCCGGGTTTTGGCGGCCGACAGCCGTTTCACCGCGATCACGAGGGTGACATCAGCGGCCTGTGTTGCCGCGGCGTTGCCGCTCCGGGAGCCGCTCATGGGTTCATCCTGCCAGCCCGGCCGGTGACGGCGCGTGGCGCTGCCGCCGGGATAGGGTGAACGGGTGGTAGAGGCTGCGGTGATGGGTGCCGGTGCGTGGGGGACGGCGCTGGCCAAGGTGCTGGCGGATGCGGGAAATCCGGTGACGATGTGGGCCCGTCGGCCCGAGGTTGCCGAGGAGATCAACACCGAGCATCGCAACAGTCGGTATCTCGGCGATGTCGTGCTGCCGTCGACGATCCGGGCCACCTCGGATCCCGCCGAGGCGCTGGCCGGTGCCTGCACGGTGCTGCTCGGTGTGCCTGCCCAGCAGCTCCGGGCGAACCTGGAGGGGTGGAAGCACCTCATCGGTGACGATGTGACCCTGGTGAGCCTGGCCAAGGGAATTGAGCTCGGTTCGCTCATGCGGATGAGTCAGGTCATCGTCCAGGTGACCGGCGCCGATCCGTCCCGGGTCGCCGTCGTGACCGGGCCGAACCTCGCCAGCGAGATCGCCGACGAGCAGCCCGCGGCCACCGTCGTGGCCTGCAGCGATTCGGGACGTGCCGTCGCGCTGCAACGCGCCCTGGCCACCGGATACTTCCGGCCGTACACCAACGCCGACGTGGTCGGTGCAGAAGTCGGTGGGGCCTGCAAGAACGTCATTGCACTGGCCTGCGGAATGGCGGTCGGCGTCGGGCTGGGGGAGAACACCGTGGCCGCGATCATCACCCGCGGCCTGGCTGAGGTCATGCGGCTGGGCATCGCACTGGGTGCCACCCCCGCCACGCTGGCCGGGTTGGCCGGTGTCGGAGACCTCGTGGCCACCTGTACCTCCCGGCATTCGCGTAACCGCACGTTCGGCGAGCGGCTCGGCAAGGGCGGCACGATGGAATCGGCGATGATCGCGGGAGGCGGCCACGTGGCCGAAGGAGTGGCCTCGTGTGAATCGGTGCTGGCGCTGGCCTCCAGTTACGGTGTCGAGATGCCGTTGACCGACGCCGTTTATCGGGTGTGTCACAAGGGATTGTCTGTGCACGAGGCAGTCGCGGGACTACTGGGTCGCAGCACCAAACCGGAGTGACCGGCCTCCGGGTGCGAGGAGGAAAAACAGGTATGGACGGCTTGTACGGGGATTCCACTCGGAGCGTCAAAGCTGTTGGACTGGAATCAATTCCAGGTCAACCGGTGGCGCCGATCCCGGTGCCTGCGTCGACGTTCCATCTTTCGCCCGACGAAACCGAGCCGCTGGACAGCTACGGCCGCAGCTCCAATCCGTCATGGCGGCAGCTGGAAGCCGCGCTGGCCGAACTGGAGGGTGCCGCAGCTGCACTCACGTTCGGGTCGGGCATGGCCGCGATCACCTCGGCGCTGCGGGTGCTGGCCAAACCGGGAACCACGCTCGTGGTCCCCGCCGACGGCTACTACCAGGTCCGCCGTTATGCAGTGGAATACCTTGCACCGCAAGGAATTAGGGTGATCGAGGCAACTGTCGCCGACATCTGTGAGGCGGCCGCGCAAGCCGACGTGGTGCTTGCCGAGACGCCGGCAAACCCGGGGCTCGACGTCGTCGATCTGCACCGGTTGGCGATCACCTGCCGCAGTCGTGGCGCCACCCTCGTCGTCGACAACACCACCGCCACACCGCTGGGTCAACAACCGCTTTCGCTGGGCGCCGACCTGGTCGTGGCCAGTGCCACCAAATCACTGTCAGGGCACAGCGACCTGGTGGCCGGCTACGTGGCCGGCAGCCAGCCCGAGCTGATGACCGCGGTGGAGCGCGACCGGCTGCTGGCCGGGCCGATCCTGGGCGCGTTCGAGGCGTGGTTGGTACTGCGCAGCCTCGGCAGTGCCGGACTGCGCTTCGAACGGCAGTGCCAGAACGCCGCAGCCCTGGCGATGATGCTGCGCAGCCATCCAGCGGTGCGCTCGGTGCGCTATCCGGGGTTGCCCGAAGATCCGGCACACGATCTGGCGGCCACCCAGATGAGGCGCTTCGGCGGATTGGTGTCGATCGAATTGGCCGATGCCGCGGCCGTGCACGCCCTGGTGGAGCGCAGCGCGCTGCTCATCGCCTCGACCAGCTTCGGCGGGATCCATACCTCGGTCGACCGCAGGGCACGTTGGGGCGACCCCGTGTCCGCCGGTTTCGCCCGCATCTCGGCCGGGGTCGAGGACACCGACGACCTGCTCGCCGATGTCGAGCAGGCGCTGCGGCGGTGAAGGCCCAGGTCGGGATGCGCCGGAAGGCAGGCCCGGCCCGGGACGGTAGCCTCTCTAGGTTGTGACAGCCCGCAACCAGACCGGATCCCGCACCCGCGTCGCCGTCGTCTACGGCGGGCGTAGCTCTGAGCACGCGATTTCCTGCGTATCGGCAGGCAGCATCCTGCGCAACCTCGACCCGGAGCGGTTCGAGGTCGTCGCCGTCGGGATCACCCCCGACGGTTCGTGGATGTTGACCGACGGAAGCCCCGAGACCCTCGCGATCACCGACGGCCGGCTTCCCGAGGTGACCGAGACGTCCGGTACCGAGCTCGCGCTGCCTGCCGCGCCGAACCGCAGTGGCCAGCTGCTGGCGCTGAGCAACGGTCCCGGTGAGCTGCTGGCCGCCGTCGACGTGGTCTTCCCGGTGCTGCACGGCCCGTACGGCGAGGACGGCACCATCCAGGGACTGTTGGAGTTGGCCGGAATTCCCTACGTGGGCTCCGGTGTGCTGTCCAGCGCAGCCGGCATGGACAAGGAGTTCACGAAGAAGCTGCTCGTCGCCGAGGGGCTGCCGATCGGCGACTTCGTGGTGCTGCGTCCCCGCCCCGACGGTTCAGTTCCGACCCTCGACCTGGAGGACCGCGAGCGCCTCGGCCTGCCGGTGTTCGTCAAGCCTTCCCGGGGTGGCTCCTCGATCGGCGTCAGCCGGGTCTCGGCATGGGATGAGCTGCCTGCGGCGATCGAACTCGCGCGCCGTCACGACCCCAAGGTCATCGTCGAGGCCGCGATTCCGGGCCGCGAACTGGAATGCGGGGTACTCGAATTCCCCGACGGCAGCATCGAGGCCAGCACCGTGGGCGAGATCCGGGTGGCCGGCGTGCGCGGACGCGAGGACGGCTTCTACGACTTCGCCACCAAATACCTCGTCGACGCAGCCGAATTGGATGTACCGGCGAAGGTCGACGACGACATTTCCGACGAGGTCCGCCGGTTGGCGGTGCGTGCCTTCACCGCGATCGACTGCCAGGGGTTGGCCCGCGTCGACTTCTTCCTGACGGATGACGGCCCGGTGATCAACGAGATCAACACGATGCCGGGGTTCACCACCATCTCGATGTTCCCGCGGATGTGGGCGGCCAGCGGCGTCGACTACCCGACATTGCTGACCGCGATGGTCGAGACCGCGCTGGCACGCGGGACCGGCCTGCGCTGACCTCAGCGCGCCGGAGCCGGTGCCGGCTCCTGCGCGGACATGGTCCGGGCGATCTGACCTGAGATCTGCTGAATGGGTGTCGGCCCCGACCCGGCGGGCAGCGTCAGTGCGACGTACACCGGGCGGTCGACCGCGTACCAGGTGCTGCGGCCCTGATCATCGGTGGCCGGTCCCGATTCGCCCACCCGGAACCACTGGATCTCGTCGACCACCTGCAGTGGCGTGCCGACGACGAAATCGGTGGGGCGCTCCAGCCCACAGCGCAGGACGACCGGCTCGGTGTCGGGCTCGGCACGCCAGGCCGCGGTGCCCGGGGGCGTCGGGTCCACCGTCGGGGCACGGCGGAAATCGCCGAGCTGCTGGGGTAGCGCGTTCAGGAGGTCGTGGCACTGCTGGCTGTCGGCCTGCGGTGCCGGTATCGACGGAATGGCGACGGGTTGCTGCTCGGGTGAGCGCTGCCGGGACGCCGCGATACCGAGGACGGTGATCAGCACCGAGACCGCAACGACGACCGCTGCGATCAGCAGGGTGCGGGGCGGTCCGTCGGCGGCGGGCGAGTCGGTCACACCACCAACTCTATGGCCGGCCGGTGTTGGCGATCGGGCAGGTCAGGGTCCGGGTGATTCCGGGTACCTGCTGCACCGCAGGCACCACGTCGGACTGCAGCGCGGCCAAGGTGTCGGCGCTGAGCCGCAAGACCACGTCATAGGGCCCGGTCACGTATTCCGCGGAGACCACACCGGGCAGTCCGGCGAGCTGTTTGGCGACGACTTCGGCACGGCCCACCTCGGTCTGGATCAGCACGTAAGCCTCCACCACCGGCTGTCTCCTTGATCTCGCTGCATAAACTGCTGGCCGCAGGCACCAAACGTACCGCAGGTCGGGTCCGGGCTCTCAGGACACGGCGGCCGACCGGCAGGAGGCGATATGACCGGCGAGACGATCGGCGACGATCCCGGAGACGACGACGGCGACACCCTGGCGGGCGCGGGGGAATTCGTGGTCATCGACCGCCTGGTGGCCGGCCGCACACAAGCCGAAGCCGTGGCGCTGGGCCCGGGTGACGATGCGGCCGTGGTGACCGCGCCAGACGGGCGCACCGTCGTCTCCACCGACATGCTGGTGCAGGACCGCCACTTTCGGCTCGACTGGTCGACGCCGCACGATATCGGGCGAAAAGCCATCGCCCAGAACGCCGCCGATATCGAGGCGATGGGCGGGCGGGCCACCGCTTTCGTGGTGGCCTTCGGTGCACCGTCCGATACCTCTGTCGTTTCCGCGGCGGGACTGTCCGACGGGCTGTGGGATGAGGCTCGGCCGCTGGGCGCCAGCATTGCCGGGGGAGATCTGGTCAGCGCCCCGCTGTGGGTGATATCTGTCACGGTGCTCGGTGATCTCGGCGGCCGGGAACCGGTGCGCCGCAGCGGTGCCCGAGTCGGCGACACCGTCGCGGTGGCGGGTGAGTTGGGCCGCTCGGCGGCGGGCTTCGCGCTGTGGGAGCGCGGCATCGAAGGGCAGGACGGATTCGCCGAGTTGCGGCAGCGCCACCTGACCCCGCAGCCGCCGTATGGCCAGGGCGCCCGTGCGGCCGACGCCGGGGCCACCGCGATGACCGATGTCTCCGACGGGCTCCTCGCCGACCTGGGCCACATCGCGACGGCCTCCGGCGTCGGCATCGACCTGGAGAGCAGCCTTCTCGACGCCGATCGTCTCGCGGTCACCGATGCCGCCATGGCCGCGGGAGCGGACCCGTGGGAGTGGGTGCTCGGCGGTGGCGAGGACCACGCGCTGGCCGCGACATTCCCCGGTGCGTTGCCACCAGGCTGGCGCGCCATCGGGCGGGTGCTCGAAGGCCCGGCCAAGGTGCTCGTCGACGGCGCGCCGTGGGCCGGAAACGCGGGATGGCAGTCGTTCGACTAACGGCTCACGCTAAGTTGGCTTTCCGTGACTGCACGCCCCCTGAATGAACTTGTCGAGGACGGCTGGGCCCGCGCGCTCGCGCCGGTGGAAACGCATGTCGCGCAGATGGGGGAGTTCCTCCGCGACGAGCTCACCGAAGGCAGACGTTATCTGCCTTCGGGCCAGAATGTTCTGCGCGCCTTCACCTTTCCCTTCGACCGGGTGCGCGTGCTGATCGTCGGTCAGGATCCTTACCCGACACCGGGGCATGCTGTCGGTCTCAGTTTCTCGGTGGGCGCCGACGTGCGCCCACTGCCGCGCAGCCTGTCGAACATCTTCAGTGAGTATTCCGAGGATCTGGGCTACCCGCAGCCGGCCAACGGTGATCTCACCCCATGGGCGCAACAGGGCGTGATGCTGCTCAACAGGGTGCTGACGGTATCGCCGGGCACTCCGGCCTCACACCGAGGCAAGGGTTGGGAAGCGGTGACGGAGTGCGCGATCCGGGCACTCGTCGCACGTGAGCAGCCGATGGTGGCGGTGTTGTGGGGCCGTGACGCCTCGACGCTCAAACCGCTCCTGGCCGAAGGCGACTGCGCGACGATCGAATCGCCGCACCCGTCGCCGCTGTCGGCATCGCGGGGATTCTTCGGGTCACGCCCGTTCAGCCGGGCCAACGAACTGCTGCAGCAGAAAGGCGCCGACCCGATCGACTGGCGGCTGCCCTGACCTGGTCAGGGCATCGGGATGGCCGGCGGCGCGGGAATCGCCGGCGGCGCCGGGATCGGCGGGGGTGAGGGGATACCCGGTGAGGGGATCTGGACGGTCATGTCGCCGTCACCGCCGCCGTTGCCGGGAGGAACGGGCATCTCAGCCGACGGCGACGCAGGTGCGGGCGATACCGGAGTTTCGATGACGGTGGTCTCGGTATGGGTCGCCGGACCTTCCGAGGTCACCGGAGCCTCCGTCGTCGTGGGAGTCTCCGAGGTGGTGTTGCCATCGGAACTGGTGCCGCCGCACGCGGACAGCACGAGACCGGCCGCGACTGCGGCCGCAAATGCACAGAGCGGTGAGTACGATGCGCGACGTGAGGTCATGACGACAGGAAATACCCTGCCGTCACCTCAGGTAAACAACGGCGTCGCGCACCGAATCAGGCGCGCGTGACTAGCCGCGCGAGACCTTGCCGGCCTTGATGCAGGAGGTGCAGGCGTTCACGCGCTGCTTGTTGCCACCCGGACGCGCCACGGCACGCACCGACTGGATGTTCGGATCCCAGCGCCGGCTGGTCCGCCGATGCGAGTGCGACACCGACTTGCCGAAGCCCGGGGCCTTTCCGCAGATATCGCACACGGCAGCCATATCAACAACTCCTCGAAATCAGTACTTGGGGGGCTGGGCCCGCTCGCCGCAAACGGCGGGGCTCGACCCGACAACCTGATCAGAATACCGGGAGGCCAGAGGATCGCCAAAACGGCTCGTGAACACGGCCCCAGGTTGTCCACAGCCGGCGATGCTCTGATCGGGTTTGTCGCTGTCACTGGATAGGCTGGCGGTCACGGCGGTGTCTGCGCTGCACGGGGGATCGCACCGGGTTTCGGCGGGGATCTGATTTGGGATTGGGAGGTCCGATGTCGGCTCGGCGGTTGGACGCCCACGCTCTGCGGGCCTGGGCGCATACAGCCGTCGATGAGCTGATCGTGCACACCGATGAGATCAACCGGCTCAACGTGTTCCCGGTGGCTGATGCCGATACCGGCACAAACATGCTGTTCACGATGCGTTCGGCGTGGGCGCACGTCGACGGCGAGCCGGCCGATGCCGACATCACGGCAATGGCGAGCGCGTTGGCGGCCGGAGCGTTGCAGGGGGCCCGCGGCAACTCCGGGGTCATCCTGTCCCAGATTCTGCTCGGCCTGGCCGAGGTCATCACCACCGCGGCGGCCCAGCGTGACGGTGATCTCACTGCGGTGGACGGCGCGCTGTTCGGAACGGCGCTGCGCCACGCCGCCGTCCTGGCCGTCGCCTCGATGGGTGAGCCCGTACCGGGGACCATCGTGTCGGTGCTGCAGGCGGCCGCTGAGGCCGGGGAGCGCTGCGCGGCTACCGGCGGCGACGTCGCCGATGTGGCGGCCGCTGCCGGTGAGGCCGCATCGGCCGCCCTCGATCGCACACCGGAACAGCTCGACGTGCTGGCCAGGGCCGGGGTCGTCGATTCCGGTGGTCGGGGCCTGCTCGTGCTGCTCGACGCGATGACCACCACCCTGGCCGGCCACGCGCCTCGCCGGCCCGTCTACACCCCGGCCTCGCCCCAGGTCGCACTGGCGGCCGCGGCGGCACCCCCGCAGTTCGAGGTGATGTATCTGCTGAGTGGGTGCGGCGCGCCCGCTGTCGAGGGGCTGCGGGCAGCGTTGGAGCAGATGGGTGAGTCGGTCGCCATTGCCGCCTCCGGCAGCGATCAGTACTCCGTGCACGTCCATCTCGACGATGCCGGCGCCGCGGTCGAGGCCGGGCTGGCGGTGGGGTCGCTGAACCGCATCCAGATCACCGCGCTGACCGTCGCGGCGGGCGTGAGACCCGCCGGTGGATGGACCCGTGAGCGGGCTGTGCTGGCCGTGGTCGACGGGGACGGTGGCGTCGAACTGTTCGCCGGTGAGGGGGCGCAGGTGTTGCGGCCCGAAGCAGGTGAGCCGATCAATGCGCAACAGTTGTTGCGTGCCCTGATCGATGTGGGGGCGGCCCAGGTGATGGTGTTGCCCAACGGGTATGTCGCCGCCGAGGAACTCGTGGCGGGCTGCACCGCCGCGATCGGTTGGGGCATCGACGTGGTGCCGGTGCCGGCCGGTTCGATGGTGCAGGGGTTGGCGGCGCTGGCCGTCCACGACGAGGGACGGCAAGCCGTCGACGACGGGTACACCATGGCGCGCGCCGCTGCGGGGGCGCGGCACGGTGCCGTGCGGATCGCCACCGAGGAGGCGTTGACCTGGGCAGGCACCTGCAAGCCGGGTGACGGGCTCGGCATCGCCGGCGACGAGGTCCTGATCGTCGGGTCTGATCTCACCTCCGCGGCCGCAGGGTTGATCGATCTGATGATGGTGGCCGGCGGAGAGCTGATCACGGTGCTGACCGGTGACGGTGTGGACGATGAGGTCGGAAAGGCGCTGCAGGCCCACGTACACCGGGCACACCTCGGCGCGGAGTTGGTGACGTATCACACGGGCCACCGCGGTGACGCCCTGCTGATCGGGGTGGAGTAGTGGTCAGCCTCGGCGAACGCCTCGAGTTCGTCCTCGGCAAAAAGGGTGCCGACAAGCTCTTCGACAATTTCGGCTTGCGCACCGTCAACGACCTGCTGCGCCACTATCCACGCAAGTACAGCGAGGGCATGTCGGTCCGCGGCGAGGACGATGCGCTGGACCTCGAGGAAGGCGAACACGTCACGTTCGTCGATGAGGTGACCGAGACCAAAGACGGGTTGATGCGCGCTCAGCCCGGCAAACGCGCCCGCAAATGGCTGCGCGTCACCCTGGGAGAACACCGGCCCAAGGTGACCGCGACGTTCTTCAACGCTGGCTGGATGATCGACCAACTGCCCACCGGTACCCGGATCATGTTGTCGGGTGAGGTCGGATTCTTCAAGGGCACAATGCAATTGACGCATCCGGCCTACCTGGTTCTGGATTCGCCCACCGGAAAGACCCCTGGCAGCAAGGCGATGAAGGCGATCGCCACCAGCTCAGGTGCCACCGGCGACGAGTTGCTGGCGGCCTTCGAGCGCGACTTCTTCCCGATCTATCCGGCCAGCGCCAAGATGCAGAGCTGGGACATCTATGCCTGCGTGCGTCAGGTGCTCGCTGTGCTGGACCCCGTCGCCGATCCGCTTCCGGAATCATTTGTGCGCGAGCGGGATCTGATGAGCGAGGACGAGGCGCTACGGGCCATCCACCTGGCCGAGAACTCGGCTGACCGGGATCGGGCCATCGAGCGGCTGACCTACGACGAGGCCATCGGTCTGCAGTGGGGGTTGGTGGCCCGGCGCTACGGCGAGCTCAGCGAATCCGGGCCCGTTGCGCCGCGCAGGGCCGACGGGCTTGCCGCCGAGATGTCGACCCGCCTGCCGTTCTCGCTCACGCAGGGCCAGGCCGAGGTGCTCGACGTGATCTCGGATGAGCTGGCCTCGACGCGGCCGATGAACCGGATGCTGCAGGGCGAGGTGGGCTCGGGCAAGACCATCGTGTCGGTCCTGGCGATGCTGCAGATGGTCGATGCGGGCTACCAATGTGCCCTGCTGGCGCCGACGGAAGTGCTTGCCGCCCAACATGCCCGGTCGGTTCGCGACGTCCTGGGTCCGCTGGCCATGGCAGGCCAGCTCGGTGGCGCCGAGTACGGTACCCGAGTTGCGCTGCTGACTGGCTCGATGACGCCGCAGCAAAAGCGTGAGGCTCGCGGCGAAGTGGCTTCCGGCGCGGCCGGCATCGTCATCGGCACCCACGCGCTGCTGCAGGACGCGGTGGAGTTCCACAACCTCGGGATGGTCGTGGTCGACGAGCAACACCGGTTCGGGGTGGAGCAGCGGGATACCTTGCGTGCCAAGGCACGTGACGGGGTGACCCCCCATCTGCTGGTGATGACGGCCACGCCGATTCCGCGCACGGTGGCACTGACCGTCTACGGCGACCTCGAGACCTCGACGTTGCGTGAGCTTCCCCGCGGTCGCCAGCCCATCACCACCAACACTATCTTCGTCACGCAGAAGCCGACCTGGCTGGACCGGGCCTGGGCCCGGATCCGTGAGGAAGTCGGCGCCGGACGTCAGGCCTACGTGGTGGCCTCGCGCATCGACGAATCCGACAAGGACAACGGCGAAGGCGGGCCCCCACCGGTCACGGTCCTTGAACTGTTCGACCGACTCGGCGCAGGACCTCTGGCGGGGTTGCGTCTCGGCCTCATGCACGGCCGGCTGTCCGGGGAGGACAAGGACCTGGTCATGGCCGCGTTCCGCGCGGGGGAGATCGATGTTCTGGTGTGCACCACGGTGATTGAGGTCGGCGTCGACGTCCCCAATGCCACGGTCATGGTGGTGATGGATTCCGACCGGTTCGGGATCAGTCAGCTCCATCAGCTGCGCGGCCGGATCGGTCGTGGTCAGCATCCCAGCCTGTGCCTGCTCGCCACCCGGCTGCCGGAGACCTCAAAGGCGGGCGAACGGATCAAAGCTGTCGCCGCCACGCTCGACGGGTTCGCCCTGGCCGATCTCGATCTGCAGGAGCGTCGCGAGGGGGATGTGCTGGGGCTCAACCAATCCGGGCGCACGATCAATCTGCGCTTCCTGTCGCTGGCCGACCATCTGGGCGTGATCACCGATGCCCGGGAGTTCTGCGAGTCGGTGTATGAGAAGCGGCCTGACGATCCCGGGATGGCACTGCTGGCAGCGCAATTCGTCGACACCGACCGCGTCGAGTACCTGGACAAGGCATGACCCGCCGCCGGATGTGGTGGCTGGCCGCAGCCGTCGCACTCGCGGTGGTCGTCGCCATCCAGGTGACCTGGTCGACGCAACGCTCCGTCCGGTTCACCGCCGGGGCCCAACCGCCCAGCGTGGCGGCCGGGGTCGATGTGTTGGCCGGAGTGCCCGAAGTGCCGGTGCGGGTGCGTGGCAACGACTATCGCCGCGCGGCATTCGGCGAGTCGTGGGACGACGACAACAGCGCACCCGGTGGTCACAACGGCTGTGACACCCGCAACGACATTCTCAATCGTGACCTCGTCGACAAGACGTTCGTCGCGATCAAACGGTGTCCGACTGCCGTGGCGACCGGCACGCTGCACGACCCGTACACGAATGCGGTGGTGTCGTTCGTCCGCGGCAATCAGACGGGGGCCTCGGTGCAGATCGATCACATCGTGCCGCTGGCGTTGGCGTGGGACCTGGGCGCCCGGAACTGGCCCGACGACCTGCGGTTGCGGTTCGCCAACGACCCGGCGAACCTGCTGGCGGTGGCCGGTAAACCGAACCAGGAAAAGGGCGACCAGGAGCCTGCGCACTGGATGCCGCCGAACCTGGCGTTTCGGTGCCAGTACGCGGTGCAGTTCGTCGAGGTGCTGCGCGGGTACGCGCTGCCGGTCGACACCGCCTCGGCCGGGGTCCTGCGTGAGGCGGCCGGGACCTGCCCTACGGGCTAGCCCGTGAAGGTCGCCGGGTCGGGCCGGAACCGGGTGCCGTCGTCCAGGCTGCTGAGGCTGTCCATCTGCTCGGCGGTCAACTCGAAGCCGAACACGTCGAGATTGGAGGCGATCCGTTCCGGGTTGGTTGAGCGGGAAATCACGCTGTTGCCCAACTGGATGCTCCAGCGGATCAGCACCTGCGCCGGCGTTCTGCCGTGCGCCTCGGCGATGGCGGTGACGGCCGGGTTGTCGAGCAGGTTGCCGACGCCGAGCGGGCTGTAAGCCTGCGTCGTGACGTTGTACTGGGCGTTGGCGGCACGCCAGGCACTCTGATTCAGCAGCGGGTGCAGCTCGATCTGGTTGACCGCAGGCGCGACGAAGGTCAGGTCGACGATCGTCGACAGGTTCTCGGGGCTGAAGTTGGACACTCCGGTGGAGCGGGCCAGTCCGGCCTGCTTGAGCGCCATCAGCCCACCCCAGCTGTCGACGAACTTGCCGATGTCGTTGCCCGGCCAATGAATCAGGTACAGGTCCACGTAATCCAGGCCGAGCCGCTCCAGGCTGGCCCGCCCGGCGTCCTGGGACGACGTGAAACCGTGATCGGTGATGGCCAGCTTGGTGGTGACCGAGATCTCCTCGCGCGGAATCCCCGAGGCCGCAATGGCACGGCCGACGCCGGCCTCGTTGTCATAGGCGGCCGCGGTGTCGATCAAGCGGTGACCGGCCTCTAGTGCCGCCGATACCACGCGCTCCGCCTCGGAGTCCGAGAGTCCGCCGACACCCAGGCCGACGACCGGGATCGTGCGGTCGTCATTGAGCGTGACGGTGGGAATCGCAGCCCCGTCGGAGGAGGTCATGGCACCTATCCTGTGAAGTTGAAGGTTCGGGGGTCGGGTCCCAGGCGAGTGTCCGTCTCCAGCGAGGCGATGGCCGACATATCCGACTCGTCCAGATCGAAATCGAACACGTCGAAATTGCTGACAATCCGCTCGGGGTTCACCGACTTGGGGATGACGATATTACCCAGATGTATATGCCACCTAATCAGTACCTGTGCGGGGGTTTTACCGTGCCGTTCGGCGATGCCGGTGATCACCGGATCGGTGAGCAGTGAACCCTGGCCCAGCGGGCTCCACGCCTCGGTGGCGATGCCCAATCTGGCGTGTACCTCGCGCAGCTCGTGTTGCGGTAGCAGCGGGTGCAATTCGATCTGATTGACCGCGGGCACGATGCCGGTGGCGTCGATCAGCACATTCAGGTGTTCGGGCGCGAAGTTGCTCACCCCGATTGACCGGATCCGGCCCTGATCACGCAGGTGCGCGAAGGCCTTGAAGGTGTCGACGTAGGCATTGTTGGCCGGGACCGGCCAGTGGATCAGATACAGGTCGAGGTAGTCGACGCCGAGCCGCTCCAGGCTCGCGTCGAACGCGGCCAGCGTCGAGTCGTATCCCTGATCGCTGTTCCACAGCTTGGTCACCAGGAACACGTCTTCACGGGGGACCCCGGAGTCAACCAGGCCGCGGCCGGTTTCGGCCTCGTTGCGGTACGCGGCGGCGGTATCGATGTGCCGATAGCCTGCCTGCAGGGCCGCGCTCACCGCGCGCACGGTCTCCTCGGCAGGGGTCTGCCAAACCCCCAACCCGACTTGCGGTACCGAATTACCGTCGTTCAGCGTGACACGAGGACTCACAGAGGGAGCAGCCATGACTGAAAGTCTGCCAGGCGGGCCGGCCCCGGGTGGACCTGGTGGCCACAGCCGGGAGGCGGTCAAACAGGCGGTGCTCGAGCGGGCGACCGAGTTCAGCCTGGCGGCGATCCCGCGGATTTCCGACCGGACCAAGCGCCTGCTGCTGGGCGGGCGTTCGGTGGTGGTCGACGGCAACACCCTGGACACCACGCTCCAATTCACTCTCGCCGCCCAGCGTGCGGCGGGGGTCGGAGGCCTGGTCGCCGATTACAGCCCGGAGTCCGGCGTCGCGGTTTCGCGAGCCGCGCTGCGGGCCACCGCGGCCATGATGAAGGCACGGATCCGCGCAGATGTGACCGAAATGTCGATTCCGGGTCCGGCCGGGCCCGTCCCGGCGCGACGCTACGTCCCGGACGGCACCGGATCCCCGGGCACGTCGGCGCTGTTGCTGTACTTCCACGGCGGCGGTTTCGTGATCGGCGACCTCGACACCCATGACAACCTGTGCCGGCTGATCTGCCGGGACGGTGGCATCCAGGTGATCTCCGTCGACTACCGCCTCGCGCCCGAGCACAAGGCGCCGGCGGCCGTCGACGACGCCTACGCGGCCTATCGCTGGGCGCTCGACCATGCCGCGGGTCTGGGGGCCACACGCATCGTCGTCGGGGGAGACAGTGCCGGCGGCAACCTGGCTGCCGTGGTGGCCCAACAGGCCCGCGACTCGGAACTGCCGCTGCCCGCGCTGCAGTTGCTGCTCTACCCCGTCACCGACTGGTCGAGCGAGACGCGATCCAAGACGCTGTTCTCCGACGGCTTCTTCCTGCAGAAACGCGACATGGACTGGTTTGCCGCGCATTACCTCGATGGCGCCGAGGTGTCCGCGAACGACCCGGCGGTGTCACCGCTGCTCAGTGAAGATCTCTCCGGCCTGCCCCCCGCGCTGGTGGTCACGGCCGGGTTCGACCCACTGCGGGACGAGGGAAACCGGTATGCGAGGGCCATGCAGGATGCCGGGGTGGTCGTGGACCTGCGCGAAGAACGGTCGATGATCCATGCGTTCGCCAACTTCTTCCCGCTGGGCGGCGGCAGTGCCACCGCGACGAGCGCAATGATCTCGGCCCTGCGCGCACATCTCAGCCACGCCGAAAGCTGACCTGTCGGCGCCGGTACGCTTGTCGACGTGGCCAAACCGAAGAAGACCGCGAAGTACGACCTCAAGGCGGCTGACCGCAAGCGCAACCTGTTCGTTCAGATCGGGCTGACAGCCGTGGTGGTGGTGTTCGCCGTCGGCCTGGTGCTCTACATCGTGACGACCGGCCACAAGCGGCCGGCCACCGGGGAGGCCAGGGCGATCCACGTGGCCGCACCCAGCGTGGTCACCAAAGAGGGGACATCTGAGCCCAAGGTGACGCTGAGCCTCTACGAAGATTTCCTGTGCCCCGCTTGCGGGATGCTCGAGCAACAGTTCGGTCCGACCATCAACAAGCTGATCGACGCGGGCGCCGTGGCCGTCGACTACCACATGGTCGCGATCCTGGACAAGGCCGGCAACGGCTACTCGTCCCGGGCCGGGGGTGCCGCCTACTGCGTCGCCGACGAGTCCAATGACGCGTTCCGCCGCTTCCACTCCGCGCTGTTCACGCCCGGGATCCAGCCGGAAGAGGGCGGCGGCGTCTACCCGGACAACGCCCGGATCATCGAGTTGGCCCGCCAGGCCGGTGCCGCCGGTGATGTCCCCGACTGCATCACCAAGGCTCGCTACGTGGAGATGGTGCAGGGCATGGCCGCAGCCACCGAAATCCATTCGACGCCGACCGTCAAGTTCAACGGTGAGGACTACAGCCCCAGCACGCCCGACGCGCTGATCGCCAAGGTCAAGGAGATCGTCGGTGACCTGCCGGCGCTGAACGGCCCCGCTCCCGCACCGGCCGCGCCCGCTCCTGCACCCGGCGCACCGGCAGCCCCCGCACCCGCGCCCGGCGCACCGGCAGCCCCCGCTCCGGCCCACCCATGAGTGACGCCGCAGCGCCCGAGCTCGACGAACTCGGCGATTCCGGGGCCGAGAAGGCCGCGGGCGTCGCTGTCGGCAAGCCCGCT
Source organism: Mycobacterium sp. NPDC049093 (assembly GCF_040704635.1). Taxonomy (GTDB): domain Bacteria; phylum Actinomycetota; class Actinomycetes; order Mycobacteriales; family Mycobacteriaceae; genus Mycobacterium. Next base: position 947,110 of record NZ_JBEZJS010000003.1, on the reverse strand, counting down.
GCGATCTGGATACTTATCGCCGGTGTCCTCGGGCTGGCGGCGGCACTGGCGCTGACGGTCGAGAAGATCGAGCTGTTGATCGATCCGAATTATGTGCCGTCGTGCAGCATCAACCCGGTCATCTCCTGCGGCTCGGTGATGACCACCTGGCAGGCATCGGTCTTCGGGTTCCCCAACTCGCTGATCGGGGTGGTCGCGTTCACGGTGACCCTGGCCACCGGCGTGCTGGCGCTGGCAGGCGTTCGGCTGCCCCGGTGGTACTGGGCGGGGATGGCGGCTGGGAGCCTGCTCGGTGCAGTCATGGTGCACTGGCTGATCTTCCAGAGTCTCTACCGCATCGGGGCGCTGTGCCCGTACTGCATGGTCGTGTGGTCGGTGACGATCCCGCTGCTCGTGGTCACGAGTTCCATCGCGCTTCGACCGCTGCACACCAACGCGGTCGCCCGGGCGATCTACCAGTGGCGGTGGTCGCTGGTGGCACTCTGGTTCACCTCACTTGTGCTGTTGATCTTGGTGCGTTTCTGGGAATACTGGTCAACGCTGCTGTAACACTTCCGAAATAACTTGTCGGTTAGGTCTACCCGTGATTTCCAAGCTGTTAGTCGCCAATCGTGGCGAGATCGCGATCCGTGCGTTTCGCGCTGCTTATGAGATGGGCATCGCGACGGTGGCGGTGTATCCGTATGAGGACCGCAATTCGCTGCACCGCCTGAAGGCCGACGAGTCGTATCAGATCGGCGAGATCGGCCATCCGGTACGGGCGTACCTGTCTGTTGAGGAGATCATCAGGGTCGCCAAGCATTCGGGTGCGGATGCGGTGTATCCGGGTTACGGGTTCCTGTCGGAGAATCCGGAATTGGCTTCGGCGTGTGCGGAGGCGGGCATCACGTTTGTGGGGCCCTCGGCGCAGGTTCTGGAATTGACCGGTAACAAGGCGCGGGCGATCGACGCCGCGCGGGCAGCGGGCCTGCCGGTGCTGGCGTCCTCGGCACCGTCGTCGTCGGTGGATGAATTGGTCGCTGCGGCACGGGATATGGAGTTCCCGTTGTTCGTCAAGGCGGTGTCCGGTGGCGGTGGGCGCGGTATGCGCCGGGTGACCGATCCCGAGGCGCTGCCCGAGGCGGTGGAGGCGGCTTCGCGCGAGGCCGAGTCGGCGTTCGGCGATCCCGAGGTGTACCTGGAGCAGGCCGTCATCAACCCGCGCCACATCGAGGTGCAGATCCTGGCCGACACGCAGGGCAATGTGATGCACCTGTTCGAGCGGGATTGCAGTGTGCAGCGGCGCCACCAGAAGGTGATCGAGCTGGCGCCGGCGCCGAACCTGGATCCTGCGCTGCGCGAGCGGATTTGCGCGGATGCGGTGGCTCTGGCCCGCCAGATCGGCTACAGCTGTGCGGGCACCATGGAGTTCCTGCTCGACGAGCGTGGGCATCACGTGTTCATCGAGTGCAATCCACGAATTCAGGTGGAGCACACGGTGACCGAGGAGATCACCGATGTGGACCTGGTCGGTTCGCAGCTGCGGATCGCGGCGGGGGAGACGCTGGCCGATCTGGGTTTGAGCCAGGACTCGCTGGTCATTCGCGGGGCCGCGATGCAGTGCCGGATCACCACCGAGGATCCGGCCAACGGATTCCGTCCGGACACCGGCCGGATCACCGCCTACCGGTCACCCGGGGGTGCGGGTGTCCGCCTGGATGGCGGCACCAATGTCGGGGCCGAGGTACTGGCGCACTTCGACTCGATGCTGGTCAAGTTGACCTGCCGCGGGCGTGATTTCTCCACTGCGGTGGCGAGGGCCCGCCGCGCGCTGGCGGAGTTCCGCATCCGCGGCGTGTCGACGAACATTCCGTTCCTGCAGGCCGTGATCGAGGATCCCGATTTCCGGGCCGGACGGGTCACCACGTCGTTCATCGATGACCGTCCGCAGCTTCTGACCGCGCACACGCCTGCCGACCGCGGCACGAAGATCTTGAACTACCTGGCCGATGTCACGGTGAACAAGCCCAACGGTGAGCGGCCCTCGGCGGTGTATCCGCAGGACAAGTTGCCTGCGTTGGATCTGTCGACGGTGCCGGCGGCGGGGTCCAAGCAGCGTCTGATCGAGTTGGGGCCCGAGGGGTTCGCGGCGTGGATGCGCGACAGCAAAGCTCTCGGGGTCACCGATACGACGTTCCGTGATGCGCATCAGTCGTTGTTGGCCACTCGGCTGCGGTCGACGGGGTTGCTCAAGGTCGCGCCCTATGTGGCGCGGATGATGCCGCAGTTGTTGTCCATCGAGTGTTGGGGTGGCGCGACCTACGACGTGGCGCTCCGGTTTTTGAAGGAAGATCCGTGGGAGCGGCTGGCCGCCCTGCGTGAGGCGGTGCCCAACATCTGTCTGCAGATGCTGCTGCGGGGTCGAAACACCGTGGGATACACGCCGTATCCGGAGTTGGTGACTGAGGCGTTTGTAGAAGAAGCAGCGGCGACCGGCATAGATATCTTCCGGATCTTCGACGCGCTCAACAACGTCGAGTCGATGCGTCCGGCGATCGACGCGGTCCGCGAGACCGGCACCGCCATCGCCGAAGTGGCCATGTCCTACACCGGGGACCTGTCTGACCCGGGCGAGAACCTGTACACGCTGGATTACTACCTGAAGCTGGCCGAGCAGATCGTCGACGCCGGCGCACATGTGCTGGCGATCAAGGACATGGCCGGACTGTTGCGCCCGCATTCGGCGCACCTGCTGGTGGGCGCCTTGCGGTCGCGGTTCGATCTGCCGGTGCATGTGCACACCCATGACACCCCCGGTGGGCAGTTGGCGACGTATCTGGCGGCCTGGCAGGCCGGCGCGAGCGCGGTCGATGGTGCCGCGGCGCCGTTGGCCGGCACCACCAGCCAGCCGGCGTTGTCCTCGATCGTGGCCGCAGCCGCGCACACGTCGTTCGACACCGGGTTGTCGCTGAGCGCTGTCTGCGATCTCGAGCCCTACTGGGAGGCGCTGCGCAAGGTGTACGCGCCATTTGATGTTGCGGCATCCGGTCCGCCTTCTCCCACGGGACGGGTCTACACCCATGAGATCCCCGGCGGGCAGCTGAGCAATCTGCGACAGCAGGCGATCGCACTCGGTTTGGGGGATCGGTTCGAGGAGATCGAGACCGCCTATGCCGCCGCCGATCGGGTGCTGGGCCGGTTGGTGAAGGTGACCCCGTCGAGCAAGGTGGTGGGGGACCTGGCGTTGGCGTTGGTGGGGGCCGGGGTCAGTGCGCAGGAGTTCGCTGCGGATCCCGCCAAATACGACATTCCCGACAGCGTGATCGGATTCCTGCGCGGTGAGCTCGGTGACCCGCCGGGTGGATGGCCGGAGCCGTTGCGCACCAAGGCACTTGAGGGCCGGGGGCCGGCCAAGCCGATCCAGGAACTCTCGGTCGAGGACGAGGCACTGCTGGCTGCGCCCGGACCGAAACGTCAGGCGGCGTTGAACCGGTTGCTGTTCCCGGCGCCGACCAAGGAGTTCGAGACACACCGCGAGACCTACGGTGACACCTCCGGACTGAGTGCCAATCAGTTCTTCTACGGGCTGCGCTACGGCGAGGAGCACCGGGTCGAGCTGGAGCGCGGTGTGCAGTTGCTGATCGGACTGGAGGCGATCTCCGATGCCGACGAGCGCGGCATGCGCACGGTGATGTGCATCCTCAACGGGCAACTGCGTCCGATCACGGTGCGCGACCGCAGCATCGCCAGCGAGGTTCCTGCCGCCGAGAAGGCCGACCGCAACAACCCCGACCATGTCGCGGCGCCGTTCGCCGGTGTGGTCACCGTCGGTGTGGCCGCAGGCGACACGGTCGAGGCCGGCGCCACCATCGCCACCATCGAGGCGATGAAGATGGAAGCCGCCATCACCGCGCCCAAGGCCGGCACCGTCGAACGTGTCGCGGTGGCCGCCACCGCCCAGGTCGAGGGCGGCGACCTGCTGGTCGTGGTAACCGGTTCGGCGGGCCGGAGCGAAGCAACCGGGGAATCGACCTGACCCGCATCATTGCGGGCGCGCTCGGAGGCCGTCGGATTGCGGTGCCCCGCAGCGGTACCCGGCCGACTTCAGATCGGGTCCGCGAAGCCGTGTTCAACGCCTTGACGGCGCGGCTGGATTTCGCCGGACTGTCGGTGCTGGATCTGTACGCCGGCTCGGGGGCGCTTGGGCTGGAAGCACTTTCGCGTGGTGCGACGTCGGCCACCTTTGTCGAGGCGGATGCGCGGGCGGCCGCGGTCATCGCCGAGAACGTCACCGCGCTGGGCGTGCGGAACGCGGCGGTGCGCCGGGGCAACGTCGACGTGGTGTTGGCCGGGGGTGCCACGCGGCCGGTCGATCTGGTGTTCGCCGACCCGCCGTACGACCTCGGTGACGCCGCGGTCGACGCGATGCTCACAACGCTGGTCGCTGCCGGTTGGGTCGCCGCGGGCACCCTCGTCCTGGTGGAGCGACGGTCGTCGAGCCGGCCGGTGAGCTGGCCGGAGGGCTGGGATGCGTTGAGTGCCCGCCGCTACGGTGACACCCGCGTCGAACTCGCCGAAGTGGGCTAGCAGGTCGGTCGCGGCGACGGGGCCTGTAGCGTCGTCACCCATGAGTGGCGCGGTATGTCCCGGCTCCTTCGACCCGGTGACCCTTGGCCATATCGACATCTTCGAGCGTGCGGCAGCGCAGTTCGACGAGGTTGTGGTGGCGATTCTGGTGAATCCCAACAAAAAGGGAATGTTCGACCTCGACGAGCGAATGGCGATGATCGCCGAATCGACCACGCATCTGCCCAACCTTCGGGTCGAGTCGGGTCAGGGTCTGGTGGTCGACTTCGTCAAGGACCGCGGCCTGACCGCGATCGTCAAGGGTCTGCGCACCGGCACCGACTTCGAGTACGAGCTCCAGATGGCGCAGATGAACAAGCACGTCGCCGGCGTCGATACCTTCTTCGTGGCCACCACCCCGCAGTACTCGTTCGTCTCGTCGTCACTGGCCAAGGAAGTGGCCACCCTCGGTGGTGACGTCTCGGCGTTGCTGCCCGAACCGGTCAATCGCAGGCTGCAGGAGAAGCTCAACCGCTAGCCCCGTCGAGGTCGGCAATTCGCACATCAGCCCACGTTGGGCAGCAAAAGCGGCAAACCCAGGTGAGCAAGCCCGTCGGCGACACACCGATTGTGCTCCCAAGTCACAGGCGTAACACCAGGCACACTGGTCACTGACAACGACGACCTGGAGGGTTTTGCCGTGTACCGAGTTTTTGAAGCGCTCGACGAGCTCGGCGCGATCGTCGAAGAAGCGCGCGGTGTGCCGATGACGGCCGGCTGCGTGGTGCCCCGCGGTGATGTCCTCGAGCTGATCGACGACATCAAGGACGCGATCCCCGGTGAGCTCGACGACGCACAGGACGTGCTGGATGCGCGTGATTCGCTGCTGCGCGAGGCCAAGGAACACTGCGAGTCGGTGATGGGCAAGTCGAACGCCGACGCCGACGGCATGCTCAATCACGCCAGGGGCGAGGCCGACCGGTTGCTGTCCGACGCGAAGGCACAGGCCGATCGGATGGTCGCCGAGGCCCGTCAGCACAGCGAGCGCATGGTCGGGGAGGCGCGCGAAGAGGCAGCGCGGCTCGCGGCCGCGGCGAAGCGGGAGTACGACGCGAGCACCGGCCGGGCCAAGGCCGAGGCCGATCGGCTGACCGAGAACGGCAACATCTCCTACGAGAAGGCCGTGCAAGAGGGCATCAAGGAGCAGCAGCGTCTGGTGTCGCAGACCGAGATCGTCTCGACCGCCACCGCCGAGGCCACCCGGCTCATCGACGCGGCACATGCCGAAGCCGATCGGCTGCGCGGCGAGTGCGACATCTACGTCGACAGCAAACTGGCCGAGTTCGAGGACTTCCTCAACGGCACGCTGCGCTCCGTCGGCCGCGGACGTCACCAGCTACGCACGACTGCGGGAACGCACGACTACGCCACCCGCTGACGACCGTGGGTGGCGGTCGGCGCACTGCGTCGTGGTGTGGTCAGACCCCGCCGTAGGATCGATGCATGGCGACGCATGCGAAATCGGCTGGGCGGGGAGGGCCTGAACGGCGCGGAGGTGCCCGATCGCCGCTGGTGATCGACGTCTCGCGACTCGGCCGGCGGCCGGGTTCGTTCCTGGCACACCAGGAGACGGTGCCGAGTCCCGTGCGGATCGGGGCCGAGCTGGTCGCCATCGAGAAAGGCGCACCGCTCGAACTCGACCTGCAACTGCAGTCGGTATCCGAGGGCGTGCTGGTCAGTGGGACCGTATCGGCGCCCACGGTCGGTGAGTGCGCGCGCTGCCTGACCAAGCTCACCGGCGACGTCGAGATCGACCTCACCGAGTTGTATGCGTACCCGGACAGCGCCACCGACGAGACCACCGAGGCCGACGAGATGGGCCGGGTGGGCGCCTCGGGTCAGGCCGACACCGTCGACCTGGAACAGCCGATCATCGATGCCGTCGGAATGGCGTTGCCGTTCTCCCCGTTGTGCCGTCCGGACTGCCCCGGGCTGTGCCCCGACTGCGGGGTCGCGCTGGCCACCGCAGAGCCGGGCCATCACCACGACAAGATCGATCCCCGCTGGGCCAAGCTGGCCGCCATGCTGCCCGACGACGAGCAGCCCGGGGGCAAGAAGTGACCGATTCACACGCGGCGCTGCTGGCCGCGCTGGGCGTCGATATCCCCGCCGAACTGCTCACCATCGCATTGACGCATCGCAGTTACTCGTACGAGAACGGCGGCCTTCCCACCAACGAGCGGTTGGAGTTCCTCGGAGATGCCGTACTGGGGTTGACGATCACCGAGGAGCTCTACCACCGCCACCCCGAACGCTCCGAAGGTGATCTGGCCAAGCTTCGCGCCAGCATCGTCAACACCCAGGCACTGGCCGATGTCGGCCGTGGGCTCACCGAAGGCGGGCTGGGCAGCCACCTGTTCCTGGGCAAGGGCGAAGAGAACTCCGGCGGGGCCGACAAGTCCAGCATTCTTGCCGATGGCGTCGAATCCCTGCTCGGCGCAATCTATCTGGAGCACGGCCTGACTACTGCCCGTGAGGTCATCCTGCGGTTGTTCGGTGAGCTGCTCGATACCGCGCCGACGCTCGGAGCCGGGTTGGACTGGAAGAGCAGCCTGCAGGAGTTGACCGCCTCGCGCGGGCTCGGTGCGCCCACCTATGTGGTGACCTCCACCGGGCCCGATCACGACAAGGAATTCTCGGCTGCCGTGGTGGTGGCCGATGTCGAATACGGCAGGGGCGTCGGGCGCAACAAGAAAGAGGCCGAGCTCAAGGCCGCGGCCGCGGCGTGGACCGCACTCGACAATGCGTGAGCACCGATGCCCGAGCTGCCAGAGGTAGAGGTCGTCCGCCGCGGGCTGCAGGAACATGTTGCGGGCAAAACAATTTCGGCGGTACGCGTGCATCATCCGCGTGCCGTCCGTCGGCACGAGGCCGGTCCCGCCGACCTGACCGCCCGACTCCTCGGGGCCCGTATCACCGGAACGGGACGTCGCGGTAAGTATCTCTGGTTGACGCTGGCCGACGACGACGATCAGGACGAGACCGAAGCGTTGGTGGTGCATCTGGGGATGAGCGGCCAGATGCTGCTGGGGCCGATCCGTGATGACCGGCATCTGCGGATCGCCGCGCTGCTCGACGACGGCACGGCGCTGAGTTTCGTCGACCAGCGTACGTTCGGCGGCTGGCAGCTGGCCGAATTGGTGACGGTCGACGGCACCGCCGTGCCGCAACCGGTCGCGCACGTGGCACGCGATCCGCTCGACCCGCGCTTTGACCGCGACAAGGTGGTTACCGTGTTGCGGCACAAGCATTCTGAGATCAAGAGGCAGCTGCTCGACCAGACTGTGGTGTCCGGTATCGGCAACATCTACGCCGACGAGGCACTGTGGCGGACCAAGGTCAACGGCGCCAGGACCGCTGCGCTGCTGACCCGGCGTCGGCTGGGGGAGCTACTCGATGCAGCCGCGGACGTTATGACCGATGCGTTGGGTCAGGGCGGCACCTCGTTCGATTCGCTGTACGTGAATGTCAACGGCGAATCCGGTTATTTCGAGCGGTCATTGGATGCCTACGGCCGCGAAGGGGAGCCGTGCCGACGGTGCGGCGCGGTCATGCGCCGCGACAAATTCATGAACCGGTCATCGTTCTACTGCCCGAAGTGTCAGCCCCGTCCGCGGGGCTGACCCGAGCCTCATCGGAAGCAGATCAGGGCATGCTGGGCATGCCCGGCATGTCGGACATGCAGATCTTCCACGATCCGCTTTCCTTGCGCAGGTACAACTTGCCGGGGCCCGCGCTGCTCGAGATGTCGACGGTGGCCTTGCTGCCGTTCACCGTGATCTTGGTGATCTCCGCCGACCCGCTGCTGTCGGTTGTCTTCGGAATGTCGATCGCGTCCAGGCCGCCGATCTTCTTGAACAGGTCCTGATCCGCCTGGCAGAAGTAAGGCAGGGCCTCTTTGAGGTCACCGGAACTCGACATCACCTCGTCGAGGAAAGCCCGCACCTCTTTCTCGGCATCGCTGGAACCGGAGGACTGCGACGAGCCTGCGCTGTTGCGGCCCCCGCTCGAACCCGAATCGCCGTTCAACGCGAAGATCAGGACGCCGCCGACAATGACCACCACGGCCAGTACGGCGGCGCCGATCGCCAACCACATGCGGTTGCCGCCGCCGGGCGGCTGCGGGGTGGGGTATCCGTACGGCGACTGCGGCGCCCCGTAGGGCTGCTGGGCTCCGTAGGGCGCCCCGTACGGCTGGGGTGCACCGTAAGGCGCTCCATATGGAGGCTGAGGCTGTTGCGGCGCTCCATACGGTGAGCCGTACGGCTGTTGTGGCTGCTGAGGTGCCCCGTAAGGGGAGCCGTACGGCTGCTGCTCGGGGTTTCCGGCAGTGTTCGGATATCCCTCTGGCCCGCCCGGCTGCTGGTACGGCTGCTGCCACGGCCCGGGCGCTCCCGACGGCGGGGTGGGCGGATTGCTCGGCGGATAGGTCACAGTGCTCCTCAGCGATGTCGGTGTGCCGAGTCTATCGTCGCTGCCTGTGTCGCCGCCGTGTCCAACGGGGGCAGTTGACCGATCCGACGGCGATTACCCCTGGAATAACTGCGTATCGCGGCGTGTAGAAATACCGCATGACCGAACTTTGGGTTGACCGCACCGGTGTGCGCAGGTATGTCGGACGCAGTTCGCGCGGTGCAGAGGTACTCGTGGGCAGTGAGGACGTCGAGGGCGTGTTCACCCCGGGGGAGCTGATGAAGATCGCCCTGGCGGCGTGCAGCGGAATGTCCAGTGACCAGCCCCTGCGCCGGCGCCTGGGTGACGACTACCCGGCGACGATCCGGGTGTCGGGACCGCCCGACCGGGAGCAGGAGCGCTACCCGCTGCTGGAGGAGAAACTCGAAATCGACGTATCGGGCCTTTCGGAGGCCGAGGTGGCCCGCGTGTTGACCGTCGTCGAGCGCGCCATCGACCAGGTCTGCACGGTGGGCCGCACCCTCAAATCCGGCACCGAGGTGAAATTCGAGGTCGCCACGCGATGAATGGACCGGAACTCCCCGCCGGGCCCGACACCGAGGTGCGTCTGAGCGCCTGGGTGCATGGCCATGTGCAAGGCGTGGGGTTTCGGTGGTGGACCCGGTCGCGCGCGCTGGAACTCGGCCTGACCGGGTTTGCTTCGAATCGGCCCGACGGCCGGGTGCATGTGGTGGCGCAAGGGCCACGCGGGAAATGCCAGCGATTGCTCGAGCTGCTACAGAGCGGGGAAACCCCGGGGTCGGTGGATCACGTCGTCGCAGATTGGGCGGATGCCGACGCCCCGATGGCGGGGTTCATCGAACGGTAGCCGGGTCGGCGGTAGGGTTTGACTCCGTGCACCTCAAGAGTCTGACGCTGAAAGGCTTCAAGTCTTTCGCCTCGCCGACGACTCTGCGCTTCGAACCCGGGATCACCTGCGTCGTCGGCCCCAATGGATCGGGCAAGTCGAACGTCGTCGACGCCCTGACCTGGGTGATGGGAGAGCAGGGCGCCAAGACGCTGCGCGGCGGCAAGATGGAGGACGTCATCTTCGCCGGCACGTCCTCACGGGCACCGCTGGGCCGCGCCGAGGTGACGCTGACCATCGACAACTCCGACAACGCGCTGCCGATCGAATACTCGGAGGTGTCGATCACCCGCCGGGTGTTCCGTGACGGCGCAGGCGAATACGAGATCAACGGCAGCAGTTGCCGATTGATGGACGTGCAGGAGCTGCTGAGCGACTCCGGCATCGGCCGCGAGATGCACGTCATCGTCGGCCAGGGCAAGCTCGCCGAGATCCTGGAATCGCGTCCCGAGGACCGCCGCGCCTTCATCGAGGAGGCTGCCGGGGTTCTCAAGCACCGTAAGCGCAAGGAAAAAGCGGTCCGCAAGCTCGACTCGATGGCCGCGAACCTGGCCCGGCTGACCGACCTGACCACAGAGTTGCGCCGTCAGCTCAAGCCGTTGGGCCGCCAGGCCGAGATGGCGCGCCGGGCGGCGACGATCCAGGCCGATCTGCGCGACGCCCGGCTGCGCCTGGCCGCCGACGACCTGGTCAGAAGGCAGGTCGAATTCCACAACACGAACCAGGCCGAGACCACACTGCGTCGCGAGCATGACGAGGCGACCGTTCAGCTGGAAACCTCGACCGTCGAACTGCAGGCACACGAGGCCGCGGTGGCCGAACTGACCCGCCGCGCCGAGGCTGCCCAGCAGACCTGGTTCCGGGCCTCGGCACTGGCCGAACGGGTGAGCGCCACTGTGCGGATCGCGACCGACCGGGCGCAGCTGTTCGAAGCCGAGACGGAGGTTTCCACGGGGCAGGACCCCGAGGCCCTGGAGGCCGAGGCGAACGAGGTTGCCGAGCTCGAGATGGAGCTGCTCGGTGAGCTCGAGGAGTCGCGCATCGTCTTGGAGAGCGCCCGGGTCGAGCTCGCCGAGCGTGAGCAACTCGCCGCCGAGGCCGAACGGGCGCATCTGGCCGCGGCGCGGGCCGAAGCCGACCGCCGTGAAGGGCTGGCCCGGTTGTCCGGGCAGGTCGACACCATGCGCACCCGCGTCGAGTCGATCGACGACGGGGTCATGCGGATGTCGGTCAACATCGAGGAAGCAGCCACCAAAGCCCAACTGACACAGGCCGAGTTCGAGACCGTGCAGAGCCGGGTCAGCGAACTCGATGCCGGAGAAGTGGGTCTGGACGAGCAGCACGACCGCTCGGTGGCGGCTCTGCGGATCGCCGACGAACGGGTGGCCGAACTGCAGTCGGCCGAGCGTGCCGCCGAACGGCAGGTCGCCTCGCTACGGGCCCGCATCGAGGCGCTCTCCGTCAGCCTCGACCGGCGTGACGGTGCCGCCTGGTTGCAGAAGAACCACAGTGGCTCAGGGCTTTTCGGCTCCATCGGGGAATACCTGAAAGTCCAGCCGGGTCATGAGGTAGCAGTGGCCACGGTTCTCGGGGCGGCCGCCGACGCGCTGGCCGCCGAAGATTTCGGTGTGGCCGCCGCCGCCGTCGCCGCGCTCAAGGAGTCCGACGGCGGGCGGGCCGCTCTGTTGCTGGGGGACTGGAAGGTCAACGGCTCAGCCCCGTCGGGCACGCTTCCCGACGGCGCGATCTGGGCCAACGACGTGGTCAGCGTCCCGGACCGGCTGCGTGGGGCGATCACCGCGATGCTGGCCGGGGTGGCCGTGGTCAGCGATCTGCCCGCCGGCGTGCAACTGGTTTCGGCGCGCCCGGACCTGCGTGCGGTGACCGCCGACGGTGATCTGGTCGGTGCCGGCTGGATCAGCGGCGGGTCCGACCGCAAGCCCTCCACACTTGAGATCAGTTCCGAGATCGACAAGGCCCGACGCGAACTGGAGATCGTCGAGCGGCAGACCGGTGAGCTGGCGGCCGCATTGTCGGGTGCGTTGACCGAGCAGGCCGCCCGACAGGAGGCGGCCGAAGAGGCGATGGCCGCGCTCAACGAATCCGACTCCGCGATCTCGGCCATCTACGAGCAACTGGGCCGCTTGGGGCAGGAGGCCCGCGGCGCCGGTGACGAGTGGCAGCGGTTGATCCGCCAACGCGACGAGCTTGAGGCCGGACGCACCAAGACGGTCGAGGAACTCACCGAACTTGAGTCGCGGCTGCACAATGCCGAACAGCTTCCGATGTTCGAGGCCGAGCCTGTTGACCGGCAGGCCTCGATGGCCGCTGCCGAGGCGGCTCGTTCGGTCGAGGTGGAGGCCCGGCTGTCGGTCCGTACCGCCGAGGAACGCGCGAATGCGGTTCGCGGACGCGCTGATTCACTGCGCCGGGCCGCCGCTGCCGAGCGCGAGGCCCGGGTGCGGGCGCAGCGTGCCCGTGAGGCCCGTGAACATGCGGCGCGGGTCGCCGCCGCGGTGTCCGAGGCGGGACGTGTTGTGGCCCAACGGTTGAGTGCGGTGGTGGCGGTGGCGTCGCGGATGCGTGACGAGCTGGCCACCGAGCGTCAACTGCGTGCCACATCGCTGTCCCAGGTGCGCGAGACGGTCACCGAACTCAACGCGAAGATCACCCGACTCACCGATGCCCTGCACCGCGACGAGATGGCCAAAGCGCAAGCGTCACTTCGTATCGAGCAGCTTGAGGCACAGGTGCTCGAGCAGTTCGGGATGCCCGCGGCGGATCTGATCGCCGAATACGGCCCACAGATCGCGTTGCCGCCCAGCGACTTGGAGATGGCAGAGTACGAGCAGGCCCGTGAGCGGGGCGAGCAGGTCATGGCGCCCGCGCCGATGCCATTCGACCGGCCCACCCAGGAGCGGCGGGCCAAGAAGGCCGAACGTGAGCTCTCGGAGCTGGGCCGCGTGAATCCGCTTGCCCTGGAAGAGTTTGCCGCGCTGGAAGAACGCTACAACTTTCTCTCGACGCAGCTTGAGGACGTCAAGGCCGCGCGCAGTGATCTGCTCGATGTGATCGCCGATGTCGACACCCGGATTCTGCAGGTGTTCACCGAGGCCTATGTCGATGTGGAGCGCGAGTTCGAGCAGGTGTTCTCCACCCTGTTCCCCGGTGGTGAGGGACGGCTTCTGCTCACCAATCCCGCCGACATGCTCACCACGGGAATCGAAGTCGAGGCCAGGCCGCCGGGCAAGAAGATCAAGCGACTCTCGCTGCTGTCCGGCGGTGAGAAGTCGTTGACCGCGGTGGCCATGCTGGTGGCGATCTTCCGGGCCCGTCCGTCCCCGTTCTACGTGATGGACGAGGTCGAGGCCGCGCTCGACGACGTGAACCTGCGCCGGCTGATCAGCCTGTTCGAGCAGTTGAGGGAGAAGTCCCAGCTGATCGTGATCACTCACCAGAAGCCGACCATGGAAGTGGCTGACGCCCTCTACGGTGTGACCATGCGCGGTGACGGGATCACCACAGTGATCTCGCAGCGCATGCGGGGACAGGAACTGGCCGCCAGCTCAGGCTGATCCGGGGCTATTCCGACTCGTAGATCGACGGCGCCGACCAGCCGGGGCCGCTGAAGCAGCCATTGGCTGACGGTGTCGGACAGCCATTCTGCTGTCCGGGTCGAGGCGACGGCGGTGTCGGCGGGTCCAGCCGGAAGATGTAGGACGCCTTCGTGATTCCCGCAATGGTGACGGGCCTCTCCTTGTAGTAGGCCTTCACCTCCAGCGGCTGCGCGATCGCCTGGTCGCTGGTGGCCACCAGGTTCCACGTTCCGTCGGTGACATTCGTCGTGCCCGTGAAGACCGGCGCCTTGGTGTCGCGCTGACGGACCGTCAGGCCCACGGTCTCCACGAAGGGGTCCGCCGTACCGGAGATGGTCAGCGTCTTGCCGGAATCGCTGAGAACCATCGGATCGTCAACGAAAACGCGGTCATTGCTCTGGGTCTGGGTCGTCGGGATGGCCACAGTACCGGGCTCGTCCTTCATCATGTTGTACACGGCGGGAACGGCTCCGATGAGCGCCGTTGCGATGGCGCCGATGACGGTGATCTTGGCCACCGACACGTCGCTCCCTTTTGCCGGCCCATCGGTGGCGTCGGCTGAATGGCGCAGTTTGAACAGCCGGCCGACGGATTGTGAATGTGTGGTCATGGCAGTGCTCCGTGCTTGGACTTCATCCTTTCGAGATGACGCCTGCCGAGGGCTTGTCGGCTGACGTACGGAAATGATCACGCCATGATCACGGGCAACGCATGCGTAGTGGACTACTCGAATGTCGGGGCACTGCCGAAGAAACTGTGCCGAGCGTGCGGCTCAGGCTCGGGTTCCCCCGTGGATCCGGGCCTGACCCGCACGCTCGAACGGTGCGCACCTACGCTGCGTCGGAGTGTCCGGAACGGTGGTTGCCGCGCGGCTTCTGTTTGGTGTCGCTGGTTTTCGTGTCTGTGGAGCCGGATTTCGACTGGGCTGACTTGGTTTGGCCGACGTGACGTTGCGGCGAGCGCTGTGGGCGTGGGTTGTCTTGTGGCGCAGCGTCGGTGTCGGTCGCATCGTCGGACGGCCTCTTGGGTGAGAATGCCTGTCGTAGCGACTGCCGGATGCGTTCAGCTCCCGGATTCGCCTGCCTCTGTTGCTGTTTCTGCTGAAGTGCTGTGTCGGAACGAGTCTCGGTGTCAGTTCCGGTTTCGGTGCCGGCCTCCTCATCGGTCTTCTGCGCCTTGGGCTCGGTCGGCGCGGCGTCGGGATCGCGGGGGAGGGTTCCGGCACTACCCGCGGAGTCGGTGCCGATCGGGCGCACCCGCGTGCGGTCCGGTGCACCGATGGTCGCGGGCAGTTTGATCCCTGCTCTTGCGGTGTCCGACTTGGACAGTGCGCCAACGCTTTCTGTGTTGCTGTCAACGGCGTCGCCGGTGTCGATGCCCAGGTCGGCGAGCGCATTGCGCACGCCCTCCCTGGCTGCTGCCCTTAGATCCGAAGCCAGCTTGCCGAGGTCGATGTGGGGGATCAGCCCGGCCCGGGTCGGCACCCCCATGTTCTCCGGCGTGCGGTCATAGCCGAGTTCGATCAGCACACGCAGGGTCGGCTCGACCAGGTCGAGCACCGGCGTCAGAATTCCTATGCCGCGCAACGGTTGCAGCAGCGGAAGGTGCTCGGTATGCACCAGGTAGTAGGTGGTGTTGCCGGAGGTGTAGGACTGATATGTACTCGGGTCGTTCAGGTTGACCACCGATGACCCGTAGTTCGGATGTAGGTAGACGTAGCCCATCAGGGCATTGAGATCGGCCAGCAGATTGAGTGGATACTTGGGGAAGTCGGCGATCAGGTCGTACTGGCGGGCCACGTCGATCGTCCGGTATTCGTCGTCCGGGGTGGCGCCGTCGAAGCTGACGCCGAGGATCGGTATGTAGAGGCCGTCGAACCTGGCGAGGATTCCGCCGTTGGGCCGGTTGGGATTGGCCACGAATACGAAAGACAACTCGTCAGGCGTGGGCACCGCCGCGCCCTGCGCCCGGAGCTCGGCCAGATTGCGCTTCTCCCGGGTGGCGATGTTGGCGCTCTGCGAGTAACCGACAATAATTTTCTCGCCCGGTGTGGATTGCACAGCGTTGTTGAGGCTCAGGACGCCGCGGGCCACCGAGGTGTCGAAGCTGACGTCGGTCAGGCTGGTCGCGGGCCAGAACTGCTCCGGTGTCGACACCCATTTCAAGTCGTCCTCATCGAGGTGGTAGCCGGACAGGTACGTGCTGTTGACCTGGTCCACGTACGTGCCGGTACCCCATTGATGCGGATCGCCCAGCGCCTTCATCCCGGTTCCGCCCATGATGAGCGCTGTGGCAGCCAGCTGAACCAGCGTGGACATGGTCGCTGTCACGACCAGCCCGACGGTGCCGATCAGAGCGACCAGCGTCAGTGCTACCCCCCGAAGCACACGAATGTGCATTCCCGTCCTCCCTCTCGACAAATTCCAAGGGAAGGACCACATGCTCACCGACGCCGAAGCCATTCCCGACCCACGTGGATCGTGAACCACATCGAGCCCGGCTGTCAGCGAATTCAAATAACTGGAATGATTAATGAAAAACAACAGTTAAGCGCATTATCGTGGTGATCTCATCCATCACGACAGCTAAGCCGCAGATGAATTCTGCGGCTCGCTCGACCATGTTCTTCCGCTCGTGTGGGTGAACGGAATATACCGCCTCGGTACGTGCGTGTACCACCATTTTCGGCAATCCCGCACTTCGATGTTCTGGCGGGTTCTCAGGTGCGGCATGCGCCGGTGCGGGGCGGCGGAACGGGGCCGATCCTTCGCGCGCGGCCGCCCTGAGACAATGGCGGCGTGACAGAAGGTGCGTTGTTGGGTCTGTGGATCGCCATTGCGGTCGTCGCTGTTCTGGTCGTCGTTGCCGTCACCGTGGGGTTGGTGCGGTACCGACGGCGGCGGATCAGCCTGTCCGAACGAGACGCCTCGAAACCGATCGACCGCTCCGGCGGCTATACGGCGTCCTCCGGTATCACGTTCAGCAAGTCGGGTACGCCGACGCTTGACCGCATCGACACCAGCGGACTCCCGGCCGTCGGCGATGACGCCACCATCCCGCGGGATGCACCCAAACGCACCATCTCCGATGTGCAGCTGCCGGAGCCGCCGGTCGAGACGGCAGCGCCTGAAGTGCCGCCTGCGCCCGCTGAGCCGGCCGACTCTGTCGGCGCCCCGGTCATCCCCGCTGAGCCGGCCGCTCCGGAAACGGCTCCCGACGACGCCGTCGCCGCCGCCGTGGAGGACATCGCCCCGGCCGAAGGGCGCATGGATCGGCTGCGCGGCCGCCTCGCCAAGTCCCAGAACGCGCTGGGCCGCAGCATGCTCGGGTTGCTCGGCGGCGGCGATCTCGACGAGGACTCGTGGGAGGCAGTCGAGGACACCCTGCTGATCGCCGACCTCGGCCCGGTGGTGACCGAATCCGTGGTCGCGGCATTGCGCGAGCGGATGGCAAGTAAGAACGTGCGCAGCGAAGCCGACGCCCGCGCGGTGCTGCGTGAGGTGCTGATGTCGGAGCTGCGGCCCGAGCTGGACCGGTCGATCAAGGCTCTGCCGCATGCCGACAAGCCGTCGGTGCTGTTGGTGGTCGGTGTGAACGGCACCGGCAAGACCACCACCGTGGGCAAACTGGCGCGGGTTCTGGTCGCCGACGGCCGTCGTGTCGTGCTGGGCGCGGCCGACACGTTCCGCGCTGCGGCCGCCGATCAGCTGCAGACCTGGGCCGCCCGCGTCGGCGCGGAGGTGGTGCGCGGGCCCGAAGGCGCCGATCCGGCATCGGTGGCGTTCGACGCCGTCGACGAGGGTGTGAAGGCCGGCGCCGACGTCGTCGTTGTCGACACCGCAGGCCGCCTGCACACCAAGACCGGCCTGATGGACGAGCTCGGCAAGGTCAAGCGGGTGGTGGAGAAGCGTGCCGCTGTGGACGAGGTGCTGTTGGTGCTCGACGCGACCATCGGACAGAACAGCCTGCCGCAGGCCAAGGTGTTCGCCGAGGTCGTCGACATCACCGGCGTGGTGCTGACCAAGCTCGACGGCACCGCCAAGGGTGGCATCGTCTTCCGTGTCCAGCAGGAACTCGGCGTCCCGGTCAAACTCGTCGGACTCGGCGAGGGGCCAGACGACCTCGCGCCGTTCGAGCCCGCGGCGTTCGTCGACGCGCTGCTGGGCTGACCCCCGAAAACCCAGGAAAACCCACGGTGTAACACCGGCGAAACGCAGCCCGGCTATCCGTTCACACGAGCGAAACGCAGTGGCGTCGTAGCCGAAACATCCACTCAGCATTGTCTTGACCAGGTCAACGGCCCGTAAATCCTTGCGGCCGTGGCGTGGTGAAGGAGGAAACTGCGAGTGGAGCAATTCCCGATACTGGGTGCGCCGGACACCGGTGACACAGCATGGATGCTGGCCGCCGCTGCGCTTGTGCTGTTGATGACGCCGGGGCTGGCCTTCTTCTATGGCGGCATGGTGCGGGCCAAGGGCGTGCTCAACATGATCATGATGAGCGTCAGCGCGATGGGTGTCGTGACAGTGCTGTGGGCGCTGTACGGCTACTCGGTCGCGTTCGGTGACAACACCGCAGGCGTCATCGGCGACCCCGGGCAATTCTTCGGACTCAAGGGTCTGATCGGAACGAACGGTTCGGCCGATGCGCCCATCGCGCTGGTCGGCACGATCCCGGCCACCGTGTTCGTGGGTTTCCAGCTGATGTTCGCGATCATCACCGTCGCCCTGATCTCCGGTGCCGTCGCCGACCGCATCAAGTTCGGCGGCTGGCTGCTGTTCGCCGCGCTGTGGGCGACCGTCGTCTACTTCCCGGTGGCGCACTGGGTCTTCGACTTCGACGTCAAGGGCTCCGACGGTGAGACCGTGATCCACCATGGGGGATGGATCGCCAACCAGCTCAAGGCAATTGACTTCGCCGGTGGCACCGCGGTGCACATCAACGCCGGTACTGCGGGCCTGGTCCTGGCCATCATTCTCGGCAAGCGGCTCGGTTGGCCGGGTACGCCGATGCGCCCGCACAACCTTCCTTTCGTGATGCTCGGCGCCGGCTTGCTGTGGTTCGGCTGGTACGGCTTCAACGCCGGTTCTGCGGTGTCGGCCAACGGAGTTGCCGGTTCGACCTTCGTCACCACCACGGTGGCGACTGCCGCGGCCATGCTGGCCTGGCTGCTCACCGAGCGGATCCGTGACGGGCACGCGACCTCGCTGGGCGCCGCATCGGGCATCGTCGCCGGGCTGGTCGCCATCACCCCGTCGTGCTCGTCGGTGAACGTCGTGGGCGCGCTCGTGATCGGTGTTGCCGCAGGCGCACTGTGTGCCTTGGCGGTGGGCTTGAAGTTCAGGTTCGGTTTCGACGATTCTCTCGACGTCGTGGGTGTCCACCTGGTCGGCGGTATCGTCGGTACGTTGCTGGTCGGCCTGGTGGCCACCAAGGAAGCACCTGCCGGTGTGGCCGGTCTGTTCTACGGTGGCGGGTTCGATCAACTGTGGCGACAGGCGGTCGGGGCCGGTGCTGTTCTGCTCTATTCGGCGGTGGGTACCGCTATCTTGGCGTTGATTGTCAAATACACCGTGGGCCTGCGCCTGGACAAAGAAGAGGAGGCTTCCGGTATCGACGAGTCCGAGCACGCTGAGAGCGCTTACGACTTCGTCGCTGTCGGAACCGGTTCTGTTCTTGGTCGTCACGGCGGGGAGGAATAAGGGAATATGAAGCTGATCACTGCGATCGTCAAGCCGTTCACGCTGGAGGATGTCAAGACCGGCCTGGAGCAGACGGGCATCCTGGGGATGACGGTCAGCGAGGTACAGGGCTACGGCCGGCAGAAGGGCCACACCGAGGTTTACCGCGGTGCCGAGTACTCGGTCGACTTCGTACCGAAGGTCCGGGTGGAGGTTGTCGTCGACGATTCCGCGGTCGACAAGGTCGTGGATGTCATCGTGCAGGCCGCCCGTACCGGCAAGATCGGCGATGGGAAGGTCTGGGTCAGCCCGGTCGACACCGTTGTCCGCGTCCGTACCGGGGAGCGGGGCGCCGACGCCCTGTAACCGCGGCCGGTCGTAGAGGTAGACGACCGATCTCCCGGTCAGGAAGTGCGGTGGCAGGTAGTCGACCGGGGGAGGAGTCCAAATGACAGAGCAGCAGCCAGATTCCATCCACGGGCCGGCCGGAACCTCCGGACAGGAGGGTCCGGCCGGCTCGCCGCGGCCGGCAACCGATCTGGCGGCGGCCAGCCAGCAGCTGCTGACCGGGGGATCCCGTCAACTGGATGCGGCCGCCCTGCGGGATGCGTTACTCGATCTGCACGAATTCTGGCTCACCACAAAGGCTGCCGAGATCGGGATCACGGCCACCAGTGGATTCGCCATCGTGGCCACCGGTGGTCTGGGCCGCGGCGAGATGTTGCCGTACTCCGATCTCGATCTCATGCTGCTGCATGACAACATGCCTGTCGAGCTCGTCTCTGAAGTGGCCGAGAAACTCTGGTATCCGCTGTGGGACGCCAACATCCGGATCGATCACAGTGTGCGCACGGTCCCCGAGGCTCTCAAGGTCGCGGGTGAGGACATCGCGGTAGGTCTGGCGATGCTGGACGCCCGTCACATGGCCGGCGACGCCGATCTGTCGGCGCTACTGGTCGGCGGGGCGCGCCGGCAGTGGCGGATCGGAATCGGCTCGCGGTTCGACGAACTCGTCGAGCACGCGCAGGCGCGCTGGCAGCGCAGCGGCCAGATCGCGCACCGCGCCGAACCTGACCTGAAATCGGGTCGCGGCGGTCTGCGGGACGTACAATTGCTCAACGCGCTGGCCATAGCGCAACTGGCCGATGTCTATCCGAGCCAGGCGCTGGCGTCACCGACCGGAACACTCGGCGGTGCCCACCTGTCGTTGCTGAATGTGCGCACCGAACTGCACCGCGCCTCGGGCCGTGGCCGGGAACTGCTGTTGGCCCAGCATGCCGATGAGATCGGCGCAGCGCTGCGGATCGGAGATCGGTTCGACCTCGCCCGCACCCTGTCGGATGCGGCCCGGACCGTGAGCTACTACGTCGACTCGGGTATCCGGACCGCCGCCAACGCCTTACCCCGGCGCGGTTTCGCCGCGCTTCGCCGCCCGGTGCGTCGCCCGCTCGACGAGGGCGTGATCGAGTTCGCCGGTGAGGTGATCCTGGCCCGCGACGCCCGGCCGGAACGCGATCCGGGTCTGATCCTGCGGGTCGCCGCGGCGTCGGCCGCCACTGGGCTGCCGATGGCGGTGTCCACACTGAGCAGGCTGGCTGAGACGGCGCCCGAACTGCGTACGCCGTGGCCGCGTCAGGCGCTCAAGGACCTCCTGGTGTTGCTCGCGTCGGGCCCCGCGGCGGTCGCCACCATCGAGGCCCTGGACCGCACCGGCCTGTGGGGCCGGTTGTTCCCGGAGTGGGGCGCAGTGCGGGATCTGCCCCCGCGGGATGTCGTGCACACCTGGACAGTTGACCGTCATCTGGTCGAGACTGTCTCGCGGGCAAGTGCTTTCACCACCCGGGTGTCCCGTCCCGATCTACTGCTGCTGGGGGCACTGTGCCACGACATCGGCAAGGGGCGTGGCGGCGACCACAGCGTGATCGGTGCCGAGTTGGCCACCCAGATCGGAACTCGGCTGGGTCTGTGGCCGTCTGACATCGATGTGCTGTCGAAGATCGTCCGGTACCACCTGCTGTTGCCGGAGACTGCGACGCGGCGAGACCTTCAGGACCCCAAGACCATTGACGCGGTGGCCGAGGCGCTCGGTGGGGACATGGTGCTGCTGGAGCTGCTCCATGTCCTGGCCGAAGCCGACTCACTGGCCACCGGTCCCGGGGTATGGGGCGACTGGAAGGCATCGCTGATCGGCGACCTGGTGCGACGGTGCCGGCTGGTGATGGCGGGTGAACCGTTGCCCGAACCCGATCCGATCGACTCGCGGTTCGTGGCGTTGGCCGCTGACGCCGGCGTCCACGTCGAGCTCACCCCGGGCGACAGCCCACACATCTACAACGTGACGATGATCGGCGCGGACCGGCGTGGCCTGCTGTCCAAGGCGGCCGCCGTGCTGGCGCTGAACTCCCTGCGGGTGCACTCGGCGTCGGTCAACAGCCATGAGGGTTCGGCGATCAACACCTTCGCGGTGTCTCCGCACTTCGGTTCGCCACCACCTGCTCAACTGCTGCGCCAGCAGTTCATTCTGGCGCTCGACGGCGAGCTGGATGTGATGGGCGCACTGGAACGCCGCGACCAGGAGGCGGCCCAGCATCCGACCACCCGCGCCGGCGAGATCCTGGCGTCGGTGCCGGCCAACCACGTGCCCGCCCCGCCGCGCATCCTGTGGTCGCCCGGCACGGCCGCCGAAGACCTGATCGTCCAGATCCGCACGATCGACCGGGCCGGCCTGTTGGCTCGGCTGACGGCGGTGTTCGAGCGCGACGGCTTGGACGTTGCGTGGGCCAAGGTAACCACACTGGGCTCATCCGTCGTCGACGTCTTCTGCATCACCGCACCGGCACTGGCCGGCGACGAAACGCAACGGGCCACGGTACGCGCCGAGCTGGAGCGCGACTTGCTCGCGATCCTGCCCGCGCCGCCACCGGCCAAACCGAAACCGGCCGAGCATGCGAGCTGATCCCCGCCGATAGGTGATGATTGCCGGCGTGACGAATTTCGGGGGATATCAGAACGGGTTCGGTGCGCCACCTCAATACGGGTTCGGTGCGCCGCCTCAGTACGGGTACGGCGCGCCCGCGCAGATCCCGACTCCGCCACCGGCGACCGAGCGAATCCTTCCGTTCGGGCAGGTCCTCATCAGCGCCCTGCTGATACTGCCGACGATCGCGTTCTTCTACGTGGGTTCGCGGCCATTCCGGAGAGCGTGGATGCACGAGTGGCCATATGTGGCTACCGGGCGTCTTGCTCGCGGTGTATTTCGTGGTCGTCGTCGCGTGTTGGGCTCGGCCGGGTCGCCGGCTCCCCGCAGTGGCGATCGCCGGCGTCGTCGCTCTGTTCGACACGGTGCAGTCCGGCATAGCCCACCAACTTCTCCGTGGCGGTGAGTTGGACCTGTCGGCACGACCTTCGTTTGTCCTGCCGGGCTGGTTCTATCAGGCAGCCCATGTGTTGATCCTTGTGGGTTACGTCGCCGCCTGGGGCGTCGCGCGCCGGCGGAACAAGATCTGGTCGGTCGGGCTGGTGGGGGCAGTGGTGGCCGCAATGGTCGTGCGATGGATTCACGAGACAGAGGCCGTCGACGTCTTCAAGGCTTCTTCCAGTTGGATCAACGCCTGGGCTGTTGAGGTGGGTGCCTTCGTGCTGTCCTGCCTGATCTGCTGGGCGCTGGACGCGACAGCTTCCGCCTCGCGGCGGCCAACCACAGCACAAATCCCGGGCCGCTAGGCTTACCACGTGTTTGAGAGCCTGTCTGACCGGTTGACCGGAGCCCTGCAGGGCCTACGCGGCAAGGGGCGGTTGACCGACGCCGATATCGACGCCACGGCGCGCGAGATCCGGTTGGCCCTTCTGGAGGCCGACGTCTCGCTGCCTGTGGTGCGTGCGTTCGTGGCGCGCATCAAGGATCGCGCCAAGGGCGCCGAGGTCTCCGCCGCGCTGAATCCCGCGCAGCAGGTGGTCAAGATCGTCAACGAGGAGCTGATCGGCATCCTCGGCGGCGAGACCCGTCAGCTGGCGTTCGCGAAGAACCCGCCGACGGTGATCATGCTCGCCGGTCTGCAAGGTGCCGGTAAGACCACGCTGGCCGGCAAGCTGGCGAAATGGCTCAAGGGTCTGGGCCACACCCCGCTGCTCGTGGCGTGTGACCTGCAGCGGCCCGGCGCGGTCAACCAGCTTCAAATCGTGGCCGAGCGCGCCGGTGTGGCGTCCTTCGCCCCGCACCCGGGCACCTCGCCCGATGGCCTGGAGATCGGTGGCCACGGCGACCCGGTCGCGGTCGCCTCTGCCGGTATGGCCGAGGCGCGGGCCAAGCACTACGACGTCGTCATCGTCGACACCGCCGGCCGCCTGGGCATCGACGACGAGCTGATGGGTCAGGCTGCGGCCATCCGCGACGCCGTCAAGCCCGACGAGACGCTGTTCGTGCTCGACGCGATGATCGGTCAGGATGCCGTCGCCACCGCGGAGGCCTTCCGCGAGGGCGTCGGCTTCACCGGTGTCGTGCTGACCAAGCTCGACGGCGACGCCCGCGGTGGTGCCGCGCTGTCGGTGCGCGAGATCACCGGCGTGCCGATCCTGTTCGCCTCCGCGGGGGAGAAGCTCGAAGACTTCGACGTCTTCCACCCCGACCGGATGGCCAGCCGCATCCTGGGCATGGGCGACGTGCTCACCCTCATCGAGCAGGCCGAGCAGGTCTTCGACCAGCAGAAGGCCGAGGAGGCCGCCGCCAAGATCGGCTCCGGCGAGCTGACGCTGGAGGACTTCCTCGAGCAGATGCTGGCGATCCGCAAGATGGGCCCGATCGGCAACCTGCTGGGCATGCTGCCCGGGGCCGGCCAGATGAAGGACGCGCTTGCCGCGGTCGATGACAAGCAGCTGGACCGGGTGCAGGCCATCATCCGTGGCATGACACCGGCCGAGCGGGCCGATCCGAAGATCATCAACGCCTCGCGCCGGTTGCGTATCGCCAAAGGCTCCGGGGTCGAGGTGTCCGAGGTCAACTCGCTCGTGGACCGGTTCTTCGACGCCCGCAAGATGATGTCGTCGATGGCCGGCCAGATGGGAATGCCGTTCGGGCGCAAGAACTCCCCGCGCAAGGCCGCCAAGGGCAAGAACAAGCAGGCCGGTAAGAAGAAGGGTCGGGGTCCGACCCCGCCGAAGAACCCGTTCGGTGCCGCGATGCCCGCGGGCTTCCCGGACCTGTCCAACATGCCCAAGGGCCTGGACGAATTGCCGCCCGGCCTGGCCGATTTCGACCTGTCGAAGCTGAAGTTCCCGGGCCAGAAGTAACCGATGGCCCTGCACATTCGTGGTCGCGGGCTTCCCGGCGGCGAAGAAGTGCAGTGGTGGATCCACCAGGGCGTGCTGTCGGCCGAGCCGATCGCGAACGCCGACACTGTCTTTGACGGTGGCTGGATCATTCCGGGCCTGGTCGACGCGCACTGCCACGTCGGCCTCGGCCCTCATGGCGCCGTCGAGCTGGACGAGGCGGTCACCCAGGCCGAAACCGAACGGGACGCGGGCGCACTGTTGTTGCGGGACGCCGGTTCCCCGGTGGACACCCGAAGCTTCGACGACCGTGACGACCTGCCGCGCATCATCCGAGCCGGCCGCCATCTGGCCCGACCCAAGCGTTATTCACCCGGGTTGCCGATCGACATCGAGGACGAGTCGCAACTACCCGCCGCCGTGGCCGAGCAGGCCCGGTGGGGTGACGGCTGGGTGAAGCTGGTCGGCGACTGGATCGACCGCGGGGTCGGGGACCTGGCTCCGCTGTGGTCCGACGACATCCTCAAAGCCGCGATCGACGCCGCCCACGCCGAGGGGGCGCGGGTCACCGCGCACGTCTTCGGTGAGGATGCGCTGCCCGGACTCATCAAGGCCGGAATCGACTGCATCGAGCACGGCACCGGGATTACCGATGACACAATCGAATTGATGCTCCAACACGGCACGGCGCTGGTGCCGACACTGATCAACATCGACAATTTCCCCGGCATCGCCGACGCGGCGGGCAAGTATCCGCAGTATGCCAAGCACATGCGTGACCTGTACGGGTCCTGTCGCTCCCGGGTCGGTGCGGCCTACGAGGCCGGGGTGCCGATCTTCGCGGGCACCGACGCCGGCGGCATGATCGCGCACGGCCGCATTGCCGACGAGATCGAGGCGCTCAAGGGCATCGGGATGAGCCCCACCGCCGCACTGGGGGCGGCCAGTTGGGATGCCCGGGCCTGGCTGGGTCGGCCGGCGTTGGAGCACGGCGCATCCGCTGATTTGGTCTGTTACGCCGAGGACCCGCGTCACGGCGGGGTCAGCCACCCGGATCTGGTGATCCTGCGCGGGCGCGTGTTCTGACCCCTCGCGGGTGATATCAGTACACGTCGCGCAGGTAGCGGTGGGTCTTGATCAGGTCGTTGACGTAGGCGTGCGCGGCTGCGGCATCCATCGAGCCGTTCTCGGCGACGATCTCGTGCAGGGCGGCATCGACATCCTTGGCCATCTGGTCGGCGTCACCGCACACGTAGAGGTGCGCACCGTCCTGCAGCCACGCGAACAACTCGGCTGAGTGCTCCCGCATATGGTGCTGCACATACACTTTCGTGTCCTGGTCGCGGGAGAAGGCCAGATCGAGCCGGGTCAGCGTGCCGGACTCGACGAATCCGGTCAACTCCTCGCCGTAGAGGAAGTCGGTGGACCGGCGACGGTCTCCGAAGAACAGCCAGGACCGACCGGGCGCGGCGGCGGCCTGCCGCTCCTGCAGGAACGCCCGGAACGGGGCGATGCCGGTGCCCGGCCCGATCATGATGATCGGCACATCGGCTGCAGGTAGCCGGAAATGATGGTTGGGGCGCAGGTGAACCCGCACCGTCCCGGTGCGCTCGGCCAGGTAGGTCGAGGCGACGCCGCCGTGGTGGCGGTCGGCGCCGGGGTAGCGCACGGTGGCCACGGTCAGGTGCACGTGATCGGGGTGCGTCAGCGGACTCGAGGCGATCGAGTAGTCGCGGAACTGTAGCGGACGCAACGTATCTACCACCTCGTCGACGGTGAGGTCGGCGCGTCTGATCAGATCGAGGACATCCTCACCGTAGGCGGCGGGACCCGCCAGCTCCTGCAGCGCTCGCGAGGGGGTCCGGATCTCCAGGTGTTCGGTCAGCAGGACGCCCAGAGTCTCCTCCGTGTCGCCGACGCGATGCTCGGGGCCGACCTGCAGTTCGGCCAGGATCATAGCCACCAGATCGGGATCGTTGACCGGGTGCACAGCCAGCGAATCGCCGGCCTGATAGGCGATCCCGGAACCGGTGAGGTCCAGCTCGTAGTGGCGGACCTCCTTGTCGGATTCTGCCGCGGTGAGCAGTCGATTGACGCTCAGAGCAGCCGCGAAGGGGTGGTTGCGCTCCTGGCTGCGAAGCGGGGGATCGGCCGCGACGGCTTCGACGACAGAGACGGCAGCCACGGGGCCGGACTGGGCGGCGATGAGTTGTTTGACCAGGTCGGTGGTCCAGGCCGCGGCAGGCTCTTCGTAGTACCCGTCGACGTCCACGCGGTCGGCGAGCCGGGTGGCGCCCAACTCTTCCAGCCGGGCATCGAGGAGTTTTCCTGCGTTGCAAAACAATTCATACGAAGTGTCGCCGAGGGCCAGGATTGCGAAGCTCATGTGCTCCAGGCGCTCGGTCGAGGCACTGATCGCCTCCCAGAACAGCGTGGCGGTGTCGGGGAACTCGCCGTCGCCGAACGTCGATGTCACCACGATGAAATGCGTTGCGGTGCTGAGCTGGCCGAGTTCGACCTGGTTGAGCTCGACAGCCTCGGCAGGAATTCCGGCGGCGGTGGCGGCCTCGGCGAACGACATGGCAGCGTCTTCGGCGTTGCCCATGTCGGTGCCATAGGCGACCACCAACGAGAATTCACGGTCGGACACATCGGCTCCCCTCATCGCGCGCGGGCACTCCACACGAATTTAGGGTCACCTTAGTTAGATGTGAGTCCCGATGGGGCCCTACCTTTTACCGCCGAAGGTCAGTGCGAGAAACCGTAATCGAACAAGTCGATCGCCTGCCCGTACAGATCGCCGGTGCCGTACATCTGCACCACGATCAGGCGGCGGTTACCCCGTTGCGCGGCACCGACATACGTCTTGCGGGCCAGGTCCGTGTAGCCGGTCTTTCCCGCGATGTCGCCGGGGTAGCGCGCCAGCAGTTCGTTCTGGTTGGTCAGGGTCTTGCCGGGGAACTGCGCCGTCGGTTGGTGCATGATCTGTGCGATCAGCGGATACCTCAACGCTGCGCGCAGGATCACCGCGAGATCGTGCGGGGTGGTGACGGTTTCCCAGCCGGGGCCGTCGAGGCCCGACGGGGAGCCGGCCCGGGTGTTGCGGGCACCGACGCTGGCCGCCTTGCGCGTCATCGCCGCCACTGTGGCGGGGCGGCCGCCGAGCATGTCGGCGAGCATGTTCGCCGCGTCGTTGCCCGACACCATCAGCAGTGCTTCGAGCAGTTGGCGGGTGGTGTACGGCTGACCTGGCTTGAGGCCCACGCACGAGCATTCGACCTTGGTGTGCGACTCGTTGGCCCGGGCGAAATTGTCGGGTCGAAGGTGGTCGAGCACCACCATCGCCAACAGCGGCTTGATGGTGCTGGCCGGGGCATAGGAGCCGTTGGGGTCCTTGGAGGCCAGCACCTGGCCGGTGTCCATGTCGGCGACCAGCCAGGCCTTGGCGGGTCCGTCGGGAATCTGGGCGCCTGCCGGCTGGACGCCCGGCTGCGCGTGCGCGGTGGGCGTGACCGCGAGCACCGCGCCGAGGGCGAGCACGGTCGCCGCGAAACGTCGTCGCACGGAGCTTGACGCTACGGATCACAGGACTCGCTCAGCGCGCGATCAGGTCTCCGTATGGTTGCGGCGCCGGAGTGTCGATCAGCCCGCTACAGCTGGCCGATACCGGCTGAGTGGTCCTGAGCGAAACCCCAGTCCAACAGGCTGCCGGCCTGGTCCCAGTAGGTCGGGCCACCTTCCTTGACCAACCCGTACATCATGGCGACCACCAACCGGCGGCCGTCGCGCTGTGCAGCGCCGACGAACGTCTTGCGAGCCACATCGGTGAAACCGGTCTTACCGCCGAGCATGCCTGGATAGCGGCCCAACATCTCGTCCTGGTTGACCAACGTGACCGGTCCCGTGGCACCGGGGAAGGACGCCGATGGCGATGACGTGATCGCCGCGAACACCGGATTCGCCAGCGCGGCGCGGAAGATCACGGCCAGGTCCCGCGGGGTGGTCGCCCCGTCGATGCCGGGACCGTTCAGACCCGATGGCGACCCGGCATGGGTGGCGTTCGCGCCGAGCGCGGCGGCCTTGGCGTTCATCTTCGCCACCGCGGCGTCGGTCCCGCCGAGCATGTGCGCCAATGTGTTGGCGGCGTCGTTGCCGGACACCAGCAGTGCCGCATCCAGCAGTTGCCGCATCGTGTAGGTGCGTCCGGCTTTGACCCCGACGCAGGTGCACTCGACCTTGGCATCGGCTTCGTCGGCGACGATGGTTGCATCCAATGGAATTTCGTCGAGGGCCACCAGCGCCAGCAGGGTCTTGATGGTGCTGGCGGGTGCGTGCGGAACGTACTGATCCCGGCCGGCCAGGATCTGGCCGGTATCCATGTCGGCGACGATCCAGGCCGGGGCGGGGCCGTTCGGGATGGGGGTCGCGCCGACCTGCTGCACGCTGCTGTCGGCGACGGCGACGGGGGAGCTTGGTATAGCTGTTGGGAGAAGTACTGCGAGACAGAGCGAGATCGCGCCGACGAGCCTGACCATGTCCACTGACCCTAGTGGCACAATCCGCGGGCATCGGTGTGTGAGGAAGATCCGACGAATTCGAGGTGAGAAAACGTGGCCGACACCGCCGCCATGCCGGAGGCCGAACGTAAGTGGATGGTCGACACGCTGCTGGCGTTGCTGCAGACCCCGAGCCCGTCGGGACGCACCGACGCCGTGATGCAGTTGATCGGCGATACTCTCAACGATCTGGGCGTGCCGTTCACGTTGACCCGGCGCGGTGCGTTGACCGCCGAACTGCCTGGTGAGTCGGCCACGATTGACCGAGCGCTGGTGGTGCACGCCGACACCATCGGCTGCATGGTCCGAAATCTGAAGGACAACGGTCGCCTCGAATTGGTCCCGGTCGGCACATTCTCCGCACGGTTCGCTGCGGGCGCGCGGGTGCGGATCTTCTCCGACGACCCCGACGAGTTCTTCACGGGCACGATCATGCCGCTCAAGGCCAGCGGGCACGCCTACGGCGACGAGATCGACACCCAGCCCACCGACTGGGATCACGTCGAGGTGCGCGTGGACCGAAATGTGTCGACGCGTGCGGATCTGGAACGGCTGGGTCTGAACGTGGGTGACTTCGTCGCGCTGATCGCCGGCCCAGAACTCACCCAGGACGGCTTCGTGGTGTCGCGGCACCTCGACGGGAAGGCCGGGGTGGCGGTCGCGCTGGCCCTGGCCAAGGCGATTTCGGAGCAGAAGATCGTGCTGCCGCACCGCGCCACCCTCATGGTGACCATCACCGAGGAAGTGGGGCACGGTGCCAGTCACGGGCTTCCGCCCGATGTCGCCGAGTTGGTTTCGGTGGACAACGCGGTCTGCGCCCCCGGACAGCACTCGATCGAACACGGCGTGACGATCCCGATGGCCGACCTGCACGGCCCGTTCGACTATCACTTGACCCGCAAGCTCTGCCGCCTGGCCGAGGGACAGGGCATCCCGTTCGCGCGGGACGTGTTCCGCTACTACCGGTCCGACGCGGCAGCCGCCATCGAGGCCGGCGCGGGCACCCGCGCGGCACTGCTGGGGTTCGGCGTCGACGGGAGCCACGGCTGGGAACGGACCCACCTGGACTCGTTGGAGGCTACCTATCTGTTGCTCAACGCTTGGCTGCAGACACCGTTGACGTTTGAGGCCTGGGATTCCAGCCCGACCGGTGCGCTGCGTGACT
Source organism: Mycobacterium sp. NPDC049093 (assembly GCF_040704635.1). Taxonomy (GTDB): domain Bacteria; phylum Actinomycetota; class Actinomycetes; order Mycobacteriales; family Mycobacteriaceae; genus Mycobacterium. Next base: position 916,922 of record NZ_JBEZJS010000003.1, on the reverse strand, counting down.
TCCCGTCCTCGAAGCAGCCCGCTCCCAGTGAGCAGTGGGTGCCGTTGTCCCGCGGCGACTTCACCGAGCCGGGGGAGGCCTCGCCAGGCACGTATTGGCCGCCGTCGGAGGGTCCTCAATCCTGACCTGGTGTTGAATCGAGACATGTTGAGCCTGGCCGAGATTTCGGACCGTCTGGAGATCCAGCAGTTGTTGATCGACTACTCCACGGCGATAGACCGTCGACTATTCGATGACCTCGATGCGGTGTTCACCTCCGATGCCTACATCGACTACCGGGCGATGGGGGGCATCGACGGTCGCTATCCGGAGGTCAAGGCCTGGTTGGCCGAGGTGCTGCCGAACTTCCCGGCCTACGCCCACATGCTCGGCAACTTCGATGTCCGGATCGACGGCGACAAGGCATCGTCGCGCACGATCTGCTTCAACCCGATGGTGCTGCCGGGGCTGGAGCAACAGGTGTTGTTCTGCGGACTCTGGTACGAGGACGAGTTCGTGCGGACCGCAGACGGTTGGCGGATGAGCCGCCGCGTCGAGACCAAGTGTTTCGACAAGGTCGTCTAGCCGTCGCACGCCGAGCGCCTCAGGCGCCGAGTGGCCAGTTGTGACACGCAACCGGCGGGACGTTGTGCGATAACTGGCCATTCGAGCTGGATTTGGGCTGGTCGGCATCGTTCTGGCACAATTGTGCGCTGTCTGCCCCGCGACTCGTTCAATGCGCTGCGCGGCGGTCACACACGTAAGGCAAAACCGGATCGGGCAATCCGCCCGCATCGCTGAATTGCAGCGTGACACTCAAGGAGAAGTGCTTAACCATGGCTGTCAAGATCAAGCTCACCCGGCTTGGCAAGATCCGCAACCCCCAGTACCGCATCGCCGTCGCCGACGCGCGCACCCGCCGCGAAGGCCGCTCCATCGAGGTCATCGGGCGCTACCACCCCAAGGAAGAGCCCAGCCTGATCGAGATCGATTCGGAGCGCGCGCAGTACTGGCTGGGTGTGGGCGCGCAGCCCACCGAGCCGGTGCTGGCCCTGCTGAAGATCACCGGTGACTGGCAGAAGTTCAAGGGCCTGCCGGGCGCCGAGGGCACCCTGAAGGTCAAGGAGCCCAAGCCGTCCAAGCTGGACCTGTTCAATGCGGCGCTGGCCGAGGCCGAGAGCGGCACCGGTGCCGCGGCCGTCACGCCCAAGAAGAAGAAGGCTCCCAAGAAGGACGACGCTGCCGAGGCCGCCGCTGAGGCACCTGCCGAGGCCGCTGCCGACGACGCCGCAAGCGAGAGCTGAGCATCGCAGTGAGTTCTGTCGTGGTCGACGCCGTCGAGCACCTGGTCCGCGGCATCGTGGACAATCCCGACGACGTACGCGTCGACATGGTCACCAGCCGCCGTGGGCGGACCGTCGAGGTGCACGTGCACCCCGATGACCTGGGCAAGGTCATCGGTCGCGGCGGCCGCACAGCCACCGCGCTGCGCACCCTGGTCGCAGGCATCGGTGGGCGCGGAATCCGCGTCGACGTGGTGGACACCGACCAGTAGCGTCGGATCCATGGACCTGGTTGTCGGGCGGGTTGCCAAAGCTCACGGCATTACCGGTGAGGTCGTCGTCGAGATTCGTACCGACGACCCGGATGCCCGTTTCACCCCCGGCGCGGTCCTTCGGGGCCGCGCCAAGGGGGGTGCCGAGCGCACTTTCTCAGTCGAATCCGTGCGTGATCACGCGGGTCGGTTACTGATCCGCCTGGCCGGTGTGGCCGATCGCAACGCGGCCGACGAGTTGCGTGGCACGGTGTTCATCGTCGACACCGCCGACCTGCCCGCCATCGACGATCCCGATGAGTTCTACGACCACGAACTCGAAGGCTTGCGGGTCGTCACGGTCGAGGGTGCCGCGGTGGGTGTGATTCGCGAGGTGCTGCACACCGCGGCCGGCGAGCTGTTGTCGGTCAAGGCGGATTCGGATGGCCGCGAAGTGTTGGTGCCGTTCGTCAGTGCCATCGTCACCTCGGTGTCCCGGGACACCGGAACTGTCGTCATCGATCCTCCAGACGGTCTGCTGAACCTGGACCAGGTCTGACGGGCCGCGCAGTGCGTATTGACGTCATCACGATCTTCCCGGCCTACCTCGATCCCATCCGGCAAGCGTTGCCGGGCAAGGCGATCGACGCCGGAATACTCTCCGTTGCCGTGCATGACCTGCGGAACTGGACCCACGATGTGCACCGGTCGGTGGACGACTCACCGTACGGTGGCGGTCCGGGAATGGTCATGAAAGCGCCCGTATGGGGCGAAGCGCTCGACGAAATATGTTCTGAGGAAACACTTCTGGTCGTGCCGACTCCGGCGGGACGCCCCTTCACCCAGGTCGTGGCCGAGCGCTGGAGTGCAGAGTCGCATCTGGTGTTCGCGTGTGGACGCTACGAGGGGATCGACCAGCGGGTAGCCGACGACGCGGCCCGCCGGATGCGGGTCGAAGAGGTTTCCATCGGTGATTACGTCCTCAACGGCGGCGAGTCGGCGGCACTGGTCATGATCGAGGCGGTGGTCCGGTTGATGCCGGACGTGTTGGGTAATCCGGCATCGCACCAGCAGGATTCGCATTCCGACGGCCTGCTCGAAGGACCCAGCTATACCCGCCCGCAGAGCTGGCGGGGGTTGGATGTGCCCGATGTGCTGCGGTCGGGGGACCACGCCAAGATCGAAGCGTGGCGCCACGAGCAGTCGCTGCAGCGCACGCGCGAGCGCCGACCGGACCTGCTCGACGAGTCCTAGATCCGGCCGCCGGGGAACATCGTCTTCACGGCGTCGGTGATGGTGTCGCGTGCAGTGGCGGCGTTGGTGGGCTGCAGCGAGCCGATCACCATGATGAACCGGCGATCGGGGCCGACCACGCCGGTCGACAGGTGCATCCAGTCCGAACCGATGCAGCACATCCAACCCTGCTTGACCGCGACCGGTTCGGCGTAAAGGCCCTCAGGAATTCCGAATCGCTGCGGGTACGTGCCGTCCGGTTGCGTGCCGTCGATGGCGTCCGGGGTGGACTGTGCCAGGTTGGACAGGATGACGTTCGCCTGTTCGGCGGGCAGGCCGCCGCTGCCGTTCATCAACATGTCGTAGTAGCGCACCAGATCGGCTGCGGTGCTGATGGTGTTCCACCAGCGCCCGTCGTTCGGCCGCTGGGTCGAGCTCAAGCCGTAGCGGGCGGCCACCCGGTCGACGATGGCGCTTCCACCGCTGCGGTTCCAGAACACCTCGGCGGCGCTGTCGTCCGAGGACCGCAGCATCACGTCGAGGTTCTCACGGTCCTCGGGGCTGAGCACCGTTTGCCGTTTGGCTTCCTGCAACAGCAGATCATCGGCGATGAACAGCTTGACCACCGAGGCGATGGCGATGGTCGTCGCGTTTCCGTTGGAGACCAGTTGGCCGGTGTTGCGGTCGAGGACCAGCACGGTGATCTCGGCGCCGGCGTCGGCAGCGTCCTCGGTCGCCTGCTGTGCGCGGCCCTCGAGGCCCAGGAAGGTGGCGGCGGGTTCGCCGGGCGATGGCTCGGGCAGCGGAGCCATGCCGCCCTGGGGGACGACGACGGTCAGCTGCGGCAGTGCTCCGGGTGCAGCCGGGGGAGTGCCGTACACCCGGGCTTCGCAACCGACGGCTATCACGGCACTCGCCACGACTGCGGTGACGCTGGCTGCGCTCGCCATCGTCAGCTTCGACGGCCCCCGTCGCATGGTCCTCCTTGAACCGTCAAAAACCCGATGGGCTCTGCAGGACCGGCGCATCGGTGGATGAAGCCTAACTGTCCGACGGGTGGCCCGCTGCTCAGTAGTGCTCGCAGTATGGTGCAGGAGTCGGGGCAAACGGGTGGACCGACCCGCCGGATTTCACGGTATGGGGACCCGTCTGGCACAATTGAGCAGTTGTCTGCGCAGGACTGGGCCGGCTTGTCCGCGTTCCGCTGCGAGATGCAACCCGATACACCCGAAAATAGCTTCGGCTGCGCGATCTGTACGTGCCTGCCCGGAGCAGCCAACAACAAGGAAGTGTCACCGATGAACACGCTGGACTTCGTCGATCAGGCGTCGCTGCGCGACGACATCCCGACCTTCAGCCCCGGCGACACCGTCAACGTGCACGTGAAGGTGATCGAGGGCTCCAAGGAGCGCATCCAGGTCTTCAAGGGTGTCGTGATCCGTCGCCAGGGCGGCGGTATCCGCGAGACCTTCACCGTCCGCAAGGAGAGCTACGGCGTCGGCGTCGAGCGCACCTTCCCGGTGCATTCGCCCAACATCGATCACCTCGATGTCGTGACCCGCGGTGACGTCCGTCGTGCCAAGCTCTACTACCTGCGCGAACTGCGTGGCAAGAAGGCGAAGATCAAGGAAAAGCGCTGAGCGCGCTGCTCCGCCTGACGATGCTCTCGTCGCGGGACCGGTCACGACCGTCGCTACTGTGGTGCCTGTGACCGGACCTACCGACTCTGCCGACGCGCGCTCGGAGGAAAGATCCGAATCCGATTCGGACGTCGACTCTGATTCAGGGCCGCCTTCGGACGCGCCCGAGGACGAATCGCCGGACGAGTCGCCCAAGGGCAAGCACTCCACGGCCCGTGAAATCGCCATTCTGGCGACCATCGCGCTCGTCCTCTATTACGTGACGCTGACGTTCATCGCACGTCCGTATCTGATTCCGTCGGAATCCATGGAACCCACGCTGCACGGCTGCGCCGGCTGCGTGGGTGACCGGATCATGGTCGACAAGGTGACCTACCGGTTCTCCAAGCCCGAACCCGGCGACGTGGTCGTGTTCAAGGGCCCGCCGTCGTGGAACATCGGCTACAAATCGATCCGCTCGGACAACACCGCGATCCGCTGGGTGCAGAACGCCCTCTCCTTCGTCGGTTTCGTGCCGCCGGATGAGAACGATCTGGTCAAGCGTGTGATCGCCGTGGGCGGCCAAACGGTGCAGTGTCGTGCCGACACGGGTCTGACGGTCGACGGCAAACGTCTGAACGAGCCGTACCTGGACCCGGCCACCATGATGGTCGACCCCAACCTCTATCCGTGTCTGGGCAATCAGTTCGGTCCGGTCACTGTTCCGCCCGATCGCCTGTGGGTGATGGGTGACAACCGGACCCATTCGGCCGACTCGCGCGCGCATTGCGACAGTCCGCGCACCGACGCCGGAGAAATGCCCGTGCAGGAACGCGTGATGTGTACCGGCGACCCTGTGGTCGGCACCGTTCCGGTGGAGAATGTGATCGGAAAGGCACGGTTCATCGCCTGGCCGCCGTCCCGATGGGGCGGTATCAATGGCGTGAACCCGCAGACCGACTCCTAGGAGCTGCCCTGTGCCTCCAGTGGTGAAGACGTCGTGGCCGCCGCGACCGGTGATCCGGAGGTCATCCGGCCTGCGCACCCTGGAATCAGCGCTGTATCGCAACGGGCTCGGGCCGGTCGCCGGGGTGGACGAGGTGGGGCGCGGGGCCTGTGCGGGACCGTTGGTGGTGGCCGCCTGTGTACTGGGCCCCAACCGGATGGACAGCCTGGCCTCCCTCGACGATTCCAAGAAGCTGGGCGAGCGCGAGCGGGAGCGGTTGTTCCCCCTGATCCGCCGGTATTCACTGGCCTATCACGTGGTGTTCATCCCCTCTGACGAGGTGGACCGACTCGGTGTTCACGTGGCGAACATCGAGGGCATGCGGCGTGCGGTGGCCGGGTTGTCTCTGCGGCCCGGATATGTGTTGTCCGACGGATTCCGGGTTCCGGGCCTGGCAGTGCCGTCCTTGCCGGTGATCGGGGGAGATGCCGCGGCCGCCTGTATCGCGGCGGCCAGCGTGCTGGCCAAGGTCAGCAGAGACCGGTTGATGGTCGAGATGGAGCAGCACCATCCCGGCTACGGGTTCGCCGAGCACAAGGGATACAGCACACCGGCGCACTCCGCGGCATTGACGGAGTTGGGGCCGTGTGTGGAGCACCGCTACTCGTATGTGAACGTGCGGCGGGCCGCAGAGACGGTAGATGTGCGGCGGGCCGCAGAGACGGTAGATGTGCGGCGGGCCGCAGAGACGGTAGATCTGCGGCGGGCCGCAGAGATGACAGACGTGCGGCGGGATGTGGCACCAATGCGGCATGCTGAAACCACGTACGCAAAGATGGTCGACAGGGCACCAGTACAACGAGAAGGACAGCACACCAGATGAGCGCCGAGGATCTCGAGAAGTATGAAACCGAGATGGAGCTCTCGCTTTACCGCGAATACAAGGACATCGTCGGGCAGTTCAGCTATGTCGTCGAGACGGAGCGCCGGTTCTACCTGGCCAACAGCGTGGAGCTGATTCCGCGTAACTCCGAGGGCGAGGTCTACTTCGAGTTGAGGCTGGCCGACGCCTGGGTGTGGGACATGTACCGCCCGGCCCGGTTCGTCAAGCAGGTACGGGTGATCACGTTCAAGGACGTGAACATCGAAGAGGTCGAGAAGCCCGAACTGCGGTTGCCGGAGTAGCAGCGGACGGACAGGGGGCCGGCAGTGGCGACGGACAGTACCGGGGACGATATTCGTCGGCGTGCCGAGGCGGTGCTGACGCGGTTACCCGAGGTCCGCACCTGGCAGGAGCCGCTGTACCGGGATCTGCATCAGAATCCCGAACTCTCGCATCAGGAAAAACGCACTGCCGGTTTGGTGGCCGAGCGCCTGCGTCGGTCGGGCCTGACCGTGCACGAAGGCGTCGGTGGAACCGGTGTGGTCGGCGTTCTGGGTAACGGCGACGGCCCCCGGGTGCTGATGCGTGCGGATATGGACGCGCTGCCGGTGACGGAGGCGACGGGGCTGCCGTACGCGAGCACTCACGACGGGGTCATGCATGCCTGTGGCCACGACGTGCACGTGACGTGCCTACTGGGCGCTGCGGAACTGTTCGCCCGCGCGCGGGATCACTGGCGCGGCACCATGATTGCGGTTTTCCAGCCTGCCGAAGAGGTGGGCGACGGCGCCCGTGGGATGGTTGAGGACGGTCTGGCTGATCTGGTCGGCCCGGTCGATGTGGCGTTGGCCCAGCATGTGTTTCCGGCGCCCGCGGGGCAGGTGCGTACCCGCAGCGGGCCGGTGTTGTCTGCGGCCGACAGCATGAGGATCACGGTCTACGGTCGTGGCGGGCACGGTTCGATGCCGCAGGCCACGGTGGATCCGGTGGTGCTGGCGTCGATGATCGTCATCCGGCTGCAGACGATCGTGTCCCGTGAGGTTGATCCAAGCCAGACGGTCGTCCTGACCGTCGGCAGCATTCAGGCCGGGACCAAGAGCAATGTCATCGGCGACCACGCGGTACTCGAACTGAACCTGCGTACCTTCGACGAATCGGTGCGCACCGCGGTGCTCGCGGCGATCCGGCGCGTGGTGATCGCTGAGTGTCAGGCGTCCGACTCGCCGCGCGACCCGGAATTCGAGTTGTACGCCAATTTTCCGCTGACCGTCAACGACGATGCGGTGACGGCTCGTGTCGAGGCTGCGTTCCGTGAGTATTTCGGAGACCGGGCACAGACCATGCCGGCCGGTTCGGCCAGTGAAGACTTCGGTGACATCCCGGCTGCGCTGGGCGCGCCGTACACCTATTGGGGCTTCGGCGGGATCGACGAGGAGGCGTTCCGCGCGGCCGTGGCCGCCGATCGCGCTCGTGTGGACATTCCGGTGAACCATTCACCGCGGTTCGGCCCGGTGCTCCAGCCGACGTTGGACACCGGCACCGAAGCGCTCGTGGTGGCCGGCCTCAGTTGGCTTTAGCGCTCAGGTGCTCGCCGAAGAACGCGAACACGCGCGACCAGGCGTCGGTGGTGGCGGCCTCGTTGTAGCCGAAGCCGGTGATCCGCAGAAACGACTGCGCGGGCAACTGGTTGGCGAAGCTGTGTCCGGCATCGGGGTAGACCTTGATGTCGGCCGGGATGTTCTTGGCGTCGACGACGCGCTGCAAACGGCCCGCCGCACCGATGCCCAACGGGTCACGGCGGCCGAAGCTGGCCACCACCGGGCATGAGGCGTCCAAGGTCTGGTCGAGCCGCTTCGGCAGCGGGGTGCCGTAGAACGGTGCTGACGCGCCAAACCCTTTGGGGCCCAGGACGAGTGCGAACTGTCCGCCCATGCAGAAACCCGCGATGCCCACCGCTCCGGTGCACTGCGGGTGTGCCCGCAGGTGGTCGCGTGCGGCCAGGATGTCGTCCAGTGCCCGGCCACGCTGGGTCAGCAGCTCCCGCATCACCCGGGTGATGCAGCGGGCCCGACCGCCGCGCGCGTAGAGATTCGGCGTGAGCGCGAGATAACCCGCGGCCGCGACGCGTTCGGAGATCGCCTCGTTGTCGGGTGTGTAGCCGATCGCGTCATGGATGATCACCACCCCGGGCCACGGACCCTCCCCGCTGGGGAGGCCGAGCAGAGCGTCGATCGGGCCGTCGGGTGTATTCAAGGTGATCGTCGTCACCCGACCTACCGTAGCGGCTGGTCGTCAGGTTCCGCAGAACGTGCGGTAGGTACCGAAGTCGTCGGGCGCGGGTGCGGCATACCGTTCGAGCCCGGGACGTTCGTCAAAGGGCGCAGCGAGCGCGTCCATCAGATGCTCGACGGGTTCCATGTCGCCGTTCATCCCGGCGTTCAACGCTTCTTCGACGAGATGATTGCGGGGGATGTAGACGGGGTTCACCCGGTCCATCGCAGCGGTGTCAGGGCCCACGGCTTGCCACCGTGCCAGCCACTCGTCGAACCCGGCGGCGATCGCGGCTTCTCCGCGTGCGGTACGGCCGAGGTCGCGAAAGAACGACGTGTAGTCAGTTCGGTTCTGCTGCAACAGCACGAGCAGGTCGTCGATCAGGGTGCGGGCCAGTTCGTCGTCGACATCGGTGGGCAGTCCGAGCTTGGCGCGCATCCCAGCCGACCACGCGGCGTCGAACTGCCGCCCGAACTCGCGCAGTGCACCGGTGGCGAGTTCGACGGCGTGGTCACCCTCCTCGGCGAGCAGAGGCAGCAGGGCTTCGGCGAAGCGGGCCAGGTTCCACGCGGCCACGGTCGGCTGATTCCCGTAGGCGTAGCGGCCGCCATGATCGATCGAGCTGAATACCGTTGCCGGATCGAAGATTTCCATGAAGGCACACGGCCCGTAGTCGATGGTCTCACCGGAGATGGTCATGTTGTCGGTGTTCATCACGCCGTGGACGAACCCGACGAGCATCCACTGGGCCAGCAGCTTGGCCTGCGCCGTGACGACACCCTCGTACAGCGCCAGGTAGGGGTTCTCGGAATCGGCCGCGCCGGGATGGTGCCGGGCGATGGCGTGGTCGGCCAGCCGCCGCAGCAGCGCGATGTCGCCCACGGTCTGGGCGTGTGCGCTCGCGTACTGGAAGCTGCCTACCCGCAGATGGCTGTCGGCGACCCTGGCCAGCACCGCCCCGGGCAGCAGCGTCTCGCGGCGGACGTCCCGCCCGGTGGCCACCACGGCGAGGGCACGGGTGGTGGGGATGCCCATGGCATGCATCGCTTCGCTGACGATGTACTCGCGCAACATGGGCCCGACGACGGCCATGCCGTCCCCGCCGCGGGCGAACGGCGTGCGCCCCGACCCCTTGAGATGCAGGTCGCGGGGACGGTCATCGGCGCCGACGAATTCGCCCAGCAGCAGCGCACGGCCGTCGCCCAGGCGCGGAACGTACCCGCCGAACTGGTGTCCGGCGTAGGCCTGGGCGACCGGGGTGGCTCCGTCGGGCACGGCAGTGCCCGACAGCAGGCCGAGGCCGTCGTGGCTGCGCAGCCACGAGGCGTCGAGGCCGAGTTCGGCCGCCAACTCCTCATTGAGCACCAGCAACCGCAGTGCGGGGGCCGGTTCGGCCTGCCACGCGACGGCCATCTCGGGAAGCGCGCGGGCGAAGCGGTTGTCCAGGGTGACGCTCGTATCGGGTGCGACGCTCACGTCTCGAGCCTACGGAGCCTCAGAGGCTGCCCAGGTCGTCGGGCACATCAACCGCGTACTGCCGAAGAACGTCGAGCGGCACCACGTCGAGGGTGCGCTCGTGGGTGGCGGCCAGCACCACTGGGGCCGCCTGGCCGTCGTTGTGCGCGCGCAGCCAGTTCACCGCGGTGACACACCAGCGGTCCCCGGGCACCAGGCCGGGAAACCGGTACTGCGGTGCCGGTGTCGACAGGTCGTTGCCGATCGACCGCTGGTGGTCCAGGAACTCAGTGGTCACGACGGCGCAGATGGTGTGCCGGCCCGCGTCGGCGTCGCCCGTCGAGCAGCATCCGTCGCGGTAGAAGCCGGTAAGTGGGTCGGTGCCGCACTCCTCGAGCGGGCCGCCCAACACATTGCGATCTGCCATCGCACAAGTATGGGTCCCGAGGTGCTCTCAGCGTGGCGGCTGTGCGGCGGCACTGCGTTGCGCGTCGAGCACCAGCAGTGCCACGTGCAGCGACGTCATCGATTCGCCGTCGTCCAGGTTGACGCCGAGTCTCCGTTCGATCGAGGCCAGTCGGGCGTAGAGCGCGGGGCGGCTCATGTGCAGACGTTTGGCCAGTGCGGATTTGTTGCCCGCGAGTTCCAGGTAACCGCGGAGCACGGCCAGGTCATCGCTGCCTTGATCGGCGTCGTGAATCAGAACGGACTTGAGTTCGGTTTCGGCGAACATCTGAACGCGCGGATCGTCGAGCAGCAGCGTGATCAGCCCCCGCAGTCGGACGTCGGAGGCTCGCACGAACGGCCGTGTCAGATCCGGCATCGACGCCGCGACTTCGGCGACGTGGGCGGCTTCGCGCAACCCGTGGACGGCGTCGGCGAACGCCCCGGCGCCACCTCCGACGGCGATGACGACCTTGTCCGCGTCGCCGCCGCGGGCGATGGCCTCACGCCAGCCCTCGGCCAGCCTGCTCAGGGTGACTTCGGCACTGGATCCGCGCCGCGGATTGAGCGCCAGCACCAGGCCGATCTCGCCGTCTCGCCGGATCGAGCAGATCGCGCTGTGCCCTTGGGCTTTCACGCTGTGAGTGACTGCATCGAGGATCCGGATGTTGCGGCGTTGGGTGCCCACCGGGTCGAGCCGGTCCGGTGGCGCACCCACCCGGACGGTGGCAGGCAGGTAGGTGCCGCCGGCGCGTAGACCGAGGGCCAGCGCCCGGGCGTCGGCCTCGCGGTCGTCGTCGATCCGTCCGCCGAGAACGTCGTCGATCAACCCGCTCTGGGCCTGATGCTCGAGGCCGGTCCGGCCCCTTTCGGCCATCCGGTGCAGAGCGAGTGCCTGTGAGGCGCGTTCCAGGACCATCTTTGTCTTGTCCGCGGCGGCCGGGGCGTGCGGGACGATCAGCCGACCCCACTCCTCGGCCCGTGGGCCGACGGCCGTGGTGACCCACGGTTCCGTCATCGCCCGGGATCGCTGTTGCCAGTCGGCGAGCACGGTGGTGGCCGGCTCGTTGCGCGGTGAGATCGCCAGCACCTGGCGGGACAGGTCCTCCAGTACCACCGATTCATCGATCATCTCGGCGGCCGCGCGGACGATGTCCGCCATCGACGGGCGTTTCATGCTCAGCTCGGTGAAGGTCTTGTGGGTGCGGTGGGCGAACTCGAGTTCCTCGTACTGGTCGGCCACGATGAGGCGGTGCACCGCCTCGGTGACTTCGACGAACTTGGTCTGTCGGTGCAGCACCACCAGCGCCAGGCCGAGAGTCTGCGCCATCTTGCCGACGCTGTCGGGAAGTGATTCGATGCGGGTGCCCAATTCGACGACCACGCCGACCACTCCCGCTCGGTGCATCCGTCGCAGGTAGTCGCGGGGTGCGTCACGCAGTGCCGCACCGGTGGTGAGCACCAGTTCGCCACCCTGCAGCAGGCCGGCCAAGTCGGGCATATCGCTCACGTGGACCCAGCGCACCGGGCGGTCCAGCTGTTGTGCGCTGAGTACCTCGGGCTCGCCGGCCTGCACGACGGGGAGGCTGACGATATCGCGCACGGTCGGGATCATTTTACAAAGTGTAATGAACCAGCCAATCAGGATTACAAGATGATCGTCCCGCTGGTGTTGACGGTGGCCCAAAGTGATTACCAGTACTTACCGCCACAGGAAGGTTCGGGAATCCATGAGCAATGTCATCCAGCACTGGCGCGACGGCAAGGTATTTGCCGGCACTTCGACCGCCACCGCCCCGGTGACCAACCCGGCGACCGGTGCGGTCACCGGCGAGGTCGCGCTGGCAAGCGTGGATGACGCGCGTGCGGTGATCGACGCCGCCGCCGCGGCGTTCCCGGCCTGGCGTGACACGTCCCTGACCAAGCGCACCTCGGTGTTGTTCGCCTTCCGCGAGCTGCTCAACCAGCGGAAGGGCGAACTCGCAGAGATCATTACCAGCGAGCACGGCAAGGTGCTCTCCGACGCGCTCGGCGAGGTCAGCCGTGGCCTGGAGGTCGTCGAGTTCGCTTGCGGCATCCCGAATCTGCTCAAGGGTGGATTCAGCGAGAACGCCTCGACCAACGTCGACGTGCACTCCGTGCTGCAGCCGCTGGGCCCGGTGGGCATCATCTCGCCGTTCAACTTCCCCGCCATGGTGCCCATGTGGTTCTTCCCGATCGCCATCGCCGCGGGTAACACCGTGGTGCTCAAGCCGTCGGAGAAGGATCCCAGTGCCTCGCTGTGGATGGCGCAGCTGTGGGCCGAGGCCGGTCTGCCCGAGGGCGTGTTCAACGTTCTGCAGGGCGACAAGACCGCCGTCGACGAGGTGCTGACCAACCCCAAGATCAAGGCGGTGTCCTTCGTCGGGTCCACCCCGATCGCCCAGTACGTCTACGCCACCGCCACCGCGGCAGGCAAGCGTGTGCAGGCCCTGGGTGGGGCCAAGAACCACGCGGTGATCCTTCCCGACGCCGATCTGGATCTCGCCGCCGATGCCATGATCAACGCCGGATTCGGTTCCGCTGGTGAGCGCTGCATGGCGATCTCGGCCGCCGTCGCCGTCGGCCCCGTTGCCGACGAGCTGGTCGCCAAGATCGCCGAGCGTGCCGCCACCATCAAAACCGGTGACGGAACCAAGGATTCGGACATGGGGCCGCTGGTCACCAAGGCCCACCGCGACAAGGTTGCCTCCTACATCGACGCGGGCGAGGCCGACGGTGCCAAGGTCGTCGTCGACGGTCGTACCGTGCTGGACGGGGCGGGTCAACGGGATTCGGGTGGCTTCTGGCTCGGCCCGACCCTGCTCGACAACGTCACCCCGGAGATGAGCGTCTACACCGACGAGATCTTCGGCCCGGTGCTGTCGGTGCTGCGCGTCGAGTCCTACGACGAGGCTCTTGAGTTGATCAACAACAACCCCTACGGCAACGGCACGGCGATTTTCACCAACGACGGTGGCGCCGCGCGGCGGTTCCAGAACGAGGTCGAGGTCGGCATGGTCGGCATCAACGTGCCGATCCCGGTTCCGATGTCCTACTACAGCTTTGGTGGTTGGAAGGCGTCGTTGTTCGGCGACAGCCATGCGCACGGCGCCGAAGGCGTGCACTTCTTCACCCGTACCAAGGCCATCACCACCCGCTGGCTGGACCCCAGCCACGGTGGCATCAACCTCGGCTTCCCCGAGAACAAGTGAGAGAATTCAACTCATGACTGCGATTCAAGAGTCCGCCACGCTGCCCAACGGGTTGACCGTCGACGCGGCGAAGGCCGAGGCCGCGCGGGCCTACGAACTAGACCGCGCACACGTGTTCCACTCCTGGTCGGCGCAGGAGGAGATCTCGCCGATGTCGATCACCGCCGCCCAGGGCTCGTACGTCTGGGACGGCGACGGCAACCGACTGCTGGACTTCTCCTCCCAGCTGGTCAACACCAACATCGGTCACCAGCACCCGAAAGTTGTTGCCGCCATTGCCGAGCAGGCCGCCAAGCTCTGCACAGTGGCCCCGCAATACGCCAACTCGGCACGCTCGGAGGCCGCCCGGCTGATCGCCGAGCGCACCCCCGGTGAGCTGAACAAGGTGTTCTTCACCAACGGTGGCGCCGACGCGGTCGAGCACGCGGTCCGCATGGCCCGCCTGCACACCGGCCGCTACAAGGTGCTGTCGCGGTACCGCGCCTACCACGGTGGCACCGACACCGCGATCAACCTGACCGGTGACCCGCGCCGCTGGCCCAACGACCGCGGCAATGCCGGCACCGTGCACTTCAACGGACCGTTCCTCTACCGCTCCTCGTTCTACGCCGAGACCGAGCAACAGGAATCCCAGCGCGCCCTGGAGTACCTCGACAAGCTGATCCAGATGGAGGGCCCGACCACCATCGCCGCGATCATCCTGGAGTCGATCCCGGGCACCGCGGGCATCATGGTGCCCCCGCCGGGATACATGGCCGGGGTGCGGGAGATCTGCGACCGCTACGGCATCGTGTTCATCGCCGACGAGGTGATGGCGGGATTCGGGCGTAGCGGAAAGTGGTTCTCGATCGATCATTTCGACGTGGTGCCGGACCTGCTCACCTTCGCCAAGGGGGTGAACTCCGGTTACGTGCCGCTCGGTGGGGTGGCGATCAGCCCGGACATCTACGACACATTCGCGCACCGGGCTTACCCCGGTGGGTTGACCTATTCCGGGCATCCACTGGCCACCGCGGCAGCCGTTGCGACCATCAACGCGATGGCCGACGAGGGCATGGTCGAGAACGCGGCCAAGATCGGGGCCGAGGTTCTGGCACCGGGCCTGGCCGAGCTGGCCGCGAAGCACCGCAGCGTCGGCGAGGTGCGCGGCGCCGGCGTGTTCTGGGCCGTCGAACTGGTCGCCGACCAGCAGACCCGGGAGCCGTTGGCGCCCTACGGTGGCTCCAGCCCGGCGATGAACGCCGTGGTCGGTGCGTGCAAGGCCAACGGTCTGCTGCCGTTCGCCAACTACAACCGCATCCATGTGGTGCCGCCGTGCAACGTCACTGAAGACGAGGCGCGCGAGGGTCTGGCGATCCTGGACTCAGCGCTCGACGTCGCCGATCAGCACGCCAACTGATCTCCACTGAGTAGTCAACGGCCCGGCTGTGCGGTTTCCGCTCACCGGGCCGTTGCTTTCAGCGCCGGCCGGTTATGAGGTCCTTGATCTCGGCCAGATGCTCGTCGACTGAGCGCAGGCGGGCTCGGGTCTCTTGACGGAAGTCCGTCAGTTCGCGCCCGACCGAGGTGAGCCGGCCCTCGACGGAGCTGAGTCGTTGGCCCTGCTCACGCTGATTGACACCCAACGCGTTGACTGCCGCAAGCACCGCGCGATAGTCAAAATGGGAGGCCTCCAGCGCTGCCACCCGCGCTTCGAGGTCTTCGAGGGCTGCCATCGCCCCATCGTATGGAGGCGGGGGCGTTACCGCCATGCCATTGCCACACCCTGTGGATAACTCCGTTGCCGCTTGATCCGCACTGCAAGTTGAGACACTGGACCGGTGCGTTCACCTGCCCAGTGCTGGCTAACCGACATGGACGGCGTCCTGGTCCGCGAGGAGCACGCGCTTCCGGGCGCGGCCGAATTCCTGCAGACTCTGGCGGACAAACAACGGCCGTTTCTGGTCCTCACCAACAACTCGATCTTCACCCCGCGTGATCTGGCAGCCCGCCTGGCGCGGTCGGGGCTGATCGTGCCCGAGACGTCGATCTGGACGTCGGCCCTGGCGACCGCGGCGTTCCTGGCCGACCAGCAGCCGGGCGGCTCGGCGTACGTGATCGGCGAGGCCGGGCTGACCACCGCGCTGCACGAGGTCGGCTACACCCTGACCGACATCGATCCCGACTATGTGGTGTTGGGGGAGACCCGCACCTATTCCTTCGAGGCGATCACCAAGGCCGTCCGGCTGATTCTCGGCGGCGCCCGATTCATCGCCACCAACCCCGATGTCTCAGGTCCGTCGGCCGAGGGCCCGTTGCCCGCGACGGGATCAGTCGCGGCGATGATCACCAAGGCCACCGGCCGCGACCCCTACTTCGTCGGGAAGCCCAATCCGATGATGTTCCGCAGCGCGCTCAACCGGATCGAGGCGCACTCGGAGAACACCGTGATGGTGGGGGACCGGATGGACACGGATGTGGTGGCCGGGATCGAGGCGGGTCTGGACACCATCCTGGTGCTGACCGGTTCCACCTCGGTCGCCGACATCGAGCGCTATCCGTTCCGGCCGAGTCGCGTGCTGCCGTCGATCGCCGAGGCGATCGAGCTGATCTGAATGACCATCGAGCCCATCGACGCGTACTTCACGGCGACGGTAGCGTCGCTCACCGCACCGGGCTCAGAGGATGTCCCTGCACTGGATGTGCCGAATCCCTTGGCGCTCTTCGATGCTCAGCTGGGCAGCAGGCATCTGGACCTCGCCGCCCGGTGGCTGCGCTCGCAGGGACAGGGCTTCTACACCATCGGATCGTCCGGACATGAGGGCAATGCCGCCGTCGCCGCCGCCCTGCAACCGACCGATCCGGCGCTGCTGCACTACCGGTCGGGCGGCTTCTACCTGGCCCGCGCCGCGCAGGTCGACGGCTCCGATCCGCTGCGTGACGTGCTGCTCGGGTTGGTGGCGGCCACGGCTGAGCCGATCTCCGGCGGGCGGCACAAGGTGTTCGGCCGTCACGACCTCAACATCATTCCGCAGACGTCCACTATCGCGTCACATCTGCCGCGGTCGGTCGGGGTGGCCTTCTCGATCGCCCGCACCCGCAAGCTCGGTGTGGTCTGCCCATGGCCGGAGGACGCGGTCACGGTGTGCAGTTTCGGTGACGCCTCGGCCAATCATTCGACGACCGTCGGCGCCGTCAATGCCGCCCTGCACGCCGCCTACCAGGGTTTGCCGATGCCACTGCTGTTGGTCTGCGAGGACAACGGCATCGGGATCAGCACGCCGACGCCGCGCGGGTGGATCGCCCGTGCCTACGGGGGCCGCGAAGGGTTGCAGTACTTCGCCGCAGACGGCTGCGACCTCGTCGACGCGGTCGAAACCGCACGCGCCGCGGCCAATTGGGTCCGGCGCGTTCGCAAACCGGCATTTCTGCACCTGCGCACGGTGCGGCTGATGGGCCATGCCGGGTCCGACTACGAGCAGGCCTACCTGCGGCCGGCCGACATCGTTGCCGACTATGAGCGTGACCCGGTGCTGAACACCGCGAGAACACTTGTGGCCCATGGCATCCTGACGCCCGAGCAGGTGCTGCAACGCTATGAGGACAAACGGGCCGAGGTGATGGGCCTGGCTCGTCAGGTGACCGGTTGTCCGCAATTGGACAGTGCGACGGCGGTGACGGCACCGCTGCGCGAAACGCTCGATGACGCCAGGTCGGTCTCCGGTGTTGCGCTGGGGGAGCCCGGTGGCCCACCGCTGACCCTGGCTCTGGCCATCAATCGGGCGCTACAGGAGGTGCTGGAGGCGCATCCGGAGGCGATCGTGTTCGGTGAGGACATCGCCCGCAAGGGCGGGGTCTACGGGGTGACCCGCGGCCTGCGGGCTGCGGTCGGGCCCGGGCGGGTCTTCGACACCCTGCTCGATGAACAGACCATCCTGGGACTGGCCCTGGGCGCGGGAATTTCGGGGCTGGTGCCGATCCCGGAGATCCAGTACCTGGCCTATCTGCACAACGCCGCCGATCAGATCCGCGGTGAGGGAGCCACGCTGCAGTTCTTCTCCAACCGTCAGTACCGCAATCCGATGGTGGTGCGGATCGCGGGCTACGGGTACCAGAAGGGATTCGGCGGGCATTTCCACAACGACAACACGATCGCCGCGATCCGCGACATCCCCGGGGTGGTGATCGCCTCACCGGCCCGGCCCGACGATGCCGCGGCCATGCTGCACACCTGCGTTGCCGCCGCGAAAACTGCCGGCGCGGTGTGTATCTACCTCGAACCCATCGCGCTTTACCACACCAGGGATCTTCACGGCGACGGCGATCAGCGGTGGCTGGCGCCCTATCCGGCGCAGCCGGTTCCGATCGGCCGGGCGCGTACCTACGGCGATGGCACCGACCTGACCATCCTGACTTTCGGCAATGGGCTCTGGATGAGCCTGCGGGTCGCGGCTCGCCTGGAGCGCGCCGGGATCGCGGCCCGGGTGGTCGACCTGCGTTGGCTGTCGCCGCTGCCGGTCGAGGACATGCTGCGCGAGGCGGAGTCCACCGGCCGCGTCCTCATCGTCGACGAGACCCGCCGCACCGGGGGCGTGGGGGAAGGCATCCTGGCCGAACTCGCTGACCACGGCTTCACCGGGCGGGTGCGGCGGGTCTCCAGTGCCGACAGCTTCATCCCGCTGGGCGATGCCGCACTGGAGGTGCTGTTGTCCGAGGACACCATCGAGGCCGCCGCGGTGAACCTTTGACGGCCGGTGTGCGTATACCCGCGGGTACTGCCCCCAACACTTAGGTAGGTCGTCATGGACCGGAGATCGGTCATTCCCGCAGCGTGGCGCAGCAGTTCGATCAGTCGGCGCAGCATGTTGGTCGGCGCCGCTGCCGTCGGCGGCTTTCTGGCTGTCGATCTGGGCTCGGTGTTGCTCGCCCGTGGTCCGCTCGGGTCCCAGGCACGCCTGACCCCGCAGGCATTCGTCGACGCCTTTCACAAGGTCGCCGGCGTCCATCGCGGATACCGGCTCAACCATGCGAAAGGCGTTGCCGTCAGTGGGTTCTTCGAAAGCAACGGCGCCGGCGCCGAACTGACCGAGGCAGCTGTGTTCCGGGCCGGCCGTATTCCGCTGGTCGGACGATTCTCGGTGCCCGGCGGCAATCCCACGGTGTCTGACACCGCCGCCGCCCCGCGCGGCCTGGCTCTGGCGATCGGATATCCCGACAGACAACAATGGCGGACCGCCATGCTGAACCTGCCCGTATTTCAAGATAATTCGGTGCAGGGGTTCTACGACCGGTTGCTGGCGTCCAAGCCGGTACCAGGTACCGGCAAGCCGGATCCCGCCGCCATGGCAGATTTCCTGGCTGCTCATCCCGAAACCGTCGCCGCGATGTCGGTGATCAAGCGGCAACCGCCGACGTCCGGTTTCGCCGACAGCACTTTCCGGGGACTGAACGCCTTCTACTTTGTGAACGAGGCCGGCGACCGTACCCCCGTGCGGTGGTCACTGGTCCCGCTGCAGGAGGTGAAGCCGCCAAGCCAAGAGTCGAACAGTCCGAACTGGTTGTTCGACAATGTCGTTCGAGACCTTCGATCCGGCCCGCTGCGCTGGCGGTTACTCGTGACGATCGGTGAACCGCAGGACGACGTGCGCGACGCGACCATCGCGTGGCCGGTCGGCCGGCGCACGATCGATACCGGGACCGTCGTGCTCGACTCGATCGCGGCGGAGTCCGCCGGAAACGCCCGCGATGTCAACTTCGACCCCATGGTGCTGCCGGACGGGATCGAACCGTCGGAGGACCCGCTCCTGCCGGCACGGTCATCGGTCTACGCGGCATCATTTCGCCGCCGTGCCGGTGTAGCGGGAGCCACCCCAGCGGTCGAGGCAGAGGCGGTGGCGCGATGAGTGCATCGCCCGGACGATGTGGCCGCCGCTACGCCCTCAGGACTCAACTTCTGCATTGGCTGGGCGCAATCCTGGTGTTCACCACCCTGTTGGCCGGGTTCCTGCTGGCGAATTCGCTTGCGGACTATGCAGTGCTGCTCAGCGTGCACAAAGTTCTGGGCGGACTGGTTTTTGTGGTGTTCGTGGTCCGCGTGGTGAACCGGCTCACCGATCGCGGGCCCGCCTTGCCTGCCACGGTCGGACGGGTCGAGCGTGTCGCAGTCATCGGCTCGGAGCTCGGCATGTACGTGTTGCTGTTGACGCAGCCGCTGCTGGGGTGGGCGATGTTGTCGGCGAGTGGAGTTCCGGTCGTGCTGGGCGGCGGCCTCCGGCTGCCGTCGATCGCACCCGTCGACGCCGACCTGTTCGGCCTACTGCGCAACAGTCACTCGGTCGTGGCCTACGCCCTGGTCGTGCTGATTGCCGCACATGTGTCAGCCGTGCTGTTGCATACCCTGACTCTGCGCGATGGGATGCTGCGCCGAATGACTCCCGGGAGCCATGAACCTCGTGAGCTCACGCGGCGTATGTAAGCCCGTGGATAGTAATCGGATGGAAGGAACAGTGGGAGTCGTGCAACGTGACGGTCTTCGCAGGTACTGAATCGTGCCGAACCGTCCACGACGTCGCCGATCGCCGGCCGCACAGCTCGGGCGTGCGGCTGATGATCGGCTCCTGACCATGCTGTACACCAGCCACGGCGATGCCGTCCGGCGGTTCGTCGCAGGCCACGTTGTCGATGTGCAACACCGCGAAGACGTCGTGCAGGAGACGTTCGCCCGGGCCTGGAAGAACATCGATCAGATCGACACGGCCGAAGGCAATCCCAGGTCGTTCCTGTTCACCATCGCCCGCAACGTCATCGTCGATCAGTGGCGGCGGAGGTCACGACGAGGCGAAGTGCTGGTCGACACCGACATGGTGCTGCCCAGCGCTGACGCCGTCAACAAGTCCCTGGAGCGCATCGTGATCGGCGAGTCCTTGCAACGATTGTCCCCCGAACATCGCGAGGTGGTCAGAGCGCTGTACTTCGATGACCTGACTCTCGCCGAAGCGGCGGAAAGGCTCAATGTTGCTGTGGGTACTGTGAAGTCGCGCAGCTACTATGCCGTGCGCGCATTGCGGGCGGTGTTCGACGAGATGGGGCTGCTGTGATCGATGAACCTCATGTCCTGCTGGGCGCCTACATTCTCGGCGGTCTCGATGCAGAAGAACGCGCGCGGTTCGAGACCCACCTCAAAGAATGTGCGCAGTGCCGGGCCCAGGCCGCCGATTTCGCGCCTCTGCCGGCACTCCTGAGTAAAGCCAGTCGGGTAGATCTGGAGACCGAACCCACCGATGGCGGCGACGCCGAGCCGGCTCTGCGCGAGCTGCTCGCCGTGCGACGAGCCGTGGCCAACCGCCGGCTTGTCCGTCGCCGGGTGGCTGTGGGCGCATGCGCGGCTGTCCTGGCCGCAGCCGCGCTGGTGGTGGTCATCCCACGTGGAGACACCAGTCCGCCGGGTACGGGAACCTTCGTCATGCATTCGGTAGCTGCTGCGGGGGCCTCGGGGGCGGTGACGCTGACGCCCAAGCCGTGGGGGACCGCCATCGTCCTCGACCTGAATCAGTTGCCGACCGAGGGCGTGTTCACGCTGCGCACGATGGACGACAGCGGGAAGATGCAGCCCGCAGCCACCTGGGCGGGAATGCCGACCGGGGCAGGCGTGGTCCAGGGTGCGACGTCGATTCCCATGCCGAAGCTGCGAAAGCTCAACATCGTCGACGCGAACAACACGGTGCTCGCCACGGTGGAACGCTAGATCAGTCGGCGGTCCAGTAGGCGCGCGCCGGCCGCGGCATCCGCTTGATAGCTTGACTCCCATGGCCGAATCCGTAACGCCGGACCCGACCCGCCCGCTGGCCGGGGTGCGGATCGTCGAGATCTCCAGTTTCGTCGCCGTGCCGCTGGCCGGCATGACCCTGGCCCAGCTGGGCGCCGAGGTGGTGCGCGTCGATCCCATCGGGGGCGCTGCCGACTATCACCGCTGGCCGCTGACCGACGGTGGCGACAGCATCTACTGGGCCGGGCTGAACAAGGGTAAGCGTTCGGTGGCGGCCGATATGCGTTCGCCGGAGGGCCAGCAGCTGGTGCAGCGGCTGATCGCCGGAGCGGGCGTGCTGATCACGAATGTGGCCGGACGGCAATGGCATTCGTATGACGTGTTGGCAGCCATGCGGCCCGACCTGATCCATGTGGAGGTGTCCGGCCGCGCCGACGGCGGCACCGGGGTGGATTACACCGTCAACGCCGGTTTGGGCTTCCCGATGGTCACCGGGCCCGCCCAGCTGTCCACCCCGGTGAACCACGTGCTGCCGGCCTGGGATGTCAGCTGCGGGCTGTACGTGGCGCTGGCGGTCAGTGCCGCGCTGCGCCACCGCGATTCCACCGGGGAGGGCGCCCGGATCAGCATTCCCTTGGAGAACGTCGCACTCGCCACGGCGGGCAATCTCGGATTCCTGACCGAGGTGATGATCAACGGCACCGGGCGTGAGCGGCTCGGCAACACGCTCTACGGCACGTACGGCCAGAACTTCACCAGCAGCGACGGCGTCGGCTTCATGCTGGTGGCACTCACCGGACGGCACTTCCGTGACCTCACCGAGGTCACGGGCACCACGAAAGCCGTTGCCGCCCTTGCTGAAGCATTCGGCGCAGACTTCACCGACGAGGGGCAGCGATACATCCACCGCGACGCGCTGACCGGATTGTTCACCTTGTGGTTCTCCGAGCACACCGCCGACGAGATCAGCGCGGCGCTCTCGGGGACGTCGGTGTTGTGGGAGCGGTACCGCAGCTTCGCCGAGGTCGCCGTCGACGCGCGCGTGGTCGCCAACCCGCTGTTCGCTCCGCTGGAGCAACCCCGCATCGGCACCTACCTGGCGCCGGGCCTGCCGGTGTCGATCGGCGGGATGTATCCGCCCGCGGTCCCCGCTCCCGCCCTCGGCGACGACACGGGCTCCGTGCTGGCCGAGCACCTAGGGCTCGGTGCCGACGAGATTGCTGTGCTGACCGAATCAGGCACCGTCGCAACGGGTACCGCTCAGTGAGCACCCTGCTGAAGCTGCTGGACGTACGCGCCGCCGACGGTGATGTGTTCACCGGGCAGGCCAGCGGTCCGGCCGGCAAGCGGGCCTACGGCGGTCTGCTGGCCGCGCAGAGCCTGGCGGCCGCCTGCCGGACGGTGGGGGATGACCGGTCACCGACCAACATGCACCTGCAGTTCCTGCGCGGTGGGGACGCCGGGGAACCCGTCGAGCATCGCGTGCACCGCGTGTACGACGGGCGTACCGCTTCGGCCCGGCGTGTCGAATCCTATGAGCACGGTCGCATGCTGACCACGGCCACGGTGTCGTTCGCGACAGCGCTCGCCGGACCCGCGCACGGGCTCGGTGCGATGCCACACGACCCCGAGGTGCTTCCGTGCACCGGCCCGCCCGGTCCGGCGCCGTCCCTGCCACTCGACGAGTTCGACATCCGCATCGCCGACGACGGTGCGGGTGAGGAGTTCGTGCGCCGCATGTGGTGGCGGGTCACCACCGAGCTGCCGGACGATCCGTTGGTGCACATGCTGATCGCGGTGTACATCACTGATCTGTACGGCATCGATCCGGCGCTGGCCGTGCACGGGCACAGCATGCGGTCGCGCAGTCACCGCAGTGGCACCACGGATTCGTCGATCTGGGTCCACCGCCCGGTGCAGGCCGGGGAGTGGAACCTGCTGGAGTCGCGCTCACCTGCCGCCGAGCGGGGACGCGGGCTGATCACGTCAAGCCTGCTGCGCGCCGATGGTGCGGTCGCCGCCACCCTGGTGCAGGAGGGGCTGGTCGCCGACCGCCTGACGGACTGAGTTTCTTTCGGCTTCGGTTCCGAACAGTTGTCCGGCCTCAGCGCCCGCGTGCGAGGTTGAAGGGTGTCATCACCATGTCGAGGATTTCAGGGGTGAGCAGCGCACCGGCGTATTCGACCCAGCACCAGCTGCGCGATGGTAGCTTGCCCGAGTCCGTGGCGGTGAGGCGGCCGAAGTAGTGGATGTAGCTGCCCGACGTGTCGAACGTGAATGTGTATGTGTCCGACCCGATATTGGTGACCAGCCTGGTCAGCTTGCCGGCGTCGTCGAACGTCGGCGTTGCGGTGATGTCGTCATACGCGGTGGTCTTTCCGTCGACGACCTGATAGCCGGGTCCGAAGGCGACGCCGGCGCGCCCCTGCCAGAAACAGCCGCCGCCCCACTTCCCGTCCGGATACTCGTGCATCCACGACACCCACATTCCCTGCAGGTGCCGCGCGATGGGGAGCTCCGGGTACACCCGTCCTGACGGGCCGTAGGCATAGTCCTGGTGCAGGTAGCCCGAGACGGATACGCCCTCGATGGTCCCGGTGGCGGCCATCAATTCGTGCCGGTAGTACACCTGCTCAGTGACACCCTGCTGAACCGGAACGTGGACGGTGAACACGTCGGTGACGTTGGTACCGTGCATTTCCCAGCGTCCGCTCGCATCGTGCCAGTGGAACCCCTCAGCGTCGCGCTCGATGCGCCCGCTGGGATAGGTCAGCGTGACCGAGGCGCCGGTGTCGGCGTAGGTCATCGGCTCGAACCAGTCGATGGTCGAGTACTCCGCGAACAGGTGGGGCGGGTCGGGATCGAACGACGCCGGCAGCTTCTTGAAGCCGGTGATCGGTGACACCACATGCGTCATTCCGGTGAGGAAGTCATCGGCCCCGCGCAGTCCCCAATAGGTCTGTCCCGCTTCGTCGGTGACCACCGCCCCGATCCACATGCCGGCCAGCCCGACGTCCGGCCCCGGGAGCCAGTCCCGGCGATAGTGGTCGAGTGTGGGTGGATGTGTCGCGACGGTGAACTCGAAACTGTCCACTGTCATGCCCCCAAACCGAAGTCGATCACGCCACGGATATTGCTGCCCTCACGGAGATGCTTTATCGCCGTGTTGATTTCGTCAAGCCGATAACGCCGGGTGATGAGCTCGTCGAGTTTGAGCGTGCCGGCCTCGTACATCGACAGCAGCATCGGCATGCTGGCGCGGGCGTTCATCTCCCCGTAGAGCGAGCCCTTGAGCGTCTTGCACGAATTGACCAGGTCGGACAGGATCAGCGGCACGGACATCTGCGCCAACGGGGTCATCGCGGTCACCACACAGGTTCCACCCTTGCGGGTCAACATCAAAGCCAGCGGGATCAGGTCGGTCGACAGCACGCCGACGGTCAGGACCACTGCGTCGGCCATCACCCCCCAGGTGAGCTCCTTGACCAGTGCCAGCGCTTCGGCGGCGTCGCCCAGCACATGGGTGGCGCCGAACGACGGTGCCGCCGCGCGTTTGAAATCGACAGGGTCGACGGCGATGACATGCTTGGCGCCGGCTACTCGGGCGCCTTGCACGGCGTTCATCCCGACACCGCCGGTGCCGATCACCACCACGGTATCGCCCGGCTTCGTCCCCGCGCACACGCTTCCCGATCCGAATCCTGTTGTGACACCGCAGGACACCAGTGAGGCGGCATCCAGCGGGAGCCAGTCGTGGACCTTGATGAACGAACGCTCTGAGGCCACCACATACTCGGAGAAGGTGCCGACCTGCATCAGCGCCATCAGATCCTGATTGCCGAGGTGTCTCCGCGAGGTGCCGTCGGTGATCATGTTCTTGTTGAAAACCTGTGCACCGACGTCGCACAGATAGCTCGCGCCCGTGGCGCAGAACCGACAATCCCCGCATGACGGGATGAACGAGACGGCCACATGGTCGCCGGGCTTGAGCGACGTCACCCCGGCACCGACCTCCTCGACCACGCCGGCGCCCTCGTGGCCGCCGAGCAGCGGAAACCATTCGGGCCTCGGCATTCCGGATGCTTCGATGAGGGCGCTCAGATTGTCGTCGGGGACGCTGTCGCCGGTGGCGAAATGATCGTCGGAATGACAGATACCGGCGACGCTCATCTTCACGAGCACCTCGCCTGCCCGCGGCGGGTCGAGCTCGATGGTTTCGATCTGCCAGTCCTGGCCGACCCCGTGTAGTACAGCGGCTTGGGATTTCATCGGATACCTCTCGCGGCTCGGAGCGGATAGATCGAGTCCATAACGGTGTCCAGATCCACATTTAAACCTCTAGAGGTATCTTCTGTAAAGGGTGCGGGCAGGCTGGGACGCGGCGCACACATCGGTTGGGTGGTAGGAAGAGACGTGGCCAAAGAGACCGTGGGCAAAGGCGCTACCGCGGGCAGTTCTGCGCCAGGCAAGCCCAAGCAGATCGCCGACGAACTGCGCGGTTTGATCATCGCCGGCAGACTCGACGAGGGTGACCTGCTGGGAACCGAGGCCGAGTTGCTGGACCGCTTCGAGGTGTCCCGGCCGTCGTTGCGCGAGGCGTTGCGCATCCTGGAGGCCGAGGGCCTGATCTCGGTGGTGCGAGGCGTACTCGGCGGTGTCGTCGTGCATCGGCCCGATCAACGGATGACGGCCCGCGCAGCCGCTCTGGTGCTGCAGTCCCGCAGTGTTTCGCTGGCCGACGTTTTCGAGGCCAGCGCCGTGATCGAGCCTGCCGCAGCCCGGATGGTGGCCATGTCACGCGGGCGTGAACGAGCGGCCCAGCAACTGCGCGGTTTCGTGCTCGAGATGAAACGGACTGTGCAGGACCCGGTGGCATGCACCACCGCCATGGTCGGATTCCACAGTGACATGGTGCAGTTGGCCGGCAATCAGACGCTCATCCTGATCTGCGAGATGATCAACGAGGTCATCGTGCGCGCGGCGGTGGCCGATGTGCTGACGCGGAGCCAGAACGAGCCCATCGCGTCGCGACGCCGCACTATACGGGAGTTCGAGCAGCTCGTGGACCTGATCGCGGCCGGCGACGGTGATGGTGCGCAAGCGCACTGTGCGGCACAGATGGCGCGCCTGCGGGGGACGCTGCTCGGCGATCACGGCAGTTCGACGGTCGAGGCGACCAGCCATCGTTGACGCCGGCAAACGCGTTGTCTCGACCGCAAACCTATAAAGGTTTTTCTAGACTCGATCAGCGTTGGTGCGTTAACTTCAATGCGTCGAATTGTCAGATGTTTCTGGAGAGATGCCCATGGCCGACGTGTCCCCGGCACGCATCGGATTGCTCATCGACTATCTGGACGGGAACGGCGGGTACGACGAGAACATTGTTCCGGCGCTGCAACTCGTCGCCGACGAATATCTGCAGAGTGGAATCCTCGAACGGCCAGTCGAATTCGTCGTTCGCGCGGTTCAGGGTCTGCCGAACGGATCGTTTCGGGCAGTGCGTGATGCGTTCCGCGAACTCGTCGACCAGGATGCACTGGTGATCTTCGGGCCGTGGGTTTCGGAGAACGGCGTCGCATTGCGTCGGTATGTCGAGGAACTCGCGGAAGTCCCGATCATCACGATGGCCGCCTCCGAAAGCATGTTGGGGGAGTGGGTTTTCGGCCTTCCGGCCGGATCGATGGAGGAAGAGCCGATCATCATGGCCACCGTGGCGGCCCTCGACGGGTGCCGCACCGTGGGGTTGGCGTTCGAGGACAGCCTCATCGGTCGCGAATACCTGCGAACCACGCGGGAGGCCTGTCGCGATACCGGATTGACGATCACCGCCGAGGTGGCCATTCCACAGGTCGAGAGCGAAAAGCGGGCCGCCATGTCCACGCTGGCCGCCGACAAGCCCGATGCCATCATGCATGTCGGGTTCGGCCTGGGCCTGATCGGCATGAACGCGGCGCTGGAGGGCATCGGCTGGATGCCGAGGCGCTACACCACGACCGCATTCGAATTCGCTGCCACGGCACAGTGGTGGAGTGAGCAACTCGCGGGCTGGATCGGGCTTGACCAGTACGACGAACGCAATGTGACCGGACAGGCGTTCCTTGATCGATTCGAGCGGGCCCACGGACGCCGTCCGGCGTACTTCTTCCCGCTGTACTGCTATGACATCGGCCGACTGATGATGACCGCGGTCGCCGGCGCGCGACCGTTGAACGGCGCGGCGGTCAAAGAGGCGTTGGAACGTATCAAGATGCTGCCGGCCGCGAGCGGTGCGCCCGGAACACGCCTGAGGTTCGGGAAGTTCATCCGGCACGGCTGGGTTGGTAGCGAGTTTCTGGTGGCCCGGCGGGTACTTCCGGACGGGAGTGCCTCGGTACTGCACGCCACGATCGAGGGCCACGTCCGTGCGTCGTCGCCACAGATCCCAGATACTTCCGGGCCGCGTTGACCACATAGGTGAGTGCGACGCACACGATCAAGGCGGCCACCACACCGAGCACCCGGTGGTCACCGAACAACGGATAGACCTGGTAGTGCGTCAGGTACGTGTACAGCGAGGCCTCGGCGAGCAGACCGCAGCCGGTCGCGACCACCGCGGGACAGCGCACCGCGGGCAACCAGACCAGCAGCGTCAAACCCGCCAGAACCAGGGTTTCTCGGCCGCTGTTGCCGAAGTAGCCGTGTAGTCCGACCGCCAATACGACGGTGACGATCACCCGCTGCCAGGCGGCGGTGGCCTTGGCCGCCGCCCATCCGGCCGCGAAGAACCAGAACGCCAGCACGGTGAACCAGGCTTCGCGGTCCAGGCCGAAACCGGGCAGGTCGTAACGCAGTACCAGCCCCAATGCCAGGAACGCCGCGGCGAACGCGAAGGGACGGCGCCGCTCCAACCGGTCGGCGCCCGGCAGCGCACACACCGCGGTCAGCGCCACCAGAATCCAGACCAGCACTTCGACGAACCACAACCGCCCGGCGGTCATGCTGTCATGGGGACCCAGAAACTTGTTGGCCAGCAGCAGGTTCGACGCGTGGTAGTCGTCGGTGAGGACGAGTGCCACGGCCACCCACACGATGGAGGGCACAGCGATCCAGGCGACCGTGTTGCGTAGATGCCGCAGTCGTGTCCGTCGGGGCACCGGCGTCAGGCAGAACCGGCCGAAGTTGTATCCGGCCACCCCGAGCAGCACATGCGCTCCGCCCCACAGCGCGAACAACTCGGCATGCGAGCCGACGATGAGGACGATCGCCGCGGCACGCAGGGCGACACTGGTCTCGACGGTTGCCCATCGGCGCCGGCGGGGCGTGCAGCGGCGCTCCAGGTCCCGCAGCGCCATCCGGTGCCAATCCTTCGGCAGCCGGCCCAGGGTGCGTTCCAGCCGTACCGACATCGCCACATAGGACAGCGAGTTACCGCCGAGGTCGATGAAGCTGGCGTCGCGGTCGATCGACTCTGCCGGAAGGTGCAGAACCTCGGCGAACAGGCCCTGCAGATCCGCGCTGTCGGTCACGCGTGGTGCGGCGGCCAACGTGCGCACCGCGGGGTAATCGGGTTTGCCCGAGATCAACCGGGGCAGTTCGGGGACGAGCGCCGAGCGCACCGCAGCGGTCGGGACGCCGGCCAGGGTGGCGGTCAACTGCTGCACATCGCCGGCGGTCGTTGCGCCGGTGTCGACGGCTGCCACCGCGAGCGTTTCGCCGTCTTCGGTGCACAACGCCGTCACCCCCTGGTCGGCGAGGGCGGTCTGGAGACGGTCGAGATCGATGCGCAGTCCGAACAGCTTCACGAATCGGCCACTGCGGCCGATGATCTCGTACAAGCCCTCGGGAGTGCGTCGCGCGATGTCGCCGGTGCGCAACTCCGTTACGGTGGCGCCCGATGCCAGATCCTCGGGCCGGTGCGCGTACCCGAGCATCACATTGGCGCCGCGGTAGATCAGCTCACCCGTGCCGTCCGGCCAGGCCTCGTCGGTGCGGATGGACAGGCTGCCGCCGGGGATCGGTCGACCGATGGCTGCGGGATGGGTCAAGGCCAACTCCGGTGGCAGGTAGGCCATCCGGGCGGTCGCCTCGGTGGCGCCGTACATGACGAACAGCTGCCAGCCTCGGTGTTGTCCGAGCGTCACGAAGCGGCGCACCTGATCGGGTGCCATCCGTCCACCGGCCTGCGTGACGTACCGCAGGTGGGGCAGGTTTATGGTGTCGAACCCGATGCGGTCGAGCAGTTCGAAGGTATGCGGCACGCCCGCGAAGGTGGTGGCCCGGTGGCGGGTGAACAGGTCCCAGAACTCGTCGTCGACCACCGAGCGATCGGTGAGGACCAGCCCCGCGCCGCGTAGCAGATGGCTGTTGACCACCGACAGCCCGTAACAGTACGACATGGGCAAGGTGGTTGCGGCCCGGTCGGTTTCGCCGATCGTCAGGTACTCGGCAATGGCGGCGGCGTTACTGATCAGGTTGGTGTAGGACAACCGCACCAGCTTCGGTGACCCGGTACTGCCCGAGGTCGACATCAGCAGCGCCAGATCGTCGTGCAGTTGGTGGTTGCCGTAGGCGCGCTGGTGGTGGACGCCCGTGGCGTCGACGACGGTATCGGGGGAGTACGTCTGGCGGATCGCGCGGTGATCGCCGCCCGCCGGAACCGGCAGGGACACGTGGCCGCCGGCGAGCGCGCCGAGGTAGTACACGAGAGTGCGCAGGTCGTTACGGCTCTCCAGCAGCACGAGGCGACGGCCGGGTCCCAGCTGTGCCGCGGCCTCCGAGGCCATGCCGGCCAGCTCCCGGTACGTGACCTGTTCGTTCTCGGTCACCACCGCGATCCGCTCGCCGTGCGCCCGCAGCGCCTCGAGGACGTCGATCAAGGCAGCGCCGTTCCGCTGCCCCGTACGTCGATGCGGACCTTGGTGTCACGGGCGGGCGGTTGGAGGCTGTGCTGGCGCACGACGATCGGGTCGGCGGCGCCGGCCGGATCGATGGTGAGCAGTACGTCGTGGCCGAGAAATTCGGTGGCGACCACGGTCCCGACGCCGGCCGCTGCCGCGACATCGCCCTCGCTATCCGAAATCGCGGTGGCGACAAGCTGCTCGGGCCGCAGCACCAGCGTGCACGGCCCAGCGGCTGCGCCGGCTTGGACCGGTATCGGACCCAGCGCGCAGTCGGCGACCCCCGACGTGACGGTCCCCGGCAAGGTGACGCAGTCACCGAGGAATTCGGCGGTGAACCGATCGGCGGGGTGCCGGTACACCTCCTGCGGTGTGCCGACCTGGGTGAATCTGCCCTCGCGCATCACCGCGACCTGGTCGGAGATCGACAGCGCTTCTTCCTGGTCGTGCGTCACGATGAGGGTGGTGACCCCGGTGTCGGACAGCGCCCGGGCCACGGACTTTCGGGTGGCCGCGCGCAATCCGGTGTCGAGCGCACTGAACGGCTCGTCGAGCAGCATCACCACCGGCCGGCGGGCCAGCGCCCGGGCCAGGGCCACCCGCTGCTGCTGACCGCCGGAGAGCTGGTGCGGACGGCGCGGTGCGAACGAGGAATCCAGGGACACGGTGTCCAACAGGTCGATGACCCTGGCTCGGGCCGCAGCCCCACGCTCACGCAATCCGTAGGCGACGTTCTGCGCCACCGTCAGGTGCGGAAACAGCGCGCCGTCCTGTGCTACGTAGCCGACGTCGCGACGGTGTGGAGCGACAAGTGTTGTAGAGCTTGCCATTTGGCGCCCGCCGATGATCACTGTGCCGGCATCAGGGGATTCGAAACCGGCAATCACCCGCAGCAACGTCGTCTTGCCGCAGCCGGAGGACCCGAGGACGGCGGTGATGGTTCCCGGTGTCAGGGTCAGGTCGATACCGCGCAGCACCTCGGCGCCGTTGAAGGACTTGTGGAGTCCGGATACCTGCAGGACGTCGTCGGTCACAGGGCGGCCACCTTCGTCGATTGGCGTAACAACATCAAGGTCACCGGGATGGACAGGGCGATCAACATCAGCGCGTAGGGCGCGGCTGCGGCGTAGTCGAGCTCGCTGCTCAGCGACCAGAACCGCATCGCCAGGGTGCGGGTACCGGTGGGTGCCAGCAACAGTGTCGCGGTCAATTCCGTTGCTACCGCGACGAATACCAGCGAGGCGCCGGCAGCCGCGGCTGGGGCGGTCAACCGCAGGGTGATGCGGATGAAGGTCCGCGCCGGCGAGGCTCCCAACGAGCGCGAGGCTTCTTCCACCGACGGCGGGACCTGCGCGAGACCCGAGCGCAGGCTGACCAGAGCGCGTGGCAAGAACAGCAGAACATAGGCGCAGATCACCAG
This sequence comes from Mycobacterium sp. NPDC049093, assembly GCF_040704635.1. Lineage (GTDB taxonomy): Bacteria > Actinomycetota > Actinomycetes > Mycobacteriales > Mycobacteriaceae > Mycobacterium. The sequence goes on along the minus strand of NZ_JBEZJS010000003.1, from coordinate 885,285 downwards.
GGCGGCAGTCTGATAGAGCGGGGGAGCGTAGCGGATGGCGACGGTGACCAGCGCCAGCGCGGTCACGATGCCGGGCATCGAGCTGGTGATGAAATTGGCTCCCTCGATCGAGCGGGCGAGTAGTCCGCGGTACCGGACGGCGACCCAGGCGAACGGGAAAGCCAGCACCGTGGTCAGGGCCGCGGCCGCAGCGGCCAGCGTCGCGGTCTGGACCAGCGAGGTACCGATCTCGGCGGCGTCCCACACCTGCGCGCCACCGATCCACGTCCATCGCGTCAGCGTCCACAGCGGCACGCCCAACGCCAGTGCGGCCAGTGCCAGCAGCCCCACGATGGCCGGGAGCGTCGTGCGGCCCAATCGCATCGGTGCGGCGGTGCGCTGGGCTCCCGAACCCACCCGGGCGAACCGGGCGTTACCGCGGGCGGCGGCCTCGGTGACCAGCAGCAGGAGGCACAGGAGCACCAGGACGGCGGCCAGCGTGGCGCCGGCGGCGCCGTCGAACGTGGCCTGGAACTGTTCGAAGATCGCGGTGGTGAAGGTCGAGAAGCGGATCATCGCGAACGCGCCGTATTCGGCCAGCAGGTGCACACCGATCAGCAGGGCACCGCCGAGGATCGCCAGGCGCAACTGCGGCAGCACGACCCGGACGAACACGCCGGACGATCCGGATCCAAGCGCCCGGGCCGATTCCTCCAACGCCGGATCGATACGGCGCAGGGTGGCCGCGGCGGGCACGTAGACGAACGGGAAGTACGACAGCGTCGCGATCAGCACCCCGGCCCAGAATCCGTGCAGCGACGGCACCACGCTCACCCAGGCGTAGCTGTTGACGAACGCGGGTACCGCCAGCGGTGCGACGAACACCGGCCGCCACCACGTCCGCCCCGGGAGGTCGGTACGCTCAACCAGCCACGCCGCACCGACACCGAGCACCACGCACACAGGCACCGTGATCAGCACCAGTCCCACCGTGTTGACCAGGAGTTCCCCGACGCGCGGTCGGACCACCAGTTCGATCACCCGACTCGGGCCGGTGGTGATCACCGACCAGCCGACGTAGGCCAACGGTATGAAGGTGGCGGCCAGCAGCAGCGTCACAGCCGTGCTCAGCGCCGGTCCCGGCCTGGCACGTGAGGTGGGCTGTTGGGTGACCGGCGGTGTCGGAGGCGGCTCTGTCGCAACCAATTACAACAAGCCAGCCTTTGTCATCAGGTCGGTGACCTTGGCGGCATCGAGATTGGACGGGTTGACCGCGGGCGCCTGCAGCGAGTCCAGCGGCGGCAGTGCGGGATTGGCAGCGACCCCACTGGCGACCGGATACTCGAACGAGGTGCCTTTCTGCAGTACCTCCTGGCCGGCCTTGCCGGTGATGAACCGGAGGAACTGCTGGGCCTGGTCCTGCTTCTTGCTGGATTTCAGGACGCCGCCGCCGGACAGGCTGACGAACGCGCCGGGATCTTCGTTCTTGAAGTAGTGCAGCGCGGTGTTGCCGCTGATTTCCTTGGTCTTGGACTGATCGCGGAACCAGTAGTAGTGATAGATGATGCCGCCGGCGACCTGGCCGTCGTTGACGGCCCGCAGCGTGGCGATGTTGTCCTGGAGCACAACGGCATTCGTCTTCAACCCGGCCAGCCACTGCGCGGTGGCCGGCTCACCCTTCAGTTCGAGGATGGCCGCGACGATCGCCTGGAAGTCCGCTTTGGCCGGTGGTGCACCCCAACGGCCCTTCCACTGTGGCTGCTGCAGATCCATGATCGAGTGCGGCAGCTGATCCGCGGGCAGCTTGGCCTTGTTGTAGACGAAGACGGTCGAGCGCGCCGCCACGCCGGTCCACTTGTTCGACGACGGCCGGAACTGGGCCGGGACCTGGTCGAGAGTCTGCTGCTCGACGTCGGCGAACAGCCCGGCTTTCTCGACGGCGGCCATCGCGGGGGAGTTCTCGGTGAGGAAGACGTCGGCCGGTGAGGCGTTGCCCTCGGCCACCAGTTGGTTGCCGAGCTCGGTGTCACCGCCCTGGCGATAGGTGACCTTGATGCCGGTCTCCTTGGTGAAGGCGTCGATCCACTCCTTGGTCAGGGATTCGTGCTGCGCGTTGTAGATGAGCAGCTCATCGGACCCCGAACTGGAGCACGCGACCATGCCGGCGGCGACCGCGACGGCGGACAGGACAACAGCAACCCGGCGGCTCCAACGTGTGAGCATCAAGTGAATCCTTTCGGCGTTAGCTGAGCATCACCTAAGGACACTACCGGGGTGGGCGGGTGCCAGCCCCTGGACAGCCGGAACCGTGGCGTAGCGGAAGGACGCGGCGCTCAGTGGTTCCTCACCCGCGGCGATGACGAGATTCGCGACCTCGGCGGCGGAGCGAGCGCGCCGAGATCAGTGCAGAACCCGTGGCCCACCGTTGCAATCTGGGACGCCGCCGTAGGGAATACCGCCCTGGACCGTTCCGTCAACCATCACGCTGCACGACACTCCGTCCATCCAGTAGCCCGGGCCGAAAGGACTCGGACTGTGACCCCAACGTTGCGCGTAGAACGCGCCGTTTGAGAACGGTTCGCCGAGGCAGTATCTGCCGCCGCCAGAGAGTTTCTCGCGGTAGTCGCCGCCCGGGCACCACCCTGCGTTGCCGTCAGGGATGTGCGGGTCAGGGTCGGCCCACGCAGGCGGCGAGAGAGTCAGTGCCGTCGTCACGGTCGCGACGCCGATGATCAACTTCGTGACGTTCATGGTGATACCTACGTTCACTGAACGACTCACCGCGGTAGGTTGCCGAGTTGTAGCCGTACCAGTAGAGAGTAGCTCCCGAGGTTTGCTGACGGGTGCCTCGGCGAGAAATTACGTCATTCGCATGACAGGCGCGGTGGCAACGAAAACCGCCGTGACACATGGTGTTTGAAAAACGAAGAAGTTGAGCGACGATCCCGGTGCCCTTTCGGCTGACGTATCCGATGCCTACCACGAGCTCATCTCGACAACATTGCCGGTGGATCAGATCTGACCTGGCGTCGTTCTGCATCTCTCAGTCCTGTGGATGAAAGCCACGCTGGGGATAACTCGGCCGAATTGAGCCGATGCTGTCGGACCGTGTCCGCACGGTGTGGGCATGAGTTCTCTGACACGGGCCGAGATCGGCGCACTGGGTGAACAGCTGGCCGTCGAGTATCTGACGGCACAGGGCATGCGCACCCTGACGCGCAACTGGCGATGCCGCTACGGCGAGCTGGATGTGATCGCCGTGGACGTCGCCACCAACACGGCGGTCTTCGTCGAGGTGAAGACCCGCACCGGCGACGGCTTCGGCGGGCTGGCCGAGGCGGTCACGGCACAGAAGGTGCGCCGGATCCGCCGACTGGCGGCGCTGTGGCTGGCCGAGCAGGAGGTTCGCTTCGCCGCACTGCGCATCGACGTGATCGGCGTGCGCCTCGGCCGCCGCCGAGAACCTGAGCTGACGCACCTCAAGGGGGTGGGCTGAAATGGGTTTGGGCAGAGCATATTCGGTGGCCGTGCGTGCGGTCGACGGCGTCATCGTGGAGATCGAGGCAGACATCACCTCGGGGCTGCCGGGCGTGCATCTGGTGGGCTTGCCCGACACCGCCCTGCAGGAGTCGCGGGATCGGGTGCGCGCGGCGATCACCAACTGCGGCAACGAATGGCCGATGTCGCGTCTGACGTTGGCGTTGTCCCCGGCGACGTTGCGCAAGGTCGGTTCGGTCTATGACGTGGCGCTGGCGGCTGCGGTGCTCTCGGCGCACACCAAGACGGCGTGGGCCCGGCTGGAGAAGTCGGTGCTGCTCGGTGAACTCGCCCTTGACGGCCGCATCCGTCCGGTCCATGGCGTCCTGCCGGCGGTGTTGGCGGCCAAGCAGGAGGGCTGGCCCTTGGTGGTGGTGCCCGTCGACAACCTGGCGGAGGCGAGTCTGGTCGACGGGATCGAGGTGTGCGGTGTGCGCACGTTGCGCCAGCTGCAGGCCTGGCTGAACGGCAAAGCGGATCTGGTGGCGCGGGTGGCTGCGCCGGGGTGCGCTCCCGGGCCCACATCCGATCTTGCCGATGTGGTCGGTCAGACCCAGGCGCGCTACGCCCTGGAGGTTGCGGCCGCGGGTGCGCATCATCTGATGCTCACCGGCCCACCCGGTATCGGCAAAACGATGTTGGCGCAGCGTCTTCCGGGCTTGTTGCCGCCGTTGTCTCCGGGGGAATCGCTGGAAGTGACCGCGATCCACTCCGTGGCCGGGTTGCTGGCAGGCGACACACCGCTGATCACCCGACCGCCGTTCGTGGCTCCCCACCACACCTCGACCGTGGCGGCTCTCGTCGGAGGCGGAAGCGGATTCGCTCGCCCCGGCGCGGTCAGCCGGGCACACCGCGGTGTGTTGTTTCTCGACGAGTTCCCCGAGATGGGCTCAAGTGCCCTCGAAGCCCTGCGAACCCCACTGGAAGACGGTGAGATCCGGCTCGCCCGCCGGGACGGGGTGGCGTGTTATCCGGCCCGCTTCCAACTGGTTCTGGCGGCCAACCCGTGCCCGTGCGCACCGCCCAAATCGCAGGACTGTGTCTGTTCGGCCCAGGCCAGGCTGCGGTATCGCGGCAAGCTGTCCGGGCCACTGGTAGACCGCGTCGACTTGCAGGTGGAGCTGCATCCCGTCAGCGTCGGGGCGTTCACTCCGCAGGCCGGCGAGTCGAGTGACGTGGTGCGAGCCCGTGTTGCGGCCGCCCGCCTTGCCGCCCAGGAACGGTGGAAACCGTACGGGATCGGCACCAATGCCGAGGTCGGCGGTTCGCTGCTGCGGCGCGAATTCCGATTGCCCAGAGCCGCCATGGAGCCGTTGCGGTCCGCACTCGACCTCGGGGTGATCAGCATGCGCGGAGCCGACAGGAGTTTGAGGGTCGCCTGGACGTTGGCCGATCTCGCCGGCCGGACGATGCCGGCCCGTGAGGACGTGGCCACGGCGTTGGGCTTCCGTCGGGCCGGGGGCGTGTCATGACCGACGAAGTCCGGCGTGCCTGGGCCTATCTGTCACGGGTCGCCGAGCCGCCGTGCGCGGAACTGGCGGCTTTCGTCGCGCAGGTGGGCCCGGTCGAGGCGGCTGATCGGGTCAAATCCGGTGACGTCGCGCCGGAGTTGTTGAGCCGGGTCGAGGCCCGTCGGGAATTCGATTGTGCAGTCAGAGACCTCGAGGCCCTCGACCGCATGGGTGGGCGGTTGATCACCCCCCGGTGACGACGAGTGGCCGCTGCTGCGATTCCAAGCATTGGGCGTGAAAAAGGATCCCAAGCGTTCCAATGCGTATCCGCCGTTGGTGTTGTGGGCGTGCGGGCCGGTGCGGCTCGATGAGGTGACTGAGCGCGCCGCGGCGATCGTCGGTACCCGCGCGGCCACGGCGTACGGCGAGCACGTGACCGCTGACTTGGCTGCCGGGTTGGTTGAGCGCGAGGTGACGGTGGTGTCCGGCGGTGCCTATGGCATCGACGGAGCAGCGCACCGCGCCGCCCTGGCCTGTGAGGGCATGACCGTCGCGATCGTGGCCGGCGGTATCGACAATCCGTACCCGGCCGGGCACAGCGCACTGTTCCACCGGATCCGTCAGGAATGCCTGTTGGTCAGCGAGTATCCGCCGGGGGTTGCGCCGGGCAGGCTGCGATTCCTCACCCGGAACCGATTGGTGGCGGCCCTCTCGGGTGCGACGGTGGTCGTCGAGGCCGGGTTGCGCAGCGGTGCGGCCAATACTGCCGGGTGGGCCAAGTTGCTGGGCCGGTCGGTGTGCGCGGTGCCAGGGCCGGTGACCTCGGCGGCATCGGCGGGCTGCCATGCGCTGCTCCGAGGCGGTGCCACCCTGGTCGGCCGCGCCGAGGAGATCGTCGAACTCGTCGGCCGCATAGGCGAACTCGCGTCGGAGGAACCGCATCCGGTGGCGCCGCTCGACAAGCTCTCGCCGGTTGAGAAACAGGTCTACGACGCGCTGCCGTCGCGCGGCGCCCACACCGTGGACGAGATCGCGATGCTCGCCGCCCTTCCACCGCATCAGATATTGGGGCCGTTGACGACGCTGGAGCTCGCGGGGATGGTCGTCAGCGAGGACGGGTGCTGGCGGTTGCGCCGGCGCCGGTAGACCCCATGCACGTGGACTGTCTCCGTATAGTCGATGAGGTCGGCTAATAAAGAGATCGGCCGAGCGAGTTTTGGAGGCGGTATGGCAGGACGTCCCGTGCACACGTTTGAAGTGGTGCGCCGCGAGCAACTGACCGACCACATGGTCAGGCTGGTACTGGGCGGCAATGGCGCCAACGGCTTCGACACGTTCTCGCCCAACGAGTTCAGCGATGCCTACGTCAAGATCGCCATCGTTCCCGAAAGTGTCGATGTAGCGGAGCTGCCGAAACCCTTGACGCTGGACAGCTTTCAGGAATTGCCCGCCGAACAGCGACCGACGGTGCGCACCTACACCGTGCGCAACATCGACACCGAGCGTGGTGAGATCACCATCGACTTCGTCGTGCACGGTGAGCAGGGCGTAGCCGCACCGTGGGCCGCGGCGGTCCAACCCGGTCAGCCCGCGTACCTGATGGGGCCCAGCGGAGCCTATGCCCCGGACCCAGCCGCTGATTGGCATCTGCTGGCCGGTGACGAAGCCGCGCTTCCCGCCATCAGCACAGCACTGGAAGCCTTGCCCGACAACGCAATCGGCAAGGTCTTCATCGAGGTCGCCGGCCCAGGAGACGAAATCGATCTCACCGCTCCCGGCGGCGTCGAGGTCACCTGGATCCATCGGGGTGGGCGCGCCGACCTGGTCGGCGACGACCACGCGGGGGACAACGCACCGCTGGTTGCCGCGGTCAAAGAGGCGGCCTGGCTGCCGGGGCAGGTTCAGGTGTTCATCCATGGCGAGGCCCAGGCCGTCATGCACAACCTGCGCCCCTACATCCGCAAGGAGCGCGGCGTCCCGGCGAAGTGGGCCGCCTCGATCTCGGGGTACTGGCGTCGCGGACGCACCGAGGAGACGTTCCGGCAGTGGAAGGCTGAGCTGGCAAAAGCGGAGGCCGCCACCGCGGGCTGACGCCAGATGGCAAGGTAGCCGTCATGGCATTCGGCGATTACCAACTCGAGATCTACCTGCAGGGGCTGTCCGGCGTACTGCCGACCATGCCGATGGACTACGCGGGCCTTGAGGCCAAGGCCCAGGCGGCCATGCCGGCCTCGATCTGGTCCTACGTGGCCGGTGGTGCCGGTGACGAGCGCACCCAGCAGGTCAACCGCACCGCCTTCGATCGCTGGGGGCTGATGCCGCGCATGTTGAACGCCCACCGAGAACGTGACCTGTCGGTGGACCTGTTCGGGCTGAAACTGCCGTCCCCGTTGTTCATGGCACCGATCGGGGTGCTGGGCATCTGCGGGCAGGACGGGCACGGTGACCTGGCCGGCGCGCGTGCCGCCGCGCGGACCGGGGTGCCGATGGTGGTGTCCACCCTCACCGAGGACCCGATCGAAGACGTCGCCGCCGAATTCGGCGACACCCCAGGCTTTTTCCAGCTGTACACACCGACCGACAAGGACCTGGCCGCCAGTCTGGTGCAGCGCGCCGAGAAGGCCGGGTACAAGGGCATCGTCGTCACGCTTGACACCTGGGTGCCGGGCTGGCGCCCGCGCGACCTGTCCACCTCGAACTTCCCGCAGTTACGCGGCAAGTGCCTGGCCAACTACACCAGTGACCCGGTGTTCCGCGCCGGCCTGCAGCAGCCGCCCGAGGAGAACCCCCAAGCGACGGTACTTCGCTGGGTGAGCCTGTTCGGCAATCCGCTGACCTGGGACGACCTGCCGTGGCTGCGGTCGCTGACCACGCTGCCGCTGATCCTGAAGGGCATCTGTCACCCCGACGACGTCCGGCGGGCCAAGGACGGCGGTGTCGACGGTATCTACTGCTCGAATCATGGTGGGCGCCAAGCCAATGGTGGCCTGCCGGCGATCGACTGCCTGCCCGGTGTGGTCGAGGCCGCTGACGGCCTGCCGGTGCTGTTCGACTCGGGAATCCGCAACGGCGCCGACATCGTCAAGGCTCTCGCGCTGGGTGCCACCGCGGTCGGTGTGGGCCGTCCGTACGCCTACGGGCTGGCCTTGGGCGGGGCCGACGGCATCGTGCACGTGCTGCGGTCGCTGCTCGCCGAGGCCGACCTGATCATGGGGGTCGACGGTTATCCGACGCTGGGCGATCTCACGCCGGACGCCCTGCGCCGGGTGGACTGACCCGCTCGCAGCAACCAACTGAACGCCGCGACACGCGCAGGCGGTTGGCTGCGACGGTTGGAACGGTCTGACACGGTGGTGGGGTGAGCACCGGGACCGACGCGATACTGGACGAGTTCGACCAGTATCTCGAGCTGGAACGTGGCCGGTCTGCGCACACCCGACGCGCGTACCGGGGTGACCTGACTGCGCTGTTCGATTTCACCGGCGGCGGAGTGGAGACTCTCACCCTGCCGAGGTTGCGGTCCTGGTTGGCCGCCCAGGCTGCAGCCGGAACTGCGCGGACCACGTTGGCGCGCCGAACCTCCTCGGTCAAGACCTTCTCGACCTGGGCGACACGGCGGGGACTATTGCCGAACGACCCCGCCGCGCGGTTGCAGGTGCCCAAGGCCCACCGCACCCTGCCTGCGGTGCTGCGCCGCGACCAGGCAGTGGACGCCATGGAAGCGATGAATTCAGCTGTGCAGGAAGGTGACCCGCTGGCATTGCGGGACAGGTTGATCGTCGAGCTGCTGTACGCCACCGGTATTCGGGTCAGCGAACTGTGCGGTCTGGACATCGATGACATCGACACCCCGCGCCGGGTGCTGCGGGTCTTGGGTAAGGGCAACAAGCAGCGCACGGTCCCGTTCGGTGAACCGGCCCTGGTCGCGTTGACCGCCTGGCTCACCGACGGGCGGCCTGCGCTGGCCACTGCCGATTCCGGCCCCGCGCTCCTGCTTGGGGCCCGCGGCAAGCGCCTCGACCCCCGTCAGGCCCGAACCGTGGTGCACCAGACCGTCTCTGCCGTCGACGGCGCCCCCGACATCGGCCCCCACGGACTACGCCACAGCGCGGCCACCCACCTGCTGGAAGGCGGTGCCGACCTGCGCGTCGTACAGGAGTTGCTGGGTCACAGCTCGCTGGCCACCACCCAGCTCTACACCCACGTCACAGTGGAACGGTTGCGCGCGGTGCACGACCAGGCGCACCCACGAGCCTGAAGAGGAGATCGTGCCGGAGTTGACTGTCGATCCGACCCGAACCACCGTCGATCTGCCCTGCGGGCCGGTGTCCTATCTCAGCTGGGCCACCGACCACGCGGCGCCGACTGTCGTGTTGCTGCACGGCGGAGGCGTGGACAGCGCGTCGTTGTCCTGGGGCGGTATCGGCCCGCGGTTGGCGCAGGCGGGCTACCGCGTGATTGCGCCGGACCATCCCGGCTATGGCTGCAGTCCGCCGGCGCGGTTGCCCGTGACACAGGACCGGTTGGTCGGCTATGTGGGGGAGTTCGTCGACGGACTCGACCTGCAGCGCTATGCGATCGGCGGGCTGTCACTCGGTGGGGGCATGACCATCGGCCATGTCCTGGACCGGCCGCAACGGGTGACGGGTGCGATGCTGCTGGGCAGTTACGGCCTGATGCCACGCCTCTCGGACGGGCCGATGTCGGGGGTGCGGCAACTGGTCACCTGGGTGACGTTGCGTACCGGTCTGCTCGGCGCGGTGACCCGGTGGGTGGGCACCAACCGCCGAGCGATGGCGCGCAGCATGCAGGCCTTGATCACCGACCCCGTGCAGGTCACCGACGCGTTGATGGACGAGGTCATGGCCGCCGCGGGCCAACCGGAGGGATTCTCGGCGTTCGAGCAGTGGCAGCGCGATCAGGTCCGGTGGAACCGGCTGCGCACGGACTACAGCGGACGGTTGTCGTCGTTTCGCCGGCCGGCGCTGATCGTCCACGGTGACCGTGATCCGGGCGTGCCGGTTGCGCGGGCCCGGGCGGCCGCGCAGCTGATCCCTGACGCGGAGCTCAAAATCATTGCAGGAGCCGGACATTGGGTGCAGCGCGACCGTCCGGACGCGGTGCTCGAGGCGATGGCCGGGTTTCTCGGCGGCCTCGTCGGCCGTTAGCGCAGCAGCTTGATGACTTCGGCCAGGTGCGGAAGTGCCGACTCGCGGTCCGTCCAGGCGTCGAACGCCGTCCAGTAGCTGATCCCGAACCGGCGCTGCCGCTCGGCCAGAGACTCGGCCATCTGCTCGTAGCTGCCGAACAACGCAAACGGCGATTCCAGCAGCAACTCCGCCGAGGTGCCCAATGGCCCGGCCACCTCGGCTGCCGCGGCCGCGGGGTCGTCGGTGTGGACCACGAACTGCAGCAACCCGTTGAGCTCGATGGCTTCGAACCGGTCGCCGGCGGCAGCGCGCACAACCGCGATCCGGTCCAGCAGGCCCTTCGCGTCGAAGTGGGTCAGCCGGACCTCCGTGGCGTCGTGGTTGTGACTGAAACCCGCCAGCCCGGCGATATCGGCGGCCCGGCCGGCGAGTTGCAACACGCGCGTGCCGTTGCCGCCGATGAGCAGCGGCACGTCGACACCCGCCGGGGCGACAAGTGCGCCGGCGTCCGCCCGTACGCAGTAATGCGCGCCGTCCACGTCAACCGGTTCACCGGCCAGGAGCGGGCGGATCACATTGACCGATTCGATCAGTCGGTCCACCCTGGTGGCGCCGGCGTCGAATTTCAGTCCGGCCGCGTCATATTCGGCCTTCATGTGGCCGGCGCCCAGCCCCAGCTCGAATCGTCCACCCGACAGGGCTGCCACGCTTACGGTTTCCCGTGCGGTATCGACCGGATGACGCAGATCGTTGTTGAGTACCAGTGTTCCGGTGCGCAGATTCGACGTGACCGCGCAGGCAGTGGCGGCTCCGGCGAACGGCGACACGGTCGGTGCCAGATGGTCGGGGATGGTCATGACGTCGAACCCGGATTGTTCGACGGTGCGCGCGAACTCGGCGAAATCGGCACCGCGGGGGAGTGCGGTGTGCAGACCGAAGCGCATCGGCCGGGTGCGGTGGAAATGCGACGCGACGGTCATATTCCGACCCTAGGCCGAACTCACTGACGTGTGCGCATGCGCGAAATTTCTAGTCGGTGATCGTCGTGCTGTCCGCGGCTTCGCGCTTGAAGTACAGGTACGAAGTAACCAAACCGAACACGGACAGGACGCCCCCGAACAACAGGAGCCCACCGAAAGTGGCCAGAGTGGAGCCTTCATCCCGGTTTCGAGATCGCTGCTGGTCGTAGTCATAGAGAAATGACGAGCTTCGAACGATGTTGCGGCACTGATCCCCAGGGCGCATTACCCAGTCGCCGCAGGTGACATCGGTGCGGAAGGCCAGCTCCAGCCCGGGAATCGCCAGTGCCAGGCCGACAGCGAATAGCGCCACGGTGAATATCGACATAAGGATCCATCGCGCCCTACTCATGTGTGCCCTTCGCGTCGGTGACCAGGAATGAGGCTAGCGGCCACGTCAGGGCATCATCCGCACCAAATTGCAGACACCGACGCCGCGGGATCGTTGGCCACAACCAGGGATTCAGCCCGCTTACCCACCCACCGGCTTGAGCCGGATCGGGGTCTCGGCGAGCAGCCCGAGAGGGTTGACGTAGTCGGCGTTCGAGGCCGGGCCCCACATCGCTCCCCAGTGCAGGCAAGCCGCCACCGGACAACCGGGGTGGCCCGCCAGCAGCGTGCCGAGCAGTTGTCCGGCCCCAACGCTCTGCCCGGGCCGCACCGCGGCCTGCACCGGCTCGTAGCTGGTGCGCAGTCCACCCGGATGCGCGAGCGAGACCACGGGCCGCCCGGCCAGCACACCGGCGAACACCACAGTTCCCGGAGCTGCGGCATAGATCGGCTGCTCCGGTGGGGCAGCGAGGTCGACGCCGCGGTGGCCGCGGTTCCAATTGGGGGAGGGGGCATCGAAACCCCTGGTCACGGCCGGTCGCGGGGACACCGGCCACTGCAGTCGGGAGCCCTCGGCGTGGGCCGCTGTCGGCCAGATCCACGTCATACTCAGCAGCAGCGCTGTGGCGGCAAACCTCACCACTCCAGTTCAGCGTCAAACCGGGCGGTCCGGAAGCCCCGAAGTCGGGGGCTGTGGATGGACGGGCATGGGTTTGCCGCGTGGTAAAAGCACCCCTGCCCAGCGTGTAAACTTCTACCCGCAGCTCGCTTGCGGGCTGACTTCGCGTGTCTGCGCATATCGATCGCCTCGATGGGGTCGTACACGGATGCCGACGGTCCTGACCTGGGATTTCCCGGATCGGGTTCGGCGTCCGGCAGGCACCAGGGCCTGGCATCACCCGACGCCGGGCGTCAACCGACACATAAAGGAATGAGCTCATGGCTGTTGTGACCATGAAGCAGCTGCTGGACAGCGGCGCTCACTTCGGGCATCAGACCCGACGCTGGAACCCCAAGATGAAGCGGTTCATCTTCACCGACCGCAATGGCATCTACATCATCGATCTGCAGCAGACGCTGACCTACATCGACAAGGCCTACGAGTTCGTCAAGGAGACGGTGGCCCACGGCGGCTCCATCCTGTTCGTCGGCACCAAGAAGCAGGCGCAGGAGTCCATCGCCGAAGAGGCCACCCGCGTCGGCATGCCCTACGTGAACCAGCGCTGGCTGGGCGGCATGCTCACCAACTTCTCCACGGTGCACAAGCGCCTGCAGCGCCTCAAGGAACTCGAGGCCATGGAGCAGACCGGTGGCTTCGAGGGTCGCACCAAGAAGGAAATCCTCATGCTCACGCGTGAGAAGAACAAGCTTGAGCGCAGCCTCGGCGGTATCCGGGACATGCAGAAGGTGCCCTCGGCGATCTGGGTCGTCGACACCAACAAGGAGCACCTGGCGGTCAACGAGGCCATCAAGCTCGGCATCCCGGTCATCGCGATCCTGGACACCAACTGCGACCCCGATCAGGTCAACTACCCGATCCCGGGCAACGACGACGCCATCCGTTCGGCCGCCCTGCTGACCAAGGTCGTCGCCTCCGCGGTTGCCGAGGGCCTGCAGGCCCGCGCCGGCCAGGGTGCCGGTGAGAAGCAGGACACCGAGGGTGCCGCTGAGCCGCTCGCCGAGTGGGAGCAGGAGCTGCTCGCCGGTGCGACCGCTGGTACCGCCGAAGGCGAAGCCGCTGCTGCACCCGAAACATCCACTGACGCTTCGTAATTCCAGGAGAAGTCTTAAATGGCTAACTACACCGCCGCCGACGTCAAGCGCCTTCGGGAGCTGACCGGCTCCGGCATGATGGACTGCAAGAACGCGCTGGCCGAATCGGACGGCGATTTCGACAAGGCCGTCGAGTTGCTCCGTATCAAGGGCGCCAAGGACGTCGGCAAGCGCGCTGAGCGCGCCACCGCCGAGGGTCTGGTCGCGGCCAAGGACGGTGCGCTGATCGAGCTGAACTCCGAGACCGACTTCGTCGCCAAGAACGCCGAATTCCAGGAGCTCGCAAACCAGGTCGTGGCGGCCGCCGCCGCCGCGAAGGCCGCCGACGTGGACGCCCTCAAGGCCGCCAAGGTTGGCGACACCACGGTCGAACAGGCCATCGCCGACCTGTCCGCCAAGATCGGCGAGAAGCTCGAACTGCGTCGGGTCGCCTACTTCGACGGCACGGTCGAGACCTACCTGCACAAGCGTGCCGCGGACCTGCCGCCGGCCGTCGGTGTCCTGGTCGAGTACACCGCCGGCGACGCGGAGAAGGGCAAGGAGGCCGCCCACGCGGTCGCCCTGCAGATCGCCGCACTCAAGGCCAAGTACCTCACCCGTGAGGACGTCCCCGCCGACATCGTCGCCAACGAGCGGCGCATCGCCGAGGAGACCGCGAAGGAAGAGGGCAAGCCCGAGCAGGCGCTGCCCAAGATCATCGAAGGTCGCGTCACGGGCTACTACAAGGACGTCGTGCTGCTGGACCAGCCGTCGGTGTCCGACAACAAGAAGACCGTCAAGGCGCTGCTCGACGAGGCCGGTGTCACCGTGACCCGCTTCGTGCGGTTCGAGGTCGGTCAGGCCTAACACCCAGAAGACTCGGGCGGCACATCACACCCGATTGACGGCTCGGCCGTCGCCGCCCGCCGCAAAACCCCGCGCTCATTCCGGCGATCCCGGAAAGCGCGGGGTTTTGTTCATTCGTAACCCGGTCGGTGCCGGGTAGTTGCTCACGGCGGGGCAACGGGCTTTGCCGATGTGGGAGTGTGGCAGGTACGAATGGGTTGGGGAGTGGTGTTGGAGGTGACATGCGCGTAGGTGTGGTATTTCCGCAGACGGAACTCGGCGGAGATCCGGGAGCGGTGCGCGCATACGGCCAGCGTGTCGAAGAGCTGGGCTTCACCCACATCCTGGCCTACGACCATGTGGTCGGCGCCGATCCGGCTGTTCACCGGGACTGGTCGGGGCCCTATGACCTCTACACCACCTTTCACGAGCCGATGGTGATGTTCGGCTATCTGGCCGCGGTCACCTCGTTGGAATTGGTCACCGGGGTGATCATCCTGCCGCAGCGCCAGGCCGTTCTGGTGGCCAAGCAGGCCGCCGAGGTCGACCTGCTCAGCGGTGGGCGGATGCGCCTGGGCGTCGGGCTGGGCTGGAATGCGGTCGAGTACGAGGCGCTGGGCGAGGATTTCGGAAACCGTGGCAAGCGGTCCGAGGAGCAGGTCGAGCTGATGCGTCGGCTGTGGACCGAATCGTCGGTGACCTTCGAAGGTCGCCACCACCGGGTGACCGGTGCGGGCCTGGCGCCGCTGCCGGTGCAGCGTCCGATCCCGGTGTGGTTCGGCGCTGCGTCCGCGCGGGCGCTGGAGCGGGCCGGGCGGCTCGGCGACGGCTGGTTTCCGATGGTCGCGCCCGGACTGGAACTCGATGACGCTCGGGCCAGGGTCGAGCGTGCGGCCGTCTCCGCCGGGCGAGATCCCGCCGGGATCGGCATGGAGGGTCGGGTGACCTGGACCGGTGATCCGGACAAGGTGGTCGCCGACATCGCCGCGTGGGCCGACGCCGGGGCCACGCACGTCACGGTGAACACCATGGGAGCCGGTCTGCGGACCGTCGACGAGCATCTTGCTGTGCTGCAGAGCGTGGCCCGCACGCAGTGAGGGCGGTTGGGCGGCGAGAGGCCGCCGCCCGATCGGTACCAGTTGGTACCGTCTGGTCATGAGTCGAATCTTCGCCTTCGGCGACGACGCCCTCGGTGAACACGACGCCGTCGGCCTGGTGGAAGAACTGCAAGCCGGCCGGGTATCGGCGGCCGACCTGATCGAAGCCGCGGTGGCGCGCGTCGAGGCGGTCAATCCCACCCTCAACGGGCTGGCGTTCGAAGCCTTCGACCGGGCCCATGCCCGCGGTGCCGCGCCCAGTCAATACGGCGGGTACTTCGACGGTGTCCCGACCTTCGTCAAGGACAACTCCGCGGTCGAGGGCATGCCGACGATGAGCGGCACGGATGCCTGGGAACCTCGGCCCGAACCGGCCAACGGCGACTTCGCCCGCGCGTATCTCGCCACCGGTCTAGTGCCGCTGGGCAAGACCCGGCTCTCGGAGTTCGGTTTCAGCGCGTCGTGCGAGCATCCTCGGCTGGGCCCGGTGCGCAACCCGTGGAACCCCGTCTACACGGCCGGTGCGTCGTCGTCGGGTTCGGGTGCCTTCGTCGCGGCGGGCGTCGTACCCATCGCGCACGCCAATGACGGGGGCGGCTCGATCCGCATCCCCGCCGCCTGCAATGGTCTGGTCGGCCTCAAGCCGACCCGGGGCCGACTGCCGCAGGACAAGAACATGCGGATGATGCCGTTGCGGATCGTGGCCGACGGGGTGCTCACCCGGTCGGTGCGTGACACCGCAGCGCTGTACCGGGAGATGGAACGCGTCTACCGCAACCCCAAACTGCCGCCGATCGGCGATGTCAGCCGCCCGGGCAAACAGCGCCTGCGCATCGCGGTGTGCACGCAGTCCGTCGTGCACGATGCCGGCCCGGAGATGACCGAGCTGACCCACAAGACCGCTGCGCTGCTCGAGGAGCTCGGCCACCAGATCACCGTGATCGGCAATCCGGTCCAGCCCCGGTTCAAGGATGATTTCCTGCTGTACTGGTCGTTCCTGGCGTATGCGTTGGTACGCGGTGGGAAGCGTTCCTTCGGCCCGAGCTTCGACCGCGGCAAGCTGGACAATCTCACGTTGGGCCTGGAACGACACGCGTCGCGCAACCTGTATCGGGTCCCGGCGGCGATCGCCCACCTGGCCCGGTCGCGGCGGATCACCGAGCGGCTGTCCAACAGCTATGACGCGGTGCTCATGCCCACCCTGGCCGAGCCCACCCTGGAGATCGGCCGGCTCGATCCGACGGCGGACTACGAGCAGATCATCGACCGGCTGCTGGGTTGGGTGGCGTTCACACCGCTGCAGAACGCCACCGGGGATCCGGCCATCTCGTTGCCGCTGGCCCAGACGAAAACCGGCCTTCCGGTGGGAATGATGCTGTCGGCGACCCGTGGCCGCGAAGCGCTGCTGCTGGAGTTGGCCTACGAGCTGGAGGAGGCGAGGCCCTGGCCACGTATTCAGGATCCGGTTCCCGCAGCTCCGCGGAAGCGGGCGCGAAAAGCGGTGAAATAGACCGTTTTTACCCAACCTGAGCCAGATTCCAGGCGCGCTCCCGCCTGCGCGCCGGGGTTTTGCTCAGGTGCTGCGCTCATGGGTGGCGATGTGCTCTTATGATGACCGTCAGGTGTCAGAGTATGCGGGGGTGTGAATGACGTCGGGGCCAGACGAGCAGTGGAACCAGGTCAGCGAGGGATCAATTCGTTGGCAGGACCCGGCTACCGCCACGCCGCGGCCTCCTACCGTGGCCGAAGCGCGCCAACGGGACAGGATGCAGAAGGAGCGCGAGGCCGCCGAGGAGTGGGCCAGGCAGCAGGAGGCGACACGCGAACAGCGTGCTGCCACCGGCAAGAAGATCCTGATGGGCTCGGTGGCAGTGGTCGGTGTGGTCGGAGTCATCGCGCTGGGCTACCACCTGCTGCACAAAGAGGAAATCGCGGCGTCGTGCGTCAAGGACGGCACCAACGAGGTGGTGCCCGATTCGTATTGCTCCAGCGGCCACAGCGGCTCCGGGGGCACCTTCATCTACCTCGGCTCGCCGTACCGGTACTACTACGGCGGCAACAACAGCGGCGTCGGCACCATCGCCCGGGGCGGGACCATCGAACAGCCCAAGGGCACTACGGCCAAGACCAAGTCGGGGACGTCGATCTCACGCGGCGGTTTCGGCTCGTCGTCGAGCTACGGCAAGAGTTCGGGGAGCTGAATGCACCGCCAACGCAGTTCCCCGCGACCAGGCTGGGAACAGATCGTCGCCGACCAAGGCATGTGTTATGGCACTCCGGCGCGCGACGCGACCGGTGCCGACCGCCCGTACTGGGACGAGTCGGTGCACTACGTCTTCGACATGGACGAGGTGCTGTCGATCGAAGCCTCCGTCGAGGTGCTGCACTCGATGTGTCTGGAGGCCGTCGAGCACGTCGTGCTGACCGGGCGCTACCGCGACTTCGGGCTTCCCGAATGGAGCTGGGAGCACATCGAGAAGTCGTGGCGGCGCAGCGACCCGCATCTGTACGGCAGGTTCGACCTTCGCTACGACGGTCGTCGGCCGCCGGTTCTGCTGGAATACAACGCCGATACGCCCACCACACTGCTGGAGGCGGCGATCCTGCAGTGGCACTGGAAGACCGACGTCTACCCGGCCGACGATCAGTGGAACTCGTTGCACGAGAAGCTGGTTGCCCGCTGGGCTGAGGTCCGTGACCGCCTCCCGGGCGCCGAGACCTACTTCACCTGGTCGGGTGCCGAGCACACCGGTGAGGATCACGTCACTGTGGCCTACCTCCAGGAGTGCGCAGCAGAAGCCGGCCTGCACACCGTGGGCCTGGCCATCGAGGACATCGGGTTCGACCGCGACCTCGACCGGTTCGTCGACCTGGAGGAAGCTCCCATGTCGTCGATCTTCAAGCTCTACCCGTGGGAGTGGATGCTCGACGACGATTTCGGCCGCCGGGCCGTCGAATCGCTGCCGGCCACCATGTGGGTGGAGCCGCTGTGGAAGACGCTGCTGAGCAACAAGGCGATCCTGGCCGTCCTGTGGGAGATGTATCCCGGGCATCCGAATCTGTTGCCCGCCTACGTCGATGACCCGCACGAGCTCACTGACTACGTGCGCAAACCGAAGCTGGGCCGTGAGGGCGCCAACATCACCATCGTCGGCGCAGGCTTCGAGACCGAGACCGGCGGTGTCTACGGCGAAGAGGGCTACGTGTACCAGTTGCTCGATCCGCTACCGCAATTCGACGACATGCGCCCCGCGTTGGGGGCGTGGATCGTCGGCGACGAATCCGCCGGACTCGGGATCCGCGAGACCTCGGGTCTCGTCACCGACAACGGCGCTGCCTTTGTGCCACACCGCATCCCGCAGTGACCCGGAAGGAATACCTATGACAACCACCCTGGTTGCGCTCGACTCCGATTACTGGTCGGTTCTCGGCCACGGCGTCTCGGCGATCGTGTTGTACACGATTGTCGGTGTGGCACTGATGGTCCTGGGTTTCTACGTGATCGACTGGACCACACCCGGGCCATTGCGGACCTTGGTCCGAGCTGGCCGTCCGAATGCTGCCGCTGTGACGGCCTCCGGCGTGGTGTCGATGGCATTCATCATCGTTCTGGCCATCTACTCGTCGTCGGGCGACCTCGTCCAGGGCCTCATCATGACGCTGGTGTTCGGGCTCTTGGGCATTGCGGCCCAGGCGTTTTCCGTCCGGCTCATCGGTGCGATCAAAGGCATCGACATCGGCATGGTGCTGGCCTCCGAGCGGTTCACGCCCCAGGTGCTGGTCGTGACGGCTTCCTACCTGGCGTTCGGGCTGATCGTCGCGGCGGCGATCCTGTAGCTCGCGCTACAGGGTCCGGCACACTTCGGCGGCCGCACGGGTCAGCGCGGCCGGGCCGTCACGCAACGCCTGCTCCAACGGGGTGCCCGGCGCGGTGATCTCCACCAGTTTCTCGACGCCGTTGACCAGCAGGACGTCGGCGTCGGGGGAGACCCGACCGGCGAAGATCACCACCTGGGTGCCGGTGTGCGCGGCCACCCGGGCGACTCCGAACGGAGTCTTGCCCAACATGGTCTGGGCGTCCACGCTGCCCTCCCCGGTGAACACCCAGTCCGCTCCGATCAGTGCCTGCGCCAGCCCCACGGTCTCGGCGATCACCTCGACACCCGGGTCGCATTCGGCGGCAAGGAATTCCATCAGCCCGAAGCCCAGGCCCCCGGCAGCGCCGGCGCCCGGGCGATCAGGCCGGGCGTGTCCGAGCGCGGTCTGGGTCACTTCGACCAGGCGGGCCAGGGCCGCTTCGAGGGTCGCGACGTCCGAGGGGGTGGCTCCCTTCTGCGGTCCGAAAACCGCACTGGCACCGCCGGTGCCGAGCAGCGGTGCCGTGACGTCGGACGCGATCCGGACGTGCACTTCGGCGAGCCGGGGATCCAGGCCGCCGACGTCAATGTGGTGCAGCCGGGTCAGTGCTGCGCCGCCGGGTGGCAGGGCGGCTCCGTCGCTGTCGGTGAAGGCGGCGCCGAGCGCGGTGAGCATGCCGGCCCCGCCGTCATTGGTCGCCGAGCCGCCGATGCCGATCAGCAGCTCGGTCGCGCCGTGCTCCAGGGCTGAGGTGATGAGCTGTCCGACTCCGAAGGTGCTGGCGCGCAGGATATCTCGATCCTCCGGTGCCACCAGCTCGAGGCCGGAGGCGGCGGCCATTTCGATCACGGCCAGGTGACGCTCGGCAACGTAGCCGTAGGTGGCCGCGACCGGGCGGCCGAGCGGGTCCTGCACCGTCTCGATGATGCGGTCACCGCCGAGCGCGTCGACGACGGCGTCGACGGTGCCTTCACCGCCATCGGCCATCGGCACCCCGATGCATTCGGCATCGGGCAGTGCCGACCGGACGCCCTCGCGCAGCGCTGCGACCGCTTGCGACGCGGTCATCGACTCCTTGAACGAGTCCGGGGCCAGCACGATCTTCATCGGCTGGCGACATTACCGACTGTGACGCCACACGGCGCGCCGGACGGCATGCCGGTTCAGGGAACGGCGTGGGCCAACAGTCGCTTGAGTTCGCGTCGCTGCTCGGCGTCGAGGCGATCGAGCACCTCCTCCTCGGCGGCGTACACGGCGGCTTCGGCGCGTTCGAGCAATTGGGCACCCTCGCTGGTCAGCTCGGCGGGCAGTGCGCGTCCGGAGTCGACGGTGGCCGGCCTGCGAACCGCCCCTCGGTCTTGGAGTCCGCGCAGCACGTTGTTCATCGCCTGTGGTGACACGTTCGTGTGGCGCGCGAGCTCGGCGTTGGACTGGCCCGGGGCCATGGACAGGATGCGCAGGCAGACGAACTCGGGCAGTTTGAGGCCCAGTGGTTGCAGTTGCGCGGAGACCCGTGGCTGCAGCACCGCGACCACGCGATACATCAAGTAGCCGAGTGGCTGCTCCTCCAGGGCGGCTCCCTTATCGGAGTTCATATCAAGCATATTGACACATATCAACTAGGTTGATATACCGGACGTATGACCACGCCAAGCGAAATGTCAGATGCAATGTTCGAATCCGCTTACCGCGGTGAGGCTCCGGAGTTCGCTGGGGTACGCCCGCCGTGGAGCATCGGCGAACCGCAGCCCGAGATCGCGGCCCTGATCGCCGAGGGCAAGTTCCACGGTGAGGTGCTCGACGCCGGCTGCGGTGAGGCGGCCACCGCGCTCGACCTGGCCGAGCGCGGATTCACCACGGTCGGGCTGGATCAGTCGGCCACCGCCATCGAGTTGGCCAGGGCCGAGGCCGCCAAGCGCGGGCTCGCCAACGCGAGCTTCGAAGTGGCCGATATCAGTGCCTTCACCGGCTACGACGGCCGTTTCGGCACGATCGTCGACAGCACGCTGTTCCACTCCATGCCCGTGGAACTGCGGGACGGCTACCAGCAGTCGATCGTGCGGGCCGCCGCTCCCGGCGCCTCCTACTTCGTGCTGGTGTTCGACAAGGGGACGATGGGCGATTCCGGACCGGCCAATCCGGTCAGCGAGGACGAATTGCGTGAGGTCGTCGGCAAGTACTGGGTGATCGACGACGTGCGACCGGCTCGCATCCACGCGCACGTGCCGGCGGAATTCGCCAACTTCGCCGATTTCGCCCGAATGGACCTCCGTGACGAGGGCAAGGACCGTAAGTCGATGGCCGCCTGGCTGCTTCAGGCGCACCTGGGGTAGGCGCCGGTTGACCTGCGCCCGCCGGCGACACTCGGTCCGCGAAGGCTCCCCCCACTAGGTGCGCCGCCCGCCATAGGGCAGGATGGAGAGGCCGTCCAGGGGTAACCCGGGTGGCTCTCTACATGCGAGGAGTGCCGAGGAGACCGATGGCGGATCCGAATGTCGCCGGCGAGGGCGCAGCACCCATTCGTCCCTTCTACAAAAGGGTTCTGCTGAAACTCGGCGGAGAGATGTTCGGCGGCGGCCAGGTCGGCCTCGACCCCGACGTCGTGCACCAGGTGGCCCGCCAGATCGCCGCAGTGGTGCGCAGCGGAGTCCAGGTCGCGGTCGTGATCGGTGGCGGCAACTTCTTCCGCGGCGCCCAATTGCAGCAGCGCGGGATGGAACGCACCCGCAGCGACTACATGGGCATGCTCGGCACGGTGATGAACAGCCTTGCGCTGCAGGACTTCCTGGAGAAAGAGGGCATCGACACCCGCGTGCAGACCGCCATCACGATGGGGCAGGTCGCCGAGCCGTACATCCCGTTGCGGGCCGTGCGACACCTGGAAAAGGGTCGCGTCGTCATCTTCGGAGCCGGCATGGGCCTTCCGTACTTCTCCACCGACACGACGGCCGCGCAGCGGGCTCTCGAGATCGGGGCCGACGTGGTGCTGATGGCCAAGGCTGTCGACGGCGTCTACACCGCCGACCCACGCGAAGACCTGAACGCCGAGTTGCTCACCGAAGTCAGCCATCGTGATGTCATCGACCGTGGCCTGCGGGTCGCCGATGCCACTGCCTTCAGTTTGTGCATGGACAACCGCATGCCGATGCTGGTGTTCAACCTGCTCACCGAAGGCAATATCGCCCGTGCCGTGGCGGGTGAGAAGATCGGAACACTGGTCACCACCACCACCTGACCTGCCGCGCACGCGAGGAGCAAGATCGATGGAGAACCCGAAGTGATCGACGAAACTCTCTTCGACGCCGAAGAGAAGATGGAAAAGGCCGTGAGTGTGGCCCGTGACGACCTGGCCACGATCCGGACCGGCCGGGCCAATCCGGGCATGTTTTCCCGGATCAACATCGAGTACTACGGGTCGATGACACCGATCACGCAGATGGCGAGCATCAACGTCCCCGAGGCGCGGCTCGTCGTCATCAAGCCCTACGAGGCCGCTCAGCTCCGGCCGATCGAGGACGCGATCCGCAACTCCGATCTCGGGGTCAATCCGACCAACGACGGCAACATCATCCGGATCTCCATCCCGCAGCTCACCGAGGAGCGCCGCCGCGAGCTGGTCAAGCAGGCAAAGTCCAAGGGCGAGGACGCCAAGGTGTCGGTGCGCAACATTCGTCGTAAGGCGATGGAAGAGCTCAGCCGGATCAAGAAGGACGGCGAGGCCGGCGAGGACGAGGTCGGACGCGCGGAAAAGGACCTCGACAAATCCACCCACACCTACACCAGTCAGATCGACGAGTTGGTCAAGCACAAGGAAGGCGAGTTGCTGGAGGTCTAGGCGACCTTCAGCACCCCAGTCCCGTGGCACAGACCGAGCCACCGCAGAAGACCTCGCGCGCCGGCCGTGACCTGCCGGCCGCCATCACCGTCGGCGTGGTCCTCGGCGCCCTCGCGATAGGCACCCTGCTCTTTGCGCCCATCTGGTGGCTGCCGCTGTTGGCAGTCGCCATCGCCATCGCCACCCATGAGGTGATCCGGCGGATGCGCGAGCACGGCTACGCATTGCCCGCCGTCCCGCTGCTCTTGGGTGGCCAGGCGATGATCTGGCTGACCTGGCCGTTCGGGGCCGCCGGTCTGCTTGGCGCCTACGGCGGCACGATCGTCGTCTGCATGGTCTGGCGTCTGGTCGGTCAGGGTCTCGACCAGCAGCCGGTCAATTACCTGCGCGATATCGCCGCGACGGTTCTGCTCGCCACCTGGGTGCCGTTGTTCGCCGCCTTCACCGCCCTGCTCATCTTTGCCGACCACGGCGGAGCCCGGGTTTTCACCATCATCGTGACGGTCGTCTTCGCCGACATCGGTGGCTACGTCGCGGGCGTCCTGTTCGGTAAGCATCTCCTGGCACCGGCGATCAGCCCGAAGAAGTCCTGGGAAGGTCTGGGCGGATCGCTGCTGTTCGGTGTCACCGCAGCGGTGCTGTCCGTGGCGTTCCTGTTGGACAAGCCAGCCTGGGTGGGCGTACCGCTCGGCCTGTTGCTGGTGATCACCGGTGTGCTCGGGGACCTCGTCGAATCGCAGGTCAAACGCGATCTCGGCATCAAGGACATGGGCACGCTACTGCCGGGCCACGGCGGCATCATGGACCGCATCGACGCGATGTTGCCGTCCGCCGTCGTCGGCTGGATCGTGCTCACGCTCCTCGCGTAGACCGCGTTCGCTGCGCGTGGCAGACGCGTTCAGCCAGCACGCGATCGCACCGAGGACCAGCCCGGCGGCGATGCCGATGTTCACCCGCTCGCCGAGCATCAGCCAGGACAACACCCCGGCGACCGCGGGGATCACGCAGAACAGCATCGCGACCGCCGAGGCTCCGTGCAGGTTGATGGCCCGCACATACAGCGACACCCCGAGCACGGCGTTGAGCAGCACCACACCGGCCACCGCCAGCGCGGCCCTGGTCGCGTCATGCACCTCGACCGGCGCGCTGAGCGTGAGCGCCAAGGCGGGCAGGAACGCGACGGCGTTCTGCACAGAGGTCGAGGCCCGGAAGTCGACGTCAGAGCAGAACCGCTGTTGATAGACCCCACCCGCCGCCAGCCCGAGCAGTGCCACCAGCAGCAATCCGACCACCGGGTCGATACCACCTGAGGTGGCCAGTCGCGTCGCGCAGGCCGCCACCACTGCGGCGATACCGAGCACCAACGCGACGATCCGGCGTGGTGTCAACCGGTCACGTAGGAACACCGCCGCGAGCAGCGCCGTCGCCACCGGGTTCATCGCGATGACCACCGCGCAGAGCACTGCGGGCGCGCCCTGCTGAATCGCAACGTAGAGCGCGCAGAACTGCACGGCCTGCATGAGCAGACCCGCCACCGCGACGTGGAGCAGCTTCCGGCCGGTGGGGAAGCCCACCCGGGCCAGTCCGGCCCAGGTGCCGAGGATCAGCCCCGCCGCCCCGAAACGAACAGCCAGTACCGCCATCGGGGAGACGGCGTGCACCGCCAGGTTCCCGATCGGATAACCCAGGGCGTAGAAGAACGTCACGGTTGTCGCCGTGCGCATCGGCATCGGAGTGGGCGGCATGCCCCCATCGTGAGCGAGCCTGGTACGCGCGGTCCAACGATTATCGGCAATCACGATCGATCATCGACGCTAATCAATCTGGTGGAATAACTTGGTGTATGTCGAGAAATGCCAGGTCTTTGATCGTAAGTACTGATCGGAGTACCTTGATCGCATGGGTCAGGTGCTGGACATCGCGCCGCTGCGCAGCCTGGTGGCGGTGGCGGACTGTGGCGGGTTTCACCGCGCCGCCGCGGTGTTGCACATGACGCAGTCGGCGGTCAGCCAGCACATGCGGCGGATCGAGGCCGTCGTGGGTGGCCCCGTCGTCGAACGGTCCGGTCGCGGTGTCGCCTTCACCGAACTGGGCCACCGGGTACTCGGGCACGCCCGGGGCATCCTCGCCGCCCACGACGCGGCGCTGACCGATCTCGGTGCAGCCGAGGAGCAGGTGCTGCTGATCGGTGCCACCGAGCACGGCGCCGATGTCATGTTGCCCGCCCTCACGGCGGCGCTGGGCGAGCGGTTGCCCAACTGGCGGCTGCGGTTTCGTCTCGACCGCAATGTCACGCTCGCCGACGCCGTCGAACACGGTCTGGTCGATCTTGCGGTGATGCTCGACGGGTCCGGCATGGATCCCGCGCACGCGTCCGGAACGCTTGCACTGAAGTGGGTTTCGGGCCGCGGCTTCAGCACTGCGGTGAACCAGCCGTTGCCGGTGGTGATGTTCTCCGAACCGTGCACATTGCGCGAACCCACCTTTGCCACCCTCGACCGAAGCGGGACCGACTACCGCATCGCCGCCGAATCCGCCAACCTGTCCGGCCTGTTCGCAGCGGTGCGCTCTGGTCTCGGGGTGGCCCTGCTGCCGATGATCGGCCGACTGCCCGACGGGCTGTGTCTGGCCGAAGGGCTGGCCCCGGCCAGCCGCGCATCGGTCTTCGTCCGCGGCCGTCCCGGGGTGGACAACGATGTCCTGAACACCGTTGAGCGCACTGTTCACGATGTTCTCACCGAACAAGCCTGATACTGGAAAAGACATGAAGCAGGAACTGGTCTTCGAAGCCCCGCGACGCGGTATGCCGCCGCGCCACCTTGCCGACCTCGACGAGGACGGCCGCGCCGCTGCCGTCACCGAGCTGGGTCTGCCGAAATTCCGGGCCAAACAGCTGGCCAACCAGTACTACGGCCGCCTGATCGCCGACCCGAAGCAGATGACCGATCTACCTACCGCGGTGCGAGATCAGGTGGCCGAGGCGCTGTTCCCGACGCTGATCGACCCGGTGAAGCAGGTCCAGTGCGACGCGGGGGAGACCCGCAAGACGCTGTGGCGTGCGGGTGACGGCACGACCTTCGAGTCGGTGCTGATGCGCTACCCGCAGCGCAACACGGTGTGCATCTCCTCGCAGGCCGGCTGCGGTATGGCTTGCCCGTTCTGTGCCACCGGCCAGGGCGGCCTGATGCGCAATCTGTCCACCGCCGAGATTCTCGAACAGGTTCGGGCGGCGTCGTCGGCGATGCGGTCCGAGCATGACGGGCGGCTGTCCAACATCGTCTTCATGGGTATGGGTGAGCCGCTGGCCAACTACAACCGGGTGCTGGCGGCCGTCAAGCGCATCATCGCCCCGCCGCCGAACGGTTTCGGGATCAGCGCCCGCTCGGTGACGGTGTCGACGGTCGGGCTGGCCCCAGCCATTCGCAAATTGGCCGATGAGCGCCTCGGCGTCACCCTGGCTGTTTCCCTGCACACCCCCGACGACGAACTACGCGACACGCTGGTGCCGGTCAACAACCGGTGGAGCGTCGACGAGGTTCTCGATGCCTCCCGGTACTACGCTGACGTCACCGGCCGGCGGGTGTCCATCGAGTACGCGCTGATCCGTGATGTCAACGATCAGCCCTGGCGCGCAGATCTTCTCGGCAAGAAGCTGCGCAGCAAGCTGGGGCAGCTGGTGCACGTCAACCTCATTCCGCTCAACCCGACGCCGGGCAGTGAATGGGACGCCAGTCCCAAACCAGTGGAGCGGGAGTTCGTCAAACGCGTTCAGGCCAAGGGAGTCTCGTGCACCGTGCGCGACACCCGAGGGCGTGAGATCGCCGCGGCCTGTGGCCAGTTGGCCGCCGAGGGCTGAGTCGCGGCGTCGACTTTGAACTGAGGTCGCAAAAGATCGAGTAGACGTCTGCGTAGATTCAATGTCAACGTGACCGGCAGTGCTAGCCCGGCGCGTTGGTGAACCAGAGATTCTCCTCGCGCAGGCTGCGACTACGCCAACCGTCGGGGGTACGCACCAACTCGTGGTGGTAGTACCCGCCGCATGCGCTCATCTCGGCCATCCCGGGCAACTGCATGGGGTTGTAGAACATCGCCCGCACCGTCGCGGTGTCGCCGTCGCCGTCGCCGTCGAGAATCTCGATGTTGGTGATGTAGTGCATGCTCCACGGGATCACCCCGAAATTGGCGGCGAACCAGTCGACCACCTCATCGCGGCTGCCCACGATGGCGCTCGCCGACGAGTAGTCGATGTGGGCGTCCTCGGTGAACACCGACCGGTACAGCTCCCAGTCCTTGGAATCGACCGCCCGCGCGTAGCGGTACAGCAGGGCCGAGATGTCGGAA
The DNA here is from genome assembly GCF_040704635.1 of Mycobacterium sp. NPDC049093. Taxonomy (GTDB): domain Bacteria; phylum Actinomycetota; class Actinomycetes; order Mycobacteriales; family Mycobacteriaceae; genus Mycobacterium. The sequence continues at coordinate 858,090 of NZ_JBEZJS010000003.1, read as the reverse complement.
TGCTCGCTCACTATTCGGGCATCCCGATGGTCTTGGATTCGAAGTACTCCTTGAAACCTTCCTCGCCGTTGCGCCGGCCCAGACCGCTCTGCTTAGAACCGCCGAACGGGCTGTTGATACCGAAGTGGCTGCGGCTGTTGATGGTGACGTTGCCGGTTCGGATGCGGCGCGCGACGGCGAAGGCCCGGTCGACGTCGCCGGACGAAACCTCCCCGGACAGGCCGTAAATGGAGTTGTTGGCGATGGCGACCGCTTCGTCGTCGGAGTCATACGGGGTGACCGTCAGCACGGGTCCGAAGATCTCCTCCTGGGCGACCTGCGAATCGGGGTCGACGTCGGCGAGCAGCGTCGGCTGAGTGTAGTAACCCGTGGGCAGGTTCTCCGGCACACCGCCGCCGGTGACCAGCCGGGCGCCCGAATCGATGCCCGATTTGATGAGCCCGAGCACCTTTTCGCGCTGGGTCGTGCTGATCTGCGGACCCTGCATGATGCCCGGGGTCCACGGGTCGCCGACCGGGAAATTCTCCATCGCGCCCTTGAGGAGCTCGACGCCTTCGTCGTAACGGCTGCGGGGGAGCAGGATTCGGCTGGGCAGGATGCAGGACTGCCCGCTCATGACGCAGGCCATCATCGCCGCGATGGGCAGTGCCGAGTTGAAGTCGGCATCGTCGAGCACGATATGCGCGGACTTGCCGCCCAGCTCGAGCATCGTCTTCTTGACCGTCGACGCCCCGGCGGCCAAGATGGCGCGTCCGGTTGCGGTCGAACCGGTGAAGGTGATCATGTCGACCCGCGGATCCGCCGACAGTGCGGCGCCGACCTCGTTGGCGTTCGAGACGACGACGTTGAACACGCCGGCCGGGATGTCGGTGTGCTCGGCCACGATGCGGCCCAACTCGGTGCCTGACCAGGGGGTGAGCTGCGCGGGCTTGAGCACCACCGTGTTGCCGGCCATCAACGCCGGAACGGTCTCGGCGACGTTGAGGTAGAACGGCACATTCCACGGCGTGATGGCGCCGACCACACCGACCGGTTCATAGGCGATCTTGCGTCGCGCCGGCCCGAGCTGGGTTTGGTGGACGCCGTTGTCGACCACGTACTCGAAATTCCTGCCGTGCTCGGCCCAGTGCTTGACCTCGCCGATCGGATCTTCGATCTGGGAGCCGGTGACGGTCACCGGACAGCCCACCTCGGTCACCAGAATCCGGCGCAGCCGCTCCTTCTCGGCGTCCAGCGCGTCGTGCAGCTGCATCAGGCAGTGGTAGCGGAACTCGACGTCGCGGCTCCAGTCGGTTTCGTCGAAGGCGCGTCGCGCGGCACCGACGGCACGCTCGATGTCGGCCACCGTGCCGTCGGTGGCCTGGCCCGCCACCTGCTCGCTGGCGGGGTGCACGACGTCGAACTTTGCGCCGCTGCTGGTGTATTGGAGTTCCCCGTCGATGAGCATCCGCTCATCCCCGGCGAGCACGCCGGTGTCGCTCTGCACCTGAGTCATGCCGATAGCTTTACAAAAATTGCGTGTCGTGTCACCCCTCAAAACGAGGATTGACCGATCGGAGAGTCTCTGCAATCGTAGAGACTTGAATGTCGCGCCAGAGTGGCAGTCGGTGCCGAGCGTCACGCCGGCGTGACGGAAAGGGGTGCAGAAACGAGTAGCGCCGAGGCTGGAGTTCTCAGTTCGAGTCGGGCTGTTTGAGGCCCACGGCATGACGCAGTTGCGCGAGGAACTGGTCGCCGTCATCGCTGCGCACGATGTAGTGCGAGACCGCGACCCGGATCGCGGTGGCCGCCTTGACCGGGGCATTGGCGCCCGACAGCAGCTTGAGCAACCGTGCGCGCATGAGGGGGATGACGTTGGCCAGTTGGGCGATCACGACTTCCGGCTCGATGTCGACCAGCCGGACCCCCGAATATGACTGCTGATACTGCACGATGAAACGCAGTGCAGCGTCAAGCTTCTCGTTGCCGCGCAGGCCTACGGTCGCGCGGCTGATGCCATGGTCGAACATCTCGCGCTCGTAGGTACCGAACGCGTCGAGGAGCTCCTGTTTGTCGGCGAACCAGCGGTACAACGTGGGCCGGGAAACGCCCGCCTGCAGCGCCACCTCGGACAGACTCAGTTTGGTCTGACCGCTGCGGGCCAGCACCTCGGCGGTCGCGACCAGGATTCGGTGGCGCGTCGAGGTGTCTTCGACTGATGCGTCCCGCTGTGCGGGTAGAGGTTCATTCACGTCCAGGCCTTGGTTGTTCGTGGTTCACCAAATGGTAGGACCATCACAGCAACTTCTTGAGTATTGCCACAGTCTCGAGGTCAGCCAAGGCTGCCACGCCCCGTCTGGCTCCTTCGATTGCAATACCTTCGTCCTGCATACCGCCGAGTCCGGCGGTGATGACCGGTGCGGCATAGGCGTAGATCGCACCGAGGCGGTAGCGCTCCCACAGGTCGTCATGACCCAGTGTCGGGCCGCCCGCCGCGGCGAGTGCGCTTCGGTACTCGTCGAGCAGGTCGCGTTCGGCAGCTTGCCGGTCGGCCGTGGTCATGCAGGTGACCAGGGTGTAGGCCAGCTCGCGGCCCGGGTGGCCGCGGCGTACGGCCTGCCAGTCGAGCAGGCCCGCCGCGCCGTTGCGGAAGAACAGGTTGCCCGGGTGCGCGTCACCGTGCATGACGGTGTGCGGTGGCCGGTCCAGTAGTTGGGCCGCTGCGCGGTAGTTCTCGTCGATGAACCGGCCGTCGGCCACCGGGATGTCGGTGTTCTCGGCCAGTCGTTTCGTCGACAGCTTGAGCAGGGAACCGGTCATCAGCGAGGTGTGGTCGCCGGACGCGGAATACAGCCAGCCCAGCGGCCCGGTGCCGCTTCGGGCCGGCAGCCGTCCCCAGAACGCGGCGTGGACCCGGGCCAGAAGCTCGACGGTCTGTGCGGCGCGGTCCTTGTCCAGTGGATGGAGGGTGTCGGTGAACTCGCACGGGTTCAGCGTCAGGTCTTCCAATACCAGCACGTACCGACCGGTCAGGGCATCGAAGGCGGCGCCGTAGGAGCGGGGAACCCCCGGCAGGCCGTCGGCCAGTTGTTGGTAGAAGCGCACCTCGGTGTGCCCCAGCCGGCCGAGCTCGCCCATCATCCGGGTGGCCGCGGTCTCGGCGGGCATCTTGACGAACACCGATTCGGGCGCCCCGGGTCCTGTCAGTGCGAGGCGGGCGCGCGACGACGTCCCGGCGTCGCCGCCGATGACCGATACCGATTCGATCCTGTGCCCGGTGATCTGTGACAGGTAGGCCGGATCGAGGTCGCCGATGTGCCGGGGCATCGCACGCATTCGGCTGATGGCCGCGTCGGTTGCGATACGTTGCACGCCATGGCCGATGTGTGCGGCCAAGCCGGCGACAGGGACGAGGCGGCGGGCCGGTGTAAGCATTGGCCAAGTTTACAAATCTCAGTCAGATTGTAAAGCACTTTCGGAAGGAGCGTTGATGGCGGGTCCGATGGAGGGTTTTCGGGTCATCGAGTTGGGCGTGTGGGTAGCCGCGCCCGCAGCCGGAGCGATCCTCGCCGACTGGGGCGCCGACGTCATCAAGATCGAACCGCCCTCGGGTGATCCGGCGCGAACCTTCGGTCGGATGCTCGGCCTCGATCCGGACCTCGGCGTGGCGGCCAACCCACCCTTCGAGATGGACAACCGATCCAAGCGCAGCATCGTCCTCGACCTCGCCACCACTGAGGGGCGTGATACCGCGAAGGAATTGCTGTCTACCGCAGACGTTTTCCTGACAAATGTGCGCCCGGCTGCATTGCGTCGGCTCGAACTCGACTTCGAGACCGTCGCCGCACGCAATCCACGTCTGGTGTACGGGTTGGTCACCGGCTATGGCCTGACCGGGCCGGAGGCGGACCGGGCGGCCTACGACGTCGCCGCGTTCTGGGCTCGCGCCGGTCTGGCCGATCTGCTCACCCGCCCGGGCGACACTCCGCCGTTCCAGCGCGGCGGCATGGGGGACCACTCCGCGGGCATGACACTGGCGGCCGCGGTGTGCGCCGCGCTGCTCGCCCGAAACCGCACGGGAACAGGACAATTGGTCAGCACCTCGCTGTACCGGCAGGGTGCCTACACCGTCAGCTTCGATCTCAACACCGTCCTGATGAGCGGTGAGCAGATCGCGATCGGCCAACGCGAGGCAATGGCCAACCCGAGCATGAACAACTACACCGCCGGCGACGGCAAGCGGTTCTGGATCGTCGGACTGCAGGGGGACCGGCACTGGCCCGCGCTGTGCCGGGTGGTGGCCCGTGATGACTGGTTGACCGACACCCGGTTCGCCACGGCGCGCGATCGGTACCTCAACGCCCGCGAATTGATCGCGGAGTTGGACGTGATCTTCGCGGCTCATCCGATGGACCACTGGACCCCGCTCTTCGATGGCGAGCCCGACTTTTTCTGGTCGCCGATCAACAGCCTGGACGACGTCATCGCCGACGAGCAGTTCCACGCCGCCGGCGGCATTGTCGAAGTGCCCGATGGCATTTCGACTGTGCCGATGGTGGCAAGTCCGGCCGACTTCTCGGCCACGCCGTGGCAGCCGCGCATGGTTGCCCCGACTCTCGGTGCGCACACCGACGAGATCCTGGATGAGCTACGGGACGGTCAGGATCGGTGAGCGTTGATGCCCGCGAGCAGTTCATCGAGCTGCTCGTGGGTGACCTTGCCCGCCGAAAACCCGACCATCCGCCCGATCGGCACTGATTCCAGCATCCGCAGCAGGTCGCTGCCGAGTGCGGAATCGGCGGCTCCGAACGGCGATGCACTACCCAGCACCGTCAGGATGGTCTGCGCTGCCGAGGGGTCGGCGAGCAGTTCGCCCAGCGTCGATTCCCGGGTGAACGGCCGCGTCGGCTCGTCGCCGGCGACGGTCACCGTCGCGCTCAGCCGGATGTCCCGGCTCGATGCCCCCACCGACACCTCGTACCTGCCGGGTTCCACGACCCAGCGTGCGGCATCGGTGCTCCAGTACGCGAGATCGGTTCGGTCGATGGTGATTTCGACGGTCTGTCGGCGTCCTGGTTCGAGGGTGACCGAAGCGAATCCGGCCAGCCAACGCACCGGCCTGCCGACGCGGGAGCCGGGTAGCCCGGCGTAAGCCTGCACCACGTCCCGGCCCGGTCGGTCTCCGGTGTTGGTGACCGTCACGCGCACGGTCACACCGTCACCGGTGGCCTCCAGCTCGAGATCCGAGTACGTGAACCGGGTGTAGGACAAGCCGTGGCCGAACGGGAATGCCACCGGTAGTGCCCGGGTGTCATACCAGCGGTAGCCGACGAACATCCGCTCCCCGTAGACGGTGTGGCCCGATTCGGACGGAAAGTTGAGATAGGCCGGGGAATCCTGCAGTCGCAGCGGCACCGTCTCGGCCAACCGGCCCGAGGGGTTCGCGACGCCGAACAGCACATCGGCGAGCGCGCCGCCGCCGGCCTGCCCGAGCAGCGCCCCGTCCATGACCGCGGGGGCCAGATCGGCGACGGTGTCGAGGCGCACCACGCCACCGTGGGCCAGCACCACCACCGTGCGCGGTTGGACCTCGACGACGGCACGCAACAGGTCGAGTTGTTCCGCCGGCAGATCAATGTGCTCGCGGTCGTAACCCTCGGATTCCTCTTCGGCGGTGAGGCCGAGGAATACGATTGCGGTTTCCGCAGATTCAGCGGCCGCGGCCGCAGCCGCAACGTCGGTTCCGGGGGAGTAGCTGACCGGATGGCCGCCCGCGAGCCTGCGGATCTCGTCCAACGGAATGTCGACGCGGGTCGGGTTCACATGGGAACTGCCGCCGCCCTGATATCTGGGCTCCTGAGCGAACCCGCCGATCACTGCAAGGGTTGACGGCGCCAGCGGCAGCAGATCGTCGTCGTTCTTCAACAACACGATGGCGCGGGTGGCCGCCTCACGGGCCAGCTCGTGGTGGGCGTCGATATCGAATGATGCTGCAGTGGTGGGTGTCTGGGCGACGCGGCGTGACAGGTCGGCCACCCGTGCGGCGGCCTGTGCGACGGCGGCCGCGTCCAACTCGCCGGCACCGACCGCGCGCACCACCTCGGTATCGGAGCTGCCACCGGTCGTCGGCATCTCCAGATCCAGGCCGGCGGCCACCGCCGCGACCCGGTCGGCCACCGCGCCCCAGTCGCTGACCACTACGCCGTCGAAACCCCATTCGTCGCGCAGCACGGTGGTCAGCAGCCAGGTGTTCTCCGAGGCATAGACGCCGTTGATCCGGTTGTAGGAACACATCACGGTCCAAGGCCGGGCCTGGCGCACCACGATCTCGAACGTCCTCAGGTAGATCTCACGCAATGTGCGGACATCGACGTCGGAGCTGGCCCGCATGCGATCGTGCTCGGCGTTGTTGGCCGCGAAGTGTTTGAGCGATGCGCCGACACCACGGCTCTGCACGCCCCGCACCCAGGCCGCCCCGAGCGTGCCGGACAGGAGCGGGTCTTCGGAGTAGTACTCGAAGTTGCGCCCGCACCGTGGGTCGCGCTTGATGTTGACTCCGGGGCCGAGCAACACGTGTACGCCCAGCGTACGGCTTTCGTCGCCGAGAGCCTGACCGATCCGTTCCACCAACTCGGGATCCCAGGTCTGGCTGAGCCCGACCGCGGGCGGGAAACAGGTCGCCGGCTCACTGCCGGAGATGCCCAGATGATCTGCTGCACTACCGGATTGACGACGGACGCCGTGCGGTCCGTCGGTGAGCATGATGGCCGGCACCGAGCCGATCGGTTTGGTGGTCCAGAAGCTCGCGCCGCTGCCCAGCGCAGCCTGGTCGGTCAGGTCGAGCCCGGCGATGGCATCAGTGGAGTCGGTCACCGCCGCCAGCGTAGCGCTGGGCTCGGCTTGCCCAGGTCAATGCGGGTTTCGGACGCCTGCGGCATGGCGGAGCTGTGCGAGGAAGTCGTCGGCGTCATCGCTGCGGACCAGGTAGTGGCAGACCGCCACCCGCACCGCGGTGGCCGCGGCGATGTCGGCGTCGGGCCCGGTGGTCAGCCGCTGGAGGCGCTCCCGCATCAGCGGGATGACCTGCGTGAGGCGTTTGATGACATGTTCGGGCTCGATATCGACCATGCGCAGGCCCGGGTAGGACTGCTGGTACTCGACCACTGTGCGCAGGGCGGCATCCAGGTGCTCCCCCTCGGGCAGATCGGCGGAGGCCTCTGCCACCGCCTGTTCGTAGTACCTGCGCTCCCATACGACGAACGCGTCGAGCAGCTCCTGCTTGGAGGCGAACCAGCGGTAGAGCGTAGGTCGGGACACCCCGGCCTGCACCGCCACCTCGGACAGGCTGAGTTTGGTCATCCCGTTGGCCCCGAGCACCTCGGCGGTGGCGGCCAGGATCCGCCCGCGGGTACTGCTCTCGTCGTCGACAGACGCTATTTCCGCCATGCCCACAGCTTTACAAACTATCGACGAACTGTCACGCTAATTCGTGGCGCGACACCGTGGTCGAACGCCTGTGCAGGGAGGGAATACCGTGACAGTTGCCAGCTCACCGCAGGCACGCGAATACAGCCCATTCGACATCACGTCGCACGACTTCTGGAGCCGGCCGTTCGCGGAGCGCGACGAGACTTTCGCTCGGTTGCGGGCCGGTGAGGGCCTGAGCTGGCATGAGCCGCTGTCGACACTCTTCGACGTCGAAGAGCCGGGTTTCTGGGCGATCACCCGCCGCGCCGACATTCAGTTCGTGAGCCAACACCCAGAGTTGTTCACCTCGACCAAGGGTGTGGCGCTGGATCCGATGCCGGCCGACGTGCAGAAGTTCGCCACGTTCTTCCTCATGATGGATCCGCCCGAGCACACCACCTATCGCCGCCTGATCAGTTCGGCGTTCACCCCGCGGAACGTGCGCAAGATCGAGGAGCAGATTCACCGCAACGCGGTTGCCGTCGTCGACGACCTGATCGGTGCCGGCGACGTCGATTTCGTCGAGGCCTGCTCTGCGCAGCTTCCGATGCGGACGATCTCCGACATGCTCGGTGTGCCCACCGCCGATCAGCCTGCACTGGCCAAGGCGGCCGAAAAGCTCTTCAGCATGAGCGACGACGAGTACTCGTCACTCGAGGAGCGGGCGATGGCCACCATCAACGAGATCATGCTGATCTCGAACACCGGGGTCGAGCTGGCCAAATTCCGGCGGGCCAACCCCGGTGACGACCTGATGACCAGCATCGTCAACGCCGAGGTCGACGGCCACCGGCTCACCGACGAGGAAATCGGGGCCTTTCTGATCCTGCTGGCCTCGGCCGGCAACGACACCACCAAGCAGACCACCACCCACGCGATGATGGCACTGGCTGCCAACGCTGACCAGAAGGATTGGCTGCTGGAGGATTTCGACAACCGGATCGGTCTGGCCACCGAGGAATTCGTGCGGTGGGCCACCCCGGTGATCCAGTTCGCGCGGCATGCCACCGAGGACGTCGAGCTGGCCGGTCAGCAGATCAGGGCCGGCGACAAGGTGGGCCTGTTCTACTGTTCGGGCAACCGGGACGAGTCGGTGTTCACCGAGCCCGGCCGTTTCGACCTCAGTCGTTCGCCCAACCCGCAGGTCGGTTTCGGCGGTGGCGGTCCGCACTTCTGCCTGGGTAACCAGCTGGCCAAGACCGAGCTGCGACATCTGTTCCGTGAGTTGCTGACTCGGCTCAAGACCATCGAGTTCGGTGAGCCCGAACTGCTGTACAGCAGCTTCGTGCACGGCATCAAGCGCGTGCCCGCGCACATCGCGTAGGTCGCGACCGTGCGCGTCGAAGTCGATCTGGGCAAGTGCACCGGACACGGCATCTGCGAATCGATCGCCGAGGACGTGTTCGAGGTCTCCGATGAGGGCATGGTGCACATCCACGGCGACGATCACCCCGACAGTGACCGGGAACGGTTGCAGCAGGCCGTGACTCAGTGCCCGGCCGGGGCGTTGCGGATGCAGGGCTGAATCACGTCGAGCGACCAGTTATGCCACGCGATTTCCCGGAATTCGTGTCATAACCGGCCATTGGGCGACTGAAGCGTCAGCCCAGCGACACAAGGACCCGGCTCGGCCCGCGCACCGTGTAGTTGGTGCCGTAGTCCAGCGGACCGGCCAGCTGCCAGTCGCCTACGGTGTCGATCAGTTCTTCGAGGAAGATCTGGGCCTCAAGGCGGGCCAGGTTCATCCCGAGACAACTGTGCAGACCGAACGCGAAGCCCAGATGCGACAACTTGCGCCGGGTGACGTCGAAGTCGTCCGGGCGCTCCCAGCGTCGCGGATCGCGGTTGGCCGCGCCCAGGAGCAGAGTGATCCGTTCACCATCGGCCATGGCAACATCACCGACGGTCACGCCCTCACCGACCACATCGCGGAAGATGGAGTGCGACACCGTTTCCAGGCGGTGCACCTCTTCCACCGCGTCCAGCGCCAGCGTGCGATCAGCCTGCAGGACTCGGCGCTGATCCGGATGGGTGGCCAGCGTCGCGACGATCTGAGCGAGCAGCTTGGCGGTGGTCTCGTTGCCGGCGAACACCAATTGGGTGTTGCTGGCGACGATCTCCTGCTCGGTCATGTGCTCACACGCGTACTCGTGGGCGACCATCGTCCCGATCAGATCCCAGCTGTCGTCGGCGGGGCAGCACCGGCGGGGCAACTGCTTGCGAATGTAGGAATTCAGTTGGGCGGTGGCGTGTTTCCCGGCCGCGATCAACTCGGCGCCGTGTCCGTCCGGCATGCTGTAGCCCTCGGCGGACGCACCCATCGCGTCGCTCCACGCCGTGAACTGGCCGACCATCTCCGGCTCCACGCCGAGCATGTGCGCGATCACCTCCGTCGGGATGCCACGGGTCAACTCCGAGACCACCTCGACGGTTTCCCCGTCACGCAATCTGGCGGCGACCGGCTCCAGTCGGGCCCGGACGATCTCGGTGATCACCGGGCGTAGCCGTGCCAAGGTTCTGGGGCGGAAATCGCCAGACCAGATCGACCGGATCTGATCATGATGCGGACCGTCGTAGAACTCCATCGTCGGCCCGCCGAACACCGCGGCGTGCTCCACCTGACCGCGTTCGGAGCTGAACCGCGAAGGTGCACTGAGGATCTGCTTGACCAGGTCGAATTCGCCGACCATCCAACGGTTGATCCGCTCGTTGAAAACGACTCCGCCCAGATCCCGGATCTCGCGGTACCGCTCCCACGGCCCGGCGACGAACGCCGGGTCGGTGGTGTCGAACGACAGCAGCGGAAAATGGGTGGCGACCATAGCTGCCATGTTGACAATTTTGTGCAATTCTGTAAAGCGTGAGTTTCAAAGACCTCGGCCGCGAACTGTCCAACTGGGGCCGATGGGGGCCCGACGACCAGATCGGCACCCTCAACCTCGTCGAGCCGCGCCACGTGCAGGCCGCAGCCGGTGAAGTCCGTTCGGGCAAGGTGTTTCAGCTGAGCATCCCGGTGGGCAAGGACGGTCCGCAGAGCGGTATCGGCGGCCGGCTCAACCCGGTTCACCTGATGTCCATGCAGCCCGATGACTGGGAACCGCACGGGCTGCAGGTCGCCGACGACTGGATCATCATGCCCCTGCAATCGGGCACCCAGTGGGACGCCCTGTCGCATGTCGCCTACGACGACAAGCTGTACAACGGCTACTCGACAGACCAGGTCCGCACCCGCGCCGGAGCCCGTCAGCTGGCCGTCGACGCCTTCACCGACAAGATCGCCGGGCGCGGGGTGCTGCTCGACATCGCCCGGTTGCACGGAGTGGACTGGCTCGAAGGTGGCACCGCCATCACGCCGACCGACCTCGAGGCGGCCGAACAGGCGCAGGGCGTGACCGTCGGAGAGGCCGACTTCCTGCTGGTGCGGACCGGTTGGCGGGGCAGGCTGCTGGCCCAGGGCCGCGACGACTGGATGTCCACCGAGCCGGGCCTTGGCATCGACTGTGCGCGCTGGTTGCGTGACCGCGGTGTCGCGGCGGTGGGCAGTGACAACTGGGCCATCGAGGTGATCCCCAGCGAGACGGGGGAGACGCTGCCACTGCACTGCATCCTGATCCGCGATATGGGCATGCCGCTGGCCGAGATCCTCGATCTCGACGAGCTGGCCGCCGACTGTGCTGCTGACGGCCTGTGGAGCTTCCTGTTCGTGGCGCCGCCGCTGCGCATCAGCAATGCCGTCGGGTCGCCGGTCACACCCATCGCGATCAAATGAGCCCGGCCTTTCAGTATCGGTTGCGCACACCGACCCCGTTGGTCACGGTCGAGGACTTTCGGGACGCGGCGCGCCGGGTGCTGCCGGAAATGGTGTGGGCCTACCTCGACGGCGGGGCCGAAGACGAGCGCACGTTGCGTGCCAATCGCAGCGCCTTTGCGAATTGGACACTGCGCCAACGGGTCCTGTCCGGTCACTCCGGGGCTGACGTGGGTGTGACGATCGACGGACAGCGACTCGACCTGCCGGTGGTGCTGGCCCCCACGGGGCTCACCGGCCTCGCGCACTGGTCGGGTGAGCTGGCCGCTGCGCAGGCCGCCGAACGTGCCGGGACCCGGCTGACGCTGTCCACGGCGTCGTCGTACTCCATCGAGGAAGTCGCGGCGGGCACCTCGGCCGACCACTGGTTCCAGCTGTATCCCTGGGGCGATGGCCCGTTCTCGGATTCGATGCTCAGCCGAGCCCGCGACGCCGGGTATCGCACCCTGGTGGTCACCGTCGATGTTCCGGTGCAGGGCAACCGCACCGGGGAGCGACGCACCGGCATGGGACACCCGCCGATCCTCACTCCGCGACGGATCGCTGACGCCGCGATCCGGCCGCACTGGTGGTACGGGCTGCTGCGACACCAGCGGATGACGATGCGCAGCCTCACCCATACCGCCGGAGCGAAAGGGGCAGTGGAATCCGTCAGCATCCAAAATCGCCGGATGCGGCCGGATCTCAGTTGGCGTGACGTCGCCGTGCTCCGTGAGCGCTGGGACGGGCCTTTCCTCGTCAAGGGCGTGCTGGAGCCCGATGATGCGGTGCGCGCGATCGACGACGTGGGTGCCACCGGCGTGGTGGTGTCCAATCATGGTGGGCGCCAACTCAATGGCGCGATCGCGTCGGTCGACGCGCTGCCCGATATCGCGGACGCGGTCGGCGACCGCGCCACCGTGCTGCTGGACAGCGGTGTGCGAACCGGTACTGACGTCGTGACGGCGTTGGCTCTCGGCGCCGACGCGGTGCTGATCGGCCGGCCATACATTTACGGGCTGGCCGTGGCCGGCGGCGCGGGGGTGGGCGCGGTGCTCGACATCCTGGCTGCCGAGATCCGGTCCACGCTGACGCTGATGGGCGTCGCGAGCGTCGCCGACCTCGACCGCTCAGTTCTCCGCCGAGTAGACACTTAGGTACCCAAAAATGGCTATTGACGAGTACCTACACGTCTCCTCGCGTTAGGAACGCTTGGGCGGGCGGGGCCGCACCAGCACCGACTGCTGGATCGCGCCCACGGCGCCGGCCTGGTCGAACAGCGTCCCGACCGTGGCGCCGATGCCGTCGGGCCCGTAGTTGGTGTCGGCACGGATGCCGATCCACTCGCCGTCGGGCACCCGGTGGACGTGCACGACCAGATCGGTGTTGAGGAACGTCCACTTTCGGATGTCGATCTTGGAGCCGATTCCGTTGGCGTCGTCGGCGACCGCGAACAGCCGCTGCAGCGGCGTCATCGGCTCGCCCTTGACCACGTCGACCGTCGGTTTGAGCCAGGACTCACCGGGCCCGGGGGCCTGCGGCACCGTCAGCCAGCGCCAGTCCACGCTGTGCACGTAGTTGGGCTCCCAGTTCTTGGCCATGTCGCGGCTGCGGGCCTGCTCGAGCGGTGGTAGCGGCTCGACCCCGGTGTGCGCGATCGCGGTGGTGTCCAGCTGCAACATCCGCCAACCGCTGGCCCGCGCCACCACCCGGGGATCACCATCGGGCCCGGGCGCCAGCATTTCGGCGCTGACCAGTTCGATCTGCTTGCCCGGTCGTTCCAGCTGCGCACGTACCCACAGGTCACCTTCCGACGGCACCCCGCCCATCAGATCGATCGCCACCCGGCTCAAACGAGTGTCGGCGCGGTGTTCGCAGCCTTCCAGCGCCCGCACCAGCAATGCCGATACCGGCGCACCGTGCTGGATCGCCGCCGACCACGTGCCGCGCGCCATGTCGGTCGCGCGAAATTTCTCGCCGATCGGATCGTTCTCGTCGATCAGCTCGTAGTAAGAGTCAGACATGTCTACCTGTCGTCAGTGGTGGTGATGTGCGTCGTGATCGCCGGGAGCGGGCGTTTCGACCATCAGCGCGTCGACCCGCGACAGTTTGGTGCCGATCAGTCGCTCCGGATAGGCGTCGGTGGTGGTGACCAGAAACAGGGTGCGTCCCTCGACACCGCCGAGGGCGCAGGCGATGGCGGTACGTCCGTCGGTTTCGAATCGGTGCGTGACGGCCGATCCGTCGGGCGCGATGCGCTGGAACTCGTGAGCCAACGTCAATGCCGCCCACACCCCGCCCGCTGCGTCGATGGCGAGACCGTCAGGAGGGCCGTCGAGACCCTCGGCGAACACTCGCCGGTCGGTGAGACTGCCGTCGGTGCGGACGGTGAACGCGCTCAGCCGTCGCGCGGTGGACTCCGCGACGATCAGGGTGCTGCCGTCCGGGGTGATCACTATGCCGTTCGGAAAGTCGAGATGTTCGGCGACGACAGCCGTGGTGCCGTCGGGGTCGATGCGCACGATCACCCCGTCGGTCCGGGCCTGCGATCCGACATAGGCCCGGCCGTGCTCGTCGACCACCATGTCGCCGAGGGCGGCGGGGACCAGGTCGGTCAGATCGGCCAGAAGTTCGACGGCGTCGCCGTCGTAGCGCAGCACCTGGCGGCTTTCCGTGGACACGATCAGTAGGGTGCCGTCAGGCCGAAAACCCAACCCGGACGGGGAATGTCCGGGGACCGGCAGCGTGGTCATGGAGCCTGCCAGCGTGACCGTGTGCACGGCCTCGCCCAGCATGTCGGAAAACCACAGCAGACCCTCGAACCAGCGCGGGCCTTCACCAAAACAGAAACCCTGTGCCAGTTCGGTTGTCCCGGTTTGGTCGGTTCCCGCCGTCATGTTCCCGCACCTTTACAAAACACGCCTCAAGTGTCACGCTCGCAGGGTGCCACTGTCAACCACCGGAGCGCCCTAGATGAAGAAGTTCTATGGCCACACGCTGCTGTATCTGCACGAGACCATCGACCTGGGGTCGGGTCGGACCGATCGGTTCACAGAAATCTTCGGCGAGGTCTATCAGCCGATGATGGAGGACCTCGGAGCCCGGCTGTTCTCGATCTGGGAAACCACGCCGTACAACGGGCACTGGCCGCAGGTGACGATCATCTGGGAGATCGACGCATTTGCCGACTACGCCCGGATCGGCAAGGCGCAGGCGGTCGGCGGCAGCCATGAGAAGCCCGCAATGCAGTGGGCGGCCTACCTGTCCGAGATCGGGGCCCGTGGTGAGGGCCGGATCATGTACGCCGGCAAGTACAACAGGACCCTCGCGCAGCTGCGCGAGGCGAATTTCGGTGCCGGCCTGGTGATCCAGGAGATCATGGAGACCAAGCCGGGGCGCCAGGACGACTACATCCGGGAACTGGAGCGGCTGTATGTGCCGTGGTCGGAGAGTACGGGCAAGCGCTGGCTGGGCTCGTTCATCACGACTTTCCGGTTCAACGAGGTCATCCATTACTGGGCGCTCGACGATGACTGGGATTGTTTCGAGAACCACTACCCGTCCTGGAAGGGGAACCCGCCCGCGGAGATCGTCACCTGGATGAGCGTGGCCCCCGCGCTGCGCGACGGCTGGGAGGATTCGATCCTTTCGGCGCTGCCGCCGTCACCGCTGAAGTGAAGGCGGCCATGAACTCGACGAAACAGCCTCTGCTGCAGGATTTCACCTACGACCCGTTCGATCCGGAGGTGATGGCCAACCCGCTGCCGTACTACCGGATCCTGCGCGACGAGTACCCGGCGTATTACATCGACAAGTGGGACACCTATGCGTTGTCCCGGTTCGACGACATCTGGAACCTGCTCGGGGTCAACGACGGAACCTTCGTCGCCTCCGAGGGCACCCTGCCGGCCGCAAACGTGCTGGCGCACCGCAACACCGGCCCGGTGTCGGATCCGGCGTTGCATCCCATGCCGTTCCACGCCAACTTCGATTCTCCGCTCTACGAGAACGTGCGGCGCTGCACCTCGGCGCAGTTCCGGCCGCGGTCGGCGGCCAAGCTGGCAGAGCGGATCCGAACATTGGCCAACGAGCGCCTGGACGAGCTGCTGCCGCGCGGTACCTTCGACCTCACGCAGGACTATGGGGGCATCGTGGCGGCCGCGATGGTCTGCGAATTCGTCGGACTACCAGCCGATCTCGCGCCGGAGGTGTTGGCGACGGTCAACGCAGGCAGCCTCGCGCAGCCTGGGGAAGGGGTCGAGGTCGGCAACGCACGGCCTGGCTACCTGTCCTACCTCACCCCGATCATCGAACGCCGGCGTGCCGAAGGGCACGACGGCAGCGTGCCGATCGCCGATGCCCTGATCGAGTTCCGGTTGCCCGACGGCTCGGCTTTCGGTGACATGGAAGCTGCCGTGCAGATGCTCGGCGTGTTCATCGGCGGCACCGAGACCGTTCCCAAGATCACCGCGACCGGGCTGTGGCAACTGCTGCGCCACCCCGACCAACTGGCCGAGGTCCGATCCGATCTCGAGGGCAATGTGCCGATCGCCAGGGAAGAGATCATCCGTCACAGTGCACCCGCACAGTGGTTCGCCCGAACGGTCCGGCGGCCCTACACCATTCACGGCACCACGATCAACCCCGGCCAGCGTGTCATCACCCTGTTGGCCTCGGCAGCCCGGGATGAACGCGAATACGAGAACCCGGATGACTTCGTGTGGAACAGGCGCATCGAACGGCTGTTGTCGTTCGGCCACGGGCAGCACTTCTGCCTCGGCGTCCACGTGGCTCGGTTGGAGATCACCATCATGATCCAGGAATTCCTCAAACGTGTGCCCGACTACCACATCGACGAGTCCGCGGCATCGCGGCCGCCGTCGAGTTTCCAGTGGGGCTGGAACAACATTCCTGTGGAGGTATGACGTGTGGTCCTATCGGCTCGTCGCCCCGTACACGTTTGAAAGACAAGAGGTTTCAGAGCCCTCGGCGGAATCACTGGCCGACGGTCAGGTGTTGCTCGACTTCCTGGCCGCCGGGATCTGCGGCAGCGACCTGCCGGGGTTCCGCGGCACCCAGGGCAAGTTGCCGGGCGACACCGGGTGCTGCGCAGCGGAGATGACCGGCTTCCCGATCCACGAGATCGTCGGTGAGGTACTGGCCAGCCGTCATCCCGACCACCGGCCGGGGGAGCGGGTGGTCGGCTGGGCCTCGGGATTCGACGGTCTGATGGGACGCGTCGTCGCCGACGGAGCCGGACTGGTGGCCTACGACCCGGCGCTGAGCCCGGAGCATGCCGTCGGACTGCAACCGCTGGCATGTGTCCTCTACGCCGTCGAGCAGCTACCGGACCTGAAGGGCCGCCACGTCGCCGTCATCGGGCAGGGTTCTATCGGCCTGCTGTTCTCCTATGTGGCGAAAGCTTTCGGCGCGGCGCAGGTCACCGGCGTGGACCCGGTGGACCGCTTCTCGGTGAGCAGCCAGTTCGGTGTCGATACCCCGATCCGGGCCACCAGCGACCGCTGGGTTCGGCACCTCGGGCCCACCGGTAAGCCCGATGTCGTGATCGAGGCGGTCGGACATCAGGTCGCCACGCTCAACCATGCCTTGGAAGCTGCCGGGTTCGGGGGCACGGTGTTCTACTTCGGGGTGCCCGACGACGACAGCTATCCGATCAGCATGCGCACGATGTTGCGGAACAACTTGACCCTGAAATCCGGTGTGACACTGGACCGTCAGCGCGTGCTGCGCCGGGCCGACGAGTTCGCCAGGGAGCATCCCGACCTGTTGCCCAGTTACGTGACCCACACTTTCGGCTCGGACGATGTGCAGGCGGCATTCGAACTGGCCTGTCGTCCGGTGCCCGAGCGCGTCAAGATTGCGATCAGCCGATGAACCCCAGCAGACTGCAGAACGCACTGGCGTCCAACGCCCAGGTCTGGGGCGGCTGGGTGGTCGGACCGACGATCCTCGGTCCCGAGGAGTTCGCCGCGGCCGGCTACCACTACGTCGGATTCGACGTTCAGCACGGCTATCTCGACGATGCGGACGTGGCGTTGCTGTTGCGGCGGCTCGAACACGTCCCGATCGCCACCGCCGTTCGCCTGCCCTCGGCCGATCCCGCACCGATCGGCCGAGTGCTCGACGCCGGCGCTGACGCGGTGATCATCGCGATGGTGGAATCGGCCGAGCAGGCCGCCGCGGCGGTGGCGGCCACGCGATATGCGCCGGCCGGGATACGCAGCTTCGGGCCGCTGCGGGCGGGTCTGGGACACGACACCGCTGCGTTGGAATCCCGGGTGAGTGTGTTCGCGATGATCGAGACCGCACGGGGGCTGGCCGCTGCCGACGAGATCTGCGCGGTGCCCGGCCTCGCCGGGATCTACGTCGGCCCGGCTGATCTGGCCATCTCGATGGGTTACCAACTGTCCGATGCCTGGACGCACCCCGAGGTGCGGGCGGCGATGGTCACGATCCGGACTGCCGCCCATGCGGCCGGGCTGGTCTCCGGGATCCATGCCGGGGCAGGAAAACTGGGAAAGGCAATGGCCGACTTGGGGTTCCAGATGGTCACGCTGGCCTCGGAATCGCAGGCGTTGCGCCGCGGCGCCGCCGAGCATCTCAACGAAGCCGTAGGGCAGGCCGTGCCGGCCACCGAACGAGGAGGCTACAACTGAACGCAGGACCAGAGCCCAGCAGCGCCCGGGTGGCCTTGGTGACCGGGGCTGCCCGCGGACAAGGTGCCGCGATCGTGCGTCGGCTGGTGGCCGACGGCTACCGGGTGACCGCGGGGGATCACCTGATCGACGAACTCACCCCCACCACAACCGAGTTCGGCGAAAACGTGTTGGCGGTCGAACTGGACGTGACATCGCCAGAGCACTGGCGGGCCGCCGTGGCAGCCACTGTGGCCCGATTCGGGGCGCTCAACGCACTGGTGAACAACGCCGGTGTGCTGCACAGTGCCTCGATCGCCGAGGAAACTCCGAGCGGTTTCGAGAGCCTGTGGCGGGTGAATTGCCTGGGGCCCTTCCTGGGACTGCAGGCCGCGCTCGAGCCGCTGCGGCGGGCGGACAACGCCGCAGTGGTGAACACCTGCAGCACTGGCGCGATACGCCCGTTTCCACACCACGCGGCGTACGGTTCGTCGAAGTGGGCACTACGCGGGCTCACTCAGGTGGCAGCTGCCGAACTCGGCCGCGACGGGATCCGGGTCAACGCGATCTTTCCCGGACCCGTCGAGACGCCGATGCTCGACGAGTCCACCAAGGCCCGGCTCACAGAGCGGGCGACGTTGGGGCGGCTGGGCAAGCCGAGCGAGATGGCCGACGCCGTGGCGTTTCTGCTGTCGGACCAGGCGGCGTTCATCACCGGCTCGGAGCTCGTCATCGACGGCGGCCAATGTCTGAAGATCGGATGACGCCGGTGCCCAGCTCGAAACTCTCGGTGGGGATCATCGGGGCCGGCCCGGGTGGGCTGGCGCTCGGAATCTTCCTGAAAAAGGCCGGTTTCGACGATTTTACGATCTTCGACCGCGAAGACGGGGTCGGCGGGACATGGCGGATCAACACGTACCCGGGTCTGGCGTGCGACGTGAAGTCGCACCTGTACTCGTATTCGTTCGATCTCAATGCCGACTGGAGCCGGCTGTGGGCGGGGCAACCGGAGATCCTCGAGTACTTCGAGCGCTGCACCGAGCGCTACCGGTTGGGCCCGCATCTGCAGCTGAACACCGAGGTCACCTCGGCGCGGTGGAACGCCGACACCAACAGTTGGTTGTTGACCACAGCCTCGGGCGGGCAGCACCGATTCGACATCGTGGTGTCGGCGATCGGCCTGTTCACCCAGCCGTTGCAGCCGGATCTGGTGGCCGAGGAGCCGTTTACCGGCACCGTCATGCACACCGCGCAGTGGGATCACGGGGTGAAGCTGGACGGTGCCCGGGTGGCCGTGCTCGGTACCGGATCGACTGCCTCCCAAGTGGTTCCGGAGCTGGCGAAGGTGGCCGAGAAGGTGTACTCGGTGCAGCGTTCGGCGACCTGGGTGCTGCCCAAGCCCGACCGCCCGTACACCGACCGTGAACGCTGGCTGTTCGCCCATGTGCCGTTCGCGAAGAAGATCTACCGGACCCGGCTCTGGCTGCGCAGTGAATCCAACATCGCGGTCATCGAGAACGGCAGCGACAAGACCCAGGAGTTCAAGGCGGTTGCGCTCAATCTCCTCGAATCGACTGTGGCCGACGACGAGTTGCGGGCCCGGCTGACCCCGGACCACCCACTGGGGTGCAAGAGACTGGTGTTCTCCCCGGATTTCATCGCCACCCTGACCCGGCCCAACGTCGAGGTGGTCTCCAGTCCGGCTCGTGCGCTGCGGTCCCGGTCGCTGGTCACCGAGGACGGTCGGGAACTCGACGTCGATGTGGTGGTGTGCGCCACCGGTTATGCGGCGGCCGATTACCTGGGCGAGATCGAGGTGACCGGTGAGGGCGGGGTGTCGCTGCACGACATCTGGAGCGACGGGGCGTTCGCCTACCTGGGAATGGCCGTGCCGGGCTTCCCGAACTTCTTCATGCTGTACGGGCCGAACACCAATGTCGGCTCCAACAGCGTCATCTTCATCCTCGAGGCGCAGGCCCGCTACGTGGTGCGGGCACTCAAACACCTTCGGCGCAAACGTAAGTCCTATGTCGCGGTGCGTCCCGGCGCGATGGCCGCGTTTCTCGCCGACATTGACCGGTGGATGCAGGGCACCGTGTGGCTGACCCGATGCAGCAGTTACTTCCGGGCTCCGAGCGGCCGGGTGGTCACCCAGTGGCCACGCAGCGCCAGAGCTTTCTGGTCGATGACCCGTCGGTTCCGGTCCGCGGACTACACTTTCGAACCGCCCATCAACTACCCGGCCCGGGTCACCGCGGCCGCCGATCGGACGGACGGCTGAGCCATGGCCTGGCTGGAGCGCCTCGACCCCGCGTTACACGGGTTTGCCGAGGCCCGGACCGACCTGAGCACCGATCAGCTGGGCGTGGTGCGTACCTCGCTGGATCAGCGTCGGCGGGAGGCTGCGCAGGTCCTGGACACCCCCGGCGTGGAGATCGTCGGGGCCCGCGTCGCACTCGGGCGGCGCACCATCCCGGTACGGATCTACCGCGGTGGACCGTCGCCGTCGCCGGCGGTCGTCTACTGCCATTCGGGTGCCTTCGTCCTCGGCAACCTCGACACCGACCAGATCCAATGCGTGGAGCTGGCCCGGCGAGCCCGGTGCACGGTGATCGCGATGGACTACCGGCTCGCGCCCGAGTACCCGTATCCGGCCGCTTTCGACGACGCGATGGTGGTGCTCAACTGGGCCGCCACCCTGGCCGGGGAACTCGACATCGATGCCGGCCGCATCGCGGTTGCCGGCACCAGCGCCGGCGGCGCGCTGGCCGCGCTGCTGGCGCAGCACTCCGCAGCCGGTGCCGCTCCACCGATCGTGTTCCAGGCACTGCATCAGCCGGTGCTCGACGACCGGCCCACCCGGTCCAAGCAGGAATTCACCGACACCCCGGGGTTCGACGGTCCGGCGACGGTGGCGATGTGGCGGCACTATGCGGGCGGGAGGGACGTTCCGGAGACGGCGGTGCCCGCCCGGGCCGCGACCCTGGCCGGTGTGGCGCCCGCGCTGATCACCTGCTCGGAACTCGATCCGCTGCGCGACGAGGCACTCGACTATGCGCGCAGGCTGCTGGCCGAGGGCGTTGCCACCGAACTGCATCTGTTTCCCGGGACATGCCACGGGTTCGATTCGTTGCTTCCCGAGTGGGAGGTCAGCCACCAACTTTTCGCACTACAAGGTGCGGCTTTGCGCCGCGCCCTGCACGGATGACGCGGTAGCTGGCCAGCTCGGCGGTGGTTGCGATCGACGTTGTGGGCAATAATGCAGGTCTGTTCTATCCGGATTTCGCACGGACAAATCTGTGCGGCCGGTGCGACGATGGCTACGGCACGCCCGAGGGGTCAACCCGGGTACGTCGGGAGCGAGTAAGCGATTGAGAGGTAACTATGTCGGCCGACGACGACCGGCTCATGTACTCCGGCGACGCCAAACACGCCAGGGAACCTCTGGGATACGGCGGACTTGACGCCCTGCTGGGTGGACCGGTCGCGGCGCTGCCGAGCGGACGGTCCCGCCACGGCGACGCCAGGGTATCGACTCCTCCGATCGTTCTGACCTCGAATTTCGCCGCTCCCCGCGAATCGGAGATCACCACCAAGCTCCCGCCGGTCCCGGGCCGCCCGATCAGCGGGTCGTCCTCGGCCGGGAGCTGGATCCTGGAGCAGCCGGTTCCGCCGGCCGCTCCGGGAGAGCCCCGCGCCATCGACAATCTCTCCCGCGTCGGCGTGCGCTCCTCGGTCAAGATGCAGCCACGGCGCGGCTGGCGGCGGGCGGTCTATGTCACCACCCGCCTCAACCTGGGGTTGTCCCGTGACGAACTGTACGAACTGGACCTCTACGCCAGGGTGCGCCGCACCGCCCGTGAGTCCCACCAGATCGGTGTCTTCGGCCTGAAGGGCGGCGTGGGCAAGACCGCTGTCACCGTGGCGCTCGGATCGGTGCTGAGCGCGGTTCGGGGTGACCGGATCCTCGCCGTCGACGCCGACCCGGCGGGCGGCAATCTGGCCGATCGGGCAGGACGGCAGTCCGCGGCGACGGTGAGCGATCTCCTGGCCGCCAAGGACCTGTCGCGTTACAACGATGTCCGGGCCTACACCAGCATGAACGAGTCGAAGCTGGAGGTGCTGTCCAGCGATGAGTACAGCGGCGCCGGCCGGGCCTTCAACGACACCGACTGGAATGCGGCCACCGCCGCTGTCTCCAAGCACTACAACCTGGTGCTGGCCGACTGCGCGGCCGACATGTTCGCGCCGGCGGGCCGTGGCGTGCTGGCGACGGTTTCGAGCGCGGTCATCGTGGCCAGCGCCTCGATCGACGGTGCCCGCCAGGCCGCGGTCACCATGGACTGGCTGCGCCACAACGGCTACCAGGACCTGCTCAACCGCTCCTGCGTGGTGGTCAACCACGTCGGGCCCCGCAAACCCAACGTGAACACCGGCGACCTGGTGCACCAGTTTCAGAAGCACGTGGCCCCGGGCCGGGTGTTCGTGCTGCCGTGGGACAAGCACATCGCCGCGGGCACCGAGATCCATTTCGATCTGTTGCGACCGGCGTTCCGGCGCCGCACCCTGCAGCTGGCGGCCGCGCTGTCCGACGATTTCGAGGGCGGCGCAGGCGTCTGATCCGCGGTCCTAGCTTGACCCGCCGCTCAGCTCCCGTGCCACAGCGGCGTGATAGGCGTCGATATTGGCCGGGTTGACCACGCGGAACAGCGCATCCGGCAACGGGGCATCTTTGTAGGCCTCGATGGTCATCGTGCGGCTGAACAGCGTGATGTCGTTGCCCGGGCGGGTGAACTGGTACTGCACGGTGATGCGGCCTTCTTTACCGCCGTTGCCGTCGGCATCGTGGCCGAGCCGGCCAACCGAGTTGAACACCCACATCCGCGGTCGCATGGCGATCGCCAGGTGCCAGGTGTAGATCTGCGTGCCGTCGGGTCCGGCCTCGGTCCAGGTGTCGCCGACCTCCAGCGGTAGCCGCTCGGGTAATCCGCCGATGTGCGCGCTGCCCGGATAGGTCTTCACCCAGTTCGCCGGATTGGTGACGAAGTCATAGATCTCCTCCGCCGATTGTGTGAACGCGGTTTCGGAACTGGTCGTCACGATGCCCAATGTTGTTCGCCTTCCTCGGTATTCCCAGTGTGGTCAGAGTTCGCAGCCGCAGGTTGCCGATGCCCCCGAGGAGGGGAGCTCGGCGAGGATGTCCACCCGCGTGGTGTCGAAGCTGAGGAATCCCTGGATGGGCAGGGACTCGGGAGGGGTGTCGGGGTAACTCCACGCCACGTCGGCGATGACGGTGCCGCCGACGACCGCCGACCAATAGGTGGCGGTGCCCTTGTAGTTGCAGTACGACGTGGTCGAACTGGGTTGCAGGAGATCGGTGCGGACCAGGGTGGGGTCCACATACAGCCGCGGTTCCAGCGCCGTCTCGAAGACGATCACCGTGTCGTCGGTGTCGACCAGAACGGTGTCACCGGCCGTCACCCGCAGGCCGCGGCGGGTCGGCCGGCAGTCGACCCGGTGGTAGGGGTTCGGCGGGTAGTGCACCAGCTTGCGTCCCTCTTCGAACCATGCGTCGACGGCATCCCAGGGCACCGTCACATATCCCGGTGCCTCGGCCACGGGCGCGTGCGGAAGGTCGCCGACCTCGTCGCTCGGAAACGCATAGCTGAGCGGCTGGCCGGCGCGGTGCACCATCAGGGCATGTTCGGTGTCGAGTACGGCGACATCACCGCGCAAGGCTTGAATACGGCGCGGGTGCGGTTCGACGTAGACCGTGCCATCAGCGAGCGGAGGTGTGAACCAACCGGCCGGTTGTGTACTCAACGGACCCCGCCCTGCGACGAGACTCATTGCGGGACCTCCATTTTGGCAGACCTGCTGGTTGTGGGCGCGGCTATCGAACGCAGCGGTGTCCGTTCGTGGGACTGATCGCTGCGTCCAGATAGAAGCTTTACAGATTCTCTTGAGAATGTCACGCTGTTGGGTGAGGCGGGCCACACCGCAACACCCCCGTCGAGAGTGCCGGCCGATCAGCCCTTTGGACCCGGATTGGATGCCCTATGTCCCCACAGTCAGGAATGTCCGCACAGTTGTCCGAAGCGCGCGGCGGCAATGTGCTCGGCACGGTTGCCCGCACCAGCCCGCTCTCCGGGCCGCGGGCGCGGCCCGACAAGGCCCTGCAGTACGAACTCAACGTGGTGGCTGCCGATGTCACCGCCGTGGTGTCGGCCATCGGCGGATGGTTGTTCGACCGGGCGATGGCGGGCTGGCGCGTCAGCGTCGCCGCCGATGCCTGTGCAGACGAGCGTGCGCTCCGGATCCTCGGGCTGAAAGCCGTTGATCTGACCGGCCTGTGGCTGCCGACCGAGGCGGATGCGGTGGCGATGACGGCGATCGCGACCGACCGGTTCGAATCCGGCGACCACGTACGCACCGTGCGCCGATCCGGTGCCGGTGTGGTGTTTTTCGGGGCACACGGCCCGGACGGTCTCGGTGAGGCCGTTGACCGCGTGCAGTACCGGCCGAGTGCGGCGGCGCTGGCGTTCAAGGCCCACGCCTTGGCGGTCGCCGGGGCGGATCCGGGTTCGGCCGGGCAGGTGGAGACACTGTTCCGGTATGGACGGTCGGCAGGCCTGCTCGAGGCCGATCTGGTGCCGGTGTGTTGATGCCCCAACAGGCGTCCGTCGCCGGCCTGCTCGAGGTGTTCGATGTGACGCCTGTCGGGTCGGATCGGTTCGTCGGCGTCACCGGACCGGTCGGCACCGACGGCAGGCAGGTGGCCAAGGGTGCGCAAGCGTTGGGCCAGGCCATCGTCGCGGTGGCAAAGCGGTGCCCCGACAAGACAATTCGTTCGGCGCATGCGGTCTTTACCAGGCCGATCGAGATCGACTCCACCGTTGAGCTGGCGGTGAACGTGGTGCACGAGGGCCGTTCGACGGCGACGGCTGTGGTGGCCGTCGCCCAGGATTCACGGTTGTGCGCGACCGTTACGGTCCTCGCCGATGTGCCCACGGGCGACGTCGTCAGTCACCATGCGTTGCGGCCCGACGTCGAGACGCCCGAGGATGCACACCCGGCCGGGCGGGCGATGGCGGGTCATGAGTTGCGCCTGGTCGATGTGGTCGACGTGAACAGTCCCGAGGAGGTGGGGCCGCCCGAACTCTATGCCTGGCTGCGCTATGACCCGATCCCCGAACGGGACGATCTCGCCAAGGCGCTGCTGGCGTATTTCACCGGGCAGCTCGGAATCTCCACCACCATGCGGCCGCATCGGGGGATCGGCACGGCGCAGGCGCACTCGACGCTGTCGACAGCCCTGATGTCGACAGCGGTCAGCTTCCACGAGTCGGTGGAGTGGGACGGTTGGTTGCTCTACAGCCACGAGAGCACCGCGGCCGGACAGGGGATGTCATATGTCCGCGGTCAGGTGCATACCGAGGATGGCGAGTTGCTGGCGTCGTTCGCCCAGGAGGGGCTGATTCGCCCGATGCGACCGGTGGATACCTCGATCGATGTGCCGGCCCGGTTGTAGGGCCGGCGGGCACGGTGCGCGGCTAGCGGATCCAGCCGCGGCGACGCAGCCAGATGTTGCGGATCACGGCCAGGAAGATGATCGCGGCAAACGAGATGAGGAACCAGTTCTCGACCCAGCCGATGTGGTTGCCGCGCATCATGACCAGCAGGAAGATCGCGGACAGGATGCCGCCGAGGTGGATCACCTTGATGTTCAGATCCGACCAGCCCCACGCTGCGGACGGCACTTCCTCGACGTCGACGCCGTTGTTGCGCTCCACTTCGGTGCTGGCCACGGTTGCTCCTCCGGATCGAACTGGCTTCAGGCTTGGCTTCCGCACATTCTGACATACGACACTGCGTCGTACGCCGGCCCTGGGGGTTCAACCGAGACGCCGGTACCTCCGCAGGGCCTCCTGTCGCTCCTCGGCGTGGTCGACGAGCGGTTCCGGATAGGACCGCGGTCGGCCGGCGCCGAGTTTGTGCACATCGGCGACATCGGCCAACTCCGGTATCCAGCGTCGGATGTAGTCGCCGTCGGGGTCGAACTTCGCGCCCTGCAGGTTCGGATTGAAAACGCGGAAGTACGGTGCGGCGTCGGTGCCGCAACCGGCCGCCCACTGCCACCCGTGCTGGTTGTTGGCCAGATCGCCGTCGATCAACTGGTCCAGAAACCAGCGCGCACCCCATTGCCATGGCAGGTGCAGGTCCTTGACGAGAAACGAGGCCACGATCATGCGCACCCGGTTGTGCATGAACCCTGTCGAGGCGAGCTGGCGCATCCCGGCATCGACGATGGGGAAGCCGGTCCGGCCGTCCTTCCACGCCTCGAATGCCTGCCGGGCCGCCTCGTCGTCGTCCACTTCGATCGCGTCGAAATCGCGGTTCCAGTTTCGCCACGCGCTGTCGGGCCAGTGGTACAGCACCGCGGCATAGAAATCGCGGAAGGCCAGCTCCCTCAGGTAGGACTCGTCGTTGGAGTCGAGGTCAACGGCCATGGAGCGTGGGTGGATGGCGCCGAACTTG
Organism: Mycobacterium sp. NPDC049093; assembly: GCF_040704635.1. GTDB lineage: Bacteria > Actinomycetota > Actinomycetes > Mycobacteriales > Mycobacteriaceae > Mycobacterium. The sequence goes on along the minus strand of NZ_JBEZJS010000003.1, from coordinate 831,663 downwards.
AGGTGTGCCGACATCCGGCTGGTGGCATCGAGGTCGGGGCGGTCGCGCCGGGCCGCATAATCGGCCAATTCCTCCGCCACCCATTCCCGCCACTGCGACCGCGCCGCGTCTTCTCCTGCTTCGAACGTCAGTTGGACTGTGACAGAAGGAATGTCGACGCGGGCGCCGACGTCGTCAGAGATGTCGGCCGGGTCCATCCAGCGCGCGGAATCGGGCCCGGAATCCGCAGGCATGCGCCAGCCGTGCCGGCGCCAGGCGCGGAAAAACGGCGTGAAGACCTGATACGGCGCTCCATCCGATTTGGTGATCCTCCCGGGCGACACCAGATAGCCCGATCCTGTCGTACACAGGGCGATCTCGCCGAGGGCGGCCCGGATCGCGTCGTCGCGGCGCCGGCCGAACGGCGAGTGGTCCTGCGAGACGTGCACCGAGGTGGCGCCGATGGCCCGGGCCATAACCGGAATCCGCTGTTCTGGTCGGCCACGAGTCACCAGAAGTTTTCCGTCGAGGTTGTCGGACAGGTTGCGCAACGCCCGGTACAGATACTGCAGGCGACGTGCACCCGCGGATGCCTCCAGTCGCGGATCGAGCACGTAGCAGGCCAGTACCTCGCCGCCTTCTCGTGCGGCTTCCAACAGGGCGGGATGGTCGTGGCACCGCAGGTCTCGCCGGAACCAGAGCAGCGTGGGCATGTGTCCATGCTGCCGATGAACACACCGGAATACACGGAAGGTCGCAGATGCAGTTCTGGAGCGGTACGGCATTCATGGACACCGCCGACGCGCTGGCGGTGGCGCCGTTGCTCGACGAGGCCGGCTATCACGGCATGGTCTGCTCGGATCACATGATCTATCCGCGCGAGCTGTCGTCGCCGTACCCGGACTCGTCGACGGGCAAGCCGCCGTGGGCACCGGAGACAGCGTGGCCGGACTCCTGGGTACTGATCGGGGCAATGGCGGCGCTGACCCGCCGGTTGCAGTTCTCCAACGCCGTGTACGTGGCGCCCGCGCGTCCGCTGCTCGAGGTCGCCAAGCAGGTGGCGACGGCCGCGGTGATCTCCGGTGGGCGGGTGGCCCTCGGGGTCGGGGTCGGCTGGATGCGTGAGGAATTCGAGCTCATGGGCCAGGATTTCGATACTCGCGGTAAGCGGCTGGACGAGATGATCCCGGCGCTGCGCGAGATCTGGCGCGGCGGCTGGGTGTCGTACGAAGGGCGGTACTACTCGATTCCCGAGCTGATGATCGAACCTCATCCGCCCGCCCCCGTGCCGATCCTGTGCGGCGGTGAATCAGAGGCGGCGCTGCGGCGTGCGGCCCGATCCTGCGACGGCTGGATCGGCTACGCGTACACCCTGGAGCAGGCCACCCGCTACACCGCCAGGTTGGCCGAACTGCGCCGTGACTACGGGCGGCAGGACGAGCCGTTCGACATCATCCTGGCACTGCTGGATCCGCCCTCGCCGGACCTGTACAAGCGGGCCGAGGATCACGGGATCACCGCGGTGATGTGTGCGCCCTGGCTCTCAATGCCCAACGGCGCCAGCGGCGTCGACCGATTCCGCGGTCCCATCGAGCAGTTCGCCGAGACGATCATCGCGAAGGTGCAGTAGAGCAGCTCGCCCAGATCGCCCTATGCTTTTGAAAAAGCAAACAGTGCAGAGGAGCGACGGTGAAGCGGACGGTGCGGGTCGGCCAGGCCGGCGCGGCCGGTGTGCTCATCGCTCTCGGCATCGGACTGGGCGCCTATAACTCCTGGTGGGTCGCGCTGCTGCTGTCGATTCCACTGATCGTCGGGGGAGTCGCGCTGACGCCCCGGCCATCACGCGTCTCCGAACTCGATCCGTTCGTCGAGCAGACCCTCGGCGAAATGGTGCCGGTACGGGTTGACGCACTGACCCGCAGTATCCTCGCCGAGGATGATCTGCAGCCGACGCTGGTGACCGCGACGATCAGCCCGCCGCACGACACCGCCTATCAGGCGCGGTGGATCGCCTCGATGTCGCGCGGTGACTTCCGGTCACTGACCGACAGCCCCGATACCGTGTTGCCACCCAAGCGGCTGCCGCCCCGCGAGCCGGCCCGCCCACCCGAGTTCCACGATCAGCCCGGCAAGTGGGCGGTGATCTATCCGGCGGTCACCATCCTGGTGGCGCTCACGGTGATCTTCGGCGTCGGCGATGCCTGGCACATCTCGCTCACCAACGCATCGGCCCCCGCGGCGCCGCGTGCCGACGCCGGGCCCAAGTCCAAGAGCATGAATCTGAATGTCCGACGGGACGGCATGATCCGCGCGATCACCGCGCAATTCGGCCCGGCCGCGGCCAACAATCTGCTCGATGTCCGCCTCACCGGCAGCGGGTCGGATTACGGGACAGTGCTCGACCCGACCAACGGCGACACGACGACCGTGTACATCAACAACGGCGGAGACGCGTTCACCACTCCATCGCCGCGAGTTCAGCGCAAAGACAGCACATTTCTCGCCACCGACATCGCGTCGACCGATCTGAACGCGATCGTCGACAAGATGGTGCGCCAACTTGATTCACAGGGCCGGCTCAGCAAACTGGACACCCTGGAGATCAAGCGGTCGGGCCCCGGCGCTCCGGTGATTCTGACCGGTACTTTCGGCAGCAAGACCATCGACGCGCTGCCCGATGGCACCGTGGGCGAGATCTTCGACCCGGCAGATTTCGCGGTCTCGTTCCAGAAGGCGCGAGACGGCTTGGCGCTCGCCGGGATCGCCCCCTCAGACCGGGTGCTGACCAACTTCGAGATCCGGGGCACACACCGGGCCACACCGACAGCGCGCCCGAGCGAAGTCCAGACCAACGGCGGTGTGATGCTCGATTTCCAGACCGGTGACCGAGCCGGCCAGATCATCGTCGTACCGGGAGAGTTGCCCGAGATCACCGACGAGTCGTACAACTCGGGACGGCAGACCTTCTCCTTCGATGACATCTCGCAGCAGGCTTTCGAATCCGTTCGCGCACAGGCGATGCAACGCGGCGCCCTGGAGCCCTACGAACGCGAGGCCGTCGACATCTGGCTGACGGACCGGGAGATCGACGAGCACCGGTTGGCGGTCCGGATCGAGCTCGCGGGTGTCGAAGAGGCGACGGGGACGTACTCGCTCACCGGAGAATTCCTCGCGCCGGGCGCGATCTGACTCGTCAGCTGGGCCGCCACTGCGTTCAGCTCGGCCTTGCGGCCACTGAGTTCAGCTCGGCCTTGCGGCCTCGATGGACCGCCGGGTGACGCCTTCCAGCTGCACCAGTTGGACTTTGGGTGGATGCAGGACGCCGCGGTCGACGAGTTTGGTGACGATGTCGCGGACCCGCCCGTAATACGCCGCCTGCTCGGCTGGTGCCGTACTCGATTCCGCGTGGTTGTAAAGCTTGAGCGCAGTGTCCAATTCGGTCTGGTCGGCCGGTTCGAGATAGGTGGTGCCGACCTTCTTGCCGTGTGATTCGCAGGCGATCCAGGCTCGGCGCAGCGTGACCACTGCCTGTTGGTAGGCGTCGGCCAGGCTCCTGTTGCCCGGATAGTCCTCGGTGCGCAGGGCCGCTGCCTCATCGAGCGCGACGTGGAAAGTTTGGGTGGTATCGACCGTCACATCGGTGATGGCTGGATAGCGCAGCATCATCGTCGGGTCCAGTTCGTAACTGCCATAGGCGCTCAGGATCTCGTTGTGGCGCCGGGATGCTTCCTCCCACAACCGTTTTGCCGCCTCGTCGGTACCGGCGTCGGCGATCCGCGATGTGGGGTTGGGCGTCGACGGCGCGGCAGGCGTCTCGACGTCGTCGGGTTCGGCATCGGGCAGCGTCGCCCGCAGGCGGCGCAGGATCTCGGCTGCCGCGGGATCGGATCCGACGACAGCCACCCGCCACTCGTCGGTGCCGTTGGTGGCGTCACTGCCGGTGGCGAAGGTGAGTGTCAGGTAGTTCTGGCCACGAACCGTCAGGCGCCGGGTGTTGGTCGTCGCCGCGGTCTCACCGGCCGGACCTGCTCGGCTCACTGCCGTCAGCGACGACAACGGGTAACTGACGATCGCGTGGGTCTCATCGCCGAGATAGACGGTGTCGGCATCGACCGTGATCAGCACCGCGCCCGGCTTCTCCAGGCGCCCGTACGTGGCCGTGCCCAACGCCACGGTGACGAGCAGTGCCGCGACCACTGCAGTGAGAAGGCTTGGTGCCCCGAGGTAGTTGAGGCCCACCAGTGCGGCCAGGCCGGCCACTCCCGCGGTGCCCGCCGCGGCCAGGGTCGCCCCGTGGCGGCTGGTCAGGTACTCGGTCCGAGCAGTGACGGGGATCGTCCGGGCGTCCTCGGCGGAGTTCATCCGCCTGAGCATACGGTCGCGCCGAGGTGGTCCGTCAGCGCGCGCCGCGGTGGAATTGCGTCAACATGCTGCTTGTGATGACATCGAAATGATGTCAATATGACAGCATGGACTTGCAGCCGTATGTCGACACCGTCCGGCACGAACTCGGCGTGGCCGCCGCGGCGGGAGGAGTCGAGGCCGAGGCGTTGGCCCAGCGACTGACCGTGCCACTGGATTCGGCGCTGCGGCTGGCACTGCTGGAGGCGCTGTCCGAGGCGGCCGAGCAGATCACCCGTGAACTCGCTCCCGGATCCGTCCACGTCCGGCTCAACGGGCGTGACCCCGAGTTCGCGGTCGAGTCCGCGGAGGCCGACGCTCCCGCGCAGCCCGTCGTGGACGTCCCCGACGACGGCGACGGCGGTACCTGGCGCGTGTCACTACGACTCCCGGACAGCCTTCGTGCCGGAGTGGAGGCCGCCGCTCGACGCGACGGTGTGTCCGTGAATGCCTGGCTCGTACGTTCCGCCGCAGCGGCCCTCGGTCGGACCGGGCGTCCGAGTCGCGGCACCGACAAGACCTTCAGCGGCTGGGTCCGCTGACCGATCGACAGGAGAAACCGATGCCCAAGTTCCACACCGCCGAACCCATCACGGCCGTCGTCGAAGTCGTTGCCGGCTCGGTGCACCTGGCAGCCACCGACCGCGACGACACCGTCGTCGACATCAAGCCGCGGGATCCCGAACGCACCTCCGACGTGCGTGCGGCCGAGCAGGCCCGGATCGATTTTCACGACGGCACCCTCGTGGTGACCGCAGGCCGGAAGGTCCTGTCGATGGGGCGCGGGGGAGCGGTCCGCGTCGACATCGCCCTGCCGACCGGCTCCCGGCTGAACCTGTCCTCGGCGTCGGCCGACATCGACGCCGACGGTGGGTACTCGGACTGCCGCCTCGCCACGGCCAGCGGAGCGATGCGGGTGGCCACTCTCGTGGGAAACCTCAAGGCAGACAGCGCCTCCGGTGACATCACCGTCGGCGATCTGACGGGCAACGCGCGGATCGCCACGGCGTCCGGCGACGCGCAGATCGACCGAGTGGATGGCGATCTGAAGTTCCAGGCGGCCAGCGGCAGCCTGACCGTCGGAACGCTGCGCGGTCACGCCAGGCATCAAACCGCCTCGGGTTCTGTCACCATCGCCGTAGCCGTCAACGGTGCACTGAGTGCGCAAACCGGCAGCGGCGAGGTCGAAGTCGGCATTCCGGAGGGCACTGCCGCGCGGCTCGAACTCAAGACCCACTCCGGCACTGTCGACAACGGGTTGCAGTCTTCGGACGGCCCGGCCGACGGCGACGAGACCTTCAGGCTCCAGGCCCGCACCGGATCGGGAGACATCTCGATCCGCCGTGCCGTCGGTCCGGTGTCCGCGGGCCACTCCGCTTAGCCGACCGGTTGTCCGCGGCGCGCTAGGCCGGATCGAACCGAAACACCGTCAAACGTCCTGCCAGTGCCTCGAACTCGTCGGGTGTGCCGTCGACCACCAGGCCGCTGCGCTTGGCGAACCCGACACCGACCGGAACCTTGACCGCGAACGCTCGCAGCACCGGACGCGACTGGTCCGGCGTGAGTTCGACAATCCTGACCGTCCGGGACCGTCGGCCCCGGGTCAGCGTTCCGGTACGGGCGGCGCGGGCATTGGCCGCCCAGTCCGAGCCGGGGTAGCCGGCAACGGTGTAGAGCCCGCCGTCGTGGTCGAACGGCGTCATCGGAGTGCTGCGGGGTTTACCCGTCCTGCGGCCCGGAACGGTGAGTACCATCGCAGGGCCGGTCGGGATGCCGAGGCTCTGCACCGCCATCATCACCCTGTTCATCGGCTTGAGCCACCGCGGTGGGTGGGGCTCGGTCACGTGTTCCGACATGTCTTGTCCTCCTCAGTTATTGGCGAAAATCTCGCGGTGGTCGGCTACCCAATCGGCGAACGGCGTGGCCGGCCGCCCGAGAATCTTGTCCACCTCGTGGGTGACCAGTGCGGGCCTTTCGACCGTGTCGGCCAACAGGCCCATGTAGGCATCGGCGAACGCGGGCGGAAAACCCAGATCGACGAACCGCTGCCGCACCACCTCGGTGGGCACCTCGTGATAGTGCAGCGGCCGGTCCAGCACGCGCCCGATCGTGGCCACCAGTTCGGTGTTGGTCAGCGCCTGTGGGCCGGTCAGCGGAATGCGCTGTCCCACAAGGTCATCGGTGAGCAGCGCGACCGCAGAGACGGCCGAGATGTCAGCATCGACGATCACTGCGGTAGACGCGCCGGCATACGGTCCGCTCACCACATCGCCGGCCCGGATCTGCGCCGACCACATGCCGGCGAAGTTGGATGCGAACACGGTGGGGCGCAGGCTGACCCACTCCAGGCCGGAGGCCACGGCCAGCTCCTCGACCTCGCGGTTGCGGTCCCCGCGCACACGTGACGGTTGGCGGGAGTCGTCGTCATCGGCATTGATCGCCGACAACGCGACGAGGCGCTGCACCCCGGCGGCGCGGGCCAGTTCGACCGTCGCGGCCAGCTCCTGCCCCAGCGCCCGGGAATTGAGGAATACCGCCGATGCGCCGGCCATGCCCTCGGCGGCCGACGGGACCAGTTCGACGCCGGGAGGGAATGCCGCGGTCTGCGGATCACGGGTGACCGCGCGCACCTGGGCACCGGCACGGACGAGTTCGGTGACAAGCGGGCGGCCGACATTGCCGGTTGCGCCCGTGACGAGAATTGTGTTCATGCAATCAAGGACGGGGCGGCCGTCCGAAAAGTTACAGCGGCACCAATTCAAGGCCGCGAGTAACTTTTCGGGCCGCGGATTCGTCGTAGACACATGAACGGATCTGCCGGTCTCGAGGCGGCGTGGCGCGACCACCATCCCTATCTGGTCAACCTCGCCTACCGCATGCTGGGCGACATCGGCGACGCCGAGGACATCGCCCAGGAGGCGTTTCTGCGGCTGGCCGGCGCCGACCAGGAACATCTCGATGACGTTCGCGCCTGGTTGACCGTGGTGGCAGGCCGGCTGTCCCTGGACCTCCTGCGGTCGGCCCGGGCTCGGTTCGAGCGCCCCGACGGCTCGGCGGCACTGGACACCACCGCGGCTGTCGGCTCCGACCCGGCAGACCGCGTCACGCTCGACGACCAGGTCGGCTCGGCACTGCTGGCGGTGCTGACCCGGCTCAGTCCCGGCGAGCGCGTTGCATTCGTACTGCACGACATCTTCCGGATCCCGTTCGACGACATCGCCGACACCGTGGGACGCCCGGTCGGAACGTGCCGCCAGCTGGCGCGCCGCGCCCGGACGAAGGTGACCGGCGCCGCGCCGACGCTGGATGAGGTCAGCACCGACGAGCACCGACAGGTCACCGATGCGTTCATCACCGCGTGTGCCAACGGCGACGTGGCGGCGTTGGCCTCGGTGCTCGACCCGAGTGTCTGGGGGGTCGGCACCGTGCTCACCGACCCGGCCCTGCGTCAGGTCAACCACGGCCGCCGGGACGTCGCGACAAACCTGCTCCGCTACCTCGGACCAGGCGCGACGGTGGTGTGCGCGGCCGAGCCGGTGCTGCTGGCCTACGACCGGCGCCGGCTGTTCGCCGTCGTGGTGCTGACCATCCGCGACGGGGTGGTACTCAAGATCGAGGCCACCGCCGACCCGTCGGCCCGTACGCATTAGGGGACGCCGGTCACAGCGCGGCACAATGGTCTGGTGAGCGATTCCCCGGCGCGGCAGCGCGTGCTGATCCTCGGAAGCACCGGATCCATCGGCACGCAGGCACTCGACGTCATCGCAGCCAATCCGGACCGGTTCGAGGTCGTCGGCCTGGCTGCCGGTGGGGGTAACCCCGACCTGCTCGCCGCCCAGCGCGCCGCGACCGGCGTGACCAACATCGCGGTGGCCGACGCGGCCGCCGCGGAGAAGGTCGGCGACGTGACCTATGCCGGGCCCGACGCGGCAACCCGCCTCGTCGAGAACACCGAAGCCGATGTGGTGCTCAACGCGCTGGTCGGGGCGTTGGGGCTGGCGCCGACACTGGCCGCCCTGGCCACCGGTGCGCGGCTGGCCCTGGCCAACAAGGAGTCACTCGTCGCGGGTGGCCCCCTGGTGCTCAAGGCGGCCGGACCCGGTCAGATCGTCCCGGTGGACTCCGAACACTCCGCGATGGCCCAGTGCCTGCGGGGCGGCACCGCCGACGAGGTCGCCAAGATCGTGCTCACCGCGTCGGGCGGTCCGTTCCTCGGATGGTCGGCCGCCGACCTGGAATCGGTCACCCCGGAGCAGGCCGGCAAGCATCCGACCTGGTCCATGGGCCCGATGAACACGCTGAACTCGGCCACCCTGGTCAACAAGGGCCTGGAGTTGATCGAAACCCACCTCCTGTTCGGCATCGACTACGAGCGCATCGAGGTCGTGGTGCATCCGCAGTCGATCGTGCACTCGATGGCCACCTTCACCGACGGCTCGACACTGGCCCAGGCCAGCCCACCGGACATGAAACTGCCGATCGCACTGGCGCTGGGCTGGCCGGCACGGGTACCGGGTGCGGCCCTTTCTTGTGACTTCACCACCGCCTCCACCTGGGAATTTCTGCCGCTGGACAACGAAGTGTTCCCCGCGGTGAACCTGGCGCGGGCGGCCGGAACCGGCGGGGGATGCCTGACCGCGGTGTACAACGCCGCCAATGAAGAGGCGGCCGAGGCGTTCCTCGCGGGCCGCATCCCGTTCCCGGCGATTGTGCAAACCGTCGGTGACGTGTTGCACGCTGCCGACCAGTGGGCCGCCGAACCCGCTACCGTGGAAGAAGTACTCGACGCGCAGCGGTGGGCCAAGGAACTGGCACGGCGCACGGTCGAGCAGAAATCCGTCAGAAAAGGGCTCGTCACCAAATGATGTTCGTTATCGGCATCGCGCTGTTCGCGCTGGCCATCCTGGTATCGGTGGCCCTGCACGAATGCGGGCACATGTGGGTGGCGCGCGCCACCGGGATGAAGGTGCGACGCTACTTCGTGGGCTTCGGCCCGACGCTGTGGTCGACGCGGCGGCCCAACCGGCTGGGGGAGACCGAGTACGGCCTCAAGGCGATCCCGCTGGGTGGGTTCTGCGATATCGCCGGCATGACGTCGGTCGACGAGATCGCACCCGAAGACCGGCCGTATGCGATGTACAAGCAGAAGGTGTGGAAGCGCGTCGCGGTGTTGTTCGCCGGGCCCGCGATGAACTTCATCATCGGGTTCGTGCTCCTCTACGCCATCGCGATCATGTGGGGTCTGCCCAACATCAACCAGCCCACCACCGCCATCGTGGGTGAAACGGGTTGTGTCGCACCGCAACTGACCCTGGAGAAGATGGGTGAGTGCCAAGGTGCCGGGCCGGCGGCGAAGGCCGGGATCCTGGCCGGTGACGAGATCGTCAAGGTCGGCGACACGCAGGTGTCCGATTTCTCCGCGATGGCCGCAGCGGTCCGCAAACTCAACGGTCCGGTGTCCATCGAACTCAAGCGTGACGGTCAGACCATCACCACCGTCGTCGACGTGACCCAGACGCAACGGTTCACCAGCGCGGACGCCAAGGAAGCGGCCACCGTCGGCGCGATCGGCGTCAGCGCCGTCCCCGTCAAGCCGCCGACGCAGTACAACCCGATCACCGCGGTGCCCGCGACGATCTCGTTCACCGGCGACATGAGTGTCCAGTTGGCCCACTCGCTGGCCAAGATCCCGACCAAGATCGGGGCCCTGGTAGACGCGATCGGCGGCGGTGAGCGCGACAAGGAGACCCCGATCAGCGTCGTCGGCGCGAGCATCATCGGTGGCGAGACGGTCGAGGCCGGGCTGTGGGTGGCGTTCTGGTTCTTCCTGGCGCAGTTGAACTTTGTGCTCGGCGCGGTCAACCTGGTGCCGCTGCTGCCGTTCGACGGTGGCCACATCGCGGTGGCGACGTACGAGAAGATCCGCAACATGTTCCGGGCGGCCCGCGGCAAAGTGGCCGCAGCCCCGGTCAACTACCTCAAGCTCATGCCCGCCACGTACGTGGTGTTGCTGGTAGTGGTCAGCTACATGCTGCTGACCGTGACCGCAGACCTGGTCAACCCACTCAGCATCTTCCAGTAGGAGAACCGACAACATGACGTCCATCGGTTTGGGAATGCCCGCGCCCCCGGCGCCGACCCTGGCGCCGCGCCGCAAGACCCGTCAGCTGGACGTGGGCGGTGTCGGCATCGGCAGCGAGCACCCGATCGCGGTGCAGTCCATGTGCACCACCAAGACGCACGACATCAACTCGACGTTGCAGCAGATCGCGGAACTCACCGCCTCGGGCTGCGACATCGTGCGGGTGGCCTGCCCCCGGCAGGAGGACGCCGACGCGCTCGCCGAGATCGCCCGGCACAGCCAGATCCCGGTGATCGCCGACATCCACTTCCAGCCCAAGTACATCTTCGCCGCGATCGACGCCGGCTGTGCCGCCGTGCGCGTCAACCCCGGCAACATCAAGGAGTTCGACGGCCGGGTCAAAGAGGTGGCCAAGGCCGCCGGGGATGCGCGCATCCCGATCCGGATCGGCGTCAACGCCGGCTCGCTGGATCCGCGGCTGCTGCAGAAGTACGGCAAGGCCACGCCTGAGGCGCTGGTCGAATCCGCGCTGTGGGAGGCGTCGCTGTTCGAGGAGCACGGCTACGGCGACATCAAGATCAGCGTCAAGCACAACGACCCCGTGATCATGGTCGAGGCGTACCGCCAACTGGCCGCCCAGTGCGACTACCCGCTGCACCTCGGTGTCACCGAGGCGGGTCCGGCGTTCCAGGGCACCATCAAGTCCGCGGTGGCGTTCGGCGCGTTGCTGTCGGAGGGCATCGGCGACACCATCCGGGTGTCCCTGTCGGCGCCGCCGGCCGAAGAGGTCAAGGTCGGCAATCAGATCCTGGAGTCGCTGAATCTGCGACCGCGTGGCCTGGAGATCGTGTCCTGCCCGTCCTGCGGGCGCGCCCAGGTCGACGTGTACACGCTGGCCAACGCGGTGAGCGCGGGGCTGGACGGACTCGACGTCCCGCTGCGGGTCGCGGTGATGGGCTGTGTGGTCAACGGTCCGGGCGAGGCCCGAGAGGCAGATCTGGGCGTTGCCTCCGGTAACGGCAAGGGCCAGATCTTCGTCAAGGGTGAGGTCATCAAAACCGTGCCCGAGGCGCAGATCGTGGAGACCCTGATCGAAGAGGCGATGCGCCTGGCGGAATCCGCGGGTTCAGATGATGCCAGCGGTTCGCCTGTGGTGACCGTAAGCTGATAGCGACCCTGTGAGCGGGGTCACCCAGCCTTGGCTTGAGCAGAGGGAATCGCCAATGTCGGCTCCGCCGCTGTTTCGACTCGTCGACGAGCGACGAGTGTCCGTGGTGCGTGACGCCACCTCCTGCCTGCAGGTGTTCGACGAGGACCCGGTGGGGTCGTGCATGGTGGCCGCGCGTGTCGCCGAGTTCGGCGTCGAGCACGGCGCGATCGGCGGGGAGCTGTGGACGCGGCGCGGCGTCACCGAATCGCTGTGTTACGCCGGGCCCAATCTGATCCCGCTGCGCGGGGACACCGAGGATCTCAAGGCTTTCTCGGACAAGGCGATGAGCACCGCGCGGCGCTGCTCCTCGGTGGTGGGCCGCGCCGAGCTGGTGATGCCGATGTGGCGTCGGCTGGAATCGGTGTGGGGTTCGGCCCGCGACGTCCGCGAGCAGCAGCCGCTGATGGCGTTGAACTCGATGCCGATCTGCGCGATCGACCCGGCGGTCCGCCCGGTGCGGATGGAGGAACTCGACACCTACCTGGTGGCGGCCATCGACATGTTCATCGGCGAGGTCGGTGTCGACCCGCGGTTGGGCGACGGTGGACGTGGTTACCGTCGCCGCATCGCCAGCCTGATCGCCGCGGGACGGGCGTGGGCCCGGTTCGAGCGCGGCGAGGTGGTGTTCAAGGCGGAGGTCGGGTCGCAGTCGCCCACGGTCGGCCAGATCCAGGGTGTGTGGGTGCATCCGGAGTGGCGGGGCCATGGGCTCGGCACGTCCGGGACGGCTGCGCTGGCGGCCGCCGTGGTGGCCTCGGGCCGTATCGCGAGCCTGTACGTCAACAGCTACAACACCGTGGCCCGGGCGACGTACGCCCGCATCGGCTTCGGACAGGTCGGCACGTTCGCCACCATCCTGCTCGACTGAGCGCGTCGGGCCCGGGCGTCATCGCTGTCCGGCGGCGGCTCGTGCCAGCAGCTCGTCGACCGACCATTGATCGTCGGCGTGAGCGCCGTATTTGGCCGCGAGTACCACGCCGTCCGGTGCGATCAGGAAATCCGCGGGTAGCCCTAGTCGTCCACCGGCCTGCCGGCCGGCCGGGGCGCGGAATCGCCCGCGCAGGGTCAGGGCACTGCCCCGGATGATCGCTGGCCAGCTGCGGGGATCGAGCAGGGCGCGGGGGCTGGACTCCACGCCGAACTGCCGGTAGATGTCCTTGTCCGGGTCGGCGACCGTCGCGAACGGCAGATCCGCTGTGTGCTCGGCCAATTCGGCGGCAGGGGAGTGGAAGAAGACCACTTCGCGGATGCCCGCGGCGTTGATCTCGGCATGCCGGGCGACGAAGGACTGCAGATGCAGATTGCAGATCGGACAGCCGGCGAAGCGCCTGAACTGTAGGTGGACCAGATCGCTCGGATCGGGCACCGGTATGTGTTCGCCTGTGACACTGCGGAATTGGTATCGGCCGATGGTTGTGGGCGCCTTGGGTGAGGCGGATGTGGTCACGGCTCCTCCTGGTTAGAGTGCGCTGTACGCCTATGATTGGACGCTATAGGAGTACGGTGTACGCTGTCAATCGTCATGCCTCGCCCACGCTCACTCACCCAACGTCAGGTTGCCGCCGCCGCGCTCGAGGTCGTCGACACCGACGGGCTGGCGGGTCTGTCGATGCGTGCTGTCGCTCGTCGGTTGGGCATGGGCACCATGTCGCTGTATCGCTACGTGGCCGATCGGGACGAGCTCGAAGCGATGGTGGTGGACCTCGTGCTCGACGGAGTCGACCTCGCGTTGCCGCGGGGATCGACACGCCACCAGCTCGCTGAGCTCGCCGAGCGGGTACGTACGGCGACTGCGCGGCATCCGGCGGTGGCACCGCTGATGCTCACGCATCGGCACCGCTCGCCGGCGTCACTGTGCTGGGGTGAGTCGGTGCTCGGCGTGCTCACAGCCGCCGGATATGACGGCAGGCGACGGGTCTACGCGTTCCGGGCACTGCTCGCCTACATCTTCGGAGCGCTTGAGATCGAGACACTGGGAAGCCTGGCCGGGCCCGGAACTCAGGTCCTGGCGGGTTTGCCGGCCGGCGACTACCCGCTGTTGTCGGAGACCGCGGCTGCCGCCGCAGGGATCGGGCCCGATGAGGAGTTCCGGCGCGGCCTCGAAATCCTGTTGAGTGCGCTGGACGTGTGAAGCGGGCAACTCGTCGGTCTCACCACAGTCTCGGTTCGGTATCGGTGCGCCTCCGACGATTCCGGCGTCGACGTTTCTAACATCAGCCTCAATGGCAACTCAAACATCATCAGTCACACGGACCGCAGGCCTGTTGACGGTCATCGCGGTCCTCGGGGCCACGGCGCTCAGTGCCTGCACCCCGCGGCCCGACGGGCCCGAGCCCGCCGCCGAACAGTTCTTCGCGGCGCTGGCCACTGGTGACACCGCCGCCGCGGCGGCGCTGGCCGACCGGCCCGACGATGCCAAAACCGCCCTCGGTGAGGCGTGGAACGGTTTGCAGGCCACCGGACTCGACGCGCAGATCCTCGGTTCGAAGTACGCCGGGGACACCGGCAGCGTCACCTACCGCTACACCTGGCACCTGCCGAAGAACCGCAGCTGGACCTACGACGGCCAACTCAACATGATCCGCGACGAGGGTCGGTGGGAGGTGCGCTGGAGCGCCACCGGACTGCACCCCAGGCTGGGTGAGCACCAGACCTTTGCCCTGCGGGCCGACGCGCCGCGACGGGCATCGGTCAACGAGCGTGGCGGTACCGACGTGCTGGTGCCCGGCTACATCTATGCCTACGCACTCGACGCGCGAGCGGCCGGTGCCGCGCTGATGCCGACGTCCCGTGCGGCCGCCGACGCCCTGCGGGGATTCGACCCCGCCCTGGGCGACCCGCAGCGACTTGCCGAACAGGCCAGCGCGTCCGCGCAGCCGATGAGCCTGATCACGCTGAGGCAAGCCGACAACGACCGGATCGCGCCCGCCATCGGCCGGCTGCCCGGCGTCGTCATCACCCCGCAACCCGAAATGCTGCCCACCGACGAGACTTTCGCCCCGGCGATCGTCAACGAGGTCAAGAGATCGGTGGCCGACCAGCTCGACGGTCAGCCGGGCTGGCGGGTCGTCACGGTCAATCAGAACGGCGTCGATGTCGACGTGCTCAACGAGGTGCCCGGTGATCCGGCACCGTCGATCACCATCAGCCTGGACCGCTCCGTGCAGGACGCCGCACAGAACGCGGTCAACACCACGGGCAAGCAGGCGATGATCGTCGCGATCAAACCGTCCACCGGCGAGATCCTGGCCGTCGCGCAGAACGGGGCCGCCGACGCCATCGGACCGCTCGCCACGATGGGCCAGTTCCCGCCCGGATCGACCTTCAAGATGGTCACCGCGGGCGCGGCCATCGAGCGCGACATGGCCACGCCCAACACCCTTTTGGGTTGCCCCGGCACGCTCGACATCGGGCACCGGACCGTCACCAACTACGACGCATTCGATCTCGGCACCGTTCCGATGTCACGCGCATTCGCCAATTCGTGCAACACCACCTTCGGTGAACTCGCCAGCCGCATGCCGCCGCGCGGTCTCACCCAGGCTGCTGCGCGCTACGGCATCGGTACCGACTACCAGGTGGACGGCCTCAACACGTTGACCGGTTCGGTGCCGCCGACGGTGGACCTGGCCGAGCGCACCGAGGACGGCTTCGGTCAGGGCAAGGTGCTGGTCAGCCCGTTCGGCATGGCGCTGGCGGCCGCGACCGTCGCGGCGGGCAGGACGCCGGTGCCGCAACTCATCGAGGGCCGCCAGACCATGGTCGACCGCGCGGGGGCGCCGATCAGCCCGAAGATGGTGGACGGACTACGGCCGATGATGCGGTTGGTGGTGACCAACGGCACGGCCAAGGATCTCAACGGGCTCGGCGATGTGCGCGGCAAGACCGGAGAGGCCGAGTTCATGGGGGGCTCGCACTCCTGGTTCGCCGGCTACCGCGGGGACATGGCGTTCGCTGCGCTGATCGTCGGTGGCGGCAGCTCGGAGTACGCGGTGCGGATGTGCAAGACCATGTTCGACAGCCTGCCCCCGGACTACCTGGCCTGAACGGCGGTACCGTTGAACCTGCCATGACAGGGATCAATGAACAATCTGTGGACCTACGGGTCTCCGATGCGGACCGCAATGGCACGCTGCGGCGGCTGCACAATGCCGTGGCACTCGGACTGATCGACATCGCCGAGTTCGAGGAGCGCTCGGCGATGGTCTCGCACGCCCGTCTGCATTCGGACCTCGATGCGCTGGTGGGGGATCTGCCGGGACCTGGAGCCATCGTCACCACCGCCACCGACCGCGTCGAGTTGCGGGGTGTGCTCGGCTCACTGAAACGTCAGGGTGAATGGACCGTTCCGACCCGGCTGGCACTGGTGCGCCGGATGGGCTCGGTGGAGCTGGATCTGACCCGGGCCCGGTTCGCCGGGCCGATGGTGGTCATCGAGCTGGACATGAAATTCGGGTCGGTGGAGATCCGGTTGCCGGACGGCGCGAGCGCCTCCATCGATGACGTCGAGGTGATCGTGGGCAGCGCCGACGATCACCGTCGCGACGCGCCGGCCGACGGTTCCCCACACATCATCCTGACCGGCAAGGTGGTGTGCGGTTCGGTGGATATCCGTGGGCCGCGGCGCAACTGGAAGCTAACGCTGCGCCGGTCCTGATCTCAGCGGGGTTCGAGCACCGCGAACGTAAGGGTCGCGCGAGCCGCGAGTCGGTCGCGGGTGACGTCGGTGACGTCGACCGAGGTCACGATGAGGCGTTTACCGGCCCGTACGACCTTCGCCTCCGCGCGAGCCGTTCCCATGATCGGCGCGAGGAAGTGGATGTTGAGGTCGGCGGTTGTCACGTCGTAGCCGACCCCGCTGGCATTGCCGGCCAGCATCCCTGCCGCGATGTCGATCAGGGTGGCCACCAGCCCGCCCTGCAGGGCGCCGCGGACGTTGGCGAGGTCGGGCCGGTTGTCCATTTCGAGTACCAGCCGGTCGGCGCTCGACTCGACCTCGCGGTAGTCCAGCAGTTGCAGCACATGAACGGTTTCGGTCATCGCCGTGCCTCAGTCATCCCCGTACGGTAACACCATTACCGGTTCATGAGAGGGGCGCTCTCGCAGCGGTTACCGCAGCGCTTCGGTGGGGACGCCGAACCGCTCCTGATAGCCGGCGACCTGGGCGCGAACCTCCCCGGCATCAAGACCGGTGTTGCTCCACGTGTAGCGCGCGCCGCCGTTGTCCCCGGGGTGTGCAGCCAGGAAGTCCCGCATGCGCTGTTCGGCCACCGGGGTGAGCTCGCGGTCCAGTGCCTCGTAGATGCCGCGGATCGTGGTGAACGGATCGCGGATGAAGTCGGCGAACTGGACGTCGACGATCTGGCCCGCGGCCAGTATCCCGGAGTCGCGGGCCTTCATCGAGTTCTCCAGCCCGACGACGATCTCCTCGCGCGATTGCGTGGCGCATTCGGTGATGTCGCTGTGATCGGAGGCCAGTCGACGCAGGTGCGTGGTGAGCGCGGCGATCGAGGAGATCACGTTGAGCGGATCGCGGTGGGTCTGCACGATCAGCGCGTCCGGGTACTCGGCGACCAACGCGTCCAGTTGCCACAGATGGGCAGGCGATTTCAAAAGCCACTGGGGTGCGGTACCTGGCCCGGGCACTCCGGACTGCAAGTGTTGCAGGAACATCCGGTGGTAGCGGTAGGCGTTGCGGTGGTCGGCATCGTGGAGCAGCCAGCGGTAGTACGTGGGTAGCCGGTACTGGGTCGAGAAGATCATGCTGCAGAACTGTCCGGCCGAAATCCGCACGCACTCCTGCCCGACCAGTGCTCCCATCGGGTGATGCGCCAACAGACCGGGCACCAGCTGCTCGGACATCTCGATGTTCGCCTGGATCTGGGCGATGCGCGGATCTGTGGTGTAGGTATCGGGTCGGGGCAAGGGCCATGGCGCGTCGACCTCCCAGGTGAGGGGCGGTCGTAGCGCGGGATCCTGGGCCAGCAGGTCGAACAGGATGGTGGTGCCGGTGCGAGGCTGACCGACGATGAAGATGGGCCGCTCGACTGGGGTAGCCGCAACAGCCGGATTGTCCTTGCGCCACTGCATGATTCGAAGGCGGTGAACGAGCGGGTTGACGATGTCCATGACGGCGATCTCGATACCCAGGTCGTTGAGCCGGGCTTCGCCTGCCAGCCCGTCGGCCAGGCGTGTGAGATCCTTGCGCCAGCCGTCGGGTTCCCCGAAGTCGTCGCTGTCTGCGATCGTGCAGGCTTGGGCGATCAGCGTGTCGGGATCGAAACGGTGCTGGGTCATCGCACCGTCACCTTCACCTCGGGTGCAGCCGGATTGTCCAGCCAGCGCAGCACCACGAACCCCCGGCGACGGCCGCCGGTGTCCAGCCAGTGGCCGTGGTCGGAGTCCTTGTTGCCGATGGCAATTCGCACCTTGCCGTCGGCGTCGGCCGCGACGCCTTTGTCCGTCACCGAACTGTGTCGGCGCCGGGGCTCGATGCACTCGTGCCAGATGTTCTCCAGCGTCACGTTCCAGTAGCGGGTGTCCGGCGGGATGAATTCGAGCTGCAGCGTCTCGTCGTCGGCAAGGTCGAACGTGCCGATCATGTAGAGGTTGTCGGGTGTGGTGTCCGCGGACCCCAGCGCGGCGGCCTCGGCGGTGACGAGCTCGTTGGGCCGGGTCAGCAGTTCCGGCTTGATGGTGCGGTGCAGAGTCGTCAGCTTCATCAGCGTCCAGGCCATCGCGGTGAACTGATCGGCCACCTCGGCGTCGGTCAGCGCTTGTGGGGGACCGGCGTCGAGGGTCGCGATCTGCAGGGTTGCCGGGGTCTCGGTGGCCGCGTCGCCGACGTATTCACGCACCACGATCGAGGCGGCGTCGGCGGGGATCTGCAGCCATTGCGCGCCGTCGAGTCCGGCCGGCCGCTCGGCCGACACGACGATCGTGAAGGTGTCGCCGTCGAGCTTCAGATCGGTGTCGCTGAGGTAGGCGGCCATCCGTCGCGGCGTCATGCCGGTTGCCGGCAAGCACCTGAAAACCCAGATAGGCGGTGGTGCCGCGGGTTCCGGTGATCCGGTAGGTGCGGTCGCCGCGGATCATCGCGAGTAGGTAGCGGCCGTCGGGATTGGGGCCGCCGACCATCCGGGTGGGCGAGCACATGTCGAAGAACCACGGCACTTCGGGGTCGGCCTCCACCGACAGTTCCGAGCACAGTGCCGCCACCCGGGACACCACCCGTAGCCCGTCGAGCAGTTCGCGCTCGTCGCGGGCATCGCCTTTCACGATCTCGGTGATGTCGCCGAGCATTTTCTGGACGAACTGCCAGGCTTCGAGGGTTTTCGGGGCGCGTTCTTCGCTCATGCGAGACAGGGTCTCAAATGAGACGTAGTCTCATATGTGAAATGACCGAACCGATTCCCCTCAACATTCGCAAGCGGCAGGCCACCCGCGACCGGATCGCCGCATGCGCCGCCGCGCTGGTGGCTGCCGGCGGGCTGGCAGCCACCACGGTGGAACAGATCGCCGCCGAGGCAGAGGTCGGACGGGCCACCTTCTTCCGGTACTTCTCCTCAAAGGAGGACGCCGTCGCCGACGGGATGACCAGGCACTGGCTGGACGTGATCACCGCGCAACTGGCCGCCCAGCCCAGCGGATTGTCGGCGCACGAAGCGGTGGTGGCCGCGTTCGGAGACCTCGGCGACGGCTTCGACACGATCAGCGATCAGGTGCGTGAGCTGGCCGTACTGACCCGGTCGTCGCCGGCGCTGAGCGCCTGGACGCTGCAGATCTACGTCGGTTACGAGACGGCGATCGCCGAGTTGGTGGCCCCCAGATTCGCCGACCTGACCCCGGACGACGCCCGGCCGCGCCTGATCGGCGCGCTCGCGATGGCGGCGGTGCGCATCGCACTGGACGACTGGCTCGAGCACGGCGGGTCGCTGCCGCAGCGGGTGCGCACGGCGCTGGGGGCGTTGTCGGTGGGCTGACGATTAAGCTGTCCACATGCCAGTTCGTACCGCCCTGCGCCCCGGCGTGCAGTCACCGACCCTGCCGGTTCCGAAGTCGATCCCGCGGCCGGAATACGCGTGGAAGTCCACCGTGCAGGAGGGCAGCGAACCCTGGGTGCAAACCCCAGAGGTGATCGAGAAGATGCGCGTCGCGGGACAGATCGCGGCAGCGGCACTGGCCGAGGCCGGCAAGGCGGTGGCTCCCGGCGTCACCACCGACGAGTTGGACCGCATCGCCCACGAATACATGATCGACCACGGCGCCTATCCATCGACATTGGGCTACAAGGCATTTCCCAAATCCTGCTGCACCTCGCTGAATGAGGTGATCTGCCACGGAATTCCGGATTCGACCGTGGTCGAGGACGGTGACATCGTCAACATCGACGTCACCGCCTACATCGACGGCGTACACGGCGACACCAACGCCACCTTCCTGGCCGGCGACGTCTCCGAGGAGCACCGGCTGCTCGTCGAGCGCACTCACGAGGCGACCATGCGGGCCATCAAGGCGGTCAAGCCGGGGCGGGCTCTGTCGATCGTCGGCCGGGTGATCGAAGCCTACGCAAACCGGTTCGGCTACAACGTGGTTCGCGATTTCACCGGGCATGGCATCGGCACCACGTTCCACAACGGGTTGGTGGTTCTGCACTACGATCAGCCTGCTGTCGAGACCGTGCTGGAACCGGGCATGACGTTCACCATCGAACCGATGATCAACCTCGGGTCGCTCGACTACGAGATCTGGGACGACGACTGGACCGTGGTGACCAAGGACGGCAAGTGGACCGCTCAGTTCGAGCACACCCTGGTGGTCACCGAGGACGGCGCCGAGATCCTCACGCTGCCGTGACGCGGCAACCGTGAGCGGGGCGCTGCTGGTCGCCGGCACCACCTCCGATGCCGGCAAGTCCATGGTCGTGGCGGGGCTGTGCCGGTTGCTGGCGCGTAAGGGTCTGTCCGTGGCGCCGTTCAAGGCGCAGAACATGTCCAACAACTCGGCGGTCACCGTCGACGGCGGCGAGATCGGCCGCGCCCAGGCCATGCAGGCCCGGGCCGCCGGGCTGGCGCCCAGCACCAGGTTCAACCCCATCCTGCTCAAGCCCGGTGGGGATCGCACGTCGCAGTTGGTGATCCGCGGCCAAGTGGCCGGAACGGTGGCCGCCGGCGATTACTTCACCCGCCGGGAGCGGCTCGCCACCGTCGTCGCCGACGAATTGGCCTCGCTGAGATCCGAATTCGACGTGGTGATCTGTGAAGGGGCCGGCTCACCGGCCGAGATCAACCTGCGTGCCACTGACCTGGCCAACATGGGGCTGGCCCGCGCGGCGGACCTGCCGGTCATCGTCGTGGGTGACATCGACCGCGGCGGTCTGCTGGCCCACCTGCACGGCACCGTGGCGGTCCTGGCCCCCGAGGACCAGGCCCTGATCGCGGGATTCGTCGTCAACAAGTTCCGTGGCGACCCAGCCCTCCTCGAACCCGGACTGCGGCAGCTGCTCGAGCTGACCGGACGGCCCACCTACGGCGTGATCCCGTTCGACGACGGAATCTGGCTCGACACCGAGGATTCGGTGTCGGTCCGGCCCGGCGGCATGGTGGGCACACCGCAATCGCCCCGCGGGGCGCAGACACTCACGGTCGCCGCGATCAGGCTGCCGCGCATCTCCAACTCCACCGACATCGAGGCACTGGCCTGCGAGCCCGGCGTTGCGGTGCGCTGGGTCGCCGACGCCGCAGACCTCGCCGGCGTCGACCTCGTAGTGATCCCCGGAAGCAAAGCCACCGTCAGCGACCTGGCCTGGCTACGACGACGCGGCCTGGCCGAGGCCATTCTCGAACACGCAGACCAGGGCCGGCCCGTGCTCGGGGTGTGCGGCGGGTTCCAGATGCTGTGCCGCCGCATCGACGACGGCGTCGAGTCCGCGACCTCGGAAACAGTCGAGGGGCTGGGGCTGATCGATGCCGACATCGAATTCGCTCTCCAGAAAACCCTGCGACACTGGGAAGAACCGTTGTGGGGCTACGAGATCCATCATGGGCAGGTGACTCGCAGCGCGGCCGATGATTGGCTGGGGATCGGGCTGCGTCGCGGCGCGGTGTACGGCACCCACTGGCACGGTCTGCTCGACAATGACCGCCTGCGTCGGGCCTGGCTCACCGAGGTCGCCGCGGCCGCGGATCGCGAAGGGTTCGTGGTTGCCGACGACATCGACGTCCGGGGTCGGCGTGATGCCCAGTTGGATCTCATGGCCGACTTGCTGGCCGCGCATCTCGACGTCGATGCCGTGATGGACCTGGTGTGGCACGGGCCTCCGCCGCGGCCCACCATGAGCACTGCGCTCGTCGACGTACCTCGGTAACCTGGGCAGATGAATCGGCGCCATCGGTGGGTGGCAGCTTTGGTGGGACTGGTCGCCATGACGACGGTGTCCGGTTGCTCGACCGTGGTCGCCGGATCTCCCACGTGGCCCGGAGCCACCCTCGAGAAGGTGTTGCTGACGCCCGCCGACTTCCCTCCGGGCGTGCAGTTCGATCGCGTGATCGACGACGGTGGGGGTCCGGGCGGATCCGGTGGGCCGCCACCGATGCTGTCCACACCGGCGGGATGCAGCGACGGGATGACCCGGGTGATCGCCGAATCCGCCGAGCGGGGCCCGGGCAGTGCCGCTCAGATCATCGCCGCCTACGACGGCGCGCGGATGGTGCTGACCGTGATGAGCTCGCCGTTGCCGCTCGATCGGCTGGCGGACACCGCGCAACGGTGCGCGCAGTTCTCCACATATTTCGATCCGGCGGACAAGGGCATCCCGATGACCACCACCAAGCTCGCCGCGCCGCGTGCGTCGGCCTTGGCCTATCAACAGACCATGCGTCTGGGCGGTGGTGAACAGAGCATCTTCTTCGCCTTCGAAAACGTCGGCAACTGGGCGGTTTTCGGCATCGCATTCCCGGCCCAGAATCCATCGATCGTCGCCAAAGGTGCATTGCCGCAGACATTTCTGGATATTTTCGGTATCCAGGCCCACCGCCTCGACGCACGCTGACGCAGGCGTCAGGACAATATTGATTCCGGCCCGCACGTCGCTACTGGACGGTAGTTTGTCCGAATGCTTACCACCGTCGCGACGATCGACGGATTCACCACGCCCGTCGACGTCTCGGGACCCGAGAAGGGTTCCACCGTGGTGGTGCTGAGCGCGGGCCATCACGGTCCGGCCGCTTATGAGCCGATCTGCCGACGGTTGCACACCGCGTCACTGCGCACGGTGATCATCGGTCCCGATCCGCGATTGACCGCCAAGTCGGTGGTCGGCATTCTCGATTCGCTCAACATCAAATGGGCATTGCTGGTGGGTGACCGACTCGGGGGAGAACTCGCCTGGGAGCTGGCTGCCACCCGGCTGGACAAGTTCATCGGCCTGGTGGTCGTGGACCGCGGCCACCCACGTGTCGCCGACGCCACCGGCGTGATCCGCGACGACGAATGCCCCCCGGTGGAGATGAACACCACCGTGCTGGTCAGCACCCCGGCTGCTCGCGCAGTGGCCAAGGCCAGCCAACGCTATGTCTACGGTGACTTCCGCATGGTGGAGATGCCGGGCCGGCGCAATGCCGGTGATTCGACCGCGCAACTGGCGGCCGAGATCGTGCTGCGCACCAGTAGTTGGTGACCTGCGCTTCAGGTCCAGGTCCAGGTCCAGGTCCAGGTCCAGGTCCAGGTCCAGGTCCAGGTCCAGGTTCAGGTCCAGGTCACAGGCTCAGCCCGCCCGGCGGTTTGTCACGCTGGAGTGGCTCTGGCCGCCGAGTGTCACGCTGGAGTGACAGCAGATGTGGGCCGGTGACCGGACCGTTCGCGTTTGTCACGCTGGAGTGGCTCCGGCCGTCGAGTGTCACGCTGGAGTGACAACGCGGGGCGGGGCCGGCGGCCTGCCTTCGCGCGGGCGCTCAGTCAGCCGCCTCCGAAGGCATCCAGGCCTGCGGCAACCCCGGCTGCTGCGGGAACAGGAAATCCACAAACGCCGCCGCCGTGGGCTGCGGCTCATGATTGGCCAGGCCCGGGCGTTCGTTGGCTTCGATGAAGACGTACTCACGGCCCGTCACATCGGGCACCAGCAGGTCGATTCCCGTCACCGGTATGCCGAGCGCGTCGGCCGCTGCCACTGCGACCCGGCACAGTTCCGGGTTCACCTCCGCGGTGACGTCGTGGATCGTCCCGCCCTGGTGCAGGTTCGCCGTCCGTCGCACCCGCAGCCGCTCGCCCTCGGGCAGCACATCGTCGAATGACCATCCGGCCTCGGCGACCGTGCCCTTGGTGACGTCGTCGATCGGGATGCGCGATTCCCCACCGGTGGCGGCGGCGCGGCGCCGCGACTGCGTCTCGATCAGCTCACCGATGGTGTGCTTACCGGTGCCGACGATCTCGGCCGGCCTGCGAATCGCGGCGGCCACCACCTTGCTGTCGATCACGACCAACCGAAGATCGTCGCCAGCGGCGCGCTGCTCGATCAGCACCTCGGGGTACTGCTCGCGGGCTCGGTGCAGCGCGGCGTCGAGTTCGTCGCCGCCGTCCACCCCGACGGTGATGCCCTTGCCCTGCTCGCCGCGGGTGGGCTTGACCACCACATCGCCGACCTCTGCCAGAAACTCGTGATCCTCGGCGTCGAAACTGGACAGCCGGCCCTTGGGCACCGTGATGCCGGCGTCGGAGACGATGCGCCGGGTCTGGCGCTTGTCGTCGCAGCGGGCCATGGCCACCGCAGAAGTGAACTCCGAGAGCGACTCCCGGGTGACGACGCTGCGGCCGCCGTGCGACAGCCGCATCTCTCCGGCGCCTGCATCGAGCACCTCGACCCGGATGCCTCGGCGCATCGCCTCGTCGGCGATGATGCGGGCATACGGATTCAGATCGTCCACGGTCTCCGGAGGATGGGTGAACAACGGCTCGTTGATCGCGTTCTTACGCTTGACGGCCAGCACCGGAACGCGATGGAAGCCAAGCTTCTCGTACAGCGCGATCGCGGCGGAATTGTCGTGGGCCACAGAGAGATCAAGGTAGGCCCGGCCCCGCTCGCGGAAGATCCCGGCCAGGGTCCTGGTGAGCGCATCGCCGACGCCGGGGAGTCCGGCGGCCGGATCCACCGCCAGGCTCCATAGGCTCGACCCATCCTCAGGGTCGGCGAACAGTCGCTTGTGGTCGACGCCGGTGACGGTGCCCACCACACTGCCGTCGTCGTCGCGCACCGCGACCAGATAGACCACGGCGGGGGTGAGGGTGTGGTTGTGCCAGATGACGTCGACGGGTGCGGGCACCATCCCGCACCGCACGTACACCCGGTTCATCGCGTCGGCGTCGTTCGGCGTCTGCAAGGTACGCACGGTGAACCCGACGGGGTCGGCCGCGGTGAGCTCATCGGTGAACCGCAACCGGTAGGTGTGGCTCGGGTCGATGAACAGTTCCGCGGGGGAGCGGGCGATCAGCACGTGCGATTCGCGGGCGTAGATGCAGATGTCGCGGCGGCCCGGGCCCTCCTGCTGCAGCACCTCGGCCAGTGTCTCGGGGTCGGCGAACGTCTGCCCGAAAATCAACCGGCCCCAGCCTAATTCGAGCACCACATCGTCGGCCATGGCGTCGACGAGGTGCTGCGGGGAGGCATCGTGCAGGCCGAGCGTGATCGCCTCGGTGTGGTCGGGCTCCAGTGCCGGGGCCGACGCATCGTGGTCGGTGGCGGTCATGCCGCGGCTCCCGTCACACCGTGGCGCTGCAGCCACAACTCGAGCAGCGCGATCTGCCATAACTCGTTGCCACGCAGAGGAGTCAGCCTGCCGTTCGGGTCGGCCAGCAGCCGGTCGACGGCCTCGGGACGGAACAGCCCGCGCTCCTTGGCCTCCGGCGCATACAGCGCATCGCGGACCATGTCCAGGTACGGCCCCTCGAGGTGGGTCAGCGCCGGGACCGGGAAATACCCCTTGGGGCGATCGATCACGGCTGCCGGAATCACCCGGCGCGCAGCCTGTTTGAGCACACCCTTGCCGCCGTACGCGGTCTTCAGGCCCGGCGGGCAGGTGGCGGCCAACTCGACGAGCTCGTGATCGAGGAACGGCACGCGGCCTTCCAGACCCCACGCCATGGTCATGTTGTCGACCCGCTTGACCGGATCGTCGACCAGCATCACGGTCGTATCGAGCCGCAACGCCCGGTCCACCCCGGTCTCGGCGCCCGCCGCAGCGAAGTGATCGGTCACGAACACCCCGCTCGGGTCCCCGTCGGCGCGGTAGCTGTCGCTGATCAGCGCACTCACTCCGGCGCTGTCCCGGTCGAAGAACGCGCCCCGGTAGCTGGCCACCGAACCGTCAAGGCTGGCCGCGCCCGGTTCGGCCATCGGCGGGTACCAGTGGTAACCGGCGAAGACCTCGTCGGCGCCCTGCCCGGACTGCACCACCTTCACGTGTTTGGCCACTTCTTGGCTGAGCAGGTAGAAGGCCACGCAGTCGTGGCTGACCATCGGTTCGCTCATCGCGCCGATCGCCCCGCCGAGGGCGGGCAGCATGCGGTCGGTGTCGATCCGGATCTGGTGATGATCGGTTTCGAAATGCTCGGCGATGATGTCGGAGTACTTGAACTCGTCACCGGCCACGCCGCCCACGGACTCGAAACCGATCGAGAAGGTGGACAGACCGTGTTGGCCGGCTTCGGCGAGCAGGCCGACGATCAGCGAAGAATCGACCCCGCCGGACAGCAGGCACCCGACGGGCACATCGGCCACCAGACGCCGCTCGACAGCGCGCCGCAGTGACTCCAGTACCGCGTCCTCCCAGTCCTTTTCAGACCAGTCGGCCCGGTCGGCGTGCCGGCTGAAATCGGGTGACCAGTAGACGGTGGTGTGCCGGCTGCCGTCTGGTTCGATCGCGACCACCGACGCGGGCGGCACCTTCTTGATGCCCTGCAGGATGGTCAGAGGAGGGGGCACCACCGAATGGAACGTGAGGTAGTGGTGTAGTGCGATCGGGTCGATCCGGGTGTCGACGCCGCCGCCGGCCAGCAGTGCCGGCAGGGACGAGGCGAACCGGATCCGATGGTTGTCCTCGGTGATGTACAGCGGCTTGATGCCCAGCCGGTCGCGGCCGAGCAGCACCCGGCCGGTGTCCCGCTCGACGATCGCGAACGCGAACATCCCCATCAGGTGCTCGACGAACCGGTCACCCCAGTGGTGATAGGCCTTGAGCAACACCTCGGTGTCGCTGTGCGAGAAGAAGCGGTAACCGTGCCCGGACAGTTCCCGGCGCAGCTCCTGGTAGTTGTAGATGCAGCCGTTCCAGCAAACGGTCAATCCCAGTTCGGGATCAACCATGGGCTGGGCGCCCGCTTCGGTCAGGTCAATGATTTTCAGGCGGCGGTGACCCAGTGCGACCCGGCCTTGCGACCACACACCGGCCGCGTCCGGACCCCTGGGTGCCATCGCGTCTGCCATGGCCGACACCGCTGAAATATCCGGTGTCCGGCCATCGAGACGCACCTCCCCGGCGGCTCCACACATCAGTTCGACCCTACACAGGATCTGGCGTCGGTGCGTCACCCGCGGTGTGTCGGGGGTGTGACCAGGACATGTCGGACAGTGGCCCTATTCTCCTCGCATGAGGCCTGGATTCGGCTTCGGGATAGCCCGTGACGAGCTGATTCGCGATTTCGGAGCGCAGTCGACCGTGCGCGGCGAACGTTATGCCGCCGAGGGCCGGGTCCGCGACATCGAGTTCGATGCCGACGAGCGTCTGCTGCGCGGACGGTGCGTGGGTTCGCATGGTCAGCTGTATGTCCTTGAGGTCGGACTGTCGCCGGGAAGTCGGGCTGTCGTCGAGTGGGCACTGTGTTCATGCCCCGTGGGGTCGTTCTGCAAACATGCCGTCGCCCTGGTGCTGGCGGCGTCCCCGGCCGATGCGGCCCATGAGCCGGTGGAGCGTTGGCGCTACGTGCTCGACAAGGTGCTCGACGAGGTGGCCGCCCCGGCAGGGGGCGGCAAACCGATCGCGCTGGAATTCTCCATCGGTGCACCCACCCGCTACCGCCCGGGAACCCTGCTGATGCTGCGTCCGCTGACGCTGGGCAAACGGGGCACCTGGATCACCCGCGCATTGACCTGGGGTCGCCTAGCGGACTATCCCGATTCGGGCGAGTTCGATCGCGAGCAGTACCGGGCGGTGCGGGCGCTGGTGTCGGAGATGGTGCGGTACTCCTCGCCGCACAGCGGCGAGGGAATGATGCTCAACGGAATGCCCGCCACCTTGTGGCCACGGCTCGACGACGTGCTCGCCGCCGGCGTGACCATCCTGGCCGACGCCGCAACGGGCATCCGTGCGGTCGAGTTGGCCAAGAACGTCCACCTCCGGTTGGACTTCGCCGCCGAGGGCGGCGGCGGTGCGGTGATGTCAGTGTCCCTGATCGTCGACGGACAGGAACGCGAGCCCGACGGCGTCGGGCTGATCGGGATGCCCGCTCCGCACGGGATGTTCCAGGTTGTCGACTCGGTGCTACGCATGGGTGCCTTCGATCCGGTGCCCGCACGCACCATGGCCGAAATGCTGGGCCACCACGAGCAGGTGCACATCCCGGCCGACATGGCGCGCGAACTCGCGGTCGACATCCTGCCCCGGCTGGCCAGCAGCGTGGACATGGAGGTCGCCGACGGTCTCTTCGTCCCACCGACCATCACCGGCCCGAAGCCCGCGCTGACCGTCAAGGTCGTCGACGGCGGCGCACGGGTCTTCTGGAGCACCCGGTACGAGGTCAACGATCAGCATCACGACTTCGACCCGTTGTCTTCGGCCGGGCTGATCGGATATCGCGACCCGGCCGCGGAGGAGGAGCTCTGGCAGCGGGTACTACCGGCGTTGCAGGTGGTCGCAGCGGCCGCGCAGGACTGGAAACGTCAAGCCTCACAGCATGTCAACCGCCGGATCTCCACGACGCTCGACGCCGAGGCCGTCCACGAGTTACGGGCCATCGTCAATGCCGTGAGTGCTGTGGACGCGGTCGCGGTCGCGTCCCGGCGCACTCTGCTGGGCGGCGTCACTCTCACCGCGGTGGAGGCCGCGGTGCTGTGTGACCACACCCTGCCGCAACTGGACTGCTACGCGGAGCTGATCGTCGATGCCGATGGCCGGTACCGAGCTGCCGGTGCCGACCCGGTGCTGTCGTTCTCCGGGGACACCTCCGTTCCGGGTGACTGGTTCAACCTGAACGTCACGGTGTGCGTGGACGGCGAGACGGTGGCCCTGCCCGAGGTCATTCGCGAATTGGCCACTGGCGCAACGCACATGTTGCTGCCGTCGGGTATCTACTTCCGGCTCGACACGCCGGAGCTGGTCCGGTTGAGGGCCCTACTCGACGAGGCGCGTGCGCTCGGTGAGATCGACGGGGACCGGGTCAATGCCGCATCGCTCAACGTCACATTGTGGGACGAACTGCTGGAGCTCGGCGTTGTCGACGAGCAGCTCGCCCGGTGGCGGGCGAATCTGGCGCGTTTGGCCGCCGCGCGTCCGCCGGCGCCCATCGAACCGCCCGCGGGCCTCGACGCCGACCTGCGCGACTACCAGCGGGACGGGCTGGACTGGCTTTCGTTCCTGTGGGACAACGGGATCGGCGGAGTGCTTGCCGACGACATGGGCCTGGGCAAGACCGTGCAGACCCTGGCGCTCATCGCGCGGGCGGTGAGCGGAGGTGCCGGGAAGTTCCTGGTGGTGGCGCCGACGAGCGTGGCCCGCAACTGGGTGGCCGAGTGCCGCAAGTTCACCCCCGACCTGAATGCGGTGGTGCTGACCTCCACCACCGCCCGGGCGGCGGTGGGGTTGGCCGAACAGGTGGCCGCGGCCGACATCGTCGTCACCTCTTACACGCTGCTGCGCATGGATATCGCCGCTTATTCGCAAATCCCATGGGCTGGAATGGTTCTCGACGAGGCCCAGTTCGTCAAGAATCACCACAGCAAGACCCATCAGGCCGCTCGCCTGCTCGACGTGCCATTCAAACTGGCGATCACCGGCACACCGATGGAGAACAACCTGATGGAGTTGTGGTCGCTGCTGTCGATCACCGTGCCCGGTCTGTTCCCGTCCCCGAAGGTGTTCGAGACGTACTTCCGTAAGCCGATCGAATCGGGCCAGGCCGACGACCTGCTTCCGGTGCTGCGCCGGCGGATCAAACCGGTGCTGTTGCGCCGCACCAAAGGCCAGGTGCTCACCGAGCTGCCCCCGAAGAGCGAGCAGGTGCTGACCATCGGCCTGAGCGCCAAGCACCGCAAGATCTATGACACGCGGCTGGCGCGGGAACGCCAGAAAGTGTTGGGACTGCTGGGGGACTGGGAGAAGAACCGGTTCCAGATCTTCCGGTCGCTGACCCTGCTGCGCCAGCTCAGCCTGCACCCGGGGTTGATCGACGACGCCGCACGCTCGGTAGGTTCGGCCAAGATCGACTTCCTGGTCGAACAGCTCGATCAGCTGGTGGCAGAGGGACACAGTGCGCTGGTGTTCAGCCAGTTCACCGGGTTCCTCGGCATCGTCAGGTCGCATCTGGATTCCGCGGGGATCGCCTACAGCTACCTCGACGGTTCCGTCGACTCCGACGGCAGGGCCAGGGCCATCGAGGAATTCGGTGCCGGTACCAAGCAAGTGTTCCTGATCAGCCTGAAGGCGGGGGGATTCGGGCTCAACCTCACCGCCGCCGACTACTGCTTTCTGTGCGACCCGTGGTGGAGCCCGGCCGCCGAGGCGCAGGCTGTCGACCGGGCCCACCGCATCGGGCAGGCCCGGCCGGTCAGCGTCTACCGTCTGGTCGCGGAGAACACCATCGAGGAGAAAGTGGTTGCGCTGCAGGACCGCAAGCGGGCCCTGTTCGCCGCGGTGGTCGACGACGGCGATCTGTTCGGCTCGGCCATCACCGCCTCCGATATCCGCGAACTCCTCGGCTGATCAACCGGAGACGGGCGCGCTGGCGGTGTCCACCTGCTTGATCGGACCGGTGAACCAGTGCTTCACCGAAGCGTGCCAGTAGATGAAGAGCAGGATCAGCACGCTGCCCACTAGCAGCGGGGTGTAGTTCACAAACTTCCACTGGAAGCTCGGATCCCACGGCATGCCACCGAGCGAGGTGGGGAACATCGCGATGATCGCGGTGACGATGATCTCGACGATCGCCACCGGCGCCATCCACTTGTACCTGTTGCCGACATTCCACTTGCCCTGCTCGAAGGAGTCGCCGGCCTTCCACCGGTAGTAGATCGGTACCGCGAAGCACAGGTACAGGCCCACCACACCGATCGAGACGACCGCGTAGAACGCGACCGGGGACGGCACGTCGACGCCGTTGACCGGAATCTTCACCGGCACGATGGCGGGCAGCGTGATGATCGCGGCGATCACCGCAGTGATGATGACGGCGTTCGCGGGGACGCGGGTGGCGCTGATCTTCGACCACAATTGGTGTCCGGGTACCGCGCGGTCCCGGCTGAAGGCGAACAGCATGCGCGAGGCGCTGGTCTGGCAGGCGGTGGTGCAGAACAGTTGGCCCGCGGTGGCGATCAGCAGCACGACGCCGGCCCACTTGGATCCCAGTGCCTGGGTGAAGATCGTTGCGACCGCGCCACCATTGGCCGAAACCTCGTCGGAGTTCTGCACGGCGAACAGGAACGACAGCAACAGGATCCAGCCACCGATCGCCGAGTAGAAGATCGACTGCCAGATGCCCTTCGCGGCGGCATTGGCCGCGCTCTTGGTCTCTTCGGACAGGTGCGCCGACGCGTCATATCCGGTGATCGTGTACTGCGTGAGGATCGCCGAGATCGGTAGCACGAACAGCAGGAAGCCCCAACCGGACGTCGAGCCGGAGAAGATCCCCGAATTGTTGATGGTCTTCGCGAAAACATCAGAGACACTGGCATGTTGGTCCGGGAGCAGCCACAGGATCGCGATCACCGCGGAGGCGCCGGCGACGTGCCACCACACCGAGACATTGTTGATGACGGCCAGCAGGTGTGACGAGAAGATGTTGATCACGGCCGAGACGGCCAGGATGATCAGGAACATGATGAACACCCGGGTCAGGCTGTAGCCGGCCAGCCAGGATTCGCTGAACGTGCCCAGGGTGAGATCCAGGAATGTCGCGCTGCCGTAGGACACCGATGCCAGGATCGCGATCAGGCCGATCAGGTTGAGCCAGCCGGTGTAGAAGCCGGCCTTGGGCCCACCGAGTTTGGACGCCCACCAATAGATTCCACCTGAGGTGGGGTAGGCGGAGACCAGTTCGGCCAGGCAGAAGCCGATGATCAGGATGAAGACCGAGACGATCGGCCACCCCCAGGCGATGGCGGCCGGGCCGCCGTTGTTCCAGCCCAATCCGAACGACGTGAAGCAACCGGCGAGGATAGAGATGATCGAGAACGAGATGGCGAAGTTGGAGAATCCTGACCAGGACCGCTGCAGTTCCTGGACGTAACCGAGTTTGGCGAGATGTTGTTCGTCGTCCGTGAGTTGTTCGGTGAGTTCTTCGTGCCCCTCGGGCATGGCGGCTCCTCGTGTGCCGGGCGGTGGGCGGTCTGCCAAACGGACCATAGAACTTTATTGGTCTGTTGTCCTACCTTTTGACGTGACAATCGTGCTAATTCGGTGCACGATCGTCACGTCATCGGCGAGACAATGGTCGGCTGGACGTCAGGTTGGTCGGCAAGCCCCACACGGGCAGGAGGGTGCGCAATGAGCCAGAACCCCGGCATGCTGGCACGAGCCGATCTGGAGCAAATGGTGGCGGCGGGTGAGATCGACACCGTGATCGTCGCCTTCTGCGATATGCAGGGCCGGCTGACGGGCAAGCGGGTTTCGGGCCGGTTGTTCGTCGAGGAGGTCGCCGCCCACGGCGCAGAGTGTTGCAACTACCTGCTCGCGGTCGACGTCGACATGAACACCGTCGGCGGCTACTCGATGTCGAGCTGGGAAACCGGCTACGGCGACATGGTGATGACAGCCGACTTCAGCACCTTGCGGTTGATCCCGTGGCTGCCCGGCACCGCGCTGGTGATGGCGGACCTGTCGTGGCTCGACGGTCGCCCCGTCGAACAGGCGCCCCGCAGCATCCTCAACCGGCAGATCGATCGCCTGGCCGAGCGCGAACTCGTGCCGTACGTCGGGACCGAGCTCGAATTCATGGTGTTCGACAACACTTTCCGGGAGGCGTGGGCGGCGGGCTACCGGGGCCTGACACCGGCCAGCGACTACAACGTCGACTACGCCATGATGGCGTCCACCCGGATGGAACCGCTGCTGCGCGACATCCGCCTCGGCATGGAGGGCGCCGGGTTGTACTGCGAGGGCGTCAAGGGGGAGTGCAACCTGGGTCAGCAGGAGATCGCGTTCCGCTACGACCACGCCCGCAACACCTGCGACAACCACACCATCTACAAGAACGGTGCCAAGGAGATCGCCGACCAGCACGGCAAGAGCCTGACGTTCATGGCGAAATTCGATGAACGCGAAGGCAACAGCTGTCACATCCACGTCTCGCTACGCGGCGAGGACGGGTCTCCCGTGTTCGCCGACGAGTCCGATCCGCAGGGAATGTCGTCGATGTTCCGCAGCTTCATCGCCGGTCAACTGGCCACGCTGCGCGAGATGACGCTGTTCTACGCTCCGAACATCAATTCCTACAAGAGATTTGCCGACGGCAGTTTCGCGCCCACGGCCATTGCCTGGGGTATGGACAATCGCACCTGCGCGTTGCGGGTGGTCGGCCACGGGCCGGGTATGCGGGTGGAATGCCGGGCACCCGGGGGAGACGTCAACCAGTACCTGGCCGTGTCGGCACTGATCGCGGGCGGTCTGTACGGCATCGATCACGAGCTGGAACTTTCCGACCCGCTGCCGGGCAATGCCTATTCCAGTGGGGCGCAACGGTTGCCCACCACGCTGGCCGAGGCGGCTGAGCTGTTCGAGAAGTCCGAGGTGGCGCGCACGGCATTCGGGGACGACGTCGTCGAGCACTACCTCAACAACGCGCGCGTCGAATTGGCGGCGTTCAATTCCACGGTGACCGACTGGGAAAGGGTCCGCGGCTTTGAACGGCTCTGATTTCAGCGCGAGCAGACGGTCAGGCCCGGTCATCGGCATGACGACCTATCTGCAGCAGGCGCAGACGGGGGTGTGGGACGTTCGTGCCAGTTTCCTGCCGCAGATCTACTTCGAGGGTGTCACCCGTGCCGGTGGCATCGCACTGCTGTTACCGCCGCAGCCGGTGGACCGCGACATCGCCGATTCGGTACTCGACCGCGTCGACGGGCTGGTGATCACCGGCGGTCCGGACGTCGATCCGGCGCGCTATGGACAGCAGTCCCACCCGGCCACCAACGAGGCGCCCACCGAGCGCGATGCCTGGGAGTTCGCGCTGCTGGAAGCTGCTCTGCGACGCGGTGTTCCGGTGCTCGGCATATGCCGGGGCGCGCAGGTTCTCAACACCGCTCTCGGCGGCACCCTGCACCAGCACCTGCCCGAGGTGATCGGTCACACCCATCATCAGAAGGGCAACGCGATATTCGGCACATCGGCGGTGCTCACCGTTCCGGGTACCAAGCTGGCAGAGCTGATCGGTGGCGCATCCGATGCGCAGTGCTATCACCACCAGGCCATCGACCGGCTCGGTGAGGGCCTGGTGGTCAGCGCCCGCGACAGTGACGGCGTGATCGAGGCCGTCGAACGTGATCCAACGCTGCCCGGCGATGTGTTCGTGCTGGGCGTGCAGTGGCACCCGGAGGAGAGCCTCGATGATCTACGGTTGTTCACCGCCGTGGTAGAGGCAGCCAGAATCTATGCGACAGAGAGGGTTTCATGACATCCAGTCAGGTCGTCAACCCGGCTACCGAGGAGGTGCTGACCATGGTCGGTCATCTCGATGTCGCCGCGGTCGATGACGCGGTGGCCCGTGCCGCGGTGGCGCAACGGGCCTGGGCCCGCCTGGCGCCGGCCGAGCGTGCCGCCGCACTGCGCGCCTTCGCCGGTGTCGTCGACGCCCACATCGATGAGCTGGCCGCCCTCGAGGTGGCCAATTCCGGGCACCCGATCGGCCAGGCCGAATGGGAGGCCGGGCACGTCCGCGACGTTCTGCAGTTCTACTCGGCCACTCCGGAGCGGTTGAGCGGCAAGCAGATCCCGGTGGCCGGCGGCCTGGACGTCACGTTCAACGAGCCTCTGGGCGTGGTCGGCGTGATCACGCCGTGGAACTTCCCGATGACCATCGCCGCATGGGGCTTCGCCCCGGCGCTGGCCGCAGGCAACGCCGTCGTGCTCAAGCCCGCCGAATGGACCCCGCTGACCACGATCCGGCTCGGTGAGCTCGCCATCGAGTCGGGCTTGCCGGAGGGGCTCTTTCAGGTGCTGCCGGGCAAGGGCTCGGTGGTCGGAGAACGGTTCGTCACCCATCCAGGCGTCCGCAAGGTCGTGTTCACCGGATCCACCGAGGTGGGGATGCGAGTGATGGCCGGCGCGGCGGCCCAGGTCAAACGGGTGACCCTGGAGCTGGGCGGCAAGAGCGCCAACATCGTGTTCGACGACTGCGATCTGGAGAAGGCCGCGGCCACCGCACCGTACGGGGTGTTCGACAACGCGGGACAGGACTGCTGTGCGCGGAGCCGGATCCTGGTGCAGCGCAAGGTCTACGACCGGTTCATGGAGCTGCTGGAGCCGGCGGTCAAGGGCGTGGCCGTCGGGGACCCCACGGTGCGCGACACCGAGATGGGGCCGTTGGTGTCCCGTCCGCACTGGGAGTCGGTGTCCTCCTACGTGCCTGACGGCGCCCCGGTCGCATTCCGGGGTTCGGCCCCCGAGGGACCCGGGTTCTGGTTTCCGCCGACGGTGTTGACGCCGCAGCGCACGGACCGCACCGTGACCGACGAGATCTTCGGTCCGGTGGTGACCGTGCTCCCGTTCGAAGACGAAGCGGACGCCATCGCACTGGCCAACGACACGCCCTACGGTTTGTCGGGCTCGATCTGGACCGACAACCTCTCGCGCGCGATGCGGGTGTCGCGGGCCGTGGAATCGGGAAATCTCAGCGTCAATTCACACTCCTCGGTGCGCTACAACACGCCGTTCGGTGGTTTCAAGCAGTCCGGGCTCGGACGCGAGTTGGGGCCTGACGCACCGCTGTCCTTCACCGAGACCAAGAATGTCTTTTTCGCAGTAGAGGAGCTGTAGATGGATCTGACCCAACGTCTGGCCGGCAAGGTCGCCGTCATCACCGGTGGTGCCAGCGGCATCGGCCTGGCCACCGGCCGGCGATTGCGCGCCGAGGGCGCCACGATCGTGGTGGGCGATATCGACCCCGCCACCGGAGAGGCCGCCGCCGAGGAACTCGACGGATTGTTCGTCGGGGTCGACGTGTCCGATCAGGATGCCGTCGACAACCTCTTCGACACCGCGGCGGCGACATTCGGCGCGGTCGACATCGCGTTCAACAACGCCGGGATCTCGCCTCCGGACGATGACCTGATCGAGACCACCGAACTGCCGGCCTGGCAGCGGGTGCAGGACATCAACCTGAAATCGGTCTACCTGTCGTGCCGGGCGGCGCTGCGCCACATGGTGCCCGCGGGCAAGGGCTCGATCATCAACACCGCATCGTTCGTGGCGGTGATGGGCTCGGCCACCTCCCAGATCTCCTACACCGCATCCAAGGGCGGCGTGCTGGCGATGTCTCGCGAACTCGGCGTGCAGTATGCGCGGCAAGGAATCCGGGTCAACGCCCTGTGCCCCGGGCCGGTCAACACCCCGCTACTGCAGGAGTTGTTCGCCAAGGATCCCGAGCGTGCCGCCCGCCGGCTGGTACACATCCCGCTGGGCCGTTTCGCCGAACCCGAGGAGCTGGCCGCCGCGGTGGCGTTCCTGGCCAGTGACGACGCGTCGTTCATCACCGGTTCGACATTCCTCGTCGACGGCGGCATCAGCTCCGCGTACGTGACGCCCCTGTGACACCCTGGTAGCTCGCCATGACAGCCGAACCGGACCCCCAGCCCGCCGCAGACGCCGCCCTGCTGCGTCCGGTCCGGCTGGGCAATGCCTTCGAGGACACCGTGGGCCGGCTGCTGGAGACGATCCGACTGGGCGTGTTGGGTCCGGGGGAGTCGCTGCCGCCAGAGCGTGAGCTTGCCGCCCGGCTCGGGGTCAGTCGCGACACCGTCCGGGAGGCGATCAAATCGCTCGCCGATGCCGGTTATCTGGTGTCCAAGCGGGGGCGGTACGGCGGCACCTTCCTGGCCACTGAGTTGCCCCGGCACACCGCCGACGGTCCGAGTCCGACGCGCGCGGAGATCGACGACGCGTTGCGGCTGCGGGAGATCCTGGAGGTCGGGGCGGCGCGGATGGCGGCCGGACGGACGTTGAGCGCGGCCGAGCGGGAGGGCCTGTGGTCGCGGCTGGAAGACGTCCGCGCGGCCGAGCCCGACGACTACCGCCGGCTGGATTCGCGGCTGCACCTGGCCATCGCGGAAGCCGCGGGTTCGCCCTCACTGGTACCGCTGGTCGCCGAGAACCGCATGCGGCTCAATGCGCTGCTGGATCAGATCCCGCTGCTGCTGCGCAACATCGCCCATTCCGACGAACAGCACGAAGCGATCGTGATGGCGATCCTGGCCGGTGACAGCGAGCGGGCCGCCGCGGCCATGCTGGCACATGTCGGGGGATCGTCGGCCTTGCTCCACGGCTTCCTGGACTAGATTCGTACCGTGGACCGGCACGGTAACGAGGTCCAGGTCGAACGCGCGTCGTCGGCCTTGGCCGACGTCGACACCCCAGGGTGGGCGCAGCGCTTCGACCTGCTGTCCGACCCCCACCGGCTGGAGATCCTGCTCGGTCTGCACCGCGCGCCGGGGATCTGTGTCAGTGATCTGGCCACGGCGCTCGGCCGCTCGGAAAACGCCGTCTCCCAGGCGTTGCGGGTGCTTCGGGAGCAGGGCTGGGTCACCTCAACCCGAGCCGGCCGCACCGTGAACTACCGGCTCG
Organism: Mycobacterium sp. NPDC049093; assembly: GCF_040704635.1. Classification (GTDB taxonomy): domain Bacteria; phylum Actinomycetota; class Actinomycetes; order Mycobacteriales; family Mycobacteriaceae; genus Mycobacterium. The sequence continues at coordinate 793,958 of NZ_JBEZJS010000003.1, read as the reverse complement.
AGGACGAGACGGTGCACGACCTGCTGCACTGGATCGGGGCGCGGCACGGCTGAAACCGTGTTCATCTGTTCATCTGGACAGATATCTGGCGCCGTCTTAGGCTCGATAAATGACCACTGGCGCGGTTCCCGAGGTGACGACGACGAAGCCGCAGCCATTCGACCGCGCTGATTGGACGTCGATCGCGGTGGTCGCCGCGGTGGTCTTGCTTCTGCATGTATTCGGTTGGGGCGTACTGATTTACGGCGTCGCGCCGCAACACATCACGCTGGGGTCGGCCGGGGTGTTCGGGGTCGGAATCGGTGTCACCGCCTACCTGTTGGGTGTGCGGCACGCCTTCGACGCCGACCACATCGCCGTCATCGACAACACCACCCGCAAACTCGTCGGTGAGGGCACGCGATCACTCTCGGCGGGATTCTGGTTCTCGCTGGGGCATTCCAGCGTGGTGTTCGGGCTGGCCCTGCTGCTGGCGTTCGGTGTTCATGCGCTGGCCGGGCCGGTGCAGAACGAGGATTCGCCGATGTTGCAGACCCTCGGGCTGATCGGGTCGGTGGTGGCCGGGACGTTCCTCATCCTGATCGGCCTGACGAATCTGTTCGCCGTCGTCGGCATCGCCAAGATCTTCCGTGCCATGCGCGGCGGACAGTTCGACGAGGCCGAACTCGAACGTCAACTTCAACAGCGGGGCTTCCTGGCCCGTCTGCTCGGCCGGTTCATGCGACGGGTGAGCAAGCCGTGGCACCTGTACCCGGTCGGCTTTCTGATGGGCCTGGGCTTCGACACCGCGACCCAGGTGGCGCTGCTGGTGCTGGCGGCGGGTGCGGCAGCGTTCACCCTGCCCTGGTACGCCATCCTCGTGCTGCCGGTGCTCTTCGCGGCAGGGATGAGCCTGTTCGACAGCGTGGACGGAATCTTCATGTCGCGGGCCTACGGCTGGGCGTTCCTGCAGCCGGTCCGCAAGGTCTATTACAACCTGACGGTCACCGTGTTGTCGGTGATCGTGGCGCTGGTGATCGGCGTCATCGTTCTGGCCGGTCTGCTGGTCGAGCGCCTTGGCATCACCACGGGTCCGCTGGCATTCATCGGTTCGGCCGACCTGGAGTTCGTCGGATTCGCGATCGTCGGGCTCTTTGTATTGAGCTGGGTTGTGGCCCTGGGGATCTGGCGGTTCGGCCGGATCGAGGAGCGCTGGGTTGCGCGGGCCTAGCCGGTCAGGCCCAGCAGCGCATTCTCGATCACCTCGGGCAGTGCCGGGTGAATCCAGTACTGCCCCCGGGCAACCTCCTCGGCGGTCTGCCCGAAGCTCATCGCCTGGATCAACGGCTGGATGATCGCGGATGCCTGGTAGCCCATGATGTGGGCGCCCAGGATCTTGCCGGTGGCGCGATCGCCGATCAGCTTGGCGATGCCGGTGGTGTCCTCCATCGCCCAGCCGTACGCGGTGTCACCGTAGGCCTGAATCTTGGTGACGAAGTCGTAGCCCTGGTCGCGGGCCTGCTCCTCGGTCAACCCGACTGTAGCGATCTGCGGTTCGGTGAACACCGCAGACGGGACGAACCGGTGATCGCTGCGCACCATCGCCTCGGTGTCATCCCAATCGCGCAGCAGGTTCTCCTTGACCACGCGGGACTCGTGGTTGGCCACGTGCTTGAGCTGGTACTCCGAGGAGACGTCCCCGAGCGCGAATACGCCACGCGCCGTGGTGCGTTGGTATTCGTCGACGATGACCAGACCGTCCTCGTCGACCTCCACCCCGGCCAGCTCGGCGTCGAGCAGATCCCCGTTGGGGATCCGGCCGGTGGCCACCAGCAGCATGTCGGCGGGCAGCGTCTTGCCGTCGTCGAGGTCCAGGACGATCCGATCACCCTCGTGGTGGGAGCCGATCACGTTCTCGTGGGTCCGCAGGTCCCACTTCTCGGCGGCCAGCGCGCTGAACTCTTGGCAGATCGTCTCGTCGCAATGGCTGAGAACACAATCACCACGCACCACGATGGTGACCCGTACGCCCAACGCCGAGAACACATGGGCGAACTCGGCGGAGACGAACCCGCCGCCGACGATCACCAGGTGTTCGGGCAGTTCGGGGATCCGCATGATGTCGTCGCTGGTGTAGTAGGTGACGCCGCAGTCCAGGATGGCCGGCGGGACGTAGGCGCGGGAACCGGCCGCGATCACCACCTGATCGCTGCTGAATTCGTCACCGGACTCGGTGCGCAGTGTGTAGCGGCCATCGGCGGTCTTGGGCCCGAATCGGGTGTGGCTGGCATACACCGTGATGTGGGGGTCGTTGCGGCGGTAGTCCTCGCCGCCTGCGGCGATCGGGTCGATACGGCCGAACACCCGCGCGACGATGTCGGGCCAGCGCACCTTGTCGATGTGGGAATCGATGCCGTACTTGGCGCTGTCCTTGATCGTGTCCGCGACGTCAGCGGCGTAGACGAACATCTTGGTGGGGATGCAGCCCACGTTCAGGCAGGTGCCGCCGAACGTGCCCTGCTCACAGATCGCAACCTTCTTGCCGGCGTAACGCTCGTCGAGAATGCTGTTGCCCGAACCGGTGCCGATGATGGTCAGGTCGTAGTGCTCCATGCGCAGTCCCTATCCGGAAGGTGTTGTGCTCGGCCGGGTTTGCAGATTGAGGTAATAGTCCAGCCACCGGTCCAACTCACGGTAGGCCGCCTCCCGGGCATCGGCCACCGACAGGAAGACGTCGTGTTTGGCGTCGGCGATCGGCGCGACCGTGGTGTGGTTACCCACGCAACCGGACCACCGTGCGATCTGACTGACATCGAGTACCGCGTCACCGCGTTGCATCCCGGCGGGATCGGCGGTTTCGGTGACGCTGCGGTCGGACCGCAGGATCAGATTGGGTACGCCGACGTCCAGCCCGCGGTGCAGCCGGGCCTGGCCGCGGCGGATGGCGTTGATCCAACCGAGCGTTACCGGGAAGCCGCCCAACGGTTTCCATTCCAGGTTGTAGTCGAACTCGCCGCCGAAGTCGCGATGCAGGGTGGTGCCGTAGCCACCTTCGGTGGGCTTACGGATCACCGACAGTTTGCGCAGCCGGGCCAGGGCGATCAGGGCGGCCGATGTGGGTGCGGTGCGCAGGATCGCCGGGCCGTGCAGGTCGAAGAACGGGCTGTTGAGGATCAGTCCGCCGACGTGCAGAGGGGCCAGCCGGCGGCTGCGACGCAGACGATCGGCGAACAACGTGAGGATGAGCCCGCCTGCCGAATGCCCGTACAGGCATACCGTGGCGTCGCCGGTGTCGGCCGCGATCACCTCCAGCGCGCGCTGAAGCTCGTCGTCGTACCGCGCCAGATCGGTGGTGAAGTGCGCGGTCTGCCCCTCGTGCCGGGAGCGTCCGCATTTGGGGAGATCCAGCGCATAGAACGCGAAGCCGCGCTCGGCGAATCGATCCGCCAGTTCGGTGTGGAAGAAGTAGTCGGTGTAGCCGTGCAGTGCCAGCACCGCGTGGCCCTTCCCGTCCGCCGTGGCGGCCGGGCCCCGGCGTACCAGCGTGGCGACCAGGTGACCTTCGCCATCGGGATCAGGTCCTGCATCGATGGTCTGCTGCCAGAACCCCGGCAATACATCCGGCTCCCACGCGGGCTCCCGTGACGTCACGGTTCCACCCTAGCTGCGTGGCGGGGATCGCAGCGAAGCTGGCGTGAGTCTTCGCCGAGGGGAACGGGCAGCCCAACGGCGCTTCCGATTGCTGCCGCTCCGCAGCCGGGAATCTCCGGGGATAAGCCCGGGGGGACACGGCCAAGAAGTGTGAGGAGTGGTCCAACACCGACGATAAGTTGTCGGAGGGTAAGGATGCGGCCCGGGCTGATGGTGGTCCCGGAACGCAGGCACCGTAGGTGCACCGCAGGCAAAGTCGTCGATTCTTGGTGACGGGAATCGACGGATGACCGAGACGTCACCGGAGGTTGCGCTGTGAAGCACGGCAGGGTTATTGAGATGAATGACGTGAATGCTCGTGTGGGGGTGCATCGGTGACTCTGCCGCCTCCCCCTGGTTCGGTGCCTCCCGCAGGGGGTTCTCAGCCGCCGCATGGCGGTTCCCAACCACCACAGCATGGCGACCAGCCACCGTTTGGCGGGCCGGGTGGTTATCCGGGGGCGAATCCGAACCAGCCGCCGGCGTGGCAGCAGGCGCCGTTGCAACCGGTGCAGGCCCGGAAGCGGGGCAACGGTTTGAAATGGGCGTTGGGTGGCGTGGCGTTGGTGGCGGTGGTCGGTGTGACCGCCGCGGTCACGTTGTCTGTGGCGAACAAGGGCGATGAGGGGGGACCTTCGTCGCTGACGGGCGCTCCGCCTACTGCTTCGGTCAGCGGCGCGGCGCATCCAGATATTGCCAGTGCGAATGACACGGGCCCGGTATCGGTAATTACTGAAGACCCGTCGTGCGCAACACGGTATCCGGTGTTTAGCTCTTTTGAGAGCCGAGCAAAAAATGGTTGGGATAGGCGCGACCCGATGCAGGCGGCGACGGAGTGGACGCCCGAAATCCGTGGTCAGTACGAGGCTGTTGGTCAGGCATTCCGCGATGCTGCCGACCAAATCGTGGCATCGGCCAAACTTACCCCGCACCGGGTCATGCGTGAATTGTATGAGCAGTACATCGCCTATGCCCGAGCCTATGCTGAAAGCATCGCCCACTACACCCCAATCGATAACCAGTTGGCGGTGGTCGCCATCAGCGCATCCGATGCAATTGCAAGAATTTGCAATGCAATTGATTACGGCTCAGCGGCAGCTCGGGGGCCGTTGGTTCCGGCTCTGCCGACGCCTTCGGAGGTTGTGGAAGTGCGTAATCCCGCCGATGCGCAGAAACTGCTGTCCGAGCCGAATCCGGTTTGCCCGGAGTGGGACTCCGCTCTGGAGCAGTTCCTGGCCAATACTGCGGCTTGGCAGCAGACCGACGCGAATATTCATCGTGCTCAATGGTCACCGGAGCAAACAAAATCCGTCGATGAAGCGGTTCCCGCAATGAAATTATTCAATACGCAACTTTCCGCATTGGGGCGCCAGAGTGGCGATCCTACCTTGCGGGATTTGGCGGATCTGTCCGTGCAGTATCGCCAGGCTTATTTGGAAGCGCTTCCTACCTACGCTGCCGCCGACAGTTACCTAGTGAATGCCTCAATTCGTGTTGCGAGTGTCGTTGCAGCCGCGTGTCGAGCGTTGGGCTAACGGCGTGCCAATGGGAAGCAGAGTCGGAAAGTCGATCGGAGGGTAGCGGCTGTGGGGACAAAACAGTTCGCAACCGACGGCAACCTGCGCAACCGACGGCAACCGGCTCTGCCGCATTAGCCTCGATGGGGCCCAATGCTCCGCAGCCTCCAATGGAGCGGACCGGGCGCGACCGCCCGCGGCTCCGCCTTCGCTGTACCGATCGCCTGGGTCGGCCAGCAACCTGATCGGGACGAGGATCAGCGCATCCGGCTGGCCCGGTTGCTCGTCTACGGGTTGGGTGACGGATCGCACTACCATGCCTGGCCAACTGGGATTCGCCGCGCGATAACCTTGGCATAAGAGAAAGCCGTCGACGATGACGGGCCGCGCAATACAAAGGACGAGCGATCAGGGTGTCTGAGGCAAACGTGGGTACGACCGTGAAGACAGACGTCGTGCTGGTTGGGGCCGGCATCATGAGCGCAACCCTTGGCGCTCTGATCCGCCTGCTGGAGCCGGACTGGTCCATCACCATGATCGAGCGGCTCGACGGCGCCGCCGCCGAGAGTAGCGATCCGTGGAACAACGCAGGTACCGGGCACTCGGCGCTGTGTGAGCTGAACTACACGCCCGAGCTGTCCGATGGCTCCATCGACACCACCAAGGCCATCAACGTCAACGAGCAGTTCCAGGTGTCGCGGCAGTTCTGGGCCTACGCGGCCGAGAACGGCGTGCTGCCCGACGTGCGCGGCTTCCTCAACCCGATCCCGCACGTCAGTTTCGTGCACGGCGCCGGCAACGTCGACTACCTCAAGCGCCGGCATCAGGCCCTCGTCGGCAACCCGCTGTTCGCCTCGATGGAATTCATCGACGACAAGGACGAATTCGCGCGCCGGCTGCCGTTCATGGCCGCCAAACGTGATTTCTCCGATCCGGTCGGGCTGAACTGGTCGCAGCACGGCACCGACGTCGACTTCGGTGCGCTCTCGCGCCAGCTCATCGGCTTCACCGCCCAGCGTGGGATGGACACCCTGTTCGGCCATGAGGTCCGCAACCTGCGCAAGGAATCGGACGGGACCTGGACACTCAAGGTGACCAACCGGCGCACCGGTCTCAAGCGCAAGTTCAATGCCAGGTTCGTGTTCGTCGGCGCCGGTGGTGGCGCGCTGCCGCTGCTGCAGAAGGCCGGCATCCCCGAGGCCAAGGGCTTCGGCGGTTTCCCGGTCGGCGGTGCGTTCCTGCGGACCAACAACCAGGCGCTGACCGCAGGCCACCAGGCCAAGGTGTACGGCCTGCCGCCGCTGGGCGCCCCGCCCATGTCGGTGCCGCACCTGGACACCCGCGTGATCAACGGCAAGTCGTGGCTGCTGTTCGGTCCGTTCGCCGGCTGGACGCCGAAGTTCCTCAAGCAGGGCAAGTTCACCGACCTGCCGTTGTCGGTCAAGCCCAACAACATCATGTCGATGCTCGGCGTCGGGCTCACCGAGATGGGTCTGGTCAACTACCTGGTTGGCCAGCTGCTGCTGAGTGAGGCCGCACGGGTCGACACCTTGCGCGAATTCGCGCCCAGCGCAGTCGATTCCGATTGGGAGCTCGACATCGCCGGACAGCGCGTGCAGGTGATCCGGCGAAAGGGTGCGGGTGGTGTGCTGGAGTTCGGCACCACCGTGCTGACCGCCGCCGACGGCAGCATCGCCGGTCTGCTCGGCGCCTCGCCGGGTGCATCCACCGCTGTGCCGGCCATGCTCGACGTGCTGGAGCGCTGCTTCACCGATCGGTACCAGAGCTGGTTGCCGAAGCTCAAGGAGATGGTGCCCTCCCTCGGTACCAAGCTGTCCACGGAACCCGGCCTGTTCGAGGAAGTCTGGGCGTGGGGCACCAAGGCGCTGCAGCTGGACGTCCCTGTGACAGCGTGACCGGGGCGGGCGGATGACGGTCGCACTACGCCGCAGTTGGGCCAAAGATCTCGACGTACCAACGCTTTACGAGCTGCTCAAGCTCCGCGTCGAGGTGTTCGTGGTGGAGCAGGCTACGCCCTACCCTGAGCTCGACGGGCGGGATCTGCTCGCGGAGACCCGCCACTTCTGGCTGGAAAGCCCGGACGGAGAGGTCATTTCGACGTTGCGGTTGATGGAGGAGCATCCCGGCGGCGAGAAGGCGTTCCGGATCGGCCGGGTGTGCACCAAACGCAGTGCCCGGGGCAGAGGACACACCACCCGGCTGATGCAGGCCGCACTGGCCGAGGTCGGCGACTACCCGTGCCACATCAATGCCCAGACCTACCTGGTCGACATGTACGGCCGGCACGGATTCGTCCGTGACGGCGACGAATTCCTTGATGACGGAATCCCGCATGTGCCGATGGTGCGTGCCGGGTTCCGGTCCGACGAGCGCTTGCGCGAGGAGCCGACATGACCGAGAGCGAGTCCTCCTGATGACGGCCGAGACCCACACCTACCCGTTCAGCGCACTGGTGGGGCAGGACCGGCTGCGCCTGGCCCTGCTGCTGTGCGCGGTTCACCCCGAGATCGGCGGCGTGCTGATCCGCGGTGAGAAGGGAACTGCGAAATCCACCGCGGTCCGCGGCCTGGCCGCGGTGCTGTCCGCGGTCGACGACGACGCCCGCCTGGTGGAATTGCCGATCGGCGCGACCGAGGACCGGGTGGTCGGATCGCTGGATCTACAGAAGGTGCTCCGCGATGGCGAGCACGCCTTCTCGCCGGGCCTGCTGGCCCGCGCCCACGGCGGCGTCCTCTACGTCGACGAGGTCAACCTGCTGCACGACCACCTGGTCGACGTGCTTCTCGATGCCGCCGCCATGGGACGGGTTCACGTTGAACGCGAAGGTATTTCGCACTCACACGAGTCCCGGTTCGTCCTGATCGGCACCATGAACCCCGAGGAGGGGGAGCTGCGCCCGCAGCTGCTGGACCGGTTCGGTCTGACCGTCGACGTCGCCGCCTCACGCGATGTCGACGTCCGCGTCGAGGTGATCCGCGCCCGCATGGCGTTCGAAGCCGACCCGCGGGCCTTCGTCGAGCGCCACGCGGGTGCCGATGCGGAGCTTGCCGACCGGATCGCGGCCGCCCGCAAGGCGATCGGCGCGGTCGAACTGCCCGACACCGAATTGCGGCGCATCGCCGCGCTGTGCGCGGCATTCGACGTCGACGGGATGCGTGCCGATCTGGTGGTGGCGCGCACCGCCGTTGCCCACGCTGCCTGGCGCGGTGCCGGCACCGTCGCCGAGGAGGACATCCGGGTGGCCGCCGAACTGGCGTTGCCGCACCGGCGTCGGCGTGATCCGTTCGACGATCCGGGCCTGGACCCCGAACGACTCGAAGAGGCCATGCAGCAGGCGGGGGAGTCGGCCGAACAGTCGGGACCCGACGCGGAGCCTGACCCTGATTTCGATCCGGACTTCGATCCACCTGGTGGCGGCGTCGACTCCGGTGCGGACGGGCAGCCGGCACAGGGGAATTCGAAGCCGTCCACGAGCCGTCCCAGTGCCCCGCCGTCGGCGGTGTTCCGGACCAAGGCACTGGTGGTGCCCGGAGTCGGTGAGGGCGCGCCCGGCCGCCGTTCGAGGGCCCGCAACCGCACCGGCACCCCCATCGCGGCCACCGCGGAACCCGGCAGCGGGCACGGGCTGCACATGTTCGCCACCCTGCTCGCCACCGCAGGCCGCCAACGGGGCGCGGGACTGCCGCGACCCCGCCCCGAGGACATCCGGCGCGCGGTACGTGAAGGCCGCGAAGGCAATCTGGTGATCTTCGTCGTCGACGCCTCCGGGTCCATGGCTGCCCGCGACCGGATGTCGGCGGTCACCGGCGCAACCCTGTCGCTGCTACGCGACGCCTACCAACGTCGGGACAAGGTCGCGGTGATCACGTTCCGTCAACAGGACGCTCGGGTGCTGCTGCCGCCCACCACCTCGGTGCACATCGCCAGTCGGCGGCTGGCCCGGTTCGACACCGGGGGCAAGACACCGCTGGCCCAGGGGCTGCTCGCCGCCCGCGATCTGGTGATCCGGGAGAAGGCCCGCGATCGCGCCCGGCGCAGCCTGGTGGTGGTGCTCACTGACGGCCGCGCCACCGGCGGCCCCGATCCGCTGGGCCGCACCAGGCAGGCCGCGGCGGCGCTGGCGGCCGAGGGTGCTGCCGCCGTGGTGGTGGATTGTGAAACATCTTTTGTGCGACTGGGATTGGCCGGGCAACTGGCCGAGCAGCTGGGGTCGCCGGCAGTCCGGCTCGAGCAGTTGCGCGCTGCCGAACTGACCCGGCTCGTCCAGCACCAGACTGCCGCCTGACGCGGCCCCACACTCTGCGCAGAAAGGACCGCCCATGCCACAGGGACAGCCGCTGACGGTGCCCGACGACGGCCTCACCACCAAGGCCCGACGCAACGCGCCGCTGCTCGCCGTGCACACCGGGCCCGGGAAGGGCAAGTCCACCGCGGCCTTCGGCATGGCACTGCGGGCCTGGAACCAGGGCTTTTCGGTCGCAGTGTTCCAGTTCGTCAAGAGCGCGAAGTGGAAGGTCGGCGAGGAGGCCGTGTTCGGTCAGCTCGGTCAGCTGCACGACGAGCACGGGGCCGGCGGGCCGGTCGAATGGCACAAGATGGGTTCGGGCTGGTCCTGGACCCGCAAGCACGGCAGTGACGTCGACCATGCCGCGGCGGCCGCCGACGGCTGGGCCGAGATCAAACGTCGGCTGGCGGAAGAACGCCATCAGTTCTACGTGCTCGACGAGTTCACCTATCCGCTCAAATGGGGCTGGGTGGACGTAGAAGAAGTAGTCGAGGTGCTCAGCACGCGGCCGGGTAGCCAGCATGTGGTGATCACCGGCCGCGATGCCCCGCAGGCGTTGATCGATGCCGCGGATCTGGTGACGGAGATGACCAAGATCAAGCACCCGATGGATGCCGGCCGTAAAGGCCAGAAGGGCATCGAATGGTAGGCGTGGTCACCCTCGTTCGCCGGAAGACATGAACACCACCCCGGCGGTGGTGATCGCTGCTCCGGCCTCGGGCAGCGGGAAGACCACGGTGGCAACGGGTTTGGTCGGTGCGCTGCGCCGGGCCGGTCACACCGTGGCGCCGTTCAAGGTGGGCCCGGACTTCATCGACCCCGGCTACCATGCCCTGGCCGCCGGCCGCCCTGGCCGCAACCTCGACCCGGTGCTCGTCGGTGAGGAGCTGATCGGACCGCTGTACCGGCACGGCTGCGCCGGCGCCGACATCGCGGTGGTCGAAGGCGTGATGGGCCTGTTCGACGGTCGCATCGAGGGGCAGATGACCGGTATCCCGCGGGGTTCGGCGGCCCAGGTGGCCGGCGTGCTGGGGGCCCCGGTGGTACTGGTGGTCGATGCCCGTGGGCAGAGTCACAGCGTCGCGGCCCTGATCCACGGCTTCGTCACCTTCGACCCGGCGGTGCGGATCGCCGGGGTGATCCTCAACCGGGTGGGCTCGGACCGGCACGAGGCGGTGCTGCGCCAGGCCTGTGAACACGCCGGGGTGCAGGTCCTCGGGGCGATTCCTCGGAGTGACGAGTTATCGGTCCCATCAAGACATCTCGGTCTCGTCACCGCGGTCGAGCACGGCCGGCAGGCCCGTGACGCGGTGGCCGCAATGACCGCCCTGGTGGCCCGGCACGTGGATCTCGGGGCCCTGGCATCCGCAGCCACCGCGCACGTCACCGCCGCGCCGTGGAGCCCGGTCGCCGAGTCGGTGACCAACGTCACGGTGGCCCTGGCGGCCGGCAAGGCCTTCAGCTTCAGCTATGCCGAGCACGCCGAGCTGCTGCGCGGGGCCGGGGCGCACGTCGCCGAGTTCGACCCCCTGTCCGAACCACTGCCCGCCGGTGCGGACGCGCTGGTGCTGCCCGGCGGGTTTCCCGAGCAGTTCACCGCCGAACTGTCGGCCAACGATCTTGTCCGCCAGCAGATCCGCCGCCTCGCTGCCAGTGGAGGCCCGGTGCATGCCGAGTGCGCGGGTCTGACGTACCTGGTCGACGATCTCGACGGGGTGCCGATGTGCGGTGTGCTTGCCGGTTCGGCGCGGTTCACCGACCGTCTCACGCTGGGCTACCGCGACGCCGTAGCGGTCGTTGACTCCAGCATGCACGCCGCAGGAGATCGGGTCACCGGTCACGAATTCCACCGGACTGCAGTCGAATTCGTCGAACAATCATCGCCCGCCTGGGCGTTCGCCGGGCCCGGGCAGGCGGCCCGGCGCGACGGTGCCGTGCAGCGCGGTGTGCATGCCGGATACCTCCACACCCACCCCGCGGCGCACCCGGAGGCCATCACCCGCTTCGTCACCACAGCAGCAACCACTAAGCTCGGCGGGTGACCGAGAATGCCTACCTCGTCGGCCTGCGCCTGTCGGGCAAGAAGGTCGTCGTTGTCGGCGGCGGAACCGTCGCGCAACGTCGGCTGCCCTTGCTGATCGCCCACGGCGCCGACGTACATGTGATTGCCCGGGCGGCCAGCCCCGCGGTGGAGGCGCTGTCGCACGACGACCCGGGGATCACCCTGCAACTGCGCGACTTCCGCGCCGGGGATCTCGACGGTGCCTGGTATGTGCTTGCGGCCACCGACGACTCCGAGGTCAACGCCGCCATCGCCGCCGAAGCCGACGAGCGGCGCATCTTCTGTGTCCGCGCCGACGTGGCGCGCGAGGGATCGGCGGTGACCCCCGCCACGTTCGACTCCGACGGCCTGTCGGTGGGCGTCCTCGCCGGCGGGGAGCACCGCCGCTCGGCGGCCATCCGCACCGCCATCCACGAAGCGCTGCAGCGCGGCCTGCTCACCGCAGACGCCGGTGACGAGCCGGGGGAGGCGCCCCGCGGGGTGGCCCTCGTCGGCGGCGGCCCCGGCGATCCCGAGTTGATCACCGTGCGCGGACGCCGCCTGCTGGCCCGCGCCGATGTGGTGGTCGCCGACCGGCTGGCGCCCCAGGAGTTGCTCGCCGAACTCGGACCTCACGTCGAGGTGATCGACGCGGCCAAGATCCCGTACGGGCGGGCGATGGCGCAGGAGGCGATCAACCAGGTACTCGTGGACCGGGCCCGCGACGGGAAGTTCGTCGTCCGGCTCAAAGGCGGCGACCCGTTCGTCTTCGCCCGCGGATATGAAGAGGTCCTGGCGTGCACCGAGGCCGGCATCCCGGTGACCGTCGTTCCCGGTGTGACGAGTGCCATATCGGTACCCGCGCTGGCCGGGGTTCCGGTCACCCACCGCGGTATGACCCACGAGTTCGTGGTGGTCAGCGGCCATGTTGCGCCTGGCCACCCCGAATCGTTAGTCAATTGGAATGCCCTGGCGGCGATGACCGGCACCATCGTGCTGCTGATGGCCGTCGAACGCATCGAGCTGTTCACCAAGGCGCTCCTGGACGGGGGCCGACCTGCGGATACGCCGGTTCTGGTGGTGCAACACGGCACCACCCTCGCGCAGCGCACCCTGCTGGCGACTCTCGGCGACGCGCCCGAGCGGATCCGTGCGGACGGCATTCGACCTCCGGCGATCATCGTGATCGGACCCGTGGCGGCCTTCGCCGGTTAAAGGATTCTTAAGATTCCGGTAAGGTGACGCGTTATGACGGCACTCAACGACGCCGAGCGCCAGGGCCTCGCCGCCCGCCTCCCGTCCTGGTTCCCGTCCTGGGGCTTCCTTTCCGCGGTAATCGCAATCGGTGGCATGCAGCTGCTCGCCACGATGGACAGCACGGTCGCGATCGTCGCGTTGCCGCGGATCCAGGACGAACTCGGCCTGTCCGACGCCGGGCGCAGCTGGGTCATCACCGCCTACGTCCTGACCTTCGGCGGCCTGATGCTCCTGGGCGGACGGCTCGGCGACACGATCGGCCGCAAACGCACCTTCATCGTGGGCGTCGGGTTGTTCATCATCGCCTCGATCCTGTGCGGCATCGCCTGGAATGAGGCCACCCTGGTCGTCGCCCGGCTGCTTCAGGGCGTCGGCGCCGCCATCGCGGCACCAACAGGGCTCGCGCTCGTCGCGACGACGTTCCCCAAAGGCCCGGCCCGCAACGCTGCCACCGCGGTGTTCGGAGCCATGACCGCAATCGGTTCGGTGATGGGCCTGGTGGTCGGCGGAGCTCTCACCGAGGTGTCCTGGCGGTGGGCCTTCCTGGTCAACGTGCCCATCGGTCTGGTGATGCTGTACCTGGCCCGTACCTCGCTGCAGGAAACGCATCGCGAGCGGATGAAGTTGGATGCCGCCGGCGCGCTGCTGGCCACGCTGGCCTGTACGGCCGCGGTATTCGCCTTCACCCAGGGCCCCGAGAGCGGCTGGTTGTCCCCGATCACGCTCGGCTCCGGCGCCGCGGCAGCGGTCTTCGGCATTGCCTTTCTCATCGCCGAGCGCAGCGCCGAGAACCCGGTGGTGCCGTTCGACCTGTTCCACGAGCGCAACCGGGTCGCCACGTTCGCGGCGATCTTCCTGGCCGGCGGTGTGCTGTTCACCCTGACCGTGCTGATCGGTCTCTACGTGCAGGACATCCTGGGCTACAGCGCCCTGCACGCCGGCGTCGGCTTCATTCCGTTCGTGATCGGCATGGGCATCGGCCTCGGGGCGTCGTCCCAGATCGTGCGGTTCTTCCAGCCGCGCATCGTGGTGATCGCGGGCGGGATCCTGGTGCTCGGGGCCATGCTCTACGGCTCGACGCTGCACGCCGGCATTCCGTACTTCCCGAACCTGGTGCTGCCGATCACCATCGGCGGTATCGGCATCGGCATGATCGTGGTGCCGCTGACGCTCTCGGCGATCGCGGGTGTCGACATTGACCGTATCGGTCCGGCCTCGGCCATCGCGCTGATGCTGCAGAACCTGGGCGGCCCGCTCGTGCTGGCCATCATCCAGGCGGTCATCACCTCACGCACCCTTTACCTGGGCGGCATCACCGGTCCGGTCAAGGACATGAACGAACCGCAACTGGCGGCGCTCGACGCGGGCTACACCTACGGATTGCTGTGGGTGGCTGCGGTCGCGGTCCTGGTCGGTGTCGCGGCATTGTTCATCGGCTACACCTCCAAGCAGGTGGCCCACGCCCAGGACGTCAAGGAAGCCATCGACGCCGGAGAGATCGAAGTCGACTGACCTCGTCCCGGTCGCGGAGTTAGGCTGACGCCGATGAACCGCCGGGAGATCTCGGACGCCGTCGGCCCGCTGGGCTGGCGCCTGGTGCTGGGAGCCGTCTACACCGAGGTCCTGGCCCCTTCGATGGCTGATGCCGCCTCAGCGGCCGGCCACGCCGTGCACGCGGCCGGCGCGGATGCGTCACAACACCTCTCCGTCGACATCCGTGGTGACCGGGCGGTGCTGAGGCTGCGCACGCGCGACGCCCATGCGGTGACCGAGCGGGATCTGGAACTGGCCCGCGAGGTGTCCCAGGCACTGGCCGGGCACGGTTTCGAAACGACCACCGGTCGCGTCGCGGTCCAGGCCATCGAGATCGCGATCGACGCCCTCGACATCGGTGCGGTCCGCCCGTTCTGGAAGGCCGTCACGGGTTATATCGATGAAACCCCAGCCGAACCGGGCGTATCAGATCTCAACGCCGGACTCGTGGATCCCTTCGACCGTGGCCCGGCCATCTGGTTTCAGCAGATGGATGCGCCTCGGCCCCAACGCAACCGGATCCACCTCGACATCGACGTGCCCCACGACGCCGCGCAGGCCCGCGTCGACGCGGCTCTGGCCGCAGGCGGCATATTGCTCAGTGACCGGGTTGCCCCGCGCTTTTGGGTACTGGCCGACACCGAGGGCAACGAGGCCTGCATCTGTACCTGGCAGGGCCGTGACTGACGACACGCCTTAAGGTTGTCGCCTGTGATCACCCGCATGTCCGAGCTGTTCCTGAGAACCCTGCGCGACGACCCCGCTGATGCCGAGGTGCCCAGCCACAAGCTGCTCATCCGCGCCGGCTATGTCCGGCCGGTCGGCCCCGGCATCTACAGCTGGCTGCCGCTGGGCCTGCGGGTGCTGCGCCGGATCGAGAGCATCGTGCGGGAAGAGATGAACGCGATCGGTGGCCAGGAGATCCTGCTGCCGGCGCTACTGCCGCGCGGCGCCTACGAGACCACCAACCGGTGGACCGAGTACGGCGACACCCTGTTCCGGCTGCAGGACCGGCGTGGCAACGACTATCTGCTCGGGCCGACGCACGAAGAGATCTTCACGCTGACGGTCAAGGGGGAGTACTCCTCCTACAAGGACTTCCCGGTGATCCTGTACCAGGTCCAGACCAAGTACCGCGACGAGGCGCGTCCGCGCGCCGGCATTCTGCGTGGCCGTGAGTTCGTCATGAAGGACTCGTACTCGTTCGACGTCGACGACGATGGCCTGAAGAACGCGTACCACGCGCACCGCGAGGCGTACCAGAAGATCTTCGGCCGCCTGGGTGTGCGCTACGTGATCGTGTCGGCGGTCTCCGGCGCGATGGGTGGCAGTGCCTCCGAGGAGTTCCTGGCCGAGAGCGAGGTCGGTGAGGACACCTTCGTGCGCTGCCTGGAATCCGGCTACGCCGCCAACGTCGAGGCGGTGATCACCCGGGCGCCGGCGCCGCTGCCGATCGAGGGGCAGCCCGCCGCGCAGGTTCACGACACTCCGGACACCCCGACCATCGCGACACTGGTGGACTGGGCCAATTCGGCTGCTCTGGAACAGTTCTCGGGTCGCCAGGTCGCCGCCGCCGACACCCTGAAGAATGTCCTGCTCAAGACCCGCGAGCCCGGCGGCGAGTGGGAGCTGCTGGCGGTCGGCGTGCCGGGGGACCGCGAGGTCGATGAGAAACGTCTCGGCGCCGCGCTGGAACCTGCCGAGTTCGCCTTGCTCGACGACGCCGACTTCGCCAAGAACCCGTTCCTGGTCAAGGGCTACGTCGGGCCGAAGGCCTTGCTGGACAACGGGGTTCGTTATCTCGTCGATCCGCGCGTGGTGGACGGCACAGCGTGGATCACCGGTGCCGACGCGCCCAACAGGCACGTCGTCGGCCTGGTCGCAGGCCGTGACTTCACTCCCGACGGCACCATCGAGGCCGCCGAGGTCCGCGAAGGCGACCCGTCACCGGATGGCGCCGGCGTGCTCGCCGCGGCGCGTGGCATCGAGATCGGCCACATCTTCCAGCTGGGCCGCAAGTACGCGGACGCCTTCACCGCCGACGTGCTCGGTGAGGACGGCAAGCCGGTGCGGCTCACCATGGGTTCCTACGGCATCGGGGTGTCCCGCATGGTCGCCGTGATCGCCGAGCAGCAGCACGACGAGCTCGGCCTGCGCTGGCCGAGCGCCGTCGCACCCTTTGACGTACACGTCGTGGTGGCCAACAAGGACGACGCCGCACGGACCGGGGCGACCGAACTCGTCGCCGCCCTGGACCGCCTGGGTCACGAGGTGCTGTTCGACGACCGCAAGGCCTCACCCGGCGTGAAATTCAAGGACGCCGAGTTGCTGGGTATGCCGTGGATCGTCGTTGTCGGCCGCGGCTTCTCCGACGGTGTGGTGGAGCTGCGCAACCGGTTCACGGGCGAGAACCGCGAGATTGCCGTCGACGATGCGGCGGCCGAGATCTCGGCGGCCCTCACCGCCGGCTGAGCTTCGTCGACTTCTACGCCTGGGCCGCTCCGCCTAGCGGAGCGCGACCCCGGCGTGGAAAGCGGCGGGTGACCGAGGCCGTTATTCGCCGCCGCCGGGGAAGGCGACCGTCACCGGCCAGGCGTTGACGATGGCGCGCCACTTGGCCGCCGTGACGGCGGTCTGGGTCAGGGCAGCCACCGCGAACGTGCGGTCGTCGTCACTGTCGGCCTGCTCGAGCACCGCACGCCAGGCCACCGAGGAGTCCTCCTCCATCCGGATCGCGAGGTTGGCGGCGTCGGTCGGATCGGTGACCGGCGCGGGCAACTGATATCCGGCCGCGGGTAGCGGTGGGGTGACCGAGCGGGCGTCGAGCATGGCCATGGCCTCCTCGCGACGTGCCCGGTGTTCGGCCATCGCCGTGGCGACCAGGGCGTTGTCCTCGGCCGTCGAATGGGCCGAGACCAGCCCGTAGCCGTAGATGGCCCCATGCTCGACGGCCACCGCGTCGAACAGTGCGGCATCGGCGGCGGTCGTCGGCCGGGTGGGCGAGGTGGTCGATCGTGGTCCCGGTGAGGTCACTGTGCACCTCCCAGCGCGACGGTGTGGCCGGCCGTGCACGAGGCGGCGATGGATCCGAGCAGTCCGGCGCGATAGCCGGACAACCTGCGGGCCAGGCCGGCGGCCCGGTCGGCGGACTCCTTGAGCGCATCGACAACGTCGTCGACGCTCGGTGCCGACGGGTCTGCCCCGCCGCCCGGAGCAGCCTTGGCCGTGCTCTTGGTGGTGGTGGTGGTGTTCGCCGGCGTGGAACCCGTCATCCGGGTCAACTCGTCGGCCAGGGCTTTGGCGTGCGCGCTGCGATCGGTCGCCACCGCATTCAGCGCCCGGGCCACCGGCGCCTGCGGAGACTGGGCGGCGGCCGCGTCGGCGGCCAGCGCACTGTCGGCGCGGGCCCGGTCCCACTGCGCGGTCAGGTCGTCCACTTCGGGTTGAGGGGGCGTCGTACTGCATGCGGCGGTGGCGCCCAGCAGGGCAAGAGCCGCGGCCGAGAACAGTACGCGCCGCCGGCTGATGTCTGCATGGGCGCTCGGCACGGTGAACATCCTGCCATTGCTCAGACGCCCGCCTGACGCGGCGCTGACTGGCCGGCCGGGCCCGGCGCGACGACATTCGCCACGCACCGGATTGCGATTGGCGGTTGCTGCCGGGGGCCTGGCGTATCGTGGATAGGCAATTCCGGGGCTGATCCAGGTGGCTGGCCCTGGGATTTGTGTCGGAGACAATTCAAGATGAGGAGCTCGCCGTGGCACCGGATCCAAAGTTGCGGTCTGCGGATTTGCCGTCGCAGACGCAGGTGATCGAGCTGCTGGACGGCGAGTTCGCGCGCGCAGGCTATGAAATCGACGATGTCGTGATCGACGCGTCGACCCGGCCGCCCCGCATCACCGTGATCGCTGACGGCGACGAAGGTCTCGATCTTGATTCGCTGGCGGCGCTGTCGCGGACGGCTTCTGAGTTGCTCGACCAGCTTGCGCAGGGCGACACGCCGTATGTGCTCGACGTCACCTCGCCGGGTGTGGATCGGCCCCTCACCAAGGCCAAGCACTTCCGCCGCGCCCGCGGGCGCAAGGCCGAGCTCACGCTGGCCGACGGTTCGGTGTTCACCGGCAGGCTCGGGGAAACCGACGGCACGGTCCTGAAGGTCGTGGTGCCGGAAGGCCGCGAACTGGCCATCCGTGAGATCGCTCTTACTGATATCGCCAAAGCTGTTGTCCAAGTGGAGTTTTCACCTCCAAACCGACGTGAACTGGAACTGTCGGGAGAAACCGGGAAGGGGGCCGGCGAATGAACATCGACATGGCGGCGCTGCATGCCATCGAGGCCGACAAGGGCATCACGGTCGACGTGGTCGTGGAGACCATCAAATCGGCGTTGCTCACCGCGTATCGCCATACCGAGGGGCATGAGCCCGACGCGCACATCGACATCGACCGGAAGACCGGTGTCGTCAAGGTGATCGCCCGTCAGACCGATGCCGACGGCAATGTCCTGCACGAATGGGATGACACGCCTGAAGGATTCGGGCGGATCGCGGCGACGACGGCCCGCCAGGTGATCCTGCAGCGGCTGCGCGACGCGGAGAACGAGAAGACCTACGGGGAGTTCGCGGCCCACGAGGGCGACATCGTGGCCGGAGTCATCCAGCGCGATGCCCGGGCCAACGCCCGCGGGCTGGTCGTGGTCCGGATCGGCAGCGAGACCAAGGGCTCGGAAGGTGTGATCCCCAGCGCCGAGCAGGTGCCGGGGGAGCGCTACGAGCACGGTGACCGGCTGCGCTGCTACGTCGTCGGCGTCACCCGAGGTGCCCGCGAGCCCTTGATCACGCTGTCCCGCACCCATCCGAACCTGGTCCGCAAGCTGTTCTCCTTGGAGGTACCCGAGATCGCCGACGGGTCGGTGGAGATCGTGGCGGTTGCCCGGGAGGCCGGGCACCGGTCCAAGATCGCGGTGGCCTCGCGGGTCCCCGGACTGAACGCCAAGGGCGCGTGTATCGGCCCGATGGGGCAGCGGGTGCGCAATGTGATGAGTGAACTGTCCGGCGAGAAGATCGACATCATCGACTACGACGAGGACGCCGCCCGCTTCGTCGCCAACGCTCTGTCGCCGGCGAAAGTCGTGTCAGTGTCGGTGATCGACGAGGCTGCGCGGGCGGCACGGGTGATCGTGCCCGACTTCCAGCTTTCTCTGGCGATCGGTAAAGAAGGACAAAATGCCAGGCTGGCGGCTCGGCTGACCGGCTGGCGGATCGATATTCGCAGCGATGCGGCGCCGCAACCGGAGCAGGATGTCCGTCCCGGGGCGGTACACGATTGACAGTAGTGACCGGCGTTTCGGACCACGGGCCCCGGGGCGGTAGACTCAGCCGTGATCCAGCGCGAGACTCCGGCTCTGACGCAACGAAGCACCTCCGACACCTCTGTCGGACCAGTGCGGACCTGCATCGGGTGTCGGAAGCGAGAGTTGGCCGCCGAGTTGCTCCGAGTGGTTGCGGTGACCGACGGGAACGGGACCAGTTCCGTAACCGTTGACCCCGCGGCGAGTCTGCCTGGGCGTGGTGCGTGGCTGCACCCCGACCAGCAGTGCGCACAGATGGCAGTGAAGCGACGAGCCTTCGTCCGAGCGTTGCGACTCACCGGTTCACCGGATACATCCGCGGTGATCGAGTACGTCGAGAAGTTCGACCTCGACGGGCCCGCCACCCCGGCAACAGAACAGGTAGCGAAGAACATGAGCACACCGTGAAGTCCCGATGACCATGCGTCATAGCTAAACCCGAGGCGCGGCGCCTACCACCGCTGTTGCCTCCAGACGAGGAGATGTAGTGGCAGCAGGTAAGGCCCGTGTACACGAGTTGGCGAAGGAACTCGGTGTCACCAGCAAGGAACTCTTAGCCAAGCTCAAGGAGCAGGGCGAGTTCGTCAAGTCGGCGTCCTCCACTGTGGAGCCGCCCGTCGCGCGTCGGTTGCGCGAGTCGTTCGGCACCAAGGCCGGCGGCAAGAAGCCCGAAGACAAGCCCCGCCCGCAGGGCAACGCTGCAGCGCCCGCGGCCCCCAAGCCCGGCGCTCCGGCTCCCAGCCCCGCGACGGCGGCCAAGCCGTCCCCGGCCAAGCCCGCGGCCCCCGCGGCCCCGGCGGTCGAACCCCAGGCTCCGGCAGCCGAGGCGGCCCCGGTCGCTCCGGCCCGTCCCGCCGCACCCAAGCCGGCTGCCCCGCAGCCTCCGGCCGCGCCCAGTGCGCCGGCCGCTGCTGCGCCCAGCGCCCCGGCAGCGCCCACTCCGGGCGCCACGCCCGGTCCGCGGCCCACTCCCGGTGCCACCCCCGGCCCGCGTCCGGGTCCGGCATCGGGCGCCCCGAAGCCGGCCCCGCGTGCCCCGCGGGTCGGCAACAACCCCTTCTCCTCGCAGCAGCCGGTCGAGCGGCCCATCCCGCGGCCGCAGCCGCGGCCCGGTGCCCCGCGTCCCGGCGGTGGCCCGCGTCCGTCGCCCGGCAACATGCCGCCGCGTCCGGCCGGCGCCGGTGCTCCCGGACGTGGTGGCCCACGCCCCGGCCCGCGTCCCGGTGGCGGCCCCCGTCCCGGCGGTGCCGGTCAGGGTGCTCGTCCCGGCGGCGGCGGTGGCGGTAACTACCGCGGCGGCGGTGCCGGTGGTGGCGGTGGCGCACCCGCAGGTGGTGGCGGCGGTTTCCGCGGTCGCCCCGGTGGTGGCGGCGGCGGTCGTCCCGGTCAGCGCGGTGGCGCAGCCGGTGCGTTCGGTCGTCCCGGCGGTGCCCCGAAGCGCGGCCGTAAGTCGAAGCGGGCGAAACGCGCCGAATACGAGAACATGCAGGCGCCCGTCGTCGGTGGTGTGCGGTTGCCCAAGGGCAACGGCGAGACCATCCGGCTGGCCCGCGGCGCATCGCTGAGCGACTTCGCCGAGAAGATCGACGCCAACCCGGCCGCACTGGTCCAGGCGCTGTTCAACCTCGGTGAGATGGTCACCGCGACCCAGTCGGTCGGTGACGACACCCTGGAGCTGCTCGGCAGCGAGATGAACTTCAAGGTGCAGGTCGTCTCGCCCGAAGACGAGGACCGCGAACTGCTGCAGTCCTTCGACCTCACCTACGGCGAGGACGAGGGTGACGAGGACGACCTCGAGTTCCGCCCGCCCGTGGTCACGGTCATGGGTCACGTCGACCACGGCAAGACCCGACTGCTGGACACCATCCGCAACGCCACCGTCCGCGAGGGCGAGGCCGGCGGCATCACCCAGCACATCGGCGCCTACCAGGTCGAGGTCGATCTGGACGGCAACGTCCGGCCGATCACCTTCATCGACACCCCGGGTCACGAGGCGTTCACCGCCATGCGTGCCCGTGGTGCCAAGGCCACCGACATCGCGATCCTCGTGGTCGCGGCCGACGACGGCGTCATGCCGCAGACGGTGGAGGCCATCAACCACGCGCAGGCCGCTGACGTGCCGATCGTGGTGGCGGTCAACAAGATCGACAAGGAAGGTGCCGACCCGGCCAAGATCCGGGCGCAGCTCACCGAGTACAACCTGGTGGCCGAGGACTACGGCGGCGACACCATGTTCGTCGACATCTCGGCCAAGCAGGGCACCAACATCCAGGCGCTGCTGGAAGCGGTCGTGCTGACCGCCGACGCGGCCCTGGACCTGCGGGCCAACCCCGACATGGAGGCCCAGGGTGTGGCGATCGAGGCGCACCTGGACCGCGGTCGCGGTCCGGTGGCCACGGTGCTCATCCAGCGCGGCACCCTGCGGGTCGGCGACTCGGTGGTGGCCGGCGACGCCTATGGTCGCGTCCGCCGCATGGTCGACGAGCACGGCGACGACGTCGAAGAGGCGCTGCCCTCACGTCCGGTCCAGGTCATCGGCTTCACGTCGGTGCCCGGTGCCGGTGACAACTTCCTGGTTGTCGACGAGGACCGCATCGCCCGCCAGATCGCCGACCGGCGCAGTGCGCGCAAGCGCAACGCGCTGGCCGCACGCAGCCGCAAGCGGATCAGCCTGGAAGACCTGGATTCGGCACTGAAGGAAACCAGCCAGCTGAACCTGATCCTCAAGGGCGACAACGCCGGTACGGTCGAAGCCCTCGAGGAAGCCTTGATGGGCATCGAGATCGACGACGAAGTGGAGCTGCGGGTCATCGACCGCGGTGTCGGTGGCGTCACCGAGACCAACGTCAACCTGGCTTCCGCCTCGGACGCGATCATCATCGGGTTCAACGTCCGTGCCGAGGGCAAGGCGACCGAGCTGGCCAACCGCGAGGGTGTGGAGATCCGGTACTACTCGGTGATCTACCAGGCCATCGACGAGATCGAGAAGGCCCTCAAGGGCATGCTCAAGCCGGTGTACGAGGAGAAGGAGCTCGGCCGCGCCGAGATCCGGGCGATCTTCCGGTCGTCCAAGGTCGGCAACATCGCCGGCTGCCTGGTCACCTCGGGCATCATGCGTCGCAACGCCAAGGCCCGGCTGCTGCGTGACAACACGGTGGTCGCGCAGAACCTCACGGTGTCCTCGCTCAAGCGCGAGAAGGACGATGCCACCGAGGTCCGCGAGGGTTACGAGTGCGGTCTGACGCTGACCTACAACGACATCAAGGAAGGCGACGTCGTCGAGACGTACGAGCTCGTTGAAAAGGCTCGCGCGTGAAGGTGTCCGAATAATGGCTGATCCCGCACGGGCCAAGCGGCTCGCCAAACGGATCTCCACCATCGTCGCCTCGGCGATCGAGTACGAGATCAAGGATCCCCGCCTGGCGGGGGTCACCATCACCGACGCGAAGATGACCGGTGATCTGCACGACGCCACGCTCTACTACACGGTGCTGGGATCCTCGCTCGACGACGAGCCGGACTATGCCGGCGCGGCGGCGGCGCTGGAGAAGGCCAAGGGCGTATTGCGGACCAAGGTGGGCGCCGGGACCGGGGTGCGATTCACCCCGACCCTGGCGTTCGTCCGCGACACCGTGCCCGATGCGGCGCACCGGATGGAGGAGCTGCTGGCTCGGGCGCGGGCTGCGGACGAGGATCTGGCGAGAGTTCGGCAGGGTGCCAAGCACGCCGGTGATGAAGACCCGTACCGTGTGAGCGGGGCGGAAGACATGGACGGGCTTGCCGACGGGGCAGACACAGAGGATGCCGGTGACCGCGATCGAACGGATGACTGAAAGTGCTCATTCGGGGGCTCCCAACGGGTGCCCTTCCGGTCAGCGTGTCGACGCGCGTGCGGCAGCCGACCTTCTCTCCGACGCGACGAGTATCAGCGTGGTGTGCCATGTCTATCCCGATGCCGACACCATCGGCGCCGGGCTGGCCCTCGCGCAGGTGCTCGACGACGCCGGCAAGCAGGTCGAGGTAGCCTTCGCGGCTCCCGACCAGCTGCCCGAATCCCTGCAGACACTGCCGGGCGGGCATCTGATGGTCTCGCCGACCACCATCCGGGATGACGCTGATCTGGTTGTCACAGTGGACATCCCGAGCGTCAACCGGCTCGGTGCGCTGGCGGGACTGGCCGTTGCCGGCCGTGAGGTCCTGGTCATCGACCACCATGCGTCCAATCAGCTGTTCGGCACCGCCAACTACGTCGACCCGACGGCCGATTCCACCACGATGCTGGTGGCCGAACTTCTCGACGCCTGGGACAAGCCCATCGACAAACGGGTGGCGCACTGTCTGTACGCCGGACTGACCACCGACACCGGCTCGTTCCGCTGGGCGACCGCGCGGGCACACCGGTTGGCGGCCCGGTTGGTCGAACTCGGGGTCGACAACGCCTCGATCAGCCGCGCCCTGCTCGACACCCATCCGTTCGCATGGTTGCCGATGCTGTCGCGGGTGCTGGCTTCGGCGCGGCTGCTCCCGAGTGCCGTAGGCGGCCGTGGACTCGTGTATGCCGTGGTGCCGCATGACGAATGGTCCAGCGCCCGGCCCGAGGAAGTGGAGAGCATCGTCGACATCGTGCGCACCACCCAGCAGGCAGAAGTCGCCGCGGTGTTCAAAGAGATTGAGCCGCAACACTGGTCGGTGTCGATGCGGGCCAAGTCGCTGAACCTGGCCACGGTCGCCAGCTCATTCGGGGGCGGCGGCCACCCGCACGCGGCCGGGTACTCGGCCGCCGGGCCCGCCGATGACGTCGTGCAGGCGCTTGCGCAAGCTCTTGCCTGACCGCGTACCGCACGCCGTTCCCGGGCCGTCACATGGTTGAACCCGAAGGCGACATTCCCGTCACGCCGGCCACCACCCGCCGGATCGCCGGCCTGGCATTTCCGGCACTCGGTGTGCTCGCCGCCGAGCCGATCTACCTACTCTTCGACATCGCCATCGTCGGGCGGCTGGGCGCGCTCAGCCTGGCCGGCCTGGCGATCGGTGGCCTGATCCTCGGCCTGGTCAACTCCCAGGGCACGTTCCTGTCCTACGGCACCACGGCGCGCTCGGCCCGCATGTTCGGGGCGGGTGACCGGCAGTCCGCCGTCGGCGAAGGCGTCCAGGCCACCTGGTTGGCATTGGGTCTGGGGCTCCTGATCGTCGCGGTGGTACAGGCGGCGGCGGTGCCGCTGCTGTCGGCGATCGCGGGACGCTCTGACATCGCCGACGCCGCACTGCCGTGGCTACGGATCGCCATCCTGGCCGCCCCGGCGATCCTGGTGTCGCTGGCAGGCAACGGCTGGATGCGCGGGGTACAGGACACGGTCCGGCCGCTGCGCTACGTGGTGTTCGGGTTCGCCGTGTCAGCGGTGCTCTGCCCGCCGCTGGTCTACGGCTGGCTGGGTCTGCCACGGCTGGAGCTGGCTGGGTCTGCGGTGGCCAACCTGGTGGGGCAGTGGGTCGCGGCGCTGTTGTTCCTGCGGGCCCTGCTGAGTGAGAAGGTGGCGCTACGGGTTCAGCCCGCGGTGCTGCGTGCCCAGTTGACCATGGGCCGCGATCTGCTGGTGCGGTCGATGGCGTTCCAGGCCTGCTTCCTGTCGGCCGGGGCCGTCGCTGCCCGGTTCGGTGCGGCGGCCGTGGCGGCCCATCAGGTTGTCCTGCAGGTGTGGAGTTTCCTTGCACTGGTGCTTGATTCGCTCGCCATCGCGGCGCAGTCACTCGTCGGCGCGGCATTGGGAGCGGGTCAACTGGCGCATGCCAAGAGCGTGGCGTGGCGGGTGACGCTGTTCTCCACGATGGCCGGCGTGGTGCTGGCCCTGGTGTTCGCCGTCGGCTCCTCGGTACTGCCGCCGGTGTTCACCGACGATCAATCGGTGCTGGAGGCGATCAGGGTGCCGTGGTGGTTCCTGGTGGCCCAATTGCCCGTGGCGGGAATCGTCTTCGCCCTCGACGGTGTGCTGTTGGGTGCGGGCGACGCCAAATTCATGCGCAACGCCACCCTGGCCAGCGCGCTGGTCGGCTTCCTGCCTCTGATCTGGTTGTCGCTCATCTACGGCTGGGGCCTGTTCGGCATCTGGTCGGGGTTGAGCACGTTCATGGTGCTGAGGTTGATCTTCGTCGGTTGGCGGTCGTTCTCAGGTCGTTGGCTGGTGCCCGGGGCCGGTTAGGCCCAGACGAACCCAGGTCGGCAAGAGGCCGCGCGATGATGGCGAAGTTGGTTGGCGTCCAGGGCGATCACCGTGACAGGTCGGTCGAAGATTGTCTGACCACACGGGCAGTCGGCCCCGTGGCGGTGCGTTCGGACAGCCACGTCCGGACGTTGTTGCGGACGGCGCGCCCGACGAGCCGAGGCGATGGTGCCAGGTAGAGACTGTCGAGCAGGCTGGTGCGCCGGAGAAACCATTCGGCCAGCACCGGGTCTGTCTCCGCTGCGGCGAGGAACTGATCGAACAGTCCGTACAGCGGCCTGTACCACCACGGACGGTGACCCTGGGCGCCATGCTCGGCATGATCGGCGACTGCGTTCATGAGCCACACCGGATAGGTGGATCGTGCCGTCGCATGTGCCAGCCGGGAAGCAACATCCGTCGATCCGCTGCCGAGGACTGCACGTAGATTGCCGGCTTGAATAGTCGTCATCGTCACGCCTTGGCCGAAAGTGGGATTGAGGCTCGCGACGGCATCGCCGAATGGCAGTATTCCACTGGGCAGTCTGGACAGCTTGTCGTATCGGTGCCATTTGCAGGTGGGATAGCGGTGAAACATCATGGCGCCGCGCGGTTCTCCTGCTTGCACGGCCGAACTGATGTGCGGCGGTAGCAGGGTCTCGGCCAATCGGCAGATCCCGGCGTGGTCACGTGGAGGTTCGGTCTTCGCCACTCCGAATGTCGTGACGGTCCAGGTGCTGTCCTCGTGGAACAACATGCCCATGCCGAGCTGCCGGTCCCGAGTTGCACTGACCAGCACCATTTTCTCTGCGATCAGGCCGGGTGGAATCCGGACCCGGTGCGAGGCGTATGTGACCCCGACGTGGACCTCATCTACCCTCGGTCGGTCAAAGCCCCACTGCTGCAGCCACACTGGTAGGCGGCTACCGCGGCCTGAGGCGTCGACGACGAGGTCAGCAGGCACCCGCTCGCTGTCGTGGAGGACAACTCCGGTGACCCGATTGGTGTCAGGATCGAACTGCGGGTACGCCACCGCTCGCTGTTCCAGCCCGACCGACGGAATCGCGTTGACGCGCCTGCGGATCTGCCATTCGAGTTGTCCGCGGCTTGGCACGTACGCGGTGAAGCTGTTTTGCAGCCCTTTCCCGGTGCCGAGGATATGTCCGGCCGCAGCGAAATGAATTGACTCCGGCTGATTGTGGACGACAGGAACGCCGGCGCCGGCCATGTCATCCAGCAGTCCTGGAAAGAGGCGTTCGAGTTCCTGCGCTCCCCGCGCCATCAGGAGGTGAACATGCTGACCTTGGGGTATCGCCGGGCGGTTGACAGGTTCGTCGGGCAGTTCATCGCGTTCGTACAGAGTGACACGGTCGAAGTGGTCGGCCAGCACACGAGCTGCACAAAGGCCGGCGATGCTGCCGCCGATGACCACGGCGTGGTTCGAAGGACGGTCGAGCGTTCTGATCAGCACTGGTACCCCCGCAGACTGGCCAACATGTCACCGCACCCTTCCTGTCGAATCTCGGCTATAGGTCAAGGACGAGCCGTCCGGAAATGGATTCGGCCCGGGAGACACAAACGAGCATCTGTCCGGATTCGCGTTGCTGGTCGGTGAGGAGCGCGTCGCGATGCTCGACGTCGCCGGCAATGACCCGCTGGACGCAGGTTCCGCAGAACCCTTGCCGGCACGAGTAGCCCACGTTGGGCACGGCCGCCCGCAGGGCCTGAAGCGCGGTCTGGTCTGGGCCGACCTGCACAATCCTGGCGCTACGCGCCAGCTCGATTTCGAACGGAATCCCGTCGACCACCGACAGCGGTGAGAAACGCTCGACGTGCAACTCCATGCCTGAATCGAGCGGTACGACCCGGCGGACAGTCTCCACCATGGATGCTGGACCACACAGGTAGACCGCTTTTTGGTCGTCCACCCCGTCGAGGAGTTCGCTCGCGGTCAGCCGCCCATGCTCGTCACCGGTGTGCACCTGCGCCCGGTCTCCCCAGGCTGCGAGTTCATCCAGGAACGGCAGGTTGTCTCGTCGCCGTCCCGTGTAACACAACGACCACGGCACGTCGAGGCGCTCGGCGAGACGGACCATCGGCAGGATGGGTGTGATACCGATGCCGCCCGCGATGAAACGGATTTCCGCGGCCTTGGAGCCAGAACCTGGCACAGCCATCGTGAATGCGTTACGCGGATCGCTGATCTCGACGGTCTGACCCACGTCCAGGCCATGGACTTCCACTGACCCACCGCTGCCTCCGGGGATCCGGCGCACGGCGATCCGATACTCCTGCGTGCGGTGCGGGTCCCCGCATAGTGTGTACTGCCGGGTGCGCCCCGACGGGAGATGAAGATCGATGTGTGCGCCCGGGTGCCATCGGCACAGAGTCGAGCCGTCGTGGGATGTCAGGGTGAGCTCGACGACGGTGTCGTCGCGCGCGACGCTGCGTCGGTCCGCCACGAGCACGCTCTTACGGTTGGCGGCGTGTCTGAGTTCAGGCAGTTCTCCATCTCCTCCCAGACGCATCACCGTCGATACGAAGTGGGAAACGGCTGTCGCGGCCAACCGAACGATGACGTCTGGACGATCCGACCGGTAAAGCCCAGGGGGCGGTTCACCGATGTACATGGGCAGCGCGCACCGCAGGTGAGGTGGCCAGGTACGCAACCGCTTGTGCCGTGACGCCCTCGTCGACGGGGTGGTAGTCGGGCTTGAGGAGGCGCAGCCCGCTGCGGATCATGAAACCCGCGGTCGGGACAGCTCCGCGCTTACCCGAGGCACGCAGCTGCCACAAGATCCGGGCGTACCCCAGGTTCGGCAATACCGGATCCTTGTGCACCAGGAACTTCGTTCCACGCAGCAGCAGCGTGAAGAACACGACACTGACCAGGACACCCGACACGGCCTGGGCGATGAAATCCATGCCGAAGTATCTTGCGACGTTGTACGAGACGTGACGGTGCTCTACCTCCTCGGCGCCGTGCCACCGATAGAGGTCACACAACATCGGGTCGACGCCCATGTCGTCCCAGGAATTGTTCAGTGCCCAGTGCCCCAACACACCGGTGAAATGCTCTGCGGCGCAGAGCGCATGCGTGCCCGAGGCGAGTGCTTTGCGCCGCTTGTCTGAACTGGCTGTGGATACCCGCCGGTCGTACTGGTCCGCTATCCATTGCAACTGGCGATGAAAAGGCTCGGGATCAATTCCGTGTCGCCGCACAAATTCGACCAGGACCTCGTCGTGAGTGTTGGCGTGTACGGCTTCTTGGCCGATGAAGCCGATGATCTCCTCCCTCAGGTGCTCGTCTCGCACGTGCTCCAAGGCATCGGAGAGCAGTCTGCTGAACCACCGCTCGGCAACCGGCAGAAACAAGTTGAGTGCCGTCACGATGTGCGAGGCGTACGGATCCTCTGGGATCCAATGCAATGGCGCCGCATCCAACTGGACGTGAACTCGCCTCGGGCGCAACGCCACCTCCTCGGGGGCGAAGCGGTCCGCACCCGATGCGGTCTGATGTTGAGCTGGCACGCGAGTTCGACGTGCAGGTGAACCACTGCATTGTCGCGCTGAGGCCATGGACGTCTCCAGTCGTCTAGAGGTCGGTACCCAACGTCCGCCCTCAACTGATATTCGGAGCGATGGTCCTCGCGGATGAGGGTGCGAGCGACCAAGTCGAAATGATCCGCGAGGGTGTCGGCTCCGAATTACCTGCGCGGAACTGATGAACCGGCGCGCTCATCCGCACGTGTCAGATAGGTGGATTCGAATATGCCCAGCTTGACGCCGCACTTCGAGGACATACAGGCCCACTACGACCTGTCGGACGACTTCTTCCGGCTGTTCCTCGACCCGACACAGACCTACAGCTGCGCCTACTTCGAGCGTGACGACATGACCTTGGAGGAAGCACAGCTGGCCAAGATCGACCTGGCACTCGGCAAGCTGGGGCTCGAGCCGGGAATGACGTTGCTTGACATCGGCTGCGGTTGGGGAGCCACCATGAGGCGGGCGATCGAACGCTACGACGTCGACGTCGTCGGGTTGACCTTGTCCAAGAACCAGGCTGCACACGTGCAGACGATGTTCGATGCGATGGACAGCCCTCGACGCAGAAGCGTGCGATTAGCCGGCTGGGAGGAGTTCGACGAGCCGGTCGATCGGATCGTCTCGATCGGAGCATTCGAACACTTCGGTCATCAGCGTTATCCGGCCTTCTTCCGGATGGCTCATCAGGCGCTGCCGTCCGACGGCGTGATGTTGCTTCACACGATCTGCGGACTGCATCCCAACGATGCCCGCCGGTTGGGGGTGCCGATCACCTTCGAGCTGGCTCGGTTCATCAAGTTCATCCTGACCGAAATCTTTCCGGGCGGTCAGCTGCCCTCTGCGCCGATGGTGGATGAGCACGCGATCGAGAGTGGCTTCGCGTTGACCCGCGAACAATCACTGCAACCGCACTATGCGACAACGCTGGATTGCTGGGCGACCGCGTTGGAGGCCAACAGACAACGTGCGGTCGAGATCCAGTCGGAGGAGGTCTACCGGCGCTACATGAAATATCTGACGGGCTGCGCGGACCTGTTCCGGAAGGGCCAGGTGGACGTCGTCCAGTTCACTCTGGAGAAGTGCCAGTTCTTCATGGACGAGAGCGCGGGACGGTGAAAAATCGATCAGCGCTCCGGATTGTCCTGGCAAGTGGTCCATTTCGGCCGGTCATCTGCCACCTCGGCCGAGACTCTCACGCGTGATGGCAGATTCACCGCGGTCGGACAGCGACCTCGACGACCTGCTGCGCCGGGTGGCCCGAGGCGATGTCGTGGCATTCGCGATGTTCTACGACCACACCCGTGCGGCGGGTTTTCGGATTGGTCAGCCGGGTCCTTCGCGATCGCGGCTATAGCGAGGAAACCACACAGGAGGTTTACCTTCAGGTATGGCGGAGCGCAGCGTCTTTCGATCCTTCGGCGGGCTCTGCGGCGGCATGGTTGATTACGCTGGCGCATCGGCGTGCGGTGGATCGCGTCCGCGCCGAGCAGGCCGCCCGTCGTCGCGATTCCAAATATGCAGCGATGTCTGGTGAGCCGCCTGTTGACATCGTGGTAGACGCGGCCGCGCTGTCAGAGGAACATCGCCAAGTGGTCGAGTGTCTGGACGCGCTGTCCGACGCACAGCGCCGGTGCATCGAATTGGCGTACTACCGCGGTTTGACCTATCCCCAGGTGTCAGAGCGGATTGCGGTCAACCTCGCCACCGTGAAGTCACGGATCCGCTCTGGCCTGTTGAGCCTCCGCCGGTGTTTGGGGGCGACATGACAGAGGCGGACGGGTCCGAACTGCTGGAGTTGGCGGCGCTCTACGCATTGGACGCGGTCTCGGACCGCGAGCGCGCCGAGATCGAACGCGGAGTCGACGGCGCGCCCGCGGACGTGGCTTCGGCCTTCGGCGAAGAGGTACAGGGCATTTGGGAGACCATGGCCATTCT
Source organism: Mycobacterium sp. NPDC049093 (assembly GCF_040704635.1). GTDB lineage: Bacteria > Actinomycetota > Actinomycetes > Mycobacteriales > Mycobacteriaceae > Mycobacterium. The sequence goes on along the minus strand of NZ_JBEZJS010000003.1, from coordinate 762,605 downwards.
CTCGAACGTGACCGCCGTCGAACCCCCGGCACGCCTGCGCCAGCGGATACTGGCTGCCGCGAACTCGTCGTCGCGTCGGAAGCGTTGGCGCCCAGCGGTGTTGGCGGCTGCTGCGGCTGTGGTGATCGCGATCGCTTCGTTCGGCGCGGGCATTGCGCTGCGGCCGACGCCGCCGGCTCCGTCGGTGGCCGAGCAGGTGTTCGGCGCCGCGGACGTACGGTCTGTCAGCGGGGTCATTCCGGCCGGCGGTACGGCTACGGTCGTCTACTCGCGGGAACGTGATGCCGCGGTGCTGGTCATGAACGGCGTTGCTCCACCCGCCGCCGACACCGTCTACCAGATGTGGCTGCTGGACGGCGGGAAGCCGAGGTCGGCCGGCACACTCAGTGCTGCGGCGGTGGGTCCGTCCGCGACCGACACGGTCCTCGATCTCGGCACCGCCAATACCCTGGCGTTCACGGTTGAGCCGGGTTCCGGCTCGGAGCAGCCTACCGGGCAGATATTCGTCCAACTGCCGCTTGAGTGACCTGGGGGACTGACTCGGGACAGCGGCAACTCAGCTCGGGCGGCTCGCTACACCGGAGACTAGAGGGGACGATGCGTAGCGCTGACCACCCAGGCGGCCTGCTTGCCGCTGCCGTTCTCGGCCACTGAGACGTCGTCGAATCCGGCGTCGCGACACACGGCAGCGAACGCCTCGGCCTGCTGTTGTGTCCAGCCGTGGCTGGCCAATCCGGTGGCGTCATCGGGTGATTGGCGTTCGATCGCGATCAACCGCCCGCTCGGTATCAGCACGCGGTGGGCCTCGGCGACCGCCTTGTCGACGTCCTGCCAGTGGTGCACGGTGGCCAGCGCCCACACCACCGTCGCTGAACCGCCCGGCGCGGGCAGTGCTTCTGCGGTGCCCTCGCGCCAGGTGATGGGTGCGCGTTTCGGCGTGACCATCCGGGCGATGCGCAACATGGTGGACGAGGGGTCGACGCCGGTCACCTGCGCTCCGCGGCGGGCGGCTACCCGGGCGGCGGTGCCCGGTCCGCAACCGACGTCCACGACATGGTCTGCCGACGAGAGTTGCGCGACATCCGCGGCGAGCCTGGCCTTTGCCCGGCCGACCAGGAGGAAGGCCAGCCCGCACAACACCCCAGTGACGCCCGAAAAGCCGGGGTGGTCGGCATGGTGATTGATCGCACGCGCGGCGTTCATAGGTAGACCTTGCCGGTTCAAGGCGGGTTGAAGTCAAATGGCGGCATGGACCTGATCCCGATCGGCGACGCCGCGGCGAGGCTGCAGATGAGCCCGTCGGCGTTGCGGTACTACGACGAACGTGGGCTGGTGTCCCCGCGGCAGCGGCAGGCCGGCAAGCGGATGTACGGGCCCGAGGAGCTGCGCCGGCTCGCATTGCTCAAGATTGTGAACCGGTTGGGCCTACCGCTCGACACCGCGGCCGCGGTGCTGGACGCGCCGAGTGAGCAGTGGCGCGAGACGGTACGCGAGCAGATCGCCGCGCTGGATCGAGTGATAGCGCAAGCGCAAGGGGCGCAACAGTTTCTGACTCATGCGTTGCGTTGCCCGAAAGACCACCCGGCGCGCGAATGCGACACGATGATCGGCGCGCTGGACCGGCTCGTCGACGGGATGAGCGTCGAGGAACTCGCCAACGACCAGGCCGGGTGGCTCGTCGACTGATCCTCACCTGCGCGGGATACCGCCAAAATTGGCGCATCGAACCCTGAGGTCACGGGCTGATACTTGAGGGGCGCAGAAAGACAGGGGAGCGGGATGCCGTTGACGGTGTCGCAGGTGCTGGGGTCCCGGCCCGAATCGCTGACCGCAGCGGCCGCTGACGTCAAGGCGGCGGGCGCCGAAATCGATGTTCAAATGGCCGGCGAGCGATCTCAGATGGACGCGTTGGCCTTGAAATGGTCCGGCACCGCATCGGACGGTGCGCAGGTCAATGCCACCGAAATGATCGGGGATCAACAGGGGATGGGCGGCGTAAACCCGCTCGAAGAGGACGCCGGTCTGTCGGATGGGGGCTACCACTGATGCGCCGATGCTTTGTCGCGATAGTTGTGGCAGTCGTCGTGCTGTCGGCCTCGGGCTGTGAGACCAGGGCGCCGTTCGCCCCGTCACTGACCCCGTCGTGGGGTGCGCGCGTCACCGAGGGACAGTTGCAGATCTGGACCGGTGCGCCATGTGTTGCCGTCAAGAAGATCTCGTTGAGCCACGATTCCGAGGATGCCGAGTTGGTGCTCACGGCCACCGATCCGGCCGGGGCGGACGTCGAGCATCTGACGTTGGGTGGGCCGTACCCCGCCGGGCTGCAGGTCACGCGACCGTGGCCGCAGGGCCTGGATTGGCGTACCGCGAAGCAACTGACTTTCCAGCTCGACGCGTTTCCCCCCGGTGCGAAATCAGTCGGTTTCGGCGCGGGGACCGAGGTCTCCGAAATCGTCGACGGATCATCGGAACACCCGGCCGATACCTACTGGTTCACGGGTGTGGGCTGGCTCAACCCGGCCGATGTCGCGGCGAAGGACGACAAGACGTTCACCTCTGTCTGCACTCCCCAACGGTAGGTCGTGTCGGTGAACTTTGGGCACCGGTTTCTGGCGGTGATCGGGTTGGCGGTCGCCGGATTGGCGGTGTCCGGTTGCGAGACCGAAGCACGGACGCTGCCTCAAGCGTGGGGCGCACGGGTCACCGAAGGAAAACTCCAGGTCTGGACCGGTACGCCGTGCGTCGCCGTCAACCGGATCTCATTGAGCGGCGGTGGATATGAGCTGGTGCTCACGGCCACCGACCCGGCCGGAGCCGACGTAGAGCACCTGACCGTGGGTGGACCGTATCCCGCCGGGCTACAGGTCATTCATCCGTGGCCGAGCGACACCGATTGGCGCCTTGCCGGGCAATTGACCTTGCAGGTCAACGCTTTTCCACTCGACGCGCAACCGGTGGATTTCCGTGCGACCACGAGGGTCTCCGACATCGTGGATGGATCCCCGAGCCATCCCGAGAAAAGGACGGCAAGGTGTTCACCGCCGTCTGCGCGTCCGACCCGGCGGGGAGGTAAGCGGTGTCAGCGCACCTGCGCGCGTCCCCGCTCGATCACGGAGCTGCGGCTGGCCGCGATGTCGTCACCGGACGCCGTAGCCATCCAGGCGCGGGCGGACGCCGCTTCGATCCACAGCCCCTGATCGGTCTGGGACTCGTCGATGCGGTGGTACGACGCGAGCAGGGCCTGGACCGCGGCCTGATTGTTGGCGACGATCGACGCGGCCACCTTGCGAGCCGTGGGCAGCAATTCGTCGTGGGGGACGACCTCGGTGACCAGGCCGGCGCGCAGCGCCTCGGCGGCCGAGAGGTAGTCGCCGGTCAGGCTCATCCGCCGGGCCATGCCCACCCCGACCTTCTGCGGCAGGCGCACGCTCAGGCCCCAGGTCGGCAGCAGCCCGACCCGGGCGTGGGTGTCGGCGAATCTGGCCTGCTCGGAGGCGATCAGGATGTCGCAGTAGAGCGCCAGCTCCAGGCCACCGGTGACCGCGGCGCCGTTGATGGCCCCGATCACCGGCTTGGTCATGGCCGGCCACTTGGGGGAGATGTCGGGCAGCTCGGTGGTGTTGCCGAGTTCCTTGAGGTCCAGGCCCGCGCAGAACACCGGATCGGCGCCGGTGAGGATCACGACGTCCACGTCATCGTCGGCCTGCGCGTCGCGCAGCGCAGCGTAGAACTCGGTGCGCAACTGCGCCGAGAGCGCGTTGCGTGACTGGGGCCGGTTCAGCGTCAGGGTGCGAACCCGGTCGGTGGTGTCGATCAGCAGGACGTCATCACTCATCCGATCAACCTATCGTGGGGGCATGTGCCGCAATATCACCGAGTTGCGTGGGCTGGAGCCCGCCGCCACTGACGAAGAAATCGAGGCCGCGGCGCGCCAGTACGTGCGCAAGGTCAGCGGGATCACCCGTGCGTCCGGCGCCAACGTCGAGGCGTTCGAGGCCGCCGTCGCCGAGGTCACCGCCACGACCACCCGGCTGCTCGACGGGCTGGCTCCGCGCCGGCAGCCACCCAAGACTGTCCCGCCACTGCGTCGTCCAGAAGTTCGGGCCCGGCTGGCAACGTGACCCAACCAGCGCTCAAGGAGTGGAGTGCGGCCGTGCATGCGCTGCTCGACGGTCGACAGACCGTGCTGCTGCGCAAGGGCGGCATCCACGAAAAACGGTTCTCGGTAGCCGCACCGGAATTCGTGCTGTTCCCGACGATCGCGCACAGCCACGTCGAACGGGTGCGCCTCGAACACCATGACCTGCTCGCTGAGGCGTCCGCCGACAGCACCGAGGACGCCGTGACGGTTCGCGCCGGAGCGAAAGTCGTTGCCGCAGTGGAGGTCAACCGTCCCGAGTCGATCGACGACCTGGCCGACCTGCACATCTGGACCGCCGAATCGGTGCGGGCCGACCGCCTCGATTTCCGCCCCAAACACCGCCTGACCGTCCTGGTCGTCCAGGTGGCCCCGTTGCGCACGCCGATTCAGTTGGCGCGCACGCCCGAGTTCGCCGGCTGCAAGAGCTGGGTCGACCTTGCGGTGCAGGCGGACTGGGGCCCGCCGGTGCACGACAACGCGATGCTGCGCGACGTCGCCGAACGGGTTCGAACCTCAGTCGGCTAAGGGCTACCCGCTTGTGCGGCGAGTTGCAGTCCCGAGGTGACCGTAATTCGCCGCGTTGTTCTTCGGTCGGGGGCCTATGTTCACGCCGGCGGCACCGGGCCGGCCGGCAACACCACCCGCGAAACCCCGCCCTGACCGTGATGCACGGTATGGGCGGCCCGTACCAGCTGAGAACCGGAGATCGGCGGCTCGGCGGTGCCCAGGTTACGGGCGAAGCGTGGATGTGAGCCGCCGGCGATCAGCAGCCGGATCCGTGACCCCGCAGCGAAGCGATGTGCGACGGCGTCGAGCTCGAGCCGAACCGGCCCGGTGTGATCGTTCAACCGGAGGAACCCGTCGGACACGTTGCGGGACCGGCCTTTTGCGTCCACCTCGCTGATCCGGACGAAGATGTCGTGATGTGGGTTGTCGCAGCTGTGGGCCAGTTCGACGACCGGGTTTCCGGCTACATACAGATCGGCCGGAAGCGGATCGCCGGTGAACGTCAGCACGTCGTTGCGCCGGGCCAGTCGAGTGTCGTCGCGGTATCCGCCGGCCGCGGCCAGCAGTCGGCCGCCGACGGTCGGCGTCGGGTCCGCGGGGTCATAGGTGAATGATGACGCCGGGGCGGTGTCCGGCGGCGCGCTATCGGTCAGGCGACCCGTCGGCTGCAGGAACAACTCGTGCTCCGGCATGACCGGCGGCCAGTCGGCCAGCTCCACCCAGCCGCGCCCGTTGACATGGATCCGGACAGTGCTGCGGCTGGTCTCGCCGTGACCGGCCAGGTGGGCGCCCAGCCAGTCCAGCGATTCGCCGACCACGGTGGTGAGTCCCTTGGTCATCAGCTGGGTGTGAGTCCACGGACCGACCGTCAACGCCACCGGGACACCGCGCCGGTGCAGCTGCTCGTACTGCTCCAAGGTCTGGTCGAGGAACAGGTCCTGCCATCCACTGAGCAGCAGGATGGGCACCTCGGCCTGCTGCAATGCGTCGTCGAACCGCAGCAGGTCCCAGAACGGATCGTCGCGTTCGGGATGTTCCAGCCAGGATTCGTACCACGGTGCGCCGGTGCCGAGCAGCTGACGGCCGGCTGCTCCCATGGGCAGGCCGGCGGTCGCCTTGGCGAGCTCGGCGGGCCCGCGCAGCTGCCGCGACAGGGCCTGCACCACGCCGGGTTCCTCCTGGCGGGCGACCATCGCGCTCCACCCGAGGAAGTCGTTGAGGGAGAACGAACCGGTGCCCCAGGAGGATGCACTGAAGTCGTGCGGGCCGACGGTGATGACGGCGGCCTTCATCTCCGGCGGCGGATCGGCCAGCAGCGCCCACTGGGTGAAGCCGAGGTAGGACAGGCCCACGGTGGCGAACGAGCCGGTGAACCACGGTTGGTCGCGCAGCCAGGCCACGGTGTCGGCGCCGTCGGCCATTTCGTGGACCATCGGCGTGAACTGCCCGCCCGAGCCGAACGTGCCGCGCACACTCTGCAGCACCACGTGATAGCCGCGCGCCGCGTACACCTGAGCGAACAGTGGCGAGAACGGGAAGCGACGGCCGTACGGCCCGCGCACCAGCAGAGTGCCCGCGGGACGGTCGGTGACGGGTGCGTAGTGATCGGCGATCAGCTCGACGCCGTCGCGCATCGGCACCCGCAGCCCGTGCTGCACCGTGAAGTCGGTCGTCTGCGGCGGCAGACCCAGAACCTTGCTGACCGCTGTACCGGCGTACCGGCGGAACTTGCTCACGCAACCAGGCTACGGATCAGCCGCCGCGGCGCCCGGACTCGGTGGTGCTCAGAACTTGTAGTACGGCGCGAGTTCGTGGGCCCGCTGCAGGTTGATCTGCAGGCAGTCCGGCCGATCCGGGGAGTGGACCGGCGAGTAGAACAGCGACTGCTGGATGAGGCCGTAGCTGGTTTTGAACGCGATCATGCAGGTGATCCACCACCGGTCGTTCCAGTCGGTGGGCTTCATGATCCAGTACTGGGCCGCCCGGTGACCGTCGACGTCCAACTCGACCGCGTCGGCCGGGATGGTCTGCTCGTAGGTGCGCCACACGAACGCCTCGACGGCCATCTGGTAATTGCCGGCGTCGTAGTGGCAGCGCAGGCTGTCCTCGGGCTCCGGCGGGGTGTAGGCCAGGCCGATCCGCTGGACCGCGTCGAACGGAATGTCGTTGCACGGATCGAACGGTGAGGGGTCCGTGGTCTCGACGACCGGCCACTTGATCGTGGTGGACACGTTGGTCATCGGGAGGTCGGTGACGTCGAGTTGGAGCGGGCCCGAGGCTGCGCCTTCGGTCTGGCTCGGCTGCCACACCACGAGCACCGCCGCGACCAACGCCGCAACCAGCCCTGTCGAAGCCGAAAGTAGGCGCAACTTGGCGGCCATCACACCCCCTCGTAGTTTGGTGGCAAAACGATCCCCGGCTTGCGGGGAGTGTAGCGGTCCGTCGCGACGGACTCGACCATAAACGAGAACCTGTTCTAGTTGTCAACGGCCCGCCGTCGCGCCGCCCGGTTAGGCTGGTCCGTTGTGGTGGTGCAACTGTGATGATTGATCACGAATCGAGGGACCGGCAGCCGGTTCTGTGGGCGATCAGCGATCTGCATACCGGTCACAACGGGAACAAGCCGGTGACCGAGTCGCTGTATCCGGCCTCGCCGGACGATTGGCTGATCGTCGCGGGTGATGTCGGGGAGCGCACCGATGAGATCAGATGGGCTCTGGACCTGCTGCGCAAGCGGTTCGCGAAAGTCATCTGGGTTCCGGGCAACCACGAACTGTGGACCACGAACAAGGACCCGATGCAGATCTTCGGCCGGTCCCGCTATGACTATCTGGTCGACATGTGCGACCAGATGGGTGTCATCACGCCCGAGCACCCGTTCCCGGTGTGGACCGAACAGGGTGGCCCGGCCACGATCGTGCCGATGTTCCTGCTCTACGACTACACCTTCCTGCCCGAGGGAGCCTCGACCAAGGCCGAGGGGCTGGCCATCGCCCGGGACCGGAACGTCGTCGGCACCGATGAGTTCCTGTTGTCCAGCGAGCCCTACGCGACCCGCGACGCCTGGTGCCGTGAGCGGGTGGCGGCCACCCGCAAGCGACTCGAAGACCTGGATTGGATGACCCCGACGGTTCAGGTCAACCACTTTCCGATGGTCCGCGAACCCTGCGATGCGATGTTCTATCCGGAGTTCTCGTTGTGGTGCGGTACGACGGCCACCAGGGACTGGCACACCCGGTACAACGCGATCTGCTCGGTATACGGCCACCTGCACATTCCCCGCACCACGTGGTACGACGATGTGCGCTTCGAAGAGGTTTCGGTCGGTTATCCGCGGGAATGGCGTCGCCGCAAGCCCTTCCGTTGGTTGCGCCAGATCCTGCCGGACCCCAATTACACGCCCGGGTATCTCAACGAGTTCGGCGGACATTTCCAGATCACGGCCGAGATGCGCGCCCACGCACAGCAGATGCAGGAGCGCATCAAGGCGAGGCGCGCATGAGCGGCACGTTGTTGGGGCAGGTGCTGCCCGACATGCCCGACAAGCTCGCGGCGGCCGAGTTGTACGACGACCCGCCGGGTCTGACGGCGCTGCCGGAGGAGGCGGAACTGGTGGCCCGCGCGGTGGCCAAGCGGCGCAACGAATTCACCACGGTGCGCTACTGCGCCCGCCAGGCGTTGGGCGAGCTGGGCGTGGGGCCGGTCCCGATCCTCAAGGGCGACAAGGGCGAACCGTGCTGGCCCGACGGCATCGTCGGCAGCCTGACCCACTGTCAGGGCTTCCGCGGCGCGGTGGTCGGCCGGGTCGGCGGTGTCCGCTCCGTCGGCATCGACGCCGAACCGCACGACGTGCTGCCCGACGGGGTGCTGGGCGCCATCTCGCTGCCGTTGGAGCGCTCCGAGCTCGGCGCGCTGCCGGACGGGCTGCACTGGGACCGAATCCTGTTCTGCGCCAAGGAGGCCACCTACAAGGCCTGGTACCCGCTGACCCATCGTTGGCTCGGGTTCGAGGATGCCCACATCACGTTCGGGGTGGACGGGTCGGGCACGGCCGGAACGTTTCGTTCCCAGATCCTCATCGACCCGGCCGCCGAACACGGGCCGCCGCTGACCGCCCTGACCGGCCGCTGGTCGGTGCGCGACGGCGTCACGTTGACGGCGATCGTGCTGTGAGCCGACCGGTTCCGGACCCCGGCCTGGTGATCGTCGACAAACCGGCCGGCATGACCAGCCATGACGTGGTGGGGCGGTGCCGGCGACTGTTCGGCACCCGCAAGGTCGGTCATGCCGGCACGCTCGACCCGATGGCGACCGGGGTGCTGGTGGTCGGAATCGAACGCGCCACCAAGATCCTCGGCCTGCTCACGGCCACCGACAAGTCGTATTCGGCAACGATCCGGCTGGGGCAGACCACCACGACCGAAGATGCCGAAGGTGAAGTGCTGCAGTCGGTCTCAGCTGCGGGCGTGACCGATGAGCAGATCGAGACCGCCGTCGCAGCGTTGCGCGGCGACATCGAACAGGTGCCCTCGGCGGTCAGCGCCATCAAGGTCGGCGGTCAGCGGGCCTACAAGCTGGCCCGCGAAGGGCAGACCGTCGAGCTGGCCGCCCGGCCCGTACGCATCGGCCGGTTCGAAGTTCTCGCCGTCCGGCGGGTGGACGACTTCGTCGACGTTGATGTCGAGGTGGACTGTTCCTCGGGGACCTATATCCGCGCCCTGGCCCGCGATGTCGGTGCTGCGCTCGGTGTCGGCGGGCACCTGACCGCCCTGCGGCGCACCAAGGTCGGTCGGTACGGCCTCGACGAGGCCCGCACCCTCGAGGAGCTCGCCGAGGAGGCGCGGCTGAGCTACTCGCTCGACGAGGCCTGCCTGGTGGGGTTTCAGCGCCGCGACCTGACCGACGCGGAAACCGAGGACACCCGGCACGGCCGGGCGCTCACCCCGGCCGGCATCGACGGGGTCTACGCCGCCACCGCGCCCGACGGGCGGGTCATCGCACTGCTGCAGGAAGGCTCGTCACGCACCAAGAACGTGGTGGTGCTGCGGCCCGCAACCCTGTAATCGGCGCTCAAAGCTGGCCGTGGCGAGGCGGATTCGTGCCGGAGAGCGTGTAGTTGCCGATGTGGCGGATCTTCCAGCGCGTGGCATCGTGCAGCGTGTGGGTGCGGGCGTCACGCCAGTACCGCGACAGGTTGCCCGACGCCGAGGCGCTGCGGGTGCCGCCGAATTCGAACAGTGCGCTGCCGGCCTCCACCGCGGCCCGGGCGGCGGCCACCTTGGCGATTGCGACCGCGATCGAGGCCTCCGCGGCGCTGTCCTCGGTGAGATCGGCACGGGCCGCGTCGACCTGCCGGGCGGCTTCGGCGAGCAACGCCTGCGCGCCCCGCACCGTCACCGTCAGCTCACCGGCGACCTGTACGAGGGTCGGATCCTCGACGGCGCTGGACACCGACGCCTCGAAATGCGGACGGGCGTTGGCCGCCTGACGCACCCCTTCCTCCAGCGCGGCTGTCGCGATGCCCACGTCCAGGGCCGCGTGCAACAGCTGAGCCCGCGCCCCGTAGACCGTGGGCCGCGTGAAGATCGGGCTGAACTCGACGACGTGCTCCGCCGACACCTCGACGGCATCGAGCGTGACGGTGCCCGAGGCCGTGGTCCGCTGGCCCATGCCATCCCAGTCGTCGACAACCTCGAGCCCACGGGCATCATGGGGGACGAACGCGATGGCCTTGGGCGTGGCGGCCGTCGGCACCAGCCCCGAGCCATCCGAGCGCGACGCCCGCACGATCAGCCAGTCGGCGAACAACGCTCCCGTCGAGTAGTACTTGCGGCCGTCGAGTAGATTGCCCGAGCCCGAGCCCGAGGCGGTGAGCGTCGTGGTGTCCACGTCGATGGGATGCGGTCCACGTTCCGACTGGGCATTGGCGAACAACGCCCCGTCCAGTACCAGCCCGTAGAAATAGGCCTGCTGCGCCGGCGTGCCCTGCAGCCGCAGGGCCTCCAGGAACGTGAAATGCGAGTGCGGGATCTGTGCGATCGACGGATCACCGTGCGCCAGTAGACGGAACACCTCGCCGAGCACCGACACAGGCACGTCGAGCCCGCCGTACTCGGTCGGCACGGTCAGCGCCAGCAGGCCTGACTCCTTGAGCGCCTGAACCTGCTCGTGCGGCAGGATCCGGTGCGCGTCACGGGCGCCGGCGGCTTCGGCGAACGCCCTCGACAACCGCGCCGCCGCGCCCAGCGCCGTCTCCACCGACGTGATGCGGGTGGCGCCGGCCAGATCGGTCATCGCGGTGCACCGACGAAGGGGATCGACGCGGGCGCACCGGTTTGTGCGCCTCCGCCGAACAGCCCGCGCTCACGCAGGATCGGCACCACACCCTCACCGAACCAGAACAGCTCCTCCAGGTGCGGATAGCCCGAGAAGATGAACTCGTCGATGCCGATCTCGGCGTACTCGGCGATGCGGTCGGCCACCTCGGTGTGGCTGCCCACCAGCGCGGTGCCCGCACCGCCGCGCACCAATCCGACTCCCGACCACAGGTTGGGGGCGATCTCCAGGCTGCGGGCATCACTCCAGGTGCCGTTGGCGCGGTTGGTCTCGTGCAGGGCCAACATGCGCTTCTGGCCTTCGGACTGGCTGCGCGCCAGCCCGGCCTGTGCTGCGGCCACGGTGTCCTCGTCCAGCGCAGCGACCAGGCGGTCGGCCTGGGCCCACGCCTCCTCGGACGTGTCACGCGAGATGGTGTGCAGGCGGATACCGAATCGCAGCTTGCGTCCCTGCTCCTCGCCGAGCGCCCGGATCCACTCGATCTTCTCCCGCACCGCGGCCGGCGGCTCGCCCCAGGTCAGGTAGACGTCGGAGTGCCGGGCCGCCACCGGGCCGGCCGCCTGCGAGCTGCCGCCGAAGTACAGCGGCGGAATCGGGGTCGGGGGCAGGGCCAGCGAGGCCTCCTCGACGTCGATGTACTCACCCTTGTGGGTCACAGTCTCGCCGGCCCACAACCGGCGCACCACGTCGAGGAACTCGTCGCAACGTGCATACCGGGCGTCCTTGTCCAGGTGGTCGCCGAAGGCCCGCTGCTCGTGTGCCTCGCCGCCGACGACGACGTTGAGCAGGATCCGGCCGGGTGCATGTCGGGCGAACGTCGCGGCCATCTGCGCCGACAGCGTCGGGCTCACCAGGCCTGGGCGGAAGGCCACCAGGAACGCGAGCGACGTAGTCTCGCGGGCCAGCAGCGCCGCGGTGATGAAGGCGTCCTCGCACCAGGCACCCGTCGGGATCAGCGCGCCGGTGAAACCGAACCGCTCCGCCGAACGGACGATCGAGGCCAGGTAGTCGATCGAGGCCTCGCGGTCGCCGCCGGCAGAACCGGCGGGCGTGCCGTGGCCGCCGCCGACGATGAGCCGGCTGTCGCCGTAGGTGGGTAGGAACCAGTGCAGAGAGACAGTCACGAACAGGACATCTTGGTGCCGAAACGGCTCTTGCACACGGGTAAAAATCGCGGTGATCGTGTCTCCGCAGGGGCGATCAGCTCGCGACGACCCAGATCGCCTCGGCCGCCGGATTGCCCAGCTCGACCTGGACGCTGGTGTCGTCTCCCGCGGTGGCGGCGCTGCCGGCCTTACCCGGACTTTGTACGGCCACCGAGATCACGCCGGCGAAATCGCGCCGCGCCACCACCCGGACCCGCGAATCGAGGCTGATCCCGACGCTGTCGAAATACCGCAACATCTCCGGATCGGCATCGGAGATCCGGGCCACCGTGCCGGCGTCGCCGTCCTGGCAGGCCGAGAGCTGGCGGGCCGGCGGCGTGGGCACCTGGCCGTCGGCGGCCGGGATCGGATCTCCGTGCGGATCGCGGGTGGGGTGGCCCAGCTTGGCGTCGATCCGGTCCAGCATCCGGTCGGACACCGCGTGCTCGAGGATCTCGGCCTCGTCGTGCACCTCGTCCCAGCCGTAGCCCAGCTCCTGGACCAGGAACGTCTCCATCAGCCGGTGCCGGCGGACCATCGCCAGCGCCGCGCGCCGGCCGGCATCGGTCAGCGTCACCGCGCCGTACTTCTCGTGGTGGACCAAGCCCTGGTCGGCGAGTTTGCGAATGGATTCGGACGCCGTGGATGCCGACACGCCGATCCGCTCGGCCAGCAGTTTTGTGCTGACCTTTTCGCGAGACCATTCCTGGGCCGTCCAGATGACTTTCAGATAGTCCTGGGCAACCGTGGAGAGGTCTTGGTGGTTACCGTCTGGACTCACAGTAGGAAAGTTTAGGCAATCATCACCTGATCGGGGGATCTAGAGCAGACCCCGGCGCGTTCGGGTCGTAGGCTGATCGCGTGCAGCGCTGGCGTGGGCAGGACGAGATCCCCACGGACTGGGGCAGGTGTGTAGTCACCATCGGGGTGTTCGACGGGGTTCACCGCGGACACGCAGAGTTGATCAGCCATGCGGTGAAAGCCGGCCGATCACGCGGAGTACCGGTGGTTCTCATGACCTTCGATCCCCATCCGATGGAGGTGGTGTTTCCGGGCAGTCATCCGGCACAGCTGACCACGCTGACCCGGCGTGCCGAGCTGGTCGAGGAACTCGGTGTGGACGTATTCCTGGTCATGCCGTTCACCTCGGATTTCATGAAGCTCACCCCCGAGCGCTACATCCACGAGTTGTTGGTCGAAGACCTGCACGTGCTCGAAGTGGTGGTGGGGGAGAACTTCACCTTCGGCAAGAAGGCCGCCGGGAATGTCGCGATGCTGCGCAAGGCAGGGGAGCGGTTCGGCTTCGCGGTCGAGAGCATGTCGCTGGTCACCGAATCGCTCGATGCCGAGCATCGCGACGAGCGGGTCACCTTCTCCTCGACATACATCCGGTCCTGCGTCGATGCCGGTGACGTCGTGGCCGCCGCCGAAGCCCTGGGCCGTCCGCACCGCGTCGAAGGCGTGGTGGTGCGCGGCGACGGGCGCGGCCGGGTACTGGGGTTCCCGACCGCCAACGTGGCACCACCGATGTTCTCGGCGATTCCGGCGGACGGGGTGTACGCCGCCTGGTTCACCGTGCTGGGGCACGGGCCGGTGATGGGCACCGTGATCCCCGGCGAGCGGTATCAGGCCGCGGTGTCGGTAGGCACCAACCCGACCTTCTCCGGACGAACCCGCACGGTCGAGGCGTTCGTGCTCGATACCGAGGCCGACCTGTACGGCCAGCACGTCGCGGTCGATTTCGTGTCCAGGATCCGGGGCATGGAAAAGTTCGACCGGGTGGAAGAACTGGTCGCAGAGATGAAGCGGGACGCCGACAAGGCGCGCACGATTCTGAGTTCACACTGACTCGCTGCTAGACTTCCTGCTGATCCGGCGCACGCTGCAGTCCGCGGTGGCTGTGCCGAGAATATGTTCGCGGGACTGAAATGATGGAGTTACTTTCGTGGCGCTTACTGCCGAGCAGAAAAAAGAAATCCTGACCAGCTACGGTCTGCACGAGACCGACACCGGTTCGCCGGAGGCCCAGGTCGCCCTGCTGACCAAGCGGATCTCGGATCTGACCGAGCACCTCAAGCAGCACAAGCACGACCACCACTCGCGTCGCGGTCTGCTGCTGCTCGTCGGCCGTCGTCGCCGGCTGCTGAAGTACGTCGCCCAGGTTGACGTGGCGCGCTACCGCTCGCTGATCGAGCGCCTCGGGCTGCGTCGCTGACGCGGCGTCAGTGCCAACACTTACCGCGGCTGCCCCTCTGGGGGCAGCCGCGCTACTTTTCATCGGCGGTTTGACCGCATGCTCGTCCGCTGCGGCCGCGGACATGAAGGCAGGGGACTGCCTGAAGATGAGCGGCACGTACGAGCGCCCGGATTCCAGCCGCGCCGAGTGCGGCAGCGACGCGTCGAACTACAAGGTCATCTCCACCGTCACGGACAGCGACCAGTGCCCAGTCGACGTCGACACCTATTACTCGGTGCGCAGCGCCTTCAGTGACGAGACCCAGACGCTCTGTCTGGACATCGACTGGATCGCCGGCGGCTGTATGAGCATCGATCCGGAGAACGACAAAGACCCGTATCGGGTGGACTGCGCGGATTCGTCTGCGCCGCACCGGCAACGGGCCACCGAGGTTCTGCGCGGGGTGTCGAACGTCGATCAGTGCGCCAGCGGGGTGGGCTACGCCTACTCGGAACGCCAGTTCACCGTATGCGTGGAGGACGTGTCCTAGCTGGCACGGATGGCTGTTGGGCCGTTGCTCCCGTGTAACATGAGGGCGTTCAGTGGCTGGAATCTGCGCTGAACACAGGTGCGGCACCCGCGAACCGCGGGCGCTGTTCCTGCGAGTCATATCGGGCCCGCCGGACGGGCGGTCTTCGGTAGTGGCTGCCGGAACCCCGACACAGGGATCATCTCTGCGGGGTCCATCCGGCCGCTTCGATCGACGGCCGTAGCCGTATCCAGGGCCCGTGGCGTATCGCCACCGTGACGCCGCGAAAACAGTTGAATGAATTCGAAAGAGGCCAACGGACTCTATGTCTGTAGTTGAACTTGAAGACGGTGTGTTCGAATCCACCGCAACCCTCGACAACGGGAGCTTCGGCACCCGCACCATCCGTTTCGAGACCGGGCGGCTTGCGCAGCAGGCCGCCGGCTCCGTCGTCGCCTACCTCGACGACGAGACCATGCTCCTGAGCGCCACCACGGCCAGCAAGACGCCGAAGGACCACTTCGACTTCTTCCCGCTGACCATCGACGTCGAGGAGCGGATGTACGCCGCGGGCCGGATCCCCGGCTCGTTCTTCCGGCGTGAGGGCCGTCCGTCGACCGATGCGATCCTGACCTGTCGCCTGATCGACCGGCCGCTGCGCCCGTCGTTCGTCAGCGGTCTGCGTAACGAGATCCAGGTCGTGGTGACGGTGCTGAGCCTGGATCCGAAGGATCTGTACGACGTGCTGGCCATCAACGCCGCGTCGGCGTCGACGCAGATTTCCGGCCTACCGTTCTCCGGCCCGGTCGGCGGCGTGCGCGTCGCCCTGATCGAGGGCCAGTGGGTCGCCTTCCCGACCGTCGAGCAGCTGGAGAAGGCTGTCTTCGACATGGTCGTCGCGGGCCGCAAGGTGGGCGACGACGTCGCGATCATGATGGTCGAGGCCGAAGCCACCGAGAACGTGATCGAGTTGGTCGCCGGCGGCGCCCAGGCTCCCACCGAGGCCGTCGTGGCCGAGGGCCTTGAGGCGGCCAAACCGTTCATCGCGACGCTGTGCGATGCCCAGGCTGCGCTGGCGGAGAAGGCTGCCAAGGAGATCGCCGAGTACCCGCTGTTCCCGGATTACGAGGCAGACGTCTACGACGCCGTGGCCGCGGTGGCCACCGACGCGCTGTCGGAGGCACTGACCATCGCGGGCAAGCACGAGCGCGACGACCGCACCAACGAGATCAAGGTCGAGGTGCTCGAGCGTCTCGGCGACACCTATGCCGGCCGCGAGAAGGAGATCGGCGCGGCGTACCGCTCGCTGACCAAAAAGCTTGTGCGCCAGCGCATCCTGACCGACCACTTCCGCATCGACGGCCGTGGCGTCACCGACATCCGGGCGCTCTCGGCCGAGGTCGCCATCATCCCGCGGGCGCACGGCAGCGCGTTGTTCGAGCGCGGCGAGACCCAGATCATGGGTGTCACCACGCTGGACATGGTCAAGATGGCCCAGCAGATCGACTCGCTGGGGCCCGAGACCTCCAAGCGCTACATGCACCATTACAACTTCCCGCCGTTCTCGACCGGTGAGACCGGCCGCGTCGGCTCGCCCAAGCGTCGCGAGATCGGCCACGGTGCGCTGGCCGAGCGTGCGCTGGTTCCGGTGCTGCCGAGCGTCGAGGAGTTCCCGTACGCGATCCGTCAGGTGTCGGAGGCATTGGGCTCCAACGGTTCCACCTCGATGGGTTCGGTGTGTGCCTCGACCCTGTCGCTGCTGAACGCCGGTGTGCCGCTCAAGGCGCCGGTGGCCGGCATCGCCATGGGCCTGGTCTCCGACGAGGTCAACGGCGAGACCCGTTACGTGACGCTGACCGACATCCTCGGCGCCGAGGATGCCTTCGGCGACATGGACTTCAAGTGCGCAGGCACCAAGGACTTCGTCACCGCGCTGCAGCTCGACACCAAGCTCGACGGCATCCCCTCGAAGGTGCTGGCGGGCGCACTGAGCCAGGCCAAGGACGCGCGCCTGACCATCCTGGACGTGATGGCCGAGGCCATCGACGCCCCCGATGAGATGAGCCCCTACGCACCGCGGATCACCACGATCAAGGTTCCGGTCGACAAGATCGGTGAGGTCATCGGGCCCAAGGGCAAGATGATCAACTCGATCACCGAGGAGACCGGCGCGTCGATCTCGATCGAGGATGACGGCACGGTGTTCGTCGGTGCCTCCAACGGCGAAGCCGCGCAGGCCGCGATCGACAAGATCAACGCCATCGCCAACCCGCAGCTGCCCAAGATCGGTGAGCGGTTCCTCGGAACCGTGGTCAAGACCACTGACTTCGGTGCGTTCGTGTCGCTGCTTCCGGGTCGTGACGGCCTGGTCCACATCTCCAAGCTGGGCCGCGGCAAGCGGATCAACAAGGTCGAAGATGTGGTGAAGGTCGGCGACAAGCTCCGCGTGGAGATTGCCGACATCGACAACCGCGGCAAGATCTCGCTGGTGCTGGTTGACGAAGAGACTGCGGAGAAGGCGGATCCGGCTGCCGACGGCGCTCCGGCCACGGCCGACGCCGCTGCTGCCGAGTCCTGATCACCTCAGCTCGACACAAGGCGTTTGCACTGAATACCACTGATGTCCGCCGGACAGATCTGCCCGGCGGACTCCGGGTGGTCACTGAGTACATCCCGTCGGTGCGTTCGGCATCCGTCGGGGTCTGGGTAGGTGTCGGTTCCCGCGACGAAGGTCGAAGCGTCGCGGGCGCCGCCCACTTCCTGGAACACCTGCTGTTCAAGGCCACCCCGACGCGCAGCGCAGTCGACATTGCACAGGCTGTCGATGCAGTCGGTGGTGAGCTGAACGCGTTCACGACGCGCGAGCACACGTGCTACTACGCACATGTGCTCGACTCCGACCTGGAACTCGCCGTCGACCTGGTGGCGGACGTCGTGTTGCGGGGGCGTTGTGCCACTGAGGATGTCGAGGTGGAGCGCGACGTCGTCCTCGAAGAGATCGCCATGCGCGACGACGATCCCGAGGACAGCCTCGGTGACGTCTTCCTGACGGCGATGTTCGGCGATCACCCGGTCGGACGGCCGGTGATCGGCAGCGTCGAGTCCATCGAGACGATGACCCGCGCGCAACTGCACTCCTTCCACGTGCGCCGTTACACGCCCGAACGGATGATCGTGGCGGTTGCGGGCAACATCGACCACGACGTGGTCGTGTCGCTGGTGCGGCAGCATTTCGGTCCGCGCCTGGAACCCGGACGCAACGCGGTGGCTCCGCGCAAAGGGGCGGGACGTGTCGTCGGCAAGCCGTCGCTGCTCGTGGTCGACCGCGACGGGGAGCAGACCCATGTGTCGCTGGGCGTTCGTACGCCCGGCCGGCACTGGGAACACCGGTGGGCGCTGTCGGTGCTCAACACCGCCCTCGGTGGCGGCCTGAGTTCCCGTCTGTTCCAGCAGATCCGGGAATCCCGCGGCCTGGCCTACTCGGTGTATTCGACGGTCGACACCTTCGCCGACAGCGGTGCGCTCTCGGTGTACGCCGGCTGTCAGCCCGAGCGGTTCGACGAAGTGGTCCGGGTGACCACCGAGGTGCTGGAAGGCGTTGCCAGAGACGGGATCACTGCCGACGAGTGCCGGATCGCCAAGGGCTCGTTGCGTGGTGGGCTGGTGCTGGGCCTCGAGGACTCCGGATCGCGCATGCACCGGATCGGGCGCAGCGAGCTCAATTACGGTGAACACCGGACCATCGATCACACACTGGCCCAGATCGAGGCTGTCACCCTCGAAGAGGTCAATGCGGTGGCGCATCAGTTGCTGTCTCGCGACTACGGTGCGGCCGTACTCGGCCCGCATCGGTCGAAAAAGACTCTGCCGCAACAGCTTCAAACAATCGTCGGCTGACCCGCTAGGGTGGGTCCGATGACGGGACTCTCGCGGCGCAATGTTCTGATCGGTTCGCTCGTGGCGGCGGCTGCCGTCGGCGTCGGTGTGGGTAACGCCGCACCGGCGTTCGCGACCCCGGTAGACGACCAGATCGCCGAACTGGAACGTCGTGACAACGCCCTGATCGGCTTGTCGGCGACCAATCTGGATTCCGGTCGCACACTCATGCACCGGGCCGACGAGATGTTCGCGATGTGTTCGACGTTCAAGGGGTATGCCGCGGCGCGGGTACTGCAGATGGTCGGGCGTAAACAGATCTCTCTGGACAACCGGGTGTTCGTCGACCCGGAGGCCCTCGTACCGAACTCTCCGGTCACCGAGACCCATGCCGGTTCCGAGATGACACTGGCGGAGCTGTGCCAGGCGGCACTGCAGCGCAGCGACAACACTGCTGGCAACCTGCTGCTGAAAACGATTGACGGGCCTGCCGGTATCACCGCGTTCGCCCGCAGCATCGGAGATGAGCGCACCCGGCTGGACCGCTGGGAGGTCGAGCTGAACACGGCGATTCCCGGGGATCCGAGAGATACGTCCACTCCGGCGGCGCTGGCAATCGGATACCGCGAGATCCTGGCCGGTGATGCGTTGAGCCCGCCGCAGCGGCGCCAGTTGGAGGACTGGATGCGGGCCAACCAGACCTCGAGCGTGCGTGCCGGACTGCCGGAGGGCTGGACCACCGCCGACAAGACCGGCAGCGGGGACTACGGCAGCACCAACGACGTCGGGATCGCCTATGGGCCGAACGGGCAGCGGTTGCTGTTGGCGGTGATGACGCGGTCGCAGGCCGACGACCCGAAGGCCGACAACCTGCGTCCGCTCATCGGTGAGCTGACCGCGCTGATTCTGCCGTCGTTACTCTGATTGCTCGGCGGATTCGATTGCGGTCGAGCCGTTTTCGGTATCCTGGATCGCGATCTGACGGGCGCCGGCGGGGTTCTGCGACAACGGCACGCGCACGGTCAGGATGCCGCGCTCGTAGCCGGCGGTGATGTTTTCCTCGTCGGCCTCGGCGGGCAGGGTCACGGTGCGTAGGAACGAGCCGTAGGAGAACTCCGACCGCGCGGTGGTGTCGGCGCGCTCCGAACGCTCGGCCTTCACGGTCAGCTGGCCGTCGGCGACGGTGATCTGAACGTCGTTCGCCGGATCGATACCGGGGATCTCGGCCCGCAGTTCGTAGTGGTCCTCGGTGACCTCGTCCTCGATGCGCATGAGGTTGCGCTCGAAGATCGGACGCAGGCGGGGGAACGGGGTGATGCCGGCGAAGAACTCCGAGAGCTCGGGCAGCAGCGGGCGGGGCTGGTGCGCGACGGGCAGGTTGACCATGGGTGACTCCTCAGTCCTGGAACGTCGATCGGAGGAAAAGACCTTGTAACGCTTGCCCTTTCGATCCAAGCACCGACGTGGAGCCACTGGCCGAATGTGTGGTGAACAGCGCGCGTACGCGTGGCTGCTAGGTCACCCGCATCGAGTCGTCGCGCTGTAGGACGAAGAAATACGGCTTGCGGGAGTTCCGCAGGTCCATCGCCCCGATCACGGCGTCGTCGGACAGCCGCCGGAACACGTCGTTGATGGGCAGCTGGTCGTAGACCATCGTCGCGGTGTCCACGCCGCGGTAACGGGTGGTGCGCAACCTGGCCTTGGGCGCGCGGGTCTGCAGCAGGGGCCGCAACGCCGCGATCGGCCCTGTCATCGATCGGTTCCGGAGCAGGGGGATCTTGGTCGACACCGCGAGGCCGCCGAATGCCAGCAGCGGGTTGAGGGCCCACAGCGAGGTGCCGTCGCCGGCGGGGAACAGCAGGGGATGCACGGTCTCGGCATCGACGAACTGCTTGCCCCACCATCCGCTGGCCGCCAGTAGGCCATCCATCGGATGTCCGGTCGGCAGTTCGGCGCCGTGCCAGGTCCCGAGCATGAACTCCGGCTCCACAGCCTCGGCCGCGTCGAAGATTGCGAGCGCCTCAGCGGTGGTCGTCGGCACCGTGGGTAGCAACTGCTGCAGCAACATGGGCACAACGATACTTGACACGTGTCAAGTTTGGCTATGCCCGAGTGCAGATCGCCCGGCCGAAGGGACTCGGCCGGGCGATCGTGAGGGGTTTGCCTATGCCAGGACTGCGGCCGGATCGGTGAACGGCATGTCGAGATCGGCGGCGACCTGCTCGGACAGCAGCGCACCCTCGTGCGTCGACAGTCCCTTGGCCAGCGCCGCATCGGCCTCGCAGGCGGCCTTCCAGCCCCGGTCGGCCAACTTGAGCACATACGGCATGGTGGCGTTGGTCAGTGCGAAGGTCGACGTGCGCGGCACGGAGCCGGGCATGTTGGCCACGCAGTAGAACACCGTGTCGTGCACGGCGAACGTCGGGTCGTCATGAGTGGTGGGCCGGGAGTCCTCGAAGCAGCCGCCCTGGTCGATGGCGATGTCGACGAGCACCGCGCCCGGCTTCATGTGGGCCACGGTCGAATTGGTGACCAACTTGGGGGCCTTGGCGCCCGGGATCAACACCGCGCCGATCACCAGGTCCGCCTTCTTGACTGCCTCTTCGAGCTCCAAGCTCGACGAGTAACGGGTCTCGATGCCTGCGTTGGTCTCGTTGTCGATCTTGCGCAGTGTGTTGATGTTCAGGTCGAACACGGTGACGTGAGCGCCCATGCCCTTGGCGATGCGGGCCGCGTTGTAGCCGGCCACGCCACCGCCGATGACGACGACCTCGGCCGGTGCGACACCGGGGACGCCACCCATCAGCACGCCGCGGCCACCCTGCGTGCGCATCAGGTGATATGAGCCGACCTGCGCGGACAGTCGGCCCGCGACCTCGCTCATCGGGGCCAACAGGGGGAGGGCACCGTCAGCCGTCTGCACTGTCTCGTACGCGATCGAAGTGGTGCCCGAGGCGAGCAGCGCGTCGGTGCACTCCTTGGACGCCGCCAGATGCAGATAGGTGAACAGCGTCTGGCCCTTACGCATCCGCGAGTACTCCGCCGCGATGGGCTCCTTGACCTTGAGGAGCAGCTCGGCCTCGGCCCAGACCTGATCGGCAGTGGTAACGATCTCGGCACCTGCGGCCTTGAAGTCGTTGTCGGTGATGGCCGAGCCCTCGCCCGCGCCGGCCTGGATGATCACATCGTGGCCGCGTCGGGTCAGCTCCGCGACGCCCGCCGGGGTGATGGCCACGCGGTACTCGTTGTTCTTGATCTCGGTCGGGATACCGACGAGCATGATCGCTCCTTCAAAGTTGGGGTGCTGAAAATAATTGTGAAGAAGCTTCGATAAGTGAGCAATATCTCCGATGAAGATTCGTTAGAATCGTCGGACAATGGAAGATTCATCAAACTTGCCCGGGCGCGCGGCCCGTTCGCCGAAGGATGTTCGGCCTGATCTCGACGAGGTGGACCGGCGCATCCTGTTGGCGTTGCACGCCGATGCCCGCATGTCCAACAGTGCACTGGCAGAGGCGGTCGGTATTGCCGCGTCGACCTGCCACGGCCGGGTGCGCAGGCTCCAGGAGATCGGGGTGATCCGTGGCTTCTACACCGACATCGATCCGGCGGCCGTGGGACTCAGCCTGCAGGCGATGATCTCGGTGAGCCTGCAATCGAACGCGCGGGGCAAGATCCGCAACTTCATTGCCCATATCCGCACCCGGCCGCAGGTGATGGACGTGTACTTCCTGGCCGGGGGAGACGATTTCATCCTGCACGTGGCCGCACGTGACACCGATGACCTGCGGGCATTCGTGGTGGAGAACCTCAACGCCGACGCCGACGTTGCCGGCACGCAGACCTCGTTGATCTTCGAGCATCTGCGCGGGGCGTCACCGCTCTGAGGTCACTGGGCGCGCAGCACCAGACCGTTGCCGTCGGTGCCGGAGAGCTTCAGTTCGTCGGCGTCGATGGAAGTCTGGACTGTGCCCTTGAGTACCCGCAACACGGCCTGCTCGACCTCATTGACCTCCGGTGGGCAGGCCATCCTGGTGGTGGCCAGCGGACCGAACTCGATGACCGCCGGCGAACCGGAAACGGTTGCGCGGCCGGTGATTCGGTTGCAGCCCGTCGAACCGCTGACGGCCCCGTCGTCTCCGATGGTCAGTGTGGGCTTGGACTGCTCGAGTGCGACCGAGGTGCTGACCGCCTGCGCGGACACCAGGCTGGTGACCTGCCAGGTGGTGCCGGTGAGCGGTCGATCGGGGTCGGCCACTTTCTTGTCCCGCAGCGTGACGGTCGCAGCGTCGGTGTGCAATGTGAGGGTGTCGCCCGACAACGACCAGGTTGGCTTGGCGCCGAACAACTTTGAAACCCAGGCATCCGAATCGCCGACCGGTGGCGGGCAGGCCATCATGGTCATCGCCAGCTGGGTCGTGATCCGGCCATCGGCAAGATCGGCGGAGCCGGAACCGTGGTTGCAGCCCGCGAAGGTGCTGATCTGCTTCCCTTCGAAACCGACCGTGAGCGGTCCGCCGCCCGGGATCTGCTCACCCTCCACCTGTTGCGAGATGAAGGTGCGGCCGTTGAGGTCTGCGGCGTCGGCGGCCGCGTTCTCCGAACATCCCATGAACGCAAGAACGGCAACAGCGAACGGCACCACCTGGATAGGACGCATCGTTCCACCGTAGACGGCGAAGTCGGAGCCGCCCTGCGGTTGCGGCACCCCGATTGCCGGAAATCCTGATCTACTGTCACGCCCACGACGGCGCAGCCCGGCTACTGTGACGTCGTGGACCACACGGCAGCGCCCGGGCAGCCTGCGAGGGGCGGACCCGTGCACCGGTTGCCCCGCGGAGTCCGGATCGCCGACGTCACCGTATGTGTGGTGCTGTTCCTCGCGCAGGCCGGTTTGGGTTTGCTCGCGTTGTTGAGCTTCATGGCGTTGCCGATGAGCATCGACAACTGCGCCTACGAGGCATGCGGCGATGAGAAGTGGATCAAGTACGCCATGTGGACGGCGATCGCGTCGTTGGCGCCGGCCGGACTGTTCTTTTGTGTGGGCGTCATCCAGCTGGGACGCCAACGAATAGCGTTTTGGTGGGTGCTGATCGGCATTCTCGCGCAAGGTGGCGTCCTGGCGGCTGCTTGGCGCATGGCAGCGCTTGCCGGACCGATCAACTAGCGATCACACAACTGCACGCGCAGGCGGATCACGTCTCGAACGAAAGTTCGATGCCGTGAGGCAGTAGGCTCCCAACCATGCGAGTTGGTGTTCTCGGGGCTAAGGGCAAAGTCGGCGCGACCATGGTGCACGCGGTCGAAACTGCGGCGGATCTGACTTTTTCGACCGGGGTCGACGTCGGTGACCCGCTGAGCTTGCTCACCGACACCAAGACCGACGTGGTGATCGACTTCACCCATCCCGATGTGGTGATGGACAACCTGAAATTCCTCATCGACAACGGTATTCACGCGGTCGTCGGAACCACCGGATTCACCTGGGAGCGCATCGAACAGGTGGAGGCCTGGCTCAAGGAGAAGCCCGAGTCCGCGGTGCTCATCGCGCCGAACTTCGCCATCGGGGCCGTGCTGTCGATGCACTTCGCCCAGCAGGCGGCACGTTATTTCGAATCGGTCGAGATCATCGAACTGCACCACCCGCACAAGGCTGACGCTCCGTCCGGCACGGCCGCACGTACCGCCAAGCTCATCGCCGAGGCGCGAAAAGGTATGCCGCCCAACCCGGACGCCACCAGCACCGGTCTGGAAGGGGCCCGCGGCGCCGATGTGGACGGGGTGCCGGTGCACTCGGTGCGTCTGGCCGGCTTAGTGGCCCACCAGGAGGTGCTGTTCGGAACGCAGGGGGAGACGCTGACGATCCGGCACGACAGCCTGGACCGGTCCTCGTTCGTGCCGGGCGTGCTGCTGGCCGTGCGGAAGGTCGGCGAGCGGCCCGGCCTGACCATCGGCATTGAACCGCTGCTCGATCTGTCGTGAGCGACGGCGCGCGGTCGCTGCGCATCCAACTGGTGATCGGCTTCATGTGCCTGGCGCTGATCGTCTACTTCCTGATGCTGGGACGCACCGCGCTGATCTTCATCACCTCGGGTGAGCCGGCCGCGATCGGGCTGGGCGTGGCACTGCTGGTGTTCCCGCTGATCGGTATCTGGGTGCTCGTGACCACGCTGCGGGCCGGTCTGGCGCATCAACGATTGGCCCGGCTCGCCCGGGAACAGGGCATGGAACTCGACGTCAGCGAGCTGCCGACCCGGCCGTCGGGTCGTATCGAACGCGACGCGGCCGACGACCTGTTCGGAACGGTGAAGGCCGAGCTGGAGGCCGACCCGGACAATTGGGTTCGCTGGTACCGGCTGGCCCGCGCCTATGACTTCGCCGGTGACCGGGGCCGCGCGCGCGAGACCATGCGCACGGCGGTGCGGATGCAGGAACACCAGTCGTCATGACCAAGACGCTGCTGGTGGTGCATCACACGCCGTCTCCGGCAACGCGGGAGCTTCTCGAGGCGGTACTCGCCGGCACGCACGATCCGGACATCTCCGGGGTCGAGGTGCTGGCCAAGCCGGCGTTAGCTGCGACCGTCAGTGACATGCTGGCCGCTGACGGCTATTTGTTCGGCACCACAGCCAATTTCGGCTACATGAGCGGTGCATTGAAGCACTTCTTCGATACGGTGTACTACCCGAGCCTCGACCACGTGGCCGGGCGCCCGTACGGGCTGTGGGTACACGGCAACAATGACACGGTCGGTGCGGCGGGCGCGGTCGACAAGATTGTGACCGGGCTGGCGTTGGTCAAAGCGGCTGACGTGCTTGAAGTTACGGGAGTGGTGGACGGAGCCGTCCGTGAGCGCGCCTACGAGTTGGGCGGCACGTTGGCTGCCACTCTGATGGACTGACGAGAGGACAGCTATGCCGGGGATCGCCGAACTTGCACTCGGAGCCGCGCCCATCGCCGGTGGTGCGATGCTCGGGGTGATCGCAGGCAACCTCAAACCGCCGGACATCCGTGGCATGATCACCAAGGACCTCGATCTGTTGGACCGGTTGCCCGCCGAAGACGTCGAACGGAAAGCGCGGCTCAAGGCCAGTATCGACGAACGAATCGACGGCTTGATCGATGCGAGTGACCGCAGCCGCGAAATCCGTGAGGCCGCGATGTCCTACCGCGGGAACTGGCGGGACATCGTCGTTTTCATCTGCGCGCTGCTGTTCACGTTCATCTGGTGGAACGTCAGTCACAGCCGGTCCAACTGGCTGGTGATGTTCATCGCGATGATCATCGTGTCCGTCGCGGCGGGCATTTACGCCGGCCGCGGCATCGTCCGCGCGATCAACAACTTCATGCACCGCAACGACGACACACCGCGGGCCTGAGCGAACCTCAGTAGTGATACGTGTCGGACGGGGCCGGCACGTGGTCCGGATCGTCGCTGTACTCGGGTTCGTGGATGCCGTACGCCCTGGCCAGATCCAGGATCTTGTTGGCCCGGGCGATCCGGGGCAGGTCTGACCCGTTGCGGATCTCACCGCCGTCGCGCTGATATTCGGCGAAAAACTCCTTCGCCCAACTGATCTCGTCCTGAGAGGGGGCCAGGCCCTCGTTGACCGTCGGGCACTGATCGGGCGTCAGACAGATCTTGCCGGTCATTCCGAACTCGGCCGAGACCGCCGTGGCCTCCGACAGTCGCAGCGCGCTGGAGCCCACAGTGGGTCCGTCGATGGCGCCGGGCAGTCCGGCGGCCTTGGCGGCGATGGTGAAACGCGAGCGCGCGTACGCCAGCGTTGCCGGGTTGTCGCCGAAACCGGTGTCGCGCCGGAAATCGCCGATACCGAAGGCGAGCCGGAAGGCGCCCTTGGCCGCGGCGATCTCGGTGATCCGCTCCAGGCCCCGGGCGGTCTCCACCAGCGCGACGATGGGCACGTCCGGCAGGCGTCGGGCAGTCTCGGTGACATGGTCGACAGACTCGACCATGGCCAGCATGACGCCGCCCACCGCGCTGCCGGCCAACATCTCCAGGTCATCCGCCCACCACGGGGTGCCGAAGCCGTTGATCCGGACCCAGTCACTGTTGCCCTCGGCCAGCCAGCGGGTCACCTTCTCGCGAGCGGCGACCTTGTCCTTGGGAGCCACCGCATCCTCGATGTCGAGGACGACGATGTCGGCGCGGGAGCGGGCCGCCGGGGCGAATCGCTCGTACTGTGCGCCGTTGACCAGCAGCCAGCTCCGGGCTAATACCGGGTCGATCCGAAATCCGGGCTCGGTGGGGTGGGACTCGTCGGAGAAGGGCTGGTCATACACGCCGTCAATCGTCGCCTACCGACTACGCCGGGGTTAACGCGGCCCCGAACACCCGCTCGGTGTTCTCCCAGTGCCGCTGTGCAGCTGCCTCGTCGTACACCGCCGCGTGATCCGGCACCGCGAAGCCGTGGGCCGCGGGGTAGAACTCGATGGTGTGGTCGACGGCTGCGCCGGACAGCGCATCCTCCAACCGCTTGCCGTCGTCCTCGGTGAACGAGGCGTCGTTCTCGGCCGCGGCCACATAAACCGTGGCCTGGATCTTGTCGGCCAGCAGGTGGGGGCTGTCCGGATCGTCTTCGACCGCCAGCCGGCCGCCGTGGAAGGACAGCGCAGCCGCGACCCGCTCCGGCACCCGGGTGGCGACGATCAACGAGGCACGGCCGCCCATGCAGTAGCCGGTGGTACCGAACTTCTCGCCGGTGACGTCGGGCCGGGCGGCCAGATAGTCGAAGAACGCCTCGGCGTCCGCGGCGAAGATCTCCGGGGTGAGCGTGCTCATCAGCCCGAAGAGCTGCTTGCGCTGCTCCTGGTCGCTGAACACGGTGTTGAGGTCGAAGGGGCCCCAGCCCGGGTTGCGGTAGTAGACGTCGGGTACCAGAACGACATAACCGAATCCCGCCAGCTTGGCCGCCATCTCTTCCATCGTGGGACGTAGGCCGCCGGCGTCGGGAAACAGCACGACCCCCGGCCAGGGGCCCTCGCCGTCCGGGGTCGCGACGGTGACGCGGCAGGTGCCGTCGGCTGTGGTGATGGTGTCCTTGGTGGTCGGCATGGCTTCCGTTCTACTCCTCGTGGCGCCACGTAAGCTGGCCGTGTGCCGATCCAGACGCCCTACGAGGACCTGTTGCGGAAGGTGACCGAGCAGGGCGTGCCGAAATCCGATCGCACCGGCACCGGTACCCGCAGCCTGTTCGGGCACCAGATGCGCTACGACCTGGCCGCCGGCTTTCCGTTGCTCACCACCAAGAAGGTGCACACCAAATCGGTGATCTACGAATTGCTGTGGTTTCTGCGTGGCGATTCGAACGTGCGGTGGCTGCAGGACCACGGCGTGACGATCTGGGACGAATGGGCCAGTGAGACAGGCGATCTGGGTCCCGTGTACGGCGTGCAGTGGCGGTCGTGGCCGACACCGTCGGGCGAGCACATCGACCAGATCTCGAACGCGCTGGATCTGCTCAAGCGTGACCCCGACTCGCGGCGCAACATCGTCTCGGCATGGAACGTCGGCGAGATCCCCCAGATGGCGCTGCCGCCGTGCCACGCCTTCTTCCAGTTCTATGTCGCCGACGGCAAATTGTCCTGCCAGTTGTACCAGCGCAGCGCCGACCTCTTCCTCGGCGTGCCGTTCAACATTGCCAGCTACGCCCTGCTGACCCACATGATGGCCGCGCAGGCCGGGCTCGGCGTCGGTGAGTTCGTCTGGACCGGCGGCGACTGCCACATCTACGACAACCACGTCGACCAGGTGGCCCTGCAGCTCAGTAGGGACCCCAGGCCGTACCCAGAACTCGTTCTGGCGCAACGTGACTCGATTTTCGACTACACCTTTGAGGATATTGCGATTCTGAACTACGACCCGCATCCGGCAATCAAGGCGCCCGTCGCTGTATGACCGACGATCTTCGACAGCTGGCGATGATCTGGGCGCAGTCCACCTCGGGTGTCATCGGCCGTGACAACGGCATTCCGTGGCATCTGCGGGAGGACCAGGCCCGGTTCAAGCAGCTCACGCTCGGGCAGACGGTGGTGATGGGCCGGCTCACCTGGGAGTCGCTGCCGGCCAAGGTCCGCCCGCTGCCGGGCCGGCGCAACGTCGTGATCACCCGCGATCCCGGATACGTGGCCGACGGTGCCGAGGTACTGACCGGCCTCGACGACGTCTTCCGCGGCTGGGTGATCGGCGGATCGCAGATCTACGCCCAGGCCCTTCCGTTCGCGGTCCGCTGCGAGGTGACCGAGATCGACATCGACCTGCCACCAGCAGCGGGCGACGCGATGGCGCCAGGGCTCGACGACACGTGGACGAAGACCACCGGGGAGTGGCTGACCAGCAGCTCAGGTTTGCGTTACCGGTTCTGCAGTTACGTGCGCACGCGGTAACCGGCCAGTCTGCGGACCTCACTGTCGGGGTCGCCGGCGGCCAACTGGTCGATCCGTCGCTCCAGGTTCTTCACCACCTCGCTGTCGAGGTTTCCCGGACCCATCGGTCCGATCAGATCGCTGAGAACGATGACGGCGTGGCGGCGGATCACCGGCTCGGAATGGTCGAGTCCGACCCGGGCGCCCGGTAGGTCGGCCCCGTCCAAAGTGCAATACCCGGTTCCCGGTTTCAGAGCCTCTGCGACCGCCCCCGCGACCGCCGGATCGGCAAGCCCGGCGGCCAGCAGCGTGTAATCCAGCGGCAGGTGGGAGCGCCCCTGATCACGAAACGAACGGTACGGCGCAGCGACCGCGGCCGACCGGCTACCGGCCGGAAGACCGTTGCGCGCCAACACCTCCAGCCCGGCACCCAGGCGGCCGAGAGCCACGGCCACCCAGTCGTGCGCATTACCGCGCAGCGGCAGGGCCGCCCACAGCGCGTCCATCACCTCCGGCGTGGCGATGTTGAGGTCGGCCAGGAATTTGGCCCCCGTCCAGGCGGTCTCGGGATGGCCGAGCGCCGCAACTGCGACCGGTACGGCGGCAGCACCCGTGTCGAGCAGGAGTTCGGTTGCACGTTCCCGGCCGAGTTCGCAGCCGGGTCCGCGGACGAGACCGGCCGCCGCGGCGAGCGCCGCCACCCGCTGCTCGACGGGCAGGGCCAGCAGTTCACGTTCCGCCTCGGCAGAAGCCACGTACTCGGGGAAGTGACGCCGCAGCTCCTCGGCGGTCAACGAGCGGACCAGGAGATCGGCGTCTTCGTCGTCGAGGTAGACGACCACATCGTCGGGCAGGGTGCCGTCGGCGACGAGGGCGGTTCGCACCCCGGCCGCGATGGTCAGCATCGCCTCGGCGAACCGATCCCACGCCTGCTCCCACTGTGCGCGGGGAAGGCCTGTGACCGCTGCGCTGAGCCGATCACTCCACTGCGAATCGGTTTCACCCCACTCGTAGTCCTGATGCTCCCAATCCGGCGGGCTGAACCGGCAATCCGGCTCCTCGACCGACTCCTCGGTGGCCAGCGCCAGATTGGGAAGGTAGATCACCCCGGTGGTCTCGGCATAGAACTCGCCGAATGCCACGGCATACGGCGTCTCCGAGGCGGCTGTCGCGACCAGCGCGCGGACCGCATCCACGGCAGCCAGAGTCAACTCGGTCTCGAACGCATCCCAGTCCAACGCCACGCGGACCAGTATCGCTCCAATCCGCTCCGCTACTTGCGGGTGCTCTCGCTCCAATCCGCTCCGCTACTTGTCGGTGCCGTAGGGGACGATGGCAACGTGGCCACCCTCACCAGCGCACAGGCCCGCCGCATCGCCGTCGCGGCCCAGGGATTTCACGAATCCAAACCCCGCGGACCGGTCACCCGTGCGCATCTGCGCAGGTTGATCTCCCGTATTCAGGTGCTGCAGCTGGATTCGGTGTCGGTGGCGGTACGGGCCCATTACGCGCCGGTGTTCAGCCGGCTGGGGCCATACGACCGCGATGCGCTGGACCGGGCCGCCTGGTCACACAGCACACGTTCACCACGGCTTCTGACCGAGTACTGGGCGCACGAGGCCGCGTTGATGGCGGTGGAGGACTGGCCGCTGCTGCGGTGGCGGATGCGGGAGTACACGCACGGCCGATGGGGCACCGAAATCGTCCGGAAGAATCCCAAACTGGCCGACGACATCGTGGCGGCGGTCGCCGAGCTCGGGCCGTCGACCGCGGGCCAGATCGAGGCCCATCTCGAGTCCGAACCGCGCGGCCGCAAAGGTCCGTGGTGGGACCGCAGCGAGACCAAGTGGGTCGCCGAGGCGCTGTGGTCCTCGGGTGTCCTGACAACGGCGACGCGCGTCGGGTTCGCCCGCCACTACGACCTCACCGAGCGGGTGCTGCCGGCGGACGTGCTGGCTCGGCAAGTCGACGACGACGAGGCGGTGCGGGAACTGACCCTGCGCGCCGCGACCGCGCTGGGGGTCGGCACCGAGGCCGATATCCGCGACTACTTCCGGATGGGCGCGCGGCAGGTCAAGCCGGCGATCGCCAAGCTGGTGGCCGACGGAGAGCTCGAGGCCGTCGACGTCGACGGCACCCCGGCCTACCTGCGTGCAGGCCAGACGGTGCCGCGGCGCGACCGCGGGACGGCACTGCTGTGCCCGTTCGACCCGTTGATCTTCTTCCGGCCCCGGGTGGAGCGGTGGTTCGATTTTCACTACCGCATCGAAATCTACGTCCCCGCACCCAAACGCCAATTCGGTTACTACGTATGGCCGTTTCTGCTCGACGGTGAGCTGGTGGCACGAGTCGACCTCAAACGTACCGATGCGGCGCTGCAGGTGCTGGGTGCTTTCACCGAAGACGGTCGCGACCGTTCACGGGTCGCGGACGCGTTGGCGGCGGAGTTGTGCTCGATGGCGTCATGGCTCGGCGTCGACGACGTGACCGTCGGGCCGCGCGGTGATCTCGCCGACGCGCTGCGGACGGCATTGCGGTGAGTGCGACGTCGACATTGTCGGCTACGCAACGTAACTGGGTCACCGACGGACCAGCCGGCACCAAGGCGACCGGCGGCCAGAGCGGCGCCCCGGTCCGCTACTCATCTGTAGTGCAGGGCGATCATCGCTGATTGAAAGCGAGTGCGGGGGTGCCGGCGTCGCCGCGAAAGCTGTCGCTGCGTCGCTGCCACGCGCCTGTCAACCACCAGTCGTAGCGTTGAACCTCAAGGTGGCAGTCTGGCTCTTCATGCTGCTGGGCCCACCGCACAGCGGTGCGTTTGCGCCAGAACCCAGCGATCGGCATCACGCCGCCGTCAGGGCGGTGCATGAAGACATACCATCCAAAACTCAACGGGACCCCCCGGCCACCATCAGACAAGATTACCTAGACAAGCATACTAATCTCGCTGCCGCCCGACTGGACAGCCGGCATGGTTGACCGGGCGGACCCGGCCGACTTGGACGTTCGTCCAGGAGTCGAGGGATCCGCCCGGGTGTCATCCCAGTTGTACCGTTTGGTGGAGGCCTATTTCAGTCGTGCGCCCCCGTGCTCACCACCAGTCGTCCGGTGGTCTCGCGGGCGGCCATCCGCGCCAACGCCTGCGGCAGTTGATCCCACTCCACGTTGTCGCCCACCACGGTCTGCAGCCGGCCGGTACGCATCAGTTCGAGAATCTGCACGTGGGCATCGAGACCCTCGGAGCGGGCCGGCCAGTTGAACCCGAGCGTGCGGCGCACGGCCAGGGGATCGGTCACGTAGACCAGACAGACCCCGCACACATCGAAGTTGCCGTAGGCGATCGGACGCGGCGAGATGTAGTCACCGTCTTCGAGGGCGATGTCCTCGGCGAACCCCGCCATCAGGTGACGTCCGTTGAATCCCATGCAGCGGAACGTATTCGTCGTCACGCTTCCGCCCACCGCGTCGAACGCGACGTCGACGCCGCGGCCGTAGGTGAGGTCCATGACCTGCTCGACCCAGTCGTCGTCGCGGTAGTTGACGGCATGGTCTGCGCCCAGCTTCCGGCAGAGCTCCAGCTTCTCCTCGCTGCCGGCGGTGGCGATCACCTTGGCGCCCAGCGCCTTTCCGAGGACCAGCGCGCCCGACCCCGTACCGCCGGCGGCCGCGTGCACCAGCAGCGTCTCACCGGGTTGCAACCGGCCACGTTCGCGTAAGGCGAACCAGCCCAGATGGAACGGGTAGTGCAGGGCGGCACCGTCGACGTCGCTGACCCACTCCGGCAGATCGAGCACTGTCGCCGCGTCGACGATGGCGTACGACGCATACCCGCCGAAGGCCATCACCGGGATCCCGACCACGCGGCGGCCGACCAGGTGTTCGGCACCCAGGCCCGCACTCTCGACCACTCCGACCGCTTCCATGCCCGGCACGAACGGCGGCTGCAGCGGCAGCGTGGTGTACCGCCCCTTGATGATGTCGATGTCGTTGAAGTTCAGGCAGAACGCGCGGACCGCGACGCGGACTTCGTTGGGGCCGGGTGCACGCACCTCGACGGTTTGGCGTTCCAGTACCTCGGTGGGCTCGCCGAGCGCGGTGGCCACCCAGGCCTCCGCTGTGATGGGCTGTGGTGCGGGCTGGTTCATTTGTCCTCCGTAGGGGTGAGAAAGCGCTCGCGGTAGGCGCGGAATCGCTCGGCCAGGGCGGCCGGATCGAGCTGTAGATCGGCAGGGTCGTAGATCACGCCCCCATAGCGTCCGCGGGGGTGCTCGGTGAGGAAGTCGCTCATGGCCGCGCGGACGTCGTCGCCGAAAGGCTGGTCGGCGAGTCGGTAGATGTCGGCGAGCGTGGCCCGCTCATCGGCCATGAAGTCGTCGAACCGGACGTCGATGGACTGCCCGGCGGGCAGCACGTCGCGATCGCGGATGCAGCCGGCGAGCAGATCGTCGATGCGGCTTAGCCAGTGTCCGGTCAGTTTCGCCACGTCGGGCTGCGTCACGGCCATCCGCGTCGCATAGCAGATCATGGTCATCATCGACAGGGTTACCTCGACCGGATCGCGATGGGTGACAACGAAAGTCGCATCGGGAAAGGTGGCAGCCAGCGTCGGGAATTGTTCGAGGTGCTGGGGCGACTTGAGCACCCAGCGCGTTCCGCCGCGCAGCCATTGCATCGCCTGCAGGCTGCGCTTGACGTACGCATAGGACGGCGCCTGGTCATGTGCCTTGTAGTGCGCGGCGAAACTCGGTACGTAATAGGTGGTTTCGAACAGCATGCCCGAGATGTCGTTTGCCAGTAGCTGGATCTCCTCATGGGCGTGCTCGACGGTCATGTCGTGCATCCGCTTGAACTCCGGCATCGAGGTGTTCACCATTTCCAGGCCCGCGGTGCAGCGATCCTGACGGGGTCCCGGCGAGTCCTCACCGGGGCCGGGCAGCGGTTCGAGGCTCTCCCAGTACGGCAGGTAGCGAAGGGCGGGGTCGGCGGCGAGCAGGTTGTGCAGGTGGGTGGTGCCGGTGCGGGGGAGGCCGCAGATGATGATCGGCCGTGCGATCGCGATGTCCTCGATCTCGGGATGGTCGGCGATCAGTGCCTCCAGCCGCAGCCGATTGACCAGGCTGCCCACCAGCTGCTCGAAGGCCATTGCCGTGCCGGATTCGCACAGGCCGGCTTCCTCACGCAGCGCGGTACACAGCACGTCGAGACGTTCCCGGAACGCCGGATCACCGAAATCATCCAGCCCGGACCGCTCGGTGGCGGCCGCCAGCAGCGCCTCGGGGTCCAGCTCCAGATTCGCACCGTAGGCGGCCAGTCCGTCGCGGATCGGTTGGGCCGCCGCAGGATAGACAGGGTTGGCCAGGTCGTCGAACCGGATGGGGGCGGGACGCTGGAGGTCGGCGGTCACAGGGCCGCGACTTCGGCCACGTCGACCACCCGACACTGCGGGTGTGCAGGGGTCTCGTCGGGCAGGAACCAGCGCAGCCAGATCAGGCCCTTGGGCCGGCCGGCTGTCGAGACCCAGTTCGGGTGGCCCGGGTCCTTGTCGCTGATGACGATCCGCCACGACCCGTCCGGTTCGTAGGTGACATGGGCGCCGTTGATCGTGACGCGTTCGTGCGTGTAGTCGAAGGTGTGCAGGAACGGATTCCACAGGCAGAGGTTCCAGAACACACACTCGGGCGAGGTGCCCTCGATGATCAGGGCCTGATCCGGTTCAAGGTCGTAAGCGCCCATGGCGTACGCCGCGTCGGCGGCTGACCACCCGTAGGCGTTCTGGGGGACCGGGAACGGTGGGTGCAGCTGGTTGGCGGGCTCAACCCTGGTGGGCAGGAAGGAAACCTGCTCGTGCAGCCAGGCCTTGGCGTACCGGAAGCGGCGGGCCAGATCTGCGGCGCTGTCGGACCGCCGGGTGGGCGGGTCGAGCGCCTCGATTCGCCACGTCGGGCGGCGGTCGGTGGTGGGATCGTTCAGATAATCACGGGTCAAGGCGAATTCGGTGTCGGCGTCCAGCTTGAGCCAGGCGCCCGGGTGGGAATCGGGGCTCATGATGAACTCGAAGTTGCCGTCCTCGTCGAACTCCAGGTCGCGGTTGTTGATCGTGCCGACGATGCGGTCGCTGTAGCGGCCTTCACCAGGCCCGCCGTAGACGGTCATGGACAGGTACACCGCATCACCGCGGTTGCCGGTGACTCGATAGGTGCGCGCCGGGTTCAGCGGTGCGAGCTGATAGAACGCATCCGAATTGTCGCCGCCCCACTTGAGGTACGGGCTGATGACGTCGACGAGGATGGGCTTGTCCCGGTCACCCCACACGTAGGCGTCGACGCTGACCCGCAGCAGGCTGAACGTGAGGCGGTACCCGTCGAGCAGATCGGGTTCGCTCAGCGCGGGCTCGGCGGTCAGCAATTTCTGCTCGATGCCGCGCAGCTCGTCGAGCAGCGCGTTGAACGCCTCTGACAATTCGGCCTTGTCGGTCATGGTCGGTCCTTCTTTCGTGGTTGTTTACGTCCTGCTCCTTCGGTCAGCAAGGAGCACAATCGATCTGCGGTGTCGTCGACATCGATGTCCGGTTCCATGTGCGCGGCGTAGAACGCGGTGCCGATCAACGCTTGGTAGACCATGTCGACGTCGACATCGGGACGGACCCGGCTCTGCTCCACGCCTGAGGCGACCAGGGAGCGGAAGGCGCCCTTGGTCTGCTCATCGAGCAGTTGCTGGGTCTTGATGTGTAGTTCCGGGTCGCGGCGACGTTCGGTCAGGATGCCGAGTGCGGCGGCCTCCACCACGGGATCGCGCCAGAAGGTGAGTACCGCCGAGGTGAAGCCGCGCAGGTCGGCGTCGAAATCTCCTGAGAGCGACAGCAGTTCACCACCAGGTGGCTGGCCGAAGGCGGCATCGAAGACGAGGTGGGCCTTCGACGGCCACCGCCGATAGATGGTGGGCCGGCTGACGCCGGCCTCGCGGGCGATGGCCTCGATCGACAGTTGGTCGTAGCCGTCACGTGCGAGCAGGTCGCGGGTGGCGCGCATGATGTCGCGCTGAGTTTGTGGATCACGTGGCCGTCCCGGGCCTGTGAGCGAGGACACACAATTAAGTTACGATGCGTCACGTAATTAGGTCAAGAGGCAAATTGGTCTGGATGCGCGCCGCTATCGACACCGGGGTCGTGGTTGTCGTCGAACAGCAGCCCTGCCGTCGAAACTGACGCGGAGATCCGCCAGGAGAGCGGTCAGGTCCCGCGGTCAATCAGGTCGAACACCATCACGGCATGTGAAAACCGTTGTGGGGTAACGCCCACCGGGCCATAAGGATGGTCGAGCATGAAGACGAGGAAGAGCAGCAGGGCCAGCAGCACAGTGACGGTGCTGACCAGGATCATGTGGGCGCGGCTGCTCTCGAGGCGCATGAAGCTGGCCAGCGTGATCAGTACCAGGCTGCCGAAGATCAGGGCGCACCACAACAAGACGGGTATGCGTGGACTGGAGTTGAGGATGCGCGCACTGCGGTCCGAGGTCAGGACAGCCAGTTGGCTGAGGAACTGACTGTTGATCGGGCTGGCGGTCGAGTCCGACTTGGCAGTGCCGACGATGCGATACATCTCAGTGAGTGCGTGTCGGCCGTTGTTGCTGATGGCGCCGAACTCTTCCTTGCCCCATCCGGGACCCTGTACCGCTGCGGTGTAGGCGCGCAGCTGTTCACGCACCTGGGTCTGTTCCGGCTGCGGCATGGCCACCGTCTGGCGGTACATGGTGACCAACGTCGAGGCTTCGTTGGACACGTTCGTCTGCGCGGAGAGATATTGCTGCCATCCGACGACAACGGTGAACCCCAGCAATGCACCGTAGACGAGGCCGACGACGGTGAGGAACGGTGACAACACCGAGTTGTGCTCCGGGCGGGTGTCGCGCGCGATGACGCGGCTGGCCAGCAACACGCTGCCGACCGCCAGCGCCACGGCGCCGACGACAACCACCGCAAGCAGGAGCCAGGTTCCGAACAACCCGAAGTCGCCCATAGATGAGAAGGATGCCAGCAAACTTCCCGTCGCGAAGGCGGATCGATCGGTTTTGGGGGCCGGTTCCCGATCAGATCATCTGCAGTGCGGCGAGGCAGACATCGGTGGACCCGAAGGCGTTGTTCGGCTTGACGCGTTTGTGGGCGACGCCGCCGTACCGCCTCTCGGAGAAGATGATGCGGCCGTCGGGGCTGAACCCGATTTCCAGCTCCGTGACCACGCCGGTGGCGCTGAGCAGAGGGTGTTCCCACACCATCGTGCGGTACTCCGCATTGGGGCCGCTGTCGAAGATCAGGTCCCAGTCTTTCTCGTTGGCGCGTTCGCGGACCAGGTCCAGCATCTCGTAGTGCACGGCTGTTCCTCTCATGATCACTTTTCCTTGCTTGGTCTAGGGGAGATACGTTGCGCGGCAGGGGCGCCGACGGTTGTGTCGAGCGTCCTGCACGTCGTGCCTGGTGTCTGTCGGCTGATCGGACCACGGCCGGGACGGCGCTGCGTCCGCCGATCGGGGGACACGGACGGACGAATTGGTCGCTGCCCCTCGATCAGCGACCAATTCGTCGGTCTCCGAGACGCCTCAGCGCCCGGGCAGGACCTGGGTGACGGTGGCTTGCAGGTCAGCGCCTTCTGGGCCGTCGAGTGTGGTTTCGCGGTCGAACGTGGCGATACCGTCACCGTCGATGGTGAAGTTGCCGATCTGCGTCTGATCACCACCCGTGACCCGGAAGACCACGGTGGTCTTGTCCGGCAATGGCTTTGAGCTCACGTGCTGCGGATTGATCGTGTACCGGTAGATACAGCCCGCCGATCCGAAGCACTTCTGCTCGGTGACGACCACCCCGATGACAAAATCAGCTGCGGTGGGTGGCGACGCGACCGGGGCCGGTGTCGACGACTCCCCGGCGTCCCACTTCGGTGCGCCGCTGGGATTCGCCGAGACCCGGTCCGGTGAAACACAGCCCGCGAGCGCCGCGGCGAGGAGCGTCGCGGCCAGGGTTGCGCGAATGATCGTGCGTAGCATCGAGAGACCTTCCAATTCAGGTGGGTGGGCCGGGTGGCGGGACAGGGTCCAAGCTGTGAATCCGCCGCCCGGTGTCCGGGGAACAGGACAGTAAAGAGGAAGGGTCTGACAAGTTCGGTCAGGCGACCGCCAGGTTCGAGGGTGAGAACACCGGCCTAGATGGCTTCTTCCGGTCTCGCCGGCCCGGGTTGTGGGGAACTCTGCGCCCGCTCGTACTCGGCGGCGCTGGATACGGCGAGTGCGACGGCGCCGCCGACGGCCGCGATGAAGGCGATGACCACGAGAGCGCCGTACCCCGGTCGCGAAACATCGCCCAGCAGGATTACACCGACGATGCCGGGTACCACCGTTTCGCCCACCACCAATGCCGCAGCCACCCCGTTCACCGATCCGACCTGCAGAGCGACGGTGAACAGGTAGAAGCCACCGAGACCGGCGAGTACCACGGCCCACGTCGCCGGGTCAGCGATCAGTACACGGAGGTTCAGTGGATCGAGACCGTCCACTAGCCGAATCGCCACCGCCATCGCCCCGTAGAGCACGCCGGCGATCAGACCCGCGGGCACGGCCGCGCTCTTCCCGAGCAGTCGGACCAGTGCGGCGCCCAGGCCCAGGATGACCGCCGACACCACGAGGACACCCCAATGCATCACTGCGCCGGGATCGCTGTCACCCAGACGTCCGGCGGTGGCGCCCAGGATGCACAGCGCCACAAGAACTATGGCGATGGCGGTCCAGTCGCGTCGGTGCAGTCGCACGTGGAGAACGAAGATGCTCAGCACCGCGGTCACCACGAGGTTGGCGCTGATGATCGTTTGCGACAGGAACAGTGGAATCAACCGCGCCGAGACCAGGCTGCCCACGAAGCCGAGAAGGTCGAGCGCCATGCCTACGATGAAGATCGGTGCCAGCATCGCGCCGATCGTCGACCGCAGGGTGGGGCCGTTGTCGGCGCCCGACGTCACCGAACGTCCCGCGGCATACGACTGCAGCACCGAGGCCGTGCCGTAACCGACACACGCCAGTAGCGCCGCGGCCACGCCGATCAGCATTGCGGACCGTCGGAGGGCGCAGGTGCCATCGGGGCAACGCGGATCATCAGCAGAGTCTAGGAGCGCTTGCCCTCCGCTTCGGGCGAATTGGGGGCCTGCACGTCAGCGCGGGAGCTGATTCACCACGGCCGTCGTGACATCGGCTACCACGGTGGCGTCGTCCCCGTCGACCGCGACGACGGGGACAAGTCGGCTTGGGTGGCCGGCGTCGACGCCGTCGAAGTCGTCACCGACGACGGCGGCCGCGAAGGTTGTGCCCTCGTGGATCTTTCGGTAGCCCTCGTGAGCGCCGAACTTCGTCGGCTCGGCCTCGAAAGCTAGTTGTTCGGGCGGTCGGTAGTCGAATGTCACCAGCAACTCCGTCCCATCGACGGCGAAGAAACACGACGTGAGGGACTGGTCCTTCCAGTCGAACGAGACCTTTCGCGACTCTTGCAACGTCGGCACGACCGCGCACGGGGCCGCGGCGGTGAGGGCCGTCACCGACGTACGCGGGGAACTGCCCTGCGTCGGGTGCTCCGGCCATGTCGAGATCACCGCGCGGGCCAACGGTTTGGTGGTCCCGCAGGCATCCCGATCGCGCTCCATCGACACCCGCATCCGCACTGCGATGTCGTTCTCGAAAGCCACGTCGTAGCTGCATGCGCTTTCGACGAGCTGATCGCGCACCTCGGGTGTGAGAGTTGAGGCGGCATCGATACGGCGCGCCTTGACACCGTCGATCTCCTCGAGGGCGCCCAGCGACGAGGTCAGGAAATCGAACGGCACGAAGGCGATTGACCAACTGACGTCGATCCCGCGAGAGGTGCCGTCATCCACGACGGCTTCACACGAGGTCGAGTTCGCCGACGTGCCGAACGCCTTGACGGTGCCGAGCGCCTCGAGATGG
This sequence comes from Mycobacterium sp. NPDC049093, assembly GCF_040704635.1. GTDB lineage: Bacteria > Actinomycetota > Actinomycetes > Mycobacteriales > Mycobacteriaceae > Mycobacterium. The sequence continues at coordinate 722,533 of NZ_JBEZJS010000003.1, read as the reverse complement.
CTGGGCTCGATCAAGGCGCACGGATCGATCCCGCGCGCCCACGTGATGGTCTCCGCCCGTGACAGCGGCCGCGGTGTCGGCCCGGAAGTCGGAGGCGGCGACGAGGGAGTCTCCGGCGTCGAGGTTGTCGTCGAGCAACTTGCAACCAGCATCACCACTGCCGAGAACAACCCGATCCGCACCGACTGCGACATTGCGTCCCCCCACGCTGGATGAAGCTAGAAGCTCGCCATTCATCTTGGCGGAGAAAATCGTGCGCAGCACGTCTGTGCCCAACCGTGGGTCGCCACCATCTACCGATGAGCACATTGGTGCGGCCAGCCGACAGCTCGACAGTAGGGTGGGCGAGTGGCCGAGATCGCGCCGCTGCGCGTGCAGCTGATCGCCAAGACAGAATTCCAGGCACCGCCTGACGTGCCGTGGAGCACCGATGCCGTGGGCGGGCCTGCGCTCACCGAGTTCGCCGGCCGGGCCTGTTACCAGAGTTGGTCGAAGCCCAATCCCCGCACGGCGACCAACGCGAGCTACATCCGCCACATCATCGACGTCGGCCACTTCTCGGTGCTCGAACACGCGTCGGTGTCCTTCTACATCAGCGGCATCTCCCGATCGGCCACCCACGAGCTGATCCGGCACCGGCACTTCTCCTACTCGCAGCTCTCGCAGCGCTACGTCCCCGAGAACGACGCCGAGGTGGTGGTTCCGCCTGGCTTCGAGGACGACCCGGAGTTGGTGGAGATCTTCACCGCGGCGGCTGACGCCAGCCGCGCCACCTACACCGAGCTGCTGGAGCGGCTGGAGGCGAAGTTCGCCGACCAACCCAACGCGGTTCTGCGTCGCAAGCAGGCCAGACAGGCCGCCCGGGCGGTGCTGCCCAATGCCACCGAGACCCGCATCGTGGTCACCGGCAACTACCGCGCCTGGCGCCATTTCATCGCGATGCGGGCCAGTGAACACGCCGACGTGGAGATCCGCAGGCTGGCGATCGCCTGTCTGCGTGAGCTCGTGGAGGCGGCGCCGGCGGTGTTCTCCGATTTCGAGATTTCGACGCTGGCAGATGGTAGTGAGGTAGCTACCTCGCCTTTGGCGACGGAGGCTTGACGGAGTCGCCGGTAGGTACGGCGACGGAGGCTTGACGGAGTCGCGGTTGGTACGGCGACGGAGGTCCGATCGACCCAGGGTAATCTTGGCGCGTGAGTACGAGCGGAATCGATGTAACGGCGCAGTTGGGCACGGTGTTGACCGCAATGGTGACGCCGTTCAAGCCCGACGGCTCGCTCGATCTCGATGCTGCCGCCCGCCTGGCCAATCACCTGATCGACGCCGGCTGCGACGGCCTGGTGCTCTCGGGCACCACCGGTGAGTCCCCGACCACCACCGATGACGAGAAGCTCGCGCTCCTGCGCACGGTGCTGGAGGCCGTGGGGGACCGGGCCCGCATCATCGCCGGGGCGGGCAGCTACGACACCGCGCACAGCGTGCACATGGCCAAGGCCTGCGCCACCGAGGGGGCACACGGCCTGCTCGTGGTGACGCCGTACTACTCGCGGCCCCCGCAGGCGGGCCTGCTTGCGCACTTCACGGCCGTGGCCGATGCCACCGACCTGCCGAACCTGCTCTACGACATCCCTCCGCGTTCGTCGATCCCGATCGCTTGGGAGACCATCCGTGCCCTGGCTGTTCACCCGAACATCGTGGGTGTCAAGGATGCCAAGGGCGATCTGCACGGCGGCGGCGAGATGCTCGCCGAGACCGGGTTGGCGTACTACTCGGGCGACGACACCTTGAACCTGCCCTGGTTGGCGATGGGGGCGGTCGGCTTCGTCAGCGTCTGGGGCCACCTGGCCGCCGGACAGTTGCGAGACATGCTGACCGCGTTCAACTCTGGCGATATCGCGACGGCGCGCAAGATCAACCTGTCGTTGGCCCCGCTGGCCCGCGCCCAGGCCCACCTCGGCGGCGTGACCATGTCCAAGGAAGGTTTGCGGTTGCAGGGATTCGATGCGGGCCTGCCACGGCTGCCACAGATCCCCGCCACCCCCGCTGAGATCGAGGCGCTGGCCGCCGACATGCGCGCGGCAGCGGTGTTGCGATAGTGAGCACCGAACTCGCGCCCCCCAAGCCCCTGGCCCCCGGCGGTCTGCGAGTTACCGCGCTGGGCGGAATCAGCGAGATCGGCCGCAACATGACGGTCTTCGAGCACCTGGGCAGGCTGCTCATCGTGGACTGCGGGGTGCTGTTCCCCGGGCACGACGAACCCGGCGTCGACCTCATCCTGCCGGACCTGCGCCACGTCGAGGACCGCCTCGAAGACGTCGAAGCCCTCGTCGTCACCCATGCGCACGAGGACCACATCGGCGCGATTCCCTACCTGCTCAAGCTGCGTCCGGACATCCCGGTGGTCGGCTCGAAGTTCACCATCGCACTGATTCGCGAGAAGTGCCGTGAACACCGGATCAAGCCGGTGTTCGTCGAGGTCGGCGAGCGGCAGAGCAGCCAGCACGGCGTCTTCGAATGCGAATACTTCGCGGTCAACCACTCGATCCCGGGATGTCTGGCCGTCGCGATCCACACCGGCGCCGGCACCGTGCTGCACACCGGCGACATCAAGCTCGACCAGCAACCGCTCGACGGCCGTCCGACCGACCTGCCGGGCATGTCGCGGCTCGGCGATGCCGGCGTCGACCTGTTCCTGTGTGACTCGACCAACTCCGAACACCCGGGTGTCAGCCCGTCGGAGAGCGAGGTCGGCCCGACGCTGCACCGGCTGATCCGCGGCGCCGAGGGCCGGGTGATCGTGGCCTGCTTCGCGTCGAACGTCGATCGCGTGCAACAGATCGTCGACGCCGCCGTGGCACTGGGCCGGCGGGTCTCGTTCGTCGGGCGCTCGATGGTGCGAAACATGGGCATCGCTCGCGAACTCGGCTATCTGCGGGTGGCCGATTCCGACATCCTCGACATCGGAGCGGCCGAGATGATGCCGGCCGACAAGGTCGTGCTGATCACCACCGGCACGCAGGGCGAGCCGATGGCCGCGCTGTCGCGGATGTCGCGTGGTGAGCATCGCAGCATCACGCTGACCGCGGGCGATCTGATCATCCTGTCCTCATCGCTGATCCCGGGCAACGAGGAAGCGGTCTACGGCGTCATCGACGCACTGGCCAAGATCGGGGCCCGCGTAGTCACCAACGCCCAAGCGCGCGTACATGTTTCCGGCCACGCCTATGCGGGTGAGCTACTGTTCCTCTACAACGGGGTGCGGCCCCGCAATGTCATGCCCGTGCACGGCACCTGGCGGCACATGCGCGCCAATGCGGCGCTGGCCGCGAGCACCGGGGTGCCGCAGGAGAACATCGTGCTGGCCGAGAACGGCGTGAGTGTGGACCTCGTCGCCGGTAAGGCCTCGATCTCCGGCGCGGTGACCGTCGGCAAGATGTTCGTCGACGGGCTGATCACCGGGGACGTCGGTGACGCCACACTCGGTGAACGCCTCATCCTGTCCTCGGGCTTCGTGGCGGTGACCGTGGTGATCCACCGCGAGACCGGAAAGCCCGCCGCACCCGCGCATCTGCATTCCCGCGGGTTCTCGGAGGATCCGAAGGCGCTGGAGGCGGTCGCCCGCAACGTCGAGCGCGAGCTGGAAAGCCTTGCCGCCGATAACGTCACCGACCCGACCCGCATCGCCCAGGCGGTCCGGCGGACCGTGGGCAAGTGGGTGGGCGAGACCTACCGTCGCCAGCCGATGATCGTCCCGACCGTCATCGAGATCTAGCCGAATTTGGTGCCCGGACCGCCTGGCCGGGCCGGTTAGATTGGGTCAGTGAGCCACCCCGCACCACAGGTGCCATTGGAACGACGCCGCCCGCTTCCACCGTTCGATTCGGCGGACGACATCAAGCGAGTAGTGGAGTATCCGCACACGATCCGTGTGATGGTGGGATTGATGGTCATCGCGGCTGTCATCTTCTTCAGCGTGACGGCATATGCCTTCGCCACCCAAGGGCACCAGAACATGGTTGTCGTTGCGGGATTTGTGGTGGTGTTCTGCGCGTTCTACTTTGGTGCCACCAAATTCGGGATTCCGTTGCTGATGCGTCGGTTCTACGACCGGGCCACGCGCGGAGGCGTGCTGTGCGACGTGTTCCCGGCCGGTTGTCCCGATGCCAATTTGGCGATCCTGATCGACGCCAGATTGTCCGATGCACAGGCGGCGTACGTCCATGACGTGATGACCACCTGGCTCGGACGATTGGCTTCAGACCCGACGGTGCAGGCTCAGGCCGGCGATCTGTTCGCCGACGGCCCGATTCGCGTCGCCGACGAACTCGCCGGCCCTGCCGCCCGGGGCGGGTTTCTGGTGGCCAGTGACAAGAATCTGGGCCACGGGTGGCGACTCATCCTCCCGGAGGAAAACCCGCGCGACCCGCAGCGTCCGTATACGAAAGGCCTTGTGGTGAAGGTTAATACGCCCAGTCCGGAGTCAGCCGGCCAGTAGCAGGGCCCCGCCGGCCAACAACGCGATCACCTTGATGAGCTCGAACCCGACGTAGTAGTAATGCGCCTGCGAGCGTGACTGCGCTTCTTCGCCCGGGGCGACGGCAAGGACAGCGTTGGAACGCTGAATGAGCTTGGGCCGCACGGCGATCAACTGCACCGCCAATGCCGCGATGGCAATCGCGAAGGCCACGATCACGCCGGGCGACGGGCGCTGCATGGCGAAGACCACGATGATGACGACGGCGAATGCGGTTTCCACGGCGTTGAGTGCGCGGAAAACCCTGCGCCCGATGCCGAGTCCGATCTGCAGCGTCACCCCCGGGGCCTGGAACTTCAGCGGTGCCTCGATGAACGAGATCGCCAGCACCATCCCCAGCCAGCAGAAGGCGACCGCTACCGCGACAGCCGGACCGGCATTCATCACATACCTCCCAACGGGCCGACTGCTCGGCCAATCTTGCCGCCGATCTTCCGGCCAACAGGCGCCTGCCAGCTTGCCAAAGCCCCCCACACCAACCTGAGGTGGATCGGCGAGGTGATCATGGCTAGAGTTTATACAAGAACATGTTGTAGAAACTAGGGGTGGGCGTGCGACCGGCCTGGAAAGGGATCTGTCCGATGGCTGAAGACCTGGCGGGGCGTGACGATGTGGAGCTGCTCCTGTGGCGGTTCTACAGCAAGGCGCTGTCCGATCCCGTGCTTGCCGAGCCGTTCACCGAGCTGCGCGTCAAGGGACTGCGGTCCCACATCCCGGTCATGGGCGACTTCTGGGAGACCGTGCTGTTCCGTGCCGGGCGCTACCGGGGCAGTGCGCTGACCGTGCACCGTGAACTGCACGCCCGTCATCCGTTGGCGGCGCGGCATTTCGTGCGCTGGCTGACCCTGTGGACCGACACTGTCGACGAGCTCTTCGAGGGCCCGCATGCCGAGCGAGCCAAGCTCCAGGCCGGGCGCATCGCCAAAGCCATGCACCGCAGACTGGCCGGGGCGGACGCCGCCGAACTCGACGCTCTGGTTGCCTGCTAACGCTTTTCGGCGTACGCGGTCCATTCCACCTGAGAGGCGGTCAGCTTCCGCCCAGCCGGCGAAATGTAATGCTCGGTGAGGTAATCGGGCCCGGCCTGCTCGGTCAGCTGCCAGCCGTAGGGCTCGATGAAGGCCGCCACCCGGTCTGGTTCGAGCCCGAACTGCCACAGTTGACTGCGAACCCGGAACCGGCGATACAGCGATTCGGCACCGTAGCGATTGGTGCCGTCGATGAAATCGCCACGGACATAGGTGAATCCGATTCTGCTCGCCGGCGCTGCCGAACGGAGGAACTCGAAGGTCGACGCGACACCGTCGGCGCTCAGATACTGAGTCACGCCTTCCCAGATGAAGAAGGTGCGGTGGTCGCCGCGGTGGCCATGTCGGGCGAGTTCAGCGGCCAGGTCGTCGTTTTCGAAATCCACCGGCACCAGGTGAACCGACGGGGGAGCGGCCCCCAGCGCGCTGCGCACCACCGAGCGTTTGCGCTCGATGTTGACCGGCAGATCCACTTCGAACACCGGCACCGCACTGTGTCGTGCGAGGCGGTAGGCCTTGGTGTCGAGGCCTGCGCCGAGAATCACCACGGCGTCGATATCAGGCAACGCCTCGGTGAGCTTGTCGCCGAGGTAACGCTTGCGGCAGGTCAGATTCGCCCACAGTCCCGGGCCCGACCGTTCGGTGGCCTGGATCAGAAGTCTGCGAGCAACCGACCAGCGCGCGGTCCGGGTGAAGGCGCGCACGCCGGCCGGCAGGAATGACAGCGCCATGTCGTCGTCGACCAACCGTCGCTGCACCGGCTCGTACTGTTCGACGGCGGCCAGGACCATCGGGCCGACGGCCGTAGCAGCGACGGGAGTGCTCATCGTTTGTTGACGATGCCCGCATCGACCGGAAGTGTCACCCCGGTGATGTAGCGCGCCTGATCGGACACCAGCCACGCGACCGCGTTCGCGACGTCTTCCGACTGGATCACCTGCACCGGTAGCGCATTGCTGAAATCGGTCGGTGCGTTCAACTCCTCGGCGATGTGTTTCAGCCATCCGCGGGTGAACTCGTTGTTGATCATCGGGGTGTCCACCCCGGTGGGGTGAATCGTGTTGACCCGAATGCTGTGCGGGGCGAGGAAGTTGGCGTAGGCCCGCATCAGTCCGACCACACCGTGCTTGGCCGCGGTGTAGCCCAGCGAGCCGCGGTCGCCGCCGCCCACCCCGATCAGTCCCGCCGCCGAGCTGATCAGCACGATCGACCCGCCGTCACCCTGGGCGACCATGATCGGAATCGCCGCCTCGACAGTGTGGTGCGCGCCGGTCAGGTTCACGTCGACGACATCGCGCCAGCCGTCGGGGCCCGATTGCATCGGGGCGATCCCGGCGTTGGCGACGACGATGTCGAGCCGGCCGAACCGGTCCACTCCGGTCTGCAGTGCCGCCCGCAGCGCCTGCTCGTCACGGACATCGGCCTGTACGGCCACGATCCGGCCACCCGCGTCTTCCACGAGCTTGACTGTCGCGGCCAGATCGTCGGGCGTGGCCAGGGGATAGGGAACCGATTCGATCTGATCGCACAGATCGATCGCGATGATGTCGGCCCCGTCGGCGGCCAGTCGGAGGGCTTCCGCCCGCCCCTGGCCGCGCGCGGCGCCGGTGATGAACGCGACCTTCCCGGCCAGGGGAGCGGCGGTGGACATCAGTGCATTCTCTTCTTCGCGCAAGCGCTCATCAGTGTTGTTTCTTCTTCGCGCAAGCGCTCATCAGCCGGCCCGCAGCTGTCCCTTGGCGGGGTCACCCGCCACCACGGGCTGCAACATTTTGATATCGGGAGCGCCGTCGAGCAGCTCGCCGATCGAGCCGAACAGGGTGCCGATGGCCGGAGCGGTGCTGTGGGTCTTGAGTGCGTCGGCGTCGGCCCACTGCTCGACGAAGACGAACGTGCCGTCGGACTCATGCAGTGAATACAGCTGGCAGCCCGGCTCGTCGTGCACGGCCGCGACGGCGTTGGTGCAGGCCTCGCGCACGGCGTCGACGGACTCGGGCTTGGCCTTCATGGTGGCGACGACAACAACTGGCATAGGTGCAGAACTCCTCATGAGAACCGAAACTGGACGACTGTCCACCCTAGGCGATAACCCGACGAAAATGGTTCGTATGGCTAAGTGTCATTTGAGACCGTCTTGTGACCCGTGTGGCACATGGTGATTGTGGGGCATGTGCGACTAGGCTTGCGGACATGGCTAACAAGACCGCCGGCCGATCCGGAGCGCGTTCGAGCAGGTCGAATGCCAGCTCGCGGGGCGGTTCGCGGCGTCCGGCGCCGGCCCGCAAGGGACGCCCGGCTGCGCCGCGGCGTAAGCCCGCACGCCGGCCCCAGGCCTCACCTGTCGCTGCCGCGGGCCAGAAGCTCGGCCAAGGTGCCCGCGCCGGGTGGCTGATGCTGGCCAAGGGAGCCGGATCGACCGCCCGCTCGGTGGGCCGGGCCCGCGATATCGAACCCGGACACCGCCGCGACGGGCTGGCGCTCGCGCTGCTGGGTATCGCCGTCGTGGTGGCCGCCAGTTCGTGGTTCCATGCGGCCGGCCCGGTGGGTCAGTGGATCGACACCGCCGTACGCACCCTGATCGGTGGACCGGTGGTGCTGGTGCCCGTCATTCTCGGCGCCATCGCCGTCGTCCTGATGCGCACCGAGCCGGACCCGGAGTCGCGCCCCCGGCTGATCCTGGGATCGGCCATGATCGCGCTGCCGTTGCTCGGCCTGTGGCACCTGTGGTCGGGATCGCCGCAGGATCCCGTCGCACGCCAGCACGCCGCCGGATTCGTCGGCTTCGCCATCGGTGGGCCCCTGTCGGACGGCCTGACCGAGTGGATCGCCGCGCCGCTGTTGTTCATGGGTGTGCTGTTCGGTCTGTTGTTGGTCACCGGGACGACGATCCGCGAGGTGCCCTCGACCCTGCGGACCATGTTCAGCACCCGGGCGTTCCACGACGAGTACGACGATGACGAGTACGACGACGACTACGTCGATGAGTACGAGGACGACGGCTACGACGATCTGTCCGACGGCTACTACGACGACGGCGCGTCGCGCGGCGACGCCCAGACCTGGCCGACAGTCGCCATCGAAGCCCCCAAGGCGCCGGCCGGCACGCCGATGGACAACTACCCGCTGCCCGAGGACACCGATGCGCCGACGGTCCCCGAGCCCGCGGTCAAGCCGCGCCCCAGGAAGAAGGCCGAGAGCAAGCCCAAGACCGACGACACCCTGGTCATGGACCGGGTCGTCGAGGGTCCGTACACCCTGCCTGCGCTGGATCTGCTGATCGCGGGCGACCCGCCGAAGCTGCGCACCGCGGCCAACGACCAGATGACCGACGCCATCACCTCGGTGCTGGAACAGTTCAAGGTCGACGCCGCCGTGACCGGTTGCACCCGCGGGCCGACCGTCACCCGCTACGAGGTCGAACTCGGACCCGGCGTCAAGGTCGAGAAGATCACCGCGCTGCACCGCAACATCGCCTACGCCGTCGCCACCGAGAGCGTGCGCATGCTGGCCCCGATCCCCGGCAAGTCCGCCGTGGGCATCGAGGTGCCCAACTCCGACCGTGAAATGGTCCGGCTCTCCGACGTTCTCACTGCGCCGTCGACCCGTCGCGACCACCACCCGCTGGTGATCGGCCTCGGCAAGGACATCGAAGGCGACTTCGTCTCGGCCAACCTGGCCAAGATGCCCCACCTTCTGGTGGCCGGCTCGACCGGCTCCGGTAAGTCCAGCTTCGTCAACTCGATGCTGGTCTCACTGCTGGCGCGAGCCACCCCGGAAGAGGTCAGGATGATCCTGATCGACCCGAAGATGGTGGAACTCACGCCGTACGAAGGCATTCCGCACCTCATCACGCCGATCATCACGGAACCGAAGAAGGCCGCCGCGGCACTGGCCTGGCTGGTCGAGGAGATGGAACAGCGCTACCAGGACATGAAGGCGTCCCGGGTCCGCCACATCGACGTGTTCAACGAGAAGGTGCGTTCGGGCGAGATCAGCACCCCGCTGGGTAGCGAGCGGGTCTACAAGCCCTACCCCTACATCCTGGCCATCGTCGACGAGCTCGCAGACCTGATGATGACCGCACCGCGTGACGTCGAGGACGCCATCGTCCGCATCACGCAGAAAGCCCGTGCCGCCGGTATCCACCTGGTGCTCGCCACCCAGCGGCCGTCGGTGGACGTCGTCACCGGTCTGATCAAGACCAACGTGCCGTCCCGGCTCGCGTTCGCGACCTCGTCACTCACCGACAGCCGCGTCATCCTGGACCAGCCAGGCGCCGAGAAGCTGATCGGCATGGGCGACGGCCTGTTCCTGCCGATGGGCGCCAACAAGCCGCTGCGCATGCAGGGCGCGTTCATCACCGACGAGGAGATCCACGCCGTCGTCGAGGCCACCAAGACCCAGGCCGAGCCGGAGTTCGTCGAGGGTGTCACCGCGGTCAAGGCCGGCGAGCGCAAGGACGTCGACCCGGACATCGGCGACGACATGGATGTCTTCCTGCAGGCCGTTGAGCTCGTGGTGTCTTCTCAGTTCGGCTCCACCTCGATGCTGCAGCGCAAGCTGCGTGTCGGTTTCGCCAAGGCGGGCCGGCTCATGGACCTGATGGAGACCCGACAGATAGTCGGGCCGTCCGAGGGCTCCAAGGCCCGCGAGGTGCTCGTGAAGCCCGACGAGCTGGCCGGCACGCTGATGCTGATCCGCGGCGGGTCCGACGCCAACGGTGCCGACGCGGACGACGATCCCGACGAGTTCTGAACCGCTGAGAGCGTCAACAACATTCGGGTGTCGACCACGTTGACGGGGTGGTCGAACTAGGCCTGCTTCCAGGCCGCGTCACGTAGGCCCGGCACCTGCTCTTTCAGCGCCTGGACCTGCGCGGAGGTCGCCTCCGGGCGCACCGTGACCGTGGTGTCGAAGGAATTGGTGTCGCCCGAGGTGGCGGCAGTCAGCACGGATTCGACGATGGGTGAGCGCGCGGCGCTCAGCCAGGTGGCCACGGTGTCGGCGACCAACGTCAGGTCCCACCCGGGCTCCACGCGGAGCCACGCGGAGGAGTCATTTCGCAGGGAGTAGTTGGGACGGGATCCGCCCAGCGGGTAGGTCAGCGTCAACTCGGCGGAGTTGGCCCGGTCCAGGTCCTCAACCAGGCCCTGCTCCATGAATGTCTTGGCTGCCGCACCGGCTTGCTCCGGTGTTGCGGAGGAACCCACTTCGGCTTTGAAGTAAATGAGTTCGCCGACGGTGATGTTGTGGGTGTAGTCGAGGTCGACGGTGGATATGCCTGGCATGGACTGCAGTTGGCGCACGATCGCCTCTGCGCCGGATTTGTGCCCGCCGGTGAGGTCGTTGATCAGGCCGCAACCGGCGGTACTGGTCGCGACGGCCAGACCGGCGACGGCCAGGGCCGCCGTTGTCGATTTCCGCACAATCCCCCCTGAACTGATGCAGGTTTACAACGTCAACAACATACGGGTATTGCCCAGGGTATTGGGCTTGACGTAGGACAGGTCGAGGAACTCCGCCACACCGGTGTCGTACGAGCGGCACATCTCCTCGTACACCTCGGCGGTCACCGGGGTGCCGTCGATTTCCTCGAAACCGTGCTTGCCGAAGAAGTCGACTTCGAAGGTCAGCACGAAGATACGGCTCAGGCGCAACTCGCGGGCGACGTCGAGCAACTGCTCGACGAGAACATGTCCCACGCCGGTGCCGCGGACTTTCGGATGCACCGCCACGGTGCGCACCTCACCGAGATCGGCCCACAACACGTGGAGCGCGCCGCATCCCACCACCTCATCGTCGAGTTCGGCGACCCAGAATTCCTGGACCGCCTCGTACAGCGTGACCAGGTTCTTCTCCAGCAGGATCTTGCCCGCATAGACGTCGACGAGGCCCTTGATCGCCGGGACATCGGACGTGCGGGCGCGGCGCACCACAGGGTGTTTGCGCGGCTCGACACTGCCTGGGTTCACAGGCGCAAGAGTATCCGTTACGGCAACCGATATTCTGTTGCGGTGCCGGGCCAACCTTCTACCGATCCGGTGGTCCCGCGTGCGCGCGTGGCCAACCTCGCCAACGTGCTCACCGGTGTACGAATGGTGCTGGTTCCGGTCTTCCTCGTATTTCTGTTCGTCGGCGACGGTCATGAATCCGGCTGGCGGATCGCCGCTTTCGCGGTGTTCGCGGTCGCGGTGATCACCGACCATCTCGATGGTGCGTTGGCCCGCAGCTACGGCATGATCACCGAGTTCGGCACCCTGGCCGATCCGATCGCCGACAAGGCGCTGATCGGCGCGGCGCTGATCGGACTCTCGATGCTGCACGACCTGCCCTGGTGGATCACCGTGGTGGTACTGACCCGTGAGATCGGAATCACGGTGCTGCGGTTCGCCGTGCTGCGTCACGGAGTCATCCCGGCCAGCCGTGGCGGCAAGCTCAAGACACTGGTGCAGGCCGTGGCCATCGGGTTGTTCGTGCTTCCGCTGCATTCGTGGCCCGACATCTGGCTCGATGTGGCCTGGGTGATCATGTGGGCCGCCGTGGTGCTGACCGTGCTCACCGGCGCCGATTACGTCCTCTCTGCGATCAGGGATTCACGTGGACGATCCGCTGCTCACTGACGACGCCAGGGCACTGGTCGCCGACCTGACGGTGCGCTCACAGAGCGTGGCCACCGCCGAGTCGCTGACCGGCGGCCTGCTGGCCGCGACGCTCGCAGGCGTGACAGGGGCTAGTGCGGTGCTACAGGGCGGACTGATCACCTACAACGAGGACACCAAGATCTGGTTGGCCGGCGTGGCCCCCCAGGTGCTCGACGCGGTCGGCCCCGTCGCTGCACCCACCGCGCGGGCACTGGCGGTCGGCGCCCGGCAGCGGTGCGCGGCCACCTGGGGTGTCGGCCTCACCGGCGTGGCCGGGCCGGAACCGCACGGCGGACACCCGGTGGGCACCGTGTTCATCGGCCTCGCCGGCCCGGTCGACACCGACGTCGTCGAGTTGGCCCTGTCCGGCTCGCGCTGGGACATCCGCCGCGCCGCCGTCGACGAGGCGATCGCCCGGCTGCGTTTCCTGGTCGAGAACCAGTAACCCAGATCTGCACCGGACTGCGGGAACCATGCGGTGGTCCGCGGCGTTGGTCAGTCAGCGGACCTGCGACCGCCAGGCGAAGGAGGGCACGATGACGGCATTGCTGCGTGAGGTGATTGGCGACGTGCTGCGTAACGCCCGCACCGAACAGGGTCGGACGTTGCGTCAAGTGTCCGACACGGCCCGGGTCAGCCTCGGGTACCTCTCCGAAGTCGAGCGGGGCCGCAAGGAGGCCTCCAGCGAACTGCTCAGCGCCATCTGCGACGCGCTGGACGTCCCGCTGTCGCGGGTGCTCACCGATGCCGGCGAGAGCATGGCCGAGCGTGAACACGCCTCCACAGCCGCCCGTCCCGATGTCGCTGCCAACGTCGCCCACATCGATGCGTCGACCAAGGTGGTCATCCCGCAGGTCGTGTCGATGGCCGTCGCGTGACCAGGGCCTGACGCCACCGCCGATGCCGGATTGATCGCGCTGTTCGTGTGCGGGTACGAATTTTCGCAAAACACCCATGCGAACAGTCGACGGGACTGTGGCTGCCTGTCCAGAACCGATAAGTTGGCATCAGAGGAATTGCGGCAACCTGAAGAGCAGTAGGACCCGAGCATCGGCTTGCTGGGCAAGCCTGACAGACAAGCCCGACAGATAAGGCGGAACGAACCCATGGCCAATCCGTTCGTCAAGGCATGGAAGTACCTGATGGCGCTGTTCAGCTCCAAGGTCGACGAATATGCCGACCCGAAGGTGCAGATCCAGCAGGCCATCGAGGACGCGCAGCGGCAACACCAGGCCCTGACCCAGCAGGCCGCCCAGGTCATCGGCAACCAGCGCCAGCTCGAGATGCGGCTCAGCCGGCAGCTCGCCGACATCGAGAAGCTGCAGGTCAACGTCCGCCAGGCGCTGACGCTGGCCGATCAGGCCACCGCGGCCGGTGACGCGGCCAAGGCCACCGAGTACAACAACGCCGCCGAGGCGTTCGCCGCCCAGCTCGTCACCGGAGAGCAGAGCGTCGAGGACCTCAAGGGTCTGCACGATCAGGCCTTGCAGGCCGCCGCGCAGGCCAAGAAGGCCGTCGAGCAGAACGCGATGATGCTGCAGCAGAAGATCGCCGAGCGCACCAAGCTGCTGTCCCAGCTCGAGCAGGCAAAGATGCAGGAGCAGGTCAGTGCCTCGCTCCGCTCCATGAGCGAGGTCGCCGCACCGGGCAACACCCCGAGCCTCGACGAGGTTCGCGACAAGATCGAGCGCCGCTACGCCAACGCCATCGGCCAGGCCGAGCTGGCGCAGAACTCGGTGCAGGGCCGCATGATGGAGGTGCAGCAGGCCAGCGTCCAGATGGCCGGCCATTCCCGGCTCGAGCAGATCCGGGCGTCGATGCGCGGCGACGCACTGCCCAGCGGCGGAGCCACCCCGTCCACCCCGGCCACTCCGGCAGCCAACCAGACTCCTGCCACCCCCGAGAATCCGCTCGGCCAGTAGAGATTCGAGTGTTCTAGATCATGGCTACCAAGACCGGTCGACCCGACGCCTGGAAATCGTTGGTGCAACGGGGTATCGACACCGCGGCAGACCTGTCCGGGGCCCTGACGGAGAAGCTCAGCGCCGCCGCCGATCCGCGCGCAAAGCTGTTGCGCAAGCGGCGGTGGGCGCTGCGCTTCGGGGTGTTCTTCACCCTGGCCACCGGGTTCTGGGTGCTCGCCACGGCGCTGCTGGCATCGTGGAGCACACCGGTCTGGGGCCTGATCATCACCGGCGCCATCGCGGCCGGTGCGGCATTCCCCGCGACGCTGTTCTGGCTGCGTTACCGCTGGCTGCGCGCGGAACCGCTGCCGGCGCAGCGGCCGGTCTCCGGACGTCGGTTGCCGCCGTGGGGTTCCGCGGCCCGTCAACCCATGGCGGCGCTGGTGGCCTCCGAGCGCGGCATGTTCTCGCTACTCGGTGTACTTGAACGCGGTCGGATACTTCCGGCCGACGAATTGCGGGAACTGACCGCGGTGGCCAACCACACTGCGCGGACCATGGCAGCTACCGCCACCGAGGTGGTGTCGATGGAGCGGGCCATCAGCAATGCCCCGCAGTCGCGCCAGCATCTGGTGCCCACCATCAACGCGTTCACCGCGCAGCTCGGCCAAGGCGTGCGGCAGTACAACGAGATGGTCACTGCCGCAGCGCAACTCGTATCGACGGTGAACGGCGGTCAGAGTGCGGCGTCGCCGTTGTCGCAGCAGCGCTACCGCAACGAGTTGACCGGCGCCACCGATCGTCTGGTCGGGTGGGCGCAGGCGTTCGACGAACTCGGTCAGCTGCGCCGCGCCTGACGCGCTGTTACAGCGACGTGCGCAGCGACGGCACGACCACACCGACGAGGCCGCGCAGCGTCGCCTTGAACATGTCAAGGAAGTCGAAGTAGTCCCGCCACAGCGTGATTCGGCCTTCGTGCACCTCGAACACGCCGCAGACCCAGAACTGCAGGCGCAGCGGCCCGAAGACCAGGGCGTCGGTGCGCTCGGTCAGGACCGCGGCGCCGTCGGCGGCGATCCGGTGGATCTTCACCTCGAAGCCGGCCTTGCCCTGCATCGAGCGGAACAGCTTCATCGCACGTTGGCGCCCGTAGATGGTCGGGAGCCCGACGTTCTGGTAGACGAGGTTCTGTGCCAGTGCGTTCTCGGCGGTGTCGAAGTCCTGCTCCTGCAGCGCGTTGAGGAACGTTTCGACCGTGCCGGTCTGGGTCGCCGCTGCGGTGGTGGATTGGTCAGACATGCCCGAAGCCTAGTGGGGGATGCCTGTGGCAAGGTAGGCCGGTGCGCGTAGCGGTGGTCGCCGGGCCCGATCCCGGACATGCCTTCCCGGCCCTTGCGTTGTGCCTGAAGTTCCTCGCCGCGGGGGATACCCCGACGCTGCTGACCGGGGTGGAGTGGCTCGACACCGCGCGGGCTGCCGGCGTCGACGCACGAGAACTCGTCGGTCTCGATGCGACCGATGGGGACGACGACGCCGACGCTGGGGCCAAGATCCATCAGCGCGCCGGGCGGATGGCGCAGCTCAACGTGCCCGTGCTGGAGGAGCTGCAACCGGATCTCGTGGTTTCCGACGTGATCACCGCCTGCGGCGGGCTGGCTGCCGAGCTGCTCGGGTTGCCGTGGGTGGAGCTCAACCCACATCCGCTGTACCTGCCGTCGAAGGGGTTGCCGCCGCTCGGCAGCGGGCTGGCCCCGGGCGTCGGTATCCGGGGACGACTCCGCGACACCGTCATGCGGGCACTGACCGCGCGGTCTGTGCGGGCGGGTCTGGCCGAGCGGGCCGGAGTGCGCGCCGCGATCGGCCTGCCCGCGGCCGACCCCGGCCCGTTGCGGCGCTTGATCGCCACCCTGCCCGCACTGGAGGTGCCGCGCCCGGATTGGCCGGCCGAGGCCGTGGTGGTGGGTCCGCTGCACTTCGAACCGACCGAGGCGGTGCTGACCGTGCCGCCGGGCTCGGGCCCGGTGGTGATGGTGGCGCCGTCTACCGCGACCACCGGGACGCAGGGGATGACCGAACTGGTGTTGGAGTCGCTCCGACCGGGTCAGACACTGCCCGAGGGGGCCCGTGTGGTGGTGTCGCGGCTCGGCGGGGCCGACGTGGAGGTGCCGCCGTGGGCGGCAGTGGGGCTCGGCCGTCAGGACGAGCTGCTGTCGCACGCCGATCTGGTGATCTGCGGTGGCGGGCACGGGCTGGTGTCCAAGGCGCTGCTGGCAGGTGTGCCGATGGTAGTGGTGCCGGGTGGCGGTGATCAATGGGAGATCGCCAATCGCGTTGTGCGACAAGGCAGTGCACAGCTGGTGCGGCCCCTTTCCGGGGAGGCGCTCACCGCGGCGGTCGGCACCGTGCTCGGGGCGTCGTCCTACCGTGCGGCCGCTGTGCGCGCCGGCGCCTCGATCGCCGACGTGGCTGAACCGGTACGGGTGTGCCATGACGCGCTGGCAGGCACTGGGTAGGTTGGGCCCGTGCGGTTGACGGAATTCAATGAGCTCGTGGACGGCCAGTTCGGCGCGATGCGGGGTCGATCGCTGCTCGTCGACCATGTGCTCGCGGCCCTCGACGGCCGCACTGCCGCGCAGGCCATCGAGGACGGGGTGGAGCCGCGTAGCGTGTGGCGGGCGTTGTGTGCGGACTTCGACGTCCCGCGCGAGCAGTGGTGAACAGTCACCGGTGAGCTGACGGGTCTTTTCCCCGCCGCAGATTCGGCGTATACCGGAGTCATGGGTCTTGGTGACCACCCGATGCGGACGCCTCTTTACGGTGTCCTACTGGTGATCGCAGCGGTGCTGCTGTGTTGGCTGGTCGCGTCAACTCTGTCCGGATGGCAGGCGGCCATCGGGTACTTCCTGGCCATCGGAGTCGGCGCATTCGGGTTCGTGATGACGCTGCGGGATCTCGACAACTTTCCGAACTGGCGTCGCTGAACCCCCATCGCTAATGCCGCAGCAACAGCTGTGCAGTTTCTCTGTGCAATCTGCCGAAGTTGTAGTAGGCCGCGCAGGCGCCCTCCGGGGACACCATGCAGGTGCCGATCGGGGTTTCCGGTGTGCAGGCCGTTCCGAAGACCTTGCATTCCCATGGCTTGATGACGCCCTTGAGCACCTCACCGCACTGGCAGGCCTTGGGGTCGGCAACCCGTACCCCGGGCATCTCGAAGATCAGCTCGGCATCGTAGGCGGCATAGTCGGGGTGAATCTTGAGCGCGCTCTGCGAGATGAAGCCGAGCCCGCGCCATTCGAAGTGCGGCCGTAGTTCGAACGTCTCCGCCATCAGTTTCAGCGCCGCGGTGTTGCCTTCCGGCCGCACCACCCGGGTGTACTGGTTCTCCACCTCGCAGCGGCCGTCACGGATCTGGCGCAGCAGCATGTGCACCGAAGCCAGGATGTCGAGCGGTTCGAAGCCCGCCACCACGATCGGCTTGTGGTAGACGGCAGGCACGAAGCGGTAGGGGCGCAGACCGACCACAGTCGAGACGTGGCCGGGCCCCAGGAACCCCGATAGTCGCAGGTCGGGTGACTCCAGGATGGCTTTGATCGGCGGGACGATGGTGACGTGATTGCAGAACACGCTGAAGTTGCCGACGCCGAGTGCGCGGGCGCGCACCAGGGTGACGGCGGTGGACGGCGCCGTGGTCTCGAATCCGACCGCGAAGAACACCACATGGCGGTCGGGATTGTCGCGGGCGATCTTCAGTGCATCGAGCGGTGAGTAGACGAAGCGGACGTCGGCGCCGCGGGCCTTGGCCTCGATGAGGTTGCCGTTGGACCCGGGCACCCGCATCATGTCGCCGAAGGTGGTGAAGATGACGCCGGGCTGTTCGGCCAACCACATCGCGTCGTCGACCCGGCCCATGGGGATCACGCACACCGGGCATCCGGGCCCGTGGACCAGTTCGATCGACTCCGGCAGCAGATGCTCGATCCCGTGCCGGTAGATGGTGTGGGTGTGGCCGCCGCAGACTTCCATGAACTTGAACTCGTCACCGGCGGCGAGCTCGGTGATCGCTTTCACCAGGACGCGGGCGGCCGCCGGGTCCCGGAATTCGTCGACGAACTTCATGCGACACCTCTTTGCGTCAGGCGATTTCGGAAGAATTGAACGCGTCGATCTCGGTCGTGTAGTCGGCGCCCATTTTCTGTACCTGGTCGAGCGTCAGCTTCGCCTCGTGCTCGTCGATTTTGGCCATCGCGAACCCGACGTGCACCAGTACCCAGTCGCCGACCTGCAGGTTGTCGTCGGCGAGCAGGCGCACGCTGATGACCCGGCGTACCCCGTTGACATCGACCTTGGCGAGGTGGGCCTCGGCGTCGACGATGTCGACGACCTGGCCGGGAATGCCCAGACACATGGGACTGCTCCTTTCACCTAGCAGATCCGGGGGAGCGGATCGCCCACGAGCATGTCGACGATCCGGCTGCCGCCGAAGGCGGTACGTAGCGCGACGATTCCGGGCGGCTCGGCGACGATCTCGCCGACCACCGTGGCCCGGGCGCCCTGCGCATGTGCGTGCAACGCGGTCACCGCAGCGTCGGCCTCGTCGGCCGGGACGATCGCGAGGAATTTCCCTTCGTTCGCGACGTAGAGGGGGTCGATGCCCAGCAGGTCGCAGGCACCCGCGACCTGTGGCTCGATGGGAATGCGGTCCTCGTCGAGGATCACCGCGAACGGTGAGTCCTTGGCCAGCTCGTTGCACACCGTGCCGACGCCTCCGCGGGTGGCGTCGCGCATCCACCGCGTGGACGGGGCGGCGGCCAGCAGGATCTCGACGAGTTCGTGCAAAGGTGCGGTGTCAGAGGCGATGTCGGCGTCGATGGCCAGGTCACCGCGCGCCAGCATGACCGCCATTCCGTGGTCACCGATCGTGCCGGACAGCAGTACCCGGTCCCCGGCACGCACACTCTCGCGCGAGAGATGTCTGCCCGCCGGCACGACTCCGACTCCGGCTGTGCAGATGTACATACCGTCGGCGGCACCCTTACCGACGACTTTCGTGTCGCCCGTGACGATCTGGACCCCGGCCCGTGCGGCGGCCTCGCTCATGTCGGCGACGATCTCGCGCAGCTCGGCGATCGGGAATCCCTCTTCGATGACGAAGCCCGCCGACAGCCATTGGGGGTGGGCGCCCGAGACCGCCAGGTCGTTGATGGTTCCGTGCACCGCGACATGCCCGATCGACCCGCCCGGGAAGCGGTGTGGGGCAACCACATACGAATCGGTAGAGAACGCCAGCGTGTCACCCGACGGGGTCCGCAGGACCGCGGCGTCCCCGAGCTGTTCGAGTTCGGGGTTGCGGAACGCCTCGACGAAGACCGCGTCGACCAGTGCGGCCGAGGACTTTCCGCCGGCGCCGTGGGCCAGGGTCACGACCTCGTCGATCAGTCGTGGGCGCCGCTGCCGGAATTTCTCGATCCGCTCCAGCACGCGGTCCTCGCGTTGGGCTGCGGTCGAGGTGGCGACGGTGCTCATGATGCGTACGCCTGCGACATCTGGTCCTGCACCACTGCCCACAGCCGGTAACCGAGCATCGCGTGGCTCTCCTGGATGCGATGAATGCTCTGGCTGTGCACCGTGAAACAGAAATCCAGATCCCCGGACTCCCCGGCTACGATCTCCATTCGTCCGCCGTCGTGCCCGGAGAATCCGATGGTGAGCACGCCGCGCATCTTGGCCTCGGCGATGGCCGTCATGAGGTCTTCGGAGTTACCCGACGTGGACAGTGCGATGGCGATGTCGCGATCGCGGGCGTGCGCGATGATCTGGCGTTTGAAGATCAGGTCGAAACCCACGTCGTTGCCCAGCGCCGTGACCACCGCCTCGTCGGCAGCAAGCGACCAGGCCGCCACCGGCCTTCCCCTCGCGGGCCGGCTGAACAGGGAGGCCAGGGTGGCTGCATCGGTGGAGCTGCCACCGTTGCCCAGGGTGTACAGGCGCCCACCGCGCAGGAAGCGATCGGCCATCGCGGTCCCCGCCGCGGTCAGGCCCGAGTCGTACTCCTGTAGTGATTCCTGTTGCAGCCGGGCGCTTTCGGTGGCCTTTCCGCGTGCCGATGCGGCCAGGTCGTCGAGCAGCGCCCGCACATCGGTCTCTTCGGACTCGATGAACGGGTAGAGGAATCCGGTGCTCTCAGTGTCGGTCATGATGTCACCTGACTTCCGTCATCTGCGCGATCGCGGTACCCGCGTGCACCAGGATCAGGTCGTTGACCCTCATCTGACCGACCATCGCGGTTTCCACCCATTCCTCTCCGGCGGCACTGCGGACCAGCGCCCGCCCACCTGGTTCGGCAGGTGCGATCACGACTTCGGCCGCCCGACCTTCGTCGCCGCACGTGACGCAGGCCGGCCCGGTGTCTGCGGGCGCGGGCGTCAACAGGCCGGGATGTTCGAAGCACACGTGGGTGAGCTCCCAGAGCAGGTGGTAGATCAGGACGAACCGGCCGGTGGCCGGGACCATCGGGTCGTCGGAGTCGATCCACAGGATGTGGTGGGCGGCACCGGCCGGAGGGCGCGGGCCGCAGCCGATCCACAATGTCGTGACACCCCACGCCGCGGCCCGCCGCATGGTGTCGACGGCCGCCGGCTGGTCGGCCGACGCCACCGCCAGAAGCAGATCTCCGGGCTGGCTGGCGACCCTGGCCTGGGCCACCGGATCGGGCTCGACCAGCGCCACCGAGGGCAGGGCGCGTTTGCCGACGATGACCGGGTGGACGAACTCGACGGCCACGTGATGGGCGTGCGGTTCCCATTGGGGCGCAATCACCCAGAGCGTGGCACCGTCGTGGAATTTCCGGGCTACATCCAACGCGGCTGTGGCCAGATCGGCGGCCAGATCGGTGTCCACGAAGGATGTGCCCGGCGGCCCGGCGCCGGTGGGTGGGGTGACGGTCGGTGTCGTCGTACTCATGGTCGACCTCCTGTATTCACCAGGTCGAGGGTGGCGCGGGTGGCGTAGGCCAGCGCCGAGGTCTCATCGGCGGTCAGTGTGTCGCATACCCAGTCCCAGTGAGCGGACACGGTGTCACCCGGAGTGGGCGGGTTCGTCAGAGATTTCCCGTCCCGGCTCCACCGGGTCCGCTCGGCGACGGGCTCACCGAGCGTGAGGCGACTGCCGTCCAGCACCAACGGGCAGGACTCGACGACGACATGCTCGTCCTCGACCGTGGTGACTGTGCCCCAACGGATCCGGCAGTTCTGGAGAACCCTCAACGCGGTGTCCGGATCCCGGTCCAGGAATCGGACCCACGGGTATACAACGAACACGTGGAAGCTGTGGTGGGCCAGTACCGTGCCGGCGGATGTCCCCGCAG
The DNA here is from genome assembly GCF_040704635.1 of Mycobacterium sp. NPDC049093. Lineage (GTDB taxonomy): Bacteria > Actinomycetota > Actinomycetes > Mycobacteriales > Mycobacteriaceae > Mycobacterium. The sequence goes on along the minus strand of NZ_JBEZJS010000003.1, from coordinate 701,063 downwards.
CGGACACCGTGTCGAGCCCTCCGGTCACTTGCCCCTGGAATGCCGCCCGTAGCTGGTCCAGCAGGATGCTCGGATCTACCCGGCCCAGGAGCGGTCCGCCGACCCAATAGCCTCGAACCACCTCCGCGTCCAGCGGGCCGGCGCCGACTGCCTCGGCGATGGCCTGCAGGTAGGGCCATGCACCGTCGAATTCCCGTGCGTGTGAGGCGAACTCGGACGTATCTTCGCCGGGCGTGACTGCCGGGCCCGCGGGACCGCAGTATCCGAGTTCGTTCGGCGGGAACGCATACCGGGCGAACAGTCGGTATCCGGCGGGCAGTGGCTGTGTCGGCAGTGCGGTCATGGCGTCACCCCGCATTCCCGACCAGGAGCTGGCCCAGGGCGATACCGCCGTCGTTCGGCGGTACCCGGCGGTGGGTGATGACCCGCAGACCGTGTTGACGCAATCCGGTCAAGGTCAGGCGCAGCAACAGCAGGTTCTGGAAAACCCCGCCGGACAACGCCACCGGCTGCTCCGAGCAACCATTCGCATCCACCAGGTCGAGTGCCAGTTCTACGATGAGCCCGGCGACGGCGTGGTGGAACCGGGCACCGATCACCGCGGGTGTCACGCCCGCGCGCAGATCGTTGATGATCGCCGCGAGCACGGGCCCCGGGTCGATGGTGGCCGGTGACGCACCGGAATTCACCTCGAACGCATACCGGCGTGTGCCCACCGCGGTGCCCCGTGAGATCCCTTCCAGCTCGATGGCGGCCTGGGCGTCGTAGACGGCCGTCTGTCGCACCCCGATCAACGCCGACACCGCATCGAACAACCGGCCCATGCTCGAGGTCGCGACGCCGCCGGACCCGGTCGCCAATTGATGCGCCAGGGTCCGGTATTCGTCGTCGGGACACGCGCGGACCGGCGGCAGATCGGCGTCCCACGGCAGCCCGGCAGCCCACAGGTGCGAGAGCGCCATCCGGTAGGGGCGCAGCACGCTGATGTCACCGCCGACCATCGGTACCTGCGCGAGATGGGCAACCCGCCGAAAGCCTTTGTAGTCGGCGACCAGTACCTCACCGCCCCACACCGTGCCGTCGGGACCGTATCCGGTCCCGTCGAATGCGAACCCGAGCACCTGCTGCGTGCCGTCCAGGCCGTGTTCGGCCATCACCGAGGCGATATGGGCGTGGTGATGCTGGACCGTCCTCACCGGGTGGGACCCGGCATTGCGATGCGCCCAGTTGCTGGACCGGTATCCCGGATGCGCGTCGCAGACCAAGGTTTCAGGTTCGACGCCGGTCAGAGCCTCCAGGTGGTCGACTGCGCGCTCGAACGCCGACAACGTGGCCAGGCTGTCCATATCGCCGATGTAGGCGCTCAGCCAGGCGTACCGGTGGTCGGCCACCGCGATGGTGTTCTTGAGGTCGGCGCCGACCGCCAGGGTCGGCGGCACCGCTACCGGCAGGGCGACCGGCAGGGGCGCGTACCCCCGGGATCTGCGGATGGCCAGCTCGTCGCCGTCGGCGACCCGGACCACCGAATCGTCGCAGGGCACCAGGATCTCGCGGTCGTGCATGAGCCATCCGTCAGCGATGTGTGACAGCCGCCGAAGCGCCTCGTCATCGGAGAAACAGATCGGTTCGCCACTGAGATTGGCCGAGGTCATCACCAGAACCCTCGGGCTGGGCGGATCACCGGGGAATCCGAACAGCAGGGTGTGCAGCGGCGTGTAGGCGAGCAGGACGCCCAGGTCGGGGTTGCGCGGCGCCACCGCTTCGGCGACCGGTGCACCGGCCGCGCGGGGCAGGAGAACGATGGGCCGCTGCGGTCCGCACAGCACCCGGGCCGCGGTGTCGTCGACCTCGGCGATCTCGCGCGCGGTGGCCAGGTCCGGAACCATCACCGCGAACGGCTTGTCGCCGCGACGTTTACGCCGGCGAAGCTCGGTGACCGCTGCGGTGTTGCCGGCGTCGCACGCGAGGTGGTAGCCGCCGATGCCTTTGACCGCCAGGATCGCCCCGTCGGCCAGCAGGCGCCTGGCGCGCCGCAGCGCGGCCTCTCCGACGAGCGGACCGTAGTCGTCCTGCCATCGCAGAGTCGGGCCGCAGCCGGGGCAGCACACGGGCTGCGCGTGGAAGCGCCGGTCGGCCGGGTCGCCGTATTCACGCGCGCATTCGCCGCACATCGCGAAAGTCGCCATCGTGGTGGCCGCACGGTCGTAGGGCAGTGCGGCGATGATGGTGAACCTGGGCCCGCAGTTGGTGCAGTTGATGAAGGCGTGACGGTACCGGCGGTTCGATGGATCGCGTTGTTCAGCAGTGCATTCCGGACACATCGCCACGTCGGGGGAGGCCAGGGTGCGGCCGCCGCCGGCCCTGGTCGTGTCGGCGATCGTGAATCCGGTGCCGCCGGTGGGCGGGATCGAGCGGGTGTCGACGGATTCGATCACCGCCAACGGGGGCGGGTCGTCGCGCAGCCGGCGGAGGAAGGCATCCAGATCGTCGGGCGCTCCCTCAATTTCGATGACGGCTCCGGAACTGTCGTTGCGGACGCAGCCGGCCAGTCCTAGCACGGCCGCCGTGGTGTAGACGAACGGCCGGAAGCCCACGCCCTGAACGACTCCGTGTACTGCGACGAGCAGCCGTCGCCGCGCCGTCACGGTGGCACCTCGGTGTTGCGACCGCGCCCCAGCAGCTCCAGGCCCTGCATCGCGGCCTCGGCGCCGGCGTGGTCCGTCTTCTCGACCGCGAAGCCCATGTGGATGATCACCCAGTCACCGGGGGCAAAGGTCTCGTCGGACAGCATGCCGACATTGACCTTTCGGTGCTCGCCCGCGACATCGACGAGGGCGAGCTGGCCTCCGTATCCGGGCAGCATCCGGACCACCCGGCCGGGGATTCCAAGGCACATGACTCAACCCTTCCCAACCGTGTTCGACAGGCGCGCCACGGCGGCGTGTACCGCCCTCACGGCATCCGGGACCGCCGCGGCAACCGGTTCCGAAAGCCCGATACGGTCGGCCACCGTCTCCACTTCGCAGCCGATGACGACGGTGAACGGTGGGCTACCACCCAGCGCCCGCAGGCTGGCGAACACCGCCGCCGGATCCATCGCGTGCGCATCGAGACCCGTAGCGCTCGAACTGCTTTCATGATCAGCCTCGAACACGTGCAACGCACCGGGGTGGCCCCGGCCGGGCAGCGCGTCGACAAGGACGAGGGAATCCCATCCGTCGAGCAGGTCATAGGCCAGGTGCACGCCTCGGATCCCGTAGTCGCACAGCCGAATACCCGGACCTGCGAGGCTCGGCGGCACATGCCGCATCACCTCGGGACCGAATCCGTCGTCGCCGAGAAAGATGTTGCCGATGCCGGCTACCAGAACTGAAGACGTGATCGCACCTCCTACATGCGACGCATCTTGAGGTATCGCCGAGCATCGGGGATAGACCGGACCCCGACCACGACGCCCGCCAACGCGACTGCCGCGACGGCGATGACAGCGATCCAACCCACAACTTCCATCTCGAACTCCTCTCACTGCGCCAATGGCTCTACTTCGTCGGCGGCGAAGTACAGATAGCGGCCGTACCACGCGTGCAGATCCGCGGCCGGGTCGTCGTCGAGCACGACGCCGATGTGCCGCTCGCCCTCGACGTCCTCGTGGACCGAGGCCACCTGTGCGATGCGGCCGGCGAAGAAGATGTCCTGCGCGTCGGCACGGCGGGACGGGTGTAACCGCACGCGGCTGCCGCGGCAGACGCGCACCCCGTTGATCAGGACCGCGTCGAGGGTGGGATCCACGGCGTTGTCGGCCAGGGGATCCCACCAATCGACGCCGTCGGGAATCTCCGGAATCAGTGCTGGATCGGAGGCACGCGGATCACGCAGGACACCGTGCAGGTCGAGCATCGCCTCCGGGGACATCGAGTCACAGCGGTCGATGATCGCGGCTGCCCGGGGATCGGTGGCCCGGGCGCCGGCTTTCTCCTCGTCAGTCATCGTCATGACCCGCAACGTGAGGATCTCGTCGATCTCGCACGAGTCGAAGAGATCGCCCTGGCTCTGTTCGGCGATCTCCGGGTGGTCGTAGAGGATGATCGGCGACACGAGCATCAGGTCGTGCGCGCCCGGTTTCCCGGCGAGCACCGGGAAGCACCGATGGTGACGACACCGCGACACCGCCGCGACGGCAGGTGCGTCCGGTTCCAGTAAGGAGACGAATTCGCCGTCGGTGACTTCGGCGATCAGATGCGTGCCGATCAGCGACACCGCGATGGCGTCGTGCTTGTCGGCGACGGGCGGCGCCGTGTTGTGGACGGTCAGGTTCACCCGCAGCAGATCACCGTCGGGTTCGGCGCCGATGGTCAACTCGCCCCGCAGCTCACGCCGGGAGCGCACCAACCGGCCGCCCCGGACGTCTTCGGTTTCGGTGCCCCCAGCCACGACGAAGGGATGTGTCTTCGGGACGTCCAGGTCGGCCATCGCAAACGGACCGAAATCGACCGCGCGCTCTACCGCTTCGTCCCAACTCAGCCACGACTGAGACTCCACGGTCAGCTCGTCGACGGGCTCGTAGGCTCCGTCGTCGCGGCTGCGCTCGACACCCCGGTGCTGCAACTGCAGAAAGCGAACGACCATCGAGAGTGCCGCGCGGTCCCCGGGACGGACCAGGAGTTGGGTGGACAGCACGCTGTCCTCGCCGAGACCCGCGTGTTCGGCATCGGTCGGACCGAGCACACCGAACTGCCAGCGGGACTGGTTCTTCCGCGAGTCGGCGCGGTACGGGTAGAGCAGGTAACCCTCGTAGAGGACCGCGTCGGCGACTGCGAGGGCCTGATCCAGATTGCCGCTCATTGGATGTCCTGTCTGGTCAGCAGGTTGTCGATCGCAGCCTCGAACGACAGCATGCCCCAACGAGACTTGTAGTTGGCCAGCTCGTCGAGGGTGTCGTGCCGCAGCCGCAGCCAGCCCGTGTTCGGAAAATGCTGTGCCATCAGCTGATGCCACACGGAAGCCGGCATATCGAAATGGTCTTCACGGTCCCAAGGCACCTGCTGCACGGCGAAGCCGCGGGCTCCGCGGGTGAAAACCGTTCCGCTGAACAGGAACTGCAGTGGCACCATGCCGTCGTCGAGTGCGTGCAGGTACTTCGATCCCACCACCTCCAAGTCGTAGGTGCACTCCAACGGCATATCGACCTGGGTGGCTCCGGTGAATCCGGGAATCATGGCGCCGCTGTGCTGCCATAGGAAACTGCGTTGCGTGTTGCCCCAACGCTCCCGCGGGCCGAACAGGTCCAGCATGCCCGCCGCTTCGGCATCGTTGTAGCTGCGCCGCAGCGGTTCGATACGTACCTGGCAGCGCAGGGCGATGGCGTGCACCGGATCCTCACCCACGGCGGCCACGCCCACCCGCGCAGACAGGATCGGCGTCACCGCATACGGTTCCGGCGTGATGTCCAGCACGGAGAACGTCACCGAGGTGCTCGGCACCGAGGGCTCGGTCATCGGGCCACCACCTTGCTGCGGTCGGCGAGCGTGTCGAAGAACTCGTCGACGTAGCGGCGCACGTCCTGGCCGCCGTCGAAGCCGCGCCACAGCATCCGCAGCCGGCCGACGAACTCGTAGCAGGCGTCGATCGGCACCAGATGGCAGGACAACGCTTGACTCTCGTTGGCCGGGACCCGCAGCAGCAGCGCTTCGGTGTCCTCGGCCAGCAGGTCGATCCGAGGATCGGCGCGGCGCACGGAATTCCAGGTGTCCAGGTCGAGTTCGGATTCGGTGGCCCCGGCCGGACCCGGGTAGAACGCCACCACCCGTCCCAGCGCCGAGTTCCGGAAGAAGAACGCCAGTCCGACGGGAATCTGCAGTGACTCCCATTCACGCCTGCCGACGCCGAAGTCGTCGAATGCCAGGTAACGATCGGGGATGGCCCGATAGCGCAATGCGGCGCTGGTGTCGGTGAACAGCAGATAACAGCCACTGCATACGCACATCAGTTGGCGGCCTTCGACATTGACCACGTGCCGATGCTCGTCGCCGATCGGTTCGCTGCACATCTCGCACTGCTCAGCGACCTGCGCCGGCGCAGGTCGGCCGGCCCGGATACGGGCCAGTACGTCCAGTGGGCCGGTCACGATGCGATCTCCGTGGCCAGCGCCATCGACAGCACTTCGTCGCGCAGCAGAACCGGGATCGGCTCCAGATGCAGGCCGGTGGCGTCGTGGACCGCCGTCCCCGCATGGACGACGTCGAAACCGGTACCGCACTGCGGACAGCGCAATTCGGAGCCACTCAGGGCGGCCCCGGCAAATCTGCTGCCGCAGTGGGGGCAGCCGTCCCGGTACGCGAAGAACTCATCGCCGATCCGGCAGGCCAGCACCGCGACGTCGGCCACCGAGAACCCGCCGACCTCGCCGGGAACGAGTTCGGCGAGTGCCGGGACGGGCTGCCACGTGGCGTGGCGGTGCCCGTCGCCGTGCAGCCGGGCCAACAACGATTCGGCGGGTATCACCTGCGCCGCCGAATCCTCGGTGACGACGTCGATCGTCGAGATCTCGGGCGCGGCCGCCATGATCGCGTCCTCGATGGTCAATTCGAGGGTGATCACCGAGGACGGGCAGCTCTTACAGCTTCCGGCGAACCGCAGCCGGACCACCGGCGGTGCGACTTCCAGGAGATGGACATCGCCCCCGTGTGATCCGAGGTACGGGCGTACACCGTCGAGCGCATCGGCGATGCGCCGCTCGACCGGATGGGGATGCAGACCGTGCACCAGCAGCAGACTGGCCACCAGATCGTCAGCGGCGACGGCATCCGCCACTGCGGGATCGGTGGATGCGGCGATCTGCAGCATCCGGGCCAGGGCGGCGCCGTAGAGATCGGTCACCTCCCGGACGAGTTGTTCGGCGCGATCCAGGGCCACCGAACCGCCTGCGGCGCAGCCCTGCAGCAGGTTCTCGATGCGATCGCCCGCCGTGCGCCATCGTGCGTCTTGCTCGGGGAGGTCCGGGACTGCATCAGCGGCGGGCGTCATATGTCATTCCCCGGTGGCGGATTGAGTGGGGGAGTGCATCAGCTCCAACGACTTTCCGTTGCCCAGGTACATGTGCACCCCGCAGGGCAGACACGGATCGAAACTGCGCACCGTCCGCATGACGTCGATGCCCTTGAAATGCTCCCGATCGTTCTCCTCGAAAATCGGCTGGCCCTGCACCGCGTCCTCGTACGGGCCGGGGGTGCCGTAGCTGTCACGCGGATTGGCGTTCCATGGTGTCGGCGGATACGGGTGGTAGTTCGCGATCTTGCCGTCGCGGATGACCATGTGATGGCTCAGCACCCCGCGCACCGCTTCGGTGAAACCGCACCCGATGGCCTCGTCGGGAACCTCGAAGGGCTCCCAGGTCTTGGTGCGGCCGGCCCGGATCTCGACGAGTGCCTTCTCACAGAAGTGCAGCGCGCAGGCGGCAGCGTACGCCTGGAAGTAGGTGCGGGCCCGATTGCGCTCGATGGTGTTGCTGCCCTTGGCCGGGATCTTCCACTCCAACTCGACCGGGCCCTTGAGCGCGGTCTTGGGGAGGTTGATCTGGACACTGCTGCCGGTGGCCTTGACGTAGCCGATGTCGACCATCCCCGCGAGCGCGGTGGACCACAGCCGCGCGAGCGGGCCACCGCCGGTGTCGAGGGCGAGGTGGTCCTTGCCGTCGTACCAGCGTGGCGACATCACCCAGCTGTAGCTCTCGTCGAAGTCCCGCTTCTGCGGCTTGGGGTTGGTGTGCTGGTTCCACGGGTGACGCCGGTCGATCGGGTTGCCGAGAGGATCGGTCTTGACGAACATCTCCTGGTCGGTCCAGTCTTCGTAGTAACTGTGGCCCAACAGAATTCGTATCCCGAGGTTGATATCGACCAACGAATGCGTCAGCAGTTTGCCGTCCACCACCACGCCGGGGGTGACGAACATGGCGTCGCCCCAGCGCTCCATGTCTTTGTAGGCGAAGTTGCAGACCTCGGGATCCTGGAAGGATCCCCAGCATCCCAGCAGGGTGCGGCGGAGGCCGACCTTGTCGTAGCCGGGCAGGGCTTCGTAGAAGAAGTCGAAGAGATCGTCGTGCATCGGCACGACCTTCTTCATGAATTCGACGTAGCGCATCAGCCGTGTCATGTAGTCGGTCATCAGCTGGATGGTCGCGGTCGTCCCGATGCCGCCCGGATACAGCGTCGACGGGTGCACATGGCGACCCTCCATCAGGCAGAACATCTCCCGGGTCCACCGACTGACCTGCAGCGCCTCTCGGTAGAACTCACCGGTGAACGGGTTGAGCGCGCGCATGATGTCGGCGATCGTGCGGTGGCCGTGCGCGTCGGCGTGTGGTGCCGCGGTGTTCTCCGCCTTGGCCAGCACGCTCGGGTTGGTCTCGGACACCATCTTCTCGCAGTAGTCCACACCGACCAGGTTCTCCTGGAAGATGTTGTGGTCGAACATGTATTCCGCGGCCTCGCCGAGGTTGACCAGCCATTCGCCCAGATGCGGGGGTTTGACCCCGTAGGCCATGTTCTGGCAGTAGCACGAGCAGGTCGCGTGATTGTCCCCGCAGATACCGCAGATGCGGCTGGTGATGAAGTGAGCGTCGCGAGGGTCCTTGCCCTTCATGAAGATCGAATAGCCGCGGAAGATCGACGAAGTGCTGTGGCACTCGACCACCTCGCGGTTCTCGAAGTCGATCTTGGTGTAGATTCCGAGGCTGCCGACGATGCGCGTGATGGGATCCCAGGCCATCTCCACCAGTTGACCGGGCTCGCGCTTCACTTGGGACGGCTCGGGAATTATTGTTCCGGTCATCGAACTTCACTTTCGTGTAAACGTCTGTAAGGCAACGGGCTCCGACGTACGCGATGGCGTCGCGGTCGGGTGCTGACGAACCGGTGGTCCGCCCGGTCTACCAGGTGCGGGTGGCCCCGGTGTCGAGCTTCGTACCGCGATGCCGCCACTTGGGCTCTTTGTCGACGGTGTGGCCCGTGACGTGCCGCAGGCTGCGGATGACCGAGCCGTAGAGGCCTGACGCCGCGGTTGACACCTTGCCGCCCGGCGGCTCGTCCATGAACGGCATGAACTTGTCCGGGAATCCCGGCATCGTGCACCCGATGCAGATGCCGCCGACATTCGGGCAACCGCCGATGCCGTTGATCCAGCCGCGCTTTGGGACGTTGCACTTGACCACAGGTCCCCAGCAGCCCAGTTTCACAATGCATTTCGGCGATCCGTACTCGGTCGCGAAGTCGCCCTGCTCGTAATAGCCCGCCCGGTCGCATCCTTCGTGGACGGTCTTGCCGAACAGCCACGTGGGGCGCAGCTCCTCGTCCAGCGGGATCATCGGAGCCTGGTCGGTGGCCATGTACAGCAGATACGTCAAGGTCTCGGCCATGTTGTCTGGATGCGCAGGGCAACCGGGAACACAGACGATCGGAATGCCGGCCTTGCTCTTCCAGTCCCAGCCGAGATAGTCGGGCACACCCATCGCGCCGGTCGGGTTACCGGCCATCGCATGGATGCCGCCGTAGGTGGCGCAGGTGCCGACGGCGACAACGGCGGTGGCCTTGGGCGTGAGCCGGTCCAGCCATTCGCTGGTGGTCATCGGCTGGTTGGTCGCGGGATTGTTGCCGAAACCGCACCAATAACCCTCTTCCTTGACCTGCTCGTTGGGGATCGATCCCTCGACGACCAGGACGAAGGGCTCCAGTTCGCCTCGTTCGGCCTTGAAGAACCACGACAGGAAATCGTCGGCGCCCCCGCTCGGTCCGCACTCGAAGTCGATCAGGGGCCAATGGACGGCGATCTTGGGAAGACCGGGAAGCGCCCCGAGGGCGATCTCCTCGATGCTCGGCTGGGTGGCGGCAGTCAACGCCACCGAATCGCCATCACAACTCAGACCGGCGTTGATCCACAGCACGTGGATCAGTGCCTCTTCTGCTTTGACTGCTGCCTCGGTTGGCATAGGTCACAGCTTTCCGGGGCCAGGGCTGACGGCCCCAATGGCTCGAGCTTAGCCGCGCGCAGCCTGCTTGAGACCTCAAACTCCGGGATAGTTTCCTGGGTGGTTGTCTTGTCAACAGGCTAGTGCGCCGGCGTGGTGTTTACGTGTGCGTCAACCCAGGCGTACCAAGCGTCGAGCCCGTCGCCGCGGGTCGCCGACGTCGGCAGGATCGTGACGTCGGGATTGACGGATCGTGCATGGCGGCAACAGGTTTCGACGTCGAAGTCGACGTAGGGGAGCAAGTCGATCTTGTTGAGGATCACCAGGCCCGCCGCGGCGAACATGTGCGGATACTTCAATGGTTTGTCGGTGCCTTCGGTGACCGATACGACTACGACCTTGCTGTGTTCGCCGAGATCGAACAATGCCGGGCAGACCAGGTTGCCGACGTTCTCGATGAACAGCAGAGTCCCGGGCTCGGGATCGAGGGTCTCCAGGGCGCGCCCGGCCATGGCCGCATCGAGGTGGCATCCGGCGCCCGTGTTGACCTGAACCGCACGTGCCCCCGCGGCCCGGATCCGGTCGGCGTCGAGCAACGTCTCCTGGTCGCCTTCGATCACCGCGACCGGGCGGTCGGCGTCGAGCTCACGGATGGTCCGTTCGAGCAGTGTCGTCTTGCCCGCTCCCGGTGAACTGGTGATGTTGAGCGCCAGGATGCCGCGTTCGGCCAGCCACTGCCGGTTCTGCTCGGCGATGAGGTCGTTCTTGGCCAGCACCTTCTGTTCCAGCGAGACAGTCTCGGTGTGCTGGTTGTCGCCGTGAGAATGCTGGTGGGGGTGGTCGTGGGGATGGTCGTGATCATGGGGGTGGTCATGACCGGCGAGGGTGATGACGGCCCCGTCCTGACCGCAGCCGCAGGTTGCGCACATGTCAGCTCACTTCCATCGAGAGAATCCGCAGTTCCCGGCCGGCGGTGACCTTGACATCGGCGCTTCCGCACGGGCACAACAGGATCAGATCGGGCAGGTCGAACTGCGTGCCGCAGCTGCGGCACTGTGCCGCACCCGGCTGGATGTCGAGGTCGAGGCGGGCGCCATCGGCCACCGTGCCCTGGGTGACCAGGTCGAAGCAGAAGAGCATGGAGTCTGGGACGACCGCGCACAGGGCGCCGACCTCGAGCTTCACGCTGTGCACACGCCGGCCTGCGGCGTGCTCGCACACCGCGTCGACAACGCTCTGGGTGATCGCCATCTCGTGCATCGCTACCCCGTCTCCGGGCTGGATGCTCCCACGATAGGCCCGTTTCGCCGCGCACACGGCGTGTCTCCTTGAGTCGAACAGATGTTCGCTTTACTGTGGCGGTGTTCGAGCGGAGATCCGGACTTGTCGGTGCCCTGGCCTAGCGTCACGGCCAACCGATCGGAACACCGGTCAACACGACTACTTGGAGAGGCATCATCATGGCGCAGCAAGCCCCTGATCGCGAAAAAGCGCTCGAACTGGCGATGGCCCAGATCGACAAGAACTTCGGTAAAGGCTCGGTGATGCGCCTCGGCGAGGAGGTGCGCCAGCCCATCTCGGTGATCCCCACCGGTTCGATCTCCCTGGACGTGGCCCTCGGCATCGGCGGCCTGCCGCGCGGCCGCGTGGTCGAGATCTACGGCCCGGAATCCTCGGGTAAGACCACCGTTGCGCTGCACGCGGTGGCCAATGCCCAGGCCGCCGGCGGCATCGCGGCGTTCATCGACGCCGAGCACGCCCTGGATCCCGAGTACGCCAAGAAGCTCGGTGTCGACACCGATTCACTGCTGGTGAGCCAGCCCGACACCGGTGAGCAGGCGCTGGAGATCGCCGACATGCTGGTGCGCTCGGGCGCTCTGGACATCCTCGTGATCGACTCGGTGGCCGCTCTGGTGCCCCGCGCCGAGATCGAGGGTGAGATGGGGGACAGCCATGTCGGTCTGCAGGCCCGTCTGATGAGCCAGGCGCTACGCAAGATGACCGGTGCGCTGAACAACTCGGGCACCACCGCGATCTTCATCAACCAGCTCCGCGAGAAGATCGGCGTGATGTTCGGCTCGCCCGAAACCACCACGGGCGGTAAGGCTCTGAAGTTCTACGCCTCGGTCCGTCTCGACGTCCGGCGCATCGAGACGCTCAAGGACGGCACCGACGCGGTCGGCAACCGGACCCGCGTCAAGGTCGTCAAGAACAAGGTCTCGCCGCCGTTCAAGCAGGCCGAGTTCGACATCCTGTACGGCCACGGCATCAGCCGCGAGGGCTCACTCATCGACATGGGTGTCGAGCACGGCTTCATCCGCAAGTCCGGTTCCTGGTTCACCTACGAGGGTGAGCAGCTGGGGCAGGGCAAGGAGAATGCCCGCAAGTTCATGTTGGAGAACGTCGATGTCGCCAACGAGATCGAGAAGAAGATCAAGGAGAAGCTCGGTATCGGTGCTGTCGTGACCGCCGAGGCAAAGGCTGATGACGTCCTTCCCGCCCCGGTTGACTTCTGAGCCGTCGGGTACGCCCGACGGAGAGCAGACGCAGGATCCTCGCAAACGTGAGGAGCAGGCAAAGAACGTCTGCCTGCGCCTGCTCACCGTGCGGGCCCGCACCCGCTCCGAGTTGATCGAACAGCTCACCAAACGGGGTTACGAGGAAGACCTCAGCGCCAAGGTGCTGAACAGGTTGACCGAGGTCGGGCTGATCGATGACGAGGACTTCGCCGAACAGTGGGTGCGGTCCCGGCACGCCAACTCAGGAAAAGGTAAGCGCGCCTTGGCCGTCGAGCTCCGCAAGAAGGGCGTGGACAAAGAAGTCATCGAGGCCGCGCTGGCCGACCTGGATCCGGCTGCCGAGCGGCAACGGGCCGAGCAGCTGGTTCGGGACAAGTTGCGTCGCGAGCGGCTCGATGACGACGACGGCGACGTGAAGGTGACGCGTCGGCTCGTCGGCATGCTGGCCCGTCGCGGTTACAACCAGTCGATGGCCTTCGACGTCGTCAGCGTCGAACTGGCCGGCGAACGGGAGCGGCGCCGGGTATAGCGGCCGCATTGTGTCGCTCTACCCGAACTCAATCCCGTTGGGTGTGCAGCACCTGCGCGCCCGGTGCGCCCTCCTGTTCGACGGCCTCGGGTTCCAGCGGCGCGGGTCCACGGCTGGAACGGCGCATTCGTCGTTCCAGCCAGGTGGCGAATGAGGACAGCGCGAAGTTCACCGTGATCATCAAGATGGCGATCACGATCAGCGCTGGGAGATAGTTGCCGTAGGCCGACCCGATGACCGTGCCCTGGCGCACCATCTCCACAAAGGTGATCTGGTAGCCGATCGCAGTGTCCTTGAGCACCACCACCAGCTGGGACACCAGCACCGGCAGCATCGCGGTGACCGCCTGTGGCAGCAGGATCAATCGCATGGTCTGTCCCCACGACAGGCCGAGTGAGGCCGCCGCCTCACGCTGCCCGCGCGGCAGCGTATTGATACCGGCACGCACGATCTCGGCGATCACGGCACCGTTGTAAAGGGTCAGCCCCGTGATCACGCCGGCCAGCGCCAGATGCTTGGACGGGAACGTGTCGTATACGGCATAGAGGAAGTACGCGAAGATCATCATGATCAGCACCGGGACGGCGCGGAAGAACTCCACGATCACACCGCAGATCCACCGGATCGGTGCAATCGGTGCCAATCGGCCCACCCCGAGCAGCACGCCGAGGATCAACGCGAACACGATGCTGACCGCAGCGGCGGTCAGCGTGCCCTGCACGCCGGGCAGGACGTATGTTCGCCACAGGTCCGGCGTCAGGAACGGCTCCCACTTCGCACCGGTGAGCTGATCCTTGGTCCACATCCGCCAGATCACGAAACCCAGCAGCACCGCGGCGACGACCGCGGTCAGCACGGTGAAAACCCAGTTACGGGCCCGCGCCCGCGGGCCGGGCGCGTCGAAGAGGACAGAAGCGCTCATTACCGTGCCACCGCCAGTCTCTTGCCCAGCCATCCGAACATCAACCCGAGTGGCAGGGTCAGTATCACGAAGCCGGTCGCGAAGATCACGCCGACCGTCATCAGTGCAGCGGTGTTCTCGATCATCTCCTTCATCAACAAGGCGGCCTCGGCCACGCCGATCGCGGAGGCGATGGTGGTGTTCTTCGCCAGAGCGATCAGTACCGAACCCAGCGGGATGATCACCGACCGAAAAGCCTGTGGCAGCAGGATTATTCGCAGGTTCTGACCGAAACTCAGGCCCAGTGAGCGGGCCGCCTCGGCCTGGCCCAGCGGAACCGTGTTGACTCCCGATCGCACCGCCTCACACACGAAAGATGCGGTGTAGACGGTCAACCCGAGCACGGCCAGACGAAAGTTGCTGTCCGCGAGCGAGGTCGGCGAATGCGGGTCGACCAAAGTGATGCCCAGCGTCTGGCCCACACCGAACGAGCAGAACAGGATGATCAGCGTCAGCGGCGTGTTGCGGACGATGTTCACGTACGCGGTGCCGAGCCAGTTCATCACCGGTGTCGGTGCGAGCCGCATCGCGGCCAGCACGGTGCCGAGGATCAGCGCACCGATCGCGGAGAACACCGTCAGCTGGATCGTGGTCCAGAACGCCGCGTATATCGCGTCGCGGTGGTCGGTGAAGATCTGCAGTGATGCCGAGATCTTGTCGAGGTACTCGTTGAGGAGCTCCACGGTCGGTGCGTTGCCCCCGGGTCAGCGGTCGACGGCAGGCGGCGCCGGGGTCTGAATACCGGCCGGGCCGAGGTTACGCTCGAACGCTTCCTTCCAGGCGCCGCTGGACTCCATCTTTTCGAGTGCGTCGTTGATCTTCTTGCGCAGCTCGGTGTCGCCCTTCTTCAGACCGATGCCGTAACGCTCCTCTGAGAACGTGTCACCGACGATCTTGAAGCTGCCCGGGCTCTGCGCGGCGAAGCCGGCCAGGATCACCTCGTCGGTGGTCACCGCGTCGATGACCCCGTTCTTGAGCGCGTCGACGCAGGCCGAATAGGTGTCGAACTGTTGCAGCTGCACCTTCGGGTATTTGTCCTTGATGTTCTGAGCCGGGGTGGAACCCGACACCGAGCACAGCTTCTTGTTGTTCTCCAGCGACGCTGCCCCGGTGATGTCGTTGTTGTCGGCGCGCACCAGCAGGCTCTGCCCGGTCAGCAGATAGGGCCCGGCGAAGTCGACCTTCTCCTTGCGCGCATCGGTGATCGAGTAGGTCCCGACGATGTATTCGACCTGACCGTTCTGGATCAGCGTCTCGCGCTGCGGCGAGGGCGCTTCCTTCCACTCGATCTTGTCCTCGGGGTAGCCGAGTTCGTTGGCCACGTACTTGGCCACGTCGACGTCGAACCCGGACATGGTGCCGTCAGGTTTCTTCTGGCCGAGGCCGGGCTGGTCGTACTTGGTGCCGATGACGATCTTGCTGGAGTCGCCACCACCGCCACACGCGGTCGCGGCGAAGGGGAGCGCGAGCGCGAGCGCGAGGGTACCGACCAACTTGAACGGCGCGGAGGGCATGTGCGGGTTCCTTTCGGCGGAGCGTCAGTGATGAAGGATCTTGCCGAGAAAATCTTTGGCGCGATCGGATTTCGGATTGTCGAAGAACTCGGTGGGTGGTCCGTCCTCGACGATGGCTCCGTCGGCCATGAACACGACGCGATCAGACGCCCGGCGGGCGAAGCCCATCTCGTGGGTGACCACCACCATCGTCATGCCCTCACGGGCCAACGAGGTCATCACGGCCAGGACCTCGTTGATCATCTCGGGGTCCAGGGCGCTGGTCGGCTCGTCGAAGAGCATCACCTTGGGGTTCATCGCCAACGATCGTGCGATGGCCACGCGTTGCTGCTGACCGCCGGACAGCTGGGCCGGGTATTTGTCGGCCTGGTTGGCCACTCCGACCCGGTCCAACAGGGCCATGGCGTCCTCCCGGGCCTGCGCCTTGGGCTTGCGCCGCACCTTCACCGGGGCGAGCATGACGTTCTCCAGGATCGTCTTGTGCGCGAACAGGTTGAAGGATTGGAACACCATGCCGACATCCGACCGCAGCTGAGCCAATCTGCGGCCCTCGGCGGGTAACTCCTGGCCATCGACCGCGATGCTGCCGGAGTCGATGGTCTCCAGCCGATTGATGGTGCGGCACAACGTGGACTTGCCCGAACCCGACGGTCCGAGGACAACGACGACCTGGCCGCGCCCCACATCGAGGTTGATGTCGTTGAGTACGTGCAGGGGTCCGAAGTGCTTGTTGACTCCCTGAAGTGAGATCATCGGCACATCTGGTGGCGCCGCGTCGTCGACCTGCGGCTGCTCGCCGGGGCTACCCATGGCAGGTGACCTTACCCAGGGAAGGCCCGGCCTGCCCGGATCTCGTCAATCCGCCGCGTTGACGTTTCGGGTGGCTCCGTACCATTGAGGCCGTGACGACGATGGTGAACCGGGACGCGGCCGACGAGCGCTCGCGCGAGGAGCCAACCGCACAGAACCCGGCCGACGAGCGCTCTGAGCGCACCTATCAGGTCCGCACCTACGGCTGCCAGATGAACGTGCACGACTCCGAGCGGCTGTCCGGCCTGCTGGAGGACGCCGGATACCGAAGGGCCCCCGACGGCGCCGACGCCGACATCGTCGTGTTCAACACGTGCGCGGTGCGCGAGAACGCCGACAACAAGCTCTACGGCAATCTCAGTCATCTGGCCCCGCGCAAGCAGGCCGATCCGAACATGCAGATCGCCGTCGGCGGGTGCCTGGCCCAGAAGGACCGCGATTCGGTCCTGCGCCGCGCTCCCTGGGTCGACGTGGTCTTCGGCACCCACAACATCGGGTCGCTGCCCACGCTGCTGGAGCGGGCCCGCCACAACCGCGCCGCCCAGGTCGAGATCGTCGAAGCGCTGCAGGAGTTTCCGTCCACCCTGCCCGCGACGCGGGAGTCGGCCTACGCGGCCTGGGTGTCTATCTCGGTGGGCTGCAACAACACCTGCACGTTCTGCATCGTGCCGTCGCTGCGCGGCAAAGAGGTCGACCGCCGCCCCGGGGACATCCTGGCCGAGGTGCAGACCCTGGCTTCCCAGGGCGTGCTCGAGGTCACCCTGCTGGGCCAGAACGTCAATGCCTACGGTGTGTCGTTTGCTGCGGACGAGCGCTTGCGCGAGGACCCGACGAACTGGTCCGATGTTCCCCGCGACCGCAGTGCGTTCGCCAAGCTGCTGCGCGCCTGCGGCGAGGTGGAAGGGCTGGAGCGGGTGCGGTTCACCTCACCGCACCCGGCCGAGTTCACCGACGACGTGATCGAGGCGATGGCGCAGACCCCCAACGTCTGCCCGACGCTGCACATGCCGCTGCAGTCCGGTTCGGACCGGATCCTCAAGGCGATGCGCCGTTCGTACCGGGCCGACCGCTACCTGGGCATCATCGACAAGGTGCGGGCTGCGATCCCTGACGCGGCCATCACCACTGACCTGATCGTCGGCTTCCCCGGTGAGACCGAGGAAGACTTCCAGGCCACCCTCGATGTCGTCGAGCGGTCGCGTTTCGCGACTGCCTTCACCTTCCAGTACTCCATCCGGCCCGGTACCCCGGCCGCCGACATGCCCGACCAGTTGCCGAAAGCCGTTGTCACCGAACGCTATCAACGGCTGATCGAGCTGCAGGAGCGAATTTCCCTGGAGGAGAACCAGGCTCAGATCGGCCGGGCGGTGGAACTGCTTGTCGCCACGGGCGAGGGCCGAAAGGACGCCAGCACCGCCCGCATGTCGGGCCGAGCCCGCGACGGCAGGCTGGTGCATTTCAGCCCCGGCGCCGACGTGGAGCGGATCCGGCCGGGCGACATCGTCACCACCACCGTGACCGGCGCTGCGCCGCACCATCTGATCGCCGACGCCCCGCTGGCGACCCACCGCCGTACCCCCGCCGGCGACGCCCATGAGGCGGGGCGGCGCCCGCGTACCGGCGTCGGGCTGGGGCTGCCGCGGATCGGCGCGCCGGAAACCCCGCCGTCATCAGGAGGATGTGGCTGTTGAGCAACGAAAGCGACTTCGACCGGTTCAAGGACGACTTGGCGGCCGTCGAGCGCAAGGTGACCCGCGAATTCGACACGGGTCCGCGTGCGATGGTCGTGGCCATCCTCGTGTTCGTGGTGCTGCTGTCGTTCGTGCTGCCGCACACCGGCACCACCAAGGGGTTCGACGTCCTGGTTGGTGACGCCACTGCCCTGAATGACGGCATCTCCCTGCCGTCGCGCGTCTTCATCTGGTTGGCGCTGGTGTTCTCGGTCGGGTTCTCCACCCTGGCGCTGATCACCCGCCGCTGGGCGCTGGCCTGGACAGCCCTGGCCGGTTCGGCGGTGGCCAGCGCGCTCGGGATGCTTGCGGTGTGGTCGCGTCAGACCGCTGCGGGCCATCCCGGCCCCGGAATCGGGCTGATCATCGGGTGGCTGGCCGTGATCATCCTGACCTTCCACTGGGCCCGCGTGGTGTGGTCGCGCACCGCGCTGCAACTGGCGGCCGAAGAGGACCGGCGCCGCGAAGCCGCGAAGCATCAGCAGCACGGCGTGCTCGGCATCCCCATGCCCGGCGACGGCAAGACCGACGTGACCAAGACCGACGTCACGAAGCCCGACACCGCCGGTGAGAAGCCGGACCAGCCCGACCAGACCTAGCTGCGCTCAGCCCCAGGTCTGGGGGCTATTTACGCCCTCGGAGCGTGGTGCTACCTGCGCTCTCCGAGTGTGGCGGCCGCGGCGTCGGCCCACTGACGCCACTGTTCGGCGCTCGCCCTGGCCTCGGCAGCATCCTTGGCCCGACCGGCGGCCTCCGCCTTCTCGGCCTGCTTCTCGAACTGCTCGGCGCGGGAACGGAACTGGTCGGCCCGGGCCTGCGCCTCGGGGTCGACACCACCGGCCGGGGCGTCGCGGACCTTCTTCTCGACGGCACGCAGGCGGCGTTCCAGATCGGCGGCGCGCTCGCGGGGAACCTTGCCGATCGCGTCCCACTTGTCGCCGATCGTGCGCAGTGCGGCGCGGGCTGCATCCAGATCCGTCGTGTCGATCTTCTCGGCCTCGGCCAGCAGCGCTTCCTTGGCGGTGGCATTTGCCTTGAACTCGGCGTCACGTTCGGCGTGGGCGGCGTTACGGGCCCCGAAGAACGTGTCCTGGGCGGCCTTGAACCGGTGCCACAATGCGTCGTCGACGTCCTTGGCGGCGCGTCCGGCGGCCTTCCACTGGGTCAGCAGGTCACGGAACGCGGCACCGGTGGCGCCCCAGTCGGTCGAGCCGGACAGCTGCTCGGCCTGATCGCACAGCGCCTCCTTGAGCTGGCGGGCACCTACGCGCCCGCGGTCCAGTTCGGCGAAGTGCGAGCCGCGACGACGGTTGAACGTCTCGCGGGCCGACGAGTAGCGCTTCCACAGGGCGTCGTCGAGCTTGCGGTCCAGCCCGGTGATGGTGCGCCACTCATCGAGGATTTCGCGCAGGCGGTCACCGGCGGACTTCCACTGGGTGGAGTTGGCCGCCAGGTCCTCGGCCTCGGCGGCGAGTGCCTCCTTGCGTGCGGTCTGGGCGGCGCGGTGCTCGTCGCGCTGGGCCCGCTCGGTCTTGGCGGCTTCGTCGGCGTGTTCCAGGATGGCCGACAGGCGGGCGCTCAACGCGTCGACATCGCCGAGAACTGCTGCGGTGGGCAGACTTTCAGCCAGCGCTGCGGCTGCCGATTTGATCTTGCGCGCATCGCCCGTGCCCGAGGACAACCGGCGTTCGAGCAGGGCGACCTCGGTGTGCAGATCATCGAAGCGCCGGCCGAAGTGCGCGTACGCCGACTCGGTGTCGCCGGCCTGCCACGAGCCGATGACACGCTCGCCGGATCCGCTGATCAACCACACCGTGCCGTCGGCATCCACGCGGCCGAACTGGTGTGGGTCGCCGGCCGGCGCCACGGCAACCACCGGTGCGACCCGGCTGGGGCGGGGAACGGGGCGGGGTGGTCCGGGCCGGGGAGTGGGCCTCGGTGTGGGCCCGGAGGTCGGCTCGGGGGTGGCTCCGCCTGGCTCACTGGTTGTCATATCCGCTCCTCGTACTCCGCACGGTTGCCCGCGCATCTGCCGCGCGACGCGGCGCCTGATGCTGTCGCTTTGTCCGCTATTGAAGCAGGTCGTGCTGTGCCGTGCCCACGGCTTTAGGCGCAATGCCCTGACAAACTCGCGCGGACGGGGTCCCAGGCGGGCCGATCTGGGCGTCCTACCGGGCCTCGGCGCGCAGCCCAGAAGGGGCCGCGCACTAGTTTGGTGAGGTGCTGAGCGCCATCGCGATCGTCCCCGCCACACCGGTCCTGGTGCCCGAACTGGTGGGAGCGGCTGCGAGCGAGGTGGCCGACCTCCGGGAGGCCGTCATAGCCGCAGCGGGTTCGCTACCGCCGCGCTGGCTGGCCATCGGGGTCGGCCCCGGTGAGGCGGTGTACGGGCCGGACTGTGCCGGGACCTTCGCCGGCTACGGCGCCGACGTCCCGGTGGCTCTCGGTCACGGGACGACGGCCGATCCGGTGGCACTGCCGCTGTGTGCCCTGGTAGCGGGGTGGATCCGCGGACAGGCGGCACCCGGCGCCGACATCGAGGTGCACGCCTTTGCCGCATCAGAGCAGGTCGGCGAGGCGCTGGCCCGGGGGCGCGCGCTGCGCGCCCGCCTCGACGAATCTCCGGATCCCGTCGGTGTCCTCGTGGTCGCCGATGGCCTGAACACGCTCACGCCGGCGGCCCCCGGTGGGCACGACCCGGACTCGGCGTCGGTCCAACAGCAAGTCGACGATGCCCTGGCCACCGGAGACCTCTCGGCGCTGGCCGAGCTGCCCGAAACCGTGCTCGGCAGGGTGGCCTACCAGGTACTGGCCGGACTGACCGAGCCCGAGCCGGGATCGGCACGTGAGCTCTACCGCGGAGCCCCGTACGGCGTCGGTTACTTCGTCGGCGAATGGCTGCCGTGACCCGGCCCATCGCGGTCATCGGACCGACCGGGACGGGGAAGTCGGCGTTGGCACTCGCGCTGGCCGAGAATGTGGGCGGCGAGATCGTGAACGCCGATGCGATGCAGCTCTACCGCGGCATGGACATCGGCACTGCCAAGTTGCCGGTCGCCGAGCGGCGCGGCATCGCACACCACCAGCTCGATGTCCTTGACGTCACCGAGACCGCGACGGTGGCCCGCTATCAGCAGGAGGCCGCGGCCGACGTGGAGGCCATCGCGGCCCGCGGTGCGGTGCCGGTGATCGTGGGCGGTTCGATGCTCTACATCCAGTCGCTGCTCGACGAGTGGACGTTCCCGGCCACCGATCCGGCGGTGCGGGCGCGGTGGGAGGCCCGCCTGGCCGAAGTGGGGGTGGCCGCCCTGCACGTCGAGCTGACCCGGGTGGACCCTGCCGCGGGTGCGTCGATCCTGCCGACCGATGGCCGGCGGATCGTGCGGGCCCTGGAGGTCGTGGAGCTCACCGGGCAGCCGTTCGCTGCCTCGGCGCCGAGCATCGGCACACCCCGCTGGGACACCGCGATCATCGGATTGGACTGGGACACAGCCGTTCTCGATCAGCGCCTGGAACAACGCACCGACCTGATGTTCGACGAAGGTCTGGTGGACGAGGTACACACGCTGATCGGTCGAGGGCTGCGCGACGGGGTCACCGCGGCGCGGGCACTCGGCTATGCGCAGGTGCTGGCCGACCTGGACGCCGGGGGAGACGGCTCGGCCGCGCGGGAGCCGACGTTCATCGGCACCCGCCGCTATGTGCGCCGGCAGCGCTCGTGGTTCCGGCGTGACCATCGGGTGGTGTGGCTGGACGGGGCAGCCGACGGACTGGTGCACGACGCGTTGCGGGCGTGGCGGCACGTATCCTGAACAGGTGATCTTCGGCTCGATCCCTTTCGCGAAGGGACATGGCACCCAGAACGATTTCGTCGTGCTGCCCGACCTCGACGCCGCGTTGTCGCTGACGCCGGCTGCCGTGGCCGCACTGTGCGACCGGCGTCGTGGTCTCGGCGCCGACGGCGTGCTCCGGGTGACGACCGCGGGCGCCGCGCAGGCCGCCGGGGTGTTCGAGCGGCTGCCCGACGGGGTGGCGGCAGCCGACTGGTACATGGACTACCGCAACGCCGATGGCTCGATCGCGCAGATGTGCGGCAACGGCGTGCGGGTGTTCGCGCACTACCTGCGCGCGTCCGGACTGGAATCCGCCGACGAGTTCGTGGTCGGGTCGCTGGCCGGTCCGCGTCCGGTGGTGTTGCACAGGGTCGACGCGACGGCCGCCGACGTCACCGTCGAGATGGGTAAGGCCAACCAGTTCGGTACCGGCACCGCCGTCGTCGGCGGCCGTAGTGTCAGCGGGCTGGCCGTCGATATGGGCAATCCGCACCTGGCCTGCGTCGGGTTGACCGAGGATGAGTTGGCGGCACTCGATGTGGGTGCCCCGGTGTCGTTCGACACGCAGCTGTTCCCCGAAGGCGTCAACGTCGAGGTCCTGACCGCTCCGGTGGACGGCGCGGTCTCGATGCGCGTGCACGAGCGGGGCGTCGGCGAGACCCGCTCCTGCGGTACCGGCACCGTCGCGGCCGCGCTGGCGGCCCTGGCCGGTCAGGGTGCCGATACCGGGACGTTGCGGGTGCGCATCCCCGGTGGGGAGGTCACCGTGACGATCACCGAGTCCACCAGCTTCCTGCGCGGCCCCTCTGTACTGGTGGCGCGCGGTGAACTGAGCAACGAGTGGTGGGAGAACTCGGTGGCACACTGTGCTCTCTAAATTGGGGTGCGCGCGGCCGGACCCACGTGACAACCTGTAAGTACATATGACTCATCCAGAACATCCCGTAACACCCAGCACCGGCGAGCTGGCCCTCGAAGACCGCGCTTCACTGCGCCGCGTCGCCGGGCTCTCCACCGAACTCACTGATGTCACCGAGGTCGAGTACCGCCAGCTCAGGCTGGAGCGCGTGGTCCTGGTCGGAGTGTGGACCGAAGGCAGCGCAGCCGACGCCGATGCCAGCCTGGCCGAACTGGCGGCACTCGCCGAGACCGCCGGATCGGAAGTACTCGAGGGCCTGATCCAGCGTCGCGACAAGCCGGACCCGTCCACCTACATCGGCTCGGGCAAAGCCGTCGAACTGCGGGAGGTGGTCCTGGCCACCGGGGCCGACACCGTGATCTGCGACGGCGAACTCTCACCTGCGCAGCTCAACTCGCTGGAGAAGGTCGTCAAGGTCAAGGTGATCGACCGCACCGCGCTGATCCTGGACATCTTCGCACAGCACGCGACCAGCCGGGAGGGCAAGGCGCAGGTGTCGCTGGCCCAGATGGAGTACATGCTGCCCCGGCTGCGCGGCTGGGGTGAATCGATGTCGCGCCAGGCCGGCGGTCGCGCCGGCGGTGCCGGTGGTGGCGTGGGAACCCGCGGGCCCGGTGAGACCAAGATCGAGACCGACCGCCGCCGCATCCGGGAGCGGATGGCCAAGCTGCGCCGCGAGATTCGCGACATGAAGAAGATCCGCGACACCCAGCGCAGCCGGCGGCTGACCTCGGATGCAGCCTCGGTGGCCATCGTCGGCTACACCAACGCCGGCAAGTCCAGCCTGCTCAACGCACTGACCGGGGCCGGTGTGCTGGTGGAGAACGCCCTGTTCGCCACGCTCGAACCCACCACGCGGCGTGGCGAATTCGACGACGGCCGGCCGTTCGTGCTGACCGACACCGTCGGCTTCGTCCGGCACCTTCCCACCCAGTTGGTCGAGGCGTTCCGGTCCACGCTGGAAGAGGTCGTCGACGCCGACCTGCTGGTGCACGTCGTGGACGGGTCCGACGACCATCCGCTGGCGCAGATCAATGCGGTCCGGCAGGTGATCAACGAGGTGGTCGTCGAATACGACATCACCCCGCCGCCGGAGCTGTTGGTGGTCAACAAGATCGACGCGGCCACCGACCTCGGACTGGCCGCGCTACGCCGCGCCTTGCCCGATGCAGTCTTCGTCTCGGCGCACACCGGCGAGGGGCTGGACCGATTGCGGGCCCGGATGGCGGAGATGATCCCGCCGACCGACGCCACGGTGGACGTGACGATTCCCTACGACCGCGGGGACCTGGTCGCACGGGTGCACGCCGACGGTCGGGTGGACGCCACCGAGCACACTGCCGACGGCACCCGCATCAAGGCGCGGGTGCCCATGGCACTGGCCGCGAGCCTGAGTGAGTTCGCCACCTTCTGAGCACGCGTCAGGCGGCAGATTTCTTCTTGCCCTTGGTGCCCGCGTCCTTGGTGCTGGTGTCTCTTGCCTCGGCACGGTCCGTGGCCTTGTCCTTCGCGCTGTCCTGACCCAGGGCCTTGCGCACGCTGCTTCGGAGCGACTTGGCCATGTCACGCGCCGGGTGTCCCTTGGTTGCGAGCGCTTTCGGCGATGAGGGGCGCTGCTTCGGGGCTGTCTCGGGCTCGGTGTCCTTGCTCAGCTGCCGGAGCGGTTTGTCATCGGAGGTAGCGGAGACTTTCGTGGTGTCGACAACGGTCTTGTCGGCCGCGTCCGGGACTCGGACGGTCACGCCGGACTGCGTCGGATCGGTCCATCCGGGCAGTGGGTCGAGCCCCGGGTTGAGCGCGGCCCGGATGCCCTCCGGAATGTCGTTGACCAGGTCGGTGGCCAACTTGACCGGGTTGAACCTGGGCAGCAACTGGAACGGTGTCGGACTGCTGTAGTCGGTTCTGGTGTAACCGGTTTCGATCAGGGTCTGCGCCATCGGGGAGACCAGGTCGACGAGTGGGATCACCACGGCGGACGTACCGGTCGCCGTACCCAGGTCGAGCAGCGGCTGCATGATCGGTAGCGTCTTCGCCGGCAGGGTGACGTAGTAGGTATCACTGCCGTCGACCTTCTGGCAGTGGGTTTCGGCGCTGCAGTTCGCCTTCGCATTCTCGATCGCGGCCTGCACCTGTTCGGGTGTGTAGCCGTACGGCGCTGCGGTGTCCGGATCGTCGCCTCGGGGGTCCAGGTAAGAGCCGTGCACGTACTCGAATCCGGCCAGCGCATTCGCCAGGGCGAGCGGATTGAGCACCCATGACGGAGCGTCGGCGACGCCGTCGTACTGAAGCGCGATGTCGTAGGTCTCGATGCCGGTGTCCGTCGGAGTGGGTTGGCCGAACGTCGCGTCGAGGATCGGCACGGTGCCCAGGATCGCCAGCCGCTCGAAGAGGCCGCCGTCAGGGCGGTTGGGGTTACCGATCAGGACAAAACTCAGATTCTGCTTCTGCTCGTCGGTCAGGTCCGCCAGGTTGCCCTTGACAATGCTGGCCACCGTGGCGCCCTGCGAATAGCCGAAGACGGTCACGGGATGCGCCGCACTGGGGTTGTTGGCACCGACGAGTTCACTGGTCAGCCGGGTGACCCCGCTGGCCACCGACACGTTCCATTTGGCGCCCTCCAGTCCGCCCCAGCCGGGGAGCGGGATGGGCCAGAACTGGGCGATGTAGGGGATGGCCACCGGCGCCGCGCAGTCCTCGGCGCCGCAACTACCGCTGGGCTGGACGTAGTAGGCCACGGCGTTGGCCAGGTAGTTGTTGGAGTCCTGCGGGTTCGGGGTTCCGGTGCCCGGGACGATCAGCGGTGTCACCGCGACCACCAGACCGACTGCTGCGGTGCCGACGGGTGTCAGGCCGATGACCACCGAGCCGGATACCGCTACGGCGCCGACCAGCAGTGACCTGGCAGCAGAACGGGGTGAGAATCGCATCGGCCCGGATCTCCTTCTGCTGACGAAGCCGTCAGCGCTGAAGGGATCTTTGCACCGGCATGCAACTGTCACCGGGAAAACGGCCGAAGTGGTGGCGGCCCAACGGTTTCAGCGTTGCCGGATCACCGGCGGCTCATGTGCCCGCACCGGGGGGAGCGTTCCATCGAACTTCTCGACCTGCACCAGCACATGTGCGCCGGTGCAGCCATGCGCCAGCGACGAGGTCCCGACGTCGTCGGTGAGCACGTTGGGATTGCCGTGCACGCACATCGAATCGGGATCTGACGGTTCGGCGGGGTCGTACCACGCTCCGGTCGGTAATTGCACCACCGACGGGCGCAACCGGTCGTCGATCATCACCCCGGCCAGGCACGCCCCACGGTCGTTGAACACCCGCACTACGTCACCGTCTGCGAGCCCTCGGGCCGCCGCGTCGTCCGGGTGGATGCGGATCGGTTCGCGCCCTTGAACTTTCGATGCCTGACTCGTGGCACCGCCGTCGAGTTGGCTGTGCAGGCGGGTCGCGGGCTGATTGGCCAGCAGATGCAACGGATAGCGGCCGGCCCGCTCACCGCCGAGCCACTCGGTCGGCTCGTACCACCGGGGGTGGCCGGCACAGTCGGGGTAGCCGAATCCGTCGATGGTCTGCGAGAAGATCTCGATCCGACCGCTCGGGGTGGCCAACCGGTGCCCGACCGGATCGGCCCGGAAATCAGCCAGCAGCGTGAGCCCCGGTTCGGTGGGCAACCGCAGGTGACCCTCAGCCCAGAACTGGTCGAACTCGGGTACCTCGAAATCCAGTCCGGCAGACCACTTTTCATACATGTGGACCAACCACTGCCGTGCCGTGCGGCCCTCGGTGAACTGCTCACCGAACCCGAGCCGCTCGGCCAGCGCCGAGAACGTGGTGTAGTCGTCGCGGGAGTCGCCGTACGGCGGGGTCAGCGCAGGCATGGCGACCAGCAGGGGGTCATTGCGCGAACCCGAGTAGTCCTCGCGCTCATAGGCGGTGGTCGAGGGCACGACGATGTCGGCATGCTTGGCCATCGCCGTCCAGTACGGGTCGTGCACCACGATGGTGTCCACCCGGGACAGGGCGCGGCACAATCTCGGAATGTTCTGGTGGTGGTGGAACGGATTGCCGCCGGCCCAGTACACGCACCTGATGTCGGGGTAGGTCAGGCGCAGTCCGTTGTAATCGAACGGCTGGCCGGGGTGCAGCAGCATGTCGGTCACGGCCGCGACAGGGATGAACGTCTGCACCGGGTTGAGCCCCTGTGGCAGCGCGGGCAGGCCGCAGCGCAGCGGCGGCAACCCCGGCTCGTTCATCGACCCGTAGCCGTGCCCGAAACCCCCTCCGGGCACACCGATCTGGCCCAGCATGGCGGCCAGGGTCAGGCCCATCCACGGCGCCTGCTCGCCGTGCCGGATCCGCTGCAGCGACCAGCTGACGGTGACCAGGGTGCGGGAGGCGGCCATCTGCCTCGCCAGGTCCGCGAGCTCGCCGGCGGGCAGGCCGCTGAGCGCCGACGCCCATTGCGGGCTCTTGGCGATACCGTCGTCGTGGCCCAACAGGTAGCGCTCGAACCGCTGGTATCCGCTGCAGTGCGTGTCGAGGAAGTCGAGGTCGGCCAGGCCCTCAGTGGCCAGCACGTAGGCCAGGGCGAGCATCACTGCCACATCGGTGCCAGGGACGGGGGCCAGCCATCGGCAGTCGCCGTCGACGTCGTCACGAAGCGGGCTCAGCGACACGATCTTTCCGCCGCGCTCACGCATCCGGCGCAGCGCGTCGCGGGCCGGATGTGCCGTGGTGCCACCGTGATTGATGCCGGTGTTCTTCAGTGCGAGTCCGCCGAAGCACACCAGCAGATCGGTGTGCTCGCTGATGATCTCCCAGTCGGTGGAGCGCTTGAACAGGTCGTCGTGAGTACCGACCACCCGGGGCATGATCACCCCGGTCGCGCCCAGGCTATAGGAATGGCGGGAAGACGTATAGCCGCCGAGCATTTTCAGAAAGCGGTGCACCTGGCTCTGGGCGTGGTGGAAGCGTCCGGCGCTGGCCCAGCCGTAGGAGCCGCCGTAGATCGCCTCGTTGCCGTAGGTGTGGACGACCCGGCGCAGCTCCTCGGCCAGCAACTCGAAGAGCTCATCCCAGGAGACCGCGACGTACTCGTCGGCGCCCCGTTCGGTACTGGGGCCGGGGCCGTCGCGCAGCCAGCCGCGTCGCACTGCGGGCCCGGCGATACGGGAGCGGTGCCGGATCGAGCCTGCGAGGTTGCCGAGCAACGGTGAGGGGTCAGCGTCACCGTCCATCGGGGTGACGGCCGCGATGTCGCCGTCCGCGACGTTCGCGGTGAAGGCGCCCCAGTGCGCGAGGCTCATGGGGGACCGGGGCATGAGCAGAGTTTACGGGCGGTACCCACCCTCCCCAGGGCTGACCAACCACCCGGTTGGTATAGGTTGGCCCCAAATCAGTAACCAGTACCGGAGGTCACACCATGGGCAGTGTTGTGAAGTACGACCGCACGTTGTTCGAGCCCGAGCACGACTTGTTCCGCGAGTCGTACCGGGCGTTTCTGGACAAGCATGTCGCGCCCTTCCACGACCAGTGGGAGAAGGACAAGATCGTCGACCGCGGGGTCTGGCTGGAGGCGGGTAAGCAGGGCTTTCTCGGGATGGCGGTGCCCGAGGAGTACGGCGGCGGCGGTAACGACGACTTCCGGTACAACACGATCGTCTGTGAGGAGACCGTCGCCGGTCGCTTCAGCGGCATCGGCTTCAGCCTGCACAACGACGTCGTCGCGCCGTATCTGCTCCGGCTGGCCAATGAGGAGCAGAAGCAGCGGTGGCTGCCCAAGTTCTGCACGGGCGAATTGATCACGGCGATCGCAATGACCGAACCGGGCACCGGTAGCGACCTGCAGGGCATCAAGACCCGCGCGGTGCGCGACGGTGACCACTACGTCCTCAACGGGTCCAAGACCTTCATCACCAACGGCATCAACTCCGATCTGGTGATCGTCGTTGCCCAAACCGACCCTGAGAAGGGTGCTCTCGGCTTCTCCCTGCTGGTGGTGGAGCGCGGTATGGAGGGCTTCGAGCGGGGCCGGCACCTGGACAAGATCGGTCTGGAGGCCCAGGACACCGCCGAGCTGTCGTTCACCGACGTCAAGGTTCCCGTCGAGAACCTGCTCGGCGAGGAGGGGCAGGGTTTCGTCTATCTGATGCAGAACCTGCCGCAGGAACGCATCTCGATCGCCATCATGGCCGCCGCGGCGATGGAGGCGGTGCTGGAGCAGACCGTGCAGTACACCAAGGAGCGCAAGGCGTTCGGCAAGCCCATCGGCAGCTTCCAGAACAGCCGGTTCCTGCTGGCCGAACTGGCCACCGAGGCCACCGTGGTCCGGATGATGGTCGACGAGTTCATTCGGTTGCACCTCGACGAGAAGCTCACCGTGGAGCAGGCGGCGATGGCCAAGTGGTACTCGACCGAGAAGCAGGTGGAGCTCATCGACCGCTGCCTGCAGCTGCACGGCGGCTACGGCTACATGCGTGAGTACCCGGTTGCGCGGGCCTACCTGGATGCCCGAGTGCAGACCATCTACGGCGGCACCACCGAGATCATGAAGGAGATCATCGGTCGCGGGCTGGGTGTCTAGCGGGCCGATCGGCCCCCGATTTATCCGGTACTCGTCCAAAAAAGCCCAAATCTGGGTCTTCGGACCCAGATATTGGGCCTTTTTTGGTCATGATCGGCCACGTTAGTTGGTTATCGTCACGTGCTGACGCAAAGTTGTCCGGGCGGGACATTTCTAAGGAAACTTTGCCGAACGAGCGGGGAGGGCGCATGACTAGGCCGGGAGCGAGGCTGAACGCGGCCGTGTGGCGGTTGGCGGTCGGCCTGCTCGCACTCGTAGTCGCTGCTTTGGTGGTGCCGGCGGTGGCTTCGGCCACCCCGGAGTCGGATGCCGACGCCGCGGTCACGGCCGCCTGGGAGGCCAACGGTGGGGACGGCGGCCCGCTCGGGCCGCGGCAGGGCGGCGTGTACGCGGTGGGTTCTGGCTTCGCGCAGAACTTCTCCGGCGGCAAGATGTTCTTCACCCCGGCAACCGGCGCGCACTTCATGCAGGGCGCAATCCTGGACAAGTACGAGTCGCTGGGCGGCCCGGCCGACGGCGACATGGGATTTCCCACCATCGACGAGGGCGCCGGACGTGCCGCGGACAGCCGCAACTCGACCTTGAGTGCGCCTGACAACCCGGTCATCTTCTGGACTCCGTCCACCGGTGCCCGGGTGGTGCGGGGCGCCATCAACGCCGCATGGGACAAGCTCGGCGGCTCCGCGGGAGTACTGGGCGTCCCCGCCGACGACGAGACGTTCGACGGCGACGTGATCTCCCAGAAGTTCACCGGCGGCGAGATCTCCTGGAACCGCAAGACCAAGGCGTTCACCACGGTGCCGCCGGAACTGGCCGATCAGCTGGCCGGTCTGGACGTACCGTCGGACCCCGCCTCGGCGATCGCCGCTGCGCGTCGCGAGGCGGGCGGGGTGATGGGACCGCTGGGAGCCAAGGACGGCGACCAGTATCCAATCGGCGACGGTGGATTCGGCCAGAAGTACGCCGGCGGCAAGATCTTCTACAGCCCGGCCACCGGGGCCAATGCCATCACCGGCCAGCTGCTCGAAAAGTATGAAAGCGTCGGTGGCCCGGAAGGCGATCTGGGCTTCCCGACCGCAAGCGAGGCCGAGGGCGGGTTGGGTCCCAATAGCCGGATCAGCACTTTCGCGGCGGCTGACAACCCCGTCATCTTCTGGACCCCCGACTACGGCGCGGTGATCGTGCGGGGCGCGATGAACGCGGCCTGGGAGAAGCTCGGTGGGGCCAAGGGCGCGCTGGGCGCCCCGATGGCCGACCAGACCGAAGACGGCGGTGTCATCAGCCAGCGGTTCAGCGGGGGAGCGATCTCGTGGGACCGCGACGCCGACAAGTTCACCACCGAGCCGTCGAAACTCGCCTCCGAGCTGAGCGGACTGCAGGTTCCCGGACTCGGGCAGACCCCGGCGGCCGGACCGCAGCCCTCCGACACCGACAGCAAGAAGCCGTTCTCCTGGCATTGGAGCTGGTGGTGGCTGATCGCGGTGATCCCGGTCGTGCTGCTCGCCGGGTTGATCGTCGGTGCCGCACTGTGGCACCGTCGCCGCGCCGGTGGCGATGACGACTTCGACCACGATCCGTTCGACGACGACTACGACGGCGGACCGGGAGATTCGTCCTACGACGAGGGTCGATATGACGACGCGCGCTACGGCTCGCGTGGGTACGACCACGATGAGTACCGCGATGGCGGTGGCTCCGACGCGGCCAACGGCTACGGCCCGAGCGCTGCGTACGGCGACGCCGCGACGGCGCGGTTCGCCGGCCCGGGCGAGGAATCTTCAGGCGCGGCGTCTCCGTACGACGGCCCCACCGATATCGCCATTCCGGTCAGCCAGTGGGCCGCTCCGCACGGATCGGCCAGTGGTTACGGGGTGCCGGGCGAGGAGGAGGAACCGCCGGAGGATTCCTCGCAGTTGGTCGGGGAGCAGGGCTTCGACGACTATGACGACGATGACGACTTCGAAGACGACTATGAAGATGACGACTTCGAGGACGACGACTTCGGCGACGAGGATCTCGATACGCCGATCGACGCCGAATTCGAGGAGGTCGCCGAGGGCGACGATGTCGACGACATCGAAGCGGAACTCGTGGACGAGGACCTGGTGGATACCGGGTCAATGCCCGGTCCGGTGGGCGGAGTGCGTGAGGCACAGGGTTTCGCAGGGCTGAGCGGCCTGGCGGTCCCGAGCGATCAGGACAACGTCGACACCGCGCCGACCCGCGTCATCACCGAGGCCGAGGCATACAGCAGCGAGGCGCACAGCGGGCGCCACGCCGCCATCGAACTCGACGAGATACCGACTGCCACCGCTATCCATCTGCCGTTGGACGATCCCCACCGTGCGCCGGAGGGCTATCCGATCAAGGCGGACACGAAGTCCGGACGGTACTGGGCGCCCGACAGTAGCGAGTACGACGACGCAGTGGCCGAGATCTGGTTCGCCAGTGAGGAATTCGCCCGCACGAACGGGTTCGTGCGCACGGACTGAGGGCTGTGGGGCTCGGCAGCCGTCAGGTGAGGCCGGGCCCTCGTCCGGTCAGATCTTGCGGATCACGGTGACGACCTTGCCGAGCACCGCTGCGTCGTTGCCCGGGATCGGGTCGTATGCCGGGTTGTGCGGCATCAGCCAGACCTGACCGCGGGTCCGCTTGAACGTCTTGACGGTGGCCTCGCCGTCGATCATGGCTGCCACGATGTCGCCGTTGTCGGCCACGCTCTGCTGGCGTACCACCACCCAGTCGCCGTCACAGATGGCCGCATCGACCATCGAGTCGCCGACAACCTTGAGCAGGAACAGTGAGCCCTCGCCGACCAATTCGCGGGGCAGCGGGAAGACGTCCTCGACGGCCTGCTCGGCCAGGATGGGGCCGCCCGCGGCGATACGGCCGAGCACCGGCACGAACGTCGGCTCGGGGAGCGCGTCGGAGCCGGCCACGTCGGTGGACACCAGTGCGGCGGCCGTCGGATCGTCGGCGGCGCGCACGTCGACAGCGCGCGGGCGGTTGGGATCGCGGCGCAGGTAGCCCTTGCGTTCCAGGGTGCGCAACTGGTGGGCGACCGACGAGGTCGAGGTCAATCCGACCGCATCGCCGATCTCGCGGATGCTGGGCGGGTAGCCGCGAGTGGTCACCGACGCGCGGATCACGTCGAGAATGGTGCGTTGCCGGTCGGTGAGGCCGCCCTCGGCCCGGCGTGGACCCGCGCCGTCCGATCCGGCCGGGCTTTCCGTGTTGCCGTCCCTGCTGCGGTCGTCGCTCATGGGGCCGAATGTAGTCCCTGATCGAACATTAATCAAACATGTGTTCGACGCGTGTTGTGGGCGTGTCTGCTGGTGGGGCGCATGGGGCGGCGGTTCGTGCTCGTGCGCGGGGTTCGTGGCCGGAACTTGTCGGTGCCCTGTTCTATCGTTTGGCAACAGTTCGATCACATGTTCTATCAATCGAACACCTGAGCGAGTATGTTCGAACACAAGAGCGAAAGAGTCCACCGAAAGGCAGTCAGATGGCGATCATCGATATCCCCGCCGATAGCCGTTCCCGCGCTGTTCGGGCCGTGCCCCAGTCCTCACCGCAGCGGGCCCGCTGCGCCGCAGGCGCCAGGGGCAGCGCCACCTTCGGTACCGGTGTGGCCCGGCCGGTACGCCGGGTGCAGCGGGCGCAGCGCCCGGGCCGTGCCCGCCCCGCCGCCGGTGCGGTCCACTACCGCGGAACCGGTGTGCTGATGTCGCGGGCGTCGCACCGCAGCCGGCCCATCACGCCGCTGACCACGGTGTTACTGGCCCTGGTCGCCGCCGGTATCACGGTGTGGCTCGGCCTGGTGGCCCAACTCGGTGGGGTGATGGGGGCCGAGAGCCCGCAGCCGGCGGAACTCGCGGTGGTCCAGGTGAAGTCCGGGGAGTCGCTGCAGCAGGTGGCACGCCGGGTTGCCCCGGATGCTCCGGTGGCCCGGGTCGTCGAGCAGATTCGTGACCTCAACCAACTCGACTCTGCCGCGGTCGACGCCGGGCAGACACTGCTCGCACCGGTTGGCTGAGCAGCGCAATGTCCGCTGAAACGTCCTGGCAGGCAGCATCACTGGCCGGTGTCGGCGTGAGCACCTACATGCCACTGGACCCGGCGGTGAGTCTGCCGAGGGCATCGCGGGTACGCTCAAGGGCGCTCGAACTAGTTGTCCGGCGGCATGACGAAGGAGCGGTAATGCATTGTCCGTTCTGTCGTCATCCTGATTCGCGTGTCGTCGATTCCCGCGAGACCGACGAGGGGCAGGCCATCCGGCGCCGGCGGTCGTGCCCGGAGTGCGGACGTCGGTTCACCACTGTGGAGACCGCGGTGCTGGCCGTGGTGAAGCGCAGCGGGGTGACCGAGCCGTTCAGTCGGGAGAAGGTCATCCGCGGAGTGCGCCGGTCCTGTCAGGGCAGGCAGGTCGACGACGATGCGCTCAATGTCTTGGCGCAGAAGGTCGAGGACGCGGTCCGCGGCCTCGGCACGCCGGAGATCCCCAGCAATGAGGTCGGCCTGGCGATCCTCGGACCGCTCCGCGAACTGGACGAGGTCGCCTACCTGAGGTTCGCCTCGGTGTACCGGTCATTCTCCTCCGCCGAGGACTTCGAGCGCGAAATCGAAGCCCTGCGGGCGCATCGCGCCGAGGCGTAGCTCAGTCGAGTTGGGTTGTGCCGTCGTTGACGACGCGGCCGGCCAGACGTACCCAGCCCTCCGGACTCCAGCGGGTCTCGATCACCGAACCCTTTCCCTGGAGGATCGTGAGATCCCGGCTGAGATAGTCGGTCATCCGTACTGCCGCCGACCCCGTGGCCTCGTCTTCGGGAATCCCGAGATGCGAGGCGAAGGATCGGGATCGCAACGTGCCGTGCGCTTCGTCGCTCCAGGCCCACAGGTAGGCGTCATCGAAATCGTCAGGGTCGGCGGCGAGCACCTCGTCGACCGTGGCCAGGTCATAGATGGCGAATTCCGGGGCCCATTCCGAGCGGGCATTGACGATGGCGCGATCGTCGTCGTACTCGACGGGAAGGATCCCGGCGGGCACCCGCAATGTGTTGACCGGCAACCCCTTTTCGCGCAGCCACCACGATGCGCCGACCGTGGGATGTCCTGCGAACGGCAGTTCGGCGACCGGTGTGAAGATGTGGGCACTGGCGGACTTACCGCCCGGCTGCGGAAGATCGATGAATACCGTTTCGCTGTAACCCAATTCGGTGGCGATCCGCTGACGGTCGGCGGGGGCGACGTTGCTGTTGTCGACCACGCCGAGCGGATTGCCGTGCTTGCCCTCGGAGTCGGTGAACACACGCAAAACAGTGACGTCGATGGCCATAGACCGATGCTACGTCGCGGCCCGCGCCGTCCGGGAGGGCCGCTCGGGGAACCTCGTGGGGGAGCAGGTCAGGTGGCGCTGCGCTCGTCGGCGTCCATTGCGTCGAGCACCGCGATCTGAGTGTCGAACGGCCCGCTCATCGTCGCCTCGGTCCGGCCGCTGCGCAGCAGGCTGCGGAGCCGGTCCTGGTCGTACACCGACGGTTCGGTCGTGTCGATGAAGCGTTCGACCACCTCGACGAAGCGGTCGGGATCGTCGTGGAACGGAAAATGCCCGGATCCGGAGAAAATCTCCAACTGGGAACCGGGCATTGCGGCGTGCGCCATGTGCGCGTGGCTGACGGGGATGACCGAATCGCTTTCACCCCAGACCAACTGGACCGGCACCGATTCGGTCAAATAACAGCGGTCCAGCATGGTCACCACCTGGCCGCGCCAGTCCACGACGGCGCGCAGGGTCCGGGCGAACGCCGACGATGCCGTCGGCTCCGGCAGATCCGCGAGGATACGCAGCATGTCCGGGATGTCGCGGCCGAGACCGGTTGAGCCCAATACGGTGCCCGCGGCCCGACCGGCCAGTTGCAACGCCGGCAGCACCAGGGGCAGTCGCAGCAGGGCCAGCGCCTCACTGCCCATCGGGAGCGAGGCCACCCGCAGAGCCACGTTGACATCCTTGGTGACGCCACCGGAGCCCACGAGGATCAGCCGATCCACCAACTGCGGGAACTGGTAGGCGAACTGCATCGCCACGCCACCGCCGAGTGAATGTCCGACCACGGTCACCCGATCGATGTCGAGCACGCTGAGTAGGTCGCGCATGCCGTTGGCGTACGCCGCGACCGAATAGTCCGCACGCGGCTTGTCGGAGCTGCCGTGGCCGAGCAGATCCGGAGCGATCACGGTGAACCGTTGTGCCAGCGCCGATTGCACGGTGTGCCAGGTGGTCGAGTTGTCACCGATGCCGTGGATCAGCAGGATCGCCGGACCGGATCCGGCCACCCGGAAGGCCCGTCGGTATCCGTGGATCGTGCGGTATTCGAGCGTCGGGGTGAGCTCGCGGACGGTCCGCAGATGGGGCTTGCGTTCGGTCATGCTGGTCAACCTCGCCCTCGCCCGGTGTCGGGCTGCTATGAGTGGTTGTCGCCGTTCGGGAAGCCGTCGCCGAAGCCGTCCCGCCCGTCTTTGTACCTGTCGTCCTTGTGCTTGTCACCGGTCTGCTGGGCGAGGAACCGTTCGAACTCGGCTCCCAGCTCATCACCGCTGGGCAGTTCCTCATCCCGCGCCAGCAGAGACCGATTCTCCTGTGCGGCAACGAACGCATCGTACTGGCGCTCCAACCCGGTCACCACCTGAGCCACCTCTTCGCTGGCCTCTACCTGCTCGTTGATCTTGCTGTAGACCTCGGCTCCGGCCTCGGAAAGTTTCTCCAACGGCAGTTGTAGCGAACCGGTCCGGGCGACCTCGGCCAGTAGCGCCTCGGCAGCCGGCGGATAGGCCGTCTGGGCCAGGTAGTGCGGGACGTGCACGGTGTACCCCACCACCTCGTGCCCATGCTGGGCCATGCGGAACTCCAGCAGGTTGGAGACGCTCGCCGGAACCTGGACTTCGCCGACCCACGGGGTGTGGTCGGCGATCAGCTCCTTGTCGTTCGCGTGCGCGGTGAGCATGACGGGGCGCGTGTGGGGCACCGCCATCGGGATGGTGCCGAGGCCGATCACCTGGCGGACCCCGAGCTGTTCGGCGAGCAGCCGCACCGCGGTGATGAACCGCTCCCACCGCAGGTCCGGCTCCAGGCCGGCCAGCAGCAGGAACGGCGTGCCCACGCCGTCGTGCAGCGCGTACAGGTTCAGCTCGGGTTCGTCGTAGCTGGTGAAATGGTCGGTCTTGAATGTCATCAGCGGCCGGCGCGACCGGTAGTCGAGCAGCTCGTCGATGGCGAAGGAGGCCACCAGCTCGGTGTCGAGCGTGTCCTTGAGATGCTCGGCGGCCAGGCGGATCGCGTGGCCGGCATCGGAGAAACCCTCCAGCGCGTGGATCAGCACCGGGCCGCGTCCATCCGAAGACGACAGCTGCGGGGCCGGGAACTCAAGCTCGTACATGCCGCTCTGGTCGGGCTGGTAGTGCTGATCGGGGGTGTCGCTGGTGTCGGTCATCTCGCTTCGTCTCCTCGCTGCGGTAGGACGCTGTGACGGCCTACCGCCGTATCGTCCAGTGTCCCGCATACCCGTCCTGCGGGTTCGTTCCGCCCCGCTTGTGCGTTCGAACGCGCCGGGCTGGGGGTCGCATTCCGGCAGTTCTCCGCGCGATCAGGCAAAATCGTGATGATGCGCGCGACCCGGATGGCGAAATTCACAGTCGCGGCTGCCCTGACGGCGGCCGGGGCGGCGGCGTGCACCGTTCCGGGCCCCACCACCGGTGGGGCGGCAGCCAGCCTCACGACCGCCCCGCCGAGCAGCACACCGGCTGCGGCCAGCGCGTTGTCGCAGGCCGGGGTCGAGTCGGTGACGCCGGATCGTCGGGTGGGGGCGCTCTTCCTGGGCGATACCACGACGCACACCTGTAGCGGGTCGGTGCTGGCCACCCCGACAGCTGACCTCATCCTGACGGCCGCGCACTGCCTGCTCGACGGTGTCGACACCACGTTCGTCCCCGGTTTCGGCGCGGGCGCCGGTGACACCTGGCACGTGAGCAGCGTGTATCTGGACTCGCGCTGGCTCGCCAACCAGGATCCTCAGGCCGACTATGCGATCGTGCGGGTGACCGGGGATTCCACCGCCAGCCTGCTGGCCGAATCCGGTGGCGGGCTGACCCTGGGGTCGGCGCCGGCGGCGGGCAGCCCGGTGACGGTGACCGGTTACCCGATGGGTGAAGGCGGCAGCCCGATGGCGTGCCGCGGCGCGACCGAGTCGTCACTGCAGGGATTCCCGGCCCTGGCCTGTGCGGGCGTGACCGATGGTTTCAGCGGTGCCCCGTGGGTTTCGGGGTCGACGGTGACCGGGTTGGTCGGCGGACTCGACGGCGGCGGCTGCGACGACGACGTGTCCTACTCACCGCGCTTCGACGACCGGATCGCGCGCCTGCTCGTCCGCGCCGAGGCCGACGGCCCCGGCGACGCGGCGCCGGCGGCCCTCGAATCGGACTGTCAGTAGCGGAACTGGTTGAGCGCGCGCAGCTTGTTCATCACGTCCAGCGCCGCGACCTTGTAGGCCTCGGAGAACGTCGGATAGTTGAACACCGCGTCGACGAGGTATTCGACGGTGCCGCCGCAACCCATCACGGCCTGCCCGATGTGGACCATCTCGGTGGCATTGGTACCGAAGATGTGCACCCCCAGTAGCCGCAGATCCTCGGTGGACACGAGCAGTTTCAGCATCCCGTAGGAATCCCCGGCGATCTGCCCGCGCGCCAGTTCGCGGTACCGGGATACGCCGACCTCATACGGAATCGAATCCTTGGTCAGATCGACCTCGGTCGCCCCGACGAACGACACCTCAGGGATCGAGTAGATGCCGATCGGCTGCAGGCTCATCATGGCCTTGGTGGGTTCGCCGAAGGCGTGGTACGCGGCTAACCGGCCCTGCTCCATGGATGTCGCGGCCAGCGCCGGGAATCCGATGACGTCGCCGACCGCGTAGATGTGGTCCACCTTGGTGGTGAAGTTGTCGTCGACGTAGATGCGGCCGCGGGCGTCGGCCTCCAGACCGGCGTTGGCCAGGTCGAGGTGATCCGTCTGGCCCTGGCGTCCGGCCGAATACATCACGGTCTCGGCGGGGATCTGCTTGCCGCTGGCGAGGGTGGTCACCGTGCCCGAGGTGCCGATGTCGACGGCGGTCACCTCTTCGCCGAACCGGAACGTCACCGCGAGGTCGCGGAGGTGGAAGCGCAACGACTCGATGATCTCGGGATCGCAGAACTCCAGCATGTCGTCGCGCTTCTCCACCACGGTGACCTTGGTGCCCAGCGCCGCGAACATCGAGGCGTACTCGATGCCGATGACCCCGGCGCCGACCACCACCATCGAGGTGGGCAGGGTCGCGAGATTGAGGATGCCGTCGGAATCGAGCACGCGTGCCTCGTCGAACGTGACGCCGGCCGGTCGGGCCGGTTTGGTTCCGGTGGCGATCACGATGAAACGGCCACGGACAGTGACCAATTCAGCTCGGTTGGGATCCTCGACGAGGATCGTGTGCTCGTCGGAGAATCGGCCGTGCCCGGTGTACAGCTCGATGCGGTTACGCATCAGCTGAGACCGCACGACGTCGATCTCCTTGCCGATGACGTGCTGGGTGCGGGACAGCAGATCGGCGGGGGTGATCTTGTCCTTGACGCGGTAGCTCGCGCCGTAGAGTTCGCGCTGGCTCATACCGGTCAGGTAGACGACGGCCTCACGCAACGTCTTGGACGGAATGGTGCCGGTGTTGACGCACACTCCGCCGAGCATCATGCCCCGCTCGATCACCGCAACGGTCTTGCCCAGTTTCGCTGCGGCGATGGCGGCGCGCTGGCCCCCAGGACCCGAACCGATGACAACGAGGTCATATTCCTGCATCGAACCCATGGGTCAACTGTCTACGCGGGGTTGCGGAACCGGCACATGTGGCTGACGCCGAATACCGAGTGAACAAACGGGTTATCCCCAGCGCAGAGTCCATCCCCAACCACTGCCGCCGCCCGGTTCGGGCCGCGATCGGTGACGGGGCGGGTTGGCACGGTCGGGCCATGACTACACCATCGCCCTCCTCGCCCGAGTTCGACTTCCACCTCAACCGCCCCGGCGCGCTGATCGCCGCACTGCCCGCGGTGCTCGGCTTCGTCCCGCACCGCAGCCTCGTGCTCGTCACCGTCGACCGGGGCGAGTTGGGCTGCGTCATGCGCGCCGATCTGGCCGACGACATGTCGGGCCGCGTCGCGCACCTCGTCGACCTCGCGGCGAACGCCGGCGCGGACGCCGTGATCGCTGTGGTCGTGGACGATCACAGCCGGGACTGCCGGGTGTGCGATGACCGCTACCGCGACCTCGCGGCGGTGCTGGACGAGGCGCTGGCCGCGGACGGCATCGAGCTCTACGCCGCGCACGTGGTGGACAAGGTGGCCGCCGGGGGGTTCTGGCACTGCGCCGACGGTTGTGGCGCAGAGGGATACGTGGACGACCCGGGCGCGTCACCACTGGCGGCAGCTGCGGTGCTCGACGGCCGGCGGCTCTACGGCAGCCGTGACGAGCTACTTCGGGTGATCCGGCCGGACCTCGTGGCCGCGGCCTCGATGAAACGGCCATTGGAGCTCGCGGCGCAGCGGCCGGGGTGCCCGGACATCCGGCCCGACGACGAGGTGCGCGGGGACGTCGAGGCCGCAATGCGGGCAGCGGCGCAGGTGGCCGAGGGAGATGCGCCCGGCAGTACCGAGTTGGCGCGGTTGGCCGTCGGGTTGGCCGATCCGAGGGTCCGCGACACGCTCTATGCGCTGGCGGTCGGGGAGTGCGCGGAGCAGGCCGAAGCGTTGTGGGCGCTGTTGGCCCGTAATCTGCCCGATCCGTGGCGCGCCGAAGCGCTTGTTCTGCTGGCCTTCTCGGCGTATGCGCGGGGCGACGGGCCGCTGGCCGGGGTATCGCTCGATGCCGCGTTGGACGCACGGCCCACGCACCGGATGGCGGGCATGCTCGACACCGCGCTACAAGCGGGCATGCGGCCGGAGCGCATCCGGGAGCTGGCGGTCACCGGCTATCGGTTGGCCGAACAGCTCGGCGTGCAACTGCCGCCACGGCGGACGTGGCGCCGCAGGGCCGGTTGAGTGGCTAGACCTTCTCGACGCGGACCGCGTGCGCCATGTGATGGGGCAACTCGACCTGCTCGTGCCCCGGGATCAC
Organism: Mycobacterium sp. NPDC049093; assembly: GCF_040704635.1. Classification (GTDB taxonomy): domain Bacteria; phylum Actinomycetota; class Actinomycetes; order Mycobacteriales; family Mycobacteriaceae; genus Mycobacterium. Next base: position 660,507 of record NZ_JBEZJS010000003.1, on the reverse strand, counting down.
GATCATCACGCCGCCGTGGTCATTGGCCTCGACGGTGACCCTCGCATTGGGTACCACGCCGGCATCCTTGAGTCGACCGATGAGTTCGGTGTCGCCCTGAACGTGTTCGGTGAGTTGGCGGACCACCACGGCCACCGGCAGCCCGACCGGGAGTTCGGTGAGCCGGACCAGGCTGACATCGTCGTAGCCCGCTGCGCCGACGCCGAGGTCCGACAGGCCCGGGATGGGATTGCCGAACGGCGAGGTGGTGGGGTTGTCGAGCACCTGCACCAAGCGCCGCTCCACGTCCTCGCTCATCACGTGCTCCCAGCGGCAGGCTTCGGCGTGGACGTCCTCCCACGGCAACCCGATCACGTCGACGAGCAACCGTTCGGCCAACCGGTGCTTACGCATCACGGCAACCGCCAGCGCACGTCCCTTGTCGGTCAGCTCCAGGTGGCGGTCACCGGCGACGTGCAGCAGGCCGTCGCGTTCCATGCGCGACACCGTCTGGCTGACCGTCGGACCGCTTTGGTCGAGCCGCTCGGCAATGCGGGCGCGCAGCGGCACCACGCCCTCTTCCTCGAGGTCGTAGATCGTCCGCAGGTACATCTCGGTGGTGTCGACCAGATCGTTCATGCGCGCCTTCCCAGCCCAAACGTCACGGCTCAGTCTACCGTTTCCGGCTCTTGAACTGCGGCGCAACATCGGGGCGTCGGGCACCTCACAGCCTGGGGCAAAACCCCAGGACATGGGCCCGGAACCGCCCGGCGAGGCCCGAAACAGCTCCAGATGTGCGACGTGCCCCGCCGGAAACCGACGGGGCACATCTGGCGGAGGGACTAGCTGGCGTAGGAGCGGAGCCGGTCCGCACGCTCGCCGTTGCGGAGCTTGGACATGACCTCACGCTCGATCTGGCGGACCCGCTCGCGGGACAGACCGAACAGCTTGCCGATCTGATCGAGGGTGCGGGGCTGACCGTCGTCGAGGCCGAACCGCAGCCGGATCACCTGCTGCTCACGCTCGTCGAGCGTGGCCAGCACGTGGCGGATGTCGGTGTGCAGCAGTTCGGAGATGACGGCGTTCTCGGCGGACATCGCATTCTCGTCCTCGATGAAGTCGCCCAGTGGGGCCTCCTCGTCGGTGCCGACCGGCATGTCCAGGCTCACCGGGTCCCGGCTGTGCTCCAGCAGGTCGTTGATCTTCTCGACCGGGATGCCGGACTCCTCGGCCAGTTCCTCGTCGGTGGCCTCGCGGCCCAGGTTCTGGTGCATCTCCCGCTTGATCCGCGCCAGCTTGTTGACCTGCTCGACGAGGTGGACCGGGAGCCGGATGGTGCGGCTCTGGTCCGCCATCCCGCGGGTGATCGCCTGGCGAATCCACCAGGTGGCGTACGTGGAGAACTTGAAGCCCTTGGAGTAGTCGAACTTCTCCATCGCGCGGATCAGGCCCAGGTTGCCTTCCTGGATCAGATCCAGCAGCGGCATGCCGCGACCGGTGTAGCGCTTGGCCAGCGACACCACCAGGCGGAGGTTGGCCTCCAGCAGGTGCCGCCGTGCTGCCTCACCGTCGCGGACGACGGTGGCCAGATCACGCTTCCGGTTCTCGCCCAGGCGCTTCTTGGTGTTCAGCACGTGCTGGGCGTACAAGCCCGCCTCGATGCGCTTTGCGAGTTCTACCTCATCGGCGGCGTTGAGCAACGCCGTTTTGCCAATGCCGTTCAGATACACGCGCACGAGGTCGGCGGCAGGGCTCTGGGCATCCAGATCACTGTCGACGCGGCTTGTGGTGGCATTTGCCATGACGGCCTCCTGATCAGCTCGAACTGTCATGATCTACAACGTCGTAGACCCCATGAGAGTTCCCGCCGACCGCCGGATTCATGCCCGTTGAGCTGCGGTTTTTCCGAACCGACCTGAGAATGTCCTGAGAATGGCTAAAGAAGCCGCTCAGCTGGGCTCATCGCGGTCGGTCCGCGCTGCGTCCGGTTGCGGTGGCATAAACGGGTCCTTCTGTAACGCCGGCCGCTCTGCGGTGGGGAACAGTGGGATCCGCTCGCCGCGGCCGGCATAACGCCGTGGTTCCTCGGCGCTTCGCGGGGGACGGTCATTGGCGATCAGCACGGCCATCCAGGGCAACGGTATCGACGCCACGATGATCGCGAGCGAGATGAGTCCGTTCTGCCAGATGTTGTAGGCGACCGCGGCGAGGATGAGCGCCGGGATGCGGAAGGCCATCAACGTCAGATACTTGCGGACGCGTTGGCGGTGCTGCACTTCGTAGGCAGGTGCGGCTTTGGTGATGAGAACCGGGCGGGCTTCCTTGCCGAAATCGTCGCCGAAATCGTCGTCGAAACTCAGCTCGTGGCTTTGTTTCATGCCTCTACTGTTCCACACCCTGACCGGGTCGTGGCATGCGGATTTCCCTATGCCCCGCAGCCAGGCACAATAAAACTATGCAGACCCAGACCATCGAGCGCCCGGACACCGACGAACGCGTCGACGACGGGACCGACGACGACAGCCCCAAGTTCTTCCATTACGTCAAGAAAAACAAGATCGCCGAAAGTGCGGTCATGGGCACGCATGTGGTCGCGCTGTGCGGCGAGGTGTTCCCGGTGACCAAGTCGGCCAAGCCGGGCTCTCCGGTGTGCCCGGATTGCAAGAAGATCTACGAATCGCTCAAGAAGTAGGCGGCGGCGGTTCGACCGGCTCGGGCGCGGGTGTTTCTGCCGGCGCCTGGGCCTCGTCATTGTGGGAGCCGTTGAGGGCTTTGTCCTCCAGCCATTCCCGCAGCCGCCTGGCATGCGTGTCCGACGCCGGCCACTCCTCTTGGATCGCCGCATTCAGTTCGGCGCCGAGCATGATGGCAAAACCCAGGAAGAACGCGAACAGCAGGAACGCTATCGGCGTGGCGAGTGCGCCGTAGGTGTAGCCGGTGCTCGTGATCCAGGTCAGGTAGATCCGCAGCCCGAACGTGGCGACGAGGAACACCACCGTCGCCAGCACCGCTCCCAGCACCAGTCGGTGCGTCGGGATCGGAGCCGGCAGTGAGACCCGGTACAGCACAGTCACCCCCACGAACACCGCGAGGAACAGCGCCGGGTAGTAGCCGTAGCGCAGTGCGTTGTCCAGACTGTCCGGAATGTGCTCGGACACCGCCCGCGGCCCGAGCGCCAGCAGCGGCGCTATCCCGATGGCAGAGACGAGCATGACGACGTACAGGCCCAACGCATAGAAGCGTTGCCGCACCGGATGCCGCAGCGGCGTCTGATCATGGGCCTCCACGATGGAGTCCACGAACGCCGACACCGCCGACGACCCGGCCCACAAAGAGATCACGAAACCCACCGACACCACCTCGCCGCGGGCGCCCCTGACGATGTCGCGGATCGTCGGTTCGATGATCTCGTTGACGACGTTGGGGGAGAAGAAGCTGTTCGCCGCGTTGATCAGCTGATCCTGAATCGTCGGCAGGGTGTCCGGCCCAAACAACGGTGCGATGTAGGCCAGGCTGCCGAGCATCCCCAGTAGCAGGGGAGGAAGTGACAACGCGCACCAGAACGCCGCCTGTGCCGATTCCGAGAAGATGGAATCGTCCCAGCTCTTCGACAACGTGCGTCGAGTGAGATGCCAGATGTGGTGGCGTGATGGTGGTACTGGAAGCGGCTGGCCAGTCATGACCAGTCAAGCATTACTGACGAAACGTGCTCCTGCCCAGGCGGGTGGTGCCGGCTGTTGGCGGTCAGGCGTCTGCCGCGCTGGTCTCCAGCACTGCTGCCAGCTCGACCAACTTTGCTTCGTGCTCGTTCGCGTGGTGCTGGCAGAAGAGCAACTCGGCCCCCGAGGGCAGCTTCGCGCGCACGCGTGCGGCCGCACCGCAACGATCGCAGCGGTCGGCTCTGGTTAGCTCCGGGCTTGTCAGAGTTGCGTTCATGGCTCCTCCGTCTTCTGCTCTGCGCATCTCGGCAAAGGCGCCTTGATTGCGTATGTCTACTCTGTCAGACGTTTTGGATTCCGGCCTTGTTCCCCAAGGGTTCACCGGTGTGTCGTGTCTCACTTGGCCGCCGTGTTGCTGGCCCGGCAAGCTGACGGTATGCATCCATCCCCGCGTGTCCTGGTTCACTTGTGCAGCGTCGAGGATTGGCTGACGGCTCAGCGTAGCGGTGAGCACCGTCCGGACTCGCTCGGGGCGCAGGGCTTCGTCCACCTCTCGGCGCCTGAGCAGGTGCATCTGCCGGCGAATCGGCTGTACTCCGGACGGCGCGACCTGGTGCTGCTGCACATCGATCCGGCGAAGTTGACCGATCCGGTGCGCTGGGAACCCGGAGTTCCGACGGACCCCGACGCGATGTTGTTTCCGCATCTGTACGGTCCGTTGCCGGTGGACGCTGTGATGACCACCACGACCTATGCGCCCGATGGCGAGGGTCGGTTTACGCCGCTCACCGACGACACGCCGTCGGCGTAGAGCGCAGCTGAGCAGCCTGCTCGGCGCGTGACATGCTCGTCGGGTGTCTGTCGCGGCCCAGAACCGGCAGGGCGCGGCCACGCGGCTGCGCCTGGTGAAGGCTGCCGAACGGCTGTTCGCCGCCCAGGGGGTGGACGCGGTGTCGGTGCGGGCGGTCAATGCGGCCGCGGGACTCGGCGCGGCCTCGGTGCACTATCACTTCGGCTCCAAGGACGACCTGCTGCGCGCGGTGCTCACCGACATCGGTGCGCCGGTGCGCGACGAGATCGCGGCCAACGTGGCGGCACTCGCGGCCGATCCGAACGCGCCGAGCGCTGATGCCCTTGTCCGCGCGGTCACCGAGCCGTATCTGAAACTGTTGCTCCGCCACCGGGTCCGGGGGATGCGGTGGATCAAGATCATCGCTCAGATCTCGCAGGACAACAATCCGGTGATGCTCGACACCGAGCAGCACCTGCCCGAGGAGTTGTTCACCCAGGTGCAGCGGGCGTTTCCGGACTCTGATCCGGCGCGCCTGGAGTTGCGCTGGGCCATCTCGATCATGAACTTCATCCAGGCGCTGAGCCGGGCCGACGGATGGCGCCGCAACGGGAACCGGCTGGACGAGACCGAACTGCGGGACTTCTACGAAGACCTGGTGCGGTTCGTCGTCGGCGGCGTCGATCGGCTGCTCGGGGCCTGACCCATCACGGCGGTGCCGGAGGGGTTTCGCAGGCCCAAATTTATGGATCACTTGATCCAATCAGTCGATCCAGATAACGTGCCGGGCATGTGGAATTCGAGTTCGATAAAGTTCGGCGCGTTCCTGGCGCCCTATCACCCCCTCAACGCCGACCCGGCCCTGCAGCTGCGCCGCGACATCGACTTGATGGAGCATCTCGACCATCTCGGTTTCGATGAGGCCTGGATGGGTGAGCACCACTCGACCGGATCTGAAATCGTTCCTGCGCCCGACGTTTTCATCGCGGCAGCGGCCGAGCGCACCGAGCGCATCCGGTTCGGCACCGGCGTGATGTCGCTGCCGTACCACCACCCGCTGGTCACCGCGGACCGCATCACCCAGCTCGATCTGCAGACCCGCGGCCGGCTGATCGTCGGCACCGGGCCGGGCAAGATCCCGCTGGACGCACACATGATGGGGATCAACCCGATCGACCAGCGCCGCATGCAGGGCGAGGCGCTGGAGGCGGTGCTGCGTCTGCTGCGCGGCGAGGTCGTCAACATGGCGACCGACTGGTTCACCCTGCGCGACGGGCGGGCCCAGCTGCCGACCTACGACCCGGCCGGCATCGAGGTGGCGACCGCCTCGACCATCTCGCCGAACGGCTCGGTGCTCGCCGGTACGCACGGATTGTCCCTGCTGTCACTGGCCGCCAGCTCACCCAGCGGGTTCGACGTACTCGACCGCAACTGGGGTGTGTACGAGAAGGTTTCGGCCGAGAACGGGTATCAGGCGGACCGCTCCACCTGGCGCCTGGTCAATCCGATGTTCATCGCCGAGACCCGGGCCGAAGCCGAGCGGGCCGTCAGCCGCCGGATCCATGCCATCGCCGAGTACGTCAACCGGCAGCAGGGCATCAGCCCCGACTGGGCGCAGACGCCCGAGGGCATCATCAACCAGTGGCGCACCGACAATCTGGGCGAGTTCGGTCAGGTCATCATCGGTACCCCGGAGGACGCGATCGCTCAGATCGAACGCCTCATCGACAAGACCGGCGGGTTCGGCACCCTTCTGATCATGCATGTGGACATGGCGAGTTGGGAGGACACCAAGCGCAGTTACGAGCTGTTCGCGTCGGAGGTCGTCCCGCACTTCAAGAACCGCAACGCGGGCCGGCAGGCCAGCATGCAGTTCGCCGAGGACAACAGCGAATACCTGCTGGGCGGCCTGATCGGCGCAATCACCCAGGCGCACACCGACTATTACGGCCAGCCTGCCGAGCAGCTCGCCGGGCAGGGGGCGTGATGCGCGCCGCGGAGTACTTCGACGGTCAGTTCACCGTCACCGATGTCACCGAACCGCCCGCCACCGGGCCCGGGCAACTGCGCGTCAAAGTGGCCGCCTGCGGCATCTGCGGCAGTGACCTGAGCATGTCCAAGGATCCGTGCCGGTTCGTCGAGGTGGCCGCCGGTGCGGGGTATCCATTCGCGGTGTTCGACGCCACCCGTCCGGTGGTTCTCGGCCACGAGTGGTCCGGCACCGTCGTCGAAACCGGCCCGGGTGTCGAGGATTTCACCCAGGGGGACCGGGTCACCGGGCTCGGCATCACCACAGAGCAGGGCAACGGAATGCCGACGATCATCGGCTACTCGAACCGATACCACGGGGCCTTCGGCGAGTTCATCGTCGTTGACGCCTTCTGGGTTCGGCACGTGCCCGACGGTCTGTCGCTGGAGCACGCCGCTCTGGCCGAGCCGCTCCACGTCGGCGAGATGCATATGCAGCAGTCGGGTCTGACGCCCGCGGACACCGCTCTGGTGATCGGATGCGGATCGATCGGTCTGGGAACGATCCTGGCCGCCAAGGCCGCCGGGGCGCACACCGTCATCGCGTCGGAGCCGTCACCCAAGCGCCGCGAGCTCGCCGCGAAGATGGGTGCCGACATCGTCGTCGACCCCGACGAGCAGGATCCGATCGCCGTGTACAACGAGCTGCTGGGCAGTGGGAAGACCGCCCGGGCCGATCCGCAGGGTCTCCTGATCGCCTACGAGTGCAGCGGACGCGTCGGCACCCTGAACACACTGACCCACACCCTGCCGTGGGGTTCGCGTATCCAGGTGGTGGCCTCGCCGTTCGCCGAGGAGACCATCATCCCGGTGGTCGCCCAGATGCGGCAGATCGCCATCAATTTCGGTCACGGCCCCTACGACCAGGCCTACGAGAAGGTGCTGGCACGGCTGGCCGCAGGCGAGATCGATGCCGAGGCGATCATCACCGGGCGGGTCGGCCTCGACGGCCTGGGTGATGCGTTCGAGGCGCTGCGTGACCCCGAGGCGCACGTCAAGATCCTGGTCCTGCCGGGGCAGTGAGGGTGCGTCGGCGCTCTGCACGCAGGGCGCCGACTCCTGCTCTCGGGGGTCAGTTGGTGTGGACCGGGGTCACCGGGATCCGGCCCGCGCTGGCACCACCGTCCACGGTCAGATCCGCGCCGGTGATGTACGACGACGCATCTGAGGCCAGGAAGGCGACGACATCGGCGACCTCCTCGGGCGTGCCCACGCGGGTCAGCGGCGCACCGGGATGGCCACCCAGTCCGCGTTCGACCTCGAGATGGGCGATCATCGGGGTGTCGATCATGCCGGGATAGACGGTGTTGACCCGAATACCCAACGGGCCCAGCTCGATCGCCGCGACCTTCGACATCCCGCGCAGGCCCCACTTGGAAGCACCGTAGGCGGTGTAGCCGGCCAGCCCCTGCACACCCGCCTGCGACGAGATGTTGACGATCGATCCGCCGCCGGCGGCCTGCATCGGCTCGGTGACGGCCTGCATGCCGAGGAACGCGCCGATGAGATTGACCCGTAGCATCTGCTCGAACCCGGCGGTGTCCTGCTCGGCCAGTGGCACCACCTTGCAGATGGCGGCGTTGTTGACCAGCACGTCGACGCGGCCGAATTCGCGCACAGCGGTGTCGACCACTGTGCGCCAGTCATTTTCGTTGCCGACGTCGTGGCGGACGAAGCGGGCGGCGGCGCCGATGGACGCGGCGACCCGCTCACCCTCCTCGACGAGGAGATCGGTCAGCACCACCTTGGCGCCCAGCGCGGCGAACAGCCGCGCCTCGGCCTCGCCCTGTCCGCGGGCGGCGCCGGTGATGATCGCGACCTTGCCGGTCAGGTCCACGCCGGGCATCAGTCGTTGTCCTGGTCGATGCCGGTCAGCATGAGTTCGGAGACGCGGCGGGGGAATTCGGTGAACTTCGCCATCGGGACGATGTTGCGCGGCAGGATGACGTGGCGACGGTTGTTCTCGATGGCATCGGCGATCGCCGCCGAAACCACTGCCGGGTCCAACTGGTCGCGCGGAATCATCCGCCACCGGATCGACCGCTCGATGGTGCGCCGCGCCGGACCGAATGCGCGGATGTGGTCGATCATGTCGGTCTTGACCTCGCCGACCTGGACCAGCGTGGTGCCGACCGGCTTGCCCCGGAGCTCGCCGCGGATGCCCGCGGTGAAATGGCTCAGCCCGGCCTTCGACGTGCCGTACAGGGTCAGTCCAGGCCCCTGCGAAATCGCCCCCATCGACGAGACGTTGACGATGTGGCCCCGCCCGCGCTGGACCATGCGGGGTATCGCCTGGCGGCAGATGTCCATCGGCGCAGCCAGATTGACCTGAAGCAGGTTGCGGATCTGCTCGGGGCTGACCTGATGGAACCGGCCGACGTGGTCGATACCGGCGTTGTTGATCACGATGTCCACCGGTCCGTCGGCCTCGACCCGGTCCAGCAGACCCTCCACGGCCGCCGGGTCACCCAGGTCGGTGGGGTAGGCCTTGCCGCCGATCTCCTTGACGAGCAGGTTGAGCGCTTCGGCGTCACGGGCCACGACGGCGACGTCGACACCGCGCGCGGCCAGCACCTCGGCGATGCTCTTGCCCAGGCCGCGGCTCGCGCCGGTGACCAGAGCGCGGGAGTTCCTCAGCTTCATGGGTTGCCTTTCAGTGGTTTTCAGGTGTGGTCTTGGTTGTTCAGGTCGGACTTCAGGGCGTCGCGGACGACGGCGCACACGTCTTCGGTGGCCTCCGCCGCGGCGGGCAGATGGTCGGCGAGGTTGAAGAAGCCGTGGAAGCCCCGCTCGTAACGCCGGACGCTCACTGTCGCGCCGCCGGCGGCGAGCAGGCGGGCGTACTCCTCGCCTTCCTCGCACAGTGGATCCAGGGCCCCGGTGAGCACGTGCGCATCCGGAAGTCCGGTCAGGTCACCGAGAATCGGCGATGCCGACACCTCGGCCTGCGCGCCGCTCGCGCCGAGGTATTGGGCGGTGAACCACTGCATGTGTTCGGCGGTCAGCACCCCGCTCTTGGTGTGCGGGCTGGACAGCGACGACTTGCGACGCTGATCCACCACCGGGTAGATCAGCAACTGGAACGCGATCGCGGGTCCGCCCCGGTCGCGGGCTGTCATGGCGATCACGGCAGCCAGGTTGCCGCCCGCGCTGTCGCCGGCGATCACGATCCGGGCCGGGTCAGCGCCGAGCTCGACGGCGTGGGCAGCCGTCCATTCTGTTGCCGCCCAGGCATCTTCGACCGCGGCGGGGTAGGGGTGCTCGGGTGCCAGCCGGTAGTCGACCGAGACCACGATCGCGCCGATGCCGTTGGCGAGCCTGCGGCAGCACGAGTCGTGTGAGTCGAGATCACACAGCACGAATCCGCCGCCGTGGAAATAGACCAGTACGGGCAAGGCAGTGCCAGGCTCGGGGTCCGCCGGATGGTAGATCCGGACCGGGATCTCACCTGCGGGACCGGGAACGGTGCGGTCCTCGACGTTGCCCACCGGAACGGGCTGGGCCGGCCGGCGGCTGGCCTTGAGCCGGGCCCGTACCTCGGCCGCCGCCTCGATCGGGTCACTGCTGCCTTCGAGGATCGGGGCGAACGCGTCGCCCATCCGGCCGGCGACCTCGCGCTTCATGGTGTCTTCGGTGGTGCGTGAGCCGCTCACCGGGCACCTCCGGTGAGCTCGCCGCGCAGCACCTTGCCGGTGGCGTTGCGGGGCAGCTTGCCGAGGAACTCGACGTCGCGGGGAATCTTGTACCGGGCCAGGTTCGCCCGCACATAGTCTTTGATCTCATCGGCGCCCAGCGTCGCCCCGTCGACGAGCACCACGTAGGCGTTGAGCCGCTGGCCGAAGTCGTCGTCGCTGACCCCGATCACCGCCACTTCGTCGACCTCGGGATGGCTGGTGATCAGGTTCTCGACCTCCAGTGGGTAGACGTTCTCGCCACCGCAGATCACCATGTCGTCGTCACGGCCGTCGATGTAGAGGCGGCCGGTGTCGTCGAAGTGGCCGACGTCCCCGCTGCTCTGCAATCCGTCGATCGATTCCTTGGTGCGGCCGTCGGTGTAGCCGGCGAAGCTCACGTCACTGCCGGCGAATACCCGTCCGATCACACCGGGTTCGGTGATCTCGTTGCCCGCCGAGTCGTACAGGCGGACGGCACACCCGACCGGGGCCCGGCCGGCGGTGCGTGGATCGTGCTTCAGATCCTCGGGCATCGCCACGGTCATGACCGCGAGTTCGGTTGAGCCGTAGAGGTTGTAGAGCACCGGACCGAACTCGGCCAGGGTGCGCGTGACCAGGTCGGGCGGCATGGCCGAGCCCGAGACGAAGATGATCTTCAGCGACGAGGTGTCGTAGCTGTCGCGAACATCCTTGGGCAGAGCCAGGATTCGCTGCAGCATCGTGGGCACGACGACCAGTACGTCACAGTGGTGGTTCTGGACCGCGCGCAGCGTCTCCTCCGGGTTGAACTTCCGCCGCAGCACCAGGCGGTTGCCCAGGGCCAGCGAGAGCACGGCCTGCCCGAGCCCGGTGCCGTGGAACATCGGCGCGGCCAGCATGCAGGTCTGACCGCGGCGGCGCGGCACCCGGTCCAGCAACTGTGCGGAGAACAGGGGAGAGGTCTTGCCGCGCGGGGCGCCCTTGGGTGTGCCGGTGGTGCCACTGGTCAGCAGCGTCATGCCGCCGGGTTTGGCGGGCGCGGCGACCGGTGCCGGCGAGGTGGCGGCGATCAGACCTTCCAATGAACCCTCGACGTCGGCGGCCGAGCGTTCGTCGGTCCAGGCCAGGAATCGGCGTACGCCCGGATCGATGGCGCTGACGAGGTCGGTGAACTCCTCGTCGTAGATCAGCACGGTGACCTTCTCGCGGGTTGCCACATCGGCGAGCTGCGGCTTGGCGAACCCGGTGTTCATCAGCAGGAGCTGCGCCCCGACCTTACCGGCCGCGGCCAGGACGGTGACCAGGCCGCGGTGGTCCCGGCACAGCGCCGCGATCACCGAGCCCGCACCGATGCCGCGTGAGTTCCAGGCCCGGGCAAGGGCATTGACCCGGTCGTTGAGTTGGGCGAACGTCACGTCACCCCATTCGTCGGTGATCGCGATGGCGTTGGGATCGCGGGTCGCGGCACTTTCGATGACGGCGGCGAAGCCGCCGAACTGGCGGACCAACTTTGCCTGCCGGATCCCGTCGGCCGCTCCACCGGACAGGCCGGACTCACGCAGCACGGCGAGGCTACGGGCGATCACGCGGAACCGGTTGATCCTGGCGGCGAGGCTGGATGGGCGCAGAGTAGCTCGCTTCATGGCGCAAACCGTAGGTCGCATCGGGCCCGGTGCGGGCCCTGAAGTCTCGCTGGCCGAGACAGCTTGTCTCCTGGGACACACGATTGGTGAAGAGTGATGGCAGCCACAGGAGAGCCGTATCGGCGGCGGACAAGCGAGGTTGAGAATGCGGCGTTTGAAGGGCGAGGACAACAGCTTTCTGGCATGGGAGAGCTCGGTCCAACCGCAACACACGATGAAGGCCGTCGTTCTGGATCCCGACCAGGTTTCTGAACCGCTCACGTTCGACCGGATCAAGAGCGCCGTGCAGGGCTGGGTCGATCAGGTCGAACCGATGCAGTGGCAGTTGCTGTCCCCACGGGTGGGCTTCGGCCGGCCGTGGTGGGTGTCGCGTCCGGAGATCGATATCGAACACCACGTCCAGCGGACCACGGCTCCCGCGCCCGGTGGTGACGAGGAGCTCGCCGCGACCATCGGCGAGATCTTCGAGGTGGCCCTGGACCGCGACCGGCCGGCCTGGCAGCTCTGGTACGTCGAAGGCCTCAAGGACGGCCGCATCGCCCTGGTACTCAAGATCCACCATGCCGTCGCCGACGGCACCGCCTCGCTACGTCTGCTCGAAACGCTGTACAGCGCCGACCCGGCGACCCCGCTACCGCAGCCGGGGCGGACCGCACTGCGCAACGAGCAGCGGCCCGCACCATGGGTCTGGTGGCCGCTGGTGCTGCGTCACCAGATCGCCGCGCTGGCCCGTTTCCCCAGCATCATCGCCCGCACCGTGGCCGTCACCGGGGTGATCCACCGCCGGCAGAAGGCCGGAAAGCCGGGCTACGCAGAGGCTTTCGCCGCACCGGCGATGCCGTTCAACGAACCGTTCTCGGCCAGCCGTCGATTCGCCTACCGACGGTGCGACGTCACCGAGATCAAGCGGGTGTCCAAGGCATTCGGCGTCACCATCAACGATGTGTTCCTGACCATCTGCGGTGGCGCCCTGCGCGACTACCTGGCCGAGACCGGACAGGCCAGTGACGAGAGCATGACCGCCGTGGTGCCCGTGTCGATGCGGCCGGCCGAAACCGAGGCCGAATGGGGCAACAAGGTGGCGCGTTGGAACGTCGACCTCGCCACCCACATCGCCGACCCGGTGGAGCGCCTGGCGGCGGTCGCATCGGCCACCCGGGCAGCGCGCGAGGTGCAGGCCGAGCGGGACGCCTGGCTGCAGCATGACTGGATGGAGTATTGGCCGCTGTTCTGGCTGTACTCGCGTGTGCTGCCGATCCTCGGGGCCAAGATGAAGCGCCGTCCGATGTTCAGCCTGATCGCATCCAACATGCGCGGTCCGCAGGAAACGTTGTACTGGGGCGGTGCGCCGATCGAGCAGCTGATCTCGTCGGGGCCGATCGTGTTCCCGATGGGCCTGAACTTCACCGGCTGGAGCTACCGCGACGAGATGGCGATCTGCGTGCTCACCTGTGGCGATCAGGTGTCGGATCCGTACGGGATCGCCGACCGGGTGCCGCAGGTTCTGGCCGAGTTGGCGGCGCGCGCCGGTTCAGTCGACGGCGGGCATCGAGCGCCGGATCGTCAGGCGGTATCCGGCTAGGACGTCGAACCACAGCCGGGTCACCGGGTCCGTTACATCGAGTGCGTGGCGGTTGCCGCTGCTCAACAGTTCGTCGGCGGCATTGCGCGCGCGGGTGACGGCCTGGCGCAGCGCCGAGGCCGCGCTGTCGGCATCGGCACTCAGTGCTGTGGACAGTTGCAGCCGAGCGGCGTCGATGTCGGATTCCGCCGTCGCCACCAGTACCGCCGAGGCCGTCAGTTCGGTGGTGTCCTCGCTGCCGTACGAGGTGCCCAGCCGCCGGCGGACCTGACCGACGTGCGCCTGCCACACCCCGGAGGCGGCGCCGACGACGGCTGCCGCCTGCCCGGCTGCGGCAAGAAGGGGGTAGGGAGGTCGATCATCGTCGAATTCGCCTCTGTCCCAGGCCTTGTCGTCAGACAGGGCGAACAGAGAGTTGCTGTCGAGGACCACGTCCGACACTGTGACATCGCCGATTCCGGCCGCGTCCAGACCACGCGGGCCGCCGTCGCCGTCCACCTGGACCGCGCTGCGGGGGACAAGGGCGTACCGGACCGTCTCGCCGTCGAGGGCGCCCAGCAGCAGCCAGTCCGCGACGTGGGCGCCGGTCACCGATTCCCAGCGACCGGTGAGCCGAAACTGGCCGTCGCCGGCGGCCAACCGTCCCACCGGATCCGCATCAGCGGTCACCAATGCACGGGCGTCGGCGCCCCACACCCGTTCGGCGGCAGGGTCGCCCAGCCCGGCCACCGCGTAGGCGGCGGCGTTGACGGCCGCCGCGAGCCATCCCGTCGACCCGTCGCGCTCGGCGAGGTCGGCCACCGCGGTGAGGAACTCGGCCGGCGGCACTGCCCGCCCGCCGTATCGCACCGGCTGCATCAACCGGCCGGATCCCGAATCACGCACGACGGCAATCGATTCAGCGGCCGAGCGGCTGGGCTCGACGTCGGGCGCACCGGGCGGCTCGGCCATATGACCTCCTGGGAAGGGCGACGAATGGTATTCACGATGGTGACACACCGGACGGGCAGGACAGGGCGGCAACGATGACGCAGAATGTGCGCGGCGCAGTACGCCAGGCACTGCCGGCGATCGCCGCGGCCGCGGCCGATGTCGACCGTACCGGTGCCGTCGATCCCTCGGTGATCACCGGCCTGCACGATGCCGGCTTCTTTGCGATGCTGCGGCCCAAGGCGTTCGGCGGGACCGAGGCCGACCCGGCGGAGTACCTGGCGGTCACCCGTGAGCTGTCAGCGGCGTGTACCTCCACGGGATGGCTGGCCGGTGGGTTGGGCGTCAACACCTGGCATCTCTCGTTGTTCGATCACCGGGCCCAGCGCGACGTGTGGGGCCCGGATCCACGGACCCTGCTCTGTGAGTCGTATGCGCCTACCGGTCGGCTCGAACGCGTCGGGGACGAATTCCGGTTGTCGGGCCGGTGGAGCCGGTGCACCGGAATCCTGCACGCGTCGTGGCTGATGGCCGCCGCGGTGCTGGTCGGTGAGGACGGTGCGGCCCAGGACTTCCTGGTGGCGCTGGTGCCGCGTCAGGACTACGTCGTGGAATCGACGTGGAACAGCGTGGGATTGCGCGGTATCGGTGCCCACGACGTCGTCGTCTCGGGTGCGGTCGTGCCGCGGTACCGCACGTTCGGCTGGGTCAGCAGCGACCAGCTCAGCTCGCTGGCTCCGCTGTACCGGTTGCCGCAGCCCACCATGTACACCCACACGGGTACGGTTCCACTGCTGGGCGCGGCCGAGAACGTGTTGTCCGCACTGCGGCCCGGGCGGGGTTCGCCGGTTGATCCGGTGGCCATGGCGTGCAGCGATCTCGACCTGTCGAACCGGCAGATCGAACGCAACCTCGGCGATCTCATGGACTGCGCGCGCGGCGATCTGGCGCCCGGCAACGACCTGGTGCTGCGATCGCGGCGGGACCAGGTACTGGCCTCCCGGCGCGCTGTCGCGGCGATCCGAACGTTCATGGCGCGCTCGCATGGTGATGCTATCGGGGACTCGCTGGTGGAACGGGTGTGGCGCGATGTCCAGACCGCGCAGACCCACGTTGCCAGCAACGTGGAGCAGGTGCTCTCGCTCGTCGGCCGACACTCGTTCGGCATGGAGGTCGACGAGATCGTCTGGTAGCCGGCCGGTCAGACCCAGGCGTCGGAGGTGAGTGTCCGCAGCACGCGCGACAGCATGTTGTCGGTGGCCTGCGCCTGCGACGTGGCCATCGAGGTGGAATCGCGCGCACCTGTTTGCTGGGAGCCGAGTTGCTGGGAGATGTGCCGGGCCGCCCTGATCACGAACGGGGCCGTGCGCTGCAGGCGATGCAATGGAACCGCGCCCGTCAACGACAGTCCTGCCACTTCGCCGTCGGCCGAGCGCAGTGGCGCCGCCACGCTGGTCAGACCGATCGCCAGCTCCTCGTTGTCGTAGGCGAGCCCGTGGCGCGACCGGATCCGCGCGAGTTCGCGGTGCAGCGTCTCCAGATCGCTGATGGTGGACCGGGTGGACCGGGCCAGGCGCGGCCCCAGGACGGCATCGACCTCCTCGGCGGGAAGCTCGGCCAGCATGGTCTTGCCCAAGGCGCTGGCGTGCGCGGGCGTGTGGCCCGCGACGCGGGTGGGCACCACCGCGCTGTTGCGTCCGGCCACCTTGTCGAGGTAGATGACATCACCGCCGAAGAGCACGCCGAGGTGGACCACGAGACCGGTGTCGGCATGGAGTCGGGACAGGGTCGGTGACGCCACGCTGCGTAGCTGTGAGTGGTCGATCATCCGGGTCACCGGCAGCGGGGAGGCCGCCAGCGAATAGCCGTCCGGGCGGTGTTGCAGGAGGCCGGCGCTGTGCAGCTGTTTGAGGATGCGATGTACCGAGGACCGGGGCAGCCCCGTGCGCGTGGCGATCTGATCCAGCCGTAGATGTTTGCCGGGTTCATCGAAGGAGTTGAGGATCAGGGCGACGCGATCCACCATCGAAACGGCCGCCTCACCGGATTCGGCGCGTGGCCGAGCCGTCGCGTTTCTGGTGGATGCCGGCACTGCGCCCCCTAGGACGTCGATCACTGAGTCCCCCACAATCTCACTCAGCGAGATCCCGGCGCAAGCGTAAAGGAGCGGTACCTCACCATGGTGGGCAACATGCGATACGCGCGACAAGGAGTTTTCGATGCGTGGTGTTGAAATGACCAGGGACGTTCTGGACGGCATCCACGAGAATGCCGATCTGATACTGGCACTCGGGCCCGTCAACGAGAAGCTCGGCCGGCTCGACGGTCGGGCCGTCGAGGCGCTGCGTGAGTCGGGCGTGATGCACATGCTGCAGCCCGAGGAGTTCGGCGGCATCGAAACGCACCCAGGTGACTTCGCCGAGGCGGTGCTCGAGATCGCCCGGCTGGACGGGGCGGCGGGCTGGGTTGCCGGTTCGGTCGGCGTGCCGCCGTGGGCGTTGGCCTCGGCCGGCCGGCGGCTGCGCGACGAGGTGTGGGAGGCCGACTCCGATGTCTGGATCGCCTCGGCTCATACACCGGCCGGCGTGCTCCTGCCCGTCGACGGGGGCTACCGGCTCTCGGGCGAGTGGCGATCGGTCGCGGCCATCGACCATTGCGAGTGGGTTGTCGTCGGCGCCCGGGTCGTCGGCACCGGCGACGCCGAGGGCCTGGGGTATTCGCTTGTGCCGCGGGAAGATCTGCGGATCGACGACGAATCCTGGAATGCCATCGGACTGATCGGCACCGGAAGTAAGAACATCACGATCGACGACGTGTTCATCCCCGGACATCGGCTGCTGAACCACAACCGCATCGTCGACGGCACCGCGCCGGGACATGCCGGCCTGCGCAACCCGATCTACCACATCCCGCTCAGCACCATCGCGCCGCTGGGAATCACGGCCGCGGTGATCGGCATGGCCGAGGGCGCACTGAGTCACCATGTCGAGGTGACCGGTGCCGACGGACCGGTCGAAGAACATGCGGCCGCCGAGATCCGGGCGTCGCGGCTGGTGCTGCTCGACACGCTCACCGCGTCCTTCAACCGGGTGCTGGACGGCCCGATCGACACCGGGATGCGAGCCCGCGCACGCCGCGATCAGATCGCCGCGGCTCGCCGGGCAGTGCGGGCGCTCGATGAGATCGTCTGTCACTCGAACGTCGACGCCCTGCGCCGGGGCAACCCGGTGCAGCGGTTGTGGCGGGATGCCCACGTAGGCCTGGCAACCGTGGTCACCGAGTCAAAGATGGTGTCGCTCTGACCTGGCGGCACGGCGAAAAATGATGGGCGGCACCAAGATCGGTGCCGCCCACCATTTTCGTCGCTCGGGATCAGGCGTGGGTGCCGCCGTCGATGCGGATCTCGGTGCCGCTGATGAACGCGCCGTCGTCGGACACCAGCATGGCGATCACCCCGGCGACCGCGGACGGATCGCCCATGCCGGCACCACCAGAGGCCAGAGTGGTCGGCATGATCGGCGACAGTTTCGCGAACAGCGACCAGTCGCTGTCAGCCGGAACGAGTCCCGGTGTGGCATCGGTGATTCCAGACTTGATGCTGCCCGGTGCCACACTGACTGCCCGCAGGCCCTGCTTGCCGTACTCCAGCGCGAGCGCATGGGTCATCGCCTGGATGCCGCCCTTGCTGGCCGCGTAGGCCGCCATATAGGGGTGGGCGAATGCTGCCGAGGTGGAACTGAAGTTCACGATGACGCTCTGCGGGTTCTCCAGCAGCGCAGGCAGCGCCTCGCGGATCACCAGGAACGTCCCGGTGAGGTTGACACCGATAATCTGATTCCAGGCCGCCAGCGTCATCTCGTGGGTGTGCACCGCGCGCAGCATCCCGGCGGCGTTGACGACCGAGTCGAGTCCGCCCAGCGCCTCGACCGCGGTGCGCACGCCGTCGACCACCGACGCCTCGTCACCGATGTCCATCGTCAGCACCGTGAACTGGTCAGCGGTGCCGGCCTGCTGTGCGCTCTGCCGGGTGGCGTCCAGGCCGTCGGCGGAGATGTCCGCGCCCACCACCGCGGCACCCTCGTCGAGCAGCCGCAGCGCGGTGGCCTGCCCGATTCCCGATCCCGCGCCGGTCACCAGGATCCGGCGTCCCTCAAGTCGTTTCATGATCGTCACTGTCCCATCACGTATTTCACGGTCGGTCCGGCCGTCCAGCCGCCGTCGACGGCGATCTCTGCACCGGTGACGTAGCTGGAGGCGCTGGACAACAGATAGCAGACGGCACCGGAGATCTCATCGGCCTCGCCCACGCGGCCCATCGGCGTGTTGGGGTAGTTGCCCTCGCCCGGGGTGATGCCAACCTGGGCGGTCATCGGCGTATATGTCATGCCGGGATGCACCGAGTTCACCCGGATCCGGTCGGTGCCGAGTTCCACCGCGGCGATCTTGCTCAGGCCGCGCACGCCCCATTTCGAGGCGCCGTAGCCGGCCGTCAGCGCCAGGCCCATCAGGCCTGCGGCCGAGGAGATGTTGACGATGGAGCCGCCACCGGCGGCGCGCATCGGGGCGATGACGGCCTGCAGGCCGTTGAACACTCCGACCAGGTTCACCTCGAGCACGGTGCGGAAATGGTCGAGCGGTTCATGTTCGATGAACTGGCCGGTCGAGATGCCGGCATTGTTGACCAGGCCGTTCAGTTTGCCGAACTCAGACAGGGCGAGCTCCACCGCGGACTGCCACTGCCCGGCATCGGTCACGTCGAGGTGGATGTAGCGCGCGTTGCCGCCCAGATCTGCGGCCAGAGCGGCACCGTCGTCGTCGAGTACGTCGGAAATCACCACCTTGCCCCCGCGCGTGACGATCTGTCGGGCGAAGGACGCTCCGAGGCCGCGCGCACCACCGGTGACGATCGCTACGACATCTGACAAGCTATCCGAATCTGCTTGCATCCCAACAACTTCCTTTCAGGTTGAAACCGAGCTGGATCCAGCGTTGATGCAGCCACACCGCGGCCGCAGGGTGAACGCCACGATAACCGCGGTGGTGGTCGTCCGGGCGTGAGTCTCACCCAGCGGGAGTCGTACCGGTGAGTGAGACACCTGCTGTCCAGCGCACCCGGTCGTTCGTAACGTGACGCAGGCGAACAGTGAAGCGAAAGGCAACGATTGTGACAGTGCAGTCAGCTCCGTCGGATACCGCTGTAACACCTGCTGCAGTGGATGTCGTCGTGGTCGGAGCCGGTTTCGCCGGGCTGTACGCGCTGCATCGCTTTCGGCAGCAAGGCCTTTCGGTCCGCGTGTTCGAGGCCGCCGACGGCGTGGGCGGAGTCTGGTACTGGAACCGCTATCCGGGCGCCCGGTGCGACGTCGAAAGCGTCGACTACTCCTACTCGTTCGACAAGGATCTCGAACAGGAGTGGAACTGGACCGAGAAGTACGCCACCCAACCGGAGATCCTGGCCTACCTCAACCATGTGGCCGACCGGTTCGACCTGCGGCGCGACATCTCGTTCGGGACCAGGGTGACCGACATGGTGCTCGACGAGAAGGCGTTGCGCTGGCAGGTCCGCACCGACCGCGGCGACGTGGTTTCCGCGCGCTTCTGCATCCTGGCGGTCGGACCGCTGTCCAACGCGAACATTCCCGCGATCGAGGGTCTCGAATCGTTCGCGGGCGAGGTCTATCACACCGCACACTGGCCGCACGAAGGCGTTGATTTCACCGGCAAGCGGGTCGGTGTGATCGGTACCGGATCCTCCGGTATCCAGGCGATTCCGTACCTCGCCCGGCAAGCCGAGCAGCTCATCGTCTTTCAGCGCACCCCGAACTACAGCGTGCCGGCCGGCAACATTCCGCTCGACGATGAGACGCGGGCCGCGCAGAAGGCCGGATACGCCGAACGTCGCAGGCTCTCGATGCTCAGCGGCGGCGGTTCACCGCACCAGCCCCATCCCAAGTCCGCCCTGGACGTCTCTGCCGAGGAACTGCAGCAGACTTACGAGCGGCGCTGGGAGCTGGGCGGAGTGTTGTTCTCCAAGGCCTTCCCGGACCAGTTGGTCACCATCGAGGCCAACGACACCGCACGACTGTTCTGGGAGCAGAAGGTCCGCGCCGTGATCGACGACCCGGCGGTGGCCGACGTGTTGATTCCGAAGGATCATCCGATCGGTGCGAAGCGAATCTGCACCGACGACAACTACTTCCAGACCTTCAACCGGGACAATGTCTCGTTGGTGAATCTGCGGGCGACGCCGATCGAGCGGATCGACCCGTCGGGTATCGATACCACCGATGCGCATTACCACGTGGATGCGTTGGTGCTGGCCACCGGATTCGACGCGATGACCGGATCGGTCCAGAAACTGAACGTGGTCGGCCGGGGCGGGCGCACCCTCAACGAGGCGTGGGCCGAGGGGCCCGCGACCTACCTGGGCCTGGGTGTGCCGGGCTTCCCGAACGTCTTCAACATCGCTGGTCCGGGCGCGCCCTCGGTGCTGGCCAACATGGTGCTGCATTCGGAGCTGCACCTGAACTGGGTGGCCGATGCGATCGCCTACCTCGACGCCCACGGAGCTCCGGCGATCGAGGCCCGTGAAGACGCCGCCGCCGAGTGGGTGGCCGAATGCACCCGACGTGCCGCAGGAACCCTCATGCCGCAGGCGAATTCGTGGTACCTCGGGGCGAACATACCCGGCAAACCGCGGGTGTTCATGCCGTTCGTCGGCGGTTTCGGCGTGTACGGCGAGATCATCGCCGATGTCGCTGCCGCCGGGTACAAGGGCTTTGACATCCACCAGGATCTGACCGGATAGGGGCCGCTGCGGAGGCTCAGGAGTCCAGCACGGCGCGGATATCCGCGCACACCTGCTGTGCGGCCTGGCCGGCCAACGTCAGTGACGGCATGGTCATGAACCCGTGGATGGCGCCGGCATAGTTGCGGTACACAACCGGAACCCCGTGGGCGGCAAGCACTGCCGCGTAGTCTTCGCCTTCGGAGTGCAACGGGTCGAAGCCCGCGGTGACGACCACGGCAGGCGGCAGTCCGCGCAGGTCCGCGTGCAGTGGCGCGGCCTGTGGATGGGCTCGGTCCCCGGTGTCGGGAACGTACTGATCCCAGTACCACGCCATGGCGGCCCGGGTGTTGTAGAAACCGGTGGCGAATCTCCGGTACGACTCGGTGTCGAAGTCCGCTGCGATGACCGGATACAGCAGTGCCTGACAAGCGATCTCCGGCACGCCGCGCTCACGGGCAAGAATTGTGGTCACGGCGGCGAGATTGCCGCCGGCACTGTCGCCCGCGACGACGAGCTTCGCCGCGTCACCGCCGAGTTCGGTGCCCCGGCGCGCGACCCAGCACAGCGCGGCGTACACGTCCTCGGCCGCTGCCGGCCACCGCGCCTCGGGCGCCAAGCGGTAGTTGACAGACACCACCACCGCACCGATGCCATTGGCCAGTGATCGGCACAGGTCGTCGTGGGTGTCGAGGTCGCAGAACACGAACCCGCCGCCGTGCGCGAACACCACCATCGGTGCCGGGACGCCGGATGGCACTGCCGGCCAATAGATCCGGACGGGAATGTCGCCCGCGGGTCCCGGAAACGTCCGATCCTCGATCGCCCCGATCGGGCGGGGCTGCGGCGGCGGTCGGTACCGGGACCGCACGGCGGCCCTGGCCTCGGTTCCGCCCATCGTCTCGACAGCCGGGAAACCGGTATTCAGCGCGGGCAGTAGCGCTGCGATCTCCGGATCGACCTTCATATCCGCCTCCTGTGCTTCACAACATCACATCGGCCCTGTCTCCGACTGCGGTGTACCGCGCAGTGAGACATGGGGAATCCGGTTCCCGCTGTACCGCTGAGCGGGACTGCTGCGCCCGGACGCGCGGTGAGTGCGCACGATCACATGGCCCGGCGCAGTGAGGCGGTCGACACCCGGAAATCGGTTGCCGCTCGTCGAAATCCTCAGTCGGGGAGTCGTATTCGCCGGGGCAGATCCGAGCTGTCACCACGACGTGCTCGACCACCTGATAGATGGAGGGGAAATGGTCCGACCAAGCAGGTTCGACAACGGCACCGCACCCGCTGTGCGTCGTCGTTCGAGAACGACATGGAGAGGCCTGGGCATCATGCTGATAGCCTTCGGCTTTTTCGTGATGTCCGTGCTGCCCGCATGGGCTGCCGAGAACATGCGGGTCACCTTCGTGCGTCACGGTCAGTCCGCAGGCAACACGTCGGGCAACATCGACACCTCGACGCCGGGGCCTTCGCTCACCCCGCTGGGCCGTGAGCAGGCTCAGGCGGTGGCCGACAGGCTGGGGGACAACAACTACGACGCGATCTACGCGTCGCAGATGATCCGCACCCAGCAGACCGCCGAACCGATGTCGGCGTATCTGGGCCTGCCGATCCAGGTGCTGCCCGGCCTGCAGGAGATCGAGGCCGGCGACTACGAGGGCACACCCGAGAGCGGTGCGCTGGACGGTTACCTCAAGGCGCCGATCGCGTGGGCGTTCGCCGGTCAGCTCGGCGCCCGAATCCCGGGTTCGATCGACGGCAACGAGTTCGACGCGCGCGTCGACGGCGCGTTGAAGACCATGTACGACAAGGGTGACCGCAACGTCGTCGTGTTCTCGCACGGCGGCACCATCATGTTCTGGACCATGATGAACGCCAAGAACCTCACCTTGGCGGAGAAGGGCATGCTGCTGAGCCAGCATGCGCTGGGCAACACCGACTACGTCGTCATCGAGGGAAACCCCGAGGACGGCTGGACCGTCGTGGACTGGAACGGCCAGCGGTTCAGTCCCGAGGCGACACTGGGGCATGAGGTCGGGCTGCAGATGCGGACGCTGACCCGCCAGCTCGATGCCGCCATGAAACAGGTGACGGACGCCTTCGCCACCGGTGACGTGATCAAGGTGGCGACGGCGATCAACCGCAGTATGGCCGATGCCTCGTTCTCGGTGGCCAAGTTCAACCGGGCGATCAATGCCGAGGTCATCAAGCGGGTCGACAAGGCCATCGGCAAGGTGAGCGCCCCGGATCCGGAGCCGGTATCCGAGCTCACCGACAAGGTGTCCGATCCGGTCAAGGGTGCTGTCCCGACCACCGGTTCGGCCACGGACATGCTGAAGTCGCTCAACGCGGAGGTGTCCGACCCGAAGGAAGCGCAGGCATCGGCCGGGTCCGATCACAGCAGTGTGGAGGAGAAGGTGACGGCCTCGCTGCGAGGTAAGGGTGCAACGGATCTGTCGCGCGGCAACCTCGTCAGGCCCGGGAAGGCCTTCGCGGATACCAGGCGGGCCGGCGAGCAGGCTCGCGCCGGCGTTTCCGATATCGCCGGTCAGCTGAGGTCGACGGTGAAGTCCTCGGTCACCGGCATCAAGGACGTTGCGAAGAAGGTGTCCGAGAGTGCCGGCGCGGCAAGCACTTCGCGTGGCGGCGCCGCGTCCGGAAAGGCTTCCTCCGATTCGGACGGCAAGTAAGAAAGATTCGGACGGCAAGTAAGAAACCGGCCCCCTCCGTCGAACGGAGGGGGCCGGTCTCGTTGTCTGTCGGCTTCCCGACCCGGAACCTAGTCCAGGTAGTCGCGCAGCACCTGCGAGCGGCTGGGGTGGCGCAGCTTGCTCATGGTCTTGGACTCGATCTGGCGGATGCGCTCACGCGTGACGCCGTAGACCTGGCCGATCTCGTCGAGCGTGCGAGGCTGACCGTCGGTGAGGCCGAACCGCAGCCGGACCACGCCCGCCTCGCGCTCGGACAGCGTCTCCAGCACCGACTGGAGCTGATCCTGCAGCAACGTGAACGACACGGCGTCGACGGCCACGACGGCCTCGGAGTCCTCGATGAAGTCACCGAGCTGGCTGTCACCCTCGTCGCCGATGGTCTGGTCCAGCGAGATGGGTTCACGCGCGTACTGCTGGATCTCCAGCACCTTCTCCGGCGTGATGTCCATTTCCTTGGCCAGCTCTTCGGGCGTGGGCTCGCGACCCAGGTCCTGCAGCAGCTCGCGCTGGATACGGCCGAGCTTGTTGATCACCTCGACCATGTGCACCGGGATACGGATGGTGCGGGCCTGGTCGGCCATGGCGCGGGTGATGGCCTGACGGATCCACCAGGTGGCGTACGTCGAGAACTTGTAACCCTTGGTGTAGTCGAACTTCTCGACCGCGCGGATCAGACCGAGGTTGCCTTCCTGGATCAGGTCCAGGAACGCCATGCCGCGGCCCGTGTAGCGCTTGGCCAGCGACACCACCAGACGCAGGTTGGCTTCCAGCAGATGGTTTTTCGCGCGATCGCCGTCGCGGCAGATCCACTGGTAGTCGCGTCGCACCTGAGTGGTGAGCTTCTCGCCCTTCTCGACGAACTCAGCCATCTTCTGGGTGGCGAACAGCCCGGCCTCGATGCGCTTGGCGAGTTCGACCTCTTCCTCGGCGTTGAGCAGCGCGACCTTGCCGATCTGCTTGAGGTAGGCGCGGACGGAGTCGGCCGAGGCCGTCAGCTCGGCGTCTTTGCGTGCCTGCCGCAGTGCCTCGGACTCTTCCTCGTCCCAGACGAAGTCGCCGGAGGCCTTGTCCTTCTCGGACGGCTCGGGATGCTCCTCGTCGGACTTGGCCGCCTTGCCCGCGGCCGGTGCGGCTGCCTTGGCGTCCTTGCCTTCCTCGGCCTCGTCCTCGTCGTCCTCGTCGTCGCCCGACTCCTCGACGTCGTCGTCACTGCCGAGATCGTCGTCGAGCTCGAGGTCGGTGTCCTCGACGTCGAGATCCTCGCCTGGACCTGCCTCCAGGTCGTCGGTGGTCTCCAGATCGTCGTTGACGTCCTCGGGCTTGCTCGCCGTGGCCTTGGCGGCCTTCTTGGCGGGCGCCTTCTTGGCGGGAGCGCGCTTGGTGGCGGTGCCGCCCTCGGCCTTGGCTGCAGTGCTCTTGGCTGCCCGCTTGGCCGGGGCCTTCTTGGCGGGAGTCTTGGTAGCGGTGCGCTTCACCGGCTCGTCGGTCGCCGGGCTTGCTTTTGTCGCTGCCACGTACACCCTTTCGGTCTCGCGAAATTCTCGGTGGGTATGGGCATAGTCCACCGAAAGCGTCTGCTATCGAATGTTGGCGTTCTTATCGGCTGGGATATTCACCGCTATTCGGTAGGCGGCCGCCGAGGACCATTGTAACGACAGTGTGGGAGTTCACCGTGCCGAGCGGCAAATTTCGACACGTGACCGACCCAACCCGGCAAAGTTACCGATTGGTAGCTTGCGGGTCGGTGGCCCCCGGTACCTGACTGGCCATGGCCGCCCCCACGATGCCTGCGGTGTTGAGCAGCGCCGCAGGCACGATCGGGGTGCGGATCTTCAGCAGGGGGAGCCACTTGTCCGACTTGCGGCTGATGCCGCCGCCGGCGATGAACAGGTCCGGCCAGATCGCGTTCTCGATCGTCACCAGAACCTTGTTCACCTCTTCGCTCCAGCGCGCGTAACTCCAATCCTTGCGCTCCTTGACCGACGAGGCGGCGCGGTGCTCGGCTTCCTTGCCGTCGACCTGCAGGTGGCCAAACTCGGTGTTGGGCAACAACACCCCGTTGTGGATCACCGCCGAGCCGATGCCGGTGCCGAAGGTCAACAGCACCACGACACCGGAGTTGTCCTTGCCCGCCCCGTAGTGTTCCTCGGCCAGGCCCGCGGCGTCGGCGTCGTTGAGTACGCGCACCGGCAGTCCGCCGAGAGCGGTGCTGATCACCTCGGAGGCGTTGACGCCGATCCAACCCTTGTCGACATTGGCCGCGGTGCGCACGATGCCTTCGGTGACCA
Source organism: Mycobacterium sp. NPDC049093 (assembly GCF_040704635.1). Taxonomy (GTDB): domain Bacteria; phylum Actinomycetota; class Actinomycetes; order Mycobacteriales; family Mycobacteriaceae; genus Mycobacterium. The sequence continues at coordinate 634,454 of NZ_JBEZJS010000003.1, read as the reverse complement.
CCCCTGGGTAGGTGACGCCCACCTTGCCGGTCCAGCCGAACTCGGCCACCACCGCAGCCACTGTCTTCGCCACCGATTCCGGGGTGGACGGCTGCGGCGTGTCGAGCTTGAACCGCTCGCCGACGAGTTGTCCGGTGTCGAGGTCGACGATGCCGCCCTTGATCCCGCTGCCGCCGACGTCGACGCCGAATCCGCGGCGTTGAGGCGCTTCGGAGGAAACCGGATCTGGCGCGGGCGCGTCGGGTGCGGTCATGGGTGCTCCTTTGAGGGACAGGCGGTGAGGATGCTGTCGGACAGGGGTAGGGACAAACCAAGCGCGCCCCCACCCTAGTTGCTCGCCAACGCCCGCGCGTGCGGTCCGGCATCCCCCCGGAAGCGACTTTTCCGTCGGAAGGTGTTGCGATAGAGCCGTGACCGACAACAGTTTCGATGCTCCCGCCCTGAGGGCGGTGGCCGAGCAACTTGCCACCGAAGCCGCAGAGTTCGTCGCGCGCCGGCGCGCCGAGGTGTTCGGTGCCGCCGCGGACTCCGACGGGGCGCCGGCCCCGGGAGCCGTGAGAGCCAAGAGCACCCCAACCGACCCCGTCACGATCGTCGACACCGAAACCGAACGGTGGCTGCGTGAGCGGTTGGCGGTGTTGCGGCCGTCAGAGGCGATCCTGGGGGAGGAGGAGGGCGGCCAGCAGGAAGGGCGTGACGGCCTGAGTTGGGTGCTCGACCCGATCGACGGCACCGTGAACTTCGTCTACGGCATCCCGGCTTACGCGGTGTCGGTGGCCGCGCAGTACGACGGCCGGTCGGTGGCCGGGGCCGTGGCGAATGTGCCCGCCGGCGAGGTGTACTCGGCCGCACTCGGGCACGGCGCCGAGGTGGTGCGGGCAGGGGTGCGGACCCCGTTGCGGTGCAGTGCCGTCGACGAGTTGTCGATGGCGCTGGTGGGTACCGGGTTCTCCTACGATCCCGACCGGCGCGCGAGGCAGGGCGGTGTGCTGGCACACATCCTGCCCGCGGTGCGCGACGTGCGTCGCATCGGTTCGTGCGCGCTCGACCTGTGCATGGTTGCCGCCGGCCGGTTGGACGCCTATTACGAAGAGGACGTCCAGGTCTGGGACTGGGCGGCGGCGGCGCTGATCGCGGCCGAAGCGGGGGCGACGGTGTGGTTGCCGACCGCACCCGGCGCCGAGTATGCGGCGGCGTCGGCGCCGGGCATCGCCGACGGTCTGCGCGACGCGCTAGCAGGCGGCGGTATGGATCTTTGACAGGAGTGCGGAATCCGACGGAGCGGTGGCGTCGGGTCGCAGGCTGGCCAGCACGGCCCGGATGTCGTCGTTGCTGGCGAGTTCACTGAACTCCGTGCCGAGTGCCAGATCGACTGTGGCGTCCGGCCTTTCGTCCTGGAAGAGCTCGGTGCACGGGGCCACCAGCCAGACCGCTGCGGCAGCGGCGCGGCCGGACGGGCCGAACCGGATCTGGCCCTGGCATTCCAGCCGGGTGTTGGCGTAGATCGGGTCGTTGGCCGCCTCGGGTTGGGCGAATCCCAGATCGCGCAGTGCGCCGGCCACCTCACCGGCCTGCCCGCCCTGGCCGCTGGCGTTGAGTACGCGGATCCTGGTCTCGGCCAGCGGGGCCGGAGTGACGTCGGTCATCGCCGAAAAGGCCACCTGTTCGCCCAGCTTCGGGGCCGCCGGATCAGCGGCCGGCGGCGGGTTGTTGCAGACCGCGGCAACGTGCACATCGGTCGGTTGGTTGAGCGCGATGATCCACACGATCATCGTCACGACCGCAAGTGCAACGAACAGCACGATGCCGGGAACGAAACTGCGCCGACGGAACGGTCGACCGTGTCGGTCGAAGGCGGTGCCGTCGGTGATTTGCGCGACCACACATGCACTCTAAGGGCAACGGTGTTCGCTGACGCACCAGAGCTCAGACGGTACTGTGATGTAAATCACAGTGAAACGTGTGGCAATACGGGCACGAATCATTTGGGGAATGCGTTCGACGCTGGTACAAAGCTCTGCTGCAAGGTAAGGGAGGGGACACAGACGATGGCTACCGACTACGACGCTCCGCGGCGTTCCGAAGCAGACGAGGTTTCTGAGGATTCGCTCGAGGAGCTCAAGGCGCGGCGCAACGAGGCGCAGTCCGCCGTGGTGGATGTCGATGAATCAGAATCGGCCGAGTCGTTCGAGCTGCCGGGCGCAGACCTGTCCGGCGAGGAACTGTCGGTACGGGTGGTCCCGAAGCAGGCCGACGAGTTCACCTGCTCCAGCTGCTTCCTGGTGCATCACCGGAGCCGGCTGGCAAGCGAGAAGAACGGCGTGATGATCTGCACGGACTGCGCCGCCTGACCGGCGGCAGCCGCTGGAGCTGAATTCGCGGCTCAGCCGCGCTTGCTGAACTCGCGGCTCAGCCACTGGCGCTGAACTCGCGGCTCAGCCGCGGAGCGCCGCCAGGACCCGATCCGGGTGCCTCGAACTGATCAACCAGTACGGGGTGGGGTCATCCGGATCGTCGAGCACCACCAGGACCATCGGGCCTACCCAGGCCCGGTGCACCACGTAGGCGGCGGGATCGAGCTGACGGCCCAGCGCCGCCGACTTCGCCGACCGCGGGACCTCCGCGGCGCGCGAGATGACGCTCGTCGGCAGGTGCGCGTCACCGATCCACAACTCGGTGTCGCCCCCGCTGTCGCGCACGACCTTCAACTCGGTCTTGCTGAACCACATCAGCACAGCCGCCGCCACGCCGAACAGGAGCACGTACGGCAACCACGCCGGGATCGCCGGCGCGGCCAGCCCGATCTCGAATGCGATCACTCCTGCCAGCACCGCAGCGGGCAGCGACCACCACCAGGGCACCCACAAACGTTCGCGGTAGTGAACGCTTTGGGCGGTTGCGCGCGTGTCTGACACGCGGCTCAGAGTAATCTGTGACGTCGTGTCCACCTCTCTGGCGGTCGTCCGATTGGACCGCGAACTACCGATGCCCAGCCGGGCGCACGATGGTGACGCGGGCGTAGACCTCTACAGCGCGCGCGATGTCGAGCTGGCCCCCGGGCAACGGGAGCTCGTGCCCACCGGCGTGGCCGTGGCCATTCCGCGCGGAATGGTGGGCCTGATCCACCCGCGTTCGGGTTTGGCTGCACGCGTGGGTCTTTCGATCGTCAACAGCCCGGGCACCGTAGATGCCGGCTACCGCGGCGAGATCAAGGTCTCGCTGATCAACCTCGATCCGCACACGCCGATCGTGATCAACCGCGGTGACCGGATTGCCCAGCTGTTGGTTCAGCGGGTAGAACTGCCCGAGTTGGTCGAGGTGACCTCGTTCGACGAGGCGGGCCTGGCTGACACCTCCCGTGGCGATGGCGGCCACGGTTCCTCCGGCGGACATGCGAGTTTGTGATGGCATTCGGAAAACGCAAGAACAACGATTCGGCAGACGGCACAGCTGATGAGCAGGTTGTCGAACAACCGGCTGCGGCAGAAGCGGCTGACGAGGACCAGAGCGACGACTGGGCCGATGATCAGGGCCCGTTCGAAGTCGAGGACTTCGACGACCCCGCCGTCGCGGTGCAGGGGCGGCTCGATCTCGGCTCGGTCTTGATCCCCATGCCCGACGGCGGTCAGGTGCAGGTTGAGCTCAACGAGGCCGGGGCGCCCAGCGCGGTATGGGTGGTGACGCCCAACGGGCGGTTCACCATCGCCGCCTACGCCGCGCCCAAGAGCGCAGGCCTCTGGCGTGAGGTGGCCGGTGAGCTCGCCGAGTCGCTGCGCAAGGACGCCAGCTCCGTGGCCATCCAGGACGGCCCGTGGGGCCGCGAGGTGGTCGGCGCGGGTAATGGCGGTGTGGTGCGGTTCATCGGTGTCGACGGCTACCGCTGGATGGTGCGCTGTGTGGTCAACGGCGCCCCGGAAACCATCGACGCACTGGCCGACGAGGCCCGGGCATCATTGGCTGACACCGTGATTCGTCGCGGGGACACCCCCCTGCCGGTACGCACACCGCTGCAGGTGGAGCTGCCCGAGCCGATGGCCGCCCAACTTCAGGCCGCGGCGCAGCAGGCCGCGATGCAGCAGGCCGCCCAGCAGCTCGCAGCTGCGTCACAGTCCCCGCCGCAGGACCAGCCGCCGGCCGAGCCGGTGGCCCGGCGCAGCGTGCAGGGCTCGGCGATGCAGCAGCTGCGCACCATCACCGGCGGCTGAGGCCCCGCCTCAGCTCGCGACAGTGTCGCTGGCGGCCTCCTGCAGCGCCGCCACACATGCGGCCCCCAGCACGCCGGTGTCGAGCCCCATCTGTTCGAGCGTGACCGAGCGCAACGCCGCCTGCGGTGCGGCAGTCACCCATTCGTAGCCGACCTCGGCAGGGTGCACCGGATCGTCGGTGGCGACCGCGACGCCCATCGGTATCCGAAGTTGTTCGAGTTCGGCACTGCCGGGTGCGCGGTAACCGGCCGCTTCCTCCATCGCGTCGGGCAGGGTGGGCCACTGACCCACCCAGGAGCGGGCCAACTCGTCGGCAAGCCACGGCGGGCTGGACGCCCGCATCTGGGCCACCGTGGCCGCCAGCCCGTCCCGCCGCAGCAGATCCGCCGACTGCCGGGCCAACAGCGCCGCGGGGGCGTGCTGGGAGGTCCCCGTCCACGGCGGCAGGGCGGCCAGCACCGCCACGGCCCGGCCGGGATGGTCCAACGCCCACCGCACCGCCACGACGGCGCCGATGGACACTCCGCCGACCGCGATGGGGCCGGACCGGGCGGCGTCGTCCAGCGCCTGCAGGTAGCCCTCGACGAGCCGGTCCGGAGTCGGTGGCGGGGTCACCACCAGCGCGCCGGCATCATGCAGCGCATCGGAAAATGCCCGGTAGACGTAGTTGTCGTCGGACCCGGTGCCGGGCAGGAGAACGGTGGGAACACCGCGCAGAATGACGCTCATCACACGATCGTGCCTGCCCGGTCAAATCGTCGGCGTGCCGACCCACACCCCACGTGGCATTCGGTGCACAAGAGGTCTACGGTGGCGTTGGTTGGGCGGATTCACAGTGGATCCGCAGAAGGTCAGGAGAGGCCATGGCTACGGCCGAAGGGTATCTGCGCCGGCTTACGCGACGCCTGACGGAAGACCCCGAACAGCTTGATGTCGAAGAGCTCAGCGATGAGGCCGCCAACACCGGCGCGCTGAAAGCGATCGACGCTCAGCGCGGCCAGGAAGTGACGATGGTCGGCACCCTGCGCAGCGTGGAATGTAACGGCAAGGGGTGTTCCGGCGGCATCAAGGCCGAATTGTTCGACGGTACCGACACGGTGTTGTTGGTGTGGCTGGGACAGCGCCGTATTCCGGGCATCGAATCGGGGTGCACTCTGAGGGTGCACGGCCGCGTCGGCAAGCTGGAGAACGGCGCGAAGGCGATTTACAACCCCCGCTACGAAATTCAGAAGTGAGCCAACCCGAAGAGGACACAGGCAACGCACCTGAACCCCCCGAGAGTGACCCGGCGCTGACTCCTGCCCATGGCGGCGGACGTGCGGTGCTCGATCAGATGGGCGGCGTCAGCGGCCTGATCTATTCGTCGCTGCCGGTGGTGGTGTTCGTCCCGGTGTCCACGGCGTTCGGCCTGATGCCGGCGATCGCAGCCGCGCTCGGCGTGGCGACACTGATCCTCATCTGGCGGTTGATCCGCCGCGAATCCGTTCAGCCCGCGGTGTCGGGATTCTTCGCCGTGGGCGTCAGTGCCCTGATCGCCTACGTGGTGGGGGAGTCGAAAGGCTATTTCCTGCTTGGCATTTGGAGCTCTCTGGTGTACGCGGTGCTGTTCGGGGTGTCGGTGATCGTCCGGCGCCCGGTGGTCGGCTACATCTGGGGTTGGGTGAACACCCACGACCGGGCCTGGCGCGAGGTCCGTAAGGCGGTGCTGGCATTCGACATCGCCACCCTCACCTGGGTTGCGGTGTTCGGGTCGCGGTTTCTGGTGCAGCAGTATCTGTACGACTCCGACCAGACCGGCTGGTTGGGTTTCGCACGTATCGCGATGGGCTGGCCGCTGACCGCCGTGGCCGCGCTGGTGACGTATCTGGCCATCAGGGCCGCCCAGCGCGCTGTGCACGCGCAGGATACGACGCAGAGCGCCGACTGAGGCGGCCTAGCGCGGCGCCGGACGCAGCAGCAGTTCGCGCAGCTCGTCCTCGGACTCGGTGACCGCGACGAACAGCAGCTCGTCCCCACCCTCGAGGGGGTCGTCGGATTCGGGCACGATCACCCTGGCTCCGCGCAGGATCGTCACCAGGGCCGTGTCGCGCGGCAGCTCGAGCCGTTTGACGGGCTTGCCGCCCCACGGGGTGTCGTCGGGCAGCGTGATCTCGACCAGGTTGGCCTGCCCCTTGCGGAACTCCATCAGGCGCACCAGGTCGCCGACGGCGACAGCCTCCTCGACGAGCGAGGCGAGCATGCGCGGTGTCGACACCGCCACGTCCACACCCCAGTTCTCGTCGAACAGCCACTCGTTGCGGGGATCGTTGACGCGGGCCACCACCCGCGGCACCGCGAACTCGGTCTTGGCGAGCAGGCTGACCACGACATTGACCTTGTCATCACCGGTCGCGGCGATCACCACGTCGAATTCCTCGAGCTTGACCGACTCCATCACGGTGAGCTCACAGGCATCGCCGAGCCGCCAGTGTGCGGCCGGGATGGCATCGACGTCGATGTGGGTGGGATTGCGCTCCAGCAGCGTCACATCATGGTTGTTCTCGAGCAGCTCGCGGGCGATGGAGCGACCCACGGCCCCGGCCCCGGCGATGGCAACCTTCATCAGTGCGACTCCAAGTCCTCGCTGGGCGGCAGCGCCGCGATGGCCAGCGCCTCGGCGATGTGCCCGGATACCGCGGCTGCGTACACCTGGTCGCCGGCCTGGATCACGGTCTTGGGTTCGGGAAGGTAGCCGTTGCCGAACCGGATCATGAAGGCCACGCGGCCACCTGTGGCCGCCTCCAGATCGGTGACCAGGTGCCCGGCCCAATCCTGGTGCAGCGGAAGTTCGGCCACGCCCACGTTGCCCGAGGGGTCGCGCCACTTGGTGGTCTCGGTCTCCCTGGTGAGCACGTTGAGCAGACGGTCGGTGGTCCACGGCACGGTCGCCACGGTCGGGATGCCCAGCCGTTCGTAGACGGCAGCGCGCTTGGCGTCGTAGATACGGGCCACCACGCGCTCGACGCCGAACGTCTCGCGGGCCACCCGGGCCGAGATGATGTTGGAGTTGTCGCCCGAGGACACCGCGGCGAACGCCCCGGCCTCCTCGATGCCGGCGCGCAGCAGCACGTCACGGTCGAAGCCCATGCCGAGCACGCGCTCACCGGCGAACTCCGGCGAGAGCCGGTGGAACGCGGTGGTGTCGCGGTCGATGACCGCGACCTCGTGGCCGATGCGGGCCAGGCTGTCTGCGAGGGACGCGCCCACCCGGCCGCACCCCATGACGACTACACGCACCCGACGGTCCTTTCCGGTGACAGAGGAGCGCTGTTGCGCTCAACCGTTGCACTCGAACGCTACAGCTTTGTGACGACTTTTCGCGTTCGGGCTTAGTCTTGGCTCTCGTGTCCAAGCTTTCGACGGCAACGCGCCGGTTGGTACTGGGGCGGCCGTTCCGCAGCGACAAGCTCTCTCACACGCTTCTGCCCAAACGGATCGCCCTTCCGGTGTTCGCGTCCGATGCGCTGTCATCGACGGCCTACGCACCGGAGGAGATCTTCCTGGTGCTGTCGGTGGCCGGGCTGACGGCCTATTCCCTGACGCCGTGGATCGGCCTGGCGGTGGCGGCCGTGATGTTCATCGTGATCGCCAGTTACCGGCAGAACGTGCACGCCTACCCGTCCGGTGGTGGTGACTACGAGGTCGTCACCACGAACCTCGGGCCCACCGCCGGCCTCACGGTGGCCAGCGCGCTGATGGTGGATTATGTGCTGACGGTTGCGGTGTCGATGTCCTCGGCCATGTCGAACATCGGTTCGGCGATTCCGTTCATCGCCCAGCACAAGGTGCTGTTCGCGGTGATTGCGATCGTCGTCTTGGCGTCGCTCAACCTCCGCGGATTGCGGGAGTCGGGGACGGCGTTCGCCATCCCGACCTATGCGTTCATGATCGGCATGTACATCATGCTGGGCTGGGGGCTGTTCCAGATCTACGTGCTGGGCCATCCGCTGCGCGCGGAATCCGCGGATTTCGAGATGCGCCCCGAGCACGGCGAGGTGCTGGGCTTCGCGCTGGTGTTCCTGGTGGCCCGGGCGTTCTCGTCCGGTTCGGCGGCCCTGACCGGTGTCGAGGCGATCAGCAACGGAGTACCGGCGTTCCGGAAACCCAAGTCGCGCAATGCCGCCACCACCCTGTTGCTACTTGGTGTCATCGCCGTGTCGTTGTTCATGGGCATCATCCTGTTGGCCAAGGCAACCGGGGTGCAGATCGCCGAGCGGCCTCACGAACAGCTGATCGGTGCGCCGGCGGACTACCACCAGAAGACGTTGATCGCTCAGCTCGCCGATGCGGTCTTCCACAATTTCGGCCCTGGTCTGTTTCTCATCGCACTCGTTACCGCACTGATCCTGATGCTGGCCGCCAATACGGCGTTCAACGGATTTCCGGTGCTCGGGTCGATCCTGGCCCAGGACCGCTTCCTGCCGCGGCAGCTGCATACCCGCGGTGACCGGCTGGCGTTCTCGAACGGCATCCTGTTCCTGGCCTTCGCCGCGATCGCCTTCGTGGTGGCGTTCCGCGCCGAGACGACCGCGCTGATCCAGCTCTACATCGTGGGTGTGTTCGTGTCGTTCACCCTCAGCCAGATCGGCATGGTCCGGCACTGGACGCGGTTGTTGCGCACCGAAACCGATCCTGCGGTGCGGCGGCGCATGATGCGGTCACGGGTCATCAACGCGGTCGGACTGACGGCCACCGGCACGGTGCTGGTGGTCGTGGTGGTCACCAAGTTCGTCGCCGGTGCCTGGATCGCCATCCTGGCTATGGCCGCGATGTTCGTGGTGATGAAGATGATTCACAAGCACTACGACACCGTCGCCCGCGAACTCGAACGGGAAGACGAGGAGGAGGGCGACATCGTCCTGCCGAGCCGCAACCACGCAGTGGTCCTGGTGTCGAAGCTGCACCTGCCGACCAAGCGGGCGCTGGCGTACGCGCGGGCCACGCGGCCGGACGTGCTGGAGGCGATCACGGTGAGCGTCGACGACGCCGAGACCCGTGCGCTGGTGCACCAGTGGGAAGACAGCGACATCAGCGTGCCGTTGAAGGTGATCGCCTCGCCCTACCGCGAAATCACCCGGCCGGTACTGGATTACGTCAAACGGGTGACCAAGGAATCGCCGCGCACGGTGGTGACGGTGTTCATCCCCGAATACGTGGTGGGGCACTGGTGGGAACAGGTGCTGCACAACCAGAGCGCGTTGCGGCTCAAGGGCCGGCTGCTGTTCATGCCGAACGTGATGGTGACATCGGTTCCGTGGCAACTGAATTCGTCGGAGCGGCTCAAGGCGCTGCAGCCTCGCGCCACTCCGGGCGACGCGCGCAGGGGATTTTTGGAATGACGGAACTGACTCTGATCACGGGCCCGGCGGCCAACGGCGGCAGCTGCGTGGCCCGCCACGACGGCCGCGTGGTGTTCGTCCGCTATGCCCTGCCCGGCGAGACCGTACGGGTCAAGGTGCTTGACGAGCGCGGATCATATTGGCACGCAGAGGTTGTCGAGGTGATCGACCCGTCACCGGACCGGGTTGTGTCGCTGTGCCGGATCGCCGGCGTCGACGGTGCCGGGTGCTGCGATCTGGCATTCGCCGAGCCCGGTGCGGCGCGTCGGCTCAAGGGCGCGGTGGTGGCCAACCAGTTGGCCCGGCTGGGCGGATACACGTGGCGCGACGAGCAGAGCGCGGTCGCCGAGCCGGTCGGTGCCGGCGAGGTACTCGGCTGGCGCACCCGGGTACGGCTGGACACGACCGGCGACGGCCGGGCCGGATTCCACCGCTACCACAGCGCCGAGTTGCTCACCGATCTCGACTGCGCACAACTGCCCGCCGAGCTGACCGATGGACTGGCAGAGATGCGTTGGACGCCCGGCGCGCACGTGCACGCGGTGCTGGATTCCGACGGCCGCAGGCACGTCGTGCAGTCGGGCCCCAAGACCGGCCGCAAAGACGGTCGCGTGGCCGGTTCGAAGAGTCAGACGCGCGTGATCGAAGGCGAGTACGAGGCGGTGCAGCGCATCGGCGCGCGGCAGTGGATGCTGCCGGTGACGGCGTTCTGGCAGGCCCACCGTGATGCGGCCGCCCTCTACAGCGGGCTGGTGGCCGATCGGTCCGGGCTGCAGCCTGGGATGACGGCGTGGGATCTGTACGGCGGTGCCGGGGTGTTCGCCGCCGCGTTGGCCGAGCAGGTCGGGCCCGACGGACGGGTGCTGACCGTCGATACCTCCCGAGGGGCGTCGCGTGCCGCGCGCAGCGCGTTGGCCGACCTGCCCTGGGTCTCGGTGGTCACCGATTCGGTGCGGCGTGCGCTGTCTGCGCAGTCGGGACGTCCCGATGTCGTGGTGCTCGATCCGCCCCGCACCGGTGCCGGGCGTGAGGTGATCGACGCGCTGGCCGCCACCGAGGCGCCGAGGGTGATCCACATCGGTTGTGAGGCTGCGTCATTCGCCCGCGACGTGGGGCTGTATCTGCGGCACGGCTACGCCGTGGAGGAATTGCGGGTGTTCGATTCCTTCCCGCTCACCCATCACGTCGAGTGCGTCGCGGTGCTGACCCGCTGAACGGGCCCGGCTCACTCCTGGGCGTCGGGGCCCATCGTGGGGGTGGGGAAGTGGGCGTAGGTGGCGCGGTTGCCGCCCTGGGCCTTCGACTGGTTCATGGCGGTGACGGCCAGGGCCACCAGGGCGTCGACGATCTGCGGAGTGGGCAGTTCGGTCAGCGGACGCAGCTGGCTGCACGCGCTGCCGATGCTGGCGGTCAACCGCATGGGCGTGGTGGTCAGCGCCATGCGGATCCGGTTGACCAGGGGTGACGGATCGTTGGTCTTGAACACGTCGGCGATCAGGAACTCGCTGTCGGATACGTGGGCCAGCGGAACCTTGTGGCGCACGGTCTCGCGGATCGCCTGGGCGACGGCGACGCGGGCGTGCAACGTGCTATGGCTGCCGTCCATGTCGCTGAGCAGCGCCATGTCATCGATGCCGACGGCCACAACCACCAGGTACTGGTCGTCGTGGCGGCTGTGGGAGCCGAGCATCGTGGCGGTGTGCATGTCGAAGGCCTCGCGGTTGAGCAGACCGGTCAGCGGGTCGATCTCGCTCGGATGCTGGACGCGGTCGGGTTCGATCAGCTCGACTGCCATCCGGCACAGCGCTGAGGTGCTCAGGATCACCAGGAGCGCGACCAGCGTGCCGACGGCCCCCAGCCAGACGTCGGTGAGGCCCACCCGGACCCCGAGGAAGGCCACCACGGCGCCGGAGGCCACCCAGGTCAGGTGCAATACCCGGCGGCTGTGCAGGAATGCGGTGTAGGCGGTGATCAGGCTCAACGAACTGGAACCCATGAGGCCGACCACCGGATCCACCAGCAGGATGCAGGTCGCCGCGATGCAGGCCGTCCCGAGGGTCACGACGGTCCACGACTGGGTGCGGCTGGGCCACTGCCGCCGCCACCACCACTGCGCCAAGGTCAGGCCGCCGATGCCGACCGCCACTGCGACGTATTGGAGGCCGCCCCGCGGCCCCATCGGACTGACCAGCAACAGCAGTGGGACCAGACTCAGTCCGACGATGGTGACCCCGACGAGGCGCTGCATACCGGCGCGCTTGCCCTGCGCAGCGAGCAGGGCGGTACGCGCGTAATAGTGATCGAATGGACTCAACCAGCACCCCGGAGTAATCGACTTCGCCTACACCTTACGTAATCATGATGGTCGGCGTTTCGCCGCCGGTTTGAGGCGCTGCCACGGACTTCATCGACATTTGCTCGCATGCCGCACCTGTTAGCGTGAACCGCAGGTGTGCCGGGAAGTCTGGTCGGCGATCGATGCATGCTGACCACAGGAGCCCGATGAGCAATCGCCGTGAACACACCAGCCGACGTCTGCTTGCTCGCGGGTCGTGGCCGGAGTGGCAGCGGGTCTCCGATCTGCTGCGCACCGAGACGGTCGGCGGGGCGTTGCTGCTGGCCGCCGCGGGCGCGGCGCTGGTCTGGGCCAACTCGCCGTGGTCGAGCGGGTATCACCGGCTCTCGGAGTTCGTCATCGGCCCGCAGTCGCTGCATCTGAACCTGAGCCTGTCGGCCTGGGCCGCCGACGGTCTGCTGGCGGTCTTCTTCTTCGTCGTGGGCGTCGAACTCAAGCGCGAGTTCGTCGCGGGGGACCTGCGGGACCCGGCCCGGGCCGCGCTGCCCATCGCGGCAGCCGTCGGCGGCATGGTGGTACCTGCGGCGATCTTCGTCGGGATCAATCTGTTCTCGGGCCATCCCGAGAACGTCGGCGGGTGGGCAGTACCCATCGCCACCGACATCGCTTTTGCGCTGGCGGTGCTGGCCGTGGTGTCCACGCACCTGCCCGCGGCGCTGCGTATCTTCCTGCTGACGCTGGCAGTGGTCGACGATCTGCTGGCCATCGCGGTGATCGCCTTCTTCTTCACCGATGACGTGGCGCTCGGGCCGTTGGCCGCCGCGCTGATCCCCATCGCGCTGTACGCGTTTGCTGTGCAGCGGGGTGTGCGCCAGTGGTGGATCCTGATGCCGCCGGCCATCGTGGCCTGGGCGCTCGTGCATGCCAGTGGTGTGCACGCCACCGTGGCCGGGGTGGTGCTCGGGTTCACCGTTCCGGTACTGGGCCGCCACGCGTCGGCCAAACACTTCGAACACCTCGTACGCCCGCTGTCGGCAGGGTTTGCCGTGCCGGTGTTCGCGTTCTTCGCGGCGGGCGTGACGGTCGGTGGTTGGTCGGGCTTCGCCGGCGCCCTGTCACACCCCGTGACCATCGGGGTGATCGCCGGCCTGGTGCTCGGCAAACCCATCGGCGTGCTGGCCACCACGTATCTACTGGCCCGCTTCACCCACGCGAGCCTGGACGAGGATCTCGCCTGGCGGGACGTGCTCGGAGTGGCGATGTTGGCCGGGATCGGATTCACGGTCTCGCTGCTCATCGGTGAACTGGCCTTCGGGCACTCCACGGTGGCTGACGACGACGTGAAGATCGCCGTCGTCACCGGATCGGTGGTGGCGGGCCTGCTGGCCTCGGTGGTTCTGGTGTCGCGCAATGCCGCATATCGCCGTATTCACCAGTTGGAGACCGTCGACGCCGACCACGACGGTGTGCCCGATATCTATCAGCCTCGACAGGACTGACTTCGGGATGCGTGCGTACACTGGCTGGATGCTTGAACAGGTCCGCGGCCCCGCTGATCTGCAGCACCTGTCACAGTCCGAGTTGACTGATTTGGCACAGGAAATCCGTCAGTTCCTGATCCACAAGGTCGCTGCAACCGGCGGACATCTCGGCCCCAATCTGGGGGTCGTCGAACTCACCTTGGCGCTGCACCGCGTGTTCGATTCGCCGCACGATCCGATCGTCTTCGACACCGGCCATCAGGCGTACGTGCACAAGATGCTGACCGGTCGCGCACAGGATTTCGACAGCCTGCGGTGCAAGGACGGCCTGTCCGGATACCCGTCGCGCAGCGAGAGCGAGCACGACTGGGTGGAGTCCAGCCACGCCAGCACCGCACTGTCCTATGCCGACGGTCTGGCCAAGGCCTTCGAGCTGACCGGACACCGCAATCGCCACGTGGTGGCGGTGGTCGGTGACGGCGCCCTGACCGGTGGCATGTGCTGGGAGGCACTGAACAACATCGCCACGGGCGGCCGGCCGGTGGTCATCGTCGTCAACGACAACGGCCGCAGCTACGCGCCCACCATCGGCGGCTTCGCCGACCATCTCGCCGGGCTGCGGTTGCAGCCGGGCTATGAGCGCATCCTGGAGGAGGGCCGCAAGGCGGTCCGTGGGCTGCCCGTCGTCGGTGAGTTCTGCTACCAGTGCATGCACAGCATCAAGGCCGGCATCAAAGATGCGATCGCCCCGCAGGTGATGTTCACCGATCTGGGCATCAAGTACGTCGGCCCGATCGACGGTCACGACGAGCATGCCGTGGAGAACGCGCTGCGCCATGCCCGCGGCTTCAAGGCCCCGGTGATCGTGCACGTGGTGACCCGCAAGGGGATGGGCTACGCGCATGCCGAGAACGACGAGGCCGATCAGATGCACGCCTGCGGCGTCATCGACCCGGAGACGGGGCTGCCGACGAAGGCTTCCGCTCCCGGTTGGACGTCGGTGTTCTCCGACGAGCTGGTCAAGGTCGGCGCCAAACGGCGTGATGTCGTGGCGATCACCGCGGCCATGCCGGGGCCCACGGGTCTGAGTGCGTTCCGGGACCGGTTCCCGGACAGGTTCTTTGACGTGGGCATCGCCGAGCAGCACGCCATGACCTCGGCGGCCGGCCTGGCGATGGGTGGCCTGCATCCGGTCGTGGCCCTCTACTCCACGTTCCTCAACCGCGCGTTCGACCAGCTGATGATGGATGTCGCACTGCACAAGCTGCCGGTCACCATGGTGCTGGACCGGGCCGGTGTCACCGGGCCCGACGGGGCCAGCCACAACGGGGTCTGGGACCTGTCGGTCCTCGGTATCATCCCGGGCATCCGGGTCGCGGCCCCCCGCGACGGTGCCTCCCTGCGGGAGGAACTCGGGGAGGCGCTCGCGGTCAACGACGGCCCGACGGCGCTGCGGTTCCCCAAGGGCGATGTGGGCGAAGACATTCCGGCGCTTGAGCGGCGCGGCGGCATCGACGTCCTTGCCGTCCCGGCCGAGGGGCTGACCGAGGACGTGCTGTTGGTCGCGGTGGGATCGTTCGCGTCGATGGCGTTGGCAGTCGCCGAGCGGCTGCGCAACCAGGGCATCGGTGTCACTGTGGTGGATCCGCGCTGGGTGCTACCGGTTCCGGACGCCATCGGAGAGTTGGCCCGCCGGCACAAGCTGGTGGTCACGGTCGAGGACAACGGCGTGCACGGCGGCATCGGTTCTTCTGTGTCGGCGGCACTGCGCCACGCCGAGATCGACGTGCCATGCCGGGATCTCGGTGTCCCGCAGGTGTTCCAGGAGCATGCTTCGCGCGGCGAGGTGCTCGCCGCGGTCGGTCTGACCGATCAGCACATCGCCCGCCAGATCACGGGGTGGATCGCCGCGATCGGCGCGCGGGTGGGCGAGCAGGAAGTCAGCCACCAGGTCGACTAGGAATCGTCCGGCTTGTCGCGCATGTGGTCGGCGCCGCGGCGTTGCAGCCGCAGCACGAAGATGGCGATGGCCAGGACGAGCACCAGGCCGCCGAGCACGCCGACCTGAACGATGGCGCGGGCGAACTCCGGACCCTTGTCGAGCAGCTTGGCCGCGTCCACCGACACCACGACGATTTCTTTGATGCAGGCCAGGATGCCGACGATCAGGAACGGCTCGGCGACCAGCTCACGAGATCGCAGTGAGGTCCGCACCGCATAGAGCAGTTCCACGAAGATGAAGACCAGCAGCAGGCCGTCCAGCAGCTCCAGCATGATGGGGGTGGTCGGGCTGCCGCCCAGTCGCAGCAAGGTGTTGACCTGCGCGACGATCAGCACGACTGACCCGACGAGCAGGAGTGCCGCGATCGACCAGTAGACCGCATCCTCGGCGATCCTCAGGGCACGGTCTGCGAAACGCTCTCGTTCCTGTTCGTCTTCGGCTTCCTGCTGCTGCGCCATCGCATCGACGATATTCCAGTCCCCGCGCAGACAGCATAGGTTTCAGACATGGACGCCGAACTGCAGAACTGGAAGGACGCCGGGCAGTCTTTCGACTACCTCGGCTTCGACATCTTCTACCGGGTCGAGGGTAGCGGGCCGAATCTTCTACTCATCCACGGTTATCCGTTCAACTCCTGGGACTGGTCACTGATCTGGCCGACGTTGACCGAGCGGTTCACCGTCATCGCGCCGGACATGATCGGCATGGGGTTCTCCGACAAGCCCGTGGCCTACGGCTACACGGTGCCCGACCATGCCGACATGCACGAGGCGCTGCTGGATCACCTCGGCGTCGGCAGCGCCCACATCCTGGCCCACGACCTGGGTGATTCGGTGGGTCAGGAACTGCTGGCCCGCCACCAGTTCGGTGACCGGTCCTACGGCGCACTGAACATCGAATCGATCACCTGGCTCAACGGCGGACTGTTCAACGAGGCCTACACGCCACGGCTCCTGCAGAAGGCGATGTCGCGAACCCCGTTGGGCGACATCATGAGTCCGCTGCAGGGCAGCCGGTTCTCACGTCGTTTGGTGGAGCCCACCATCAGGGAGATGTTCGGCGTGAACACCAAACCGTCGCAGGATCTGATGGAGAAGTTCCACCAGATCCTGGAGTTCAACGACGGGAAGCGGGTCGTCCACAAGGTCGGACGGTTCGTCAACGACCGCTATACCCACCGCAACCGGTGGGTGCGGGCCATGCGGGAGACCGACGTGTCGATGCGGCTGATCGACGGGCCGTCGGACCCGAACTCCGGGCGGCACATGGCGAAGCGCTACCTCGAGGTCATCCCCGATCCCGACGTCGTGATGCTTGCCGACGACATCGCGCACTGGCCGCAGATCGAGGATCCGCAGGGGGTGCTGACGCATTTCCTGGCCCACATCGGCCGGGTGGGCGGATGAATCGGCGGAGGCTCAGTCGGAGCTGAGGGCGGCGGCCAGCACCGGCACCGTCAGTTCCCGCTGCCACGGCCGGACGTTGGCCTCGACGAGGAATTCCTCCACTGCGGTGGCCACGTCGCCGACAGGACGCCAGTCCCAGCACAACCGGCGCACCACTTCGGGGGTGATGAGGTTCTCGGCGGGCACTGAGACCCGCTGCGACAGTTCGGCCAGACCGGCCCGGGCGGCTTCAAGGCGCGCCGCGGCCTCCGGTTTGCGTCTGGCCCACCGCGCTGCGGGCGGCGGGCCGCTCTGAGCGTCGTTGGCCTCGGGCGGATCGGTGTTGTCCCTGGCCCGGGCCAGGGCGTCCAGCCAGACCTTCGCGCTCTTGCGCTGTTTGGCGCCGCCGAAGACCGGCAGGGCGATCAGTTCCTCGACCGTCTTGGGGTCGGTAGTGGCGGCGTTGATGATCGCCGCGTCGGGCAGGATCCGTCCGGGTGCGATGTCGCGTCCGCGGGCGATGGTGTCGCGGGTGGTCCACAGCTCGCGTACGGCCGACAGTGCCTGCGGGTTGCGCACCTTGTGGATACCGGAGGTGCGCCGCCAGCGGTCACGCCGGGTGGGCTGGGCGACGTAGGTGCGCAGATACTCGAATTCCTGTGTCGCCCAGTCGGTTTTGCCCTGCTCCTCGAGGACCGCGGCGATCGCGTTGCGCAGTTCCAGCAGTACCTCGACGTCCAGCGCGGCGTAGTTGAGCCAATCGGCAGGCAGCGGGCGTTTGGACCAGTCGGCCGCGCCGTGGCCCTTCATCAACTGCAGGCCGAGCAACCTTTGGACCATCGCCGCGAGGTTGACCCGCTCGAAACCGGCCAGCCGACCGGCCAGTTCGGTGTCATAGAGCTTGCCCGGGCGCAGGCCGATCTCGGACAGGCATGGCAGGTCCTGGTCGGCGGCGTGCAGCACCCATTCGTCCTGGGACAGGGCATCGGCCACCGGCGCCATCGCGTCGATGGGGGAGCCGCCGTGGTTGACCGGGTCGATCAGCGCGGTGCCCGAACCCGCGCGGCGGATCTGCACCAGATACGCACGGTTGGAGTAGCGGAAGCCCGACGCGCGTTCCGCGTCGATCGCGAACGGGCCGCTGCCCTTGGCCAGAGATGTTGCCGCTGAGGAGATTTCACCGGCGGTGACACAGACCTCGGGCACCCCTTCGGCGGGGGAGAGCAGCGGGGTCGATTCGGACTCTTCGGGCTCGGCAGCGCCTGAGTCTGTTGAGACTGGAAGGTTTTCGTCGGTCATGTCAAGCGCGCGTGCGGGAACTCAGGTCGGTGACGCCGGCCGGCGGCAACCCGGCGGCGTGCTCGAGAACTTCACAGAATGCCTCCACGTGCGGTCCCAACTCCAGATCGGTGGCGGTCCAGGAGGCCCGCAGCTCGAGCTGATGGGCCCGCGGCGGGCCGGAGATGTCGCCGTAGCGGACCGAGGTGGTGGCGGTGACGGTGCCGCCGAGCGCGGTGACGTGCTCCGCGCGGGTGTCCAGGGCATCCACCAACCAGCTCCACGCCACCTCGGGCAGGAGCGGGTCGACGGCCTCACTGGAGTCAAGGTCGGCCTGGATGTAGGCGACCAGCCGCATGGTGCCGTCCCAGGCCTCGGCGCCTTCGGGGTCGTGCAGCAGGATCAACCGTCCGAAGGCGTCGCCCTCGGAACGCTCCGGGACGACCGTCGCCTCAGGATGTCGGACCTCGGCGCCCAGCGCATAGCTGTACGGCGCCAGCCGCTGGGGCGGTCGTATCGGACCCAGCTCGATTTCCGGCCGTACGGTGGTGGCGCTCATCGCCGCCACCGCCGTCCGGAACTGGGCCGGTTCGGCAGAGGTCACGGCTTTTGACGCTAGCTGATAAGGCAAGGACGGTACGCAGGCGCGCCGGAGTGAGGCAGTCACGAACCGGCAACGGCCCGCGTCAGACGGGTCGTGGCACCATAGGAGCCGATGAGTACCCGCCGGGAGCTGCCCGAATCCCCCTACCTTGCCGCCGCCAGTGGCCGCACTCCGCACCGTGTGCCGGTGTGGTTCATGCGCCAGGCCGGCCGGTCGTTGCCGGAATATCGTGCGCTGCGCGCCCAGCACCGCATGTTGGACGCCTGCTTCGACCCGGAACTGGTCTGCGAGATCACCCTGCAACCGGTGCGCAGGCACGGGGTGGACGCCGCGATCCTGTTCTCCGACATCGTGGTGCCGCTGAAAGCCGCCGGGATCGGCCTGGACATCGTGCCCGACGTGGGTCCGGTGATCGAACAGCCGATCCGGACGCGGGCGGATGTCGAGGCCATGAAACCGCTTGATGCGGCACAGGTCTCGCCGGTCACCGAGGCGGTCTCGATGCTGGTGCGCGAACTGGGCGACGTGCCGCTGATCGGCTTCGCGGGCGCCCCGTTCACGCTGGCCTCCTACCTGGTCGAGGGCGGTCCGAGCCGACACCACGAGCGCACCAAGGCGATGATGCTGGGCGAGCCGGCCACCTGGCACGCCCTGATGGCCTCGCTGACCGATTTGACCATCGCCTTCCTACAGGCCCAGGTCGACGCCGGGGTTGATGCGTTGCAGGTGTTCGACTCCTGGGCCGGGACGCTGTCGCTGGCCGATTACCGCGCCTACGTGCTGCCGCACACCACGCGGGTGTTCGCCGCCATGGCCGGGGCCGGCGTGCCGATGACGCATTTCGGGGTCGGCACCGCAGAACTGCTGGGCGCCATGTCGGAGGCGCTGGGGTCCGCGCCGGCCACCATGGTCGGGGTGGACTGGCGTACCGCTCTGGTCGACGCCGCGGCCCGGGTCGAGCCCGGCCGCGCACTGCAGGGCAACCTGGATCCGGTGGTGCTGCTGGCGGGTTGGCCGGTGGCCGAGGAGGCGGTGCGCCGTGTGGTCGCCGACGGGCGGGCAGCAGTGGCCGCCGGGGCGGCCGGGCACGTCTTCAACCTGGGCCACGGTGTGCTGCCGGCGACCGATCCCGGCATCATCACCGAGGCGGTGACCCTGGTGCACTCCCTGTGAGTGCGTCCTATTGCATTGTCGGCGGCGGTATTTCAGGACTCGTCGCCGCCTATCGGTTGAGGCTGGCAGCCGGACCCCGGGCGCAGATCACGCTGCTCGATCCGGCGGACCGGCTGGGCGGCGTGCTGCGCACCGAACGGGTCGGCGGGCAGCCGTTCGATGTCGGCGCCGAGGCGTTCATCGTGCGCAGGCCCGAGATGCTCGACCTGCTCGACGAGCTGGGACTGGCCGGCCGACGGCTCAGCCCCACCGGCACCCGCCCGCTGATCTACAGCGGTGCGCGGATGCATCAGTTGCCGCAAGGCACCGTGCAGGGCATTCCGGCGCAGGCGTCGTCGCTGCTCGGTCTCGTCGACGACCAGACCGTGGCCCGCATCCTCGACGAGCGCGCGCGGCCACTGAAGTGGACTCCGGGCGCCGATCCGTCGGTCGCCGAGCTGGTCGGTGACCGGTTCGGCCCGCAGGTGGTGACGCGGTCCGTCGACCCCCTGCTCACCGGCGTGTACGCCGGATCGTCGATGACGATCGGAGTGCGTTCGGCGGTGCCGTCGGTGGCCGCCGCGCTGGACCGCGGGGCCCGCAGCCTCACCGACGCGGTGCGCGAGGCACTGCCGCCGCCGTCGAACGCACCGGTGTTCGGCGCCGTCGACGGCGGCTACACCGTGCTGCTCGAGGAGCTGCGCCGCCGGGCCGACGCGCGGTGGGCCCAGGTCACCGCGGTGCGGGTGGACCGGCACGGACGCGGCTGGTCGGTGCTCGACGACGAGGGGGCCGGCTGGTACGCGGACGGGGTGCTGCTGGCGGTGCCGGCGCCGCACCTGCCGTCGCTGATCGAGCACATCGCACCGCAGACGGCGGCCGCGGCCCGGCGCATCCGGGTGGCATCGGCAGCGGTGGTGGCCCTGGCGCTGCCGGGCGGGACACCGTTGCCGCAGCAATCGGGCGTGCTCGTGACCGCGGGGGAGCGCCTCAACGCCAAGGCGATCACCATGTCCTCCCGCAAGTGGGGCCGGCGCGGGAATGTCGAGATGGTGCGGTTGTCCTTCGGCCGGTACGGCGATGACATGGCTGCCAACACCGGCGATGACGACCTGCTGGCCTGGTCGGCACGCGATCTGAACACGCTGTTCGGTGTCACGGTGGATCCCGTGGACAGCCATGTCCACCGCTGGATCGACGCGATGCCGCAGTACGGTCCGGGCCACGGCGAGCTGGTCGCCGAACTGCGCGCCGGGCTGCCGCCGACCCTGGGGGTGGCCGGCGCTTATCTCGACGGGATCGGGGTGCCCGCATGTGTGGGCACCGCCACCCGGGCGGCCGGGGAACTGGTGCGCGGCGGCGTGGCACGATAGGCGCATGGCCAAGCTCGACTACGACGAACTGAACTCCACCCTCCGCTACCTGATGTTCTCGGTGTTCGCGGTGAGCCCCGGGGAATTGGGTGAAGAACGCACCCAGGTGACCGACGAGGCGGCGGCGTTCTTCAAGACCCAGGAAGAGCGCGGAGTCGTCGTGCGCGGCCTGTATGACGTGGCCGGCCTGCGGGCCGACGCCGACTTCATGGTCTGGACCCACGCCGAGACCATCGAGGCGCTGCAGGCGACCTATTCGGACTTCCGCCGCACCACGGCACTGGGCCGCATCAGTGACCCGGTGTGGAGCAGCGTGGCGCTGCACCGGCCGGCCGAGTTCAACAAGAGCCACGTCCCGGCGTTCATCGCCGGCGAGGACCCGGGCAACTACATCTGCGTGTACCCGTTCGTCCGGTCCTATGAGTGGTACCTGCTGCCCGACGAGGAGCGGCGGCGCATGCTGTCCGAGCACGGCATGGCCGCCCGCGGATACAAGGACGTGCGGGCCAACACGGTGCCGGCGTTCGCGCTCGGCGACTACGAGTGGATCCTCGCCTTCGAGGCGCCCGAGCTGCATCGCATCGTCGACCTAATGCGCGATCTGCGGGCCACCGATGCCCGCCGCCACACCCGCGAGGAGACGCCGTTCTTCACCGGCCCGCGGGTCAGCGTCGAGGACCTGGTCGCCAAGCTGCCGTAGCATTCGGCGATTTCTGTCGTTGTCACGCTGGAGTGGCTGTCGAGCCCGACGCCCACTCCAGCGTGACAATGAGGGTTGGGTTCGTGGCCCGTTGTCACGCCAGAGTGACCCTGCCCGTCGAGCGCCACTCCAGCGTGACAGTGGGTGTGACGGTGGGGGTGACGACCGCAGGTGGACTGACCTGGGCTTTCAGTCAGCGGGTCTACCCTCGCGGACATGACTGCTCCGCAAGAATCCGATCGCTTCGAAGAGATGTACCGCGACGAGCGGACGGCGCATGGACTGCCCGCCGCGACACCGTGGGACATCGGCGGGCCGCAGCCGGTCGTGCAGCAGCTCGTCGCGCTGGGCGCCGTCAAGGGTGAGGTGCTCGATCCCGGCACCGGACCTGGTCACCATGCCATCCACTACGCGTCAAAAGGCTTGTCGGCCACGGGCATCGACGCCTCACCGGCCGCGATCGAACGGGCGAGACAGAACGCGCAGAAGGCCGGCGTGACGGTGGACTTCCGGGTGGCCGACGCGACCAAGCTGGAGGGGCTGGAAGGCAAGTTCGACACCGTCGTCGACACCGCCTTCTATCACGTCTTCACCGACGAGCCCGAGTTGCAGAACTCGTACGCGCGGGCCCTGCACCGGGCCACGAAACCCGGTGCGCGGCTCTACATGTACGAATTCGGTGACCACACCGTCAACGGCTTCAAGATGCCGCGTTCGATGACGGCCGACGATTTCCGTGGGGTGCTTCCCGACGCCGGCTGGGAGATCACCTATCTCGGCACGACCACCTACCAGGGCAATGTCAGCGTCGAGGTCTTCGAGATGATGGCGGCCCGCAACCCTGACATGGCCGACCAGATGACCCCGCTGCTGGAGCGGCTGCGGGTCATCGAACCCTGGCTGGTCGACGGACGGGTGCACATGCCGTTCTGGGAGGTGCACGCCACCCGGGTCGATTGAGGCCCAACCTCACTCCGTCTTGGGCACCAGCTTCAGCGAGATGGAGTTGATGCAGTACCGCTGATCGGTCGGGGTGGGGTAGCCCTCGCCCTCGAAAACGTGGCCCAGGTGGCTGTGGCAATTGGCGCAGAGCACCTCGACCCGCCGCATGCCCAGCGACGTGTCCGACCGCAGGATCACCGCGGCGGAATCGGCCGGATCGAAGAACGACGGCCAGCCGCAATGCGATTCGAACTTCTCGGAGCTGCGGAACAACTCGGCGCCGCAGGCCCGGCACTCGTAGACACCCTCGGTCTTGGTGTCGGTGTACTCACCGACGAACGGGCGCTCGGTGCCCGCCCGGCGCAGCACGGCGAACTCCTCCGTGGTCAGCTTCTCGCGCCACTCGTCATCGGTCAGTTGCAGCTTGGGACCGTCGGTCGTCATGTTTCCACGCTACGTGCTCCGCGTCAGTGTGCGCTATGCCCACACCAGTTCTCGGCTGGCCTGGCTCGGTGCCATTCCGAACATCTCGTGACAGACCCGATTGGCGTGTGCGCTGTCGGTGAACCCGGCGGCATGGGCGGCGTCGGTGAGCGATGCCCCGTCGCGCAGGGCTTCCACGGCGCAGCGTAGGCGCGCCCAGCGAACGTACGTCGGAAACGACTGTCCCACCTGCTCGTTGAACAGCCGACCGAGCCGGCTCGGTGACAGTGCGACCTGTTGTGCGACGTCGGTGAGCCGGACCGGGTCCGGAAGCAGGCGCGGGACCAACTCGACCGCGGCGAGCACGCTCGCGTGCCAGCTCTCTGCCGTCGGCCGGGCGTAGCCGGTGGGCGGAGCGGCCATCAGGTCGTCGAGCAGCTGTTCCGGTGGCAACGGACTTGTCCAACAGGGAAGTTCGCGACCGGTCGACACCCATTCGGCCACATCGTCATTGTCGGGGCTGGTACGGCTGAAAGCGCTCGGGTCGAGGAAGACCAGTACCCCCGATGTGGGCGTGAGGATCCGGATCGAATGGTCCCGCCCCGGCGGGATGACCGCGGCGGAGGTCACCTCTCGGCGTCCGTGCGCATCGGCCAGCTCGAACGGACCTGCCCAGGACCGCACCACCTGGGCGGCCGCGTGGCGATGTCGGCGGGCGTCGGACAGCTTGCCGGTGTAGCACAGGGCACCCGCAACGACCGCCAGTGCACCTGACCAGGCGGCGCGGTCTTCGCTCATCACCTCAATCTCTCATACGACCGATCGGTACAAGCGATGGCGGCGACAACCGGTCAGGGTGGAGTATCAGCACATCGAGGACGGGAGCTCTCATGCCGGCAATGTCACGGATCGAGCGCGCATTCTGCAAGACGGCGCTTTGGCGCGGAGGAACCGGGCAGGCCGTGCTCGGCAGCATCCCGGTCGATCGACTCGGGAATGATGTGCTCGAAATCGGTTCGGGCAGTGGTGATGTCGCGGCCCGGCTACGCCAGTCGAACCCAGAGCTGGCAATCACCGCCACCGACTTCGACCCGGCCATGGTGCGCACCGCGGCCCGCCGGCTGGGGGCATTCGACAATGTGACCGTGCGCGGGGCCGATGCCACAGACCTGCCGTTCGGCGACGACTCGTTCGATTCGGTGCTCAGCTGCCTGATGCTGCACCACATCGTGGACTGGGAGAAAGCGGTCGCCGAGATCGCCCGGGTGCTGCGACCCGGCGGGGTGTTCACCGGCTATGACCTGACCCGCACCCCGATGGCGACCGCGATCCACCGGCTCGACCGGTCACCGTTCCGGCTGGTGAATCCCGATGAACTGGACGAGGTGTGTGCGCGCCACGGCCTGGCGATGCAGACCCGTACCCGGTTGGCGGGCCAGGTCATGCAGTTCACCTCAGACTGATTCGGCTTCCTTGGGGCGGCTCAGCCACGGCGGGTCGATACCCTCGTCGAGCCTGCCGTCCTGCTTGGCGTCCAGGTAGCGGAAGTACAGCACGCAGAACACCACGATCAGCATCAGTGACCAGCCGTAGGTGATCTTCATGTACTCCAGGAAGCGGCCGGTGGTGGGCCAACGCCACAACAGCCAGCGGTCCATGGTCATGAATCCGTAGACGGCCAGCCACGCCGGCCAGTTGCGGATCACCGAGTTCGGCAGCACCACCGTCATCAGGAACGGGAACAGCATCATCGAGTAGTAGCCCTGGGCCAGTCCGAGCACCAGCCACGAGCTGACCAGCAGGACACCCGAGGAGGTCAGCATCCAGAACAGCTGATCGCGCTCACGGTAGTAGCGGTACAGCAGCCAGAGGCTGACCACTGCCAGCACCACGGCGGCCAGGCGCAGCGCGATGATCAACCACATCGGCAGCCCGTAGTAGATGCCGTTGCCCAGGATCGAGGAGTTGAAGTAGTCGCGGGTCTCCAGGATGTAGGGCGCGGTATTGCGTATGAAGCCCATCGGGTCGGCCGACAGCGGCCAGGCCACCGCGTTGAACACCAGTGGCACACCGACGGCCGTGATCAGCGCGCGCCACTGCCGGTTCAGCAGCGGCAGCAGCAGGAGCACCACCAGCAGCGGTTTCACCACCAGCGTCAGACCGATGGCCGCGCCGGCGATCAGGACGTTGCGGGTGCCGCCCTTGAGCAGGAACCAGAAGAACAGCACCTCACCGAGCAGCACGCAGCCGTTGATGTTGGTGAAAACCAGTGTGTTGGTGACCGATTCGGTGCAGAACATGGCCAACAGCAGCGCCGGCAGCGCCACCGAGGTCAGGGAGAACTTGAACAGCCGTACCAGAAAGCAGGCCGCGATGATCACGGCCACCGCGTTGAACGCGACAAACCAGAAGCGCGACGCGAACTCGGGCAGGAACCCGAACGGAGACAGCAGCAGGGTGCCGCCCGGCGGGTACAGGTAGTGCGGATCGACGAAGTTGAAATGCTCGTTGTAGATGGCCCAGTGCCGGCGGAAATTCGAGACCGCGCGATACACGGGCCCGAAGTCGTCGGTGATGTAACCGTTGGTCGCCAGCACGTAGCTGCGATGGATGATCGACAGGATCGCGATCGGCCACAACACCGAGCGCAGCACCGAAGCGGTGCTCGGCGCGGAGGTGCGGGGACGGAAGGAGTTCAGAAGACCGACTCGGACTGAATTGGTCGGGGGTTCTGCTTCGGCCACCAGCGAACCGTACACCGACGCCGATCGTGCCCCGCGTCAGGCAGGACAGTACGTGTCGGTCTCGGGCAGTTTGCCGCTGTCGAGGTAACCGGTGAGCGGCGGGAGCGCGCACGGCGTGTAGATGCTGGCGCCGTGGCCGATGCCCTGCCACATCACCCGCCGGTTGTTGGCGCCGGCGTTGATGATGGTCGCGGCGACGGCGGCGACACCCTCGCTGCCGACGATCGGGTCGTTGCGCACGCCGAGCAGCAGCACCGGAATCTTGAGGTCCTGCGGGTCTTTCGGTGCCGTGCCGCTGGGCCAGTTGAGGCATTTGACGAGATTCAGCGCGCCGACGGCGCCGAACTGCGGGTAGAGCTTGCCCCAGGCGACCACCAGTTCGCGGACCCGGTCCGGGGTGGGCCGGTTGAGGGCGTCGCTGCAGGAGTTGACGAACTGGCCGTCGGATTGGCGCAGGTTGTCCGCCTGGGTGATGAGGCCCGAGATCGGGCCGGCGTCACCGGCGCGAGCCGCGGCCAGGGCGTTCGCCAGGTTGTTGGTGGCGGCCACGCGGTCGCCCTGGGGGAAGCCCATGCCGGTGGTGATCGCGTCGGCCAGGGTGGCCACCGAGGCCCCGCCGGGGCCGCGACCGGCCCGGGCGTCGGCCAGCAGAGCGTCGACGGCGCCCTTCGGATCCGGCGCCAGCGGGCAGTTGGTGGCCACGCACTGCGCGGCGAAGGCGTCCAGTGCGGCCTGCTGTCCCTTGACGCGTTGCTCGGCCGCGGCCTCGGCGCCGACGGCCAGCGGCAGCGGGGAGTCCAGGATCAGCCGGGACACCTTGTTGGGGTGTGAGCCGGCGTAGGCCAGTGCCACCTGGGCGCCGTTGCCGACGCCCATCAGGGCCAGGGCGGGCACATCCCAGGTGCTGCGCAGCCGTTCCAGATCTTCGGCGGCGTGGGCGTTGTCGTAGGCCGAGTCGCCCGGGGCGATGGTGTCGGTGCAACTGGTCGTGGCGGTCATGGTGACCGCGCCCAGGTTGGCCACCGGATCATCGCCGGCCTGAAACTGCGTCTGGTCCAGCATTTCCTGACGGTCGTAGACGTCGCGGCAGTCCAGTGCGCCGGACATCCCGATGCCGCGCCGGTCCACTGCGACGACGGGATGAGATTTGAGAACGTCGGTTCCCGAGTGCGCCAGCCACGTCGGCAGCTGCACCGAGGAGGGAATGTCGGATCCGGTGGTCATCACCAGCGGGCCGGCATCGGCCGGGGTCTGCGTGGACCGGGCCCGCACCACGCCGATGCTGAGCGTGCCGGTGGCCCCGTTGATCGAGTCGAGATCGGCGTCGTAGGTCGCGCAGTCCAGCGTGATGTCGGGCAGCGGCTGGATGCCGGCACCGTTGAACACGCGCGGCGTGCAGTCCCGCCAGGACAGGTCGTTCTTGGGCGCTTCGATGCCGGGCGGGCCGGCTGGGGCGGCCGAGGTGGTTTCCGGCTGCCCCTGCGGGTGGGCGCCGGAGTTGGTGGCATAGCGCGGATCTGCGGCCAGCAGGGGTGAGCATGCGGTGAGCAGTAGTGACAGGACAGGTGCGGCGACCGCCGACCTCCGCAGGGCTTTCACCAGCTGATGACGCATGCTGACCACAGTAGCGACACGGTTTGTACTAGCCGCGGACGTAGCGGGTGTACAGGTAGCCCTCGTCGTCGGTGAGCAGGTGAGCAGGCCGCATCCGGGTGTGCGCATGGCCCGGACCCGTGGCGATGCGTCGAGCCACGCCGCCGACGAGGACCGGTGCCACGGTCAGGCACAACTCGTCGAGTAGCTCGTTTTCGATCAGCAGGCTCAGCAGCGACGGGCCGCCCTCGGTCAGCACCCGGAAGAGCTTGCGTTCGGCGAGGATTCGCAGCGCAACGGCTGGTTCGACGCGCGTCGGGTCCGCGCCGGAGGCGCCGAGCACCTCGGCGACCCCGCCCAGCCGCCGACGCGCGTCGGCCACGGTCTGGGTGGCGGTGAGGATCAACGGTGGGACCTCGGTGCGCGTGAAGAATTTGGCTTCGTGGTCGAGGGCGGCCGACGCGGTGACGACGGCGATCGGCAGCACCTCGGCCTGTCCGCGCCGCTGGCGTTCCTGCCGTTGGGCGGCTGACAGCTGTACACCGGAGTAGTTCTCGATCCGCACCGTCGCCGCGCCCATCAGGATGACGTCGGCGCTCTGGCGCATGAGATTGAACACAGCCCGGTCGCCCGGACCGCCCAGCCCGCCGGACTTGCCGTCCTCGGTGGCGCCGCCGTCCAGACTGCTGATCATGTTGCCCCGGACCCAACATCGCTGCAGGTCATCGGGGTAGGCGTAGTACTGAGCCAGCTGACCGTCGGCGATCTTGTCGACGTTTCCCAGCACGGTCAGGTCTGTCCCGGCGGTGTCATCGGACATGAACTGAATTGGAGCACGTCGTTACGCTGCCTGAATGCACGGGTCCAGCGGCGTCGCTCATCTCGCCGATCGTCATCCCACCGTCACTCCGGAGCGGTTGGTCGCACAGTTGATTCCGCCGCCGACGTTCGCCGACGTCAGCTACGACAGCTACCGGCCGGACCCGGCCGAACCGTCCCAGGCCGCCGCGGTCGAATCCTGCCGCAAATTCTGCGAACAGGCTGCGATTCGCCGGGCGGGCAAGAAGAAGCTGTTCGGCAAGCGCGAGGTCCTGCCCGGGGTCGGGCTGTACCTGGACGGCGGGTTCGGCGTCGGCAAGACCCACCTGCTGGCCTCGACGTATTACACGCTGTCCCAGGGGGACGCCCCGACCGCGTTCGCCACGTTCGGCGAGCTGACTCAGCTGGCCGGCGTGTTCGGCTACAACGAGTGCATCGACCTGCTCTCCGAGTATTCGGTGGTGTGCATCGACGAGTTCGAGCTCGACGACCCGGGCAATACGACACTGATCTCGCGGTTGCTCTCGGCGTTGGTGGAGCGCGGCGTCTCGATCGCGGCCACCTCCAACACGCTGCCCGAGCAGTTGGGCGAGGGCCGGTTTGCCGCCCAGGACTTCCTGCGCGAGATCAACACGCTGGCCCAGATATTCACGACCGTCCGGATCGAGGGGCCCGACTACCGGCATCGCGATCTGCCACCGGCGCCCGAGCCGTTGTCCGATGACGAGGTGGCGCAGCGGGCCGAGGGCGTCGTCGGCGCGACCCTCGACGACTTCGACGTGCTGTGTGCGCACCTGGCGACCATGCATCCGTCGCGCTATCACGCTCTGATCGAGGATGTGACCGAGGTGTTCATCACCGGGGTGCACCCGATCGAGGACCAGAGCGTCGCGCTGCGACTGGTCGCGCTGACCGACCGGCTCTACGACGCGGGTGTCCCGGTGCTGGCGTCGGGGACCAAGCTGGACACCATTTTCAGCCCCGAGATGGTCGCCGGAGGCTTCCGGAAGAAGTACCTGCGGGCCACCTCGCGTCTGCTGGCGTTGACGGCTGCCGCGCAGAGAACGGCCTAGACGGGCCGGACCATCACGTAGTCGTTCTCGACACCCGTCCCGAGCCGGAACGTCTTGGTGCCGCTGACGGTGAAACCGTTCTTGGCGTAGAAGCGCTGGGCGCGTTGGTTTTCCTGGTTGACCCCGAGCCACACGCAGGCGACGCCGGAATCGGTCGCGGTCCGCAGCGTCTCGGTCATCAGGGCCTGCGCGGCACCGCGGCCGTGGCGATCGGGCAGCACATAGATCTTGGACAGTTCGAGCGCGGGTCGATGCGTCACTGCCCGCTGCACGTCGGCGTCGTCGGGCACGCCGTGAATCAGCATGGCGTAGCCCGTGATCGAGCCGTCACGCGCCACCAGAACGATCCGGTCCGGATCGTTGAGGTACTGGCCGAAGCGGGCCTCGGAGAGGTTCTCGGCGATGAAGGCGGCAACGTTGTCCGGCGTCACCGACGGGGGACAGGCCAGCGGAAAGGTGGCGGCTGCCACCGCGGCGAGTTCGGGAAGGTCCGCCGCCGTGGCACGGGCGATCATCAAGGCAGGGGCGCGCCCGGCTGCCACAGGTTCCACTGCGCCAGGTGCTTGCCCGTCTTGGTGTCGGTCAACACCACATTGGTGACCAGTGCGCGGTAGACGTCCCAGTAGACGTCGCCGTTGACGGTGGCTCCCGGAGGCGCATTGCGCAGCGCTGCCTCGAGCCGGTTGGGCGCATCGGTGTGTTTGGGGGCGTAAGCGTCGGCGTAAGGGGTGACGCCGTTGAACGTGAACGCCAGCGCCATCGCGTAAGGGTTGGGTGCAGCGATGGTGGTCACGGTGATCGGGGCCCGCCACGGGCCGCCCTGGGCGCGCCAGCGCGGCGAGCCGTTCCAGCCCCAACCGGGCGGTACGTCGCTGGCGAGCACGTCGTGCACCGTGACGTCGGCGACGACGCCGTTGTCGGTCTCGACCCGCAGCGTCTGGCCGATGTTGCCGATCGGGGCGCTTTCGGCCGAGGCCGTCGGCGGGGCCACCAGGGCGGCGACGGCGGCGACCACAGCCGTGAACATGAGCGCAAACCAGCGAGGCATGCCAGGCATGATCGCACAAATTGAAACGTGTTACAGCCGGATGGGTCAGGACACCCAGGGGCCGACGCCGCCAACCTTGTCGATCCGGATGCGGGTGAGCCAACCGGGCGGTGCGTCCTTGGGCGGAAACGGAACATCGGGGGCGGCCAGGGTCTGCGCCAGCTCCTTGAGGAGTTCCGGTGCCCCGCCCTCGACGATGCGGGCCGTACCGGTGATCGCCAGGTAGGGGCGCATCGCTTCGCCCACCCGTCCGGGATCGACGATCGTCAGGGCCACGCGGGGGTCGCGTCGGACATTGCGCACCTTCTTGTGCTCGGCCAGGTGCGCGGTCACCAGCTCGTCGCCGTCCGGTGTGGACTGCAGCGCCACCCAGACCAGGGTGACCTGTGGGCTCCCGTCCGGGTTCAGGGTGACCAGCGTGGCATCGGCACCTGCGCCGATGAATTCGCGTGCGGCGTCGTTGAGTAACACGTCAGGTTCTACGGTTGCGCGGACGCTTTCATTCCCGGGTTCACTGTTCGGCGCTGTCCTGGCCTTCCGCGGTGAACGGCGCCAGGGCCGCGGCGAGTTCGGTCTCGAACCGTTCGGGGTCCGCGCCGAGTCGGTGCAGGGGCCCGTCCTCGCCTTCGGCCTCGGCGAGGGCGAGCAGGATGTGTTCGGTCCCTATGTAGTTGTGGCCGAGCCGAAGTGCCTGACGGAATGTCAGTTCCAGCGCCTTCTTGGCCGCGGCGCTGAACGGGATCAGTGCCGGTACCGTCCCGGCGGGCGGCGGCAGGGTGATGCTCGAGCGAGCTGTCTCAGCGGTGATTCCTTGGCTGACAAGGAGTTTGGCGGCCAGGCCGTCGGGCTCGGCGAACAGTGCCAGCAGCAGGTGATCAGGGGTGATCTCGGTGTTGCCGGCTTCGTGCGCGGTGTTCTGGGAGACCACGATGACGTTGCGGGCCCGCGGGGTGAACCGGCCGAATCCGGCGTTGGGGTCAAGGGCGGCCGGGTCGAAATCGGGGACCTTCGGCACAAAGCGTTTCTGGACGGCCTGCTTGGTGACGCCCATGGCCTTGCCGATGTCGGTCCACGATGCGCCCGAGCGCCGGGCCTGGTCGACGAAATGCCCGATGAGGTGGTCGGCGATCTCGCCGAGGGCATCGGCGGCGATCACGGCATCGATCAACTGCTCGAGCGGTTCGGTATGAGCCTTCTTGATCGCGCCGATGAGGTCGTCGAGGCGGACGGGGTTGGAGATGGTGACGGGTTTGCTCATGCGTCAACTGTAGGTTGACGAAAGTTGATCGTCAACCATGAGTTGACGATGATGGGCGTCGACGGTGCGGTGCTGGCGGCGCCCGCTCGCCCGGATCGGGCAAGATAGCGCCGGTGAATCTCGAAGATCGCGTCCTGACGCTGCTGCGCCCCGTGCTGCGGCCGGTGATGCGCGTGTTGTCGTTGCGCACGATCGTCATCGTGGGTGCGCTGTCGGTGGTGGTCACCGTCATCACGCTCGGGACCTGGGTGTGGATCGGCGTGACCAACGACCAGTACAGCCAGCTGGATCGGCGCCTGGATTCATTGAGCAGCCTCGGCGATGTCAGCACGCTGCTCACCGCCACCAAGCAGGGATCGGCGGACAAGGCCATGCCCGACGACGGAGGTCTCGTCCGCACCGCCCACATCGGAGGCGTCAGCGTCTCGGTGCCCAGCGACATCGTCCTTCCGCGGCTGGAAAACGGTTACACGAACACCACGATCGACGGCGTCGAGTACCGCGTACGCACCTTCACGGCGGGCCCCGCGACCATCGCGCTCGGTGCACCACTGGCCGAGACGCAGCGCCGGATCGATGAACTGCACCTGCGGGTCCTGCTGATCTGCGGTGGCGTCATCGGCAGCACCATCGTGGTGGGCTGGATGATCTCGCTGGTGATGATCACGCCGTTCCGGCTGCTG
The DNA here is from genome assembly GCF_040704635.1 of Mycobacterium sp. NPDC049093. Classification (GTDB taxonomy): domain Bacteria; phylum Actinomycetota; class Actinomycetes; order Mycobacteriales; family Mycobacteriaceae; genus Mycobacterium. The sequence goes on along the minus strand of NZ_JBEZJS010000003.1, from coordinate 602,017 downwards.
GCTCAGCAGGCCCGTGCCATCAACGCCCAGTCCAAGCCCGACGAGGTACAGGTCCGCGGTGTGCGTGAGGCCGTGCAGATCGCCGAGGCGGTCGAGGGCATGCTGGCCCGCATCGGCAACGAACAGGAGCGCACCAAGGCCGCGCTCGAATCGGCCCGCGATTTCGCCGCGGTGGCCTCGCACGAACTTCGGACCCCGCTCACCGCGATGCGTACCAACCTGGAAGTGCTGTCGACGCTGGACATGACCGACGAGCAGCGCAAGGAGGTGATCGGGGACGTCATGCGCACGCAGAGCCGCATCGAGGGCACCCTGACCGCCCTGGAGCGGCTGGCGCAGGGGGAGCTGACCACGGTCGAGGACTTCGTGCCGATGGATGTCACCGAATTGCTCGACCGCGCGGCGCACGACGCGCTGCGGACGTATCCGGGACTGCGCGCCACGCTGATGCCCTCGCCGACGGTATTGATGCTGGGCATGCCGGCGGGCCTGCGTCTGGTGATCGACAACGCCATCGCCAACGCCGTCAAGCACGGTGGCGCCACCGAAATCCGGCTGAGCGCAGTCAGTTCGGCCGACGACGTGCAGATCGTCGTCGACGACAACGGTTCCGGGGTGCCTGAGGTCGAGCGGGCCGAAGTGTTCGAGCGGTTCGCCCGCGGATCGACAGCGTCGCGGTCGGGATCCGGTCTGGGTCTGGCACTCGTCGCCCAGCAAGCCGAATTGCACGGTGGCACAGCTGCTTTGACGGAAAGCCCGCTGGGCGGCGCGCGGTTGCTGCTGCAGCTGCCGTTGACCCGGCGGGTGGAGGACGCGCCCTTCTGAGTCAGGGGTGCGCGGTGGCGACGTAATCGGCACCGCCGACATACACGGTGTCGCCCGAGGTGACCGGTTCGAGCGCGGCGTCGACGATCGCCGAGGCGAACTCCTCGATGGTGGGCAAGGTGCCGTGAATCTGTCTGGCCGAAACGGCATCGGGGTCTCGGCGGGCCAGCAGCCGCACGATGATCGTGCCCTCGATCATGTCGCCGGACACCACCACGAACGACACACCGGCGTCGTCGAAACGGGACTGCATCGCACGCAGCGCGTCCTCGCCGGCACGCTTGCTCGCGGCGATGGGCAGGTAATCGTCGGGAACCGGCTGTTGTCCGTGGAAGTGGGCCTGGTGGCTGGTGACGAACACGATGCGGCCGCCGGGGGCGAGCAGCGGCAGCGCCGCCTCGGCCAGGCGTACCTGGGCGTCGCGGTTGATCCGCATCGCGTAGCCCGCGTCGGCGCCACGCTCCAGGCCGCCGGAAGCGTTGAGTATCAACATGTCCAGGCGGCCGAATGTATCCCTGATGTGGTCGATCAGGTTGGCGGTCGCATCGGGATCGCACACATCCGCCCCCGCGACGGACCCCTGGCCGCCTCTCGCCTCGATGGCGTCGACGATCGCTTTGGCCCGCTTGATCTTCTCGCGGTAGTTGACGATCACGTGCACGCCGGCGGCTCCGAGTTGGTGCGCGACCTCGGCGCCGATCCCACGTGATGCGCCGGTGACGAGCGCGACTTTCATGACTGCCTCCGTGCTTCTGATTTAGAACCAATATGATGGTTCTAAATGAGAAGCGCAAGTGGACCCGAGTTCGTTCGCCGTGGTGAAGACCCGGCGAATGCGCCGATGCTGGCCGTCATGGAGCTGCTGGGCCAGCGCTGGGTATTGCGGGTGATCTGGGAGCTCGAACCGGGGTCGTTGGGATTCCTCGAACTGCGCCGACACATGGGCAATTGCTCGTCGAGCATGTTGTCGGAGCGGCTGCAACAACTCGTGGCGGCCGGGCTGGTCGTCAAGAATGAAACCGGGGCCTGGGAACTGACGGTCGCCGGTGCCGGGTTGGGGGCGGCGCTGTCGGGGCTGTGGGACTGGGCGGAGTCCTGGAAGGTGGGGAAGGCTCAGCAATCCTGAGCCGGGGACCTCTCCAGCAGTTCATCGAGGAAACCTGCGGCCTCCTGTCCGGCACGTTCCACATCGCCGGCGGCGATCGCCTCGACCAGATCGTCGTGCGGGAACATCCCGCCGGGGCCCGCGCTCGTCGTCGCGACGCTGGCGGTGATCGCCTCAAGGAGCCCGCGGTAGATCTCGACGAGTACCGGATTGTGCGACGCCCGCACGACGGCCAGGTGGAACTCGGTGTCGGAGTGGGTGAACTGAGCGTGGTCCGTGGTGTCCGTGTGTGCCAGGTGGGCGCGTAGTTCGACAAGGTCCGCTTCGGTGCGCGCGACGGCGGCCAGGCGGGCACCTTCCACCTCAAGGCAGCGCCGGACCTGCAGCACGTCGCGCAGCTCAGATCCGCACAGCCGGCGCAGGGCCGCGGATACCTCGCTGGTGGCCCGCACATAGGTGCCGTCACCCTGCCGGACTTCGAAGATGCCGTTGTGTGCCAGGGCTCGGACCGCCTCGCGCACGGTGTTGCGTCCCACGCCGAGGGCCTCGACCAGTTCGGGCTCGGTGGGGATGCGGCTGTCGACCGGCCATTCGCCCGAGGTGACCAGGGTGCGCAGTTGCTCGATCACCTGGTCGACGAGGCCTGTGCGTCGCGTTGTGGCGAGCGGCACGTGAAAGTCCTTTCATCCAATCATGGGATGTATGGCATCATAACCGGGTGAGTAGGTCTCTGCGCAAGGAAACGCTGAACGGTTACGAGCACGATCTGGAGCTCGAACTCGACGGTGCCGTAGAGGTACGCCCTGCACAGATGGCGGCGGGCGGTGCCCTGCTGATCGTGGCGGTGGTCCTGACCGCGCTGAACCTGCGTCCGGCGATCACCAGCATCGGGCCGGTTCTCGGCGAGATGCGGGAGTCGCTCGGCGCCTCGGCCGTGTGGGCCGGCGTGCTGACCACTCTGCCCGGCCTGTGCTTCGCCGCGGCGGGTCTGACCGCGCCGTGGCTGGCCCGCCGGATCGGTTTGGGCCGGGCGATCTCGGTCGCCCTGGTGATTCTGAGCGTCGGCCTGGTGGCCCGGGTGCTCGACGGACCGTACGTGGTGATCGGCGGAACGCTGGTCGCCACCGGAGGCATTGCGCTGGTCAACGTGCTCATCCCGGTCGTGATCAAGGGTTCGTTTCCGGCCCAGATCGGACTGATGACCGGTGTCTACACCGCGGCCCTGCAGGGCGGCGGGGCGCTGGGTTCAGCGGTCACCCCACCGCTGGAGCCTCTGCTCGGCGGATGGCGGGGCGCGTTGGGTGCCTGGGCGCTGGTGGCCATTCTCGCGCTGCTGTTCTGGTTGGTGGGCGCGCGGGGAATCAGCACCGCCCGCACCGAGGCGGCCTCGTCGGGGACGGCCGGTCGCTCGCTGCTGCGCAGTCCGTTGGCCTGGACGATCACGTTGTTCTTCGGCTGCCAGTCGTTCCTGGCCTACATCGTCATGGGCTGGCTGCCCGAGGTGTTCATCGACAGCGGGGTCAGCAAGACCGACGCCGGCCTGCTGCTCGGGTTGGTGTCCATCCTGGCCGTCCCGATCAGCCTGATCGTGCCGCCGCTGGCGGCCAAGCAGAAGCACCAGAGTGGCTGGATCGTGGGGCTCGGCGTGGTCGGCATGATCGGCATGATCGGGCTGCTCGTCGATCCCGGCGCGGCGCCGCTGCTGTGGAGCTTCTTCGTGGGCATCGGGATGAGCGTGTTCTCGTTGGCGCTCACCGTGATTGCGCTGCGCGCGCGTAACGCGGAGGACACCGCACGGCTCTCCGGCATGGCGCAGGGTTTCGGCTATCTTCTTGCCGGTGTGGGTCCGTTCTCGTTCGGGCTGCTTCACGACATGACCGCCGGCTGGACGGCGCCGTTTGCCATGGTGATGGTCATCTACCTGGTGCAGATGGTGGCGGGCGCGCTGGCCGGCCGGAACCGATACGTGTGAGTCACAAGCCTGGCTTGTGACGCCACAAGATCGGGGTGCCTACCGCTGACCGGTCGCGGCCACCAGCATGGTGAGGTGACCACCTACACGGCGACTTATACCGCGGCAAGGCCGTTCCATACCGCCCTGCTGGCCGAATTGGACACTGCGAGTTCGGCCTTCCGGCACATCACGCCGAATTGGTTCGCCTCGGTGATGGGCACCGGAATCGTCGCGACGGCGGCGGCCACGCTGCCGCTGCACCTGCCGGGGCTGCACGAGTTCGGCACTGCGGTATGGATTCTCGCCGCCACCGTGCTGGTGATCCTGACCGCGGCCTTCGCCACGCACTGGATCCGGCATCGGGCACAGGCGAAGGCCTATGCCGGACACCAGGTGGTGGGGCAGTTCTACGGTGCCCCGGCGATGGCGCTGCTCACCGTCGGAGCGGGTGCGCTGCTTTTCGGGCCGGGCATCGTCGGCCCGTCCGCGGCGTTGGCCCTCGACGTAGTGCTGTGGATCGCCGGCACGGCGCTGGGATTGGTTGTCAGCCTGTGGCTTCCGTTCGCGATGATCACCCGTGAGGATCACGCCGACGTCGAGGCCGTGCCGGCCTGGATGATGCCAGTGGTGTCACCCATGGTCTCGGCCTCCACCGGCGCCCTGCTGCTGTCGCACCTCGGTCCGGGACAAGCGGGGATGACCTTGCTGGTCGCCTGTTATGCCATGTTCGGTCTGAGCCTGCTGGCGGGCCTGATCACCACCACCATGGTGTATTCGCGGCTCATGCACGGCGGGTTCAGTCAGGTGCAGGCGATTCCGACGGTGTGGATCGTGCTCGGCGTCGTCGGTCAGTCGATCACCGCGGCCAATCTGCTGGCCGCCCATGCCGGCTCGGTGCTCACCGACAGTGCCACGGTCTCCGCTCTGCACGCCTTCGGGATTGTCTACGGCCTGGTGATGGGCGGCTTCGGAGCGTTTGTGTTCTGCCTCGCGACGGCACTCACTGTGCATGGTGCGCGCCGTGGGCTGTCATTCAGCCTGACCTGGTGGAGCTTCACCTTCCCGGTGGGGACCTGTGTGACGGGAGCGTCTGCACTGGGCGTCGCCACTGGTGCCGTCGCCATTTCCTGGCTGGCTGTCGCCTTGTACGTGCTGCTGCTGGCCGCATGGGCCACCGTCGCGACCAATACCCTTCGCGGGGTGCGGACCGGTCGGCTACTGCGCGGCTGAAGTCACCGGCACGGATCGAGCACCAGGTTCCGGTGGCCCGGGTTCAACGCGCCGAGGCGATGTGGCTGAGCAGTTCGCGCACCGCCCCGGCCGGCGGGGTGCGGCCACCCGACCAGATGGCCCGCAGTTCGCGGTGCAGGTCCAGTCCGTCGACGGGTACCTCACGCAGCCGGCCCAGGGTGAGGTCGTCTTCGACGGCCAGTCGGCTCATCACGGCGGGCCCGGCGCCGGCCAGCACCGCGGCACGCATCGCGGTTGCCGAGGACAGTTCGATCGCCGGGTCGGCCTGCCGGCTCGACTGACCCAGCGCGGACCGCAGCGCAGAACTGAGGGCATCCCTGGTGCCCGAACCGGTTTCCCTTGACACCAAAGGTGTTTCGCTGAGCTCGACGGGGCTGACCGGAGCCGATCTGCGGGCCCACTTGTGATCCGGGGGCACCACGGCGACCAGCTCGTCATGGGCGATCACCCGGCTGTGCAGTCCGGTCGGCACGCCAGGGGATTCGATGAAGCCGAGGTCAGCCGACCCGTCCTGGACGGCGGCGATCACCTGATCGCTGTTGGCCGCGGTGAGGATGACCTCGGGTGCGTTCACTCCGCGACGTGCCGCGTCGGCCTGCAGCGACACCAGCCAGCGCGGCATGAGTTGTTCGGCGATGGTGAGACTGGCCGCGACGGTGACGCGATCGCGGCTCTCGGTACGCATCGACGCCAGGCCGGCGTCCACCCGCCCCGCGACGTCGAGCAACTGGTCGGCCCACTCGGCGACGACCGCACCGGCCGCGGTCAGCTGCGAACCGCAGGGGCTGCGCTGTACCAGCCGCACCCCGGTCTGCGATTCGATCGAGGCCAGCCGCGCCGACACCGCCTGCTGGGTGAGACCCAGCTCACGACCGGCGGCTCCGATGCTGCCGGCACGCGCGATCGCCAGCAGCACTTCGAACGCTGCCAGCTCGGGCATCCGGGGGCTGAGCGGCATGCCCAGGATCGTAGGGCGTGGTCACAAATCACGGTTGTGAACGCACCGGTTGGGGCGTCGCGCCGGACGTGGTGTAGCCTGGCCGACGTGACTATCGGCGTGTGTGCCAGCTATTGGCGCTTTATCGAGGCTCCGGGCGGAGCCGATAAAGCGCAGCACTAAGCACGCATCCACCCGGAGCCCAGGCAGTGACCATCGGTCGCTGCCTTTCGTCGTTACAGGGCGCCGGAACTCTTGCAGGTGCCCACCACCAGGAAGGCACCTCGAAAATGAACTTGGCGCAGATCGCCAAAGCCCCAGCCACATCGGACCGACGGGTTCGCAGTTTCAGCGCGATCCCCAGCCCGCACGATGTGCTGACCGAATTCCCGCTGGGGGAGCGCCGCGCGGAGCGGGTGGCCCGCGACCGCGATGAGATCGCCGACATCCTGGCAGGTCGGGACGACCGGCTGCTGGTCGTCGTCGGCCCGTGTTCGGTGCACGATCCCGCGGCCGCGCTGGAGTACGCCAGCCGCCTGGTGAAGGTGGCCGACGAGCTCAAAGATCAGCTCAAGATCGTGATGCGGGTGTACTTCGAGAAGCCGCGCACCACGATCGGCTGGAAGGGCCTGATCAACGACCCCGGTATGGACGGCACTTTCGACGTGACCCGCGGCTTGCGCGTCGCTCGTCAACTCCTACTCGACACCATCGACATCGGCCTGCCCGTCGGGTGCGAGTTCCTGGAACCGACCAGCCCGCAGTACATTGCCGACGCCGTGGCGTGGGGAGCCATCGGCGCCAGGACCACCGAGTCGCAGGTACATCGCCAGCTGGCGTCGGGCCTGTCGATGCCGGTCGGGTTCAAGAACGGCACCGACGGAAACATCCAGGTCGCGGTCGACGGTGTGAAAGCCGCTGCCGCTCAACATGTCTTCTTCGGGATGGACGATATGGGCCGCGGTGCGCTGGTGAACACCGCAGGCAACGAGGACTGCCACGTCATCCTGCGTGGTGGCACCGCGGGACCGAACTACGACGCCGACGCAGTAGTCGCGACCGCGGCCAAGTTGACCGGCGCCGGGCTGCCCGGCCGTGTGGTGATCGATTGCAGCCACGCCAATTCCGGCAAGGATCACGTCCGCCAGGCAGTGGTGGCCACCGAGGTCGCTCAGATGGTGCGGGACGGTCTGCCGGTCAGCGGTGTGATGCTGGAGAGCTTCCTGGTCGCCGGGGCGCAGTCGCCCGAGGCCCGGCCGCTCACCTACGGCCAGTCCGTCACCGACAAGTGCATGGATTGGGACGCAACCGATCTGGTGCTGCGCGAGCTTGCCAAGCGCGCGGGCTAGTTGCCGCTCGGTTTGCGGTACCGGCCGCCAGGGTCACGGTCGAACTTGGGCGGGTTGGCCGCGTCGAGTTCGATGAGGACGTCGTCGCCCGTGTCGTGAGGTGCGCTGAAGACCACGACGCGCGAGCCGGCCAGCGGAACCCGGGAGTGATGGGCGACCATGTTCGCCCTCACCAACCGGCGTCCGGTCGGTCCCTCGAATGCGACGGTGACGGTGAACTCGGGGTCGTCGCCGGTCCAGCGCGTCAGGAATTCCACGTTGCGGAGTTCGCCGGGCGAACGCGCACCGTGCCGGCGCAGGGCCGCCAGCCGGTCTTGCCGGCGACGGGTATGGCGGATGCCCCGCCACGCCCCCGCGGTGGCCAGCGCTGCGCCGCCCGAGCACGCCACGCTGACCAGCGCCAGGGCCCCGCCGGTCCAGCCGCCGATCCACACCGCTGCCCCGAGCAGGCCGACCGCGACGCCGGCGAGGGCGGGTATCAGGGCCACCCGGTTGCCGGTGCTGCGCTGGCCGAAGGTGTCGCGGGCCTCGTCGGCGACGATGGTCGCCAGGATGGCGGGAAGAAACGAGCCGACGATCGCGGCGATGCCCAACCAGGTCGACGGGTCACGGGTCTGCATGCTGTGGATCCAGAATGCTGCGCCGACGGCGACTGGTACCCACAGGATGAAGGTGAGTGCCGCGAAGAATCGCAGCGTTTCTGACGGTCGGGAGACCGACACGGTGATGTGGCCGTGCTTTTCGACGGTGGAGAAGTGCGGCAGCGTGCTCTCCCAGGCGGACGACTGTGTGGTGCCACTGCTCACCTGGTGCTCCCTTCCGGCGGAATCACCAGTATTGCCATGAGTTCCCGGGTGTCGCTGCCCGTGGACGGCAGATCCCGCGGGTTCTCACGAATTGCTCACCGACTCAACATGGATCGGTTAGGCGTCATCCTCTGTCGCGAGCGGGGCGTCCGCCCCGGACTGCCAGCTACCGGGCATCATCGGGATCGTCGTTCCGTCGCTGAAGGCGTCGTCGGTCAACGTGGTCAGCCCGGCCGGTCCGGCAACAGTCGATTTCACTGCGGTTCCGGTGAATCCGAGGTTTCCGGCCCCACTCTCGGAGGCGCTCGTGGTGACGGGTTGCCCGGACGGCGGTGCGGCGACACCGTCGGCCGTCATGAACTCATAGCGGTAACCGCGGTCCTTGGCGGTTCCGCTGCGTCGCTTGCGGGCCTGCGACCGGCGCTTGTTGATCGCCGCGGCCGTGGCGGCAGCCGCAGCGGACGCTCCTACCGAGTCCGAAGCCCTGGCGGTGGCGCTGTACCGCGACGTCGCGCCGAAACCGAATCCGGCACCCCCGCCCGGCACCGCATACAGGGCGGGCTCGGCTCCGGCGGGCATCGGAGTGGGAGTCGACGGTGCAGGGGCGGCGGGAGCGGAGGTAGGTGCAGGCGCAGGTGCGGCGCCCGCCGCCACCGATGCCGGCGCGGCAGAGCCGGGCATCGCGGCGACCGCGGGCGGCTCGGCGCGGGCGATCTCCTCGGCCGGCGCGTCGATCGGAATGTCGTATGCCTGGGCCAGCCCCACGATCCCGAGCAGGCCGAGCATCGCGGGGGAGGCCGCGGCGACCGCCGCGGCGTACAGCGGAGTGCCCAGCACGGCGAAGACTGCGGTGTACGCGCCGAGGAAGAACGCGTTGATGTAGGTGCTGAACAACAACGACGGATCGGCGATGATCTCGGCGAGGACCTGCGGGATCCGCCAGGGCTCGAGAATGAATTCCCTGAGCTGGTCGTACATCCCGTAGAAATGCTCAGACTGTTCGGCCAGCCAGTTCCCGATCGGATCGTTGGCCTTGATCCACTCGATGAACTCCTCGTACGAACTGAGCACATCGCTCAGGCTGAGGGAAGCGCCCGACTCGCCGGCCCGGGCCACAGCGGCAGACTGCATCATCGTCGCCGACCCGGAGCCCGCTTCCCCGACCCCCGGCGCCAGCAGTACCGGTGCCGCCGTCGACGGCGGTGTGGTCGCCACCGCAACCTCGGTGGACGCCTGGTAGACCGTCATCGTGGTCGCGGCCTGGATCCACATCCGTACGTAGTCCGCCTCATTGACCGCGATGGGGACGGTGTTGATCCCGAAGAAGTTGGTGGCCACCAGCACACCGAGGGTCGTGCGGTTGGCCGCCAGTTCGGCCAGCGTCGGCATCGCTGCCAGAGCGGCGGTGTACGAGGCCGCTGCCGTCTCGATCTGGGCGGCCACCCGTGCGCTACTCGCGCTCGTGGCGCCCAGCCAGGCCAGGTAGGGCAGGTGCGCCGCCGCGTACCGCTCGGCGCTGGGCCCCTCCCACGCCCCGGCCTGCACCGTACCCATCACTGTCGTCAATTCGGTTGCAGCCGAGGAGTATTCGGTACTCAACGAGGCCCATGCCCCTGCCGCCGCCAGCAGTGGCCCGGCGCCCGGACCGCTGCTGAGCAGAGCTGAATGCACTTCGGGAGGCAGCGCCATCCACACCGGGGTGGTCATGACAGACCGTCCAGGACGGGCGACGTGGCGTCGTTTGCCGACGGGTGGACGGGGGTGCAGATAGTCATCGCGTTGTCCGGGATGCAGCGCGTGCCAGCAGCCCGGTTCTCCTCTCGATCGCTTTGCTCCCCCAGTGGCTAAGTATGGTTAGCATAAGCTAACTTTTGCCGATTTGGGGTATGAAGTTCCTATGTGGATGGCGCAATCGTCAGTTCGTCTGAGCGTGGGTCAGCGGCGGTAGGCCGGCAGGTTGGCGGTGAGTTCGTCGAACAGCGCCTGGTTCAGCGCGAAGGCCACCTTGACCTCGTCGACGACGCGGTCGATGTCGCCCTGATCGAGGTCGAGACCATCGAGCCGGGCCCGGTAAGCGTCCTTGTACGGCTTTGGGCGCATCGGGAATTCGTAGAACGACAGTCCGGCGCCGTCCAGGTCGAAGGACCGGTCGAGGACTCGGCCGATGGCCTGGCCGCCGGACAGGTCGCCGAGGTAACGGGTGTAGTGGTGGGCCAGAAGTGCTCCACCCCAATCAGATTCGGCGATCCTGGTGCAGTAGGCCTGGGCGGCGGGGGAGTGGACCTCGCGCGCTGAGTCCGGTGCCCAATGGTCGAGGTCGGCGTCGATCGTGGCCAACCGTTCCAGCATCGGGTCATGGAACGCGCCGACGACCGGGTCGGTCCGTCGGGCTCGGACCGTGTCCTCCAGGGTGCGATAGACCGCGCGCAGTCGCAGCAGGTAATCAACGTAGCCCTGGCCGTTGACCCGCCCGCTGAGCAACTCCGACATGAACGACGATTGCTCGGCGGCCTCGTGTTCGCTTCGCGAGTCCTCGCGCATGGCGACGGACAGCGATCGGACGGTCTCGGGGGCAACGGCGCTCGGCATACTCTGGCTCCAGGTGTTTTAACGACAGGTTGTCAACATCATGCCGACAATCTGTCAGGAAACCTAGCACCGGGTCGCGCGCCGTGGGGACCTACGTTTTTGCGGACAGTGCGCGCAGGACAAACTGCTCGATGGCGGCCACCGGAAGGTGGCGTGGCGCCAGGCACGCGTGGATCAGCGACATCGTGGCGGCCTCGTCGTCGACGGTGAACTGCCCGTCGGCCACGCCCTGCGCGAGGATCTCGCGCAGCACGTCCTCGACCGCCACCACGTGATCGCGGATGGCCAGCATGGTCTCGTCCGACAGGGCGCCATAGAGCTGCATGCCCATGCCCATGTGGAATTCCTGCCCGGCTTCGAGCTGGTGCCGGATGTAAACCCTCAGTCGCCCAACGGGATCGTCCACCTCGGACAGGGCGTTGCGCAGCCCGTCGAGGTAGCGGCTCGTCTCATGGGACGCGAATGCGATCACCACCGACTCTTTGTCCGGGAAGTGGTGATAGATCGCGGTCCGCCCGATGCCGGCCTCGGCCGCGAGCTTGGCCATGGTGATCGCGTCGAAGCTGTGCTCGGTCATCAGGGCGGCGAATGCCTCGAAGATGCGCTGCTGGATCTGCTCGCGGTGTTCTTCGACCGATGAGGCGCTGATCCTGGGCACGCTCGAGTCTAACGCCCGCCCTGCCTGCGAATTCTGTTAGTCCAGCCTTAGCCGGCAGGTGGAGAACCCGCCGTCCACTACAGTCTCGATACCCAACTGAATGAAGGGCGGTACGTCGTGCTGCGAGCCTTGCGGGACTTACCCATCCGTGGGCGCGTGGCACAAGCCGCGCGCGCCCTGCATCCGGTCGGATTGGCCGTCGCGCTGCTGTTCTTCGCCTGGTCGATGAGCCCGTCTCTGTTGCCGCGGGCGTGGTATCTGCAGGGCGTCGCGACGGGTATCAGTGTCGGGATCGGATACGGGCTGGGGTGCGCGACGGCGTGGGTAGTGCGGCGTTGCGGGATCAGCCCGCAATGGTCCGCGCGCACCCGCCGGATCGGGTGGTGGACACTGGCCGGTGCCGCCGCCGTGGTTGTCCCGACGTTCCTGGTGCTCGGGTCATGGTGGCAGCAGATTCTGCGCGACCTGATCGGCATGCCTCGTGCCGAGCGGTCGTTCTACTTCCTGGTGCTGCTCCTCGCCCTGGTGATCGCACTGGCGCTCGTGGCGATCGGGCGCGGATTACGTTGGGCCACCCATCGTTTGACTGATATCGGTGGCCGGTTCGTGCCCGGTCCGGTGGCCCGGTTGGCTGCCGTGGTGATCGTGGTGACGCTGGTGGTGATGGGGCTCGACGGCGCCCTGCACCGCGGCCTGCTGAGCATGGCCGAACGTTCTGCGAAGGCGGCCGACAAGAGCACCGTCGAGGGCGTGACGCAGCCGAGCGTGCCGGAGCGTTCCGGTTCGCCGGCGTCGGCGCAGGCGTGGAACACCCTCGGGCGTGAAGGCCGAAGTTTCGTGGCCGGTGGCCCCAGCGCCGAACAGATCTCGGCCGTCACCGGCACCCCGGCACGTACGCCGATCCGGGTGTACGCCGGCCGCACCTCCGCCGACAGCGTCGACGGCATCGCCGGGCAGGTGGTCGCCGAGCTGCACCGCACCCACGCCTTCGAGCGCAAGGTGCTGGCCGTGGTGACCACCACCGGGCGTGGCTGGGTGAACCCGAATGTGGCGGCCGCCCTCGAATACGTCAATGGCGGGGATACCGCGATCGCGTCGATGCAGTATTCGTTCCTGCCCAGCGCGCTGTCCTTCATCGCAGACCGGGAGACCCCACCGTTGGCAGGGCAGGCATTGTTCGAAGCGGTGCGCCGGGTCTGGGCGGCGCTGCCGGAGATCAAGCGGCCGAAACTGGTGGTGTTCGGGGAGAGCCTGGGTTCCTTCGGTGGCCAGTCGGCGTTCGCCTCCGGCGCCGATATCGTCAGCCGCACCGATGGCGCGTTGTTGGTGGGAACGCCCAACTTCGCGCAGCCGTGGGGGAGACTCACCGCCAACCGGGATCCCGGCTCGCTGCAACGACTACCGGTGATCGACGGAGGACGCCATATCCGCTTCGCCTCCCGGACCTCCGACGTGAATCTCGCTGAGCCCTGGGAGTTTCCACGTGTGGTGTTCTGGCAGCACGCCAGCGATCCGATCACGTGGTGGTCGTTCGACCTGCTGCTGCACCGGCCGGACTGGTTGCGGGAACCGCTGGGGCCCGACGTGGACCCGGGGATGCGCTGGCTACCGTTGGTCACCTTCTGGCAGGTCACGCTGGACATGATTTTCTCCGCCGACGTGCCCTACGGGTATGGGCATGCGTTCGGACCGGATGCCGCTGACCTGTGGGTCGACATCCTCGCGCCGAAGGGTTGGGATCCCGCGCTGACCCCGCGGATTCAGGACGCGATCGGCCGCTTCGCATAGTCTGCGCACTTGTGGGTGGACTGTTCGGGTGGGTCGTCGGTGTGGTGTTCTTGTTCTGGCCGGTCTTGCTCGCGATCGGTGCCGTGGCGTGGCGCAACGAAGTGCTCGCCAAGCGGATTCGGGTGAACCAGGCTCAGCTCGGGATCCTCATCGGGCAGGTGATGGATGAAGCGGCTCGCGGTCGCGAGCTGGGGACGGAGAAGTCGTTCGTCGCGTGGCGTGTCGTCTGGGCCGAAGACGGTGTCATGCGAGTGGAGAACACGGGGCGCGACAAGGCTCGCTCGGTCACGGCCAAGGCGTCGAACTCATCGGGGTCGGCCGAGAAAACCGTGAGTTCGGTGGATCCGGGTGACTCCGTCAGCCTGGGTGTGGTGCTGGCCGCTGCGGGCGAGACCGAGGTCGAGCTCACCTGGCGCACAGAACTGGGCCGCTGGACAACCGAGCGGTACGCGGTGGCGCGCTGACCGACTCGGCCTTCTGAGCGGATGACGGGATTCGAACCCGCGACCCTCACCTTGGCAAGGTGATGCGCTACCAACTGCGCTACATCCGCGCGCCACGAGCGAGATCGTCGCCCGTCGCGAAGCCGAACAGTAGCCCACGGACGCACACAGACACAAATCCCTCGGTTTTGACTTGCATTGCGGGGCAACGTATACGGCGCGGCCGCCAGCTCGTAGGATTCCTGGATGGCGCTCAACGTCGATGAGACGTTCTCCGTGTTCCGGATCGTTCGCCCGCTGGGGCCGGACGGGGCGGGGGAGGTCTACGTCGCTCAGCATCCCCGGCGTCGTGGCAGTGAGGCGCTGCGGGTGCTGCCCAAGGACTGGTCCGACGAGCCCGGATACCGGGAGCGGTTTAACCGTGAGGCGGATGTGGCCGCCGCGTTGTGGCATCCCAGCATCGCCAGGGTCCGTGGCCGCGGGGAACACAACGGTCAGTTCTGGATATCGAGGGACTTCGTCGACGGCGCGAATCTCGCTGGTCTCCTCGATCAGCGGTACCCCGACGGGATGCCGCGCGAACAGGTTTTCCGCATCATCATCGCGGTCGCCGGTGCGCTCGACTACGCACACAAGCACGGTTCCCTGCATCGCGACGTCGGGCCGGCCAACATCATCGTCACCGACGCCCCTGGTGATGCGGAGCCGCACGCCGTTCTGGTCGACCTCGGTGTCGCACGCAACGCCGAGGCTGCGGACAACCCCGGCTATGCCGCGCCCGAACAACTGATGGGGGAGGACGTCGATGGCCGCGCAGATCAGTACGCGCTGGCCTGCACCGCCTACCACCTGTTGACCGGGACGCAGCTGTTCGAGCATCCCAATCCGGCTGTTGTCGTCAGCCGCCACGTCAACTCCAAACCGACGGCGTTGGCCGACGTGCGGCCCGAGCTGGCCGACCTCGATCCGGTGCTGGCCAAAGCTCTGGCCAAGAACCCGGCTGACCGATTCGTCAGCTGCGGCACTTTTGCCCACGCCCTGGCCGATGAAACCCCGTTGCCCGCGGTGACTTTGGCGCCGGCGTCAGCTGCCCCGATGTCTCCGCCCGGGTTTCGGTTGCCCCAGACGCCAGGCTGGGTGCCCATAGCGGCGACCGCCGCCGTCTGCGTCGTCGCCGGTGTCGGCATGTGGCAGCTGTGGCCATCCGCTGACGCCGCAGCCAGCGAGCAGCCGAGCCCACCACCGAGCACAGCCGTTGCCGGCGCCACGAACGCGGCGGCCATCCCAGCGCCCAGCAGCCCGGTCTTCGACGGCCTCTACCGCCTCGACTACGACAACCCCCACGCCACTCTCAACGGCAACCCCTGGCCCGCGGCGGGCAACCAGATCGCAAGCTACTGGTGGGCATTCCGATCGGCCTGTACGCCCTCGGGATGTGTCACGACGTCGACACGCATGGACAGCACCAACCATGCCGTTCCCTACCTCGATGGCGGCGGCATGACGGCGGTATTCCGCTTCATCAACAACTCTTGGCAGGGGGATCCGGGGCAGGGCTCACTGCCCTGCGAGGCCCCGAACGTCGGGCTGACACAGGCAACGGATACGGCCTTGGCTTTGACACCGCAGCCCGACGGCGGGCTGGCCGGCGCTCAAACCACCACCATCCAGTCCAACGAGTGTGGGCTGCAAGGTGCGGTGATCACCGTCCCGGTTCTCGCGAGCCGGCTCGACGAAGTTCCACCGGGCAGCCCGATCGCCGACCCTGCCGCGGTTGTGGATCCGTTGCCGCCCCCACCTCAATTGCCCCCGCCGCTGCCGCCGGGCCCTGCGCTGCCTCCTCCTCCGCCGCCCGCCCCTCCGGTGGCGCCACCGCCGGCGATCGGCGCCATCATCCCGAACCCCATTCCGGCCGCCGCTCAGCCCCTCCCGCCGGCGTAGGTACCGGTGCGGGCGGCGGATCGGCAGCGTTCCGATCAGCTTCGTCGGCGACGCTTTCGAACACCTTGCGAAGCCTTTTCTCCTTGTCCCACATGAGGCTTGAGTACCCATGCGGGGATCCAGTGGATCACTGTCTTTTCGTTCGCGCCGAAGCGGATGGGGTAGGTGACGAGGCCCCACCACTGGCCTTGTTCGCACAGCGCCCAGCAGGTCAGCGTGCCTTCGACAACCTTGCTCATCTGGATGCCCAACGGGTGGTAGCGGCCCGTGAGGTGTGGTTCGCGGGGGAACAGAGCGACCAGGTCGACCAGGACGGGCTCGGGTGGCCGTACGACGCGGAACGCGTCACGGACGGGTTGCCCGCCGTAGCCGATGGCCTGCATGTCGCCCACGGATCGATCATATGTTCGAACGACCCGTTGATCGAACGAGATGCCTTACTCGCTCGCTACGTCCGACCACTCCGTCCGGCAGGGCATCTGTCGGCTACTCGATCGTGTCGATTGCTTCACATTCAGGCGACGGGAATGGGCTACTGCTCGGGATTGTCTTCTGGAAAGCTGACTTTCGGGTCATCAGGCAGTGCGGTTTTGTCGTCGCCTACGTGGGTATAGGCGACCAGAGCCGTGATACCGGCGATGAGTGGAACGCTGAGCGGCCAGACGATGACGAGGTACATCGGTCCCCATAGCGTCAGGCTAAGCAGCGCCAGGTGCACATACTCGCCGCCCGATACAGGTTCGCCCTCGTGGTTGACGATGAACCCGATGCAGACCGCGGTGCCAGTCAGTACGCAACTCGCTAGCACCACGGCCACCAGCGATCGAAGAACACGCCGCTTGGTCGGCTTGGAGAATGTGATCATCGTCCCCCACTTACTTTGGGAATCAGGCCTTCTGAGGGATCAGTGAGCTTCGTGGTGTGCTGGGTGTAGGTCGATCGTCGGGTGGCGTATCACCTGTTCGGCCACTCGGCCGAAAGTCTCCATCGCGACCGGGAGCCGAACCTTGCACCAGGGCCCAGAAACAAGAAAGGCCCGGTAAAAACCGGACCTCACCTCGTAAAACTATGGTGCGCGATACTGGGATTGAACCAGTGACCTCTTCCGTGTCAGGGAAGCGCTCTCCCGCTGAGCTAATCGCGCGGGTTGAAAACCTTCTTGGAGGTGGAGACGGGAATCGAACCCGTGTGCACGGCTTTGCAGGCCGTTGCCTCACCACTCGGCCACTCCACCACTGGGGTTGATGCCACAAATCGCACCTTCGAGCGGATGACGGGATTCGAACCCGCGACCCTCACCTTGGCAAGGTGATGCGCTACCAACTGCGCTACATCCGCGCGCCACGAGCGAGATCGTCGCCCGTCGCGATGCAGAACATTAGTCCACCGACGTGCGCAGACACAAATCCCCATTACGGGAGGGCAAAGCGCGGTCAAAAACGGTGTTTCAGAACAGGTGATAGGCCTGCCGGGAGAGCGTGAACCCGTGGCGGCTCTTCACGTCGAGACATGTGATGCCCGTCGCAGTGCTCTCGCAGCGCAGCACCCCTGCGGTGATCGAGTCTCGGTCGGCCAGTTGGAGGTCCGCGCGCGGCGCGGTGTCGCCGGCGCATGCGAATTGCGCGGGGCGCCCGGGGCTCAGCGTCATCCCGTGGCCGTAGTCGAACGCGCAACTGGCCGGTCGTAGGGGCGGGGCCCAGTTACGTTCGATGATGTCGCAACGCGCGGTCGCGGTATCGAGGTAGCACCGCACGTTGCCCGACGGTGAGTCGAAGCTCGTCGGGCCTGTGACCTGCCGGTTCACCAGGTCGGCGACGCTCTGGATGTTGGGCGTTACGGCCGGTGCCTGATCTGTCATGGCGCCCGGGGCGCTGTGGCAACCCGAAAATAGTGCACTAGCAGCAAAAACTGCGCCGCTGACCGCCGGCCAGCGGACCCGCAGGTGAACCATGACGGGTGACCATACGCCCGCATCGGCGTGCATATTTGGCAAATCAAACAAGTCGATCGGCTGGATACCGATTCGGGTCTGACCGGAAACGCGTGCTAGTGTTCGACGTCGTTCCCACGGTCTCGTAGCTCAGTGGGAGAGCGTCCGCCTCACACGCGGAAGGTCGCTGGTTCGAACCCAGCCGGGACCACCAGCACCTCAGGCGGCTTCGGAGAAATCCGGGGCCGTTTTTTCGTGGCCGGACACACACGTGGCGGTGACGGAGTGTTGTCCGTCCGATTCGGTAGGGTCCTCCGACGTGACTCAGAGCGTGACCGTCGGAACCATCAAATCTGTAACTGCCCGTCTGGCCGAGGAACTCGCCGTGGGCGAGGGACAGGTCGTCGCCACCGTGGCGCTGCTGGACGAGGGCGCGACGGTCCCGTTCATTGCCCGGTACCGCAAGGAGGTCACCGGCAGTCTCGACGACGGACAGCTGCGCACGCTCGAAGAACGCCTGGGCTACCTGCGTGAGCTCGACCAGCGTCGGGAAGCCGTGCTGGCCTCGATCGAGGAGCAGGGCAAGCTCACCGACGAGCTCAGGGCGGCCCTGATGGCCGCCGACACGAAGGCCCGGGTCGAGGACATCTACCTGCCCTACAAGCCAAAGCGGCGCACCAAGGCCCAGATCGCCAAGGAGGCCGGGCTGGAGCCGCTGGCGGAGCGGCTGTTGGCCGATCCGACGCTGGTGCCCGACGAGGTGGCCGGCGAGTTCCTCAACGACGACGTCGCCGACGCGGCCGCCGCACTGGAAGGTGCCCGTCACATCATCATCGAGCGGGCTTCCGAGGATGCCGAGTTGGTCGGCGCGACCCGCGAAAAGTTCTGGGCCGACGGTTCGCTGCGCACCGGCCCGTGGTCCGAAGAAGCGGCGAAAAGCCCAGCCGCGCAGAAATTCCGGGACTACTTCGAGTTCTCCGAGCCGCTGGAGAACATGCCGTCACACCGGGTGCTCGCAGTGCTGCGCGGCGAGAAGGAACAGGCGCTGTCACTCAACTTCGACGGCGGTGAGGACGACCTCTACCAGGCGATGATCGCCCAGTCGCTCGGCATCGACATGGCTGCCAAGGCCCCGGCCACTCCGTGGCTGACCACCACTGTGCGGTTGGCCTGGCGCGCCAAGCTGATGATCTCGGCCGCTGTGGACGCCCGCATCCGGCTCCGGCAGCGCGCGGAGGAGGAGGCGGTGGCCGTGTTCGCCCGCAACCTCAAGGACCTGCTGTTGGCCGCGCCGGCCGGCACCCGCGCCACTCTCGGTCTGGACCCGGGTTTCCGCACCGGGGTCAAGGTCGCCGTCGTCGACGCCACCGGCAAGGTGGTCGACACGTGCGCGATCTTCCCGCACCAGCCGCAGAAGCAGTGGGACCAGGCCAAGGCCACACTGGCGGCCCTGATCGCCCGGCACAACGTCGAGTTGATCGCCGTCGGCAACGGCACCGCCTCGCGCGAGACCGACGCGTTGGCCGGTGAGCTGATCGCCGACATCCGGTCGGCCGGGGCGAACGCGCCGGCGAAGGCCATGGTCAGCGAGGCCGGTGCCTCGGTGTACTCGGCGTCCGAATACGCGGCGCGGGAGATGCCGAACCTCGATGTGACGCTGCGCGGCGCAGTCTCGATCGCCCGTCGTCTACAGGATCCGCTGGCCGAACTGGTCAAGATCGACCCGAAGTCGATCGGGGTGGGGCAGTACCAGCACGACGTGACGCCAGGCTCGCTGGCGCGCAGTCTCAATGCCGTCGTCGAAGACGCGGTGAACGCGGTGGGGGTGGATCTCAACACCGCCTCGGTGCCGCTGTTGGCCCGGGTGTCGGGGGTGACCGAATCCCTGGCCGAGGCCATCGTGGCCCACCGTGAGAGCGCCGGTGCCTTCCGCAGCCGCAAAGCGCTGCTGGACGTTCCGCGGCTGGGCCCCAAGGCCTTCGAACAGTGCGCGGGCTTCCTGCGGATCCGCGACGGGGAGGACCCGCTGGACGCCTCCGGGGTGCACCCCGAGTCCTATCCGGTGGTTCGGCGCATCCTCGACCGCTCCAACGTGACGCTCGCCGAGCTCATCGGTGACGAGCGCACCCTGCGGGGTCTCAAGCCGACCGACTTCGCCGACGAGCGGTTCGGTGTGCCCACCGTGACCGACATCCTGGCCGAACTGGAGAAGCCCGGGCGTGATCCCCGGCCGGCGTTCTCCACCGCCACCTTTGCCGCCGGCGTCGAGAAGGTCGCCGACCTCAAGCCCGGCATGGTGCTCGAGGGCGTGGTGACCAACGTGGCCGCCTTCGGCGCCTTCGTCGACGTGGGCGTGCACCAGGACGGACTGGTGCACGTCTCGGCGATGGCCGACCGGTTCATCTCCGACCCGCATGAGGTGGTGAAGTCGGGTCAGGTGGTCAAGGTCAAGGTCGTCGAGGTCGACGTGGAACGGCAGCGGATCGGACTGACCCTGCGGCTCAACGACACTCCGCAGCAGGGAAAGCGCCCCGACCGCAACGATCGTGGCGGTCAGGGCGGCCAGAACCGTCGTGACAGTGGTGGCAACCAAGGCCGTGGCAATCAGGGGCGCGGCGGTGACCGGCGAAACCAGAACCGCGGCAACAACTCCGGTCGCCGGGACTCGAATCAGCCCATGGGCTCGATGGCCGAGGCGCTGCGCAACGCCGGCTTCGGCAAGTAGCGGTTAGGGCGTCTGCTCCGGGGCCTGATCAGCCCCGGAGTGGTGGCGGCGCCAGGAGCGGTAGCCGCGGTGGGCGGCGAACGCCCCGACGACGGCGGTGACGCACCACACCCCGATCGCCGTATAGGCCAGCGGGGCCGACAGATCACCGATCGACGCGCCCAGCGCGGTGTAGACGAATGCGCGCGGCACCGAGCCGATGAACGCCCCGACTGCCATCTGCCACAACGGCACCCCGAAGGCTCCGAACGCATAGGACGCCAGGGCGTCGGACAGTCCGGGAACGAACCGCTGTCCGACCACCGCCCACAGACCGCCCCGTTCGATCTGGTGGTCCAGTCGATCGGCCCGTTGCGCCCCGAGCAGAGCCCGGGCGCTGTCGCGGCCGGCGCGTCGCCCGATCAGGCTGGCCACCACCGCGGTGCCCACCGTTGCGCCCAAGGTGACGAAGGTGCCCAACACCGGACCGAACAACACCCCGCTGCCCGCGGCCAGGATCGGGCCCGGGACGAACAGTGCACCGAGGCAGGCCGACACCACGACATACGCCAGTGGCGCGGCGGGCCCCGTCGAGGCGACCAGGGCCCGGATGTCGCCGACGTCGATGACGCGCGCGACGGCCACCAGATAGAAAAGCCCGAACAGAAAGGCCGCGAAGGCGACGAGCCGCAGGATGTGCGGTCGCCGGTTGATGGCGGGGGGATCGTCGTCGTCAGTCATGGCGTCCACGATTGTTCCGTACCGCGTGGCATCGCGGCGCGTAGCGTGAGGTCAATCGGGGTGCGACGACGGGACGAAAGGAACCAGGAGATGGACATCGCGTTGGTGGCCACCACGAGAGGCCCGTTCGATGAGGCGGTCGCGCGCACGCGAGACGCGCTTGCCGACCAGGGGTTCGGTGTATTGACCGAGATCGACATCAGGGCCACGCTCAACGCCAAACTGGGCGGTGGTGCCGGTGACGAGGTGGGGGACTACCTGATCCTGGGTGCCTGCAATCCCCAGTTCGCCCAGAAGGCGCTCGCCGCGTTTCCGCCGATCGGCGTGCTGTTGCCGTGCAACGTGGTGTTGCGCACCGGCCGCGGTGGTGAGGACGTGGTCGTCGTCGAGGCGATGAACCCCAAGCTGATGGCCGAGGTGACCGACGAGCCGGCACTGGCCGATATCGCCGCCGAGGTCGGCCGCCGCCTGCAGGCAGCACTCGACAGTCTTTAGATCACTCCGATGCCGCGTCGATCACGCCGTCGAGAATCTCGCGTGAGGTCGACAGGTCCCTGATTGCCTGCTCGAGCCGGTTGCGTTCGGTGGTCAGCTCGGTGAGGAGCCGGGGCGTGGCCTGAGGGGCCGGCCCGCCGTCGGTGTCGCGCATACACGGCAGGAGCGACGAGATGGTGCGGCTGTGCAGTCCGGCGGCGTAGAGCTCCTGGATGCGGATCACGCGGTCGACAGCCTTCTCCGGATACTCGCGTTGCCCACCAGATGTGCGGTCCGACGCCAACAGTCCCTGCTCTTCGTAGTAGCGCAGCGACCGTTGGCTGACCCCGGTGCGACGCGCGAGTTCGCCTATGCGCATATGCCAGTTATACCCACCCGACTTGACCCTGACATTGGTGTGAGCTCGTAAGGTTCGCCATGACCACGTCGCAACCGCCTTTCGCCTACAGTCCGATCACCGAACGCCCGCCGATCCGTTGGCCCGGTGGCGCCCGAGTGGCGGTGTACATCGGACTCAATGTCGAGCATTTCCTCGTCGATCGGCCCTCGACGAGTATCTGGCCGGGGACGGCGGAGCTGACCCCGGATGCGCTCAACTACGGTTGGCGGGATTACGGCGCGCGGGTGGGGATTTGGCGCACCATCGAGGCCCTCGACCGGCACGGTATCCGTCCCAGCGTGCTGCTGAACACGGCCGTCATCGAACACCATCCGCAGATCGTCGCCGCCGGTGTGGAACGGGACTGGGCATGGCTGGCGCACGGGCAGACCAACTCGATTCTGCACACCGGGTTGGCTGTCGACGAGGAGCGTCGGATTCTCACCACCATTGCCGACGACATCGCCGACGCGACGGGCCGGCGCCCGCAGGGCTGGATGGGGCCGGGCCTGACCGAAACCGCGCACACTCCGGAACTGTTGGCCGAACTCGGTTTTCACTATGTCCTCGATTGGACCAACGATGACCAGCCCTATCCGTTGGCGGTCCCGGGCATGCTCAGTGTGCCGTATTCGGTCGAGCTCAACGATCTGCTGATCTTCGGGAACGGTTTCACCGGAGCTGAGTTCGTGCAGATGGTGGTCGATCAGTATCAGCAGCTGCACGCGGATTCGGCCATCAGCGGGCGGGTGATGGCGTTGGCGCTGCACCCTTTCGTGATCGGGCAACCGTTCCGGCACAAGTACTTCGATCAGGTTCTGCAATTTCTGGCCGCTCAACCCGACATATGGTTGACGACCAGCGACGAGATCGCCGCGCATGTGCGGATTGATTGCGAACGCCAATAGCCGCAGCACGATTGGGCTCACAATGCTGGACCGTCGCAGTGCGGGGTGTCAGACTGCGGTAGGGCGGTGGGGCCGGTGACCGGGGGTCCGCGCCGTCGGGAAGGTCGGGAGGACCACGATGACAGCAATCACCGGCATCGCCCACCGTGACAACGGCGCCGTGCCACCATCGGTACCCCTTGCCGAGATCGACCTCGGATCGCTCGACTTCTGGGGGCGTGACGACGACGCTCGCGACGGCGCCTTCGCCACATTGCGTCACGACGCGCCAATCTCATTCTTCGAGGTGGCCGAATACGCCGGATTTCCCGGCGGCGCCGGGCATTGGGCGTTCACCCGTTACGACGATGTGCACTTCGCCAGCCGGCATCCCGAGCTGTTCAGCTCCAGCCCGACCAGCACCACACTCAACGACGTTCCCGCCGAGATTGCCGAGTTCTTCGGGTCGATGATCACACTGGACGATCCCCGCCACACCCGGCTGCGGTGCATCGTCAACCGGGCCTTCACCCCGAAGGTGATCGCGCGGATCGAGCAGAGCGTGCGGGACAGGGCCCAGCGGCTGGTGTCCGCCATGGTGGACGCACACCCGGATGGCACTGCGGACTTCGTCGAGGAGGTGGCTTCGCCGCTGCCGCTACAGATCATCTGCGACATGATGGGCGTGCCAGAAGAAGATCAGGCCAAGCTCTTCCACTGGACCTCGGTGCTCATGGGAGCTGGGGACGACGAGGTGTCCACCGACGATTTCACTGGGTATCTGCAGGTCGCCACCGAGTTGGCCGGCTATGGCGTGGCACTGGCCGAACAGCGCCGCGCGCATCCCGGAGACGATCTGACGACGAGTCTCGTCGAGGCAGAAGTAGACGGAGAACGGTTGTCGTCCAACGAGATCGCGTCCTTCTTCATTCTGCTGACGGCGGCGGGCAACGATACGACCCGCAACGCCATCAGCCACGGCATGGTGGCGCTGAGCCGTTATCCCGACGAACGCGCCAGGTGGTGGAACGACTTCGACACGATCTCTCCGACTGCAGTCGAAGAGATCGTTCGGTGGGCGTCACCGATCATCTTCATGCGGCGCACCCTCACCGAGGACGTGGAGCGCGGCGGCGTTCAGATGAAGGCGGGAGACAAGGTCTCGATGTGGTACAACTCGGCCAACCGTGACGAGCAGGCCTTCGCCGAGCCATGGCGGTTCGACGTGTTGCGAAATCCCAATCCGCACATCGGGTTCGGTGGTGGCGGCGTGCACTTCTGTCTGGGAGCCAATCTTGCCCGGCGGGAGATCCGGGTGGCCTTCGATGAACTGCGTCGCCAGGTTCCCGACATCGTGGCGATCGGCGAGCCGGCTATCCTGCGTTCAGCGTTCGTGCACGGCGTCAAACACCTGCCGGTTGCGTGGACCGCGGTTGCCTAGGGTGAGACTCCGCCCCGAGCTTCTTGAGGGCGGCGGTCGCGTCCAGTGAACGCACCGGGCGGCCCACCCGGGCATGTTCGGCGGTGACTCGCTGGATCAGTTCGTTGACGGGCGCCCGCAGACCGTGCAGGCGGGCCTGAAGCACGATTTCACCGTTGAACCAGTCGGTTTCGACCTGGGTGTGGCCTCGGGCCACGCTCTGCCACGTGGAGCTCAGGTAATCGTCGTTGACCCTGCCCTGCAGTAGATCCCCGCGGCGCAGTGCATCCTGCTCGGCGGTGACGAAGGGGATGCCGGCCGCGGTGAGCACGTGTTCGGCCTCCGTGCGGGCACGAGCGACCAGTTCATCGGCGTCGGGTCCCGGACGGTATGCCGCGATCACACCATTGCCCAGGTTGGCGATCAGCTTGCGGTGCTTCCACGCCATGACATCGTCGCGAACCGAGGAATGGAACCCGGACTCGCGGAGCGTGGCGGCGACCTGTTCGGCAGGCTCGTCATGGCCGGTGGGGTAGCGGCCGAGATCGAGGATTCCCGCCACCGGGTGGCTCTGCTGAATGACCACGCCGGGGTCGAGGTGAGCTGCCGGGAGCATCACGGTGACGCCGTAAACATTGGCGAACCTCCGCAGCGCGGCGGGCTCGTTGGCCACTCCGTTCTGCGCGACGAACACCGCGGTATCCGGCGGGGCGTAGGCGCTGAGATCATCCAGGGCGGAGGCGGTCTGGTGGCTCTTGACCGCGAGTATCACCGCCGGGTTGGCCGACCAGCCGACGTCGCGGGCGCTCGGTGCGGCCGGGAGGGCCACGGCATCGGTACCGGCCTGTGTCACCAGGGTGAGGCCTCGGGCGCGGATCGCGGAGAGGTGCTCTCCGCGGGCGACAGCTGTCACGTCGAATCCGGCCAGCCGCAACCGTGCGGCGATCACGCCGCCGATCGCGCCGACCCCATACACCACGAGCGGTCGGGCCGTGGTCACGACGCGACACCCAGCGGCTCGGTGGACTGTCCGGGCAAAGCCTGTTCGGCGATCGTCCGCAGCGTGCGCAGGATCAGTGCGATGTTGGGATCGCGCTGCCGGCCGGCGCGCACCACGGCACTGATGGTGCGTCCGCCGAGAGTGAGGTCGTCCACGAGCAGTCCTTCCAGCCTGGAGGGAACCGACAACCGGGGCACAATGGCCGACGCTACCTCGGTGGCCGCCAGCTCGCAGATGTTCTGGGCGCCGATCAGCCGGTGCTTGACCTGTGGGGTGAAACCGGCGCTCTGGCACGCATGCGTCGCGGCGATCTCCAGACCGGAGCCTTGAGGGCCGGTCACCCAGAACCCGTCGGCCAGGGCGGACAGGCCCTGGGTGCGGATTCTCAGGTGGGACTGCGTGGGCGCCAGCAGCACGTGTGGTTCGAACAGCAACGGCACGGTGGTCAGTCCGCCGGCGGAGTCGGGGCCTAGGACGTCGTAGTGGCAGGTGATCGCGACGTCGACCTCACCCTGACGCAGCAGGCGCAACGCGCCCGAACTCGTGTCCTGCTGAACCTGCACACGTAGATCCGGCTCGGCGGTGCTGAGCCGTTGCATCAGGGGAACGGCCAGCGTCGGAATCCCCATGTTGAACGTGGCGATGGCGACCTGCCCTGCCACCCGGTCCCTGGTTTCGGCGACCGCGCTCATGGCGTCGTCGACGGCGGCCAGGACGCGACGCACATGCTCGGCGAGGACCTGGCCGCTGCGGGTCAGTCCGAGGGTTCGTCCGTCCCGACGGAACAGGACTGCGCCTGCTTCTTCCTCCAGGACACGAAGTTGTTGGGATACTGCAGAACTCGTGATGTTGCGATGTTCGGCCACGGCGGTCACCGAGCCGAGGTCTGCGAGATCGGACAGCAGCATCATCCGACGTAAGTCCAGCATCAGGCACCTCCTGCGAGGTGATGATCGCAGAACAGATCGGCGCGGCCGCTGACATGTGCGGCCGGTTGGGCCCGTCTCGCCGCCCTGATCAGGGGTTTTGGCACATTCCGGGCGCAGGAATCACGCCGGTTGTAATTCTCGCACCTGCGGGCGGTGCCTGAGATGTTAAGTCGCACTGAAAGGTTCCGGTAGCCACAGACGCTTGTTCACCACCACCTGCGCGTCGATTCTGACCTGAGCGAGACGGTCAACGACGCCTCGCCAGCCCACCATCACGCCACCACAAGGGAGTCCACAGATGACTGATGTCACCGAAAAGCCGCTCACCGATACGGGTCTGGACATCGTGCCGGTTGCCGGCTACATCGGCGCCGAAGTCCGCGGTGTCGATCTGCGCGACGAGTTGGAGGCCGGTGTCGTGGACGAGATCCGCGATGCGCTGCACACCTACAAGGTGATCTTCTTCCGGGACCAGGAGATCGGCCACGCGGAACAGGTCGCCTTCGCGGGGAAGTTCGGCAAGGTGACTCCGGCCCATCCGCACGAGGAGGAAGCGCCGGACGGGTTCCCCGAGATCCTGCCGATCGACAGCCGCCGTTACGAGCGCCATCTGGGCCGCAAGCGCACCTCCTACGACAACAGCTGGCACACCGACGTCACCGCACTGGTGAACCCGCCCGCGGCGTCGATCCTGCGGGCACACATCCTGCCGCCCTACGGCGGTGACACCGCCTGGACCAATCTCGTTGCGGCATAAGAGAACCTGCCCAAGGATCTGCGTGACTTCGCCGACACGCTCGACATCAGGCACCAGTTCAACACCCGGGCAGTGGCCGGCAGCCAGCGGGATCGCAAGGTACGCGAGGCGAACTTGGTGACGTATCACCCCGCGGTCCGGGTGCATCCGGTAACGGGGGAGCGCGCACTGTTCGTCAGCCCCGGATTCACCCGCGGGGCCCGGGAGATCCGCGGTTACTCGCCGACTCAGAGCGAGGCGATCCTGAAGCTGCTGTGGGACGAGGCGACCCGCACCGAGTACACCGTCCGGTTCCGCTGGGCGCCGGGCAGCATCGCGTTCTGGGACAACCGGGCCACCGCGCACCTGGCGATCGACGATGCCGGTCACCTCGACTACGACCGGGTGCTGTACCGCGTCACCCTCGAAGGCGATGTCCCCACCGGTGTCGACGGACGTTCGTCCGAGTCGGTGTCCGGCGTGCCGTTCTACGGATCCTGATGACGGTCATCGCACGCTACGGCGATGTCGACGCTGCGCTCGAGGTGCACAACGCCACCCTCGCCCTGCAACTCGCGCACCGGTCCGTGCGCAAGTTCAGCGGACAACCTGTGAGCGACGCGCAACTCTCGGCGCTGGTCGCCGCGGCCCAGTCCGCGGCGACCTCGTCGAACCTGCAGCCCTGGAGCGTGATCGCCGTGCGGGATCCGCAGCGCAAGGCCCGGTTGGCGGTCCTGGCCAACAACCAGCAGTTCATCAACGAGGCCCCGTTGTTCCTGGTCTGGGTGGCAGACCTGGGGCGGGCCCGCCGGTTGGCGCAGCGGACCGGGGCCGCGCTGGACGGCGCAGATTACCTGGAATCCACGATCATCGGTTTCGTCGACACTGCGCTGGCTGCGCAGAACGCCGTGGTGGCCGCCGAATCCCAGGGTCTGGGAACAGTTTTCGTCGGGGCCGTCCGCAACCATCCCGAGGAGGTCGCGGCGGAGCTCGGGCTACCGCCGCACGCAGTCGCAACCTTCGGGCTCGCGGTTGGTACACCCGATCCGACGGAGAACGCCGGCATCAAACCACGGTTACCCCAGGCCGCGGTGCTGCATCACGAGCAGTACGACGCCGCGTCCGCCGATTCGCACCTGCCTGGCTACGACGAACGCCTGGCGGTCTACAACACCCGATACGGGTTGTCGGGCAGTTGGAGTGAGCGGGTGTTGAGCCGGTTGGCCGGGCCGCACTCGCTGTCCGGGCGGCACCGGCTCCGCGAGCAACTCGAACGGCTCGGCCTGCCGTCGCGCTGACCGGTGTGTCCACACGTCGAAAACCCCCGTAGGTTGATGTCCGTGGATACCCCGATCGCTGTCGTCACCGGGGCGAGTCGCGGCGCGGGCCGCGGGATCGCCGCAGCCCTACTCGCCTCGGGATGGCGGGTGTATGTCACCGGACGCACGGTGACCGATCCGGGGGAGGGCGGTATTGCCGTCCGCCTCGACCATTCCGACGACGCCGCGGTGGGTGCGCTGTTCGAGCGGATTGGCGAGCAGGAGGGCCGGCTGGACCTTCTGGTTAACAACGCCGCCGCGGTCCACGACGATCTGGTCAACCCGAAACCGTTCTGGGAGAAACCGATCGAACTGGCCGACGTGCTGGATGTGGGATTACGCACGGCGTATGTGGCGTCCTGGTATGCCGCGCCACTGCTGCTGGCCGCCGACCACGGACTGATCGCGTTCACCTCGTCACCAGGCTCGGTCTGCTACATGCACGGGCCCGCTTACGGCGCCCAGAAGGCCGGTGTGGACAAGCTCGCCGCGGATATGGCGGTGGACTTCGCCGATACCGGAGTGTCGACGGTTTCGATCTGGATGGGCATCCTGCTCACCGAGAAATTCAAGGCCGCCTTCGCCGGGCACCCCGGCGCGCTGGCCAAGACCGCCGAGCACGCCGAAACCCCGGAGTTCACCGGCTATCTCATCGACGCGCTGTACCGGGATCCGGACCTGACGCAGCTGTCCGGGCACACGGTGATCGGTGCCGAGCTCGCGACCCGCTACGGCATCACCGACGAAGGTGGCCGGGTGCCCCCGTCGCACCGGGACATGCTCGGTGCGCCGAGAGAGCCCAGCTCGGCCGTCGTCAGGTAGTCACCGGCGCCGAAACCCGGTGTGGCTGCGGATCAGTGGCAGCGTTGCGAGCGTGGCGAACCCGGGCGCGGCGTCACACACCTCCGGTACCGCGTTGAGGACCTGCATCGCCGTGGCGACGTTCGCCGCCCGCACGTGCTCGGCCATCGTGGCCTCGCGGGTGAAGCTGGCCAGGCTGAAGAAATGGGTCTGCATGGACGGGTCACCCTCGATGGTCAGCGTCCAGCCGTGCTTGGGCCGCGGCCAGTGATCGGGGTACTCGTTGCCGACGGTCCAGAGGGTCTCGATCTCGATGAGTGGCTCGCCGTCGCGAACCCCGACCCAGTTCCACCGCTGCCCCGCCGTGGTACCGGCTTCCAGCACGTGGTCGAAGATCTGGTGGTCGTGGCGTGCGGGGACAGCCTCAACCGACGAGGTGACCTCGTCGATGTCGGCGCCTAGTGCGTCGGCCAGAAGCCACACCTGCTCGGTGAAGAGTTCGTTGTTGAACGCCAGGAATTCGGTTGCGTCGACACCGATCTCGTCGACAGGACGGCCGAAGGACATGTTGTCGAAGGTGATGTGGGTGCTGTCGTAATCCGACCAATCGGCGCGTTCCTGCAGCGTGATCTTGTCGATGCGCCGGCTCATACCCGACAGCACCAACGGCAGGGCACCGGACAGGTTGCCGGGGTTGAGGCCACTGCCGTGCACTGTCGTCCCGCCCGCCGTGCAGGCCTCGAGCAGCTGGTCGCGGCTGGCCTCGGGCAGGCGCTGCGGATGGAACAGGAACGCCGTCGTCACCACGTTCTTGCCGCCGGCCAGCAGCGCGCACACGTCGTCGAGATTCGTGGTCCGCGGGGTGTACACGACGCAGTCGGCCTCCAGGTCCAAGATGGCCTGGACATCGCTCGTGGCGCGGAGCCCGATCGGGGCCCGGCCCAGCAGGTCGCCGACGTCGACACCGTTCTTGGCATCCGAATACACCCGAACGCCGACCAGGTCGAGATCGGGACGGTCGTCCAGCGTCGCCGCCAGCGTCTCGACCCCGACCGCGCCCGTGCCCCACTGAATCACCCGGTATCCCATAGGGCTATTGAAGCTCAGATACCGCTGAGATACCGGCGTGTCACGATCTGCTGGAGCAGCCGGGTCACCGGCCCGCCCAACCGGCTCCACCAGGTGGCCGGGCGGGAGAACGCAGCCACCTCGGCATGCACGGAGTCGGTCTCCGGGTCGTAGCGGACCGAGAACAACTCTTCGCCCGATTCGGGGTGGCCGGCCAGCGTGCCGTAGGCGAACCCCCGGCGGTCGGCTTCGTCGAGTACGTAGACCACCCGGCACGGTGCCGGGATCGGGCCGAGTCCGACGATCAACTCGGTGCCCTCGGCGGCGGAGTCGGAGGTGGCCTGCACCCGCAGGCCCGCGCCCCGTTGCATGCCCCACTGCAGCACGTCGGCGCCCGCCTGCTCGAAGCGGTCACGGCCGGTGCCGATCGCCGCGGAGGCCCGGGTGTGCCGGTAGCCCGGGGGCAGTTCGCCGGCCGTGGCACCGACCTCCGGATAGGTCAATGACAGCTCTGCCAGGTCATGCAGTTTCACACCACCACCATGGCACTAATACGGTGGCTTCGTGGCCCCAGAAATCGACACCGCCGGCGCGCACCCCGGCGGTGGGTTCAATCCGCCCGACCCCACCGATCGTGGGGGCCCCGATTACGGTCGCTTCATCGAGGCGGTGCGCACGCTGCAGGACCATGCCCGCAGCGCTGACGCCCCCGACGAGGTCATCACCGAGGCGGCCGACCTGATCGAGAAGGTGTCGGCCCTGCTGGCTCCGTACGAGGCCGACGAGTGGAATTCGCCGTCGGGCCGGCGGATGGACCTTCCCAACCGCGGCAACGTCAACAACGTGCCGGTGCATCTGGAACGGACTGCAGACAACCAGATCACCGGAACCGCCCACTTCCGTCGCTTCCACCTCGGCCGCAACGGCGCGGTACACGGTGGTTCGCTGGCGCTGCTGTTCGATTCGCTGCTCGGCTACACCGCCGCCAAACTGACCGGCAGCATGCACCAGCGCACCGCATATCTGCACGTCGACTACCGCAAGATCGCCCCGATCGATAAGGATCTGCAGGTGCAGGCCGGCATCGACCGCATCGAGGGCCGCAAGATCTTCGTCGCGGGACGACTGCTCGACGGCGACGACGTGCTCGCCGAGGCCGAGGCGTTGTTCGTCAGGCTCAAGCCGGGGCAGCCATGAGCGTTGGCACCAGCCTCGCCGAGCTGAAGCGGCGCTGGGCGCGCTGGCGGGACCAGCTGCGCGCCCGCCCGGCCGCGGAATTCACCTACCGGATCGTCGTCGGCGTCGTCGGCACCCTCGTGCTGGCGGTCGGCATCGTGGCGATCCCGTACCCGGGACCCGGCTGGGCCATCGTGTTTCTCGGCCTGGCGATCCTGGCCAGCGAATTCGACTTCGCGAAGCGGGCGCTGCGCTACGTCCGGGCCCGCTACGACGCCGTCATGGCCTGGTTCGACCGCCAGCACATCGCGGTCAAAGGGGTCAGCGCGGCGTTCACGGGACTGGTCGTGGTCGGCACGCTGTGGCTGTTCGGCGTCGTCGGTTTCGCGGCGGGTCTCGTCGGGTTGGAGCAGGAGTGGCTCAAGAGCCCCATCGGCCTGGGGTCCTGATCAGCAACCCCGATGGCCCACCCCGATAGCATGACAGCGTTCGCACTAGCCCACGCATGGTAGGAGACTCCCCGATGAGCGCCGCCCTCAGCCCAGCCCCCGCCGCACCGATCCGGGTCGCGGCCGGGACGACCGCCGGTTCGGCGGTGCGCGAGGCGGATCTGCCCAGCCGCGGGACCCCCGACGCGATCGTGGTGGTGCGGGACAGCGAGGGGCGGCTTCGCGACTTGTCCTGGACCCCGGACACCGACGTCGAGGTGACTCCGGTGGCCGCCAATACCGACGACGGCCGCAGCGTCATCCGGCATTCGTGCGCCCACGTACTGGCCCAGGCCGTGCAGGACCTGTTCCCGCAGGCCAAGTTGGGTATCGGCCCGCCCATCACCGATGGCTTCTACTACGACTTCGATGTCGCCGAGCCGTTCACCCCGGAAGACCTGCAGAAGCTGGAGAAGCGGATGCAGAAGATCGTCAAGGACGGTCAGCTGTTCTCCCGGCGCGTCTACGAATCCAAGGATCAGGCCCGCGAGGAGCTCGCCGGCGAGCCCTACAAGCTCGAGCTGGTGGACGACAAGTCCGGTGTCGACGACCCTGAGGTGATGGAAGTCGGCGGCGACGAACTGACCGCCTACGACAACCTCAACGCCCGCACCAAGGAGCGGGTGTGGGGCGATCTGTGCCGCGGTCCGCACATCCCCACCACCAAGTACATCCCGGCGTTCAAGCTCACCCGCAGCAGCGCCGCGTACTGGCGCGGTGACCAGAACAACGCGAGCCTGCAGCGCGTCTACGGCACGGCCTGGGAGTCGCAGGAGGCACTCGACCGCCACCTTGAGCTCATCGAGGAGGCGCAGCGCCGCGACCACCGCAAGCTCGGCGTCGAGCTGGACCTGTTCAGCTTCCCCGACGAACTCGGCTCCGGCCTGCCGGTGTTTCACCCCAAGGGCGGTGTGATCCGTAAGGAGTTGGAGGACTACTCGCGGCGCAAGCACTCCGAGGCCGGCTACGAGTTCGTCAACACCCCGCACATCACCAAGGAACACCTCTACATCACGTCCGGTCACCTGGAGTGGTACGCCGACGGCATGTACCCGCCGATGCACATCGACGCGGAGTACAACGACGACGGCACCGTGCGCAAACCCGGCCAGGACTACTACCTCAAGCCGATGAACTGCCCCATGCATCACCTGATCTACCGGGCGCGGGGCCGCTCGTATCGCGAACTTCCGTTGCGGCTCTTCGAATTCGGCTCGGTATACCGCTACGAGAAGTCCGGCGTGGTGCACGGGCTGACCCGGGTGCGCGGCATGACCCAGGACGACGCGCACATCTACACCACGCGTGAGCAGATGCGCGACGAGCTGACCTCGCTGCTGCAGTTCGTGCTCGACCTGCTCTCCGACTACGGCCTGGACGACTACTACCTGGAGCTGTCCACCAAGGATCCCGACAAGTACGTGGGCTCCGACGAGATGTGGGACGAGGCCACCGAGACCCTGCGCTCGGTCGCCGAGGCCTCCGGCCTGGACCTGGTGCCGGATCCGGGTGGCGCGGCGTTCTACGGCCCCAAGATCTCCGTTCAGGTCAAGGACGCGCTGGGGCGCAACTGGCAGATGTCGACGATCCAGCTGGACTTCAACATGCCCGACCGCTTCGAGCTGGAGTACACCGCTGCCGACGGAACGCGTCAGCGTCCGGTGTTGATCCACCGCGCCCTGTTCGGCTCCATCGAGCGCTTCTTCGGGGTGCTCACCGAGCACTACGCGGGTGCGTTCCCGGCCTGGCTGGCGCCGGTGCAGGTGGTCGGCATCCCGGTGGCCGACGCCCACGTGGACTACCTGTACGACGTTGCCGCCCAGCTGAAGTCGCGCGGTGTGCGGGTCGAGGTCGACGGCAGCGACGACCGGATGGCGAAGAAGATCGTCAACCACACCAACCAGAAGGTGCCGTTCATGTTGCTCGCGGGCGACAAAGATCTGGAGGCCGGCGCCGTGAGCTTCCGGTTCGGTGACCGCACCCAGATCAACGGCGTGCCGCGCGACGAAGCCGTGGAGGCCATCGTGAAGTGGATCGCCGACCGCAACAATGCGGTGCCGACGGCGGACCTGGTACCGGTGGGCTTGTGATGAGCGCTCGCGCGAAGAACCGACGGGTACGCGAATGACGGGGGACGAGCGGTCGATCGTCGATCACGGCGTGGGTGAACCCGACCACCTGCAGCGGCTGTGGACACCGCACCGGATGAGCTACATCGTCGACGCGGTCAAGAGCGACCAGAAGGTGGGCTCCGCCGGCTCGTCGCAGCCGTTCACCGACATCCCCGCGATGTCCGACGAGGACGGGCTGATGGTGGCCCGCGGTGAACTGGTGTACGCCGTGCTCAACCTCTACCCGTACAACCCGGGCCATCTCATGGTGGTGCCGTACCGGCGGGTGTCGGAGCTGGAGGACCTCACCGTCGACGAGAGCGCCGAGCTGATGGCGTTCACGCAGAAAGCGATTCGCGTCATGAAGGCCGTATCGCGTCCGCACGGATTCAACGTCGGACTGAACCTGGGCACCTCGGCCGGGGGTTCGCTGGCCGAGCACCTGCACATGCACGTGGTGCCGCGCTGGGGCGGAGACGCCAACTTCATCACGATCATCGGTGGCGCCAAGGTCATTCCGCAGCTACTGAGCGAGACCCGGGAGCTGCTGGCAGGAGAATGGGCCCGCCAGCCGTGAGCAATCTCTTCCTGATGAGCCGGGCGGCCTACGTCAAGCTGTCTCGGCCGGTGGCCAAGGCGGCGCTGCGGGCAGGCCTGACCCCCGACATCGTCACCATCCTCGGCACCGCCGGCACGGTGACCGCCGCGCTGACCCTCTTCCCGATCGGTCAGTTGTGGTGGGGCGCATTCGCGGTGTTCGTCTTCGTGCTCGCCGACATGCTCGACGGCGCGATGGCCCGGGAACGCGGCGGTGGCACCCGGTTCGGTGCCGTGCTCGACGCGACGTGTGACCGGATAGCCGACGGCGCGGTGTTCGCCGGTCTGCTGTGGTGGGCGGCGTTCGGCCTGCACAGCGCGACGCTGGTCGTCGCGCTTCTCATCTGCCTGGTCACCTCGCAGGTGATCTCCTACATCAAGGCGCGCGCCGAGGCCAGTGGTCTGCGTGGCGACGGCGGCATCATCGAGCGTCCCGAGCGACTGGTGATCGTGCTGGTCGGCGCCGGGCTGTCCGGCGTGCCGTTCCTGCATGTGCCGTGGCTGCTGCAGGTCGCGGCGTGGCTGCTGGCCGTGGCCAGCATCATCACCGTGGCGCAGCGACTGCACGCGGTGCGCACGTCGGAGGGCGCCATGGACCCGCTGCAACCCCCGGGAGTCTCGTGAACATTCCGCTGTCCGGGCAGGTGACCGACCTGGGTTATGCGGCAGGTTGGCAGCTGGTCCGCGCGATGCCGGAAATCGTGGCGCGCAACGTGTTCGACGCGGGTGCCCTCTACGCCTCGCGTGGCGGCGGGCCGAAGCAGCTGCGCAAGAACCTGGCGCGGGTCATCGGGGTGGCCCCCGCCGAGGTGCCGGACGAGCTGATGCGTGCCTCGCTGGCCTCGTATGCCCGGTACTGGCGGGAAGCGTTCCGGTTGCCGTCGATGGACCTGATCGCCGTGGCCAAGCGGGTCGATGAGGTGTTCATCGGGGCGGACAAGCTGAAGGCCGCCCACGACGCCGGCCTTGGCGGTGTACTGGCGCTGCCGCACAGCGGCAACTGGGACATGGCCGGCGTGTGGTTGGCCCAGCAGTACGGCACCTTCGCCACCGTCGCCGAACGGCTCAAGCCCGAATCGCTGTACCGGCGGTTCATCGACTACCGGGAGAGCCTCGGATTCGAGGTGTTCCCGTTGTCGGGCGGGGAGCGACCACCGTTCGAGGTGCTCTCGGAACGGTTGCGCAACAACATGTTCGTCTGCCTGATGGCCGACCGGGACCTCACCCGCAACGGGGTGGAGGTCGACTTCTTCGGTGAACCCACCCGGATGCCTGCCGGGCCGGCCAAGCTGGCGATCGAGACGGGCGCCCCGCTGTTTCCTGCGCACGTCCACTACGACGGGGACGACTGCGTGGTCGAGATTTTCGACGCACTCGACACCTCGTCCGGGGAGGTGTCCGTGGTGATCCAGGCGTTGGCCAACCGGTTCGAGGCCAACATCGCCGCCCACCCCGAAGACTGGCACATGCTGCAGCCGCAGTGGCTGGCCGATCTGTCCGATGAACGCCGTGCCCGGTTAGGTACCTGACCATGCGTATCGGGATGGTCTGTCCGTATTCGTTCGACGTGCCGGGCGGTGTGCAATCCCATGTGCTGCAACTGGCCGAGGTGATGCGCGCCGGCGGACACTACGTCAGCGTCCTGGCGCCGTCGTCGCCGCACGTGAAGCTGCCCGATTATGTGGTGTCGGGCGGCAAGGCCGTCCCGATCCCGTACAACGGCTCGGTGGCTCGCCTGCGGTTCGGACCCGCCACCCACCGCAAGGTCAAGAAGTGGATCGCCGAAGGCGACTTCGACGTACTGCACCTGCACGAGCCCAACGCGCCGAGCCTATCGATGCTCGCGTTACAGGCCGCCGAGGGGCCGATCGTGGCCACCTTTCACACCTCGACGACAAAATCGTTGACGCTCAGTGTGTTTCAGGGAATTCTGCGCCCGTTCCACGAGAAGATCGTCGGCCGCATCGCGGTGTCCGACCTGGCCCGGCGCTGGCAGATGGAGGCGCTCGGCTCCGACGCGGTCGAGATCCCCAACGGTGTCGATGTGCCGTCGTTCGCGAATGCGCCGCGGCTCGAAGGCTATCCGCGGCCCGGCCGCAGCGTGCTGTTCCTCGGGCGCTTCGACGAATCCCGAAAGGGCATGCCGGTGCTGCTGGGTGCTCTGCCGAAACTGGTGCGGCGGTTCCCCGACGTCGAGATCCTGGTCGTCGGCCGTGGCGATGAGGAGGCACTGCGGGAACAGGCCGGCGAGCTCGCCGGGCACCTGCATTTCCTGGGCCAGGTCGACGATGACGCCAAGGCCGCGGCCATGCGCAGCGCCGACGTCTACTGCGCACCCAACCTCGGTGGCGAGAGTTTCGGCATCGTGCTGGTCGAGGCGATGGCGGCCCGAACGGCCGTGGTGGCCAGTGAACTGGACGCCTTCGCGCGCGTTCTGGATCACGGACAGGCCGGCCGCCTGGTGCCGGTCGGCGACGCCGACGCCCTGGCCGATGCGCTGATCGAGGTCCTCGGCGACGACGCGCTGCGCGACCGCTACATCGACGCGGCCACCGAGCGGGTGGCGCGCTACGACTGGTCGGTGGTGGCCGGACAGATCATGCGGGTGTACGAGACCGTGGCGAGCCCCGGGGTGAAAGTGCAGGTGGGCGACTAACCATGTCGACCTGGATTGTGATCGCGGCCCTGGCGCTGCTGGTAGTCCTGCTGCTCGTCGGGGGATGGGCGTATCAGACCGCCAACCGCCTCGACCGGCTCCACGTGCGCTACGACCTGTCGTGGCAGGCGCTGGATGGCGCACTGGCCCGGCGCGCCGTCGTGGCCCGCGCCGTCGCGGTCGATGCCTACGCCGGGGCCCCCGAGGGCAGACGGCTCGCGAAGCTGGCGGACGCCGCCGAACGCGCCCCGCGCCCGGCGCGTGAGGCCGCCGAGAACGAGCTCTCGGCCGCACTGACCGCGGTCGACCCTGCCGAGCTGCCGGTGGCGCTCGTCGCCGAAGTGGCCGACGCCGAAGCTCGGGTGCTCCTGGCCCGGCGGTTCCACAACGACGCCGTCCGCGACACCCTGGCGTTGCGGGAGCGCCCGATGGTGCGGGCGCTCCGGCTCGGCGGAACCGCCGCATTGCCAACCTATTTCGAGATCGTCGAACGCCCGGACTCCCAGGCCGAGGTGAACCCGGTGAGTCGTCGGACCTCCGCGCGGGTGGTGCTGCTCGACGAGACCGGCGCGGTCCTGCTGCTGCGCGGCAGCGACCCCGCGATCGACACCCCGGACAAACCCGCGCCGCGGTGGTGGTTCACCGTCGGCGGTGCCGTCCGCCCCGACGAGGATCTGGCCGACGCGGCGGTCCGTGAGCTCGCCGAGGAGACCGGACTGCAGGCGACGCCGGCCGAGCTTGTCGGGCCGGTGTGGCGGCGCGACGCCGTCATCGACTTCAACGCCTCGGTGATCCGCAGCGAGGAGTTCTTCTTCATCCACCGGACCACCCGGTTCGAGCCTTCGGCGACGGGGCGCACGACGCTGGAGCGGCACTACATTCACGGGCACCGCTGGTGCGATGAGACAATGATCGCCGAGTTGGTTGCCGGCGGGGAGGCCGTGTATCCGCTTCAACTGGGTGAGCTGCTGGCTCAGGCCAATGAACTGGCCGAACAGCCGACAGCGCCGCTGGCGAATACGCGTGGAACCGCGCATCGGGAGCTGCAAGCCATCCGGTGATTGCGGATTTAATGGATTTGGCGGCTTTAATAGACTGAATCAGTGGGAATGTGGAGGTGATTGCGATGGATATCGCAGCGCAGAACGGTTCGAGCAACCAGACCGGTACCGCGCGGGTGAAGCGCGGGATGGCTGAGATGCTCAAGGGCGGCGTCATCATGGACGTCGTCACCCCTGAACAGGCCAAGATCGCCGAGGGCGCGGGAGCCGTCGCCGTCATGGCGTTGGAGCGGGTGCCGGCCGACATCCGCGCCCAGGGCGGGGTGTCGCGGATGAGCGACCCCGACATGATCGAGGGGATCATCGAAGCGGTCACCATCCCGGTGATGGCCAAGGCGCGCATCGGGCACTTCGTCGAAGCGCAGATCCTGCAGAGCCTGGGTGTGGATTACATCGACGAGTCCGAGGTGCTGACCCCGGCCGATTACGCCAACCACATCGACAAGTGGCGCTTCACCGTGCCGTTCGTGTGCGGGGCGACCAACCTGGGCGAGGCGCTGCGTCGCATCACCGAGGGTGCGGCGATGATCCGCTCCAAAGGTGAAGCCGGCACCGGGGATGTCTCCAATGCCACCACCCACATGCGCAAGATCGGCGGCGAGATCCGTCGGTTGACCTCGATGAGCGAGGACGAGCTGTACGTGGCGGCCAAGGAGCTGCAGGCTCCGTACGAGCTGGTGGCCGAGGTGGCGCGGGCCGGCAAGCTGCCGGTCACGATGTTCACTGCCGGTGGGATCGCCACTCCGGCCGATGCGGCGATGATGATGCAGCTCGGGGCCGAGGGTGTGTTCGTGGGTTCGGGCATCTTCAAGTCGGGCAACCCCGCGCAGCG
The DNA here is from genome assembly GCF_040704635.1 of Mycobacterium sp. NPDC049093. Lineage (GTDB taxonomy): Bacteria > Actinomycetota > Actinomycetes > Mycobacteriales > Mycobacteriaceae > Mycobacterium. The sequence goes on along the minus strand of NZ_JBEZJS010000003.1, from coordinate 563,041 downwards.
TGCCGCGGCGATCGTGAAGGCCACCACGTTCTACGACGATCCGGATGTGTTGGCCAAGGTGTCGCGCGGACTGGGCGAGGCCATGGTCGGTATCAACGTCGAGGAGATCGCCCAGCCGCACCGGCTCGCTGAGCGCGGCTGGTAAACGGCGATGAGCGCTTGCGCGAAGAGCAGACGGCCGTAGCGGATGGCGATTGAAGAGATCCTCGATCTGGAACAGCTCGAGGTCAACATCTATCGCGGCGGGGTGTTCAGCCCGGAGTCGGGCTTCCTGCAGCGCACCTTCGGCGGTCACGTGGCCGGCCAGTCGCTCGTGTCCGCGGTCCGCACGGTGGATCCGACGTTCCAGGTGCATTCCCTGCACGGCTACTTCCTGCGACCGGGCGATGCCCGGGCACCGTCGGTGTACATCGTCGAGCGCATCCGCGACGGCGGATCGTTCTGCACCCGGCGGGTCAGCGCGATCCAGCACGGCGAGACGATCTTCACGATGTCGGCGTCCTTCCAGACCGACCAGACCGGCATCGAACATCAGGATGCGATGCCCGAGGCGCCCGGACCCGACGACCTTCCCGGGTTCCGGTCCGGGGGAGCGTTCGACGACGCCGGATTCGCGCAGTTCGCCGAATGGGACGTCCGGATCGTGCCCCGGGACAAGGTGGCCCGGCTGCCCGGCAAGGCGTCGCAACAGCAGGTGTGGTTCCGCCACCGCGACCCGCTGCCCGACGATCACGTGCTGCACATCTGCGCGCTGGCCTATATGAGCGATCTGACCCTGCTGGGTTCGGCCCAGGTCAACCACCTCGATGTGCGCAAGCATCTGAACGTGGCCTCACTCGACCACGCCATGTGGTTCATGCGGCCGTTCCGCGCGGACGAATGGCTGCTCTACGACCAGTCGTCACCCTCGGCGTGCGGCGGGCGTTCGCTGACCCAGGGCAAGATCTTCAACCGCTACGGCGAGATGGTGGCCGCGGTGATGCAGGAGGGCCTGACCCGCTACCAGCGCAACTTCGCGCCCCCCGAGGGCTCGTGAGCCCCCGGGTCGGGGTGCTCGCGCTGCAGGGGGACACCCGCGAGCATCTCGCTGCGCTGCGTGAGGCGGGTGCCGAAGCAGGCACCGTGCGGCGACTTTCCGAACTCGACGCGGTCGACGCCCTGGTGATCCCCGGTGGGGAGTCCACCGCCATGAGTCATCTGTTGCGCGAGTTCGAGCTGCTCGAGCCACTGCGGGCGCGGATCGCCGCCGGATTGCCCTGTTACGGCTCCTGCGCCGGGATGATCCTGCTGGCCAGTGAGATCAACGACGCCGGCACGCCCGGGCGGGAGGCCGTTCCGCTCGCCGGCATCGATATGACGGTGCGGCGCAACGCTTTCGGCCGTCAGGTCGATTCGTTCGAGGGCGACATCGACTTCGAAGGCCTCGACACCCCGGTCCACGCGGTGTTCATCCGGGCACCGTGGGTCGAGCGGGTCGGGCCCGACGTCACGGTATTGGCCCGCGCCGCGGACCACATCGTCGCGGTGCGCCAGGGCTCGATGCTGGCGACGTCGTTCCACCCCGAGATGACCGGGGACCGTCGCATCCACAAGCTGTTCGTCGATTCGCTCTGATCCAGCAAACCCACGGCGGCCGCATAGCTCAGTCATAGCCGGCACCGACTTAATGGACGTGTGACGACGACGCTTGACGAGGCCTGCGCCGAGCCCGCCCAGGAAACCCCGCCGGCTGCTCCGCGATTCGATCGTGAGCGCCTGGGCTTGGCGGCGCTGCTAATCGCCACGGCCGCGGCATATCTGTGGAACATCACCGTCAACGGGATGGGCAATGAGTTCTACGCCGCCGCGGTTCAGGCCGGTTCGACCAACTGGGAGGCGTTGCTGTTCGGGTCGCTGGATCCGAGCAACTTCATCACCGTGGACAAGCCGCCGGTGTCGCAGTGGGTGATGGCGCTGTCGGGTCAGCTGTTCGGGTTCAGTAGCGCCAGCATGCTGATTCCGGAAGCGTTGATGGCCGTCGGCTCGGTCGCGCTGCTCTACGGGGCGGTGCGGCGGATCAGTGGACCCTGTGCCGCGCTGCTGGCCGGCGCCGCACTGGCGCTCATGCCGGTGACGGCCTTGATGTTCCGGTTCAACAATCCCGACGCTGTGATGGTCCTGTTGATGACGGCTGCCGCCTACTGTGCGGTCCGGGCCCTGGAGCAGAACGGCGCCCGCTGGATGGCGCTCGCCGGTGTCGCGCTCGGGTTCGCGTTCCTCGCCAAGATGCTCGAAGGGCTGATGGTGATGCCTGCCATCGGACTGGTCTATCTGGTGGCAGCACCCGTCACGGTCCGCCGCCGGCTGTTGCACCTGCTGGGCTCGCTGGCCGCGTTCCTGGCGTCGTCGGGCTGGTTCGTGCTGCTCACCCTCGTGTGGCCGGCCTCGTCGAGGCCCTACCTCGCAGGGTCCACCGACAACAACTTCATGAATCTGGTGTTGGGCTACAACGGATTCGGCCGGGTCCTCGGTCACAACCACTACGGCACGCACGTCGACGTCGATCCGGTTGCCTCCGCCGGGCAACAGCACGGTTTCGGCGGATTCGGCAACCAGACCCAGGGCCTGCCGCGCTTGTTCACCGGCGAATTCGGATTCGAGATCGGCTGGCTGGTGCCCGCGGCCCTGCTCGCGATGGTGCTGGTGCTGGTGTCGCGCGGGCGGGCGCCACGCACCGACATCGTGCGGGCCGGGGCCATCCTGTTCGGCACCTGGCTGCTGATCGACGGTCTGGTGCTGAGCTTCATGAAGACCAACGTGCACCCCTACTACTGCCTGTCTCTGGCTCCGGCCGTGGCGGCGATGTTCGCGATCGGCATCCACGAGATGTGGCGCCGGCGCGACGGTCGGCTGGGTCAGATCGGTTTGGCCACCATCCTTCTGGGCACCGGGGTGTGGAGCTTCTGGATCCTGGCCCGCAATGCGTCGTGGCTGCCACCGCTGCGTTGGTCGATCCTGGCGGTGACGGTGGCGGCCACCGTGGCCCTGCTCTGGGCGCTGCGGACGGGTACCCGCGCAACGGCGGTGGCAGCCCTGGCGGTGGCGATCATCGGAGGGTTGGCCGGATCTACCGCCTACACGGTGGCCACCCTGGGGCAGCCCCACACCGGAGGAGGTCCGAGTGTCGGGCCGGCCGATCCCGACGACGGCCACGGGCACAGCTGGCATTCCGACAATCCCGAGGTCAACGCGATGCTGCGGGCCACCACCACCAAATGGTCGGCGGCCATCAACCGGTCCGGGGCCGCATCCGGACTCGAATTGTCCACGGGCACAGCGGTCATGGCGATCGGTGGCTTCACCGGAAGCGATCCGGTGCCGACGCTGGCGCAGTTCCAGACCTATGTCGCCGACCGGCAGATCACCTACTACATCCTCCCGGAACCCAAGAACAAGGACCACGGCGGCGGGTTCTTCGGCAACAATTCCCACACCGACATCTCCGACTGGGTGAAGGCGAACTTCACGTCGACCAAGGTGGGGTCGGACACGGTGTACGACCTGCGCGCTCCGCTCAAGAAGTAGCCACCGCGCACAGCGATTCCGAAACCTCCCACAGCTTCTCGGCGCGATCGGGATCGGTCGCATAGGGCTCGGCATCGGAGCGCACGGCGCAGTCCGCCAGGTACAGCCCGCCACGGCCGTCGAGGTCGGTGCTGACGGATGCCCACACCTGGGTGGCCGCACCCTGCTCGGGCGTGGACACCTCGATGGCGTGCGAGCGAGCCCGGCCGCTGACCGCGATCACATCGTCGCGAGACATGTGCCGGGCCAGGTTGGTGGCCACCATTCCCGGATGCACGGCGAACGCGCGGATGCCCCGATCGCGAAGCCGGTCGTCGAGTGCGACGGCATGCAGGATGTTGGCGGTCTTGGCTGCGCCGTAGGCGGCGAACTTGTCGTATTCGCGGCGGCGCCAGTTGGGATCGTCCAGATCGACGTCGCCGAGACGATGGCCCTCGGAGGAGAGATTGACGATACGGGTGCCTGCGGCGAACTGAGGCTGCAGTAGGTTTGTCAGCGCGAAGTGACCCAGATGGTTTGTCCCGAACTGTGTTTCGAACCCATCGAGGGTGCGGCCGAACGGGGTGAACATCACCCCGGCGTTGTTCATCAGCACGTCGATCACGGGGGCGAGTTGGGCGATCTGGGATGCGGCCTCGCGCACACTGGCCAGTGAGGCGAGATCGACGACCACGGTCGACACCTGCGCCCCCGGCTGATCCGCCCGAATCGAGTCGCGGGTCTGCTCCAGCGCGTCGGCATTGCGCGCCGCCAGCACCACATGAGCCCCGGCCGACGCCAGGGCGCGGGCCGACTCGCGGCCCAGCCCCGACGTGGCACCGGTGATCACGCAGGTCTTGCCACGCATACTCATCGGTTTCCGCCCTCGACGATGACACCCGCGGCCTGCTCCATCGGTTTGATGACGGAGGTGAAGTCGGATTCGGCGCCTTCGGTTCGCAGCGTCTGCTCCCAGATCCGTTGCACGGTCTCGGCCATCTGGACCGGCAGGCCCAGAGACGTGGCCTCAGCCAGGTACAGCCCCACGTCCTTGGCCATCAATCCGGTGGCGAACCCGTAGTCGAAGGTGCGGGGGAGTACCGCACGCGGAAACTTGTCGCGGCTGGCGTGTGTCCCGCCCGATCCGGCGTTCAGCACGTCGATCATCACGTCGGCACTCAGCCCGGCCTTGACGCCCATCACCATCACCTCGGCGGTCGCGGCCAGGGTGGTGGCGGCCATCAGGTTGTTGATCAGCTTCATGGTCTGCGCGGCGCCGGGCTGTTCGGAGACGAAGATCGCCCGACCGAGCACGTCGAAAACCGGGGACAGCGCATCGAATTCGACCCGCGCGCCGGACACCATCACCGCCAGGGTGCCAGCCTGCGCACCGTGCATCCCGCCGCTGACCGGGCTGTCCAGGGCGGCGATCCCCTGTGCGGCGAGTACTGCGTGATTGCGTTGTGCTGCCCCGCCGCCCACCGTGGACAGGTCGACGAAGCGCCGGACCTTGGAATCGGAGGAGGTCCCGGTGACGAGTTCGTTTACCACGGATTCGGACACCCGCGGGGTCGGCAGGCTGGCGAGTACCGACTCGGTGCGGTCGGCCACGTCGCGCACCGAGTCAGCCCGCGAAGCCCCCACTGTGGTCGCCCTGGCCAGAACGTCGTCGCGCACGTCGAACGCCACCACCGGAAATCCCGCCGCCAGCAGCCGTTCCATCATGGGCCACCCCATGTTGCCCAGACCGATGAACCCGATCGGCTCACTCATCGGCTGCCGGGCTCTCGTCGAGTTCGGTGAACACGGCGCGGGCCAGTCGGAAGCTGTCGACCGCGGCCGGGATGCCCGCGTAGATGCCGACCTGCAGGAAGATCTCGCAGATCTCCTCGCGGGTGACACCGTTGGTGAGCGCACCCCGGATGTGGGTGCTCAACTCGTTGGGCCGGTTCAGCACCGCGATCATCGCGAGGTTCAGCATGCTGCGGGTCTTCAGTTCCAGGCCTTCGCGGCCCCACACTGCGCCCCAACAGTATTCGGTGACCAGGTCCTGCAGCGGTTTGGAGAAGGCGTCGACGTTCCCGGCCGCCTTGCGGACGTACTCCTCGCCGAGGACGGCGGTGCGGATCGCCAGTCCCTTGTCATACGTGTCTTGATCCATGGCGTGCCTTTCAGTAGCTCGGGCAGATCACAGGGCCACCACGACGGTCTTGGTGGCTGTCACGGCATCGAGTGCCTCATAACCTTTTTCGCGGCCGTATCCGGACTTCTTGAAGCCGCCGAACGGGAGCTCGACGCCGCCGCCGGCGCCGTAGGTGTTGACGTACACCTGCCCGGCGACCACATCGGCGGCAAGTCGGTGGGCCCGGGACACGTCCCGCGTCCACAACGCAGCCAGCAACCCGTACTCGGTTCCGTTGGCCAGCGCGACCGCCTCCTGTTCGTCGTGAAAGCTGTTGACGGTCAGTACCGGGCCGAAGATCTCCTGCTGGGCGATCGGCGAGGCGGGATCGACGCCGTCGATCACGGTGGGGGCGAAGTAGGCGCCGTCGCCGAGTTCCCGGTCCTGCGGGGGTGCGCCGCCGCACAAGATCTCACCGGTGGCGTTGCCCGACACCAGATCGGTCACCCGCTGCTGCTGCTTTCGGGAGATCAGCGGACCCAGATTGCGATCGGCGATCCCGGGTCCGATGCTGACCTGCCGGAACCGGTCGAGCACCAGCTCAAGGAGCTCGTCGTGCACGGTCGTCTCGACGAGCAATCGCGATCCCGCCGAACACGTCTGCCCGGCGTTCTGCAGGATCGCCCTCGTGATGAAGTCGGCCGCGCGGGGCAGGTCGGCATCGGCGAAGACGATCTGTGGGGATTTCCCGCCGAGTTCCAGCACCACCGGAACCACCCGGTCTGCGGCGGCGCGGGCGATCTCGGAGCCGACGCGGGTCGACCCGACGAATCCGATGGCATCCACCCCGGGGTGTGCGGCCAGTGCGGCGCCGGCCTCGGCGCCGATCCCGGTGACCACGTTGACGATCCCGGCAGGCAGTCCCACCTCGACGGCGAGGCGGGCGAACTCGACTGCGGTGCGGGGTGTTTCATCGGCGGGTTTGAGCACCACGGTGTTACCCGCGGCGATCGCCGGTGCCACCGCACGGGCCAGCAGCTGCATCGGGTAGTTCCAGGCGATGATGTGGCCCGTGACGCCCAACGGCTCGCGCCGGGTGTAGACGTGCAGATCCTCGGTCAGTGGGATGGTCTGGCCGTAGTAGCTGTCGATCGCATGGGCGTAGAAACGGAAATACCGTGCGGCCACGGCGATGTCCGTGCGGGCCTGGCTCAGCGGTTTGCCGGTGTCCTCACATTCCAGCAGCGCCAGCCGCTCCCGGTGGCCGTCGATGACGTCGGCGATCGCACCGAGTGCGTCGGAGCGCTGTGCGGGCGCGGTCTTGCGCCACGCGCCGAACACCCGGTGCGCCGCGGTGACCGCCCGGTCGATCTCGTCGGCGCCGCCGCGTGCCACCGTCCCGATCGATCGGCCCGTCGCGGGATCGATGTTGTCGTACTGCTGCGCCGAGGGCACCGATGCGCCGTCGATGAATGATTGGGTCATCGCGGTCGTACCCCGTCGAGGAACAGCCGTACCAAGATCCGCATGCGTTTCTCCAGGTCGTCAGGATCCCAGGTCACGCCCCAGAGGGCGCCGGTGGCGGGTCCGCCGACGACCATGCTCAGGAACGCACCTCCCACCACGGCAGGGTCGTCGATCTCGATGATTCCGGCCTCGGCGTGGCGGGCGAGGACCTCGGCGATGAAGGTCAGCGCCGGCACGGTGCCCTGGTCATATACGAGCCGGAACAGGCGTGGGAAGCGGTTGCCTTCCGCGTTGAGGATGCGCTGCAACGCGACGCCGGCCGGGCTGGTGATGCCCGCCAGTCGGATCCGGCCGATGGCGAGCAGGGTTTCCTCCAGATCGTCGGTCTCGACGGCACGCAGCGTCTCGATCGGGACCAGCCACCGGTCCACCGCACGTTGCACCGAGGCCTCGAACAGAGCGGCCTTGTCGGGGTAGAGGCCGTAGATGGTGCGCTTGGCCATGCCGGCGGCGGTCGCGATGCCGTCGATGGTGGCGCGCTCGAATCCATTCTCCAGAAACACTTCCAGCGCGCAGTCGAGCAACTCGACGTGGCGCTGCGCGGCCTGCTCCCGGGTGGGGCGGCCCACTTGACGAATTCGGTCCACGGCGTCACAGTAGCAGTAATGAAACGCACTAGGTGCTATTAATCGGGAGTTCTCCCAATTCCGTCAGGAGTCGCCATGACCGCAGTCGACCAACTCCTCGCCCTGCAGACCGCGCCGGATCGCTACGACATCGCACCCGCCGACGTGCGGCAGCTGCAGATCGACGCCGTCAACGAGCGGTTTGCCGTGCATGCCGATCAGATCCCGTTGCTGCGCAACCGCTCTCAGTCTGCGGACATCACCAAGGTGGTCGAGATCCAGGATCTGGTGCCGCTGCTGTTCGCCCACGGCGCCTACAAGAGCTACGCCCAGAACTGGCTGACCGACGGTCGATGGGACCGAATGGCCAAATGGGTGGGCACCGTCTCCACGTGTGATCCGGCGGGAGTCGACGTCGGCGGGGTCGCCGGTCTCGACGACTTCGTGACCCGGATGGAGTCCGTCGGCTGCTATCTGACCTGCTCCAGCGGCACCACCGGAAAGCCGGCCATGATCGCCTGCTCGGAGTCCGACCTCGACGTCGCCTCACGGGCCAATGTCACCGGATTGACCTGGGCCACCGGCATACCGGCCGACGGCACCCGCAAGCTGTTCGGCCTGGGGCCGCGCACCAACGTCGAGCGCAACGAACGCACCCGGATCGCGCTCGTCGAGGCGTTCTCTACCGAGGCCGACACCTATCAGCTGCCCGTCGACCCCATCTCGGTCGGCTCCATCATGGGCATGATCGACCTACGCCGCCGCATTGCCGACGGCACGGCCGGCCCCTCGGAGATCGCCGCGTTCGAGACCACCAGTGCCGGCCGGCAGAGCGCGATGGACACCGCCACCGCCGGTGCGGTCGATGAGCTGATCACCAGTCGGGAACGGCAACTCTTGCTGACCGGAATGTTCGCCTCTCTGTACCAGGTGGCTCAGGGGGTCCGGGCAAAAGGATTCTCCGGCAACGACTTCCGTGATGACACCGCGCTGCTGGTGGCCGGCGGGCTCAAAGGCGCCGCGCTGCCACCGGACTACCGGGAGTTCATCTTCGACACCTTCAACATCGCCGACGAGCGGGTGTACCACTTCTACACGATGCAGGAACTGAACACCCCATTCCCGAAATGCCGGGCCGGGCGCTACCACGTGCCGCCATGGGTGCTGCTGCTGCCACTCGACGAGCCGGGCGAGAACCTCGTCGACATCGCATCCGGACCGGTGCAGGCGCGCGGCGCATTCTTCGACCTGTCACTGGACGGCCGCTGGGGCGGGGTCATTTCCGGGGACCGCATCGACGCCGACTTCGGAGCCTGCGAGTGCGGTCATCAAGGTCCGACCGTCGGGCCGGACATCACCCGCTACGCCGATCTGGGTGGCGACAAGATCACCTGCTCGGGCACCATCGACGCCTACGTGCGGGGTGAGGCATGAGCCCGCTGAACGCCCCGTTCGTGATTCGCGGTGAGCTCGTCGAGAGTGACGCGGTCCGGCACACCTCCCGCGACCTGGGCATCGACTTCGTCACGCCGGCAATCGATCTGGATGCCCTGATCACGCCCCGCACGCAACTGCCGCCACTGCTGGACGTGCCGCTGGCCGAGATCGTCGACTTCCTCGTCGAGACCGGCGAGCGCCTGGCACTCGACGACAACCCGTACCTGCAGCGCTGCCTGGATCTGGTGGCCGAGACCAATCCGCTGCCGCGCCGGGTGGTGGAGAACCTGTACCGCACCGCTCCGGAGTTGCTGCGCCGCGACAGCCTGTGGGCACAGGTCGAATCGAACTTCGCCGACCCGGCGGTGCTCGACGGCTGGGTGAGCCGGACGGATGCGGCCGGCAACATCGGTGCGATCCGGGCCTTCACGCCCCGCATGGTGCACATGCTGGCCGGCAATGCCCCGGCGGGCTGTATCGCCTCGATCGCCCAGGGCGCTCTGGTCAAGGCGGTCAACCTGTTCAAGATGCCGTCCTCGGACCCGTTCACCACCGTCGCGGTATTACGGACCATGGCCGAGATCGACGCCGATCATCCTGTGGTGCAGTCGATGTCGGCGGTGTACTGGGCCGGCGGTGACGAGGCGATCGAGCGCACCATCTACCGCCCGCAGTACTTCGACAAGATCGTGGCGTGGGGCGGTGGACCGGCCATCAACAACGTCATCCGCTACCTGGGGCCGGGAATTCAGCTGGTGTCGTTCGACCCCAAGAGCTCCATCTCGATGATCGGCCGTGAGGTGTTCGCCTCCGATGAGGTGCTGGCCGAGGTGGCCGAGCGGGTCGCCGCCGACACCTGCGTGTTCAACCAGGAGGCGTGTCTGGCGAGTCGATTCGTCTTCCTGGAGACCACCGATCCGGCCGAGGCCCGGCGGTTCTGCGCCGCGCTCTGGCCGCGACTGGGCGCCGACCGGTTGTTCGGGTCGGCCGTGGCGCCGTTGCCGCCCACCGACATCCGCGACGAGATCGAGGTGATGGGCGCGATGGGTGACGAACTCGAGGTGTTCGGCCGCTTCGACGGGCGCGGAATGGTGCTGCTTTCGGATACGCCGGTGGACTTCCATCCGTCGAACAAGGTCTCCAACGTGGTCATGGTGGCCTCGCTCGATGACGCGATCCGCCACGTCAACGTCGCGACCCAGACCATCGGTGTCTACCCCTATGAGCGCAAGGCCCAGCTGCGCGATGCGCTTGCCGGCGCGGGTGGTCAGCGGGTGTGCCGGGTGGGCACCGCCAATGGTCACGTGGTCGGTGGGCCACACGACGCGATGTACCCGTTGGCCCGGTTCGTGCACTGGATGGGTGACGACGACATTCTCACCGCTGACGCCAACGCGGCGCTGCCAATTGGTGCCGGGTAGCGCCACCTCAGCGGCGTACGCTGCCTCCATGTCTGCCTCGTCGCCAGCGTCAGTCCGGCGGCGGCCGGGTGTGGTCGAGTCGGTGATCAGTTGGGCAGTCTGGGCGGCGAACGGTCTGGCTGCCGTGTTGCTGACGTTCGCCGCGATCTTCCCGTTGGGGTTCAGTGGGGCGTTTCCCGATCAAGCCGATGAGGCCGGCAACCTGTTCGTCTGGGTTGTGCTCACCTGGGCGACCGTTGTGCTCGCGCCGATCGGCATGGCGGTCGGGCATTGGCGGCATTGGCACATCTGGTTCTGGCCGGTGCTGTGCACTGCCGCGGCGGCGAGAACGTTCGCGTTGCTGCAGGGACTGTAGGCGTCGTATCGAGTGCGGTGGGACCGGCCACGTAGACTGGAGGGCCGGAGTTTTAACCGGAAAAGGGGCGTACCTGCATGAGCGGCCATTCCAAGTGGGCCACCACCAAGCACAAGAAGGCCGTCATCGATGCCAAGCGCGGCAAGATGTTCGCCAAGCTGATCAAAAACATCGAGGTCGCGGCACGTGTCGGCGGGGGAGACCCGTCCGGTAACCCCACCCTCTACGACGCCATCCAGAAGGCGAAGAAGAGCTCGGTGCCCAACGACAACATCGAACGCGCCCGCAAGCGCGGCGGTGGTGAAGAGGCGGGTGGCGCCGACTGGCAGAACATCACCTACGAGGGTTACGGCCCCAACGGTGTGGCGGTGCTCATCGAGTGCCTCACCGACAACCGCAACCGCGCGGCCGGCGAGGTGCGGGTCGCGATGACCCGCAACGGCGGCAACATGGCGGACCCGGGCTCGGTGGCCTACCTCTTCTCCCGCAAGGGCGTGGTAACGCTGGAGAAGAACGGTCTGACCGAGGACGACGTGCTGATGGCCGTCCTGGAGGCCGGTGCCGAAGAGGTCAACGACCTCGGCGACGCCTTCGAGATCATCTCCGAGCCCACCGACCTGGTTGCGGTGCGCACCGCGCTGCAGGACGCCGGCATCGACTACGACTCGGCCGAGGCCAGCTTCCAGCCCTCGGTGAGTGTGCCCGTCGACCTCGAGGGCGCCCGTAAGGTGCTCAAGCTCGTCGATGCGCTGGAGGACAGCGACGACGTGCAGGACGTGTACACCAACATCGACATCCCCGACGATGTCGCTGCGCAGCTCGACGAGGAGTAGCCACTGCCCGAGCCGCCCCCGTTCAGCCCGACCGTCGGGTTGCTCACTGTCAGCCGAGTCTGGGAATCCGCGTTCACCGACGCGCTGAAACCCCTCGGACTGACCACCCGCAAGTACGGGCTGCTGGGGCATGTTCGGGGTAATCCGGGCATCTCGTTCAGTGAACTCGCGCGACGTTCGCGCATCACCGTGCAGAGTGCACACGCCGCGGTGGCATCGTTCGTCGAGGCGGGCCTGGTCGACGACGCGACGGCGCAAGCCGGTGCCGCGTCGACACTGCAGGTCACGGCAAAAGGCGCGGCACTGTTGGACCGGGCCGCCGAGGTAGTGACCACACTCGATGCGCAGTTCGCCGCCGAACACCCCGAACTCACCGAAGCGCTCCGCGCGTATATGACTCGGATCATGTCGGGTTCCCTCTAGCCTTCAGTTAGCCTGAAGGTTATGAGCTTCCGGCACTACCTTCGCCGGCCCCCGGCCGTCAGCGCCGCCGAGGCGGTCCGCCTCGTCGAGGAGGGCGCACTGGTCATCGATGTCCGCCGCGCGTTCGAGTGGAATCGGGTCCACATCCCGGCTGCGGTGCACATGCCGCTCGAGGAACTGCCCGAGCGTTGCCTGGACCTCCCTGACGACCGCCTGCTCATCACCTTCTGTACCGGCGGAATCCGGTCGGCAGGTGCGGCGAACCTGTTGGTGGAGAACGGTTTCGAGGCCGTCAACATGAGCGGTGGCCTGATCCACTGGCGTGCGGCGGGTGGACCGCTGACCGGGTGACGGTCAGTGCAGCGCCGCGTCGATGGGCGTCGACCCGGAAATCGCCTCGAAGGTCCGGCCTGCGGTCTCCGGCTCGTGCAGCACGGCGAGGAGCACCTGCGCGACGTCCTCACGGGGGATGCTGCCGCGTCCGGTGGATTCGGCGACCGTGACATTCCCGGTCCCGGCATCGTCGGTGAGTCCGCCCGGCCGCACGATCGTGGTGCGTAGGCCCGCGCGGGCCCGCACGTCGGCATCGGCTTCGGACTTGGCCCGCATATAGGCGCGGAACACTTCGTCATAGTTCTCGTCGAGCGAGCGATCGTCGGCCGCAAGCGCCGACACCATCACGTAGCGGCTCACGCCCGCGGCCTCGGCGGCATCGGCCAGCAGAATCGCGGCATCCCGGTCGACCGTCTGTTTGCGGCCCGCGCCGCTGCCCGGCCCCGCGCCCGCCGCGAACACCACGGCATCGGCGCCGCGCACGGCGTCGGCCACGTCGTCGACCGATGCACTCTCCAGGTCCAACACGACCGGGGTCGCCCCGGCCGCCTCCAGGTCCGCCGACTGGGCCGGGTTGCGGATGAGCCCGACTACCTCGTCCCCTCGTGCGGCCAGCAGCCGTTCGAGGATCAGGGCGATCTTTCCGTGTCCGCCCGCAATGACCACGCGCATTTCCGTACCTCCCACCGACACGGTAGCCGCGGCGCGCTCATCGGGTCAGGAAGCGGCCGATCTCCTCGGCGGTCCGTTCGGGTTGATCGAGCATGATCAGCACCCGGGCGTCCTCGATCTGGCGTAGCTGCCCATCGGGCAGCAGGTCGGCCAGTCGTCGCCCGTGCGCGGGTGGCATCACGGTGTTGTCGCTCCACAACACCAGAGCCGGGCCGGTGAAATCGGCGAGTGCGTTGGTGGCCCGGATCAACTCCGCCTTGTCGAATCGGCTGCGGCAGTAGCTGATCAGGTCGCGGCGGATCCGCCGGTCGGCCAGTGCGGCGTCGGTCCAGCCCTCGAAAATATGCTGGGGGATCGGCTTTTTCGACATCTCGCCCCACAGCATCGGTTGCCGGCGCAGCCACTCGATGCGCATCTGGCGCAGCGCGAAGGAGACGGTGCCGGTGGTGCGGCTGGCGAGCCACAGAACCTTGGCGTAGGGCGCCGGTGGGAAGTTGTCGAACGCCTCCGACGGGCAGATCACCAGCCGTGCCACCCGTTTGTCGCGTCCGGTGTCGGTGAGGAACAGCGGTCCGCCCCAGTCGCTGACGATCAGCGTGACGTCCGCCAGATCCAGGGCATCGAGGAAATCGGCGACGATGCCGAGCATCCCGTCCATCCTGAGATCCGCGTCCTCGCGCATCGGGATGCGGTGTCCACCCATCGGGAGTACCGGGAGCAGATATCGGAACCCCTCGGGTAGCAACGGCAGCGTCGTCGTCCACTGCGTGTCGTTCATCAAGAGTCCGTGCAGCAGCACCACCGGCGGGCCGGACGGATCCCCCTCTTCGCGATATTCGATGGTCCCCGCGGGCAGTTCCACTGATTTCATGGCGACCTTCCTGGCATTAGAACGTTGATTCTAGAATTTATGCTCTAGTGTGTCTGCAGGAGGTTCAGATGGCAAGGTCCACGCGGGAGACGATCCTGACCGCCACGGCCGAGCTGATGCGGCACAAGGGTTATGCGGCGGTCGGCATGAAGGACATCGTCGCGGCCTCCGGCGCCCCGATCGGGTCGCTCTATCACCATTTCCGGGGCGGCAAGCTGCAGATCGCCCGCGAGGCCCTGGTCGATGCGGGGACCGCCTACGGGCTGCTCATTCCGACCATCGTCGACGAGTACGACGACCTGGGCCGTGCGGTCGAGGGGGTGTTCAGCCAAGCCGCGGAGGACATGGCAGCCAGCGGTTACGCGAACATGTGCCCGGTCGGCACGGTGGCGGCCGAAACCTCCGACACGGTCGAGGAGTTGCGGGTCGTCGCGGCCGGGATTTTCACCGCATGGCTCGACGGTGGCGCCGCCTACTTCGCCCAGCGCGGCGTGGATCCGACGATGGCGCGTGACGTCACGATGGCAATCGTCGCCGCACTCGAAGGCGCGTTCATCCTGGCGCGCACGCTGCGTGACGTCGAACCACTGCTGGCTGCCGGCCGCGCACTCGCCCCGCAGTATCGGGGGCTCGCGCTGGGGGCGCGAGTGTTGACCGATACGGCGAATTGACCGCACGGCGCCCCTCGTTCACACGGTTACGGTGATCTCGAACGTTTGTGGGTGCGCAGGAGGACGGGGTCATGCAGTTGGTCAACGGGGCGGTGACCGACCCGCACGGGGTCGGTTGGACGGTGCGACGCAAGTGGATGTACGTCCCGGATACGTCGGGGGACTCCGACGGTGTGGTCGGGGCGATCTTCGCCATTGTCTGGCTGCTGGTTCTCCTGGCCTGGCCGTTCTGGTTCGCGGCGAAGTTCCTCGGGGTGTCGTGGACGATCGTGATCGAGCGGGCCGGCCGGGAAGTCGGCACCGAACGCGTCAGGGGTTGGCGGGCATCGGGGCGACGAATCGACCAGATCCGCCAGAGCATCCTCGGGGCCGACGTCTCGCACTACCGGTGACTGGCGTGTCCCTGCCACGCCCCGCCGACCCGGCCCGCTAGGCTATCGAACAGGTGTTCTGACGAAGGGGTTCGTGTGCGGGTGATGGGAGTGGATCCCGGGTTGACGCGCTGCGGCCTGTCCGTGGTCGAGAGCGGCAAGGGCCGGCAGGTCACCGCCCTCGATGTGGATGTGGTCCGCACCCCGGCCGACGCACCGCTGCAGAAGCGGCTGCTGGAGATCAGCAACGTTGCCGAGTACTGGATGGACACCCACCGCCCCGACGTGATCGCGATCGAGCGCGTCTTCGCCCAACAGAACGTGTCCACCGTGATGGGCACCGCCCAGGCCGGCGGAGTGATCGCCCTGGCCGCGGCCCGGCGCGACATCGAGGTGCACTTTCACACCCCCTCAGAGGTCAAGGCGGCGGTCACCGGAAACGGTCGTGCCGACAAGGCTCAGGTCACCGAGATGATCACCAGAATTCTTGCGCTGCAAGCCAAGCCGTCCCCAGCGGACGCCGCCGACGCGCTGGCCCTTGCCATCTGCCACTGCTGGCGCGCCCCGATGATCGAGCGCATGGCCGCCGCCGAGGCCATGGCGGCCGAACAACGCCGCAAGTACCAGGCCAGGTTGAAGGCCACCGCGAAGGCGGCCCGGGCATGATCGCCTCGGTGCGCGGCGAGGTCATCGACATCGCCCTCGACCATGCCGTGATCGAAGCCGCCGGTGTCGGCTACAAGGTGATGGCCACGCCCTCGACGCTGGCCAACCTGCGCCGTGGCACCGAATCACGGCTGATCACCGCGATGATCGTGCGCGAGGATTCGATGACGCTGTACGGGTTCGCCGATGGCGATGCCCGCGACCTGTTCCTGACGCTGCTCGGCGTCTCCGGCGTCGGCCCCAAGATCGCGTTGGCGACACTGGCTGTCTATGACCCCCAGGCCCTGCGGCAGGCGCTGGCCGACGGCGATGTGACGGCGCTGACCCGGGTTCCCGGTATCGGCAAGCGCGGCGCCGAACGCATGGTGCTGGAGCTGCGGGACAAGATCGGTCCGGTCACTCCGGGGGCCATCGGTGGGGCGATCGGCCACGCGGTGCGGGCTCCGGTGGTGGAAGCCCTTGTCGGACTTGGCTTTGCCGCCAAACAGGCCGAGGAGGCCACCGACAAGGTGCTGGCCAACGATCCCGAGGCCACCACGGCGTCCGCGCTGCGGGCCGCGCTGTCCATGTTGGGTAAGAAGTAATGGGCCGTTTCGACGACACCGAGGAACCTGATGAGCGGGAGGTCTCGCCGGCGCTGACGGTCGGTGAGGGCGACGTCGACGCCAGCCTGCGCCCGCGCTCCCTCGGAGAGTTCATCGGTCAGCCGCGGGTACGGGAGCAGCTACAGCTGGTCCTCGAGGGCGCCAAGAATCGCGGTGGCACACCGGATCACATCCTGCTGTCCGGTCCGCCCGGGCTGGGCAAGACCTCGCTGGCGATGATCATCGCGGCCGAGCTGGGCTCCTCGCTGCGGCTCACCTCGGGCCCCGCGCTGGAGCGCGCCGGTGACCTGGCGGCGATGCTGTCCAACCTCGTCGAGCACGACGTGCTGTTCATCGACGAGATCCACCGCATCGCCCGGCCGGCCGAGGAAATGCTGTACCTGGCGATGGAGGACTTCCGCGTCGACGTGGTGGTGGGCAAAGGCCCTGGTGCCACGTCGATCCCGCTCGAGGTCGCACCCTTCACGTTGGTGGGGGCCACCACCCGGTCCGGGGCGCTGACCGGCCCCCTGCGGGACCGCTTCGGGTTCACCGCGCACATGGACTTCTACGAGCCGGTCGAACTCGAGCGGGTACTGGCCCGGTCGGCCGGCATCCTCGGCATCGAGTTGGGTCGCGAGGCCGGCACCGAGATCGCCCGGCGCTCCCGCGGTACACCGCGTATCGCCAACCGACTGCTGCGCCGGGTCCGGGATTACGCCGAGGTTCGCGCCGACGGGGTGATCACCCGCGACATCGCGAAGGCTGCGCTGGAGGTCTACGACGTCGACGAGCTCGGGTTGGATCGCCTGGATCGTGCAGTGCTGTCGGCGCTCACTCGTAGTTTCGGCGGTGGCCCGGTCGGGGTGTCGACGCTGGCGGTGGCCGTCGGCGAGGAGGCCACCACCGTCGAGGAAGTCTGCGAACCCTTCCTGGTGCGCGCCGGGATGGTGGCCCGCACCCCGCGAGGTCGGGTGGCCACGCCGCTGGCGTGGACTCATCTGGGTATGCAACCGCCGGTTACCGGACTGGGGCAGCCCGGCCTGTTTGAATAGACCGCATGGTCATCGCCGGTCTGGTGTTCGCCGCGCTCGCCGCGGTCCTGCATATCTACATCTTTGTGATGGAGTCGCTGACCTGGACTTCACCGCGTACCCGCGCCACCTTCGGCATCAGCGAGGAGGAGGCGCAGGCCACCAAGGAGCTCGCCTTCAACCAGGGCTTCTACAACCTGTTCCTCGCGATCGTCACGGTGATCGGGATCGTCGCGGTTGGCTTGGGGCACAACGCGGTTGGTGCCGCGCTGGTGTTCGCCGGCGTCGGGTCGATGCTGGCGGCGGCCGTCGTGCTGCTCACCAGCTCGCCGGACAAGGCGCGCGCCGCGGTAACCCAAGGTGCCTTCCCGCTGATCGCTGTCGTGTTGCTGGTGATCGGCCTGGTCTAGGCCGGCACCAGAGGCACCCCGCCGGAGCATGAGCATTTGACCCTCACGCGGCGTGAGGCACCAGTCTGTTCAACATGACGCAGGAGTTGCCGGTGGGCGAGCTCACCGTGGGCCAGGTGGCCGAGCGATTTGGCATCACGGTCCGGACACTTCATCACTACGACGAGATCGGGTTGTTGACCCCGACCCGGCGTGGCGCCTCGGGATACCGGGTGTACACATCGTCAGACCTGACGCGACTGTCCCAGATCATCGTCTACCGCCGGCTCGAGTTCACTCTTGATGAGATCGCGATGCTGCTGGACGAGGGTGATGAGGTCAGTCACCTGGTCCGTCAGCGCGAACGCGTCATGACCCGCCTCGACGAGATGAAGGACCTCGTCGAGGCCATCGACCAGGCATTGGAGAAGGCAATGACGAACACCCCCATGACCGATGACGATATGCGCGAACTCTTCGGCGAGGACTTCGACGACTATCAGGCGGAGGTCGAACAGAAGTGGGGCGAGACGGCGGAGTGGAAGGAGTCGCAGCGTCGAACGAAGGCTTACGGCAAGGACGAGTGGATCCAGATCAAAGCCGAAGGAGAAGCCGTCGAGCAGGCCCTGTCCGACGCGTTCCGCAACGGATTACCCGCCGACTCCGACGCGGCAATGGATGCAGCCGAGCGGCATCGGCTCCACGTGAACCGCTGGTTCTATGACTGCCCGAGCGAGTTCCACCGCAAGTTGGGAGACCTGTACGTGAGCGATCCAGCATACGTCGCAAAGTACGACGAATCCTTCGCGCTTCCGGGCTTGGCGGCATTCTGTCGCGACGCGATTCATGCGAATGCGGACCGAGCTGATCGCTGACGCGACACAGCTTCCGCGGCCGCCCTAGATACTGATTGGCCGCGGTCCTGGATAAGGACCGCGGCCGCTCAGGGGATTCTTCCCTTGTGGGGAAGTCTATTTACAGCAATCCGAGCAGCTTCAGATCGCTGATGTACTTCACGATGACCTCGCGGGTGACATGCGGGATGTCCTTGTCCGGGCCGATCTTCGCGTCCTGCACGGCGGCACGGAACACATCGGTCGGTGCCATCGCGCCGTGCACCGGCATGCCGGGCTGCTGGTAGTTGTGCAGCAGCGGCAGCAGCGAGGCCTGACGTTGCTTGTCGGGCAACGCCCGCAACGTGGTCTCGAAGCGGGACAACCACTCTTGGTAGTCCTCGACACGCTGGATCGGGTAGCCGGCCTCGACGAGCCAGTCGACGAACTCGTCCATGCCGAGGCCGTCATCGTGCGGGTTCATCACGTGGTAGGTCTCGAAGCCGTCCTGGACATGGGCGCCCAGGGTGGAGATGGCCTCGGCGATGAACTCGACGGGCAGGCCGTCGTAGTGCGAGCGCTGGCGGTTGCCGTCCGCGTCGAGCTGGTTGAAGGACTTCGGCGCGACACCGGTCGCGACGAGGCTGAACATCATGCGGGTGAACATGTCCGGAAGGTTCAACTGTCCGGCATAGGTGGTGTCGGCCAGGATCATGTCGCAGCGGAACACCGTCACCGGCAGGCCGGCCAGATCGTGGGCTTCCCGCAGCAGGACCTCACCGGCCCACTTGCTGTTGCCGTACCCGTTGGCGTAGCCGTCGTCGACGCTTCGGGTCGCGCTGATCTCGCGGATATCGGTATCCTCCACGAACTTCCCTGGCGCGATGCCGCCGCCCACGCCGATCGTCGACACGTACGCGAACGGCTTGATCCGCGTGGTGAGCGCGATCCGGATGAGCTCGGCAGTGCCAAGTGCGTTGGGGCCGAACAGTTCGCTGTAGGGCAGCACGTGGTTGACCAGCGCGGCCGGGTCGACGATGAAGTCGACGGTGTCGGCCAGGCGCTGCCAGGTCGCCGGGTCGAGACCCAGGTCGGCCTCGCCCTTGTCGCCGGCGATCACTTCGAGATGGTCGGCGGCCAGATCCTGATAGTGGGCAAGCAGTTTCGGGTCCCCGCTGTCGAACGTCTTGTCGAGGCGCGCGCGGGCTTCCTCGTCAGACTTGGCGCGCACCAGGCAGATGACCTTGCCGTCGACCAGATCCATGCGCTCCAGCCACTCCAGGGCTAGGTAACGACCCAGGAAACCGGTTGCGCCGGTGAGTAGTACGGTGCGGATCTCGCTGACCGGACCGGGCAGGCCCGGTGCGGCGGCCAACGTCGCGGCGTCGATGAACTTGTCCAGTGTCAGATCGGACGCGTGGACCTCGGTCGCGTTGCGACCGTGCACCGAGGTGAAGGTCGGCCGCAAATTGGTACCGGAGCGCTGAGCCTCGATGTACTCGGCGATGGTCCGAAGGTCCGATGCCGGGCTGACGATGGCCGACACGGGCACCTCGACGTCGAAGATCTCCTGGAGCAGGTTTCCGAAGGTCAACGCGGACAGCGAATCCCCGCCCAGATCGGTGAAGTGGGCTTCGGGTGCGAGATCGGTTGTCGCGGCACCCAACAGGGCCCCGGCGGCCCGGCTCACGGTGTCGAGCACGGGAGCCTGAGCGCCGTTGCGCCGCAGCTCGCTCAGCTCATTGGCCTGTCCTTCGGCCAGTTCGGTGTACAGCTCCTCCAAACGCTCGCCGTAGTGACTCTTCAGGTTGGGACGGGCCAGCTTGCGGATACCGGTCAGCAGACCGTTCTCCAGGCTGAACGGTGTGGTCTCTACAAGAAAATCCCGAGGAACCTCGTAACTTTGCAACCCGGCGGTGCGGGCCGCTTCCTGAAGCGAATCGCCGATCGCCTGCTTCGAGGCGGTGGGATCGGTGGGCACCACGACGGCCAGCAGATACGAGCGGGCGCTGTTGCCGTAGATGAAGATCTGGCGCACCAGCGGGCTGTCCCCGAAGACCGCCTCCAGCTTGGACACGGTGACGAACTCGCCCTGCGAAAGCTTCAGGACGTTGTTGCGCCGGTCGAGGTACTCGACGTGATCGGGGCCGAGTTCGGCCACGATGTCGCCGGTGCGGTAATAGCCGTCCTCGTCGAACATCTCGGCAGTGATCTCCGGACGCTTGTAGTAGCCGGGAAACATCTGCTCGGACTTCACCAGGAGCTCACCGCGCGGATGGGGCTGGTCGGTGCGGAAGTAGCCCAGATCTGGGACGTCGACCAGCTTGTAGTCGATCACCGGCGGACGCTGGATGTACCCGTCGACGAAGACCGAGCCGGCCTCGGTCGAGCCGTAGCCCTCCAACAGGTGCATGTCGAGCAGGCGCTCGACCCACGTCTTCATCTCGGCCGAGATCGGCGCGGAGCCGGTCATCGCGGAGACGAACCGCCCGCCCAGAAGGTCCTCACGGACCTCGGCGAGCACCCGGTCTTCGACGGCGGACTCGTCGCCCGCGGAGCGGTCGCGACGGCTCTGGTACTCCTGGAACAGCATGTCCCAGATCCGCGGCACGAAGCTGAGCTGCGTGGGCCGCACCAGGGCGAGATCGTCCAGGAAGGTCGACAGGTCGCTGCGCGCGGCGAAATAGGCGGTGCCGCCCGAGCTCAGCGTGCCGATCAGGATGCCGCGGCCCATGACGTGGCTCATCGGCATGAAGTTGAGGGTGATCGCGGGCAGGGCGGCCTGGTTTTCGTCCCAAGTGGCCTTGGTGGCGATCTGCCACATGTTGGCGACCTTGCTCTCCGGGTACATGGCGCCCTTGGGGGTGCCGGTGCTGCCGGAGGTGTAGATCAGCATGGCCAGCGGGTCGGCGTGGCCAGAGACGTACAGCGGCGCGTCGGCCAGCGACCGGCCACGGTCCAGGACGTCGGCCAGCGGCTCGACGACAACATCGGTGCCGGTGAGCGCGGACTTGGCGGCCTCGAAGGATTCGCGCTGCTCGTCGACCTGGGGCCGGTAGTCGAAGACCACCAGGCGCCGGGGCGCGGGTCCGGAGCGCACCAATTCGACTGCGTCGTCGAGGAAATCGATGCTCGCCGCGATCACGGCCGGTTCGGTCTCGGCGACGATGGGGCGCAGGGTGGTGACCGGGGCGCTGGTCTGCAGTGGCACGGACACGGCGCCGAGCTCGATCAGCGCGGTATCGATGGTGGTGTAGTCCACGCTCGTGAAGCCGAGGATGGCGACGCGGTCGCCGGGCTTCACGGGGTGGTTGTGCCAGGCGTTGGTCACCGCTTGGACGCGGTCGCCCAACTGGCGGTAGGTGATGGTTTCAAAACGGGGGAGCAGCTGGGCCGACGTGCGGCCAGCGGCGTCGGTGACGAACTCGACGGCGCGCTGCCCGAGGGCGGGGCGGTCGGCGTATCCGGCGAAGATGCCTTTGACGACGGCGGGTAACCGCAGCTCAGGCTGGGCGACGGCGGCGTTGACGGCGTCGCTGGGGCGGGCGTCGGCAAACTGGGCGTCGGTGTCATACAGGCGTGCGATGCGGCGTTGCAGCCGGTCCTCGCGTGTTTCGGTGGTCATATCAGTCCCCTGAGCAAATCAAAATAACTATGGTCGGCACGTTTGCCGCGCCTACTAATTACTACGTTAGTAAAACTAATTATATTTCGAGATGCCAGTCCGACGGCTGCGAGATGCGTCACGCCGACGTGCGCCCGCCCCACCGCGATGTGGGACGGGCGCACGGGGGACTAGAGCAGGCCGAGCTGCTGCAGGTTGGTGATGTACTTGACGATCACCGCCGGGCTGACGTGAGGGATGTCCTTGTCCGGCCCGATCTTGGCGTCCTGCACGGCGGCCCGGAAGTGGTCCGTCGGGGCCAGGGCGCCCAACATCGGCCGCTCGGGCTTCTGGTAGTTGTGTAGCAGCGGCAGCAGGGAGGCCTGACGCTGCTTGTCCGGCAGGGCGCGCAGGGTGCTCTCGAAGCGCTGGATCCACTGCCCGTAGTCAGCGATCCGCTCGATCGCGTAGCCCGCCTCGATCAGCCAGTCGGTGAACTCGTCCATGCCGAGGCCGTCGTCGTAGGGGTTCATCACGTGGTAGGTCTCGAAGCTCTCCACGGACTGCCCGCCCAGGGTTGAGATCGACTCGGCGATGAACTCCACCGGCAGACCGTCGTAGTGCGAGCGCTGGCGGTTGCCGTCGGTGTCCAGTTCGTAAAAAGACTTCGGTGCGATACCGCTGGCGACGAGGCTGAACATCATCCGGGTGAACATGTCCGGCAGGTTCAGCTGACCCGAGTACGTCGTATCGGCCAGGATCATGTCGCAACGGAACACCGCCACCGGCAGCCCGCAGAGATCGTTGGCCTCGCGCAACAGGACCTCGCCGGCCCACTTGCTGTTGCCGTACCCGTTGGCGTAGCCGTCGTTGATCGCGCGGACCGCGCTCATCTGGCGGACATCGACGTTCTCGACGAACTTCCCGGGCTCGATCTGATCGCCCACGCCGATGGTCGACACGTACGTGTACGGCTTGATCTTCGTGGTGAGCGCGATCTTGATCAGCTCGGCAGTCCCCAGCGCATTGGGTCCGAACAGCTCGCTGTAGGGCAGCACGTGGTTGACCAGTGCAGCTGGATCGACGATCAGGTCGACGTCGTCGGCGAGTCGCTGCCAGGTCTGCTGGTCAAGGCCGAGGTTCTCCTCGCCCTTGTCACCGGCGATCACCTCGAGGTGGTCGGCGGCCAATTCCTGGTAGTGCGCAAGGAGTTTCGCGTCGCCGCTATCGAAGGTGGCGTCGAGCCGGGCCCAGGCCTCCTCGTCGGACTTGGCTCGCACCAGCGCGATGACCTTGCCGTCGACCAGGTCCATGCGCTCCAGCCACTCCAGGGCCAGGTAGCGCCCGAGGAAGCCGGTGGCGCCGGTCAGCAGCACGGTGCGGACCTCGGCCGGAGCCTTGGGCAGACCCGGGGCGGCGGCCAGGGTTGCGGCGTCGAGGAACTTGTCCAGCGTGAGATCGGAGGCACTCACTTCGGCGGCGTGCCTGCCGTGCACCGACGCATAGGTCGGGCGCTGGGACCCGTTGCGCTGCGTTTCGATGTAGGCGGCGATCCCGGTCAGATCGGTGGCCGGGCTGACGATCACGCCGACCGGCACGTCCACATCGAAGATCTCCCGCAGCAGATTGCCGAAGGTCAACGCGGACAACGAGTCTCCGCCCAGATCGGTGAAGTGGGCGTCCGGCGCCAGGTCTGACGCCGAAGCGCCGAGCAGGGCGCCTGCGGCCCGGCTCACGGTCTCCAGCACGGGGGCGTCGGCACTCAAGGAGCGCAGTGCCCGAAGTTCACCGGCCTGCGTCTCGGCAAGTTCGGTGTAGAGCTGCTCGAGGCGCTCGCCGTAGTGTGCCTTCAACTTCGGCCAGGCCAGCTTGCGGATGCCGGTCAGCAGACCGTTCTCCAGGCTGAAAGGCGTTGTCTCGAGGATGAAGTCGCGCGGAACCTCGTAACTCTGCAGATCGGCTTCGCGGGCAACCTCTTGCAGGGATTCGCTGATTGCTTCCTTGGACACGCTTGCGTCGGTGGGCACCACCACGGCCAGCAGGTAGGGCTGCGCGCTGTTGCCGTAGACGTAGATCTGTTGCACCAGTGGGCTGTTGCCGAACACCGCCTCCAGCTTGGCGAGTGTGACGAACTCACCCTGGGCGAGCTTGAGCACGTTATTGCGGCGGTCGACGTAGCGCAGCTGGTCCGGACCGATCTCGGCGACCACGTCGCCGGTCCGGTAGAAACCGTCCTCGTCGAACACGGACGCGGTGACCTCGGGGCGCTTGTAGTAGCCGGGGAACAGGTTCTCGGTCTTGAGCAGCAACTCGCCGCGGGGGTACGGCTGATCGGTGCCGAAGTAGCCCAGATCGGGGACGTCGACGAGCTTGTAGTCGATCACCGGCGGGCGCTGGGCGACCCCGTCGAACAGCGCCATGCCGGCCTCGGTCGAGCCGTAACCCTCGAGCAGGTGGATGCCGAGCATGTCCTCGGTCCAGGTCTTGAGCTCGGCGGAGATGGGTGCCGAGCCGGTCATGGCGGCGACGAAGCGTCCGCCGAGGACGTTGTCCCGCACCTCGGCCAGCACCTCGGCCTCGACGGCCTCACGGTCCGCGCCACCCTCGGCCAGACGGTGGTCCACCCGACTCTGGAACTCGCTGTGGATCATCTCCCACACGCGCGGAACGAAATTCAGTTCGGTGGGCCGCACCAGGGCGAGGTCCTCCAGAAGCGTCGACAGGTCGCTGCGGGCCGCGAAGTAGCAGGTGCCGCCGGCGGCGAGCGAGGCGTACAGGATGCCGCGGCCCATCACATGGCTCATCGGCATGAAGCTGAGGTTGATCGCCGAGCTGACCGGTCCGAGCCACGCCTTGCTGTTGCGCCGCCAGAATTTGCCGACCGAGCTCTGCAGGTACATCGCGCCCTTGGGGGCGCCGGTGCTGCCCGAGGTGTAGATCAGCAGCGCGAGCGGGTCGGTGCCGTCAGCCTTGGGCGTCTCGGGAGAGGGAAGGTCGGCGCCGCGGGCCAGCAGGTCGGCCAGGGTCTCGACGGCGACGCCGGCGCCGGCCAGCCGCTCGGCGGCCGATGTCACGGCGTCGCGGTGGTCGTCGATCTCGGCGTGGTGGTCGAAGACGACCACCCGAGCCGGAGCGTGGGCGGTGAGCGCCAGTTCGACGGCATCGGCGACGTGGTCGACACTCGCGGCGATCACAGTCGGTTCGGTCTCGGTCACGATGGGCGCCAGCGACTCGGGTGAGGAGCTGGTCTGCAGGGGCACCGACACCGCGCCGATCTGGCCGAGAGCCGTGTCGATCACGGTGTAGTCAGCGCTGGTGAAACCCAGGACGGCGACCCGGTCGCCCGCCTTGACGCCGGAATCGTGCAAGGCCGCACCGAAGGCGCGCACCCGGTCCCACAGTTGTCCGTAGGTGATGGTGTCGAACCGGGGGAGCAGGCGGGCGGTGGTCCGACCGGTGGCCGGGTCGGCGACGAATTCCTGCGCGCGTTCCCCGAGCGCGGGCCGATCGGCGTAACCCTGCAGGAGGGTCTGGAC
The DNA here is from genome assembly GCF_040704635.1 of Mycobacterium sp. NPDC049093. Classification (GTDB taxonomy): domain Bacteria; phylum Actinomycetota; class Actinomycetes; order Mycobacteriales; family Mycobacteriaceae; genus Mycobacterium. The sequence goes on along the minus strand of NZ_JBEZJS010000003.1, from coordinate 537,250 downwards.
GATCTCGGGCAGAAGGAGGCCGGGGACGTCTACGGCGGCGGTGACGGTGTCGCTCGGTATCGCGGCGGCGAACTGTGGATCGGTAGCGGTCAGATCGGCGATGCGGATCGCCAGTTGCTCCTCGCGAGTATCAAACGACATCAAAAACCCTCTTTACAGATAGCGGAAATAGTCACCGGCGCGACGTTGCACCACCCGACTACTACGTTAGTGAAGCTAAACTTATTTCCGGAAAACCAGCTTCTCAGCTGTCAATGTGCTGTGAGTCTGGTCGTTCCTGCGAATATCCCGGGGGCGGGCTGCTAACCGAATCAGCGGATTACCGGAACCGCGGTCTGGGGAGGCGTCCGGCCGGCGAGCGCCTCCACCGCCGTTGCGGGATCCGGGACCGCGATCAGCAGGTCGCGGGTCGCAGCCAGGGCCGCCGCCGATGGCGCCACTCCGCCGACAGCGTCGGCCAGGTCGAGTAGATGCACGGTGGCTTCCAACAGTGCGACCTCGGCAACCACCCCGAGTGTGGTGCTGCCGACAACCGGATAGCGGATCACCGTCTCGCCTGCCCGGGTCATTTCGGGCATCCGGCGCAGCCGGTCCGCGGCGTCGAGGAATCGTGCCGATGCTGCCGCAGGACGCACTGTCGAGGCCTCATGCACGGCCTGTGCGGCGATGCGGTCGGCCGTGGTGTTGGCGACGCCGTCGGGCTGGTTGAAGATGCGCAGCAACTCGGCAGCGTCGGTCACTGCGGGCGGGCCGTCCGCCCGCGCCCCGGCGAGTGCGCTGAACGTCGATGCCTCCGGGCAGACATGGGCAACCAGCGACTGCACATCCCAGGCCTCACACCGGGTGGTGGTTCGCCACTGTGTCGCGGTGAGCTCGGCACACCGCTGGCCCCAACGTTCCCAGGCGTCGGCCAACGTGTCGCGCAATAACCTTCCGACGAGACGCATGCCTTCACCCTAGGAGCGTTATTCCCGCTTGAGTTCGGGGTACCCACCCGGGTGTCAAAGGAGGCATCATGACCGAATTCGATACCCGCGGTGGTCGGCTACGCATGCGGCGCAGCCGCGGTGCCGCCAGCGGACTTCTGCTGGTTCTACTGGGAATCTGGGGTGCTCTGATCCCGTTCGTCGGACCGTACTTCGACTTTGCCTACACCCCGGATCAAGCCTGGGTGTGGACGTCGGCGCGCGGCTGGTTGGAGGTGCTTCCGGGTGCTGTCACAGCGCTGGGCGGTCTGCTCCTTCTGGTTTCGGGTAACCGGGCCACGGCTCATTTCGGCGGATGGCTGGCCGTACTAAGTGGAGCGTGGTTCGTGATCGGCCGGGCGCTCGCCGGGCCGCTGGGTATCGGCGACGCCGGGATGCCGATTGCGGTGACCGACGCCAAGCGGGTGTCGCTGGAGTTGGCCTACTTCTCCGGGCTGGGCGCACTGATCGTGTTGCTGGGGGCCATGGCGGTCGGCCGATTGTCGGTCCGCAGCGTGCGCGATGTCGAATATGCCCAACGCCCTGTCGCCACGGCGGCGTCGGCCGAACCCGTCGCAGTCGCAGACGCGTCGCCGACCGAAGCCCCCGCGCCCAGACATCGGACCTGGGGTGGATTCTTCGGTGGACGTCACACCCACGCGCACTAGTGCGTCAGAGGTCCCGCAGGATCAGCTCGAGCACGTCGAGTCCCTCGACGAGCAGTTCGTCGCTGATCGTCAGCGGCGGCAGGAAGCGCAACACGTTGCCGTAGGTACCGCAGGACAGCACGATCACCCCGGCCGCATGGGCACCGGCGCACAGCGCCTTGGTGAGATCCGGGTCGGGTGTGGTCGTGCCTGCCTTGACCAGTTCGACGGCGATCATCGCGCCACGGCCGCGCACGTCGCCGATCCGGTCGTCCTCGGCCTGCAACCGGCCCAGCCGGTTCTTCATCAGCAGTTCGATGTGCTGGGCGCGGGCCACCAGACCGTCGGCCTCGATGGTCTCGATGGTGGCCAGCGCCGCCGCACACGCGATCGGATTACCGCCGTAGGTGCCACCCAGTCCGGACACGTGCGGCGCGTCCATGATCTCGGCGCGGCCGGTCACTCCGGAAAGGGGCAGACCGTCGGCGATGCCCTTGGCGGTGCAGATGAGATCGGGATCGATGCCCTCGTGCTCGCACGCGAACATCGCGCCGGTCCGGGCGAACCCGGTCTGCACCTCGTCGGCGATGAACACCACGTTGTTGTCGCGGCACCACCCCAGCAGCGCTGGGAGGAACCCGTCGGCCGGGACGATGAACCCGCCCTCGCCCTGGATGGGTTCGATGATGACCGCGGCCAGGTTGTCCGCCCCGATCTGCTTCTCCATCACGTCGATGGCCCGCTTCGCCGCGAGTGCGCCGTCGGTGGCCAGCTCCTTGCCGAACTCGGCGTCGCGGTACGGGTAGGACAACGGAGCCCGGTAGATCTCGGGGGCGAACGGGCCGAAGCCGTGCTTGTAGGGCATGGACTTGGCGGTCAGCGCCATCGTGAGGTTGGTGCGCCCGTGATAGGCGTGATCGAACGCGACGACGGCAGACTTGTGGGTGTAGGACCGGGCGATCTTGACCGCGTTCTCCACGGCCTCCGAACCCGAGTTGAACAAGGCCGAACGCTTCTCGCCGCGGACCGGCGCCAGCCGGTTGAGGTGCTCGCAGACCGCGACGTATTGCTCATACGGCGTCACCATGAAGCACGTGTGGGTGAACTCGGCGGCCTGTGCGGCCACCGCCTCGACCACGCGCGGCGACGAGTTGCCGATGGTGGTGACAGCAATGCCCGAGCCCAGATCGATGAGCCGGTTGCCGTCGACGTCCTCGACGATGCCGCCCCCGGCTCGGGCCGCATAGACGGGCATGGTGTTGCCCACGCCGCGCGCCACCGCCGCCGTTTTTCGGCCGATCAACGCCTCAGATTTGGGTCCGGGAATGGTGGTGGCCAGATGGCGACTCTGCTCGGGATGACTCAACACTGCCTCCTGAAAACGGAACGGCGGCGAAGGAAAGAACGCGTATCGAGCCTAGTCGTCTGGGCCGTCAGTCGGCGGCGAATGGGGTGGCCCGGGTCGGCGGCGGTATCGTGGCCTCGGTCGCCCTGACATCTGACCCGACACGAAAGACATAGTTGACATGGATCTCGTCATTTTCCTGCCCCTGCTGATCGTCATGGGCGCGTTTATGTTCTTCGCGTCGCGTCGTCAGCGCAAGGCCATGCAGGCGACCATCGACCTGCACAACTCGCTGCAGATCGGCGATCGCGTGCACACCACCTCGGGCCTGCAGGCCACGATCACCGGCATCACCGATGACAATGTCGACCTGGAGATCGCCCCCGGCGTCGTCACCACCTGGATGAAGCTCGCCGTGCGCGACCGCATCGAGGAGGACACCGACGACGAGGCCGGCACCGACGTCCCGGCGGCGGCGACCGAACTGACCGAGAGCACCGGTGTCACCGACACCGACGGCCTCAAGAAAGACTGACCGCAGAGCACCCAGGACAAGCACGTACCCTTTGCGGTGCTGACGAACTGATCTCGAGGAGACCCTAGAAACGTGGCATCGTCTTCGGCGCCGGTGCATCCTGCGCGCTACCTGACACTTTTCCTGGTCCTTCTGATCGGCGTATATCTGCTGGTGTTCCTCACCGGCGACAAGCAGGCCAAGCCGAAACTCGGCATTGACCTGCAGGGCGGTACCCGGGTGACGCTGACAGCGCGCACCCCGGACGGCTCGACGCCGACCAGAGAGGCACTCAACCAGGCCCAACAAATCATCAGTGCCCGCGTCGACGGTCTCGGCGTCTCGGGCTCAGAGGTCGTCATCGACGGCGACAACCTGGTGATCACCGTTCCCGGCAACGACGGCACCGAGGCCCGCAACCTGGGTCAGACCGCCCGGCTGTACATCCGGCCCGTCGCTCGCGCCATACCGGTGCAGCAGATCAAGCAACTCGCGCAGGGTGGGGCACCGGGTGCTCCGGGTGCCCCCGCAGCGCCGGGCGCTCCCGCGGCTCCGGGTGCTCCCGCTGCCCCGGGTGCCGTGCCCGGCCTTCCTGGTGCGATCCCCGGGCAGATCCCGGGGGCACCGGCCGAGCAGCCCGCGGCGCCGCCCGTGAGTGAGCCCGAGCCGGCCCCGCAACCGCGCCCGTACCCGTTGGACCCGGCGCCGGAGCCCACTCCGGCACCGGCTCCGGAACCCGCCCCGGCTCCGGCTCCCGGAGTGCCGCCGGTGCCGCCGGCGCCGCAACCCGCGCCGCCAGGCGCTCCGGCGAAAGCCGACGAGGCACAGACTCGGGCCGCGTTGATCACGCTTGCGAAGACGATCCGTCAGAGCACCAACCCGATGATGCAGATCCAGGCGATCATGGAACGCGCCCAGAACTGCGACAAGGACGACATTCTGGCCGGCAACGACGATCCCAAGTTGCCGCTCGTGACGTGCTCCACCGACGGCCAGACCGTCTACCTGCTGAGTCCCTCGATCATGAGTGGTGAAGAGATCGCGGACGCCACCTCAGGTCTGAACCAGCAGCAGGCCCAGTACGTCGTCGACGTGACCTTCAAGAGCGGCGGAGCCAAGACCTGGGCCGACTTCACCGCGGCGAACGTGGGTACGCAGACGGCGTTCACCCTCGACTCGCAGGTGGTCAGCGCACCCGAGATCCGGGAAGCCATCCCCGGCGGCAACACGCAGATCACCGGTCAGTTCAACGCGGACACGGCGAAGGAACTCGCCAACGTGCTGAAGTACGGGTCGCTGCCGCTGTCGTTCGAGTCGTCGGAAGCGGAGACCGTTTCGGCAACCTTGGGCCTGTCCTCGATGCGGGCCGGTCTGATCGCGGGCGCGGTCGGTCTGGCGGCGGTGCTGCTGTACTCGCTGCTGTACTACCGGGTGCTCGGCCTGTTGGTGGCTCTGTCGCTGGTCGCTGCCGGCGCAATGGTTTTCGCCATCCTCGTGCTGCTCGGCAGATACATCGGTTACACGCTCGACCTGGCCGGTATCGCCGGTCTGATCATCGGTATAGGCACCACCGCGGACTCCTTCGTGGTGTTCTTCGAACGAATAAAGGACGAGATCCGCGAGGGCCGGTCGTTCCGGTCGGCGGTGCCCCGAGGCTGGGCGCGTGCCCGCAAGACGATCGTGTCCGGCAACGCCGTGACCTTCCTGGCCGCCGCGGTGCTGTACTTCCTGGCGATCGGACAGGTCAAGGGCTTCGCATTCACACTGGGATTGACCACGATCCTGGACATCGTGGTGGTGTTCCTGGTGACCTGGCCGCTGGTGTACCTGGCGTCCAAGTCCCCGACGATGGCAAAACCTGCCCTCAACGGTCTCGGCGCGGTGCAGCAGATCGCGCGGGAACGCCGGGAGGCTTCGCATGCGACCGCGGGACGGGGATAGGCACATGGCAGCAAAGAACGACACCACCGCTGAGGACGTGAAGGACACCTCGGTGGAGACGCCGAGCATCGAGGCCACGTCTGCGGCCCTGCCCAAGCACAGCTTTTTCGTCCGGCTCTACACCGGCACCGGTGCCTTCGAGGTCATCGGCCGCCGCAGGCTCTGGTACGCGGTTTCCGGCGTCATCGTCGCGATCTGTATCGCCAGCATGGTGCTGCGTGGGTTCACGTTCGGCATCGACTTCGAGGGCGGCACCAAGGTGTCGATGCCCTCGGCCGGTTCCGAAGGCATCGTGACGGTGCAACAGGTCGAGGATGTCTTCAACAAGACCCTGAACCGGACTCCGGAGTCGGTCGTGCTGGTCGGTAGCGGAGCTTCGGCGACGGTCCAGATCCGTTCGGAGACCCTGTCCAACGACGAGACCGAAAAGCTGCGCAACGCGCTGTTCGACGCGTTCCACCCGAAGGGCACCGACGGCCAGCCCAGCAAGCAGGTGATCAGCGACTCGGCGGTGTCCGAGACCTGGGGCGGCCAGATCACCCAGAAGGCACTGATCGCGCTCGTGGTGTTCATCGTGCTGGCCTCGATCTACATCGCCTGGCGCTATGAGCGCTATATGGCGATGGCCGCGATGGCCACCCTGGTGTTCGACCTGGTCGTGACGGCCGGCGTCTATTCGCTGGTCGGCTTCGAGGTCACCCCGGCCACGGTGATCGGTCTGCTCACGATTCTGGGCTTCTCGCTGTACGACACGGTGATCGTGTTCGACAAGGTGGAGGAGAACACCCACGGCTTCGAACACACCACTCGCCGGACCTTCGCCGAGCAGGCCAACCTGGCGGTCAACCAGACCTTCATGCGTTCGATCAACACCAGCTTGATCTCGGTGTTGCCGATCGTGGCGCTGATGGTGGTCGCGGTGTGGCTCCTGGGCGTCGGAACCCTGATGGACCTGGCACTGGTCCAGCTGGTCGGTGTCATCGTCGGTACCTACTCGTCGATCTACTTCGCCACGCCGCTGCTGGTGTCGTTGCGCGAACGCACCGAACTGGTGCGTAAGCACACCAAGCGGGTGCTCAACCGCCGGGAGAAGGGCAACAAGGCGGCGACGGCTACCAATGACACCGCCGCGGCCTCCGACGCCACCGAGGCCGACGACACCGGTGCTGGGACGGTGTCGGCGTCGATCGTCAGCGAGCCCGCACCGGCCAAGCCGGCGCCGGGCGCGCGTCCGGGCACCCGGACCGGACGTCCGTCGGGCAAGCGGAACACCCGGCGGTAACGCCAGATGGTTCAGTGGCGGGCCGTGGCCCGAACACGGACAGTAGCGACAGTGGCCACGCTGTCCGTGGTCGCCGGGATGGGCCTGGCGGCATGTTCGGGCAGTTCGGCCGACGAGATCGACTACGCCGTCGACGGAACACTGACCACCTACAACACCAACACGGTGGCCGGTGCCGCGTCCGCCGGACCGCAGGCATTCGCCCGGGCACTGACCGGGTTCGCCTATCACGGTCCGGAAGGACAGGTGGTCGCCGACAACGACTTCGGCTCGGTGTCGGTGGTGGGTCGCGCCCCGTTGGTGCTCGACTACGTGATCAGCGACAAGGCGGTCTACTCCGACGGCAAGCCGATCACCTGTGACGACCTGGTGTTGACCTGGGGTGCGCAGTCCGGCCGGTTCCCGGTGTTCGACGCCGCCAGCCAGGCGGGTTACCGCGACATCTCCTCGGTGGACTGCGCGCCCGGCCAGAAGCGGGCCCGGGTGTCCTTCGCCCAGGACCGCGGATTCCTCGACTACGGCCAACTGTTTGCGGCCACCTCGCTGATGCCCGCACACGTCCTCGCCGACGAACTCGACCTGGGCGACGGCGGCGTGGCCACCGCGCTGCAGAACGGTGACCAGCCGGTCATCGACCGGATCGCCAAGGCGTGGAACACCAGCTGGGATCTCAAGCCGGATCTCGACCTCAAACGGTTCCCCTCGTCGGGTCCCTACCGGATCGACTCGGTGTCCAAGGACGGCGTGGTGGTCCTGGTCGCCAACGACAAGTGGTGGGGCACTCCGCCCGTCACCAACCGGATCGCGGTATGGCCGCGCGGGGCCGACATCCAGGAGCGGGTCAACCAGGGATCCTTCGACGTCGTCGACATCGAGTCCGGATCCTCGGGCCTGCTCAACCTTCCCGACGACTACGTCAGCACCGAAAGCCCGTCGGCCGGTATCGAGCAGCTGATCTTCGCGCCGGGTGGTCCGCTGGCCGGCCCGCCGGCGCGCCGGGCCGTCGCGCTGTGCACCCCGCGTGACGTGATCGCCCGCAACGCCGCGACGCCGATCATCAACTCGCGACTCAGCCCGGTCAGCGACGATGCGTTCAGTGCGGCCGAGAATGTCGGCGAGGCTGCGCAATTCGCCGTAGCCAACCCGGGTGCGGCTCGCGCGGCACTGAACAACAAGCCGCTGACCATTCGCATCGGGTATCAGACGCCCAACGCCAGACTGGCCGCGACCGTCGGCGCGATCGCGAAATCGTGCGCCGCGGCGGGCATCACCGTGCAGGACGCCGGATCGGCGACAGCGGGGCCGGTGGCGTTGCGCAACAACGAGATCGACGGTCTGCTGGCCAGCACGGGCGGTGCCGCGGGCAGCGGTTCCTCGGGCTCTTCGGCGATCGACGCCTACGCATTCCACTCCGGCAACGGCAACAACCTGCCGGCCTATTTCAACGAGCGGATCGACGGCATCATCGATGCGCAGGCCGTCACGAGCGATCCGAAGGAACTGGCCCGGCTGGCGGGGGAGGGCGCGCCGATCCTGTGGAACGACATGCCGACCCTGCCGCTGTACCGCCAGCAGCGCACGGTGCTGACATCGAACAAGATGTATGCCGTGAGCAGCAATCCGACGCGGTGGGGAGCGGGTTGGAACATGGACCGCTGGAAGTTGTCCACGTGAGCACGGATGTTTCCGGGCTGGTCAGGAAGCTGATCCGGGAGGTTCCCGACTTTCCCGAGCCCGGCGTGCAGTTCAAGGACCTGACCCCGTTGCTGGCTGACGCCGAGGGCCTTGGCGCGGTGACCGACGCCCTGGCCGCCACCGCGGCCGACGCCGATCTGGTCGCAGGCCTGGACGCGCGCGGTTTCCTGCTGGGCGCCGCGGTGGCGACCCGGCTCGGTACCGGTGTCCTGGCGGTACGCAAGGGCGGGAAACTGCCGCCTCCGGTGCACAGCGTGACGTATCAGCTGGAGTACGGCAGTGCGACGCTGGAGATCCCGGCCGACGGGATTGATATCGCCGGGCGCAACGTTGTGATCATCGACGATGTCCTGGCCACCGGCGGGACGCTGGCCGCGGCGATGCGACTGCTCGAGGCCGGCGGTGCGAACGTCCTGAGCGCCGCTGTGGTGCTGGAATTGGCGGCCCTGGGCGGCCGGGACGTGGTGGCACCGCTACGGGTCACCAGCCTGCACACGGTGTGAGGGATATCCTCGGATTCTGGGCGAAGATCGGGAGGTGACGATGGCCGGCGATACGGGTACGGACGCGACGGTGGGCCAGGCGGTGCAGTCGCCCCCGGCGTTGCCGGGCGCCACGGGACCCGACGCCACGAAGACCAGCGCCTCACGGCGGGTGCGCGCGCGGTTGGCCCGCCGGATGACGGCGCAGCGCAGCGCGGTCAACCCGGTTCTGGAGCCCCTCGTCGCGGTGCACCGCGAGATCTACCCCAAGGCCGATCTGCAGTTGCTGCAGCGGGCCTACGACGTGGCCGATCAGCGCCACGCCGACCAGCTGCGCAAGTCGGGTGACCCCTACATCACCCATCCGCTGGCGGTGGCCAACATCCTGGCCGAGCTCGGTATGGACACCACCACGCTGGTGGCCGCCCTGTTGCACGACACGGTGGAGGACACCGGCTACACCCTGGAGGCCCTGACCGCCGAGTTCGGGGCCGAGGTGGGGCACCTGGTCGACGGCGTCACCAAGCTGGACAAGGTGGTGCTGGGCTCGGCCGCCGAGGGCGAGACGATCCGCAAGATGATCATCGCGATGGCCCGCGATCCGCGGGTGCTGGTGATCAAGGTGGCCGACCGGCTGCACAACATGCGCACCATGCGGTTCCTGCCGCCGGAGAAGCAGGCCCGCAAGGCCCGCGAGACGCTGGAAGTGATTGCGCCGCTGGCACATCGGCTCGGCATGGCGACGGTCAAGTGGGAGCTTGAGGATCTGTCCTTCGCCATCCTGCACCCGAAGAAGTACGAGGAGATCGTGCGGCTGGTCGCCGATCGGGCGCCGTCACGCGACACCTACCTGGCCAAGGTGCGCGCCGAGATCGGCGTGGCACTGAGCGCGATGAAGATCAACGCTGTCGTCGAGGGCAGGCCCAAGCACTACTGGTCGATCTACCAGAAGATGATCGTCAAGGGCCGCGACTTCGACGACATCCACGACCTGGTCGGCGTACGGATCCTGTGCGACGAGATCCGGGACTGCTACGCGGCCGTCGGCGTCGTGCACTCGCTGTGGCAGCCGATGGCGGGCCGGTTCAAGGACTACATCGCCCAGCCTCGCTACGGCGTCTACCAGTCCCTGCACACCACGGTCGTGGGGCCCGAGGGCAAGCCGCTGGAGGTGCAGATCCGCACCCGTGACATGCACCGCACCGCCGAGTACGGCATCGCGGCGCACTGGCGCTACAAAGAGGCCAAGGGCCGCAACGGTGTTCCGCACAGCCATGCAGCCACCGAGATCGACGACATGGCCTGGATGCGCCAGCTGCTCGACTGGCAGCGGGAGGCGGCCGATCCCGGCGAGTTCCTCGAGTCGTTGCGTTACGACCTTGCGGTCAAAGAGATCTTCGTCTTCACCCCCAAGGGTGACGTGATCAACCTGCCCACCGGATCGACCCCGGTCGACTTCGCCTACGCGGTGCACACCGAGGTGGGGCACCGCTGTATCGGGGCCCGGGTCAACGGCCGGCTGGTCGCGCTGGAACGCAAGCTGGAGAACGGCGAGGTCGTCGAGGTGTTCACCTCGAAGGCACCCAACGCCGGGCCGTCACGCGACTGGCAGACCTTCGTGGTGTCGCCACGGGCCAAGGCCAAGATCCGCCAGTGGTTCGCCAAGGAACGCCGCGAAGAAGCCTTGGAGTCCGGCAAGGACGCCATCGCGCGGGAGGTCCGCCGGGGCGGACTTCCGTTGCAGCGCTTGATCAATGCCGACTCCATGGGTGCACTGGCCCGGGAGCTGCGGTACACGGACGTGTCCGCGCTCTACACCGCGGTCGGTGAGGGCCACGTCTCGGCGCGCCACGTCGTGCAGCGTCTGCTCGCCCAGTTCGGCGGCGACGACGCGGCCGAGGACGAACTCGCCGAGCGGTCCACCCCGTTGACCATGCCGGTGCGCCAGCGCAGCACCGACGACACCGGTGTCGCGGTGCCGGGAGCGCCGGGAACCCTGACCAAGCTCGCCAAGTGCTGTACCCCGGTCCCCGGCGACACCATCATGGGCTTCGTGACCCGCGGTGGCGGCGTCAGCGTGCACCGCACCGATTGCACGAATGCGGCGTCCCTGCAACAACAGTCGGAACGCATCATCGAGGTGAACTGGGCGCCGTCCCCGTCGTCGGTGTTCCTGGTGGCGATCCAGGTCGAGGCGCTCGACCGGCACCGCCTGCTGTCCGACGTGACGCGGGTGCTGGCCGACGAGAAGGTCAACATCCTCTCGGCGTCGGTGACCACGTCCAACGACCGGGTGGCGATCAGCCGATTCACCTTCGAGATGGGCGATCCCAAGCACCTCGGCCACCTGCTGAGCGTGGTGCGCAACGTGGAAGGCGTGTACGACGTCTACCGCGTCACCAGTGCGGCCTAGCGCCGCCTGGTCAGTCCATACTCGCCGATTTGATCGTCACCGGGGTGGCGGGCCGGCCGTCGTGGCTGCCGTCGGCAACCCCGTCCGCGGCGATCGCGTCGAGCGTGGCCAGTCCGGTCTTGTCGACGGTGCCGAACACCGTGTACGTCGGTGGCAGCAGAGAATCCTCGTAGACGAGGAAGAACTGGCTGCCGTTGGTGCCGGGTCCGGAGTTGGCCATGGCGACGGTGCCGCGCGGGTAGACGACGGGTCGCTGCACGGCAGGGTCGGAGAGCCGGTACTGGTTGGTCGGGTACTCATTGGGGAACCGGTACCCGGGCCCACCGGTGCCGGCGGCGGACGGGTCGCCGCACTGCAGTGTCGCGAGGTCGCCGGTGGTCAGCCGGTGGCACTGGGTGCCGTCGAAGAATCCCTGCCCGGCCAGGCTGGCGAAGTTGTTCACCGTGCACGGTGCCCGGTCGTTGGCCAGCTTGAGCCCGATGCTGCCGCGGTCGGTGACGATGCCTGCGGGCACCGTGGCGGGTTGGGTCGGCACAGCGCCGGTGCGTGGCGGAGTGGCCCGCTTGGCGGCGGGTTCGGTGGTGGCCGGGTACTGGCAGTTGGCACCGAGATTCTGCGACGGCGTGAAGGCAGGCAGCTCCTGGCCGGCACCCGGGGAGGCCGTGTAGCGGTCCTGGCGTGGCATGTTCTCTGCTGCCTTGACGACGATGACGGCGAACACCACCGTCAACACCACGGCCACGAGGGCCAGCGCCGTCATCACGTACCCGATGACCAGGCCGGTGATCGCGATACCGCGACCGTGCTCGCCGCTGCGTTTGAGCTGCGACAGTGAGATGTGCCCGAAGATGATGCCCAGCGGTGCGAAGAGCACCGAGGACACCAGTGCGGCGACCGCCATCCCGTTGGTGCGGGCAGGCGGGGGATAGCCGGGCTGGTAACCGCCGTAAGGGGGCGGAGCGGTCAACGGGTACCTAGTCCAGAGCCACGGACTTCAGCTGGACATCGAGTGCCGGCTTTCCGTCCGGTCCGCCCCCCGCGACGCCGGCTGCGGCGATCTTGTCGAGGGTGGCCAGGCCGGTGTCATCGATCTTGCCGAAGACCGTGTAGTTCGGGGGCAGCTGCGAGTCCTGGTAGACCAGGAAGAACTGGCTGCCATTGGTGTTCGGACCGGCGTTGGCCATGGCCAAGGTGCCGCGGGGGTACACCACCGGCTGCTGCAGCGCCGGGTTGTCCGGCTGGTACTGGTTGGTCGGGTACTCGTCGGCGAACTTGTAGCCGGGGCCGCCGGTGCCCTGGCCGGTCGGATCACCGCACTGCAGCACCGAAAGGCCGCCCGAGGTCAGCCGGTGGCAGGGGGTGTCGTTGAAGTAGTTCTGCCCGGCCAGGCTCGCGAAGCTGTTGACCGTGCAGGGTGCCTTGCCGTTGTCGAGCTGCAGCCCGATGTTGCCCTGGGTGGTGACCATGCTGACGCTGACCGTGGCCGGGTCGGTGGGAACCTTGCCGGTGTGCGGCGGGGTGGCCGGCTTGCTGGCCGCAGCTGCGGCCGGGTACTGGCAGTTGGCGCCGAGGTCGGCGGGGGCGGCGAAGGCAGGTAGCTGGCCGTTGGCGGCGGGTTGGGCCGGTGCGCCCGACGTCGCGGTGGTGGTATCCGCCGAGGCGGTGGTACTGCCCGAGTCCTTGCTGGTGAAGACGAAGGTGGCCACGACCGCGCCGATGATCACGAGGGCCGCGACCGCGCTTCCTGAGATGGCCAGGATGCGTCGTTTGCGTTCCTGGGCGGCCCGACGCTCCAGCTGGCGCTCCAGCTTGCGCTTGGCCGTCGCACGCCGTTGTTCGTTGGTCGGCACCGCGGCAGTCCTCCTTGTAGGCGGTTGAGGTTGGCACCGAGTGTGCCAGGCGAACCTGCATACCGGTTCTGCGACCCGCGGGGACCGCAGGTCGCGGCACATCGGGCAAGTGGTCGCGTGGGAAACTGGGGCCGTGTTCATTACCGGATTTCCGGCCGGGATGCTGGCATGCAACTGCTACGTCCTGGCCGAGCGGCCAGGGTCCGACGCGATCGTCGTCGACCCGGGTCAGCGGGCGATGGACCGGCTGCGCCGGATTCTCGACGACAACCGCCTGACTCCGGCGGCGGTCCTGCTGACCCACGGTCACATCGATCACATCTGGTCGGCTCAGAAGGTCGCCGATACCTATGGCTGTCCCGCCTACATCCACCCCGAAGACCGCTTCATGCTGACCGATCCGATCAAGGGTTTCGGCCCGGCGATGTTGGGAGGGCTGGCCCGGCTCGCGTTCGGGGTGCTGTTGTCCGAGCCCAAACAGCTCGTCGAGCTGGACCGCGACGGCGAGACGCTCGATTTCGGCGGTGTCTCCGTGACGGTGGATCACACCCCGGGCCACACCAGGGGATCGGTGGCGTTCCGGGTGGACGGAACCGTCTTCACGGGGGATACGCTGTTCCGGTCCTCGGTGGGCCGTACCGACCTGCCCGGCGGCAGCGGACGTGACCTGCTCGACTCGATCGTGACAAAGCTGTTGGCACTCGACGACGACACCGTGGTATTACCAGGGCACGGCCCGCGCACAACCATTGGGCATGAACGCCGTACCAACCCGTTTCTCGAAGGTTTGACTCTGTGACTTCTGCATTCCAGGCGCCCAAGGGCGTGCCCGACTACCTACCGCCCGAGTCGGCACAGTTCGTGGCGGTCCGGGACGGTCTGCTGGCTTCGGCACGCCGGGCCGGCTACGGCGACATCGAGCTGCCGATCTTCGAGGACACCGCGCTGTTCGCCCGTGGGGTCGGTGAGTCCACCGATGTGGTGTCCAAGGAGATGTACACGTTCGCCGACCGCGGCGACCGCTCGGTGACCCTGCGCCCCGAGGGCACCGCCGGGGTGATCCGCGCCGTGATCCAGCACCGCCTGGACCGGGGCGCCCTGCCGGTCAAGCTCTGCTACGCGGGTCCGTTCTTCCGCTACGAACGTCCGCAGGCCGGCCGCTACCGGCAGCTGCAGCAGGTCGGCGTGGAGGCCATCGGGGTGGACGACCCGGCACTGGACGCCGAGGTGATCGCGATCGCCGACGCCGGGTTCCGGTCGCTGGGTCTGGACGGTTTCCGTCTTGAGCTCACCTCGCTGGGCGATGACACCTGCCGGCCCGCGTACCGGGAACTGCTGCAGGAGTTCCTGTTCAAGCTCGACCTCGACGAGGAGACCCGGCGGCGCGCGGAGATCAACCCACTGCGCGTGCTCGACGACAAGCGGCCCCAGGTGCGGGAGATGACCGCGGACGCGCCGCTGATGCTCGACCACCTCTCCGACAGCGCCAAGGCCCACTTCGAGGTGGTGCAGGCGCACCTCGACGCGCTCGGCGTGCCGTACGTGATCAACCCGCGGATGGTGCGCGGGCTGGACTACTACACCAAGACCACCTTCGAGTTCGTGCACGACGGTCTCGGCGCACAGTCCGGCATCGGTGGCGGTGGCCGCTATGACGGGCTGATGAGTCAGCTCGGCGGTCAGGACGTCTCGGGGATCGGCTTCGGCCTCGGCGTCGACCGCACCCTGCTCGCCCTGCAGGCCGAGGGCAAGACGGTGGCCGGCGTCGGTGGCGTCGAGGTGTTCGGTGTGCCGCTGGGCGATGCCGCCAAGCTCGAGCTGGCCAAGCTCGCCGCGCGGCTGCGTGCCGACGGGGTGCGCGTCGACCTGGCTTACGGAGACCGCGGGCTCAAGGGCGCGATGAAGGCGGCCGACCGCTCCGGTGCGAAGTACGCGTTGGTGGCCGGCGACCGCGACATCGAGGCCGGCACCGTCGGTCTCAAGGACCTCTCGACCGGCGAGCAGGTCGATGTACCCGCCGATTCCGTTGTCGCCGAGGTTCTTTCCCGCCTCGCCGGCTAGTCTTGCGAGCCCGACGGCCCGCTATCCGATCGATAGCGGGCCGCCGGGACGTGAACGTACGTGGGTCGAGCCTTACCGTGCGGCCGGCAGCACGTGGTCGGCGACCTTGTCGGTGCTCACGCAGAGCGAGCACACGTAGGCATCGTGTGTCTCACACTTGAGCATGTCCGGACGCTCGTAATCGTGATGGCAGACATGGCATTTGAGGTGCGCACCGGAGGGGTTGCCGAACTCGTCGAACATCGGCAGGTCGATGCCGTCGTCGGTGCGGCGCAGGTAGTACTTCCCCTTCGTGGCGACGGCGATGATCGGCGGCAGCACCAGCGCGAGGCCGATGGCGACCAATGGCGAGTAGGGCCGGATGGCCTCGCCGAGTCCGCCGAAGAACGCGATCACCGACAGCCCGGCAGCGATCAGCATCGAGCCGAAACCGACGGGGTTGAACGCATACAGCATCCCGCGCCGGAACTCGGGTTCTTTCGGGGACAGTTTGAGCAGGTACTTGTTGAACACGATGTCGCTGGCGACCACGACCACCCACGCCATGCCGCAGTTGGCATAGAAGCCCAGGATCGTGTTGAGGAAGTCGAACATGTTGGCTTCCATCAGGATCAGTGCGATCAACAGGTTCAGCCCGAGGAACACGAGCCGCCCAGGGTAGTGCTTGGTGACGCGGGTGAAGGCGTTCGTCCACGCCAGCGAACCGGAGTACGCATTGGTGACGTTGATCTTGACCTGACTGATCACCACGAGCACCACGGCCAGAGTCATCGCAAGCCAACCGGGCAGGAAGTTCTCGTAGATCTCCAGGAACTGGTGCACTGGCTGGTTGGCGATTCCGGCACTGTCGGCGACGTTGGCGATCAGATAGACCGCGAGGAAGAGCCCGACGACCTGCTTGACGGCGCCGAAGAACACCCAACCCGGCCCGGCCAGGATCATCCAGGTCCACCAGCTGCGCTTGTTCTCCGGAGTCAGCGGCGGCATGAACCGCAGATAGTCGTTCTGTTCGGCGATCTGGGCGATGAGTGACAAGCACACGCCGGCGGCCAACAGCGTCGAGCCGAGATCGAAGCCCTTGACGCCGTTCTCGCCCTGATAGGCGAAGAACTGACCGACCGACTCCGGGTGGCTCACCACGAGATAGACGAACGGTGCCACCATCAGGACCAGCCACAGCGGAGTCGTCCAGACCTGGAGTGTGGAAAGCGCTTTCATGCCGTAGATGACCAGCGGGAAGATAACCAGTGTGGACACCGCATAGCCCAGCGACAGCGGGATGTGAAGGCCCAGCTTGAGGCCCTGCGCCATGATCGAACCTTCGAGTGCGAAGAAGATGAAGGTGAACGTCGCGAAGATGACATTGGTGACGACGGAGCCGTAGTAGCCGAATCCGCTACCGCGCGTGACGAGGTCGAGGTCGATGTTGTAGCGCGCGGAATAGTAGGCGACCGGGAATCCGGTGAGGACGACGACGACCGCGAAGATCAGGATGCCCCACAGCGCGTTGGTGGTGCCGTACGAGATGCCGATGTTGGCGCCGATCGCGAAGTCGGCCAGGTAGGCGATGCCGCCGAGTGCGGAGATCCCCACCACCCGCGTCGACCATTTCCGGTAGCTGCGCGGCGCGAACCGCAGCGTGTAGTCCTCCAGGGTTTCCCTGGTGGCATTCATGGTGTCGAGGCCGGGCTCGACAGTTTCGTCCGCCGGCTTACTGCCGAGGTCTTGTGTCATGCGGGAAAAATTAAGAGCGGCTTGTTACCTCCCGATGACAGCCATGTTCCCAGCGTGAACAGATTTCGGACGTTGTCGGCGCAATGATGATGCACCACCGGTCCTGTCACAGGTGTAACAAGGCGGTACCGTGCTCGGATATGACGTATGTGACGAATATGCGAAAAGCGACAACCACGGTCGGTGCGGCGCTCGTACTGGCGGCTGCGGGTATGGCGGTCTCCAACGCAACGTCGTATGCGGACCCGTCCGGCCAGGGCCATCAGGTGAAGTACACGCTCACCTCCGGCGCGCCGTACGAATTCGACCTCTACTACCTGACGACGCAGCCTGCGAGCAAAGACGCCTACAACGCCGATGCGTACAAGTACCTGCAGAAGGCGACGGTGAACGTCGGTCCCGACACGCCCTGGGTGTTCGAGACCACGCTCGCCGATCCGCAGTGGGCTGTCTTCACGGTCGCGAGCACGACGCACGGGGGCCAGGCTCAGCCCAACGCGCACTGCGAGATCTCCGTCGACGGCCAGATCGCCGTCCAGAACGATCATCCGTACAGCCCGCGCTGCCAGCTCGGTCAGTGGTAATTTGACCCGCTCGCGGGTGTGGTAATTTGACCCGCTCGCGGGTGTGGTGATCTGACCCGCCCCATCCGATTCAGCCGGCGACGCGGTACCGGCTGGAGATCGCGATGCGGTTGAAGGCATTCATCACGGTGGCCAGCCAGATGACCGCCGAGATCTGGTCAGCGGTGAGTGCGGAGGCAGCGGTGGCGTATTGCTCATCGCTGACGTGCGTACCCGATATCCGGGTGACCGCTTCGGCCAGAGCGAGAGCGGCGCGGTCGGTCTCGGAGAAGTAGCCGGTTTCTTCCCATGCGGGTAGCACGGCGATCCGATCCGGGCTCTCGCCCTTGGCGAGGGCGTCTCGGGTGTGCATACGCAGACAGAACGCGCACCCGTTGATCTGGGATGTGCGGATCTTGACCAGCTCGATGAGGAGCGGGTCGAGGCCGGCGTCTGCCGCGCATTTCTCCACCTCTCCCGACAGAGCGAACATCGCCTTGTAGGCGGCCGGATGCTGGGTGCCGACGTTGACGCGCGGTGAGCTCACCATTGATTCCTTCGATTCGTCGGTGCGGGACTGCTACTGGTGGTCATCGACCTTGAGGCGGTCTCCGGTGTTGGAGACGAAGACAACCAGTAGTTTGGCCGGATCCGTGTCGCTGGCGTTCTCGGTGACGGGGTGGTGGGCACCCGGTTGCTCGACCCAGTTCTCGCCGGCGCGGTAGGTGGTCACCGGGTTGTCGTCGACCGCACTGCGCACGGATCCCTCGAGGACGTAGGCGTACACGAAGGCCTCGCCGTGGCGGTGTGGCACGGCGCGGGCCCCGGGCGGGAAGCTGACGACCGTCGAGGTGAACGTCTTTCCCGGCACGTTCGGAAGGGCCTGCTCGATCAACGGGGTCAGGGTCTCCGAAGAGGCTTCCGATGTGGCAGCAGGCGCCGGTGTCGTGGTGGGGGCCGCCTGGCTCGCAGACGTGCACGCCGTGGCGCCGGTCAGGGCGGCGACGGCCAGAATCCCTCCCGCGATACGCATTCCCGTCATGTTCTGCTCCTGTCAGTCTTCGGTCACCTGGATGATCGTCTTGCCGGGGATGCGCTTGCCCGGCGCGAACGCGCCCGCTGCCTCGGCCAACGGCCGCACGGCGCCGACGACCGGGGTGAGTCGTCCGTCCCGCACTCGCGCGATGAGGTCGGCCAACCGGACCCGATCGGGTTCGACGACGAAGAAGACCGCCCGTCCGTCCTCGGGGCGGACTTCTGGTGGTTCGGCGATGGTGACGAGGGTGCCTCCGGCCCGCACCAGAGCGGCTGAGCGGGCGAGAATGTCTCCGCCGATCACATCGAACACCACATCGACTTCGCCTGCCTCCTCCAGCTTTTCAGCGGCAAGGTCGACGAAGGTGTGGGCACCGAGCGCCAGCGCCCGGTCCCGGTCCGCCGCGCGGCCGGTACCGATGACGTGTGCGCCTACCTCACGAGCGAGCTGCACCGCGATGGACCCGACTCCACCCGCGGCGCCGTGGATCAGCACCGTCTGCCCGGTGGCGAGCCGGCCGTGGTCGAACAGGCCCTGCCACGCGGTCAATCCGGATATCGGCAGTGCGGCAGCCACCACGTGGTCGACATCTGCCGGCAGCGGCGCCAGGTTACGGGCTTCTACCGCAACGTATTCCGCGAGCGTGCCGTTGCGGGTCCAGTCGGCGAGCCCGAACACCCGCTGACCGACGGTCAAACCCGTTGTACCGAACCCCAACTCGGCCACGACACCCGAAAGCTCGTGTCCGGGCACGCTGGGGGTTCGGTCGCGGCCGGCCCGATCGGTCCAGGTGGCCGGCCAGTCGAGCTCTCCAGGTGTGAAGCCCGCGGCGTGCACCCGCACGATGACGTCGTTCTCGGCCGTGTGCGGGTGCGGTATGTCCGCCAGGGTCATTCCGGCGATACCGCCGTCACGGTCGGAAACGGTGATGGCTTGCATCACGAGTCCTTTCGGATCGTTGTCCACTCTCACCAGGGAGACGAGATAGCACCGCCAGATGTGACAGATCAGACGTGAGCGAGTTTGTCCGGGTTGATGACCCGGCGGTAGGCGGTGATCAAACCGTCCGTGATCTGCACCGTGTCGACGGAGTACACGCCGTCCTGCTGATAGAACACCAGCGCGGGCTCGCCGCCGACCTCGATGAAATCGATGCGGTCGGGGCGCCACTGCCGCCCTACTCGCTCCATCACCATGGCGATACGCTCACCGCCGCGAATGGGCTTGCGGGCCGCCGAGACCTTGCCGCCGCCGTCGGTGACATAGACCGCACCCGGATGCAGAAGCCGGACCAGACTCGCCATATCACCGGCTTCGTAGGCGGCGCGGAAGGTTGTCAGCACCCTTCGGCGTTCGGCGTTCGACGCCTGCGGCGCGGACTGTTTCGCCTTGTCCACCCGCCGCCGCGCCCGCGAAGCCGACTGGCGGGCGGCAGCCGCGGACAACTCCAGCATTTCGGCGATCCGGTCGAACTCGATACCGAAAACGTCGTGCAGGACGAAGGCCACGCGCTCCGGCGGGCTCAGCTCGTCCATGATCAGCAGCATCGCCGAGCTGACCGACTCGTCGACGAGGACCGGCTCCGACGCGTCGGGCCCGGTCAGCAGCGGCTCGGGAAGCCACGGCCCGACGTAGGCTTCGCGGCGGGCCCGGGCACTCTTGAGGATGTCGTATGACAGCCGCGCGGAAACCGTGACCAGCCATGCCCGTAGATCCTTCACCTCGGCCAGATCTGCGCCCGTTGCCCGTAGCCACACCTCCTGGGCCACGTCCTCGGCATCGGCGACACTGCCCAGCAACCGGTACGCCACACCGAAGACCGCGGGTCGATGCGTCTCCCACTCGGCAGTGAGCGTGTCCTGCTGATCAGACATACCCGCTACCTTCGCAGATGCGACGTCGCCCGGGATCCCAGGGATTGAGATCGGGCTTGACTCATCATTCGAACTATTGTTCGATATTGGAATGCGCATCGGACGGTTCCGCTTCCGATTCTGATGCGCGATGGACTGGGCAAGCGCCCACGGCGCGCGCCGATGCCGTACCCGAAACCGCGGCATCGGCGCACCCAGTCCTCATCGGGATCGACACTCATGGAATTACCTTGACATTTATATCGAACAATTGTTCGATGTTGGTATGCGGTGGGACGACCAGGCGCTGGACGCTGACGACGGTGCGCTGCCGGGTCTGCAGCGGCTGGGTTTCGTCCGCAGCGTGCGTACACCGCAGTTCGAGGGCATCACGTTTCATGAGGTGCTGTGCAAGTCGGCGCTGAACAAGGTGCCCGCGGCATCGATGCTGCCTTTCCGGTACACCGTCAACGGCTACCGCGGCTGCAGCCACGCCTGCCGGTACTGCTTCGCCCGTCCCACCCATGAGTATCTCGAGTTCGACAGCGGCTCAGACTTCGACACCCAGGTGGTGGTGAAGACCAACGTCGCCGAGGTGCTGGCCCGTGAGTTGCGGCGCCGGTCCTGGGCCCGCGAGACGGTTGCACTCGGTACCAATACCGACCCGTATCAGCGCGCCGAAGGCCGGTACGCCCTGATGCCGGGAATCATTGCAGCGCTGTCTGATTCAGGAACGCCGTTCTCCATACTGACCAAGGGCACGCTGCTTCGCCGCGACCTGCCGCAGATCGCCGAGGCGTCGCGTCGCGTCGACGTGAGCGTCGCGGTGTCGCTGGCCGTAGGTGATGCGGAACTGCACCGCACGGTCGAACCCGGAACGCCTACGCCCGAAGCGAGGCTGGGCCTGATCACGGCGATACGCGACGCGGGGCTGCGGTGCCATGTGATGGTCGCACCGGTGCTGCCGTATCTCACAGATTCGGCTGACCAACTCGACGCTTTGCTCAGTCGCATCGCCGCATCAGGGGCCAGCGGCGTGACCGTGTTCGGTCTGCATCTGAGGGGGACGACACGCGGCTGGTTCATGTCCTGGTTGCAGCGCGAACATCCGGAACTGCTCGCCGATTACCAACGGTTGTACCGGCGCGGCGCCTATCTGCCACCGGACTATCGCGACATGCTTCGTGCCCGGGTGAAACCCCTGGTGGCCCGGCACGGATTGACGGGGCCGGCACCCGCCGCCCGCGTCGGTGCCGTGCGCGAACCCGCAGTGCCGATGCAACCGGCACTCTTCTAGCGGGCGAGGCCGCGCACGAAGTCGGCGACCGCCGTCCCGATCTCGTCGGGGCTGTCCTCCTGAACGAAATGCGTACCGGCAACAGTTACTTCGGTCTGATTCGACCAGGTCCGGGCGAACTCGCGGACCCGGCCCCGCATGATAGCGCCGGGTTGGGAGCGGAAGGCCTGAAACACCTCCCGGCATCACGTTGCGCCACAGGTACGACGACGTGGGGTTGCCGTGCTGGAACACGATGGCTGACGCGGCGGTGCCGTCACCCTCGTCGATGTAAGCCATACGACTGCCGTTGATCTGGTTGACGTTGTGCCTAGTGCTCCAGCGCCTTGGCACAGTTGGCGAGGATGGCGCGGAAGTTCCACGGCAGCAGTCGTGAGCTGACGGCCTCCATCGCTTTACCGCCGGCGCGGGCGGGGTGGGTGTAGCTGGTCGTCCAGTCGATATGCGTCCCGCCGTCGCGGGGTGTGAAACTCAGTGTGCCGCCGTCGTGGTCGAACGGTGGGAATGACCCGATGATCAGATACGAGTAACTGTTCGGGCGGTCGTAGGCGGTGATCTCTTCCCGGAACCACATGCCGGCTCCGGTCACCGCGCGTACGGCCCCCACGGCGGGTCCCGACGATCCCGCTGTCCAGCCCGACCGGAGTACCAGCGGTGCGGTGGCCAGTGCCGCGGGGTCGGCCATCCAGTCGAAGACCTGCTCTGGCGGCGCTGCGATCACTCGTTCCAAGTGAATGGTCGGCATCGGGACCCCCTGCGTTGTCTGGTCCCCACCGTACGCGGCGCACCTTTCGGTACGTCCGCCCCTCAGCGCCGAAGGGCACTCAGCTCTTGTTGCGTTTGACCTGGTTGAACGGCACGCCGCGGTCGGCCGCGAGTTCGCGCGGGAAGCCGAGGATCCGCTCGCCGATGACGTTGCGCGCCATCTCCGAACTGCCGCCGCCCAGCGACCCGGTCTGCCGGGACAGGTAGCGCACTCCGATCTCCATCAGCCCGGCCAACTCCGGTGCATCGTCAGAACCCTCGTCGACGACGCCGGCCGTACCGGCGATGGCCAGCGCGGTGTCCACCTCGAGTTCGGTGGTCTCGGCATGGAACAGCCGGATCAACGTGCCCGCATTCGGTGGCAGCGAGCCGTTTCCGATCGCCTTGCCGACGTGATCGATGAGCTGCTTCTTGACGATGCGCCGCACGAGCGCGCGCCCCGCCAGGTCCTGCACCCGGGCGTCGTCGCCCTGTCCGGTGGCCTCGGCCAGCCCGACGTGGTCCGGCGGCATCTCGTTCGCGTTCTCGGCCCCGGTCCCACTGGCGAACTCGGAACCGCCACCGACCGCGCGACGTTCGTGGTGCAGCTGACGCGAGGCGACGGTCCAGCCGTCGTTGACGTCGCCGACCACGGCGTCTGCCGGCAGCTCGAGATTGTCGAAGAACTCCTCACAGAATTCTTCGTTGCCGTTCACTTCGGTGATGCGCCGCATCGTGATACCCGGCGCGTTGAGCGGCACCAGGAACATGGTCAGGCCCTCGTGTTTGGGCACGGTCCAGTCGGTGCGGGCCAGCATCAACCCGTAGTCGGCGGCAAATGCGCTGGTGCTCCAGGTCTTGGCGCCGTTGATGATCCAGGTGTCACCCTTGAGCTCGGCTCGGGTGATCACGCCGGCGAGATCCGACCCGCCACTGGGTTCGGACAGCAGCTGACACAGGACCTCATCGCCACGGATTGCGGCCGAGATGCGCTCACGTTTCTGGTCTTCGCTGCCCATGTCGAGAATGGTTGCGCCGCAGATGGTGAACGACGGGGTGTTGAGGATCAACGGCATCTCGTAGTTCCGGCATTCGTCGTTGAATGCGTTCTGGTATGCGTAATCGAGCCCAAGGCCGCCGTACTCGCGCGGGAAGCAGATGCCGGCGAAGCCGCCTTCGTAGAGGCGCTTCTGCAGTTCCTTTGCCCGCTCCCACGATTCGGTTTCGGCCCGCACTGCGAACGGGGGGTTGCCGGGATCGATGGGCGGCATGTTCTCGGCCAGCCAGGTCCGGGCGCGCAACGCGAACTGCTCGACGGACTCTGTTGTTGCTGTGGTGCTCACGGTGTCGGTCATGCCCCGATCTCCTCGGCTGCGTGGGTCTTGCGGCTCAACGCGTACACGGCACGGTGGTGGTCTTCGGGTGAACCGTAGAGCGCCCGGTAGAGCGCAACCCGCCGCAGGTACAGGTGCAGATCATGCTCCCAGGTCACCCCGATGCCGCCGTGCAACTGCACGCAGTCCTGCAGCATCACGGGAGCGCGTTCGGCCACATAGGCTTTCGCGACGCTGACGAGCTTCGATGCTTCGGGGGAGCGTTCGGCCACGGCCGCCACGGCTCCGGTGGTGGTGGCGCGCGCTGCTTCGAACCACATCTTCATGTCGGCGGCGCGATGTTTGAGAGCCTGATACGACGCCAGTGGACGGCCGAAGCTGTGCCGGTCGGTGAGCCACTGGTTGGTCATCGTCAGTACCGCGTCGAGGATTCCGACGATCTCGGCGCACTGCAGCACCAGGGCGACCTGGCGCTGGCGTTCGATGATGGCCGGGGTCTCCTCGGCAGTCCCCACCACGGCGGACTCGTCGACCTCGACGCCATCGAATTGCACTCGGGCATAACGCTTGACCAGGTCCACCGACTTCTGGGGGCTGACAGTCACGCCGGCCGCGTCGGTCGGCACCAGGAACTGCCTGATCTGCCCGTCGCAGGCGGCAACCACCAGAACCGTGTCGGCCTGGTCGCCGGCTTCGACTCGGTCCTTGACACCGTCGATGCGGTAGCCCGACTCGGTACGGGTGGCCGTGGTGCCGACGCCGGTGGCGGATTGAAGGGCTCCGAACGGCCGCTTGGGTTCGTAGGCCGCCCACGATGCCACGGTCTCGCCGGCAACCAGTGATTCGATGAGTTCCTCGTGTCCGTCCGGTGATTCGACGAGGCCGGCGAGCACGATACTGATCGGATGCAGCGGACCGGGGGCCACGGTGTGACCGGCCTGCTCGGCAAGCAGCGCCAGGTCGGCGACACCGTCTCCGGACGGACTCCCGCCGCCCAGTTCCTCGGGCACCAGCAGGCTGGCCCAACCCAATTCGGCTGCGCGCCCCCACCATCCGGTGTCGAAGGCGATGCCCTCGGCATGGAGTTCACGCACGCGGCTCAGCGGCACCTCCTTCTCCAGGAAGGCCTGTGCGGTGGAGGTGAACAGCATCTGTTCGGGATTTGCCACATCTGTCATGTAGTCGGCCCAGCTTCGTAGGTGTGGAGGGACTGGATCAGTTCAGTACGAGTGCGGGAACATCGGGTCGGTATACCTTCTTGTTCTCGACCTTGAACAGGTCGACCAGGTTGCCGCCCATGACCTTTCGGACGCCCTCGTCGTCGAGGCCGTGTGCAACCAGATCATCGACCAGGTTGATCGGATCGGCCAGGCCCTCGGGGTGCGGCCAGTCGGATCCGAAGATGATGCGGTCGATGCCGCACAGGTCGGCCATCTTCTTGAAGTCGTCCTCCCAGAACGGGGCGACGTACACGCAGCGCTTGAACGCCTCGATCGGATCCTCGGGGAACTCCTGCGGCATCTTCGAGTAGACGTCTTTGAATTGGTAGAACAGGTACGGCACCCACGAGGCGCCGTTCTCCACCGACAGGATTCGCAGGTCCGGATTGCGGGTCAGTGCGCCGTGGCAGACCAGCGCGGCCATGGTGTCCTCGATCGGACGCTTGCCCATCGCCACCATCCGGAACGACGTCGGCTTGAACGGGAGGAACTCGTCGGCCGGCTCCCAGTCGTTGAGGTACTGCGCGTACCCGCTGTCCGAAGCGTGCATGCACACCGGGATGCCCGCTTTCACGCAGGCGTCCCAAAACGGGTCGAACTCCGGAAGGCCCATCGAGCGGCTACCGCGGTAACCGGGTACCGGCGCCGGGCGGACCAGCACGGTCTTGGCGCCGCGTTCCAGGCACCACTCGAGTTCTTCGAGGGCGCGGTCGACGACGCCGAGGTTGATGACCGGCGTCGAGAAGATGCGGTCGGAGTAGTTGAACTGCCAGGTCTCGTACATCCACTCGTTCAGCGCGTGAATGATGTCGAGGATCAGGTCGGGGTCGTCCTTGAGGCGCTCCTCGACCAGGCTGGCAAGGGTCGGGAACATGATCGTGTAGTCCAGGCCCAGGCTGTCCAGGACCTCAAGGCGCGCTTCGGGGTTGCGGAAGGCGGGGATGGCCTTCATCGGCTTGCCCATCACCTCGCGATAGCTCTTGCCGCCGCTGCCGTGCCGGAAGTACTCCTCCTGGGCGCCCGGCCGCGCGACCACCTCGAACGTGGGGTTGGGGATGTAATCGCTGATCTGGTTGCGCACCACGATCTTCGTGCGGCCGTGCACATCGATGTAGTCGATGACGCCCTTGCGATTGTCGGGCAGGAACTGGGTGAGCGCCTCTTTGGGCTCGTAGAAGTGATTGTCGGCGTCGAACACCGGGTAGGGAAGCTCGCGTGAGGGCATGTTCGCCTCCTGGAAGAGTGTGATTTCCGAAACTGGTAATGACGTTACCACGGGATCATCGACGCCGACGAGCCCATTCGGGCGATCGCTCAATGGATGGGAAAGTTGCTGGTCAGCCAGGGTGCTGAGGGGTCAGCAGGCCGCGTACACAGAACTCGTAGATGTGCTCACCGTCGATCGGCGCGCCGTTGAGTTCGACTCCCAGTGAACGCAGCCGCATCGCGCCCAGGACCGACTGCATGATCAGGGCGGCGGTGCTCTGAACGTCGATGTCGGACCGGAATGCCCCCGAATCCATTCCGCGCCGCAGGATGTCGCCGATGAGCTCGTGCAGTGGGGCCAGTACCCGCGCATATTCACGCGGCAGCGACTCGGCGAGATGGTCGTTGTAGAAGGTCAGGCCGCGGTTGATGCTGTCCTGGGTGCTCGACGACGCCGGGACGGTGATGCGCTCGATCAGCGACCGGAGTGCGTCGGGGCCGGCCAGCCCGTCGGTGTCGCCGCGCCAGCGCAGCGTGGACTCCGCCATGATCTTGTCGATGAGGGCCAGCAGCAGCTCATCCTTAGTGGAAAAATGCTGGTAGAAGGATCGCAACGAGGTCTTGGAGCGTTCCACCACCTCCAGCACCGTGAAGTCGGTGCGTCCGGTTTCGCCCAGGATCGCCAACGCCGATTTCATGAACCGGCGGGCCCGGTCCGCCTGTGCCTCGGCGCGCGCGCCTTCGGGCGGTCGTCCGGCCAGCCTAGCCATTGCGCCATCACCTCCGTCATGCTGCACTTGCGAGAATGACGTTACCGTTTCTGTAGAAGCAATAGGCAGGTTGCGATTGAGCGAGTGGTTTCTGTTCCTACCCCAGGTACGGCTGGCTGTCGACGACGTCGTCGAACGTGCCCAGGTGGCCGAGGCCAGCGGCTTCGACGGCATTGCCTTCATCGACCATCTGGAAGCTCCCGGTGCCACTCACCAAAACATCTGGGAGGCAATGACTGTCGCGACCTGGGTGGCGGCGCGCACCGAACGGCTGCGGATCGGCCATCTGGTGTTGTGCGATGCATTCCGTCATCCGTCGGTGTTGGCCAAGCAGGCCGTGACACTGTCAGAGGCCAGTGGCGGGCGCTTCGAACTCGGTCTCGGATCCGGGTCCTGGCCCCAGGAGTTCGAGCGGTTCGACATCGAAAGCGGTGACGCGGCAGCACGGGTTCGCAGGCTGGGCGAGAATCTGGACCTGCTGCACCAGTATTGGGGCGATGGTGAGCGTGGGCAGGCCCCGCGTCCGTCCCATCCAATTCCGTTGGTGCTGGGCGGAACCGGCAAGCGCATGATGGAACTGGTACGGACCCACGCCGACTGGTGGAACATTCCGTCGCATCAGCTCGATCGGCTGCCCGCGTTGCTACCGACAGTGGGCTCGGCACGAGCCTCCCTGCAACAGATGGTCGGCTTCGTCGGCCGCGGCGCCGATCGCACGGCAGCGACCGAACGCAGCACCCGGCTGTTCGGGCACCTCGGCGACGGCCTGGTGTGCGGCGACGCCGCCGAACTCGCCGCCCACTTCGCCGATCTGTCCGCGCAGGGCGTCGAACGCTTCTACGTGTGGTTCGCCGATTTCGCCGCACCCCACACCATTTCGGAGTTCGCCGAGACAGTCATCAACGCGTGAAAGAGAGGAAGTCATGACCGCAGAATCCGAGGCACCCCAAGAGGTCGAACCGACGCAGTGGACGCTGCAGATGCTGCTGGACCTGTTCGATGCCGAACCCGCGGGGGAGAACCGTTTCACCGTCCAGACCGGCATCGCCGGTGTCGACGAGCGTCAGGTGGTCGAAGGCACCCAGATCGTGGGCGCCGCGATCGTCGCGGCGGCGAAACGCTTTCCGGACAAGTCGGTTCGGTCGGCACATGCGGTGTTTGCCCGGGCCGTGATGGTGGGCCCACCGGTCGAGCTCGACGTCGATGTGATCAGCGAAGGCCGGTCGACAGCCACCGCGGTGATCGCGGCGTCACAGAACGGCAAGCGCTGCATCACCATCACGGTGTTCACCGATGTGCCCTCCGGTGATGTCATCCGCCATCATCTGCCGCGGCCCGAGGTCGCCGGCCCGGCGGACTCGAACCTTTCTCACATGCCGATGATCGGACGCGAACTGCGTCTGGTCGACGTCGTCGACGTCAACAGCCCCGACGATGTCGGCCCGCCCGAGCTGTACGCCTGGCTGCACTACGACCCCGTCCCGGCCCGCGATGACCTGGCCAAGGCGCTGATCGCATATTTCACGGGGCACCTGGGCATTTCGACCACCATGCGGGCGCACGAGGGTATCGGTACCGCGCAGGCCCACCTCACGGTCTCGACCGCGCCGATGACGGTCACGGTGAGTTTCCACGAGCTGGTCCGGTGGGACGGGTGGCTGCTCTACAGCCACGAGAGCACCCAGGTCGGCGCGGGAATGTCGTATGTGCGCGGCGCGGTGCACACCGAGCAAGGCGAACTCATCGCCTCGTTCAGCCAGGACGCGCTGATCCGTCCGCTGCGTACCACCGATACC
This sequence comes from Mycobacterium sp. NPDC049093, assembly GCF_040704635.1. Taxonomy (GTDB): domain Bacteria; phylum Actinomycetota; class Actinomycetes; order Mycobacteriales; family Mycobacteriaceae; genus Mycobacterium. The sequence goes on along the minus strand of NZ_JBEZJS010000003.1, from coordinate 508,502 downwards.
AGCATCTCCGAGCACTCGCGGCTGTAGGACCGGCACCGCCGCTCAGATCTTCAGATACCCCTTGTCTGCCGGGATCTGGGCGGCGGTGACCAACGACGACGCATCGCTGGCCAGCCACAGCACGATGTCCGAGATGTCGTCGGGCGCGATGAGTGAATCCGTGGGCAACGCGCCGGGGGAGAAGCTGTGGATGTAGTTCGGATGGTCCTGCAGCACCTTGTACATCGATACGTCGTTACCCATCGGGGTGTCGGTGCCGTAGGGGTGGATCGAATTCGCCCGGATCCCGAACTCGCCCAGCTCGATGGCCAGTGAATTGGTGAGCCCGACGACACCGAACTTGCTGGCGCAGTAGTGCGCACAGCCGGGTACCGCCTTGATGCCGGCCGCAGAACTGATCGTGATGATCGAACCGCCGTTGCCCGCCTCGATCATCGCCGGCACCACCGCCTGGACCGTGTTGAACACCCCGGTGAGGTTGACGTCGATGGCGTCCTGCCACTGCTGCGCCGGAATCTCCCACAGCCGGCCCCAATTGAGCACACCGGCATTGGCCACGACGACGTCGAGCCTGCCGAACTGTTCGATCGCATCGGCCACCAGTCGCTTCTGGCCCTCGGCATCACGCACGTCGACCTCACGGGCCAGGACCTTGCGCCCCTCGCCCTCGACGAGGGCCACGGTCTCGGCGAGATCCTCCGGGGTGGCTGCGGCGTAACCGTTCTGGGCGGCGACGGGTGCGCAGGCGTCGAGTGCGACGATGTCGGCTCCGGCTCGAGCCAGTCGCACGCAGTGCGAGCGACCCTGGCCGCGCGCGGCGCCCGTGACGTAGGCGACCCGCCCGGCGAGTGGGGCGTTGGCCGTCGGCTCCTCGCGCAAGCGCTCGTCGGAAGTCATGCGGGTTGCTCCTCGGGTAGTGCGGTGACGCGGACATTGGTGAACTGGTAGTCGGACAGGGGGGACTGGCGGGCAAACTGCCGGGAGCCGGTGATCGTCTGCGGCCGGTAATACGGAGTCTCGTACTGGGAGTTGACGAAATAGCTGTTCAGGCCCGATGTCGCGGTGTAGTACAGGTGGGCAACCCGGCCGTCGCGACGCATCCGCTCGTTCCACAGGTTGAACGCGTCCTGGCTGACGGTGGCGACCTGTGCACCGCGGTGCCGGGTCTCGTCGATGATCCGCACGGCGTGTGCGGCGACAGTCTCGACATAGTCAAGCCAGGCGAATCCGACGAAGCCGAGCGGGCCGACGATCTCCCAGCGGTTGGGCAGCCGTGGGTGGGCCGTGCCGGCGTAGGTGTGCAGACCGTGCGCGCGGTAGTACTGGGCGAGGTCGAAACCGTTGGGACCCAGGATGGTGTCCGGTCGGTAGGTTTCCGGGTCGATCCACAGTTCGTAGCCGGTGGCCAGCACCAGCAGGTCGGCCGGATGATCGACGCCGTCGGTGGTGCGGATCCCGGTCGCGGTGATCCGGTCGATCGGCGTGGTGATCAGGTTGGTGCTGGGGTTGTTCAGTGCCGGCAGGAATGCACTGGAGATCACCGGCCGTTTGGCCAGGATGCCGTACTGTGGCACCAGTTTTCGGCGGGTGGCCGCGTCGTCGACGACCGCACGCAGCAGCAACCGGTACAGCAGCCGGGACCAGCCATCGTAGAGCGGCATCAGGCGGCGTAGCCAGTTGTCCGGCAGTCGGGAGAAGACGTGGACGATGGGTGCCACCATGAAGATGTCCATCGCCAGCCGACCGACTGTGTTCACCGCCGGAACGACGCCGGGCAAGCGCATCAGTCGGCGCATCCACGGAGAGAAGTCGAAGTCGACTTTTGGTAGCACCCAGGCCGGGGTGCGTTGGTAGACATCGAGATTGGCGGCTTCCGCGGACAGGGCGGCGGTGATCTGGACTCCTGAGGAACCGGTGCCGATCACGGCGATGCGCTTGCCCTTGGTGTCGTAGCTGTCGTCCCAGGCGTTGGGACGCAGGATCGTTCCGGTGAAGTCGTCCACACCCTCGATGTCGACGGTGTGCTTGGCATTGACATAGCCGCCGACCGAACTGACCACGAAACGCGCCGTCACGGGTGCCTCGTCGCGGATCTGCAGTCGCCACAGACCGAGTTCGTCGTCCCACTGCTGGCGGATCACCTCACAGTTGGGCCGTAGGTGCTGGTAGAGCCCGAGGTCCGCTGCCGTGTCCTGCAGGTAACGATGGATTTCCGGGCCGGGTGCGAAGAACCTGCTCCAGTTCGGATTCGGGGCGAACGACAGCTGGTACCACAGGGTGGGGATGTCGACTGCGAGTCCGGGGTAGTGGTTGTCGCGCCAGGTTCCGCCGAAGTCGTCGCCCCGCTCGATGATGACGAAGTTGTGGATACCCTTCTGTTGCAACAGGTGCGCGGTGGCGATGCCGCCGGGCCCGGCGCCGATGACGGCGACTTCGTAGTCGGGTTGGGTCATTGTTGCCTTCCGGTGAGGCCGACGACGATGTGGTCGGACACGAATCGTTTGACCGCTCGCGGACTGTCGAGGTTCACCCCGATGGGCGGGAGCAGTTCGAAGCTGAGTAGCAGGCGCACGATCCATTCGCCGGCCCGTGCCGGGGCGACGCCGGGTCCGACCTCTCCGCGTTCCTGGGCCGCGCGGACGAACGGTTTCCACAGGTCGATCGAACGTCGCATCAGATCGTCGCCGGTGTTGCGCAGCAACAGCACCACGACGCTTTCGTTGATGCCGCGTTGCGGGACCGACTCGGAGTTCTGCCGGTGGGCGCAGATGACAACGGCCGCGGCGGCGACCTGGTCGGCCAAGCCTTCGTGGCGGCCGGCCTCGGCGGCGATGGTCTCTATGAAGGCGCCGGCCAGGTGGTCGAGCGCGATCTTGATCGCATTGTCTCGGCTGCCGAAGGCGTTGTGGACGGTGCCGCGGGAGACGCCCGCGTGTTCGGCGACTGCGGTGAGACTGAATTGCCTTGGGCCCAAAAGCCTGAGCGTCGCAGCGGTCGCGGCGAGCAGTGCGGGTGACACCGCCCGGTCCGTATCGCGCATTTGAACAGATTAACGAGATCTGTTCAATGTGGTCAGCGTTTGGCCAGATCAGTCGCGGCGGCATCCAGCACGTCGTTGAACACCCTGGTCAGCATCGGTCGACCGACCCAACGGGTCAGCGTTTCGCCGATGAGTGGGAACTTCACCCGGAACGTCGTGGTCCACACGACGTGGGTGCCGGCGTCCACCGCGGTGAAGCTCACCCGTCCGTGCCGGTGCTCCGAGGGTGGGAAGCTGCGTTCGACCGAGTAGTCGAAGGAGTGCGGCGCGTCGTACGCGGTGATGCGTTCCCGGAACCAGCCGATCGTCCAGAGCAGGATGCGTACCGCTCCTTGTCCATATGGGGCCTGCCGGCCGGGTTCGGCCAGCCGCTGTCGAAGTACCAACGGAGAACGCGTGAAATTGGCTGCGTTGCTCATGAACTCGAACACCTCATCCTGCGGTGCTCCGATGAAACGTTCGACGGTGACGGTCTGCATCAGTTCTCCTGCTGTCTGGTCAGGCTGCGGGTGGTGGCGGTGTCGCGGAGCTTGTCGGGATTGCGCATCGCGTAGAGCGCAGTGATGAGTCCGTCGGTCAGCTCGATGAGCAGGATCGAGTCCAGCGCTCCGTCCCGGAGGAACGACACGGCGGGCATCGAGTTGTAACTTCCGAACGAGATGTCGAACTCGGCCATCGCGCCCTGGGCAAGCCCGGCCATGAAGTGCGCGACGCGTTGTGGCCCGACCACCGGACGACGGGCAGCCGATACCTGTCCGCCGCCGTCGGACAGCGCCACGATGTCGGGGGCCATCACCGCGACAAGGCCATCGATGTCACCGGTGTGCGCGGCCCGAAGGAACCGGGTGACCGTGGTCCGTGCCAGCTGATTGTCCGGCGTGAAGCGGCGTCTGCGGGCCTGTACGTGTTCGCGTGCGCGGTGGGCGATTTGGCGCACCGCAGTGTCGGACTTTCCCACCACGGGCGCGATCTCGGGATAGGTGTAGCCGAACACCTCGTGCAAGACGAACACCACGCGTTCGTCGGGGCTGAGCGTCTCCAGGACAAGCAGCATTGCCATGGATACGGACTCGGCGAGGACGGCGTCCTCGCCCACGTCGGGCTCGGTCTGGATCGGCTCGGGTAGCCAATTGCCGACGTAGTCCTCGCGTCGGCGCTTGCTGGTGCGCAGCGCATTGAGGGCCTGCCGTGTCACGACCTGTACGAGATATGCGTGCGGATGTGTCACGTCGCCTGCCGTGATCCAGCGCAGGTAGCTTTCCTGCACCACATCTTCGGCGTCTGCGGCGCTACCCAGAATCTCGTAGGCCAGTGTGAAGAGCAGCGGGCGGTACCCCGCGAATACCTCGGTGGCGTTCAGATGATCCCCCTGTGCCGTTGGTCGTCACACTCTCAGACACCGCTGGGGCTCCGAACCGTGACAGCCTTTGGCTGTGAACCACATCACATCCCGGCGACGTCGTGTGCGTGGTGGACGATGTCGTGCAGGTGATAGATCGCGATCGTCGCGATGGTGAACTCGCTGCCATTGCTGCGCAACCCGCGGCGCGACCAGGCGTCGGCCGGCACGCGGTCATAGGTGTCGGCGACCACCCCGGCCGCTTCGAACAGCTCGGTCGCGACGTTCCCCGGATCCTGCGACCCATAATCGTCGGCGATCGCGGTGGCGTCCTGATCCCAGTTCGGAAACTGAGGATCCTGCTCGGTCAACATCAACTGCACTCGGTGCTCGAAGACCCGGTGCACGTCGCGGATGTGGCAGCCGTATTCCAGGATCGACCAGCGGTCCGGACGGACCCGCACAGCGACCCCGGTGCCGTGCAGTCGGGGCACCCACAGTGCGGCATCATCGCGGATCATGGCGGCGACCTCGCTGGGTTGGACCGATGCCGGGTCGAACCCGCACTCCGTGCAGACGCGAGACAGCACCCAGGTCCAGTCCTTGGTGTCGGGCTCCAGGGCTTCCATGCCACCAGTGTTGTCGCCGGTCAGCCGGCTGACAACGCCGATCTGAGGACGTCGAGCGGCAGCCCGCCCAGATCGAGTGCGCGGCTGTGGAATTCCCGCAGAGATGATCCCCGGCGCAAGGCCTCGTCGCGGAGTTCGTGCCAGATCCGTTGCCCGATGGCGTACGACGGAGCCTGGCCCGGCCAGCCGAGGTAGCGGTCGAGCTCGAAGCGCAGGTTCTCCTCGGCCATGGCCGAATGCGAGGTCAGGAAATTCCAGGCCCGCTCGGCATCCCACACCTCACCGTCGGGAGCGGTGAGGCCGCAGTGCACGCCGATGTCGAGCACCACCCGAGCCGCTCGGAACCGTTGTGCATCAAGCATTCCCATACGGTCGCCGGCATCGTCGAGCCAGCCCAGCTCGGCCATCAACCGCTCGGCGTACAACGCCCAGCCCTCACCGTGGCCCGACACCCAGCAGCCAAGCCGGCGCCACCGGTTGAGCCGATCGGCCAGCGCCACCGCGCGGCCGATCTGCAGATGATGGCCGGGAACACCTTCATGGAACACCGTGGTGGTTTCCTGCCAGGTGTGGAACCGCTCGACGCCCGGTGGAACCGACCACCACATGCGTCCTGGCCGCGACCAGTCCTCCGACGGCCCGGTGTAGTAGATGCCGCCGGTCTGGGTCGGGGCGATCCGGCACTCGAGTGTGCGAAGCGGCCCGTCGATGTCGAAGTGGGTGCCGGCCAGCGACTGGACCGCGCGGTCGGACAGATCCTGCATCCAGGCCTGCAGCGCATCGGTGCCGGCGATGACGTAGCGCGGTTCGTCGTCCAACCGGCGCAGCGTCTCGGCCACGGTGGCCCCGGGGTAGAGCTGCTGGGCGATCGATTCCTGTTCGGCCACAACGGCATCGAGCAGGCCCAAGCCCCATTCGTAGGCCTCGTCGAGGTCGACGGCAGTACCCAGGAACTGCCGTGACATCAGCCGGTAGGTGTCGCGCCCGCAGGCATCGGACTGGCGCGCATGCGGCGCGATGTCCTCCCGCAGCACGTCGCCCAGCCGCCGGTAGGCGTCGGCCGCGGCTTCGGTGAGCTGCCGTAGCTGCCCCTGTAATCGCCGGTTCTCCGGTACCGCGCCGGTGGCCATCTCGGCGAACAACTGGGCGATCTGCCGGGCCTGGGTGACCCCTCGGGTGACCTGGCGAAGGGCCGGGCCGTGACTGCTGCGGGTCGCGGCACGAAGGGCGTCCGCGTAGCCGGCAGCACGATCGGGCACCTTCGCCAACCTCGCAGCGATCAGCGCCCAGTCGTCCTCGGTGTCGGTGGCCATCAGGTCGAACACGTCGCGCATGGTCTGCAGCGGCGAGGCGATGACGTTGAGTTCACCGAGGTCCAGGCCGGCGTCGTGCACGTCGACGGCCGCGCCGAGGCGCTCGCGCAGCGCGGCCACGGTGACCACGTCGACATCATCGGCGGGCTCCAGCCCGTCGAGTTCCCGCAGCGTTGCGCGGGCAGCTTCGGCGCGGGCTGCCACTCCCTGCGGGGAGTAGTCGGTCATCTCATCGTCGTGACCGGTGATGCCCAGTTCCGTTGCGGCGCACGGATCAAGCTGCGCATAGGTATCGAGGTAGCGCTCGGCTACCGCGTCGACGGCTGTGGCGGCCCTAGCCAAGGTTGTTCGCGGCGAAGGTGTCGCACTTGTTCGGATCGCCGGTCTGGTAGCCGATGGTGAACCACTTCTGTCGCTGCTCGGAAGAACCGTGGGTCCACGCTTCGGGGTTGACCCGGCCGGTGGCCTGCTTCTGGATGCGGTCGTCGCCGACGGAGGAGGCCGCGGACAGGGCGTCGGTGATGTCCTTGTCGCTCAGTGGCTGCAGGAACGGCACATCGGTGCCCTCCTGCCGGGTGATCGACGCGTAATGCGCCCAGACGCCGGCGTAGCAGTCGGCCTGCAGTTCGGTGCGCACGCCCGCACCGGTGGCGCCCTCGGGGTCCCGCTGGGCCCGACCGAGAACGCCCAGCAGGTCCTGCACGTGGTGGCCGAACTCGTGGGCGACGACGTACTCCTGTGCGAGGGGCCCTCCGCTGGAACCGAACTGATCGACGAGCACCTGGAAGAAGTCGGTGTCGAAGTACGCCGTCTTGTCGACGGGGCAGTAGAACGGGCCGACGTCACTGGTGGCCGGACCGCACCCGGTCTGGACCTGCCCCTTGAACAGTCGGACGTGCGGACGGGTGTATCCCTTCAGCAGCTGGGACCACACGCCGTCGACGGAGTTGCCGGTGGCGACCACCCGGCATTCGACCTTGCTGTTGGCGTCGGCGCCGGTCTTGCACTGGCTGAGGTCGAACCCCTCACCCCCGGCGCTGCTGGTGTCTATCGGCTGCTGCTGTTGTGGCATCACGGTGCCCGGGTCGACACCCAGGAACATCGCGAGCACAACGATCAACAGACCACCGAGACCTCCACCGATCGCGATGCCACGGCCGGGGCCGCGGCCACCGCCGGAACTGGAGGTGGTGCTCGTGTCGATCTGCATACCCTCGTTGAAGGTCATCCCGTCACTCCATCGCATTCGCCGGTAGGTGCGTGCTCAACAGCCCGTTAAGCTTTTCACACTACGATTCAGACGTGTCCGTCGTTGCGGAACATTCGACCATTGCCCACACCTCGCTGGGGCGGCTACGCGGTACCCGTGAAGGCGGGGTCAGCGTGTGGCGAGGTGTCGAGTACGCCCAGCAGCCCATCGGCGCACTGCGTTTCCTGGCACCTCGGCCGGTGGTGCCCTGGACCGGAGTGCGTGACGCCGTGGAGCACGGCCCGTTGCCGCCACAAGGCCGTTCGTTCGTCGGGGGCGGTCGCGACGACCCCAAGGTGCGTGACGAGGCTTGCCTGACCGTCACCGTCTGGTCCCCGGACACGGGCGGCTCGTTGCCGGTGATGGTGTGGATCCCCGGCGGCGCCTTTGTCTACGGCGCGGGCCAGTTGCAGCTGTACAACGGCTCGCGGCTGGCCGAGAACGGCAACGTGGTGGTCGTCAACGTGACCTATCGGCTCGGCGTGTTCGGCGGATTCGAACTCGGTGACCTCGGTGAGGGATTCGACGACAATCTGTGCCTGAGGGACCAGATCGCCGCACTGCAATGGGTGCGCGACAACATCGCCGCATTCGGTGGCGATCCCCGGCAGGTGACGGTGTTCGGTGAATCGGCCGGTGCCACATCGGTGTTGGCGCTGCTGGCCAGCCCGGTGGCCGACGGGTTGTTCGACCGGGCGATCGCGCAGAGTCCGGCGTTACCGCTGATCGCCGACCGGGAAGACCGGGCCCGTCAGTCGCGCCGCTTCATGCAACTGCTCGGAGTGGGGGCCGAGCAGCTCAAAGTGCTGCCACAGCGGCAACTGCGCCGGGCCGCGGGGCAACTGCAGCTCGAGAGTGCCCAGCAGACACCGACGTTGGCCTACGGGCTGACCCACGGTGTCGATCTACTGCCGTTGCATCCGACCGAGGCGGCGCGCGCGGGTGCGGTGTCCGCGGTGCCGTTGATCATCGGCACCAACAGCCACGAGGCGTCGATGTTCGCCTGGGGTAAGCCGCCGATGCTGCCGACCACGCTGGCAGGGGTCGAGGACTATCTGCGGCGCCACGGCCCGGACGACCGCGATCGGGTGCTGGCCGCGTATCCCGGTTTTCCGCGCCGCCGGGCGCTGATCGCATTTGGCTCCGACGTCATGTTCGGTGCACCGACCTGGGCGTTCGCCGATGCCTACAGTGCACACGCGCCGACTCACGTATACCGGTTCGACCACACCACGTGGACGCTCAAGGTGCTGGGACTTGGCGCCACCCACGGCAGCGAGATCGTGCACATCCAGCACAGCTACGGGTCATATCTGGGTCGCAAGCTGCACCCGCTGGGTCGCCGGGTGCAGCCGTCGGTCGGTCGGCGGATGCAACGTACCTGGCTGGACTTCGCCCGGGCCGAGGTCGCCGACTGGCCGGAGTACGACACCGACCGCCGGTTGACCCGGGTGATCCGGTCCACGCGTGACGAGACCGTGGCCGATCCCGACGCGGTGCGACGCCAGGTGTGGGACGGGCTCGGTTAGCGGCCTACTTGCCGTAGCGCTCGTCGGTATACCGGCGGAGGTTGTGCAGGAAGCGCTGGAACAGCCACGCCATCACCGGCTGGCCCATGGTCATCCCGAGCCGGCCGGCCAGGCCGCTGGGCTTCATGGCCATCACCCAGGTCAGGTGGCAGCCGTCGGCCGTCTCCACCACGCGGTAGTCCTCGGCGAAGGCCGAGATCGCGTTCGAGGTGCTGGTGTTGAACCGGAAAGCCATGTGGGAGAAGGGTTCCCAGGCCAGGAATTCCTCATCTCCGGTGATGTGCCCGCGCATCGTGACGGTGCGGGTGGTGCCGACGCCGCGGGGTTCTGGGCTGGTCCATTCCACATTGGTGATCACGGTGGCCCAGTGCGGCCATGAGGACGCGTCGCTGAGCACCTCGAACAGTTGCTCGGGAGTGATGGCGAGGTCGACGGTGCTGACGAAGCGGAACGGCGCACGGTCGATGAAGTCCAACTCGACGCGTTCGCACTGGTAGGTCCGGGCCATGGGTAGACACCCTAGGGGAGAGTGTCTACTGGCGGGTCAGCCCGGCCCGTCGCCGGCCGCCGCCAGCAGCGGGACCACCACGTCACTGATCGGGGTGGGCAGGCCGTGCGCGGCCGCCTTGCGGACGATGACGCCGTTGCGGACATCCCACTCCAGCGGTCGGCCGGCCTGGTGGTCGGTCAGCATCGAGGTGGTCAGGTCCTCGGGCGCGGCGGCCAACATGGAGACGATCTCGTCGACGACCTCGTCACCCAGGCCGGCGCCGTCGGCCCGGGCCACGGCCAGGCATTCGGTCAGATAGCGCCGCGCCAGCGCGGCCACGTCGTCCCGGCGGAACATGCCCGCCCGCCGGTCGGCCAGCACCATGAACCCCACCACGGCATTGACCAGCAGCTTGCGCCAGGCAGCGCTGCGGAAATCGGGATCGTGTTCGACGGTGATCGCGGTGTCGCGCACTGCCTCGGCGACGACCTCGGCCGCCGGAGTGTCGGGCAGCACCAACCGGGCCTCGCTGCGCAACCGCACCCAACCGCCGGATTGTGTCTCCGAGGAGATCCACACCGCCGCGGGCACCACGTGGGACTTGTCGGTGTGCCGGCTGATCCCGCTCACGCGCTCGACCTGTTCCACGCCGTTCTGCAGCGCGCACACCACGGTCTTCTCGTCGCACAGCCGGTCCAGCCACGCTGCAGCCTGGGCGTTCTGGGTGTCCTTGACGGCAAGAAAGACCACGTCCAGTGGGCCCTCCACACTGTCGGGATCGGTGTGCACCGGCCCAGGTACCCGGATGGGGTCCCCATCGTCGGGCCGGACTTCGATGCCGTCGCGCGGGGTCCGGCCGCACAGCAGGACCGGCCGGCCCGCGGCATGCAGCAGGGCGGCGACGGTGGACCCGATGGCCCCCGGTCCGATAACTGCGATGGGGGAGGTCATGTCGCCAAGTTACCGTCGCAGGCCACTCTCTAGACTGGTCAGTCGTCACCACCAGTCTTTCTCGACTCAACACTCAGGAGTTTTCGTGCTGCGCAGTCATGCCGCCGGTTCGTTGCGGGCCACCGATGCCGGTCAGACCGTGACACTGGCGGGTTGGGTGGCGCGCCGCCGTGACCACGGCGGCGTCATCTTCATCGATCTGCGCGACGCATCCGGCGTGTCGCAGGTGGTGTTCCGCGAGGGCGACGTGCTCGCCGCCGCCCACCGGTTGCGCGCCGAGTTCTGCATCGCCGTCACCGGCGTCGTCGAGGTACGTCCGGAGGGCAACGAGAACCCCGAGATCGCCACCGGGCAGATCGAGGTCAACGCGACGTCGCTGACAGTGCTGGGGGAGAGCGCCCCGCTGCCGTTCCAGCTCGACGAGACCGCGGGCGAGGAAGCCAGGCTCAAGTACCGCTACCTGGATCTGCGCCGTGAGGGCCCGGGTAACGCAATCCGGTTGCGCTCCAAGGTGAACGCGGCCGCTCGCAACGTGCTGGCCGAGCATGACTTCGTCGAGATCGAGACCCCGACCCTGACGCGCTCCACTCCGGAGGGCGCGCGCGACTTCCTGGTGCCCGCGCGGTTGCAACCCGGCTCGTTCTACGCGCTGCCGCAGAGCCCGCAGCTGTTCAAGCAGCTGCTCATGGTCGCGGGCATGGAGCGCTACTACCAGATCGCGCGCTGCTACCGTGACGAGGACTTCCGCGCGGACCGCCAGCCGGAGTTCACCCAGCTGGACATGGAGCTCAGCTTCGTCGACGCCGACGATGTGATGGGAATCGCCGAGCAGGTCCTGCGGGCGGTCTGGTCGACCATCGGCTACGAACTGCCGCTGCCATTGCCGCGGATCAGCTACGACGAGGCGATGCGTCGGTTCGGCTCCGACAAGCCGGACCTGCGGTTCGGCGTCGAACTCATCGAGTGCACCGAGTACTTCAAGGACACCCCGTTCCGGGTGTTCCAGGCCCCGTATGTGGGCGCGGTCGTGATGGAGGGCGGAGCGTCACAGCCGCGTCGCACCCTCGACGGCTGGCAGGAGTTCGCCAAGCAGCGCGGCCACAAGGGCCTGGCCTATGTACTCGTGGGCGAGGACGGCACGCTGGGCGGTCCCGTGGCCAAGAACCTCACCGACGCCGAGCGCGACGGTCTGGCCGCCCACGTCGGTGCCAAGCCCGGTGACTGCGTGTTCTTCGCGGCGGGCCCGGCCCGCACGGCGCGCGCGCTGTTGGGCGCCACCCGCATCGAGATCGCCAAGCGCCTGGACCTGATCGACCCGGCAGCCTGGGCGTTCACCTGGGTGGTGGACTTCCCGATGTTCGAGCCTGCCGACGTGGCGACCGCCTCGGGCGACGTGGCCGTTGGCTCGGGTGCCTGGACGGCCGTGCACCACGCATTCACCGCGCCGAAGGTCGAATCGGAGGACACCTTCGACACCGATCCCGGCAGCGCGCTGTCCGATGCCTACGACATCGTCTGCAACGGCAACGAGATCGGTGGCGGCTCGATCCGTATCCACCGACGCGACATCCAGGAGCGGGTGTTCGCGATGATGGGCATCGACCATGCCGAGGCTCAGGACAAGTTCGGATTCCTGTTGGACGCCTTCGCCTTTGGCGCACCGCCGCACGGTGGTCTGGCGTTCGGCTGGGACCGCATCACCGCGCTGCTGGCCGGGGTCGACTCGATCCGTGAGGTGATCGCGTTCCCCAAGTCCGGCGGCGGCGTCGACCCGCTGACCGACGCCCCGGCGCCGATCACCCCGCAGCAGCGTAAGGAATCGGGAATAGACGCCAAGCCCGAGGAGCTCAAGAAGGCATGAGCGATATCGATCCTGATTTCGACAAGACCGAACTCGTCGCCGACGTGGCGGCCCTCGACAACTTCAACCGCAACGTCGTCGAGGAATTCCGGGCCAATGGTGGCAAGGTAGGCGGGCCCTTCGAGGGTGGCACGCTGCTGCTGTTGCATACCACCGGAGCCAAATCCGGTCAGCCCCGGCTGTCGCCGCTGGCCTATCTGGACATCGACGGCGCGATGCTGATCGTCGGTTCCTACGCCGGTGGGCCCAAGGACCCCGCGTGGGTGCACAACCTGCGGGCGAACCCGCAGGCCCGGATCGAAGTCGGCTCCGAGGCCTACGACGTCGTCTCGCGGGAGTTGCCCGCCGACGAGCGCGACGCCGCCTACCCCAAGATCATCGAGCGCGCCCCGGTGTTCGCCGAGTACCAGTCGAAAACTGCCCGGGCCATCCCGCTTTTCGAGCTGGTCCGCGCGTAAGTGTGCGCAACTGTCACGCTGGAGTGGCAGTGGAAGCCGAGTGCCACTCCAGCGTGACAAACGGGCTACAGCCGCTCGAGGATCGTGGCGTTCGCCATACCGCCGCCCTCACACATCGTTTGCAGGCCGTACCGGCCGCCGCGCTGTTCGAGCGCGTTGACCAGGGTGGTCATGATGCGGGCTCCGCTTGCACCGAGCGGGTGTCCGATCGCGATGGCCCCGCCGTTGACGTTTGTCTTGGAGAGCAGATCGAAGCCTGTGGCCCCACCCAGTTCCGCAGCCCAGGCCAGCACCACCGGAGCGAACGCCTCGTTGACCTCGAACAGATCGATGTCCGCGAGCGTCAAACCCGCACGCGCCAAGACCTTTTCGGTGGCGGGGATGACACCGGTCAACATGTACAGCGGGTCCGATCCCACCACGGTCGTGGTGTGGATACGAGCCAGCGGCTTGAGTCCGAGCTTCCGGGCCGTGGCACCGCTGGTGATCATCACCGCGGCGCTGCCGTCCGACAGTGGTGACGAGTTACCCGGGGTGATCTCCCAGTTGATCTGGGGGAAGCGCGCGGCGTAGGCCTCGTTGTAGAACGCGGGCTTCAGACCGGACAAGGTCTCCACGGTCGTTCCCGGCCGGATGATCTCGTCGGTGCTCAGCCCGGCGACCGGGGCGAGTTCGGCCTCGAACAGTCCGTCCTTGGTAGCTCGGGCGGCCTTTTCGTGGCTGCCTGCCGAGAACTCGTCGAGCTGAGCGCGGGAGAATCCCCATTTGGCAGCGATGAGCTCGGCACTGATCCCTTGCGGTACAAGGCCTTCGGAGTAGCGCTTCGCAAAGTCCAGGCCGAACGGATCGCTGCCCGGCAGTACCGAACTGCCCATCGGTACCCGCGACATGGACTCCACGCCTGCGGCGATCACGATGTCGTAGGCGCCGGCGAGCACCCCCTGGGCGGCGAAGCTGATCGCCTGCTGGCTGCTGCCGCACTGGCGGTCGACCGTGGTCCCCGGAACGGTTTCGGGGAAGCCTGCGCCCAGTAGTGCGTTGCGCGCGATGTTCACCGCCTGGTCGCCCACCTGCGTGACTGCGCCGGCGATCACGTCGTCGACCAGTACCGGGTCGACGCCGGTGCGGGTGATCAGCTCACGCAGGCTGTGCGCCAGCAGGTCCGCAGGCAGCACGCCGTGCAGTGCGCCGTTGGCTTTGCCTTTGCCGATCGGGGTCCGGACCGCTCCGACGATGACTGCGTCCCGGTCTGCATATCCGGTCATCTTGGCCTCCTGATGCTCCACGCTGAGTATTGTGATGAGTACCCAGATATAGCACCTGGGTATAGTTAGAACAACTCAGGGATGGGGTTTGATTCCGTGGGAATGCTGCAGGGCAAGCTGGCCGACCGTGACGCCTGGTCGGCGGTGGGGCACTGCCCGATCGAGCGGACGATGGCGTTCGCGGGCACCAAGTCGGCGATGTTGATCATGCGCGAGGCCTTCTACGGCACCACCAGGTTCGACGATTTTGCCCGCCGGGTCGGGATCACCAAGGCCGCGACATCGGCGCGGTTGTCCGACCTCGTGGCCGCCGGACTACTGGCGAAGCGGCCGTATCGGGAGCCGGGTCAGCGGGAACGCGACGAGTATGTGCTCACCGACTCCGGAACCGACTTCATGCCGGTGGTGTGGGCGATGTTCGAGTGGGGCCGCAAGCATCTCGGTGACACGGGCCTGCGCCTCGCACACGACGGATGCGGAGCACTGGCCGGCGTCGAGATCCGCTGCGACGAAGGGCACCCGGTGCCGGCCGACGAACTCGTCGTGCGCTTCGAACGTCCCACGTCGTGACCGTAGGCGCACGTGCGGTCGAGATCCTGGCCGAACACGGTCAGTGGCGTATCGAGCCGGGGCTCACCGCGGCCGAACTGAATACGCTCGAATCGCGATTCTCCCTGTGGCTCAACGATGATCACCGCGACTTCCTGTCCGCCGGGCTGCCGGTGGGGGACGGCTGGCCCGACTGGCGCAACGCCGACGACGTGACCCTTCGGGCGCACATCGGCCGGCCGGTGCGTGAGTTGCTGCATGCCGTACGCGAGGGTGGGCTGTGGCACCCCGCCTGGGGCGACAACCCGGGTGGCGACGCCGCGCTGAAGCTGGCCAGTGCCAAATTCGCCCAGGAACCCGGGGTGGTGCCGGTCTACGGGGTGGCGTTTCTGAAGCAGGGGCCGGGTGCCAACCCGGTATGGGCGGTCCAGGACGGCGGCCAGGGAGTCACCGTCACTGCCGTGGCCGCGGACCTGATCGGACTCGCGCAGTTGCTGACCGGTCGGCCTACGGCGGCGCCCTCAGCTGCCGGCGATCCTCCGTTCCTGCCCACGCCGGCACCCGTGCCGGAGGTGCCGGAGCTGGAGGCGCCGCCGTTCGCGCCAGATCCGGTGACCGCGCCACCGCCGGCGGTAGCCCCACCACGGGATCCCGGCGCTGCTCTTGCTGCGGCCGGGGTCGTGCTGGGCGAACTGAAACGCCACGACGACCTGCTGGCCCACCGGGCACCGATGTGGACGGTCCCGGTGCCGGCGGGTGTTCCTGCCACGGAGGCGTGGCTTGCCGTTCGCACGCGGTTTCCGGTGACGGGATTGTGGCCCGTGCTGCTCACCGACATGGCCTGGCATCGGATCGGGATGGACGGTGTGGCCGACGAAACACCGGTATTGGCAGCTGAACTCGACGGCGCTCGATGGCTGGAACGCGAGTTCGAAATCCGCACCGCCGAGTACGACATCCCGCGTTATCCGTCCGGTTTCGATGCCGGCGACCCGGGGGACTGGCGGCAGCAGTTCGCCGACTTCGACTCTCGCGGGAAGTACACCCGACTGGCGTTGATTCCCACCCCCGCGGATTGGCTGGTTCCCGGACTGCTGCAGTGGTCGGGCGCGATCAATTCGGACGTCCTCGGTGCCGAACACGCGGCGATCCTGCGCCGCTGGTCCGCCCACTACGGGACCGAGTTGTTGGCCCTCGATGCCGAGTTCCTGGTGTTGGTGGCCAATCAGCCACCGCGCAGCCGGCAAGAGGCGCTCACCGTCGCCCTGGAGGCTTATCTGTATTGCGACGACACAGTCAACACCGAGGCCGGTTCGCTCGATGCGCTGGCGCGCATGCTGGCGCATCCGCTGTGGGTCTTCTGGTGGGATTGAGAGCGCTACTCTCGGCCCGTGCTGCACTTACGCGTCATCGCGCCCACCGATCTGCGTCAGCCGATCCTGAACGTCCTCGACCGGGAAGCCGGCGTCACGAATGTGGTGGTGCACGCCGGGGATGCGAGGGATCCGGCCGGTGACGAGATCACGGCCATTCTGGTCCGGGAAGCAGCCAACGATGTCGTGGAGCGGCTGAAATCCCTTGATGTGCCGCACTTGGGGGCCATCACCCTCGAGCCTCTCGACACCGTCCTGTCCGCGTCGGCCTTTCATGCCGAGGATGCCACCGAGGGCGACGGCGCCGATGCGGTGATCTGGGACGAGCTGGTGTCGCGTACCCGCGAGGAGTCCAGCCTCAATGCGACGTACCTTATGTTCCTGTGCATCGCGTGCCTGCTCGCCGCGATCGGCGTCATCACCGACTCCGCGGTCACCGTGGTCGGTGCCATGGTTGTCGGGCCCGAGTTCGGGCCTCTGGCGGCACTCGCAGTCGCGCTGGTGCAGCGGCGGATGTCGCTGGCCCGTCGCGCGGGTGCGGCGCTGTTGATCGGCTTCCCCTTCGCGATGACCGTTACCGCCCTTGCCACCTTGGGTTTCGAAGCCCTGGGATGGGTGTCGTTGACCAGCTTCCGTGACCTGCAGCAGGTGGACTTCATCTTCCAGGTGGGCCCGTTCTCGTTGGTGGTGGCCCTGCTCGCCGGCGCGGCCGGGATGTTGTCGCTCGTGTCGGCGAAATCCGCGGCGCTGGTGGGTGTCTTCATATCGGTGACGACGGTTCCTGCCGCCGGTTTCGCGGTGGTCGCCGCGACGGTCGGGGAATGGGACATCGCGGCCCGGTCGGTACTGCAGTTGGGCGTGAACCTGGTGGGCATCACCATGGCGGGCGTCGTGATGCTGGCGATCTACCGCAGATTCGCGACCCGCTGACGGGACCGCGTCGTCACAGGTGGCTGATGCCCGTGGCCAGGAAGTACACGCCGACCGCGCCGGCGATCACGGCCACCACCAGCCGATGGTGAATTCCCATCCACTCATAGATCCGCTCGACGCCGGACCTCGTGGCGGCCGGAGCCACCCAGAAACTGATGATCGGGATGATCGCCGCGAGGAAACCGACCAGATTGAACACGACCATCGCGGCCATCTGCTCGGTCACCGCGGCGCCCGAGGTCAGGGCGGCAGCCATCGCGGCCAGGTAGTACGGGGTGGGGAAACCGTTGATCAGGCCCAGCAGTCCGGCGGCCCACGGCGCCTCGCCCCGCAGCGCGGCCTGCATCCCGTCCGGCAGTTTCGACAGACCCGGCACCGAGTCCGCCGAGGCTGCGGCGGGGGCTGTCCCGCGCGTGCGCACCCTCGTGACCAGGCGTTCGAGCACGCCCGTGAGGGACAGGACGCCGATAGCCAGCGCCACGACACCGATGCCGATCTCCAGGCCCGGGGGCATGCTGCTCCCACCGTCGCCGGCGACGTTCTTGAACACGAACACCACCGCGGCGCCCACCGCGACGTTGGCGGTGAAGGCGAACACGAAGAACGGGAGCAGCAACCGCACCGGCCGTGACCGGGACAGCATGAAGGCCACGACCCCGATTCTGAGCGGATCGACTGCCGCCACGACGGCCATCACCAGCACGGTGCTCCACATCGCCGGCGGCCACATCCCTTCGCTCGGTTACCTCACCGCTGAATTCAACCAGCGCCGGGCAAATCCGGCCGCATCTGGGCGCCTCGGTGCGCCAAGCAAGCCCGGATCATCGGAGGGTGCGTACCGTTCTTCACTGATGGTTCTTCGCGCGAACGGCTCACCGGAGTCCGCTCAGGCCACCGGTGTTGCCCTGGACACCGGTGCGAGTGGCGCCGCCGACGGGATGGACGTCGACGGTGTGCTGGCCGCCTACCGACGTTCCCGGGCCCAGCGTGCGTTGTTCGAGGTGCGCGACGACGGCGTCGGTGCCGGCTACGACGAGTTGATCGACGCCTCGGGCAATGTCCGCCCGGCCTGGCGCGAGTTGGCCGCAGGCGTCGGCGAGCGTGGCCGTGACGGCCTGGACCGGCTGCGTGCCACGGTGCGCGGCCTTGTCGACAACGACGGCATCACCTACATCCAGATGGATCACCTGGGGGAGGTGGTCACCGATGACGACGGCACCGCGGTGCCGGGCCCCTGGCATCTCGACGCCCTGCCCCTGGTGCTCTCGGCGCCGGACTGGGACTGCCTGGAATCAGGTCTGGTGCAGCGGTCCCGGCTACTCGATGCGGTATTGACCGATCTGTACGGCGCCCGCCGCTCGATCACCAGTGGGGTGCTGCCGGCGCCGTTGTTGTTCGCCCATCCCGGATATGTGCGGGCCGCGCGCGGCATCGTGGTGCCCGGACGCCATCAGCTGTTCCTCCACGGCTGCGACGTCAGCCGCGGCGACGACGGCGCCTTCATGGTGAATGCGGACTGGACACAGGCGCCCTCAGGCGCCGGCTACGCCCTGGCGGATCGCCGCGTCGTCGCGCACGCTGCCCCCGACCTCTACGAGCGGGTAGGTCCGCGCCCCACCTCGCCGTGGGCGCAGGCGTTGCGCCTGGCGCTGCTCGACGCGGCCCCCGAAGCTGCGGAAGAGCCCGTGGTCGTGGTGCTCAGTCCCGGGATCCATTCCGAGACCGCCTTCGACCAGGCCTACCTGGCTGGGGTGCTCGGCTTCCCGCTGGTGGAGAGTGCCGATCTGGTGGTCCGCGACGGCACGGTGTGGATGCGGTCGCTGGGCACGCTCAAACGTGTCGACGTGGTGTTGCGCCGAGTCGACGCCGAATATGTGGATCCGCTGGATCTTCGTCCCGATTCCCGGCTCGGCGTGGTGGGGCTGGTCGAGGCGTTGCGTCGCGGTTCGGTGACGGTGGTCAATACCCTGGGCAGCGGAATTCTCGAAAGTCCCGGCCTGGCACGGTTTCTGCCGCAGCTGGCCGAGCTGTTGCTCGACGAGAAGCCACAGTTGGCGACGGCTCCGATGTACTGGGGCGGTATCGACATCGAGCGCTCCCATCTGCTCACCAAGCTGTCGTCGTTGCTGATCCGGCCGGTGAGCGGCGGTGCCACGATTGTCGGGCCGACGCTTGCGGCCGCGGAGCGCGCCGAGCTGGCCACCCGCATCGAAGCCGACCCGACTCGGTGGGTGGGGCAGGATCTGCCCCAGTTCTCCACCGCGCCAACCAATTACCGGTCCAAGGGGTTGTCGGCAGGAAATGTCGGAATGCGGTTGTTCACCGTGGCCCAGCGTGGCGGATATGCGCCGATGATCGGTGGGCTGGGCTACGTGGTCGCTCCCGGGAACGCCGCCTACCGGATGAACACCCTTGCTGCCAAGGATGTTTGGGTGAATGCACCGCAGCGCGTCACGGCCGAGCGCATCCCGCCGGTCTCGGTCGAGCTGGTCTCCGCGATTGCCGTGCCCAGTCCGACCGGGGCGGTCAGCTCGCCCCGTGTGCTCGCCGACCTGTTCTGGATGGGCCGGTATGCCGAACGAGCGGAGGGCATGGCCCGGCTGCTCACCGTCACCCGGGAGCGCTACCACGAGTACCGCTATCGACTGGATCTCGATGAAAGCCAGTGTGTTCCGGTGCTGCTCGCTGCGGTCGGGTCGATCACGGGAACCGACACCGGTGACGCCGCCGATGCCCACGAGATGATCGCGATCGCCCCGACCACGGTGTGGTCGGCCACCGCGGACCGGCATCGGTCGGGATCGCTCGCCCAGTCGGTGGAACGGCTCGGGTTGGCCGCCCGGGCGGTACGCGACCAGATGTCCAACGACACCTGGATGGTGCTGGCCGGTGTCGAACGCGCGGTGCTGCGGCCGTCGGCCGTTCCGCCCCAGTCGCCCAATGTCGCAGAGGGATACCTCGCCACCGCGCACAGCCAGACCCTGGCCGGGATGTTGGCGTTGTCCGGGGTGGCCGCGGAATCGATGGTGCAGGACGTCGGCTGGACGGTGATGGATCTCGGCAAGCGCATCGAGCGCGGGCTGGCGCTGACCGCGCTGCTGCGCGCCACCTTGACGGCGGTGCGCAGTGCGGCAGCCGAACGCGCCGTGGCCGAGTCGGCCCTGGTGGTCTGTGAATCGTCGGTGATCTATCGGCGGCGGAATCCCGGGCTGATCAGCGTCGCCGCGATCGCTGAACTGCTGTTGTTCGACGCCGAGAATCCCAGGTCGTTGATCTACCAGTTGGAACGCATCCGATCCGACCTCAGGCCACTGCCCGGAGCGTCGGGGTCGTCGCGCCCGGAACGACTGATCGACGAACTTGCCACCCGACTGCGCCGCCTGGACCCGGCAGACCTCGAGGAGGTCAGCGAGGACGGCACCCGAGCGGAACTGGCCGGTCTACTCGACGGAGTGCACGCCGGCCTGCGCGATCTCTCGGCTGTCATCACCGCGGCGCACCTGTCGGTTCCCGGTGGGATGCAACCGCTGTGGGGGCCCGACGAGCGGCGGGTGATGCCATGACCGGACCTGCCGGCGCGGCGGGAACCCGCTGTTACGAGATCATCCACCGCACCGTGTATCGCTATTCCGACGATGTCACCAGTTCCTACGGACGCGGTTTCCTCACGCCACGTGATCTGCCTTGGCAGCGCTGCCTGTCCCACCACCTGACGATCGAGCCGGCGGCGGCGGACAGTTCCACCAGCCGCGACGCCTACGGCAATGTCAGCTCGTTTTTTCACGTGACCGAACGCCACCGCACCTTGAGTATCACCGGTGAATCCGTGGTGGAGGTGGACCCGTTTGCGCCCGAACATTATTCAGGTGCGTCTGCCGGGGCGCCGTGGGAGCTGGCCCGCCCGGTCGGCGGTGATGGGGCGCTGGCCGCGGAGTTCACCCTGGACCTCTCACCGCCGGAGATCACCGACGCGGTGCGGGAGTACGCCGCGCCCAGTTTCGTGCCCGGACGACCGTTGATCGAGGTGCTTCGTGAACTGACGTCACGGATCTACTCCGACTTCACCTACCGGTCGGGTTCGACGACGGTGTCCACCCAGGTGGCCGAGGTGCTGGAGGCTCGTGAGGGCGTCTGCCAGGACTTCGCCCGTCTGGCCATCGCCTGCCTGCGGGCCAACGGCCTGGCCGCCAGCTATGTCTCGGGTTACCTGGCCACCGATCCGCCGCCCGGCAAGGAACGCATGATCGGAGTGGACGCCACCCACGCCTGGGCGTCGGTGTGGACGCCGCAGAACGTCTGGCTGGGAATGGATCCCACCAACGACCAGATGGTCGACGAGCGTTACATCGTGACCGGATTCGGCCGCGACTACGCCGACATCCCCCCGCTCCGCGGCATCATCTACACGGATTCCCTCAGCAGCGTGATCGAGGTGTCGGTAGACGTGGCGCCGTTCCCGCCGGATCGAGAGCGGTTGCTGCATGCGTGATTTCAACTGTCCGAACTGCGGCCAGCGTCTGGCGTTCGAGAACTCGCTGTGCCTGTCATGCCGCAGTGCACTCGGTTTCTCGCTCGGTGACATGGCGCTGCTGGTGATCACCGATACCGAACAGGGCGGTCACGCCGGCGCCGTCGACGAGAAGCAGTACCGGCTGTGCGCGAATCTGCATCTGGCCGAATGTAATTGGCTGGTACGGATCGGCGAGGATCCGTTGTGTGCGTCGTGCAGGCTGACCAGGACCCGTCCCGCAGATGCCGATACCGCAGCCATGGCGTCATTCGCCGAGGCCGAGCAGGCCAAGCGTCGGCTGATCGCCGAACTGCACGAACTGAAGCTGCCGATCGTCGGCCGCGACGAGGATCCTGAATTCGGATTGGCCTTCGACCTGCTCTCCAGTGAATTCGAGAAGGTGTTCACCGGCCACCACAACGGCGTCATCACCCTGGACCTGGCCGAGGGCGACGATGTGCACCGCGAGCAGTTGCGGATCGCCATGGACGAGCCGTACCGGACGCTGCTCGGCCATTTCCGCCACGAGATCGGGCACTACTACTTCTACCGCCTGGTGGCGCCGTCGCCCGACTACGCTGCGCGATTCGCCGAACTGTTCGGAGACCCGGACACCGACTATCAGGCCGCCTTGGACCGGCACTACGAGGACGGGCCGCCGTCAGGCTGGGAGGACGACTTCGTGTCGTCCTACGCGACGATGCACCCTGCCGAGGACTGGGCCGAAACCTTCGCCCACTATCTGCACATCCGCGACACCCTTGACACCGCAGCGGCTTTCGGTTTCGCTCCGGCCGGCGGTATCTTCGGCCGGCGTCTGTTGGGCCCGGCCGCGTTCGACACCATCATCGAGATGTGGCTGCCGCTGGCGTGGTCACTGAACATGGTGAACCGGTCGATGGGCCATGACGATCTGTACCCGTTCGTGCTGGCACCCGCCGTCCTGGAGAAGATGCGGTTCGTTCACACCGTCATCGACGAGGTCACGGCCGGTTGAGTTCGGCTGCGATCGCGCCGAACATCAGCGACGTCTCCAGCGGCAGGGTATTGAACGCGGGTTCGGCCTGCGGCCAGGTCGACCATTGCACGATCACGAGGTTCTGCCGTTGATCGACCATGATCACCTGTCCGAATATGCCGAGTGCCCAGAGATTTTCGTCCATGCCGGGAGTTCGGGGCGGCCGCACGTCACCCGCATCGGCCGCGATGCTGTTGTTCCACCACTGGTACCCGTACGTGCCCTCAGGATGACTCGGCGTCACCGACCCGCGCGCCGTCGTCCAGGTCCGTGCGTCGCGCACCCAACCGTCGGGCAGCGTCCGCGTGCCGTCGCGCAGTTCACCGTCACGCATCACGAACAGACCCAAGCGTCCCCAGTCGGTCAACGTGGCGTTGAACCCGTGTCCGCCCATGTCATGACGCCCGAGCTCGTAGGAATGCCAGACCCCGTCATCGGCCATGCCGAATGGTTTCCAGATCTTGTCCTGCAGATACGTGGCGAGATTGGTGCCGGTGGCCTTCTCCAGCAGGTCACCGAGCAACCAGGCGCCGCCCGTGGTGTACGACCAGACCTCGCCCGGTGTGACGCCGGGTTTCCGTTCGAGCCCGTGGACCAGTGAGTACACGCACCGGTAGGTGTCGTCGGCCGCCTCGCACGCCGTGAGTTTGGCGAAATCCGAATTCGGGTCCGTGTAGTCCTCGTTCCACGCGACCCCCGAAGTGTGCGTGATGAGCTGGCGCACGGTGACGCCGTCGAATGCGGTGCCGACGAAATCGGGCTCGTACTTGGTCACGGGTTCGTCGAGGGACGCGATCTTGCCTTCTTTCACCGCGATACCCACGAGCGTGGACACCACGGACTTGCCGACCGACCGCGAGGTCCACAGCGTGGAAGGGGCGTTTCCGGCGCCGTAGTGCTCATAGGCGATCTTGCCGTCCTTGAGCACCAGCATCCCGGTGACACTCTGCCGGTTCAGGTAGTCGTCGAGATCGTGGGTGACGCCGCCGATCGTGTAGGACGCGTCGGTCAGTCGGCGATCGGCCATGGGCAGCGGGAACGGGTCGCCGTGGCGGAACAGGTCACCGGGGTAGGCCCGGTAGTCGTTGCGGAACCCGACCACCCGTTCCGATTGATTCCAGGTCAGCATGCCCGCGACGTTCGGCAGATCATGATCGCTCGGCTTGGGGCACACCGTCATTCCCGCGACCCCGCAGTCGGGTTCGGTTCGCGGACTGCACGCGCTCGCCGAAGCCATCAACATCAGCGCCGATGCCGCAGCGAGCGTGCGAGTTAACAGCACGATCACGATGGTATGTCGCAACCCCGCTGTCGCCGCGGACGTTTCTAGGATCGCCGCGTGACTGATCGCTACGGTTCCGACATCCTGTCCCGAAACCCGCACACCCCGAAGCTGACTCGATCGACCGAGCAGCCCGCGGAGAAGGGACTGGTCGTCGAGGACGCCCAGAGTGGTTACGTCGGTGCTGTCGTGCGGATCGAGGGCGGTCGGGTGGAGCTCGAGGACCGCAGGGGCAAGGTGCGGACGTTTCCGATGGGCCCGGGCTTCCTGATCGACGGCAAGCCGGTGAGCCTTGTGGTGCCCAAGCGGACCACCGCACCCGCTCGTACGGCGTCGGGCTCGGTGGCGGTGCCGAACGCCAAGGCCCGCGTCGCGCTGGCCAGCCGCATCTACGTGGAAGGCCGGCACGATGCCGAGCTCGTCGAGCAGGTGTGGGGAGCCGATCTGCGCATCGAGGGCGTCGTCGTCGAGTATCTGGGCGGCGTCGATGACCTGACCGACATCGTGGCGGAGTTCGCGCCCGGGCCGGGCCGGCGGCTGGGCGTGCTGGTCGATCACCTGGTCGCCGGGTCCAAGGAGGCGCGCATCGCCGAGGCGGTGCGGAGAGGTCCCGGCGGTGAGCACACCCTGGTGGTCGGGCATCCGTTCGTCGACATCTGGCAGTCCGTCAAACCGGCCCGGCTCGGGATGAAGGCCTGGCCGACGATCCCGCGCAGTGTGGAGTGGAAGCACGGCATCTGCGAGGCGCTGGGCTGGCCACACCGGGACCAGGCCGACATCGCCCGGGCCTGGCAGCGGATCCGCGGGCAGGTGCGCGACTGGAACGACCTGGAGCCCGCACTGATCGGCCGGGTCGAGGAACTCATCGATTTCGTGACCGCGCCGGCGTAGCCCGTCGCGTCGGCGTGGTAAGCAGAAGGCGTGTCCGACAGTTTGTTCGACGTGCCCGGTGAGCCCGCACCCGCGGGCCCGGGTGTGCCGGCCCCTGCCTCGGCTCCGCTTGCGGTGCGGATGCGCCCGGCCGGCCTCGACGAGGTCGTCGGCCAATCGCACCTGTTGCAGGCCGGATCGCCATTGCGCCGGCTGGTGGAGGGGTCGGGCGCGGCGTCGGTCATCCTCTACGGCCCGCCGGGCACCGGCAAGACCACCCTGGCCTCGCTGATCTCGCAGGCCACCGGCCGCCGGTTCGAGGCACTCTCGGCGCTCAGCGCCGGGGTCAAAGAGGTCCGCGCCGTGATCGACGTTGCCCGGCGCGCGGCCGTCCACGGCGAACAGACCGTGCTGTTCATCGACGAGGTGCACCGCTTCTCCAAGACCCAGCAGGACGCGCTGCTGGCGGCCGTGGAGAACCGGGTCGTGCTGTTGGTGGCGGCCACCACGGAGAACCCGTCGTTCTCGGTGGTGGCGCCACTGTTGTCGCGGTCACTGATCCTGCAGTTGCAACCGCTGACCCCGCAGGATGTCGAGATCGTGCTGCGCCGCGCGATCACCGACCCGCGGGGTCTGAATGGTGCGGTCGAGGTCACCGATGAGGCAGTCGACCTCATGGTGCAGCTCTCCGCCGGTGATGCGCGGCGCGCGCTGACCGCGCTGGAAGTGGCCGCCGAGCCGGGGGAGCGGGTGACCGTCGAGACCATCGAGCAGTCGTTGGACAAGGCTGCGGTGCGGTACGACCGCGACGGGGATCAGCACTACGACGTCGTCAGTGCCTTCATCAAATCGGTGCGCGGATCCGACGTCGACGCGGCGTTGCACTACCTGGCCCGGATGCTGGTGGCGGGGGAGGATCCACGCTTCGTGGCACGCCGGCTGATGATCCTCGCCAGCGAGGACATCGGGATGGCCGACCCGACCGCCTTGCAGACCGCCGTCGCCGCGGCCCAGACCGTGCAACTGATCGGCATGCCCGAGGCGCAGCTGACGCTGGCGCATGCCACGGTGCACCTGGCCACCGCGCCCAAGTCCAACGCCGTCACCACGGCGCTCGGGGCGGCGATGAACGACATCCGGGCCGGCAAGGCCGGGTTGGTGCCCCCGCATCTGCGGGACGGCCACTACTCGGGGGCGCAGAAACTCGGCAACGCCGTGGGCTACAAATACGCCCACGATCATCCCGACGGTGTTGTGCCGCAACAGTATCCACCCGACGAGCTGGTGGGGACGGACTATTACCAGCCGACCGGGCGTGGTTTCGAACGCGAGCTGGTCACCCGGGTGGACAGGCTGCGGGCCATCATCCGCCGCAGACGCTGACACCGCTGGGGCAACCGAAAACCACGGTCCCGGTTGAACATTCAACCGGGACCGTGGTGCGGGCTGGACGGTCAGCGCAGCAGGCCGGACCGTCGCGTTCCCAGGATGCCGGTCCTTCTGCGTCCCACGAACGCGGATACCAGTGCCACGCCGATGGTGGCCACGATGACCTGGACGAGCAATTCGAGCCAGTCGATGCCGTTGGTCATCGTCGGGATGCCGAGTGCACGGGCGATGGCGCTGCCGATGAACGCCGACACGATGCCGACCAGGATCGTCAGCAGAATGCCGATGGGTTGTCTGCCGGGGACGATCAGCCGGCCGATCAGGCCGACGACAATGCCGATCAAGATCGCGCTGATGATGCCGGTGATGGTCATTTCTCCTCCAGAGCTGTGTTGGGCTGGAGGGGAGATACCCCGGGTGATCACCGCCCAAACGGTGCCGTCAATTCTGGACGCGTTCTCGGTCAGGCCATCTCGGGTACCCGAAGGTGAGCCAGCACGAGTTCGAACTCGCCGACATCGATCTGATCGGCGCTGAGGTCGCGCAGCCGGGCCGTGCGCAACGCCCTGGCCTGATCGCGGTTGTGGTCCATCGCGTCGGCACTGTCGAAGGTGGCCGAGGACACTGCCCGGCCCGAGCCGCGGTCAAGCATGAGACTGGCGCTGCAGAAGCCCTCGAGGTCTTCCATCGCAGGCAACACCGAGCTCCGGTAGAAGTCCACCGCCCGGTCGAACAGTTCGGGGCGGGTTCGCAGCCATGTCGCCCGCACACAGGCGCCCGGCCCGGAGTACTGCTCGCGGTGAACCACCGCAATCTCCCATTCGTCGACCGTGGCGGTGCCGGCGAACGTCTCCACCACCCGATGGCGCATCGGCGCTACCGCGGCGGCGCTGGCATGCATGGCCTCTTCGGACCGCCACGCCGTCGTGAGGACACACTGGCCTGATTCCCGGTCCACCATCAGGGACAGGCCGACGCAGCCGTCGACATCGTCGAGGGCCGGCATCACCTCGTCGCGGATATGGGTGATGCCGGCGTCGATCGCCTTGGTGCGCGCCGCGATCGTGGTTGAACGTGCGAACACGATCCACCCCTTCCTGCCAGGGCGGCGCCCCGGTGGCGCCACCGGTTCCACTACCACCATCCTCCGCTGCGTCGCAGGTGGCAATGGGCCGGCGGTTGCCTCGTAGGCTGGGCAGATGGACACCGACGTGATCGACGTGGACACCTCGCGGCGTCGCATCGTCGACCTCACCGACGCGGTACGGCAGTTCTGCGGTGCGCACCGTGACGGCCTGTGCAATGTGTTCGTGCCGCACGCAACCGCGGGGGTGGCCGTCATCGAGACAGGTGCCGGCTCGGATGACGACCTGCTGGATACCCTGGAACGGTTGTTGCCGCGCGATGACCGCTACCGGCACAGCCACGGCTCGTTCGGCCACGGCGCAGATCATGTCCTGCCTGCGCTGGTGTCACCGTCGGTGACGCTGCCGGTCCAGGCAGGCCGCCCGCTGCTGGGAACCTGGCAGAGCGTGGTGCTGGTCGATCTGAACCGCGACAACCCGCAACGCCAGGTGCGGCTGAGCTTCCTGGGGGCGTGACGTTCGTCGCCTTTTCGGGGTGAACGCGCAGAACGGTAATGTAAAGCGGTCTAACTGGTAGTTGCCTGCGCAACCCCAGCCACCCACGAACACGAGGACACGAGCAACGTGCAGACACACGAGATCAGGAAGCGCTTCCTCGATCATTTCGTGAAGGCAGGCCACACGGAGGTGCCCAGTGCCTCGGTGATCCTCGACGACCCCAACCTGCTGTTCGTCAACGCCGGCATGGTGCAGTTCGTGCCCTACTTCCTCGGTGCCCGCACCCCGCCGTGGGACCGCGCCACCAGCGTGCAGAAGTGCATCCGGACCCCGGACATCGACGAGGTGGGCATCACCACCCGGCACAACACGTTCTTCCAGATGGCCGGCAACTTCTCGTTCGGCGACTACTTCAAGAAGGGCGCCATCGAGCTGGCCTGGACCCTGCTGACCAACCCGGTCAGCGAGGGCGGCTACGGGTTCGACCCGGAAAAGCTGTGGGCAACGGTCTATCTGGACGACGACGAGGCGATCCAACTGTGGCAGGAAGTCGCCGGGCTGCCGCTCGAGCGCATCCAGCGCCGCGGCATGGCCGACAACTACTGGTCGATGGGCATCCCGGGGCCGTGCGGACCGTGTTCGGAGATCTACTACGACCGCGGGCCCGAATACGGCATCGAGGGCGGGCCGGAGGCCAACGAGGACCGCTACATCGAGATCTGGAATCTCGTGTTCATGCAGAACGAGCGCGGCGAGGGCACCTCGAAGGACGACTTCGAGATCCTCGGGCCGCTGCCGCGCAAGAACATCGACACCGGTATGGGCGTCGAGCGCATCGCCTGCCTGTTGCAGGGCGTGGACAACGTCTACGAGACGGACCTGGTGCGTCCGGTGATCGATCTGGTCGCCGGGATCGCCCCGCGCGGTTACGGCGCGGGCAGTCACGAGGACGACGTCCGGTACCGCATCATCGGTGATCACAGCCGCACCGCGGCAATCATCATCGGCGACGGTGTCAGCCCCGGCAACGAGGGTCGTGGCTACGTGCTGCGAAGGTTGCTACGCCGCATCATCCGTGCCGCCAAGCTGCTCGGCGTCGAGGAGCCGATCATGAGCCGGCTCATGACGACCGTGCGCGACGAGATGGGCCCGTCCTACCCGGAACTGGTCACCGACTTCGAGCGGATCAACCGCATCGCGGTGGCAGAGGAGACGGCGTTCAACCGCACCCTGGCCGCGGGCTCGCGACTGTTCGACGACGCCGCCGCGGCGACCAAGAAGTCGGGAGCGTCGGTGCTCTCCGGCACCGACGCATTCACCTTGCACGACACCTACGGCTTCCCGATCGACCTCACCCTCGAGATGGCCGCCGAGGCAGGCCTGTCCGTCGACGAGCAGGGCTTCCGGTCGTTGATGGCCGAGCAGCGTCTGCGCGCCAAGGCCGACGCCGCCGCGCGCAAACAGGCCCACACCGATCTCTCCGCCTACCGCGAGCTGGTCGACACCGGGCCCACCGAGTTCACCGGATTCGACGAATTGTCCACCGAGGCACGAATTCTCGGCATCTTCGTGGACGGCAAGCGGGTGCCGGTGGTGACGCACGAGGACGTCGACGCCGAGCGCGTCGAACTCATCCTGGACCGCACCCCGTTCTATGCCGAGGCCGGCGGCCAGATCGCCGACGAGGGTGCGATCACCGGCACGGGCGCCTCGGGCGCTGCGAAGGCCGCCGTCACGGACGTGCAGAAGATCGCCAAAACCCTGTGGGCGCACCGGATCAACGTGGAGTCCGGAGAGTTCGTCGAGGGTGACACCGTCACCGCCGCAGTTGATCCGAAGTGGCGTCGCGGTGCCACGCAGGGACACTCCGGCACTCACATGGTGCACGCGGCGCTGCGACAGGTGTTGGGCCCCACCGCCGTTCAGGCCGGTTCGCTGAACCGGCCCGGCTACCTGCGGTTCGACTTCAACTGGCAGGGTGCGCTCACCGACGATCAGCGGTCGCAGATCGAGGAAGTCACGAACGAGGCCGTCGAGGCCGACTTCCAGGTGAATACCTTCGTCACCGCGCTCGACAAGGCCAAGGCGATGGGCGCGATGGCGATGTTCGGCGAGAACTACCCGGACCAGGTCCGGGTGGTCGAGATCGGCGGTCCGTTCTCGCTGGAACTCTGCGGTGGTACGCACGTACACAACTCGGCCCAGATCGGACCGGTGACCATCCTCGGTGAATCGTCGGTCGGCTCGGGTGTACGCCGGGTCGAGGCGTACGTCGGGCTGGAGTCCTTCCGCCACCTGGCCAAGGAACGCGCCCTGATGGCCGGACTGGCCTCGTCGCTCAAGGTGCCCTCCGACGAGGTGCCGGCCCGCGTCGCGAACCTGGTGGAACGTCTCAAGGCCGCCGAGAAGGAACTCGACAAGGCCCGGTTGGCCAACGCCAGGGCCGCGGCGGCCAATGCCGCCGCGGGCGCCGAGACCATCGGCAAGGTCCGGGTGGTGGCACAACGCATGGCCGGCGGCATGTCGGCCGGTGACCTGCGCAGCCTGGTCGGTGACATCAAGGGCAAGCTCGGCTCGGACCCGGGCGTGGTTGCGCTGATCGCCGAGGGCGAGGACGACGCGGTGCCGTTCGTGGTGGCGGTCAACCCGGCTGCTCAGGATCTCGGCCTGCGCGCCAACGAACTCGTGAAGCAGTTCGGCGCTGCGGTCAACGGCCGCGGGGGCGGCAAGGCGGACATGGCACAAGGTTCCGGTAAGGGGGCGGCGGGTATCGACGCGGCATTGGCCGCGCTGCGCGCCGAGATCGGCCGGGGCTAGCGTCGTGTCCGACACGGTCGACGACCGGCTACCGGACCGCCCAGGGGACGATGACCCCGGACGTGGCCGGCGCATCGGCGTCGACGTCGGCACCGTGCGGATCGGTGTGGCCAGTTGCGATCCCGACGGGATACTGGCGACCCCGGTCGAGACCGTTCAGCGGGACAAGCGGGACCGGTCGGGCAAGCATCTGCGCAGACTGGTGGCGCTGATCGGCGAGTACGAGGCCGTCGAGGTCGTCGTCGGGCTGCCGCGCACGCTCGCCGACCGGGCCGGCAGTTCAGCCGTCGACGCCATCGAACTCGCGGATCTGCTGGCTCGCCGGATCGCTCCGATACCGGTGCGGTTGGCTGACGAGCGGCTCACTACTGTGTCGGCGCAACGGTCGTTGCGCGAAGCGGGGGTTCGGGCAAAGGGACAGAAAGCGATGATCGACCAGGCCGCTGCGGTTGGCATTCTGCAGACCTGGCTGGATCAGCGGCGTGCGGCTCTGGCTGCGCGCGGAGAGGGCATGGATGGCTGAGAAGTGGGGTGCCGACAAGGCCAAGCCCGAGGTGGTCGGACCACCGCGCCGCGGGCTGAGCAAGGCCGAGCGGGCCCGCAAAGCCCGCAAGGACCGGAAGCGACGCACCACCAGAGGCTTCTCACTCGCCGTGCTCATCATGGTGGTGATCGGTGCGGTGTTCCTGGGGTCCAAGCTGTGGCACGGCATGTCCGGCAGCTCCGGCGACTATGCGGGCGACGGTGTCGCCGATGTCGTCATCCAGGTCCACGACGGCGATTCCACGACAGCCATCGCCAAGACCCTGCAGGACAAGAAAGTGGTCGCCACGGTCAAGGCGTTCGTCGAGGCAGCCCACAAGAATGAGGCGATCTCCGCCATTCAACCCGGCTTCTACAAGCTGCGCACCGAGATCCCGGCGGCCAATGCCGTTGAACGCCTGGCCGATCCGGAGAGCCGGGTGGGCAAACTGACCATCCCGGAGGGGCGCCAGCTCGACGACACCGCCGATGTCAAGACCAAGGCCGTCACCGAAGGCATTTTTACTCTGATCTCCCAGGCCTCCTGCGTCGAACTCGACGGCGAGAAGCGGTGTGTGCCGGTCGATGAGCTTCGGGCAGCTGCGCAATCGGCACCGGCGGCCGCCTTGGCGGTACCCGAATGGGCGGTGGCTCCGGTCGCGGCGATGCCCAACGATCACCGGCGGCTGGAGGGGCTGATCGCACCCGGCACCTGGAATGTCGACCCCGCGGGGACGCCGCAGGACATCCTCTCCACCCTGATCGGCGGCAGCGCGACGGTCTACACCCAGAGCGGACTGCTCGACACCGCTGCGGCGATGCAGATGTCGCCGTATCAGATCCTCACCGTCGGATCCCTGGTGCAACGCGAAGCCAAGCCGCAGGACTTCGACAAGGTTGCCCGGGTGATCTACAACCGGCTGGCCGAACACCGCAAGCTGGAGTTCGACTCGACCGTGAACTACCCGCTGGACCGCCAGGAAGTGGCGACCACCGATGACGACCGGGCCAAGACCACACCGTGGAATACCTATATGAGTCAAGGGCTTCCGCAGACCCCGATCTGTTCGCCGGGCACTGACGCCCTGGCCGCGGCCGAGCATCCGGCGGCAGGGGACTGGTTGTACTTCGTGACCATCGACCTGCAGGGCACGACGCTCTTCACCCGTGACTACGACGAGCACCTGGCCAACATCGAACAGGCGCAGCACAACGGTGTCCTCGACAGTGCCAGGTAGCGCCCGGAAAGCTGCAGTACTCGGCTCGCCGATCACCCATTCGCGCTCGCCGCAGCTGCACCTGGCCGCCTACCGGGCGCTGGGGTTGTCGTCGTGGTCCTACGAGCGCGTCGAGTGCACCGCCGAACAACTGCCGGGCCTCGTCGGCGCGCTCGGCCCGGAATGGGTCGGGCTGTCGGTCACCATGCCCGGCAAGTTCGCCGCCCTGGAATTCGCCGATCAACGCACCGACCGCGCCCAGCTGGTGGGATCGGCCAACACCCTGGTCCGGACGCCGACCGGTGGCTGGCGCGCCGACAACACCGATGTCGACGGGGTCACCGGAGCGCTCGGCACGGCCGGCGATTCGGCGTTGGTCATCGGCTCCGGTGGCACTGCCCCGGCCGCAGTGGTCGCCCTGGCCGAACTCGGCGTGCAGCAGATCACCATCGTGGCGCGCGACGAGACCAAGGCCTCGAGGCTGGTGGATCTGGCCGGTCGCTGTGGGGCGCACAGCAGTTGGTGCGACATTGGCAGTGCGGCTCTGACCGATGCAGTGGCCGGCGCGGACTCGGCAGTCAGCACCATCCCGGCCGACGCGGCCGCGGTCTACGCGGACACGCTGGCTCGGGTGCCGCGCCTACTCGATGCGATCTACGATCCGTGGCCGACGCCACTGGCCAAGGCCGTCGCCGCCGCGGGTGGCGAGGCGATCAACGGGCTGCAGATGCTGCTGAACCAGGCCTTCGCCCAGGTGGAACAGTTCACCGGGATGCCCGCTCCCAAAGAGGTGATGAGAGACGCATTGTCGGCGCCTTAGCCTCGGTGGATGGGGGTGGGGGTAACCGTCATCGCGGGTTCCTGGCTGCTGGCGCTCAGTGGCTACGACATTGCCGAACGCCGGCTGCCGAACTGGCTGACGCTGCCGGGCGCGGTGCTGATCCTGATTGTGGCGGCAGCGGCCGGGCGCGGTGGTGCCGCGCTGACCGGGGCGTTGGCGTTGTCTGTGCTGTACCTGGTCGCGCATTTGGTGACGCCCCGGTCGCTGGGCGGGGGAGACGTCAAACTCGCGATCGGACTGGGCGCGCTGACCGGTGCGTTCGGTATCGATGTGTGGCTGCTCGCCGCGCTGGCTGCACCTCTGCTCACCTCGGTCCTGGCCCTCGGTGCGGCCGTACGCGGTAAACGGACCGTGCCGCACGGACCGTCGATGTGCACGGCGAGTGCCGTCGCGGTCGCCCTGGTGCTGGCGTAGCCGGCGGCCGAATTGGTGCGAATGACCGGCGAAATCCGTAGTTACGCTCATCACCGGTAATCAGTCGTCCCGGGGGGTCGCATGTCACAACCACACTGGCAGCAGGCCGCGCCGCAGTATCCGCCGCCGCCCGCGGTTCCGGTGTTCCGAGTGGAGACGACTCGGCACACCGGTCTGCTGGTCTTGTGGTTCAACCAGACCCGTGTGGTGACCGGAACCGCCGAACGGTGCGAGGCCGCGTTGACCAGCGCCCAGCGGCACAATCTCGTCCTGGGTTGGTGGAGCTTCCTGTCGATCCTCTTCATGAACTGGCTGTCGTTGCTGAGCAACGCAGGTGCGCGGTCCACGCTGCGCAAGGAAGTCGAACAGGCGCAGGCCTACGCGCAGTGGTGGCACCAGTACGGCCAGCACCAAAACGGATCACAGCAGCCGCAACAGCGGTAGGTCGCGTCACGAGTGACCACGGATTTCAGCAGGCAAACCCCGACGTGGGAGAATGACAGCCGTGTTGCGATGGACCACAGCTGGTGAATCCCACGGCCGCGCCCTGGTGGCCATGCTCGAAGGGATGGTTGCCGGCGTGCCCATCACCTCCGAGGAGATCGGGGCGCAGCTCAAGCGCCGTCGCCTCGGCTATGGCCGGGGCGCCCGGATGAAGTTCGAACAGGATCAGGTCACCATGCTGGCCGGGGTGCGTCACGGCACCACCCTGGGCGGGCCGATCGCCATCGAGATCGGCAACACCGAATGGCCCAAATGGGAGACCGTGATGTCTCCGGACCCGGTCGATCCCGCTGAACTCGACGTGGCGCGCAATGCCCCGCTGACCCGTCCGCGACCGGGCCATGCCGACTACGCAGGCATGCTCAAGTACGGCTTCGAGGATGCCCGCCCCGTGCTGGAGCGCGCCAGCGCCCGCGAGACCGCGGCGCGCGTGGCGGCAGGCACCGTCGCTCGCGCGTTCCTGCGGGCCGCGCTCGGCGTGGAAGTCGTCTCGCACGTCATCTCGATCGGCGCGTCACAGCCCTACGACGGACCGCCGCCGCAGTTCTCCGACCTGGACGCGATCGACGACAGCCCGGTCAGAGCCTTCGACAAGGACGCCGAGGCCGCGATGATCGCCGAGATCGAGGACGCCAAGAAGGACGGCGACACCCTCGGCGGCGTCGTCGAGGTCGTCGTTTCGGGTCTGCCGATCGGGTTGGGCTCGTTCACCAGTGGTGACAACCGACTCGACAGTCAACTGGCCGCCGCAGTCATGGGCATCCAGGCGATCAAGGGCGTCGAGATCGGCGACGGCTTCGAGACTGCGCGCCGGCGAGGCAGCGTCGCCCACGACGAGATGTACCCCGGCCCCGACGGGGTCTTGCGCTCGACCAACCGGGCCGGAGGCCTGGAAGGCGGCATGACCAACGGCCAGGCGCTGCGGGTACGCGCAGCGATGAAGCCGATCTCGACCGTCCCGCGGGCACTGGCCACCGTCGACATGGCCACCGGTGAAGAGGCCGTCGCCATTCACCAGCGTTCCGACGTGTGCGCGGTGCCGGCCGCCGGTGTGGTGGTGGAGACGATGGTCGCGCTTGTGGTGGCCCGCGCCGTGCTGGAGAAGTTCGGTGGGGACTCGTTGACCGAGACCCGCGCCAACATCGACGCCTACCTGCGGGCCGTCGCCGAGCGCGAGCCGGCGGCGCAGGCCCTGGGCTGATGGCCCCGAAGGCGGTACTGATCGGCCTGCCAGGTTCGGGCAAGTCGACCATCGGCCGCCGGCTGGCCAAGGCGCTGAACCTCACGATGCTCGACACCGACGCCGCAATCGAGGAGACCACCGGCCGCACCATCGCCGACATCTTCGCCACCGACGGCGAGGCAGAGTTCCGCCGGATCGAGGAAGAGGTCATCCG
This sequence comes from Mycobacterium sp. NPDC049093, assembly GCF_040704635.1. GTDB lineage: Bacteria > Actinomycetota > Actinomycetes > Mycobacteriales > Mycobacteriaceae > Mycobacterium. The sequence continues at coordinate 473,159 of NZ_JBEZJS010000003.1, read as the reverse complement.
CTCGGCGCTGGCCACCCACGATGGTGTGCTGTCCCTGGGCGGCGGCGCGGTGACCACCTCGGGAGTGCGAGCGGCCCTGGCCGGGCACACCGTCGTGTACCTGGAGATCAGCGCCGCGGAGGGGGTACGTCGAACCGGTGGTTCCACCGTCCGCCCGCTGCTGGCCGGCCCCGACCGGGCCGAGAAGTACCGCGCCCTGATGTCCGAGCGGGTGCCGCTCTACCGTCGGGTCGCGACCATGCGGATCAACACCAACCGGCGCAACCCAGGGGCGGTGGTGCGCACCATCGTCACGCGCCTGGAAAACCCGCCGGTCCAGAAACAGCCCGAGAAGCAGTCCCAGCCCTCGGCACGGACCGCGAAGCGGCGCAGGCGTCGTCCGCCGTGGCGGCGTGGTGCGGCATCCGCACAGTCCTCGTCCGGTTCCGAGGCCACCGGCGGCAAGCCTCCGGCCACTTCTTCCAATACTGAATCTGCAGCCATACCCACCCCCGCGGCCCTGGCCGCTCGCAACGCGGAGCGACATGATGACTGACCCGGTAATCGTCGAGGTACTGGTGGACCGGCCCTACCCGGTCATCATCGGAACCGGTCTGCTCGGCGAGTTGGGAAACACGCTCGAGGGCCGTCACAAGGTGGCGATCCTGCATCAGCCGGTGTTGACCCAGACCGCCGAAGCTGTCCGGCAACACTTGGCAGACAAGGGAATTGATGCGCACCGCATCGAGATTCCGGATGCCGAGGCGGGCAAGGAGCTGCCGGTCGTAGGCTACATCTGGGAAGTGCTGGGGCGCATCGGTATTGGTCGTAAGGACGCCGTCGTCAGCCTCGGCGGGGGAGCGGCCACTGACGTCGCGGGCTTTGCTGCGGCCACCTGGCTGCGCGGTGTCGACATCGTGCACGTGCCCACCACGCTGCTCGGCATGGTCGACGCGGCGGTGGGCGGCAAGACCGGGATCAACACCGACGCCGGCAAGAACCTCGTCGGCGCGTTCCACCAGCCGGCGGCGGTCCTGGTGGACCTCGCGACGCTGGAAACCTTGCCGCGCAACGAGATCATCGCCGGAATGGCAGAGATCGTGAAGGCCGGTTTCATCGCCGACCCGGTGATCCTCGATCTGATCGAGGCCGATCCGGAAGCAGCGCTGGATCCAGCCGGCACCGTCCTGCCCGAACTGATCCGTCGGGCCATCACGGTCAAGGCCGAGGTGGTTGCTGCGGACGAACGCGAATCGCAGTTGCGCGAGATCCTCAACTACGGCCACACCCTTGCACACGCCATCGAGCGTCGTGAGCGGTACAAGTGGCGTCACGGTGCCGCCGTGTCGGTGGGTTTGGTGTTCGCGGCCGAATTGGGCCGGTTGGCCGGCCGTCTCGACGACAAGACCGCCGAGCGGCACCGCTCGGTGCTGACCGCACTCGGGTTGCCCGTCAGCTACGACGGCGACGCCCTGCCCCAGCTGATGGACTACATGGCGGGCGACAAGAAGAACCGCTCGGGAGTGCTGCGGTTCGTCGTGCTCGACGGGCTGGCCAAGCCGGGCCGGCTGGAAGGCCCGGATCCGTCACTGTTGGCGGCCGCATACGCAGAAGTGGCGCGGGCCTGATCGCCCGCGCCACTCGCGACTGAATTCTCGTTCTGCCCTTGCGGGCAGCGGACCGGCTACTGCTTGGGCTGCTCGGGGTACTCGATGGCCTGGGTGGTGTCGTCGGTGCTCTCGGCGGCGCCGTTGGCGCTCACGGCGGCGAACACATCGGTGTCCGCGCGGTCGTCTGCGGCCAGACCGTGGTGACGCTGGCGGGGCTGCGGCGGCGCCTTGCGGTCAACCAGCCAGCGGCCCACCGTCACACCTGCCACGCCGAGCAGGAACGTCAGCAGGGCGGTGAACGCTGCGAACGTGGTCACCTCGTTGAGCAGCGCGTCGGTGTAGAGGCTCTTGTAGAAGAGCCCGATGAACCACGCCACGGCGCCGCTGACGACGCCGGCGAACAGGCCGGCGATCAGCCAGGTCATCGCCATGTCGGCGCGACGGTCCGGATCCGGATTGGCGCGGGCATCACTCTGGCCGTCGAGAAGGCCCCAGATCAGCACTCCGATTCCGAACACCGTGACCAGCGCGAGGCTCCACCAGGTGGCATTACCCGGCGAGGCGTTGATCAGTGCTCCTTGCAGTAAGCGCACGATGACCATCGCTGTTGCGAACACCACTCCGCGCAGTAACCACTTGCTCATGGGGGCACACTGTAGCGAGTAGCGTCACAGACCGTGACTATTTCCCAGCGCAGGGACCGGCTGCGGCGTCGACTGGCCGATTCGGGTCTGGACGCGATGTTGGTAACTGACCTGGTCAACGTGCGTTATCTGTCCGGATTCACCGGTTCGAACGCGGCCCTGCTGATCCTCGCCGAGGATGTCGTGCCGGTGCTGGCCACCGATGGCCGCTACCGCACGCAGGCCGCGCAGCAGTCACCGGACGCCGAGGTGGTCATCGAGCGGGCGTGTGGGTCGCACCTGGCCGGGCGCGCCGCCCGCGCCGGCGCCCTGCGGCTGGGTTTCGAGAGCCATGTGGTGACGGTGGATGCTTACGCGGCCCTGAAGAAGGCGGCCGGCGGCACGGTCGAGTGGATCCGCGCGGCGGGCACCGTGGAGGCGCTGCGTGAGGTCAAGGACGCCGGCGAGATTGCGATGCTGCGGTTGGCCTGCGAGGCCGCCGACGCGGCGCTGATGGACCTACTGGAGTGTGGTGGCCTGCGTCCCGGCCGCACCGAGCGCGAGGTGCGCAATGAGCTGGAGGCCCTGATGCTCGATCACGGCGCCGATGGCCCGTCGTTCGAGACGATCGTGGCGGCGGGCGTGAATTCCGCCATCCCGCACCACCGTCCCACGGATGCGGTGCTGGCTGCGGGCGACTTCGTGAAGATCGATTTCGGTGCGCTCGTCGCCGGCTACCACTCCGATATGACGCGCACGTTCGTCCTGGGCCCGGCCGCGGACTGGCAGCGCGACATCTATGAGCTGGTGGCCACCGCGCAGCGGGCCGGCCGCGAGGCACTTGCTCCTGGGGTTTCGCTGAGCTCGGTGGATGCGGCATCACGCCAGGTCATCGCCGATGCCGGCTACGGCGACAACTTCGGGCACGGACTCGGGCACGGCGTCGGACTGCAGATCCACGAAGCGCCCGGAATCAATGCCGCTGCCGCCGGTACACTGCTTGCTGGCTCTGCGGTCACCGTTGAGCCTGGTGTCTACTTGCCCGATCGCGGCGGTGTCCGGATCGAGGACACCCTGGTCGTCGGAGAGTCGGCACCCGACCTGCTTACCCGGTTCCCCAAGGAACTGGCCATTTTGTGACAAAAGCTTAGGAGCTACACCCTCATGGCATCGACTGCCGACTTCAAGAACGGGCTCGTCCTGCAGATCGACGGACAGCTGTGGCAGATCGTCGAATTCCAGCACGTCAAGCCGGGCAAGGGCCCGGCCTTCGTGCGGACGAAGCTGAAGAACGTGGTGTCCGGCAAGGTCGTCGACAAGACGTACAACGCCGGCGTCAAGGTGGAGACGGCCACCGTGGACCGGCGCGACGCCACCTACCTGTACCGCGACGGCAGCGACTTCGTCTTCATGGATTCCGAAGACTTCAACCAGCATCCGCTGTCCGAGGCGCTCGTCGGCCGGTTGGCCGACTTCCTGCTGGAGAGCCTGCCCGTGCAGATCGCCTTCCACGATGGTGTTCCGCTGTACCTGGAACTTCCGGTGTCGGTCGAGCTCGAGGTGTCCCACACCGAGCCGGGCCTGCAGGGTGACCGCTCGAGCGCAGGCACCAAGCCCGCCACCATGGAGACCGGTGCCGAGATCCAGGTTCCGCTGTTCATCAACACCGGCGACAAGCTGAAGGTCGATACCCGCGACGGCAGCTACCTCGGCCGCGTGAATGGCTGAGCATGCCTGATCGCCGTGGCGACCGGGGCCGTCACCAGGCCCGCAAGCGCGCCGTCGACCTGTTGTTCGAGGCCGAGGCCCGCGGTCTGACGCCGGAGGCGGTGGCCGACGGCCGTGCCGCGCTGGCCGAGGACCAGCCCGACGTCACCCCGCTCAACCCCTACACGGTGTCGGTGGCGCGCGGCGTCACCGAGCACTCCGCGCACATCGACGATCTCATCTCGGCGCACCTGCAGGGATGGACGTTGGAGCGACTGCCCGCCGTGGACCGGGCCATCCTGCGGGTGGCCGTCTGGGAGCTGCTGCACGCCGAGGACGTTCCCGAGCCGGTGGCCGTCGACGAAGCCGTCGAGCTCGCCAAAGAGCTGTCCACCGATGAGTCACCTGGCTTCGTCAACGGTGTTCTGGGCCAGGTGATGCTGGTGACCCCGCAGATCCGGGCTGCCGCCGCGGCCGTGCAGGGCGCGGCTCAGGATCGCCCCGACCAATAGTACCTGTCCCGAACAACGGGATACCGGTGTCGTTCGGTGCCACGATGTTGTTACGTGTGTGGTCACACGTAACAACATCGGAGGCCGCTGATGGGACACGAGCCGAGAAGTATCGCGGATATCGGCGAGGACGGCCTGCATCTCCACGCCTGCCCGCTGTGTGAGGCGATGTGCGGCTTGGAGATTCAGGTCGCCGACGGCAAGGTGGCGAGCGTTCGGCCCAACAAGGCCGACCAGTGGAGCGCGGGGCACATCTGCCCGAAAGGCGCGTCGCTGGCCGCGCTGCACGACGACCCTGACCGGATCCGCCGGCCCATGATCAAGGTCGACGGCGAATGGCACGAGGTCGACTGGGACACCGCGTTCCGCCGCTGCACCGAACTGCTCGCGCCCGTGATCGAGAAGTACGGCATCGGCGCGGTCGCCGCCTACACCGGCAACCCACTGGCGCACTCGTTCTCGCTGTCGCGCTACTCGGCGGTCCTGCTGGGCCTGTCCGGGATGCCGATCACCTACTCGCCCGGGACCATCGACCAGTGGCCGAAGAATCTGTCGTCGCATCTGATGTACGGCAGCTGGTGGGCATTCCCGACCCCGGACATCCAGCGCACCGATCTGCTGGTGGTCATGGGCGCCAACCCCGCGGCGTCACAGGGATCGTTGCTGGCCGCGCCTGACGTGATGGGCATCATCGGCGGTATTCGCAAGCGCGGCAAGGTGATCGTCATCGACCCGGTGCGCACCGCCACTGCCGCCAAGGCCGATGAGTGGCTGCCGATCACGCCCGGCACCGATGCGGCACTGCTGCTCGGAATCGTCCACACCGTGTTCGACGAAGGCCTGGTCAACCTCGGCGACCTGGAGCGTCACCTCGACGGGGTATCGACGCTGCAACAGGTGGTGGCCGCATGGTCACCCGAAAGAGTCTCTGCCGCAACGGGTATCGATGCAGAGCGGATTCGCGGTCTGGCCCGGGAACTGGCCGGCACACCGCGCGCGGTGGTCTACGGCCGGATCGGTACCTGCAATCAGGAGTTCGGCAGCCTGGCCAGCTGGCTGGTGGATGTGGTCAACATCGTCACCGGCCACTTCGATACCCCCGGCGGCTCCATGTTCGCCACCCCGACCGCCTGGACCGTCACCAGCCAGCCGATCCCGGGCCTGGAGGACGGGGCGCCGAACTTCGGCCGCTACCGCACCCGCGTGCGCGGGGCCAAAGAGGTGATGGGCCAGGTCCCGGTGTCGTGCATGCTCGAAGAGATCGTCACCCCCGGTGAGGGGCAACTCAAGGCGCTGATCACGGTGGCCGGCAACCCGGTGCTGTCCACTCCGGGCGGCGACAAACTCGACGAGGCGCTGCCGCAGCTCGACGCGATGATCTCGGTGGATCTGTGGCTCAACGAGACCACCAAACACGCCGATGTGATCCTGCCCGGTGCCTCGGCACTGGAGCAGCCCCATTCCGCCGATCTGCTGCTGGGCGCGGCGATCAACAGCTTCGCGCGCTACTCGCCGCCGGTGTTCCATCGCGAAGACCCAGATGCCCCCGAGGAATGGGAGATCCTGATCCGGCTGACCGGGTTGTGCACCGGCACTGCGGCCGAGGACGTCGACGTCGCCGCGCTCGACGACGGTTGGTTCGACTACCTGTGCTTCACCCAGGGGCTCGACGGCGCCGAGATCCGCAAGCACTACGACCACGGCGGGCCGGAACGCATGCTCGATTTGACGCTGCGAACCGCCGCGTTCGGAGATCGGTACGGCGAGAACCCGGACGGCCTGACTTTGGCGAAGCTCAAGGCTCATCCGGACGGAATCAACTTCGGCCCGATGGTGCCCCGGGTGCCCGAGGTACTCGGCACCTCCGACAAGAAGATCCGGATCGCGCCGCAATACCTGCTCGACGACCTGCCGCGGCTGGCCGAGCGACTGGATCGCGCCTCCGATGATCTGGTGCTGGTCAGCCGGCGCCATCTGCGCTCCAACAATTCCTGGCTGCACAACGTCGGCTCGCTGATGAAAGGCCGAGACCGCTGCACCCTGCTGATGCACAGCCGCGACGCCGCCGAGCGCGGTATCGCCGACGGCGATGCCGCAGAAGTGGCGTCGACCGCAGGCAAGATCGTGGTGCCCGTCGAAGTGACCGATGCGATCAAGCCCGGTGTGGTGTCCATGCCGCACGGCTGGGGCCATGGCCAGCCCGGCACCCGACTCGGTGTCGCCAATGCCGCACCCGGGGTGAACACCAACATCCTGTCGCTGGCGGACTTCATCGACGAGCCGTCCGGAAACGGCGCGCTCAACGGCATCCCGGTCACCGTCAGCCGGACGCTGGCTCACGGCTAGGGCTCCGGAGGAACCAGTAGTTCCTCGGGGTGGAAGTGGTGGTTGAGGGTGTCTTGCCCCGTGTCCATCAGGGGCGGGGGATGCCAGCGGATGCGACCGGTTTCTGGATCGACGCTGGTGGTCCAGCCGAGCCCGACCAGACGGTTGTCAGGGCCGCAGGTCAGGGCGAGGGCAGGGGCGTCGGTGCGTCCGCCGTGTTGCCAGTCGGCTTCGGCGTGGTGTGCCTCGCAGTAGTCTGTCGGTGCGGTGCAACCCGGGCGGGTGCATCCGCGGTCACGGTTGTAGAGCAGAAGCCGTTGGGCTTTGGTGGCCAACCGTTTCGTGCGGGCCATGTACAGGGGCTCTGCGGTGTGGTGTTCGTAGACGGTGAGGTAGTGAAAGCTGTGCGATGCCAATCGGAGGAGGTCTTTCATCGGCATCCGGATGCCCGCACCGGTGACGGCGATTCCGGCGCCGGCCTCCAGTTCAGCCAGGGTCGTGGAGACCACCACAGTGACCGGCAGTCCGCCGTGCCGGCCGAGTCGTTTGGACATCAGTAGTTCCCGCAGCGCCACTTTGAGTGCGTCGTGGTTGCGTTGAGCCTGGGTGCGGGTGTCGCGGTCGGCTGCTTCCTGCTGTGCCTGTTGCTGTGCTGGCGAGGCCTCGGTAGCCGTCGTCTCGGGCCCGGCCTCAACGTCAGCGGCTTCGCCGTCAGGGGCGTCGGGAATGTCGAGCGGGTTGGGTGACGGGTTGTGGAGTGGCTCAGGGTCATTGGGGTTGTTGATGCCGGGTGCGCCCCAAACGCCGGTGACCGTGGTCAGGTAGGCAGCGGTCTCGGGGTCCAGCCAACCCTGGACGTGAACCAACCCGTCGGCGTCCTGTTTGCCGATGCGCAGCCCACGCAGGTGGGCTGCGACGTCGGGACTATCGCCGTCCTGGTTGAGCAGATACAGCAGTTTGTCGGCAGCGGCCTTCAGGGTTTCGGGAGTGTCACGGGTCGCCGTGGCCACCAGGTCCGACTCGATCTGGGCGAGTTCGGCTGGGCCGACGTACTTTTCCGCTTCCACCACCGTATGGCTGATGATCGTGACGTGTTCGGTGTTGATCGACCCTGACCGCAGCGCCTCCGCGCATGCGGGCAGCATCGGCTCCAGCACCTCGCCGGTGAGGCCATATCGCGGCCCGAGGTCGGCGGCCGCGGCCACTCTGCGTGACGCTTCCTTGCGACTGATCCGCATCCGGGTGGCAAGGACGTCAGTCCATGACTTTCCACCGATCTCCCGTGGACCGGTCAGGGCCATCAGCGCCGACTGGATGCGGTGATCGACCGTCGCCTGCGCGCGAGCCTGCCGCTCGCGCTCGGACTGGATAGCCAGTAACTCCGCAGTGTCGAACCCAGTGAAATCAACATCGACAAGCGTCGTGGTCGCGGCCAGGTGGTCGGCCAGCGCGGTCTGTACCGCGCCCCGGTTCTGCGCCAACCCGACCTTCATGATTCGAACACTAGTTCGAGTGACCGACAAGAAACCGCTGTTTGGGGCGGACGGGGCCAAAGTGACCAAAGTTTTTTCAGACAGGCCCAGCGGACCCAAACGACGTTTCAATCATCGCGATTTGTAAATTCTCCTCGCGGTCGAGGTGGCGCAATGCGAGCCGCGACGGCGGTTTCGCCAGGTACCGGACGTCGGCTGGCGGCGCAATCAGTTAACCTGCGCAAACGGCAGATTCGCCGCACTGCGACACCCCTGAATCGCCGCTTACCGTGAGTGCGTGTCGTCGCAGCCCGAAGTCCATCCCGTATCGCTGCCGAGTCGCCGTGCGCGCGCCGATCAGGCCCGCCAGGTGGCCGACGTTCTGCGCCACCAGATCTACGAAGGCACCTACGACCGGGCGCTGCCGTCCGAGGCGGAACTGGCTGCCGAGTTCTTCGTTTCCCGCAACACCATTCGTGAAGCCCTTACCGTCCTCAAGAACGAGGGCCTGATCGACCGGGGCACCAAGGTCGGCACGCATGTGGCGGCCAGAAAATACGATCACGGCCTCGACGCGTTGGTAGGACTGAAGGAAACGTTCAAGGACTACGGCGACGTTCGCAACGAAGTGAGGGCCGTTCAGCGGCTGTCGGCCCCGCCTGCAGTGGCCCGCAAGCTGGCGCTCGAACCCGGTGCCCAGGTCGTCTTCATCGAGCGCCTGCGCTATCTCGCCGACCTTCCGGTGTCGCTGGATCTGACCTACCTGGATCCCGAGATCGGTGAGCAGGTGATCGACCATCCGCTGGAGAGCAACGATATCTTCGCGCTCATCGAACGAGTCAGCGGGCGCCGTCTGGGCGGGGCAAGCCTTGCCCTGGAAGCGGTTTCGGCTGACGCACACACGGCCGCGATGTTGCAGGTGCCCGCCGGATCGGCCCTGTTGATGTCGGAACGGCTGACCAGTCTGGATGACGGGACACCCGTCGACCTGGAGTACATCAGGATGCGTGGTGACCGAATCACCATGCGAGGCAACCTTGTTAGGAGAGACGCATGACACTGGTCAATCAGCGCGCCGATGTCCCGGTGACCATCGACGAATCCCTGTGTATCGAGGGCTGCACATTGTGCGTCGACGTGTGTCCGCTGGATTCGCTGGCCATCAATCCCGAGAACGGCAAGGCCTTCATGCACGTCGACGAGTGCTGGTACTGCGGGCCCTGCGCGGCTCGCTGTCCCACCGGCGCCGTCACCGTCAACATGCCCTATCTCATCCGCTAGAGGACCCGATGTGAAAACAGCCCTGATCGCCCTCACTGCCGGCCTCACGCTCGTGACCGCCGGTTGCTCCCTGGACTCGGCGACGAAGTCGGCCGATACCGTCGACGTCGTCGTCGGCTACCAGTCCAAGACCATCAACACGGTGACCGCCGGAACGTTGTTGCGCGCCCAGGGATACCTGGAGCGTCGGTTGGCCGACATCACCACCCGCACCGGCACCAAGTACAACGTGACGTGGCAGGACTACGACACCGGAGCACCGATCACCGCGCAGATGGTCGCCGAGAAGATCGACATCGGGTCCATGGGTGACTACCCGATGCTCATCAACGGGTCCAAGACGCAGGCCAACGAACGCGCCAAGACCGAGATCGTCTCGGTCACCGGGTACAACCCGAAAGGTGCGCTGAACATGGTTGTGGTGGCGCCGGATTCACCGGCGAAGTCGTTGACCGATCTGGCCGGCAAGAAGGTCTCGGCCAGCGTCGGATCGGCGGGCCACGGCATGTTGGTGCAGGCCCTCGGCAAGGCCGGCGTCGACGCCAAGACCGGTGTGGAGGTGCTCAACCAGCAGCCTCAGGTCGGCGCCTCCTCGCTGGAATCAGGTCAGGTTCAGGCACTCTCACAGTTCGTCGCCTGGCCCGGGCTGTTGGTCCAGCAGGGCAAGGCCAAACTGCTCTACGACGGAGCCGAGCTGAACTACCCGACCTTGCACGGAGTGGTGGTGCGCCGGGCGTATGCGGCCGACCACCCGGAGGTGCTCGACGCGTTCCTGCAGGCACAACTGGATGCCACCGACTTCCTCAACAGCAAGCCTTTGGAGGCGGCCCGCCTCGTCGCCGAGGGCAGTGGGCTGCCGCAGGAGGTCGTCTACCTGTACAACGGGCCGGGCGGAACCTCGTTCGACACCACGCTCAAGCCGTCGCTGGTCGACGCACTCAAAGGCGATGTGCCCTACCTGAAGTCGATCGACAACTTCGCCGACCTCGACGTCACCGGTTTCGTGCAGGATGCACCGTTGCGGGCGGCGTTCGCGACGCGTGGTCAGGACTACGACAAGGCGCTGGGGTCGAACGTCAACCCCTCGGCGTTGAGCGGCACCGATCCGGTGTGCCAGACCGCTGTCGACAATCCCGCCACCGCGGGCGAACTGTGGCTCGACGGGTCTGATGCCACTACGGCGGCCGCGACGCCGGTCTGCCTGCTCAAGGCGATCCGACAGGCAGAGGGCGAGGGCAAGAAGGTCCGCGCCGCCTACATCGCCGACGCCGAACTGGGTACGCGGTGGTTCGCCGACAAGGCGGTGTGGGTGCGCCTGCCGGAGTCGGGCGCCGAAGGCTACCTGCCCTTCGGTACCCAGGCAGGCGCCGAACGTTATGCCGCAGCGCATCCCGGCGCGGCGATCGTCGATTACCGGCAAGCGCTGGCAGGTGCGGTGTGACCACCACCGATGCCGCGCCGGCCGCAGTCAGCGACCCGCCGGTCGCGCCGGAAGCCCGTAGCACCCGCCGCCCGCCGTCAGTCTGGCGGCATCGTCTGATCCGCCTGACGTCGGTGGTGGGGGCCATCGTGCTGTGGCAGCTGTTGACAGCCAACGACGTGCGGTTCGGGCTGCGGTTCGACACGCTGCCCACGGTCACCGAAATCACTGCGGCCCTGGTGAACCGGCTCGGCACCCCGGAGTACTGGCTGGACCTCGGCCAGTCGCTGATCCGGATCCTCACCGGATTCGGAATCGCCGCGGTGATCGGGGTGATCACAGGAATCCTGCTGGGGCGCACCGCCCTGTTCGCCGACATCTTCGGTCCGCTCACGGAACTGGCCCGGCCGATCCCGGCGATTGCCATTGTGCCGGTGGCCATCCTGTTGTTTCCCAGCGATGAGGCGGGGATCGTGTTCATCACGTTCCTGGCGGCCTACTTCCCGATCATGGTCAGCGTCCGGCATGCGGTGCGTGCGCTTCCGACCATCTGGGAGGACTCGGTCCGCACGCTGGGTGGTGGTCGGCTCGACGTGCTCCGCCAGGTGGTGCTGCCCGGCATCCTGCCGGGACTGTTCGGCGGGCTCTCGGTCGGTATGGGCGTGGCCTGGATCTGTGTCATCTCGGCCGAGATGATCTCGGGCCGCCTCGGTGTGGGTTACCGCACCTGGCAGGCGTACACGGTGCTGAACTACCCCGACGTGTTCGTCGGCATCATCACGATCGGTGTGCTCGGCTTCCTGACCGCCGCGGCGGTCGAGCTGATCGGCCGTCGGGCCACCCGTTGGCTGCCACGCGGTGAGGAGAGCGTGCGATGACCACAACGCTTGCCGGCACGGGACTGCGCCTGCAGCTCGACGGAATCACGTTGTCCTACACCGGCGCCCCGGTGATCGAGGAGCTGAGCCTCACGGTGGAGCCTGGCGAGATCCTGGTGCTGACCGGCCCCTCGGGATGCGGTAAGTCCACGGTCCTGCGTGCGCTCACCGGGCTGCTGCGGCCCGATGCAGGCCGGGTGCTGGCCGACGGCGAACCGGTCACCACCACCTCGAGGGACCGCGGAATGGTGTTCCAGGACAGCGCCCTGCTGCCGTGGCGCACCGTGCGGTCCAACATCGAACTCGCCCTGCAGTTGCGGGGGGAGCCGAAAACCAATCGTCGGGAGCGGGCTGATCGCTGGATCGCCGAAGTCGGCCTGTCCGGTTTCGCCGATTTCCTGCCGAAGAACCTCTCCGGCGGAATGCGGCAGCGGGTCCAGCTCGCCAGAGGCCTGGCCGGCGCACCCCGCGCGGTGATGATGGACGAGCCGTTCGCCGCGCTGGACACGCAGACCCGGGCAGCCATGCAGCGGTTGCTGATCGACACCTGGAAGGCGCATCCGACGACGATCGTGTTCGTCACTCACGACGTCGACGAGGCACTCATCCTCGGTGACCGGGTCGCTGTGCTCGGTCGTGCCGGCCAGCCGTTGCGCGCCCTCATCGAGGTGGGCCAGCCCCGGACCGACCATCCCGAACGATCGGCGCTGCGCGCCGAGATCATTGCCGCTTTGGAGCAACCTTGACCGAACTGACCGAGATTCCCGATGTCGATGACGCGATCCGGATCGACTGCGACGTACTGGTGATCGGCGGGGGCACCGCCGGCACCATGGCCGCACTCACCGCGGCCGAGAACGGTGCCCAGGTGCTGCTGTTGGAGAAGGCGCACGTGCGGCACTCCGGTGCGTTGGCCATGGGGATGGACGGCGTCAACAACGCCGTCATCCCCGGCAAGGCCGAGCCGGAGGACTACGTCGCCGAGATCACCCGGGCCAACGACGGAATCGTCAACCAGCGCACCGTTTATCAGACCGCCACCCGTGGCTTCGCCATGGTGCAGCGGCTCGAGCGGTACGGCGTCAAGTTCGAGAAGGACGAGCACGGCGAGTATGCCGTGCGGCGCGTGCACCGATCCGGCTCCTACGTCTTGCCGATGCCCGAGGGCAAGGACGTCAAGAAGGCCCTGTACCGAGTGCTGCGGCAACGGTCGATGCGCGAGAAGATCCGCATCGAGAACCGGTTCATGCCGGTGCGGGTGCTCACCGACGGGGGCAGGGCGGTCGGCGCGGTCGCATTCAACACCCGCACCGGTGAATTCGTCACTGTCGCGGCCAAGGCGGTGATTCTGTCCACCGGAGCGTGCGGCCGACTCGGACTGCCGGCCTCGGGATATCTGTACGGCACCTACGAGAATCCCACCAATGCCGGTGACGGATACGCGATGGCCTACCACGCCGGCGCCGAGCTTTCGGGAATCGAATGCTTCCAGGTCAATCCGTTGATCAAGGACTACAACGGCCCGGCCTGTGCCTATGTGGCCAACCCGTTCGGCGGCTACCAGGTCAATGCGCTGGGGGAGCGGTTCGTCGACTCCGACTACTGGTCAGGCCAGATGATGTCCGAGGTGAAAGAGGAGATCGAATCGGCCCGTGGACCGATCTACCTCAAGGTCAGCCATCTGCCCGACGAGACGCTGACCACGCTGGAGAACATCCTGCACACCACCGAGCGGCCGACCCGCGGAACGTTCCACGCCAACCGCGGGCACGACTATCGCACCCACGACATCGAGATGCACATCTCCGAGATAGGTTTGTGCTCAGGCCATTCCGCATCGGGCGTATGGGTGGACGAGCATGCCCGCACCACTGTCCCGGGCCTGTACGCTGCCGGCGACCTGGCGTGCGTGCCGCACAACTACATGATCGGCGCTTTCGTCTACGGCGACCTGGCCGGTGAGCACGCGGCCTCCACATTGTCGGAAGTGGCTGTGCCGGGTCAGCTTCCGGCCGATCAGGTGGCCGAGGCTCATGAGCTCATCTACCGTCCGCTGCGTCACCCGGACGGTCCGCCGCAGCCGCAGGTCGAGTTCAAGCTGCGCCGGTTCGTCAACGACTATGTGGCGCCGCCGAAGACCGCCACCAAGCTGTCGATCGCGGTGCAGACCTTCGAGCGGATGGAGGCCGAGGTCGAGGGGATCGGAGCCCGCACGCCGCATGAGTTGATGCGTGCCGCCGAGGTGTCCTTCATCCGCGACTGCGCGGAGATGGCGGCGCGTTCGTCGTTGACCCGGACCGAATCGCGTTGGGGTCTTTACCATGAGCGGGCAGACCTGCCCGAGCGGGACGACCAGCAGTGGCGTTACCACCTGAACCTGTACAAGGGCGACGACGGCGCCATGCAGTTCGTGAAGCGGCCGGTGGCACCGTATTTCGTCGCGGTCCCCGAGTTGGACCACCTGACCTCGCAGGATCCGGTGACGGCGGTCGAACAGCCACACCTGCACGGCGGCCGGGCTCCGGCTGTCGAGCGGTCCCGCGTCCGGACCACCGATTCCGGGCAGCCGCCGTCGCCACGCATCGCCGCGGTGCTGGCCTTGGAGGAGCCCACGCTGGAGGATCTGAGCGGCTACCTGACCGACGCGGACGCCGGCGTGCGCCGTACCGCGGTCGCCACCCTCGTCGAGTATCTGCCCGACGGGTACCAGCCTGCGTTGGTGGCCGCGCTGGCAGACGACGACGCCGGGGTGCGGCGCGAGACCGCCGACGCGGGCCGTGAACTCGTCGAGGTCCTGCCGGACCCGGGCGCCTTCGTCGACCGACTCGAGTCCGCAGACCCGGTGGTCCGTGCCGTGACGGTGTACCTGCTGAGTTCCCGGCGCGCCGGTAGCGCCGAGGCGTACCGGGCTGCGTCGACCGACATCGATCACCGGGTTCGGATCGAAGCCGTGCGCGCCCTGGTGTCGGTCGACGACCACACCGGCGTCGCGGCAGCCACGACCGACGAGAACCGGGAGGTGCGGATCGCCGCGGTGGGCGGCCTGGCGACCCTGCGGGCCGGTGCCGATGCGGTGCGCGTGGCACTCGACGACCCGGATCCGCTCGTCCGGGCGGCGGCCCTGGCCTCCCTCGGCGCGGTCGGCTGCACCGGCGACGACGTGGTCAGCGTCGAGAAGGCCTTCACCGAGTCGGCCTGGCAGATTCGTCAGGGCGCGGCCCGGGCGTTGGCCGGGGCCGTGCCGGAGGTGGCGGTACCCACCCTGTCGCGGGCGCTGGACGATCAGCATCTCGATGTCCGCAAGGCCGCGGTGCTGAGCCTGAGCCGGTGGGCGGATTCGGAGACGGCGCGTCAGGCGCTGACCGTGGCGTTGGACGACAGTGACGCCGATGTGCGGGCGTACGCGCGTCAGGCGCTCGCTGGCTGAGCGGTCATAGTCCGATGTAGACCGACTTGGTGTTGAAGTAGGCCTCTAGTCCCTTCTTGCCGCGCTCACCGCCCCAACCGGACTGCTTGTGGCCACAGATCGGCATGGAGGGGTCCGCCGCCAACGCGGAGTTCACCCAGATCTGGCCACCCCGAAGGGAATTCGCGACGCGATGGGCGCGGCTGAGGTTCTCGGTCCAGATCGCGCCGGCCAGGCCGTACTCGGTGTCGTTGGCGGCGGAGATCGCCTCTTCTTCTTCGTCGAAGGGGATCACCGAGCCGACCGGGCCGAAGATCTCCTCAGTGATCAGCCGCATGTCGGGGGTGGTGTTGGTGACGATGGTCGCCTCGTAGAAGTAGCCCTTGCGATCCATCGGCTTGCCGCCTGTGATCACCTCGGCGCCGCCTGCCACACCGTCGCTGACGATGCCCTCCACGCGCTTGCGCTGCTTCTCGCTGATCAGCGGGCCGAGAACCGACGTGGGGTCCTCGTAGCCGCCCATCGGCAGCATCTGCGCAAAGCCCGCCAGCCCTTCTACGACCTGGTCGTAGATCTTGCGTTGGACATAGATACGGGATGTGCAGGAACAGTTCTGGCCGGAACCGGCGAGCAACCCCATGCCGGCACCCATGATCGCCTTGTCGAGATTGGCGTCGTCGAACATGATCAGCGGCGATTTCCCACCGAGTTCCAGCGTCAGGCGCTTGAGGTTGCCTGCGGCGGCCTTGACGATCAGACGCCCAACCTCCGTCGACCCGGTGAACGCGATCTTGTCTACGTCCGGGTGCGCGGTGAGCGCCGCGCCGGTGGTCTCGCCGTACCCGGTGATGACATTGAGCACACCGTCGGGCAATCCTGCCTCGCGGAAGATCTCTTCGAGCTTCAGCGCGGACAGCGGGGTCTCCTCAGCCGGCTTGAGCACTGCGCTGCATCCGGCCGCCAGGGCCGGGGCAACCTTGAGCATGGCGACGAAAAACGGTCCGTTCCAAGGGATGATGAGGCCGACGACGCCGACCGGCTCGAGCTGGGTAAAGGTGTGATACTCCTCGAAGTGGCCGAGCAGGCCGTCGGAGATGAGATTGGCCGACTCGCCGTGGATCTTGCCAACCCAACCTGCGTAGTAGATCAGCATCTCGTTCGCGACCTTGATGATCTGCTGCGCAGCCATCGCGTTCATACCGTTGTCCCGCGCCTCGATCTCCGCGAGCTCCTCGGTGCGCGCCTTGATGATCTCGGCGGCGCGGAAAAGTACCTCGGCCCGGTGGGCCGCGGGCAGCTTGCGCCACACCCCTGATTCGAACGTCTCTCGTGCCCGGGCCACCGCGGCGTCGACTGCGATCTGATCCGAATCGGGTACCTCCGCGATCTGCTCCTCGTTGGAGGGGTTGAACACCGGGATGGAGCTGCTCACTTGGTCCGTCCTTTCGCCGAGTCGCTCTGCGGGGCAGGCCTGGCACGTCGATTACGAAAACTGTCGGTCTGCGCGCGAGGCCGCGGACAAACCACCGTGAGCTTATGCGCGTAAGTGGGACGGGTAAAGAGGTTTCTCCGTGCCTGCGGTGAAAAGTTCCCGAACTGCCCGCATGCGAGGAAGTTCGTTCCTCGCTTGCCGGAACGGCAAGATCCGTGCCATCGGGCGCCGCCGTGCAGATACTGGGCATGGTGGATACAAGCCAGCGCCGCAGGCACGACAATCCGCCGCCACGGACCGCGAACAGCGAATCCGAGGTATTGCGGGGGTTTCTCGACTATCTGCGCGCGTCGATCGCTGCGAAGGTCGACGGCGCGCCGGAACCGATGGCGCGTACGTCGCCGGTGCCGTCGGGGACCACGCTGCTCGGCCTCCTGAATCATCTGACCTACGTCGAACGGTGGATTTTTCTCGGGGACGACGTCACTGACTGGCAGGCGACGTTCGCTGTCGAACGGTCGGACCGCGCCGCCGACATCGTCGCCCGCTACCGGAACGCCGTCGAGCGGGCCAATGAGGTGCTCGACGACTGCACCGATCTCGCGGCACCGCTTCCGAGATCCCGGCCCGGGCGCCCCTCGGCCAGCGTCCGCTGGGCCCTGACTCACATGATCGAAGAGACCGGCCGCCATGCCGGTCACGCGGATATCCTTCGCGAACTCATCGACGGCACCACCGGCCGGTGATCGATTCAGACGTATCCGAACTGATTGGGCTGTTCACGTACCCGCACGACATCGCCCTCCAGGTTCAGGCCGATCCATGTCTCATGTCGGGTGCTCACCTCGTGGCGGGCGACTATGCCGCGCTCAGGAAGACGTACCTCGACAGACACCGACTCCTCGGCGTCAGGTAGATCAACTTCAACGCCGGCGGCATAGCCCGTCTGCATTCGGGTCGTGGGGCGACCGTCGTAGGCTCGCTCGCCGCCGACAGTGACCTCGACGAGATCGCCGCCCCACCCCTCCTGCAGTTCGATGTGCAGCTTCACGAGTTCCGACGCTTATGTGCTTGCCGGTCACCGTTGTTGCCGTTGGTTCGACGGTTCTTCCCGGGTCCCTTCGAGGCCGCGGCAGCGAGCGCCTTGGCTTTGTCGTCAACTGCTTCGACCACGGAAGGCAGAACGCCGCGTTGTCCCAGGATGTCGCCCAATGACTTCTGCATCGCCGCAGCGGGCTGGACTGCGCCACTCGTCGCCAGCGCCTGGTTGATCGCCTCGACGTTGTTGCGGAACGTTATGTGACCAAAGGTTTCTGCAGCTTCAGGTGTCGGCACCCTGTCGCCGATCAGCTCCACCACGTCATCGACGCGCGCCGGTCGTTGCTCGACTATGCCGCCTGCTTCGGCAACGCGGTTCGTCGTGATCGGCGCTTCCGGGATCACCAGCAATTTGTAATCCTTTGCAAGCGGCGCCGCCAGCGCCGCCGCGGCGTGGATGGCTGCCCTGGTCTGGGGCAACCGTTCGACGGTGTCACGCAGCACTTCGTTGGCCGACGTCAGGACCGCGGTACCGGTGAACGACAGCGTGCGGCCAACATCCTCGGAGAAGAACTCCTGCGCTACGTCTTCCTCGTCCCAGCTTCGGGGCGGGGCGATTCGCAGCTGGAGCGGGGCGCTGGTGACCACCCGTCCGTCGACGTCGACCGCAACCTGAATCTGATAGACCCCGGGATCCGATACGTCCCAACCGTTCAGCCCGGCGAAAACCGGTAGCGCTTGGTACATCGATTCACCTGGTTGTAGGACGGTCATGTCGAGCTTGCGGCACTGCCGTGAGTATGGCATCCATTGGCGCGCCGGCTTGCCCTTCTGCTTGAGGATTACGAGCACGTCCTGTGGGTCGATGACAGTCGAGGACAAAAGCTTTGGCTGCGTGTCGGTATTCGTGAGTTTGACTTCCAGTATGACGGGCTCGAGGAACTCGAACACGGGCCTGTCTCGGTTGACGCGGACCTCGACGCGATAGGTCGACTGCGCATTGAGCTCGGCCTGCTCAAGCCCGTGGTGGTCGAACCAGTCGGCATTGCCCATCTGTACGAAGCGAGCCGGGGCGTGGCGCATGAACAGCAACTCAGGGTCGCTGAACCGGAATGGGAAGTCCGCAAAGAACGCTCCCTGGCCGCCCTGGACGTTGTAGGGGTAATTCATGAACGAACGCGCCTCGGGCTCATTGGAAAGCGGGATCCAGGGCGTGCCGAGTGCCTTCTGCCACGAGTGGGCCAGATTGAAAGCGTGACCCATCTCGTGCACCGCAGTCCAGAACCGCATACGCGCCACCCAGGCGTCGGGAGCAGGGTCGCCTGTGGGCGGGTCTTTTATGAACGCTTCGGTGAAGATTGCCGTACCTTGGCGGTGGTTGGGGCCGATGTCGTCGAACATGATCCCGCCGAGCGAAGTTCCCTGGTCATGCAGTGCCGCCCAGAAGGTCCACATCGACCATTGCGGGGCATTCTTGAATCGCGACCAGTAGGTCTGCATGGCATCGTGCATCTCCGCGTCGCTCCACGTTCCGTTGGCGCCGGCGCCACCGACCGGAACAACACTGTCGCCGCTCGACTTGGTCACACTGAAGCCCGCGCGGGCGAACACATCCTCGATCGACAAATTCTCCGACGGCAACGACACCGGCCGATTCGGATGCGCATGGGTATCAATGGCATAGACCGGGTTTGCATCAGGCGTGTGATCGAACTCGAACTCGACCGGATGAAACGCTGTCGATGTCCACCGATAGGCCCGAGTAAAGGATCGCTGTCCGCCGCCGGTGAACGTGACCTTCGCCGACCGCTGATTGACAAAGGGACTCTTCACAGCCCGGATGTCGACATTGGTGTATCCGAAGGATGCAACATCTCCGTCCTTGAACCAAATCGGACCAGCCCAATGGTTGACGCCGATCTTCGCCAGTGACGCTACCCAGTGATAGCGCTCTGTCACGGCGAACGATGTCCCGCTCGCTGTCATCTGCGGGTACTGCCGGTCGATGTCGAGACGTAATTCCTCGCGCCGCAAGAGAATCGGAGGCAATGTTGCTTCTTGTCCGTTTCCCGTCGGCTGTCCGTCGACGCCTGCATCTGCAGGAGGAAGATTGAGGACATCCACGAGCCGCCATGTGTAGAGTCCGCTTGCCGCTGGGATGAGCCACGGGGGAATAGGGATTACCGGAGCCTCGAGTTCGTCAGGACTCTCGGTGGGAACACCGCCGGCAATGTCGATATCGTCTCGACTCAGGCTCTCGGGAATTTCGATGTAAGTCATCTCTACGGCCCTCTCGACTCGCGCCGGATCCCTCGTGGATCGACAGATCCTCACGGTTGCACCGCAGGCCCAGAGGCGGCGCGCGTACTGCACTACTTCAATTTCTCAGCATGACCGGTGCGACGCTCAAACGAATTGGCTCGAAGTTTGTCGTTACCCGTGCTAACGACCGGGCCTCCGCCTAATCTCGATGCGTGCGACTCGCCTGGCCGCTGACAGGGCGGTTGGAGGAGAGCCGGCTGATCGACGCCGCGCTGGCCTCTACCGAACTGTCCGGGATCGTCATCTATGGAAGCGCAGGGGTTGGCAAGAGCCGTATCGCCCGAGAAGCGCTCGCGGTAGCAGGTACCGGCGGTTACGAAACACGCTGGACCGTGGGAACATCGGCGGCTCAGGGACTGCCGCTGGGAACGTTCGCACGATGGGTGGGTACCTCGGACGCCGACAGTGTGGCGCTCGTCGACCGCGTGATCGGCGGCCTGACCGGAACCTCCGACGGCCGGCCGGTACTCGTGTGCGTCGACGATGCACACCTGCTCGACGGGTTGTCGGGCTTCGTCTTGCAGCAGATCGTCCAGCGGGGCGCCGCCAAGCTCCTGTTGACCGTGCGCACGGGTGCGCCGGTACCTGCCGAGGTGCTGACGGCATGCGACCGCGGCAGGTTCGAGCGGTTGGATCTGCAGCCGTTGTCCCGCGACGAGTCGACACGGCTGCTGACCGCCGCGCTCGACGGCCCGCCGGACGAGGACGCAGCGCGACGGCTGTGGCGGCTGACCCGGGGCAACGTGCTGTACCTGCGCAACATCGTCGAGCAGGAGGTCGCGCAGGGTCGCCTCGCGTGTCGGCAGGGCTACTGGCGGTGGACCGGCGATCCGGTGATTCCGCCCAGCCTGGTCGAACTGATCGAGACGCGGATCGGTGCACTGCCACCGGCGGTGAGTGAGGTGGTCGACGTATTGGCGGTGGCCGAGCCGATCCAGCTGCATCGGCTGGCCGCGATCACCGATGCCGATGCGGTGGCGACGGCCGAGGCCCGTGGACTGATCACGATCGATCCCACCGACCGTGAGGTCCGCGTGGCACACCCGTTGTACGCCGAGGTGCGGCGCAACCGGGTGCCGGGCTCTCGGCTGCGCCGCCTGCGGGGGCTGGTTGCCACCGCGCTCGGCGACCGGGACGACCGCGAGTCCATGCGGGTGGTGGTGCGGCGAGCCGCGCTGATGCTCGATTCGGATCTCGCGCCCGACCCCGAGTTGCTGACTCGGGCCGCGCAGGGCGCGGTGTGGTTGTCCGATCTGGCGCTGGCCGACCGGCTGGCTGAGGGAGCGATCGCCGCAGGCGGTGGCGCGGAGGCGAAATTCATTCGGGCCCATGCCTTGTCATGGCTCAGTCGGGGCGAGGAGTCGGACGCGGTGCTCGACGCCATCCAGACCGATGAGCTCACCGATGACGGACGGGCCCGGCTGGCGTTCCTGCGTGCGTCGAACCTGCTGTGGTCACTGGCCGATCCGGAGGGTGCCAAGCGGCACATCGACGATGCGGCGGCGGGCATTCCGGCCGACGCCCGGGCCGGCATCGACGCGTTCTACTCGGTGTACTGGGCCGCGACCGGATATCCAGAGCGGGCCGCGACAGCGTCCAGCGGACTGGATCTCGATGCGCTGCCCGCCATCGTGGGTGCGGTCACGGCGTGGTCCGTGACCCTGTCGTGTGGCGACGCGGGGCGTGCCGACGCGGCGGTTGCCGCCGCTCGGGTCGGTTACCGCATCACGGACGGTTCTTTCGACGCGGCCCACACCCGGTTCGTCATCGCCGACGCACATATCGGTGCGTTGCTTCTGGCCGGGCGGATCCGCGAGGCACGCGAGGAAGCCGGGCAGTTGAGCCGGCTGGCCGCCGAGCTGCCCGGCGTGGCGCAGCTCTTCGGCATGGCGCTGGCGGGTCGCTCCGCCGCATGGGCCGGACAACTCGGCGATGCGGCTGAACTGCTGAATCCTGCGGTCGAGTTGATGCGGGCTGCGGGGGAGCGCAACGGATTCGGTTACCGCTTTCACCTGCCGAAGGCCACTGCACTGGCGATAAGCGGTCTGGCGGATGACGGCGCGGTCATGGAACTCGACGAGTGTCGCCATCCCAGTTGGCATTACCTCGCCTACGAGCATGCCCTGGTGCGGGCCTGGGTCGCTGCGAGTCAGGGGGCGGTGTCTGAGGCGGTGGAGATCGTGCTCGATGCGGCAGACACCGCAGGGAACAACGGGCAATTGGCGGCCGAGGTGTTGTGCCTGCAGACGGCGGCCCAGTTCGGCGACCATTCCCGTACCCGACGGCTCGACGAGCTGACCGGTCTGGTCGAGGGGCCGCGGGTCGGCGCCGCTGCCGCGTTGTGCCGGGCCCTCGCCCATGACGACGGCGACGGGTTGGCAAAGGCATCAGCAGAATTCGAGGAGTTCGGCGACCTGGTCGCGGCGGCCGATGCGGCCGGTCGCGCGGCGGTGGCGTATCGGCGCAAGGAGATGCGGGGGTCGGCTCTGGCAGCGGCGACGCGGGCTACGGCACTGGCCGAAGCCTGCGGTGGCGCGGCCACGCCGGCATTGCTCGCGGCCGCCGAACGTCTGCCCTTGACCGCCCGGGAACGTGAGATCGCGATGTTGATCGGAGCCGGGCTGTCCAGTCGCGCGATTGCCGACCGGCTACGCCTCTCGATCCGCACCGTCGAGGGACACATCTACCGGGCAATGGCGAAAACCGGGGCATCCACCAGGGCCGAGCTGATCGCGCTCCTACCGCGGCGGCATCGCGGCTGATTCGGGTATCGCGGTACTCGCTCTGGTTCGGTGGAACCGTCGCATCCTGGATCGATGGCCGACGAGGGGGACTTGCACGAACAGGCGTTGCGGCAACTGCCGTTGCCGTACTCGCTGGCATTGCGGCTCCGCGACGCCGGAGTGGCACGTGAACTGGTGTGCGAGTACCTCAGTGTCGAGGACTCCGCGCTCGACGGCATCTACCGGATCGGCGAAGCCAAATTGGCCGCGGCATTGCGTTCGACCGCGAATTCCTGAGCTGGTCACGGTGTCGCGACCGCAGGACTACAGATCCAGCGCCTGATACGTCCGTCGAACGAAACGGGGTTGTGCCACCTGAAGTTTCGCCGTCGAGGTGTTGCCGCTGACGGCTGCGGCGTCCACCGACAGATTCGGATGGTTCTGGATCAGATAGATCAGGATCAGGTCCGCCGGCGGGTCGGCCTGCCACCACGTGCCGTAGGCGCCGGGCCAACTGAAGGTGCCCAGCCCGCCAGGGCCGAACAACTGGCGTGACTTTGTCGGGTCGGTGACCACCGACAAGTTCAGGCCGAAGCCCCGACCCACCCAGAACGGTGCGCCCAGGAACTGGTGCTGCTTCTGTTCGGGGGTGAGCCGATCGGTGCGCATCACCCGGACCGACTCCTCGGACAGCACCCGCACCCCGTCGACCGTGCCGCCGGCCAGCAGCATCCTGGCGAACTTCAGATAGTCGTCTGCGGTGGAGAACAAGCCTGCCCCGCCTGTGCAGAACGGGGGATCGGCGATCGGCGCCGGGCCCATCACATCGTGGGTCAGGGTGTTCTCGGCGGTCAGCTGGTACATCGTCGCCGCCCGACGGCGGCCGGCGACGTCGACCGAGAATCCGGTGTCGACCATGCCCAGCGGCGCAAAGATCCGTTCGGACAGGACCTGGGCCAACGGCTTCCCCTCGATCCGGGACAACGCGATCCCCAGCACATCGGTGGCGTGACTGTAGGTGAGGCGTTCGCCGGGCTGATGGGCCAACGGAAGTTTGGCCACCTCGGCCAGCCAGCGGTCCTGGTCCTGGCGCAGCGACAGCTTGCCGTAGGCCGTCGCCAGCGGCCCCAGCACCGAGAACACGTAAGCCAGACCGCTGCGGTGGGTCATCAGGTCATCGAAGGTGATGGGCCGCCGCGCGGGCTCGGTGCGGTCCAGCGGTCCGCGCGTCTCGCGCAACACCCGCATGTCCGCCAGTTCCGGCAGCCATTTTGTCACCGGCTCGTTCAGCGCGAACTTGCCTTCCTCGGCCAGCGCCATCGCCGCAGCCACCGTGACAGGTTTTGTCATGGAGGCGATCCGGAAGATGGTGTCCCGTTGCATCGGGAGACGGGCGTCGACGTCGCGGTGCCCCAGGGCATTCACCTGGAGCACCTTGCCCGCCTGCCACACCAGCGTGACCGCGCCGGCCAGCAGCCCAGCGTCGATCGCCTCACGGATGGACGTCTGATTGCCGTCGAGATTCATCCGCGCCAGCCTATCCAGAGGCGCAGTCCCGATCTCGGCTACCTCCAGGCGTCACCCGCGGCGCCAGCGCCTGCGGGCCCGGACCACACTCGACCAGTCCTGGTACCCGAGCCGGTGGGCGATCTCGTAATGCGGAATCATGCGGTCCCGCAGGAGATTGTCGGCGACGCTCCGGCGCACCTCGTCCAGGACGGCCCGGTAGGTGGTGCCCTCGCGCTCGAGGTGCCTGCGCAATGTCCGCGATGCGTAGTGCAGGTGCAGCGCCACGTCTTCCAGGGTGAGGTCGAGAGACGACTGGTCGAGCAGATGTGCGCGCACCTGGGCGGCGACCCCGGTGTGATGCAACCGCTCGGCGCGGATGCGGTCACAGTGGGCGACCATCAGCTCGGCCGTGTGGGCGTTCGCCATCGGCGGTGCCAGGTCCAGATAGCCCACGTCGTAGACGATTTCGTTGCGGGCGTAGCCGAATGACACCGGCACCCGGAAGTAGTCCCGGTACACCTCGACACAGCTGCTGACGGAAGGAGCCAGGAAGGCGAACCTGATCTCGTGCAGCGGGACCGCGTCGACGTCGGGGAACGTATCGCGCTGAATCTGCATGACCGCGGTCAGATCACGTTCGACGACGAACCTGCGGATCGCCTCGGGCATGTCACCGGCATCGAAGGCCAGGACGTAGTGGTCGTCGTCGATGCGGGCCGTCATGGTCGAGAAGGCGAAGGTCAGCATTGCGTAGTACAGGCCACGATGGACCGTGTCCCGCACGCTGGCCGACGCAGCCAGGAGATAACCCAGATAGCCGTAGGCGGTCAGGTGGTAGCTGCTGCCCAGTTCCACCCCCGAACCGGGACTGTCCGCGCACCGGGCGGCCAGATTGCGGATCACCGCGAGCTCCTGGCTGGCCTCGACGACGGTGTCGATGTCGGTCAGGGAGGAGGCATCGAGATGAGAACCCGCCAGCACCGCCTCGGCAGGGATGCCGCGCCGGGCCGCCCACTCACACATGATCGCGACCGAAACCGCCGTGCGCGGGTGGTCCCAGGGGTCGGTCATGGCCGCTATGACCCGGTTGGTCGATTGGAGCACCGGGGAGCTGGGCAGTGCCCCCTGATCAGCGGATTCGGCGAGGACCGGCGTCATGACGCCCAGTTTTGCCGACCTGCGGAGCGCGGTCAACGAGGGCATGAGCCTCCGAAGTGGCCGGAAATGTCGAGTTGTGGCCGGGACGGTCCTGTCGGACGGCGCGCCACGGCTCTACGGTTCGGGGGAGTGATTCAGATCTCAGTTCGCCCAGAACTGTGTCGGATGACACGCGAGGAGACGCTCTGGTGAAAGTCAAGGCCGCTGTCGTCGAGGAAATCGGCGCACCATGGACGATCTGCGAGGTTGACCTGGGGGACCCGGTTGCCGGGGAGGTGCAGGTGAAACTGGCCGCGTCGGGCCTGTGCCACTCGGATGCACACGTCGTCGCCGGCAGCAGCCCGGTGCCGTTCATGCCCGTAC
Source organism: Mycobacterium sp. NPDC049093 (assembly GCF_040704635.1). GTDB lineage: Bacteria > Actinomycetota > Actinomycetes > Mycobacteriales > Mycobacteriaceae > Mycobacterium. The sequence goes on along the minus strand of NZ_JBEZJS010000003.1, from coordinate 447,401 downwards.
TCGGTGGTCACGAGGGTGCCGGTGTGATCACCAAGGTCGGCCCCGGCGTCACCGGGCTGGAAGAAGGCGATCACGTCGTCCTCGCCTTCATTCCGGCGTGCGGCACGTGCCCGTCGTGCGCCACGGGTCTGCAGAACCTCTGCGACGAGGGCGCCGGGCTGCTGACCGGCCAGGCTGTCTCCGACAAGACGTACCGCGTGACCCGCGACGGCCAACCGGTCATCCAGATGTGCCTGCTCGGCACCTTCGCGCCGTACGTCACGGTCAGCCAGGCCTCGGTCGTCAAGATCGAGAAGGACATACCGCTGGAGGTGGCCGCCCTGCTGGGCTGCGGAGTCTCCACCGGCTGGGGCTCGGCGACCGAAATCGGTGACACCCACCCGGGCGACACAGTCGTGGTGATGGGCATCGGCGGAGTCGGGATCAACGCGGTGCAAGGGGCGAAGTTCGCGGGTGCACGGTTCGTCGTCGCGATCGACCCGGTCGACTTCAAGCGGAAGAAGGCGCTCGAGTTCGGCGCCACCCACACGTTCGCCTCCGTCGAGGACGCCGCCGCCGAACTGCCCGACCTCACGTGGGGAAAGATGGCTGAGGTCACGATCATCACGGTCGGCGAGATCAAGGGCGAACACATCCAGCAGGCGCTGAGCCTGACCGGCAAGGGCGGACAGGTAATCGTCACGGGCATGGGCGATTTCACCCAGTCGACCGTCGACCTCAATCTGTTCGAGCTGACCCTGCTGCAGAAACGGGTCCAGGGGGCGGTGTTCGGCGGCGTCGGCCCCCGCACCCAGATCCCGAGACTCCTCGACCTCTACCGCTCCGGCAATCTCAAGCTCGACGAACTCGTCACCACCCGCTACCGCCTGGCAGACATCAATCAGGGCTACCGGGACATGTTCGACGGCAAGAATCTTCGCGGCATCGTCGTCTACTCCGACGCCGACCACTGAACCGAACAAGGGGGCATCAATGCAGATTCAAGACAGCAACTACATCGACGGCAAGTGGGCGGTTTCGAGCGGCAGCACCCGCATACCCGTCATCAACCCGGCGAACGACGAGGTGATCGCCGAGGTGGTGGCCGGCACTGCCGCAGACGTCGACGCCGCCGTGGCAGCCGCACGTGCCGCTTTCCCGGCATGGTCGGCGACGCCGGTCGGGGAGCGCGCGGATTACCTCACCGCGATCGCCGGCAAGCTGGCCGAGCGGTCCGAAGACCTGGCCCGCACGGTCTCCTCCGAGATGGGTTGTCCCATCACGATTTCCCGGGCGATCCAGCTGGGGCTGCCACTCAACAGTTTCGCCGAGGCCGCCAACATCGTGCGCGAGTACGAGTTCGAGAACGAATACCGCGGATCGACGATCGTGCGCGAACCGTTCGGCGTGCTGGGCGCCATCACGCCCTGGAACTACCCCCTGCATCAGATCGCCCTGAAGGTCGCCTACGGATTGGCCGCGGGAAACACCGTCGTCGTCAAACCCAGTGAGGTGACGCCGCTGTGCGCGCTCGCGCTGACCGAGATCATCGACGAGATCGGTCTGCCCCCAGGCGTGTTCAACCTGGTGTTCGGCACCGGGGCGGATGTGGGCGAGGCGATCGCCGGGCATGACGACGTCGATATCGTCAGCTTCACCGGATCAACCCGGGCCGGTCGGCGCGTGCAGGAAGTCGCCGCCCGCACCGTCAAGCGCGTCTCGCTGGAGCTCGGTGGCAAGAGCCCCAACATCATTCTCGACGACGCCGACCTGGAATTGGTGGTGCCCGCGTCGGTCAAGACGATGATGCTCAACTCCGGGCAGACCTGCTCGGCGCTGACCCGCATGATCGTCCCGCGTGACAGGCTGGCCGAGGTCGAGGCACTCGCGAAGGCGACTGCTGACGCACTGCCGGTCGGCGACCCGAGCGACGAAGGGACTGCACTGGGCCCGCTGTCGTCCCGGGCGCAGCAGGAGCGGGTGATCGGCCATATCCGGACGGCGATGAACGAAGGGGCACGTCTGGTCACCGGCGGCGACACCGCAACCGACGGCCCAGGTGCCTTCGTACGGCCGACCGTGTTTTCCGACGTCACCGAGGACATGGCGATTCATTCCGAAGAGGTCTTCGGCCCGGTTCTCGCGATCGAGGCATACGACTCGGAGGACGACGCGGTACGGATCGCCAACGCAACGGATTACGGCCTGGCCGGGGCGGTCTGGTCCGCCTCGCCGGAGCGTGCCGAGGGCATCGCGCGCCGGATCCGGGCCGGCCAGGTGCAGATCAATGCCGGCGCCTTCAACGCCAACGCGCCCTTCGGCGGATACAAGCAGTCGGGCAACGGGCGTGAGGCCGGCCGGTACGGGCTCGAGGAATTCCTCGAGATCAAGTCGATCCAGCGGTGATCTGATGCCGCTGGAACCCGTGACCCAGGCACTGCTGGCGCAACTTGCGGAGACCCGCGACCCACCGATGCACGAGGGCACGCCGGCGATCGCGCGGATGGCCGGGCCGATCTTCGCCGGCATGAGCGGACGCGGTCCCGACGTGGCCGCGGTGCACAACCTGAAGCTCGAGGGTGAGGACGGCGGGAAATTCCGGGTCCGTGTTCTCGTTCCCGAGGGCGAATCCCGTTCGGTCATCGTGTATTTCCACGGCGGTGGATGGGTGATCGGCGATATCGACCTGCAGTACGACCACGTCGGCCGGCACCTGGCGAACCTGACCAACTCCACCGTGATCCTGGTGAACTACCGCAAGGCGCCCGAGCATCCGTTCCCCGCCGCGCTGGAAGACAGTTGGATCGGATTGTGCTGGGCCGCAGCGCATGCAGCGGAGTACGCACCCGTCGGTGCGCCGTTGATCGTGGCCGGCGACAGCGCCGGAGGCAACATCGCCGCGGTGATGACGCGGTGGGCCCGCGACCGGCACGGGCCCAGGATCGACTACCAGGCATTGGTCTACCCGGTTACCGACTGCGACTTCGACCGGCCCTCGTACGTCGCGCCCGAAAATCAGCTGATGCTCGGCCGGGACACCATGATCTGGTTCTGGGAGCACTACCTTCCAGACCAGGCCCGGCGCACCAACCCGGATGCGTCGCCGTTGCGGGCGCCCAGCCTCGCCGGTCTCCCGCCCGCTCTCGTCTATGTCGCCGAGTACGACCCGCTGCACGACGAGGGTGTCGCCTACGCGGCCGCGCTGGCCGACGCCGGAGTGCGTGTGACGTTGGAGGAGGCGGCCGGCGAAATGCACGGGTATTTCCAGATGGCGAACATCCTGCCCGGTTATCAGACCGGAATGTCGTTGGTCGCCAAAAGCATCGGGTCGTTCCTCGACGCGTACCGGTCCGACCGAAAGGCGGTGTGAGTGGTGGCCGATCACGACGTGATCATCATCGGTGCCGGATTCGCCGGGCTTTACCAGCTCTACAAGTTACGTGAGCTCGGATTCGACGCACGCGTCCTTGAGGCCGGGCCGGAGGTGGGTGGCACCTGGTACTGGAACCGGTACCCGGGGGCCCGTTGCGACATCGAATCGATCGAATACTCATACTCGTTCGACTCGCAGTTGCAGCAGTCGTGGAATTGGACCGAGCGTTACGCCGCTCAGCCGGAACTGCTCGCCTACGCCAAGCATGTCGCCGACCGCTTCGACCTCCGCCGCGACATCACCTTCGATACCAGGGTTGTCGCAATGGATTTCGACGACACCAGAAACGAATGGACCGTCACGACCGAAGCGGGTCCCAGCGCCTCTGCGAACTTCGTGATCGCGGCGACCGGATGCCTCTCCAAACCGTTGGTGCCGTCGTTCGACGGGCTGGACGATTTCGCCGGTGAGGTCCTGTGGACCTGGGACTGGCCTGCCGAAGGGGCAGACCTGGAAGGCAAGCGGGTCGCCGTCGTCGGCACCGGTTCCTCTGGCGTGCAGACGATCACCGCGATCGCACCGGTGGTGGGCGCGCTGACCGTGTTTCAGCGCACGCCCCCGTATGCGGTCCCGGCGCAGAATCGCCTGATCGCCGACGAGCTCGCCGATGTCAAGCCGCGGTACCCGCAGTTTCGCGACGTCAGTCGCTTGACGCAGGGCGGCGCGCAATGCGGCGACGGTGCGGCGCTGCCCCCGTTCTTCGGCGACCTCGACAGGGCCACCACCCGTGCCGAGCTCGACCGGCGCTGGGCCGACGGCGGTCTGTGTTTCCAGCAGTCGTTCTACGACCTGCTGTTGGATCCGGCAGCCAACGAGACGGCCGCCGAATACGTGCGCGAGCGAATTCGTCAGAAGGTCACCAACCCTCGGCTCGCCGAGAAGCTGACGCCGCGAAGCTATCCGATCGCGGCCAAGCGGATGTGCGTCGACACCGGCTACTACGAGGTCTACAACCAGGACAACGTGGAGCTCGTCGACCTCAACGAGGAGCCGCTGCGCCGGATCACGGCACGCGGCATCCTCGCCGGTGACACCGAGCACGAGTTCGACGTGATCGTGCTGGCCACGGGATTCGATGCCATGACCGGCGCGTTGAACGCCATCGACATCCGGGCCGTCGACGAGACCGGCGCCAGCCGCACGCTGCGGGAGAAATGGGCCGCGGGCCCGCGGACCTATCTCGGGTTGATGTCGGCGGGATTCCCGAACCTGTTCACCGTCACCGGTCCGCAGAGTCCCTCGGTGCTGTCCAACATGCTCACCTCGATCGAGTACCACGTCGAGTGGATCAGTGCGGCCCTGGTGCACCTGCGCGAGCACGGGCTGAACCGGATGGAAGCCGACCTCGAGGCCGAGGACAACTGGGTGAACATCACCAACGACACCGCCGACCTCACGCTGCTGCCGCAAGCCGCGTCCTGGTACATGGGCGCCAATGTGCCCGGTAAGCGACAAGTGTTCCTGCCGTTCGTCGCCGGTGTCGGCGTCTACAAGCAGATCGGTGACGGCGTGGCCGTGGCGGGTTATCACGGATTCGAGATGGTCTGACCCAACTGCTGGGTGATACTTCTCGGGCGAAGTCCGTGGCGTGAGAAGAGGCAAATGACCCAGCAGGACCAGATCGACGGCGAACCGAGCTCCGTCGCGACTCCGGAGGCCCACCCCATGAAGCGGGTGGCGTTCGCCAGCTTCGTCGGCACGGCGATCGAGTTCTACGACTTCTACATCTACGGCACCGCCGCGGCGCTCATCTTTCCCCACGTGTTCTTCCCGAACATGGGCCCCACGATGGCGACCATCTCGTCACTCGGCACGTTCGCGGTCGCGTTCCTGTCCCGGCCGATCGGCGCCGCGGTGTTCGGGCATTTCGGAGATCGGTTGGGCCGCAAGAAGACTCTGATCGCGACGCTGTTGATCATGGGCTTGTCGACGGTATGCGTGGGCTTGGTGCCCAGCGCGGCAAGCATCGGCATCGCGGCGCCGATCATCCTGCTCGTCCTGCGACTGCTGCAGGGCTTCGCCGTCGGCGGGGAATGGGCCGGGTCGGCGCTGCTGAGCGCCGAGTACGCGCCCGTCGGGAAGCGCGGCATGTACGGGATGTTCACCCAGCTCGGCGCCGGTGCCGGCCTGGCAGTGAGCAATCTCGTGGTCTTCATCGTGAGCCTGACCATCGGCGAGAAGAGCGCGGTCTTCCTCGACTGGGGCTGGCGGTTGCCATTCCTGTTCAGCGCGGTGCTGCTGATCGTGGCGCTGTACGTGCGGCTGAGCATCGACGAGACGCCCGTCTTCGCCCGGGAGCAGGTGACCGCAGGCGTACCCAAGGCGCCGCTGAGCGAACTGTTCCGCACCCAGACCCGGCAGGTGGCGCTCGCCGCGGGCTGCATGGTCGGCATCTTCACCATGAGCTTCCTCGGTGGCACCTACCTGATGAGCTACGCCAGCACCCGCATCGGGCACCCGCGCAGCCTGATCCTCGGCGTCGGCGTGCTCGCCGGTGTCGCGCTGATGGCCTTCTCGGCGATCTCGGCGGTGCTGTGCGACCGGTACGGCCGGCGCCGCGTCATTCTCGCCGGTTTCGCTCTGGCCCTGCCGTGGGCGTTCGTGGTGATGCCGCTGATCGACTCCGGTTCGCCGGTGGCCTTCGCGGTCGCGATCGCCGGCATCTTCTGCATCTTCGGCCTGTCCTACGGGCCGATCGGATCCTTCCTGCCTGAGATCTTCGCCACCCGATACCGCTACACCGGCGCCGGCCTGTCGTTCAATCTGGCCGGCATCGTGGGCGGAGCGATACCGCCGTTGGTCGCCGGTGCTCTGGTGGCCACGCTCGGTAGCTGGGCTGTTGGGGCGATGATGGCGGCATTCGTCGTCGTCAGCATCGTCTCGACCCTGTTGCTGCCCGAGACGAAGGGAACCGAACTGGACGCCGTGATGAGTGACACTGCGAGGTGACCGTGGCCGGTCGGAGGTTTGCGGCCTGCTAAGCTGCCTGGCAGTTCGACGTCCTTTAACGATCCGTCCCGAGAGGCGGAGAAGGAGGTCAGAGTCACCTCATGGGCTCTTCAGGTACCGACCGGGAATTGTTGTCTGCGGCGGACGTCGGCCGCACCGTTTCCCGGATCGCTCATCAGATCATCGAGAAGACCGCCCTTGACGATCCCGCGGAACGCGAACGGGTCGTTCTCCTCGGCATCCCCACGCGCGGTGTGACCCTCGCCAGGCGGTTGGCCGCCAAGATCAACGAGTTCGCCGATGTGGCGTTGCCCGTCGGCGCGCTTGACATCACGCTCTACCGCGACGACCTCAACATCAAGCCGCCGCGACCACTGGCGGCCACCTCGATCCCGCCCGGCGGCATCGACGACGCGGTCGTGATCCTCGTCGACGACGTGCTGTACTCCGGGCGCTCTGTGCGCTCAGCGCTGGATGCCCTGCGTGATATCGGTCGCCCCCGGGTGGTGCAACTGGCGGTGCTAGTCGACCGCGGTCACCGGGAACTGCCGGTCCGCGCCGATTACGTCGGCAAGAACGTGCCGACCTCGCGCACCGAGAGCGTCCATGTGCTGCTGTCCGAGGATGATGACCGTGATGGGGTGGTGATTTCGAAGTGACGACACGTCATCTTCTGTCGGCAGCGGATCTGAGCCGGGATGACGCGACGGCGATCCTCGACGACGCCGACCGGTTCCGCGAGGCACTGCTGGGCCGCGAAATCAAGAAGCTGCCCACGCTGCGCGGACGCACCGTCATCACCATGTTCTACGAGAACTCCACCCGGACCCGGGTGTCGTTCGAGGTCGCGGGTAAGTGGATGAGCGCCGATGTGATCAACGTCAGCTCGTCGGGATCCTCGGTGGCCAAGGGGGAGTCGCTTCGCGATACCGCATTGACCTTGCGTGCCGCCGGCGCCGACGCCCTGATCATCCGCCATCCTCACTCGGGCGCCGCACAACAGCTCGCCGAATGGACGGCCGAGGAGACCGGCGGTCCCAGCGTGATCAATGCCGGTGACGGAACCCATGAGCATCCGACCCAGGCCCTGCTCGACGCGCTGACCATCCGCCAACGGCTCGGCTCTATCGAGGGCAAGCGCGTGGTGATCGTCGGGGACGTCCTGCACAGCCGCGTGGCCCGTTCGAATGTGTCGCTGCTGAGCACCCTGGGCGCCGAGGTGGTGCTGGTTTCGCCGCCGACGCTGTTGCCGGTCGGGGTGTCCGGGTGGCCGGTCACGGTGTCGCACGACCTGGATGCCGAGTTGCCCGCCGCCGACGCGGTGTTGATGCTGCGCGTGCAGGCCGAGCGGATGAACGGCGCGTTCTTCCCTTCGGCCCGTGAGTACTCGGTGCGCTACGGATTGTCCGAGAAGCGTCAGGCCATGCTGCCCGGTAACGCTGTGGTGCTGCACCCGGGACCGATGGTGCGTGGCATGGAGATCGCGTTCCCGGTTGCCGATTCCTCGCAATCGGCTGTTCTGCAACAGGTTTCAAATGGTGTCCACGTGCGGATGGCGGTGCTGTTCCATCTGCTGGTGGGTGCGGATCGGGAGGCGATCAGCGTATGACGCAGCAGGTACTCATTCGCGGGGCACGCCTCTACGGCGAAGGCGACCAACTCGACGTACTGATCGCCGACGGCCAGATAGCCGAGATCGGTTCTGCACTCAAAGCTCCCAAGGGCACCGAGGTGATCGAGGCCGTCGGCCAGGTGCTCCTTCCGGGCTTCGTCGACCTGCACACGCATCTGCGCGAGCCGGGCCGCGAATACGCCGAGGACATCGAAACCGGTTCGGCTGCAGCGGCCCTCGGTGGCTACACCGCGGTGTTCGCGATGGCCAATACCGATCCGGTCGCCGATTCCGCGGTGGTCACCGACCACGTGTGGAACCGCGGCCAGCAGGTTGGCCTGGTCGACGTGCACCCGGTGGGTGCGGTCACCGTCGGACTGAAGGGCAAGCAGCTCACCGAGATGGGCCTGATGGCCGACAGCGTCGGTCAGGTACGGATGTTCTCCGACGACGGTCTCTGCGTCGACGATCCGCTCGTCATGCGGCGGGCACTCGAATACGCCACCGGCCTCGGGGTGCTCATCGCCCAGCACGCCGAAGAGCCGCGGCTGACCGTCGGCGCCGTCGCCCACGAGGGACCCAACGCGGCCAAACTCGGGCTGGCGGGTTGGCCGCGCTCGGCCGAGGAATCGATCGTGGCCCGCGACGCGATCCTGGCCCGCGATGCCGGTGCCCGGGTACACATCTGCCACGCCTCCACCGCCGGCACTGTGGAACTGCTGAAGTGGGCCAAGGCGCAAGGCATTTCGATCACCGCCGAGGTCACGCCGCACCACCTGCTGCTCGACGACGGCAGGCTGGCCGGCTACGACGGGCGCAACCGGGTCAACCCGCCGCTGCGCGAATCGAGTGACGCCGTTGCGCTGCGGCAGGCGTTGGCAGACGGGGTCATCGACTGCGTGGCCACCGATCACGCTCCGCATGCCGAGCACGAGAAGTGCTGCGAATTCTCGGTCGCCCGTCCGGGCATGCTCGGCCTGCAGACCGCGCTGTCGGTGGTGGCCGAGACCATGGTGCGTCCCGGCCTGCTTACCTGGCGCGGGGTGGCCAAGGTGATGAGCGAGGCGCCGGCAGCCATCGTCGGTCTGCCGGATCAGGGCCGGCCGCTGGAGGTGGGCGAGCCCGCCAACCTCACCGTGATCGATCCCGACGCGACCTGGACGGTCGAAGGCGACGAGCTGGCCAGCCGGTCGGACAACACACCCTTCGAATCGATGACGCTGCCCGCCACCGTGACCGCCACACTGTTGCGGGGCAAGATCACTGCGCTGCACGGGAAGTGTCCCCATTGAACACTCCCACGCTGATCGCATCGCTGATCCTGGCCGCGCTGCTGGCCGTGTTGATCGCTTTCCTGATCCGTCAGATGATGCGTGGCTGGCTGCATCGCGCACAGCGCCAGGCCGAAATGATCGGCACCCTGCCGCCGCTGCCCGACACGGTCAGCGCATCGATCATCCCGCCCATGAAGGGCATGTACGTGGGCAGCACGGTGGTGCCGCACTGGAACGACAAGGTGGCCGCCGGCAGCCTGGGCTTTCGGGCCAAGGCCGTGCTGACCCGCTACCCCGAGGGAATCATGTTGCAGCGCAGCGGGGCCGGCCCGGTCTGGATTCCCGCCGAGTCTGTCACCGCGATCAGAACCGAGCGTGGGATCGCAGGCAAGGCACTGACTTACGACGGAATCCTGGCCATCAGGTGGAGGCTGCCCTCGGGCACCGAGATCGATACCGGGTTCCGCGCTGACAATCGCGCAGAGTACGACCGCTGGCTGGAGGAAGAGGCATGAGCAACAAGCAGAATGAAAAAGCGGTCCTGGTACTCGAAGACGGGCGCGTCTTCACGGGTACGACATTCGGAGCGGTCGGGCAGACCCTCGGTGAGGCGGTGTTCTCCACCGGCATGTCGGGCTACCAGGAAACGCTGACCGACCCGAGCTATCACGGTCAGATCGTGGTGGCCACGGCACCGCAGATCGGCAACACGGGCTGGAACAACGAAGACGGTGAGAGCCGCGACGACAAGATCTGGGTGGCCGGTTACGCGGTGCGTGACCCCTCGCCGCGGGCGTCGAACTGGCGCGCCAGCGGCACCCTCGACGACGAGCTGGTCCGTCAGGGCATCGTGGGCATCGCCGGGATCGACACCCGGGCAGTTGTGCGCCACCTGCGCACCCGCGGGTCGATGAAGGCCGGGGTGTTCGGCGGAGCCGCGTTAGCGGCGACATCGGGCTCAGGGGACGCGTCCTTGGACGAGTTGGTCGCCCGCGTACTGGACCAGCCCTCGATGCTGGGTGCGGATCTGGCGGGGCAGGTCAGCACGGGGAGTCCGTATATTGTTGAAGCAGAGGGAGCACCAGAAGGCGGCCACCGGTTTACGGTCGCGGCAGTCGACCTGGGTATCAAGACCAACACCCCGCGCAACTTCGCGCGACGCGGGATCCGCAGCCACGTGCTGCCGTCATCGGTGAGCTTCGATCAGATCGCCGATCTCAAGCCGGACGGGGTGTTCCTGTCCAACGGGCCCGGCGACCCGGCCACCGCCGATCACATCGTCGCGGTGACCCGCGAGGTTCTGAGTGCGGGAATCCCGTTGTTCGGCATCTGCTTCGGCAACCAGATCCTGGGCCGCGCCCTGGGCCGGTCCACCTACAAGATGGTGTTCGGCCACCGCGGCATCAACATCCCGGTCATCGACCACATCACCGGGCGGGTGGCGATCACCGCCCAGAACCACGGGTTCGCATTAGAAGGAGAGAAGGGCGAGGTTTTTGATACCCCCTTCGGATCAGCCGAGGTCAGCCACACCTGCGCCAACGACGGTGTGGTCGAGGGCATCCGGCTGGCCAACGGCCGGGCGTTCTCGGTGCAGTACCACCCGGAGGCCGCGGCCGGCCCGCACGACGCCGAGTACCTGTTCGACCAGTTCGTAGACCTGATGGCAGGAGAGAAGTAAATGCCACGTCGCTCTGACCTCAACCACGTGCTGGTGATCGGGTCCGGCCCGATCGTCATCGGCCAGGCCTGTGAATTCGACTATTCAGGTACCCAGGCCTGCCGGGTGCTGCGCTCCGAGGGGATCCAGGTCAGCCTGGTCAACTCGAACCCGGCGACGATCATGACCGACCCCGAGTACGCCGACAACACCTACGTCGAGCCGATCACCTGGGAGTTCGTCGAGAAAGTCATCGTCCAGCAGGCCGAGCGCGGCAACAAGATCGACGCCGTCCTCGCCACCCTCGGCGGGCAGACCGCGCTGAACACCGCGGTGGCCCTGCACGACAACGGCGTCCTCGAAAAGTACGGCGTCGAGATGATCGGCGCCGATTTCGAGGCCATCCAGCGCGGTGAGGACCGGCAGAAGTTCAAGGACATCGTCGCCAAGGTGGGCGGTGAGTCCGCGCGCAGCCGTGTCTGTTTCACGATGGACGAGGTCCGCGAGACCGTCGCCGATCTGGGGCTGCCCGTCGTGGTCCGGCCCAGCTTCACCATGGGCGGCCTCGGATCGGGCATGGCGTACTCGGCCGAGGATGTCGAGCGGATGGCCGGTGACGGTCTGTCCGCCTCCCCGACGGCGAACGTGCTGATCGAGGAATCCATCTACGGCTGGAAGGAATTCGAGCTCGAGCTGATGCGTGACCACCGCGACAACGTCGTGGTGGTGTGCTCGATCGAGAACTTCGATCCGATGGGCGTGCACACCGGGGACTCGGTGACCGTCGCCCCGGCGATGACGCTGACCGACCGCGAGTACCAGAAGATGCGCGACGTGGGCATCGACATCCTGCGCGAGGTCGGTGTCGACACCGGTGGCTGCAACATCCAGTTCGCGATCAACCCGACAGACGGACGGCTCATCGTCATCGAGATGAACCCGCGCGTCTCGCGGTCCTCGGCGCTGGCCTCGAAGGCCACCGGGTTCCCGATCGCCAAGATCGCGGCCAAACTGGCCATCGGCTACACGCTCGACGAGATCGTCAACGACATCACCAAAGAGACGCCGGCCTGCTTCGAGCCGACCCTGGACTACGTCGTCGTCAAGGCCCCGCGGTTCGCGTTCGAGAAGTTCCCCGGCGCCGACGCCACGTTGACCACCACGATGAAGTCGGTCGGCGAGGCAATGTCGTTGGGCCGCAATTTCATCGAGGCCCTCGGCAAGGTGATGCGGTCGCTGGAGACCAGCCGGGCCGGGTTCTGGACCGGGCCGGACCCCGACCTGACGGTCGAGCAGCTGCTGACCGGCCTGCGCACCGCCGTGGACGGCAGGCTCTACGACATCGAGCACGCACTGCGCCTGGGCGCCAGCGTCGAGCAGGTGGCTGAGGCCTCCGGCGTCGACCCCTGGTTCATCGAGCAGATCGCCGGACTGGTCGCGCTGCGCGTCGAACTGCTCGAAGCGCCGGTGCTCGACGCCGAACTACTGCGGCGAGCCAAGCACAGCGGGCTGTCGGACCGCCAGATCGCCGCTCTGCGGCCGGAACTGGCCGGCGAGTCCGGGGTGCGCGCGCTGCGCCGCAGGCTCGGCATCCATCCGGTGTACAAGACTGTCGACACCTGCGCGGCCGAATTCGACGCCAAGACGCCGTACCACTACAGCAGCTACGAGCTCGACCCCGCGGCCGAGACCGAGGTGGCTCCGCAGACCGAGAAGCCCAAGGTGCTGATCCTGGGTTCCGGCCCGAACCGCATCGGCCAGGGCATCGAGTTCGACTACAGCTGTGTGCATGCCGCGACCACGCTGAGTGCGGTCGGCTTCGAAACCGTGATGGTCAACTGCAACCCCGAGACGGTGTCCACCGACTACGACACCGCCGACCGGTTGTATTTCGAGCCGCTCACCTTCGAGGACGTGCTGGAGGTCTATTACGCCGAGGACGCCTCGGGCAAGGGCGAGGACGGGACCGGCCCCGGCGTCGTTGGCGTCATCGTGCAGCTCGGCGGCCAGACGCCGCTCGGTCTGGCCAAGCGCCTCGAGGCGGCCGGGGTCCCCATCGTGGGTACCGGGCCCGACGCCATCGACTTGGCCGAGGACCGTGGGCTTTTCGGCGAAGTTCTGGTCAACGCCGGTCTGCCGGCCCCGAAGTTCGGCACCGCCACCAGCTTCGAGCAGGCCCGGCGGATCGCCTCCGACATCGGCTACCCAGTGCTGGTGCGTCCCTCCTACGTGCTGGGCGGGCGTGGGATGGAGATCGTCTACGACGAGGCGACCCTGGAGGGCTACATCGCCCGCGCCACCCAGCTGTCCCCGGAACACCCGGTGCTGGTCGACCGGTTCCTCGAAGACGCGATCGAGATCGACGTCGACGCGCTGTGCGACGGCAACGAGGTATACATCGGCGGCATCATGGAGCACATCGAGGAGGCCGGTATCCACTCCGGCGACTCGGCGTGCGCGCTGCCCCCGGTGACCTTGGGCCGCAGTGACATCGAAGCGGTGCGCCGCGCGACGGAGGCCATCGCCCACGGCATCGGCGTGGTGGGACTGCTCAACGTGCAGTACGCGCTCAAGGACGACGTGCTCTATGTCCTTGAGGCCAACCCCCGCGCCAGCCGTACCGTGCCGTTCGTTTCCAAGGCCACCGCGGTGCCGCTGGCGAAGGCCTGTGCCCGGGTGATGCTGGGTGCCACCATCGCCGAGTTGCGCGCGGAGGGTCTGCTGAACAAGACCGGAGACGGGGCCGCCATTGCCCGCAACGCGCCGGTGGCGGTCAAGGAAGCCGTGCTGCCGTTCCACCGGTTCCGCCGGGCCGACGGTGCCCAGGTCGACTCGCTGCTGGGACCGGAGATGAAGTCGACGGGCGAGGTGATGGGCATCGACCACGACTTCGGCACGGCCTTCGCCAAGAGCCAGACCGCGGCTTACGGGTCGTTGCCGACCTCGGGCACCGTCTTCGTATCGGTGGCCAACCGCGACAAGCGTTCACTGGTGTTCCCGGTCAAGCGACTGGCTGATCTCGGATTCCGGGTACTGGCCACCGAGGGCACCGCAGAGATGCTGCGCCGCAACGGTATTCCGTGTGATGAGGTGCGTAAGCACTCGGAACAGCCCAGTGGAGCCCGCGATCTTCCCTCCTCGGTCGACGCCATCAAGGCCGGTGAGGTCGACATGGTGATCAACACGCCGTACGGAAATTCCGGGCCGCGCGTCGACGGTTACGAGATCCGCTCGGCCGCAGTGTCGATGAACATCCCGTGCGTGACGACGGTGCAGGGTGCCTCCGCCGCGGTGCAGGGCATCGAGGCGGCCATCCGCGGCGACATCGGCGTGATGTCACTGCAGGAACTGCACAGCGAGCTGGAATCGCGCTGACCATGGACGCATTCGGGGAACGGCTGGCCGCCGCGGTGTCGGAGCGGGGGCCATTGTGCCCCGGCATCGACCCTCATCCCGAACTGCTGCGGGCGTGGGGCCTGCCCACCGACGCCGACGGTCTGGCCGCGTTCAGCGACATCTGCGTGACGGCGTTCGCCGGCTTCGCGATGGTCAAGCCGCAGGTGGCGTTCTTCGAGGCCTACGGCTCAGCGGGGTTCGCGGTGCTCGAACGCACCATGGGTGCGCTGCGCGAGTCCGGGGTGCTGGTGCTGGCCGACGCCAAGCGTGGGGACATCGGCTCGACCATGGCCGCCTATGCGGAGGCCTGGGCCGGTGATTCGCCGCTGGCGGCCGACGCGGTGACCGCGTCGCCGTATCTGGGGTTCGGTTCGTTGCAGCCGCTGCTGGACACCGCCGCGGCCAATGGTCGTGGGGTGTTCGTGCTGGCCGCCACCTCCAACCCGGAGGGGGCGAGTGTGCAGCGCGCGATGGCCGGGTCGCGCACCGTGGCCCAGTCCATCGTCGATTCCGTCGCCGAGGTGAATCGGATCGCCGCTGAATCCACCGGATCGGTCGGTGTGGTGGTCGGGGCGACCGTGACGGACTTGCCCGATCTGAGTGCTCTGGGCGGGCCGGTGTTGGTGCCGGGTGTGGGCGCCCAGGGCGGGCGTGCCGACGCGCTGGGTGGGTTCGGCGGGGCCCGATTGGTCCTGCCCGCGGTGTCCCGCGAGGTGCTCCGGGCCGGTCCCGCGGTGGACGATGTGCGCGCGGCCGCCGAGCGCCTGCGTGACGCGGTCGCCTACCTCGCCTGACGGCGGCCGCGGACCCTCAGCGTCCGAACGATGACGAACACGGCACCGATGGCGGCGGCCACCAACAGGGCCAGGCCGGTGAGATCGCCGCGGTCGCGTTCGCGGTAGATCACGGCCTGGTAGTCGGTATCCGCGGAGGCAGGGGCGAAGCCGTAATCGCCCTCGATCGATGCAGGGGAGTCGATCGTGTCGGTCCACCGGGTCAGGTAGTCACCCGCTTCGAAGTACGTATCGAGCTCGCGGATCCCGCTCGATATGCGTCCGGCGAACTGCAGCTCGGGCTCTCGTCCGGAGACCGGCAACGTGGTCGGGTTCATGCGATGGTCGGCCAGCACATACAGGTCGACGGCCAGCGGGAGTTTGGCCGCACGGGACAGGCGCATCGGGTAGACGACGGTGTCGGAGGCGAACGACAACCGCAACGGCTGCAGATTCCCCGTCAGGGTCTGGCCGGCCGCGTCGGGAAACAGCTGAATGGCCACGATTTCCCAACCACCGGCGATGTAGGGCGTGAGGTCGGCCAGGCTCGGCGGCTGCGGAAAACCCTTCTCCGACAACCACGAGGCCAATGCGTGCGGATCGTCAGAGGCCAGCCGGGTGACGTTGAACGGCCCGAGTCGCTGCTGGCTGCGCACCGTGACCCCGTCGGGAGCGGCGGCGCCGACAAGGCCGTCTCCGCGCTGGGAGAACACCGACAACCAACCGAACGATGGCCACCAGGAGTCGCGGTACTCGATACGCGGTGCCGACAGCGTGGCCAATGCACTGAACACGGCCGGTTCGCCGAGCGAGACTTCGGCCTCTGACGGCACCGGCATGATCCAGGCAGCCTTCGACGAGCCGCCTCGCACGTTGAACGACATCAGGATGTCCTCGGTGACACCGTCCCACGCGACGAGTGCGCGCTCGTCAGCGACGCTGGCGCCCGCACGGTCGGGGATGTATGCGCCGCACCCACATGCCCAGGCCGGGGCTGCGACGTTCGCTGTCAATCCGATCAACAGCAGGATGAGTACCGCGCTCGTCGATCGGATCACGGTCATATCGTATGGGGCTGCAAGGCATCGAAGAGACGGAAAAAGCGGGCCGCCCCGGTGGCGGCCCGCCTTTTCGTCAGCACTGCTCGGTTTGCCCGACTG
The DNA here is from genome assembly GCF_040704635.1 of Mycobacterium sp. NPDC049093. GTDB lineage: Bacteria > Actinomycetota > Actinomycetes > Mycobacteriales > Mycobacteriaceae > Mycobacterium. Next base: position 431,165 of record NZ_JBEZJS010000003.1, on the reverse strand, counting down.
GGCGGCCGTATCCTCCCGACGAGAATTGCTCGGATACAACCAGTTTGGTCAGTGCGTTGCCAGATGCGATGCGGCGCACCGGGTCACAGCGGGATCCAGATGCCGAAGAACCAGAAGCCCCATCCGTTGAAGTCCGGGTTGAACAGCGGTGTCACCCACCTGCCGTTGTAGTTGAACGGCTGGTGGTCGAACCGGCCCTGGTCCATCCCACGCCAGGACAGATCTGGGGGCGGTGGGCCCCAGTTCCCGCCGCGGTCATCAGGTCCGCCGTGGTCGCCCTGCCAGCCTGGTCCGCCGGGCCCGCCGTGGTCGCCTGGTCCGCCCGGTCGATCGGGGCCACCGGGGCCACCCGGGCCGCCAGGATGACCGGGCCCACCGGGCCCACCGGGCCCACCAGGGCCACCCGGGCCGCCCGGTCCTCCCGGGCCCTGGCAGTTGCCGAAGTTGCACGGCGGCCCGGGTTGGGCCGCCGCGAGCCCGGCCCCGGCGCTCAGGGTGGCGGTTCCGAGGACCACCGCCAGGGCAGAAGCGCAGGTCAGACGCTTGATGTTCATGTCCAGCTTCCCTTCACGGGCGTCGGATACCCGATCATCGGAGGCTATTTAGCCAAGCTGTGTAATCGCTATGCGGCAACTAGGCGGGGGTTAGGCGTCGTCCATACGCCGTCGTTTGACGTGCGCGTCACCCGTTCCGACACGCCCGACACGCCGTGACCAGCGAAAACTTTTTTTACCCACCGGTAATCCCGGGTTTTGGGGGCACCGCCGAGGGGGCGGGGCATCTTCGGACTTAGCTGGCGGGTCCACGAAAACCATTGACTTGCAGGATTATCCGGCCGCCGGGGCCGCCTCGATCGATGCTGAGCCGCGATCTCGGCGAAAAACCGGCGGCCGGCAGAGCGCACTACACGCTGGGCTTTTAGCGCCGTAACCAGGGGGTGGGGTTAGCGTTCGTCAGCCTGCGTGGGTACGGTCGTCGTCGCTGGCTGGTTTGCACTCCAGCCGTACAAAACAAGTGATGGCCGAAGAGAAATCGCCAGGAGACGGAGGAAACCGTGGCCCTTCCCCAGTTGACCGACGAACAGCGCGCGGCAGCGTTGGAGAAGGCTGCTGCCGCACGTCGAGCGCGAGCCGAGCTCAAGGATCGACTCAAGCGTGGCGGCACCAACCTCAAGCAGGTGCTCACCGACGCCGAGACCGATGAGGTCTTGGGCAAGATGAAGGTCTCCGCGCTGCTGGAGGCCCTGCCCAAGGTCGGCAAGGTCAAGGCGCAGGAAATCATGACCGAGCTGGAGATCGCCCCGACCCGCCGTCTGCGCGGCCTCGGTGATCGTCAGCGCAAGGCCCTCCTGGAGAAGTTCGACCAGTAGAGACGCCCGCATTGAGCGCTGGTAGAGGGGCCGGGCAACACACATCGACGGCTCCGGTCGTCGTGTTGTCCGGTCCCTCCGCCGTCGGGAAGTCCACCGTGGTCCGCTGTCTGCGGGACCGGCTTCCCGACTTGTATTTCTCCGTCTCGGTCACGACCAGGGCACCGCGGCCGGGCGAAGTCGACGGAGTCGACTACACATTCGTGTCCAAAGAGCAGTTTCAGCAGCTGATTGATGCCGGTGAGCTGCTGGAATGGGCTGAAATCCACGGCGGTTTGCAGCGCTCGGGGACGCCGGCACAGCCGGTGCGGGATGCCACCCGGGCCGGACGCCCGGTGCTGATCGAGGTCGATCTGGCCGGGGCGCGCGCCGTCAAGAAGGCCATGCCCGAGGCGGTATCGGTGTTCCTGGCACCGCCGAGCTGGGACGAACTGGTCAACCGTTTGTCCGGCCGCGGCACCGAGACGCCCGAGGTGATGGCCAGGCGATTGGAGACGGCGCGGGCCGAAATGGCCGCGAAATCCGACTTTGACCAGGTTGTCGTGAACCGCCAGTTGGATACCGCATGCGCTGAATTGGTATCCTTGCTGGTGGACAGCCGATGACTCATCGTGCCGGGACCGACGCGATCGGATCCGCGAGCCACCAGCACGCTGTTCAGTAACCGCATTCACGCAACCGCCAGGAGACTTTTTCGTGAGCACCCCGCACGCCGATGCGCAGCTGGCCGCTGCGGACGACATCGATTCGTCCGCCGCCAGCGCCTACGACACGCCGCTGGGCATCACCAACCCGCCCATCGACGAGTTGCTGGACCGCGCGTCGAGCAAGTACGCGTTGGTGATCTACGCCGCCAAGCGGGCGCGTCAGATCAACGATTACTACAACCAGCTCGGCGACGGCATTCTTGAGTATGTCGGCCCTCTGGTCGAGCCCGGTCTGCAGGAGAAGCCGCTGTCGATCGCGATGCGGGAGATCCACGAGGACCTGCTCGAGCACACCGAGGGCGGCGAGTAGCCAGGCCAGGGCCGGAGACGTGAGCGCGGGTAAGCGAATCGTCGTCGGTGTGGCCGGCGGCATTGCCGCCTACAAGGCGTGCACCCTGGTCCGTCAACTCACCGAGGCGGGCCACTCGGTACGCGTGCTGCCCACCGAGTCGGCTCTGCGCTTCGTCGGAGCCGCCACGTTTGAAGCCCTGTCGGGCAATCCCGTGCACACCGGTGTGTTCACCGACGTGCACGAGGTTCCGCACGTCCGCATCGGCCAGGAGGCCGATCTTGTCGTCGTCGCACCCGCCACCGCCGACCTGCTGGCGCGTGCCGTGGCAGGCCGCGCCGACGACCTCTTGACCGCCACGCTGCTCACGGCGCGATGTCCGGTGCTGTTCGCGCCCGCGATGCATACCGAGATGTGGTTTCACCCGGCCACCGTCGACAACGTGGCCACCTTGCGCCGTCGGGGCGCGGTGGTGCTCGAACCGGCGTCCGGCCGGCTCACAGGGGCCGACAGCGGTGCGGGACGGCTCCCCGAGGCCGAAGAGATCGCCACCTTTGCCCAGCTGTTGCTGGAGCGGGGCGACGCCCTGCCCTATGACCTGGCCGGCGTCAAGGCGCTGGTGACCGCCGGCGGGACCCGTGAACCCATCGATCCGGTGCGGTTCATCGGCAACCGCAGCTCGGGCAAGCAGGGATACGCCGTGGCCCGGGTCCTGGCCCAGCGCGGCGCCGACGTGACGCTTGTCGCGGGTAACACCGCCGGTCTGGTCGACCCGGCCGGCGTCGACGTCGTACACATCGGTTCTGCCGCCCAGTTGCGAGACGCGGTGTCCAAGTACGCCCCCGAGGCCAACGTTCTCGTGATGGCCGCGGCCGTCGCCGACTTCCGGCCCGCACAGGTGGCCACCAGCAAGATCAAGAAGGGCAGCGCCTCCGAGCCCAATTCCATCGACCTCGTCCGCAACGATGACGTGCTCGCCGGAGCAGTGCGAGCCCGGACCGAGGGACAGTTGCCGAACATGCGGGCCATCGTCGGCTTCGCCGCCGAGACCGGCGATGCCAATGGCGACGTGCTGTTCCACGCCAGAGCCAAACTCCAGCGCAAGGGATGCGATCTGCTGGTGGTGAACGCAGTGGGGGAGAACCGTGCGTTCGAGGTGGACAACAACGACGGTTGGTTGCTGAGCGCGGACGGCGCCGAGGCCGCACTCGAGCACGGTTCGAAGACGCTGATGGCCACCCGTATCGTGGACGCGATCGGGGCGTTCCTGGGCAAGCACGACGGGTGACGCGACGTACGCATCAATGTGCGGATAAGGGTTGCGCATCGGCGTCCCACGCGCTTGGGTGCAACAGGGCATAGATATTATTCGCCTAACTAAGTAGTTTTGAGACTGAAAACTTTTTCAGATCGGCAAGGAAGGAAGCGGACCGTGAGCGAAGGTCGCCTGTTTACCAGTGAGTCGGTAACCGAAGGGCACCCCGACAAGATCTGTGATGCGATCAGCGACTCGGTGCTCGACGCGCTGCTGGAGCAGGACCCCAAGTCGCGGGTCGCGGTGGAAACGCTGGTGACCACCGGCCAGGTGCACGTCGCCGGCGAGGTCACCACCTCTGCCTACGCCGACATCCCGAAGATCGTGCGTGACCGCATCCTGGAGATCGGTTACGACTCGTCCACCAAGGGCTTCGACGGCGCGTCGTGCGGTGTGAACATCGCCATCGGCGCGCAGTCGCCTGACATCGCCCAGGGTGTGGACACCGCCCACGAGGCACGCGTCGAAGGAGCCGGCGATCCGCTGGACGCCCAGGGCGCCGGTGACCAGGGCCTGATGTTCGGATACGCCATCGGCGACACCCCCGAGCTGATGCCGCTGCCCATCGCACTGGCCCACCGGCTGTCGCGGCGGCTGACCGAGGTCCGCAAGAACGGCGTGCTCGACTACCTGCGCCCGGACGGCAAGACCCAGGTCACCATCGCCTACGACGGCAAGACCCCGGTGCGCCTGGACACCGTGGTGCTGTCCACGCAGCATGCCGACGGCATCGACCTGGACGGCCAGCTCACCCCGGACATCCGGGAGAAGGTCGTCAACACCGTGCTGGCCGACCTCAACCACGAGACGCTGGACACCTCCGATTTCCGCCTGCTGGTCAACCCGACCGGCAAATTCGTGCTCGGCGGGCCGATGGGTGACGCCGGTCTGACCGGCCGCAAGATCATCGTCGACACCTACGGCGGCTGGGCCCGCCACGGCGGCGGCGCCTTCTCCGGCAAGGATCCGTCAAAGGTGGACCGTTCCGCCGCGTACGCGATGCGCTGGGTGGCCAAGAACGTCGTCGCTGCCGGCCTGGCGGAGCGCGTCGAGGTCCAGGTGGCCTACGCGATCGGCAAAGCTGCCCCGGTCGGTCTGTTCGTCGAGACGTTCGGCACCGAGACCGTCGACCCGGCCCGCATCGAGAAGGCCATCAGCAGCGTGTTCGATCTGCGCCCCGGCGCGATCATCCGCGACCTGGACCTGCTGCGGCCGATCTACGCCCAGACGGCGGCCTACGGCCACTTCGGGCGCACCGACATCGAACTGCCCTGGGAGCAGCTCAACAAGGTGGAGGACCTGAAGGCCTCGGTCTAGCAATTCCTGCCAACAGCCCCCGATCGCTGATCGGGGGCTGTTGTGTTTCCCGGGCAGCGTCGCCGGCGGGGTTGATCAGGTGCGGTAGTTCTCGACGACGCGGCCGGCGAGTGCACGTGCGCGCTCCAGGCCGGCATCGGTGCCGAACAGCTCGCGACGGGTATTGCCCGCACACAGGTAGGCATCGACCCGGAAGGCGTCCTCGGCAGGATCGGCTGAACCCGCCGCGGAGAACTCGTTTTCCAGCAGGTTCAGCCACTCCTGCTTGAGATTTCGCACCGCTTCGGCCACGGGGCCGGTGCGATGCCCGAACTCGACCGATGTCGCCGATACGAAGCAGCCGCCGGGGAACACCTCGGCGCGCAGGTATGCCAACCACGAGTCGAGAAGGGCATCGAGTCGCGCGGCTCCGGGTGGACAGCTCAGCGCCGGACGGATGACGACGTCGATGTAGACCTGGCGCGCTTCAGCCACTGCGGCCAGCTGGATCGCCTCCCGGTTGTCGAAGACCGTGAGGATTCCGCTTTTGCTCACCCCGGTCGAGGTGGACAGGCCACCCACGGTGATCCCGTCCAGGCCGTGGGTGGTGGCGATGTCTGCAGCGGTACGCGCGACCAGCCGACGGGTGGCATCGCCACGCGCCCTCCGCCCGTCCGCTGCGGGCAAAACGGTCATCAGTTCACAGTAGCCACACTCTGGACGTCGGGCGCCCGAGTCGCGTACGGTCAGCATTGACCAATATGCGACCGATCGGTCGCATAGATCGGAGGACCGATGACCGCCAGCTTCAAGGCGCTACTGGAGCGCCAGATCGGCATCGAGGCAACGCCTTCCGTGGTCTGGGAGATCATCCGTGACGTCCGACGCATGTCACAGTGGAGCCCGCAGGTGATATCGGTGAAGCTGCGCGAATCCGACGATGACGTCGGGCTCGGTTCCACGTTCACCAACCTCAACCGGCAGGGTGAGCTTGAGTGGGTCACGCACGGCGAGGTGGTGCGGTACGAGGCAGAGAAAGAGATCGCCTTCCGGATCGCCGAGAACTACGCGATCTGGTCGTTCTCGATCAGTGCTGACGGTGCCGCTGTCACGGTGCTCACGCAACGGCGCGAGACCCCCGACGGAATATCGCAACTTTCGCTCGACCTGACCGAGTCGCACCTCGGTGGACAGCGGGCCTTCACCGAACTGCTGGAAGCCGGAATGGAGCAGACCCTCGCCGCCATCAAGGCATGCGCCGAGTCTGGAACGGCTACGAGGTGAACGCGTAGTCGTCGAGGTCGAAAGTCCGGCTGCGCCAGTAGGCTTCGACTGTGGTGGCGGGCCTCAGCGGCACGTCACCGTTGCGGTCGAAGTAGTAGCTGTTGGCCAGGTTGCAACTGTCCTGCCAGAAGATCTGGCGGTGACGCTTGCGCATCATCTCGGCGAAATACCGATCGTTGGCCTCCTTGCGCACCTCGACGCGGCTGGCCTGGTTCTTGTCCGCCTGCGCGATACACCGCACCAGATGCCGGGTTTGGGCCTCGATCAATGCGAAGTACGACGACCCGACGTAGCCGTACGGGCCCATCACCGAGAAGAAGTTGGCGAAGCCGGGGACGCTGACTCCTTCGTAGGCCTGCATCCGGTGCTGCATCCAGAACTCGCTGAGTGACTGTCCGCCCGACCCCACGATCTCGAAGGGCAACGCATCCACATCCATCACCTTGAAGCCGGTGGCGAGGATGAGCACGTCGACGTCGTGGCTCTCCCCGTCAGTCGTCGCGACACCGGATCCGGTGATCTTGTCGATCGGCTCGGTGACCAGTCGCACGTTGTCCCGGTTGAAGGTGGCCAGATAGCTGTTGTGGAAGCCGGGTCGTTTACATCCCACCGCATACCGCGGTGTGAGTTTGTCGCGTACCTCGGGATCACGCACCTGTTGGCGCAGATAGGCCCGCCCGGCCGCGCCGGCCCGCTTGGCGAAGGGGTTGATGGTGAAGTACTGCGCGGCCAGCGGGAAGGTGAATTCCACGTACGCCTGGCTGATCAGCCGGTGCAGCGTCCGGCCGCCGGGCAGCCGCATCAGCCCGCGCGCGACCGGTGGGATCGGCACGTCGAACTTGGGGAAGCACCAGATAGGCGTCCGTTGAAAGACGGTGAGCTGCTTGACCGTCGGGGCGATCTCGGGAATCACCTGGACCGCAGAGGCGCCGGTGCCGATGATCGCCACCCGTTTGCCGGTGAGATCCTGGTTGTGGTCCCAGCGGGCGGTGTGCACGGTGGTCCCGGCGAAGGAGTCCACGCCGTCGATCTCCGGCAGCTTCGGGATGGTCAGCACGCCGCTGGCGTTGACCAGGAATCGCGCCGTGAGTATCTCGCCCGACTCTAGTTCAGCCCGCCACAGGTTCTCGTCGTCGTCGAAGACTGCACGTGCGACGGTGGCGTTGAACCGAATCCGGGGCCGCAGGCCGTATTTGTCGACGCAGGTGTCGGCGTAGGCGCGCAACTCGTTCCCGGGGGCGTAGGTGCGGGACCAATCCTGCGACTGTTCGAACGAAAACTGGTAGGAGAACGACGGGATATCCACGGCCACACCGGGATAGGTGTTCCAGAACCAGGTCCCGCCGGCGCCGTCCCCGGCCTCCAGGATCTGGTAGTCGTGCAGGCCGGCCTTGTCCAGCGCGATGGCCGAGCCGATGCCGGAGAATCCGGCGCCGATGATGAGCGTGTGAAAGTCGGGCATCAAGCCACCTCTCGGCTGCGTCCGATCATGTGGACGCCGTATTTGGGTCGCAATGTCAACGTAGCCTCCATCTCCACCGAGTGGCCAGGATCGACATCGAAAACGAACCTCTGGCTCATGATCGCGGCGATCAACACCATCTCCATCAGGGCGAAACTCTGGCCGATGCAGATCCGGCGCCCGCCGCCGAACGGCAGGTAGGCCGAGCGCGGCCGGCTCTTGGCGGCGTCACCGAGAAATCGATTGGGGTCAAAGGTGTCCGGATCGGGCCACCATCGTTTGTCGTGGTGGATCTGATGAATCGGGATGATGACCGTCGTGCCCGGACGAATATGGTGGCCGTCGATTTCATCGGGCTCGACCGCCTCGCGCGCGATGATCCATACCGCGGAGTGACAACGCTGCGACTCCTGTAGACACGCAGTGGTCCACGGCATCCGGGTCAGATCGCCTGCCGTCGGACGGCCCGCTCCCAGCACGGAATCCACCTCGGCTAGCATCCGGTCCCGGGCGTCGGGGTGGCGTGCCATCAGGTACCAGAACCACGACATCGCGTTGGCCGTTGTCTCGTGCCCCGCGAGCATGAACGTCAGCGCTTCGTCGCGGACCCGCTGCCGCGGCCAGGTTCCATTGTCCGCGCGGAACAACACGTTGAGCAGGTCGGCCGATTCGGTGGGGTGGGACAGACGTTCGTCGAGCACGGCGTTCACCGCGGTATCCAGGGCCAGGGCGATGCGCTGGCCTTCGCGCAGCGGAGGCGGCAGCGGGATCCCGGAATACGTGCTCGCCGCCATGGCGTCGTACACCGGGCGAGGGAGCAGGCCCAGCAGGCCCAGCCGGGCCAGCTTCTCGGTGCGCCTGAGCCCGCGTGTGGTGAGGTCTCGCATGCTGTGCACGATCGGTCCGAAATCCTGACTGAACAGGGCGTTGGAGACGACCCGCAGAGTGGTTTCCACCATGGCGGCATGCATGTCGAACCGGACACCGTCACCGCCCTCGGCGAGCTCGTCGGTGGCTCGCGCGATCGGGGCGATCATCAGGTCGACGATGTCGTTGAGATGACGACGCGCGAATGTCGGGTTCAGGGCCGCCCGGTGGTAGGCCCAGGAGTCGCCCTCGTCGGTCAGCAGGTTTATCCCCGCCGCGGCACGGATCGGCTCGTACTCGTTCGATTTGACGTAGCGAAGGCGTGCTTGATGCAGCACGTGGTCGATGTAGTCAGGATGTGCGATCGATACGAAACGTCTTCCTGCGCAGCGGTATCGGGTGATGTCCCGGCCCTGTGTCCGGGTCAGAAAGCCGCTGTCGGTGCTGAATCCGACCGTGATCGCCTCGCGGGTCATGGTCCACGTGCTCAGTCGTGCCGCCGGTGCCGCCATGAATCCAGCGTATGAATGACATGGGGAGCGGGGAATGGGACTATCGGACACAGAGTTGGGATTTTGGGACAGCGGGTGGGGAGCCAATGGTCAGGTCAGGATCGATCTCGCGGTCGACGTGGTCGGCCGATGTCTGCCATCCGATCCACGCCACCCGCGTGCTGTGCGAGGTGGCGGTCGAGCGCGGGGTCCCGGCGGCGCACGTCCTGGCCGGCACCGGCATCACGCCGGCAGACCTCGATGATCCCGACTGTGTGATCAGCGCACATGACGAGATCCTGGCGGTCCGTCACCTGCAGGCTAGGCTGCCCGACGCGCCCGGACTGGGGGTCGATGTCGGTGGCAGGTCGGCGCTGACACACATGGGCCTGTTCGGGTTCGCGGTCATGTCGTGTGCCACGTTGCGCGAATTGTTCAGCATCGGGATGCGTTACTTCGCCCTGACCACGCTGCAGATCGATCTTCAATTGTTCGAGGGCGTCGACGAGTGCGTAATGGAACTCAACGTGGGGCACCTACCCGGCGACGTCCAACGCTTCTTCATCGAACGTGATGTCGCCGGAATTGTTGCCACGACAGCAAGTTTCGCCGCGCCGGTGGTGGCCCAGTACGCCGACCGCATATTCGCCGAGGTGTCTATCGACGAGCACGTACTGCAGCCGTTGCTTGCCCTGATGCCGCTCCCGGACGTGGCGTTCGGCCGGGCCCATTCCCGATTGCACTTCCCTCGCGCCATGCTGGACGAGCCCCTGCCGCAAGCCGATCCGTACACCCTCGATCTGTGTATCGCCCAGTGTGACGTGCTGATGCAGCGCTACGAGCAGCGCCGTGGGATCACTGCAGTGGTGCGCAGCAAGCTGTTTCGCGACCCCGGCCGGATTCCGGCACTGCCAGAGATCGCCGCGGAACTCGGTGTCCATCCGCGAACCTTGCGACGTCGCCTGGCCGCCGAGGGAACCACGTTCCGGGCACTGGTCAACGAGGCCCGGTCAGCGCTCGCAGTCGATCTGCTGTGCAGCGTCGGGCTGACGGTCGAGGAGGTTTCGCGCCGACTCGGCTACAGCGAGACCTCGACGTTCTGCCATGCGTTCAAACGCTGGCACGGCGTGCCGCCCAGTGCGTTTCACGCGGTGGCACACGTGTGAATCTGACTCGGAGTGGACAGGCTCCACTGATCGGAGCTCATATCCGCGTACCGTCTACGGCGTGCAACTTGTCGACCGCTGGTAGAGCCCATTCCGATCATCTGATCTCGACCCAGGACGGCTCCGGTCCAAGGGCGGCGTTGAACTCCGCGATCTGCGCCGGAGTCGTATATGTGACGTCCAGATTCTCGCTCTCCCACGAGGTATAGAAGCGTTCCGGGCGTTCGGGTGGGGCAAAGACGGGTGCCAACTGTTCGATCAGCCCGTCGGGCAAATACTTGGCGTACACGGTGAAGGACAGCGAGTGTCGGGCGGTGCCCATCTCGAACTCGATGACAGCATTGGGTGTCGGGTCCAAGTTGGGGCGCTGATGGTCGTCCATCGTTTCGAATCTGATCTGACGCAACGGCCCGGTATATCCGCTGATGCGGGCGAACTCCCGCACGATTGCGAATGCGTCGTCGTCGTAGAACTCCACCTGGTTGGTAAAGAATGCCAGGTGGCGAAGTGGTGGGTCCCGTCCGTCGCCCAGCATCTCCAGAACCTTCATCACGGAGTAGACGCCCATCTCTTCGAACACGTCAGTGTGTTCAGCGCACTCGACGACCTCGTCATCGGATACTTCGCCGGGGTCGAGAATCCCGGCGGCTTCCAGCAGGGCGAACGTGGACAGCAGTTGTTCCTGAAGTTCAGGTGCAAGTGGGTGCCGCCACCGGGGCGGCTCCGGTCGGTTCGGGTCGGGTGGCGAGTAGGGCGGTTCGTCATCGCGGGCCTCGAGAAACTCCTTGTAGGCCTGCCGTAGGCACCCAAGACCAAACGCAAGAATCCCCCACGCCATCAGTTGGTTCGGCATGGGGGTATTTGGGATCGACCACAGCCCCAGCCATCCCATGCCGAGGCCGCACCCCAAATAGAGCAGTGGTCCAATCCAGCGTGTCCGGTACAGCACCCGATCGAAGAGGCCCGTCCGCCGTGAGTTCACCCGACCACGCTCACGTTGCCGCGGAATGGTTGATGTCAGTGATGAGCAGGGGATTGGTCTCGGCCATCTTCTCGAGTACCTGGAGCGTGCCCGCCACGCCGTTGTCCAGCGCTTGTGCGGCGGTGACCGTGTCGTCGGTAACTCCGACGAGCTGTACGAATCGCAGGCGGCCCACGCGGGTATCGACCTGGGGGAGTTGAGTGTCTTCGACGAACATGATTGCGGTCAGGTCGGTTTGGGGCTCCCCCAGCGTGATCGGGCCACCGACCTTGATGCGGTGACCGACGTCCAGCGCATCCGTCCCGCTGAAAACCAGGTCACCCAGCCGTTGGAGGAGAAGCAGCGACCAGGTGGGGACTTGTGCCGCCAGCGGTTGGGTGAGATCGATGTCGGCGGCGACCCGGAAGGTCCACTCAAAGTCTGCCCAGGTGTCGTCCTCGTCGGGCGATGGGTCGGACGAGAATACGTTGGAGAAGCCATAGGTGACCAGATGCCAGTGAGGTTGTGAGGCAGTGGTATTCGGGTAGGCGGTGATTCCCCAAATGCCTTGGCCGGGCAGACGTGCATCGGTGCGGCCGCAATGAGGTGCGACATCGCCCAGCCCTGGGTACAGCCGCGCGAAGGCGGTATCGATTGCGTCCCATCCGGGCGCCGAATCTTCAGACATGGGGTCCGGCGTCACCTTGCGGCGGTCGAAACGTTGTCCGAGCGGTTTGGACGGCAGTATGCCGAAGACCAATCCGACGTACGGCAGCAACGTGAGCAGGCTCATCCATCCGGACAGGTTGGCGTCGTGGAGTCTGCGGACCAACAACGCCCAATTTGGAATCGCGCCCCCGAGTAGGACGATGCCGGCGAGTACCAGCGCCAGGCCCCCGAGTGTGCCGTTATCTCCCGCGGCCGCGACGAAAAATCCGCAGAGGAGGAGGGCCAAGGCGTATGCGAGAGCGCCCCACCAGTATTCGCTGCGTGAAGCGCGGCCGGAGAAACGGGCGTAGCTGCGGAGGTAGCGCGACACTGCCTGGCCGAATGTGGCTCCGTACAGCGGCAGCGTGAGGTCTCGTGGGTCGGTGGCTCCGAGCGGTTCGGACGGATGTTGCGCTTCGGTGGAGGATTCCTCGCTGCGGGTCATTGGTTCCTCTGGTCGATATTTGGTTGTGCGCGGAACTGTCTGGTTCCGCCGTCCCGTCCACTGACGGCTGAGATCACAGCGGACGCTAGCACCGTTGCGCCAAGCAATGTATGCAATGTTCTGCTTTGTCCGCGAACAACCCGACACGGCGTCGCAGTCGTTCGATTGAACGCTCGCGGCCGCGTTCCGTTTCACTCTTCGACGTCTTCATCGACACCGTTGCCCGTGGCCCGGTCAGCTGCAAGCTCATCCTCACGCTGGCCGACCCCACCGACCGCACCCGCAACTTCGACCCACGCGTGCTGCCCGGCGGACTGGCAGTCTCCGACGGTCCGCTGTCGGCCGCCCAGTCGCCGGTCGTGTTGGTCGGGGCGCTGCACCTTCCGGCGATCGCCCCGCACAACATCACCCTCTACGCGGCCTTCACCGCACACATCGGCGCGGTCTCGTTCCACACCCTTGCGCTACGCGACGGGATCCTCCGTCGAATGTCGTTGTGACCCAGCAGAAACGGTCAGTCGTGAAGGGCTGCCCGTAGCGCGACCATTGCCCGGTCGAACGATTCGGTGGCTGCCGGGACCACGCCGACGTAGCCGAGGTAGCCGTGCACCAAAGTCTCGGCGTGGTCCAACTGCACGGGAACGCCTGCAGCAGACAACATCTCGGCGTAACGGATGCCGTCGTCACGCAACGGGTCGTGCCCGGCCACCGCGACATAGGCCGGTGCGAGTCCGGACAGGTCCGCCGCGCGGGCCGGCACCAGCGTCGCCGGCGGGTCCGACAGATCCACGTGCCCGGCGTACCAGCGGGAGAACCCGGTGACGGCATCGAGTCCCAGGATCGGTGCCTCGGCGTTCTCGGTGAACGACGGCAGGCTGGTGTCCCAGGTGGTGGCCGGGTACCAGAGCAGCTGGAAGCGCAGCCCCGGAACGCCGGCGTCACGCGTCAGCTGCGCCACGACGGCGCTGAGGTTGCCACCCGCCGAATCGCCGGCCACGGCCATCCGGCCGGCGTCGACGCCCAGTTCTGCGGCGTTGGCGGCCACCCACTGCGTCGCCGCCCACACGTCGTCCACTGCGGCGGGGTAGGGGTGCTCGGGAGCCAGCCGGTACTCCACCGACACCACGACGGCGTCGGCGGCGGCGGCGTGCTGGCGGGCGGTGCCGTCGTAACTGTCCAGGTCGCCCAGTGCCCAGCCGCCGCCGTGGATGAACACCACGACCGGCAGTGTCGTGCCGTCGGCGGTCGGCGGCCGGTACACCCGAACCGGGATCGGGCCGGCCGGACCGGGGATCTCACGGTCCTCGGTCTTCACGTCGGGATGGACCGGCAACCGCGGAATCTCACTGAACTGGCGGCGGGCCTCCTCGACACCGATGTCGGTCGACAGTTGGAACGGCACTGCCTCCAGTACCTTCTGCAGGATGGCATCGACAGCTGGTTTCTCGTCAGCAACGGACATTCCGCAACCGTACGCACACCGCGTCACGGTGTGGCTGTGGGTGGTGGCTGCGGTCGTCGCGGCCGGTTACGGGGTGTTCCTGATCGTCACGGCGACGCGGTTGCCGACGGGAGCCGACCTGACGGGTCAATTCACCCTCCAACCTGCGGTGAAGGCGCTGGCAGCGGTCCTGCTGGCCGCGGCGGCGTGCGCCCATCCGATCGTTCGGGAAAGGCGCTGGCTCGTGGGTGCGCTGGTGTTCTCCGCACTCGGCGACTTCCTGTTGGCGATCCCGTGGTGGGAACCATCCTTCGTGCTGGGGCTGGGTGCCTTCCTGGTCGCGCACCTGTGCTTCCTCGGCGCACTGGTGCCGCTGGCGCGGCGTTCCACCCCGCGGCTGATCGCCGTGGCAGTCACCGTCCTCGCCTGCGTGGCGCTGCTGACCTGGTTCTGGCCCCGGCTCGTCGAACAGGGGATGGCGGTCCCGGTGGTCGCCTACATCGCGGTGCTGGGGGCGATGGTGTGCACGGCGCTGCTGGCCCGGCTGTCTACGCCCTGGACCGCGCTCGGAGCGGTGTGTTTCGCGGTGTCCGACGCGATGATCGGCATCAGCCAGTTCGTGCGTGGCGACCAACTGCTCGCCGTCCCGATCTGGTTCGGCTACGCAGCGTCACTGGTGCTGATCACGGCGGGTCTGTTCTTCGGGCGCTCGGCACAACCTCCTGCTAAACCTGCACAGTGACGATCACCCGCCGCGCCGCCGACCACGAGCCCATCGCGCGGGTGCTTCCACTGCTCACGGTGCCGCACCTGGACCGCGAGTTCGACTATCTGGTGTCGGAGGAACAGTCCGACGACGCCCAGCCCGGTGTGCGGGTCCGGGTGCGGTTCAACGGCAGGCTGGTCGACGCTTACCTCCTGGAACGACGCTCCGACACCGACCACACCGGAAAGCTCGGCTGGCTCGATCGGGTGGTCTCGCCGGAGCCGGTGCTCACCCCCGAGGTCCGGCGGCTCGTAGACGCCGTCGCCGCCCGCTACGCCGGCACCCGTGCGGACGTACTGCGCCTGGCGGTGCCGCCGCGCCACGCCAGGGTCGAGAAGCAGGCCACGGAGGAACCGGAACCCGTCACGGCCGGCCCCGTGGACACCAGCGCCTGGGCCCGCTACAGCCGCGGTGAACAGTTCCTGATCGCGGTCGGTGAGGGTCGGGCGGCCCGCGCGGCATGGCAGGCACTGCCCGGCGAGAACTGGGCGCTGAGGCTGGCTGAGGCGGCCGCGGTGGCGGTGAACGCCGGGCTGGGTGTGGTGGCCGTCGTACCCGACCAGCGCGATGTGGATGCGCTGTATGTCGCAGCGACCCAACAGGTATCGGCATCACGGGTGGTGGCGTTGTCGGCCGGGTTGGGCCCCTCGGCCCGGTACCGCCGCTGGCTTGCGGCGTTGCGGGGACACGCTCAGGTGGTGATCGGCACCCGCAGTGCGGTGTTCGCCCCCGTTGCCAACCTCGGCTTGCTCCTGGTGTGGGACGACGGCGACGACAACCTCGCCGAGCCGCGCGCGCCCTATCCGCACGCTCGCGAGGTCGCCATGCTGCGCGCCCACCAGCTGCGCTGTGCCGCGATCATCGGTGGCTATGCGCGCACCGCCGAGGCGCAGGCCCTGGTGCGGACCAGATGGGCCCACGATGTGGTGGCGGCTCGGCCGGTGGTGCGGGCCGCCGCACCGCGAGTCGTCGCCTTGGAGGACAGCGGATACGCCCAGGAACGCGATCCGGCCGCCCACAGCGCGCGGCTACCGTCCATGGCGTTGCAGGCTGCCCGCTCGGCGTTGCAGGCGCAGCATCCGGTGCTCATCCAGGTTCCGCGGCGCGGGTACGTGCCCGCGCTGGCCTGTGCACGGTGCCGCGCGGTGACGCGCTGTCGGCACTGCACCGGCCCGCTGGCCCTGCCGGACCGGGGGAGTGCGGCTGCCGAATGTCGGTGGTGCGGTCGGGCCGAGCCCGCATTGCGTTGTGTGCGTTGCGGTTCGGACGCGGTGCGGGCGGTCGTGGTCGGGGCCCGGCGCACAGCCGAAGAGCTGGGCCGGGCGTTTCCCGGTACGTCGGTGATCACCTCTGGCGGCGACGCCGTGGTCGATGCGGTGAAGGCCGGCCCGGCCTTGGTGGTCAGCACTCCCGGCGCCGAACCCGTGGCCGACGGCGGTTACGGCGCGGCCCTGTTGCTCGACGCGTGGGCACTGCTGGGCCGGCAGGATCTGCGGGCCGCCGAGGACACGATGCGCCGGTGGATGGCCGCGGCGGCCCTGGTGCGGCCGCGCACCGAAGGCGGTGTGGTGGCCGTGGTCGCCGAGTCCGCGATCGCCACCGTGCAGGCGCTGATCCGTTGGGATCCGGTCGGGCATGCCGATGCCGAGCTCGACGGCCGCGGTGAGGTGGGACTGCCGCCTGCGGTGCATATGGCGGCCATCGACGGGACGACGACGGCGGTCGAGGCGCTGCTGGACACTGCCCACCTGCCCGACACCGCGGAAGTCCTCGGGCCGGTCGAACTGCCGCCCGGCGCCCGGCGCCCACCCGGCCTGGATCCCGACGCGGAGGTGAGCCGGATGCTGGTCCGGGTGCCGCGTGACGGTGGTCTGGAATTGGCGGCCGCGCTGCGCCGGGCCACCGCGGTGCTCAGCGCGCGCAAGGATCAGCAACCATGTCGTATCCAAATCGACCCGCTCCACATCGGATAGGGCGGATACTTCACCCGTTATCGGTGAGTGCCGAATCAGGAGGCTGCGATGCGCCGGGTGTGGTCGTGGTTGTTCGCGTTGGGGCTCATCGCCTTTGGTCTGCTGTGGCCGCTCGTGTTCACGGGTGGATCGGCATCGGGCCCCGGCCCGGCCGACCCGGTGGTGATCACCGATTACCGTGCGGATTTCACCGTCGACGCCGACGGTCGGATGACTGCGGTAGAGACCATCACCGGGGATTTTCCCGGCGGGCGGCACGGCATCTTCCGGTACTGGGATGTGGCCAACCAGAACAACTCCCGGCTGCGGCAGATACCCGAGATCACCTCGATCACGATGGACGGCTCATCGGTTCCGTATGAACTGTTGTGGGAAACCGGTAAACGGTTCCGGGTCGCCAAGATCGGTGACCCCGGCTCGACGCTGAACTGGGGCAGCCACGTTTTCGAGATCCGGTACACGATCGACGGTGTCCTCGACCCGGGAAGCAACGGCGCTCACCGTCAGTTCGCCTCGAACAGCGGCAACCCCGACGCGCAGTCGGCGTTCTACTGGAATGTCGTCGCGCCGGCCTGGAACAACGCGATCGAGCGGGCCGACATCTCGGTCACCCTGCCGGCGGAGGTGACCGGTGCCGGTTGCAGCGTCGGATTGGGCGTCGGCAGCGCATGCACGGACCTGCGCACCGACGGCAAAACCGTGTGGTTGGCGGCGACCAATCTCGAGCCCCACACACCGGTGACGCTGCGCGCCGGCGTCGACATCGCCGCTCCGGCGCAGGTGAGCCTGCCGTGGCCGTACACCTGGGACCGGATCCTCGGTCGGTCGGTGACGACATTGGCGTGGGTCGCTCTGGTGGCCGTCGGGATGGGCCTGCTCGCCTACTTCTGGACGCGCACCACTGTCGAACCGCCGCCGGGATTCCCGGTGCAGTACGCGCCGCCCGAAGGGCTCGGCCCGGTGCAGACCGAGTACATCCGCACCGAGACCATCCCCAAGAACGGGCTCAGCGCGACGCTGTTCCACCTCGCCGAGCGTGGGCTCGTCGAGCTGCGGCAGGTCAGTGACAAGCATTGGAAGATCAAGGGCCTGGCCAAGCCGGCCGAGTGGTCCGGAGTGGATCCGGTCGGCATCGACGTGGGCGCAGCACTCAAGGTGATGTCGGTGGGTGCCGAGTTCTCCGCCAAGAACACCGCGGCTTCGGGGAAGAAGCTCAGCAAGGCCAAGGCCGACATGGCCGTTGCCGTGCGGAAGTGGGCGCTCGACGGCGGATTCATGGTCAGGCGTCGTAAGGAATTGTGGATCCGCGTCGCCAATGTGGTGGCGTTCTTCGCGGCCCTGGCCGGTTTCTTCCTCTTGTTCGGCATCACATTGTGGGGGTTGCCCTTCGCGGTGTTCTTCCTGTGCTCGCTGCGCGGCTGGTCCGGCGGCGTGGGTACCCGGCGGACTCCTGCCGGTCGGGAACTGTGGTCGCGCGCAGAGGGCTTTCATCGCCTGCTGTCCACTGATTCGGCGGAGTCCAGGTTCGATTTCGCCGCGCGCAAGGACCTGTACCTGGCCTACATCCCGTTCGCGGTGGCCGGCGGGGCCGCCGCGATGTGGGCGAAGAAGTATCAGGACACCATGGGGGCTCCTGCACCCCAACCCAATTGGTATGACTCGTCGTCATCGTCATCGGACTGCAGCCACGGTTTTGCCGGCGGGCCCGGCGGCGCGGATTTCGACAGTTTCGAGTCGGCACTGTCATCATCGATCGGGGCGTACACCGCCTCGCAGTCATCGTCGTCTTCTTCGTCGAGCGGCGGATCATCGTCGTCTGGTGGAGGCGGCGGCGGTGGTGGTGGAGGGGGAGGAGGCGGCTCGTGGTGAGACTGCTGTTGGTCGTGGTGCTGGCGCTCGCGGTGGCGGTGTTGGTGGGCTTCGTCGTGGGCTACAACAAGCTGCGCGCGGCGGACGTGCGCGTCGCCGAGGCGCTCGGCGGCATCGATGTTGAGCTGACCCGCCGGGCCGCTCTGATTCCGGCGCTGGTTCAGGCCGTCGCGACGTTCGCGTCGCACGAGACGGCGGTTCTCGGCCGGGTCAGTGGCGCCCAGGCCGCGCTGGCCTCGGCGACCGGTGGCGCCTCGGTGGTTCAGCGCAGCGCTGCCGAGCGTGATCTGGACAAGGCGCTGACCGGTGTGCTGGCACTGGGATCGTCCTACCCGCAACTCAATTCGTCGGCCAACTTCCTGAACCTGCAGGAGAACCTGGCCGACACGGAGAACAAGCTGGCGTTCGCC
Source organism: Mycobacterium sp. NPDC049093 (assembly GCF_040704635.1). Classification (GTDB taxonomy): domain Bacteria; phylum Actinomycetota; class Actinomycetes; order Mycobacteriales; family Mycobacteriaceae; genus Mycobacterium. The sequence goes on along the minus strand of NZ_JBEZJS010000003.1, from coordinate 412,346 downwards.
CGGCAGTACTACAACGACGCCGTGGCGACCCTCAACCGGCTGGTCGGGACGATCCCGTGGGTGTACCTGGCGCCGCTGGCCGGCGTCTCCGAGCGGGAGTACTACCGGCCGCCGCATTAGGGAAGCAGCACTCCGAATCCCTAAACTGGTCGGGTGCGTCTTGTCTTTGCCGGAACCCCAGAGCCCGCCCTCCCGTCGTTGCAGCGGCTGATCGACTCGCCCCGCCACGATGTGGTCGCGGTGCTGACGCGGCCCGACGCCGCCGCCGGGCGCCGCGGGAAACCTGCCCCGTCACCCGTCGCGAAGCTGGCGCTCGAGCACGACATACCGGTCCTGCGACCGGCGAAGCCCAACTCCGACGAGTTCGTCGCCGAGCTGTCCGAGCTGGCGCCGGACTGCTGTGCGGTGGTCGCCTACGGTGCGCTGCTGAGCGAGCGCCTGCTGGCGGTGCCGCAGCACGGCTGGATCAATCTGCACTTCTCGTTGCTGCCGGCGTGGCGCGGGGCCGCTCCGGTGCAGGCCTCCCTGGCGGCGGGTGAAGAGGTGACCGGAGCGACGACGTTCCTGATCGAGCCGGCCCTCGATTCCGGTCCGGTCTACGGAGTGGTGACCGAGCGGGTCCGCGACACCGACACGGCGGGCGATCTACTTGGGCGACTTGCTGATTCGGGTGCCGCATTGCTGGAGTCCACTCTGGACGGCATCGCCGAGGGAGCACTGACCGCGGTGCCGCAACCGGCCGACGGAGTCAGCCTGGCACCCAAGATCACCGTGGAGTCGGCCCGGGTGCGCTGGGACCTGCCGGCCCACGTCATCGACCGCCGGATCCGAGCCGTCACCCCGAATCCCGGTGCCTGGACGATGATCGGGGACCTGCGGGTAAAGGTCGGGCCGGTCACGCTGGAGCCGTCGGAAGATTCGTTGGACCCCGGTGAGATCCGCGTCGAACGCAACGCGGTGCTGGTCGGTACCAGCTCGCAACCCGTCCGGCTCGGGCAGATCCAGCCGCCCGGAAAGAAACTCATGAACGCTGCCGACTGGGCCCGCGGCGCGCGGCTCGACGAATCGGTGCGCGCCTCATGAACAACAGGCCGAACCGTCCCAACGGTTCGCCGCAACGCAACCGCCAGCACCGGCGCACCCCGTTGGATCCCGCTCGCCGGGCCGCCTTCGATGTGCTGCGCGCGGTGTCGGAGCGCGATTCCTACGCCAACCTGGCACTGCCCGCGCTGCTGCGGGAGCGGGGGATCGAGGGCCGCGACGCAGCCTTCGCCACCGAGCTGACCTACGGCGCCTGTCGCACCCGGGGACTGCTCGACGCCGTCATTGAGGCGGCCGCCGGACGCCCGCCCGAGCGGATCGATCCCGTGCTGCTCGACCTGTTGCGCCTGGGCACTTACCAACTGTTGCGGACGCGCGTCGAGCCGCACGCCGCGGTGTCCACCACCGTCGAACAGGCCGGCATCGAATTCGACACGGCCCGAGCAGGTTTCGTCAACGGTGTGCTCCGGACCATCTCGCGTAGTACGGAACAGGAATGGATGGAGCAGCTCGCGCCGCCGGCATCCACCGATCCGGTCGGACACGCCGCATTCCTGCACGCTCACCCGCGGTGGATCGCCCAGGCTTTCACCGACGCGCTGGGCGCCAGGGCGGGGGAGCTCGACGCCCTGCTGGCCAGTGACGACGAGCGACCCGTGGTGCACCTGGCGGCGCGGCCCACGGCGATGACGGCGGCCGAACTGGCGGAACAAGCGGACGGCACCGTCGGCCGCTACTCGCCGTATGCCGTCTATCTGCCGGGCGGTGATCCCGGACAGTTGGCGGCGGTGCGCGACGGCGCGGCCCAGGTGCAGGACGAAGGCAGCCAACTGGTGGCCCGCGCCCTGACCCTGGCCGAGCTCGACGGCCCGGACAACGGGCGCTGGCTGGACCTGTGTGCCGGCCCCGGCGGCAAGACCGCTTTGCTGGCCGCGATCGGTGCGGCCTCGGGGGCCCGGGTCACCGCGGTCGAACCTGCCCCGCGCCGCGCCGACCTGGTCGAGGAGAACACCCGGGGGCTCGACGTCGACGTGCGCCGCGTGGACGGGCGGGAATCGGGTCTCGAACCAGGATTCGACCGCGTTCTCGTCGACGCCCCCTGCACCGGGCTGGGTGCGCTGCGCCGACGCCCCGAGGCGCGGTGGCGCCGTCAGCCCGGCGACGTCCCCGGACTGGCGAAACTGCAGCGTGAACTGCTGGCTGCGGCCATCGCCCTGACCCGCCCCGGCGGCGTTGTCCTCTACGCGACCTGTTCGCCGCACCTTGCCGAAACGGTCGGCGTGGTGGCCGACGCGGTGCGGCGGTATCCGGTGACTCAACTGGACACCCGGGAGTTGTTTGCCCCGGCCGACGACCTCGGTGACGGACCGCACGTCCAGCTGTGGCCGCATCGGCACGGGACCGATGCGATGTTCGCTGCCGCCCTGAAAGTAGGCTGATCGCCATGGCAGAACCCCTGATCGCCCCGTCCATCCTGTCCGCAGATTTCGCGCGGCTGGCCGATGAGGTAGCCGCGGTAGCCGGGGCCGACTGGTTGCATGTCGATGTCATGGACAACCACTTCGTGCCCAACCTGACGCTGGGCATGCCCGTCGTGGAGTCCTTGCTCAAGGTGACCGATATCCCGATGGACTGCCACCTGATGATCGATCAGCCGGAGCGCTGGGCGCCGCCGTACGCCGAGGCGGGTGCCTACAACGTCACCTTCCACGCCGAAGCGACCGACAACCCGATCGGCGTGGCCCGCGATATCCGCGCCGCCGGCGCGAAGGCCGGCCTTTCGGTGAAACCCGGCACCCCGCTGGAGCCGTATCTGGAGATCCTCAAGGAATTCGACACCCTCCTGGTGATGTCGGTGGAGCCCGGGTTCGGTGGGCAGAAGTTCATCCCGGAGGTGCTCACCAAGGTGAGCACGGTGCGCCGCCTCGTCGATTCCGGCGAGCTGACCATCGTCGTGGAGATCGACGGCGGCATCAACGCCGACACCATCGAGCAGGCGGCCGAGGCCGGTGTGGACTGCTTCGTCGCCGGCTCCGCGGTGTACAGCGCGGCCGATCCGGCCGCCGCGGTGAAATCCCTGCGCCGGCAGGCCGCGAGCGCCTCGAGACACTTGGCGCTATGACGCCCGAGTCCGTGATGCGGCTGGCCATCGAGCAAGCCGAACAGGTCAAGGGCTCGACCTATCCCAATCCGCCGGTCGGCGCGGTGATCCTGGACCGTGACGGCCAGATCTCCGGGGTCGGGGGAACTCAGCCGACCGGCGGCCCGCACGCCGAGGTGGTGGCACTGCAGGCGGCCGGCGACCGGGCCAAGGGCGGCACCGCCGTCGTCACCCTGGAGCCGTGCAACCACCACGGCAGGACCCCGCCGTGCGTGGATGCGCTTCTGGCATCAGGGGTTTCGCACGTCGTCTATGCGGTGTCCGACCCCAATCCCGCCGCGGCGGGTGGGGCGCAACGCCTCGCCGATGCCGGCGTCACCGTCAGCGCCGGACTCCTGGCCGACGAGGTCGAGAAGGGACCGTTGCGTGAGTGGCTGCACAAGCAGCGCACCGGATCACCCCATGTCACATGGAAATTCGCCACCAGCGTGGACGGTCGTAGCGCCGCTGCGGACGGTTCCAGCCAGTGGATCACCAGTGAGGCTGCCCGCGCGGACGTTCATCGCAAGCGGGCGGCGGCGGATGCCATCGTGGTCGGCACCGGGACGGTGTTCGTCGACGATCCGGCGCTGACCGCACGTCGGGCCGACGGCACGCTCACCGATCACCAACCGCTGCGGGTGGTGGTGGGGATGCGGGAGGTGTCGTTGGACGCCAAGGTGCTCAACGACGATTCGCACACGATGCTGATCCGGACGCATGATCCGCACGAGGTGATGCGGTCGCTCGGCGACCGGACCGACGTCTTTCTGGAAGGCGGGCCGACCCTGGCCGGGGCCTTCCTGCGGGCCGGGGTGGTCAACCGGATCGTGGCTTACGTGGCACCGATTCTGCTGGGCGGGCCGATCACCGCGGTCGACGACATCGGGGTGCTGAGCATGGTGCACGCGCAGCGCTGGCGGTTCGATGGCATCACCGCCATCGGTCCGGATGTTCGCCTGAGCCTCGTGCCCAACTGACAGAAGGCACGCAGCCGTTAGCCAGCCTGGGTTAGGGTGACCTAAGTTACGGTCCTGAAATGACGAGCATTGTCGGTCATGATCGGTACACTCGTACCAAAGCGCGTTCGCTGCCGAATGTGCACCGGGTGTACGCGAGCAAAGGACGCACATATGACTGCCCTGCAGGATTGGCTCCCCAGCACATCATGGACTCCCCGCACACTCCGGGCGCTGGTGAGCGCCCCGCTACGCCTCGTGCTGCCCAGTCGGCCGGATGAGGCCGACCGGGCACCACGTTTGCTGCGTCCCGGGGTGGAGCGCTGCTGAACCGATCAGCTGGATCGGTGGCGTCCCGGCGGCTGGTCGGTGTGCTGAACCTCTTGGTCGGCGGACTGAACCGGAAGGGCCTCCGTCGGCAGGAACAGCTGCCCGGTCGACGTGTCATCGCTCGCACCGGCGTCGCCGCTTTCGGGAGGTCCCGCCAACTCGTCGACGTGGACGTTTCGCGCGGCGATCAGCAGGCCGAGCACCGCGCCCACCACACAGACGATCGCGGTGATCCCGAAAATGTCGCCGTACATCGACACATACGCCTCGCGATAGCGGACGGCTTGCGACGCCAGCCGCTCCTGCAACGACATTTGGCTGGTGTTCGCGGCGGCCGCCAAGCTGGCCAGGTGCTGATTGAAGCGGAACAGACCCCAGGCGGACAGTGCCGCCATGCCGATCAGCATGCCGATCATCCGGGCCACCACGACGAATGCCGAGGCGATACCGTGCTGCGCGGCGGGTACCACCCGTAGCGTGGCCGACGTCAGCGGGGCGATCACCAACCCGAGGCCCAGACCCACGATCGCCAGATCGGTGTCGAGCACCGGCAACTGGAACAGGACCAGGTCGTGGGTCTTGTCGAGCACGTCGATCGACCAGTGGGTGATCAGCCAGAAGCCGCCGGCCGCGATCATCAGGCCGACGAAGCTGACGATGCGATCCCCGACGCGGGTGGCGATCCAGCCACCGATCAGCGCGCCGATCGGCAGAGCGATCAGGAATCGCAGCAGCAGGAAGGCCGCGTCGTACTTGTCCTTGCCGAGCACGCCCTGGCCGAACAGTTCTACGTTGACCAGCGTGACCATCAGGGCGGCGCCGGTGCACAGGGAGGCGGCGAGCGCGGCCAGGAACGGCCGGAACTTCACCCCGGCGGGTTCGATCAGCCGGGTGCGGGCCATCTTCTCCCACACGAAGAACGCAACAGCTGCCACCACCGCGCCGATCAGTAGCGGTGGGCCCCACTCGGGCAGCACATGCTTGCCGTCCGGCTCCGGGTTGTACAGACCCACGACAGCCAGGCCCAACGCAATGGCCAGCAGGAGGCCGCCGACGACATCAACCTTTTCGGGGTGGTCGCTGGGCTCCTTGCCCGGCAGGCTGAAGTGGATCATCACCATGGCGATGACGGCCAGCGGCACGTTGATCCAGAACACGGCCTCCCAGTGATGGAACAGCGCGACGGCACCGATGCCGTACAGCGGACCCAGGACGCTGCCGAATTCCTGTGCGGCTCCGACGCCGCCCAGTACGGCAGCGCGGCTGCGCGCCGCCCACAGATCAGCGGCCAGCGCCAGGGTCACGGGTAGCAGGGCACCGCTGGCGATGCCCTGGATGACCCGACCGAAAATCAGCATGTTCAGGCTCTGCAGATCGCCGGACAGCGCGGTGACCACCGAGCCGACCGCGAAGCCGGCCAGACCGACCTGGATCAGCATCTTGCGGCCGAACCGGTCCGAGGCCCGGCCCAGCAGCGGCATGGCCGCGATATAGCCCAGCAGATAGCCGGTGATGATCGGCGTGACCTGCTGGATCTTGTTTATCGCGATCCCGACGTCGGACATGATGTCGGTCATGATCGTGACCACGACATAGGTGTCGAGGGCACCGAGCAGCACGGCGAGGCTGCCCGCGCTGATCGCGATGTGGCGGCTACGGCCGCCACTCACCGCTTGCGCGGCCCGCATCAGGACGCGGGCTTGGCGACGGTGACCTGCTTACCCCAGTCAGTCAGGGTCATGGTGACGCTGTTTCCGGGGGTGGGTTCGAGCTTGGCCTGCAGCAGGGTGTGGTCTCCGTCCTCGGTGATCCAGGCGGTGCCGGGGACCGGGCCGGTGGCCTTGAGCTGCGGGGCGATCTTGTTGACCGCATCGGCGCTGACGTTGCCGGTCACCCGGACGCCCTCGGTGCCGTTGATCGATTCGCGGCCGTCGGCCTTGGCGTCGCTGAAATTCGCCAGCAGGTTGGCCAATCCGGTGTCGGGGTTCAGGATGGCCGAGATGTCGTAGATCTTCTCGGCCGGCCCGTAATTGGACAGCGGGTCGCCCGGGGTCAGCGCGGCATACAGATCGCCACCGGAGACAACAAACTTGGCGTCAGCCAGTTTCTGACCCATGAAGATGAGATCGGCGGTGCCCTGGGCGGCCACCTCGGGGGCATTGGTCAGGTCACCGTCGAGCTTCTCGACGGGAAGACCCTCGATCTTGCCCTGCACGGTCAGCAGGAGGTGGACGCTCTGCTGAGCCTTGGTCGAGGCCGCTGACTCCTGAAGGAGCTGGGCCGCGTCGGGCAGCGGGGCGGTCGACTTCTCCGAGGACGACGACGAGCAACCCGCGACCAGCGCGGTCGCGGCGAAGAGGATTGCTAGTAAGGACTGGACTGCGAAGCGTGGGCGCGTCTGCATTACTGCATCGTAGAGGCTCCCGGCGGTCGGGCGTTTTCTCCAACTCCCGGTTGAGGCGAATACTCTGGTCGGCGTGTTCACCGGAATCGTTGAAGAGCTGGGTGTCCTGGTCGACAAGGCGGAGCTGACGGATGCCGCCCGGTTCACCATCCGCGGCCCCGTGGTCACCGCTGACGCCGGTCACGGCGATTCGATCGCGGTGAACGGGGTCTGCCTGACCGTGGTCGACGTGCTGCCCGACGGAGCATTCACCGCCGACGTCATGGGGGAGACGCTGAACCGGTCGAGCCTGGGCGGGGTCGGTGTCGGCAGCCAGGTGAACCTGGAGCGGGCCGCCGCGGTCAACAGTCGCCTCGGTGGGCACATCGTGCAGGGCCACGTGGACGGTACCGGCACTGTGATTTCTCGCACGCCCTTCGACCACTGGGAAGTCGTGCGCATCGGCCTTCCGGTCACGCTGTCGCGCTACGTGGTCGAGAAGGGTTCGATCACCGTCGACGGCGTCTCGCTGACGGTGTCCGCGGTGGGTGACGACTGGTTCGAGGTGTCGCTGATCCCCACCACGCGTGAGCTCACCACGCTCGGGCAGGCGGCCGTGGGGACGACGGTCAATCTCGAGGTCGACATCATCGCGAAATATGTGGAACGGCTGATGGCCGGTCCCGGTGAGTAAGAGCTGGCAATAACCGCTGGATTTCGGTGGTTCATACTGGAGTCGGCATATGGTCCCGCTTTGGGGACCTGGCATTCGAACAGGCAAGGTGGCGCAGATGACCAGGCTCGATTCCGTCGAGAGGGCGATAGCCGATATCGCGGCGGGCAAAGCCGTGGTGGTGATCGACGACGAGGACCGTGAGAACGAAGGCGACCTCATCTTCGCTGCCGAGAAGGCCACCCCCGAACTCGTTGCGTTCATGGTCCGCTACACCTCCGGTTACCTGTGTGTGCCGCTGGACGGCGAGATCTGCGACCGGCTGGGGCTGCTGCCCATGTACGCGGTCAACCAGGACAAGCACGGCACGGCCTACACCGTCACCGTTGACGCGAAAAAGGATGTGGGAACCGGTATCTCGGCGTCTGACCGGGCCACCACCATGCGTGCCCTCGCCGATCCGGGTTCTGTCATCGACGACTTCACCAAGCCCGGCCATGTGGTTCCGCTGCGGGCCAAGGACGGTGGAGTGCTGCGCCGTCCCGGGCACACCGAGGCTGCCGTGGACCTGGCCCGTCTGGCCGGGCTGCAGCCCGCCGGCGCGATCTGCGAGATCGTCAGCCAGAAGGACGAAGGCGATATGGCGCGCACCGATGAGCTGCGGGTCTTCGCCGACGATCACGACCTGGCCCTGATCTCGATCGCCGACCTGATCGAGTGGCGTCGCAAGCACGAGAAGCACATCGAGCGCATCGCCGAGGCGCGGATCCCCACCCGGCACGGCGAGTTCGTGGCGGTCGGTTACAAGAGCATCTACGAGGATGTCGAGCATGTCGCGCTGGTCCGTGGCGACATTTCCGGACCGGCCAGCGACGGCCACGATGTCCTGGTCCGGGTGCACTCCGAATGCCTGACCGGTGACGTGTTCGGCTCCCGGCGCTGTGACTGCGGCCCGCAGCTCGACGCCGCGATGGCGATGGTGGCGCGCGAAGGACGCGGCGTCGTGCTCTACATGCGCGGCCACGAGGGCCGGGGCATCGGCCTGATGCACAAGCTGCAGGCCTATCAGCTGCAGGACGCCGGTGAGGACACCGTCGACGCGAACCTGAAGCTCGGCCTGCCTGCCGACGCCCGTGACTACGGCATCGGTGCGCAGATCCTGGTCGACCTCGGAATCCGGTCCATGCGACTGCTGACCAACAACCCGGCCAAGCGTGTCGGACTCGACGGCTACGGGCTGCACATCATCGAGCGCGTGCCGCTGCCGGTGCGGGCCAACTCGGAGAACATCCGCTACCTGATGACCAAGCGGGACCGGATGGGTCACGACCTCGTCGGCCTCGAGGATTACGACGAAGCGGTGAGCATGGACGACTACGACGAGGCGGTGTACCTGCTCGGTGACCGCCGGCCGCCCAGCGCGACCGATTCGGGTTCGAGCCTGTGAGCGCCCACGGAGTCCCTGATCTGCCCCAAGTGGACGCTTCGAACGTGAAGCTGGCGATCGTGGCCAGCACCTGGCACACCCAGATCTGCGATGCGCTGCTCGACGGCGCGCGCAAGGTCGCCGCCGACGCCGGTATCGCCGAGCCGACGGTGGTCCGCGTGCTCGGGGCCATCGAAATCCCCGTGGTGGCACAGGCATTGGCCGCCACCCATGACGCGGTGGTGGCGCTCGGCGTCGTGATCCGCGGCCAGACCCCGCATTTCGATTACGTGTGTGATGCGGTGACGCAGGGCTTGACCCGGGTGTCGCTCGATGCGTCCACCCCGGTCGCCAACGGCGTGTTGACCACTGACAACGAGGCGCAGGCCCTGGACCGGGCCGGGCTGCCGGATTCCACCGAGGACAAGGGCGCTCAGGCGGCGGCAGCAGCGCTGTCCACCGCGCTGACGTTGCGCGAGTTGCGCGCCAAGGCATGACCGGACAGATGACTGACAAGAAGACGGAGAAGAAGGCCGGGGACCGCTGGGATCTTGAGATCCGGCCTTACCGGACACCGTATTTCGCCTACGGTGCGGCACTGATCATCTTCCTTGCGCACGTGGCGGTCGGTGTGCTGCTGAAGGTGGGCTCCACCGGAGTGGTCTTCCAGACCTCCGACCAGGTCGCGATCGCCCTGCTCGGCGCGATCATCGGCGGAGTGGTGCTGATGTTCGCGCGGCCTCGGCTGAAGGTCGGGCCGGCGGGCGTGGCCGTGCGGAATCTCGTCAGCTTCAAGGTGTTCCCGTGGTCCGAGGTACTCGGCATCACCTTCCCGGTCGGGGCCCGCTGGGCCCGCCTGGATCTGCCTGACGATGAGTACATCGCGGTGATGGCGATCCAGGCGATCGACAAGGGACGTGCCGTCGCGGCCATGGACGAGGTCCGGGTCCTGATGGACCGGTATCGCTCAGATCTGGGCTGACACCGAGCGGTCAGCCGGCATCGCCGAGCACCACACCTTCGCGGCGTGGGTCGGCCCCACCGATCCAGCCCGGCGACGTGCGTACCAGGGCTGCGAGCCCACTGGACTGATCGGCCAGCGAAACCTGATGCCCCAGTGCGCGCAGGCCCTCGACCAGTTGATCGCGGTCGCCGTTGGCGACGGTGTCGACCAACGGATGCTCACCGCCGACGTTGGTGACGGGCGTGTTGGCCGCGCCGAAATCGATCATCGATACCGCCTGCTGCGGATCCAGGTTCCAATCCATGATGCCGACAAGGGTTTTCACCACGAATTGGATGATCACCGAACCGCCGGGTGAACCCAGGACCGCATACAGCGGACCCCGTTGTGGCCCGGCCTTGTCGAATACCAGGGTGGGGGCCATGGTGCTGCGTGGGCGCTTGCCGGGCTGGACCCGGTTGGGTATCGGCGTACCTTCGACGCTGGTCGGCTCGGCCGAGAAGTCGGTGAGCTGGTTGTTGAGCAGGAAGCCGTCGACCATGTGGAACGACCCGAACGCCGACTCGATGGTAGTGGTCAGCGACGCCGCATTGCCGAAGCTGTCGATGATGCTGATCTGGCTGGTGCCGTGTTCGGGCGCGGGCGGGATGGTCATCGGTGGTGCGAAGTTGCCGGGTGCGGCTACGCCCATCGTGTGTCCTCGGGAGATCAGTGCGGCCCGGCCGGTGAGGTAGGCGCCGTCGAGCAGGGTTTCGGGTGATCCACCGGGCAGCGGGACGAAATCGGTGTCGGCGACGTACCGGTCGCGATCGGCGTAGGCGAGACGCTCGGCCTCGGTGATCAGGTGTACCCCGGTCACCGACGGATGACCGCCGTTGAGGTCGACGCGGGCCGGCTTGTAATCGCTCATCGGGAAGTGCTCGAGCATGCCGAGGGTCGCCGCTACCGCGATACCGCCCGAGGACGGGGGTGGCATCCCGCAGACCTCACGGCCACGGTAGGTGGTGCACACCGGGTCACGCTGCTTGACCGCGTATCCGGCGAGATCCTGCTCGGTGAGGGCACTGGGCGTGCGCCCGCCGCTGGTGTCGGCGGCGGAGGCCACGACGGCGCGGGCGAGGTCACCGGTATAGAAGGCCTTGGCCCCCTCGGATGCGATGGCGCCCAAGGTTTTCGCGTAAGCCGGGTTGGTCATGCGGGTGCCCACGGGTTTGGGGCTGCCGTCGGGGTTGAGGAAGTAGCCGGCGGCGGCGGGGTCGAGCCGAAGTTGTGCGTCGGCCGCCTCGATCGCGGCAGCCAGGCGCGGGCTGACGTCGAATCCCCGATCGGCCATCGACACCGCCGGGTCGAAGAGATCGCGCCAGGCCTTCTTGCCGAACTGGCGGTGGACGTTGTCGAGCAGTCGCACGATGCCGGGCACCCCGATCGAGCGGCCCGACGCCCTGGCGTCGGGTTTGGGGACGGTCCGGTCGGTGTCCGACACCCAGCGCAGGTAGTTCTCGGTCGCCGCTGCCGGCGCGGTCTCACGCCCGTCGTAGGCGCGCACTGCGTTGCCCGCGGCGTCGTAGTACAGCAGGAAGCCACCGCCGCCGATCCCGGAGGACTGCGGTTCGACCAGGCCGAGCACGGCCTGCGCGGTCACCAGGGCGTCGGCCGCGGTGCCGCCGTCGCGGAGCACCTTGCAGGCGGCTTCGGTGGCCAGGGGATTGGCGGTGGCCACCGCGTAGGTGGAGGTGTGGACGGCCGTCATGTCACTGCGGTATCCGGTGCCGATCTCGGGGTTGGTCGCCAGGTCCGGTGTCGGTGGTGCCGGCGGTGTGGCCGGTGTCGGCGCTGCCGGGGCCTTGGGCTCCGGGGTGCCGTTCGACAGGATCTGGCACGGCCCGGCATCGGTCCTGGCCGGGCGCCGATCGCCGTCGGCGCATCCGGCAAGGATCACAGCGACGACACTGAGCAGCGTGATGACCGAACGGGTGGACGCCAGCAACCGCACAGTTCGACGGTAGCGGAGTTCGGTCGGATCGCGGCAGTAACCTGGAAACCGTGCCCGATCCAGCGACGTACCGGCCGGCGCCCGGATCGATCCCCGTGGAGCCTGGCGTGTACCGGTTCCGGGACCCGCATGGTCGGGTCATCTATGTCGGTAAGGCCAAGAGCCTGCGCAGCCGCCTGACGTCCTATTTCGCCGACGTGGCGAGCCTTGCGCCGCGCACCCGGCAGATGGTGATGACGGCGGGCAGTGTCGAGTGGACTGTGGTGACCACCGAGGTCGAGGCGCTGCAGCTGGAGTACAACTGGATCAAGGAGTTCGATCCACGCTTCAACATCCGCTACCGCGACGACAAGACGTACCCGGTGCTGGCGGTGACGCTCAACGAGGAGTACCCGCGACTGATGGTGTACCGCGGGCCACGGCGCAAGGGTGTGCGGTACTTCGGCCCGTATTCGCACGCCTGGGCCATCCGCGAGACACTCGATCTGCTGACCCGCGTTTTCCCGGCCAGGACCTGCTCGGCGGGAGTGTTCAAGCGGCACAGGCAGATCGACCGTCCGTGTCTGCTCGGCTACATCGACAAGTGCTCGGCGCCGTGCGTCGGTCGGGTCAGTGCCGAGGAGCACCGACGGATCGTGCTGGATTTCTGCGACTTCCTGGCAGGCAAGACCGATCGGCTGGCCCGCGACATGGAACAGCAGATGCTGGCCGCCGCCGAGGATTTGGATTTCGAGCGGGCCGCCAGGCTGCGGGACGACATCGCGGCGCTCAAGCGTGCGCTGGAGAAGCAGGCCGTGGTGCTGGGTGACGGCACCGATGCCGACGTGGTGGCGTTCGCCGACGACGATCTTGAGGCAGCCGTGCAGGTGTTCCACGTACGCGGGGGCCGGGTGCGCGGCCAGCGCGGCTGGATCGTCGAGAAGTCTTCGGAGCCGGAGGCGGTCCGTGATTCGGATCCAGAGCAGTCCGGGCAACAACAATTGGTAGAGCAGTTCCTCACCCAGTTCTACGGCGAGCAGGCCGAACTGGGTGGTGCGGCCGACGAGGCCACCAACCCGGTGCCCCGTGAGGTCCTGGTGCCGGTGCTGCCGCCGAATGCCGACGAACTGGCGGCATGGTTGTCGGGCCTTCGTGGTTCGCGGGTGAGCCTGCGGGTACCGGTGCGCGGTGACAAGCGCACCCTGGCCGAGACTGTCCAACGCAACGCGCGTGAGGCACTGGCCCAGCACAAGCTCAAGCGCGCAGGCGATTTCAACGCGAGATCGGAAGCGCTGCAGAGCATTCAGGATTCCCTCGGGCTGGCCGATGCGCCGCTGCGGATCGAATGCGTGGATATCAGCCACGTGCAGGGCACCGACGTGGTCGCCTCGCTGGTGGTATTCGAGGATGGGCTGCCGCGCAAGTCGGACTACCGGCATTACGCGATCCGTGAGGCCGCCGGCGACGGCCGCTCGGACGATGTGGCTTCGATCGCCGAGGTGACGCGACGTCGTTTCCTGCGGCACGTGAGCGATTCACAGCCGGAGGCAGGTGCCGACCAGCGTCCGCGCCGGTTCGCCTATCCACCCAATCTGTTCGTGGTGGACGGCGGTGCCCCTCAGGTCAACGCGGCGGCCGCGGTGCTCGACGAACTGGGGGTCACCGACGTCGCGGTGATCGGGCTGGCCAAGCGGTTGGAGGAAGTGTGGGTGCCTTCAGAAGACGGATCCGCGCCTGAACCGATAATTCTCCCGCGGAACAGCGAGGGGCTGTATCTGTTGCAGCGCGTGCGCGACGAGGCACACCGGTTCGCGATCAGTTACCACCGCAGCAAGCGGTCGAAGCGGATGACCGCCTCGGCGCTCGACTCGGTGCGTGGCTTGGGCGAACAGCGTCGCAAGGCGTTGGTGACGCATTTCGGCTCCGTGGCGCGGCTCAAGGAGGCCACGGTCGACGAGATCACCGCGGTGCCGGGGATCGGGGTGGCGACGGCGAAGGCTGTCCTGGCTGCGCTCGGCGGCGGGCCGCCAAGTGAAGACGGCGGCGGACTGGGCGATTCAGGGGCGCCCGCAACGCTTATCGAGGATGATCGACGCAGGGTGTCGGGATGACGGGTAACGGGGACATGACTAGCCAGGCGGATCGCGCATGAACGAACATCTGCGCGAGGGCAGCATCATCGGTGGTGCGGACGCAGATTCGGGGATCGACGTGGTCCTGGTCACCGGTCTGTCGGGAGCCGGCCGCGGTACCGCGGCCAAGGTGTTGGAGGACCTCGGCTGGTATGTCGCGGACAATCTGCCACCGGAGCTGATCGCCCGCATGGTCGAGTTGGGGTTGGCCGCCGGGTCGCGGATCACCCAGCTGGCCGTGGTGATGGATGTGCGGTCACGGGGCTTCACCGGTGATCTGGATTGGGTGCGCAACGAATTGGCCGCACGGAGTATCACCCCGAGGGTGCTGTTCCTGGAGGCGTCCGACGACATTCTGGTGCGCCGCTACGAGCAGAACCGCCGCAGTCACCCGCTGCAGGGCACACAGACCCTGGCCGAGGGGATCGCTGCCGAGCGGGCGTTGCTGGCTCCCGTGCGTGCGGCGGCTGACCTGGTGATCGATACATCTGCGCTCCCGGTGCCGGCGTTACGTGAGAGCATCGAGCGGGCGTTCGGCGGTGAGACCGTCGCCTACACGAATGTCACTGTGGAGTCGTTCGGGTACAAGTACGGCCTGCCGATGGACGCGGACACCGTGATGGACGTGCGGTTCCTGCCGAACCCGCACTGGGTGGACGAATTGCGGCCGCACAGCGGCCAGCATCCGGATGTGCGTGACTACGTACTGGGTCAACCAGGCGCCAGGGAATTTCTCGACACCTACCATCGTCTGTTGGACGTGGTGATCGCCGGTTACCGCCGGGAGGGGAAGCGTTATATGACCGTCGCCATCGGGTGTACCGGCGGCAAACATCGGAGCGTGGCGATCGCCGAGGCGCTGGCGGAGCGGTTGCAGGGCGGTGACGGGCTCACCGTTCACGTGCTGCATCGGGATCTGGGTCGCGAATGACCCCGCGGATCGTGGCCCTCGGTGGAGGGCATGGGTTGTACGCCACCCTGTCGGCGGCTCGGCGGCTCAGCCCACACGTGACGGCCGTGGTGACGGTTGCCGACGACGGCGGTTCATCGGGACGGCTCCGCAGCGAACTCGACGTGGTGCCCCCCGGTGACTTGCGAATGGCGTTGGCGGCCTTGGCTTCTGACAGCCCGCACGGTCGATTGTGGGCGACGATCATTCAGCACCGGTTCGGTGGCAGCGGCGCGCTGGCCGGCCATCCGATCGGCAATCTGATATTGGCGGGCCTCAGCGAGGTGCTGGCTGACCCGGTCGCGGCACTCGACGAGCTCGGCCGCATTCTGGGGGTGAAGGGCCGGGTGCTGCCGATGTGCCCCATCGCCCTGCAGATCGAGGCCGATGTGGCGGGTCTGGAGTCCGATCCTCGGATGAGCCGGGTGATCCGCGGCCAGGTGGCGATCGCCACCACGGTGGGCAAGGTGCGTCGGGTGCGGTTGCTGCCCGGGGATCCGCCGGCCACCCGGCAGGCGGTGGAGGCCATCATGAGTGCCGACCTTGTGGTGCTCGGGCCAGGCTCGTGGTTCACCAGTGTGATCCCGCACGTCTTGGTGCCGCAGTTGGCGGCGGCGTTGCGGGCGACGACGGCGCGGCGCGCGCTCGTGTTGAATCTGGCTGCAGAGCCGGGCGAAACGGCGGGGTTCTCGGCCGAGCGTCACATCCACGTTCTGGCCCAGCATGCTCCGGACTTCAGCGTGCATGACATCATCGTCGATGCCAGCCGAGTGCCGAGCGACCGGGAACGGGAGCAACTCAGCCGCACAGCCAACATCCTCAATGCCCGCGTTGAGTTTGCTGACGTGTCCCGACCTGGTACACCTTTACATGACCCGGCGAAGTTGGCCGCGGTGCTGGAGGGGGTCCGGTTGCGCGCGACGGGGCCGGGCCGGGCAGTGCAGGAGTCCACCGTTCCCACGCCCGCTGCGAGGTCGGTCGACGTGGCGCACCAGGAGCCGGCGCCGAATACACCGAGAGGGGACGATCCGTGGCGATGACAGCCGAAGTGAAGGACGAGCTGAGCCGCCTGGTAGTGAACTCGGTGAGCGCTCGCCGCGCGGAGGTGGCGTCGTTGTTGCGTTTTGCCGGTGGCCTCCACATCGTGGCCGGCCGGGTGGTGGTGGAAGCCGAGGTGGATCTCGGGATCATCGCGCGACGCCTGCGCAAGGACATCTACGACCTCTACGGGTACAACGCGGTGGTTCACGTGCTGTCGGCCAGTGGTATCCGCAAGAACACCCGCTATGTGGTGCGGGTGGCCGCCGACGGCGAAGCGTTGGCGCGGCAGACCGGATTGCTCGACCTCCGTGGACGCCCGGTCCGTGGCCTGCCCGCGCAGGTGGTCGGCGGCAGCGTCGGTGACGCCGAGGCCGCGTGGCGCGGGGCATTCCTCGCTCACGGATCGTTGACCGAGCCCGGTCGCTCGTCCGCGCTCGAAGTCAGTTGCCCCGGCCCGGAAGCAGCCCTGGCCCTCGTCGGGGCGGCCAGGCGGCTCGGGGTCAGTGCCAAGGCCCGCGAGGTGCGCGGCGCTGACCGGGTGGTCGTCCGCGACGGCGAGGCGATCGGCGCCTTGCTGACCCGGATGGGTGCCCAGGACACGCGGTTGACGTGGGAGGAACGGCGCATGCGCCGCGAGGTCCGGGCCACTGCCAATCGCCTGGCCAATTTCGACGATGCGAACCTGCGCCGGTCGGCGCGTGCCGCGGTGGCGGCGGCGGCCCGGGTGGAGCGGGCGTTGGACATCCTCGGCGACGGGGTGCCCGATCACCTCGCTGCGGCGGGCAAGTTGCGGGTCGAGCACCGGCAGGCATCGCTGGAGGAGTTGGGCCGGCTCGCCGATCCGCCGATGACCAAAGATGCTGTGGCCGGCCGTATCCGGCGCCTGCTCTCGATGGCCGACCGCAAGGCGAAGCAGGAAGGGTTGCCCGACACCG
The DNA here is from genome assembly GCF_040704635.1 of Mycobacterium sp. NPDC049093. Lineage (GTDB taxonomy): Bacteria > Actinomycetota > Actinomycetes > Mycobacteriales > Mycobacteriaceae > Mycobacterium. The sequence goes on along the minus strand of NZ_JBEZJS010000003.1, from coordinate 395,401 downwards.
AGTCGGCGGTGACTCCGGACCTTCTCGACGACGCCTGAACGTCGTAACGCGTACCACCACCGAAAAACACTGCTGGCGACGCCTTTTGGCTGAGTCGACGCCACGTTGCGGGAATCCGGCTCAGTTGTGCAGTGGGTGGCTACGGTATTCGGGCTCGGGTGTGCCGAATTCGATGGCGTTGTCGTCGAGGCCGTTGGTGATGGTGATCCGGTCGTGGGCGAAGCCGAAGCTGACCGCGACCATATCGCCGGCGAGGTCGGTTTCGCTGCCGCTCCACACGAGAAGTTCGACGGTGTGGAGCTGTTGTCCGTGAAAGGCGGCAAGCCGCACGCATGCGTCGTCTCGCCATATCAGGGAGATGTCCTTCGGATCCTCACCGTAGGCGATCGGCTCACCGGGGTCGATGCTGTTCCAGGTGACGGACAGATCGTCGATTTTCTGGTGAGTGAGCTCTAACTGCTCGCCCTCGAAGTCCAGCAGGACGGGGCAGTCGGCGAGCCACTCATCGTTGGTGCGGTTCCAGACCAGCCAGCTGCGGGTGAGGCGGCAGCCGACCAGTGCGTGCAAACGAGGCCCGTGGGCGCGAGCAACTGTGTGGCGGCCGACGAGCCACTGCGGCTGATACCCCGGGATCCCGAAGAAGGACACTCGCCGATTATCCCGATCGACCGCTGACCGGCCCATGGAATATTTCGGATAGCGAGCACTATCCGAAAACTCGGATAACGACTATTATCTGAAATATGGTCGATGATCGAAACGGTGATGAGGCGACGCCGGTGCGGCGGACGCGGGCAGAGAACCAGGCCCGGACCCGGGCGGCGCTCTTGGACGCGGCCGCCCAGACCTGTGCCCGCAAGGGCTACGCCGCGGCGTCGGTGGACGAGATCGCCGCGGTGGCGGGATATTCGGTCGGCGCGGTGTATTCGAACTTCTCCAGCAAGGAGCAGCTGTTCTCCGAGCTGATGAATGAACGTGCCTCCGGTCGGCTCGACCAGGTGGCGCAGACCATCTCCGAGAACGCCGACGGACCGCTGGTCGCGCTGGGACGGATGCTCGTCGAGATCGCCGACAACGACATCGAGTTCGAGGCGATCCAGGCCGAATTCTGGTTGCACGCGGTGCGCAATCCCGACGGCATGCAGATCTTGCAGGGCCGGTCCGCCCGCACGCTGGCCTCACTGCGCGAGATCCTGGCCGAGGCGCTCGAGCGCAACAACGTCGACGACAGCGTCTCGTTGGACGGATTCACCGTGGTGGTGCTCGCGCTGTTCCAGGGGCTGATCCGGCAGCGGCGCATCGATCCGACGAGGGTGCCCGAGGAACTGTTCGGCCAGGCGCTGTCCTGGCAGTTGTCCGGTATGCCCAAGAAAGCCAAGGGGTAGTCGCGATGGATCCGTTGCGCATCGGGCTCTACGCCATGCCCGCGTTCTTCGTCCTGATGGCGGTCGAGTTCCTCAGCTACCACTTCGACAGAGACTCCGCCCGGCCCCGTGCCGGCATCTCCTGGCGGGATACCGGCACAAACCTCTCGATCTATGCGCTGGGTTTCATCCTGCGGCCGTTGGACAAGTTCATCGCGGTACCGATGGTGGCGATCGCCGCCGCCGTGACACCGCTGCACCTCTCGGCTTCGCACTGGTGGGTCTGGGTGCTGGCCATCGTGCTGGCCGACCTGGCCTACTACCTGCAACACCGGATGTCGCACCGCATCCGGATGTTCTGGGCTGCCCACAACGTGCACCACTCGAGCCAGTACTTCAACCTGTCCACGGCCACGCGGTTGTCCTGGCTGATCCCCGGGTCATTTCTGTCCACGATCGGTTATGCGGGGCTGGCCCTCATCGGGATCCCGGCCTGGCTGGTGTTCCTGTCGCAGGCGATCGTTCTGCTCTACCAGTTCCCGATCCATACCGAGCGCATCGACCGGTTGCCCCGCGCGATCGAGTATGTGTTCAACACGCCGTCGCACCACCGCGTGCATCACGGCGCGAACAACCCCTACCTCGACAAGAACTACGCGGGCATCTTCATCCTGTGGGACCGGATGTTCGGCACCTTCGTCGCTGAAGGTGAGCCCGTCCGGTATGGCCTCACCAAGAACATCGACACCCACAATCCGATCAAGGTGAACTACCACGAGTTCGTGGGCATGGTCGGCGACGTGTGGCGGGCGCGGACTTGGCGTGGCCGTCTCGGCTACCTGTTCGGTCCGCCCGGATGGAGCGAAAATGCCGCTACCGCAACGACTGTCGAGCGCAACGCACAGAAGCTGACGGTTCAGGCCGCGGCAAGCTAGGGGAATCAGCCCGCGTAGTTGCCGACACCCGCCGGGATGTCGCGATTGCGTCGCGCCGACGTCACCATGGCGTTGTAGTGTGTGGCGACAAACTTCGACGTCAACACCAACAATCGAGGCGGCGCTCCCGATGCGACTGATTCTTGAGCTGATCCGCCCCTACCGGTTGCTGATCGCCGGAATCTTTGCCGTGCTGCTGGTGCAGATCGCCACCGGCCTTGCCGCGCCGTGGCCACTCAAGGTCGTGCTGGACAGCGTGGTCGGTCACCACCCGCTGCCCGGGTGGCTGCACGGACTGCTGCAGCCACTGCTGGGCGGCGAAACCAAGATGCACATCGCCGGTCTCGCGGCGATCATGGTCCTGGTCATCGCCGTCGTGGCAGCGATCGCGTCGTACATCTCCAACTACCTGACCGAAACCGTCGGCCAGCGCATCGGCAACGACCTGCGCACCCGCGCCTACCACCACTTGCAGCAGTTGTCGCTCAACTACTTCGACACCCACCGCGTCGGCCCCATCTTGAGCACGCTCACCGACGACGTCGACACCATCCAGAGCTTCGCGTCGTCCTCGACCCTGGGCATCGCAACCGACCTGCTGACCATCGTGGGGATGTTGGCCATGATGCTGTGGCTGCAGTGGGATTTCACGCTCATCGCGCTCGCCGTGGCGCCCCTCCTCCTGTTGTTCGTGTCCCGGATCCGGAAGGCCGTGAAGGCAGCGACCCATGAGGTGCGCAGACGGGAATCCGACATCGTCGCGGTCGCGGAGGAGGGCCTGCAGTCCATCCGGGTCGTCAAGGCGTTCGATCGCGAGGACATGCAGGAGCGTGAGCTGGCGACCGCCGGCCAGCAGGCCGTCGATGCGGCTCTCAATGCGCGGCGCGTGAAATCGGTGGTGTCGCCCATCGTCGGCGTCGTGGTGGCCGCCTGTACCGCGGTGGTGCTGTGGCGCGGGTCGGCGCTCATCCTCGCGGGTGCGATGACGGCGGGCACGTTGACCGTCTTCATCTCTTATCTGGCCTCGTTCTTCAAGCCGGTGCAGGATCTGGCCAAGCTCACCAACACCATCGCCATGGCCTCGGTCGGGGTGGACCGCGTCAACGCCCTGCTCACCGCGGAGACATCGGTCGAGGAAAAACCGGACGCCATCGACACCGAGCGCATCAAGGGTGCGATCAGTTTCGAGCGCGTGGCGTTCAGCTACGACAGCGAGACACCCGTGCTGCGCGACGTCACCTTCGAGGTGAAACCGGGCCAACTGGTCGGCGTCGTCGGACACACCGGAAGCGGAAAATCCAGCCTGGTCAGCCTGATTCCGCGGTTCTACGACCCGAGCATGGGTACCGTCCGCGTCGACGGAATCGACCTGCGCGATTACAAACTTCACGAACTCCGCCGGCAGATCGCCTACGTATTGCAGGACACGGTCCTGTTCCGGGGCACCATCCGCGACAACATCGCGTTCGGCCGGCCCGACGCCGACCACGACGAGATCGTCGAAATGGCCAAACTGGCCAACGCCCACGAGTTCATCTCCGAGATGCCGCAGGGCTACGACAGCCCGGTGGGGGAGCGTGGCCTCACCCTCTCCGGCGGTCAGCGTCAGCGCATCGGCATCGCCCGTGCGCTCATCCGGGACAGCCCGATCCTCATCCTCGACGAACCGACCGCAGCGCTGGACGCCGAGTCCGAGCGTCTCGTGATGTCCGCGCTGCAGCGGTTGATGAAGGACCGCACGGTGATCACGATTGCCCACCGGCTCAGCACAATTCGTGACGCGGACACGATCGTCGTGCTCGAGGAGGGGCGCGTCGTCGAGCAGGGCACGCACACCGAACTACTCACCGCCGGCGGCAGATATGCCGAACTGCACCGCATCCAATACGAGGACGAGACAACGTGACGCGTTCGCTGATCATCCTGCCCGACGACTCCGCAAAGCCGGTGATCGATGCGATCGGGGAGTCGACCCGGTCGGTGCGCATCAAGATGTTCGCCTTCAGCCACCGGCCGCTGTTGGAGGCGGTGGTGGCGGCCCACCGGCGCGGTGTCGACGTCAAGGTCATGCTCAACCCCGAGCGGCGCGACGGCGAGACCGACAACGACGTCGCCCGGGAGACGTTGCAGCGGTTCGGTATCGCGGTCCGTGAGAGCAACCCGGCCTTCGACCTGACGCACGAGAAGTCCATGGTCGTCGACGATGAGCGCGCATTCGTCGAGTCGCTGAACTGGACCGAGGAGAACTTCACCCTGACGCGGGACTACGCCGTCGTCACCCCCAGCGCCTACGAAGTCGCCGAGATCATCGACTGCTTCGAGGCCGACTGGGCGCGTGAGGACTTCGATCCCGGCGGTGGAGCACACCTGATCTGGTGCCCGACCAACGGTAGGCATCGCATCGCCGAGTTCATCGACACCGCCAAGCACACGTTGTTCGTCCAGAACGAGCGGTATCAGGACCCGGTGATCATCGAACGGTTGGTGCGGGCGGCGCACCGGGGGGTGAAGGTTCACGTCATGGCCCGCGCGGCCCACCATCTCAAGTCGGGCAAGCTGCTCGAAGGCGTCAGTGGAATGCGCATCCTCGACGACGTCGGCATCAAGATCCACCGCCTCAAGCACATGAAGCTGCACGCGAAGATGATCCTCGCCGATCACGAGCGGGCGATCGTCGGCTCGATCAACTTCTCCCCGGGCAGCTTCGACCACCGCCGCGAATTGGCCATCGAAGTGACCGACCATCACATCATCAAGCGCCTCAACGAGGTGGCCCATCACGACTGGAAACACTCCGAGCCGATGGACCTGTCAGACGACGGACTGATCGCCGATCTGGTGGGTCAGGATCCGCACGAAGTCGACCAACTAGCCCTACGGGACCGCGAAATCTGATGCACTGGCCGGACCGCGCGGCACGGCGTTTACGCCACTAGGCTGGCGGCGGGCAGTTCAGTTAACGGCAACTGTAGGGAGAATCACGTGACCATCCGGGTAGGTGTTAACGGCTTCGGCCGCATCGGACGCAACTTCTACCGGGCCCTGGCAACGCAGCAGGCCGAGGGCAAGAACACTGACATCGAGATCGTGGCGGTCAACGACCTCACCGACAACGCCACCCTGGCTCACCTGCTGAAGTTCGATTCCATCCTGGGCCGTCTGCCGCAGGACGTCAGCCTCGAGGGTGAAGACACCATCGTCATCGGCGACAAGAAGATCAAGGCCCTCGAAGTAAAGGAAGGTCCGGCAGCCCTGCCGTGGGGCGACCTCGGAGTCGACGTGGTCGTCGAGTCGACCGGCATCTTCACCAAGCGCGAAAAGGCCCAGGGTCACCTGGACGCGGGCGCCAAGAAGGTCATCATCTCCGCGCCCGCTTCGGGTGAGGACATCACGATCGTGCTCGGCGTGAACGACGACAAGTACGACGGCAGCCAGAACATCATCTCCAACGCCTCCTGCACCACCAACTGCCTCGGCCCGCTGGCCAAGGTCCTCAACGACGAGTTCGGCATCGTCAAGGGCCTGATGACCACCATCCACGCTTACACCCAGGACCAGAACCTGCAGGACGGCCCGCACAAGGATCTGCGCCGCGCCCGCGCTGCCGCGCTGAACATCGTCCCGACCTCCACCGGAGCCGCCAAGGCCATCGGCCTGGTGCTGCCTGAGCTCAAGGGCAAGCTCGACGGCTACGCTCTGCGCGTGCCGATTCCCACGGGTTCGGTCACCGACCTGACCGCCGAGCTTGCCAAGTCGGCGTCCGCCGAGGAGATCAACGCCGCGATGAAGGCCGCAGCCGAGGGACCGATGAAGGGAATCATGAAGTACTACGACGCGCCTATCGTGTCGAGCGACATCGTCACCGACCCGCACAGTTCGATCTTCGACTCGGGTCTGACCAAGGTCATCGACAACCAGGCCAAGGTCGTTTCCTGGTATGACAACGAGTGGGGATATTCCAACCGCCTCGCCGATCTTGTTGAACTCGTAGGGAAGTCGCTCTAATACCAATGACTGTCAAGACACTCGCCGACCTGTTGGCCGATGGCGTGGAGGGGCGGGGCGTGCTGGTCCGCTCCGACCTCAACGTCCCCCTCGAGTACCAAGACGGAAACATCGCTCGAATTTCTGATCCCGGCCGCATCATCGCCTCGGTGCCGACGCTGTCCGCACTGGCCGAGGCTGGGGCCAAGGTCGTCGTCACCGCGCACCTGGGCCGCCCGAAGGGTGGTCCGGACCCGAAGTTCTCGCTGGCTCCCGTCGCTGCGGCACTGGGGGAGAAGCTCGGGCGCCACGTGCAGCTGGCCGGCGACGTAGTCGGCACCGACGCGCTGGCCCGGGCCGAAGGCCTGACCGACGGTGACGTCCTGCTGCTGGAGAACATCCGCTTCGATCCGCGGGAGACCAGCAAGGACGATGCCGAGCGGTTGGCGCTGGCCAAGGCGCTGGCCGCCCTGGTCGAGGGTGCCGACGGCTCACCGGGTGCCTTCGTCTCCGACGGCTTCGGTGTGGTGCACCGCAAGCAGGCCTCGGTCTACGACATCGCCACCTTGCTGCCGCACTACGCCGGCACGCTGGTCGACGCCGAGGTCAAGGTGCTCGAGCAGCTCACCAGCTCCACCGAGCGTCCGTATGCCGTCGTACTCGGTGGCTCCAAGGTCTCGGACAAACTCGCGGTCATCGAGAACCTCGCGACCAAGGCCGACAGCATCATCATCGGCGGCGGCATGTGCTTCACCTTCCTTGCCTCCCAAGGGGTTTCGGTAGGAACGTCACTGCTGCAGGAGGAGATGATCGACACCTGCAAGCGGCTGCTCGACACCTACGCCGACGTGATCCATCTCCCGGTGGACATCGTGGTTGCCGACAAGTTCGCCGCCGACGCCGAATCGGAGACCGTGGCCTCCGACCGCATCCCCGAAGGCAGGATGGGCCTCGACATCGGTCCTGAGTCGGTCAAGCGGTTCACCGCACTGCTGTCCAACGCCAAGACCGTGTTCTGGAACGGCCCCATGGGCGTGTTCGAGTTCCCGGCCTTCGCCGAAGGCACCCGGGGGGTGGCCGAGGCGATCATCGGCGCCACCGAGAAGGGGGCGTTCAGCGTCGTCGGCGGTGGTGACTCGGCGGCTGCGGTGCGTCAGCTCGGCCTGCCCGAGGACGGTTTCTCCCACATCTCGACCGGTGGCGGTGCGTCGCTGGAATACCTTGAGGGCAAGACCCTGCCCGGCATCGAAGTACTGGAGTCGTAGAAACCATGTCGAAAGCCGCACGCAAGCCTTTGATAGCCGGCAACTGGAAGATGAACCTCAACCACTTCGAGGCCATCGCACTGGTGCAGAAGATCGCGTTCGCCTTGCCGGACAAGTACTTCGACAAGGTGGATGTGACGGTCATCCCGCCGTTCACCGACCTGCGCAGCGTGCAGACCCTCGTCGACGGGGACAAGCTGCGGCTCACCTACGGTGCCCAGGATGTGTCCAAGCACGATTCGGGCGCCTACACCGGGGAGATCAGCGGGGCGTTCCTGGCCAAGCTCGGTTGCAGTTTCGTGGTGGTGGGGCACTCCGAGCGGCGTACCTATCACGGCGAAACCGACGAGCTGGTGGCAGCCAAGGCGGCCGCGGCGTTCAAGCACGGCATCACGCCCATCATCTGCGTCGGTGAGCAGCTTGAGGTGCGCGAGGCGGGCGACCACGTCGAGTTCTGCGTCAACTCGTTGCGCGGCTCGCTGGCCGGTCTGAGCAAGGAGCAGATCGGCCAGGCGGTCATCGCCTACGAGCCCGTGTGGGCCATCGGTACCGGGCGGGTGGCCAGCGCGGCCGATGCCCAGGAGGTCTGCAAGGCGATCCGTGGCGAGCTCGGCGACCTGGCGTCGCCGCAGCTCGCGGCCGGCGTCCGGGTCCTCTACGGCGGGTCGGTCAACGCCAAGAACGTCGGCGAGATCGTCGCGAAGGGCGATATCGACGGTGCCCTCGTCGGTGGCGCGTCGCTGGACGGCGAGCAGTTCGCCACACTGTCGGCCATCGCCGCGGGCGGACCGCTGCCGTAACCCCGGGGACCAGGGCCGGACACCGCACCCGGTAGTCTTACAGCCATGGAATTGGCTCTGCAGATCACTCTGGTCGTGACCAGCGTGCTGGTCGTGCTCCTGGTGCTGCTGCATCGTGCTAAAGGTGGGGGTCTGTCCACCCTGTTCGGTGGCGGTGTCCAGTCCAGCCTGTCCGGCTCCACGGTGGTCGAGAAGAACCTCGACCGGTTGACACTCTTCGTGACCGGCATCTGGCTGGTGTCGATCGTCGGCGTCGCGCTGCTGATCAAGTACGGCTGATATCGCGACCAACACAAAGAACCGCCCCGGTGTTCACCGGGGCGGTTCTTGTTTGGTGCTCACTCAGTAACCGGCATCCCCGTCAGATTCGGCCGCGTCGAGCAACGCGCGCGAGCCTGACACGCCCAACCGAGTAGCCCCGGCGGCGATCATGGCCCGTGCCTGTGCCAAGGTGCGCACCCCGCCGGATGCCTTCACCGCGAGTCCGGCATCACGCACGGTCCGGTGCATCAACTCGACCGCCTGCACGCTGGCGCCGCCCGTCGGATGGAAACCCGTAGACGTCTTGACGAAGTCGGCGTGGGCGGCGACGGCGGCCCGGCAGGCTCCGACGATCTCGTCGACGGTCAGGGCGGCTGACTCGATGATCACCTTGAGCACGGTCGGCGTGGGTGCGGCAGCGCGCACCGCGGCGATGTCAGCCTCGACGCGATCGAAGGCTCCCTCCTTGGCCGCCCCGATGTCGATCACCATGTCGATCTCGTCGGCTCCGTGACGCACGGCTTCGGCGGCCTCGGCGGCCTTGACCGCCGAGCTGTGTTTTCCGCTCGGGAAGCCGCACACCACAGCGACTTTGAGGCTGGAGCCAGAAGGGAGTGTCACCGGCAGCATGGACGGTGACACGCAGACCGAATAGGTGCCCAGCTCCACTGCTTCGGCGATGAGAGCTTCGACGTCGGCCGCGGTGGCCTCGGGTTTGAGCAAGGTGTGGTCGATCATCGCGGCGACCTCGGCGGCGGTCGGCGGAGTATCGCTGGTCATCGGAGTCGGATCCTTCCGTTGTGGCGGTGAGTTTCAGGCGGATTTGGTCTGACGGTCGAGCACGTAGTTCATGATCAGCGCCGCGATCAGGATGAGCCCTGTCAAGGCCGGCGTCCGTGCATACATATCCGCACTATTTTGCTCACATGAGCAGAAATCGCCGTGTGCGGCTCGGACAGTGGTTCGTCCCTGGTGTGCTCGCCTTGTGGTGCGGCCCGGGGGGGTCACGCCGATACTGAGAACATGGCCGACGCTCCCGACACCGCATTAGACCCGATCGGCGCAGTTCAGCGCACTCCGGTGGGCCGTGAGGCCACCGAGCCGATGCGTGAGGACATCCGGTTACTCGGGGCGATCCTCGGCGACACCGTGCGCGAACAGAACGGCGACGAGGTCTTCGACCTGGTCGAACGGGCCCGGGTCGAATCCTTCCGGGTTCGCCGCTCGGAGATCGACCGGGCCGAGCTGGCAGACCTGTTCACCGGTATCGATGTCCAGCAGGCGATCCCGGTCATCCGGGCCTTCACCCACTTCGCTCTGCTGGCCAACGTCGCCGAGGACATCCACCGCGAGCGGCGACGCGCGGTGCACGAGGCGGCCGGCGAGCCACCGCAGGACAGCAGTTTGGCGGCCACATATCTCAAGCTCGATCGGGCCGACCTGGCAGCGGTCGCCGTCGCCGACGCGTTGAGCGGTGTCCTGGTGTCACCCGTGATCACCGCACATCCCACCGAAACCAGGCGTCGCACGGTCTTCGACACCCAGCATCGGGTCACCGAGTTGATGCGGCTGCGCATGAACGGACTTACCCGCACCCCCGACGGCCGGGACATCGAGATCGAGTTGCGCCGCAACATCCTGACGTTGTGGCAGACCGCGCTCGTTCGGTTGGCGCGACTCAAGATCTCTGACGAGATCGAAACCGGGCTGCGGTACTACCCAGCGGCATTCTTCGAGGTGATTCCACAGGTGAACGCCGAGGTGCGGAACGCGTTGCAGGCGCGCTGGCCGGGGGAGAACCTGTTGGAGCAGCCGATTCTGCGGCCGGGAAGCTGGATCGGCGGTGACCGGGACGGCAACCCCAATGTCGATGCGGGCGTGGTGCGGCTGGCCACCGGGCGCGCCGCCCATGTTGCCTTCGCGCACTACTTCACCGAGATCACCGCGCTGGAAGAGGAACTGTCGATGTCGGCCCGGCTGGTCGCGGTCACCGCGGAGCTGACCGCGCTGGCCGAAGCCTGCCACGAGCCGGCACGCGCCGACGAGCCCTACCGGCGGGCGTTGCGGGTGATCCACGCCCGTCTGACCGCCACCGGTCGCGAGATCCTGGACGACCAGCCCGACCACGAACTCGACCTCGGCCTTGACGCCTACGCCACCCCGGAGGAATTCCTGGCCGACCTCGACACGGTGGACGCCTCGCTGCGCGGCCACGGCAGCGCGGTGCTGGCCGATGACCGGCTGAGCCGGTTGCGAGAAGCAGTGCGGGTCTTCGGGTTTCATCTGTGTGGCCTGGACATGCGACAGAACTCCGAGGTGCACGAGCAGGTGGTCGGCGAGCTGTTGGCCTGGGCCGGAGTCCATCCCGACTACGCATCCCTGTCTGAGGCGCAGCGGGTCGAACTGCTCGCGGCCGAGATCTCCACCAGACGTCCACTGATCGGCGAGGGTGCCGAGCTCTCGGAGCTGGCCCGCAAAGAACTCGACATCGTCGGTGCGGCGGCGCGGGCGGTCGCCGTCTTCGGCGCTCAGGCTGTGCCCAACTACATCATCTCCATGTGCCAGTCGGTGTCCGACCTGCTCGAAGCGGCGATCCTGCTCAAAGAAGCCGGTCTGCTCGACGTTTCGGGTGCGGCTCATGGCGAGGTGTACGCACCCGTCGGCATCGTGCCGTTGTTCGAAACCATCGAGGATCTCCAGCAGGGTTCCACGGTTCTGGAGGCCGCGCTCGCGTTGCCGGTCTACCGCAGCATCGTCGCCGCGCGCGGACAACATCAGGAAGTGATGTTGGGCTACTCGGACTCGAACAAGGACGGCGGTTATCTGGCGGCCAACTGGGCGTTGTACCGAGCCGAGTTGGACCTCGTCGAAGCCGCGCGCACGACCGGGATCCGGTTGCGCCTGTTTCACGGACGGGGCGGCACCGTCGGCCGAGGCGGCGGACCCAGCTATGACGCGATCCTGGCGCAACCGCCGGGCGCAGTGAACGGATCGTTGCGGATCACCGAGCAGGGTGAGGTGATCGCGGCGAAGTACGCAGAGCCGCGTATCGCGCACCGCAACCTGGAGACGCTGCTGGCCGCGACGCTGGAGTCCACCTTGCTCGACGTCGAAGGGCTCGGCGACGAAGCCGGCCCGGCCTATCAGGTGCTCGACGAGCTCGCTGCCCTGGCGCAACGGGCGTACGCCGAATTGGTCCATGAGACACCTGGATTCGTCGAATACTTCAAGGCGTCCACACCGGTGAGCGAGATCGGTGCACTCAACATCGGCAGCCGGCCCAGCTCACGCAAACCGACCACCTCCATCGCCGATCTGCGGGCCATCCCGTGGGTGCTCGCCTGGAGTCAGTCCCGGGTGATGCTGCCGGGTTGGTACGGCACGGGCACCGCGTGCGCGCAGTGGATCGCCGACGACGACACCAGGCTCTCGGTGTTGCAGGACCTGTACCGGCGCTGGCCCTTCTTCCGCACGGTGTTGTCGAACATGGCCCAGGTGCTGGCCAAGTCGGACATGGGTTTGGCGGCGCGGTATTCCGAGTTGGTCGACGACGAGGAGTTGCGGGCCCGGGTGTTCGACAAGATCGTCGCCGAGCACACCCGCACCATCGAGATGTACAAGCTGATCACCGGCCAGGACGACCTGCTGGCTGACAACCCGGCCCTGGCCCGGTCCGTGTTCAACCGGTTCCCCTACCTCGAACCGCTCAATCACCTTCAGGTCGAGCTGCTGCGCCGGTACCGCGGCGGTGACACCGACGAACGGGTGCAGCGTGGAATCCTGCTCACCATGAGCGGTTTGGCGACTGCGCTGCGCAACAGCGGCTGAATTGTGGTGGCTAGCCCACCAGGATGTCGGCCAACCGCAACGACACCCTGGCCCGGCGGTCGGCGTAACCGCGTGCCGCACGCTGGATCTCCGCCGTCTGTTCCGTTCGGACGCATTGATAGCGTTGCAGCGCTTCGGCGTAGTCGCTGCCGGGAGCCGCGGCGATCTGGTTGGCCAGCTCGGCGGCGTCCTGGATGGCCTGATTGGCGCCCTGGCCACCGAACGGCGTCATCGGGTGTGCCGCATCCCCGAGTAGCGCGACGCGCGCGGTGGTCCACCGGTCGATCGGGTCGCGGTCGTACACCGGATGCATGTACACCGGGCTGGTGGCGGCGCGCAGCATCCGACCGACCGCAGGGTCGAACTCGTCGAACTGACCGGCGAGTGCCTGCAGGTCCGCCTGGGCCGACCACAGGTGCTCCGGCGGCTCGTCCACTCCGAGGGTGGCGTCGACGGCCACCTGCCTGCCGGCTCGCACCGGCATGGAGATGACGTGCTTGGCGTAGTCCGCCGAATGCCAGGACCGCAGCCGGTCGTTGGGAATCTCGAGGCATTCGGCGGGGCTGACGGCTCGGAAGATCACCGAGCCGCAATAGTGAATATCGTCGTTGCTGAACATCTTCCGTGCCCGCGACCGTAGGCCGTCCGCGGCGATCACCAAGCCGGCCCGGACCACTTGGCCATCGGCGAAGGTGAGCTCGACGTGGCCGTCACGCTCGGTGATGCCGGACAGTTCGTGGCGAAGCCGCACCTGCTCTGGTCCCACCGCCGAGACCAGCATCCCGTGCAGATCCGCGCGGTGCACGGTGCGCGGAGCAAGGTCGGAGTCGGCGTAGCCGAACCGGCCGTGTTCGGCGCCGACCTCCGGCGTTGCCGCGTAGTCGGTGATCTTCTCCAACTGTCCGAGCTGATCGCGGTTCTCGAAGTACCGGGTGGCCGAGGAGATTTCGTCGAACGCATCGACAATGCCCCACTCACCGAACAATCGCAGGGTCTGCGGCGAGATACCCAGCGGGCCGCCGACCTCGCCGAGTTCGCGGGTCTTGTCGAAGATGACGGGCCGGTGGCCGTGGTGCTGCAAGGCGACGGCGGCGGCCAGGCCACCGAGGCCTGCGCCGATGATGGCGATATCCATCGAGATTCCTCTCGGGTTCATGGGATCCGGGCCAGGGCTTCGGCGTCGAGGTGGACACCGGTCAATGCGTCCGGCCGGTAGCTGGTGACGGTTCGGACATTGCAGAGCGGCAGCCACAGGCCCGATTCGACGATGCGGCGTTGGATGACATCCACGAGCTCGCGACGGGCGTCTGGGTCCGCACAGGTCAGCTGGGCGTCGAGCAGGATGTCCAGTTCATCGGCGGCGTTGCGGCGGTTCATGTTTCGCTGGGTCACGGCGAACTGATAGCGCAGTAGGTCGGGGTCGGCACCGGTGAAGTAGAAGAACCGGAAGTCGTAGTCGCCGGCCTCCTGGCGGCTTCGCAGCTCCGGGAAGCCGACATCGGCGAGGGCCAGCTCGATACCGTGTTCTCGCCACTGTGCGGCAACCTCGGTGAGGACAGCGGCGTCGACGGGGGAGAACGTGCTGTTGAACACCACGTCGAACGAAAGCCGCTGCGCGCCCGCAGTGGCGAGGAGCCGGCGGGCCGTCACCGGATCGTAGGCCAACTCGGCGGAGCAGTCCCGGTACCCGTCGGTCGTCGGGGTAAGCACCGATGAGGCGACGGAGTATCCGTGGGCATCGAGGATCGGCCGCAGCGCGGAGCGGTCGATCAGCAGCGACAGCGCACGGCGCACCGCGGGATCGGTCAGCGGGCCACGGGAAGTGTTGGGACACAATCCGTAACTGATCCCCGGGTTGTGGGTCTCGGCGAGGCGGTGGCCGTCGATCGCGCCGGCGTACAGGTCACCGGTATCGGCCTTCTCGAACATCAATCGGCGTGAGTCGTCGGTCACCCCGCCCGGGACCGGCCGCCATCGGCCGGTGCCCAGACCCTGCGCGTTGCGGATCGCCAGGTTGACGCTGGCCAGTGACCGCAGGAACGCCGCGTTGTGACGCACGAAGTGAAATGTCACAGAATCGGTGCCCGCCTCGACCGAGTCGAGCCCGGCGAGCATCGTCACCGCGGCAGGAAGTGGTGAGACCTCCTGGAGCGCAGCGATGCCGGCGAAGCTCTGCACGACGGCCTGCGGTGTCAGCGGTGTGCCGTCGGAGAAACGCCGGTCGCGGGCGATCGTCAGCTCCAGGGTCAGCGGGTCGTGGTAGTGCCACGAGGCGGCCAGCCAGGGCAGGAGCCTGCCGGTTTCCAATTCGATGTCGAGGAGGCTGTCATAGATGAGCCGGCAATATGTTTTCGAGATGCTGTTGTAGGCCAGCCGCGGGTCGTCGGTGAGCTGGTGAGTCGGCCAGCCGAACGTGAGGTTGCGCATCATCGCACCGGAGCCAATCTCGTTGCCTGCCATGCCGAACGGGCCGCGAGGGTCGCCACCACCCCGATCACCGTCACCAACACGGCTGCGCCGCTGAACAGCTCGGCGCCCAGACCGTCGATCATCGTCGCCCCGGTTGCCACTCCGATCGCCGCGCCCAGCGCCCGAAGGTAGTGGTACAGACTGGAATCGAAGGGGACCTGCGTCGAATTCGTCAACACGTTGCTGGCCAGCGAACTCCACAGGAACCCCATGGCGCAACCCATCAACGCGGCACTGCCCAGCGGCACGTGTCCGAACAGGCTCAGACCGGCCACGATCAGGAATGCCGAGCCGATGCACACCAGCCGGGTGCTCTTCGAATTGTCTCCCGGCCTTCCGAATCTCAGCATCGGGATCAGCCCGGCGAAGAACGCCATCGGCAACAGGAACAGTGCCGAGCCATAGGAATCCAGTCCACGCACCTGCTGCAGCACATACACGACCGAGAGGGTGAACACGTTGGTCGCGATGCCGGCCACGAACACCACGACCAGGCTTCCTGAGAGGACCGGGGTCTGGGACCGGCTGCGCAGAACGATCACGACGATCCCGAGCAGGATCGCCACGACGAGCAACGTCACCTTGGTATACACCGTGGTGGACCAGCCGATCTCCAGGAAGACCGCGAGCTGTACCACCGCGAGCGCCACCATCGGGGTCGCCACCCGTCCGGTCGTGGCGGTTTCGTCGGCGCCGGGTGTGGCGGGCGCAACGGCCAGCAGCGCCATCGCCGCGACGGTGGTCACCACCGTTTCGTAGGGGAACGAGCGCCAGCCCCACAGGTCGTTGAGCAACGCGGTGATCAGTGGTGAGCACAGGGCTGATGCCGAGACCACCAGACCCCAGGTACCCAGGACCGCCGAGTGATGGTCGGGATAGAACTGAGCCCGGATGATTCGGAAGATCTGGGGTGCGAGCACCGCCGAGGCGATGCCCTGCAGGAAGCGCAACGCAATGAGCACCCAGAACTCGGGGCTGAGTCCGACGGCGATACCGAGGACCGCCAAGGCGACCGAGCTGGCGAAGAACAAGGTCGTGGGTCGGCAGCGGTGCGACAGCAGGCCCGCAGGGAGCAACGCGAGACAGAACCCGGCGAGGAACGCCACGCCGATATAGGCGGCCTGTGAGAACGGGATGCCGAAGTACTCGGCAATCGCCGAGTTCAGCAGCACAGCCGACGACGAATTGGAGTAGAGGGTGTATTCGGTCAGGTAGAGCGATGCCGCAACGGCATACAGGGACGGCTTCATGACGCCTCGAAGCTGATAGCAGGAGCAAATGGGCAGCGAAGAGCTAACCCGAGATCCTCTTCAGCGGCGCCAGGCGTGCTCGATTCCAGATCGAAGCCAGCAAACTGGGTGCCAACGTCACGGCAGCGCGCACGGCACGTGCGTCTACGCGATCGGATCCGGCACCCATGGCCACCACTGTAACCGAGGTGCCGCTCGGGCCCGCCCTACAGGCCGGCGCTCTTGCGGACCCGGTCGATCATGCCGCGCACCGCGCTTTCCGTTGCGGCCAACGGAGCCATGACCGCCTCACCGATGCCGACGATGACCTCGACACGATCCACGATCGACTCCAGGCGCTCGACCATGCCGATGAGGCGAGGTGCGAGTTCATCGATGCGGGTGATGGTTTCGTTGAAGCGGTCGAGCGTGGTATCCAGTCCGCCGGTCGACCTGTTGAGGTCGACGAGGGTGCTGCTGAGATCGGTGAGCAGGGTGTCGACCTGCTCGACGGTCATATCGGCATTGAGTGCGGCCTGCGTCAGCGTCCGGATGCGCTGCCGCCCGGAGTTCGGGCGGGCGCGGCCGTCTCCTTTGTCTGCCATGGCAGACAGTATGGCCGCTGGGGAACCAAACGCGGGCCAACCGCGTCTGAATGGTTGTGCGGCGATTCTGCGAACACCGAACCCGGTCGGCTGTGGTGACCGACCGGGTCGTGCTCAACCGTCAGGTGGCCGATTACCGGGCCGGCTATGCCGAGGCCTTGGCCGACCGAACCGGCGAGCAGGAGCCCGGCTCCTCGGACGGCTAGTGGGCCGGCTCAGAGCTTGCTTGCCGCAGCCTCGTCGAGTAACCACACCGTCCGGTCGCGACCGATAGCGCCCGCGGCGGGGATGTCGACCGGATCGGCACCACCGATCGCGGCGGCGACAGCGTCGGCTTTGGCTTCTCCGGAAACCACCAGCCACACCTCGCGGGAGTTACGAACCGCGGGAAGTGTCAACGTGATTCGTCGCGGCGGTGGCTTGGGGGAGTCGGGTACACCCACCACCATCCGCTCGTTCTCACGCACTGCGGCAGTGTCGGGGAACAGTGAGTTGATGTGTCCCTCGCCGCCCATGCCGAGCAGATGCACGTCGAACTCGGGTCCGGGGGCATCGAAGTTGGCGGCCAGCAGCTGTGCGTACCCGGCGGCGGCCGCGGTGAGATCGTCACCGAATTCACCGTCGCTGGCGGCCATCGCGTGCACGTTGACGTCCGAGATCCCGACATGGTCCAGCAGTGCCTCGCGGGCCTGCTTGTCGTTGCGCTCGTCGTCGTCCTGCGGTACGAATCGCTCGTCGCCCCAGTAGACATGCACCTTCGACCAGTCGATCTCGTCGCTGCGCTCACCGACGCGCTTCAGCAGGCCGATTCCCGTGCCTCCGCCGGTGAGCACGATGTTGGCGTGGCCTCGTGCCGAGATCGCCGACGTGATTGCTCCCACCAACCGGTCTCCGGCTGCCGCCACCAGCGTGTCGGTGTCGGCGTAACGCTCGATAACAGTGCTCATACGTACTGGACCTTGTCGATTCCCGTGAGTGCGTCGTAATAGATTTCGTCGGCGTCGAGCCGGCGCAGATCCTCGGCCAGGCACTCCTTGGCTTCGCGGCGGGCCAAGGGCACCAACGCATCCGGCTTGCCGGTGCGGCTCAATACCGCCGTGACGCCGGTCTGCGGCCGCGCCAGGGTCACGGTTTCACTGGGCCTGGTCAGCTCGACCTTCAAGTCACCTGTCGTCCGGGTCACCGGCCCGTCGATGCGGTTGGCCAGCCAGCCGGCCAGGATGTCGAGCGCGGGCTCATCCTTGAGCCCGGACACGAGCGCCGAGGTGATGGGTTCGTGTGGCGGCTGATCGATCGCGGCGGCCAGCAAGGCGCGCCAGTAGGTGACGCGGCTCCAGGCGAGATCGGTGTCACCATCGGTGTAACCGTTGAGCCTGCTCTTGATGCAGGCCAGCGGATCGGAACCGTTCGTGGCGTCGGTGATCCGGCGAATCGCCAACTTGCCCAGCGGATCCTGTGCCGGGACGGCGGGGGCGAGATCGGGCCACCAGGTCACCACCGGCGTGTCCGGCAGCAGGAACGGCGTGACGACACTGCTGGCGTGGTTGGCCAGCGGACCGGACAACCGCAGCACCACCACCTCGTTGGCGCCGGCATCGCGGCCCACCCGCAGCTGGGCATCCAGCCGGGCCTCCGTGGTCAAGCGGTCCCCGGGAAGGGCCACGATCACCCGGCACGGATGCTCACGGCTGGCCCAGTTGGCCGCCTCGATCGACTCTTCGAGCACCGCTTCGGTATCGGGGGCGACGACCAGCGTCAGCACCCGGCCGAGGGTGATCGCACCGCCCTCTTCGCGCAGTGCGACGATCTTCTTGTTGATCGCCCCGGTATTGGTCTCGGGCAGATCGACAATCACGGCCGCCTCCATTCCCGGCCTGACCGGCGCAACATCTCGAACGACGATTCGGGGCCCCAGGTTCCGGACTCGTAGGTATCGGGCTTACCGTGGCTAGCCCAGTAATCGAGTGCGGGATCCAGGATCTTCCAACACAATTCGACCTCGGCGTTCACCGGGAACAGCGATGGCTCGCCGAGCAACACATCGAGGATCAGGCGCTCGTACGCCTCCGGCGACTCCTCGGCGAAGGCCGAACCGTACGAGAAGTCCATGCTGACATCGCGGACTTCCATGATGTGGCCCGGAACCTTGGACCCGAACCGCAGCGTGATGCCTTCATCCGGTTGGACCCGGATCACCAGAGCGTTCTGGCCGAGCTCGTCGGTCATCGTGGCGTCGAAGGGCAGGTGCGGCGCGCGCTTGAACAACAGTGCGATCTCGGTGACCCTGCGGCCCAAGCGTTTTCCGGTGCGCAGATAGAACGGCACGCCCGCCCAGCGCCGGGTGTCCACGTCCAGCGTGATGGCTGCGAACGTCTCGGTGGTGGACGTCTTGGAGAAACCTTCCTCGTCCAAGAGCCCGACGACCTTCTCACCGCCCTGCCAGCCTGCGGCGTACTGCCCCCGCGACGTGGTCTCGTCCAGCGGCTCGGCAAGCCGGGTCGCCGAGAGTACCTTGATCTTCTCGGCCTGCAGTTCTGCGGGGGAGAAGCTCACCGGCTCTTCCATCGCCGTCAGCGCCAGCAGCTGTAGCAGATGGTTCTGGATGACGTCGCGGGCGGCGCCGACTCCGTCGTAGTAGCCGCCGCGTCCGCCGAGACCGATGTCCTCGGCCATGGTGATCTGGACGCTGTCGACGTAGTGGGAGTTCAGTACCGGCTCGAACATCTCGTTGGCGAAGCGCAGTGCCAGGAGGTTCTGGACGGTCTCCTTGCCCAGGTAGTGGTCGATGCGGAACACCGACGACTCCGGGAACACGCTGTTGACCACAGCGTTGAGTTCCTCGGCGCTCTTGAGGTCGTGCCCGAACGGCTTCTCGATGACCACCCGGCTCCAGCTGCCCTCCGGCTTGTCGGCCAGCCCGGATTTCGACAGCTGCTCGCAGACCTGAGGGAACGCCTTCGGCGGAATCGACAGGTAGAACGCGTGATTGCCGCTGGTGCCGCGCTCGACATCGAGTTTGTGCAGGGTTTCCTTCAGCCGTTCGAACGATTCGTCGTCGTCGAACGTGCCCTGCACGAACCGGAATCCCTCGGCCAGGCGGTCCCAGACCTCTTGGTGGAAGGGAGTACGGGCGTGCTGCTGGACCGCGTCGAAGACGATCTTGCCGAAATCCTCATCCGCCCAGTCGCGGCGCGCGAAGCCCACCAGCGCGAAGCTGGGTGGCAGCAGGCCGCGGTTGGCCAGGTCGTAGATGGCCGGCATCAACTTCTTGCGGGCCAGATCGCCGGTCACCCCGAAGATCACTACCGCACATGGTCCCGCGATGCGGGGCATGCGCTTGTCACGCTTGTCCCGCAACGGGTTACGCCAGGCGGTCTCCGGCCTGTCGTTGAGCGGACTCATTTCTTGGCGGCGTCGAGTTGGCCCTGTGTCGCGTCGAGCAGTTCCTGCCACGACTTTTCGAACTTGTCCACACCCTCGTCCTCGAGCACCTTGAACACATCGACCAGGTCGATGCCGACGGCGCTGAGCTTGTCGAAGATCTCCTGCGATGCCGCTGCGGTCCCGGTGATGGTGTCACCGGTGATCTTGCCGTGGTCGGCGAACGCTTCCAGCGTCTTCTCCGGCAACGTGTTCACCGTGTGCGGCGCAACCAGTTCGGTGACGTAGAGGGTGTCCGAGTAGTCGGGATTCTTGACGCCGGTGGAAGCCCACAGCACGCGCTGCACTCGGGCACCGTCACCCTTGAGCGCCGCGAAGCGCTCCGCGCCGAAGACTTCCTCGTAGGCGGCGTAGGCGAGCCGCGAGTTCGCCACACCGGCCTTGCCGCGCAGGGCCAGTGCATCCTCCGAGCCGATCTTCTCCAGCCGGTTGTCGATCTCGGTGTCCACGCGGGACACGAAGAACGAAGCGACGGAGTGGATCTTGGACAGATCGTGGCCGGCCTCGCGGGCCTTCTCCAGGCCGGACAGGTAGGCGTCCATCACGGCCCGGTGCCGCTCCACCGAGAAGATCAGCGTGACGTTGACCGAGATGCCCTCGGCGATCACCGCGGTGATCGCGGGCAGCCCCGCCAGCGTGGCCGGGATCTTGATCAGCAGGTTCGGGCGGTCGACCGTCTTCCACAGGTCGATGGCCTGCAGGATCGTCTTGTCGGTGTCGTGGGCGAGCCGCGGGTCCACCTCGATGGATACCCGGCCGTCGACCCCGTCGGAGGCCTCGTACTGCTTGGCCAGGACATCGCAGGCGTTGCGGACGTCATCGGTGGTCACCGTGCGGATGGTGTCGTCCACGTTGGCGCCCTGCCCGGCGAGCTCGGAGACCTGGGCGTCATACGCGGTGCCCTTCGACAGCGCGGCCTGGAAGATCGACGGGTTGGTGGTGACGCCCACGACGCTGCGGGTGTCGATCAGATTCTGCAGATTGCCGGTCTGCAACCGCTCGCGCGACAAATCGTCGAGCCAGACGGATACACCCGCGGCGCTCAGCGCCGCGAGATTCGGGTTCTGAGTCATGTTCGCCTTCTCCTGCCAGTCGTCTGCTAGTTGTCTAGGGATCGTTCCGCCGCGGCCGCCACGGCCTCGGCGGTGAAACCGAACTCACGGAACAGCGTCTTGTCGTCGGCAGAGGCACCGTAGTGCTCGATCGAGACGATCTCGCCGGTGTCTCCGACCAGCTTGTACCAACTCTGCGCCACTGCGGCCTCGACCGCCACCCGGGCCGACACCGCCGGCGGCAGCACCGAATCGCGGTACTCCTTGGGCTGGGATTCGAACCACTCGACACACGGCATCGACACCACGCTCGCGTTGATGTCCTTGTCCGCCAACAGCTTTTGTGCTGCTACGGCGAGCTGGAGCTCGGAGCCCGTGCCGATGATCACCACGTCGGGATTCTCCTCCGGGGTGCCGCCCAGCACGTAGCCGCCGCGGGCCACGCCCTCGGCGCTGGTGCCTTCGATCACGGGTACACCCTGGCGGGTCAGGATCAGACCCACCGGGCCGGTGCTGGCGGTGCGCTCCAGCACCGTCTTCCACGCGTAGGCGGTCTCGTTCGGGTCGCCCGGTCGGACCACCGACAGGTTCGGGATCGCCCGCAGTGCCGCGAGGTGTTCGATCGGCTGGTGCGTCGGGCCGTCTTCGCCGAGCCCGATCGAATCGTGCGTCCAGACGTAGATCGGATCGATGTTCATCAGAGAGGCCAAACGCACGGCAGGCCGCATGTAATCCGAGAACTGGAGGAACGTTCCGCCGTAGGGCCGGGTCGGACCGTGCAGCACGATGCCGGACAGGATCGCACCCATCGCGTGCTCGCGGATACCGAAGTGCAGGGTGCGGCCGTACCAGGTCGCATTCCAGTCCTCGGTCGAGATCGACGGCGGCCCGAACGAGTTGGCGCCCTTGATCGTGGTGTTGTTGCTGCCCGCGAGATCGGCCGAGCCACCCCACAACTCGGGCAGCGTCTGCCCGACGGCGGCCAGCACGGCACCGGAGGCGGCACGGGTGGCCACCGGCTTGGAATCCAGGTCCCAGTGCGGCAGGTCGGCATCCCAGCCCTCCGGAAGCTCCTTGGCCTGCAGCCGGTCGAGCAGCGCCTTGCGCTCGGGCTCCCGCTTGGCCCAGGCGTCGAAGGACACCTGCCATTCGTCGTGGACCTGCTTGCCGCGGGTCACCAGTTCACGGGTGTGGGCGATGACGTCGTCGCGCACCTCGAAGCTCTTGTCCGGGTCGAACCCGAGGACCTTCTTGGTGGCGGCGACCTCGTCGGCGCCCAGCGCCGAGCCGTGCACGCCACCGGTGTTCATCTTGGTGGGGGCGGGGTAGCCGATGATGGTGCGCAGCGCGATGAACGACGGCTTGTCGGTCACCTTGCGGGCGGCCTCGATCGCTTCTTCTATCCCAGCGACGTTCTCGCCGCCCTCGACTTCCTGGACGTGCCAGCCGTAGGCGCGGTACCGCGCGGGGACATCCTCGCTCAGCGCGATGTCGGTGTTGTGCTCGATGGAGATCTTGTTGTCGTCCCAGAACACGATGAGGTTGCCGAGCTGCTGGGTGCCCGCGAGCGACGACGCTTCGCTGGTGACGCCCTCTTCCATGTCGCCGTCAGAGGCCACCACATAGATGTAGTGGTCGAAGGGGCTCTCGCCCGGGGCGGTGTCCGGATCGAACAGGCCGCGCTCGTAGCGGGCGGCCATCGCCATACCGACGGCAGAGGCCAGGCCCTGGCCGAGCGGGCCGGTGGTGATCTCCACACCCTTGGTGTGGTGGTACTCGGGATGGCCGGGGGTCAGCGAGCCCCAGGTGCGCAGCGCTTCGATGTCGGCCAGCTCGAGGCCGAAACCGCCGAGGTACAGCTGGATGTACAGGGTGAGGCTGGAATGCCCGCAGGACAGCACGAAGCGGTCGCGGCCCAGCCAATGCGTGTCGGACGGATCGTGGCGTAGTTGCCGCTGGAACAGCGTGTAGGCCAGCGGTGCCAGGCTCATCGCGGTTCCTGGGTGGCCGTTGCCGACCTTCTGCACCGCGTCCGCCGCAAGCACCCGGGCGGTGTCGACGGCGACGCTGTCGACTTCGGTCCAATCATCGGGGTGGTTGGGCTGGGTGAGAGCGGTGATCTCTTCGGCCGTGGTCACTAAGCTCACTTCCTCGTCTTCTATCTGCTGGCACGTGCGCGCAGTTGCCATGCTGCTACGACAAACACCCTAGTGGGGCGGAGTCATCCGATGCAGACTGGTTCGTGCACCGATACCCGCTCGTTTACCCGGTTGTTGCCCCGAACAGACCCTGCGGTGCCGAGGTGTTCGGGCGGCGGTCTACCATCGTCTGTAGTAGAAGCCGCGTGACGCCACCTGAGGAGTTATTTGCGTGAGCATTCGCGAGCGCCGGCTCATCACTGGGGCGCCGAGCCGAATACGGTCCACCTTCCTGTCGTATTTGGCGTTGACCAAGCCGCGTGTGATCGAGTTGTTGCTGGTCACCACGATTCCGGCCATGTTGCTGGCCGAGCGGGGCACCGTTGACCCGCTGCTGATCCTCAACACCCTGATCGGCGGCATGCTTGCCGCGGCAGGTGCCAACACGCTCAACTGTGTGGCCGACGCCGACATCGACAAGGTGATGAAGCGCACCGCCCGCCGCCCGTTGGCCCAAGCCTCGGTGCCGACGCGGCATGCACTGATCTTCGGGTTGGTGCTCTCGGTGACGTCGTTCTGCTGGCTGACCTGGACGTCGAATCTGCTGTCCGGGGTGCTGGCCGTGGCCACCATCGCGTTCTACGTCTTCGTCTACACCCTGCTGCTCAAGCGCCGCACCTCCCAGAACGTCGTGTGGGGTGGGGCGGCCGGCTGCATGCCGGTGATGATCGGCTGGTCCGCGGTGACCGGCACCATCCAGTGGCCGGCAGTGGTGATGTTCCTGATCATCTTCTTCTGGACGCCGCCGCACACGTGGGCACTGGCAATGCGTTACAAGGACGACTACAAGGCGGCCGGCGTGCCGATGTTGCCCGCCGTGGCCACCGAGCGTCAGGTCACCCGCCAGATCCTGATCTACACCTGGCTGACGGTCCTCACCACGCTGGCGCTGGCGCTGGCCACCGGCTGGCTGTACGGCGCTGTGGCCCTGCTCGCGGGCGCCTGGTTCCTGGTGATGGCGCACCAGCTGTACTCCGGGGTGAAGCGCGGTGAGCCGGTGAAGCCGCTGCGGTTGTTCCTGCAGTCGAACAACTACCTGGCCGTCGTGTTCTGCGCATTGGCCATCGACTCTGCGCTGGCGCTTCCGACGCTCTTCGGTCACTAGGTCCACGAACCCGCTGTCCGCCCCTCCGGGGTGTGGCAGCGTTGTGGCATGACCGAATCGGTGAGTCCCGACAACTTCGCACGTGCCGAATCCGACCTGTACTTCGCCAATATCGTCAACGACGGCGGTTTCGGACAGTTCTTTCACAACCGTGAGATGAGCTCGATCGAGCATCAGATCGTCATCCGGCAGAACCGTGACACGCTGTACTCCGCAGCGGTGTTCGATCTCGATGCCGGGCCGGTCACCATCACGCTGCCCGAGTGTGCCGGCCGGTTCATGTCCCTGCAGATCATCAGCGAGGACCACTACACCACCAACGTCGTCTACGCGCCTGCCGAGCTGACGTTCAGTCGCGATTCCGTCGACAGCCGCTACGCGGCAGCGGCGGTACGCATCCTGGCCGATCCCGCCGACGCCGCCGACCTGGCCGCAGTGCACGCGCTGCAGGACGCGATCGTGGTCTCACAGGACGACGCGCCGGGGTTGTTCGAGATCCCGCCGTGGGATCCGGCCAGTCAGAAGACAGTTCGGGACGCACTCATCACCCTGTCCACCACCCTTGCCGACACCCGATCGATGTTCGGTCCGAGGTATGCGGTGGAGCCGGTGCGGCACCTGATCGGCTCGGCGTTCGCCTGGGGCGGCAACCCGGAACGCGATGCGCTGTATCTCACCGTGGTGCCACCGGCGAACGACGGCGCCACGGTGCACCGACTGACCGTGAAAGACGTCCCGGTGGACGGATTCTGGTCCATCACGGTCTACAACAAGGACGGCTACCTCACGCCGAACGCGCAGAACTCCTATTCGGTGAACAACGTCACCGCCGTCAAGGACACCGACGGCGCCACCACGGTGCAGTTCGGCGGCAGTGACGAAGGCGAGGCCGTGGCCAACCTGCTGCCCGTCACCGAGGGCTGGAACTACCTCGTGCGGCTGTACCGGCCGAGACCCGAGATCCTCGACGGCTCCTGGACGTTCCCCGCGGCGCAGCCGGTTTAGGGCACCAGCACGACGGAGCCGACGGTCTTGCGGCCCTGCAGATCGGTGTGGGCCCGGGCCGCCTCGGCCAGCGGGTACCGCCCGCCGACCGTGATGGTGATCGACCCGTCCGCGATGGCGTTGATCAGTTCACCTGCACGCCAGGAGAATTCGTCGGGCGTGCGGGTGTGGTGGGCCAGCGTCGGTCGGGTCAGGAACACCGAGCCTGCCGCGTTGAGCCGTTGCGGGTCCACCGGTGGCACCGGACCGCTGGCCGCGCCGAACAGTGCCAGCGTGCCACGTACCGCGAGGCTGTCCAGGCTGGCGTCGAACGTCGATGCACCGACCCCGTCATACACAGCGGCGACCCCTGCCCCTCCGGTGAGATCGCGGATCTTGTCCCCGAACTCGGTCGGGTCCTCGGGGTATTCGAGCACCTCGATCGCGCCGGCCTGCCGGGACAATTCGGCCTTCTCCGGAGTCGAGGCGGTCGTGATCACCCGGGTGCCGATGCTGGTGGCCCATTGGGTGAGGATCAGGCCGACGCCGCCTGCCCCGGCATGCACCAGCACGGTGTCGTTCGGCTGCACCGGATAGGTGGACTTGATCAGGTAGTGCGCGGTCATGCCCTTCAGCAGGGCCGAGGCGACTGCGTCGGGAGCCACGCCTTCGGGCACATAGGCGACGAAATCAGCTGGGGCAATACAGAAGTCGGCATAGGCGCCGGTCGCGTTGGCGGTGACGACGCGGTCACCGACAGCCAGCGCGGCCACGTCGTCGCCGACGGCGGCGACCGTGCCGCAGACTTCGGACCCGACGACGAACGGCAGGTCACGCGGATACAACCCGGACCGGAAGTAGGTGTCGATGAAGTTGACGCCGATGGCCTCGGCCTTGATCAGGACCTCGCCGGGTCCCGGGGCGGGCTCGGGCCGCTCGACGTAGCTCAGGACTTCGGGTCCGCCGGTCTCGGCAACTTCGATGGCATACACGCCATCCATCATCCACACCTATCATCGCGGGGGTGAAGCTCGCCCGTCCGGATGTGTTCCATCCCCGCATCGTGTTGGCCGGCTGCGCGGCACTGCCCGACGGGGACGGCGACGACGCCGGCCTGGTGACGGCGCTGCGCAACCGCGGTCTGCATGCCCGCTGGCTGCCGTGGGACGACCCGGCCACCCTCGACGCCGACCTGGTGATCCTGCGGGCCACCTGGGACTACGCCGAGCGTCTCGAGGAGTTCCTGTCATGGACGCGCTCGGTGCGTCATCTGGTCAACCCGCCGCAGGTCGTGGCGTGGAACACCGACAAGCGCTACCTCGACGATCTGCACAGTATGGGGATTCCGGTGGTCCCGACCGGACACTTCGCGGTCGGTGAACAGGTCGTCGTGCCTGCCGGTGAAGTGGTGGTGAAGCCCGCGGTCGGTGCGGGCTCGGCCGGGGCGCAACGCTTCGTCGACGCCTCCGAGGCCCTGGCCCATGCGGCGGCACTGCACGCCACGGGCCGCGCCGTGTTGGTGCAACCGTACGACCACCGGATCGCCGACGGCGAGACCGCACTGGTGTTCCTGGGCGGCAAGGAGTCCCATGCATTCACCAAGGGACCGATCCTGCCCCCGGCTGGACAGTCACCCGCGTTCGAGGAGACCGGCACCTACGCCGAGGAGTCGTTGTCGCCGGCTGATCCTGACGACGAGGTGTGGCGGGTCGGGCGCCTGGCGATCGACGCGTTGATCCGGTCGTTCTACCTTCAGCCCGAGGAGTTGGTGTACGCCCGTGTCGACGTAATCGGCGGCCCGGAAGATCCTCGCGTGC
Source organism: Mycobacterium sp. NPDC049093 (assembly GCF_040704635.1). GTDB lineage: Bacteria > Actinomycetota > Actinomycetes > Mycobacteriales > Mycobacteriaceae > Mycobacterium. The sequence goes on along the minus strand of NZ_JBEZJS010000003.1, from coordinate 368,064 downwards.
TGGAGCTGGAGCTGGTCGAGCCAGGGCTGGGTTTCCGGCAGCTCGATCAGGTCGCTCGGGAAGACGCCGAGCGGCGGTTCGCCGTCGGTGTGGAGGGCGCGCTCGAGCGGTTCGGCCTGGGCCCGTTGTCGCACCGCGGTTTCTGACCTCCACATGACCTGGCCGCCCTAGAGTCGGTCCGATGGACACCTTTGCAGGACGGGGCGCCGTGGTCACCGGTGGCGCCAGCGGCATCGGCCTGGCAGCGGCGCGGCAGTTCGCCGCGCGGGGCGCCCGGGTTGTGCTTGCCGACCACGACGCCGCGGCACTCGACCGAGCCGTCGCGCAATTGCGTTCCGAGGGGCACGACGCACACGGCGTGCCGTGCGATGTCCGCGACCTCGAACAGGTCACCCACCTCGCCGACGAGGCCTTCCGGCTGCTCGGCGCCGTGCACGTGGTGTTCAACAACGCCGGCGTGGCTGTCGACGGCCCGGTCGCACAGATGACCCACGACGACTGGCATTTTGTCCTTGACGTCGACCTGTGGGGGCCGATTCACGGTGTCGAGGCGTTTCTGCCCCGACTGATCGAGCAGGGCCAGGGTGGGCATCTCCTGTTCACCGCGTCCTTCGCCGGGCTGGTGCCCAACGTGGGGCTCGGCGCGTACTGCGTCGCCAAGTACGGTGTGGTCGCACTGGCGGAGGTGCTGGCCCGCGAGGTCCGCAACGACGGCATCGGTGTTTCGGTGCTGTGCCCGATGATGGTGGGCACCAACCTTCTTGCCACGTCGGCGCGAGCGCGCGGAGAGGTGGTCGAGGACCAACTCATCGCCGGTGACGACGTTCTCGACGTCGATGAGGTTGCCCGGCTCACCGCGGAGGCGGTCCTTGCCGATCGGCTGTATGTGCTGACGCACGAGGCGTCACGAACGTCGATCCGCCGCAGATTCGATCGGATCGACGCGACGTTCGACGCACAGAGCGCCGCCGGGTGGAACCACTGACGCGGACGGGACCCGACTAGTTGCCGGCCGGGACGCGCTCACGCATCGAGGCCCACAGCGCCGCGGTCGCCGCGGTACAGGTGGCCGCACCGGCGACGTGGACGGCGACCAGGACGGCGGGAACGCCGGTGTAGAACTGCACGATCCCGACGAGCCCCTGCGCGCACACCAGCACCACCAGGACGGCGAGCCGGATCATGACCGGTCGAGAGGCGCGCACCGCGGTGAGGCCGAATCCCAGCGCGACGACCAGGGCCAGGTAGGCGACCAGCAGCGACGAATGCATGTGCACCAACGTGGTGATCTCGACCTCAAGTCGCGGGACCACGCGATCGAGGCTCTTGTCGCCGGCATGCGGACCGGCGCCCGTCACCAGAGTGCCTGTCACCAGGACCGCGGCCAGGACGACTGCACTCAGGACCGTCAACTGCCGCAACGGTTTCGGCACGGTCGCGGTGGGCGCGCCATCGTCGGGTTGGCCGATCTTGACGAACAACAGCACCGCGAGCCACACCATCGCCATGGACGCGAGCAGGTGGATGGCCACGGTCCACCACAGCAGACCGGTCCGCACCGTGATGCCGCCGATGATGGCCTGGACCACGGTGGAGGCCGGCATCAGCCAGGCGTAGATGAGCACCTCGCGGCGGCGACGGGCCCGGGTCACGGCCAGGACGGCCGCAATGGCGGTCAGCACCACCAGGAAGGTGATCATCCGGTTGCCGAACTCGACCACCTGGTGAACGACCGCGACCTCGGCGTGTGGGACGGGGGTGAAGCTGCCCGGGAAGCACTGGGGCCAGGTGGGGCAGCCGAGGCCGGACGCGGTGACGCGCACGATCGCCCCGGTGACCGAGATGCCGCCCTGGGTGAGAATCACCAGGAACGCGATCAGGCGCTGGACCCGCAGACTTGGCAGGGGCAGCAGGTCGACCAGTCGCTGGAAAGCTGTTCCGCCGGGCACGGCCTGATCGTAGTTGATCAGGAACTACAACCCGTAGTAGGGCTGGTGTGGATCAGGTGAACCGGAACCAGCGCAGCGCGCAGATCGCGGCGACGGCGCCCCACACCACCAGCACGGCCACGCCGAACCAGTCCATCGACAGCGTCATCGCCTGGGTCAGGGACTCGGTGAGGGCTCCCGACGGTGTCAGCCGGGCCGCCCAGCGCAGAGCCGACGGCACCGGGCCACCTTCGAGGGTCAGCGCGCCCAGACCGGCGAACACGAACCACAGCAGGTTCGCCAGCGCCAGCACGATCTCGGCCTTGAGGGTGCCGCCGAGCAGCAACCCCAGCGCGGCGAAGGTGGCTGTGCCCAGCGCGATGATCACCGCACCGAGAGCCAACCCCAGCGGTGAAGGCCGCCAACCCAGCGCGAAACCGATGGCGCCCAACAAGATTGCCTGCAAGAACACGACAGTGACGACCGCCAGTGACTTGCCGGCGATGATGCCCCACACCGGAAGCGCGGTCGCGCCCAACCGTTTCAGGGCGCCGTAGCGACGGTCGAAGGCCACCGCGATCGCCTGCCCGGTGAACGCCGTGGAGATCAGGGCCAGCGCCATGATCGCCGGGGTGAAGGTCCCGGCCCGGTCGTCGCCGAACGAGCCCAACGGCAGCAGCGTCATCCCGACCAGCAGCGTGATCGGGATGAACATGGTCAACAGCAGCTGTTCGCCGTTGCGCAGCAGCAGCTTCAGTTCCAACTGGTACTGCGCGGCGAGCATCGCCGGCACCTTGGCCGGACGGGGATCGGGGGAGAAGGTGCCCGGGGCGAACCGGTTCGGAGCGCTCGTCATGACCGCAGCTCCCGTCCTGTGAGGTCGAGGAATACATCTTCGAGACTGCGCTGCTCCACCCGCATGCCGGTGGCCAGCACATTGAGCCGGGCACACCACGCCGTCACGGTGGCCAGTACCTGCGGGTCGATGTGACCCTCGACCAGGTACTCGCCGGGCGCCGTCTCGGTGGCCTTGTATTTCTCCGGCAGGGCCGCGGCGAGCAGGGACAGGTCGAGCTTGCGCGGTGCACTGAAACGCAGCTGGTTCTCGGCGCCGCTGTGGGTCAGCTCGGCGGGCGTGCCGGTGGCTACCGCCACGCCGTGATCGATGATCACGATCCGGTCCGCGAGTTCTTCGGCCTCGGCGAGGTGATGGGTGGTCAGCACGACTGTCACGCCGTCCCGGCGCAGCGCATCGATCAACTCCCACACCACAATTCGGGCGTGGGCATCCATCCCTGCGGTCGGCTCGTCGAGGAACACCAGCTCGGGGCGACCCACCACGGCGCAGGCCAGCGCCAGGCGCTGCTGCTGGCCGCCCGACAGTCGCCGGTAGGTGGTGCGGGCGGATTCGGTCAGGCCGAGGGTGTCCATCAACCAGGCCGGATCGAGAGGATCGGCAGCGTAGGAAGCGACCAGATCGAGCATCTCGCCCGCTTTCGCCGCGGGGTATCCGCCGCCGCCCTGCAACATCACGCCGATCCGCTCACGCAGTTGGGCATTGTCGGCGACGGGATCCAACCCGAGGATCTCGACTCGGCCGTCGTCCGGGCGGATGAATCCCTCGCACATCTCGACGGTGGTGGTCTTGCCTGCGCCGTTGGGGCCGAGCAGAGCCAGCACCTCGGCGCGCTGCACATCGAGGTCCAAATCGGACACCGCCGTCGTGGCGCCGTAGCGCTTGCTGACGCCGCGGAGCAGCACCGGTTGATCAGAACGCGAGGTCACGGGGATTCAGCGTAGGCGTCGGGGGATTGCGAAGGTGTCGGCGGTGCGTCCGTGTCGGTCTGGCGTGACGCGCGCCACGGCAGTCGGCGCCAGGTAATGCCGATCAGGATCAGCACGATCAACGTGCTGGCCAGCGTGGCCATCACGATCTGGAACAACGTGAACCGGTCGCCGTTGGCCGTCGGACCGAAGATCCCGACGACCAGGGTGATGGCGATCGTGGACCCGCGGAACCCGGGCCGCGTGGCCCATGCGGCCAGCGGGATCACCGCCCACAGCAGGTACCACGGCTGCACCACCGGAAACAGCAGGATGGTTCCGCCCAGGGCGACGCCCAATCCGCCCACGGGGTGCAGGCGGCCGCGCATCACCGCCAACAACAGCCAGCTGACCAGGATCGCGATCAGGAAGACGCCGATGGCGCGGGTCAGGGCGAGCACAGCGGTGGTGTGGTCGCCGAGCCCCAGCAAGATGCCGACCTGACCGGTTCCCAATGCCAGCAGGGTCGGAGGCGACATCCAGCTGCGCACCACGTTGGCCGTGCCGAGGGTGGACAGCCAGCCGAAGCCGAGCCCGCTGGCCCAGCCGATCAGGCCCATCACGGCCAGTGAGATCACGCCGAGGGGGACGCTGGCCACGAAGAACGCCTTGATCGTGCCGCCCAGACGCCAGGCCAGGGCCATCGCGACAAACCCGAGTGCGAGCAACGACGGCAGCTTGACCTGCGAGGACAGCGTGATGAGGACGGTGCCGAACAGCAGCATCCCCGCGGGATACCAGTGGTCCCAGTCCTCGCGTGAGTGTGGCCAGGTCAGCGGCCGGGGGATCAGCGGTGCTGCAGCGTCGATGCCTCGCAGCGCGAACTCGGTTCCGGCCAGCATCAGGCCGAGCATCAGCGCCTCGTTGTGGATCCCGGCCACCAGATGCATGAACAGCAGCGGATTACATGCGCCGAGCCACAGTGCGCTGACCTCGGCGACGCCGCAGCGCCGGGCCAGCCGAGGCGTTGCCCACACGATGAGCCCGACACCGAGCAGCACCACGGCGCGGTGGCACAGCACGGCGGCGACGATGTTTTCGCCGGTCAGCGCAGAGATGCTCTCGCCGATCCACAGGAACAGCGGTCCGTACGGAGCCGGGGTCTCGCGCCACAGACTGGGTACTGACAACGTGAACACGTGATCGAGGCCGAGGCCGGTCGCGGGACCGACCTGATACGGATTGAGGCCGATGTACCCGATCTCACTCTGGGCCAGGTACGAGTAGACGTCCTTGCTGTACATCGGGGGCGCGATCAGCAGCGGGATGGCCCACAGCAACAGTGTGCGGTCGAGCTGGCTGCGTGACATCCGGCGCGGGCCGAGAGCGAAGCGTCCGAGCATCAGCCAGGCCAGCGCCATCATCACGGCGCCGGTGGTGGTCATGGTCAGAGACACGGTCTGGATGCGGGACGGCAGGTTGAGCAGTCGCACGCCGAACGTCGGATCCTGCACGACGGGACGGGCGCCGGCGCCGAGGGCACCGATCGCCATCAGTACGGTGCCGGTGGCACCGAAAAGCCGGGTACGACGCTGCGCGACGACCTCGGCGGGGTTGAGTGGGGATCCGACGGTGCGTTCGTCGCCGTGCCACCGGGCGATCGATGTGCTGAAGGTCGACAGGCGGCTTGCCATCAGGGCAGCGTAACCGTCGGCCGCGGCGGTCTTCGCCGGGCAACGGTGGCCCAGGTCACGTAAGGGTGCCCTTGGTGGAACCCGGAGCGGAATTCCGTCACAATGGTGTTGTGAAAATGGGTCGGACGACTGTGGGCTCCGTTTCGGCTGGTGCGCCGAAGCCGGTCAACGACGTCGTGCCCGCATCGGACGGGCATACCCGCCGCGCGATCATTCACCTGTTGCTCGAAGGTCCGATCACCGCGGGGCAGATCGGTGACCGGCTCGGCATCTCGGCTGCCGGTGTACGCCGTCACCTCGATGCCCTGATCGAAGCCGGCGATGCACAGGCCAGTGCCGCGGCCGCGTGGCAGCACAACGGCCGGGGCCGCCCGGCCAAGCGCTACCGCTTGACGGCTGCGGGGCGCGCCAAGCTCGGCCACACCTACGACGATCTCGCCGTCGCCGCGATTCGGCAATTGCGCGAGATCGGCGGCAAGGACGCCGTGCGGACTTTCGCGCGGCGGCGGATGGACACCATCCTGGCCGGCGTGACCGAGGGGTCCGAGGGCGTCGCCGACACCGCCCAGCGTGTCGCCGACGCGTTGACGCGGGCCGGGTATGCCACCACCACGAACCCGGTGGACGGCCCAATTCGCGGAGTGCAGATCTGCCAGCACCACTGTCCGGTATCGCACGTCGCCGAGGAGTTTCCGGTGTTGTGCGAGGCGGAGAGTGAGGCGTTCGCCGAGATTCTGGGCACCCACGTGCAGCGCCTGGCGACCATCGTCAACGGTGACTGCGCCTGCACCACCCACGTTCCACTCGATGCGGACGGCCCAGCCCGGACGACCGCAGCGACAAGCCAAACGACACCGAGCAACAAGCAAGGAGCGGCGACATGACCATCACGCCCGAAACGCCATTGACCCAGGAAGAGACCATCGCGTCGCTGGGCAACTACGGCTACGGCTGGTCGGACTCGGACGTCGCGGGCGCCAGTGCGCAGCGCGGCCTGTCCGAAGCCGTCGTGCGTGACATCTCGGCCAAGAAGAACGAGCCGGAGTGGATGCTGGAGTCCCGGCTCAAGGCACTGCGCACCTTCGACAAGAAGCCCATGCCGAACTGGGGTTCCAACCTCGAGGGCATCGACTTCGACAACATCAAGTACTTCGTGCGCTCAAGTGAGAAGCAGGCGGCGTCCTGGGAAGAGCTGCCCGAGGACATCCGCAATACCTATGACCGCCTCGGCATCCCGGAGGCCGAGAAGCAGCGTCTGGTAGCAGGTGTGGCGGCTCAGTACGAGTCCGAGGTCGTGTATCACTCGATCCGCGAGGACCTTGAGGCGCTCGGCGTCATCTTCCTCGACACCGACTCGGGCCTGCGTGAGCACCCGGAGATCTTCCAGAAGTACTTCGGCACGGTGATCCCGGCCGGTGACAACAAGTTCTCGGCACTCAACACCGCGGTGTGGTCGGGTGGTTCGTTCATCTATGTCCCGCCGGGTGTGCACGTCGACATCCCGCTGCAGGCCTACTTCCGGATCAACACCGAGAACATGGGTCAGTTCGAGCGGACGCTGATCATCGCCGACGAGGGCTCCTACGTGCACTACGTCGAGGGTTGTACCGCACCGATCTACAAGTCGGATTCGCTGCACTCGGCCGTCGTCGAGATCATCGTCAAGCCGGGCGCCCGCGTCCGCTACACGACCATCCAGAACTGGTCCAACAACGTCTTCAACCTGGTCACCAAGCGTGCCCGGGCCGAGGCCGGCGCCACGATGGAGTGGATCGACGGGAACATCGGTTCCAAGGTCACCATGAAGTACCCGGCCGTCTGGATGACCGGTGAGCACGCCAAGGGCGAGGTGCTCTCGGTGGCGTTCGCCGGCGAGGGGCAGCACCAGGACACCGGTGCCAAGATGCTGCACCTGGCCCCGCACACGTCGTCCAACATCGTGTCCAAGTCGGTGGCCCGCGGCGGTGGCCGCGCGTCCTACCGCGGGCTCGTTCAGGTCAACAAGGGTGCGCACGGCAGCAAGTCGAGCGTGAAATGCGATGCGCTGCTGGTCGATACGATCAGCCGCTCGGACACCTACCCGTACGTGGACATCCGTGAGGACGACGTCACGATGGGTCACGAGGCCACGGTGTCCAAGGTCAGCGAGGATCAGCTCTTCTATCTGATGAGCCGCGGCCTGACCGAGGACGAGGCGATGGCGATGGTGGTGCGCGGCTTCGTCGAGCCCATCGCCAAGGAACTGCCCATGGAATACGCGCTCGAGCTCAACCGGCTGATCGAGCTGCAAATGGAAGGCGCGGTCGGTTAAGTGACACAGAATCTGACTGAAGCGGTCGAAGGGGTCGCCACCAACAAGGGCGAGCTGTTCGCATCGTTCGACGTCAACGCCTTCGAGGTGCCCGGCGGTCGCGACGAGTTGTGGCGGTTCACCCCGCTCAAGCGACTTCGCGGCCTGCACGACGGCTCGGCCGTCGCCAACGGCAAGGCCGGCATCACCGTGACCGAGCGCCCGGGCGTGACCGTGGAGACCGTCGGCCGTGACGACAAGCGGCTCGGCGAGGGCGGTGTGCCCACCGATCGTGTTGCCGCGCAGGCCTACTCGTCGTTCGAGACGGCCACCGTGGTGACCGTCAAGCGGGACACCGAAGTCGCCGAACCCATCGAGATCGTGGTGGACGGACCCGGTGTGGACACCGTGGGCTACGGCCACCTCCAGATCCGGGTCGAGGAACTGTCCCGGGCCATCGTGGTCGTCGACCTCCGCGGCAGCGGAACCTACGCCGACAACGTCGAGATCATCGTCGGCGATGCGGCCGGTCTCGGTGTCATCTGGATCGCCGACTGGGCCGACGACATGGTGCATGTCAGCGCGCACCACGCCAAGCTCGGTAAGGACGCGGTACTCGGACACGTCAACGTCACCCTCGGTGGCGATGTCGTGCGCACCTCGGCCACCGTGCGATTCACCGGGCCCGGCGGTGACGCCAAACTGCTCGGCACCTACTTCGCCGACGACGGTCAGTTCTTCGAGTCGCGACTGCTGGTTGATCATGCTCAGCCGCACTGTAAGTCCGACGTCCTCTACAAGGGCGCGTTGCAGGGCGATCCGGATTCCAAGAAGCCCGATGCGCACACGGTGTGGATCGGCGACGTGCTGATCCGGGCCGAGGCCACCGGCACCGACACGTTCGAGGTGAACCGCAATCTGGTGCTCACCGATGGTGCCCGCGCCGACTCGGTGCCCAACCTCGAAATCGAGACCGGCGAGATCGTCGGCGCCGGGCACGCCAGCGCCACCGGGCGTTTCGACGACGAGCAGTTGTTCTACCTGCGCGCCCGCGGAATCCCCGAAGAGCAGGCCCGACGCTTGGTCGTGCGCGGCTTCTTCAACGAGATCATCGCCAAGATCGCTGTTCCGGAGGTGCGTGAGCGCCTGACCGCAGCCATCGAAAAAGAACTTGCCATCACTGAATCGAGAGCCAACTAGTCATGACCACTCTGGAAATCAAGGACCTGCACGTCTCAGTCAACGCCGCCGAAGGCGCTGAGAACACCGAGATTCCGATCCTCAAGGGTGTCGACCTCACCGTGAAGTCGGGGGAGACCCACGCGGTGATGGGCCCCAACGGCTCGGGCAAGTCGACCCTGTCTTACGCGATCGCCGGTCACCCGAAGTACACCGTGACCTCCGGGTCGATCACGCTCGACGGGCAGGACGTCCTCGAGATGAGCATCGACGAGCGGGCGCGCGCGGGCCTCTTCCTGGCCATGCAGTACCCCGTCGAGGTGCCCGGCGTTTCGATGTCGAACTTCCTGCGCACCGCGGCCACCGCGGTTCGCGGCGAGGCGCCGAAGCTGCGGCACTGGGTCAAGGAAGTCAAGGCTGCGATGGACGATCTGGAGATCGACCCGGCCTTCGGTGAGCGCAGCGTCAACGAGGGATTCTCCGGTGGCGAGAAGAAGCGCCACGAGATCCTGCAGCTCGGTCTGCTCAAGCCCAAGATCGCGATCCTCGACGAGACCGACTCGGGCCTGGATGTCGACGCGCTGCGCATCGTGAGCGAGGGTGTCAACCGCTACGCCGAGGCCGAGCACGGCGGCATCCTGCTGATCACCCACTACACCCGGATCCTGCGGTACATCCGTCCGCAGTTCGTGCACGTGTTCGTCGGTGGCCGCATCGTGGAATCGGGCGGCCCGGAACTCGCCGACGAGCTCGAAGAGAACGGATACGTGCGCTTCACGCAGGCGGTCGGAGCCTGACATGACAGCCGCACGGACTATCGACCCCACCGTGCTGGCTGAGGTCAGGGCGGACTTCCCGATTCTGAGCCGGGTCATGCGCGGTGGAAAGCAGTTGGCGTACCTGGATTCCGGGGCGACGTCGCAGAAGCCGCTGCAGGTGCTCGACGCCGAACGGCGGTTCTTGACGACGTCCAACGGTGCCGTGCACCGCGGTGCGCACCAGCTGATGGAAGAGGCCACCGACGCCTACGAGCAGGGCCGCGCGGACATCGCGGCGTTCGTCGGTGCCGAGCCGGATGAGCTGGTGTTCACCAAGAACGCCACCGAGTCGCTCAACCTCGTCGCATACGTGCTGGGGGACAAGCGGTTCGAGCATGCCGTCGGCCCCGGTGATGTCATCGTCACCACCGAGTTGGAGCACCACGCGAACCTGATTCCCTGGCAGGAGCTGGCCCAGCGCACCGGCGCGACGCTGCGTTGGTATGGCGTGACCGATGACGGCCGCATCGACCTGGATTCGCTGGAGCTCGACGAGCGGGTGAAAGTGGTGGCCTTCAGCCATCATTCGAATGTCACCGGCGCCGTTGCCCCGGTGGCCGAACTGGTGTCGCGGGCCAAGGCGGTGGGTGCGCTCACTGTGCTGGACGCCTGCCAGTCGGTGCCGCATCAGCCGGTTGATTTTCACGCGCTCGACGTCGATTTCGCGGCATTCTCCGGTCACAAGATGCTCGGCCCGACCGGTATCGGTGTGCTCTACGGACGGCTCGCGCTGCTGAACTCGATGCCGCCGTTCATCACCGGTGGCTCGATGATCGAGACCGTCACGATGGAGCGGACCACCTACGCGCCGGCGCCGCAGCGGTTCGAGGCAGGCACGCCGATGACCTCACAGGTGGTCGGATTGGCTGCAGCCGCACGGTATTTGAGTGCGATCGGGATGGACGCGGTCGAGGCTCACGAGGCCGAACTGGTCGCAGCCGCACTGGAAGGTCTTGCCTCGGTTCCGCAGGTGCGGATCATCGGGCCGACGACGATGGAATATCGGGGGTCCCCCGTGAGTTTCGTGGTCGACGGGATCCACGCCCACGATGTCGGGCAGGTGCTCGACGACGAGGGTGTTGCAGTCCGCGTCGGGCACCACTGCGCCTGGCCGCTGCACCGTCGCTTCGGGATTGCCGCCACCGCCCGCGGGTCCTTCGCGGTGTACAACACGCTCGACGAGGTCGACCGCCTGGTGGCCGGCATCAAACGCGCCGTGGAGTTCTTCTCGTGAAGATGGAACAGATGTACCAGGAAGTGATCCTGGACCACTACAAACATCCGCACAATCGCGGACTCCGGGAACCCTTCGCCGCCGAGGTCCATCACGTCAACCCGACCTGCGGGGACGAGGTGACGCTGCGGGTAGCGCTGTCCGACGACGCGGAGACGGTCGCGGACATCTCCTATGACGGGCAGGGCTGTTCGATCAGCCAGGCCGCCACTTCGGTGCTCACCGATCAGGTGATCGGCCAGAGCGTCGGCGACGCCCTCAAGACGGTCGAGGCGTTCACCGAGATGATTTCCTCACGCGGGAACGTTGAGGGGGACGAAGATGTACTCGGTGACGGCATCGCGTTCGCCGGTGTCGCCAAGTATCCGGCCCGGGTGAAGTGTGCGCTGCTCGGTTGGTTAGCTTTCAAGGCCGCACTGGCGGAGGCCAGGCCCGAAGATGGAGCGCTGGCACAGGCCAGCGACGACGTGGAGGACAAGCGATGAGTGATCCCGCTTCTGACGAACTGCTCGCCGATGTCGAGGAGGCCATGCGCGACGTGGTGGATCCCGAGCTGGGCATCAACGTCGTCGACCTGGGCCTGGTCTACGGACTCAACGTCGAGCAGGGCGATGAAGGCGCAGTCGCGCTGATCGACATGACGCTCACCTCGGCGGCCTGCCCGCTGACCGACGTGATCGAGGATCAGTCGCGCACCGCGCTCGTGGGCGCGGGCCTCGTCAACGAGATCAAGATCAATTGGGTCTGGAACCCGCCGTGGGGCCCGGACAAGATCACCGACGACGGCCGCGAGCAGCTGCGCGCGCTCGGATTCACCGTCTAGCCGCCAAGGCCGTCAGGCTGTCGGTCCTCGGTGCTACCAATGTCGCCAGCAGGCGAACACGGAGGCACACATGGGACACAGCCCTGAGGTAAAGGTCGTCGGTGACCGGTTGATGCTGGGACCGGCGACGGTGACGTTCGAGCGCACCCTCCGGATTCCGGAGACCGGATTACACCCGCTCCCACCCAGTCTCGGTTCGTTTCCCCTGCGTCGGGTTCAGGACTATCCCGATCGGGTTCCCGCCGAGTGGCTGGCGCACGGCGGGATCATGTTGCCGGTCTATCAGCGTGAGGCGATGTGGCTGTCGTTCGGCTCAGGCGAACCCGCCGCCCTGCAGATCGGCATCGGGAAGGTGTGCGCGGTCAGCGGTGAGGGCTGGACTGACCGGCTGGCCCATGACCCGCAGAACTACGTCGCTCTACCCGAGCAGCCGTGGCTCGACGGCATCAACGCCGGTGACGGTTACATCCGACAGTTCGTGGCCGTGCCGCTCGGTTCCAGGGCGACGGTCGAAGGGCAGGTCACCGGCGAGGAAGTCCATGGCGGTGTCCAGCTGCGCGGGGTCGGTCTGACCCCGAGGGCTCTCGACGAGTGGCGGGCGCGTCCCCTGATCGAAGAAGCCATGGTGGATTTCGATGACTGCGGGCCGCTCCCGTCGCCCTGCGCGGCACCGTCGATGGGTCTGGGGGCCGGCGGCAGGATGCGGCAGGAGGTGTATGCCGACGACCGTCCGCTGTCCGACTATGACGAGGACCGTTCGTGGCGGGTGTTCGTGCATCTCTGCAGCGCGGCTCAGTGGACCGCGATCACCGGTGAGGTGCCGCCGCCCACCCCGGTGGACCGCGACGCCTATGTCGAGGCCGGCCTGCCATGGTTCGACTATTACGACGCGGACGCCCGGGACCTGGCCGCCACCGAGGTGTTGAAGAACGTGAAGAGTGTCGGGGAGTGGTTCGGGGAAGTTGAGATGCCTTTTGCCCCTGTTGATCCCGCGAAAGTCGTCACCGTGAAGGACGCACCGGGTGATGCTGTGGCCGATGGAGATTGGTAACGGGCGGTGCTGACCGTCCCGGCGTTCGTCTGGCGCCGCGGCTTCTGGGGTCGGGCGCTGACGATCGGCGGCAGCGTGGGTTTCGTACTGGGCGTGCTCTCCTGGCTGGACTCCGGATTCTGGATCTCCGGCGTGCTGGTCCTAGTCATCGTGGGCACCTTCTACGGCGTCTGGATGGCGCGCCGGATGGCCCGGTACTGGCCGATGTCAGAGCACCTGAGCGGCGCTGATCAGGCCCGCGTCGTGGCCGCGGCCCGCCGTGGTGAGCACATCGACGACCCACGACTGGCCGAAGCCGCCCGCGACTACGGCCGCGGCGTGCATGAAGCCGCCGAGGCGGCCAGGCCGTTTCGCTGGCTCTTGCCGTTGGTGCTCATCGTCGCCGCGGCAAGCGCGTTGTGGGACGCCGTATTCGGGTCGGTCGGCAACGCCGTGGTGTCGGTCGTCTACCTGGCGGCTCTGGCGGTGAAACTGTTCTGGTGGCCGAAGAAGCACGCGCAACTGCTGGCACGTATCGATCAGGCCTGTGGATAACTTCGCCACTGCATGGATTCTCGACCACTTTCTGTCGGCCGACGTCGTTAGCTTCCAGCGCATCGGGAGCCGATGGGGTTTTCGAATAGCCGGAAGGAATTGCCATGCACTCGGACGTCGAAAAATTGCACGAAGCATGCGTACGCGATCTCGGTGATCCACAGCGCTGGTTCAGCCCGCTCGGATATCCAGAATCACTGGCGCTGTGCGTGATTGATTCGATCTACTCGACCGGGGCGCAGCGTGCCTCTGTGGAGAAGATCATCGCCCGATACCGCGGCTATCGGGCAGCGCAGGGTGCGGACGCCGACACTGACGGCGCTGTCGAACTCCTGCAGAACATCGCCGAGTTGGGCGGGCCGGACTCATGGGCGACGCAGATCGGAAACCGTCGGCCCACCTCGACCATGGCGAACGCGCCGTTGAAGTCGGTCGCTGTCGAACAGGTTGCGGAAGCGCTTGTCGCGCTGGACGTCCGCACCTCCGCAGACCTGCGTGTCCTGGTTGAGGAGGACGCCCGCCGGGAGCAGGTCACGAAGGCGTGGTGCGCGGTGCCCGGGCAGCGATCGGGCGTCACGTGGGAGTACACGCTGAAGCTCACACAGATCCCTGGGGCGAGGGCCGGCAGCGTGGTGGCGGCATACGTGGCCTGCCAAATCGGCAACGTCAGTGCCGAACACGCAGCTGAGATGGTGCGTGAGGTGGCCGCATCTGCGGGTTGGGATGCGTTCGCGCTCGATCACGCGATATGGCGGTTCGAATCCGGACGACCATATCAACGCGATCTCGCGTCGTGAGGTTGTTGCCGCTCGGGGGCTGCGGACTTCCACGCCGAACCGAGCGGCACAACACCGTTCAGATCAGAAGGGTGGTGGTGGTCCGTATTCTTCGGCGAGCCAGGCTTGGTAGTCGCGTTCGGTGGCGAGGTCGTTGTTGAGTTCGGCGCGTAGGCGTCGTTCCTCGGCGATGCGGTCTTGGCGGTCTTGTTCGCGGGTGCGGCTGCGTTTGGGCATCTTCGCCGCCCGGCCGGGGTGCGGTGCTTGCGGTTGGGGTTCGGGGAGGTTGAGGTCCCCGGTCGGTCGGCCCAGCGCGGGGAACAGGCCGGCGCCGTGGGGTTCGGTGATGTGGGTGTGTCCGGTGGGTGTGGTGAATTCGATGGTGCCGTCGGGGAGTTGACGGTCGGTCCAGCCGGGGCAGAACGTTTTCACCAAATGGTGTGCGCGGCAAAATAGTTTGGTGTTCGAGGGATGTGTCGGCCCGGTAGGCCAGGGTGCGGTGTGGTCGACGTCGCAGCGTTCGACGGGGGCATCACAGCCGGGGAAGCGGCACGTCAGGTCGCGCCAGTGAATGAACTCTGACAGTGCGACCGAGGGGCGGTACTGCGGCTCGCCGGCAGCAGCGGGTTCAGGGCTCTCCGGCTCGGCCGGATCGCTGGGCTCGCCAGGCTCAGCCGCTTCGGAAGGCTCACCGGGACCCTTCGCCTCAGCCTGCTCGGCGGGCTCGGTGGGCTCGGCCGGGTGCCCGGTGGGTATGCGTACGGGTTTGGCCTTGCCGGTGGCGGCCAGGTCGCGGACCGATTCGGCGGGCAGGATGCCGTGGCCGGCTAGATAGCCCGGATCATCGGAGGTGCCGTCCACGGTGGATTGGTTGGCCAGCACGTGCACGATCGCCGCATCCGCGGCGGCGCGTTTCTGTTTGGCGGGGCAGTCGTCGAGTCCGCACAGGCACGGCAGTTGGGATTCGAGTCGGGCCACCGGTCCCACCGCATCAGCGCGGCGCTGTTCGCGGGTGCGGGGGTCGTGTTTGCAGACGGTGTCGGCGACCGCGTCAAGGCGTCGACTGAAGGCGACCCCGTCGGCGGCGTGGAGGTTGGCCCATACCGAGGCCATGCCCGGGGTGCTCGGTTCGACCTGAACAAACCGGCCCTCATCGATTGGGGGTGGGACTCGGACTCCGTTGGGGTCGAGTTTGGCGATCCATTGATCGACTCGGTCGCGTAGCTGTCGTTCGGAGAACCGCATCCATTTATGCGCCCGGCCGGCGAGTTCCTCGTCCAGCCCCGTCCAGACGGCGGGGTCGACGATGCCGGTGCGGGCGATGATCATCCGCACCACGCGATAGTCGATGTCCCCAACGGCGAACCGTGCGGCGACCAGGGGTAGTTTGTCGCGCAGCACCCGGGCGTGATGAATCTGCGTGCCGGCCCGGCCCCGACTGATCCGCAACGCCGCCGACACTTCAGCGGACACTTCTTCGAACGGGTCAGTGGTCCAAAAGATCGACTCGGCCAACTCCTGTTCCCGCAGGCTGTCCAACGCCCCGATTGCGGCCAGCCGCCCCGCTATGGCTGCCGATTCGGCACGGGCCGACGCGGACATCGCGTCGATCAGTGCTGCATCGGAATCAACATCGAACATGTGTTCGATTATACGCCGATCCGGGGACACGCTGGTGTTATCTCTTTGGACACTCCCAAATTCGCGCTGAGTAAATCGGAATCGACCCGCCCCATGGGGCGTTGACGCCCACGTGAGCCAAACTCCCCGCGACCTGTTCAGTCCGTTGACCGTCGGATCGCTGACGATCCCGAATCGGTTCGCGATGGCGCCGATGACCAGAGCGGCGTCACCGGGTGGTGTCCCCGGCACGGATGTGGCGGCCTACTACGCCCGTCGCGCAGCGGGCGGCGTCGGCCTGATCATCACCGAGGGGGTGCGGTTGGCGGATCCGGCCGCGGGCTGGCCGTTCAGCATCCCGACGCTGTCCGGTACCGAGGTGCTCGACGGCTGGCAGGCCGTCACCGATGCGGTACATGCTGAAGGCGCCGTGATCGCCGCGCAACTGTGGCATCAGGGTGCCGAACGTGCCGACGGTGACGGGGTGGTCCCCGTCAGCCCCTCGGGCGTCAACAGCGTGGGCGTTGCCAAGGGCCGGGCACTGCGGACCGATGAATTGGGCGGTGTCGCAGCGCAGTTCGCGGAGGCGGCCCGTAATGCCAAGGCGGTCGGATTCGACGCTGTCGAGTTGCACTCCGCCCACGGCTATCTACTCGACGAATTTCTCTGGGAGAAGACGAATCACCGCACCGATTCCTATGGCGGCTCGGCGGCAGCGCGGACGCGCTTCCCGGTCGAGGTCGTCGCGGCGGTGCGCGACGCGGTCGGCAGCGGATTCCCGATCATCTACCGCTTCTCGCAGTGGAAGGCCAACGCCTACGACGCGCAACTCGTCGAGACCCCGGCTGAGTTGGAGCAGGTACTCGCGCCGTTGGTGGCCGCGGGTGTCGACGTACTACATCCGTCGACCCGGCGCGTCTACGTACCCGCGTTCCCTGGCTCGGATCTGAGCCTGGCCGGCTGGACCAAGAAGGTCACCGGCGTGCCGGTGATCGGGGTGGGCTCCGTCGGGTTGGCAACCGAGTTCCAGCCAGGAAAGCGAGACGGTGACCCCATCGAGCCGGCCCCGGTCGATCGGCTGTTGGCGCAGTTCGCGGCCGAAGAGTTCGACATCGTGGCGATCGGCCGCGCCCTGCTGGCAGATCCGGGTTGGGTGAACCGGCTGCGTGACGACACGCTCGGCGGGTTCACCGGCTACCACGCCGAAACCGCGCTGGCCAGTCTGTACTGAAATAGGCTGGGAACAGGCCGCTACGCCCCGACGTTAGGACAAGTGTGAGTACGCAGGACATCACCACAGAACAGTTCGACAACATCGTCAAGGACAACGAGATCGTGTTGGTCGATTTTTGGGCGTCGTGGTGCGGACCGTGCCGGGCCTTCGCGCCGACGTACAAGGCGGCTTCCGAGAACCACCCCGACGTGGTCTTCGCCAAGGTCGATACCGAGGCCGAGCAGGCGCTCGCCGCGGCAGCCGAGATCCGCTCGATCCCCACCCTGATGGCCTTCAAGAAGGGCAAGTTGGTCTTCAACCAGGCCGGGGCGCTGCCGCCGGCTGCACTGGAGGACCTCGTCCAGAAGATCAAGGAGTTCGACATCGATGCGGCCATGAAAGAGCAGGCCGCTCAGGGCGACGCCGAACAGGAGTGAGCACCGGCACGCGATAGCGTGCTGTCCGTGACTGCGCAGAACGAATTCGTCCTGGTCGACCGCCCCCGCTCGGACGTCGCCCTGGTGACCCTCAACCGGCCCGAGCGGATGAACTCGATGGCGTTCGACGTCATGGTCCCGCTCAAGGGCGTCCTGGAAGACCTGCGCTATGACAACAGCGTGCGGGTCGTCGTGCTGACCGGCGCCGGTCGGGGGTTCTCGTCCGGGGCCGATCACAAGTCGGCCGGATCGGTGCCGCACGTGGCCGGGTTGACCAGGCCGACGTACGCACTGCGGTCGATGGAGATCCTCGACGATGTGATCCTCGCCCTACGGCGGCTGCATCAGCCGGTGATCGCAGCGGTCAACGGTGCGGCTATCGGCGGCGGGCTCTGCCTCGCTTTGGCCTGTGACATCCGCGTCGCCGCCGAGGGCGCCTACTTCCGTGCCGCGGGGATCAACAACGGGCTGACCGCCAGTGAGCTGGGCTTGTCCTACCTGCTGCCACGTGCGATCGGCTCGTCACGCGCCTTCGAGATCATGTTGACCGGCCGCGACGTCGACGCCCAGGAGGCGGCACGCATCGGTCTGGTGTCCAGCGTGGTGGCCGAGGAGGCCCTGCTGGAGGCGTGCTACGACATGGCGGACCGGATGGCGGCGTTCTCCCGGCCGGGTATCGAGTTGACCAAGCGCACACTTTGGAGTGGACTGGACGCCGCTAGCCTGGAGGGGCACATGCAGGCCGAGGGCCTGGGACAACTCTTCGTGCGTCTGCTCACCGCAAACTTTGAGGAAGCGGTTGCTGCGCGCGCGGAGAAGCGCGACCCGAACTTTACCGACGAGAAGTAAGACACATACCTAGGAGGACCGCAGCGTGATCACCGCAACGGACCTGGAGGTCCGCGCCGGCGCGCGCACGCTGCTGTCCTTCGAGGGCTCGGCGCTGCGGGTGCAGCCTGGTGACCGGATCGGACTGGTCGGGCGCAACGGCGCAGGCAAGACCACCACGATGAGGATTCTGGCGGGTGAGGGCGAACCGTACGCCGGATCCGTCACGAGTACCGGTGAAATCGGTTACCTGCCACAGGATCCCAAAGAGGGCGACCTCGACGTCCTGGCCCGTGACCGCGTGTTGTCGGCCCGCGGTCTCGACACGCTGCTGGCGGACCTGGAAAAGCAGCAGGTCTTGATGGCCGAGGTCGCCGACGACGCGGCTCGCGACAAGGCGGTCCGCAAGTACGGTCAGCTCGAGGAACGGTTCTCGGCACTGGGCGGTTACGCCGCCGAGAGCGAGGCTGGGCGCATCTGCGCGAGTCTGGGCCTGCCGGACCGGGTGCTGACGCAGCCGCTGCGCACGCTCTCCGGCGGTCAGCGCCGCCGCGTCGAGCTGGCGCGCATCCTGTTCGCGGCGAGCGACACCGGTTCAGGGTCGGCCACGACGCTGCTGCTCGACGAGCCGACCAACCACCTCGACGCAGATTCGATCGGCTGGTTGCGGGACTTCCTGCACAACCACACCGGTGGCCTCGTCGTCATCAGTCACGATGTCGACCTGCTCGACGAGGTCGTCAACCGGGTGTGGTTCCTGGACGCGGTGCGCGGTGAGGCCGACGTCTACAACATGGGCTGGAAGAAGTACCTCGACGCGCGCGCGACCGATGAGCAGCGCCGCCGCCGCGAACGCGCCAATGCCGAGAAGAAGGCCGGTGCGTTGCGGGCCCAGGCCGCCAAGATGGGTGCCAAGGCCACCAAAGCCGTTGCCGCCCAGAACATGTTGCGCCGAGCCGACCGCATGATCGCCGAGCTCGATGCCGAGCGGGTGGCCGACAAGGTGGCCCGGATCAAATTCCCCACGCCGGCGCCGTGCGGCAAGACCCCGCTGGTGGCCAAGGGGCTCACCAAGACATACGGGTCGCTGGAGATCTTCACCGGTGTCGACCTGGCCATCGACCGCGGATCCCGGGTGGTGGTGCTCGGCCTCAACGGTGCCGGAAAGACCACCCTGCTGCGACTGCTCGCGGGCGCCGAGACTGCCGACGCCGGAGCCCTGGAACCCGGTCACGGGTGCAAGATCGGGTACTTCGCGCAGGAGCACGACACGCTCGACAACGAGGCGACGGTCTGGGAGAACATCCGCCACGCCGCGCCGGACACCGGTGAGCAGGATCTCCGAGGTCTGTTGGGCGCCTTCATGTTCACCGGACCGCAGCTCGACCAGCCGGCAGGCACCCTGTCCGGCGGTGAGAAGACGCGGTTGGCTCTGGCCGGCCTGGTTGCCTCTACGGCCAATGTGCTGTTGCTGGACGAGCCCACCAACAACCTCGATCCCGCGTCACGCGAGCAGGTTCTCGATGCGCTGCGCAGCTACCAGGGCGCGGTGGTGTTGGTGACGCACGATCCGGGCGCGGCCGAGGCCCTCGATCCCCAACGTGTGGTCCTGTTGCCGGATGGCACGGAGGACTTCTGGTCCACCGAATACCGGGATCTCATCGAGCTCGCCTGACCGCGAAACCTCAAGGACCGCCGCATCTTCGGGTACGTCAATTTAAGACGTTGGACAAATCGGCCCATCGGTGTGTGTGGAGTTTCTAGTGTGGGTACCCGTCGGGACATCACAAGCGGGAGAGATGTCGATGAGGGATATGAACAAGAATCGCGGCGAACTGCTGACCGAGCTTCGTAAGGCGTATGAGGGGGGTGCCAGTATCCGTACGCTCGTGGCTACTACGGGACGTTCCTACGGCTCGATCCACAGCCTGCTGCGCGAGTCGGGAACGACGATGCGCAGCCGCGGCGGGCCCAATCACCGCACTCGGGCCAGGGCCTGACCGAGCACAACGGCTGTGCGGTAGCGGGATTCAGCTATCCGCCGGCGACTGCTGCCGAACGCTGTCCTCGACCAGGTCCAGTACCGCGGTGAGGTTCTTCGGGTCTTCTCCCGACGCAATCCTTGCCACCAGTCCGTCGAGAACCAGGTCCAGATAGATGTGCAGGACGGCACTCGGCACGTCGTCACGCAGCCGGCCGGCCTGCTTCTGCCGGCGCAGACGCTCGGTGATGGCGGCATCCAACTCGGCCGATCGTTCCGCCCAGCCGCGATGAAAAGCCGGATCGTTGCGTAACTTTCGGGCGATCTCCAGCCGGGTGGCCAGCCAGTCGAACTGCTCGGGAGCGGCGAGCATGTTCCGCATCACCTGGATCAACCCCTCGCGGGCGGCCACGTCGGCCATCCGCTCGGCGTCCTCGCGGGCCAGTTCGAAGAACAAGGTGTCCTTGTCCTTGAAGTGGTGAAAGATTGCGCCGCGCGATAGCCCGATGGTTTCTTCGAGTCGCCGCACGGTCGCACTCTCATATCCGTACTGACCGAAGCAGCGCCTGGCGCCGTCAAGGATCTGACGGCGCCGGGCCGCGAGGTGGTCGTCCGTCACCCGGGGCATTCGACCACTCCTCGCGCAAGCGCCCGTTGGCGCTGTCCCTTACCTGCTTCGGTCAGTCTGGACAGGATTACTTCGACTTCAGCATGTTGCGCAGCACGTACTGCAGGATGCCGCCGTTGCGGTAGTAGTCGGCCTCACCGGGGGTGTCGATGCGGACCACGGCGTCGAACTCCACTTTGGACCCATCTTCCTTCGTGGCGGTGACCTTGACCGTCTTCGGCGTCTTGCCCTCGTTGAGCGCCTCGATGCCGGTGATGTCGTAGGTCTCGGTGCCGTCGAGCTTGAGGCTCGCGGCCGACTCACCCGCCGGGAACTGCAGCGGGATCACACCCATACCGATCAGGTTCGACCGGTGGATGCGCTCGAAGGACTCGGTGATGACCGCCTTGACGCCGAGCAGCACCGTGCCCTTGGCCGCCCAGTCACGCGAGGAGCCCGACCCGTACTCCTTGCCGCCCAGGACGACCAGCGGGATGCCGGCTTCCTTGTAGTTGACCGAGGCGTCGTAGATGAACGACTGCGGACCACCCGGCTGGGTGAAGTCGCGGGTGTAGCCACCGGAGACGTCGTCGAGCAGCTGGTTGCGCAGCCGGATGTTGGCGAACGTGCCGCGGATCATCACCTCGTGGTTGCCGCGACGCGACCCCAGCGAGTTGTAATCCTTGCGCTCAACGCCGTTGGCATCGAGGTACTGCGCCGCCGGGGTGCCCGGCTTGATCGAACCTGCCGGGCTGATGTGGTCGGTGGTCACCGAATCGCCAAGCAGGGCAAGGACTCTGGCGCCCTTGATGTCGCCGACCGGCTCCGGTTCGGCGGGCATGCCGTCGAAGTACGGCGCCTTGCGCACGTAGGTCGAGCTGTCGTCCCACTCGAAGATGTTGCCTTCGGGGGTGGAGAGCGAACGCCAGCGGTCGTCGCCCTTGAACACGTCGGCATAGGAGTCCGTGAACATCTCCCGGTTGATCGAGGACGCGATGGTCTCCTCGATCTCCTTGGCAGACGGCCAGATGTCCTTGAGGAAGACGTCGTTGCCCTGCTGATCCTTGCCGAGCGGGTCGGTCTCGAAGTCGAAGTCCATGGTTCCCGCGATGCCGTAGGCGATGACCAGCGGCGGGGAGGCCAGGTAGTTCATCTTGACGTCGGGGGAGATGCGGCCCTCGAAGTTGCGGTTACCCGAGAGCACTGCGGTCACCGACAGGTCGTTGTCGTTGATGGCCTTGGAGATCTCGTCGGGCAGCGGGCCGGTGTTGCCGATGCAGGTGGTGCAGCCGTAGCCGCCCAGGTAGTAGCCCAGCTTCTCCAGGTACGGCCACAGGCCGGCCTTGTTGTAGTAGTCGGTGACGACCTGGCTACCCGGCGCCATGTTGGTCTTGACCCACGGCTTACTGGTCAGGCCCTTCTCGACGGCCTTCTTCGCCAGCAGCGCGGCGCCGATCATGACCGACGGGTTGGACGTGTTGGTGCAGGACGTGATGCCCGCGACGACAACCGCGCCATGGTCGAGCACGAATTCACCGCGCTCGTCGGAGCGCACCGTGATCGGCTTGGTCGGCCGGCCCTCGGCGCCGTTGGCGGCCGACGGACGCACATCGACCGCACCGTCGTCGGCGAAGGACAGCTTGGCCGGGTCTGAGGCCGGGAACGACTCCTCGACTGCCTCGTCCAGCTGCGTGTGCGGGGTCGGGAGGTTCTCTTCGACGTAGTTGTGGATGTCCTTGCGGAACGCGTTCTTGGCGTCCGACAGCTCGATGCGGTCCTGCGGGCGCTTGGGGCCGGAGATCGAGGGCACCACGGTCGACAGGTCAAGCTCGAGGTACTCGGAGAACACGGGTTCCCGGTCGGAGTTGTGCCACATGCCCTGCGTCTTGGCGTAGGCCTCGACGAGCGCCAGCTGCTCCTCGGTACGCCCGGTCAGCCGCAGGTAGTTGATGGTCTCGTCGTCGATCGGGAAGATCGCTGCGGTGGAACCGAACTCGGGGCTCATGTTGCCCAGGGTGGCGCGGTTGGCCAGCGGCACCTCGGCCACACCCTTGCCGTAGAACTCGACGAACTTGCCGACCACACCGTGCTTGCGCAGCATGTCGGTGACGGTGAGCACGACGTCGGTGGCGGTCACGCCGGGCTTGATCTCACCGGTCAGCTTGAAGCCGACGACACGGGGGATGAGCATCGAGACGGGCTGGCCCAGCATGGCGGCCTCGGCCTCGATACCGCCGACGCCCCAGCCCAGCACGCCCAGGCCGTTCTCCATGGTGGTGTGGCTGTCGGTGCCCACACAGGTGTCCGGGTACGCGACGCCATCGCGGGTCATCACGACGCGGGCCAGGTACTCGATGTTGACCTGGTGGACGATGCCGGTGCCCGGCGGGACGACCTTGAAGTCGTCGAACGCGCCCTGGCCCCAGCGCAGGAACTGGTAGCGCTCGGAGTTGCGCTCGTATTCGAGTTCGACGTTGCGCTCGAAGGCGCCCGCGTTGCCGAAGACGTCGAGGATGACGGAGTGGTCGATGACCATCTCGGCGGGGGACAGCGGGTTGACCTTGTTCGGATCGCCGCCGAGGGCGGCCACGGCCTCACGCATGGTGGCCAGGTCGACGATGCACGGCACACCGGTGAAGTCCTGCATCAGCACGCGGGCCGGGGTGAACTGGATCTCGATGCTCGGCTCGGCCGAGGGATCCCAGTTGGCGATGGCCTCGATGTGGTCTTTGGTGATGTTGGCGCCGTCCTCGGTGCGCAACAGGTTCTCCGCAAGTACCTTGAGGCTGTACGGGAGCTTTTCGGTACCGGGTACCGCGTCCAGTCGGTAGATCTCGTAGTTCTGGTCCCCGACAGTCAATGTGTCGCGGGCACCAAATGAGTTAAGGGACGAATTTTCCGTATTCTCGCTGCTCACATCAACTCCCGGCTCGATCTCGCCGCGACGGGCTGTGTCGGCGGCGTCCTGATCCTAACAGTACGCTTGTCCTGCAATGGCCTGCGGGCCGGGGTCCAGTCTTCCCTTGTCGCGTTCGCGTTGCTACCCGGTCGGGTGGATCCGCCCGAGATCCCCCCGCGGTACCGATGCGATGACGATTCCGATGTCGACTCGCTGGGGTCGATCGACGCCGCGTACCGTGCCTGACGTGACCGGACCCCATGTCATCCCGTTCCTGCCGGCCTACATTCCGGTCGAGGTGTGCGACACGGTAGGGCTCGATGCGGCACAACCCGACGGGGTGGCCAAGTGCATGGCAGCTGTGCAGGCCGACGTTCGCGACGACGGGGTCAGTGCCCCCGCTGCCGACGTCGAGGCGCTCCGCCAGGTCGTCAGCGATGCCCGGCAGGAGGGGATCGACCTCAAGATCGTCGTGCTGCCGAGCAACCCGGGGATCGACACGCCGTTGCGTGACATCGCCACCGAGGTCGGACAGGCGAATCCGGGCGCGACCGTGCTGGCGCTGAGCCCGTCGTTCGCGGGTACATACAGCCCGACGATCGATCGGGTGACTTTGGAGGCGGGTCAGGACGTGGCCAAGACCGGTAATCCGGTGTTGTCTGCAAAGAATTTCGTCGGCGAGATTTCCACTCCGGATTTCCCGTGGACGGCACTCGCGATCGTGTTGGTTCTCGGTGTCGCCGGGGCGGCCGCTCTCACCCGGGTTCTCCAGCGTCGTAGCAAACAATTGGCCGGGTCAGAGGCGTCTGCCACCTCCTCGGACTAGGTGTCGACTGGGCCCTGGAAATCCATCGAACATTAGTTCGGGATACCGCCCAATATCACTAATTGGTCACACTATTCGCAATTACAAACTTGTAATTTGTGACTAAAGTTTCTTTGGCTTCAGATGTGACGTACGGTGCAATCGGTACCCATTGTTGTAGTTGTGCTTCGTGTGACTTCTGTGCAATGGCCCCGAGCAAACGTCGGTACGCCGTCGTTGAGCCATAGGAGACTTGAGTCGAATGAGACGCACCGCTGGCGCCTCTGCGTCCCGGCTGTACGGCCGTTTCTTGGCCGTCCCGGTGACCGCCGGGATGCTGTTGGCCACGGCCATTTCGGGAGGCGTTCCGGCCGTTGCTGATCCGGGGGCGCCCGATCAGGTCGCAACGCTCGTCGCCGCCGTGGCCAACGCCGACCAGAAGCTGCAGGAGTTGGGTGCGGCCATCCAGACCCAGCAGGAAGCCGTCAACAAGGCGATCGTCGACGTGCAGGACGCCCGTGACGCGGCCGCGACGGCGCAGCAGGAGGTCGATGCCAGCCAGCAGGGCATCACCGACGCCACCACCGCCATCAGTGAGGCGCAGAAGCGCTTCGACACCTTCGCCGCGGCGACCTATGTCAGTGGCCCCTCCGGCTCGTACCTGACCGCGTCCGATCCGGGCGACATCGTCAGCGCCGCCGCCACCGGTCAGACTCTGGCCGTCAGCAGCGACAAGGTGATCGCCGATCTGCAGCGCGCCCGCACCGAACAGGTCAACCGACAGTCGGCCGCGCGCCTGGCCAAGCAGAACGCCGACCAGGCCACGGCCAACGCCCAGACGAGCCAGGACACTGCGGTCGCGGCACTGCAACAGGCGCAGCAGACGTTCAGCTCGCAGCAAGGTGAGTTGCAGCGGTTGACCGCCGAACGTGCCTCGGCCCAGGCCGAACTCGCTCAGGTGCACAAGGCGTCGGCATCGACCACGCCGGCCGCACCGGCGCAGGGTCCCGCGCCCCAGGCCGCGGCGGACAACTGGGATCGCGCCCCGGGCGCGCCCGTGCAGCGCGGCCAGAACTGGGACACCGCATGGGATCCCACACTGCCGGCGATCCCGAGTGCGTTCGTCAGCGGTGACCCGGTCGCCATCATCAACACCATCCTCGGCATCTCGTCGACGTCGGCTCAGGTCACCCAGAACATGGGACGGCAGTTCCTGCAGAGGCTGGGCATCCTGCCCACGCCGACCGGCTACACCAACGGCGCGATCCCGCGCGTGTACGGCCGGCAGGCATCCGAATACGTGATCCAGCGGGCGGGTTCGCAGATGGGCGTCCCCTACTCCTGGGGCGGCGGAAACGCGGCCGGTCCGAGTCGCGGCATCGATTCGGGGGCGAACACCGTCGGGTTCGACTGCTCGGGCCTGATCCTCTACGCGTTCGCCGGCGTCGGCATCAAGTTGCCCCATTACTCCGGTTCCCAGTACAACGCCGGCCGCAAGATCCCGTCGTCGCAGATGCGCCGTGGCGACGTGATCTTCTATGGCCCCGGCGGGAGCCAGCACGTGACGCTCTACCTCGGAAACGGCCAGATGCTCGAAGCGCCCTACACGGGTTCGCAGGTCAAGGTCTCCCCGGTCCGCACCAGCGGCATGACCCCGTACGTCGTCCGCTACATCGAATACTGATGGGAATACATTGCGCTCCTTCGTCTTACGGTGCCTGATCCTGATCGCCGCGATTGCGTTCGCGGCGATCGGTCTGGTGGCGCCGGCCAACGCTGCGCCAGACGACGGCCAATGGGATCCGACGTTGCCGAAGATCGTCAGCTCGGGCGCGCCGGGGGATCCGGTGGCCATCGCCAACGCCTCGTTCCAGGTCAGCCAGATCGCGCTGCAGACCACGCAGAACCTCGGCTCGCAGTTCCTGCAGACCATCGGTCTGGCCCCGAAGCAGGCCGCCTCGACCTTCCCCGGTGGCCGGGTACGCGGGCCCCAAGCCATCGAATACGCGATCCGACGGGGCGGCAGCCAGATGGGTGTGCCGTACTCCTGGGGCGGTGGCACGCTCACCGGGCCCGGGCCCGGCGTGGACTACGACGCGGGAAAAATGGGCTTCGACTGTTCTGGCCTGACCCGCTTTGCCTACGCCGGCGTGGGGGTGCAGATTCCGAAGTATTCGGGCGACCAGTACAACACCGGTCGGAAGATCCCGGTGGCTCAGGCAAAGCGCGGTGACCTCCTGTTCTGGGGTCCCGGCGGCAGTCAACACGTGGCGATGTACCTCGGCGGCGGCAAGATGCTCGAGGCATCGGGAAGCGCGGAAAAAGTGACGGTGAGCCCGGTTCGCATGTCGGGCATCCAGCCCTATGCGGCCCGCATCATCGAATCCTGAGGGGAACCTGAAGTCTTCCGGGCAGCGTCGACGGATCTCGAAGTGCCTGGAATAGTTGACGGCGGGCACCCGATTGCCCGATGAGCAATGAGCAAGACCAGCGTTTTTGTAGTCGAACACCGTGGGAGGAAGTTGATGACGTCACCGAGTGGACCGCCGCAGGGCGCCGGAGGATATCCCGGTTCGAGCCCGGCGCCGGGCTTTCCGCCCGGGTCGGCAGGCTCCCACGCCGCGCCGGCCGCCCCGCAGGCCACGACCAACGGCAGCCTGCAGGCCGAGGTGCACACCCTGGAACGCGCCATCTTCGAGGTCAAGCGGATCATCGTCGGCCAGGACCAGCTCGTCGAGCGGATGCTCGTCGGTCTGCTCGCCAAGGGCCACGTGCTGCTCGAGGGTGTGCCCGGTGTGGCCAAGACGCTGGCCGTCGAGACGTTCGCCAAGGTGGTCGGCGGCACGTTCGCCCGCATCCAGTTCACCCCTGACCTGGTGCCCACCGACATCATCGGTACCCGCATCTACCGGCAGGGCAAGGAAGACTTCGACATCGAGCTCGGCCCGGTCGTGGTCAACTTCCTGCTCGCCGACGAGATCAACCGTGCGCCGGCGAAGGTGCAGTCCGCACTGCTCGAGGTGATGGCCGAGCGCAAGATCTCCATCGGCGGCAAGACCTTCCCGCTGCCCAGCCCGTTCCTGGTGATGGCAACCCAGAACCCGATCGAGCAGGAAGGCGTCTACGCGCTCCCGGAAGCCCAGCGTGACCGCTTCCTGTTCAAGCTCAACGTCGACTACCCGTCGCCGGAGGAAGAGCGCGAGATCATCTACCGGATGGGCGTGAAGCCTCCGGAGCCCAAGCAGATCCTCGACACGGGCGATCTGCTGCGGCTGCAGGAACTCGCGGCCAACACGTTCGTGCACCACGCGCTCGTCGATTACGTGGTGCGGATCGTCACCGCGACCCGCGAGCCGGAGAAGTTCGGTATGCCCGACGCCAAGGCCTGGATCGCCTACGGTGCCTCGCCGCGTGCCTCGCTGGGCATCATCTCGGCGGCCCGCGCGCTGGCGTTGGTGCGCGGCCGTGACTACGTCATCCCGCAGGATGTCGTCGAGGTGATCCCGGACGTGCTGCGCCACCGCCTGGTGCTGACCTACGACGCGCTGGCCGACGAGGTGTCAGCGGAGACCGTGGTCAACCGGATCCTGCAGACCGTCGCCCTGCCGCAGGTCAATGCGCTTCCGCAGCAAGGACATTCGGTCGCGCCCGCCGTACCTGCCGCGGCCGGCGCGGCGGGTGGTCGGTGACCACTTCGCGACGCACCGTCGACCTGCCGTCTCTGAAGCGCGGGGAGATCCGCGACCCCGCGTTGACGGCGGCGTTGCGCAAGCTTGAGCTGACGGTGCGGCGCAAGCTTGACGGAGTCCTGCACGGCGACCACCTCGGTCTGATCCCGGGGCCGGGATCAGAGCCGGGGGACTCGCGGATCTACCAGCCCGGCGACGACGTGCGCCGGATGGACTGGTCGGTCACGGCGCGGACGATGACGCCACACGTGCGGCAGATGATCGCCGACCGCGAGCTGGAGACCTGGCTCGTGGTCGACATGTCGGCCAGTCTGGACTTCGGTACCACCGGTTGCGAGAAGCGCGACCTGGCCGTGGCGGCTGCCGCGGCGATCGCGTTCCTCAACAGCGGAGGCGGCAACCGGATCGGCGCAGTGATCGCCAACGGTGACACCGTGCGCCGGGTTCCGGCGCTGAGCGGGCGGGTGCATGAGCAGGAACTGCTCCGGGCCATCGCCACGACGCCGCGGGCTCCGGTCGGCGTGCGCGGTGATCTGGCCGCGGCGATCGACGCGCTGCGCCGCCCCGAGCGCCGGCGCGGCATGGCGGTGATCATCAGTGACTTTCTCGGCCCGATCAACTGGATGCGCCCGTTGCGGGCCATCGCCGGTCGCCACGAGGTGCTGGGCATCGAGATCCTCGACCCGCGCGATGTCGAGCTGCCGCCGGTCGGCGATGTGGTGCTGCAGGACACCGAGACCGGTGTCACCCGTGAGTTCACGATCGACGAACAGCTTCGCAGCGACTTCGAGCGGGCCGCCGCCGCGCATCGGGAAGAGGTGGCCCGGACGTTGCGGCGCTGTGATGCACCGCTGTTGAGCCTGCGCACCGACCGGGACTGGATCGCCGACGTGGTGCGGTTCGTGGCCAACCGGAGGCGCGGCGCCCTGGCGGGCCGATGAGCGCTGGACCGGTAGAAGAAGCTTGATCAGCAACCAACCCGAAATGACTTCTAGCACATGACTTTACCGATTCTCGGTCCGATGAGCCTGACGGGTTTCGCGCACGCCTGGTGGTTCCTGTTCCTCTTCGTGGTGCTCGGCCTGGTGGCGTACTACGTCATCGTGCAGCGCGCGCGCAAGCAGCGGATCCTGCGGTTCGCCAACATGGAGCTGCTCGAAAGTGTGGCGCCCAAGCAACCGACCCGTTGGCGGCACCTGCCCGCCGCCCTGCTGGCGGCCTCGCTCGTGCTCTTGACCGTCGCGATGGCCGGTCCTACCCACGATGTGCGAATTCCGCGTAACCGCGCGGTGGTGATGCTGGTGATCGACGTGTCGCAGTCGATGCGCGCCACCGACGTCGCTCCCAGCCGATTGGCCGCCGCGCAGGAGGCCGCCAAGCAGTTCGCCGATCAGCTCACCCCGGGAATCAACCTCGGCCTGATCGCCTACGCCGGTACGGCGACGGTGCTGGTCCAGCCGACGACCAACCGTGATGCCACCAAGAACGGCCTGGACAAGCTGCAGTTGGCCGACCGGACCGCCACAGGTGAGGGCATTTTCACCGCACTGCAGGCGATCGCCACCGTCGGCGCGGTGATCGGCGGCGGCGACGAGAAGCCGCCCGCGCGCATCGTGCTGATGTCGGACGGCAAGGAGACGGTGCCGTCCAACCCGGACAACCCGAAGGGCGCCTACACCGCGGCGCGCACGGCCAAGGACCAAGGCGTCCCGATCTCCACCGTGTCCTTCGGTACGCCCTACGGCTATGTCGAGATCAACGACCAGCGCCAGCCGGTGCCGGTCGACGACGAGATGCTCGGCAAGATCGCCAAGCTGTCCGGCGGAGACGCCTTCACCGCGTCCAGCCTGGAACAGCTCAAGCAGGTGTTCACCTCGCTGCAGCAGCAGATCGGCTACGAGACCATCAAGGGCGATGCGAGCCTCGGCTGGCTGCGGCTGGGTGCGTTGGTGCTGGCCGTCGCCGGGGTGGCGGCTCTCCTGATCAACCGCAGACTGCCCGGTTGAGCCGCGATCGTGCCCTCCCGGGCGGCGGTCCTCACCGGCGATGCGATTTTCAGACCATGCTGGTGAGGAGATAAGTTGGCGGGCATGAGTGACGCTGCTGTCGCGAAAGCCGACACCGAGACATCCACCGGCCGGCCGGCCTTCGTTCCCCGTTCTGTGCTGGTCACCGGTGGAAACCGGGGGATCGGCCTGGCGATCGCGCAGCGACTGGCCGCCGACGGACACAAGGTGGCCGTCACCCACCGCGGTTCCGGCGCACCCGACGGACTGTTCGGCGTCGTGTGCGACGTCACCGACAACGAGGCCGTCGACCGCGCGTTCAAAGAGGTCGAGGAGCACCAGGGGCCGGTCGAGGTGCTGGTGTCCAATGCCGGTATCTCCCAGGACGCTTTCCTCATGCGGATGACCGAGGAGCGGTTCGAGAACGTCATCAACGCCAACCTCACCGGAGCATTCCGGGTGGCGCAGCGGGCCTCACGCAGCATGCAGCGCAAGCGTTTCGGCCGCATCATCTTCATCGGTTCGGTCTCCGGCATGTGGGGCATCGGCAACCAGGCCAACTACGCGGCCGCGAAGGCCGGCCTGATCGGTATGGCGCGCTCGATCTCCCGGGAGCTGTCGAAGGCCGGCGTCACCGCCAACGTGGTGGCCCCGGGGTACATCGACACCGAGATGACCCGCGCCCTGGACGAGCGGATTCAGGCCGGTGCCCTCGAGTTCATCCCGGCCAAGCGCGTCGGCACCGCCGAGGAGGTCGCCGGCGCGGTGAGCTTCCTGGCGTCCGAGGACGCCGGCTACATCGCCGGTGCGGTCATCCCCGTCGACGGCGGCATGGGCATGGGTCACTGATCCGCCTGGATCCGACCCAAACGTATTGGTCTACTGAAACTTTCCTCAAGAAGGAGTCGCACTAATGGCAGGTTTGCTCGAAGGCAAGCGCATCCTCGTCACCGGGATCATCACGGACTCGTCGATCGCGTTCCACATCGCCAAGGTGGCCCAGGAGGCCGGCGCCGAGCTGGTGCTCACCGGGTTCGACCGGATGAAGCTGATCCAGCGCATCGCGGACCGGCTGCCCAAGCCGGCGCCGCTGCTGGAGCTCGACGTGCAGAACGAGGAGCACCTCGCGAGCCTGGCCGAGCGTATCTCCGGTGTCATCGGTGAGGGCAACAAGATCGACGGGGTGGTCCACTCGATCGGCTTCATGCCGCAGACCGGGATGGGTGTCAACCCGTTCTTCGACGCCCCGTACGAGGATGTCGCCAAGGGCATCCATATCTCGGCGTATTCCTATGCCTCGCTGGCCAAGGCGACGCTGCCGATCATGAACGAGGGCGGCAGCATCGTCGGCATGGACTTCGATCCGACCCGCGCGATGCCGGCCTACAACTGGATGACCGTGGCCAAGAGCGCCCTCGAGTCGGTCAACCGGTTCGTCGCTCGTGAGGCCGGACCGTTCGGTGTTCGCTCCAACCTCGTTGCGGCGGGCCCGATCCGGACCCTGGCCATGAGTGCGATCGTCGGCGGTGCGCTCGGTGCCGAAGCCGGTGACCAGATGCGGCTGCTCGAAGAGGGCTGGGATCAGCGTGCGCCGGTCGGCTGGAACATGAAGGACCCGGAGCCGGTCGCGAAGACCGTGTGCGCCCTGCTGTCCGACTGGTTGCCCGCCACCACCGGCACCATCGTCTACGCCGACGGTGGCGCCAGCACCCAGCTGCTCTAGAAGCATGGAGCGCTCCGATCCCTTTGACGCTCTGCTGCTGCTGTCCTTCGGCGGTCCGGAGGCACCGGAGCAGGTGATGCCGTTCCTGGAGAACGTCACCCGGGGGCGCGGCATCCCGGCCGAGCGACTGGCCGACGTCGCCGAGCACTACCTGCATTTCGGTGGGGTATCGCCGATCAACGGGATCAACCGGGCACTGATCGAGCAGTTGCGTCTCCAATTGCCCGGCCTCCCGGTCTATTTCGGCAACCGGAACTGGGATCCGTACGTCGAAGACACCGTTGCGGCGATGCGCGACAACGGAATCCGGCGGGCGGCGGTGTTCACCACGTCGGCCTGGGGTGGCTACTCCAGCTGCACCCAGTACGTCGAGGACATCGCCCGGGCGCGGTCGGCGGCCGGTCCCGACGCACCGGAACTGGTCAAACTGCGCCAGTACTTCGACCATCCGCTGTTGGTGGAGATGTTCGCCGACTCGATCGCGGCGGCGGCCGCCACGTTGCCGGTCGAGGTGCGTGACGAGGCCCGGCTGGTGTTCACCGCGCACTCGGTGCCCGTCGCCGCCGATGAGCGGCACGGCCCCGGGCTCTACAGTCGGCAGGTGGGCTACGCGACGCGGCTGGTGGCCGCCGCCGCGGGCTATGACGACTACGACCAGGTCTGGCAGTCGCGGTCGGGGCCGCCCCGAATCCCGTGGCTCGAACCCGACGTGGCAGATCATCTGACTGTGTTGGGCCAGAACGGAACCCGGGCGGTCATCGTCTGTCCGATCGGGTTCGTCGCCGACCACATCGAGGTGGTGTGGGATCTCGACTACGAACTCCGGTTACAGGCCGAAGAAGCCGGCATCGCCTTCGCGCGGGCAAGCACCCCGAACGCCGACGAACGTTTCGCCCGGTTGGCGGCCGGGTTGATCGAGGAGCTGCGCACCGGTGCGGTCCCGCTGCGGGTCGCCGGTCCAGAGCCGGTGCCCGGCTACGGGTTCAGCGTCAACGGTGCGCCGTGCTCACCGCACTGCTGCGGGACACCGTCCAAAGGCTAGTCCCGCCAAGCGGATTGCAGGATCGCTTCGAGTGCGGCCAACCGCGCCGAGCGCACCACCTGTGCCAGTGGTCGCATGGCGTCGCCGGCGATCTGAACCTCCGAGGAACTCTGCAGGCCGATCGGCATCAGGCCCGAGCTCACGGTGATGATCGCGTCCACGTGGGCGGCGTTCTCCAACACCCTCACGGCCCGGGTGGGGGCGTGGTCGGGGATGCGGTGCATCCGTCCGGCTTCGAGGATGTCTTCGACCATGCCGCGGGGGTCCTCGATATCTACGCCCACGCCGGCGCGCAAGGTGACCAGTGTGTCGGCCGCCGAGCGCACCGCTGACCGCAGCTCGTACTCGGCCTCGCCGAGATCGTGGTGCTGAGGCGGTGGCAGAACGGGCAGCGAGTACACGGTCCACGACAGCGCCCTCGGCTCGGGCTCGAAGGTGGATTCGGTTTCGACGTCGTCGAATTCGAAATACTCGAACTCCGGCACCAGCCCGACGCCGTCGAGCTCGTCATGGGTCACCAGCACCGCCTCGCCCACGCTCAGTGCGTCGCGCTGGAACTGCGATCCCGCGGGCAACCCGCGGACATCGCCGGGCACCGGCAACGCCACCCTGATGGATGGCCGGGTGCCGGATCGGCCGACGGCGGTGCGCAGCGTCTGCAGCAAGGACACCGAACCGGAGTCCTCCAACTCGGGCCAGGGCAGCCCCGTACGGACGGCGGCCTGCGAGTCATAGGCCGTCACAGAATGCATTGGTGCCCATTGAGATAACGCGTCGAGGACGTCGTCGGGCGCGGCCGCGCCGGCAAGCCAGGCGTTGGCCCACATCGAAAGAGTCGCACTTGGACACCACATGATCCTGGCAGTGTAATTGTCGGTCGCCGATCGGGTCGGATTCGCTAGGGTGTGCGTATGCCGCTTCCGCTGATCTGGCTCATCCTGGCGCTGGGACTCGCCGGGGCAGAGGCGCTGACCGGTGACATGTTCCTGCTCATGCTGGCCGGCGGTGCCCTGGCCGCGACGGGATCGAGTTGGCTGTTCGACCTGCCGCTCTGGGGTGACGGTCTGGTGTTTCTCGTGGTGTCGGTGCTTTTGCTGGTTCTGGTCCGGCCCGCGCTGCGGCGCCGTTTCGAGGCGGGCCGGGGACTCCCCGAACCCGTCAAGGCGCTCGAGGGCAAGTCGGCGCTGGTATTGGACCGGGTGGGACAGCACGAGGGCCAGGTCAAGCTCGACGGCGAGGTTTGGACGGCGCGGCCGCTCGACGACAACGATGTGTACGAACCGGGTGATCACGTGACCGTCGTCAGGATCGACGGCGCCACCGCGGTGGTCTTCAAGGCGATGTAGCTCTGTAAACGATGTAGCTCTGTAAACAAGGTAGGACCTAGAGGGAGGGATCCACCATGGAAGGTGCCGTAGCCGGGCTGATCTTGCTGCTCGTGCTGGTGGTGTTCGCGATCATCATCGTGGCGAAATCAGTTGCGCTCATTCCCCAGGCCGAGGCGGCGGTGATCGAGCGCCTGGGCCGCTACAGCCGCACGGTCAGTGGCCAGCTGACGCTGCTGGTGCCGTTCATCGACCGGATCCGGGCTCGGGTGGATCTGCGCGAGCGGGTGGTGTCCTTCCCGCCGCAGCCGGTGATCACCGAGGACAACCTGACGCTCAACATCGACACCGTGGTCTATTTCCAGGTCACCAACCCGCAGGCTGCGGTGTACCAGATCAGCAACTACATCGTCGGTGTGGAACAGCTGACCACCACCACCCTGCGCAACGTCGTCGGTGGCATGACCCTCGAGCAGACGCTGACCTCGCGCGACTCGATCAACGCCCAACTGCGGGGAGTGCTGGACGAAGCCACCGGTCGGTGGGGGCTGCGGGTGGCGCGAGTCGAGCTGCGCAGCATCGACCCGCCGCCGTCGATCCAGGAGTCGATGGAAAAGCAGATGAAGGCCGACCGCGACAAGCGGGCCATGATCCTGACCGCGGAAGGTGTCCGGGAGTCCTCGATCAAACAGGCCGAGGGCCAGAAGCAGTCGCAGATCCTGGCCGCCGAGGGTGCCAAGCAGGCCGCCATCCTGGCCGCCGAGGCCGATCGGCAGTCCCGGATGTTGCGCGCACAGGGTGAGCGGGCCGCCCAGTATCTGCAGGCGCAGGGCCAGGCCAAGGCCATCGAGAAGACCTTTGCCGCGATCAAGGCGGGCCGGCCCACCCCCGAGATGTTGGCCTACCAGTATCTGCAGACCCTGCCGCAGATGGCCAAGGGCGAGGCGAACAAGGTCTGGCTGGTGCCCAGCGACTTCGGTTCGGCGCTGCAGGGTTTCACCAAACTGCTGGGCGCCCCGGGCGAGGACGGTGTCTTCCGCTACACGCCGACGCCGGTGGACGAAGACCTGCCCAAGCCCGAGGACGACAGCGACGAA
This sequence comes from Mycobacterium sp. NPDC049093, assembly GCF_040704635.1. Lineage (GTDB taxonomy): Bacteria > Actinomycetota > Actinomycetes > Mycobacteriales > Mycobacteriaceae > Mycobacterium. Next base: position 332,701 of record NZ_JBEZJS010000003.1, on the reverse strand, counting down.
GTCGCCGAATGGTTCAACACCGAGACCGATCCCGAGATCGCCAGAGCCGTGGCCAAGGCCGAGGCGGAGGCGCGGGCTACCACGCCGCCCCTGGGCGCTCCGTCGGCGCAGCAGTCGTTGGGGACGCCGCCGGGGATGCCGCCCAATGAACTGGAAGGTGGCGCGCACCGCGCGTAGTGGTCGCGTTCATTGCTTGACCTCCTTGACGCAGTAGACTTGACGTAGTTGACGCGTCTGGGAGGCCGCAATGACCGATCTCGCACTGTTCGAGCGCCAGATCATGCGTTCGGTGGGGCAGAAGGTCCACGAGCGGTTGCGGCGGGCCGACGAGGCGAGCCTGGGCCCTGAGGCATTCGGTGACCCGGAGCAGATCGCCGAGGCCATGGTGGCGGCATTGCCGCTGGGCCACGTGTTCGACGAGGTCACCGGGCCGTTCTACGACACGGCAGGGCTGACGCGTTGGCTCGGCGTCACCCGCCAGGCCCTGCACCAGAAGGTGGCGCGGTACGCGATACTGGCCTGCCCACTCGACGACGGCGGGGTCGTGTATCCGACGTGGCAGTTTCTCGACAGCGGAGCCACCATTCCCTCGCTGCGTGACGTACTGACGGTGCTGACCGCCGGCGCCGATGACCCGTGGATGGCGGCGCTGTGGATGCGGGCGCCCAGTGAGCGACTCGACGGATCCTGCCCCGCGGACTGGCTGCGCGACGGTGGGGATCCGCAAACGGTCATCGACATGGCCCGGGAGACCGCGGCGAGCTGGAGCGCATGAGCCGTCAGCGGCCCGCGCTCGGTTCACCGCCGGACGTCTCCGGGTTCCCGCGGACCCGGCTGCGCATCGACCACCTGTTGTACCGGGCCCACACCGTGGGCAAGTCGCCGTGGTGGTTCTCCTCGGACCTGAGCGGTCGCTTCGATCTGCTGCCGCCGAACGGAACCTGTTATCTGGCAACCGATGTCACGACCGCGCTGCGGGAGCGCTTCGGCCACGATCTGGTACGCCAGGGTGTGGTCACGTTCGACGCCGCGGCCCGCACCGTGGTGTCGCGGGTGCGGGTGCCCGCCGCCCGGTGGTTGGCCAACGCATGTTCGGCGCGAGCGGCCTCCTTCGTGGGGATGACCCGCGAACTCGGTATGTGCCCGGAATACGAGCTGCCTCAGGCCTGGGCCGCGGCCTTCTTCGCCACCGGCCGCCACAGCGGAATTCGTTATCAGACCCGGTTCAGTACCGGCGCCGGCGCGAACGCGGTCGCCCTGTTCGAGGATGCGGGGCAACGTGATTGGACCGTCGACCCGTCACCGACCGGCGGCGTGCAGGCGTGCGTGACCGTCGGCATCATGGTCGCGCACCGACCCACCCGGCGTCAGGTGCGTATCCAACCGCCACCCGGCTAGGGACGTCTGTCAGTGACCGGGCTGCAACCGCAATTCCACCATCGGCAGCGGTGCATTGGTATCGGTGATCGGTTGGCCGAGTGTCTCTTCGAGGACGAGCTTGAACTGTTCCCACGTCTTCGGATGCTCGGTGCGGTAATCGGCCAGCGCCTGGTCGACAGCCTGCTGGTCCAGCACATGAGCGGTGGCGGCGACCGGACGGTGACTGCCGAGCCACACCCGGACCTGCGGATTGACGGCAATGTTGCGGAACCACTGGGCCTTTGCCCCGAATCCTGAGGCCACGACGACGGTGTGGGGGTTCGGCCGGCCCACCACTTCGAGCACGACGTACCGGCGGGCACCGGAGGTGCGACCGATGTGTTCGAGCATCATCATCCGCGGACCGAACAGCGCGCCGGCGCGCATCCGGTAGAGCCAGATCGGCGCTCGCACGAGCCGGCGGTTGCGTAGGAGTCGGGCACCGGTATTGGTGAGAGCGGTTGTCATGGACATGCCGTGTCTCCTTTCGATCAGGATTTGAGACCATCGCGATAGATCGCGAAAACTTCTGTCGCCCAGCGCTTCATCCCGGCATCGGAGAGCGGGTCGACGCCGAGCGTTTCCGTGAGGCGCGTCCGCAGCGTCAGCACCGCCAGGTCGTTGACCATGAGGACCGCAGCCCGCACGGCGGGGTCTTCGCCGGGACTGGCGACACCTGCCGCGACCATGCCGTCCAACGCCGTCCTGCTGATGCCGTACAGCCGTTGAAACACTGCCGATCCGACCGTGCCGCCCGTTGTCAGCAGTCGGCTCAGGTAACCCGGCACGGGAGAGTCCGGTGGTAGGTGGGTGGCGAGACTTTCCAGCATCGTCGGCACCGCCGACGGTCCGATGCCAACCTGTGCGGTCTGTTCGGTGACGTGGGTCAGCACCGCCTCGAGGGTTCGTACGGCGTGCTCGTCGACCGCCGCCACGAGTCCATCCTTAGAGCCGTAGTGCCGCACCAGGAGCGCCGGGGAAACATCGGCTGCGGAGGCGATGTCGCGCATCGTCACCGCGTCGGCACCGCGTTCGGCGAACAGTCGCAACGCCTCGTCGCGAATCCGGGCCCGCGCCGTTCGATCGTCTGGTGGTGAACTCACGTTTACTATTGTAAACAAATGTTTAGCACTCGCAAGGTGCCTCGGCCTCGCGACAACGGTCGGGGGTGCGTCAGCCGGTTACGGCGCGTTCGTGCGCCTGGTCGGCGGACTGCTGGGTGCGCTGGTCGCGGTGGTGGAGGCGCCATTCGTAGACCAGGCCGGCCACGCCGAGCGCGGCGGTGCTCAACGACACCAGGACCAGCGCCGGGCTGATGTTCCCGGTCAACGCGTCGCCCAGGACGACGACGGCGGCCGTGCCGGGGAACAGCCCCACCAGCGTCGCCAGCGTGTAGGGGACGGCCCGTACGGCAGACGCGCCGGCCGCATAGTTCAGCACCGAGAACGGCACCGCCGGGATCAACCGCATGGACAGCACCACGGGCCAGCCGCGCCGGCGCAATCGGGTGTCCAGCGAGTCGATCCGGGGATGCGGGACCAGCCGATTGAGCTGCCAACCGGCGGCGCGGATCAAGAACAGCGCGAGCACTGCGCTCACCGCGCTGGCCACCACGGCGATGGCCACGCCCAGCACCGGCCCGAACAGCAGGCCCGCAGCCAGGGTGAATGCGGTGCGCGGGAAAGGGAAGACCGTGACGACGATGTGCGCACCGAGGAACGCCAGCGGGAACCAGGGGCCCACGGAGGTGGCCCAGTCCCGCATCTGCATCGCGGTCGGCAACGGAATCAGTACGGCGACTGCGACAAGAATCACAATGCCGGCCAGCAGGCCCACGATCCGCCGGGGCGGCAGTTGGGAAACCGTCGAGATCACTGCGGCGCGCAGCACGCGCAGGGTTCTGACGACGGGTTTCACGTCTTCCAAGAGTACGGGCCGCAGGCACCGATCACCGCTGGGCGTAACCGCGAGTCCGCCCACCAGCGGTCAGAGCCGTGATGGCGATCATTTAGCCTGAGGGTCAAGTAGGTAGGTCACACGCTGCGATAACAGGAGATGCGGGTGTCGTTACAGGGGACTAGCGCGGTCGAGGCGGACCGACAGCAGTGGCGGACGGCAGTCGCCGGAGTGCTGGCCAAGAGCAGCCGGCGGGACGTGGCCGATCTGCCGGCCGAGCCCGAGCGCCTGCTGGATTCGCAGACCTACGAGGGTTTTGCGATCCGGCCGCTCTACACGAGCCTGGATGCGCGGCCCGAGTCCGCGCTGCCGGGGCAGTGGCCGTTTGTGCGCGGTGGCGACGCCCTGCGGGACGTGAAGTCCGGCTGGAAGGTCGTCGAGAGCTTCCCCGCCGTCGCGGGCACCGCCGTCGGCACCGTCAACGGTGCGGTACTGGTGGCACTGACCGAGGGGGCCAGCGCGCTTTCACTGCGGGTCGGCGACGAGGGCGGCATCGCCCTGGGCGAGCTGGACCGTCTGCTCGACGGCGTGTTCCTTGACCTGGTGCCGGTGATCTTCGAAAGCGCTGGAACCGATCTGGTGGCAGCGGCCGACGCGGTGCTGCCTTTGCTCGAGAACCTCGACGAAGACCAGCGCTCGCGACTGTCGGTCGATCTCGGTGCCGACCCGCTGACCGCACCGCTGTCGGGGCAGCCCGCCACCGAGGACTCGGACCTACTGGCCACCGTCGCCAAACTCACCGGCCATGCCGGGGGAGTGCGTGCGGTCACCGTCGACGGTCCCGCCTTCCACAACCTCGGCGCCAGCGCCGCCTGGGAGCTCGCGGGCTCGATCGCCGCAGCGGTCGCCTACCTGCGCATTCTCAGCGACGGCGGCGTGGCCACACCGGATGCGTTGCGGCAGATCAGCTTCCGCTACGCCGCCGACGACGACCAGTTCATGACGATCGCCAAGCTTCGGGTTGCCCGGCAGTTGTGGGCACGCGTCGCTGAGGTGGTCGGCGCGGTTGACGCCGGTGCCGCCCGCATCCACGCCGTGACCTCATTGCCGATGATGACCCAGCGCGACCCGTGGGTGAACATGCTGCGCACCACGCTGGCCGCCTTCGCGGCGGGTGTCGGGGGAGCCGACACCGTGCAGGTGCATCCGTTCGACGCGGCGATTCCGGATGGACTGGACGGCACGTCGGCGAGCTTCGCGCGGCGCATCGCCCGCAACACCCAGCTGCTGCTGTTGGAGGAGTCGCACATCGGTCAGGTGCTCGATCCGGCCGGTGGCTCCTGGTTTGTCGAAGATCTGACGGCTCAGTTGGCCGAACAGGCGTGGGCGCACTTCCAGGACATCGAGGCGCGGGGCGGGTTCGTCGCCGCTCGCGACTACATCGCAGCCCAGATCGCCGAGGTCGCCGCGCGGCGCAGTGACGATGTCGCACACCGGCGCACCGCGATCACCGGTGTCAACGAATTCCCCAACCTCGACGAACAGCCGCTCCCGCAGGGATCGTCGGCGTCGTCCATCGCGCGGTACGCGGCCGGATTCGAGGCGCTGCGGGATCGCTCGGATGCGTTCCTGGCATCGACCGGAGCGCGGCCCAGGGTTCTGTTGCTGCCGCTGGGGCCGCTCGCCGAGCACAACATCCGCACCACGTTCGCGTCGAACCTGTTGGCGTCCGGCGGAATCGAGGCAATCAACCCCGGGACCGTCGAGGCGGCCGCGGTTGCCGCGGCGGTGGCCGATGCCGGTGCCCCGACGGTGGCGGTGCTGTGTGGCAGTGACGCCCGCTACGGTGCCGAGGCCTCTGCGGCGGTGGCCGCTGCACACGCGGCCGGGGTACGTCAGGTCCTGCTGGCCGGCCCGGAAAAGGCGGTCGCCGAGGCTGATTCGAAGCCGGACGGATACCTGACCGCCAAGATCGATGCGGTCGAAGCTTTGTCGAACCTGCTCACCGGACTGGGGGCCTGAGATGACTGCCACAACTGGAATCGGAAGTTTCGCGGACGTACCGCTGCACGGCGAAGGCGCGGGTGAGCCCGCCACTCCAGAAGCCGTCGAGGCGCACGTCGCGGCAGCTGCCACCGCGCACGGCTACACCCCCGAGCAGTTGACCTGGGCCACGCCCGAGGGGATCGACGTCAAGCCGGTGTACATCGCCGCCGACCGCGACGAGGCGGCCGCCGCCGGCTACCCGCTCGACACCTTCCCCGGCGCACCGCCTTTCGTGCGTGGGCCGTACCCGACGATGTACGTCAACCAGCCGTGGACCATCCGTCAGTACGCCGGGTTCTCCACTGCTGCCGAATCCAACGCGTTCTACCGACGCAACCTGGCCGCCGGGCAGAAGGGCCTCTCGGTGGCCTTCGACCTGGCCACCCACCGCGGATACGACTCGGACCATCCGCGCGTGCAGGGTGACGTCGGAATGGCCGGTGTGGCCATCGATTCCATCCTCGACATGCGCCAGTTGTTCGATGGCATCGATCTGTCGACAGTCAGCGTGTCGATGACGATGAACGGCGCGGTGCTGCCGATCCTGGCGCTCTACGTCGTCGCGGCCGAGGAGCAGGGGGTGCCGCCGGAGAAGCTGGCCGGGACCATCCAGAACGACATTCTCAAAGAGTTCATGGTCCGCAACACCTACATCTATCCGCCCACGCCGTCGATGCGGATCATCTCGGACATCTTCGCCTACACCAGTGCCAAGATGCCCAAGTTCAACTCGATCTCGATCTCGGGTTACCACATCCAGGAGGCCGGTGCGACAGCCGATCTGGAGCTGGCCTACACGCTGGCCGACGGTGTCGAGTACATCAAGGCAGGCCTTGACGCCGGCCTGGACATCGACAAGTTTGCGCCGCGGCTGAGCTTCTTCTGGGGCATCGGCATGAACTTCTTCATGGAGGTGGCCAAGCTGCGGGCCGGCCGCCTGCTGTGGAGCGAGCTGGTGGCCCAGTTCGACCCGAAGAACGACAAGTCGCTGTCGCTGCGCACCCACTCACAGACCTCGGGCTGGTCGCTGACTGCGCAGGACGTGTTCAACAACGTCGCCCGAACCTGTATCGAGGCGATGGCGGCCACGCAGGGGCACACCCAGTCGCTGCACACCAACGCCCTGGACGAGGCGCTGGCGCTGCCCACCGACTTCTCCGCGCGGATCGCCCGCAACACCCAGCTGCTGCTGCAGCAGGAGTCGGGGACCACCCGGCCGATCGACCCGTGGGGCGGTTCGTACTACGTCGAGTGGCTCACGCATCAGTTGGCCGACAAGGCACGTGCTCACATCCACGAGGTGAACGAGCACGGCGGCATGGCGCAGGCCATCAGTGACGGCATACCGAAGCTTCGCATCGAAGAGGCCGCGGCCCGGACCCAGGCGCGGATCGACTCCGGTGCCCAGCCGCTGATCGGTGTGAACAAGTACCAGGTGGAAGAGGACCAGGAGATCGAGGTCCTCAAGGTCGAGAACAGCCGGGTGCGGGCCGAACAGCTGGCCAAACTGCAGCAGCTGCGGGCCGACCGCGACGAGTCGGCGACGCAGGCCGCGCTGGCCGAGCTGACCCGGGCCGCCGAGGCGACGGGTTCTGCAGGTGAGGACGGACTGGGTAACAACCTGTTGGCCCTGGCCATCAACGCCGCCCGCGCCAACGCCACCCTCGGCGAGATCTCCGACGCCCTGGAGAAGGTGTACGGGCGGCACCAGGCCGAGATCCGTACTATTTCGGGCGTCTACCGGGACGAAATCGGGGGAGCGGGGAAGGTCGGCGGAATGTCTACCGCGACGGAGCTCGTGACCAAGTTCGCCGAGGCCGACGGTCGTCGGCCCCGCATCCTGGTGGCCAAGATGGGCCAGGACGGGCACGACCGTGGGCAGAAGGTGATCGCAACGGCGTTCGCCGACATCGGTTTCGACGTCGACGTGGGCTCGTTGTTCTCGACCCCGGAGGAGGTGGCCCGTCAGGCCGCCGACAACGACGTGCATGTGGTCGGGGTGTCGTCACTGGCCGCTGGGCACCTGACCCTGGTACCCGCGCTGCGCGACGCGCTGGCCGAGGTGGGCAGGCCCGACATCATGATCGTCGTCGGCGGGGTCATCCCGCCCGGGGACTTCGACGAGCTCTACGACGCCGGGGCCAACGCGATCTTCCCGCCGGGCACCGTGATCGCCGATGCGGCCATCGGCCTGCTGCAGAAGCTGGCAGACCGGCTCGGTTACCAGCTGAGCTAGCAATGGCCCTCTCGGTGCAGGAACTGGCGGAGGCCATCCGGGGCGGCGACCGAGCTGCCCTGGCGCGCGCCATCACGATGGTGGAATCCACCCGGGCCGACCGTCGTGACCAGGCCCAGCAGTTGCTGCTGGAGTTGATGCCTGAGGCGGGCAAAGCTCAACACATCGGCATCACCGGGGTTCCCGGCGTCGGCAAGTCGACGACGATCGAAGCCCTCGGCATGTACCTCATCGAGGCAGGCCACCGGGTGGCGGTTCTGGCGGTGGATCCTTCGTCGACCCGGACCGGTGGCTCGATCCTGGGAGACAAGACCCGGATGGCCAAACTGGCGGTTCACCCGGACGCCTACATCCGGCCGTCGCCGACGTCCGGGACGCTCGGCGGGGTGGCCAAGGCCACCCGAGAGACCATCGTTCTGCTGGAGGCCGCCGGCTACGACGTCATCCTGGTCGAGACCGTGGGCGTCGGGCAGTCCGAGGTCACGGTGTCGAACATGGTCGACACGTTCGTGTTTCTCACCCTGGCCCGCACCGGTGACCAGCTGCAGGGCATCAAGAAAGGTGTGCTGGAGCTGGCCGACGTCATCGTCGTCAACAAGGCCGACGGCGAGCACGCAATCGAGGCCAAGGCTGCTGCGCGCGAACTGACGGGCGCGATCCGTCTCATCTATCCCCGCGAAACACTATGGCGGCCACCGGTTCTCACGATGAGCGCGATCGAAGGCCACGGGCTTGCCGAATTGTGGGACACCGTGATCAAGCACCGTGAGGTGCTGACCGAGGCGGGCGAGTTCGAGGCTCGGCGACGCGCGCAGCAGGTGGATTGGACCTGGTCGATGGTGCGAGACACCGTGCTGGACCGTGTGATGTCGCATCCCGGTGTCCGCGGTATCCGCGACGAGGTAGAGCGCCGGGTGCGCGAGGGTGAACTGACTCCGGCGCTGGCCGCGCAGGAAATTCTCGACGCGGCCGGATGACAGTGAAAGGCTGGGCTGACCCGGAGATGAGGGACGTGAACGTGAAACTGCGTGTGCTCGTGGCCGCCGCGATGGTCGGCGGTGCTGTCCTGACCGGTTGCGGCGGCGGCGGATCGACCGCCCCGGCACCCACGGTGGCCAAGTCCAAGCTGCAAACCATGGCGAAGGAGAACCTGGAAGCCGCGGCCAAGCGCAAGGCCAAGTCTGTGACCTGCGACGACGGCATCGTCGGCAAGGTGGGAGCGACCCAGCATTGTGTGCTGACAGACAAGAACGGCACCAAGTACGGCGTTACGGCTACGGTCAAAAACGTCGAGTCCGAGAAGGTCAAGATCGACTTCAAGGTGGATGACAAGCCGAGTTCCTGACCCGGTGGCCGGGCTCCGGCTAACAGGTAGGTAACGCCTGTGGAATTTGCCGGGGGGCCAGGTAAATTCAAGTGTGTGACCGATCACAACGGGGAGCGCGACGAGGCGCTTCCACACGGCGTCCAAGGCGCGGCGGACAGGAACTTCTCCTGCACGGTCCGCGGGTTCTCGAAGCTGTTCCCGGGCCGGAAGTACGGCGGCGGGGCACTGGTGATTCTCCAAGACGGTCAACCGGTGGTCGACGTCTGGACCGGCTACTCGGACCGTGACGGCACCCGACATTGGACGGCCGACACGGGCGCGATGGTGTTCTCCGCGACCAAGGGCATGGCCTCGACGGTCATCCATCGCCTCGTTGATCGTGGTCTGATCGATTACGCCGCCCCGGTGAGCGAGTATTGGCCTGAATTCGGGACCAATGGCAAATCCGCGGTCACGGTGCGACAGGTGATGGCGCACGAGGCGGGGCTGTCTCAGCTCAACGGCGTCAGCAAAGCCGATCTGTTGGATCACCAGGTGATGGAAGGCCGGGTCGCAGCGGCGCCGGTGAACTCACTTCTGTTCGGCAAACCCGCCTATCACGCGCTCACCTATGGCTGGCTGTTGTCGGGTCTGGCCCGCGCGGTCACGGGGCAGGGCATGCGCGAGCTGTTCCGGACCGAGTTGGCAGAGCCGTTGGGAACTGACGGCCTGCATCTGGGGCGTCCGCCGGCCGACGCCCCGACCCGGGCCGCACAGATTCTGGTTCCGCAACGACGTTGGCCCAACCAGGTCTTCGACTTCATGGCCCCGCGGATCGCGGCGCTGAACTTCTCCGGCGCCTTCGGTTCCATGTACTTCCCCGGCGTGATGTCCCTCGTTCAGGGCGACACCCCGTTTCTGGACGCCGAGGCGCCCGCCGTCAACGGTGTCGCCACGGCGCGTGGCCTGGCCAGAATGTACGGCGCCATCGCCAACCACGGCCGCATCGGTGGCGCGGACTACCTGTCTGAGCGCATCGTTGGCGGTTTGGCCGGTCCGCCCGGTATACGCCCGGACCGCAATCTCGGGGTGCCGCTCGGCTTCCATCTCGGTTATCACTCGGTGCCGTTCGGGATCATGCCCGGATTCGGCCATGTCGGGCTCGGCGGGTCGGTCGGTTGGGCGGACCCGGCCAGCGGGCTGGCGATCGGGTTTGTGCACAACCGCCTCCTGACTCCGATGGTGTTGGACATGGCCGCCTTCGTCGGTCTGAATGCGCTGATTCGCAAGGACGTGGCTCGTGCCCGCGAGCGGGGATTCGAGGCGGTGCCGAACCTCGGTGCGGCGCCGTACGAGTTACCGAAGCCCGTCGCGGGATAGTTCTCACCTGACACCCCGGAGCCGACCTGTTGCACCAACAGGTCGGCTCCGTTCGTTGCGGGGGCTTGAGCGCGGGACAGGAACGGCGGCGTACCGCTTCTACCTGCAGTGATATACATCACACTATGTCCCATATATGGGATGCCCTTCCCGTGGTTGCAGCGCCTGTCCACCGTTAACCTCGGCAGATTTGCCTTGGTAGACACATTGTGGTTTCTGTCACCCCTTCGCGTGTCGCGTGGGCTGGATCTCAGTCGGCCTGTCCTGGCGCCGGAATTTGGTACGTCTACGTCTCGTGTGTTGCGACAATTTCCACCTTCGTAGTGATCCATGCTGGTTATGACGTTGCATAGTCAATGATGGCCATTAGCTGATGTGGGATTTGGGTACACATTCGTACCGTTTTCGTCGGCCCGGGCGATGGAACATGAATTCGGTTCAACTACGGAACCGATAGTTTGCGTGTCGGTAGCCAGCTAACTATTGCCAGCTGCCCTATGAATTAACTGTGAGTGGTGAACCGAACACCGTTTTCAAACTATGGACAACCTGTGAAAGCCTGTCTTTGCGCCTGAAATCAGCTCGGAGTTAGTTAGCGGGATAATTTCTCCTGCACCGTGGCGCTACTCTATCTGGTGGTGAATAGTGTTGGTGCGCAGCGATATTGGTGAACCATGGCAGGCGCCCACCGTCCGAGTTCGGCGCCTCGCTGGTGAAATTGGCGGGTACTGACATTTCCCAAGAATTGGTCGGTGTAGCGAACGCGTGACCGTTTTTGCGATCGGGTGTTTCCAACATCCAGTTGGTCCACGCGCTAGGCTACGGACCCGCGTTGGCAACGACTCGTACCGGATACGGGGATTCGGTACCGTGCGTCGAGGGCGACGTAGCGCACATTCTTTTCCGCGTTCTAAGTATGTTGATCGACGCTTTGCTGATCGATCGCATCGAGAGAGGTGAGCCAACTTGGCCGAGACACCAGTCACCCCGATTGCCGTAATCGGCATGGGCTGCCGTCTGCCCGGAGGGATCGACTCACCGGCCGCGTTCTGGCAGGCACTTCTGCGGCGCGATGACCTCGTCACCAAGGTCCCGCTGGATCGCTGGGACGCTGACGAGTACTACGACCCGGAGCCCGGAGTGCCGGGGCGTTCAGTGTCCAAGTGGGGTGCGTTCCTCGACGACGTCGCAGGATTCGACGCCGACTTCTTCGGTTACGGCGAGCGTGAGGCGCCGTCCATCGACCCGCAGCACCGACTCCTGCTCGAGACGTCATGGGAGGCCCTCGAGCACGCGGGCCGGGCTCCCGGCGACATCTCCGGTTCGTCGACCGGCGTCTTCCTCGGCATGACGCACAACGACTATCAGATGGTCGCTGCCGAGGCGGACGCGCTGGACGGCGCCTACGGCTTCGCCGGAACGAACTTCAGCCTGGCGTCGGGTCGTGTCGCCTACGCACTGGGCGTGCACGGACCCGCGTTGACGGTCGACTCGGCCTGTTCATCGGGCCTGCTGGCCATCCACATGGCATGCCGGAGCCTGCACGAATCGGAGAGCGACCTGGCCCTGGCCGGCGGCGCCTCACTCCTGCTCGATCCGAAGAAGATGGTGGCGGGCTCGGCGCAGGGAATGCTGTCGCCCACCGGTCGCTGCCACGCGTTCGACGTCGGCGCCGACGGGTTCGTCTCGGGCGAGGGCGTCGCCATGGTGCTGTTGAAGCGTCTTGCCGATGCCGAGCGCGACGGTGACCGGGTGCTCGCCGTGATCCGCGGCACCGCGGCCAACCAGGACGGCCACACGATCAACATCGCGACCCCGTCGGAGGAGTCGCAGAGCGCGGTCTACCGCGCGGCGCTGGCGGCCGCGGCGGTCGATCCGGTGACCGTCGGCATGATCGAGGCCCACGGAACCGGAACGCCCGTCGGCGACCCGATCGAGTACGCCAGTTTGGCCGCGGTCTACGGCACCGACGGACCGTGCGCACTCGGGTCGGTGAAGACCAACATCGGTCACGCGCAGTCGGCGTCCGGGGCGATCGGTCTGATCAAGGCCGTCCTCGCCCTGCAGCACGGCGCCGTTCCGGCCAACCTCCATTTCACCGAGTTTCCCGAGGCGATGGCCCGGCTCAACAGCTCGCTGGTCGTCCCGACCGAACTGATGCAGTGGCCGGTCGCCGGGGAACACCCGCGACGCGCCGCCGTGTCGTCCTACGGGTTGTCCGGTACCAACGTGCACGCGGTGCTCGAGCAGGCGCCCGTTGCCGGGTCCGAGCCCGCCGGTGCGCCGGCCGGTGACGGCGAGCCGATGATGTTCCCGGTGTCGTCCACCTCGGCCGACGAGCTGCGGCGGACCGCAGGCCGACTGGCCAACTGGCTGATCCACGAGGCCGGCGACCAGCCCTTGCCGGATCTGGCCTACACGCTGACGAGGCGCCGCGCTCACCGGCCGTTCCGGACGACGGTGACGGCGGCGACTGCCGACGAACTCGGTGCAGCGTTGCGGGAGGTCGCCGAGGGCGACGCGGTCTACGAGCCGGCAGTGGGGACCGGCGAGCGCGGACCGGTGTGGTTGTTCTCCGGCCAGGGTTCGCAGTGGGCCGGGATGGGTGCGCAGCTTCTCGCCACCGAGCCCGCCTTCGCGGCGGCCATCGCCGAACTCGAACCCCTCATCGCCGCAGAGTCGGGCTTCTCGGTGACCGAGGCGATTTCGGATTCCGAGCCGGTCCAGGGCATCAACCGGGTGCAGCCGACGATCTTCGCGATGCAGGTCGCGCTCGCGGCTGCACTGAAGTCCAGGGGAGTGCAGCCCGGAGCGGTGATCGGCCACTCGATGGGCGAGGCCGCGGCCGCCGTGGTCGCGGGGGCGTTGTCGCTGCAGGACGCCGTGCGGGTGATCTGCCGGCGGTCGGCCCTGATGACCCGGATCTCGGGTTCGGGCGCCATGGCCTCGGTCGAACTGCCGGCGCAACATGTGCTGTCCGAGCTCGCCGCCCGAGGCATCACGGACGTGGTGATCTCGGTGATCGCCTCGCCGAAGTCCACCGTCGTCGGCGGAACCACTGAACGCATCCGGGAACTCGTCGCCGACTGGGAACAGCGGGACATCATGGCCCGCGAGGTCGCGGTCGACGTCGCATCGCATTCGCCGCAGGTCGATCCGATCCTCGACGAACTCGCCGAGGTGCTCAGTGACCTGACGCCGCTCACGCCGACGGTTCCGTACTACTCGTCGACGTCGTACGACCCCCGCGACGAGCCTTACACCGACGCCGACTACTGGGTGGACAATCTGCGCCACGCCGTACGGTTCTCGGCTGCGGTGCAGGCCGCCCTCGAGGACGGCTACCGCGTGTTCGGTGAGCTTTCTCCGCACCCGCTGCTGGTTCACCCGGCCCAGCAGGTCGCCCGCAGCCTGGACATCAACATCGCGGCACTTCCGAGCATGCGGCGCGAGACCGAGATGCCCACCGGTCTGCTGCAGTACGTCGGTGACCTGCACAGCGCAGGCGCCGCAGTCGACTTCGCGACGCTGTACCCGACGGGCACGCTCGCCGACGCACCCCTGCCCACCTGGACTCGTCTGCCCCTGACCGTCAGCCGGGACGCTCGCGAGCACCTTCCGGGCGGTGGACATCTGCTCAGCGTCCATCCGCTGTTGGGTGCGCATGTCGTACTTCCCGAGGATCCCGAGCGCCATGTCTGGCAGGCCGACGTCGGCGTCGAGGCCCAGCCGTGGTTGGCCGACCATCAGGTCCACAACGTGGCCGCGCTTCCGGGCGCCGCGTACTGCGAGATGGCGTTGGTCGCCGGTCGCTCACTGTTGGGCGATGCCTGCGAGGTACGCGACATCACCTTCGAGCAGATGCTGCTGCTCGACGCCGAGACCGTGGTCTCGGCCGAGGCCAAGGTGACCCCCGAGGGGGCAGTGCAGTTCCTGGTCGAGACAGCCGGGGCCGGCGAACAGATCCGGCGTGCCGCGGCGGTGATCGTCGAGGCGGAGCCCTCAGAGGCGCCGACCCGACTCGATCTGACCGAACTCAAGGCGGCCCACCCTCGCCGTGTCGAGGGCGATGCATTGCGTAAATGGTTCGGGGACAAGGGTATTCAGTACGGGCCGGCGTTCTCCGGCCTCGCGGCGGCATTTACCGCCGACGGTCCCGTCACCAGTGTGCTGGCCGAGGTGGCACTGCCCAGCGCAATCCGGTCCCAGCAGGGCGCCTACCAGATCCATCCGGCTCTGCTCGACGTGTGCTTCCAGTCGGTCGCGGCGTACGCCGAAGGCGAGGATCCGGGCGGTCTGCTGCTCCCGCTCGGCGTGCGCAGCCTGCGTGCGTCCGGGTCGACGCGTTCGGCGCACTACTGCCTGCTGCAGGTCACCAACGCCGACGCCACCAGCGTGGAAGCCGATCTCGATCTGCTCGACGAGGACGGTGAGGTCCTGCTCGCCGTTCGTGGCCTGCGGCTCGGCACCGGCATGACCGAAAGCGGTCAGCGGGAACGCATCTTCAACGAGCGCCTCCTGGCCGTCGAGTGGCACGAGCAGGAACTGCCGGAGGCCCGGACATCGGGGACGGGCAAGTGGTTGTTCATCACGTCCGACGGCTCGGATCTGCTGACCACGGAGTTGGCCGACGCGCTCGAACCCGATCTCGGCGACGTGTCGACAGTGGTCTGGCCCGATGGGGCTGACCAATCCGCCAACGCCGAATCGCTGCGCAAACACCTCGGTGCCGAGACCTACAGTGACGTCGTCCTGGTGCTGGCCGGCGCTGCCGAAACGGGGGACCGGGAGTCGGCGTCCCGGGGCCTCGGGTTGGTCCAGCGGGTGGTCCACATCGTGCGTGAACTGATCGATGTCGACGACCAGGCTCCCCGACTCCACCTCGTCACGCGTGGCGCGCAGTCGGTGCTGCCGGGCGACGGGCTCAACCTCGACCAGATCGGGCTGCGCGGACTGGTCCGGGTGATCGGGAATGAGCAGCCGCAACTGCACGCGACGCAGATCGACGTGGACGAGCGCACCGATCCCAAGGACATTGCGCGCCAGCTGCTCACCGGCAGTCCCGAGGATGAGACCGCCTGGCGCGACGGTCGGTGGTACACCGCGCGGCTGGGCGCCAGCCCGTTGGCTGCCGACGAGCGGCTGTCCACCACGGTCGACCTGTCCACCGATGCGGTGCGGCTGAGCATCCGGACCCCAGGGGACTTCGGTTCGCTGGAGCTGACCACCTTCGAGCGTCCGGCGCCCGAGCCCGGTTGCATCGAGGTGAGGGTCAGCGCATCGAGCCTGAACTTCGTGGACGTTCTGGCGGCGTCGGGCCGGTATCCCGGTCTGGCGGAGCAGTCCGCAGCGCTGGGCCGCGATTTCGCCGGCGTCGTCACGGCCGTCGGACCCGATGTCACCGACCACAAGGTCGGCGACCGGGTGGCCGGCGTGGCGGCGACCGGTTGCTGGGGCACGTTCGTCACGTGCGCGTCCGACCTGGCCGTCGCTCTCCCCGATGAGCTGGCGATGGACAGTGCCGCCGCGGTGCCCACCGCGCATGCCACCGCGTGGTACGCGCTGCGGGAGTTGGCGAGGATATCGGCACAGGACAAGGTGCTGATCCATTCGGCAACCGGAGGCCTCGGCCTGGCAGCCATCGCGGTCGCACGCGAATGCGGAGCCGAGGTGTTCGCCACCGCGGGTCGTCCCGAACGTCGGCAACTGTTGCGCGACATGGGCATCAAGTATGTCTACGACTCGCGCACGCTGAGCTTCGCTGATGAGATCCGCCGCGACACCAACGGATACGGTGTCGACGTCGTGCTCAATTCGCTGACCGGGTCCGGGCAGCGTGCCGGACTGGAACTGCTCGCCTTCGGCGGCCGGTTCGTCGAGACCGGAGTGGCTGGCCTTCGCGGTGACGCCACCCTCACACCGGAGATGATCCGAGAGGGCCTGTCGTTCCACGCGGTCGATCTGTCGTCGCTGAGCCAGCGTCGCCCGGACGTCGTCCGCCGACTGCTGCAGACAGTGTTCGGCAAGCTCGCCGAAGGCGCGCTGCCGCTTCCGGAGATCAGCACCTATCCGCTGACCGCATGGGCCACGGCGATGGAACTGATGGATGCGGCCGGGCACACCGGCAAGCTCGTCGTGAAGATCCCGGAGTCGGGCTCCGATACGGCGGTGGTGCCGCCCGAGCACGCACCGGTGTTCCGCGCCGACGGGGCTTATGTGATCACCGGCGGCCTCGGCGGCCTCGGACGGTTCCTCGCCGAGAAGATGGCGTCGGCCGGTTGCGGCCGGATCGTGCTCAACGCCAGGTCCCAGCCGTCCGCCGAAGCACTGGTCGAGCTCGACCGGATCCGCGGCCTCGGTACCGAGGTGGAGGTGGTCACCGGCGACATCGCCGATCCCGCCACTGCCGCCGCCCTGGTGTCGGCGGCGACGGCCACCGGACTGGCTCTGCGTGGTGTCCTGCACGCGGCGGCGGTCGTCGAAGACGCCACGCTGACCAACATCACCGACGACCTCATGACCCGAGATTGGACACCAAAGGCTGTGGGCGCGTGGAACCTTCACGAGGCGACGCGGTCGGAGTCGCTGGACTGGTTCTGCTGCTTCTCGTCGGCTGCCGCCCTGGTGGGCTCACCGGGGCAGGGCGCGTACGCGGCCGCCAACAGCTGGTTGGACGGATTCACCCAGTGGCGGCGAAATGAGGGACTGCCGTCGAGCGCCATCGCCTGGGGTGCGTGGACCGAGATCGGCAAGGGCACCGGTTTTGCCGAGGCCTCCGATTCGGCGATCGCGCCAGACGAGGGCGCCCACGCGTTCGAGACGATGCTGCGGCACAACCGTGGCTACGCCGGCTACACCCCGATCGTGGGGGTGTCCTGGCTCGCCGACTTCGCCAAGCGGGTCCCGTTCGCCGAGTCGTTCCGTCCCGCGAGTTCCGGGGATTCCGACGCCAGCGGGTTCCTCACTGAGTTGTACGCCAGTCCGCAGGACGAATGGCCTTCGCGGTTGCGCCGGCTGGTCTCCGACCAGATCAGCGTGCTGCTGCGTCGTTCGATCGATCCGGATCGTCCGCTGGCCGAATACGGCATCGACTCACTGGGCAACCTCGAGGTACGGACCAGGATCGAGACCGAAACCGGGGTGCGGATCAGCCCGGCGGACATCACCACCGTCCGCGGGCTCGCCGACAAGTTGTGCGAGAAGTTGGTCGCCAATGCCGACACGGAGCTGACACCGACGGCGTGATGCCGAATTCGGTTGAGTTTATAGAGGAGTCACGTTGCAGTTAGGGTCCGTTTCGATCGGTTCGGTCGAAGAGTGGGACGCACCGCCCGGTTCTGCCGTTTCCTGGCGAGCCTCGCCGGCCTCGTGCGCCAAGGCGGCTGAAGCGCCCGTCAGTGACGTGCCGGTCAGCTACATGCAGGCCCAGCACCTGCGCGGGTTCGTCGATCAGCGAGCCAAGGGCCTGGACTACTCCCGTCTGGTGATCGTCACGTGTGACATTGCAGGGCAATGCGACATCAGGGCGATGACCTACGTGGTCAATGCCCATGTGCGCAGGCATGACACGTTCCGTAGCTGGTTCGAATACCACGATGTCCACGACATCGTGCGGCGGACGATGCCCAATCCGGCCGACATCAAGTTCGTGCCCACCCGGCACGGCGATCTCACGTCGGAGGAACTGCGTCAGTTGACGCTGTCGACTCCGGATCCGCTGCACTGGGACTGCTTCACCTACGGCATCGTCCAGTACCCGGATCGGTTCACGCTCTACGTGAGCATCGACCACCTGCACATGGACGCGACGTTCGCAGGTGTCACGCTCATGGAGTTCCACGCGATGTACACCACCCTCGTCAGTGGTGGCGCGCCGCTGGCACTTCCGGAGGCGGGCAGCTACGACGCCTTCTGCATGCGTCAGAAGGAACTGCTCGGTGCATTGACGTCGGATTCGCCGGAAGTCACGGCGTGGGCCGATTTCGCGACCAGCAACAAGGGCAGCCTGCCGGACTTCCCACTGCCTCTGGGCGATCCGCTCGAGCCGTGTGGAGCGGAGATGTGGGTCGAGACCCTCATGGACGAGGAGCAGACGGCCAATTTCGAATCGGCATGCGTCGCAGCCGGGGCCCGCTTCATCGGTGGCATGCTCGCCTGCACCGGGATGGCCGAGCATGAACTGACCGGAGCGGATACCTACTATGGCCTGACACCGAGCGATACCCGCAAGACCACGGCCGACCTGATGACGATGGGCTGGTTCACCGGGCTGGTCCCGATCACCGTCCCGATCGCGGGTAGGTCCTTTGCCGAATCGGCCGTTGCGGCACAGCAGTCCTTCGACGCCGGACATCAGCTCGTCGATGTCCCGTTCTACCGGGTGCTCGAATTGCGGCCCGAATTGGATTGGCCGAGGCCGAATTTCCAGGTGATCAACTTCCTGGATGCCGGGGCGGCCCCGTTGTCGGTGCTGCTCACCACCGAGTTGGAATCGATGCGGATCGGCATGTTCAGTGACGGCGTGTACTCGTACCAGATGACGGTGTTCCTGGTGCGATTGAAGGACCGCACGGCGGTCTCGGTGGTCTATCCGAACAATCCCGAGGCACATGAATCGGTCGGCCGGTACGTCAAGGTGCTGAAGTCGACGTGTGCACGGGTGCTGGAAAACCTCAGCGCAGGGTCGCGCAGGTGAGCCGCGGAATGAAGTCAGAACAGGAAGGCACACTCGATGGCTGAGTCAACACTCAACGGCGTGTTGCGTGAGCGGGCGAGCATGCAGCCCAATGACATCGCCTACACCTTCGTCGATTACGAACGCGACTGGGATGGCGTTGAGGAGACCCTGACCTGGGGTCAGCTCTACCGACGCATCCGGAATCTGGCGGGGGAACTGCAGACCCACGCCGCAGCGGGGGACCGCGCGGTGGTGCTGGCACCGCAGAGCCTCGACTACATCGTCGCGTTCCTGGCTTCGCTGGAAGCCGGGGTGGTCTGCGTCCCGCTGTCGACGCCGATGATCGGCGCCCACGACGAGCGGGTCACCGCGGTCCTGCGTGACGCGGCGCCCACCGTCATCCTCACCACGTCCGCCATTTCCGGGACGGTGACCCCGTATGCGGTGGCACAGGACGGCAACCCGGCGCCCGTCGTGCTCGAGGTCGACAAGCTCGACCTCGATTCCCGCAAGGCGGTACGGCTGAGGCGCGAAGCCGCCCCCGAGACCGCGTACCTCCAGTACACGTCGGGCTCGACGCGGACTCCCGCGGGCGTGATGGTCTCGAATCGCAACCTGACGGCCAACTTCGAGCAGATGATGGCCAGCTTCTATCCGGACTACAACCGCGTGCCGCCGGCCGACACGACCGTCGTCACGTGGCTGCCGCTGTACCACGACATGGGGATGATGGCGGGCATCGTGGCGCCGATCCTGGGTGGATGGCGCACCGTGATGATGAGTCCGTTGGCGTTCCTGGCCCGGCCGGCACGCTGGATGCAGCAGCTCGGCAGCGTCACCACCGGCCTGACCGCGGGACCCAACTTCGCCTTCGACCTGGCCTCGGCCAAGACTACCGATGACGATATGGCGGGTTGCGACCTGGGCAACGTGCTGAGCATCATCAGCGGCGCGGAGCGCGTTCACCATGCGACCGTCGAACGCTTCACCAAGCGGTTCGCCGCGTTCAATCTGCAGGGCAAGGTGATTCGTCCGTCCTACGGTCTGGCCGAGGCCACGCTGTACGTAGCGACGCGCGAGCCGGGCAAGCCGCCGGTGGTGGCCAACTTCGAGCCCGAGAAACTGGCCGCCGGGCACGCCGAGCGGTGTGCCAGCGGAACCGCGCTGATCAGCTACGGGACACCGCACAGCCCGGCCGTACGCATCGTCGATACGGAGTCCCACACCGAGATGCCCGCCGGGATGATCGGTGAGATCTGGGCGCAGGGCGAGAACATCGCGGCCGGATACTGGAACCGGCCCGCCGAGACGCAGGAGACCTTCGGCGCGACCGTCGACGGCGTCCCCGACGGAACATGGCTGCGGACCGGCGATCTGGGCTTCATCTCCGAAGGCGAGTTGTTCATCATCGGACGGGTCAAGGATCTCCTGATCGTCCGCGGGCGCAACCACTACCCGGACGACATCGAGGCCACGGTCTCGGCGATCTCCCGTGGGCGGGTCGCTGCGATTGCGGTGAACCACGAAGAGGAAGAAAAGCTGGTCGCCGTCATCGAGGTCAAGAAGCGTTCCGACGAAAGCCCGGAGGCCCTGTCCGAGCGTCTCACGTTGATGAAACGCGAAGTGATCTCCGCCATCTCGACGGCGCACGGACTCAACCCCGCCGACCTGGCACTCGTGGCCCCCGGCTCGCTCCCGATCACCACCAGCGGCAAGGTCCGTCGGCAGGCGAGTGCCGAGCTGTACCGCCGGCAGGAGTTTGCGAGGTTGGACGCCTGATCGGGGCTGAACCGAAGCGCTGAAACCACCATGTGGGCAACCCTTTTGCTGATGGCCATCGCGGTCAGCCTCGAACCGGTACGGATCGGGCTGACCGTGCTGATGCTGAACCGTCCCCGGCCGGTGCATCAGTTGCTGGCGTTCCTGTGCGGCGGGTTCCTCATGGGCCTGGTGGTCGGCGGGACGGCGTTGCTGGTCCTCGACGCCGCACCGCTGGCCGCAGGCACGCTCACCGTGCCGAGGATGCAGATCGGGATCGGCATCCTCGCCCTGGTCGCCGCCGTATTGGTGGCCGCCAACGTGGGCTCGCGGCGGGCGCAAAAGGCAGAGCCGGCGCCTGAGGAATCCGGCTCCGGCCAGGTGGCAGTGGCGGCGCCGCGCGTCGGTCTGCGAGACCGGATACGTGCGGTCATGCAAGGCAATTCGCTGTGGGTGGCCGGCGTCAGCGGGCTGGGTATCGCGCTGCCGTCGGTCGACTACCTGGCGGCACTGGCCGTCATACACGCCTCCGGTGTCGCACCCGGCACACAGGTTGGCGCGGTGATCGCCTTCAACCTGGTGGCATTTGCACTCGTGGAGATCCCACTCCTGAGTTACCTGATCGCGCCGCAACGTACGCTGGTGTGGATGACCCGCGTGCACACCTGGATCCGTTCGTGCACGCGGCGCGACGTAGCGATGATCCTCACTGCGGCAGGTGCTTTGTTCATCACGATCGGTCTGCTGGGGATATGAGCGGCAGCATGACACCGCCGACGGGCGGTGCTCAGAAGGGAGACGGCAGGATGCCTGGAGTCAACGGAGGACGTCGGCGTCGCGAAGCCGTCCGCGGTCGGAGGCGGTCACGAGATGCCGTCCGCCGCGTGCCGCAAGGCCTGCTCGCCGGAACCTTCGCCGTCGGCCTCGTCGCCGCGGGAACGGTGTTCGGCGCCGGAACCGCGTCCGCCGAGAACGCGCTGATCTTCGGCGGCGCCCGCGGCCCCGGCATTCCGTGGGACCAGATCACCAACAAGGTGGGCCGCGGTTACTACCCGAATGCGAACCGGCGCATCGTCGAGTATCCCGCCGGGATGGTGTACGGCCGGCTGCCGGACAAGTTGTGGCCCGGCAACGACATCTCGACCGACAGCGTGGGCGACTCGGTGGACATCGGTGCGCGCAACCTGAAGACCGCGCTGCAGAACACTCCCGGCCAGACCGTGGTGGTCGGCAACTCCGAGGGCGCGCTGGTGCTCAGCGAGGCGCTGGCGCGCCTGTCGCAGGATCCTGGTGCGCGCGCCCCAGAAGGCGTGTCCTTCACATTGTTCGGGCCCCCGCAGTCGGTGACACCGTTCAGCCATTCGGTCCTGTCGTCGCTGACGCCGGGAACGTACGTGCCGCTGATCGACTACACCGTGCGCGGTCCGGTGGAGAGCCAGTACGACACCACCTTGGTGGTGGGTGAATACGATTTCATCGCCGACTTCCCCGATCGGCCGGACAACTTCCTGGCGCTCGCGAATTCGCTTGTCGCGCTGGAATATCTGCACACCGAGACGTCGTACTCCACCCGTGAGGAAGTGCCGCCGCAGAACATCTTCGTCACGGTCAACTCCAAGGGGGCGACGCAGACGGCGTATTTCCTGCCGACCCAGCTCCTGCCCCTGACCAGACCGCTTCGCGATCTCGGAGTTCCCAACGAACTGGTCGACCAGCTCGACGGCGTGGTGCGACCCATGGTGGACGCCGGCTACTCGCGTAACGACTACCCGGGTGCCCCGGCTACCGGCATCGATCCCGTAGCCCGGGCCAACGTCGAGGATTGGTTGCGGCAGGCCGGCACCGGCTTGGCGGAACTGCCGCCACAGCAGGCTCCCGCGTCGCAGCCCACGATCAAGCTGAGCCGCACCGACCAGGAGAACATCGACAAGGCGGTGCAGGGCATCAAGGTGAGCCCCGCTGATCAGGCCAACATCGACAACGCGGCTGCACAGGTGAAGAACCTGTTCCCAGGGATCGGCTAGCCGGCTCGGCTCAGTTGCCGGGCTCGGCTTCCTGCTTTACCCCTACCCTCAGTCGACTGCGCAACCGGTCGACCTGCCGTGTGACGAAATCCGACGGCCACCAGTTCGCGGTGCCGATCAGCGTGGCGATGGCGGGCACGGTCAACGTGCGGACCAGGAACGTGTCCAGCAGAATCCCCACGCCCACAACGAATCCGGCTTGCACGACCGTCGTGATACTTGCGAACAACAGGCCGAACATCGATGCCGCGAAGATCAGTCCGGCCGCGGTGATCACGCCGCCCGTGGATCCGACGGTACGGATCACACCCGACCGCACGCCGTGGGGCGACTCATCGCGTATTCGGGAGATCAGCAGCAGGTTGTAATCGGCGCCGACCGCCACCAGCACGATGAAGGTCAGTGCGGGCACGCTCCAATGCAACTGTTGGCCGAGGACATACTGGAACATCACGACACCGATACCCAGGGCCGACAGGTAGGAGATCACCACCGAGGCGATCAGGTAGAGCGGCGCGACGAACGCACGTAACAGGACGACCAGGATCAGTAGCACGACCGCGATGGTGATCGCGATGATGAGCCGGATGTCGTGGTTGTAGAAGTCGCGGGTGTCGCGCAGCATCGCCGGATATCCGGCGATAGACACCGAGGACCCTTCGAGCGCGGTATTGGGCAGGGCGCTCCGCGCGGTGTCACCGATCGAATTGACCAGGTTCATCGCCTCGGTGCCGAACGGGTTGATGTCGGTCTGGATCAGGTAACGCGCGGTATGCCCGTCGGGGGAGATGAATGTCGCTGCGGCCTTACGGAATTCGTCCTGGGTCAGAATCTGTGCGGGCACGTAGAACCCGGACATCGGTGGGCTGGCGGCGTCGGTCTTCATGTTGAGCAGGAATGCGGACGCCTCGTCGAGCCCCGAACCCACCCGCTTCGTCTCGGAGACCAGTAGCGAGACTCCGTCGGCGATCTGTCTGCTGGCGTCGGCGAGGTTGTCGGCGCCGTTTTGCAGGGTGCTGAGCTGTGATCGCGCCTGGGCCGGATTGGCCAGCCCCATGGACTGCATGGCCTTGCTCGCGGTGTCGATGGTGGCGCTGAGCTTCTTGACGGTGTCCTCGAGGGTCTGCATGGAATCGGTCGCCCGCAGATCCCGTGCCAGGGCGGCGATCTGATCGAAGGTACCGTCGGTTCGGGCGGCGGCCAGTCGGCGCAGTGATCCGCGGGCCTCGAGACAGGCCGGGTCGGTGAGACAGACCGGGCTGGTGTCCAGTCCCCGTAGGACCGGATCGATCCACGGCATGCCGTTGGTCAGATCGGCGAAGTTCGTGTCGAGCGAGTCGCCGAGCGCCCGCATGCTGCTGACCAGCTTTGCCGCGCTATCGATCTGCTGGAGCGTCGTGTTGCCGCCGACCTGCTTCTGCATTGTCGCCAGGGCGTCGACCAGGCCCCGCGCTCCGGCCACGCCGCGGGTGACCTGTGTGCGCACATCGAGCAGGCTGGTGGCCAACGTATCGGCACCGTCGGTGAGCCGGTTGAGATCGCTTGCGCGCCCGTTGATCTGGGTCGACGCGTCGTTCAGCTTGGTTCCGACCTCGCCGGCCTGATAGCTCAGTCGTGCCTGCTGCAGCGATTCTCCCGTCGGCCGGGTGATACCTCGCACGACCGCGACCCCGGGGAGCTGGCTCACCCGCTGGGCCATCTGTTCCAGGTCGGCCAGAGCCTGGGGCGTACGCAACTCGTTCGGGGACTGGACGATCAGGTACTGCGGAATGGCCGAGCTGATCGGGAAGTGGTCCTCCAGCGCCGCATAACCCATCGAGCTCTCAGCGTGCGCCGGCAGCGCCTTGCGGTCGTCGTAGTTGTACTGGACGAGGGTCGCGCAACTGGCCAGCGCCGCAAGGACGACCAGACTGGCGGCCAGATGGGACCATGGCCGGCGCACGATGCGGATACCGGACCGTCGCCAGATCCGGCTCGTGAGGTCACGGCGCGGGGCAATCCAACCCCGACGCCCGACCAGCACCATCACGGCGGGCAACAGCGTCAACGCGGCCAACAACGCGATGCCGATGGCGACGGCGAGTGCGGTGCCGACGGTGGAGAACAGGCCCAATTGAGCGAACATCATGCCCAAGAAGGTGACGGCGACCGTGGCGGCGGATGCAGCGATGACCTTGCCGATCGAGCCGAGTGCCTGTTCGACCGCGCGGTCGGATTCCAGTCCGTCGCGCAGATAGTCGTGATACCGGCTGATGAGGAAGACGGCGTAGTCGGTTCCGGCGCCGGCCATCATCGCGGTCAGGAACACGACGGTCTGGTTCGAGATTCCCATGCCCAGGTAGGCCAGGCCCGCGATCACCGACTGGGCCGTCACCAGCGAGGCCCCGATGGTGAGCAGGGGCAGCAGCATCGTGACCGGATTTCGGTAGATCAACAGCAGGATCACCAGAACCATCCCGATCGTGGCGATCTCGATGGCGGTCGTGTCGCGTTCGCCGATGTCGGTGAGATCGGCGACGGTGGCGGCGGGTCCGGTGAGGCTCGCGGTCAGCTCGGCGCCCTGCACGCTGTTCTTGACGATGTCGGCGACACGGGTATACGACGCGTATGACTGTGGTGAACCGACGTCGCCCGCGATGCCGACCGGCAGGATCCAGGCCTTGCCGTCCTTGCTGGCCATGAATTCGCGCAGGGGCGGGGCACTGATGAAGTCCTGCAGCATCACGACATCGGTGTGGTTCTTGCGCAGATCGTCGACGAGCGTGCGGTACGTCGCTTCATCGGCCGGGCCCAGGCCTTTGTCGTTGCTGAGCACGACCAACAGCACGTTCTCCGAGCCGGATTCGTGAAACGCCTCGGTCATCTCACGGGTGGCCACGGTGACCGGCGCGTGCGACGGCAGGATCGCGACCGGACGCTGCTGCACCATCAGGGTCAACGACGGAAACGTCAGGGGCAGGGCAGCGGCGATGGCCAACCAGATTCCGATGACGATCCACGGCCATCGCACGATCACTGAGCCGAGCCGGACGAACAGCGAGGAGTGTTCGGCCGTGCTCGTAGATTCTGTCGGCGGCGGCACTTTACGATCCTACGGGCGAGCGGGACGGCAGCGGGCGGTGCCGTGGGGACAGTGAATTGATGTGCGCCTCGACCTCACCGATTGCTCGGGGACAGCCACCGCGTCTTGATCCGCCAGGAATGCGCGGACGCGAGTGCGAAGATCGCACCGCAGCCACAGGCGAAAATCCAGACCAGACGGCCGTTCTCGATGGGTTGCAGCGCCGGAACCAGCGACGTGACGATCCGTGTCGCGCACGCGAGTACGCCGCTGATCGAGGCGAACAGATAGATGTTGGCGATCCGCCGGGACCGCGGATCCTTGCGGAGGATCAGCATGGCGCGGGCACCGTAGCCCAGCAGGTAGATCAAGGTGCCGCACAGGATGATCCAGTACACGCTGAGCCAGAAGTCGGTGGGCACCTGGAAGAAGTCGGCCCGGTACACCGCGGCGCCGTTGCCCATCGAGAAGGTGGCCAGCAGGACCGGGATGCAGATCGTTGCCGGGCGCTCGACGTACTGCTTGAACGAGCGCTGCATGGCGTTGTCGTCCTGGAGCCGGCCCAGGGAGTTGTACACGATGGCCGAGGCGGCCACGATGTAGCAGTCGTGACCGATGTAGTCCTCGACATTCCACTTGCCCGTCAGCTCGTAGAGGACCTGCCCGATGGTCGCCGAGGCCCAGGGCGACATCAGGAGCACGGCCAGCCCCTGGAGCGCGATGTTGAGGGTGGCGGCCACCTCCCACCGGCACGACCAGGTGACCCTCCTGATCCACAGGCTCCACAGAATGCAGGACAGTGTGATCAGGATGAGTGTGGCGACGGACATAACGATCTGCCTCGGACGGTGTTGCGGATTCAGCTGACGTGCGGGTTGCTCACAGCGGGGGTGCGTCGGATCTCGGGGTCAATTGGGACAGTCTCTTGGGGCGGTGGACCGTCTGGCGCACACGGGTGGCGGTATCCGCCGGTGCCACCGTCACCGGTGACGATTCCATGTAGTGCCAGACTTCCTGGCGGCTCATCAGCCCGAACCGAATCTGCAGGTCGGGATAGCTGAGGTGGAAGCGGTCGGCCACCTGCCGCAATTCCTCGGCATTCGGGTAGTCGGCTTCTTTCACCCGCCGGTAGTACGTGCTACTGGACACGCCCAGCGCGCTGTACACGGCCTTGGCGTCGACCTCGCCATCCAGCAGATAGTCGAGCAGGGCCTTGAGCTGCCTGCCGTTCTCGTCGGTTCGCGGCATCAGAACACAATAGACCCCGTGCCCGGGGTTGGTCACAGCGAACCGCAGCGAAGCCAGCAATGACGTAATTGACAACGATGTCAGACGTTTGGCACAGCTCTCCCATTTTTGGGACTCTCTGGCTACCGTTACAGCTATGTCTGTTTCCGTCCTGCCCCATGCATACGGCGCGAGCTCGTGGATCGCCGACTACGGCACCGCGGGGCCCCCCGTTGTCGCAGATCTGGCGTCGGTGTCCAGTTCGCTGGATGAGGTGTTGTCCGCGGAGGTGCACGAAGCCCAGATCGCGATGGGTTGCACTGCCGAGGAGCTGCTGCTGGCTGCACTGGGCCGGACGGTCGCCCGCACGATCGGCGAAGGTGTGCTGGTCGTCGACGTCGTCACCGGTCCCGAGCGCGCCGGATATCGCCGCGTCGGGGTGTCCTGCGTGTCGCGTCGTGACCTGTCAGGGCCCGAATTGCTCGCGGCGGCCCGGCCCGTCGTCGACAACGGGGACCATCCGCCGGCGGACATCGCCTTCGCCTACGGCGAGGGGCCGCGGGCCGGTCAGTGCGAGCATCCGCTCTCGCTGCATATCCGCTGCGACAGCGCGACCACGATGAGCCTGGACTGGCGGTTCGACAGCCGCGGGTTCGACGAGTGCACGGTGCAGGAATTGTCCGAGCAGTTCCCGCTGGCACTGATCGAGGTCACCTCCGGTTAGGTGTGATTTCTCAACGATTTGCGGTGGTCACTAGACTGGGCGCATCGGCGCTGATCCGGCCATCACCGGGGAGCCTTCGGAAGAACAGTTGCGGGATTCGGGTGCTTCAGGCCCGCGGCTCAGTAGAACCGGACGGGTGGGCTCGTGATCGCCTGAAAGTTGAGCGGCGCGCTGCGTGACAGCGCGCAAGCGGGGTGGTACCGCGGCGCTTGCGCACCCGCGCGACGTCGTCCCCGTGCCTGGACAGACGAGGCACAGGAGACGCGTCAGTGACTGCCCAATCGGAGTCTTCAACGTCGGCCGGATACCCCAAGCCGGCGGCACCCAACTTCCCTGAGCGGGAACTCGAGGTGCTCGACTACTGGGGCGCCGACGACACCTTCCGGGCGAGCATCGCGCGCCGTGCCGACGCCGAGGAGTACGTCTTCTACGACGGTCCGCCGTTCGCCAACGGCCTGCCGCACTACGGCCACCTGCTGACCGGCTACGTCAAGGACATCGTGCCGCGCTACCGCACCATGCGCGGCTACAAGGTGGAGCGCCGGTTCGGCTGGGACACCCACGGACTGCCCGCCGAACTCGAGGTGCAGCGCCAGCTCGGCATCGCCGACAAGGCCCAGATCGAAGAAATGGGCATCGAGAAGTTCAACGCGGCGTGTCGCGCATCGGTGCTCAAGTACACCGACGAGTGGCGTGCCTATGTCACGCGGCAGGCCCGCTGGGTCGACTTCGACAACGATTACAAGACCCTGGACCCGACCTTCATGGAATCGGTGATCTGGGCATTCAAGCAGCTGTGGGACAAGGGCCTGGCCTATGAGGGCAACCGGGTGCTCCCGTACTGCTGGAACGACGAGACCCCGTTGTCCAACCATGAGCTCCGCATGGACGACGACGTCTACCAGAGCCGCCAGGATCCGGCGGTGACAGTCGGCTTCACCGTGACCGAAGGCCCGCTCAAGGGCGCTCACCTGTTGATCTGGACGACGACGCCCTGGACACTGCCGTCCAACCAGGCTGTCGCCGTCAACCCCGACATCGACTACGTGCTGGCGCAGGGCACCGACGGGCGGCGCTACGTGCTGGCCCAGGCTCGCCTCGCCGCCTACGCGCGCGAACTCGGGGAGGAACCGGAGGTGCTCGGTAGCTACACCGGGCGCGACCTGCTCGGGACGCATTACCTGCCGCCCTTCACCTACTTCATGGACGCGCCGAAATCGTTCCAGGTGCTGCCTGCTGATTTCGTCAGCACCGAGGACGGCACCGGCATCGTCCACATGGCGCCTGCCTACGGCGAGGACGACAAGGCCACCGCAGACGCCGCCGGCATCGTCGCGGTCACCCCGGTGGATTCGAAGGGCCGCTTCGACACCACCGTGCCCGACTACGCGGGCCAGCATGTCTTCGAGGCCAACTCGCAGATCATCCGGGACCTCAAGAACGGCGACGGGCCCGCCGCGGCCAACGGCGCGGTGCTGCTGCGCCACGAGACCTACGAGCACTCCTATCCGCACTGCTGGCGGTGCCGCAATCCGCTGATCTACCGTGCGGTGTCCTCGTGGTTCATCAAGGTCACCGACTTCCGCGACCGGATGGTCGAGCTCAACCAGCAGATCACCTGGTACCCGGAGCACGTCAAGGACGGCCAGTTCGGCAAGTGGCTCTCGAATGCGCGCGACTGGTCGGTATCGCGAAACCGCTACTGGGGCAGCCCCATCCCGGTGTGGAAGTCCGATGATCCGGCGTACCCGCGGATCGATGTGTACGGCAGCCTCGACGAACTCGAACGCGATTTCGGTGTGCGGCCGACGGATCTGCACCGGCCGTTCATCGATGAACTGACCCGGCCGAACCCCGACGATCCGACCGGCAAGTCCACGATGCGCCGGATCGAGGACGTGTTCGACGTGTGGTTCGACTCCGGGTCGATGCCGTACGCGCAGGTGCACTATCCGTTCGAGAATCGGGAGTGGTTCGACGGCCACAACGGTGTCGACGCCCACTTCCCGGGTGATTTCATCGTCGAGTACATCGGCCAGACCCGCGGCTGGTTCTACACCATGCACGTGCTGGCCACCGCGCTGTTCGACAAGCCTGCATTCAAAACCTGTGTGGCACACGGGATCGTGCTGGGTAACGACGGCCAGAAGATGAGCAAGTCGCTGCGCAACTATCCCGATGTCAGCGAGGTGTTCGACCGCGATGGCTCTGATGCCATGCGCTGGTTCCTGATGGCCTCGCCGATCCTGCGCGGCGGCAACCTGATCGTCACCGAGCAGGGCATCCGCGAAGGTGTGCGTCAGGTGCTGCTGCCGTTGTGGAACGCGTACAGCTTCCTGGCGCTGTACGCGCCAAAGAAGGGCACCTGGCGGACGGACTCGGCCAACGTGCTCGACCGCTACATCCTGGCCAAGTTGGCCCAGTTGCGAGACGATCTCACCAACTCGCTGGACACCTGCGACATCTCCGGGGCGTGCGACGAACTGCGACAGTTCACCGAGGCATTGACCAACTGGTATGTGCGCCGGTCACGTTCGCGTTTCTGGGAAGAGGATGCCGACGCGATCGACACCCTCCATACCGTCCTTGAGGTGACCTGCCGGCTGGCCGCGCCGCTGTTGCCATTGGCCACCGAGGTGATCTGGCGGGGCGTGACCGGTGAGCGTTCGGTACATCTGACCGACTGGCCCGAAGCCGACGTGGCGCCGCACGATGCCGAGTTGGTGGCCGCGATGGATCAGGTGCGCGAGGTGTGCTCGGTCGGGTCCTCGCTGCGCAAGGCCAAGAAGCTGCGGGTCCGGTTGCCGTTGCCGAAACTGACTGTGGCGGTGGAAAACCCATCCGCCCTCGCGCCGTTCGCGGATCTGATCGCCGATGAGCTCAACGTCAAGGCGGTCGAGCTGACCGATGACATCGACGCCTACGGCAAGTTCGACCTCGCCGTCAACGCCCGCGTCGCCGGTCCCCGGATCGGCAAGGACGTGCAGGCCGCCATCAAGGCTGTCAAGGCAGGGGAGGGCGTGGTCAATCCCGACGGCACCCTCACAGCGGGACCGGTGGTGCTGCAGCCCGAGGAGTACACCGCCAAACTGGTTGCCGCCGATCCGGAATGGACTGCGGCCCTGCCTGACGGTGCGGGCCTGGTGGTTCTGGACGGCACGGTCACCGAGGAGCTTGAGGCCGAGGGCTGGGCCAAGGACCGCATCCGCGAACTTCAGGAACTGCGGAAGTCGACCGGCCTGGAGGTGTCCGACCGGATCGTCGTGCAGATGTCGGTGCCGGCGCAGTACGAGCCATGGGCCCGGGCCCATCGTGATCTCATCGCCGGAGAGATCCTGGCCACCGGTTTCGAATTCGTAGATGCGGCGACGGGGCTGGAGGGCTCGGTGATCGGGGATGGAGTGCGGGTCGCGATCACCAAGGCGTGAGGCGGTCGGTTCAGGCGCCGGCCACGCGCGCGGTGCGGTCCTCGAACGTGACCGTGTCGCCCGGCCGTAGCTGGCGGCCCCGGCGCAGTTCGACCTCGCCGTTGACGCTCACCAGGCCGTCGGCGATGACGGACTTGGCGTCGGCGCCGCTGTCGATCAGGGAGGCCAGCTTCAGGAACTGTCCAAGGCGAATCGACTCGTCCCTGATCGGCACGTCATCCGGCGTCATGAAAGTCAGGCTAGCGCCATAGCATCAGCAACTATGAACGGCGCCGAGGTCACGGGCGCGGGCGGACGCTGGGTTCTGCACCTCGACATGGATGCGTTCTTCGCATCCGTCGAACAGCTGACGCGTCCCACCCTGCGCGGCCGACCCGTGCTGGTCGGCGGCCTGGGCGGGCGCGGCGTGGTGGCGGGGGCCAGCTACGAGGCGCGCCGCTACGGCGCGCGGTCGGCGATGCCGATGCACCAGGCCCGCAGGCTCGTCGGTGCACCCGCCGTGGTGCTGCCGCCCCGCGGCGCGGTCTACGGATTGGCGAGCCGACGCGCACTCGACACCGTGCGCAGCGTCGTCCCGGTGCTCGAGCAGCTGTCCTTCGACGAGGCCTTCGGTGAACCGGTTGAACTGGTCGGCGCCACCGCCGCCGACGTCGAACAGTTCTGTCAGCAGTTGCGGGCCAAGGTGCTCGAGCAGACCGGGCTGGTGGCCTCCGTCGGAGCCGGCTCGGGAAAGCAGATCGCCAAAATCGCGTCCGGGCTGGCCAAGCCCGATGGGATCCGGATCGTCCGCCGCGACGAGGAGGCGCTGTTGCTCGACGGCCTGCCGGTGCGGAAGTTGTGGGGGATCGGCCCGGTGGCCGAGGAGAAGCTGCACCGACTCGGGATCGAGACGGTGGGCGCATTGGCCGCGTTGTCGGATGCCGAAGCCGCCAGTGTGCTCGGCACGGCGGTGGGTGCCGCGCTGCATCGGCTGGCCCGCGGGATCGACGACCGCCCGGTGACCGAGCGCGCCGAGGCCAAGCAGATCAGCGCGGAATCGACCTTTCCGGAGGATCTCACCACTCTTCGCCAGTTGCAGGATGCGATCGCACCGATCGGCGAACATGCGCACCGGCGCCTGGAGAAGGACGGGCGTGGTGCCCGCACCGTGACGGTCAAGCTGAAGAAGTCGGATATGAGCACGCTGACTCGCTCGGCGACGCTCGCCTATGCCACGACCGAGGCCGCCACCCTGATCGGCACCGCCCGCCGGTTGCTGCTCGACCCGGTGGAGATCGGCCCGATTCGCCTTGTCGGCGTGGGTTTTTCGGGATTGTCCGACAGCAGGCAGGAATCCCTGTTTCCGGACCTTGAGCAGCTCGACGACATCGCCGACTCGCACCAGCATGAGGCCGCCGACGCTGCTCAGAGCAGCAACCCGACCGGCTGGCGCATCGGCGACGACGTCGCGCACCCCGACCACGGTCACGGCTGGGTCCAGGGGGCCGGCCACGGCGTGATGACCGTGCGCTTCGAGACCAGGGCCAGCGGTCCCGGGCCGGCCCGGACGTTTCCCGACGACAGTCCCGGTTTCCGCCGCGCCGATCCGGTCGACAGCCTGGACTGGGGTGACTATCTCAGCGGCCTGGCCGACTACCAGAGCACCCCGTAGGTGGCGTTCAAGATGAAGCCGTGCTCGCCGTAGGTCTTGCACGTCACGGTGCCCTGATAGCCGACACCGCAACTGGCGCCCCAGTTCTCCAGCCGGTGGCCCTCGGGCAGCACGTCGACCTCGCGGGTGAACGACGCGGTGTCGGAATGACGGTAGGCCGCGGGTGCGCCACTGTTGACGTAGATCTGGTTGCTGCCGGCCGGTGCGTCGATCGGCACCGCGTCGCAGCCCACCGGCCCGCCGTTGGGGCCGATTCCGCAATGCCGACCGTCCGGGGTCCGGAAGAACACGCCGTAGAAGTCGGTGGGCGAGCTGTAATGCCCCTCGGCTTTGGGGTAGCTGTCGATGTCGTCGGCGCCCGGCGGTGGCTCCGCCGCCGCAGTCGGGGCCGGTGTCAGCGTCAGTAGACCGATCGCCGCAATTGCCATGAGGTGATGGCGCATAGGTTCCATTGAACCGACGCCGTCAACCCCCGCGGGCTACTACCAGAGCACGCCGGAAGCGGCATCGAGCGAAAAGCCGTGCCGGCCGGACGTTTTGCAGATCAGTGTGCCCTCGTGGGTGACCGCGCAGGCGGCTTCCCAGTTCTCCAGCCGATAGCCGGCGGGCAGCACGTCGACCTCGCGGGTGAACAGCTTGCTCCCCGAATAACGGTAGGAGGCCGGCGCTCCGGCCTCGACGAAGGTCTGGTTCATGCCCTCGGGTGCATCTGCGGGCACCGCGTCGCAACCGACCGGACCGCGGTTGGGCAGGATTCCGCAGAACCGACCGTCCGGGGTCTGGAAGTACAGCCCGTAGAAATCGGTGGGTGAGGTGTAGTTGCCCTCGGCGATCGGGTAGCCGTTGATGTCCTCGATGCCCGGTGGCGGCGGCCACGGCCAAGCCTGCGCGGTCGGGAGCGGGCCGAGCACCGACAGGCCGACGGCAGCTGCCGCCGCAATGTGGAAACGCACGTTCGCTATTTCAGCACAGGCTGTCAACCCCAGGCGTCGACGACCTCCGCGACCGGTCGCGCGGCAGCCAGTGCGGCCATCAACAGAACCCTGGCCTGCGCTGGGCGCAGGGAAGGGACCACGATGGCGCCCGCGTCGACCAACCGCCGGCCCGGTCCGTACTGCGCGACGACCGGGCCGTCGGGAACCCGGGTCGACACCGCGATCACGACGCCGTCGCGGCAGTGCCGGCGCACCGCGTCGATCAGCGCGGTTCCCACGTTGCCCGAGCCCATCGCCTGGAGCACCACCGCACGTGCCCCGGCGTCGACGCAGGCGTCCAGGGCGGTCGATTCCGCTCCCGGATAGGCGGCGACGATGTCGACTCGCGGTGCCGTCGATGCGGACAACTCACCGAGAAACGGGCGGCGCTTGGTCGGGGGCAGCCCGCTGAAGGCGTTCAACTCCTCGGTGTGCCGCTTGCGAAGACCCAGCGGTTGCCACACGGTCCCGGCGAAGCTCACGACCACCCCGAGGTCCCGGGCCTGCGGACTGGCCGCAACAGAGATGGCGTGCTGCAGGTTGGCCGGACCATCGGCGTCGGGCGCGTCGGCGCTGCGCTGCGACCCGGTCAGCACCACCGGCACGGCTCCGTCGTAGGTGAGGTCCAGCCACAGCGCGGTTTCTTCCAGGCTGTCGGTTCCGTGAGTGACGACGACGCCGTCTGCGCGGGCCGCCGCGACCCCGACCGCTGCCCGGATCACGTCCCAGTCCGCAGGTGTCAGCAGGGCGCTGTCGGTCGAGAGCACATCGACGATCTCGACGTCCGCGTCAACCGCCAGCCCGGCCGTCAGCTCGGCCCCGGCACGCGTCGGATGCCTGATCCCGGCATCGTCGGTGCTGGTCGAGATGGTGCCGCCGGTGGTGATCACGACGACGCGCCGGCGCGGCTCCACAGGTCCTGTCATGGTCTCCGTCACGGTCCAGATTGTCCCGTAATTGTCCCGGCTCGACTGTTTGGGATGATGGGGGAGTGACTGATGAAACGTCAGGCCCGGTGGAGCCGGTGACCGACGCAACCGGGGATGCGAAACCATCCCCTGTAACCGCTGCTCCGCCCCGGCGGCGGCTGCGTCTGCTGCTCACCGTCGCCGCGGTCGTGCTGTTCATCGACGTGGTGACCAAGGTGCTCGCGGTGCGCCTGCTGACCCCCGGACAGCCGGTGTCGATCATCGGTGACACCGTGACCTGGACGCTGGTACGCAACTCCGGCGCGGCGTTCTCGATGGCAACCGGATACACCTGGGTGTTGACGCTCATCGCGACCGGAGTGGTGATCGGAATCGTCTGGATGGGCCGTCGGCTGGTCTCCCCGTGGTGGGCGATCGGTCTCGGGATGATCCTGGGCGGTGCGACGGGAAACCTGATCGACCGCTTCTTCCGTGCTCCCGGACCGCTGCGCGGTCACGTGGTGGACTTCTTCTCGGTCGGCTGGTGGCCGGTGTTCAACGTGGCCGATCCTGCGGTGGTCGGCGGCGCGATCCTGTTGGTGGCGCTCTCCTTGTTCGGGTTCGACTTCGATACCGTCGGTCGGCGGCGCCCGGATGACGCCGATCCCGAGACTGCGGCCGAGTCCGACGAGTCGAGCGCGGTCGGGCGCCAGGCCGAGACGTCATAGTGACCACCCGGTCGATGCCGGTGCCCGAGGGCCTGGCCGGAATGCGGGTCGACGCCGGCCTGGCCCGGCTCCTCGGGCTGTCCCGTACCGCGGTGGCAGCCATGGCCGAGGACGGCGGTGTCGATATCGACGGCGCGCCGGCAGCCAAGTCCGACAAGCTCGTCGCCGGGGCGTGGCTGGAGGTTCGGCTTCCCGAGGCGCCGCCACCGGTCGAGAACACCCCGGTCGACATCGAGGGCATGGGCATCCTCTACTCGGACGACGACATCGTGGCGGTGGACAAACCGCCGGGCGTGGCCGCGCACGCGACCGTGGGCTGGCACGGCCCGACGGTCCTGGGCGGGCTGGCCGCCGCCGGCTTCCGGATCAGCACCTCGGGCATCCACGAACGCCAGGGCATCGTGCACCGACTCGACGTCGGCACCTCCGGAGTCATGGTCGTGGCGTTGTCGGAGCGGGCGTACACCGCGCTCAAGCGGGCGTTCAAGCAACGCACCGTGGACAAGCGGTACCACGCGCTGGTGCAGGGGCACCCTGATCCGTCGAGTGGGACCATCGATGCCCCGATCGGGCGGCATCGTGGTCACGACTGGAAGTTCGCCGTGGTCGAGGGCGGACGCCACAGCATCACCCACTACGACACCCTGGAGGCGTTCCAGGCCGCCAGCCTGCTGGACGTTCACCTGGAGACCGGCCGTACTCATCAGATCCGCGTGCATTTCTCCGCGCTGCACCATCCGTGTTGCGGCGACATGACCTACGGCGCCGACCCGACGCTGGCGAAAAAGCTTGGGCTGGAACGTCAATGGTTGCATGCCCGGTCGCTGGCCTTCGCCCATCCGGCCGACGGCCGGCGCATCGAGATCACCAGTCCGTATCCGGCTGACCTGCAGGCCGCCCTCGACGTTCTGCGCCGCCACTAGCGGTGGGTGTGCAGGTACCTGCGCAGCAGACCGGCGGCACCCGCGCCGGGGTGCTCTACGGTGCGGGTGCCTACATCTGGTGGGGTTTGTGCCCCGGCTTCTTCCTGTTGTTGCTCCCGGCGGGAGCGCCCGAGGTGCTGGCCCACCGCATCGTGTGGAGCGCAGTGTTCCTGCTGCTGGTGCTCGCGGTGGCCCGGCGGCTCGGCGACCTCCGCAGGTTGACGCTGAAGACCTGGCTGCAGCTGCTGGTGGCCGCCGCGTTGATCTCGGTCAACTGGGGGACCTACATCTATGCCGTGACCACCGGCCATGTGGTGGACGCGGCTCTCGGCTACTTCATCAATCCCCTGGTGAGCGTGCTGCTGGGCGTGCTGGTGTTCCGCGAACGGATCAGCCGATGGCAGGCGGTCGCCCTGGTGCTCGCACTCGTGGCAGTGGTGATCCTGACCGTCGAGCTGGGCGCGCCGCCCTACATCGCGGTCGTGCTCGCGCTGTCCTTCGGTGTCTATGGCCTGATCAAGAAAGTGGTGCAGGCCGACCCGCGGGTCAGTGTGGCCACAGAAACGTTGGTAGCGCTGCCCTTTGCGGCCGGTTACGTGATCACGCTCGAGGTGCTGGGCCGGGGAAACTTCCTCGACCACGGCACCTGGCACGCGCTGCTGTTGTTGCTGGCCGGGCCGGTCACCGCAGTCCCGCTGCTGTTGTTCGCCGCGGCCGCACAGCGGCTCCCGATGGTGACACTGGGCCTGTTGTTCTATCTCAACCCTGGGTTGCAGATGGCCTGGGGTGTGTTCATCGGTCACGAGCCGATGCCGCCGGGCCGGTGGATCGGGTTCACCCTCATCTGGGTGGCGTTGGTGATCATGACCGCCGGAGCGCTGCGCAAGAAGCCGGCCGAGGTTCCGGCCGACTTTGTCGATCAGGTGCAACCGGAATCGTCATCACGGTGACAGGCTGAAAACCGACACCGGGAGGACACCGTGCAGTACTGCCTAATCATGCATTATCAGGAGGGCCCGGA
Source organism: Mycobacterium sp. NPDC049093 (assembly GCF_040704635.1). GTDB lineage: Bacteria > Actinomycetota > Actinomycetes > Mycobacteriales > Mycobacteriaceae > Mycobacterium. Next base: position 295,314 of record NZ_JBEZJS010000003.1, on the reverse strand, counting down.
GGCGGGCCTGAGCGACGAGGACATGGAACCGGCCCGGGCCGCATTCGCCCGCTACGCCGACGATCTCGACGCGGCCGGAGTGCTCATCGGGACACAGGTACTCCAGTCGGCGTCAGCCTCCACGACCTACACCGCACGCACCGGTGTCGCCGAGATCCAGGACGGCCCGTTCGCCGACACCAGGGAACGGTTGGGCGGCGTGTTCGTGATCGACGTGCCCGATCTCGATGCGGCATTGGCGTGGGCGGCGAAATGCCCGGCGGCGGCGTGGGGTTCGATCGAGATCAGACCCGTCGCAGTGACCTATCGCAGTGGCCGGGGCTGGTACGCGCCCTGAACACACCGGCCTCGGCGCGCCTCGAGCAGGTGGTCGGCCGGTCCTACGGCCGACTGCTTGCGCTGCTGGCCGCCCAGAGCCGCGACATCGCCGCGGCCGAGGACGCCTTGGCCGACGCGCTCGAACGCGCCCTGCAACGGTGGCCACGCGACGGCGTTCCGGGCAATCCCGAGGCGTGGTTGGTGACCGTGGCGCGAAATCGACTGCGGGACATGTGGAAATCACCCGCCTACCGGCTGATTGGGCCATGGACCGAGGACCACGACGTCGCGGGGGAGATGGCGGACCCGGCGGCGATTCCCGACCGTCGGCTCGAACTGATGCTGGTGTGCGCCCACCCGGCCATCGCCGCCGACATCCGTACCCCGCTGATGCTGCAGACGGTTCTGGGGGTGGACGCCGCCGCCATCGCCGCGGCCTTCGCGGTCGCCCCCGCCACCATGGCGCAACGGCTGGTGCGGGCCAAGAAACGCATTCGGGACACCGGGATCCCGTTCACCCTGCCGGAGCGTGCCGACCTCGATGCGCGGCTACCCGAGGTACTCGAAGCGGTGTACGGCGCCTACTCGATCGACTGGCTGTCCGTCCCGCAGGCCACGGCCATCGAATCGCTGTCGTCCGAGGCCCTGCACCTGGCCATGGTGCTCGTCGAGTTGTTGCCCGACGAGCCCGAGGTTCTGGGTCTGGCCGCACTGATGTGTCTGTGCGAGGCGCGCCGTCCCGCGCGCCTCGACTCGGACGGCAACTTCGTGGCGTTGGACGATCAGAGCCGGGATCGGTGGGACGCCGAGCTGCACGCGCGGGGGGAAGGCCTGCTTGCCCGTGCACACGGCTTTGCGCGTCCGGGCCGGTTCCAGTACGAGGCGGCGATTCAATCGGCGCACTGCGCCCCCGACGTCGACCGGCATGCGCTGCGTAGGTTGTACCGGGCGCTGATGCGGGTCGGGCCGTCGTTGGGAGCGGCTGTGGCCCTGGCGGCCCTGGACGGCGAAATCGACGGTGCTGACGCGGGACTGCGCACCCTCGACACGATCACCGACCGCGCGGCCGGCGCGTTTCAGCCGGCGTGGGTCACCCGCGGACACCTCCTCGCCCGGGCGGGACGGGTCGACGAGGCGGCCGCGGCGTACCGCCGCGCCGTCGAATTGACCGCCGACGATGCGGTGCGGACCTACCTGGCCGGACGGCTGATGGGTCTCCGATCGGCCGGCCACACCGGGCCGGGGTCCTGACCCGGCCGAGCGACTATTTGCGAACGCATCTTTTGACGTCATTTTGGCAATGTCATAGTGTTTGCTGAATGACTGTGCGAAGCGGGCCTCGGGCCGCTCGTCGGCCCGGAAGGCCGGTTGGCGCCGACGCTGCGCAAACCCGTGAACGCATCGTGCACGCGGCCTATGAGGTCATCAACGAACGCGGGTACGCGGCGGCGACATTCCAGGAGATCGCGAAGCGCAGTGGTCTGAGCCGTCCGACCCTCAACTACTACTTCGCCAGTCGCGAAGAACTCTACGGCGCACTTCTCCAGCAGGCACACGACGTCGTCGTTTCGTGCATTCGCGTGGCGAAACAGCATGAAGGAACGTTGGATCGGTTGTATGCCTACATCGATGCGGTGGTGGCGGTATGGCATCGGGACCAGGCGGTGGTCGGGTTCCTGGCCAATGCGCGGCTTGAGGCCTACCGGCATCCGGACCTGCCCGCCGCCACGGTCGCGGCCACCCGCGGGTTCCTCGGCGAGGTGGTCGACGAGGCGATCACCCGACGCGAGTTGCCCCCGCACACCGAGCCCGCGACCCTGGTCGAACTGCTGTACGCGATGATGTGGGGAGTGGGTGCCTACAGTGGCTGGCAGGGTCGGCCGGTTGATGTGCCGGCGATAGCCAAGCAACTGCACCAGGTCATCGGAAACGGGTTGCTGTCGATCGCTGATCGTGATCGCTGAAACCTCGGCGCAGACACGCGTGGCGACACGCCCGGAGGGTGTCGGTGGTCGGCAATAGACTGGCCACCCTATGAGCGGTTCATCTTCGGGGTCCTTCGTACACCTGCACAACCACACCGAGTACTCGATGCTGGACGGGGCCGCGAAGATCACGCCGATGCTGGCCGAGGCGCAGCGGCTGGGCATGCCGGCGATCGGTATGACCGACCACGGCAACATGTTCGGTGCCAGTGAGTTCTACAACTCGGCAACCAAGGCCGGCATCAAGCCGATCATCGGCATCGAGGCGTATATAGCTCCCGCTTCTCGATTTGACACCAAGCGGGTCCAGTGGGGTGACCCGAGCCAGAAGAGTGACGACGTCTCGGGCAGCGGTGCCTACACCCACATGACCATGGTGGCCGAGAATGCCACCGGTCTGCGCAACCTCTTCAAGCTGTCCTCGCTGGCGTCGTTCGAAGGTCAGCTCGGCAAGTGGTCGCGCATGGATGCCGAGATCATCGCCGAGCATGCCGAAGGCATCATCGCGACCACCGGTTGCCCGTCCGGTGAGGTGCAGACCAGGCTGCGGCTCGGCCACCGTCAGGAGGCGCTGGAGGCGGCCGCCAAATGGCGCGAGATCTTCGGCGCCGACAACTTCTTCCTGGAGTTGATGGACCACGGCCTCGACATCGAGCGCCGGGTTCGCGAGGGCCTCCTCGAGATCGGGAAGAAGCTCAACATTCCGCCGTTGGCCACCAACGACTGCCACTACGTGACGCGTGAGGCCTCGCAGAACCACGAGGCCCTGCTGTGCATCCAGACCGGCAAGACCCTGTCGGACCCGAACCGGTTCAAGTTCGACGGCGACGGCTACTTCCTCAAATCGGCCGAAGAGATGCGGGCCCTGTGGGATTCGCAGGTTCCGGGCGCGTGTGATTCCACGGTCCTGATCGGCGAGCGGGTGCAGTCCTATGCCGACGTGTGGACACCCACCGACCGCATGCCGGTGTTCCCGGTGCCCGACGGCCACGACCAGGCGTCGTGGCTGACGCACGAGGTGACGGAGGGGCTGAACCGCCGGTTCCGTGGGGACGCCGTACCCGCCGAGTACACCGAGCGTGCCGCCTACGAGATCAAGGTCATCTGCGACAAGGGCTTCCCGTCGTACTTCCTGATCGTGGCCGACCTGATCAACTACGCCCGTTCGGTCGGCATCCGGGTGGGGCCGGGCCGTGGATCGGCTGCCGGCTCGCTCGTGGCGTACGCGATGGGCATCACCAACATCGACCCCATCCCGCACGGCCTGCTGTTCGAGCGGTTCCTCAACCCGGAACGACCCTCCGCGCCCGATATCGACATCGACTTCGACGACCGCCGTCGTGGCGAGATGCTGCGGTACGCGGCCAACAAGTGGGGCAGCGACCGGGTGGCGCAGGTCATCACCTTCGGCACGATCAAAACCAAGGCGGCGCTGAAGGACTCGGCCCGCGTGCATTACGGCCAACCTGGTTTTGCGATCGCCGACCGCATCACCAAGGCGCTGCCGCCGCCGATCATGGCCAAGGACATCCCGGTGTCGGGGATCACCGATCCCAACCATGAGCGGTACAAGGAAGCCGCCGAGGTCCGTGCCCTGATCGACACCGATCCGGATGTGCGGACCATCTTCGAGACGGCGCGCGGCCTGGAGGGCCTGGTCCGTAACGCGGGCGTGCACGCCTGCGCGGTGATCATGAGTTCTGAGCCGCTGGTCGACGCGATCCCGCTGTGGAAGCGGCCGCAGGACGGCGCCATCATCACCGGCTGGGACTATCCGTCGTGCGAGGCCATCGGCCTGCTGAAGATGGACTTCCTGGGCCTGCGGAACCTGACGATCATCGGTGACTGCATCGAGAACATCAAAGCCAACCGCGGTATCGACCTCGACCTCGAAACGTTGCCTTTCGATGATCCGGCCGCCTATGAACTCCTGGGCCGCGGCGACACCCTTGGCGTGTTCCAGCTCGACGGCAGTGCCATGCGAGACCTGCTCCGCCGGATGCAGCCCACCGGGTTCAACGACATCGTCGCGGTCCTCGCGCTGTACCGGCCCGGCCCGATGGGCATGAACGCCCACAACGACTACGCGGACCGGAAGAACGGCCGCCAGGCCATCAAGCCCATCCATCCTGAGCTCGAAGAGCCGCTCAAGGAGATCCTCGCCGAGACCTACGGCCTGATCGTCTACCAAGAGCAGATCATGTTCATCGCGCAGAAGGTCGCCTCCTACACCATGGGTAAGGCCGATGCGCTCCGTAAGGCCATGGGTAAGAAGAAGCTCGAAGTGCTCGAGGCCGAGTACAAGGGCTTCTATGAGGGCATGACGGCCAACGGGTTCTCCGAGGCCGCGGTGAAAGCCTTGTGGGACACCATCCTTCCGTTCGCCGGATATGCGTTCAACAAGTCGCACGCGGCCGGCTACGGCCTGGTGTCGTACTGGACGGCCTACCTCAAGGCGAACTATCCCGCCGAGTACATGGCCGGCCTGCTCACCTCGGTCGGTGACGACAAGGACAAGGCCGCGGTGTATCTGGCCGACTGCCGTCGGCTCGGCATCACGGTCCTTCCGCCCGACGTCAACGAGTCGGTGCAGAACTTCGCCTCGGTGGGCGATGACATCCGGTTCGGGCTGGGGGCCATCCGCAACGTCGGCGCGAATGTCGTTGCGTCGCTGATCAGTACCCGTACCGAGAAGGGCAAATACGCCGACTTCTCCGACTACCTCAACAAGATCGATATCGCGGCCTGCAACAAGAAGGTCACCGAGTCGTTGGTGAAGGCGGGCGCGTTCGATTCGCTCGGCCACCCCCGCAAGGGGCTGTTCCTGGTGCACACCGACGCCGTCGACTCGGTGCTCGGCACCAAGAAGGCCGAGGCGATGGGCCAGTTCGACCTGTTCGGCGGCGCCGACGACGGCGGCGGCACGGATGCGGTGTTCACCATCCGCGTGCCCGAGGAGGAGTGGGAGGACAAGCACAAGCTGGCGCTCGAACGCGAGATGCTGGGGTTGTACGTGTCCGGCCATCCGCTCAACGGGGTTGCCCACCTGCTGGCCAACCAGGTCGACACCCAGATTCCGGCGATTCTCGACGGCGATGTCGCCAACGATGCGCAGGTGGTGGTCGGTGGCATCCTGGCCTCGGTCAACCGTCGGGTGAACAAGAACGGCTTGCCTTGGGCCTCAGCCCAATTGGAAGATCTCACCGGTGGCATCGAGGTGCTGTTCTTCCCACAGACCTACTCACTGTTCGGTCACGAGATCGCTGACGACGTGGTGGTCCTGGTCAAGGCGAAGGTGGCTGTCCGGGACGACCGGATCTCGCTGATCGCCCACGAACTGGTGGTACCCGACTTCAGCAGCGCCCAGGCCGACCGGCCGCTGGCGGTGAGCCTGCCGACCCGGCAGTGCACCATCGACAAGGTCACTGCGCTCAAGCAGGTGCTGGCCAACCATCCCGGCACATCTCAGGTGCATCTGCGGCTGATCAGCGGTGAACGGATCACCACGCTGGAACTGGATCAGTCCCTTCGGGTGACGCCGTCCTCGGCGTTGATGGGCGACCTGAAGGCGTTGCTCGGTCCGGGTTGCCTGGGCTGATCGTCGAGGTCGATCTTCACGATCGCGCTGTCGGGCCACAGTGCACGATCCCGCGCCCGCCGTAGTTTTTCCCGCAACGGAAGGTCGGCGTGCACATTGGTGACTCCGGGGATCTTCAGTAGCGGCACGATGTTCCACTGCCAGCCGTAGCGCCGGTGCAGGACGCGGTTGGCGGCTTGGGCGTCTTCGCCTCCCAGCACGGTGGCCCGACCGGTCAGCCAGGTGGTGTCCGTGATCCGGCCCCGGTGATCGCAGATCACCAGTTCGACGTCGGGCCGCGCGGTGATTCTGCGGGTCTTCGGTCCGATCTTGGTGCGGAACAATGCCGTTCGGCCGTCGAGCACGAACCAGATCGGGGTGTCTGCTGCGGTGCCGTCGCGGCGAAAGCTGCGCAGCAGCGCGTATCGGGAGTGACTCAGGGTCTCCAGCGTGGAGTCGGTGTATGGCATGTAGCCAGTCAACGACTTAGAGTTGACTCTAAGTCAAGCGCAGCAGGAGGGCAGATGGACGCGACGCTGACAATCGGAGACGTCACGCAGCGGTCGGGCATCGCCCAGACCGCGCTGCGCTACTACGAGCAGGTCGGCTTGTTGCCTGCACCGCACCGCGTGGGCGGCCAGCGCCGCTACCAGGAGTCGGTCCTGATGCGGCTGGAAGTGATCAGGTTGTGCAAGACGGCGGGATTCTCGCTGACAGACATCGCTCTGCTGCTCAAGGACGACACTCCGGGCCGCCCCTTGGCTCGCGAACTGGCCCAGAGCAAGTTGGCCGAGATCGACGAGCAACTGGAGTCGCTGAGGCGGGCGCGGGCCATCATCGAATGGGGGATGCGGTGCACGTGTCCGTCAATCGAGTTGTGCACGTGTGGTATTCACCACGAACTGCCGGCCTGACGCAGGAGCGAAACCCGGGGTCGATTATCTCGCGCGTAATGGCGCGGCTGCGTCAGAACCGGTAGCGCAGGATGCGCGCCTTGCGTGCGCCGGCCTTGCTCAGGCCGGTGGCCCGCGTTGCGATCCGCAGCATGCCGGGAAAGCGGTCGACCTCAGGCTGGTGGGCCAGACTTGACTCCTCGATGAGCCGCATCCGCGGATTCCACGTTTCAGGATGGTGCGCATCCTTGAATCCCGGATAGCCCCATTGGCTTCCGACGTCTTTGAACATCTTGGCGGGGAAGAACTTCAGCGCGGCCTTACTCACCCAACCGATGCGACCGTAATCGTTGAATGCCAATTCACCGGATTCGAAGTGTTCGGTGATTCTCCGGAAGATGCCTGTGATCACCGGTTCGGTGAGGAACGCGAACAATCCGTCGGCCACCAGCATGGTGGGGCGGTCCGACGGGATCGGATCCGTCCAGTCCGGGTCGGCCAACGACGCAGAGACGGTGTGCGCCTGGGGGAGTGCGGGCAGCACCCGATCGCGCAGTTCGCTGATTCCGGGTAGATCGACGCTGTACCAGTCGACTGTGGCCGGCGGCGCAACGCGGTGGACGCCGCTGTCGAGTCCTCCACCGAGGTCGACCACGACGGCGTCGGGATGCTCGACGACGAACGTGCGGACCCGATCGTCGAGCATCTTGGCGCGCAACGCCGACTGGCACACCACGCTGGTCTGCACACCCAGGCCGGCGAAGTCGTAGTCGAGCCGTTTCACAGTCTCGTCGGCGATCGTGTCGCCGAGGATGGGGCTCACCCATCTGCTGTCGAGCGCCCTGGCGTACAGGGTCAGGAACGCGGTTTCCTCCACCGGCGTCAGGCCTGTCGTCGCAATACCCACAAGCCCGACGGTACACCCGGCCCGCGGCTGAACATTTGGGCGAAAACGTTTACCGCCCTTGCGATCACGCGTCGGGGTGGGCAGTGAACCGACAGCAGCCTACGGTGGGAGCCATGCGCAGTACGCATGTGAGCGTCTGGATCGAGGTTGCCGCGGACGCGGTGTACGCCTACGCGGCAGATCCGCAGCACCTGGCCAACTGGGCGGCGGGGCTGGCCGAGGGCGGATTGAGACTCACTCCGCGGGGATGGGTCGCCGATTCCCCCATGGGTGAGGTCACCGTCGAGTTCGCCGGCCCGAACACGCTGGGAGTACTCGATCACGTGGTGCGGCTGCCCTCGGGTGAGGCCGTTTACAACCCGCTGCGGGTGGTGCCGGGCGGCGTCGACGCCGCGTCGTGCGAAGTCGTGTTCACCGTGCGGCAGCGGCAGGGCATGACGGACGCAGAGTTCGAAGCGGACGTGGCCGCGGTGGCAGCGGATCTAGAGACGTTGCGGCGGCTGCTGGAGGGTCACTGATCAGAGGGCGGAACGTGGCCCAGGGTCAGCCACACGACGATGGCCGCCGCGGCTGCGGAGAGTACCGCCGGTGCAGCGCTCATGGTTGCCACGCCGACGATCACCAGTACCAGGGCGCCGACCGCCAGGGCGATCAGCTTGTAGGTCGGCCAGGGCACCCCGGCGATGTCCACTTCGTGATCGGCCCGGGAGGCGACACTACGAAAGTTCCCGGCGGTGGTCATGTATTGACGATAGCTCGCAACATTGATTTCGGCTAGCCGAAACCTTGGATGCGGCGTGTCACTTTATCGGTCCAGACTGCTCAACAGTGGGCTTCCATCCGGTACTGGACCTCGGCCGGCCGGGTGGGACGATCAGCGAACCAGCCACGCGCCGTGCCGCTGATATGGAATGTGGTGCCATCCACGCTGGCATCGGCAGGTGCTGTCACATTGGCTGAGCCGCCGGTGAACCCTTCCAGCCCGGTCAGGCGCATGGCTTTCGGTTCGACGGTGCCGCCGGTCTGGATGATGGCCGTGAAGCCGGGCGTTTCCGGCTGCGTTTCGATGGTCCACAGCCAGGACCGTTGCGTGCAGAGCACCGAGAACGTGGTCGGGACCTGCTCGCCGTTGATGAAAATCCGCGCCGTGTAGGCATCCGCAGAGATGCCGGTGGCCGTAGCGCAGGCAGATAATGCCAGCACGCCTACCGAAACGGTGCGCGCCGCCACCCGCCGCACCAGCCGCTGCATGTGCCACATGACGGTTGTTTTCCCAGTTCGGAGTCCCTTCAACCAACTGCGGTGGATTTCCTCGGGGTGGCCGTGCAGCTGCCGGGATCCTGCGGTGTGTCCCCACCCAGCTGCAGAGAAACGCCTGGCCAGTGGCACCATTGAACGGTGACTGCCGATCTGAGCAAGGGCTCCCGAGTCTCCCCGCTGGCTGCGCCGCTTTCCGCGGCCGACATCGACGAGGCCGCCAAGCGAATTTCCGGCGTGGTCACCCGCAGCCCGCTGCAGTTCAACGAACGGCTCTCGGACGCGACCGGAGCCAATGTCTACCTCAAGCGTGAGGATCTGCAGGCAGTGCGTTCCTACAAGGTGCGCGGGGCGTTCAATCTGATGGCGCAGCTCTCGCCCGAGGAGCTGGCCGCTGGTGTGGTGTGCTCCTCGGCGGGCAACCACGCCCAAGGCTTCGCCATGGCCTGCCGGTCGATGCGGACCCACGGCCGCGTGTACGTGCCGGCCAAGACGCCCAAACAGAAGCGTGACCGGATCCGATACCACGGCCGCGAGTTCATCGAGCTCATCGCGGTTGGGTCGACCTACGATCTGGCTGCTGCCGCGGCGCTCGACGATGTCGCCCGGACCGGGGCGACCCTCGTACCCCCGTACGACGATGTGCGGACGATGGCCGGGCAGGGCACCATCGCTGCCGAGCTGCTCGACCAACTCGACGACGAGCCGGACCTGGTGATCGTCCCCGTCGGCGGCGGCGGCTGTATCTCCGGCATCACCACCTACCTCGCCGAGCGGGCCTCGGGCACCTCGGTACTCGGTGTCGAGCCGGCCGGTGCGGCCTCGATGATCGCCGCGCTGGCCGCGGGTCAGCCGGTCACCCTCGAACACGTCGACCAGTTCGTCGACGGTGCGGCAGTGGCGCGGGCCGGGGCGCTGCCCTATGCCGCGTTGGCCGCCGCCGGTGACATGGTCTCGCTCACCACGGTCGACGAAGGCGCGGTGTGCACCACGATGCTCGATCTGTATCAGAACGACGGAATCATCGCCGAGCCTGCCGGTGCGTTGTCGGTCGCGGCGCTGCTGGAGGCGGACATCGAACGCGGTTCCACCGTCGTGTGCCTGATCTCCGGCGGAAACAACGACGTGTCGCGGTACAACGAGGTGGTCGAGCGCTCACTGGTGCATCTGGGGCTCAAGCACTACTTCCTGGTCGACTTCCCGCAGGAGCCCGGGGCGTTGCGCCGATTCCTGGATGAGGTCCTAGGACCGGGCGACGACATCACGCTTTTCGAGTACGTCAAGCGCAACAACCGCGAGACCGGTGAGGCACTGTGCGGTGTCGAGTTGAGTGCAGCGACCGACCTCGAAGGCCTGCTGGCCCGGATGAGGGACTCCGACATCCACGTCGAGTTGCTCGAACCCGGGTCACCGACGTACCGATATCTGACCTGAGGAAGCCGATCTGAGGGGCAAGCCCTCAGGCGCCGATCCCGGTGGCCTTGAAGTGGTCGCCGTCATCGTGGCGTTCGGTGCGCCGGTCGGCTGACCGCCCAGACGATGAGCCCGCAGGCGGCGAAGGCGGCGCCGAGGAGCGCCGAGGCGGTCCAGCCCGCGGCCGAGTACGCGGCGGTCGTGGCAGTCGCCCCAAGGGCTGAGCCGAGCGAGTAGAAGAACATGTAGCCGCCGATGACGCTGCTGGTGAGGTGTGGGTGGGCTGTGGTCAGCAGGTGCTGATTGCTCACATGGACTGCTTGCACCGCGAAGTCGAGCACCACGACACCGACGACGATCGGCAGCAACGACCATGACGCGTGCCCGATGGCCAGCCACGATACGGCCAGTAGCGCGAGCGCCCCGCCGGTGACCGTACTTGCGAACCCGGCGTCAGCCCAGTGTCCGGCCCGGGCTGCGCCGAGTGCGCCTGCGAGGCCGGCGATTCCGAAGAGTCCGATCTGCGCTGTGCTCAGATGCCACGGGTCCGCCGCGAGTGGCAGAGCCAGGCCACTCCACAGCGTTCCGAAGGAGGCGAACAGAAAGAACGCGATCACGCCGCGCGAGACGAAGAGGCGGTCACTGAACAGTCGGCCCAACGACGCCAGCACCTCGACGTAGGTGGTGTGCGCCCGGGGCGGGTCGGGCGGCAGGAGTCGCAGGACGAGACATGCCAGCGCCAGCAACAACACCGCCAGCCCGAGATAGACGCTGCGCCAACCCCACACCGCGGCAACGGCGCCCGCCGCCACGCGGGATCCGAGGATGCCGATGACGACTCCAGAGGTCACCACGCCCAGGGTTCGACCGCGTTGTTCGGGTGTGGACAGGGCCGCAGCGTAGGCGACCGTGGTCTGCACGACGACCGCGAACAGGCCGGCGACCGCCAGGCCGGCGAGCAGCAGCCGGGATTGTGCGGCCGTCGCGGCCAGTGCCACGCCGGCGGCGGCCAACAGCAGGTGCGCGGCGATGAGCCTGCGGCGATCGAGCATGTCGCCGAGTGGGACGAGAACGACGAGCCCAACCAGATAACCGAGTTGTCCGGCGGTGACGATCGATCCCAGCTCAGCGTCGGGCACGCCCAGGTCGTGGCCGATCAGGGCCAGCACCGGCTGTGCCGCGTAGATCGTTGCCACGGCCACTGCGCACACGGTGGCGAGAAGCACCTTCAGACCGACGGTCGGTTTCATCTACCCTCCGATTCAGTTGCAAATTGCAACTGAACCGACGCTACGGCAGAATGGTTTCATTCAGCAACTCTTCAGGGGGAGCGATGGGCGACGCGATACCGCACAGCGATGACATGACCTGGACCGATCCCGCATGTCCGGTGGCGCGGACCCTCGACCTGGTGGGGGATCGCTGGAGCCTGCTGATCGTGCGTGACGCCATGGACGGAGCCCGCGCCTTCACCGACTTTCAGCAGCGCACCGGCATCGCGCGCAACATCCTGACCGACCGCCTACGCCGACTGGTCGACCGCGGCATTCTCGACCGGGAGACGGCCGCATCCGGTCGGCGGCAGGTATACACGCTCACCCAGACCGGTCGTGACCTGTTCACGGTGGTGGTGGCGCTGCGCCAGTGGGGTGAGCGGCATGCATTCGCATCTGGCGAGGCGCACTCGGTGCTCGTCGACACGAGCGGTGATCAACTTTCGGAACTACGGCCCATGAACTCGCGCGGTGCCGTCGTGGACCTCGACGGCACGTCCGTGCGGAAGATTCACTGATCGCGCGTGCAGCGCAGGACGGCGAATGAGTGACCGGCCAACACAGTGGATTCGGCGCGGATCTCGGGGGCCTCCCACGCCAGGAGCAGCTCGCCGGAAACAGGAACCGCCACCGCCTCCGCGCTCAGGTTGCAGGCGATCGACACCGCCCCTCGATGCAGGACGATCCAGCGCTGCTCTTCGTCGAAGTCGATGGACATGTGGTCGAGCCACGGGTCTGCGAGGTCGGGTTCGCTGCGCCGCAATGCGATCAGCGCGCGATAGGTGCGGTGGAGCCGATCATGATCACCAACGGTGACCTCGTCCCAGTTCAGTTTGGAGCGCTGGAAGGTGGCCGGGTCCTGCGGATCCGGGATCTCGTCGGCGTCCCAGCCGTGCTCGGCGAACTCGGCTTTGCGCCCCTCGGCAGTGGCGCGGGCAAGGTCCGGCTCCGGATGCGAGCTGAAGAACTGGAACGGCGAGGACGATCCCCACTCTTCGCCCATGAAAAGCATCGCCGTATAAGGAGATCCGAGAGCCAACGCGGCCTTGACCGCCAGCTGGCCGAACGTCAGCAACTGTGACGGCCGGTCGCCGACGGCGCGGTTGCCGACCTGGTCATGGGTGAGGGTGTAGGCCAGCAGCCGAGTGCCCGGAATCGTTGCGGTGTCCAATGGCCGACCGTGTCTGCGGTGCCGGAACGACGAATAGGTGCCGGCATGAAAGTAGCCGTGCTTCAACGTCTGCGCCAACGTCGCCAGTGATCCGAAATCGGCGTAATATCCTTGCCTTTCGCCGGACACCGCGGTGTGAATGGCGTGGTGGATATCGTCGTCCCACTGTGCGGTCAGCCCGTAACCGCCGCGGTCGCGCGGGGTGATCAGCCGCGGATCGTTGAGGTCGCTTTCGGCGATCAGCGACAGCGGTCGGCCGAGTTCCTCGGCCAGGGCGTCGGTGTCGGTCGCCAGTTCCTCGAGCAGATGGATTGCGGTGTTGTCCACGAGTGCGTGCACTGCATCCAGGCGTAGGCCGTCGGCGTGGAAGTCGCGCATCCAGCGCAGCGCGCAATCGATGATGTAGGTACGCACCTCGTCGGCGTCGGCATCGGACAGGTTGATCGAACTGCCCCACGGATTGTGGCCGGATGACAGGTAGGGGCCGAACCGCGGAAGGTAATTGCCAGAGGGGCCGAGGTGGTTGAACACCGTGTCGATCAGCACACCGAGACCACGACCATGGCAGGCGTCGATGAGCCGGATCAGCCCGTCGGGACCGCCGTAGGGCTCGTGCACCGCGTACCAGAGCACGCCGTCGTAACCCCAGCCGTGGGTGCCGTTGAAGGCATTGACCGGCATCAACTCCACGAAATCGACACCGAGGTCCACCAGGTGGTCGAGCTTGTCGATGGCGGAATCGAATGTGCCCTCGGGAGTGAAGGTTCCGATATGAAGTTCGTAGATCACCGCGCCGGTGATCGAGCGGCCCGCCCAGCCGCTGTCGGTCCAGGCGTCGGGCTCCGGCCGCCACAGCTGAGAGCGTTCATGCACACCGTCGGGTTGGCGCGCTGAGCGAGGATCCGGCAGCACCGTCGGGTCGTCGTCGAGAACGAACCCGTATCGGGCATCGCTACGGCTCGCGACTTCGGCCCGCCACCAGCCGTCTTCGGAGCGCACCATGTCGTGCAGCGTTCCGTCGAGGTCAACCCGCACGCGGTCGGGGGCCGGTGCCCACACGGAAAATTCAGTCATCGGTACGCTCCAGCAGCGCCACCGGGGAATCGGCGAGCAGCTCGGTCAGCGGGACCGACCCCGCCCACTGACGGCCGCTGAGTCGATCCAACCACCGGCCGTCGGGCAGCGGCAATGCTGTGTCTTCCCAGCCGGTTTCGGCCAGCGCCACGGTCCACCGGCAGGCGGCCACCACCACATCCTGGCCCCGCAGAAACGCCACCAGGTGTCTCGCAGCACTGCCGGTGGCCGGCAGTGGGGTGTAGCCGCCGGCCAAGAATGTCTGGGGCCGGGCCCGGCGTAGCGCCAGGGCGGCCATGGTCACGCGCAGCTTGTCGTCGTCGCCGCGTTCCACAGCGCCGCGCAGTGCCGCGTGATCGACCGGGCGCCGGTTGTCCGGATCGACCAGGCTGTCCTCGGTCGTCTCGGTGCCCTGGTAGACGTCGGGGATGCCGGGTGCCGTGAGTTGAATGAGTTTCTGGCCCAGGACGTCGTTGCGAGCATGGGCTTCGAGCCGGCTCACCAATGCCGTCAGTTCGGCTGCGACCGGCCCGTCGAGCACCCGGTCCAGCCACGCGTGTACCTCATCCTCGAAATCCTCGTCGGGGTCGTGCCACGACGTCCTGGTGGCGGCCTCGCGGATCGCCTTCTCGGCGTAGCCGTGCAGCCGGGAGCGAAGCTCGCCGGTGACAGCGCCGTCGATCGGCCAGACGCCGAAGATGTTCTGCCACAAGAACAGTGCGGTGTCGCGATCCGGGGGAGTGGACGTTGCAATCCACCGCTCGACCGAATCTGCCCACGTCTCGGGCACCTGGGACAGCAGCCCGATGCGGGCGCGCACATCCTCACCGCGCTTGGTGTCATGGGTCGACAACGCCGTCATCGTGGACGGCCAGGCACGCACTCGCGTCGTCGCCCGCTGGTGGAACTCAGCGGCCGTGACCCCGAACAACTCCGGTGCACCGCCGACCTCGTTGAGCGACACCAGACGGGCTTCGCGGTAGAACAGGCAGTCTTCGACGGCCTTGGCAGTCGCGGCGCCACACAGTTGGTTGAACCGGGAAACCACCTCGCTGCTGCGGGACATGGCTTCCGAGATCGTGGTCAACGCTTCGGTGAGTTCGGGTGCGGCGCAGGCAGACTCCTGTATTGCCACCGGGAGGATCGTGCCCAGCGCCGGATAGTCACTCCGGTACACGCCGATCCTGCTGATCAGTGTGGCCAGCGCCGCAGGCAGTCGGGGATCGTGCTGCCCCGTCACCGCCGTGACAGACCGGCACAGGCGGCCCAACTCGCTGGCGAGGGTGTCGGCCACGGCGGCCGTCTTGAGCGTCGATTCGGCCTCGGGATCCGGATGCCCGCTCACCGCGGTGAGTGGACTCTCGGCGGCCGGGTCGATGAACAGTCCGCCGACCTCACGCAACGCGTCGTACCCGGTGGTGCCGTTCACCGGGAGCGATGCATCGAGGCTCTCGTCGGCAGCCAGGATCTTCTCCACCACGATCCACGCGTCCGGACCGGTGAGCTCACGCAACCACCGCAGATAGCCTGCGGGATCCGACAATCCGTCCGGGTGGTCGATTCGCAGACCATCCACCAATCCTTCGTCGAACCAGCGTTTGACCTCTACGTGGCTGGCGTCGAAAACAGCACGGTCTTCCTGTCGCAGTGCTGCCAGAGACGTGATCGAGAAGAAGCGCCGGTAGCCGCAGATTCCGCTGCGCCAACCGGTCAACCGGTAGTGCTGGCGATCGTGCACATCGCTGCCGGTGCCCGCGCCGGTCCCCGGTGCAATCGGGAAGACCAGATCGCCCAGGCGCAGTACGTCGCCGTCGACCACCAGATCGGCGATGTCGTCATCGGAGCCCAGGACCGGCAACACGATCCGGCCGTCGTCGAGACCCCAGTCGATGTCGAAGTAGTCGGCGTACAACGAATTCCGGCCGTGTCGCAGTAGGTCCCACCACCACGGATTCTGTTCGGGATGGGCGACGCCGACATGGTTGGGCACGATGTCCACGATCAGCCCCATGCCGCGGGATCGCGCCGCCTCGGACAGGCGCTGTAGACCCTCGGGCCCACCGAGTGCGGCCGACACCGTGGTGGGGTCGGTGACGTCGTACCCATGGGTCGATCCCTGTGCGGCGGACAGGATCGGGGAGAGATAAAGGTGGGACACACCGAGACGGTCGAGGTAGTCGAGCAGGTTCACCGCATCGTCGAATGTGCAGCAGTCCCCGCGCATCTGGAGCCGATATGTGGACAGCACCGGGCGCGGCATGTCAGGCCGTCTTGCGCAGGACGAGTAGTGAGCGGGCCTGTAGCGAGATCTTCTCGCCGGCGGCCACCACCAGATCGGAATCGCCCGTCGGACTGGCGGTGTCGAGGTCGCCGGTCCATTCGGCGGCATAGTCGCCGTTGGGCGTGACGAAATCCTGCTCGTGGTCATTGGCGTTGAAGCACAACAAGAACGTGTCGTCGACAACGCGTTCACCGCGGGCATTGGGGGCGGGGATGGAGTCGCCGTTCAGGAACACCGCGACACAGGTTCCCAATCCCGTGCCCCAGTCCTCCGGAGTCATCTCGGTACCGCCCGGAGTGAGCCAGGCGATGTCGCGGACCTGATCACCACTGCGGATCGGCTTGCCCTCGAAGAACCGGCGACGACGAAATGCCGCATGGCGCTTACGAAATGCCAGTACCTTGCGGGTGAACTCGAGGTGCTCGGCGTTGGTCTCCAGTAGCGACCAGTCCATCCAGGACAGCTCGGAATCCTGGCAGTACACGTTGTTGTTGCCCAACTGTGTACGGCCGATCTCGTCGCCGTGCGCGATCATCGGGGTGCCCTGCGACAGCATCAGCGTCCCCACGATGTTGCGCATCTGCTTGGCGCGCAAGGCCAGGATCTCCGGATCGTCGGTCGGTCCCTCGACCCCGCAGTTCCATGAGCGGTTGTGACTCTCGCCGTCGCGGTTGTCCTCACCGTTGGCCTCGTTGTGCTTCTCGTTGTAGGACACGAGGTCGTTGAGGGTGAACCCGTCGTGGCAGGTGACGAAGTTGATGCTGGCGCCGGGACGACGGCCGGTGGCTTCGTACAGGTCCGAGGAGCCGGTCAGCCGGGAGGCGAACTCGCCCAGAGTCGCGGGCTCGCCCCGCCAGTAATCGCGCACAGTATCGCGATACTTCCCGTTCCATTCGGTCCACAAACCTGGGAAGTTCCCGACTTGGTAGCCACCCTCGCCGATGTCCCACGGCTCGGCGATCAGCTTGACCTGGCTGACCACCGGATCCTGCTGGACCAGATCGAAGAACGCCGAGAGGCGATCTACGTCATAGAATTCGCGGGCCAGCGTGGAGGCCAGGTCGAAACGGAACCCGTCGACATGCATCTCCAGGACCCAGTACCGCAGTGAGTCCATGATCAGCTGCAGCGTGTGTGGGTGCCGGGCGTTGAGGCTGTTGCCGGTCCCGGTGAAATCCTTGTAGTACTCGGGCTGCCCGTCGAGCAGTCGGTAGTAGGCCGCGTTGTCGATGCCGCGGAAGTTGATGGTCGGACCGAGGTGGTTGCCTTCGGCGGTGTGGTTGTAGACCACATCGAGGATCACCTCGATGCCCGCGTCGTGGAACGCCTTGACCATGGTCTTGAACTCGGCCACCGCCCCGCCGGCATGCCGGGTGGCGGCGTACTGGAAGTGCGGCGCGAAAAAGCCAACCGTGTTGTAGCCCCAGTAGTTTCGCAGCCCGAGGTCGAGGAGTCGGTGGTCATGCATGAACTGGTGCACCGGCATCAACTCGATCGCGGTGATGTTCAGCGACTGGAGGTATTCGATGATCACCGGGTGGCTGAGTCCGGCGTACGTGCCCCGGAGTTCCTCCGGGATCCCCGGGTGGGTCTGGGTCATGCCCTTGACGTGTGCCTCGTAGATCACCGTGTCGTGATACGGCGTCTTGGGCGCCCGGTCGGATCCCCACTGGAAGAAGGGGTTGATCACCACGCTCGTCATGGTGTGACCGAGAGAGTCGACCGCGGGCGGGTTTCCGGTACCGGGAGGCTCGGCGTTCAGGTCGTAGGAGAACAGGGCCTGGCTGAAATCGAAGTCACCGTGAAACGACTTGCCGTACGGGTCGAGCAGTAACTTGCTGGGGTCACACCGATGACCGCTGCCCGGGTCCCACGGGCCGTAGACCCGGTACCCGTAACGCTGGCCGGGGGTGACCGTCGGTAGGTAGGCGTGCCAGACGTAGCCGTCGACCTCTTCGAGGTTGATCCGATGTTCGGTGCCGTCCTTCGCGATCAGGCACAGCTCGACGCGTTCGGCGACTTCGGAGAACAACGAGAAGTTGGTGCCGGCACCGTCATAGGTGGCACCGAGCGGGTAGGCCTCGCCGGGCCACACAGTCGACATCGGCGTGGGTGCTGACGAGGGCGGCACTGCAGATGACGGCGGCATGGGTTCACCACCAACCGGTGGCAACCGCCATCTGACGGCCCAGTTCGCCTGTCATCGTGCGCATATAGGTCGTCGAAATATGGTGAGAATCGTGGTACAGCAACACATTTCCCTCCACCACGCGGCAATAGTCCTTCCGGCACACCGCATCGCTCATGTCCAGTGGCTTGAGCAGAGGAAACCTCCCGACGAAATCCAGCGTGGGGTTGTGGTCGGAGAGTACCTTGGACCGCTCGATGCCGCAGGAGATGGAATCGCCACCGTTGGCCAGACAGTCGTAGGGAAAGTATGGCTTGCCGTTGCGGGTCAGCCACGGGGTGTCGCGCATTGCCAGAACCGGAATGTTGTTCTGGGAGAGGGTTTCCCAAATTCCGATGTAGGTGCCCGGCATGACGTCGCCGTCTTTGATGTTCCAGGGCCGCGTCGATGTGGTGAACACGAAGTCGGGGCGATCGGCGATGAGGTGGGACATCACCTTCTGGTTCCACTCATGGCATTTCGGATAGGGGCGGTTGTCGCCCATCACCAGCGGGGTTTCCTCGGTGGTGAGCGGGCAACCCATCTTGAGGTAGGTGACCACCTTGAAGTTGTGCAGGCGGCCCAGTAGATCGAGCGCGGTGATCCAGTGCTCGGCATGCGAGCCGCCGGCGACCGCGATGGTGCGCGCCGCGTTCTTGTCGCCGTAGGTGCAGTTGATCACGTCGGTGTTGCCGAAATCGCTGATACAGCCGTCGGTCGTGGACGCGGGCAGATCGTCCTTGGCTTCCAGCACCGTCGGGCGCATCGGCAGCTTGGGCACCCGGGCATGGTCGATCAGCGCGCGGGCCCCCGGGTAGTCGCGGGCCGACAGTCCGGACAGCTCCTTGCCGTTGGCGCGCTGCACGGTGACGTGCTCGCGCCAGGTGAAGGAGGTGGCCGTCAACGCGACACCGAGCAGTCCGACGATCGAGCCGAGAACGATGGTGGGCCGGCGCAGTCGGACTCGCCACGGAACGGCAGGCATGGACACAGTCTGGGTGGTGTCCTTTGCCTTCTTCTGCGAGCGCAGCGGCTCCTCGATGTAGCGGGTGGTGAGCCAGGCGAGCACGCCCGACACCAGCAGCACGATCGTGCCCTCGAGGAAGTTGGCGTGCGCGTGACCCGAGTAGGACAGCCAGAAGATGAGCAACGGCCAGTGCCAGAGGTAGAGCGAATAGGCCATCGAGCCCAGCGACACGAACGGCTTGGTCGCCAGCATCCGGTTGGGTGCAGGTAACCGCTGGCCCGCGCTCGGATCCTCGGACCGGTTTGCGGCAGCCAGGATGAACAGGACGGTGGCGCCGACCGGAACCAGCGTCCACGGCCCCGGGAACTCCTTGACGCCGTCGATCAACCATCCGCACGACAGGATCGCGGCCAACGACACGGTGGACAAGATCGTGCGCAGCCACATCGGCCACCGCACTGCCGGAACCAAAGCCCCGGCGAGTGCGCCGATCAGCAGTTCCCAGCCGCGGGCGAAGCTGTTGTAGTAGGCCGTCGCCTGATCGTTGTTGTGGGCGATGATCGCGTACACGAACGACGCGATGGTCAGGGCGCCCAGTAAAACGATGAATGCGGTGCGTAGGTGCCGCCCGAAGATCCGGCGGCCGAGGAAAGCGAACCCGAAGACCAGTGCCAGGAACGCCACGTAGAACTGCCCTTGGACCGACATCGACCAGATGTGCTGCAGCGGACTGACCGCCTCACCGGCGCGAAGGTAGTCCGCAGCGGTGTTGGACAGTTCCCAGTTCTGGTAGTAACCCAGGCTCGCCAGGCTCTGGTCAGCAAACGTTTCCCAGCGGGTCTCGGGTTGCACGAGGATCGTCAGCACGGCGGCTGCGGCAAGCACCACAACCAGGGCTGGAAGTAGGCGCCGAATCAACCGGATCAGTTCGGGAACAGGCAATAGCGGTGCTTCGGAGTTGAGCGCGATCCGCAGGAGTTTGCCGCCGAAGAAAAATCCGGACAGCGCCAGGAAAACGTCGACACCACCGGAAACCCGCCCGAACCAGATGTGGAACATCGCCACGAGGGCGATCGCGATACCGCGCAGTCCGTCCAGATCGTGGCGGTAGAAACCTGATGCACGGGTGCCCATGACTGCGTGCGGAACGGAACCGGATTCGGTGCCGGGCTCCGTCCGGGGGGCGTCAAGGGTTTTCATGGTCGAGGCCAATTTACCTAACATCGGCCCGCCGCTCACATTTCGGATGCGTGCGTCACACCCTGTGAGCAAAGGGCTAGGCTGCCCGACTGTGCCTGAGCTGACACCGGCGCAGATCAGCGCCATCGACGCGGCGCACATCTGGCACCCCTACAGCGCCATGGATGCGGACGTGTTGCCGCCGGTCGTCGCGGTCGGGGCCAAGGGCGCGTGGCTGACTGTGATCGACCCTACCGACGGCGCACCGCTCGAGGTTCTCGATGCGATGGCGTCCTGGTGGACTGCCGTACACGGGCACGGACACCCGGTGCTGGACCGTGCCATCAACAACCAGCTCGCCACCATGAACCACGTCATGTTCGGCGGTCTGACCCACGAACCGGCCGCCCGGCTGGCCCAGCTGCTGGTCGACCTCACCCCCGCGCCCCTGGAGACCGTGTTCTTCAGCGACTCCGGGTCGGTGTCGGTCGAGGTGGCGGTCAAAATGGCGCTGCAGTACTGGCGCAGCGTCGGCCGAGAGTCCAAGCACCGTCTGATGACCTGGCGCGGCGGCTATCACGGCGACACGTTCACCCCGATGAGCGTGTGCGATCCCGACGGTGGCATGCATTCCCTGTGGACCGACGTTCTGGTGCCCCAGGTGTTCGCACCGCCCGTGCCCGCCGACTACGAGCCGTCCTACAGCGAGGCGTTCGAGCGGCAACTGGCCGAGCACGCCGATGAGCTCGCCGCCGTGATCGTCGAACCTGTTGTGCAGGGTGCCGGGGGAATGCGGTTCCACGACCCGCGGTACCTCGCGGACTTGCGGGCCATCTGCGATCGCCACCATGTGCTGCTCATCTTCGATGAGATCGCCACCGGATTCGGCCGCACCGGAAAGCTGTTCGCCGCTGAGCACGCCGGGGTGAGCCCGGACATCATGTGTGTCGGCAAGGCGATGACCGGCGGCTACATCACCCTGGCGGCCACGCTGTGTACCCGTGAGATCGCACGGACGATCAGTGCGGGGGAGCCCGGTGCCCTGATGCACGGGCCGACGTTCATGGCCAACGCGCTGGCCTGTGCGGTCGGTGTCGCCGCGGTGGAACTGCTGGTCAGCAGTGACTGGCCGGCCCGGGTGGCCGAGATCGAGGCGGGCCTGCGACAGGGACTCGAGCCGGCCCGCGCCCTGCCCGGCGTCGCCGATGTGCGGGTGCTCGGCGCCATCGGCGTGATCGAGATGCGCGAGCCGGTCGACATGAAGGTGGCGACGCTGGCGGCGTTGCGGCACGGGGTATGGCTGCGTCCGTTCGGCAAGCTGGTCTATGCCATGCCGCCCTTCATCTGCACGCCTGCGGAGGTGGAACAGATCACCGCCGGCATGGTCGGCGTCGCTCGTGCACTAACCTGAACGGTGTTCAACTGTCGGCACCGCCGACGTGTTCAACTGTCGGCACCGCCGACGTGTTCAACCGCAGCGAGGAGCCCACCGTGACGCGCACCGATCTATCACCGCTGGCCTGGCTGGCCGATGTCGAATCACAGCGCAGGCAGGCCGGGCTTCGTCGTGAGCTGCGAACCCGCCCCGCTGTGGCGACCGAATTGGACCTGGCCTCCAACGACTACCTGGGGCTGTCGCAGCACCCGGAGGTGCTCGACGGCGGCATCGAGGCACTGCGCACCTGGGGTGCCGGCGCCGGCGGATCGCGGCTGGTCACTGGAAACACCGAGCTGCACGAAGAGTTCGAGACCGCGCTGGCGACCTTCGTCGGCGCCGAGTCGGCATTGGTCTTCTCCTCGGGTTACACCGCCAACCTGGGTGCCGTCGTCGCACTGAGCGGTCCCGGCTCGCTGCTCGTCTCCGATGCCCTGACCCATGCCTCGCTGGTCGACGCCTGCCGGTTGTCCCGTGCGCGGGTGACCGTCACGCCGCACCTCGACGTTGACGCCGTCGATACCGCGCTCTCGTCGCGCACCGAGGACCGCGCGGTGGTGCTGACCGAATCGGTGTTCAGCACCGACGGCGTGCTCGCGCCGCTGCGCGAACTGCACGCGGTCTGCCGCCGGCACGGTGCGTTGTTGCTCGTCGACGAGGCACATGGACTCGGCGTGCGCGGTCCGGGCGGGCAGGGTCTGTTGTACGAGTCCGGCCTCGCCGGAGCGCCGGACGTGGTGATGACGACGACGCTGTCGAAGGCGCTCGGCAGCCAGGGCGGCGTGGTGCTCGGCCCCGAGCCGATCCGCGCCCACCTGATCGACGCGGCCCGTCCGTTCATCTTCGATACGGGATTGGCGCCGGCGGCAGTCGGTGCGGCGGCGGCCGCTCTGCGGGTGCTGATCGCCGAACCCCAGCGAGCGCAAGCAGTTCTGGACCATGCCGCCGAGCTGGCCCGGATCTCCGGGGATACCGCGGTGCCCGATTCCGCGGTCGTCTCGGTGATCCTCGGTGAGCCGGAGGTCGCGGTGGCTGCTGCGGCCGCGTGCTTGGACCGCGGTGTACGGGTGGGCTGCTTCCGGCCACCGACGGTTCCCGAGGGCACCTCACGTCTGCGCTTGACGGCCCGGGCCTCGCTGACCGCCGACGAGATGGATCTGGCCCGTCAGGTGTTGACCGAGGTTCTGTCGGAGGCCCGGTTGTGAGCACGCTGGTCGTCACCGGGACCGACACCGGCGTCGGCAAGACCGTGACGACCGCCGCGCTGGCCTGCGCGGCGCGGCTGGCCGGGCTCGATGTCGCGGTGTCCAAGCCGGTGCAGACCGGAACCGTGGACGGTGACAACGACCTCGGTGAGGTGCACCGGCTGTCCGGGGTCGGCAATCTGCACGGCGGATGGCGGTATCCGGAACCGCTGGCGCCGGTATCTGCCGCGGAGCGTGCCGGACTTCCATTGCCGACGCGTACCGAGTTGGTGGACGCGGTGCGAGCCGCCGAGGTTCCCGGCGGGCTGACCCTCGTCGAAGGTGCGGGTGGTCTGCTGGTCGAGCTGGGGGCTGACGGCGTCACGCTGCGTGATCTGGCTGTTGATCTCTCCGCTACCGTCCTCGTGGTGGTCTCCCCGGGGCTGGGAACGCTCAACCACACCGCGTTGACATTGGAATCACTTGCAGGGCAAGGAATTACCTGCGCCGGTCTGGTGATCGGGGCGTGGCCGGAGAACCCCGGCGCCGCCGAGTCCGGAAACCGGGTCGCGCTGGCACGGTTGGCGCCGGTGCGTGCAGTACTGCCCGCAGGAGCGGGCGGGGCGAGCGCCGAGGAGTTCGAGAAGCTCTGCGCCGACGCCTTCGATCTGAACTGGCTGACCGGCCTGGCTTGAGATGGTCCATTCCGTCGAGCTGGTATTCGACCCGGACACCGAGGACACGGTCCGGCGGATCTGGGATGCGCTGCGCGACGCCGACATTCCGAGCCAGGCGCCCGCCAGCAGGCCGCACGCGACGCTGACCGTCGCCCGACACATCGACGCTCAGGCTGACGTCGTGCTCACCGACCTCGTCCACCGGTTCCCGCTGCAGTGCCGGCTGGGCGCGACGCTGATCTTCGGGCGCTCGGCCGGAGTATTGGCGCGGCTGCTGGTCCCGACGGAGGAGCTGCTCGAGATCCAGGCCGAGGTGTATCGACTGTGCCTGCCGTTCATGGACCCGACTCCCATGCCCCACACCGAACCGGGGAACTGGACTCCGCACGTCACGCTGGCCCGGCGGATCGCTCCGGGCCGGCAGACCACCGCTGTGCGGATCGCCGGGCGACCCGCCGAGATCATCGGTCAGGTGGCCGGGCTACGTCATTGGGACGGCGACAAGCGCCTGGATCACCCGATCGGGAACTGCCCCTAGGTCTGTCCGGCCCGAATTCGCCCGCAGCGTCGGTGGGTGGTGGCATAATCGAACACATGTTCGACTCACTGTCTGATGTGGAGCTGATCGACAAGGTCAGTGCTGCTACGCGGGCCGAGTCGGTGGCGATCGCCGGACGGTTGGCGGCGATCGGGGCGTTGGACAGCCTGCGTGAACAGGAACTGGCCGACAGCATTTTGTGGCGCACCGATCCGTTCGAAGAGGTTTCGGCGGAGGTTTCGGCGGCGATGCGGATCAGCCGGGGCCGCGGCGGTACCCAGGTACATCACGCTCGGGTGTTGCGCGACAA
The DNA here is from genome assembly GCF_040704635.1 of Mycobacterium sp. NPDC049093. GTDB lineage: Bacteria > Actinomycetota > Actinomycetes > Mycobacteriales > Mycobacteriaceae > Mycobacterium. Next base: position 270,707 of record NZ_JBEZJS010000003.1, on the reverse strand, counting down.
ACTGCCACAGGTGGCAGCCCGCTTCGCCGTCGGCGATATCGACTATCGGGTGGTGCGGATGATCATCGCCCGCACCGAGACCACGGACCGCGCGGTGTGGGCCGGGCTGGACGCCGAGTTGGCTGCGCGGGCGCCTCAGTGGATGCGGTTCTCCGAGCGGCAGTTGCGGGATCGGATTGATCAGTGGATCGCGAAACTCGATCCGAACGGGGTCCGGGTGCCGCCGGATCTGGCGCAAGACCGGTTTGTGCAGGTCGATCCGGGCAGCCCTGGTCAGGCCACCATCGTGGCCAATGTGGATGCCGTTGACGGGGCGGCGTTCGATCAACGCCTGGATGCGTTGGCGGACACGGTGTGTGAGCATGATCCGCGCAGCCGGGAGCGGCGCCGTGCCGATGCGATCGGGCCGTTGGCGCGGCGGGAGGCCCAGTTGACCTGCCGGTGTGGTCGGGATGATTGCCCGGCCGCCCACAAGCGTGCGGCGGCCGATGCGGCGGTGGTGCACGTGCTGGCCGAGCAATCCACTCTCGATGGCAGCTCGCAGAATCCGGGGTATCTGCCTGGGCATGGCATCCTGCCCGCCGAATCCGTTCGCGACCTGGCGGCCACGGCCAAGATCAAGCCGGTGCGGATGCCTGCAGCGCCTAAGACTCCGGCCGAACAAGGCACGGTGTCTGACACGGTTGAGTCGACCGAACCGAGCGGTTCGCCTGAGGCGCCGATCGAACCCAGCGAGTCCGCCGCCCCCGAGGGGGCTGAGCCGGGGTATCGCCCGTCGGTGGCACTATCGGAGTTCATCCGCTGGCGCGATCTGACGTGTCGGTTCCCCGGTTGTGACGCCCCGATCGCCCGGTGCGACATCGACCACACCGTGCCCTATCCGGCGGGCCCGACGCATCCATCGAACACCAAGCTGTACTGCCGGGCCCATCATTTGGTGAAGACGTTCTGCCCCGGCTGGTCGGATCGTCAATTACCTGATGGCACAGTCGAAATCACCACACCCACCGGCCACACACATGTCACCGAACCCCACGGCGCGGGTATGTTTCCCACCCTGGGCCAACCCACCGGGGACCTCAACCTGTCCGTACCCGAAGCCCCCAACGAGAATCCGCACCGGGCCGGGAAGATGCCCAAACGCTCACACACTCGCGAGCAGGACCGCCAAGAACGCATCGCCGAAGAACGACGCCTACGCGCCGAATTCAACAACGACCTCGACGTCGAACGCCAATACCAAGCCTGGCTCGCCGAAGAATATGGACCACCACCGCCATTTTGAGGCGGCATTCTGAGCTGCCCGGATCAATTCTCGCTACGCTGCCGGCCATCGCGGCCGGAGCTGAGTGCGCTGGCGCCCCGTACTGCCACACCGTCCACGAGCAACTGCAGGCCGAAGGCGAACTGCCGGGAGGTGTCACGGGTGAGCACCGACTGCTCGTCGGCCAGCGCGCCCGCGGCGTCCCACTGCAGACGGGACTGTTCGTCGGCGGTGAAGCCGAGCACGAAGTACAGCAAAGTGCGAGCAGCCAACTCGTCGTCCGGCGATGCCACACCGGCCCGCTGGGCGGCGTCGGCGAGTTGGGCCACGATCTCGATGGCCAGCTTTGACTGCCCGGCCGCGAAGCTCGATGACACCAGTTCGGCGCCGTCGGTGTGCGACAGCAGTGCGTCGCGCAGCGCCACACAGATCTCGTGGATCCGGCCCGGCCAGGACGGCGTCGTGGAATCAGTGCTAGCAGGCTGCAGGATGCGGTCGGCGACGGCGCCGAGCAGTTCCTGTTTGTTGGCGAAGTGCCAGTACAACGCGCCCGGACTGACGTTGAGCTCACGGGCCAGGCGGCGCATCGTCAGGTCGGCGATGCCGTAGTTGTCGAGGATGGCCGTCGCCGCATCCACCACGTCGGGTTTGTGGAGTTGCACACCGTTACCCTAGCCTGAACGGTGTTCAATTGTCGGCCCGGCCGACGTGTTCAATTGTCGGCCCGGCCGACCCCATGATCCACAGGAGGACTTTCGGTGACGCAGGCAGCCGTAGATGTACTGGGCGTAGCTCGCGAGCAGGTTCTGGAGCGTGGCGTCGGCCTCGACAAGGACCAGACGCTGCAGGTGCTGCAGCTGCCCGACGACCAGCTCGAGGAACTGCTGGCCCTGGCCCACGAGGTCCGGATGAAGTGGTGTGGCCCCGAGGTCGAGGTCGAGGGCATCATCAGCCTCAAGACCGGCGGCTGCCCGGAGGACTGCCATTTCTGCTCGCAGTCGGGTCTGTTCGCCTCCCCGGTGCGTAGCGCCTGGCTCGACATCCCGAGCCTGGTCGAGGCGGCCAAGCAGACCGCCAAGACCGGCGCCACCGAGTTCTGCATCGTGGCCGCGGTGCGTGGCCCCGACGAGCGCCTGCTGGCCCAGGTCGCCGCGGGCATCGAGGCGATCCGCAACGAGGTCGACATCCAGATCGCGTGCTCGCTGGGCATGCTGACCCAGGAGCAGGTGGACCGCCTCAAGGACATGGGCGTGCACCGCTACAACCACAACCTGGAGACCGCACAGTCGTTCTTCCCCAACGTCGTCACCACCCACTCGTGGGAAGAGCGCTGGGGCACGCTGGAAATGGTGCGCGAGGCCGGCATGGAGGTCTGCTGCGGCGGCATCCTGGGCATGGGCGAGACGCTGGAGCAGCGCGCCGAGTTCGCCGCCAACCTGGCCGAGCTCGACCCGCACGAGGTGCCGCTGAACTTCCTCAACCCGCGCCCGGGCACACCCTTCGGCGATCTCGAGGTGCTGCCTGCCTCTGAGGCCCTCAAGGCGGTGGCCGCGTTCCGGCTGGCGCTGCCGCGCACGATGCTGCGCTTCGCCGGTGGCCGCGAGATCACCCTTGGTGACCTCGGCGCCAAGCAGGGCATCCTGGGCGGCATCAACGCCGTCATCGTCGGCAACTACCTGACCACCCTGGGCCGTCCGGCCGAGTCGGACCTGGAATTGCTCGACGATCTGCAGATGCCGATCAAGGCGCTGAACGCCAGCCTGTAGAACTGGTGGTGATGGTTCAAGACTTGCCCGCGCCCGTCGGCGCCGGCCTATACAACGTCTACACCGGGGTCCAGGCGGACGCGGCGGACGGAAGCGTCGTGCCCACTGCCGCTCAGCTCGGGCTGGAACCGCCACGGTTCTGTGCCGAATGCGGCCGCCGGATGATCGTCCAGGTGCGGCCCACCGGGTGGTGGGCCAAGTGTTCGCGGCATGGGCAGGTGGATTCGATGGACCTGGATACGCGGCGATGAGCCTCTCGGGCGAAGAGCAGAAGGTCCCGATGAGCCTCTCGGGCGAAGAGCAGGTTGCCCAGGCCGGTTCGGCTCCCGCCAATCTCCCTGGCGCACCGAGAGTTTCGCGCGAGCGTGCGGTGGTGACCGTCCTTGGGGCTCTGGCGGTGGCCGGTGCGCTGCTCGGCGCGCTGTGGGCCTGGTTGACGCCGGGGATTCATGGCGTGATCGCGTTGACCCGTAGCGGTGAGCGGGTGCACGCGTATCTGGGCAGTGAATCCGATCATTTCTTCACGTCGGCATTCATGTTCGTCGGCATGCTCGTCGTCCTGGCGATCGTGGCCGCGGTGGCGCTGTGGCAATGGGCTCCGCATCGCGGGCCCGTCATGGTCGCTGCGTTGGCCATGGGCTCTGCGTTGGCCACCGGCGTGGCTGCCGGTGTCGGTGCGGCACTGGCGCACGTGCGGTTCGGCTCGTTGGACATCGCCGGAGCCCCGGTGAGCCCGGAACATCGGGTCCAGTACGTGTTGGAAGCGCCGTCGGTCTTTTTCGGGCACACACCGCTGCAGATCGCCGGCACGATCCTGTTTCCTGCAGCCGCGGCGGCAATGGTCTATGCGCTGATCGCGGTGTCCACCGTGCGTGACGATCTGGGCGCGTGGCCTCCTGTGGAGACCCCGACGTATCCGGTGATCCCGCCGGTGGTCAGTCCGCCCGGGGCTTGACGGCTGCGGGTTCGAAAAGCTCGACGGGGTTGCCGTCGGGGTCGTCGACCTGGATCTGCCGTCCGCCCGGCCCCGTCTCCATCGTGTTGCGGAACCTGACGTCGGCCCCGTGCAACTCGGTGACGGCGGTGTCGAGGTCGTCGACTTCGAGGACGATCCGATTGAAGCCTCCGGGGGTCTGCGGCGTGCCGTCGGGCAGTGGACGTGCACCCGAGCTGCCCGGCCCGCTCAAGAACACGGTGAGATCGCCGTTGACCACGGATGCGAATGCCGGTCCTCCACGGAGTGCGACGTCGAATCCCAGGTGCCCGGTATAGAACGCCACCGCGCGCTCGACGTCGGTGACCTGGTAGCGGATCGCGCCGGTTCGGTAGGTGATGTGTCCAGACATGACCGCAGTCTGCCGATCTTCGAGGCGGATGTATTGAACAAAATTGACCTACGACTCGAGCGCGATGTGGTCATCCTTCGCGACGTAGCTGCTTCGGCGTAGTTGCTGGGCGGGGGTCATCCCGGAGAACTCCTGGAACTCCCTGATCATGTGCGACTGGTCGGCGTATCCGTGCTCGACGGCGAAGGTGGGCCAATGCGGCGGTGAGAGTGCCGATGAGACGGCGTCATGTGCGTGCCGGAACCGTTGCAGGCGAGCGAACCGTTTGGGTGACATCCCGACCTGGGCGGTGAACAGCTGGATCAGCCTGCGGTGACTGAAGCCGATTGCGCGGGCAAGCTTTTCGATCGTTGGTTGGCGGTCGAGGCTGAGCGCGCCCACCGCGAAGGCCACTTCCGGGGTCAGCCCGCGGTCGCCGCTAGATCGGGTGAGCAGCGCACATTCGACGATCGCCAAGCGCTGTGTGATCGACTTCGCCTCGCAGATCTCGGCGCGCAGGTCGGCTGCGCCGTTCCACACTGCGTCGAGATCGATGTGGGAACCCAGCAGTTCGTGCGGTGACACTCCGAGGACCGCGTGTACGCCACCCGGTTTGAAATGCACGCCCACCATTGCGGTGTGCTCACGGGCGTCGATGTCGAACGGCCGGGTGTAGGGGCCGGAGACCGCTGATCCCGAAAGTCGTTGTGCACCTTGATGGTTCGCTATGGTGATGGTGTCGGCGCCGAGGTTCACGACAAGTTCGGTGGTACCGGTGGGCAGGATGCGTTCCGCCGGGTACGTGGGTCCGTCCGCAATGCACCACAGGTGGTCGACGCTGTCGCGCAGGGCCACTGTCGGAGGCTGACGGATATAACGCATCTACCCCTATTGTGCCAGCTCGCGAAAGGTCAGAGCGGGCGCTTCCGTACCGTCCGGCCCAAAGCCACCTTGGTGGCGATTCCGGCCAGTCGCGCCATGCCCATGTAGGTGATCGGGTTGAGCAGCGTCGGCCATTTGGAACGCACGAGGTTGGCGGTCAGCGGGCGCTCGGCGAACCGGTCGTTCAGCCAGCGCAACGCCATCGGCGCCGAGAACGGGTGCAACAGCAGGTGTTCGCTGAACATGTCGCGGTGGTAGGTCACGTCGGCCCCGCCGGCCAGGTAGGTATCGGCGAGTTCGTCGATGTCGTCGACCGAGATGATCTCGTCATGCACGGCCTGCACGATCAGCACCGGCGGGACCGGCACGGCCACACCGAGTTTGGTGTCGTTGAACACCTCGGTGACCTCGGGGCCGTCGATGATCTGTTCCAGGGGCAGGTCGACCAGATCGGCCATGTCGGTGCGGAACATCCGCACGACGGCCTCCACGGTGGTCATCCGGTGCAGCCGGTCCAGGATCTTGCGTCCCTCGGTGGTGGCGTGCTCGGCGATCACTCGGTTGAGGTCGGGGTAGATGTCGGCGAGGGCGGCCACCACGAGGGCCGGCAGCCCGGAGAACACGGTGCCGTTGAGCCGGCGGAAGGTGTTTCCGAGGTTGCCGACAGGGGAGCCCAGGACGGCGCCGACGATATTGAGCTCAGGGGCGTAGCTGCCGGCCATCTCGGCTGCCCAGGCGCTGGCCAGGCCGCCGCCGGAATATCCCCACAGGCCGATAGGTGCCGTCGGAGACAACGACAGGTGCTCGGTGTTGAGCGCCGCCCGTAAGCCGTCGAGCACCCGGTAACCGGGCTCGTAGGGCGCGCCCCACATGCCGTTGATGCCCTCGTGATCGGGCACCGAGACCGCCCAGCCTTCGGCCAGCGCGGCCGAGACCAGCAGAAATTCCAGCTGGGCCAGGGAGCCGGTGGCCTTGGCGTGGTGGCGCAGGGCGTAGGAGGGGAAGCACCGGGCTGAAATTGCGTCGATCGCGCACTGGTACGACACGATCGGACAGTCCGGTGCGGCGTCGGCCGGGACGATGACGGTGGTGGCGGCAGCTTCCGGGATGCCGTTGCGGTCGGTGGAACGGAACAACAGCTGCGTGGCCTGCAGGCGCTGCGGGATCAGGCCCAGAAACGCCAGCTCGACGTCACGGCTGCGCAGGACGGTGCCTGGTTCGGCGTGCTGGAACCCCGCGGGCGGTACATAGAACGCGTCGTCGTGGGGGAGGACGGGCCGGGCGGCCTGGTCGAGCTCCTCGTGAGGTGCCCGACCGATCCATTCGGCTGCCGAGACGGTGGCTGCACTGCCCATGTCCATCCCGGCATTCTTACTTAAGGAGGGTCTAAGAAGCCAGTCGACTCACCCGGGCGGGCGCAGAGCAGCGAATTCGTCGGTCACGCGGTAGCGCGAGTCGGTGAAGCGGTACAGCGCCGCGGGACGGCCGCCGCTACGCCCGGATCGGGCGGTGGTCCCGGTGCGGGTGATGACCTTGCGGCGTTCCAGGACGCGCTGCAGGTTCGTGGCATCGACTTGGTAATCGAGCGCGGCGCTGTAGATGTCACGCAACGTGGACAGCGCGAATTCCTTTGGCGCCAAGGCGAATCCGATGTTGGTGTACGACATCTTGGCCACCAGGCGGTTGCGTGCGTGTTCGACCATCGGTGCGTGGTCGAAGGCCATCGGGGGGAGGTCGCTGACCGGATGCCACCGGGTGTCCGGCGGCAGGGTTGGGGTAGAGGGGGAGGGTACCAGGCCCAGGAACGTCGATGCGATGGTCCGCGTGCCGGGAACACGATGCGGGTCGGAAAACACCGCCAGTTGCTCGAGATGGGCGAGTTCTCGCAGGTCAACCTTCTCGGCGAGCTGTCGTCGAACCGAACTGATCAGGTCCTCGTCGTCATCCAGTCGGCCGCCCGGCAGGGACCATTTGCCCTGCTCCGGATCCAGTGCCCGCTGCCACAGCAGCACGTTGAGTGCGGGTTGCCGGGTGTCGAGGCCGCGAACCTGGAACACGACGGCGAGCACTTCGTGCGCGGTGTTACCATGTGGCATGTTTTCGATTATAAGTCGAAAACCTGACGCAGTGGAGGAGGTCGGCGTGACCGCTCTCAATGACACCCTCGCGGGGGGCTTGGCAGATCAGATCGTCGATGGTCCCGGTGGCTATTCCGGCGTTGACGGCGACGAGAAATGGGCTGCCGAGATCCGCCGTTTGGTCGATCAGCGTGGCGCGACGCTGCTGGCGCACAACTATCAGTTGCCGGCCATCCAGGACGTCGCCGACCACGTCGGTGATTCCCTGGCGCTGTCACGCATCGCCGCCGAGGCTCCCGAGGACACCATCGTGTTCTGCGGCGTGCACTTCATGGCCGAGACGGCCAAGATCCTCAGCCCCGACAAGACGGTGCTGATCCCGGATCAGCGCGCCGGTTGCTCGCTGGCCGACTCGATCACCGCCGACGAGCTGCAGGCCTGGAAGGACGAGCACCCCGGTGCGGTCGTCGTTTCCTACGTCAACACCACTGCCGCGGTGAAGGCGCTGACCGACATCTGCTGCACCTCGTCCAATGCCGTCGAGGTGGTGGCCTCGATCCCCGAGGACCGCGAGGTGCTGTTCTGCCCGGACCAGTTCCTGGGTGCGCACGTGCGCCGCGTCACCGGCCGCAAGAACCTGCACGTCTGGGCCGGCGAATGCCACGTGCACGCCGGGATCAACGGCGACGAGCTGGCCGACCAGGCCCGGTCGCACCCCGACGCCGAACTCTTTGTGCACCCTGAATGTGGTTGTGCCACCTCGGCGCTCTACCTGGCCGGTGAGGGTGCGGTTCCCGAGGAGCGGGTGAAGATCCTGTCAACGGGCGGAATGCTCGACGCGGCCCGTGAAACCCGGGCCCGACAGGTACTCGTCGCCACCGAGGTCGGCATGCTGCACCAGTTGCGCAGGGCTGCACCGGAAGTCGACTTCCTGGCCGTCAACGACCGCGCGTCGTGCACCTACATGAAGATGATCACTCCGGCCGCACTGCTGCGCTGCCTGATCGAGGGTGCCGACGAGGTGCATGTCGATCCCGAGACCGCTCGGCTGGGACGGGCCAGCGTGCAGCGCATGATCGCGATTGGTCAGCCCGGCGGCGGCGAATGACCCCGACGGGCAGCGCCCGGGGATCGAGCCGCTTCGCCTGCGGCAGTTCGACGCTGTGGCAGCAGCGCGCTGACGTTGTCGTGGTCGGCACCGGAGTCGCCGGTCTGGTGGCGGCCCTGGCCGCGCACCGCCGGGGCCGGCGAGTGGTGGTCCTGAGCAAGGCTCGCGAGACTGCGACGTTCCATGCCCAGGGCGGGATTGCTGTCGTGTTGCCGGATTCCGACGACTCCGTCGAGGCGCACGTTGCCGATACGGTCGCGGCGGGCGGCGGCCTTTGCGATCCGGATGCGGTGCGCTCCATCGTCGCGGCCGGCTACGGCGCGGTGGCGGATCTGGTGACCGACGGCGCCCAGTTCGACGAGACAGCACCTGGGCGCTGGGCGCTGACCCGCGAGGGCGGCCACACCCGCCGCCGGATCATTCACGCCGGGGGTGATTCCACCGGGGCCGAGGTGCAGCGCGCCCTCGATTCGGCAGCCGCTGAACTCGACATCCGCCGTGACCACGTGGCGTGCGAGATCCTGCGTGACCACAGTGGCGTGACCGGAGTGCTGGTGCGCAACGAGGACGGCCTGGGTCTCATCCACGCGCCATCGGTCATCCTGGCGACCGGCGGCCTCGGCCACGTGTACGCGGCCACCACCAATCCGAGTGGCTCGACCGGTGACGGCATCGCCCTGGCGCTGTGGGCCGGAGTTGCGGTCCGCGACATCGAGTTCGTCCAGTTCCACCCGACCATGCTGTACGCGGAGAACGGCGGCGGACGGCGTCCGCTCATCACCGAAGCACTCCGCGGTGAAGGCGCCGTACTCATTGACTCGCAAGGCAACTCGGTGACCGATGGGGTGCATCCGATGGGGGATCTGGCCCCCCGCGATGTGGTCGCGGCTGCCATCAACGCCCGGCTCAGCACCTCGGGTGACCCGTGCGTTTACCTGGATGCCCGGCGTATCGTCCGGTTCTCCGACCGGTTTCCCACCGTGGCGGCGGCCTGCGCGGTGGCCGGGATCGACCCCACCCGCCAACCGATTCCGGTGGTTCCCGGCGCCCACTACAGCTGCGGCGGTGTGGTGACCGACGTGTATGGACGTACCGAACTGCCCGGGCTGTTCGCCGCGGGCGAGGTCGCCCGCACCGGGATGCACGGAGCCAACCGGTTGGCCTCCAACAGCCTGCTGGAAGGGCTCGTCGTCGGCGGCCGGGCCGGCCGGTTGGCCGCCGAGCACGCAAGCGCGGCCGGTTCGGTGCGCGCCCAGGCGCCGCAGGACCGCCGTCGAGACTCCGTTGACCGAGATGTCCTGCAGCAAGCCATGTCCGAGCATGCTTCAGTGGTCCGCGACGCCGAGGGCCTGCGGCGGCTCGACGCTGTTCTGGCCGATGCGCGTTCGGTGCAGCCCGCCAACCGCCACAGCTTCGAGGATGCGGCCCTCACCGCGACCGCACGCGCGATCGCCGTCGGGGCCCTGGCCCGCACCGAAAGCCGTGGCTGCCACCATCGCGCCGATTACCCCGATACCGACCCCGCTCAGGAGCATTCCGTGACAATTCGCGCCGTAGCCGGCCGCCCCGTCCTCGATACCGCAACGGCGGTGTGCTGATGGCACTTTCGGATACTGAGCTGGCCGAGGCCAGGGCCACGATCACACGTGCGCTCGAAGAAGACCTGCGCTACGGCCCGGACATCACGACTCTTGCCACCGTGGGCGCCGATGCGATGACCACCGCCTCGGTGGTGAATCGGGAGCCAGGCGTGGCCGCCGGTGTCGACATCGCGCTGCTGGTGCTCGACGAGGTCCTCGGTGCCGACGGCTACCGCGTGATCAACCGAGTCGAGGACGGTGCCCGCCTGGACGCCCATTCGGCGATCCTGACGGTCGAGGCGCCGACCCGCGGGCTGCTCACGGCCGAACGCACCATGCTGAACCTGATGTGCCACCTGTCGGGGATCGCCACGGCGACCGCCGCCTGGGTCGATGCGGTGGCCGGTACCAACGCCAAGATCCGCGACACCCGCAAGACGCTGCCGGGCCTGCGTGCGCTGCAGAAGTACGCGGTCCGCGTCGGTGGTGGCGTCAACCATCGGATGGGGCTGGGCGACGCGGCGTTGATCAAGGACAACCACGTCGCCGCGGCGGGGTCGGTGCTTGCCGCGCTCAAGGCGGTCCGGGCGGAGGCGCCGGACCTGCCCTGCGAGGTCGAGGTGGATTCGCTCGAGCAACTCGACGACGTGCTCGCCGCCGACGTGGAATTGGTGCTGCTCGACAACTTTCCGGTCTGGCAGACCCAGATCGCCGTGCAGCGCCGCGACACGCGCTCGCCCAAAACCCTGTTGGAATCCTCGGGTGGCCTGTCATTGGACAGCGCCGCCGACTACGCCGGTACCGGGGTCGACTACCTCGCGATCGGTGCCCTCACCCATTCGGTGCGGGTGCTCGATATCGGCCTGGACACTTAATCCGCTGCGGCTCGGCGCAATTCGCGCCGGGCCGCGGTCGGCGTCCACCCGGTGTGTGCACGCATTGTGCGGCAGAGGTGCGCCTGGTCCGCGAAGCCCAGTGCAGCCGCGATATCGGCCACCGTGGAGTCTCTGCGGTGCAGATGGTCTAGCGCCCGGCTGATCCGGACCCGGTTGCGGTACCGCGTCACCGACACCCCCAATTCATGGCCGAACGAACGACTCAGCCGGTACGGGGAAACCCCGAGAGCGGCGGCAAGGGGGAACAGTCCCACGGCAGCGTCGTCGGCCTGCCTGATCGCCTCGCGGGCCTGTGCCACCAACCGCCGCTCCGAGAGCTGAGCCGGTGACCCGGCCGGTATCGGTCGTTGTGCCACCGAACGCAGCGCCGTGCCCACCAGCTGCACCAGACCCTCCGCGAGTTGATAGTCGGGATCGTCGGGACCGGCGGACAGGAGCCGCCGATGCGCCAGTTCGAGCCGGGCGTCCACATACACGGCGGTAGGGCCGATCCGTTTCGGCTCGCCGGCGAGTTGCCACCAGTTCTCGGCGTTGAGCTGCAACGACGTGCAGGCATCGCCGCCGTGTGGATGAGCGAAATGTTCGGGCTCCCCGGGCGCACCGAGATAGCCGAGCGTCGCATCGTGTTCCACCGGGCCGCCGGACCCACGACGCTGAAAGCGCCCGGAGCGCACCAGGACGAACCGCCCGTCGACCGGGCATTCAGGCTCGGACCAGTCCGCGTGCTCGCCGGTGCAGCTCCAGGTGGCGATGCTGAAATCCGGCCGGGAAATCAGCGTCTGTGCACTCAACACCTCCCACACGCTAGCCCCGCGGACCGACATCCAAGGCCCGCAAGAATGTTCAAGACACCAGGTCAGTGTCCGGCCAGACTGATGCCATGGCCTTCATCCAGATCGAGTTCGAAGTTGACGCCGACGGTGCACACGTGTGGCAGGTGATAGGCGACTGGGCCGATGGTCCGGTGCGGATGGCCCCCGGCTTCGTCACTTCTTCCGAGGCCGACGGCGACGTTCGCATCGTGACGTTCGCTGATGGTTTCGTCGCCCGCGAACGCCTGGTCAGCCGCGACGACGACGCGCGCCGAATCGCCTACTCGCTCATCGGAGACGCGGTGCGGCCTGAGCATGACAATGCCGTGATGCAGGTGGTGGCCGACGGGCCGAACCATTGCCGCTTCGTCTGGTCTCGCGATGTGCTGCCATCCGAAGTCGCCAGTCCGCTGCAGACTGCGATGGAAACGGCAGCACCGATCATCAAGGAAGCGCTGGAGGCTACGACGGGTGGCTAGGCGGTCGCGCCGCGGCGGACCAACGAGAGCACCACGGCGGCCGTCGCGAACAGCCCGGAGAACACCCGGCCGAGCATCGTCTGCTGACGCGGTGTCTGCAGCCAATTGAGCAACCGCGCCGCCAGGCCGGTGTAGAGACTCATCACGACCACGTCGACGACGACCATCGTCGCCCCGATCGCCAGGTACTGCGGGAGCAACGGTGCGGTCGGCACCACGAACTGCGGCAGCACCGCGACCAGGAACACCAAGCCCTTCGGGTTGGTCGTGTTCACCAGGAATCCGCGCGTCACCAGGGCCAGCCGGCCCCGCTCGCCCGCACCGCCCATCCGGTCGCGTAGATCCTGCGAGGCGCTACGCCATTGCTGGATCGCCAGCCAGATCAGATATGCCACACCGATCCACTTGACGATGTGGAAGGCCAGCATCGACTTGGCGACGAGGGCGCCCAGGCCGACGGCCACCAACACCAGCTGCGCGAGCAGCCCGAGCTGGAGTCCGAGCACGCTCCATGACCCACGACGTACGCCATGGGTCAGGCCGGTCGCCATCGACTGGATCGCCCCAGCACCGGGGGACAAGCTGATGGCGATCGACGCGCCGAGAAACGCGAGCCAGATCTGCCAGGTCATATGTGCAGTCTGGCGACCGTGTCAAACGATATCTGCGACGAAGACGCCCATCCGGCGGGCCGCGTTGCGGGGGATCCGGGGGAGGGTGGGATCGTCGGTACCCGCCGGCAGGACGCGCGGGTTCGTGATCTTGATGTCGCCGCGGAACAGGTGCACGTCGGCCCCACCGGCGGCGATCACGTTCTTCACCCAGTTGGTCTTGCCGTGCAGGAGCGTCACCGCGAAAACGTTGCCATTGCGGTAGCTGGTCACGATCGTCTCGTACGGCGTACCGGAGGTACGGCCCCGATGCTTGATCACGGTGAAGCCCGGCAAGCGCTTGGAAAACGGTTTGACCAGTGGGTTGATGTATTTGATCTGGAACCGCTCCAGCGCGGGCGGCACAAGCATCGGTACGCCAGGGGCGTTGTTCGGATGGTCTTTTGCGGACATCTAGGGCTCCATTCGGCAGTCTGGGACCACCCTACGGCGGGTTGTGCCGGCGGCAGCCGGCGACGGATTTTTATCAACTGGACTGATCAGGGACAATTGAACTGATGGCCGAGTTTCAGATGTCCCGTATCGACCTGCGTAACCGTGCGCTGAATGCCGCGCAGTTGCGATCCGCGCTGCCCCGCGGCGGAGTCGATGTGGACGCAATTGTGCCCAAGGTCCGCCCGATCGTGGAGGCCGTCGCCGAGCACGGCGCGAAGGCCGCGCTGGACTACGGTCATACCTTCGACGGCATCCGTCCCGACACCGTGCGGGTGCCCGCGGACCGACTCGCTGCGGCCCTTGCCGACCTCGACCCCGATGTTCGCGCCGCACTGCAGGTCGCGATCGACCGGGCCCGCATGGTGCACGCCGATCAGCGCCGCACCGACACCACCACCACGCTGGCGCCTGGTGCCACCGTCACCGAACGTTGGGTCCCGGTCGAGCGCGTCGGACTGTACGTCCCCGGCGGCAACGCGGTGTACCCGTCGAGTGTCGTGATGAACGTGGTGCCCGCGCAGACCGCCGGTGTTGATTCGCTGGTGATCGCCAGCCCACCGCAGGCCGAATTCGACGGGCTGCCGCACCCGACCATCCTGGCCGCTGCGGCGCTGCTCGGCGTCGAAGAGGTGTGGGCTGTCGGCGGCGCACAGGCCGTAGCGCTGCTGGCCTACGGCGGCATCGACACCGATGGCACGGAGTTGGCCCCCGTCGACATGATCACCGGCCCCGGCAACATCTACGTGACCGCGGCCAAGCGGATCTGCCGCTCGCAGGTCGGCATCGATGCCGAGGCCGGACCGACCGAGATTGCCATCCTGGCCGACGACACGGCCGATCCGGTGCACGTCGCCGCCGACCTGATCAGCCAGGCCGAGCACGACGAGATGGCGGCCAGTGTGCTGGTCACCGACAGCGAGGCGCTGGCCGCGGCCACCGACCGCGAGCTCGCCCGCCAGTTGGAGACCACCGTGCACGTCGAGCGCGTCAAGGCCGCGCTCTCCGGCAAGCAGTCGGCGATCGTGCTCGTCGACGATATCGATGCCGGCGTGCGGGTGGTGAACGCCTACGCCGCCGAGCACCTGGAGATCCAGACCGAAGACGCGCCTGCGGTGGCTGGCCGGATTCGTTCTGCCGGAGCCATTTTCGTGGGCGCCTGGTCTCCGGTCAGCCTCGGTGACTACTGCGCCGGCTCCAACCACGTGCTGCCGACCGCGGGCTGCGCCCGACACTCCAGCGGACTGTCCGTGCAGACGTTCCTGCGCGGCATCCACGTCGTCGAGTACGACGAGGCCGCACTCAAAGATGTGTCTGGCCATGTGATCACGCTGTCCAAGGCAGAAAACCTGCCCTCGCACGGCGAGGCGGTCCGACGGAGGTTCGAACGGTGAGCGCACAGGATGTGACGCTGGCCGATCTGCCGCTGCGCGAAAACCTGCGCGGGAAATCGCCCTACGGGGCACCGCAATTGGTGGTTCCGGTGCGGCTCAATACCAACGAGAACCCGCACCCGCCGACCCAGGCCCTCATCGACGACGTCGCCGCATCGGTCCGCGACGCCGCGGCCGAGCTCCACCGTTATCCCGACCGGGATTCGGTTCAGTTGCGCACCGATCTGGCCGCCTATCTCACGGCGGCCACCGGCGTGCCGCTCACCGTCGACAACCTGTGGGCGGCGAACGGTTCCAACGAGATCCTGCAGCAGCTTCTGCAGGCGTTCGGTGGACCGGGGCGCACCGCAATCGGTTTCGTGCCGTCCTACTCGATGCACCCGATCATCTCCGATGGCACCCAGACCGAGTGGCTGCAGGCGGCCCGCGCCGCGGATTTCGGGCTCGACATCGATGTGGCGGTGGCCGCGGTCGAGGAGCGCACACCCGACGTGGTGTTCGTGGCGAGCCCCAACAACCCGTCGGGCCAGAGCGTCTCGATCGAGGACCTGCGCCGGCTGCTGCAAGCGATGCCGGGTGGGATCTTGATCGTCGACGAGGCCTACGGTGAGTTCTCCTCGCAGCCCAGTGCGGTCACACTGATCGACGAGTTCCCGGCCAAGCTGATCGTCACCCGCACGATGAGCAAGGCGTTCGCGTTCGCCGGCGGACGGCTCGGCTACCTGGCCGCCGCACCCGCCGTGATCGACGCGTTGCTGCTCGTGCGTCTGCCGTATCACCTGTCGGTCCTCACCCAGGCGGCCGCGTGCGCAGCACTGCGTCATGCCGATGACACCCTGGCCAGCGTCGCGACCCTGGCCGCCGAACGTGACCGGGTGAGCGCCGAACTGACCCGCCTCGGGTACCGCGTGATCCCCAGCGACGCGAACTTCGTGTTGTTCGGCGATTTCACCGATGCGCCGGCGACGTGGCAGCGCTACCTGGACAAGGGAATTCTGATCCGCGATGTCGGTATCCCTGGCTTCCTGCGCACCACGATCGGTCTGGCCGAGGAAAACGACGCATTCCTGGCCGCCAGCGCCGATCTGGCTGCCACCGAACTTCAGCCCGCCAACAGCCCGGTAGGAGCATCGTGACCCGTCGCGCGAAAGTCGAACGCAAGACCAGGGAATCCGACATCACCGTCGAGATCGATCTCGACGGCACCGGTGTCGTCGACATCGACACCGGTGTGCCCTTCTTCGACCACATGCTGACCGCACTGGGCACCCACGCCAGCTTCGATCTCACCGTGCACGCCAAGGGCGACATCGAGATCGAGGGGCACCACACGATCGAGGACACCGCGATCGTGCTGGGCCAGGCACTCGGCCAGGCGCTCGGTGACAAGAAGGGCATCCGGCGGTTCGGTGACGCGTTCATCCCGATGGACGAGTCCCTCGCGCACGCCGCGGTCGACGTGTCCGGCCGGCCGTACTTCGTGCACACCGGCGAACCGGAGTTCATGGTGGAATTCACCATCGCCGGATCGCAGGCGCCGTACCACACCGTGATCAACCGGCACGTGTTCGAATCACTGGCGTTCAACGCCCGCATCGCGTTGCATGTGCGCACGCTCTACGGTCGCGACCCGCACCACATCACCGAGGCGCAGTACAAGGCCGTGGCCCGCGCGTTGCGCCAGGCCGTCGAGTACGACGCCCGGGTGACCGGCGTTCCGTCGACCAAAGGCACTCTGTGACCAAGAAAGTCATCGTTCTCGACTACGGATCGGGCAATCTCCGCTCGGCTCAGCGTGCGCTGGAGCGGGTCGGCGCGGACGTGGAAGTCACGGCCGATCCGGGCGCTGCCGCGGCAGCCGACGGTCTGGTGGTGCCCGGTGTCGGTGCCTTCGAGGCCTGCATGACCGGACTCCGGGCGATCGGCGGCGAGAAGATCATCGCCGACCGCCTGCAGCACGGTCGTCCGGTGCTGGGGGTCTGCGTCGGCATGCAGATCCTGTTCGCCCGCGGCGTGGAGTTCGGCGTGGAGTCCACCGGGTGCGGGCAGTGGCCAGGCTCGGTGACCCGACTGGACGCGCCGGTGATCCCGCACATGGGCTGGAATGTCGTCGATGCTGCGGCCGGCAGCACCCTGTTCAAGGGACTCGACGCCGCCACGCGCTTCTATTTCGTGCATTCGTACGCCGCTCAGGAGTGGTCTGGTAATCCGGACGCACGCGTCACCTGGGCGACGCATCACGTGCCGTTCATCGCCGCCGTCGAAGACGGCGCGTTGTCGGCTACGCAATTTCATCCGGAGAAGAGCGGCGACGCCGGTGCGACGCTTCTCGCGAATTGGGTTGAGGGACTGTGAGTTTGATTCTGTTGCCGGCTGTCGATGTGGTGGACGGCAAGGCGGTGCGTCTGGTGCAGGGCAAGGCCGGCAGTGAGACCGATTACGGCTCGGCACTGGAAGCTGCGGAGGCCTGGCAGCGCGACGGCGCCGAGTGGATCCACCTGGTGGACCTGGACGCCGCCTTCGGGCGCGGCAGCAACCGCGAACTGCTGGCCGATCTGGTCGGCAAGCTCGACGTGAAAGTCGAACTGTCCGGCGGGATTCGCGATGACGACTCGCTCAAAGCGGCCATGGACACCGGTTGTGCACGGGTCAACATCGGCACCGCGGCGCTGGAAAGCCCCGAGTGGTGCCGCCGGGCCATCGCGGAGTACGGCGACCGGGTCGCGGTCGGGCTGGACGTCCAGTTCGAGAACGACAGCTGGCGGTTGCGTGGCCGCGGCTGGGAAACCGATGGTGGCGACCTGTGGGAGGTCTTGGATCGCCTTGACCGCGAAGGGTGCTCGCGCTACGTCGTCACCGACGTCACCAAGGATGGCACCCTGACCGGGCCCAACCTGGAACTGTTGGCCGCGGTGGCCGACCGCACCGACGCCCCGGTGATCGCCTCGGGCGGGGTGTCCAGCCTGGAAGACCTCCGGGCAATCGCCACCCTGACCGGCCACGGTGTCGAGGGCGCGATCGTCGGGAAGGCGCTCTACGCCGAACGATTCACTCTGCCGCAGGCACTGGCCGCGGTCAGCGGATAAGCGAGGTGGGTGAGCTGGATTCGTCGAAGCTGACCGCACTGGTTGCTGCGGCCGCCGAGATTCTCGACGCGGCGTCCGTGCCGTTCATCGCCGGGCACCGCGCGGATTCGGCTGTCACCAAGCAGGGCAACGACTTTGCCACCGAGGTCGATCTGGCGATCGAGCGGCAGGTGGTGCGGGCACTGACCGAGGCCACCGGTATCGGGGTCCACGGTGAGGAATTCGGTGGTGAGCCCATCGATTCACCGCTGGTGTGGGTGCTCGACCCGATCGACGGCACGTTCAACTACGCGGCAGGGTCGCCGATGGCGGCCATCCTGCTCGGACTGTTGGCCGATGGCGAGCCGGTGGCCGGCCTGACCTGGCTGCCGTTCACCGGACAGCGGTATTCGGCGCTGGCCGGGGGACCGGTGCGGGACAACGGAACCGCGCTGCCGCCGCTGGGGTCGCCGACGTTGACCGATTCGATCGTCGGGATCCAGACCTTCAACATCGACTCTCGCGGCCGGTTCCCCGGCCGCTACCGCGTCGAGGTGCTGTCCAACCTCAGCCGGGTGTGCTCGCGGGTGCGGATGCACGGCGCCACCGGGGTGGACCTGGCCTACGTCGCGGCCGGGATCCTGGGCGGGGCCATCAGTTTCGGGCACCACATCTGGGACCATGCGGCCGGTGTGGCGCTGGTCCGGGCCGCCGGCGGCATCGTGACCGACCTGGCCGGCGATCCGTGGACGGCCGAGTCGAAGTCGGCGCTGGCCGCCGCACCCGGCGTGCACGAACGCATGCTGGAACTCGTCAAATCTGCTGGCAATCCGGAGGACTACCTGTGAGCACGATCAGTGACGTCGCGACGAGGGTGATCCCGTGCCTCGACGTCGACGCCGGCCGGGTGGTCAAGGGTGTCAACTTCGAAAACCTGCGCGATGCGGGCGATCCCGTGGAACTCGCGGCCGTTTACGACGCCGAGGGCGCCGATGAACTGACCTTCCTCGATGTGACCGCGTCCTCGTCGGGCCGGTCCACCATGCTCGAGGTGGTCAAGCGCACCGCCGAGCAGGTGTTCATCCCGCTGACCGTCGGTGGCGGTGTGCGTGCGGTCGAGGACGTCGACGTGCTGCTGCGTGCCGGCGCCGACAAGGTGTCGGTCAACACCGCCGCGATCGCCCGGCCCGAACTGCTGGCCGAGATGGCCCGCCAGTTCGGTTCGCAGTGCATCGTGCTCAGCGTCGACGCGCGCACCGTGCCCGCCGGTGACCAGCCCACCCCCTCGGGGTGGGAGGTGACCACTCACGGCGGGCGCCGCGGCACCGGCATCGATGCCATCGAATGGGCCGCCCGCGGTGCCGAACTCGGCGTCGGGGAGATCCTGCTCAACTCGATGGACCGCGACGGAACCAAGGCCGGGTTCGACCTGCCGATGCTGCGTGCCGTGCGCGCGGCAGTGGGCGTCCCGGTGATCGCCAGTGGTGGTGCCGGTGCGGTCGCTGATTTCGCTCCCGCCGTGCAGGCCGGTGCGGATGCGGTGCTGGCTGCCAGTGTGTTCCATTTCGGCGAGATGACCATCGGTCAGGTGAAGGCTGCGATGGCGGCCGAAGGAATCGTGGTGCGGTAATGCCTCTCGATCCCGACATCGCCAAGCGCCTCAAGCGCAACGCCGACGGGCTGTTCAGCGCCGTGGCGCAGGAGCGTTCCACCGGCCAGGTGCTGATGGTCGCCTGGATGGACGACGACGCACTGGCCCGCACACTGGAAACCCGTGAGGCCACGTATTTTTCGCGGTCCCGCGGCGAGCAGTGGGTCAAGGGCCTGACTTCCGGTCACACCCAGTACGTGCACTCGGTTCGCCTGGACTGCGACGGCGACACGGTGTTGCTGGAGGTCGACCAGATCGGCGCCGCCTGCCACACCGGGGCGCACACGTGCTTCGATGCGGACGTGCTTTTGCCGCCCGTGGACTGACTGCCGCGGCATTACCGTGGAGCGATGGGAGATTGGTCGCAGTCACTGGTTGATGTCGAGGTGTCCGCCGAGGACGCACCCGAGTTGGGTGCCCGCCTGACCCGGTGGCTCATCGACACCGGGGTGATCAGTGCCGAGCAAACCGACTGCGTACTCGGGACGCCACTCGGTCACCCACCCGGACCGAAGTATGGCCACGCCATCGGCGGCACCGAACCGGCACCGGTGCTCTGGACGAACGGAGCTGCCATCGGCGTCGGCCGGGTGGTGTCTTACAGCTATGAGCCTGAAGTATTGACTTGCCGGCCCTGCGGGCACCGGGAGTTGCCGGCACCGGATGGTCAGAATTGGCAGGCGGCATTCGCTGCCATCGGTGATTGGGCGGATGGTGGTGTCGGTGCGATGCCGTGCCCGTCCTGTGGTGCGGCCAACGACGTCAACGGGTGGGACTGGGAGCCGACCTGGGGATTCGGCCTGCTGACCATGGAAGTCTGGAATTGGAATCCGTTGGCGCCCGAGTTCATCGCCGAGGTCAGCAGATTTCTCGGGCACCGGGTCGTCTACACCAACTTCAAACTCTGAGCGGGCGTTGCGGTCATCGGCTTGTCGGTGCGGTATCGCACAATAACGGGGTGACTGACAGCGCTGGGCCGGCCCACGGCGATTCTGCCGAAGCCCGCAAAGCGCGCGGTGCGTTCTTCACACCGGCTCAGATCACCGATTACCTCGCCCAATGGGCCGTGCGTTCCGCCGATGAGCGCGTCCTGGAGCCCTCGGCCGGAGACGCCGCGTTCCTGGTGGCCGCTACTCGCCGGCTCCAGCAGCTCGATGTCGAGCATCCCGAACTCGACGGCATCGAGATTCACCGGAGCAGCGCCACCACCGCGCGCCGCCGCGTCAGCGAGGCCGGGGGACGGGCCCGCATAAAGACATCTGACTTCTTCGATGTCGAGCCGCGTGCTGAGTACACCGCGGTGATCGGCAATCCGCCCTACATCCGCTACCAGGATTTCCGGGGTGCCACCCGGGCGCAGTCGCGCCGGGCCGCGCTCAAGGCCGGGGTGACGTTGTCGGGACTGGCCTCGAGCTGGGCCGCGTTCACCGTGCACGCTGCGTTGTTCCTGCAGCCGGGAGGACGCCTGGCCCTGGTGCTGCCCGCGGAGCTGCTGAGTGTCAACTATGCGGCGGCGGTGCGGAAGTTTCTGTTCGACCGGTTCGCCAGCGTCGAGTTGGTGATGTTCGACGAGCAGGTGTTTCCCGAGGCCGAAGCCGATGTGGTGCTGCTGCTGGCCGACGGCTATGGCGGCGGCCCGACCAGCCACGCCGTCATCCACCGGGCTCGCAACGCCAGTTCCTTGACATCTGAACTGGCACAACGTCGTTGGTCACCGCGCGATCCGGCCGACAAATGGGTCAGTGGACTGATCGGCAACGCACCGGTCGACGCGCTTCACGGTCTGCACGACGCGGGTCACTTCTCCATGCTGGAAACCTGGGGTGACACGACGCTGGGCATGGTGACCGGCAACAACGGCTTCTTCGCGCTGTCCCCGGGCCGCGTACGTGAACTCGGTCTGCGCGGTAGCGACCTGTTGCCGTTGTCCCCGCCGGGCAGTGCGCATCTGCGCGGCCTGACGCTGACCGCCGAGCAACTGGCCAAGCTGGGGGAGGACGGCCGGTCCATCCACCTGTTTCGGCCGGCCGGGCAGCCATCGGCCGCCGCGCAGCGCTACATCGATGCCGGGCATGCGGCAGGCGTGCATCTGGCCTACAAATGCCGGGTGCGTCAGCCTTGGTATCTGGTGCCGCTCGTGAACCCGGCCGACCTGCTGTTGACCTGTATGAACGCCGACACCCCGCGGCTGGTCAGCAACCGGGCCAAGGCGCATCATCTCAACTCGGTGCACGGTGTGTATCTGCGCGACGGGCTGCGCACGTTGGGGCGCGACCTGCTCGGGTTGGCCGCGTTGAACTCGGTGACGGTGCTGCATGCCGAAATCGTCGGCCGTTCCTACGGCGGCGGCATCCTCAAGATCGAACCCCGTGAGGCCGACCGTTGGCTCGTGCCCTCACCCGATCTGGTGGCCGGCCGCGCCGATGAGTTGCGAGCCATCAGACGGCGCGTCGGATCGCTGCTGGAGCGCGGCCGTTTGCTCGACGCGACGCGCACCGTCGACGACGCATTGGGGTTGCCGGCCCAGATCGTCTTGGAACCTGTTCGGACGGCGCGCGATTCATTGGCGACCCGTCGGACGGTAAGGTCTCGGCGTGCCCGCTGAACCGTCGACCAAGGCCACGGCGTGGGCCATCTTCGATCGCATCGTGGCCGACGCCGCACCCGGCGGTGTGCACACCAATCCGTGGGTGCGCAGCGCGGGCGCACTGACCTTCGTTCCCGATTTCCGGGTGCTGCGCAAGCTTCTCGGTGTCCCGCTGTTCCTGGACGCGCCGTCCACCACCGGCGTTCCGGCGCTGGCACTGGATGTGTGGCTGGCCTACGAGCTGCGCCGCGCCGGATTCGATCCGGATGCGGTGTGGCCCCGAGCGACGGATCCGCGGATCATGCCCAGCGCTATCTCCAATCTGCTTGAGGCGCTGCCGCAGAAGGAACGCCACCTCATCGAGCAACGGCTCAAGCGGTCGATGAAAGGCGTTGCCGCGTCGAGTGCCAGCGTGCTGGGCAAGCACTACATGAAACAGGTCGACGTGGTGATGTCGGACTGGGATACCGGTCCGGAGTTGCTGATCAGTACCAAACGTATGGATTCCAGCTTCGGCAAGAATGCCGCAAACCGGGTCGAGGAAAGTTACGGCGACGCCAAGAATCTGCGCCTGCGCCACCCGCTTTCGGCGCTCGGATTCGTCTACGGCCTGCGGTCGACGATCCTGAGCACCGAGCCGGACAAGGCCGAGTGGCTCATCGATCTGCTGGGCAAGCTCGGCACCGAGGACGACGCCTACCACGCGGTGGCACTGGTGATGATCGACTACGACTCTGAGGTGGCCGAGTCCGCGGACGAGGAAGTCGACAGCATCGAAAAAGCCGAGCCGGATGCGTTGTTCGAGATCGTCGACGTCGCCACGGCAGCCGTCGACGAGGCGCTGGCGGCACTGCCCGACATCGCGATCCGGCATGACGCGGTGCCGCCCGAGCTCCAACCTTCGCGCTTTCTGGCGACCATGGTCAACCGCGTCATCGACACCACACCGGTGACCCGGCATCGTGAGGCCCGCCGGCGTCGCAATACGCCGGCCGACGCCTGAGCAGCCCTACAGCACCCGCGAGCTGGCCTTGGCCCGCGCACTCCACCGGCCGTCCTGATACCCCACCACCACGGGGTGCTCGAAAGCTTCGCTGACGTGTTCGGTGTTGACGACGTCGCGGGCCGCGCCGCTGGCCACCGTACGGCCGTGGGCGATCAACAGCGCGTGCGTGGTACTGGTGGGCAGCTCCTCGAGGTGGTGGGTGACCAGGATCGAGGCCATGTCCGGGTGCGAGTCATCCAGGGTGTCAAGGGCTTCCAGTAACTGCTCGCGGGCCGCGACGTCCAGACCGGTAGTGGGTTCGTCGAGCAGGAGCAGCTGTGGATCGGCGATCAATGCCCGTGCGATCAAGGTGCGGCCGCGCTCGCCCTGGGACAGCGTGGGCCAGATCGCGTCGGCCCGCGCCGACAGCCCCACGGTGTCGATCAGTTCCTCGGCCCGGCGGGCCTGCTCTGCGGTCGGCGTCCAGTGCGCGGCGATGTCGATCGTGGCGGTGATGCCGGTGAGCACCACCTCGCGCACGGTCAACGGGTATTGCAGCCGATGCCGGGGATTCACGTGGCCGATGGAGCGGCGCAGCACGGCCAGGTCGGTGCGGCCCATCTGGCCGCCGAGCACGTGCACGGTGCCTGAGGTCGGAAAGGTCACGGCGGCACAGAAACCCAGCAGCGTGCTCTTGCCGGCGCCATTGGGGCCCAGTAGCGCCCAGTGCTCACCGGATTGCACCGTCAGGGAGATGCCGTCGATGATCTGCTTGCCGTCGCGGCGGAACGTCACATCGGCGATGTCGAGGACCGGGGTCATGCGAAAGACTCCTTCAATGAGCTCAAATGGGTTCTGCTGGCCGCCGCAGCGGCCTCGGGATCTCGGGCGACGATCGCGTCGGCCAACTGCTGATGCAGATCGTGATCGCAGGGTTCGGACGCGATCGGCCGGATCTTGAGCATGTCGATCATCGCCAGCCGCAGCCGCGGCAGGAAGGCATCGAACAACTGGATCAGCACCTCGTTGTGGGACGCGGCGATCACCGTGCGGTGAAACGCCATGTCCGCGTCGACGTGGTCGGGTACCGACTGTCCGGTGACCCCGCGGGCAGCCAGGGTGCGACGGATCGCGCGCAGATCGGCTGGGGTACGCCGGGCCGCGGCGAGCGCGGCGGCTTCGGCCTCGATGGCGATGCGTGCCTCGATGACCGAGACGATGGTGGCCCGGCGCAGCACGGTATCCCAGTCTTCGGCGGCGTCGAGTGCCGTGACGAATACGCCGGCACCCTGGCGGCTCTCCAACACGCCCTTGCCGGACAGTTCGCGGATGGCTTCGCGCAGGGTGGAGCGGCCTACGCCGAGCTGTGCGGCCAGGGTCGTCTCGCCCGGAAGCCGATGTCCGAGTGGCCATTCGCCCTGGCGGATGCGCGTCAGCAGAAGCTGGGCGGTCTGGGCCGCCAGCGGGTGACGCTGAACTTGGGACGTCATCGAAACCTGTCTACTTGTCTGAGGAGTTGTGTATAGTCTACCCATCATGACGCGCGCCCTCCTCCTTAGCCGCCGCGGCGGGGCCTGAATCGACCGGCCCCCTGCCGTGGGGCTGTGTCGCGCCGGTCGAACTCCAATCCGACCGAAGGCACCCTCATGACCACTTTCGTATTTCCCACCATCAACACCCCGGCCGGCGAGATCCCGGCCACTGCACCGGCCTGGAATCGGCAGCGGCACTCGCAAATGCCGTCGCACCGTTACGCCAGTGTCTATGACCGTGTCGAAGTTCCACTGGCTCAACGTGATTGGCCCACCGCCCGGATCGAACGCGCGCCCCTGTGGGTGCCGGTGGATCTGCGTGACGGCAATCAGGCGCTGGCCGAGCCGATGGACCCGGCCCGCAAGCGCCGCTTCTTCGAGCTGCTGGTGGCCATGGGCTACAAGGAGATCGAGGTCGGGTATCCGTCCGCCTCGCAGACCGATTTCGACTTCGTCCGACTGCTGGCCGAGTCCGACATCGCCCCGCCGGATGTCACCATCGTCGTGTTCGTCCCGGCGCGCCGCGACCTGATCCAACGAACCGTGGACTCGGTGCGCGGCATCAGCAACGACGTCGTCATCCACATGTACACCGCGACCGCTCCGACCTGGCGCGATGTCGTGCTGGGCAAGGCCAGAGGCGAGCTGAGCCAGCTCATCTATGCCGGTGCGCGTGACGTCCTCGAGTTCACCGACGATATTCCGAACGTGCGGTTCGAGTTCTCCCCGGAGGTGTTCAACCTCACCGAGCCCGACTACGTACTGGAGTTGTGCGACGCGGTCACCGAACTGTGGCACGCCACCCCGGGACGCCCGGTCATCCTGAACCTGCCGGCCACCGTCGAGATCGCCACCCCGAACGTCTATGCCGACCAGATCGAGTACATGCATCGCAACCTGACCCGCCGCGACAGCGTCATCCTCTCGGTGCATCCGCACAACGACCGGGGAACCGGCATCGCCTGCGCCGAGCTCGCGGTGCTGGCCGGTGCGCAGCGGGTGGAGGGCTGCGTCTTCGGCAACGGCGAACGCACCGGCAACGTCGACATCGCCACCCTGGCGCTGAATCTGCATGCCCAGGGTGTGGATCCGATGATCGACTTCTCCGACATCGACGAGATCGCGCGCACGGTCAGCCACTGCACCCGCATGCCGATCCACGAACGCCATCCCTATGTCGGGGACATGGTGCACACCGCGTTCTCCGGGACTCACCAGGATGCGATCAAGAAGGGCTTCGCCGAACATCGCCGGCGGGCCGCGGACACCGGACAGCCGGAAAACGAAATCGATTGGCGGGTACCGTATCTGCCGATCGATCCGGCCGACATCGGCCGCACCTATGACGCGGTGATCAGGGTGAACTCCCAGTCCGGCAAGGGTGGCATCGCCTATCTGCTGGCCACGGATTACGGGCTGGAGCTGCCTCGTCGGCTGCAGATCGACTTCGCCCGTCACGTCCAGGCCCACACCGACGAAAGCGGCGCGGAGGTGACTGCCGCCGAACTGTTCGACCTGTTCGAGGCGACC
Source organism: Mycobacterium sp. NPDC049093 (assembly GCF_040704635.1). Taxonomy (GTDB): domain Bacteria; phylum Actinomycetota; class Actinomycetes; order Mycobacteriales; family Mycobacteriaceae; genus Mycobacterium. The sequence continues at coordinate 244,670 of NZ_JBEZJS010000003.1, read as the reverse complement.
TATCTGGAGCCGACCGGGCCGGTGCAACTCAAGGACTGGCACACCGGCGGCGACGGCGCGGCCGCGGTCACCGACCTGACGTTGGTGTCCGACGGCGGCACGGTCACCAGCAGCCATCGCGGCATCGGCCCGGTGGATGCACTGCGGGCCGCGCTCGCCGAGATCGGCCATCCGGTCGAGGTGTTGAGCCTGACCCAACAGTCGATCGGCAGCACCGCCGTCAGCTACCTGGAGTACCGGTCGCCCAGTCGCACCGGATGGGCGTGCGGGCGCAGCGATTCGGTGCTCGCAGCGTCGATGGCGGCGGTGCTGCGGGCGGTCAACGCGCCTTGAGCACTTCCAGTGCCTTGTCGGCGTGGGAGTCCATGCTGATCTCGCTGGCAATCACCGCGAGCACGGTGCGGTCGGTATCGATGACGAACGTGGTCCGCTTGACCGGCATGAGCTTGCCGAGCAGGCCACGCTTCACCCCGAACTGGGCCGCCACCTTGCCGTCGGCATCCGAGAGCAACGGATAGTCGAAACTCTGGATGTCGGCGAACTTGGCCTGCTTGGCGACGGGGTCAGTGCTGATGCCGACCCGGTTCGCCCCGGCGGCGGCGAACTCGCCGGCCAGATCCCGGAAGTGACAGGCCTCCTTGGTGCACCCCGGCGTCATCGCCGCCGGGTAGAAGAACAGCACCACGGGGCCGTCGGCGAGCAGGCTCGTCAGGCTGCGAATCGTGCCGGTCTGGTCGGGGAGCTCGAAGTCGGGAACGGTGTCACCGGTCCTGATCTGTGTCATGGTCGCTCACGCTACGCCGTCTGCATGCCGGTCCTGCTCGGTCGATCTGGGAGGATTGGTCTGTGCAAACCACCCCCGACAGCCTCACCCGCACCACATCGCGCGAGGATTTCCGGGCACTGGCCGCCGAGCACCGCGTGGTCCCGGTGACCCGCAAGGTGCTGGCCGACAGCGAGACGCCGTTGTCGGCGTACCGCAAGCTCGCCGCCAACCGTCCCGGAACGTTCCTGCTGGAATCGGCCGAGAACGGTCGCTCGTGGTCGCGTTGGTCGTTCATCGGCGCCGGTGCCCCCTCGGCCCTGACGGTCCGCGACGACCAGGCGGTGTGGCTGGGCACGGCCCCCAAGGACGCGCCCAGCGGTGGCGAGCCGCTGGCGGCGTTGCGGGCCACCCTGGATCTGCTGCAGACCGAGGCCGTGCCGGATCTGCCGCCGCTGTCCTCGGGGCTCGTGGGTTACTTCGCCTACGACATGGTGCGCCGGCTGGAACGGCTGCCCGAGCTCACCGTGGACGATCTGGGCCTGCCGGACATGGTGCTGCTGCTGGCGACCGACATCGCCGCCGTCGATCACCACGAGGGCACCATCACCCTGATCGCCAACGCGGTGAACTGGAACGGCACCGACGAGCGCGTCGACGAGGCCTACGACGATGCGGTGCGACGCCTGGACGTCATGACCGCTGCACTGGGCCAGCCGCTGTCTTCCTCGGTGGCGACGTTCAGTCGCCCCGCACCCGATCATCGCGCACAGCGCACGGTGGAGGAGTACACCGCGATCGTCGAGAAGCTCGTCGGCGACATCGAGGCCGGCGAAGCCTTCCAGGTGGTGCCGTCGCAACGGTTCGAAATGGATACCGCCGCCGACCCGATCGACGTCTACCGGATGCTGCGGGTGACGAATCCGAGCCCGTACATGTACCTGCTCAATGTCCCCGATGCCGATGGCGGACTGGACTTTTCGGTCGTCGGCTCCAGTCCCGAGGCGCTGGTCACGGTGAAGGACGGCCGGGCCACCACCCATCCGATCGCGGGAACGCGGTGGCGCGGCAACACAGAGGAAGAAGACGTGCTGCTCGAGAAGGAGCTGCTGTCCGACGAGAAGGAACGTGCCGAGCACCTGATGCTGGTCGACCTCGGCCGTAACGACCTGGGGCGGGTGTGCCGCCCGGGCACCGTGCGGGTCGAGGACTACAGCCACATCGAGCGCTACAGCCACGTGATGCACCTGGTGTCCACGGTGACCGGGGAGTTGGCGGAGGGCAAGGTCGCGCTCGACGCGGTGACGGCCTGCTTCCCGGCCGGCACCCTGTCGGGGGCACCCAAGGTCCGGGCCATGGAGTTGATCGAGGAGGTCGAGATGACCCGGCGCGGCCTGTACGGCGGCGTGCTGGGTTACCTGGACTTCGCGGGCAACGCCGACTTCGCGATCGCCATCCGCACCGCACTGATGCGTGACGGCACGGCCTACGTGCAGGCCGGCGGGGGAGTCGTGGCCGATTCCAACGGCCCTTACGAGTACAACGAGTCTGCGAACAAGGCCAAAGCCGTGCTCAACGCCATCGCCGCCGCCGACACACTGGCCGAGCCGTGACACGGGTGGCGCAGGCGCTGTTGGTCGTCGCGGCGGTGCTGCTGTGGGTCGCCTCGCGGATGACCTGGGTCTCGGTGACATCGTTCGACGGGCTCGGGCAGCCCAAGACCACGGCGTTGACGGGCGCATCCTGGTCGACGGCGTTGATCCCGCTGGCGTTGCTGGTGCTGGCGGCCGCGGTAGCGGCGCTGGCCGTGCACGGCTGGGCGCTGCGGCTGCTGGCCCTGCTGATCGCCGCCGCCAGCGCCGGCATGGGGTACCTGGGGATCAGCCTGTGGGTGATCAAGGATGTGGCGCAGCGGGCCGCTGACCTGGCAGTCGTTCCCGTCTCCCAGTTGACCGCAGCCGGGGGCGGAACCAGTCGGTCCTACGGGGGCGCGGTGCTCACCCTGGTGGCAGCGGGGTGTGCACTGGTCGGCGCGGTGCTGCTGATGCGGTCGGCCAACAGCGCGAGGCGTGGCACTGCGACCCGCTACGCGGCACCGGCGGCGCGGCGGGAGGCAGCCAGGGGCGACGGCGGTGATGAGCCGATGTCGGAGCGAATGTTGTGGGACGCGCTGGACGAAGGTCACGATCCGACCGGTGACGGCAGTGATGGCGGCAGTGATCCGGACAGTAAGGGCCGGTGAATGGTGAAGGTGTGGCGACGGCTACCCTTCCAGGGAGGGCAACCGGGACCGGCCCGGAGGCACCAGAAAGGAACCGACGGGCGATGAGTTCGGCCACAGTGCTCGACTCCATTATCGAGGGAGTCCGCGCCGACGTTGCCGCCCGCGAGGCCGTTATCAGCTTGGCTGATATCAAGGCGCGGGCCCAGGAAGCACCGGCGCCACTGAACGTGATGGCCGCCTTGCGGGAACCGGGTATTGCCGTGATCGCCGAGGTGAAGCGTGCGAGCCCGTCCCGAGGTGAGTTGGCCAATATCGCCGATCCGGCGCAGTTGGCGCAGGCCTACGAGGCCGGCGGTGCCCGGGTGATCAGCGTGCTCACCGAGCAGCGCAGGTTCAACGGCTCACTCGACGATCTGGACGCGGTGCGGGCGGCAGTGTCAATTCCGGTGCTGCGCAAGGACTTCATCGTCAAGCCGTACCAAATCCATGAGGCGCGGGCGCACGGCGCCGATCTGTTGCTGCTCATCGTGGCGGCGCTGGAGCAGTCGGTGTTGGAATCGCTTTTGGAGCGCACGGAATCCCTCGGCATGACCGCGCTCGTCGAGGTGCACACCGAAGAGGAGGCCGACCGGGCGTTGCAGGCCGGGGCCAAGTTGATCGGTGTCAACGCCCGCGACCTCAAGACGCTGGAAGTCGACCGTGACTGCTTCGCCCGGATCGCGCCGGGGCTGCCCTCCGATGTCATCCGCGTCGCGGAGTCCGGGGTCCGTGGAACCGCTGACCTCCTGGCGTACGCCGGCGCGGGTGCCGATGCCGTGCTGGTCGGTGAAGGTCTGGTGACCAGCGGGGATCCCCGCAGCGCGGTCGCCGATCTGGTCACTGCCGGTACGCACCCGTCCTGCCCGAAACCGGCTCGCTGAACCAGTCAATGAGCCGCTTGTACGAAAAGACACTTTGATGGCGGATCTCGCGGGGCCCGAGTTGCCCCGTACCAGCGCTGGCGTTGCCGAACCCACCGTTCACGATCCCGACGCATTGGGACATTTCGGTTCCTACGGCGGTCGGTTGGTTCCCGAGGCGCTGATGGCGGTGATCGAAGAGGTCACCGCGGCCTACGAGAAGTCGCGCGGCGACCAAGCCTTTCTCGACGAACTCGACCGGTTGCAGCGTCATTACAGCGGTCGGCCGTCCCCGCTGTACGAGGCGACCCGACTGTCCGAGTATGCCGGTGGTGCACGCCTCTTCCTCAAGCGAGAAGACCTGAACCACACCGGTTCTCACAAGATCAACAACGTTCTGGGCCAGGCACTGCTGGCGCGGCAGATGGGCAAGACGCGCGTTATCGCCGAGACCGGAGCCGGGCAGCACGGGGTGGCCACCGCCACCGCATGTGCCCTGCTCGGACTGGAATGCATCATTTACATGGGCGCGGTGGACACTGCCCGCCAGGCGCTCAACGTCGCCCGGATGCGCTTGCTCGGCGCCACCGTCGTCTCGGTCGAGGCCGGGTCCAAGACGCTCAAGGACGCGATCAACGAGGCGTTCCGGGACTGGGTCACCAACGCCGACGACACCTATTACTGCTTCGGGACGGCGGCAGGCCCGCATCCGTTCCCGCTGATGGTGCGGGATTTCCAGCGCATCATCGGCATGGAGGCCAGGGCGCAGATCCTCGATCAGGCCGGCCGGTTGCCCGACGCGGTCACCGCGTGCGTCGGCGGCGGCTCGAACGCCATCGGTGTGTTCCACGCCTTCATCGACGACCCCGCGGTGCGGTTGGTCGGTTTCGAGGCCGCGGGCGACGGTGTCGAGACGGGTCGGCACGCCGCGACCTTCACCGGTGGCTCGCCTGGTGCGTTCCAGGGATCGTTCTCCTACCTGTTGCAGGACGAGGACGGTCAGACGATCGAATCGCACTCCATCTCGGCCGGTTTGGACTACCCGGGCGTCGGGCCCGAGCATGCATTCCTCAAAGACATCGGCCGCGCCGAGTACCGTCCCGTCACCGATACCGAGGCGATGGACGCGTTCTCGTTGCTGTGCCGCCGCGAGGGCATCATCCCAGCGATCGAGTCGGCGCACGCGGTGGCCGGTGCGCTCGAGTTGGGCCCTGAACTGGGCAGCGGAGCGATCATCGTGGTGAACTTGTCCGGGCGTGGCGACAAGGACGTTGAGACGGCGGCCAAGTGGTTCGGACTGCTCGATGAGGGGAGCGCGGGATGAGCCGGCTGGCGGAGTTGTTCGACGGCTGCCGCGCCGAGGGTCGTGCCGCGCTGATCGGGTACCTGCCGACCGGGTTCCCGGACGTTCAGACGTCGATCGCGGCGATGACGGCGATGGTCGAATCCGGTTGTGATCTCGTGGAAGTCGGCGTGCCGTACTCGGATCCGGGAATGGACGGGCCGACGATCGCGGCCGCCACCGAGGCGGCGCTGGCCGGCGGGGTTCGGGTGCGCGACACCCTCGCGGCGGTCGAGGCGATCGGCAACGCCGGCGGCCGCGCCGTGGTGATGACGTACTGGAACCCGGTGTTGCGCAAGGGCGTTGACACGTTTGCCCGCGACCTGGCCTCTGCCGGTGGCTACGGGTTGATCACCCCGGACCTGATCCCCGAGGAAGCCGTCGATTGGATCGCGGCATCGGAGGAACACAACTTGGACCGGATCTTCCTGGTCGCCCCGTCCTCGACGCCAGAGCGGCTCGCGGCGACGGTGAACGCTTCACGCGGCTTTGTCTATGCCGCATCGACCATGGGTGTCACCGGCGCACGCGACGTGGTCTCGAACGCGGCGCCGGAGTTGGTGCGCCGCGTCAAGGAAGTCTCCGACATTCCCGTCGGAGTGGGGTTGGGTGTGCGCTCGGGAGCGCAGGCGGCCGAGATCGGCGCCTACGCCGACGGCGTCATCGTCGGGTCGGCACTGGTGTCGGCCCTGAGTGAGGGGTTGGACGCAGTCCGGCGCCTCACCGAAGAACTGGCCAACGGCGTTAGGCAGAGGATTTCAGCTTGACCACTACCGTGCTCGCGTACTTGCCCAGCCCGTCACAGGGCGTCTGGCATTTGGGCCCGGTGCCGATACGCGCGTATGCGCTGTGCATCATCGTCGGCATCATCGCAGCGCTGGTGATAGGTGACCGGCGTTGGCAGGCGCGGGGCGGACAAGCCGGCGTCATCTACGACATCGCCTTGTGGGCAGTGCCGTTCGGGCTTGTCGGCGGCCGGCTCTACCACGTCATGACGGACTGGCCCACGTATTTCGGGCCCACCGGCAAGGGCCTCGGTGCGGCATTCCAGGTTTGGCAGGGCGGTCTGGGAATCTGGGGCGCCGTCGCGCTGGGCGGTGTCGGAGCCTGGATCGGTTGCCGGGCGCACGGGATACCGCTGCCGGCCTTCGGGGACGCGATCGCGCCCGGAATCATCTTGGCCCAGGCCATCGGGCGGCTCGGAAACTACTTCAACCAAGAACTCTTCGGCGGCGACACCACGCTGCCGTGGGGCCTGGAGATCTACAAGCGGCTGAATGCGGCCGGCGTGCCCGACGATCTCAATGGCGTGTCCACCGGCGAGGTCATCAAGGTCGTACATCCGACCTTCCTCTACGAATTGCTGTGGAATCTACTGGTTTTCGCGCTACTGATCTGGGCGGACCGGAAATTCAAGCTCGGTCACGGTCGTCTGTTCGCGCTGTATGTGGCCGGTTACTGTGCGGGCCGTTTCCTGGTCGAATTGATGCGCAGCGACCCGGCGACCGAATTCGCCGGTATCCGCGTCAACACCTTCACCTCGACGTTCGTGTTCATCGGCGCCGTTGTCTACATCATGCTGGCGACCAAGGGGCGGGAAGACCCGGCGACCCTGGTGGGTAAGCGCGATGACGACGAGGACGAAACCACGGTCGACGAACTCGGCAAGGAGCTGGTCGCCGCCGCGGCGGGTACCGGTGTCGTCGCGGCCGCAGTTGTGGCGGGTCAGGACGACGACGAAGATGCCGACCACATGCATCCGGACGAGGTCGGCGCCAGTGAGGACGACGGCGCCGAAGCTGCCGCGGCCATCGAACTGAAGGGGATCGCGGCCGAGCCTGACGAGGACGCCGGCGACGAGGAGTCCGAGGAACTCGAAGACGAGGCGGAAGCCGAAGCTGAGGATGAGGCCGACCAGCTCGAGGACGAGGCGGATCTCGAGGGCGAGGTTGAAGACGCCGAAGACGAGGCGGATCTCGAGGGCGAGGCTGAAGACGCCGAAGCAGAAGCTGGAGCCGTAGAAGCTGAGTCGGACGTCGAAGAAGAGTCCGACGCCGAGGTCGCTGCCGCCGGTGAGTCCACTGAGGAAGACGGTGAGGCTGAAGCCGAGTCCGAGGCCGGGGAAGAAGTTGCGGACGAGGTCGCTGATGACGAGCCCACTGGTGCTGAGGCCGAGGACGATGTCGCCGAGGCTGCCGAGGAGCAGGTCGCCGATCAGGATGCGGTAGCCGAGCCGGACGTCGAAGAAGAGTCTGTGGACGAGGTCACTGCCGCCGATGAGTCCAATGAGGAAGACGGCGAGCCGGAGCTCGAATCTGGGGTAGCCGTCGAGGAGTCGGCTGCTGACGAGACGGCCGACCAGGCTGCTGGCGACGATGAGCCCACTGATGTCGAAGGCGAGGCTGAAGGAGCCGAAGCCGAGTCCGACGTCGAAGAAGCTGATGAAGTCCCCGCTGACGATGAGTCCACCGATGTCGAAGGCGAGCCGGAGCTCGAATCTGGGGTAGCCGCCGAGGAGTCGGCTGCTGACGAGACCGCCGCCGAGGCCGCTGGCGACGATGAGTCCATTGATGTCGAAGGCGAGCCGGAACTGGAATCTGGGGTAGCCGCCGAGGAGTCGGCTGCTGACGAGACGGCCGACGAGGTCGCTGGCGACGATGAGCCCACTGATGGCGAAGGCGAGGCTGAAGAAGCCGAAGCCGAGGTCGAAGAAGAAGCTGCGGACGAAGTCCCCGCTGACGACGAGTCCACTGACGTAGACGACGAGCCGGAACTCGAATCTGAGGTAGCCGCCGAGGAGCCGGCTGCGGACGAGACCACGGAGGACGCCGAAGGCGAGGAAGCGGTAGTCGAGGCGGACACCGACGACGAAGACGCCGACGACGCCCTTCCAACTGAGACCGGTGAGTCCGAGGCGTCGGTGGATGCCGACGAGGTCGACCAGGCGGATGACGCCGGGGGCGAGGCTGAAGAAGGCACCGCGGAGGCAGCCGACGAGCCCGCGACCGACGAAGACGAGACTGCCGAAACGGACGATGGCGATGAGGACGTGTCGGGCGAAACCGGCCCCGAATCACCCGCTGCTGTCGAGCCGTCGGAGCCTTCCGAGACGACCAAGCAGGGTGGTCGGGTGCGTCGCTGGTTCCGCCGTAACCGGTAGGGATCGGGCTCTGGCATCCTGGCTGTATGACTGATCCGTCGCAGTCCGAAGGCTCCTCGGATATCCCGTCGTCGGCCGGCATTCCGCCACCCGCGGGTTATCCGCCACCGCCACCGGGCTACCCGCCCTATCCGCCGGCGTTCGTGGATCCGAGCGCGCCCTTCGGCCGTCATCCGGTCACCGGTGACCCGCTTTCCGACAAGTCGAAGGTTGTGGCCGGGCTGCTGCAATTGGTCGGGCTGTTCGGCTTTGTCGGCCTCGGGCGGATCTACCTGGGACAAACCGGATTGGGCATCGCCCAGTTGATCGTGGGGTTGGCCACCTGCACCATCGGCGCCATCATCTGGGGACTGGTCGATGCAATCCTGATCTTCACCGACAAGGTTCGCGACCCGTACGGGCGTCCACTGCGCGATGGAACCTAGCGGCCTCACCTCCACGACGGCCGGACGATATTCGCTGCTGACGGCCGGAGTGCTCGGGGCTGGTGCGTTGACCTATACCGGTGTGGCGGATCCACACCGTCCCGGGTTTCTGTTTCCTGGCTGCCCGTTCAAGGCTCTGACCGGATTGAACTGTCCGGCCTGTGGCGGGCTGCGGATGACCCATGATCTGCTGCACGGCGACGTGGCTGCGGCAGTGGTCGACAACGTATTCGCCTTGGTCGGTCTGCCTGCTCTGATCGTGTGGATGTTGGTGCGATGGCGGTTGGGCAAGGCGCTGTTCCCGATGCCCGCCGTGGTGACGATCGTGGTCGCGGTTGTGCTGTGGACGGTGGTGCGCAACCTGCCAGGCTTCCCACTGGTCCCGACGTTAAGCGCTCAGTAGTAGCCCACCTGCGCTGATACACTGAAAATTCGGGCCGGTGCAGTCCCGGGACCAGGATGTTCCGGACTTGCGGAGGTGCGACTAGATGCTGTTCTCGGCATTGCCAGATGCGCAGGGGCTCTATGACCCCGCCAATGAGGCCGATTCTTGCGGCGTGGCCATGATCACCGACATTCAGGGCCGCCGCTCCCATGGCATCGTCACTGATGGGCTGACCGCCCTCGAACACCTCGAACACCGCGGTGCCGCCGGGGCCGAGCCCAACAGTGGCGACGGGGCCGGCATCCTGCTGCAGCTGCCGGTCGAACTGCTGACTGACGTGGTCGACTTCGCACTGCCCGCCTCTGCCGCCGACGGCCGCCATAGTTTCGCCGCGGGCATCTGTTTTCTGCCGCAGGACCAGGACGCGCGCAGTGCCGCCCGCGCCCGCATCGAAGCACTGGCCGCTGAGGAAGACCTTGAGGTTCTCGGCTGGCGCGAGGTGCCGGTGGATCCGGACGGCGCCGAGATCGGTTCGACGGCGCTGGGCTGCATGCCCCACATGGCGCAGCTGTTCGTCGCGGCACCAGAGGTCGATGGCAACCGGCTGGGCGGTATCGAGCTGGACCGCAAGGTCTATCCACTGCGCAAGCGCGCCGAACAGGGCCAGGGCGCCGATGCGGTGTATTTCGCGTCGTTGTCCAGCCGGACCATCGTGTACAAGGGCATGCTGACGACAATGCAGCTGCCGCAATACTTTCCGGATCTGCGGGACGAGCGCTGCATGAGCGCGATCGCCATCGTCCACAGTCGCTTCTCCACCAACACTTTTCCGTCGTGGCCGTTGGCGCATCCGTTCCGCTTCGTCGCCCACAACGGCGAGATCAACACCGTGCGCGGTAATCGCAACCGCATGCACGCCCGGGAGGCGCTGTTGGCCAGCGCACGGATTCCCGGTGACCTGAGCCGGTTGTCGCCGATCTGCAGCCCGGACGCCTCTGATTCGGCGTCCTTCGATGAGGTGCTTGAGCTGCTGCACCTGGGCGGGCGTAGCCTGCCGCACGCGGTGCTGATGATGATTCCGGAGGCGTGGCAGAACGCCACCACCATGGACGCCGCGGAGCGCGCATTCTGGAAGTTCCATGCTTCGCTGATGGAACCGTGGGACGGCCCCGCCTGCGTGACGTTCACCGACGGCACCGTGGTGGGGGCAGTACTGGACCGCAACGGTCTGCGGCCGGGACGCTGGTGGCGCACGGTCGACGACCGGGTCATCCTCGCCAGCGAGAGCGGTGTGCTCGACGTGCCGTCGGGCGAGATCGTCGCCAAGGGGCGCCTGCAGCCCGGCAAGATGTTCCTGGTCGACACCGCCGCCGGGCGCATCATCGGAGACGACGAGATCAAGGAGCAGTTGTCGGCCGCCGAACCCTACGGCGAGTGGCTGCATGCCGGTCTGCTCGATCTCGGCACGTTGCCCGAGCGGGCCCGGACCCAGCCGAATCACGACTCGGTGGTGCGCCGTCAGATCGCGTTCGGCTACACGGAGGAGGAACTGCGGATCCTGCTGACGCCGATGGCGGCATCCGGCGGCGAGCCGCTCGGTTCGATGGGGACCGATACCCCCGTCGCGGTGCTCTCGAAGCGCTCACGGCTGCTCTACGACTACTTCGTCGAACTGTTCGCCCAGGTGACGAACCCGCCGTTGGACGCCATCCGCGAGGAGGTGGTCACCTCGATGGCCCGCGTGATGGGGCCCGAGGAGAATCTGCTGGAACCCTCTGCCGCGTCGTGCCGCCAAATCGTCTTGCGCTGGCCGGTTCTGGACAACGACGAGCTGAGCAAGATCGTCCATATCAACGACGACGGTGAGCATCCGGGCCTGCGCACCACCGTGCTGCGTGCGCTCTACGACGTCGAGCGGGGTGGGGAAGGCCTGGCCGAAGCGGTCGACGACCTGCGGTCGAGGGCGAGCGAGGCGATTGCCAAAGGTGCTCGCACCCTGGTGATCTCCGACCGCGATTCCGACCACACCAGGGCTCCGATCCCGTCGCTGCTCGCCGTTTCCGCGGTACACCACCATCTGGTGCGTTCCAAGGAACGCACCAAAGTAGCGCTCGTGGTGGAAAGCGGTGACGCCCGCGAGGTCCATCACATCGCCATGCTCATCGGGTACGGCGCCGCCGCCGTCAACCCGTATCTGGCCTTCGAGTCGATCGAGGACCTCATCCGCGAAGGCGAGCTCACCGGCATCGAAACCGCCACTGCCGTGCGCAATTACGTCAAGGCGCTGGGCAAGGGGGTGGTGAAGGTGATGAGCAAGATGGGTATCTCCACGGTCGCGTCCTACACCGCCGCCCAGGTCTTCGAGGCCATCGGGCTGAGCCGCGACGTCGTCGACGACTACTTCACGGGAACCACCACCCAGCTCGGCGGCGTCGGGGTGGATGTGCTGGCCGAGGAGGTCAAGCTGCGTCACCGGCGCGCCTATCCGGAGAACCCCACCGAGCGGGTGCACCGTCGTCTGGAGGTCGGGGGCGAGTACGCGTTCCGTCGGGAAGGTGAGCTGCATCTGTTCACCCCGGAAGTGGTTTTTCTGCTGCAGCATTCGACCCGGACCGGTCGGCGCGACATTTTCGCCCGCTACTCGGAGGAGGTCGACCGGCTGTCTCGCGAAGGCGGGACCCTGCGTGGGCTGTTCGAGTTCAAGCAGGGACTGCGGCCCCCGGTTCCGCTCGATGAGGTCGAACCGGTCGAGTCGATCGTGACCCGGTTCAACACCGGGGCGATGAGTTACGGCTCCATCTCGGCGGAAGCCCACGAGACCATGGCGATCGCCATGAACAACCTCGGCGGCCGGTCGAACAGCGGTGAAGGTGGTGAGGACGTCGACCGACTGTACGATCCGCGCCGGCGCAGCGCCGTCAAGCAGGTGGCCTCGGGACGCTTCGGTGTCACCAGCGACTATCTGGTGAACGCCACCGACATCCAGATCAAGATGGCCCAGGGCGCCAAACCCGGTGAGGGTGGCCAGCTTCCGGGGTACAAGGTGTATCCCAACATCGCCAAGACCCGGCACTCCACTCCCGGCGTGGGACTGATCTCGCCGCCCCCGCACCACGACATCTACTCGATCGAGGACCTGGCCCAGCTCATCCACGACCTGAAGAACGCCAATGACCAGGCCCGGATCCACGTGAAGCTGGTCAGCAGCGTCGGTGTCGGCACGGTCGCGGCCGGGGTGTCGAAGGCGCATGCCGACGTCGTGTTGATCTCCGGATATGACGGCGGCACGGGCGCGGCACCGTTGACCTCACTCAAGCATGCCGGGGCGCCGTGGGAGATCGGTCTGGCCGACACCCAGCAGACGTTGGTGCTCAACGGTTTGCGTGATCGGATCACCGTGCAGTGCGACGGTGGCATGCGCAGCGCCCGCGATGTGATCGTGGCTGCACTGTTGGGCGCCGAGGAGTTCGGTTTTGCCACCGCGCCGCTGGTGGTGTCGGGCTGCATCATGATGCGGGTCTGTCACCTCGATACCTGCCCGGTCGGTGTGGCCACGCAGAACCCGGAACTGCGGGCGCGGTTCAACGGCAAGCCCGAGTTCGTCGAGAACTTCTTCACCTTCATTGCCGAGGACATCCGCCGGTACCTGGCCGAGTTGGGATTCCGCAGTATCGACGAGGCCGTCGGCCACGCCGAGGTGCTCGACACCGATCCCGGTGTGGCGCACTGGAAGAGCCGTGGGCTGGACCTCAGCCCGATATTCGCATTGCCGACGGATGCCGACGGCGGCACGCTGACCCAGCGGCTGCGGGTGCGCGACCAGGACCACGGACTCGAGCAGGCCCTCGATCAGACGCTCATCCAGCTCGCCGAGGGCGCACTCGAAGATGCGTTGCCGGTTCGCTTGGAACTTCCGGTCCGCAACGTCAACCGCACAGTGGGTACGTTGCTCGGCTCGGAGGTCACCCGGCGTTACGGTGCGGCCGGATTGCCCGACAACACCATTCACGTCACCCTGACCGGGTCGGCCGGCCAGTCGATCGGAGCGTTCCTGCCGCCGGGAGTCACACTCGATCTGATCGGGGATGCCAATGACTATGTGGGCAAGGGGCTTTCCGGCGGCCGGGTGATCGTGCGTCCACCCGACGATGTGCTGTTTCTGCCCGAGGACAACGTCGTCGCCGGGAACACCCTGCTGTACGGGGCCACCTCGGGTGAGGTGTTCTTGCGGGGCCGGGTCGGCGAGCGGTTCTGCGCGCGCAATTCCGGCGCCTTGGCCGTCGTCGAAGGTGTCGGCGACCATGCGTGTGAGTACATGACCGGCGGACGGGTGGTGATCCTGGGTAAGACCGGACGCAACCTGGCTGCCGGCATGTCCGGTGGCATTGCCTTCGTGCTCGGTCTGGACCCGGCCCGGGTCAACACCGAAATGGTGCAGTTGCAGCAGCTCGAAGCCGAAGATCTGGCCTGGCTGCACGATGTGGTGGCCGCCCACGCTCGCCATACCGGCAGCACTCTGGCGTCCTCGATTCTGGCTGACTGGCCAAGGCGCAGCGCGCAATTCACCAAAGTAATGCCCACCGACTACCAGCGTGTCCTGCAGGCGACCCGGATGGCCAAGGCCGAGGGACGCGATGTGGACAGCGCGATCATGGAGGCCAGCCGTGGCTGATCCGAGCGGATTTCTTCGTGTCCCCAAGATCGAGGCGGCCAAGCGCCCCGTCGAGGAACGGGTGGGGGACTGGCGCGAGGTGTACGAGCGCGAGGATCCCAACGCGCGCGCCGGCGAGGTGTCGCAGCAGGCGCGGCGCTGCATGGATTGCGGGATCCCGTTCTGTCATTCCGGCAAGGCGGGCTGCCCGTTGGGCAATCTGATCCCGGAATGGAACGACCTGGTGAGGCGGGGTCGTTGGGATGCGGCCAGTGATCGCCTGCACGCCACCAACAACTTTCCGGAGTTCACCGGACGGCTGTGCCCGGCGCCGTGTGAGGCCGCCTGCGTGCTCTCGATCTCCGAGGAGCAGACCGGCGGCAGCGTGACGATCAAGCGGATCGAGCAGACGATCGCCGACCACGCCTGGATGAACGGCACCGTCGAACCCCAGCCCGCTGCGATCTCCACCGGTAAGAGCGTGGCCGTCGTCGGTTCGGGACCGGCAGGTTTGGCTGCGGCACAACAACTCACCCGTGCCGGCCACGAGGTGACGGTGTACGAGCGTGACAACCGGGTGGGTGGGCTGCTGCGCTACGGGATCCCCGAGTACAAGCTCGAGAAGTCGGTGCTGAATCAGCGTCTGGCCCAGATGCGGGCCGAGGGCACGCGATTCGTCACCGAGTGCGAAGTGGGCGTTGATCTGACCGTCGAGCAGCTGCGTCAGCGTCACCAGGCGGTAGTGCTGGCGGTCGGCGCGCTCCGGGGCCGCGACAACGACGTGCCCGGACGAGAGCTCGACGGCGTGCACCTGGCGATGGAGCATCTGGTGCCGGCCAACCGCGAGTGCGAAGGCGACTCGTCGTCGCCGATCTCGGCGGCGGGCAAGCACGTGGTGATCATCGGTGGCGGTGACACCGGCGCCGACTGCCTGGGTACCGCGCACCGTCAGGGTGCGGCGTCGGTGACGCAGCTCGACTACAACGCCGAGCCGCCCGAGACCCGCGATGACGAACTCTCTCCCTGGCCGACGTGGCCGTTGGTGCTGCGGACCTCTCCGGCACACGCCGAAGGGGGCGCGCGCCGGTTCGAAGTGGCGGTACAACGTTTTCTCGGCGACGACAACGGTCATGTGCGGGCCGTCGAGATCGCCGAGGTTCAGGTGACCCGCGACGCGGAAGGACGGCGCCAGATCACCCCGGTCGGCGAGTCGTTGCAGATTCCCTGCGACCTGGCGCTGTTGGCGATCGGGTTCGAAGGCGTCGAGCACATGGCGCTGCTCGACGGGCTGCACCTGAAACTGACCCGGCGCGGCACCGTGTCGTGCGGTTCGGACTGGCAGACCGAAGCGCCCGGGGTGTTCGTCTGCGGCGATGCCCACCGGGGCGCCTCGCTGGTGGTGTGGGCCATTGCAGAGGGGCGCAGCGCGGCGCACGCGGTGGACGCCTACCTGATGGGTGAGTCGGATCTGCCGTCGCCGGTGAGGCCCGGGACGCTCCCACTAAGCGTCGTCTGAATCGATCAACTAGACTGACATGACGTGAGCAGACGCGGAAAGATCGTTTGTACGCTTGGCCCGGCTACCAGCACCGATGAGACGGTACGGGCCCTGGTCGAGGCCGGGATGGATGTCGCTCGGCTGAACTTCAGCCACGGTGACTACACCGACCACGAGGCCGCCTATAAGCGGGTCCGGGCGGCATCGGATGCCACCGGCCATGCAGTGGGTGTGCTGGCTGACCTTCAAGGCCCCAAGATCAGATTGGGCCGGTTCACCGACGGTCCCACCTACTGGGCGAACGGCGAATCGGTGCGGATCACCGTCGACGACTGCCCGGGCACGCACGACCGGGTGTCGACCACCTACAAGCGGTTGGCCGAGGACGCCCGCCCGGGGGACCGGGTCCTCGTCGACGACGGCAACGTCGGCCTGGTGGTCGACCAGATCGACGGCAACGACGTGATCTGCACGGTCACCGAGGGCGGCCCGGTCAGCAACAACAAGGGCATGTCGCTGCCCGGCATGAACGTGACCGCACCGGCGCTGTCCGAGAAGGACATCGAGGATCTCGAGTTCGCGCTGCGCCTGGGCGTTGATCTCATCGCCCTGTCGTTCGTCCGGTCGCCCGCCGACATCGAACTCGTCCACGAGGTGATGGACCGGGTCGGCCGGCGCGTTCCGGTGATCGCGAAGCTGGAGAAGCCCGAGGCCGTCGAAAACCTCGAGGCCATCGTGCTGGCATTCGACGCGATCATGGTCGCCCGCGGTGACCTCGGCGTCGAACTGCCGCTGGAAGAAGTGCCGCTGGTCCAGAAGCGGGCCATCCAGATGGCAAGGGAGAACGCCAAACCCGTCATCGTCGCCACCCAGATGCTGGAGTCGATGATCGAAAGCTCCCGGCCCACCCGCGCGGAGGCCTCCGACGTCGCCAACGCCGTGCTCGACGGCGCGGACGCGGTGATGCTCTCCGGCGAGACCTCCGTCGGCAAGTACCCGCTGGAGGCCGTCAAGACGATGGCCCGCATCATCAAGGCGGTCGAAGACAATTCGGTGAGCGTGCCGCCGCTGACCCACACCCCTCGCACCAAGCGCGGGGTCATCTCCTATGCGGCCCGCGATATCGGCGAGCGACTCGACGCCAAGGCGCTGGTCGCGTTCACCCAGTCCGGGGATACGGTGCGTCGCCTGGCCCGGCTGCACACCCCGCTGCCGGTGCTGGCCTTCACGGCGCTGCCCGAGGTGCGCAGCCAGCTGGCCCTGACCTGGGGTACCGAGACGTTCATCGTGGCGCAGATGAAGAGCACCGACGACATGATCCGTCAGGTCGACAAGTCGCTGCTGGATCTGGGCCGCTACAAGCGCGGTGAGCTGGTGGTCATCGTCGCGGGTGCGCCGCCGGGCACAGTAGGCTCCACGAATCTGATCCACGTGCACCGCATCGGGGAGGACGACGTCTAGCGGTCGTCTGCCGACCAGCGCCTGCCAAAGATCTCGAAAGGCATTCCTTGACACACCCGGATTTCGAGGAGCTGCTGGCTGTTCTCGATCTGAATCGCGTCGATGACAACCTGTTCATCGGCTCGCATCCGAGTAAGAACCCGGTACGCACCTTCGGTGGCCAGATGATCGCGCAGGCGTTCGTCGCCGGTGGGCGCACGCTAGAACACAAGCTCGCGCCGAGTGCGCTGAATGCGCACTTCATCGCCGGTGGCGACCCGGAAAAGGATCTGGAGTTCCACGTGGTGCGGCTGCGCGACGAGCGCCGGTTCGCCAACCGCCGGGTGGATGTCATGCAGGACGGGAACCTGCTGACCTCGGTGATGCTGTCCTACATGAACGCTGGCCGGGGGCTCGAGCACAGCGTGCCCGCTCCGGAGGTTCCGCATCCGGACACGCTGCCCAAGATCGATGAGTTGCTGCGCGGCTATGAGAAAACGGTGCCGTTGTTCGTCGAGGCATTACGCCCGATCGAATGGCGGTACACCAACGATCCGTCCTGGGTGATGCGGAGAAAGGGCGGCAAGCTCGACCACAACCGGGTGTGGCTGAAGACGGAGGGCACCATGCCCTCCGATCCGGTGCTGCACGGTGCGGCCCTGGTGTACTCCTCGGACACCACCGTGCTCGATTCGATCATCACCACTCACGGGTTGTCCTGGGGTTTTGACCGGATCTTCGCGGTGACGATGAACCACTCCGTGTGGTTTCACCGGCCGGTCAAGTTCGACGAGTGGGTGCTGTACTCGACCACGTCGCCGGTGGCGGCGGAATCCCGCGGGTTGGGCACCGGCCACTTTTTCGACGCCGCGGGCCATCTGGTCGCGACGGTGGTCCAGGAGGGAATCGTCAAGTACTTCCCCGGCGCCGCCACGACGTGAGTCGGCTCAGCGGATAGTGGTCGGCGTCTCGCCGAAGGAATCCTCGATCCGCCGTTCGAACTCCTTCTCGCACCGCTGCTGCGCCACGGTGTCGTCGCCGGCCTGCTGCAGGCAGTGCACGTAGTCCCGGCCACCGACATCGTCGAACCATCGTTGGCCGAAGTACAGCCAGATGCCGACGAACACCAGGGATACCACACAGGCGATGGCTCCCAGCGCGACTCCGGCGGTAGCGACGCCACCATTGGTGGCTTCGCCGCGTTGGCTGCGCCCACGACCGAGAAACCCGAGGATCAGTGCGACGATGCCGAATATCAGTCCACCGATCACCGTCCACGTCAGCAGCAGCGCGAAGATGGCCAGGATGAGCGCGGCGATGCCGAGTCCGTTGGCGGGCCCACGCGGGCTGGGCTGCATCGGGTATCCGCCGTACGGCGGCGGGGCCGACGGGTACGGCCCGGGATACGCACCGGGGGGCGGCCCGTAGGGATATCCCGACGGCGGGGGAGGCTCGGTCGGCTGCGGCTCCTCCGACCCGGGTGGGTTGGATCGCTCGTCGGTCATGCCTGCGAGGCTACCCGCCGATGAGGGTGCCGGGCTGTGGACAGTGCACGACGGGGCAGCCGAGCGCGTCCGGCAGATGGTGGGTGGCGACGACGACGGTCCGGTCCGCGGCGAACCAGTCACCCGGAGTGAGGATTTCGGTGAGGATCCGTTGGCTGTCGGCGGCGTCGAGGTTCTCGGTGGGCTCATCGAGCAGGACGACAGAGAAATCGGACACCAGCACTCTCGCCAGCAACAACCGGCGCCGCTGACCGGCCGACAACGCGGTGTGACCGCCTTCGAGCACGCTCGACAAGCCGTCGGGCAGGCCGTCCAACCAGTCGGTGAGACCGACACGCTCGATCGCCGACAGCAATTCGGTGTCGGTGACATCCCCGCGGACCACGAGCAGGTTGTCCCGCACAGTGGTCTCGAAAATGTGTGCATCCTCGGCGAAAAACGCTGCGCGTCCAGGTGTTTCATCGAGTCGTTCGGCCAGCGCCATCAACAGCGTCGTCTTTCCCGAGCCGCTCGGCCCGACGACGGCCAGTCGGCCGCCGTCGGGCAGATCGACCGAGGGTGCCTCGGGACGTCGGCGGGCCCGGGGATCGCCCTCGATGAGCTCGAGCAGGCGCCGTGCGGCGATACGGGACTTCGTGAGCCCGACAGCAGCGTCGGACAGGGCCGTTGTGGCCTCGAAAGCCGACAACGGCAACAACATCAGGATGGCCAAGGTGGTCGGCGCGGTCGTGGGGGCCAGTGCGATGCCTGCGACGACCGCACCCAGGACACTGGCACCAATGGCGATGCTGGGCATCGCGGCGGCCAACGCCGCCGGGGCGGCCGCTCGGTCAGCGGCGTGGCCCCAGTCGCGGTGGTGGCGCTCGGCGGTGGCGATGACATCGTCGAGGCGTCCGCTCACCCGCAACTCCGGCGCGTACTCCAGGGCCAACATCGTCGCCGAGTCGCGGTCGCCACGATGTTGCACGGCAACGGATTCCGCGGCTGCAACGGCGCGGGCGGTGAGTGCCGGGGCCACCACGCCGGCGATCAGCAGGCACAGCGCCAGGACCACCGCGGCGCCCGGGGAGATGAGCGCGATGACACCGACCGCGATCGCGCTGAGCACTGTGGCCACCACGATCGGCAGCACAGAACGCACTACGACGTCGGCCAGTTCATCGACGGAACTGCCGACCCGGGAAACCAACTCCCCGCTCGGAAGTCGCATCGCATCGTCGTCGGGTCCGGTGGCGAGTCTGCGGTACAACCCGGTGCGGGCGTTGGCCGCGGCCCTCAGCGCCGTGTCGTGGGCGGCCAGCCGCTGACAGTAGCCGAGCACACCGCGGGAGATACCCAACGCACGCACCGCGACGACGGCCACCGAGAGGTCCAAGATCGGGGGCATCTGCCAGGCCCGGGTGATCAACCACGCCGAGATACCCGCCAGGGCCAGCGCGCTGCCCAGCGAGAGCACTCCGAGAACGCTGGCCAGGATCAGCCGGCTCAGCCGGGGTCGCAGCAGGTCCAGGGCCAGCCGCAGCAGCGGATCACGTCGAAACATGTGCGCTACCTATCGTGATCACCTCGTCGCCGATGGCCACCACCGGATCCCGGTGCCCGACCACGATGACCGTGGCACCGGCGCGGGCCCGGCCGACGATCGCCTGCAGCACCCGTTGTTCCAGCGCGGAATCGAGGTGGGCGGTGGGCTCATCGAGAAGCAGTACCCGTGCCGAGGCCCCGAGCGCGCGGGCGAGCCCCAACCGCTGTCGTTGTCCCAGTGACAATCCGACCCCGGTGCGGCCGATCCTCGTGTCCAGCCCGTCAGGAAGGTCGTCGAGCACGTCGTCGAAGCCGGAATCGCGGCAGGCCCGGGCCAGGTCGGTCAGTGGTCCGAGCAGCTCAAGGTTCTCGCGGACCGTTCCCGGGATCAGCACGGGCCGGTGCGGCAGCCAGGCGATGCGGTGCCACCACGCCGTCATGTCCAGGTCACCGACATCCACTCCATCGACCCGTACGGGCCCGGACGGAAGCGTGGCCAAACCGAGAATGGCCTGTAGTGCAGTCGATTTTCCCGCTCCGTTGGGGCCGGTGAGCACGGTGACCCTGCCCGGTTCGATGGTTGGCCCCAGACCCTCCAACTCGATCGCGGGAGCGGAATCCGCTACGCGCAGAGCACCTCCGGCGGGCTGATGCGTCTCACAGAGCTTGAAAGCTTGTTCGGCGGCGGTCTTGCCGTCCTGAGCCGCGTGAAAGGCAGCGCCGACACGGCGCAGTGGCCAGAACACCTCGGGAGCCAGCAACAGGGCGGTCAGGCCCGCAGACAGGTCCATCTCGCCGTACACGAGTCGTACGCCGACGCTGACTGCAACAAGAGCCACGCCCAGGGTGGCCAACAGTTCGAGCACCAATGAGGACAGGAACGCGATCCGTAGGGTTGCCATGGCCGAGCGTCGGTGCGCGGCAGCCAGTTCAGTGATGCGCTGGGCTGAGCCGGCGGCCCGGCCGACGGCGCGCAGGGTGGGGATCCCGGCCACGAGGTCGAGCAGCCGGGCTTGCAGGGTGGTCATCGCGGCCAGAGCGGCGGCCGACCGGTCGGCCGTGACGAGGCCGATCAGAATCATGAACACGGGGATGAGCGGCAGCGCGATCACCACGATGGCCGCGGACTGAAGGTCGTAACAAGCCATCACGATCACGGCCACCGGTGTCAGGACCGCGGCCTGGATCACCGCGGGGAGGTAGCCGGTCAAGTAGGGGCGTAGACCATCCAGGCCGCGGGTCACCACTGCCGCCGCGGCATCGCGATCGGCCGCCAATTGCCTTGGTGGTGCAGAGGTTACCGAGCGCAAGACCTGGCTGGACAATTCCCCGATCACCGCGGTGGCGCCGCGCTGCGACAGCCGGCCCTGAAGCCAGTGCGCGGCCGCGCGCAGGATCCACAGCGCACACAGTGCCACCAGTGCGCCGCCGTGACGGGCCGCCGAGCCAGGGTGGACGATGATCGCGGCCACGATGTGTGCCAGCACCACCGCTGCGGCGATGGTGCCGGCACTGATGGTCACGCCGCAGACCACCGCCGCCAGCAGGTAGCGCCGTAACCCCGTCGTAGCGCCGGTGGCCCCGCGGATACCGAGTGCGCGCCAGAGATTCAGACCGACCGCCGGGACAGTCCGATGGGGGCGGGGATACGGTCTGCCGAAATCCGCTTGCGGAACACCCAGTAGGTCCAGCCCTGGTACACCAGGACCAGCGGCAGCAGGGTCAACGACGCCCAGGTCATGATCTTCAAGGTGTACGGGGTGGAGGAGCCGTTGTAGATGGTGACGCCCCACTCCGAGCTCAGTGTGGACGGCAGCAGGTACGGGTACATCGCACCGAACAGCAGGACGACGACGCCGGCCACGACCACCACGGTGGCGACGAAGGCCCAGCCTTCCCGCGACCGAGACCACATCAGTGCCACCGAGATCAGCAGTGCGACCACCGCGACCGCCAGGGCCGCCCAGGTCCATGGCTTGCCGTGGGCCAACTGCGTCCACAGTCCGAAGCCGCCGGCCAGCAGGATCACTGGCAGCGTCAGTATCCGGGCGAACCGGAACGCGTCGTCGCGTATGGGCCCAGCGGTTTTCAAGGCGATGAACACCGAACCGTAGAAGGCGAACAGTGAGGCTGTCGCGAGCCCGCCGAGCACCGTGTAGGCGTTGAGCACGTCACCGATCCCGGCGTGAACCCGATGGTTGGCATCAATCGGCAAGCCGCGCACCAGGATTGCGAAAGCGACACCCCACAGTATGGCGGGCAGCCACGATCCCACGGCGATGCCCAGGTCGGCATACTTGCGCCACTTGGTGTCGTCGATCTTGCCGCGCCACTCGATGCCCACGATGCGCAGGATCATCCCGAACAGAATCGCCAGCAGCGGCAGGTACAACGCGGAGAACAGCGTCGCATACCAGTTGGGGAATGCCGCGAACATGGCTGCGCCCGCGGTGATCAGCCACACTTCGTTGGCGTCCCACACCGGTCCGATGGTGTTCAGCACGGCTCGCCTGCGGCTTTCCGGGTCGCCTTCGCCCGCGCTGCCAAGCGGGGCCATCAGCATCCCGACACCGAAGTCGAAGCCTTCCAGAACCACGAATCCGAGGAACAGGACGGCGATGAGTATGAACCAGAGTTCTTGGAGTCCCATCTGAGATCAGTCCTCTCAGTACGCGAAAGACAGCGGGGCGGATTCGTCCTCGTCAGGAGGCGTCGGCGGGGCCGGCTCGGAATCGTGTTCCTGTGGCCCTTCGGTCACATAGCGGCGCAGCAGCCAGAACCAGACGACCGCGAGCCCGCCGTAGAGGAGGGTGAAGACCGCGAGTGAGAAGAACACCGTGCCGGCCGCATGGTCAGACACGCCCTGTTGCACCATCAGTCGGACCATCTGGTCACCGGTCGGATTCGGGACCACCACCCAGGGTTGCCGGCCCATCTCGGTGAAAACCCAGCCGGCGGAATTGGCCAGGAACGGCGTGGGCAGGGTGATCAGTGCGAAGATGCCATACCACCGTTGATCGGGAAGCCGTCGGCGGCGGGTCATCCACAGTGTCAGCAGGGCGAACGCCAGTGGCACCACCATGAGGCCGATCATCGCCCGGAACGACCAGTACGTGACGAAGAGATTCGGCCGGTAATCGCCGGGTCCGAACCGTGATTCGTACTGCTTTTGGAGGTCGTTGACGCCTTCGAGGGTGACGCCACTGAATTTGCCCTCAGCCAGGAAGGGCAGCACGTAGGGCACCTCGATCACGTGGGTCACGCTCGCGCAGTTGTTGTGCGTACCCACGGTCAGGACCGAGAAGTCCGGGTCCGTCTGCGTGTCACACAGGGATTCGGCCGAGGCCATCTTCATCGGCTGTTGCACGAACATCAACTTGCCTTGGATGTCCCCGGTGAAGAAGATCACGGCGACTGCGGCCAACGCCACGAGGCTGCCGAGAATCGTTGCGGGTCGGTACATTCCAGCGGAATCGTTTCCGGCTGCGGCGTCGGACACGTCGGTGGACTCGGCGGCCGCCTGGTCGGCGGTTGCCCTGCGCCGGTCGCGCACCATCAGCCAGGCGCTCACGGCCGCGACGAAGGTGCCTGCGGTGAGCAGCGACCCGGCGACGACATGCAGGAACGCCCAAATCGCGGTGTTGTTGCTCAGCAGCGCGCCGAAGTCGATGAGCTCAGCCCGCCCGGTCTCCGGGTTGTACTTCGCCCCGACCGGGTGCTGCATGAACGAGTTGGCAGCGATGATGAAGAACGCCGAAGCGTTGACGGCAAAGGCGACCATCCAGATGCAGAACAAATGAACGGCACGCGGCAGTCGCGTCCAGCCGAAGATCCACAGGCCGATGAACGTGGACTCGACGAAGAACGCGACCAGGCCCTCGAAGGCCAGCGGCGCGCCGAAGATGTCGCCGACGAAACGCGAGTATTCGCTCCAGTTCATGCCGAACTGGAATTCCTGCACGATGCCGGTGGCCACACCGATCGCGAAGTTGATCAGGAACAGCTTGCCGAAGAATCGCGTGAGGCGATACCAGCTGTCGTTGCCGGTGAACACCCACGCGGTCTGCATGATGGCGATCAACGGCGCCAACCCAATGGTCAGCGGTACGAATATGAAGTGGTAGACGGTGGTGATTCCGAACTGCCACCGCGATACGTCCAAAGCGTCCATCTGGCCCTACTTCCGAGGTCTCAGACCAATCTACGACGGAGTGTAGTAGAAGGTTGCGGGCCAGGCGCCGACCATGACCGGTGTCTTATGTCACCGGAGGCGCCTGGTGTGAGATTGCCGCGTGGAGTTTCTTGGCCTCGCTACGGATTGCGAAGGCGGAGATCACTTCGAATACGCCGACGACGATGAGGATGATCCCGGTGACCTGAGCGAGGGCGACCAACCCCTCCATGGGGGCGACGAACATGATGATGCCGGCGATCACACTGATGATGCCGATGATGATCTCCCAGACCCGCCCGGGCAGCGACGGATCTCCGATGGCCGACATCGTCGTTGCGACACCGCGGAAGATGAACCCGACACCGATCCAGATCGCCAGCAGTTCGAACGAATTCTGCAGGCTGACGAAACAGAGCACGGCCAGCACGAGTGCCGCGGCGCCGCCGATGAACAGCAACACCCGCCCACCGACCGATGACCGGATGCTGAACGCCAGGACGAGCTGCGAGATACCGGTGATCAACAGGTACGCGGCGAAGAAGATCGCGGCCACCAGAATGGTGATCCCGGGCCAGACCAACGCCAGGACGCCGAGGATGACGGCGAGAATTCCCGAAACCAGCGTCGATTTCCACAGATGTGGCAACAAGCTTGGGGCAGCAGTGGTTTCCATGCAGGCAGTTTGACACAAACGTAGATGTAGATCGCGGTTTTTGCGTTACGGCTGTGGTGTCGCAGCCTGGTAGTTAAGGTTCCGTTACCGGCGCTGCATCCCCGGCCCGCGGCCGTTAACCTCTTCGTTTTGGAACAGTCCGACCGCAGCCGCAGACAGAGAAATGAGGCAACCGTGACAGTTGGATGTCGTCCCCGACGAAGCAAGATGTGGCGTTTCGCGGTGGTGGTCGCCGCCAGCGGCGCGCTCGCGATGTCGGGCTGCGCGAACAACACCGAATCCGGTGGGTCGGAAACCAAGACGACGACGGCGGCAAAGGTTGAAAAGGTCGACGCGATCGCCAATTCGGTGCCGGAGCCGATCAAGTCGAGCGGCAAGCTGGTCATCGGCACCGACCCGACGTACCCGCCCAACGAATTCAAAGATCCCGCGGGCAAGATCATCGGCTTCGATGTCGATTTGATGAATGCGATCGCCGCCACGTTGGGTCTCACTCCGGAGTATCGGGCGTCGTTGTTCGACAAGATCATCCCGTCGGTGCAGGGCGGGAACTACAACGTCGGCATGTCGTCGTTCACCGACTCGAAGAAGCGTGAAGAGCAGGTTGACTTCGTGACCTACTTCAATGCGGGTTCATCGTGGGCGCAGAAGGTCGGTGCCGGGATCAACCCCGAAGATGCCTGCGGTTTGAAGATCGCGGTGCAGACGGCAACGGTGCAGGACACCGAGGAAATGCCGGCGCGCAGCAAGAAATGTGTCGACGCGGGCAAGCCCGCCATCAACGTCATCAAGTTCGACGACCAGACCGCCGCCACCAGCGCGGTGATGCTCGGCCAGGCCGACGCCATGTCGGCGGATTCGCCGGTGACGGCGTATGCGATCAAGCAGAGCAACGGGAAACTCGAAGCCGCAGGGGATATCTTCGACTCGGCTCCGTACGGCTGGGCGGTCCAGAAAGGTTCGCCGCTGGCTGCGTCGCTGCAACAGGCGCTTCAGCACCTGATCGACAACGGTGCGTACAAGCAGGTGGCCACGAACTGGGGCGCGGAGAAGGGGATGATCGAGAAGCCGGTCATCAACGGTGCGACCAGCTGAGCCGCCGATGAGTGATGAATCCTCGCCGGCCGCCATCGACGCCGTCCCGCTGAGACATCCATGGCGTTGGGTGGCGGCGATCCTCATCCTCGTCCTGATCGGGCTGTTCCTGTGGGGCGCTGCGACCAACGAGGCGTACGGGTGGGAGACGTACGGCAAGTACCTCTTCGATCAACGCATCTCGCAAGCTGCCTGGAACACGCTGCAACTGACCATCTATTCGATGATCCTGGCGCTCGTCCTGGGTGTCCTCCTCGCGGTGATGCGGTTGTCACCGAATCCGGTGCTCAAAGCGGTGTCCTGGACCTACCTGTGGATCTTCCGCGGCACCCCGATCTATGTTCAGTTGGTGCTGTGGGGCCTGGTCCCGGTGATCTACAAGAACATTCAGATCGGCGTCCCGTTCGGCCCGAAGCTTTTCGAGTTCACCCTTTCTGACCCGAATGTGTTCTGGCTGGCGGTTCTCGGTCTGGGCCTCAACGAGGCCGCCTATATGGCAGAGATCATCCGGGCGGGTATCAACTCAGTGCCTGAAGGCCAGACGGAAGCCTCGGTGGCGCTTGGCATGTCGTGGACCATGACGATGCGACGTACGGTGCTTCCCCAGGCCATGCGGGTCATCATCCCGCCGACCGGCAACGAGTTCATCAGCATGCTGAAGACGACCTCGCTGGTCACCGCGATTCCGTACAGCTTCGAGTTGTACGGCCGCTCAAAAGATATCGGCGTGGACCTGTTTCAGCCGGTCCCGCTTCTGTTGGTGGCGTCCACCTGGTATCTGGCGATCACCAGCATTCTGATGGTCGGGCAGTACTACCTTGAGCGGCACTACGCGCGTGGTGCCTCGCGCAAGTTGACCTCCAAGCAGCTGCAGGCCCTGGCCAACGCCCAGATGGGAGAGCCACATCCATGACCGCCGCCGCCGAACCGATGGTGCGGGCCGAGAGTGTCTGCAAGAACTTCGGTGCCCTGCACGTCCTGAAAGGCGTCACGTTGGACGTCAGCAGGGGTGAGGTGTTGTGCATGGTCGGGCCGTCAGGCTCGGGCAAGTCGACGTTCCTGCGGTGTATCAACCATCTCGAGCAGGTCAACGCGGGCCGCCTCTACGTCGACGGAGAGCTGATCGGGTATCGCGAACGGGGTGGCAAGCTGCACGAGATGGCTCCGCGAGATGCTGCCCGGCAGCGCCGGGACATCGGCATGGTTTTCCAGCACTTCAACCTGTTCCCGCACCGCACCGCCTTGGAGAACATCATCGAGGCGCCCATGCGCGTCAAGCGGGTGAAGAAGGATGCCGCGCTGGCCCGGGCCAAGGATCTGCTCGATCAGGTGGGTTTGGCCGCCAAGGCCGACGCGTACCCGGCACAACTCTCGGGTGGCCAGCAGCAGCGGGTGGCCATCGCCCGGGCGCTGGCGATGAACCCGAAGCTGATGCTGTTCGACGAGCCGACCTCGGCGCTGGATCCCGAGCTGGTCGGTGAGGTTCTGGCGGTGATCAAGAAACTCGCGGGTGAGGGCATGACCATGGTGGTGGTCACCCATGAGATGGGTTTCGCCCGTGAGGTCGCCGACAAGTTGGTGTTCATGGACGGCGGTGTCATCGTGGAGAGCGGAAATCCCCGCGAGGTGATGGCCAACCCCAAACATGAACGCACAAAGGAGTTTCTGTCGAAGGTGATGTAGCGTCGACGGTGTGGCTTCCACGCGTGAAGACGTCTTCGTCACCGTCGGTGACCTTCGCGAGCGCATCGACTCGGGGGATCCCGTCATCGTGCTGGACGTGCGATGGTCGTTGACTGAGCCCGACGGCGAACAGGGGTACCTGAGCGGCCATCTGCCCGGTGCGGTCTACGTCTCGTTGGATGATGAGCTCACGGACCACCGTGTCACCGGTCGGGGTCGTCATCCGTTGCCGTCCGGATCTGACCTTCAGTCGGCGGCGCGTCGCTGGGGTGTGCGCAAGGGCGTGCCCACCGTGGTCTACGACGACTGGAACCGCGCCGGGTCGGCCCGGGCCTGGTGGGTGTTGACCGCGGCCGGCATCGACGACGTCCGCATCCTCGACGGCGGTCTGGCGGCGTGGTCGGCGGCGGGGGAGGCCCTGGACTCCGGCCCGGTTGCAGCGCAGCCCGGGGACGTCGACGTGCTACACGACGACCTGTACCGCGGGGCCCTGCGCACCCTGACCGCCGAACAGGCGACGACCGGGGTCGAGGTGCTGCTCGACGCGCGGGCGCCCGAACGGTTCCGCGGAGACGTCGAACCCGTCGATCCCGTGGCCGGTCACATCCCCGGGGCGGTCAATCTGCCGAGTACCCAGTTTCTTTCCTCAGACGGCACATTGGTTGCGGACGCCCAACTGCAGGCATTGCTCGCAGATCGCTCGGTCGCGGGCGCGGACGTCGGTGCCTACTGCGGCTCCGGGGTCACCGCGGCGCTGGCTGTGGCCGCACTGGCTGCCGCCGGGGTGGATGCGGCGCTGTATCCCGGGTCATGGTCGGAGTGGGCATCGGATCCGGATCGTCCGGTCGCCCGGGGTGAGCAGTAGCTCCGACGCGCGACATCGGTGCTCCGCGGCGCCGGTCAGCGACTTTATGCTGAGCCGATGCAGCGCAGCCCGGACCCGGTCACCCCGTTGTGGCGTGCCGCTCAGATCTTCCGGTTACTGAGTTGCCTGTACGCGCTGGGTTTTCAGGTCGCGATCAACGACGATCTGACCAGCCCGGTACTGGCCGGCGTGCTGTGCGCGGTGCTCATCGCGTGGAGCATCGCCTGTGCGATCGCCTACCTACAGGGTTTCGGCCGGCGCCCATCGTGGGTGATCGCCGAGATCGTGGTCGTTCTTGGCCTCATGCTCTCAACCGAGTTGGTGGCATCCGACCACTGGATCGCGGACAATCAGTCCTGGCCCACCACGTTGTGGGCGACGAACGCCACGATTTCGGCGGCACTGCAGTTCGGTCCGGTCGGAGGGATGGGAGCTGGGCTGGCGGTGATGGCCGCCGCGGCCGCATTGAAGGGCTACGTCAGTATCAATCTCGGGCGCAATGCCACCATCGTCATCGAGCTGGCCGTGGGCCTCGCGGTAGGGATGGCCGCTCAGACCGCGCGCCGGGCTCATGCCGAGTTGGAGCGGGCGGTGCGGTTGGCGGCGTCGTTGGAGGAACGGGAACGATTGTCGCGACGGGTCCACGACGGTGCCATTCAGGTGCTGGCCCTGGTTTCGCGGCGGGGCCGCGAAATCGGTGGTGAGACAGCTCAATTGGCCGAACTCGCCGGGGAACAGGAGCGCGCGTTGCGCAGGCTGGTCAGCGCACCTGATCCGGAGGTTCACACCGGCGGGGTCACCGATATCGGTGCCCTACTGCGGTCCAGAGCGTCTGATCGAATTTCGGTCAGCCTGCCGGCCGAACCCGTGCTGCTGGACCACGATGCCGCCCATGAATTGTTCGCTGCGGCAGGCAATGCCTTGGACAACGCCGCCGCACACGCGGGACCTGACGCCCGGGTTTTCGTCCTGCTCGAGGATCTCGGCGATTCGGTGACGGTGAGTATCCGCGACGACGGGATCGGGATCGGCGACGGACGGCTGGCAGAGGCGGTCCGCGAAGGGCATGTCGGCATATCGAAATCGATTGTGGGACGGATGGATTGGCTGGGCGGTCAGGCGCAGCTGAACACTGCACCCGGATGCGGCACGGAATGGGAGCTCACGCTGCCCCGCTCTTCGGGCAGCCGTGACGCCTTCGAGAGGGGACAGTGATGACCGAGACCGCACTGAAGGTGATGGTCGTCGACGACCACCCGATCTGGCGTGACGCGGTGGCACGCGACCTTGCCGACGAGGGATTCGATGTCGTGGCCACCGCCGACGGGGTGGCTTCGGCGCGGAGGCGGGCCGGGGTGGTGCTGCCTGACGTGGTGGTGATGGACATGAGCCTGTCCGACGGCAGTGGTGCCACGGCCACCGCGGAGGTGCTCACGGTGTCGCCGTCGTCGCGGGTGCTGGTGCTTTCGGCCTCGGACGAACGCGACGATGTTCTGGAGGCGGTGAAAGCGGGGGCCACCGGTTATCTGGTGAAGAGCGCGTCGAAAGCCGAACTGACCGCGGCGGTACGGGCCACCGCGGAGGGGCGCGCAGTGTTCACCCCCGGGTTGGCCGGACTGGTGCTCGGTGAGTACCGGCGTATCGCCCAACGCCCGGAGGACGGCCCGGCCACGCCCAGCCTGACCGAGCGGGAGACCGAAGTGCTGCGGTTTGTGGCAAAGGGGTTGACGGCCAAGCAGATTGCGACGCGCCTCTCCCTGAGTCACCGCACGGTGGAGAACCACGTCCAGGCGACGTTCCGTAAGTTGCAGGTCGCCAACCGCGTCGAATTGGCCCGCTACGCCATCGAACACGGCCTCGACAAGTAGTCCTACTCATCCGGGCGGCCGCATTTGTTGCCACCATGACCGCATGAGCGAATCCCATCGGGTCGTGATCGCCCGGATGTCGTCTGACCTGGCCGCGATCTCGGCGTACATGAACCGGGTGTCGGCGGATCTGGGGGAGCTGGGTCGACGGCTGGATCAGGTTCCGGTCGCCGTACCGCCCCCGGTCCCTGTTGTGGCTCCGGTTGCCTGGCCCGCCGCCCCTGCTCCGGTGCCGCCGAGGTCTGAGCCCGCGTTCCGCCCGGAGCGCTCAGAAGGTTGGATCGGCAAGGCGCTCGCGGTAGCGGGAGTGGCCGTGACGCTCACCGGTGTGGTGCTGCTGTTGGTGCTGGCCGCGCAGGCCGGCATTCTGCGACCGGAGTTCCGGGTGGGTGCAGGGGCCGTTCTGGCCGCCGGACTGGTCGGCGCCGGATGGTGGCTACATCGCCGGCCGGGTGGCCGGGTGGGGGCCATCGCGTTGGCCGCCACCGGTGTTGCCGCCGCGTACATCGACGTGATCGCCGTGACCACGATCTATGAGTGGGTGGCAGCGCCGATCGGCCTTCTGTTGGCCGCCGCAATCGGTGGCGGCGGCCTGCTGCTGGCACGGCGGTGGAACTCCGAACAGCTGGGCTTGCTGGTGCTGGTGCCGCTGATCGCCCTGGCGCCCGTCGTCACCGACGGGGTGACCCACCTGCTGATCGGGTTCATGCTGGCTCTATCGGTTGCCGCACTCCCGGTGCAGTTCGGCCGGGACTGGACCGGGTTGTATGCCGCGGGTGTTGCCGCGGCCACGTTGCCGCTGTTGATGGGGCTCGCGGCCGCCGCAATCGATGGTCGGACCGATCTCCTGCTCGCGCTGGCCTGCGGGCTCGCCGCAGTGCTGGCGTTGGCGGGTGGGCTGCTGGTGCTGCGCTGGACCACCAAGCCGTCGGCGACGGCCGTTCTGACGGCGTGCGGCGTTCTTCCCGTGCTGTGCGTGGCGGCCGGCGTCGACCGCGTGATCGCGGCCCTCGTGGCGGCGGCGTTGGCGGCCGCCCTGGTGGCGATCGTGGCCTTCGGCGACCGCATTCCGGGGGTGGTCGTGGTGGTCCGCCAGATCTGGGCGGTACTCGCGGCTGCAGCTGCACTGATTGCGGTGCTGGTGGCCTTCGACGGACCGGTGGCCGGCCCGGTGTTGTTGGCGATGGCGACGGTGGTCGCCCTCGCGGGGCGCTACGCCGGTGTCGCGCGGTCTATTGCCCTCGGGATAGCCGCGGTCGGGGGCATGATCTATCTCGATTCCGCCGGTCCCGACATCTTGGTTCACGCCACCAAAATGTCTGCAGGACTTACGGTTTTGGTGTTGATCGGCAGCGTCCTGGCGATCGCAGCGGCGGCGGCGGTCTCGTGGGCGTGGTCGGCCGAGGGTGCCGCGGATCAGGAGTTGCTCCGGCTGGTGTGGGCGGCTGCGGCTCTCGTGGCCGGATACGCGCTGACGGTGTTCACCGTGACGGCCGGTGTCGCAGTCGGCGGCACCGGGGCCGGCTTCTTCGGCGGTCACATGGTGGCGACGATCTGCTGGATCGCGGTGGCGGCCGGCCTGCTCGGCTACGCGGCGCGACGCCCCAAGGCGCAGCGGTCCCTGCCGATCGGCGGAGGTATGGCGCTCGTCGCGGCGGCCATGGCCAAGCTGTTCCTGTTCGACCTCGGGACTCTGGACGGAATCTTCCGGGTGGCGGTGTTCATCGTGGTCGGGTTGGCGCTGCTGGGAATGGGAGCGGGGTATGCACGACTGCTCAATCAGCAGGATCAGGCGGCCGACCAGCAGTCTGTGTGAAGGTGCTCACATCTTCCCTAATCTGGAGTGATTCCAAATTGGGGACGGTTGTAACTGGCATGAGTACACGTCGAATCGAATCCGATATCCAGGGATACCAGGCCGCGCCCGAGCTCAGCGGCTACCTACAGCAGGTGCTGGTCGACTTGATCGAGCTCGGCATCCAGGGCAAGCAGGCGCATTGGAACGTCGTCGGCACGAACTTCCGGGACCTGCATCTGCAGCTCGACGAGCTCGTCGATTTCGCCAGGGAAGGCAGCGACACGGTCGCGGAACGGATGCGTGCCCTGGACGCAGTGCCCGACGGACGGTCGGACACCGTCGTGGCCGGCACCACGTTGCCGGAGTTCCCCGCCTACGAGCGCAGCACGGCTGAGGTGGTCGACCTCATGACCACGCGGATCCATGCGACCGTGGAGACGATGCGCGGGGTGCACGACGAGGTCGACGCGCACGACCCGACCACCGCTGACATCCTGCACCAGTTGATCGATGGTCTGGAAAAGCTGGCGTGGCTGATCAAGTCGGAGAACCGCAAGGTTTAGCCGTCGCTCGGCGGCTCGACCGAGGCGGCACGCATCGGACCGGCCACCTCCGGCCGGGCGCGTGCCGCCTCGTCGCCGCGGCGTCCAACGAGGTACCAGGTGTGCATGACGCCCTTGCCCTTGATCTCGACGTCACCGCGCTCCTCGAGCACGAACGCGTGGCTGATCCGGTCATAGACGTTCTGCGGCACCTGAATTCGGCCGGCCACGTCGGTGGTCTCCATCCGTGAGGCGACGTTGACCGCATCGCCCCAGACGTCGTAGAAGAATTTGCGTGCCCCGACCACCCCGGCCACCACGGGTCCGGCGGCCAGGCCGATCCGCAACGGCACCGCGCGCCCCTGGGGGTCCTTGAGGTCGGCTACGGCGTCGGCCAGATCGAGCGCCAAACAGGCGAGTGCCTCGATGTGATCGGTGCGTGGCTTGGGCACGCCGGCCACCACCATGTAGGAATCGCCGCTGGTCTTCACCTTCTCCAGACCATGGCGGTCCACCAGTGCATCGAGGTCGGTGTACAGGACGTCCAGGAAGCGCACCAGATCGGTGGGGGTGAGGTCACTGGCCCGCTCCGTGTAGCCGGCGATATCGGCGAACAGGATCGAGGCGTCGTCGTACTTGTCGGCGATGATCGTGCGTGAGGGTTCCTTGAGTCGTTGGGCGATGGTGGCCGGCAGGATATTGGCCAGCAGTTGCTCGGATCGTTGATATTCGGCTTCCATCGCCTGTTCGGCCCGCGCGATCTCCCGTAACGACATCCAGACTGTGGCAAACACCATTACTCCGGCTGAGACGGCCGAAAGGATGAACCCCGCAGTCAGCGTCCACGGTGGCCCCAGGCCCCGATCCTCAGGGACCAGCACTTCCAGCACGATCGCGGCGGCCACCGCCAGCGCCGTCAGCACCCCGGCCAGCACGATGCGCTCGATTCCCAACACCAGCACCGCTAGTGACGCGGCCACCACGAAGTAGAACTGCAGTCCCGAACCGGTCCCGACCGCGAAGCACATCGTCGACACCGACACGTAGGCGAACAGGAAGAACGCCAGCGGTGCGATCAGTTCACCGAACCGGTACAACAGCGGCACTAGCAGGAACAACGCTGCGGATCCGAGGTTGACGAACCCGAACCGCCACATCGGCCCGCCGAGGACCAGTTGGAAGACCCCGAATCCACCGGATACCGCGGCCGCAATCCACGTCGCAATGGTCAACACCCGCAGTCGGCTCGACACGCTCTCGGCGTAGTGCCGAGTGCGGGCCGGAACGCGGTTGCTCAACGCCATCTCAGGTATGCAGACCGACCGGCGGAACTCGCTGACCACCACGGACAAAGGGTATCGCCGCAAACCACCGGATTGGCCGACATTGACGCGGCCGCTATTTCGAATCACTGTCCAGCAAATCCGACGGAATGGCGGTATGTCACAATGGGAACTTGTTCCAGTGCGCGCGGCCGTCGTGCCGCCGATCTCGTTTCTTTGGGGGGATCTCGACGTGGATCGGTCATGGGTGCGAAACACCGCTGCAGGCTGTGCGATCGCGTGTGGCGCCATGGTGGTCGGACCTGGCATGACCGGCACCGCTGTGGCTTCGGCGCATCTGTTCGGGATCGACATCCACGACCTCTTCGATCACAAGAAGAAGAACAAGAAGTCCGGTCCCGCGGCCAAGTTTGGCCCGCAGCGTGGCGGCGGAGTCAAGAATTCCGGTGGCAGCCTCGGCGGACCGCGGGTCTCCAATGGCTCCAAGCCCGAGTCGAAGGTCGGGACCACCAAGACCGGGACCACCAAGACCGCAACCACCAACTCCGGGGCCACGACAGCGGGCGCCGGTGACGCACCGGCTACTGCGGCCCGCTCGGGAACATCCGCTGAATCACCGCAGTCGGCCCGCGTCGGCACGACCGGGCAGGCGCCGTCGGCGGTCCTGTCGGGTGGGACCGCCCAGGCACCCACCGCGGCCGTCACCGGCGGCACTTCCCAGGCCCCTTCGGCTGTCGTGTCGGGCGGTGGCGGAGGAGGCGGAGCGGCGGGGGCGCCGACCAATGGCAACCTCGGCCGGGCCCCGGGCCTCGCGCCGGTGCCGACGGCTCCGAGCAGTCGCACGATCGTGATCCGGTCGACCCCGCCCAAAGCTCCCGCCGCGCCGGCGCCGGTAATCGCTGCATCCCCGGCCGCTCCGGCTCCGGTGGTTGCCCCGCCCGCTCCCGTCATCGCAGTCCCGGTGCCCGCGGCCCCGCCGGCAGGGGCGCCGCCAGCGGTACCGAGCGCGCCGATCATTCCTGCGCCGAGGTCTGAACCGCCAGCGGCGCAGCCGCTTTCGGTGCCTGCGGTGCCGGAGTCCTTCCGGCTCGGATACGCCGACTATCTGCGCACGGCCAGCACCAGCGATCTGCTGTTCGCGGTGCTGCCCGGACTCGCAGGCATGCTGTTGATGACGGCCGCCGGGGGAGCAGTCGGTGTCCGGCAGGCGCGCGCGGCGCAGACACTTCCGTCGCCCCAGATCGCTCGTTTCCTGCCGTAGCGGCACCGCATGACACGCGGCGAGCATGACCGCAGACGTTCTGCTGCGGTTGGGTACCGGATGGGCCCACTGGTCTGGGTGTTCACCGCCGCGGCCGTCGCCTCGGTCGTCGGGGGAGTGCTCGTAGTGCTTGGTTGGGCCCACGGCGATCTGGCGGGATCACCGTGGGTCCCGCTGATGGGAGTCCTGGTCATGGGGGCCGGATTCGGGACCGTCGCCTTTCGTTGTGCGTCCACCGCTGAACCCGAGGGTGAACCGCCGGATGCGCCGGACGACATCGTGCTCGAGGTTCGTAATCCGCTCGGTCTGGTGTTCTGGCTCTTCGCCACTCTGGCCGTGGTCGTCCTGGCGGTGACGGCTTCTGGCCTAGGTCGTTTCGTTCGGCGAGCAATCCAGCACGGCGGTCTCGACCGGCCCGGCACGACGGGACTGGCGGCCCTCGGGGTGACCGTCAT
Source organism: Mycobacterium sp. NPDC049093 (assembly GCF_040704635.1). Classification (GTDB taxonomy): domain Bacteria; phylum Actinomycetota; class Actinomycetes; order Mycobacteriales; family Mycobacteriaceae; genus Mycobacterium. Next base: position 209,157 of record NZ_JBEZJS010000003.1, on the reverse strand, counting down.
CGCCGTGATGGCCTTGGTCGGGTTTGTTTCGGCGGCCATCGCAGTTCCGGTGCGAAGCATCCGGTCCTACGGGCGCACCCACTTCTGGCTGTCACGCGAAGGAATCGGCTATCCGCCGCCCTCCGAGGATGACCCGGGGTTCCTGCCATGGGACTGTGTGACGGCGGTCAGCCATTCGTCCCGCGATATCCGCGGCGTGGTGTACACCCACGTGTGGATGATCCGCACCAGCAACCTGCGCTCGCACATCACCGTCGTGTACCCCGCGGGTGCGGTGCCCCGAGCCGGCACCATTCGTCGGGTCATCGGGGACCTTGCCCCAGCCGTTCAGGTGAGCTGAGGCTCGTCGGGGGCTACTGAGGGCGTGGATGCCGGCGTGTGCTTCTATGGATTCATCGCCGCCACACAGTTTGCGTCGACCCGCCTGCGGCAATGGCACACTTCGTGGTCCTTCAGGTCGGATTCATAGCTAGTTCCTAGCTTCGGCACCGTGAGACACCGGGTCGGCAGTGCCCACGACAGTGGCATTGATCGGGGTGTCGGTCGGTGTGCCACCGGGAGTGGCCACAGGGTGATTGTCAAGGCGTTGAACCGATTCCGGCCATCTGTCCCGTTTGCGCCATATTGACGCACCGGCATGGTTTACTCTTCGGGATCGGTTGCGCTCATCGAAGGGCGCCGCACGTTTGCGGGAGCTTCGTGCAGGGTCCGGCCTGGGATGCCACCGCATCCGGGGCTCGGTCGTTCGCATCCGATCTGCAAATGCATGTTTGAGCACCCGCAGGGTGCCGGCACGGAAGACAGTCGGAGGAACTCGCGATTTTCAGGATCCTGAAGCGGCTGTGGATTCCGCTGGTGCTGGTGGTGGTGGGAGTCGCAGGCGGATTTACCGTGTCGCGATTGCACGGCGTCTTCGGCAGCCAGAGCCGCCCTGCCTACACCAGCGCCGAGCGTGAGGAGAAGCGGCCCCACGACCCCAAGCACCTGGTTTACGAGGTGTTCGGCCCCCCGGGGACGCTGGCGACCATCAGTTATTTCGATGCCGATGCCGAACCGAAACTCGTCAGGGATGCGCCGCTGCCATGGTCGATGGACTTCCCGATCTCGGATGCGACGGCGATGGGAAACATCTCCGCTCAAGGCAATACTGACTCGATCGGATGCCGCATCCTCGTCGGAGACGAGGTGAAGGACGAGAAGGTCCGGACTGGCGTGAGTGCCTTCACCTTCTGTCAGCTGAAGGCCGCATGAGCACGGACAGTGAGCCGATCACGGAGCCGTTGCCCATAGCGAGGCGCCGCCCGTTCATCGCACGCATGGTCCGCGTGCTTTCGGTGCCGATCATCCTGGGATGGTTGGCGATCACCGTCATCTTGAGCGTCGCCGTTCCGTCGCTCGAGCAGGTGGAGAAAGAGCATCCGGTAGCGATGGATCCCATCGCGGCACCGTCGTTCGAGGCGATGCAGCGCATGGGGCAACTGTTCGGCGAAGCCGGTTCGGGCGCGGTCGCGATGATCGTCCTGGAGGGCGAGCAACCCCTCGGCGACGCTGCACACAGCTATTACGACGAGATCGTCCGTCAGTTGAAGGCCGACACCACGCATGTCGTGCACGTCCAGGATTTCTGGGGCGACCCGATGACCCAGGGCGCCGCGCAGAGTGTCGACGGCAAGGCCACCTACGTACAGGTGACGCTCACCAGCAACGCGGACATCTCGGCGGTCAAGTCCGTTGAGGCGATGCGGGCGATCGTGGACCGGATTCCGCCGCCGCAGGGAATCAAGACCTATGTCACGGGGCCGGCGGCATTCGCCGCGGATCTGGGACCGGCCGGCAACCGCACGGTGGGGCTGGTCACCTCGTTGAGCCTCACGGTCATCTTCGTGATGCTGCTGCTCGTCTATCGGTCGATCATCTCCGTGATTCTCATGCTGGTGGTTGTCGGCGTCGAATTGACGGTGGCCCGAGGGGTAGTGGCGTTTCTCGGCAGTATCGGCGTCATCGGTATCACGACGTTCGTCGTCAATCTGCTGGTAGCGCTCGCGATCGCGGCGGGAACCGACTACGGCATCTTCTTCACGGGGCGCTACCAGGAGGCGCGCCAGGCCGGCGAGGACAAAGAGTCGGCGTTCTATACGACGTTCAGCAGCGTCGCGAAGGTGGTCGTGGGTTCCGGCATGACGATCGCCGGGGCGATTCTCTGTCTGCACTTCACCCGCTTGCCGGTGTATCAAACCCTCGGCATCCCGACCGCCGTGGGCATGGCAGCCGCAGTCTTGGTGGCCGTCACACTCGTTCCCGCAGTCATCGCCGTGGGTAGCCGCTTCGGGCTGTTCGAACCCAAGCGGAAGCTCACCACCCGCCGGTGGCGGAAGGTGGGCACGGCGGTGGTTCGTTGGCCCGGGCCCATTCTCATCGCGACGTGCGCGGTCTCGCTCATCGGACTGCTGGCGCTTCCCGCGTACAAGCCGAGCTACAACGACCAGAACTACATCCCGAAGGACATCCCCGCGAATGTGGGATATGCGGCGGCGACGCGGCACTTTCCCCAGTCATTGATGATGGCGCCCGACATTCTGTTGATCGAGGCCGACCACGACATGCGGAATCCGATCGACTTCCTGACCCTGAACAAGCTGGCCAAGGGCGTGCAGTCGGTACCGGGAGTTTCCATGGTCCAGGCGCCGACCCGTCCCGCCGGCGAGCCGCTCAAACACTCGACGATTCCGTTCATGCTCAGCATGAGCAATGCGTCTCAGACCCATTTGATGCCGTTCCAGAAGGATCGAATGGAAGACCTGCTGGTGCAGGCCGACGACATGACCAAGACGATCGCCATCGTCAAGCGCATGCAAGCACTGACCGAAGAGATGGTCAGCACCACGCATCAAATGGTCGCCGACACCCACGAGCTGCAAACGGTGACCAATCAACTGCGCGATCACGTTGCGAACTTCGACGATTTCTTCCGACCGATCCGGAACTACTTCTACTGGGAACCGCACTGCTACACGATTCCGATCTGTTCGTCGATCAGAGGGGTTTTCGACACGCTCGACGGAATTGACCAAATCACCGTCAAGATGGTCAGCCTGGTCAACAACCTCGATCAACTCGACGCAATTCTGCCGCAATTGGCCGCGCAGTTTCCGGTGATGATCTCGACCATGGAATCCACCCGAACGATGATGCTGACGATGCACAGCACCATGTCCGGGATCATGGATCAAATGGCGACGTCGAACGACAACGCCACCGCGATGGGCAAGGCATTCGACGCCGCCCAGAACGACGACTCGTTCTATCTGCCTCCGGAAGTCTTCGAGAACAAGGACTTCCAGCGCGTCATGGACATCTTCCTGTCACCGGACGGGAAAGCGGCCCGCATGCTCATCACCCAGCGAGGCGACCCGGCAACGACCGAGGGCATGTCGCTGGTCGACCCGATCGAAACCGCGGCCGAAGAAGCGCTCAAGGGCACCCCGCTACAAAATGCCTCGATCTATCTCACGGGCACCGCAGCTTCTGTGAAAGACCTGGTCGAAGCGTCCAAATACGATCTTCTGATTGCGGCTGTCGCCGCACTCTGCCTCATTTTCGGCATCATGCTGGTCGTGACGCGAAGCTTCATCGCGGCACTGGTCATCGTTGGCACGGTGGCGCTTTCACTGGGCGCGGCCTTCGGACTTTCCGTGCTCATCTGGCAGCACATCCTCGGTATGCCCTTGAACTGGGTTGTGCTGGCGATGTCCGTGATCGTTCTGTTGGCGGTGGGTTCCGATTACAACCTGCTGCTGGTGTCCCGGATGAAAGAGGAGATCGGCGCCGGGATCAACACCGGCATCATCCGGGCCATGGGCGGCAGCGGCAAGGTGGTGACTGCCGCCGGACTGGTGTTCGCGTTCACCATGTTGGTGATGGTCGTCAGTGACCTGGTCACCATCGGGCAGTTGGGTGCGACCATCGGCGTCGGCCTGTTGTTCGACACCTTGGTGGTACGCGCATTCATGACGCCGGCTATCGCCGCGCTGCTGGGGCGGTGGTTCTGGTGGCCGCAGCGGGTGCATCCACGGCCGCTCAGTGCAACGGGGCGTCCCTCCGGTCGCGGCCAGCTCGTGCGGTCGATCCTGCAGAGAGAAGAGCGCTGACAGCCATGAATGCGTCTTCCTTCTGTGCGGTGAAGGCCGCATGAGCAGTCGGGACACCAGCGACCGGCCGCCGTTGATCGCTCGGGTGATTTATCGACTGTCGGTGCCGATCATTCTCGGCTGGCTGGCGATCATCGCCGTCGTCACCTTCGCAGTTCCGTCATTGGAACAAGTCGGACGGGAAAGCTCTGTATCGCTGGTTCCCAAGGATGCGCCGTCGTTTCAGGCGATGCAGCGCATGGGGCAGGTGTTCGGCGAATCCGATTCCGACAGCGTGGCGATGATCGTTCTGGAGGGTGACAAACCCCTCGGCGAGGACGCGCACCGCTATTACGACGACTTGGTTCGTCAGCTGCGGGCCGATACGAAACATGTGCAGCACGTTCAGGACTACTGGGGGGACTCACTCACCGCGTCGGGCGTCGAGAGCGCCGATGACCTGAGTGTCTACGTCCAGCTGAATCTCGCTGGTAACCAGGGGCAGGCCCTGGCCAACGAATCTGTGGAAGCGGTCCGGGACATCGTCGCGGGGACGGTCCCGCCGCCCGGGGTGAAGGCCTACGTCACGGGTCCTTCCCCGTTGATCACCGATATGAACCATGCCGGCGATACGTCGATCATGAAGATCACGCTGGTGACGCTGGTGGTGATCTGCACGATGCTCCTATTCGTGTATCGCTCGGTGATCACCGTCGTTCTCCTACTGGCCATGGTCGGAATCCAGGTGCAGGCGGCTCGGGGAGTCGTCGCATTCCTCGGCGATCACCAGGTTCTCGGGCTGTCTACATTCGCGGTGAATCTCCTGGTATCGCTCGGAATCGCGGTCGGCACCGATTACGGAATCTTCTTCATCGGGCGATATCACGAGGCGCGCCAAGCCGGAGAAGACCGAGAAACCGCGTTCTACACCACCTATCGCAGTGTGGCCAAGGTGGTGGTGGCCTCAGGTTTGACGATCGCCGGAGCCATCTACTGTCTGAGCTTCACCCGGTTGCCGTACTTCGAGACGATGGGCATTCCTTCCGCAATAGGCATGGCGGTTGCCGTCGCGGTGGCCGTCACGCTGGTTCCGTCCGTGATCGCCGTCGGCGGCCGGTTCGGGCTGTTCGAACCGAAGCGGAAGCTCATGGTCCGCCGGTGGCGGGGGGTCGGCACGGCGGTGGTCCGATGGCCGGTGCCGATTCTTGCCGGGGCGTGCGCGGTGGCGTTCGTCGGACTGCTGGCCCTGCCCGGATATCAGACCAGCTACGACGACCGGTTGTATGTGCCCCAGGACATCCCGGCCAATGTCGGATATGCGGCCGCCGAGCGTCATTTCCCCGAGTCTCGGATGACGCCCGACATCCTGATGCTCGAAGCCGACCACGATATGCGCAACCCGACAGATTTCTTGGTTCTGCACAAGCTGGCCAAGAAGATCTTCGCGGTTCCCGGGATCGCCACGGTGCAGAGCATCACCCGGCCTGAGGGCAGCCCGATCGAGCGCACGTCGATACCGTTTCAGATCAGCCTGCAGAGCGCCGGCCTCCGACAGATCGTGCCGTTCGCGAAAGATCGCATGAATGGCATGTTGAAGCAGGCGGACGACATGCAGAGAATGATCACGCAGATGGAGGGCACTCACAATCTGATGAAGTTGATCGGCTCGATCACCCACAACACGGTCGAGGTGACCGGGGAGACTGCCGAACTTACTGATGATCTGATGGCCACCGTTTCAAATTTCGACGACTTCTTCCGGCCGATTCGCAATTACCTGTATTGGGAAGGCCACTGCTACGACATTCCCATTTGCTTCGCGATCCGATCGGTGTTCGACGCGCTGGACAGCACCGACCAGCTCAGCCTTCAGATGCACAAACTTCTCGACAACTTGGTGAAAGTCGACGGGTTGCAGGCACAGCTCGTCACTCAGTTGCCGCCGATGATCGAGATCATGAAGTCAATGCGGGCCATGATGCTGACAATGCACAGCACCATGTCCGGAATGATCGCCATCATGGATGAAACGACGTCGAACGCCAGCGCGATGGGCAAGATCTACGACGGCGCCCAGAACGACGACTCGTTTTATCTGCCTCCGGAAGTGTTCGAGAACAAGGACTTCCAACGGGCGATGAGCCTGTTCTTCTCGCCCGACGGGAAGGCCGTCCGACTGATCCTCACGCACCGGGGTGATCCCGGAACTCCCGAGGGCATCTCTCGGGTTGATGCTGTGCGGACGGCAGCCGAAGAGGCGATCAAGGTGACGCCGCTGCAGAACGCTTCCATCCACGTCGCCGGAACCGCTGCGACGTACAAGGATCTGCGCGACGGGTCGAAATTCGACCTCTTGATCGCGGGTGTCGCGGCGCTGTGCCTGATCTTCGGCATCATGCTGGTCGTGACGCGGAGTTTCGTCGCCGCTCTGGTCATCGTCGGCACGGTGGCGCTTTCGCTCGGTGCGGCGTTCGGGCTTTCGGTGCTGGTCTGGCAGCACATCCTCGGCATCGAGCTGCACTGGCTCGTCTTGGCGATGTCGGTGATCGTCCTGTTGGCGGTGGGCTCCGACTACAACCTGCTGTTGGTATCGCGGATGAAAGAAGAGGTCAGCGCCGGGATCAATACGGGCATCATCCGAGCCATGGGCGGCACCGGCAAGGTGGTGACGACCGCGGGTCTGGTGTTCGCGTTCACGATGTTGTCGATGGTGGTCAGCGATCTGCGCATCATCGGTCAGGTGGGTTCGACCATCGGTTTGGGTCTGTTGTTCGACACCCTGGTGGTACGTGCATTCATGACTCCGGCGATCGCCGCGCTGCTCGGGCGGTGGTTCTGGTGGCCGCTGCGGGTCCGTCAGCGGCCCTCGAGTGCCGTTCTGGGCCCGGTCAGGGTGCCCGCTGACCCACTGGTCAAGCAGGAGGCCTGATTTCGCGCTGTGATGGAGCTGAACAAAGCATGGGTGAGATCCGCCCAGGCCGATTACAGTCGGAATGGTCGGGAGCAATGGTAGGGAGGAAGTTTGAATATGTTCCGTCTGTCGTTGACCAGACTTGCAGTCGGGCTCGGCGGCCTGGCTTTGTCGTTGACCGCCGGGGCCGGGATCGCGTCCGCGGGGCCGAATCTGGATTCGGCCATCAACACGACGTGCACATACCCGCAGTTGGTGTCGGCGCTCGATGCGCAGGATCCGCAAGTCCGGATGGCATTCGATCAATCTCCGATCCTGCAGCGTGGCTTGCGTGAGTTCATCGCTGACGCACCGGCCAAGCGGGCAAAGACCGCGCAAGATGTGGCGAATGCTCCGATGTTCCAGCCGTACCTCGGCACCATCGAACAAGCCTTCAACACCTGCAACAACTTCTGATCTGAAGTCGGCGCCGCCGTGGTCGATTCGCTCGTCCTCGGCGGGCCGGCGGGGCCCACTGTCGGTGCCCTCGGCGAGATCGGTGACCGAAAGCCAACAGATTGTGCGGCCTATAGCAATTCGCCACGATAGCAACGCATTTCCGAATACTCTGCCGTCATGAGTCAGAGCCGATACACCGCTGCGCAACGCGTCGCAGGATCTCCTTCCATCTGCTCCGCGCGTGAGCTGCCCGCAACGCCGTTCGAGGAGTCGTGCTCGTGACCCCCGCCAGTGACAGCGGTTCGACGGCTCGGCCGGTCGCATTGTTCGTGTTGGGTGTGCCTCGATCCGGAACCTCTGCGGTCACCCGGGTCCTCTCGCTCTGCGGTGCCACGCTCCCGGCGGGGCTGTCGGGCGCAGACCCGCGCAACCCGCGTGGCTACTGGGAGCCGCGCGCTTCGCTCCATCTCAACAACACGATCTTGCGCCGCTACGGCAGCGCCGTGTTCGACCCGTCACTACGCCTGCAGGAGGACGGGGGGTTCGATGCAGACCAGAAGGCTTTCTGTATCAACAAGATCGGACAGTTTCTCGCCACCCTGCCGGCAGCGCCTGTCGTACTCATCAAAGACCTGCAGATAACGCTGCTGTCCAGTTTGTGGTTCGAAGCGGCACGGCAGGCCGGCTTCGATATCGCTGTCGTGAACATGGTGCGTCCTCCGCAGGAGGTCATCGCGTCAGGTGCCGCGGACTTCCTGACATCACCGGAGCTCGGCAGTGCACTGTGGCTGAAGTTCAACTTGTTGGCCGAAAGAGATACCCGTGAGCTGCCGCGCGTGTTCGTCGAGTACGCCAATCTGCTCGAGGATTGGCGTCGGGAAGTCAAACGGATCTCATTGGCCCTCGGCATCGATCTGGACAACCGGGATGAGGACGCCATCGAGGAGTTCCTCACCCCGGATCTCCACCGCCAGCGGCATACCGGCCCGGTGACGGAAACTTTCGGGACAGACTGGATTTCTTCGGTTTACGACGCGTTGAGCGCGGCTGCACGCGACGAACCTGTAGACCAGGTCGAGCTGGATCGCGTGTATACGGCGTACCGGGCGAGCGAACAGGGCTTCCGGTCGGTGTTCGAGAACTCCGTCCGGTTGAACAAGCTCAACCGATTCATCCGGCCGTCGATCCTTAAGTTTCGCTACGAGGCCGTTGCACTGGCCAACCGGCGTCGTGGGACGTGGGCCTGACCCGTCTGCAACCGGGGACCGCTGCAGTTACGCAGCGCACTGCCGATGATGAAAGAGGCTAGTTAGTGTCGGGACGAACAAGTCGTGCACGGGAGTCTTTGAGACCGCGCCCCGTATCCGAAGAACGTGTGCAACTGGATAATCGGCTCGCGTTGGCCGACGAGGCGTCGTTGGCGGAGCATCGCGCTGCCGGCATGAAGGTGGTCATCCAGGTCACCTGGCTGTACGACCGCGCCGTCGATCTCGATGGGCTGCGGCGTTTTCACCATCATCTCGGCCAGGGTTTGTTGGGGCGTCGCATCGAGCGTCCCGCGCTGCCGGTCGCCCGGCACCGATGGGTTGTGGACCGGGGACCGTCAGATGTCGACATCGCTGAGTCGACCCGTCCGCGTGCCGATTTCAGTTCCTGGGTCGACGAGCGGTCGCAGCTTCCGGTCGATGCGGAATCGGGTCCGGGCTGGCACATCGGTGTCGTACGCCTCGACGACGGCTCGACCGCGGTCAGCCTGGTGCTCTCGCACAACCTGATCGACGGGCTCGGACTTGCGCTCGTGATAGTCGAAGGGACACTGGGCAAGACGCGCGATCTCGGCTACCCACCGCCACGGTCGCGTACTCGAATGCGCGCTCTGGTGCAAGATGCCCGACAAACCGCGCGGGACGTACCCAAGGCGGCCCGAGCCCTCGTCACGGCGGTGAAATCCGCCAGAGAGCAGGCTCGCACCAAGGAGCAGGACAACACGTCATCGGCACCGCAGTCTGCCCGGGCGGCCAAGGCAGTCGGCACCGATGAGATCGTGCTCGTGCCGGCTCTGACGGTCTACGTCGACCTCGGTGAGTGGGACGCGCGCGCGGAAGCCCTCGGCGGAGCGAGTCACACGCTGGCCGCGGCCTTTGCCGCGAAGTTCGGCGAGCACATCGGCCGCACCCGCGACAGGGACGGCGCTGTCACCCTCCAGATCCCGATCAGCGACCGCACAGAGGACGACACTCGTGCGATGGCGCTGTCGTATGCGCGCGTCACGATCGACCCGGCACCTGTCGGCACGGATCTGCGCGAGGTCCGTGCCGCCATCAAACAGACGCTGGCGACCTTGAAGGAGACCTCAGAGGAGACCAAGCAGCTCCTGTGGCTGCCGTCGTTCATGCCGAAGCGGATGCTGAAACAGATGGTCGCCAGAGTGCCCGCGGACCCGGACCAAGCGGTGTTCTGTTCTTACCTGGGCGATCTCAGCTCGTTCATCAGCGAGGCCGACGGCACCGTGGCCGAGTTCGCCAATGCGCGGACCACCGGGCAACAAGAATCGCGACAGCTCCTCGAGCGGACCGGCGGCCGATTGGTCATCCTCTCTGGACGCCTGAGTGGCAAGATCTTCATCAGCGTCGGGGCCTACCAACCCGGCGCGGAGAACACGACATTCGCCCTGCGGGAACTGGCAGAACGCACGCTGGCTGATTTTGATCTTGTCGGCGAGATCCACTGACGTACCAGCTGTGCGGTAGGTAGCCTAGACCGTTCAATCCCGAAGATCATCTGCCACACCATTGTTCGCCAACAGGTCCCAACTGGAGAGTTCATGTCGAGAGACGCGCGATGAAGCTCGTGCTGGCAAGCTACGGCACTCGCGGCGATGTGGAGCCCTGCGTCGCGGTCGGTTGTGAGCTGCAGCGCCGCGGGCATGACGTGCGTTTGGCCGTCCCGCCCGACCTGGTTGCCTTCTCCGAGGCCGCCGGGCTTGAGACGGTCCCTTACGGTCCGGACACGGCGGTATGGGCGGACGCGCACCGCGACTTCTGGGTCCGTTTCTTCGGCAACTTCTGGAAGATCCCAGAACTGATGAAACTGATGCGCGAGATGCGCGAGATCGGGGAGTCCGTCGTCCGGTTCTGGGAGGACATCACGACGACGCTGACGTCGCTGGCCGACGGGGCGGATCTACTCATCACATTCCTGAATTTCGAACCCCCAGCGGTCAACGTCGCTGAGTACTACGGCATCCCGATGGCCACGGTGCACGTCTCGCCGGTTCGGCCCAATGGTCGGATGTTGTCATTCCTGCCACCCTCATTGGGACGTTCCGCTCTGAAGGTGTACCAGTGGGCGAATTGGCGCGGGGTGAAGAAGTTCGACGACGCGCAGCGTCGTCAACTGGGTCTGCCGAAGGCCACGGGGTCCTCGCCGCGACGGATCACCGAACGCGGATCACTGGAGATACAGGCCTACGACGAGGTTTGTTTTCCCGGTCTGGCTGCCGAGTGGGCGCAATGGACTGACCAAAGGCCTTTTGTCGGTGCACTGACGATGGAGCTGACCACAGACGGCGATGACGAGATCGCTGCCTGGGTTGCCGCGGGAACACCGCCGATTTTCTTCAGCTTTGGCAGTACACCGGTCAAGTCTCCCGCCGACACGTTGACGATGATCGAGAAGGCCTGCGCGGAGCTGGGGGAGCGGGCGTTGGTGTGCGCCGGTTCGAGTGACTTCAGCCAGGTCCCCGATTCCGACCAGGTCAAAGTCGTGGACACGATGAACTTCGCGGCTGTGTTTCCAGCGTGCCGCGCATTGGTGCACCACGGCGGTATGGGCACGATGTCCGCGGGCCTGCGCGCCGGGGTACCTATGCTCGTCTACTGGACGGCGCTCGACCAGGCACTGTGGGCATCTCGCGTCGAACAGCTGAAAGTTGGTTTCGGACGGCGCATCTCGGCGGCCAGCAGTGAGCGGCTCGCCTCAGACCTACGCACGATTCTCGACCCCCAGTACGTTGCCCGCGCGCGAGAGATCGCTACCCAGATGACCACCCCGGACGACAGCGTCGCCGACACCGCGGATCACCTGGAACGGTTCGTCCGGTCAGGACGTTCTGAATGAGGTGATCATCCGAGCTTGCCGCTCAGATGATGCCCAATCCCCTTACCACCTGCAGCAATCCAATCATCACGAAGATGCCTATCATCACCTGGCGACGGTTGGCCAGCGCCCAGTCGTGGACTGGCTGAAGGACAGCTTGGGTTCGTGCCGGAGCGATCAGATGGCTGATGACGGCGACCTCGAAGACGGTGAACATCGCGACGACAAACAGGATGACGGCGATGATCTGCGTGCCCGTCGACGCCCCGGAGGACACGACGGTGGTCGCCACAAAAAGGACCAGCGGAAACCCAGGGATGAATCCTAAACCGCACACCAACGCGACCCACAGAGCGCCGCTGTCCCAGGCTCGTTGAAGTCGGCGGAACAGGCGGCGAATTGCGGAGTCGCCGCCTTCCGTCGCTTCCCCCACGCCGGCGAACGGCGACGAGATCTGGCCCGTCCCCTCGGATTCCGGCACCTCGCTCGGGGCGTTGCCGGCAGGCGTCGGCACCTGTGCTCGCCGACGTACCCAGTAACGAACTGCGATCAGCAGTGCGACCGATAACACCAGCACACCCATACCGAGTTGGATGTGTCGGGCCGCGGCGCTGGCGGCCGGTGTCTGGGGACTGAACATCGGCGCCCGGTGCAGCAATACCACCGGCACCAACAGCGCGGGAATATTCGTTGTGAGGCAGCCGATCCAGCACACGAGCAGGTTCTGTACCGGCCGTGGACGCGAGATCACGAGAAGGATGAGGGCGAGAAGCGCGGGATTGAACGCCATCAGAATCGCCATCCCGAGTAATGAGCCCCACACGGCGGGGAACATTACCTGCTAGTTAATTATTTTTTGGGCCTTTGGCAACCTGTTCGATCTTGGCCCTACGTGACCCTGGTCCGTTCCGTCCGGCGTTCCGACAGAAGTCGCGCTCTGGTACGGGCCGACGGCGCCGACGGACTGCGGTTGCGTGAGGGCGTCGGTCGAATCTTCCGTATTCTCTTCCGGATTCAGCTGCTCCGTTTTGGAACAGAACTGACAGGGGATGGGGATAATGACCGATGTCTTCGGGCAGCTCACAGGCTCGACAACTGAAAGGCTAGAGGCTCCGCGATGAAATTTGTGCTGGCTTTCTATGGGACGCGTGGTGACGTAGAGCCTGGAGTTGCGGTCGGTCGTGAACTGGTGCGGCGCGGCCACGAAGTGCGCATGGCCGTCTCGCCCGATCTGGTCGAGTTTGTGACAGCGGCTGGACCGGAGGCCATCGCCTGCGGGCCGGACGTACGGGTGTGGCAGGACCTGAACCGGGACTTCTGGGCGCGCTTCTTGCGCAAGTTCTGGAGGAACTTCTGGCGGGTCCGGGATCTGGCCGGTTTGCTGCGCGAGGAATGGCACCTGTTCGACCAGTACTGGCAAGACGTCAGTAAGACGCTGACGTCTTTGGTGGACGGGGCGGACGTGCTCTTCACCGGGGTGATCGGGGAGGAGGCTGCAGGCAACGTCGCCGAGGGTTGCGGGATTCCGTTGGCCATGCTGCATGTGTTCCCGATGCGGCCCAACGGGCAGCTCGTCCCGGGGCTACCGGCGCCGTTGGCTCGCGCAATGATGAAGGCGTCGGAGTGGCTGAGCTGGCCCATGATGAAAAGGCTGGAGGATCCCCAGCGCCGCGAACTTGGCTTGCCCAAGGCAACTGGTCCCTCGGCGTGGAGGGTGGCCGCACGCGGCTCGCTGGAGCTTCAGGCCTACGACGAGATCTACTTTCCCGGGCTGGCGCAGGAATGGGCGGAATGGGATGGGCAGCGGCCCTTCGTCGGTGCGTTGACGATGGAGTTGCCGACCGACACCGATGACGAGGTCGCTGCCTGGATCGCCGCGGGGGCACCGCCGATCTGCTTCGGTTTCGGCAGCATGCCGGTGGACTCCGGCGCCGAGACGCTGGCAATGATCAGTGCCGCCTGCGAGGAGTTGGGCGAGCGGGCATTGGTGTGCGCCGGCGCGAGTGACTTCAGCGACGTGCCCCATTCCGATCACGTCAAGGTGGTCAGCACCATGAACTATGCGGCTGCCTTTCCGGTGTGCCGTGCGGTCGTGCACCACGGCGGCGCGGGTACCACCGCCGCGGGATTGCGTGCCGGGGCTCCCACCTTGATCCTTTCGACGGACCTGGATCAGACGCTGTGGGGCGCCCGGATCAAGCGACTGAAAGTGGGTACCACTCGGCGCCTTTCGGCCACGACCCAGAAGACGTTGGTCGCGGATCTGCGTACCGTCCTCGAGCCGGAGTATTCGGCTCGCGCCCGCGAGGTCGCCACTCGCATGACCAAACCCGCCGAAAGTGTGGCGACCACCGCCGACCTGTTGGAAAAGCTCGGTCGCCTCAAGCGTGCCGGCTGATCAGCCTGACGGGGGACAGCGGCGTCGCCACGGTGAAAGCCTTTTTGTCGCTCCGCAATCGCGGTGACTTTACGACTTCTGGTCGGATCGCGAGCGCGATGACCCATGATGTCTGGGTGGAAAGCAGAACCTCCGATATTGCGAACATGCCCCGGGGTGGGCCGGACGCGTCCTGGCTGGACCGGCGACTGCAGACCGACCGACTGGAGTACCTGGATCGCGACGACGTCGATGATCTGAAGCGCAAGGTCATGGATTCGCTCGACCGTGCCGGAGGGCGGCGGCGGATCGGCATCCACGAGAAGTGCGCCCGGATGGTGCTTCGCGAGGTGGCCGACGTGCCGGCGCCGAAGATCCTCGAACTCGGTGCGGGCCTCGGCGGGTTGTCGCGCAAGCTGTTGGAGATGCATCCTTCTGCGCAGATGACGGTCACCGACATCGAGCCCACATTTGTGGCGGGCATGGCCGCCGGAGATCTCGGCAGCCACCCGCGTGCCGTCGTCCGGGAGATGGACGCCACCGAAATCGACGCGCCGGACGGCTATTACGACCTGGCGGTGTTCGCGTTGTCGTTGCATCACCTGTCCCCCGAACTCGCCGTCCAGGTGTTTGCGGCGGGCACTCGGGCGGCGAAGAAGCTGCTGATAGTCGACCTCCCCAGGCCGCCCGCTCCTTTGCACGTCGTTCTGCTGGCGGTGGTGCTACCGCTGGTCAAGGTCTCGCCGCTGCAACACGATGGATTCATCAGCTCCCTGCGCGCCTACAGCCCGGCGGCATTGCGTGCGCTGGGCCGGCACGCCGACCCGTCGATCACGGTCGAGTTCCGCACTCGACGGGGGCTGGGCCCGACGGTGGCGGTGGCCAGCCGGTCCCGGCATGGTGGCTAGCGGAGTCGATTGAACTTTCGTCATCTGTCGGGTCGTGGCCCGGCTCAGATGGTGTTCAACCCCTTGGCAATCAGCATGATGCCGGCCAATATGCACATGGCCACCAGGATCTTTCGATGGTGAGCCCACGCCCAGTCATGCAGCCGTTGCAGCACCGCTTCGGTTTTCCTGGGAGCGGCCAGATAGCTGACGAGGACGATCTCGACAACCGCCAGCATGCCGACGATGAACGCGATTGCGGCGGTGATCTGCGTGCCGACCGCAGCCCCGGAAACGACGACGATCGCGAGTAGGAACAGAGCCACGTCGGGTGGGGCCCCGGCAAATGAGAAGCCGATCACGAACGAGACCCACAGGGCTCCGCTCTCCCAGGCGTCGTGGCCGCGCCGCAGCAGGCGCCGGAAGAAGGACGTGCCGCCTTCGGGTTCTTCTTTCGCGCGGGCGAGGAGCCGCGAGACCGGCGTCGACGTGTCGGTGTCCAGGACCATGGTCGACGCGCCACCGTCCGTGGCCGGTAGTTTCGCCCGCTGACGTACCCAGAAGTGCACCGTCAGCACCGTGGCAGTCGTCAGCGCGACCGCTCCCATGCCGATCTGAATGTAACCGCCGGTCGAACTCTTGGCCCAGGATTCCGCGGTGGACTTGAACAGCGGGGTCGCGTGCAGCAGCGTCAACGGAACGATCAGCGTAGGAATGCATGCAGCCATGCAGCCGGCGCCGAACATCAGGAGGTTCTGCACGGGTCGCGGCCGCGAGATCACGAGAAGGGTGATGCCGATGCGCATGGGATCGAGTCCAACCAAAATCCCGAGCGCCAGCACCGATCCCCACACGGCCGAAACACTACCCGGTCGCTCCAGCCGCTCCGCTCTTTTCGCACTGTCGGTGTCCTGAGTGATGCTGTCCCGGCACGCCAAAGTCGGTTTGCCAGCACCAACTTGGCTCATGCGCCGTCCCTGCCGGCACTCCGGTTTCGGCCCCGTGGCAGGCTGCAGACGCTATGCTCTCGCGGTGGTGTGGAGTTCTCTGAGGATGGCCGAGTGTCCGCGATAACCAGAGATTGCCGGTTATGCGGATCGACTGGCCCCCATCCGGCGATTGAAGTTCGCGAGATGATGTTCGGCACTCGGGAACAATTTGAATATTTCTGCTGCGCTGCGTGCGATACGTTGCAGATCGACAAGGAGCTTGAGGGCGAAGACCTCATGCGTCACTATCCCTCGAACTACTACTCGCACAGCGCGTCAGCGCAACCGGGTGCCTTTCGATGGCTGGTCACCCAGCATGACGAGTACAAACTGCGCGGAGGCAATCCCATTGTCGGTGCGTTCATGAAGTCGCGGCTGACCGAAGGACTCTTCCGCGTGCTTCTCGGAGGCGACGTCGTCAGAATGCTCGCTCAATTGGCGGTGGCGCACGACGCGCGAATTCTGGACGTCGGTTGTGGCACGGGGGGACTGCTGGACCGTCTGACCAGAATCGGGTTCAACAACTTGGCCGGCGCGGACCCGTTCATCCAGGCCGATGGCGAATCTGCCGAAGGCGTGCCGCTGATGAAGGCAGATCTGTGCGATGTCGACGGCAAATACGACCTCATCATGTTCAATCATTCGCTCGAACACGTTCCTGACCCGGTCGAAACCCTCAAGGTGGCGTACGACAAGCTCGCTGCCGGAGGCATGTGCCTGGCTCGTGTGCCCACGACTTCGTCGGAAGCCTGGAGCACCTACCGGGCGGATTGGGTGCAGGCCGATGCACCGCGGCACATGGTCATCCCGTCGCGGCAGGGAATGGCAATGGCGGCCGAACGGGCTGGAATGCGGGTGGTCCGGACGTTCGATGATTCGAATTTGGGCCAGTTCCTCGGCAGTGAAGCCTATCGACGTGATGTTCCGGTTACCGACCCGAAGATACTTCGCATGTTTGGACCCAAGCAGCTGTGGGCGTGGGAAAAACGCGCACAATTGCTCAACCGGCAGGGGCGGGGCGACCAGACGGGATTCGTCCTACAGGCAATCTGAGGTATTGGGCGGCCGCGGGTCGCTGCAGCGGAAATCGTCTCTCGCACAGTCGATCTTGCGGTTCGGACCGGGGGTGGCCCGCTGCGCTATCGTTGTCGTGCCAAAGTGCGGGTCAATTTCCCCATGCGCAATCAGCAAACCGATCCGGGCAGTGCCGGCTCGAGGCTAGAGTCACTCGAACTTACTGGAATACGAGCTGGGGGCCCAATTTCACGTGACCGACCATGATGTTCGATCGCTGTACCTCGACCTGATCCGAGGCAACCTCACGAGGTACGGGATGCCGGAACGCATGCCCGCCCAGTGGACGCTGCGGCGACGGCTCTACTTCAAGACCCTCAATCGCATGATGGTTCGTGGTGGGGCGCATCGACTTGCCCGCGCCACTCCGAACGAGAATCGCAGCACCCTCGTTCAGCACAAGCGGGACCTGGGCATCGATTGGCCGGCGGAGGCCGAGACGATGATCGGAATGAAGCGTCTGACCAGTCTTCAGCAGTGCGTCGAGACGGTGCTTGCGGAGGAGGTCCCCGGCGACCTGATCGAATGCGGCGTGTGGCGGGGCGGGGCCTGCATCCTGATGCGTGCCGTACTGGCCGCGTATGGGGATCAGACACGCAGCGTCTGGGTGGCGGACTCGTTTCAGGGCCTGCCACCTGCCGACCCTGACAACTACATCGCCGACAAGGGGCTCAGGACGCAGAGCCTGGCCGGAATTCTGGGAGTGTCCGAAACTGAGGTCAGGGCGAACTTCGAGCGCTACGGACTCCTGGACGACCAGGTCCGCTTCCTGCCTGGTTGGTTCAAGGACACCCTGAAGGACGCGCCGATCGATCACATTGCGGTCCTGCGGATCGACGGCGATCTGTACGAATCCACAATCCAAGCGCTGGACGCGCTCTACCCGCGGCTGTCCCCGCAGGGCTTCTGCATCATCGACGACTATCACGATCTCGAGCCATGTCGGCAAGCCGTTACCGACTACCGCGCGGAGCACGGGATCACCGCCGAGATCGTCGACATCGACGGGACTGCTGTGCTCTGGCGCAAATAGCGAAAGGCGTTGGAGGGACGTGAAAGGCCAGAATCTGCAATGAAGATTGTGCTGGCAAGCTACGGAACCCGCGGTGACATCGAGCCGTGTGTCGCCGTGGGCCGCGAGCTGCTACGGCGCGGGCACGACGTGCACATGGCTGTCCCGCCCGACCTCGTCGGCTTTGCCGAGGCGGCCGGGCCGACAGCGATCCCGTACGGGCCGGATCTGCAGGCAGTGCTGGATGCGCACCGCGACTTCTGGACCCACTTCTTCCGGAACTTCTGGAAGGTCCGCGAGATGATCAGGTTGCGACGGGAGGTTGTGGCGCCGTTCCACCAGTGCTGGAAGGACATCATCGCCACGTTGACGTCACTCGCCGAAGATGCCGACCTGCTGTTCACCGGGGTGAATTTCGAGGACGCCGCGGGCAATGTCGCTGAGTACTACGACATTCCATTGGCCACGCTGCACCTGTTCCCGCTTCGCGCCAATGGCCAGTTCGTACCGTTCCTGCCTGGGCGGCTGGGCCGAACGGCGATGCGGGTGTCCGAATGGCTTGCGTGGCGCAATGCCAGGAAGGTCGAGGGCATACAGCGAGGCGAATTGGCGTTGCCCAAGGCCACGTCCCCCTCGCCGTGGCGGCTCACCGAACGCGGGTGCCTGGAGATCCAAGGTTATGACGAAGCCTGCTTTCCCGGGTTGGCCGACGAATGGGCGCAATGGTCCGGCCAACGGCCCTTCGTCGGTGCCTTGACGATGAATCTGCCCGGGGATTCCGATGACGAGGTCGCCAGCTGGATCGCGGCGGGCCCACCACCGATTTTCTTCGGCTTCGGCAGCTTGCCGATGGAATCCGGCGCGAAAACACTCGCGATGATCAGCTCGGCCTGCGCCCAGCTCGGCGAACGGGCGCTGGTGTGTGCGGCCGGAACCGACCTGAGCCAGGTTCCTCGGTCCGAGCACGTCAAGATCGTCGGCACGATGAACTTCGCGACGGCTTTTCCCGGTTGCCGCGCGGTTGTGCACCATGGGGGATTGGGCACCACCGCCGCCGGGCTGCGCGCGGGAGTTCCCACCTTGATCCTGTCGACCGATCTCGACCAGACGCTATGGGGGCGCCGGGTCAAGGTGCTGAAAGTGGGCACCGCCCGGCGCTTTTCGAGCACGACGGAGAAGAGCCTGGTTGCCGACCTGCGCACGATCCTCGAGCCGCAGTATGCCGCCCGAGCGCGCGAGGTCGCCACCCAGATGACCCAACCCGCCGAAAGTATCGCGACCGCGGCAGATCTCGTGGAGAAACTTGCCGGGGCCGGTCGGCTGTGACACTGCTCTGATCAGCCTGGTCCCGCGTCTTAGTCCGGCACGTCGCGCGAGCCGTGAGCGCTGGCGGGGCAGCGTTGTGGCATTGCGGCCCGCGACGGGGGCTCGGCATCCCGGATCGCGCGGACATGGATCACGCCGCCACGATGCGGAACGAACGTGACGTGCTTCGCCCGTGCCTTTTCGTCAGCTGCCGTGGTGGTGCTCAATTCGACCCGGCGCAGGATCTCACGGAGAACGAGCCGTATCTCGACCATGGCGAAGGTCGCACCGAGGCAGCGGCGGTTTCCGCCACCGAAAGGGAGCCAGGTGGTGGGGCTGAGGGAGGCGTCGAGCATTCGATCCGGGTCGAATCGATCCGGATCGGGGTACACCTCGGCGCTCGCGTGCACCAGCCCGATGGCCGGGTCGACCATGATGCCGGCCGGCAACCGATAGCCGCCGATCTCGGTCGGCTCCTTGAGGACGCGGCCCGAGCTGAACAGCACCGGACGGATCCGCAGCGCCTCCTTGACCACGGCGTCGAGGTACTCGTCGCCGGTCGCGTCGCCTGCTGCGCTGGCATCGGCGGCCCGCACCGCCTTGGCCAGTGCCTCCGGGTGGCGGGTCAGCCGCTCCAACGCCCAGGACAGTGCCGTCGCGGTGGTCTCGTGGCCGGCTGCGATCGCGGTCAGGAGCTGGTCGCGCAGTTCGCTGTCGGACATGGTGCGACCGTCGTCGTCGGTGGCGCGGACCAGCATGGCCAGCACGTCAGTACGTTCGGCGAGGTCGGGGTCGGCACGCCGGTCAGCGATCTCGGCGTAGAGCAGGGCGTCGGCTTCCTCGAATCGCCGGCCGACGCCTCGCCACGGGCGATGACGCCGCAGGCTCGGCTTCGTAATCGCCGGTGTTTCCCACGGTTTCATGTAGAGCAACCGCGGCACCACCCGACGCAGCGCGGCCAGTCGCGCGGGGTCGCTGGCGCCGATGACTGTCCGCAAGATCACTTCGAGCGTGATCTCCGTCGTCATGGGTGCCACCGGGAAGCTCTTCCCGACCGGCCACCCGGCGACGTTCTCCGCGGCGATCTCGACCATCTGAGCAGCCTGCTGCGCGACGGCGTCGCGATGAAATGCCGGCATAGTCAGCCGGCGCAGGGAGTGGTGCGCGTCCTCGTCGAGCACAAACAGCGAGCTCTCACCGAGGAGTCCGCGGAAGAACCAATGTGCTTCGCCGGAATGAAAGACCCGAGGGTCGCCGGCGTACACCGTCTTGATGTCGGCAGGATCCGCGAGGTAAACGACCGTGCCCGACAACGGAATACGCAGCCTGAACATGTTCCCGTAACGGCGCTGGCACGCGCGCAGGAAGCGTAGACCGAAGCTTGCCATCAACGTGGACTGCACCACCATGGGAAGTGGAGGGCCGGGCGGCAGTTCGGTTTTCGCGGCAGACACTTTGCGTGATCCCTAGCTACTAGACGGTACGGGTGCGGACAGGCCGACGGCCTCGGATCGCAACCGACGCGGGTGGCCGGTCGTGGGGAGCGCTCGCGCGATCCGAGGTCGCAGATCCGGGCTCTACGGTATTTCCCAACCGTACGAGTCTTGGCATGGGTACGGGGCGCTTTCGGTCGGAGACATCACCTGCTGCGGGTGACCCTGGCGAGTGGCGGGCACGTTTGCCTTCAACCCGGTTCCGGTTACGACCATTAGTTCCGGTTCGCCGGGCGAAATGCTGTGCTGGTGCTCAGCAGATTTCTATGAGTTGCATTTGTCTTGCTGAAGGCTCGTAGAGGTCGGCCTGGTGCTGCGATGTGGGCTGCCCGGCGGGGAAGGTCTGCCGCACAGCTAACAATTGCCCTACGAGGAGGACGAACGTAATCAGCAGTGGTGGCTGCGTACGTATCGCGATTGCGCGTCGCGATCCAAGTGTTAGTGGCTAATTCGCTATGTTAACGGGGGCTGCGACAGGGGGAACGCCACCGCGCATCGGCTGACGGACAGTGGGCAGCAAATATTGACGATTTCTCTAAAACTGCCTGCCGACCCGGCTGTTTGGGTTAGGTTTAGAACGTGTTCCATTTAACTCGCCCAGATGGTCTGGAGAACTGGTGAGCATCAATCCATTCGACGACGACAACGGCAGTTTTTTCGTCTTGATCAACGACGAGGAGCAACACAGCCTGTGGCCGGCCTTCGCAGATGTTCCGGCGGGCTGGCGGGTGGTCTACGGCGAGGCGGATCGCGCCTCCTGCCTGGAGTACATCGAGCAACATTGGCCTGACATCCGGCCGAAGAGTCTCCGTGAGAGGTTGGCACAGGGTCGGACTGTTGATCAGTAAGCCGTCGGCTGGAAATACTCGAAGTGATCACGGGGCACTTCCGCTCACGCGGGGCCAGCTGGATATTTGGCTTGCCGAGGAGTCCGGGCGCGCCGGTGTCAAGTGGCAGCTGGGAATGCTTGCCCGCCTCGACGGCGTCATCGAACATGACGTGCTCGAACGGGCCATTCGTCATGTGGTCGGCCAGGCCGAACCCCTCAGAGCCGTATTTTCGGAGGTAGACGGCCAGGTTTTCCAGACCGTCGTCGACTATCCGGACATCGAACTCGGCCGCTATGACTTGACGGACTCGGCCGATCCGGTGCAGGACGCCTATCGGGTGGTCGCAGCGATCCGCCGGACGCCGATGCCGCTCGACGGTCCGCTGTTCAAGTTCGCGTTGATGCAGACGCGGGCCGACGAGTTCTACTTTTTTGTGTGCTGCCACCACATCGCGATCGACGGCATCGGCATGGGTCTCGTCATTCACCAGATTGCCGCTGCCTATACAGCAATCGATGCCGGCGAGCCGATACCGCCCACGATCTTCGGGCCGCTGAAGACCATCATCGATTGCGAGTCCGAATACGAGGCTACCGACGATTACCTCGTTGATCAGGCCTATTGGTCCAAAAATGTACCGCCTGAGTCCGAGTCTCGCCCTGGACCGGCCGCCGGAGTCGCAAACCCCGTCGATGAATACGAACCTTCTGCGCCAATCCGATTGGATCGCTTCGCCGTCGACAGGGCGCGCGAGCTCTCGAAATCTCTCGGGGTACGTCGAGCATCGGTAGTCGCCGCGGCGTACGCGCTGCTCGTACATGGCGAGGCCGGGGGATCCGAGGTCGTCCTCGACTTTCCGGTGAGTCGACGGGTGAATCCCGAAGTACTGCTGATGCCCGGGATGGTTTCCGGAGTCGTGCCATTGGTCCTGACAACGTCACCGCAGACCACGGTGGCCGAGTTCTGCCGGCATGTGGATACGCGCATCCAGGAAGCGATGCGTCATCAGCGTTTTCCGCTCCGCGCGATCGAGAACAAGGCGCGATTCCAGGGGACCGGGCAACCGTCCACCCGGGCCGCGATCAATTTCATCCCGACCATCCCCGTGGCCTATTTCGGGAGCACTTTCGGGACAGGGACGGTGACCCACACCGGGCTGGTGGATCAGTTCGGTCTGGTGTTCCTCCAGGAGGGTGAAGATCTCCTTGTCAGCATGACGGGCGTCGGACAGCTCTTCGCCGGCTGCGACGCAGGCGATTTGGCGGACCGTTTCCAACGGGTGCTGATGTCGATGACGGCCGACCCGGGACAGTCGATTTCCACTGTCGACGTCCGGGATGAGCTCACCGAGTTGGACGGGTGGGGTAATCGGGCGGCGCTCGAGGTGCCGGTTGCGGCGGCTGTGTCATCGGCGGCAATTCCGGAGCTGTTCGCCGCGCAGGTGGCCCGCGATCCGGCGGCGGTAGCGGTCAGTTACGGCGATAGTTCGATGTCGTACCGCGGGCTGGATGCGGCTGCGAATCGGTTGGCGCACTTGCTTGTCGAGCGCGGTGTCGGTCCGGGGCAGCGGGTTGCGCTGCTGTTTCCGCGGTCGGTTGAGGCGATCGTGGCGATGCTGGGTGTGCTCAAGACCGGTGCGGCATATGTGCCGATCGATCCGTCGGTGCCCGATACCCGGCTGCAGTTCGTGCTGGCCGATGCCGGCCCGGTTGTCGCCGTGACCACCGCCGATCTGTTGGATCGGCTCGGTGGGCGTGGGTTGGCGGTGATCGATGTCCACGACCGTTCGGTGTACGGCCAACCGAGTACTCCGCTGCCGGTGCTGCCGTCACCGGACGATGTCGCCTATCTGATCTACACCTCGGGCACTACGGGTGTGCCCAAGGGTGTGGCGATTCCGCACCGGAACGTGACGCGGTTGTTGGATGCGATCGATCGTGATGTGGCGTTGTCGCCGGGTCAGGTGTGGACGCAGTGCCATTCGTTGGCGTTCGACTTCTCGGTGTGGGAGATCTTCGGTGCGCTGCTGCATGGTGCGCGGCTCGTCGTCGTATCCGAATCGGTGACCCGCTCACCTGAAGAGTTCCACGCCCTACTCGTCGACGAGCACGTCACCGTGCTGAGCCAGACTCCGTCGGCGTTCTATGCGTTGGCTGCCGTGGACACGGCACAGCCGGAAAACCCGCTGGCCCTCGAGGTGGTGGTGTTCGGTGGAGAAGCTCTCGAACCGCCCCGCCTGAGGTCATGGTTGGCCGAACATCCTCGGCTGCCCCGGTTGATCAACATGTACGGGATCACCGAGACGACGGTGCATGCCTCGTTCCGTGAGATCACCTCCGCGGATGCCGAAGGCGATGTGAGTCCGATCGGTGTGCCACTGGCTGATCTGGCGTTTTTCGTGCTCGACGACTGGTTGCGTCCGGTGGCTGCCGGTGTGGTGGGCGAGTTGTACGTGGCCGGTGCGGGTTTGGGTTATGGCTATGTGGGCCGGGCTCCGTTGAGCTCGACACGATTTGTGGCCTGCCCTTTCGGCACGCCGGGCGCGCGGATGTATCGCACCGGGGATCTCGTCTGCTGGAGCGCTGACGGGGAGCTCCAGTATCTGGGGCGTGCCGATGAGCAGGTCAAGATTCGTGGCTACCGGATCGAGCTCGGTGAGATCCAGGCCGCATTAACGGCTTTGGACGGTGTCGAGCAGGCCGTGGTGATCGCCCGGGAGGACCGTCCCGGCGACAAGCGGCTGGTCGGTTACCTGATCGGGACCGCCGATCCGTCCGTGGCACGGGCGGCCCTGTCCGAGCGGCTGCCGTCCTACATGGTGCCCACGGCCGTGGTTGCCTTGGATGCGTTCCCGTTGACCGTCAACGGCAAGCTCGACCGAAAAGCACTGCCCGCACCCGAATATCACGACGTCGATGACTATCGGGCCCCGTCGACTCCCACCGAGGAGATCCTCGTCGGCATCTACGCCCAGATCCTCGGACTGGACCGGGTCGGAGTCGATGCATCGTTCTTCGAGTTGGGTGGGGACAGCATCTTGTCGATGCAGGTGGCGTCCCGAGCCCGCGCGGCGGGCCTGGTGTGCCGCCCCCGGGACATCTTCGTCCAGCAGACCGTCGCCCGCCTCGCTCAGGTGGTCGGGACGACCGGTATCGCGGACGGGCCCGCCGACGACGGACTGGGTCCGGTGACAGCGACCCCGATCATGCGGTGGTTGAAGGACCTGGAAACCGCCGACGGCCCGATCGACCAGTTCAATCAGACGGTGGTGCTGCAGGCGCCCGCCGAAACCACCGAGTCCGATCTCGTAATCCTGTTGCAGGCCTTGATCGATCGACACGGCATGCTCCGACTGCATGCCGAGGACGATGGCGCGGGCGGATGGTCGTTGACGGTTCCCGACCTGGGTTCGGTTGACGCCGCCGCCTGCCTGCACGCAGTGGATGTGCTGTCCGATGAGGCACTGGTGGCGGCACGGTCGCGGTTGAACCCGGCGGCCGGGACGATGCTCAGCGCGCTGTGGGTGACTTCGGCGCACCAACTGGTGCTGATCGTTCACCATCTGTCGGTTGACGGGGTGTCGTGGCGAATCGTCTTGGAGGATCTCAACATCGCCTGGGCCCAGCTTCGCAGCGGGCAGTCTCTGGCACTGCCGGATACCGGCATGTCCTTCGGTCGCTGGGCGGATCTGCTGACTCACGCTGCGCGGCACCCGCACGTGGGGGAGCTGGCGCAGCAGTGGCGGCAGATCGCCGCCACACCGGCGACGTTGCCCGAGCCGCAACCCGAGGTCGACACCTACGCGACCGCCGGACAGCTGTCGATGGTGCTGGACGCCGAGACCACCCAGATGCTGCTCGGCGAAGCGCCTGCCGCGTTTCACGCTGGGGTGCAGGACATCCTGTTGATCGCCTTCGGGTTGGCGGTGGCCGAATTCACGCGCGCAGGCGGCGCGCCGATCGCCATTGACGTCGAGGGTCATGGTCGCCACGAGGAGATGGCAGACCTGGGTGGGGTTCCCGCGCGTGATATCGATCTGTCCCGCACCGTCGGATGGTTCACCACCAAATACCCGGTGGCGTTGAACTTCGATCGCGGTGGTGGCCTGTCGTGGGCCCAGGTGGTCGCAGGTGACGTGGCGCTCGGCGCCATGCTCAAAGATGCCAAGGAGCAGCTTCGGGCCCAGCCCGACGGCCTGACTTACGGCCTGCTGCGTTACCAGAATCCGGACGTGGACCTGGCCGGACCTGACCCGGTCATCGCATTCAACTATCTGGGCCGCCTGGGTACGGCGCAGGACGATACGTCCGCTGATGTCTGGCGGATCTGCCCTGACGGCTTCTCGTCGGCGAGCATCGCAGCGGCGGTGCCCACCTCACTCGGGCATACCGTCGAACTCAACGCGGCCACCGTCGACACCGACACCGGCGTGCACTTGAATGCCGACTGGACGTGGGCGCTCTCGGCGCTCGACGACGAGCTGGTCAACCGATTGGGTCAGTTGTGGTTCGAGGCCCTGACCGGCATCTGCAAGCATGTGAGACGCGGTGGCGGTGGATTGACTCCGTCCGACATCGCCCCCGCCGAGCTGAGCCAGCAGCAGATCGACGAGCTGAGTCGGCAGTACCGCATCGCCGACGTGTTGCCGCTGACACCGCTGCAGCAGGGGCTGCTCTACCACGCCGGCACCGCACTGGACTCTGACGACGTCTACGCCATGCAGCTCGACATCGCGTTGAGCGGACCGATCGACCAGAATCGGCTTCGCGATGCGGTGCAGACGGTCGCGGCACGGCATCCCCACCTGGCGGCCCGGTTCTGCGAACAGTTCGACCAGCCGGTGCAGGTCATTCTCGTCGATCCCGTGGTGCCGTGGCGGTCTGTCGAATTGAATGCCGACGCCCTCGACGTCGACGACCAGATCCAGGCGGTCTGTGCCGCCGAACGTGCCGCGGTGTGCGACCTCCACAACCAGCCGCCGTTCCGGGCCGCCCTCGTCCGCGTCGCAGATGGCCGGTACCGGTTCGTACTGACCACTCACCACATCGTGCTCGACGGCTGGTCGATGCCGATCCTGCTGCAGGAGATCTTCGCAAGCTTCGGTGGGCACCGACTGCCTGCCGCCGCGCCGTACCGCCGGTTCGTCACCTGGCTCGGCGAACGGGATCGCGCCGGCGCCCACGAGGCGTGGCAGGAAAGGTTGAGCGGCTTCGACACTCCCACGCTCGTCGGACCTGGGGCCCGGGAAGGGCTGGGGCAACGCGGTATTGAGTCATTCCGGCTGCCTCTCGAGATCACCCGGGCACTCGGCGACCTCGCCCGCTCGCATCACACCACTGCCAACGTGGTGTTGCAGGGCGCTTGGGCACTGCTGCTCAACTCACTGACCGGTCAGCCTGACGTCGCATTCGGCACGACGGTCTCGGGGCGTCCGGACGAGGTCGCGGGCGCGGATTCGATGGTGGGTCTGCTCATCAATACGGTGCCGGTGCGGGCCACCTTCACACCGGACACCACCACCGCGGACCTCCTGCATCAGCTGCAGAGTGCCCACAACGACACGCTCGAGCATCAGCACCTGGCGCTGAGCGACATTCACCGCATCACCGGACAGGACCAACTGTTCGACACCCTCCTCGTTTTCGAAAACTATCCGATCGATACCGCCGCGCCGCTGGGTGTCGACGGCCTGACCATCACCGAGTTCGATTTCCGCGAGTCCAACCACTACCCGCTGGCGGTGCAGGCGCTGCCCGGCCGCGAGACCGGACCACGCGTCGACCGCGAGATGCAGCTACGCGTCGAATACGACACCGATGTCTTCGACCTCGGCACCATCGAGGCCCTGATCGATCGGTTGAAGACGATTCTGGCGTCGATGGCCGTGGATCCGGACCGGCCGTTGTCGTCGGTCGATCTGCTGGATGCGGGCACGCACGCCTGCCTGGACGAGTGGAGCAACCTGGCGGTATTGGCTAAACCAACTACAGCGCAGTCACTTCCGGCGTTGTTCGCCGAGCAGGTCGCGCGCACGCCCGACGCCGTGGCGGTGACCTTCGACGGCCGGTCGATGACCTACCGGGAACTCGATGTCGCAGCCAACCGGCTTGCGCACCTGTTGGCCGGTCACGGCGCCGGCCCGGGTGAGGTTGTGGCGCTGCTGTTCTCCCGGTCTGCCGAGGCGATCGTGGCGATTCTGGCGGTGCTGAAGACCGGTGCGGCCTATGTCCCGGTGGACCCGGCACTTCCGTTGGCGCGTATCGAGTTCATGGTGGCCGACGCCGCGCCCATCGTTGCGGTCACCACGGCCGACCGGCGGTCGCGTCTGGACGGGTGCGACCTTCCAGTCATCGACGTCGACGACGCGGCTGTGGACGACCTCCCAGCCAACGCGCCCGCGGGACCTGGACCCGACGACATCGCTTACATCATCTACACCTCGGGCACCACCGGTGTCCCGAAAGGTGTTGCCATCCCGCATCGCAATGTGCCCGGTCTGTTCGGCTCACTGGACACCAACGTGTCGTCGGGGCCGGGGCAGGTGTGGACGCAGTGGCATTCGTACAGCTTCGACGTCTCGGTGTGGGAGATCTTCGGCGCTTTGCTGCACGGCGCACGTCTGCTGGTGGTGCCCGAACAGGTCGCCGAATCACCCGACGCTTTCCATGAGCTGCTTGTCGCCGAACGCGTCACCGTGCTGAGTCAGACGCCCTCGGCGGCGGGGATGATCTCGCCGCAAGGCCTGGAATCGGCTGCATTGGTGGTGGCCGGCGAGGCCTGCCCGCCTGAATTGGTCGACCGCTGGGCGCCCGGACACGTGATGATCAACGCCTACGGTCCCACCGAGGCCACGGTGTACGCGTCGATCAGCGCACCGCTCGCCCCGGGGCCCGTTGTGCCCATCGGCAAGCCGGTGGCCGGAGGAGCGTTGTTCATCCTGGACGCCTGGCTGCGTCCGGTGCCGCCCGGGGTGGTCGGCGAGCTGTACATCGCCGGTCGCGGTGTGGGCGTGGGTTATTGGCGCCGGGCAGGTTTGACCTCGTCGCGGTTTGTGGCATGCCCGTTCGGTTCGGGACAACGGATGTATCGCACCGGCGATCTGGTGCGGTGGGGTGACGACGGCCAGGTGCAGTACCTTGGGCGCGCCGACGAGCAGGTCAAGATCCGCGGGTACCGCATCGAACTCGGTGAAGTGCAAGCCGCCCTGGCCGCCCTCGACGGGGTGACACAGGCGGTGGTGATCGCCCGCGGCGACGATGCCGGCCCCGTGCGTCTCGTCGGCTACATCACCGGCACCGCCGATCCGGGCCACGTCCGCGCCCAGCTGGCCGAGCGGCTCCCCAACTACATGGTCCCGGCCGCGGTGGTGGCCATCGACGCGGTGCCGCTCACGGTCAACGGCAAGCTGGACCAACGCGCGCTGCCGGCACCTGACTTCGCCGGCACCGATCACTATCGGGCACCGTCCAACCCGGTCGAGGAGCTCCTGGCCGACGTCTATGCCCGCGTCCTGGGCGTAAAACGGGTAGGTATCGACGATTCGTTCTTCGATCTGGGCGGGGATTCGCTCTCCGCGATGCGTCTGGTCGCAGCGGTCAACACATCGCTGAAGGCCGGGATCGGGGTGCGCTCGTTGTTCGACGCGCCCACGGTCGCGCGGTTGGCCTGCCATATCGGTGGGGAAGCGGCTCAGTTGGAGCCGCTGATCGCTGGTGAGCGGCCCGCGGTGGTTCCGTTGTCGTTCGCCCAGTCGCGCTTGTGGTTCCTGGATCAATTGCAGGGTCCCTCACCGGTTTACAACATGACGGCCGCCTTCCGCCTCAGCGGCGCTCTGGACGTCGATGCGTTGCGTGCGGCGCTGACCGACGTCGTGGACCGGCACGAGAGCCTGCGGACGTTGTTCGCCGCCCCCGACGGGATTCCCCGTCAGGTGGTGATGGCACGTGGACCGGTGGAATTCGGTTGGGATGTCGTCGACGCCACCGATTGGCCGGCGGTGCGCCTACAGGACGCGATCGAGACCGCATCGCGGCACACCTTCGACCTGTCCACCGAGATCCCTTTGCGGGCACGGCTGTTCCGCCTGGCAGCCAACGAGCACGTGCTCACTGCGGTGGTGCACCATATCGCCGCCGACGGGTGGTCGATCACTCCGCTGGTGGCCGATCTGGGGGTGGCCTACACCAGTCGATGCGCCGGACAGGCCCCCGGTTGGGCGGATCTGGCAGTGCAGTACGCCGACTACACGTTGTGGCAGCGCGCCCAGTTCGGTGATCTCCAGGACAGCCACAGCCGGATTGCGGCGCAGGTGGCCTACTGGCAGGACGCATTGGCCGGGATGCCCGAGCGCACCGCGCTACCCACCGATCGGCCCTACCCGCTGATGTCCGATCAGCGGGGCGCGACGATGGCGGTGGACTGGCCGGTCGAGCTGCAGCAGCAGGTGGCCCGGTTCGCGCGGGAGCACAATGCGACCAGTTTCATGGTGGTCCAAGCCGCGTTGCTGACCCTGCTGTCCAAGCTGAGCGCGAGTTCGGATGTGGCGGTGGGTTTTCCGATCGCAGGACGTCGTGACCCGGCACTGGATGAACTGGTCGGCTTCTTCGTCAACACCTTGGTTCTGCGGGTCGACCTCGCGGGCGATCCGACGGTCGCCGAGGTCCTGGCTCAGGTTCGCGCGCGGAGTCTGGCCGCGTTCGACCACCAGGATGTGCCGTTCGAGGTGCTGGTCGAGCGGCTGAACCCGACTCGTTCGCTGGCGCATCACCCATTGATCCAGGTGGCGTTGGCATGGCAGAACCTGGGCGGGTACGACGTCAACGATCCGGCTGCCGGGATGGCGTTGGGCGATGTGCAGGTCTCCCCGGTGCCGGTGGATACCCACACCGCGCGAATGGATTTGAATTTCTCGCTGATGGATCGCCGGACCGACGCTGGTGAGCCGGCCGGCATCGGCGGGACGGTGGAATTCCGCACCGACGTGTTCGACGCCGAGACCATCGCAACACTGGTCGCCCGGCTACGGCGAGTCCTGACCGCGATGACTGCCGATCCGGCAGCGCGGTTGTCGTCGGTGGATCTGCTCGATGCCGATGACCACGCCCGTCTGGCGGCGATCGGCAACCAGGCGGCATTGGAGGACCCAGCACCGGCCTCTACCGCCGTGTCGGTTCCGGCATTGTTCGCCGAACACGTGACGCGTACTCCCGAAGCGGTGGCAGTCACCTGCGGTGACCGTTCCTGGACCTACCGTGACCTCGATGAATCCGCGAACCGCGTGGCGCACTTGCTGATCGGTCACGGCGCCCGCCCCGGCCGGTGTGTAGCGCTGCTGTTCAACCGGTCTGCCGAGGCGATCGTGGCGATCCTGGCGATCCTCAAAACCGGTGCCGCATATCTTCCGATCGATCCGTCGGTGCCCGATACGCGGCTGGATTTCGTGCTGGCCGATGCGGGGCCGGTGGCCGCGGTCACCACCACCGATCTGGTCGAGCGGCTGCAGGGACGCGGCTTGGCGATCGTCGACGCGAGTGTCGAGCCCGGCAATCAGTCGGGTATCGCTCTACCGGCGCCCGATGCAGACGACATCGCGTACCTGATCTACACGTCGGGCACGACGGGCGTCCCCAAGGGCGTCGCGGTCACCCACCACAACGTCACCCAACTCCTCGAGACACTCGATGCCGGTCTACCGCACCCCGGCGTATGGCCGCAGTGCCATTCGCTGGCCTTCGATGTCTCGGTCTGGGAGATCTTCGGCGCTCTGCTCCGCGGCGGACGGGTAGTGGTGGTGTCCGAGGAGATCACCGTTTCCCCGGAAGACTTCCACGCCTTGCTCGTTCGCGAGAACGTCGACGTTCTCACCCAGACACCGTCAGCAGTGCGGGTGTTGCCGCGCGACGGGCTGGAGTCGACGGCACTGGTGGTGGTCGGTGAGGCGTGCCCACCCGAGGTGGTGGAGCAGTGGGCCCCTGGCCGGGTGATGATCAACGCCTACGGTCCGACCGAGACCACGATGTGTGTGGCGATCAGTGCGCCTCTGAACGTGGAAGCCGCCGGACCGCACGTGGTCCCCATCGGCTCACCGGTTCCCGGGGCCGCACTGTTCGTGCTCGACGAGTGGTTGCGCCCGGTACCGGCCGGAGTCATCGGCGAGCTGTACGTGGCGGGTGCGGGCCTGGGATACGGCTACGTGGGCCGGACCGGGTTGACCGCATCACGGTTTGTCGCCTGCCCGTTCGGCGGCGTCGGAACGCGCATGTATCGCACCGGAGACCTGGTGTGCTGGCGGGCCGATGGGCAGCTGGAGTACCTGGGCCGCGCCGACGAGCAGGTCAAGATCCGCGGCTACCGCATCGAACTCGGTGAGGTCCAGGCCGCCCTGGCCGAACTCGACGGCGTCGAGCAGGCGGTCGTGATCGCCCGGGAAGACCGTCCCGGTGACAAGCGGCTGGTCGGATATCTCACCGGCACCGCGGATCCGGCCGGGGTCCGCGCCGAGCTGGCCGAGCGGCTGCCTGCCTTCATGGTGCCCGTTGCCGTGGTGGCGCTGGCCGCACTTCCGTTGACGGTGAACGGAAAACTCGACACCCGGGCCCTTCCCGCGCCCGACTACGCAGACGGGGAGCGCTACCGTGCCCCGGCAGACGCCGTCGAAGAAGTCCTGACCGGTATCTACGCCCAGGTTCTGGGGCTGGAGCGGGTCGGAGTCGACGACTCGTTCTTCGACCTCGGCGGCGACAGCATCCTGTCGATGCAGGTCGTTGCGCGGGCCCGCGCGGCCGGCCTGGTGTGCCGCCCACGCGATGTCTTCGTCGAGCAGACCGTGGCCCGGCTGGCCCGGATTGCCGGTGTGACCGCCGGATCACATGGCCCGGTCGACGAAGGCGTGGGACCGGTACCGGCCACCCCGATCATTCGGTGGTTGTGTGACGTCGACGGCCCGGTCGACCAGTTCAACCAGACGCTGCTGGTGCAGGCTCCCGATGGGGCGACCGAAGCTGACGTCGTAATCATGTTGCAGGCCTTGCTGGATCGGCATGCCATGCTGCGTCTGCGCGCCGAGGACGACCGAGCGGGCGGGTGGTCGTTGACCGCGCCCGAGCCGGGTTCGGTCGACGCACGCGAATGCCTGCAGTCGGTGGACGCACTGACGGACGAGGCGTTGGTGGCGGCCCGGTCGGGGTTGAACCCGGCGTCCGGCGCGATGATGCGCGCGCTGTGGGTCACCTCCACGGCCCAGCTGGTGTTGGTCGTTCACCACCTGGCGGTCGACGGGGTGTCGTGGCGAATCATCCTGGAAGACCTCAACATCGCCTGGGCGCAGCTTCGCGGCGGCCAACCGGTGGTGCTGCCACCTGCGGGGACGTCGTTCTCCCGGTGGGCCGGGCTGCTGGAGGCCTACGCGAGCGATCCAGATGTTGCGAGCCGGGCGCTGGAGTGGCGACGGATCGCGGCGACGCCTGCGGTGTTGCCGGCGGTACGCCCCGAGGTGGATACCTACGCGACCGCGGGCCAGTTGCCGATATCGCTGGACACCGAGACGACGCGGATGTTGCTCGGCGAGGTGCCGACAGCGTTCCACGCCGGGGTGCACGACATCCTCCTGATCGCATTCGGGCTCGCACTGGCTGAATTCACGGGTACCGGCGGCGATCCGATCGCGCTCGACGTCGAGGGCCACGGGCGGCATGAGGAGATCGCCGCTGACGTCGACCTGTCGCGCACGGTCGGGTGGTTCACCACGAAGTACCCGGTGGCACTGTCGCTCGGCGCCCTGTCCTGGGATCAGGTGATCGCCGGTGACCCGGCGTTGGGCGCGGTGGTCAAAGACGCCAAAGAACAGCTGCGGGCCCAACCGGATCCCTTGTCCTACGGGCTGCTGCGCTACCTCAATCCCGACGTCGACCTCGACATTGCCGACCCCACAGTCGGATTCAACTACCTCGGCCGCCTCGGCGGTGGTACCACCGAGACGACCGGCGAGTTGTGGCAGATGCCGGCCGAAGCCGCCTCGGCGACCGCTGTGGCCGCGGCGACATCGATGCCGCTGACCCACACCGTGGCCCTCAACGCCGGCACCGTCGACACCGATGCCGGCCCGCATCTGCAGGCGAACTGGACCTGGGCACACTCGTCGATCGACGACGCCCAGATCGGCCGGCTGAGCCAACTGTGGCTGGACGCCTTGACCGGTCTCTGCGTGCATGTGCGAAATGGCGGAGGCGGGTTGACGCCCTCGGACATCGCGCCCGCCCGGCTTGCCCAGCACGAGATCGACGAATTGTCACAGCAGTACCGGATCGCGGACATCTTGCCGCTGACCGCGCTACAGCAGGGACTGGTCTTCCACAGCAGCACTGCGCAGGGACCCGACGACGATCTGTATGTCGTCCAACTGGACATCACCGTCGCCGGAGTGCTCAACGAGCACCGGCTGCGCGATGCCGTACAGGCCGTGGCCAGCCGGCACCCACACCTGGCAGCCCGGTTCTGCGAGCAGTTCGACGAGCCGGTGCAGATCATTCCGGCCGATCCCACCGCGGGCTGGCGGTATGTCGAATTGGGCGCGGCCGCAACCGAGGAGCAGATCCAACAGATCTGCGCCGAGGAACGCACCGCGGTGTGCGACCTGGCCCATCCACCGGCCTTCCGGGTGGCCGTGATCCGCACTGCGAACAACCGACACCGCGTGGTGCTGACCAATCACCACATCGTGCTCGACGGCTGGTCGCTGCCCATCCTGTTGCAGGAGATCTTCGCCTGCTATCAAGGGCTTCGGCTGCCCGCGGCCACGCCGTATCGCAGTTTCATCACCTGGCTGGCCGATCGCGACGTCGCAGCCGCGCACGCGGCCTGGCGCGAGGTGTTGGCCGGCTTCGACACACCCACCTTGGTCGGGCCGTCGCAGAAGTCAGGGTCGGGACTCCGCGGCGTGCGGGCGCATCGACTGTCCGAGCATGCCACCCGGGCGCTCAACGATCTGGCGCGCTCACACCACACCACGGTCAACATCGTTCTGCAGGGTGCGTGGGCGCTGTTGCTGAACTCCCTTACCGGCCAGCGTGACATCGCCTTCGGCACGGTCGTCTCGGGTCGGCCGGCCGAGGTTGCCGGCGCGGAATCGATGGTGGGCCTGCTGATCAACACGGTGCCGGTCCGCGCGGACATCACCGCGGCGACCAGCACCACCGACCTGCTCGACCACCTGCAGAGCGCACAGACCAAAACCCTTGAGCACCAATATCTGTCGCTCAGCGAGATTCATCGCATCACTGACCAGGACCGTCTGTTCGACACCTTGTTCGTGTTCGAGAACTACCCGGTGGACACCAACGCGTTGTCCGGTGTGGACGACGGACTGGAGATCACCGAGTTCACCAGCCACGAGTCCACCGACTACCCGCTCACGATGCAGGCGATACCCGGTGACGAACTGCGGCTGCGTCTCGAATACGACACCGACGTCTTCGACCCGACCGACATCGAAGCCCTCACCAAACGGATCGAGGCGATCCTGACGGCGATGACGGCCGCGCCGGATCGGCAGCTGTCGGCGCTGGATCTGCTCGACGAGTCCGAGCGGGCGCGCCTTCAGCGTTGGGGTAACCGGGACGTCCTGGCTCACCTGCCGCGGCCGACGTCGGTGCCGGAGCGGTTCGCCGCCCAGGTGGCACGTACGCCGGAGGCGGTGGCATTGGTCTGCGACGACCGGACCTTCACCTACCGCGAACTCGATGAGGCCGCGAATCGGTTGGCGCACTTGCTCGTCGGCGAGGGAGTAGGGCCCGGCGAGAGGGTCGCGTTGATGTTCCCCCGTTCGGCCGAGGCAGTCGTGGCGATCTTGGCGGTGCTCAAGGCCGGTGCGGCCTACCTGCCGATCGACCCGGCCCTGCCGGAGTCCCGGGTCGATTTCATGCTGACCGATGCCGCCCCCATCGCCGCGGTCACCACCAGGGCGCTGTTCGATCGGTTCGACGGTCACCAGCTGAGGCTTTTCGACGGCGGCGACGTTGCCGACCCCGTCGTGGCCGGCCAGCCGAGTACGGCACTGACCCCGCCCGCCCCCGACGACATGGCCCACATCATCTACACCTCGGGCACGACCGGGCAGCCCAAGGGCGTTGCGGTCACCCAGCACAACGTGGCGCAGCTGTTCGACTCGCTGCAGATCGGGATACCGCTGGAGCCGGGACAGGTGTGGACGCAGTTCCACTCATATGCGTTCGACTTCTCGGTCTGGGAGATCTGGGGTGCGCTGCTGCACGGCGGGCGCCTCGTGGTGGTGCCGGAGTCGGTGACCCGCTCACCGGAGGACTTCCACGCCCTGTTGGTGCGTGAGCAGGTCACGGTGTTGACGCAGACCCCGTCGGCCGTGGGCGTGCTGCCGGTCCAAGGCCTGGACGCCACGGCGCTGGTGATCGGGGCCGAGCCCTGCCCGCCGGACCTGGTGGATCGCTGGTCACCGGGGCGGGTGATGGTCAACGTCTACGGCCCGACCGAGACGACGATGTGGTTGTGCGCCAGCACGCCTCTGGAGGCCGGTTCGGGTGCACCGCCGATCGGCTCGCCGACGGCGTGGGCGGCGTTCTTCGTATTGGACGAGTGGTTGCGCCCGGTACCCGCAGGCGTGGTCGGCGAGTTGTACCTGTCGGGTGCCGGTGTCGGCGTGGGGTATTGGCGACGCACGGGCTTGACGGCATCGCGTTTCATGGCATGTCCGTTCGGGGAGCCGGGCTCGCGCATGTACCGCACCGGCGATCTGGTGCGCTGGCGCGCCGACGGACAGCTGGACTACTTCGGCCGCGCCGATGAGCAGGTCAAGATCCGCGGGTACCGCATCGAGCTCGGCGAGATCCAGTCTGCGCTCACCGCACTCGAGGGAGTCGACCAAGCGGCGGTGATCGCCCGCGAGGACAACCCGGGTGACAAGCGACTGGTCGGCTACATCACCGGGACGGCCGATCCGGTCCAGGCACGCGCCGCGTTGGCCGAACGGTTGCCGGGCTACATGGTTCCCGCCTCGGTGGTGGCGCTGGCCGCGCTGCCGGTGACGGTGAACGGCAAACTCGACGCCCGGGCGCTGCCGGCGCCGGACTTCCAGGACACCGGTCACTACCGTGCGCCCGCCGGCCCCGACGAGGAGATCCTGGCCGGAATCTTCGCCCGCGTCCTCGGCGTGGAGCGGGTGGGCGCCGACGACTCGTTCTTCGATCTGGGCGGGGATTCGGTCTCGACGATGCGTCTGGTCTCCGCGATCAACGCCGCTCTGGACACCGAACTTTCGGTACGCACGGTGTTCGAAGCCCCCACCGTCGCCCAATTGGCCCTGCATGTCAGTGAACGCGCAGGGCGCCTGGAGCCACTGGTGGCCGGGGAACGCCCCGATGTGATCCCACTGTCGTTCGCCCAGAACCGGTTGTGGTTCGTCGACCAGTTCCAGGGGCCGTCCCCGGTGTACAACATGCCGGTCGGTCTGCGACTGCACGGGCACCTCGACGCGGATGCATTGGGTGCGGCGCTCGCCGATGTGGTCGCTCGTCATGAGAGCCTGCGGACGTTGTTCGACGCGCCGGAGGGAACGCCTCGGCAGGTGGTGACGCCGGTCGACGCAATCGAGTTCGGTTGGGGCGTCGTGGATGCCACCGGTTGGCCGGCCGGTGCGCTCGAGGAGGGCATCGCCGAGACGGTGCGGTACAGCTTCGACCTGGCTGCCGAGATACCGTTGCGGGCAAAGCTTTTCCGCGTCGCCGACGATGAGCACGTACTGGTGGCCGTCGTGCACCATATCGCCGCCGACGGGTGGTCCCTGACCCCGCTGGTACGTGACCTGAGCGTGGCCTACGCCGGCAGGAGCAGGGGAGAGGCTCCCGATTGGGAGCCGCTGCCGGTGCAGTACGTCGACTACACGCTGTGGCAGCGTGCGCAGCTCGGTGATCTCGACGACACCGACAGTCCGATCGCCGCGCAACTGGCCTACTGGGAAGAGGCGCTGGCGGGCCTGCCCGAACACCTGGCCCTGCCGACCGACCGTCCCTACCCGCCGGTTGCCGATCAGCGCGGGTCCACCGTGGCGGTGGACTGGCCGGTCGAGTTGCAGCAGCGGGTGAACGAGGTGGCCGCCGAGCACAGCGCGACCAACTTCATGGTGATGCAGGCTTCCCTGGCCGTTGTGCTGTCCAGCCTGGGCGCGAGTTCAGATGTGGCCGTTGGTTTCCCGATCGCCGGGCGCGGTAACGCAGCCCTCGATGAGCTGGTGGGCTTCTTCGTCAACAACTTGGTGTTGCGAGTGGATCTGGATGGGGATCCCACGGTGGCGGAGTTGCTGGTGCAGGTGCGGACTCGCACCCTGGCCGCCTTCGAGAACCAGGACGTGCCCTTCGAAGTTCTGGTGGAACGCCTCAATCCGACCCGGAGCCTCACCCGTCATCCGCTGGTGCAGGTCGCGTTGGCTTGGCAGAACCTTCCCTGGCAGGACACCGGTCCGGCGGACGGACTGACCCTGGGCGATCTTCAGGTGACACCGCTGCCGCTGGACACCCAGACCGCCAGAATGGACCTGACCTTGTCCCTCGGAGAACGGTGGACCTCCGACGGTGAGCCCGCCGGGATCGGCGGGGCGGTGGAATTCCGCACCGACGTGTTCGACGCGGCCAGCATCGAGGCGCTGATCGCGCGCTGGCAACGCGTATTGGCAGCGATGACAACCGATCCCACCCAGCGGCTGTCGTCTCTGGATCTGCTCGACGAGGCCGAGCATGCCCGCCTCGACGGCTGGGGCAACCGGGCAGTGCTGACGACCCCCGAACCGGACCGGTCCGCCGTCTCGATTCCGGAGTTGTTCGCCGTACAGGTCGCCCGGGCACCCGAGGCGGTGGCCATCACCGCCGACGGTCGCAGCATGACCTACCTGGAACTCGATACTGCCGCGCACCGGTTGGCCCACAAGCTGGCTGCCCATGGAGTCGGCCCGGGGGCATGCGTGGCACTGCTGGCGGAGCGCTCGGCGGATGCGGTGGTGGCCATGCTGGCCGTGCTCAGGACCGGGGCGGCGTATCTGCCGATCGACCCGGTGCTACCCGATGCGCGGATCGAATTCATGCTCGCCGACGCCGCGCCGGCCGCCGCGGTCATCACCGCGGGTCTCGCCGACCGGCTGGCCGGATGCGACGTGCTGGTCATCGACGTCGGTGACACCGCCGAGGCCGCACACCCGGATCTCGACGGGGCCGCCGGCATCCGACTCGCTGCGCCGAGCCCGGACGATATCGCGTATCTGATCTACACGTCGGGCACCACCGGTGTCCCCAAAGGCGTGGCGATCACCCACCGCAACGTGACCGAGCTGCTGGGGACTCCGGACACCTTCCTGGCCGGAAAGACCTGGACGCAGTGGCATTCCTACGCCTTCGATGCCTCGGTCGAGGAGATCTGGGGCGCGCTGCTGCACGGTGGCCGACTGGTGGTCGTGCCCGAATCGGTGGCTCGCTCACCAGAAGACCTGCAGGCCATGCTCGTTGCCGAACAGGTCGACGTGTTGAGCCAGACCCCGTCGGCGGTGGCGATGTTGTCGCCTGAGCGGTTGGCCGGGGTGACGTTGTTGGTGGCCGGTGAGGCCTGCTCGGCCGACACGGTGGACCGTTGGGCGCCCGGGCGGGTGATGGTCAACGCCTACGGCCCGACCGAAACCACGATATGTGCTTCCAGGACTGCGCCTTTGAGCACCGGGTCCGGGGCGCCGTCGATCGGTGCGCCGGTACCTGGCGCGGCGCTGTTCGTGCTGGACGGATCGATGCGGCAGGTGCCGCCCGGCGTAGTCGGGGAGTTGTACGTGGCCGGCCGCGGCGTGGGTCTCGGGTACATGGGCCGGGCCGACCTGACCGGCGCACGTTTCGTCGCCTGCCCGTTCGGCGTACCGGGCGCCCGCATGTATCGCACCGGCGACCTGGTGTCCTGGGACGCCGACGGTCAATTGCGCTATGTGGGACGTGCTGACGAGCAGGTCAAGATCCGCGGATACCGCATCGAGCTCGGCGAGATCCAGGCAGTGCTGGCCGGTTTGGACGGCGTCGATCAGGCGGCGGTGGTCGCTCGTGCGGACCGCCCCGACACCGTGCGGCTGGTGGGTTATGTGACCGGGACAGCGGAGCCGGGCAAGCTGCGTGCCCAGCTCGCCGAGCAGCTCCCGTCCTATATGGTTCCGGCCGCCGTGGTCGTCCTGGCGGCGTTGCCGTTGACCCCCAACGGAAAACTGAACACCCGGGCCCTGCCGGCACCCGAGTACCAGGACATCGACCACTACCGCGCCCCGGCGAACCCCACCGAGGAGATCCTGACCGAGATCTACGCCCGCGTGCTCGGCGTGGAGCGGGTCGGAGTTGACGACTCGTTCTTCGACCTCGGCGGAGATTCGCTGTCTGCGATGCGTCTGGTCGCCGCGGTGAACACGGCCCTGGACACCGGCCTTGCGGTGCGGGTGCTGTTCGAAGCGCCGACGGTGGCACAACTGGCGCCCCGCATCGGCGGGGAATCGGCACGCCTGGATCCGCTGGTGGCCGGTCAGCGGCCCGCGGTGATTCCGCTGTCGTTCGCGCAGTCCCGGCTGTGGTTCCTGGACCAATTACAGGGCCCGTCACCGGTCTACAACATGCCGACCGCACTCCGGATCAGCGGGGCGCTCGATGTCGAGGCGTTGGGTGTGGCGCTGGCCGATGTGGTGGCCCGCCACGAGAGCCTGCGCACGGTGTTCCCGGCCGTCGACGGAATTCCGCGGCAGTCGGTGGTGGCAGTCGAGGACGCCCAGTTCGGCTGGGATGTCGTTGATGCCACCGGTTGGACCACGGAGCGGTTGCAGCAGGCCATCGGCGACGCCGCGGGTCACACGTTCGACCTGTCCGCCGAAATACCGTTGCGGGCGCGACTCTTCCGCCTTGCCGACGACGAACACGTACTGGCGGCAGTGGTGCACCACATCGCTGCCGACGGTTGGTCGGTCACTCCGCTGGTGGCTGACCTGGGGGTGGCCTATGCGGGCCGAAGCTCTGGACGGACGCCCGGCTGGGCTGATCTGGCAGTCCAGTACGTCGATTACACGTTGTGGCAACGCGCGCAGTTCGGCGACCTGGGCGACAGTCAGAGCCGGATCGCCTCGCAGCTGGCGTACTGGCAGGATGCCCTGGCCGGCATGCCCGAACGGGTGGATCTGCCCACCGACCGCCCCTACCCACCGGCCGCCGATCAGCGCGGCGCCACGATCGACCTTGACTGGTCCGCCGACCTGCAGCAGCAGGTGGCCCGGGTGGCGCGGGAGCACAACGCGACCAGCTTCATGGTGCTGCAGACGGCGCTACTGACCGTGCTCTCCAAACTCAGCGGAAGTTCCGATGTGGCAGTGGGTTTCCCCATCGCCGGACGCCGGGATCCTGCGCTTGATGAGCTGATCGGCTTCTTCGTCAACACCCTGGTGCTGCGGGCCGACCTGGCCGGTGACCCCACCGTGGCTGACTTGCTCGCCCAGGTGCGGGCGCGCAGCCTGGCCGCCTACGAGCATCAGGATGTGCCGTTCGAGGTGCTCGTCGATCGGCTCAATCCGACCCGCTCCCTGACCCATCACCCATTGATTCAGGTGGCGCTGGCGTGGCAGAACGTCCCCGGACAGGCCACGAACGCATCAGGCTCCGGGCTCGCGCTCGGCGATCTTGAGGTCAGCCAGATGCCGACGGACACCCACACGGCGCGAATGGATCTGAGCTTCTCGCTGGCCGAACGCCGCACCGCGGACGGGGCACCCGCCGGGATCGGCGGCACGGTGGAGTTCCGCACCGACGTGTTCGACGCGGCGAGCATCGAAACACTGGTCAAACGATTCGAGCAGGTGCTGGTCGCGATGACCGCCGACACCGACCGGCATCTGTCCTCGCTCGACCTACTCGACGCTGTTGAACACGCCCACCTCGACGTGATCGGCAACCGGGCCGCACTCGCCCGGTCCACCCGCACACCGGTATCGGTTCCCGAGCTGTTCGCCGCCCAGGTCGCTCGGGCTCCGGAGGCCGTCGCGGTGACCTCCGACGGGCATTCGCTGACCTACTGCGGACTCGACGAGGCCGCTAACCGGTTGGCCCAACAGATGATCGGGTACGGCGCCGGTCCCGGAACCTGCGTGGCCCTGCTACTGGACCGCTCCGCGGAGGCGATCGTCGCGATGCTGGCGACGCTGAAGACCGGAGCGGCGTACCTGGCGATCGACCCGGCGCTGCCCGCGACCCGGATCGAGTTCATGTTGGCCGATGCCGCACCTGTCGTCGCGGTCACCACCGCCGCATTGGCTGATCTGTTGGCCGGACATCGCCTGCAGATCATCGACATTCACGATCCGGCCTTGGCCGACCAACCGGCTACACCACTGCCCGACCCAGCGCCCGAAGGCATCGCCTACCTGATCTACACCTCGGGAACCACCGGTCTGCCCAAGGGCGTGGCGGTCACCCACGACAATCTGACGCACCTGGCCCGGTCCACACCTGAGGACCTCCCGGCGAATCAGGTGTGGACGCAGTGCCATTCGTACGCCTTCGACTTCTCCGTGTGGGAGATCTGGGCGGCTCTGCTGGGTGGTGCGCGCCTTGTGGTCGTGCCCGAGTCGGTGGTGAGCTCACCGGACGATTTCCATGCCCTGCTGGTCCGCGAGCAGGTCAACGTGCTCACCCAGACACCGTCGGCCGCCGGGGCGCTGTCACCGCAGGGCCTGGAATCGGTCGCGTTGCTGCTCGGTGGTGAGGCCTGCCCCGGTGAGGTGGTTGATCGCTGGGCCCCCGGGCGGGTAGTGATCAACGCCTACGGACCCACCGAGATCACGGTGTACGCGTCGATGAGCGCGCCCCTGGGGCCGAACTCGGGCGCCGCACCCATCGGTGCGCCCGTCGCTACGTCTGCGCTGTTCGTGTTGGACGAGTGGCTGTGCCCGGTGGCGCCCGGAGTGGTCGGCGAGCTGTACGTGGCCGGCGACGGCGTGGCGTGCGGCTACCTCGGCCGGTCGGCCTTGACCGCAGCCCGGTTCGTTGCCTGCCCGTTCGGCGAGCCGGGGGAACCCGCGACGCGGATGTACCGCACCGGGGATCTCGTCAGCTGGCGTGCCGACGGACAGCTGCAGTACCTGGGTCGCGCCGATGACCAGGTCAAGATCCGTGGATACCGCATCGAGCTCGGCGAAGTGCAGGCCACTTTGGGTGGGTTGGACGGCGTGGGGCAGGCGGTGGTGATCGCCCGCGAGGACCATCCGGGCATCAAGCGCCTGGTCGGCTATGTCACCGAAGAGACAACCGGGACAGTGGATCCGGGCGCGATGCGAAAGGCGTTGGCCGACCGACTGCCCCCATACATGGTCCCGACCGCGATCGTGGTGCTGGAGGCGCTGCCGTTGACGGTCAACGGCAAACTCGACACCCGCGCGCTGCCGCCACCGGAGTACCAGGACACCGATCGGTACCGCGCACCCTCCACCCACGTCGAGGAGATCCTCACCGGCATCTACGCCCAGGTTCTCGGCCTCGAGCGGGTCGGGGTCGACGAATCATTCTTCGATCTGGGCGGAGACAGCATCCTGTCCATGCAGGTGGTCGCCCAGGCCCGGGCGTGCGGCGTGATGTGCCGTCCGCGTGACATTTTCGTCGAGCAGACAGTCGCCCGACTGGCACAAGTGGTTGGCGTGACGAGCGATGACGACGGTCCGGTCGACGAGGGGATCGGGCCGGTGGCGGCGACCCCGATCATGCGCTGGCTGGAACAGGTGGAGCGGGCCGGGGGCCCGACCGGCGAGTTCAACCAGACGGTGGTGGTCCAGGCCCCGCCGGGAGCCTCCGAGTCCGACGCCGAGTTGGTCTTGAGTGCTCTGCTGGACCGGCATGCCATGCTGCGGCTGCGTGCCGAGTACGACCACGCCGGGAACTGGTCATTGCTGGTCCCCGAGAAGGGTTCGGCGCGAGCACATCTGGAGTCGGTCGACGTGCTCTCGGATGAGGCGTTGGCGGCAGCCCGGTCGCGACTCGACCCGGCCGCAGGGACCATGATGAGCGCGCTGTGGGTGACATCCACCCAGCAGTTGGTGTTGACCATTCACCACCTGGCCGTCGACGCGGTCTCGTGGCGGATCCTGTTGGAAGACCTCAACATCGCCTGGGCCCAGCACTGCCAGGGCCAGTCGGTGGAATTGCCGGTGACGGGTACGTCCTTCGCGCAGTGGGCCGCACTGCTCGACGAGCACGCCCGCTCCGTCTCGGTGGAGGCTCACGCCGACGATTGGCGCCGAGCGTTGGCGACTCCATCCGTGCTGCCTGCGGTGCAACCCGAGCGGGACACGTATGCCACCGCCGGTCACCTCACCGCGTCGCTGGATGTCGAGACGACGCGGGCACTGCTCGGCGAAGTCCCCGCAGCGTTCCATGCCGGGGTGCAGGACATCCTGCTGATCGCCTACGGGTTGGCCTTGACGCAGTTCCTGGGAGTTACCCTGCCGGTGGCCATCGATGTCGAGGGCCACGGCCGTCACGAGGAATTGGCAGAGCTGGGTGGGCTTTCCGATCGTGTCGTCGACCTGTCCCGCACCGTAGGCTGGTTCACCACCAAGTACCCGGTGGTGCTCAACGTCGCGACGGACGTCGGACCGCGCCAGACGGGCCTGAGCTGGTCTGACGTGAAGGCCGGTGATCCGGCACTCGGCCGCGTGGTCAAAGACGCCAAGGAACAACTGCGTTCGCTGCCCGAGGGAATGACATACGGACTGCTGCGCTACCTCAACCCAGACATCGATCTGTCCGGTTCCGACCCTGCGGTCGGATTCAACTACCTCGGTAGGTTGGGCGGATCGGGCGCGGCGCAGCACGCGGATATGACCGGGCTGTGGCAGGTCAGCGTCGACGGAGCGGCGGCCGCCACGACTGCCGCGGCGATTCCGATGCCACTCGGGCATACCGTCGAACTGAACGCGAGCACGG
The DNA here is from genome assembly GCF_040704635.1 of Mycobacterium sp. NPDC049093. Taxonomy (GTDB): domain Bacteria; phylum Actinomycetota; class Actinomycetes; order Mycobacteriales; family Mycobacteriaceae; genus Mycobacterium. The sequence continues at coordinate 164,625 of NZ_JBEZJS010000003.1, read as the reverse complement.
CCGAAACCGAGGACGGTCCAAGTCTTTACGCCTCGTGGACGTGGGCCCCGTCGGCTCTGGACGAGGCGCAGGTCGGCCGGCTCAGCCAACTCTGGTTCGACGCCCTCACCGGTATCTGTGCACACGTCCGTGGGGGTGGCGGCGGTCTGACCCCGTCTGACGTCGTTCCGGCGGATCTCACCCAGTCTCAGATCGATGAGCTGAGCCAGGACCACGACCTTGCCGACGTTCTGCCCTTGACACCGCTGCAGCGGGGACTCCTGTTCCAGGCCAACGCAACCCGCGGTAATGACGAAGACGATGTCTACGCCATGCAGCTCGATGTCACGGTCACCGGCCCGCTGGACCCCGACCGGCTGCGCGAGGCAGTGCGTGCGGTGGTCGGGCGCCACCCGAACCTCGCGGCCCGCTTCGACAAGCGATTCGACGAACCCGTGCAGATCATTCCGGCGGATCCCGATGTGCCCTGGCGGTACCTCGAAATGGCCACGGACACAGATGTGCAGCAGCTGTGCGCCGGCGAGCGTGCCGCGGTCTGCGATCTGGCCCACCACTCGGCCTTCCGCGCGGCGCTGATCCGGACCGCCGACGGCGAGCACCGGTTCGTCATGACGTATCACCACATCGTGCTCGACGGCTGGTCACTGCCGATCCTGCTGCAGGAGATATTCGCGGGCTACTACGGACAACGCCTGCCGGCTCCCGGGTCGTATCGCCGATTTGTGACGTGGATGGCCGAGCGGGATGTCGATGCTGCCCATGCCGCGTGGCGTGAGGTTCTAGCTGGTTTCGCGACACCGACACTGGTCGCGCCGAACCGGACCCGGCCGGGGCGGCGAGCCACCGAGACGTTCCGGCTGCCCGCCGAAACCACCCGGGCCGTCAACGAGCTCGCCCGCTCGCAACACACCACCGCCAACACCGTGCTGCAAGCCGCCTGGGCGCAGGTGCTCATGTGGCTCACCGGTCAGCAGGATGTGGCGTTCGGCGTTGCGGTCTCGGGTCGATCGGCAGAAGTGGCCGGCGCGGATTCGATGGTCGGCCTGCTCATCAACACGGTGCCGGTGCGGGCCACCATCACGCCGGACACCACCATCGCCGGCCTGCTCGACGAACTGCAACGACGGCACGGCGACACCCTCGACCACCAGCATCTGGCACTCAGCGAGATCCACCGTGCCATCGGCCACGATCAACTGTTCGACACCCTGTTCGTGTACCAGAACTATCCGGTGGAGAACGTGGCGGCATCGATGGCCGACGGATTGGCCATCACGGAGGTCAACGGCCGTGAGTACAACCACTATCCGCTGACCCTGCAAGCGATGCCGGGGACGGAGCTGGTTCTCCGTGTCGAGTTCGACACGGACGTGTTCACCGCCAAACGCGTCAACAAGATCGTCGGGCGTTTCCAGCGGGTGCTGGAGGCCATGACCGGGGAGGAACAACAATCGTGAGTGCAGACGCCAACCGGCGATTGTTGTCGATGGATCTGGACGACGACGATGATCTTGAGGAACTGGACGAGTGGGGTAATCGCGCAGCCTTGAACGGGGCGGCGCCGAAGTCGTCAGCGGCGATTCCGGTGTTGTTCGCCGCGCAGGTGGGGCGTGATCCGGCTGCGGTTGCCGTCAGCTGCGCCGGCCGCCACATCACGTACGGGGACCTGGATCAGGCTGCGAATCGGTTGGCGCACTTGCTTGTCGAGCGCGGTGTCGGTCCGGGGCAGCGGGTTGCGCTGCTGTTTCCGCGGTCGGTTGAGGCGATCGTGGCGATCCTGGGTGTGCTCAAGACCGGTGCGGCATATGTGCCGATCGATCCGTCGGTACCGGATGCCCGCATAGAATTCGTCCTCGCTGATTCAGCGCCGGTAGCAGTGGTCAGCACCGCCGATCTGATGGATCGGCTGAGTGGGCGCGGGTTGACGGTGATCGACGTCGATGATCCCGAGGTGATCAGCCGGCCGGGCACCGCGCCACTGATCGAACCGGCCGCCGATGATGTCGCCTATCTGATCTACACCTCGGGCACTACGGGTGTGCCCAAGGGTGTGGCGATTCCGCACCGGAACGTGACGCGGTTGTTGGATGCGATCGATCGTGATGTGGCGTTGTCGCCGGGTCAGGTGTGGACGCAGTGCCATTCGTTGGCGTTCGACTTCTCGGTGTGGGAGATCTTCGGTGCGCTGCTGCATGGTGCGCGGCTCGTCGTGGTGCCCGAATCGGTGACCCGTTCGGCCGAGGAGTTCCATACCCTGTTGGTCGCTGAGCGGGTCAGTGTGTTGAGTCAGACTCCGTCGGCGTTCTATGCGTTGGCCGCGGTGGACACGGACCGGCTGGAGAACTGGCTGGCCCTCGAGGTGGTGGTGTTCGGCGGAGAGGCGCTGGATCCTTCCCGGCTCGGGCCGTGGTTGGCTGTGCATCCGGGATCGCCCCGGTTGATCAACATGTACGGGATCACCGAGACGACGGTGCATGCCTCGTTCCGTGAGATCACCGCGGCCGATGTGGGAGATGCGGTGTCACCCATCGGTGGACCGTTGGCTGATCTCGCGTTTTTCGTGCTCGACGGCCGGTTGCGTCCGGTGGCTGCCGGTGTGGTGGGCGAGTTGTACGTGGCCGGTGCGGGTTTGGGTTATGGCTATGTGGGCCGGGCTCCGTTGAGCTCGACACGATTTGTGGCCTGTCCCTTCGGTAGCGAGGGTGCACCGGGTATGCGGATGTATCGCACCGGGGATCTGGTGCGCTGGGGCACAGATGGGCAGCTGCAGTATCTGGGTCGTGCCGATGAGCAGGTCAAGATTCGTGGCTACCGGATCGAGCTCGGTGAGATCCAGGCCGCGTTGCTGGCGTTGGACGGTGTCGAGCAGGCGGTGGTGATCGCCCGGGAGGACCGTCCCGGCGACAAGCGGCTGGTCGGTTACCTGATCGGGACGGTCGATCCGTCCGTGGCACGGGCGGATCTGGCCGAGACGCTGCCGCCCTACATGGTGCCGACGGCCGTGGTTACCTTGGACGCGTTCCCGCTGACCGTCAACGGCAAGCTCGACAAAAAGGCGTTGCCTGCACCCGAATTCCAGCACATCGACGATTACCGCGCTCCGACCACGCCCACCGAGGAGATCGTGGCCGGCATCTATGCTCAGGTCCTCGGGTTGGACCGCGTCGGCATTGACGACTCGTTCTTCGATCTCGGTGGCGATTCGCTGCAAGCCATGCGGTTGGTCGCTGCGCTCAATCGGACCCTGGACGCCGGACTGGAAGAGCGTGTCATCTTCGACGCTCCCACGGTCGCCCAGTTGACGCCTCGCATCGGTGGTGACGAAGGTCGACAACAGCCCTTGGTGGCCGGCGAGCGGCCGACGGTGATGCCGTTGTCCTTCGCGCAAAGCCGACTGTGGTTCATCGACCAATTGAACGGGCCGTCACCGGTTTACAACCTGGCGGCCGGGCTGCGCCTCACCGGTCCGCTCGATGTCGATGCCCTCGGTGCGGCATTCGCCGACGTGTTACAGCGCCACGAGAGCCTGCGCACGTTGTTCCCGACGGTAGACGGCACGCCTCAACAGCTGATCGTTCCCGCCGAGCAGACCGAATTCGGTTGGGAAGTCATCGATGCCGTCGACTGGGCACCCGACCGGTTGCAGGAGGGGATCGAGCAGGCGGCGCGGCACAGCTTCGACCTCGCCAACGAGATCCCCCTGCGGGCAAAGGTGTTTCGGACGGCAGACGACGAGCACGTGCTGGTGGCCGTGGTGCACCACATCGCCGCCGACGGTTGGTCGATCACTCCGCTGGTGGCGGATCTGGGAGTCGCCTACGCCGGACGGTGTGCTGGGCAGGCTCCCGGCTGGCAGCCCTTGGCGGTCCAGTACGCGGATTACACCCTGTGGCAGCGCGCGGAGCTCGGCGATCTGGAGGACAGCGGCAGCCGTATCTCCGAGCAGTTGGGATTCTGGGCGGACAACCTGGCCGGGATGCCCGAGCGCTTGGCGTTGCCGACCGACCGGCCCTATCCCTTGGTCGCCGACCAGAACGGGGACCGGGTCGATGTGGAGTGGCCGGCCGCTCTGCAGCAGCAGGTAGCCCGCCTAGCCCGTGATCACAACGCGACCAAGTTCATGGTCATGCAGGCCGCCCTGGCGGTGCTGCTCTCGAAACTCAGCTCGAGTTCGGATGTGGCGGTGGGATTCCCGATCGCCGGACGCCGCGACCCCGCCCTCGATGAGCTGATCGGGTTCTTCGTCAACACTTTGGTGTTGCGCGTGGACCTGACAGGAGATCCCAGCGTTGCCGAGATCCTGGCGCAGGTACGGGCGCGCAGTCTCGGTGCATTCGAGCACCAAGATGTGCCCTTCGAGGTGCTCGTCGAGCGGCTCAATCCGTCCCGGTCCCTGGCCCATCACCCGCTGGTGCAGGTGATGCTGGCCTGGCAGAACGTTCCCGGAGCGACCGGCGATTCCGCGGTGGCGCTGGGGGACCTGCAGGTCACTCAGCTACCGCTGGACACCCACACCGCCCGCATGGACCTATCTTTTTCGTTGGCCGAGCGGTGGACCGAAACCGGCGAGGCTGCAGGCATTTCCGGGACCGTCGAGTTCCGCACCGACCTGTTCGACGGCGACAGCATCGAAGCGTTGGTCGATCGGTTGCAGCGGGTGCTCGAGGCGATGGCCGCCGACCAGACCCGCCGCTTGTCCGCGATCGATGTGCTCGATGCCGATGAGCAGAAGCGACTGGACGAGGTGGGCAACCGGGCGACGCTGACCCGTCCGGCACCCGCACCGGTGTCGATTCCGGCACTCTTCGAGGCGCAGGTGGCCCGCGACCCTGGCGCGGTGGCCGTCAGTTTCGAAGGAAGCGGGATCACCTACGAGGACCTCGATCAGGCGGCAAATCGGTTGGCGCACCTGCTGGTCGAGCACGGGGTGGGTCCGGGGCATCGGGTGGCGTTACTGTTCACCCGGTCGATCGAGTCGATCGTCGCGATTTTCGCGGTACTCAAGACCGGTGCGGCGTATGTGCCCATCGATCCGGCGGTGCCCGACTCGCGGTTGGAGTTCGTCCTCGCCGATTCCGCGCCGGTTGCCGTGGTCACCACCACCGATCTGGCCCGCCGACTGAGCGCGCATGAGTTGACGGTGATTGCCGTCGACCAGGCTCCGACCGCCTCCCGGCCTAGTAGTGCCCCACACGGCGGACCCGCACCTGACGACGTCGCCTATCTGATCTACACCTCGGGCACCACCGGCGTGCCGAAGGGTGTCGCGATCCCGCACCGCAATGTGATCCGGCTGCTGGAGGCGCTGGATACCGATCTGAAGCTGTCGGCCGATCTGGTGTGGTCACAAAGTCATTCGCTGGCTTTCGACTTCTCGGTCTGGGAGATCTTTGGCGCCCTGTTGCACGGCGGGCGGTTGGTGGTGGTGTCCGATTCGGTGGCGCGGTCGCCTGAAGAGTTCCATGCGTTGCTGGTCGATGAACGCGTCAACGTGTTGAGCCAGACGCCGTCGGCGTTCTATGCATTGCAGACCGCGGATGAGCTTTCCGTCGCGCTGGAGTCTGAACTCCATCTCGAGTTGGTGGTGTTCGGTGGTGAGGCACTGGAGCCTGCGCGGCTGGGTGAGTGGTTGCAGGACCATCCGGTGTTACCGCGGTTGATCAACATGTACGGCATCACCGAGACAACGGTGCACGCCTCCTTCCGTGAGATCACCGCCGCCGATGTCGAAGGCAGTGTCAGCCCGATCGGTGTGCCGCTGGACCATCTTGCGTTCTTCGTACTCGATCGCTCGTTGCAGCCGGTACCGGTCGGCGTGGTGGGGGAGCTGTATGTGGCCGGTGCCGGTTTGGGCGCCGGATATGTGGGCCGGGCCGGGTTGAGCTCGTTGAGGTTCGTGGCGTGCCCGTTCGGAGCGCCGGGACAGCGGATGTACCGCACCGGCGATCTGGTGTGTTGGCGTGCTGACGGAGAACTGCAGTACTTGGGCCGTGCCGATGAGCAGGTCAAGATCCGTGGCTACCGGATCGAGCTGGGTGAGATCCAGTCGGCGCTGATGGCTTTGGACGGTGTCGAGCAGGCGGTGGTGATCGCCCGGGAAGACCGTCCCGGCGACAAGCGCCTGGTCGGTTACATCACCGGGGACGGCGACCCCGCGGAACTGCGCGCCACGTTGGGGGAGACGCTGCCGCCCTACATGGTGCCCACCGCCATCGTCGCCGTCGAGGCGTTGCCCTTGACGGTCAATGGCAAGCTCGACACCCGCGCCCTGCCGGCGCCCGAGTATCAAGACGTCGATCACTACCGCGCCCCGGCCACTGAACTAGAGGAAATCCTGGCCGGCATCTTCGCGCAAGTCCTCGGACTGGAGCAGGTCGGAGTCGACGAGTCGTTCTTCGACCTTGGTGGCGACAGCATTTCGGCCATGCAGGTGATCTGGCGGGCGCACGGTGCCGGTTTGACCGGTCGTCCGCGCGACATCTTCGTCCAGCAGACCGTGGCCCGGTTGGCGCGGGTGGTCAGGATGGCCGGCGGCGCGAGCGGCGAGATCGACGAGGGACTCGGACCGGTGGTACCGACCCCGATCATGCGGTGGCTGAAGGGCCTGGAAACTCCCGACGGTCCGGTCGACGAGTTCAATCAGACTGTGGTGCTGCAGGCCCCGACCGGCGCCGCCGAGGACGACGTCGTAGTCCTGTTGCAGGCCTTGCTCGATCGGCACGGCATGCTCCGATTGCGGGCGGGAGACGACGGATCGGGCGGCTGGTCTCTCACGGTGCCGCAGGCGGACGGGGTGGATGCCCGCGACTACCTGCGCACCGTGGACGTGCTGACGGAAGACGCGCTGGCGGCGGCCCGGTCGCGGTTGAATCCTGCTGCCGGAGCGATGTTGAGCGCGTTGTGGAGTTCGACCACGGGCCAACTGGCACTGGTCGTCCACCATCTGGCCATCGACGGGGTGTCCTGGCGAATTGTGCTGGAGGATCTCAACATCGCCTGGACTCAGCATCGTGGCGGGCAGCCGGTGCTGTTGCCGCCCGCCGGAACGTCGTTCACCGGATGGGCCAACCTGCTTGCCGAGCACGCACACCATCCCGAGATCGTCGGCCACGTGGACACGTGGCGGCAGGTGACGTCCGTCCCGGCCGCGTTGCCGGCACCCCGACCGGCGGAAGACACGTTCGCCACCGCCGGGTACCTCACGGAGTTTCTGGACGTCGAGACCACGCGCATGCTCCTCGGCGAGGTTCCTGCGGCATTTCACGCCGGCGTGCAGGAAATCCTGTTGATCGCCTTTGCCCTCGCCTGGACGCAGTACCTGGGAACCGGCGGCGCGCCGGTCGCCATCGACGTGGAAGGTCATGGGCGCCAAGAGGAATTGGCGGGGTTGGGCGGCGCCGACGATCGCGATGTCGACCTCTCGCGCACGGTCGGATGGTTCACCACCAAGTACCCGGTGTCGTTGAGCTTCGGAGCCCGCGGAGGCGGGCTGCGGTGGACACAGGTGGTGGCCGGTGATGCCGCGCTCGGTGCGGTGATCAAGGAGGCCAAGGAGCAGCTTCGAGCGCTGCCCGATGGGTTGACCTATGGTCTGCTGCGGTATCTCAACCCCGACGTGGACCTGGCGGGATCCGATCCCGTGATCGGGTTCAACTACCTCGGACGGTTGGGCTCCCCGGCTGCTTTCGCCTCGGGGGATGTGTGGCGGTTCAGCCAGGACGGCTTGTCGATGACCGGCGCAGCCGGGGCGATCCCCATTGCGCTGGCGCACTCCGTCGAGCTCAACGCCGTCACGATCGACACCGACACCGGCCCGCATCTGAACGCCACCTGGACATTTGCGCCGTCGGCACTCGATCACACCGCTGTCACGCGGATCAGCCGCCTGTGGTTCGACGCCCTGGCGGGTATCTGCGCCCATGTCAGGCGGGGTGGGGGCGGGTTGGCTCCGTCCGACATCGCCCCGGTTCGACTGAGCCAGCAGCAGATCGACGCGCTGCACGCAGAATCCCCCATTTCCGATGTGCTGCCACTGACGCCATTGCAGGAAGGACTCCTGTATCACGCCGGAGTGGCCAGCAGCTCCGGAGATGATGTGTATGCGGTGCAGCTGGATCTCGCACTGAGCGGCCCGCTCGACGTGAACCAGCTCCACGATGCCGTGCAGACCGTGGTCGCCCGGCATCCGCATCTGGCGGCCCGCTTCTGCCCACAGTTCGGGCAGCCCGTGCAGGCAATTCCCGCTGAACCCGTGGCACCCTGGCGGTATATCGAGTTGGACGCCAACGGCATTGGCATCGCCGCAGAGATCGAGGAGATCCTTGCGGCCGAGCGTGCAGCGGTGTGCGACCTCGGGAACCAACCCGCCTTCCGGGCCGCGCTCATCCGCATCGCGGGCGACCGCCACCGCTTCGTCCTGACCAATCACCACATCGTGTTGGACGGCTGGTCGATGCCGATTCTGATGCAGGAGATCTTCGCCGGCTACCACGGGCTGCGGTTGCCCGCGGCCTCGCCGTACCGCAGGTTCATGACGTGGCTGGCCGAACGCGATCGCCCGGCCGCGCACGCCGCGTGGCGTGAGGTGCTGGCCGGGTTCGACACCCCGATTCTCGTTGGGCCGCCGCAGAAGTTGCGGTTCGGGGAGCGTCGCGTCGACTCCTACCGGGTGCCGGCGAAGACCACCCGGGCGCTCACCAAGCTGGCGCGTTCGCATCACACCACGGTCAACGTGGTGCTGCAGGGTGCCTGGGCAATGCTGCTGAGTTCACTGACCGGCCAGTCCGACGTGGCATTCGGCACCGTCGTCTCGGGCCGGCCCGCCGAGGTCGATGGTGCGGATTCGATGGTGGGTCTGCTGATCAACACGGTGCCGGTGCGGGCCACCTTCACACCGGACACCACTACCGGCGATCTGCTGGATCAACTGCAGAGTGCACACAACGACACACTCGAGCATCAGCATGTGGCGCTCAGCGACATCCACCGCATCACCGGCCAGGACAGGCTGTTCGACACGGTCTTCGTCTATGAGAACTATCCGACCGACGCCGGGACGCAACCCGGTGGGGACGGGCTGGCCATCACCGGTTTCAGTAGCCGCGACTATTACCACTACCCGATCTCGGTGCAGGCCGGTCCGGGCCGGGAGCTGGAACTGCGCGTCCAGTACGACACCGATGTGTTCGACGCGGAATCCATCGACGCGTTGATGGAGCGGTTCAAGAAGGTGTTGGTGGAGATGACCGCCCATCCCGGGCGCCGCTTGTCGTCGTTGGACTTCGTGAAAGGCTCCGGGCAACGGCGGCTGCACGGCTGGGCCGGCAAGGCGGTCTCGGCTCAGCCAGAGACCGTTCCGCTGCCGGCATCGGGGGCTGACGAGACCGGTGGTGCCTACTGCCCGCCGGCCACTTTGGTCGAGCAGATCGTGGCCAGCATCTACGCCGAGGTGCTGGGGGCGGACCGCATCGGGGTGGAGGAGTCGTTCTTCGCTTCTGGCGGCGATTCGATTTCCGCGATGCGTGCCGTCGCGGCGATCAACGCGGCCCTCGATGTCGAGTTGACCGTGCTCACACTGTTCGGCGCCCCGTCGGTGCGGGGCTTGGCTCAGCACCTGGAAAACGCCCCCGCTCAATGAGCGATCGCCGCGCCCACCCCGGTGGGGTGGGCGCGGCCATCACCACATGTAGGGCACGAGGCGGTAGCGCGCTTTCTGCGCGTATTCGCGGTATCCGTCCAATTGTTCGACCAGTAGCTTCTCTTCATCGCGGATGCGGACGACGAGCATCAGGAGTCCGGGGAGGACGGGCAGGAGCCCCCAGTAGGACCCGAGCGCGAGCGGGAAGCCGACGATGGTCAGTACGTTGCCGGTGTACATGGGGTGGCGTACGAGCCCGTACAGGCCCGTGGACACCAGCTTCTGGTCCGATTCCACCTGAACGGTGGAGGCCGCGAAGCTGTTCTGGATGACCACCAGGCTCGTGACGCCCAGTCCGACGGCCACCAGGACATCACCGGCCACGCAGATCGCCGGCGGCACCGAGGACCAACTGAAGCGATGGTCGAGGCCGCTGACCACCACCATGGCTGCCAACGAGGCGTACCACCCGGCGATGAGGACCTTTTGCAGCGTGCGGCTTTCGGCGGCCGGCCCGGCGCGTTTGCGACGTTGATGCGCCGCGGGGTCCGCGCGTTGCAGGTAGATGCTCGGGATCCAGGTTGAGAGGGCGAACACCACCAGAAAAGCCCAGGCTTGCCAGTAGTCGAATGTTCCCGCGAGCAAGAACAGCACCAGGCCGAAAACGATGAGCTCAACGAGCCCGAATCCGACTACTCTCGCAACGGCTTTCACGATCCTCCTGTCGTCCGCCGCGGTATCGACCGCCGGCGGGCGCAACGCAGCGCACGGCTCAACCTACCGTCGGGCACCTACCAGGCGGGTGTGTTTGGTCCCAAGCTACGACCGAGCGGTGCAAGCGCTTTCCGCAGGACTAGTGCCGCCACCCGTCGACCGCGGAGGCCATGCGGGCGCACGGAGGAGCGGTACTGAGTGTCCCACCGGCAATGCTCGGCTACGGCGGATTGATCCGGGCTGCGGTCATCTGCAAGACCAGGGCGGTGAAAGTACTGAGCACGCTGTCGTCGCCGCGCTCATCGGGCATCTCCCCGCCGCGCTGTCCGTCTGCGCCACTGCCTTCCAATGACGGTGTGGTGGCCATTGCATCCGCCGGCATTTCGGGTCCAGTTCTGAGCTGCTGACCATGGACGTTCGCAGTACTTCGTGAGACGCGCCGGAACAGCAGGACCTCGGCGCAAACGATTCTTCGAGCAACGACCACGACCAGGATCTACCATTCGCAGCATGAGGGGCGACGTCGGCGACGGACCTCGGAGCTTGGCGAACTTTGAGTCCATGAGGAAGCTGCTGATCATGCTGCTGGCCAGTAGCGGTATCCCATTGGGGGTGCCTCCTACCGCACGGGCGGACTGCTGCGAGAGCGAGTTTGATTGGGCAATCCCGTACGTGGATGCGCTGAGGAACCACGACCTCGGATACCTCGTCGATAGTCGCGGTATCCCGACAGCTCTGGCAGCCGAGGCGGTATGCAAGGGGTCGTCGGCTCGCGGCATCGCTGATGAGTACGACTTCGGCCTCGCTACCGCCGAACAGATCGCGCGTGCTGTCTACATAGACGTCTGCCCGGACATGGCACCGTGACGCTGCGCTGCTTCTGCGTCGGCTGGCGTGGCGCACAGAGCAGGCAGGAGAACGTTCTGCCTGTTCCGGTCAGATAAGACTGGGTCGCCATCCAACAAAGAGGGGCGCTGACGGATTTTCGCCGTAGGTAACAGAACGGAGAATTGACATGGCTTGGATGAGGACTTTTGTGAGTGCAGTCGCGTTGAGTAGTTTCTTCGCCCTTGCATCCTTGCCGATAGCTGCGGCGGAGACGCCAGGTGAGGCGTTTTGCACGGAGAACCAGCGCCACCTCAAGAATTCCAATGGGGAGATGCCGTTCAATGTTGACGAGGCTGTCGCATGGCTGACGCAGCAGTTCAACATGTCTGAGACCGAAGCCGTCCGTCTCGTCGACAACGTGGGGGAGACGTACTGGTCAGACATGAACGGGAGGTGGGAGGTCAGGTGCCATGGTCAGTAAAGCACGTCGGCCAAGAAGGTGTTCTGTACTCATCGGACGCCCCGCAGCAATCTCGATCCTGCGGGCCGACTGCGGCTTGAGGTTGTGTGCACGGCGGGCGTGAAGACCTACGTTCACGTGCCGGTCCCTGGTGCCCTCGGTGAGATTCGAACTCACACTGTACGGGTTTTGAATCCGTTTCCTCTGCCAGTTGGGATACGAGGGCGTCCCGATCGGTACTGCGGCTTTACACCATAGAGGATGGCCGTTGCCTTTCCGTGAGCGGCTGTGAGTTCGGCTCCCATTAGGCAGCCTCGCCTTGCGGTGAGGCGGTCCCCGTCTGATCCACGATGTGGTGGTGCGGGGTTGACGCTTCATCGCCGGCTGCGTCACCCGCTGGTGCGGGGTCGGTCTCACGCGTGGCTCCACGTCCTGCCACCGGGCCACTCCCGGCGGGACTCTGTTCACCCAACACTGTGGGTACGCCGAGTCGGGCGAGGTTGATCGCAGCACCCAGATCACGATCGATCCGCATACCACAGCCGTCACACTCGAAGACTCGATCGGCCAGCGTGAGGTTTGACTTTCGCCTCCCACAGCCCGTGCACATCCTCGACGACGGAAAATACCGGTCGACTTCCTCCAAATGAGAGCCGTACCAACGAGTTTTGTAGCCGAGCATGCGACGGATCTCGGCCAGGGCAGCATCAGCCAAAGCGCGATTCAGCCCCTTCTTGCGGGCCCCACCGGCGGTGCGCATACCCGCCGCGTTCAAGGTTTCGACCACCACCACATCGTGCTGCTGGGCCAGGGCGGTGGTGGCCTTGTGCAGCACGTCGCGACGCACCGCCGCGGCATGGGAGTGCGTGCGGCCGATCCGGGCCTGGGTTTTGCGCCACCGCTTCGACGGCGTCCGCTTGTCCTTGGCAGCTGGATCGTAGGGCCCCCGCTGGCGGGCCGCCCGGCGCTGCAGGGCCCGCAACCCGGCTTGCGCCGCGGTCAACGACTTCGGCGCGCCGATACGCTCGACTTCAACACCGTCGGGCGTGGCGACCACCAGTAGGGCATCGGCTTTCACCCCGACATCGACACCAACCACAGGATGGGCCGACCGGCGTGCGTGCGTCGGCCGCGTCTTGGCCTCGACAATCACCTGCAGGGCGCAATGCCAGCGCCCGGCGCTGTCGCAGCGCACGGTGGCCGACAAGATCCGCGCGGATCCCGCCTCGACCCGGCGGGCCAGCTTACGGGTCGACTCATGCGTCCGGACCGTACCCAGTCGCGGCAGGGTGACGTGGCGGCGGTCGGCCTCGACCCGGATGGCCCCGGTGGTGAACCGCACCGACTTCTGGCTGCGAGCCGATTTGAATCGGGGAAACCCGACCGCCGGTCCGGCGCGCTGGCCGCGCCGCGATGACGACCAGGCGTCCAGCCCCCGTGCCAACCCGTCCAGGCCGGTGTTGTAGGCCTCCTTGGAGTTCTCGGCCCACCACGGCGCACACGACGGCTTACGTTGATTCCAGACCTTGCGCAGCGCTGGCAACGACCAACTCAGCACCGGGCTCAACTCAGAGTCGGGCATGCCGTAGGTGCGCTCGGCTGCGCGCTGATCCATCACCGCCTTCACCAACGCCAGCATGTGGTTATGGGCGAACCGTGCCGCGCCCGCATGAGAAGCCAACGCCCGCAACTGTGTTGGGGTCGGATCCAATGCGAACCGGTATGCCTGTGCCGTCCACCCCGGGGGGATCTCGAACCTAGCCATCGACACCAGCCTCGGCATTCTTGGCTGCTGTCACCGCGCGCGCAGTCTGGTTCTGAACGCCCCGTCGGCGGTAAAGGCGCACGCACATCACGTCAGCACCTCGATCATGTCGCGAACCAGATCGCTGAGGTTTCGTCCGGGTCGGTGAGGATGACCTTGCGGCGTAGCACAGACAACGCGGCGTCGAGGTGCTCACCCCCGAAGCGTGCCAACCGGCCACGGTGTTCCACGGCAACCACGAAAGCAGACGGGTCCGACAAATCCTGTGCACCTTCGGCCTTTAACCGTTCAGGCCTGACCCGACCTCGGTAACAACTTCACCAATGACGTGACCGTTCGAGGTAGCCCAATCAGCCAGTCAGGCGACCTGCCGGTCCGGATCCAACCGCTGATCCGACGAACACACCCGCGCAGGTACGACTGTGCGATCGGCCCCGGCCACCGGAGCATCTGACCCAGATCATCCCCGACCCGACCGGCGAACAGGCACCGGCATACGATCCTCACGGAACCACCGGTACGCAGTCGGCGGATGCAAACCGTTGCCACGTGCCCACTCCAACCTTCAAGCGCCTTACTCAAACGCACGTTCGATCACGAAGCTCACACATTTGATCGAGCAGCTCATAACCCCGCGCTCGCCGAACGGCGGCCTCCACGACACAATGTTCTCCATGACCGGGTCACCGAAAGACGCTGACAGTCCCCGCCGCGTGCTCATCGCCGAGGACGAGGCGCTCATCCGCCTCGATCTCGCCGAGATGCTCCGGGATGAGGGCTACGAGGTCGTGGGTGAGGCCGGTGACGGACAGGAGGCCGTCGAGCTCGCCGAGTCCCTGCACCCTGACCTGGTGATCATGGACGTCAAGATGCCTCGGCGCGACGGGATCGACGCGGCCTCGGAGATCGCCAGCAAGCGCATTGCCCCGATCGTCATCCTGACCGCGTTCAGCCAGCGTGAACTGGTCGAACGTGCCCGTGATGCCGGGGCCATGGCGTATCTGGTCAAGCCGTTCAGCATCACCGACCTGGTTCCTGCCATCGAGGTGGCGGTCAGCCGGTTCAGCGAGATCGCCGCGTTGGAGAACGAGGTCGCGACGCTGGGGGACCGGTTGGAGACCCGCAAGCTGGTCGAACGGGCCAAGGGTTTGCTGCAGAGCAAACACCAGATGACCGAGCCCGAGGCCTTCAAGTGGATCCAGCGGGCCGCGATGGACCGCCGGACCACCATGCGGCGGGTGGCCGAAGTGGTGCTGGAAACGCTGGAAGAATCCGAGGAAGCACCCGCTCCGGAGAACTGACCGACCGGCCCGGTTGTTAATTGTGGGTTTCTGCCGGGCCGAAATTCCGCGTTCAGGCAGCACACGCGCAAGAAGCCTGACTCAACATCCCGCGCTCGGGCCGGTGGTTGGCTATGTTCTACCCGAAGCTCCGGCGCCCCGGCCTCGCAAGGTCAGGGCGTCGGTACCGCTGACAACTCTGACCCGGAGGTGAAGCGTGCGCGGTCGCGTGGCACGGAAAGCATTTGCTCTCGGAAGTGCGGGTGTGGTTGCCCTGGCGATTGCCGGCTGTGACCAGTCCTCACCGGAAGGCGGGGCATCGCAGACCAATTTGAAGATCGTCGAGAAGGTCCAGATCGACGAGAACGGTGCCGAGATCAAGGCCGCCCAGGACGTCGCGCCCGCCGAGCCCGCCGGCGACGGCAAGGCCGTCTGCCCGCCCGTCATGCTCGGCATGATGGGCGCGCTCAACGGCCCGGACGCTGCCCTGGGTATCAACATCAAGAACGGCGTGCAGCTCGCTGTCGACAAGCACAACGCCGCCAACGCCGGCTGCCAGGTGCAGCTCAAGAGCTTTGACACCGAAGGCGATCCGCAGAAGGCGACCGGCGTGGCGCCGCAGATCGTCGACGACGCGATGATCATCGGCCTCGTCGGACCGGCGTTCTCCGGGGAGACCAAGGCCACCGGCGATGTGTTCAACCAGGCCGGACTGGTTGCCGCCACCGCTTCGGCCACCAACGTCACGTTGAGCGAGAACGGGTGGCGGACATTCTTCCGAGGCCTGGCCAATGACGGCGTGCAGGGTCCCTCGGTGGCCAACTATCTCAAGAACACGCTGGGCCACAAGAAGGTGTGCGTGGTCGACGACAGCACCGATTATGGGCTCGGATTGGCCGAGGCTGTGCGTGAAACCCTTGGCCCGGTTGCCGATTCGTCGTGCAACATCTCGGTGAAGAAGGGCGACAAGGAGTTCTCGGCCGCGGTCACCCAGATCAAGAGCGCGGCCCCGGATTCGGTCTTCTACAGCGGTTACTACTCCGAGGCCGCACCGTTCGTGCAGCAGCTCAAGGACGGCGGGGTGACGGCGACGTTCGTCAGCGCCGACGGCACCAAGGATCAGCAGTTCGTCAACCAGGCGGGCGAAGCGTCGAAGGGTGCGTTGCTGTCCTGCCCGTGTGGCCCGGCCACCGGGGCATTCGCCGACGAATACACGAAGAAGTTCGGCCAGGCGCCCGGCACCTACAGCACCGAGGGCTACGACCTGGGCACCATCCTGCTCAAGGGCATCGACTCGGGCGCCATCACGCGGCCGGCGATGCTCGACTACGTCCGCAAGTACGAGGGCCAAGGTGTGGCGCGCAAGTACCAGTGGACCGAC
The DNA here is from genome assembly GCF_040704635.1 of Mycobacterium sp. NPDC049093. Classification (GTDB taxonomy): domain Bacteria; phylum Actinomycetota; class Actinomycetes; order Mycobacteriales; family Mycobacteriaceae; genus Mycobacterium. Next base: position 148,560 of record NZ_JBEZJS010000003.1, on the reverse strand, counting down.
AAGGGCGAGCTCACCACGAACTTGATCTGGATGTACGAAGTCCAGTAGCCCCTTGAGCGAAGCGCGTCCGAGACCGTCCCCAGGACTCGGACGCGTTTCGCTTCACACCCTTGAATCAGGAGCCGCCGCCGGATGATCCACCAGTGCGTCGAGCAGTCCACCTGTCTGGCCTCCAACATCAGTTTCAACCTGGATGGATTGCAGGACCGATTTCTCCAACTGACCGTCGACGGGCTGTCTTGGGGTGCGATCTATGCTCTGGTGGCAGTCGGCTACACCCTGGTCTTCGGCGTCCTGCGGCTGATCAACTTCGCCCATTCCGAGATCTTCATGCTGGGCATGTTCGGGACGTACTTCTGCCTCGATGTCATCTTGGGTTTCACGCCCGGCACGCCGTACGACAAGGGCGTGATGCTGACGGTGTTCTACCTCGGCGTTGCCATGGTCTTTGCGATGCTGGTCTCCGGAACGGCGGCCGTGGGTCTCGAATTCATCGCCTACCGGCCGCTACGAAAACGCAACGCCCGCGCATTGACATTCCTCATCACCGCGATCGGAATGTCTTTCGTGCTACAGGAATTCGTGCATTTCGTGCTACCGAAAATCTTGAAAGGCTACGGCGGCACCAATGCCCAGCAGCCCATCAAGCTGGTCCGGCCGACGATACAGTTCACGCTGTTCGAAGGCACGAAGTTCGAGGCAGTGATCACCAACGTGACGCTGGTGATCATCGGTGCGGCCCTGGTGGTCGCGCTCCTGACCGACATCGCGATCAACCGCACCAAATTCGGGCGCGGAATCCGTGCGGTGGCGCAGGATCCGACCACGGCCACGCTGATGGGGGTCTCCCGGGAACGGATCATCATGTCCACGTTCCTGCTCGGCGGTCTGCTGGCCGGAGTCGCCGCGCTGCTGTTCACGCTGAAGGTGCCTCAGGGCATCATCTACTCGGGCGGATTCCTGCTCGGTATCAAGGCGTTCTCGGCGGCGGTGCTCGGCGGCATCGGTAATCTCCGGGGCGCACTGCTGGGCGGTCTGCTGCTGGGCATCATGGAGAACTACGGGCAGGTGGTATTCGGAACGCAATGGCGTGACGTCGTGGCGTTCGTGCTGCTGGTGCTGGTGCTGTTGTTCCGGCCGACCGGGATACTCGGTGAGAGCCTCGGGAAGGCACGGGTATGAGCGAGCATCACGGTGCAGAATCGGCCGGTTCGGTGACCAGGACGCTGCTGGCCCCCGGCGACGCCATCCGCGAATACTGGTCCACCCTGCCGCGGGCCGTGAAATGGGTTGCCGGCGTGGTGGGTTTCGGGCTCCTGGCACTGCTGCCGTTGTTCACCCCGAGCTTCCTCAACACCCCTGGCATCAGTTTCGGCGGCACCATGGCGCAGTTCGCGATGATCGCCGTCATCGCGATCGGCCTCAACGTCGTCGTCGGTCAGGCCGGCCTCCTCGACCTCGGCTATGTCGGTTTCTATGCTGTCGGCGCCTACACCGTCGCTCTGTTGACCAGCCCCGACAGCCCCTGGAACAAGGTGGGCCCCGACGGCTTCTTCAGCAAGGACTGGGCGTGGCTGTCCTGTGTGCCGTTGGCGATGGCTGTCACCGCGCTGGCCGGGTTGATCCTGGGGACGCCGACCCTTCGGTTGCGCGGCGACTACCTGGCCATCGTCACCCTCGGCTTCGGCGAGATCATCCGGCTGCTCGCCGACAATCTGTCCGACATCACCAACGGTTCGCGCGGGCTCAATCAGGTCGCCTACCCGCGGGTGGGGGAGAGCGAGAAGCTGCCCAACGGCGTGTTCTCCAGCGGTAACTCGGTCGGCGAGGCAAACTATGGCACCTGGTGGTTCTGGCTGGGTCTGATCCTGATGATCGGCATCCTGCTGTTGGTCGGCAATCTGGAACGCAGCCGGGTCGGGCGCGCCTGGGTGGCCATCCGCGAGGACGAGGACGCCGCAGAGGTGATGGGCGTCAACACCTTCCGGTTCAAGTTGTGGGCCTTCGTGATCGGCGCCGCGATCGGTGGGCTCGCGGGTGCCCTCTACGCCGGGCAGGTCCAGTACGTGGCACCGCCGACGTTCAACATCATCAACTCGATGTTGTTCCTGTGTGCGGTGGTACTCGGCGGACAGGGCAACAAACTCGGCGTGATCTTCGGCGCCTTCATCGTCGTGTATCTGCCCAATCGCCTCCTTGGGGTCGAGTTCCTCGGGATCAACCTCGGTGACCTGAAGTACCTGTTCTTCGGTCTGGCGCTGGTGGTGCTGATGATCTTCCGGCCGCAGGGACTGTTCCCGGTGCGCCAGCAGCTGTTGACCTACGGCAGATCGGCCCGGCAGTTGTTGCGCGGCGCCACGGACAAGGAGCCCGTGGGATGAGCGAGCCCATGCCCGGTGTGACCGAGAGCGTCGAGGAGCTGGCCGGAGTTCACCGTGACATCCAGGCCGCCGAAGGTGAGATCCTGCTGGAGACCCGGGATCTCACCGTGAAGTTCGGCGGACTGGTGGCCCTGGACTCGGTCAGTTTCAACATCCGCCGCGGCGAGATCCTCGGCCTGATCGGACCCAACGGTGCGGGTAAGACCACATGTTTCAACGCGATCACCGGCGTGTACCGGCCGAGCTCAGGGTCGGTCGTGTTCGACGGCGCCCCACTGGGCCGCATCAAACGCCACCAGATCACCCGCCGCGGCATCGCCCGCACCTTCCAGAACATCCGCCTCTTCGGTGAGATGACCGCACTGGAGAACGTCATGGTGGGAACCGATGCGCGGCACAAGACCTCGGTGCCGGGTGCCTTGGTACGGTCCCCGCGACACGGTCGCGAGGAGCGCTCGGCGATCGAACGCGCCGTGGCGTTGCTGCACTTTGTCGGGATCGCGCATCGTGGTGAAGAGAAGGCCAAGAACCTTCCCTACGGCGATCAGCGCCGCCTCGAGATCGCCCGGGCGCTCGCCACCGAGCCCAAGCTGCTGTGCCTGGACGAACCCGCCGCAGGGTTCAACCCGGCCGAGAAAGAGTCTCTTATCGAGTTGATCCGCAAGATCCGCGACGACGGCTACACGGTGCTGCTGATCGAGCACGACATGCGACTGGTGATGGGCGTGACCGACCGCATCGTGGTGCTGGAGTTCGGCCGCAAGATTGCCGACGGCCTACCGTCGGAGATCCGTGAAGATCCGCGTGTGATCGCCGCCTATCTGGGGGTACCCGATGACAACATCTCCTGAATCGTCACCGACGGAGGCCAGTCGCCCGGTGTTGCTTGAGGTGCGCGACGCGGTGGTGCACTACGGTCGCATCAAGGCGCTGCACGGAGTTTCGCTCGTCGTGCACGAGGGGGAGCTGGTCACGCTGTTGGGCTCCAACGGCGCCGGCAAGACCACCATGATGCGCGCGATCTCTGGCCTGCGGTCGCTGACCTCGGGCTCGGTCTGGTTCGAGGGCCGCGACATCTCGCGTGTGAAAGCCCACCAGCGCGTCATCGACGGGCTGATCCAGGCTCCCGAAGGGCGCGGGGTCTTTCCCGGTATGACCGTGGTGGAAAACCTGGAAATGGGTTGCTATGGGCGCAAATTCGCGTCCCGCGGCGAGCACGACGAACGGTTGGACTGGGTGTTCACCACGTTTCCGAGGCTGGCCGAACGGCGTTCCCAGGTGGGCGGCACCCTCTCGGGCGGGGAACAGCAGATGTTGGCCATCGGCCGCGCCCTGATGTCGCGGCCCAGGGTGCTGCTCCTCGACGAGCCGTCGATGGGGCTGGCACCGATGGTGATCTCACAGATCTTCAAGATCATCTCCGAGATCAACACCAGGGGCACCACGGTGCTGCTGGTCGAGCAGAACGCCCAACAGGCGCTGAGCCGCTCGGACCGGGCCTACATCCTCGAGACCGGCAGTGTCACCCGCACCGGTGCTGCGCGGGAATTGTTGGCGGACGACAGCATTCGCGCCGCCTATCTCGGCGTGGCCTGACCCCCAGGTACCGCGAGCGTGCGGGTCTGCCGGCGACACGCCGCGCGGATTCGGCATTTGTGCACATTCACGGCACGCTGGGCTGGTGATGGTAGGCAAATCGATCGCGCTGTTCCTACTGGCCGCGGTGTTGGAGATCGGCGGGGCCTGGCTGGTGTGGCAGGGCGTACGGGAGCACCGCGGCTGGGTGTGGATGGGGGCCGGGGTGATCGCTCTCGGCGCGTACGGTTTCGTCGCGGCGTTTCAGCCCGACGCCCACTTCGGTCGGGTGCTGGCGGCCTACGGCGGGGTGTTCATCGCCGGATCGTTGTTGTGGGGCATGGCCGCCGACGGCTTCCGGCCCGACCGCTGGGATGTCACCGGCGCACTCGTGGCACTCGCCGGCGTCGGCCTGATCATGTACGCGCCGCGCTGAGTCCGTCAGCCCAGATGGGCGCTGTCGTCGTCGAGATCATCGCGACGCAGGCCCATCGGCGTGGCCGCCGGCACGTCACCAGCGGCCACCACCTGGCGGGTGATCGGCGTCAGCGTCGCGAACAGGGTGCTGATCTCCTCATCGGACAACGCGTCCAGCGCCGCCACGGACAACTCGTCGGTACGGTCTTCAACCACCTGCTTGACGTCGCGTCCGGCGTCGGTGAGCTCGCCCTGGCTGTCCAACCAGCCGCGGGAACGCAGTCGCTCGACGTAGAACTCCCACTGCTCGTCGTCATAGTCGCGGCTGCGCATGATCATCTCCCGCGGCACCCGACCGGCCGCGGCATGCAGGACATTGCTTTCCCGGCCGCTGATCCCCTCGGCGACCAACACGGCGATGTGGGAGTCACCGCGTTGCTCGCGTAGCAGGGTGACGGCATGCCAGAGTTTCGCGATCGGTTCCTCGGGCCACGGCAAGGCCCGGTTGGCGGCGTAGAGCGGCCGTCCCTCCAGCGGTGCCGTGCCGGCCGCCTTGGCGGTCAGCTCGGCGGCCCGACGAGTGGATTCGGATTCCGCCACCCCGGAGCGACGCAGCGCCGCGACAGCTGTTTCCGATCGCATCTGGAGAAGCGTTGCCGGACTGGCTATGTCCCAGACCGCCGGTAGCGCCTTGGCAACTCGCTCGGCGGTGAAGTTGTAGAACGCGGCCGTCACGACTTCTGGCGCCACGATGCCCAGTGGAGCCGAGCGGCTGGCGAAGTACCCCAGCCAGAAGCCGCGGTAGCCCGCGGCGTCCAGTGCCGCGCGGGGCTCGGGGGCGAAGTAGGTGACTCCGTGTACCGGCTCCAGCCGCTCGAAGAAACGACGTGCCAACGCGGGAGTGCGACTCATTCCATCAGTTAAGCATCGGGGCTGACCGGATCGATCACCGCCGTGGCGGCCTCGTCGATGATCGCCCGCATCGCCCGTTCCGCGGCGTCTTCGTCGCGCAGCCGGATGGCCCGGGCGACCTCGTCGTGTAGCTCGATGGCGGCCGGGTTGGGGGAGTGCGGCATCAGTCCGTGCTCGGTGCGCCCGGCCAGGACCTCGGCCACGACGTCGTTGAGCGCGCGGAACATCTCGTTGCCGCTGGCCTCGAGCAGCGTTTGATGGAAAACCTTGTCCGCCAGTAGGTATGCGTCGAGGTTGCCGGATCGCCCGTGTACCACCATGTCGGACACCGCGGCGGCCAGGACCCGGCATTGATCCGGATTCGCCCGCCGGGCGGCGAGTGCCGCGGCAGTCGGTTCGAAACCCCGTCGCAGCTCTGAGAGTGATGCCAGCAGCGCTGCCCGGTCGCCGGCCTGTAGGCGCCACCGAATCAGCCTGGGGTCGAACACATTCCACTTGCGTGCCGGCTGGACGGTGATCCCGACCCGGCGTCGCGATTCCACCATGCCCATCGACTCGAGCACCCGGATCACCTCGCGCGCGACGCTGCGGGACACCTCATGCTCGGCGCTGAGCCGGTCCAGGGTCAGCACCTGCTCGGCCGCCAGCTCGCCGGAGACAATTCCGGTGCCGAGCGAGGTGAGCAGGCTGGCATGCAGCGCGCCGACGTTTGAGGGCGAGGACACGGTTACATCCTGTCATATCGCACATTGAGCTGTTAAAAAACAGATGTAATCGTGACACTGTTGCAAACGTATGATTTTTAAGTCATGCTGTGTGACGGCAGACACACATTGTGAGGGATGTATGGGTTCACCAGTCGTGGTCATGGGCGTATCGGGGTCGGGGAAATCGACAGTGGGCGCCGCGCTCGCACAGCGAATGCGTGTTCCGTTCGCCGATGCGGATGACTTTCACCCCGCCGCCAACATCGCCAAGATGTCGGCGGGCCACGCTCTCGACGATGCCGATCGCTATCCCTGGCTGGAGTCGATCGGTGACTGGCTCGCCGAGCACCACGAAGGCGGTGTGATGAGTTGCTCGGCACTCAAACACAAATATCGCGACCAATTGCGGCGGCACTGCCCCGACGTCGTGTTTCTGTACCTGAGCGGATCACGCGAGGTGATCCGCCGACGCCAGGCCAGTCGCCCGGGGCATTTCATGCCGGCCACGCTGCTGGACTCCCAATTCGCGACGCTGGAGCCGCTCGGCCCTGATGAGGCCGGTCTGGCCATCGATGTGGATCAGAGCATCGATGCCATCGTCGACGAATATGTGGCCCAATCTGGCGCTGCGACAACAGAACAGGAGAACCGATGACCTCGACGCTCACTCACCTTGCGGCCGGGACGGAGCTGGTTGAGCCGGTGGCGGGTGGTGCGCAGTTGGTCCTGGCCGCACTGGCCGGCATCGCCCTGATCGTCGTGCTGATCACGATCGTCAAGCTGCATCCGTTCCTGGCCCTGATCTTCGGCGCGCTGACCGTGGGCATAGCCGCGGGCGAGAACATCAGTGACGTGCTCGCCTCGTTCTCCAGCGGATTCGGGTCCACCGCCGCCAGCGTCGGGATCCTGATCGCTCTCGGCGCGATGTTCGCCAAGCTGTTGGCCGATTCCGGGGGAGCGGACGAGATCGTCGACACCATCGTCGGGCACGCGTCACCGCGGATGCTGCCGTGGGCAATGGCGTTGGTGGGCGCGATCATCGGCCTGCCGATGTTCTTCGAGATCGGTCTGGTGCTGTTGATGCCGGTGATCTACCTGGTGGCCCGTCGTTCGCAACTGTCCTTGATCACAGTCGGTATCCCGGCACTGGCGGGCCTGTCGGCCATGCACGGATTCGTTCCACCGCATCCGGGTCCGGTCGCCGCGATCTCCTTGCTTCACGCCGACCTCGGTGTCACGCTCGCGCTGGGTGTGCTGGTGGCAATTCCGACGATCGTGGTGGCGGGCCCGTTGTTCGGCAAGTTGGCTGGGCGCTGGGTGGTCCTTGAGGTTCCGGACCGGTTCGACGCCGCGGATTCTGCGAGCGCGGGCTCGAACGGCGAGGGCGCAGCCGGCGCGGCGGGCACGGTGACCGCCACGAAGACACGACCGACGTTCGGCCTCACCATGTTCAGTGTGCTGCTGCCGGTGGCACTGATGATGGGCAAGGCGCTCGTCGACATCCTGGTCGACGACAAGTCGCATCTGCTGCGTCAGACGTTCGACATCCTCGGCCAACCCTTGATGGCGTTGCTGATTGCGGTGGTCGTCGGCATGTTCACCCTTGGTGGCGGCGCCAAGATGGGTCGCGGCGAGATCGTGAAAACCATCGAGTCGTCTCTGCCGCCGGTGGCCGGCATCATCCTGATCGTGGCGGCCGGCGGCGGGTTCAAACAGGTCCTGGTCGACACCGGGATCGGCACTCTGCTCGCCGAATGGGCCAAGGGGGCCAATCTTTCGGTGGTGCTGCTGGCGTGGGTGTTGGCCGTACTGATCCGGTTGGCGACCGGCTCGGCCACCGTGGCCACGATCACCGCGTCGTCGCTCATGCTCGGCCTGGTCGAGGGGATGAGCACCGGCGAGGTGTCCCTGGTGGTGCTCGCCGTGGGTGCCGGATCGTTGTTCTTCTCCCATGTCAACGACGCCGGATTCTGGCTCGTGAAGGAGTATTTCGGGATGACCGTGGGCCAGACCATCAAATCCTGGTCGCTGATGGAGACGGCACTCTCGGTGGCCGGTCTGATATTCGTCCTCGTGCTGGGGCTGTTCGTCTGAGCCGGTGAACCGCGCCCCGAAACGTGAGGTGCCCGTGACGCCGGGCCCCTCACGCAAGGGTTCTCAGCCCCGGACCACCTGGGTTCCGCCGGCGAGTTCGTCGTGCTTGCCCTGTTTGGTGGGGCTGCCGCTGATCGTCACCGCGATGACGATCATCGCGATGGGGGCCAGGAGCCAACCAACCCACGGGATGATCGGCAGCAGGGTGAAGGCGTTGCGGATGGCCGACTGTTTGGCTGTCGGCTTCGGTGTGCCGCCGGGGCCGTGTACCGCGAGCCCCAGCACCTTCTTGCCGGGCGTCGAGCCCATTCCCACTTCGCACAGCAGGAAGTAGACAAATACCAGCAGCCCGGTGAACATGCCGGTCACCCAGTAATTGGAGAGCTGGTCGGTGAAGAAGCCCAGGAAGAACGCCACGATCCCGACGATGATCCCGTCGATCACCCGGGCCAGCCAGCGCCGGCCGAGGCCGCCGGGGGCCTGGGTGCCGTAGGGCGGGGGATACCCACCCGGTACTTGCCCGCCGTAGGGCGGCGGGTAGCCGCCCGGTTGTCCGTACTGACCGAATTCCGGTGGAGAGTCGCCCGTACTCATGCCGTCAACGCTACCGACTCCGTCGCTGCTCGAGTTGGGCTCGCGCGACATCGGCCAGCGCAACGGAGCGTTCACGCGCGGCTTCGGCGAGTTCGGGTGCCCGCTCACGGGCGATGTGGGCGAACTCGGTGGCGCGTTCGCGGGCTGCGTCGGCCACCTCGGGACCGTGTTCCCGCGCGAGTTGCGCCAATTCGGTCGCCCATTCAGTCGTCCGTTCCACGGCCGCATCGGCGAGTTCACGGCCACGCTCGGCACCGACGGCCAGGCCCTGACCGACCTTCTCGGCTAACGCACTGTCGGTGAGGGCGTCACTGCTTGCGGATACACCGGGAACGACGGCGGCGACGCTGGCCGAGACGTTCCGTGCCGCACGGCGTCCGCGCCAGGCCAACGACGGCTTGCCGGCCGTGTCGGCTGCGGCGATGATCAGGCCGCCCAACAAACTCACGTCGGTGAGAAACTCACGACGCTGAGCAGCGGCGTGTTGCGGGTCTGAATCTTTCAGGAATGCCTGTGAGCCAACACTTCTCGGAATCATCGTGATGGCCAGCGCCGCTGCGGTGAGGCGGGGGGCCCGGCCGAGCGCCAGGAGTAGCCCACCGCCCACCTGAACCGCGGCGTTGACCCGGGCGACCGTGTCGGCGTTGTTCGGGACCCCGGCCCCTACCGGGCCGGGCAGTGCACTCAGCGCACCCAGGGTTCTGCGTGTCGTTTCGGTGGAGGTGCTCGGGTCGCGCAGGGTCTCGACGCCTCGGGCGATGAAGGTCGCAGACAGCATGGGGCGGGCGATTCGTCTGATCAACATGAGCTAGGAGTTCCCAGAGCCCGCCAGGGCAAACCTGTCCGGTCAGGTCAGCGTCGCCCGGCCAGCAGTACCTCGCTGAGATGCGTGGTGGTCTGGACTCCGTCGTCGTAGCCGCCCTGGTCGCCGAGGGCATTCATGATCGCCAGCGTGTAGCGCTGCTGAGGTCCGGCGAAACCTACGCTGTTGACCACCCAGCCGCCCTGTTCGAGTGACCAGCCGTCCTTGTTGCCGGGATTCATCGCCGCGCCGGCACCCCAGACGCCCCACTGCTGGTTGGTGTCGACGTGCTGGAGCGCATCGACGATGCCTGCCGTCTCGCCCGGGGTCAGGCTGGTCAGTGTGTAGGTCATCAACCGGTCCAGATCCTCGGGGGTGGCCTTCTGGAAGCCCCAGTACGGGAAGGTTCTGCTGAACCCGCGCTGCGGTTGCAGCCCCGTCAGCCCGTACGCGGGGAAGTCGGCGTTGAACGCCTGGAGATCGGCGCCGCTGTACCGCGACCACAACGTGTCGGCCGCATCGTCGTCAGAGGAGTGCAGCATGGCCGCCATCAGGGCCCGGTCTGGCTCGGTCAGCGTGACGGTACCGGCTCGTTGCCTGGTCAGCAGGTCGACCACCATGCCCAGCTTGATCGTGGACGCCGTCCACACCTGTTCGCCGGCGTGCGCATTCCGGTATACCGCCCCGGTGGCGCGGTCACGCAGCACGTACCCGACCGTGCCCGGACGGGTCGCCAAGTAGGCGTCGGCAGCGGCCAGCCGCTCCGAAAAGTCGCAGTCCGATCCGGTCGTACAGGCGGCACTGGCCGACGGGGCAGTGGTGCCGGCGCCCAGCGCGGCCAGTAGGCAGGCAAAGGACAGGAGGCGGCGCATAGGAGTAGCTTCGCAGGGGTGGATCCCCTGGCCGGCACGGGGCTGTGAACTACGAGTGGGAACAGTTGGGCGCGGGTGTGTGGCGCACCCGCCTGCCCTTCCTGGACGTCACGGTGGGTCTGGTCAGTGGCAGCACGCACGCTTTGTTGGTCGATGCCGGTACGACTTTGGCCGAGGCACGCGGCATCGAGGCCGATGTCGCGGTACTCACGGGTCATCGGGTCGGGCATATCATCCTGACGCACAACCATTTTGACCATGTCCTCGGGTGCTCCTGGTTCAGGGATGCCGAAATCTGTTGTGCCCCAGAAGTTGCCGCTTCCATGGCCAACGGTCGGGCGCAGCTCCGCGAGGAGGCGCTCCGCTACGGCGCCGACCCCGACGACGTCGAGCGGGCCATTGCAGCAATGCCGGAGTCCGTGCACGAGGTGTCCGGTGGACAGATCGATCTCGGCGGCCGGACCGTGCGCATCCGCCGCCCCGGTCCTGGGCACACCAACCACGACCTGATCGTCACGGTGCCGGGCAGGCACACGGTCGTGTTCTGTGGTGATCTCGTCGAGCAGTCCGGTGACCCGGTCATCGACGCCGACTCCGACCTCGAATCCTGGCCGGTCACCCTGGAGGCGGTGCTGGCCGCGGGCGGGGAGGACGGTGTTTACGTTCCCGGTCACGGCGCCGTCGTCGACGCGCATTTCATCCGGCTCCAGCAGCGCTGGCTGGGTGCCCGGCGCCCTTCGTGATCCCCGCCGTCCAAATTAGTTAGCCCATATGCGACGATTCGCCGATGACCGAGGTTGTCGCCCATTTCGTGCAGTCCGAGCAGGACCGGTTCCAGCCGACCCGCTTTGCGCAGAGCCACTGGGGCCAGGATCATCTCAACGGCCCGGCGCTCGTCGGCCTGGCCGCCCGGGCATTGGAATCAGCCTTCGGCCTTCCCGAATTCCTGCCCGCCCGGTTGACGGTCGACCTGTTCAAGGCCGCCCGCGGGCTACCGACGACGACGAAGGTGGCGCTGATCCGCGACGGCAGGCGCGTGCGCAACTCCGAGTGTGAACTGGTCCAGGACGGCGTGACCGTCGCGCGGGCGACGTTGGTTCAATACCGGTTGGGTGAACCTCCACGTGGTGAGGAATGGACCTCGACGACCGGCTTCGAACCGCCCGCCGCGCTCGACGGGGACCGGACGACATACATGGGCAGCGATGCCGGCGGTTGGAGTCGCGCCATCGCCGACCATCAGAACGCGTCGCGCAAGCGATTCATGAACCGCACCATCACCGTGGTGCAAGGCCACCCGAATTCGCCGTTTGTGCGGGCGGCGATGGCGGCCGAGGGCACCAGCCTGGTCACCAACCTGGGAACCGCCGGCGTCGGCTACATCAACGGTGACCTCACGGTCGCGCTGTCCCGGCTCCCGCGAGACGAGTGGATCGGTGTGGAGGCGGATTCGCATCGGGCCGCTGACGGCATCGCGGTCGGCGCCTCGACGTTGTACGACAGTGCCGGGGCGTTCGGCACCGGCCTCGTCACCGCGATCAGCAACCCGGCGGCTCAGATCGATTTCAACAACGACCCGTTCCCGGATCGCACCGCACCGCGGTGACCGCCTGACCAGCACCGAGGTTTCCAGACCGGCCGCAGCGGCAATAGAGCAGACATGGCCGGGCTGGATGACGGGTTCGAACGTGCGCTGTTGCAGGAGCTCTTGTCGGCCTATGGCCCGTGCGGGCAGGAGGACCAGGTTCGCGAGATCTGCCACCGGGAGCTGGAGCACCTCGTCGACGAGCTTTCGACCGATGCCGCAGGCAATCTCGTTGCATTGATCAGGGGGGCGAAGCCGGGTGCCGCAACCACCCGGATCTTGGCCCATCTCGATGAACTTTCCATGCTCGTCAAGCGGATCGAGCCGGACGGCACACTGCGGCTGACCCCGCTGGGCACTATGTACCCGGCCAATTTCGGTCTGGGCCCCGTCGCGATTCTGGGTGACGACGAAACCCTGTGCGGGGTCCTCGCATTGGGCTCGGAGCACACCACACAGGAAACCCAGCACGTCTGGCAGACCAAGCCCGACCAGGGCGACAAGGCACTGGATTGGCCGGACGTCTACGTATTCACCGGGATGGAGCCCGACCAGTTGGCCAAGTTGGGTGTCGGGCCGGGCACCCGGGTGTGTATCGACCGCAGCAAGCGTGAACTCATCGAGGTGGGTGACTATTTCGGCTGCTACTTCATGGACGACCGTGCCGCGGTACTCGCGCTGATCCTGCTCGCCCGACGGCTGCGTGACAGCGGTCGGCACCCGGCCGGCGACCTGTACCTGGTGTTCACGACGAACGAGGAGGTCGGCGGGGTAGGGGCGGCTCACGCCTGCCGGACCCTGCCCGGGGATCTCACGCTTGCGGTGGAAGTCGGACCGACGGAGGCGGAGTACGGCACCACGGTCACCGGCGGGCCGATCGTGGCCTACAGCGACGCGCAGTGCGTATACGACAAGGGCGTTGCCGATCGCCTGTGTGCGATTGCCCGCGACCTCGGATATTCGCCGCAGGCAGCGGTGCTCGGTGCCTTCGAGTCCGATGCGTCACACACGAAATCCTCCGGGCTGTCCCCCCGGGCGGGCCTGCTGTGTCTGCCGACCTTGAGTACCCATGGCTACGAAGTGATTTCCCGCACCGCCATCGCGGCAGTGACGGACGTACTGGTCGATTTTGTCGTCCATGGGTGAACTCACCGGAACACCACCCAGCGCATGGCGCTGTACATGAACACCGCCTCGCATCCGCCGGCGACGATCCGGGCCAGGTGATACTCCAGCCCCACGGCTGCCAGCCCACTGGATACGCCCAGGATGAATGCCAGGTAGTTGATCACGACCGCCACCACGTACACGGTCAGCTGAGGACCGACCGCCGCGTGTGAGCGGAAGTTCAGAGTCCGGTTCAGGTAGTAGGCCAGGCCGAAAGCCGCGGCGTATCCGACCGTCACCGCGACCGGAAGCGGCGCCCGGAACCCGCCGTGCAGGAGTGTCAGGATCGTCAGGTCGACCCCGAAGGTGAAGGTGTTGATCAACGCGAAACCGAGGAATGTCGGCGCCACAACAGAATTCAGTGGCGTCGGCAGCGCCCGCACCACCACGACACACATCTGGTGGAATCGCTCGGCCGGTGAAACCCGGCGCGGTTCGCTCCGCACATGGACACGGTGGCATCGGAAGGTGTCAGAACCGTGAGCACCGGGCGAACTTCACCGTCACTCCGAGATCGCTACCCCCTCGTAACTGGTCAGCATCTCGGTGTTCGGCAGCGCCATCTGCAGATAGAGGTCGATGTGGCGGATCTTGTCGTCGGCGGTGAACTCATACACCGAGAGCGAGTTGACCACTGACTCGAAGTCGCCCATCCTGGTGCGTTCCTCGAGTTCGAGGAACACGACGCCGTCGACTTCGCTGACACGCTTGAACAAGCCGTCCCACTCCGAAGCCGCGGCCCAGTTCGTCATGAAGTCGATGTACTGCTCCCAGTTCATGACCTCCTTGAAATTGCCGACGCGTTCGAACTCATCGACGGCGACCAAGGCGGCCAGCGGGGCCCAACCCTCGGTCCCGAAGCCGGGTTGTTTGGCGGCGCCCACCAGTTGCTTGGTGGTGACCGCGTACTGCACCACGGTGCGGCGTCGACCGGTGTAGTCGCCGACAACTTCGCTGACATCTTTCAACGGTGAAGTTCCTGTTCTGTGCTCGGATGGGCGATGGGAGGCGTCAGGAGCCCGCTGCTGCCAGATACTTGTCGACGACCGAATGGAAGTGTGCGATGACGACTTCCTCCTTGACCAACGCCATGTGCTTCAGAGCGGTGTTGCGCAACCCGATCTGCTGACGTGGCATCTGCTCGTAATCCTGTTGTAGCGCTTCGAAATACTTGTAGCTGCCCGCCTGGTCGACGACGATCGGTTCCGCGGTGAACGCGGCTTTCATCTCGTCGGGCAGCCACATGTAGCTGGCCACACGCCAGATGCAGCGGTTGGGATCACCGTCCGGGTGCGGCAGCGACATGATGATCGTGGCTTCCCCGGCTCGGATGGTCATGAAGAAATTGGGGAACCACACCCAGCCGTGGTTGTCGCTCATCTGGGCGTCGGTCAACTCGCTGACGTCAAGTCCCATGCCGGTCAGGGTGTCTCGCGTTGCGCGCTGCAGCAGCGTGCGGGCGGTGACGCCGTCGGGGAAGTTCAACGAGCCATCGTCGGCGCGGTACTCGGCGACAAGTTCCTGGAACCGGGGGAGTACCGCAACCGTCGACGGGAAGGTCTCGGGTAGATCCATGATGCCGTCGACCTGCTGCTCCGGCGTGGCTCCGACGACATCGAACGGTGCCATCGACACGCTGTGCTGCTCGAAGAACCGGTACCGGCTCGTGGCGGGGTCGATGTTGATCACCCGCAGCAACTGCGGGTGGATGCCGTCGATGTGGTAGCCCTCCTGGAAGGCATCGAGGACGACCTTCCAGTTGCAGTCGATGGCCTCGGTCACGTCCATCACCGTCACCATCTCGTCGAGGTGATACGGCGCCAGCATCGTCGCGACCTCCTCGCCGATGAAGTCCGCGAGAGGTTCGGCATTCGGATCAGGGTTGAGGAAGATGAACCCGGCGAAGGTTCCCACCGAGACCTCGATCAGGCCGTGGGTTTCTTTGTCGATCGGCCCGGCCAGCGCCTCCCGCAGCATGCCCTTGAGTCGGCCGTCGAGGTCATAGGACCACAGGTGGTACTGACAGAGGAAGCCGCGCTTGGCGTTCCCGCGGACCTCGCGGCACAGCACGTTGCCGCGGTGTCGGCAGGCGTTGACAAATGCGCGAAGCCTCTCGTCCTTACCGCGCACCACGAGGTAGGACTGATCGAAGATCTGGTACTGCTTCCAGTCGCCGGCCTTGGCCAACTCGTCGACCCGGCCGACGACCTGCCACACCTTCTTCCAAATCGAATCACGCTCCTGGGCAACGAATTCCGGCGCAACATAGCGACTGGTGGGAATCTGCATCCGATAGGCATCAGGTGCGATGTCGTCCAGCTTGGTGGCGGTGTCGACCCAGTTGCCGGGGCGTGCTGTCTGCACGGGCTGACCTCTTCATTCGATATCGGGGCTGCGAGGCGGAGCAGGAGGACAGAGCGTACCCATCCTGTGACTGCGATCACTACTATACATATCCGTATATCCAATACAACAGTGCATATCGTTGCTCGGAGGAGCGACGATCGTGGAGGAGCACCGCCACACCCGCTGGCTAACGTTTGACAGGATGGGGTCATGGCCGAACGCTGGACGAAGCAACGCCGCCTGGAACACACGCGCAACGTTCTGCTGGATGCTGCCGAAGAGGTATTCGCACGCAAGGGGTTTGACGGCGCCGCACTCGAAGACATCGCGGAAGTCGGGGGATACACCCGGGGTGCCATCTACTCGCACTTCGGCAGCAAGGCCGAATTGTTCCTCGCGGTGATCGAACGGCAGCGCCAACAATTCCTCGACGGATTCGCCGACGTCATCGAGACGTTCCACGCGCTCGAGGATCTCGACGCCGACGAACTCGGCGACCGCTGGCGAGATCTGGTGGCCGCCGAGGGGCCTGACCGGGCTGTCCTCGGATCCGAGTACACGCTGTTCCTGCTGCGTAACCCCGAGGCGCGCGAGCGCGTGGCTGCGCAGCGTGAGGAGACGGTCCGCGCGCTGGCCGACTACATCTCCAAGGGCGCCGCCCGCCTGGGCGGCCATCTGAGCATCCCGGCGCTGGACCTGGCCCGGGTCATTCTGGCCGCCAACGACGGCGTCACGCTGAACAGCCTTGTCGACGACCAGGCGGTCTACCGTCCGTTCCTGCGCATGGTTCTGGCCAACATCGTTGTCCCCAAAGGGAACGACTTGTGAGCACGACCGGGCATCCTGCGCGCACCGGCGCGCTGATGGCCGTGGCCTCCATGCTCTGCGTGCAGATCGGGCTGGCGGTTGCCGTCGGCCTGATCGATGACATCGGTGCCGAGGGTGCCGCATGGCTTCGCCTGTCGTGGGCGGGAATCCTGATACTCGTCATCGTGCGACCACGCCCCTCGGCGTTCACAAGATCGGCATTCTGGACCTGCGTCGCACTCGGCGTGGTCACCGCCGGGGTGACGATGCTCTTCATGGCAGCCCTGTCCCGGATCCCGCTCGGCACGGCCAGCGCGCTGGAATTCCTCGGGCCGCTCGGGGTGGCCGTCGCGCACGGGAAGGGCCGCAATCGGATCTTGTGGCCCGGGTTGGCGGCCGCCGGCGTGGTGCTGCTCACCGAGCCCTGGACGGGCGACGTCGACCTCATCGGTGTGCTCTACGCCCTGAGCGCCGCACTGTGCTGGGCCGGCTACATCCTGCTGACACAACGGGTCGGCGACGAGGTGGCCGGCATCAAGGGCCTGGGAGTGTCGATGCCGGTGGCCGGCCTGGTCGGCACCGCGGTGGTCGGACCGTCGGTATTTCCACAGCTGACCCCGCAGCTGCTGCTGATCGGCGTGGGGCTGGCGATCCTGCTGCCGGTGGTTCCGTTCGCCCTCGAGATGTCCGCGTTGCGGTATCTGAGCACGGCGGCGTTCGGGACGCTGATGGCGTTGGAGCCCGCCTTTGCGATGCTGGTCGGTTTCGTTCTGCTTCATCAGACTCCGGCCGCGGCGGCGGTGATCGGCATCTTCCTGGTGGTGGCGGCGGGAATCGGGGCAGCGCGCGCGGGTGCGCGCGCCACGCCGGTCCCTGCCGAGATCGGTTGATCCGGCTACGCTGGCGCCAATGGCACGTGGTGGAGTCTTCAATTCCCCGGTCTCGCGGTGGTTGAATGCGGCAGCTGTGGGCCTGACCCGGGTTCCGGTGCTCGGCCGATGGATCGGTCACGGTGTGGTGGTGATCGGTTACACCGGGCGGCGGTCGGGTCAGTGGTTCGAAACCCCGGTTTCGGTGAAGCGGGACGGCGATCAGGTGACCATCCATGTGATGGCGCCGGACAGCAAGAACTGGTGGCGCAACTTCCTCGGCGAGGGGGGACCGCTGACCTTGCGGAACCTGGACGGCAGGGACCGCACAGGGCATGCGGTCGCCCACCGTGACGGCCGGGGCAAGGTGGCCGTCACGGTGCAGCTCGACGCCTCCTGATCAGATCAGGTGACGTCGATCCGCTTGCGCCGGTACAGCGTTCCGACCATGAGCAGCAGCAGGCTGATCACCAGGATGGCCGTGGCCAGCACGTTGATCTGCGGCGGCACCGCAGCCTTGACCGCCGCATTGACGTACAGCGGATACGTGACGGTGGAGCCGCTGACGAAGTAGGTGATGATGAAGTCGTCGAGCGAGAGTGCGAACGACAGCATCGCCGCGGCGACGATGCCCGGAACTATCAGCGGCAGAGTCACTCTGAAGAAGGTTCTGGTCGGGCTGGCGCCGAGGTCCATGGACGCGTCCTCGAGTGTCCAGTCGAATCCGCGCACCCTGGCCCGCACCGTCATGGCGATGAAGCTGACCTCGAATGCGACGTGGGCGACGAGGATCGTGGTGTAGCCCGCCGCCCAGCCGAGGTCGAGGAACAGGGTCAGCAGGGAGGCACCCATCACGACCTCGGGCGCGGTCAGCGGGAGGACCAGGAACGTATCGACCGCTTTGTGGCCGCGGAAGCGTTGGCGCACAAGGGCGATGGCGACCAGGGTGCCGAGCACCAGGGCGATGGCGGTGGATACCGCCGCGACGTTCAGGCTCAGCTTGAGGGCGTCGGTCAGCGCCGGGTACTTGAACGGGTGCGCCCAGTTGTCGAGCGTGAACCCCTGCCAGGTGTAGTTGAACTTGCCCGCCGGCTTGTTGAACGAGAACAACACGATCACGACGATCGGCAGGAACAGGTACAGCAACACCAGGCCGGCGACGATCCGCAGCGCCCAGTCGCCCCATCGTGGTGAGCCCTTGACGACTTTCGGTTCGGCCGGACTGGTGGCGTCGGCCATCGCGGTCAACGTCATACGAGATCCTCCGTGCCGAGCGCCCGTGTGTACAGCAGCACGCCGACCAGGATGATCGCCATGAGCACCATGCTGAGTGCGGCTGCCGCCGGATAGTCCTTGACCACCAGGAACTGCTTCTGGATCACATTGCCGATCATGGTGGTCTGCGTGCTACCGAGGTAGTCCGCATTGATGAAATCGCCGGCCGCGGGAATGAATACCAGCATGCTTCCAGCCAGAACCCCCGGCATCGACAGCGGCAGAATGACTTTCGTGAAGCTGCGGGTGTTCGAGGAGTACAGGTCCTTGGAGGCCTCGATCAGTCGGGGATCGATCTTCTCCAAGCTGACGTACAGCGGCAGGATCATGAAGATGATCCAGTTGTAGGTCAGGCCACCGATCACTGCCCAACTCGTCGACAGCAGCCGCCCCTCGCTGGGCAGCAGTCCGATGGACCCGAGCGCGCTCACCACCACACCGTCGTCGGCGAGAATCGTCTTCCAGGCGATCGTGCGGATCAGGAAGGTGACGAAGAACGGCAGAATCACCAGGCCGAGGATCAGGTTCTTGTACCGGCCGGCCTTGAAGGCGATGACGTAGGCCAGCGGGAAGGCCAGCAGCGCACACAGCAGGGTCGCTACCAGGGCGTAGCCGAACGTCCGCAGGATCTGGTCCTGATACTCGCTGAACGCGTGCGCATAATTGCCGAAGTTCCAGTCGAATTCGAGTGTCGGAAGGTACACCGAACCGCCGGATGTCGACAACGAGGTGCGTGCCAGCGAGATGAACGGGACCACGAAGAAGATCCCGAGGTACACCAACGCCGGCAGGATCATCAGGTACGGGGCGATCTTGCTCCGCTGCCGGCTACTGGTGGCCACGCCTGCCATCGGCGTCAGCCTCCGGTCACTGCGGCGTACAGACTGTTGAACTGCTGCGTCTGTTCGTCGGTGAGCGCCGGCCAGGACTTGAGCTTGGCCTGGACGTCGGCGGGCGGGTTGATCAGCGGATTGCTCGCAAGCTTGGGGTCGATCTTGGCGAGCTCGTCGGTCATGTCGGACAGCACCGGCACGAACTGGGTGAACGCGATGAGTTTGGCGTAGTTCGCCCGGTCGTAGACGTAGTCGATCCAGGCCTCGGCCGCCTTCTCGTTCTGCGAGGTGTAGGGGATCACCATGGTGTCGATGAACCAGTCGCCGCCGGACTCCGGCACGATGAACTGCAGGTTCGGGTTGTCGGCCTGCAATTGCACGACGTCACCCGAATATGCCTGGGCCACGGCGATGTTTCCAGCTGCCAGATCGTCGGCGTAGTCGTTGCCGGTGAACCGCCGGATCTGACCTTTGTCCTTCTGCTCGCGGATGAAATCGACGGCCTTGGTGATGGATTCGGTGGTCGGATCCTCGACGGAGTTGCCCTGCCACTGCATGATCATGCCGAGCCCGTCCTGGGTGTCGGACAACAAACTGACCCGGCCCTTGAAGGCGGGATCCCATAGATCGTCGATCTTGGTGATGTCGCGTCCCGTGGCGGCCTTGTTGTAGGCCAGGCCCACCATGCCGGTCATATACGGTGCGGTGTACTTCCGGCCCGGATCGGCCTTCGAGTTGAGCAGGTCTTCGCGGAGGTTCTTCTTGTTCGGGACACGGGAGTCACGAATCTCGTTGAGCCACTTGAGTCCTGCGAGCCGGACCGCCATGAACTCGGTCGGCACCACGAGGTCGGACCCAATGTCCTGCTTGCGGGACAACGGTTCCTTGACCTTGGCGAACCACTGCTCGTTGTCGTTGAAATCCTCTTTGTAATCCACGGTCAGGCCGGTCTTGGTCTGGAACGCTGCGACGAATCCGTCGGCCATATACAGCGGCCAGTTCGAGATACGCACGTTGCCGGTGGCCGGCGAGCCGTCGTCGGGGGCGGCCGACGATGTCTCGGTGGAGCCACCGTCACCACCTGTCCCGCATGCGGCCAGCACGGCGGGGCCCAGCGCGAAGGCGGCGGCGGCCGCAGCGCCGCCACCGAGGAAGCGGCGCCGTGAAGTGCGGTTCGAGGTCAGGCGGGCGAGCAGGCGGGGATCGATATTGTCAGGCATGGGCGACCTTTCGGTGAATTCGGACGCTTTCGTCGAGGGGAGGGGCGGCGGGTGGAGAGCGCCTACGTATCGTCGAGCATCTCTTCGAGATCTTCGGTGGTCGGGATGTCCGCGGCCGGAAGCACCCGCGACGCGTCGGGCGACCAACCCACGTGGACCTGATCGCCGGGACGCAGCAGCGGAAGTTCCTGCTCGGGGCCGACGTGGGCGATGATCGTCGAATCATCAGGCGCGGCAAGGGAAAGCCGAAGAACCGGGCCCTGGAAGGTCAGGTCTTTGACGGTGGCGGGGACGGTGGCCACCTCCCCGGTGGGAACATCCATCGAGACGCGGACCCGTTCCGGGCGGACCATCAGAGTTGCGTGCCCACCGGGCTCGATGGTGGTATCGCCGGGCTTGGCCTTGAGCGTGGTGCCGAGCACTTCCACCTCGACGAAGTCGCGGTTGGAGCGCCCGGTCTGCCGGCCGGCCCACAGGTTGGCCTGCCCGATGAAGCTGGCGACGAAAACCGTTGCCGGGCGGTCATATATCTCGGTGGGGCTGCCGATCTGCTCGACGTTTCCGTTGTTCATCACCGCGATCCGGTCGCTCATCGTGAGCGCCTCTTCCTGATCGTGGGTGACGTAGATGAACGTGATGCCGACCTCGCGCTGGATCCGCTTGAGCTCGAACTGCATGGCGTGGCGCAGTTTGAGATCAAGGGCGCCGAGCGGCTCATCGAGCAGCAGCGCGCTGGGGTAGTTGACCAGGGCGCGGGCCAGTGCCACGCGCTGCTGCTGACCACCCGAGAGCTGGCCCGGCTTGCGCTTGGCGAAGTCGGTGAGCCGAACGATTTCCAGCAGCTCGTCGACGCTGCGTTTGATCTCGGTTTTGTCCTTCTTCATGCTGCGCGGTCCGTAGGCGACGTTGTCCCACACCGTCATGTGTGGAAACAGCGCATAGTGCTGGAAGACGGTGTTGACGTTGCGCTTGTGCGGTGGCACACGGGAGACGTCGACGCCCTCCAGCCGGATTGCACCCTCGGTCGGGCTTTCGAATCCGGCGATCATGCGCAGCGTGGTGGTCTTCCCGCAGCCCGAGGGGCCGAGCATCGAGAAGAACTCACCCGAGGCGATCGAGAAGTCCGCCTCGGCTACGGCTACGTAGTCGCCGAACCGTTTCGTGACGTGGTCGATCTCTATGACTGGCGCGCCGGTGCGTGGCGAGCCGTCGTGTCCCGTCGACTTGTCGACGGCGGTGATTTCTGGGCCGGTCAGCGGAATCCTCCTCCAGTACAGCCGCGGAAGCTGTCGGTAAACAATCGCCGATTGTTCCGACCTTCGCAAGCGATTCCGCAATGAATTAACAATTTTTCAATGGAATCCTTCGTCTGAAGCACCTTGACAGCGTGATTCCATGGCGTGGCGGGCTCAACGGCCACGGCGATTCTGGACGGTCGACGATCGGGAGGGCAGCGACTGGCTGGCCTCAAGTTTCGCAGCTCAGTGGTTTGTCGCGACGCGAAAACCGGCGACGAGACGGATCAGCCCCACTCGTGGTTCATCGCGCGGGACTCGGAGAGGTTGTGCACGGAGTCGCCGTGGCGGTCAGGTGCCCGGGACACCGCGATGAGAGCCATCGCCAACGCGGCGGTGACCGCACCGGCAACGAAGATCGTCACGAAGCTGCCTTCAGAGGGCACCGTCCGATGCCCGAGCAGGACTGCCACGACCGCCGCCGCCACGGAACTGCCGATGGTTCGTGCGATCGCGTTCATGCTCGTGGCGATACCCGTCTCGCTGTTGTCCACCTCGCTGACGACCAGTGCCGGCAACGCGCCGTACCCGAGGCTGATGTAGGCGTTGGCCAGCATTCCGGCCAGGACGACCTGCCAGGCCCGGTCATGTGTGACGGCGAGCATGACGAATCCGGCGATACCCGCGACAGCGGCCACCATCAGCACCCGGCGCGCGCCGTACCGGTCGATGTAGCGGCCACTGACCAGCGCCACCAGGAAACCGGTGAGTGCTCCGGGGAGAAGGAAGTAGACACTCGCCTGCAGTACGCCGGCCCCGAATCCGTAGCCTGCGGCCTCGCGCGACATCTGCACGAACTGGGTCAGGCCGAGGAACGCGAAGTACAGACCCATACCGACCAGGATCGTGGCCAGGTTGGTGAGCAGGATGGGTCGTCGGGCCAGCATCGTTGTCGAGACCAGCGGATCGGCGGCTCGCCGTTCCCACCACCACCAGCCGGCCAGCACGCCGGCGCCGCCGAGCAGAAAACCGATCGTGCCCGGATGGCTCCATCCCCACGCATTGCCCTGGGTGATCGCCAAGAGCACCGAAGACAGGCCGATCGCCAGACCGGCGGCACCCAGCCAGTCGATCGCGCCAACCGCTGCGGGCGTGCGACTGGGAACGACCATCACCGCCACCACGATGACGACCGCGGTGAAAGCGGTGGTGAGCCAGAAGACGCGGTGATATCCGGCGTCACCGGACATCAGGAGCCCGGTGACGACGAGGCCGACACCGCCTCCGAAGCCCAGCGTTCCGGACAGCACCGACATCGCGCCGACCAATCGATCCTCGGCGAGTTCTTCCCGCAGGATCGCGATGCTGATCGGGTAGAGCGCATAGGAGGCGCCCTGCAGGATGCGAGCCACGACCAGCAGCGGTACCGACGCGGTGACCGCAGCCAGCACCGACCCCGTCAGCACGACCACCAGAACACCCAGCAGGACCCGCTTCTTGCTGTAGAGGTCGGCGAGCCGCCCGATCAGCGGAGTCGAGGCCGCCGCCGCCAGCAGGTTGGCGGTGACGGCCCAGCTGACCGCAACCGAGGAGGTGTTGAGCTGATGGGCGATGATGCCCAGGATCGGGACCACCGCGGTCTGCAGGACGGCGACGGTGAGGGCGACCAGACTGAGGCCGGCAATCAGAACACCGGGGCGGCGCGACATGCCGATCACCGCGGGGGAGTCGGACCGGTCAGCTTCGGTCCTCGCCACTTCCGCTCCGATCCATAGCTAATCTTTGTGTTTCTCGATTATGGCCATGGTGCGGCACGCGCCCGTACACCGGGTGCGTGGTCGAATAGACAAATGGCTTTCGGAGTCAGCGCACTCAACGCGTCAACGTTCAGCGGACGCCGCCCGACAGGTGCGGGCGATCTGACGGTCGAAACCCACGGGATCGCGCCGCTCGCCGCCGACCAGCGCTACGGACATCCGGCCCGGCTGTTCACGGTCTGGTTCGCGCCGCAGGTGAACATGACCGGAGTGTTCACCGGGACATTGGCGATCACCCTCGGGTTGGGCTTCTGGCTCGGACTGCTGGCCATGGTGATCGGCACGGTCCTGGGTTCGGCCGTGGTGGCCTACCTGTCGACGTGGGGGCCCCGGACCGGGACAGGACAACTTCCCAACGCACGCATGGCCTTCGGCGGTCTGGTGGTGGTGCCGGGCATCCTGCAATGGGGATCGTCGATAGCGTGGGACGCACTCGTCGGCCTGTTCGGCGGCGAGGCGCTCGCGGCGCTACTCGGCATCCCGTTCTGGAGCGCGGTACTGATCGTGCTGGCCGTGCAGGGCGTCGTCGGCTTCTTCGGCTACGAGCTGATCCACCGACTGCAGGCAGTGCTGACCGTCATCCTGTTTCTCACGTTCGCCGTGTTCACCGTCAAACTGATCAGCGGCCACGACATCGTGGTGGCGCCGACCGCGGGCGGCGCGGATCTGGCCGGAGCCTTCGTTTTCGAGGTCACGATCGCGCTGAGTCTGGCCATCTCGTGGGCCAGTTATGCCGCCGATTTCAGCCGGTACCTTCCGACGGAGTCGTCGCGGTGGCAGGTGTTCGGCTATTCGTTCGCCGGGATCGTGTTGGCCTACGTCTTCGTCCAGGGCATCGGAATCGCGGCCGCATCGGTCGTCGGAGAGCAGACGGCCGACGGTGTTCACGCGGTCATGGGTGGCGGTCTGCTCGGCGGCCTGGCTTTGTTGGTGATCGCGCTCGCGGCGATCGGGTCGGGGGTGATGAACGACTACAGCGGTTCCTTGGCCTTGCAGACCATCGGCGTGCGGGTGCGCAGGCCGGTGTCGGCGATCATCGTGACGGCATTGGCGTTCGGTTTGATCCTGTGGCTGCACGCCGCCGACACCGCGACCAGGTTCACCGATGTCCTGCTCTTGGTCAGCTACTGGATCCCGGCGTTCGTCGCGGTGAACGTGGTGGACTGGCTGCTCCGCACCAGGGGACGCACCAGCATCGACCCGAGTGCCGAACCCACGGCCCGACGTGACGCGGTGGCCGCCCTGCTCGCGTTCCTCGTTGCCTACGTGGTGGCCATGCCGTTCATGAACACCACCCTGATCCAGGGTGCGGTGGCAACCGCCTGGCATGGCGCCGACATTGCCTACTTCGTCAATTTCCTTGCGGCGCTGTTGATTTACGGTGGCTTTCGACTTGCGACGCGGCGCTCCTAAGCAGTCACTGCAGCGCGGCGAGTACGTGCTCGGTGAAGGACGAGGTCGACGCGCTGCCGCCGACGTCGGGCGTTCCGACACCGGCGTCGAGGACGCGACGGATGGCCTCCTCGATCCGGTCGGCGGCGACGCCGAGTGCCGGTGTGCCGCCGTCGCGCCCGGCCAACCAGCGCAGCAACATCGCGGTGGACAGGATCATCGCCGCGGGGTTGGCGATGTCGCGTCCGGCAATGTCGGGCGCCGATCCGTGTGCGGCCTGCGCCATCGCGTGAGTATGCGAGGCGTTGATGGAGGGCGCCATCCCCAGTGAGCCGCTCAATTGGCCGGCCAGGTCGGAGAGGATGTCACCGAACATGTTCTCTGCGACGATCACGTCGAAATCGCGGGGATGGCTCACCAATCGAGCCGCCAATGCATCGATGTGCTCGCCACGGACTTCCACATCGGGGTAGCCCTCGGCGACGGTCAGACACACGTCGCGGAACAGCCCGGTGGTCTTGGCCAGGACATTCGTCTTGTGGGCGATGGTGACCGACCTACGCCGAGCGACGGCCAACTGGAACGCCTGATGGGCGATCCGCTCACACGCGGTCCGGGTGAAGACGGCGACGGCCAGCGCGACATCAGGGGTGGGCATGAATTCGCCTGCACCGTCGTACATGTTGCGGTCGGCGTAGAACCCTTCGGTGTTCTCCCTGACGATGACGACGTCGAGATCGGGGCATACCGCAGCGATCGCAGTACTCAAGGTGCGCGCAGGCCGGATGTTGGCGAACAGGTTGTAGCGCTTGCGGATTGCCCCGCCCGGCGACAAGGTGCCGCGGAACTGCTCAGGGTATCCGGCGTTGTCGTGCGGTCCGAGGATCCATCCCGGCAGCCCGTCGAGTTCGGCCAGTGTCGGTTCCGGCAGCGGGGTCCCGTACTCGCCGATCGCCTCGAGGCCGAACGGCAGTTCGCGCCAGTGCACGTCGACCGACGCCGTGGCCAGAGCCCGTTCGGCGACCCTGGTGGCCGAATCCACGATCTCAGGGCCGATACCGTCGCCGAGAAGCACTCCCAAGGTCAGCACTCTGTCACCTTCCGCTCACACGGGATGGGTTGCGAACCACTGCAACAACATGCCTGCGATCTCCGTCGGCTTCTCCTCCGGAAGCCAGTGTGACGCTCCGTGGAGCGTTTCGAAACGGTAGGGACCGCTCACGTAATTCGCGGTGTCGCGCGCCGGCTTCGCGGTGATCGCGATGTCGCGGTCACTCCAGACGTACAGCGTCGGCACCGTGATCTTGTCCGTTGTGCGCAGGCCCGATCCGTTCAGCGGCATGGCGCGATACCAGTTCAGCGCCGCGGTCAGGGCCCCGGTTTCCGTCATGGCCCGAGCGTCACGTTCAGCGGCTTGGGGTGTCAGCCCGCTGCGGATCAAGGATTTGGCAATGGCCTTACCACGGCCGTCGCGCCCGAGCATCAATCGTTCGGACACCCAGGGCAGTTGATTGACATACATGTACCAGGACGCCAGACCCTGCCGGCTGGTCAGCATGGACCGCACGAACGCCATCGGGTGGGGCACCGACAGCGCGGACAACGAGGCCAGCCTCTCGGGTGCGCCGGCAGCCACGCCCCATGCGACCGCGGCGCCCCAGTCGTGGCCGACGAGATGTACTCGGTCGGCACCGCTGGCATCGATCAGCGCCAGGGTGTCCTCGACCAATTCCACCGAACGGTAATCGCGGCGGCGGGTCGGCCGGGCACCGGGCGAGTACCCGCGCTGGTTGGGTGCCAGGCACCGGAAGCCCTTTGCGGTGAGCAGCGGGGCGATCTGCGCCCAGCTGGTGTTCTGCTGGGGGAAGCCGTGCAGCAGTATGACCACCGGCCCGTCGGCAGGTCCGCTGTCGGTGACGTCGAATACGAATTCCCCGCGGCGGTATTGCTCCATGAGCAGCATCATGCCAAGTAGACGAGTCGGTCAGGCATTGTCCTTCGACGAGATGTTGTTGAGCAGGCTCTGAGCCTGGCGGTCCACCATTCCGGTGATGCCTTGCTGCGACGCTCCGAACAGCAACGAGTAGCCGACTACGTGGGCGCTGGTGGTGACGCTGACCCCGTCCCCGGCGATGCCCGCCTTGACCATCAGCAATCCGGCGACAGCGGTCAATGCGCCGGTGGGAAGTTTGAGCAGCAGCGAGGCCATCGGCACCGCATAAGCCGTCGATGTTCCTTTCATCCGGCGGATTGCGACCGCACCGACAAGGCTGGCGCTCACCAGGCCCAGAAGCTCGGCGATCGCGACGTCGGCACGGGGTGTCGACGTGCCGGTCGAGACCAGACCGAACGTGTCAGGCCGTAGGGCGCCGACAACCCCGAAACAGATGGCCAACAATCCCAACACCGCCGTCGCGCCCAGCAGGATGTTGCGGAAGCTGCGTAGTCGCATGCTCTCGCTGTCGGAGGCGGCATGTACCGCCCTGGCACTGTGCGCCAAAACTTCCCGATCGTGTTCGGTCCACTTCGAATGCCCCAGAATTTCGCGGATCGCCACGACCGATTGATCCGTGTCGCCGATCAATTCCTTTCCGGTGGAGACGATTTCGGGCAGCCGGGCGCGGACCACTCCGGGTGTCGCCAGCCGGATGACCGCGATGTCCACGGCGTGAATCCGGAGCCAGGTGGCTTCCACGGCGGCCCCGTTGAGCAGCCCTCGCACCGTGCGTGGCGCGTTGACGATCTCGATGGCCTCCACGAGTCGCCGCCGGGCGTCGAGGTAACGCGGGTCGTGGCCATGGTCGGCGGCGAGCTCGTCGAGGTCGACTTCGAGATCGGCGAGCCGGCCCCGGGCGACCTCACGCCACACCGACAGCGGCCGGTGGCGCAAGGTATCCCGGAGTGAGGAACCGGTTGGTCGGTTACCGGCAGTCGCCTTCGCGGCGCCGGCGAGCGTGAGAGTCCGGCGGTCGCCCACGGCCGAGTGCTGTGTGGTCAACGCGGTCATGTCCACGTCTCATTCGTCATCGTCATCACCGTCCGGCAACTGAACTGACAGGTCGGGCATTCACAGCATCGCCGGATCCGGTGGGCGTGGTCACGCGTAGCGCACTACCTCAAGTCCGATTCCGCGACTTGAGGTAGCCCGCTACGCGCGACCGCCACTGTCCCTGGCTCCGACACTGAGCCGATCGACGCCTCAAACAATCAGAAAGGCACGGACAGATGAAGAACTACACCGTGACACTCGGGGACACCTTGTTCGGGATCGCCGAGCGCGAATATGGCGATGGCGGTCTCTATCCCGTGATCGCCGAACAGAATCACCTCAGCAATCCGGCCCTGATCGACATCGGGCAGGAGCTGCTGATCCCGTACGTCACCTATCGGTACCTGTTCACCGCCGATGACGGTCCGGCTGTCCGGCAACAGCTCACGCAGTCCTTCTATGGGACACAGAGCACGGCCATCCAGTTCATCTGGGAAGTGGTCAACGGAGTGGCGCAGCGAGAGATCCATCGCGGCACGTGGTTGCTGCTGCCCGACCTGACCAACGTCGGACACCACACGGTAGCCGCAGGGGAGACCTTCGCGGGATTGGCCGGCCGCTGGTACGGCGATGATCACCTCGCGGCCGTCGTCGCCAACGTCAACAATCTCGACGCGTCCATCGATCCGACACCGGGCCAGGTCCTGATCGTTCCGGGCCTGAACCGTCGTAGACACATCGCCGGTGACACCCTCGAATCACTGTGCGTCGAGGAGTACGGAGACCACGATGTGAAGACTCGGGCAGCAGTTGCCGCCGCGGCCAACTACATCAGCCGCCCGGACACCTTGTTCTCGGGCCAGGTGGTGAACTTCCCGTTGTGAACACCGCGGTCTGACCGAGAGTGGTTGTTTGCCAGGCGATCCCGTGTCGCCCCGATTTCGAGGGGCCGTGATCTTTCGGTGCCCAACTTGTGACAGCAACGTGGTGACGTAGAAACGCTTTGCGGTTGCCGAGCGTGCACAGGATCCGGTACCAATCTTCAGGTGTGGGTGGGAAGGGCGAAACGATGACCGGGTTTGGGACAGAAGATGTTCCGGGGCACTGGCTGACCGCGGCAGAAATCGCCCGGGCGTCGCAGCTGCGTGAGGACCTGGTCGAGCGGTTCCTCCCGGCGGGACAACCGCAAACGAATCTCTACGGACGCGATCTCGTGTCGGTCGCGCGGTTCGTCAAGGCACTCACGGATCTGGGAACGCCGACCGCGGCTGTCGAAGTGGCTGTCACCGAGCTACAGGCACGGCCGGACGCAGCCTTCAACGTGGCGCTCGGCGCCGGCGGGGGTGCCGGCCGCCGGCAGGTCAGCGCCAGGATGCCCGGTGCGCGGATGTGGAAAGCGATCGGTGCGACCACCGCCGTCGCGTTGCTCGTCGGTGGCGTCGTGGCGGTCACCATCTCCGGCGACGATGAGCAGCAGACCGCGGGGCCACCCCCGTCCACGGCGAAACCTGTTCCCGCCGAAGTCGTTGCGTCGACTGTGACCGATGAGCCCGGCGGCAAGCCTGCGCAGGCATTTGCCGCTGCCAAGCCGGATCCGGTCTGTGCGCAGTGGCAGCGGTCCAGCGCCGGGTACGACGGCAAGCAGCAGGCCTGGGTCAAGACCGATCATCGGATTCCGGCCGCGCGCTGGTCGCGCAAGCAACGGTCGGTGACGATGTCGGTCATCCCGCTTCTGCATCAGGAAGCCGCCGAATTGCGCCGCTTGGCCGACAAGGCCTCGGATCCGCTGTTGGCCGGTCTGTTGCGGGCGCAGTCGCGGTACACGGACACCTACGCTGCCAAGCTGCCGAAGTTCGAGCCGCCCGACCAAGCGGACTGGACCGCGGCCACCGCGATGGACGGCGCAGTGAAAGCAGTTTGCTCCACACCACGTTGAGCATCCTGATTCCGGATTCTGGTGGGGCACTAGGGGATGAGTGCCCCACCAGAGTCGGTTGTCTACATCGGAACCCAACGATCGAGGAACCAGAAGCCCCAGCCGCGGCCGTCACCGGAGGGCATCGGGGTCACCCGTTGGCCGTTCCATTCGAAGGGTTGATGATCGCGACGGCCCTCGTCGATGCCGCGGCCGTGCCAGTCGTCGGGCCTGGCGCCGCGGTCGTCGTGCCGGTCACACTGCGGCGCGCCCGGGCGGTCGCAACCAGGGCCCGGGTCGGCGCCGGCGGTACCGATGCCGAGGCCCAGTAGCCCAGCCATGCCGATTCCTGCCGCCATCGCCGATATGCCCACGGATCTCTTGAAACCCATTGCTCTACTCCGTTTCTGACCAGTGCGACGACGGTGCCGCACGGAGAGCAAAGCTATTTCGGAGGGTTGTGTTTGCCCTGTGCTGATGATTGGTAGGCGCTGTGCGGTCGGTAACGGGATGAAAACTTCGTGGATTCAACGATATTGAGCGCTGACAGCCGACTATCAGATTCGGGACGGCAGCCCACGTTCACCAGGTCAGGTTGTGCTTTTCGAAGTGGCGGGCCAGGGCCTCCATGTATTCGTCGCCGTGGAACGGCCCGCGAGCGCCGATCGCCTTCTCCAGGAAGGGGCCGTACTCCTCGTCGTTGACGTAGGTCGACCAATGGGTGATCTGGCCGTCCTCGTTCGTGTCGATGAAGCTGATCGAGTAGAAGCCCATCGTCTCGCCGTCGGCCGTCGTACCTTCCCAGCGGTAGCGCATGACGAGGCCGTTCTCTGCCGGCCAGAACTTGTGGTCGACGGGCTTCCAGTCCGGGAAGACCACCGAGTAGGCCTTGGCCTCGACGGTGGCCGCGACGTCGAAGGACGTCGCCACATCTTTGAGGACGAGTTCCTGTCCGGCTACGAAGTAGGGCGAGGTGTACACGGCATCGTCGGTGAACTCCCACTCGTCATAGGACTCGCCTTCCTGGACCTTCCGCAGTACGTATTTGTCCCGGTAGCTCTCGGCCATACGGCGGTGTTTGGCGATGCGATCGACCAGATCCATTGCGGTCCTTTTCCGTTGAAGGAGCGGTGAGGGCAGGCCAGCGACTCATGTGGCGTGGCGCACACGATTAATATACAGAGCTGTATCGCAGATTCAATGATGAATTTCTTGTGCCCTAGCTGCCGGTCAGGAAGCCCAGCACGGTCTGCTCGAAGGCTTCTTTCGCCTCGATCATGGCCCAGTGCCCGCAGTTGGGGAACACGTGCAGTTCGGCGTTGGGGATCGTCCGCATCGGGATCAGGGCCATGTCGAGGGGGCTGACCCGATCATCTCGGCCCCAGGTCAGCAGCGTTGGGGCGGCCACCTTGTGCATCTGCGCCCAGGGCATCGGGGCGTCGGATGACCGCATGGCGGCCATCATTCCCGCGAAGGCCGCCTTGCCGTACATCCGTTTGGCAGCGGCGAGCGTCTCGGGGTCGGTCGCCAACTCCCAGCGCTGTTCGATCAACTCGTCGGTCACCAGCGCCGGGTCGTAGACCATTGAGTTCAACCAGTCGATCAGGCGTTGGCGGGTCGGGTCTTCGGTGAACTCCTGAAGCAGCCGGATGCCCTCGCTGGGTCCCGGGCTGAACACGTTGGTTCCGATTCCGCCGATGGTGACGAGCTTGCCGATGCGGTCAGGTTGGCGGATGGCGAAGTTGATCCCGACGCCACCGCCCATGGAATTGCCGACGATGTGGACGCGGTCGATGGCGAGGGCATCCACAAACGGCCCCACCACCCCCTGCGCGGTGACCATGGGGTGGCCGCCGATATCGTCGGTGACCCCGAATCCCGGGAATTCCAGTATGAGGCAACGAAATTGCCGCGAGAACGTCGGCAGGATTCCCTGGAAGTTGCGCCAGCCGGTGACCCCGGGACCCGAGCCGTGTAGGAACAGCAGCGTCGGTCCCTCACCAGTGTCGTAATACCGCAGGACTCCGGCGGGTGTGTCGATCTGCTTCAGTTCCAACTGGGTCATGCCGACCAACCTACGGGCTTCGGAGCGTCGCGCCGTTGGCAGTCTCGTCTCACGGAACATGATCTGAATACGACTCCGTCACCGCGGGAAACCCCACGGTGACGGAGGACGTACTCCGGTCAGAACGTCGGCACGAACACTCCGTTCATCCAGACGCCCCAGTGCTGCCAGCCCTGATCCCAGACCTGAGGATTGCCGGCACCCCACATCGGCGGAGCCGGTGTACGCGGCGCCCAGGCAGGCGGCGGAGCGGGATTAGGCCCGCCGGGGATGGTCATTGCCACCATCGGTTGATTCGGCATCGGTGCCGGGGTCGCACCCGCAGTGGCCGCACTCAGGCCGGCGGCGCCAGCCGCCAGTCCACCTGCGACAGCCGGGCCGGCGATAATCCTGGTGATATTCATAGCCGTAGACCTCCAATCCGTATGCGGATGAATCTCGCGGACACATTGGCTATCCGGTCTGTGCGAGCCCTGAACCTGATCTCATTCGCTCAATGGTCGTCGGTCACGGAGCAACAGGGCGCTGAGCGCACCGCCACAGAGCCCCACCGCACCAGAGGTGAGAAGGGCGGCCACCACTACACCTGTTGTCGGGCCGCTGCCGGTGTGTGCTGACTGGCTGATGGTGCCGCACAATGCGATACCGATGGTCAGACCGAGTTGGCGCGCGGCATTGGCAGCCGCGGCCGCTACTCCCGCCCGCGCCGGCGGGACCGAAGTCGCCGCAACTGCGGGAAGCACAGGGGATACGATCGCCGCCCCGATGCCGGTGACGATCAGCATCGCGATCAGGGAGGTCCAATCCGGGCGAAGCAGAAGTCCGGCACCGGCCAGGCAGGCCAGACCGGTCAGTACGGTCCCACCGCCGAGTACCCAGCTGCGCGGTGCATGGTGCAAGCGCGCGCTGAATGCGAGCGAAACGAGAACGAACGCAGCAAGTTGCACTGTCAGCACCAGGGCAGCCTGCAGTGGCGCCATGCCGGCGCTGGACTGCAACCATCGGGACAGGACCGGCAGTGCGGCGAAAGCAGCGAAGTAGTAGGCGAATCCGGCGATGAGGACGGCGAGGAAACCACGGGTGGCGAAAAGGTCCGGAGGCAGCGTCGGATTCGCGGCGCGGCGTTGGACCCGGACGAAAATCCAGATCGCGGCGAGGCTCACCGCGGCGGCACCGATGGTTCCGGGTGAAGTCCACCCGGACTCGCCGGCATTGATCACCGCGTAGGTCGCCCCCGTCATCATCGTGGTGATGAGTGCCAATCCGGGGACATCGAGTTGTACGGTCGCGTGATGGTCACGCGAAAGCGACCGCTTGCCGGTGATCACTGCAGCCGCACAGATCGGCAGCGCCGCCAGATACAACCAACGCCACGTGACGAATTGGGTTGCCGCTCCGCCGGCAATGGTCCCCACGGTGCTGCCGATCCCGGCCACTGCACCCCACACGGCGAACGCGATCCCACGCGTCCGGGCGTGGTAGTGCTGGGTCAACAATGGGACGGCGGTACCGAAGATCGCGGCACCGCCCACGCCCTGAATGGCCCGCGCCGCAACAAGCACCGCGCCGCTGGTTGCCGTCGCACAAGCCGCCGATGCAACCCCGAAGATGATCAGCCCGATCAAGAACAACCGGCGATGACCCAGCCGGTCCCCGAGCGTGCCCATCGCCATTACGAGCGCCGCCAGCGCGAGGGTGTAGACGTCGATGATCCATTGGGCTACCGCGAATCCGGCGCCGAGCCGGCCCGCGATGGACTCGGCGCTGACCGTCACGACAGTCGTGAACGCCAGCAGTAGGAAAGTCGCGAGACAGCAGGTCACCAAGGGGCGCCAATCGGTGTCTCGATCGCCTGCGGCATCGTGGACGGGAATGGAGTTGGGAGAGGTCGACGGCATGATCCGACCCTGCTGTAATGGTCTTGTGCATGTAAACCATTACGTCGAGCCGTTGCTGCGGAATGCGCTCGATCTGGTCAATCGCCCGGCCACGACGCCGGGTGATCTGGAACGGCGTTGGACAGGTCTGGGCATGCCGATCCACTGTCGCGTCACGCGCGCCGACCTCCAACAGGTGGGCGATTTTCTCGAGCGCTGGACGGACGTCATCGATGCCGGCACCGAGGAGAACCGGGTGCTCATCCTCAACGAGTTGCTGGCTCGCTTCGCCACCGGTCCGTCGATCACCGATCATGACGGCAGTGGTTGGCATCTGCATTACCGCGACGCTGACGCGGGCTTCGCCGCCACGCTGGCCGGCGCCACAAGCGCTGCCGCAGCCCACTTTCTCACTGAACGCGGGATGCAACGTATCCGCCGATGCGCACTGGATGACTGCGCCACGGCATTCGTCGACTTCACCCGACCCGGCACGCAGAAGTATTGCAGTCACGGCTGCGCCAACCGTGACGCCGTCAGGCGGCACCGAGCCAGGTCCAACCGCATTTCGGGACGTCGCTGAAACCTGTTCTGGCGCAACCACTCCCGCGGCTACCCCAATTGACGGCCGATCGGTCCTTTTCGGGCGGCGCGATTCACTCCCGGTTCGTATATTGGTTGGTGAGGGATTGATCCGTAACTTGGGGCAGCACGGGGAGATCGTAGATGTGACTTCGTCACCGGCACCGGCCTCACGCCCACCTACCGGCGTGACGGCAGACACTGTCGGTGTCGGTCTCGGTGCCCACCGCAGGCTACGGCTGCACCTGCTGCTGGCCGTGGTGGTGCTGACCCTCGCGGGCAGTACGGCGGCACTGCTCGTTGATCACGACACGGGCCGGATCGGTCATGAGCCGGTGCTGATGAGTCTGATCGCGGTGTCACTGGCCGCGACGATTCTGCTGCACGGTCTGCTCCTCGGACGCCCGATGACCGTGGCCCACGGCGCCACCGCGGCAGCCGCAGTGATGCTGGGGGCGTTTGCGCTGGTGATCGGGCACCCGGCGGACGGGTGGATCTGCCTCGTGCTCGCAGCGGCGATGTTGGTCAGGCCGAGACCATCGAAATCACAGCCAGGCGCTCTGCCCGCGGTGTCAACGCTGGTCGACCGGACCACGCGCGATCCACTGGCGCCGTTTGCGATGTGTTCGGACAAGAGCTACGTGTTCTCTGCGGACGCCACAGCCGTCCTGGCCTACCGCGCCCTGGCTGGTATGGCGGTGGTCAGCGGCGATCCGATCGGAAACCGGGCCCGCTATGAGGAAGTGGTTGCCGCGTTTGCGGCCCTGTGCCGGGCGCGGGGTTGGCGCATTGTGGTGTTGGGAGCCTCGGAACATCGGTTGATGTTGTGGCGTGACCGAGCCGTGACGGGCGGCAGATTGCGGGCCATTCCGATCGGGCGTGACGTCGTGGTGGAAGTCAACGACTTCGACCTCCGGGGCCGGCGCCGCCGCAATCTCAGGCAGGCGGTCCAGCGGACTCACAACGCCGGTGTCAGCACCGAGGTGGTCGCCGAATCCGACATCGACGGTGTGTTGCGGGCAGAACTTCTCGACGTGATGCGGCAGTCGGGAAAGGCCGTCACGGCCGAGCGTGGATTCTCCATGATGCTCGGCGGCACGTTGTCCGGCCGATATCCCGGTGTGTGGCTGATCTACGGACGCGATCGTGCCGGTCGGATTCAGGCATTTCAACGTTATGTGAGTGCCGGTGGTGGCACCGAGCTGAGCCTGGACCTGCCGTGGCGCCGGTCGGGCGCACCAAACGGGATCGACGAGCGACTGACCGTGGACATGATCAGGTGGGCGGCGTCGCACAAGGGTGAGCGCGTGTCGCTGGCCTTCGCGCCGTTCCCCGAGCTCTTCAGCGATGAGCGCAGCGGTGAGGTCACCGTGCGCGCGCTGCGGGCCCTCGCGCACGTCGGCGACCGGCTCATCAAGCTGGAGTCGCTGTATCGGTACGTCCGCAAGTTCGATGCCATGGCGGAGCGGCGGTACGTGTTGTTGCCACTGGTCGATGTCATTCCGGCGGCGGCCGCATTGCTGACCTTGGAACTCACTCCACACCGTTCGACCCATTTGACCAGCGCATTTCGGTAGCTTCGGCGCCGGTATGCTGAATCGAGATGTTGTCGCGCGTGTTCTCCAGCCTGCTACGGGTCCGAGTGACCCTGAGTTACGCGACGGCACTTTTCGTGATCGCGTCGCTGCTGCTGATCCTGGGACCCCAGACGCAGGACCGGGTGGTCGGCCATCTGAGCACCAACCTCGAGAACCTCGGGCGGGGCCATCTGGGAACACTCCTCGGCAGCGCCTTCGTCACTGCTGAGGGATACACGTATCTGCTACTCCCGGGCCTGGTGTGCCTGCTCGCATTGGCCGAGCTGCTCTGGCGCGGCAGGCGGTTGATCCAGGCGTTCGCCCTCGGCCATCTGGGTGCCACCCTGATCGTCGCCGCGGGACTGGCCGCCGCGATCAAACTCGGCTGGCTGCCCATCTCGGTCGCGCACGCCAACGATGTCGGGCTGAGCTACGGCGCCCTCGCAGTCCTCGGCACCTTGACCGCTGCGATACCCATGAGGTGGCGCCCGGCATGGATCGGCGGTTGGGTGACCACCGCGTTGGTGGTCGCGGCCGCGGGGGCGGATTTCACCGCCATCGGCCACGCTGTCGCGTTGATCCTCGGAATTCTGCTGTCGATCCGGTTCCGGTCTGATTCGCATTGGACGCCGCCCCGGCTGTCATTGCTGGCAATCGGTATCGGATTCGGGCTCCTGATGCTCGTCGGTGTATCGCCATCCGTGACGCCGATCGCGCTGCCAGCGGGTATTGCCGCCGCACTGCTTGTCACGTGGGCCCAGCGTCGGGTTGCCGGGTCTCAGAGCAGCACGGCAAGCCTGACTACAGTGTCCGCATGACGCTGCACGCCGACGCCGCCCATCCCGATCTGGTCACGGTCGAGGTGCCGACGCACTGGTACAACCTTCCGGCCGAGCTCGATCAGCCGATCCCGCCGCACCTTCACCCGGGCACCAAGGAACCGGTCGCCCCGGACGACCTTGCAGCGCTGTTTCCGAGCGGGCTGATCGCGCAGGAAGTGTCCACCGAGCCGTACATCGCGATCCCGGATGCCGTGCGTGAGATCTACTCGATGTGGCGACCGTCCCCGTTGATCCGGGCCCGGCGGTTCGAGCAGGAACTCAATACGGGTGCCCACATCTACGTCAAGTACGAAGGCGTCAGTCCGGTCGGTAGCCACAAGACCAATTCGGCTGTGGCACAAGCCTATTACAACAGCATCGACGGGGTCCGGAAGCTGACCACCGAGACCGGCGCCGGGCAGTGGGGTAGCGCGCTGTCGTTCGCCGGGGCCCAGTTCGGCCTGGAGGTCGAGGTCTGGCAGGTCCGTGCGTCCTACGAGTCGAAGCCGTACCGCGGTCATCTGATCCGGACGTACGGCGGCACCGTGCACTCAAGCCCCTCGAATCTCACCGCGTCCGGGCGCGCGATCCTGGCGGCGACCCCCGACACCACCGGCAGCCTGGGAATGGCGGTCAGTGAGGCCGTCGAGGTGGCGGCCGGCGATCCCGACACGCGCTACGCGCTGGGCAGCGTGCTGAATCACGTGGTGCTGCATCAGAGCGTGATCGGTCAGGAGGCCGTGGCGCAGCTCGCCGCCGTCGAGCCGAACGGGGCCGACGTCGTCTTCGGCTGCGCCGGTGGCGGTTCCAACCTTGCCGGGCTCGCATTCCCGTTCCTGCGCGAGAAGATCCATGGCCGGTCGAACCCGAAGGTCGTGGCGGCCGAGCCGGCGGCGTGCCCGTCGATCACGCAGGGGGAGTACCGCTACGACCACGGTGACGTGGCAGGCCTGACCCCGCTGCTCAAGATGCACACGCTTGGAATGGATTTCGTGCCCGACCCCATCCATGCCGGTGGTCTGCGTTACCACGGGATGGCGCCGGCACTCAGCCACACCGTCGAACTGGGACTGGTCGAGGGCATCGCGGTCGGGCAGCACGACGCGTTCTCGGCGGGGGTGCTGTTCGCGCGGACCCAGGGCATCGTCCCGGCACCGGAAGCCACCCACGCGATCGCCGCCGCTGCCCGGCACGTCGCCGATGACCCGACCGAGCAGGTGGTCGTCATCGGGCTGTCCGGTCACGGCCAACTCGACCTGCCGGCGTATGCGGAGTTCCTCGACGGGAATTTCTGACGGGGCCGGCCCCTTCATATCTGAACTCGACCTGAATTGGTCATGAAACTCATATGCGGCTAATTATGCGTCGCATATGAGTTTCGTCCTGGACCCGTATTCGCAACTAGGCTCGATGTTAGACGCCTCAGGAATACGGGGTCGGCTTATCGACTGGCCGGAAAGGGAATTGGATGACGAAGAATCTGTTCGTGAAGACCGTCGCCGTTGCCTCGGTTGCGACTGCACTCGGGTTTGCCGCATCTGCGCCGGCACATGCGGCACCCAGTGGTCAGACCTCCGCACAGGCGACCATCAGCGACCTCGAAGCGCAGGGTTTTCGCGTGATCCTCAACAAGGTGGGCAATGCACCCATCGATCAATGCACCGTGACTGCGGTGCGGCAGGGCACCGACGTCAAACACTCGTGGGTGCAGCGCGGGCCGACGGGCAATGTGAACAATCTAGTGCGCTATACGACTGCATACGTCGACCTCATGTGTAATCGCTGAATTTCTTTCCAAGGTCGACAATCAATTACTGGCGTTTAATTCAGCCAATTCGCGAGCCCATTTCGGCACCGCCGGAAGCACCGAGCCCACCGCAAATCGAGGCGGCGGGCTCGGTGCCCCGCGTTGATCACATCTGCCAGTCCTGGGCGCCGTCCGGCTGGTTGTAGAGGCCGACGGAGTTCTTGACCACGACAGGGTCGCCGCTGCCGAAGTGGTCGAAGAACCACTGGGCGTTGGCGGGGCTGAGGTTGGGGCAGCCGTGGCTGACATTGCGTTTGCCTTGATCGGCGACCGACCAGGGTGCGCTGTGCGCGAAGATTCCGGTGTTGCTGAGACGGACGGCGTTCTGAACCTTGAGCTTGTAGCCCTCGGCGGAATTCACCGGGACCCCGTACGTCGACGAGTCCATGATGATGTCGGAGAACTTCTCCAGTACGTAGTAGGTCCCGTTGGGGGTTTCGTAGCCAGGCTTACCCAGCGATACCGGAAACGTCTTCTCCAGCTCGCCGTTACGGTGGATCTGCATCTGATGGGTGCTGTCGTCGATCGTGGCAACCAGTGAATCACCGACGCGGAAACTGGAATTCGTACCGGCGGCATCGATGTTCACCACGGTCCCTGCCGGCCAGAAATCGATTGGACGCCAACGCACCTGAGTATTGCTCATCCAGTAGAACTTTCCGGGCACCGGAGGGTTGGACGAGATGTGGATGGCATCCTCGGCCAGCTGGCGGTCTGCGATCGGCCGTGGGAACGTGATGGAGATCGGCTTGGCGACACCGACCGTGGCTCCGTTTGCCGGATTGAATGCCGGTGGCAGGAACGGCGGTTCGCCGGTGAAGGGCAAGGGGTTCTGCCCTGCCGGGGTACCGACAGTAGCGGCCGCGCCGAAGGGGGCGGGCCACAGCATCTGGGGCGCGAGGTGAGGTGCCGGTTCGACGGGTGGTGGGGGTCCCGCCGGCTCCGCCAGTG
The DNA here is from genome assembly GCF_040704635.1 of Mycobacterium sp. NPDC049093. Lineage (GTDB taxonomy): Bacteria > Actinomycetota > Actinomycetes > Mycobacteriales > Mycobacteriaceae > Mycobacterium. The sequence goes on along the minus strand of NZ_JBEZJS010000003.1, from coordinate 109,076 downwards.
CGGAAGTGCCGGTCACGCTTGATGCGGTGACCATGACGGTCGCCGCGATCGCGGTGATCCACAGGTAGCTGGTGCGGTGCTGCACGAGGCCTCCATCGACGAGGTGTCCTTGATGACCACGTCCGCTCGGGCGGATTCATGGTTGCGCGACCAGTCTACTAGCTACGTACGGGGATAGTAGATCGTGGCAGCGAGCGGGCGGCCGATCGCAAGCGCGAGGTACCCGCCGAAAGTGGTTATTTGCCACTACTTTTGTGAAAAATTTACCGAGTACAGCGCGCCGACGACTGCGATGACCTGCGTGATCATCCCGTACGTAGGTGTCACATACGCGATAAATACGTAGAAAATAGCGTAGCGCTTTGCGTTCGATATGAGTTTCGGTTCCTACGACAACCTTGGTGTGTCACCGCTGAGGCGCAGTTCTTCAACAAACCTTCACATAACCCATACCGATTCACTGTTCTCCGGTGGTCAGGTGGTGGCAGAGCACCCACGCACCTGTCACGTAAGACCACTGGAGCCCCGACCATGCCCGACACCACCAGCCTGCCGCGTCTGAGCCGCCGGGGATTCCTCGTGGCCACGGCCGCCTTGAGCGCGACGGCCATCGCGGCGTGTCAACGTGACGCGGGCGCCACCTCGACCGCAGCGACTTCCCGGGATGCGATCGCCGCGGCCGAGGCTCGCCGCCCGCACAGTGGCCGCACCGTGTCGACCACTGTGACCGCACAGCGCGCACGGGTCGATCTCGGTGGTCGGGTCGCCGAAACCATCGCCTACACCGACGTTGTGCCCGGGCCGCTGTTGCGGGCGTCGGTCGGCGATGAGCTGGAGGTCACGGTGCGCAACAGGCTCGGCCGTGCCACCTCGGCGCATTGGCACGGTCTGGCGCTCCGCAATGACATGGACGGGGCGGCACCGGCCACCCCGGACATCCCCGACGGGGGTGATTTCACGTACCGGTTCTCGGCGCCTCATCCCGGAACCTACTGGGCACACCCGCATACCGGACTGGACGCCGATACCGGCCTGTACTTCCCGGTGATCATCGATGATCCCGACGACCCGGGCCGATATGACGCCGAATGGGTGGTGATGCTCGACGATTGGACCGATGGCGTCGGTGAAAGCCCTGCCCAGATCTACGACCGCTTGCGCAAGCCGTCGGGCGGGAGACACGACATGCCCGGCATGGGTGGCATGCCGGGCATGACCGGGCACGAAGCGATGGGACCCGCGGGTGGTCGCGAAAGTTCGGCCCTCGGGGGCGATGCCGGCGACGTCGACTACCCGATGTACGTCGCCAATGGTCGAAACGCTCAGAACCCCAACAGCTTCCGGGTGCGACCCGGCCAACGAGTGCGGATCCGGTTGATCAACGCCGGCTCCGATACGGCATTCCGCGTCGCATTGGCCGGGCACCGCATGACCGTCACCCACACCGACGGTTTCCCGGTGGTCCCCACCGAGGTGGATGCGGTACTGCTGGGGATGGGCGAGCGCTATGACGTGGTGGTCACCGCAGGGGACGGGGTGTTTCCCCTCGTTGCGGCCGCCGAGGGGAAGAATGCGTCCACGCGGGCCTTGCTGATCACCGCCGATGGCTCGACCCCGCCGCCGGACTACGCGCCGCCGGAGTTGCGGGGACGGCTCGGCACGGTCAATGTGTTCACCGCAACTCCGGAGGCCACGTTCGACTCCAAGCCGGTCGATGTCGAGCTGCCCGTCGAGCTGGGTGGCTCGATGGCGACCTACACGTGGACCATCAATGGCCGCAACTTCGCCGAAGCGCAGCCGCTGACCGTGCGCGAAGGGCAACGGGTGGCAATGACATTCCGGAACTCGTCGATGATGTGGCATCCGATGCATCTGCACGGCCACACCTTTCAGGTCATGGGTGCAGACGGTCGGCCCGGCGCCCGTAAGGACACCCTGATCGTGTTGCCGATGCAGCAGGTGCGCGTGGTGTTCGCCGCTGACAATCCCGGTGCCTGGATGCTCCACTGCCACAACACATACCACCAGGATGCGGGGATGATGACCCGTGTCGACTACGCCGGCTGAACTTAGGCCAGTACTACGTACGAGCCTATGTAGTAGGTACGGCCACCGCGTCGAGCCGGCTGCGGCGCCCCGGCGCGAGGTACGCTCGCATCACCGATCTTGGAGGGGTGCTGTGCGCGTACGAGGATTCGGCGAACTCGAAGCCGACATCATGGACCGCATCTGGAATCGCGGTCCCGCGGCGGTCACTGTGCGCGAGGTGTTCGATGAGCTCGTCGAAGAGCGCCGGATCGCGTACACCACCGTCATGTCGACGATGGACAATCTGCACACGAAGGGCTGGCTGGAACGCGACCGCGACGGCCGGGCCTACCGGTACTGGCCGAGGTTGAACCGCGAGCAGCACACCGCTCAGTTGATGCGCGAGGCCCTCGACGGTGGCGGCCGTTCGGATCTGGTGCTCAGCTACTTCATCGAGCAGATCGACCCGCAGGATTCCGATCGACTGCGCGCCGCGCTACGCACGTTGGCCAGACGATCGACGAGGGCGAAAAAGCGGTGAACGTCGCCGCGGGTCTGCTGATCTACAGCGTGGCGATGATGGTGCTGGCGCCGACGCTGCTCAGCGCCCTCACCCGCGGCGGGTCCGCCCCCCGATTCGGTGTGGCGGCATGGTTGACGGCCGTCGTCAGCGTCTTGGCCACCTGGATCGTCATTCCGGTGTTGGTCATCCTCGGCGTGGTTTTCCACGGCGGCCGGCGCTCATCATTCCTGGCGTCATGTGTGGAGTTCCTCTGCGACATCGCGGCCGGGCGCGCGGGCATCGCGGCGCAAGCGGCGGTGATGGTCGGGGCGGTCGCGCTGGTCGTGGCGCTGGTCGGCGTCGGGATCAAAGCCCTGCGCACCATTCGACGGCTGCGCGCCCATGCCCACGGTCACGCCCAGGCGGTCCGTCTGGTGGGACGTCCGACCGATCAGCGCGACGTCTTCATCGTCGACACCGGTGAGCGCACTGCGTACTGCGTGGCGGGGGAGCCTCCGGCGATCGTGGTCACCACCGGGGCGATCGCCGCACTGGGCAGCGACGAGCTGCAGGCCGTACTGGCCCACGAACGGGCGCATCTCGACGGACGTCATCCGAAGATCGTGACCGCGATGCGCGGGCTGGCGATGGTCTTTCCACGGGTACGGCTGATGACCCGGGGCGCCGCCGATGTCGGTCGGCTCCTGGAAATGTGCGCCGACGACGTCGCGGTGCGCCGCCACGGGCAGCACACGCTTCTGTCCGGGCTCATGGCACTCGCCGGAGCCACGCCGGCCCAGGCCCTCGGCGCCGCCGACGTGGCCTTGCTGAACCGGGCTGAGCGCCTTGCTCTTCCGCCGGCGCCGTGGATCCGGGTCGGGGCCGGGGCCGGCCTCTTCGGGGCGATGGCAGTGATCGCCCTGGCTCCGGTCGCGACGTTCGTGTTGGGGGCATCGGGCCTGGTCTGTCGCTGAGGTCAGTACTCGATGACGCGAGTGACATACGGCGTCATCCCGGAGGTGCGGACCGGCGAGATCTTGATCGGAACGCCGGTCTGCTGCGCCTCGAGCATCTGGCCGCCGCCGAGGTAGAGCGCTTCGTGCTGACCGCCACCTGGCCCCCAGAACAGCAGATCTCCTCGCTTGGCCTGTGACGGCGGCAGGTGGCGCCCCGCCGTGTACTGATCGCCCGAATAGCGGGGGAGCAGGACACCCACGCCGGCGAACGCGTAACGAGTGAGCCCGGAGCAGTCGAAGCCGACGGTGCCGGCACCGGAATCCACTCCGCGACTGGGCCCGGTCAGACTGCCACCACCCCACGAATACGGCACTCCGAGTTGGGTGCCGGCCCGCCGGATCACGTACTCGACTGCCTGCCTGCCATAGACGCGGTTGCCGCGGAGGACGGGGGCCGCGCCGGTGTCCGCGGGGGCGAGCCCCAGGCTGCCGAGGAACTTTCGGCCCATGTCGAACGTCGTCTGCGCGGCAAAAGCGCTCGCCTGCAACGACGCATTGGCGATGGCCACAGGATCGCCCGGCGCTCCCGCGCTGAGCAGGTTGGGCAGGGTGGGATCCCACTGGCCGGCGTTGGGTTCCGCGTGGGCGAGGGGAGTACCCATGGCCGCCAACGCTGCCGCGGCGAGAATCCCTGTGTGCAGGAGTGTTCGCCGATCCCAGTAGAGGGGACGCCCGTGGGTCATGGAAGGCATGGTCACGCATCCCCCTCCGCCTTGCGATAGCCGTGGCGGAGGCAGCGTCCGCATTCACGGGAACTATGTATCAACTACGTACGTACGTACTTTAGATCACAATAGACACGTCAGCCCCATCTGTAACCAAATTCCATCGTGGTAATTCATTGCGCAGATTGCGCTTTGGTCTCGGTCGCCGACGTCGGACGCTAGCCGGCGGGCGTGTCAGAACAGGTAGTGCAGTACTCATGGCACCTGCACGAGCGCTTCATACGCTTGTGGACGTCGGGTTGCAGAAGGGGATGCTGTGATGATCGCGTTGACGGATACCGTGAAAACCTGGGGTCACTCGGCCACCGTCCATTACTCCCACGCCCCACGCTCCGTTGTCGCTCAGTCCACCCTGGCGTTGCACATGGAATTCAACGTGGACCTTCCGCCCAAGCCGATTTTTCGCAGCTTCGGGTTCTTTCGTACGGCCGTCGTCGATGGATCGACCATCACCCTGAACGAACCGTCCTTTGCCGCGACCGGCGTCACGGAGTTGCATTTCGAGCTCATCACGGAGAACGGTGCATCGGTGTCCGTGGTCAACCAATTCGATACGACGGGCACCGTCAGCGGCCCTCCGCAGGACGCCGTCCAGGTCCGGAGGGTCTCGTTTCACCGCCCGAACGGAACGACCGCCTTCGCCCACATCACCAAGGTCTATGCCGGCGGCCGTGACATTCCCGAACACGAGGCCATCGAGACGGCAACGGCCACACTGAAATCGCTGGGCATGGACCCGGCCGAACTGATCATGAAGGTGACGACAGACGCCGATCACGTGGCGCGCCTGCAACGCCTCGACCCGGCGACCAACGAACTGGTCGACGAGGTGACCGATCCACGGATGGGGAGGTGAGATGACTGGGCCGAGTGCGGTCGAGATCAAAGTGAATGTCAAGGGCGACGTCGACCATGCGCTGTCGCTGTTGGGGTTGAGCGGTGGCAAGTCGCGAAAAGTCTGGTTCCTCGACGACCTGACCGAGGGTGCGCGTCCGGTTCTGCCGCTTCTGAGTGCGGGAATCGTTCTGCGGCTGCGCAGAAACAAGGACGGTGGTGAGGACTCGACGGTCAAGTTGCGTCCGTGCCGGTGGTCACAGCTGGCCGGACAGTGGGGAGAGCGCTCCGGCGGCGATACCGACTTGACGGTCGAGGGTGACTGGTCGCGCTCGAAGCACGTGTTGGCCGCGTCATGCAAAGCTGATCTCGACGAGGGCAGCATCGAGTCGGCCCTCGATGAGGACGGCCGTCTCGTCAACGCGTTCACCAAGTCACAACTCGACTTCCTGGCCGACTGCGGCGAGATTCGAGTGGCGTTCGGTGGGCTGACGCTGTTGGGCCCGATCGCTGCCATCCAGTGGAAGAACATGAAGATCGGTGCGGTTGACCATGTTTCGGCCGAACGGTGGACGATCGCCGGAGCCGATTTCCTGGAACTCTCCATTCGCGTCACGCACGTCGATCAGGCGCGTGGACGGCAGCAGGCGTTGACCGACGAAGTGACGTCGCGTGGGCTGGCGCTGGACGATGCCGACGAACCGAAGACCTTGCGCGTCATGAAACTGTTGGCCGACGCGAGGCAGCCTCAGGGTTGGTAGCCGTCGAGGAATCCCGTGAGCCCCGACGGTGCGTGCGGTCCGATCGCGATCTGCTCGACGACACCGATCCCGGTGCGCTCACCCATGGTGGCCTTGACGACGTTCTGTAGGTGAATGGAGGCGAAGTCGGTAGGCTCGAAGGCATCGAGATCGATGGAATCCCTGCCGATCTCGAATTGTCCGTGATTGGAACCATGCCCCCAATGCGGATGCCAGTAGCCGATCCCGCGCATCCGGAAGGTGAAGAGCTTTTCCACTTCGATGTGGGTCTCACCGTCGACGGGATCAGTGAACCACAGGTGGGCTCGCCGGATCTCCCGCCGCCCCGGCTCCCATTCGAGTTCGTAGCCGATGTCGTAGCACTCCCGCACACCCACCCGACTGCACGGCGAGACGCCTGCCGGAATCGGATCCAGAATCTGCGCCGTCTCCAGCCAACGGCGCCCGTCCTCGTGCTCGTGGAAGGCGTAGTGCGTGAACCGATCGCCGAAATGCAAAGGCGCCCAGAGCCAGAACACCTGAAATGGCATCGGCTGACGGAGCACGGGTACCTGCTCGCCGATGGGCCGAACTCCCCAGGACCGGTCGCGGGTTCCGGGTACGGCACCGGCCTCGACCGTCAGGTCCTCGCCGTCGACGCAGATCGTTCCTTCCCAGGATCCCCACTGGGTGAGCCGGGTGTGATCGGTCAGCACGATGCCTTCGGTGGTACGCCGCTGCTGGCGAGGTTCCTCGATGGCGACAGTGGTGGCGCGGAAGGTCAGATCGCAGGAAATGCCGTGATCGTTGGAATCGACGAGGTAGCGGATGGTGCGCAGTGGTTCGACGACCTCGATATGGAAGGGCCCGATGGTTGCCGATCGGTCCAGCGGCATGGCCCCCGAGGCGAAGACCGAATGTGCCACCCCGTCCTTGACCAGGCTGAAGGCCGCGTCGATGATCCCGCGAACCGGGTAGTGGCCCATCGCCGCGCCGAAGTAGAACTCGCCGTCACGCTGATGACCGTTGAACCAGTAGCGGTCGTAGTGGTTGGGGTCGGCGCTGACCGGTGTGGCGACCGGGTCGGCCGAGGCGTGAATGGGGTAGTCATCAAAAGGGGTGAGCACGGTGTCAATTTTCCGGCTCGTTGATCTTGACGAGCATCTTGCCGATGTTGGCCCCGGTGAACAGTCCGTTGAGGGCGTCGATGCTGGATTCGAGTCCCTCGTAGACGGTTTCGCGATGGACGAGCAGCCCTTGTTGCTCCCATTCGCTCAGTGCGGCGAAGGCTTCATCGAAGTGCGCCCACTCTTCGAGTGCGATGAAGCCCTGCATCGTCGAGGACGTGGCAAGCAGGTTGACGTAGTTGGAGGGGCCCGGGTGATCGCCGTTGAGATAGCTGGAGATGATGCCGCACATCACCACTCGGGCTTTGTGTGCCAAGTTGCCGAGCACTGCATTGAGGATGTCTCCGCCAACATTGTCGAAGTAGACGTTGATCCCGTTCGGACACTGCTCCTTGAGCGCGGCGGACAGATCGCCGTCCTTGTAGTCGACGCAGGCGTCGAAGCCGAAGTCCTCGACCACGGCCCGACATTTTTCCGGGCCGCCCGCGATACCGACCACCCGGGCACCGGCGATCTTGGCGATCTGGCCTGCCACCGATCCGGTGGCGCCCGCTGCAGCCGACACCACGACCGTCTCACCGGCTTGCGGTTTGCCGACGCCCTTCATGCCGAAGTAGGCCGTGGCGCCCGTCGGTCCGTAGATCGACATCACCGCGAGCGGATCGGTGTAGCCGACCACCGGCGTACTGAAGAGGTCGTCGCGGATGATCGCATAGTCCTGCAGCCCCGTCAGCGTGGTGACCAGGTCGCCGACCTTGTAGGCATCACAACGTGATTCGACAACTTCGCCGATGCCGGCGACTCGGACGACCTCGCCCAATTCGAGCGCCGGCAGGTAGCCGGGTTCGCCGTCCAGCCAGGTGCGCGCGGCCGCGTCGATGCCCACATACGTCGTCCGCAGCAGTGCCTCACCGTCGGCAGGAACCGGCGCGGACGTGGTCACCATTTCCGTGTCCTCGGGGGAGACCAGCCCATTCGGGCGACGGCGCAACAGGACTTGACGGTTCTGGCGGTGCGCGGAGTCAGTCATGTCGCTGCTCATTTCTGTGGAAGATCGAGGTGGCCATCCGATTTTTCATATTGATTCTTAGAATGCGTATCGATTATCGTCAAGCCCCAGACTGAAAGTGTCTCGCCAGGCGGGAGGACACCCATGAGGCCCGCGGGAGAAACGACCGGGATGACATGAGCGCCAACGAGATAACGCCTCGTCGAGGGAGGCCACCCCGCATCGACCACAGCGCCATTGTCGCAGCGGTGCGGGAGATCGGCACCGAGAACGTCACGATGCGCCGCGTAGCCGAGCATCTCGGTGTCAGCCTTCCCGGGCTGTATCACCACGTCAAGAACCAGGACGATCTGCTGCGACTGGCCACCGAAAGCGCCTTGGTCATGTCACCGCCCCCGCGGTATGCCGGCGAGCACTGGGCGACCTGGATGCGCAGCTATGCGTCCTACATCAGGACGGTCCTGGCCTCGGAGCCGGCACTGGTCGAGAAGTTCGTCACCGGCGGCGTACGCGACGACATGGAAATGGAGTGCAACGGCGACGCCGTCGAAGCACTGGCCGGGCACGGCCTGTCGCCCGACGACGCGATGGCGGTGTGGGCTGCGGTGAGCGCGATGGCGATCGGCAGCGTCACCGAGGCGCACCGTGAACACCTCCACGCCGAAAGCGGACAGCCCTGGCTGGCCCGGATCTTCAAACTCACCGCCAAACGTTCCGCGTCCGACTATCCGACGTTGCGTGCGGTCGCACAGTCCGGGTTCGATCCGTTCAGCGAAGACGCCTTTCAGCACCGAATGACGATGTTGCTCACCGGTATCGCGGTGCAGTATGGGCTTCCGCCCGAACCTGCGGACTAGCTACCCGGCATGCGGCGGACCAGGCCGTCGTCGAGCATCTGCTGGAAGTGGTCGGTGACTGTCTGCGCCGCCGGACGATAGGTGAGCCCCAGCTCGTTGCGGCTGCGGCTGTTGTCGAACGCCAATGGATATCCCACGTTGTGCTCGACGAACTCTCGCGTGAGTCCGGCAGCCGGCGCGATGGCCTTCACGAGCACCTTGGGTGCTGTCATCCTCGGGAACGGGTAGAACGGGCCGAACCGCCGCCGCAGTAGCTTGCCGATCTCCAGAAGCGTCAGAGAATCGGCGTTGACGATGTAGCGGCCGTGGGCCTCGGGGGTGAATCCGGCACGCAGATGGGCATCGGCGACGTCGCGCACGTCCACCACGCCCATGGTCAGCGCGGGCGCTCCGGCCAGGAGACTGCCGTCGGTGAACTGCTTCATGGTGCTCAGGCTGGCCGAATCACTGGCCGTGGTCAGCGCCGGGCCGAGCACCAGGCCCGGGTGGATGGTGACCATGTCCCAGCGGTTCTGCGCCCGTTGGTACCGCCAGGCCTCCTGCTCCGCGACCGTCTTGGAGTAGGGATAGGGCTGGTGGCCGACACTGCTGGTGGTGTTCCAATGTTCGTCGGTGAAGACACCGCCCGCGACATCCAACACCTCACGGGCGTCCCCATAGATCGCGACCACGCTGCTGGTCAGCACCATACGTTTGACGCTATCGGTGCGGTTCACCGAGTCGAGCACATTGCGGGTGCCCTCCAGCGCCGGGCGGACCAGCGCCTCCTGCGCGTCCTTGAAACCTGAGAGCAGGAACGGCGAGGCAGTGTGCATGACAAGCTCGCACCCGGCCATCGCGGCGTCGAAACTGCCGGGCTCGAGCAGGTCTGCCTTGAACAGTTCCAGTCGGCCGGGATGGTCGGCGGAGAGCTTGTGCAGATGCTCCAACCCGGTGGCCTTGGCAGGGTTGCGCACCGTGCCGTGGACGGTGTGACCGGCTTCGAGGAGTAACCGGACGATCCAGCTGCCGATGTACCCGCTGGCGCCCGTGACGAGCACCGGCGCGTCCGGGTCGATCGAGGTGCGAGGTGTGCTCATACGGGGGTTTCTCTCGTGCGGGTCAGCTCGAGCATATTGCTGACGAAGTGGCCGACGTGGGGGGACAGTTAGCGGTATGAGTAGCCAGAAGGTACCTAAACCCAGCGACCTCAAATCGGCCGCTCAGGCAGCCGTCGAGACGGCTCAGTCCGCCGTCGGCGCCGCCCAGGCGGTGGCAAGCGGCGCGATGCGCATTCCGCCGGCGTCGGCTCAACTTGCCGCCCAGTTACCCGATCTGCTGGAGAATCTTGCGGTCGCGACAGAACGGCTCAACACCACCATCGATCGGACCGAACGGTATATGGCCATGGCCGACCCGATGTTCCGTACGTTGGACCGCCTCCTGCCGCAACTGGAATCGTTGATCAACACGGGCAATGACGTGTTCCGGATGTTGACGAACCTGCCGGGCGTCTCCGCCATCAACCGGTTCACGGGGCGCGGTCGCGACGACCGGGACTGACACCGTTGGGTCATCGGCCTAGGTGATGCCGAGGACCGCAGCAGTGAAGCGCCAAAGTGTCTGTGTGGCTTGATCGGAATTCGGCGTCGGGATGACTCGGAGCTGTTGCGCGATGCCGTGACGCAGGCCTCCGATGACGTAAGCCGCGGCACTGTCGGGGTCCAGATCTGTTGGGAGTGCGCCGAGTTGCTGTCCATGGCGGATGTTGGCGGCGGCGCTGTCGATGAGGTCGTGAATGTAGGCCTCCCCGAGTTCGGTGAGCTGCGGGTCGCCGGCGGTACGGTTGAGCAGAATCGGCGCCAGCGGGTCGGCAAGGTGATAGGCGACGAAGCGGTGAGTGCGGTCGCGTTCACGAGTAGCCCAATCTCCGTCGGGTAGGTGGGCATCGGCGATCGCGTGGCGCAACCCGTCGTAGAAGCCGTCATAGATCGCGGTCAGAAGCCCGCTCTTCGATCCGAAATGGTGATAGAGGGCGCCGGTACTGAGGCCGGCGCGACGGGTCAGCCCGCTGAGTTCGAAGACGCCGTTTCCGTGCACGAGTTCGTCGCGCGCGGCATCGATCAGTTGTTGACGTCCGACCGGCGCGCGTGCCATAGTCCGAACCATAACAGAAGTCAGTTATGTTTCGGTGAGGGCGATATGAGCACTGAAGTGACGTCGTTGACGGAGTTGGCCGGCGACCTGGCCGGTACGTATCGGCGGACCCGTAGCAGTGGTGAGCAGGTGGACCCTGCGCTGGCAGACGCAGACCTGGCGGCGGTGCTGCGCGACGGGTACGTGGTCCTGCCTGATCTGCTGAGTGCCGCCGAGCTCGACGAGATTCGGAATTCTGTAGGTCCACTGTTAGATCTGCTGGGCCGCAACGGATTTGAAGGACACTCCACCCAGCGGGTGTACAGCGTGTTGAACAAGACCCGCAGCTGCGACCGCATCGCCGACCATCCGCGGGTGCTGGCGCTGCTGGATCGGTTGTTCATGCCCAACTACCTGTTGTCCATGCTGCAGGTGATCAACATCCTGCCGGGGGAGCAGGCCCAGATGTTGCACACCGATGACGGCTTCTATCCGCTGCCCCGACCGCGAAAGGCACTGGGCGCGGCCACGATCTGGGCGATCGACGACTTCACCGCCGACAACGGCGCCACCGACATCGTCGCGGGTAGCCACGAGTGGGGTGATCGACTGCCCGAGCCCACCGACCGCGAGCCGGTGGTGATGAGCGCCGGATCCTGCGTGTTCTTCGTCGGAACCCTGTGGCACGGCGGCGGCGCCAACCGTTCTGCGAATGCACGCCTGGCCCTGACCGCGCAGTACTGCGAGCCGTGGCTGCGTCCGCAGGAGGCATTCACCTTGTCGATGACCCGCGACACCGTGCGGGCCGTCTCCGAGGACATCCGCCGCATGCTCGGCTACAGCATCCACCCACCCTTCATCGGTCAGGTCGACGGCATGCATCCGAAGCGTTTGCTCGAGGCCGGTGTTCAGTCCGTCTGATGCGTCCGCCTCCGCCTCCGCCTGCGGTGCCGGTTCAGTGTGCCGAACTGTCGGATGACTTCTGTTGAAATCGCTTTCGCCCAATCGTGACCAAACGTGGTCGAGCGCAATCTGATTGCCGCATCTTGGCCGCGCGCAACCGATAAAAGCTCACGAACCCGGCGCTGCACAGCCCTGTCTGTCGCTTTATTGTGTGACTGCGAGTATCGTCAAACTTATTGGTGCTCCGTCATACAGATTCCCGTTCGGGTTGGGAGCATCCATTCGACAGGTCGGTTTGCTCGGCCATAGATGGGAGCGTCCACATGACGCTACAAGCTGTTGAGAACTCGCCACGGATGCAAGGCCTGTCACGTACTCCAAGATTGCGGTTGAAGCCGAAGGCGCGACGCATTGGGTTTGTCGATGGGGCGTGGTGGCCCCGCGGTGATGACCTCAGCGCGGAACTTCCCGACCTTCTAGCGGCGCTGTCCGTCAAGCTGGGACACGTCGAACGCGTTCTCTACCGATTGTCTGACTGGCGGCCGGCGCCTCGAAAACTCACCACTGGTGACGGTTCAGTCAAGCTGGATGGCTATGAGCGCCAACCGACTTCAACTATCAGCCTGCTGGGACCCGGGCTCCGTCGACTCGACCTGCTGATCGTAGCTGTACACGCGGACGCATCCGACGCGCACGCGACAATGATGAGGGCCGCACATCCCAGCGACGAGACCCGTGTGGACCGCCTTCTCGGGATTGAGCCGCGCGTCCGGGTCAGTCTGGACCGGGCCGCTGTTGCCCAGCAGCGCTGGGCGTCACAGACCTCGTAACCACACAGTGCGTTCCCGAATATCCCTTCGGTGAACACTTCTGAACAACATGACGCTGACGATGTCGTCAGAGATCGGATTTGACCATGACGGTACAAGTAACCCGCAACGACGGTGCCACTGATGAGTTTGCCCGCTTCGGCGATCGCTACATCAAACACACCGACGGGTCATTGGAAGTTGTCCGTGCCGGAACAATGCAGGCCGCGACTTATCCGGCGGGAGGCTGGACCCAGGTGACCGGAGATGAGAAGCGGAAACCCCACGGCCTGTTTCATCATCGTGCATGAGCAATATGCCAGCTTCGAATTTACTCGCTTGCTGTATGCGAATCACTCGATCACCAAATAGTATGCGCCACGCCACATCAACCGGCGATGCTCCATCGGTGATGTATGCGGACCCGGGGCTCCCCGTGTCAGTCGCGTAGTTGCGCCAACCGTGAGGAAGCCGTGGTTCCACCTTCTGATTCCCATCGTTCCTGAGCAGCAGACGCTTGGGTGCGTCTGTCCCGGTCTCGTTGGCCGATCATGAGCAATCCGTCGACGGTCGCGGCGTTGTGGGGTTGCGCCGCGGTCATCATGGTGTGGTGGGCGTCGTCGGCGTCGGTGTGGGGCGCGATTACCAGTAGCGTGAGCCGGTCACCGTCGAGCCCGAGAACTTCAACGGTGTTGATCGGCTGCCGCCGATACCCATCCAGGCGTACCGCCCGCCCTCCGGTGACCAGTTTTCGTGGCGCTGTCGCCCATGCGCTCAGGTGATACAACACCCGGTCGATGCGGCCCAGGCGGACCGAGAGCACGGCCAACAGGTCTGGCAGTTCTGCGCTGAGGTCATCGCTGTGAGGCCACCACGCCCCGTCGACATAGCCACTATGTGGCGCCTTGGGCTTCAACCGTAGGCGTGGCGTACGCGCCGGCACGGTGGAGTTCTGATCATTTCTGCGTGTCTGCTGTGGCGTCATGACGACGCTCCCGTCTGGACCGCGTTGACGCGGTCCTGTCCTTCAAATCAGCGATGACACACCCGAAATGGTTGCGTGTACGAAGTACCGCCGATAGTTGTGATCCTACGCTGATCCAGTCTGAATGCGGGCCGGGAGTCCTCATCGTCGGTCCTGTCATGCCGTGTTGCCCAACGCACCTTGGGCACGAGGCGCGATGTCTGCCGTCTCGGCGATGAGGTGATCCACGACGTCGAACAGGTTGTTGCTCATGCGCATGACGCGACGCTGCCGGGCCGCCGAGCTGCCGTCCGTCAGTGCCTGGCGCGCCAATTCCTCGACGGCCTGCCAGTCTCCCGACTCCTCCAGCTGTGGGCGGAGCATCTGGACCAAGTCGGTGACCATATCGCCCGCGGGTCGGCTGGCCGGATGTATCAAGTCCACCAGGTCGCCTTCCAACCCTGACCGAGCGGCTCGCCACAGTGCGGCGCGGCCGAGCGGGGGGACCACCATGGCGGCAGGCACCCCAGCGCGTATTCCCTCGATCTCGCGTTCGACGAGCGCGCGGAACAACGCCGCGATGAGCACGATGGTGTCGGTGCGTGGGCAGCTGTCACACACGCGCAGTTCCAAGGTGGGAGTTCGCAGGGCGGGGCGAACGTCAAAATACGACATCCCCGCATCGGTGATCACTCCGGTCGCAACTAGATTGGAGATCAACGTGTCGTATTCCGCGGCTGACGTGGCCGGGGGTGCCAAACCAGTGGTCGGCCACCGTTGCCAGACCAGTGTGCGGACACTGCTGTAGCCGGTGTCAGATCCGTCGGACCAGAATGGCGAACTCGCGCTCAGCGCAAGCAGGGTGGGGACGTAGGCGGCCACCCGGCCGGCCACCAGGACAGACTCATCGCGGTCGTCGATCCCCACGTGGATCTGAGTCCCGCAGATCAGTTGTTCGCGTGCCAACAGCTGATATTCGGCAAGCATCTGCTGATAACGGAAAGTCTGGGTCACTCGCATCTCGCTGGGCACCGACAACGGAACGGCGCCCGCGGCGACCACGCCCAACCCGAGAGTAGCGGCGGTGTCGACGAGGACTCGGCGTCGGGCGATCAGATCAGCTCGCAGATCTGAAAGAGTGCTGACCACACTGCCGTTCGTCTCCACCACACAGCGCTGCAACTCGGCCACATAACCGTCAGACAGTAGTTGCAGCAGCTCTGGCGCCCGCGCGGCCAGCCGTCGGGTTGTGAGGTCGACAACGTGGAACTCTTCCTCTATGCCGACTGTCCGGCGCACCTCTGAGACTGTCAATTGCCTTGGCGTTCCTTGCGTTCGGCATTCACATCTGCACGAGGGGCTTGTGAAACGGTATTCATCGTGTCCGCTCGGTCCCACTGGGTCGTCGAGCTGTTGAGGGGAATTCGCCGCCGTGTTGCAGCGGATGGCGTCCCGTTGAGACAGGCCCCATGCTGGGGGCGCCCAGATACCCGCCTATGGCCGCGCTCAGCGCTGCCGGCGGCGGCCTCGTCAGCCCATGCCTCGCGCCGGCGAACTTCCGGTGCGTCCAGTTCCACGGATCGGTGGATGCCGTGGTGCGCAGAGCGAACTTTGTCGCGTCTAGTGCCTGCCACCCACGCGAAGACAGAGATGGGCACCATCGTGGCGCACACCACGAGGAAGACGAAAACCATAGTGCTGGTAGCCATATCGGCTCCTTGCGATTGTTGAAACGTGAGTTCTGCAGGGGGGCACGGGCCGATCATGGCCGTCGATTCAAGGTCGTCGGCCATGACCCACGGGCCGGTCAGTAGTAGTGACGCCGGCCGCCGACGGCGTGACCCGTCCGCCCCATCAGCATCATGAGCAGGCCCACGACCAGCAGGATGACGCCGATGACCAGGACAACGTGAGCGAAAGCGAATGTGGGGACGAGGCTGGGGAGGAGGAGCCCCAGAACGATCATGACGATTCCGAGGATGATCATGGCAGTTACCTAGTTTCGATGTGGATGGTCGGGGGCGGGTTTGCCCGAGATCAGTGTTTGAAGGCGTCTTTCAGCTTGTCGCCTGCCTGTTTGGTGTTGCCTTTGAACTGGCCGGCGCGTCCCTCAACCCGCAGACGGGTGTTGCCGGTGGCGCGGCCGAAGGCTTTCTTCATGCTGCCCACAGCCGCTTCGGCTTTGTGGGCGACCTCTCTACCAAAACTCATTTCGCGGCTCCTCGTTCTCCGTAGTTCACGTCCCGCGATCGCGGGACGAAGGCATGCGTTTGAGGTTCGTTTTGCCGGGGAGGCAACCGCGGCGCGTGCACGCGCCGCCAACACGATCAAGCCGAGCTTCGGAATAGGCCGACGTAGATCCCGGAGGGGAGCGGCCTGCGTCGGCCCGGTGAACCCCACGACCACCGCGACGAGCCAAACAACCGATCCAACGATGACGATCATGGCGGCGCCTCTACTGATACTTAGAAGTCCAGTACACGCCCCATCGGTGGGGTTGTCAACAGTGTATGTCTACAGCATAGTTCTACCCTGTCGATTGATCCGAGGCTGTGCGTCGTTGTGGTGTCTACGGTGTAGGCCTACAGTGGAGGACAACACTGGAGACACGCCGAAAGGTGGCAGCATTCATGACCGCACCGCCCGGAGGTCCACCCGCGACCGGCGCCCGTAACATCGAGTCGAACGGTGAGGGCGTGCCGATCACCCGCGCAGCGGTCCTGGCAAGCGCTCTGGAGATCATCGACCGCGACGGCGTCGACAGGCTCTCGATGCGGCGACTCGGTGAGGCGCTCGGACGCGACCCAATGGCCCTGTATCGGCATGTGCCGAACAAGGCTGCGGTGCTCGACGGAGTCGTCGAGATGGTCTTCGAACAGCTTTCGCTGGACACCACAACGCCGGATTGGGCCGCTGCATTACGCAAGCTCGGCCACGAGTTCCGCGATCTGGCACGTGCGCATCCCAACGTGGTGCCTTTGTTGGTCACCCGCCCGCTGGCAACACCGCTTGGGATGCGCCCACCGGGAATCCTGCGGCACCTCGAAGAGATCCTCACCCTGCTCATCGGTGCCGGGTTCACCGGAGAGGACGCGCTGCACGTCTACCGGGCGTTGTTCGGGTTCCTGTACGGGCACGTGCTTACCGAACTGCAGGAAATCGTCGAGCGGCCCGAGGAAACCGACCACGTCTTGCGCTTGGGACTACACCGGCTTCCGATCGACCAGTTCGGACACCTTCGCGAGCTCGCACCAATATGGGCTACCTACGACGGACTGGCCGAACTCGACCGCGGGCTCGACATTCTGCTCAGCGGACTGGCCGCGCGGCTCTCGGTTCCCGGTGCCGCTCCCGCGCACACCGCCGAACCTCCACAAGACAATCACGAACGGACGTGATCTCGACGCCGCACTCCACGCTTCTCCCACTCGCGTTCGTCCTGTGCGAATACGTATGACCCGAAACTAATTACAGACTTGGCAAGAAGATGGCAGTAACAGACGCAGCCGAATACGCGCACCTTTGCGAGGCCGACCTCGAGGAGCTCGGAGTCGAACTCGAGGCAATCCGTCGCGACATCGAGAATTCGCGCGGTGAACAAGATCGGGCATACATCCAGCGGGCCATCGCGTTTCAGCGCTGCCTCGACATCATCGCACGGCTCATGATCGCCGGCAGCCGAGGCGGGTCCGGCTGGGCACTGGGAACCGCCGCGCTGGCCACCGCGAAAAGCATCGAAAACATGGAACTCGGTCACAACATCTGCCACGGTCAATGGGATTGGATGAACGATCCGGAAATCCACTCCAGCACGTGGGAGTGGGACATGGCCGGTGTCTCCTCGCAGTGGCGGTACGCCCACAACTACCGCCACCACGTGTTCACGAACGTGATCGGCGTGGACGACGACCTCGGATACGGCATCATGCGGGTCACCCGCGACCAGCAGTGGCGGTCGACCAATCTACTGCAGCCGCTACGGAGCATGTTGCTGGCCATCATGTTCGAATGGGGCATCGCCCTGCAGGGGTGGGAGTCGCAGCAGAAGCGCGCGGCGACTCGCGCCGACAAATCCGCGCTCACTCGAGCCTTGGTCGGCAAGGTGGCACGGCAGGTTGGGAAGGACTATTTGATCTTTCCCGCGCTGAGTCTTCGACGATGGCGCCGCACGCTCACCGCGAACGCGACCGCCAACATGTTGCGCAACGTGTGGGCTTACGTGGTGATCTGCTGCGGGCACCTAGGCGACGGTACGCAGAAATTCGCACCCGCCGCGCTGGAGGACGAGTCCAAATCCGAATGGTATCTGCGACAAATGCTCGGCACCGCGAACTTCCGCGCCGGGCCGGTGTTGGCGTTCCTCAGCGGAAACCTCTGCTACCAGATTGAGCACCACCTCTTTCCGGATCTGCCGAGCAACCGCTACGCACAGATCGCTCCGCAGGTTCGGTCCATATGCGGCCGCTTCGACCTGCCGTACACGACCGGCCCGCTCGTACGTCAATACCTGGAGACCGTGCGCACTATTTTCACGCTCGCGCTCCCGGATCGGCTTCTCGCCAAAGATTCTGAAGGAAAGGTCGGTTACAAACCTGACTCCCGGTGCGTTGAGAGACCTCGAGCTTTCGTCGTGGCAACGCGATTGGGGCAGCGCCGGTAGCGATGGTGTCGGTTTGACGACCGGTATCGGTGTCCCTCAGGTCGGCGACTCGAACTGTGGTGAGTTCCATGCGCAGTTCAGCGAGGGCGCGCGTGAAGTCGTCGGAGAGTGCATAGTCGGCATAGTTGTGGAAGCTACGGTTCTTCCACCAGGCATTGACTTCGAATGACACTTCCTTGCTCATTGGACGACGCCCAGTCAGGCCTTTCGAGGCCCGGTACCCGATCCCGACCTCGTTCAGGCACCTTGAGAGCGTTTCCTGGTCGAACTGCGGATACCGTGTGGAGCCGGGAAGCTTCCGGGTATCAACAATCAGCCCGACACTGCTACCGCGTAACAGGTCGACGAACTCATCGAGCGTTCGGGTGGAGTGTCCGGCCGTGAAGAACGGCTCACTCATCGACCAGCCGCAAGGCGCTGCCCTTATGAGCGGCGATGTGGTCGGTTTTGTCGCTCTTGGTCTCGTACTGCGGATCGTCCGGGGACGCCCGCCGCGTGTAACCCTTGTATTCGAAATCCTTCGTGCGGATCTTCGTCACCGTGCCCGACACGTGTCCGGCCTCCGAGTTCCACGTCACATGGGCATCAACGCTGAACCGGTCAGACATATCGACTCCTTCGTCCTGGACCCATTGAAGCAGTGCTGGCGGCGACGCACTACTGGCTGCCGCCGCCGATAGCAAAGCCTCCACTGGATTTCGTCCATTGCTTCGTCATCGACCACGAGCGGGGCGGCCGGGACCTCCATACGGTCGATGAACGTGGCTGCGCAATGCCTGGCTAATTATGTTGTCATGCAACGGAATTGGTACTCAGTTCGTGCGGGTCAAACCACCTCATCGGCAGCCCTTGCTGCGGCTTCTACTTCAGCGGCGGCACGTTTCCCCACGGTCCGTAGGGGCCATTGGCGCCGATGCCCATTCCCGGGCTGGTGCTCGGCGGCTCTGAGTACACCTGCGCGTTGCCAGGGGACTGGCACAGCACGGAGCCGCCGTCATTTCTGCAGTTGGCTCCGGGTGCGGCTTGAGCATTTGGTGCGAGCAAGATCCCCAGCGCTGCGGCTGCGCTCGCCACCACAGCCACTGTTGGCATTCTCGATCGTTTGTAGGTTGTATTCACTGCCACCACGCTCCCTTGTTTGTGATTTCGTGTCTCTACTCCAGGGTTCCCAACACGCGGGGCGAAACCACTGGTGCTGGCCCCCAACTCGCACCCCGTTAGCCGGTACCACCACCAACTGGTAATTCCAGGTCCCGGCCGAAAGCGCGCGGAGCAGCCCGGGGGACCGGTTGGTGGTCACTTTGGAGGGGCGCGATGACAGACCCGGCCGAGCGAACGTCCTCCATGGCGCACTCCACCGAAATGGCAGCGTCCCAGCTAGCCCGTCAACCCGAACTCCGATGGTCAAGAAGACAATTCATCATCCTCCGGCGTCCAGACCACACCCGGATATTAGCGTCAGGTGCCGCAGACGACGCAGCTGATAGAGGCCTGGTAGGCCGGGATGCCATCTGGAAATTGCATCAATCGCCCGATGCCCGCAGCGTGATCTCTGAGATGTTCGTGCGGCTCTGCCCATCGAGGGTGCCCAACTTGGAAATCCACACCAGCACATTGGACGTTTTCGTCTGATTGTCGACGGTGATGGTGTTGTCGCCCGGCTGTAACGCCACGTTCGGCGTCAACTCGGTGGTGTCGGACAGGCTGTTCGGGTGAGCACTGTCGGCCGCGCGAATCTGGACTTCTGTTCCGGTGCTGGGCACGTCGATCGTCACCTCGCTCAAAGCCGTTGGCGAGGGGAGCTGAAGTAGCAGGCCGACACCTTGTTTGAAGGCCGGGAAGGGCGCGGCATCCTGATAGATGTCGGTGGACCACGACGTATCCGGGTTGCCGTCGATGGCCAGACTCGCCTGATCCGGATGGTCTGGTGAGCCGCCGGGGGAGAACACCGTCGCACTCTCGGGCTTCACGGGCGACCCCGGAGTGGTGTTGTGCTCCGACGAGCCCAAACCGCGGAGGAGAAGCACGGACGTCGCAACGATCGCGGCGACCACGGCCAGAACCAACAGAATGCGCACCGGACGCGACGTCAATGCACGGCGGCGATTACCTGGCGTCACTGCGAACGAGTCGCGCCGGCGGCGTCCGCGGGTGCCGGCCGAATGATTGACCACCGAGTCGGCGAACAGCGTTCGGTCGTCCCAGGGGCCGCTGACCTCCACCACATCCCCGTCGGAGAGTTCGCCCGTGATGGAGTTGCCACGGAGCTCGACCGGCACGACGGTGTGCGCTTCACCGGTCGATTCGTACCGCTCCACGCGGAACGTCCAGACCTCTTCCTCGCCGTCAGGCCCGGCCGGTGCCTTCTGCACGCCGCGGGCAGTGCCCAGGATCGTCAGCATGGCCAGCCGCTTGGTTTCCGGGGGGCTGCTGCGCTCATGGACGTCGGGGATCTCCAGCGGGGCGGTGTGAACGCCCGTAGCAGGCGCCACCGGCTGGGGCGCGGTCGACACGTCCGTGCTCCCGCCCAGCGCCCGCGCGAAGTCCAGGCACCGCGCGTAGCGCTTGTCGGGTTGCTTGGCCAGCGCCTTGGCCATCACGGCGTCGAGATGGGCGAGGTCGCGGCGGCGCTCGGACAGCCGGGGCGGTGGTGCGTAGAGGTGGTTGCCGGCCTGGACGATGCGATTGGTGTCTTCGAAGACAGGCGAGCCGGTCAGCAGATGGAAAGCGGTCGCTGCCAGGGCGTACTGGTCTGCGCGGCCATCGAGCGTCTTCCCGGTGAGCTGCTCCGGCGCTACGTACGCGACGGTACCGATGGCCACGTCGGTCTCCGTGAGGCCATTCGCGTCGTCGGCTTCGCGGGCGATACCGAAATCGGTGAGCAAGATGCGTCGGCGGGCACTTCCCGACGGCACGGTGACCAGGATGTTCGCCGGTTTGACGTCGCGGTGCAGCAGGTTCCGTTCGTGAGCGACGTCGAGGGCTTCGGCGACTGCCGTGACGATCTCCACCACATCCGGCAAGGGCATCCCAGACGGGTGCTGCTCGATCAAGTGCTTGGCATCGGTGCCCTCGACATAGTCCATCGAGATCCACAGCCGGCCGTCGAACTCGCCCCGGTCGTGCACCCCGACGATGTGCGGATGCCACAACGATGCGGCCAACTCCGCCTCGCGGTTGAACCGGGCGCGGAACTCCTCATCGCGCGTGGTGCTCACCGAAAGGATCTTGAGTGCATCCAGACGGGGCAGGCGAGGATGCTGGGCCAGGTAGACCTCGCCCATGCCACCGGCGCCCAGCAGCCGCTGAATGGTGTACCCGGCAAAGACGTCACCGGCATTGAACGGCATGTTCGCAGCCTACAAAGGACGGCAACCCGAGCGCGAACAGATGTTCGTCAGGACCGCGACGTTCCGAACAAATCAGCCGAGGCCGTCCCAGAAGCGGGTGAGGGCCGCCGCGCCACCAGCCGGGTCCTGCACCATCCACCAATGTCCCAGTCCGTCGAGTACCTCGGTGCGTGCACCGGCCCGCGTCGCCGCACGCTGTCGAATGTCGTCGGAGCCTATGTAGGGATCGTCGGTGGCGAGCAGAGAAAGGCCCGGCCGGGCCCGAGCCTTCTCCAGCGCTCGCCCGGCCTCGGCCATCGCGGGTTGGCGGGCCGAGCGGTATAGCGCGAGGATCGCCCGCCCCATCTCTGGTCCCTGCTCGGCGGCGATCGAGGTGGCGATGTCGATCGGGATGCCCAACACGGACATCTGAGCCGTGCGATCCTCGACGGTTCCGCCGAGCATGGTGTCGACGAGTTGCTCGCCCTCTCCGGGTGTCTGCCATACCTGGGCCATGTCGTGCCACACATAGTCGGGGTCGAGGACTCCGATGACATCGGTGGCCCAGCTGCGCACCAGCTCGGGTCGATGCATGACGACGCCCATCACATGGCCGCCACCCCAGTCATGCCCGACGACATCGACTGGTCCGTCGATCTTCTCGAGCTCGCCCTCGAGCCAGTCGCGGTAGGCAAGGAAGGTCGCGGCAAAGCCGTCGGGGAGTGGCGCACCGAATCCCGGCGGCGACAGCCGCACCACGTCATCGCGACCGAGCGCATCGACGAGGGGACCCCAGATCGCGTCAGTCTCCGGATTACCGTGCACGAGAACCACAGTCATGGAGGCCATCCTTGCATCGTCTTCGTCGTGGGGCGTCTGGTTAGCGGGGATCGGTCGGCTCGGTGTCCTCGAGGTAGACCAAACCGTTGCCGTCGGGGTCGGTAAACGAAAACATCGCCGGTACCCCCTCCATCCGGATCAGCTCGTCGTTGTGCAGCGTCACCCCGGCATCACGGACCCTGTCATGGGTTTGTCGAGCATCCGCGGTGCCGAGGCGGATCGCGATAGGGATCTGGCTGTCGTGCGGCAGGAGCACCACGGAGACATCCGATCCCGGCGGCACGACGTCGATCATCCGCGCACCCGGCCAGACCTCCATGTCGGTGCGGAGTTCGCATCCCAGCACCTCGGTGTAGAACTTCAGCGCGGCGTCCTGGTCGGGCACCGGAACCGACACACTCAATACTCTCGTCGTCATCGTCATGTTAGTAAGACCCTGCCGGGCAGCCAGACTCATCGCGGCGCCGACGGCAGGCCGGGTCACGCCGAGGTCGCTTGGCGTTGCCGTGCACCGAAAGTAATGGCAGCGCAGGCATGTCCGGGCAATGGAACCAGAATCGAGTAGTCGACTACTCATTCGTGTCGTTCGCCCCAGCCGTATCGTTTTTTCAGTCGAGAGAACCGGGGGAGACGTGTCCCTCACATCAATTCCGACACGCGACCATGACCATCTTGGAGGCTTCCAATGAGCGCATCAGGGCACCTCGGCCGTATCGTTCATCACGACCCCAAGTCGCGAGACCACGCTTTCATCAGAGCCGCGGGATTGCCGAATCGGCATGTCCGGCACGCAATGAACGCCCCACACGTCGACCAGTTCTTTCTATCGGGCTGCGTCGGCTTCAGCGGGACGAACCTGCTCAACACCGCCTACGCGATTCGCAGCCGCCGCAAGTTCAATGCCGTGGTTCCGATCGGCAATGCAGGGACGAGTTACCTCGGAAACGACGACGGGATCCGCAACTATCACGAGTCCACCGTGCGTGACCCGTACCCCGGCCAATATCCGCCCGACGACGAAGGTTCGAGCGCGATCGGGTTGATGAAATGGTGGAGATCGGTCGGGGTGATCTCCAGCTACTCCTGGACATTTTCATTCGATGATTTCCTTGGCGCACTGTCCCGCCAACCGGTCCTGTGTGGGACCAACTGGTACGACGACATGTCGTCCACCGGACCGGACGGCATTGTTCACAGCGCCGCATCCGGTGAATCCGGAGGGCACGAGTACCTCGCCACCGAGATCATCCCATCCAAGAAACTGCTTGGCTTCGAGCAGAGTTGGGGTCAGCGTCCGCACGGGTTCGGCAACGGGAATGGCCGCTTCTACATGTCGTATGACTTGGCGGAGGAGCTGATAATCCATCAGCAGGGCGATGTCGCCGTACCAGAGGTGCTCTGAGCCAGGACCCACACTTCGTCAGCGTGGCGGAGTGACTCAGCAGCCGATCTCCAAGTCGATCCATTTCGCATTGACGTCCGCGCCGAAGCCATCCGGCAAGGCCGCGTTGCCCCTATCGCTACGCGCATAGCTGATCTCGTGGTCGCGGAGAGCCGTCAGCAACTCGCCCAGCGGGATGTTGTTGCGGTAGTTTCCGAGGCCCTCCTGCGTGGACACCATCGCGGGGATCTCGCGCGGCAACACCTTCTCGACAAGAGTCTTGGACGTGGCGTTGTGGCTGCCGTGGTGGCCGACCTTGAAGAAGGTTGCGCCACGCAGCAGCGAGCACGCCTTGTTGTTCGCGAGGATGCGCTTCCACGTTCCCCATTCGGCGTCGCCCGGCAGCAGCAGGCGTGCGCTACCGATGTCCAGCACGAGCACCAGACTCGTCGAGTTGATCATGTCGTCAACGGCTTTCGCTGCCAGCAGCGCGTCAGCCGAGTGTGCGAGCCCTTTCAGACGCTTGAGGTCGCCGGGGTCGAGTTTCGGCCCCGGATCGGTGTCGGACACGCGCCACTGCTCCGAGAATGGGGCCGGCACCTCCTCATGGAGGACGGTGGCGGCCCGCAACATGAGCGCCTTGTAGGTCTCGTCATCGCCGGCGGGATCAAGCTCTTCGATCTCGTCGGGATCGCGCGGCGGCCCGAGGACATGCACCTTCATCCCGGTGATCACGTCGCTTTCGAAGGTCTCGGGAAAGTCGTTGCCTTCGGGCAAAAATCGCGGATCGGATCGCTGACGGTGCTTGAACCCGTCGTGAAGCACGTTCAGTGCTCCCTGGTTGCTCCATGCCGCCAACTCGGCGTCGGGCACGAGGCCGGTGATGTCGATCCCGGCGTTCCACAGCAGGAAGTCGAGTTCCGCACGCTGGTCCGGTAGGAGTGCGAAGCTCGAGGCCGCGTGGTGTAGCGCCATCGCGAACCCTTGCTGCTTCTTCCAGAGCTTCTTGGCGTCCGGGTTGTTGCGGTCCTCGACCCAAGGCATCCAGACCTCGCCGATCTCGACCTGCTCCCATTCGGTCGAATTGAAGGCGAATACATGGTCCTGGTGCCGGTGCGTGGCGATCACGACGTCGATGCGCGCCTTCCCGCTGTGCGCCTTCGCGTCCGCCGCGATCTGCCTCGCGAGGTCGTTGGCAGTAAACGCGCCTCTGCCCTGACTGTGGAAGCCGGCGTCCACGAGGATCGTCTTCCCGCCAGGCAGCAGCAGCAGGAACGAGTCGCCGAAGCCGACGTTGTACATGCGGATCGTCATCGTCGAGCTCATCGCCACCTCCGTGCATCCATGGCCCGTGCCGAGTACGCCGCGACGATTCTGTTGGGTTCGGGATTGCTTGGTTTCCAGCCCATCCCGTACGCGTCGTCGAACGCGGCGACCCGGTCGCGCAGGGCTTGCTTCCGGTCGTCATGGAACGGCTTGCGAATGTAGTAGCGGATCTGACCGTCGATGTTGACGACGAGTGTCAGCCCTGCGCGGTAGCGCAGGCCGCCGAGGTCGTCTTCGACACTCATGGTCTGGACGATCTGCGCGACCATCTCGACCAGTAGTTCGCCAGTGGCTGCGATCCGGTGCACCGGATGGAATCCGACCACTGCCGCGGGAATGTCGATTTCGAGACCGAGATTCGGGCGGTTCAGCTTCACCCAGGATCCAAGCCTGCCGCCCAGGCGGCGCCAATCATCGTCCGGTTCCTCGGTTTCGGTGATCTGGGCGTCTTCTCTCGGCGGCTCCGAAAGCGACTGATACTGCTGCGCGTCCCAGTCTGAACGGCTCGTCACCTCGCGTGCGCGCGGTTTCCTCGTGTAGGTACTGGACTTCGCCGGGCCCGTCGTCCGGCCGAGCTCACGTGCACCCACCTCGACCAGGTCCGCGACGATCCTCGCGAGCTCGTTGTCCTTCGGCGCGTTATCGGATTGCGCCTCGAGCAACAGCGATTCAACAGCCAGCGAACCCACGGCCAGTGGCCGGATTCCACGCTGGCGGAAGGCCTCGATCATCGTGGCGCGCACGCCGGTCTCGTCCGAGCGGTTCAGTTCGAAGTCGGCGGTGATCATCGCCCGCAGGTAATCGCTGAACGTCGGGTCGACGGGCGGCAGGTAGTCAGTGGCGCGAATGCACATCGAGAGGACCGTTTGCGCCGTGCGGACGCACTCGCCTGCGAGGCGGTTCACAAGGTCTGGATGCAGCTCGCCGTCCGGCAGCTTGCCGCTGCCGCCGGTCGCGATGCGAATGAGGTCGCGGGTGCGCCGTTCGTAGGTGTCGACGAACCCGTCGTACACCGCGGATACGAGGATCCAGCCGAGCGCGTGCGGTTCGGTGGTCGAGGCGACTTTCGAGGGATCGCGCGTGGCCGCGATGCTGCGCAGCGCATGGCCTTTACCCGCGGCAGAGCCGAATTGCGCACCGATGTCCAGCAGCCGTCCCTCCGGATCCAGGAGGTTGTTGCGCGTCTCGCGGATCGCGGCGCTCACGACTTCCGGAAACGTCAGGCGCTGGAACAACGCGACGATGTCGGCGAACGCCTCGTGCAGGGCGGGGACTTGTGCGTTCGTGGGTTCGCTATACCGGCGATGCAGGCGGCTCAGCGCAGCGTGTGCGACCTCGTGAGCCACGATGTCGTGCGAGAGGCAGGTGAAGATCAGCTGCCCGGGCAGGTTCGCGCCGGGATCGTCCACATCAGCGGAGAAGTAACCGAAGAGCACCGCGTTCAGGTCGTCGTCGAAGTACGCGTTGCTGCCTTGGAAGGCGTGCGGCATGAGGCGGAGCCGCTCGCCACCCCAGAAGCGCAGGCGTCGGCCGAGCGCGCGGTCGAAGTTCTCGAGCACGCGCGAGGCGACCGCGTACACCATCTGTTGGTGGAACTGCGGATCGGAATCCGACGGCTCGATACCCTGCTGCATCGCGATCGCCGCGTCATCGAGGTCGACGGCGCCGTAGTAGACGTCGGCGGCCGCGTCGTAGTCGACAACCTCAAGCCGGTCGTCCCAGAAGGAGCGCGCAGTCCGTTCGAGCTTGCGATACGGCACTTCAACGGTGACGCGATGGTCTCCTGCCCGCGAGATCATCGGATCGAATGCGAATATCCGCAGGGCTCTGCGTTCCGGGGATTTGCGCATCGAGGCCTCCTTGCCGTCTGCCGAAGGGGCTACTGCGGTGGAACTGTTGGCTGGAGACGCTGCGGTGACCCGGAGCTGTCGATTCGACCGCGCCGCAACGAGTCTGGCGTGACCAACTGGCGAGTCTTCTCGTCGGACGGTATGCCGACGAGCGGGTAGTCGAGCAGAACGTGGCAGTTGATCATGCTCAGGACGTATCCGTGCCGGATCAGCGATTCGGCACGGGCCTGTGTGACCCGGGACAACGTCGTTTTGACGCGACGGTTGCGATCGGCCTCGCCTGCCCAGAATGCCCTGTTCTCTTCGCCCAGTGTCACGATTGCCGCTCGTGCGCGAGCAGCAATCGCATCGGATCCCGACTTATACGCATCGGCTATCACGAATGGGCTGCGATGTATCTGAATCGTCGTGCCACGCAACGCCTCCTGCAGCACGGCGGCGGTGGGGACGATGTTTCCGAGGTCCTCGTCGCGGGAGATGCGGTAACGCGTGTTGAGCAGCCGCCGACGTGGCGCGGTCGTCTGGCGGTACATCACGTCCTTGACCGCCAGCAGGCTTCGGATCTCGCCGATGAGCGGGAGTGTGACCGACGGACGCGGAACCACGTCGTCGCCCGCGGAGGCATTGACCACGATCACTTCGTCGACCGGACGCAGGCCGGGCGGGGGAGAACCTTTGAGTCGATCATCGAGTTCCAACAACCACTCTGAACCCATGTTGTCGTAGACGCCCCCGTCGAGAAGCTTGAAGCATTGGGGCGCTTGCCGATCCGGGAGGCCCTCCTGAGGCAGGCCGAAGCGGCTCAACCGGAGCGACACCACACTGAAGGCCCCGGGTAACGCGGCTGAGGCTTGCACCGCTCGCGCGATCCGCAGGTCACCCGGTGAGCCCCATCCGGTGCGCCACGAGTTGACGAAGCTGCTCGAGAAGAAGACGGCCTGGCCCATCTGGAGATCGGTGGCGCACAGGACGTGCGACACAACGGAGTTCATCGACGTCAGCGGTCGGCGGTGGAAGAGCGTGCTGTCGAAGGTTCGCGCAACCACCGCGCTGCGCTGCTGGGACAGCCATCCACACAGTGCGATCACGATCACCCACACCGCAGCGAGCCACCAGCCAGCACCGACGAAACTGACGGTGGCCGCGAGTGCCAGCAACGCCCCGATGCTGCCCAGGTACAGGTATGTGACGGGAGCGGCCCATAGTGTCCCGCGGCGGGCGACCTGGGTCGCGAACGCGCGGGCGTGCGCCCACAGAGCCTCGGAGTCGACAGTCGACAGATCGACGGCATACCCGAGGTAGGCGTTGGTCAGCGATCCTCCGGAGACGGACGACACGGATCGCAGCTGAGGACCCTTGCGGGCATCGATCAGATACAGCAGTGCGCCCAGGTTGAACAACGCGGCGCGGTGCCCACCTCCGGACAGTGCCACCCCGATCCCGGGTCCGTCATTTGCCATCGCCCGCCCCCTCTGTTGGACGTCCCCCCGGTGGCTCGCCCAGAGCGCGCCAGGCGTGCTCGATTCCATCGGTCGTAGAGCAGCCGGGCCGCCGGCCGTGATGTCGATTTTCGCGTCCCGTCGGCAGACGGACGTGAGTAATGCACTACTCGAATTGGCACCGCTGATGGGCTGAGGTGGCTTCGGCGAACCGAGGCCACCCCCACGATCGAAGAGATCATGCCGGTGCTGATCGAGACCGTGGTCGACGACATCGAGATGCATTGTGACAAACCGGGATTTACTTCTCCGACTGGGCGGAGGCGTGCCTGCGCGTGGTGGGTTGGACGCATACTTGACAGGCGTATGAGACAGGGTGTCCCATATACCTACGGAATGGGACTCCCGGTCTCGGTAAATCGGTGATCAACCGTCTAGGAGAAACGACGTCATGGCATTTGCGAAGGCGGTCAGTCGCTGGCGGGACGCGATGAACGTCCGTGGCGACGCGGACTATTGCACGAGGCTGGAGACCCTCTCAGCCGGATCGGTGCGCCGCAACTTCAATCCGTATCTGGACATTCCGTGGGATTCGCCGGAGTTCAAGGTGATCAAGAACGACCCGCGCTGGGTACTGGCGGCGGATAGCGATCCAATTGGGATGAGCCCGTGGTACCAGGCGCAGCCGCTGGAGAAGCAGATTGCGATCGGCATGTGGCGTCAGGCGAATGTCGCCAAGGCCGGCCTGCAATTCGAGAACATGCTGATCCGAGGAATCCTGAATTACACCTTCTGGGTTCCCAACGGCAGCCCCGAATACCGGTACTGCCTGCACGAGGCGGTCGAAGAGTGCAACCACACCCTGATGTTCCAGGAGATGGTGAATCACGCGGGGGTGGATGTTCCAGGGTTAGCGCGGTGGCTCAGATGGTTGCACTCACTGCCTCCGCTGTTCGCGAGTCCGATGCCGGTGTTCTTCTTCATGATGGTGCTCTGCGGCGAGGAGCCGATCGACCACATGCAGAAATCCATTCTGCGCGAGGGCAAACCGATACACCCCATCATGGAGCGCGTGATGGCGATCCACGTCGCTGAGGAAGCCCGGCACATCTCGTTTGCCCACGAGTTCCTGCGTCGGCGGATCCCGGAGATGCGGCGGCTCAACCGATTCGGGCTGTCGATCATCTATCCGCTCGGCTTCCGTCTGGCGGCCACGCTCATCGCGAAGCCGCCGCGCTCCTTCTGGCGTGAGTTCGAGATCCCACGATCGGTGAAGAAGGAGATCTACTGGCGGGCACCTGAATCCAGGGCGATGCTCCGTGAGATCTACGGCGATGTGCGGATGCTCGCCGTGGACACCGGCCTGATGAACCCGATTGCCAAGATCCTGTGGCGGGTTCTGCGCATCGACGGTCCGGCGTCCCGTTACCGTAGCGAACCCGCGCGCCAGGCGGTCAGCGTCGCTTGACCATCAGGCCTGATCCACAGCCCTTGCAGCGCAACACAGTTTGCCACCGTGAATCGTCCTTACGTGGCAGCTTCACGGAGAGGGGATAGGGGGATCGCGGCAGCCGAATATGGTGCACAGGCCAGCGGAGCCTCGCCGACTAAGAGCACCGATCAGTTGGACGGCAGCGCGAGGAAACCAATGATGGCCGCCTTGGCGACAGCGAGCTCGTAAAGGGACGCGTATTGCAGCATCGTCCGATCGCGATCGTGATAGTCGCCGGGACAACCGATGTGCCAGCCGGACGCGTCCTCCTCGTGGGTCTATCGATGCACCAAGACGCGTAAACTGTTCGATCGTGTCGCTCAATGAACTGATCTCGCTCGTACGGCCGCCGAAGTCCGTACCCAGCTACGACTTTGGTGCGGTCGAGGTGGCGTTGGGACATGCCCTGCCAGACGACTACAAAGAACTCGTCGCCACCTACGGCGGCGGATCATTCGGCGGATACCTGGGGCTGATGAGCCCGACCCACGATGAATTGATCTCCGGTGGTGCGTATTGCCGACAGTCCTTGACCGAACTGCGCAACACCTATGCCCACCATAGCTGGATCCATCCTGACCGATCCACGGTGCCGATGGTGCTCGAAGACGTCGATCCAGTGCCTTACTACGGATGGGGAGGTGCTCCGGGCGGGGAGACGGGCTATTGGCATACCTCGGGCGAGGACCCCAATGGCTGGGCTGCCGTCGTCATCGCTGACGGATTTACGAACGACTATCACCCGCACGGGTTGGTCGCCTATCTCACCGACCTCATCGCGGGCCGGTTTCCGACCGAAGTCTTCGGTGACGAAGCCTTAACGCTCATCCGTGGAGCGTTCGTGGCCAGGTGACGGTGCCAGCGAAGGCACGGTGCCGACGCTGAAATCCACCGCCGTCCGGGCGTGGGCCCAACCCTGGCGCCCTTCGCTGCAGAACCGGCCGAGCCGCTGCAGGAAAGCGGCATGTCGGCCAATATTCAGCACATCGTGCGCGATGCCACCGTCGACAGCATGCTCGCCCGCATTCGCCCGTACGCCGTAGGCAATAGGTGTGATACTCGCAGGCGTGATTGATGTGAGCTGGATCGACTACTGGGCAGACCACTATCCAGTCAACGCCGATAGCGAAGTCCTGAATGAGGTCGGCGCACGGGTTCGTGAACGAGGACACTACGACCGTCAGGACTTCATCACGGTGGGCGTTTGGAAGAGCCAGAGGGCGAAATCCCGGATGGCGTCGAACACCGACGAAATGATTCACGACGTCACCGCCACAGCATTGACCGCACCCCTCGGGATCCAGCACCGAATCTTGACGCTACTCAAAGGCGTTGAGGTCCCAATGGCGTCATCTCTGCTGACCGTGTGGCAGCCAGAGGTTCACACGGTCATCGACGTCCGTGCAGTCAATTCGCTGGTCAAGAACCGCGAGATTCCCGATCAGGGCGCCAACAAGTACCCGCCCTACATGGAGTATTTGACGGTGTGCAAGGCAATCAGCCAACGCTGCGGACGGGACCTCCGAATCGTGGACCGTGCTCTATACGCCGCCAACGGACGCACCTAGTTCAGCCTCAGCGAAGGGCCGCAATGTTCCGGATTCAGGTGTTCGATCCGGAAACGTTGAGAGTGGACCGGCGCCCCTGATCCTGATATCTGGGAGTACGCGCGCTGTAGTCCGTATGACACCGATGCCCACGAACGCGGCGTGTACGAGCTGATGGGCAAGTTCGGAATCACCTACATCGAGGCCGAGAAGTACATCGAAGAGTGCGAGACGAGCTACTAGCCCTGGCCCACACGCTCTGCACACCGGTCATCCGGATGAAGCTCGGCGCTCCATATATACCAAATCGACTCTGCCGCAAAATAATCCATCACAGCGATGAAACTTGCCTCCAGAGAGGCCCCCGCCCAAGGTTTACGGAAAGGGGATAGGAGGGATCGCGGAAGGCAGTTGAATCCGGGGCATCGCGGCAGGCAACTCGATTTGGGGCACATCGGCCGGAAGTTGAGCCCGCGGGATCTCGCCAGGCAGCTCCACGGTGGGAACGGCGCTCGGCAAGAGCACCGGTGGAATATCGCTGGGATACGGGAACGGTGGCATGTTGGCCGGAACCGGCAGCGTTGTCACCGGATCATCCGATGCGACCGGTTGGCCTGGATCGCCAGAGCACCCGGCGGCGAGGGTCACCGCGGCCATCGGCGGCAGAAGCAGTGCAACCCGCCACCGAGTCCCTCTCATTCCAAGAACCATCCGGTCAGCCCCTTGCATTCGCTGACGACGCTATCACCGGTCGAGCACTCGAGGCCGCCGCCGCGCCCCACGTCGGGCCGAGGCAAGCCTAAAATGCCTGCGCGGCAGCGCAATATGTTGCACAGGCACCAACCGACAAATCGTCATTGTGACGTAATTATCGAGGTGTACGCCGCAACTACTGGAGCTTCATAACAGCAGCCTGCCGGCAACCGCGGCCGCCGATAGTGCATTAAACCGGCGCACACATGGGAATCGATCGCCCGTGGCAGCCCTTGGCGCAATGCCGCACCGGATGGCTCGTCACGTTATTGGTCAGGGCGCGGCCTCCACCTATCCCAACCGGCCTGGTAACGGTAGAGCTGGGGTCTCTTTCACCGCCGGCCGGACACATACGACGGTGCACGTTGTCGGCGATGGTGCACCCGAGGATGCAGGGGTGAGTTCGTGACGGCATGAACGGATCTGGCATCGACACGCATCACGCCCTGGCCGTCAAAAACCGGGCCGAGGCGAGCGCCCTAGGAGGTTTCAAATACCTGCGGCGTTAAGCAGTGCTTCCGCGGCTGCACGTCCGATATCGGCGCGGCGGGCGTCGTTGAACACCATAGCTCGGCTGGCAACGCCGTCGGTGAGGATTGCAAGTTGTTCGGCCAGCTGTGCAGGGTCGTTTGCGCCCATCTCGTCCAATAATTCTGCGATGCGAATCGTGAACGCCTGCTTGCGATCTCGAGTGTGGGCGTGCGCCGGACTGTTCGGGTCCGGGAATTCAGTGGCTGCGGCAGTGAATGGGCAACCGCGGATGGGACGGTCGACGGGGACGGGCACCGTGAACATCGCCAGGATTCGTTCACGCGGGGAGAGTTGAGGATCGTACAGCGCACTCTCGACGGTCAGTCCCGATTCGCAGAGGTACTGGAGAAATGTGACGACCAGATCGTCTTTGGCCGGGAAGTACGCATATAACGTGCGTTTGGAGACGGGCGCCGCTGCAGCGATCTGTTCCATCGTGGTCGCGGTGATACCTTGCCTATCGAACAAATCCGCAGCTGCCGCGACGATGCGTTCGCGCGCTCCACGCCCATCGAGCTTTGTCATCCACGCAGTATACGTTGCCGTTTACTTTGATCGGCGCGGCCGGTACTGTACATGCGGAGTAAACGTATCCGTTTACCTTCGAGGAGGCTCAGCAGTGACCAGCTCTTTGCATGCGGTGGACTTGATCGAACCGGGCGAACAGCTCATCCGCAGCCGGCACGCTACCCGCGCATTCCTTCCCAAAGAAGTACCCGAAGCCACCCTGCACGCGGTGTTTTCGCTGGCTGCCAACGCCCCATCGAATTCAAACACCCAACCGTGGCAGGTGGAGGTGGCAAGTGGTGCTGCGCGCGAGCGATTGGCTGATGCGCTGGTGGCAGCTCACGCTGCTGGCCGTGAGTCGGTGGACTTCCCGTATCGCGAAGGTTTGTTCCAGGGAGTGCAGCAGACCCGTCGTTCAGAGTTCGGCGCCCTGCTCTACGGAGCGTTGGGCATCCCGCGTGGCGATGCTCATCTCCTGCAGGGTTACAACGTCGAGAGCTTGCGCTTCTACGGCGCACCGCACGTAGTAATGCTGTTTGCGCCGGCTAACACCGAGGCTCGGGTGGCAGCGGATATGGGGATCTACGCGCAGACTCTGCTCCTTGCGCTGACCGCCTACGGCATCGCGTCGTGCCCACAAGCGTTGCTCTCGTTTTACGCCGACACCGTGCGGGAGGAACTACAGGTGACCGACCGCAAACTGCTGATGGGCATCTCATTCGGCTACGCCGACGAGAACGCACCGGTCAACACCGTGCGGGTGCCCCGCGCTGAACTGGCGGAAACGGCGCGGTTTCACCGCTGAGGCTGGGTTCGACGCCTTGGCAGCACTATGTGGAGGAAGTCTGTCTCGACGCGCAGCACGTACAAAAGGGGCCCGTCACGGAACGCCGGCGAGGAGTCGCCCATTCAACCTACTGAGGGCGCTGTCAGATCCTTGCTATAAACGACGAAGTCGCACGGTGTCGCCAATAGGGGCGCGAGTTGCGGATAATACTCATTGATCGTCGCTCTGCGGATGATGCGGTATCCGATACGCGGGTACCAGCCGGCCAGAAATTCCTTCGATGGATGCGACCAGGTGCGCGGCACCAAGAGCCCCAGTTGCATCGTGCGTCGTCCCTGCCGGAGACTCTCCCGCTCGGCGAACGCAACGAGCTCGCGACCAAATCCCGTCCCGCGGTGCCCCTCGGCAACGGCGAGCATTCCGAATTCGGCGGTGTACCTGTCCAGTTGCTGGGTGCGGATACAACCGACTATGCGGTCGCCAAGCATTGACACGGTGATCTGTCCGCTACGGATGTAGCCGGCCATTTCCGCCGGCGACGTGCGCATTGTCCCTTGTGTCCAAAGTCCTTTCTCTGCCAGGGCATAGACGGTGTTGACCAGCACCGCCACGTCGTCTACGACCGTCGCGTCATCGGCTGAACTTGCTGTGAGTGTGTGTAGTCGGGCCATGGTTCTCACGCAGCGGGGGAATAGAAGGCGCAGGTAGCGCCCAGCGGTCCGACCAGGACAGCTACCGATCGCCGGCAGGCCACATCGGGGGACGCCGGTCGAAGGTGGCATGACGCTGCTTCCAACGAGGTCGGTGCCACGTCGCCCATCGACCACCTCCTAGTTCTCATCTGCTGGCTTCCTCTCGTGAATAGACGGTGACACAGTCAAATAGCGCGTTGCCGGTGATAACGAATCGACTGTGAAAAGCGTTGCGGGTTCGGTGTGTGATCTACAACCGGGGCCGACTAATGATCGCGGTACATACTTCGTCGGGGCTGCATCGCGTGGAGATCGAAGTGCTCGGGGGAGGTGTCCAGTCGAGGGGTTGTCTACTGGTGAATAATCTTTGGAATGGTCGACGTCGGAGCGGTTCGAGTATTCGCGGTCACGTCACCTGATCTCTTGGAGCCTCTGACCGGCTCCGCAACGGACCTGCTTGGCCAACTGGTGGCCGGGGGCGCAGCATTGGGTTGGGTCGATCCGCCGTCGCGAGATGAGATTGCCGAACTGTTGGGGCAGGTGATTTGGAGGAGTGCTGACGGCGACTCCGCACTGGTGGTCGCGGAGGTGGATGAGCGGTTGGCGGGATTCGGATACTGGTGCCGCTATCAGCGTCCGACGCACCGCCCGCATGCCGATGTGGAAAAGGTTGCGGTCGATCCGCAGTGGCAGGGCTTGGGGATAGGTCGCAGCCTGATGGAAAGGTTGATCCGCGCTGCTTCGGAGGCAAATGTGGAGGTGCTGACGTTGGATCTGCGCGGCGACAATCGGCGCGCGGCCCGTTTGTACGAGTCCCTTGGGTTCGAATGCTACGGCCGCCTTGAACGGTTCGTCGCGGTGGGCGATCACAGATACGACAAGTTGTTCTACGCCTTAGATCTGCGTGGGCATGGCTGACTGACGGTCATTTCCAAGCGACTGATGACCAAATGCCTTGCCTTGGAAATATTCTCAATGTAAAGCCGCCGATCTCTTCTTCGGCGGTAGGTAATTCGACAGTCGCCGCGGGCCACCACGTCGTTGCGCTCGGCTGACCCGCAACGAGGCCGGGATCGATTTCCACGTCGAGTCGGACGTGACCATCTCGGCACGCGTGGGCATCCCGGAGGACCGGCGACGACATGAGGACTGGCCGAGATGCTGTGGTTGGCGAATGGATCGGTCATACGAGTCGTTTAGAAAGCAGGAAGAAGGAACAGCCGCTGGCTTCCCCGCGGATGGATGAGCTCAGGCGGCGTGCGACGTAGAGGAGTGTGCAAGTGACGGGCGCCACGTTCATAGACGTAGAAGGTCGTCGCATGCGTGTCCGTGTCGAGGGGGAACCGGCCGGACCTCCGATCCTTATGCTGCACGGTATTGCACGGAGTCTGGAGGACTGGGACAACCAGTTCGTGCAGTATCGTGATGCCGGGTTCCGCGTGGTTGCACTGGATTTTCCAGGCTCAGGGTTCTCCGAGCGTCTCCCCGTCAAAACGGGGCTTGCAGCGCTCGCCAAAAGCGTGGTCGATACGCTCGACGCGGTTGGCGAAGTCAGGCCCGTGCACGTTATCGGAAGCTCGCTCGGTGGAGCCTGCGCTTTGCATATGCTCACCGTTGCGCCCGGACGGGTAGCCTCATTGATTCTTGTCGGCAGCGCTGGGTTCGGATCCGAGGTACATCCCATGCTGCGTTTGATCGCTACTCCAGTCATCGGCAGTTTTGTGGCACGTCATCCCGGCCGGACGAGTACTCGAATGGTTGAAGAGGCTGTCTACGTCGATAAGTCGCTGGTATCCGACGAGGCGATAGACCACGCGATGCGTATAGCCCGAAACCCGGTATCAGGAACGGTTTTTCATGAGACCGCCCGGTCGCTGGCGACAGTGAGTGGAGTGAGATCGCAATGGCGGAATGACCTGCTGGCTGAGGTGTCGAGGTATACCCGGCCGACTTTGATCCTGTGGGGCGACGGAGACCGTGTTCTGCCGTCGAAGCACATGGAGACGGCACGTCGAGTCTTTCCGCACGCGCAGGTACACCTGTTCGAAGGCGTTGGTCATATGCCTCAGTTGGAGGCCTCTGACCAATTCACCCAAATAACTATGGAATTCGTTCGATCTCATACCGCTCGGAGGGGCGAATGATGGGGCAAAGTTGAGTCGTCCACGCCGTTCAAGTAATTAGCCAAAGGCCTGTCGGGGTCGTCTGCGTTGGTTCGTGATGTGCCGGTTCGAACTTGTGAAAGGTGTTGTCGTGCAACAGCTGTTTGTCGATATGTACAACTATAAGCAGACGTGGATCGAGTTGAACGCTCCACAGCGAGAGGCTTGCATCAGCAAGGCGGTGGGCGTTCTCGCCGCACTGCAGGCGGACGGCACTGTTCTGCAGACCGTGGCGGCATCGGGTCAGTAGATGCGTGATTTGTCGGTGTCGACCTCCGCGCAGGGAGCCCAGGTGCAGGAAATGCAGTCAACCGTCGTCGAAGAACTCGAACGGCTCGTGCCCGGGCGTGTGCATTTGCCAGGCACATCGGCTTACGTCGGCGCCACAGCAGTCTGGAATGGCGCCATCACGGTACGACCAGTTGTTGTGGCGCAGCCGGAGACCCCTGATGAGGTGCAGGCAGTCGTGCGGTTCGCGCGCGAACATGGCCTCCCGGTCACAGTGCGTGGTGGCGGGCATGATTGGGCAGGTCGAGCACTCAATGAGGACGGACTTGTCCTCGACTTGTCGGCCATGCGCGAGGTGCGCGTCGATCCGTCTGCCCGCGAGGCGATTATCGAGGGCGGCGCGACCGCAGATGATGTGGTTCGGGCCGCCGAATCGTATGGGCTCACTGCGGCGACGGGAACGGTCGGCGATGTCGGTATGGTCGGCTTCACCCTCGGGGGTGGTTACGGTCCACTCAACGGGATCGCCGGTTTGGGAGTCGACAACCTGATCGAAGCGCAGGTGGTACTTGCCGACGGACAGATGGTCACCACCGATGCAACTCATGAGCCCGACCTGTTCTGGGCGCTGCGTGGTGGCGGCGGCAATTTCGGTGTCGTGACGCGAATTCGGGTGCGGTTGCACGCAGTTGCGACCTTGACGACCGGCGTGCTGCTGTTCCCCTGGCAGCAGGCCGCTGCTGTTCTGCACAGGTACGACGCGCTGGTGCCCTCGATACCCGACCAGCTCACTGTGCAATGCGGAGTGATCTCCGGTCCCGACGGACATCCGTCCCTGTTCCTGGCGCCGACGTGGGCGGGGGACTCCGGCGTTGCGATGCGCTGGATCGATGAGGTTCGCCGACTCGGCAACCCCGTGGTTGATGAGGTGGCGCCGATGCCGCCGAGCGTGCAGTTGCACCTGCTCGATGCGTTCGTGGCCCGGGGAAATCATTATGAGATGCGCACCGTCAACGTTGCAGGACTGTCGGCAGGAGCCATCGACGCGCTCGTCGACGCCGGCTCAAGGCGGACGAGTCCGTTGAGCGCGGTGTCCATCCACCACTTTCATGGCGCGTCCACGCGCATCAGTGTTGGCGACACCGCATTCGGCATCCGAAGCCCGCACTACATGGTCGAGATTCTCGCTGCGTGGGAACCCGGTGACGGTGCGCCGCACCGGAAGTGGGCGCAATCCCTTTACGACGAACTTCGTGCGCACGCGCTGCCGGGTGGCTATCCGAACCTCATCGGGCCGGATCAGCACAGCCAAGCCGATATGGCCTACGGGCCGAACGGCGAGCGACTGCTCAAGATCAAGGATCGCTGGGACAGCACCAAAACCTTCGCCGCAACAATACTTCCGCAACACAAGTAGGCTGATGAGTACCGCGAGATGGAGTCCTGCGCCGGATCGAATTTCCGCTGTGCGAAGACCGAGCTCCTGCCATTGACGACTAGGCCATAGATCGCTCGGTTACTGACTTCGGGCGAGGTTCGAGCCCTTGATCGTATGACTATTTCGAACAGACGTCTACGACACGGAGGCGGCAACGAACCTGCCGTCCATATGTGGGCAGAACGTCCATTTCTGTCGCAAAACTACAGTGGAAGGGAACATCGGACCGATGAAACTTGGGATGGGTCTACCGCAGTACGGATCGGCCATGGGCAGCGTCGCAGATTTGCGCCGGTTCGTAGTGAACATCGAAGAGATGGGCTACGACACACTTTGGGCCGCCGATCGCCTGTTCACTCCGCTCAAGATCCACAGCTATCCTCCTGGGGGCGATGACGAAGTCTGGGCGGCGTACCTGGAAACGCTCGGCGCCTTTGGCGATCCGTTCCCGGTCCTTGCCGCCGCCGCGGCTGTCACCACCGGGATACGGTTCAATATCGGCACTCTGAACGCGCCGCTGCATCAACCGATTCACCTGGCCCGCACGCTGACCACTTTGGACGTTCTCTGCGACGGCCGGCTTGATGTCGGGTTCGGCCTCGGATGGATGCGCGACGAGTACGACGCGTTGGGGCTACCGTGGTCGTCGCGCGGGGACCGGCTCGATGACATGCTCTCGTTCCTGCACACCTGGTGGACCACCAACCCGGTCGAATACGAGAGTTCTTTCATCTCCCTGCCGCCGTCGCGGATTGATCTGCGGCCGATCCAATCCGGCGGGCCTCCGATCTTCCTCGGCGGCTCAAGCCTGGCTGCGCTCACCCGGGTCGGACGACGGGCTGAAGGATGGATCGGGTTTGACACAATTCCCGAGGAGGAGGCCCAGTCGTTGTGGTCGACCGCCCGCCGGGCAGCCGAGGAGACCGGGCGCGACCCTGACCAACTGAAGAAGCTTGTCCGTGTCAACGGTGTGCCCGGCGAGTCCGTTGTCCAATTGGCTGATCGGCTCGCCCGCACCGCCGAGCAGGGCGCTGACGAAGCGATCGTGGACTTCGCCTTCACCTACCCAACGATCGACGCGAGGCTGGATGCCGCAGGTCACCTCATGCAGATGGCGGTCTGGTAAACACCTCAGGCGCCATCGCCGGCCTTGCGGCGCACTGCCCGGGAGAAGGCGGGTTATGTCTCCAGCTCGTCTGACCTTGGCGTGAATGCTTGCCCGGATTCCGACGTTTCATCAAAAGAAGACTTCCATCGACGAGAGGCGGATCGCCACATGACACACCTGACCGGACGACGAGCGCTGGTGACCGGGGGCGCACGCGGAATCGGGGCAGCGATAGTGCGGCGCCTGGCTGCCGATGGGGCCGCAGTGGCGTTCACCTACAGAGCCGCGGAGGCTGAATCGGCGAAGCTGATCGCCGAGATCCAAGCCGACGGCGGGATGGCAGTTGCGCTTCGAGCCGACGCGAGCGACCCCGAGCAGGTGACGATTTCGGTCGAGGAGACGGTTTCGCAGCTGGGAGGCCTTGACATTCTGGTCAACAACGCCGGCGTGGGTGTCTTCGGCGATGCCGAGTCACTGCCTCTCGAGGAGTTCGACCGAATGGTCGCCGTCAACGTGCGTGGCGTCTTCGCCACGATTCAGGCCGCGATTCCTCATCTTGGTGATGGCGGCCGGATCATCAACATCGGCAGCGTCTACGCCGACAGGTTGGCGATTCCGGGGTTGGCCGTGTATACCATGACGAAGGGAGCCATCTCCGGGTTGACCCGCGGGCTTACCCGTGAGCTGGCGCAACGCGGCATTACCATCAACAACGTTCAGCCCGGACCGATCGCCACTGACATGAATCCAGACCACGGTGAATATGCCGAAGCGAGCAAGAATTTCATTGCGCTGGGCCGTTACGGCCAGCCTCCTGAGGTGGCTGGTGTGGTGAGCTATCTGGCCGGCCCGAATTCCCGTTTCGTCACCGGCGCCAACTGGAACATCGACGGCGGTTACGCGGCCTAACACCGCCGAAGAACCGGGTTCGACTCAGCCCAGAGTCTTCGCCGTGACAGGGAGCAGGTCGGCGTAGGCCCCACGCCATACATAGGACCTGGGACCTGTACGCCGAGCCGTTGTCGGACCGGACGCGTTCGACAGTGACGCCATGATGGGCGAACCACGTCACCGCCCGTTGCAGCACACCGATCGCGGTGGCGGCTTTCTCATGTGCCGCAGATCTTGGCGTAAGCGATCCGGGAGTGATCGTCGATGGCGTTGTGCACGAAGGCAATTTCGATCTTGGCCGATACCGTGGACCGGTGCGGTGCCGGGTCACAATGTTGTGGCCGCCCCGTCGGGCATGTTAGCGAATTTGGTGACGTCGACGTGAATCAGCGATCCAAGGTGAGTGTGTTCGTAGCGGCGTGGTGGTCTGCCGGTGACCCAGTCGATTGAGGGTGCCGGTTGATCCGGCATCGGGTCGGCTCGGCGTGGACGGTCGAGGCCGTCCACGCCGAGCTGACCGGCGATCTGCTCCTGGCCGAGTCGGCGGCGCCACCGCAGATCCACGATCTGACGTACGACATCTGGACGGGTCTTGTTCGGGCTGGCATGCGGCCGCGAGCTGCGATCTAGCATCCCGGCCGCACCCTGAGCGCGGAAGCGATCAGCCCAGCCCACTTCTTGGCGGTTCGAGCGGCGACCATGAACATCTTGGCAGCTGCGGCATAGGTCCAACCCTCATCAACAATGAGCTGGGCAAGCCTCAAACGTGCGCGCGGGGTCAAAAGCAGCGTTAGCGTGGGACATGAAGGCCTCCTGGTTGATGAAACGGTTCCTAGACGTCTCCACTTCACAACCGGAGGCCTTCACCTGTCACAAAGACTCACCGATACCGAACGGGACAACCTCCCTGGACATCACAACTGGGCCTTGAATCGAAGAAACTGAATCACACCATCGGGGTAATTTGCTCTGGTACGGCGAGCAGCGCCTTGCCGAGCACCTCGTAACCGACGGCGGCGTTGAGGCCAGCATGCCTGCCGGCGACGTTGGCATCGCGCCAGATCCTCTGCAGGGGATTCGATTCGGCGAACGCCGCCGAGCCGTGCACGCTTAGGAGGAGTTGGATGGCGTCGAGCACCTGCTGGACGGCGTAGCCCGATGAGGCGCGCATCCAGGCGCGGACGGCGTCTTCAATGGTGCCTGAAGTGTTTGCAGCGGCATCGAGCTTGTCAACGATGGCGATACTGTGCAATCGGGCGGTGTCGATTTTGAGCGCGGCTTCGGCGATCTGGGTCTGCACCGCTACCGAGTCACTCGGGACTGCCCCGGGTTCAGTTGACTCGCGGGGTGTGAATTTCAGGCCGCGGTTGCGACTGGTGTGTGGAGCAGTTCGAACTCTATCGGGGTGAGCCTGCCGAGTGCTCGTTGCCGGCGCCGCCGGTGGTAGGTCCGCTCGATCCAAGTCACGATCGCCAGGCGCAGTTCGGCTCGGGTAGACCAGCGTTGCCGGTCGAGCACGTTGCGTTGGAGAAGGGCGAAGAACGACTCCATGGCGGCGTTGTCGCCGCACGCGCCGACGCGACCCATCGAGCCGTGTAACCCGTTGTGCGACAGGGCCTGGACAAACTTTCGCGACCGAAATTGACTACCCCTGTCGGAGTGGACAATCGTCGCGACCGGTGAGCGCAACGCCACCGCGTGATCCAGTGCGGCCACCGCCAGCGAGGACTTCATCCGTGAGTCGATGGAGTAGCCCACAATGCGGTTTGAGTACACGTCCTTGATAGCGCACAGGTAGAGCTTGCCCTCATCGGTGGGGTGCTCGGTGATGTCGGTCAGCCACACTTGGTTGGCGGCCTGGGCGCTGAACAGCCGCTCCACGAGGTCGTCATGCACCGGTGGTCCGGATCGACGATTCAGACCTCGTTTCTTGGCGAAGACCGACCAGATGCGCTCCTGGGAGCACAACCGCGCGACACGGTTTTCGCCGGCGGTGATCCCGCGGCCGGGCAGTTCGTCGGCGATGAACCGGTACCCGAAGGCAGGGTCATCGGCATGAATATCACGGACAGCGTTGATCAGGTGCGCATCGTCCCAATCCCGCTGCGAGAGAGGTTCTTTGCGCCACTTGTAGAAAGCTTGGGTGGAAAACCCCAGAACCCGGCAGGTCACCGTGACGGGCACGCCGTCAGCGGCAAGGTCGAGGACCAGCGGGTACATCATTTTGGGTTGGCGTCCCGAG
The DNA here is from genome assembly GCF_040704635.1 of Mycobacterium sp. NPDC049093. Taxonomy (GTDB): domain Bacteria; phylum Actinomycetota; class Actinomycetes; order Mycobacteriales; family Mycobacteriaceae; genus Mycobacterium. Next base: position 66,244 of record NZ_JBEZJS010000003.1, on the reverse strand, counting down.
ACAGGTATCCGACCGCGCGGCGCATCACCTCGGCTTCCTGTTCGAGAAGCTTGATCCGCTTGTGTGCTTCGCGCAGCTGCGCGGCCACGTCGTCCGCGGCGGCCGGCGACCCGGCTCGGTCAACACCGTCTTGGCGGTCAGCGATCTTGAGCCAGCGGTGCAGGCAGGCCTCCGAGATCCCGAAGTCTTTCGCGATCTGGCGCAACGGCGCCTCGCCCTTGCGGGCCACAGCGATGACGTCAGCACGGAACTCGGCAGGAAACGGTTTCGGCACGAGATTGATCCTTCCAGCAAGGACGAATCCTCACAGGTCAGGAGTCAACCAAACCGGGGGCAGTCCCCTCTGACGTGTGTACACGGTATGGGTCACCGCCTTCGATGCGCAGTTTTCGATGACGAAATCCAATGCAGCGCGCCCCAGCCCGAGCAGTGTGCCCATTAGAGTCGACGGGCCCATCGGGCCGACCGGCAACCGGTAAAGCGGTTCTTCGTGTCCAGGCGTTCCTTCGATGAGGTCATTCATTCGTGTCAACCGATATTCCGGCACTACGACGTCCTCGCCTAGCCAAGTGTGACTGCCGGTCCCGCGCATACCTACGGTGTGCCACGTGTCTTCCAACGCGATATCTGACCGCGGTACGAGTGCCAGATACCCGTCAGGTGTATCGCTCTCACTTGCGATTTCCGTCCCGATCACGGCCCAGTCTGCATGTGGTGAACCTGAGGCATACGCCCACCTGCCATCGACACGTACGCCACCCTCAACGCGGCGGGCAGGACTCGGAAGAAAGCTTCCTGCCGCCCGAGCGTCTGGGTTGTCTCCGTAAACCTCCTCTTGGGCCCGCGTATTGGCGTGGGCGATACCCCAGTCGGCCGCGGCAGCAATGGCCACCACCCACGCCGCCGAACCGTCGGCGCCGCCCAGCGTCTCAGTCACCTCGACCAGAGTTTGCAGCTGCGACGAATAGCCGCCGAACTTGCGTGGGGTGAACAGCCGGAACAGCCCCGCCTTTGTCAGCGCATCGATCACCTCGTCCGATAGCCGGCGGTTGATTTCGCCTTCGGATGCATGCCGACGCAGCAGTGGCCGCAGCTCCCGCGCCCTGCCTACCAGCTCTGCGTGGCTTGGAATATCCCGCTTTGTTGCCATTAATAGGTCTCCCATCGCTAGCTGTTTCCCTTCTAAGGAACGGTGTACTCAGGTGATCGATCCGATGAAGCCTCCGCAGACCACTATCCGAGGACTTCCGGCCCGGACTTGCCGCCGCTGACGATGCCAGCTTCAAGCCACACCCGTTGGCGCACAGGTGGATTCCGACTTTTGGACGTCTCGAATCCCTGATGTGGGTCTCTGGCAGGAGATTCGACTACCGTTGCAGGTCAGTCGGCGACGGGGCCACCAGAGCATCGCGGAGCAACGCCTTACCGCGATGCAAGCGTGAGCCCACCGTACCTACCGGAATATGTAACAACGCGGCAATCTCGGTATTGCGATACTCAGCGATACATGCGTAGAACACAATCTCGCGCAACTCATCTGGCAACATCTGCAACGCCGACTCAACCTCGCTCGGAAGCGACCGCAATGCCTGCACTTCGGCAGACACCACACTTGCAGCGTGGAACGCGTCAACCGAATGCCGCGGCATCACCTCAGCGCTCAGTATTTCTGCGGGACGACGCTGACTCGAACGATGCCTATCAATCCACGCATTCGTCATGATCCGCGCCAACCACGATTTCAGCTGTGTACCTTCACGGTAACTACCAAACGATACATACGCCTTCAGTAGCGTCTCCTGCACGAGGTCCTCAGCATCTGCGCGCTGCTGAGTTAACCGGAATGCGTTGCGCACCAGAAACTCGCGCACTTGCGCGGTCTCTCGCACAAACCGCTCATCATTGAGGTGTTTATCTCCGTGCGGTCCCGCAAGAGCACGCTGCCCGTTAACAGTCGAACGACGAACCACGGCAGACGAAGTGGGACACCCGCCACACTGACGATGACCAACACCAGCTGGCACCGGCTCATCAACTTGTCGCGTTACTATCACCGAAGCAATCTCCTTGATCGCCTGAGTCCTGGGTGGTTTTCTCCGGACCTTGGTGTCCGAACACAGGGCGTCGACGGGCGTGCCCCGGGGGGAGCCGCTTGATTGCGGCTCCGGGGGACCACCGTGATGCTGCTCGCGGGAACTACCTTCGTCGACGCCGCAATCTCATCCCCTGCTGCGACGGGCATCGCCGACGGTCAGCCAGATCGCCGCGATCAAGAAGTAGAAGGCGCCGAAGGCCGCGTACGGCGCGATGGTCGTAATAGTCGGTACGTCAGGCGAATTCGACTCGACCAAGAACTTGATACCCGCCATTGCAGACTGGATACCACTGACGATCATCGGCCACTGCGCGCCATAGCTCTTCCACCGGCGGGCCCCCGTCGCCAGTTGCAGGATCCCTGACATCGCTGCCCACACGCCGAACACAGCCAGGACCGCATTCATACTCTGGCTCAAGGCAATCGCCACCGCGATCGTGGTGACCACACTCACTGCCGCGTTGAAAGCCTGCGTGGGATTGCTCCGGATACCGCCATTGCGCCGCGCATCAACGATATTGGCCACCGCATCCCAGGCCGGATAGACCAATAACAACGCAGCCAACACCGCTACCGGACCATCCGCCAAACCACAAACAGCGCCCACCCACACGATCGAGAACCCAGCCCGGGTGAAGTAATACCGTTTCAGCCAAGCACTACCGACCACATTGCTGCCTGGCTTGCTAGTCGTCGTTGTCATGTCTTCTCCTGTCAACTATTTGGAGGCACGGCAACCTAGAGCAGTACTTGTCCCATCGGCTCCGGCCCGTTTCATGCCCTGCGCGCAGCGGCACCAGCCTCAGCCGCATATGCGTGGCACAGGGCACCGCTCTGCCATAAACCTATCTACTGGATGGTCTGCCCTAGGTCTAGATATTGAGCGCCTATGTACCTGATTGAGGTTTGTCGATCACTAGTCGACCTGGTAACCGCTGCACGAATCTCCACAACTCGGCAGTCGCTTGTGAAGGAGCTACCATCGATGAGCCTACCTTCTGGTAGGTAGCCTTGTCTAGGCTGCTGAACCTTCTAGCGCTATTCGAAAAGGGATGCGCTTATGTCTCGGGTGACGTCGTGGCTTGCGCGCGAGAATAGTTGGCAACTCGACCATAAGATTCGTATTCGTGTGCGGGGCTACAAATTATCCGTTACCGGGCGGTTGGAGACGACTTCTGGGTGGGATCACGCCAGGCGGGGGAGGTTCTTGCGTGCCCAGGACGCGGTATCGGTCGTCGGTATCCCGTGGATCACGTTGAAGGAGTGCTCTTTTGGCCAGGCAATCCCTCGGCCTGCCGCAAACATGGCGTGATACTTCTTCATGGAGTCCGTCGGGTGGCGCTCGAGCTCTCCGAGTAGATATGGCAGCGGCCATTCGGTGCGGGTGACGGATGTGCCGCGGACCTCGTCGACTATGTCGGCCAGCCTGGTGAAGCTGATGGTGTCGCCGGCCAAGTAGACGATCTGGTTGGCGACTCGCGGTTGCCTGTGGACGATCTCGGCCGTGAGTGTTCCGATGTCCTCGGGTGTGGTGGCACGGCGGCGCGCGTGGGCCGAGGTGGCTGGGCGGACCATCAGCGTGAGGGTGCGCAGCTCCGAGGAACGGTCGGTGTGCTTGGACAGCGCGTCTAGGACGCTGGTACCGAGTTCTCCGGCACCGATGACGAGGACGCCTTCCCGATCGGTCGGGCTTTCGGGGTGCGATGTCATGGGTGTTCCTTTCTGGTGTACAGAGGTGATTACGCGCGCAAGCGCAAGGCCGATCCGTGTTCGCGAAAGATCAACCAGTGGTCGCCATGTCGGCGCAGGGCCAGCGAACTCCGGGTAGGTTCGACCGCAGTGTGTCCGCCGTCGAACTCGAATCGGCTGGTGAAGCAGACGTCAACCACGGCGAGATCTCCGGATACGACGACGTATGGACCGTCGTCGACAGTGTTGGACAGCACGGCGAGCTTGGCGAGGCAGCTGTCCCAGGCGGCCGCGTACTCGGCGGCCGAGTGCGCGATCCTGCATCTTGGGTCGGCGTTGTCGTGAAGCACGACGCCGGGGGAGTGCCAGTCATAGAACCGCCCGAGGAGCGCCCGGAAGTCGAATGTGGCTCCTGGTGCCAGGCGCCAACCGAGCTGGACCCATTCGGTAACCAGTTCTTCGATGTCTTCGATGTCACTAGACGAGGTGGTGCGCGCGTTCGCCCGATCCGTCACGTGAGTGTCCTCGGTGTCAATTGATGGTGCGAGAGCATCTTCCGTTTACCAAGTCCAACGGATTGGCGGTCTTTCCTGCTGCGGTTTGCCTCTGAGTGCGCGCCCGTAGCGGCATGGACGCCGGCCGGCTTCGTTGGGCGCTAGGTCGTAGTGCTTTACAGGACAGGGGAGTTGAGGACTGTACTGTGGCCGTCACGCCGTGTAGCCGCCGTCGACGTTCAGGTTCGCTCCGGTGATGTAGCTGGATTCTGAGCCCGCTAGGAAGCTCACCAATGCGGCCACGTCATTAGCCTGTCCATAACGGCCGAGCGCGGTCACCTGCTTCATGTACTCGGCGCGATCGCCGTCCTCAGGATTCATGTGGGTGTTGATCGGACCTGGTTGGATGTTGTTCACGGTGATGCCGCGCTCGCTGAGATCGCGTGAGAGTCCACGCGTGAAGGACGACATCGCGCCCTTGGTCATCGCGTACGCCGACAGTCCGGGTGACGGTACGCGGTCGGCGTTGCAGCTGCCGATGGTGATGATGCGTGCGCCGTCATGAAGATGTTTGAGCGCGCGGTGAATTGTCCAGAACGGGCCACCGATGTTGATCGCCACCAGCCGGTCGTACTGCTCTGTGGTGAACTCGTCGATCGGTACGGGCGAGAGGATGGCGGCGTTGTTCACGACAATGTCGAGACCGCCAAGTTCGGCGGCCGCTGTGTCGACGGCGGCTACAGTCTGCGTTTGGTCGGCGGCGTCGGCCTGTATCGCCACTGCCTTAGCGCCGTTTGCGGTGATGTCGGCGACGAGCTCGTCGGCTGCGGCCTTCGATGCCGAATAGGTGAACGCCACTGCGGCGCCGTCGACGGTCAGTCGCCGCACGATCTCCGCGCCGATGCCCCGCGAGCCACCGGTGACTAGTGCTCGCCGTCCAGTAAGTGTTGCGCTCATTTTTGAGGTCTCCTAGTTGTTACGAACTGATGTGTTGTTTAGGGCACGGATCATGATGGTTTGCAGCGGGTTTCGCGCCCGAGCTGACCCGTATCACGCTAGAAAGGCGTTGTTCCACAGCTAGTTCAGAACCCGCCGCGTCCCGTAGCGGCCAACGCCGTGATGAGGTGGGCGGTCCGTCGCCTGTGTTCACGCCTACGGGGATGCGGTGGCGAGCTTGCGTGGTGCGGTCAGTACCGGCTTAGGTAGTCGTTCCGTCAAGACTGTGGGTGCCTGCTCCCATGGATGCTCGCTGAAGACCCGCTCGGGTTGGACGCGCCCGGACTCCAACAGAGCGAATACGGTGTCCAGATGTGTTGTCACACTGACAAACCCAGTCGACAACGTCATGTCGCGCTGATACATATCCCATAGTGGAACGTTGACAGCACCAAAGACCATGGCCAGGTTCGACAAGTGTCCACCGGGCGCTACACAACTAATTGCATCGGCCAACAGGCGTGGGCTGGGCGATGCGCCGATCACGACCGGGTACCGGGCATGGTGCAGACGAGCAGACGCAGACGGGTAGGCGTCGGCACCGAGACTGGTTGCGAGGGAGCGTCGTTGCTCATCAGCGTCGATGAACACCACGCTGCACGCCCCTAGCGCCATGGCGTGCTGGACCGCGAAAAGTCCAAGACTGGGCAGGCTGTTCACGACGACGACGTCGGCGCCTGGGTGCCGAGAAAGCCCCTTCCACACCGCCACAAAGGCGTCGGTCAGGTTGTCGCCGCAACTTGCCGCTCGCACGGGATCGACATTGTCGGGTAACCGCGTCAGCATGCCGTCGGCGAACGGTACGCGTACCAGCTCGGAGAACAATCCACCGAAGTTTCCGGCAATCGGCGCTCCGTAGCCCGAGAGTCCAGGGAATGCGGTGCAGGCCGCCGAGAGGCCCTGACGACACTGCCGACATGTTCCACAGTTCACGTGCCAGGGCACGACGCAAATATCGCCGGGTCTGACGTTGAGAACGTCATCACCGACCTCGATCACCTCAGCGACGCATTCGTGGCCGATGGGAAAGTCGCTACCGAAATTGACATGGCCATTGATGATGCTGCGGTCCAGGTCGCACGTCGTGGACGCGATGGGATGCACAATCGCCTCGCCACCCGTTTGGACGTGAGGATCCGGCAGCTCGCGCCATTCGAGTTCCCTGACGTTCACGAAATGTAGGGCTCTCACCGGCCACATCCTTCCCTCTTGCTTGATCGCCGCCCGCTCTCAAACAGTGATCTAGAGTTCGTCCTCTAGATGATGTGGATAGTATCCTCCATATCGTGCCCACGCAACCGAAGTACTCGATGGACGACTTCTTGGATGCAGCCGCAGGCGTCCTGGCAGCGGGCGGGCCCGACGCACTCACCTTGTCCGCGGTGTTGCGCGCCACCGGTGCACCGAGTGGATCGCTGTACTACCGCTTCCCTGATCGCCCCGCACTTCTTGGCGCACTGTGGAGACGCACTGTGGCCGACTACCACGATGCAACCCGCACAGGATTCGACGGGCCGGCGGAATCTGCCGTCTGCGCAGCAGTACAGGTCGCCCGTGACACCGTGCGGTGGTGCCGCAACAACCCAGATGCCGCTGCCGTACTGCTTGCCGGACGGCGCGCTCTGGGCGCAGAACAATGGCCGGCAGAGCTGAGGATCTCTGTCGATTCGGAGAATGTCGTGCGCGACAAGCAGACCCGACAACTTGTGAAGAGTGTTCGGGCCGAGACCGGCATGGATCTCGATGCGGTATTGCTGGCCGTGATCGACCTGCCGTACGCCGCCGTCCGACGCTACATCGCTGCAAGGAGAGACCTACCGCTCACACTCGAGAACACGGTAGCCAAGACGATGGAGACGATCTTGAGCGTCGATGACCGACAGGCCGACCGCGGAGGGTTGCCAGGCTGAAGCCGGCAGTCAACCGTTAGAACAGCGGCACGGCGGGGTCCATGCCTAACCGGACGCGCCCCGCCGCCTCCAAGTACATTGCCGACTGGTTGGCATGCTGCACCGCCGCCATGCCGTCCCGGAAAACCCGCTCGATCGGGTTGGACCGGTAGAGCGCCGAAGAGCCAGCAACCTCATACATCCCGCTCAGGGCATCGCGGCTGACCTGGGCGACGTAGGTCATCGCTGCGCGCAGCGCCGCGCGCTGTTCCATGGTGGCCATCACGCCCCGCTCGCCGGCCACCTGGAATGCGCTCGCCGCCGACTGCAGCAGCAGCCGCGCGGCGTCAATGCTGGTTTGCGCCTTGGCAATGAGATATTGAACCCGGGCGGCATCGGCAACGACCCCGCCGCCGATGGCGGGCTTGGCACGCACCAGCGTTACAGTCTCGTCAATGGCGCGCGCCGTGACACCTAGAGTGACCGCGCTGCAGCCGGCAAACACCAGAGCCGGAAGGAAACCGCGGTAGAGCGGATGGTCGATGCGCGGCGGGGCGTCGAGTGGCACGGTGAGTTCTGAGGGCACGAAGACGGCGTGGCCAACGACGTCTCTGCTGCCGGTGGCCCGCATGCCTGTCACGTCCCAGGTGTCTTGAATGGCAACTTCGTCCGTCGCGATCGCGAAGACGCGGATTTCCGGCGCGCCAGACGCGGTGACCTGGGGCTGCCCGTCGGCAACGACCGTCCCGACCGCAATGAACCAGTCGGCTCGGCGAATTCCGGTGACAATCTTCCACTTCCCGGTGACGCGGTAGCCGCCGTCGACATGCTCGGCGGTGCAGGGCATACCCGAGTTGGCGAAAACCGGTTCGGTGCCCGTCTTCCAGATACGGTCGGTGCCAGCGTCATCGAGCAGGGCGCCGACCCACCCGAAGTTGGCGTTCCATACTTGGAGTCCCACAGACCCGTCAATGCGGCCAAAGCCTTCGTACACCGACAGCACCGTTGGCAGCGGCACTTCTGAGCCTCCGAGGGCACGCGGGGTCAGAAGTCGAAATGCTCCGGCCTCACGCAATTCGTCGTGCAGGCTGGCCGGAAGGTCGCCCAGCTGATCGCTTTGCGCGGCGCTGGCCTCGATCGAGGTACGCAGAACTTCGGGTAGGTCAAGAACGTTCGTGGTCTCAATGCTTGTGGTCACGCAGTAATAGACGCGCGCGCTTCATGAACCGTTCGGCGCCATCGGAGATCGCGGGTAGGTCGACGGTCGTCCCTTGTTGGAACTTGCCTGTCCTGCTGCCGAGTTGGTGCTAGCGAGCCGTCGTGGCGGGAGCGACGGATTCTCTCCGGCGCAGATGGTCCTCTTTGGCGTTCCGTCTGGCTCGTGTGGGTGAGAGGAAGGCGTATCCGATTTCCAATGCGTGTTTCATTCCGTCGTCGCGGTGAGGCGAGTTGTGGTCACCTTCCACGTCGTAGATGAGATGGCTTTCCACATCAGTCACACCGCAATAGGCAAATACCCCCACGTCGATCTGGGTCTTCATCGCCTCGGTGTACCCGTACTTGTCGTATGTTCGCTTGGTCGAACCGGCGATCCCGACGACCACCGTCGGAATATTGGGCAGAAGTGCCCTCTGCGTTGCCTTACCTCTGTCTTCGGCGCCACCGCCAAATTGGTATGCCCAGCCGCCGGTGAAAACCCGCTCAATCCACCCCTTCATCATCGCCGGCATGCCCCACCAGTACACCGGGAAGATGAACGCGAGCTTGTCTGCCTTCTCGACCCGGCGGTGCATGGCCGCGATCTCGGTTGGAACTGGTCCGCCCCAGAAGTGCGCGTGGTCTTCTCGGGTGAACCTGGGGTCGAACTCTTCCCGGTGAAGGTCCAGGACGTCTATCGACCAGTCCGCCTGCCGAAACGGTTTGTGGAACTCCTCCATCACAACCGCCGGGTATCGGTCGGTGAACGGGTGCGAATAGACGGTCAGTAAGTGCATGAGAAGTCCGCTCTTTCAATAGCGTTGGTATCGACACGGTAGGTGATTTGGCTCGCAGCCAGTAGCTCTGACCGCCCTTCGGCCCGCCAGATACTGATGGAAATTAGGGCGCACGTTCCTGGAGGCAGTAGAAGCGAGAGTATCGGGAAATGCGCGTAAACTTCATCTGTGACAATCGGTTTGATCTGCGCCATCCCGCAGGAGTTGGCTCATCTTCGCAGCGTGATGGACAATGTCGACCGCGTTGGCATCGCCCATATCCGGTTCGATACCGGCTCGCTCGACGGTCATGCGGTTGTGCTGGCTGAGACCGGGATGGGCAAGGTCAACGCCGCATTGGCAACGACCACGCTCGCACACGGTTTCGGTTGCCGTGCAGTCGTTTTCTCCGGTGTGGCCGGCGGCCTGGACCCTGACCTGAATGTCGGCGATGTCGTCGTCGCCGATCGGTTGATTCAGTACGACGCGGGCTTGATGGAGGACGAACGGCTCCAGACCTATCAACCTGGCCACCTACCATTCATCAACCCTACCGATCGACTTGGCTACGACGCCGACACTTCGCTACTCCACAAAGTCAAGGATGCGTTAAATGACGTCCGTCTGCCGCCACTGTCGCCAGAAGCTGGCGGGCAGGGGAGCCCGGCGCAGATCGTGTACGGCACCGTTCTGTCCGGTGACCAATACCTGCATAGTGAGCCGACTCGGGCGCGGCTGCACAGTGAGTTCGGCGGCCGCGCCGTCGAGATGGAGGGCGGCGCGGTGGCTCAGGTTTGCGAGGCGTTCGGGATCGATTGGCTGGTGATCCGGGCGCTGTCGGATCTGGCAGGTCAGGATTCACGGTTCGAGTTCGGTCAGTTCGCCGGCGAGGTTGCGGGAACGTCGGCCACGGTGTTGCGCAGGCTGCTACCGGTGCTTTAGCCAGCGGGAGTCCCGCCGAGACGTTTGGACAGAGCCATGGAACGAACCGCGTTCCGTCGCGCCGCACGTTTTTCGTGCACCACGTAGTTCCGGCAATTCCTTGTCCTCCGAGAACGGTTTCGTCGGATGTCTCGTTTAGATGCAGTGACGCGATGAATGCACCACGTCAAGAAACCGCGCAGAAAGTTTCCCATGTTCAAAACCGTGAGGTACTTCGTAACCGCAACCGCCGCTGTCCTACTCGGCGTGTGCAGCGCCGCGCCGATGGCGCATGCCGACGACGATGGGCCGCTGTATCTGTTGGTTGACACCGCAGCGCAGCGGCTTCTGACCGCCGATCTGGTCGCCGCGTTCAAATGGGTCAAGGGTGGCCCGATCGAGGACAGCTCCAGAGCCAACAAGGTGCTCGACGCAGCAGCCACCGATGCCCGCATGCGGGGGCTCAACGAGCAGCACATCCGGCGCATATTTGAGAATCAGATCCACGCCACCGAAGGTGTGGAGTACACGCGCTTCGGGCAGTGGAAGTTCGAACCCGCGGTGGCGCCGACCTCGGCCATGGAACTTACCGAAAGCCGCACTGCGATCGACGGGTTCAACCGCGCCATGGTTGCTGAGATGGAGAATCAACGCGATGTCCTGCTAGGCCCGAATTGTGCGACTGCGCTTGATGCTGCGCGCAATTCGGTGGCAACCGCCCGCGCACTCGATCCGCTCTATCGAAGCGCACTCGACGTAGCGACGTCGAGCTACTGCGATCGTTGAGCCGCTCCTCCAGTGCACACGCCCGCCATAATTCCCGGTGATTACAACCTCGCATTGTCCTTTGCACGCGCGAAACAATCAGTTGCCAAGGCGGTTTCGTGCCTGTCGCTCGTCGTGATGTCCGTGTCGCTCAACACTGCGACCGCACCGGAAGCTGGCGCTACGCCGCCTATCGGAATCAGTGCATCGGTGCTGTCCAAGCACACGACAGGCGGCAAGGATTTCATCGTCTCTGACATCACGATTGCTCCGGGAGGCAGCACGGGGTGGCACACCCATCGCGGCGTGATCTACGGGATTGTGAAAGTGGGGGAGTTGTCTCACTATTCGGCCGATTGCACACAAGACGGTATCTACGGGGTCGGAGACCCGATCACCGACCCCACAGGGCCCGACCATGTGCACACTGCCAGGAACCTGGGTACGACGCCGGCGATCCTCGAAGTGACGTACATCGATCCCGCCGGCGCACCCACCTCCGACAGCGCGCCGAACCCGGGATGTGGCTTCGAATAGCGGCCGGACACTTGAGGCGCGGGCTCCGAACGCTAGTGCGTCCGCTCATCTGTGTGGCACGACTGCCCCGGGCTCAAACCAACATTCGAATATCTGCCAAGAGGAGTTCTATATGAACCGCTACGACGTCGCGGGCGACGCCCGCAAGATCTATGAGATGGTGGCGTCTGGTGGGGCGGTGATCATGCCGGGCGACGTTGGCTATGGCGCCGTGGCCAGCTCATCCAGTGCGCTGCAGCGACTCTTCCGGGCCAAGCAACGCGCGCCCCACAAACGACATGCCATGGCGGGCAATTACGAACTCCACCGTGAAGTTCATCAACTCGGATCGCGTGAGCAAGACATGGTCGACGCTGTCGTGCTCGATGCGGGACTTCCACTCACCGTTGTCGGACCCTACGATGCGTCGCATCCCGTGGTGGCTGCCATCGAGTCCGAGACTCTCAAGGCGAGCACTGTCGGGAGCACTTTGGCGATGCTGGTCAATGGTGGCGCGCTGCAGGATGCGGTAGTGCGGATCGCACACGGTGACGGGCTACCGTTGCTGGGGTCGTCGGCGAATCTGACCGGTACCGGTACGAAGTTTCGCGTGCAAGACATCCAGCAGCCGGTCATCGATGCCGTGGACATGGTGGTCGACTACGGACTCCGCAAGTATCACCTTTACCATCGCTCGTCGACGCTCATCGACTTCTCCACGATGGAAGTCGTACGGATCGGGTCGTGCTACGAGTTGATCAGTGACATCTTTGCCAACCAGTTCGGCATCACCCTTCCGGCCGATCCCGGGCGGGAGGCCTTGCCTTCGGGTCACCTACGCGACCAGGCGCGCAACTTCTGATCAGCACGGTCAGGCAACAAGTGGGATGGCATCTGCGGCAACATATCGGCGGGGGCCGGCGCGTTCGCTATCGATGAAGGGGTGATCTCGGCCGCCGACGGGTGCGTTTGATGTACATGGGGCGGGTGCACAAGAGCCTCGCGGACACCGCCGCAGTTAATCTCGCTGCCGCCTCTCGTGTTCCGGGCGCGACGGCCGCCGAAGCGGCATCAGGAGTCGACTCGGGGGTCCTTCGCGCTGGCCATGCTTCGGGTGTGATGCCTGTACCTGTCGAGCTCGACGGTCGCATCGACGAAGCCGGCCCGACGTATTTCAATCTGGCGATCAGCCGAACGTCGCGCCGCCTCGCCGATGCCCGTGTTTACCTGCCTTCGTAATCGGTGAATCGTGCGGTGGGCGCACTGAAGCACAACGACGAGTCATGGTCGATGCTTGGGACGACCACTGAACTGGACAGGCGACCTTGCTGTTTGGCCGCCGCCAGTAGACTTGCGACGGCCTGAGCTCGGCGCTCAAGACGCCACCGGCACGTGAACGTCAGCAGGTCAATCGCGGAAATTCGGCCGCGCATTCGACACCACACCCGCGGCACGCAACTTGCCTATCTACCTACCGGAAGGTAGGTTTCCTATATGGCCGCTCCGCCGTCTACTGCCGAAGCAATTCTCCGCTGCGCACGCTCATCGATAGTGGCCGGTGGTTACAACGGTTTCAGCTATGCCGATATCGCTGCCGTCGTAGGTATCCGAAAGGCGAGCATTCACCATCATTTTCCGACGAAGGTCGATCTGGTGCGGACTCTTGTGAAGCAATACCGCGCCGAGGCTGAGGCGGGGATTGCCGAGATCGAGCGACACGTTGCGGAGCCACTCGACCAGCTGCGTAGCTATACCGGGTATTGGGAATCCTGCATCGCTGACCCCGAAACCAGTTACTGCCTATGCGCCCTACTCGCGACACAGATCCCCGTCCTGCCGGACGAGATCGTGCTCGAGGTGCGAGCATACTTTCGAGCGCTGTCTGCATGGCTCGCATCGGTGCTGGAACGCGGGGCGCGCCAAGGTCGCATCGCCTTAACGAAAGACGCCCATTCCGAGGCCGAAGCGTTGATGGCGGCCGTGCACGGCGCCATGCTTGCGGCTCGGGCTTATGGCGACCCGCAAGCCTTTGCGGCGATCACCGGCCCGGTGATCGACAGGCTTCAGTCGAATGGTCCGACAAAGGGCGGTCGTTCGTCAGGCGGACGCCGAACGATTGCGAAATGACAACCCTGGGAAGCTTGCAGTCCGTCGCTGACAGGCGCGAGGCAGGCGAGGATTCGAGACTGACGACCTTGTCTCAAGGCTCACGCAAGAATGGTGGACAATCAACATTATCCATCAAATGATCCAAAACCGAAGTGCATCAGTGACTTTCCTGTTAGCAACCCGGGGGAGAAGTGTCACAGTGACAAAACCGTCCGCTCGGCTGGGATGCACATAGACTGTCGGCGTGGGTCGCGAGATCGCCGACGATGATGAGCCCGACAGCTTGTCCGTGCTGGCCGAGCTGCTGCACGGCAGTGATCTGTCGGCCACTCAGCGGCGTACGGTGTGCAACGCCATCGCCGACAGCATGATCGAAGGCGCGACACCTGACCGCGAATCCACGTTCCGGCTCATCGAACTCACCGCCGGGCGCATCAACTTCGACGAATACAACCGCCAAGTACTCCAGGCGCACCTCGGCCGGCGATCGTAAAGTCATCGATACCACGGGCCCAAGGTGGCCAACACCAACTATCCGGTCGGCGACGAAAGCGGCGCCGCGGCTGCCCATCCGACGGCCAAATCGACTGGTCGACAAGAGAACTCGCACTTCCTGGACATCCAGCCACACACAGCCTTAAACGTCACGTGACGGATATATCGCAACAGACCCCCGGAAGGCTGGGGCGTCCGACAAGGCCGCACGTAGACATGCCGTTGAAAACCGGCACTGTCAGGCAGTCGCGGAATCGGAACCACACAGACCGCTCAATATGGACACCTGGTCGGAAAACATCGAGCCACCAGGGCCGACTCAACTCTCAGATAGTTCCGGAAAACAGGGCGGAATCGGACAGCTCTCATGTTTTCCCGGAATAGTCTCAACTAGTTCCGGATCGGACACTCATCAGGCGGACAAGTGCCGCCCGTCGAATATCGCCAGGCCGGTTAGCTGGTAACGGTGCGTGCTAGCGAGGTGCGAGTTCCGCGCGGTAGCCATCCGCTTCATTGATTTTTACATCGATACCGCCGCGGTGGCCGTCAGGGTGTCGAAGCCGGGCGGAGGTGCACACCCCGCCGGTTGGTGATCTTGCTCACAGGTGGCGCTTTGACGGCACTCGTCCGGGGGCGAGAATCGGCGAAGGTCGGGTGGGTCGTCGGGAGGAAGTGGCGTGTTGGGTGCCCCTTTGAATCATCGGGCTCCTAACTCTGTTGGGGTCGGTTGCAGTAGCCGAGCATTGGTCTCCGGTAACTGATCCCCACGGAGGCACTGCTGATTATGGCTGAACAACGCCAACTACATTTAGCCGGGTTTTTCTCGGCCGGCAACGTCACTCATGCGCATGGCGCGTGGCGCCATGTCGGTGCGACGAACGGTTTTCTGACTGGCGAGTTCTACAAGCAGATTGCGCGGACCCTGGAGCGGGGCAAGTTTGATCTGTTGTTTCTTCCCGATGGCCTGGCCATCGAAGATAGCTATGGCGATAATTTGGAGACGGGGGTCGGTCTGGGTGGCCAGGGCGCGGTGGCGCTGGAGCCGACCAGCGTGATAGCGACGATGGCTGCGGTGACCCAGCGATTAGGTCTGGGCGCTACGGTTTCGACGACCTACTACCCGCCCTATCATGTGGCTCGGGTGTTTGCCACGCTCGACAATCTGTCTGATGGCCGGATCTCGTGGAATGTGGTCACGTCGCTGAACGACTCCGAGGCACGCAACTTCGGTGTGGATGAGCACCTTGAGCATGACATCCGATACGACCGGGCTGACGAATTCTTGGAGGCCGTCAAGAAGCTATGGAGTTCTTGGTCCGAGGATGCCTTGTTGTTGGACAAGGTTGGCGGTCGGTTCGCTGATCCCAAGAAGGTTCAATACGTCAATCATCGCGGCCGCTGGTTGTCGGTCCGTGGCCCGTTGCAGGTTCCACGGTCCCGTCAGGGTGAACCGGTCATCTTGCAGGCCGGCTTGTCGCCGCGGGGGCGTCGCTTCGCGGGGCGCTGGGCTGAAGCGGTATTCAGCGTCTCGCCCAACCTCGACATCATGCGCGCGGTCTATCAGGACATCAAAGCTCACGTTGCGGCCGCGGGGCGTGACCCGGAGCAAACAAAGGTATTCACCGCGGTGATGCCGGTGCTCGGTGAGACAGAGCAGGTGGCCCGGGAACGTCTGGAATATCTCAATTCGCTGGTGCATCCCGAAGTGGGTTTGTCGACGCTATCCAGCCACAGCGGCTTGAATCTCTCCAAGTATCCGCTGGATACGAAGTTTTCCGACATCGTCGCCGATCTCGGGGATCGTCACGTGCCGACCATGTTGCAGATGTTTTCCGCCGTGGCCGGTGGCGGTGCGGACCTGACGCTGGCCGAACTGGGCCGCCGATACGGCACCAACGTCGGGTTTGTGCCGCAGTGGGCCGGAACTGCCGAACAGATCGCTGATCAATTGATTAGTCACTTTGAGGCCGGGGCCGCTGACGGATTCATCATTTCGCCGGCGTATCTGCCGGGTATTTACGAGGAGTTCGTCGACCAGGTGGTTCCGCTGCTGCAGCAACGTGGTGTGTTCCGTACCGAGTACGAAGGGACAACGCTGCGTGAGCACCTTGGGTTGGCTCACCCTGAAGTCGGGAGCATCCGATGACCACCACCGATGTTGATCATGACGTTCTTGCCTACAGCAACTGCCCGGTTCCCAATGCACTACTGACAGCGCTGGAGTCAAACCTGTTGGCCGGCAACGGGATTTCGCTGAATGTGCTCAGCGGCGCGCAAGCAGGGTTGCATTTCACCTACGATCATCCCGCTTACACCCGCTTTGGTGGCGAAATTCCACCTCTTATCAGTGAGGGCCTGCGGGCGCCGGGACGCACCCGCCTGCTAGGCATCACCCCTCTGGCCGGTCGGCAAGGGATCTATGTCCGTGTTGACAGCCCGGTGACATCACCGGAGCAGCTGCGGGGCCGGCGGGTGGGTGTGTCGGGTGCAGCGATCCGCATCCTCACCGGCGAGTTGGGCGATTATCGGCACTTGGACCCGTGGCGGCAAACACTGATCGCGCTGGGTACCTGGGAGGCGCGGGGACTTTTGCAGACCCTGCACATCGGGGGGATAGGGGTCGACGACGTCGAGTTGGTGCGTATCGAAAGCCCTGGCGTCGACGTGCCCGAAGAGCGGCTGGAAGCAGCGGCCAGTGTCAAAGGCGCTGACCTGTTTCCCGACGTGGCCGGCCACCAGAGGGACATCCTGGATAGCGGCAACGTTGATGCGCTGTTCACCTGGTTGCCCTGGGCGGCGGAGTTAGAAGATCTCAGCGGAGCGCGGGTGCTCGCCGATCTCGGCGATGACCAACGAAGCCGGTATGCCAGTGTCTGGACGGTCAGCGCTCAGCTGGTTGACGAGCGACCCGACCTGGTGCAACGACTCGTCGACGCGGCGGTCCAAGCCAGCCGTTGGGCACAGGCCCATCCCGAGGAAACCGTTGGCATCCATGCCGCCAACCTCGGGGTCGCGCCCTCGGCGATCGGACGCGGTTTCGGCGCTGATTTCGCCCAACATCTGATCCCACGGCTTGACGACTCGGCACTGGCCGTTGTCGACCAAACTCAACAGTTCCTCCTCGACCACAATCTCCTCGACCATCCGGTGGACCTCACGCAGTGGGCGGCACCGCAATTCCTCACTCAATCCACGACTGGAGACCAGCAATGACCCTGACCGAT
This sequence comes from Mycobacterium sp. NPDC049093, assembly GCF_040704635.1. Lineage (GTDB taxonomy): Bacteria > Actinomycetota > Actinomycetes > Mycobacteriales > Mycobacteriaceae > Mycobacterium. Next base: position 49,078 of record NZ_JBEZJS010000003.1, on the reverse strand, counting down.
GACACCGCCACGGCACAGAACAATAGGAATGGCGACCCCATCGAGGTGGCGCGCGAGCTGACGCGAAAGTGGCAAGCTACCGTCGTCGAGCGCGACAAGGCTGGTGGTTCGGCGACAGAAGAGCGTGAGGATCTACGCGCCAGTGGGCTGCTCTCGGTGACCGTCTTCCCCGGCTTCCTGGACGTCGCCTCCAGCAACCAGTGGATCACCGTGACCACCAAACCGGTTCTCCTGGACCAGCTTTTGACCGGAGGATCGAGCGCATCGCTACAACCGACCTACACGGTCACCGACGCGGCCAAGACCGCTATCATGGCCCAGGTCAAGACCATCACCGACGCGTGCACCAACTCCCACGCCGCGGCACCGCCGAAGCCATGTGACACAGTGGCTTTCGGAGTGGTGGACGGCACGGTCAACTGGGGCCCAGCTGACCTGAGCCGAATCAAAATCGACAACATCGACAACTACTCATCCGCAGGCTTGGCGGTGAGGGTGTCAGGGCAAGCATTCTTCAACAACGTCTCTGGGGTCGACCAGTGGCATGCTGGGGCCATCAAAACCCTTGACCAACAATCGATGTACATCAACGGGTCCGTCGACCTGACCCGTTCCCCGCTGACCCTCTCTCAGAAATAGGCTGACCTGCTGCGCGCGAACAAGTCTCGCGCGCAGCAGGTTTGAACCATGTGGCATGTATAGGGTCGGACGCCGCTGGAGCCTTCGGATTGAGGGGCGCCATGGGTGTCCAACGAATACTTCATCACAGCAATCGACACCGCTGCTGCGATGGTGCTGGAGACCTGACCAGCTGCAGCGCCGCAGAGTGTCACTGCCGACCCGATGCGGGCTGCGGGTGCTCTGTCAGAATTTCAGTTTGCGTTCGGCTGCCGATACCTCGGCATGATCGGGGTAGTAACCGTCATGATTGGGTTGACTGGCGAGGTGACGGTCATGAGCGACGTCAGCTACTGCGATGATTCGCTGGCTGAGGGTGTACGTATCCCATTGCCGGACAACGTCGCTGAGAAAACGTAGGCCTACCACCTGGCCGTTATCCCCGACATCAACGGCTATCGTGCGCTTGGCAGAGACGGCCGAGGCCACCACGCGTACCGGTGGAACGCCGGCATGCTCACCAGGAGAATCTCCCATTGCCGCTCCCTTTCGAGGTGTGCCACCTGTGCTCGAATGTTGAGACTTCGTGCGGGTAATTGCCCCGCCCTGGTCAGCAGAACCGCCCGCTGCCTTACTGCGGCTGCGGGCTGCGGAAGTGTTCGGCTGCATTCTTCAATTATCGGGCCGCCGAAAGTACCTCCCCGACACCAAAAGTGGGACCTGCTCGAATGGATCGAGGTGGTGAGGGGATTGATGTGCTCCGGCCCGTCGATAGCTGCCGGAGTGGAAAGTCAGCGGCTTGCTGACGAGACCAGGCAGGCCTGACGCGCTGGATCGAAATCGTTCCGAATGACCCTGGGAATTGGTGTCGGACAAGGGTCTAGGTCGCATTTAGGCTGTCTCTGGGGCCAGTTCGACGCATCCCGACCAGGTGATGGCGGCGGCCCTCGGGGGAAGGACCATCTATGTCACGTCGCTACGTCGTACGCATCACCACCATCGCACTGGCTGCGGGAGCGCTGCTAGGCACCACCGCCAGCACGGCTTGGGCCTGGCCAATCCCATTCACCGCCGAGCAACAAAACTTCATCAACCAGGCGCGCAGCGCGGGGTATCCGGGCTCAGATGACGACATCCTTCAAGCATTTAGCTTCCTCCGGTAGCCCGTTTTCGACGTTCGCGGCGAGCCTTCCTGGGCGTTTCGCGAACGCGTGATTCACTGGCGTTCGCAACTGTTCGCGTCAGCCCTGGGAGGGTGCGTTGACGTCGAGTGTGAAGCCATACAGGGTGCGCCGGGTCGTTCATCCCGGTGGCCGCGTGTCGTACTGGATCTTTTCGGCGGGCGGCGAATTGCACCGGTCGTCAGTCGAAGTCCTCAAACAGTACAGAGAGTCGAGTCAGCAGACCTACGCCTATGGTCTCGTTGATCACCTCAACTGGCTTGATACGAATCACTTGACCGTCGACTCGGTCACTGTCGACGACTTGCGTCGTTACATGAACGCACTGACGGGTCAGGGTGCGGGTGTTTTCGGGGTTGTGTGGAGAGACAGGCCGCCGATAGGTACGTCGGCCGCCGGCAACGTTGCGACCATCGTGAAGGCCTTCTATCTGACGACGTCAAGAACGAATCATACTGTTGTGGATTGGTTTTCGGGTACGCAGGGGAAATCGCGGCGTCGCACAAGTTCTGTCGCCAAGAACCCGCTGGCCCCACCGAAAGGGCCCGGTCGCCCCCGCTTCCTACCGGAGCAGTGCGTCGCCGCATTATTCGAACCTGGGGTGTTGACCTCGGCCCGTGACGCCATGATCGTGACATGGCTCGTTGACTCCGGTGTTCGCGTGGGTGGGCTCTGTGGCTTGCGCTTTCCCGATCTCCATCTTGTTTACGATCACCCGTGCGGCCAGCGGAAAGATCCTCATGTGCATATCGTCGGGCGAGATGACAACCCGAATCATGCCCGTGCCAAGGCATATCACGAGTTTCGGATCAGCCCCGATGGCCACGTCATCGACGGCGTCATTCGGGCCGTGAGCGAATCGATGATCACAAGTTTCTACACATATCTTCTGGACGAGTACCACCCCATCCAGCACCTCGCTGACCACGAACAGATCCTGGTCCACATCAAGGGATCGACCGCAGGGGCCGCACTGACCACCGGCGGCGTTCGCAAGATGCTCCGCAGGGCGTGCGGTCGAGCTGACTTGAACAGCTACGTCACTCCCCATGCTTTTCGTCACCGTGCCGCGGCGAATCTCTATGCTGCAAGCGATTTCAATGCTGAATTGGTGGCCCAGGAGTTCGGCTGGGCGCATGCCGAGCAGGTCACCGGACTGTACGGCCGCAGCGCAAACAGACACACGATGAAGTATCTCAACGAGGCATGGAAGGCCTTCCCGGAACAATCCACTCGCAAGGACGACGATGCCATCGACGACGTGTAGGCGGCCGCGCTGATGGATTCGACTGTCAGTGCGCGAACGGGCCACTCCACGATTGCAGCAGTCTCGTCAGAGCCAGGCATCGTATCGTTGTCGTTCGACCAACGATACGAAGCGGTCAGTCAAGCATTTCCGCCATGGCTGCTGAGCGACCCGATCGTGTTCCCCGGGGATCACCGAACCTATGGTTGGGCGTGCCAGGTCCCCGATTGCAACGGTGAGCTCGCGGGCTCCAACATCAAGTTTTTGTGCAGCACGCACGACCATGAGTTCAAGGCGTTGTCTTCGAAGCTGACCATCGAAGAGTTCGCCAAGCAGGCGACGCCGAGCCCATGCATCTTAAGAGGGTGGGCGCGTTACCGGCTCGATGATTGCCGGATTTGCGGTCCCAATCGAGAGGCGCTGATCACTGGACTGTGTATGGCGCACAACCGAATCCTTTGGAAAGCCAAACGGCGCGGTGAAACCGAGGAAGCATGTTTGCGCGCGCAAACACCGTTTCCACCGCTGCCGAGATGTGCAATACCGGACTGCGTTCATGACGGCCCGTTGTTCAATTTCCGTGGCCCTGGCCAAGTGCGAGTCTGTAAATCCCACTATCAAGTCTGGCGTAGCTACTTGCGTGACAATAACCTCAGTCCTGATGAGGCATTGTGGACCGAATGGGCGGCGATGGAGCCGCGTAGCAAGCGCATGCAACTGCCGGAGAACCGCGGAGACGTGTGGGTGGATCATCTGCCGCTGAGGCTTCAACGTGAGATTCGGTACGCCATCCATCGGCACGACAGCACGGCCCGAAGGGGGCATTGGAGACCTCGTCACATCCAGGTGGTCGTCGACGTACTTGCTTCCGAAGGCGTTCAGACGCTCAATGACCCCATGCTTGCGGAGCACGTCTCCAAGTACAAGGCGGCGGATGTCCGGCGGATTTGGGCTGACCTCCCCATCGCCGCGCGCGGTCTGACACTAACGAGACAGGACGCAAAATACGCCGGTTGGTTCGATCCAGCGATCGTTGGAGCTAAGCAGTTTAAGAGCGCGAATAGCCCTTCGGACAGACGCATGGTCTGGGATCTGACCGGCATTTCGCAACGCTGGCTTCGTGACTTGCTCTGGGAGAATCTCGAGTACGCGGCGACAGAATCACCTCAACCGACCTCTGGCACAATCAACCGTCGGGTTCGGAGCATCCACCTACTCTCAAAAGCATTGTGGCAGTTACGTGAAGATCACGGCAATGATCCCGAACTGCTACATGCTTCCGATGCCCGCGCGTTCAAAGACCTCTGGGATATGTGGTACCGCGAGCAAGTCCCAGTAGCCGAGAACCGCACCTTCAATAGTCCAGTTCCGAAGCCATTGGTCGAGTTGGTCTACAAGACGAGCCCCAACGCCATGCACGCTGTTCTCGTGTTCGGACGCGCCCGCAACCTCGGGCCAACGGACTCATTTGTTCTCGCGTTCCCGCGCTACTCGGCGCCGGAAGAACGCCCGAAACCCCGTCCCATCAGTGATGACGACTTCAGGCTCCTCATCAGCGATGCGTCGCTGAAACTGCTGGATGAGTCGGACGTGAACGACGTGGGCCTCGTCGATATCTGGCTGACCCACGCATTCCAAGGTGGGCGGATCAGCGAGACCATATACCTGCGCCTCGGGTGCATCGGCATGATCGGCGAAGCACAACCATATCTATGGCGCGACATCACCAAGGCGAATGTCCTCGATTACGGGATGCCCTGCCATTATCCCGTGTATCAGCGGCTGCTTAGGCGGCAAGAAGTCACCCGGGCAAAACTGCGTAGGCGCTACGCCGCCGACCTTGCGAGCCTCAACAAACGTCAGCGCGCCGCCCTGGAAGCCGAGTGGGATCGCACGATGCCGCTATTCCCGGGCCCTACGACCAACCCTGACCTTCGACTCCCGGTTTCATCGAGCGTCTTGCAGAGGAAGCTGGCGGACTGGATTGAAAAGCTCGGCTTGAAAGGTATTACCACGCATCGCACCCGATCCACCATGGCGACAGCGCTGCTCGACAATGGTGCACCGCCAGCGCTGGTCCGGCAGATACTGGGTCACTTCTCTGAAGAGGCCTTAGCGCACTACGCGCGATACAACGATGACACCGTCATCCGCCACCTACGTCAAGTATGGACAGCAGGTCCGGGGATGGAGTCGCCCGGGAAGGTGCTCATGACGCCGGTCGCTGCCAGCGGCTTGGGGAGTGAAGCGGCCGTCGCTGGCCGCATTGATTTGACCGTGATCCCGGTGGAGCACGGGCTGTGTCGCTATGGACCTGTCGTCGGTGGAAGTGCATGCCCTGTATCGAAAAACTGCAGCAGCGGACCCAACGGCCCGTGCCCACACTTCGTCCTGACAGGCGCTGACTTGGCGTACTGGGAACGCAAGCGCGACGCCGCATATCACTTCGCCGAAGGTGCACCCTCAGAAGATGCGCGCGACTACATCCTCAGCGAATGGAAGCCCTGGGAAAGGGTGCTGGCCAGGCTACGAAATGCGCTCGAAGAGCTCGGGCTGCTCGAAGCCGCTGAGAAACTGGACCTACGCAGCCCCAGACAGGACTTCTTTCATCCGCTGTTCTCGACAGGATGGCAACTCGATGGCCTCCAAGAAACGACAGCCGTATCCAAGGACGACCAAACGGACAGGAAAGCTGGTGACTGAAACCGAACGCCGTCGCCCTGTCGAGGCCATCGAAAGCCGCAATCGGCGCACTCTGGAATGCGAGAATCGCGTTCGCCGTGCGGTCACGAAGCTCGTCAAGACCGGACTGCCCTTCACTGTCGAGGAAGTCTGTCGGCGAGCTGACGTGGGAAAGACCTTCATCTACGACAAAAAACGCCCGGCACTCACCAAACTTGTTCTCACCGCCCGAGATACGTCCCAAATGACTACGCGGACACGCTTCGCGGCGCACGACGAAGCCGAGGTTTCCTCGTGGAGGGAGCGCGCACTCAACGCTGAAGCCCGTGTCAAAGAACTACGCGCAACGGTGCGCCAGCAGGACGCCCAGATCAGCGACGTGACCGGGCAGCTCTTTGACCCCGAAGGCAATCATCTCGCGGAGGAGAATGATCGGCTCCGGAGCCAGATCGACGCGCTCAATCGCCAGATCACCTCAGTCCGAAGCGAACTCGTTGTGGCTCAACGCTCCTTACAGGCTTCGCGTGCCAATGTCAGGCGCGAGCAAGAACGCAATCTCTCAGTGATCAAACCACCGAGTTAGCTTGCGCCGCAACGGATCGAGCGAGTGTCGAACAGCCGATGCCGACTTGAACTCATCCTGCCGCCGGGACTAGAGGTCCTCGAGTAGGGAGCTCGCAGGCACTGCGAGGGCCGCGGCAATGTCGACAAGCCGTTCATAGAGCAACCCTCGCTGTCCGCGTTCTACTTGGACCAAAATGTGCCGGGCGACGCCGGAGGTAAGCGCGACCTCCTCTTGGGTCAGCCCGCGCTCGAGGCGCAGTGATCGGATGCGGGCCCCGACTGTAGTTCGGGTTGCTGCCCACTGCGCGGCTCGCTCGGGTTCGTGGTGGAGGGGGTTTGTGGGCACGCACCCTAGTCACTAGGTGGCGGCGCCAAAAGTCTGTACAACTAGTTGTATATTGCTCCGGTGTTTGCTACGTCATACCCGCCTGAGCCGGCCGAGAATGTGTCAGGTCCGGCGCTAGAACTGCTCGATGAAATGCGTATCCGACTGATGGAATGCCGGCTCGTGCTGCAGGCGTTGTCCGGCCATGCGGATATGAATTTCGACGAGCTGGAGAATGATCTCGACGTTGCGGAGGGTGGCGTGCAGAACGCGCACGCCGCCGCAAGCCTGGTGCACCAGGGAGCTGCTCTCGACGCCCGGTGGGGCGCGGACTGGTCGCGGCCAAGGGCGATATTCGCCCGGCACGGCGCCGCGGTCCGGGGTGGCGCTACCAGAGTCCTGCCTGAGCGGTCGGTGGGCGATCGGATCGAACGCGCGCTCTGGCAACTGCCCCCGGCCGACCGTATGCAGAATTTCACCGGCCCCAGGCCCCAATGCCAGAGCGCGGTTCGCGCCACTGGCGCCCAATGCGTGTCGCGTGCGGTCTACCTCGGAACGGGGTCCTTTGGGGCGCATTGCTATACGCATGCGAACCGCCATGAACGCGATCAATATCGCATGCACCTAGACATCGTTGCTGCATCGCAGTCCGAACTGTACGAAAAGTTGTCGGATCAGCGGCATCGTATCGGCCAGGAGGTCAGCGAGCGTTGGCTTCAGACGCGCGCGGACCGTCGGCGATGGGCCGAAGAGGTGGGGCTTCAGCCCCGTTCGGCTGATGGCGGCGGTGAGTAACGAGAACACTTTGGGGCGGGGTGCCTCGCGTCGCACTAAGCGCTGTTGTTCGTGAGTAAAAGCCAGGCCCCGAGGGGCCGGCACTGGTGATGAACCACACCCCGCCGCATCTAGTGTGGCACCGGCTATCAAAATGTTCAACTAGTTGAATTTTGTTCCGGCGACTGGCTGCCCCAAGCTTGCCTCAACGACTTCGGTCACGCCGCCAATCACGATGCCGGCAGTATCACTTCGCAGATCGTGGCCGCTGACGCCTTCGCCGGAGAACCGCAGCTTGAAAGACGTCCGAAACATGGGCTGAGCGGCAGCGGCTGTCCGTCAGTCGGACGGTCGGCGACCTCCATCACGCGATTCGCGATGGCCTGATGCAGGGAATGTCCCCGACTCGGCTGGCCAAGCTGAGCGGGCTCCATGTATCGCGGATCTACCAAATCCAGCGGCGCGACGACGCTGAACTCACCTGCTGAGTGCGTGTTCAGCTCACGTAGGTGTGTAGCGCCTCGCCGACGTACTGGTTGGTGCCATCCGGTCCTGTCGCATAGCCGGGGCCCGTGCGGAACCGCAGTCGAGGTGACTGAGGCGCCAGGTCAAGTGCACTGAGTGCATGCCTCGACTGCGGCGTTCCCACGACAAACTGATGGCAGTCGCGGAAGGTATCAGCATTGATCGACCGTGGGTTCGGAAGCTGAGTCGGGTTAAGCGGTTCTCTGGACATCACCAACAACGTGCTCGGCGACAGCGCGAACCTGATCTGGTCCGCGTTTTCGACCCCGACGCCTCCGACTTCTGGGCCGGACCCGACGCGGCGCCAGAGCTGCACCGGGCGGTCGCTGGTAATCAGAATCGGGCGGCCGAAGTCGTAAACGCACCACCGCATGGACTCCAACCGTGGCGCGACCATCTCCGTGGCCACCTGCATCGCCATACTGTGCGCTTGATCGCCTGTTGGGGCGCTGGGCGATCCCTCTAGTAGGTCGCGCACCGTCTGGACCTCGTTCTCGTCGGGGTCATCGCCGCCGTCCAGTTCGCGTAGATGCTCGCGGACCACGTCGGCAGGTATTGGACGCTCGGTGGTCTTGGCGGCGAGGTCGATCATGAATTGCGCCTGATTGCGGTGGTGGACCGTTCGAGCCAGCTGGATGGCGAGATAGACGGCCATCAGCTGGCGGCGGTCGCCCGTGAGGTTGCGGTCCATCTTGAGCTGGTGTCGCAGAGACGGCCAGTCGGCTTCGAGGTCGTTAAAGAACTTTTCGCGCGCCTCGCTGATCTCGCCGGCGCCGTAGATGCCCCCGGCCACTGCCACATTGACGGTGCTGGACACCACCGCCTGCGGCATGTCGCGACGGCGGTAGGCAACCTGAGATTGGCCGTTGGCCCAGGCGTTCAGGTACACCCGCGGGACGAAATGCGGCCGCTTGGTAGCCATCCCTGGCAGCCTACCCATCCGGCGGAGTCCCCTCGCAAAGCGGCGTGTCTCGCCATTCGCCGAACGGCGCCCCGTAAACAGCAGCGGCCAATTCTCTCCGGATGAGTTGCCTCGAGTCCAGGCTGGACACGTTCGCGCCGGCGAGGGCCATTGCCCGGTCGACTTCGATCACCGACGTGTGTCAGAGAGCCTGGCGAGATTCCTCGCGCTCTTCTTGACCTGGCATCTGCCGCGCCTCGAATGGACCGCTCGTCAGGGGTTGCTTCTGTGCAATAGTGACCACGCGCGTTCGTCAGCCCCTGCTAGGGGCGTCGACCAAGGGTATGTGTCGGCGCCGCTGACGGTGGCTGAATGAGTTGACGAGCGTGGTGCAGTTCCGCGAATTCCGTTCTCCCGGTGCCGAATATCTTCAGTTGACGCCATCGGCGTTCGCCGCATCGATGTCCGCGTTCAAACGGGTGGCGCGTTCTTATTCCAGATATCACTCAATGTCACAAATGACAAAATTCTGAGGATCGGCATTCGGGGCCAGAACGGTGCGGGGGTTCGTCGTTGCAAAGGCGATCGCCGAAGTTATGCGGTTTGCTGTAGCCCAGCGGTGAGAAGAACGAAGCAAGCATCGGCGGTTGCCGCTAACAGTTAAGTGCGGCAACAAATTTCCCATAGACCGCAGATTCAGTATTCGCGCCCGGCGGCAAGCTGTGTCCCGTCGCTGCTGTGACTGGATCGGTAGTTTCTGCTGTTCATTCGATGTGGTCGCTGGTGGGGATGCTGACCCAGTTGGGGGCGGCTGGGACGCTGTCGAGATGCTCGGTACGCAAGATATAGGGACGGTGAACGGTATTGTGAAGTCATAGATTTCGTACCGCCGACAGGAAGTCTCATGGCGCGTCTACCCCTTGGCGTGTCGCTGTGAGCAGCGCCTGAGGCTAGATACTGCGCGCTAAGCGACGATCGCGAAGAACTGCGGCGCGATCAGGTCGTGCACCCGGGCCCACGGCACGGTAATGACCTTCAATCCCCGTCCGAACTGGTAGTCGGGGAAATGTAGTTCAATACCGGCGTCGGTTGGAATCCAGTATTTGAAGTTGTCAGCGACGGGTGCCATGCCGCTGGCTGATTTCCAAGCGTCTGGCTGGGGCGGCGGATAGGCCGTCGGCAGAATGGCTGCCGTCTGTTCGGACAGCCTAGTCAGGCCGACGCCCTTGTCTTGGAAGAGGTTATCCCAGGTGATGGGTGTTCCGTTTCGACTGTCATACACCCGGCTAGAGATGGTGTGGAAGGGCATGTTTGGTAGGTCCGTGTTGTATTCGCCGGTAAATAGCTCAGATACTGTGTTTGGGCGGATGTACAGCGTGCCCGTTGCGGTGAATGTCCAGTGGTGCGTGGTGCTCGGTCGCCATTCGATCGATTTCTCGTGCTCACTTGCCGCCGCATCGATGCCATCGTTGATGGCAGCGATCACATCTGGGTCGCCCCCTTCGACGCGTTGATAGCGAACTTCCCAGTCTCCCAGTCCATTCCAGCTTCTGCCGGCAATGTTGTTGGGGACGACTGTGTAAGGGTTGTCGTCGGGGTTCGGGCTGGCCCAAGCGGGGTTCGCGGCCGCTAATAGGACGGTTGCCGCACTCGCGATGGCTAGCGCGAGTCTTTCGAGTGTCCGCGTACTCATCGCATTGTCCGATTGGTAGATGCGGGTCCGATTCAGACCTCGCGATGGAATGGTCGCAAGCATTGCGCTAGATGATGTCGATTTTGCTTGCTAGCCAATGGTTGTCGACCAGTTTCATTGTCATTCGCACTCTGCTGCGGTCGATTCGAGGCTGAGGATTGACGATGTTGCTGATTGACTGGTCGATGAACAGCAGGACTACCACCTCGGTCTTGCTGGCAGACTTGATGGAAGCGTCGACAACGGTGCCTTTGCTCACTGCTTTGTTGTCGATCAACACTTGTCTGAGCTGACTGGCCGACTGGCTGTACATGTCTTTGAATTCACCTGTCGCCCCGTTGAGCACTTGGGCAAAGTTCTGATCGATGTTCCGGTTATCAACGCTGGTCAGGGCGACGGCGTAGGTTTGCGCGACCGCCAGGGCTGCGCGGCCGGCGGCGGCGGTGTCGTCCTGTTGTTTGAGCTGCCAGCCGACAAAACCCGAAAACCCCAGCGCTGCCACGAATGTGACACCGGCAACCACGATGATCACACGACGCAGCAGTCGGCGACGAGGCGTGGGTGCCGAGACCTTATCGGCATCGTCGTCATCAATATCGTCGTTGTCGTTGTCGTTGTCGTTGTCGTTGTCGTTGTCGTTGTCGTTGTCGGGGTCGAGATCGGTCGGCACGGACGGATCAGGTTCGGAAGTGTCCGGCTCGGCGTCTGCAGTCGCGGTAGCAGGGTGGCTGTCTTGCTGTTCGAGCTTGTCGAAGACGTCGATGCCATTCGCTTTTTCAAACAGTTTGATCTCCATGTGAGGCTCCTAGTTTGGTGGTGTCGATGGCAGCGCCGGGCCGCCGAACGGTGCGGGTATTGAATGGGGCCCGATTGGGGTGGGGTCGGTTTGAGCCAATGGGTCGTAGCCGGGCGGTGGGTCCGCGGTGTCGTCGCCGGGGGGACGCGGCGCGTTGCGGGCGCCACGAACCAGAACGGCTGGGTCAGGGTTCGTGCAGTACGTGTAGCGGTAGGGCTCAGGGAAATCGGGCAGTGACGCTGGCCGCCGCGGAAGCTTGTAGTCGCAGCTGTAGCGCGGGTATGCGTCGACGATTGCCCATACGCCTCCGTCGCGGATAACAGTTCCCAGTGAGTCGATGACTGATCCCCGTGTGGTGGGGAACAGTGCTTTGAGGGCAGGTACTCGCACGTAGGACAACTGTGCGATGGTGGTCAGATTGCCGAGCAGTTGGACCATGGTGTCGGAGTTGTCGTCGATAAGCTTGTCCAAGCCAGTCATGGGTGCGCGTCCGCGATCGAGGAGGGTCCGGAATCCGCCGTCCATGGCATTCACGCCGCCGAGGACTTGCCGCAAGTTGCCGGCAGTGTGGCGCAGGCCCGGGCTGACGTCAGCGAGCGTGGTCAAGGTGATTCGGCTGTTGTTCAGCACGCTGACGGTTTGTGGAAGTACCGAATCCAGCGTCGAGATGAGGAACGACCCACCGTCGAGCAGCGTGGCCAACTTCTGAGGCCCTTGGCGGCCGACCCGAAGTTCATCGGTGATGGCGGCGAGCTTCTTGGGGTCGATCTGGGCGAGCGCGCCGTCGGAGTCACCCAGGAGTCGCGCCAAGGACACGGGAATGCTGGTGCGGCTTTCAGCAACCGTGCTGCCATTGGTGAGGGCTGGTCCTTGCCCGTCCACGGGGCGAAAATCGAGATATTGCTCGCCGGCGGGAGACAGCGCCGAGACGCGTGCCAGGCTATTCCGGGGAACTCGTATCGCGCTGTCGATGGAGGCCACGGCGACGACACCCTTGTCGGTGAACGTGACGGACGCGACGCGACCGATCGGTGTACCGCGTAGCGTGACATCTTGGTTGGGTAGCAGGCCGCCCGATTCGGGCAGGAGCACTCGAATGGCGATCGTGGAGCGCGCCGGGTTGATATGCAACCCGCCCAGCAGGATGTAGCCAAGTGCGACAATCAATGTCAGCGCCAGGCTGACGCACGACACGACGATACGGTGGCGCGCCACCGCGCGCACAGTGTCAACGATCAGTCGGGCCGACCATTCGACCGGACTTGGCGCTGCCATCATGGATGCTCTCCGGGAGTGCTGTCCCTTTGTGGACCGAAGGCTTTGCCTAACAGTAGGTTCCACTCATATCGAAGGCTGCCGATCATGGCATGCCAGTCGGTCCCGTCGGGTCCGTGGAATCCCGGATCGCCGGGATAGTTCTTGTCGGGCAGGGAGCCGAGGGCGAGCTTTACCGCTTCTCCGGCGCCGTGCATCGAGGTCGAGTTCGAGATTTTCATGACGATGGGCAGGAGCCGGTTCAATGCGGTCAGTGAGACGTTGGGGTCGGTGCTGACATCGTTGAAGGCGGCTGAGAGATGGTTGAGGTCGGCGATCAAGCTGCGGGTGTCGGTTCCCTGCAGGGATGGGAATCGCGAGAGTTGGGTGGTGATCCGCGCGAGGCCGTCTACGAGGTCGGCAAGCTGGGCGGTGTTGTCGGCGATCACGGCGGTCGCTGGTGCGGCGGCGGCGATGGCGTCGTTGAGGGTGTGTTGTCGGTCGGTCAGCGTGGTGGCGAGCTGGGATGTGGCTTGCAGAGCTGTTCTGATTTGTTCGGATCGGGCGTTGAGCCGAGAGATCAACGTATCGGACTGCTGGAGCAGCTCGGCGACTTTCGTGCCGCGCCCGCCCATTGCTGAGCCTGCGCCGTTGAGGATGGATGTGAGGTGGCGGATGGGCCCGCCGTTGACGATCATTGCCGCGGAGCTGAGCACTTCTTCGACGGTGGCGCTGGCGGCGGTGGATTTGAGCCCGATGGTGTCGCCGTTGCGCAGCAGTGGGGCGCCAGCTGTGTGGTTGGTGTCTGGGCGCATCGCGACAAAGACGTCGCCCAGGGGGGTCGCTGAACGAAGTTCAGCGGTGGTGTCGGCGCTCAGCTGAACATCTGATTTGATTCGCATGGATACGTAGGCGGTGAAGTTGCGCGCATTGATCGATTCGACCTCGCCGATGTCTGCGCCGTTCAGTTTGACTTTGGCTTTCGCTGGCAGATTGAGTGCGTTGGAGAATACGGCGGTCAGTGAATAGCTGTCGGTGATGCCGCCGGGCGCCGGTAGCGGCACACTCTCGAGTCCGGATGCGCATCCGGTGAGGGCGGTGGTCAGCCCGACGGCTAGGACGCCGACAGATCGACGTCGGGTTTCGTCGCGACGGTGCGTCATCGGCGCACGCCCGCCATGAGTTCGAGCATGCCGGTCAGGCCGAAGTCCGGTCCGAAGTCTTGAATGGTGCCTGTTGCGCAACCCAACTGCTTGTCTCCGATGAGGTTGCACATCTCTTTTGCCATCTGACCATCGGCGAGGGTCTTATCGATCAAACCGTGCACGCGAAAGCTGCCGGCGTTGGCGTCGATAGCGTTGTATAGGTTGTCGATTGCCAGCGGCGCTACGTCGAAGAATTCGGCCAATTCTCGCCGGTAGTCGACGAGCGCGGTGGTGATGGTGCGGGCATCGGCAACAGTGCCCTTCAACGCGGCGCGGTTGTTCTCCAGCAGGGAGGCTGCTTGCTCCAGTATCTGATTGATCTTGGCGCCGGTAGTGCCCGAGCCGAGGTTTTCGTCGGCCAGGATATCGCTGAGTTGCCTTATGTTGGAACCGAATTCGCGGATGGTGGCGTCGTTTCCTGCGGCGGCTTGGGTCAGCTCTGCGAGGTTGTTCGCGATCGCCTGAATGTCTTTTTTGCTCTGGGATCCGTTGTCGGCGCTCAGGCGCAGCGCCTGGGACAGTTGGTCTAGGGCTGATTTGATGTGGGACCCGTTGCCTGAAGTGACCTGGGAGCTGATTCCGATCAGGTCCGCGAGCGGCCCCTGGCCATGGCCGTCGCCCTTCATCGCGTGCGAGAGCTTATCGACCATGGCCAACGTGCGGTCGAACTCGACTGGCGTGCGTGTGCGGGGCAGGCTCAGGGTGTCGCCGCTCTTGAGCTTCGGTCCGTTGCGGTAGGGGGGCGTGAGCTCGATGTGGCGATCGGTCAGGATTGATGCCGATACGGTCACCGCGTGAACATCGGAGGGAATATCGATTCCTTCGTCTATCGCGAGGGCGACGTCGACGTAGCTGTCTTTAGGCGTGATGCTGGTGACTGTGCCAACCGGCATTCCCAGCACGGAGACTGTATTTCCCACGTAGAGCCCGACACTGTCCTCGAATTGGGCTGTTACCGTGAGTGATTTGTCGTTGGCACGGGGAATCAGCGCGACAACGGCGACGGCGATCGCGGCGACGATCAGGGCGAGCAGTGCTGCTCGGACCAGCGTGCGGTTCATCGTCCGGGTCCTTCCGGGTTGGCCCTGGCTGGATCTGGTTGGGGCCAGCCGGGGAATGGGTCCGGGGTCGGTTGACAGTCCTTGAAGTACTGGGTCAGGTTGAACTGCTTGGCTCGGCCGCTGAGCGCGCACATCCAGGAGTCGACGAACAGGCCTGCGGGGAGCGCGGCGTCGCCTGAATTTCCACTGCCGAGGATGTTGGCGACGTTGCGGACGGCTATCGGCATGGCCTGCAATGTGTTTCGCAGGAGCGCGTCGTGTTCGGCGATCATATGGCTGAAGTCGCGTATCGATGCCAGCATTTGGTTGATGCCGGGTTGGTCGTTGAGTATTGATTTGAGGGTGTTGACCAGCGCGGTGGCGCTGGCGAACAGTTGCTCGAGTTTGGCTCGTCGGGAGACGATGTCGCCCAGCAGGTTCCGGCCTTGGATGACCAGGGAGCCGAGGTTGGCTCTCTGATCGCGGATCATCGAGGTGACGCTGTCAGCGCTGGTCAGCAGGGAGCCGATTTGATCGCGCCGGCCGGAGATGACCGTGGATAGCGACTGTAGGTTGTCCAGCGCGTGCGGGAGGGCGTCGGGGACCCCGTTGAGGCTCTGGGACAACGTGGTCATCGATTCGGCAATGCGGTCGGCATCGACTTGTTCGAAGGTTGTTGTCGCGTCGGCAAGTGTCTTTTGGAGGTCGTAGGGGACAGAAGTGTTTGCCAAGCCGATGGTTCGGTGGTCGAGGTCGCCTGATTCTGTCGGCGACAATTCGATGTACCGGCTTCCGAGGATGGTGGTGAGTTTGATCGCGGCACGGGTGCCGCTACCTAGGTGGACGTTGTTGCGAACATTGAATGCGACCGTCACGTGGTCGTCGGCGAGTGTGAGTCCCTTGACTGTGCCAACTTGAATGCCCGCGACGGTGACTTGATCGCCTGGCCGAATCTGGGCGGCTTGGGCGAATTCGGCGCGATACCGTGTCTGGCCGAGCGATAGATGGCCGATCAGTACGCTGGTCGCGACGATTATCGCGACAACGCCCAGCGTGATCGTCCCGAGCCAAATCTTGTTGTAGCCCTCGATGGGGCGTCGAATGCGACTGAACATTGTGCTACCTGCAAATCGGAGAGTGTTGGACGACGTTGCCTGGTGAGGCCAGACGGACAATGCCGGGGACCAGGCGGCCCAGGAACGCGAAGATGGTGACGTTCACATCGCAGAAGTAGATGTTTGCGTGTGCTCCTTCTTGGCTGATTCGAGCGGCGCCTTTGAGTATGTAGGGCAGGTTGGCCCCCAAATAGGCGAAGCGGTCTCGTCCGTCCCCGGTGATGTAGGAGGTGAATCCCGGCTCGCGATGGATGAGTTGTTGCAGGTCGGGGTTGACGTTGTTGGTGATCGCGGAGAGTCGTGTCACCGCGGCGGCGATGGAACCGGCGGACTCCACCAATTTCTCCCGTCGGTTCCCGAGGGTGACCATCACGTCTCGGGTTTGCCTGATGACGCGCTGTAGGTTCGCGTTCTGCGCCGCTAGATTGGTCATCACGGCGTTGAAGGCGGTGATCACGTCGCCCAGGACTTGATCGGGTCCGGCGAGCGATTGTGCCAACGCCGAGGTTTGGGTGATCAGTGCTAGGACCGAACCCGAATTCCCTTGAAGAGCCTGGACGACGCCTTCGGTCAGGTTGTCCACTTGTTGCGGGTCCAGGAGCGTGAACAGCGGCTCAAATCCGTTGAGGAGGTACGCGATGTCAAATGACGGCACGGTGTGTTCGACGGGTATTTGACCGCGGTTGTTGAGCACGGTCGGTTCGCCCGCTGTCCCTTCGGCCAGCCCCAGATATCGCTGCCCGATGATGTTTTGGTAAGTCACCGAGGCGACCGTGTTGTGATAGAGGGTCTGGGTCTGCTGCACCCGGAAGGTGACCTTGGCTAGGGTGCCCTGTAGGTCGACGCTGTCCACACGGCCGACGCGAACCCCGGCAACGCGAACGTCGTCGCCAGGATGCAGCCCCGAAACATCGGTGAACAGCGCCGAATACGTATTCGTTGGGCCGGCGATATCGCGGCGCAGCGTCACGAACACCAACCATGTCGCGACGATGGCCAGGACCAGGAAGAGGGTCAGGCCGATGAGTGGCTTGCGGTAACTCATTGGTCACTCCCTGTATCTGGCGTGATGTGGACCGTCGATCCGCGCGCAACGGGTCCGAGCAGCAGCTGCGTCGCCGCCGTGGCGTGGCCGCCTACGATCCGGCTCAGTTGGTCTCGTTCCTGTGCACTGCCCACCGGTCCCACGTTGCCGCCGATGGTCGCCGACTGTGGATACTCACTGGGTGGCTGACCGGCTTGTGGCGGCGGCGCCTCGGCGGGCAGTGCAGGCATCCGATCAGTTGACGGTGCCGGGGCGGTATCCGTTGGCAGTGGTGGGCTTCGGGCGGGATCAGGGGCCACCACGGAGTTGCGAGGTGGTGCGAGATTGGGCCGGTTCTCGGAGACACCCGGTGGGGGCGGGAAGCCCATCGACCCCAGCGCTGGCATCAACGAGGGCGCCACGGGAATTTCTGGGGCCGTCTGGCAGCTTGGGCCGGCCAGGTCGCCGTAGCGGGGGCAGTCGGCGCGTACATATGTCCGGCTCGGGGTAAAGGACACGGCGGCTTTGATGGTGACCAGTTTTGTCTCGGGATTCCACGCTTCGTCATAGAACTGATTGCTGAGCCGTTGCAGTCGAGTGGAGATTCCATGGAACTGGCCGCCGTTATCGGCGAGCACGCCTATCACCGGTGTGAGCTGGATGGTGATGTTGAGTAGCCTGTCGGTCTGGTGGTCGAAAGCGTCGCCGAGTTTTCCGACGGTGCCCAGTCCGGCGGACAAGAAATCGCTCAATGCCGAGCGTTTCGCGGCGACGGTCTGCATCGGTTTGACTGCGCTGCCGAGGGCGTCGAAAAGCTCAGGCGAGACCGAGCGCAGTTTGTCAGCGGCGTCGGTGAGTGCAGCAATCGTGGATGGCCCGGTGTCTCCGGCCACAACGGTGTTCAGTTGGGAGACAATCTCATTGAGGTCGTGTCCTGCGTCACGGAGTTTTTCTCCCCTTCCCTGCGTGGCCTCGCCTACGGCGGCCAGTACGCCGATGCGGTCAGCGTTGGGTTCGCGGCCGATGGCCGTGAAGACCTCACGGAATTTGCTGAGTGTCGACTGGAACAGGACGGTCGGCAGGCTTTGGTCTTCGCGGATGATTGTGTTGGCGCGCAATGGTGTAGCGCCCTTTCCGTTGTCGACCAGCTGTATCGATGAGACGGCGAAAACGTTGGAGGGCACAACCCGCGCGGTCACGGTGTCCGGGATGCCGCTGACGTATTCCGGTTTGAGATCGATATGGACGATGTTGAGTTGTCCGGCACGTGCCGGTTCGACGTCAGCCACCGACCCTACGAGGACGCCGCGGAACTTGACGTCAGATTTGGCTGGCAGACCGTCACCGACGTTGAGCAACTCGGCGTTGACTTTGACGATCTGGTCAAGTGTGCCTTTGGATTTCGCGATCATCAGTGTGACGCACGAGGCCGCGAGCACCAAGAAGCACACGCCCAACGCGAAAAGCCGGCGATTCGATGGACTGCCGGCCTCGTAGTCGAATGAGTTCGGCAACGCTATCCACCGAACCTTGCGCCGGTGTCGACTCCCCACAATGCCATGGTCAGCAGCATGTTCAAGATGATGGTCGCCGTGATACTCGCGCGCATCGCCCTGCCGGCGGCTATCCCGACGCCTTCAGGACCGCCGGAAGCGAAGTATCCGTAATAGCATTGGATGGTCGACGAGACGAAGACGAAGATGACAGCTTTGACGGTGGCGTACATGACATCTCGGCCACTGATGAACAAGGAAAAATAGTGCAGGTAGGTACCGAAGGACTGGCCCGAGGAAATGCTGACCACCAGCTGGCACGACAGGAATGCGACGCCTAGACAGACCAGAAAGAGAGGAATGGCGGCGACCACTGATGCCACGACACGTGTGGTAACCAGATAGGGGATCGGCCGGATCGCCATCGCTTCCATGGCGTCGATCTCTTCTGCGATGCGCATCGCGCCCAATTGTGCGGTGAATCGGCAGCCGGCTTGGGTAATGAATGCGAGGCCTATCATGACCGGCGCAAATTCGCGCGTGGAGCCGAAAGACGATAAGAGGCCTGTGGCGGGACCGAGACCCAGAAGGTTCAAGGCGTTATAGCCTTCGACGCCGATCATTGCCCCGGCGGTAAAGCCCAAAACCAGCGCGACACCGACGGTGCCGCCTCCCACTACGATCGAGCCGTTACCCCAGGCGATATCTGACAGGATGCGCAGAAATTCGCGCGGATAGTGGCGCAGCGTAATGGGAATCGACGTCAGGATTCGGCCGAACAGATACATCATGTGACCGGTTTTGGCCACTGCTCGGCTGGCGGCGACAGTTGTATCCAGCGCGAGGCGTACGCCTGGGGGACGATGGGTGACGACTGCCACGGCTACAGGGTCACTCTCGGGAAGATCAGGACGTACAGCTGGGTGATGGCAACGTTGACGAGCATGAGCAGCAGGGTTGATTCGACGACGGCCGCGTTTACCGAGTTCGCGACACCAGCTGGACCACCATGGGTGTCTAATCCTTTGTGGCAGCTAACAATTGCGACAATCGCGGCGAAGACGACCGCCTTGACCAGTGCCAGTGTCAGATCGCCGACGGTGGCGAAAGAGGCGAAGGTTGTGACGAATGATCCGGGCGTTCCGTTCTGCAAGTAAACGTTGAACAGGTAGCCCGCGATGAACCCGACGAAACAGGTTAGGCCGGTCAACGCAACGCCGACGACGATGACGGCGGCGAAGCGGGGGACGACGAGGCGGCGGATCACGGATACGCCCATGACCTCCATGGCTTCGATCTCTTCGCGCATCGTGCGGGAGCCGAGGTCCGCGCTGACGGCGGAGCCGACCGCTGCTGCGAGCAGGATCGCGGCCACGAGTGGAGCGCCCTGACGGATCACCGCGAGCCCGGTCGCTGCTCCAGACAGCGAGGTCGCCCCGATCTGGCCGGCAAGCAGGCTGAACTGAATGGATAGCGTGACACCAATGGGAATGGTCATTAAAAGTGTTGGGGTAAAGGCGGTCCCAGCCATGAACGCTGCCTGCTTGATGAATTCTCCCACGATGAATCGCCGGGTGACGATCTCGACGGCGAAGTACTGGACGGTACGGACGCCTAGCACCACTTGGCCGCCGACCGTGTGCAGCGACTGCAGCGGATGAGACCGCATG
Source organism: Mycobacterium sp. NPDC049093 (assembly GCF_040704635.1). Classification (GTDB taxonomy): domain Bacteria; phylum Actinomycetota; class Actinomycetes; order Mycobacteriales; family Mycobacteriaceae; genus Mycobacterium. Next base: position 28,972 of record NZ_JBEZJS010000003.1, on the reverse strand, counting down.
TACCGGCGGCCCCAATCCCCAATTTCCCTTACAGCCGAACGGGTTTCGGGCGGTCGCGATCGTGCGTGATTGGCTGTCAACAGATCTCCCGCGCGAGTGCAGGCTGGTGGGGTTCACCGAGAGTCACGTCGGCGGCCCCTCGTGATTGGTGAAAGCTGTTGGACCGCATAAATAGCCCATCCATCAGTTGCTCGTCTCCGATCCAGGCCCCCGCGTCGCGTCGGCCGGCCGCGTTTCGGTCGTACTTGCTGTGGGGCGGCATTGGAGAGGTGGTTGTGTTGCTCTGGTGCATGTCTCGCACAGTTTGTCTGTGGTGAGTCGTGCCGCGAGGGCCAGGAGCGGTTCGATGGTTTTGCTGAATGCCCGCGCTGCAACGCCGCCGGAGTTTCCGTAGCTCAACTCGAAATCCAGGACGGTTCGATCGTGAGCTTCGGGTTGAAGGCGCAGAGTCGCTGTGAAATCGAAGCCAGCCAAGGACCGCAGAGCAATCAGGTGGTCTTGTTGCCATCCTTGGATTTCTGCGGTCGAACTGAGCGTCTTCGGTCCCAGGTCGACGCCGCCTTCGAATACCGCTCCCGGGCCGTAATCGGCATCGCCAACGGGTCGTACGCTGGTGATGCCGAACACCCATTCGTTCATGCGCCGGTAGTCGGCCACGTAGGCGAACACGTCTGCTGCGGATCGCTCGATGACGCCCGTCGTGTGTATCTCGACCATTCGATACTCCCGTCCCATGAGTCTGGGTTCCTATTTGTGCTGCATCTGAGTCGACGCTGAGCGGGGGCGACGGCGACCTGGGCCGCGCCGCGGGTTCCTCCGTCATCGTGCGTCCCGAAGACGCGTCCTCACCGGTGTTTGCCAGGGCCCGGCGCTTCGGTAAATGTGGCACACACCACCCTCGATGTCAATGAGACACGAATGCATCTATTCGTCTCTGTTGTGCACGTCGGGCTGGGGTGGCTCTGTTCTGCAAGGTCGACGGCGAAAGTAGTTGAAAGGCGCTCCAGCGGCTAGTCATCGCCGAGACGATGCGATTAATTCGTCTCATTGACTTTCGGTCGGGCATGCGCCAATGTTGGGTCATGGCAATGATCAAAGAACCGTTCCGGTGCGAGGACGCAGGTTTCTTCGGCCCGGACTCGATCTCCTGGCGCATCAGCGGCCCGACGATCTTTCCCGGCGTTGTGGCCACGGGCGCGTACTTCTTCCTCAATCCTTGGCTCGCGAACATTGGCGTCTCGAATTCCACGGGTGCCACCGATCCGTGGAAGCGCATTGTCCTGACCACCGAGTACATGTTTGCGATCTACTTCGGTGACCGGGCGACCGCCCAACACGCCGCGGATGTGGTCAACGCGATGCACGATCACGTCGTTGGCACCTGGGGCCCGACGGGCGATCGTGAACACTGCGCGTCGGAACCGCGCAATTTGCTGTGGTTGCTGATTCCGTACGGACAGGGGGCGCTCGACGCGTATGACGCGTACGGGCCGAGGAAACTAACCCTTGAAGAACGAAATCGTTACTGGCGTGAGGAAAGTACGATTGTCGGCAGACTCAATCGCATTCCGGACGAGTTGATGCCGAAGAGTCAAGCTGAGGTCGACACGTATCTGGCGGCCGAACGTGCCAATCTCGCTCTCACCGAGTCAGCTCTGTTCGTCAGTGACACCTTCTTCCCGCGGCCCAGGGCCGGACTGAAGCAGGCGTTGTTGGCGCTGCCGGTGCGGGCAGCCTTGTCCACCGGTGTCGCTTTGGCCCCCGACTACCTCATGCGGCTCTACGGTAAGGAGCCCTATCCAGAGCTGATGAAGGCGGCGGTCAAAGTTACTCATCGCCCTCTGTTCTCGGCGCTGTCCGCAACGCCCGTCGTTCAGGACATCATTCCGATGGCCGTGAGCGCTCCGGTGCGCAAACTGGTGAGCCGGGCCCGTGAAGCTGCTCGTACCGGAAATTACGACAGGCCGGCGGCGGGCGACGGTCCGGCTCAACGACTGCGGACTGTCATTTGAGGCAACGGTTTGACGGTGCATAACGCGATATCGGGAACTGTGCACGGTCGTCGGCCGCCTACCGGTGCGCCGATTGTCGGTGCAGTAATCTATGGCATGCGCTGAACTGTCAGTGTCGGCGCGCGGCAAGCACGCGAGCCTTCGGGGTGTCGAGGACAAGGTGGGTCAGGCGGTGGGCGCAGTGTCCGGCGGGGACAAGACCACCCTGCCTAGGGGGAAATCGGCCGCCGACAATTCCGAAGAGGTGACGGCCCGCATTCTTGCTGCCGCGCAACAGGAATTCGAGATGGTCGGCATCCGGCGCAGCAGCGTCAGTGACATCGCGCGTCGCGCCGGGATGGGGCGGGCCACCGTCTACCGACGATTCCCTGGCCGGGACAGTCTCGTCGAGGCCGTCGCGGGACGTGAGCTGATCGCGGTACTGGCGCGAGTGGCATCTAATCTCGCCAACACCGACAATGCCGCCGATGCCATCGTTCAGCTCACGGTGGCAAGCGCACGCGAGCTCCGAACAAACCCGCTGTTAAACCGATTGCTCACGACCGAGCCCGAAGAGCTCTATGGGTACGCGGCGAAAAGTGGCGGAACGGCGCTGGCGGCCGCGCGCACGTTCGTCGCAGGATACTTGGAGTCACTGCCCCGCCATGGTCTGGCCCATGGGAGTGAGCCGGCGGTCGCGGCCGAAATCATGATTCGGTTGGCGATGACCCAACTGTTGATACCCGACGGCTTGATCCCGTTTTATGATGACGTCAAAGTCGCGGCATTCGCGCAGCGATATCTTGTGCCGCTAGCGACGGGTACCGTCCACGATTCGATGTAGTCGCTGTACCGCCAACGGCACCGACAATGGAGAGCTGGTCACAGCGATATGCCCCTGGCCGCACATCACCCACGTACAACGCGTACTTTGCAGCAAAACTGGCGCGATCGATACGAGTCGGCCGAAAGTCACATCGTGCCGGAAGTTCGGCGGCGGGCACCGCGTCCCCTTTGGCCGCCGCGTCGAGATCGGCGAGCCGTAGCGCAACAGCCGTGGCATCGCAGCGGTTTTACGCGCTGCCAACATCGTCTTGGGGCGGCGAGCCTGGCCGGCATATCTGCCACGCGGGACGGTCTTGCTCCGAGATAACGAGTGTCGATGCGCCCAGTCCGCGGCCACAATTGCGCATATTGGGGTGCGTCTCATGAGGGCAGGGCGAAGGGGCTGGAGTGGCCTGCGTATACGCCTGACACGGTCCGTCTACTATCGGCTGCTGAGCGTTGGCAGGGTTAAGAGCGCTGACGATGTTAGCGGATGAATCGCTCGATCAACCCAAGTGCGCGCGTATACGTTCGTGGAGTGGCCCGCTTGATCGCCCAGGCGATCTTTGCGTCCAGCTGCGGCAGAACGTAGAGCTGGCCACGATCGTGGGCGTGAAGCGTCGTGCGTGCGATGGCGTGCGGCGGGGTCCCGATCCATCTCATGAGTGTTGTTGCGAGGTCGGCGGCGGAGTGTGAGATGGCGTCGTTGTCCACGATCTTGGTCTTGACCAGTGTCGGGCACAGTGCGGTGACGGTGATCCCCGTTCCGCTCAGTTCCGCCGACAAGGTTTCAGAAAGCGCGAGAACCCCTGCCTTACTGGCGCTATAGGCGCCCATACGCGGGGCTGCGGCGAAGCTGGCGGCCGACGCGACGTTGATGACCCCGCCTCGACCCGCAGCGCGCAACCGCGGCACGAACACGTGGCAGCCGTGGATGACACCCCACAGGTTGACCTCAAGGGTGCGATGCCAGTCGGCCAATGGAGTTTGGCCAATCACGTCGCCGCCGGTGCCGATGCCGGCGTTGTTGACGACAAGGCTTGTCGGACTACCGAACCATTCTTCAGCGGCGTCGGCGAGGTCCACGACCTGCTCAACGTTGGTGACATCGCACTGTGCAGCGAGGGCCTTTCCACCAAACTGGGTGATCTCCTCGACTGTTGCGTTCGCGCCATGTGCGTCGATATCGGCGCATACCACTCGGCCACCCCGGCGGGCGAGTTCCAACGCGAACGCACGGCCAATACCCGAGCCGGCGCCGGTGACGACGGCGTCGGCGAAGTCGGTCCTGCGGTCCGGGCGGCTGAAGGGTCGAGTGTGCATATGCTCTCCTGCTTGTTGTGGACAGATGAGATGCTCGCCGGGGGGCAAGAACGGCTTGCCTCTGGCGCAAACGCGAATCCGATGGCAGTACAGTCGAATTCGCTGAACGGCCTGGGCCTAGCGAACCGGCGCGCCGTTGCGTGCGCGGTGCAAATCCGCGCGATCGGTGGGCGGTGCGCTGTACTGGACCGACTGCTCGAACACTATTGAGTGTCGACCCTCGTTTGGTGTGTCGCCGGAGGACCTCCCGAGCGGATCTCCCGGGGAAGACAAACAGCTTCCAGTGCAGTAGTGGCCGGGCCGCGGATCACCGTGCCGTCGATCGCGAACCGCGCCCCATGCAGCGGGCAGTTCCATGTTCGGGATCCTGCGTTGAACTCGAGCTCCCAGTCCCGATGCGTGCACCGGGCACGAACTGCCCGCAGCTCACCCGCTGAGTCCCGGTAAATGCCTACCCGGTCGCCGTCGGCGTCGACGATAGTTGCCTGACCTGGCAGCAGCGTCGAATCATGCGGCTGTGGAACATTGCTAGACAGGCGATTTCGCGCGAATCGTACCGCGCCGACGGCCGCCCGCGCCGCAAAGTTCACCAGTGGCATGAGCGTCATGACGCGGACACTCGAGGCAGGGGGGCGGGAAGTTGCACGTCTACAACCTAGAGAAGCCCACCGTGTGTGTCAACGAGACGATTTTGTCGATCCGTCTCGACATGGGGCGGATTTCGTTCTAGGGTCGGTCCATGCAACCGATGCATTGGGATGGAGCGGACGCGTGATGGCAGCAAAGGCACACACTCAACGTGAGAAGCCCGAACATGAGGTCGTGATCATCGGCGCCGGGATAAGCGGCATCGGAGCCGCTATTGCGCTGCGGCGTGCGGGCATTGACGATGTGGTGATTTTCGAGCGGGCCGACGACATCGGCGGGACGTGGCGTGACAACACCTACCCGGGTGTCGGGGTCGACGTCCCCGCGCAGGGCTACCAGTTCTCGTTCGAGTTGAAGCCGGACTGGTCACGCGTTTTCGCCAAAGGCGCGGAGGTGAAGTCCTATGTGGATCATTGCGCTGATCGCTATGACATCCGTCCGTTGGTTCAGCTGAACAGCGAAGTCACAGCGAGGGAGTGGGATGAGGACCACCATCTGTGGCGGTTGACCGTCGCCGGCCGGCAACGCACCGCCCGATATGTCGTCAGCGCGATCGGACCGTTTGTCGAACCTAAACCGCCGGCCATTGAGGGAATCAAGGACTTTGGCGGTACGACGGTGCATTCAACGTCCTGGGATCACGACGTCGAATTGGCGGGCAAGCGTGTCGCGATCATCGGCACCGGTGCTAGCGCCGTGCAGATCATCCCGGAGATCGCCCCCGTGGTGGCCCACCTGGACGTCTACCAACGAACACCGATCTGGGTGGCGCCCAAGCCCGATCTGGTCACACCGACCGTGGTGTCCTGGCTCTTCGGCGCGGCCCCGCCTGTACAGCGGCGAGTACGAGACGGGGCAGCTCGCGCGATGGAGATATTCCTGATTGGTCTCGCGTTGAACCATGATCGTCTCAAGTTGGTAAATCGATCCGCTACTGGCCTGCTCCGCGACGTCTGGTACCGCCTGCAGGTGCGCGATCCGCACACGCGCCAGCTGCTGACCCCGGACTACGATTTCGGCTGTAAGCGGCCAGCGACCTCGAACAGCTATCTACGAACTTTTAATCGGCCCAACGTCGAACTGATCACCGACCCCATTAAGCGGGTCACTGCGCGCGGCATCCAGACGGCCTCGGGCGCCGAACGCGATATCGATGTTCTCGTTCTGGCCACCGGCTTCAGAACCGCTACCGACCCCGAGAATTACCGACGCACACCAGTCCGTGGACGCGACGGGTTCGATCTGGCGACCTTCTACACCGAGAACCACGCGCGCTCCTATGAGAGCGTGTCGATGCCCGGGCTTCCTAACCACTTCATCATTTTTGGCCCGTACGGTTGGGTAGGCGGCACGTGGCACGATCTGGTGGAGACCGCCTCGAACCACATCACACGGGTTATTTCCGAGGCGCGTCGTCGCGGCGCGACGGTCGTCGAGGTGCGCGAAGAGGCTGCCGACCGATGGACGGCGTATGCATTGGACCGCATGTCCCACTCGGTATGGACGCTCGGCGAGTGCACTAGCGCCAACAGCTATTACTACGATCAGCATGGCGATACGACGTACCTGCGCCCCACGTCCGCGCGGGAGGCATGGCACGCTTCGCGCACATTTTCTTTCGATGACTACGAGTTTCGTGTGCCTGACGCCGACGACGTGCACGAAAAGCTCCCATCGAGAACCCGCACGCGCAGGGAAACCGTGACGGAAATGGCTCCGCGGTGATGATGAGCAGGACAACCCGCAGCACCTCCTCATACGGGCACCGCATAGACGTTGATAACCCCGCAACTGGGGAGGTCATCGGTGCGATTGAGAACATGAGACCAAGCCAGGTCGCGGCGCTGACCGAGCGGGCGCGGGCGGCCCAACCCGCGTGGGAAGCGCTCGGATTCGCACAACGGGCGAAGCACGTGCGGGCGTTACAGGAGTGGTTTGTCGCTGAGCGCGAGGCGATCGTCGACATTGTGGTTGCCGAGAACGGAAAGACACGAGAAGACGCCCTGCTGGCCGAACTGTTCTATCTCGCCGATTCGATGGGGTTCTGGGCCAAGCGGGCTGAAAAATACCTCGCCGACGAAATGCCCTGGACCCATTCCCCTTTCGTACTCGGTAAGAAAATCGTGGTGCGGCACCGGCCGGTAGGTGTCGTGGGCGTCATAGCCCCGTGGAATTATCCGTTGACGCTCAGCATCGGTGACGCACTACCAGCCCTGATGGCCGGCAACACCGTGGTGATCAAGCCCAGCGAGTACGCGCCCCTGGCCGTGGAGTACGTAATCCGCGGTGCACAGCACGTCGGTTTCCCCGAGGACGTCTTGCTCCTTGCGACCGGCGATGGCGAGGCTGGGAAGGCCTTAGTCGACGGCGCCGACATGATCCAATTCACCGGGTCCACACGAACCGGGCGCCAGATTGCGGCTCGGTGCGGAGAACGATTGATCCCATGCTCGGTCGAGTTGGGCGGCAAGGACCCCATGATTGTCCTCGCTGACGCCAATATCGACCGCGCCGCCAATGTGGCTGTCGAGTGGTCCATGCGCAACTCAGGCCAGATCTGTATGGCGATCGAACGCGTCTATGTCGAAGAACCCGTCTACGACGAGTTCGTTGCGAAAGTCACCGCCAAGGTCGACAAACTGCGACAGGGACCGCCCGGCGGTTATGGATCAGTCGATGTTGGAGCGATCACGTTCCCCGCCCAAATGGACGTCATCGAGAACCATGTTGCGGACGCCTTCGATAAAGGAGCTCGCATCGTCGCCGGCGGTCATCGGTTGCCCGGCCCAGGCAGGTTCTTCGAACCCACCGTGCTCGTCGACGTAAACCACACGATGGACTGCATGACTGAGGAGACATTCGGGCCGCTGCTGCCAATTATGAAGGTACGCAACGAACAAGAAGCTGTGCGCCTCGCCAACGACAGTCCCTACGGGCTGGGATCGAGCATCTTCACTCGCGACATCGCCAAGGCTGAGCGACTAGCCCGCCGCCTCACCGCAGGAAACACGTGGATCAACGACGCCATCATGAGCTACCTCGCCCAGGAAGCCCCGTTCGCCGGGGCTCGCCAATCCGGCCTGGGGGGTCGCCACGGCAAACAAGGCATCCGCAAGTACTGCGAAACCCACACCATTCTCACCAGCCGCTTCACACTCACACGCGAACCCACGATGTTCCCCAATTCAGCGCGCCGATCACAAATATTTGAACGACTGATGGTCGTGCTGTTCGGCCACCGATCGTTGCGACCGAGTCTGCGCCTCGGACGACCGCCGCGTCGCCGGTCTCACGCAGACCCCGACACATCTGCCTGGCAGTGAAGGTCATAACGTGTCGCCCAACCACATTCATCCAGACCTTCGCACTGCCGCCCGGGCATTTCCTCGGCGCGGTGTGTCCGCCCGCCGGTTGAAAGCCGCACGCGCACTGAGCCATGTTCCCAATATCGTGCCGGTACGCGGGGTGCGCGCGGTGTCACTCGGCGACGGCGTCACGGTGCGCGTACACGAACCGGCAAACATGGTCACGCCCTCACCGGCGATACTGTGGATTCACGGCGGTGGATACGTCATCGGTACTGCCCGATTCGACGACCGATTCTGCCGCAGCCTCGCGCGAGCGACGGGCATTCCGATCGCCGCTGTCGATTACCGGCTGTCCCCCGAGCATCCCTACCCGATTCCTCTCGAGGACTGCCACCGCGCGCTGCGCTGGCTCAGCGGCGAGCGTTGGGTGGACTCGACACGAGTTGCAATCGCCGGCGCGAGTGCCGGCGGAGGGCTGGCGGCGGCCCTAGCACTGCGAGCCCGCGACCGCGGTGATGTAATACCAGCGCTACAGATGCTGATCTATCCGATGCTCGACGATCGCACCAGCGACCGGCGCGACATCGACGAGACAAGCTTTCGATTCTGGGGCCGTGCCGAGAATCGATTTGGCTGGAATTCCTATCTGGGACAAGCAGATCGAGATCAAGCAGTGCCAGCTCGGCAATCAGTTCTCAGCGGTGTCGCCCCGGCATGGCTGGGCGTCGGAACCGCAGACCTTTTCCACGACGAGGGCATCGCCTACGCTGCACGATTAGCCGCAGCCGGGGTGCCTTGCGACCTGGACGTCGTTCCCGGCGCATTCCATGGATTCGACCGCTTCGTGCCCTGGGCACGGGTGTCAAAACGCTTCGTCAGCAATATCCAAGAGCGCTTGCGTTTGTCACTTGTCCTGCCGGACTCCACCGGCGCAGGCACATAGGATCGCGTACCAAGACGATCTGATACCGAATGCGCCAGCACCGATCTATCCGCTTCATCGAGCACCGCGTGCGTTAGCGCCTGCACACCGATCGCAGAAACGAGCCGAGCGCTTCGACGACAACGCACGCTGCAGCGTGCGGGCAGGACGAGGCTGCGGCCGCAGTTTCGTCGTTGCGCGTGCACTGACCCCTCGATCAAATTGCCATGGCTCACTGGCGACGAGCGATCCACGGGGTACCGGCGGCGGTGTAGGAACGGATGGGTTCCCGGCGCAGGCGTCGGCGCTTGCTGCCACCAGCATGTGCCGACCGGCGGACCGATTACATAGATGCGCGCGGATGCAATCGGCCCGGTCGGCCTGCCTCACAGCGTGCGAGCGATGATCTCTTTCATGATCTCGTTGGTGCCGGCGTAAATCTTCTGAACTCGCGCGTCGACCCACATGCGCGAGATCGGATACTCGGTCATGTAGCCGTACCCGCCGAATAGTTGCAGACACTCATCGGCCACTTCCGACGCGCGCTCGGTGACCCACCACTTGGCCATCGCAACGGTCTGAATATCCAGTTCCCCCTTGAGGTGTCGTTCGATGCAGCTATCAACGAAAACCCGAGCGACGTGAGTATCGGTGGCCGCCTCGGCGAGGGTGAACTTGGTGTTCTGAAATTCGAAAATCGGCTTGCCGAACGCCTCGCGCTCCTTGGTGTACGTGATGGTTTGAGCCAGCGCCTCCTCCATCATCGCCACGCCGGTGACAGCGATCATTAGCCGTTCCTGCGGCAATTGCTGCATCAGCTGGATAAAGCCCTGCCCTTCCTCTGTACCAAGCAGGTTGCTCAGCGGCACCCGAACATCCTCGAAGAACAGTTCCGACGTGTCCTGGCCCTTCTGGCCGATCTTGTTCAGCGCCTGGCCGCGGCGGAAACCCCCGCGGTCCGCCTCGACCAACATCAGTGAGATGCCCGACGCCTTCTTTCTGGCGTCGGTCTTGACTACGACGATCACCAGATCGGCTTGCTGGCCGTTGGTGATGAACGTCTTCGCGCCGTTGATCACGTACTCGTCACCGTCACGTACCGCGCGGGCCTTGACGTTCTGCAAGTCCGATCCGGTGCCAGGTTCAGTCATGGCGATGGCGCCGACGACCTCGCCGGAGGCCATCTTCGGCAGCCACTGCTTCTTCTGCGCCTCAGTCCCGTACGACAGTAGGTAGTGGGCAACGATGCAGTTGTGTAGACCGGCCCCCCAGGCGGAGTCACCGACACGACTCTGCTCCTCCAACAGCACAGCCTCGTGAGCGAATGTGCCGCCGCCGCCGCCGTATTCCTGCGGGACGGACATGCACAACAGCCCCAACTCGCCGGCCTTGTTCCAGAGATCGCGGTCTACCTGGTGCTGTTCGACGAACCGTTCAGCATTGGGCGCTAGTTCTTTCTCGCAGAAGGCGCGAGCAAGCTCGCGCAGCGAGTCGAGTTCTTCGTCGAGCCAGGTAGGACGGTAGCCGGACATGTTTCTCCTAGTGGTGAGTGAGCAGAGACTTCGAACCTTGGGTACAAGCTGTTCCCAATATGGGTACACAGTGTACCCAGACTTTGGCGGGCGCAAGCTGCGACCCGGATACGCTGATCGCATGGTGTCGATGGGAGGAAAGACGGACAGCCTCAGTGCGCGGCGTGCCTCAGGTCGCAGCGATCGCGGTGAACAACGTCGCCGCGCCATCATCGCGGCCGGGATCCGCGCTATCGAAGAAGCCGGCCCAGGCGCGAACACCGGGGACTTCGCCGATCGCGCAGGGCTCAACCGCGCGCACATCTATCGCCACTTCGCAAGCAAAGAAGAACTCGACCGCGAGATCGCGCTCACCCTGTACCACGAACACAAAGCACGAATCCGGGAAGGAATTCGCGAGCGTGCAACGCCACAGGAGGCCGTACGCGGCCCGATCGTGCACCACGTCACCTGGGCTGACGAACATCCGAACCTATTCCGATTCCTATCCAGCCGGCGCTACGCCCGCACAGATGACACCGTCGGCAACGAGCCGAGCGGTTTCGCGTCAGAGATCGCCGCGGGCGGCGCGCTGTACTTTCCCGGCTTCCACAAAGATAAGTACGCAGACGATGGCTTCATCATCGCCATACATGGTCTGATCGACGCCTCCATCCAATGGTGGCTCGACCATCGGCAAGAGACGCGGGACGAACTCATCGAACGACTCGTCTCGCAAACATGGTTGCTGTTGCAACAGCGACTCGCAGAGACGGGCATCGCCATGGACGCAACTAGTTCGGCTGGTGTTTCTACGCCTGCGCAACAGAATGCAATGCCCTAACTGACGCCCCGTGCCGATACGCGCAGCTGAATCGCACAGACAAAACGCACAGCCGGGGGCAGCGTCGGGCAAGCGCGCTGCGGGAGCGAAATGCGTGCCGTAGATACAGCGAATCGGTGTTCGCGGTGGCTACCAGCCTGCAGGAGAACGTGTTCGAGACGTGCCGCGCGAAGAATGGCACAGTCTTGAGAGAAACATCGCGCGACATCCGGCGAGAACCGAGTCATCATCAGAGTTCGGGAATGCAACTCATGACGTCGTGTTCGAGAACTGACAATGGAGGCGACAGCCTCGCCGTGAAACTGTTGTTGATTCATGGGATCGTCGTGAGCGTTCCATACTGGTGTATGCGATCGGAATGGCCGAGGGCAGATAGCGATACGACCCGCGAGCATCAGCGATGACTGACAAGCACTTCCCTGATCTCACCGATCAGCAGCGAGCCCGTATCTGGGCAGCTGGGTCGGATATTAGTGAAATGGCGGTGCGGCTACGCGCGGGCACGGCGACACCCGACGACGTGGCCGGTGCACTCGGGCGCCTGTTTTCGACCGACGACAACCGAGACGCCCTGCGTCTTCCTCCGGACGCCGGCGTGCATGCAGAGTGCTTGGAGCGGATTCTGCGGCGGATCCCGGACGGTTGGGGTCGGTGGTTCCGGCACGACGCGGGCTGGTACCCGATCAGCATCGCCTGCGACCGGCAACTGGCGGCTCTCGACGGCGGCTACGTCGTCTACCAAGTCAAAGAGAAGTTCGGAACCCTGCGCTACTACTGTGAGCCCAGCACCGAGCGGCGTACTGAGCTGTGGGAGCGGTTCACCGCAATCACCGATGCGGCCGAACGTGAATCGGCCATCACCTGCGAGAGATGCGGCCAACCCGGCCGCCCGCATCGACAGCCATTCTGGGTGAAAACGCTGTGCGCTATGTGCGCAGCGGATCTCAGGTGCGTGCCGGAGTCATAGCGACGGAAAACCGGGACGAGGTTGCCTTCGGTGCAGTAAATGTTCCATAGCGGCACGGGGTCCTCCTTCGAGTTCCGGTGTACGGGCGAGCGATCGCCGGGCTGAGGCCCCGCTTAGAGCGGCTGACTCATGCCGAAACGGGCATAGGCTACGTGTATGCGCGGCGACACCAATGTTGAACCCGACGACCTAGCAGAACTGTTTTGTAGCAGTGATTTATCAGCCACATCTCGGCGGGCGGCATTCGAGGCGATTGTCAGTTCCTTGATCGAAGGTGATCTGCCCAGTCGCGAATCCGTGCTGCGACTCATCGAATTCGCTGCGGGAAGAATCGATCGTACGGAATACATGTGACAAGTCTTGAGTGGTGCGACCAAGAACCCTCAGGGTGAACGTCAAGCACAACGCTCAGTCAAGTAAGAGTTGCGCGGGGTCAATTTCGCTGTCTGTGGAGGCTGACGATCCTGCGGTCGGTCCGAACCTAGCACCACTGATTCCACGGTGGTCCGCTGCCGTGGGACCGTTCCTCCCACGTCAACTCGTGGGAGAAGCCGTCTTCGATGAAATACTGCGCAAGTCGAGTCCCGTGATCGAGGACTGGATGGTTCCGGACATCCAGGCGCGACGGTGGATCCGGCCACAGCCGAGTTACGAGCCCGTCGCGCTCGAAGCGATGCTCAAAGTCGTGAAACGGGTGATAGGCAAGCTGAAACACCGCCATGCGACCATCTGCCAGTCGGAATCCCGTAGTCCTCGCCCCGCCGCGTCCTCCCAGCCCATCGGATCGACTGGTGTGGCGCAGAAGGACTTCGTCGAAAGCTGGGTCCGGCAGCCCTGGCATATCGGAGTCGGTAACCGCGAACCACAGCGACGTATCGGTCGGAACGCCACCAACTTTGATCGAATCGAGAACCCCACGAGGGTAGGGCTTCCAAGGACCGTGCGGTCCCCCCTCTGGGCCAGATGGGAGCGCATTGTGGTTCGCGTCGGGATGGGCCATTAGCGCTAGTGTTTTGATCGCCCAACGTGCGACGTTCGAGATTGTGACCTGATCCTCGAGTGGCTGCATGTCGCGGATCAGACGTCTCATGGGGTTCGTCGCGGGTTGCTCGAACAATCTGTTGAGATCGCCGTTGCAGTTCTTGCAACAGGGGAGCATCACCCGCCACATTTTCGCGCTGTGTACCAGATCGCCCGTCTTGTTAAGGCGTTGTTTGCCATCGATTTTCGCAGTGAATGGACCCGTGCCGTCCCAGAGTCCCAGCAACCACTGGGGGTGAACATGTTCCCCTTGGGAGTCAACGTCGTCACCGCAGAACACGCACGCTTGAACCACGGAAGCAACGGTACGGCTTCGGGGTGTGCTCGTCGTCGATTCAGCCGTCTGGCAGTTTGTCGTCTCGGCGCGCGAACCTGCCGCCGAAACTGTCGAAGGGGTGTGTCTGCTGTGAAAGAGCGGCCATGCCACGATTTGGGCGTGAGCAATCTGTCCTCGTCTTTCAAGGTCGTCGCACCGGCTGTCAAGAAGATGATTGGCGAACAGACCGTGCGCGAACGGCTGGTCAAAAAGCTGAAGATCAAGCTGAAGGAAATTCCCGACGCACCCGTTCTCAGTTGGAAGCAGCGTCGGCGTCTGATGACACTGCTGAAGGACGAGGATGCCGAAGGCCTCCTTATGGACCAAGATGATCAAGCCGTCAACGCGTTGTCGGCGATGATCGCGGGTACGGTGCTCCAGTCCGCACCATCGAACGACTCGCTCGCCATCGCCCAGGCGCTCATGACTGAGTACCCGGAATCTCTCGGTCTACAAGAGGCTTTCGGCGGTCTCTACTACCGGTTGCGGCGGCTCGATGAGAGCATTAATGCTCAGTTTGAACGCGTGATGCAGTCAATCGAGCAATCGACTCAGACGGGTAGCGAGATCGATCCCGACATCCTTCTCACGGGACCGATAGAAGCTCTAGGGCTGACGAGCCGGCAGCTCATGGCCGAGGAGCTTGCGACGTCGGAGCCGACGGCCGCGGCGGGGATCCTCGCTGAAGTAATCAGCGAGTTGGAACGTGCCGGATACGGCCCTCTAGCCGAGCCGCTGCACATCCGCCGTGCGCAACTGCTCACCGACGCCAGTGAGTTCACCGCCGCTGACAGTGAGTGGCTCCCGTACGTTGAAGGCTACTTAGTCGCCGGCGCTGGTACCGGAGTCGATTCGGCAGTGTCCGCGTTTGGTGCACTTGCGCAAAGAGAAGGCGCCCCGGCGTGGCTGAATCCCCGCGCGAGTGCTGTTTCGGCACTGGCGAATTGGATCAGAGGAGATATAGCGTCTGATGTCGCAGTCGCGGCCGCAATCGCGGCATCGGAAGCCGGCGACCCGGCAGGAGCACTGTGGGCCTGTATTGCGGCTGAAGGCGCTCTCGCGCTCGGTGAACTGCAACTGATTGCCGACGTCAGCGAGCCGCTGCGACAAATTGCAGACTCGTGCTCGGAGCACGATCTGAGGGTTAGGTTGCATCTGGTTGTCGCCGAGGCTACGAACGATCAGGAGCTATGGGCCGAGTTGCTCAGTGACGCAGCACCCGGATCAGGCCGCTGCTCGCTCGCGGACTCTGCGCTGATTCACGCACGGCGAGGGCGCTATCTGTTCTGGCAAGACCAGTCGACGGCAGCTGCTGCCGAGTTCCGATTCGGGATCGAGCGCGGGTGCCGAGCACGAGTCTGGGATGACGCCGCTGCCTGGTGCCGCTCGATAATCACGGTGCACTCGCGTGCGAGCGTCGTGAATATCACCGAAATGCAAAGTCTGCGGCAGCAGAGCCGAGCCATCAGCGGGTCTGGGCATGGTGCGCTCCGCGTCCAGGCTTATGATCCGGAAGCCGCAGCGATGCAAGACCTATTGGAAGCCGTCATCGGAAAAAAGCGTCCTCGTGCCGCGCGCGCCGAACTACGACGTTACCTGCGCGATAGCGTCGCATCCGCTCGCCTGGTAGACGAGATCAACGCGCACCTCCTGATGGGGCGGATGTACCAACAATCTGGGCACCTCGACGGCGCAGTAGGCCATTACATCATCGCCGGTAGCGCCCGCGACTGCCGCGAAACCGCAGCGAAGCTTGCCACCTACTTCGACTGCCGCAGCGCAACGCGAGCACTTCAATTCCAGAGCCGTGCAGCAGCCTTCGGCGCCGCGGCGGGCCAAGCCGACCTTATTCCAGACGATTTGGTGAGCGACTGGGCTACGTCAGCATTAGCCGAAGCCGTTCAACACGATGGCCGACCCTTCGGTGCGGATGTATGGCTTGAGGCGTACAAGTTGCTGGCTGGGCTTGCCGCAAGATTGCCTAATGGGCTTGTGGATCAAATTTTTTCGGACATCGACGGACTCCTTCCGCGGGAGCGATACCAGTACACGCATGCCGACGATCAAATCGCTGGCATCCTCGTTGGTCTTTGTGCGGGGCACCCTGACAAGCGCGAGCAGGTTGCAGAGCGCGTGGCGTTGGCGTTTGAGGTCGCTGACGACATCGCTGCCGAGCTCATCCGTCACTTCGACACCTTGGAACCAGTACTGCGACTAATTGAGGGACGCTTGCAGACCTTGGTTGGACCGTACGAGATCGAGGGAATTGCGAGAGTACGTAACGCCACGGAGGTGTTGGTGCGCCTCGGGAACCACTCCAACGAAGTCATCGAGGCAGCCGAGTCATTGGTAGCGCGAGAACTTGCGGCTCCGCCGACATACGGCGCTGGCCACGTGTCACAGATAGCAGGGAAGACAGACATAGCTACGATCGCGACGTGCCTGCCTGCTGATCGTCAGATCGCATTAGCCCGGCACTTTTTTGATCACGCCCTGGACGAGAATGACAGTGAGCGTAATCGCTCCCGCTTCGCGCAAGCCTGTATTCCCCTCTCCGATACACTCCCAACTCACGCGCGAGATGATTTGTTTGACAGACTATTTCGGCTGGCAGTTGGTTCAGATGAACCTGTGAGCGAGTTTGATCAATGGGAACAACGCTTTGCCGATCCGTTCGCGCCCGTGCACATCGAACGTGTGCCAGGAGCCCTTCGTCGTCAAGTTACTCTGACACTGGCGAAGTTGGCGGCCGACGGTCAACGTCGACGTCTCGTCTGGCATGCAGCGCAATTGCTCATGCGGACCGGAGAAAGTCAAGACGCACTAGCCTTCGCTCGGGCGTGCTACATCCTGAACCAACGGGGTTTTGCGATTGAATTACCTTGGCGCACTATGGCATTAAGCAACGATCGCGAGATACGACTACTCGCGGCGACGGTGCTTCCAGCGGCAACCGAGCAGATGGATTTCGAGGCCACCGAATCGCTGGCTCGCGATGTTGACACGGATGTCCGCATCGCGGTCGCTGAGTCACTGGCCGCACGGAGTCGCGACGGTTCGGTGGGGATTGACGAGCTAACGCAAATCTTGCGAGCCGATCCTAGCTACCGCGTACGAAGGGCAATCTCATGATGAATGCAGCCCAGTTGCATAGCAGTGGATGCACTGCGGCGACCCCACAGACCAGTTTGATCCATCGGTCGAGGCGTCGTAAGTCCATCGTGTCCATGCATGGTCCGACATGCCCTATCAGTTGATGCGGCACGCTTTCATGACTGCTAGTGATCAGCCGGGTTCGTGGCCACCCCCACCTACTGCCACCTTCGGACGAATGCGAGCATCACGGGTCGTCGAAGACGAGACCTCGAACAGTATGGACGCTGGCGCTGGCGAAGAACGGCAGCTTTTGCGGTGTGTCGAGAACGCGTCTTCGACTGTCTGAAGTGCGCTTATGATTGCCCCATGCGAATTGGGGGAGCTAATCAGGCCGGGCTCTACGGGTGCCAGCTGCTCATGACCGGACATGGCACTCAGGGTGCAACCGATACGATCGCAGCCCAAAATGGCGTCGATCCCGCGCGGGCCGGCTCCCTCGTGCGTATAGCGCACGGCATCCTCTGCACATCGGCGCGTGGCTAAACGGTCAAAGCCGCAGGAGATTTCGATGTCAGAACCGCAGCAGTGGCAGGCCGACCCGGCACAGATTGGGGCGGCTGGGCCGCACACGCAAACTCCCCAACCGCCGCCTGCCGTACCCGTCTTTCAGGTCACCACGATGACACACACTGGTGCACTGATTATGTTCGTCAATCAGCGGCAAGTCATCACGGGAACGCACGAGCAGTGCAGGGCGGCAATCCGTAGAGCCCAGGCCCATAACCTCACGCTCGGATGGTGGAGTTTCCTATCCATCCTGATCATGAATTGGGTTGCCCTTGCACACAATTGGAGCGCGCGAAACAAACTGGACGAGCAGGCTAAACAGGCTCAGGCATACGCCCAGTGGTGGCGGCATTACTACGGCCCCCGATGACGGCGCGGAGCGATATTGGCGTCGTCGAGGTACTCATGACGGAAGTTCTGGTTCAACGGATTTCGGGGTTGGCAGGCCACAGCGTGCTACCTACCTGTTGCCCATCGGACGCTTCGCGCGAATCCTCGAAGGTCAGCACCCATAGCGGCGGTTCAAGTTCGTCAAGATCAGTGTCGAACTCAACGATGTGAATCGTGACCGGCCTGACCTTGCGTTCCCCGCCCCAGGCGGTGTCGAGCACGCCGGCCTGACGTTCGTACCGCAGACCGTTCCATGAATGCCAGATCACCACCGTCCCATCAGGGAACCCCGTGAGCTCCGCGACGGTGTCCAATCGGTGCAGTCCGGTAGGACCGGCCGGCCGGGGGTCGTCGAGAACCTCGTTCTCTTCGTCAGTCTCGTGCTCGGTCATCATTGGATTCTCCTTGATCAACTTCTAGATGTGCTGTTCCACCACGTTGGTTACACGGAACGGGAAGTGTGGCGCCGTTCAAAGAAGGTCAGATTGGCGTCGCATTGCGGATCGCCGCGATGACCCGGCGGCCAGTTGGGCCGCCGGGATCGAGTCTTGTTCCTCGGCTGTTGTCTATAACCCAGTACCTCAGGCCGAAGTTGGCGACGGTCTTGGCGGTCCACGATTTGTTCCCTTCCGTCACCCGCCAGAAGTCCTCGCTGACCTGTTCAACTTTCATCACCATTCCTTCGTGGTGCTTTTCAGGCAGTTGGTGATACGACCCGGCGTTGAGCGGGCCGCGCGGGCAGGCCGGGTGGTCGGCGACTCGCTGGATGCGCTGCGCCTCGCCGACGCCGCTGAACTACTAGATCTTCATGATGATTTTCCTGCCGGTCGGTCGGACTCCCATGGTTGGTCGATTTGCGTCACTGTGACGTTTTGGCGCTCACTGGGGCCTCAGTTGCCCGTTGGCCTTCGGGTAGTAGTCAGACCAATAGGGCTGTTCGTTCAAAAAAGACCGCACATCGCGGATTTCGCTGTGGCTCATCGCTACCGCCAGGGCGGCTTCAAGACCTGGTACAAGCTGCTCGCGGGTGATTTCCTGGCCGACATGCCGCTCAAGCGCTCGGTGGTACTGCGCCAAGGTGTAGCAAAAGACGTGCTGGTCCGTCGACCAGGTCCACGCCAGCAGCTCGCCCATGAAATCACCCGCGCTCGCCAGTCTGCCGTTCGCGAACCACCGAGCCGAATCTGCTGCGGCATCCAGGGCCAGGCGCGTGAGCATCTGGTCCAGTAGATCGACCGCTCCGTCCAGTATCAGCGCGTTCGAAGGAACAAGGTGGGCAACAATTTTCGAGTTCTTGACAATGTGTGTCGTGATGCCGTCTTCGGCGTCGGCAAGTAGCGCGTTGAGGCCGCCACGGGCCTCGGTGACCGATCGCATGCGGTTCGGGCTGGTTTTGACCATGGCGCGAGCGTAGCACGCACGCCGCCATATCGGCAGTTATTGCAGCTTGACAAACGGCCTAAATAAAAGCCGTAATAGCTGGTAACGGTGCGTGCTAGCGAGGTGCGAGTTCCGCGCGGTAGCCATCCGCTTCATTGATTTTTACATCGATACCGCCGCGGTGGCCGTCAGGGTGTCGAAGCCGGGCGGAGGTGCACACCCCGCCGGTTGGTGATCTTGCTCACAGGTGGCGCTTTGACGGCACTCGTCCGGGGGCGAGAATCGGCGAAGGTCGGGTGGGTCGTCGGGAGGAAGTGGCGTGTTGGGTGCCCCTTTGAATCATCGGGCTCCTAACTCTGTTGGGGTCGGTTGCAGTAGCCGAGCATTGGTCTCCGGTAACTGATCCCCACGGAGGCACTGCTGATTATGGCTGAACAACGCCAACTACATTTAGCCGGGTTTTTCTCGGCCGGCAACGTCACTCATGCGCATGGCGCGTGGCGCCATGTCGGTGCGACGAACGGTTTTCTGACTGGCGAGTTCTACAAGCAGATTGCGCGGACCCTGGAGCGGGGCAAGTTTGATCTGTTGTTTCTTCCCGATGGCCTGGCCATCGAAGATAGCTATGGCGATAATTTGGAGACGGGGGTCGGTCTGGGTGGCCAGGGCGCGGTGGCGCTGGAGCCGACCAGCGTGATAGCGACGATGGCTGCGGTGACCCAGCGATTAGGTCTGGGCGCTACGGTTTCGACGACCTACTACCCGCCCTATCATGTGGCTCGGGTGTTTGCCACGCTCGACAATCTGTCTGATGGCCGGATCTCGTGGAATGTGGTCACGTCGCTGAACGACTCCGAGGCACGCAACTTCGGTGTGGATGAGCACCTTGAGCATGACATCCGATACGACCGGGCTGACGAATTCTTGGAGGCCGTCAAGAAGCTATGGAGTTCTTGGTCCGAGGATGCCTTGTTGTTGGACAAGGTTGGCGGTCGGTTCGCTGATCCCAAGAAGGTTCAATACGTCAATCATCGCGGCCGCTGGTTGTCGGTCCGTGGCCCGTTGCAGGTTCCACGGTCCCGTCAGGGTGAACCGGTCATCTTGCAGGCCGGCTTGTCGCCGCGGGGGCGTCGCTTCGCGGGGCGCTGGGCTGAAGCGGTATTCAGCGTCTCGCCCAACCTCGACATCATGCGCGCGGTCTATCAGGACATCAAAGCTCACGTTGCGGCCGCGGGGCGTGACCCGGAGCAAACAAAGGTATTCACCGCGGTGATGCCGGTGCTCGGTGAGACAGAGCAGGTGGCCCGGGAACGTCTGGAATATCTCAATTCGCTGGTGCATCCCGAAGTGGGTTTGTCGACGCTATCCAGCCACAGCGGCTTGAATCTCTCCAAGTATCCGCTGGATACGAAGTTTTCCGACATCGTCGCCGATCTCGGGGATCGTCACGTGCCGACCATGTTGCAGATGTTTTCCGCCGTGGCCGGTGGCGGTGCGGACCTGACGCTGGCCGAACTGGGCCGCCGATACGGCACCAACGTCGGGTTTGTGCCGCAGTGGGCCGGAACTGCCGAACAGATCGCTGATCAATTGATTAGTCACTTTGAGGCCGGGGCCGCTGACGGATTCATCATTTCGCCGGCGTATCTGCCGGGTATTTACGAGGAGTTCGTCGACCAGGTGGTTCCGCTGCTGCAGCAACGTGGTGTGTTCCGTACCGAGTACGAAGGGACAACGCTGCGTGAGCACCTTGGGTTGGCTCACCCTGAAGTCGGGAGCATCCGATGACCACCACCGATGTTGATCATGACGTTCTTGCCTACAGCAACTGCCCGGTTCCCAATGCACTACTGACAGCGCTGGAGTCAAACCTGTTGGCCGGCAACGGGATTTCGCTGAATGTGCTCAGCGGCGCGCAAGCAGGGTTGCATTTCACCTACGATCATCCCGCTTACACCCGCTTTGGTGGCGAAATTCCACCTCTTATCAGTGAGGGCCTGCGGGCGCCGGGACGCACCCGCCTGCTAGGCATCACCCCTCTGGCCGGTCGGCAAGGGATCTATGTCCGTGTTGACAGCCCGGTGACATCACCGGAGCAGCTGCGGGGCCGGCGGGTGGGTGTGTCGGGTGCAGCGATCCGCATCCTCACCGGCGAGTTGGGCGATTATCGGCACTTGGACCCGTGGCGGCAAACACTGATCGCGCTGGGTACCTGGGAGGCGCGGGGACTTTTGCAGACCCTGCACATCGGGGGGATAGGGGTCGACGACGTCGAGTTGGTGCGTATCGAAAGCCCTGGCGTCGACGTGCCCGAAGAGCGGCTGGAAGCAGCGGCCAGTGTCAAAGGCGCTGACCTGTTTCCCGACGTGGCCGGCCACCAGAGGGACATCCTGGATAGCGGCAACGTTGATGCGCTGTTCACCTGGTTGCCCTGGGCGGCGGAGTTAGAAGATCTCAGCGGAGCGCGGGTGCTCGCCGATCTCGGCGATGACCAACGAAGCCGGTATGCCAGTGTCTGGACGGTCAGCGCTCAGCTGGTTGACGAGCGACCCGACCTGGTGCAACGACTCGTCGACGCGGCGGTCCAAGCCAGCCGTTGGGCACAGGCCCATCCCGAGGAAACCGTTGGCATCCATGCCGCCAACCTCGGGGTCGCGCCCTCGGCGATCGGACGCGGTTTCGGCGCTGATTTCGCCCAACATCTGATCCCACGGCTTGACGACTCGGCACTGGCCGTTGTCGACCAAACTCAACAGTTCCTCCTCGACCACAATCTCCTCGACCATCCGGTGGACCTCACGCAGTGGGCGGCACCGCAATTCCTCACTCAATCCACGACTGGAGACCAGCAATGACCCTGACCGATGACACCGCCACGGCACAGAACAATAGGAATGGCGACCCCATCGAGGTGGCGCGCGAGCTGACGCGAAAGTGGCAAGCTACCGTCGTCGAGCGCGACAAGGCTGGTGGTTCGGCGACAGAAGAGCGTGAGGATCTACGCGCCAGTGGGCTGCTCTCGGTGACCGTTCCCCGGCACCTGGGCGGTTGGGGAGCCGACTGGCCTACCGCTCTGGAAGTGGTGCGTGAGATCGCCAAGGTCGATGGATCGCTGGGCCACTTGTTCGGATACCACCTCAGCACCCCAGCCGTTATTGATCTGTGGGGTTCACCCGAGCAAAGTGAACGCCTACTTCGTCAACTGGCCGAAAACAACTGGTGGACCGGGAACGCCTCCAGCGAGAACAACAGCCACATCCTCGAATGGAAGGTAACTGCCACCCCGACCGACGACGGCGGGTACCTTCTCAACGGTATCAAGCACTTCAGCAGTGGAGCCAAGGGCTCAGATCTGCTCTTGGTGTTCGGCGTGATACCGGAGGGTTCCCCACAGCAAGGCGCCATCGTTGCCGCGGCCATTCCCACCACCAGAGAAGGCGTTCAAACAAACGACGACTGGCAGGCGCTAGGGATGCGGCGCACCGACAGCGGCACCACCGAATTCCACAACGTCGTAGTCCGTCCCGACGAGGTGCTGGGCAAACCCAATGCCGTTGTCGAGGCGTTCCTGGCGTCCGGGCGCGGCAGCCTATTCGGCCCGATCGTGCAGTTGGTGTTCGCAACGGTGTATCTGGGGATCGCGCGTGGTGCGCTCGAAACAGCGCGCGAGTACACCCGAACGCAGGCACGCCCCTGGACGCCGGCTGGGGTTACTCAAGCCGTCGAGGATCCGTACACCATTCGCAGCTACGGCGAATTCGGTATCGAACTACAGGCTGGCGATGCTGCAGCACGTGAGGCTGCGCAGCTGCTACAGACCGCGTGGGACAAAGGTGACGCATTAACTCCACAAGAACGCGGCGAACTCACGGTACAGGTAGCCGGAGTCAAAGCCATAGCCACCAAAGCGGGCCTGGACGTGACCAGCCGAATTTTCGAGGTCATCGGTGCCCGGGGAACCCACCCAAACTATGGATTCGACCGGTTCTGGCGCAACATCCGCACCCACACGCTGCACGATCCCGTCTCTTACAAGATCGCTGAAGTCGGAAACTACGTCCTTAACCAGCGCTACCCGATACCCGGTTTCACTTCCTGACTCCAGGACCGCGCTGCCGGGCACGCGTTAATGCCTGAGAACGGTGGGTCCGTCTGACACAATGGTGGCCGACGGACCCACCCGTTCTCAGGGCAACACTGCCATGTTGGGTGAGTACAGGACAACGCGAGTACTGCAAACCTCCAGATGACAATGATCGTCCAAGTCCGGCGCCGTCTCGTCTCTAGCGACCGTTTTCGAAGAATGGGAGCGCGATTTGGTAGGGGGAACGGGGATCCGATCTCACCGAGAAGCGCGCGCACTCGACAACCGATGACCGCGACAACCGACCCGGACGCAGAACCCGCGTGGTCGCCCCGCGAGAGCGAGCTACTGGGGGTGGCATTGGGTGTCCTGCAGGAGCATGGGTACCACGGCTTAACAGTGGAGGCCGTGGCGGTCGCCGCTCATGCCAGTAAAGCTACCGTCTATCGACGCTGGCCCTCGAAATCTGAGCTGATACTGGCGGCCGTCAGCGAAGGCACCCGTCAGAACGCTGTTGCACCCAACACCGGCACCCTGCGCGGCGACTTGTTGTGTCTTGGCCAGATTATCTGCGAACAGGGCCGAGAACATGCCGGAACCATCCGAGCGGTGCTCGTCGAGATGTCCTGCAATCCCGCGCTCAACAACGTTATGCAAGACCGGTTCCTTCATGAACACAGAGCTCTGGTCTGGCACGTCCTGCAGCAGGCGATCCGTCGCGGCGAGATCGGCGCGGCGGCGGTCAACGACGAGCTTTACGATCTGTTGCCGGGCTACCTGATCTTCCGGTGCATCTTTTCCGACCGACCCCCGACCCCTCCCACCATCGAAGCTCTGGTCGACAAAGCGCTGCTCCCGAGACTCATCTCAGCAACTGAATAACTCCCCTCGACATCGGGGTCACGGTCAGGGACTGGGACCGTCAAGTTTTCTGGGTCTGTCCGGGGGACTGTAAATTTTCCGGTGTAACTCCTGAGTAAGAAGGAGACCACTGTGACCGATGTGATGAATGATGAGCAGCCCGTCGAGCTCGATGCGGTGCCGCTGGAGCCGGCGGCGTTGCGGGAGGCGACCAACGACGAGCTGGTGGCGCAGCTGGCCGCGCGGGCCCGCGCGGAGGGGTTGCAGCTGACCGGTGAGGGCGGGTTGCTCTCCCAGTTGACCAAAAGGGTGGTGGAGTCCGCGCTCGAAGGTGAGCTCGATGATCACCTGGGCTACGGCAAGCATGACGCCACCGGGCGTGACGGCGGCAATTCCCGCAACGGCCGTCGCGGCAAGACCGTGTTGACCGAAGCAGGACCCGTCGCGCTGGAGGTGCCTCGCGACCGGGATGGTTCCTTCGAGCCACAGCTGGTCAAGAAGCGTCAGCGGCGCCTGACCGGGCTCGATGATCTGGTGATCTCGTTGTCGGCCCGAGGATTAACCCACGGCGAGATCTGCGCGCACCTGGGCGAGGTGTACGGGGCGAGCGTGTCCAAGCAGACCATCTCGACGATCACCGACCGGGTGATCGAGGGCATGGCGGAATGGCAGTCCCGTCCCTTGGATGCCGTGTACCCGGTGATCTTCATTGACGCTGTGAACGTCAAGATTCGCGACGGCAACGTCGCGAACCGGCCGATCTACCTGGCGCTGGCGGTGACCGTGGAGGGCACCCGCGACATCCTGGGGTTGTGGGCTGGTGAGCACGGCGACGGGGAGGGGGCGAAGTTCTGGGCCCGGGTCTTGTCCGAGATCAAGAATAGGGGTACCCAGGACGTCTGCATGGTGGTCTGCGATGGACTCAAGGGCCTGCCCGCAGCGATCGAAACCGTGTGGCCGCAGGCGATCACCCAAACGTGCGTCGTGCATCTGCTGCGCAATAGCTTCAGCTACGCCTCCAAGCGGCACTGGCCGGCGATCGCCAAGGACCTCAAACCGATCTACACCGCGCCGAGTGAATCGGCCGCGTTGGAGGCGTTCGTGGCGTTCACCGACACTTGGGGTGATCGGTACCCGGCGATCACCAAGCTGTGGGATGGCGCGTGGGCCGAATTCGTGCCGTTCCTGCAGTTCGACAACAGTATTCGCAGCGTGGTCTGCACGACCAATGCCATTGAAAGCATAAATGCCCGGATCCGTAGAGCGGTCAACGCGCGGGGCCACTTTCCCACCGAGGCCGCCGCGCTGAAGTGCGTGTACCTGGCGGTCATGAGCCTCGACCCCACCGGACGTGGCCGCAAACGGTGGACCAACCGCTGGAAAGAAGCGTTGAATGCCTTCGACATCACCTTCGACGGACGCCTGTCCGCCGGACGAAAGTAGAACCACCACAACCAGTTACACCGTTAAGTTGACAGACCCCTGTCCGGTGTCAGTCGAGTCGTGTCGCAATGTATCGGGCGTATGTTGATGCCGATGCTCTCGCGTGGGCTTCGAGTGTCTGCGGGCTGTAGCCGAGTGTTTCGGCCAGGATCGCGATTGGCGTGGTCTGGGTGAGTTCATTGAGTGTGCCAAGGCGTGCTTCGAGGGCAGCGAGAACAGGTCGCAGATGGTTACGAAGGTGCGTCGGAGTGACGTGAGTTCCGGGTCCATACCCGCGAAATACCCAGGGCGAGTTGGGATGTGCAGCAGTTTGACCGTTGTAGTTGACTGCCGCGAGTAGTCGGATGGGCTCATCGAGCGGCGGCGGGATATCGATGGGCATGCCAGCCAGGTTGACGCTCACGGAGTCCGCTGTGATGGTCACCTGCTCCCAGGTCAGGGCAGCGATATCCTCGACGCGCTGAGCGAAAACGATGATCAAGATCGCGGCGAACCGGTCACGGGGATGCAGGGTCTGTTGATGTACGACGTGCTCGATAACGGCGTTCTGCTCGGTGATCGGTAGCCGTGGTGCGGTACCGCGCCGGTGCGGGGTCACCTCGAGATCCGCGGGGATCAGTTTGGTTTTGATGGCCCAACGGACGAATCGCAGAATGTGCTCCCGGGTAGTTGGTCCGGTGGACTGCCACAGGTCAATGTGCGCCTGGGTGACGTTCTCGACATAGGTGTCGTGTTCGGTGGTGAGCCAGTTGCAGAACTCGATCGTCACGGTCGTGGTCTGCTTGGCGCGCAGAAATGCTGAGTCGGTGACGGCGTCCATCGAGCGGAGCCGTCTTTCCAAGCCCCAGCGGATAAAACGGGCAATCACCTTGCGGTGCTCGTCCGTCAGGATGCGCTGTTGCGCGGTCGCCGCCCAGCCCAGGAACCGCGCTAACCGTTCGTCGCGCGCCGGCAGCGACTGATGAGCCACGAGGAGGCCGCGAACATAATTGGTTGTCCGGCCCGCCGGAAGCAGGTCAACAAGCTCATGGGTGAGCGTCGGATGGCACGCAAGTTCGCGCAGGACGCGTTCGACATGGCGTTGGCGGATCCAGGTCAGGCCGCTATTGGGGCGTTGCATTCCGGTGAGCGCATCAATGATGACCTGCAACTGCGAGGCGACCACGCCGGTGTCGGGGTTGGTCAGGAAGCGAGTAGCAGTCTCGCCGAGGACGCAGCGTTGACATTTGCCGCCGCTATAGAGTTCGGCCTCGTCCCCGCAGGCAACGCAGTCGACGTTGAGCGTGATCCCGGTGCATCGGCGGCACGCGGGCCGAGCATCAATGATCCCGGGGAGAACGCCCTGGTGGCCGCAAGCGCAGATCCCGGTGACACGTTTGGCGGCCTGGTAGCAATACCCGCAGACCGATTCGCCCGGCCAGTTCGCGACCACCATGTAGTGCCCGCCGCACCGGTCGCAGGGCACCGGCCACCGCTCGGGGTCGTCAGGTTTGCGCGGGCGGGCCATCGTCGTCCTGGACGATCCGAATCCGTTTGGCGACGGGGTTTCCCGGTTTCAGGCCGAGGTCACTGGGCCGTGGTGCGTTGGCAGTTTTCGCGGCTTGCATCTCGACGTACGGCTCGAACAGGTCGTTGGGCGTGCAGTCGAAGATGTCGCACAGGGCAGCGAACGTCCTTGACGGAATGCGTTGGGGTTCACCGGTAACCAGGCGATAGACCTGGGCGTCGGAGAGGTTGATTCCGCGCGATTTGAGCAGCGGTCGCAGCTCGGTGGACTTCCACAGGTTGTGGGCGG
The DNA here is from genome assembly GCF_040704635.1 of Mycobacterium sp. NPDC049093. Lineage (GTDB taxonomy): Bacteria > Actinomycetota > Actinomycetes > Mycobacteriales > Mycobacteriaceae > Mycobacterium. The sequence goes on along the minus strand of NZ_JBEZJS010000003.1, from coordinate 1,660 downwards.
CCATCATCCGGCGCAGATGCCAGTGGAAGCCGATGCGGCGCTGTTCAGCCATCGGGCTGATCTTCCTCCATTCGGATGCGTCGAGCGATCATCTGTTGGATCGTCTTTTGTTTGAAGTCTGACGACACCGAGGTGTACAGCGAGGTGGTCGATGCAAATGAGTGCCCGAGCTGTTCCTGCACGAACAGTGGGTCGTAGCCAGCCTCCAGAAGGTGGGTGGTGAAGGAGTGCCGCAGTGCGTGCAGACTCAATTCTGGTGGCAGCCCGGCTCGTTTGCGAAATGCGGTGAAGGAGCGGCCCAGCGCACCGAGCGTCAATCTGGAACCACGCTCGCTGGGCCACAGCGCGGGGGAGCGGTCCGCGGTGGCGAACAGCTGGCGTCCCTCGCTGCACCAATATTCCAAAAGCTCGACAACCCAAGAGAATTCAGGCGATGTGAGCACCGTCCGCCGACGTGGCCCGGACCCTTTCGTGCCTTTGGCCCAGCGCACGGTCAGCGCGCCGTAGTTTCCAAAGCGGGGTACGTGTGGGTTGGGCCCGAAGTCCGTCAGGTCCAGCATGACCAGTTCGCGGCGGCGCAGCCCATAGGCGTAGCCGACCTTGAATGCGATCGAATCCCGCAGGGCCGTCACCCACCGCTTGGACGCTGTGCGGTGCGCTTCGTCGACAAAATCATCTACGACGTCAAATAGGTGCTGCAACTCGGCCTTGGTGAACGCTCGGCGGCCCGGTGGAACAGCATCATCGGTTGTGTGTTGCGGAGTGTTCCACTCGAAGCATATCTGCGACGGAACATCGCCAAACTGCTTCTCGCAGAATGCAACCCAGCCGTATCTACTGTCGCAGACGTACGAGCAAAACATCGAAATCGTATTGCTGTAGGTCCGCAACGTAGATAGCGCAATCGGTCTTTCCTGCGATCGGAATTCGGCCAGGAATTGGTCCACGTCAATTGGGCGCCACCGCCACGGATACTCGTTGGTGAACTCAACGAACCGGGCAATCAGTCGACCGCGCGTCATGATCGTGTCGACGGCCAAGCCTCGGGCCAGCATCTGCGCCCGCCAGCCATCGACCATCGCATTGAACACGGTCTCATCGGCACGCAGGAGCGAAACATCGTCGGCACGCAGGATGTGGGGAATGAACCCGGGCAGTTCCTCAGCCATGACGATGGTCGAACGATCTCGGCAACCGGCTTGGCGACGACTTGAGTTGCGATCCGAATAGTCTTGCCCTCGAACGCAATTCGTCACTGTGACGCAATAACCCCGGTCCACGCAGTGGCGGGGGCGGTGCCGCAAAACAACTCACACCGACCGGATGCCAGTGGTCGCTCGTTGAAGCTCGCAACGTCGTCACCTAACATCCGAATCAATCATTAAGTGATTGAAACTTACGTCGAGCTGGCCCGTTGCGCAAGACCCAAGGTCGATCAGGGGCGCTGCAGCGGCGACCGACACCCGTCACAACCAGGACAATCGAGCCAGTCGTCCAGGGGTGCAAGTTCTTTCACTAAATGAAACTCGCATGCCTTATGTACCGATAAGCTACATTATGTCAGGTGAATCACTGCATTTTCATCCGATGAATCACGCAGCAATCGTGTGACTCTCGCCTACCGACCCGGTACCCATGGATGAAACAGCCTGGACACCAG
>NZ_JBEZJS010000002.1:394637-1054272 GCF_040704635.1 Mycobacterium sp. NPDC049093 | reverse complement strand
GCACTACAGATAAGCATGTCGCCCACGGTCGCAAACACCATCCCGATCACCGTCAGCGACAGTCGAGGACACCCGCAACCGACCTACAGATAACACAGCTGCCGCCAGTTGACTGACCAGCGCGGCACGGTCCAGGCCGCCGAGCGCACCGAGCGCCTCCAACCGGGCCGGCACTTCCGCGGGGTTGTTGGCGTGCACGGTCCCTGCTCCGCCGTCATGGCCGGTGTTGAGTGCGGCCAGGAGGTCGACCACCTCGGCCCCACGAACCTCACCGACGACGATCCGGTCCGGGCGCATCCGCAACGCCTGCCTGACCAGGTCACGCACGGTGACCTCACCGACGCCCTCGACATTGGCGCCCCGAGCCACCAGCCGGACCAGATGCGGGTGCGGCGGGGCCAGTTCGGCGGCGTCCTCGACACAGACGATGCGTTCGTGAGCGGGGACGGCACCCAGCGCGGCGGCCAACAGCGTCGTCTTACCGCAACCGGTGCCCCCGGAGATGAGGAAGGCCAGCCGGGCCCGGATGACCGCGCGCAGCAGCTCGGCGGCCTGCTGCGGGATCGCCCCGGATTCGGTGAGACTGTCGAGATTCTGGGTGGCCGGGCGCAACACCCGCAGCGACAGGCAGGTACCCGCGGCCGCGACCGGGGGCAGCACCGCGTGCAGACGCACGGTGAACGGACCGATGCCGTTGAGCTGACCGTCCACCCAGGGCTGCGCCTCATCGAGGCGGCGCCCGGCCAGCAGTGCCAACCGCTGCGCCAGCCGCCGGACCGCGCTCTCGTCGGGGAAACAGACTGCGCTGCGGTGTAATCCGTTGCCGTCGTCCACCCACACCGCGTCGGGGGCGGTGACGAGCACATCGGTGGTGGTCGGCGCGGACAGCAACGGTTCCAGAACGCCGGCACCGGTCAGTTCGGTCTCCAGCAGCCGCAGATTGCTGAGTACCTCGGTGTCTCCGAGCAGACCGCCGGACTCCGCCCGGATCGCCGCGGCCACCACGCCGGGGTTGAGCGGAGCGGCTTCGGCCACCAGCCGTTCGCGTACCCGGTCGATCAGCGAGGCGCTCACGCTGACTCCTGCACAGGGTGCCCGGCCAGGACCGACAACACCCGACGCGCGGCCGAACCCAGCGGTGAACGTGGCCGCACCCTCAGTCCGCCGCGCTCCAGCACCTCGGCGATGCCGGCCTGCGGTCTCATCGCCGCCAGCAGCGGCAGATCCACGATGCGAGCCACCTCGGTCGCCCGCAGCCCACCCGGTGACGGTCCCCGCACCACCACACCGGCATTGGGGTTACAGGCCAGCACCCACGGCCGCGCAGCGGTTGCGGCAGTACACGACCGCACGTCGGCCGGTGCCACCAGGACCACCAGATCGGCTGCATTCAAGGCGGTTTCGGCGGCTTCGGTGGCGCGCCGGGGCACGTCGCACACCACCGTGACACCGCCGCGGCAGCCCGCCTCGATGACCGCCGCCACCGGCCCGGCCTCGATATCGGCGCCCGAGCGCCCGCTGGAGAGCACGCTGACCTCGTCCCGGCGCGGCAGCGCGTCGCGCAGCGCCGGATATCCCAGCCGGCCACCCTGCAGGGCCAGGTCCGGCCAGCGCAGGCCGGCCAGATCCTCACTGCCCGCCACCAGGTCGATTCCGCCGCTCCACGGATCGGCTTCGATCAGCAGCGCAGCCGGCGCCGATTGGGCCAATGCCACCGCGAACACCGATGCCCCGGCACCGCCGCGAGCGCTGACCACCGCCACCGCCGGGCCACGACCGCCAGCGTCGCGACAGTCCGCTTCGGACAGGACCGCCACGAGGTCGGCGTCCTGGGCGGGCAGTGTCATCACGTGCTGCGCGCCAACGGAGACCGCCGCCTGCCAGTCGTCCGGCCGCGGCTCCACGTGACCGACGAGGATCACCCGCGGGCGGCGCGGCAACCCGCGCGTGGCGCACCGCAGAGCCGCCGCGGCGTCGAGCAGCACGGCGGCGGCCGCCGTCCACGCCTTGCGCCCAGAGGGGTCGTCGACGACGACGAGGCCGACACCAGCGGCAGCGGCCACCCGCGACACGTCCTCACGCAGCTGCGGATCGCCGATCAGCGCCAGCACCGTGCCGGCCGGGGTGATCGTGATGGTCGGAATGGCCATGTGCCCACCCTGCGGGCAACGACAGGGCCGGCACCATCACCAATTCGCGGATTGTGGATGAACTACGCGCTGTGGATCAATCCCGGGCGGAGAACACGCCGGGCGACACGCTGAAAATACGGTTCCGCAACCACCGGGGCAGGGCCGGTAAGGATTCTTCCCCCAGAAAAGGGACGACCCCCGCCAGGGGGGGAGGAGGCGGAGGTCGTCGTGTATCAGCCCCGGGGGGTCGGGCTGATACACCCTCGGCATAAGCCGAGTAATGCTCACTATACACACGGAACTGCCAAAACATGCAAGAGACACCGCTGCGGGCTACCGAGGCGATCCCGGAATCGCCGTCGGAAAGAATGTGTCTTGAACTGCCATTTTGTGTTCCCGTCAAGATAACGTGCCACAGGTGCCTCTATGCTGACGCTTGTGACCGCATCCGATCGGGCTGCCGGGGAATTGATCGCACAGCAATCCGGGCCGCACAACGGTCGGCCGGTACGTACGGCGGCCTTCTTCGACCTCGACAAGACCGTCATCGCCAAGTCCAGCACGCTCGCTTTCAGCAAACCTTTCTTTAATCAAGGTCTGCTGAACAGACGCACCGTTCTCAAGTCGACGTATGCCCAATTTCTGTTCCTCATGTCGGGCGCCGACCACGACCAGATGGACCGGATGCGCAGCTACATCACCAACATGTGCACCGGTTGGGATGTCGAGCAGGTCAAGTCGATCGTCGGCGAGACGCTGCACGACATCGTCGACCCCCTGGTCTTCGCCGAGGCCGCCGAGCTCATCGCCGACCACAAGCTGTGTGGCCGCGACGTTGTGGTGGTGTCGGCGTCGGGCGAGGAGATCGTCGCGCCCATCGCCAGGGCACTGGGCGCCACCCACGCGATGGCGACCCGGATGGTGGTCGAAGAGGGCCGTTACACCGGCGAAATCGCGTTCTACTGCTTCGGCGAGGGCAAGGTCGAGGCGATCCGCGCCCTGGCCGCACGCGAGGGCTATGTCCTCGATCACTGCTACGCCTACTCGGACTCGATCACCGACATCCCGATGCTGGAATCCGTGGGCCACCCCACCGCCGTCAACCCCGACCGGGGACTGCGCAAAGAGGCCGCTTCACGTGGGTGGCCGGTGCTGACGTTCACCAAGCCGGTGTCGCTGCGCGACCGGCTTCCCGCTCCGTCGACGGCCGCCGTCGCCACCACTGCGGCCGTCGGGATCAGCGCTCTGGCGGCGGGCGCATTGACCTATTCATTGTTGCGTCGCTTCACTTCCTGAGCTACCGAACGTAGTAGCTGAGACGACGGCGTAACGATCAGAACTCGGGTGCATTTGACCCTTGCTGTGACCGTGGTCACGTAGTACAAAGGAACCACGGAAGCTTGGATGAGGCCAAGGCTTAGCCAGAAGAGAAGGCTGAATCTCCCGAACCAGGCTCCCCAGCACGGGTCCCGGCACCCACGCGGAGCACATGCCGCGGAATAGGCAAAAGTGTTGCGGGCCTGCGTGATTGCGAAGAGCGGACGGCTACGACGGCCCTTTGGGTAGGGTTGCAGCCGAGGCGCATTGCAAGGACGCCGAGGCCACCCACGCAACCCACGTTGGCACGCTTGGTAACCGGTATCCGTGCTAGCGGGCGACGCGCCGAAACATCGTTTCGGACCGTCGCCCGCTTTCGTTTGCTGGAAATACCCTGAGCGGCTGGTTCAGCCTGCCGCGGATTGGGCGATCTGCAGCGCTTCCCGCGCACCGCCCTTCAGGGCCTCGCTACTGAGCAGCAGCCACGCAGTCAGCCCGTCGGCGGTCCCGGAGGCGAATCCCCGTGCAGCAGCCCGGTACTCCCCCGACTTCCGCATCCAGTGCACCTCGGGAACACCCAGCCCGTGCGGATCGAGCCCGCTGGCGATGGTCACCAGGCGCGACACCGCGCGAGCCACCACCCCGTCGGCGGTGCCGAATGGAGCCAGGCTGAGCAGTTCGCCATGAGCCACGGCGGCCAGCACCGGCGCCGGAACCTTGGAGCCGCCGGCCACGATCTCGGTCAGCAGCTCAAGACGGCGTCCGACGTCAAGGTCGGTGCGTGGCCGGCCCAGGTGCTCATCGTCGGTGAGGTCGGCCGCGGCCAAGGCGTGCAGCCGGGCCAGGGCCTGCATCGGGGCCCGCTGCCACACCCCGACCAGCGAGGTGGCGCCACCTTCCAGCGCCTCGGCGACGCGGATGGCGCCCGCGGTCACCGGGTCGGGTTCGCCGTCGGCGGACAGCTGGAGGGCCCCGCCGTCGAGCACCGCGGAGGCCCGCGCTGCGCGTAGGGCGGCCTCGGCGGCCGTCTGTGGCCAGCCGCGCAGATTGAACTTGTGTCGATGCGCCCGGCCCAAGGCCTCACGCGCCTCGTCGCTGGCCGCAGAAACACCGGGCAGGTCGATCAGCGGTGCGAGTGGATCGGTCATACGCGAAACGCTAGCCGACCGTTGGACTCCATCTCGCCGACCGTTGGGCGCATGAGGACCGCCGCCCGCCCGGCGTCTTGTGACGTCCCAACGCCGGTGCAACGTTTGGTGACTAGGCTCACATGCATGTCAAACGCGCCAGCGACGTCTACCGAAGTTCCGTCAGCCTATCCGCCGCCTGCCGATTTCGCGGCCAATGCCAACGCGACGGGCGAGTTGTACGCCGAGGCCGAGAAGGACCGGCTGGCGTTCTGGGCTGCCCAGGCCGACCGGCTGAGCTGGCAGACCCCGTTCAGCGAGGTGCTGGACTGGTCGGAGGCTCCGTTCGCGAAGTGGTTCGTCGGCGGCAAGCTCAACGTGGCCTACAACTGCGTCGACCGTCACGTCGAGGCGGGCAATGGCGACCGGGTCGCGATCCACTGGGAGGGTGAGCCCGTCGGCGACGCCCGCGACATCACCTACGCCCAGCTCAAGGACGAGGTCAGCAAGGCTGCCAATGCGCTGGCCGCACTCGGCCTGACCGCCGGCGACCGCGTCGCCATCTACATGCCGATGGTGCCCGAGGCGATCGTCGCGATGCTGGCGTGTGCGCGCCTGGGCGCCATGCACAGCGTCGTGTTCGCCGGGTTCTCGGCGTCGGCGCTGCGGGCCCGCGTCGAGGACGCCGAGGCCAAGCTCGTCATCACCACCGACGGCCAGTACCGGCGCGGCAAGGCCGCCTCGCTCAAGGACGCGGTGGATGAAGCCGTCTCGGGCCAACCGTCGGTCGAGCACGTCCTGGTGGTGCGCCGCACCGGCATCGACGTGAACTGGACCGAGGGCCGCGACCTGTGGTGGCACGAGACCGTCGACGTCGCCTCCCCGGAGCACACCCCGGAGGCGTTCGACGCCGAGCAGCCACTGTTCCTGCTGTACACCTCGGGGACCACGGGTAAGCCCAAGGGCATCGTGCACACCTCGGGCGGCTACCTCACCCAGTCGGCGTACACCCACTACAACGTGTTCGATCTCAAGCCCGAGACCGACGTGTACTGGTGCACCGCCGACATCGGCTGGGTGACCGGGCACACCTACATCGTCTACGGCCCGCTGGCCAATGGCGCCACCCAGGTGGTCTACGAGGGCACCCCCACCTCGCCGACCGAGCACCGTCACTTCGAGATCATCGAAAAATACGGCGTCACAATCTATTACACCGCGCCCACGCTGATCCGCACCTTCATGAAGCTGGGCCGCCAGATCCCCGCCGAGCACAACCTGTCCAGCCTGCGGCTGCTGGGGTCGGTGGGCGAGCCGATCAACCCCGAGGCCTGGCGCTGGTACCGGGAAGTCATCGGCGCCAACAAGACCCCGATCGTCGACACCTGGTGGCAGACCGAGACCGGGGCGATCATGATCTCCCCGCTGCCCGGTGTCACGGCAGCCAAGCCCGGCTCGGCCATGACCCCGCTGCCCGGCATCTCGGCCAAGATCGTCGACGACGCCGGCAACGAGCTGGTCCCCGGCGCCGACGAAGCCGAACACGTCACCGGCTACCTGGTGCTGGACCAGCCGTGGCCGGCGATGCTGCGCGGCATCTGGGGCGACCCGCAGCGGTTCAAGGACACCTACTGGTCGCGCTTCGCCGAGCAGGGCTGGTACTTCGCCGGTGACGGTGCCCGCTACGACTCGGACGGCAACATCTGGGTGCTGGGCCGCATCGACGACGTCATGAACATCTCCGGACACCGCATCTCGACCGCCGAGGTGGAGTCGGCGCTCGTCGGGCACTCCGGGGTGGCCGAGGCTGCCGTGGTCGGCGCATCCGACGAGACCACCGGTCAGGCCATCTGCGCGTTCGTCATCCTCAAGGCCTCCGCGCACGGCGGGGCCGACACCATGATCGAGGAACTGCGCGCTCAGGTGGCGACCGAGATCTCGCCGATCGCCAAGCCGCGGGAAATCCACGTGGTGCCCGAGCTGCCCAAGACCCGAAGCGGCAAAATCATGCGCCGGCTGCTGCGCGACGTGGCCGAAGGCCGCGAACTCGGAGACACCTCGACCCTGGTCGACCCCAGCGTGTTCGAGGCGATCCGCGCCGGCAAGTAGGCACAGCTCGTCGAAAGGCCAGTTATGGCATGCGTTTCCAAAGCGGGCGTGTCATAACTGGCCACTCGGGATCAGGGAATCGGGACGAAACCCGTTCCCGGTCGGTTCTTGGCGGTGATGTCGGCCAGTTGCGTGTTGAACGACATCGTCACCGCCGGCGTGTGCAGAGGCACGAACTTGACGACGCAGGTCGGCAGTTCCTCGCTGTAGGCGCCGTGAATCATGCCCACCAGTCGGTTGTTCACCGTCACCGGCGCGCCCGAGTCGCCCGGCTGTCCGCACACCTGGTTGACGATGGTGCCCGGGTCCTTGCCCGGTCCCCAGGTGACGCCGCAGGAATAGCCGGTGGTGCGGCCGAGCTTGCAGGCGATCTCCCCGAACGCCGGGTCCGGTCCGAGCCCGTCGATCTGGAAACCGTCGACGTTGTTGGTCGGGGTGACCTTCGCGGGATCGAATTCGATCACCGCGTAATCGAGCAGGTCGTTACCGGCGACCATCTTGCCCACCAGTCCGGCGCTGTCCGCGCCTTCAGCCGACACCACGGCACCCGGTCCGCCGCAGTGTGCGGACGTGAAACCGATGAGCCGGCCCGCACTGTCGTGCCCGATGGTGGTGAGCGTGCAGAACGAATCGCCGTTGACGACGATGCCCGAGCCGCCGCCCAGTACAACCGGCTGATCGGCATGAGCCGGGGCCGAGGTCAACATCGCAACAGCGGCGAGGATCGGTGCGCCAATCAGCAACTGCAGGCGGTGTCTGCTCGTCAAGTGTCCTCCGATCGACGCGCCCGACCCGCGCAACTCAAGAATGCGATCAGTCTACTAAGACCAGGATGTCGGCCGGGATCGTTAACGGCTTCGCCGCATGGCAACATGAACGCCATGAGCACAGGCGACCGCAGGGACGGCGTTCCGACGACGGTGACCTCGATTCCGCTCGTCGACCCGCATGCCCCCAAGCCGGACCCCTCGATCGGCGACCTCGTCAAGGACGCCACCGCGCAGGTCTCCACCCTGCTGCGCGCCGAGGTGGAGTTGGCCAAGGCTGAGATCACCCGGGATGTGAAGAAGGGCCTGACCGGCAGCGTGTTCTTCATCGCCGCGCTGGTGGTGCTGTTCTACTCGACCTTCTTTTTCTTCTTCTTCCTGGCCGAGCTGCTCGACACCTGGCTGTGGCGCTGGGTGGCCTTCCTGATCGTGTTCGGCCTGATGGTGCTGACCACGGGGGCGCTTGCGGTGTTCGGCTTCCTGAAGGTGCGACGGATCAGAGGTCCGCAGCAGACGATCGAGTCGGTCAAGGAGACCCGCGAGGCCCTCACGCCCGGCCATGACAAGGGCGCACTGCCCGCTGTCCCGGTCAAGCCGGCGACCGACCCGTCAGGCTGGTAATGCCTCCACCCGCTCCGTCGATCGCCAGGATCGAGGGGCCGTGGCGGCATCTGCAGGTGCACGCCAATGGGATTCGCTTCCATGTGGTGGAGGGCGAGGGCTCGCAGGGTGACAGCGAGACGGACCGCCCGCTGGTCATCTTCCTGCACGGGTTCGGCTCGTTCTGGTGGTCGTGGCGTCATCAACTCACCGCGCTGACCGGTGCGCGTGTGGTGGCGGTCGATCTGCGTGGCTACGGCGACAGTGACAAACCACCGCGCGGCTACGACGGCTGGACCCTGGCCGGAGATACCGCCGGGCTGGTGCGCGCGTTGGGCCACAAGACCGCGACCCTGGTCGGGCATGCCGATGGCGGTCTGGTGTGCTGGGCGACGGCGGTCCTGCATCCGCGGGTGGTCAACGCGATCGCACTCGTCAGTTCACCGCACCCGCTGGCGTTGCGGACGTCCACCTTGACCCGGCGCGACCAGGGCCGCGCGCTGTTGCCGTCGATGCTGAGCTACCAGTTGCCGGCCTGGCCCGAGCGCACGCTGACCCGTCACGACGGCGCGGAGCTGGAGCGCCTGGTCCGCAGCCGGGCGGGCACCAAATGGCAGACCAGCCAAGACTTCTCCCAGACCATGGGCCATCTACGTCAGGCCATCCAGATTCCAGGGGCCGCGCACTGTGCACTGGAATATCAGCGGTGGGCGGTGCGCAGCCAGCTACGCGGTGAGGGCCGGCGGTTCATGCGCTCGATGAAACGTCCGATCGGCGTGCCGGTGTTGCACATGCGCGGCGATGCCGACCCGTATGTGCTGGCCGACCCGGTGCACCGGACCCAGCATTATGCACCGCATGGCCGGTATGTATCGATCACGGATGCAGGGCATTTCGGCCACGAGGAACAGCCGGAGGCCGTCAACGCGCAGCTGAGCCGGTTCCTGACCCAGCTGCGCGCCAACTGATCAGGAGTTGATGCAGGTTCCGGTCGCGACGCGCTGGGTGTTGCCGATCTTGGCCAACTGATGCTCGACTTCCTTGGCGGTCAGCACGAATCCGGTATCGGCGTCGTCGACTGCCGCACCGAACACCACGCCCAGCACCTTGCCGGACCGGTTGATCATCGGCCCGCCTGAATTGCCTTGCCGCACCGTGCCCCTGACCGTGTAGACCTCGCGGGTGACGGTGGTGGTGCGGTAGATGTCGGGTCCGTTGAGCTCGATGATCTCGCGCACGCGGGCCGGGGTGGCCAGGAAGTCGCCGCCACCCGGGTAACCCATCACCACAGCGTCGGTGCCCTTCGGGGCCGGTTGTTCGGCGAACTGCAGCGGCGTGATCGGCAGGTTCGGGACGTCGAGGATCGAGATGTCGGCGTTGGGGTCGTAGGACACCACCCCGGCGTCGTAGGTCTTTCCGTCGGCCTCGATGGTCACGCTGTCGGCACCGGCGACCACATGGGCGTTGGACATGACCCGGTTGGGGGCGACCACGAAACCGCTGCCCTCAAGCACTTTCTGGCAACTCGGCGCGACACCGCGGATCTTGACCACGCTGGGCCGGGAGGTCGTCACCACAGGATCGGTGGCCAGTGCCGCGTCCGGGGCGTCGACGTTGACGATCGGGGTCCGCCCGAACGGTTCGAGCACATCGGGCAGCCCGGAGGTGTCCAGCAGCGCCGACAACCGGTTCGGCACGGACCGCAGCCAGTCCGGCGCGACCTTGTCGACCTCGGTGAGCACCCGTGAATTCTTCACGGCCGCAGCCAGATTCGGCTGGTCCGAGGAGGTGAGCAGACTGCCCAGCAGCCAGGACGCCACCAGGACGGCGACCAGCATCAGGCTCACCCCGACCGCCGAGTCCAACACCCGGAACACCGGGTTTCGGATGGTGCCGCGCACCGCACGGCCCAGCACCACACCGGCGATCTCACCGATCACCACGAGCGCGAGGATCAGGAAGAGCGTGGCGAAAAGCTTGGTGCGGTCACCGCTGACGTGCGGGATCACGTGCGGCGCCAGCAGCACGCCTGCCACCGCACCGAGCACCACGCCGATGAAGGACAGCAGGGAGCCGAGCGCGCCGGAACGCCAGCCGGAGATGGCTGCGACGAACCCGATGCCGAGGATGGCGAAATCGAGCCAGACCGAAGGTGTCATCTATATCCACTTCAACATTGGGCTTCACCGTAACCGTTGTCATGCCCGACGAGGGCCATTGCGTCGTCGAGTCCGCGCACGTCGTCGGTGTTCCACGGTTTGGCCCAACCTGCGACGTCGAGGATCGCCGAGATCACCTGGCCGGTGAAGCCCCACACCAGCATCTCGTTGAGGAGGAACGCCGGTCCGGCAAACCGGCTGGTGTTGGCCTCCCGGTACACCATGAGGCGGTTCTCGGGGTTGGTGAAGGCGCGCACCGGAACCCGTGCGACGACCGCGGTCTCGGATTCGTTGACAACAGCGACGGGCCCTGGGTCGGGCGAGTACGCCAGCACCGGGACCACGTGGAACCCGGACGGCGGGATGAACATCTTCTCCAGCGTCGCCAGCGGGTACAGGCGGTCGGTGTCGATGCCGGTCTCTTCCCAGGCCTCGCGGAACGCCGTGCCCACCGGACCCTGGTCACCGGGATCGGTGGCCCCGCCGGGGAACGCGGCCTGACCGGCGTGGTGGCGCAGGGTCGAGGCGCGGACCGTGACCAGCAGGTCGGCGTCCTCGGGAAGGAGCGGAGGTGTTCCCTCGGCCGGGCCGGAGAAGAGGACCAGGACCGCGGCATCGCGCCGGGCGCCGGCCTGGGCGGCTTGATTGTTGGCTTCGACGATGCCTGCCAGCACCTCAGGGGGAACCCGTCGGCGATAGGCGTCCGGTACTCGGTCGAGGTTGTCGACCAGCGGTTTGAGCCAGGCCGGGGCGGCATCCGGGAACAGCCCGTCGCGCGTCGATCTCACCCCGGGTGCTCCTATCGGCTAGAGCGGATCTTTTCGTCGACCGCCGCCGCGATCTCGTCGGCGCTGACGAACGATCGGGGTAGGGTCCCGGCCACGCTACCGTCCGCGCGCAGCACGACCGTCGCAGGCATGACGTTGGGCACCTTGAGCGCAGCCGCGACCAGCCGTCTGCCGTCCTGCAGGGTCGGAAGACGCACTCCGAGCTCGGCCAGACGCACCAGCGCCGCCGTCTCGTTCTCGTCCTGGTGCACCGTCACGACCAGTACATCGTCGCCGACCCGGCGCTGGTATTCGGCCATCGCCGGAAGCTCGTCGGCGCACGGGCCGCACCAGTACGCCCAGAGGTTGAGCACCACAGTCCGGCCGGCCAGCGCCTGCGCCACGTCCACGGGCTTCCCGTCGCCGACGCACTCCAGGGTGATCCCACGCAACGCTTCAGGTCCGGGACCCTCCGCTGGCCCGGGGCACGGCGGCAGCTCCGCACGGGCCCGGGGTCCGGCGAGGGCCGCCGGGGTGTCGGCATCGCGATGATCGCGGGAGGTGGACTGTTGCCCCACCCCGGCCTGCGGTGCGGGCTCGTCGCGCAGTTCCATCCAGAACGCGGTGCCCAGCGCCACCAGGACGACGAGGACCACCACGGTCCAGCGGGCCGATCTGCTCACGGTGCGTTCACAGGCCGGCCAGCGCCAGCAGATGCTCGGTCTCGGGACCTCTGACCAGTGCAGCAGCCGCGGGCGGATCGGTGGGCCCGAGCCCGAACGACGGGCAGTCCTTGGCCAGAACACACACTCCACACGCCGGCTTGCGGGCGTGGCAGACCCGGCGGCCGTGGAAGATCACCCGGTGGCTCAGCAGGGTCCATTCCTTGCGTTCGATGAGCTCACCGATCGCGAACTCGACCTTGACCGGATCCTCTTCCTCGGTCCAGCGCCACCGCCGCACCAACCGGCCGAAGTGGGTGTCGACGGTGATCCCCGGGATGTCGAAGGCGTTACCCAGGATGACGTTGGCGGTCTTGCGCCCCACCCCCGGCAGCGTCACGAGGTCCTCGATGTTGTCGGGCACCTCGCCGTCGAACCGGGCCACCAACTCCTGGCCGAGCCGGATCAGCGAGTTGGTCTTGTTCCGGTAGAAGCCGGTCGGCCGGATCAGCTCCTCCATCTCGGTGCGATCGGCCTGGGCATAGTCCAGGGCCGTGCGGTATTTGAGGAACAACGCCGGCGTGGTCAGGTTCACCCGCTTGTCGGTGCTCTGTGCCGACAGGATGGTCGCCACCGCCAGCTCCAGCGGATTGGTGAAGTCCAGCTCGCAGTAGACGTGCGGAAATGCCCGCGCCAGTTCACGGTTCATTCGTCGAGCCCGACGAACCAGGCCCAGGTGGGTTTCGCTGTCCCACTTCTTGGACCGGCGCGTCTTCCCTGTCGGGGCGGCAGCCTCAGTCACGTCAATCAGCCTACTGACCTCGCCGGACATACTCCTGCGCGGACCGGTGATGATTCGTGACCCCACTGAGACCTACGCCGTGTTAACTACTGCCTTGTGTCGTGGTTGCTGGTGGCGCTCATCCCGGGCTTGCTGATGCTGGCGGCGTTCGGGCTCGAGCGGCTGGAATCGGGGTTGGAACGAAAGCCCGCGCCTGCGGCGCCCGCGCCCCGGGTCAAACCTGTCCTCATCGACGTCGAGAGTGAACGTTTGCCGACGCGCTACTACGAACCGCAGGCCATCAATACCGGGTTTCCTGCGTCTCGACATGTCAATCGTGTGTAGCGTGGGCTAGTCGCGAAACCGCGTACCTCTAGACTGAGCAGGAAATATCAGTAAGAGGACAACACACCCAATAGCTTAAGGGGCAACGTGGACGAGATCCTGGCCAGGGCCGGAATCTTCCAGGGCGTCGAACCGACCGCCGTTTCGGCGCTGACGAAGCAGTTGCAGCCCGTCGACTTTCCGCGCGGGCACACCGTCTTCGCCGAGGGCGAACCCGGCGACCGCCTGTACATCATCATTTCCGGCAAGGTGAAGATCGGCCGCCGTTCACCGGACGGCCGCGAGAACCTGCTGACCATCATGGGCCCGTCGGACATGTTCGGTGAGCTGTCGATCTTCGACCCGGGGCCTCGTACCTCGAGCGCCACCACCATCACCGAGGTGCGCGCCGTGTCGATGGACCGCGACGCGCTGCGCGCGTGGATCGCCGACCGTCCCGAGATCGCCGAGCAGCTGCTGCGGGTGCTCGCGCGTCGTCTGCGCCGCACCAACAACAACCTGGCCGACCTGATCTTCACGGACGTTCCCGGCCGCGTGGCCAAGCAGCTGTTGCAGCTGGCTCAGCGGTTCGGAACCCAGGAGGGCGGGGCGCTGCGCGTCACGCACGACCTCACGCAGGAAGAGATCGCCCAGCTCGTCGGCGCGTCCCGCGAGACCGTCAACAAGGCACTCGCCGATTTCGCCCACCGCGGCTGGATCCGCTTGGAGGGCAAGAGCGTGCTGATCAGCGACAGCGAAAGGTTGGCGCGCCGAGCGCGCTAGCGCGAGCATCCAGCACAGCGCGCGTTAGTTTTCCGCCGAAACGGCATTCCGGCAGCGATTGTTCGAGTAATCAGCTGCTGGAATGCCGTTTCGGCGTTTCTGGGGTCAGGCCCGCAGATAGTCCAACTGGGCCTGCACGCTCTTCTCGGCGGCGTCCCACAGTTTCTGGTCGACGTCGGTGTAGACGTGCTCGACGACCTGGCGCGCCGAGGCGTCCTCACCGAGTTCCCGTAGCGCCGCCCGGATCTGGTCCAACCGCTCTTCGCGGTGGGCCAGGTACATCGCGGTGACCTCGTGGAGATTCGGCAGATCGGGTCCGTGCCCGGGCAGCACCGTCCGGGCGCCCAGTCCCTGCAGCCGCTGCAGGGATTCCAGGTAGTCACGCAGGCTGCCGTCCTCGGTGTCGATGACGGTGGTGCCGCGGCCCAGCACGGTGTCGGCGGTCAGTACCGCCCCTTGCCCGTTGTCGTCGTCGAGCACGAACGACAGTGAATCGACGGTGTGGCCGGGGGTGGCCATCACCTTGATCCGCAGCCCGGCCGCGTCGATCACCTCGCCATCGGTCAGCGGACCGCCGAGGCCTCGCAGGAAGCCACTGCCGACCGAACGGACCGTGGCGCCGGTCAGGTCCACGAGCTTGTCGATGCCGCCGGTGTGGTCCTCGTGCTTGTGACTGATCAACACCAACGCGACGGTGCCCAGCTCGGCGATGCGGGCGATGTGCGCCGCATCGTCGGGTCCGGGGTCGACGATGACGATCTCGTCGCTGCCCGGACCGCGCAGCACCCACGTGTTGGTGCCCTCCAGGGTCATCAGCCCCGGGTTGTCGCACAGCAGCACCGAGGCCGATTCGGTCACCGGCCGTAACAGCCCGTAGGCCGGGTGTTGCATGACGACGCGGTTGCCTCTCCTCATGCTCGATCGCTTACGCGATCTCGGCGATGATCTCGACTTCGACCGGCGCGTTGCGCGGCAGTTCCGACACGCCGACGGCCGAACGCGCATGCGCGCCCGCCTCGCCGAAGATCTCGCCGAACAGTTCGGAGGCGCCGTTGACGACGCCGGGCTGTCCGCTGAATCCGGCTGCGGAGGCGACGAACCCGGTCACCTTGACGATCCGGACGACGGAGTCGATGCCCACCAGTGCGTGCACGGCGGCCAGCGCGTTGAGGCCGCAGACCCGGGCCAGCTCGTTGCCCTGCTCGGGGCTGATCTCCGCGCCGACCTTGCCGGTGGCCAGCAGCTCGCCGGCCTGGATCGGCAGCTGACCGGCGGTGTAGACGAGGTTGCCGGTCCGGACGGCGGGGACGTACGCGGCCAGCGGAGCGACGACGTCCGGCAGTTCGATGCCGAGTTCGGCCAACCGCTGAGAGTTGGTCACTTCGGCCGCTTCAGGTAGGCCACGTGCTGCTCGCCGGTCGGGCCGGGCAGCACGGAGACCAGCTCCCAGCCGTCCTGTCCCCACTGATCGAGAATCTGTTTCGTGGCGTGGGTCAACAACGGCACCGTGGCGTATTCCCACCGGGTTGGTTCGCTCATGGCCCGAGCCTATCGGTCGGACACCCAGGCTTGGTTAGCATGCACTGGTGGCAACCACAGAGAGCGGCGCCAAACACGTCGGCTGGCCGTCGAGGCTGACAAAGGCCCGGCTGCATTTCGTTTCCGGCAAGGGCGGCACCGGCAAGTCCACCGTCGCAGCGGCACTGGCGCTGGCCCTGGCGGCCGGCGGCCGCAAGGTACTGCTGGTGGAGGTCGAGGAGCGGCAGGGCATCGCGCAGTTGTTCGACGTGCCACCGCTGCCGTATGAGGAAGTCAAGGTGGCCACGGCCGATGGCGGCGGACAGGTCAACGCGCTCGCGATCGACATCGAGGCCGCGTTCCTGGAGTACCTCGACATGTTCTACAACCTCGGCCTGGCCGGCCGGGCCATGCGCCGCATCGGTGCCATCGAATTCGCGACCACGATCGCGCCCGGTCTGCGTGACGTTCTGCTTACCGGCAAGATCAAGGAAATCGTGACGCGCACCGCCAAGGACGCCAAGGGCAAGCGCGGCGTCTACGACGCCGTGGTGGTGGATTCCCCTCCCACCGGCCGCATTCCGCGGTTCCTGGACGTCACCAAGGCGGTCTCCGACCTCGCCAAGGGCGGGCCCGTGCACTCGCAGGCCGACGGTGTGGTCAAGCTGCTGCACTCCGAACAGACCGCGATCCACCTGGTGACGCTGCTGGAAGCGCTGCCCATCCAGGAGACGCTCGAAGCCATCGACGAGCTCACCGAGATGGGACTGCCGATCGGTAGCGTCATCGTCAACCGCAACATCCCGGCCTACCTGCCTGCCGAGGATCTGGCCAAGGCGGCCGAGGGTGACATCGACGCCGACGCCGTCCGCGCGGGCCTGGAGAAGGCTGGAATCACGTTGGCGGACAACGATTTCGCCGGTCTTCTGACCGAGTCCATCCAGCACGCCACCCGGATCGCCGCACGCGCCGAGAGTGCCGAACTGCTCGATGCCATCGACGTACCCCGCCTTGAGCTGCCGTCGCTGGCCGATGGTGTCGACCTGGGCAGTCTCTATGAACTCGCCGAAGCACTGGAACAGCAGGGGGTCCGATAGTGAGCGCCAAACCGTCCGCCCTTGACATGCACACCATCCTGTCCGACACCGCCAACCGCGTCGTAGTGTGTTGCGGCGCAGGCGGAGTCGGCAAGACCACCACCGCAGCCGCAATGGCGCTGCGGGCCGCGGAGTACGGCCGCACCGTCGTGGTGCTGACCATCGACCCGGCCAAGCGTCTGGCCCAGGCGCTGGGGATCAAGGATCTCGGGAACACCCCGCAGCGGGTTCCGCTGGCCCCGGAGGTCACCGGGGAACTGCACGCGATGATGCTGGACATGCGCCGCACGTTCGACGAGATGGTGGTGCAGTACTCCGGACCGGACCGCGCCGACTCCATTCTGGAGAACCAGTTCTACCAAACCGTGGCGACCTCGCTGGCCGGCACGCAGGAGTACATGGCGATGGAGAAGCTCGGCCAGCTGCTGGCCGAGGACAAGTGGGATCTGGTGGTGGTGGACACCCCGCCGTCGCGCAACGCCCTGGACTTCCTCGATGCCCCGAAGCGGTTGGGCAGCTTCATGGACAGTCGGCTGTGGCGGATGCTGCTGGCGCCGGGACGTGGGATCGGCCGGTTGGTCACCGGCGCGGTCGGGCTGGCGATGAAGGCCCTGTCCACGGTGCTCGGATCGCAAATGCTTTCCGACGCAGCAGGTTTCGTACAGTCACTGGACGCGACCTTCGGCGGGTTCCGCGAGAAGGCCGACCGTACCTATGAATTGCTCAAGCGCCGCGGCACTCAGTTCGTGGTGGTGTCGGCGGCCGAGCCCGACGCACTGCGCGAGGCCTCGTTCTTCGTCGACCGGCTGTCGAACGAGCACATGCCGCTGGCCGGGCTGATCCTCAACCGCACTCATCCCACGCTGTGCGATCTGCATGCCGACAAGGCAGAGGAAGCCGCCGACGAGTTGGCGGCAGAGGGTTCGGACTCACTGGCCGAGGCCGTGCTGCGGATCCACGCCGACCGGGCCCACACCGCCAAGCGCGAGATCCGGTTGCTGTCCCGGTTCACCGGCGCCAACCCGCATGTGGCGATCGTCGGGGTGCCGTCACTACCGTTCGATGTCTCCGATCTCGACGCGCTGCGCGCGATCGCCGATCAGATCACAGGAGAGGCGGCCGAGCCCGCCTGACATCAGGCGGGCGGCGCAGCCGCGGTGTGGTGTGAAGGATTGCGGGTCAGACCGCGCTGCGGTGGTGCTTGCGCTGGGCTGCGAAGAACTCGGCCCAGGAGATGACTTCGGGATGCTGCTTGAGCAGGGCACGCCGCTGCCGCTCGGTCATTCCGCCCCAGACGCCGAACTCCACGCGGTTGTCGAGTGCATCGGCACCGCATTCGAGGATCACCGGGCAGTGGCGACAGATCACCGCGGCCTTGCGTTGCGCGGCACCCCGCACGAACAGCTCGTCCGGGTCGGCTTGACGGCATCGTGCCTGTGAAACCCAGGCGATCCGGGCTTCACCCTCGCCTCGATGGACCAGATTCGTGGCGGGGGCGGAAGCGTTCATCTTGTCTGCGACAGTTCTTGTACCTGACACCAGCGATCCCTTCGTTCCTGTCATCTCCCCAGATGACGGGCGTTGAACCTTCCGGTGTAGAACGCTATTGCGATCTACGCCACATTGCGACAGCCCGTGTTACCTGGATCGCACTGTGTGTCCAAGCTAGGTGGTCAGAGGGTATTTACGCAACAGTTTGTCGCCCACTTTTTTGGGACGGCCGTGCCGTCTGACCGGGGTCGGTGTGCACTGAGGTGTTTCTGCAGGCAAGCGCGATATGCCCGCGGGGCCCGCTCACAGGCAGCGCCGCTCGGCGACCTGGCTACTCTGTACCCATGCCGGAGCCGCCGACACGACCGCCCGCGCAGCCACCCCAAGCGGTCACCATCATCAAACTCGCCTGGTGCGTCCTGCTCGCGAGTGTGCTGGTGGCCACCTTCATGTTCCCGTTGGTGGGTGGATTCGGCCTGATGTCGAACCGGGCTTCCGACGTGGTGGCCAACGGATCGGCCGCCCTCGTCGACGGTGAGGTTCCGCAGGTCTCGACCATGGTTGATGCCAAGGGCAACACCATCGCGTGGCTGTATTCACAGCGGCGCTTCGAGGTGCCGAGCGATCAGATCGCCAACACCATGAAGCTCGCGCTGGTCTCCATCGAGGACAAGCGGTTCGCCGAACACAACGGTGTGGACTGGCAGGGCACCCTGACCGGTCTGACCGGATATATGCGCGGTGATTCCGACACCCGCGGCGGTTCGACCATCGAGCAGCAGTACGTGAAGAACTACCAGCTGCTCGTCATCGCCCAGACCGACGCCGAGCGCCGCGCCGCTATCGAGACCACGCCAGCTCGCAAACTGCGTGAGATCCGGATGGCCTTGACGCTGGACAAGACCTTCACCAAGCCCGAGATACTGACGCGGTATCTGAACCTGGTCTCGTTCGGCAACGGTGCGTTCGGCGTTCAGGACGCCGCGCAGACCTATTTCGGCGTCAACGCCTCCGAGCTGAACTGGCAGCAGGCCGCGCTGCTGGCCGGCATGGTGCAGTCCACCAGCGCGCTGAACCCGTACACCAACCCTGACGGCGCCCTGGCCCGGCGGAACCTGGTGCTGGACACCATGATCGACAACATCCCGCAGGAGGCCGACGCACTGCGGGCCGCCAAGCAGCAGCCGTTGGGCATCCTGCCGCAGCCCAACGAACTGCCCCGTGGCTGCATCGCGGCCGGTGACCGGGCGTTCTTCTGCGATTACGCGCTGGAATACCTGGCCCGCGCCGGGCTGTCCAAGGAGCAGGTGGCCAAGGGCGGTTACCTGATCAAGACCACGCTGGATCCCGATGTGCAGGGCTCGGTGAAGTCGGCGATCGACAGCATCGCCCGCCCGGACGCACCCGGCATCGCCAGCGTGATGAGCGTGGTCAAGCCGGGCAAGGAATCCCACCCGGTCCTGGCGATGGGCAGCAACCGCACCTACGGTCTGAACACCGATGCCGGCGAGACCATGCAACCGCAGCCGTTCTCGCTCGTCGGCGACGGCGCCGGATCGATCTTCAAGATCTTCACCACGGCCGCGGCCATGGACATGGGGATGGGCATCAACACCCAGCTGGCGGTGCCCGGGTTCTTCCAGGCCAAGGGACTCGGCAGCAGTGACACCCCGGGGTGCCCGAAGGAAACCTGGTGCGTGAAGAACGCCGGCGGCTACCGGGGTTCGATGAGCGTCACCGATGCGCTGGCCACCTCTCCGAACACCGCGTTCGCCAAGCTGATCTCGCAGATCGGTGTGCAGCGGTCGGTCGACATGGCGGTCAAGCTGGGGCTGCGGTCCTACGCGTTGCCCGGCACCGCCCGCGACTACGACCCGGACAGCAACGAAAGCCTGGCCGACTTCGTCAAGCGCCAGAACATCGGTTCGTTCACGCTGGGCCCCATCGAGGTCAACGCGCTCGAGTTGTCGAATGTGGCGGCCACCCTGGCCTCCGGCGGCACCTGGTGCCCGCCCAATCCGATCGGCCAGGTGCTCGACCGCCACGGTCAGGAGGTGTCGGTGACCACCGAGACCTGCGATCAGGCGGTGCCCGAGGGTCTGGCCAACACCCTGGCCAATGCGATGAGCAAGGACGATCAGGCCGGAGGCACCGCCTCCGGGTCGGCCGGTTCGGTCGGCTGGGACCTGCCGATGTCGGGCAAGACCGGCACCACCGAGGCGCACCGGTCGTCGGGCTTCCTGGGCTTCACCAATCAGTACGCCGCGGCCAACTACATCTACGACGATTCCACCAGCCCCGGCGAGCTGTGCTCGTTCCCGCTGCGCCAGTGCGGCGACGGCAACCTGTTCGGCGGTAACGAACCGGCCCGTACCTGGTTCACGGCGCTGAAGCCGATCGCCAACAACTTCGGCCCGGTCGCCCTGCCGCCGACAGATCCGCGCTACGTCGACGGCGGCCCCGGCTCCGTGGTCCCGACCGTGACCGGACTGGATGAGACGGCCGCGCGCCAGCGGCTCAAGGAATCCGGATTCCAGGTGGCCGACGGCTCCGCCTCGGTCAACAGCAGCTCGCGCGCCGGCACCGTCGTCGGCACCGCGCCCAGCGGCCAGACCATTCCGGGCTCGATCATCACGATCCAGGTCAGTAACGGGATCCCGCCGGCCCCGCCACCGCCCGAGTTCCCGTTCCCACTGCCGGGCGGCCCGCCACCTGAGATCGGCCAGACAGTCGTCGAGATCCCGGGGTTGCCTCCGATCACCGTCCCGGTGCTCGGCCCTCCACCGCCCCCGTGACCATCGGTTCGCAGTAGGCTTGCCTGCATGTCAGTAAAGAAGGCAGCTGCCGTCACCGCCGGTTCGCTGGTTGCCGGGATCGGCTACGCGACCCTCATCGAGCGCAATGCGTTCGTGCTGCGGGAAGCGACCATGCCGGTACTGGCCCCTGGCTCGTCACCCCTTCGGGTGCTGCACCTGTCCGATCTGCACATGCGTCCCAACCAGCGCCGTAAGCAGGCCTGGCTGCGTGATCTGGCACGCCTCGAACCCGATCTGGTGGTCAACACGGGCGACAACCTGGCCCATCCGAAGGCCGTGCCCGCCGTCGTGCAGTCACTGAGCGACCTGCTGTCCGCGCCCGGCCTGTTCGTGTTCGGCAGCAACGACTATTTCGCGCCGCGCCTGAAGAACCCGCTGAACTACCTCACCAACCCGGACCATCGGACGCACGGTGAACCGTTGCCGTGGCAGGACCTGCGCGCGGCGTTCACCGAGCGTGGCTGGCTCGACATGACCCACATCCGTCGGGACGTCGAGGTGGCCGGGCAGCACATCGCGGTGGCCGGCGTCGACGATCCGCACCTCAAGCGCGACCGCTACGACACCATCGCCGGCCGGGCCAACGGCGCGGCGAACCTGACGTTGGGGCTCACGCACTCCCCCGAACCGCGAGTGTTGGACCGCTTCGCCGCCGACGGCTATCAGCTGGTACTGGCCGGGCACACCCATGGCGGGCAGCTGTGCCTCCCGTTCTACGGGGCCATCGTGACCAACTGCGAGCTCGACCGGTCGCGGGCCAAGGGCGCCTCGAAGTGGGGTTCCCACATGCAGTTGCACGTGTCCGCGGGTATCGGCACGTCGCCGTTCGCGCCGGCGCGGTTCTGCTGCCGCCCCGAGGCCACCCTGCTGACGCTCGTCGCAGCGCCGACCGGCGGCGGCCACGTCGGGATCAGGGCCGGGCAATCCAGCCCGGCCGTCTCGGCCCGGTGAGCCAACCGGGCTGCACCGCGTCGCGTCCTCGGCCACGCCGGTGGGTCGACAATGCGGTGCGGCTGATCGAGGCCGATTCGAAACGCAGCGCCGACACCCATCTGTTGCGTTATCCGCTGCCGACCAAGTGGCGCGACGAGATCGACGTCGCGTTGTACCTCAAGGACGAGTCCACCCACATCACCGGCAGCCTCAAGCACCGGCTGGCCCGCTCCCTGTTCCTGTACGGCTTGTGCAACGGCTGGATCGGCGAGGGCACCACGATCATCGAGGCGTCCTCGGGGTCGACGGCGGTGTCCGAGGCCTACTTCGCCGCACTGCTCGGCCTGCCGTTCATCGCGGTGATGACCGAGTCGACCAGTGCCTCCAAGATCGCGCTGATCGAAGCCCAAGGCGGCCGTTGCCATTTCGTCGCCGAGTCGTCGCAGGTGTATGCCGAGGCCCAGCGGTTGGCCGAGGAGACCGGCGGGCACTACCTGGACCAGTTCACCAACGCCGAACGGGCCACCGACTGGCGTGGCAACAACAACATCGCCGAGTCGATCTACGAGCAGATGCGTCTGGAACCGCACCCGGTTCCGGAGTGGATCGTGGTAGGCGCCGGCACCGGTGGCACCAGTGCGACCATCGGCCGCTACATCCGCTACCGCAGGCACGCCACGCAGTTGTGTGTCGTCGACCCGGAGAACTCCGCGTTCTTCCCCGGCTACGCGCAGGGCCGTGACGACGTCGTCACGGGCGCATCGTCGCGCATCGAGGGCATCGGCAGGCCGCGGGTCGAGCCGTCGTTCCTGCCGGGGGTGGTCGATCAGATGATCACCGTCCCCGATTGCGGGTCGGTGGCCGCGGCGCATCACGCCAGTCGAGTCCTGGGCCGCCGCGTCGGCCCGTCGACCGGGACCAACCTGTGGGGCGCGTTCCAGCTATTGGCAGAGATGATCGCGCACGGCCGCAGCGGGTCGGTGGTGACGCTGCTGGCCGACAGCGGTGACCGCTACGCGGATACCTACTTCGATGCCGACTGGCTCAGCGCCCAGGGGCTGGAGCTGTCGGAGTCGGCGGAGGTGCTGTCGGAGTTCGAGCGTTCGGGCAGCTGGTCCTGATCCGTCTCGGCCGTCAAGAACAGCCAAAACGCTGCCAGCGCGAAGAACCCCAGGTAAATGGTGGCGCCCAGGACGGTCATGAGTACTCCAGTCGATTCGGATGTCGTCAGTGGGTAGAACACCGCCGACACCCTCATTGCTTCCCGTCGCTTCCCGGCGCCGGTCGCCGTTGCGTCCCGTTGCCGATTTCCACACCAGGGCTGTGGTCCGCGCCGGCGCACCGCCCAGAGGTAGAAACCGGCGCAGAGGTGGCCGTTTGGCGTCCGAGGTACCCGGTGCGATACGCTGTCGGAGCTTCACACGGGGTGTGGCGCAGCTTGGTAGCGTGCTTCGTTCGGGACGAAGAGGTCGTGGGTTCGAATCCCGCCACCCCGACTCGTGTGATCAAGGCCCAGACCAGAGAAATCCGGTCTGGGCCTTTTCGATTCCGGTCGACAGCTTGCCTATCCCGGTAGTCCTTGTTCTTCCGGCGGCAGTGGAGCAGGTCCCTTGATTCCCGGAGTAGCCATGGGGATCTCGGGTGCCTGCGCGGGGTTGGACGGCGCGATGGTTACCCCGGTCTGCATCGGAGATGCCGGCTCGGACCCGAGAAGCGAGGCGGGATGACTCTGCAGGCCTCCGACGACCCCGAACACACTCAGCGCAACAACAGCGCATCCACCAATCACGGTCGAGAACTTGATGCCGAAATTACTCATATCGAACCAATCCATTGAAAACATAGAACTTCTATGCAATGGAAAACGTTGCGGCCCCGGCATCTATTCCCAATTCGGGCCTATCGCCGACGCGTCAGGCGCCGTCACTCATGTTGATGGCCTTTCTTGCCGTGGCCCCTGCCATTCCCGTTGCCGTTGCCGTTACCATTCCGCTGGTCTTGACCGTTCCCGTTCCAGTTGCCCCACTCCCCTTCGTCCTCGGGCAGCGTCGGGGTGACGGTCGGGATGCTTGGCGCGGCAGGCACGATCGGCTCGACAGTGGTGGTCACCGGCGTCACGGCCGGCGCGCGCTGCGGCGGCGGATCGGCGATCAACAGGATGACCCCGAGGATGCCGGCCACCGCAACGGCCAGTCCGGCGAGCACCATCCGGACGCGCGACCGCCGGGTCGGCAGCGGGGCAGGCAGCATCAGGGTCGCGGGAGGAGCGGTCGGGGCGGCGTGCAATGCCGCCCGCATCTCGGCGGCGTCGGCGAAGCGGTAGGCCGGGTCCCGCGCCATCGCGCGCTCCAGCACGTGAATCAGAGCGGGGTCGACGTCGGGGCGCAGCATGCCGATCGGCATCGGGGCTTCGTCGACGACGGCGCGCATGGTGGCGATCGGATGGTCCCGGGCGAAGGGCCGCCGTCCGGTCAGCGCCTCGTAACCGAGGACACCGACGGCGTACAGATCGTCCGACACCGTCGCCGGCTGGCCCGTAATCCGTTGCGCGCTGAGGTAATCCGGCGTGCCGAACACGGTTCCGACGTGCGTGTGGGCGGTTCCGGCCGTCTTGGCGATACCGAAGTCGGCAAGCTTGGCGGTGCCCGAGCTGGTGATCAGGACGTTGCCAGGTTTGATGTCGCGGTGCAGGATGCCCGCGCCGTGGGCGGCGGTCAGCGCACCCAGCAGGTCGGCCAGCACCCAGCGCACCCGGTCGGCGGACAGCGGTCCGGCCGCGATCTCCTCGGCCAGGGTCGGCCCGGGCAGCCGTTCCATCACGATGTAGGGCGTCCCGTGGTCTTCACCGCTGTCGTGGACCGCGACGATATTGGGATGGTTCAGCGCGGCGGCGGCGCGCGCTTCGTCCTCGAATCGCCGACGCGTCACCTCGTCGGCGGCCAGCGCCGGATAGAGCAGTTTGATCGCGACCGGGCGCGACAGCCGGGTGTCCCAGCCATCGCGCACCTCGGCCATGCCGCCTCGGCCGAGCACGCCACGTAGCTCGTAGCGGCCGGCGAGCGCCGCCGTCATAGATCTCCCCTCCGCCGTGCGCTTGGCTCCAAGTATCCCGGAATGCTGTTCTGCGGCATGCTGGCACCATGCCCAGGTTCAGGTTGGAACCCGCCGACGCCGCCTTCTTCAGCACGGCGCCGCACATCTTCACCTATCAGAAGCGGTTCGCCGCATCGCCCGAGAAGGTGTGGGAGTCGCTGGTCTCCGATGAGTCCCTGGCTGCCTGGGGACCGTCGGTCAACAAAGTCGAGTGGCTGGCGCCGCGGCCGTTCGGCGTCGGGACCTCTCGCGAGGTGACGCTGGCACCTGGAGTGGTCCGGGTGCACGAGACGTTCTTCCGGTGGGAGGAGGGCCGGCGGTACTCGTTCACCGTCGACCACGCCAACATTCCGTCACTGCGCCGGTTCGCCGAGGACTACCTGGTCGAACCCGCAGGCGACGGAGAAACGCAGTTCACCTGGATCGTGGCGATCGAGCCGAAGCCGTTGTTCGCGATCCCGTTCAAGGGCCTGGCGCCGGTGGTCAAAGCAGCGTTCGGGCGCCTGGCCTCCGACGGCCAGCGCCATTTCGCCCGAGTGTGACCGAGGTCCCAACCAAGCAGTTGATAGCGTCGGCCGATGGCCGCGCTGAGCTGGATCGCCGAACTGCTGCAGTTCGATCGCGATGGTGATGGCTTCTGCATTCGGGAACCGCGCAGAGGGGCGACCGAGCGGCTGTTCGGCGGGCTGATCGCCGCCCAATCACTGGGCGTGGCCGGAGCCACGGTCGACGGCGGTAAGCGTCCGCAATCGCTGCACGCCTACTTTGTCCGCGGCGGCCGCTACGACGCCGACGTCGAGTTCCACGTCGACCGCACCCGCGACGGACGCGCGTTCGCGACCCGGCACGTCACCGCCAGCCAGGACGGCAAGGTGATCCTGGAGATGCTGGCGTCGTTCCATCAACCCGAGCCCGGTCTGGATTGGTCCCCCGACGCCCCGCCCACCCTCGAGTTCGACGCAGCGGCCCCCAAGCTCGACGTCATGGACTTCGGCGACAAGTTCGACCTACGGACCATGCCCGACGACACGTCGGAGTTCGCGGTGTCGCCGTTCTGGATCCGCAGCCAGGTCGAGATCGAGGACGATCCGCTGATCCGGGCCTGCACCCTGGCCTTCATGTCCGATCTCGGTCCGGTCCCCTCGGCGCTACCGCCGATGGTCCCGCTTCGCGCCGACCTTGGCTTCGCCGCCAGCCTGGACCACTCGATCTGGTTCCATCGCCCGTTCTTGCCCTGCGGCTGGCACCGATATGAGTTGCAGTCGGCGAACCACAACGATTCCCGTGGCCTGGCCCGCGGCTCGCTGTACGACGCGGCCGGCGCACTGATCGCCAGCGTCAGCCAGGAAGCGCTCTGGCGGATTCCGGTCTAGCTCCACGTTTGTCACCGCCGCATGGCGGGCAACCGGTGGCATGAAGATCTCCGATGTCGCGTCCTGGCCGGTCGAGATCGGTGCCGCGATGCGGCACCGACGGCTGTTCCACCCGAACGGTGTGCTGGCGCGGGGTCATCTGGAGCGCACCGCACCCGCAGGCCGGGGCCTGCCGCTCTACTCGTGCGATGTGGTGGGCAGGCTGTCAAAAGGGATCGGGACCCCGGATTCGGTGCCGGACATCGCCGGCCTGGCGTGGCGGATGCCACCGCAGCTGTCGGGCACACCGTGGGATGTGCTGTTGGCCTCCACACTGGCCGGCAATCGATTTGTCCTGTGGCCGGCCAATTCCTGGGCAGGGATCACGTTCTCGAGTGTGATGCCGTTGAGATTCGAGGGCGCGCTGTGGTGGCTGCGAGCCCGTCTCACCACCGACTTCGATGGCGCCGGGCTTTCGCTCGGCAGCGTGGACCAGCAATTGGAACGCGGTGGGGTTGAGTTCGACATCGAGCAGTCCCCCGCCGCCGGCGAATTCGAGCCCGTCGCCCGACTGTCACTGTGCGAGAAGCTGCCCCACGGCCGTGACGTGTCGTTCGATCCTGCTTTGCACGAGGCCGACGGGGTTCGCCTTGTACCCACGTGGCTGGCCGACATCCGCCGCAGCGCATATCACAGCAGTCGCGTCGGGCGCGATGCTGAGTAGCGTTCAGTCGGGCGGTTCGTGCGTCGTGCTCTCGCTGGTGTCGACGTCCGGCGTGTCCTCCGGAACGTCCTTTGCCCGGGCGGGCTTGTCGCCCGCAGCACCGTTCTTCTCGCGGTGCTCTTCGTCGTAGATCCCTTTACCGGTTGGCATGCGCTTGAGATACCCGTCGTCGTGGGTTTCAACGCATCGCCGACAGCTACAGCCGCGCCTTGACCGCCGCTGACAACCGCGCGCCGTCGGCCTTGCCCGCGGCAATTGCCGTCGCGGCCTTCATCACCTGACCCATCTGGCGCATACCGGGCCGTTCCCCGGTCTGCTCGGCGACCTGTGCGATGGCGGTGTCGGCGACGTCGGCCAGTTCGGCGTCGGTCAACGGGGTGGGCAGGTACTCGTCGATCACCCGGGCCTCTGCATGCTCGTTGGCTGCCAACTCGCCCCGGCCGTTCTGGGTGTAGATCTCGGCGGCCTCGCCGCGCTTCTTCGATTCGCGGGCCAGCACCGCGATCACCTCGGCGTCGGACAGTTCCCGGGCCTGCTTACCCGAGACCTCTTCGCTCTGGATCGCCGCCAGCATCATGCGCAGGGTAGCGGTGCGCAGCTTGTCCTGCGACTTCATCGCGCCGGTCAGATCCGCGCGCAGCTTGTCCTTGAGCTCGGCCATAGCGTCAACCTAGCCGCGATCAGTCGTCGCCCGCCACGAATTTCGCGTCGACCGCGACCGAGACCTCGATATCGGCGGGTGCGAACTCGATTTCAGGCGCCGCGCCGCCGCGCACTGCCATGGCACGCATCATCGGCGGGGACGACGAATCGTCGGGCGGCCGGCACACCATCCCGGCGTCCCCGATCGCCACCGGCCGCACCGGACCGAGGGCCAGTGCATCGGAATAGCGCTGGGCCTTGGTGACGGCGTCCTGCACGGCCCGGGTCTGGACCTGGGTGACGAGCTCCTCGCGATGTTCGGCGGTCAGCGCCCATTCGATCCGCGACAACGAAAAGCCGCCGGTGTCGGTGACATGGCCGCCGACCCATCGCGACAGTGCAGTGAAATCGCTGAACTTGACCTGGATGTCGACACTTGCGTGGTGCACGAGCGGCAGTTGCTTGCCCTCGTTGTTCCAGGGTCGGTTGGCCCAGGTGCGCACCTGACCGGTGGACCACCAGGTGACCGGCCCGGTGTCGGGCTTGTGCAGCGGGGTGATCGAGGATTTCACCGTGTCCAGGTCGCGCACTACGCGCTCGTACGCCGGTTCGATCGCCGGGCCCTCGTAACCGAGCGTGGCATGGACCGTCGCACGTTCCGGCTGCCGAAATGCGGAAAAAGACCCACGCACGATGATCTCGGTCGGCATGGGTCCACCGTAGTTGCTGACGGGAACTACGGTGAGAGGATGACGAGCGGTCGGCCATATGCGGGGAGTGTCATCCCGCTTCGCCCGTTGAGCCTGACCGACATCTTCAACGGCTCCCTCGCCTACGTGCGCACCAATCCGAAGGCGACGCTGGGTCTTGCCACCGTGGTCGTTCTCGCATCGCAGATCGTCACGCTCGCGCTGCAGATCGGGCCGCTGTCCGCACTCGGCGAATTCGACCCCGCACTGCAGGGCGAGACCCCGTCGTCCGGGACCATCGCGGTGTTCGCGATCGGGGCGTTCGTCGGAATCGTCGTCACGACGCTGGCCTCGCTTCTGCTCAGCGGCATGCTCACGGTGGTGATCGGCCGCTCGGTGTTCGGCGGCAGTATCACCATCGGCGAGGCCTGGCGTCGGCTGCGCGGACGGTTACCGGCGCTGATCGGGTTGACCGTGTTGCAGGCGCTGGCCCTGGTCGTGATCGTCGGCATCGTCGCGGTCGTGATCGTCGGAGCCGGTGCGCTCGGCGGCGGGTTGGCCGCGTTCGCCATCGGTATGCCGCTCGTACTGCTCACGTTGCTCGGTGTGCTCTACGTGTCGACGGTTCTGCTGTTCGCCCCCGCGGTGATCGTGCTGGAGCACCTTGGCATCGTCGATGCGGTCAAGCGGTCATTCACGTTGGTGAACAAGGACTTCTGGCGGGTGTTCGGCATCTGGGTCCTGGCCACCATCGTGGCCGCGGTGATGGCCTGGGGGGTGGGTGCGCCGTTCAACGTGGCGGGACAGATCATGACGATGGTCGCCGAAGGACCGACGGTGCCTGGACTGATCCTCACTGCCGTCGGTGGAGCGATCGGGCAGATCGTCACCGCACCGTTCAGCGCGGGCGTGGTGGTGTTGCTCTACGCCGACCGGAGGTTCCGCGCCGAGGCCTTCGACCTGATGCTGCAGACGGGCGCGGGTGCACCGGTGGAAACTACCGACCAACTATGGCTGCCGCGGTACGTCTGAGGTGACGGGCATCGACATCGACCGTGACGCTGCGCATGACGCCGCGCAGAACGAGCTGACCAAACCGATCTATCCCAGGGCTTCACCGACCGATCAGATCGGCGACTGGATCAACGATCTGCTGTACCGGATCACCGCGGCAGGCTCGACGATCCCCGGTGGCTGGTTCACCATCTCGGTGCTGGCCATCCTGCTCGTGGTGGCCGTCGTGGTGGCGGTGCGGATCGCACGGCGCACCTTGCGTACTGCGCGCAGCGGTGACCACGCCCTGTTCGGCAGTCAGGAGCTCAGCGCCGCACAGCACCGTTCGATCGCTGAACAATATGCCGCACAGGGTGATTGGTCGGCCGCGATTCGTCACCGGGTCCGTGCGCTGGCCCGCCATCTTGAGGAAACCGGGGTGCTCGACGCAGTCCCGGGCCGTACCGCGACCGAACTCGCCCGCGACGCCGCGACGGCACTGCCGGCCCTGTCGACCGGACTGTTCAGCGCGGCAAGCACATTCAACGACGTCACCTACGGCGAGCAACCGGGTACCGAGGCGGCCTACCGGGAGATCGCGGCGCTCGACGAGGCCGGGGTGCCATGAGCGCCGATTCGATCAGACACCGATTCCGCACGGCACGCTGGGTACTGCTGGCACTCGCCGTGATCGTCGCAGTTTCCGTTGTGACGGTGTACCTGACCGCACCGCGCCCGGGTGGCGCGCTGGATCCCGAGTCGACGTCGCCCGAGGGAACGCACGCGTTGGTCAGTCTGCTGCGCGACCACGGTGTCGAGGTGATCACCGCGACCGATGTCGGCCAGGTGCAGCAGGCCGCCCGGCCCGGCACCCTGCTGGTGGTGGCGCAGACGATGTTTCTGTCCAGCGACAAGACCGTCGACCGGCTCGCCGGCGCCCCCGGCGACCTCCTGTTGGTCGCACCGTCCGGACTCGTCCGCGAGAAGCTGGCGCCGCAGATCCGGCTCGACAAGCCGACGGAGTTCGGCGGTGACGAGCCGGATTGCCAACTGCCCGAGGCAAACCGCGCCGGAACCGCACAGCTGGGCACAACCGATACCTATACCGCGGCCGACGGTACGGCGTTGACGTCGTGCTACGACGGCGCGGTGGTCCGCTACCGCGACGGGGCGCGCACCGTCACGGTCGTCGGCACCGGCTCCTTCATGACCAACGCCCGCCTGCTCAAGGAGGGCAACGCGGCACTGGCGATGAATCTGGCCGGCGCCGCACCGCGGGTTATCTGGTATGCACCACAGCATTTCGAGGCCGAGTCGACCGGGGACGGCACGCTGTCGAACCTGATGCCGCCGCAGATCCGGTGGATCGTCCTGCAGCTGTGCCTGGTGGTGGCTCTGCTCGCGGCGGCGCAGGCGCGGCGTCTCGGCCCGCTGGTCGCCGAATCCCTACCCGTGGTGGTCCGCGCGTCGGAGACCGTCGAGGGGCGTGGCCGCCTGTACCGCTCCCGCCGGGCCCGCGACCGGGCCGCCGATGCCCTGCGCGCCGCCGCGTTGGGCCGGATGCTGCCCCGACTCGGCCTGAACTCCTCGGCGCCACCACAGGCGGTGGCCGCCGCTGTCGCCGCGCGGTGCGGCACCGCATCGAACTCGGCCGGGCACATCCTGTTCGGCCCACCGCCTGCGACCGACGCCGACCTCGTCCACCTCGCACACCAACTCGACGACATCGAAAGGCAGGTCGCGCAGTCGTGACTCAGCCCCACCCAGAGAATGCCGGCTCCGATTCGGCCCGTGACGCCCTGCTGGCCCTGCGCAACGAGATCGCCAAGGTGGTGGTCGGTCAGGATGCGGTGATCAGCGGACTGGTGGTCGCGCTGCTGTGTCGCGGGCACGTCCTGCTCGAAGGCGTGCCGGGGGTGGCCAAGACCCTGCTGGTGCGCACCCTGGCGGCGGCCCTGCAGTTGGAGTTCAAGCGCGTGCAATTCACGCCGGACCTGATGCCCGGCGACGTCACCGGCTCGCTGGTGTACGACGCGCGCACCGCCGAGTTCGAATTCCGCGCCGGCCCCGTATTCACCAACCTGCTGCTGGCCGATGAGATCAACCGGACGCCACCGAAAACCCAGGCGGCACTTCTGGAAGCCATGGAGGAGCGTCAGGTCAGTGTCGACGGCACCCCTCGGCCGCTGCCCGACCCGTTCATCGTGGCAGCCACCCAGAACCCGATCGAGTACGAGGGCACGTATCAGCTGCCCGAGGCTCAGTTGGACCGCTTCCTGCTCAAGCTCACCGTGCCGCTGCCGCCGCGGGATCAGGAGATCGCGATCCTGAGCCGGCATGCGCAGGGCTTCGACCCGCGTGACCTGTCAGCCGTGCAGCCGGTGGCCGGCGCGGCCGAGCTCGCCGCCGGGCGCGACGCGGTGCGTCGGGTCCTGGCCGGTGACGAGGTGCTCGGCTACATCGTCGACATCGTCGGGGCCACCCGGCATTCCCCGTCCCTGCAGCTCGGTGTGTCACCACGCGGCGCCACGGCGCTGCTGGCCACGTCGCGGTCCTGGGCCTGGCTGTCGGGCCGCAACTATGTGACTCCCGACGACGTCAAGGCGATGGCCCGCTCGACGCTGCGCCACCGGGTGGCGCTGCGCCCCGAGGCCGAGCTGGAGGGCGCCACCCCTGATGGAGTGCTGGACGGCATCCTGGCCGCCGTCCCGGTGCCGCGCTGATGGTTCTCACCGGCCGCGCCGGTCTGGTGGCACTGGTCTGCGTGCTGCCGATCGCGTTGGCCCCTTGGCCGGCAACGGCTTTCGCTGCGCTGGCGGCGCTGCTGGCGGTGGCGGTGGTCGCAGATATCGCACTGGCCGGTCGCATCGGCGGCCTGCAGATCACCCGCAACGGCGAGTCCACCGCACGGCTGGGCCAGAGCGTCGAGGCCGGGCTCACCGTGCACAACACCGGACGGTGGACGGTCCGCGGTGCCATCCGCGACGCCTGGCCGCCCAGCGCGACGGCGCAACCGCGTGCCCACCAGGTGAATATCGATGCGGGACAAAAGATTTCCCTGGCCACCCGATTACACCCGGTACGCCGCGGCGACCAGCGCTGCGAGCTGGTCACGGTGCGGTCGGTCGGGCCACTGGGCCTGGCGGGACGTCAACGCTCGCAGCGGCTGCCCGGACAGGTGCGGGTCCTGCCGCCGTTCCTGTCGCGCAAGCATCTGCCGTCCCGGCTGGCCAGGCTGCGGCAGCTGGACGGTGCGATCCCCGTGCTGATCCGCGGTCAGGGCACCGAATTCGACTCGCTGCGTGAGTATGTGGTCGGCGACGACGTCCGCTCGATCGACTGGCGCGCCACTGCCCGGCGCGCCGACGTCGTGGTGCGTACCTGGCGCCCGGAGCGCGACCGGCGGGTGGTGATCGTGCTCGATACCGGCCGCACCTCGGCGGGCCGGGTCGGGGTGGACCCGACCGCGCTAGATCCGGGCGGGTGGCCGCGACTGGACTGGTCGATGGACGCGGCACTGCTGCTGGCAGCCCTGGCCGCCCGCGCCGGGGATCACGTCGACTTCCTGGCCATCGACCGGGTGGCGCGCGCCGGGGTGTGGGGCGCCTCGCGCACCGAACTGTTGGCCGCGCTGGTCGCGGCGATGGCACCCTTGCAGCCCGCGCTGGTGGAATCCGATGCGACGGCGATGGTTTCGGCGGTGTCGCGCCGGGTGCGGGGCCGGGCTCTGGTGGTGCTGCTGACCGATCTGAACGCCTCGGCGCTCGACGAGGGGTTGATGACGGTGCTGCCGCTCCTGTCGTCGCGCCATCAGGTCCTGCTGGCTGCGGTGTCCGATCCGCGAGTGGACCAGTTGGCGGCGGGTCGGTCCGACGCCGCGCAGGTCTATGACGCCGCGGCCGCCGAACGGGCCCGAAACGACCGCCGGGCCATCGCGTCGCGGCTGCGCGGCCACGGGGTGGACGTGGTCGATGCCGCTCCCGAAGACCTCGCGCCGGCCCTGGCCGACCACTATCTGGCGATGAAGGCTGCGGGCAAGCTCTAGCAGTCCTTCTGGATCGGACGGTGCACACCGGGCAAGCGCTGGTGAAATTGATCGATTGAGAAAGCCTTGCCCTTCAGTATGCATTTCGTACTCTTGGGGGGTACGAAATGCATACTCGGGAGCAGAAATGGCACAGGACCGCAGTACCCCACTGCCTGCAGAACTCGCGCGGGTGCCGATGAAGACAATTCGGCCGCTCGACGCGGCGCACCACTATGCCCACCCGCGCACACAGTTAGCCCGCCTTGCCGAACGTGGTTTGCTGCACCGCTTGACCGATGGCTACTACGTGGTAGTGCCGCAGGACATGGTGGGAAACAGCTGGATGCCGGGCTTGGAAACCGCCGCGGCGGGCATCGCTTCGGCAATCTATGGCCCGGGCAGCATCGTCGTCATGGGAGTCAGCGCCGCGCGACTGCACGGAGTAATTCCGCGCGCACTGGCCACCGCGACTATCGCCGTCCCTGACCAGCACCGCCCCATCGCGCTGTCTGACCGTCCAGCAGCCGTCCGGTTCATCAAGCGAGACACCAAGAGATTGGACGCCGAACGTTACGACACCGAGCTCGGCCCGACGCTGGTGACTACACCCGAGCAGACGATCCTGGACCTTGCCAATCGTCCCAAACTTGGTGACGCCGAGATCGACATTCCGGTCGCCGTCGCAGCGCTCTACGAGCGCAGCGACAAGGACCAACTGCAAGCCCTCGCAACCGAGCAGAAACGCACAGCATCACTGAAGCGGGCGAAAGCCTGGGCACGACAGTGAATACCGACGAAAAAGCCGCGGTCGCCGAGCAATTCGGCGTCGCGACCGAACAAGTCGAGCGCGACCACCTCATCTCCCACCTCCTTGCCTTCCTCAGCCGGGACTTTGGCGACCGAATCCACTTCATCGGTGGAACCGCGCTCGCCCGAACGCATCTCTCGAACGGGCGGCTAAGCGAGGACATCGACCTCATCGCGGTCGGCGACCGCAGATCCGTAGCTGCCGGTCTGGACGCCGCCTTGCCCCGCGCGCTCGCCCGCACTCACGGTCGACTCGCCCTTGACCCGGCGCTCAGCAGCGTTCGTGACACGCACCCGGCGATCCTCCGCACCTCAGATGGACTGGCAGTACGGCTACAACTGCTGTCCCCCCGGGACCGAATCGTGTGGCCGACAGAGCGACGATCGCTGGTCCAGCGTTATTCAGATGCCCCCGCCGCCGAGCTGCTGGTGCCCACCCGCCCTGCCTTCGCAGCATCTAAGACCGCGACATGGTTCGACCGCCACGCCTCTCGCGACCTTTGGGATCTCTGGGCGCTCGACCGGATCGGCGCCATCGACGCCGAAGCCGAAAACCTTTACCGGCGCTTTGGCCCGACTAACAATCCGCCGGCCCTACGGGACTTCATGACCGCGCCGACAGAGGCCGACTGGCAAAGCCAACTCGCCGGCCAAACCCGCCTCACGGTCTCGCCCAAAGATGCCCTGACCGCCGTGCATGACGCTTGGGCACAGGTGATCGCGGCGTCGGCGAGCGGGTCAAGGCCCGCATGAACGGAAAATAATCGACGAGTCTGAAAAGAACTGGTGCCCATATCCGTCTGCTCGTCGGAGAAAGTCCCGGGGAGAGTTAGCCCACAGGCAGCACGTCGGGGGCGTCCTCGAGGTCTCCACTCTCGCCAGCCCGGGCGGCCTTGCGGCCGAAATGGAACACGTAGCCCAGGAAGGCGAGTTCGGCGGCCACACCGATGCCGATCCGCATCCAGGTGGGCAACGGCGACGGGGTTACCAATGCCTCGATCAGACCGGATATCAGCAGCACGACGGCCAGCCCGATCGCGGCCGCGACGACGGCCCGGCCCTGTTCGGCCAGTACCTGGGCCCGGGGTCGGTCGCCGGGAGCGATCACCGTCCAGCCCAGCCGCATCCCCACCGCGGCGGCCAGGAACACCGCGGTCAACTCGAGTAGTCCGTGCGGGGTGATCAGGCCCAGGAAGAGATCTCCCTTGTCTGCGCTGAACATCAGCCCGGCGATGACGCCGAGGTTGGCCGCGTTCTGGAACAGCACGTACGGGATGGGCAGGCCGAGCAGGATCGCGAAAGCGATGCACTGCGCGGCCACCCAGGAGTTGTTCACCCAGACCTGCAGAGCGAACGACGCGGCGGGATGCTCGCTGTAATACGACGCGAAGTCGTGGTTCACCAATTCGTCGATCTCGCTGGGGGTTCCGATGGCCGCATGCACATCCGGGTTGCCCGACACCCACAGCGCCAGCGCGACGGTCACGATGAAGAACGCCACCGCCGATCCCAGCCACCAGCGCCAGGCCCGGTAGGCCACCACGGGGAAGGACACGGTCCAGAACCGGACGAACTCGCGCCAGAGCGGAGCGTGCGCACCCGTCACCGCGGCGCGCGCCCGAGCCACCAGCCCAGACAACCGACCGATCAGAACGGAATCCTGCGAGGCCGAACGCACCATCGAAAGGTGCGTCGAGACCCGCTGATAGAGGTCGACGAGTTCGTCCACCTCGGCACCGGTCAACCGTCGGCGTCGTTTTACCAACTGCTCCAACCGGTCCCAGGTGGGGCGATGGGCCACGACGAACGCATCGACATCCACGTGGCAGAGCGTAGTCGGTAGCGTGTGTCGGTATGGTTTGGCAGCCCGCGCCGGTGGTGACCGGGGACGCCGTCGTCCTCGACGTGGCGATCGCCCAGTTGCCGGTGCGCACGCTGGCCGCATTGATCGACATTCTGGTGATCGCCGTCGGCTATGTGGCCGGTCTGGTGTTGTGGTCGATCACGTTGAGCCAGCTCGACGACGCATTGTCGGCGGCCATTCTGATCATCTTCACGGTGCTGACCCTGGTGGGTTATCCGGTGGTGATGGAGACCGCGACCCGCGGCCGCTCGCTGGGCAAGATGGCGTTGGGACTCCGGGTGGTGGCCGAGGACGGCGGCCCGGAACGCTTCCGGCAGGCCCTGTTCCGCGGGCTGGCGGGCTTTGTCGAGATCTGGATGCTCACGGGTGGGCCTGCGGTGATCTCCAGCCTGGTGTCAGCGAAGGGCAAGCGCCTCGGCGACATCTTCGCCGGGACGGTGGTGATCAGTGAGCGCGGGCCCAAATTGAACCCGCCACCGGTCATGCCGCCGGCCTTGGCCTGGTGGGCCGGCTCGCTGGAACTGTCCGGGCTCGGCCCCGAGCAGGCCGAGCTCGCCAGGCAGTTCGTGTCCCGCTCGGCCCAGCTCGACCCGCGGATACGGCAGGAGATGGGCTACCGGATCTTCTCCGAGGTGACCTCCCGCATCTCACCCCCGCCGCCGCCGGGCGCGCCGGTCGAGTACGTGTTGGCCGCAGTGCTGGCCGAACGGCACCGTCGCGCGTTGGTCAGGCTCATGCCCCAGGCGCCGGCTCCGGCGTTCCCAGCGCCGTATCCCCCGCCCTACCCGAACTCTCCTCCACCGCCTCCGACCAGCGGGTTCACCTTACCCAGCTGAGGTGTGGGACATCACTGTCCCATTTTGGCCCGGTCGTGCTACATTTTGATGCATGACCAGTTCGGCGTCGTCGCACAGCGGGCCGCGTGAGCGCACCCGCAAGGCGATTCTCGATGCCGCCATGACGGTCCTGGCCGACAATCCGTCGGCCTCGCTGACCGATATCGCCGCTGCCGCCGACGTCGGTCGCAGCACCGTGCATCGGTACTACCCGGAACGCACCGATCTCCTGCGGGCCCTGGCCCGCCACGTCCACGAGCTCAGCAACGCCGAAATCGACCGCGCGGATCCCACCCACGGTCCGGCGGATGCGGCGCTGCGCCGCGTGGTGGAAAGCCAGCTCGACCTGGGCCCCATCGTGATCTTCGTGTACAGCGAGCCGACGATCCTGGCCGATCCCGAGCTGGCCGCCTACCTCGACACCGGGGACGAGGCGATCGTCGAGGTGCTCAACCGCGCCTCTGTCGACAGGCCCGAATATCCCCCAGGATGGGCCCGGCGGGTGTTCTGGGCCCTGCTCGACGCCGGCTACGAAGCCGCCAAGCAGGACGGCACACCCCGCCACCAAATCGTCGACGCCATCATGACCAGCCTGACCGCGGGCACCATCGATCTCCCGCGCGGCTGAACGAAACTTTCTTGGAGCTCCCCGCATGTCCACCCGCCTCGACGGCTCGCCGTCGAACTCTCGCGACGGCTCGCCGTCGATGACACCGACGCCCAAACGCGCCTGGCTCGCACTCGCCGTACTGGCCCTTCCAGTCATCCTGATCGCGGTCGACAACACCGTGCTCGCGTTCGCCCTTCCGGCGATCGCCGAGGATTTCCGGCCCGCCGCATCCACCCAACTCTGGATCGTCGACGTCTACTCGCTGGTGCTGGCCGCACTACTGGTCGCGATGGGCAGCCTCGGCGACCGGCTGGGCCGGCGTCGAATGCTGCTGATCGGCGCCACCGGTTTCGCGGTGGTGTCGGTGGCGGCCGCCTTCGCGCCGAGCGCGCAGTACCTCGTGCTGGCCCGCGCCGTGCTGGGGGTGTTCGGCGCCATGCTGATGCCCTCGACGCTGTCGTTGATCCGCAACATCTTCACCGAGGCCTCCGCGCGCCGGCTGGCCATCGCGATCTGGGCCTCGTGCTTCACCGCGGGATCCACCCTCGGCCCGATCGTCGGCGGCGCGCTGTTGCAGCATTTCCATTGGGGTTCGGTCTTTTTGGTGGCCGTCCCGATCCTGCTGCCGCTGCTGATCCTCGGCCCCAAGCTGATCCCGGAGTCCCGTGACCCCAATCCGGGCCCGCTGGATCTGACCAGCGTGGCACTGTCCTTCACCGCCATGCTGCCGATCGTGTGGGCGATCAAGACCACGGCGCACGACGGGCTGTCGGTGCTGACCGGACTGGCCTTCGTGGTGGGCATCGCCTCGGGCGCGCTGTTCGTCCTTCGGCAGAAGCGCAGCGCCACCCCGATGCTCGACATCGGGCTGTTCTCCTACGCACCGTTCAGCTCGTCGATCCTGGCGAACTTCCTGTCCATCGTGGGGTTGATCGGCTTCATCTTCTTCATCTCGCAGCACCTGCAGCTGGTGCTCGGCCTCTCCCCGCTGGCGGCCGGCCTGGTGACTCTGCCGGGTGCGGTGGTGTCGATGGTCGCCGGGATCAGCGTGGTCAAGCTGGCGAAACGCTTTGCGCCGCAGACCCTGATGGTCGCCGGACTGGTACTGGTTGCGGCCGGGTTCATCATGATCCTGCTGTTCCGCCACGACCTGTCGGTGGTTGCGGTGATCGTGTCGTTCATCGTGCTCGAGCTCGGCGTCGGCATCTCCCAGACGGTGTCGAACGACACCATCGTCGCCTCGGTACCGGCCGCCAAAGCCGGTGCGGCGTCGGCAGTCTCGGAGACCGCCTACGAGCTGGGCGCGGTGATCGGCACCGCCACGCTCGGTACGATCTTCACGGCGTTCTACCGCAACAACATTGCGCTGCCGGCCGGCTTGAGCCCGGCGCAGGCGGCCGACGCCGGTGAGAGCATCGGCGGCGCCACGTCCGTGGCCGCCGACCTGCCCGCGAATACTGCGGCACAACTGCTCGACTCCGCCCGCACCGCGTTCGATTCCGGGATCGCACCGACAGCGGTCATCGCGGCGATGCTCGCGCTGGCCGCGGCCGGGATCGTCGCCTACGCGTTCCGCAAGCCAGCTCAGCCGAGTTGACGCCCAGTGGCCAGTCATGACACGTGATCCGCGAAATTGCGTGTGCCAACTGGCCACTCGGCCGCACACCAGGCTTCAGCGGTAACGCAGCCCGATCAGCAGCAGGACCGCGCTGATGAATCCGGAGGCGGCGCGCACATGGTTCCACGCGGTCCAGGTGGTGAGGTAGGCCTGCCATTCGGCGGCCGCATCGGCGAGATCGACCTGGTCGAGGTGGTTGTTGAGCGGCACGTTGAACAGCATCGTGACGAGGACCCCGAGGACGCCGAAGATCGCGCCGGCCAGCAGGAACCAACTGCCGGGCCGGCCGATCTGGGCCACCGCGAACACACCGACCACCAGGGCCAGCAGGGCCGAGCCGAGAAGCATCATCAGGAACGGCGCGTTGGTGTTGGCCTCGGCGTTCATGCCGCGCATCGCGGTGATCGCTTCGACCGGACCGGTGCGGTTGAGACCGCGCATCACGAATGTGGAGAATGCGTAGTAGATCCCGCCCGCAGCTGCGCTGGCGATGGCGGCGATTGCGACGAGGACGACGACGGGGCTCATGGTCATGGCTTCAGTCAACGGCGCCGGCAAAAGACGTTCCATGGTTCAGACTCCCGTTTTCATACGTGAGCGTCTCGCCGCATCCGCACTGCGACGATGGAGACCATGACCCGCGAATTCGACGACCTGATCACCGAGGCGGACGCGGCATCGGTGGACGGCTGGGACTTCTCGTGGCTGGACCGGCGGGCCACCGAAGCCCGGCCGTCCTGGGGGTTTCAACGTCTGATGAGCGAACGGTTGGCCACGGCATCGTCGGCGCTGGACATCCAGACCGGTGGCGGTGAAGTGCTCGCCGGAGCGGCGACGTTCCCGCCGACCATGGCAGCCACCGAGTCCTGGCCGCCCAACCTCGACCGCGCGACCCGACTGCTGGGACCACGTGGCGTCGTCGTGGTCGCCGATCCCGACGAGCCGCCGCTGCCGTTCGCCGACGCGGCGTTCGAACTGGTCCTCAGTCGGCACCCGGCCACCGTGTGGTGGGACGAGATCGCGCGCGTGCTGTGTCCCGGCGGCACCTACTTCGCTCAACATGTCGGACCGGCAAGCATTTTCGAGCTCACCGAGTTCTTCCTCGGCCCGCAGCCACAGGCTCGGCGGGCCCGTGATCCCGACATCGAGTGCGCCGCGGCGCGAGACGCCGGCCTCGACGTCGTCGACCTGCGTGCCGAGCGGCTGCGGATGGAGTTCTTCGACATCGGCGCGGTGGTGTATTTCCTGCGCAAGGTCATCTGGATCGTGCCCGGCTTCACCGTCGCGGCCTATCGCGACGAACTCGCCGCACTGCACCGGAGGATCGCGACCGACGGATCCTTCGTCGCGCACTCCTCCCGGCATCTGATCGAAGCGCGCAAGCCGGGATGAGCGTTACCCTACCGAGGTGGACGCCCTGGTCGGACTGCTCGACGGCGTGCGCGCACGGGGCGCATTCGTGTTGCGGCTCCGGATGGATCCGCCGTGGTCACTCGCCATCCGCGACGAAGCGCCACTGGCCCTGATCTGCCAGACGCGCGGCGAGGCCGTCATCGTCGGCGAGCACAGCGGCACGTTCCGGCTCGGCCCCGGCGACGTGGCGGTGACGCGCGGCACCGAGAACTACGTCTTCGCCGACGACCCCGCTACGCCGCCGAGCGTGATCATCAATCCCGGCCAGCAGTGCACCACGCTGGCGGGCGAGGATCTGCATTTCGAGATGTCGCTGGGGCTACGCAGCTGGGGCAACAGCGCCGACGGGGCCGCGGAGTCGATCGTCTGCGCCTACGAGGGCCGCAGCGAGGTCAGTGCCCGCCTGCTCGACGCGCTGCCTGCGGTGCTGGTGCTGCGCGCCGAAGAGTGGGACACCCCGCTGGTCGATCTGCTGTCGGTCGAGGCCGGCCACGACGGTTCCGGGCAGGAGGCCTACCTCGACCGCCTGCTCGACCTGCTGCTGATCGCCGTGCTACGTACCTGGTTCGACCGGGACGGCAATGCGCCCGCGTGGTGGCAGGCCGAACGGGATCCGGTCGTCGGGCCTGCGCTCAAGCTGATCTACAACAATCCGGCCCACCCCTGGACGGTGTCCAATCTCGCTACGGCAGTGGGGTGTTCACGTGCGGTCTTCGCGCGCCGGTTCACCGATCAGGTCGGTGAGCCACCGATCGCGTTCCTCACCGGCTGGCGCCTGGCGCTGGCGGCCGACCTGCTGCGCGGCAGCGAGGCCACGATCGCTGCCGTCGCCCGGCAGGTCGGCTACTCCACACCGTTCGCGTTGAGCAGCGCGTTCAAACGGTCCTACGGGGTCAGCCCGAATGAACATCGGGCGCAGGCTGGTTGACTCGTGCCGCGAGCATCCCGGCGACCGAGGTGGTCGCGATGGTGACCAGTGCGCCGAGCATCAGCGCGGCGGGCTCACCTGGCGTCAGCAGGTGCTGCTCGGTGCCCAGCGTCGCGGCGGCGACCGGCACGCCGAGCTGGGCGGCGGAGAGCACCGCCAGCGTCACCGGCTGGCCCAGCAACCGACCTGCACTGTGGGCGAGCACCGCACCGAGCCCCAAAGCCACTCCGAGCCCGATGAACTCGGGTTTGTCGGCAAGTTCGCGAACCTGCAGCGAGGCGCCGAGCCAGATGAAGAACAACGGGCCGAAGAACCCGTCGGTGATCCCGAACAACTGCCTGGCCAGCCGCCTCGGCTCACCGATCGCCGACACCACCAGGCCGAGGGCGAACCCGGCGAGCATGATCGAGACGTGGGTGGCGACGGCCAGCGCTGACAGGCCGAACAGCATCACCAGGCTCAGGCGCAGCTCCAGCGCGAACTTGTGATCCTCGGAGTACCGATGCAGGCGTTTGCGGAGCCCGCGGGCATTCGCGGCACGTAACACGACGAACAACACCACTGCGCAGCCGGCGATGGCCAGCGCACCGAGAGCCGCTCGCGGCGCGTGCTGGATGTCGATCACCAAGGGCAGCAACACGATCGAGGCCGCGTCGGCGATGGCGATCTGCGCGGTCACCGACAGCACGTTCGGCCCCTGCAGGCGCAGGCCGTCGATCACCGGCAGGGCGAGTGCGGCCGACGAGGACGCCATCACCACGGCGTAGAGCGCGGCGTGGCCGGTTCCGAACAGGTGCGCGATCACCACTCCGAGAACTGCGGCCACCGCCCCCACCAACACCGCCCGCACCAGTGCCCTGGGAAGCGCGGTGCGCAACGACGTGTCGCGCACCGGCACGTGGGTGCCGACGACGAACATCACCAACGCGAAGCCGATGTTGGCCAGCAGGGTGAAGGTGGGATCGGTGTGGTCGACGATGCCGAATCCGCTTCCGCCCAGGATGATCCCGACGATCAGTTCACCGATGACCACCGGGATGCGTAACCGCGGGACGGCAGCCAGTGCCGGTCCCGTCAGGCCGATGACCGCGACCAGTGCCAGTGTCTCGAACCCGAACCCGGCCATCCGCACACATTAGGCGCTGATCCAGTTCCCGTGGAAGCCGTAGGGAACCCGCTGCGGCAGTTTGATGGTCGCGACGGGGCCTGCGGTGAAGTCGGACGCATCCAGGATCACGAGGTCGCTGCCATCCCGCTCTGGGTTGTAGACGTAGCCCAGGTACCAACCGTTGCTCTCGTCGGCCGGACCAGCGCCGGGGACGAACACGGCTTCCCCCGGTCCGCCGGGTCCGAGTTCATGGCGCGCGCCGGCGCCGGTGGACAGGTCGTAGCGGACCCAGGCGTTACCCCCGACCGACACCGAGTACCGGGCGGGCAGACCCGCCAACCGATCGTCGATGCGGGGGAATTCCACTCCGAGGTCATCGAGTTGACGCTCGCGGACGGTCCCGGCCGCCAGGTCGATCCGCCACTCCCACAACACGCCCTCGACGTCGAAACCACCGTTGCTGCGCCACAGTTCGGGGTAGCGAACTGCCTGC
The DNA here is from genome assembly GCF_040704635.1 of Mycobacterium sp. NPDC049093. Taxonomy (GTDB): domain Bacteria; phylum Actinomycetota; class Actinomycetes; order Mycobacteriales; family Mycobacteriaceae; genus Mycobacterium. Next base: position 1,011,692 of record NZ_JBEZJS010000002.1, on the reverse strand, counting down.
AACACAATCGAATTGCCGTCATCGTGCGCATTGGCAACGTGGAACACGTAGCACGGATCGATGTCGAACCACCGGATCGGCGCGTCGGGATCATCCCGGCGCAGCACACCGAATCGGGCGCCGTAGTCATCGCTCCAGCGGTAGGGCATGTCACCTTCGCCCTTGACCGCGATGTCGAGGTCGAACACCACGGGCAGGTCCATGAAGATCACATGGCCTGCGGTCATGGCGAAGTCGTGCATCATGGTGTGCGCCTTGACATCCACCGGCCGGTTGACGGTCAGCTCACCGTTGGCGTCCGCGCGGTGATAGGTGACGTAGGGCTCGAAGATGCTGCCGTATCCGAAGAAGTGCAGCTCGCCGGTCGTCGGGCAGATCTTGGGGTGCGCGGTCATCGAGTCGACCAGTTTCCCGCCGAAGTCGTAGGCGCCCAGGGTTTCCAGGTCGTTGGTGATCTCGTAGGGCAGCGAGGATTCCACCAGCGCCAGGGTCCTGCCCGCGTGGTTGACGATGTGGGTGTTGGCGACGGCGGAGCGCAGGTTGCGCGTGCCGTCGGCGTTGTACAGCGGGAAGTCCTTGACGAAGCTGTCGGTGCGGACCCAGCGGTTGCGGTACCACTTGGCCGCACCACCCTCGATGCGGACGCCATGGATCATCCCGTCGCCGGTGAACCAGTGCTCGGTCGCCTGGCGGGGGTTCGGGCCGTTGCGCAGGTACCAGCCGTCGAGTTCGGCGGGGATGGCGCCGTCGACGGGCAGGTCGTACTCGGTGAGTTCGTCGGCGACGGGTGCGTAGTTGCCGCGCCGGAAGAAGTCGGTTTCGCCGATGGGCAGGGCTGAGGTCATGCACACAACGGTGACATTCCACAAGTGACATGTCAATAGTGGACGGTAGACTGCCCGCATGAGTCTGCGCATGGCGGCACTTGGCTTGTTGGCACAGCACCCCGGCAGCGGGTATGACCTGCTCAGACGGTTCGAGAAATCGATGGCGAACGTCTGGCCCGCCACCCAGAGCCAGCTCTACGGCGAGCTCAACAAGCTGGCCGGGACCGGCCTGATCGAGGTGTCGGCGATCGGCCCCCGCGGCCGCAAGGAGTACCGCATCACGCCCGCCGGCCGCACCGAACTGGCGCACTGGATCACCAATCCCGCCGCCGATCCACCCGAGCGCAGCGCCGGGCTGCTCCGCGTGTTCCTACTGGGCGAATTGCCTCGCGACCAGGCTCTCGAGCACCTCACCGGGCTGGCCGCCCACTCCGAGTCCGAGGTGGCGCGACTCAAGGAACTGGAGGCATCCATCCTCTGGGCCGACACCGACGAGGACCGGTACGGGCACGCAGCCCTGGAATACGGCCTGCGCTTCAACGCCATGCAGGCCGAGTGGGCACATTGGCTCAAAAAGACTATCGACAACCGATAGATCCCGATATATCGTTGACGCATCGGAAGCGCCAACAGCGCTCCTCCACGACAACGAAGGATTTACCAATGACCAACCCATTCACTTCACCAAACGGCGGCTTCGGCTTCGTCCCCCTTGGCCGCGAAGAGGCTCGCCACATGTTCCACCAGGCCCGCGCCGCACGCCGGGACATGCGCGAGCAGATGCGCGCCCAGGCGCACGCGGCCCGCGAGCAAGCCGCCGACGCCACCTGCCAGACCGGCTTCGGTGGTCCCGGCTTCGGACCCGGTTTCGATCCGCGCGGCGGCCTCGGCTTCGGATTCGGCAACTTCGGCGGACCGTTCGGCGGCGCCAGGGGCCGGGGCGGACGCGGCGGACGACGCGGACGACGCGGTGATGTCCGCGCCGCCATCCTGACCCTGCTGACCGAACGGCCCATGCACGGCTACGAGATGACGCAGGAGATCGCCACCCGCAGCCATAACCTGTGGAAGCCCAGTCCGGGCTCGGTGTACCCCACCCTGCAACTGCTGGTCGACGAGGGCCTGATCACCCCGGCCGAAACCGAGGGCAGCAAGAAGACTTTCGAGCTGACCGAGGAAGGTCGCCAGGCGGCGGCCGCGATCGAGACCGCGCCCTGGGACCAGATCACCGAAGATGCCGACCCCGCTGCGATGAACCTGCGCGGTGCCCTCGGCCAGCTGATGGCCGCCGTCGGGCAGTCGAGCTTCACCGCCACCGAGGACCAGCAGCAACGCATCCTCGACATCGTCAACAACGCCCGCCGCGAGGTCTACCAGGTCCTCGGCGAGGAGTAGCGGCCCGTAGGCTGCGGTTGTGAGCAGCCTCTTCACGATCATCGCGCCGGCCGTCGTCGCAGTCCTGACCGCGGCCGGCGCGGTCATCGGACTTCAATTCCGTGACGTCGACGCCTACGAGCGCCGGCGCGGTATCTGGCAGTGGCTTCTGGTCGTGCTCGCCGCCGCCGCGACCATGGGGGCCGTCGGCTCGGCATCGGGTGTCGAAAGCGGGGACCTGCGGGAAGCCATCATCATGGCGGTGGTCGGCGTGGCCGCCGTCGTCGTCGCGCATGTGATGTGGCGACGACGCGTGCCCGATGCCGAGCCCCGCAACATCGCGATCGCGACGGCCGCCGCCGCGTGCGCGGTCCTGGTGATCGTGGGCGTGACCGCACTGACCTATACCGGGAACAAGGGCTGCCGGCAGGCCCAACTACTGGTGGACTACACGAATGCCAGCTTGGGTGCGCTCACTCCCCCGCCCAGCGACAAGCCCGGTCCGGCCGTGGGCGATTACGAGAACTGGTCGAAACTGATCCACGAGGCGGCCGATCAGGTGACCGACGGCGAGATCGGGCCGCACGCCCGCAAGATGGCCGAACTGTCCGGACAGATCACCGACGCCGTCCGCAACAAGGAGAGTGCCAACCATGCACTTCTCGGGGTTCAGTATTCCGACGAGTTCAAGGCGATCATCGCCAAGTGTCGGCGGTAGTGGGTCAGTCGATCTCCACCCAGTCCAGGGTGCGCGAAACAGCTTTGCGCCAACCGGCGTAACCCCCGTGGCGCTGCTCGTCGTCCCACTGTGAGCTCCAGCGCTGACCTTCCTGCCAGTTGGCCCGCAGGTCGTCGGGGCTCGCCCAGAACCCCACTGCAAGCCCGGCCGCATACGCCGCGCCCAGCGCAGTGGTCTCGGCCACCACGGGCTTGACCACGTCGACACCCAGCACATCGGCCTGGATCTGCATGCACAGCGCATTGGCGGTGATACCGCCGTCGACCTTCAGAACCTCAAGGTGCACACCGGAATCCGCTTCCATGGCCTCCACGACGTCGCGGCTCTGGTAGCAGATCGCCTCCAGGGTGGCGCGCGCCAGATGAGCGTTGGTGTTGAAGCGGGACAGTCCGACGATGACGCCCCGGGCGTCCGAGCGCCAATAGGGTGCGAACAGCCCGGAGAACGCCGGCACGAAGTAGACGCCGCCGTTGTCGGCCACCTGCCGCGCGAGCGCCTCGCTCTGTGCCGCACCGCTGATGATGCCCAGCTGATCGCGCAGCCACTGCACCGCCGAACCGGTCACGGCGATCGAACCTTCGAGGGCGTAAACAGGTTTCGAGTCACCGAACTGGTAGCACACCGTGGTGAGCAGTCCGTTGTCCGAACGCACGATCTTCTCGCCCGTGTTGAGCAACAGGAAATTGCCTGTGCCGTAAGTGTTCTTGGCCTCACCCGGCTCCAGGCACACCTGCCCCACCATGGCGGCCTGCTGATCGCCGAGGATGCCGGTCACCGGAACCTGCCCGGCCAGCGGCCCGTTGTCTCGGGTGCTCCCGAAGGAGGCCGGATTGGATGACGGCTTGATCTCGGGCAGCATCTGCCGCGGGATCGAGAAGAACGACAACAACTCGTCGTCCCAGTCCAGGGTTTCCAGGTTCATCAGCATGGTGCGGCTGGCGTTGGTGACGTCGGTGACGTGCTCACCGCCCCGATAGCCACCGGTGAGGTTCCAGGTCACCCAGCTGTCCGGCGTACCGAAGATCGCGTCACCGTTCTCGGCGTCGCGCCGGACGCCATCGACGTTGTCCAGGATCCACTGGATCTTGCCGCCCGAGAAGTAGGTCGCGGGCGGCAGCCCGGCCTTGCGCCGGATCACGTCGCCGCGGCCATCGCGGTCCAACGCGGCGGCAATGCGGTCCGTGCGGGTGTCCTGCCAGACGATGGCGTTGTGGTACGGCCTGCCGGTGTGACGGTTCCAGACCAACGTGGTCTCCCGCTGATTGGTAATGCCCAGCGCAGCAAGGTCCCCGGCCGCCAGGTTGGTCTTGTTCAGTGCGGTCATGATCGCCGCGGAGGTGCGTTCCCAGATCTCCACCGGATTGTGTTCCACCCATCCGGCCTTGGGCAGAATCTGCTGGTGTTCCAGCTGATGGCGGCCCACCTCGGCGCCGGCATGATCGAAGATCATGCATCGGGTGCTGGTCGTGCCCTGGTCGATTGCAGCTACGAAGTCCGCGGACATTCGTACATGATGGCCTACATGGCTCCCGACCCCTCAGATATCGACCGGATGCCCAGAGGCGGATTCCGCGCGTCGTGCCTGGATCGGTTACTGGAAACGGATCGGCAGGAGTACCTGGACCGTGACGATGTGGACGAATCGACCAAGAACCAGGTGATCGGCGCCCTGGACTGGACCGGCCGGTTCTTCAGGAACCATCAGCGCTTCGCCGCGATCGCGCTCGATCTGGTCGCCGACGTAGCCGATCCGCGGATCCTGGAACTGGGCGCCGGGCACGGCGGCGTATCGCGGCAGCTGCTGGCCGACCATCCGTCCGCACAGGTCACCGTCACCGACCTCGATCCGGATTCGGTCGCCCGCATCGCCGCGAGTGACCTCGGCAGCCATCCCCGCGCGGAGGTCCGCCAGATGGACGCCACCGAGATCGATGCCGCCGAAGACAGCTACGACCTGGTCCTGTTCGCCTTGTCGTTTCACCATCTGCGCCCGGCGCAGGCCGCGCGGGTGTTCGCCGAGGGCACCCGGGTTGCCGAAACGCTGCTGATCATCGATCTGCCGCGACCGCCCGCCCCGCTGCACCTGTTGCGCCTGGCGACGATGCTGCCCATGGCCGCAGTGCTGCCGTTCGTGCACGACGGGGTCATCAGCTCGCTGCGCAGCTACAGCCCCTCGGCATTGCGCAGCCTGGCCCGCCACGCCGACCCGTCGATCGAGCTCACGCTGCGCGGCGGGCTGAACCTGCCGCAGATCGTGATCGCCCGAAACGGCCGGTGATTGCCGTCAGGCGCGCCGGTTGACCTGCGGTGCCACCGAGAAGAGGTCGGCGACGGTGGAAGCCAGTTCCAGGAAGGCCTGCCGGGTCGGCCGGCTGAGGAAACCGAGATCCACCTCGGCACCTTCGGCGAGGTGATCGTCGAACGGAATCACGTGCAGGGCCCGCACCCTGGGCAAGAAATGGTTGGACAGCTGCCCCATGTCCAGCCCCAGTGCACCGGGGCGCGAGGCGCTGACCACCACGACCGCCTTCGGCACCAGGTGCGAATAACCGTTGCGCTCAAGCCAATCCAACGTGGCAAGGGCGCTCCGCGCCGAGTCGATGGCAGGCGATGCGACGATCACGATCGCATCAGCCACATCCAGCACTCCCGCCATCGCCGAGTGCACCAACCCGGTGCCGCAGTCGGTCAGGATGATGTTGTAGAAGCGCTGCAGCACACTCAGGACACCGCGATAGTCGTGCTCCGAGAACGCCTCTGAGGTGGCCGGGTCCCGCTCGGAGGCCAAGATCTCCAGGCGGCTGGTGCTCTGGGAGGTGTGGCGGCGGATGTCGGAGTACCGCGAGATGCCGTCGTCGATGAGCACGTCGCGCACCGTGGAACTGCATTCGTTGGGTCCGCGCTGGGCCAGCGTGCCGAAGTCGGGGTTGGCATCCACCGCGATCACCCGGTCACCGCGGGTCGCGGCAAGTGTCGCCCCCAACCCAACCGTGGTGGTGGTTTTGCCCACTCCACCCTTCTGAGACAGCAGGGCGATGTTGAACGGTCCACCGACCACCGGTTGGTTGACCCGATCCATGAGGGTCTTGTGGGCCGACTCCTGCTCGGAGACACCGGGATTCATACCCGTGGCCCGGTAGACGGCTTTGCGCCAACCCGACCTCGGGGTGGGCGAGGCACGGACCAGGCCGAGTTCGCCGTTGCTGGGCACCACCGACGGACGCTGACCATCTGCGGTCCGCGGTGTGATGGACGTGAACGGCGTCGGCTCCGGGGGCCCAACGCTCAACCGCTCGTCGTCGCTGTCGGTCATGGCTACTTCCCTCCGGTCAACTCGATGCCGTCATGCCGAGTACCTGTTTGAGCGCGGCCCGCATGTCCACCGGCTCGATCCGCATCAGCTGCGCTTCGTCGAGTTCCGACAGATTCATGCCGTGGAGTTCACTGAGCCGGTATTCGCGTTCCTCTTCGGCTGCCTCGATGACGTTACGGACGAAGCGGCCGTTACCGGCCAGATCGATGCTTGGACGCAGTTGTCCCGACTGGTCGAGCGCCTCGCTCTGGCACAGCCCGATGCACGCGGTGACGAGTTCTTCGTAAGCGGCGTCCGACAATTCGGAGTCTCTGGTGCGGGCGACGAGCTTGCCGATATCCCCGAGTTCGTGCGGACCGTAGGAGCTGAATCGGATTCGTTTGGTGAATCGCGACGCGAGGCCGTCGTTGGAGGCCAGGAATCGATCGATCTCACCGTCGTAGCCGGCGATGATGACCACCAGGCGGTCGCGGTCGTTCTCCATGCGGGCCAGCAGGGTGTCGACCGCCTCACGGCCGAAGGCGTCGCCGCCGGACAGTCCGGTCTGGATCAACGTGTAGGCCTCGTCGATGAACAGCACGCCGTCCATGGCCGAGTCGATCAGCGCGGTGGTTTTGATCGCGGTACTGCCGAGATGCTGGCCGACGAAATCGTGGCGTTTGGCCTCCACGATGTTCGGCGTGCGCAGCAACCCCAGCCCGCAGTAGGTCTGCGCCACGACCCGGGCGATCGTGGTCTTGCCGGTTCCGGGCGGGCCGGTGAACGCCAGGTGCAGACTGCGCGCGGCCGAACTGAGCCCCTTGTCCCCGCGGACCTTTGCCAGCATCGCCGCCGACTTCAATTTGGCGACTTGGAGTTTGACCTCTGACAAGCCGATCTGTCGGTCCAGTTCCTGCTGCGCCGCCTGTAGGTATTCGTTGCCCCGTTCCGACAGATCGTCCGCCAGGAGGTCCTCTGCCGACGGCACGCTGGCCGGGTCCCAGCGGTCGGTACGCGAGTCGACGATCTCCTTCGAGGTGACCACCAACCGGTACTTCGGATCGGCCAGCGCCGCAGCGTTGGCCTCGAATCCCGGGTCCTCGCTGTAGATCCGTTCGAAGATCACCCGGGCGTCCTGCTCTTCGCCCATCTCCCGCAGGGTCAGCCCCTTGCAGAACTCCGCGGCCCGCCGCGCTCCCGGAACCGGACCCTCGACGGCCCGGTCGAGCCGGCGGATACCCTCTCCGAACAGTCCCATCTGTGCACACGCCGATCCGACCATGAGATCAGCGCCGGCGCCGATGTAGTTGTCGGTGAACGATCCCGATCTGCTCAACGCGCTCAGCACGTCGGGCCAGCGCTGCGTCGTGAAGTGCAGTACGCCACGGATGTACGCACGGATCTCAGCGGTGTCGCCGTCGGATGCGGTCGTGGCCTGGTCCAGCTTGTCGAGCACCTGCTCGGCCTCGTCGAAATCTCTGGCGCCGATCATGCTGGCCGCGTAGGCGAGCCACATCTCGGTCTTGGTGCTCAACGGGTAGTCGAGGTAGAGGCCGGTCTGGAAGCGTCCACTCAATGCCCGTTGCGGCAGACCGAGTCTGCGCTGCTCGCGGAACAACGTGAGTGTGCTGGTTCGGTACAGGTGGTAGACGACCTCGGGGCCGGTGTCGCCGGCGGCGGCGCGACCCAGCCACGCGTCGCACATATCCGGGTCATATTCCGTGGCCCGACGGAACGCGAGGGCCGCGTAGGGCAGGTCGCGCTCGGTCTCCAATCCGTCGATGGGAATGCCGAGCGACAGCACTCCGGCATCGAAAACCCGCTGCGCATCGGTGGATCCATTCATCGGAGGTGACACATCTCCTCACTGCAGCCTCAGCCGCGATTCGCCCGCGAGTGTACTAAGTTGAGCAGAATGTCACAGCCGGTGCAGTCACCTGGCGGAACGATTTCGGTGCACACCACCGAACGGGGTCTGCCGGTCGCACTTCGCCTCGACGCCGTCGAGTTGAAGAAGCCACCCGCACAACTGGCCGACGAAATCCTGGCGTTGTGCCGCTTGTCTGCGGCCCGCGCCCAGGTCGAACGCAGGCGTGACCTGGCCGAAAAGGGTTACAGCGCATCGGTCATCGAACCCTTGCAGTTGGCGACCGCGGAGGAGTTGGCCCGCGCCGAAGACGAGGTGCAGGGCGAGGAGGGCGAGCTACCGTCCACCTGGGGCAGGTCGGTATGACCGGGCTCGCCGACTCGCTGGTCGGGCGCATCCGCAAGCAGCGTGACCTGGTGCAGGCGATGGATGAGCACTGCCAATCGATTTCGGCACGGGTCACCAGCCGTGACGGGAACGTCAGCGCCGAGGTCGACGGCATGGGCGCCCTCACCGGGCTGTGGCTCGGGCCCGCCGCGCACAAGCTGGGTACGGACGCACTCGCCAAGCTGATCGTCGAAACCGCCGACGCTGCCGCGCAGGTAGCGACGGCCCGTCAGCAGTATCTGTCTCAGGAGTTCGCGCAGCGCATGCAGGAACTGAACCAGGCTCCGCTGACGCGATGGGACGGCAGCGCCTTCGAACCGAAGGGCTAGTTTCGCTCATCTGTCACCCGGGCGGGTTTCACGCTGACAATCCGCTATCGGCCTTGGTAATTGACGTTCGCTGTCGATATTCGAATCGGTTACCGCACAGGTAGTTACCCGCAATCATCGGCAGGCGCGCATGGATTGGGCGGCATCGCAAGATGATTCACTCGCGCCACGTCGCCCCCTGATCCGGCAAACACCCGGCGACAGCACCTTCCCAGCGTGCACCCAGAAACCACTCAAAAATCACCGCGATCAGCAATTTTCTCCATTGCACTAATTACCGAAACGAACGATCTACACGGATTATTCGCGGAAAATTCAGTTAGCTGCAGAGGGTGGCCGCGGCTATAGTTTATTGGTCTCGTGCCCACACAACCCCCGCTTCCAGCTGGAAAGGTATCAGCACGATGAGCGACATTTTCGCCGCCCAACCTTCGGGAATGGCTACCTTTTCCGCTGCGAACGAGGCGGCCGCATCCGCGATAACCACAGCTGGATCGGCCGACTCAGCGGCGATGCTGATGTCCGCGGCAGCTGCACTCGGACCGATCGGTGCGGTCTATCTGGCAGCATTCGGCCCAGCTCAAGCCCATAATTTGGCCGGCACACTGCTCGTGGGCGGAGTGCACGCCGCCACCGGAGCCGCCACCGAAGGGGCCCGCTCCGCCGTCCTGTCCAACGACGACGCCTAGGCCCGACGCCATATGCCCACAGTTTTGCCTCCCCAGCCGGTAACGCCAGTTGGACAGTTGGCTCAACGCGTTCCCGGCTACGACGCCACACCGGTCATAGCTGCTCAAGAACAGAATCTGCAAGACTTTCTGAATTTGCCAGTCCGACAAATTCTTGACCGGCTGGGTTTGCCGCCAATTGCGGATCAAAAGCCCGCAGAAGAACCGCCACCCGAAGGTCAACCCGAACAGCAGCCACCGGCGAATCCCATGGATCCGAGCGCCTTGATCAGCCCCGTCACCGATGCCCTCAGCACGCTGGGCAGCGGCATGTTCGATGGGGTCGATCCGACGACGATGCTGCCGGCCATCGCCAAGATGTTCCAGTCCACCGGCGGTCCGATGGCGAAGTCGGTCAGTGCGGCGGGCGACGCCTGGCAGGGCGCGTCCGGTACCGCCGCGGCGGCCAAGACCACGACAGCCATTTCCGACGGCGCCGAGGTAGGTGCCCAATCCGATGCGCTGAGTAGCAGTTTGACCGCGGCCGCCGCCGACGTCGGACAGGCCAGGGTCCGACTCATCGCCATCATCACCGAGTTCGCCGCGACGATTGCCGCCATCGGGCCCATGATCATCTTCCCGTGGGGGTGGGCCGCCGCAATCGCCGCTGCCAACAAGGCAATTGCCACCACAGCCGAGGTGATGACCGAACTGCAGACCTCACTGGCCACCCAGGCCGCCCAGGTCACCACGGCCGGTGCACCGGTGGGCATCACCGCCGCACCCGAGGGTGCCTCGTCGCTGGCCGGACTGGCCCCGCTGATGCCGATGGCGATCAAAGGCGCCGAGGCAGGAGTGCAGGCCGGCACCGGCGCGGCGTCGGCAGCCAGTCAGAACGCCGCGAATCCCGCGATCGATCCGATGGACCCTGCCGCCGACGCTGCGGGAGAAGGTGAAGGCGACCCCGCGCTCGCGGGCGGTGGAATGGGCGCCGGCGGTGTCGGCGGCGGAATCGGGGGCGGCGGCATGCCCGGACCCCGGTCACTACCGATGTCAGCCATGATTCAGGCCGAAACTACCAGCGCCCCAGCACAATCAGCCGGGCCGCGGGTCGGCGGTGTCGGCTCACCGGGCATGATGGGCGGCGCACCCATGGGGGCGATGGGCGCGGGCGCCGGGCAGGGTGCGAACGCCTCGTCCGGCAACAACCACACTTCGGCGTCCTTCCTGCACACCACCGACCAAGGCAGCGAGATCGTCGGCGATCTCGGCACTGCGGCACCCCCGGTCCTCGGGGAGGCCGACCCGTATCAGACTCCGGACGTCGAACTCCGGATCTAGTCATCCCAACCAAGGAGAACGGTCATGGCCGACAGCGACGGAATGTCCATCCAGCCCGCAGAGGTGCAGGAGATCAGCCGCCAACTCGACGAACTCGCCAACCGGGTAGGGCGGGTGATGACCGACGAGGCGCCCAACCTCACGGTGACCCCGTCGGGCCGTGACGAGGTGTCACAACGAGTTGCCCAGACTCTCAACGAGGTCCACACCTCGTTCGGGACCTCCACCGACCAGGGGATGGCCGAGGTCCACGAGGTGGCGGCGACACTGCGCGGTCATTCGTCCAACATTGCCGCCTCGGAGGACTTCGCCGGCTGACAGTCATTCCTACATCTGCTTCTGTTCTGCGAGGGGAGGTTTCTGGGCGTGGGGTTCACCGACGTTGCGTGGGAGTCACGCAGCACCGAGCAGCTGGCGCGTGACCTCACCGAGGGGCCCGGTCCGGCATCGGTCGGGGGTGCCGGCGCAGCCTGGATCCGGGTCGCCAACGAATTGGCCAACGTCTCAGTCGATTTCGACAAGCTCGTGGCCCGTCTGCGGACCGCCTGGGACAGCCAGGCCTCCAACGCGGCGGCACAGCGCCTGGAAGAATTCGGTCAGTGGCTGCAGGCGATCAGCCTCAGCGCGGCAGCCAACGGTCAACGCGCCGAGGAGGCCGCGGTCGCCAACACGGTGGCGGTGCTCGCCATGCCCAGCGTGTCGGAGGCCGTCGAGGCACGGGCGGCCCAGGACATGATGGCCTCGCTGGCCGCATACAACGGGGCCGTGCTGACCGGGACGTTCGCCGAGTTCGACGCGGCCGCCACCGCCGATGCGGCCAACGCAGCGGCCGTCATGCAGCAGTACGAGGAGGCCGCTGCTCCCCTGGCCCAGCCGTGGGAGCAGCCCCCACCTCCACAGGTGTCGAAGGGCAATGCCCTGGCGGCCGAACAGGGCGGTGAAGGGGCACCCGGCGGTGGCGGCGCGGCAGCAGGTGGCGCCCCTGCGGTGCCGCCCCCGCCGCTCGCGCCGATGGTCGCACCGAGCATCAAGTCGAGCACCGACCCGAAGGCGTTGCAGAAGACCGGATTCGCCGGCAGCGGCGGTTCCTCGGGCACCGGGATGGGTGGCACACCCTATGCGCCGATGGGCGCCATGGGCCGTAACGACCAGAGCCGCGACTACGAGTCGGTGCAACCCGCGGCGACCCTCGACGGGGCGGGAGAACCCGGCGCCGGGGTGTCCGACGCCGGGCAGTCCTGGCTTCCCACCGCGCAGCAGAACGACGCACCGTTCATGGTGTCGAACGTCAGTTGGGGTCCGGATACCGCGGTGTTCGACGAACTGGCTGCCCCCGAGGTACCCGCAGGCGAGGGCTTCGCCGACGAACCCGAGCGCACGCTCGAGCAGGTGGACAACCGTTGGGTCACTCCGCCGGTGATCGGCGTCGACCGGGGGCTGAGCCTATGACGGCATCGCTTGCCCCAGTCGTCACGGACGACGAACTTCAGGTTCTGGCAGCGAGACTCGGTGTCCAGTCCCTGCCGTTGGTGTTGAATCTGCGATCCCGGCATCCCACCGGAACCGCTCGGGCCGAGGCAGTCGGCCGAGCGACCAGAACCCTGGCCGAGCGCGGCCTACTGCCGGGCGGGGAGGTGGGCCCCGATCTCGCCGAGATCGTGCAGTCGCTGCAACGGCCCGACCGTGAGCTCGCGATGCGCCTGGTCACCCCCGACGGGCTGGCCCGCGTCGCGGTCGTGCGCCACGGCACCCGGTGCGTCGCGGCCTGCCGGGTCGGTGACGAGATCACCTTGGACCTGATCGACGACGGCGCCAACCTTTCCAGCGCCACTGGCGCCCTGCTGCGTCGGCTGCCTGCGTCCGTCCCCGCCGAGATCAGTCCCGTCGGTGCGCCGCTGACCGAGGTCGTCCAGGCCCTGTCTGACACCCATGACCCCACCGAGTTGTCCGACCGGATCCGGGCGCTCGGGGCCGACACCCGCACCGCGATGATGCTGGGCTCGGCACTGGCCGCACGGCTGGCCTTCGCCGAGATCGTCTACCACGCACTCGATGCCGAACTGGACCGGATCTCACGTTCTGCCGGGGCGGTCGGCGTGTTCTACACCAAACGCGGACGGATCGTCGGCGCCCCGAGCTCCTCACCCAGCGGGCAGTTGTGGACCACCCTCAAGCCGGGGTCGGATCACACGGTCAAGCAGGCCATCGGCCAACTTGTCGAGCTGTCCGGCTACAGATGGGGGGACCGCTAGATCCGCTCCGTGTTCAACAGCGAATTCTCAACCACCGTCCGGCGATTCATGCCGGTTTCGACAAAGAGAGGTAAGGCATGACGCTCCATCTGACGCCCGCGGAAGCCCAGAGCAAGATCGAGAACATCGACAAACAGATGATGGATGTCAGGCGGCTGGCTTCCCAGATCCTCGACCAGACCGAGGCGATGACCGCCAGTTCCTGGACGGGCGGCAAGGCGGCGAAGTTCCGCGGCATCATGACGCAGCATCACGAGGACTTCAACTACGTCATCAACAACCTGCAGCACATCGTCGACAAGGGTAAGTCCGATATCAACGCGCTTGTCAGCCACGACGCCGACTAGAAATCGAAAGGTTTGATCAATGGATACGGATAGCATTCGGTACCAGTACGGATCCAACTACGCGTCCCTGGACGACATTCAGGGCGCGACCAACAACGCGCAGGCCATGCGCGAGGAGGTAAGCCAGGTCTTCACCGCGTTGCAGGGCGTATACGAGGGCGAGGCCGCTGCGACGCTGCACACGCAGCAGACTCAGATCCTGCAGCAGATGGACGCGATCCTGAACGAGATCACCCAGACCAGGTCCGGCGGAAATCAGTCGCAGGAAGACGCCGCGGCACTCGACAGGCATCTTGCGGGCGGCTTCTAGCAAGGCCGTTCGTCGGCGGGCTCGGTCGATGGCTCCATCGCGACCGAGCCCGCTTACGCATCCGGTTTCCAGCTGCCAGAGAGAAAGGGGCTCAACGTGATCACCGACAAAGTGGCCCCGCTACGCCATGACGTCGAGCCGTGGTTCATGAGTGGCTTCGACTTCCGGTGCTTGTGTGAAGTGATCGGCCTCGACCGGCTGCCGTTCCCTCTGGCATATCGAAACAGCAAGCAGCAGTACAAGGGTGAACTGGAGGCCGATCGGCAGACCGCTCTGGCCCGTCAGCGCGCCGGGATGACCCCTGTTCGACTTCTCATACTCGACGCCCTTCGCTCCCCGGTGTTCCTACTGCAGGGGTTCGGACAGATCGAGGAAGGCACCGGGACACGGCTGTATCGCCTGTTCGGTGTGATCGGAACGTCGGGTTATTGCGCCGTCATCACCCAGGATCCCAGCCGAGAGACCATCTTCGGCGAAGACATCCAGATCATCGGGTGCGCCAACATCGACTTTCCACCGGTCGTCCTCGAGGCTTTGCCTGACTACCAGCCCGGCACCAGACCACGGCAGGATGGCCTGTTCGAGGACGAGACTCCCGCGAAGGTTCTGCGTGACGCGCGCGTCACCGGTTCAATTCTCCTGTCGGGGTCTTCGGAATTCACGAAGGATTACACCCTGCGCAACGAGAACCACCTGACCTTGATCAACGTTGCCGACGACGGTGCATACCTGGTCAACGAGGGCCTCACTTCGTTCCAGATCATTCCGGCGACTGTCGCCAACATGCTGGCCGCCTTCAAGAAGGTCGAGACTGCGCAGTCGCAGGCCGCAGAAGATCGACTTGCCGCGGCGCGATCGGACCGAGAGTTCAATGGCCTTCCTTAGTACGGTTTCGACGTACATACCGGGCGGCACGGACAGCGCCGGTCGCCCGATGCACCTCGCGACCGCAGCATCGGAAATGCAGTCGGTGCACGAGATGGTGGAAATCGCTGCGCGGCAAATCAGTCCGTCCGCGCTGTCCGCGGCAGCAGACAGCATGGCGGCATCCTTTCATTGCGGCACCCTGTACCAGGGTGAACATTTCTGGCCGATCACGAATTCAATCCAGCAGTCGGTGCTGGGCAGGACGTCGGCCGGTTCCGCGACCGAGATCCGGCAGTTCTGTTCTGGTGGCTTGTACGGCCTGATGCTCGCCGACGCGGTGCTACAGGCGGGTTGGGCCGGCGACCACGCCATGGTGACCGGCGGCGACAGCATCTTCTACTTCGACCGGCACGAGTACGCGGCCAGCCCGGCGACCGAGGGTTCGCTGTTGGGTGACAGCGGTTTCTGCGCACTCCTGAACCGGACCGAAGGGTTCGCCCGAGTTGTGTCTGCCGCGGCACGGTCCCACAATCCGTCGGCCGGCATGATGCACGGCCGGGCTGACGGCGCCATAGATGACCCGACGTTTCCGACTCTGGCGGATTGGATCGCGCGGTGGGAGAACTATGACCGACGTGGCCCAGGCACGGTGAAGGACAACGCCATGGCCAGTTTTCGGGTAGCGGTCGGCACCGTGATCGAATGCTATGAACGCGCTGGCCTCAAGCCGGAAGACATCGATTGGTTTGCCCCGTCATTCATCAAGCCGAGACAGGTGACAGACGCGCTGGCAATGTATTCCAAGCTGCGGCCGACCCCCGGTCTGCATGAATTCGCGGCAGAGTTCGGGCATCTGACCGTCTCGGACTTCGGGGTGAGCCTCGCCTATCTGATGAACCACAAGATCGCCAAACCGGGCGACCTGGTCATGCTGTTCGCGGCCGGGAATTTCGTCAACTCGGCCGCGGTCCTGCTTCGAATCGAGAAAGAGGTGACGTTGCCGTTCAATGCAGCACGATCAGATCCAGCCCGACCGTAACGATCGCCGAAGAGGAGAACCATGACCAGTCCCTGGGGCGGCCTGGACGCCGCTACCGCTGATGGAAAGCTCTACCTACATCTCGAGCCGGGTGTTGTCGACCAACTCGAGACGAGTGCCTTCAAACCTTACGAGGACAAGTTGCAGGCGATCATCACGAATGCCTTGGACGACACCACAGGCTACTTCGGTGCAAATTCCAAGAACGACTTGGCGAAGGCCATGGAGACGGCGTTCAACGCGAAGGGTAAAGCGCTGACCGATTACGTCAGGGAGCAGCTGGCTCAGACCACAGATTTCGTGAAAACCGCAAAGGACGCTGCGAATGCCCTGAAGGCGCACGATGGCAGCTAGCCCTCGCAAACAGGCCAGCAGGTAGCAGACGATGAGCGGCTTCGGAAATGAAATGGGCGCCTTGTTCGGCGGCGAGATGGTCACCTCGTACGCCCCCAACTGGACCCAATCGGAGTGGGACACCCTCATGGGAGACGGTGGCCCGCCAAGTCGCTGGACTTTCGACAGCGACAGTTTGGAAGACAAGTCCGTTGTGGGCATACACAAAGACGAACATGTCCCAGACAAAGACCCGGCGAATATCGACACTTCAACGCTCGACGAAATTCCAGGGTTGACATCCGATCGAAGTGTTCAAGATGCAGTGACCGCGGCAACCACTGGCGGCAAAGCCATCAACTGGGAGAGCTGGACCTTCGGAGAGCTTCGCACAGAAGCCGCCGCGTTGAAGCCTACGGATATCAATACGCTGGCAGGCAACTGGACGACTCACGGGGCCAACCTGAAGGAGATTTCCGAGACCTTCAGGGACAACGTCGACAAGGCAATTGAGGGAAAGTGGTCCGGCGACAGTGCCACCATGGCTGAAGCGGCGTCCAAGCAGGTGACCAAGACTTCAATCTACGATTTTGCCGCATCGTCGGAGGAGATCTCTGACCGGCTGAAGGTACTGAGTGCCGCATTCGACACGGTTCAAACCAAATTCAAGGAGTTCGACAATCACAACCTGATCGAAGATGTTGACAACAAAAATTGGAAAAATCTCCAAGACGAAGTGACCAAATTCAACAACGAGTACCACTTCGACGACACAGGCCATCTGAGGAACCGCGATGGCGGCTATGTGAACGTAGATACCGCGGTCGACGCAAAGAAACGACTCCAGCAATCGATAGATGATTACACCGCCGCGGTGCAGGTCTTTGACGACACGTACGCGCCGGCCATCGCAGCGGTCGCCACGAATTTCCCCAATCTTCCTCCGCTGCCGAACATGAAGTTCGAGGCTCCCACCGATCCGACCGGCCCCGGCGGGCCGGGCGGAGGACCGGGTGGTACGAGCCCGTTCAGTCCGAGCGGCGGCCCCGGAGGCATCAAGCCCTTCGACAAGTCGGCTCTCGACAAGCTGAACGCCAACAAACCGACCGACCTCGACAAGCTCAAACCGATCGACCAAAAGCCCATCGACCAAAAGGATCTCACCACTGATCCCACCAAGGATGCTCTCGAGAGCCTGACCGACCCTGCCAAGTCGGCGATGGACACGGCAACCAACGCCGCCAAGGACGCGATGGGCCAGGCGATGGATGCCGCCAAGAACGCCGCCCAACAGAATCCGCTCGGCGACATGCCGAAGGGCCCGCCCGAGGGTGTCCTCGGCCTCGGTCCGCAGGGACTCGGTGGTGCGGGCGCCGGCAAGGGTGCCGGCGGCGCCGGCGGCGGAGTTCCATTGCGGGGCCTCCCAAGTGCCCTTCCGACGGGAGCGCCCGCGACCGCCGCGGCGAAGATGCCCGCCGGGGCGGCCGGGGCCGGTGCCGGTCTCGGTGCGGGCGCGGGCAGTCCCGGAGCGGGTGCCCCGGCCGCGGGCCAACGCGCCGGCGATCAGAACGGCAAGGGCCACCAGGTCAACAAGGCGTTGCGCCGCAAGAAGAACGGCAAGGACGTCATGGGCGACTCGGAGGCCTCGGTACCCGTGGTCGGCGCCGACGAGGAAGCGGAGCAGTCGGAGAACGCGAGGCCCGAGCAGCCCGAGTCTCGCCGCCGCATTCCGCAGCGCGGCACCACCTGGAAGCCCGACTCGGCTGTCCAGCCCGGACCCGCGCGACAACCTCAGTCGCAGCAGTTCACTCCGGGTCGTTCAGAGTGAGTCAGGGCTTGTCTTGTTGTTCCAGGGCGTCGGCGGTGAGGTGCAGGCCGTCGGCGTAGTAGTCGAGCAGGTCGGTCTTCGCGGTGATCGATCCGTCGACCCAATCCAGCTGTGCCTTATAGCCTTTGCCGCCGTCGGCGAACTGCTTGCCGATCTTGTCGTGCCCCCAGGCTTCGCCTTCACCGCTGAGCATCTGCATCAGCGCTGTTTGCACGGCTTTCATGTCGTTGCTGACGGAGGCGAGGTATCGCGCGGTGCCCCGCAGGTCGGCCGGCGTGACGCCCAGCGGTACGGTCATCGCGCGCTCCTCACGGTGGGGTAGTCGTCGGGTTCGTCACTGCCGTTGAAATGCCTCGCCTGCTGCGGCGCCACGGTCGACAACAGATCTCTGATGTCGGGTGCACCCTCGACGATGTCGGACAGCGACGGCATCCGCTCCCGTCGCTCGGCCAGTGGTGCGAGCAGTTCCGCCGATTTCAGCGCGACGTCACGGGCGGCGTCCTGGGCTGCGCCGGTGATGTGCCGACCGAGGTCGGCGAGATCGTGGTCATCCAAGTATGTTTCGCTGACCGCAGTGTCGATGACGACGCCGTCGCAGTCCACGGTCACCGTGACGGTGCCATCAGCACTGGTGGCCGATGAGGATAGCGTTGCCCGCTCCTCCTCGACCACGGCAAGATCGGCGAACTGTTCCTGCACGAGCGCAAGCGCATCGATGAGTTCATGGCGTGCCGCGTCGTTGTCCACGTCTAGTCCCCGTCTCCCCCGCCATTCGCCGCCGCGGCGCCCCCGCCGTCCGCCGTCGACGCCCTGTTGCTGTGCGCCGCGGCTCGGCCCCTGACCCCGCCGGTGACCGCAGTGGGCACCGATCCGAGGACGGAAACCGGGTCGATCTCGCTGCCGGTGGCCAGTGCACCGGTCACCTTCTTCGACATGCCTGCGACGTATCCGACGGCTGCACCCTTGACCGTCGAATTTCCCACCAGCCGCTGGCCGTAGATGCTGACCGTGCCCTGGGTGGCACCACCGACGGAGTTGGCGAGTGCGACGGTTCCGAGCCGGTTCCAGTCGTAGCCGTTCTGATGTCCCTTGGACTGCTGGATGTTCTGGATGAACAGTTCCTGCCCGAGAGCCTCGGACGCCTCGACGCCGGACTTCTTGATGATCCGGTGCACCGTGGTCTTGGTCATCGCCTTGCCCAGGTCGGTCATGAGGTCTTTGAGCGCCACCGACACCATCCGCTGGATCGCGGCGGAGGTCGAAGCCTCGATGAGCGGGATCTCAGCTGCTGATGCTCCGAAGGTGACCGAGGTCTGAGCCAGTGCCCAGGAGATCTCGAACGCCGCGATGGCCAACGACGTCAAGATCTGCAATTTGGTGTATTCGATGTTCTTGCCGGTACTTTCGGCGAGCTCACCGAGTGCCGCCATCGCATCGGCGAGTTTGTCGACCGTGGCATCACCGTCGAACAGCAACGCGAACTGCTGGTCAGCGGTGCCGGCGGTCACACCCTGCAGGACTGCACTGGTGCTGGCGCGCATTCGGTTCAGTTCGGGTATCAGCTCTCTCAATTGTTCGGCGCGACTACCCCATTCACCGCCGATGCGATACATCGCGTCTTCGTCACCCTTGGGCCATTGCGAGCCGACGAGATACGACACCCATTGCAGCGGGCCGGGAATCTGCAGGGTCATCCGATCCCCCATCGGCGAAAAGTTCCGTGCAGCATCGCAATTCACGTTATTGCGCGATACCGCAGACCGCCATGTCAGACGGCCTTGTTCGCCGAGAGTTCAGCTGCCCGCCAGTTCTAGGTCAGCAGACCCGCCAAGCTCAGCTGGTTGGCTGCAGCGTCCACCTGCGCGTCGGGGAGATCGTCGAACACTGCCGCCACGTCGTCGACCGTGGCAGTGCCCTCGGTGGCGACCTCCAGCAGTGCCTGGCACCGATCGAGCGTGTCCGCCCCGGTCTGAGTCACCATCGCGGCGACTGTTGCCTCCGGTGTCCAGACTGCCGGAACCGGTATGTCGAGTTCGCCGGAGGTGTCGGTTGGGCCGCGATGCCACTGACCGTTCGCCCACCAGAAGCAGAAGCTCAGCAGTCCGTTGCGATTTCGGGTGTTCAACACGGAGTCGTTGACCCACGCCGGGGCTCCGCCGTAGAGGTCGGGTAGCGGACCACCGCCGTTGTAGGCAGCTTCCAGCAACCCGCTATTCCATTTTCCACCGGAGAGGACCGCGCGGTCACCGGGCAGCAGGAACAGCGTCGACCCGCTGCGGGCATCGCTCTCGAACCAGGCATACCCGGGATAGATCCGCGGGCCCCAGCCCGACCCGATTCCGACATAGGCGGCCGACAGCACCGCCCACCGCGCCAGCAGATCGGGAAGCGGCGGGATCTGGTCGGTGACGACGGCGTCGCGCCCTACGGCCTCGTCGGCCCGGGCCGCGTCCGCAGCCCGGGCGGCGTCGCGCCCCTGCGCATCGGGCCCGGCGGTGTAGCCGGCAAGCCACACCGGCACCTGCGTACGCGGATAGGTGTCGAGGTCGTTGCGGTAGTGCTCTGCCGCGACGATCTGGTCGTCCGGGAACGGCTCGTCGCCGTAGTCGTAGTCGACCGTCGCCTGACCGGTGTTGGTGACGTTCAGCAGCAGTCGCCACCAGGGTCCGGCACTCATGCGGGCCGAGATCTCTCGTTGTTCGCGCACCAGGTCGGCGATCGGCTGCGGCACCGGGACCAGGCCCGTCCGGTCCTGAGCCCAGAACTGCAGCTGGGCGATCTGGGAGGTGACGGTGAAAGCGAACACCGCGGAGAATTCCTCCCAGCCTTCTGGGCCGAGCTGCGCCAACTGCTGCACGATCGAGTCGATGAGGCGGGAGGCATCCTCGGCCGTCGCAGCGTCCGCACTGGTCGGTGCGTCGCCGACGGGCGCGGGTGGCTCGTCGACGATCGTGAAGTCGGCGATCACGCCCGGGTCGTCGGCGGCAGCCAACCGGAACTGCCGCTCGAACTCGGCCATGAAGGCCGCTTCGTCGGAGGCGTCACCGTTCGACTGAGCCGCACCGTTCGACTTGGCCGCGGGTTCCTGCGCGCTGAACTGGTCGCGCGCCTGCTGCGGTGGAATCGACGACGACACCTCTTCGATGCGCCCGGAGTCTCCCACCAGGAAGATCGACCGCCCGACCGGGATATCCAGGAACGCCATCGGATCGCTGTCGTCGACATCGACCGGTGCGTACACGCTCCAGCCCTTGTCGAAGCGATCGGCTGCCAGACCTTCGGTCGGATAGTCGAGCCCTCGCGACCTGATCCAGTCTGCGACCATCGAGATCGCCTGCGTCGCTTCCATCGCGTCTACCTTCCCGTGTTCTTCTGCTCGGCTTCGATCACATCGGCGAGTGCAGCGCGTTCGGCCTGTTGCCTGGCCAGGAGGGCTGCGCTGAATGCTGTCCACTCCGCATCCTGCTCCGGTGTCATCTGGGTGCCGTGCATCTCCGATTCGACATCAGGATGGATCTCCAGGAACTGGTTGAACAGCGCGCCCATCTCCCGGCTGTGCTTGCGGTTGAGCTCAATTCGTCGCGGGTCCATGCCTACTCCCCACCGTCCTGGTACAACGCCAACTGGTCGAACACCACGAGCGCGACCCGATCGGGATCGTCGACCGGATGCACCCTCAGGGTGTGGTGCGGGTTCGGGGTGTCGTCCACGATGACAACGGTTTTGATACCCGCGGGCAGGTTCGCCGGCCAGTCGATCTCATCGGTGGGTTCGTCGACGAGCACGTGCGCACGCCTGCCGCTCAACCCGGCCTGGTCGTACCGCAACGGCGTGGGCTGCTCGCTGCTCATGTCGCGTCACCTTCCTGATCCTGATCTTGCGGGCCGGCGTCGGGCCCTCTCATCGGCGGCAGATCGGGTGGGTTCTCCGGATCGATACCGAGATCTGCGTTCACACTGCCACGGCTGCGGGTGGAGCTCTCAATGATGGCCTCATAGATCTCATCGCCGACACGTCCCTTGGCGCGGTTTCGTTCCACGAGCTCCTCGAACGTCATATTCCGTTCGAGCGCGTTGAGCCCATCAGCGGCTTCCCGGTCCTCCATCAAGGTCCGGGTCCAGCTACGAATGGTGTTCCGCAACCCGTACATGGTCCTGGCCCGTTCCTCGAGGCTCACGCCATCTCGCCGCAGCTGGTCCGCTAGCTCGCGCATCCACTTCTCATAGGTGACGTAGACGGTACGGGTCTGCACCACGGTCAGGGTCCCCGCCGAATAGTGACTGTGGGTGGCGGCGTCGATGATGGCGTCGTACACGTCGTCGCCGGTGAGGCCCTTGCGTTCGTATCGGGCGACGAGGTCCTCGAAGCTCGGGTTGCTCTCGTTGGCCGCCATCCAGTCGGCAGCCGGGCGGTTCTCCATCAGTTCCCGCGTCCAGGCGCGAAGTGAACTGCGCAGGCCCGACAGAGTTCGGGCCCGATCCTCCGCGCTCAGGCCCTCGCTGACCATCTGCTCGTTGAGCGCCCGCAGGCCGAGCTCGAACTGCGAATACACCGCACCGGTTTCGGCGTCGGTCAGGCTGCCGGGAGTCAGGCGGCTGTGCGTCGAGCTGTCAACGATCGCCTCGAAGATGGCGTCGCCCGTCAGGCCGCGTTCCGCGTTGCGGGCAACCAGATCTTCGAAGGTCGGGGGGACGGTGGCGCGCTCTAGGAACTCTGCGGCCTCCCGGTTGTCCATCAGCTCATAGGCCCGGACCCGCAGAGAGTTTCGGAGTTCGGACAACTGCCTGGCGCGGTCTTCGGCGCTGACCCCCTCGCTCACGAGTTGCTCGTTGAGTTCACGCATCCGGACTTCGCCGTCACTGAACAGTGTGATGGCCTCGGATGTCGACAGGGTGCCCGGCTGGTGTGCGGGCAGGCCGAGGCGGCCGAGCGGATCCACGTCGGCGGCCGTACCCAGCCGCAGCGGGACGTCATCCGCCGAATACCCCGCGTAGTCGCTGACGTCGAGGTTGCCGGCCGGGCCGGGCAGATACTTCACGTAGTAGAGCGAGGTGTCGTCGAGCAGTTGCCGGCCCAGCGTTGGTTCGTCCGTGGTCGCCAGAAGCGCGAGGTCGATCGGTTCGGGCAACCGTGGGTGACCGACTTCGAGTCGTGCCACGATGTCGTCGAGAACCGCTCGTGCCTCTGCGCTGACCTGGTCACGCAGTTGGCGCGCAGCGTCTTTGACGCCGTCGAGTGACTCCTGCAGGAGTTCCGGATCGGGATCCCAGGTGAATCCCCGACGTGCCCACGCGTTGCTGCCCTGGTCGTCGGACATCAATTCGAGGCGGTCGACACCGGACCGCACGTAGAACTGCTCCAGTTCCGACGTCAGAGCCTTCGAGAAACCTTGTCCGCGGTAGTCCGTGTTCGGGATTTCCACAAGGACGTTCTTCACCACAAGGTTGCCGTTGGCATCACGGTAGAAGTGACGCGTGATGAGGCCGATTTCGTCAGCGCCACTCCGGATCACGCCGTGAAGGTCGAAGCCCACACCGTCGATGTTCTGCGCGGCACGGAACTCCACCCGGTATGGGCCGTACCTGCCGGACAGGTCCTCCGCGAGCCGGCCTGCCGGGCCCATGTCGGCGCCGTCCACCGCCACGGCGAGCGGGTCGGCGTACCGCGTGTCCACTCGGCGTGTAGCGGGATCCTGCGCTCGGTAGTCGTGTTGGCCGGCCGCATCGGCGGCCCCCAGATACTTGACCCCGCTCCAGTGAGTACCGGTCAGCACATCTCGCCCGAGGTGGGGTTCCTCGACCGTGGCCAGCACCGCGATGTCGAAGGGCTCAGGAAGGTCGGCCCGGCGCGGATCCAGCCGCTGCACGAGGTCGTCGAGAACCGCTCGCGCCTCAGGGCTGACCTGGTCACGGAGCCGCATGGCAGACTCCTTGACGCTGTTGAGCGACGCCCGCAACTTTTCCGGGTCGGGGTTCCAGCTGAAGCCTTGGCGGGCCCAGGCGTAGCCGCCGTCCTGCTCGGTGCGCAGCTCGATGCGGTCGACGCCCGATGCCGAGTAATAGCTTTCCAATTGGGCGCGCACGGCCTTGGAGAAGCCCTTGCCACGGAAATCCTTGTCGGGAATGTCGATCACGTTCTGCTGAGCGACCAGATGGCCCTCGCCGTCGCGGATGTAGGTCTGCTGGATGAACCCGACTTCGTCATCGCCGCTGAGGATCAGGCCGCCAACGATCACCTCGCCACTGCGCTCGTCGGCGACGGCCCGAAACATCTCGACGCGGTACGGGCCGTAGACGCCGGAGAGATCGTCGGCGAGTTGTCGTACCTGGTCGGCATCCAGGTTGTCGACGATCTCCCCCAACGGTTGTGCGTAGCGGGTGTTGACTCGGCGGGTGGTCGGATCCTGGTCGCGGTAATCCTGTTGCCTTGCCCGGAAGTCAGAGTCGCCCGGAGGACCCTTGACGTCGCCCACGGCACCGGCAGCGTCCAGCGAGATCTGCAGGGGGACGTCAGGGCTGAGCCCGTCCACCGGCTCGCCGTTCTCGTCGAGGTAGCCAACGGCGGTACGGTCCACCGCGCCTTCACCCCAGTGTGGTGGCCACGGCGAATACTGCCTGGTGCGCGGGTCGTATAGCTGCACCTGCCGACCATCGGTAACGGCGAGGAAGGCGTGTCCACCCTGACGGCCGCCATCGACCGCCCAGCGCGACACCACGATTGCCGATGATCCGGCCGGCCTGCCCAGTAGTTCGGTCTCGATGTCGTCGTAGGACGCGAACTGAGAGCTGGACCGCGCCGCCTGGAACAGGGCCCAGGCCGGCACGCCGGTGCTCGAGGGGGCAATGGAGAGATCGAAACGCTGCCTGGGATAAATCCTCGACAATTCGCCGGCCACGTCATAGGCGCAGTTCTCGTCGGCCAGACGCGAAGCAGAGTCGCGCGCGAACAGGTTCTGCAGCCACCCCTTCAGACCGCTCCGGGCCGGGGCAACCGATGCCGGGTCCAGGTACTTGACGTAGTGCACGCCGTTGCGGCCTTCCACCGACCCGGTGCCTTCCAGGAGACGACGGCCCAGATCTGGTTCGTCGCGGGTGGCCAGATTTGCCAGGTCGATGGGCTCGGGCAGGCGAGGGTTAGTCGGATCTAGCTGTTGCACAACCTGATCCAGGACCGCCTTGGCCTCCTCACTGACGGAGTCCCGCAGCTGCCTGGCCGACATCTTGACCCGGTCGAGTGATTCCTGCAGCTGATGCGCGCCTGGATCCCACGTGTAACCGGCTCGGGCCCAGGCATAGCCGCCCTTGTCGTGGGTCGTCAGCACGATTCGATCGACGCCTGAGAGCGCGTACAGACGTTCCCACTCCGCGGTCACGGCCTTGGAGAATCCCTTGCCACGCAATGGCGTGCCGTCGGGCAACTTCTCATCGATCACGAAGCCGGTGTGATAGGCGACGAGGTTGTCCGCACCGTCTCGGTCGAACGACCGCTGAATGGTACCGATCTTGTTGTCACCGTGGAAGATATCGCCGGTCAGCATTACGTCACCGGGCAGGTTCTCGGCCTTGAACACAATGCGGTACGGCCCGTACCAGCCAGACAGGTCCTCGGCGAGCCTGCGGACGCGGGCAAGGTCGGAGGCACCGTCGACCACATCACCCAAGGGTTCGGTGTAGCGCGTGTCCACCACTCGTGTGGCTCGATCCTGCGCACGGTATTCGGCCTGGCGCCGAAGGAAGTCTGAATCGCTCTGTGGGCCTTGCACATTACCGACCGCATCAGCTGCGTCGAGCTGCAGTGGGACGTCGACGGTCATCGGTCCGACCGCTTGGCCGTTGGTCTGCAGATAGCCGACTGCGGTCTGCGCCACCGCGTGCTGGCCCCAATGCGGGGGCCACGGCGAATACTTCCGGGTGTGCGGATCGTACAGCCGCACCTCACCGTCGACCTTGACCGCCAGGTAGGCGTGACCGCCCTGCCGCCCACCGGCCCACTGCGAGGTAAGCACGGCCACCCGCAGCGACGGATCACCCAGCAGCGTCGCTTCGACCTGGTCGTACGTCGCGAACCGGGCATCGGCACCGACAGCCCGGAACAACGCCCGCGCGGGCACCCCGCGCCGTGACGGCCTGACGTCCAGACCGAACGTGCGGCCCTCGAACAAAGAGGACAACTCTTCAGTGACGGTGACCGCACAATTGGGCGGTCGACGCCACAGCACATTCCAGAATCGCCGGCCCCCCAACCGATCTCCGGCAGGTTCGACCGTGCGCAGCACCGGCGCGTGCCGACTCCGGCCCAGCTCGAAGCGGTGTTGCTCAGTGGTGACGGCGCCAGTACGCCCGGCCGCAATGCGGCCGAGGTTTGTCGTAGCCTCCGTGTTCAGGAAGTAGGCATGATGGGTGCCGCCCGTGAGCAGGCGGTTCATGTGAGTCTGTGGCTCGGCGCTAACCCGCACGGCACCAAAGGAATCCATCGCCGGGTCGGTGCCGAGACCGATCCCGAGGATCCGGCCATTGGAGCCGGCGGTCCGCCCGCCCAGGGCGGTCACCACGTCTCGGGACGACGACGCGGTGAAAACGTTCTCGGCGCCGATACCGAACTCACCAGCAGTGCGCACGGGGCCGGCTCCGGGCGATCCGACCAGCGACACGGTGCGGACCTGACCGGCGAATCTGCCGTTCTGACCGGCGTATCCGGTGGTCGTCGATCCGTAGGAGTAGCCGAAGACATGGTTGCCGGTGAAATGGCTGCCGTCGCCGGCGAGCGTGTCGCGGGCGGCGTTGAACGCCCTGATGTCGCTGTAGAGGATATCGCCGCCGGTGCGCGCCATGCCGTGGCCGGCGGCACGCATGATGCTCCAGCCACTCGGGGCGTCGTACCCGATCCAGGCGATCGACGCGGCCGACAGTCCCGGATTCTCCTGCTGCACCGACTGCAGATGATGCAACGCGGAGGTGGTGTTGAAGCCCAGCAGTGAGTCCACTGTGCTTGCGACACCGGGCACATGCCACGACACCGATTCCGCGGTGTAAGGATCAGCGCCGTAGCTGAGCACGGCGCGTCCGCTGCCGCCGAACTCGGATACGTCGAGCGCCAGCAGCATCGGAGGTTTCAGCCCAGCCTGCACCGCATCGCCATCTGCCTTGCGAATCGCGAGGTCGAGTCTGTCCATGCGGCGCAGCAGTTTCCGCTCGGCACGCGTCGGCCGTTCTCCGCGATCTGCCTTCGACCGGACGGCGTCGGCATCGTCGCGCAGTTGCTCCAGCACCTTGCGGTTCGCGCGGTCCCGGTCTGCCGCATCGATACCTTCGGCATTGCCGATGTGCTGCGGGTACGCCTCGATGAGGTCGTTGCGCTGCTCGGGATCCAGTGCGGACCACCAGCGCGCGTTGTTGGCCGCACGCACGGACGCTTCTTCGGCCGGGCCGCGCGGATTGCGCAGCTCATCGGGCCGCACCGGCGGAATGCGCCGCGCCAACGCGTCGTCGGCCTTCTGTTCGATCACCTGACGGTCAACGGTTGCCGCCGTGGTGCTGTCATGCCCGATTACGGAATGCTGTTGTGACGGACCGTCACCCACCATGTCGCCGGTGCGGCCCGGGTGGTCGGTGGCGACCCAGTCCACGCCGAGGTCCCGAGCGAACTGCACATCGGCCTCGTTGTTGACCGTCCAGCAGTAGGTGGCCAATCCTCGCGCGGCCGCCGCGCCGACGAGTTCGGGATTGTTGCGCAGCGTTTCGATCGACGGGCCGATCGCCGTGGCGCCCACGATGCCGGCCAGATAGCGTGCCGACGGGCCCAACAGAACGGTGGAGACGTTCGGGGCGGCCATCCGTACCCGCACTAGCGCGTCGGGGTAGAACGAGATGACCGCCGCCTTGACCAGGTGGTCCGGTCCTGGGTTCGTCAGCCCGTGCCGTTCCAGCGCGGCAACCACCTCGCGCTCGATCTTCAAGCCCTGCTGCGCAGGGTGTTTGGTCTCGATGAACAAGGTCACCGGCTGCTCGGCGTCCTGGGCGAGCTGGATGAACTCGTCGAGGGTCAGGATGCCGTGACCGTCGAAGTCGAGCGCCTGCAGCTCGGCCAGCGTCAGGTCGCCGACGCGTCCGGTCCCGTTCGACGTGCGGTCCACGGTCTTGTCGTGGATGAGCACCAGTTCACCGTCCTTGGTGAGCCGGACATCGCATTCGAGAGCATCCGCTCCCTGCCGCAGGGCTTCGGTGTACGCGGCCCGGGTCTGCTCCGGGAAGTCGTGGGAGGCGCCCCGGTGGGCTACCACCTGGGACGTGGGACGCTCGTCCGGGCTCCGCGAGTCAGCCTGGGTGACAACGCGATTCCCGGTGAACGGCCCCGGCTCGCCCAACCCGTGCCGGGTGGCGTGGAAATCGGCCAGCTGCTGGTGGAGTGCCCCGGTGTCGCCGACCCAGGCGATGGACGCGGAATCCTGCTGCCGGGTTCCTTGCAGCCCGTCGAGCGCACGGGCCGTGACGGTGCCGAGCTGCTCGATGGACCCGCGGGCGGTCTGCCACGTCACGTTCGAGGCGTGGAAGGGATCGGCACCGAAGCTGATGACGGCGTGACCGCCGCCGTCGAAGGCCGAGGTGTCCAGCGCCAGCACGAGCGGGGCGTCGAGGCCGGCCCGCGCCGCATCGGCGTCGGCCTTGCGCACCGCGAGGTCGAGCCGGTCGATGCGCTCAAGGAACGCACGCTCTTCGCGGGTGGTCGTGCCGAACTGGTCGAGCTTGGTCCGGATGTGGTCGGCGCGGTCTCGGTAGTGCTGCAGTGCATCCCGGTTCGCGCTATCGCGCTCGGCAGCCGTTCTGCCGTCGACGTTTCCGTCGGCCAGGCCATCCGGGAGACCCTGGACCCGGCCGATCGCGGCAGCGGCGAACTGGTTGTACCACCGCCCCTTGTGGAGAGCCTTGCCGTTCTCGTCCAGATAGCCGACGGCGGTCTGGGCCACCGCGTCCTGGCCCCAGTGCGGGGGCCAACCCGAATACTGCCGGGTGTGTGGGTCGAAGAGATACACCCGGTCGTTGATGTTGACCGCCATGTACGCGTGCCCGACGGGTTGCCCCCCGCTCCAGCGCGACGCCAGCACCGCCATCGAGCCCGAGGGCCTGCCCAGCAGCGTCCGTTCGATATCCGCGTACGTCGCGAAATGAGCGCTGGAGCCGAATGCTTTGAACATCGCCCGCGCGGGCGTCCCCCTCCGTGAGGGTGCGCCGTCGAGCCGGATCTTCTTGCCGGTCCGGGCGTGCACTTCATCGGCCAGGACGTGGGCGCAGTCGTTGCCCCGGGTCCAGCGTGGGATGCGGTTGCGTTGGTGAGTATCGGTCGGGTGAAATACACCGGGATCGTCGTCGAGCCGCATGACCGGCCGGGCCGCCGCGGGTTCGATGGTGCGGGAACGGTTTCCGTCGACGGTACGGTGCGGTTCGGTGTGAACGTCGTCGTAGTTCCCGGCGGCGATGCGGCCGATGTTGGTCAGCGACTCGGTGCGGATCGCATGCGACGGGGTGACCAGCCACTGCCGGGTGCCCGGGCCGTCGGTCTCCAGGAAGTCGAAGTAGGCGTTGTGCGTCGTCAGGGTGTCTTTACGGTCCATCGACGCCGGGAACTCGCCGCTGACGCGTCGTCCACCGAACGTGTCCATCGCCGGGTCGGTACCGAGGCCGGTCCCGAAGCGCCCCATCGAACCTGGTGTCCGACCGCCCAGGCCGGTGACGAAGTCCCGCGACGACGAGACCACGAACACCCTGCCGTCGTCGAGGCCGAAATCGCCGGCATGCTGCAAGGAGCCGGTACCCGGTGAGCCGACCAGCGTCACCGTGGTGACGTGGGGGGCCAGGCGGCCGTCGACCCCGGCATAGCTCGTGGTGGTCGAGCCGTACGAGTGGCCGAATATGTGGTTGCCGCTGAAATGGCTTCCGTCCCCGGCGAATGCATCCCGTACCGCGGTGAACGTGCTGACGTCGGTGTAGAGCATCTCGCCGCCACGCTGCGCCAGCGTGGTGCCCGCCACTCGCGCCGACGCCGATCCGTTCGGTGCGTCGTATCCCAACCAGGCGATCGAAGCGGACGACAACGACGGGTTCTCGTTGTGCACCGACTGCTGAATGTTCAACGCGCAGTGCATGATGTAGTCGAGCTTGTCCAGCTGCGAGCCCAAGCCGGGGACATACCACGACACCGAGTCCGCGGTGTACGGGTCCGCTCCGAAGCTCACCAGTGCGCGGCCGTCACCGCCGAACGCGCCGATGTCCAACGCCAGCAACAGTGGCCGGCCTTCCCCGGCCGCCTGGGACGCATCGTCGGCCCGCTGCATCGCGGTCTCGAGCCGGTTGATCCGGACCAGGAAGGCTTCTTCCTTCGGAGTGGTCTTCTCGCCGGCGTCGATCTTTGCCTGGACCTCGGCAGCCTCTCGGGCATGTTGGCGCAGGACTTCGCGATTGGCGTGATCGCGAACCGCGGACGGGATGCCCTCGGCGTTGCCGATCTCCTGCGGATAGGCCTGCAGGAGAATCTGCTGCTGCGTCTCTTCCAGTCCGGCCCACCAGGCCGCGTTCTGCTGGGCCAGCGCCACTGCCTCGGGGCCGGTGCCCAACGGATGAACCAGACCCGCGGCGGTCAGCCGTGGATGCCGTTGTCGCAGCAGGTCATCCGCCGACACCTCAACGTCAGACGGCACCGCCTCGCCCGGACGCCATCGGGGATTCCACCGGCGACGCTCGCCCTGATCCACTTGGATGTCGCCGTCCAGGTTCAACTGGCGACCTTCGGCCGGCTCCACAGTGCGTCCGTCGACCAGCCTGCGAGGTTCTTCGCGCTGCAGATCGTTGATTCGCCCCGCAGCGATCCGGCCGAAGTTGGCCCCCGATTCGGTGCGCACCGGTGGACCGTCGCCGTCATTCGCGTGATGGTGGAAGTAGCTCTTGTGGGTTCCGAAGGTGCTCAGGGAGTTCATCGCATCTGCGAACTGGGCGGCCACCCGCACGGCACCGAACTCTTCCATCGCCGGGTCCATACCCAGCCCACGCCCGGCAATTCGACCGTCTTCGTCGGGCGTGCGACCGCCGAACCCGGTCACGGGGTCCAGTGAGGAGGATGCAACGTACACGTTGCCGGGATCGAGGCCGAATCCGCTGGCATGCCGAATCGGACCCGTCCCTGGTGAACCGGCAAGGGTCACCGTGGTGATGTCACGCTTCAGTCTGCCGTCGGCGCCCGCGTAGCTTGCCGTGGTCGAGCCGTAGGAGTGCGCGAAGATGTGATTGCCGCGGAACTGGCTGCCGTCACCGGCCAAGGTATTTCGCGAGGCGTTGAACGCCTGGATGTCGTTGTACAGAATCTCGCCGCCCCGCCGTGCGAGCCCGTGGCCGACCACCCGGCCGGCGGCCGAACCGTTCGGTGCGTCATAGCCGATCCAGGCGATCGAGGTTGCCGCCAGCCCCGGATCTGCGCGCAACGTCGACTGCGCATGGTTCAGCGCGTTGCGCATGTTCACTTCGAGCTTGTCGATCGTCGTCGCGAACCCAGGCACCAGCCACGACACCGAATCTGCCGTGTACGGGTCGGCACCGAAACTCACGATCGCGCGGCCGTCGCCACCGAACGCCGGCGGATCGAATGCCAGCACGAGCGGCGCGTCGAGGCCCGCCTCCGCGGCTTCGTTCCCCATCCGCTGCAACCCGGCATCCAACCGATTCACCCGCAACAGGTTCTTCAGTTCGTTGTCGCTGGGCCGAACGCCGCGGTCGATCTTCGACTGCACGTGGTTCTGGAAGCGTCGGATCGCAAGGCGGTTCGCCGCATCGCGGTCCGTCGGCGGAATCCCCTCGGCATTGCCGATCCGGGCCGGATACGCGTCGATCAGCGTCTGCTGCTGGTCAGGCTCTAGAGACGACCACCAACGCGCATTGGCTTCAGCCCGCGCCCGGGCATCGCCGGCCCGGTTCAACGGGTTGACGATGCCGTCGATGGCGACCGGCGGAATCCGCTGTCGCAACAACCTGTCCGCAGCCGCGACGACCTCCTTGCGGTGGGCCAGACCGCTGTCCTCGGTCGCCGACCAGTCGGGTTCGGACACCGTCTGCTGAGGATCGACATCAATGTCGGAGGCCCGCCACCGCGGATTCCACCAGTGGCGCCGCTGGCTGCCGCTGCGGGTCGCCGCGGGTTCGACGGTCGCGTAGCGGGTGCCGAACAAGCGGCCCGGCCGCTCGGCCACGGTGCGGCGTTCTTCGAACTGGAGCCCGTCGACGTTTCCGGAAGCGATACGGCCGAGGTTGGCCAGCGATTCCGAGGGGACCGCGCGCGAAGGTGTGACCAGCCATTGCCGCGTACCAGGCCCGTCGGTCTCCTGGAAGTCGAAGTACGCGTTGTGGGTCGAGGTGGTGTCCTTGCGGTCCATCGACGCCGGAAACTCGGCACGAATTCGCTGTCCGCCAAAGGTATCCATCGCCGGGTCGGTGCCGAGCCCGCGTCCGAGGCGGCCGTGCGAGTCCGATGTCCGCCCGCCGATGCCGGTCACGAAATCCCGCGACGACGACGCGACGAACACCCGGTCGGTACTGATGCCGAAATCGCGGGCATGGCTCAGCGGGCCGGCGCCCGGTGAACCGATCAGCGTCACCGACTCGATGTGGTCGGCCAGCCTGCCGTCGCGGCCCGCGAAGCTGGTCGTCGTCGACCCGTACGAATGCCCGAACACATGGTTGCCCTTGAAATGGCTGCCGTCACCGGCCATTGCATCCCGCGCCGCGTTGAACGCACTGATGTCGGCGTGCAGGATGTCACCGCCGGCTTCTGCCAGAGCGGTGCTCCCGACCTTGAGCGTCGCCGAGCCGTTCGGCGCGTCGTAGCCCAGCCACGCGATCGAGGCCGCCGACAGCGACGGGTTCTCACTCTGTGTCGACTGCAGGATGTTCAACGCGCAGTGCATGACGTAGTCGAGCTTGTCGACCTGCGCCCCCAGGCCGGGTACATACCACGACACCGAATCCGCCACGTACGGGTCGGCACCGAAACTCACCAGCACCCGGCCGTCACCGCCGAACGCCGGCGGATCGAACGCCAGGATCAACGGCTCCCCCACCCCGGCCTGCCGGGCGGCCTCGCCCGCACGTTGCATCGTGCTCTCAAGCTTTTTCACCCGCAGCAGGAAGTCGAGCTGCGTGTCATCCGGCTTGGTACCAGCATCGATCAGCGCTTGAACAGCGGTTGCACGATCGATATAGCGTTGCAGCACACGACGATTGGCGTCATTGCGAACGTCGGCCGGGATACCTTCGGCGTTGCCGATCTGGAAGGGGTGCGCATTCAGAAGTGCTTGCTGCTGATCCGGCGACAACCTTGACCACCACACCGCGTTGGCGCGGGCCCGGGCCGCAGCCAGCGGCTCGTCTCCCAGCGGGGTGGTGAGTCCGTCGATGGATACTTGCGGATTTCGTTGCCTCAGAGCACTATCCACGACCGGGTCGGTCGCGCGCGTAACCTCGCCCGGATGCCACCGCGGATTCCAGCGGCGCAGTTCCTTTGCCGGTTCGGTGTCCGTATCGCTGTCCAGCCGCAGCGGCCGTCCGGCAGCCGGATCCACGGTACGCCCATCGACAACCCGCCGGTAGCTCTCCCGGTGCACCCTCTCGGCGTGGCCTGCGGCGATCCGACCGAAGTTGGCCAGCGATTCGGTGCGCACCCGCGGATCGGCGTCGCCCGGCATGTACTGGTAGTAGCTTCGGTGCGTCCCGACCGCACTCAGGTCGTTCATCGAGTCGGGGAACTGCGCAGTAATCCGGACCGCGCCAAAGTCTTTCATCGCCGGGTCGTGACCCAGGCCCCGGCCGAGGAACCGGCCATTCTGCCCCGGTGTGCGCCCGCCCAGCCCGGTAACCGGATCCAGCGACGACGATGCGACGAAAACGTTCTGTGCGCCGATCCCGAATCCCCGGGCGTGCCGTATCGGACCCGTGCCCGGTGAACCGAGCAGCGTCACCGTGCTGATGTCCTCGGCCAGCCGCCTACCCTTGCCGGCGTAGCTCGCGGTGGTCGAGCCGTAGGAGTGCGCGAAGATGTGGTTGTTGCGGAATTCGCTGCCGTCGTCGGCAATAGTGTTGCGCGCGGCGTTGAACGCCCGAATGTCGCTGTAGAGAATCTCCCCGCCCTTGCGGGCCAATCCACGCGCGGCGACGCGAGGGATGGCCGCATCATTGGGCGCGTCGTAGCCGATCCATGCGATGGATGCCGCTGCCAGGTCCGGATTTTCCTGACGCGTCGACTGCAGATGGTTCAGCGCGTTGCGCATATTGCCTTCGAGCTTGTCGATCGTCGTCGCGAACCCAGGCACCAGCCATGACACCGAGTCCGCCAGGTACGGGTCGGCACCGAAGCTCACGACCGCTCGGCCGTCGCCACCGAACACCGGAGAATCGAACGCCAGTACCAGCGGCGGATCGATCCCGGCCGCCGCCGCTTCACTCTTCATCGTCGCCAACGCATTGTGAAGGTTGTTCATGCGCCGCAGCAATTTGAATTCGCGCTTGGTGGGCTGCTCTCCGCGATCGATCTTGCTCTGCACAAAATTTCGGGCACGCTCGATGGAAAGGCGGTTCGCCTTGTTGCGGGCCTTCGGTGGAATTCCCTCGGAGTTGCCGATCTGCCTGGGATAGGTCTTGATCAACGCATCACGTTGGTCTTCGGACAAGCCCGCCCACCATCGGGCGTTGTCCTCGGCCCGGGTCACGGCATCGTCAGCCTTGCCCAGCGGGTTGGCCACGTCGTCGATGTCCACCGCTGGGTCACGTTGCGCCAGAGCAGTTTCAGCCTTCGCACTGGTGGTCGGTTCGACCGTGGTGTGCTCGGGAGGTTCGGCCGGAGCCTCTGTCTCAGAAGCCTCTGTCTCGGAGGAGGCCCCGAAGGCTTCGGTGGTGGGATCGGCACCGAGGTTCACCTCGACGATCGGCGTACGCCCATGAAGGGCGGCGGGCAGCTCGCGCGCCGACGATGCGACGCGGACGTTGCCGGCATCGAGCCCGAACTCGGCGGCATGGCGCACCGGACCCGTCCCTGGCGAGTCGGTGAAGGTGACGGCGCGAATATCGTGTGCCAACCGGCCATCTCGCCCGGCATAGCTGACCGCGGTCGTGCCGTAGTCCTGCGCGTAGATGTGGTTGTCGTTGAAGTGGCCACCGTCGGTGGCCAAGGTGTCACGCGCGGCGTTGAACGCACGGATATCGCTGTAGAGGATCGCCCCGCCTTCGCGGGCGAGCTGGTGTCCAGCTGCGCGCCAACGGTTCCAGCCGCTGGGGGTGTCGTAACCGAGCCATGCGATCGCGGCCGCCGTCTGTGCCGGATTCTCCTGTTGGACGGCCTGCAGGTGGTTGAGCGCGTCGCCCATGGTGACGCCGATCCGGTCGATCGTCACCCCCTGCCCGGGCACGTGCCATGACACCGAGGCCGCGTGATACGGGTCGGCGCCGAAGCTGACGACCGCGCGTCCGTGACCACCGAACTCCGACGCGTCGAACGCCAGCAGCAGCGGACCGTCGATTCCCGCTTCCCGGGCCTGGGTCTGCGCCTGGGCGAGCGAGCTCTGGATGTGTTCCAGCCGCGCCAGCATCTTGCTCTGCGCCCGGGTGAGGCGATGACCGCTGTCACGCCAGGACTTCAGTTGGTCGCGTTGCTTCTTGAGCAGCTCGGTGTTCGCTTCGTGGCGCGCCTTGGGCGAGATGCCTTCAGCGTTGCTGATCAACTGAGGGTGCACGTCGATCATGGCGCGTTGTTCTTCTCCCGAGAGCGCGGCCCACCAGGCGGCATTCGCGCGGGCCCGAGCATCGGCAGACTCCATCAACCCCAACGGGTTTCGTAGTTCGCCGTCTCGCTTGGCGAGCGCCTGATCGGCGAGATCGCTCTGACGGGTGACGCCCTGCCACTGCTCACCCGGGGTCTGGTCCGGCACGCCCTGCACGTCGCCCACCGCGATCGCGGCGTCGAGATCATCGGGGCGGAGCCCGAGTTCGTCCACCGGATCGCCGTGTGAATCAAGGTAACCGACCGCGGTCGTCGACACCTCGTGCTGACCCCACGAGGGCGGCCAGCCCTTGCGCTCACCGCGGTGGAGCAGGTATACGTCTTCGCCGTCGTAGACCGCCACGTAGGCATGCCCGCCCTGGCGCTGCCCGTCTCCGGCCCACGCCGACGTGATGACCGCTGCCGAGCCAGGTTTCATGCCCCGCAACCTGGCCTCGATCTGGCGGTAGGTGGCGAAGTCGGCTCGCGATCTGATCGCCTGGTACAGAGCCCGTGCGGGCATGCCGGTGGACGACGGCTCCCCGTCGACCTGGTACTGCTTGCGGAAGTGCCGGGACAGATCATCGCGGGCGTCGAGTAGACAGTTCTGGTCGCCGTGCGGCGGGCCGCCGGTGTCGGTGACTTGGGGCGCCGCGTTCGCGGGCTCGACATCCTCGCCGCTGTCCTGCGCGGTGTCCTGTTTCGTGTTCGGGGCGGTGTCCTGGACCCGCGCGGCCGGGACGCCCGCGGCCTGCGTCTCCGGACCGGTGGGCTGGGCGGTCGGAGGTGCCGGCTTCGCTTCCGCCGGCTTTGAATCAGGTTTCGCCGCGGCCGGTTTGGCAGCTTGTTCGGGTGTCGTCGATGTGGAGGTGATCGGAACCGACGACGTGGCCGGCGCCGCCGCACTCGGCGAAGACGGTGCGGCCGGAGCAGCGACAGCCGGGCTCTGCTGTTCGGGAACGTCCGGCACGGAAGTCTGCGGCGCCGGATCAGCAGGTGCCTGTGCGACGTCTGCGACCTCGGGAGCGACCTGCGCCCCCTGGGTGTGCTGGGTTCCGTCGGCCTGCCCGGTGTCGGCCTGCCCCACATCGGCGGCTACCGGCTCGGCAGCGATCGCCGCGTGGGGCACATCCGTGGTCGCGACGTTCGCCGCCGGATTGGCGACATCCTGGTCCGGGCTCAGCGTGGCAGTGTGCGCGGGCTCATCGACGGGAATGTCCGCTGAATCGTCGTTGTCGTGCTGCGTATTCGACGAGTGCTGCTCGTCCGGCGGGCCGACGGGCTGGTCGTCGGATTCATGCTTGGCGTTGGTGTCGGTGTCGGTGTCGGTCTCATCGGAGTCCTGGCTCGTCGGCTTGTCGGCTGCGCGGTGCTGTTCGCCGTTTCGGGGCGCGGACCTCGAATCTGATTGCGGTGTAGTGTTATTCGTCTGTCCGGCACCGGCGCGTGCCGGGCTCGACTTGGCGGGCGCCGGAGATTGCCCGGAGGAATCGTTCTGCGGAGTTCGGTCGGTGTCGGCCTTTCCGTCGTCGTCGCTGTCCTGCAGGCGGGTGTCCAGTTCGCCGTCCGGGTTCTCTCCCCGCAGGCCGACATTGGGTGTATCAGGCCGCGCCGGGCCGGCTGGATCCGTCGAGTCGGTCTGGTGAGACCCATGATTTCTACCGAGGCCCTTCATGCCGCCGAGGCTGGTGCTGGTCGAACTGGCGATGATCGACACCGTGTCGAATTCACCACCGACGGCGAGTGTTCCGGCCACGTTCCCCGACACCCCGGCGGTGAACATGGTCACGCCGCCCTTGACCCCCGCCGTTATCCGGTTGCGAGAAACATGTCCCAGCCCCTGCATGACCGGGACGGCAGTGGCCCCGCCCGCTCCACCACCGATCATCGAAGAGACCGCAGTCTGCTTGAACCGGTCCCACCGATAGTCGGCATGTCCGTTGTGGGCCTGGATGCCCTGCACGATGCCTTCTTGAAGCAGTCCCTGCCCCAGCTCCTCGAAGGCTTCCTGGATGGTTTCGTGCAGGAGCCGCTTCATCATGGTCTTGGTCAGCAGTTCGGCCATCTTCTCGCCGAGACGCCGGATCGCCCACGCCACGAGCGCGCGGATCCACGCCATGGTCGTCGTCTCGATGACGGGGATCGCCGCCGTCGAAGCACCGAGCGTGGGGCTGGACATGGCCAGGCTGTACGAGATCTCGGCGGCGGCGAGAGCCAAGCCGACGATGATCGAGAGCTTGCTGTATTCGATCTCGGAGCTGAAGTTGGTGGCGCCCTCGCCCATTCCCGAGATGCCTTGGGCGAGTTTGTCCACTGTGTAGTCGCCGTCGAACAGCATGGCGAACTGTCGATCGGCGGCGTCGGCGGTGTCACCCGTCAGAACCGACATCGTTTCTCCGCGGACCCTGTTCAGATCCGGGATGAGTTCCTGCAGTGCCTCGGCCGCGGCTTGGTAATGCTCGCCGATCCGGCGGGTTCGGGTTTCGCTGCCTTGCGGCCACTCACCGCCCGCCAGGTATGACACCCATTGGAGTTCGGGTGGGATCTGGATGTCCATAAGCGAATTGGTGTGGCAACGGGCCTATGCGGCTAACCACTCCGTGCGGTCGACGACTACGGCTGGTCATTTTGTTCGAAGGAGTCCGCGGAACCCTTCAAACCGTCCGAGTAGTAGTCGAGCAGATCGGTCTTGACCACCACCGAGCCGTCGACCCAATCCTTTTGCGCCAGATACCCCGAACTGCCTTTCGCGTAGCCATCACCCATCTTGTCGTCACCCCACGCGGCACCTTCGGCTGCCAGATTCGATTGAAGGCTGGACAACACGTTCTTCATCCTGACGCTGACATCGTTCAGGTTCCTCGAGGTCGCCCGCAGGTCAGAAGGTCCGACACCGAGCTCGTCAGCCATCGATTCAGCTCCTCACCGTGGGAAATGCGGATTCGTCCCGGTCGTCGGCCTCAGGGTCGGTCGCCTGGACGGCCGCATCGTCGTTACCGAACACCGATCTGGTCAGGTCTCGCAGATCAGGCGCGGTGTCGGCGATGTCGGACAGCGATGGCATCATCCGGCGCCGTTCTTCGATCGGCATCATCAGGGCGGCCGCCCGCTGCGCCACATCGTGCGCCGCGGACTGCGCGGCCGCGGTGACGTGGCCACCGAGTTCTTCGAGTTCGTACTCATCGACGTACGACTCGTCGATGACGGTCTCGATGACATGACCCCGGGCGTCAACCGTCACCCGGACCAAGCCATCGGCCTCCTCGGCAGTCGCGGTGAGCTGCGCCTGCTCGCGCTGCACCGCAGCAATATCGGCCATCTGCTCCGAGACCAGGGCGAGCACCTCGGTCATCTGATGCCGGAGGGCATCGTTACTCATTCCGACAAGTGTTCCAGATTCACCCAGGCACTGCCACGCTCTTTGCCGAATTCGATTACGGCCGACCATATTTGAGTGCACGGACAATTACGTTTGTGAAATTGCCATCGCCGCAAAGCCACTCACACCTTAATTTGCCACCATCGCGTAGATAACAGAGATTTACTCGACAGTCCGCATCTCCCGGCGATAGCTCTCACGCCCTCGGCCGGTCGGCGCGTTCTTTGCCTCCACCATGGGTATGGCGGGTGTGGTCACCGGTACTGGGGTCCGCCTCGCAGCCGGGGAAACTTTTCCGCCACTGCGGCAGCGAGTTCCAGATAGGCCTGGAGGGTGGCCGGGTCCAGCAGGTCGAAGTCGACGTCGGCGCCCTCGGCCAGGTGCGGATCGAACGGGATCATGTGCACCGAGCGGCAACGGGCCTCGAAATGTTCGTAGACCTTGTCCAGTTTGAGCTTCGCCGACCCGGGTCGCGAGGCACTCAGCACCACATGCGCTTCGCGGACCAACGCCGAGTGTCCGTGCTGCATCAGCCAATCCAGCGTTGCCGATGCACTGCGTGCCGCGTCGATGGCCGGCGAGCTGACCAGCACGATCGCATGCGCCAGATCAAGCACACCCGCCATCGCCGAATGCATGATCCCGGTACCGCAGTCGGTGAGGATGATGTTGTAGTAGCGACGCAGGATGCTGACGGTGCGACGGTAGTCGGACTCGCCGAACACTTCCGAAACCGCGGGTTCCTGCTCGCTGGCCAGCACCTCCAATCGGCTGCCCGCCATCCGGGTGTGGCTGCGTACGTCGGCGTAGCGCTCGATGTTGGGATCCGACAGCAGGTCGCGCACCGTGGACTCGCTCGACACATCCCGCACCCGTTCGGCGAGCGTTCCGCGGTCCGGGTTCGCATCCACCGCGATCACCCGGTCGTGGCGCATCATCGACAGCGCCGAGCCCAATCCCAAGGTGGTGGTGGTCTTTCCCACACCACCCTTGATCGACAGCACGGCGATCCGGAAGTCACCCGCGATGGGCTGGCGGATCTGGCCCAGCAGATCTTCGCGCTCCCGCTCTTTGCGCGACTCACCAGGACTGACCCGTCCGGCACTGGCCAGGTGCACCGCACGGCGCCATCCGGAATGGGGTGCGCTGCGGGACCGGTTCAGGATCCCGGCGTCGTCGAGCGACGGAGGCACCGGCGAGTACTGCGGCGGCTGGGTCAGACCCGGCGGCGGCATGGGCGGCGGTGGCGGCATGAACCCCGGCGGTGGCGGCATGAAGCCCGGTGGCGGCAACGGCGGAAGTGGTAGCGGCGGCGGTGGAACCGGCCTCAGTGGCGGAATCGGAATCAGCTCAGTCGGCTCAGGAGCCGGCGGCTCCGGCTCCTGACCTGGAGCTGGACGTTCAGGTTCCGGCTCAGGCCTGCGCGGCTCGTCGAGGTCGAACCGTTCCGCGAACTCCCTTGACCCGATGGGGCTGTGCATCTGCCACGGCGGCGGGGCGAGCCGGCGGGCCGGTGCCGCGGGCGGGGGCTCGGGCTCCGGTGTCGGCTCGGGAGCCGGAGCCGGCTTCGAAAAGGCGTCGGTCACGTCGTCGGCGGGCGATGTGGCGGTATGGATCTGCCGAGCCGACCGTTGTGCCGCAATCTGTTCCAGCAACGCGGCAGCCCGGGCCTCCACCTGGTCCAATTCACCAGGTGCCAGGTCGTCGAGCGATCTGGGCTCGCCGATCGGCCGATTCTCGTCCGGCATCTTTCCCCTAACTCACCTGGTCCGTCGCCGGGCAGCAGCCACCGCTACCGCCGCCACCATCAACGCAAGACACGCCGCGGTGACGGTGAAGACGATCCTGCGGGCCCGCACATTACCCGGATCAGGTTGCGGTGGCCCGCTGATCGGTGAAGAGGCAGTGACATCGCGGCGGTCGGCCGCAGGTGACAGCTGGTAGGTCAGTGCCGCGACAGGGTCCACGACTCCATAACCCGTGGCCTGGTTGGGTCCATTCCCCGGGGTGCGGGCAGTGC
Organism: Mycobacterium sp. NPDC049093; assembly: GCF_040704635.1. Taxonomy (GTDB): domain Bacteria; phylum Actinomycetota; class Actinomycetes; order Mycobacteriales; family Mycobacteriaceae; genus Mycobacterium. The sequence continues at coordinate 970,706 of NZ_JBEZJS010000002.1, read as the reverse complement.
GTTCGACCAGATCCTTCACTTCACCAGCGGTCAGACTCGGATACCGCGACCGGATCAACGCCACCACACCCGATACGAACGGCGCCGCGAAGCTCGTGCCGTTGAGCGGGGCCAGCCCCTGCTGGCCGAACTGCGCGTTGCTCAGCCCGGGCCCGCCCGGGTCCAGCGAGGTGACCCGCTCACCGGGTGCGGCCACCGCCACCCACGGCCCGTGCAGGCTGAAGTCGGCCGGGGTGGCCGATGTGGTCACCGCGCCGACGGTCAGGACATAGTCGGCGAACCAGGCCGGGCTGGCGATGGTGCTGACGCTGTTCCAGCCGTTGTGCAGCGGTTGGTTCGGATCGTTCATGTTGTTCTGCGCATTGCACATGCTCTGGCTGTTGAAATTGCCCGCCGCGGCCACCACCACGACATTACGTTCGTAGGCGTAGCGCACCGCGCGCCCGAGTTCACGGTCGTCCAGGCCGGCCGAAACAGGCGCGCAGGCCACCTCGGACAGGTTGATCACCGTGGCGCCGAGATCCACCGCCCGGGTGATCGCGAGCGCCAGGGTGTGCGTGTTGCCGTAGCCGATCGACGTCGCGTTGGGATCGTCGTTCTGGCTGCTGCTCGTGCCCGCGACGCTGTAGGCATCGCTGTTCTGGCGGATCGACAGGATCGAGGCGTCGGGGGCGACCCCGGCGAAGCTGTCACCGTCGGCGGGCGTGGCGGCGATGATCCCGGCGACCAGGGTGCCGTGCGCGTCGCAGTCGACCAGGCCGTCACTGCTCGACACGTAGTCACCGCCGGGCTCGAGTGCGGGCAGCCGGGGATGCCGGTTGACGCCGGTGTCGATCACCGCCACCTTCTGCCCGGCACCGCGGGAAAAGCGCCAGGCCCTGCGGTATTCGAGCATCGCCTCGGCGCTGGTCTGTTTGGTGAAGTCGGTGCCCGGCAGCACGCCGGTGGGGATACCGCAGATCGCCTTCAGTTCGGTGGGCTGCGCCGGTGCGACGGGCCCGCTCGGTGGCGGTCCGGGCTCGACCACGGGCGGAGTCACGGCACCGGCCGGGGGTGCCCCGAAGCCGGCCAGCGCCACGGTCAGAACGACGGTCACCACCGCCGAGTACCGCCGGGCGCTCACTAGCCGCCCAGCCGTTCGTACAGTCCGAGCGGCCACAGCGCCAGCGGTATCACCGCCGCCACGGCCACGTATTCCAGATACCCGAAGACGGTCCGGAACCGGCGAACGTATCGGACCGTGACGCCGCCGACCGCGACCACCGCAAGCACGGCGACCCCGGTGAGCTGCAATGGCCACACCCCGGACTGGGCCTGCACGCAGGTGATCAGCACGAGCCCCAGCGCCGGTACCCCGAGCGCTACCCGTTCCGGCCAGGTGGTCGTCCGACGAACGTGCAACGCCAACACCGACGCACAGATCAACGCGAAAGCGAAGGCGGCCCAACCCGTCTCGACCCGCATCAGCACGGTCGCAGCGATCAGTGCCACCGCCGCCGCGCCGGCCTGCAGGCCCGAGCGGGTCAGCACCGCCGCATGCACCCTGGCCCACACCTGTTCCGCGCTGGGCATCGGGGTACCCGAAGGGACCGGTCCCGTCGACGTCGTGAACGGGTCATCGGTGCGCGATGGCTCGCTCGATGCCACCGGGTACTGGTCGAGCCGCGCCGTCAATGCAGGCACCGCCAGACATCCGAACACCGCAATGACGGCGACGACCGTGGTCACCATCGCGACCGGCACCCCCAACGCGCGGCTCGCGAACGCCACGGTGCCGAATCCCAGCACGACCGCGGCGGACACGTACGACCAGTGACCCGCACCGATCACACGGTGACAGATCGCGGTGAGCCCCAACAACACTGCGCAGGCACCCGCCAGCCCGGCGACACCGTGCGGTGCAGCCACCACCCAGCCCGCCGCGGCGCCGACCGCGATCACCGACGGACCGACCGCGGCGGCGATATCGGCCCGGCCCAGCATCCGGCGCGCGAGTGCGCCACCGGCGACCAGCGCCACGCTGGTCAGCGCTGTCGCACCCAGGATCACCGGCCGGTGCGGCGACAACGCCGGGGCGAGCAGGAGCACCACCCATACCGCCGAGCACAGCCACAACCCGGCGAAGGCCATCGTCCCCGCCGCGGTGGCATTCCACGCCGCGTACGAGGCCCGGTTCAGCCGGGCCGCCGCATCCACCACGTCGTCGTACAGAGTGGGCGGGGACAACGCCCGGCGAGCCGAGAGATGCAGCAGCTCACCGTTTTCCACGCCGGTCTCGCGCAGGGTCCGATCGGGGTCCAGCACGCCGGCCCCACCTGCGCGACTGAGCACCCAGAACGTCCGTCGCTCGTCGCGGTCGGCCAGGTCGTCACTGCGCTCGGCGTCGCGGGACTTGATCAACCGGGCCAATTCCGGCAGGAACGCCGCCACCGGCACATCGGCCGGCAGCGCGACGTCGAGTTGGGTGCGGCCGCCCACCACGGACACCCGTATCGCCTCGGGCGCCGCGGACACCACGTGCAGCTCCCGGAGCTCCTCGACCCCGGTCACAGGTCGGGCATCCGGGACAGTTGAACCACGCCGCTACGGGTGGTCCGCGAGACCAGCATGCCGCGGCCCGGAGGCATCGGCCCGGCCTTGTATCCGCCGAACAGGCCCCCCTCGTCTCTGCTGCCGCTCATCACCAAACCGTTGCAGGACAGGTCTTTCAGGCGCCCGACGATCGGATCCATCATCGCCCGCCCGGCACCACCGCTGCGCCGGGTGACCACGACCCGCAGGCCGATGTCACGGGCCTGCGGCAGATACTCGACAAGCGGGCCGAGCGGATGGCTCAGCGACCCGCCGGGGATCAGGTCGTAGTCGTCGATCATCACGAACAGGTCCGGCCCCGACCACCAGGACCGATCCTTGAGCTGCTGCTGGGTGATGTCATTGGGCGGCAGCCGATCCTTGAGAGCACCGGCCAGGGCCATCATCAGATCCGTGCATGACTGCGGAGCCGTCGCATAGCCGCCCAGGTACTCGTCGGGGACGACGCCCAGCATCGAGCGGCGGAAGTCGACCAGGATGATCTTGGCCTCCACCGGGCTGGCGTTCTCCATCACCCCGGCCGCGATGTTGCGCAACAGACCGGTCTTGCCGCATTCGGTGTCGGCGAACGCCACCAGGTGGGGCTGAGAATCGAAATCCAGGACCACTGGCGCCAGTTCGTCCTCGTTGATGCCGATCGCAATGCGGGCCTTGCTCAGTTGCCCGGCATCACGGGCCTCCCGCACGACGTCGTCGCGGTTCACGTCGTGTGGCAGCATCCGCACCCTCGGCGCCTCGCGGTCCTGGTAGTGCGCGCGGACAGCCTCGACGGCACCGGACACGCCGGCGGGCAGATCCTCCACTGCGGAACTGGAATCGAGCCTGGGCAACCCGATCAGGATGTGCAGTCGCTCGGAGTTGATTCCGCGTCCGGGCCGCCCGATCGGCACCAGCTCCGCAGACCGCCGCGCCACCTCGCTGTCGATCGGGTCACCGAGACGGAGCTCGACGCGGGTACCGAGCATGTCCTTGACCGCGGGCCGGATCTCCATCCAGCGCGACGCCGTGATCGCCAGGTGTACGCCGTACGACAGACCCTGGATCGCCAGCGATTGGATCACCTGGTCGAGCGATTCGAAGTCGCTCTTGATCGACGCCCAGCCGTCGATGACCAGCACCACGTCACCGAACTTGTCCTGGCTCACCTCGCCTTTGGCCTTGCGCTGACGGAAATCCCGCATGGATTCGATGCCGAGTTCGCGGAACAGTTGCTCGCGGGACCGCAACACCCCGGCCACCTCGGCGACGGTACGCCGGATCGCGTCGGCATCCATCCGGCCGGCCACCCCGCCGACATGCGGCAACTTCGCCAGGCTCGTCAGGGTGCCGCCACCGAAGTCCAGGCAGTAGAACTGCAACTGCTCGGGAGTGTGGGTCGCGGCGGCGGCCAACATCAGCGTGCGCAGCGTGGTGGACTTGCCCGACTGCGGCCCACCGACCACCGCAACGTTGCCCTGGGCGCCGGACAAGTCGACCATCAGCACGTCCCGGCGCTGATCGTAGGGCCGGTCCACCACACCCATCGGCATCCACAACCGGCCGTTGACATTTGCCGGAGCTGCCCAATCAGAGTCCGGCAGAAGCTCGTTCACGGCGGGACTGTCGTCGAGCGGCGGCAGCCAGACCTCGTGGGCGGGCCTGCCGTGGCCACGCAGCCGGCTGACGACCATATCGAGCAGTGTCTTCTTGGTGGGACCTGAGCTGGCCCGCTCCGGCTCGGTCTCCGGCATGTCGTGCGGCAGCGGCACCCGCTCGGGCACCGGATCCTTCTTGACCGGCGTCGCGGTGAACAGCTTCGGCGCGAGCGCACCCAGCTGGGTCACCCGACCGGTGCGCGCCGACACCCGCGGCTTGACGTACTCCCCCGAGACATAACACGCGTTGAACCGGATGGGTTCGGAGGCATCGCATTTCAGGAACGCCGAACCGGGCACGCTGGGCAGGTGATAGGCGTCGGGCACGCCGAGCACGCTGCGCGACTCACCTGCCGAGAACGTCTTGAGGCCGAGCCGGTAGGACAGGTGCGAGTCCAGGCCGCGCAGCTTGCCCTCCTCCAGCCGCTGCGACGCCAGCAGCAGATGCATGTGCAGAGACCGGCCGAGCCGGCCGATCATCACGAACAGCTCGGCGAAATCCGGCTTCTGGGACAACAGCTCGGAGAACTCGTCGACCACGATGAACAGGGCGGGCAGTGGTTCCAGGTCCGCACCCGCCGCCCGGGCCCGCTCGTATTCGGAGACGTTCGGGAAATTGCCTGCGGCGCGCAGCAGTTCCTGGCGGCGGTTCATCTCACCGGCCAGCGCGTCGCGCATGCGGTCCACCATCGTCAGTTCGTCTTCGAGGTTGGTGATGATGGCCGCGATGTGGGCGATCCCGTCCAGACCGAGGAACGTGGCCCCACCCTTGAAGTCGACCAGCACCAGGTTGAGCTGCTCCGGAGAGTGCGATGTGATCATCGAAAGCACCAGGGTGCGCAGGAATTCGGACTTTCCCGATCCGGTGGCACCGATACACAGCCCGTGCGGGCCCATCCCGCCCTCGGCCGCTTCCTTGATGTCGAGTTCGATGGGCTGACCGTTCGGGGTGATCCCGATCGGGACCCGCAGCCGTTCTCGCAGGGACCGCTGTCGCCACACCTGTTCGGGCACGATCGCGGCGGCGTCGGGGATCTTCAGCAGCGCCATCAGGCCGGGGTCGGCGGCCCGCGAATCGGCCTCCAGGCTGACGATGTGCGCGGCGTTCGCCGGGCGGTAGCGCCCGATCCGCCGAGCCGTGGTCTCGGCCTCGGCGATCGTGATGGTGTCCGGGGTCGCGAACCGCTCGACCCCCACTGCGGTGCGGGCGGCCACGTCGTCACCCTCGACCACCAGTTGCAGGCTGCGCCGCGCCGAGGCGCCTGGTCGCAGGCCATTCAGGTCCAACAGCGTCACACTGTCCAGGCCGGCGTCGGTGATCAACTGCTCGTCGCCGGTGACGAACCCGTCGTCGAGTACGACGACGAGTTGCTTGAGCCCCTGGGTCGGCTGCGCATTGCGGGTGAACCGGCCACGTTCCGCCAGCTCAGAGGACAGCGCGGTCTCCATCAGCTCCAGCGTGGGGAACAGCAGCCGCATCGAACCCATACCGTCGCGCGTCACCGCATGCTGTGCGTGCGGCAGCCATTTGACCCAGCTCCAATTCTCCCCGTCGGGGTTGGCCGTGACGATCGCCACCTGCACATGGTCGGGTCCGTGAAAGGCGCACAGTTCCAACACCATCGAGCGCACCAGTTGCCGCGCGAGCGCACGTTCACCTTCGAAGGTGATGGTGGGAAACGCCCGTAGCGACACCGCGGTGGGCAGCGCGTGCACCACGGAATGGGTCTTGACGAACCGGCGCAGCGCCACGGTCGACACCGGCTCCAGGTCCTCCGGCGGTCCGGTCTCGGGCGCCATCAGCCGGGTCGCCAACCGGTGGGTCCCGATACCGACCCGGATATGGCAGTAATCCGCATCGCTGGGCCGCCGCTCCCACATCCGACGGGTGCCCACCACATCGGTCAACGCCCGCGGATCGGGATGGCTCCACTCCAGCGCCGTGCGTTGTTCGGCCCCGGTGGTATCGGCCTCCTCGCGAAGATTCGCCAGATAACTGAAGTAGTCCTTGCGTTCCTCGTTGAGCTCGGCTGCGGCTTTGCCATTTCGGTTCCCGCCGCCCATGAACATGCCGACCATCGACATGATCATCATCATCGGAAAGAGCAGGAACATCGGGCTTCTGGCCATGTCCCGGCCACCGACCGTGACCATCAACGCGATCATGCCGATGACCGCCACCAGCATCACGAACGGCATCAGGCGCATCGCCAGGTTGCCCGGGATGGCGCGCGGAACCTCGGGAGGTGGGGCCAGGCTGACCTCGCCACCGGGCATCCTCGGTGGCGCCACCCGAAGTCGGCGCACGAATCCCTGCGTACTCAACCTGCCCTCCCGGAGCTGCGGTGCCGGATGCTGGGTATTGTTCGGGTCAGCAATCCCATTGCGCAGGAGGCCGACTGGATTGTGACCCTACTTGAGTCAGAGCTCGAAGCCGAAGCTGAACCCGAACTCAGTCGCTTGACCTTGGTGGTCGGCGAGCTGAACATCGATGTCGGGCTGCCTGCCCACGTCAGCATCGCCCAGTACATTCCCGATGTCATCGATATCGCGAATGAACAGATCTCCGCGAGTGACTCGGTCATCGAATTTGACGCTGCCGACGGGAATTGGACGTTGGCACCGCTGGGCGGCGAACCGATCGCCCCGCACCTGTCTCTCGGCGAGGCCGGCATCTACGACGGTGACCTGCTGATGATCTGTGCGGTAGGCCAGCCGGTCAGCCCACTGCTGTTCGACGACGTCGACGACACCCAGACCGTCGAGCAGGGAACCGTACGCGGCTGGGTCGCCGGCAACGCGTCCGCATTGGCCGGCTTCGGCGTCACCGCGGCCGCCGCGGTGACACTGGCGTCGGTGTTGTCGCACTGGACGGCCCGCCCCGCCGTACCCGCGGCGGTGCTGGCCCTCGGCGTGATGGGGCTGGTGCTGGCCTGCCTGGTGGCGCACCGGCCGGCGGCCACCGCCGCGCCGGCCTGGACCACCGCGGTGTCGGCGCCGCTGGTGTTCGCCGGATCGCTGTACGTGGTGCCCGACGGCGCCGGCATCACCTCCCTGCCGATGGCGTTCGCCCTCACCGCGTTCGGCGCCCTGCTGGTGCTCCTGGTCTCGGGAACCGGATCCGCCGTGTACACCGCGATCATCGCGGGAGGCACTTTCGGCGGCGTCAGTTCGGCCGCAATGTTGCTGTGGCAGCCGCCCATCCGCACGGTGGGCGCTTTGCTCGCGACCGTGGCCGTTATCGTCGTCTACCTCGCCCCGCGGGTGACCATCGGCCTCTCGAAGCTGCCGATCCCCCGAGTACCGACAGCGGGCGAACCGCTCGACGACATCGAGACCCAGGGCGGTCCCACCGTCGAGGGCGTCAACGCGATCGGCAAGCAGATCATCCCCACCGAGGAGGATCTGATCAGCCGGGTTCGGCGGGCCAACCAGCACCTCACCGGCATTCTGGTCGCCGCCGCACTCGCCGCCGTGGTGGGCTGCTATCTGGCGGTGGATGTCAGCAACGGGTTCTACTGGCAGGGAACGGTTTTCGCCATCATGGTGGCGACCGTGCTGTGTCTGCGCGGCCGCGGCCACCATGACCTGGTGCAGTCGGCGACACTCATCGGCAGCGGGCTGACGATCGCGGTTGCCGTGGTCCTCAAGACCGCGGTGAACGTCGAAGGGTGGCAGGTCCGCGCGGTCGTCGTGCTGCTCGCGCTGATGGTGCTGATCCTGGCCTGCGGGCTGGCGGCACCGTTGCGCGAGTTCTCCCCGGTGATGCGCCGTCAGGTCGAGATCCTCGAATACATCGCAGTCGGATCGCTTTTCCCGTTGTGCTTCTGGATCATCCGGGTCTACGCGTTCTTCCGCGAGATGCGCCTCTGACTAGGGCTTACCGGTCGACACCTTCGTGCTGTCCGGGTCGGCGGCCATGCCGTCATGCGCGACGAGGGCCGCTTCCTGGGACAGTTCCGGCCCGGGCGGCAGCAGCGATATCACCGGCCACGGCGCCCACTGCGGGGCATTGGCCGGGCCGTCGGGAACCTTGACACCGCTGACCCCGAGCGCCTCGGCCGTCGGCAGATCCTTGATGTGGTAACGCACTCCGGTGTCGGAGACGTAGAACAGCTGCCCCGTCGAGCGGCTGTCCGGGTCGTTGCCCGTGGCCTGCACGTACTCCCCGGCCCCCGGCGTCAGATACACCGAATCCACGGCGGGCCCCGTCCCATCGGCGCTGGCCAGGCGTACCGTCTGCGCTCCCTCGGCGGTGGGCAGCCGGTGCCCGACGAGCAGCCGCACCTCGGCCCGCGCGTCGGTGTTGGATCGCTGCCAGCCCATACATGCCACCCGGTCGGGATTGGGCGACACGATCCGGGGCGACACCAGCGGGTAATGGTCGATCGGCAACCGGTGCACCGTCGGCACCTCGGCCAGTGTCGCCGGGGCGATCTCGGCAGCCTGCCCGGTGGCCACCTCGCCGGACGCGCCGTACCGGATGATGTCAGCCGTGGCCTGCGATATCGGCTGCAGACCTTCGCGCAGCACGACGTAGAGCTGTTCGCCGCGGGAGTCGACGGACTTGACGACGGCGCCGACGGGATGGTCCGACCCGAGCGGGCCGGGCTCCCCCGAGCCCTGGATCAACACCGGCGTGATCGGATCGACCAGCGGGAAGGTGTTGAGCAGGGACAACGACATCGGTCGGGTCGCGGCACCCTGGAGGTGAAGTCCGTTGACCAGGACCGGATCTGACAGGTCGATCGGAGCGCGCACGCCGCGGTAGACAAGATAGGTGGTCCCGCCGGTTGCGGTGAGGATCGCCTCGGCGGGATCGACCGGGCGGATACCTCCGTCGAGCACCGGATCGTTGGCCAGGACGGTGGTCTGCAGGCTGGGCATACCAGTGGTCTCGGTGACCGCCGGTGTCAGCAGGTTGTCGCAGACGGTCCACGACGACATCGCCAGGTCGTCGCCGCCGCTGATGCCCGCGGGGGCACCGACGATGCCGACCATGGGGCCGCGCGGCACGGCATCGAGGAATTTGTCGTCGACCTGCTTGGGACTGTCGCTCTTTCCGACGATCAGGCGGGCCGACGCCAGATTCAGCACGGGATGGATCTGATCACCGATCCGGACGAACGGCGCACCGCTGGACTTGCTCAGCACGATCTGCGAATCCCCGAGATTGGGGGCGGGCTTGAAGAACGCCATCACGGCCGACGCTCCGGTGATCAGCACAGCGATCACCGCGCCCACGATCAGAGCCCTGGTCTGCCCCCGCATCGGGTCGTGGATCATCCGCGAATCGCCCCGGATGAGCGCGTGCTCGAGCCTGCGGAGCAGGAAACGGTAGCCGTTGACTTGGGCGCGAGTGGTAACTTGCGCTGGCATGCGTAGGGTATAGCACGTCCGCACCACCTCGACATCACAACCGAGGGGCCTTTTGAAATGCGATGCGTCCATTGGCTTTCGCAGCAAAGCTGACCACCGCCGGTGATACCGGTCCGCAGCGGGTCGTCCCCCTGGTCGACCTGATCGCCCTGCAAATACTCGTCGTCGTCGGCATCGTCGTCGCGCTGGGGCTGGACCGACCCGGTTGGCAGGGTGCAGTCGCGGGTCTGGTGGTGGCCCTTCTCCTCGTCGCCCCGATAGCCAGGGGCACGACAGCGCCCAGGGCGCTGGCGTTGCGCGGGAGCTTTCGGCGCAACCGACGACGACGCACCGGTAAATCTGCGCCCGCGTCACTGCCTGCCGAACCGTTCGACGTGCCGACTCCCGACGGCCAACAGATCGGATTCCGTTGGAACGGCACAACTTTGCTGTCGTTGCTCAAGATCGACGAAAACCCCAGGGCGTTGACGGTTTTGGAGCCAGGGGTCACAGTTTCCGGGGAGATGGTCCCGGTGCAGGCTCTGCTGGACTGTCTGCGTCAGTTCGATATCACGCTGGAGTCCATCGACATCATCAGCCAGGGCGCCCGCTCGGCCGGCCACACCGACGTCGCCGCGGTGTACGACTCCGTGCTGGGACCGCTGCCCGCGATCGCGCAGCGCACCGTGTGGATTGCCGTGCGGTTCAACCCGTCACGATGCGCAGAGGCGGTCCGGCGCCGTGGCGGCGACCGCGACGGCATCCTGCGTGCCGCCACCACCGCGACCCGCCGCGTCGCCAACCGCCTGGCCGAGGCGGGCCTGCAGCCCCAGTTCTTGTCCGCGAGCGGCATCGCGGCGGCGACCAATCAGCTCAGCGACGGGGTCAGCCTCGGCACCGTCGAGGAAACCTGGGAGGACTGCCGCGAAGGCCAGTTCCGGCTGTCCAGCTTTGCCGTGCAGCCGAACATGCTGACCACGGCCGGCCTCGGATTGTTGTGGACGGTTCCGAGCTACTCCACCACCGTGTGTCTGTCGCTGCGTGAGGCTGCCGATCACGGCAGCGAGGAAGACCTGGTCCAGGTGCGCGGACTCGTCCGCTTCGACAGCGACGTGCGCGTTCCCACCCAGTTGCGCGGCCTCACCCCGTTGCACGGCCAGCAGTTCTCGGCGCTGGCCGCCACGCTGCCGATCCCGGCGGTCCCCGGGTCCCGGCAGATCGAGCACTGGGCGTCCGGCCTTCGCGCCGACGCGCTCAGTGAGCTCGCGCTGCCTGCCTCGGGCTGCGGCCAGGTGATCGGCGCGGACCAGGAGGGCCGGGCGGTGGCGCTGCCGCTGTTCGGTCCGCAGATCCGTCGGGTGGAGATTGTGGGGACCCTGCACCTGGCTCAGCAGGTGGTGCTGCGCTCACTGGCGTTGGGGGCCCGGGTGCTGGTGCACAGCCGGCGTCCGGCCTTCTGGCGCGACATGGTCGAGGTGGTCGGGCGCCACGACCTGCTGTGGGTGGCCGACTTCAATCGGCGCGCCATTCAGGCCGGGTCGGAGCGCAACTACACCGTCGAGATGTTCGACGGTGTACCGGAGCAATCGGTGCGGATCGGGGTCACCGCCATGGTCGTGGCCCCGCCGAACACCCGGCCATCCGATCAGGCCGACGTGGTCCTCGACCTGATCTCGCTGGAACACGACACCGTCAAGGTCAGCACCCAGGCCGGCTCGGCGGTCGTCACGATGGTCGCCACCGACGACGAGATGCGTTATCTGAGAGCATCCGCGAACAGCATCGACTGATGTGAAGGAGTGATCGTGGTCAATCCGCTTCACCGCAACCTGTCCATCCTGGTGGTGGTGCTGGGCCTGGCCGGCTACGGCGTCAGCTTGGGACCGGCGGACGCCGGCGGCGGCAACGACTGGCACGTCCGGTTCGCCGTACTGGCCGCCCTGACCGCCGCTATCGGATTGCTGCCCAATCAGACTGGTCGCACCTGGCTCAGCGCCCTCCTGGCCGCCGCGGGCTTTCTCGACGCGCTGTCCAGCGTCGTCACCGCCGGCTCGGGCTGGGTGCTGACCACGATCGTGATACTCAACGGACTACAGGTCGCGGCCGCCGCCGCGGCCCTGTGGCTCGCACCGCAGCCGGCCGCAACCACTGCCACCGGCGGATACGAGGCCTACCTCGACTACTACAACCAGGCCGTACAGCAGTACTACCAGCAGGGCGCTGTGGCACAACCGGATTCGGCGCAGCGCAGTGCCTACGGACAAGCCTATGGCCAGGCGTATGCCCAGTCCTATGCCCAAGCCCCGGCCGCCACCCGGGCCACGCAACAACCAGCCCAGTACGGCGATTACGCCGATCTGCTTTCGACGCAACAGGATTACGGCCGGAGCGCCGCCGCAGCGCCGGCTCAGCCCGAAGGGTCCGTCGCCCCGCCCGGGCGCGCCGGAGCGGGTCCGGCCCAGTCACCCGCCACGCACGTGCCGTACCGCGCCGACGAATCAGCGCGGCCGGGTCAACCGATGTAGCAGCCAGGCGAAGGGCACCGTGACCACCAACGTCACGAGGAACAGCACGGTCGCCGAACCGGTGTACACGTGCCAGCCCAGTACGAACTCCATGACCAGGTCCATGGCGACCACGTGCAGCAGGAAGATCTCGTAGGAGATCTCGCCGAGAGCGACCATCGGTCGGCTGCCCATCACCCGCGCGTACAGTCCGTTGTCCCCCAACGCCAACGGAGCCACCACGAGCGTCGCGATGAGCACGTAGAACATCGTCTTCGCCACGTCCTCACTCACGCCGAGTGTGAGCGCGGTGGTGGTACCCGCTATCGGGGTCGAGACCACCAGGTAGCAGGCCAGCGCGAGGGGCAACGTCGCCATCGCGTAGCAGCGCACGCCCATCCGCGCCAGTACCGCCAGCATCATCCCCCCGACGAACCAGACCAGATAGTGCGGCAGCCAGGCCCCTCCGCCCACCGGCAGCCAGTCGGTGTTGTGCAGCAGGACCAGCCAGAGCGGGCTGATCGCAGCCAGGCCGGTCAACCCGACGAGCAGCAGCACCGGCCGAAACCGCCTGCGACACAACATGACCAGCAGCAGGTAGGCCAGTAGCGGCAGCACCGCGTAGAACGCGACCTCGACCGCCAAGCTCCACATCTGGCTCAACCCCTGATGCAGATACTCCGTGAAGTAGTTGTCGCTGTAGATCTGGGCCAGCGTCAGATTGCGCAGCAGGCCGGCCCAGGTGTGGCCGGGATTCGGCTGCACGGGCCGCAGCTCGTAGATGCCGTAGACGAGCAGGACGGTGACGACGTATGCGGGCATGATGCGGCGGAACCGGTTTCGCGCATAGCGGCGGACGCTCGGCGCATCGGAGTCGGCGGCGGCCGCCCGTACCCACGGACCGAACAACAGCAACCCCGAGAGCACGAAGAAGATCGCCACCCCGACCTCGAGGCGCGCGCTCATCAATCCCACGTACCCCTGCGAGAGCAGGCCGGTGCCGTACGCAGCGTGGGTTCCCATGACCGTCAGCGCGGCGACCGCGCGCACCCCGGTGAGTGACGCGACACGATCCGCGTGCGAGACCTGCTCGAGTCCGCCCTGATCGTCCTCCACCTCTGACGTCATTTGGCCATTCTGCTGCGCGCACAGCCATTCGCGTTGTTGCATCGCGGTGTGGGTGAAGAGGTCAGGAACACCGAGTTCAGCCGCGCGCACCGGCAGGAGTACCGGCGCAAGGTGCAGCTGTGCCTGGACGTTTTCGAGACCATGCTGGCCCAGTCGAGTTTCGAGTTCGAGCGTCCGCTGACCGGCATGGAAATCGAGTGCAACCTCGTCGACAGCGAATACCAGCCCGCGATGACCAACCAGGAGGTGCTCGCCTCGATCGCCGATCCGGCCTACCAGACCGAATTGGGCGCCTACAACATCGAATTCAACGTTCCACCACGTCCGCTGCCCGGCCGGGCCGCGCTCGAACTGGAGGAAGAGGTGCGGCTCAGCCTCAATGCCGCGGAGACCAAGGCCAGCGAGGACGGCGCGCACATCGTGATGGTGGGCATCCTGCCGACGCTGATGCCCGAGCATCTGTCGGGCCCGTGGATGAGCGAGTCCACGCGGTATCAGGCACTCAACGACTCGATCTTCACCGCTCGCGGCGAGGACATGCCGATCGACATCTCCGGACCGGAACGGCTCAGCCTGCAATCAGCGTCGATCGCGCCGGAGTCCGCGTGCACGAGCATGCAGTTGCACCTGCAGGTGTCCCCCGCCGACTTCGCCCGCAACTGGAATGCAGCCCAGGTGCTGGCCGGGCCACAGCTGGCAGTGGGGGCCAACTCGCCCTATTTCTTCGGCCATCAGCTGTGGGCCGAGACCCGCATCGAGCTGTTCACCCAGTCCACGGACACCCGGCCCGACGAGCTCAAAGCTCAGGGCGTCCGGCCGCGGGTCTGGTTCGGCGAACGGTGGATCACCTCGATCTTCGACCTGTTCGAAGAGAACGTGCGGTACTTCCCGTCCCTGCTGCCCGAGCTGTCCGACGAGGACCCGGTGGCCGAGCTCGCGGCGGGCCGGGCACCTCAGCTGGCGGAGCTGCGGCTGCACAACGGGACCATCTACCGGTGGAACCGCCCCGTCTACGACGTGGTGGACGGGGTCCCCCATCTGCGGGTCGAGAACCGCGTGCTGCCCGCCGGCCCGAGCGTCGTCGACATGCTGGCCAATGCGGCGTTCTACTACGGCCTGCTCCGGACACTGTCCGAGGAGGACCGGCCGCTGTGGACCAAGATGAGCTTCGCCGCGGCCCACCACAACTTCGTCGAGGGTGCCCAGCACGGGCTCGACGCCCGGTTGTACTGGCCCGGTCTGGGCGAGGTGACGCCCGATGAGTTGGTGCTGCGCAGGCTGCTGCCGATGGCGCACGACGGGCTGCGGCGCTGGGGTGTGGCCGCGGAGGTGTGCGACCGCTATCTGGGCGTCATCGAAGGCCGTGCCAAGACCGGCCGCACCGGGTCGACCTGGCAGGTCGCAACGGTCCAAGCCCTTCAGGCACAGGGGATGACCAGGCCCCAGGCGCTGGCCGAGATGCTACGACGCTATGTGCAGCGGATGCACAGCAACGAGCCCGTCCATACCTGGGATTGAGACGCGTACGTTGGAGGAATGACTTCTGAACAGGTCTTGGACTGGGATGGCGCGTACAAGGGGGAAGCAGGTTTCGAGGGTCAGCCGCCGTGGAACATCGGTGAGCCACAACCCGAGCTTGCAGCGCTGCACCGGGCCGGGAAGTTCGAGAGCGACGTGCTCGACGCAGGCTGCGGGCATGCCGAGTTGTCACTGTCCCTGGCGTCCGACGGCTACACCGTCGTCGGGCTGGACCTGAGTCCGACGGCGATCGCCGCGGCCAACAACGCCGCGCAGGTGCGCGGGCTATCGACGGCCAGTTTCGCCCAGGCCGACATCACCTCGTTCACGGGGTACGACGGCCGGTTCAGCACCGTGATCGATTCGACCCTGTTCCACTCCCTGCCCGTCGAAGGCCGCGACGGGTACCTGCGCTCCATCCACCGGGCCTCGGCGCCGGGTGCGCACTACTACGTGCTGGTGTTCGCCAAGGGTGCCTTCCCCGCCGAGTTGGAGACCAAGCCCAACGAGGTGTCCGAAGACGAGCTGCGCGCCGCGGTGTCGAAGTACTGGGAGGTCGACGACATCCGGCCGGCCTTCATCCATGCCAATGCCATGGCGGTGCCCGCGGATGTTCCGTTCGAAATGCCGCCACATGACCGCGACGAGAAGGGCCGGATCAAGTTCCCGGCGTTCCTGCTGACCGCGCACAAGGGTTAAGCCGCGCGGCAACCCGTCATGTACCAGAACGTTTACCGTCGACGGGCGGATCGGGTTGGCTGTCATTCGCGGAGTAGGCGTAAATAGTGCCGCGGAACTTGAGGTACGGGGTGCTCATGAAGGCCCGAAACACCATCACGCCACCGAACAGTAGAGAGAGTATGAGCCCCAACTTCCAGTTGGGGGGATATCCAATGAAGAATGCTGACGCTGTGGCGATGAAAAACCCGCACCAGAAGATGCGCCGTCCGAGCCGACGATTGTGGCGAGGCGCCAGGTAGGGAAGCAACAGCCCTGCAAACGTCATCACAAAGAAGAGAAGCTGCACTACTGGCCGCTTCGTCGCCCAGGCACGTCCCGCAATACCCCGGCGAACTGCTCCAGATCCTCGGCAGTCGTGTCGACATGCGGTGACACCCGCAGCACCGGCTTGCTCATCTCGAACGGTGCCCGCGCCAGTTCACATGCGGTGGTGACGATCCCGAGTTCGGCGATCAGCCAGGCCCGCACCGCGGTAGGATCGGCACCATCGGTGGGTTCGAGCGTGGTGATCGCGGTGGGTTCATCGACACCTTCCACGACGCGCCAGCCGGGCACCCCGGCGAGGATCTGCCGCGCGGTGCGGCCCACCTCGGCGAGCCGGCCGCGGACGAGATCCGGTCCAGCGGCGAGGTGTTCACCCAGAGCAACCGAGTATCCGATGCGGGTCGCCGCATTGTGCTCACCGTGCTCGAAGCTCTGCAGCACCGACACGGGCACATCCCACGACGCGGGCGGGAAACGCCGCTGCAGCCGGGCGGCCAGTTCCGGTGCCACCGCCAGGAAGCCCACGCCGCGGGGCCCAGCGAGCCATTTGCGTGACGACGAGTAGATGGCGTCGGGGCTGACGTTGCAGTCCAGGTGCCCGAACGCCTGCGCAGCATCCACCACGATCGGGACCCCCGCCTGGCGGCACACCGCGACCATCTCGGCCAGCGGCTGAGCCAGCCCGCGGTGGCTGGCCAGCGCGGTGAAGTGCACCAAAGCTGGTGGATCAGAGGCGAACCGGCGAGCCACCTCGTCGACCACGACCCGGCCGTCCTCGTCGACAGGCAACGCGCGCACCTGAAAACCGTTGGCGGCCATGACCGCCAGGTTTGGCCCGAACTCGCCGGGCAGGCAGGCCAGGGTGCGCTCTCCTGCCCAGCTGCCGAGCAGCAGATCCAACGAATGATTGGACCCCGTCGTGTACACCACGTCAGCGGCGTCGAGGCCGGTCAACGCTGCAACCGCGGCCCGCCCTGCTGCGAGCACCGGCGCGGCTGCCTCGGCCGCGACGTACCCGCCGACTTCGGCCTCATGACGGGCATGCGCGGTGACCGCGTCGATGACCGCGAGACTCTGCCGCGAGCAGGCGCCACTGTCGAAGTGCAGGCCTGCGACCTTCGGCCGGGCGTCGGCCCACTGCTGCGCGAGGCTCATTTCACCGCCAGAGACAAGCCGAAATCACCGGCTTCATCGGTCCACCAATGGGTCTGCTGCAAACCGGCTTTCGCCAGCTCATCAGCAACCCCGGCGGCCCGGAACTTGCAGGACACCTCGGTCAGCATCTCCTCGCCGGCACCGAATGCGACGTCGAGATCCAGCGCCGCCACACGAACTTGCTGCGGCTCATCCGCCCGCAGCCACATCTCGATGCGCTCCTCGTCGGGATTCCACTTCGCTACGTGCTCGAAGGCGTCGAGATCGAAATCGGCGTCCAGTTCACGGTTCACCACCGACAGCACATTGCGGTTGAAAGCGGCGGTCACACCGGCACTGTCGTCGTAGGCGCTGACGAGCCGCTCGGTGTCCTTGACCAGGTCGGTACCCAACAGCACGCTGTCGCCGGGCTGCAGGGTGTCGGCCAGTGACGCCAGGAAATCCGCCCGCGGACCTGGGGTGAGGTTACCGATCGTCGACCCGAGGAAGGCCACCAAACGGCGTCCGACTGCCGGGATCTTGCCCAGGTGCTCCTCGAAATCTCCACATACCGCGTCAATTTCGATGCCCGGATACTCCTGGCCGATGGCATCTCCGGCAGAACGAAGCACACTGGCGTCGACGTCGAACGGGATGAACCGGCGCAACTGGCCGCCGTCGCGCATCGCGTCGAGCAGCATTCTGGTCTTCTCCGAGGTGCCGCTGCCCAACTCGACGAGAGTGTCGGCACCGGCAGCCGCAACGATCTCCGGCGAGCGGTGCGTGAGGATCTGCGCCTCGGTTCGGGTCGGGTAGTACTCGGGCAGCCGAGTGATCTGGTCGAACAGGTCGCTGCCCACCGAATCGTAGAACCACTTGGGTGGCAGCATCTTCGGCGACTGGGACAACCCCTCGCGCACATCGCGACGGAGCGCGATGGCGGCGGAATCGGCCGCTAGATAGTTGGACAGGGTGAGCGTCATACCGAACCTTTCAGTGGGGTGAGCTCGACGTCAGAGCCGGCCACGGTGACGAGGTGCCGGTCCGGGATGTCGGACCAGCCGGGATCGTCGTCGTAGGGTTCACTGGCGAGCACAACGCCGTCCGGCGTTGCCAGCATCGACAAGGTGTCGCCCCAGGTGGTGGCGATCATACGAGAACCGTTGGCAGCCAGGATGTTCAGTCTGGCATTCGGATCCAGCGTGCCGACTTCGACGATCGTCTGCCCCAGCGCGTCGACACCACGCGCGAAGATCAGCGCCGCCAGCACCGCGCTGTCCACAGTGGATTCGGCTTCCCCGGTCAACGGCAGAACCGCACGGTCCACCACCCCGTTGTGCGACAGCAGCCACTGCCCGTCGGTGAACGGCGCCGAGGCCGAGGGCTCGATCGGCATGCCGATGGTCGCCGAACGCACGGCCGCGACCACGCATCCACTGATCAACGCCGGCGCGACCGAGGCGAACGACGCATCGCCCCACAGCGGCTTGTCGCTGCGCCACCGTCGGGCCACACCGGAGTCGAAAAACCCCGCGCCCCAACCATCGGCGTTCATCAAGCCGTTCTTCTGGCGACGGGGCGCGTACGACTGCACGAGCAGGCCCTGCGGTGGATCCAGCATCAGCGAGGCCACCGACCGCGGTGCGCCAAGCCACCCGATGTGCCGGCACATCAGACGTCCCAGGCCAGACGCACACCGGAGAAGATCTGCCGCCGGATCGGATGGTCCCAGTTACGGAAGCTCGGGCGCAGTATGTCGGCGGACACCGCCCACGAGCCGCCGCGCAGGATCCGGTAGTCGCCGTCGAAGAAGGGTTCGGTGTAGCGGTCGTAGACCATCGGGGTGAAGCCGGGCCACGGCCGCAGCGGGGATGTGGTCCACTCCCAGACATCGCCCAGCATCTGCTCGACGCCATAAGCCGACGCTCCGGTGGGATAAGCCCCCACGGGTGCGGGCCGGCGCGCCTCACCGCCGAGGTTGGCCAGCGCCTCGGTGGGTTCCGAAGTACCCCAGGGGAATCGGCGCCGGATTCCGGCCTCCGGATCCCAGGCGCAGGCCTTTTCCCACTCGATCTCGGTGGGCAGCCGGGCCCCGGCCCACGCGGTATAGGCCTCGGCTTCGAAGAAGGTGACGTGCTGGACCGGTTCGTCGGCCGGAATGGTCTCGATGTGGCCGAACCTGGTGCGGGTTCCGTCGGGACCCCAGAACGCGGGCGCCACCAAACCCGCTTCCTGACGATGCGCCCATCCGCGTTCCGACCACCAACGGGACTGCTGATATCCGCCGTCGTCGATGAACTCGCGCCATTCGGCATTGGTGACCGGCACCCGGCCGATCCGAAAGGAGGCCACGTCGACAGAGTGCGCCGGACGTTCATTGTCCAACGAATGCGGTTCGGACAGTTCGTCGACGCCGAGCACGAACGAGCCGCCCGGGATCAGCACCGAGGTGCCGGCCACACCAGGGCGACCGGCGGGCAACGCGCTGCCGGTGTCGAGCAGTGGTAGCCCGGTCCGCATGTTCAATGCCTGCAACATGGTCTCGTCGTGCTGGTTCTCGTGGCTGATCACCAGACCGAAGTTGAACGCGGGGTCATCGGTGTCGAGGGAGTCGAGTGCATCGAGCGCCTTGGATCGCACCGTCGCGCAATAGGTTCGCGCATCCGCCGGCGGTAACAACGGAAGGTCGACGCGACTGGCCCGCGAGTGCACGAAGGCGTCATACAGCCGGTCGACCTCGGGATCCAGGATGCCCGGACGGTCCGAGTTGCCAGCCCGTAGCAGCCACAGCTCCTCCTGCTGACCGATGTGGGCGAGGTCCCAGACGAGCGGGCTCATCAACGGGCTGTACTGGCGGTGCAGTTCAGCGTCGTCGAAGTCGACCAGGCGCAGGGTACGTTCCCGCGCCCGGGTGAGCTGCTGCGCCAGCGCCTCGCGTGTCGTCAAAGCTCGCCCTTCACCAGTTGGCTCATCGCAGAAGCGATTCCATGGCCCACGACCTGGTCGGCGAAATCGTCGGCCGGGCAGCGTCCCTCCTGGACCGAACGCGCCAATCGCTCCATCGATTCCGCGAGGTCTGACGGCGCCCGCTCCGCCGCCGCCGACACGCACGCGATCGCCGCGTCCTGCAGCCGTTGATCGGTGAGCCCGATCCGGGCGGCCCGGTCCCATGCGGTGGCAACCGGGGCCGTCGCCTCGGTGGCGATCGCGGCCGCCTCGGGATCGTCGAGAAGAGTGGTCAGCATGAACACCACCGCGGGCCATAACGCATCCGGCACGCTGTCGAGATAGCGGATCTCCAACCAGCGCCGCGGCCGGACCGGCGGGAACAGCGTCGTCAGGTGGTATTCGAGGTCGGCTTCGGTGGGACGGCGGCCGCCGAGCACCGCGCGTCCGTCGGCCCAGTCGGCGAACGGGACCCAGTTGGTCACGGGGACGGCATCCGGGGTGTTGACCAGCATCACCGGCGCCCGCAGCGCGTAACGCGCCCAGTCACTGGCCGGATCGTCCCCGTCGGCGCCCAGGACCGGGCCACAGCGGGCGGAGTCCAGCTGACTCCACACACGCTGCCGCGAGGACTTCCAGCCGGTGAACTCCCCACGCAGCATCGGCGAATTCGCGGTGATGGCAATCATCGTGGGACCGAGGGCATGCGCCAGCCGCACCCGCTGCGCCCAACCGTCCCGCGGCCCGGCATCGAGGTTGACCTGAACCGACGCGGTCGACGTCATCATCGCCGCCCCCGGCTCGGCCGACCCGCTGGCCGCGAAGAACGTCTCCATGGCCTGATAGCGCGGACCCGGGTTGACCCGTTGAGTGGGCCGCACCGGGTCGGCACCCAACAGCACCAGACCCAGACCGCGGCGTTCGAACTCCGCCCGCAGCACGGCCCGATCGGCGAGTAGGGCGGCGGTCGCGGCCGACGGTCCGTCGGTCGGGGGGCCGGACAGCTCCACGGCGCCCCCGGGTTCGACGGTGATCCGGCTGTCGCCGGGCAACGCGGGCACCGACGCGATCACCTCTGAGATTTCATCCCAGCCGGGGCGTCGCAGTGGATCCTGGAGGTCGAAACAGTGTGCCTCGATCTCGAGGCCTACCTTCCCGACCGGCCCGTCATCCAGACAGCGGGCTTCGATGAACGCCGCGGCGTGTTCGGCGCTGGTGAACTCGACGGGAGCTAGACGGGCCGCATCGGTCGTGACGGGTACTGCCAACGCAACCACCCCTCCCGGTCCTCACCGGATCAAACGGCTCGGTTCTGTTCCATCATCCAGATAGGACCGACATCTTCTACTGCCCCAGCGTGTTCTGCATGGCTCCGGCCAGCACATTGACCGCGGGACCTGCGTTGCCGGACTGGCACACCTTGGCTTGTAGCAGCACGTTTTCCCGTTTGCGGGTGGTGTTGAAACAGCGACGGTCGGTTCCGGCCTCCTGTTTCACCCAATCTGCGTCGGTAGCGCTCGCCGGGCCGCCGGTGAACGTCCACACCTGAGTGACGAAGTTGTCCAGGTGCATCGCGGTGGTCTGGCCCGAACACCCGTTGGTGCGGTCCACCACGCGGTGGAAGGCACGGTCGGCGGCCTCCGGCGTCGCGAACACCCCGATGGCCTGTTTGACGAAATGGCTGTCGTCGCCGGCCGCCGTCTGGGTGGTCGCGCCGTTGAACGAAGCGAGGTCCGGGTCGTTGAACACCTCGGGCAGCCCGACATCGGCCCAGTTGTTGCACACCGGGTTCTCCACCGAGAAGCCCTGGAACGGGACAGTGAACTCGGATTCCCACGTCATCGGGGCACCGATGATGTTGCCCACCGAACCTTTGGGCATGACGGCATAGGACACGACACCAGGATCCGAGGGGCGCGCACCCGCAGGTGCAGCCAATGCCAGCGCGAGACCGGCCAGCCCGAAACCGACAGTCAGGGCACGCATGGCCTCGATCATGCCAGTTAGTGAACCGTCCGCGTGCAATAGGTTCGCGCCGGCGACGGATAAGGCCAGGCGTAGTGCCCTGTTTCGGCTGGGCAGGCCGACCCGTCCCGAACGTCGAGGCGCTGTGTCACCTGGACCATCACCCCTGGGCCGCGCTCGGTGCGCGCGGTGCAATCGGCCAGCTCCACCATGCCCGCGGGCATGCCGAGTTCGTAGCAGTGGTTGGCGACGAGATTGGGGACCAGGCACAGGCGTGCGGTCGACGGATCGGCGAGCGCGGCGGGCAGGTGCTGGTACTCGGCGCTCGGGCAGGCCCCGGTGCGGTCGGCGATGGCCCCGACGGTGTAACTGGGGTCGGTGTCGCAGGAAACTCGGCCGGCCCGGGTCACCTCAGGGGCAGCGGGTGTGGCGGCCGGGACGCTCACGCAATCGCCGACCGCGAAGACCATGGCCGCGCCTCTCCCGGGATCCGCGCCGCCGCTGCATCCGGCAGCCAGCACCGGCACTGCGAGCAGTGCGGCCACCAGCGTCCGATTGCGGGTCATGGTTAGCGAGAATCTCACGATTCCGGGGGTCTCACCCGATGCTTGGCTGAAAAGCCAGGCGCCCCGGCCACCAAGGGGTAGTGGCCGGGGCGTCCGTGGGCTGCAGAGTGGTCTTATGCGGTGACGGCGCTCTTCTGGCAGTCGGCGCAGATTCCCCAGAACACGACCTCGGCCTCGTCGACGGCGAAACCGGCGAGGTCAGAGGGCTCCAGGCAGGGGGTCTCGCCCACTGCGCAATCGACGTCGGCGACCACGCCACACACCCGGCAGACCAGGTGATGGTGGTTGTCGCCGGCGCGGGTCTCGTAACGCGCCGAGGAACCTGCAGGTTCGATCCGACGGACCAGACCCGCGTTGACGCAGGCGCGAAGGACGTCGTAGACCGCTTGGGTCGACACCGAACCGAGGTTCTCGCGAGCCAGGCCGGCCACATCGTCTGCAGTCGAATGAGGGTGGTCGGCCAGCGCCTGGAGAACCGCGACCCGCGGTGCGGTCACGCGCAGCCCGGCAGCCCGCAACAGGGCCTTGGGGTCGTGTTCATGCACCGTGGTCACGGCTCCAGTATGCGCGCTCTTTGGAGTCAGTCCAAAAGAGTGGGCTGTGATTATGGTCGCGCGGGCGGTGCCGGTGTCGGCGGGGTCTCAGGACGCTCAGAGCCGCCGCCCGGACCGCCGGGTCCGCCAGGCCCCCATCCGGGGCCGCCCGGGCCGAATCCGCCGGGCCCACCGGGACCCCACGGCGGCATCATGCCGTGCCGTGGCCCCATCTGGCCCGGGCCGCCACCACCGGGTCCGCCGTGGTGGAACATCATCATGCCGCCACGGTCATGGCCGCCGCGATGGTGATGGCCGCCGCCATCGGAATGCGCGCCGAGGAAGAAGCCGGTGCCGAAGACCACGGCGACGATGAAAACGCTGCCGGCGGCGATGCCGACCCACGCGAGCGCCTGCATGAGCCGGCTCGGCTTGTTCTCGGCGGGCGGGGGTGTCACTACTGCCGGCTGAGCCGCCGGTGCGACCACCGGCTCGGTCGCAGGTTCAGGATCGGGGGGTGTTTCAGTCATGACACGAGCATGCGAGCACTGCTGAGGTGCAGATCAAGAATTGGCTATGAATCAGCTGTGAAGGCCCGGGACGCGGGCTGAGTCCACTTCGCCGTTTTTGACCCAGAGGGTGCTCGCACACGCGGACCACAGCCCTGCGGTAGAAATCGGCGCGAAGGCGCACGGGAGGGCGTGCGCGAAGCGAAGGCGAGCGCTACTGCTCCCACGGCTTGAATGGGTTCACCGCGTACTGGATGACCCGGTACGGGGTGCCACCGCGCGCCATGGTGTTCCACTGGCTGATGAAGACCCTGACCTGATCCAGCGTGGATCCCGGTGAGATGTAGCCGCCATAGGGCTGGGCCAGCTGGTTGACCTCCGGCGGGGGCAACGAGTCGACCGGGTCCGGCCAGGCACTGGCGAACACGACCGTCGTCACCGGTGCACTACCCAAACCGGTCGGGTCGTAGGCGACCCGCACCTCCATGTTTCCGTTGGTGGCGTTGAAGTAGGACAGCACGGGCTTGCCGTCGATCTGCCGGATGCTCATCTCCCCCACTCGGTCGGAGAACAACGCCGTCGGCGGCTTACCCCAACCACCCGACGACGACCACCCCTGCCAGCCGGCCCGGTCGGTGAAGTTCTTCGGGTTGGCCCGGTACAGGAACGCCGGGCTGCTGCGGTCGAAGTTGTTGGCCAGGATGTACACCCAACCGCTGGGCGAATCCGGCGCCGGGACCGGGTCGTAATAGCCGGTGATCTGTGACTGGGCGCCGCCCTGATACTTGGCCTCCCGCACCGACCCCGGGACCGTTGGCCAATTAGGCTGGGCCGCATCGGCTTTCACCAACCGGGAACTCTGCGGCCGCAGTTCCTTGGTGGTGGTCACCAGCATGTAGTTCTCGCGGTTGATCGAGATCACGCCGGCAGGCAACTGCGACGACCCGGGCGGCGCGGCGTCGGCCAGCAACGGCTTGTCCACCCCGGTCACACCGCGGTAGCGGACGCCGCCGGCATCCTCGATCGAATCGGCATCCACATGCAGCGCCACCGGTGAGTGCCAACCGCCGAAGCCGACGGCCTGTCCCGCGAAGCTGTCACCACAGACCTGCAGCACCCGACTGGGGAACTCCATGAACTCACACAGATCGGTGGCACCGATGCCGTAATCACGGGTGGGAGTACCGGTTCCGGCGCTCGGACCGATGCGTAGCACCTGACCGGGGGCCAACGGGGGCACCACCGGATCGCCGAAGGCGGGGTTCGCATGGGCGGTAGGCGCTTGCCAAACCGCCGCAGCAAGTATCGCGACAGCGGCGAACCTGCGGGCTGGGCTCACCCGCGGATCAAAGCTCGGCGGCCAGCAGTTCGGCGATTTGAATCGTGTTCAGCGCCGCACCTTTTCGCAGGTTGTCGCCGGACACGAACAGGGCAAGTCCACGCCCGTCGGGCACACCCGGGTCCTGCCGGATCCGGCCGACGAGGGACTCGTCGGCGCCGGCGGCAGCCAGCGGGGTCGGCACATCGACCAGCTTCACGCCCGGCGCGGCGGCAAGCAGCGACCTGGCGTGCTCCACTGAAAGCGGCTGGGCGAACTCGGCATTGATCGACAGCGAGTGCCCGGTGAACACCGGAACGCGCACGCACGTGCCGCTGACCAAAAGGTCTGGGATACCGAGGATCTTGCGACTCTCGTTGCGCAGCTTCTGGTCTTCGTCGGTCTCACCCGAGTCGTCATCAACGAGTGCGCCGGCGAGCGGAATAACGTTGAACGCAATGGGGGCAACGTATTTCACGGGCTCCGGATACGTCAGCGCCGAGCCGTCATGAACCAGCTGCTCCGCGCCGTCGATGACCGCACGGGTCTGCGATGCGAGTTCCTCGACACCGGCCAGGCCGCTGCCCGACACCGCCTGGTAGCTCGACACGATCAACCGGGTCAGCCCGGCCTCCTCGTGCAGCGGCTTGAGCACCGGCATGGCGGCCATGGTGGTGCAGTTCGGGTTGGCGATGATGCCCTTAGGAAGAGACCGAGCGCGGACTCCGACGTCTCTTGCGAAGTTGACCTCGGAGACCACCAGCGGGACGTCGGGGTCCTTGCGCCAGGCCGAGGAGTTGTCGACGACGACGGCGCCGGCCGCGGCGAACCGCGGAGCCTGCACGCGCGACATCGTCGCACCGGCGGAGAACAGCGCGATGTCCAGACCCGACGGGTCGGCCGTCTCGCTGTTCTCGACCTCGATCTCCTCGCCGCGGAACGTCAGCTTCTTGCCCTCGGAACGGGCCGAGGCGAAGAACCGGACCGAGCTGGCCGGGAAGTTGCGTTCTTCCAGCAGCGTGCGCATGACCTGGCCGACCTGACCGGTCGCTCCCACTACACCAATGTTGACCATCTCAGCGCCCTGTCCCGCCGTGAACCACGGCCTCTTCCTCGCTGCCGAGGTCGAAGGCCTCGTGCAGCGCGCGGACGGCGGTGTCCAACTCGGTGTCCTTGACCAGGACCGAGATCCGGATCTCCGACGTGGAAATCAGGTCGATGTTGACGCCCGCCTCGGCCAGTGACTCACAGAACTTCGCGGTGACGCCGGGGTGGCTGCGCATGCCCGCACCGACCAGCGAAACCTTGCCGATGTGATCGTCGTACAGCACCTGGCTGAACCCGATCTCGTCCTTCAGTCCGGTCAGCTTCTCCACGGCCGTCGGGCCGTTGTCCATGGGGCAGGTGAAGGTGATGTCGGTCTTGCCGTCTTCGACCTTCGAGATGTTCTGCAGCACCATGTCGATGTTCACGTCGGCGTCGGCGACCGCGCGGAACACTCTGGCGGCATAGCCGGGTACGTCCGGGACACCGACGACGGTGACCTTGGCCTCCCCGCGGTCGTGGGCTACTCCGGTCAGCAGTGCGTCTTCCATGGGGATGTCCTCGATCGATCCTTTGACGATGGTGCCGGGCTTGTCCGTGTACGACGAACGCACGTGAATCGGCACGTTGTAGCGGCGGGCGTATTCGACGCAGCGCAACATCAGCACCTTGGCGCCGCATGCGGCCATCTCGAGCATCTCCTCGAAGGAGACGGTGTCGAGGTGGCGGGCGTTGGGCACGATGCGCGGGTCGGCGGTGAAGATGCCGTCGACGTCGGTGTAGATCTCGCAGACGTCGGCCTTGAGTGCGGCGGCCAAGGCGACGGCGGTGGTGTCCGAGCCGCCACGGCCCATGGTGGTGACGTCCTTGCTGTCCTGGCTGACGCCCTGGAACCCGGCGACCAGCACGATGACGCCCTCGTCCAGCGCATCGCGCAGGCGGCCGGGGGTGACGTCGATGATCTTGGCGTTGCCGTGGGTGCCGGTGGTGACGATGCCGGCCTGTGACCCGGTGAACGAGCGGGCCTGTGCACCGAGCGACTCGATGGCCATCGCGACCAGGGCGTTGGAAATGCGCTCACCAGCGGTCAGCAGCATGTCCATCTCACGCGCCGGCGGGGCCGGGGATACCTGACGGGCCAGGTCAAGCAGGTCGTCGGTGGTGTCGCCCATCGCGGAGACCACGACGACGACGTCGTTGCCGGCCTTCTTCGTCTCGACGATCCGCTCGGCCACGCGACGGATCCGATCGGCATCCGATACCGAGGATCCGCCGTACTTCTGTACGACGAGCGCCACTATCTAACCCTTCAGAACGCTGGATTGAGTCCCACACAGGATAAGGGAGACACGCACGCGGTTTTCCCCGCCGGTAGCTTGGCTGACGTGTCTGCCACGCCGAACGGCCGCCTGGCCAGCACCAGCGTGCCGATCCACCCCGATCTCGCCGCCCGCTGGAGCCCCCGGGCCTTCGACCCCGACGCCGCCATCGCCGCTGACCAGCTCACCGCGCTGCTGGAGGCCGCACGCTGGGCCGCCAGCTGGGGCCACCGTGAGCCCGTGCGGTTCGTGGTCGGGGTCAGAGCCGACGAGACATTCACCACACTGGCCGGCCTGCTCAAACGCGGCAACAGCTATGCCCATGCCGCCTCGGCGCTGATCCTGGTGTGCGCAGATGAAGGAGAAGACGAGAGGACCGCACGGTATGCCTGCGTCGACGCCGGAGCGGCGATCGCACAGCTCACCGTCGAGGCAGTGTCCCGCGGACTGATCGCCCATCCGATGGCCGGCTTCGACGTCGACGGCGCGCAGGCGGCATTCGGTATCCCCGAAGGAGTGCGGCCGCTGGCCGTCGTCGCCGTGGGCACGCTCGGGGACTACTCCGAAATGGGTGAGGAAATTGCCGAGCGCGACGGTCGGCCCCGGCAACGGTTGCCATTGGAACAGATTGCATTTGGTGGGCACTGGGGAATTCCGCTCGTCTGACAAATTCGAACAAGATTGCCGCTACCGTTGGAGCCATGGCAGAGCACGTCGACCTGTTGCTCGATGCTCGGCATATCAATCAGAGCGGTATCGGTACGTATATCCGGACCGAGTTGCCGACCGTAGAGAAGACGCTGAACCAGCAAGGACTTTCGTTAGGCGTCCTCGTCGACGAGGGCAAAGAGCCGCCACTGGCCGCCAGCACGAAAGTGGTGTTCGCACAACCGTCGAACGCGGGGATGTACTCGCCAAGTGAGCAGCAGGTCTGGCGTCACGCCTTGCAGGGACTTCAGCCGAGGGCATTGTGGTTGCCGCACTATCCTTTTCCGTTTGCCATTCTCGGCCCACGCAACAAACGAACGAAACTATTTGTCACGATTCACGACATCTTGCACCTGCAGCCGCAGAGCGTCTCGGGCAAGGGCTTCGCCTACCGTGCATATGCACGCATGATGATCACCATGGATGCGCGACGGTGCAGCAAGATCTTCACACCGTCACGGGCAACGGCCGATGCGCTGGCCGCTGTGTCGCCCAAGGCGCAAACCGTGGTGACGCCGATTCCGGTGGGAGAGGCCTGGCTCACCCCTGCGGATGCCACATTGACCCCTGTCGAGGACAGGTACGTCCTCTTCGTCGGCAATACCAAATGGCACAAGAACCTTCCTATCTTGTTCGAGGCGTTTCGAGAGATCGCCTCGGAGATCCCGCAAAAGCTGGTGATAGCGGGAGCAGGCGAGTCGGTCCGAAACTTCGATGACCGCCTCGCGGGCTACGCGACCGAGCTTGCGGACCGGGTTCAGATGATCGGGCGATTGGACTTCGAGACGCTGCGGGCGATGGTCGCCGGAGCAGATCTACTGGTAATGCCGTCGCTGTACGAGGGTGCCGGGCTACCGCCGCTCGAGGCAATGGCATCCCACACAGCCGTTCTGGCATCGAGTATCCCGTCGTTGCGGGAAACTTGTGGCGATGGCGCTGAGTACTTCGACCCGTACGACTATCGAGCATTGGCCGCGCTTCTCCGCACATATTGTCGCGACGACACCGCCAGGTCAGGTTTGGTTGAGCGGGGGTGGGCTCACGTGAACAGCAGGCAGTCTCGGATCCAAACCACAACCGCGGCGGAAACGATAGTCGCGGAGCTTCTCGGGGCAGGGCGGTGAGTATTCCCCGGCGGTCGGTTCTGTCAGTAGTGCCGGCGCTCGCGGCGATGGCGGGTTTGGCACCGAAGTCTTCCGCCGTACGACCCGTCGTCAACGTGCGTGATTTCGGGGCCAAAGGTGACGGCAACACCGATGATTCGGCCGCGATCCAAGCCGCTGTCCTGGCGTTGCGGTCAGGCGCTACGTTGCATTTTCCGAAGGGAAGCTACCGATTCGCCGCGCCGAACCCGGAGGGCGGGGCGGCACTGACCATCGTCGGAATCTCGCATGTGGACATCAAATTCGACGCCGGCGCTGACCTTCTCATGGACAACCTCGATGACGGCGTCGGAGCGGGCCACGCAATCCTGATACAAGGGCCGGCGTCGCATATCACCCTGGACAACGTGAAAGTTCGGTGGGCAACAAAGGCCCCGCGATCCCTGGGTGATGGCATCCGTATCGTCGGCTATCCCGCGGGGATTTCCGACGATCCACCTGCGGGCTGGAGTGGTCCCCCGGCACCGGTCAGCGACGTCCGGATCGCCGACTGTGAGGTTGACTCCAGCCCGCAGGCCGGTGTCATCCTCATGGGCGTTTCCGATATCGAGGTGACCAACCTGCTCGTGCACGACACCGCAGCCGATGGGCTGCATTTCAACGCGTGTCGGCGCGCCAGGGTCGACGAGTATTCAGTCACCGACAACGGCGACGACGGCCTGGCGTTGGTCACCTACTATTCCGATCGCCCCCGCTACGACAGCGCGGCACAGACGTTCGCGTTCCCCGAACTGACCGCCTGGTCCAACACCGATTTCACGATTAGAAATGTCACTGTTTCCGGCGGGCGGGCCAACGGCGTCCGATTCGCAGGCGCCAATAATGTGAACCTCCGCGGCCTGACCGTGGCTGGAAAGCAAACCGGGGCAGGAGTTGTCGTCGATTCGACCGCGGAAATCGACTCGGGCGCGGATTGGCAGTATCTGGCGTCGCGCGGCCTGCGACTGGAGCACATCAGTGTTGCCGACTGTGAAATGGGCATTCAACTGCTGGCACGACCCGGCGCTGACGGCGACCGCAAGTTCACCGATTTCGACATCTCCGTATCCGACGTGAGCATTCGTAGCTGCAGCAACTGGGCCGTCCGGGCGGAGTCACTGACATCCCTGCCTATCAGTGGGCTCCGGGTCGACAACTGCACTGTCGACGCCACCTCGACGACGGGCGGAAACGGTGGCATCGGCCTGGGCAACACTCAGGATCTGAACTTCGGCAAGATCGGGGTAACGCATTCTCAGCCCGTCGTCGCCTTCAGCGCCTCCGACACAAGAAACCTCTCGATCGCCGCGCTGAATTTATCGGTTACGCAGGCCGACGGGGTACCCGACGACTCGACGCCGAGCGCACTATTCGACAACTGTGAAGGTGCGATCAACGCTATGCATGTCAATTGGCCACAGGCCCCCGAGACCTGGACACCGGTTCACATCACGGCAAATGCACAACCGGTCGCAATCCGGAAGCTCTCGGTGAAGCCGAGCTCAATCATCGAACGCATGCGTACGGTGTAGGACCTGCTGGCCGCACCTGACGGAAAGGCACCCATGGCACCAGAGACCATCCGCAAAGCCGTCATTCCGGCGGCCGGTATCGGTTCGCGCCTGCTGCCGCTGACCAAGGCCATTCCCAAGGAGATGTTGCCGGTCGGCGACAAGCCCGTCATCGAGCACACCGTGCGTGAGCTCGTCAACTCCGGCATCACCGACATCACGATCGTGGTTTCTGGTGGAAAGAACTTGATAGAGGAGCACTTTCGTCCCAACACCACGCTCGTCGACCAGCTGCGCGCGGACGGCAAGGACGCGTATGCCGATGCCGTCGAGGAAGTCGGGGAGCTGTCCGCGCAGGGACACATCACCTACCTCCATCAGCACGGTCCGTACGGCAACGGCACTCCGGTGCTCAACGCCTCTCGATCCTTCGGCGGCGAGCCGGTCCTGGTGCTCTGGCCAGACGACGTGTTCGTGGCCGAAGTGCCCCGTGCCCAGCAGCTGATCCACGCCTACGAGCAGACATCGGCCCCGGTGCTGGCCCTGATGCCGATGGCACCGGAGGATTCACGCCGGTACGGAGTGCCGGTCATCAAGGAAGATCGGGATGGCGGACTACTCCGGATAAGTGGAATCGTAGAGAAACCCCAGCCGAA
This sequence comes from Mycobacterium sp. NPDC049093, assembly GCF_040704635.1. Taxonomy (GTDB): domain Bacteria; phylum Actinomycetota; class Actinomycetes; order Mycobacteriales; family Mycobacteriaceae; genus Mycobacterium. Next base: position 939,616 of record NZ_JBEZJS010000002.1, on the reverse strand, counting down.
CGAGGCCCCGTCCAACTACGCCGCGATCGGCGGCTATGTCATCACCCCAGGCGTCGTCGACGAACTGGCTGAACAAACCCGACGCTGGCATGAGGGAACCCAGACCGGCGAGATCTACCTGACCGACTCGATCAATGCCTACGCCAAAGACCATGCCGTCTACGGCCAGGTCATCCAGGGCCACTGGTGCGACACCGGCAATCCGTCCGATTACCTGGTCGCGCAGTTCGCTTTCGCCCTGGCTCATCCCGAATACGGCCCGGTGCTACGCGATCTGGCCACCCAGCTGGAAGGTCCGCTGCTTCATACGATTGCGCACGAGATCGGAGGCGACAGGTGATGTCGGACAGCAGGATCGGAATAGTCCACGAACGCTTCACCGAGATCGCCGGTTCGGAGAACGTGGTCGAACAATTAGCCCTGCAATGGCCTGACGCAGAGGTTTTTGCGGCGATCACCAAACCGGGCAGCATCCCGGACGGCATCACGCACCCTCCGCACGCGACGTGGCTGAACTATGGTTATCGCCTCCTCGGACAGCGTTCCTACGCGCCGCTGGCACCGCTGATACCAGCAGCGTTCCGGCACATGGATCTTCACGACTTCGACGTCGTGGTGGTGAGCCATCACGCCTTTGCCACCCAGGCGGTGTTCGCCACAGATGCTCCCGTGATCGCCTACGTACACAGCCCGGCTCGATGGGCATGGGAACCGTCGATGCGTGCCCAGGAAGCCGGCGGGCCGGCGGGCGCCGCAGCACTCGCCGTGCTGGGCCGGATAGCGAAAAAGGGCGAGAGCACGGCTGCCCCCAAGTTGCGCCGTATCGTCGCCAACTCGACGGCCGTCGCTCAGCGGATCAGCGAGTGGTGGAACCGGGAATCTACTGTCGTGCACCCGCCGGTCGACACTGACGGGTTCACCCCGGATCCATCGGTCGAACGGGAGGATTTCTTCCTTCTCGCAGGCAGGCTCGTGCCCTACAAGCGACCAGATCTTGCCATTGCCGCGGCAACCAAGGCCGGCGTGCGACTGATGGTCGCCGGCGACGGGCGCTCGATGAAACAGTGCCAGGACCTGGCCGGCCCGAACGTGACTTTTCTCGGCCGGGTACCTCACGACGAGTTGCTCAGCTTGCACCGGCGAGCGCGCGCATTGCTCATGCCCGGAATCGAGGACTTCGGGATCGTTCCGGTGGAGTCGATGGCGACCGGCACCCCCGTCATCGCACTCGGGGCGGGGGGCGCGCTCGACAGCGTGGTCCCCGGGTCGACGGGTGCGCTGGTTCCGCTGGGTAGTGACCCGGAAATCATTGATGGATTCGTCTCGGCCATAAAGGCTTTCGACCCATCAGCATACGACGGGCCCAGCATCCGGCGGTGGGCGGAAGGGTTCTCAGAAGCCAACTTCCGCGCGAAGATGCAAACAGTTTTGGACGAAGTATTGGGGTGATGCATCGGGGCGACCGAGTCAGCCCACACCCGTACGGTTGACGATCGAATCCGGCGTTACCGACAGTGTCCGAATGGCCAGTGAGTGCGCCTTGAAAGTCTCGGCGGTGAACTGGACCGGAACCCAGGTCTCGGGGGCTTGTGGCCAACTGACGTCCATCGTGTTGATCGTGCCATCGCTGTTGTCGAAGTACGCACAAGGTATCGAGTCGTCGTCCGCCTCGTTCGTCTGAGTGATCGAGAGCTTCACCTCGCCGCCATTCAAACGGTGCGAGTTCTCTGCCAGGAACACGACGGCGAGTTGGGCGTGAGTGACGAAAACCTTGTCGATGTTCAGATCGTGGGTGTTGCCGAAACCTACGCCTCCATTTCCCTCAGATATCGATGTGGCAGTGACATCACATCCGGAGAGCTCGAAGCCCGTGACAGGTCGTGTGGTCAGTGATTCCACACGTACGGCCCAGTTGGTGCAGTTGTGTATGCTCACGTCGATCACTGCCACATCGAAGTCGGTGAAACGGTTGTCCCCTTTGGGGTCTGGGCGGCCCAGCAGGTGTATACCCAACTCACAATCAGCGACCGTGATGTCTTCGAGCCGCACGCCGCGAGATGCCACGTGCAGCCACTCGCTTTCGGACGTGATCTGCGCCGTCGAGTCGACCATCACACCGGCGCCTGATCGCTTATCCGTTACGTCGACCCTACGCAGGAGCACCCGGTTCGCGCCTGAAAGTCGAACGCCGTTGGCCCGACCGCCGGAAACCCTGACATCGGTTATTTCGAAATCCGAGTTCGACCAATCGGTAAGGTCAGGAAAAGCGAAGGTCTGCGCATCCCCATCGAACGTGGGTCGATCGGAATATTCGGTAACCAAGGCAAGACCATCGTCCCCGTTGCCGGTCGCGGTATGGCGGCTGACACTGGCGCGTCGGCATGCGTTGAAATGCAATCCGTCGGCCGCCGTCTCATGTGCTTGCAGATTCGTGACATCGATATCGGAAACACCGACGAAGATGACACCTGCCTGCGGGCTGGACCGGACCTCACAATCGGAGAGGACCACGTTGCTGACCGGTGCGGGCGAACCGATCCACCCGTGGAGCATACTGCTCAATCCCGTCGGATAGCCGACGATCCTGATCCCGTCACCCAACGAGCGCGGCGGCCGAGATGCCCATCGAATCTTCACCTTGCGCAGGGCGATACGCGAAGCCGGACCGCGAATCAGGACTCCGTGGCTGGTACCAGTGGCCTCGGCCTCGTCGATGTTGTCCATGACAAGCTCAGCGTTGCCGTCGAACTCGATGGCCACATCGGAGATTCCGGTGATGGCGATCGCAGCCCCGCCGCTGGGGTACTGCTCGGCGAATCGGTACTTTCCATTCGGGAAGTACAGGGTGTCGCCCGCCCGCAACGCCTTGACCGCGGCCTGGATCGCAGCTGAATCGTCGGTCTCGCCGTCTCCCGTGGCGCCATAGTCACGCACATTGATCGAAGGCTCCTTTGTTGAGCGCGTACACCCCGCCAATCCCGCCAAGACAATTGCCGAAAGCGCAGAGCGTCGTGAAATGCTCACCGCGCACCGGCAAGATCGTCCGTCGATTTCTTCCCGAACGGCCATCGAGCGGCCAGCACAGCACATGCCACCGTCGACAACAGAAGGAAGATGACGAAGCCATAGCTCACAATCTGGATACGCCACACCTCGGAGAAGCAATACGCAAGGACGCCACCTGAAGCGGCGATCACGGTGTTGTACCGGACGACCTTGGCCAGCAGGAGCCCGCACAACCCGTAAAGCAGAAATGTGTAGTACCAACCCCACGCTCCGAAGTCGGAGTAAATATCGGCAAACACGGAATTGGTGAAGAAGCTGGATCCGAACGATGCGGAGTAGCCGTATACCTCGGCACCTTTCCAGCTGTTGTCCTTGGTCACTTTGTTGAACTGCAGGAACGTTGGTTCGATCGCGTTGATCGAATCGACCGGATCGCCGTCCTTCTCCCAGGATCCCTGCATGATGGCGCCTGACGCGCCCAGCTGCACCTGGGCGGGCACCGAGAGATACGCGCCCATCTGGAAGAAGTTCATCGCGATGGGGCTCGTAACGCCGACGTCGCGATAGTAATTGGCGTTGCGGAAGTAGTTGAGCACAGCCAAGAGTGAGAATCCCACCACCAGAATCGCAATAATTGCCATCCATCGGCGCCGCCGCGCACCGGGACTCCGGGACGGTACCGCCGTCTTCGCCCAAATGACGAGATAGACGACGGCTGCCATCAGCAAGGACAGCCGACTGGAGATCACCGCGTCCAAGAACAGCAGAAGGACCCCGGCCACCATCAGAGGCCACCCGACGATCTTCTTCCTCCACAGGTAGACACCTAGTGGCGCCGCGAGAATCGGGGCATAGCGGAGTGTTCCGATGCCGGCAGACTGGGATATCGACTGGCTGAACGCATTTGCCTGCTGAGAGCCCAGAGCGCCAAGGATCGACGTCGCGCTGGCGATCTGGACATAGGTGTAACCGACACCGACCACGGAGATCGCCAATACCAAGAGGAAATAGCGCTTTTCGAATTGCGGGGTGGACGTCATCGCCATCACCTTCGGAGCCGGCGGGCGACCCGCGGATCCGATCCGCCACCCGATGGTCGCCACCGCGACCATGGTCGCGTACCAGACCACCAGTAGAACAACGCCTTTCGGTTCAACTGGGGAAGGGTCCGGCCATCCTGCGAGCTTTTCGAACGGCCCGCTCCGAAATGCGCGGTTGCGCCACGCGGCCAGGGCCATCCACGCGACGAAAGACATCGTGACCGGAACCAATATGAACAGGCCCGGGGTGAACCAGGGCGGCATCGGTGCCTTCCGACGCCGGCTCGGAGTCGGCGAAACCGATCCCGACTCGCTAAGCAGCACCGCTGCCGCCACTTGTGGACTGTCGGCCGCTCCGCAGTCGGCGGGCCACCACGTCGACAACTCCCTCGAAGTCAGGGACGTATCTACGCGCCACGGTCCGGTACAGGATCCCGGTGAAGATCTCGGCGATGACGAACGAGAGGAATATCGCGATCGTCGAGTGCCAGATGAACAAGAATCCCAAACCGAGCGCGAGGTAGACCAGTGTGCTCACCACACGTCCCCAGAAAACTGCCCTGGTCTCCCCCGCTGCGCGCAGGGCCGCGAACGGCACCGTGGAGAGCAGCATCAAGCCCTTCCAGAGGCACGCGAGCAACAGGGCGACCACACCGACGTTGCTCCAAGCCGGCCCGAACACGAGCTGTCCGAATCCACCGAACGCAGCGATAAGGACTGCCGCCAGCCCGAGCAGGAATATCACACCTACAATGGCTGCCTCGCGCTTATGAGCCCGAGCGAGCAACCGATACCTGCCGTAAGAGATGATCGGCTCAAGTGCACCGGACACCGTCGAGATGACGCGAAATGCCACCGAAGCAGCCGGCCCCATCGCGTACAGCACGACCGACGTCATCGCCGGCATCACGGCGCCGACCACCGCAGTTTCCGCTGTGACCCAACTCGCCTTACCGATGTCAGGCGGCAGGCCCGAACGCCCAAACGGCGTCCGCGGCAGGTACCGCATCAATATCGCGGCGACGGCACCCGCTGCCAGAACCCGAACGCTGTGGCCGCTGTGTTGGACGGCCAGCACGAGCGCGACCACGCCGGAGACGATCAGGATCGTGGAGGCCACCGCTTCCCGCCGCCACCTGCCGCTGACCATCCCGATAGATCGGCCCACCAGCATGCCGGTCATCAGCCCGGTTGCACTCGCCATCAATACGACCGGCGACGAGACCGCCGGGCCGAAGATGAGCAAAGCGCCTGCCCCCACACTCAACAACGCGATCCACACCGGCAGGCAGAAGTTGTGTTCCGCGCCAGGAGTGGCGAGGCGTCCTTCGATGATGAACGCGTTGATCAACTGGGCCACATATACGCCGACCGTCAACGCGACGGCGAGAAAGCCCTGCACCTCGATCGGTGCGATCCGGGCGTACACGGCGATGAATATCGCGGGGAAGATGTTCAGCCCCAGGCCGGCGATGACCTGCACCACCGCATGTAACGCCCGACTTTCAGACAATGACGTCCCTGGTCATCGTCTTGCCATCCGGTGAAGACACGTCCGCGCCGTTCACATGCGGTTCTGGCTTCTCGTCGGAGTGCCGACCGAATCTCCACCACGGAAGCGACGTGAAGACCGCGTTGCGCGTCGCGGCGCTCGAGGCCGTCGCCGAACAGGCGATGTGAACCTGTTCGGAGGTATCAGTACCCGGCCGACACACGAGCACAAGATCGGTGGCCGACGCGATCGCCTCCGGAATCGAACCCGAGGAACCAACGGTGCCGGCCTTGACAATCACGGTGGTGGACGAGTCGGGTTTGGCGATCGGTTCGTTCGTCACCTGCACAGGGCCGTGCTCTGAGGCGGCCAACTCGAGCAGTGCCGCGACCGTCGATGCGCCCGAGGAGGGCGAGGCTCCGACTACAACAATCGTCCGGCCAGCATCGGGCGCACCCAGTTGCGCGTATAGCTTGCGGCCGAGCGCGATCTGATCGTCCCCCCACGCCGGACGCGGTGGTTGTCGGAGATCTACCACCGGGACAAGGATGCGGTCGACGGCCTCGCTGAGCTCCGGGGCGTCCGATGAAAGCGAAACGAGCCCAGACCGTTTGCGCCGCGCCATCATGATCAACGGTACGAGTGCGCCGCCCAGGAAAAACCCCAGTGCCGCACCGATGGTCGCACGATGAGAACTGACGTAATCGGGCGTCGGAGGCTGCAGCACCGGCAGCTTGCTCGACTGGGTGGCTTGCAGGCGGACCCTGTCACGCAACGCTTGAATCGCCGCTGCACCGGGGCCGTCCGCAGTCTGTTGCCACTGGCCGAGGGCCGGCAGAATCACCTGCATCTGTCGGTCGGTGCGTTCGGCAAGCTGCTGTCCGTACACATCGATCGTCATCTGTACCGCGCGGATGGCGTCGCTGCGCGACTTCTCGGTATCGCTGATCGCCACTACCGACGACTGGCCGTCCTGCACCACCTTCAGTTTCGGCGGCTTGTTCTTGCCCAGTCGGGCAGCCACCGCCTGGCCGAATCCGTCACCCGACAGATAGGCCACCTCACCGGCAACATATCGACCCGTGTTGTCCTGGGTCTGTGGCGTCGTTTGGCTTGCTCCACCTGCGATCGCCACCAGATCCGGCGGCTCGACAATGCGCACCAGCGCGGTGGCAGTGGTGTCCGCGGCCATCATGCTGAACAGAACGCTGCCAAGTCCTGCGCAGACACAAGCACCGATCACCGCTCCAGCCAGCAACTGCGTGATCCAATTGCGCGCTTCGACCCTCTTAATGGCAGCCAGAGCAGTCTGTGAGGCCGTTGTGTTCGCGGGCAAAACTGGTATTCACCGCCCTTCCACTTTTGTTCGCCAAGTCACCGAGTAGCAAATGCGTCAATAGGCGCCTTTCCTCTTCAGAACGGCGCCAACTGTACGCCAGATGATCACCAGGTCGCCGATCACGGACCAGTTGCCGGCATAGGACCGATCGAGCCGAACCCGGTCCTTATCCTCCAGATCAGAACGTCCGGATACCTGCCACAGACCCGTCATTCCGGGCTTCACGTGCTCTCGGTGTTCCAGGAATGCGACATCCGTCCCGGCTTCGCCCGGCACCAGTGGGCGCGGCCCGACAATGCTCATCGAGCCGCCCAGCACGTTGAACAACTGAGGCAACTCGTCGAGGCTCGTGGCCCGTAGAAATTTGCCGACCTTCGTGACGCTGGACGACGATGATCGCTTGTTGAACATGCTCTCCGCATGCTGCTCATTGGTTTGCGGCAACTTGTCGGTGCCTACATGCATCGTCCTCAACTTGAAGATCCGGAATGTTTTCTGGTCGAGGCCGACCCTTTCTTGCCGGTAGAAGACCGGGCCCCAGTCGTCGAGTTTGATGGCCAGACCCGCAAGCGCGATGACCGGCAAGGCAATGATCGTGCCGATGGTGCCCAGCACGAGGTCCAGTATCCGCTTGGAGATCATCGACACCCGGTCGTGTGTGGGCGCTTCGATGACGAACAGCGGCAAATTCTCCAGCGGGCGCAGCTGGAGCCGGTGCGTCGCCACCTCAGTCAAGCCTGGAACCACAATGAGTTCAGTGTTGATCGCCTGCATTCGCCAAGCGAGGAATTTGACCTTCTCAGGCCCGAAGTTCCCGGCATAGACCGCGGCCAGGGCGTCAGCGCCTGCTGACGCCACGGCAGCCTCGACCTCGGCGTCGTTGTTGAAACCGAGAACGGGAACGGGACCGGTGGGCAACTCGACGTTCTGCCCGATCAAGTCGCCGGCATCCGGGATGCAGACGCCGACAACCTGGTATCCCGCGCTCGGCGAGCGCTGGAAATACTCGGACAACGTGCGCGCCGCATTGACATCGCCGAGCGCAACAACCCGGGAGAGGTAGCTTCCCCGCTTCCTACGTCGACGCACGTCGGCGCGCAACAGGTGCCTGACCACGAACAGACCGATCAACCCCAGTCCGAACGTCACTCCGAACTGGATCCGCGAGATCGGCATGTCCAGGAAAACCTCGGCCGCCGCAGCAAGCGCGAACGTCCAACCGGTCGCCACTCCGACGAGGCGGTATTCCTCGGCCTGCTGCCCCACCAACGTGAGATCGCGCGAATGCACATATCCGAGCGCGATCAGCCAGCCGATGTAGATCCCGATCGAAAACGCCGTGGCGGTGGTGAAGCTGGCGAAATGACGGTGCGCCAGCGAAGTTCCGATCCATTCCGCGAAGACAACGACCACTGCGAGGACGACGGCATCGGCGACCAAAACACGCCGGCGGTAGGCGGATCGCCATCTACGGGCTCGCGCGTGTGCCATCGAGGGGGACACATCCGCGGCCCCAAAAGCGCCGGGCTTCATTTCGGTGGACGCAGGCAGACGCTTATTCATAGTTGCTCCACGTGGTGTGGGTCAGAACCGGGAAACCTGACATTTTCGTGAGCAGGTCGTTGACTCTGACCCGCGATTCAGACGGATGCGCGTTTGCTAGCACCACGGCCACCGAGTCGTCACCATCCTCACGTGTTCCCCGTGATTATGGCGCTCAGGTACTGGCGGGACAACGGTTTGAGCCGCCGCGCTCACTTATTAATGGTTGCAATGTGATTGCAACCGGCCCACTCGCCCCCACCAACGCCGGTATAGTCCGACGCCAGTGTGGGTGTCCGCAAACTGTGATACCGAAGGTGGGAAATTCGTGAATCCGGTCAGCACGGCGTCCTCACCCGATTCGGATTACCCGCGGCCAGCGAACCGCCCCCGTGGGCATCGATTTATGTTCGCATTAACCAATATTCGCTTGCTGTTAGCGCTATTCCTCGCTGCGAGCGCACTTGCCGCACCCGCCTCTGCAGATCCCGAGTCCAACACCCTCAATCTGGCGTGGCCGTCTCTCGGATTACCCCGCACGATCAATCTCAGCGCCGCCAACAGCAACCAAGATTTCACGGTGCCCGTGCCCGCCGGACTGAACCCGGTCAGACTGCACGGCGTTATTCACGCCCCGGTCAATCTCGGCCCTGGATTCTTGGAAGTCTCTGACCCAAGCGGCGGCTTTCTAGGAGCAGTGAACTTACCGCCGGTAGCCGCCAGTCAGGCGGTCACGCCCTTCACCGTTGACATTTCGGCTGCCCGCGTACGGGGCTCGGCGATCGGATTGTCGTTCACGGCACGACAGGCCGACAGCACCGGTCAGATCTGCGGGCCAATGCAACAGCTTCAAATCAGTGATCTGGATGTGGATTTCACCGGAACGGAGCCATCACCGGCGACCGTTGGCACGTTCTTTCCCCCGGTCCTTCAACGGATTGTCATCTACGCTCCCAACGACGCGGATGCATCCGAGCAGCAGGCCGTGCTCACGTTGGCATCAGCCTTGGTCAAGCAGTACGCGCCCCAACCTCTCGGAATCGCTGTGATGAGTCAACCGCGAGGAACTACGCCACCGCCAACCGGACCGTTGACCCGTGCGGTCGTCGTCGAACGTGGTCCCGCCGGCCTCAACGTAGCCAACGCCGGGGCTGCCGGTGCGTATCTCCGACTCTCTGGTCGCGGCGACGAACTGACCGCACAGACCTCGCTGATCGTCAATGACCTGCAGTCGTTGGCGCAGGTGGACACAGCCAGGGTGTACCAGGCCGGCATCGGCCCCACTCCCAGTGGCGACACCCTGACGTTTGACCAGCTCGGGATGAAAGGCCGGGCGGAGGTGCTGCGATCCGGAGATATGTCTGTCAGCACCGATCGAGCTGCGTTGGGGGCCGGTCGCATCCAGAACGCCCAAGTTCACCTACTTGCCGATTACACACCGGTGGCGAAAGACGATGCGGGAACGGTGATGGTCCGTGCGAACGGCGTCGTCGTACACACCCAGGCCCTCGACCAGACCGGCCGACTCGACGCAACCTTCGACTTACCGAAGCAGGCGCTCACACAACGAGTCAGTCTTGATTTCGCCCTGACCTACACTCCGCGTCAGCTGTGCGGGCCCATGATCGCGCCACTCACTTTTCAGGTCGACCCCCAGTCGACCCTGACCGTGAAGCGCGGCGGATCGGCGCCTGGCGGATTCAGCGCTCTGCCTTCGGAGTTCAGCCCAAAGTTCTACGTCGCGCTTGACGGAACCAGTCCAAACCAGCTCGGTTACACCACTCGCCTCATCACTGACATCGCACGCCAGACGAAGGCTCAGTTGCTACCGCAGGTCGTGGACGTCAAAGCCGCGGCCGAGGCGTCCGATTCCGCGCTCATCGTGGCGAACGCAGACACGCTCAAACACACGACGCTGAACCCGCCGCTCAACGGTGCCGGCTCGGCCCTCACCGTCGATCTGCCGACGCAGTTGCGCGCCGACATGACCAAGGGCCTCGGATCAGTCCAGGTCTTCGCCGACAACCCACGCAACCGCACCGTCGCACTGGTCACGACCACCGATTCGTGGTCTCTGGTCGATCCGCTGATCGACTATCTCGAAAGGCCAGACATCAATTGGGCACAGCTGACCGGGGATGTACTGGCGGCCGGCGCAGCGGGAACGCCCGTCAATGTGTCGATCCGCAGTGACGACAACGAGTCTGGGCTCGCGCAGTCAGGCGGTGGCCACGGACTCCAGATTGCGGGTGCCATCGTGCTCGCGGTGGCCGCGGCCATCGGTGGAGTTCTCCTGTGGCGGCGCAGATCCCGCAAATAGGTGCTTCAGCCGGAACAGCATGAGAGGACGTGCCGTGCAGAACAGGAGGCCCCAGCTGCATTCCATCGCGACGCTGACACGGACCAACGATCGATTCATACCGACACCCGCCCTAGATGATTGCGAGGGCCTTATCCCATGAACCTGTCTCTGACCAGCGGTCTGATTCCGATAGCCCTGCAGATTCTCGCACTGGCGGCGATCGTGGTCGCGATCGGACGTGGACGGTCCCGAGAATGGCTGCGACGATGGCTGCTCGTCGCGGTACTCGCTGGGGTGGGCCTGGCGGCGGCCGGACGACTGATCGTCCGCGATCAGGGTTGGTCAGCCGACGCCATCGCGTTCGGAACAGTCTTCTGGACTGCCATGCTCGGGTTCACTGCAACAGTCTTGATCGCAGGATGGCGCGGGTCTGAGTGGTGGCGACGCCTGGTGGCAATTCTGTCGGTCGTGCTGGTCGTCGTGTGCGGGTTCTCCGCGCTCAACACGGCGACCGGATACTTTCCCACGGTCCGCGCGGCGTGGCTGCGGGTAACGCAGACTGAGCCAGAACAATGGATCGACGAATCCGAACTCGCCGCGTTGCAGCAGAAAGGTGAGGTACCCACCCGAGGCACCGTCGTGCGGGTGACCATCCCGGCCGACGCTTCAGGCTTCGCGCACCGGACCGAGGTCGTGTACCTCCCGCCGGCCTGGTTCTCCAGCAACCCGCCGCCGCAACTGCCGGCGGTGATCATGATGGGCGGAGAGTTCAACCATCCCAACGACTGGCTCCAGTCCACGGAAGCGCTTCAAACACTGGACGACTTCGCAGCACTGCACCACGGCAATGCCCCTATCGTCGTATTCCCGGACATATCAGGGAAATTCAACAACGACACCGAATGCGTCGACGGCGTCCGCGGCAACGCCGCCGCACATCTCACCAAAGACGTGGTGCCATACATGATCTCCCGGTTCGGGGTCAGCTCGAAGCCCGAGAACTGGGGGCTGGTGGGCTGGTCCACGGGCGCTACCTGCTCCCTGCTCACCGCAGTGCGTAACCCCGACATGTTCAGTGCGTTCGTCTGGCTCGACGGCACCTTGGGCCCCAATGCGGGCACGAAGGACCAGACCGTCGCGCGACTGTTCGGAGGCGACGAAAATGCCTGGGAATCGTTCGACCCCAAGACGATCATCACCCGCCACGGTCCGTACGACGACTTGTCGGCATGGCTCGGTGTCGCCGACGACACACCGACCGTCCACCGCGACGCCAGCACCACGCCGCCTTCCGAGGACTCGATTGCCGACTGGGACACCTACTCGGAGGAACACGCCCCCAACGCGACCAAACTCTGTGCCCTGCTCAGCGGCTACAACATCGAATGTTCCGTGGTCGGTTACAAGGGCGCACATGACTTCCAATCTGCCGGCTCAGCATTCGACGCAGCTCTGCCGTGGCTGGCAAGCGCACTCGGCACCCCAGATGTGCGAGATCGACAGTTGCCCGGGACCGCCGGCAAGTAGGAATGCACTGGTCGACATCGCTGAATGTTGTCATGTCGGCATAGGACGAGGAGAGAGATCTGTTGATGCGCAAAGGCTACAAAGCACTGGTCGCGCTCTCGGCCGCCACGCTCGTGTTCGCCGGTTGCGGAACACCGGACAAGGCCGAACAGTCCGAGGAAGAGGCGCCCCATAACCTCGGTTCCGTTCCTGTGACGAACGCTGCAGAACCGCTGCGAGATGCCGCCGCATCGATCGATCTCGTCACCCATATCTCCCGATCTGGGATCGATGACACCCAATCAACGCTCACCACTACCGTTTTCAAGCCCAAAGGGGACGCGCCCGAAGACGGGTTCCCGATCGTCGCACTGGCACCCGGAGCCACCGGGACTGCCCCTGACTGCGCACCGTCCGGTTCCCCTACCCTGGTCGGGCTTATCCCGACTGTTGTGGCGTTGTTGAAAGCCGGTTACGTCGTGGCAGTTCCGGACTTCCAGGGGCTTGGTCATCCCTCCACCGGTGAAGACATGGAACCGCAGTATCACCCGTATCTGGACTCGACGACGGCCGCCTACAACTTGGTTGACGGAGCTCAGGCCGCGCGGATCGTGGTACCGCAAACATCGGGTGCATGGCTGACGATGGGAATCGCCGAAGGCGGTCAGGCCGCGTGGGCGGCCAATGAGCTCGCCGACAACTACTCATACGAGCTCGAACTCGCGGGCTCCGTGAGCGTGTCGCCCATGACGGACCTCGACGGTCTCGCCGACGCCGCCGAGAACGGCACCTTGAACAACGAGCAGAAGGTTGTCCTCGCCCGGTTCCTGGCCGGACTGGAAGCCGCATATCCCGATGCGATCAACCTTGACGACTTCCGGCGCGGCGCCGCCGAACAGCAGTGGGACAACCTGCTTGGCTGTCAATCCGCGCCCACAGCCGCGCAGGTGGCTGCCCAGGTTCCCCCCGATGATCTGCGACCGGCCTCCGCAGAAGCGATGGACACCCTGCGTGGATTCCTTCAAAAGGTCAACCTGCCACAGGGGCCGACACGGGCTCCGATGCTGGTCGCGTACAGCGGGACCGAACCGGCGACTCCGGCCGTCTGGACTGACCGCGCACTCAACGCGGCATGCAAGCTAGGCGACACCATCACGATCCGCAAGGATCCACAGCCCCAGCTGGATTCCACCGCGACGCTGTCATGGATCAACAACCGATTCACATCGGCACCCGCTCCGAACGACTGTGAGGGCCGTAGCTAGGCCCGCTACTTCCACAGCGCCTCCAGCGAGGTGACCGACTGGCCGAGCGCGCGGGCACTCAGCGCGCGCAGGGCACGCCGCTCTACGACCTCGAAACTCGCGCCGACGTGCTCATGCAAGGCAGTGCGGCCAGCGTCGAGCTGATCGTCGAGGAGCAGGTCGACGATCTGGAGATGCTCATCGATGGTGGCGATCACCCGTTCTTCGGTGACGAAGTCATACATCCGGATCAACCGGATCCTCCGGTTGACATTGTCGAGCGTGGCTACCATCGCCTTGTTCCCGGATGCCGCGCACAGTTCGACGTGGAAAGACTCGTCGCGCAGCACCATGTCGCCGTCCGGTGGGGGCGGGCTGGCCTTCAGCCCCAGCCACTCGGCGCGCAGCGCCGCGAGCCGGTCTTTGTCGTACCGCAGCTCGTCGGTTTCCAGAATCCGTGCGATGCCGCGCAGTTCGATGGTGATGCGCAGCTCGTAGAGGTCGCGGACGCCCGGGATGTCCAACGCCACCGGGTAGTAGCCGTCGGGCCTGCGTTCGAGCATGCCGTCCGCATGCAACCGGACCAGCGCCTCCCGTAGTGGAGTCCGGCTGACGTTGAGCGTCTCGCAGAGCTGCGACTCGACCAGCCTCGTGCGATGGTCGATCTCGCCGACCATGAGCTTCTTGCCCAGGTCAAGGTAGACGCGGTCACGCAGGGAGACCGGTTCGGTGATCGGCGCCGACGTCATTGCAGTTCCTTGAGCGCGGCCACCACGTCGACGCTGGCGGCATGCGCCCCGAACACCCCGCCCTGCATGGTGATCATGTTCAGTGCCGCAACGTGATTGGCGTAGTCGGTGGCCCCGGTGGCATCCGAGACGACCAGGCACTCGTAGCCGCGGTCGTTGGCGTCCCGCATGGTGGTGTGCACGCACACGTCGGTCGTGATGCCCGTGAAGATGAGGTGCGTGATGCCGCGGGTGCGCAGCACCAGGTCCAGATCGGTCGCGTAGAAGCTGCCCTTGCCGGGCTTGTCGATGACGGGTTCGCCTGGCAGATCGGCCATCTCGGGCACCAATTGCCAGCCCGGCTCGCCCCGGGTGAGGATCCGGCCGCACGGTCCGGTCGATCCGATCTCGGCACCGATCTGCGCCGACCGCCACCGCTTGTTGGCGGGCAGGTCCGAGAGGTCGGGGCGGTGCCCTTCGCGGGTGTGGATGACCAGGAGCCCGGCCGCGCGGGCCGCTGCGAGCACCTCCTGCGCGGGGCCCAGCGGCGCCCGCACCAGCGACAGGTCGTAGCCCATGCTGTCGACGTAGCCGCCCTCACCGCAGAAGTCGACCTGCCAGTCGATGTTGATCAATGCCGTCCGCCCGGTGGGTATGTCACCGTCATACGGCCAGACGTAGGGGTTGGCCTCGATGGTGATCATGCGGTTTCTCCCACCAGCGCCGGTTGCACAGCGCGGACCGGCAGGTACGCCAACGCGGTGAAGGCCAGCCCGCCGACCACCATCGCCACCACCGCATCCGACAGCTGCGGGGCGTAGAAGTGCGTCAGCAGCGCTCCTCCGGCTCCGATTCCCCACGCCGCGAACGGTTTCCAGGCAATCGCCGCGGTGGCCCGGCGGTGGGCGAACACCAACTGGTCGAGGATCATCACGATGCCGATCGGGGGCACCAGCACTCCGAGGATGTTCAGCCACGTCGCGAAGTACGACCAGATGCCTGCGACGGCGGCGACGGTTCCCACCACACCCAGCACGATCGTCAACTGACGCATGGTCTTTCCGGTGATGTTGCCGAACCCGACCGCACCGTTGTAGAGGCAGTGCGCACACACGCTGCCGAGGTTGACGAAGACGAAGACGATCGCCAACGGCACCAGGACTCCCCCGGCGCCGACCAGGACATGCAGGAAGTCACCGCCCGCCGTGCCGGGTGCGGCGGCGGCGCCCAGTGCGACCACGAACGCGCCGGCCAGCTGAGCGATGAGGTAGGCGACCGGAAACGCGGAGAATGCCGCCAATGCGCCCTCTCTGCCGTTGCGGGCCCACCGGGTGAAGTCAGCGGTCATGGTCCCCGAGTCGGCGAAGCAGGCGAACACCATGGTCACCGCGACGCCGAAGCCGAAGGCGCTCACGCCGGCGCCGCCGCGGTAATCCAGCGCCGATCCGATCCCGCCGGCGCTACCGGCGGCCAGGATCACCGCCACCACGCCGAGCGGGATGAACAACACCGAGGCCACCACCCCGATCCAGGAGATCGCACGGATCCCGACGAAGGTCAACGCCACGAACAGCACCCCGGCCAGCAGGGTGATCCACGGCGCGCTCCAGCCCATCGAGAGGTTGAGCGTGGATCCGACCATGCCCGTCTGGAAGGCGAACCAGCCGATCACCAATGCCGAGAGGAAGGCCGAGACAATGCGGAAACCCCGGGTCCCGAAGGTGTCGGCCGCGGTGAGCGCGAAGTTCTTGCCGGAGCGGCCGGCCAGGTAGCTCAGTGTGCCGACATAGCCCATCAGGATCAGGTCACCGACCACGATGGCGACCAAGCCCATGACGAAGCCGAGGTTGTAGACCACGATGCCCGCGAAGACGGCCGAGGTCATGATCATCGGGAAGCCGACCCACACCGCGGACACCGCGAACAGTGACTTGCGGGCGGTCAGCGGGACGGGCTGGTTCTCGTACTCCTCACCAAGCGCCGAATGCTGTTCGGCGAGCGCTGTATCCATGGCTGTATACCGTCGGGTATACGGATTTCCCTGGCATTTCTGTCGATGAACGTTCCGTAACGAGGTCCTCACGGGCGTCCGGCGCTCAGCTTTACGTCGTCGCAACACAACAGGTCGGTCCACGTAACAGAAACGTCGTCAACTCCCAGTGATCGGCCCGCCCGGGCCGCCACCCCCAGGAGATGTTGATGGATACAGGAACCACAGCGTTCATGCTGTGTTGCATCATCGGCCTCACGCTGATGATCCCCGGCCTTGCCCTGTTCTACGGCGGCATGGTCTCGGTCAAGAGCTCGACCAACATGATGATGATGACGTTCGGCGCAGTCGCCCTCGTGGGCGTGCTGTGGGTGCTGTTCGGATTCTCGATGGTCTTCGGGACGTCCTACGGCGGATTCGTCGGCAGCTTCACCGAATTCGCCGGCATGAAGGACCTCATGGAGCCGATGACCACGGTCGCGGGGCTTCCGGTCAGCTTGTTCTCCATCTTCCAGGCGCTGTTCGCGGCCATCACTGTGGCGCTGATCTCGGGTGCGGTCGCCGACCGGATGAAGTTCGGCGCCTGGATGATCTTCGCCGCGGCCTGGGCGGTCCTGGTGTACTTCCCGGTCGCACACTGGGTTTTCGCCTTCGACGGTGTCGTCACCGAGAACTCGGTCGGCGGCTGGATCGCCAACAAGCTGCACGCCATCGACTTCGCCGGTGGCACCGCCGTGCACATCAACGCCGGCGCGGCCGCCCTCGCCGTGGCCATCGTGCTCGGCAAGTCGGCCATGTTCGGCCAGTTGCGCAAGCCGCACAACGTCCCCCTGACCCTGCTCGGCGCGGGCATGCTATGGGCCGGCTGGTATGCCTTCAACGGCGGATCCGCCCTGGCCGCAGGCAATTCCGCTGCCATCGTGATGGTCACCACCTTCGTCGCCACCTGCGCGGCCACCCTGGCCTGGATCGGCGTCGAGAAACTCAAGGACGGCCACGTCACCGGCGTGGGCGCCGCCTCGGGCGCGATCACCGGCCTGGTGGCCATCACCCCGGCCTGCGGTGCGGTCACCCCGATCGGCGCGATCTTCGTCGGCGCCATCGCCGGGGCGATCTGCGTCTACGCCGTCGGCTTCAAGGAGAAGCTTGGCTACGACGACTCGCTCGACGTGGTCGGCGTACACCTGGTCGGCGGCGTGGTCGGCACCCTGCTGATCGGCTTCTTCGCCAGCGAGGGCATGCCCAATGCCACCAACGGCCTGTTCTACGGCGGCGGATTCGACCAGCTGTGGAAGCAGGCGGTCGCGGCCGGTGCGGTGATGGCCTACTCGTTCGCGGTTGCCTTCGCCATCGCGTTCGTCCTGAAGAAGACCATCGGAATCCGCATCTCCTCCGAGGAAGAGGAGAAGGGTATCGACACCACATTCCACCGGGATTCGGCCTACGAGCTCGAATTCGCCTGACAGAAAAGATGATCCCCGGCCCGGCTGCCGAGGACCCGCATCCGCGGCAGCCGGTGACCGGGGTTTCCTCGACTTGCCGAAGTTTCCTACAGTGATACTTTGATTCTTAACAAGAGACGAAAGTGCTGGTGCTATGCCCTCCGATCTCGCCACCCTCGCCGAACAATCCGGCACCAAGTTCATCCTCGCGCTGTTCGTGGACCTGCGCGGAAAGCCTTGCGCCAAACTGGTTCCCGTTGAATCAGTCGAGCTCCTGGCCACCGAGGGTGTGGGCTTCGCCGGCTATGCCGTCGGCGCGATGGGCCAGGAACCGAAGGACCCGGACCTCGTCGCCATCCCCGACCCGGCCTCGTTCACCCCGATCCCGTTCATCAAGGAGGGCCTGGCCCTCGTGCACTGCGACCCTCACGTCGGGGGCGCACCGTGGCCGTATGCACCGCGGGTGATCCTCAAGGGCCTGATCCAGCGCGCCGCCGACGCCGGATTTGAACCCTGGGTGGGCGCCGAGGTCGAGTATTTCCTTCTGCGGCGCAACGCCGATGGCGTCCTGGCCACCGCCGACGCCGCCGACACCGCCGCCCAGCCCTGTTACGACGCGCGTGGCGTCACCCGCATGTACGAGCACCTCACCGCGATCTCGACGGCGATGAACACCCTCGGCTGGTCCAACTACGCCAACGACCACGAGGACGGCAACGGGCAGTTTGAGCAGAACTTCGAGTTCTCCGATGCGCTGACCACCGCCGACCGGGTGATCACGCTGCGCTACCTGCTGTCGATGATCGCCGGCGAACGCGACATGGTGGCCACCTTCATGCCCAAGCCCTTCAGCGACCGCACCGGCAGTGGTCTGCATCTGCACCTGTCGCTGACCAGCGGCGGTACCCCGGTCTTCCCTGCCGACGCCGACGAGCGGGGCCTGGGCCTGTCCGAGACGGCGTACGCGTTCATCGGTGGCATCCTCGACCACGCCTGCGCGCTGCAGTCCGTCGTCGCCCCGACGGTCAACTCCTACAAGCGGACCGGCGCGACCTCGACCGCATCGGGCGCCTCGTGGGCCCCGCGCAAACCCAGCTACGGCGGCAACGATCGCACCCACTACATCCGAGTGCCCGACAGTCAGCGCATCGAGTTGCGCGGCGGCGACGGGTCGGCCAACCCGTATCTCGCGATCGCCGCGGCACTGGGCGCCGGGCTCGACGGCGTCAAACGCAGCCTCGACCCGGGAGCCGTGGGAGCCCAGGGACCGGCGGCACTGCCGCCCACACTGCTGCACGCGGTCGAATCGCTGGAGACCGATCCGATCGTCACCGGGGTGCTCGACGTCGCGGGCGACGGCGTCGCCTCCTACTTCGCCGACGTCAAACGCGAGGAGTTCTTCGCCTACCACGGCACCGTCACGCCGTGGGAGATCGACCAATACCTGACGGCGTTCTAGAAGGGAGACAACACATGTGCGGGATCGTGGGGCTACACCTACGCACACCGGAGCTGTATCCGCGGCTGGGGGAACTGCTCGCCGCCATGCTCGGCGAGATGTCCGATCGCGGTGCCGACTCAGCGGGGATCGCGGTCTACGGGGATCCCGAGTGGTCACCGTACGGGCAGGGCTGTGTCTCGGTGACCGATGTCGCGGATCGGCCCGATCTGGGCCCGGATGTCGATGTAGTGCAGGTCGATTCGACGTACCTGCTGTCGGCCGACCTGGAGTCCGAGGAGCTGCTGGACCTGGTGCGGGCGGCCTATCCGACGGCACTGATCTCGGGGTTCGGCGCCGATCTGGCGGTCCTCAAAGGAGTCGGCCATCCCCGCTCGCTCACCGAGGCCTGGGGTCTGGCCAAGGCCCAGGGCTGGCAGGGTGTCGGGCACACCAGGATGGCCACCGAGTCCGCGGTGACGCCGTCGGGCTGCCATCCCTACACCGTCGGCCCAGGACAGTGCCTGGTGCACAACGGATCTTTCGCCAACCACGCCACCATCCGCCGCGACCTGCGCCGGGCCGGTGTGAGGTTCGACAGCGAGAACGACACCGAGGTGGGCGCCCGGTTCGTGGCCGGACAACTGGCCGCGGGCCGCGACGTGGCCACCGCACTCAAGGAGCTCTGCGCCACCTTTGATGGCTTCTACACCCTGCTGGTCTCCGATCACGACTCGTTCGCGGTGGTGCGCGACGCCATCGCGTGCAAGCCGGCCGTGATCGCCGAAACCGCCGACTGGGTGGCGATGGCCAGCGAGTACCGGGCCCTGGCCGGGCTGCCCGGCGTCGAGCAGGCACGTATTTGGGAACCGGAACCGGAGGTGGTCTACGCATGGACACGTTGATACGGCGGGCAGGAGCGCAGCGACCGGGGAATCTGTCGCGGTTCGATTTGCGGACAACGCCGTTGCGTGAGGTCAATGCCGCATTGCACCAGCCGGGCGTCGACGGTGACCACGTCATCGCGCATCCCGACGGTGCCCATAACGTCGCCGTCGGCCTCAACGCGCCGTTGCGGGTGACCGTCGAGGGCCACGTCGGCTACTACGCCGCTGGGATGAACCAGCTCGCCGAGGTCACGATCAACGGCAACGCCGGGACCGGCATTGCCGAGAACATGATGAGCGGCACGGTGCGCGTCACCGGGAACGCCTCTCAGTCGGCAGGCGCCACCGCGCACGGCGGGCTGCTGGTCATCGAGGGAGACGCAGCTGCCCGCTGCGGCATCTCGATGAAGGGTGTGGACATCGTGGTGGGCGGCAGCATCGGCCACATGAGCGCGTTCATGGCCCAGGCCGGACGTCTGGTGGTGCGCGGCGACGCCGGGGAGGCGCTGGGCGACTCGATCTATGAGGCCCGCATCTACGTGCGGGGCGAGGTGGCTTCACTAGGCGCGGACTGCATCGCCAAGCCGATGCGGCCCGAGCACCATGCCGAACTCGCGGAGTTGTTGGCCGCCAGTGGCTTCGGTGACGACGACACCGCGGCTTACACCCGCTACGGCTCGGCCCGAAACCTCTACCACTTCCACGTCGACAATGCGAGTGAGTACTGATGCGAGAATCCGCCACCTTCGATCGATCCACCATCGCCGACATCCAGCGAGCCGCCGAGACCGGGATCTACGACATCCGCGGCTGGGGTGCCAAACGCCGGCTGCCCCACTTCGACGACCTGCTGTTCCTCGGCGCGTCGATGTCGCGCTACCCGCTGGAGGGCTACCGGGAACGCTGCGGCACCGACGTGGTGCTCGGTGACCGGCACGCCAAACATCCACTGCACCTGAACATCCCGGTCACCATCGCTGGCATGAGCTTCGGCGCGCTGTCCGGTCCGGCCAAGGAGGCCCTGGGCCGCGGGGCCAGCGAGGCAGGCACCTCGACCACCACGGGTGACGGCGGCATGACACCGGAGGAGCGCGGGCAGAGCAAGCACCTGGTGTACCAGTACCTGCCCTCGCGCTACGGGATGAACCCCGACGACCTACTCAAGGCCGATGCCATCGAGGTAGTGCTCGGCCAGGGCGCCAAACCGGGCGGCGGTGGAATGTTGTTGGGCCAGAAGATCTCCCCGCGGGTGGCCCAGATGCGCACGCTGCCCGAAGGCATCGACCAGCGAAGCGCGTGCCGGCACCCGGACTGGACCGGGCCCGACGATCTGACCATCAAGATCAACGAACTGCGGGAGATCACCGACTGGGAGAAGCCCATCTACGTCAAGGTCGGGGCCACCCGCACCTACTACGACGTGAAGCTCGCCGTGCACGCCGGCGCCGACGTGGTGGTGGTCGACGGAATGCAGGGCGGCACTGCCGCCACCCAGGAGGTGTTCATCGAGCACGTGGGCATCCCGACCCTGGCTGCGGTACCGCAGGCGGTGCAGGCGTTGCAGGAGCTGGGGGTCCACCGCCAAGTCCAGTTGATCGTGTCGGGCGGTATCCGCACCGGCGCGGATGTCGCCAAGGCACTGGCGCTGGGTGCCGATGCCGTCGCGATCGGCACCGCCGCGTTGATCGCGCTGGGCGACAACCATCCCCGCTATGCCGCCGAGTACGAGAAGCTCGGCAGCGCCGCCGGTTTCTACGACGACTTCCAGGACGGACGCGATCCGGCCGGAATCACCACGCAGGATCCGGAACTGGCCGCCCGGTTCGACCCGGTCGAGGGCGGTCGCCGACTGGCCAACTATCTGCGCGTGCTGACCATGGAGGCCCAGACCATCGCGCGGGCGTGCGGCAAGGCCCACGTGTGTCATCTGGAGCCCGAAGACCTGGTGGCGGTGACCATTGAGGCCGCCGCGATGGCCCGGGTTCCGCTGGCCGGCACCAACTGGATCCCGGGCCAGTGAACGCCACCACAGACGTCGTCATCGTCGGCGGCGGACTGGAAGGGGCCGCGGCCGCCTGGGCGTTGAGTCAACGCGGCGTCACCGATGTGACTGTCCTGGAGCGCAATTCCGTCGGATCCGGGATGACCGGGAAATCCAGCGGGATCGTGCGCTGCCACTACGGGGTCAGCTCACTGGCCGCGATGGCGACCGTCGGTCTCGAGATCTTCGAGAACGCCAGGCAGATCTTCGGCACCGACATCGGGTTCCGGCAGACCGGCTACGTCGTCGGCGTCGGCGAACCCAACGTCGACAACCTTCGTAAGAGTCTGGCCGCCCAACGCGAGGTCGGGGTGCAGACCGAGGAGATCGATGCCGCCGAGGTGGCCAGGCTGTGGCCGTGGGCCGATCTGGAACCGTTCGCGGCCTTCGGCTGGGAGGCTCGAGGCGGACACGGCGACGCCTACCAGACCGCGCAGGCGTTCGCGGTATCGGCAAGGGCGGCCCGGGTGCGAATCATGCAGGGCGCCAACGTGACCGCGCTGGCACTCGACGGAGACCGGGTCACCGGCGTCGAATTGGCCGACGGCAGCCGGGTCTCGGCAGGCACCGTCGTCGTCGCCACCGGCGTATGGACCCGGCCATTCCTGGCGCCCTACGGCGTGGACGTGCCCATCCGGGTGCACCGGGAACAGATCGTGACGATCAAGCCCGGGGTGGACACCGGCCCCGTGCCCGTCTTCTCCGACCTGGTCTCGCTGCAATACATCCGGCCCGAGCCCAACGGCGAGTTGCTGTTCGGAAACTCCGATCTGGCCGAACTGGAACCCGCCGACCCGGACGACTACCTGAACCGGGCCACCGACGGGTTCATCGACCTGACCGTCGACAAGGTCGGCACGCGATTCCCGGGCTTCCCCGACGCGGCGATCAGCGGCAGCTACGCCGGCTGCTACGACGTCACCCCGGACTGGAACCCGGTCATCTCCCCGACCGGAATCGACGGCCTGCTGGTGGCGGCCGGATTCAGCGGGCACGGCTTCAAGATCGCCCCGGCGGTCGGCAACCTGGTCGCCGATCTGGTGATCGACGGACGCAGCTGCGACCCGCGGATACCTGAGTCGGATTTCCGGCTCACCCGGTTCGCAGAGGACAATTTGCTCAAGAGCCGGTATCCGTACGTCGGTGCCGGGGAGATGCGTTAGACGGGAGTGCCGGTGAGCGACCTGCTGCGTAACGCCGGAACGGCCCGGGAACGCGATCCCCACGCGCCGGTCGAAGAGCTCGAGTTCGAGGCGGCGATCGGGCGCAACGTGCGCCAACTGCGCCAGCAGCACGGGCTCACCGTCGCCGACATGGCCGCGCGGGTGGGCATCTCCAAGGCGATGCTGTCCAAGATCGAGAACGCCCAGACCTCCTGCAGCCTGTCCACCCTGGCGCTGTTGGCCAAGGGCCTCGACGTTCCGGTGACCAGCCTGTTCCGCGGGGCCGACGTCGAACGTCCGGCGGCCTTCGTCAAAGCGGGCACGGGGCCCGAGATCGTGCGCAACGGCACCAAACAGGGGCACGAATACCAACTGCTCAGCTCGCTGCGCGGGGAGCACAAGCGGCTGGAATGTCTGCACGTCACGCTGACCGAGAAGAGCCAGACCTACCCGCTGTTCCAGCATCCCGGTACCGAGTTCATCTACATGCTCGAAGGCGTCATGGACTACAGCCACAGCCGCTCGGTCTACCGCTTGCAGCCGGGCGACTCCCTGCAGATCGACGGGGAAGGCGCTCACGGACCGGTTGACCTGATCGAACTGCCGATCCGGTTCCTGTCGGTGATCGCCTTCCCCGATTCGCAGGTGTGAGTCATCCCACCGCTCACTCGTAGATGCTGGTGATCCGCTGCGGGCCGTGGTGGTTGTGCCAGCCGGGCTTCATGCCGGGAGCCGGGGTGGCGTAGGTGTCCGGGCTGTACAGGTTGCCCGAGCCCTGCGGCGTCTGCGCGCCGGCAGTACCGGCCAGGCCGAGCGCGACAGCGCCGAAGACGCCTGCGGACAGGATGGGCAGTGCCAGAGCCTTGGTGAACTTCGTCATGATCGTGAATCCTTCTGTCTCAGTGTGTGTTTTGGTTTCTGCTGCGGCCTGTTCGGCCTCTGAGACAAGAATGCGATCCGGACGGCCCCGGGTCTGTCCGGCGATCAGGCGATCAACCTGGTGAAGATGCGTTCCCCCGATCGGGGGAACGTGTCGGAGTTGGCAGGCAGCCACCCGGGTGTCACTGTGGTTCCATGCGCCACCGTGCCCGTCGAGCGGTCCGCGACGCATCCACCTGCCTCGCCGTGATCGTTCGGATGGCGTTGACCAGCGCGGTCGCCGTCGCGCCCAGCTTGGTCGGCCTGGTTCAGGAGACCCGGGTACGGCCGGTGGCCGCGGTCCTGCCGTTGCCCGACCTCGCCGGCCAACCCTGGCCGGTGTCGCCGTCGGCGCGTCCAACTGCTGCAGCGCCGGCCACCACAGGGTCACCGCCACCCCCGCAGGTTCGGGCGCCGGGCGGGGTGCACATCCCCGCGATCGCACTGACGGCCTACCAGAATGCGGACGCCATGATGGCGCAAAGCCAACCCGACTGCGGTGTTACCTGGAACCTGCTCGCCGGGATCGGGTACGTCGAGTCCACGCATGCGTTCGGCGGCGCCGCCGACGAACGCGGTGACTCCGTCAGTCCCATCTATGGCCCGGCTCTCGACGGCTCACTGCCGGGCAACGAGATCATCGTCGCCGGCAGCTTCGGCGGCGGCACGCACTACGCCCGCGCGCTGGGGCCCATGCAGTTCCTGCCGAGCACGTGGCTGCTGCACGGCGCCGATGGCGACGGCGACGGTCAGGCCGATCCGCACAACCTCTTCGATGCCACTCTGGCCGCGGCCCGCTACCTCTGCAGCGACGGTGCGGACCTGCGCAACCAGACGCAGCTGACGAGCGCGGTGCTGCGCTACAACCACTCGATGCCCTACGTCGCCAACGTGCTGGGCTGGGCGGCGGCCTACGCCACCGGCGTGGCTCCGGTGAATCTGCCGTCGCTCACCGCGCCGCGTTCGCCGAGCGTCGCCGTTCGCGCGGTCGACGGCACCGCTGCGTCGGATGTCGGCTCGACTGAAACCGCCACCGCCACGCCGGACAAGTCGGTGCGTCGAGACGACGGCCGCGACACCGGTTCATCGACACCCCAGCCGGGATCGTCAGCGACGAGCAAGGGCTCCACCAACACGAACACGAGCACGACGAGCGGGTCCCGGCACCGCGCCGGCACCGCCACACCCAAGGTCAAGATCGGCAACGGCCGTTCCGGCGGCGCGCGCTGACGCCTCGGACCGGCATCTAGCGGCATTTGGGCCAACCAGGCCCCCGGGCGTACAGTTGACCGCGTGCAGCGGGTGCTCCTTCTCGGACGCCGCGACGGGGTTTGACCAGACCGGCTTCCCGTCGCGGGTGTTTTGCGATCCGCCGGTCGAGTCCCCCTGATCTCCCGGAGCAAACATCATGACCAGCCCAGACGCCTACACGTCCGCCCGCACCATCACCACACCGTCCGGCCCCGGCAACTCCGGTCAGCCCGTCTGGAACACCCAGCGCGGTTCATCCATGCCGGTCAGCCGCTATCGCAGCTTCGCCGACGAGGTTCCCGGCGGCAGCCCGGCCTTCGGCCAGGGCGTCCCGTTCGACCGCACCTGGCCGGACCGCGTCATCGACACCGCACCTCAGTGGTGCGCGGTCGACCTGCGCGACGGTAACCAGGCCCTGATCGATCCCATGAGCCCCGCGCGCAAGCGCCGCATGTTCGACCTGCTGGTACGGATGGGCTACAAGGAGATCGAGGTCGGCTTCCCCTCGGCCAGCCAGACCGACTACGACTTCGTCCGCGAGATCATCGAGGACGGCGCCATCCCGGACGATGTGACGATCCAGGTGCTGACCCAGTGCCGGCCCGAGCTGATCGAGCGGACGTTCGAGGCTTGCGCGGGCGCTCCGCAGGCGATCGTGCACTTCTACAACTCGACGTCCATCCTGCAGCGCCGCGTGGTGTTCCGGGCCGACCGCGAGGCCGTCAAGAAGATCGCCACCGACGGCGCCCACATGTGCGTCGAGGAGGCCAAGAAGTACCCGCAGACCCGCTGGCGCTTCGAGTACTCCCCCGAGTCCTACACGGGCACCGAGCTGGAGTACGCCGTCGAGGTGTGCAACGCGGTCGCCGACATCGTCAAGCCCACGCCCGAGTGGCCGCTGATCGTCAACCTGCCGGCCACCGTCGAGATGGCCACCCCGAACGTCTATGCCGACTCGATCGAGTGGATGAGCCGGCACCTGACCCCGCGCGACTCGATCATCCTGAGCCTGCACCCGCACAACGATCGCGGAACCGGTGTTGCCGCAGCCGAATTGGGCTACCAGGCCGGCGCCGACCGGATCGAGGGCTGCCTGTTCGGCAACGGCGAGCGCACGGGCAATGTCTGCCTGGTGACGCTGGGACTGAACATGTTCAGCCGCGGGGTCGACCCGCAGATCGACTTCTCCAACATCGACGAGATCCGGCGCACCGTCGAGTACTGCAACCAGCTGCCCGTCCACGAGCGTCATCCCTACGGCGGTGACCTGGTCTACACCGCGTTCTCCGGCAGCCACCAGGATGCCATCAACAAGGGCCTGGACCAGATGAAGTTCGACGCCGACGAGGCTGACGTCGATGTTGATGATCTCCTGTGGCAAGTTCCCTACCTGCCGATCGACCCCAAGGACGTCGGCCGCACGTACGAGGCCGTGATCCGGGTGAACTCGCAGTCCGGCAAGGGCGGCGTCGCCTACATCATGAAGGCCGACCACGGCCTGGCCCTGCCGCGGCGGCTGCAGATGGAGTTCTCGAAGGCCATCCAGCAGATCACCGACGGCGAGGGCGGCGAGGTCTCGCCCAAGGCGATCTGGGACGCGTTCTCCGAGGAGTACCTGGCCCCGATCACCCCGTTGGAGCGCATTCGCCAGAAGGTGGTCGCCTCCGAGGTGGACGGTGGCACCGACACCATCACCGCGATCGTCAAGATCGACGGCGTCGAACGCGAGATCGTCGGCGCAGGCAACGGCCCGCTGGCGGCATTCGTCGACGCCCTGGGAGCCATCGGCTACGACATCAACGTGCTGGACTACTCGGAGCACGCCATGTCCTCGGGTGAAGAGGCGCAGGCCGCGGCCTATGTCGAGGCGTCGATCGGCGGCAGGACCGTCTGGGGCGTCGGTATCGCGACTTCGATCACAACTGCATCACTTCGCGCGGTCGTATCTGCCGTCAACAGAGCCGCGCGTGCTTAGCTGACGTCGGCGTAGATCACTACGCCTGACGTCAATGGCAAGGAGCGCTCCATGGACTGGGGCTCAACGTGGGATTTCCTCTGGCATTTCCTGATCATCTTCGCCTGGATCGCGTACCTGCTGGTCCTGTTCCAGATCCTCACGGACCTGTTCTGGCGTGATCACAAGACCTCCGGCTGGGTGAAGGCCGTGTGGGTGGTCTTCCTGATCGTGTTCCCGTGGCTCACGGCGCTGGTGTACCTGATCGCCCGTGGCAAGGGCATGTCCGAACGCGCCCAGGCGGCAGCGCTGGCGGCCAAGCAGGAGACCGACGCCTACATCAAGCAGGCGGCAGGCCGGTCCCCGGCGCAGGAGATCGCCGACGCCAAGGCCTTGCTGGATGCCGGCACGATCACCCAGGCCGAGTTCGACGGGCTGAAAGCCAAGGCGCTCAGCTAGCTCAGAAGAGCGTGTACTGATCGCTCTCTGCGGGGGTGTCGCAGAACTCCTCGATATCGGCGCCACCGACGACATGGTTCAGCAGACCCATGAATGTCTCGTCGTCGAGTAGCGGCACCCCCAGCTCGACAGCCTGGTAACCCTTGCCCTGGCTGGGTGCGGTCTCGTTGCAGAGCACCAGTGAGGTCTGCTGATCCACCAGATCGGTGTAGGACAGCCCGGCGTGCAGGATGCGCTCTACGAGCTCCTCATGGGTGCGCACGACCTCCGCCGACAGCGCCACCCGCATGCCCTGCACCAGCGGCCGCCCCGGCACGAAGACGCCCGGGTTGGCGTACTCGCACGGCAGCCGCGAGGCCAGCACCTTCAACGGCCGCAGTTCTTCGTGGGTGACGTGGCCGTTGGGCCAGCGGCGTCGACTCACCTCCCGCAGCGGCAGCCAGACCTTGCGGTCGCGCGCGCGGGCCAGCGTCGGTTTGAGGATCTGTGCCAGGACCAACGCGTCGTCGAGCGCGTCATGCGGCCGCATCTGGCTCACGCCCCAGTGCGCCGCCAACGTCTCCAGCCGCAGATTCTCGGTACCCAACGCCAATCGCCGCGCCAGCTCGACCGTGCACATCACGCTGTCGACCGGCAGCTCAGCCCCGACCAGCTCGGCCTCGGCGGTCAGGAAGCTGTAGTCGAAGCCCACGTTGTGGGCGACCAGCGTGCGTCCCCGCAGGACATCACTGAGCTCGTCGACGACATCACCGAAGGTGGGCTGGCCTTCCAGCATCTCGGACGTCAACCCGTGCACATGGGTGGGCCCGGGATCCACCCCCGGATTCAGCAGGGACGCGACGCTGCGCTCGACATTTCCGTCGTCCCCGACCGCGAGCGCGGCGACGCTGACGATGCGTGCCTGCCCGGGCCGGAACCCGGTCGTCTCCACGTCTACGACCGCCCAGCCCGCTCCCGGCTCCTCCGCCGGCCTGCCCCACGCGCTGCTCATATTCGCCAGGATGGCACGCAGGCCCGACAGAGTCGGGCGGCGCGGCAGCGTGTCGTGCCCCTAAAATCGCCGGAATGCTGACCATCCGTGGGCGCGCCGCTCTGGCCGCCGGAGCAACCGCACGCTGGGCGTCGCGGGTCACCGGCCGCGGTGCAGGCGCGATGATCGGCGGACTGGTCGCCATGACACTGGACCGTTCGATCCTGGGCCAGCTGGGCCAGGGCCGCCGCAGCGTCGTCGTGACCGGCACGAACGGCAAATCGACCACCACCCGGATGACCGCGGCCGCCCTGGCGACGCTCGGCCCCGTGGCCAGTAATTCCGAGGGCGCCAACATGGATGCCGGCCTGGTGGCGGCGCTGGCCTCGGCGCGCGAGGCCGAGCTGGCCGCCCTGGAAGTTGACGAGATGCACGTCCCGCACGTGTCCGATGCCGTGGACCCGTC
Organism: Mycobacterium sp. NPDC049093; assembly: GCF_040704635.1. Taxonomy (GTDB): domain Bacteria; phylum Actinomycetota; class Actinomycetes; order Mycobacteriales; family Mycobacteriaceae; genus Mycobacterium. The sequence continues at coordinate 910,438 of NZ_JBEZJS010000002.1, read as the reverse complement.
GGTGATCGTCCTGCTCAATCTGTCCCGAGATCAGCTCGACCGGGTCGGTGAGATCAACCACATCGAACGGACCCTGCGCGGCGGTCTGGCACGACACCGCGACGCGGTGATCGTGGCCAACTGCGACGACGTGCTGATGACCTCGGCTGCCTACGACAGCCCCAACGTCGTGTGGGTGGCCGCCGGCGGCAGTTGGTCGGGCGACTCGGTGAGCTGCCCGCGCTCCGGCGAGATCATCGTGCGCGACGGGCGGGACTGGCGCTCGACGGGCACCGACTTCAAGAGGCCGAGCCCGCAGTGGTGGTTCGACGACACGCACATCTACGGGCCCGACGGTCTCGTGCTGCCGATGATGCTGGCCCTGCCCGGCGCAGTCAACCGCGGCAACGCCACCCAGGCCGTCGCGGCCGCCGTCGCACTCGGCGCTGACCCGGCCGCCGCGGTCGCTGCGGTCTCCGGCGTCGACGAGGTCGCCGGCCGGTACCGCACCGTGCAGATCGGCTCACACACCGCCCGGATCCTGCTGGCCAAGAACCCGGCCGGGTGGCAGGAGGCGCTGTCGATGGTGGACAAGCAGGCGGCCGGCGTCGTCATCTCCGTCAACGGACAGGTGCCCGACGGCGAGGACCTGTCCTGGTTGTGGGATGTTCGCTTCGAACACTTTGAGGACACTGTCGTAGTGGCCGCCGGTGAGCGCGGCACCGACCTGGCAGTCCGACTCGGATACGCCGGCGTCGAACACTCCCTGGTGCATGACACCGTCGCCGCGATCGACTCCTGCCCACCCGGACACGTCGAGGTGATCGCCAACTACACCGCGTTCCTGCAACTGAATCGGCGGATCTCATGAGTGCTGTGCAGATCGGGCTCGTGCTGCCCGACGTGATGGGCACCTACGGCGACAGCGGCAATGCGGTGGTACTGCGGCAACGGTTGCGGCTGCGGGGCATCGACGCCGAGATCGTGGAGATCACGCTCGACGATCCGGTGCCCGACTCTCTGGACCTGTACACCCTCGGCGGCGCCGAAGACTATGCACAGCGGCTGGCCACCAAGCATCTGATCCGGTATCCCGGTCTGCAGCAGGCGGTTTCGCGGGGTGCGCCGGTGCTGGCGATCTGCGCGGCCATCCAGGTGCTCGGCCACTGGTATGAGACCTCGGCCGGTGAACGGGTGGAAGGTGTCGGGCTGCTCGACGTCACCACGTCACCGCAGGAAACCCGCACCATCGGCGAGGTCGCCTCGAAACCACTGCTGGATGGGCTGTCGCAACCGTTGACGGGTTTCGAAAACCACCGTGGCGGAACGGTTCTGGGAGCCGATGCCCGGCCGCTGGCCGCGGTCACCAAAGGTGCGGGCAACCGCCTGGGCGACGGCTACGACGGTGCGGTGCAGGGCAGCGTCGTCGCCACCTACCTACACGGGCCGTGCCTGGCCCGCAATCCGGAACTGGCCGACCATCTGCTCTCACAGGTGGTCGGTGAACTGCCACCCCTGGAGCTGCCCGAGGTGGATCTGCTGCGCCGCGAGCGCCTGGCTGCCCCGCGCCGGGTGTGACAGCGCCGAGTGGCCACTTGTGCCACGCCCCTTAGGAAAATCCGTGTAACAACTGGCCAGTCGGCGGGAATCAGGACGCGAAAACGTCGACCGCCGCACCGATCCGTGCCGCGGCGTCGGCGAGAATCGGCTCCCCGTGGCCGAATCCGGCCCGCTGTGCGCCGGTGGCCGCGAGAATCTCCACCGCGCGGGAGGCGGCCGCCCGGTCGGTGTTGAAGACGCCGAGGATCAGCTGTCCGTCGAACTCGGCGATCGCATCACCGGTGAGCACGGTATCGGCGGCGGGCAGGTACAGCGCGATGCTGCCCGGAGTATGGCCGGGCACCCCGATCACCCGGGCGCCGCCGGCGAAGTCGAGAACGTCACCGTCGCCGACCACCCGGTCCACTGCGCACGGCGGCCCGTTCGGCGGTTCGTCGATATCGGGGCGAAGCGTGCGCTCCCCCGCGGTCAACACCGGCACCGGGCCCGGAGTGCCGCGCACGAAGTCGGCGTCGCCCGAGCCGGCGATGACCTCCACATCAGACCAGCCGGCGATCTCGGCGGCTGCCCCGCAATGGTCCTCGTGAAAGTGCGTGAGCACGATGCGCTTGACGTGGATCCGGCGCCGCCCCAGTTCGGCGAGCGCGTCGGCGATCAGCTCGGCACTGTCCGACCACCCGGTGTCGATCAACGTCACGCCGTCCGGTTCGGTCCACAGGTAGCTGTTGAGCAGGTGGGCCTGGCCGCCGGGAATCCGCAGCCGGTACAGCGATTCCGCCATCTGGAGTAGGTCGGGCATGGCTCCGACGCTACCGACGCCCGAGCCGGTTCAGGTCTTGACTTCGCTCACAGCGCACTGCGCCGAACGTGCAGGCTCTCGTGAACCCAAGTCGGGAAATGCCCCAACAAGCTGCACTCTCGTCACAGCGCGCGGAACAGGACACCAACCCCAGACCTGCGTGGCCCGATCCAGGCGAATCAGGCCATCGCGCGGCGGCCCGCCAGGGCGCGGCCCAGCGTAAGCTCGTCGGCGAACTCCAGGTCACCGCCCATCGGCAGGCCCGAGGCGATACGGGTGACGGTCAGCCCGGGGATGTCACGCAGCATCCGGACCAGATAGGTCGCAGTGGCCTCGCCCTCGGTGTTGGGGTCGGTGGCGATGATCACCTCGGCCACGTCGACACCGTCGACGCGTTCACCGATCCGGTTGAGCAGCTCCCGGATGCGCAACTGGTCCGGTCCGACGCCCGACAACGGATCAAGCGCGCCGCCCAGCACGTGATAACGGCCGCGGAATTCGCGGGTGCGCTCGACAGCCTGCACGTCCTTGGGTTCCTCGACGACGCACACCAGTGAGGCGTCGCGGCGGGGGTCCTTACAGATACGGCAGCGTTCCTCGTCTGAGACGTTGCCGCACACCGCACAGAACGTGACGCCGTCACGGATGCGGCCCAGAACCGCAGTCAGCCGGTCGATGTCCGGCGGCTCGACGCTCAGCAGGTGGAAAGCGATCCGCTGCGCGCTCTTGGGCCCGATCCCCGGCAGCTTGCCGAGCTCGTCGATCAGATCCTGAACCGGGCCTTCGAACACTTACAGCCCCGGAAGTCCGAGCCCGCCCAAACCGCCGGCCAGCGGGCCCAACCGGCTCTGGGCCAGGGTGTTCACCTGGTTGGAGGCATCGGCGAGAGCACCGACGATGAGGTCCTGCAGGGTCTCGGGGTCGGCGGGATCGATCACCTTGGGGTCGATGGCCACCGCGACGACCTCACCGCTGCCCTTGACCGTGACCTGCACCAAGCCGCCGCCGGCCTGGCCGTGCACCTCGGAATTGGCCAGCGCCTCCTGCGCCTCCATGAGCTGCTGCTGTACCTGCTGCGCCTGCGCAAGCAGGGCCGACATGTCGGGTGTGCCTCCGGGTTGCATGACTGGGTCCCCTTGCCGTGTTGATTGCGTCTTGGTCTCGACTTGGTTGCTCTCGCCTGTCGGCGGCGATTTGAGCTTTCAGCCTAGTCGGCGGGCGGGCTAGCGTGGCGCCCGTGCGAGTCCCAGCCTGCGTGCGTGTCGGCACCGCCATGGTCAGCAGCGTCATCATCGCTGCGACCGCATCGGCGGTCGTCGACGCTCCCCACGCCACCGCAGCCCCCTCGAACATCGCCGGCATGATCGTCTTCCTCGATCCCGGCCACAACGGCGCCAACGACGCATCGATCAGTCGCCAGGTGCCGACCGGCCGCGGCGGCACCAAGGACTGCCAGGCCAGCGGTACGTCCACCGCGGACGGATTCCCCGAGCACACCTTCACCTGGGACACCACCCTGCGGGTCCGCGCCATCCTCAGCCAGATGGGCGTGCGCACCGCGATGTCGCGCGGCAACGACAACGCACTGGGCCCATGCGTCGACGAACGCGCATCGATGGCCAACGCGCTGCGCCCCAACGCCATCGTCTCCATCCACGCCGACGGCGGCCCGGCCAACGGTCGCGGCTTCCACGTGCTCTACTCGTCGCCGCCGCTGAACAACGTGCAGGCCGGACCGTCGGTGCAGTTCGCCAAGACCATGCGCGATCAGCTGTCGGCCTCGGGCATCCCGCCGGCCACCTACATCGGTTCGGGTGGCCTGGATGCCCGCTCGGACATCGCCGGGCTGAATCTGGCGCAGTTCCCGTCGATCCTCGTCGAGTGCGGCAACATGAAGAACCCGGTCGACTCCGCCCTGATGAAGACGCCCGACGGTCAGCAGAAGTACGCCGAGGCCATCGCCCGGGGCGTCGCGGCCTATCTGGGCACCCAGGCGGTCGCCGCCCCGGCCCCGGCGCGCTAGCTTTCGACTTCCTTCTTCAGGTTGGCCAGCACCTCGTCCTGGATCTTGCGCAGGCCGAGCGGTGCGAACGTCTTCTCGAAGAAGCCCTTGACCCCGCCGGCGCCGGTCCAGCTGGTCTTGAGATTGACCGACGATCCGGTGCCCGCGGGGGCGACGGTCCAGTTGGTCACCAGGCTGGAGTTGGCGTCCTTCTCGATCACCGTGTGGCCGGCGACGTCCACCGAGGCCTTGATGTCACGTACCCGCGACTCGGTGGCCTGCAGCTTCCAGCTGGCCACGGTTCCTGCGCCCTGACCGCCCTCAAGCACCTGGTAATCGCGGTAATGCGAGGAAAGGATCTTGGGGCGCACGGTCTGGTAGTCCGCGATCGCGGCGAACACAGCGGCCGGCTCGGCGTTGATCAGAACCGTGCTGACCGCACTGACCTGTCCCATGACTGAAACTCCTTTAACTCGTGTCTGCGGTCGCATCGTCGGCAACCTCCGACTAGCGTATATGTGTGTCTGTTGTTACGACTGACGCACAAGCTGTCCATGCCATGGGCGTGCAGCGCCTATTGGACAGTTACCGCGCCATATCGCCCAATTCGACGGTCCGGCTTGCCAAGCCCACGTCGAACCTGTTCCGCGCGCGAGATCGCAGCGATGCCAAAGGTTTGGACGTCTCGGGTCTGACCAATGTGATTGCGGTCGACGCCGAAGCCCGCACCGCCGACGTCGCGGGCATGTGCACCTATGAGGATCTGGTGGCCGCGACGCTGCCACACGGCCTGGCTCCACTGGTGGTGCCGCAACTCAAGACCATCACCCTGGGCGGTGCGGTCACCGGTCTCGGTATCGAGTCGACGTCGTTCCGCAACGGCCTGCCGCACGAATCGGTCCTGGAGATGGACATCCTCACCGGGGCAGGCGAAATCGTCACCGCATCACCGGACCAGCATTCCGACCTGTTTCGCACCTTCCCCAATTCCTATGGCACGCTGGGCTATTCGACCCGGCTGAAGATCGAACTCGAGCCCGTCACACCGTTCGTCGCACTGCGCCACCTGCGCTTCCACTCACTGACGGAACTCGTCGCCGCGATGGATCGGATCATCGAGACCGGTGGTCTCGATGGCGAACCCGTCGATTACCTCGACGGCGTCGTGTTCAGTGCCGACGAGAGCTACCTGTGCGTCGGATTCAAGACGACGACACCGGGGCCGGTCAGCGACTACACCGGCCAGGACATCTACTACCGCTCGATCCAGCACGCACAAGGCGAAAAGCACGACCGGCTGACCATCCACGACTATCTCTGGCGGTGGGACACCGACTGGTTCTGGTGTTCACGCGCTTTCGGCGCACAGAACCCGACGATCCGGCGGTTCTGGCCACGAAAGCTGCGCCGCAGCAGCTTCTACTGGAAGCTGGTCGGCTACGACCAGCGGTTCAACATCGCCGACCGGATCGAAAAGCACCATGGCCGCCCACCGCGGGAGAGGGTGGTTCAAGACGTCGAGGTGCCGATAGAGCGTTGCGCAGCATTCCTCGACTGGTTCCTGCAGAACGTCCCGATCGAGCCGATCTGGCTGTGCCCGCTGCGGTTGAGGGAGAATCGTCACAAGGACTCAGGCTTGTCCGGAGGCTGGCCCCTGTACCCTCTGCGCGCTCACCACACCTACGTCAATGTCGGGTTCTGGTCCTCGGTTCCGGTCGGCCCGGTCGAAGGCCACACCAACAAGCTGATCGAGACCAAGGTCAGCGAGCTCGACGGGCACAAGTCCCTGTATTCGGATTCCTACTATCAGCGTGAGGATTTCGACGAGCTCTACGGCGGCGAGACCTACAAGACCGTCAAGAAGTCCTACGACCCCGATACGCGCCTGTTTGACCTGTATTCGAAAGCCGTCTTGCGCCGATGAACGGAGAACAGCGATGACCACCTTCAAGGACCACTCGACGCACAGTACCGACCACAAGCTCAGCCTGGCCGAGATCCTGGAGATCTTCGCCTCGGGGTCGCTGCCGCTGAAATTCACTGCCTACGACGGCAGTTCCGCAGGTCCGGAAAGCGCCACGCTCGGCCTGGATCTCAAAACCCCGCGCGGCACCACCTATCTGGCCACCGCCCCTGGCGATCTCGGCCTGGCCCGCGCCTATGTCTCCGGCGACCTCGAGCCGCACGGCGTGCATCCCGGCGATCCCTACCTGCTGCTGTGCGCGCTGGCCGAGAAGATGGCGTTCAAGCGCCCGCCGGCTCGAGTGCTTGCCAACATCGTCCGGTCCATCGGCATCGAACACCTCAAGCCCATCGCCCCGCCGCCACAGGAGGCACTGCCCCGCTGGCGCCGGATGATGGAGGGGTTGCGGCACAGCAAGACCCGCGATGCCGACGCGATCCACCATCACTACGACGTGTCGAACACCTTCTACGAATGGGTGCTCGGGCCGTCGATGACCTACACCTGCGCCTGCTACCCGGATGCCGATGCGAGCCTGGAAACCGCGCAGGACAACAAGTATCGGCTGGTTTTCGAGAAGCTGCGGCTGCAACCCGGCGATCGGTTGCTCGATGTCGGCTGCGGCTGGGGCGGCATGGTGCGTTACGCCGCGCGCCACGGCGTCAATGCGCTCGGCGTGACTCTTTCGAAAGAACAGGCCTACTGGGCCCAGGAGGCCATCGACAAGGAGGGCCTCTCGGACCTGGCCGAGGTGCGCCACGGCGATTACCGCGACATCGTCGAGACCGGATTCGACGCCGTGTCCTCGATCGGCCTGACCGAGCACATCGGCGTGCACAACTACCCGGCGTACTTCGGTTTCCTGAAGTCGAAGATGCGCCCCGGCGCGCTGCTGCTGAACCACTGCATCACCCGTCACGACAATCGATCCGGCTCGGCTGCCGGTGGGTTCATCGACCGCTACGTGTTCCCGGACGGAGAGCTGACCGGTTCCGGGCGGATCATCGCCGAGGTGCAGGACGTCGGCCTTGAGGTCATGCACGAGGAGAACCTACGCAACCACTACGCGATGACGCTGCGCGATTGGTGCGCCAACCTCGTCGAGCACTGGGATGAGGCGGTCGCCGAGGTCGGGCTCCCCACCGCGAAGGTCTGGGGCCTGTACATGGCCGGATCCCGGCTCGGTTTCGAGACGAATGTGGTTCAGCTGCACCAGGTTCTGGCCGTCAAGCTCGACGAGCACGGGAATGACGGAGGCCTGCCACTGCGGCCGTGGTGGACGGCCTAGCGCCACGGCTCCTGCCTAGCTCTCGATCTTTCGCGCACCCAGTTCGTTCTGAAGCAGTTCCAGCGCAACCTCTTCGGGATCACGACGAGGCCCGGCCTCGCTCTGCGAAGCCTCGGCGAGCATCTCCGCCTCTTCCTGCTCCGGGGAGGACGGCGGTTCCGGGGCAGGCTCCGGCTCAGGTTCGGGAATGACGCGGCCCGGCCGGGTGGGGACCCGTGGCGGGGGCTTACTGGCCTTCGGCGCGGGCGGCGGGGCCGCCTCTGCCGTGCCGACCTCACAGCGGATCTGCCAGTCCACACCGAGCGCGTCCTTCAACGCCTCCCGGATCACGTCGGCATTTCGCGATTCGGTCAGCCGCTTGGCCAGCGGTGGCGAGTCATGGGACAGCACAAGGGTTTTGTCCTCGACGGCCCGCACGATGGCGCCCGAGAGCATGACCTCGGTGGTCCGACTGCGCTCGCGCACCTTCTCCCGGACCGTCGTCCACATCGAGCGCACCGCAGCCGCGTTGGGTTCACCCCCGGGAGTCACCGATGCCTGCACCGGCTGTGGCTCGGGTTCGGGCTCCGGAGGGGGCTCGGGCTCGAAGTCCGGCTCCGGCGGAAGCGGTGGCTCCGGCTCGGGCTGGGGTGCGGGTTCGGGCTGGGGTGTGGGTTCAGCCGCAGGGGGCGGCGGTGGCGGTGCGAGAACAGGTTCGGGAGCGGACACCGGCACTGGTCCACGCTCGGGCTCGGGAGCGGGCGGTGCCGGACTAGGCGGCGCCGGAGCCGGGGCGGGTTCAAGCGCCGGGGCCGGTGCCGCTTGGCTGCGGCGGGTGAAGGTCTTGGTGGGTTCGGCGGCGGGTGCAGAGTCCTCGACGGCAGCAGCGGGCCGAGCCGACGCTGCAGGCCGGGCACCCGATGACGATGCCTCGCCGGCCGGCAGCGACATGTCCAGCCGGGTCTCGATACGTTCGATGCGCTGCAGCAGCGCGGATTCGGTGTCGTGCGCCGAGGGCAGCAGCAGGCGGGCGCACACGACTTCCAGCAGCAGCCGCGGCGCGGTGGCACCGCGCATCTCACCGAGACCGGCGTGCACCACCTCGGCATACCGGGCCAATGTTGCCGCGCCCACCCGGTCGGCCTGCTCCCGCATGCGTTCCAGCACGTCGGCCGGGGCATCCACGACACCGCGGGTGACTGCGTCGGGCACGGCCTGCAGCACGATCAGATCGCGGAAGCGCTCCAGCAGATCGGTGGCGAACCGCCGCGGATCATGACCGGCGTCGATCACGGCCTCGACCGCACCGAACAGCGCCGCCGCATCGCCGGCGGCCAGCGCCTCGACCGCGTCGTCGATGAGCGCCATGTCGGTGGCGCCCAGCAGGGCCAGCGCCCGTTGATAGGTGATGTGGTTGCCGTTGGCGCCCTGCTCGGAGCCGGCCAGCAGCTGATCGAGCACCGAGAGCGTGTCACGAGGTGAACCGCCGCCGGCCCGGATGACCAGCGGGTACACGGCGTCATCGACGACGACGTTTTCCTGCGTGCAGATCCGCTCGACCAGGGTCCGCATGGTCTTGGGGGCCAGCAACCGGAACGGATATTGGTGCGTGCGCGACCGGATCGTGGTCAGCACCTTCTCCGGTTCGGTGGTGGCGAACACGAAGATCAGATGCTCGGGCGGCTCCTCGACGATCTTCAGAAGTGCATTGAACGCCTGAGGCGTCACCATGTGCGCTTCGTCGATGATGAAGATGCGATACCTCGACTGGGCCGGCGCGTAGAACGCCCGGTCACGGAGCTCACGCGCATCGTCGACGCCGTTGTGGCTGGCCGCGTCGAGTTCGGTGACGTCGAGGTTGCCCGGGCCGTTCGGCGCCAGGGCGACGCACGATGGGCACACCCCACACGGTGTCGGTGTGGGTCCCTGCTCGCAATTGAGCGAGCGGGCCATGATGCGCGCCGAGGACGTCTTACCGCAGCCGCGCGGTCCGGAGAACAGATATGCGTGGTTGATCCGGTTGGCGGTCAGCGCGGTCGATAGCGGCTCGGTGACATGTTCCTGGCCAACGACTTCCGCGAAGCTTGCCGGCCGGTATTTGCGGTAGAGAGCCACGGGAGAAGGCTACCGACTACCTCCGACCAGTCGCCAAGCCCGGTTACGCTGTCGCCCGTCATCGATGACTTGGGGGATTGAGTGAGCTATCCGCAGCCGCCCTACGGGCAGGAGCCATACGGCCATCCGACGCCGCCGCCCGTGTATTCAGCGGCACCGCCGCCCGGGTATCCACCAGCCCCGTCGCCCACCAACCGCACAGCGATCGTCGCCCTGATCTTCTCGCTGCTCATCGCGCCTGTCGGGCTCGTCCTCGGCTACGTCGCCCGCAGCCAGATCCGCCGTAGTCATGAGGGCGGCGCAGGCCTGGCAGTGGCCGCCATCATCATCGGCTGGATATGGACGCTGGCCTCGATTGTGATCGCCATCGCGATCTTCACGGGCGCCGTGGTCGTCTTCACCGGCGCTGGCTCCGACACCGCCACGAGCGACGCGTCCACCAGGACCAACCCCAATCACCCCGGGACGGGCATCCGCAAGCGGGTCACCTACGAGGTCTGGGGCAACGGTTCCTCCGCCGACATCAACTATCTCGATCTCGACGCCACACCGCAGCGCATCGACGACGCGGCCCTGCCGTGGACGCTGACGCTGGACTCCACGGACCCGTCGGTCTACCTCAACATCACGGCTCAGAGCGACGGCGACTCGATCGGCTGCCGGATCACCGTCGACGACAAGATCCAGGATGAGCGGACCAGTGACGGCGCCAACGCCCAGACCTTCTGTCTGATGAAATCTGGATAGTCTGCGCGGTTTCTAGCCGAGCAGCGACTCGGTGGCCGCGAGCAGCGCGCAGGTGGCCAGGCCGTCGATCGCCTCACGCACATCGGACAACGACGGGAACGTCGGGGCGATGCGGATGTTCTTGTCCTCGGGGTCCTTGCGGTACGGGAACGACGCACCTGCCTCGGTCACCGCGATGCCGGCATCCTTGGCCAGGGCGACGGTGCGCTTGGCAGTGCCGGGCCACACATCGAGGCTGACGAAGTAGCCACCCTTGGGATCGGTCCACGATGCGATCTTCGACTCACCCAACCGGTCCTCGAGGATCTCGGCGACGAGGGCAAACTTGGGTGCGATCAGCTCGCGGTGACGCTGCATCTGCAACTTCACGCCGTCGGCGTCGCCGAAGAAGATCCGGTGACGCAACTGGTTGATCTTGTCCGGCCCGATCGACTTCTTGCCGGCGTGCTGCAGGTACCAGGCGATGTTGCCCAGCGAGCCGCCCAGGAAGCTCACCCCGGCCCCGGCGAAGGTGATCTTGGAGGTCGAGGCGAACACCAGCGGGCGGTTCGGGTTGCCGGCCGCCTCGGCCAGGCCCAGCACGTCGACCTGACGGATGAACTCGCCGGTGAGGGTGTGGACCGCGTAGGCGTTGTCCCACATCAACCGGAAATCGTTTGCCGCCGTGCGCATCTGGACGAGGCGACGGACGGCCTCCCAGGAGTAGGTGACCCCGGTCGGGTTGCCGTACACGGGGACGCACCACATGCCCTTGATCGCCGGGTCGGCCGCGACGAGTTCCTCGATGAGGTCGACGTCGGGACCGTCCTCGCGCATCGGCACCGGGATCATCTCGATCCCGAAGGACTCGGTGATCGCGAAGTGGCGGTCATAACCGGGCGAGGGACACAGGAACTTCACGACGGGCTCTTGGATCCAGGGCCGCACCGAATCCACCCCGCCGTGCAGCAGCGAGAACACGATGACGTCGTGCATCATCTCCAGGCTCGCGTTGTTGCCCGCGATCAGGTTCTGCACCGGGATTCCGAGCAGCTCACCGAAGATCTCGCGCAGTTCGGGCAGCCCGTGCAGTCCGCCGTAGTTGCGGGTATCGGTGCCCGTGCGGTCGCGGAAGGAATCCTTCTCCGGGCCGGGCAGCGACAGCAGCGCGTTGGACAGGTCCAACTGCTCGGGGGCCGGCTTACCGCGCGTCAGGTCCAGACTCAGCTTCTTCGCCTGTAGCTCTGCGTAGTTTCGCTGTTGGACTTCATGCTGCGCGAGCAGATCGTCGCGGCCAAGAGACTGGAACGACACCGCGCGCCTTTCACAGAAGCGGAATGAGCTGGACATAAGGGGACCCCGCGCACCCGCCAGAGCCCGTTGACCCTTGCTGCCTTCCGGCCCTGGGGGAGTTCACAGGATGGACGCCGCGCGGGGTCCAAGGCGAGTGTAATACCCGTCCTTGTCCCCGGCGTTTCGGGACCGGTTCGAGCGTCCGCTACGATTGCCGACGGAGGATTCGCCTAGTGGCCTATGGCGCTCGCCTGGAACGCGGGTTGGGTTAACAGCCCTCAGGGGTTCAAATCCCCTATCCTCCGCGCTCGGGTCCGGGGTGCGACCTGCTGAATCAACCCTGATCAGCAGCTCGCACCCCGGCCCAATTTCAGTACCCGAGGAGGAGTATGGGCCGCACCGTCGCGGTGATCTGGCACGTGTCGTTTTCGATCGTGGCCGCCGGCCTCTACTTCTTTTTCGTTCTTCCCCGATGGCATGAGCTCGTCGGCGATACCTCGCCCACGCTCGGGCTGATCCTGCGCATCGTCACCGGAGTGCTGATCGGTCTGGCCGCCCTGCCGGTGGTGTTCACGCTGCAGCGGACCAAGCGTCCCGAGCTGTCCACCCCCGAGTTGGCGCTGCGGTTGCGGGCCGCCTCGATCGCCCTGCACGTGCTGGCCGCGGTGCTGATCGTCGGCACCGCCGTCTCCGAGATCTGGCTGTCCCTGGACAGCTTCGGGCCGTGGCTGTTCGGGATCTACGGCGCAGCCGCCGCGATCGCACTGCTGGGCATCTTCGCCTTCTACCTGGCCTTCGTCGCCGAACTCCCGCCACCGCCGCCGAAGCCGCTCAAGACCCGCGAGAAGTCCGAGCGCCGCGGACGCAAGAAGGCCGCAGCCGAGACCGAGGACGCTGCTGAGTCGGACGCCGAGGAGACGGACGAGGCAGAAGAGGTCGACGAGACCGAAGCGGTCGAAGCTGATGAGGTCGACGCGCCAAAGGTGGATCTGACGAAGGAGAGTTCACCTTCGACAGTGGACGCCAACGAGACAGAGGACGCCGACGAGGAGCCTCAGTCGACGGCAGAGGAAGCCGAGCCGATCGAAGGCAACTCCCTGCGTAACCGGCGGCCGTCCAGCAAGAGCGGTACCAAGCGACGGGGCTGGCGCTCGCGCGGCGAAGTCGCCACCGAGGACTGACGCACACCAATCGCGTCGACATCGGCTACTTATCCAGCCAAGATGGGTATATGAGCAAAGTGAGCTCACATCCGTTCAGAACGATCGTCGCGGTGGCAGTGACCGCCGCGACGGCCGTTATCGCCCCGATTGCACCTGCCGCCGCCGCACCCGGTGACCCCGAGACGGTGGCCTCCCAGATCGAACCGTCGGTGGCCCGCATCGACACCGTCGTGGATTACCAACAGGCCTACGGCATCGGCACCGGCATCGTGTTGTCGCCGAACGGTGAGGTCCTGACCAACTACCACGTCGTCCAGGGAGCCAACTCGATCAGCGCCACGGTCGGCGGCCAGCGGTACCCGGCCGACCTGGTCGGCTACGACCGGCAGAACGACATCGCAGTGCTGCAACTGCACGGTGCGGCAGGCCTGCCGCCGGCGCCGATCGGCGATTCGGCCGCGCTGGCACCGGGGCGCCCCGTCGTCGCACTCGGCAATGCCGGGGGCAGCGGCGCACCCCTGACCCGCGAGGTCGGCACCATCAGCGCGTTCAACCGCACCGTCCAGGCCGAAGACGAGCTGACCGGCACGAGCGATGAGATCAACGGCCTGTTCGAGTTCGCCGCGCCGGTGCGTGCCGGTGACTCCGGCGGTCCCGTGGTCAACGACGCCGGGCAGGTCGTGGGTATGACGACCGCCGCCTCGGTGAACTTCCGCATGGGTCCCGGCGGCAAGGGGTTCGCGATCCCTATCAACGATGCGATGGCGATTGCCGGGCAGATCCGCGCCCGCACCCCGTCGGCCTCGGTGCACATCGGGCCGCCGACCCTGCTCGGCGTCGGTGTCCGCACCGCGCAGCGCCAGAGCGGCGGCGTGATCGTCCAGGACGTCATCGCGGGCGGCCCGGCCGACGCGGCCGGCCTGATCCCGGGCGACGTGCTCACCACCATCGACAACACCCCGCTGGATTCGGCCCGCGCCCTGACGCTGGTCCTCGATCGGCACTACCCGGGCGACGTGGTCGGCCTGACCTGGCTGGACCAGGGCGGCCAGCAGCACACCGGCAAGGCCACCCTGGCCGCCGGGCCGTAATCCGTGGTCACGCTGGACCGCCTGATCAACGTCCTGGGCGGCTACGGGGTGCGGCTGCGCGCCCCGACACCTGGATCCGCTCCGGCGCCACGCTCGACCGAGCTGCGCAGCGTGGTGATGCACGAGCCGGGCGCCGTCATCGGCGATGTCCTGCTGGCTGTCGGAGCCGGTTCGGTGGCCGAGGCGGTGCAGTGGGCGAAGGCCGCGCGCGCCGTGGTGGTCCTGGTCCGCGGCCCGCACGACCCGGCCGACGACGACGAACTGACGGCCGACGACCGCATCGCGGTGATGACGGTCGAGCCCGAGGTCTCCTGGAGCGAGCTCGCGGCCGTGGTCTACGGGGTCGTACTGGAAGGCCGGGAGACCGAATCCGGTCGCGGCCCAACCGATCTGTTCGCCCTGGCCGACAGCCTCGCCGACGCCGTGGGTGGCGCGGTCACCATCGAGGACCGGCGCAGTGCGGTGCTGGCGTACTCGCGGCTGCAGCAGCACGCCGACCCGGCGCGCGCCGAGACGATCCTGAGCCGTGGGGCGCCGGAACGGCTGCGCACCCTCTTCGAGGCCCGTGGGGTGTTCCGGCATCTGGCCGAGTCCGACGACCCGATGTTCGTCGACGGCGATGCCGAGCTCGGTCTGACCGGGCGGATGGTGGTGGCGGCCCGGGCCGGTCGCGAACTGCTCGGTTCGATCTGGGTGACGTGTGCCGCTCCCCTACCCGACGCGCGCCGCGCCGCGCTGGCCGACGGCGCCCGCATGGTCGCCCTGCATCTGTTGCGCTCCCGGGCCAGCGCCGATCTGGAACGCCAGGTGGAGTCGGAGCTGGTGATCCGTCTGCTCGAAGGTGCCGCCGACGCCACCACGGCGGCGAGCCGGCTCGGGTTGCCGCAGACGCCGCTGCGGGTGATCGCATTGCGTGCCCGCACCGGGGACGAGCGGCATGCCGCGCTACTGCTGGCGTTCGAGCGAGCGACCGCGGGTTTCGGCTGGTCGCGTCCCGGGCGCAGTGCCCTGGCCGGCAACACCGTCTACACCGTGTTGCCCGGCGCCGAGGCCGACGCCGCGGGCCGTTGGGTGACGGGGCTGCGCGCCGCGTTGCCCCAACCGGTGACCGTGCTGGCCGGCATCAGCGGCCCTGCCACCGCCGCCGAGCTGGCGCTGGCCCGCAGTGAGGCCGACGAGTGCCTGGCCCTGCACGAAGTCCGGCACGAGGTGCAAGGGGACGACGCCGGCCTCGACGACAGGGTGCCGGTCTACGACGAGGCCTGGGACGAGATCCTGCTGCAGCGGCTGCGGATCGCCGCGCGCGCCGGCCGCGCCCCTCAGCGCGGACCCGTCGCCGAGCTACGGGCCCACGATCAGGCCAACGGCACGCAGTACGCGGCCACGCTGCGAGCCTGGCTGGAAGCCCAGGGTGATCTGGCCGGGGCCGGGCGAGCGCTCGGTGTGCACGAGAACACCGTGCGCTACCGGCTGCGCAAGATGATCGAACTGACTCAGCTGGACCTCGCGGATGCCCGCAAGCGACTGGCGATGATGATCGAGCTGGCTGCAACCGAAGAGTTGTCGTAACTCGACAATCGCACCGCTTCTGTTTGTCGACATGGCGCAAACACTGAGCGCGTGAGCGGCCTCACCATGGGAGCATGTATGGGGTCGAGCGCATTGACGGTGCACCGCGGTCAGCGGTTGTCGTGGGTGCAGGCATCGTCGGCCTGTCCACCGCATGGTTTCTTCAGGAGCACGGGGTCAAGGTCACCGTGGTCGACCGCACCGGGGTCGCCGCAGGTGCGTCGTGGGGCAACGCCGGCTGGGTCTCGCCGACGCTGACGATCCCGCTCAACGATCCGGGGGTGCTGCGTTATGGCCTGCGGTCGCTTTTCGACCCGGCCGCTCCGCTGCACATCCCGCTGACATCGGGCCCTCGCCTGCTGGCCTTCCTGGCCCGGTTCGCCATGAGCTGCCGCCTGTCGACCTGGACCCGGGTGGCCAAGGCCAACGTGCCGCTCAACGAGGAGTGCCTCGAGGCCTACGACGTGCTGACCGCCAACGGCGTGGCGGTACCCACCACCGACGGGCCGATCACCGCACTGTTCGAAACCGCCCGTCAGGCCGAGCACCTGATGACCGAACTACGCCGGATGGCCGCCGTCGGGCAGACCGTCACGGTCACCGGCCTGTCCGGTGACACGCTGCGCGACCATGTCCCGCTGGCGTCGCCGGCAATCACCGCGGGCATCAGCGTGGAGGGCCAACGCTTCGTGGACCCGGGCCGGTTCGTCCAGGCACTCGGTGATGCCGTCATCGCCAGGGGCGCCGAACTGGTCATCGGCGAGGTCACCGACGTGCGCGCCATGGGTGCCGGAGTGAACGTTGACCTGGCCGACCGATCACTGAGCGCCGAGACCGCCGTGATCGCCACCGGGGCGTGGCTGTCGAAGCTGGCGAAACCCTGGGTCCGTACTCCTGTGCAGGCCGGTCGCGGTTACTCGTTCACCGTGCCGGTGGACCGCCCGATTCTCGGGCCCATCTACCTGCCCGACGCCCGCGTCGCCTGTACGCCGTATCAGGGCAAGCTGCGGGTGGCCGGAACCATGGAGTTCCGCTCCCCCGACGATCCGGTGCAACCGCCGCGGGTCGACGCGATCATCGCGTCGGCGGCCCCGCTGCTCGACGGTGTGGACTGGGAGGCCCGCACCGATGTGTGGGTGGGCCCGCGCCCCGTCAGCTCGGATGGTCGCCCGCTGATAGGCGAAGTGGCACAAGGCATCTACGTGGCCGGCGGTCACGGCATGTGGGGACTGGCCCACGGTCCGGTCACCGGCCGACTGCTCGCCGAATACATGACCACCGGGAAGCAACCCGAGGCGCTGCGGGAATTCGATCCCCTGCGCTGACGATCCACGACTTTGCCCTGACGGGCCCACAAGCCGTCAGGGGCGGCGAGCATCCCGCCCCTGGCGGCAACTCCGCATCATCGGAAGGAAATCACAATGACTGTCAGCCAACGTATTTGGTTATCTCCGCAGGCGTATGAGCGCATGCAGGTCGAGCTGTCGACGCTGCGCGATCTGATCGCGAACGAAGCCGCGTCCGATTCTGACGAGAACGAAGTGGCCATCCAGCGGGCCCGCCAAGCCCGTATCCAGCAGATCCACGACCTGCTGCTCAACGCCGTCGTCGGTGAGGATCCGCCGGACGACGGGGTAGCCGAGCCGGGCATGGTGTTGACCGTGCGCTACGACGAGACCGGCGAGATCGAGACCTTCCTGCTGGGCGTCCGCGGCGCGGAATACGGCGACCTGGAGGTCTATTCGGTGAACTCACCGTTGGGCGAGGCGATCGTCGGCGCGCGTCCCGGCGAGCAGCGCCACTACCCGGTACCCAGCGGCGAGGCCCTGCCGGTCACCCTGATCAGTGCAGTGCCGTTCGGGATGCACCTGCCGGCCGTGGGATAAGCCGCGTGCGTCCTAGTCTGTTCGGATGGCCGAACGCAAAGGCACGCCGGGCAGCCTGACCGCCGATGACTGGGTGCAGGCCGGGTATGCCCTGCTGGCCTCCGACGGGATGCGGGCACTGAAGATCGAGCGACTCTGCGAGCAGATCGGTGCGACCCGGGGCAGCTTCTACTGGCACTTCACCGACATGAAGGGCTACCGAGCGGCCCTGGTCGCGTCGTGGAATGCGTTCCTGGAGCAGGACCGCCGGTCACTGGCCGAACTCGAACACCTGCCGCCTCGCGAGCGATTGTCGGGGATGATGAGGCAGCTGCTCAGCCCGCAGCACTGGACACTGGAACGCGCGATGCGGGAGTGGGCCCGCTCCGACGACGTCGCCGCCGCCAACGTGCGGGCGGCCGACCACCGCGTACTGGTCGCCGTGACCAAGGCCTATCTCGACTACGGGTTCAGCCCCGAGGACGCGGCGCTGCGCGGACAGGCCACGTTCGCAACGGGTATCGGCGTGCTGCATCTGATGGACTCAGCCGACGCCCTGACCACCGCCGACCGCTACGAGAGATTCCTGGATCTCATGCTGGCTCGATGATCGCGGAGAACACGCGCTCGAACAGGTCCGTCAGTTGGCCGGCGCTGGCATCGGTCAGGCCCGGGCTCCTGATCACCCGCCGCATCAGCAGGACCCCGCTCATCACCGACAGCATGGCGTCGGCGCGGAGCTGACGGTCGGGCCCCGGGAGCTGGCGGGCCAACCGTTGGCCCACGTGGCGTGCGATCGCGTCGCGCACGATGTTCACCGCAACCGGGTTCGAGACCGAGCGGAGCATGATCAGGAACGGCTCCAGCGGGTCGGCATCCGGGTCGGAGCGTTCGGTCAGCGCGGTCGCAGCATCGCGTGCGAGGGCGTCCGGCTCCTCCGCGACGATCGTCGGTGGCGCGAAAGAGGTTTCGACAGCCTCGGCGAACAGCTGCTCCTTGGAACCGAAGTAGCGGTTCACCAGCATCGCGGTGACCCCGGCGTCTCGCGCGATCTCACGAACGCCGACCCCGTCGTACCCGGACAGCGCAAAGTGCCGGATCGCCGATTGCAGGATCGCCTCGCGGGTGGCGGCCGCATTGCGTGGTCGGGATGAAGCCATGCCCAGAACGCTAGGGAATAACCGGCGCCAAGTCTACGTATGTATACCTGTCAGATGTATACAGTCGTAGACATAGGAGAGTCATGGACATCGAGTTATCGGCAAAGCCATCTGTGTTCCTGGTATCCGGCGCATCCCGCGGGCTGGGCCGCTCGATCGTCGAGGCCGCGTTGGGCGCGGGGCACCGCGTCGTCGCCGGCGTCCGCTCCACCACCGCCCTGTCCGATCTGGCCGCTCAGGAGCCGGACCGTCTCGCCGTCGTCCAACTCGATGTGACCGACGACGAACAAGTGCGCGCCGCCGTAGCCACCGCGGTCGAGCGGTTCGGCGGACTCGACGTGTTGGTCAACAACGCCGGCTACGCGAACATGGCCGCGATCGAAGACTTCGACTTCGACGACTTTCGTGCCCAGATCGACGCCAACTTCTTCGGCGTCGTAAGGCTCACGCAAGCCGCACTACCCGTCATGCGTGCCCAGCGCGCCGGCCACATCGTGCAGATCTCTTCGGTCGGCGGGCGACTCGTGCGGGCCGGCTTGGGCGCCTACCAGTCGGCCAAGTGGGCAGTCACCGGCTTCTCCGGTGTGCTCGCACAGGAAGTCGCACCACTCGGAATCACGGTCACCGTCCTGGAACCCGGTGGCATGCGCACCGATTGGGCCGGGTCGTCGATGCGGGTCGCCGAGGTCCGCGCCGAATACGCCGACACCGTCGGTACGTCGATCGCCCAGAGCACTCCGGAGAACCTCGGCGCCAGCGATCCGGCCAAGGTGGCCGAACTGGTGCTCACCATCGCCGAGATGCCTGATCCTCCAGAGCGATTGCTCGTCGGACCCGATGCCTACCGCTACGCCACCGCTGCCGGACGCGACCTGCTCGCCGACGACGAGAAGTGGGAGGCCCTCAGCCTGTCCACCGCAGCCGATGACGTCACCACCGCTCAGGTCGACCCGCTGGGAGCCGTCAAATGACGACAACGAATCACAGCCCGGCCTTCGGGGCGGCGACCGTCACCCTCGGACACTCCGATTTGACGGTGCACCCAATCGGCTTGGGCTGCATGGGAATGTCACAGTTCTACGGGCCCGCCGACGACAACAAGTCAATGGCGACCATTCGCGCTGCACTCGAACTCGGGGTCGACTTCCTCGACACCTCCGACGTCTATGGCGCTTCCGACATCACTTTCGGTGTGCCGATCCGCGGCTTCGGCCACAACGAACAACTGATCGGCGAAGCGATCGCCGGGCACCGGGACGAGATCGTACTGGCGACCAAGTTTGCGGCGAAGATCAACGACACCGAGGACGGGATCGCGATCGACGGCCGGCCGGAGTATGTGCGGACTGCATGTGAGGCCAGCCTGCGACGCTTGCGCACCGACGTCATCGACCTGTACTACTGCCATCGCCTCGATCCGGACGTGCCGATCGAGGAAACCGTCGGAGCGATGGCCGAACTCGTCGCGGCGGGCAAAGTCCGTGCCATCGGGCTCAGTGAAGTCGGGCCCGACCAGATCCGCCGCGCCCACGCCACCCACCCGATCTCTGCACTGCAATCCGAGTACTCGCTGTGGGAGCGACGCGTCGAGGACGGCATCACATCGACGTGCCGGGAGTTGGGCATCACCCTGGTTCCCTACAGCCCGCTGGGCCGCTCGGCGCTCACCGGTTCCCTGAAATCCGGCAGCACCTTCGCCGCGGACGACTTCCGCGCCACCAACCCGAGGTTCTCTGCCGAGAATCTCGCCGGCAACCTCGAGCCCGTCGAGCAACTTCAGGCGTTGGCAGCAGAGAAGGGTTGCAGCCCAGGACAGCTCGCGTTGGCATGGTTGCTGGCGCAGCCGCTCGATGTGGTGCCGATCCCCGGCACCAAACAGATCCCGTTCGTTCGGGAGAACATCGCCGCCACCGACGTTGCGATCAGTGCGGACGAGGTGGCACTGCTGGCCGAAATCTTCGCACCGGGGCGCATCACCGGCGAGCGCTACGCCCCGGTTCACGCCCGGACAGTCCGGTGAGGCCGCTGGGACGGTGACGGTTCCGAGCCGTTCGTGCGCAGATTGCGAAAACTGTCTACTGCAGCCTGCTCGTGTCATAAATTGACGCTCGGGAATCGACGCTTCTCGGGTCAGGAGACATTGTGGCGCGACTGTCAGTGTGGCTCGGCGCAGGCGCGGTAACGGCCGGGGTTTCTGCTGCATTGGTAGCCGGAGCCGATGTGGCGAATGCCGACACCACATCTGGTTCGGACGGTCCGAAGACATCCGAGTCCGCTTCAAGCGCAAGTCCGTCGGGCAAGGGCCACCGGACCGGTCCACGTCGCAGCTTCAACCGAACACGCCATTCAATCCAGTCAACTGATGCCGCTCAGGCCGTCATACGCAAGAAGGCGACCAAGCCCGCCAAGACAGCCGTGTCCCGGCTCGCGCCGGAAACCGAGCCGGGCGCAAGCAGCCGCGAATCCCGCGCCGCGCAACGGAAGAGCGCATTAGCGAACTTGCTCTCGAAGGCAGAGCCGAGCTCTGCACCCGACACACCGGCGGCATCTCTGGAGACCGCCGCCGAGCCCGTCAGGTCCGTGACGACCGCGGTCAAAGCCGTCGAAACCGGAGAGCAGCAAGCCGCCCCGCCGATGCTGCGAGACGTCTTCAAGCGTGCTGCGGCCCCGTACGCAGCATCTGTTCCGCAGGCGGTCGCGCCCACCTCGCCGGTGTCGGCAACCGCTGCGCCGTCGCTGCCGCTGCCGGAGCAGATCCAGTCATTCGTCTTCGACTTCGTCGGCGTCGCCGTCACCGCCATCGCGGGTCCCCCCAGGGTTCCCGCCGGGAGCGGCGTCACGGTGCGAAGCTCCTCGTTGGAGATCACGGAGGGCCGCAACGTACCGGCCGACTGGTACTACCCGGAGGGCGACGAAGCGCCGGAGCGGATCATCCTGCTGCAGCACGGGTTCCTCGGCGTGAGTGCGATGTACAGCTACACCGCGGCAAACCTTGCCGAGCGCACCAACAGCGTCGTGGTGGTGCCGACCTACTCGTCGAATCGTTTTGTCCGGGACGGGTTCTGGCTGGGTGACGATCAGGTCTATCGCGCAACAGCCGAGCTGTTCCTCGGTGACCGCGAGGCGCTGACCGCCAGTGCGAAGGCAGCCGGATACGCCGCCAAGTACGGTGCCGACGTTCCCCTCCCGGAAACGTTCGTCCTGGTCGGGCACTCTCTGGGCGCGGGTGTGGTGGCCGGCGCCGCGGGCTACTACGCGGATGCGATCAAATCGACTGGCGCAGAGAACCATCTGGCCGGCGTGGTACTGCTCGACGGGGCACCGCCAGAGGACGTGCTGCCGGATGCACTGGACAAACTGGACGGTCTGGACGCTTACGTCCCGGTACTGGAGCTTGGTGCGCCCAAGGAAGTCCGCAGGGTCGATGCGGCCCTGATCGAGCATCGACCGGACATGTTCAACGGCGTGGTGCTGGCCGACGGCCAACACCTGGATGCCATGCAGGGCGGTAGCCCACTCATCCAGTTGCTGTCGTACCTGTTCTACGGCTTTTCGACGGCACCGAACAAGGCAGCCTCACAAACCCTCATCACCGGTTGGGTGAATGACATGTTCGCGGGCCGGATCGATGCGTCCACCGGTGCTTGTGAAGGCGATGACTGCTCGGGCATCTATGGCGAGCCAGGCCAGACCCTCGACCTCCCGACACCGACCGGACCGACCAGCGCCGTGGTGATCGGCGGTGCCGCCCTGGCACCGATCACCACCGCATTCCAGCCGATGCTTGCCACGGCGCCGGTGGCTCCCCGGCCACCGTCAGACTTCGCTTTGATCCGGCTGCTCTGACGGCGCCTAATCCTGACGGCGGTTGCCGTCCTCGTCCCAGTTCTCGGCGACCTTCTTGCTCGGCTGCACACGCGGCGGCTCACCAGGCATCTTGGGATAGCTCGGTTCTCCGGGTAGTTCAGAGCTGTGCGGTTTCCGTGCTCACCCCACCATTCCGCAATAGCGTCGGTGGGAACCGCCAGACTGCTGTGCGTTTGCTCTAACAAGCCAAGCCTCACTCCTTGACACTCAGCTCACCCGTTCTGCGCGTACTACCTGATCGGGCTTTTACTCGACTGGACGGTTTCGGCGCGGTGCTGGCAGCGCTGGCCACCGTCGAATGCGACCCGATCCGAGAGGCCTCCAACGCACCGCTCATCAACGCCTATCTGCGGAACGGCGACAGAGCACGGGCCGAACGCCACCTCGACGCCTTCACCAGGCTGGCTCCAACGCGAATTGGGAGTTGCTCCGGCACAATCAACCTTGGCGCTATAGGCCGGCTCTGTCGCTCAGCCATCCGCCGACTGACAAGCCGGGCACCTACTTGCGGCGGTTACCCTCATCGTCCCAGTCCACGGCGACCTTCCTGCTCGGCTGCTCCCGCGGCGGCTCACCCGGCATCTTGGGATAGCGGTACCCCTATAGATCCAGACCAATGACTGGATGTCGGTTTGGAGCGTCGGTGACCGTGGCATCGACCCATGCCACGTGCAGCAATAGCGTCGATTAGCTGACAACCTGGTCCGTATCAGCTAAGAAGTAACACTTAGCCTCGGGTGGCCGATCTGGGGCTACAGAACCGGGCTGCGCACGTTCGCCCGAGGCAAACGCAAAGGGGGCTAACCGATGGCAGCACGGATTTTCAAGGTCGCGCTGGCTGGCGGCATTGCGGCTGTCGCGTTGGCGGCGGGCGGCGTTGCGGCCGCCGAACCTCCTCCGACTGTTCCAGGTCCCGCGGATCCGGGCTTCTGCGGCGCCCATACAAGCCCTTGGGATTGTTGGTCTGACATAAGCCCGGCCCGACCCGGCGAAATTGCCTTTATCAACTACAGGCTCCAATACGACATGGCGGGAATCCCGACCGACCGCACGAGGCTTCTGCAGATCGCCAGAGGAATATGTCAATCTCTGGCCTACGGGACGAACTCGAACAACATCGTCCAATGGTTGTCCGAGGACATCGGCGTCAGCGAAGGACAGGCGGGCCAGATGTTCATCATGGCTCAGGACAGGGCCTGTTCATGAGCATCTTTACCAACACCGCGATCTTCGCGCGATGGGCCCCGTTCGCAACATTGGGAGCGTCTCTCGGCGCGACCTCGTTGTTAATCGCGCCCACGGCAGCCGCGAGCGTCGAGTTATACCTTCAAGAGGTCCGAGCCAAAGTCGACGCACCGCTCACCGATGCGGAAGCGATTGAGCTCGGCAACGTCGCCTGCCGAGCGCTCAACTCCGGGGTGCAGAGTGGCCTGACGTTCGGGAAAGCGCGCCACCATGCGGACCAGGCAGTCGGATACGCCTCACAGAGCCTGGGCATTGGTCTATCTATGCCAGACGGCATGTTCCTCGTCGAAGCGGCGGAGGGCCAATTATGTTGAGCCGCCGGCTGTCACGCGCCCGTCGCAGGCCTTACGTGTCTAGAGCTACCGCATTAGGTATCTGGCTCCTCGCGATGCCACTTGGCGCGGTTATCGCAGCAGCACCCGCTCATGCATGTACGGATTCCGACGACGTCAACATCTTGTGTTCAAACGAGCAATTGTTCGTTGACGACTTAGCTGCGGTTGGCATAGTCCCGACCGACACACCCCGAATAATGGTCAACCGAGGGCAGCTAGTCTGCGGGCAACTCGCTAGCAACATTCCGCGGAGCGTCGTCGTGCAGAAGGTCTACGGGAGCGCCGCGATGAGATTGAACCAGGCCGAGGCTATCGTCGCTGCAGCGCAGCAACACCTCTGTCCATTCACGCTCGGTACTAGCTGAGACGCCGGTCGCAGCAACGTGGTTCTGAGCAGCGAAACCGACTGCTACAAGGACCGCCGCCACTTCCGGCTTTGCGCACTGCCGGTGAATCTGGCTGAGGCAAAAGGGGGAGAGATTGGCTAGGCTGTCATTTCAGCAGCTCGAAAGTCAGCGCTCGATATTCTTACTTCGTTTGCGCACCTTGAGTGTTCCCGAAACCCGCCTTCAACGACATGCAACAAATGAACTGCAGAAGCGGCTCGACAAGTGGCTGGGTAACGCACTCCCCCCACTGAGCCGCTTCGCCGACATGAATTGTCGGCCGTCGTTGCCAGTGAAGGTAACCACGGATCAGACAGAACTTCTCATCGTCAAAGTCATTGGAGGAGGCGACGATTTCGGAGAGTTCGGTGTCACCCCAAGCGGCGCAGTGTACGTAGTTGAACCAGACACCGGGGATCGCGTGTTCGTCACCGGATTGTCCGCAGTGCTCGATGAGGCGACGGATGTCTTCCGCTCTTTCAACGCTGGAGGAGGACAGTTCTTCGAGCGGGACGGTCTCTTCATTGCCGATGATGGCACCGACTTCCTTTCGGCCGTGGTCGCGCGCGATAAGACAGACGCCACATCCCGAAGGCCGCGTAAGAAGAGCCTATGGCAACAAGTCATCGCTGTGCTGCCATGGGTTCATGAGGAGCCTATCGCTGAACCTCGCAGCACTCCGACACGACAATCGTCACCATCACCGGTATCAGACCTCGACCGGCCGATCTATCAGTTGCATGTTGATTTTGATACGGGCCGCTGGCCGGAGACAGGCGTCCTCCGAAAAATGGGCTACAAAGTCGGAAGGAACGGTCTGCCTACAGCAGCGCGACGTGAGATCTTGAATCAAGTACTGAGTGTTGAACTCGTTGCGGGCTCGGACGACGTTGAAAGCTACATTCGCGGGTGGGGTGCCCCCGGCAGCAGCGATCGAGTCACCAAGGCCTACAACGCTATTGCGACCTTATCCCGAAACGCGCAGCGCCGCAGCGCCGATTACTCGGAAGCTATCGCAGACTGGGAATCCGACCTCGACTGGATAGTGCGCACGTATGGGTCGGCGAGTCGATGACGACAACGATCGTCGGGCCGACCTGGAGTGTGCGAGGGAGCGAAACATCGGGCGGCCGGTTTCCGCTTCAGGTCGAGCAGGCCGTTTCCAACCGGGTGGCGTATCTCGCCCCCGGCGTTACCACGGTGACTCCCCACGCGCGTTACTTTGCGCTACATGGCCTGGTGGCCAGCGAGTGCGCCAGCCGTTCCCTGTCCGTGCCGGACGCACAAGATCTGATGCGCCGCTGCGAAGTCGTCATGGCGGCCGTCAGCGCTCTCGACAGCGCCCCACGCCCCAGCGTTTATGCCCGTCCGCACGGAGCCGGAAAACTGCAAGCCGTCATCAGCGGTGCCGACCTTGATGTGGCTACCTTGTCGACACCAGGTACGACCGGCTACTCCCTGGCTAAGTGGGGCTTCTGGGGTGCTTACGCCGGTTCCGAAACCTCTCTTGGAATCCTGCGACGTGGCAGATCGCCGACACCCGGCAAGCGATACAACGACGCCTCCGCTCGACATGCATTGGGATCGATCCTCGCACTTGCAGAACAACCGTGTCTATCGGCCACAACCCTTGCCGGCGCCGCAAACGAGCTGTCTTTGTACAGGTGCGCGACCAACCCCGACGGGCCATGGCTGGCGGCTCTGTTCTGTGGCGGTGAGGGCAAACCAAATCAACTTCGTCGCAGCACGTTGCAGCTGATCGCACGCGTCTTCGACACCCACCCGGTGGAGGCACTGGACCGGGACGTCAGCGCGGCGCTGATGTTCGGACAGTTTGTGTCCACCGACCCCCTCGCAGTTTCTTCGCAGGTCGCGAACACATGGCGCGGTGTGCTTCTACGTAACTACAGCGTCGGGGCATGGCGCAGGTTGTGGGCATGGCTCGTGGACCAGATCTACGACCAGAAGGCTGCAACAATCGAGACGCTCGCCAGCGTCTTTGCAGATCACCTTCCGGACGGCACGGTTGCTGATCTTGTCGCTGGAATCCCTGAATTGTTCGATGTGAGTGGCAACCCGGCCCCTGTCGAACCCGCGTTGCGCACAACCGATTGTCCTATCCCGCATCGCGAACTGCAGGTACTCGCTGCTGGCGCCGGTCGCGTCGACCGGCTTGACGGCGCCACGGCAACCGCATTTGGCCGATCTCACGCCGACGATCTGACACCCGCCTGGGTCCGACACCGACTCACCGATTCTGCGACCCAGTCCCTTCGCGACTTCGGCATCCAACTGGTGCGCGACGTAATGGCAAAGAGCCAGCGAGTCGCTATGAGTAAGACCGTGATCCGCGAAGACGGCACGCTATGGATTCCGTCCCGCTTACACCAGCGCGGCGAGGAACTGATCGCTATCGCGCGTGAAGGTTCGGGCGACGTTGGTACACGCCTACTGCAGTTAGCGGTTAATGCCGCCGCCTGCGGAGTCTTCGACGTCAGCGGACCAACCTGGCGTGTCACCGATCAGGGGAGAGACCTTCTTGACTGATCCGGCTTCACAACTCATCGCTTCACCGCTAACGCTGATCAAACGGGCCGCCGACGTGGACCGGACGGCCACCGACGTCGGTCGCTACGAAGAAGCGTTGCTCCTCTCTTACACAGCTGATTTCGGGTTTCTCGATACTGTCGCAGTCCCACTTCTGCGGTCTATCGGAGCGCGGGTAACTGCGGTCGGTGATGTCAACATGGCCAGTTTCGACCCCAGGACCGCACCGCGGGCAGGGCAAGGCTTCAATCCGGCCTACGCGCACTGCCCAGGAGCATTTCACCCGAAGCTCCTCGTTCTGGCCAGTAACACGAACACCCGTATCGCCATCGGCTCAGGCAATTCCACCATGGCGGGCTGGTCATACAATCACGAACTATGGACAGTCGCGTCAGGTTCGCCTGCCGCGAGCCCTGCGCTGTCGGCGCAACTTGCGGACTGGCTGGATCTTCTGCCCGCGGCCGTCCGCTTCTCGGCCGGCGTCGAGGACAGGCTGCACAACATCGCAGCACTGTTGCGGAGCGCCCACGCCAGTTCTGGGCGGTCAGACAACGAGCCCACATTGGTATCGAGCCTCGAAGTACCCATCATCGACCAACTCCCCTATGGCCCAGTTGACGAGTTATGTTTGTTCGCACCGTTCTTCGACGCAGATGGCGCCGCCTTGGCTCGCCTCATCGAGCGATTCCAGCCAGCCAGCGTCACGGTCACCGTTCAACCGACAATGGGTAGCTTCGATGGCACCGCATTACTCGCTGTACTCGGCGGCGTCGAGGCACGCGCGCTTCTCGACAACGACCCGCGCTACCGGCACGGGAAGCTAATCGAGTGGTCACGTGGTGAACGACGCTGGGCGCTGACGGGCAGCGCCAATATTTCCCGATCCGCTCTGCTTCGGGCCCAAATCGACGGCGGCAACTGCGAACTTGGCATAGTCACCGAGATTTCGACTTCACTCATGCCGTTCGACACCACTCAACCGACCACCGCGGAGATTAGACAAATCACAATCAGCCGCGCTCCGTCGGTAGTTGAACCCTACGCCCGCCTGCTCGGGGCCCATCTGGTGGAAGATGGCTTGCGCGTGCAACTCGTCGAACCGCTAAGCGAAGCCGCCGGCGTGCAGTACCTGAACCCCGGGGCCACGCAATGGATCCCGATCGCAGCAGCACCAGCGCACCACGACGTCTTCGTTGTTCCCGAGTCGTTGGCTCCGGGCACCCGATTGCGCCTCGCCAGCACCGGAGACCACGCCGAGTTCAGCAACGTCGTGGTCGTCGTCGACTTGGCAGCGACCACTAGTCGGCGCTCAGACGTGTCAACGGAGCAGTCGCGATATCAGCCCTCAAGTATCTTCGTCGGTGACCTCCTCACCCGCTTTTTGGAGGATCTGCAGGCGTTGCGCGCCGACCTGAAATCAGTAACCGTGCCTGACACCGCCGCACACTCTGTCGCGGTCAATCCCGCCGATTCCGATGGAACATCCGAGGTCGAGGCGTACGCGCAGCGGGTCGGGTTGCCGATGGTGGACTTCGCACTCGGCGCAGAAACTGAGGAGCCCGCCTACGCTACCGACGGCGAGTGGGCTCAGCTCGACGACGACGATGCCGATACCGACCTCGAGGAGCTAACCGCCGCCGAAGAGGTCCTCGACGACCGTAGTCCGATTGCGAATCTGGCGACTGCGGCAACCGAGAACCCCCGACGCTATCGGCGATGGGCGGACAGCGGCGTAAGCATGATGCCTGCGCTGACAGCCACCGGGCGACTCGCCGTTGTGCGCCTCATCATCTGGATGATGGCCGCGCGCGTCTGGGAGGACGACGACATCGACAGTGTCCTGTTGCTCGCTCGGGCGTTGACCTCTTTGGCCTCCGAGCCGACTCCGATCGAAATCGAAGCCAGCGCAGGCAGTCTCGGCGCCGTCGCCTTGGCCATCCTGGACCGGAAAGTCGACCAACGGCACGGCACCGCAGCATCGCTCGCAGTACGGAAAGCTCGTGACGAAATCGGTTACCTGTTGCCCGCTCTGGACTCCGACCGCGTTTCGGCATACTTGCGCTATCTCAGCAGCGCCGAGGTAGTCACCGGTCTCGGATTTACCTTGGAGGTCGACGACATTATCGAGATAGCCGACCAAGTGGTTCAGGACGACGATATCGCTGACGCCCTGGCCCGGCTTCTCGACGCTGGCCGGGACGCCTACCGACCATCGCCGTCGACGCTGCACATATCTGCTACCACCACTCGCCCTGACCTCGTAGCCCTGGAAGCGATCAGTTACGCAGAAAAGACCGACATGATGGCCGCATGGTGTTCCACACCAACCAAATGGGCACTCGTGCTTTGGAGACGACCAGATTTCATCGTGGTCAATGGCACAGCTAGCGGACCGCCCAAATGGCAACACTTCAGGACTGCGCGTGTAACGCTGAGGGCAGTGGTGCACGGCGAGCGGTCGCATTCCGACGCCGATCGTATTTATGGCTTGGCAGAGCGAGTGCCCCACACGCCGTGGGTCATGCCGGTGCCGCTTGGGCTGGAGATCCTCTCCGCACTCGGATTACCGGATCTCACCCCTCCATCGCAGCAAGCCTGATCCCACTGAGTCGACCTCGGTCAGGCCCGCTGTCAGTTCCTCGATCGAGCCACCAGACGTTTGTACGGAACCAAGACAGGCGCATCTGGTCGCGTAGTTCTAGCGCAATCGTCATACGTCAATCATCCTGCCGCCCGAGTGGCTCCTCGGCAAATGCTGTCGGTGCGGACCGGACATGCCATGTCCGATTGTCGATGAACCCCCAAAGAACTGGAACCCGGCCGTCGAATCTGCCTGTTCGACTGCGTCCTGCGTCAACCGACTACGCTACCGCAACAAGAGGCCGAGTCAGGTACGCGCAAATGTCGCGTCTGCTTCATCTAATACGATGGTGCACAACGAAACTCACGAACCGCTCAGGGCTCTCGTCCAACTCGGCGGATTCGAACTTGCCCATGGTGAACAACGGACCTTTCCCGATGCGACCTAGTGTCGCGGTCAGAGTCAGGACCGGCGGTTGCCGTCCTCGTCCCAGTTCTTGGCGACTTTCTTGCTGGGCTGCACCCGCGGCGGCTCACCGGGCATCTTGGGATAGCTCGGCGGGTACGGCAGGTCACCGAGACCGCATTCCTCGTCGGCGGCTACCAGGTCCAACAGGGGCTGTAGCGACTGCTTCTTCTTGTCGATGTCCGCCCAGGGATCCTCGCGTCCGGCAAGGAAATCCGGCACGGTGGCGATCGTGTAGTCGTCGGGGTTGGCGGTGCGCAGTTCGTCCCAGGACAACGGGGTCGAGACCGTCGCGATCGGGGTCTTGCGGGCCGAATACGGCGAGGCAAACGTGCGGTCGCGGGCATTCTGGTTGTAGTCGATGAACAGCCGCTCGCCACGCTCTTCCTTCCACCACGACGTGGTCACCGCATCGGGGGCCCGCCGTTCCACCTCACGGGCCAACGCGATTCCGGCGCGGCGCACCGCGATGAAATCCCAGTCGGTCTTGATCCGCAGGAAGATGTGCACGCCGCGACCGCCCGAGGTTTTGGGATAGCCGACCAGGCCCAGCTCGTCGAGCAGCGGCTTGAGCACATCGCAGGCCACCGCGGCGGCCTCGGCGAATCCGGTGCCCGGTTGCGGGTCGAGGTCGATGCGCAACTCGTCGGGATGCTCGGTGTCCGGGCAGCGAACCTGCCACGGGTGCAACGTGATCGTGCCCATCTGCGCGGCCCACGCGATCGACGCCGGATGGGTCACCTTGAGGGCGTCGGCGGTGCGGCCGGACGGGAAGGTGACGACGCAGGTCTCCAGGTATTCGGGATGCTTCTGCGGCACCCGCTTCTGGTAGATCTCCTCCCCCTCGATGCCGTCGGGGAACCGCTGCAGATGCGTGGGCCGGTCTCTGAGCAGCGTGACCATACGGTCGGCGACGAACAGGTAGTACTCCATCAGCTTGCCCTTGGTGCCGTCCTTGCCGAGCTTCGGGTAGTACACCTTGTCCGGGTTGGTGAACCGGACCTTGATTCCGTCGACATCGAGTTCGGTTGCGGGGGTTGCCATCTCAACTGTCTCCCTCGAGGACGTCGTACAGGTCGTAGTTCAGCGGCACATCGAGCTGGTCGAATGTGCAGCTCGACGGTTCCCGGTCCGGGCGCCAGCGCATGAACTTCACCGCATGCCGGAAGCGGCGACCGTTCTCGGTGTTGCCCTCCATCTGGTCATACGCCACCTCGCAGACGCGCTCCGGGCGCACCGGGATCCAGCGCTTGTCGGCGGCCGAGTTCCAGCGGCTGGGGTCACCCTCGCGGACTTCGTCACCCTCCCGCAGCGGCTCCAGGTCGGCCAGCAGCTTGATCCGGTCCTTGACGCTGAACGAGGCTGCGCCACCGACCATCTGCAGCTCGCCATCAGATCGGTAGAGGCCCAGCAGGATCGAGCCGACGCCCTCCCCGCTCTTGTGGATGCGGTAACCGATGGCCACGCAGTCGGCGTCGCGGTGATGCTTGACCTTCACCATCTCCCGCTTGCCCGGCAGGTAGGGGCCGTCGAGCTTCTTGGCGATCACCCCGTCGAGCCCGGCTCCCTCGAAGGTCTGCAACCACTGCGCGCCGAGTTCGGGATCCGTGGTGGTCCGCGTGACATGGCACCACTTCTTGGACTTGACGCCCTCGATCAGCGCCTCCCGGCGCACCCGGAACGGCTCGGCGAGCAACGACCGGTCACCGGTGGCCAGCGCATCGAATCCGATGAAGTGTGCCGGGGTCTGTTCGGCGAGCATCCGCACCCTCGATTCGGCGGGGTGGATGCGCTGCGACAACGACTCCCAGTCCAGGCGGACCCGGCCGTCGATCTCGCGGGGCACCACCACCTCACCATCGAGGACACAACGGTCGGCGAGTTCGTCACGCAGCGCGTCGAGTAGTTCGGGGAAGTAGCGCCCGAGTTCCTTTCCGCTGCGCGACTGCAACACCACCTCGTCGCCGTCCCGGAAGGCCAGTGCGCGGAAGCCGTCCCATTTCGGCTCGTATGACCACGCCCCGGCCTCGTCGGGCACCTTCGCCTGGGCTTTGGCGAGCATCGGTTCGATCGGCGGCACTACGGGTAGGTCCACGGGCTCCATCCTGGTTCATCGGGGCGTCACGGATCTAGACCGCCGCGCCGCGGCGAACTCATCGCGCGGACACCGGCGGCGGGTGGGACCAGCCGTGCTCTGCTTGACGCATACCCGATGAGGCCGCCTGAAACCCAGTACTCCCGCTCTTGTCTCGCGGCTCGGCCGGACTGTGTCGCGCATACTGAGTAGCCACAATCCACCCAATCCACACCAGGTCCGGATCCATGCTGCTACCCGTGATGCCGCCCGTCTCACCGATGCTGGCCAAGCCCGCAACGGCGATTCCACCGGACGCGTCCTACGAACCGAAGTGGGACGGCTTCCGGGCGTTGGTGTTCCGCGACGGCGACGAGGTCGAGTTGGGCAGCCGTAACGAGCGGCCGATGACCCGCTACTTCCCCGAACTGGTCGAGGCCGCGAAAGCCGAGCTGCCGCCGCGGTGCGTCGTCGACGGCGAGATAGTCCTGCCGACCGAGCAAGGCCTGGACTTCGAGGCACTCCAACTGCGTCTGCACCCGGCGGCTTCCCGGGTGCGTCTGTTGGCCGAACAGACCCCGGCCAGCTTCATCGCCTTCGACCTGCTCGCCCTCGGAGACGACGACCTCACCGGCCGACCGTTCAGTGAACGCCGCGCCGCCCTGGTCGGCGCGCTGGGTTCCGGCCCGGCCTTTCATGTCACCCCGGCCACCACCGACATGGTGACCGCGCGGCGCTGGTTCGACGAATTCGAGGGGGCCGGGCTCGACGGATTGATCGCCAAACCCCTGACGCTCACCTATCAGCCCGACAAACGGGTCATGGTGAAGATCAAGCACCAGCGGACCGCCGACTGCGTGGTCGCCGGCTATCGGCTCCACAAGTCAGGGCCGGATGCGATCGGGTCGCTGCTGCTGGGGCTCTACACCGATGACGGCGAGCTGGCATCCGTCGGCGTCATCGGCGCCCTCCCGATGGCGCGACGCCGGGCCCTGTTCACCGAATTGCAACCCCTGGTCACCAGTTTCGAGAACCATCCATGGAACTGGGCCGCCCAGGTGGCCGCCGACCCGGACCTCGCGCGTAGGTACGGCGGCGGCTCACGTTGGAACGCCGGCAAGGACCTGTCTTTCGTGCCGTTGCGGCCCGAACGCGTCGTCGAGGTCCGTTATGACCACATGGAGGGTAGGCGCTTCCGGCACACCGCCCAGTTCAACCGCTGGCGGCCCGACCGGGACCCACGCTCGTGCACCTACGCCCAACTGGAACAGCCCGTCACCTTCGGGCTCAACGACATCGTCCCGGGCCTGCTCTCCAGCTAGTAATGGTCCGCCGGCTGCAGCCAGGTGGCGAGATTACGCACGTAATCCTTGAACACGCCCAGACGGGAAGGATCGGCCCCGATCTGCCGGCCGGGCCGGTCGGTGACGAACGAAGGCGCCCCATGCGCCAGATCCCAGTTGTAGTCGGCGAAGTGGTGGAACGTCGACTCGGCAACGGCCCGCCCCATCGGTCTGCCCTCCGGTGTGCGCTCACCGTCGAGTGCCACCGCGAGATTGAACTGTCGGCCGGTCGCGGTGCTGCGGCCCTGAGCCACCACCGTCGCGAACGGCACGCCGGCCGAGACCGCACCCTCATGGGGGTGCGCCGGGAACCACTCGATGCGACCGGTGACGGTCCGGGACGTGCGTAGCAGCTGGTGCACCGGCTCCCCGGCGAGCACCGGCTGGTAGTCGCCGTTGGCGCCCGAGTGATAGTTGGGCCAAGAGATGTCGGGATTGTCCTGGTCGTCGCACCGCGTCAGCGGGTCCAAGCTGGCGTCGTGGAACTCGTTGACCTGCCCCAACGAGCCCAGTCCCTTCAGGCAGCTGCCCAGGTTCTGATGATCACGGGCGGTGAGCACCCCGCCTCCGAGTCCGCGGAACCGGCCGATCGCCGCGCATTCTTCGGGTGTCAGACCGTTGCCGACGTCGACGGCCATCAACCACAGTTGATCGAACCCGAGCTCGTCGAGATGGCTGAGCACCGGGTCCTGCCCGGCATGTTCGGTGCGGTTACGGGCCAGCACCTCGTGGCCGTCCGCGCGCAGCTCAGCCGCCAGCATCGAGAATCGGCTGACATCCCAGTCGTCGGGATTCTCGGTGATCGTGGTCTGCAACAAAATTGTCGCCATTTGGTGAGCTTCGTTGTTGGAAGGACCCTTGGGACCCTTGAAAACCCGTGGTCTTGGAGCGAGTGCGGTTCAGCTACTCCACGACACGGTGCGGAGCTGCCGGCGTGACCGGACACCGAGCTTGACGAAGACCTTGCGCAGGTGCCATTCGACGGTGTGGGTGCTGATGAACAACTGTGCGCCGATCTCCTGATTGGTCAGCCCGTCACGGGCCAAACCGGCGATCTGCGCCTCCTGGGCGGTCAGCACGTCGCCCGAGGCCATCGGCTGTTTGCGCACCTTCTCACCGGTGGCGGTCAGCTCACGCCGGGCCCGCTCGGCGAACCCGGTGGCGCCCATCTTGGTGAACATCTCGTAGGCGGTGTTGAGATGCTCACGGGCACTGGTGCGTTGCTTCTGGCGACGTAGCCATTCCCCGTAGCGGAGATGGGTCCGCGCCAGCTGCACCCCGATCCGAGTGCGACTGAGCCGCTCGACGGACTCTTTGAACAGCACGTCGGCCTCGGTGTCGTCGGCGACGACAGCCCGGGCCGCGGCCAATACGCCCAGCCCCCAATCGGTTCCGCTGGACTCCGTACATCTTTCCAACCGCCGCACTGCGTCCTCGGCGACATCCCGCTCGCCGACCCGCATGGCGGCCTCGACCAGTTCGATCAGGGTCCAGCAGTAGAACCCGACGTCGTGGAATTCGCACGTCTGTTTGGCAGCTGTCAGGGCCTCCTCGTAGCGACCCAAGCCGTTGTAGAGCACTGCGGCGGCGTAGCCCGCCGCCCCGAGCAGTCGGCCCTCGCCCTTGGCGGTCCCCTCGGCCATACCAGCCTCGATGAGGTCGCCGGCCTCGGTGAGATCGCCGCGCCAGGCCGCCAATTCCACCTTGTGGTACTTCATCGGACGGTGACCGATCGCCTCCGAGATGGAGTCGGCCTCCTCCATAAGCCTTGCAGCTGTGACGAATTCACCTTTATGTGTCTGGACACCGGCGTGGTAGGCGATCGCCGGCGGAAGGATGGCCAACGCGCCGGTGGCGCGGGCGTAGCCGATCATGTCGGTGGCCAGCCGGTCGACCAGCTCGTCGTCCCAGATCTCATGGGCAGCGGATTCGTGCACGATCGGGAAGGCCAATGCCAACCAACGAAACGCCCGGCCGTCGTGGCGCCGGGTGTGTTCACTCCACAGCTCCAGCGCGGTGCGCAGAGGCTCGACCGCCGCGGGCAGTCCATCGGTGATCAGGTTCGCCATGCCGATGAGGAGTAGATCGATGGGCCCAGACGGTGCCTCGACCTTTTCGACCGCGGCGCGCGCTGCCTCGGCGGCCACGACGAGGGCCTCCGGTTGACTGCGCGAAGCAAACATCGCGGCGGCCAGCGCCTCCATGTAGGTCTCGCGCGCCAACTCGTCGTCGAGATTTTCCAACCGCTTGGCGGCGTCGAGCAGCAATCCGGCCGCATGCCGGACCGGTGGCGCACCCGGCAGTCCACCCCGGCTGCGGGTGAACTCCATCTGCGCCCGCAGCCTGCCCACCTGTGCCCGCTGGAGCTCGGTCAGCGGATTCAGTTCAGCCAGGGACAGCAGCTCATAGGCGGATTCAGGGGCAGCCGCCTCACGTTTGGCCTCGGCGGCCGCGATCGCCCGGGAGCTGCGCAGGGCCGGATCGGCCGACAGGATCGCCGCCCGCTCGAGGAAAGTCGCCGCGGCGGCGATCCCGCCCCGGCTCTGCGCCCGCCAGGCCGAGGCTTCCAGTTCGGCTGCCACTGCGTCGTCGGGACCGGCCGCGGCGTTTGCCGCATGCCAGGCCCGGCGGTCGGGATCGAGCTCGGGATCAGTGGCAACAGACAAGGCGCGGTGCACTTCCCGGCGGTCGGCCACGTCCGCCGCCCGATAGGCCGCCGACCGGACCAACGGGTGGTGAAACCGCATGCGGGGGCCGAACTCGATCACCCCGGCAGCCTCGGCCGGCGCCAGCGCATCCATGCCGATCCCCAAGTACCCCGCGGCACGGGAGAACACCACCGGATCACCGACCGGATCCGCCGCCGCGAGCAGTGCCAACCGACGAGTGTCCGCAGGCAGCGATTGGATTCGGCGGACGAAGCCCTCCTCCACCTGCCCGACGGATGGCCGCGTGCCCACGATCCAAAAGCCGCCGGCGCGCTCCGCGGCCGAGACATTTCGCGGCACTTCCAACAGCGCCAGC
This sequence comes from Mycobacterium sp. NPDC049093, assembly GCF_040704635.1. Taxonomy (GTDB): domain Bacteria; phylum Actinomycetota; class Actinomycetes; order Mycobacteriales; family Mycobacteriaceae; genus Mycobacterium. Next base: position 874,019 of record NZ_JBEZJS010000002.1, on the reverse strand, counting down.
GGATTACCGCGGCTTTCGGCGATGAGCCGGTCACGGACCCGCTCATCGAGCCGCCCCAGAACCACCGAGTCCAGCAGGTCCCTGGCATCACTGTCCGAAAGCCCTTCGAGCCGCAGCTCGGGCAGGTCGGGCAGGATGTCCACGGCGGCGCCGGCGTGACTGTCCCGGACGGCGAACACCATGACGACCGGCTCCGCCAACAATCGCCGCGCAACGAAACCCAGCGTCTGTACCGACACCTGATCGAGCCACTGCGCATCGTCGATCACACACAGCAGCGGCTTCCGGTCAGCCGCGGCAGCCAACAGACTGAGCACCGCCAGACCGACCAGAAAACGGTCAGGCACCGGGCCGACGCCACGACCGAAAGCCACCGAGAGCGCGTCGCGCTGCGGTTCGGGGAGCTTGTCGAGATGATCCAGCAGCGGTGCACACAGGTGGTGCAATCCGGCGAAGGCAAGTTCCATGTCGGATTCGACCCCGGCCACCTGGGTCACCCGGAACCCCGGCGCGTGTTCGACGACGTAGTCCAGCAGGGCGGTCTTCCCGACTCCCGCCTCGCCGCGCACCACCAGCACCGCGCTGCCGCCCGAACGGCCACCCGAGACCAGGGTTCGAAGGGCCGCGCATTCGCTGACGCGTCCACGTAGAGACGGGACTGCGCCCATAATCGCCATCACACCACCGAGTCCGAATTTTGCCGAAACTTTATCAAGGCAGGCCAGGCACGGCCTCCCCGGCAAGGTGCATCCCGGGCCGGCTGCTGAACTAGCCGAACCGCAGTGCCGGTGTGGGCAGCGATTCGACGCCACGGTGCGCGAATTGCGTCCAGCGAGTGCGCATTTCGGCGGAAAGCTGGTTGTCGATCGCACGCTGCGGGCCGAGCATGGGGGCATCCGCCCAGGACTGCGGTGAGCCGAACAGGAACGGCAACTCCATGCAGTGGCAGGCGCCCAGCGGCGCGCTGGCCGGTATCCAGTCGAAACGATAAGTACCGATCCGGCCGCCGTGGGATCGCCAGGCCTGCGCCAAACGTTCGGCGGGGCCCGAGAACGCCTGCTTCGTGACCGCCTTCGAACCGGCCCGGACGGCGAGCCGGCCGAGGGCAGGCACCCGGTTGAGTCTGGCCACCCGCGGATCCATCGCGACGAACGGCGCCGCGTCGTCCTTGGTGTAGCCGATCAGGAGCTCGATGCGGCGCGCGGCAGCGGCGATGGCCCCGGGCACGTCTGCGGGTGCCGGCAGCGGGCCCCGGCCGAGCCGCGGCGCGAACGCCAGACCGCCCAGCAGACCGAAGCCCTGTGCGGCGGCAACGGCGGCAGCTTCTGCGGCAAGCAGCTTTTCCACGCTGGCCTCGGCCGGGTCGGCTCCGGCGAGCGAGCCGGCCATCGCCGCGCCCATGGCATGAGCCATGTCGTCGCGCCCCTCGTCCAGCTCCAGCGGGGCGCTCTGCAGGATCGCGCGGTGGAACAACCCGGCCGCCTCCTCGCACAGCATCAGCGACATGACCGAATGTGCACCCGCGGACTGACCGAACGCGGTGACATTGGCAGCGTCCCCGCCGAACGCCGCGATGTTGTCCTGCACCCAGCGCAGCGCCAGGATCTGGTCGCGCAGTCCGAGGTTGTCCGCGCCGGCCCCGGGCGGCGACAGGTAGCCGAAGATGCCGAGCCGGTAGCTCACGTTGACCACCACCACGTTGCCCGCACGGACCAGGGCACCGGGGTCGTACTTGGCAGACTCACCGCTGCCTGCGACGTACGCACCGCCGTGAAACCACACCATGACGGGTAACCGGTGCGCATCGGCCGGAGCCGTGACGGTCAGCACGAGACAGTTCTCGTTCATCGACAAGCCCGCGAGTGCGTCGCCGGTCACCCAGCCCAGACGCGACGGCCGCTGCGGGCAGGCCGGACCCGGTTGCGTCGCGTCGCGAACCCCCGACCAGGCCGCGGGCGGTTCGGACACGGCGAACCGCTTCGCGGTGCCGTAGCGCACGCCGCGTGCGCGGACCAGTCCGTCCTCGCGTTCAACCTGGATGGTGCCGCCGGTGATGTGTCGCTCGCGCACGAGGCCAACGCTAGCGTTTACCGCCGCCCGCAGCCGGGCATGCCAACAGCATGTCTGTAACCGCATTTCAGGATCTGCCACTGGCCGACCGGGACCGGGAGTGGGACGGCGATGCCGCCGACAAACGGGTCCGCAAGTGGGCCGGTGCAGAGGACGAACCCAACGAGAAATACCGCGACGCGCACGTCTGGTACGACAAGGAGGCGAAGGACAACTTCATCGGCTACAAGTTGCTGATCGCCGACGTCGTCGGTGGCAAGCTGGAGGTCGTACCTCGCGGCGTGATGGCTGCCGGCGGGATCGTGGACGGCGCCCGCGGCGGCGTCGATCTCCCGAAGGACGACATCGGCCGAGTGAAAAGCCACCTCGCGAAGTACTACGAGAAGATGGGCGAGACAGCGCCCTGGGACCGCGATTAGCTAGATTGCGGGCGTGAGCCCAACCCCCGCCGGGCGGTTCGCGCCGAGCCCGTCGGCCGACCTGCACATCGGCAACCTGCGCACCGCGGTGCTGGCCTGGTTGTTCGCCCGGTCCACCGGGCGGCGGTTCCTGCTGCGCGTCGAGGATCTCGACGACCGCACTTTTCCCGAGATCGGACAAAGCCAGGTGGCCGACCTGGCCGCGATCGGACTGACCTGGGACGAACCGGTGCAATGGCAGACGGCCCACGAGGAACGCTACGACGCGGTGATCGGGGGCCTGTTCGAGCGTGGGCTGCTGTACGAATGCTATTGCAGCCGAAGGGATATCGCCCAGGCACCGCGAGCCCCGCACGCCCCCGAAGGGGCGTATCCGGGCACCTGCCGAGACCTCAGCGACGCCGAACGCGCCGAACGTCGCGCCGAGACCGGACGCCCACCCGCGCTGCGCCTGCGCACGGACACCTTCGTCGGCACCGTCACCGACCTGCTGCACGGCAGCTACACGGGAATCATCGACGACTTCGTGGTGCGCCGCGGTGACGGGGTGCCCGCCTACAACCTCGCCGTCGTGGTCGACGATTCCACAGGCGGCGTCGACCAGGTGGTGCGCGGCGACGACCTGTTGAGTTCGTCTCCACGGCAGGCCTATCTGGCGCGGCTGCTCGGGTACCCGGAGCCGGTCTACGCCCATGTCCCGCTGGTGCTCAACGAGGACGGTGCCCGGCTGGCAAAACGCGACGGCGCGGCCACCCTGGCCGAGATCGGCGTCGAGCGGGCGCTGGAGCAGATCAGTGCGTCGCTGGGGTGGCCGCCGCTCGACGTCGACGGCATGCTCGACCGGTTCGACCCGACCGCTCTGCCGCGGCATCCGTGGATATATCAGCCGGGCTGAGCAGAAGCCTGCCGAATCGGGCGTGCCCCTGTTAGCGTCCGGCCGTGCGCTCCCGACGAATTCCGCTGCTGGGCCTCCTGCTGATCGTCGCGGTGATGCTGGCCGCCTGCGGCGGGAAAGCCGGCAATACCGATGAACCGCTGAAATCGTCCGGCGTGCTGCGCGTGGGCACCGAAGGCGTGTACTCCCCCTTCAGCTACCACGACACCGGCACCGGACAACTCGTCGGCTACGACGTCGACGTCGCTCGCGCGGTCGGCGACAAACTCGGCGTCAGAGTGGAATTCGTCGAAACGCCGTGGGATTCGATCTTCGCCGCACTGGAGGCCAACCGGTTCGACGTGGTGGCCAACGAGGTGACGATCACGCCGGAACGTCAGGCCAAATACGACCTGTCCCAGCCTTACTCGATCGGCGAGGGCGTCATCGTCACCCGCGCCGACGACAACTCGATCAAGTCGCTGGCGGATCTGAAGGGCAAGGTCGCCGCCGAGAACGCCACCAGCAACTGGTCGGAGATCGCCCGCAAGGCCGGGGCGCGCGTGGAAGCGGTCGAAGGGTTCACCCAGGCCATCAAGCTCCTCAACCAGGGCCGCGTCGACGTCGTGGTCAACGACAGCATCGCCGTCTACGCGTATCTGGCCGAGACCAACGACACGTCGGTGAAGATCGCGGGCACCGTCGGCGAGAAGAGCGAACAGGGCTTCGCCGCACGCAAGGACAGCGGCCTGCTGCCCGAACTCAACACCGCACTCGACGAGTTGCGGGCCGACGGCACGCTGGCCACCATCTCGCAGAAGTACCTCAAGGCCAACGCGTCGGGGGCGCCCGAAGGCGGCGCGCCTGCGCCCCGCTCCACCTGGCAGTTGATCGCCGACAACTTGTGGCCGCTGGCCAAAGCGGCTCTGACGATGACCATTCCGCTGACGATCATCAGCTTCGCCATCGGGCTCGTCATCGCGCTGGCGGTGGCGCTGGCCCGGCTGTCGCCGAATGTGGTGCTGAGCAACATCGCCCGGTTCTACATTTCGATCATCCGCGGCACCCCACTGCTGGTGCAGTTGTTCATCGTGTTCTTCGCCCTTCCTGAGTTCGGGGTGAAGATCGACCCGTTCCCTGCCGCAGTGATCGCGTTCAGCCTCAACGTCGGCGGCTATGCGGCCGAGATCATCCGCTCGGCGATCCAGAGCATCCCGAAGGGGCAGTGGGAAGCCGCCGAGACGATCGGGCTGAACTACACCGGCACGCTGCGGCGCATCGTCCTGCCCCAGGCCGCCCGGGTCGCGGTCCCGCCGTTGTCGAACACGTTGATCTCCCTGGTCAAAGACACCTCGCTGGCGTCGACGATTCTGGTCACCGAACTGCTGCGGCAGGCCCAGATCATCGCGGCGCCCACGTTCGAGTTCTTCGCTCTCTACGGCACGGCCGCGATCTACTACTGGGTGATCTGCCTGGTGCTGTCGTTCGGCCAGAGTCGCCTGGAACGCCGACTGGAAAGGCACGTTGCGCGATGACCACAGAAGGCGAAGACCGAATCGTCGCCACCGACGTGCACAAGGCGTTCGGCGACTTCCAGGTGCTCAAGGGTGTGTCGTTCACCGTGCCGCGCGGCACTGCGACCACCGTCATCGGTCCGTCGGGTTCCGGTAAGACCACGCTGTTGCGCACGCTGAACGCCCTCGATGTCGCGGACTCCGGGGTGATCCGGGTCGGCGACACCGAACTCGACTTCTCCAAGCCGGTACCCAAGGACCAGCTACGCCGCTACCGGGCGCAGAGCGGCTTTGTGTTCCAGTCCCACAACCTGTTTCCGCACAAGACCGTCCTTCAGAACGTCACCGAGGGCCCGCTGATCGTGCAGAAGCGCCCGCGTGAGGAGGTGCTGGCCGAGGCGACCGAGCTGCTGGGCCAGGTGGGGCTGGCCGACCAGCGCGACAAGTACCCGTATCAGCTCTCGGGCGGCCAGCAGCAGCGCGTCGGCATCGCCCGGGCGCTCGCGTTGAAACCCAAAGTGGTGCTGTTCGACGAACCGACCTCGGCACTGGACCCCGAGCTGGTCGGCGAGGTGCTCGCGGTGATCCGGGACCTGGCCGTCGAAGGTTGGACGCTCGTGATCGTCACGCACGAAATCCAGTTCGCCCGGCAGGTTTCCGATCAGGTGCTGTTCACCGACCGCGGCGTGATCCTCGAACAGGGCCCGCCTGCCGCGGTGATCGGCGACCCCAAGGAAGAGCGCACCCGCCAGTTCCTGCAGCGGATCCTCAACCCGCTGTAGCCTTTCGCATGGTGGCCACCGCCCACGCGGAGAGGGACCGCAGGTGGTCCAGCACCTCGTCGTCGGGATGACCGACCGGATCGTCGAGGTGTATCCGGGCGAGTTCCTCGATGGCCGACAACAGAATTCGCACCGTGGTGGCATCCGGGTCGATATCCACCCCTGCCGCGAGCGAAAGCGGACGGACCGCGACCTTCCTGGCGTAGGCGCGACCCAGTTCGATGCGCTCTCGCAGCGCCGGAGGAGCGCCGTCGGGTGGTCGCAGGATGATGCGCCAACTCGCGGGTGCCGCATGCAGGTAGGCCAGAATGCCCCTGCCCAACTGCTCCGGATCGAGGTCGGGTCGGTCTACGGAGCCCATTCCCGCGAACGCGACCGCCGACTCACGGTCCAGCAGCGCGGTGGTCAGACCCGCCAGATCGGTGAACTGCTGGTAGACAACCGTTCTGGTGACGCCTGTCCGGCTCGCAACCTGCTCGATGGTCAATGCGGGGTAGCCGTCCTCGGCCACGATGTCACGGGCCGCGTCGAGCAGCTGCGCCCTGCGCTCGGCGCCGCTGAGCCGGCGTCGCGTCATTGCCGGAGTTCCAGCAACAGGTCCACGGCCTTCGCGGCGCTCTGCACAGCGCTCTCCATGGTCGCCGACCAGTCGGTGGCGGTCCAGTCGCCGGCGAGCACCAACGAGGGAACCGAGGTCCGTTGCGACGGGCGAAGCGCGTCGGTTCCCACCACCTGTGAAAAGGTCGCCTTGGGCATCTTGACCACCTGAGCCTGAACCACGTTCGCCTCCCGCGCCGCCGGGTAGTACCGGCGCAGCAGCGCCAGCTGCTCGTCGACGATCTCGTCGTTGCTCTTGTGGATCTGCTCGTAGGCGCCACTGGTGGTCAGGCAGTACAGCCAGGCCCGTTCGGTGTTGCGGCCGTGCATGATCTGGCGGTCGAATACCTCGTCGATCACCCCGGTTCCGCCGATCAACCCCTCGAACGCCGATTCGGTACCCAACGGCCGGTCCAGATACAGGTTGGTGCTGACGATCGGGGTGTAGCCGAGTTTGTCTGCCGCGGCATAGATCTCGGGATGCTCGGGCAGATCGTCGAGTAGTCCGCCGATGTTCGAGTTGGGCACTGCGCAGACGACGGCGTCGGCGGGGATCTGCGAGCCGTCGGACAGCGTGACGCCGGTGACCCTGCCCTCGTCGATCACGATCTTTCGCGCCACCGAGCGGTAGCGGACGTCGACCCCACGCTCCTCGAACACTTTCAACGCCCCGGCGATGTAGAGCGTGTCGAGATCCACCGTGGGGTAGCCGATGGTGACCGGGGTGCGGTGTTTGACCCCGAGCCGGAAACCGGTGGCCATCACGTTGGCGAACACCTTGGCGGATTCGCGGTCAACCGGCTCGGCCGCAATACCCAGGGCCAACCAGTCCCACAGGGCTTCCCGCGCCGGAGCCGGCATGCCGACCCGCTCGAACCACTGCTCCGTGGTGAGGTCGGCCAGGTCGGCAGGTTGGTGCAGGGCCTGCCAACCCAATCGCACGGTCGCACGGGCCGCACGCAACCGGTCGCCCCAGCTCGCGTCGGGATGGACCCCGAGCAGGGTGCGTATCGCACCGGCGCCGGTGGTCTGCATGGTGACCTTGCGCCCGTCGGGCCAGCGCAGCGTCGAGCTTCTCGGAAACTCGATGAACTGCCTGGTACCCACACTGGTGAGATAGCGCCACAGGTGCTCATATCCACTGGCGACCACGTGCTGGCCGTTGTCAGGTGTGTCGTCGGCGCTTTCGGCGCGCATGGCGTGGGTGCGACCGCCGAGTTGACCTCGACGTTCCAACAGGGTGACGTTCTTTCCGGCTTCGCTCAGCCACACCGCGGCGGCCAGTCCGGCCAGTCCACCGCCGATCACCACGTAGCGTCCACTCACGTCGCAGCCCCTCCGCCGATCAACTTACAAAATGTAAGTTAGACGCTGCGGCGCGTGGGCGCTACCCGACGGGCGAGCGTCCCTGGGCCGCGCGCTGCGCAGCCGCCAGCATCGCGTCGCGGAACTGCGGGTGTGCGATAGCCGCCAACGCCTCGCCGCGCTCACGAACCGTCCGGCCCTCCAATTCGGCTGCCCCGTACTCGGTGACGATCACGTCGACCTGATGCCGTGGCGTCGTGATCACAGCGCCGGGACCGAACCACGGCACGATCCGCGACTGGAGCACTCCGTCCTTCTCGAACGTCGAGGGCAGGCAGATCAACGAGCGGTCCGACAGCTCAAGCCCCGCACCGGCCACGAAATCCTCGGCGCCGCCGACCCCGCTGAACTGGTCGCCGGCAATGGTGTCGGCGACGACCTGGCCTTGGACGTCGACTCCGAGCGCGCCGTTGATCGTGACCATGTCGTTGTTGGCGCCGATCACCTCCGGCGCATTGACGATCTCGACGGGGAGGAACGCGACATCGGAGTTGGCGTCCAGCCACGCATAGAGCTCGGTCGAGCCGAACGCGAAGGTCGTCACGCTCACCCCGTCGTACAGTCCTTTGCCCACGTTGGTGACCTTGCCGGCCCGGTGCAACTGCATGCACCCATCGGTGAACATCTCGCTGTGCAGCCCGTAATCGCCCCGTCGCCTTCGGCGAGCAGAGCGGCGATCTGGCTGGGAATCGAGCCGATGCCCGTCTGCAGCGTCGCACCGGACGGGATGTAGGCGACCGCGTGCCTCGCGATCGCTCTGTCGACGTCGGAGGGTGACGCCGAGGGAAGCGCGAGCGGTGCATCGGTCGAGTGCACGAGGACGTCGATCTCGTCGACGTGCAGCGCATGTCGATACCCTTCGAGCCCGAATGTCCGCGGGTAGGCGTCAGACGCCTCGACGACGAGCAACCGCTGCGGATCGGCGCCGGCGCGGCGTAATTCGCCCACCGTGGCACCGGCATGTAGCGACAGGGAGCACCAGCCATCCTCGTCGGGCGCTGCCGCCACGGTCGTCATCACGCGCGGCGCCTGACGCTCGAGCAGCGGAGCGAACCGGCGGAAATCCGCGGGCGCGAATTCCACGTCGGCGCCCATATCCCGCAACATCCGCTCGAACGGACCGAAGAAGCCGGACAGGTAACGGACACCGGAGCGGTTGAACAGTTCGGTCCCGACTCCGAGCAGTGCGCCGTAGACACGTAGGTCCGTCCAATCCGTGCGCTCTCCGAGTGCACGGAGGAACGCCGGCGGCTGGCCGGGCCCCAGCGGGATCCCGAGCGTGTCGGCGGTCGCCAGACGCGTGGCGGCCTGTTCGGCGGTGAGCTCTTCCGGCATGGCGCCACTCTCCCACACCGCATGGTCCGATTTCCGCCAGCACGCTGACCTGGGCGCCCATAGCGTCACCGGCATGACATCGCAGCCCCAAATGACCCGAAACACCGTGTGGTTCATGGCGATTGCCGCCGCCCTCGGCACTGCCGCGATCTATCCGCTCCAACCGGCGGTCTCCGATGTCGCCGACAGCCTTGACATCTCGGTCGCCCACGTCGGCGTCGCGCTGGCGTGCGGCCCGGTCGGCTATCTGTTGGGGCTCGCGCTGCTGGTACCGCTCGTCGATCGGTTTCCACCGAGATACGTCCTCGGCGCACAGTTCGGCGCCTTGGCCGCAGCCTTGGCGGCCAACGCCGCGGCCGGCACGATGTGGTTGCTGGCGCTCACCATCACGCTGATCGGTGCCTGTTCCACGGTCGGTGCGCAGTTGAGTTCGATCACCGCACGCTTCGTCCCGGCGGGGCGCCGGGCCACCGCGCTGGGCATAGTCACGGCGGGCATTTCGGCCGGGATCATCGGAGGCCGCATCGCCGGCGGCTGGCTGGCCGACGTATCGGGATGGCGCGGCGCCCTGCTCGTGTTCGCCGTCGCATCGGCGATCGCCGCACTTGTCGCCGTACGGATGCTGCCTGCCACCGCCGGTTCCACCACGAGCGGCATCATGGCGACGCTTCGCGCCCTGCCCGGCCTGTACGTTCGGTTCCCGAAGCTGCGCATCGCCGCGGTGCGCGGTGCGCTCTGGTTCTTCGCCTTCTGCGCGGTATGGGCCGGCCTCGCCGTTGCGCTGGCACAACCGCCCTACTCGTATTCAGCGGAACGGATCGGCCTGTACGCCCTTGCCGGCCTCCTGGGCATCGCCGCGACGCGCATCGCCGGCACGTGGACCGATCGCGTGGGCCCGCGTCGAGTGATGGTGGTCGGCCTGGTCGTCGCGGCCCTCGGCGCGATCACCCTCGCTGTGTGCCTGGCGAACACGGCGGCCACGCTCGTCGGTCTGGCCGTGTTCGACGCCGGACTCTTCGCGGCCCAAGTTGCCAATCAGAGCACGGTTTTGGCGATCGACGCCGCCGCACCCGCGCGCTTCAACAGCGCCTACATGGTGGTGTACTTCGTGGGCGGCAGCCTCGGTACCGCCTTCGGCGCGGCCGCGGTCGGGTGGATGGGATGGCCTGCGACCGCAGCTGTAACTGCCGCGGCAATCGTTGTCGCCATGGTCCTCAGCGCCACCGACCGTCACGCCAGAGTGGCTGCCGTCGGCCAATGCCACGCCAGCGTGACAAAGTGAGGGCAGGTCAGTTGACGGGCACCCCGTAGTACCGCCCCAACACATGCGCCCGGAGCTCATCGAATTCGCCAGCCAGGATCGATGCCCGGATCTGATCGACCAGCCGGATCACGAACCGCTCGTTGTGGATCGTGCACAGCGTCGCCGACAACATCTCCTTGGCCTTGAACAGGTGCCGGATGTAGGCGCGGGAGTAGTTGGCGCAGGTGTAGCAATCGCATTCGGCATCGATCGGGGTGAAATCCCGCTTGTACCGCGCCCCGGTGATGTTGAAGCGGCCGGTCGCCGAGTAGACCGCCGCATTGCGAGCCACCCGCGACGGCGACACACAGTCGAAGGTGTCCGCGCCGGCGGCCACGGCGTCGAACAGGTCATCGGGCTCACTGATACCGAGCAGATGCCGGGGCTTGTCCGCAGGCAGTTCACTGCTGACCCAGCCGACGATGGTGGCCAGATTCTGCTTCTCCAGCGCGCCACCGATGCCGTAGCCGTCGAAACTCAGTCCCTCGGCGGCCCCGGCCTCCTGCCCGATCGAGGCCAGCCCGCTCGCGGCCTGCCGGCGCAGATCCTCGTACTGCGCGCCCTGCACCACCCCGAACAACGCCTGCCGCGGCCGCTCCGGAGACAAAGCCTGCAGCCGGTGATGCTCGGCCAGGCACCGCACCGCCCACTCATGGGTGCGCTGCACCGAGCTTTCCTGGTAGGCGCGGGTGTTGACGAGCGTGGTGAGCTCGTCGAACGCGAAGATGATGTCGGCGCCGAGCTTGTTCTGGATGCCGATCGAGATTTCCGGGGTGAACCGGTGTTTCGACCCGTCCAGATGCGAGCGGAACGTGACCCCGTCGTCGTCGACGTGAGCCAACCGTTCTTTGCCCTTGGCGATGATGTCGTCGGCCTGCAGCCGCTCGGTGTCCATCGCCAGGACCTTCTTGAACCCGACACCCAGCGACATCACCTGGAAGCCGCCGCTGTCGGTGAAGGTCGGTCCGGGCCAGTTCATGAACGCCCCGAGCCCGCCGGCCTCGGCCACCACATCCGGGCCCGGTTGCAGGTAGAGGTGGTAGGCGTTGGCCAGGATCGCTTGGGCACCAAGCTGTTTCATGGTCTCTGGCAGCACCGATTTCACGGTGGCCGCGGTCCCGACCGCGATGAACGCCGGAGTCTGGATATCGCCGTGCGGCGTATGGATGGTCCCGACCCGACCGAGTCGGCCGGGCAACTCGGCCTCCACGGTGAAATACGGCTGGTCCACACCTGGTATTCAACCGGATGCGCGTCCGATTTCCGTCACAGGGGCGGACGCGGCCATACTGCGGACGTGAATTTGGTCATGCGCCGCCCCATTGTCATTGCCACCGGATTTGCTGTGTGTCTGGCTGCAGTCGCCGGATGCTCGTCGCAGGAATCGGGTTCATCTGGGAAGTCCGGCCAGGGCCGGGTGACCTTCGGTCCCAACGACGCCGGTCCCGTGACCAGCGTCAGCTGTGAGACCAAGGACGGGCTGACCACGATCGGCGTCAAGGGCAAGATGCCGGCCTCCGTGGCGCTGACCGACGGAGAGGCACCCGTGGTGCAGTCGGTGAACATCGGCGACGTCAACGGCGAGGGGGCTTCGCTGACCTACCTGTCCGGCCTTTCGGGCGCACCGGTCGTGGCCGCCCGCGACGGCAAGGCCTACACGATCACCGGCACCGGCATGGGTATCGACCCCAACCAGCCGGGCGAACCGGTGGACATGCCGTTCGACATCGCGGTCACCTGCCCCTGAGGAAGGTCACGATCGCCTCGGCAAGTTCCTCACCGGCGTCCTCCTGCAGGAAATGACCCGCGTTCGCGATCGTCGGATGATCGATACCCTGGGCGCCCCGCATGTCCCGCTGGAAGATGGGCGCCATGGCTCCGGTGATCGGGTCGCCGTCGCTGAACGCCACCAGCATCGGGGTTTCGCCGGCCGTCAACGCTTTCCAAGCTGACCGGTTGGCGGCCGCGGCCGGGTCGTCGGGTGCGGTGGGAACAAGACCGGGCATTGCGCGCGGACCCGCGCAAAAGGTGTCGTCGGGGAACGGCGCGTCGTACGCCGCCCGGACCTCGTCGCTGACCGGGCGGCGGCACCCGGCCTCCACGAATCTGCCGACATCGATGGTCGGCAGATTCTGGATGGCCTTGCGGAACTGCCACCAGATCTCCGGCATGGGGATGTCGCCGCTGGGCAGCCCCGTGTTGGCGACGACGATGTTGGCGAACCGGTCGGGATTCTCGGCCGCCAGCCGCAACCCGATCAGGCCACCCCAGTCCTGACCGACCAGGGTCACCCGACGCAAGTCCAAGACATCGCAGACCAGGGCCCGCATCCACTCGACGTGCCGGGCATAGGTGTGATCCTCGATGCGCGTGGGTTTGTCCGATCGGCCGAAGCCGACCAGGTCAGGACAAACGACGCGATGGCCCGCCGCGGCCAGGATCGGGATCATGCGCCGGTAGAGAAACGCCCAGGATGGTTCCCCGTGCAACAACAACACCGGGTCGGCCTCCGGCGGACCGGCCTGCACCCACGCCACCCGCAATCGGCCGCCCTCGGTGTCATCGATCTCGGAATAGGCTGGGACATAAGCAAACTCGGGAAGGTTAGCGAACCGGTCGTCTGGAGTACGCAACGTCTGCATGACGCTGAACTTACGACTGCACAGCGCCCGCGGGGAACGATTCTTCCAATCGCATGCCCATGACCTGCATCAACCCCAATACTTCTGCCTGACAGTCCGCCAATGAAGACGGGCTGCACAACCGTGAGGAGAGCAGTGGTGAAGCGTGAGTTCCTGGTTGCCGTCGGCGGCGCCGCGATCGTCATCGCCGGCCTGTCCGGCTGTTCGTCGAGCGACAAGAAAGACACCTCCAGCGACACGAAGGCCACCGCCTCGGCGTCGGCAACGGCTTCGGTCGAGGCAGGCGACGCCAAGGCGACCACCGGTGCGGGCACCGCCAGGGTCAGCATCGACGGCAAGGACCACCAGATCGAGGGCACCGTCGTGTGCGCCACGGTCGCAGGCAATGTCACCCTGACCGTCGGACAGGGCATGTCCGGCGTCAGCGCCACGCTCGGCGAGGGCGACCAACCGTCGGTGACCGCCGTGGCACTCGGCAATATCGACGGCGTCAGCCTCGGCTACACGCCCGGCGTGCCCGGCGGGAGCGCCGAAGCCACCAAGGATGGCAACAAGTACACGATCAAGGGTGAGGCCACGGGTGTGGACGGAATGAACCCGGTGACCAAGCCTTTCGAGCTGGAAGTCTCCTGCCCGTAGCAATCCACTCACTTTTAGCAAACATCTGGCATAGTGTGGGCCCGGACTGATCCGGGCCCACGCTCTGTTCTCAGTCGTTTTCACTTCGGACGATCTGAGGAGCACCGTGGCCGATCACCGTAAGCGCGCGCGTTCATCGGCTGCCGCGGTGGCCGGTGCCACCGCAGGCCTGGCCGCGGTGCTCACCTTCGGACATGTCGCCGACGCGCTGGCGGCCACCCTGCCGGGAGGCAATGCGGTGGTCGGTGTCGGCGGGGCGAAGAACCCGAACAGCGACCGGATCCCGAACAAGTTCCAGAGCAACTACGTGCCGTACGGCGGTGAGTTCGTCGGTACCGACCCGGGCCAGTTCTACGGCGTCAACTACCCGGCCACGCTGCCGATCGATCAGAGCGTGGCCGAGGGGCGCCAGCCGCTGATCGACACGGTCGACGAAGCGCGCGCCGCGGCCGGTCCCGACGGGACCGTCTACATCGTCAGTTACTCCGAGGGGACCATCGTCGCCGAGAAGTACAAGCGCGAACTCGATGCCCAAAACAACCCTGACACCGGCACGTTGAAGTTCGTGTACATCGCGGCGCCCACGGTTCCCAACGGCGGAATCTATGCCCGCTTCCCGAATATGGGACCGCTCGGGCTCCTCGGATTCACCAGCACCGGCGCAGCCGAACAGTCGCCGTATGGCGAAACCTTCATCACCATCGAGTACGACCCCGTCGGTGACTTCCCGGCCTACGCCAACCCACTGGCACTGGCCAATGCGGCGGCCGGGTTCTTCTACCTGCACGGCGACCCGACGCCGGATGCCACCGACCTCAACGATCCCGACGCCGTCATCGTGAAGACCGTCACGACGCCGGGTGGCGGGACAGACACCTACATCCTGGTCAAGACCGAGCACCTGCCCTTGCTGCAGCCGATCCGCGACGTGTCGACGGCGCTGAACACCACGGCATTCACCGAGCCGGTGCTCGGCGCGATCGAGCCCACCCTCAAGCTCGCCGTCGACATGGGCTACACAGATCGCGACTACTCCGATCCCGCCACGCCGACCCGGTTCTCGTTGATCACGCCGCCGAAACGGATTGCCGAGACCCTGAATCAGCTGCCCGCTGCGCTGCAGCAGGGTGCGGACAACTTCAAGGGCGGATCGCCTTCTACTACATTGCCCTCGACGACATCACCTTCGACGGCTCCGGCTCCCACCGTCCGTGTCGCGGCAAAGGAAGCTCCTAAGGCCGTCGAGACGACTGCCGACACCGAGACCCCGAAGAAGCCGATCAAGCGGGCACCCGCACAGCGACGCGACGAGGTGCGAAACACGATGTCGGATGTGGCGAAGAACGTCAGGGACTCATTCAAGCCCAAGCCCAAGTCCGAGCCCAAGCACCGGGCCAAGCCGCAACGGGCGTCCGACACGGACAAGGCTGCCTAGAGCCCGGGATGTCATGCTGGGAACATGACTCGACGGCACCGCCCCGCCTTCGTCTGGTTCCTCTTGATCGGCCTGTTTCTTCCCGTCGTGGGATGCTCGTCGTCCCCGGACCCGGCTGACCGATTCGCCGCCTTCGCCGATGCCCTGCAACGCAAGGACGCCCACGGCGCGGCCGCGCAGACCAACGACCCCGCAGCTGCCGAACCGGCAATCACCTCGATGTTCAACGGCATGGGCGATGCCGCCTCGGTCAAGGTCAGCGCCGAACCCGATGACCAGACCGGCGCCACCCTGAAGTATCAGTGGTCCTGGGGTGAAGGCCACGACTTCGGCTACGACACCACCGGCACCGCCGCCAAGGCCGGTGACGACTGGCTGATCACCTGGGCCCCGACGCTGTTGCACCGAGATCTGCGGGACGGCTTGCGCTTTCAGTACAGCACCGACAGTGACCTGCAGACCCCGGTGCTCGACCGGACCGGCCAGCCGTTGATGACCTGGCAGACCGTGGGCGTCGTCTCGCTGGACCGCGCCCACGTCGATTCCGCCGCGCCGCTCGCCGCGCTGTTGAACCGCTTCGACCCCACCACGACCGCGGAATCCATCGGCGCGCAGTTCACGTCGAACACCGACGATCGCGTGACGGTGATGAAACTGCGCGAAGACGACCTCGCCCAGGTACGCGACCAACTGGCCCAGATTCCGGGAGTCGCGGTGGCCGAGCAGGGTGAGTTGCTGACTGCTGACCGCCAACTGTCTTCGCCGGCCATCGGCGGGCTCACCGAGCTGTGGCACGACCGGATCACCAAAGCCGCCGGATGGTCGGTCTATCTGGTCGACGGGGACGGCGCACCCGCGCAGCGCCTCACCGCGCAACCGCCCGCACCGACCGACCCGATGCGCACCACCATGGACCTCCGGCTGCAACTGCTCGCCCAACAGTCCGTCGACCATGAGACGCGTCCCGCGGTGCTGGTCGCGCTGTCGGGCAAGACGGGTGGGATTCTGGCTGCCGCACAGAACACGGCCGCGGATCCCCAAGGCGCCATTGCCTTTTCCGGGCTCTACCCACCGGGGTCGACGTTCAAGACCATCACCACCGCAGCCGCGCTGGAAGCCAACCTGGCCACCCCGGACAGCCCGGTAGCCTGCCCGGGTCAGTTGACGATCGAGAACCGCACCATCCCCAACGACGACGACTTCGACCTGGGGATAGTGCCTTTGGCGTCGGCGTTCTCCCATTCGTGCAACACCAGCATGGCGGCACTGTCGGACAAGCTGCCCGCCGATGCGCTCACCAAGACGGCGCGCGCGTTCGGTATCGGGGTGGACTTCACCATTCCGGGGCTCACCACGGTCACCGGCCGGGTTCCCAACGCCGACACGGCCGCCCAGCGGGTGGAGAACGGTATCGGCCAGGGCACCGTAACCGTCAGCCCGTTCGGTCTCGCCGTCGCCGAGGCCAGCCTGGCGCACGGCTCGACGGTCCTGCCCAGCCTGGTCGACGGTGAGAAGGTGACCGCCGATACCCCCTCCGAAACGCTGCCTGCCGGCGTCACCGCGGCGCTGCTGGACATGATGCGCAAGACCGTCACCGAGGGAACCGCCAGCCAGTTGAGCGATATCCCGGATCTCGGCGGCAAGACCGGTACGGCGGAATTCGGCGACAACACACACTCCCACGGGTGGTTCGCCGGGATCGCCGGGGACATCGCGTTCGCGACCCTGGTGGTGGGCGGTGATTCCTCGACGCCCGCGGTCAAGATCTCGGGAGACTTCCTGCGGTCCGCCGCCTGAACAATGCCTTTGGGTCAGGCGCCCGACGCAACCTCCAGCGCCTTGAGCGAGTCCTCCAGATGGCTGAGCATCCGCTGCAGGTGCGGCACACTGCGGCGGCAACCGACCAGACCGAAATCCAGGTTGTCGGCATTGTTGGCCAAGGTGATGTTCATCGCCTGACCGTCCAGCGCGATCGACAGTGGATAGTTGCCGTCGAGCCGAGCGCCCTTCCAGTACAACGGATGTCGCGGCCCGGGCACGTTGGAGATGACCAGGTTGAACGGCGGTGCCGTGGCCCTGACGAACCCGGGGACCGCGGCCAGGCCGAGCGGGGCGATCATCATCGCCGACAGCGCCAGTGCCTGGACCCGCGGCAGTTCGGAGAACACCTTCTTGTTGCCCCGCATCGACTCCCCGATGACATTCAGCCGCTCGGCGGGGTCGTCCACATCGGTACCCAGATTGCACAGGACCGTGCCGACCATATTGCCGCCGGCGTCGGCCTCGTGTTCGGCACGCAGGCTCACCGGCACCATCGCGATCAGCGGTTGTTCCGGCAGCGCGTCCTGTTCCAACAGGTAGGCACGCAGCGCTCCGGCGCACACCGCGAGCACCACATCGTTGACCGTGAACCCGGCCGCCCGCGAGATCCGCTGGAACCGCTCCAGCGGCCAGGACTGCGCCGCGACCCGGCGGGCTCCGCCGATCTTGACGTTGAACATGGTCTTGGGAGCCGCGAACGGCAGGGTGAGCTGCTGTTCGAGCAGCGCCGACCGGGCCAGCTTGACCGTCGACGGCGCCAGCCCGGCGACCGAGCCGACGGTATCGGTGACGGTCCGCAGCACCGACGAACTCTGGTGCTCCCGCTTGCGGCGCGGCAGCGACCACGGCACCCGCACCTCGGTGTCATCGGGATCCTCCGACAGGGTGCGCATCAAGAGCTTCAGTGCCGACACCCCGTCGATCAACGAATGGTGCATCTTGGTGTACACCGCGAACCGGCCGTCGGCGAGCCCCTCGATCAGGTGCGCCTCCCACAGCGGACGGTGCCGGTCGAGCAGGCCGCCGTGCAGACGGGAGGTCAACTCCAGCAGATCCCGAACGCGGCCCGGGGTCGGCAGCGCCGACCGGCGCAGGTGGTAGTCCATGTCGACGTCGTTGTCGTAGGTCCAGCCGACGTTCGCGATGCCGCCGAGGATGGTGGCCGGATGTTTGCGGAACACCGGCTGAATGTCGGTCTGGGCCACCATCTCCTCGTGCAGTTCGCGCACGAAGTCAATGCCCGCACCGGCCGGAGGTTCGTAGAGTGCGAGGCCACCGACATGGAACGGGTGCTCCCGCGTCTCAGCGATCAGGAACATCGAATCGGTCGGCGACATCAGATCCATGGACACATTCAACGCCGTTGCGGCGGGCTCTGACGAAGACCCGGCGAAACAGGCGAAACAAGTAGCCGACTACTCATGCACCGGCCGCGGCGAACGCCCAAGATCTAGACATGCTGAGCCCGACAGCAGCACGCACCGCGCTGGCGGTGATCCGGATCCTCAATGGCGCGACCGCCCTTGTGGCGCCCGAAAGACTTCTCACCCGCCTCGGCGTCGACACCGCACGCGATCGTTCGGCCGGCTATCCGTTCCGGATGTTCGGCATCCGGACCGTGCTGATCGGGCTGGATCTACTCGTCCTGCGGGGCAGCGAACTTCGTCGGGCCGAGAACCTCGCGATCCTGATCCACGCCACCGACACCCTGTCGGCCGCCGTCACCACAGCGCGCGGCGATCTGCCGCGCCGCCACGGCGTGACGGCCACTGTCATCTCCGCCATCAACACCGCTCTCGCCGTCATCGCGTGGAAAGGATCCCGTCATGCCATCGCTTCTCACGAGGTTGTTCCTCAAGACCACTGAGCTGATCGACCGGCGGATCGGCTGGGACAAACTGCCGCCGATGCTGGGCATCTCGGTGCTGGTCGGTATCCGCGACGCGTTGCGGGAACACAACTTGTACGACACCTATCAGGGCCGGCCACCGGAGGCGCCGACCGTGGAACCGACCGACTACCTGACCGTCCGGACGGCCAACGGTTCCTACAACGATCTCTCGGTGCCCTCGATGGGCATGGCGAACACCCGGTTCGGACGCAATGTGCCGCCGGCCGAGGGCCATGCCGAAACGATGCCTGAGCTGATGGACCCCAATCCCCGGCTGATCAGCACCAAACTGCTGCAGCGCCGCGAATTCCAGCCGGCCACCACACTCAACGTGCTCGCAGCGGCCTGGCTGCAGTTCGAGACCCGCGACTGGTTCAGCCACGGCACCGACCTCAATCGGATGCTCGAGATTCCCCGCCCCGACGGTGACACCGAATGGCCCGAGGCCACCATCAAGGTCCCCGCCACGGCCGTCGACCCCACGGCCGCGCCGGGCGGTTCGACCTTTGTCAACACCGAAACCCACTGGTGGGATGCCTCGCAGATCTACGGCAGCAACCAGGATTTCCAGAAGGCCATCCGCAGCGGCAAGGGCGGCAAGGTGCGCATCGACGCCGACGGGTTCATCGACATCGACCCGGCCCTCATCGGCGCTTCCGGTGGCGCAGACGGCTGGTGGCTGGGCATGGAGCTGATGGGCACGATATTCATGCGTGAGCACAACGCCATCTGCGACCGGCTCAAGGCGGCATACCCGAGCTGGGACGACGACCAACTGTTCAACAAGGCACGGCTGATCAACGCCGCGCTGATCGCCAAGATCCACACCATCGAATGGACCCCGGCGATCCTCGGGCATCCGACCCTGCAGATCGGGATGCGGGCCAACTGGTTCGGCCTGGCCGGTGAGCGGGTCAAGGAGTTGTTCGGCCGGATCGGGTCCAGCGATGTGGTCAGCGGAATCCCCGGCTCGACCACCGACCACCACACCGCCCCGTATTCGATCACCGAGGACTTCGTCACCGTCTACCGGATGCACCCCCTGGTGCCCGACGACTACGAATTCCTCAGCCTCACAACCGGAGTCGAGCCGCGCACAATTACCTTCGGTGAGATCCACGGCGGCGCGAACTCCCGCGGTGTCCTCAAGAGTATGGGTGTGGCCGAGTGCCTGTACTCCCTGGGTGTCGCCCATCCCGGCGCGGTCACCCTGCACAACAGCCCGAACTTCATGCGGAACTTCCAGCGCACCGACGAGCACACACTCGACATGATCGCCACCGACATCCTGCGTTCCAGGGAACGAGGAGTCCCGCGCTACAACGACTTCCGCCGTGCGTTACGACTGAACCCGGTGATCAGTTTCGACCAGATCAGCGGCGGCGACGCTGCCACCGCCGCCGTGATGGCCGAGATCTACGGCGGCGACATCGAGAAGGTGGACACCACCGTCGGCATGTTCGGCGAGAAACTGCCCGAGGGATTCGGCTTCAGCGACACCGCATTCCGGATCTTCGTGTTGATGGCCACCCGTCGCCTCAAGAGCGACCGGTTCTACACCGTGGACTTCACGCCGCGCGTGTACACCCCCGAAGGCATGGACTGGATCGACCACAACGACATGACCTCGGTGTTGCTGCGGCACTATCCCGAGCTCGAGCCATCACTGCGCGGGCAGCGCAACGCCTTCGCGCCGTGGGCGCGGATATAGGCGCTTTGTCGTGACCGGTTTCCTCCACGGCATCCCCCGCGTCGACCTGAAAGCGCGGCCGTTGTGGAAACGCGAGCTGTCCTGGGCGGTCGGGGGCAAGTTGTTCACCACCGAGCGAGCCGCGAAGTTCTGGCGGCGACGGGTCGCGCCGCTGGAAGGTCCGGTGATGAAGGCGACCGGCGGACGGGTCCGCATCAGCGTGGGCATACCGGTGCTCATGCTGACCTCGACCGGCGCACGCAGCGGCAAGCAGTACGAGACCCCGCTGGCCTACTTCACCGACGGCGACGACGTGGTGTTGATCGCTTCCAACTACGGGCGTGACCGTCACCCGAGCTGGTATCACAACCTGCTGGCGCATCCGGACTGCGAGCTGCACATCGGGCCGAACGGCGGGCGCTTCGTCGCACGCGAGGTCGCCGGCACCGACCGCGACCGGCTCTACGCCCTGGCCGCCGACCGGCTGAACAAGGGCTGGAACACCTACAAGCGACGCACCGACGGGATCCGCACCATCCCGGTGCTGCGGCTTTCGCCGCTCCGGGGCTAAGGGCTGCGCCGGTAGATCTCCGAGGCGATGGCGATGGCCGTGTCGTTGCACTGCTCATCGGTGAGCGGCAGGTCACCCATCATTGCCACGCTCCAGGAGATGGTCAGTAGCGCCTGGCGGGCGTGATACACCGCGACCGGATCGTGGTCGGGAGCAGTCATGGCGTCGGAGACGGTGCGGAACTGGTAGCGCAGGTCGGCGCCGACCCCGAGCCGATTGAACGCCGCGTAGTTCTCGTGCATGAACCGCGTCATGGCCCGGCCGGTGCCGTGCAGCACCGTGCCGTACCGTCGCAGGACCTCGAGTCCGGTGTCCCGCCCGTCCGGCTGATCAGCAGCCCAGCTCAGGATATCGTCGATGCCGTTGCGCAGATCATCGGCGAGGCTGACAACGATGTCTTCTTTGGCTGGGAAGTGGTAGTAGACAGCAGCTTTCGTGATCCCGAGACTTTCGGCGATCTGACGGATCGAAGTGTGGTCGTAGCCGTGGGCCGAGAACAGCTCAAGGGCCACTGCGCGGATCTTGTCTCGGGTGTCGGTCCGTCGACCTGCCATCCAGACCCTCCCATTACTTGACGCCCGGTAAGGGATGAGCTTAGCGTGGCCGCATCCATTACTTACCTGCCGTCAAGTAATGAATACTTCGCATCGAGGGGGAATCCATGCACGGTTCACAGCTGCCCACAACACTGACCGGCCCGCCACTCACGGCCGTCGGGGTCGCGGTGATCCGGGCCCGAGAATTCGAACGGGATGACTGCCTCTACGCCGATCCGTACGCCGCCCGGTTCGTCGCGGCAGCACAGAGGGCATATCTCGCCCCGGACGCGCCCGCAGGCGCCGCCGAAACCTGGGCAACAGTGCTGCGGTTGGCCGACGTGATGTACGAATCCCGCACAATCGGTGTCCGCCTCGTCGACGACGCACTGACCGAAGCCGCGGCGGCCGGGCGCACCCAGATCGTGCTGATCGGCGCCGGGCTGGACACCCACGCGTTCCGGCTGACCTGGCCCGGACCCGTGCGCCTGTTCGAGGTCGACCTGCCCGAACTCTTCGCCTTCAAGGAACCGATCCTGCGCGACGCCGTCGCGACCTGCGAACGTCACGTCATCGAGGCGGACCTGTCCGACGGCGACTGGGCGGAATCCCTGGTGGCCAACGGGTTTGATCCCGCCATCCCGACACATTGGGTCGACCATGCACTGATGACACTGCCGAGGGCCGCAGCTCGCGCCGGGGTCGAGTCGATCACGCGGCTGTCCGCGCCCGGCAGTCAGTACGGATTCCCGACCATGGGTAGCCAGAGCTTCAACACCACACTGAAGTCGGTCGACGGCGCCGCGGACCTGTATCGCGGCATGTCCAATGTCGACCGGGGCCTCGGTGACGACGCCCGGCAATGGATCGAAACCCTGGGATGGTCAACGTCGTTCAACAGTTTCGCGGAACTTGCGGCGCGCTATCCCCGCGCTGTCGGTTCGGATTCCGGCAGCGGGACTGTCACCGCCACGCGGTTGGCTGCTCGGTCGACATAAAAAAACCCCGCTACCTGTGAGAACAGGTGCGGGATTTATGGCGGTGGCGGAGGGATTTGAACCCTCGGACGGGGGTTACCCGTCACACGCTTTCGAGGCGTGCTCCTTAGGCCGCTCGGACACGCCACCGTGTGGCAGCTTACCGGGCGAGTGCCGCAAGCCCTAATCGCTTACCGCTGGGCCGCGAAGAACTCCTCCAGCAGGGCCGCGCACTCGTCGGCCAGCACCCCGCCGACCACCTCGGGACGGTGGTTGAGCCGGCGATCGCGGACCACATCCCACAGCGAGCCGACCGCCCCGGTCTTGGGTTCCCACGCGCCGAACACCACCCGCGCCACCCGGGCCAGCACCAACGCGCCCGCACACATCGTGCACGGCTCGACCGTCACGGCCAGCGTCGCACCTTCCAGCCGCCACCCGTCGCCGAGCACCCGGGCGGCCTCGCGCATCGCCACGATCTCGGCATGCCCGGCCGGGTCGCCGGTGGCCTCACGGACGTTCGCCGCGCGCGCCAACTCGCTGCCGTCGGCGGCGAACACCACCGCACCGATCGGCACGTCGCGCGGACCGGCCGTCCGGGCAGCCCCCAGCGCCGCACGGATCAGGGATTCGTCTGAGGCACTCACCGACCGAGCCGGTCGAGCACCGCCGACAGTTCGTCGGCGAAGCCCATCTCGCGGGCGATCCGCCCGATCTGTTCGTCGGCGTACAGGTCGGTCTCCGACAGGATCACCCCGAGCACGTCCTCGTGCAGACCGATATCGGACAGCACCGCGAGGTCGCCCTCTTCGAAGGGATCCGCGTCTTCGAGATCCTCTTCTTCCAGGTCAGCGTCCAAATTCTCCAGCGCCTCGGCGGCGATGTCGTAGTCCAGTGCCGCGGTGGCATCCGACAGCAGCAACCGGGTACCCGCCGGCGCCGGCCGCACGATCACGAAAAATTCGTCGTCCACATCGAGCAGCCCGAAGACCGCCCCGGCGCTGCGCAGCTCGCGAAGCTCGGTCTCGGCCGCGGTCAAACTCTTCAACGACGACGACCGCATTGGGGCGCACCGCCACTTGCCGTCCTCCCGGACAACGGCCACCCCGAAACCATCGGGCAGGTCTGCCGGTGCACGCTGCGCCTCCATGCCCGCCTACGGTAGTCGCCGACCAGCAATTTTGACAGGGATCACCCTCGGCCCCGGCCGGGTCGGTATGCCAACCTTGATGCGTGACGAACACACCCGTGTGCGTGTTGGGCCTCGGTCTGATCGGTGGCTCGCTGATGCGTGCCGCCGCCGGGGCCGGCCGCGAGGTCTTCGGCTACAACCGGTCCCTGGAGTCCGTCGCGGCCGCCAAGTTCGACGGGTTCGACGCCACGGCGGACCTCGACGAGGCGCTGCGCCGGGCCGCCGACTGCAACGCGCTGATCGTGGTGGCGGTGCCAATGCCGGCCCTGCCGCAGATGCTCGACCGCATCCGCAGCACTGCACCCCAGTGCCCGTTGACCGACGTGACCAGTGTCAAGGGCGCGGTGCTCGCCGAGGTGGAGCGAGCCGGCCTCCTGCAGAACTTCGTCGGCGGGCATCCGATGGCCGGAACCGCGCACTCCGGCTGGTCGGCCGGGGACGCCGCCCTGTTCACCGGCGCCGCGTGGGTGGTCAGCGTGGACGACCACGTCGACGCCCGCATCTGGTCCCAGGTGGCCCAACTGGCGCTGGACTGCCATGCCGTCGTGGTACCGGCCCGCTCCGACGAGCACGACGCGGCTGCCGCCACGATCTCGCACCTCCCGCACCTGTTCGCCGAAACCCTGGCCGTGATCGCCGGCGAGGTGCCGCTGGCCTTCGCCCTGGCCGCCGGATCGTTCCGCGACGGCACCCGGGTGGCGGCCACGGCACCGGACCTGGTGCGGGCCATGTGTGAGGCCAACGCCGACCAGCTGCTGCCCGCGCTGGAACACGGCATCGAACTGCTGACCCGCGCCAAGGAGACCCTGGCGGCCACGGGTTCGGTGGCCGATCTGGTCGAGACCGGGCATGCCGCGCGGATGCGTTACGACAGCTTCAGCCGCCCCGAGATCATCACCACGGTGGTCGGGACCGACAACTGGCGGGCCGAGCTGGCTGCCGCCGGACGGGCCGGCGGGGTGATCAGATCCGCTCTGCCAGTCCTGGGTAATCAAGGATGAAGCCGTCGGGATCCACCGTGATGGTGGTGTCGGCGACGGGCGAGCGCAGTTTCACCGCGGCTCCGGGTCCCGGGCTGCTGTAGCTGATGTTCGCGGTCTCCACCGACAGGTCCGGCAGCCGCACGTAGACCACCGGCAACGTCACCGACTCCGCGCGTTGGTGCAGACCCGTCCGCCGGATCGGCAGCGCGTTGAAGAACGGGCTGAACACGAGGTCCACGTCGAGCGCACCGCCGAAGTCCGAGCGCTTGGTCTGGGTGTGATCCTGCACCAGCCACATGTTCTCCTCATCGCGGGCGATGGAGAGCTGGCGTTCTCGCTCGGCCAGCGTGACGGTGAGAGACAACCGCTTGGTGGCGCCGGTCTCGTCGGTGACCAGGTCGTATGAGGCCGAGAAGGCCGGGTGGGATTCGGTGGAAGCCGCCACGATCCGGCCGTAGGCCTTGATCCTGTTGCCCGACAGCTGAACCCGAGCGGATTCCATCCGGGGTTCGTCGTGCGCCCGCCAGGTCAACACTGCTGGCCAGGCACGATCCTTCTCGTCGCTCACCCGTCTACCGTATGCGACGATGCGCGGCCTTCGTAGCCGAGTCCGGAACTCCCAGCCGGACGTGACTCGAGGGCCACCTCGTCGCCGAGCAACGGCTGCGGAATCCGTCGCCGACCTCCCAAACGGCCACTACCGGGCACCGAGAGCCACACCGCGAACGCCAGCGCGGCATCGAGAATCAGGGCCAACGCCGTCACCATGAGCGCACCCACCAGCGCGATGTGAAACTGGCGCACCTTGATGCCGTCGATCAGATACCGGCCCAACCCGCCGAGACTCGCATAGGCCGCCACCGTCGCGGTCGCCACGATCTGCAGTGTCGCGGTTCGCAGACCGCCCACGATCAACGGCAGCGCGTTGGGCACCTCGACCCCGAACAGCACCCGTCGCTCCGTCATGCCCATCGACCTGGCGGCGTCCACCACGGCGGGATCGACGTTCGCGATGCCGGCGTAGGTGCCGGCCAGCAACGGAGGGATGCCCAGCAGCATCAGGGCAACCGTCGGTGGCACCAACCCGAGCCCCCACAACAACACCCCGAGCAGCAGCACGCCGAGCGTGGGCAGGGCGCGCAGCGCGTTGACCCCGGTGACGACCAGAAAGGTGCCGCGCCTGGTGTGCCCGATGACCAGTCCGACCGGGATCGCGATGAGCGCCGAGGCCGCCACCGCGACGACGGTGTACTGCAGGTGTTCGACGATGCGCGCGCTCAGACCGGCCGGCCCGGCCCAGTTGGCAGCGGTGAAGATGAAATCGAGTGCCTGCTGGAGGAAGTTCATGCGGCCGCCTTGACGCGCGCGGCCCGCCGGGTTCGAGGCGTGCGATTCCACGGCGTGATCGCCTTGCCGGCCAACATGATCAGGGTGTCGATGACGACGGCCAGCACGAAGATCGCGATGATCCCGGCGATGATCTGGTCACTCTTGTTGGACTGATAGCCCTCGGTGAACCAGGTGCCGAGGCCGCCGATGCCGATCACCGAACCCACTGACACCATCGAGATGTTGGTGACGGCCACCACCCGCAGCCCGGCGATGAGCACCGGGATGGCCAGCGGAAGTTCCACCTTGAGCATCCGCACCCACGGCCGGTAACCGATCGCCGTCGCCGCGTCACGCACCTGCTCGTCCACCGCGTCGAGCGCCTCCGGCACCGCCCGCACCAACAGGGCCGTGGTGTAAAGCGTCAGCGCCACAATGACATTGGCCTCGTCCAGGATGCGAGTCGGGATGACCAGCGGCAGCACCACGAACAACGCCAGCGACGGAATGGTGAAGATGATGCTCGCGGTCAGGGTGGTCAGCCTCCGCAGCGCCGTGGTGCGTTGCACCGCCGCACCCAACGGCACGGCGATCAGCAGCCCGAGCACGATCGGCACCAGCGACAACCGCAGGTGCACAATGGTCAACACCCACAGGTCGTCGAGATGGTTCAGCAGATACCGCACGGGCTACCCCAACTCCGGGACGCGGCGCTGCTCCTTGAGCGCGTCGAGCACGTCGTCGGCACGCACACCCCCGACGAGCCTGCCGTCCTCGTCGACCGCCACACCGAGACCGCTCGGCGACGACAGCGCGGAGTCCAGCGCCTGCCGCAGGGTGCCGTCGGGCGGAAAGAACGACCCGCCGCCGATGGTGCTGTCGTAGAGCTCATTGCCCTTGCGATGCACCTCGACACCGTCGGCGTTGATCCACGCGAACGGCTTGCCTGATTTGATGACC
Organism: Mycobacterium sp. NPDC049093; assembly: GCF_040704635.1. Taxonomy (GTDB): domain Bacteria; phylum Actinomycetota; class Actinomycetes; order Mycobacteriales; family Mycobacteriaceae; genus Mycobacterium. The sequence continues at coordinate 847,094 of NZ_JBEZJS010000002.1, read as the reverse complement.
AGCCGCCACTGGCCTGGGCTCAGGTCGAGCGCGTCGATATTGTCCTCGTCGACGTGTTCGATCTGGTGCAGTGGCAACCCACTGGTGTGGAAGAACTGCAGCCCGCGGTAACCGCGGTCGGCACCGACGAAGGCCGATACGAGTTCGTTGGCCGGGTTCGACAGGACGAAGGCGGGATCGGCGTATTGCAGTAGCGCCCCGCCGCGGCCGAACACCGCCACCTTGTCCCCGAGCTTGACCGCCTCGTCGATGTCGTGCGTGACGAACACGATCGTCTTGCGCAATTCGCTTTGCAATCGCAGGATTTCGGCCTGCAGATCCTCACGGACCACCGGGTCGACCGCACTGAACGGCTCGTCCATCAACAGAATCGGCGGATCGGCGGCCAACGCGCGGGCCACCCCGACCCGCTGCTGCTGCCCGCCCGACAGTTGCGCCGGATATCGATCGGCGAGTTTCGGGTCGAGCCCCACCCGTTCCATCACGCCGATCGCGGCCTTGCGCGCCTTGCGCCGGGATTCGCCTCGCAACACGGGCACGGTCGCGACGTTGTCGACCACCCGCAGATGCGGCATCAGGCCGGCGCTCTGGATGACGTAGCCGATGCTGAGGCGCAGCTTGACCGGATCGACCGTGCTGATGTCGTCCCCGTTGACGGTGATGGTGCCCGAGGTGGGGTCGATCATCCGGTTGATCATCCGCATCGAGGTGGTCTTACCGCAGCCCGACGGGCCGACGAACACCGTCAGCGTGCCTTGCGGCACTTCGAGATTGAGGTTGTCGACGGCGACGGTGCCGTCCGGGTACTGCTTGGTGACGTTGGTAAAGGAGATCACCGCGTCCCTCTGCTCTTCGCGCAGGCGCTCATCGCGTCACCCGCCGATCGAATCCGTTGTCCCTGATCCACTTTCCGGCCGCCTCGTCCGGGTCGACGCCGGCATTGCCCTCGACCGCGGTGTTCAGCTCGATCAGGGCCTCGGTGGTGAGCTTGGCCGACACCGCGTCGAGCACGGTCTTGAGCTCATTCGACATCTTCTGCGAGGCCACCAGCGGAACGACATTGGCGGCCAGGAAGACGTTCTCGGGATCTCCCAGAGGCACCAGGTGGTGCTGCTCGATCGCCGGTGAGGTGCTGAAGATGTTGGCGGCCGTGACGGCACCGCTGTTGAGGGCTTGAACGGTGGCCGGACCACCACCGTCACTGATCGCGACGAAATTGACGGGCGCGATGTCCAGCCCATACCGGGACTTCAGGCCGACCAGCCCGGTCTGACGGGTCTGAAACTCAGATGGTGCACCGACTTTCACCTCGGCCGAATGTGCAGCGAGATCGGCGACGGTCTTGAGGTTCCAGCGCTGGGCGGTCTCGGCGGTGACCGCGAGGGTGTCCTTGTCCTCAGCCGGTGAGGGATACAGGATCGACAGGTCTCCCGGCAAGGCCTTGAACAGCGCGATCAGCACTTCATCAGAGGTAGTAGCCGTGGTGTCCTTATCGAAGTACTGCAGGAGATTCCCGGTGTACTCGGGGATCAGATCGATCGAGTGGTCCTGCACCGCAGGCACATACGTCTCACGGCTACCGATACCGAACTGCCGGCGGATCTGAAAGTCATTGGCCTCCAGAGCCTGGGCATAGATCTCGGCGATGATCTTGGACTCCGGGAAGTCGGCCGACCCGACGGTGATCGACTTCAGGTCACCCGAGATCGGCCCGCCGCCCAACGGATTGGCACTGCCACAACCAGACATCAAGAAGGCAAGCAGTATCGCCAGAGTCGCCAGGGTTTTGCGGTGCATCCGCGTCCTTTCGGCGGTTCAGCCTTTCTCCAGACCCTAACGGCACACCCGACATGCCGCCGCGCTTTACCTCAGGGTGTTTGCTTTGACGCCGCGACGGGCAAAGATGTCAGTATGACCAGCGATCCGTCTGCATCGCCCGATCTGCCTGAGCCGACGCCGAATGTGCCGGTGACACCGACTCCTGACCCAGGCAAGGTCCCCGATGCCGGCAAGCCCCCCGCCAAGTCAGGTAAGGCCGCCGAGCCCAAACTGACCCGCGCCGGGGCGCTGTGGTCAGCATTGATCCTGGGTTTCCTGGTGCTCATCGTGCTGCTGATCTTCATCGCGCAGAACACCGAGCCGGTCCCGATGACGTTCCTGGCCTGGCACTGGTCGTTGCCGACAGGCGTGGCCATTCTGGGCGCCGCGGTGGCCGGCGGATTGCTGACCGTCGCCGCCGGATCGGCGCGAATCTTCCAGTTGCGCCGCACGGCCAAGAAGAACTTCAAGGCCGCCCAGCGCAGCTGACGCGTCAGCCGATGGCGCGTAGGCCCGAGGCGATCGCCGGGGCCACCGCCTCGCCGACACTCGAACCGCCGGGCGCCTCGGAGCCTTGGCGCGCACGGAAGTCGATCCCCGCGGCGATGATCGCTGCCTTGAAGTACGCAAGCGCCATGTAGAAGTCCCAGTGCGCCAGGTCCTGGCCGGACTGCACCGAGTAACGGTTGGCCAACTCGTCGGCCGACGGCATCTGCGGTGAGCTCCACGCCGCTTCCATGCTCAGGATCAGGTTGAACATCGGGTCGCGGTACACGCACATCAGCGCGGCGTCGCTCAGCGGGTCGCCCAGCGTGGAGAGCTCCCAGTCGAGCACCGCGAGGACCTTCGTCGGATCCTGTGCGTCCAGGATCGTGTTGTCGATGCGATAGTCACCGTGCACGATCGAGTTGCGGCTCTGGGCCGGAACCGAATCCGCCAGGGCCTGATGCAGGCGCTTGACGTCGTCGTCGCGGGGGTCGTCGGGCAGCCGGACCAGGTCCCACTGCGAACCCCAGCGGCGTACCTGACGTTCCAGGTAGCCCGCGGGCTTGCCGAAATCGCCGAGGCCGACGGCCTCGGGGTCCACCGCGTGCAGGTCGGCCAGTACCCGGATCAGGGCGTCGACGCTGTCGCTGATCACGGTCTCGTCGCCCAGTTCGGCAAGCTCGGATGCGCTGCGGACCACCCGGCCGTCCACGTTCTCGACCATCTGGAACGGTGCACCCAACACGGAGTCGTCGTTGCTCATCGTCACTGCCCGGGCGACCGGGACCGCGGTGCCCGCCAGCCCCGCCACCACCTTGTACTCGCGGGCCATGTCATGCGCGGACGGGGTCAGACCGTGCAGCGGCGGTCGGCGCAGCACCCAGGCGGACTCGTCGTCGCACACCCGGAACGTCAGGTTGGAACGGCCACCGGCGATCAGCTCGGCGCGGAGCTCACCGCTGCGGGCGATGCCCTCCGAGCGCAGATGCCGGTCCAGGGCGGTGAGGTCGAGACCCTCCAGATTTGTCACCGTCACTGTTTACCACCGGACATTTCGAGGCAGCAGGTCCCATACGTGTTCGGTCCCGTTGACCGAGGCGACGGCCAGCTTGCCCGAGCGCGATGACAGCAGCCGGGTGACCGAGGCGTAGTCGACGTGGAAGGACAGCAGTCGCTGGGTCTGCAGGATCTGGTGTAGCAGCACGTTGATCACCCCACCGTGGCTGAACACCGCGACGGTGCCGTCATGGTCACCGACCTCCACCAGGTCCTCGACGGCGGCGGCGATTCTGGCCATGAACGCGTTCTCGTCCACGCTGCTGGGCAGGTGACCGTTCACCAACCGCGCCAGTTCTTCGGGGTTCTCCTTGGCGATCTCCTCGATCGGCACGTAGTGCGACATGTCGCGGTCGTACTCGGCGAGCCGCTCGTCGACCTCGACCTGCAGGCCCAGCTCCTTGGCGACCGGTCCCGCGGTCTGGATCGCGCGCCGCTGCGGGCTGCTGACGAGCCGGCTGACGGGGAAGCGGGCCAGGGCAGCGGGCAGTCGCTGCGCCTGGGCGAGACCTTCTTCGGACAGGTCGGGATCGGACCCTTGACCGGGCTCGCTGCGCAGCGGTAAAGCATGTCGGACGAGAAGCAGTTGCACCGTGTCACCATAGGGCCGCGGTGTAAGCCGGCCGGAGAGGGTCATCACATGGGATATGCCGACGGGTTGTTCGACCTCACCGACCGGGTCGTCCTGGTCACCGGCGGCAGCCGCGGACTGGGCCGCGAGATCGCGATGGGAGCCGCGCGGTGCGGCGCCGACGTGGTGATCGCCAGCCGCAACCTGGACTCCTGCGTGGCCGCGGCCGAGGAGATCGCCGCCGCCACCGGTCGTGCCGTTCTGCCCTATCAGGTGCACGTGGGCCGATGGGATCAGCTCGACGGTCTGGTGGACGCGGTGTACGAGCGGTTCGGCAAGGTCGACGTGTTGGTCAACAACGCGGGCATGTCACCGCTGTACGAGTCGCTGGGCTCGGTGAGCGAGAAACTCTTCGACTCGGTGTTCAACCTGAATCTCAAAGGGCCGTTCCGGCTTTCGGCCCTGCTCGGTGAGCGCATGGTTGCCGACGGCGGTGGCGCGATCATCAACGTCAGCTCATCCGGATCGCTACGGCCCGACCAGTACATGCTCCCCTACGCCGCAGCCAAGGCCGGGCTCAACGCGTTGACCGAAGGGCTGGCCAAGGCGTTCGGGCCGACCGTGCGGGTCAACACCCTGATGGCCGGGCCGTTCCTCACCGATGTCAGCAAGGCCTGGGACATGGCCGGCGAGCCGTTCGCCCACCTCGCCCTGCAACGGGCCGGTAACCCTCCCGAGATCGTCGGGGCTGCACTGTTTCTGATGTCCGATGCGTCCAGCTTCACCACCGGCTCGATCCTGCGGGTGGACGGCGGCCTGCCCTGAGCCGGGCGCGGTAATGTAGCGCGGGTAGCAAACTTGTCATGACACCCTGACCGGAAGGTGATGCAGATGGCGGGGCCCGTTTCGCGCCACGAGCACGTCGCCTCCGAGCTACGTCAGCGCATCAGGCGTCGCGACTACGCCATCGGAGCACCACTTCCCACCGAGAGCGCGCTGTGCGCGGAGTTCGACGTGTCGCGCGGCCCGGTGCGCCAGGCTCTGGCGACGTTGAAGAACGAGGGCCTGATCCGGGTCTCCCGCGGCAAGCCGGCGGTGGTCCGCAGTCATGACGCCACCCAGACGCTGGACACGTTCACCCCGTTTACCCAGTGGGCCGAGCGTGCCGGGCGCGTCGCCGGCAACCGCACGATCGAGGTGGCGCGCCGTCGCGCCTCTGAAACCGCCATCGAGGCATTGGGTTTGACCGCCGATGACTTCGTGGTCGAGGTGTTGCGCGTGCGCCTGCTCGACGGTGAACCGGCGATGATCGAGCGCAGCACGTTCATCGAATCGGTGGGTTCGCTGCTGTTCGAGTTCGATACCGACTCCGGCTCGATGACCGACTACCTGGCCAGCCGCGACGTGTACTTCGACTCGATGGAACATGTCCTCGACGCGGTGGCGGCCGGACCGGACGATGCCGCGAATCTCGGTATCGCGCCGGGCAGCCCACTGCTGCGCGAGCGCCGGGTCTCGCGGGATCAGCACGGCGTGGTGTTCGAGTGCGCCGACGACCGCTACCGGCCCGACGTGGTCACGTTCAGCATCGTCAACGCGCGCACCAAATTTTCCTCCGCCGAGCAGACATAGAACTGTCCCTTTTCGCGTGAAAAGGGACAGTTCTATGTCTGCTCGCGAGGTCAGTCCGCAGCAGGCATCCGGTTCCAGTGCGGGAGGAGCAACAGCATGGACAGCAGTGCGGCGCCGGCGAATCCGTAGAACAACGTCGACGTGCTCAGGTAGCCGGGCAGCAGCCCGCCGAGGATCGCGCCAACCGAACCGCAACAGTTGATCAACCCGGCCGCGGTCCCGGCGTGCTTCGAGGTGCCGAAGTCCACCGCGGCGACACAGGAGATCATCGCGTCGGCGCCGTACACACTCAGGCCGATCAGGCCGAGCACCACCACCATGATCCAGGCACTGCCCGTCGCCGTCAGCGGACCGAACAGCGCGAGCACCGCCACCAGGATCCCGAGACTGATCACGCAGGCCGGTACGCGTCGCGCGCTGAACACCCGGTCGGAGATGCGGCCGAGCAGGATCGGGGCGATCACGCCCGCCACACCGAACGCCACCGGGATGGTCACGGCCTGGAACTTGTCGCCGTCGGCCAGTCGTTCCGCGACGATCACCGGACCCCACAGCAGGATCGCGTAGCGGGCCGGCTTTAGCAGGAAGTACGACGCGCCAAGGGTTCTCACCATGCTGTCACTCAGCACCACCTTCAGCGATTCCCGCCACGACGGGGTGGGTTCGGCGACCGCCTCGGCTTCGGGTGACTCATCGAGTTCGACACCTTCCCTGGCGTCCTGCGCAGCGCGGTACTCCTCGATCGGCGGCAACCCGACGTCTTGCGGCCGGTTGCGCTGGAAGAGCAGCACCAGCACGAACACCCCGACCACGATGGCGGCCCCGGTGAAGAACGCTGCCCGCCACGTGCCGAACACGTCGTAGGCGGCCCAGCCCAGAATCGGTGCGGCCACCAGACCGCCGAATGCGTAGTTGGTGCTCCACAATCCGAGGACGCGACCCCGTTCGCCGATCGAGAAGAACTGGGCCATGTTGCTCAGCGTCGGGGACCAGCCGGTGGACTGGGCCAGGCCCTGCACGATCATCAGCGGCAGCAGGAACACCAGCGCGGGCAGCAGCCCCATGAACACGGTGGCGATCGCCGATATCGCCAGACCACCGAGAATCACCACCCGGGGGCCGAAACGGTCGGACACCTGGCCCCAGACGAACTGCCCGACCGCATAGGCCGCGAGGTAGACGGCGTCGAGGTTCGCCATCACGCTCTTGGTCAGATGCGTGCTCAGGATGGGGTCTTCGAGGATGCCCAGCTTGGCCACAGAGAAGGCCTGGCGGGTGAAATAGAAACCGGCATAGGCGATCCAGGTGACGGCGAAGATCTGGATGCGCCAGCGCTTGTAGCGCGGAATGGTCGTTGCAGTGACGGGAATCGCGGTTTGAGTCATGAGATTGCACCTCTGGTGGGCGTGCTGCAGGCGGTGTGCTGACGGGCCGGGGCAGATTGCCGAGCGAGTGTGGCCGAACGTCAAAGGCAGGTTTCTCTTGCGAGAACGGTGCAGAGGGGGTGCGGCGGTCGGGAGGCGCGGCCTGCGACCGACCGCCGCGGGGGCGGTGGTGGTGGTTGGCGGACTACCGAAGGGCTGCCACCAGAGCGGGGAGATCGGCGACGCTGTCGAGAATGTGGGTGGCTCCGGCCTCGGACAGCTGAGCCCGGTTGTGGGCCCCGGTCAGCACGCCGATCGAGGCCCGCGCGCCGGCGCGCAGCCCGCTGATGACGTCCGACGACGTGTCCCCCAGGACGATCATCGAACGCACCGAATCGGTTCGGGTCTGCATCAGCGCGGTGAGCGGCATGTCCGGGAAGGGCCGGCCGCGCACACTGTCCGACGGACACAGCACCACGTCGGCGAGGTCCTGCCAGCCCAGCGCATCGATGATGGCCGACTGGGTCTCCCGGGCGAATCCGGTGGTCAGCGCGGTCTTGATGCCGCTGGAACGCAAAGATGTAATGACACCTTCTGCGCCAGGGATGGGGCTGCAGTTGCCCTCGGAGACCAGCTGCGCGTAGCAGCGCTCGAACTCCTTGTTCGCCGCCTGCGCCTGCTCCTCGTTGCCCTTGGCCAGGTGCCGGAACACCACGATCTTGGACTGGCCCATGGTGTCGGTGACGTAGCGCAGCATCTCCTCACGGTCGGCGTCGGTCTTCGACAGAGCCGCGTGGCGATCGGCGGCCAGGAACGACTGCTGAACCAGCCCGCTGTCCTCGACGGTGGTTCCGGCCATGTCGAAGACGACGAGGCTGATCGGATCACTTGCTTTGGTACCCATTGGTTTATCCCTTCGGTTTGGATCGTTCAGACGGTGGCGGAGACTCGGTCCAGCGCGTTGCCGACGCTGGCGTGGGCGAGGCCCATGCTGGTGGTCATGCCGATACCGGTGGTGACGGTGACGACATGGGTGCCCTCGATGGGCTGCTCGATCAGGAACTCCTGTCCAGGCGCGGAGGTGTAGACACCCTGCCAACGCTCGGTCACCTCGATGTCATTGACGCCGAACAGTTTCCGGGCCTCGTCGAGAAGGACGGCGAAGCCCTCCTCGGACTGGAACGGCGGCGCGGAGATGTCCCGGTAGTGGGTGTCGCCGATCAGCAGTGAGCCGTCGGGCTGCGGCGTGTACATCTGGTGCAGGTCGATCGCGACGTAGTCGGGATGCTCGGTCCGCAGCCGATCAGCCACAGCGTCGGTACTCGGGAGCCCCTCGAATCCGGAGTACCGCAGCAGCGACCAGCCGGTGAACAGCGGCGCGGGCAGCGCGAAGGCCAGCGGCAGGCGGGCCCGCAGCATGTGCAGCCGGCACCGCAGCAGGCCGTCACGTTCGGCCAGCGCGGGGAACAACCGGTCGACGTCGTAGTTGACGGTGACGAACGTCGTACCGGCGCGCAGCGGCCCGCGCGAGGTGTGCACCACTCCCAGCTCGAACCCGGAAGCCGCGGTGCGCCAATGGAAGTCGACGCCCTCGGATTCGAGCCAGCGGGCGATCGACGGGGCGGCGGTCCGCGGGTCGACCTGCAGATCATTCGGCAGGTACATGCCACCGGTGACGCCGGCTGGTACCACCGGGATCCGCTCGAGGATCTGCTCGCGGCTCAGCAGCCGCACCTCGCCGCCCCCGCGGGTGGTGGCGAACTCATCCATCACCGCGAGCTCGTCGTCGTGGCGGGCGACGCAGAACGTGCCCGACTCGGACGACCAGAACCCCGCCTTGCGGGACAGGTCAAGCCAGTGCTGACGGCCGTTGCGGCCGTAGTCCCGCGCGACGCCGGACTGGGCGGTGATGCAGGCGTGGCCGAAGTTCTGGACCGACGCACCGACGACACCGTCGGCGTGATCGACCACGGCGACGCTCAGTCCCCGCTGGTGCGCGTGATAGGCGTGCGCCAGGCCGACGATGCCTGCGCCGACCACCACGACGTCGTAGCTGTGATTTCCCATGCGGATACTGTGGTCCGCATCACCTCAACTTGTCAATACAAGTTCGAAGTTTTTACCTCATGTCTATATATGTAAAGTCCCGTTCACCTCACGGCGTGACGATGTCGAAGTTCGGATCGGGCCGGTCCAGCACCGCCAGCAGCGACGGCAGGGCCTCTGCGTCACCGGTGACCTCCAGGCCGGGTGAGGCCGTATCGCCCGCGGCGAAGGCCAGCAGCCGCAGCTTGTTCGCGAGCTTCACGGTGGCGTGCGCACTTGCCTCGTCCGCATCGGCCTCGCGGTAGACCAGCACTCCGTTGCGCAGGGTGAGCCGGTAGTTGGCCGCGGCATCGAGGAAGGTCACGTCGATGGCCAGGTCGAGATCCCAGGCCCGCGGGCCGTTCACGTTGATCGCGAAAGTGTCGAAGATCTGCTCGGGCGTGAGCTGTCCGAGCAGCGACGGCGATGCCGAGGAAGTCGGTGTTCCGAACTTTCCCTCCCGCAGTTCGGTGACGCCGCTCAGGAAGAAGTTGCGCCACGTGGCGTTCTCCGCGCCGTAGGCGAGCTGCTCGAGCACGTCGGCGTAGAGTTCGCGGGCTCGCGCATGGTTCTCGTCAGTGAAGATCACATGGTCGAGCAGTGTTGCCGCCCAACGGAAATCACCGTCGCCGAAAGCCTTCCGGGCCAGCTCGACCACTCGGTCCGCACCACCCATGGCCTCGACGTAGCGGGGGCCGGCCGCCTCGGGCGGGTGCGGCCACAACCGGGCCGGGTTGCCGTCGAACCAACCCATGTAGCGCTGGTAGATCGCCTTGACGTTGTGGCTCACCGAACCGTAGTAGCCGTGGGCATGCCAGGCCTTCTCCAGCTCCGGCGGCAGCTGGAACTGCTCCGCGATCTCGATCCCGGTGTAACCCTGGTTGAGCTGCCGCAACGTCTGGTCATGCAGGTAGGCGTACAGATCCCGCTGCAGCGAAAGGAATTCGACAATCCGCTCACGGCCCCAGGTAGGCCAGTGATGCGAGGCGAACACCACGTCGGCGCGGTCGGAGAAGGTGTCGATGGCCTCCGTGAGGTAGCCCGCCCAACCGTGCGGGTCACGCACCAGCGCACCCCGCAGCGTCAGCAGGTTGTGCAGATTGTGGGTGGCGTTCTCGGCCATGCACAGTGCCCGGTGTTGCGGGAAGTAGAAGTGCATCTCGGCGGGCGCCTCGGTGCCGGGCGCCATCTGGAACTCGATCTCGACACCGTCGATGGTGTGGGTCTCCCCGGTTTCGCGGATGTCGAGGGTCGGCACGATCAGCGCCACCTCGCCGGTCGAGCCGACCTGCCCCAGCCCGCAGCCGACCTGGCCCTGCGGGCTACGGTCCAGCGCTGCGCCATACATGTAGCCGGCGCGGCGCGCCATCGCGGTGCCGGCATACACGTTCTCCTGCACGGCGTGCTCGGTGAAGTGCTCCGGCGCGATGATGACGACCTTGCCCGCGTCGACGTCGGCCTGGTTGGTCACGCCCAGCACGCCGCCGAAATGGTCGGCGTGGCTGTGGGAATAAATAACGGCGCTGACCGCACGGTTTCCCCGGTGCGCCCGGTACAGCTCCAGCGCGGCGGCCGCAGTCTCGGTGGAGATCAGCGGATCGATGACGATGACGCCGGTATCGCCCTCGATGAAGGTGATGTTCGACAGGTCCAGACCGCGCACCTGATAGATGCCCTCGACCACCTCGTAGAGGCCCTGCTTGGCGCACAGTTGCGACTGGCGCCACAGGCTGGGATGCACCGATGCGGGCGCATCCCCGGTCAGGAAGTCATAGGCGTCGTTGTCCCACACCACCCTTCCGTCGGCGGCCTTCACCACACAGGGTTCGAGCGCGGCGATGAAACCCCGGTCAGCGTCCTCGAAATCCCGGGTGTCCTCGAACGGCAGGCTCGTCAGGTGTGCGCGATAGGCGGCCTCGATGACAGCGGCCGGCGGCTTCTGCTCCATGCGGACGAGCCTGCCACCTCAAGGTGTCGGCACGGTATCGCGGCTCGGACTGATCCGGCTGATCTCATCAGCGCCGTGCCCGGCGTCGACTGCGGCGTCCACGTAGCCCCGGAATGCCTCCAGGGCACCGGCATCCAGACCCGCCGCCTCCGACGCCGCGATCAGATGCCGCACGGAGGCCGCCGCCGAGGACACCGACGCACTGGGATCGGTGTGCCGGTCGGATTCGGTGCGTTCGGCGATCTCACCGAAGACCGGCGGCAGGATGGCGGCGATGTTGTTCGCGTGCGGCAGCAGTTCGGTGGGGGCGATGCCGTGGACGCCGGCCATCGCCAGGGCATGGACGAACCCGCTGACCGAGGTCCAGAAGACGTCCAGCAGCGCCATGTCGAAGGCCGCGGCGCGGCCCACGTCGGCACCCACCCAACTGACCGTGGCGAGCACGTCGAACACCGAACGGTGGGCGTCGAACAGATCACGTGGCCCCGCGAAAAGAATGCTGGCGCTCGGGGTTCCGATGGTGTCGGTCGGAGTCATGATGGCCCCGTCCAGATACCGTCCGCCACGCGCGGCGACCAGTTGTGCCGTGCGGTGCGCCGAATCCGGAATGTCGGAGGACAGGCCGATGACGACCCGGCCCGCGATCGCGTCTCCGGCGGCGTCCAGGACCGCGTCCGCGGCCGCCTGATCGACGACGTTGACCAGGATCAGGTCACTGGCCGCCACGGCCTTCGCGGGGGTGTCGGCCCATACCGCACCACGGGCCCGCAGGGCGTCGGCCTTGGCGGGAGTCCGATTCCACACGGTGGTGCGGAGATTCGCCGCAACCAAGGCGCCGGCGAGCGCCTGTCCCATCGGTCCGAGACCGAGCACGCTCACGGTGGTCATGCAGCCGCCCCGTTCCTGATGCTCTCGACGATGCGGGCGAAGCCGTCGCTGCCGTGGCCGGCATCGATCTGCCGGTGGATCAGCCGCTGCACCACGTCGACGACCTCGGTGCTGATGCCCTGGTCCCGGCTGGCGTTGACGATGTCGCTGAGATCGGAGAAGAGCAGGCTCTGCTGGCCCGGCACCGCGTAGTCGCCGCCGTCGATGACGGTCGCGTATTCAGCCAGCGTGGGCATGAGCGCCGGCAGCCAGGCGGCAGCGCGGGCGGCGAACTCCTTGGCGGGCACGCCCGCGGCCCCCACCATCGCGGCCCCGTGGAAGAAGCCCGCGAACATTACGTACATCGACGAGAGCAGCGCCAGGTCGTACAGCGACGCCAGCCCGGCGTCGTCGCCGAAGTACTCAGTGCTGCCCCACAGTTCGAAGAACTCGCGATAGTCCGCGAACAACGCCGCCGAACCGCTGTAGAGGATCGCCGACTGCGGCGTCGCGATCATCTCCGGCGTCGCCATGATGCCGCCGTCGAGATACTCGGCCCCGTGGCCGGCGGCCCACCGGGCCAGCTCGCGTGACCCTTCCGGTGACGTCGTGGTCAGGTTCACCAGGCGGCGCCCCGCCAGCCCGTGCGCCACCGGGTCGAGAACCTCGTGCACCGAAGCCTGGTCGAACAGGCACACCACGATCAGGTTCGCGTCGAGAGCCCGCTCCGGAGTGGGTGCTGCTGTGGCGCCCTCGTCGACGAGCGCGGCCGTCCGCGCGGCGGTGCGATTCCAGACGATGGTCGGGTGGCCCGCTTTCATGGCGGTGCGGGCCAGCTCTGAGCCCATCGCGCCCAGGCCGACGAAACTGACCGTGTGGTGTGTGGTTGTCATGCCACCATCGTTGGAGAGACACTGACCAACCGACAAGTACCCACTAAAAAGTGCGATACTTACCTTTCTGAAACTATTGACTCTGACCAGGGAGAATATCCGATGGCTCAGCTCGGCAGGTTCACCTGTGGCCTCGATGCGGCGTTCGCCGTGGTGGACGGGAAGTGGAAGCCGCTCATCCTGTGGGAGCTCCAGGCCGGGCCCAAGCGCTTCAACGCACTGCACCGCAGCCTGCCCGGGGTCTCCCAGAAAATGCTGACCCAGCATCTCAAGGAGCTTCAGCGGCACGGCGTGGTGCACCGGGAGAGCTACCACGAGGTGCCGCCGCGGGTGGAGTACTCCATGACACCGGCCGGTCAAGAACTACTCGACTCCCTTGAGCCGCTGGGCAATTGGGCTACCAAGCACATCGAGCTGATCTGCGAGGGCGAAGCAAGCTAGCCGGTTCAGGACCGATCGACCGTGTGCAGGTTGACGTCGGACAACACGCCGGCGGCGATACGGGCCGTCATGTACGTGCAGTACGGCTGGCGACGCCGGTCCGTCGGCGACCCCGGATTCAACAGGCGCAGACCGGTTTTCGCGGTGGTATCCCAGGGGATGTGACTGTGCCCGAACACCAGGACATCGGTGCCGGGATAGTCGCGGGCCATCCGGGCCTCCCGACCCGTGGCCGCACCGGTCTCGTGCACGACGGTGAAACGCAGACCGTCCAGCGTCACGTCGGCACGCTCGGGCAGTCGCCTACGCAACTCGGCCCCGTCGTTGTTACCCCAGCAGCCGATGAGGTGGGCCGCGCGTGAACTGAGCACGTCGAGCAGTGCGGGATCGACCCAATCACCGGCGTGGACAACGACATCCGCCTGATCTACCTCCTCCCACACCTGAGCCGGCAGATCCTTGGCGCGCTTGGGGACATGGGTATCGGCGATCAGCAGCAGCCGCATGCCAGCCGAGCCTACGTGACCGATGCCGGTGAGCCCGGGATCTGACACCGCTTACACTCCGACCATGGATCTACTACGCAACGTAGTTGTTTATGCGCATCTCATCGGTTTCGCGGTCATGGTCGGCGCCTGGATCGCCGAGGCCGCAGCCCGACGCTTCCTGATCACCCCGGTGATGACCTACGGCATGACGCTGTCGCTCATCACCGGCCTGGCCCTGGCCGCGCCCTGGCCCGACGTCGAGTTGAACTACCCCAAGCTCGGCACCAAGCTGGTCATCCTGGTGGCGCTCGGGGCGGTTTTGGGCATCGGCACGGCGCGGCAGCGTCGCGCGGGCGGCCAACCGGTCATGGGACTCTTCATCGCCGCGGGCGTATTGCCCCTGCTCGCGTCGGCGATCGCGGTGCTCTGGAACTGAGGCCCCAGGCCCGAACCTGAGCTGAACCTGAGACGTTCCCGTAAAGTTAACTGGCAAACAACATTTGTCGGCAGGTACGGGAACGATGGGTCACAGACACGCCATGGCAACCGCCAAGGTCATGCGCACGGCGGCATTCACCGGATGCGCTTCCCCACACGGTGACATCCGGGTGCGCGCACGCACGCGTCCCGCGGAATCCGCGCGCCAAACCCACCACGGCGCGTTCGAGCGGCCGCGGAAGCGCCGCTACATCGGGCAGCTGAAAACCTCGACATCCACGGTGGCCGGCCGGTCACCGTGGATGAACGATCGCGTCACCGTGCTGCGCGGGTTCCTCGCCGAGTTGCACGGGCTGCATCTGCCGCCCGAACTCGCCCGGGTCCAGGTGGCCGGCCACATCGAACTACTGGTCTCTGTGCTCCGACTGGACCGGCAGAGCGCGCGTCAGTTCGTCACCGACGACGTACTGCGTGAGATGGCCGTCGACATCGCCACAGCCGTCGCTTCCGACTAGGTGGTTGCGGCGTCGGGTGCCCGACGCCGACGCGCCGAGATCGACGCCAGGGTCGTTGCTTCGCCGAAATCGCAGCCCTGGTGTCGATCTCGACGCAAAAAAATCGAGGCGCGGTCCGCAGACCTCGCCTCGATTTTTTCCAGTGTGCGCCCGAAGGGATTCGAACCCCTAACCTTCTGATCCGTAGTCAGATGCTCTATCCGTTGAGCTACGGGCGCCTAGCGTTATTCAGTTGTGCGGTTGACAAGTCAACCGTGGCGGAGGCGAGAGGATTTGAACCTCCGGTCCCCTGTAAGGGGGACAACTCATTAGCAGTGAGTCCCATTCGGCCGCTCTGGCACGCCTCCTTTGAACTTCTGTGAGGGTACCGGACTACGTCCAAATGCCCGAAACCGCCGAGGGCACACAGTACACAGCCTCCCCTATTCTGGCCAAGTGAGCATCCGTCTGCGCCCCGAAATGGCCGACCTCCCGGCGTACGCACCAGGCAAAACAGTTCCGGGCGCAATCAAGATCGCGAGCAACGAGACCGTGCATCCGCCGCTTCCCAGCGTGCGCGAGGCGATCCTGAAAGCCACCGAGAACATCAACCGATACCCCGACAACGGGTACCTTGACCTGCGCGAACACCTGGCCAAGCACGTCGGCTTCGCGCCCGAGAACATCGCTGTCGGCTGCGGTTCGGTGAGCCTGTGCCAGCAGTTGATACAAATCACATCTGCTCCCGGCGACGAAGTCGTGTACGGATGGCGCAGTTTCGAGATCTATCCGCTGCAGATCCGCACCGCAGGCGCGACGGGCGTTCCGGTGCCGTTGCGTGACGAGACTCACGATCTCGACGCCATGCTCGCGGCGGTAACGGATCGCACCCGGCTGATCTTCGTCTGCAACCCGAACAACCCGACTTCCACCGTCGTCGAGCCCGAGGCGCTGGCCCGGTTCGTGGCGGCGGTCCCCGACGACGTCCTGATCGTGCTCGACGAGGCCTACGTGGAGTACATCCGAGATGGGTTGCTGCCCGACAGCCTCGGCCTGGTCCGCTCGCACCGCAATGTCGTTGTTCTGCGCACCTTCTCGAAGGCCTACGGGCTGGCCGGCCTGCGGGTCGGGTACGCCGTCGCCGATCCGGAGATCGTGACCGCCCTGGGCAAGGTCTACGTGCCCTTCAGCGCGACCAGCGTGTCCCAGGCCGCGGCCATCGCCAGCCTCGAGGCCGCCGACGAACTCCTGGCCCGCACCGACGCTGTCGTCGCCGAGCGCATCCGCGTCAGCGCAGCCCTGCGTGACGCCGGATTCACGCTCCCGCCGTCGCAGGCCAACTTCGTCTGGTTACCTCTGGCCGAACGCACTCTGGACTTCGTGGCCAGGGCCGCCGACAACCGGCTCATCGTGCGCCCGTACGGTGAGGACGGCGTGCGGGTCACCATCGGGGCCCCGCACGAGAACGACGCCTTCCTGGAATTCGCCACGCGCTGGATCGCGGGTGACGCCGGGACTCGGACAGGAGAGACGAAGTGAACGGTGTACGCGGCACGTTCGACGGATTCGTCAGCCGCGAGGGTCAGATCCCCGACGCCGAACTCGACGCGTTCTGGGCGCTGTTGCGGCCCGCGAGCATCGACTTCATGCTCGGCGAGTGGAAGGGCGGCGAGTTCCAGACCGGCCACAAGGCCAACGGATTCATGAACCGGCTCAACTGGTTCGGCAAGACGTTCCGCTCGGCCGCCGAGGCCCAACCGCTCGTGTGCCTGGACGCCGACGGCAACAAGTTCTCCAACACCGAGGCGATGAACGGCGAGGCCAGCCTGTGGCTGGAGGAGTTCCGCGGCGAGGTGACCGCGACCATGGTCTACGACGGCCGTCCCGTGCACGACCACTTCAAGGTCGTCGACGACAACACCGTCGTCGGCATCATGAACGGCAAGGCCGCCGTGGTCGACGGCCGCTACCTGTACTTCTACCTGCAGCGCGTCTAACCCTGCGGCCGGCGGCCGGTGAAGGCCAGCAACTGGTCCAGCACCGGCGCACCCTCGCCGATCTCCACCGGATCGTCGAAGCCGGCACGCACCCGCCCGTCGGGCGTGATGATTCCCCGCGCCCACTCCAGGACACGCTGCGGTTGATCATCCGACACGTCGACCGTCTGCCCGGTGGCCGCGGCGTAATCCCAGGCGTGCACCAGGAATTCCAGCGACAGGATCCGGGCCATCATCCGCGCCGGGGCCTCCCCCGGACCGAACGGCACGGTGCCGTCCACCCCGCGTCGACGCCACGCCGCCACGGCCGGCCGCGCCGCGCTGACCACCTGCTCCTCGACCGAGGTATCTGGCCTACGTTCGGGAAGCTGCGCATCGGCCGCCGAGCCGATCACGGTGATGGAGTTCAGCAGGTGGTCCGTCAGACCCGCCACGTCGAACTCGCGACAGGGCGTCTGACGGGACAGATCGTCCGCAGTGATGCCGCTCAGCACGCGTTGCAGCACGTCGAGGGTGGCCTCGGCGCTATCGAGTTCATCCATACTCGGTAGTGTCCACCCCATGTCTGACACGTACGAGTCCGTTTCCGTCGAGATCAAGGACTACGTCGCCCAGGTGACGCTGCTGGGTCCCGGCAAGGGCAACGCGATGGGTCCGGCGTTCTGGGCGGAGATGCCCGACGTGTTCGGCACTCTCGACGCCGACCCGGACGTGCGCGCGATCGTGCTGACCGGCTCGGGCAAGAACTTCAGCTACGGCCTGGACCTGCCAGCCATGGGCGCGACGATGCCAGGGCTGGACGCCGGTGCGAAGGCCCGGGCCGATTTCCACGCCACACTGCGCAAGATGCAGGGCGCCATCACGGCGGTCGCCGACTGCCGCACCCCCACCATCGCGTCGATCCACGGCTGGTGCATCGGCGGTGGCGTCGACCTGATCAGCGCGGTGGACATCCGCTACGCCAGCGCCGACGCCAAGTTCTCGGTGCGCGAGACCAAGCTGGCCATCGTCGCCGACGTGGGCAGCCTGGCGCGCCTGCCGCTGATCCTGTCCGACGGGCACCTGCGCGAGCTGGTTCTGACGGGTAAGGACATTGACGCGGCGCGCGCCGAGAAGATCGGTCTCGTCAACGACGTGTACGACGACGCCGACGCCTCGTTGGCGGCCGCGCACGCGACTGCCACTGAGATCGCCGCCAACCCGCCGCTGACCGTCGCCGGGGTCAAGGACGTGCTGGATCAGCAGCGCACCGCCAGGGTGGCCGAAAGCCTGCGGTACGTGGCCGCGTGGAATTCGGCATTCCTGCCGTCGAAGGATCTGGCCGAGGCGGTCACCGCGATGTTCCAGAAGCGCCCACCGCAGTTCACCGGGGAATAGGCGTCCAGCCGAGTTCGGCTTTGGCCTTCGCGTTGGACAGCGGCAGCCACGCCTGACCGAACGCGGTGGCGGGGTACGAGGCCAGCAGTCCGACCAGACGGTGCGAGATCGGCACCGGCCGCGGTCGGTGCAGCTTGCCGCTCAGCTCCCGGACGTAATCGCCGAACGACTGCGGACGGTCGTCGACGATGTTGTAGATCTGCCCGCCCCGACCCTTGTCGAGCGCGTCGGCAGTGGCGCGGGCGACGTCGTCGATGTGTACCCAGGACAGGACTCCCGGGCCGGTCAGTGCCGGCAGGGCCCACCACTTCGCGAGGCGGTGGAACAGTTCGTCGTGAATGACCCCCGGCCCGTAGAAGACGCCGTAGCGCAACACGATTCCCTCGGTTCCGCTGCGCTCGCCCGAACTGAGCACGCTGCGTTCCATGCCCCGCAGCGCCTCCAGGAACTCGGCACCGTGCGGCGGTGGCGGCCCCGGATAGGGATCGCTCTCGTCGATCAGGGGCGGCCCGTCCGTGCCATAGCCGTAGGCGAAGACGACCGATTCCGCGACGACGCGACGCACGCCCGCACGTTGGGCCGCGGCCACCAGGTTCGGTGCTCCGCGGCTCCAGAGTTCGGTGGCGGGGCCGAAGTCCTTGGGCCGTTTCGGTCCCCACTTCGGCAGCGTGGTCAGCAGGCTCACCACCGCCTCGGGTGCGAATTCGGCCAGCACCGCATCGATCTGGCCGGCGTCGAGGACGTCGGCCACCACCGGTTTGGCACCCTCGGCGGAGATCTGGGCGGTCTTGCCCGACGAGCGGGTCACTCCGATCACCTCGTGACCGCGCGCGTTGAGCTCCCGCAGCAACGGGATTCCCGGGACACTGGTTGCACCCGCCACCAGGACACGCATCTATGGTTCCCCTGCCTTCTCGTCGGACATGCTGATACGTAAGGCAATTGCCAGTAGCACCGTGGTCAGCACCAGCCCCGCAGCTTCCAGCCAACCCACCCAGTTGCCTGCGGCGTGGTTGGTGTCGATCAGGTGACTCAGCGAATGCAGGGCCCAGTGCGCGGTGGCGAAGGCCAGCGCGGGCACGCGCCAACGCGGCCACTTCAGCGCCGCCAGCATCATCAGCCCGAGCGGCAGTTCGAACGAGGCGTTGTCGAGGATGTAGTGATCGTTGCGCGTGCCGAACGCGCCGAGGGTGTCGAAGAATGTGCCCGGCGCGAACAGCATGAACAGACCGAGGATCACCGAGTAGACGCCGAACACGGCGAGGACCACTTCGGGGTAGCGCCGGGTCTGCGGCACTGGCGGCGCGGCATTGGCCATGTCATCACGCTAACGCCGCAGTGGTCTCCGAGTAGGCTCCAATTTCATGGCAGATTCGGGTACCAGTTCCGGTCCGGAGCTGCTCGTCGAACTCGACCGGGGCAGCAAGGCGCCGTTGCATCGTCAACTCGCCGACGGACTGCGCGAGGCCATCCGTTCCGGTCGGTTGGCCCCGGCGTCGCGGATGCCGTCCACCCGCGTGCTGTCCGCCGACCTCGGAGTATCGAGACGGCTCGTGGTCGAGGCCTACGAGCAACTGACGGCAGAGGGATTCCTGCACAGCAGCCAGGGCGGCAGCACCCGGGTCGCAGCCGTCGACGCCGCCCCCTCCGGCAGCTTCGGTCCCGACCGCGCCCGCCCGCGCTTCGACATCGACTTCGCGCCAGGCTCACCGGATCTCACCAGCTTTCCACGTCAGGCCTGGCTACGGGCCATGCGCCAGGGCCTGGCCGAGATCGAATCCAGCGCATTCGGCTACGTGGCACCCCACGGACTGCCGGCCGCCCGGAGCGCAGTGGCCGACTACCTGCGCCGTACCCGCGGAGTGGTCGCCGACCCACGCCGCATCGTGTTGTGCTCGGGCGCAACGCAAGCCATCGCACTACTCTCCCGGTGCCTGGACGGGCCGATCGCGGCGGAGAATCCGGGATTCTGGTTGCACCGGATGATCCTGCGCCACAACGGCGTCGAACCGGTCCCGATCCCGGTGGACGACAACGGTATCGACGTCGGCGCACTGGCTGCCTGCAATGCCACCACGGTGCTGACCACCCCGGCCCACCAATCGCCGACCGGGGTGGTGCTCTCCACCGTCCGGCGCACCGCACTACTCGAATGGGCCCAGCCCGGACGGTTGATCATCGAAGACGACTACGACGCCGAGTACCGCTACGACCGGGCGCCGGTGGGCGCTCTGCAGGGAGTCGCGCCGGACCGGGTGGTGTACCTCGGCTCGACCAGTAAGACCTTGGCCCCCGGACTGCGCATCGGCTGGATGGTGTTGCCGGCCCACCTGATCGAGCGGGTCAGAACCGCCAAAAGCCTTGCCGACACCGGCAGCTCGGTGATGGATCAGATCGCGTTCGCCCAATTCCTGACCTCCGGGGGCTACGACCGCCACCTACGGCAGATGCGCCGGCGCTACCCGGCCCGACGCGACGCGCTGCTGGCAGCGTTGTCGCGGCACCTACCCCGGGCCGAGGTTCTCGGCGCGGCCGCAGGCGTCCACCTGACCGTGCGGTTTCCGGAAGGATTCCCGCTCGAGGAGCTGACCCGCCGTGCCGCCGAGTCACGCATCCGACTGGAGCCACTGGGGCCCTGTTACGCCGACCCTGTGACCGCACCGCCCGGGCTGATCCTCGGGTATGCCAACCTCACCGAGGATCAGATCGCCACCGGCGTGGAAATGCTGGGTCAGGCCGCACGCGAACTGGGCGCGGCCTGACCGTAAAGCATTGTCAGTCTGCTTCTTTGGCTGACTTCCGCTCTGCCATCTTGTACTTGACAAGAGCGACCAGAGCCTTGGGATTGCGCGCGAACGCGCCGGCGGCCTGAAGGTACAGCTTGGCCTTCTGCCCAAACGTCAACTGCTGCTCTTGTTCCGTCACTGACTCTCCCCTATCCGAGAACGTGCCCGAACAGTAGCGTGCGTCAGCTTGGGAGCTCCTACCGCCCGGCGGACTGGTCGACACTGCGGTCCGCCGGCTTGACCCCCAGCTTGCCGGCCACGTAGTCGGCAGCCTGATCCGTCAACCCGTTCACGGCGTACAGGTTGTGGGCGTTGTTGTCACTACCGCCGGGCGAGCACACCGGATCCTCCGGGATGCACAGGTCATCGGTCTTGGCGGTGTAGCGGGACCCGACCGTGATGGGCGGCGCACCGGTGTAGATCATCTGCAGGAAGCCGCTCGACGGCTTGCCGAACAACGTCACCGCGGCGACATGGTCGGCCACGTCGGCGGGCAGCGGGCCACTGATGCTCGGCGGCAACACGAACCCCTGCGGCACCGCATCCTCGGTGAGGTAGGCGGCCACCGCAGCACCCTGCGAGAAACCGCCCAGCACGATCTTGGTGTCCGGGCAGGCCGCCACCGTGGCCCTGACCTTGTTGCTCGCGTCGGCGACACCGTCGGCCGCAGTCGCAAAGTCAAGTGAGGCAGGGTAATTCACCGCGTAGACGTCGACGGACTTCCCGCCGGTCCTGGCCTGCAGCGCGTTGACGAACGCGTCCCCGACACCACCCACACCCGGCGGCTCGAACGTGCCCCGCGCGAATACCACCTGCACGTCCGCACATGAATCCGCAGAAGCCTGACCGGCAGCGGCGATGCACCCACCCGCCACGAACACCGACGATGCCACTGCCGCCAACCAACGACCAATCCGATTCATTTTTCGACCCCACTCGTTCCGACCCGCGACAACTTTTCGCACCAACTACTCCTCGATACCCAAGATCACGGCGGGGTGAATCTCTCCGAGGGTGTGATGTACGACACGTTCCGCGGGGCGCGGCGGCGGTCTTCAGGTTGCTAGGAAGCTGCGCCGACGCGCTGGCGCTCGCGTTTCTCCTCGTAGAACCGGGCACGCTCGTCAACCGCATCGAGGAACTGGGCTAGCTCCTCGCGGGCCTTCTCACCTTCTGGCCCGAAATCGGTTCGGTCGAAAATCCGCCAGAAGCGCAACACCGGCTGCACCACGTCGTCGTGATGGACGCGCAGATCGTAGATGCCGGCCTTGGCGATGGTGATCGCATTCTGCGCGAAGTCCGCCATCCCGAGGCCCGGCATCGCGAAGTTCACCACCTCGTCGCGGATGGCGATCATCGAAGCGTCGGGCGCGATGTCCAGCGCTGCCGCCATGAGATTGCGGTAGAAGACCATGTGCAGGTTCTCGTCGGCGGCGATCCGGGCGAGCAACTGATCGGCAATGAGGCAACCGGACGCCCGGCCGGTGTTGCGGTGCGACACCCGCGTCGCGAGCTCCTGGAACGACACGTAGGCCATCGCCGCAAGCGGCGTCTTGTCACCAGAGTCGTAACCCGCCACCGTATGAGCCATGCGAAGACGTTCCAGGGCAACGGGATCCACGCCGCGCGTGACGACGAGGTAGTCGCGCAGCGCGATGCTGTGGCGCCCCTCTTCGGCAGTCCACTGCCCGACCCAGGTGCCCCACGCGCCGTCCCGGGAGAAGCGCGTGGCGATCTCACGGTGGTAGGACGGCAGGTTGTCCTCGGTCAGCAGGTTCACCGTCATAGCCACTTTGGCGACGTGATCCAGCGGCGAATCCTCGGGTTGCCAGTCTTCCCCGTCCAGGAAGGCGAAGTCGCGCCCCCGACTCCACGGGACGTAGTCGTGCGGAAACCATTCCCGCGCCATCGACAGATGGCGGTCGAGGTTGCTCGCGACAACCGGTTCCAGTTCGTGGAGCACTCCGCTCTGGGCGTCCATTCCAGTCCTCCCAAGGTGTTGGCGACACAGCGGCGTCAACGCGCCATTCGTAACCTACGGTAGCGTAGGTTACGGGACCGTAGGTTATTTTTTGGTGAATGAACAGGCGCAGCGGATCGGGCGTCAGCTCACTTCGCCCCGGCCGCGCCCTTCTCCAAACCACGGAGCAACCCGAGGGACAGGAAGGTCATGGCGCCCTTGTCCTCGAACTTGTGGGCCACGTTGCCGGCGATGCCGCCTTGGACGGCGAGCTCACCGATCAGGTCGAGTTTGAGCTGCGGACTGCCCTCGGAGAAGTCGAGATCCGCCAGATCCACCCACACGATGTTCGGGCGGGTAGTGGACTCGTAGACGTACCGCTTGTTGGTGAGGTCGAGGACCACCTGCCAAATGGTCTGGGAGGCATCGGGCTTGCCCGGGTCCGGGATGCGGAACGGCTGCGCGGCGTTGCGTATCACCGAGAACATGCTCGCAATGGCCTCCACCTGACTAGACGGCTCGGGCAACCGGCCGGCGTAGTAGCTGGCCCGGGCGAACCGATCGCTGGCCAGGGTGGAGCCCGGGATCGGCTGATCGCCACCCAGACCGGTGAACGACTTCACCAGCTCCAACTGCTGATCGAAGGTCGGCGAATTCGTCATGACCGTGTA
Source organism: Mycobacterium sp. NPDC049093 (assembly GCF_040704635.1). Classification (GTDB taxonomy): domain Bacteria; phylum Actinomycetota; class Actinomycetes; order Mycobacteriales; family Mycobacteriaceae; genus Mycobacterium. The sequence continues at coordinate 823,722 of NZ_JBEZJS010000002.1, read as the reverse complement.
GTCCTTCGAGTGGTACACCCGGGCCTTGCCGTCGACGTACTCGATGATCGCCGAGTCGCCGGACGCATCGTCGAGTGCCAGGTGCAGACCCGGGCGGACACCCCCGGTCGGATCGTCCATCTGCACCACCTGGACATCGGTCTGCGCGATCCATGCGGTCGCCTCGGCGACGGTGGCGAAGTTGTCCAGGAAATATTGCAGCCAGATGGCCTGACCGAGTTGGGTCCGCGAATCGTCCGGCTCACCGTAGGTCGACTCGGCCAACCACAGGATGTGCCCGGCCAGACCGGCCTCGTTCATGCCGTCGACGGACGTGATGTCGAAGGCCGAGGCGATCACACTGCCGTACTTCGAGGTCCAGGTGAGCTTGCCCGATACCGCGTCATCCCGTTTGACGCCCCGGGGTTGCTTCCACAAATTGGTCATCAAGTCCTTGTGGAAGTCCATGTTCCTGCCGACCAGAACCGCATCGCCCGCATCGGGCCACATGACTCGCGTGCACATTTGAGCGAGCCTAGTGTCGGCGCGCATTGCTGTACGGCGAACCCACGGACCAGATCCCCTCGAGCAGTTAACCGCTATGGTCTTGGGGTATGACGTCAACGACGTTGTACAAGTTGCCTTCCGCGTTCTCGGCAATGCTTCACACGGCCCTCGCGGCAACGGTGATCGCTGCCGCGACAGCACTGTCGTGCGCCTCGAGCGCCACGGCCGATCCGATGACGGTGTGCCCGCCGAACCAACCGTCCTACTGGAATGGGCAACCGTGCTTTCCGCAACCGTGCGTGCCGCCGTACGCGCCAGGCATCCCGCCCTGTTTCATGCCGCCGCCACAGATCGGGCCGAACGGCTTGCCGGTATTCGGTTGAGCTTCAACGAGTTGATCGCGTAGTTCTACCGATCTGGTTGTCCACTCCGTGACCCACGATGGCGTCATGAATCACGAACCGAGTCACCGCGGGTCGCTGTCGCGGTGCTCTCCGACACGGACATGGCATCCAAATTCGAGAATGGCGTCGCACCACCGGGGACTGACGTGTTGGGTAACCGCATCGCCGCAGTGGGTGGCGTCGTGGCCGCAGGGTGCGCATGGGTGGCAGTTGTCGCGGGTCGCATGGTCGTCCCAATAGTGTTGGTACTCATGGCCTCTGCACCGCTGGCGCTTCTGTCGCTCGTCACGCTGCAACTCGCGTTCTGATGGTTTGCGGGCCACCGGCTGTGGCGCACCATGATTTTCCGTTGCGAGCGATAGGATTCACCTTCATGTTGCCGGCAAGACTGATCGGGGCTACCGCAGTAGCCGCTGTCACCCTCACCGGTTGCGGGCCGACAACCGCACCGGCGCCACCAGCCGTACCCACAAGTGCGACAACCACTGCGGCACCGGCCAGTACGACGCCATCGAGCTCGACGCACGAGCCGTCCGCCGCCACCTCGGCCCCACCACTGGCCACCGATGCGCACGGCTACACGATCACGTCGATCACCGAGCCAGGCTCGCAACCGGACAAGTCGGTGACCATCCCGCAGCTGTCCGGCGGCGACCCGGCCGTCACCGCGCGCTTCAACGCTGCCATGCAAGCCTCGCGGGCCGGGATGCCCGCACAGTCCGCCGACATGAGCGTGGACGACGGCGAACTCCCCGGCGGGTTCGGCAGTGGCGTGACCAGAATCGGCTCCGGCGTCGTCGCCGGACGCATGGTGCTGCTCTGGTACGGCAAGGGCGCCGCACACCCCAATCACAGTTTGGGCACCGTGGTGATCGCGACCCACACCGCGACGCCGGTCACCGTCGACGATCTGTACCAGGATCGCGCTGCAGCGCAGGCCCGGCTGCGGACGCTGCTGCCGCAGCTGGACACCAGCGGGCGGCTCAATGCGGGCTCGGTGTCGGGCGATGACATCGCCGATAATTGGCTGCCCACGCCGGCCGGGCTCGAGGTCTACGTGTCGGTGGCCCATGTAATGGGTGACTACGTGGTCGTGACGGTGCCATGGGACCAGATCGCAGATCAGCTGCGGCCGGGGATGCTCGATGCGCTGCGGGCGGACTGAGTAGCGACTGACCGATGGCGACCGGACACCGCCGAACACGCGGCCGAACTGGCACAGCGCGCCGTCGACGCCGCATTCAACGTCGACGGCATCGAACTTGATTACAACCCAAGATCTCTGGAACACGTGGATGCCATCCTGGGCGTCGGCCGGGAACCGGGCTCAGGCACAGCCATTCCAAACCCTGGAAGTACTTACGCCGAGGATTACTGCCAGCATGTGGCAGCAATCCTCGGCGTAGAGCATATCTAATCAACATGAATGATGTTGTGGCACACAGGGAGACCCGATGTGTCGCGGACAACGTCCGATTCGCTAGACTCGGCACGCGCACAGCCGGGACCGCCGATCCGTCACCACCTTCTATCGCGTCGGCAATTCACAGACACGACATAGTGCTGACCACGAGGGCAACTGCAACCGAAGCTCCGGTATCGCCTCGGTCGCACAACAAGCCCAGCCGTACCCTTGTTCCCATGCCGACATTTCCGGCGGAATTGACCTATGCCGGTGCAAGCCTGACCCAACCGGCCCGCGATGTCTGGACGGCCAACCCACCGACCTTCCGCCGCTTCGAGCACACGATCGTCGTGGGCCACGGGGATGCCGTGTGGATCTTCGCGACGGCCGAGGTGATGAAGTGGGGCATCAAGCGGCGCAGCGGCTTCGATGTCACACCGGACAGCGTTGCCGCTGAAGGTGCCGACTATTGCATCACGGCAAGGTGGGGGCCTGTCGTCGTACGCGAGCCGGTACGAGTCGTCGCTGTCGTCGACAACGACGACCGTTGCGGTTTCGCGTACGGCACGCGACTCGGACACCCCGTGTGTGGCGAAGAGGCATTCATCGTGCACCGAAACGCCGTCGGCACAGTATTTCTGACACTGCGGTCCCTGACGCGGCCCGCACCCGAAGGACCCTGGCGGCCGCTGTTTCCCGCACTGCTGATCGCGCAGCGCTTCTTCCGCCGCCGCTATCTGCGGGCACTTACGGTCTGAACGATTGACCTCGGCCGAGCTGAAACCGAACGCGCCGAACTCCTCGGCTGACGACCAACCGGCTCATACGCCTGATGGCGGTGGCGGAGGGATTTGAACCCCCGGACGGTGTTAGCCGTCTCTCGCTTTCAAGGCGAGTGCATTAGGCCGCTCTGCCACGCCACCGCCGACAAGAGTACGGGCTTCACACCCGGCCGATGTGCGCGGGCGGCGATCCGTTCTTCAATGCGACGCTGATGCGGCGACAGTTCTCCCCCATCGCCGCGATCTGTGGACGCGAAAGCCTGCCGAGGAAGTGCGAGCGGACACCCTGCCCGTACGTCACCATCGCCTCGCGGACAGCGACCCTGCCTTCTTCGGTGATCGTGGCGACCACGCCGCGCCCGTCGTCCGGGCTGGCACACCTGGTCACCAGGTTCTGAACTTCCAGCCGTCGGATCTGCCGGGTCACCCGGCTGGGCAGAGACATCAGCCGCTCGGCCAAGTCACCCATCCGCGCCGACCCGGTCGACGACTTGTCCAAGATATCGAGCAGGCGCACATCATTCAGCGTCAGATGATGCGCATCTACCAACGACCGGTTCAAGGTCGCATACATTCGCAGCGCCGAGTCGAGGTAGTTCTGCCATGACCTCTGCTCGGCGATGTCCAGGCCCGGCATGTCACCCGCCGTGCGCCCCGCAATCATCCCCGCCATGGGCGCAATCGTAAGGGACGTCAGTATTGCTGCGCTCGGGAAATAGAAGGCTTGTAGCGTAGAAAAAATGCATGCAATTGTCGCTTCCGTCGATGGCCATCTGACCTGGGAAAACATCGCTGATATCACACCAGCAAACGACGAGGTTCTCATTCGGGTTCAGGCCGCGGGCGTCAATCGGGCCGACTTGCTGCAAGCGGCGGGCAAGTATCCGCCCCCGCCAGGCGCCAGCGAGGTCATCGGATTGGAGGTGTCGGGCACCGTCGCCGAGCTCGGCGCGAATGTTACCGACTGGTCAGTTGGGCAACCCGTGTGCGCATTGCTCGCCGGCGGCGGCTATGCCGAATACGTCGCCGTACCCGCCGCCCAGGTGCTGCCATTGCCTGATGGCGTTGCCCTGAGCGAGGCCGCAGGTCTGCCCGAAGTGGCCTGCACGGTGTGGTCGAACGTCATGATGACCGCGGGCCTGGAGGCCGGTCAGCTCGTCCTGTTCCACGGCGGCGGCAGCGGCATCGGCACCCACGGCACCCAGGTGGCCCACGCGCTCGGCGCGCGGGTCGCCGTAACTGCCGGGTCGGCGGAGAAACTCGCCCTGTGCCGCGAGCTCGGCGCCGACGTCACGATCAACTACCGGGACGAGGACTTCGTCGAGCGGCTGCGGGCCGAGACCGGCGGCTCCGGCGCCGACGTGATCCTCGACATCATGGGCGCCGCCTACCTCGACCGCAATGTCGACGCCCTGGCCACCGGGGGACGGCTGGTGATCATCGGCATGCAGGGCGGCATCAAGGCCGAGCTGAACATCGCCAAGCTGCTCGGTAAGCGCGCCGGCGTCATCGCCACCTCGCTGCGTCCCCGGCCCGTCGACGGACCCGGCGGCAAGGGCGAGATCGTGCGGGCGGTCCTCGACAACGTGTGGCCGATGATCGCCGACGGGCGGGTGCGGCCGATCATCGGTGCCGAACTGCCCATCCAGCAGGCTCAGCAGGCCCACGAACTGCTCGCCTCCGGCGAGGTGTCGGGAAAGATCGTCCTGACGGTGTAGCGCGATCAGCCCAGCGAGGCCAGGGCCCGCACGAGCTGATCGACCTCGGCGCCCGTCGAGTAGTGCGACAACCCCACGGTCACCGCGCCACCGATGTCGTTCACCCCGATCACGTCCAGCACGCGGGAGCTGGCATTCGAGATCGCCAGGATGCCGTTGTCGGCCAGCCGTTGCACCACCCGCTCGGCCGGCACGTCCCGCACCACGAAGCTGAGCACCGGAATCTGCGACTCCGGCCTGCCGATCACCATCACCAACGGCAACGAGCGCAGCGAGGCCACCAGGTACTCGAACAGGCGGTCCAGATACGCCCCGGCCGACTGCATCGACACGGCCAGCCGTTCGCGCCGCGAGCCGCTGGCCGTGTCATCGAGATTCGACAGGTACTCGATGCTGGCCACCACGCCGCCCAGGAAGCCGTACTGGTGCATGCCCACCTCGAGGCGGGCCGGGCCGGTCGCCTGGGGGTTCAACGACACCGAGGCCAGCGAGTCGATCACCGACGGGTCGCGGAACACCAGGGCGCCGATCGGAGGGCCACCCCACGGCACAGCGTTGAGAGCAACGACATCGGCGTCGATCTCGTTGATGTCGATCAGCCGGTACGGGGCCGCGGCCGAGTGGTCGACGACCACCATTCCGCCGACCTCATGCGTGAGCTTGGTCACCTCACCCAGATCGGTGACGGTCCCCAACGTCGACGATGCCGAAGCGATGGCCACCAGACGAGTCGGCTTGTCGATCAGCCCTTCCCACTGCCAGGACGGCAGCTCACCCGTCTCGATGTCGACCTCGGCCCACTTGACCTTGGCGCCATAGCGATTCGCCGCCCGCAACCAGGGCGCGATGTTCGCCTCGTCATCCAGGCGGGTGACCACGACCTCGTAGCCGAGCCCGACCCGACTGGAGGAGGCCTCGGCCAGCGAGGTCAGCAGTTGGGCCCGGTCGGCGCCCAGCACCACGCCCCGCGGATCGGCGTTGACCAGGTCGGCGACAGCCTGACGGGCAGCGGTGAGGACGGCCGCGCTGCGGCGTGCCGATGGGTGCGGTCCCACTGCCGTGGGCATCGAGCCTCGGAACGCAGTGGACACCGTCGTTGCGACGGAATCGGGCACCAGCATGCCGTTCTGGGCATCGAAGTGGACCCACCCATCGCCCAATGACGGATGCAAGCCACGCACCCGGGCGACGTCGTATGCCATGCCAGCCACCTTAGAGCGTCCGCGAATATCACAAACCGACACGATTTGGTGAGCGCCCGACCGCACGTTTGCACTTCCGAGACCATGCTCGGACCGGGTCGCCCTGGGCAGCCATACTAGTCCAGTGGGCTTCGGGTTCGGAGTGCTAATCGCACTGTTGTTGCTGGTAATACCCGGGGCGTTGATAGCCAGGGCGGGTGGACTCACCGTGTCGACGGCGGTCGCAGTGGGTCCAGCCTTGACCTACGGCACCGTCGCGTTGACGATCGTTCCACTCGGGGCCATCGGCGTCCCGTGGAACGCATGGTCAGCTTTGTTTGCTGTAGGCATCGTTGCCGCCATTGCGGCCGGGTTGCGGAGGCTGCTGGCCCGCTATCGGGACCGCGACGCCGAGGCGTCGGGCATCGCGCTGCGGCCGGCATCGGTGGTTGCGGTGGGGGTGGTGCTCGGCGCCGTCCTGATCGCCGCCGCCGCATTCGCCGGACTCGTGCACTGGCAATCCGTCCCCAGCACCTGGGACTCGGTGTGGCACGCCAACACCATCAGGTGGATCCTCGACACCGGCCAGGCCTCTCCGACCCACATGGGCGAACTGCGCAACGTCGAGACCCACGAGGCGCTCTACTACCCGTCGGCCTTCCATGCCCTTGCGGCTGTCTACTGCCAGGTCACCGGTGCCGCCGCGACCACCGCGTACACGGTGAGTTCGGTCGTCGCGGCGGTATGGCTGTTCCCGGTGAGCGCCGCGGTGCTGACGTGGAAGATGGTTCGCCCGCACACCTGCCAGATGCGCACCGCTGTGGTTGCGGGCACTGCCGCCGCACTCGCCGCGTCGTTCACCGCGGTGCCCTACGTCGAGTTCGATGTGGCGGCCATGCCCAATCTGGTGGCCTACGGCCTCGCGGTGCCGGTGTTCGCCCTGATCGCCTCGACCCCGGCCCATCGCGACCGCATCGGCCTGGCCGTGCTCGCCACGGTCGGCGTCTTCTCGGTGCACCTGACGGGTGGCGTGGTGACGGCGCTGCTGGTGGCCGTCTGGTGGCTGGGGCATGCGCTGTGGCAGCCGGTGCGCGGCCGGCTGTCCGACTTCCTGACGCTGGCCGCCGTCGCGGTGCCGACCCTGCTGATCCTGCTCCCCCAGTTTCTGGGGGTCCTTCAGCAGGCGGACATCATCGTCGGCCACGCCTTCGTCAACCACCTCGGCAAGAAGTACTCGCTGTTCGCGGCCGTCGTCCAGCACACCCGCCACCTCAACGACTTCCCGATCCAGAACGCCCTCATCGCTCTGGCCGCCATCGGCGGACTGGTCATGCTGGTCAAGAAGATCTGGTGGCCGCTCGCGGTGTGGCTGATCCTCATCGCGTCGATCGTGCATTCCGGCGCACCGTTCGGCGGGCCGGTGGGCGCCATCACCGGCAAGTTCAGCGACCTGTTCTACAGCGATCCGCGCCGACTGTCGGCGGTGGTCACCCTTCTGTACGCGCCGATGGCGGCGATCGGTCTGGGCGCACTGGTCCTGTTGGGCGCCGCTGCGCTGCGCCGGGCCGGCGCCCGCCCGACCTGGATCCACGCGACGGCGGCCGTCGCACTGGTCGCCACCACAGTGGGCCTGGCCTGGCACTACTTTCCCCGGCACAAGTACCTGTTCGGGCAGAAGTACGACTCGGTGATGATCGGCGCGAAGGACCTCGAGGCCTTCGCCTACCTGGCCGAACTGCCGGATGCCCGCACCACGTTGATCGGCGACGCCAACACCGACGGCACCGCCTGGATGTACGCGGTTTCGGGGCTACACCCGCTGTGGACCCACTACGACTACCCGATGCAGCAAGGTCCGGGGTATCACCGGTTCATTTTCTGGGCATACGCAGATGATGCCGACACCGATCCCCGCGTTGCCGAGGCGGTCGAGGCACTCAACATCCGCTACGTGCTCACCAGCACACCGGTGGTCCGGGGGTTCGTCATGCCCGACGGACTAGTGTCGCTAGACAGCTCACGGTCGTGGGAGAAGATCTACGACAACGGTGAGGACCGCATCTACCGCTGGCACGGAGAGAACGCGGCGAAGAAGACGAACTGACACGACCGATCCAAGGGAAGGCCATGACCATCAACCCCGACGATGACAACATCGAGATCCTCGCCAGCACGGCCGATGAGACCGATGCCGACGCCGACGGCAAGGCGCTGACCGACCTCGTCGAACAACCGGCCAAGGTCATGCGCATCGGCACCATGATCAAGCAACTGCTCGAGGAGGTGCGCGCCGCTCCGCTCGACGACGCCAGCCGGGAGCGGCTGCGCGACATCCACCGGACCAGCATCCGCGAGCTCGAGGACGGTCTGGCCCCTGAACTGCGGGACGAACTCGAGCGGCTGACGCTGCCCTTCACCGAGGAGAGCGTGCCGTCGGACGCCGAACTCCGCATCGCGCAGGCCCAGCTGGTGGGCTGGCTGGAAGGCCTGTTCCACGGCATCCAGACGGCGTTGTTCGCCCAGCAGATGGCGGCCCGCGCGCAGCTCGAGCAGATGCGCCAGGGCGCACTTCCGCCAGGACTACAGGTCCCGGGCGGGCAGCGCGGCGGCCCGTCGCACTCCGGCACCGGTCAGTACCTGTAGGTCTGAGTTGTCTGAACCGTTTATCTCGACGCGCGAAGCGTGGGTGGAGTTCCCCATCTTCGATGCCAAGACCCGCTCGCTGAAGAAGGCGTTCCTCGGCAAGGCCGGCGGCGCCATCGGACGCAACGAGTCCAACGTCGTCGTCATCGAAGCACTGCGCGACATCACGATGTCGCTGAAAATGGGCGACCGGGTCGGGCTGGTCGGCCACAACGGCGCCGGCAAATCCACACTGCTGCGGCTACTTTCGGGTATCTACGAGCCGACGCGAGGCTCGGCCACGGTGAGTGGGCGGGTGGCTCCGGTGTTCGACCTCGGTGTCGGGATGGACCCTGAGATCTCGGGCTTCGAGAACATCATCATCCGTGGACTGTTCCTCGGGCAGACCCGCAAGCAGATGCTGGCCAAGGTCGACGAGATCGCCGAGTTCACCGAACTGGGCGAGTACCTGTCGATGCCGTTGCGGACGTACTCGACCGGTATGCGGGTGCGCCTCGCGATGGGCGTGGTCACCAGCATCGACCCCGAGATCCTGCTGCTCGACGAAGGCATCGGGGCCGTCGACGCGGAGTTCCTGAAGAAGGCGCAGTCACGGCTGCAGAGCCTGGTCGAACGTTCCGGAATCCTGGTGTTCGCAAGCCATTCCAACGAGTTCCTGGCCCGCCTGTGCAAGACCGCGATGTGGATCGACCACGGCACCATCCGGATGACCGGCGGTATCGAAGAGGTCGTCGGCGCCTACGAGGGACCGGATGCGGCCCGGCATGTGCGCGAGGTGTTGGAGGAAACGGCGCGTGGAGCCTGAAACCGTCATCGCGGTCATCGTCACGCACCGGCGTCGTGAACTGCTCACCAAATCCCTGGCGGCCGTGGTCAACCAGGACCGCAAACCCGATCACCTGATCGTCGTCGACAATGACAACGACGAGGAGGTACGCGAGCTGGTCCTGAGCCAGCCGGTACCGGCAACGTATCTCGGATCCCGCCGAAACCTCGGTGGCGCAGGCGGTTTCGCGCTGGGCATGCTGCATGCCCTGGCCCAGGGAGCCGACTGGGTCTGGCTGGCCGACGACGACGGCCGTCCCGCCGACAACACGGTGCTTGCCACTCTGCTGGCCTGTGCCGAGCAGTACAGCCTGGCCGAGGTCTCGCCCATGGTGTGCAACCTCGACGATCCGGAGCGCCTGGCGTTCCCGCTGCGCCGCGGGCTGGTGTGGCGTCGACTGGTCAGCGAGTTACGCACCGAGGGTGAGGGTGATCTGCTGCCCGGTATCGCCTCACTGTTCAACGGTGCCCTGTTCCGGGCCGCCGCAGTCGAGTCCGTCGGCGTCCCGGATCTGCGCCTGTTCGTCCGCGGCGACGAGGTCGAGCTACACCGGCGACTCGTCCGCTCCGGCCTGCCGTTCGGAACCTGTTTGACCGCAAGCTATCTGCACCCGTGCGGGACCGATGAGTTCAAGCCGATCCTGGGCGGCCGGATGCATACGCAATACCCGGACGACGAGACGAAGCGATTCTTCACCTACCGCAACCGGGGCTACCTGCTGTCCCAGCCAGGTCTGCGCAAACTGCTGCCGCAGGAGTGGGTGCGGTTCGGCTGGTACTTTCTGGTATCCCGCCGCGACCCGGCGGGTCTGCGCGAATGGATCCGCCTGCGGCGGTTGGGCAGTAGCGAAAGGTTTTTCCGGGCCGAGCGAAGCGACGGGGGTAGTAACAGATGACGTTCACCGACGCGGCGTCCGACTCCAAGACCATGGCCCGGGCCGTGCGCGATCTGCGCGAAGGTTTCAGTAAGCGCGAGCTGTGGCTGCACCTGGGCTGGCAGGACATCAAGCAGCGCTACCGGCGCAGTGTGCTCGGCCCGTTCTGGATCACGATCGCCACCGGCACCACCGCGGTGGCGATGGGCCTGCTGTACTCGAAGCTGTTCAAGCTGCCCCTCGAAGAGCACCTGCCCTACGTCACCCTCGGGTTGATCATCTGGAATCTGATCAATGCCTCGATCCTCGAGGGCTCCGAGGTGTTCATCGCCAATGAGGGTCTGATCAAACAACTTCCGACCCCGTTGTCGGTTCACGTCTACCGGTTGGTGTGGCGGCAGCTGATCCTGTTCGGCCACAACATCGTCATCTTCGTGATCATCGCGATCGTCTATCCGAAACCATGGAAGTGGACTGACCTGGCGGTCATCCCGGCACTCGGGCTGATCGTGCTGAACTGCGTATGGGTGTCGATCTGCTTCGGCATCCTCGCCACCCGCTACCGCGACATCGGTCCGCTGCTGGCCTCGGTGGTACAGCTGCTGTTCTTCATGACTCCGATCATCTGGAACGAGTCGACGCTGCAACAGCAGGGCGCCGGATCGTGGGCGAAGATCGTCGAGATCAATCCGCTGCTCCACTACCTGGACATCGTGCGAGCCCCACTGTTGGGCGCCGATCAGGAAGCACGGCACTGGATTGTGGTGCTGGTCCTGACGGCGATCGGCTGGGGCTTCGCGGCCATCGCCATGCGCCAGTACCGGGCACGCGTGCCCTACTGGGTGTAAGACCGCTACCCATCCTCCGGTTCGGAGCCGAACACGAAGCTCCGTCCGGAGATCTCCTTCGGGCGGATGCGGACGTAGCGACGTTTCGTGGTGGCAATCCATGAGAGCAGCTGCCCGCTGTCGGCCTCGGCGATCTCATCCGGCGTCTCAAGAAGCTGCGGTTCGCCCCGCACGATCACACTCCAGCCCCCGACGACGTTGTGCTCGTCGGCCTCGAACAGCACCCGGTCATTCCACAGGGCGCTGATCAGCTTGGTGCCCTCGGCGGTGCGGAACAACACGGTGCGACGCTGGACGACGAAGTTGACCGGGAAGATTTCGAGTCGGGTGCCGACCGTCGTGACCAGGCGCCCCAGCGTCACGCTGGACAACAACTGCCAGCACTCGTCTTCCCCGAGCACCGAAACCGGGCCCTGCTGCGTCATGGGGCCACCGTAGCGCCGAAAAGACAATCGGCGCGCCCAGCTCCTCGAAGAAGAAGCGGGACGCGCCGATCGGGAACGACTGCTGGACGTTGATGTCCTTAATTCATGTTCCAGGGCTCGCCGTAGGTGGTGACGCTGTCACCGGTCGAGGCGATCAACCGGGCGAACGGACGCAGCAGCACGCCGCCGGCCGCACCGGTCACGGTGCCGTGCGCGTTGGACACCGCCACACCACCGGCGGGACCCTTGACGTCCACCGAGAAGGTGGCGACTTCCTGGATGCCGGGGCCGTTGCCCAGGTCCGCGCTGATCGACACGCCTGGGAACAGGTTCGGCGTGATCACCGAGTTCAGGCCGAAGGGCGGGCCCGTGATGTCACCATCGTCGATCAGGATGTTGGGGGTCGTGTACGAGAAGTTGATCCCGACGCCCAGCGACCAGGGGAAGCCGATCTGGTAGCCCAGCTCCAAGGTGCCCTCGAAGTCATCGGCAGCCGGGCCGGCGACGGTGTACTTGGCGCGGCCGGAATGGAACCACTCGCGGGTCAGCCGGTTGCGGTCCAGCGGGAACACACCATTGAGGAAGGTGTCCCACTGCTGAACCGTCAGGGTCCGATCCTGACCATCGACCAGGCTCAGTTCATTGTCCAGGCCCGCATGAGAAGTGGCCGTGCCTATGAAGAGGCCCGCAAAGACCCCTGCCATTGCGGTCACCAATGCGACCAGCACCCGACTGAATGCCAACATGTTCTCCCTAGCTGTGTCGGTGATCCGATTCGTTCTTCACCAACCAGGGTCCCCACCCCAGAGATACATGGGCGATCCGCTACCCGATTAGGCAGGTCACATCCGGTTCTCATGCCGTGCTCATGATTGGCAGGAGCAACGTAACCGGGCATTACCCGGGCGGCAACGCCAACGGTTTCCGGCCACCGAGCAGACAAACCTTGGCACAAAGTTTGCTGGATCAGCAGCCGAACGCGACACACCGTCGCTGTCCGTTACCTGAGAGCACGGGGCGTCGCGTTCGCCTACGCGGGCCGCGAGAACACCGCCACAAGCCCTCGCCATGGCGCCGGAACTGCTATTTCGCCATTTCCGTGGACAGCCGGGGAGTCAATCACGCTGAGCAGAAGGATTGCCGTCACCATCGTCAATATCGCAACCCACCCCGCCGACGGCTCCACGTTTGCGCTTGCTGTGTAAACGTCCCGTTACGCGCCGCGGAACGTCTGGATTAACTACACCGGCCGAAGATCCTTCGGCGACCCCGCAGCCGTTATTCCTTTTTGTGGCCGACATCACACTTGCAGCGATGGGGAACGTGGCTTCCGGGGCCGCTCAGCGGTCATCGCCGCCTGGGCGGAACCGCCTTCACCACCGCATTGATGCGGTTCCACGCATTGATCGTCACCGCCATGGAGATGACCTGACCCAGCTCGCGTTCGGTGAAGGCCGCCGCCGCACGGGCGTAGACGGTGTCGGACACGGGTCCGCGGGTCAGATCAGTGACAGCCTCGGTCAACGCCAATGCCGCCTGCTCCTGCTCGGTGAACAGATCGCCTGCCTCTTCCCAGGCGGCGATCAGAGACAACCGCTGCTCGGTCTCCCCGTTTTGGCGGGCGTCGTGGGTGTGCATGTCGAGGCAGAAGGCGCAGCGGTTCATCTGAGATGCGCGGATCTTGACCAGCTCGCCGATGGTCGGGTCGAGGTCTTTGGCGGCGGCGTTCGACAGCGTCATCATCGCGTCGTAGAGCCCGGGCGAGACCTTGTAGATCTTGAGGCGGTCCACGGTGGCGGCGGGCTCGAGTGTCTGTGTCATGCCACCAACGCTAGCCGGGAAAGTACCGCCCAGATGGTTCAATACTGTGGTGACTTCATGGGCCAATTTTGGCCGGGATCTACACCTCGAGCTGCGTACGAAGATCGAACCGGGCAGCCGTACCGCCCGCGAACAGCTGCTCACCGCACTCCGGGACGGAGTCCGGACCGGCAGCCTGAGTGCCGGCACCCGACTGCCACCGTCACGCACGCTGGCCTCCGATCTGGGTCTGGCCCGCAACACCGTTGCCGAGGCCTACGCCGAGTTGGTCGCCGAGGGCTGGCTGGGCTCCCGTCAGGGAGCGGGCACCTGGGTAGCGCGGACCACGGTCCCGCCGTCGGCGCCGCGCCCTCGCCGCATTCCCACGGCCCCTCGGCACAATCTGATGCCCGGCTCCCCTGATGTCTCTCAGTTCCCACGGTCGGCCTGGTTGGCATCGGCTCGCCGGGCCATCACCGATGCGCCCGTATCCGCGCTGCGAATGGGCGATCCGCGCGGACCGCTGGTGCTGCGCGAGGCACTCACCGAATACCTGGGCCGGGTGCGGGGCGTGCGGACGACACCGGAGTCGGTCGTGATCTGCTCCGGGGTCCGCGACGGCGTCGACCTGATCGGGCGGGTGCTGGGCACCGGCCGCCCCATCGCGGTAGAAGCCCACGGGCTGTTCATCTTTCGCGACGTGCTCGCGGCGCTGGGCGTGCCGACGATGCCGATCGGGGTCGACGACCACGGTGCGGTGATCGGCGATCTGGAGAGACTCGATGTGTCCGCCGTACTACTTACTCCTGCGCACCAGAGTCCGTTCGGCATGGCGCTGCACCCGGCCCGCCGCACCGCAGTCATCGACTGGGCACAACGCGCCAACGGATACGTGTTGGACGACGACTACGACGGCGAGTTCCGCTACGACCGTCAGCCCGTCGGCGCCCTGCAGTCCTTGGACCCCGAACGGGTCGTCTACCTGGGCTCGGCCAGTAAGAGCATGGCGCAGGTGATGCGCGTGGGTTGGATGGTGCTGCCCGAGGCGTTGATCGATCCGGTCATCGCGGCGGCCGGCGGGGCGCAGTACCACGTCGACGCCCTCACGGCACTGACGCTGGCCGACTTCATCCGCAGCGGCGGCTACGACCGGCACATCCGGCGGATGCGCAACCGCTATCGGCAACGACGCGACATCCTTGTGGCCGCACTGGCCGGGTTCGACCTGGGCATCGGCGGTCTGGCTGCAGGAGTCAACATGCTGCTCACGCTGCCCGACGGAGCCGAACCCGAGGTGCTGCGCCGGGCCGGTGAGGCCGGCATCGCGTTGAACGGGCTGTCGCTGATGCGCCACCCCCTGGCCGGACCGGACACACCGGACCCGGACGGGGTGATCATCGGTTTCGGGGCCCCCGCCGAGCATGCCTTCGGTCCTGCGGTCGACGCGTTGCGCGGCGTACTTTCAGCTACGTTGCGTTAGGAGCCCTCACCGACGATCAGGTCTGCCGGCCCGGTGGGCAGCCGCCACCCGAATATCAATCCGGCCAGCCGAAGCGTCGTCGCCAGTACCGAGCCCACCACCAGGCCGACCCACTGCGGTCCGAAATAGTCGATGACGGCGTAGGCCGTCGCACCGATCAAGGCGGGCACGGCATAGAGATCGGCAGGCCGCATCAACATCGGGATCTCGCGGACCAGCACATCGCGGATGATGCCGCCGCCGATGGCGGTGGTCATTCCGATCAGCACGGCCGCGAACCAGCTGGCTCCGTGGTCGACGGCGAACGCCGCGCCCGAGGTCGCGAAAAAACCCATGCCGATCGCATCCAGCGGCAACACGATGTGGTTGAACCGGATGAGGTACTTCGCGGTGAGGGTGGCCACCACCGTCGCCGCCAGCGCCACCGTGATGTTCGGCCAGTGCTGAATGGAGACGGGCGGATGGACGCCGAGGAAGACGTCACGGATCACCCCGCCACTCACGCCGGTCAGCACGCCCAGGGCCGCGATCCCGAACAGATCGAAGCCCTTGCGGATCGCCACCATGACCCCCGACGACGCGAACACCGCGATCCCGAGGTCGTTGAGCACCGTCTGCAACACGACTGAACGTTAGGCCCTCGCTAAGCTGCCCGGGTGGCCGAACCTGTCATGTCGCCGACTCTTGACCTCAAAACGCAGGCTTTCCGGTTCCTCGTCACCGGCGGACTGGCCGCGATCGTGGACTTCGGCCTGTACGTCACCCTCCTTCGGCTGTTCGCCACGGTCTGGCACGTCGACGAGGACATCCGGGTCAACGTCGCCAAGACCATCAGCTTCATCGCCGGAACCACCACGGCCTACCTGATCAACCGGCGCTGGACCTTCCAGGCGCCGCCCAGCAGGGCCCGGTTCATCGCAGTCTGCGTTCTCTACGCACTCACGTACGCGGTGCAGGTGGGCATCAACTTCGTGTTCTACATGCAGTTCGAGAACCAGCCCTGGCGAGTGCCGGTGGCCTTCGTCATCGCCCAGGGCACCGCGACGGTGATCAACTTCATCGTGCAACGTGCGGTGATCTTCAAACTGCGCTGAGGTTGGCATCGCCTCCGCGAAAGTGACGCCGGGGCTGTTCTGCGCACCGATCTGACAACCATCACGTCACACTCGGCGTTCAGTCCGGCCGGTCCGTGACTACTGCCGGGTACGCTTCTCTGCGATGTCGACTACTGACTTGCCGACCACTCCCAAGCGCCTGACAGGCTGGGGCCGGACCGCACCGACCGTGGCACAGGTGCTCTCTACCAGCGATCCCGAGGTCATTGTCAAGGCCGTGACCAGGGCCGCCGAGGAGAAGGGCCGGGGCGTGATCGCCCGCGGCCTGGGCCGTTCGTACGGCGACAACGCGCAGAACGGTGGCGGGCTCGTCATCGACATGTCCGCGCTGAACCAGATCCACTCGATCGACGCCGGTTCCCGGCTGGTCGACGTGGACGGCGGGGTGAACCTCGACCAATTGATGCGCGCCGCACTGCCCCACGGTCTGTGGGTTCCGGTGCTGCCGGGTACCCGGCAGGTCACCATCGGCGGCGCCATCGGCTGTGACATCCACGGCAAGAATCACCACAGCGCAGGCAGCTTCGGCAACCACGTGCGCTCGATCGATCTGCTGACCGCGAGTGGCGAGATCCGCAAGCTCACCCCGGACGGCCCCGAAGCCGAGCTGTTCTGGGCGACGGTCGGCGGTAACGGCCTGACCGGCATCGTCCTGCGGGCCACGATCGAGATGACCCCCACGGAGACCGCGTATTTCATCGCCGACGGCGATGTGACCCACGGCCTCGACGAGACCATCGAGTTCCACAGCGACGGCACCGAGGACAACTACACCTACTCGTCGGCCTGGTTCGATGCGATGAGCGCCCCGCCCAAGCTGGGCCGCGCCGTGATCTCCCGCGGCTCGCTGGCGAAACTCGACCAACTGCCTGCCAACCTGCAGCGCGATCCGCTGAAATTCGATGCGCCGCAGTACTTCACTGCGCCGGACATCTTCCCCAACGGCCTGGGCAACAAGCTCATCTTCGGTGCGATGACCGAGGCGTGGTACCGGTTGGGCAAGACCTACCGGGGTAAGGCGCAGAACCTGACGCAGTTCTACCACCCGCTGGACATGGTCGGTGAATGGAACCGCGCGTACGGTTCGAGCGGATTCACCCAGTATCAGTTCGTGGTGCCCACCGAGGCCGTCGACGAGTTCAAGCGCATCATGATCGACATCCAGCGGTCCGGGCACTACTCGTTCCTCAATGTGTTCAAGCTGTTCGGCCCGGGCAACCAGGCGCCTCTGAGCTTCCCGATCCCTGGGTGGAACGTCTGCGTCGACTTCCAGATCAAGGCAGGCCTCAGTGAGTTCCTCACCGAACTCGACCGCCGCGTAATGGAATTCGGCGGCCGGCTCTACACCGCCAAGGACTCACGGACCACGGCCAAGACGTTCCACGCCATGTACCCGCGCATCGAAGAGTGGCTGGCGGTGCGACGCAAGGTCGATCCCGACGGCTTGTTCGTCTCGGACATGGCACGCCGGCTGGAGCTCGTCTAGCTCCTCACCGTTCACCTCGGATTGGCGAGAATTTTATTCTTGACTAATTCCAGAAAACGGGCCAGACTCGGTCCCGTGGCGACAACCGCGGACTTCCAGCAGATGCTGAGAAGTGCCGACATGCGTGTGACCCGCCCCCGAGTGGCGGTGCTGCATGCAGTCCATGCACATCCGCACGCCGATACGGAAACGATCATCCGGTCGGTGCGTGAAGACCTGCCCGAGGTCTCCCACCAGGCCGTGTATGACTCGTTGCATGCGCTGACCGCAGCAGCCCTGGTACGGCGCATCCAACCATCCGGTTCGGTCGCCCGATACGAATCACGTATCGGCGACAACCACCACCACGTCGTGTGCCGATCGTGTGGCGCAATCGCCGACGTGGACTGCGCGGCCGGGTCTGCCCCATGCCTGACCGCGTCACATGACCACGGTTTCGAGATCGATGAAGCCGAGGTCATCTATTGGGGTACTTGCCCCGAATGTTCCACTGCCCCAACTAGATAACCCTTAACCCGCCAGCCCCGGAAAGGATTTGTCATGGCCGACGCCGAAACTCACCCCCCGATTGGTGAAGCACAGACGGAACCCGCCGAAAGCGGCTGTCCGATGGTCATCAAGCCCCCCGTCGAGGGCGGCAGCAACCGCGACTGGTGGCCCAACGCGGTCAATCTGAAGATCCTTCAGAAGAATCCCCCCGCCATCGACCCGTCGGACGAGGGCTACGACTACCGCGAGGCCGTCAAGTCTCTCGATGTCGAGGCCTTCCAGCGCGACTTCGATGAGCTGCTGACCAATTCGCAGGACTGGTGGCCCGCCGACTTCGGTCACTACGGCCCCCTGTTCGTCCGGATGTCCTGGCACGCCGCGGGCACCTACCGCGTCGAGGACGGCCGCGGTGGCGGCGGACGCGGCATGCAGCGCTTCGCCCCGCTGAACAGCTGGCCCGACAACGTCAGCCTGGACAAGGCCCGCCGCCTGCTGTGGCCGCTGAAGAAGAAGTACGGCAAGCAGATCTCGTGGTCCGACCTGATCGTCTACGCCGGCAACCGGGCGATGGAGCACATGGGCTTCAAGACCGCGGGCTTCGCCTTCGGCCGCCCGGACTTCTGGGAGCCCGAGGAGGACATCTACTGGGGCGCCGAGCACGAGTGGCTGGGGTCGCAGGAACGCTACGCCGGCGCCGACGGTGACCGCACCAAGCTGGAGAACCCGCTGGGCGCCAGCCACATGGGTCTGATCTACGTCAACCCCGAAGGGCCCGAAGGCAATCCGGATTACCTGGCCGCCGCCATCGACATCCGCGAGACGTTCGGCCGCATGGCGATGAACGACATCGAGACCGCGGCGCTGATCGTCGGTGGCCACACCTTCGGCAAGACCCACGGTGCCACCGACATCGAGAACGGTGTCGAGCCCGAGGCTGCACCGCTGGAGCAGATGGGCCTGGGCTGGGCCAATCCCGGCCTCGGCAACGACACCGTCAGCAGCGGCATCGAGGTCACCTGGACGCACACCCCCACCAAGTGGGACAACAGCTTCCTGGAGATCCTCTACAGCAACGAGTGGGAGCTGACCAAGAGCCCCGCGGGCGCCAACCAGTGGAAGCCCAAGGACGGCGGCTGGGCCAACTCGGTGCCGATGGCGCAGGGCACCGGCAAGACCCACCCGTCGATGCTGACCACCGACCTGTCGATGCGGTTCGACCCGATCTACGGCGAGATCACCCGCCGCTGGCTGGATCACCCCGAGGAGCTGGCCGAGGAGTACGCCAAGGCCTGGTTCAAGCTGATCCACCGCGACATGGGTCCGGTGACCCGCTACCTCGGTCCGCTGGTGCCCAAGCAGACCTGGCTCTGGCAGGACATCATTCCGGCCGGTAAGCAGCTGTCCGATGCCGACGTCGCCACTCTCAAGGCGGCGATCGCGGATTCGGGTCTGACCACCCAGCAGCTGGTCGACACCGCGTGGAAGGCGGCGGCCTCGTACCGCTCCAGCGACATGCGTGGCGGCGCGAACGGCGGCCGGATCCGGCTGCAGCCGCAGCTGGGCTGGGAGGTCAACGAGACCGAGGAGCTGGCCCCGGTGATCGCCAAGCTCGAGGAGATCCAGCAGGCGTCTGACACCGGGGTGTCGTTCGCCGATCTGGTGGTTCTCGGCGGTGTCGTCGGCCTCGAAAAGGCAATCAAGGACGCCGGTTTCGACGTCGCGGTGCCGTTCACCTCGGGTCGCGGCGATGCCACCCAGGAGCAGACGGACGTCGACTCGTTCGCCTACCTGGAGCCCAAGGGCGATGGCTTCCGCAACTTCGTGGCCAAGGGTGACAGCCTGCCTGCCGAGTACCGCCTGATCGACCGGGCCAACCTGCTCGGCCTGTCGGGTCCGGAGCTGACAGTGCTGATCGGCGGCCTGCGCGTGCTGGGCGCCAACCACGGTGGCTCGGATGTCGGTGTCCTGACGGACAAGAAGGGTCAGCTGACCAACGACTACTTCGTCAACCTCACCGACATGGGCATCAAGTGGGCACCGGCTCCGGCCGATGACGGCACCTACGTCGGCACCGACCGCGCCAGCGGCTCGCCGAAGTGGACCGCCAGCCGGGTCGACCTGCTGTTCGGCTCGAACTCGCAGCTGCGGGCGCTCGCCGAGGTCTACGCCGAGGACGATTCCAAGGAGAAGTTCGTCAAGGACTTCGTCGCTGCCTGGAACAAGGTGATGAACGCCGACCGGTTCGACGTCTGATCTGATCAGTAACTCAACACCCCGCGGGCTCCGGCTCGCGGGGTGTTGTTGTCTCACTGGCCTTTTGCCCGCATCGCCCGATAGGCCGCCTTACCGAACGTCTCGGCCACCAACTCGGCATCGCCATCGTCGGCGAGCATCTTCCGGACCGCCGCCTCACAGATCGCCAGGAACACCTCGACCAGCATGGGCAGCGTGACATCGACGTCGGCGACCTGCCACCGTTGCAGCAGTGGGCGCATCGCCGTGGCGAGCTGCCCCCGGATCCGCTCCCGGCCGGCAACGATCGCCGCGGTCAGCACCGGATCCGGATCGGCCGCGAAGATGATGCGCCACGAGGCCGGGCGCTCACGGACCGTGCTGTGCAGTGCGTGGAACCCATCGACAAACAGTTGCTCGATGGATCCGGTGCGCTCGGGTGGCAACAGTTCGAGCAGGCTCGCAAGCACCGCATCGGTTTCCCGGTCCAGCAGTGCCGCAAGCACTTCCCCGCGGCCGGGGTAGCAGGCGTAGACCACCGGCCGGGTGACGCCCAGACATCGCGCGATCGTCCCCATCGTCACGTCGGCCAGACCCTGGTGCGCGGCGATGTCCAACGCGGTGTCGAGCACCTGCGGCCGGCGGCGGTCCGGGCCCAGGTGTTCAGCGCGGCCCCGGCTGGCCAGTGCGGCATCTTCCATGTCAACCGATGGTGCCAAGGATCGGCTGTGATTCCACGATTCCCTCGTCACTCGGCGCGCGGCCCTCGCCGAACACCCGGACGGCCTGCCTGTCGCGAAGCGCGAAGTGGGCCTGGCTCGGTGCGTCGTAACCGAAGCGGCGTTGGGCCTCTCGCGGCGTCGTCGTCACGGGATCCTTCGGCGGGACGGACAGCAGTACCCGGGCACCGATGGGCAGGGTCGCCGGCGAGAGCAGTCGCAGCAGGATCAGCTCGAGCCGGGTACTCATCGCGATCACCCGGAACCCGATCCGCAGCGGCAGCACGGCCAGCGCGTCGAGAACTCGGGAAGTGCTGAGCCCGGCCATTTCCCGCATCCAGCGCGGCATCGTCGCCAGGGTGCCGCGGCGCAGGAAGGCGGTGATGACCGTGGTGCCGGGGCGCAGCAGCAGCGGCATCCTGGGCAACATCACCTCGGCACCGAGCAGGTGATGCATGGCCTGGCGGGCGATGTCCGAGCCGATCAGCTGGGGCCGCATCTGCTCGAAGTACTCGCGGATGCCATCGCGGGTCAGGGGAACGTCGGAGGGATCGCAGGTCTGCAGTTCGGCGGCGATCGCGCATTCCCGCCAGTACTGCAACTCCTCCTCGGGCGACAGCGGGCCGGGGCCGTACTTCTCGTAGGCCACCAGGATGGAATGCCAGGCGGTCAGGTGGATCCACAACTGCGAACCGGGATCGTTGGCGTCATACGTCTTTCCGGTGACGGGGTCGGTGCCGATGGCCTTGGAGTGGATCTTGACCAGGACGTCGGCGGCCTTCGTCGTGGATCGACTGTCGTCGAACGCCACCATCGCGAAGTACCGCAGGGTCCGGTCATAGCGGGTGCGGGGCCGCGCGTAGATCTCATGGGTCTTGTCGACCGCCGCGACCAGGGCTGGGTCGAGTTCCTCGATGACGACGGCTCGCTGGAACCCGATGGACAGCGAGGTGGGATAACTCCACACCTTCCAGGTCACCGAATCGGGACCGAAGAATCCGTAGTCCTCGCCCGGTTCTGTGTCGGGCAGTGTCAGCCAGTCACGGATCGTCATGATCTCCCCCATTTCCTACACGGTGTAGAAAAAAGCTACGACGTGTAGGAAATGCGGTCAAGACCCTGCGCCCGAATTTTCCGACGGAGATCGACCCGGCTCAGAGGTCAGAGCGCGGTGACGGCCTTGAGCTCGGCGAACGCCGCGTCGATCAGATCAGCCAGATCGGCACCGTCGGAGGCCGAGATCCATTGCGCGAAGGCCACTTTGAATACCGCGATGCCGGCCTGCGCGGCAAGGCTCGCAGCGGGCTCGGCAACGCCACGGGCGCGCAGGGCCTCGGCAGTGGCGGCAGCCAGCGCGGCGAGCTTGGCGAGCTCGCGCTCCTGTAAGCCCGGGTTGGCGTCGATGACAGCCTGCCGCCGGCGGGCGTGGTCCCGCCGTTCGACGAAGATCGCCGTCACCGCCGCGAGCCCCGCCCTGACCATGTCCAGCGCGGAGGCCGACTCCGGCGCGTCCGCGATCGCACCCACCAGGGTGTCGCCCAGCAGGTGCTCACCCCAGAACAGCACCTCGCGCTTGTCGGCGAAATGACGGAAGTAGGTGCGCTCGGTAAGCCCGGCCCGCTCTGCGATCTCGGCGACGGCGGTCTGCTCGAAGCCCTGCTCCCCGAAGAGCTCGAGCGCAGCCCCTTCCAGCCGGCCACGGGCATTGGGTTCCCATCGTGCCATCCCGAGATTCTATGTGATGACAGTTGCTGACATCATGCGTATCGTCGGCGATGACAGCAACTGACATCACTGCGGAGGTTCCCATGCGGATATTCGTCACCGGCGCATCCGGCTTCATCGGCTCGGCCGTCGTACCCGAGCTCATCGGGGCCGGGCATCAGGTCCTCGGCCTGGCCCGCTCCGACGCGTCGGCAGCAGCGCTGCGAACCGCCGGGGCCGAAGTCCACCGCGGCGACCTCGACGACCTGGACAGCCTCCGGTCAGGCGCACAGGACGCCGACGGCGTCATCCACCTGGCCTTCGTGCACGACTTCAACGAGTTCGCCGCCGCGAGCGAGATCGACCGCCGCGCGATCGAGACACTCGGCGAGACACTCACCGGGTCGGACCGCCCACTGGTCGTGGCGTCCGGCACCACCGGCATCCGGTTTGGGGAGGTCTCCACCGAGGACGACGCGGCGACGCCCGGGTTACCGCGGGTCTCCGAGGCGACGGCATTGGCGTTCGCCGACCGCGGCGTGCGCTCGTCGGTGGTGCGGCTGCCACCCTCGGTACACGGGCCGGGCGATCACGGATTCGTCCCGCAGCTCATCGAGATCGCCCGGGCACGCGGTGAATCGGGCTACCCCGGTGACGGCTCCAACCGCTGGCCGGCCGTGCACCGGCTCGACGCTGCGCGACTGTTCCGGCTGGCCGTCGAATCGGCGCCCGCCGGCTCGCGACTTCACGCGGTCGCCGAGGAGGGCATGCCGGTCCGCGACATCGCCGGCGTCATCGGCAGGCAACTGCAACTGCCCGTCACGGGCATCGCCCCGGACGCCGCGACGGAGCACTTCGGATGGATCGGCACGATCTTCTCGCTCGATGTCCCCGCATCGAGCGTGCACACCAGGGACCGGTTCGGTTGGACGCCGACCGAGATCGGACTGCTCGCCGACCTCGCGCTCGGCCACTACTTCTGAGCCCCCATGGCCTGGCCTGGACGTTCGACCTCGCGGGACGGGACGCACGGTACCCTCGTCACGATGTCCCACGAGGCTTGGAGCTGCGCTAGATGGTGTTCGACGCCGTAGGTAACCCCCAGACGATTCTGCTGCTCGGCGGCACTTCAGAGATCGGGCTGGCGATCTGTGAGCGCTATCTGCGCGACGCGTCGGCCCGCATCGTGTTGGCCGCCCTGCCCGGTGATCCGGGCCGCGACGACGCGGTCGCCCAGCTGCGCAAAGCGGGCGCCAGCGCGGTCGAGGTCATCGACTTCGACGCCGTAGACACCGCCAGTCACCCCGACGTGATCGACAAGGCGTTCGCCTCGGGTGACGTTGATGTCGCGATCGTCGCGTTCGGTCTGCTCGGTGATGCCGAGGAGTTGTGGCAGAACCAGCGCAAGGCCGTGCAGATCGCCGAGATCAACTACACCGCAGCCGTTTCGGTCGGTGTCCTGGTCGGCGAGAAGATGCGGGCCCAGGGCTACGGCCAGATCATCGCGATGAGCTCGGCCGCCGGCGAGCGGGTGCGTCGCTCCAACTTCGTCTACGGCTCCACCAAAGCCGGGCTCGACGGGTTCTACCTCGGCCTCGGCGAGGCGCTGCGGGAATACGGCCCGCGGGTGCTGGTGATCCGGCCCGGGCAGGTCCGCACCCGGATGAGCGCCCACGTCAAGGAAGCCCCGCTGACCGTCGACAAGGAATACGTCGCCGAACTGGCCGTCACCGCGTCGGCCAAGGGCAAGGAGCTGGTCTGGGCGCCGGGCGCGTTCCGCTACGTGATGATGGTTTTGCGGCACATCCCGCGCTCCATCTTCCGCAAGCTCCCCATCTAATGTCGGCCGGAGTGGCCGGTCCGGCCAGGGTGGCCGGACACATGGTGATCGCCCTGATGCTCGCCTCGGCGGTGGCCGGGGTGTCGATCGCGGCGATCGCCCAGGTCCAATGGCCGGCCTACAACACGTCCAACCAACTGCACGCACTCACCACGGTGGGCCAGGTCGGCGCGCTGGCCGGAATCTTCGCCGCCGGCCTGATCTGGCGGCGCGGCCGGCGCACCTTGGCCCGACTGGTCGGCCTGATCTTCCTGTCGGCGTTCTCGGTGGTCACCCTGGCGATGCCGCTGGGCGCCACCAAGCTGTACCTGTTCGGGGTCTCGGTCGACCAGCAGTTCCGCACCGAATACCTGACCCGGCTGGCCGATACTCCCGGCCTGCACGACATGACCTACTTCGGGCTGCCGCCCTACTACCCGGCCGGCTGGTTCTGGATGGGCGGACGCATCGCCGCGGCCACCGACACCCCGGCCTGGGAGATGTTCAAGCCGTGGTCGATCGTTTCGATCACCATCGCCGTCGCCCTGGCATTCGTGTTGTGGGCAGCCATGATTCGCTTCGAATACGCGCTCATCGTCACCACCGCGAGCAGCGCGGCGACGCTGGCCTACTCCTCGACCGAGCCCTACGCCGCGATCATCACCGTGCTGCTGCCGCCGGTGTTCGTGCTGGCCTGGTCGGGGCTCCGGGGTAAGACCCGCAACGGGGGCTGGGCCGCCGTCATCGGCGTCGGGATCTTCCTCGGCTTCGCCGCCCTCTTCTACACGCTGCTGCTGGCCTACTGCGCGTTCACTCTGGCCCTGATGGCGTTGGTGCTGGCCGTCGCCCGCCGCAGCATCGACCCATTGCTGCGCCTCACGGTTGTCGCCGTGATCTCCGGAGCCATCGCCCTGCTCACCTGGGCCCCGTACCTACTGGCGTCGCTGCGCGGAACCCCCGCCGAGAAGGGCACCGCCCAGCACTACCTGCCCGACGCCGGCGCCCAGCTGACATTCCCCATGCTGAGCTTCACCTTGCTCGGCGCGCTGTGCATGCTCGGCACATTGTGGCTGGTGGTCCGCGCCCGCAGTTCGACCCGGGCCGGAGCCCTGGCCATCGCGGTGCTCGCCGTCTACGCCTGGTCGCTGCTGTCGATGCTGACCACCCTGGCCGGCACCACCCTGCTGTCCTTCCGGCTTCAGCCCGCTCTGACCGTCCTGCTCACCACCGCAGGAGCATTCGGGTTCATCGAAGCGACGCAAGCCATCTCCAGGCGGTATCAGCCGGAAACCGCGCGGCGGGTGGTCGCCGCAGCCACTGCCGTCGGCGCGATCGGCGCCGTCACCTTCAGCCAGGACATCCCCGATGTGCTGCGCCCCGACATCAACGTGGCCTACACCGACACCGACGGCACCGGACTGCGGGCCGACCGCCGGGCACCGGGAGCCGAACGGTACTACCGCGAGATCGACGCCAAGATCGCCGAGGTCACCGGGGTGCCGCGCAACCAGACCGTGGTGCTGACCGCCGACTACAGCTTCCTGTCGTTCTACCCCTACTACGGGTTCCAGGGCCTGACGTCGCACTACGCGAACCCGCTGGCCGAATTCGACAAGCGCGCCAAGGCCATCGAGGGCTGGGCCACGATGGGCAACGCCGACCAGTTCGTGAAGGCGCTCGACGAGATGCCGTGGAAGGCGCCCACCGTGTTCCTCATGCGCCACGGCGCGAACGACACCTACACGCTGCGCCTGGCCTCCGACGTCTACCCCAATCAGCCGAACGTGCGCCGCTACCACGTGGCGCTCGACGCGGCCCTGTTCAAAGATCCACGTTTCGAGGTGACCGACATCGGCCCATTTGTCCTGGCGATCAGAAAGCCAACCCCCGATGGCCATTAGTTCCGGCGCAGATACGCCGATAGCATCAGAGCCCGTGACGGGACCGCAGGGAACCGCCGGCAGCAATCACCGGACGGTGCGGCTCATCGCGATCGTCGCCGGTTTGCTCGGCGTATTGATGGCGGTGGCAACACCGCTGCTTCCGGTCAAGCAGACCACCGCCCAGTTGAACTGGCCGCAGAACGGCACCTGGCAGAGCATCAACGCGCCGCTGATCGGGTATGTCGCCACCGACCTGACCATCACCGTGCCGTGCCAGGCCGCCGCCGGACTGGCCGGACCGGAGAATCGCGGCCGCACCGTCCTTCTGTCCACCGTGCCCAAGCAGGCCCCGAAGGCAATCGACCGCGGGTTGTTGATCGAGCGGGTCAACAACGACCTGCTGGTCATCGTGCGCAACACCCCAGTGGTCAGCGCGCCGCTGGCCGCGGTGCTCAGCCCGGCCTGCCAGTCGCTGACGTTCACCGCGCACGCCGACAAGGTGACGGGTGAATTCGTCGGGCTGACACAGGGCGACGCCAGCGAAACCGCCGACGACCCGACCGCACCTCTGCGTGGTGAGCGCGGCGGCTACGACTTCCGTCCGCAGATCGTCGGCGTCTTCACCGACCTGTCCGGGCCGGCGCCCGAGGGCCTGAAGTTCTCGGCCACCATCGACTCGCGCTACAGCAGCGCCCCGACGCTGCTCAAGATGCTGGCGATGATCATCGGGGTGGCGATGACCGTCATCGCGCTGGGCGCCCTGCACCGTCTCGACACCGCCGACGGCGTCCGGCACCGGCGCTTCCTCCCGCCCCGCTGGTGGTCGATGACGCCGCTTGACGGACTGGTCACCGCGGTCCTCGTGTGGTGGCACTTCGTCGGAGCGAACACATCGGACGACGGCTACATCCTGACCATGGCCCGGGTGTCCGAACACGCCGGCTACATGGCCAACTACTACCGCTGGTTCGGCACTCCCGAGGCCCCGTTCGGCTGGTACTACGACCTGCTGGCGTTGTGGGCCCACGTCTCCACCAACAGCGTCTGGATGCGGCTGCCCACGCTCGTGATGGCACTCGCCTGCTGGTGGGTGATCAGCCGCGAGGTGCTCCCCCGCCTGGGCCGTGCCGTCAAGACCAACCGCGCCGCGGCCTGGACCGCCGCAGGCATGTTCCTGGCGTTCTGGCTGCCGCTCAACAACGGCCTGCGCCCCGAACCGATCATCGCCCTCGGCATCCTGCTGACCTGGTGTTCGGTGGAGCGCGGGGTGGCCACCAACCGCATGTTGCCGGTGGCGATCGCGATCATCATCGGCGCGCTGACACTGTTCTCCGGGCCCACCGGCATCGCTGCCGTCGGCGCCCTGCTGGTCGCCGTGGGACCGCTGAAAACGATTGTGGCCCGGCATACCTCACGCTTTGGGCACCTGCCGCTGCTGGCCCCCATCCTGGCCGCCTGCACCGTGACGATCATCTTGATCTTCCGCGACCAGACCCTGGCCGGCGAGCTGCAGGCCAGCACCTTCAAATCCGCCGTCGGCCCCAGCCTGGCGTGGTTCGACGAGCACATCCGCTACTCGCGGTTGTTCACCTCGAGCCCGGACGGTTCGGTGGCGCGGCGCTTCGCGGTGCTGACGCTGCTGGTGGCGCTGGCCGTGTCGGTGGCGATGACGCTGCGCAAGGGCCGCATCCCCGGCACCGCCGCCGGTCCGAGCCGACGCATCATCGGCATCACGATCATCTCGTTCCTCGCGATGATGTTCACCCCGACCAAGTGGACCCACCACTTCGGCGTGTTCGCCGGGCTGGCCGGATCGCTCGGCGCGCTGGCCGCAGTCGCGGTGACCGCCGCAGCGATGAAGTCCCGGCGCAACCGGTCGATGTTCGCCGCACTCGTGCTGTTCGTGATGGCGCTGTCGTTCGCGACCGTCAACGGCTGGTGGTACGTATCCAACTTCGGAGTGCCGTGGTCGAACTCATTCCCCGAGTGGCACTTCGGATTCACCACGATGCTGCTGGGCCTGTCGGTGCTGGCCCTTCTGCTGGCGGCCTGGTTCCACTTCACCGACCGCGACCAGTCCCCGGACGAGCCGCAGCGCCGCTGGCAACGGATCGTGCAATCGCCGCTGGCGATCGCCGCCTGGGTGCTGGTGATGTTCGAGGTGGTCTCGCTGACCCTGGCGATGACCGAGCAGTACCCGGCCTGGTCGGTCGGGCGCTCCAACCTCGAGGCGCTCACCGGCAAGACCTGCGGACTGGCCAACGACGTAATGGTCGAGGAGAACGCGAACACCGGCCTGCTGGCACCGATCAGCGAGCCGCCGGGGCAGGCGCTCGGCGCGGTCACCGCGCAGGGATTCGGTCCCAACGGCATCCCTTCGGACGTCTCGGCCGACCCGGTGATGGAACAGCCCGGTGCGGGCAACTTTGCCGACACCGACTCGGGCACCGTGACGGGCAGCGAGGTCGGCACCGAAGGCGGGACCACCGCCGCGGCCGGGGTCAACGGATCCCGGGCCCGGTTGCCCTACGGACTCGACCCCGCCACCACCCCGGTGCTCGGAAGCTGGCGGGCCGGCACCCAGCAGCCTGCGATCATGCGCTCGGCCTGGTACCGGCTTCCCGACCGGGACAAGGCCGGACCGCTGCTGGTCGTCTCGGCCGCGGGCCGCTTCGATCCGGGTGAGGTCGTGGTGCAGTGGGCCACCGATGCCCAGGCCGCCGAGAACAAGCCCGGCGGCGGTGTCGGATTCGCCGACGTGGGCGCCGCGCCGGCCTGGCGCAATCTGCGCGCCCCGATGGCGGCGATCCCACACGAGGCCACCCAGATCCGCCTGGTCGCCTCCGACGACGACCTGGCCCCGCAACACTGGATCGCGGTGACCCCGCCGCGGATCCCGGAACTGCGCAGCCTGCAGGACGTGGTCGGCTCAGAGGACCCGGTGCTGCTCGACTGGCTGGTGGGTCTGGCATTCCCGTGCCAGCGCCCGTTCGGTCATCAGTACGGCGTCACCGAGGTGCCCAAGTGGCGGATCCTGCCGGACCGCTTCGGTGCCGAGGCCAACTCGCCGGTGATGGACTACCTGGGCGGCGGCCCGTTGGGCATCTCCGAACTGCTGCTGCGGCCGTCGAGCGTGCCGACGTATCTCAAGGACGACTGGTTCCGGGACTGGGGCTCGCTGCAACGGCTCACCCCCTGGTACCCGGACGCCACAACGGCCCGCCTGGACCTGGGCACCGCGATCCGCAGTGGATTGTGGAGCCCGGCGCCGCTGAGGCACAGCTAGGACGAGCGCGGCAGGGGCCAGATGTCGGGCACTACGCGGCGGATCGCAGTCACCACACCGAACAGTGATCCGCCGCGCAGGCACCGTCTCGATGAGGCTGCTTGATTAGAAGTTCGCACACACTCTCACCAAAAGGGCGACGGAGAACCGGGCCTCACATACGGGTCGCATAACATCGAGCCTCGTGCCTTCCGATGAGCCAACCGACCGTGTTGTGGGCATCGCACGCCTGATCGCCATCGTCGCGGGCATCGCGGGTGTGGTGCTGTGCGCGCTGGTGCCGCTGCTGCCCGTCAAACAGACCACCGCGACCATCCAGTGGCCGCAGGGCACCGATGCCGCAGGCAACGTCACCTCGGTGACGGCCCCGCTGGTGTCGGGTGCCCCGCAGTCCCTCGACGTGTCCATCCCGTGCTCGGCGATCGCGACACTGCCCGCCGAGGGCGGCCTGGTGTTCTCGACGATCCCCTCGGGCGGCATCGACGCCAGCCGAAACGGCCTGTTCGTGCGAGCCAACCCCGAGACCGTGGTGGTGGCGTTCCGCGACTCGGTGGCCGCCGTCGCGCCCCGGGCCGCCATCAACGCAGGCGGCTGCAGCGCGCTGCACCTGTGGGCGAACCTCGGCGGCGTGGGCGCGGACTTCGTCGGCATCCCCGGCGCCACCGGCACCGCGGCCGTGGAGAAGAAGCCTCAGGTTGCCGGCCTGTTCACCGACCTGAAGATGGCGCCGCAGCCGGGACTGTCCGCCCGCGTCGACATCGACACCCGCTTCATCACCACGCCGACCGCACTGAAGCTGCTCGTGATGACGCTCGGAGTGGTGTGCGTGGTGGCGTCGATCCTGGCGCTCGCCGTGCTGGACCGCCGGAGCCGCCCCGGCGGCGACATTCAGGCCAGTAGCAGTCGCTTTCGTCGCGCCTGGCGCCGGTTCGTGAAGGTCCCGGTCGCCACCTGGATCGCCGACATCGGCGTCATCGGCGGCCTGCTGGTGTGGCACGTCATCGGCGCCATCTCCTCCGACGACGGCTACAACCTGACCATCGCGCGGGTGTCGGCCGACGCCGGGTACACCGCCAACTATTTCCGCTACTTCGGCACCACCGAGGCCCCGTTCGACTGGTACCAGTCCGTGCTGGGTCACTTCGCGGCGATCAGCACGGCCGGAGTGTGGATGCGGCTGCCCGCCACCCTGGCCGGTATCGGCACCTGGTTGCTGCTGAGTCGCTGGGTGCTCCCCCGGCTCGGCCGCCGCGTCGCGCTCAACCGCGTCACCGTGTGGACCGCCGGCGCGGTGTTCCTGGCCGCCTGGATGCCGTTCAACAACGGCCTGCGCCCCGAACCACTGATCGCCTTCGGCGTGCTCGCGGTGTGGGCGCTGGTCGAGAACACGATCGCCACCCACCGCCTGTGGCCGACCTGCCTGGCAATCATCGTCGCGGCGTTCAGCGTCACGCTGGCCCCGCAGGGCCTCATCGCGCTGGCCCCGCTGCTGGTCGGCGCCCGCACCGTCGTCAGGATCATCAAAGCCCGGCGCATCGCACTGCCCGCACTGGCCACGCTCGCCGGGTCGGCCGCACTGATCTTCGTCGTGGTGTTCCGCGACCAGACCCTGGCCAGCGTCGCCGAATCGGCCCGCATCAAATACACCGTCGGCCCGACCATCTCGTGGTACCAGGAGTTCCTGCGCTACTACTTCCTGACCGTCGAAGATTCTGTCGACAGCTCGTTGACGCGGCGGTTCGCGGTCCTGGCGATGATGCTGTGCCTGTTCGGCATGATCGCCGTCCTGCTGCGCAAGGGCCGGGTGCCCGGGCTGGCCAGCGGACCCGTCTGGCGGCTGATCGGCACCACCGCGATCGGCCTGCTCCTGCTGCACTTCACCCCGACCAAGTGGGCCGTGCAGTTCGGTGCCTTCGCTGGGCTGGCCGCCGCTCTCGGCGCGGTGACGGCGTTCGCCTTCGCCCGGGTCGGCCTGCACAGCCGACGCAACCTCGCCCTGTACGTGACGGCGCTGCTGTTCGTCCTGGCGTGGGCCACCTCCGGCACCAACGGGTGGTTCTACGTCGGCAACTACGGCGTGCCCTGGTTCGACCGCCAGCCCGTGATCGCCGGGTTCCCGGTGACCACCCTCTTCCTGGCCCTGGCCATCATCACCGCGGTACTGGCCGGCTGGTTGCACTTCCGGATCGACTACGCCGGGCACACCGAGGTGGCCGACACCCGACGCAACCGCGTGCTGGCGTCGACACCGCTGCTGGTGGTCGCGACCATCATGGTGGTGCTCGAAGTCGGCTCGATGGCAAAGGGATTCGTCCAGCGCTACCCCGTCTACACCACCGCCAAGGCCAACATCTCGGCGCTGACCTCGGGGTTGTCGTCCAACAGTTGCGCCATGGCCGACGACGTACTCGTCGAGGCCGACACCAACGCGGGCATGCTGCAACCGGTGGAAGGCCAGACCTACGGCGAGTACGGGCCGCTGGGCGGCGAGAACCCAGTTGGGTTCACCCCCAATGGGATCAGCGACACCCTGGAACCGCCGAAGCCCGTGGTCGCCAACCCCGGCACGGTCAACTCGGACGGCTCACCCAACAAGCCCAACGTCGGCATCGCGTACGCCGCAGGCACCGGTGGTGGCTACGGACCCGTCGGCGTCAACGGCTCCCGGGTGTACCTGCCGTTCGGCCTCGACCCGGCCCGGACTCCGGTGATGGGCAGCTACAAGGAGAACACCGTCGCCGCCAAGGCCACCTCGGCCTGGTACCAGCTGCCGCCCCGCACCGCGGACCGCCCCCTCGTGACGGTCGCCGCCGCCGGCGCCATCTGGTACTACGACGAGGAACACGAGTTCCACTACGGGCAGTCGCTGAAACTGCAGTGGGGCGTGCACCGCCCCGACGGCAGCTTCCAGGCGCTCGACGCCGTCCAGCCGATCGACGTGTTCGCCCAATATGCCTGGCGCAACCTGCGTTTCCCGCTGGCGTGGGCACCGCCGGAAGCGAACGTGGCCCGGATCGTCGCCGACGATCCCAACCTCTCCGAAGACCAGTGGTTCGGCTTCACCCCGCCGCGGGTGCCGACCCTGCAGACCGCGCAGCAGTTCCTCGGCGCGCAGACCCCGGTGCTGATGGACATCGCGACCGCCGCGAATTTCCCGTGCCAGCGCCCGTTCTCCGAACATCTCGGTGTCGCCGAGCTGCCGGAGTACCGGATCCTTCCCAACGTCAAGCAAGTGGTGGTGTCGTCGAACATGTGGCAGTCCGCCCAAAAGGGTGGTCCCTTCCTCTTCATCCAGGCGCTGCTGGGCACGTCGACCATTCCGACGTATCTGCGTGACGACTGGTACCGGGACTGGGGCTCGATCGAGAAGTACAACCCCGTGGTACCGGCCGGGCAGGCGCCCGTCGCCACGATCGATCAAGGAACCCAGCGAGTGTTCGGCTTCAGCCGGCCCGGACCGATCCGGGCCCTGCCATGAGCACCACGGTGCGCGAACACAGCGCAGACAAGGGCGTTCAGCTGACCCGCTGGGTCGCGATGATCGCCGGACTCATCGGCTTCCTGTGCGCGGTGGCCACACCGCTACTTCCGGTGGTGCAGACGACTGCAACGCTGAACTGGCCCCAGCAGGGTCAGCTCAGTAACGTCACCGCCCCGCTGATCACCCAGACTCCGGTCACCATGTCGGTGACGGTGCCGTGCGAGGTGATCCGCTCGGTCCCGCCCGAGGGTGCGATGGTGCTCGGCACTGCTCCCAAGGAGGGCAGGCAGGCCGCGCTCAACGCGTTGTTCGTCAACGTCAACGCCAAGCGCGTCGACATCACCGACCGCAACGTGGTGATCGCCAGTGTGGTGCGGGAGAAGGTGAACTCGCCTGCCTGTGAACGCATCGAGATCACCTCGTCGGACGCCGGAACCTTCGCCACGTTCGTCGGTCTCACCGGCACTGACGGCAAGGAACTGCGCACCGGCTTCGCCGACCCCAACCTGCGGCCCCAGATCGTCGGTGTCTTCACCGAGCTGAGCGGAGCTGCACCGCAAGGTCTTTCGTTGTCGGCCACGATCGACACCCGGTTCACCTCCAAACCCACCGCACTGAAGCTGGTGGCGATCCTGCTCGGCATCGCCGCCACCGTGGTGGCGCTGCTGGCGCTGTGGCGCCTCGACCGGCTCGACGGACGGCGGATGCACCACCTGATCCCGTCACGCTGGCGCACCTTCAGCGCCGTCGACGTGGTGGTGGTCGGCGGGTTCCTGAGCTGGCACGTGATCGGCGCGAACTCGTCGGACGACGGCTACATCCTGCAGATGGCGCGGGTGGCCGACCACGCCGGCTACATGTCGAACTACTTCCGCTGGTTCGGCAGTCCCGAGGACCCGTTCGGCTGGTTCTACAACCTGCTGGCCCTGATGACCCATGTCAGCGACGCCAGCATCTGGATGCGGCTGCCCGACCTGATCTGCGCGCTGGTCTGCTGGCTGCTGCTGTCCCGTGAGGTGCTGCCCCGCCTCGGCCCCGCGGTGATCGCCTCCAAGCCCGCGCTGTGGGCCGCGGGCCTGGTACTGATGGCCGCCTGGATGCCGTTCAACAACGGCCTGCGCCCCGAGGGCCAGATCGCCACCGGCGCCCTGATCACCTACGTGCTGATCGAACGGGCCATCATCTCCGGACGGCTCACGCCGGCCGCCATGGCGATCATCTCCGCAGCCTTCACCCTCGGCATCCAGCCGACTGGCCTGATCGCCGTCGCCGCACTGCTCGCCGGTGGTCGTCCGCTGCTGCGCATCCTGGTGCGCCGCCGCCGCGTGCTGGGCGTGTGGCCGCTGGTGCTGCCGCTGCTCGCCGCGGGCACGGTGATCCTGACCGTGGTGTTCGCCGACCAGACGCTGGCAACGGTGCTGGAGGCCACCAGGATTCGCACCGCGATCGGCCCGAGCCAGGAGTGGTACACCGAGAACCTGCGCTACTACTACCTGATCCTGCCCACCGTCGACGGCTCGCTGTCGCGCCGGTTCGGTTTCATCATCACCGCACTGAGCCTGTTCGCCTCGCTGTTCATCATGTTGCGGCGCAAGCGGGTTCCCGGTGTGGCCCGCGGGCCGGTATGGCGACTGATGGGCATCATCTTCGCGACGATGTTCTGCCTGATGTTCACCCCCACCAAGTGGGTGCACCACTTCGGCCTGTTCGCCGCCGTGGGCGCGGCGATGGCAGCGGTGGTCACGGTGCTGGCCGGGCCTGCGGTCCTGCGCTCGGCCCGTAACCGGATGGCCTTCACCGCGGCGGTGCTGTTCGTGCTTGCGCTGTGCTTCGCCACCACCAACGGCTGGTGGTACGTGTCCAGCTACGGCGTGCCGTTCAACAACGACAAGCCGAACATCGGCGGAATCACCGTGAGCGCCATCTTCTTCGCGCTGTTCGCCGTCGCCGCGCTGTGGGCGTACTGGCTGCACCTGAGACCCTCTGCCGAGGGCCGGGTGGCGCGGGCACTGACCACCGCACCGGTGCCGATCGCGGCCGGGTTCATGGTCGTGGTGTTCGTCGGTTCGATGCTCTACGGCGTGGTGCGCCAGGACGGCACCTACTCCAACGCGTCCTCGAACCTGCGGGCCTTCGCCGGCGGCTGCGGCCTTGCCGACGATGTGCTGGTCGAACCCGACACCAACGACGGGTTCCTGACCCCGGCGCCCGGGGACTACGGCCCGCTGGGACCGCTGGGCGGCACGGCACCGACCGGGTTCACCCCGAACGGCGTTCCGGACCACATTGTCGCCGAGGCGATTCGGATCACCGTCCCGATGCCGGGCATCGACGCCGACTGGAATGCGCCCGCCGAGCTGAAGACCCCGGGCATCAACGGCTCGACCGTGCCGCTGCCCTACGGACTTGACCCGGCCCGGGTGCCGCTGGCCGGCAGCTACGTCGAAGGCCCGGCCCAGCAGGAGAGCAAGCTGGCCTCCGCCTGGTACCAGCTGCCCGCTCCCGATGCCGCCCACCCGCTGGTGGTCGTCACCGCGGCCGGAACCATCACCGGCAACAGCATTTTCAACGGCCGAACCGAGGGACAGGCGGTCGAGCTGGAGTACGGAAGGTCCGGGCCCGACGGCGCCGCCGTCCCGGCCGGACGCGTGACGCCCTACGACCTCGGTCCGATCCCGTCCTGGCGCAACCTGCGCTTCGACCGCAGCGAGATCCCGGCGGACGCGACGTTCGTCCGGGTGATCGCCGAGGACAAGTCGCTGTCTCTCGGCGACTGGATCGCGGTCACCCCGCCCCGCGTTCCCGAGGTCAAGACCGTGCAGGAGTACATCGGCTCACAACAGCCCGTGCTGATGGACTGGGCTGTGGGCCTGGCCTTCCCGTGCCAGCAGCCGATGCTGCACGCCAACGGTGTCACCGAGGTGCCGAAGTTCCGCATCACCCCGGATTACAACGCCAAGATGAAGGACACCGACACCTGGGAGGACGGCATCAACGGCGGTCTGCTGGGCATCAGTGACCTGCTGCTGCGCCAGCATGTGATGGCCACCTACCTGAACAAGGACTGGGGCCGCGACTGGGGCTCGCTGCGCAAGTTCGACACCATCGTCGACGCGACACCCGCCGAGGTCGAGCTCGGGACGGCAACACATTCCGGGCTCTACAAGCCGGGCCGGATCCGTATCAAGCCGTAACGTTCCGGCAGAGGCGGCGAGTGGCCAGTTGTGACACGGGTACGACGAAAAACCGTGTCATAACTGGCCACTCGCGCTATGAGGTACCGCGCTCCGCGGCCGTCACCAGCTTGCGGGCCAGCGTCCCGAGCACTACCCGCAGAACCAGCCAGTAGGCCAGTCCGACCACCCGCCAACGGGTCTCGTACCGTCCCCGCCAGGTCACCTCGGTACCGTCGGCCACCTCGTCAAACGTCACCTGCGCCTGATAGTCGCGGATCGGGCCGTCGGTGAGCATGGTGTAGCCATGCCGGCGATCGGGTTCGTGGATGGTGGTCATCTCGCGGGTCGGTTTCCTGCGCGTGCCCACGGCCCTGATCGCCCCGACCCCGCCGTCATCGGCCGGGCCCCGCGTCTCCCATGCCGAATAGGGGATCAGGGGTGCGGCCCACTCGGACCAGCGGGATCCGTCGGACACGATGGCGAACAGGGCGTGCGGCGACGCCGTGGTGCGGCGACGGACAACGCATTCGAAGTGGCGGTACACGGTCGAGACAATAACAGAACAGTGTTCTATTATTGCGGAATGTCAGAATCCGCTCCGCCGTTCACCCGCGCACGCAGCGACGCGCAACGTCAGGACCGGACGTCCCACGTGTTGGCCGCAACGCGGCGATGCCTCGAGGAAACCGGCGCGGCAACACTGACATTGGGTGACGTGGCCGCAGCAGCCGGACTCGCGAAATCGGGCATCCTGCGGTACTTCGGGTCACGCGAGGCACTGCTGCTGCAGGTGATGTACGACGCGCACCTGACCTGGATCGAGGCCCTCGCCGACGAACTCGGCCGGACAACGCCCGCGGCGGCGCTGGCTCGCACCCTGGCAGATCGCCCGGTGCTGTGCGATCTCATCGCGGCCTCGCCCGTGCTCATCAATCGGCTCGGCCCGCAGGACTTCCGCGCCCTGACCGCTCAGGCCGAAGCGGCACAGCAGCGGCTCGGCGCAGCGCTGCAGCAGTCACTTCCGTTGTCCGACGAACAGCTTCGGTCCCTGACCGCCGCCGTCCACGCCTTCACCGGCACCGCCTGGACGTGGGCGACCCCGCATTCGCCCGGGCGCAACACCATGGTCACCGACTTCGAGGCAACCGTGAGCCGGCTGCTGGAGATCTTCATCGCAGGCCTGCGGGCCTAACCGTAGCGAACACGAGTGTCCTGTGGACAACTTGTGGATAGTTTTCGACAGCCCAAGCATCACAGCTTTTCAGGCGGCACATTTTTGAATTACACGCTTGTGAGTAAGGTTGTGCGTCGGCGGCCTGTCGCAAACCCCGACCGGTGTCACTGTGGAAGAGCGGCCAGGGCGACCGCGGCGGCGTTGGCGCCGCATATACCGTGCGCCCCAGGCCCTGGCGGGGTGGCCGCCGAACACAGGTACATGCCGGGGACACCAATTCGGTACGGCTGCAGCGTAGTACGTGGGCCGAACATCAACTGCCGGATGTCCTTGGCGCCCGTACAGATATCCCCGCCGACGTAGTTGGCGTTGTACACCGACATCTCCGTCGTCGACCGCACCGACATCCCGACGATGCGGTCGCGGAACCCGGGGGCGAACCGCTCGAACTGGCCGATGATCGCCTCGGTCGCGTCACCGGTATAGCCATGTGGCACATGGGCATACGAATACACCGGATTGATGTCGCCGACCGAGCGGCTGGGATCGGCCACATACTGCTGCCCGACGAGTACAAACGGTCGCTGCGGCATCCGGCCGGCGTGGATCTCCCGCTCCGTCGCCGCGACCTCGGCGAAGCTTCCACCCAGATGTACGGTGCCGGCATCCTTGACCGCGGGATTCGTCCACGGCACCGGACCCTGGACCGCGAAGTCGACCTTGAATGCACCTGGACCGTAACGGAATCCACCCAGGCCGCGGGCCACCCGCCGTGGCAGTCGGTCCCCCAGGATGTCGACGACGGCCGTCGGCGCAAGGTCGAACATCGTCACCTCGGCCCGTGGGAGCTGCGCTGCCGACGTGATGCGGACACCGGTTTCCACCTTGACGCCGAGGTCCGCGAGCACCGCAGCCAACGCATCGGTGATGGCCTGCGAACCGCCCTGCGCCACCGGCCAGCCGTGCCGGTGCCCGGCCGTGATGATGCCGAGGCCGATGGCGGACGTCAGCGGATAGTGGAGGGGCCGGAAAGTATGTGCCGCAACGCCACCGAACAATGCCCGGGCCGGTTCGGTACGGAAGAGCCGGGCGAATGCCGACGCCGGGAGCACGGTGGGCGCACCGAAACGGGCCAATGCCACCGGATGCCTTGGCACCCGCAACAGCGGCCCCATGATGTCCTCCGACAGGAGGTCGAAGTTCGCCGACGGCCCGCCGAAGGCCCGACGCCAGCGGCGGCCGTCCGACCCGAGAGCCGCTGCAGTGTCCTCGACACTGCGATACAGCAGGCCGGCCTCCCCGTCGTCGAGCGGGTGCGCGCAATCGATCTCAGGCCATTTCCAGTGCAGTCCATGGCGTTCCAGCCCCAGGCCGCTCAGGAACGCCGAGCCGACCGCCATCGGATGGATCGCCGAGCATTGGTCGTGAACCAGGCCCGCGATGTCGCCCTCGCCGGAACGTACCCCACCGCCGATCTCGTCGGCAGCCTCCAGCACGGTGACGTCCAGTCCGGCCTGGGCCAGGGTGATGGCGGCCGCGAGACCGTTGGGCCCGGCGCCGACCACAAGCGCGGTAGTCATGCGTGGTGCCCTCCTGCCGTACGCCCTGGAAACGAAGGTTAGATCGGGGTCAGCCCGTGCTTGCGCTGAACCTTGGGCATGTTCTGCTTGTCCCGCAACAGGTGCAGGGACTTGCGGAGCAGCAACCGGGTCTCGTGCGGCTGGATCACCCCGTCGATGTATCCGCGCTCGGCCGCGATCCACGGCGTGGCCAGGTTGAGGTTGTAGCCCTCGATGAAGTCGGCACGGATCTTCTGCACCTCGGGCGCGGTCGGATCCGGGAATCGCTTCACCAACAGCTGCGCCGCGCCCTCGGCGCCGATCACCGCGATACGCGCGGTCGGCCAGGCGAAGTTCAGGTCCGCCGAGAGCTGCTTGGAGCCCATCACCGCGTACCCGCCGCCGTAGGCCTTGCGGACGACGATGGTCACCTTCGGCACATCGGCCTCGACGATCGCGTTGAAGAACCGGCCACCACGCTTGATGATGCCGTCCTTCTCCTGCTGCACACCCGGCATGGCGCCCGGGGTGTCGACCACGAAAACCAAAGGCAGGTTGAAGGAGTCGCAGAACCGGATGAAGCTCGCGGCCTTGTCGGAGGCATCCGTGTCCACCACACCGGACAGGAACATCGGCTGGTTGGCGATCACACCGACCGGCCGACCGTCCACCCGCGCGAACGCGGTGATCATCGCGGGGCCACGCTGCTCGGCGATCTCGAAGACGTCACCGTCG
Organism: Mycobacterium sp. NPDC049093; assembly: GCF_040704635.1. GTDB lineage: Bacteria > Actinomycetota > Actinomycetes > Mycobacteriales > Mycobacteriaceae > Mycobacterium. The sequence goes on along the minus strand of NZ_JBEZJS010000002.1, from coordinate 783,992 downwards.
TCGAAGATCCGCAGCAGGATCTCGTGCATGTCGTACGCCGTGTTGTCGGAATCCGGCACGATCGAATCCAGCTCGAGATCGTGCGGGGTGATCTCGGGTTCCAGACCCGGGTTCACGATCGGGGCATCGTCGAAGTGGTTGGCGGGCAGGAACGAAAGGTAGTCGCGCACGTACTGGAACGCGGCCGCCTCATCCTCGACAACCTTGTGGATGTTGCCGCGCTGGGCCTGCACGTCGGCGCCGCCGAGCTCGTCGAACGTCACATCTTCACCGGTGACGTCCTTGATCACGTCCGGGCCGGTGATGAACATGTAGCCCTGGTCGCGCACCGCCACCAGCAGATCGGTCTGGATCGGCGAATAGACCGCGCCGCCAGCGCATTTGCCCAGGATGATGGAGATCTCCGGGACCAGACCGCGCAGCATCTCGTGCCGGCGGCCGAGTTCGGCGTACCAGGCCAGCGAGGTCGCCGCGTCCTGGATGCGGGCGCCGGCGGAGTCGTTGATCCCGATGATCGGGCAGCCGACCATGGCCACCCACTCCATCAGCTTGGCGACCTTGCGGCCGAACATCTCACCGACCGAACCCTGGAACACCGTCTGGTCGTGGCTGAACACGCCGACCGGGCGGCCGTTGATGGTTCCGTGCCCGGTGACCACGCCGTCGCCGAAGAGCGCGTTGGGATCACCCGGGGTCTTGGCCAGTGCGCCGATCTCCAGGAAGCTGCCCGGATCGAGCAGTGCGTGGATGCGGGCACGGGCGCTCGGGATGCCCTTCTTGTCCCGTCGCGCAATGGCTTTGGGGTCGCCCGGCTCTTTGGCCAGTTCCAGCTTCTCGCGGAGCTCGGCCAGGAGTTCAGCCGTGGTCTTGTTCGTCACTTGCTCTCGCTCTCGGCTTCGATACGGTTGATCGCTTCGCTCATGTGAGCACCGACTTTGGCAATGTACGGCTCATCGATGGCCTGGATGTGCTCGCCCCCGATGGGCACCACCTCGAGATCCTTGACGTACTCGCCCCAGCCGCCGTCGGGCTTGCGGGTCGCGTACGCGGGCTCGAAGACGATGGCGTCATCGTGGTACCGGTCGGCCAGGTACAGCGTGACGTGGCCGTCGTACGGCTGGACCTCGATGGTGGCCAGAGCCCGCTGATCCAGGTACGACGTGCGCTGATGCTCGATGATCCCGCCCGGGATCTGCACACCGCTGTCCTTGATCGCGTCCAGGACGAACTTCACCTGGCCCTCGTCGTCGAGCTGCTCCAGCTCCTCGTAGGGAATCGCCGGGATCTCGACATTGAACGTGCGCTGGGCGAACAGGGCGTAGCGGTCCCAACGGGCCCGCATACCTTCCTTGCTCTGGTCGATCGGCTCGCCAGGAAGCGCGAGGTCGATCAGCCCGACGAACCGGACATCGGCACCGGCCTGCTTCAGCCCGATCGCACACGCGTAGGCCAGTGCCCCGCCCAGCGACCAGCCGGCCAGCATGAACGGACCGTTGTGCATCGCCAGCAGCTTGGGCACGTACTCGGCGGCACGCTCCTCGATCGCACCCTCGACCCGCTCGATTCCGTAGATCGGGGTATCGGCAGGCAGCCGCTTGATCAGCGGCTCGTAGACGACGGTGGATCCGCCGGCGGGGTGGAACACGAACAAGGGAACCTTGGACGCGCCCGCTGTGTTTTCGCGTGGAGCACGCAGCGTACGGACAAATCCGTCCACCACACCCTCTTCGAGCTGATCGCGCACGATCGTGGACAGCTCTTCGATGGTCTTGGCCGAACGCACCTGTTCGACGGTGACGGTGCCCTCAGCGCGCTCGGAGAGCCGCTCGGACAGCTTGGTCGCGGTCTCGACATCGACGAAGGGCAACTCGTTGAAGATGCCGCTCGGCGACTTGCCGGTGACGATCGCCCAGGTGGCGAAGGTGACCCGCTCCGCGGCGTCACGCGGGGGTACGTCGGCGCCGAGCGCCTCGGTGACCGCCTCCTGGGTGAGCACCTTGGCAGCTGCGGCAGCCGCGGTGGCCTTGCTGGGTCCGCTCGGATCGCTCGGCGGCGCCGGCACGGCCGGTCCGCTCGGATCACTCGGGGGCGGTGGGATCTCCAGGCCCTCGATGGCGGCGGCCTCGGCAGCGGGATCCACCCCGCTGTCCTCGGAGTCCTGCTCCCCCAACGGATGCCCGGACTCGGCCAGCTTGGCCTCGAGCTCAGCGACCGTCGAGGCACCACCCAGGAGTTCGGACTGCTCGGCGGCGATCTCCTCGGCCGTCTTGCCCTTCTGGGATTCGGCGATCTGATCGACCTCGTCGCGGTGCTCGATCGCGTACTTGAGCAATTCCTCGATGTTGTAGAGGTTGGCGTCGCGCACCGCGGTCAGCTGGATCGGCGGAATGTCGAAGTCGTACTCGACCCGGTTCTTGATCCGGACCGCCATCAGGGAATCCAGGCCCAGCTCGATCAGCGGCACCTCCCAGGGCAGGTCCTCTGGCTCGTAGCCCATGGCACCGCCGACGATGGCGCCGAGGCGCTGCGCGACCGTCTCACCCGAATCGGCCGACCACTTGGCAAATCCCGCGCCCATGCCCGCGCCCTTGGTCAGGTTGTCGGACAGAATGGCCGCGTCGTCCTCGACCACGGGCTCAGCCGCTGCCGGGGCAGCCGAAACCTGCTCGGCGACAACGCCGGCGCCGACGGCAGTCGGCAGCGCAGCCGCGGCACCGCCGCGGCTCACGATCGCGTCGTAGACCAAACAGAAGGAAGACTCGCCCCCGTTATCCAACCGGGCGTGCACCTGCACCGAGGCACCGCCGGGGTGCCGGGTCAGCGTGGTGACCAGACGCGAGCCCTCGGCGGGCACCGCACGCTGCTCGGACGCGGTGAGCTTGGCATCCGGGAGCACCTGCGCGGCAGCCGCTTTCACCAGTGCGGCGAGGTCAGCGGCGCCCTTCGAGACGAACTCCCAGACATGCTTGCCGTCGGGTGTCGCGACGTGGTTGCCGGGCATCACTGCCGAGCTGTCCGCGGTGAACTGGGCATCCAGCCAATGCTGCTTGCGCTTGAAGCGGGTGGGCGGGATGTTGGCGAAGTCCAGGGCACCAGCCAAACCGCTGGACTTGCGCGGGAACAGGGTCCGGAAGTCCAGGTCGTGGCCGTGCACGAACAGGTGGGCCATGGCCGTGACCATCGACTCGACCTCGTCCTGCTTGCGGGCCAGGGTCGCGATCAGCTGCGCGTCGTGGAGACCGGCCGATGCGGTGGTCAGCCCAACCTGCATGAGCGCCACCGGGTTCGGCGCCAGCTCGAGGAACGTGGTGTGACCGTTGTCCACCGCGTTGCGGATGCCGTGGGTGAAGTAGACGCTGTGCCGCAGCCCCTTCTTCCAGTACTCCACGTCGTGGATCGGCTCGGCGCCGGCACGGATGAACTTGCCCTCGTGCACGGTCGAGAAGTAGCCCGTGGTCAGCGGATGCGGTTCGATACCTTGGATTTCGGCGGACAGCTCACCGAGTAGCGGATCCATCTGCTGGGTATGGCTGGCACCCTTGGTCTGCAGCTTGCGGGCGAACTTGCCCTCGGCTTCGGCACGGGCGATGATCGCGTCGATCTGCTCCGGCGGGCCACCGATGACGGTCTGGGTCGGGGCGGCGTAGACACACACCTCGAGGCCCGGGTAGTCCGCGAACACGGTCTTGATCTCGTCGGCCGAGTACTCCACGAGCGCCATCAGCCGGATGTACTCGCCGAACAGCATCGCCTCGCCCTCACCCATCAGGTGCGCGCGCGAGCAGATGGTCCGGGTGGCATCGGCCAGCGACAGGCCGCCCGCGAAGTAGGCGGCGGCCGCCTCGCCGAGCGACTGTCCCACCACCGCACCGGGTTTCGCTCCGTGTGCCTTGAGGAACTCACCGAGCGCGATCTGGAGGGCGAAGATCACCGTCTGGACCACTTCGATCGGGTATTCGCAGGTGTCGTTGGTGTAGTCGATCGCGTCGTCGAGGATCAGTTCGACAATCGAGTACCCGCGCTCGTCCTGGATGTAGGCATCGACCTTGTCGATCCACTCGGCGAAGACCGGCTCGCGCAGGTAGAGGCTCTTGCCCATCTTGCGGTGCTGCGCACCGAAACCGGCGAGCACCCAGACCGGGCCGTTGGTGACCGGGCCGTCGGCCGAGATCACCGTCGGATGCTGCTTGCCCTCGGCGATCGCCCGCAGGCCCTTGATCGCCTCGTCGTGGTCATGGGCCAGCACCACGGCGCGGGAACGGCCGTGGTTGCGGCGCGACAACGAGCGTCCGATGGATTCCAGGGACGCCTCGCGCCCCTCGGGGCTGTCGATCCAGTCCGCCAGCTCGGCCGCGGCGACCTTCTTGCGAGAGGTCAGGAATGCCGAGATCGCGAGCGGGACAACCTTTTTGACGGGCTCGGCGGCGTCAGCCGCGGCCAGCTCTTCGCGGGCCGCCTCGATCAGCCGCTTGGCCTCGTCGGTCAGGCCGGGCAGTTCGTGGTTCGCCTCGTCGTAGGCGGGGTACTCACCGGCCCCGGAATCAGACTCAGCCTCGTCGTGAATGAATTCGCCGTACTCGTCCATCCGCACCCCGCCGACGTACACGGCGTCGGCGTCCTCGGAAGACGACTTGTCCTCGGCGGACTGCGGCGCCGGTTCTGGTTCAACCAGATCCGACGGCAGCACCTCGCGCAGCACCAGGTGCGCGTTGGCGCCACCGAAGCCGAAGCCCGAGACACCGGTGATGGCGTGTCCGCTGTAGCGCGGCCACTCGGAGACGGTGTCGTTGACCTTGAGGTGTTCCTTGTCGAAGTCGATGTACGGGTTGGGGCCCGCGTAGTTGATCGACGGGGGCAGCTTGTCGCGCTGCAGCGACAGGGTCATCTTCGCCAGGCTGGCCGCGCCGGCAGCCGACTCCAGGTGTCCCACATTGGATTTCACCGCGCCCAGCAGGGCGGGCTTGTCGGCATCGCGACCGCGGCCGACCACGCGGCCCAGTGCGTCGGCCTCGATCGGGTCACCCAGGATGGTGCCGGTGCCGTGCGCCTCGATGTAGTCGACGTCGCGCGGGTTGATCCCGGCGTCCTTGTAGGCCTTGCGCAGCACGTCTTCCTGCGCGTCCGGGTTGGGCGCGAGCATGCCGTTGGAACGGCCGTCGTGGTTGACCGCGCTGCCGGCGATCACGGCAAGAATGGTGTCCCCGTCGCGGCGGGCATCGGAGACCCGCTTGAACACCAGCATGCCGCCGCCCTCGGAGCGGGCGTAACCGTTGGCGTCGGAGGAGAAGGACTTGATCCGGCCGTCCGGGGCCAGCACTCCGCCGACCTCGTCGAAACCGATGGTGACGATCGGGGTGATCATGGCGTTGACACCACCGACGATGGCCACGTCGGCCTCGCCGGAGCGCAGCGCCTGCACACCCTGGTGCGCGGCGACCAGCGAGCTGGAGCAGGCGGTGTCGACCGACACCGACGGTCCGCGGAAGTCGTAGAAGTAGGACACCCGGTTGGCGATGATCGAGGTGGCGGTGCCGGTGATCGCGTAAGGGTGCGCGGCTGTGGGGTCCATCAGGGCGAGGAACTGGTAGTCGTTGTTCGAACTACCCACGTAAACCGCGACATTGGTGCCGCGCAGGCTCGACGCCGGGATGCGGGCATGCTCGAGGGCCTGCCAGGTCAGTTCGAGCGCCATCCGCTGCTGCGGATCGATGTTGTCGGCCTCCATCTTCGACAGCGCGAAGAACTCGGAGTCGAAACCCTTGATATCCGAGAGATAGCCGCCGCGGATGCTGGCCTTGCCGACACGTTCGGCGATCCGCGGCTCGGCGAGGAACTCCTCCCAGCGGCCCTCGGGCAGGTCCGTGATGGCATCGCGACCTTCGAGCAGCGCCTCCCACATCTCGTCAGGGGAGTTCATGTCCCCTGGGAAGCGGGTTGCGACGCCGACGATCGCGATGTCCTCGACATCGGCGTCGCGCGACCAGTCCGCGTCATCGGTGTTCTCGGGCTCTGGTTCGCCCTCGATGATCACGGTCGCCAGCGACTCGATGGTCGGGTGCCGGAACAGCACCGTGGCGGTCAGCGTGACCCCGGTGAGGTCCTCGATGTCGCTGGCCATGGCCACCGCGTCGCGCGAGGACAGACCCAGCTCGATCAGCGGGGTGGTCTCGTCGATCGCGTCAGGCGACTGACTGGTGGCGGTTGCCACCGCCTTACGCAGCCACTCCCGCATCTCCGCGACGGTCAGGTCGGGGCGCTGCGCCGGTGTCGCAGCGGGCTGGGTGCCCTCTGGAAGATTCGAATTGCTTTGTGTTTCATCCATATTCAGGTCACCTTGCATCAGAACGGGCTGGTCGGCCACGTGTCGTTGGCTTAGAGGTTCGGTCAGTCCGTCTCATCCGGGAAGTCGTTCGCGATCTTCCCGGCGCGCAGAGAGCCGTCCAGGTACGCGGAGCGGCAGGCCCGGCGACCGATCTTGCCGCTGGAGGTACGCGGGACGGCGCCGGCGGCGGTCAGCAGCACGTCGCGCACCGTGACACCGTGGCGCACGGCGATCGCCGCGCGGATGTCGTCGGTGATCGGGCCGACCTCGAGCTTGTGGGAGCCGGGTGCGCGCTCGGCGACGATGACCAGCTGCTCGGAGCTGTCGTCGTCGTCACGGTGCAGGCCGGCGTGCGCGTTCTCGAACACCTCGGCGGGCAGCTGATTGGCCGGCACCGAGAAAGCCGCGACGTAGCCGGTGCGCAGCGCCTTGCTGGCTTCCTGCGCCGAGTACTCCAGGTCCTGCGGGTAGTGGTTGCGGCCGTCGATGATGACCAGGTCCTTGACGCGGCCGGTGATGTAGAGGTCGCCGTCGTAGAAGGCGCCGTAATCGCCGGTGCGAACCCAGGTGGCGTCGTCGTCGGCACCCTCCGCGTGGGACGGGCTGGTCCGCGACTTGAGGGTGTTCTGGAATACCTGGACGGTCTCTTCGGGCTTACCCCAGTAGCCGGTGCCCATGTTCTGGCCGCTCATCCAGATCTCGCCGACCTGTCCGTCGGGCAGCTCGGTGGCGGTCTCGGCGTCCACGATGACGGCCCACTCAGAGACGCCGACCTTGCCGGCCGAGGCCTGCGCGACCGCCTTGATCGAATCGCCGTCCACCTCGACGATGCGACCGGTGTTGAGCTCGTCGCGGTCGACGTAGATGATCTTGGGCTCTTCGGCGGCCGGGGTGGTCGACACCATCAGCGTGGCCTCAGCCAGACCGTAGGACGGTTTGATGGCCTTGGCCGGGAAGCCGAAGGGGCTGAAGGCCTCGTTGAACCGGCGCACGGTGGCCGCCGAGATCGGCTCGCTGCCGTTGAGCACGGCCTTGACGTTGGAGAGATCGAGCGCCGCCTCACCTTCTTTCGGGACACCCCGGGCAGCGGCGTGGTCGAACGCGAAGTTCGGCGCCACCGAGATGACACCGCCGGTGTCGCCTTCCTTGCGGGCCATCTCGCGGATCCAGCGCTCCGGCCGGCGCACGAATGCGGCCGGGGTCATGAAGGTGAAGTAGTGGCCGATCATCGGGGCGATCAGCCCGGTGACCAGACCCATGTCGTGGAAGAACGGCAACCAGGACAGGCCACGGTCGCCCTCCTCACCTTCGAGCGCCTCGACGATCTGCACGACGTTGGTGGCCATGTTCAGGTGGGTGATCTGCACACCGGTCGGGATCCGGGTCGAGCCGGAGGTGTACTGCAGGTAGGCGATGGTGGACTCGTCGACGTCCTCGAAATGGACCCAGGTGGCGGCGACGTCGTCGGGCACGGCGTCGACCGCGATGACACGGGGACGCTGGTTGGCCGGTCGGCTGCGGAAGAACTTGCGGACGCCCTCGGCGGCCTCGGTGGTGGTCAGGACCGCCGCGGGGTGGCAGTCGTCCAGCACCGCGTGCAGGCGGCCGACGTGGCCGGGCTCGGACGGGTCGAACAGCGGCACCGCGATGCGTCCGGCATAGAGCGCACCGAAGAAGGCGACGAGGTAGTCGAGGTTCTGCGGGCACAGGATGGCGACCCGGTCACCGGGTTGGGTGACCTGCTGAAGCCGTGCGGCCACCGCCTTGTTGCGGGCGCTGAACTGCGCCCAGGTCAGGTCGCGGGCGACACCGTCGCGCTCGGTCGAGAAGTCCAGGAAGCGGTATGCCAGCTTGTCGCTACGAACCCTGGCCCAACGCTCGACGTGCTCGACGATGCTGGCGCCGTCAGGGAACTTGATCTGACCGTCCTTGATGAACGGATTGATGAACGGCATATAACTCTCCTGTCAGAGCCGTACTCGTCGCGTTGTCGCACGTCACTGGAGGTGCGTTGCAGCCACTCGGGCGGCCGTACGTACCCAAACCCGGACGATCGTACCGGGCGCGGCGACCACGCCTACGAGTCAGCTGACGGCTCTAGTCAACCAACCACGCACGCGCAAAGCTCTTATTTTTCTCTTAATGTTAAGGGACCGTGACGGTCCCGGCCAAATCCGCCACGCGAGTCGCGGTCCGGGCGTGTTCGGTGTCAACCGTGCTTGGGGTGCGGCGCGTTGTCCACCAGGCCCTTGGCCCAGCTCAGCGTCCACTGCGTGGCGGTCTCCCCGTTCTCCACCCAGAACTGCGGGGTGTTGTACAGGGCGTGCACCGGCCCGGCCGCGCTGCCGGTCAGTGTCTCCAGGGTCTTGGGCAGGTTGAAGATCGAGAACGCCTCCTCGGGCGCCGAACAGATCAGGTCTCCCTTGCCGCAGATCTGATTGGTCCGGTCGTTGAGCGCCCCGAAACCGCCCTGCCGCGGTCCCGTCATGGTCAGGCCCATCTCGGACAGCACCGGCACCTCGTGCAAGGTGATCTCGGCGCCCTGACCCGGCGGGTTGGGACCGATGTCCTGCCCGACACCGAGCTGGCGGCGCCCGTCGGCGATCAATGTCACGCCCAGCACCAGGTCCTCGTCCACCGGCCCGCGGCCGTTGCCGATGTCGCTGGCCAGGTCCCCACCGATCACCGCGCCCTGCGAGAACCCGGCGATCACATAGCTGGTCAGCGGGCACCGGTCGTTCATGTCCGTCATCGCCTTGACCGCGGTGCGCTTCCCCTCGGCGCGGCTGTCGTTGTAGGACATCTGCTTGTCGGCGGCGAACGGGTTATGGAACTGCGCGGTGTAGGGCACCGTGTAGACCTCGAGCCGGTCCTTGCCGAACTGCTCGGCCATCGGCCGGCTGATATTCGTCATCAGCGACAGCGGGAACTGCGTCGGGTTGAACGGGTCGTCCTGCGGCGAGGACTCCCAGGTACCGGGGATCGAAACCAGCATCACGTCGGGGCAGTCGGCGGACTGGAACTCCGGGCGCGGCTTACGCGTCGTCGACGGGCCCGGAACCCCGACCGGCGGCTGGGCCGACGGCGGCGCCGACGGGCTCTCGGGACGACGCAGGTAGATCACCACGATGGACACCACCAGCACCACGACGAGTGCCATCGCCCCGGCGGCGATCAGTGCCAGGATGCGGTGCCGCTTCCGGCGGCCGGCATTTTTTGCCATGGGTTACTCGGGCTCCTCGCGTGCGGTGCGGTGATCTGCTTGTCAGCAGAGATGTTCGGTGGCGATACGGATGTAGTCGGTGGCGGCGGCGTCGATCTCGCCGGACGTCGGGCTCTCCGAGGTATGGGCAGCCCGGACATCGCTACGCACCAACGGCAGGACGAAATCCCGTACCGCCTGGTCGTTCAGCTTGGCGGCGTGAGCCTGGCACACGTACGACCCGATCGACAGCGCCAGCAGCTCACTGGACGGGTTGATCCCCGTGTCCTTGAGCTTGTCGAGATAGGTGTGCTGCTGCGACGTGAGGTCCAGCTCACCGGGGCGGCCCTGCTGGGGTTGCGCGGACACCGCCTGCGGCTGTGCCCCGTTGACCTGTGACGTCGGCAGGGCCAGCGGCGCCATGATGTCGCCGCCGGCGTCGCACGCCGTGAGCAACGACGCAGCGGACACCGCTGCCACCAGGGTGGCCGACCGTACCGTGTGCTGCACGCTTCCACCGTACCGGCTGGTGAAAAGTGCCCCGGCGCAGCTGATTCTGGTCACCACGGCCGCCCGCCCGGACCGCTACTTGATGGTCGCGACCAGTTCACCCGACATCTGTGCCAGCTGCGGCGCCCAGCTACCCCAGTCATGCTGGCCCCCGGCCGGCATGTCGAAGTGGCCGTTGCTGCCGCCGACCGAGCGGTAGTGCTGGTAGAAGGACCGGTTGCTGCCCTGCGCCAGATCGCAGACACCGATCATGGCAGCCGGATCGCTGCATGTCAGCGCGGCGGGGCTGTACACCCACAGCCGGGTATTGGCATCGGCCAGCAACTGCACGTGCACGTCGGGGTCATGCCACTTCCAGCGGCCCAGCTGTGGGGCACCCCACATGCCGTAGCTGTCCACCCCGCCGAACTGCGCCATGCCTGCGGTGATCGCGCCGTTGAGAGTGGTGGCCGACGGAGTCAGGAAACCCGACAGCGATCCGGCGAAGCGATACCGGTCGGGGTGGAATGCGGCCAGTGTCAGCGCGGCGGTGCCGCCCTGCGAGGCGCCCACGACCCCGTGCCCGCCGGGGGCCAGCCCCTTGTTGGCGGCCAGCCAGTCCGGCAGCTCGGCGGAGAGGAAGGTCTCCCACTGCTTGCTGCCGTCCTGCTCCCAGTTCGTGTAGAGGCTGAACGCGCCGCCGGCCGGGGCCGCCACCGAGATACCTCGGCCGGCCAGGGTCGACATCGCATGACCTGCGTTGACCCAGTTGCTGACATCAGGGGCCGCGTTGAACGCATCGAGCAGGATCACCGCGTGCGGGCCACCGCCCTGGAAGGCCACCGGAATGTCGCGACCCATGGCCGCCGACGGAACCATCAGGTATTCGACACCATCGGCCCGAGCCGGTGCGCCCGCCATCGCGGACACGGTCCACAGGCCGGCGCCCAGTACCGGCGCCAGCAGGGCCAGCAGCATCGCCCGCATCAGACTCAACGCACGTCTCATCATCAACCTCTCCTGCTGCCTGCCGGACTTCGCTGTGTCCTACACATTTGGGCCCACCGCACACGTAACCCGCGTTGTAGTGAACCACATCGACCTCACAGCCGGGGTGAATCACCAGGTCCGGAAACGGCTGACGGCGGCGACCCCGTGGGGATCGCCGCCGTCAGGCGTCGTACGTGTCAGGTCGCCACCTACCGCCGGATCAGGCGGTCGGCGTGGCGCCCAGGACGCGCTGCAGGTCAGGCTTCATGGCCTGCAGCTGCTGGCCCCAGTAGGCCCAGTTGTGCGTACCGCTCTGCGGGAAGTTGAACACTGCGTTCTTGCCGCCGGCCGCGATGTACTTCTCCTGGAAGGTGGAGTTCGTGCGGCACACGAAGCCCTCGAGGAACTTGGCGGGCATGTCGGCGCCACCGAGCTCGCCCGGCTTGCCGTTACCGCAGTACACCCAGAGCCGGGTGCCGTTGTTGGCCAGGGTCGCGACGTTCTCGGTCGGGTCGTTGGCCTTCCAGGCGTTGTCCGGATCGCCAGTCTTGCCCCACATGTCGTCGGCCTTGTAGCCGCCGGCGTCACCCATCGAGATACCGATCAGCATGGGCCACCAGCCCTCGGACGGGTTCAACGTGCCCGACAGGGAGGAGGCGTAGATGAACTGATCCGGGTGGCGAGCCGAAAGCATCAGCGCCGACGAACCGGCCATCGACAGACCGACCACAGCGCTGCCGGTCGACTTCACGTCCTTGTTGGCCGCCAGCCACGCCGGGAGCTCCTGGGTCAGGAAGGTCTCCCACTTGTAGGTCTTGCAGCCGCCGTCCTTGCTGCCACAGGCCGGCTTGTACCAGTCGCTGTAGAAGCTGGACTGGCCACCGACCGGCATGACAACCGAGATGCCGGAGTTCAGGAACCACTCGAACGTCGGCAGTTCGATGTCCCACCCGTTCTGGTCTTCGCGAGCGCGCATACCGTCGAGCAGATAGAGCGCAGGTGCACCCGCGCCACCGCTCTGGAACTCGACCTTGATGTCACGTCCCATCGCTGCCGACGGGACTTCGAGATACTCGACCGGTAGGCCGGGCCGAGACCAGGCTCCAGCGGTTGCCGAGCCGCCTACGACGCCAACCAGGCCAGGCAGCACGGCTGCTGCGGCGACCGCAACCGTCAACCGGCGCGACAGGCCGCGCATCTTCCCAACGAACTTCATACCGCTCCCTATCTGAATCTCTTCTTCGTATTCCGCACATCGATACACACCGACGTAAGCGGCTCACGTGCCCGTGTAGTCAACCACACGAACTCGTGTTGCTTCTCTGCAGCAGTTGTCGTCCCTGGTCGCCCCTCAGCCGTTGATGGTCGCGATCAGGTCTGGTTTGAAGGCCCTCGGTTGAGCGGCCCGGTCCGGCCGGGCGTGGTTGCCCGCCGGGGGAAAATGAGAGCTCACGTTGCTGCCGGCCGCGTTGCCGTGGGCAGCGTGAAAGTCCTTGTTGCACTTGATCGGGTCGTTGCGCGTCCTGGCGCCGGTGCGCAATGCCGGCAGCGACGTGGCACGGGTGGACAGGCTCGGGTGGTAGGCCGACATGATCGACGCGGCCCCACCCGACAGCGACAATCCCTCCGCGGTGTTGCCGGCCCGGACGACCTGCCTGTCGGCGGCCATATGACCCGGGAACTTCTGTGTGAGGAAGGTCTCGCGAGACAACACACCGGCTGTGGCCGTCGGTAAGCGCGGACCCCAAGGGCGCATACCGGAGACACCAGAGGTCAGCATCGGTTTCTCGTACCGTCCGTTCAAGATCGATCACGCGGGCTCGTCTGGGTATCGGTGCCGCCCGCCCGGGCGTTACCGAATACACAGAATTCGGTCCTACGATCTCGCGCGCGGTCACGGTCCGGTGGCGGGCATCCCCGTGTACGGCGGGTTCTTGGGCTCGGGCACCGGCAGTCCGCACCGCTTCAGGTCATAGAGCGGCACCCGGTCGATCCGGTACTTGGTGAACTCGTACGCGTGCACCAGGTTGGACAGGAACCGCCGCGGGCTCATCTCCCCGCGGACCGAGTTCAGCATCGACTCGGTGGCCGGGCAGTCCAGCGCGGCCTCCGCCTGCGAGATCCAGTCCTCGTCCAGGTAGGGCGGGATCCATTGCTTGGTCTTGAGGAAGGGCCCTTCGGCCACCGCCCAGTCCGGGAACAGGTTCTTGTCGTGGCCGATGCGGCCGTCGGTGAGCCGCTGGGTGTGCATCGCCAGCGGATTCGTCAGACCGATCTGGTCGATGACCCGCACATCGAGTCCGACGTTCATGCCGAGCATGCCCATGTTGGTGAAGAACACGGTGTGCGGGGTTTTCAGCGCCCGACGGTCCGTCGGGCTCAGGTCCGCCGGCGGCGGATACGCGGGGACGACGTCCCATTGGTCATAGTTGCCCGACGGCAACAGCAACGCCCCGTCGGGGGTGTTGTTGATCGCGGTCAGCACCGCACGCATCCGGGGATAGTCCAGGTAGTCGGCGGCGGTCAGCGGGTGCGCATGACCGGTGGCCTGCGAGTAGAACCGGCGCTCGTCGACGATTCCGGTGTAGGTGACCCGGGTGCCGTCGGCCCCCAGGCCCGGCGAGTTGGCGGCCCAGATCGACCAGCCCACCACCGAGGCCCACAACACGCTGGTGGCCGCGGCGAGCAGGTACCCGGTTTCCCGGGTGAACCTGGTGCCGTCCGGCAGCACGACCGGTATGACCGCGACGGGCATCAGCAGGCAGAACAGCGGGGTCAGCAGCACCCGGCCGTGCATGAAGTCACCACCCTGGCGCACCCAGTAGATGCCCTGCAGCAACCCGCTGGCGAACATGAAAAGCACTACGGCGGCGGGACTCTGGACGGTGCGGGCCAGCCAGCCGTAGCCACGGGGCACCTGATGGCGCACCCACCACGGCCGGGTCCGCGTGGTCAGCAGCACCGCGCCGAGGGCGGCCAGCAACAGCACCGGCACCCACAGCAGGTACGGGTGGTTGAAATTGGTGAGATAGGTCAGGCCCTGAGCCCACTTGGACCCCGACGCGTCCTTGGCCACCGCGGTGCCCGGCACGATCAGCCCGTAGTAACCCATCCGGAAGATCTGGTAGGCGACCGGCAGCAGTCCGCCGGCCACCAAGATCAGGACGCGGCGACGCCAGCCCCGCGCGGCGATCAGCATCATGACCAGAGCGCCACCGCCGATCAACGCCAACTCGGGGCGGATCAGCACACTGAGCCCGGCCAGGGTCGCCAGCGCACCATCGAAGTACTTGCTGGACGCCGGATTCGGTGCCCCCTTGGCCACGCCGCGGCGCGTCGCCGGAGCCGCGCGCAAGGCCTGCGACCAGCACACCAACATCCACCACAGCAGGCCCAGATAGGCCAGTACCAAACCGTTTTCGAGCCCCGACGTCGCGAAGTCGCGGGCCGGCGGGACGGCGATGTAGACCAGCGCACCGGCGGGCAGCAACAGGGCACGGCGGCCCTGCAGGCTCGGGGCGTACAACCGGCCGGTGCCGAGCATTGCCAGGACGACACCGAGCACACTCAGCGTCAGCGCGAGGGCCAGCGCCACGTACTCCATCCGGACCGAGCCGCCGAGCCAGGCACCCAGCGTCACCAGATAGGTCCACGCGGTCGAGGTGTTGGCTTCGATCCGCTCACCCGCATTGAAGACGGGACCGTTGCCCGCCAGCAGGTTTCGGACCGTCCGCAGCACGATCAGACCGTCGTCGGCGATCCAGCGGCGCTGCCAGGCACCCCAGCCGAACAGGCCGGCGACCACGACCACACTCACCCACAGGCTGATCCGCACCGTGATGTCGTACGGAAACACCGGCCAGCGCGCCAGCCGGCTACCCACGCCGCCCGCCAGGCGGCGCAGTGTAATTCGGTCAGCTGAAGTAGATAGCTGCACCGATGGTTCCGATCCACGCCAGGAACAGGACCTGCAGCACTCGGTCTTTCAGCGCGATCTCCTCTGGCTCACCGGCGATGCCACCATCAATGTCAACCGCATAGCGCAGGATCGCGATGGTGAACGGAACCATCGTGATCGCGTACCACGACGCATCCTGGCCGTCGAGCCCCAGAGCGTCGTTGGCGCTGTCGCGCCCGAACGCCCACAGGCCGTAGCAGAGCACCATCGCGGTAGCCGACAACGTCCACACGAAACGCAGGTAGCTGCTCGTGTAGCTCTCCAGCGACTTGCGGATCTTGGCGCCGGTGCGCTCGGCCAATTGCAGTTCGGCATAACGTTTGCCGGCCGCCATGAACAGTGAGCCGAAGGCCATCACCAGGAGGAACCATTGCGACAGCGGGATATCGGCGGCCACGCCACCTGCGATCGCGCGGAGCAGGAACCCCGAGGACACGATGCAGATGTCGAGCACCGCCTGGTGCTTGAGCCCGAAGCAGTACGCCAGCTGGACAGCGATGTACACCGCCATCACCAACGCCAGGTTCGGGGTCAGAAGCCACGAGATGGCCAGCGAGGCCAGCGCGAGCACGACGGCCAGCACGTAGGCCAGCGACTCCGGTACGACGCCCGCGGCGATCGGCCGGAACCGTTTCGTGGGATGGGCGCGGTCGGCCTCGACGTCGCGGGCGTCGTTGACCAGATAGATCGACGAGGCCGCGAGGCAGAACACGACGAACGCAATCGACACCTTGTAGGCGAGGTCGGCGTAGTTGTACTCGATGCCGCTGCCGACGGCGGCCAGCGGCGCCGCGAGCACCAGCAGGTTCTTGATCCACTGCCGTGGCCGCAGCGCCTTGATCAGCCCGGTCGCCAGATTCTTGGGCGGACCGGCCTCCGGCTGCGCTTCCTCACTCATTTGGCCACAGTCTCCTTCGGCCCGACACCGGCAGTTTTACCGACCACAGAACCCACGACCGTCCCGACGGCCACGCCGGTCAGTACGTCGGTGGGATAGTGCACGCCCAGCACCAGACGCGACAGCGCCATGGGCACCACCAGCACCGCGCGCAGCGGCAGACCGGTGGTCCGGGCCAGCAGCACCGCGGCCGCGGCGGTCGAGGTGGCATGTGCCGAGGGGAAACTCAACCGGCTCGGCGTCCCGACGTTCACGGCGATATCGGGGTGGTGCGGCCGCTCACGGCGCACCACCCGCTTGATGACGACCGCGGCGGCATGGGCCAGGAATGCGCCGGCACCCACCGCCAACCATGACTTGCGCTTGGCCGGCTGGGCCAGTGCACCGGCGGCCGCGAGCCCCAGCCAACCCAGACTGTGCTCGCCGAAATGCGACAACGCACGCGC
The DNA here is from genome assembly GCF_040704635.1 of Mycobacterium sp. NPDC049093. GTDB lineage: Bacteria > Actinomycetota > Actinomycetes > Mycobacteriales > Mycobacteriaceae > Mycobacterium. The sequence continues at coordinate 767,687 of NZ_JBEZJS010000002.1, read as the reverse complement.
TCCGGTCAGTACGCCCGGCCGGGTGGCCAGGGCAGACTGCACGGCAACCAACACGGCGTCCTCGCCGCGCGGGGCATCGGTCATGTCAGTTTTTCTCCGCCGACTCTGTCAGCAACACCGTCTCCCACTTCTGGGTGCTGGTCAGCACCGGCAGCGCCTCACGATAGACCTTGCGCAACCGGTCGAACTGACGGACCACACGCAACTGCTGGCGCAGCGAGGCACGCAACAACGCGAACATCTTGGCGCGGTCCCGCTGCCGGTACACCACACCACGCCCATCGGCGGTGGTGACGGTCACCCCGTCGGCCCGGCACAGGGAGAACCAGCGGGCGTCCTGGGTCGCCACGTTGATCTGCGGCCGGACATGGGTTTCCGGGTCGTGCTGACGCAGTTGGTGGACGACGCCGCGAGCGAGGTTCACCATGATCGCCGGCTTGGAGACCGGGATGCCGATCTTCTTGCGCTTGAGGTCCGAGGCTGCCGGCAGCTCGGTGGCACCGCCCAGCACGACGGCATCGGGGAACTGCTGACGCATCGCGCGGATGTCGGGCAGGGCCGATTCCAGGATGGAGAAGATGTGCTCCGGGCCGGCCAGGAAGTCCTCCATGGCCCGGTTCTGGATGGCGACCGTCGAATACTCAAGGCACAGAAGGTGTTTGAACGTGGCCTTGAGATGGCTGGCCAGCAGGCCACGCACGTCGCCATCCCAGTGCAGCGCGGCGATCACGAGCCGGTTGCGCAGGTGGAAGTAGGCCTGCCAGTCGATGGCGTCGTCCTTGTCGCTCCAGGCCATGTGCCAGATCGCCGCGCCGGGCAGCGTGACCGTGCGGTAGCCGTGCTCGGCAGCCCGCAGCCCGTACTCGACGTCGTCCCACTTGATGAACAGCGGCACCGGCTGGCCGAGCTCCTCGGCCACCTGCCGCGGGATCATGCACATCCACCAGCCGTTGAAGTCCACGTCGATCCGGCGGTGCAGCAGCTTGCTGCGGTCGGACTCGGTGTCGTCCAGCGCGTACTTGGCGAAGTCGTGGTCGTATTCGGCGTTGGGGGCCGCCGACCACATGAAGTTCGCCCGGTCGACCATCTCGCCCATGATGTGCAGGTGCGACGGCTCCTGCAGGTTGAGCATCTGCCCGCCGACCAGGATCGGCTCCTTGGCGAACCGGTTCATGGCCAGGGCGCGCAGGATCGAATCGGGTTCGATGCGGATGTCGTCGTCCATGAACAGGATCTGCTCACAGTCGGTGTTCTTCAGCGCCTCGTACATCACCCGGCTGTACCCGCCGGACCCGCCGAGGTTGGGCTGGTTGTGAATCGAGAGCCGGTTGCCCAACGCCTCTGCGGCCGCGGTGAATCCGGGATGATCCTTGGCCTTGCTGGTGCCCTGATCAGACACGATGACGGCGCTGACGACCTCGTTCACCAACGGATCCGAGGTCAGGGCGGCTAGTGCGTTGACGCAGTCCGCCGGCCGGTTGAACGTCGGGATGCCGACGGCGATGTTCGCGCGGCCGGGCGCGGGCGACGGGGCGTACCAACCGGCACTGTGCACCCGCACCGCGGTGTTGCTGGTGATGTCGAACCAGATCCAGCCGCCGTCCTCGAAGGGCGTCAGGTCGATCTCGAACTCGACGGCGGCGGGTTCGCCGGAGTCGCCGCTGGAGACGGGGGCGCCGCCGACGGTGATCCGGGCGCCGGTGGCCTTGGACCGGTAGACGTCGACGCGGGCCGTGCCGGTCAGCTCGACGCGCAGCACCACCGACTTCAGGGTGGACCAGCGGCGCCAGTAGCTGGCCGGGAAGGCGTTGAAGTAGGTCGCGAACGAGATGCCGGATTCGGTGCCGATCTCCAGCGTCGTGCGGGTCGGCGCGTGGGCCCGGCGGGCATTGGTCGGGTCTTCGACGAGATAGAGCTTGCGGACGTCCAGTGGCTCACCCGGTCGCGGCAGGATGACACGGGCCAGCAGACTGACGGCCCGCGATTCTCCGGCGTCGAGTGCGCCGGATGGGATGTCACTCATGCTTTGCTGCTTTCCTCTTCGGTAGCCAGCGGTGCACCGTCGGACAGGTGCGGCGCCAGGGTGTTGTCGTACATGTTCAGTGCACTGGCGATGGCCATGTGCATGTCGAGGTACTGGTAGGTGCCGAGCCGGCCGCCGAAAAGCACCTTCGCCGTGGCGGTCTCGGCCTTGGCGCGAGCCCGGTAGGAGGCCAGCAGGGCGCGGTCGGATTCGGTGTTGATCGGGTAGTACGGCTCGTCGTCTTCTTTGGCGAATCGCGAGTACTCCCGCATGATCACGGTCCTGTCGGCCGGGTAGTCCCGCTCCGGGTGGAAATGGCGGAACTCGTGGATCCGGGTGTAGTCCACGTCGGCGTCGTTGTAGTTCATCACCGGGGTGCCCTGAAAGTCGCCGGTGTCAAGCACTTCGAGGTCGAAATCCAGTGTGCGCCAGCCCAACCGGCCCTCGGAGTAGTCGAAGTAGCGGTCAAGTGGACCGGTGTACACCACGGGTGCGTCGGGGTTGGCCGCCCGGAGTTCGTCGCGGACGTCGAACCAGTCGGTGTCCAACCGCACCTCGATACGGTCGTCGGCGGCCATGTTCTCCAGCCAGGCGGTGTACCCGTCGACCGGCAGGCCCTCGTAGGTGTCGTTGAAGTACCGGTTGTCGAAGGTGTAGCGCACCGGCAGCCGGGTGATGTTGCCCGCCGGCAGATTCGTCGGGTCGGTCTCCCACTGCTTGGCGGTGTAGTGCTTCACGAACGCCTCGTAGAGCGGGCGCCCGATCAGCGAGATGGCCTTCTCCTCGAAGTTGGCCGCCTCGTGCCCGGCGATCTCGCTGGCCTGCTCCTTGATCAGGGCGCGGGCCTCGTCGGGGGTGAAGTAGCGTCCGAAGAACTGCGAGACCAGACCCAGCCCCATCGGGAACTGGTAGGCCTGGCCGTCGTGCATCGCGAAGACCCGGTGCTGATAGCCGGTGAAGTCGGTGAACTGCCGCACGTAGTCCCACACCCGTTGGTTGGAGGTGTGGAACAGGTGGGCGCCGTACTTGTGGACCTCGATACCGGTCTTCGGTTCGGCTTCCGAGTAGGCGTTGCCACCGATGTGCGGGCGTCGTTCTATAACAAGGACACGCTTGCCCAGCTGCGTCGCCGCGCGCTCAGCGATCGTCAGACCGAAGAAACCGGAACCGACGACGAATAAGTCGAAATGTCCGCTGGACTGGTCTGTAGCGACCCGGGGAGATAAGGACGTCATCGGCAGCCAGGGTATCCGACCGGGCCCCGCTGCCCCGAATTCGACAAAGGGCCCAGGTCGCAATTCGCTCACGATTCAATATCGTCACTCTAGACACACGAGTCACAGCCTTAACATCGATCTCGTTGGCATTCACGGGCGTCACACCACCTGGTCCGGAATACCGATGAAGCAAGAGGAGAGCACCCACCTGCTATCCGAAGTGCAGCCCTTATGGCTGCAAACATATTGAGGAGACTTCCGTGCCGAACCGCCGTCGACGCAAGCTCTCGACAGCCATGAGCGCAGTCGCCGCAGTGGCAGTCGCAAGTCCAGTCGCCCTAGTTGCCATGTCGCAGCTGTCCCCCGCGCCGCAGGAGCGCGAGTTCACCCAGGCCGCGCTGGTCACCGACCTCCCGGGCGAACTGATGTCCGCACTCTCGCAGGGCCTGTCCCAGTTCGGCATCAACCTGCCGCCGATGCCGAACAGCCTGCTGACCGGCTCGTCGCCGACGCCGACGCTCGGCTCGCCGACCCTGACCTCTCCCGGCCTGGCCTCGCCGGGGCTGACGTCGCCGGGGCTGACCGCGCCGGGCCTGACCGACCCGGGTCTCACGTCACCGGGACTCACCTCGCCCGGGCTCACGTCACCCGGACTCACCTCACCGGGGCTCGCCTCGCCGGGTCTGACGTCCCCTGACGCCGCGCTGACCAGCCCCAATGGCGCGACGCCGAGCCTGACCTCGCCGGCCGGGCTTGCGGGCTCACCCGATGGGCTGACCAACCCGGCGCTGACCCCGCCGACGACCGGCTCGCTCACCAACCCGGCGCTGACCCCGGTCGGCACCCCGGGCGGGCTGACCACCACCCCCGCCGGCCTGGGCGGTGGGGGCCTGACCTCGCCGACCGGCCTGGACCCCGCCCTGAGCGGCGGACTGGGCGGGCTCCCGGCTCCGGGAGAGGTGCCGATCTCGGCGCCGATCGGGCTGGATCCCAGTGCGGGCACCTACCCGCTGCTGGGCGCCGATCCGTCGCTGTCCGCGATGCCCGCCACCGGCGGCGGCGGTGGCGGCCTGTTCGGTGACCTGTCGAGCGCTGCCAACCAGCTCGGTGCCGGCCAGGCCATCGACCTACTCAAGGGCATGGTCATGCCGGCGATCACCTCGGCGATGAAGCCGCCGGTGCCCGCGCCCGCTCCGGCCCCCGTGCCGCCGCCCGCGTAGTACAGACCCGGTTAGAAGAACGGCACCGCAGAAGCCCTCCGGCTCTGCGGTGCCGTTGTGTCGGAAATCCGCGGAACGAAAGATACGGCGCGGACCGTGTCGAATCATTCGTAACACCAGACTCATACGTAACATCAGTCCGTGCAGTCCCGCCGCTCCGCGCCGTCGATTCTCTTCACCGCACTCGCGGCGACGGTCGTGATCGTGCCGTGGGCCATCTCCGGATCGGATTCCAGCGAACAGCAAAGTGCGGCAAGCGCTGCACCGCAGCTCACACAGCAACCACTCGACAATCTCACGGTCGGTGAGAGCATCCGCGAGATCCATCAGGACACCCCGTTCTCGATGGTCGCGCTCACCTCGCCGGACCTGCGTGGCACCTCGGCCCGGGTTCGCGCCCGCAAGGACGACGGCAGCTGGGGACCCTGGTACCAGGCCGAGAATCTCGACGGGGTCGGCGCCGACACTGCGGGCCCACGTGGCACCGAACCGGTGTTCGTCGGCCGCACCACCACCGTGCAGATCGCCGTCACCCGCGCGCCGCAGGCCCCGCCGCCGCCTCCCGGCAAGAAGGGGAAGGCCGGGCCGGCGCTCGGCTACGTACCTGCCAACGTCGAAGCACCCATCGGCCAGAACGTCACGGCGGTACTGATCAGCCCACCCCAGGCCCCCGTCGACGTCGGCCCACTGCCTACCGCCGCCATCAACCCCGGCCAACCGCCGGCGATCATCAGCCGCGCACAGTGGGGCGCCAACGAGTCGATGCGATGCGGAAACACCGTGTACGACAAGGGCATCCGAGCCGGCATCGTCCATCACACGGCAGGTAGCAACGATTACGCCCCCGAGGATTCGGCCGGCATCATCCGGTCGATCTACGAGTACCACACCCGCGAGCTGGGCTGGTGCGACATCGCCTACAACGCCATGGTCGACAAATACGGCCAGGTGTTCGAGGGCCGCGCGGGCGGCATGGACAAGCCCGTCGAGGGATCCCACACCGGCGGTTTCAACATCGACACCTGGGGCGTGGCGATGATGGGCGACTTCGACGTCGTGCCACCGACCGAGATCCAGGTGCGCAACACCGGCCGTCTGCTGGGCTGGCGGCTCGGCCTCGATCACATCGACCCGCACGGCACCGTCGTGCTCACCTCCGCCGGCGGATCCTTCACCCACTTCCCGCGCGGAGCCACCCCCACTTTGCCGACGATCTTCACCCACCGCGACGTCGGCATCACCGACTGCCCGGGCAACGCGGCGTACGCCCAGATGGACCACATCCGCGACATCGCCGCCCGGTTCAACCAGCCACCCGGCCCCGCGGATCTCGCCGACCAGATGCGCGGCGGCGCGATCTACAACCGGTGGCAGGCCGCAGGCGGTCCGGCCGGAATGCTGGGCAATCCGACCTCCCCCGAGACCGCGGGCGAAGGCACCACCCGCTACGCCACCTTCGAACGCGGTGCCGTGTACTGGTCGCCCGACAGCGGTGCCGAACCGGTCTCCGGCGCCATCTACGAGGCGTGGGGAACCCTTGGCTTCGAACGGGGAGTTCTGGGCCTGCCTACCAGTTCCGAGATCCCCGAACCCCAGTGGATCGTGCAGAACTTCCAGCACGGCACGCTGAACTTCGACCGCGAGAAGGGCACGGTCACCCGTGTCGTCGACGGCGTGCCGACCGAGTTGCCCCCGCCGTCACCCGACGATCAGCCGGTGCAGCTGGAGCGCTTCACCCCGATCACCTGACCGGGCGAAACCGGTTGCGGCTCAGGACCACCAGCGTTCGAGCACGTGGGCCACACCGTTCTCGGCATTGGTCACGGTGACCTCGTCAGCAGCGGCCACCGCCTCGGGGTGGGCATTGCCCATTGCCACACCACGCCCGGCCCAGCTCAACATCGGTATGTCGTTGGGCATGTCGCCGAAGGTGACGATGTCGGTCGCGCTGAGTCCCAGCGGGGCGGCCAACTCCGCCACACCGGTGGCCTTGCTGATGCCCAGCGGCACCACCTCGATCAGCCCGTTGTTGGTCGAGTAGGTGATATCACCTTGCAAGCCAACGTGTTTGAGCAGTTCGGCGGCCATGTCCGCACTGCGTGCGCCGGCCTTGCGGATGAGCAGCTTCACCGCGGGGGCACTGAGCAGATCCTCCACCGACACCTCGGTGTTGTCCGGATTGAGCCAGGCATGTTCGTATCCCGGTGAGCTGACGAACTGCGGGGTCGCGGCGTCGTGCGCAGACCGACCCACGCGTTCCACAGCCAGCCCCGCGCCCGGGATCACCCGCGTGGCGATCTCGGCGAGCTCACCGAGCACCTCGGTCGAGAGCGTGTGCGCCGACACGATGCGGTCGGTGGCGGGGTCGTAGATCACGGCGCCGTTGGCGCACACCGCCATCGGCGCGAGGCCCAGGCCGTCGACCACCGGTGCGATCCAGCGTGGCGGGCGTCCGGTGGCCAGGACGAACGTCGTTCCTGCCTCGACCGCAGCCTGTACCGCCGCCCGCGTGCGCGGCGTGACCTTCTCGTCCTCGTCGAGCAGCGTTCCGTCCACGTCCGAGGCGATCAGCCCCGGCGCCCGTTCGTCGCTCATCAATTATTTCCCGTCGCTTCGCTCGCCCGGCCACTATTTCCCGGCGCTTCGCTCGCCCGCTTGCGCGCACGTTCGGCCAGTTCTGCCTCGTCGAGCGCCTTCGCTTCGGCCGGTGTCGGCGCGCTTCCACCCAGCCGGTTCGGTACCCAGTACGCCCCGGCAGGTTCGGCGTAGCCCTGATGGGCCTGCTCGAGTAGTGCCGACATCGCGGCCCGCAGGGTGTCGTCGATCTGGGTGACCGGACCTGATGCCCAGATCGGCTCGCCGACCGCCACACTAACCGGAATCTTTTTGCGCCCCACCGACTTCGGGTGGTCCTTGGTCCAGATGCGCTGGGCTCCCCAGACGATCAGCGGAATGATCGGCACACCGGACTCCAGGGCCATGCGCGCCGCACCGGTCTTGAAGTCCTTGAGTTCGAAGCTGCGGCTGATCGTCGCCTCCGGGTACACCCCGACCAACTCGCCGCGGCGTAACGCGTCCACCGCTGCGCTGTAGGCACCCGCTCCCGCCCTGCGGTCCACCGGGATCGTCCCGGTGTGTCTGATCAGGTAGCCCACGGGCTTCACCTGCTCCATCTCCGCCTTGATCATGAAGCGCATCCGGCGGCCACGTTCGGTCGCGGCCAGTGCAGCGGGCAGGAAGTCGACGTAGCTGGTGTGGTTGATGGCGACGACGGCACCACCTGTGGTGGGCAGATTGTCCAGCCCACGGAAGGTGATCCGGGTGCCGGTGGCCCGCACCACGAGCCCGGCGGCAATCTCCAAACTTCGGAAGACCGGTTCCATACGCGACTTACCCCGAGAGCCCGGTGGGTCCAGAAGGTCCGGTGGGTTCGGTGGGCCCCGCGGGTCCGGCCTCGGCTCGCTTGGCCGCCTTGGCGGCAGCCTCCTCGGCATCCATCCGGTTCGCCTCGGCCAGCGTCGGGGCCGAACCGCCGAGCCGGTGCGGTACCCAGAATTCACCGGGCGGATACGGGCCGTAGGCGTCCTGCACCTGGGTGAGCAGATGTTGCATGCGCGAATGCAGCAGTGCGGTCAGCTCCGGCGCGGGCAGGGTGGGCTGGATCGGCTCGCCGAGGGCGATCGAGATGGGCACCTTGGGCCGGTACAGATTCTTCGGGTGGCCCTTGGTCCAGATGCGCTGGGCGCCCCACACGATGTGCGGCACGATCGGCACCCCGGCCTCGATCGCCATCCGCGCTGCGCCGGACTTGAAGTCCTTGATCTCGAAGCTGCGGCTGATCGTCGCCTCGGGGTACACCCCGACCAGCTCACCGGCCTTGAGGTAGTCGACCGCGGATTCGAACGAGGCGGCCCCGCTGTCGCGATCCACCTCGATGTGGCGCAGGCTGCGCATGATCGGTCCGGTGATCTTGTTGTCGAAGACTTCCTTCTTTGCCATGAACCGCACCTTGCGGCCCCGCTTCTGCAGGTAGGCAGGCAAGCCGGCAAAGGTGAAGTCGAAGTAGCTGGTGTGGTTGATGGCCACCACCGCACCGCCGGTGACCGGGAGGTTCTCCACCCCCGTCACCGTGAACTTCAGCCCCTGCAAACGCCAGGCAGCCCGAGCAACTTGTATGACAGTCCCGTACACCGGTTCCACGTAGCCAGCCTAATCCCAGCCCGGATCGGCGCGTCACCCAACTCGGGCTAGGCTGGGCGGGCATCGAAGTACTCCATCGAAAGGCCGTTTGTGCAGGTCACCAGCGTCGGGCATGCCGGCTTCCTGATCGAGACCAAGGCTGGCAGCATTCTGTGCGACCCCTGGGTCAACCCCGCCTACTTCGCCTCCTGGTTCCCGTTCCCCGACAACACGCAGTTGGATTGGGACACCCTCGGAAATGTCGACTACCTCTACGTGTCGCACCTGCACAAGGACCACTTCGACCCGGAGAACCTGCGCCGCCACGTCAACAAGGACGCCGTGGTGCTGTTACCCGACTTCCCGGTGCCCGATCTGCAGCGCGAGCTGCAGGCACTGGGCTTCCACCGGTTCTTCGAGACCACCGATTCGGTCAAACACACCGTCAGCGGCCCCAAGGGCGACCTCGATGTGATGATCATCGCGCTGCGCGCCCCGGCCGACGGCCCGATCGGTGATTCGGGCCTGGTGGTCGACGACGGTGAGACCGTCGTCTTCAACATGAACGACGCGCGCCCCGTAGATCTCGACATGCTGCACTCGGACTTCGGCCAGATCGACGTCCACATGCTGCAGTACTCGGGGGCTATCTGGTATCCGATGGTCTACGACATGCCTGCCCGCGCCAAGGAGGCCTTCGGCATCCAGAAGCGGCAGCGCCAGATGGACCGGTGCCGCCAGTACATCGCACAGGTCGGCGCGACCTGGGTGATCCCCTCGGCCGGTCCGCCGTGCTTCCTGGACCCCGAGTTGCGCGATCTGAACGACGACCACGGCGATCCGGCCAACATCTTCCCCGACCAGGTGGTGTTCCTGGACCAGATGCGGCGCCACGGGCATGACGGCGGGCTGCTGATGATCCCGGGGAGTGCCGCCGATTTCACCGGCTCACAGCTCAATTCGTTGACCCACCCGGTCGAGGACCCGGAGGTGATCTTCACCACCGGCAAGGCTGCCTACATCGAGGATTTCGCCCAGCGCATGGCCCCGGTCCTGGCTGCCGAGAAGGCCTCGTGGGCACCGGCGGCGGGCGAACCTCTGCTGCCGGGGCTGCGGGCACTGTTCGAGCCGATCATGAGCCAGACCGACCAGATCTGCGACGGCATCGGCTACCCGGTGGAGTTGCGGCTGTCCGGCCCCGACCACAGCGAGACCGTGGTGCTGGACTTCCCGAAACGCCTTGTCCGCGAACCCATCGCCGACGAGAAGTTCCGCTACGGCTTCGCGATCCCGCCCGAGCTGGTGCGCACCGTGCTGCGCGACGACGAACCGGACTGGGTCAACACCATCTTCCTGTCCACCCGGTTCAAAGCCTGGCGCGTGGGCGGTTACAACGAGTACCTGTACACCTTCTTCAAATGCCTCACCGCTGAGCGCATCGCCTACGCCGACGGCTGGTTCGCCGAAGCCCACGACGACTCCTCGTCGATCACCCTCGACGGGTGGGAGATCCAGCGTCGCTGCCCGCACCTGAAGGCCGACCTGTCGAAATTCGGTGTGGTGGAAGGCAACACCCTCACCTGCAACCTGCACGGCTGGCAGTGGAACCTGGACAACGGCAAATGCCTGACCACCAAGGGCCACGAGTTGCGCTGCAGCAAGTCATGACCGCCCCACGCCAGTACTACGACGACGGTCTGATCCAGTTGGACCGTGAGGCGATCACGTTGCGGCGCTATCACTTCCCGTCGGGAACCTCGAAGGTGATCCCGCTGCGGTCCATCAGCGGGTACCGGGCCGAATCACTCGGTCTGGTCCTCAACCGGTTCCGCATCTGGGGCAGTTCAGACCTGCGCCGCTGGCTGCCGCTGGACGTGTGGCGGCCCCTCAAGTCGACGTTGATCACCTTGAAGGTCAAAGGGACTCGCCCCGACCCGGCGTTCACCCCGCAGCGGCCCGCCGAGTTCATCGCGGTACTCGACGAACTACTGGGGCGCTGACCGTCAGTCCGCAGCGCGGACCACCTGCCGCAGTTCGGATGCCGCGCTCGAGGCACTGTCGTACACCCGCACGATGGCCTCGTCGCCCGGCTTGAGGAAGGTGGACTCGCCCAACGGGGTGTAGCGGGTGGCTCCGATGCCGATCAGCACGTTCTCGGGATGGCCGCTCGCCACCATCAACGCACCGACATCCTCCAACGGCGTGTCGGCCGAGCCCTTCTGGTTGGCCAGGCGTTCGACGATCCAGTCCAGCAGCACCTCGCCGTAGTACGAGTAGCCCACCAGAGGTGAATCCACGCCGTAGGCGTGCTGCTGGCCGCCGTCCTCGCTCAGGTAGCAGACCAGCCGCATGGTGGCCGTCGGACCGTCCGGGGTGAGATCACTGATCTCGAAGAATTGCGGCGCAACGCCTTTGGAGGCCGGACCCCAGTTCTTCTTGTAGCTGATCTTGGGTGCGCCCGGCCTGCGGATCGAGCAGTCGTTGAAGGCACCGAGCGCGAACGGCTCCAGCCGCACGACGGTGTCGCCGTTCCACACCACCCGGCAGGCCACCCCGACCTCGGGCTCGATCTGAAGGTTGAGCGGACCGTCAACCTCACCGGCCTCGGGCAGCACGATGGCGTCGCTGGACAGCGGGAACTCGCCCAGAAAGTCGTCCCGGCCGGGCGCGTACCACGGGAAGATACCTTTGGGCGCATACCCTTCGGTAACAACCTTGACGAAATCCCCGGCCTCCCCCGCCTGTTCGAGGTGCCCCGCGAAGTTACCCGCCACGCCGAAGCCGAACCAGTTGCGCAATTCGGCAAGGTCGATGTCGATCATGGCTGCAACCCTACTGTGGCCGCGACAAGCCGGTAACAAGTCGCTCTTAAGTCGCCGGGACCAGGCTGTGCTCCGCGAGTGCCGATCCACGCCGGATCGGCCGAATCCGAGGAGTGTCCCGTGCCGACAACCACCACAACCGCCACCGTCTCACCTCGTCGCGCGGGCGACCCCGCGCCGGACCTACTGGGTATCGCGTTGGCACACCGCGCGATGCTGGCCGACCTGCTCCGCCTGGCAGACCTGGCCGCGGCGGTGCGCGACCGGGATGTGATCTGCACTCCCGGCCGGGCCCGGGCCATCTCCCGGTATGTCGAGCTGCTGTGCGATTGCATCCACCATCACCACACCACCGAGGATGCGGTGCTCTGGCCGGCGATCTGGGCCAGTGTGGGCGACCACGTGGACCTGAGCGAGCTGATCGACGACCACGCCGCGCTGGACCCGCGGTTGGAGCAGCTGCGCGCCCGCGCCGCGGCGTTCCGGCTGTCGATGGGTGATCGCCACATCGCCGGCCTCATGGCCATGGAGCTGGCCGAACTGGCGGCCCTGCTGACCGAACACATCAACGACGAGGAGATGGAGGTGTTCCCGCTGATCACCGAGCACGTCTCGGTGGCCGATTGGGCGGCAGTGGAGAAAGCCGCCCGGGACGGCAGCCGGATGTCGTTCGACGGTCCGCGCTCGGTGGCGGTGATGACCGACGACGAGCGTGCCGCGCTGACACAGCACACCGGGATCGGCCAGCGGGTCCTGCTGGCCGGGCTGCTGGTGCTGCACCGGCGCCGGGAGCGGGCTGTCTTCGGCACCGCCGGCGGCAGTCGATAAGCCGGCACCGCCGGCCTCAGTCGATGAAGCGCCGCGCCTCGGCCGCCAACCGGTCCCTCAGCTTCGCGGCGGCCTCCCGGTAACCGCCCGCGTGCTCCGGCCGGCCCAGCGCGTCGGCAGCGACGGCCAGCGCCTCGTCGACGGGACCCACCATGAGACCGTCGACACCGAGTCCGGCGATGCGACCGGAGTAGGGCTCGAGCTCGGCCGCCCGGGCCTCGGCCTCCTCGACGTCGCCGAGCGCCACAGCCGCATTGACGCGCAGCACGGTGAACGGAAGCCAGAAGTACGCCCGCTCGATCGGTTGCCGGTCGCACCAGAGTTCGCGAGCCTCCGCCTCGCGCCCGCGCGCGATCAGCGCCAGCACCGCGGCGTCCAGCGCCGCAACCGACACCTCCCGGTAGAAGAACACCAACTCGTCGGCCAGCACACCGAGGTCGCCGAGGCAGAACTCACCCGTCACCCGGCCGACCATCGCCAGCTTGGCTCCGTTGGCGGCGCCGTTCTCGACCATCCGCGCCGCCAGGTCGGTGTAGGCGCCCACCGCCTCGTCCAATCGCGCTGCGAGCAGATACATCCGGGCACGGAACAGTCCCAGCACGCCGAGGAGATGGACGAGCTGCCCGGTACCGGCCCGGGCCACCGCGATGTCCACGTGTCGTTTCGCGGTCACCAGATCGGACCGATGACCAGCCGCCAGCGACAGCAGCCAGTGCGCCACCGCTTGATAGTCGGCCTGTTCGGTAGCCTCGGCGGTCTGCAGCAGTTCGGCAGCGGTCGATTCCCGCTCGCCATCGATGTCGGGGCCCAGCGCGCAGTACGCCCGGACATTGAGGGCAGTGCACAACAAGCGGCCCGACGATCCTGGGTCCTCGGCGTAGGCGCGTCGCGCCAGCTCGAGGAGTTCCGTGCTGGCGGCCAATGCGCCCTCCGGATCGGTGCCCTCCAGCTCCACATAGAGCGCCTTGAGCAACCGGATCCGTTCAGCCGCAGCGACTTCCGTCTGGCCACCGGCCAGCACCTGGCGCAGCAGGCCGATCATCTGCGCATCGGATTCGTCGTATTCGCGGTCCCGCCACACCAGCGGGGTGTCCCACGCGGTCAGTACCCGCACCATGAGGTCGTCGCGCGACTTCCCGGTCAGCAACTGCAGCGCGGCCTTCAACTCGATGCGCGCGGCGACGGCGTCACCGGACTGGGCCAGTGCGGAGATGAGCCCGCACCGGGCATCGATCTCGGGCTCGAGACCCTCGGCGCTGGGCCGCAGCCGGCGACTTGCCGCCAACTCCAGCATCTGCACCGCGGCACGCCACTGCCGGGCGGCTTCTACGTGAGCACCGACCGAATCCGCCTCGCGGGCTGCTGCTGTCGCGAAAGCCGTGGCGGCCAAAGCAGTTTCCGCTGTCGCCGACGCCACCGCGTGGTGTGCCAGGGCGGCGGGGTCGACGGATCGACCAGGCGCGCGCAACAACTCCAGCGCCGCACCGTGCAGCCGCGACCGCCGCAGTTTGGAGGTGTCCTCATAGAGCGTGTCGCGGACCAGCGAGTGGGCGAACCTCAATCGGCCTGGCGCCGGCTCGTCGAGCAGACCGAGCAGGACGGCCGGTTCGAGCGCGTCGAGCAGGTCGTCGGGATCGTTGCGTCCCAGTTCCGCTAGCAGGTCGACGTCGATGTCGCGGCCCAGCACGGCCGCTTGACGCAACGCCGTTATGGTCGGGCCCGGCAACCGGGCCAATCTGCGGCGCAACACATCTCGAACACCGACGGGCACCGAGGCCCAGACTGCGTCCGACCCCTCGGCGGCCATCAGCCGGGCCAGTTCGCGGACGAACAACGGGTTGCCGCCGGTGCGCTCACGCAGCAGTCGCAGCGCCTCCCCGCTGGCGGCGGTTAGTCCGTAGTCCGCTGCCAGCGCGGCCGTGGCCGCCGCGTCCAGACCGTCGAGCATCAGATGTGCCGCGGTGTGCACCGTCAGCGCCGCCCGCGCCACCTCGAGTTCGCCGCGGTCCTCCGACGGGCGATAGGTGCCGATGACCAACACCGGAAGATCCCTGATCCGGTCGGCCACCAGCCGCAGGAGCTCCAAGGTCAGGCCGTCGGTGCGGTGCAGGTCGTCGAGGACCACCGCCAACGGCTGACTGCCTGCGACCGCGCTCAACACGTCGGCCACCGCATGCCCCAGCCAGAACGTGCCCGGCTCGACCGCGGCGACGTCGTGCAGCAGCGGTGCCAACGCCTGCCTTCCGTCGTCCGCCGATGCTCCCGCCTCCAGCAGCTCGCGTAGCACCTCGGTCCACGCCCACCCCGCCGGCGCGCCGTGGACCTCTGGGCAACGGCCGAGCACGGTGCGCCAGCCCGCAGCCCGCAACCGGGCTGTCGCCGCGGCCGCCAGGGTGGTCTTACCGGATCCCGCCTCTCCCCCGATCCACAGCACGGCGCTGCTGCCGGCGGCGACAGCGCGTGCGGCAGTGTCGATCTCGGCGAATTCCTCGGCCCGGCCGTAAGCGGTCAATTCTGGGCCGCCGGGCGCGACGACCTCCGGGATCGCCGGCTGGGCCGGGCGGGAGGGCTCCAAATGGTCGGCCTGGCGCAGGATGTCGCTCTCGAGGTCGCGCAGCGCGCGGCCCGGTTCCAGACCGAGCTCGTCGACGAGGTGGTCGCGGGTGCGCCGCAGCACTTCCAGCGCGTCGGTCTGGCGTCCGGTCTGATACAGCGCCGTCGCCAGCACGGCAGCGGCACCCTCGCGGCCGGGACGCTCACCGACATGCCGTTCCAGCGCGGCGATCGCGGTGCCGTACCGGCCCAGCTCGACCTGGGCAGCGGCCCGGGCCTCCACCGCGGCCAGCCGGAGCTCGGTCAGCCGGGCGATCTCGGGCGCTGCCCACAGCGCATCGCCCGCCCCCGCGAACGGGTCTCCCGACCAGTCGGCCAAGGCCTCGTCGAGCAGGAACACGCGTTGCTGCGGATCCGATTCCCCATATGCGGCAGTGACTTTCGCCTCGAAATGCCAGGAGTCGACGGCGTCGGCCGGCAGTCGCAGACAGTATCCGGGCGCGGCGCTGACCAGGATGCGGGCCGGGGCGCGACGCTGCCGCCCCGGCTCGAGTGCCCGCCGCAGATGCGACACGTACACCTGGAGAGCCGCCAATGCCTTGGGCGGTGGTTCGCCCTCCCACAGGTCATCGATGAGACGGTCGACGGACACCGTGTGTCCGTGTGCGACAACCAGTCTCGCCAGCAGCGCCCGTTGCAGCCGGGCCCCCAGATCCACCGGCTGCCCGCCCACCCAGGCCTGTACGGGCCCGAGCACCCTCACCCGTACCACGCTGTCCCCCGACATGTCCGCAGTTCTACTGGGCCGCGGTGTGGACGGTTACCGGGGTTCCAGCACCGGGGTGCCGACGAACGGCACCAGCGCCTCGGGTACCCGCACGCTGCCGTCCGGTTGCTGATGGTTCTCCAGGATCGCCACCAGCCAGCGCGTGGTGGCCAGCGTGCCGTTGAGCGTGGCGGCGATCTGCGGCTTGCCGTTCTCGTCGCGGTAGCGCGTGGCCAATCGCCGCGCCTGGAACGTCGTGCAGTTCGAGGTCGAGGTGAGCTCCCGGTAGGTCTGCTGGGTGGGCACCCATGCCTCGCAGTCGTACTTGCGTGCCGCCGAGGAGCCGAGATCGCCTGCGGCGACGTCGATCACCCGGTAGGGCACCTCGATCGCCGCCAGCATCTGGCGCTGCCAGCCCAGCAGTTGCTGGTGCTCGGACTCGGCGTCCTCGGGCTTGCAGTAGATGAAGCCCTCGACCTTGTCGAACTGATGCACGCGAATGATGCCGCGGGTGTCCTTGCCGTAGCTGCCGGCCTCGCGCCGGAAGCACGACGACCAGCCGGCATACCGCTTCGGACCATCGGACAGGTCCAGGATCTCGCCCGAGTGGTAGCCCGCCAGCGGCACCTCGGAGGTGCCGACCAGGTACAGGTCGTCGGCTTCGAGCCGGTAGATCTCGTCGGCGTGGGCGCCGAGGAATCCGGTGCCCGCCATGACTTCCGGGCGCACCAGCACCGGCGGGATCATCAGTGTGAACCCGTTCGCCACGGCCACCTGGGTGGCCAGCTGCAGCAGGCCCAGCTGTAGCAGCGCACCGGCACCGGTGAGGAAGTAGAACCGCGAACCCGACACCTTGGCGCCGCGTTCCATGTCGATGAGCCCGAGCGCCTCGCCCAGCTCGAGGTGGTCCTTGGCGTTCTCGATCGCCCGCGGCTCGCCGACGGTGTCCAGCAGCGCGAAGTCGTCCTCGCCGCCGGCGGGCACACCGTCGATGATCACGTTGCCGATCGCCATGTGCGCAGCGGTGAAGGCGCTCTCGGCCTCGGCCTGCGCCACCTCGGCGGCCTTGACCTGCTCGGCCAGGTCCTTGGCCTGCTGCAGCAGGGCCGGACGTTCCTCGGATGTCGCCTTGCCCACCAGCTTGCTGGCGGCCTTCTGGTCGGCCCGCAGATTGTCGGCCGTCGAGATCGCGGCCCGCCGCGCCGCATCGGCCTGCAGCAGGGCGTCGACGCGCGCCGGGTCTTCCCCGCGGGCTCGTTGCGACGCACGGACGATGTCGGGATTGTCGCGCAGCAGCTTGAGGTCGATCACGGGCGCAACCCTACTTTTTGAAGTGCGAAGACGTACATCTGAGGTGGTCGAACAGGTGGCGCCGGTCGAGTGTGACGGCCTCCGGGCACAACCTCGCAACATTACAACCGCATCACTTGTCACAGGGGCTGACACGCCTGTCACAATGGAGGGCAATGTTGGAAGCACCCGAGCACCCCGAGTACCCCGAGCACGGGGCCCTGCTCGCCGAACCTCTTCCGGACGGACAACCCGCGAGGGAACGGTGGTGGCAGAGTCTTGCGGCCGCGTCGACGCGACGTGCGCTGCTGTTGACCGCGCTCGGCGCGCTGCTCATCGCCGGCCTGATCACCGCGTTGCCCATGGGTGGGGGATCGAACTCCGCACCGGGCGCGATCGCCCTCGGGCCGCGCGGCAACGACACCTTCAATCACGTCAAGCGCGGCGACTGCCTGAACTGGCCCGGCCGCAACCCTGACGCCGCCCACATCGTGGACTGCAAGGACAACCATCGCTTCGAGGTCGCCCAGGCCGTCGACATGCGTACCTTCCCCGGCAGCGAGTACGGGCCAGGTGCGCCGCCGCCGTCGGTGGACCGGATCAAGCAGATCAGCCAGGAGCAGTGCACCCCGTCGGTCCGTAGTTACCTGGGTCCGAAGTACGACCCGAACGGCAAGTACACGATCGGGCTGCTGTGGTCGGGCGAGAAGGCCTGGAAGCAGTCCGGTGAGCGGCGCATGCTGTGCGGGCTGCAACTGCTCGGCCCCGGCGACGGCCAGTTGGAGTCGGCGGGCAAGGTATCCGACGTCGATCAGTCGAAGGTCTGGGCCGCCGGCACGTGCCTCGGAATCGACGCCGCCACCAACCAGCCCACCGACGTCCCGGTCGATTGCGCGGCACCGCACGCCATGGAGGTCACCGGCGCGGTCAACCTCGCCGAGAAGTTCCCGGGCGGATTGCCTGCCGAGGGCGATCAGGACAACTTCATCAAGGACGCGTGCACCGCGCAGACCGATACCTACCTCGCCCCGGTCCAGTTGCGCACCACCACGCTGGCACTGAGCTACAGCACGATCTCACTGCCCAGCTGGTCGGCGGGCAGCCACCAGGTGTCGTGCAGCATCGGCGCCACGCTGGGCAACGGCGGCTGGTCGACACTGGTCAACAGCGCCAAGGGCCCGCTGATGATCAACGGACAGCCCCCGGTGGCGCCGCCTGACATCCCGGAGGAGCGGCTCAACATGCCGCCCATCCCGATGCCGGATGTGGACGAGACCTCGTCCTCGTCCTCGTCGTCGGGTTCGTCCTCGTCGTCAGGTTCGTCCTCGTCGTCGGGATCCGGTTCGTCGGGATCCAATTCGTCCGGTTCCGGCTCATCGAGCTCGTCGGGGTCCTCGGGTTCGTCGGGATCCTCGTCGAGCGGCCAGCACATGCCGCAGGCCTCGACCACCGCAGCGCCGGCTCCGACGCAGGCCAACACCTTCAACCCGCCGCCGCCCGAGCAGGCACCGGCCCCGGCACCCGAGCAGGGCCCCGCGCCGGCTCCCGATGGTGCGGCACCACCCGCGGGCCCGCCTCCGGGTGAGCCTGCCCCCGTACCGCCGGCGCCGTAGCCGTGCCGGTGCGGATGAGCTCGCAGCGGTTCGACGAGTTGGTATCCGATGCGCTCGACCTGATCCCTCCGCGGTTGACGGCCGCGATCGACAACGTCGTGATCCTGGTGGAGGACCGCGATCCCGAGGAGCCCGAGATCCTGGGCCTGTACCAGGGCGTCGCGCTGACCGAGCGGGATTCCTGGTACGCCGGCTCATTGCCGGACACCATCACGATCTACCGCGGGGCCCTGCTGGATTTCTGTGACAGCGAGGCCGATGTGGTCGACGAGGTGGCCATCACCGTGATCCACGAGATCGCACACCACTTCGGGATCGATGACGAGCGGCTGCACGAACTGGGCTGGGGATGAGCCCGCGCGGCAACCGGGTTTTGTCAGCCCGCAGTGCTATCAACGGGCTATGACGATCCAGTGCCGGGAGTGCGCAGCCGGTCTGGAGCATTGCCACGGCACCCTGATCCACCACGTCCGGTACCGCGTGGAATGCACCGACGACACCTGCACCACCCCGGAAGCAGCGCATACGTTCAGCCTCGACTGTGAGTCGGTTGGCTGCCCGTGTGCACAAGACAGTGCACAGTCGATCCGGCGAGCCGGTTAACCCATCGGGTCGGTTTCGGACTTCACCGCGTCGATGACCGGCGTGGCGTGGGGCTCCGGGTAGAAGGGCGGTGTCACGGCCGCCCACTGAACGCAGCTCCAGCGTCCGTCGGTGATCGGTGCCAGCACCACCGATTCGGTGTTGGCCAGATGATGATCGAGGGCGAAGCTGCCGTCGACGCCGGCCAGCACGGCGGCCACCAGGCGGATGGCCGCGCCATGGCTCACCAGCACGATGTCGCTCTCGAAGTCGTGGTCGTCCAGGTAGCGGAGCCGCAGCTCGGTGAGCACGGGCACGTACCGGGCCAGCACCGCCTCGGCGCTCTCGCCCCCGGGCATCGGCACGTCCAGTTCGCCCCGGTGCCAGCGCTCGTAGATCCGGTTGAACTCGGCGACGGCGTCATCGTCGCTACGGTCCTCGAGCTCACCTACCTGAACTTCATGGACCCCATCGAATTCGAATGGGACAAGCCCGGTTTCGACACCGATACCGGCGGCGGTCTGTGCTGCCCGCCGGGCGATCGAATGAGCCAGGATCGACGGGCGCTGGTTCAGCGTTCCGGCGAATCTCCGAGCCTGCTCATGGCCGAGATCAGTCAGGTCGGCTCCGGGTGGCACCGTGTCCAGACGCCGGGCGACATTGCCGTGGGACTGTCCGTGACGGACGAGGATCAGCCGTCCGCTCATGAGTCGTCCGCTCCCTCGCGTAAGCCCGCCAACCACCGTGAGGCCTCATCCAGGCGCGGCGGGGGTGCACCCGCGCTCGCCCCGGTCGGCCAGGAACCTAGATATCGCACATCGGTACAACGTCGATAGAGCGCTTTGAGTGCCTCGGCCACCGGATCGTCGTCGATGTGTCCGACACAGTCCAGGAAGAACATGTAGGTGCCCAGCTCGGTTCGGGTGGGCCGGGATTCGATCCGGGTCAGGTCGATGTCGCGGATCGAGAATTCGGTCATCGCCGTGACCAGCGCGCCCGGGGTGTTGTCCAGCCGAAGGACCACCGAAGTGCGATCGGCGCCGGTGGCTGCCGGCGGCGCGCCGGGCGGGCCGGCCAGGACGAAGCGGGTGCGTGCGTTGGCCTCGTCGACCACGTCGGCGGCGAGGATGTCCAGGCCGCAGCGCTCGGCGGCCAACCGTGTGCTCACCCCGGCGTGGGCCCGGCCCTCGGCCACCTCGTGGGCGGCGGCGGCATTGGACGTAGCCGGGACGATGTCGGCATCGGGCAGGTTGGCGGCCAGCCACCGACGCACCTGCGCCAGCGCCACCGGGAAGGCCGCGACGGTCTGCACGGGCCCGCTGTGCCCGGGCCGGGTCACGATGGTGAACGCGACGTCGAGAGTCAGCTCGGCGTAGATCTGCAGCGGCTTCCCGACCGCGAGGCTGTCCAGGGTCGGCAGCACGGACCCCTCGATCGAGTTCTCGATCGGCACGCACGCGTAATCGGCCCGGCCGTCGCGCACCGCAGCCAGCGCGCCCGGGGTGCTGTCGGTCAGAACCGGGGTGAAGCGGGCCCTGTCGTCGACGGATGCCGGGGCCAGTCCGGGCACCATCTCATGGGCCACCATCTGCAGTAACGCCACTTCGGTGAAGGTCCCCTCGGGCCCGAGGTAGGCGATGCGCGGCACATCCCAACCCTATCGGGTCGGCGTCGGCGTCATGGGTTGATGACGCCCAGCCGGGCGTTTCACCGGAAGCCTTGCCCGCCGGGCACCTCCCAGTTAAGTTAGGCTTACCTCACCTAAGTTCCTCACCTAGTTTCGAAGGCGGCGAGATGGCCATAGCGACACCGACGACAGCCGAGCGGATCCGCAGCGCATGTGCACGGGGCGGCGGCGCCATGGTCGCGGTCGAGGGCATCGAACCCGTCGCCTCACCCGTTCATCACCTGCTCGACGACGGCTCGTTCGCGATCACCGTCCCCGAGACCGGCCCGTTGGCCGGCATGGCGATGGCCGCCGGCTCGGCAGGGGTGCAGGCCGTGCTGGAGATGACCGACT
The DNA here is from genome assembly GCF_040704635.1 of Mycobacterium sp. NPDC049093. Classification (GTDB taxonomy): domain Bacteria; phylum Actinomycetota; class Actinomycetes; order Mycobacteriales; family Mycobacteriaceae; genus Mycobacterium. Next base: position 746,574 of record NZ_JBEZJS010000002.1, on the reverse strand, counting down.
ACGCGCCGCTCCCACTGCGCGAACCGGTGCGCTCCCTGGTGTGGATCCGCGGCCGCCTGCAGCACGTGCCGACCGACGCGGTCCCGGCCCTGCTCGACCTGGTCGCCGCCGAGAACCCGAATCCGGCTCTGCTGCAGGTGAATTCCAGGCCCCAGCCGAACGACGCCCACGACGACGACAACCACACCCTGATGCGCCTGGAGATCGAGTCCGTGGTCGTGGCCGACGCCACCGGCGCCGAGTCGGTCGGACTCGGAGCACTGCTGCAGGCGCGGCCCGACCCGTTCTGCGCGATGGAATCCGGGTGGCTGCAGCATATGGAGTCCGCACACCGCGATGTGGTGGAACGCCTGGCCACCCGGTTGCCGATGACACTGCGCACGGGGCGGGTCCGACCGCTGGGCCTGGACCGCTACGGCGTGCAACTGCGGGTGGAGAACGAACACGGCGACCACGACGTCCGGTTGCCGTTCCCCAAGCCGGTCGACGACGTCACCGGCCTGAGCCAGGCCATCCGGATATTGATGGGCTGCCCATTCCTCAACGGCCTGCGCGCGCGCCGGATCTGACCCGCACGGCCTGGGCGCCGCTACCGTAGCTTCGGTGACCGGGCCCCACGAGCAACTCGAGCCGCAACGCCGCACGCTCAAGATCGAGATCGCCGTCGTGCTCGCGGTGACCTTCGGGCTCAGCGCCTACACCGCGGGCCTACGGCTCATCGAGGCCGTACTCCTCGGACTGTCTGGGCAGACCGTCGCGCTCAACCCGAAGCGCTCCCCGTTCGACCTGATCGACCTCGGCCTGCACCTGGCCGTGATCCTGCAGCTGCTGGCCTGGGGCGCGCTGGCCCTTTACCTGTTGTGGCGCAGCGGTTTCGGGCCGGCCAAGATCGGTCTGTCCCGCCCGCAGTGGCGCGGCGACGGATTAGGCGGACTCGGCCTGGCCCTGCTCATCGGCCTGCCCGGGTTGGCGTTCTACGTGCTGGCCCGCGCGCTGGGCCTGAGCGCCGACGTGGAACCGGCCGAGTTGTATGACACGTGGTGGCGCATCCCGATGCTGCTCGGTGTGGCGTTCGCCAACGGGTGGGCCGAAGAGATCATCGTGGTGGGGTTCCTGCTCACCCGGCTGCGTCAACTCGACGTGAGTCCGGGACGGGCGCTGATCATCTCCAGCCTGCTACGCGGCGCCTATCACCTGTACCAGGGCTACAGCGCGGGCCTGGGCAATGTGGTCATGGGTCTGGTGTTCGGCTACGCGTGGCAGCGCACCGGGCGGCTGTGGCCGCTGATCATCGCGCACACTCTGATCGACGCGGTGGCGTTCGTCGGCTACGCGCTGGTGGCGGATCATCTCAGTTGGCTGCATTGACGCCTGCGGCACGTACATTTTTGCTGTGGACGACTTCACTGCCTCGGGCGGACCTCGCGACCCGCGATCGCGGCGTCCTGGACCGCGCCGCCGCGGCAACGAGCCGTCCCAGGTGATCCGTCGCGACCCGAACTACCGCCCGGCATGGCCGCCGAATCCGCCCACGCCACCACGAACGCCGCCGCCACCCAGACAGCCCCCACCCAGGCAACCCCCGCCGCGGCAACCCCCGCCCAGGTCGGCGCCGCCGCCTCCACCCCGCCCACCCCGAGGTTCGCACCCGCCCCGGACCACGGCCGCGCCGCCGCCCGCGCCCGCACCGGTGCGCAAGCCCCGCCGGCGACGCCACTGGGGCCGTCTGGTGTTCGTGGTGCTGCTCGTCGGCGTGCTAGCGCTGATCGGCGGCGGTGTGTGGATCGACTCGTCACTGCACCGGATTCCGGCGCTGGCCGACTATCCCGAGCGGCCTGGGGCGGCGCACGGCACCACCTGGCTGCTGGTCGGATCGGACAGCCGCCAGAACCTCAGCCCCGAGCAGCAGGCCGACCTGGCCACCGGCGGGGACATCGGCAACGGCCGCACCGACACGATCCTGTTGGTGCACATTCCCGGGATCGGCTCGGACACACCGGCCACCATGGTCTCGATCCCCCGGGATTCCTACCTGCCGATCCCGGGCTACGGCGAGGACAAGGTCAACGCCGCGTTCTCACTGGGCGGGGCGCCGCTGCTGGCGCAGACGGTCGAGCAGGCAACCGGCCTGCGCCTCGACCATTACGCAGAGATCGGTTTCGACGGATTCGCCGGGCTCGTCGATGCCGTCGGCGGGGTGACGATGTGCCCGGCCGAACCGATCAGCGACCCGCTGGCCGGGATCGACCTTCCGGCGGGTTGCCAGGAGTTCGACGGCCGCAACGCGCTCGGTTACGTCCGCAGCCGCGCCACGCCGCGCGCTGATCTGGACCGGATGATCCATCAGCGGGCGTTCATGTCCGCATTGCTGCACCGGGCCACCAGTCCGGAGGTGCTGCTCAACCCGCTGCGGTGGCAGCCGATGGCCCGCGCGGCCACCAACTCGGTGGCCGTCGACCAGGACGCCCGCGTCTGGGATCTGGGCCGGCTGGGCTGGGCGATGCACGGCGACATGGTGACGACGACGGTGCCGATCGGCGAATTCACCGGCAGCGATTCGGGTGCGGTGGTGGTGTGGGACAGCGACGCGGCGAGCAGACTGTTCACCGCACTGGCCAACGACACCGCCGTTCCGGACGATGTGGTCGAGAAACCCCAACCTTGAGCTTAGGCAAAGCTAAAAACGGCGATAGCAAATTCGCTACAGCTAATGTAATGCGCGCCACACCGCCACCCTCCAACTAAGGTAAAGCTGACCTCAATGAGGTCAACCTTCGATGACAATGGGTTCTGACCTGCTATATCCTCGCGATCATGACGATGACCGGCGAACACGACACGAAATTTCACGCACTTGTTCAGGACCAGATCCGTAGCGAGTTCACCGCGTCACAGCAATACATCGCAATTGCGGTTTATTTCGACGGCGCGGACCTTCCGCAGCTCGCCAAGCACTTCTATGCGCAGGCGGTCGAAGAGCGCAACCACGCCATGATGCTGGTCCAGTACCTGCTCGACCGGGATATCGACGCCGAGATCCCCGGTGTCGATGCGGTGTGCAACCGCTTCGACGCTCCCCGGGACGCGCTCGCGCTGGCGCTCAGCCAGGAGCGCACCGTCACCGAGCAGATCAGCCGGCTCGCCAGCGTTGCCCGCGAGGAGGGTGACTACCTCGGCGAGCAGTTCATGCAGTGGTTCCTCAAGGAGCAGATCGAAGAGGTCGCGTCGATGGCGACGCTGGTGCGGATCGCCGACCGCGCCGGTTCCAATCTGTTCCACATCGAGGACTTCGTCGCCCGGGAACTCGCCGGTGCAGCCGGTGCGGACGCGGCGGCGCCGAAGGCCGCGGGCGGCAACCTCTAGCCCTCAGATCCCGTCAGTCCCGGCCGGCGCCGGTCAGGCCGTTCTGCAGCCAGCTCTTGGTGCGGCCGGGATGATTCGTGGCCACCCACCCCACCCCGATGTCGCGGCAGAACTGGACATCCTCGTAGTGGTCGACGGTCCAGCAGTACAGGGCACGCCCCTGGGCGGCGGCCCGGTCGACCAGTTCCGGGTGCTCGCGCAATGTTGCGATGGACGGGCCGACGGCGGTGGCCCCGACCGTGGTGGCGGCACTGCCGCCCAGATACCGCGACGTCTCACCGAGCAGCACCGTGGGGAGCATCGGAGCGGCCCGGCGAATCCGCCACACCGCAGCCGCCGAGAAGGACATCACCACCGCGCGGGACAGATCGGCCGAGGCCGGCGCGGCGATGCCGTACCGGTGCAACAGCGCCAGCACCTTGTTCTCCACCAGCGCGCCGTAGCGCACGGGGTGTTTGGTCTCGATGAACAACTTGACCGGCCGGTTCCAGTCGAGCACCAGCGATACGAGGTCGTCGAGGGTCAGCAGTCCGGTGTCTCCGATGGCGCCCTCGTCGCCTGCGTCGTCGGAGTCGGCGTCGGCGTCGGCTGAACCTTCACCGCCCTCGGAGCGCCCGCCGGCATGCCACGACCCGTAGTCCAGCTTGCGCAACTCGGCCAGCGTCATCTCGCTGACCAGACCGGTGCCCGTGGAGGTGCGGTCCACCCGGCGATCGTGCACGCACACCAGGTGCCCGTCGCGGGTCAGCCGCACATCGCATTCCACGCCGTCGGCACCCTCGCGCAGCGCCAGGTCGTATGCGGCGAGCGTGTGTTCGGGCTTCTCGGCGGACGCTCCCCGGTGGGCCACCACGAACGGATGCCCAGGCCCCGGGGTCGCCTGCGCAGCGGCTCCGCCGTCGCCCGTTTCCATACGGCCTATGCTGCCGGGTTCTGCCCCTGAGTCTCAACCGGAACGGCGGATTCAGCGGAATCCTCACGATTCTGCGAACTGTCCGCCGCCTCGGTGTCGACCGGGGGCGGGTCGGAAGTGGGTGTCGGATCAGAAGATTCGGGCTCGAGCACCACCCAGCGCCGGACGCTGCGCACAGCAGCCGCCGCACCGCTGCCCTCGAACCCGACGAACACCTTCGCGGTCAGCAGGAATGCCGCCAGCGCCAGCAGATACCCGACGATCGCGGTCACGGTGTTGTTCGCGATGTTCTGCGGGGTGTCGTTGAAGAACGTCACGTACACGGTGCTGACCATCGACGCGAGCGCGACGACCGCGCTGAACACCCAGACGATCCACCACACCACGATCTGGCGACGCAGATGCGAGAGGCGCCCTTCGAGGGCGGCCAGTTCCCACACGAACACCGGTGCCATCACGAGGTTCACCCCGGGCACCAGGCAGCACAGCCACAGTGTCCTGGTGCTGCGCGGATCCACCTCACCGTGTGCGGCGTACCCGGCGGCTCGCCGCGTGATCAGCCAACGCACCAGCGACACCACCGCGACGACCACGACGCCCATCGCCACCACGCTGGCCAGCAGCCCGATGGCCACTCCGCCGATCGCGATCAGCGGATGCAGCAGCACGCTGCGGTTGATCAGCAGCAGCACGTAACGAATCACGTGGGCGAACGCGGCGATTCCGAGCACCACCATGGCTGCGACGAGCATGAGGCGCACGGTGCCTGCGTCGGTCTCGCCCTCGGTTTTCTGCGGCTGTTCCTCGAGATCGAACTGTTGGTGCAGCCCCCAACTCGGAATCGAGCGGTAGTGCGGAGTCGGGCCGAGCGCGCGCCGCTGCCTGCGCTGGTGCGGCGGAGGGCCGGGACGCAGGGCGATCCAGCGATAGCCGGGGGCGAGGTGCGGCGGAGTGCGTTGCGCCGTCAGCGATGTCTGTGCCGGCGCCGGAGGCTGCGCGGAAGGTCCCCACTGAGATTGGGACGACGACGGCGCCGAGGGCGCCATCAACGACCCGCCGCATCGGGGGCACCACGACCGCTGCCGGTCACGCACGTTCCAGCGCGTCCCGCACTGCGAACACACCTGGATCATCCGACCAGCCTAGCCACGATCTCTGAACAGGTCCTTGGCGGTCAGACGGTTCCCGGGCCACCGGCGTCGGTGACGACGGGACGTCCGGCCCCGGCCCACGCCAACATTCCGCCCTCGACATTGACCGGCGTGTACCCGTTGCGGGCCAGATAGTTCGCCACCCGCAGGGAGCGTCCGCCCGCATGGCAGATCACGTACAGCTCGGCGTCCGGGTCGATCTCGGCGATTCGTGTCGGCACATCACCCATCGGTATGTGCTGGGCTCCTTCGGCGTGGCCGCGTTGCCATTCGTCGTCCTCACGGACGTCCAGCAGCACGACAGCCCCTTCGAACGTGGTGGGTACCGCAGCGATATCTGCCTGCCCGACTTCCACATCGTCCATGCCGTCAATGCTCGCATGCCGACACCGGTGAGCGCAGCCGCCCCCGATGGCTGGTCGCGGCGTTAGCAACCGGAAAGCTATCCACAGTTTCCACAGGTTCATCCACAGGGCGGGCACCTGGAGAAAAGCCCCCGAAATGGGAGTTACTGTGCGGTAGCTGGCCGTCACTGTGGATAAACCTGGGGGGTTCACGGCAGCGATCAACAACCACCACCGCCGCGGAGCGAAATTAAGCACTCGGCTAAACCTCGGTCGCCGGCACCGACCGGTCCGGTTTGGGATCAGCCTGATTCCAGGCCCCCCTAAATCGACGCGGAGGCCGATTTTCCCCTGGCCATTACACGGGCTATGATCGGCGTCACACCAGCTGTTGTGACAGAACTCACTGGGGGGCAAGCATTGATCGTGCAGGTCAGGAGTTGTTGATGGCGTCACATCCGATCGGATCGGGATCAGCCCTTCCGCAGCCCGAATGGCATTCGTCTGGGCATCTGCACACCCGTAACCAGTTGATGTCCTTCCTTCGGGCCAGCGTGATCGCCGTGCTGCTGCTCGGCGTGCTGGCCGTCATCGTCTTGTTCTGACCGACGCCCGATCGGGTATACGTGTGGTCGGCGCACGCGTCCTTGCGGTGCGCCCTGCGATGGAGCAATGTTGGCGGTGATCTTGAGTGTCGAACCTTGAGGCTCGAACTCGACGATCTCTGACGAACGCCTGGCTCCATCGATCGATAATGAGGAAGGAATCTCGTGGCTGAATACACCTTGCCGGACCTGGATTACGACTATGGAGCGCTGGAGCCCCACATCTCCGGGCAGATCAACGAACTCCACCACAGCAAGCACCACGCGGCGTACGTCAAGGGCGTCAACGACGCCGTCGCCAAGCTCGACGAGGCGCGGGCCAACGGAGACCACGCGGCGATTTTCCTCAACGAGAAGAACCTGGCCTTCCACCTCGGCGGCCACGTGAACCACTCGATCTGGTGGAAGAACCTGTCCCCCAACGGTGGCGACAAGCCGACGGGTGACCTTGCCGCGGCGATCGACGATCAGTTCGGCTCGTTCGACAAGTTCCAGGCGCAGTTCACCGCCGCCGCCAACGGGCTGCAGGGTTCGGGTTGGGCCGTGCTCGGCTATGACAGCCTGGGCGACCGGCTGCTGACCTTCCAGCTCTACGACCAGCAGGCCAACGTGCCGCTCGGCATCATCCCGCTGCTGCAGGTCGACATGTGGGAGCACGCTTTCTACCTGCAGTACAAGAACGTCAAGGCCGACTACGTCAAGGCGTTCTGGAACGTTGTGAACTGGGAGGACGTGCAGAACCGCTACGCGGCGGCCACCTCCAAGACCAACGGCCTGATCTTCGGCTAGCTCCCGTCTCGTTCGACTGAGGGCTGGATCGGTTTTCTGATCTCTCACCAAGGGGCGTCACGCAAATTGCGTGACGCCCCGCCCTCGTTTCGGGGGTCGGTCGTTCTTGGCCGACTCGTTACCGGTCCGGATCCCGTGTCGCCTTGCACCGCTCGGGTTGCTGCCGCATTCTGATGTCATCGACCCACAGACGTGTCGGAGTACCGGCCAGCCGGCGAGCCAACACCGATGTCCCGGAGGCGATATGGATACGACGGGGTCCGGCCGGGCGATTGAGATCGCCCCCTTCCATTCCGGTGGTGCACTCAAAGGGTTTGTGGTGCTGGGCCGATGGCCCGATTCCACCAAGGAGTGGGCGCAGCTTCTCATGGTCACTGTCCGGGTCGCCTCGCTACCTGGATTACTTTCCACCACAACGATTTTCGGGGTTCGGGAGGAATTGCCCGAGACACCCCGCCCCGGCACCGTCGGCATCGTCATCGCCGAAGGTCCGGTAGTCGGCGAATCCGCCGTCCCGCCCGGATATTTCGCCGAGCACCAACCGCCGGCACTGCTGATGCTGCATCCGCCCTCGGAGACAACACCGTCGCTTCCCGAGTGCACCGGCGCCGCTTCTGGCTGCGTGTTACTGCCCGGCCTGCCACATCTCGGACTGGAACACCGCGCGGCCTGGGTGGAAGCCGAATCCGACGGCACGGTGACATCGATGGTCAGCAGGGTCGGTGTCGATCCGATCAGTCACCCCGATACGGCGATTCTGGCGATGCTGTTGGCGGCGTAGGTACACCAGGAGCGGGACATCTTCTCCAACAAGGAGAATCCAGCTACCGAAAATGGATAAGAAACCTGGCGGGTCGGCCGGACAGCGGCTATGGTCCTCTAGATCAGCGAAGGGCGGAAGCCCCGCAATCGTCGTGTCGACATGCTGGCCTTGAGCCCGGCCGACAACCTGCGATGCGGTGGGCGACACCTTCGACCGTATATGGGTGAGCCGCGCAAGCGGCAGGTATCGGCGGTGTGTCGAAAGGTCGCCATGTCCGCAGGCGCAGGTGTCAGCGTCATAGCAGGATCGCCGATGTCGGCGACCCGACATGAGCTCCAGATAGCCGTGGCGTCCCGCCGCAATCATGGTCGTTGCGGCATTTGTGCCAGTGATTGTCTGGCGACGACGGAAACCCCCGCCCGTTTCCGCCCGGCAACTACCTTCCGGAATCAGTGCCAGAATCCAGTCAGACCCGTCTGGCTATCGCGCGCGAGGGGGTTGACGGGCATTCCACCGCCCAAGCTGTAACGTGTTCCACGTCGCCCGACAACGGCCTCGCGTGCAATCCGACGCGACCGGAGGTCGGTACTCTAGCAAATATCTGTTTCCGCTAGTCACGGCCCTGCATCGGTTGCCGGTCAAGAAGTTGATCACGATCGGGCACCCCTGTGCTCGCAGCTCACCGCGCCCAATACAACGCAACCGTCACCTTTTGCATTGCCAGACGGTGCAATCCCGCCCACCCCTCACGGCGAAGCTCCGGGTATCCGCAGCCGAGGGGTCAAAACGCAAAGCCAGTTTAACTTTTGTGGCGTTTGCACTTGGTTGTCGTCACAACACTCGCTACGATGGTCAGCAAATACGCCGCCTAATTCGTACCGCTTATGAAGCATGTGGAGGTCAAATCGATGAGCAAGACGTTCGCCGCCCGCCTAAACCGCCTGTTCGATACGGTTTATCCACCTGGGCGCGGACCCCACACGTCTGCCGAGGTGATCGCCGCACTGAAGTCCGAGGGCGTCACCATGTCGGCTCCGTACCTGTCCCAGCTCCGTTCGGGCAACCGGACAAACCCGTCGCAGGCAACCATGGCCGCACTTGCCAACTTCTTCCGGATCAAGCCGGCTTACTTCACCGACGACGAGTACTACGAGAAGCTCGACAAGGAACTGACCTGGCTGGCCAGCATGCGTGACGAGGGGATCCGCCGGATCGCTGCCCGTACTGTCGGGCTGTCCAACGAAGCTCAGCAGGATCTGGTCCAGAAGGTCGATGAACTGCGCCGCCGGGAACACCTCGACGACTGATTCGTCGGTTTCGGCCGGCACCTTCGCGCGCTGAAACCCACGTCAGTGGGGCCCCATTCGGTTCCCACTCGCGCGGGTTTCAGCTGCGCGTGGCCGCGCCGTTCATTTCCCGGTACCGCTCGGAAATCGCGAGAATCCATTCCCGGTCGGAATACGATTCGGGCTGGCTCAACCAGGCGAGCCCCGGAAACCCGGAATCCTTGTCCCCCTCGCGGGTGTCGTAGATCCACTGGGCGATGGCCCCAGCCTGCTCCCGCGGCGGCACGTCAGGTCGCTCCACCTCGTCCAATTGTGTTGTGTCACTTGTCTCTCCCGATCCGCTTGAGCCACGGGGCGCAATCGTTTCATGCTGACGCGCGTCGGCGGCGGTCGCCTCCAGGTAGAGCGCATCGGAGATCAGCGACATCCGTTCGGCGACGCGGAACACCAACGGTCCGCGCGGACGCACGCCGATGCCGACATCGGGCTGGCGCCGGGCCAATTCGTTCAGAAGCGGCTTGATTGTCCGTAATTCGTGGTGCGCACCGAACCAGTCTTCAACGCTCGGCAGCAGCGATCCGGCGGCCACGATGACCATCGCACAACCGAGAAGGGTGGCCGCAGCGCCGACGCCGACAGGTTCGGTCCGGCCCACGGCTCTGAGTAGAACGAAGCCGCTGGCAGCCACGATCAGCACCATGCCGACGGTGAACAGGAACAGCGCCCGTCCGCGACGGCTGCGGTTCGAGTAGCGCAGGCCGGCCCAGACCACCAGGGTGAGCGCCAGGAACACGTAGAGCAGTGGCAGCAGCCACGACGCGCCGTGGGACCCGAGGTCCCGCCGCAGGTACTCGGCCGGGGACATCTCCGGTTGTCTGCCTGCGCCGAAGAAGATCACCAGGCTGATCACCGCGACGACACCGGCGATGCCGTACTGGATCAGCGCGATACGACGAGTGAGGGTGGCTGAATGGCCCGAGGACGCGGTCGTGATCATGACGCAACTGCCTGCCGCACAGGCGATCAACGCGACCTGGCTCAGGCCGGCCGCGACGTTGGGCCAGTGCACCACCGTGTCGATCAGCAGGGCGAGCGGCTCCCAGTTCAGCGCGGCTACGACCCCGAGGCTGCCCAACGACAGGATCATCGCGGAGCTCACCAGGGATTGTTTGTTGACCAGAGCCCAACCGATGCGCAGGCCAGTAGCCAGACCGAGTAGGCCGGCGATCACCCAGACGATCAACCAAACGCCTCTCCGAGGCGGACCTGCACGATCGATGAGCGGTCTGACGGCAACCGGCCGAGGCGGTAGAGCAGGAGCGCGGCGAAGTCCTCGGCCTCCTGCTCGATGTCCTCGCCGTTGGGTCCCATACAGCCGGTCCGCTGGTTGAGCATGTAGCTGATCAGATCCGAGGTGGCCACCTCGGCGGTGGCCGCGGCTGCGTCGACGATCGAAATGCCTTCGTGGCCCAGGACCAGATGTCCGAGTTCGTGAGCCAGGGTGCGGTCCCAGGCCGGCAGACCCTGCTGGATGAGGAAGACGTCGCGGTCGGTGTACTGCCGCCACTGCCCGCACACCCCCGGCGGAAGTTCGGCCATGGTCAGCTCGATGGGTCTGCCGCGATCTTCGCTCACCGCATCGACCAGACGGGTCAACGTGACTTCACCCTGTCGCGGGGCGAGGTCGAGAACCTCGTTGACAGCGCGCGTGACGCTTCGACTGGCGGACATGATCCCCCCTTTCCACCCTGGATTCTTCCAAGTCGTGCTAACTCATGAACCGACTGGCATCGATTCGGACCGTACGACCGGCTTTGGCCTGCCGGTAGCCCACGAATCCACCGAGGCCGGTCAGGGCCATCATCCCGGTCACCCCGGGCAGCGCCACTGCCGCGAGTTCCATCGTGTTCGCGGTGCGTAGGTAGTCCGCGTACCCGGCCCGGAAGGCCACGGGCATCGCGGCGTCCAACCCGACAGCGGCGGGCGCCGGCGACCCGGTGCGCATCTTGATGCTGGGCTGGACGGGTCCCGACCATGGCCCGGACTGCGGCCCGCGATCAGAGCCCGGAGCACCCAACGGCACTGCGAGCGGCGGCACGATGACCGGCAGGGCGATCACCGGGACGGCGATCGGCGGCACCCCGGCCGCTGCGGCCAGTCCGGGCGGGGGTGGCACGGCCACGTCGGGAGCCTGAGCCTGCCCTGCCGAGACGTACATATCCGGGGGACGCGGGTAGTTGAACGGCGCCGGGACACCGCCTCCGCCGCCGCCACCACCGCCGCCGGCTGCACCACCGACGAGGGTCGTGGTGGTCTCGGTTGTTTCGGTGGTCTCGGTCGTCTTCGTGGTCGTCTCAGAGGTCGGTTCGGTTGTCTTGGTCGTCGACTCGGTCGTGGAAGTCGGCACGCTCGTCGAAGTCGTCTCGGTCGTCGAAGTCGGCACGCTCGTCGAAGTCGGCACGCTCGTCGGCGGTGTCGTGGGCGGAGTGGTGGCCTCCGACGTGGTCGGCTCGGCTGAGGTCTCCGACGGCTCCGTGCTCGGGGTGTCGGTCTTCGTCGGAGTCTGGGTCTTGGTGTCGGTCCCAGTTTGCGGAGGGGTCTGCGAGCCGGACGGTTGCGCGGTCCCTGATGGCCCTCCGGATTCGGACGGTTTGCCGGTTGGCTTGGTCGGCCGGCCCGTTGTCTTGGTCGGCTTGCCGGTGGGCCGGGTGCCGCTGTGGGACGGACGCGTGCCCGGCGAGCCGCTGCCGTCGCCGTCTTCGCCCTGGGAGTCGCCGTCCTGGGAATGGCCTTGGCCGTGGTCCTTACCGCTGTGCCCGTCGTGGCCATTGCCGGCGCTGTTCGAGGATCCCTGGCCGCTATCGGGCCGACCCCGATCGGGATCGGCAAATGCCAATGCCCCTCCGACACCGGCGGTGATCAGGCCCGTAAGCACCAGACCGGTCGAGGCGGCGACGCGCAACCGCGAACGCACGATGTCACCACCCTTTCGCGCACCGCCCAACAGCTTCGATTGATGAATCTGATTCTTGCACAATCGGGCATGCCAAATTTGCTAGCTGAGGCGATTACCCGGGCCACGAGCGGGGAGCCGCAGCAGAGCAAATCCACCGGACGATACTGTGGGTCTGCAGCAGTTCTGCGGTGACCACGAACACACGACGAATTGACCGGGAGGCAACCGGAATGGGCCTGTTCACGCGACGAAAAAGCCGCGCCACCCGCCGCGCCGAAGCCCGCGCCATCAAGGCCAAGGCCAAGCTGGAGGCCCGGCTCACCGCAAAGAATGAGGCTCGTCGCATCAAGTCCGATCAAAAATCTGCGCAACGGGCGCTCAAAGCTCAGGTCAAAGCTCAGCGGGACAGTGACCGCAATGCCCTCAAGGTGGCCGAAACCGAGTTGAAGGCGGCCCGCGAGGGACGTCTGCTCTCCCCCGCGCGGATTCGCCGTGTCCTCACCGTCACGCGTTTGCTGGCACCGGTGCTCGTGCCGTTGATCTACCGGGCCGCCACGGCCGCCCGGGGCGCCCTGGACGAACGTCGCGCTGATCGTCTCGGCGTTCCGCTGGCCCAGCTCGGTCAGTTCTCCGGGCACGGCGCCGAGTTGTCCGCGCGGATTTCCGGGGCCGAGCAGACGCTGCGACAGGTCGCCGACAAGAAGCCCAAGGACGCCGAGACCAAGCAGTTCGTGTCGGCGATCAACGAGCGGCTCTCCGATTTGGCCGCAGCGGTGACGGCCGCAGAGAACATGCCGACCGCCCGTCGCCGGGGTGCCCACGCGGCGATCGCCGCTCAGCTCGACGGCATCGATGCCGATCTGATGGCTCGGCTCGGGCTGGTCTAGCTCAGCTCCATGACCGGCGCCGCCCGTATCGACACCGCAGCCCCGCTGCGCGGTACGGCCGTCGGCGCACTCACCGCTGCGCTGGCCATCGCCGCCCATGGCGTCGCCGGGGGCGGTCTGCCGGACGGGGCCGTGGCTGCCCAGCTCCTGGTGCTCTCGGTGACCTTGGGTGCGTTGGCCGCGACCCTGGCCGCCGCGAACCGCACCGCGGTGCTGTGGAGCCTGCTCGGTACCGGCCAACTGCTGGCGCATGCGTTGTTGGCCACGGCTGGTCACGCGCACGGCGCGCAGCCCGGCCTGGCCATGTTCGGCGCGCACCTGGCAGCGGTATCGCTGGGCGCGGGTCTGATCGCGTGTGGTGCGCGCCTGTCGGCGGCGGTTTCGCGGGTGGTCCGCGTGATGGTGTGCAATGGCGGCGTCGTACCCGGATCGGCGCCCGGCGGCACGGCACGCAGCGCCGATCAGCCGTTGCACTCCGCGCGTCTCCTCGCCGCTTCGGTGTCGCATCGGGGTCCGCCGGTCGGCGTCACTGCCTGACCATCCAACCCCGAGCCATTTCAGAAAGACACCAATGCAACCCTTCACCGGGGCGTCCTCGCGCGCCCTGCTCACGACCGCCGCGGTAGCCGTCACCGGCCTACTCACCGCCGCACCGGCCTGGGCCCATGTCCACGTCGACGCCGACAATCCGAGTCCGGGGACCACCTCGGTACTCACCTTCCGGGTTCCCGGCGAGTCCGATACCGGTGCGCTGACAACACAATTGAAGGTCGACCTGCCCAACGTGGCCTCGGCCCGCACCGAGGTGATGCCGGGCTGGGCCGCCAAGCTCGACCGTGACACCGCGGCGGGCACGGTCCGGACGGTGACGTGGACGGCGGCGCCCGGGGTGGGCATCTCATCCGAGCAGTTCGCGCTGTTCCGGGTGTCGGTCAAGCTTCCCGACGCGGCGACCGCGAGCTTTCCCGTCACCCAGACCTACTCCGACGGCTCGGTGGTCCGCTGGGATCAGCCGCCCCTGCCCGATGGCAGCGAGCCCGAACATCCGGCTCCACAGCTGGCACTCACCGGCACCGAGGCCGCTCCGGCGCCCAGCCCGACGGCTCCTGCCGTCGCACAGCCCGCAGGCACCGTCGACAATTCCGCCCGCTGGCTGGCCGGCGGGGCGTTGATCGTGGCAGCGGCCGCGGTGGTCGCATCCCTGCTGAACCGGCGCCGGTCATGAGCCGCCTGCTGGCCGCCTTTCTGAGCGGACTGATCCTGGCCGCGTCCGCACTGCTCGGAGCCCCCGCGGCGTCCGCACATGCGGCCCGGATCGCGACCGACCCGGCTGAACATTCCGCGCTGAGCAGCTCGCCGCCGCGGGTGAGCGCCACGTTCAACGAGGCACTGCAGCCCGCATTCGCCAACATGACGGTCGTCGGGCCCGACAACAACCTGTGGTCCGAGGGCGATCCGACGGTGGCCGGCGCGGTGCTCAGCGTCGGGGTCCGGCCGCTCGGCCCGGCCGGGACGTACACGGTCAACTACCGGGTGACCTCGGCCGACGGACACGTCGTTTCGGGTTCCTGGTCGTTCGACCTGACGGTGGCCGGATCGGGGACGCCGGGCGCGGCCGCGTCGACGCCGGCGCAGTCCGACGGCGGCATCGTGGTGTGGCCGTTCGTGCTGGTCGCCGCCGTACTCATCGGCGGCGGAGCCTGGTGGGCGGTCCGGCGCCAGCGGTGATCGGCGCGCTGATCCGGGCGCTGGCTGACGGCGCCGCCATCGTGACCCTCGGCCTGGCCGCGGTGCCACTGCTCGAATCCGACCGTTACCGCGCCGAATTGCGTCGCCGAGCCGCGGGACCGCTCGGGCTGGTGGCGGCCGTATGGCTGTTGACCGAGGTCGTACGGCTGACGGCGGACGCGGCGCAGACCGCGGGCGTCGGGTTCTGGCAGATCGGCGTCCACACCCTGACCGACTTCGGGCTCCATACGACGGCGGGCCGTTCAGGGCTGGTCGGTGTGGCGGCCGCGTTGATCGTCGCCGCGGTGGCGATCCTGGCCCCGCGCGGTGCGACGACCACGGTCGCGACAGTCGGTCTGGCAGCGGTCGGTGTGGCGGCCAGGACACTGGCCGGGCATCTCTCGGAGAGTCCGGTCGGCGGAATGGCCGTGGCGGTGCACGCACTGGCTGCCGCGGTGTGGTGCGGCGTGCTCGCCGCGCTGGTGCTCACCGTGACGCACCGGGGTCAGTGGGCGAGGGTGTTGCCGAAGTTCTCGCAGTTGTCGCTGTCGTGCGTGGGCGTGCTGCTGGTCGCCGGCGTGGCCGGGGCGGCGATCAGGCTGAACTCGCCTGCCGATCTGTGGACGACCGCCTACGGCCAGGTGTTGACGGCCAAGGTGGTCGTGACCGCGGCCCTGTTGGTGTTGGCCTGGCGTAACCGGTCGAATTGGCTGCCCGCGGCGCGGGCCCACCGCAGCAGCGCCGCACTGTCACAGAACCGTTCGTTGGTGGAGTTGGGCATCATGGCTGTGGCGGTCACCCTCGCCGCGGTTCTGGCCGTCACGGGTTGACCGCTGCGGCGCCTGGCATGATGGGAAACACTGCCGGCCCTACCCACCGCGCTCGCGCGGAACACCGGACACTGCAAAGGAGCAGCCAGATGGCAGAGCAGCAGGATCAACCCGCCGAGAAGCCCGAAACCGGGGCCGAGTCGGCTGGGGCCGACGCGTCAGCGGCCGGCGCGGATCCTGCTCCGCCCACTCCGGCCCCTCCCACTCCGGCCCCCAAGCCCGGTCCTCCGCCGGCCAAGAAGGCCGCTGCGAAGAAGGCCCCCGCCAAGAAAACCCCGGCGAAGAAGGCTCCGGCCAAGGCCGCCAAGAAAGCTCCGGCGAAGAAGGCCCCGGCCAAGAAAGCCCCGCCCGCTCCGCCTGCGGCTCCGGCCCCTACCGCTCCAGCCCCAGCCCCGGCTACTCCCGCCCCGCCCCCGGCCGAACCGGCGCCCGCGCCCGTCATCCCTCTGCCGGATGTCGCCAAGGCAGCCAAAGAGACGGCCGCCCAAGCCAAGTCGACTGTCACCTCTGCCGCCAATCCGGTGTCGGGCCCGGTGCCGTCCGCACTGAGCGAGAGCCCGTCGTCCAAGCTGCCACTGGCCGCGGCGGTGGCCGTCGGCGTACTGGCCCTGCTCCTGGTTGTGCT
This sequence comes from Mycobacterium sp. NPDC049093, assembly GCF_040704635.1. Classification (GTDB taxonomy): domain Bacteria; phylum Actinomycetota; class Actinomycetes; order Mycobacteriales; family Mycobacteriaceae; genus Mycobacterium. Next base: position 730,334 of record NZ_JBEZJS010000002.1, on the reverse strand, counting down.
CAGCCGTCGGCATTCCGAGGACAGCTGACCTGAGCTTGACCCTGACGCGACGTCAGGGTCGATAGTGGCCTCATGCACGCAGATCCGCAGGTGAGATCCGTCGGCGCGGTGGCCGCGCTGACGGAGATCTCGGTGCGGACTTTGCATCACTACGACCACATCGGTCTCGTGGTGCCCAGCGTGCGTACCGCGGCGGGTTATCGCGGCTACACCGACGCCGATATCGAGCGGTTGCACCTGGTGCTGGTGTACCGGTCGGCGGGGCTAGCGCTGGATGAGATCCGGTCCCTGCTCGACGATCCGGATGCCGACGTGCTCGCCCACCTGCAACGCCAGCACAGCGTCCTGTGCGATCAGGCCGAGCAGCTGCAGCAGACCATCAAGGCAGTGGAGGAATTGATGAGCGCCCACAACAGAGGAATTCAGCTGACCGCCGAGGAGCAGGTGGAGATCTTCGGCAGCGCCGTTTTCGACGAGCACGCGGAGGAGGCCGAAGCGCGCTGGGCCGATACCGAGGAATGGAAACAGTCCCGGCAACGCACCGCGCAGATGACCAAGCAGGACTGGATCGAGTTCAAGGCCGAGAACGACGCGCTGCTCGACGCCCTGGTCGAGGGTAAGCGCGCCGGGGTCGAACCGGGCTCGGCGCAGGCCGACGAGCTGGCAGCACGGCATCGCGCCAACATTTCGCGGTTTTATGACTGCGGCGACGACATGCATGTGTGCCTGGCGCAGATGTATCTGGCCGATGAGCGGTTCACCCGCTACTACGACGATGCAGAGCCTGGGCTGGCCCAGTTCGTGCACGACATCATCGTGCAAAGTGTCGGCCGCTGACGGGCTGCGATAATCGCGGGGTGAGTATCGAACCGCGCGCCACCGCTGATCTGGTCGACGAGATCTACCCCGACGTCCGTAGCTGCGATCTGCAGTTGCAGAACTACGGCGGCAGGACCATGTTCGCCGGGCCGATCACCACGGTGCGCTGCTTCCAGGACAACGCCCTGCTGAAGTCGATCCTGTCCACCCCGGGTAACGGCGGCGTGCTTGTGGTCGACGGCGACGGGTCGGTGCACACCGCGCTGGTCGGCGACATCATCGCCGGGTTGGCCGCCGACAACGGCTGGTCCGGGGTGATCGTGCACGGCGCGGTACGCGATGCCGCCGCGCTGCGCACCATCGATGTCGGGATCAAGGCGCTGGGCACCAACCCGCGCAAGGGCACCAAGACCGGCGAGGGTGAGCGCGATGTCGAGGTCAGCTTCGGCGGCGTGACGTTCGTGCCGGGCGAGATCGCCTACGCCGACGAGGACGGCATCGTCGTCGTCGGAGACGACAAGTAGGCCACGTCGTCGCTCCCTAAGACCTACGCGAAAAAGGCCCCCACCTCGCGGTGGGGGCTTTTCTCGTTCATCGCCGCGCTAAACCGTCACAGCGGCACGGTGTTTGGTGAACATCAGCGCCTCTTCGTCGACCTTGCCGTACCGGATGGTCCGCATGTCGAAGAAGTAGTTCTGCTTGAGCTTCCACGGCGCTTCCGAGCCCGACTTGGGCAGGGAGTCCATGGCCCGCCGGAAGTAGCCCGGGGTGAAGTCCATGAACGGCAGCTCGTCGACGGCACCGCCGGGATGCTGCGGTTCGACGCGGTCGAATCCGTTGGCGTCCATGTAGTTCAGCACGCGGCAGATGAACTCGGACACCAGGTCCGCCTTCAGCGTCCAGGACGCGTTCGTGTAGCCGAACGTGATGGCCATGTTCGGCACACCCGAGAGCATGAGGCCCTTGTAGGTCATGGACCTGGTCAGATCGATCGGCTCGCCGTTGCGGTGGGCCACCGCGCCGCCGAACAGCTGCATGTTGAGGCCGGTCGCGGTGACGATGATGTCGGCCTGCAGCTCCTCACCGGAGCTCAGCTTGATGCCGGTTTCGGTGAAGGTCTCGATGGTGTCGGTGACGACGCCGGCCTTGCCGGAGCGGATGGCCTTGAACAGATCCCCGTTGGGGGCCAGGCAGACTCGCTCGTCCCAAGGGGCGTAGCTCGGGCTGAAGTGCTTGTCGTAGTCGAAGCCCTCAGGCAGGCGGCGGGTCCCCATCTTGCGCAGGAACTGCTTGAAGACCGACGGGAAGCGGCGCGCGACCTGGTACTGGCCGGTGCTGTATCCGATCTGCTTCCACCGGTTGACGAAGTGCGCCAGGTTCTTGGGCAGGTACTTGTTGGTCTTCACGGCCACCGGGTCGACCAGCGGCAGGGATCCGATGTAGGTCGGTGAACGCTGCAGCATCGTGACGTGTCCGACGCCGCCGCTGACCAGCGACGGGATGAGCGTGATGGCGGTGGCTCCGGAGCCGATCACCACGACGTTCTTGCCTGCGTAGTCGAGGTCCTCGGGCCAGTGCTGCGGGTGGATGATCTGTCCCTTGAAGTTCTCGGACCCCGGGAATTCCGGCGAGTAGCCCTCGTCGTAGTTGTAGTAGCCACTGCACACCGACAGGAACGACGCGGTGATCTGCTTGGCTTCGCCGTTGTGCTCGACGTCGACGGTCCAGCGGTTGTCAGCGTCCGACCAGTCCACCGAGAGCACCCGGTGCCCGGTGCGGATGTGGTTGCGGATGCCGTTCTCGTCGGCGGCCTCGTTGATGTAGTTCCAGATCGACTCGCCGTCGGCGATGGACTTGGCGGACTCCCACGGCTTGAACCGGAATCCGAGGGTGAACATGTCGGAGTCGGAACGGATACCCGGGTATTTGAACAGGTCCCAGGTGCCGCCGATGTTCTCGCGGCGCTCGAGGATCACGTAGCTCTTGGTCGGGCAACGGTCCTGCAGGTGCCAGGCCGTGCTGATGCCGGAAATGCCGGCACCGACGATCACAACATCGAAATGTTCGGTCATGGGACCGACGGTATCAACACCGTGTTGAGTCGGTCAACAGTGTGTTGAGAAACTCAACGCAGTGTTAGGCTGCTTGATTGTGACCAGCTCCAGCACGACGCGCGCTCCGCGCGGCCGCCGTGCCACCCGCCCGTCGGGCGACGACCGCGAGGCGGCGATTCTCGCCACCGCCAGGCGGCTGCTGGAGACCAAGAAGTTCGCCGACATATCGGTCGATGACCTGGCCAAAGGCGCCGGGATCTCGCGGCCCACGTTCTACTTCTACTTCCCGTCGAAGGAAGCGGTCGTGTTGTCGCTGCTCGATCCACTGATCAAGCGCGCGGACACCGGTTTCGACAGCGCGCTGGAGGCCATGCCGGCCGACCCCAAGCGGGCGATCCGCCGCGGTATCGAGATCTTCTTCAGCTCGTTCGGGTCGGATCCGGCCACCGCGCGCGCCGGCACCGAGGCAGTCAACAGCAGTCCGGAGTTCCGCGCGCTCTGGTCCGGGCTCATGCAGAAGTGGATCGCCCTGACCGCCGCCCTGATCACCGCCGAACGCCAACGCGGCGGCGCCCCGGAGACCATTCCGGCCATGGACCTCGCGACGTCGCTCAACCTGATGAACGAGCGGACCATGATGGCAGCCCTGAGCGCCGAACAACCCGCGGTCGACTACGACAAGGTCGTCGACACCCTCGCGCACATCTGGCTGACCAGCATCTACGGCGGCGCTCTGTAACCTATGCGAACATATGTTCGTGTCGGGTTCACCCACCGCTCCGCAGGCGGCCATCCTGCACGCTGATCTCGACTCGTTTTACGCATCGGTCGAGCAGCGCGACGATCCGGCGCTGCGTGGCCGCCCGGTGATCGTCGGCGGCGGGGTGGTGTTGGCGGCCAGTTACGAGGCGAAGGCGTTCGGGGTCCGCACGGCGATGAACGGTGGTCAGGCCAGGACGCTGTGCCCGCAAGCCATCGTCGTGCCGCCACGGATGTCGGCGTATTCGGAGGCCAGCGGGCACGTGTTCGAGGTCTTTCACGACACCACGCCGGTGGTCGAGCCACTGTCGGTGGACGAGGCGTTTCTCGACGTGTCCGGGTTGGGGCGGGTTTCCGGAACTCCGGTGGAGATCGCTCGACGGCTGCGCGAGCAGGTCAGCGAGCAGGTGGGCCTACCCATCACCGTCGGCATCGCACGCACGAAGTTCCTGGCCAAGGTGGCCAGTCAGGTGGCCAAGCCGGACGGCCTGCTGTTGGTCCCGCCCGATCGTGAACTGGCGTTCCTGCATCCGTTGCCGGTGCGCCGGCTGTGGGGTGTGGGCGCCAAGACGGCCGAGAAGCTCCACGCCCACGGCATCGAGACCGTCGCCGATGTGGCTGAGCTGCCCGAGTCGGCCCTGCGGCCCATGGTCGGCGGTGCGACGGCACGACAGCTGTATGCGTTGTCGCGCAACATCGACCGGCGCCGGGTGACGACGGGGGTCCGGCGCAGTTCGGTCGGCGCCCAACGCGCGCTCGGCCGGCGCGGCAACACGATGTCGGCCGCGGAGGTCGATGTCGTGGTGGTCAACCTCATCGACCGCATCACCCGCAGGATGCGCGGGGCCGGCCGGACCGGACGCACGGTCGTATTACGTTTGCGCTTCGATGATTTCGGCCGGGCCACCCGCTCGCACACCCTGCCCCGGGCCACCGCATCGACCGACGCGATCCTGGCCGCCGCCCGGGTGCTGGTGACGGCCGCCGCGCCGGTGATCGCCGAGCGCGGGCTGACCCTCATCGGGTTCGCGGTGTCCAACATCGATCCCGAGGGCAGCCAGCAGTTGGAGTTGCCTTTCGAATCGCAGCCCGATCCGGTGGCTATCGACGGCGCCATCGACGAGGTGCGCCACCGGTTCGGCAATGCGATGCTGACCCGCGGGGTGCTCGTCGGGCGCGATCCCGGATTGGAGATGCCCACGCTCCCGTACTAAAAGAATTGCGCGGCAATGAATCCCGCGAGCAGCACGGCGAATCCGCCGATCTCGCCGGCGATGAGGGCAAACATCCCGGCGTGCAGTGATGCGGTGGGCTTCTCGAACTGGTTGGTGGTGTCGCGCTTGGCACCGTGCTCGATGTAGGCGGCGATGGCGACGACGAAGAACAGCACGAGCACCATGGCTGCGGTGAGGTTCACCCACGTGGGCCAGGCGCTGAGTTCGACGAAGACGGCGACCAGCAGCGTCGCGAAGGAGTACAGCAGCGCGGCCCGGTGGGCGATGTCGACGTACGGGTGGGCCAGGTGGTTCTCGCTGGTGGCCATCTGCCGGTACTTCCACACCCCGAGCACCAGGGCCAGCAGGAAGATCAGGCCGGCGGCGAGCAGGGTGATGACGGTGTCGATGCCGAGTTCCGCGTGCATCGCGTGAGTTTACGAGCCTGTCGAATACCGCCGGTCACCCGCAGTGCGGTATTGCGTGCCAGCACGCCGGCAGCACTGGCCGGCACGATCACCCGGGAACCTGGCCCCATCCAGCGTTGCCGCGGCATCACGACGCGCCGGTGTCGGCGTTCGTATTCGCGCAGCGCCTTCACAGGATCGCCCCCGTAGGCGGCCACGCACTCGGAAAGTGTTGCCGCTCCGGCGATTGCCAGGCTCGATCCGTCCCCGAGCAGCGATACGCACGAGGCCGCGTCACCGAGCAGAACGATCCGCCCGCACGACCAGGTGTCCATACGGACACGACTGACCGAGTCGAAATAGATGTCGGGGGCCTCCCGCACCTGCCGCAGCAGGTCGGGCACCTGCCACCCCATGCCGGCGTAAGTGCGGGCGACGACGTCTCTGTGCGCCGACGAGTCGCGATGGTCGAAGTCCGGCAGCGCCGGGTGGCGGAAGATGAACGCGGCGATCCCACGACCGGTCGCCGGGTGCACCGCCGCCATCCGTCCGGGCTCGTTGTACATCAGGACGGTGTCGCCTTCGACCTCGTCGGCCAGGTCCACGGTGGCGACGTACAGTCCGAGATGTTCGATGAGCCCGCCATCGAACGCCAGTTCCCTTACCCGCGAGTGCAATCCATCGGCGCCGACCACCAGATCGAACCGCTGGGGCTTCGCACGTTCGAAGCTGACCTCGACACCGGCTGCATTCTGGTCCAACGCGGTGACAGTGTCGTCGTAGCGGAACTCGGCGGCGTTGCGACCGGCATCGGCCAGGATCGCGGCCAGGTCACTGCGGGGAATCTCGATCCCGTCTCCCCATTGCATCGGTGCCCATCCGATCCGCCGGCCGTGGCGGTCCACCGCGCTGATCCCGGTGGCCCGGGTTGCCGCAGACCTGAGCGCGGGCAGCACGTCCATCCGTTCCGCGACGCCGTAGGCGGCACCCCGCACGTCGACGGGACTGCCGCTGGACCGGTCACCACCGGCGCGTTCCACGACGGTGACCGCCATTCCCGATCGAGCCAGCCAGTACGCCGCGGTCGATCCGGCCACCCCCGCTCCCACGATGAGCACCGTCTTCATTTCAAGCGCCTTTCTGCAGTCAATGCAATATTGCACTTACTGCAGTTATACACTCGATGCATGCCCACCGATACCGCTGCCGCCTCGCTGCGCGAGCGCAAGCGTGAGCGGACCCGTGCCGCCATCGTCGACGCCGCGCTGAAGCTGTTCGCCGCCAACGGATACGACGGAACGACGGTGGCCGATATCGCCGCGGCGGCCGATATCGCACCGCGCACGTTCTTCAGCTATTTCGCCAGCAAGGACGACGTGCTGTTGCCCGGCGCCGACGCCCGAGTGCAGGCGGCCATCGACGCCATTGCCGAGCGCGGGCCCGAGGATCGTCCGGCCGACGTGCTGCTGCGTGCCCTCGGCTCGGTGATCGACGGTGGCCACGACTTCGCCGACGAGCAGGGTGCGCTGCGGTTCCGGCTGGTGCAGACCATTCCGGCAATCCGGGGACGAGCACTGCAGTACCAACTCGACGCCCAGCGGGAGATCGCGCAGCATCTGCAGACGGCGTACGCGGACGAACTCGACGCCATCGGTGCGGGTGCCATCGTCGGCGCCTTCGTCGGCGCGGTGACCGGCGCCGTCCAGGCAATGGTCGACACCGGCATACCCCCAGGCCGTAAGGCCCGCGCCCTGGCCTTACGGCGGGCCACCGAGATCGCGCTGCGGCCGTGGCAGCGAACTGAGCATGGAATCTGAGTAATGTCCCCCATCCGCAGCACGCCGGACTACGACAAGCTGCGAAACATGAACGCACTCAACGACTCATCCAGGGTCACCGCCGCATTCTTCCTCCAGGCCGCCATCGCTTTCGGTGCCAGTTTTCTGGGTCTGCTCGGCGGGGTCCTGTTCCTGCCCCTGGATCTGTGGCAGCGCCTGTTCCTGGCGATGACGGTCCTGTTCCTCGTGACGAGCTCGTTCACCCTTGCCAAGGTCATCCGCGATCAGCAGGAAGCCACCACCATCCGGGTCCGGCTCGACGAGGCCAGAATGGAAAAGCTGATCGCCGAACACAATCCGTTCACCTCAGCCTCCTGAGGTCCACTCCAGGAGTTGGTCGGCGGGCCAGGTGTTGACGATGCGCTCGATCGGCACCTCCGCATCGAGGGCCCGCTGGGCCCCGTAGCCGAGGAAGTCGAGCTGACCGGGCGCATGGGAATCGGTGTCGATGCTGAACAGGCAGCCGATCTCCAGTGCCATCGTGAGCAGCCGGGTCGGCGGGTCGCGCCGCTCGGGACGGGAATTGATCTCGACGGCCGTGCCGTGTTCGAGACAGGCGGTGAAGACTTTCTCGGCATCGAATTTCGACTCGGGCCGCATGCCGCGTCCCCCGGTGACCAGGCGTCCGGTGCAGTGCCCCAGCACATCTGTGTGCGGATTCGAGACAGCCTTGATCATGCGTCGAGTCATGGCCGTGGAGTCCATCGCCAGTTTGGAGTGCACGCTGGCCACCACCACATCCAGGCGTTCCAGCAGTTCAGGCTCCTGGTCCAGCGATCCGTCTTCGAGGATGTCGACTTCGATCCCGGTCAGGATCCGCATCGGGGCCACAACCTCGCGTAGCTCCTCGATGACGTCGAGCTGCTCGCGCAGCCGGTCCGGGGACAGGCCGTTGGCGATCTTGAGCCGGGGCGAGTGGTCGGTCAGCGCGCAGTACTCGTGTCCGAGGTCGCGGGCGGCCAGCATCATCTCCTCGATCGGGGCGGATCCGTCCGACCAGTTGGAGTGCACGTGCAGGTCTCCCCGGAGTGCGGCCCGTACGTCGCCGCCCCCGAGATCGACAGCCGCCTCACGTAATTCGACGAGGGTGTCGGGCTCCCGGCCGGCCCAGGCCTGCGCGATCACCTTGGCGGTCTTGGGCCCCACCCCCGGCAACGACTGCCAACCGTTCGTCGCGCCGAGGCGTTCCCGTTGGGCATCCGACAGCGCCTCGACGATGTCGGCGGCATTGCGGTAGGCCATCACCCGCCGCGGGTCCTCCCGGGCGCGATCCTTGTAGTACGCGATCTGACGTAGTGCGGTCACCGGGTCCATGGGCACTGCTCAGCAGTCGCCCGGCCGTGCCGCGCAGTGCGGCGTGGTGCCCGGGAACCGGTAGCGATGTGTGGCGATCCAGCGGTAGACCGCGTTCTGCAGTTGACGCACCCCCGGCACCCGGTACACGCGCAACGGGATCCGGGTGCCGAACCCGGCCGAGACGGCGGCGTTGATGGCTTCGGCGCCGCGGTACACCTCGCCCGAGGAGTCCTGCCACCACGCCGCTTCGAGCATCTGATCGGCCGGCACGCCGAGCCGGTCAGCGGTGCCGGCGGCCTGGAATGGCGCGGTCCGCAGATCGCCGGTGCGCTGCCGGCTCGTCAGAGCGTTCACGCTGCGGGTACACATGCCGCAGTTGCCGTCGAAGTACAGGACGCCGTTCATACCTCCAGTGTGCCCGCATCGGGACGGGCATTTGCGCCGTATGACGGGCAGCCCTACAGTGGATTGAGCAATTCCTCAATCCATCAATTCATCAGGTCCTGCCATGTCTCGGCTACTGCCCAATCGCGGCGACTACACCGAACTGCCGCGGTCGTGGCGCCGCGATGCCCTCGCCGGGGTGACCGTCGGCGTAGTGGCCCTGCCATTGGCGTTGGCTTTCGGGATCAGCTCGGGTGTGGGAGCCGCCGCCGGCTTGGTCACGGCAGTAGTGGCGGGCCTGGTCGCGGCCGTGTTCGGCGGTTCGCACGTGCAGGTGTCCGGCCCGACGGGAGCGATGGCGGTGGTCCTCGCGCCGATCGTCGCGCAACACGGACTCGGCAGCATCGCACTGGTGACGGTGGTGGCGGGGCTCGTGGTGCTGGCCGCCGGCGTCACCGGACTGGGCCGGGCGGTGACGTTCATCCCGTGGCCGGTGATCGAGGGGTTCACCCTGGGCATCGCGATGATCATCTTCCTGCAGCAGGTCCCCGCCGCATTCGCCCAGCAGGCGCCCGCCGGTGAGCGCACGCTGCCGGCCGCGATCACGGTGATCGCCCAGACGGACTGGACAGCCGCGGCGAAAACCCTTGGGGTGGTTGGGGTTGTCGCGCTCCTGATGGTCGCGCTCCCCCGCCTGCACCGCGCCATTCCGGAATCCCTGACAGCGGTCATCGTGGTCACCGTGCTGGTCAGCCTCCTCCACCTCCCGGTGGCCGCGATCGGTGAGCTGCCGTCTCATCTGCCCGCGCCGGTGCTGCCCCACGCTGATCTGGGCGCCTTGCGCACCCTGCTCGGCGCGGCGCTGGCCATCGCCGCGCTGTCGGCCATCGAATCGCTGCTCTCGGCGCGGGTTGCGGCCACCATGTCACCGACCGGACCGTACGACCCCGACCGCGAGTTGGTCGGGCAGGGTTTGGCCTCAGTGGCTTCGGGCGTTTTCGGCGGTATGCCCGCAACGGGCGCGATCGCCCGCACCGCGGTCAACGTCCGGGCCGGCGCCCGAACCCGCGTCGCGGCGATCGTGCACTCCCTGGTGTTGCTCGGCGTCGTCTACCTGGCGACGGGGCCGGTCTCGACCATTCCACTCGCCGCACTGGCCGGAGTGCTGATGGTGACGTCGTTCCGGATGATCTCGGCGGGCACGGTACGAAAGATCCTGCGCTCCACCCGATCCGATGCATTGACTTTCGTGCTGACCGCGGTGGTGACCGTGTGCTTCGACCTGATCGAGGCGGTCGAGATCGGCATCGTCGTCGCCGCATTCTTCGCGTTGCGTTCCGTGGCGCGGCGCAGCAGCGTGGTTCGAGAGGAACTTCCCGGTCCGCACCTGCCCGGCGACGACGAGATCGCGCTGCTGCGGCTCGACGGTGCAATGTTCTTCGGTGCGGCCGAACGTATTTCGAGCGCGATCGTGGACGCTGAACATCCACACACGTCCGTCGTCATCATCCGGATGTCGCAACTCGGCATGCTCGACGCCACGGGTGCGCACACCCTCGCGGAGATCGCCACCGAACTGGAGTCGCGCGGTATCACGGTGATCATCAAGGGTGTCCGACCCGAACACGCCGAGTTGTTGGCCAACGTCGGCGTGTTCGAGTCACTACGGCACGAGAACCACCTGCTCGATTCGCTGGATGACGCGGTCGCACATGCGCGAACGCACGTCAGCGCTAGGTGACCGTACGGATCAGCTTCTTGTTCACGAACTCGTCCATGCCGAACCTGCCGAGCTCGCGGCCGAAACCGGACCGCTTGATACCGCCGAACGGCAGCTCGGCCCCTTCGGCGCCGACCGCGTTGACAAACACCATGCCGGCATCGATCCGGTCGGCCACCCGCGCGGCCTGATCGGCGTCGGTGGTGAAGACGTAGGAACCCAGTCCGAACGGGGTGTCGTTGGCGATCTCGACGGCCTCGTCTTCCGATCCAGCCTTGTACACCACGGCCACCGGGCCGAAGAGCTCCTGACGGTAGGCGTCGTTGTCCACGGTGACTCCGGTGAGCACGGCAGGCGGATAGAACGCACCGCGGCGCTCACCTGCCGACTTGAGCTCGGCGCCCTGCGCGACGGCGGCCTTGACCTGTTGCTCGAGCCGTTCGGCGGCCAGTTCCGAAGAGAGCGGGGCGATCCCGTCGGCGGCCGCCAGCAGCTTGTCGGTGAACTTGGTCAGGAAGTCGTCGTAGATGTCCTCCGCGACGATGAACCGCTTGGCGGCGTTGCAGGCCTGCCCGGTGTTCTCCATCCGCCCCTCGACGGCGGCTTCCACCGTCGCGTCGAGATCATCGGTGGACAGCAGGATGAACGGGTCGGACCCGCCGAGTTCCAGCACGCACTTCTTGAGGTTGCGGCCGGCGATCTCGGCCACTGCCGCACCCGCCCGCTCGGAACCCGTCAGCGACACCGCGGCCACCCGGGGGTCGGCGATGATCTCGGCGACCTGGTCGTTGGTGGCACGGATGTCGACGTAAGCACCTTGCGGCAGCCCGGCCTCCAGGAAGATCAGCTGCAGCAGTTCGGCGGACTCGGGGCACTGCGGAGCGTGCTTGAGCAGAATTGTGTTGCCCACGATCAGGTTTGGGCCGGCGAAGCGGGCGACCTGGTAGTAGGGGTAGTTCCACGGCATGATCCCGAGCAGCACACCGACCGGGCCCCGCTTGACCACCGCGTTGCCCTCGCCCTCGAGCAGGGTGATCTTCTCGTCGGCGAGGAACTTCTCGGCGTTGTCGGCGTAGTACTGGTAGATGGCGGCGCTGTAGTCGACCTCGCCCAGGGCCTGGTCGCGCGGCTTGCCCATCTCTCGGACGATGACGTCGGCAAGCTGCTCGCGACGCTGCTCGTGCAGGGCGGCGACCTTACCGATGAGCGCTGCCCGCTCGGCCACCGTGGTGGTACGTGCCCAGGTGCGGCCGGTCTTGGCGGCAGCTTCGATTGCGGCCTGGATCTCGGCGTCGGTCGAGGTCGGGTAGGTGGCGACCACCTTTGCGGTCGCCGGATCGGTGACTGCGTACTCGCTCATGTCTACTCCCAGATGGTCTGATCGCGTGATTCCGCATATTTCCCTGCCTGAGACTACCGATTGCGGCGTCAAAATGGCACCGAAGATACGGAATCAGCACGGACCGGTTCGCCCGGAATGAATGCCGCGGCGGGACTAGTTTCTGAAGGCGTGCGCTTCGCCTTCAAAACATCCCCGCAGAACACGACCTGGGCCGACATGCTTGCCATCTGGAAAGCGGCCGACACGATCGACGTCTTCGAATCCGGCTGGACGTTCGACCACTTCTATCCGATCTTCTCCGACTCGTCCGGCCCCTGCCTCGAAGGCTGGACGACGCTGACCGCGCTGGCCCAGGCCACTGAGCGGTTGCGCGTCGGCGTGCTCGTCACCGGTATCCACTACCGCCATCCCGCCGTGCTGGCGAATATGGCGTCAGCACTCGACATCGTCTCCAACGGTCGCCTCGAGCTCGGCATCGGCGCCGGCTGGAACGAGGAGGAATCGGGTGCCTACGGAATCGAGTTGGGCTCGATCAAGGAACGCTTCGACCGGTTCGAGGAGGCCTGCGAGGTTCTGAAAGGACTGCTGACACAGGACACGACGACGTTCGACGGCAAGTTCTACCAACTCAAGGATGCCCGCAACGAGCCCAAGGGCCCGCAGCAGCCGCATCCGCCGTTCTGCATCGGCGGCAGTGGCGAAAAGCGCACGTTGCGCATCACCGCGAAGTACGCCGATCACTGGAACTTCGTCGGCGGTCCGCCGGAGGAGTTCGCCCGTAAGCGCGATGTGTTGGCTGCGCACTGCGCCGATCTCGGCCGCGATCCCAAGGAGATCACCCTGTCGGCGCACGTGCGCCTCGGTGCGGACCACGATGTCGCGAAGGTGGTCGACGAGGCCGCAGCGCTGGGCGCCGAAGGCCTGGACCTGGCGATCATCTACCTGCCGCCGCCCTACGATCCGGCCGTACTGGAACCCCTGGCCGAGGCGATCAGGGACTCGGGCCAGCTCACCGCCTGACGCATACGGCTACGCCCTCGGATCGGCGCTTTTGCGTCGATTCGAGGGCGTTCAGCTATCGAGACGGATACCCGTCAAACCCCGAAGCGAAGTAGCTCGTCGGCCGTGACCAGGCGTTCGCTCTTAGCTGGGAATTCACGGCTCTTCATCGGATGACGGAACAATGACCAGGCAATACGACCCATCCGCGACCGGCTGATCGGATTGATGTACACGGTGATCACTCCTGCGAATTACTGGTTGCTGTACCCGTAGTTCTACGTTACCGCAGCACTCTCACCACGTCATTAAATACCCGGTATCCGGCAAACAGTGCGAGGCACGCCGCAAAAAGATCAGATGTTTCTGATGTGACTGATGTGGCGATTGATGCGCCGAAGTTGCGACATTTCGAGATGCGGATCACAATTCGGCGCTGGTCAGGGCCAGCGCGCGGTGTGATGCAGGTCATAACAGTTAATTAAGAGATCTCTCAAACTCGGCTTAGTTACCGAACGTCCATGGTGAAGCTCCGGCGCGCGAACACGAAAATTGCCGCGCGGGAGCCACTCGTCGCACCGCTAAACTTCTCGCGGGATATAGGGGGTCATGTTGGGTTTCGTCGATGGTCTGACTAATTTCGCCGAGGGCCCACTCAAACTCGTCAGTGGTGTCGTAAACGGTGCCAAAGACGGCGCGAGTTTCGTCGACAACATACTCGACAGGGACATGGGGGGCGCCCTTCAAGATGGCTTGAAGCTTGCGGACGACGCCGGTGACATCGTCGAGGGCCTCACAAGCCTCGGATTCGGGGTTGGGCCACTACCGACAGCATTCAAATCGATGAAGAGTCTTGTGCCGGCCGAGTCCAAGATCCTATGGCTAGCGCAAATGGCGATCGACGGCATGAAGTCGACGACGGGATCGGGAAACCCCACTAACGGCGACGAGTTCCGCGGCTCGAGCGAGCGCCTCGCGACAGCGGTGACAACTCTCATCGCGGCGGAGCCACATACTGATCGTTGGGATGGAACCGCCTCCCAGGTCTACAACGCGGTGAACGCATCGCATCGACGCGTCACGTTCGAGGTACAGAACGCTGACATCGGAGTTGCAGACATCCTCGATGACGAGGCCAAACAGGTGGGTCATACCCGAGAAACCCTCGACGACCAGATCGACTGGCTCAAGGTCTATGACTACGCAACCATGGCGATGAATGCCACCGGTCCCAGCGCCGCACTCAAGATGCTGCTGGATACCGCCGCCGCCGCCACCGCAACGGGAATTGCGGGTTCCGCGATCGGCGTCCTGTTCAAGAACAGCTTGGAGAACGCCTGGCGCATCCGCGATCAGCTCGACGGGTACGAAAACGGAGCACGAGACACCTCAGGCAACCCCGACGGTGCGTGCGAAGTATTTTCGATGCCAAAGAATCCCGAGGAAGAGCTTCCCCGCTATGACAGGTTGGCGGACAAGCTGCCGGAGGACCCTTACAGCCCGATCGAGGCCCCGACACGGTCGCGACCCGAAACGAAATACACCGTTCCGAGTCCCGAGGATCCCATCGTCTACGGCCCACCGGCTACGCCTTACGGGAATCCAGCGCCCTTGAGCCCGACCACGCCGAGTACTCCCCCACCCGCGACACCAAAAGCTCCAGCGGCTGCGGGGCCACCACCCGCGGCCCCGCCGCCCAAGGTGCCGGCAGCTGCTGCACCTGCCGCTCATACCGGCCAACGCGCGCCCGTCACCCCAGATGTTCGCGCCGAAAGCACAACCCCCGTGCCCACTGCCCGATCCTGAATTATCGCGAAAGAATCTCAATGCCAACCGATTACGAGAAGAACCTCTCGGTCCTCACCGATCACATCCGACACCTGTCCGAGAAGCAACACACGGCAGTCGACCTGATCACGGGAGCCAATCGGTCGATTGTCGACCCTGCACGGAATGTTCTAGATACCCACGGACTCATTTGCGGTGCAACGAATCTCGCTGTGGCTGCGGTCGAGGCTGCCCGTCGGACGGCCGGTGGAAAGATGGAGAAGGTTTCCACCGAACTCGCCGAGAAGTTGACCACCGCGGCCGCCAACTACGACAACACCGACTCCGCCGAAGGCGGGAACATCAATACATGCGGGGTTTGAGTGGGTGACAACTGGGATGACGACGCCTGGGACGGCTATCCCGAAGACGAGTCGTCGCTCGATGCACTCGACTTCACGAACCTGATCGAGCCGCCCGAGGACAACTCTGCAGCAGAGACGCCGACTCCCGATGCTGACGACGACGCTGTCCTGGCAGTCTATTTCACCGTGACAAATCCCCCAGGGACAGTGTCGGTCAGTGCGATGACGAGTGGTCAGCCTGCACATGTCGACCTCTCACCGCGAGTAGTCGATATGACGGAAAGCCAACTCGCCGACGAGATCCTCGTGATTGCGAGGCTCGCTGCACAACAAGCCCTGGCTGGACAGAACCTGATTCTTTCGAGCGTCCTGGAGCGATTGGGCGCCGATCGAACCTCGATCCGCAACCATCTGGAGCACGATGCAGGGCTACCGTCGGCCGAAGCCGTGCTCGCCGAGAAAGCTCAGATCTTCGCTACCCGGTACCGAGATGACGGAGACGACTGATTTCCCAACCGCTCCCGGCCAAACGACGTTCACGTTGGCCATTCGTTGTCGCAGCACTCGTGACGGTCGTCATTATCGTCATCGGTGCCATCATGTGGTGGTTCTCGGCCGGCGCTGAAGCCTTGGCGCGGCATCGCTGGACGCCCCCGGAGCAGACTTTCCTGCCGTCGATGCACACAAAGCCGGTTCCTGGGTGGAAGATTGACGTCGCAACACTTGGGTTGCCCCCGGATTCGAGAATCACCATCGGCGACGACCCGAGCCTGCCCGGCCCCATCGTCAGAACGGGAACGTCTCGCGCCTACCTCATCGCCAGTAGTCCTGGGCCCGCACCACAGTGGTGGCTGACCGGAGTTGACGCCGCGGACGGCCACCGGTTGTTTCCCCCAGTCGCGCTGAACGTGACGGACACAGCACCGAGCTGCTTCATCAACGGACCTTCGGTCATGTGCATCGCAGACGACTATTACCGAGCCACCGCGTGGGTGATCGACCAGCGCACCGGGGAACTGACGTTCACGGGCCCGACCGACGTGCGTTTGATAACGGGGAAGCTCAAGGCCGCACAGGTTGGCAATTATCTGGTCGCGGCCACCGAGAAGCAGGGCATCTACGGAGTGGGCTCCGAGGCCGAGACCACGTGGTTTGTTCCCGGGAACGGCGTCATCGGTCCCCACAACGATGGTCTCGTAGTTCAGGGCACGGGCACAGAAGGTAGCGCCACCATGTTCTCCCTCAAGGACGGCGGGGTGATCGTCCCGGAGTTTCCCAGCGACGCCGAAACACGCAATGCAAAGTTCTTCGAGGGCGGATTAGTTGGTCAGTTCGCCGACGCACCAGGTCCTGGCTTCGTCCAATTCTTCGACACGACAGGGAAACTCACCACCGACAAACGTTTCGAGGGCACCCTCGCCAGCACGACAGCCAACTTGATCACGGTCAATGGATCCGATGGCTACGCGGTGTACACACCGCAAGGCGCAAAACTACTGCGCCCATCCGGTGCCGCCGTACAACTGATCGGCACCACGCTGTGGGTAAGTGAGACCGACAAAACTACCCAGCAAGACCTCTATCGCCCGTATGACATGCGGACCGGCAACAAGGGCAAGCCGTGCGAATTCAACTTGAGCACAGGCTATCTCGGATCCGACGGCACAGTGGCGGTGCGCGCTCCGGTCAATCCGAAGTCCGACCTGCTGGCCGATGCCTGGGATCTCACCAAGTGTGAACGAGTGTGGTCGATCCCGAGGAACGGACCACTCGGCCGGGTCACCCGCCTGGGCGACACCCTGGTGCGCTTGTCTGACGACGGCACCGAACTGTATTCGCTGCGCTAGGTGTACATCTAGGCCCGAGCCAGCTCCTCGTCGAGGAACTCCGGTGGGTAGTCGTCGAGGTCGTCCGTAGTCATGGCGATCTCGTCGGGATCGTCCGGCTCCGGCGGCGTGCTCAGCCGCAGCCAACTGACCGCCGCGATCACGAAGCACCCAAACACCAACGGGTACCACCCGCTCGCGAGCTGGCCGGTCCAGAAGCGTCGCAGGTCCAGGAAATTCCAGTACACCCCGCTGAAGTACATGGTGGTGTGATTGCGGCCGGGCCGGTGCAGCGTCCACATGAAGGTCAACGTGAGCAGCCCGGCAGCCCGGTACGCCCAGCCACGGGCCCACTGCCCCTGCGTCGTACACGCCTTCGCGACGAGCCAGAAGATGGCGGGGGCGAACCACACCCAGTGCGCCGCCCAACTGAACGGCGACACCGCGCAACCGGTCAGACCCACCAGCACCACGGCCAGTGCTCGTTCGCCTCGTCGGTGCGCCCACGCCGCGATGGCCATGCACGCCGCGAGTACCAGCAGGCTCACCACGATCCACAGCCATTCCGGCCGCGGGTTCGGGGCGAAGTACCGGGCCAGAAATCCGTTGATCGACTGGTTGGCCAGGTGATCGATCGAGCTGATGTGGGCGGTGTCGCCGAGGTGAGTCCAGAACCAGGCGCTGTCTTTCGGCAGCAGCGGCCAGGTGAACGCCGCCGTTGCGACAAAGGTGATCCCGGCCGTGGCCGAGGCCCGCCACTGCCGGGTGAGCAACAGGTACGGGAGGAACACCAGCGGGGTGAGCTTGATGCCCGCGGCGATCCCCAGCCCGATCCCCCGCCATCGGGCTTGTTCCGGGCGCAGCAGGTCGAGCACCGCTATCGCCATGAGTAGGACGTTGATCTGTCCCCACCACAGGGTGGCCTGCACCGGTTCGACGTCGACGACGATCACCGCGAGCGCGGCGCTCATCACGCCGAGCCGCAGATCGGCGCGGATGCCGGCCAGGCGCAGGATCCGCCATGCGATGAGCGCCAACAAGCAGACCGAGAGTGCCAGCAGAAGGTATTTGGCGACGTCGAAACCGAGCCAGGCGAACGGCGCGAGGATGAAGGCCGCGAACGGCGGGTAGACAAACCAGGCGCCGCGCAGCGCCGGTTCCTGGTAGAGGCTCCTACCGTCCCAGGAAGCGTGCACGCCGGCGCGGTAGGTGTCCAGGTCGAAATTGTTCCCGGTCAACCCGAAGAAATGCGTCCCGAACGGCACCAGGTGGTTGTGCACCACCAGTGCCAGCACAGCCACCAGCACCGCACCTGAGACGATGCGACGTCGCAGCCTCACCTCTCCACCCCCGGTTGGCGAGTCGAACCGCGGAAACCTAGCGCTGCGGCGCTGCCGTCGGCTTGATCACCACCGGCAGGGCGGTCTTGCCCATCAGGTAGCGGTCGACACCTGCGGCGGCGGCCCGGCCCTCGGCGATCGCCCACACGATCAGCGACTGTCCACGACCCATGTCACCGGCGACGAATACGCCGGGCACCGAGCTCTGGAAGTTTTCGTCGCGAGAGACGTTGCCACGGTCGGTCAGCTCGACGCCGAGCTTGTTCAGCAGGCCTTCCTTCTCCGGTCCGACGAAGCCCATGGCGAGCAGCACCAGGTCGGCCTTGAGCTCGAAGTCGGTCCCTTCGACCTTCTCGAACTTGCCGGCGTTCATCTTGACCTCGTGCGCACGCAGGCCGGTGACACGACCGTCGGCGCCGGTGAACTCCTCGGTATTGACCGAGAACACGCGCTCGCCGCCCTCTTCGTGCGCCGAGGACACCCGGAACATCAGCGGGTAGGTCGGCCACGGGGTCGAGTCCGCGCGGGTCTCCGGCGGGCGCGGCATGATCTCGAACTGGTGGATGCTGGCCGCACCCTGCCGGTGCGAGGTGCCCAGGCAGTCCGCGCCGGTGTCGCCACCGCCGATGATGATGACGTGCTTGTCCTTGGCGGTGATCGGCGGCTGGCCGGTCTCGTCGAGGACGTCGTCGCCGAGCTGAACCCGGTTGGCCCAGGGCAGGAATTCCATGGCCTGGTGGATGCCGTCGAGCTCGCGGCCCGGGATCGGCAGATCACGCCAGGCGGTGGCACCGCCGGCAAGCACGACCGCGTCGTAGTTCAGCCGCAGCTGCGCCACGGTGATATCGACGCCGACGTTGACACCGGGCCGGAACTGGGTGCCTTCGGCCGCCATCTGCTCCAGACGCCGGTCGATGTGGCGCTTTTCCATCTTGAACTCGGGGATGCCGTAGCGCAGCAGGCCGCCGATGCGGTCGGCACGCTCGAACACGGTGACGGTGTGGCCGGCGCGAGTGAGCTGCTGGGCGGCGGCCAGTCCGGCCGGGCCGGACCCGACGACGGCGACCTTCTTGCCGGTCTGCACGTCGGGCAGCTTCGGGACCACCCAGCCCTGGTCGAAGGCGTTGTCGATGAGCTCGACCTCGACCTGCTTGATGGTCACCGGATCCTGGTTGATCCCCAGGACGCAGGATGCCTCGCACGGGGCGGGGCACAACCTTCCGGTGAACTCCGGGAAGTTGTTGGTGGCGTGCAGCCGCTCGATCCCGTCGCGCCACCGGTCCTTGTAGACCAGGTCGTTCCACTCGGGGATCAGGTTCCCCAGCGGGCAGCCGTTGTGGCAGAACGGGATACCGCAGTCCATGCACCGCGATGCCTGGTCCCGCAGCTTGTCGTGGGAGAAGTCCTCGTAGACCTCTTTCCAGTCCTTCAGGCGCAGCGGAACCGGCCTACGGGTCGGAAGCTCTTTGGAGGTGTGCTTGAGGAAACCGCGCGGATCAGCCATTGGCGGCCGCCATGATCGCCTCGTCCACGTTCACGCCGGCCTGTTCGGCCTCGGCGATCGCAGCCAGCACGCGCTTGTAATCGCGCGGCATGACCTTCACAAAGTCCTTCAACTCGTTATCCCAATCAGATAGGACCCGTTGTCCCACAGCCGAATCAGTTGCATCGACGTGGGCCGTGAGGATGCCCTGCAAGAATTCGACATCAGAGGCCTCGAGGGCTTCCAGCTCCACCATCTCGGTGTTCAGGTTCTCGCCCAGCACGCCGGCCGGGTCGTAGACGTAGGCGACACCGCCGGACATACCCGCCGCGAAGTTGCGGCCGGTGGGTCCGAGGATGACGACCTTGCCGCCGGTCATGTATTCGCAACCGTGGTCACCCACACCCTCGACGACCGCGTGGGCGCCGGAGTTACGGACCGCGAACCGCTCGCCGACCTGGCCGCGCAGGAACGCCTCGCCGCTGGTGGCGCCGAAGAGCACCACGTTGCCGGCGATGATGTTGTCCTCGGCGGCGAAGTCAGCCGGCGCCTCGTCGGCCGGGCGGACTACTATCCGGCCACCCGACAGGCCCTTGCCCACATAGTCGTTGGCGTCGCCGTAAACCCGCAGCGTCATGCCCTTGGGGACGAACGCGCCGAAGCTGTTGCCTGCGGAGCCGTCGAACGTGATGTCGATCGTGCCGTCCGGAAGCCCTTGCCCCCCATAGGCCTTGGTGACCTCGTGGCCGAGCATGGTGCCGACCGTCCGGTTGACGTTCGTGATCTTGGCGGCGAATCGCACCGGCGAACCGGAATCCAGCGCCTCGCGACTCTGGGTGATCAGCTGCTGATCGAGCGCCTTGTCCAGACCGTGGTCCTGACGCGAGCTGCAGTACAGGTCCTGGTTCATGAACGCCGACTCGGGCTCGTAGAGCACAGGCGTCAGGTCCAGCTTGTGGGCCTTCCAGTGCTCGGCGGCCTGGGTGGTGTCCAGAGCGCCGACCTGGCCGACCATCTCGTTGACCGTTTTGAAACCCAGTTGGGCCATCAACTCGCGCACTTCTTCGGCGATGAACATGAAGAAGTTCTCGACGAACTCGGGCTTGCCGTTGAACCGCTCACGCAGCACCGGATTCTGGGTGGCCACACCCACCGGGCAGGTGTCGAGGTGGCAGACGCGCATCATGATGCAGCCCGAAACCACCAGCGGCGCAGTGGCGAAGCCGAATTCCTCGGCGCCCAGCAGCGCGGCGACCACGACGTCGCGACCGGTTTTGAGCTGGCCGTCGACCTGGACCACGATGCGGTCGCGCAGGCCGTTGAGCAGCAGGGTCTGCTGCGTCTCGGCCAGGCCCAGCTCCCATGGGGCACCGGCGTGCTTCATCGAGGTGAGCGGAGTCGCTCCGGTCCCGCCGTCGTGGCCGGAGATCAGCACCACGTCGGCGTGGGCCTTGGAGACACCCGCGGCGACGGTTCCGACGCCGTTCTCGGACACCAGCTTCACGTGCACGCGAGCACTGGGGTTGGCGTTCTTCAGATCGTGGATCAGCTGCGCCAGATCCTCGATCGAGTAGATGTCGTGGTGCGGCGGCGGCGAGATCAGGCCGACGCCCGGGGTCGAGTGCCGCACCTCGGCCACCCACGGGTACACCTTGTGCCCCGGAAGCTGCCCGCCCTCACCAGGCTTCGCACCCTGGGCCATCTTGATCTGGATGTCAGAGCAGTTGGTCAGGTAGTGGCTGGTGACACCGAACCGGCCGGAGGCCACCTGCTTGATGGCACTACGGCGCCAGTCGCCGTTCTCTTCCGGCTCGAAGCGGTGCACGCTCTCGCCGCCCTCACCCGAGTTCGACCGTCCACCAAGGCGGTTCATCGCGATGGCGAGCGTCTCGTGTGCCTCGGCCGAGATCGAGCCGTAGCTCATGGCACCGGTGGAGAAGCGCTTGACGATCTCGGAGGCCGGCTCGACCTCGTCGATCGAGATCGGCTGGCGGACACCGTCACGGAACTTCAGCAGACCGCGAAGCGAGGCCATCCGCTCACTCTGGTCGTCGACCAGGGCGGTGTACTCCTTGAAGATCGAGTACTGCCCGGTGCGAGTCGAATGCTGGAGCTTGAACACCGTGTCCGGGTTGAACAGGTGGTACTCGCCCTCGCGGCGCCACTGGTACTCGCCGCCGACCTCGAGCTCGCGGTGAGCGCGCTCGTCGGGACGGTCAAGGTAGGCCAGCGAGTGGCGGGTGGCGACGTCGGCGGCGATGTCGTCGAGCTCGATGCCGCCCACCGGGCAGCTCAGCCCGGTGAAGTACTGGTCGAGCACTTCCTGGGAGATGCCGATCGCCTGGAACAGCTGTGCACCGGTGTAGGAGGCCAAGGTGGAGATGCCCATCTTGGACATCACCTTGAGCACGCCCTTGCCCGCGGCCTTGACGTAGTTGGCCTTGGCCTTATCGCTGTTGATCCCGGAGATCACCCCGCGGTCGACCATGTCCTCGATCGACTCGAAGGCCATGTACGGGTTGACCGCGGCGGCACCGAAGCCGCACAGCATTGCCATGTGGTGCACCTCGCGGGCGTCACCGGCCTCGACCACCAGGCCGACCTTGGTGCGGGTGCGCTCGCGGACCAGGTGATGGTGCACGGCCGCCACCGACAGCAGCGACGGGATCGGCGCCATGGTCTCGTTGGACTCGCGGTCGGACAGCACGATGATGCGGGCGCCCTCACGGATCGCCTCGGACACCTTGGCGCGGACGTTGTCCAGCGCTTCCTTGAGCCCCTGACCGCCCCGGTTGACCGGGTACAGGCAGCGGATCACCGCGGCACGCATGCCGTGCTTGTGGCCGCGGACCTCGTGGTCCGGGTCGACGCAGATCAGCTTGGACAGGTCGGCGTTACGCAGGATCGGCTGCGGGAGCACGATTTGCCGGCACGAGTCCGGACCGGGGTTGAGCAGGTCGCCCTCGGGTCCGATCACGCCCTGCAGGCTGGTGACCACCTCTTCGCGGATGGCGTCCAGCGGCGGGTTGGTGACCTGGGCGAACAGCTGCTGGAAGTAGTCGAACAGCATCCGCGGCCGGGCCGAGAGGATGGCGACCGGGGTGTCGGTGCCCATCGAGCCCAGTGCCTCGGCACCGGTGCGGGCCATCGGCGCCACCAGCAGGTTGAGCTCCTCGTAGGTGTAGCCGAAGATCTGCTGGCGCAGCACCACGCGGTGGTGCGGCATCCGGACGTAGTCACCCGGCGGCAGCTCGTCGAGTGGGAACAGGCCCGCCTCGATCCACTCCTGGTAGGGCTGCTCGCTGGCCAGCTGAGCCTTGATCTCCTCGTCGGAGACGATGCGGCCCTGGGCGGTATCCACCAGGAACATCCGGCCGGGCTGCAGGCGCAGCTTCTTGACAACGGTGGACGGGTCGAGCGGCAGCACGCCGGCCTCGGACGCCATGACGACGAGGCCGTCGTCGGTCACCCAGATGCGCGAGGGGCGCAGCCCGTTGCGGTCGAGCACGGCGCCGATGACGGTGCCGTCGGTGAAGCACACCGATGCCGGTCCGTCCCAGGGCTCCATCAAGGAGTCGTGGAACTCGTAGAACGCACGGCGCGCCGGATCCATCGACTCGTGGCGTTCCCACGCCTCGGGGATCATCATGAGCACCGCGTGCGGCAGGCTGCGGCCACCGAGGTGCAGCAGCTCGAGCACCTCGTCGAACCGTGCGGTGTCCGATGCCCCGGGGGTACAGACCGGCACGATCTTGTCGAGCCCGTCGGTGCCGAACACGTCGGTGCGGATCAGCGCCTCACGGGCGCGCATCCAGTTCTCGTTACCGGTGACGGTGTTGATCTCGCCGTTGTGGGCGATCCGCCGGAACGGGTGGGCCAGCGGCCAGGACGGGAACGTGTTGGTGGAGAAGCGGGAGTGCACGATGCCCAGCGCGCTGGTCATCCGCTCGTCCTGCAGGTCCAGGTAGAACGCCTTGAGCTGCGGCGTGGTCAGCATGCCCTTGTAGACGAAGGTCTGACCGGACAGGCTGGGGAAGTACACCGTCTCGCGACCGGGGCCGTCCTGGCCCGGGCCCTTGGTGCCCAACTCGTGTTCGGCGCGCTTGCGCACGACGTAGGCCTTGCGCTCCAGGTCCATGCCGGAGGCGCCGCCGATGAACAGCTGCCGGAACGTCGGCATGGCGTCACGCGCCAGTGCGCCCAGCGACGAGTCGTCGGTCGGCACCTCGCGCCAACCCAGCACCTTCAGGCCCTCGGCCTCGACAATCTTCTCCACAGACTCGGCTGCGGTCGACGCGTCGCGCGACGATTGCGGCAGGAACGCGATGCCGGTGGCATAGCTGCCGGCCTCGGGGAGCTCGAAGCCCAGGTCCTTGCAGACCTCGCGCAGGAACGAATCCGGGACCTGCAGCAGGATGCCTGCTCCGTCGCCGGTGTTCGGTTCTGCGCCCTGGGCACCGCGGTGCTCCAGATTCACCAGTGCTGTGATCGCCTTGTCCACGATGTCCCGGCTGCGGCGACCATGGATGTCTGCCACCATTGCCACACCACACGCATCGTGTTCATATGCGGGGTTGTACAGCCCGACCTTGCTGGGCGCCATTCCCACCTTGCCCTTCAACACGCTTCTACGAAGAAGCCGGCTCGGCGTGGGCGCCTCCGTGCAGCACTGGACGACGGCTATGTCCCACACGCCATAAGTGGAGAAAACGATAAGGCAACTACCGTGGCAGATGCCAACTTAGCCAAGCCTAACTATACTTGCTTGGCGGCTTTGGAACACGCTCGCCGACCGATCGGAAAACCAGCGAATTCCACTGCAGCCCTTGAGATTTCATGACGGCCCCATCGAGAACATCTCAGCCCCCGACGAACCCGGTAGCCACCCCATGCGTCAATTTAGTTTGCCATACACATCACATTGTGCCGTTATAGTGCCGTTATATCAACATTCAATATTTGCAGGAAAGCTTAGTCAGATTCTTAGAATTGCATGATCAACGGCCCGAGGCCCGCGCAACGCTGCGCACGCCGGCCTCGGGCCGTAGGTCGAGACGACGTAGCGACTGCGCATTGAGTGCCACGACAACCGTCGACGCTGACATCAGTATCGCTCCGACCGACATCGGCATTACAAAGCCCAGCGGAGCCGCCACTCCCGCGGCCAACGGCACCGAGATCAGGTTGTAACCCGCTGCCCACCAAAGGTTTTGCTTCATCTTCCGATACGACTGCCGGGAAAGCTCGATCACCGAGAGCACCGACCGGGGATCGGAGCTGGCCAGGATGACGCCTGCCGATGCGATGGCGACGTCGGTCCCCGCGCCGATCGCGATGCCGACGTCGGCCTGGGCCAGCGCCGGCGCATCGTTGACGCCGTCACCCACCATCGCAACGGTCAGACCTTCGCCCTGCAGTTCGGCGACTTTTGCTGCCTTGTCTTCAGGCCGCACACCGGCGAAGACCCGGTCGATACCCAGTTCTGCCGCCACTGCCGAAGCCACCTGAGCCGCGTCGCCGGTGATCATCACCACTTCGATCCCGAGGTCGTGCAGCGCGCCCACGGCCTGCCTGGATTCCTGTCGCACCTCGTCGGCCAGCGCCAGCGCGCCGGCCACTTCCCCGTCGACCAGCACGTGCAGCACCGTGGCGCCATCCCACCCGGAGGCATCGGGCAGCGCAGACTGCCCCTCCTGATCGAGCAATGCGGGCCCACCGACCTGCACCCGGCGCCCACCGACCACGGCACTGACACCGACCGCGGGCGACGAGCTGAAGTCGCTCGCCGACGGAATGTCGAGGTTGCGGCGCCGGGCCGCGTCGACGATGGCGCGGGCCAGCGGGTGTTCGGAGTCGGCCTCGGCGGCCGCCGCCAGCGCCAGCACATCGCTGTCCGGACGGTCGGTGGTCGCCATGGCGGTGACGGCCGGCTCGCCCTTGGTCAGCGTGCCGGTCTTGTCGAACAGCACCGCCCCGACGGTGCGCATGGTTTCCAGCGCCAGCCGATCCTTGATCAGCACGCCACCGCGGGCGGCTCGCTCGGTCGCGATGGACACCACCAGCGGGATGGCCAGGCCCAGGGCGTGCGGGCATGCGATCACCAGCACCGTGATGGTGCGGACGACGGCCTGATCGGGTTCGCCGAACAGGGTCCAGGCCAGTGCCGTCAGCACTGCCGATCCCAGCGCGAACCAGAACAGCCAGCCCGCGGCCCGGTCGGCCAGCCGCTGCGCCCGCGACGACGAGTTCATCGCCTCGCCGACCAGTCGTTGGATGCCGGCCAGGGCAGTGTCGTCGCCGACGGCGGTCACCCGGATCCGGAGCCCGGAGTCGGTGGCGACGGTGCCCGCGACGACGTCGTCGCCCACGCCCCGGCGCACCGTCCGCGACTCACCGGTGACCATCGACTCGTCCATATCGGCCGCACCGTCGGTGATCCGGCCGTCTACGGGGACGCTGCCCCCGGGCCGGACGATCACCAGGTCACCGACCCGCAGATCCGACGGGGCCACGGTCACCACCTGCTCGGAGTCGTCGTCACCCTCGACTCGCTCGGCCTCGTCGGGCAGCAGCGCGGCCAGTGAGTCCAGCGCGGAGGTGGTCTGCGCCAAGGAGCGCATCTCGATCCAGTGGCCCAGCAGCATGATCACGATCAGCAGCGCCAGCTCCCACCAGAAGTCCAGCTGGTGGTGCAGCACGCCGAGGCTCGCACCCCACGACGCGATGAACGCGACGCTGATTGCCAAGCCGATCAACAGCATCATTCCCGGTGCGCGCGAACGTATCTCGCTGACGGCGCCGGTCAGGAACGGTCGGCCGCCCCAGACGTACATCACGGTGCCGAGCACCGGGGAGATCCAGCGTGCGCCGGGGAAATCCGGGATCGAGTAGCCGAGGAGCATCGCGAACATCGGCGACAGAGCCACCGTCGGCACTGCCATGGCCGCCATGACCCAGAACAGCCGACGGAACTGGGCGACGTGGTCGCCGTGGCCGGCATGTCCCGCGTGACCGGTGTGTTCGTGCTCGTGCATCGCGTGTTCGGTCGTGGTCATATCGCCCACCATATACCCCTAGGGGGTATATGGCTACCGTGGTGGGCGTAACTGTTGACGGCGATGCACTATCCGCTGAATACCCCGTTGGGCCGCATGGGCGTACAAACCCTTGAAGAGCACCCGGATCGCTGCGTGGCCTCCATCCCCGTCGGCGGACTGCTCAATCCCCTGACCCGGATGCCGACCATCGCTCCGCTGGCGATGCTGGTCGATCACGTCGGCGGCCTGATCAACCACCTTCGCCGCAACGACGACGAGTGGACCGTGTCCAGCGAACTGGCCCTCGAGCTCACCCCGAATGCCGTAGACCTGGTCACGGCCATACCGGAGGTTCCGGTGCTGGCGACCGCCCGGCCTTTCGGCCCGAAGGGAACGGGTTCACTGGGGCTCTGCGAACTCACCCACGGAGACCAGTTGATCGGGACGGCGACGGTACGGTCGTTCCACATCCACGCGCCGGGGCACCTCGTCGAATGGCCCGCCGACTCCACCGAGGGCGCGCCACCTACCGCTCTCGAGGACCGCATGTCGGTCCAGGTCGCCGAGACCGGTGGCAGCACCGCGGTACTGCGGCAGTTGCCCGATCCTGTCATCAACAACAGCATCGGCATCGTGCACGGCGGAGTGTCGGCGGCGGCATTGGAACTCGTCGGCTCCGCGGCCCTCGGCGTCGACGCCGGCGAGCCGTGGCGGACAGCTTCGCTGCGGGTCAACTATCTGCGCCAGTTCCGTGGCGGTGACGAATCACGTTACGAAGCACGCACATTGCGGGTTGGACGCAGCTCAGGAGCAGTTGACGCGCAGGCCATCGGCGATGACGGTGCGGTGGCACTCGTAGCCCGGTTGACCGCTTACCGCTGATTTCGGCACGGCAACGTTAATTTCACTGTGCGATCAATTCGGCAACAACGACTCTGCCATCAGCTACTGGCGTGAAACCCTCCGGATGAACCACATCTACGGAGGAGTTCGCCATGAGTACGCCGAGCATGTCACATCGATTGGCAGCCGAATTCATCGGGACGTTCTGGCTGGTCCTGGGCGGTTGCGGCAGCGCGGTTTTCGCCGCGAAGTTTCTCTCCGACGGCTTCTCCGTGGGGATCGGGTTCCTCGGGGTGGCCCTCGCATTCGGCCTGACGGTGCTGACCGGCGTGTACGCCTTCGGCACCATTTCCGGCGGGCACTTCAACCCGGCCGTCACGCTGGGCGCCGCGCTCGCCCGCCGCGTCGAGTGGGCGGCCGTTGTGCCGTACTGGATCTCGCAGGTCGTGGGTGGCCTGGTGGCCGGTGTGGTGATCTATGTGATCGCGAGCGGCAAGGACGGTTGGTCTGCCACCGGGAACATGGCCGCCAACGGATACGGCGAGCACTCCCCCGGCGGATATTCACTGGTCGCGGTGCTGCTGGCCGAGGTGATCCTGACCGCGGTGTTCCTGCTGGTCATCCTCGGTTCCACCGATGACCGGGCGCCCAAGGGCTTCGCCGGTCTGTCGATCGGACTCACCCTCACTCTGATCCACCTGATCTCGATCCCGATCTCCAACACCTCGGTCAACCCGGCCCGGTCCACGGCGGTCGCGTTCTTCAACGGAAACGGTGCACCCGCGCAACTGTGGGCGTTCTGGCTGGCCCCACTGGTCGGTGCGGCCATCGCCGGCCTGGCCTACTCGTTCCTGTTCGGCGCCCCGGAGGCGCTGGCCGAGCGCCCGGTCCGAGAGGACACCCTGGACCAGGAGCGCGCCCGCTAGATCAGGTCAAATGGTCGAATTCCCCACTCACCCAACGAATATGAGTATCGGCTGACCGGTGCACTACATCCTTGGCGGCGCTGTCGATCTCGTCGCCGCCAAGGGTGTAGAGCCGGTCATAGTCGTACCCGTCGAGCCGATCCACGATCCGGCGCACCACCGCGGCCGACAGCGGGATGTGCTTGGGAAAGTTGCGCTGAAACGACACCCAGTTGCGGGCCAGTCCGCCGGAGATGGTGTCTCCGACCAGCAGCGTGCCGTCAGCCGTCAACGCCACCGAACTGCCTCGCATGTGCCCGCCCACGTGGATCAGTCGTACGCCGGACAGTGGTTCCAACTCCTCGGTCCACTGCTTGATCAGCGGATCGGGAGCCGGGAGCCACTCTGCGTCAAGGGCATTCACGTACACGGGGACGCCGCCGAATGCCCTGCTCCAACTGAGTTGCGCCCCGAACATGTGGGGATGGCTGGCAGCGACAGCGTCGACACCACCGAGGCCGTGAACGAGGCCGATGATCTCGTCGTCCAGATAGCTCGGCGCATCCCACAGCAGGTTCCCGTGCGCGGTCTGCACCACAAACGAACGGTGCCCGATGGCGAACTGGGGCGCGCGCCGCAGGCTGTGCACTCCGCGACCGTGGTCGACGTGTTCGGTGTGGTGCGGTTGTGCCGCCAGTTCCTCCAGCGTCGTCCAGGTGCCGTGTGGCGGCAGGTCCCCGCGCTCCTCGATCGAGACGACCTCCGAGGTCAACACACAGCTGTCGGCCGGTTCGGTGGCGGAATCCGGGTGTTCCACACCGCATCCCGTGCAAATCCAGGTAGGCATGGCACCGAGCCTGGCACCTCAACAGCTGTTGAGGTCAAGCGCTCTTGCGCCGCGCCTTGCCGGCGGCACCGCGCTCGGTGGGTGCGCCTTCATGGGCCAGCGTGCCACCGGCGCTCTCCAGGTGAGCCCGGACGAACCACTGGAACTTCTCGAGTTCGGCGGCGTGGTCGATGAGAACGTCCTGCGAGACAAGATCGAGTTTCTCCAACTTGTCGATCGCCTTGCGGGTGTCCTCGATCACCCCGTTGTAGACGAGGTCGAGTGCCGCGAGGTGGGCTTGCACGTTGTCACGTCCGACGGAGTAGTCGTCCCAGGTGCGGTCCGAGATGATGGCCCCCGGCGTGCCCTTCGGCGATTTGCCCAGTGCAGCAATCCGTTCGGCGACCTCATCGGCGTACCCCCGCACCAGCGCCACCTGTGGGTCGATCATCTCGTGTACGCCGATGAAGTTCGGACCGACAACGTTCCAGTGGACGTGCTTGAGCGTCAGATGGAGGTCGTTGTACGTGCTGAGCTGCTTCTGCAACAGCTGGGCCACTTCGTTGCCCTGTTTGTCAGTCAGGCCGGGAATGGTGAACGAGGTCATTGCGGCTCCTTTCGGTTCACGATCGGTTCCGCCCCGGGATACCCGTCAACCAGGGCGTGCAATCACCCCGGGTTACAGCGCGCGCAGGTTCGGAATGGCCTGACGCGCTCCGAAACGCGGGTTGTGGGCCAGCCCACTGGCTTCCAACAAGCGGACGACCCGCTGCCGGTGTGGCCGCAGCGGTTCGAGCAGTTCCACCATCTCCGCATCGTCGATCGGCCGGCCGAGCAGGGTGCGTCCCACCATCGTCGCCAGGTGATAGTCGCCGACCGACAGCGCGTCGGCGTCGCCGAAGGCGCGTTGCACGGTTTCCGCCGCCGTCCACTCACCGACCCCGGGCAACGAGCGCAGCGCCTTCACTGCCCGCTCGGCAGTGAGTCTCTCGAGGGCGTCGGCGCGCTGCGCACAGCCGACGATGGTGCGCGCCCGGCCCGGGTCCACGTTGGCCCGGTGGAATTCCCACGACGGGATGCGACGCCACACGTCGGCGGTAGGGGGCACCCGCATGCCATCAGGCGCCGGACCGGGGGCCGGGGCGCCGTACTTCGTCACCAACCGCCGCCAAGCACGCCAGGCATCCATGCCCGAGACCCGCTGCTCGATGACCGCGGGTACCAACGCCTCCAATACCCGGCCGCTGCGCCCGAGGCGCAGGTGCGGCACACGCCGGTGCGCCTCGGCGATGGTCGGCTCGACGGGGTCGAAGCCGCCGGCGTCGTCGTCGGCACCCACCAGCGCCGGAAAACCGTCCAGGAACTCCGCGTCACCCGGGCCCCACGCCTCGCAATTCACGGTGCCGGGAGCCGATTTGGTGATCCGCGCGGTCACCGGCCCGGTTTTCATCGCGCTTACGCGCCAGATCGCGCCGTCGGCACTGATCCGGTTGGTCGGGTCGTACCCGCCGCGCCGCCAGGGAGCCAGCGTCAGCCCCGGACTGGCCGGGCTGTCGAACGTGACGCTGATTGAGGGCACCGCTCCAGACTAGGCCAGCGCGATGTCAGCCTTCTGTGGGTAGAAGGCCAGGTGATCGGCTATTTCGGCGACGGCCGCATACGGCTTCTCATAGGTCCAGACCGCGTCCTCGAGGTCGCCGACGTGGTAGTAGTTCGCCTCGCCCTTGTAGGGGCAGTAGGTGGTGGCGGCGCTACGGGTCAGCGTTTCCCACACGACGTCGGCGCGCGGAATATATTGCACGGCTGGATAAGTCGACTCCTGCAAGGTCAGGGCAGCATCGGTCTGCGCGATGATCGCTCCGCCGACAGTGACGGTGACCCGACGTCCGGTCGGGGCAATGGTGATGGGGTGGGCTGCGCTGGGCTGCAGCACCGGGCGCTCAGTCATGTGAGCTACAACACCACCGGCGTGGGTCGTGATTCCCGTGCAGACTGGAGCGATGGGTACTTTGCAGACCGCACGGTTGGGTGATCTCGAAGTGGCGCGGATCGGTCTGGGCACGATGGGCATGTCCTTCGCCTACGGCAGCGCCGGCCGCGACGACGCCGAATCGATTCGCACCATCCACCGGGCCATCGACCTCGGTGTCACCCTCATCGACACCGCCGAGGTGTACGGCCCGTACGCCAACGAAGTGTTGGTCGGGCAGGCGCTGAAGGGTCGACGCGACGAGGTCGTGCTCGCCACCAAGTTCGGCATGATCTCCCACACCGGCCGCGACGGCGCGGACAGCAGCCCGGCCAACATCCGCACCGCGGTGGAGGGGTCGCTCCACCGCCTGGGCACCGACCACATCGACCTCTACTACCAGCACCGCCTGGACCGCTCCACGCCGATCGAGGAGACCATCGGCGTGCTGGCCGACCTCATCACCGAGGGCAAGATTCGCCATATCGGGTTGTCCGAGGTGGGTGTCGAGACCATCCGGCGTGCCCAAGCGGTCCACCCGATCACCGCACTGCAGTCGGAGTACTCGCTGTTCACCCGGGACCCCGAGGACGGAATCCTGGACATCTTGCGCGAGAACGGTATTGGCTTTGTCGCCTACTCACCTCTCGGACGCGGGTTCCTCACCGGCCAGATCCGATCCGTCGACGACCTCGCCGACGACGACACCCGCCGGGACAACCCCCGGTTTACCGGCGAGAACTTCGCGGTGAATCTGCGACTGGCCGACGAGGTGCGGACCATCGCCGAGTCCTCGGGAGCGACGCCAGGGCAGGTCGCGCTGGCCTGGCTGCTGTCGCGTGGCCCCGACATCGTGCCGATTCCCGGAACCCGGCGTGTCGAACGACTGGAGGAGAACCTCGCAGCGGATGCGGTCACGCTGACTCCCGACCAGCTGTCCCGGCTCGACAATCTCGCCGCGCCCGCCGGTGACCATCACACCGAGGCCCAGATGCGGATGATCGACCGCTAGCCCGGGTCTACGATCGGCCCATGACCGCGCCTGTGAAAGCCACTGTGTCGATCGCTGCCGACCCCGCAGCCGTGTACGCACTCATCACCGATCTGCCGACGCTGGCCTCGCTCGCCGAGGAGGCTCATGCGATGGAGTGGCAGAAGGGCAGTTCGGCGACTCCCGGGTCAGTTTTCAAGGGCCACAACCGCAATGGCTCGAAGGCCTGGAGTACGACGTGCACCGTCACCGACGCCGAGCCGGACAAGACGTTCGCCTTCGACGTGAAGTCTCTGGTGTTCCCGGTGGCGCACTGGCGCTACGACATCACTGCCACCGAGGGCGGCTGCACAGTGACGGAGTCCACCTGGGACCGTCGCGCGGGCTGGTTCAAGAAGGTCGCTGGGCTGGCCACCGGCGTGCCCGACCGCGACGGCGCCAACGCCGAGCACATCCAGCTGACCCTGCAGCGGCTGAAGGAACGCGCCGAAGGTTGATCGCCCCCGTTCAGAAGGGTGGTGGTCCGTATTCTTCGGCGAGCCAGGCTTGGTAGTCGCGTTCGGTGGCGAGGTCGTTGTTGAGTTCGGCGCGGAGGCGTCGTTCCTCGGCGATGCGGTCTTGGCGGTCTTGTTCGCGGGTGCGGCTGCGCTTGGGCATCTTCGCGGCCCGGTTCGGATTTGAGTTCAGGTTCGGGGCCGGCGGTTCGGGTTCGGGGAGGTTGAGGTCCCCGGTGGGTTGACCCAGGGTGGGGAACATGCCGGCGCCGTGGGGTTCGGTGGCGTAGGTGTGGCCGGTGGGTGTGGTGATTTCTACTGTGCCATCAGGTAATTGACGGTCTGACCAGCCGGGGCAGAACGTTTTGATCAAGTGATGCGCCCGGCAGTAAAGCTTGGTGTTGGACGGATGCGTCGGCCCGATCGGGTACGGGACGGTGTGGTCGATGTCGCAGCGGTCCACGGGTGCGTCACAGCCGGGGAACCGGCACGTCAAATCCCGCCACCGAATGAACTCGGAGAGCGCCACCGACGGGCGATACCCCGGCTCGGAACCGTCAGGGACGATGGACTCGCTGGGTTGGGCGGGCTCAGGCAGCCCCGTCGACTCGCCGAGCTCGGGTGGCGCGCTGGATTCGCTGGGCGACGTAGAGGTGTCAGCGGGTACCCGCACCGGCTTGAGCTTGGCGTTACTCGCGAGGTCGCGCACACGGTCGGCGGGCAGGATCCCGTACCCGGGTAGATATCCCGGATCCTGCGACATCCCATCCAGGGTGGCTTGGCTGGCCAGCACATGAACCACCGCCGCATCAGCGGCCGCGCGCTTCTGGGCCGCCGGGCAGTCCTCACGACCACACCGGCACACCAACTGAGCTTCCAGCCGCGCCAGCGGCCCGACCGCATCAGAACGGCGCCGCTCCCAACTGCGCGGATCATGCTCACACACCGTGTCGGCCAACGCATCCAACCGTTGATCGAACGCCGCCGCGTCCTCAGCATCGACATTCGCCCAGATCGTGGCCGCACCCGGACTGCCCGGGTCCACCTGCACGAACCGGTCCTGCGCCAGATCCGGAGGCACCCGCACCCCGTTCGGATCCAGTTTGGCGATCCAATGATCGACCCGATCCCGCAACTGCCGCTCAGAGAACCGCATCCACCGATGCGCCCGGCCCGCGAGTTCGGCATCCAGTTCGGCCCACACCGACCGGTCCGCGGTCTCGGTGCGGGCGATGATCATCGACACCACCCGATAATCAATATCCCCCACGGCGAATCGGGCCGCCACCAGCGGCAGTTTGTCGCGCAGTATCCGGGCGTGATGCACCTGGGTACCCGCCCGACCCCGGGAGATGCGCATCGCCGCCGACACCTCGGCGCACACCTCCGCATACGGGTCGGTGCGCCACAAAATGCTGTCGACCAGTTCTCGTTCGCGCAGGGTGTCCAACGCCCCGATCGCGGCCAACCGGGCCGCGATCGCCACCGACTCCGCCCGCGTGGCAGCACCGACCTTGTCGATCAACGCCACATCAGACTCGAACATACTTTCGATCATGCCACCACCCACCGACATCGACTGGGCCCTGCCGGATATGTCGTACCCCTGGAGGAACGTCACGGCCAAGTACCAACAGAAGGGCGACCTGATGTGCTGGATCTGCGACCACCCCGAGGCAACCAGACAGGACTATCTCGATCTCCTGCGGGAGAAGACTTTCAAGCGCGGCTGGGCAGTGCATTACGTCGAGCACGACCGCAGGCCGTTCGGCTACACGATCGGGCTCAGCGAGGCCGGCCTCCCCGAGCTGCTGATCACCGGTCTGTCACCGCTGATGACATGCAAGCTACTGAACACCGTGGCGGTATACCTGGTGGACCAGACCGAACCCGCCCCGGGCGACACCATCACACTGCCCGATGACTGGTTCGCCGAGTTCGTCGAAATCAGCGAGCCCACCGCCCATCTCGGGTTCGCGGTGGAGTTGTGCGGTCGCGATATCCGCGCGCTGCAAATCGTCTGGTATGACCGGCACGGCCACTCACCGTGGTGTTCAGAGTTCAATCGGGGCGGTCCCCGCCAACCTGTTCTCGGCGCTCGAGGGCCCCGCAAAACCGCCTGAACATCCTTCTTTCTGCCATGAGTCGATCAATTACTGCCAACGGAAATTGATCCCCTGAGCTCTCGGTTTACACAGGCATAACCGGCATGAGACAGAGAGAAGCAGGGAAATGAAGAAGTTCGGATTCGCCGTCATCGCTGCCAGCGGATTGGGCGCAGCCGTACTGGGCCTGGCCGCACCGGCGCTGGCCGCTGAGCCCGCTCACACCGCAACCCCCAGCAGCGTCACCATCTCCGCGGGTGTCGACCGGCTCGACTGGCTCGACCGACTGCACCCCAAGCCGATGGTCCCCAAGGTGGACACCACCGTTCGCCACAGCGGCCGCTGACACCGACAGACAAAGAGGGGCAGCCCAGAAAGGGCTGCCCCTCTTTGCTTTTCAAGGAAAGATCAGAACGCGTAACGGTGATACTGCGCCATGTACCGCAGCACCGGTACCGGCTTCATGACGGCCAGCATCAACCGGTAGTACCAGGGCAGGGTAGCGAACACCGGATCGTCGAACGGCGACTCCCGGGTCAGCAGCCGGGTACCCGGCACCGCACGCAGGATGTCCTCCGGGCTGTCGATGGCCCAGTGCAGTTTGGCCCCGGAGCGACGCACCACGGTATTAACCAGTTGCGCCCTGATGCCCAGGGTGTTGAACGCGTCGAATTGCAGTTCCCCGGAAGGGAATCCGTCGACGATGCGCCGCAGAAGCGCAACGCCATCCTGCTCGGTGAGGTACATCGTCAACCCCTCGCCGAGCATCAGGGTCGGCCGGTCGGTGAGAACGTCCCGCAGCCAGGCCGGGTCGGTCACCGAGGCGGCGATGACGTGATAGTGCTCGGCTGACGGATACAGCTGCTCCCGCAGGTGCGCGACATCGGGGTAGTCGATGTCGTACCACTCGACGCCGGGGCCGGGCTGGATTCGGAAAAACCGGCCGTCCAGACCGCATCCGAGATGCAGCACCACGGCTTCGGGATGTACGGCCAGGAACTGCCGGGTCCAGTGGTCGAAGTGGGCACTGCGGGTGGTCACCGACGGCGACGTCGCCTCGGTGATCGAGGTGCGGCTCCAGTCGTAGTCGATGCGGTCGGCGATCTCCTTGGCCAGCTGGTCACCGAGGATCGGATGGGGCATCCCGGCATCGAGCGCCTTGGCGTAGAACGTCGCCAGCATCGTCTGCGGCGCCCCGGTGAGGTCGACTTTCAGCTTGTCGGTCATATCGCCAGGTTAGGCCGCAATACGCTTGCCGCCCAGTGGCTTAACACCTCTCGGCGTGGTGTTCAGCTGCTCTTCTGTGCGCGTTTGGCCGCCCGCAGGCTCACCCAGAACTTTGCCGCCTCGGCGATCGATTCCTCGACGGGCCTTGGCTGCCAACCGAGTTCACGCACGGCCTTGGAGTGGTCGAGCTCGGCTTCGGCCCGCATGAGCCGCAGAGATTCCAGCGACAACCGCTCGTCGGTACCGCGCAGCTTGCCCTTGAGGGTGCCTGCTGCGGCCAGTGCGTACGACACGGGTAGCGGAATGGATCGCTGTGGGGGTGCCACGCCGGCGGCCGAGGCGGCCAGCCTGGCCACCTCGGCGTTGCTGATCATCTTCTCCGAGATGAGGTAGCGCTCACCGGGAGTGCCCCGGTCGGCGGCCAGGAGCATGGCCTTGGCCGCGTCGTCGATACCGACGGCTTCGAGATCGATCCCGCTCATGACGAACGGCAGCTTGCCGAAGGCCGCTCCGGCGATGATCGCGCCGTGCGGGGTCCGGCCCCAGTCACCGCTGCCATAGGTGGTGGACACGCACATCGCGACGGCGGGCAGGCCGCGCTCACGCGCGTATTGCAGCACCAGATCTTCGGCCTGTACCCGCGAGCGCACGTACGGCGTCACCTTCGACACGTCGACGACGTCGGCCTCGGTGGACCGCTTGCCGCGGTGCCGGCCGACGGTGACGTAACTGCTGGTGTAGACGAACTTGCGCAGGCCGGGGATTTCCGCAGCGACGTCGAGCACGTTACGAGTGCCCTCGACGTTCGTGCGGAACAGCGGCGCCGGGTCGCGCAACCAACCGCGGGCGTCGACGACGCAGTGGTACACGACGTCGCAACCGGTCATCGCCTCGCGCAGGACCTCGGTGTCGAAGACGTCGCCGTGAATCCGCTTGACGTCCAGGTCATCGATCCCGATGGTGCTGGCATTGGGACGCACCATGGCCCGGATCTCTGTGTTGTTTCCGGCGCGTTCGTCGGCACTTGCGACCAACTGCCGCAGCACATGAGAGCCCAGGAATCCGTTGGCGCCGATGACCAGCTTGGCGCTCACTTGCCGCCACCGAACTTCTTGAGCCACGCCTCGGCCTCGTCGGTGAGGGTGCCGAGTTCGGCTGCCTTGCGGCACCACTTGCGGGCTGCAGAGGCGAACCGCAGCGGGTTGTAGACGTCTTCCTGACGTGACCACAGGCCGTCGCCGGCGTAGGTCAGGATCGAGATGTTGGTGGCGGTGATGATGGTGCCGTCACCGGGATCGCGCATGGGGTTGTCGAGTTCGCAGATGATGCGTCCTGTGGGTTCGTCGATCACCGACCACAGCGACGGGAACGAGGTCATGTAGCTACCCGGGAACGTCGTCATGGTCTTCCAGATCCAGGGCCGCACCTGTTCACGGCCCTTCATCGTGCCCACGGCGTGTTCGATGTAGTCGACGTCGACGGTGTAGTGGTCGGCCCACACATCCCAGTTCTTGGTCTGCGCGGCCCGGTCGACGGTCTGCTCGAACGTTTCAAAGGCAGCGGCGAGTTCATCGCGGCTGAAAGACCTGCTCGTCACCCCAAAACTAGAACACGTTCTATCGACCTTTGTCGAGACCCGTCACTGCGCGGCCAGCACCTGCCGGGAACCCAGCGGGGCCTGCAGGGCCACCTCGGCGGTGCCGTGCACCGCCAGGGCGATACACATCCGGCCGACGGACTCCGGGGGCGTCCCGCCGCGAAGGTCGATCGTGACAGCATCGGCGGTTTCCTGTGCGCTCACGTGGACGCCGAAGCAGTCCGGGGTCCCTGCGGTGAAGTTGACCAGCAGGCGTTCCCCCTCACGGCTGAACGATTCGATCCGGGTCAGGTGTGGGTCGACGATCGCCGGGTTGTCGACGAACAGGGTGCGCGCGGGGTCGGGCGGCACCTCCGGCACTGCGACCTGGGTGGGATCGGCCGTCGCGGTGGGGCAGCCGGTCAGCAGGAGTAAACCGGCCAGGCCTGCGGTTGCAACTACACGCATGACCACCACGGTAACCACGGAGCACAATGGGGCACATGGGCAATTATTCGACAGCGATCCTGGCGGGCGGCTGCTTCTGGGGCATGCAGGACCTCATCCGCAAGCAGCCCGGAGTCGTCTCCACCCGGGTGGGTTACACCGGCGGCCGCAACGATCACCCGACGTATCGGAATCATCCGGGCCACGCGGAGGCCGTCGAGATCGAGTACGACCCCGCACAGACCGATTACCGGGCACTGCTGGAGTTCTTCTTCCAGATCCACGATCCGTCCACCAAGGACCGGCAGGGCAATGACGTCGGCACCAGCTACCGGTCGGCGATCTTCTACCTCGACGACGAGCAGAAGCGCGTTGCGCTGGACACGATCGCCGATGTGGACGCGTCCGGACTGTGGCCGGGCAAGGTCGTCACCGAGGTGACGCCTGCCGTCGATTTCTGGGAGGCCGAGCCCGAGCACCAGGACTATCTGATGCACTACCCGAACGGGTACACCTGTCATTTCCCACGCGCGGGCTGGAAGCTGCCCAAGCGCCAGACCACCGGATAGCGGGTCAGTCCCCCAGCGGCGTGGCGCGGCGACGCACGACCATGCGCCCACCCGCCGCAGGGGTGTAGGCCACGCCGCGAGAGTGCACTTTCTCTCCCGGTGCCGTGGTGGTCTCGATCTCGAAGTGGCGCAGGACCGTTCGCAGCACCACGTCCATCTCCACGTTGGCGAACACCGCCCCGACGCAGCGTCGGGTACCGCCGCCGTACGGTAGCCAGCCCAGCCCGGGCCGGCTGCCGACGAATCGCTGTGGATCGAACCGCTCCGGGTCGGAGAACTCCTTCTGCGCCT
Source organism: Mycobacterium sp. NPDC049093 (assembly GCF_040704635.1). Lineage (GTDB taxonomy): Bacteria > Actinomycetota > Actinomycetes > Mycobacteriales > Mycobacteriaceae > Mycobacterium. The sequence continues at coordinate 691,441 of NZ_JBEZJS010000002.1, read as the reverse complement.
CCTGGATCTGCGAGATCGCCACGATCACAGAGTGTCCCCGCGGAATCTCCCAGTCCCCCAGTCGGATCGACGGTGCGTAGACATGGCGGCCGGCGAAGTCGATGACGGTGCGGTTGCGCTGCACCTCGAGGATGGTGGCCTGACGGTATTCATTGCCGTCGGTGGCCGCCTCGGCCTCCAGCTCGGTCAGCACCTTCGGATGACGGCTGATCCGCTCGAAGGCCCAGCCCAGGGTCGACGCCGTGGTCTCGTGTCCGGCGGCCAGCAGGGTCAGCAGCTCGTCGCCGATGTCCTTGCGGGACATGGCCGATCCATCCTCGTAGGTGCTGCGCAACAACAGCGCCAGGATGTCGTCGCGCTGGTCGATGTCCGGGTCGGCTTCGACCTTGTCGATGAGCCGGTTGATGACTGCGTCGTACTGCTGGCGGTATCTGGCCAACCGGCCCCACGGACTGAACCGGCCGAAGGTGCGGGTCGGGGTGGGCACCACCACCAGCCGAGAGCCCAGGGTGACCCATGGCGGGATGATCCGGCGCAGCTCGTCGAGTTGCTCGCCGTCGGCACCGAACACCGCGCGCAGGATCACGTTGAGGGTGATCCGCATCATCGGCTCGAGCGTCTCGAACTCCTGACCTTCCGGCCAGTTCGCCGATTCCCGCAGGGTCTCCTCTTCGAAGATCTGCTCGTAGTTCTTGATGCTCTTGCCGTGGAACGGCGGGGTGAGCAGCTTGCGACGGCGACGATGATCCGTGCCGTCCAGGGCGAACACCGATCCGGATCCCAGGATGCGGCTCAGGTTCGGCTGGATGTTGCCGACGTCGTCGGTGTTGGCGGTGAAGAGCTGCTTGGCCAACTGCGCATCGGCGACGATCACCGTGGGCCCGAAGATGGGGAGTTTGAGCCTGAAGACATCACCCTGACGGCGGGCGATCAGTTTGACCACCCGACGCCTGGCCAGGGCGAAGCCGATGGCCTGCAACGGCTTCGGAACCCGCGCGTCGGGCGGCACGCGCCCCGCTGCGGTGGTCGCGGTGGACTTCTCGGTGGTCTTCTCAGCTGCTGCCAGCTCGGTCATACCATCTCCAGCCAGGTCCTGGTACCGCTCGGTACCAATCGGTTATGAGGTACGGTACTCCCAGGTACCAGGCAAAGCAAGGGGGTCGGCCTTGATGACCTACCGGCTACGACTTCTCGACGGTCTCGCCGCGGCGATCAGCGACAAGGGCTATCGCGAGACCACGGTGGCCGACATCGTCCGGCACGCCCGAACATCCAAGCGCACGTTCTACGACCAGTTCGGCACCAAAGAGGACGGCTTCCTCGAACTGTTGCGCGCCAACAACGCCGCACTCGTCGACGGCATCCAGGCCGCCGTCGACCCGGAGGCGCCCTGGCAAGACCAGATCGGCCAGGCCGTCGGCGCCTATGTCGACCACATCGCGTCCGCCCCGGCCATCACGTTGAGCTGGATCCGTGAACTGCCGGCGCTGGGCAGCAGAGCTCGACCGCTGCAACGCGCAGCCCTACGCGAACTGACCGATCTGCTGATCGAACTCAGCGGCAGCGCCGGCTTCGAGCGCGCCGGCCTCCCCCGGCTTACCGAGCCGATGGCCATCATCCTGTTGGGCGGGCTTCGCGAACTGACCGCGCTGATCGTCGAGGACGGCGGGGACATCCAGGAGATCTACGGGCCCGCGGTCGCCGCATCGACGGCGATCATGACGGCGAATTCAGCTCAGCACCAACCGCGCTGACTTCTCCAGCCGGCGCACAACGCCCGAATAGTTCTCGTACCCCATGCCCGCCCACACCAGCGTGCCGGTGTAGAGCAATTCCAGCGCCTCGATCACGTCCAGGTTCACGTCGGGTCCGAGGGCCGCGACCAGGCGGCCCCGGATATCCGCACCGATACGCTGCCGCAGCACATCGACATCGGGGTCCTTGCCGAGCAGCGCGTTGGTGACCGCGCCGGCGAACTCCGGTTCGTCGGCCACCAGCGAGGCGATGTGCTGCAGCACCTCGACCACCCGCGTGGCCGGGTCGGCCGATTCGTGCGCGGCCGGCGGCGCGGCGGACAGCCTGCGCCAGAACACCTCGGCGACGAGGTGTTCTTTCGACGAAAAGTAGGTGTATGCCGTCGCTGCTCCGACCCCGGCCTCGGCAGCCACCCGGCGCACGGTCAGTCCGGCGAATCCGTCCCGGGTGATCAGCTGTAATGCGGCCTTACCCAGGCGCTCGACAGTATCGGCCTGCCGTGCACTCAGACGGCGGCGCGTCGACTCCAGAGCCGTCTCGGACACGTGTCCGGACGCTACTACAACCGCCTGAGGCCAGCAACGGTAGGTTGGGCATTCATGAGCACCGCTGACACCGCCCTGCCGCCCCGCGCCGAGCGCCTTTTCACCCTCGCCGAGCAGGTCATCGGCTTCATGCCGGCCGACGAGGGCCGTGCCCTCTACGACGCCGGGGTGCGCTACCTCGACGGTGGGGTCGGGGTGGAGATCGGCACCTACTGCGGCAAGTCGACGGTGATGCTCGGCGCGGCTGCACAGGAGACGGGCTCGGTCCTCTACACCGTCGACCACCACCACGGCTCGGAGGAGCACCAGGTGGGCTGGGAGTACCACGACACCACCATGGTCGACCCGGTCACCGGGTTGTTCGACACGCTGCCCACGATGCGCCACACCCTGGATGCCGCGGGGCTGGACGAGCATGTGGTGGCCGTGGTCGGCCGCTCACCCGTGGTGGCACGGGGCTGGCGAACGCCGTTGCGGCTGTTGTTCATCGACGGCGGCCACACCGAAGAGGCCGCACAACGGGACTTCGACGGCTGGGCCCGCTGGGTCGAGGTCGGCGGCGCGCTGATCATCCACGACGTGTTCCCCGATCCGAACGACGGCGGCCAGGCTCCGTTCCACATCTACCAGCGTGCGCTGGCCACAGGCGCCTTCGACGAGGTCGCCGCGATGGGTTCGATGAGGGTCCTGGAGCGGACCTCGGGCGAGCCGGGTCGGCTCGACTAGCGGTCGCCGGCCTTCCCGCCGACGCACTCACAGTCGTACTCACCCTCCAGGCCGCGCGGCAGCCCGACGCCCCGGAAGATGCCGCCGGCCGCGGTGGTCTGCGACAGCGCGTCGGCGGCCAGGATCATGGCCGCGCCGGTCCAGGTGGTGCGCTCCTCTGGCCAGCGTTTGCCGTCGGCGAAAACCAGTCCGGTCCAATAAGATCCGTCGTCCTCGCGCAGGTGCTGCATGGCCGCGAACTGCTCGTGCGCCCTGCGGGTGTCACCGATCGCATCCAGCGCCATCACCAGCTCACACGTCTCCGCGCCGGTGACCCAGGGCCGGTGATCGACGCACCGGATGCCCAGCCCCGGCACCACGAAGTCGTCCCACCGATCGGCGATCCGGGCGTGAGCCGCAGTTCCGTGCAGGGCCCCGCCGAGCACCGGGTAGTACCACTCCATCGCGTGGGTGTCCTTGGCGGAGAAGGCCTCTGGATGCGCAGCGATGGCGTGGCCGAGACGTCCGACGGCGACCTCCCACTCCGGCTGGGGATCGTCGAGGTAATCGGCGAGCGCCAGCCCGCACCGGATGCTGTGGTACACACTGGCGCAGCCGGTCAGCAGCGCCTCCTCGACCGGACCCGCGGGGCTTGCAGCCCAGTAGATCTCGCCGCCGGAGGCCTGCAGGCCGAGGACGAAGTCGAGCGCCCGGGTCACCACCGGCCACATCAGCTCGGCGAAGGACCGGTCCCCGGTGATCAGCACATGGTGCCAGACGCCGGTGGCGACGTAGGCACAGAAGTTGCTGTCGCTGTTGGCGTCCTCGATGACACCGTTGCGCAGCTGGATCGGCCAGGAACCGTCCGCACGCTGCACGGTGCGGCACCAGTCGAACGCCGCCCGGGCCGGTTCGATCAGGCCGGCCACGGTCAGCGCCATGGCGTTCTCGACGTGGTCCCACGGGTCGGTGTGGCCGCCGTCGAACCACGGCAGGGCCCCTGAGGACTCCTGGGTCGCAGCGATCGACCGTGCCGTCTGCACACAGTCGTCTGGTGTCAAAACTCCGGGCACACCGGGGATCTCAGGCAAAAGCACCGCGGCGGCCTACCCGTTGTATTCCGGCTTGCGGAAATAGAGTGCCACGCTCTTGCCGATCACCGGGTTCAGCAGCGACTCGGCGGTGCGGGTGAGCCAGGGGCGCCCCATCATGTCCCACACCAGCAGCTGGTGATAGGCCTTGACTGCGAAGTGGTCGTTCTTCTCGGTGCCGACAAGACATTTCAGCCACCAGTACGGCGCGTGCAGCGCGTGCTCGTGGTGCGTATGGGTCAGTTTGAGCCCATGTGCCAGGACCTTGTCGCGCAGCTCGTCGGCCTTGTAGATGCGGATGTGTCCGCCCTCGTTGGCGTGATACTCGTCCGACAGCAGCCAGCACAGCTTCTCCGGGAGCCAGCGCGGCACGGTGATGGCCAGGGAGCCACCGGGTTTGAGGACACGTACCAGTTCGGCGATGGCCTGCTCGTCCTGCGGGACGTGCTCCAGGATCTCCGAGGCGATGACGCAATCGAAGCTGGCGTCGGTGTACGGCAGGTCGAGCGCGTCACCCTTGACGGCCTCGCCCTTGGCCGACAGCGGAACCTCGCCCTCTGCCCGCATGGCCTGCAGCATCGTGTCGACGTCGTTGAGGTCGGACGCGCTCTGGTCAAAGCCGATCACCGACGCACCGCGCCGGTACGCCTCGAATGTGTGCCGGCCCGCGCCGCAGCCGACGTCGATCACCGTGGTGCCCGGTCCGACACCCAGACGGTCGAAATCGACGGTCAGCATCGCGCTTCCTTCCCTGCCCGCGAACGGGCCATCTCGTACACCGATACCGTCTGTGCGGCAACCGATTCCCAACTGAAGACGTCGAGCGCGCGCTGGCGCCCGGCAGCGCCGAGTCTGCGCCGTTCCGACGGCGAGTCGAGCAGTTCACCCAGGACGGCGGTCAGCTCGTCGACGTCGGCCGGGCGCACCAACCGGGCGCAGGCACCGTCGTCACCGACCACCTCGGGCAGTGCCCCCGCGCGGCTGGCGACGATCGGGGTGCCGCTGGCCATGGCCTCCACGGCGGGCAGCGAAAAGCCCTCGTAGAGCGACGGGATGCAGGCCACTTCGGCGGAGGCGAGCAGCGCGGCGAGTTCCTCATCGCTCAGCCCACTCGAGCTGTGCACGATGTCGGAAATACCGAGCTCGGCAATGAGTTTCTCGGTCGGCCCGTTCGGTTCGAGCTTGGACACCAACTGCACGTCGAGATCGCGGGCCACCCGCAGCCGGGCCACCGCGTGGAGCAGATGGCTGACACCCTTGAGCGGAACGTCGGCGCTGGCGATCGCGATGATCCGGCCGCTCACCCGGTGCTCGGCAGGTTTGAACAGCTCGGTGTCCACACCCAGCGGCACGATGTGCAGCTGATCCGGAGTCACGCCGAAGTCCTCGGCGATATCAGCGGCCGAGGACGACGACACGGTGAGTAGCTCGGGGATCTTGCGGGCGACCTTCTTCTGCATCTCGGCGAACCCGTACCAGCGCCGCACCAGCGGCTTGCGCCACCACTTGGCCGCGGCGATCTCGACGACCCGGTCACGCGTGATCGGGTGATGCACCGTGGCCACGACGGGTAGGCCACTGGCGGCGATCTTCAGCAGCGCCGAGCCCAGGCTCTGGTTGTCGTGGACGACGTCGAACTCGTCGCGGCGCTCGGCCAGAATCCTGGCGACCCGCATGGTGAAGGTCCGCGGCTCAGGGAACCCGGCACTCCACATGGTGGCCAGTTCCAGGGCGTCGATACCGTCGCGGATCTCGCTGGGCCGGGGCACCCGGAACGGGTCCGGCTCGCGGTAGAGATCGAGGCTGGGGACCTTGGTGAGCTTGACCCGGGGATCCAGGCCCTCGGGATAGGGCTGGCCGGAGAAGACCTCGACCTCGTGGCCGAGTTCGGCGAGCCCGCGGCTCAGATAGCGCACGTAGACGCCCTGGCCACCGCAGTGAGTCTTGCTCCGATAGGACAGCAACGCGATACGCATAATCAGATCACCCGACGGCCGAAATCGTGCTGAGCTGGGAATACACGCTCACGCGTCGACTCCGAACCCTCTGGACATGTGTCCAGACTATAGTTTGACCTGCTAGCCAACGCAACGCGTCGGCCCGCGGTCAGCCGGGAGGAAAGCCGCCCGTGGCAACCGGGCCCCAGCGCACGGGGGTGACCCGGATCAGGCACTTTCCCTGCTCCACCATCGCCTGCCGGTACTCATCCCAGTCCGGGTGCTCACCCGCCACCGCCCGGAAATAGTCGACCAGCGGTTCGACCGCGTCGGGCAGTCCGATCACCTCGGCGTCACCGTCGACTTGCACGTACGGACCGTTGAACTCATCGGACAGCACCGTCACGCTGGCCCGGGGCGTACGCCGGAGGTTGGCTGCCTTCGCCCGCTGCGGATAGCTCGCGATCACGATGCGTCCCTGCTCATCTACCCCACCGGTCACCGGTGACGTCTGTAGCGAGCCGTCGGCCCGGAACGTGGTCAGCACCATGTGGTGCCTGGGGCGCACGAAGTCCAGGAGTTCGTCGATCCCTACGGTGTCAGCGGTCGCGTACTTTCTGGTCATGGTTCGACGGTAGGACAAAGGCGAAGGGCCGTGGGAAACCCAGCCCGGTCAGCCTGGCGCCCCGCATATCCGCGACATCGACCGGCAACACCAGGCCCGACGAGGGTTCGTAGCACTCCAGAACCTCGCGGCCCTCGCCGACGAACAACACCCAGTGCCGTGGGATGCCGCGCTCGCCGATCAGCATCGCCACTGGCCAACCCTCCGCGACCGCGCGTCGCACATCCGACAACGAGTCACGGGTACCCCGAAACCGCCGCCACCGGTATGCCACTCCACGTTTCGCACTGTGATCGGTCAATGCGCGGGCCATGCCCGCGGGTGTGGTCCCGAGCTGTCGCGGCCAGATCCGGTTGACAGCGGCGTGAATTCGCCCCTGCTCCGCGGCGAACCAGGTGTGCCCCTCGGGGCTCAGCAACTCCGCACGATACGTGTGATCCAGCAGGGCACCGGCCACCACCGCCACGGTCGGGCCACACGTGACCCCGTCGCGCTGCCGTAGCCGCAAGGCCGCCAGTTTGCCTGGCTTCACACAGATCCGGTCATCGGAGCGATCAATTTCTGCCATCGGAATTAAAGCGTCTGAACTGCCGGTTCTTACCGGTACATGGCAGCGTAAGCGACTATCGGAAGTCAGGACACTCCAGTGCGAAACACCATCGGAAACTCTCGGATCATCGCCGCGGCGCTGGGCGTTGCGGTGGCCGCGATCATCGGTTCGGCGGGGGTGGCCTCGGCCGCGCCCAACGGCCCCAGCAATGCCCAGCAGACCATCAAAGAGCTGCAGTCGCAGGGTTACACGGTGATCGTCAACCGCGTGGGCTCGTCCCCACTGGATCAGGCGTCCGTCGTGGCCGTGCGGCCGGGCCCCAACTTCAGCCGCACCGACACTCTCAGCGCGGTCACGCAGCGCACGGTTTACGTCGACGTCAAGTAGCAGACAGCCACCGCCGTCGGCGTCGATAATGATGCGATGGCAGTAAACGTGGCGGACCTGCTCGGCAGCGAGTTGGGCGCCCTGCGATATCAGCCCACGCCCAAGCGAATTCGGATCTGTCTCGGCGGTGAGCCGGTGGCCGACACCAGCGAGGCCGTCCTGGTCTGGGAGCCACGCCGGGTGGTCCCGACGTATGCGGTGCCGCGCTCGGCATTGACGGCGCAACTTGTTCCGGCCGGCGGGGATGTCGGGGACGACGAGATCCCCGGCTTCCTCGATCCGTCGGTGCCGTTCACGGCGCACACCTGTCCGGGCACGGCGTTCGACGTCATCGCCGGTGAAGAAACCGGTGCCGCCGCGGCGTTCCAGCCGGACGACCCGGAGCTGACCGAGTACGTGATCCTGGACTTCGCGACGTTCGAATGGCGTGAAGAGGATGAGCCGATCGTCGCGCACCCGCACGACCCGTTCCACCGGATAGACGTCCGGCGCAGCCGCCGACGGATCCGCATCGAACTCGACGGGAAGGTGCTGGCCGAATCCTGCAGTCCCATGCTGCTATTCGAGACCGGACTGCCGACCCGCCACTACCTTCCCCGCGAAGACGTGACGGCCGTTCTCGACGTCAGCGACACCGTCACCTACTGCGCGTACAAAGGCCGGGCCACCTACTTTTCACTGCCCGGCGGACCTGCCGATCTGGCCTGGGCCTATCACGAACCGCTGATCGAGGCGGTGCCGGTCCGCGACCACATCTGCTTCTTCGACGAGCGGGTCGACGTATTCGTCGACGGTGAACGGATGGATCGCCCTGTCACCGCGTGGAGCTGACGGCGCAGGACTGACGGAACGTCTGTTTGCGGCCGCCCGGTTCTGGCAACATCTGACACCGACACCAATGTCAGCTGACCGGAGGTCATGATGGGCCCATCGGACGTCACGCTCACCGCGGCCGCCGGCACAGAAGGCGGTGGTGCCGCACTCGACCAGGTGATCGGGATGTCGGTGGTCGCCCTGATCGTCACCGTCGCGCTGCTGTGGATCGGCTACCTGCACCGCAACCGGCGTATCACCTGGCTCAATAATTTCGCCGAATGGCTGGGCCGCAAGTTCCACCGGCCGCCGTGGGTGGCGCTGCAGGTGTTCCTGTTCACCGCGACCATCATCTGCGCGCTGTTCGGTTTCATCTGGGACGTCAGCCTCCATATCGGCAAGGGCCGCGATGCCGGTCCGCTGGCCAATCCCGCGCACTATTTCATCCTGATCGGCCTGTTCCTGCTGTTCATCGCCGGGTCGATGGCCATCGTCTTGCCGTATGACAAGCCCGGCCCGGCCGCCATCCGGATCACCCGTACCTGGTACGCCCCGGTCGGCGGTGTGCTGATGGCGCTGTGCGGACTGTACGCGCTCATCGGTTTCCCGCTCGACGACATCTGGCACCGGATCTTCGGGCAGGACGTCACCCTTTGGGGCCCAACCCATTTGATGCTCATCGGTGGAGCCGGGTTGTCTCTGATAGCCGTGCTGTTACTCGAACACGAGGGCCGGGTGGCCATGGGCCCCGACGGCATGGCCGAAGACAGCAAGTTCAACAAGTTCCTCTACTTCCTGTCCTTCGGCGGTCTGTTCATCGGACTCTCGGTCTTCCAGATCGAATACGACTTCGGTGTCGAGCAGTTCCGCCTGGTGCTGCAGCCGATGATGATCGCGGCCGCGGCAGCATTTGCCGCGGTCGCGGCACGTCTGGTCCTCGGCCCGGGCGCCGCCCTGATCGCCGCCGCATTCGCGATCGCGTTGCGCGGAGCCGTGGCCTTCATCGTCGGCCCGGTCCTGGGAGCGCCGATCAGTTGGTTCGCGCTCTACCTGGGCCCGGCACTGGTGGTCGAACTCATCGCGCTGACCCCACTTGTGAAGCGCCCCATCCTGTTCGGCGCGGTGGCCGGTCTCGGTGTGGCCACCGTCGGACTCTGGCTGGAATCGTTGTGGATCGGCGCGGTCTACCACTACCCGTGGCCCACCAGCATGTGGGGCGAGGCGCTGGCCATGGCGATCCCGGTCGCCGTCGCGATGGGTCTGTGCGGCGCGCTGCTGGCCCTGGTCCTCACCGGGCAGCCGTTACCCCGGCCCGCGGTGGGAATCTCCATCGTGGTGCTCACCGTCCTGGTGATCGGCGGCGCGGTGGCCAACGGGTTACGCACCGAAGTTCCGCAAAATGCCACTGCCACCATCGCTTTGACGGACCTCCCGGCTGACAATGGGCACCGGATGGCCTCGGCCGATGTCCAGATCACCCCGGCCGGCCTGATCGGCGACAACCCGGAGTGGGTGTCGATCCTGGCGTGGCAGGGCGGCCTGGCCAACCATCGCGGCCTGATCATCGACCGGTTGGAGAAGGTGGGCCCGGGGCACTACCGCTCGACGCAGCCCATCCCCGTTTCCGGAAGTTGGAAGACCCTGTTACGCGTGCAGGACGGCACCACGATGGCCGGTGTGCCGATCTTCCTGCCCGCCGATCCGGGCATCGGTGCCACCGAAACCCCGGCACTCACCTCCAGCAACCGGGAGTTCGTGCAGGAGATCGAGATTCTGCAGCGCGAACGCAATCTCGATCATCCGTCCTGGTTGTACAACGCGGCTTCGCTGGTCGTCCTGGTGTGCACCCTGATCCTGATCGCCGGGCTGACCTGGGGTGCGGGCCGGATCAACGCCAGGGAGCTGGCCGCAGGCCGTGAACCCGCCGGGCGCACATGACGTATCAGGCCGACCACACGCTGCTGCTCGCATTGCCGGCGTTCGCTCCGGCCGTGGTCGTGGTGGGCGTCGTGGTGTACGTGGCCATGCGGGACAGGCGCCGCGGAGATGACAGCGACGCGAACCAAGACGACGTTCAAGATGAAGGTACGGACTCCTCAGGCGAAGATGGTTCACCGTGATCAACCTCAAAAGCAGTGTCATCGTAATGGCGTCCGCCCTCGCCCTGGTGACGGCCGGTTGCGGCGGCTCCGGCGGGTCCGAGAAGACCGACGGCTCAGCCGGTTCGGCCACTCCCTCGGTCACCACGGTGAACCCGTCAGACATGACCAATGAGCAGCAGGCACCCGCCCGGCTGCTGATCGACGTCACCATCAAGGGCGGGGAGGTCACCCCGACCAACGAGCGGGTGCAGGGCAAGGTCGGCGAGCCGATCGTGGTGCGGGTCAACAGCGACGCCACCGATGAGCTGCACGTGCACTCCAACCCCGAGCACAGCTTCAAGATCGAGGCTCGCAACGGTCAGCAGTTCCAGTTCGCCGTCGATGTGCCCGGCACGGTCGACATCGAACTGCACCAGCTGAACCGGACGATCGCCAGCGTGCAAGTACAGCAGTGACGGCCGGGTCGACCGCGGTACTGGCCCATGGTCTGGGCGGTTCGACCGATCTCCCGATCCCGTACACCTATGCGCTGATCGGCGCGGCGTGGACGCTGACGTTCACCTTCGCGGTGGTGGCACTGGCCTGGCGTCGGCCCCGATTCGATCCGGACAAGCCGGGCCTGCCCCTTCCGTCCTGGGTGACGACGGCCGTGGACGCCGCCGTGACGCGCTGGGTGGTGGGCCTGCTCGCGCTCACCCTCGCCGGGTGGGTGGCCTACACCGGCTTCGCCCGGGCGGCGGGCGCCAACCCCCTGCCGGGTGTCTTCTATGTCCTGCTGTGGGTCGGGCTGGTCGCGACCTCGGTGCTGTTGGGCCCGGTGTGGCGGCTCATCTCTCCGGTCCGGACCCTGTACCGCTTCGTGCCCGTCGCGTCGCGGTGGCACTACCCCGAGCGGCTCGGCTACTGGCCGGCCGCCGCGGGGTTGTTCGCCTTCGTATGGCTGGAGTTGGCCAGCCCGGACCCGGGATCGGTTGTGGCGATTCGCAACTGGCTGTTGGTCTACCTGGCGGTGACACTCGCCGGAGCATTGTGCTGCGGTCCGCGCTGGCTGGAGAGCGCCGACCCGTTCGAGGTGTACAGCACGGTGGCGTCGGAGCTTTCGCCGGTGCGCCGCCACGACGGCCGGTTCGTGCTGGGCAACCCGTTCGATCACCTGCCGTCGCTGACGGTGCGGCCGGGACTGGTCGCCGTGCTGGCGGTGCTCCTGGGATCCACCGCGTTCGACAGCTTCTCGGCGATGCCGCAGTGGCGCAACTTCGTCGACGCGCATTCAGGATCGCCACTGGGCTCCAGCCTGATCCGGACCGCGGGCCTGCTGGTGTTCGCCGCCACGGTGGCGGTCACGTTCTGGGCGGCCACCCGCACCACCGGCGGGGTCGACCGCCTGCTGCGCCGCCAATTGCCCGGACTGATGGCGCACTCGCTGATCCCGATCGTCATCGGCTACGTGTTCGCGCACTACCTGTCCTACCTGGTCGAGCGGGGCCAGCAGACGGTGATCCTGCTCTTCGGGCTCCACGACGTGCAGGTCAGCTACTTCCTGTCCGGTCATCCGACGCTGTTGGCCACCCTCAAGGTCGGGTTCGTGCTCGCCGGACACGTGGCCGGGGTGATCGCGGCGCATGACCGGGCCCTACGCCTGCTGCCGAAACAGCATCAGCTGACCGGCCAACTCGCGACGATGCTGGTGATGGTCGGCTACACCTTCACCGGTCTTTATCTGCTGTTCGGCGGGTAGCGTCGGGATCATGCACACGTCCCGCGCACTCATCGTCGTCGACGTGCAGAACGATTTCTGTGAAGGCGGCTCGCTGGCGGTCACCGGTGGGTCGGCGGTGGCGCGGGACATCACCGCACTGCTCGCCGGCGACCACGGATACGACCATGTGGTGGCCACCAAGGATTTCCACATCGACCCGGGCGACCATTTCTCCGACACCCCCGACTATCGGACTTCGTGGCCGCGCCACTGCGTGGCCGGCACCCCAGGTGCGGCGTTCCACCCCGATTTCGATCCGGCCGCGGTCGAGGCCGTGTTCGAGAAGGGGCATCACTCGGCCGCCTACAGCGGCTTCGAGGGCGTCGACTCTTCGGGGACGCCGCTGGCGGACTGGTTGGCCGGGCGGGGCGTCGAGGCGGTGGACGTGGTGGGCATCGCCACCGACTACTGCGTCGCGGCCACCGCAGCCGACGCGGCTCGAACCGGCCTGCAGACCAGGGTGTTGACCGATCTGACCGCGGGTGTCGCGCCCGAGAGCAGCACTGCGGCAATCGATGAACTTCGCAGCGCCGGAGTGGAAGTCATCTAGTCGGGTCGACCGGCCGGCCCGACCAGCGCGGATCCCGACGCTCGACGTAGGCACGAACCCCTTCGCGCGCATCGTCGTGCGCCATCAAACGCAGATGGATCTCGGTCTCCCGGGCACCGACGCCGGACCGGTCGAGGTCGTACGAATCCCACAGCAGCCGCTTGCTGGCCGCGACGGACATCGGCGCGGTGTTGACCGCGATGTCGTGTGCGAGTTCCAGTGCGGCGGGCAGCACCTGCTCCGCCGGCAGCACCCGGCTGCCCAGGCCGAGTTCGACCGCGCGATGTCCGTCGAATGTGGCTCCGGTCAGCAGGATCTCCGCCGCATTGGCGAGGCCCACCAGCCTGGGTAGCACCCAGTGCGAGTAGGCGTCGCCGACCATGCCGCGCCGGGCCTGCACCACGCCGTACCGGGCATCGGCGGCGAAAAACCTGATGTCGCACTGCAATGCGAGTGTCAGGCCGATGCCGATGGCGTGTCCGTTGACAGCCGCGATCACCGGCTTGCCGAGGGTCCAGGCCGGTACGGCCAGGCCGGCGGCGCTGAACTCCTGCCCCGGCTCGGTGAAGGTCTGCTCCCCCGCGCCGAGATCCGCGCCGGCACAGAACGCGGGTGGGGCCCCGGTCAGCACGATCACCCGGACCGCGTCGTCGGCGTCGCACCGCAGGTAGGCATCGGCCAACTCATCGCGCATGCCGCCGCCGAACGCGTTGCGCTGCGCTGGGCGGTCCAGCGTGATGATCGCGACCGAATGGTCGAGGGTGACCCGCACCGTCCGGTACGCCGGCAGGTCAGAGCGAGTGGTCACAGCTGACTGTACCGCCGAACATTCACCCGGCTGCAGGTCTCCGAGCGCCGTATCGTCGATTTTGTGACCTTGGAAATGTGGCGCGGCAAGCCCTACCCGCTCGGTGCGACCTATGACGGCTCGGGTACCAATTTCGCGTTGTTCAGCGAGGTCGCCGACCGGGTGGAACTATGCCTGTTCGATCCCGACGAATCCGGGGAACTGCACGAGACGCGGGTGACGCTACCCGAGGTCGACGGATTCGTCTGGCACGGTTTCATTCCCGGGATCGAGCCCGGCCAGCGCTACGGCTACCGGGTCCACGGCCCGTACGATCCGGCGGCCGGGCACCGCTGCAACCCGAACAAGCTCGTGCTCGACCCGTATGCCAAGGCCATCGAAGGTGCCTTCGACTGGGGCCAGGCGCTGTTCTCCTACGACTTCGGTGAGCCGGATACTCGCAACGACGACGATTCGGCGGCCCACATGCCGAAAGCCGTGGTGATCAATCCGTATTTCGACTGGGGTGTCGACCACCCGCCCAGCCACGAGTACGCCGACACCGTCATCTACGAGGCCCACGTCAAGGGCCTCACCCAGACCCACCCGGATATCCCCGAGCAGCTGCGCGGAACCTACGCCGGCGTTGCCCACCCCGTGATCGTCGAGCATCTGAAAGCCTTGGGGGTCAACGCCGTCGAGCTGATGCCGGTACACCACTTCGTGGATGACTCCACCCTGGTCGACAAAGGTCTGTCGAATTACTGGGGCTACAACACGATCGGGTTCCTGGCGCCGGACCCGCGCTACAGTTCGGCCGGCACGCCGGGCGGTCACGTGCAGGAGTTCAAGGCCATGGTGCGTGAACTGCACGCCAACGGCATCGAGGTGATCCTCGACGTCGTCTACAACCACACGGCCGAGGGCAACCACCTGGGGCCGACGCTGTCGATGCGTGGTATCGACAATGCCGCCTACTACCGACTCGTGGACGACGACAAGCAGTACTACATGGACTACACCGGTACCGGCAACAGTCTCAACGTCGGTCATCCCCACTCGTTGCAGCTCATCATGGACTCGTTGCGGTACTGGGTGACGGAGATGCATGTCGACGGTTTCCGCTTCGACCTGGCCGCCACGCTGGCCCGCGAGTTCTATGACGTGGACCGGCTGAGCGCGTTCTTCGAACTGGTGCAACAGGATCCGATCGTCAGCCAGGTCAAACTGATCGCCGAGCCGTGGGACGTCGGCCCCGGCGGGTACCAGGTGGGCAACTTCCCGCCGCAGTGGACCGAGTGGAACGGCAAGTTCCGCGACACCGTGCGCGACTATTGGCGGGGCGAGCCGGCCACCCTCGACGAGTTCGCCTACCGGCTGACCGGTTCGGCCGATCTCTACGAGCAGACCGGCCGTCGCCCGTTCGCCTCGATCAACTTCGTCACCGCTCACGACGGCTTCACACTGCGTGATCTGGTGTCCTACAACGAAAAACACAATCAGGCCAACGGCGAGGACAACCGCGACGGCGAGAGCAACAACAAGTCGTGGAACTGTGGGGCCGAAGGCCCGTCCGACGATCCTGCGGTCAACACCCTGCGCGCCCGTCAGCAGCGCAACTTCCTGGCCACTCTGCTGCTGTCCCAGGGTGTTCCGATGCTCTCCCACGGCGACGAGTTGGGCCGCAGCCAGCGCGGGAACAACAACGTCTACTGCCAGGACAACGAGACCTCCTGGATCGACTGGGCCACAGCCGATCTCGACCTGATCGAGTTCACCCGGTCGGTGTCGGCGCTGCGCGCGGCGCATCCGGTGTTCCGGCGCCGCAGGTTCTTCGACGGTCGACCGGTACGGGAGGCGGGCGCGGCCGCACTGCCCGACATCGCGTGGTTCGCCCCCGACGGCTCCGACATGTCCGCCGAGGACTGGGAGACGGGGTACGCCAAGTCGGTTGCCATGTACCTGAACGGTGAGGGCATCGCCGACCCGGATGTCCGGGGCCAACGCGTGGTCGACGACTCGTTCCTGTTGTGCTTCAACGCGCACTACGAGCCCATCGAGTTCGCGTTACCACCGGCGCAATTCGGCGCCCGCTGGATTCCCGCGATCAGCACTTCGGCAAACTCCACACGCGACGCCACCCCCGCCGCCAACACAGTCAGTGTGGATGCGCGCGCCGTCCTGGTGCTGCAGGCCGAATCAGATTGAGCGTCAATTCAAAGCGTTGCTCATTGGTCCAATGTCCGTGCCCTAACCAGGAAATCTGGTACCTTGAACATGTAGCAGCCGTGGCCGCCTAAGTAGACGTTGAGCGCTTGCTTGATGTCACCGGCCGGGCGGGCTGGGGGGTACGAGCCGAAGAGCGGCGGCAACTACCCTGCGGCCACGGCTGCGGCGTCTCAGCGGGTTTGCCGCGCCCCCTTCCGAGCCTGGCAAGTTGGTTCATTCAGCGTTCATCTCGCAGTCACGCATCATGCAATACCTCTGTTACAGAGGTATTGTGTCGGCGTGGAAGCACATCGAGATCTCGTCGGCGAGTTGTTCACCGTCGTCGGCCGGTTCCGCAGACAGTTACGCCGGGCCACCGGCGGCGGATTCGATGCCACCGGGTTGACCCAGTCCCAGGGCGAACTGTTGCGCCTGGTCGGCCGACGGCCCGACATCTCGGTGCGCGAAGCGGCCGCCGAACTCAGCCTGGTGCCCAATTCCGCGTCCACGCTGGTGTCGCGCCTGGTCGGAGACGGACTGCTGGCGAGAACCACCGACGACTCGGACCGACGGGTGGTCCGTCTGCGACTCACCCCGCCCGCGCAGGCGATCGCCGACGAGTCCAGGGCGGCCCGCCGCGCCGCGTTGTCGGCCGTGCTGGCACAACTCGATGACGACCAGATCAATGACCTGGCAAACGGATTGGACGTGATGACCGAACTGACCCGGCTCCTGCGCGAGGGGGACACATGACCGACCCGGCCATCGACTGCCGGCACCTAACCCATCGTTACGGCACCTTCACCGCCGTCGACGACCTCACCTTGCAGGTACATCGCGGCGAGACCCTGGGCCTGCTCGGCCCGAACGGGGCGGGCAAGACCACAGCAGTGCGGGTGCTGACCACATTGACTCCGGTGCAGGAGGGCGAGGTGCGGATCTTCGGCCTCGACGCCGACCGGCGCACCATGGACATCCGACACAATATCGGCTATGTGCCGCAACAACTCTCGATCGAGGCGGCGCTGACTGGCCGACAGAACGTCGAGTTGTTCGCGCGTCTGTACGACGTGCCGCGGGCCGAACGCAGGGTGCGAGTGGACCAGGCGCTCGAGTCGATGCAGCTGCTCGACGTTGCCGATGCCGTGGCGGGCACCTACTCAGGAGGCATGGTGCGCCGCCTCGAGCTGGCCCAGGCACTCGTCAACCGCCCGCTGCTGCTGATCCTCGACGAGCCCACGGTCGGGCTCGATCCCATCGCCCGCGACAGCGTCTGGACGCAGGTCGGCCGGATGCAGGCCGAGTTCGGGATGACGGTGCTGCTCACCACGCACTACATGGGCGAGGCCGACGCGCTGTGTGACCGGGTGGCACTGATGCATCACGGCCGGTTGCAGGCGGTCGGAACGCCCGGCGAGCTGAAGGAGCGGGTGGTCAAGGCCACCGATGCGCCCGATGCCACGCTCGAGGACGTCTTCCGCCACTACGCCGGCTCGGACCTGACCGACGACGGGCAACAGAACGGCGCCATGCGCGAGGTGCGTGCGACCCGAAGGACGGCCCGCCGTGTCAGCTGAGTCCCTGGTCCTGGCGCCGCGCGGAATGCGTCGGGTCCGCGCGATGGCGCTGCGGATGTCGGCCTTCGCCCTCGTCGAACTGCAGAAACTGCGCCACGACCGCACCGAACTCTTCACCCGCATGGTCCAGCCCGCGCTGTGGCTGCTGATCTTCGGCCAGACCTTCAGCCGGCTGCATCTCGTAGACACCGGTGGCGTTCCCTACCTGACATTCCTGGCGCCGGGCATCATCGCCCAGTCGGCCCTGTTCATCTCGATCTTCTACGGCATCCAGATCATCTGGGACCGCGACGCCGGCATTCTGGCCAAACTCATGGTTACTCCGGCGCCGGCCTCTGCCCTGGTGACGGGCAAGGCGTTCGCAGCCGGGGTGCGTTCGGTGGTCCAGGTGCTCGGAGTGGTGTTGCTGGCCTATCTGATGGGCATCGCGATGACGGTCAATCCGCTGCGCATCCTGGCCGCGATGGCCGTGGTGGCGCTCGGCGCGGCGTTCTTCGCGTGCCTGTCGATGACGCTGGCCGGTTTGGTGCGCAAGCGTGACCGGTTGATGGGGATCGGCCAGGCCATCACCATGCCGTTGTTCTTCGCGTCCAATGCGCTCTATCCCGTCGACATCATGCCGACCTGGCTGCGATGGCTCTCCACGGTCAACCCGCTCAGCTATGAGGTGAACGCGCTACGCGGGCTGCTGATCGGCACCCCGACCAATTGGGCACTCGACATCAGCGTCCTGATCGTGGCCGCGGTGCTCGGAGTTGTCGTCGCCTCGTCGTTGCTGCGCCGACTGGTGCGCTAACCCGGACCCAGGTGCCCCCAACCAACCGGGTGGTTTAGTGTGCACTCAGATCCACCGACAGGGAGACGGTCATGCAACTGGCGCTCACACCGGAGGAAGCAGCTTTCCGCGATGAGCTGCGCACCTTCTACACGACGAAGATTCCCGCCGAGCTTCGAGAACGAAACCGGCTGGGGCTGCCGATCGGCAAAGAGGGCATCATCACGGCGCACAAAATCCTCCATGAGCACGGCCTTGCGGTGCCCAACTGGCCCGTCGAGTGGGGCGGCAAGGACTGGACGCCCAACCAGCATCAGATCTGGCTCGACGAGATGCAGCTGGCCAGCGTCCCCGAGCCGCTGACCTTCAACGCGAGGATGGTCGGCCCGGTGATCGCCGAGTTCGGCTCGCAGGAGGTCAAGGAGCGCTTCCTGCCGCCGACCGCGGCGCTGGACATCTGGTGGTGCCAGGGCTTCTCCGAGCCCGAGGCCGGCTCCGACCTGGCCTCGCTGCGCACCACCGCGGTGCGTGACGGCGACAGCTACGTGGTCAACGGCCAGAAGACGTGGACGACGCTCGGTCAGCACGCGGACTGGATCTTCTGCCTGGTCCGCACCGACCCGCAGGCACCCAAGAAGCAGGCAGGCATCTCGTTCCTGCTGTTCGAAATGGACACCCCCGGTGTCACGCTGCGCCCGATCAAGCTGGTCGACGGCAGCTACGAGGTCAACGAGGTCTTCTTCGAAGACGTCCGGGTGCCCGCCAACCAGCTCGTCGGCGAAGAGAACCAGGGCTGGACCTACGCGAAGTTCCTGCTCGGCAACGAGCGGACCGGGATCGCCCAGGTGGCCCGCACCAAGGTGCGCCTCGCCGAGGTCAAGGAACGTGCCGCGGCCAACGGCCTGCTGGCCGATCCGCTGTTCGCCGCCCGCCTGGCCGAGGCCGAGAACGACGTGCTGGCACTGGAACTCACCCAGATGCGGGTGACCTCGGATTCGGCCGACGGCAAGCCCAGCCCGGCATCCTCGGTGCTCAAGCTGCGCGGCAGCCAGCTTCAGCAGACCGCCACCGAGCTCCTCGTCGAGGTGGCCGGCGTCGACTCGCTGCCGTACGAGGCCGGCGACATCGCCTCACCGGAGTGGGCACAGCACGCCGCCCCCCACTACCTCAACTACCGCAAGACCTCGATCTACGGCGGTAGCAACGAGGTGCAGCGCACCATCATCTCGTCCACCATTCTCGGATTGTGAGTTGAGCCATGGACTTTCAGCTGACTGACGAACAGACCCTGCTGGCGGACACCACCCGTGACCTGCTGTCGGGCTACGACACCGAAAAGCGCAACAAGGTGGTGGAGTCCGAGCCCGGATTCGACCGTCAGGTCTGGGGCCAGCTCGCCGAGATCGGCGTTCTGGGACTGGGTTTCGATGAGGATTCCGGTGGCCAGATCGAGATCATGGTGGTGCTCAACGAGATCGGGCGCCGGCTGGCACCCGAACCCGTCCTGCACGGGGCGATCGGCCCCGGCGCGATCATCGCCGAGGTCGGCACCGACGCCCAGCGCGCCCTGCTCGACGAGGTCGCCGCGGGTGAGCGGATCCTGGCCTTCGCGCACGCCGAGCCTGGTGTGCGGGGATCGGCCGGGGTGACGACGTCCGCGACGCGCAGCGGCGACGGATGGGTGTTGAGCGGCACCAAGAATCCGGTGTTGGCCGGCGACGTCGCCGACACCCTGGTCGTGACCGCGGCACTGCCCGAGGGCGGGACCGGACTGTTCCTGGTCGACGCCGCGAACGTGACCCGCACCGGCTACCGCACCTTCGACGGCCAGCGCGGCGCCCAGATCACCTTCGATGCCACGCCTGCCGAACCGCTCGGCGAGGCCGCCGACGCCGGTGAGGCGATCGCCAACGCCCTGGTGCGGATCTCGGCGGCGCTGTGCGCCGAGGCCGTCGGCGTGATGGAGGAATCGCTGCGCCTGACCACCGATTACCTCAAGCAGCGCAAGCAGTTCGGGGTCACGCTGAGCAAGTTCCAGACGCTGACCCAGCGCGCCGCCGACATGTACATGTCGCTGGAACTGGCGCGCAGCATGGGCACCTACGCCGCGATGTCGATCGCCGACGGCGAGCTCAACCCGGTGATCGCGGCGCGCGCCAAGCTGCAGATCGGCCGCTCGGGTCGGCACATCTCGCAGGAGTCGATCCAGCTCCACGGCGGCATCGGCGTCACCGCGGAGTACCCCGTCGGCCACTACGCCGCACGACTGACCGCGATCGAGCACACCCTGGGCTCGTCGTCGGATCAGCTACGGACGCTGGTCGGCCAGCTCGACAGCTACGAGATCGCCACGCTGTCAACTACCTGACCTAGAAGGGTCAGGTTTGCAGCTGTAATCCCCGGCTGGTTGTCAGGTGTTACGCCGCGCTGGGGGCCGTCGACTGGGCCCAGGTGGTGGGGGCTCGGTGCGCGATGTTGTCGGCGCCGAGGATATCTGCGTGCTCTGCGGTGAATCCGCAGTCCCGGCAGACGAACTCGGCCTGGCTGGTCCGGTTGCGTTTGTCGATATGGCCGCAGTCTGTGCAGCGCTGGCTGGTGTAGGCCGGGTCCACGTGGACTATCGGCACACCAGCGCGGGCTGCTTTATAAGTGAGGAACACCCCAAGCTGGGCGAAAGCCCAGCTGGAATGCGTGGCGCGCTGGGGCTTGCGAAGCCGTACCCGCTCGCGGATCCCCGTCAAATCCTCGACGGCAATCCCGCGTCCGGTGCGTTCAGCCTCGGCCACGATCCTCTTCGAAATCTGGTGATTGACATCAGTTGCGAAACGCGCCTCTTTGCGAGCCCGTTTGCGCAGCAACCGTTTCGCCGACTTCGTATTTTTCGCTTGCAGTTTCTGGCGCAGTTCGCGGTTGCGAGTACGCCGGTCCTTCACACTGCCCGGCCCCGCGGCCCTCCGCGATGTCCCAGCGCCATAAGTGCTCATCAACTCAGCGGCCAGGGGTCGATCACTGGTGACCGCAATGTTCTCCACGCCCAGGTCCACCCCAATCCATCCCTCTGCGGTGTTGAGGTGATCGCCGGTGCGCACCGGTAGTTCTGGCACATCCACGGTGGCGATCAGATACGCCGCGAACCCACCGCCGCGTCGCTGCCGGCGGATTACCAGATCGGATTCACCACCGCGGTACAACCGCAGCATCGCAACCTGATCTGCGTTCCCGGTAAACCGCAGATTCTTCAATCGTCCATCCACCGTCCAGATCGATACGGTCCCGCCCGTATCGGTATCCGCCTCATGCGTCCAGGACAGGCATCGATCATCGAACGGCTGAGCGGCCAACGCGCGGAACCTGACTGGGGCCGATTCCACCTTGCGGCGGCGTGCGGTGCCTGGTTCACCGTAACGGCCAGCGCGCAGGTTGGCTCTCAAGGCCGCATATGCATCGGCGACCTTACGGATGCACGATTGCGCGACCTGAGCGCCCAGACCGGCGTGCTGGCGGGCCGCAGCGTAGGTGACCGCCCGTAGATCCCGCGACCGGTACACCCGCTGGGCCCAGGCGACCTGCGAGACGAGGTTCGCGGTCTGGTTACACGCGATCAGGGTGCGAACCAACATATCCATCTGACGGGCGTTGGCCTCCAGCCGAACCTGCACCACCTGCTTCACACCCGCACGGTATCTCTCGGTACCGACAACCATTTCTCACTCGGCGATAAAGCCGCGGGACCTCCTCACCCGACAGGAAAGTAGGTCCTACCCAACTGCCAATGACCTGGATTCCTCGCGAGCATCAGTCGAAAGCAACCGGCCTGATTTTTCCGGTACACCCGGTCGGGGCGCTTTCGGTATCGCCAGGGCGATCAGCGCGGCACCGGCAGCCGCGGCCGCCGCGATCAGCAGCGCAGTGCGGAACCCGGCCGGCGACGGCAGCGCGTGGCCGGCGAACGTGATGGTCATCTGGGCCAGCACCGCGGTCATCACCGCGCTGGAGGTCGAGGTTCCCAGCGAGCGGGCCAGTGAGTTGATGCTGTTCGCGGATGCGGTCTCCGACACCGGCACCGCGGCATTGATCAGGGCGGGTAGCGCAGCGAAGGCGAAACCGACGCCGAAGCTGACGATCAGGCCGAGCACCATCAGACCGACGGGGCTGCCCAGCATCAGGGTGCCGGCCAGGTAGCCCGCGGCGATGATCGCGCTGCCGACCACCAGGACGATCTTCGGCCCGTGCGCCGACACCACCCGTGCGGCGACCGGCGCCGCGGCCATCATCGCCAGGCCACCGGGCGCCATCCAGAGACCGGTCGCGATCATGCTCTGCCCGAGACCGAAACCCGTCTCTCGGGGCATCTCGAGCAGCTGGGGCCCCACCAGCGACAGCGCGAACATGCCGAAGCCCACCGCGATCGAGGCCAGGTTCGTCAGCAGCACAGGCCGTTTCAACGTGGTGCGCATGTCCACGATGGGCGAGGGCACCCGGTACTGCCACCAGGTGAACACGCTGAAGGTCGCCACCGCGGCGGCGAACATGCCCAACGTGGTGACACTGGTCCAACCCCACATCGCGCCCTTGGAGATCGGCAGCAACAGCAGCACCAGGCCGATGCCCAGCGTGACGGCGCCGACGGGGTCGAAGCGGTGATCGGCGGACACGGGTTCCAGGTCGGGCACCAGCACGACGAACAGGATGCCCGAGGCCAGGCCGAGCCCGGCCGCACACCAGAACAGGGCGTGCCAGTTGAACTGTTCGGCGATCACCGCCGACAACGGCAGGCCCAGCGCGCCACCGACACCCAGGGACGCGCTCATCAAACCCATGGCCGAGGCCACCCGCTCAGGAGGCAGGGCGGCGCGCAGCACGCTGATGCCCAGTGGGATCACCGGGGCCCCGAAACCCTGCAGCCCACGCCCGATGATCAACGGGATCAGCGAGGTGGTCATGGCGGCGATCACCGATCCGGCGAACAGCAGTACGGCGCACAGCACGAGAATCCACTTGGGGCCGAACATGTCCCCGAGACGGCCCAGCATCGGTGTCGCGACGGCGCCGGTCAGCAGGGTCGCGGTGATCGCCCACGAGGCGTTGGCCCCGGTGGTGTCGAGCAGGGCGGGCAACTGCGGGATCAGCGGGATGATCAGGGTCTGCATGAGCGAGACGCTGATACCCGCGGCCGCGAGTACGGCGATCAGCAGCCCACCGGACGCCGATCGGCGCGCGGGCTGATTAGGCATGCTAATGAAGATAGTGGATCAGCGGTCCCAATACACAATCGCCGGTGGACGTGGCCGCATGAGGCCAGGCACGGCGATCAGGATCCCGACCGACCCGCTACCCGGCGATGGACAAAGCAGCACAGGCGACGTTTTCAAGTCGACAGTAAGTCCTGCGCATGCACATTTCGTTGATGACCAATAATAATCCGCGCTGTTCGACCATTTTCCGGTTGCTCTGACTGCAGGAATAGTCGCGCATACTGGATGTCAGAATCATTCCAGCGCCTTCCGAGCGACTGATAGTTCCCTCCGTGAAGGGATTGACGACTCATCGCAGTTGAGCCGTTTTACCAGTCGGTTAAGAATCGCTATTTTGCGCGCTTTGCGGCGGCCAACCCCAGTTCTTCCGCGCATTCGCAAGGCGCAATTGAACCAGCTCTTCGCAGACACGCGGGGCGTTCGCCGGGTCTGTGAACAGTTGCTCGATGCGAGCCAAGTTCACGGTCAACCATGCCGCCAACTCGACAGCTGAGCCCTGAGTGCTGTCGTCCCCGCCCTCTAGGTATTGACGCAGCAGAGAAAGCCAGAAGTGATTCTCCTCGCTCGGGTACCGGAGCGGAGTCAGAATCATCTCGACCAACCCACGATCGTTCGTGATATCCCAGCGCAATGATTCACTCGATAGCGTGATCGACGCATCGATGTCGGCGATACCGCGAGAACTTGAATCCGTGAACCGATACGCTGGGTTCAGATAAAGCACCTGCAGGTAACCAACGACAAATTCAAGAAGTGCTTTCACGGCTAACCTCCAGCCTTCGGCGGCGTGAGCGATCTACCATCGCTCGCAATCTCGTATCCATGCGCCTGTAGATATCTGATCTCTGCGCCGGTAAACGTATCCTGTTTTATCATGTCGACCGAGACAGACAGCCTGATCGTGTCGCGGTTAGTTATTGCCATGTCGAGCACATGCTGGTTGGCGGCGAGTTGCTGAGTCGGCGTGGACACGTCCCACGCGTCGCCGATGTCGAAATAGCTCGCTCCGTATTGCTGCGCTAGTTCAATGTACGACGGGCCACCGGGTATCGGGTTGCGGTAGGGGCCGAGAACTGTTTCGCCACTCCCGGTTAGATGTTGCTCCGATAGAACCCGCAGTTCAGGACTCATGTGCTCAAGCGGGTTAACGATATTGAACTCTGGGCGCGCAGTCGGGATCGGGTTGTCAATGTCGAAGGGCACTGGGTTGCCTCCGGGTGCCCCATGCCCGCCCGGATCGATTGGGTGATGGCCACCTTCAGATGTCGGGTGATCGACGTGCGGTGATGACGTGTCGACGTGGGGAGGTGTGTGTACCACCTCGTGTGGGACGCCTGGGTGAACAACGTCGCCGAGTGCGCCACGTGCGGCGGCTATTTCGCCCCCGAAGGGGAGGGTCGCCGCAGTGGCCGCGGCATCGAAACCTTTTTGTCCGAGCCAATACTCGGGATTGTTGCGAAACGCTTCGATCTCGGATTCGATGGCCCTGAACGCGGTGCCGTACGGGTCCTTAACCGTCTCGACGACACCGGAACCCATGTCTTTCCACGCGTCTTTAAAGCTTTCGAATCCGTTTTGGCCGGTGAGACTATGGACGCCGTCTTCCATGCTGCGCCAGGCGTCGCCGAAGCCGTCACTGTAGCTGGGTCTGGCCGGCGGCGGTCCTGCTGGGGAGGTGTACGGAGGTAGGCTGTCAAGCTCGGTTTTGATCCGCTGCGTTTCGGTCAGCATGGCATCGACCCGCGACTCGATCTGGTCGGGCGACACGCCCTCTTGCTGCAACAGCTTTCGCGCCTGAGTTTTGAACTCTGCAATCTGTGCCGGGCTCAGCGGAGGCGGCGCGTTGGAACCCGGTTCAGCTCGGCCTTCGGGTAGCAACATGTCTTCCAGTGAGTGCGGCGTGCGCAGTTCTGGGTCCGCGCCAGAAGGCTTGCTTTCCAGCTTGGCCTCCGGTTTCTTCGCAGCGTCCTCAACCGATTTGGGTACGGCGAACGGGCCGATCTGGCCTGGCGCCTGCCCAGCGGTCGCGGGCTTCTTGTCGCCTGGCTGGTCCTTGTCCTCGGCGTCGTGTTTGATCGTGTGGTCGACGAACCGAACGGCGCCGTCACGTTCCTCGCCCTCGCCCTCGAACTTGATTGCGTCGCACTACTTCGAACGCAACCACGGCGAACGATTCACCAAGCTGATGGACGATACGATGCCGGACTGGCGGACGCGCCGAGACCTGCTGAACGACGCTCCGCTCGCCGATGAGAAGTGGGGGTAGTAGCGGGGGTGAGCGAGACAGGGCGCCGCCTAAACTGGCAGGGTTCTTCGTTCTTCGATGCTCTATTTCAGTCACCGGACGAGGCGTCGAACTCAGCCTTGATCCGCCAGCAATAGGGCTGACTTTTGGGCTCGCTTTCCGTCCACGCCTTGCGAAATTTGGGGACCTTGGTCAAGAGATAGACGCGAAGTACATCGTGCAGGTCTATCAACGCCGTGCGAACAAGGTTGGCCTCGCTCCACGCACTCTTACCACGGTGCATTAAGTTGCTGCGGATCTGATAGGCCCACTTCGCGAACTGATCAGGCCTATTCAGAACAACTTTTTTCCGAGGATTGTCTGCGCGATGGACCGCGTGTTGCGGGATCTGTACGCCGATCTGTTGAACAGCCGCCACGAACTCAGCTTGGCGCCCAACGGCGTTCACCGCCGCGGTTGGTCCGTCGTTTGAGGCAATCCAAAACGCGAGCCGCTCAAGGATCGAGCAGGCCAGCATGTACGCAGCTTGCAGCCGGTAGAAGCGCGTCCACGTCGATGGGTCGTAGAAATTGCCCTCAAAAGCCATACGGCCGTCGCTCCTGAGTGTCGCCGCGACGGCTGCCAGACCATACGTGAAGAGCGGATCCAATGCAGTAGTCCACGGCTCATGAAGTGCGTCGCCGCCGCCCCTGTCGGCCGTGAGCCCCTCGACCGGTCCCAGGACGTTGACCTCAAGTCCTGCGGGTTCAACGCAGGTGGCAGTCGACCATTGGTAATACGTTGCGGGCTCGCACTTACCGACATTGTCATACCCATCAGGTGACAATGTCAGGAGATAGCCGGAGATCCTGCCACCACTGGAGTTCAAATTGGCTAGTGGAACTCCGTCTCTAACCCACAGATCACCCGGCAGTTCACCGGTCTGACGGCCGAGCACCTGTTTGGAGATCAGGTCGTAGCCCAGTTCGCCTGGCTTGAGATTCCCGTACACGAACAGTGGCTTCTCAATATCGAGTGGCAACCCGAGGCGGGCGCCTCCGTTTTCATCACACATCCGCTCTCCAGAGGTCCTCCGCTTAGAAACCCGAGCGCCGAGGCTCTCAGACAACACCTAACAGACAGACCGAACACGTCCGATTGTTCTCTTTGGAGCTCACCGGCGCCAGCGGTCCCGTCACCTTTCATCTGGAACCGATCTGAGTGGCCGATCGGCACATGCTCGGCTCCCGTTCCGCGCTGGCTTGGATCATCGACCGCTACCAGGTCAAGACCGACAAGGCATCCGGCATCGTCAACGACCCCAACTCCTGGTGCGATGAGCACGACGATCCGCGCTACATCGTCGATCTCGTCGCCAAGGTCACGACCGTTGCGGTGGAGACCATGAAGATCGTCGACGAGCTGGCTGAAAACGGGTAGTCCCGCCGTACGAAATACACAACGTCGACACCGTAATGAGTCCGCGGCTGAATTCCGGCCGTCAGGAAATCAGGCGGGTCACCGATCCCAGTGGGACGGGTAGCCAACTCGGCCGGAACCGGGCCTCGTAGGCCGCCTCGTACACCGCCTTGTCCAGCTCGTAGGCCGCCAACAGCGCGGCCTGCTCGCGCGGATCGGTGCCGGCTGCCTCGGTGTAGCCGTCGCAGAATGCCGCGCTGTTGCGGTCGGCCCACTCCCGGGCCCGGGCCGCCAACTGCCGGGCCCGGTCGTCGTCGGTGGCCAGGTCCACCAGGCGGGCATACGCCGCGTAGTCGAAAGACCTCAGCATGCCCGCGACGTCACGCAGGGGCGAGTCGGGGCTGCGCCGCAGCTGCAACGGTTGGCCGGGCTCGCCCTCGAAGTCGATCAGCAGCCAGTTCTCCGGGGTGCGCAGCACCTGCCCGAGATGCAGATCGCCGTGTACCCGCTGGACCCTCACCTGCTCGTCGGCGAGCTTGCGGTAGCGGTCCTCGATCAGCGAGACATGCTCGCGCAGTTCGGGTACCGCCTCTGCGGCGGTGGCCAGCCGGGCGGTCATGAGCTCGGTCGGGAACGGCACCGACTCGGTGCCGAGCTGCTCGGCCAGACAGGCATGTACCGAGGCCACCGCCTCCCCCAGCCGGTGGGACTCGGCGGCGAAGTCACCGCCCACCTCGTCGGCATAGAGATCGCCCTCGGCGAACAGGTCACGGGTGCTGGCGTTGGCCATGTCCCAGCCCTCGGCAGAGTTGGCGGCAAATTCGGTCACCATCCCCAACGCGAAAGGCTCACCGTCCCAATCGATATCGATCGATCCGAGCAATCTGGCCACGTGCGGGTTACCGGCCCGGGCCAGCACGCGGTTGAGTTCGATGTCGGGGTTGATGCCCGGGGTGATCCGGCGGAACACCTTGAGCACGGCATCCTGCCCGAACACGACGCTGGTGTTGCTCTGCTCTGCCGCCGACACCCGGGGCAGCGCATCCAGCGGCAGGGCGGCCCCTGGCTCCTTGCTGCACGTCAGCCCGCCCACCGTGGCCGAACGGTCGACCATCTCCAGCAGGTACCGCGCGGCGTCCTGGTCGTAGAGGGCGTCATAGCCGGTCCGCCCGTCGTCGCTGCCGATCGTGGCCACGGAGCTGTACTCCTCGATCGGGTCCGCGTCCCACGTCACCAGCACCTGGTAGCGCTCGGCGGCCCCGTCCGCGTAAGAAACCTGCAGCAGCGTCAGCTCGAGATCCTTGTTCAACTCGAGCACCAGACCTGGTGTGGCGTCGACCAATTCGCGGCCACGGCCGCCATACCAGCGCTGCTGACTCAGCCAGCCTCCGAACTCGATACTCATGGCTGTACGGCCTCTCGTACGGGCCCGCGGAGCTCGAACCAGTAGAACCCGTGCCCGGGCAGGGTCAGCAGGTACGGCAGCTGGCCGATACTGGGGAACTCGACGTGGCCGGACATCTCGATGGGCGTATATCCGCTCCACTCCTGCAGATTCAGTTCGATCGGCTGCGGGAACCTAGACAGGTTGTTCACACACAGCACCGCATCGCCGTTGCTCTCGATCTGGCGCACATAGGCCAGCACCGACGGGTTGGAGCCGCCCAGCTCGCGGAACGCTCCGACCGCGAATGCATCGTGACGGCCGCGCACCGCCAGCATGCTGCGGGTCCAGTTCAGCAGCGACGTCGAACTGTCCCGCTGCGCTTCGACATTCACCGATTGGTAGCCGTACACCGCGTCCTGGTTCGGCGGCAGGTACAGCCTGCCGGGGTTGGCTGTGGAGAACCCGGTGTTGCGGTCCGGCGTCCACTGCATCGGGGTGCGCACGCTGTCGCGGTCACCGAGCCAGATGATGTCGCCCATGCCGATCTCGTCGCCGTAGTAGAGCATCGGAGACCCGGGCAGGGACAGCAGCAGCGCGGTGAACAGTTCGATCTGGTTGCGGTCGTTCTCCAACAGCGGAGCCAGCCGGCGTCGGATACCGACGTTGGCCTTCATCCGCGGATCCTTGGCGTACTCGGCGTACATGTAGTCGCGCTCGTCGTCGGTGACCATCTCCAGCGTGAGCTCGTCGTGGTTACGCAGGAAGATCGCCCAGTGCGCCAGGTCGGGAATCGCTGGCGTCTGCGCCAGGATCTCCGAGATCGGGAACCGCGACTCCCGCCGCACCGCCATGAAGATCCGTGGCATCAATGGGAAATGGAAGGCCATGTGGCACTCGTCGCCGCCCGTGCTCGGATCGCCGAAGTACTCCACGACATCGGCCGGCCACTGATTGGCCTCGGCCAGCAGCACCCGGCCCGGGAACTCGTCGTCGACCACCTTGCGGCAGCGCTTGAGGAAGGCATGGGTCTCGGGCAGGTTCTCGCAGTTGGTGCCCTCGCGTTCGAAGAGGTAGGGCACCGCGTCCAACCGGAAACCGTCGATACCGAGATCGAGCCAGAACCGCAGGACGTCGATCATCGCCTCCTGCACCGCCGGATTGTCGTAGTTCAGATCGGGTTGGTGTGAGAAGAACCGGTGCCAGTAGAACTGACGGCGTACGGGGTCGAAGGTCCAGTTCGACTCCTCGGTGTCGACGAAGATGATGCGCGCGTCGGCGTACCGGTCGCTGGTGTCGCTCCAGACATAGAAGTCGCCGTAGGGGCCGTCGGGGTTCTGCCGCGACTCCTGGAACCAGGCGTGGGAGTCGGAGGTGTGGTTCATCACCAGGTCGGTGATGACCCGGATACCACGTCGATGTGCCCCGTCCAATAGCGCGACGAAATCCTCCACGGTGCCGAACTCGGGCAGCACCTTGTAGAAGTCCCGGATGTCGTAGCCACCGTCACGCAGCGGCGAATCGTAGAACGGTGGCAGCCAGAGGCAGTCCACACCCAGCCACTTGAGGTAGTCGAGTTGCTGGGTCAGCCCCTGCAGATCGCCGACACCGTCAGCGTTGGAGTCATAGAACGCACGGACCAGAACCTCGTAGAACACCGCCCGCTTGAACCAGTCACGGTCCGTCGGCAGCGTTCTGGCATGGCCGAAGTCCTCGGCGGTCGGATGCTCGACCATGCCGTGTTCGTCCTGAACGTTGTCCATCAGCTTCCCAACGTACCCACTTCATCCGGAGTCGACACCTGCACGAAACCTCGCACCGGGCGTGGCGATCCGAAACGATCCTGCAGCAACGTGATTCGCCACCGGGCACGTGTTTGCGGAAAAACTAACGGTTGAATAAGAGACAGCAACGGGTTACGTTTTTCCCGCATTTGATCTCCTCGGCGGCTGTGAGCCGGCGAGCACAAACTTTCGACGAGGGATGGCCTGTGGGTGAGTCGGCACCTAATGATGGTGAAGCACCAGTAATCGTTGGACTTTCTGATGCAGCGATGCACATGTACATCGCCGCGATCGACGCGCTACCGCCGGTCGGCGACCCGGAGTACGCCGACCGCGCCGCGGTCGTCCTCAGCGGTCTGCGCAAGCTGCAGACCTCGCTGTCGGAGGCGGCGGGACGCAGCCGCGTCACCCCGTCGGTCATCGTGGCGCTCAGCGGTGTGCGGCACCGCTACGACGAGCTGATGACGACCGCGTCCGAAGGCCCCGGCGCCACCCTCGGTCAGCGTCTCTACGTTGCACGCGGCAACGCGAAGCTGACCACCGAGGAAGCCGCCAACGGCGTCGGGCTGCGTAAGGACCTCATCGAGGCCGTCGAGGCCGAGGAGCCCGCGACCGAAGCCGAAACCGCTCAGATCAAGGATCTGATCGCCGCGCTCGGCGGATAGCCGACGGTAGGGTCGCTGCGTGACGCGCGATCATGGTGACCCCGGTGATGCCCCCTCGGTTCCTCCCCCATTGACGGAGGTTGTCGAGGGGGCACGTCCGTCTGCGGCCGAGGAAGCCCGCACCGTCG
Source organism: Mycobacterium sp. NPDC049093 (assembly GCF_040704635.1). Classification (GTDB taxonomy): domain Bacteria; phylum Actinomycetota; class Actinomycetes; order Mycobacteriales; family Mycobacteriaceae; genus Mycobacterium. Next base: position 660,416 of record NZ_JBEZJS010000002.1, on the reverse strand, counting down.
CCGCGTCGACCAACGCAGGCACGCTGGCCTCGCTCACCGCCGAGGGCGACCCGTGGGCGTCCTTCGTCACCTACGGGCTCCTGGCCGGCGCCCCGGTGCTCTGTGTGTCGAACATGGCCGAGCACGGCCGCAACCTCGCCGGCGACCCGCGGGCCAGCATCTCCGTCGTCGCCCCCGACACCGGGTCAGATCCGTTGGCCGGCAGCCGCATCACGCTGGCCGGTATCGCCGAGCGGCCCAGCGGCGACGAGCTCGCCGCGGCGCGGGCGGCCCACCTGGACGCGGTGGCCGCCGCCCGCTACTACATCGACTTCAGCGACTTCTCGCTCTGGGTGCTGCGCGTCCGCCGCGTGCGCTGGGTCGGCGGATACGGCCGGATGGACTCGACCACCGGCGAGGCCTACGCCACCGCCGAACCCGACCCCGTCGCACCGCACGCCGCCGGCGCGATCGAGCACCTCAACGCCGACCATGCCGATTCGCTGGCCGAGATGGCCCGGACCCTCGGCGGCTACCCCGACACCACCGCGGCGGTGTGCACCGGCGCCGACCGCTACGGCCTGGATCTGCGCGTCACCACCGAGCGCGGGATGGCCTACACCCGGGTCGGCTACGCCGCACCGATCGGCTCCTACGGCGAGCTGCGGGCGGCCACCGTCGAGTTGGCTCGGCGCGCTCGGGCTTGATCGGCGCACCGCGCCGGCTGGGCCCGGGACCCCGTCAGGCCGTGCAATACGATCGCGGGTATGCCTGAGCGCCCAAAGACCTGGCAAGCCGCCTTCGACCTGATCCGAACCCGCGGCTACGAACACCGCGAAGAGCCCTTCCGGCTGGCCAGCGGACAGCTGAGCCACGACTACATCGACGGCAAGTTCGCCATCGACACCGGCGAGCGGATGGCCATCGTCAGTCGTGCGGTCGCCGATCTGGCCGCCGCGAGCGGTATCGAGTTCGACGCCGTCGGCGGGCTCACCATGGGCGCCGACCCGCTGGCCCACGGGGTGGCGATGGTGACCGGCAAGGCCTGGTTCTCGGTGCGCAAGGAACAGAAGTCACGAGGCCGCGAGCAGTGGATCGAGGGCACCCGGCTCGAGCCCGGCACCCGCGTGCTGCTGGTCGACGACGTGATCAGCACCGGCGGCTCCACGGAGATCGCCTACGAGCGGGTGACCTCCGTCGGCGCCGTCGTCACCGGCGTCATTCCGATGGTCGACCGAGGCGACGTCGCCACCGGACGGTTCGCGGCGCGTGGGGTCCCGTTCGCGGCGCTGGTCACCTACCGCGATCTGGGCATCGAACCGGTCAAGGACGTTTGAGGCCGACGCCTGGGCGTTTTTATCAGCCGTTTTCCGCCGCCGTTCTCCAGAAAGCGGCGAGCATCGGCGACTCGCCTAGATCACCAGGACCGGCGCCCGTTCCAGCGCGAGGCCGACCACGACGCCGGGCCGGAAGGCGCGGGCCCGTGAACTGGGCAGCTGGGCGTGGATCAGCGAGCCGTCGGGCAGCGACATGTACACGTGCGAGGTCGGACCGAGGAACGACACGGATTCCACCACCGCAGGCCCATCGGGATCGGCGCGCACCCGGACCGCTTCCGGTCGCACCATCGCGGTACCTGCCCCGGAGGTGATCGATCCGGGCAGCGTCGGCAACTCGGCGCCCAGCAGTCTGGCCCGTCCACCCGACACCCGCGCGCGCACCTTGTTGTGCAGGCCGACGAATTCGGCGACGAACGGCGTCGACGGGCGGGCATAGACCACGGCAGGGGTGGCGAGCTGCTCGAGTTTGCCGTGACTCATCACCCCGACCCGGTCCGCAACCGCCAGGGCCTCTTCCTGGTCATGGGTGACGAACAACGTGGTGATGCCGACTTCGAGCTGCACCCGCCGGATCTCGTCACGCAATTGCGAACGCACCTTGGCATCGAGCGCCGACAACGGCTCGTCGAGCAGCAGCACCCTCGGCTCGATCGCCAGCGCCCGGGCCAGTGCCACGCGCTGCTGTTCACCCCCGGACAGCTCGCTTGCGTACTTGCTCTTGTGCGCCGCCAAGCCCACCAGGTCGAGCATGTCTGCAGCCCGAAACAACCTGTCCTGCTTGGATTTTCCGCGCATCTTCAAACCGAATGCGACATTGTCCAACACGGTCAGGTGCGGAAACAGGCTGTAGGCCTGGAACACCATGCCCATATCTCGCTTGTTGGCCGGCATCGAGCTGATGTCGCGACCGCCGACGAGCACGGTGCCGGAGCTGGCCTCCTCGAGTCCGGCCAGGATTCGCAACGCAGTGGTCTTGCCGCAGCCGGACGGCCCGAGCAGTGCGACCAACTCCCCCGGTTCGATGGACAACCTCAGCCCGTCGAGTGCGTGAACGTTGCCGTAAGTGCGGGTGAGGTCACGAAGTTCAACGCGCACACCGGCCCCGAGACTCATGTCTGAACTCCCAACGTCCGGCGGCGGCCCCGCGTGAGCACCGCCAAGACCAACAACAGAGCGAACCCGAGCAGCAGGGTGGCCAGCGAGGCCGCCACCGACGTCGCGCCGTCGCTCTTCCCGATCACCACGATCTGGACCGGGAGCGTCTCGAACCCACTCAGCGAGGCGACGGTGTATTCACCGAGCACCACCGCAATGGAGATGAAGGCCGCCGACAGGATCCCAGACCAGATGTTGGGCACGATTACCCGGGTGATCGTCGACACCCAACCGGCACCCAACGACCGGGCCGCCTCCGACAGGGTCTGCAGGTCGATGGCGGACAACGCGGAATCGATTGCCCGGTAGGCGAACGGAAGTACCAGCACCACGTAGACGAACGTCAGGGTGATCGCCGACTCGCCGAGAAGGTAGGTGACCCACAGGTATACGTTGCGCAGGCCCACCACGATCACCAGGGCCGGGATGGTCAACGGCAGCAGGCATAGAAACTCCACCAGCGGCGCGGCCCAGCGGACCCGCACGCGCACCCAGATCATCGTCGGCACCAGCAGCACCAGCATCAGCATGACGGTGAACACCGCGAGCAGCAGCGAGATCAGAATGGCCTGGTACAACTCCTCATCGGCCACCAGATTGCGCCATGCCGCGCCGGTGCGCCCGCCGGCGAGCAGGTCGCGGGTGGAGAAGTCGGCCATCGCGTAGAGCGGAAAGAGGAAGAACAGGCCGAACAACACCCAGAGTGCCACGCGGGCAGCGCGGTTCATTTGAGCCACCTCGCCGTGCGGCGCACCAGCGCGTTGTAGGCGATCATGACCACGGCGACCACCACGATCATCTCGCACGCGAGCGCATAGGCGAATCCGGACTGACCCAGCACCACCTCGCTGGTGAGTGCGGCACGGATCAACAGCGGCACGATCGGACTGCCTTGACTGACCAGTGCGGCCGCGGTGGCGTAGGCGGCAAAAGCATTGGCGAACAACAACAACGTCGCTCCCCAGAACGCCGGGGTCAGCAGCGGCACCGCAACCTCGCGCAGGTACTGCCACCGGGAGGCGCCTAGGCTCACCGCGGCTTCACGCCACTGCTCACGCAGCCCTTCGAGGGCGGGCAGGAAGACAATCACCATCAACGGGATCTGGAAGTAGCTGTACACCAGGATCAGCCCGCCGAGTCCGTACAACCAGCCCGAACCGGCCAGATCCCAGCCGAGGTTCTCCTTGACCCACAGCGTCAGCACGCCGTTGAGCCCGATGGTGGCCAGAAACGCGAAAGCCAGTGCCACACCGCCGAACTGAGCCAGCACACTGCACAGGGCCAGCACCGCTCGGCGAAGCATCGACGCCGGTGGGCTGCTGACGATCAACCAGGCCAGTGCGGCACCCAGCACCGCCCCGATCAGGGCTGTACTGGCCGACAGCGCAATACTTTTGGCCAGCGCCGCCAATGCGGTACCGGAGAACAACGCTGCGATGCGGTCTAAGGAGAAGGAACCGTCGGCGAAGAACGCCATGACGATCACCGTCACTGTGGGGACGATCAGGAAGATCGTCACCACCGCAACGAACGGCAGCAAGGGCAGCGCGTCACGGATGTCCGCGCGTAGATCCCGGCGAGAAGTCCTACCTGGCATGCATGACCTCAGCCGATCGCCTTGGCCCAGTTGTCGGCCAGGTACTTGTTGGCCGTGTCGGTTTGGGCCTGGCTCGCGACGGTCACCGGGCCGTCGATGGGAGGCAGTTGACCGAACGCCGCACGGTCGGCGGTGCCTGCCAAGATCATCTTGTCCGCGCGGACCGGGCGTACCCCGCCCTTGGCGTACAGGTTCTGGCCCTCGTCGCTGAACAGGAATTCCTGCCACAGCCGGGCCGCGGCCGGATGCGGCGCATCCTTGTTGATCGCCTGGTAGTAGTACCCGGCGACCAGCGCCTCGTGGGGAACGATCACCTGCCAGCCCGGGACCTTCTGACTCTCGGTGCCGTTGAGGTAGTTCCAGTCGATCACCACCGGGGTCTGCCCCGATTCGATGGTGGCCGGGGTCGGATCGAGCGGCAGGAAGTTGCCTGCCTCGTTGAGCTTTTCGAAGAACGCGACGCCGGGGGCGATGTCGTCGGCCGACCCGCCCTGAGCCACCGCGGCCATCAGGACCCCGGCGAACGCCGCGCCGGCCTGGGTCGGGTCGCCGTTGAGCGCGACCTTGCCGTGGTACTCGGGCTTGAGCAGGTCTTCGACGGAGGTGATCGGTGGAACCTTCGTGGAATCGAAGCCGATGGACATGAAGCCGCCGTAATCGTTGACCCAGGTGCCATCCGGGTCCTTGAGGTTCTCCTGGATGTCGTCGAAGGTGGCCACCTTGTACGGGGCGAACATCGAGGTGTTCGCGAGCGCGACCGACTGTCCCAGGTCGAACACGTCGGGTGCGGTGCTCTTGCCCTTCTGCTGGTTGGCCGCGTTGATCTCTTCCTGGCTGGAGCCGTCAGGCAGTGCGGAGTTCACCTCGATGCCGTACTTCTCCTCGAAGGCCTTGATGATGGCGCCGTAGTTGGCCCAATCCGGAGGCAGCGCAATGACATTGAGCTCGCCTTCGGCCTTGGCCGCCGCGATGAGCTTGTCCATCCCGCCGAAGTCGGCCGCAGACTTGGCCTCGGCGACCTTGACGCCGGTATCGGTGTCACCACCGGCAGCGCCCTTCTGCGGCGGCGCGCACGCCGCCAGACCCACCGCGACGAGTGCCGATGCGGCCAGAGCCGCAGATGCTGTCACGATCCGGGACGTGATCATTACCAAACCCTCCGTTGGCCACCAAGCGCGCGCACCGGCACCCTATCGCGGCCCCACCGAACGTGAGACGCATCGCGCTAGGGTTGGCGCCCATGACGTCCATCCGCATCCGCCTCACAAGTCGGCGGCGTCCGCTCGCCACGGCTGCCGCCTTCGTGGCCGTCTGCGCCGCAGGTCAGGCGGCGATCGCACCGGCCTCGGCGGCCTTCGACGTGCAGGGATATGAGACGTGTACCGCGACGGCGGCGCCCGGTCCCGACCAGAACATCGACTCCGTCGCCACGACCTGCTGCGTCGACAACGCCGGAGTCCCTGCCGACACCAAATACGGCGTGGGCTGCGTCGCGCCCGTCGAGAATCCACCAGAGGACTACCGGCCCACGATCGTCATGCCGAGCCTGCCCACGCCACCGGGTGAGGGCGACGCGAACTACGACGAGCTCATGAAGCTGCCGCCACTGCCGGACGCCCCTGCGGTGCCCGGCGATGTCCCGCCGCCCTGAGACGTCGACGGTGTCAGCCACATAGTCTCGAGCGATGGCTGATCTCGATGCCGCAACTCGATTCGCCGCTGCACCCACTGCCGTCCTGGCCACACTGCGACCGGACGGCGCACCGCACCTGGTCCCGGTGGTCTTCGCCGTGCATCGTTCCGCCGAGGGCGACACCATCTACTCCGCTGTGGACGCCAAACCCAAGTCCACCCAGCGACTGCGCCGACTGGCCAACATCGAAAACGATTCCCGGGTCAGCCTGCTGGTCGACCACTACACCGACGAGTGGGCGGACCTGTGGTGGGTAAGAGCCGACGGACTGGCCACGGTCCATCACGGCGGCGATCAGATGGCGGCCTGCTACGGGCTGTTACGCGCGAAATATCCGCAGTACGAGCGGATTGCACTGAACGGCCCGGTCGTCACCGTCGAGGTCACGCGCTGGTCGTCCTGGCAGGTGTGACAGCGCCCGAAGCAGCCAAATTGGTGATCAGCGGGGCCACCGACCTGCCCTAACATCATTGATGATGCAACGAACCAACGGCTGAACGGAGCTGTCATGGAGGTCGACCCCGAGGTCCTACGCGCCTTCGCCGGTCAGGTGGAGATCGCATCGGGGCTGATCCGCGAAGCGGACGTCGGCAACAAGGTCGCCACCGCAGCCGACGGCCTGGACGGATCGACCACGCAGTGGGCGGCACGACTCGTCGGCTCGCACGTCAAACAGGTCGCCGAGAAGATCGCCACCAATGTCAACAACATGGGCACCGCGGTCCGCGGCGCGGCGGGCACCTACGAGGTCAGCGACGCTGACCTGGCAGGCAGCTTCAAAGGGATCTTCTGACACGTGTTGCCCTCGCGCCCCAGGCTGGAACGCTGGAATCCAGATTCTCTGACACCCGCCGGCGATGCGGTCAAGAACGCTGGCAAAGCCGTCGGTGCCGCAGTATCCGGGATGAGCTCCAACTTAGCGAAAATGGCAGACACCAAGGCGTGGTCTGGTGATGCGCACAAGGCAGCCACGGCGATGTTCGGTCGAGCCAAAATACAGACCGATGAATTCTCGAGATACACCGCGGCCGTGGGGGATGCGCTCAGCGGCGCCGCCGGCCCGATCGGTAGCGCCCGCACCGCACTGCTGAACAAGGCCGACGAGATCGACAACACCGGCCAGTTGCACGTAAGCGACCAGTGGGTGGTTCTGGTCAAAGGCGGCCAGATGACTATCGAACAGGCGGCGGCGCTGGAAAAGCGTGCGCAGTCTGAGCAGATCACTGTCAATCGGCTACTGACGGATGTGGGAGCTGCCGACGACGCTGCTGCCAAAGCAGTGACTGCCGCTGGACAATCGCACGGATTGCAGTTACCTGATCCCACCAGTCTGGACCGCTTGTTTCCTGGGGCGCTGGAGCCAGGTGACGAAGTGCCTAACCCGTTCTCACACGTTGGAGCCGCGCAGCAGGCCATCCTCCGAGACGCCGACATGGCGGAGACACTTCGCGAAACGAAGGTAGAGCCAAATTACGACCCCGTTACCGGAGCGGTAGTTTCCACTACCACGACTAAATACATGATGGATGGCAGCAGGTACGTCACGACCGTCGATGCCAAACCACCTTTTCCGGATCGAAGTCCGATCACGACGGAAGTGCATTACGATAAGAATGGCAACACCATCTCCACTACACGGACGGTCAAGTATGGCCTTTCGGCTCACAAAGATTTTGCTGGAAAAACCATTTCCACTACCGAGTACGCAAACGGCACAGTTGCCAAATTAACAGATTGGCCAGACGGCAAACAAACTTGCAAAGTTATTACACCGGAGGGTCGTGAAGCCGATGTCCCCCTCGACGTACTCGACACTCCGGTTACGACCGTGTTGGGCGCTACCGGCAAATACTTCGGGCCAGGTGTGAGCATTGCGTCCGCACTGTGGGGCGTAGCTGTTGCAGAATCCGATTTCCAGCGGTGCGTCGCGTCGGCCGAAGGCGCAGCATCGGTCGCTGCCGGAACATTTGTGGGCATCGGATTGTCCGAATTCACCCCAATTGTGTCTATCCCCGCCGGCATTCTCGCAGCATCCGGCGGGGAAGCACTCGGCAACTGGATTGGTAATACATTTTGTCCCCGCTAAAAATCTCCGATTACCTGCGTTTAGCATTACTCTTCGGCATATTGATAGCAGGCGGTGCGTTCGTTGCAGTGTGGGCTGCAATTTGGTTCACCCGCGGCAGTTATTTGACAGCAATCCTCTGCCTTGGTTCGTCGCTACTGCTTTTCAGTTTGGTGTTTTTCGTAGCTTACCCACTGTCGGGCGCTGCCCGACCCAGGGGAGTATTCGGACCGGAAGGGACCGAAGTGCGTCCGCAGAAATATGCGGACCTGATATTTATCGTCGGCCTCTCAATCGGTGTTCTCACGGCCGCCTTGTACCTCGTATTCTCGCATTTTGATATGCTCGATTTCGTTCCGTCAGGCACTGTCACTCGCAGACTCATACCAGCCGGTTGCATTTTCTACGTGATCTACGGCACGCCGGTCCTCTATCGGATGTTCAAGTACCGCGCCGGAAGCCATCTACGCCTTGATCAGCACGGCTTCGAAGTGTGGGATGGGCAATGGAACTCTTTCAAACGTGGGAAGTGGGACGATGTCGAACAGATCCTGGACCACCCGCTGAAAGGGAAGACGTCATTCAATGAGGTGATAGTTTTTGCGCTCCCGAAGGGGCATAGCGCGAAACTGGCCTCCGGCACCATCACCGCCAACAGCCACGCACTGCGTGAGTGGGTGCGGTTCTACTGGCAGCATCCCGAGTGTCGCGACGAACTGACCGATGGTCGGGCCCTACAGCGGCTTGATGATGAGAAGTTCACTATCCAGTGACTCCGAGTACCCGGTCTCGACTGACAACAGCGACGCTCGTCGTGCTCATGCTGCTGACGGCCGGTTGCGTCGTTGACGGACAACCGGTGCGCAACAAACTGCCCACAGCTGAGGAGCTGGGTTTACCTGAACAGGCCCGACTGGCGATGCCGATGCAGCGCCAACCCGTGCGCGGCTGGCGGATCGGCGCAGCCACACTCGGATTGGATGCCAAAGCCCACATCCGCTACTCACCGATCCGCAACGTCGGGGACCGGGCCATCTTTCTGGCGATGACCACTGCGGACTGGTCGGTGATCGGCATCGACGTGAGCAACGGACACAAACTGTTCGAGCCGGTCCGGTTGGGCCGTCACGAAAGCGCCGAGGGAATGCTGGCCTCGGCCTGTTTTGCCAATGGCCCGAAGATGGTCGTGTGCCTGCGGGGTCACACCCCGCAGGATGCCCCGACACATGCCTGGGTCATCGACACCGATACCGGTGCGTTGCTGTACGACGGCCCCACCGACCTGAGGTCGTCCATGCCCAAGGCAGATCCGGCTGTCCAGCAGCTCGGCGATTACCTGGTGGCCACCGTCGATGATCGGGGCGTCTACGGCGTCGGCCCACGCGCCGAACTGACCTGGCACGTGCCGGGCACCGGGTTGGTGGACTTCCCTACAGACGACGCCAGCGATGTCCCCGCGCCTGTTCTGGCGGTGGCGTCCCGCCTCCGTGAGCCCGACGTGGTGTTCTCCGTCGCCGACGGCAAGGTGCTCACACCGAAGGTGCCCGCCGGCGAAGAAGTTCGCCGAGCTGTCGTATACCCGGATGGCTTTGCCTACCAGCGCCAGCTCGATTACAAAGACACCGGCATCACATTCTTCGATAATGCGGGCACCGAGAAGGGCCAATTCGACGGTGCCGCAGAGCTACTCTCCGGCTCTGAAGTCATTCCTGTGGCACGAACCGCCGACGCCGACCGAGTCCTCACGATGGCCGGCAAGCCCCTGTTGGAGCTGTCGGACCCGAAACTGATGCCCTACACGCGCCTGGCCGGCACGACACTGCTGGTGTCCACAGATGAGGACCGCCGCATGTGGCGACAGTTCGATCTGCGGACCGGTGAAGAAGCCAAGACCTGCGACAACGAGGCTCTGTGGTACTCCTACATCGGCTCAAGCGGCGATGTCGTGGTCATGGGCGGTGGTCGTACCCTGGCTCTGGCTCAGGCCATGGATCTGACGACGTGCGAAATCCTGTGGACGCTGCCCGGGTCGACCGATGACGAAGCCAAAGACCTCTGGCGGGTGAACACGACACTCGTCCAGCGTGTCAACAACGAGCTCTCATCACTCGTCCCACCCGACTGAATCGTCCCACTGGTCTGACATCTCGCCACCCATATCGACAATGGCATCGGAGACAGATCCATCGAGGCACGCACGCAGCGTCTCGGCATCGAGCGGTTCGGCATAACCCGCATCGTCGGGCGCGTACAGGTAGTCGCCGTCATCGTCGACCGTGACCCAGTACCGAGTCGAACCGGAGAGCGACTGCACTGTCCCGATCGCTGCGACATCACGCCCGTCCACCACATGGACGGGCGGACCGTCCGATTCGGCATGTGGAATCAGGAAGCCGAGGTCGTCATATTCGTCGACCGCCCCAGGCGGTGGAGCCGGAAGGCGATCGTCCAGGCCTGCCACCGCGATACGCAGATGGGAACCGGCACCGGCCAAGCCGACCGAATCAGCGATCACCGCGCCGACGGCCCCCGGTGACACCGCGTAGACGTCGACGGCGTCGACGCCATCGGGGTCACTGTGCTGCACCGCGACAAAACCTAAGTCACCGGCCAGCAGGCCGTTCAACCGAAGATCGGGGGTGTCCCGACCGGAGAGGCTGACCCGACAACCGACGCAAACATCAGCCCGCACAAAGGCTTCCACCCACGCGCGCACGCGGGCAAGATCACCACCGTTGAGACGGTCTTCGATCGGTCCCACGTCTCGGGTGAGCAGCCATACCGACCCCACCGGCCGGCTACGGCCCAACGGGTACGGCAACGTGTCGCGGCCGTACAGCTCGCACGCTGCCTCGAGATCGACCACCGCGACAGTGCCCACCGCATCCAGCGCATGCGTCATGGCCACATTCTGACAGCTTGCTGTGCACTTCCTCGGAATGCTCACCTGCGGCCCGACCGGGCAGCCCTTGTGCTCCAGATCACATCGGGGAATGGTGGAGAGCAGGTCCGGCGGGCCGCAGGGGGCGCCCCGGGGACACCAGGAGGAGTGCCATGGCGGACAAGACCCATTCGGCCGGCAACGGGGCTGTTCCCACCGCGGACAGCCCCGCCGCCATTCGCAACGTGGCGCTCGTCGGCCCGTCGGGTGGCGGCAAGACCACCCTCGTCGAGGCACTCCTGGTCGCCGCCGGTGTGCTGACCCGGGCGGGTTCGGTGGTCGACGGATCGACGGTCTGCGATTTCGACGAGGCTGAGATCGGCCAGCAGCGCTCGGTCGGGCTGGCGCTTGCCCCGTTGCAGCACAACGGGATCAAGGTCAATCTGATCGACACCCCCGGATACGCGGATTTCGTCGGGGAACTCCGCGCCGGGTTGCGCGCCGCCGACTGCGCACTGTTCGTGATCGCGGCCAACGAGGACATCGACGAGCCGACCAAGGCGTTGTGGCAGGAATGCACGGCGGTGGGGATGCCGCGGGCGGTGGTCATCACCAAGCTCGATCACGCCCGAGCCAACTACGCCAGTGCCCTGGCCGGCGCCCAGCAGGCGTTCGGTGACAAGGTCGCGCCGCTGTACTTCCCTGCCGGTGAGGGAGTCATCGGGCTTCTCACCCGCACCTACTACTGCTACAGCGACGGCACCCGCACCACCCGGCCGCCCGACGGCGCCTATGACGACGAGATCGCCGAGCTCCGCGGCTCCCTGATCGAGGGAATCATCGAGGAGTCGGAGGACGAGACGCTGATGGAGCGCTACCTCGGCGGCGAGGAGATCGACGAGGCGGTGTTGATCGCCGACCTAGAGAAGGCGGTGGCCCGCGGCTCGTTCTTCCCCGTGATCCCGGTGTGCAGTGGATCCGGGGTCGGCACGCTGGAGCTGCTGGAGATCGCCACCCGCGGCTTCCCGTCGCCGCCCGAGCACCGTCTGCCCGAGGTGTTCGCGGCCAGCGGCGCGGCCCGCAAGCCGATGGCCTGCGACCCGTCCGGGCCGCTGCTGGCCGAGGTGGTGAAGACGACGTCGGATCCCTATGTCGGCAGGGTCAGCCTGGTCCGGGTGTTCTCCGGCACCATCAGGCCCGACGCCACCGTGCATGTGTCGGGCCATTTTTCTGCCTTCAACGACGCTGTGGCACCTGAGGGATCCCACGGCCACGCGGATCACGACGAGGACGAGCGCATCGGCACCTTGTCCTTCCCGCTGGGCAAGCAGCAGCGCCCGGCCCCGTCGGTGGTGGCCGGAGACATCTGTGCGATCGGGCGACTCAGCCGGGCCGAGACCGGTGACACCCTCAGCGACAAGGCTGATCCCCTGGTGCTGCGCCCGTGGACCATGCCCGACCCGCTGCTGCCGATCGCGGTGCAGCCACGCGCCAAGACCGACGAGGACAAGCTCTCGGTCGGGTTGCAGCGGCTGGCCGCCGAGGATCCCACGCTGCGCATCGAGCAGAATCCCGAAACGCACCAGATCGTGCTGTGGTGCATGGGTGAGGCGCACGCCGGGGTGGTGCTCGACGGATTGTCGCGGCGCTACGGGGTGTCGGTGGACACGGTCGAGCTGCGGGTACCACTGCGAGAAACGCTCGGCGGCAAGGCAAAAGGACACGGCAGGCACGTCAAGCAGTCCGGCGGGCACGGTCAGTACGCGGTCTGCGACATCGAGGTCGAGCCGCTGCCGGAGGGCACCGGGTTCGAGTTCGTCGACAAGGTCGTCGGCGGATCCGTACCGCGCCAGTTCATCCCGAGCGTCGAGAAAGGCGTACGCGCGCAGATGGAGAAGGGGGTCGGTTCCGAGGTCGGGTATCCCGTCGTCGACATTCGGGTGACGCTGGTCGACGGCAAGGCACACAGCGTCGACTCTTCTGACTTCGCCTTCCAGATGGCGGGCGGGCTGGCGTTGCGGGAGGCGTCCGAAGCTGCCGGGGTGAACCTGCTCGAGCCCATCGACGACGTGACCGTGGTGGTGCCCGACGATCTCGTGGGCGCGGTGATGAGCGATCTGGCCGCGCGGCGCGGCCGCGTACTCGGCACGGACAAGGCCGACGAGGACCGGACCGTGGTGAAGGCGGAAATTCCCGAGGTCGAGCTGACCCGGTATGCGATCGACCTGCGGTCACTGTCGCATGGCGCCGGGACGTTCAGCCGACAGTTCGCCCGCTATGAGCCGATGCCAGAATCGGCCGCCGCCCGGGTGCGCCGCTCCGCGTAGTCGTCGGTCAGCTCAGCTCCTCATCGAGGCGTAGAACTCGTCGCTGCCTGCGCCGTTCTCAAGCTGGACGTCAAAGGTGTTCAGGGCGAAGGCAAGTGTGCTGTAGCCACCGAAGGTGAACATCAGGTCCATCCGCTGCCGGTCGTCGAGTCGCTGCCCGAGGCGCTCCCAGACCCCGGCCGATATCCGGGATCCGGCGTGCAGTTCGTCGACCGCGTCCAGCACGGCTTGGTCGAATTCATCTGTCGCCGAGCCACTTCGGGCCGCCTCGACGTCGACCTCGCTCAGCCCCACCTGCCGCGCCATTGCACTGTGATGACCCCACTCGTACACACAGCCGTGGTGAAAGGCAGTACGCAGGATCACCAGCTCACGGATGCGCTCGGGCAACGTGGAGTCCTTCTGCAGGTAGGTGTTGAACGGCAGAAAGGCCCCGGCCAGCATGGGATGGCGCACCAGCGTCGACAACGCGTTGCCCACCTTGTCCGGGCGGCGACGCTCCGGCGGCACCGTGGAGGCCAACGCCTCGCGTGCCTGATCGTCCCAGTCCTCGGCCGGCAACGGCGTCAACATGTGATGGCCCCACTTTACGATCGACTAGTAATCTCCTTTACGATCGTAAAGGAGATTTTGCCGCAGCGCACACGAGGGGAAGCACCGATGGACGCCGCCACGGCCGAACCGGCCGGCTCGAGCACCACCCGAGAACGCCTCGTCGAGGCTGCGGTCCGGCTGTTCACCCGACACGGCTTCGCGGGCACGTCGCTGCAGATGATCGCGGACGAGCTGGGCTTCACCAAGGCCGCCATCTACTACCACTTCCGTACCCGTGAACAACTGCTGACGGCTGCGCTGGACCCGCTCCTGCGGCAGATGCAGCGGATCGTCGAAGAGGCCGAGAACCTCCGCGGCGTACACAACCGGGCCGATCGCATGGTGCGCGGCTACGCCGACCTGGCCGTGCACAACCGCGCCATGGTCTCGGTGCTGGGCACCGACCCGAGCGTGAACGAGGCCCTGCGTACCCGGCCCGAGTGGGACTCCGTGATCGACCGCCAGATGGCTCTTCTGGCCGATGTCGATCCTGGTCCGGCCGGCACCGTCAAGGCGGCGATGGTGTTCTCGGGGATCGCCGGCGGCGCGGGCATCGCTTCGGCGGGCCTCACCGATGAGGAGCTCTACCACCATCTGACCGAGGCCGCTCGCCGCGCTCTCGGCCTGCGCATCACCCGGCGCTGACGAAAAGGAACAGAGATGACAGCCAAGACAGCATTGGTCACCGGGGGCGCCTCCGGAATCGGCAAGGCGATCGCCGACCGGCTGGCCGCCGACGGGTACCAGGTGGCCACCCTCGACCTCAACGCCTCCGACGACCCGCACGCCTACGCGGCCGACGTCACCGACCGGGCCCAGGTCGACGCGGTCTTCAAGGCGGTCCGGGAGCAGTTGGGCCCCGTCACGATCCTGGTGAACTCGGCCGGTCTCAGCGATTTCACGCCGTTCACCGAACTCACCTTCGAGCGTTGGCAGAGGGTCGTCGACGTCAACCTCAACGGTGTCTTCCATGTCGTCCAGGCCGCACTGCCCGACATGATCGCCGCGGGCTGGGGCCGCATCGTCAACATCTCCTCGTCGAGCACCCACTCCGGCGTGCCGTACATGTCGGACTACGTGGCAGCCAAGTCCGCCGTCAACGGGCTGACCAAGTCGCTGGCCCTGGAATTCGGCCCGGCCGGCATCACGGTGAACGCCGTTCCGCCGGGTTTCATCGACACGCCGATGCTGCGCGCCGCCGAATCTCGTGGCGAGCTGGGCGACATCCAGAACACCATCGACGCCACCCCGGTACGGCGGATAGGGCGGCCGGAGGACATTGCAGCAACGTGTTCGTTCCTCATCTCTGAGGAGGCCGGCTATATCACCGGCCAGGTCGTCGGCGTGAACGGCGGCAGAAATACCTGATCAGCGCTTACGCTGTGACGGGGGTCTCCCAGAGTTGGCAATTTGATGTTCGCCGCACTGGGCGGCCTGTAGTTGCAGTTGTCTCTGGTTGTTTGCGACAGTTTTGCTCACTTACTAGCTGGCTGCGTCAATATGTCGGAGGTTTGCGCGTGGCCTCATCCACCGCGACGGTGCGGGACCGCTTTCAACAGCGGTTCAAGCACTGGCGGTACGACCCGCCGTACAAGACCGCATGCGCGGGCATGGTCATCTTGGTGATCGCGGTGCTGGTGTTGACGTGGATGCAGTTCCGCGGCGTGTTCGAGGAAAAGACGCAGCTCACGGTGTTGTCCAACCGTTCTGGTCTGTCGATGGATCCTGGTTCGAAGGTCACGTTCAACGGTGTGCCGATCGGCAGGTTGACCGCCGTGGACGTGGCCGATGTCGACGGCGAGCAGCAGGCCCAGCTCACGCTCGACGTCAAGCCCAAATACCTCAAGCTGATCCCCGAGAACGTCACCGCCGAACTCAAGGCCACCACGGTGTTCGGCAACAAGTACATCTCGTTCGTCGCACCGGACAATCCGTCGTCGGCACGGGTCGACCCGTCCATCCCGATTCGCGCCAAGGGCGTGACGACGGAGTTCAACACGCTGTTCGAGACGATCACCGCGATCTCCGAGCAGATCGACCCGATCAAGCTCAACGAGACCCTGACTGCGACGGCGCAGGCCCTCGACGGGCTGGGTGACAAGTTCGGCCAGTCGATCATCAACGGCAACGACATCCTGGCGGACCTCAATCCGCGGATGCCCCAGATCCGCCGCGACATCTCCGGTCTGGCCGACCTCGGCGAGGTCTACGCCAACGCCGCCCCCGACCTGTTCGACGGCCTGACCAACGCCGTCACCACCGCCCGCACCCTCAACGAGCAGCGCGGCAACCTCGACCAGGCGTTGGTGGCCGCGGTCGGCTTCGGCAACACCGGCGGCGACATCTTCGAGCGCGGCGGCCCGTACCTGGTCCGCGGCGCGCAGGACCTGCTGCCGGTCAGCGCGATGCTGGACCGCAACAGCCCGGCGCTGTACTGCATGATCCACAACTACGCCGAGGCCGCACCGAAGTTCGCCCAGCAGACCCGTAACGGCTACGGATTCGAGCTTCAGGACTTCCTCGTCGGTGCACCCAACGCGTGGGTCTATCCGGACAACCTGCCCCGGGTGAACGCCACCGGCGGGCCCGAAGGCCGGCCCGGCTGCTGGCAGCCGATCACCAAGGACCTGTGGCCGGCTCCCTACCTGGTCATGGACATCGGTGCCTCGATCGCGCCGTACAACCACTTCGAACTCGGCCAGCCGCTCGTGTCCGAGTACGTGTGGGGCCGCCAGATCGGCGAGAACACGATCAACCCGTAGTGCGTCAGCCGTTGCGGACCTTGGTCACCTGCTCGGTGAACACCGCGTTGAGCATCTCGACATCCGGCGCGACGCTGCGGCTGCTCGACTCGCCGCCCACCGCGATGCACATGACGACGATGTCGCCGACCTGCGCCGTGTAGCCCTTGATCATATCTTCATGGTCTCGCCGACGGCGCCTGCGGTCGACGTCATGTCGAAGCCGACCTGGGCATCGGCCTTGCTGGCCGGCGGTTCGAGGCGGTGCACCGCCGCTTCGGCTTTCACACCGTCCTTCTCCACGCTGAACGCCTGACACTGGCTCAGCCATTTCTCGGTCACCGCCACCAGTCCGGAGTCCGGTTCACGGCTGAGGGTGGCGATCACCCCCGGGGTGCCCTGCCGTTCGCTGACCATGGCGGCCACCCCGCTGGACAGCGAGGTCTTGTCCGAGGAATCGCACTCCGGAGGATCGGCCGGGCCGGTGCCGGACTTGCCCGACTCCTCGGCCATCTTCTGGCTGACGTCCTCCACATGCCAACCGGCCGGAAAGTCACTACCGGTGACCAGGAGTCCGGTCAATGACGAGTCGACCGTCACGGCGCACCAATTTCAGACGGGCCGAGTGGTCTTGACCTCCAGTTCGGCCTCGAGCTTCTCCTCGTACGCGCCCTCGTCCCGGCCGAGTGCGATGGTGGCGGCGGCCATCGCACCGATTGCCACCGCGAGTGCAACGGGCTCCCACCCGGTGATCGACAGGTGCTCCCCCAGCACCACCGAACCGAGAACGACGGCCACGACCGGCTCGAGCACCAGCATGGTCGGCACCGAGGTCTGCAGGGAGCCGGCGTGAAATGCCGACTGCTGCAACAGCGTCGCAACCACCCCGAGAGTCACCACCAGGTAGAGGGCCGGCGTGGTGAGTACCGCGAGCACACCGTCGACCGCGATCGTGTGCATCACGATCTTGGTCAGTACGGCGACCACGCCGAACATCACGCCAACGGCCAGTGCCAACAGCACCGCACGGCGCCAGTTGGTACTCCGGGTGGCGGCCAGGACACACAGGCCGACGGCGGTGGCGCAGACCACGACGACGGTGACCGTGGTGGCCACAGATACCCCATAGGTCCCGGTGCTGGCCCTGGCCAGCGCCACGAACACGGTCAGCGCGCCGGTCAGCAACAGGGCCCACAGCCATTCGGCGCGGCTGACCTTCCGGTGGGCCAGGCGGGCGCTGAGCGGAAGCGCGAACAACAGGGCCGACACCAGCACCGGCTGGACAAGGAGCAGCGAGCCGAATCCGAGTGCGAGCGCCTGGAACACGTACCCGGCCACCGCCGATGCGGTCCCGGCCCACCAGAGCCTGCGGCGCAGCAGGGTCCGCAGCATGACGGTGCTGACGCCCTTTTCGGGCGGCACGTCCATGGTGGCGCGCTGCCGCACCACAATGCCGACAGCCGCGAAAACCGCTGCGCACAGGGCGAACAGCACCGCAAGACTGTTGCCGAGCAAGCCTCGTCAACCCCTCCCGGGCCGATGTGTCGACCTCTCGAGAAGAGAAGGCCAGTGCCCTTCAACCGTAGAGCGCGGACGCGCTGCGCGCTGCTCCGGGCTAGACGACCTGCAGATGCCGCTTCGGGGGCTCGTCGGCAGAGTCTGTGGGAGCGGTCGGCGGGGCGGGAGCGATCTTGTCGTTGACGCTGGCCACGGCCAGGTCGACGCGGTTCACCGCGTTGTCGCACATGTCGCGGACCCGGCCGCTGGCGGTCTCGACCTCGTCGGCGGCACTACGCAGGTAGGCCCTGAGATTGATCCGGAGCCGCTCACCGGCCCGGCGTGCCCGCAGCCGTACCCGGTCGTCGACCTCGACGGTCACGTAGGGCAACAACCGAAACCTCATGACAGAAACCTCATAGCCGCGCTCCCATCTCCGCTTGCCTTGGCACACAGTAACCGCGCCCGGCCGGTGTTCGACCCAGACGTGATCGGCGCCGCATTCCGCCAGTTTATGGCGGGTAGATCACTTCGGCAGCTAGCTTCCCGCTCCGTCCCAGTCGGTCAGGGTCCAGCCGTCGGTTGGATTGCCTTTGATGACGACATAGCCGGTGTTGTCGAGCGGGTGCTGCATCAGCAGCTGAGGATTGGGATTGCGGACGTTCATCTGCACCCACAGCATGATCGCGGCGCCGTGCGAGTACGCGACAGGTTCGTCGTCGCCGCTGTCGTAGATCTGCTGCACCGCCCCGTCGAACCGGGCGTCGAACTCGTTTCCGTCGATCGAGCCTGGAATGCGGGCGTTGCGGTCACCACGCAGCCACTGCTCGGGGGCGGTGAAGTACGTCTGGACCGCGCTCGCCTCGGGCTGGCCCTCGTAGATGCCTGCCTCGACCTCGTGGAGCCCGGGCAGCACGGTGATCGACTCGTGCAGAGCGTCGGCCATCGGCTGAGCGGTCTGCTGGGTCCGGATCATCGTCGAGGCGAAGATGCCGTCGTAGTGGTTCGGTGCCAGGCGTTCTGCACTGGCGACGGCCTGTTGCCGGCCCAGATCGGTCAGCGGCGGCCCCGGCGTGGAGCTGTCGATGAGACCTGAGGCGTTCCCCGCCGACTGGGCGTGCCGGACGAAGGTCAGGGTGATGGAGCGGTAGCCGCCCGCCGCCGCGACCGGAGCCAGCAGCGTGGCGAGGACAAGAACGATGGCGGCAGACAGCGGGAGTGCTCGTAGTTCTCGCACACCGGCCATAATTCACCCTTCGGCGTAGGTTCGTCAGCGTGACTACCACTCTCGACGACGCGCGCGTCGCGGACGCGCTGGACCGGATGTACGCCGCCTCCGACGAGCAGTTCAAGAAGATGCGCGAGGGCGGGTCGGGCCGCTTCGCCGATCTGTCCGGTGCCACCGCGCAGGAACGTGCGGATGCCCTCAGCGACATCTACATGCCGGTGACGCGGGAGGCCGGCCGGCTGCTCTACTCCCTGGTTCGGGCCACCAAGCCCGCGATCGTGATCGAGTTCGGCATGTCGTTCGGCCTCTCGGCGCTGCACCTGGCATCGGCCGTGCGCGACAACGGAACCGGCCGGGTCTTCACCACCGAGCTCAGTGCCGCGAAGATCGCTGCGGCCAAGCAGACCTTCGCCGAGAGCGGCCTCGACGACGTCATCACCGTGCTGGAGGGCGACGCGCTGGAGACGCTCAAGACGGTGACGGGCGACATCGGCTTCGTCCTGCTCGACGGCTGGAAGGAGCTCTATCTGCCGGTGCTCAAACTTCTCGAGCCCCAACTCGCCACGGGCGCACTGCTGGTCGCGGACAACACGTCGATGGCCGACACCCAGCCGTATCTGGATCATGTCCGCGAGCAAGCCAACGGGTATGTCAGCGTGAACTTCCTGGCCCGCGACAGCGACAGCATGGAGCTCAGCTGCCGCGCTTAGCCGGTTCGGCCGGGCTACGGTGCTGACATGGTCGATTTCGCGCTGCGGTCATGCGGGCTGCGCGGTCACGCCACGTTTGCCCCGGACGAACCGGAACTTCGCGACCGGTTGCGCGTCGACACCCCGGTCGGGGAGGCGTGGCGTTGTCTGCGGTGCGAGACGTTCGTGGTCGGCCCGCCCCGTGGTCACGGACCCGCCGACACCGCACCGGAGATCCCCCGCGGCCGGCTGCTGCGAGACCGCACCATCATGCGACTGCTCGCCGTCGAGCGGGCGGTGCGCGGGATCGTGTTCACGCTGCTGGCAGTGGGCATCCTCAAGGTGCGCGCATCGCGCAGTGAGCTACAGGACGCGTTCGAGAAGGACATTCCGCTGATGCGGCCGCTGGCCGACCAGATCGGTTGGAACATCGACGATTCCAAGATCGTGCGGCACATCGGCGAGGCGTTCACGTTGTCGTCGGCCACCCTGCTGTGGATCGCTGCCGGCGTCGCCGCCTATGCCCTGGTCGAGTTCACCGAGGCCGCCGGCCTGTGGTTGATGAAACGATGGGGCGAGTACTTCGCGGTGATCGCCACCGGCGTCTTCCTGCCGCTGGAAATCTACGAGCTCACCGAGAAGGTGACCGCCCTGCGTCTGGGCGCCCTGGTGATCAACCTGGCCGCAGTGGTCTGGTTGCTCTGGAGCAAAAGGCTTTTCGGGATCAACGGTGGCGGCGAGGCCTACCGCGCCGAGCATCACACCGAGAGCCTGCTCAGTGTCGAACGGGCCGGGTTGGCGACGCCTGATGCTCCTCACGCGAGCGGTTCCGATACGCCGACGGCGTCTGACCACAAAACTGGGTGAAGCACCGGGTGAACGAGCTGAGGTTCTCGAACCCCACCGCCGTCGCGGTCGCCTGCACCGACTGATCGGGCCCGGCCAGCAATGCCATGGCTCGCAGCATCCGGGCATGCAGAAGATATGTCCGCCAAGAGATTCCGATCGTATCGGCGAACAGGCGGCGCAACGTCCGTTCGGACACCGCGACGGCCCGGCTGACGTCCTCGGCTGTCACCGAGGCGAGGTGCTCCTTGGTGTAGGCCAGCGCGGCGGCCACGATCGGATGGTCGGTGGTCGGCAGGCTCAGCGGCGCTTCGTGATCGAGCGCCTCGACGACCAGGTTGGCCAACGTTCGGAAGAACGTGTCGGATGTGTCATCGCCATGGGCGCGGTCGACCGGCCAGCGCAACCCGTAGATCATCATCTCGCGAATGAGCGGGGACACCGCGATGATCCGAGCCCGATCGCCGCCATCGGCGATCATCTCGGCATCGAACATCACCGCGACGGTCTTGACGTCGGGGTTCATCACGGCCTGGTGTTGCAGGCCGGCGGGAATCCACGCGGCCTGCTGCGGCGGAAGGAGATAGTGCGCGGCGTCGGTCTCGACCTCGACCACACCGTGCAGCGCGTACTCGATCTGGTGCACCTCGTGGGAGTGCCAGCCGGTGATCAGTCCGTCGCCTTCGTAGAGGTAGCTGCCGGCCGGCGCGTGGCCGCCACGGCGCAGTTCGATGACCGGCCGGGACATGTTGGCCGGTTCAGTCAAACCTCTGTCCGAAAGTGCAGAGACGGTCACACCGTCCGAGGGTACTAGTTGAATCATGCAGACCGACGACCTGATCCTGATCAGCATCGACGACCACGTCGTCGAGCCGCCCGACATGTTTCTCAACCACGTGCCGGCGAAATACAAGCCCGAGGCACCCATCGTGGTGACCGACGACAAGGGCGTCGATCAGTGGATGTACCAGGGCCGCCCGCAGGGCGTGTCCGGTCTCAACGCGGTGGTGTCGTGGCCTGCCGAGGAGTGGGGTCGTGATCCGGCCGGGTTCGCCGAGATGCGGCCCGGTGTGTACGACGTCCACGAGCGGGTCCGCGACATGGACCGCAACGGCATCCTGGCCTCGATGTGCTTCCCGACCTTCACCGGGTTCTCCGCGCGCCACCTCAACATGACCCGCGAAGACGTCACGCTGGTGATGGTGTCGGCCTACAACGACTGGCACATCGACGAGTGGGCCGGTTCGGCGCCCGGACGCTTCATCCCGATCGCGATCCTGCCGACGTGGACTCCCGAGGGGATGTGCGCCGAGATCCGCCGCGTGGCCGCCAAGGGTTGCCGCGCGGTGACGATGCCCGAACTGCCACACCTCGAGGGCCTGCCGAGCTACCACGACGAGGACTACTGGGGCCCGGTGTTCCGCACCCTGTCCGAAGAGAACGTGGTGATGTGTCTGCACATCGGCACGGGCTTCGGGGCGATCAGCATGGCGCCCAACGCGCCGATCGACAACCTGATCATCCTGGCCACCCAGGTCTCGGCGATGTGCGCCCAGGACCTGCTGTGGGGACCGGCGATGCGCAACTACCCCGACCTCAAGTTCGCCTTCTCCGAGGGCGGAATCGGTTGGATTCCTTTCTATCTCGATCGAAGCGACCGCCACTACACCAACCAGAAGTGGCTGCGCCGCGACTTCGGCGACAAGCTGCCGTCCGACGTGTTCCGCGAGCACTCACTCGCCTGCTATGTCACCGACAAGACGTCGCTGAAGCTGCGTCACGAGATCGGTATCGACAACATCGCCTGGGAATGCGACTACCCACACAGCGACTGCTTCTGGCCCGACGCCCCCGAGCAGGTGCTCGCCGAGCTGAATGCCGCCGGCGCAAGCGATTCCGACATCAACAAGATCACCTGGCAGAACTCGGCACGGTTCTTCGGCTGGGATCCGTTCGCGTTGACGCCGCGGGATCAGGCCACCGTTGGTGCGTTGCGCGCCAAGGCAACCGACGTCGACACCTCGATCCGCCCGCGCGCGGAATGGGCCCGCCTCTACGAGCAGAAGCAGCTCGCCAAGGCCTGAGCTGCCGTTGACCGGCGGCGTTAGGCACGCAGGATGACGTCGCCGGTCTTGGTAGCCACCGAGGTGAAGGCCTCAGAGACGGCTACTTCCACGGCGAGATGCGCTGCGGCGACGGCCAGTGTCTTGAATGCCTGTGCAGCCGCGCTCAGGTTGTGTCCGAACCGACGGCTCGGGTCCGGTGATTCACCCCAGACCAGCACTTCGGCACACCCTGCGGGGAGCTGTCGACTGTCGCCCGAAACCGCGCGGGCGTATACGTCGGCACCCATTACCACCACGCACTGCTCCTCGTCCGGAAGCCCCGGTGAGGTCACGTCATCGACCAACTCGGCACCGAGGATCTGCACCGGCCGAACGTCAACCGCGTTGTCGGAAAGTGCCACGGTCACCCGCCAGCCGCTCATCGTCCGGTCGACGATCAGGCCGCCGGCATTGGCCGCGAGTTCCGCGGCGTCCCGGGCCACCACGTGCATACGGTATCCGACTGCGCCGCCGCCTTTTTCGCCCTTCATCGCAGTACCCGCACCGGGACGTGGGCCCAGCCCGCCACGTTCTGCATACTCACTCGCTCGCAGCGGTCCCACGCCACCTCGTAGCGCGGCATGAAGTCCAGGAGCTTGTCCAGGGCGATGCTGCATTCCAATCTCGCCAGCGCGGCACCGAGGCAGCTGTGGATCCCGTATCCGAATCCGAGGTTCTGGGCCTCGGTACGGTCCCGGTCGATGTCGAACACGTCGGGGTCCGTCCAGGCATCGGGATCACGGTTGGCCGAACCGCCGACCAGGAACACCGGCTTGCCCGCCGGTATCGTCACACCGTGCAGGTCGATCTCACGTTGCGAACGTCGAACGTTGTACTGAGCCGGAGCCTCGTACCGCAGCAGTTCCTCGATCGCGGCCGGTATCTTGCTGCGGTCCTCGCGCAGACGCTGCCATTGTTCGGGGTGACGGGCGAACATCACGGTGGCCGCACCGACCAGCTTGGTCACCGTCTCGGCCCCGGCACCGCCGAGAAGGGTGGCGAATCCCGCGATTTCGGAATTGCGCAGGCGGGTCAGCTCGCCGTCCTCGCGCTCGATCTCGGCCGAGATCAGCCGGCTGATCATGTCGTCGCGCGGCTCGGCCTGGCGCTGTTTGATCAGGTCGTAGTACAACAGCCAGGACTGGGCCATCGCTTCGATCCCGGATTCCGACATCTCGATCTGGCCCGGCTCCCGGTGCAGCGAGGCATCGATCCACAGCCGCACCTGCTGGCGTGATTCCGGCGGAACCCCGAGCATGGTGGTGATGACCTCGACCGGGAAGTACGCCGAGAAGTCGGACACCACATCGAATCCCGCCGGATCGACAGCTCCGAGGTAGCGATCGATCTGCTGGGACACCATGTCCCGCAACGCCGTGATCGCCCTGGGGGTGAAGACCTTGTTCACCAGGCTGCGCATGTGCCGGTGCTCGGGCGGATCCAGCGAGATGATCATCTTCGCCGGCGCCTTCTGTCCCGTCCGGACCATGGCGAGGTCGACGCCGTACGCCGACGAGTACGTCTCGAAGTCCTTGAATGCGGCCGCTACGTCGACGTGCCGGGTCAGCGCGTAGAAGTCGTATTCGGCGCTGTAATAAACCGGGGCTTCCTCCCGCATTCGCCGATAGGTCTCGTACGGGCCGTTGAAGAAATCCGCCGAGAACGGGTCGAACACCACCTGCGCCGTCGTCAACATGGCCTCCCGCTGGAATACCCAACCCGCCCCGACATCATTGTGGGACGCCCAACTGTAATAGTTACAGTAGGTCTGGTTCAAGTATCCGATCGGCTAGTACGCCGACGGGCGTGCGGGTGGCACCCCAGATGGAGTCACCTGGTCGGCGGTACCAGCGCGGTGAACTCGGCGCTCTGCGGCAGTAGCTGCACAAGGGTTGATCCGGCCGCCCACATGGCGGGCGGATCGGCGATCTGCCACAGCGTCTCGCAGGTATCGGTGTCGACTGCCGTCAATGCCCCGTCACGTTCGAATCGACCGATCACCACCGTGCCGTCGGAGCCGACGAAGTCCATCGAACCCAGCGGTACCCCGGAACACGCCGACACCTGGTCTCCAGTCGTCAGGTCGAACTTCTTCCACACCACGTCACGTCCGTGGACACCGAGATCGTGGTTGAGAAAGAGGTGTTCGCCGATGAATCGGTCCGCTACGGCGTTCTCGGTCTTGACCACCGACATCGGAGTGCCGTGATTGTCGAGCACCAGTTGCGCATCGTCGAGGTTGATCGCCAACACCGGCAGCTCACCTTCGCCGGTCGGCACAGCCGATGCCCCCTTCGGTGGGCGATATTCGCCGACCTTGGTGCCCTTCTCGTCGTAGAACCCGAACACCTGGGAACCACGGCCGCGCTGCTCATCCATCATGAAGCCGCCGATGACGGGTTCGACTCGCCGGTCGACGTTCTCGGCCAGCACCGCCCCGTCGACGACAGAGAACACGGTCTCCGGACCGTCGGCATTCATGGTCGCCGCGACCGTTGTCGGCGGGTCGCCCGGGAATCGGCTTTGGTCGAACGTCGACAGCAGGTCACCGTCGCCCGCCACCGACCACGTCAGTTGTCCCTGGTCTCCGATGCCGTGCGCTCCGACACCCTTTTCCAACGCGACCGCATAGTTGCCCACCTGCTTCACTTCAAGCGCTCGCGCGCCTTCCTGTTGTGGACGAAGTCCGGTCGGAACGTGCGCGATGACGGCGCCCGCGCCACTGTCGACAACCCACACGTCGTCGCGATCATCGCTCAACAGATCGTTGACACACACCAGCCGTCGCGGGCCGTTGAGAAAGCAGTCGGCGGATCGGGCATCGGGGATATCCACCGGAGGAAAGAGCGTCGTACCGTTCGAGACATCGATGCCCAGCACCGCGGTCTTCCTCAGCCCCTTTGTGCGGACCAGATACTCGACGGTGAAGTAGGCGCGGTTGCCGTCGTTGCCGATATATTCCGGGTTGATCTTGACCGGTTGGGAAAGGATCTTGTTGAGATCCACCCGCCATCCTGGCACCGGCTCCGATTGCAGCGACGGCAACAACACCTGACCTGGTACGCCGACCCGGCCGGGGTAACTGACCGGATCGAGTTCAACAGCGGACGGAAAGGGGAGCCAACAGCCGCTGACGAGACCTGCGATGCTGACGAGCGTGGCCGGCCACCACTTTCGACGGTGCCCACCGGATTCCGCCTCCGACCCGCGCATGCGGTACCCCCAAATTTCGTCTGCCTGGACACCGGTGACATTAGCAACGGTGCGACGACGCACCGGACACCAATTTGTGTTCAGGGATAACGCAGTTCAGTCAGTGGGTGATCTGCCAGTCGGCGGCCTCACGCTGCTGGTTCCAGAACTCGTCAAAACGTCCTCGCGCGGCCAACAGTTCGTCGATACTGCCGTCCTCGACCACCTTTCCGCCGTCGAGGAACAGCACCCGGTCCGCGTGCCGGATGCTGGCCAGGCGGTGCGCGACGATGACACGGGTGCGCGACTTCTCGTCCGCGGTCAGGGCGTCGACCACGGCGGCCTCGTTCTCGGTGTCCAGCGCGCTGGTCGCCTCGTCGACCAGCAGTACCGGCGCCGGCTTGACCAGGGCGCGCGCGATGCTGACCCGCTGACGCTCACCGCCCGACAGCGCCGTCCCGGCTTCACCGACCTTGGCGCCGTCGCCGTCGGGCAGCCGCGCCGTCAACTCGTCCACACGGGCCAGCCGCGCCGCGGTGGCGAGCTGCCCGGCGTCGGCGTCCGGGTCGCCGACCAGGATGTTGTCCCGGATCGATCCGTCGAACAGGTAGGGATGCTGGAACACCACACTGGTTGCCGCCCTACGGGTTTCGGCATCCATCTGGGCGGTGTCGACTCCGTCGATCAAAACCCGGCCGGAGCTCGGATGATGCAGGCCGGCTATGAGCGACAGGATCGTGCTCTTGCCCGATCCGGACGGACCGACGATCGCGGTGGTTCCGCCGGACTCCAGGACGAAGCTGACGTCCTCCAGTACCGGGGTGGTTCCGTAACCGAAACTCACGCCTTCGAATTCGATGCGGGGTGCGGTGTTCGTATCCAGCGTCGCGCTGCCGGTGGCCATGACGGGGGCATCGAGCACGGCTCGGATCCGGCCGAGCGAGGCCCGGGTGGTTTCGATCGCCGGGGCCAGCTCCGACAGTGAGGTGAACGGCTCGAGGTAGCGCGCGGCGACGACGATCATCGCGATCGCCTCGGGCACGCCGAGAGCGCCGCGCACCGTCAGCATCGTGGCCATGCCGGCCAGGATCAGCAGTGCCAGTTGGCTGGCCAGGCTGAACAGCAATTGTCCCGGCACCTGCATGAGCAGCAGCCGCATGCTGGCGCCGTGCTGGGCGGCCAGGGCGTCGCCGACCATGCTGCGGGCCGGTTCCACCCGCCGGGCGGCGCGCAGCGCCTGCTGGGTGCGGGCGAACTCGATGATCCGTTCGGTGAATGCCCGGTTGGTCTCGTCGGCCACCGTGTCGGCCTTGCGGCTCAGCCGGCCCGAGGCCCAGAACGCACCGAGCAGGATCACGACACCGGCCAGCGCGGCCAACCCGAGTGGGACCGAAATGAACAGCAGCGCAATGCCGATGGCTGCGGGGAGCAGAATCGCCCCGATCAACGGCGTCAGGAGGTTGACCACCATGCCGACGAGTTCGGGTCCGGTCGCCGCGATGGCCTGGCGGGCGTTGGCGGTGTTCGCCCCGTTCTCGCTCCCGAGCCAGTCCATCCGGATGCCGGGCAGCCGATCGGCCACATCGTGTTGAGTGTTGTCGAGCAGGGCGAAGCCCAGATCGAATCCCAGCCGTGACGTTGCGGTGTCGACGATCCAGCCGATGACCGTGGCGGCGGTGAGCCAGCCCAGCCACGGCAGCGCGTCACGCGGCGCATCGCTGAACAACGCTGCCACAAGGGGAATCAGCAGCACGGTGCCGGCCGCGCGGATCACCACCGAAACGAGGGTCAGCGTGGCGTAGACGCCGACCCGGCCGCGGCGATCCGCCGGGATGAGAGCGATCAAGGTGCGGATCATCGTGCGGCCTCTCCTGCGGTAACGGCGTCGCTGGGATGCAGTGACTGACCGGTCTGCCAGAGCTGGTGGTAACGCCCCTCGGCGGCGAGCAGTTCTTCATGGGTGCCGGTTTCGGCGACCCGGCCGCCGTCGAGCACCACGATCTGGTCGGCGTGGGTGATGGTGTGCAACCGGTGCGCGATCACCAGCACGGTCCGGTCCTTGGTCAATCGGTTGAGCGCCTGCTGCACAAGGTATTCCGATTCCGGGTCGGCAAAGGCCGTGGCCTCGTCCAGGATCAGTACCGGGGTGTCGGCCAGGATGGCCCTGGCGATGGTGAGTCGTTGCCGCTCACCGCCGGACAGTGCCGACGATGCCCCGAGCACCGTCTGATATCCGTCGGGCAGGCGCAGGATCCGCTCGTGGATCTGGGCGTCGCGCGCGGCCTGCTCGATCCGGGTCTGGTCGGCGTCCGGGTCGGCCAGCGCGATGTTCTCGGCGACGGTACCCGCCACCAGTTGGGTCTCCTGCAGCACGAACCCGACCTGGCGGTACAGCTCGTCAGCCGGTAAGGACCGGATGTCCTTGCCGTCCAGGCGGATCGATCCCGTACCCACGTCATGGAACCGGGCCAGCAGCGCGGCCAGGGTGGACTTGCCCGAGCCCGAGGGACCGACGAGCGCGGTGACAGTACCCGGACGCAAGGTCAGCGAGACGTCCTGGATCACCGGAACGCTCGGCCGGTACCCGAAGGTCACGCCGTCGAACACCACGGCGGCCGCGGAACCCGGCTCACCCGGGTGCTCGAGCAGCGCCAGGTCCGCCTCGTCGAGTGCGTTCTGAATGCGGCGGGCGGCCAGCATGCCACCGCGGATCCCACCCAGTCCGTAGCCCACCCCGAGCAGCCGGACACCGAATGTGGTGCCGAGCAACAGGAAGGGCAGCAGATCGACGGGGTCCATCGAGCCGCCGATGATCATCGGGGTGCCGACGGCGGCGATCAGCCACAGGAACGTGCCGGGCCGGGTGACGAGGTCCATCAGCGACTTCTTGCCGGTGAACGGGCGCTGCCAGCCGACGAGGAATCCGATGTACTCGTCGAGGCGGCGGCGGAAACTCGACGACGCCGCGCCGCCGAACACCCGGACGACAGGCTGGCCTTCGAGGTAGGCGCCGGCCTCTCCACTCATCCGGTCGGCCCAGCGTTGCGCCTGGCCGATCTTGGCACCGGACTGGATGGTCATCACCGACATCAGCACCAGATAGGTGAGCACCGGGATGAACAGCACCAGCGCCAGGCGCCAGTCGACGGTGAACAGGTAGACCAGCACGGCCACCGGGGCAACCACCGCCGCAACGGCATCCGGGATGGCGTGGGTGACCAGGTAGTGCAGTGACAGGGTGTCGTCCTGCACCAGCTGTTTGATCGAGCCCGAACCGCGGGCGGTGAACCAGCCGAGCGGCAATCGGGCCATCTTCGTCAACAGCCGGGTCCGCAACTCACGGGCGAACTTCGCGTCGAGCCGGTGCAGCCACAAGGTCAGGCCGGCACCCAGCAGTGCGCCCAGACCCAACAGCCAGACCGCGGTCAAACCCAGTGTCCACAACCGGGATTCGTCGGCTCCGGACAGCAGCAGCCGGGCCAACTCGACCAGCAGGACGAAGGGCGCCAGCTGGATCAGGGTGATGATCGCCTGCAGCACGCCCGACACGATCAGCGGGGTTTTCAGTGGGGCCAGCAGCCGTCCCGCACCCTGCGCGCGCCAGGTACCACGTGCGGGCGCAGCCGTGGCTGCGGCGGCTACAGGCTCGGCCACAACCGTTTCGGAGTCAGCGGTTTCGGACTCGGCCTCAGGGCCGGGCTCGGCTTCCGTGCGGTCGGTGCCCATGGCCCGGCCCTCGGTCCAGTAGGCCTGGGCGTGCAGTTCGGACTTGGGGAAGCCGAACTCATCCTTCAACCGCGCACGCAGGTGCTTGAGCGAACCGGCCTCCGGTGTCACCCAGCAGTACCAGTCCGACCAGTCCCTGGCCTCGATCGCGGCGGCCAGCGAGGTCGTGTCGTGGCGCTTGACCCAGTGCACCTGCAGCCGTGGGTGCTCGGCGATCGGGATCAGCAGGTCGTTCTCGTCGTGCTGCTCGAGATAGGCCTCGATCGGGATGTCGCGCGGCAGCGCACCGATGATCCCGTTGATGGCGGGTATGGCCGCCGCGTCACCGATCAACAGGTAGCCGGCGGGCAGATCCTCGGGCACGGTGAATCCCGTGGAGCCCAGGGCCATCACCGGGATCGTGTCGCCCGGCTTCGCAGCGCGCGCCCACTTCGACGCCGGTCCCGACGGCTCGTGCAGCACCACGTCCACCGCGAAATGCCCGGTGTCCGGATCCATTTCGGACATGGTGTAGCCCCGTTGGAACTCGGTCTTCGAGCCGTCGGGGTCCGGAACCCAGAAACGCAGGTACGACGTCGGCTCGGCGATGGCGTCCTCGAACACCGTCGGCGACACCAGGCGCAGGCGCAGCATGTTCGGTGTCAGATAGGTGGTCTCGACCACCGTCGCCTGGTGATCACGCGCACCGAAGCCGCGCATCATCACTCCCTGAAATCCGCGTGCCATCAGCGGTCCTCTCCCTGGGCGGTCAGATCCGCCACGATGTCGGTCATCGGCCTGCCGGGGACCACGGACGTCAGCAGTCCCCGGATCAGCGCGTTCATCAGAAGTTCCAGATACTGCGGGCCACTGAGTTGCATACCCGCCGTGTGCACCGGTCCGAGCGCCGCGTCACCGGCCAGTCGTTGGGCGGCGGCATCGCGTTCCACGACGAATTCGTCGCCACCGCTGGCCTCGGCCTTGAGTTCGTGCTGGGCGGCCAGCCCGATCGCGAGCACGGCCACCGAACTGCTGAGCAGCGCTGCCCCCTCGGCCGTGTAGCCGCGCCTGCCCAGTGCGGCGATCTCGTCGGTCAGCAGCTGGGCCCCGGCCTCCCCACGCGGGAACAGCACCTGCATGTAGGTGGCCAGGCCCGGATTGTCCAGGGTGAACCGGTGCAGGCTGACCCCGAATGCCAGCAGATGGTCTTCGACGGACCGGGCCGGATCGTCGACGAACTCCAACTCGGCGAGCAGGCTCTCCCCGACCAGGCGCTCAAGTTCCCAGCGGCCGCTGATGTGGCGGTACAACGCGGTCGCGGAGACCCCGAGCCGAGCGGCGACGGCATTGATGCTCAGGTTGCGCATGCCGAGCTCGCGACCGGCGGAGACGATGTCGGACACCGCGATCAGCGGCGGGCGCCCACCCACGCGCGCGGGAGCACCGGTTCCGGCCACGACTACCTCCACAGGAAAGTTACCCCCACAAACTAAGGGTCACCTTAGTGCGCGTCAACCCGCCTCTTGCATAACAGAGCGATTGCTCTGTTATGGTGGCCGCGTGCCTCGCCCTCGCGTCTACGACCCGGATTCGGTGCTCGACGCCGCCGAAGCCCTGGCCGTGCACTCGGGACCGGCCTCGGTGACCATCCGCGCGATCAGCGATGCCGTCGGCGTTTCCAACGGCGCGCTGTATCACTCGTTCGGCTCACGGGCCGGCCTTCTCGGCCAGGTCTGGCTCCGGGCCGGGCGCCGATTCCTGGTCCTGCAGCGTGAGCTGGTCACCGCGGCGCACCGCGGCGCCGACGCGATCGCCGCGGCCGCCTACGCGCCGGTGATCTTCGCCGAACGCCACCTGGCTTCCGCACGACTGCTGCTGCAGGTCAGTCGCGACCAGGTGCTCGGCCATGACCTCCCCGCCGAGCTGACCGAGCAGATACGCGAGCTGGAAAAACAGTTGGTGGACTTGATGATCGAACTCTCGATGGCCACGTGGGACCGGCGCGACCGGGCCGCGGTGGACACCGTGACGACCTGCATCGTCGACCTACCGACCGCGATCCTGCTGCACCGCAACCGCATCGACGACCCGACTTCCCGCCATCATCTCAGTGCCGCCGTGGCGGCCGTGCTGGCGGTAGGACCCGCCCCCAACCCCCGAAGGAAGGAATCCCATGGCCACAAATCTTGATTACGACGGCGACATCGCCATCCTCGATCTCGGCGACGACGAGAACCGGTTCTCCCCGGAATTCCTCGACGAAGTCGATGCACAACTCGACGCGGTCCTCGCCAGGGGCGCACACGGCCTGGTGACGACCGCGGACAGCAAGTTCTACTCCAACGGTCTCGATCTGGATTGGCTTGGCGCCCACAGTGATCAGGGAGATTGGTACGTCGGCCGGGTACAGGGCCTGTTGGCCCGCATGCTGACACTGCCCATCCCGACGGCCGCGGCCGTGGTCGGACACGCCTTCGGGGCGGGCGCGATGCTCGCCATCGCCCACGACTTCCGGGTGATGCGCGACGACCGCGGTTTCTTCTGCTTCCCCGAGGTCGACATCCGGATCCCGTTCACCCCGGGCATGGCGGCGCTGATCCAGGCCAAGCTGACCCCGCAGGCCGCGGTCGCGTCGATGACCACGGGCCGCCGGTTCGGCGGCATCGATGCCAAGGCGTACGGCCTGGTCGACGCCACGGCCACCGAGGGTTCGGTGACCATCACGGCCACCGAACTACTGCGGCCGTTGGGCGGCAAGGACTCCGGCACCCTGGGCGCGATCAAGCAGGGCATGTTCGGTCCGGCGGTCCAGGCCCTGACCCGGGCCGGCTAGACCGGAATGACCGTGCCGGTCTCCCGCTCGGCGAATTCGACAACGCCCGCAGCGATTTCGTAGTCGCACGCCACCGCGGAACGTCCGATCAGTACGGGTCCGCCACGGAGCCCGAACCGGCCTTCCACCCCGACATAGCTTCCGGG
This sequence comes from Mycobacterium sp. NPDC049093, assembly GCF_040704635.1. GTDB lineage: Bacteria > Actinomycetota > Actinomycetes > Mycobacteriales > Mycobacteriaceae > Mycobacterium. The sequence goes on along the minus strand of NZ_JBEZJS010000002.1, from coordinate 627,803 downwards.
CGGGATCGGTTCGCTCAGGCAGTACAGCGTGGGCGCCGCCCCCGCGTCGATGTCGTTGGCGAACACATCGGCCACTGCCTTGACACCGCGCTGTACCGCGCTCATCAACGGTTTGTCCGAGACGTTCGGCAGGTTGGAGGCGACCCAACCCGGATGCGTGAGTTGGGTGACCAAGGGCGACTTCGCGGTCCGCAGGCGGCGGTCGAGTTCAAGGCCCCACAACATGACGGCCAGCTTCGACCGGCCGTAGGCACCCATCACCGTCCACTTGTGGTGGCGCAGGTGCATGTCGTCGAGGTGCAACGTCGCGGACTTGTGTGCTTCGGAGCCGACGTTGACGATCTGCTTGCGGACCCGGTCGAACAGCAGATTCGTCAGCGCGAACGGACCGAGCAGGTTGGTGCCGATGGTCATCTCGAAACCGTCGACCGTGTCGGTCCGATGCTGGGAGAGCGCGCCGGCGTTGTTGATCAGGATGTCGACATCGCCGTCGAGGCGTCCGGGAAAGGCGCGTACCGAAGACAGATCGGCGAGGTCGAGCTCGATCACCTCGGTGGATCCGCCGATCTCCGCCACACGCTGCGCGCCCAGCGCAGTGTTACGAACGGCGAGGATCACGTGCGCGCCTGCGCGCGTCAGTGCCCTGGCCGTGCCGAGGCCGACCCCGTTGGTCGCGCCGGTCACGATGATGCGCGTACCGGTGAGGTCGCCGAGACGACCCGGCGTCCAATGTGTGGTCATGGCAGGGTGATCCATCCCGGCAGTCTCATGCCGGGATGGTCACCTCGGGGTGTCAGTTGCCCCAACCGCGCTGGCCGTCCCAGCCACCGCAGATGCCGTTCAAGCAGCCGTGGCCCCAGCCACCCTGGGCCGGGTTCCAGCCACCGCAACCGTTCCAGCCGGGGCCGCTGTCGCAGCCACCGCCACCGCCGGCGTCACCGCCGCCGCTGGGTTGAGCACTGATCGTCGTCGCGGGCGCGTCAGTCATAAGTACGGCGGTCGGTCCTGCTGCAATCGCCACCGCAGCTCCCGCTACGAACACTGACCCCATGAGTTTTCGTATGGTTAGCATGGCTCCATACTCCTCTCCTGTGAGCCTCCTGCCAAGCGATGTGATCAAGCCCGCGTGTAGCGCAGCATTGTCACACCGGTCCCAGCAAAGGCATCCGGGTACTCGCAGAAAACGGGCTTGACACGCATTCCGACGCAGAGATCCTCGGGTGCGACGTCAACCAGTTCGGTGGAGAACCGCGGACCCTCGTCCCATTCTACTATCGCAAGCATTTGCGGAACTGCGTCCGCGAAATGCGGGCCCACGGGGCGGCGGGCCACCGTGAAGGAATACAGCGTGCCCATCCCCGAGATCTCGCGCCATTCAAGGTCATCGGCGAGGGTGCGGGGCGCCAGCACGCGCGGGTAGAACACGTAGGCCTGCGTCGACGGCGAGTACTGGATGGCGATGCGGTGCTGCGCGAGCGCATCCCAGAACGGCGCGCTGGTAGGGGTTTTCACCGGCATCGGCCGGGCGAATCCGGTCATCGGTTTCAGTCGCCTTCCAGGATCAGAGTGGTTTGCTCGGACAGGATGCCGCCGTTGCCGGACACGAACGCGCGATTGCAGTCGCTGATCTGGGCCGCGCCGGCACGGCCCATGATCTGGCGGGTGGCGTCACACACGTGGTGCATGCCGCCAGCCAATCCTGCTTGCCCGAAACCGAGTTGGCCGCCTGCGGTGTTCAGCGGGAAATCTCCGCGGAAGGTCAGGTCATGATCGGACACGAAGGACATGCCCTTGCCCTTCTCGCAGAATCCGGCGTCCTCCAGGCTGAGCAGCACCGTGATCGTGTAGCAGTCGTAGATCGACACCATGTCCATCTGGTCGCGCGTCAGCTCGGTCATCCCGAACGCGGTATCGGCCGCCTTGCGCATCGGCGTGTCCAACAGATTCTCGGCGTAGGTAGGGGTCTTGAAGGGCACGTGTTCACCAAAACCCTTGATCCACACCGGCCGGTTGCGGGAACGGGCAGCCACCTCGGCGCTGGCCACGACGACCGCGGCCCCACCGACGCACGGCATCACGATCTCGAGCATGTGTAGTGGATCGGCGATCACCGGGCTGGCCAGCACGTCTTCGATGCTCAGCGGGGTGTCTTTCCAGATGGCGCCGTCGGTGTGGTTGGCATTGACCCGCTGATCCACCACGATCTTTGCCATCGCCCGCTCGTCGTAGCCGTACTCGTGGGAATAACGTTGGGCCACCTGCCCGTACGGCCCGTTCTGACCGAGGTTGCCGTAGGGAATCTCGAATTCGGCCTGCGGCGAGCCGAACTGGTTGCTGGACGAACCGAAGAACACCGCATCGGTCAGCGTCTTCGGTTTCAACTCGGAGGACGGGGTGATGTAACGCGCAGGCAGAGCACACAGCACCACGTCGCACAGGCCGAGTTCGATTGCGGCGGCCGCCCGCCACACCATGCCTGCTGCGCTCGCCCCACCGAGGTCCAGCAACTCTGCGAAGTTCGCTCGTACACCGAGGTATTCGGCCACGGTAGACGGTACGAAGATCTCCGACTCGCCCAGATGAGAGGTGACGATGCCGTCGACCTCCTCGGCGGACAGACCGGCATCCTCCAGGGCCGCTGCTGCCAGCAGGGCCCACTGCTCCAAGGTGAACGGAGCCGGCGAGGCTTTCGACATGCGTTCCGGCGGCAACTCGACGTAGCCGACGATCGCGGCGTCGCCCTGTAATCCCCTACGCGGTCTCATACTCACTCCTCACTTGCGGGGTAGTCCCAGGATCAGCTGGGCGATGATGTTGAGCTGGATCTCGGTGGTGCCGCCGCCGATCAACTCGGCGGGAAGGTCCAGGTAAGGCGCCACCACAGCCGGTTGGCTGTCCTGTTCCAGGGCAAGCGGTCCGGTGAGGCCGAGGGTGAGTTCGGCCGCACGGCGCAGCATCACGTTGGTGGCCACCTTGGCGATGCTCGACGCCGGACCGGGCGCCTGCCCGTCGAGCAGGCGCAGCGTCTCGCGGACCCCCAGTGCCTTGAGCGCGTTGGTGTAGGCGTCGATCTCGCCGATGGCGTGCAGCACCGGGTCGGGATCGGGGCTGACCGCGACGAGTTCACGCAGGGCGCCCATCCGGTCGATGTTGACGTAGCCGCTGATCGCCACCCGTTCGTGGGCCATGGTGCTGATGGCCAACTGCCAGCCCGAAGTCGGGTCCCCGAGCAGCATCTCGTCGGGCACGAGCACGTCGGTCAGGAACACCTCATTGAATTCGGATCGCCCGCTGGACTGGGTGATCTGCTTGAATTCGACTCCGGGTGACCGCATGTCGAGGATGAAGTAACCGATGCCGCGGTGCTTGGGGGCGTCCGGATCGGTGCGGGCCAGCAGCGCTCCGTAGTCGGCTCGATGTGCGAGCGACGTCCAGATCTTGTGCCCGTTGATGCGCCAACCGCCCTCGACCCGCACGGCCCGGGTACTCAGGGAGGCCAGGTCGGAACCCGCGCCCGGCTCACTGAACAGCTGACACCAGGACAGGTCCCCGCGCAGGGTCGCGGGCACGAAACGGTCCTGCAGATCCGGGGTTCCGGCCGCGATGACGCTCGGCAGGATCCATTCGGCGATACCCACCGAAGGCCGCACGAGGCCGGCTCGCTTGCCGAACTCCTCGTCCACGATGAGTTGCTGGCGTACGGTCGCGTCGCATCCCCACGGCGCGGGCCAGTGCGGAGTGATCAGTCCGGAGTCGGCGAGCAGGTTGCGCCGGTCTCCCACGGGGGACTCACCGCGATCGTCCTGGTCTCCGAAACCGCTGTCGGACAGCGTGAGTGCACGGTCCAGCACGTCGGCGACCCGGGCCCGGAAGTCGGCATCGGAGTCGCCGAGGTGAACCGTGACGTCGCGGACGACGGTGGCCGACAACTCGCCGAGCTCGCGGGTCCAGCGCGAGACCGGACCGATCGAGGCGGCCAGGCTGGTGGCCCGGCGCCAGTACAGGTGCAGGTCGTGTTCCCAGGTGTACCCGATGGCCCCGAGCATGGTGAGCGTCTCAAGCACGAGGCCGGGAACCGGCATGACCGCTCTCACCGCGGCCGAGCAGGCGGTCAGCCGGTGCTGGTCGGTGTCCGCGGATCCGTTGAGGGCACGCACCGCATCCCAGGCCGCTGCCGTCGCCAGTGCGCTGTTCACCAGCAGCATCGCCGCCTTGTGCTGCAACGCCTGAAACGTCCCGATCGGCTTGCCGAACTGTTCTCGCGTGCGTAGGTGCTCGGTCACGGTGTCCACGCACCACTGGGTGATGCCGGCTGCTGTCGCCGCGGTGAATGCGACGATCAGATCGCTGACCCGGCCGGCGTCCAGTCCGGGCAGGACCGCGCCGGCCGGCACTGCCAGATCGTGCAGGTGCAGGATGCCCAGATCGGTGGTCAGGTCGGTGCCCCGACGCGATTCGACCTGCGCCTCAGCCGGATTCAGCACTGCCCAGGCCAGGGCGCCCGTCTCGTCGGTGAAGGGCACCACGACACGCTGTGCCGAGCAGATCCCCAGGGCCGGCCCGGACGACCCGGTCAGGCGCCACCCGTCACCGTCGCGTCGAGCCGTGAAGGCGGAGTGCTCACCGGACAGCACGACTGCGCGTGCGCCCGCGGCGATCTCCTTGAGGAGCGTCGATGCGGCCGCGCCTTGCAGGCCGGCCGCCGCGGCCCCGGCGATCGCGGTGGTGAGCAGCGGCCCCGGCAGCAGCGCTGAGCCCGCAGCCTCCAGTACGCAGGCCATGTCCGTCAGTCCACCGCCCTGCCCGCCGACCGATTCCGGTAGATGAACAGCATGGAAGCCGTTGTCCACCAATGTGTCCCACCAGGATGGTGGTCGGCCTGCGGCCAGATCGTCCAGACCGGCCCTGGTCGCATCGATCGGCGCGTGCCGGGCCGCGAACTGCTCGACGGCCTGACTGAGCTGCTGTTGCTCCGGGGTCAGAGCGATGGACACGTGGGTCATGCGCGCCTCCTGGCGGCGAAGAAGCGGGCGCCTTCGACGATGGACTCCGTCGTCGGCCTCGGCTGCCATCCGAGTTCGCGGACCGCCTTGCCGTGATCCATCGGCGACATCACGTGCATGAGCCGCACGGTCAGCGGGCTGAGCTGGTTCTCCTTCTTGCGCAGCCGGGCCAGCGGATCGACCACCGCGCCTGCAGCGGCCAGCACACGGACCGGAATCCCACGCCGGGGCGGCTCGACATCGACCGCCGCGCAGGCGGTCTGGTAGATCTCCTGAGCGCTCATGAAACGTTCGGACACGATGTAGCGTTCGCCGACCCGGCCGCGCTCACCGGCCAGGACCAGTGCCTCGGCGGCGTCCGCGATGCCGACGGTCTCGGCTGCCGCGCCCTTGACGTAGAACGGCATCTTGCCCCGTACCGCGGCGGCGACCAGACCCCCGTGCGGTGTCGGCAACCAGTCGCCGGGTCCATAGGTATTGGACACACACATCGCGACGGCGGGCAGACCGTGCTCGCGGGCGTAGCGCAGCACCATCTGTTCGGCGAGCACCCTGGTGTGCACGTAGTCGCCGCCGACGTCGAGCCAGTTGTTCGGCAGATCCTCGGTGGCAAGCCCGGATTCGGCGATGCCGATGGTGGCGATCGAGCTGGTGAAGACGAACTTGCTCAGCCCCGCCTCGACCGCGACGTCCAGAACCTCTTGCAGCCCTTCGATGTTGGTTCGCCACAGCGGGGCCGGGTCGCTGAGCCAGGCCCTGGCGTCGACGACGCAGTAGTACACGACGTCGCAGTCATCCATCGCGGCACGCACCGACTCTGGGTCGAAGATGTCCCCGTAGACCCGCTCCACGTCGAGGTCGTCGATCCCGCGGGTGGAGCTGGTGTTGCGGATGAGTACCCGAACATCCTCGCCGCGCTCGACGAGTCGCCTGGCGACATGCGATCCGAGGAAACCGCTGGCCCCGATGACCAGTTTCTTTGTTGCCATGCGCCCTTGCGTTCGTCGTTCTCCGAATTAACGAGACGCTACGTCTCGTCTTGTGGGAGACTACGGTGGGTAGCTTTCCGTGTAAAGATCCCTGCAAAGGACCGACGAGGACGTGCCGATGACCCCCACTGCCGACGAGGCGGTGCCGACAAACTCTGAGCCCCCGCGACGCCGCAGCGAGAAGTCGCGGGTCGCCATCATCGAGGCCACCCGCGCACTTCTGCTGGAGCGGGGTTTTGACGGGCTGAGCATCGAGGCTGTCGCTGCCCGAGCCGGGGTCGGCAAGCAGACCATTTACCGCTGGTGGCCGAGCCGGCCCGCACTGGTCGCCGACGTGCTCTTGGAAGACGCCGACAAGATCCTGGCCACCATGCCGCGCACCGATGACGTCACCGCGGACCTGGTCTCCTGGGCCCGTACGCTGGCGTCGGCCCTGACCACGAAACGCGGCAACGCCATGCTGCGCATCCTGACCGCCGCCTCACTGGAACACGAGGACACCGCGGCACGGCTGCGGGCAGGTTTCAGCCATCCCCTGCTCGACTCGGTGCGCACCCGGCTGCTCGCCGAGCAGATCGATCCCGACCTGGCGTCAGCGGCTGCCGATGCGCTGCTCGGCGGTGTGGTCTATCCGGTGCTTTCCGAAGGACAGAGCTACTCGCGGCAGCGCGCCGAGACCATGGCGCGCACCATCGTCGCGAGCCTGCTCCGCCCGCCTTCCGTCTGAGGTCAGACGGTCAGGCCCCTCAGGCCCGAGGTTCGGCCCCGGGTGCCCGCACCACCATCGGCACGGCAGGAAAGTACGTCGCCATCTCCGAGCGGCACTTGCGCAGGGCGGCGGTACCGTAGCCGCGCTTGCGGAAGCCCGGGTGGATCCAGATCCGGACGTTGACCTCGCCGTGGGTCAGCTCACCGAACACCATGCCGACCTTCTCGTCGCCCTCCAACGCCACGAACCAGGCGGCCTCTTCGGCGTCCACCCGGCGCAGCGCCGCGCGGATCTCGTCGTCGACATCGGCCGCCGGGGCACCCGATCCGTCGCCGGAAGCACCCACGTCAGTGGTCCGGGCGACGAAGATGTCGCGGTCGGTATCGGCGGAGAACGCCCGCAACTCCAGCGATTCACCCGAGGCTGCCGGACGCTCGGACACCGTGAAGCTGAGCTGGCTGTTCAAGTCGTCGAGTTCGGCAGCAATCCCCCGTCGCGAATCCTTGGTGATCTGCGCGAACGACAGCCCCACCACGGCCTCCGACGCGAGGTGCGAGGTGCCGAGAAGCTGGGCGACCGCTTCGACGGCGGCCGCGCGATCGTCGGCGTCCACGATCACGTCGAGCACCTCGTGGCGCCGGTTCAGGGCGTTGAGCAGAGCGTCGGCAATTTCGCGCCGCGCCGCGGCTTTGTCGTGATCGGTCATACCGCGAGCGTAGATCAGCGGTCCGTGCTCTGTGCAGTGCAATCGTCAGCTCAGAGTCGGTCCATTTCTCGCACCAGGCGGCCTGAACTCAGCCGACCAACTCCTGTCCCAGGTAGTCGTCGGGTGTCCGCACTCCGCCGGGCACCACGAACACCGCCGACCCGATCGCGGTGGTCCACTGGTTCAGCGCATCGAACTTCGCGAGACGCCGTTGTACCGGGAGGAACTGCTCGTCGATGTCGCGTTGGAAAGTCGCGAAGATCAACCCGCTGTTCGACGTCTGGCCGGGTTCTGCCGGGTCGTCGTAGTTGTAGGGCCTACGCAGGAACCGCTCGCGGGTGCCCCGATGATGGGCCAGCGCGACGTGGGAGTTCTGCGGGATGACCGGAATCCCGTTATGTGTCAACGCGAAATCCGGTTCGTCATGCTCACGGCTGCCGGTCAGGGGAGCACCCGAATCCAGGGTGCGGCCGACGGTGAACTCCTTGCTCTGGCGGTCCAGCTCGTCCCAGGTGTCCATGTGCATCGCGATGCGCCGGATGACCATTAACGTGCCACCGACAAGTCCCGGGTGTGCCGGTCCCGACATCCAGACCAGATCGTCGAAGTCGGCGGCGGCCAGATTCGCGGTGCCGTCGACCTGCCCCATCAGGTTGCGCATGGTGGTTCCGCCGACGTCGGCCCCGCGGGCATTGCGGAATCCGGCCTGCCGCCACCGCGGCGCCGCCATCGACCGGACGTTCTTGGTCAGCACCCGGTTGGCATGGGCCACCGTCACCGGATCGTCGGCACAGATCTGCAACAGCAGGTCGCCCCCGGACCACCGGCGTTCGAGTCGGTCCACCTCGAACACCGGCAACTCACGCGCCGACGGCGGCCGGGCACCGGCCGCGCCGATCCGGTCGAGCAGCCCGACCCCCAGGCCGACCGTGATGGTCAATCTGGCTGGGCGGGTGGCGAGTTCGGGCTCGGTGTCGGCCAATGCGGGCGCACCCTGCGTCAACCGGGACGCATCCGTCGTCCACAACCGCAGGATCGCGGCGACGGTCTCCCGCTCGGTGCGCCCTGCAGCAGGCCTTCCGCCGTCGTTCAGATCGAACGCGACGAACAGCCCGTGTGACTGCGGTGCGGTGGCGATGCCCCCTTGATGCGGTCCGTAGAACGGGTCGACGTCGACCCCGAAACCGTTGCGCAGGGTGGCGGAATGGGCCGCACCGGACTGGTTCAGCACCGCACCGCCGGCCAGGGCGGCGGCGCCTCCGGCGAGGAGGCGGCGCCGGTTGACGGACAGAGGGGACCGATCAGCCATGTCCGTGAGGTGACGGCGGCTGATAGTTCTCGTTACCCCCGGCGAAATCACGCACCTGGGCCGTGATCGGAAGCGACGAGCCGTCCTCGAACACCAGCGAGACCGGAACGTCCGCACCGGGTTGCAGCGGAGCCTTCAGGTCCATCAGCATCAGGTGGTCCCCGCCGGGCGCCAACTCGTGCGTGGACCCGGCCACGATGGCGAGCCCACCTTCCTTGGGCCGCATGGTTTTCGAACCGCCGTCGCTCACGACCTCGTGCAGTTCCACCGTGCCGGCCGCGGGCGAGGTCGCCGAGACGATGCGCGCGTCGTGGTGCCCGGTGTTCGTGAGCGTGCCGAAGACCGCGGTCATTCCACCGTCTGCCGCACTGGCCCACTGCTCACTCACCTGAACCGTCTCGGCCATCTTCTCCTCGCGATGGCTCTCGGTGCAGGCCGCCAACCCGACCGCCAAGGTCAAGCCGGTCGCCGTCAGAACAGCTGCAACCCTAGACATTTGATCTTCCTTTCCACCACGCCACGGCGACATCGACCAACAGGAAAGCCAGCAGGCTCAGCCCGAACAACGGCAGAGCCCACCCGATGCCGACGGCGACGACAACCACGGCCACGCTGCCCCAGGGCGGCAATTGGCGCAGCGTGCCGCGCAGCGGTGCGCGACCCACCGCCCAGGCCGAACCTCGAGTGGGCCGGCGCTGCCACCACATCCGATAACCGCGCACGATGACCGAGATCAGGCCGACCATGGTGAGCGCCAGCACGATCTGGTTGGCAACCCCGAACAACAGGCCCATGTGGGCGTCGATCGTCCAGTCGGTGAGCTTGGCCAGCAGGGGCCACTGCGACAAGTTCACCCGATCGGTCACCTTGCCGGTATCGGGGTCAACCGCGATCGCGTCGGCGCGCGTGGGCCAATCACGTTTGCGCTCGGCCACTTTCCAGGCCTGACCGGCTTCGGCCGGCGGGTACATCCACATCGGGCCTTGTAGCCCGGCCTGTTCGGCGGTGTGCAGCACAGTGTCGGCGCCGCGCAACTCGGACCGGCCGCCGTGGTTGCCGTGATGTCCCGGCTGGGCGGCCGCGGTTCCGGAGAGCGCGGTGTCCACGGCTGGCGCCGTGGTGTTCAGCTGCGCCTGGATGCCATTGACCGTCTCGCCGCCGTACCGGGACCAGGTGATACCCGAAACCGACAGCGCCAGCAGCACCGCCACTGTCCACACGCCGACCGCACCGTGCCACGACAGCGTGCGTCGTCGCCCCGAGGTCGTGCGGTCGGGCAGGACCAGGTCGCGCATCGCGCGGTTCTCCCGACGCCGCATGATCCACAGCGCCAGCCCGGCCAGCACGATCACCCACATCCAGCTGGCTGCCAGCTCGCTGTAGTTGCGGCCGAATGCCCCCAGATGCAGGTTGCGGTGCAACTCGTCGAACCAGGCCCGCACCGGCATCCACTGCCCGTAGGTGGTCAGCGCGCCGCGCACCTCACCGGTGTACGGGTCGACGAACACCGTGCGCGAGTAGTCCGGCGGAATGTCCTTGAACTCCGGTCCCACCAGCAGGCTGATCTGGGTGGTCTCGTCAGGCGCCGCGGGCGGACGGATGCTCTCCACCGTGCCCTCGGGGTGAGCATGGCGGGCCGCGGCGAGCTGGTCGGCCAGCGGCAGGCGCTCGGTCCCCACCTGCGCGACCGTCAGCTCGTGCCGATTGACGAATGTGTCGATCTGCGGGATCAGCGCATAGAGCAGGCCGGTGACGGCCGCGATCAGGATGAACGGTCCGACGAATACGCCGGCATAGAAGTGCAACCGCACCAGAAGCGGGCGGATCGAATGGCGTTTGACGGGCGGAGGGGATTCCTCGCGTAGTTGATCGTCAGGGGTGATGGTCATGGTGATGCTTTCGCTCAGGAGAACCCGTGGAGAGGTGCACACGGGGCACAACGCGTAACAGCCCGTCACGGACGGCGGGCTCAGCTGAAGGAGTGGGCCTTAGTTGCCCATGGCGGGCACCGCCGGCGGCGCCCGCATCCCCAGCCCGGTGCGCAGCAGAACAGGCCGCGCCACAACCACATTCGAAGGCCACCAGAGCTCACGGACCGACGGGCGGATCCTGGCGGCAGCGAAGATCCGTAGCCAGGACAGCACCGAGGCGCACACCACGTAGAGGTACTCGGCGAGACCGATGACCAGGCCGAGCCCCACCGCGGCAGCGGCGTGCAGACCGACCATGGGGGCACTGAGCAACGAGGCCGCGTGATGGTGCCCGCCGGCCGTTGCCAGGGCGAAGTGACCGAGCAACTGCCCGGCGCCCAGGCCGGCGATCAGCAGGCCGGTCTTGGCCCCGCGCGTCTGCGGGTTCACGCCACCGACTGCGGCACCGAGGGCCGCACACAGCAACAGCAGCACGATCAGTGGGCTGCTCGCGGGAGCCATGCCCCCGGCTGCGGTATGGGCGACCGTCGCGGTCAGTGCCGAGCACGCGCCGACAAGACCACCGCGCAGGCGCGCGGCATGCTCGGCAGACGTGCTCACCTGCGGAACCCTACCGTGCAGTCTGAGCAGGGCAGCTGCCGTGGCGCCCTAGGGTGACCCTGTGGGTAGCCCGGCATACGACCAGTACGAGTTGATCGCCCCCGAGTACGCCCGGACCTTTGCCGGCGAATTCGAATCCCGGCCCTTCGACCGTGCGGTTCTGCGGTCCTTCGCCGACCTGGTGGCGCGGGCCGGCGGACGAACCGCCCTCGATGTGGGCTGCGGGCCCGGTGAGGCCGCCGCCGAGCTCGCCGGCTGCGGATTGCAGACCGAAGGAATCGACGGCTCGGCCGCGATGGTGTCTCTCGCGGAGCAACAATGGCCGGAAGTGCGGTTTCGGACCGCCGACATGTTCGACCTTCCGTACACGCCGGGAACCTTCGATGCGGTGTGCGCCTGGTACTCGATCATCCACACTCCCGGCGCGGCGCTGCCGGAACTGTTCACCGAGTACCGCCGGGTCCTGACCGAGCCCGGGTGGGTGTTGCTCGCCTTCCAGACCGACGGCGAGCCCGCGGTCTATGACCACGCCTTCGGCAGGGACGTCGAGCTGACGTTCCTGCGCCATGGCACCGCCGCGGTGTGCGCTGCCCTGGAAGCGACGGGATTCACCGTGTACGCGACCACCAAGCGCGCGCGTCAGGCGCAGCTCGACGAGCCCACAGCCCAGGCCATGGTCATCGCGCACACCTGATTATCATCCTTGACTTATATAAGTACTAGCTTCTAGATTGGGCACGTGCACGCCTTCGACATCCTCGGAGATCCGGTGCGCAGGCGGATCTTGGAGCTCATCCAGGCGGACGAGTTGACCTCCGGCGCCATCACCGAGGTGATCCGGGCCGAGTTCGAGATCAGCCAGCCCGCGGTGTCGCAACATCTCAAGGTGTTGCGGGACAACGGCTTCGCCAATGTTCGGGCCGAAGGCACGCGTCGGCTGTACAGCGTCGACACCGCACCACTGCGTGAGGTCGACCAGTGGCTGGAGCGGTTCCGGCGCAACTGGACACCGCACCTGGATGCGCTGGCGACCGAGATCGCGCGCGGCAAGCGGGAACGAAGAAGAACCACGAACAAGGAGGCTTCCCAGTGATCGACGTCCAACAACAGCTCAACGAGGTCCGCCGCAGTGTGGGCCGCACGACGTTCGAAGCCCGGGAGGCACGAGTGGTGAGCGTCAGCCAGACCTATCCCACCGACGCCGCCGATCTGTGGGATGCCTGCACCAACATCGAGCGGATCCCCCGCTGGTTCCTGCCGATCACCGGCGACCTGCAGGTGGGCGGCCGTTTCCAGCTGGAAGGCAACGCCTCGGGAGAGGTGCTGACCTGCGAACCGCCCCGCTCCTTCACGACCACGTGGGAGGCCATGGGCGCCACCAGTTGGGTCGAGGTCACCATCACCGAGGCCGGCGAGGGCCGCGCCACTTTCACGCTGGACCACATCATGCACTCCGGCGACGACGACGAGTTCTGGTTGCAGTTCGGCCCCGGGGCGGTCGGAGTCGGTTGGGATTCCGCACTTCTCGGGCTTGCCGGATACCTCGGCGACGGCGACCGCATCACCCCGGAGGAGGGTGCCGCCTGGGCGGCCGGCGACGAGGGCCGCGCATTCATGACCTCCGCCAGCGAACTCTGGTATCAAGCAGACCTGGCGGCCGGCGAGGATCCGGCTCAGGCACGCGCCGCAGCTGATCGCACCGCCGCGGCGTACACCGGCGGCTGACCTGCGCGGACGCGACGTGACGGGGTGCGGCCACAGCACCGCCGTACCCTGTCGTTGTGCCTGACCTCCACCCGAACCTGACCGCCCTGGCTCCCCTGCTCGGGACCTGGGCGGGTCCCGGGGCTGGTGAGTATCCGACGATCGAGTCGTTCGAATACCTCGAAGAGATCACCTTCGGCCACGTCGGCAAGCCGTTCCTGAGCTACAGCCAGCGCACCAAGGCCCGCGATGACGGTCGCCCGCTGCACGCCGAGACCGGATACCTGCGGGTCCCGGCGCCGGGGCGGGTCGAATGGGTGCTGGCGCATCCGACCGGCATCACCGAGATCCAGGAAGGCACCGTCCGCGTCGTCGACGGGCGCATCGACATTCAACTCGCGGCGACCACTATCGGCCTGACCGCCTCGGCCAAAAACGTTGCGGCACTGTCGCGTTCCATCCAGGTGGTCGGCGACGAACTCACGTACAACCTGCAGATGGGCGCGGTCGGACAACCACTGCAGCACCACCTGTCCGCCACCCTGACCAGGAAGACCGCATGAGCCCAGACGGCAAGATCGCCCTCCCCTCCGACCTCGACGCGGTCACCGACATCGGCGACGAGGATCATTCGGACATCGACCCGAAGGCCGTCGAGCGCGTCTGGGAATCGGTCCGGTACTGGTACGGATCCGGCATGCACCCGGCCATTCAGGTGTGCTTGCGGCGCAACGGAAAAACCGTGCTGAACCGGGCCATCGGCCACGGCTGGGGCAACGGACCCGACGACGCACCGGACGCCGAGAAGATTCCCGTCACCACCGCGACCCCGTTCTGCGTCTACTCGGCGGCCAAGGCGATCAGCACCACTGTGGTGCACATGCTCGTCGAGCAGGGGCACTTCTCCCTCGACGACCGGGTCTGCGACTACCTGCCCAGCTTCACGAGTCACGGCAAGGACCGCACCACCATCCGGCATGTGGTGACCCACAGCGCCGGAGTCCCGATCCACACCGGTCCGCGTCCCGACGTCACCCGCGTCGACGACAGCGAGTACACCCGGGAGCAACTGGCCCTGCTCAAGCCGGTGTACCGGCCGGGCCTGGTGCACATCTACCACGGGCTGACCTGGGGCCCGCTGATCCGCGAGATCGTCTCGGCGGCCACCGGTCGCAACATCCGCGACATCCTGGCCGACGAGATCCTCGACCCGCTGGGTTTCCGGTGGACGAATTACGGCGTTGCCGCAGACGAGGTTCCGTTGGTCGCGCCGAGCCACGTGACCGGTAAGCCGCTGCCCGCGCCGATCGCCGCGGCATTCCGGGCCGCAGTGGGCGGGACACTGGACCGGATCATCCCGCTCAGCAACACCCCGTTGTTCCTCACCAGCGTGATCCCGTCGTCGACCACCGTCTCCAACGCCGACGAACTGTCTCGGTTCGCCGAGATCCTGCGTCGCGGAGGCGAACTCGACGGGGTCCGGATCATGAAGCCGGAGACCCTGCAGGCCGCCACCGCGCCCTGCCGGCGGATGCGTCCCGATGTGGCGACCGGCCTCAAGCCGATGCGCTGGGGTACGGGCTACATGCTCGGTGGAAAACGCTTCGGGCCGTTCGGCCGCAACACTCCCTCGGCGTTCGGACACACCGGCCTCGTCGACATCGCGGTGTGGGCCGATCCGCAACGCAGCCTGTCCGCCGCGATCGTCAGCAGTGGCAAGCCCGGCGCGCACCGCGAGGCCAACCGCTACCCCGCGGTGCTGGACCGGATCGCGGCCGAGATGCCGGTCGGCTGAGTCTCGTTCGCCGGGTCAGCGCAGCTTCTCCCCGTACACCCGCTCGACGGTCAGCGTCATCAGGACCCGACGGTCGGAGACCATCACCGACCGGTACTCGTCCCAGTCGGGGTGCTCCCCTGCCGCGCTGCGGTAGTAGTCGACGAGCGCCTCGACCTCGGGGCCGTGCGGATCGGTCCCCGGGCCGGTGAGCGTCACCGGCCCTTCGGCCGTGGCCCAGGCCCAGCCGTCCGGGCTGGTCACCTCGAGCGCAGCCCGGGGATCGCGGCGCAGGTTGACCGTCTTGGCTCGGCCTTCGGTCATCGACACGTAGATGACGCCGGCGGCCCGGTCGTAGAACGGTGTCACCGGCGACAGCTGTGGAATACCCGAAGCCTTGATGGTGGCCAACACGCCGAGGCGGGCCTCGGCCAACAGTTCATGCGGATCGAACGGCGGGTTAGATGAGGTGGCGGTCACATCTGTGCGCAACCGCCGACCGCACGCCTGCTATTCCAGGAGCCTGCCGATGCCCGACGACGCTGTCCGCGACGATCTCGCCGAACTGCTGCGCCGGAGGGCGCTGACGGAGGACGCCGGCCGGCCCGACGCGGTCGGTCGCCGTCACGCCGCCGGTGGCCGCACGGCGCGGGAGAACATCGCCGACCTGATCGATGACGGTTCGTTCGTCGAGTACGGGCGGTTCGCGATCGCAGCGCAGAAACAACGTCGCAGCGCCGACGACCTCATCGAACGCACCCCCGGCGATGGTCTGCTGGCCGGAACCGCGCGAATCGACGGCGCCGCATGTGCGGTGCTCTCGTACGACTACACCGTGCTGGCCGGAACCCAGGGCGCCATCGGCCATCGCAAGAAGGACCGCCTGTTCGAGATCATCGAGCGGCTGAAGTTGCCGACGGTGTTCTTCGCCGAGGGCGGCGGCGGCCGTCCCGGTGACACCGACATCCCGACGGTCTCGTCGCTGGAGATCCGGGCGTTCGCGTTGTGGGCCGGACTGTCCGGCCTGGTGCCCCGCATCGCCGTGGTCAAGGGCCGGTGCTTCGCGGGCAACGCGGTGATCGCGGGGGCCGCCGACCTGATCGTCGCCACCCAGGACAGCTCGATCGGAATGGGCGGACCGGCGATGATCGCCGGCGGCGGGCTGGGTGAGGTCGCCCCCGACGACGTCGGCCCGATCTCGGTGCAGGCGCCCAACGGCGTCGTCGACGTCGTGGTCGCGGACGAGGCACAGGCCGTCGCCGCCACCCGGAAGCTGATGGGCTACTTCACCGGACCGGTCGGGCCTGGCCCCGTTGCCGATCAAACCGCGCTGCGCACAATGATTCCCGAGCGGGCGCGACGCGCCTACCCGGTGGCGCCGATCATCGAGACACTGGCCGACGCCGGATCGGTGACCTTTCTGCGCGAGAAGTTCGCCCCGGAGATGGTGACGGCGCTGGCCCGCATCGACGGCAGGCCCGTGGGCGTCATCGCCAACAACACCATGGTGATGGCCGGTGCCATCACCGCTGCGGCCTCCGACAAGGCCGCCCGGTTCCTGCAGCTGTGCAACGCATTCGGCCTGCCGGTGGTGTCGCTGGTCGACTGTCCGGGCTACATGGTCGGCCCGGCAGCCGAAGCCGAAGCCCTGGTGCGGCGCGGTTCCCGGATGCTGGTGGCCGGGGCAGCGCTCACGGTGCCGTTGGTCGCAGTGATCCTGCGGCGCGGTTACGGCCTTGGGGCACAGGCGATGTGCGGCGGAAGCCTCCACGAACCGCTGCTGACCGTCGCGTGGCCGGGTGCCCACCTGGGTCCGATGGGATTGGAGGGCGCCGTCCGCCTGGGTCTACGCAAGGAACTGGAAGCCATCGCCGACGACGACGAACGCGAGCAGGCCGTGCGGGCCGCCACCGCGGCCGCCGAAGAGAATGCGCGGGCGCTCAACTCCGCATCGTTGTTCGAGATCGACGACGTCGTCGACCCGGCCGAAACGCGGGGACTGATCGCGGCCACGCTCGCCGCGGCCGCGCAGCATGAACGCCCCTCACCCCGTGCGCGGTTCGTCGACACCTGGTGACCGTCAACCACAGGCCCGAACCGTTGACTACACGCTGTAGTAGACGTAACGTCCGGACTGTGTCCAATAGTCCTCCTCGCGTGCGGGGTCGGCAGTGGAGTTTCGCACAATGGGGACTGCTGATCATCTCGCTGTTTCACGTCGTCCAGGCAATCATCGGGTTCATTGCCGAGCCGAGTTTCGCCATCGGACCGGATGCGCCGACGACACCGATTCTGGGGATGGATTACAACGGTTGGCATGCGGTGGCCGGCCTGGCGTTGTTCGGCCCGGGCCTGGTGCTGTGTTGGCGAAAATCGTGGGCCGTGCTCTATCTCCTGCTGGCCGCGGTGGCCGGGGCGCTGCCCGGAATCTGGGCGTTCTTCTCCAATCAGGTGGCCGTGATATTCGCCTTCCCCAACAACACCACGGATGCGATCGTGCACCTGGCAACGGCCGCGGTGATGCTGTCCGTGGCCGGTGTGCAGATCTACCGCGATGGAGGACTGCGAAACTCGCTTGCCGGGCTAACGCTCAAGCGGTAAACCTCAGCGGTTTGCTGGAGGCCTCCCGGATAACGATTCGGTTACTACACCCGTAGCCGCACATCACGATCAATTAAGAATGGCGTCCGGTCTCTGAGACATTTCAAGATCATCGGACCCAATTGGGTGATATTGAGGCGTAATTCACGGCCGCCTGCCGTAACACATCCACACCTGTCACAGCTGTTTCACAGCGCAGAGGTTTTGCTCGACGCCGATGCGGTTACTTTCGAATTCGGGCCGGGGAGAGCGATCACGGATCGCGAACCAATGAGAATCCCAGAATCCCGAAGGAAAATGATCATGAAATTCACTGGTATCACCGCGCGCCGCGGAATTGCCGGCGCTTGTGCCGCGGGCCTGCTCGGCGGCGTCGCCGCCGCAATGATCGGCGCACCGAGTGCAGCCGCCGCACCCGACTGCAGCGCCAGCGGAGTGGCGGGCACCGTCAGCAGCACCACGGGCGCCGCTCGCGCTTACCTGGACAGTCACCCAGGTGCCAACCAGGCGGTAAGCGCCGCGTTCACCCAGCCGCGTCCGCAGGCCGCGGCCACGCTGCGCGGCTACTTCACCGCCAACCCGCAGGAGTACAACGACCTGCGCGGCATCTTGGCCCCCATCGGGGACACGCAGCGTGCGTGCAACGTCACGGCGCTCTCCCCCGAACTGGCCTCGGCCTACTCGGAGTTCATGGCCGGGTAGTCCACTGGATAGCGTGGAGGTAAGCCCACACACGTCAAGGAGGACGGATGGCGAACCCGTGGCAGGTGGTCCGAGGCAACCGCGGCAGGAAGGTGGCCGGGCAAACGACGACCCACATCCGTAAGCGCAACCCGTCTCCGCTGGAACCGGCCTGGACACCACCGCCGGCTCGCTTTGGGATCGGCGTCCACCACAACGTCGCGATCCGCGCTTCCGACGGCACCGTGCTGCGGGCCGACATCCACTATCCGACGATTCCCGAGACCGGGGCGCCGGCACCGGGACCGTTCCCGGTGCTGTTGTCCATCACCCCCTACGGCAAGAAGGCCCCGCCGCCGGCCGCCCAGATCGGCGGCGGGGCCACCCCGTATCTGATCCGGCGCGGCTACATCGAGGTGATGGCCGACGTGCGGGGCACCGGAGCCTCGGGCGGATCGTTCGAGATGCTGGGTGCCGTGCAGGTCCAGGACGGCGTCGACCTGGTGAATTGGGCTGCGACGCTGCCGAATTCCAATGGCAGGGTCGGAATGTTCGGCATCTCGTACCTGGCCATCAACCAGCTCCTCACCGCCGCAGCGGTCGGTCCCGACTCACCGTTGAAGGCGATCTTCCCGGTGATGGCGGGCAATGACTTCTACCGCGATGTCGTCACCATGGGCGGCGTGCCGCACATGCGCACGGTGCGCGCCTACGGGGCTGTCTATTCACTGCTGAACGTCGTCAACCCGGTGCTGGAGTTCGCCAAACGCGGCACTCACGAACGGCCGCGCGCCGGCGGCCTGGCCGCGGTGCGCCAACGCGGACGTGACCAGCGGCAATACTTCAAGACCATGATCGGCGACGCCACCGCCGGTGGGGACACCGCGTTCGACGGGCCGTTCTGGGACACCATGCGGGCGTCGGACGTATTGCCCGACATTGCGAAGAACAAGGTCGCCGTGTTCCTGATCGGCGGCTGGCACGACGCTTTCCAGCGCGGCGCTCCGCTGAACTACACCGCACTGCAGAACGCCTACACCGGCCGGCCACCCAACGCTCCCATGGAGCCCGGCCAGCCGCTCTCGGACCGGGTGCAATTGATGATGGGGCCCTGGTACCACGTCTCGGACATGGACGGGTTGCACGTCCATGCGTTGCAACTCCGCTGGTTCGACCGCTGGCTCAAGGACGACGCCGACGCCGAGGTGACCGGCCCTCCCATCCGGTTCCAGGCCATCGGCAGCTCGAAATGGTTTCAGGCAGAGGATTATCCGTTCCCTGAAGCCACGCCGACCCGGCTGTACCTGGCCGAGGGCGGGCACCTCGTCACCGAGCCGACTGCCGAGCAGACCGACGCCGTCCTGCGCTATGCGGTCCGTGGGCCCATATCCGGCCGCAGCCTCGAACAGTGGACGCTGGGTATGGGCAGTTTCATGGCCGCGCAGACGGGACGGCGCATCCGCTACGACCTGGACAACCGTCGCCTGCAGCGTGAGGCCCTGACCTACACCACAGAAGAGTTCAGCGAAACCCGGCTGATCGCAGGTCCGGTCACTCTGACCGTGCACGCGACGGCTGACACGACCGAGACCCTGTGGGTGGCCCATCTCGACGACGTCGCCCCGGACGGGGCCAGTCGGCCGCTGACCCAGGGTGCACTGCTCGGCTCGCATCGGGCCCTGGATCCGGACAAGACCTGGTTTACGTCGGATGGGCCAGAAGGAGAAGTGCTCCGGGCGCATCACATCAGCACCCGCGCCGCCACCGAACCGGTCGTACGTGGCGAGCTCACTCGGTATGACCTGGAGATCTTCCCCACCGCCGCGTCGATCGAACCGGGCCACCGGTTGCGGCTGACCCTGACCACCTACGACTTCCCGCACCTCGTCCCCACGCAGCCCGCGCGGGAGGCACTGGTCGCCGGAACGTACCGAATCCGTCAGGGCGGCGACGCACCGTCAAGTCTGCTCATCTCGTTGGCCGAGCCCGCCGCGTTCACGCCGGACGAGTAGCGCGGAGGTACGTAAGCTTGCCGGCCAGGCGGATGTGCCCGTAGCCCACTACCGCGCAAGCGAATCCGGCCGTCTCGAACAGGTGCGGCAGAGCGTCGCCGCGCACGTCGACGACGTGTAATACGCCGCCGGGCCGCAGGACCCGAAACACTTCGGCGGCAGCGGCCGCCTTGGTCGCCTCGTCCACGTGGTGCAGCATCATCGAGGACAGGGCCAGGTCAAACCGGGCGTCAGCGAAGGGCAGTTCCTGGGCGTAGGCACGCTCGAAGCGGATACCGGTCATCCCCTTCGCCTTTCGCTGCGCCCGCTGCAGTGCCCGTGGGTCGGGGTCGGTGGCGACGATATCGGCGGTGGGACAGGCTTTCTTGACGCGGACAGTGAGATTTCCGGTACCGCAGCCTATTTCGACGACCCGCCGGCCGGCTGCCGGTCCGGCCTGGGTGACCAGTTCCCGATAGGCGGGGCCCATCCCCAGGACCCGGGTCAGCAGGTCGTAACCGGGCAGGAACGCGTCACGGCCGGCTGCAGGCACGTAGTCATGCCGGTTCTTCAACAAATATGGACGATGTTCGGTCATGCTTTCCATGGTCCAGCGTTCTGGGCAGGAATAGTTGAGTGAAGATTGGCGATATCAGGATTATCTTTGGCATTGTGTCCGACGCGTCCCGATTGGTTCGCCACCGCGATGGTGTCCCGGTCTACCGATATTGGACCGACCGCGATGCACCGCCGGTGTCGGTGACCCGTGGCCGGCGTGCCGAACTCCCCGAACACCGGCCGCACATCCACGACTTCCCGGTGCTCTGGTACGTACCGACCGACGGGGTCATCTACGTGGTCGCGGCAGGTGAGGTGATCGACCCACGGCCGCTGACCGCCGAGGCCGACGGCATCGGCGTGTTCTTTGACCCCGCTGCGCTGGGGCACGACGCCGCATCGCCCTGGCCCAGCTGGCAGGCTCATCCCCTGCTGTTCCCGTTCCTCCACGGCCGGTCCGGCGGGCTGCTGCAGTTGCAGGTTCGGGCGGATCGACAGCCACTGTGGGACAACACCATCCGGTTCATCGAGGAGGAGCTGGCCGCCCGGCGTGCAGGCTACCGCCAAGCGGCGTTGGCCCATCTGACCCTGCTGCTCATCGATCTGGCCCGACTCGCCGACGACGTCGTGAGCGACCTGCGGCGCAGCGGAGAGCCGTTGCTGGCCGAGGTCTTCTCGGTGATCGACCGCCGGTTGTCCGAGCCCCTGTCGCTCAGCGATGTCGCCGACGAGGTCGGGATGACAGCGGGTCATCTCACCACGCTGGTGCGGCGACGGACCGGTCGCACGGTCGGTGAGTGGATCAACGAGCGCAGGATGAGCCTGGCACGCGAGCTGTTGGGCGAGACGGAGCTGCCTGTCGCCGAGGTCGCCATGCGGGTGGGTGTAGCCGACCCTGGATACTTCAGCCGCCAGTTCCGCCGGACACACGGCGTGTCACCACGCGAGTGGCGACGGCCGGGCTCTGCCGGCATCAGAACCGAATCACCTTGATAACAGAGGGGTTACGCCGGGCGCGGCCCCGGTAGTCGCAGCTCAGGCGTTGTTAGCGTGCCGGTGTGAGACTGAAAAACTTCGGTCGGGTGTCGCGCCGCGTGGCGGCTGCGGCGATTTCAGGGTTGATGTTGCCGGCACTGGTGATGGCTGCGCCGACGCCGACCGCCGCGGCGTATTCGCGCGACGGCCTGCCCGTGGAACGCCTGCAGGTGCCGTCGGCCGCGATGGGCCGCGATATCACCGTTCAGTTCCAGGGCGGCGGGCCACAGGCGCTGTACCTGCTCGATGGCCTGCGCGCCCAGGATGACAACAACGGTTGGGACATCAATACCGCCGCGTTCGAGTGGTTCTACAAGTCGGGCATCTCGGTCGTCATGCCCGTCGGAGGGCAGTCCAGCTTCTACAGCGACTGGTACCGCCCCGCGGCCGGCAGTGCGGGCACCACCACCTACAAGTGGGAAACCTTCCTCACCCAGGAACTTCCGGCCTACCTGGCTGCCAAACGCGAGGTCGCGCCGACCGGCAATGCCGTCGTCGGGCTGTCGATGTCCGGTGGCGCGGCACTGAACCTGGCGATCTGGCATCCAGCCCAGTTCATCTTCGCCGGCGCCCTGTCCGGCTTCCTGAATCCGTCACAAGGCCTGTGGCCCACGATGATCGGCTTCGCGATGAAGGACGCCGGTGGGTACAACCCCACCGACATGTGGGGCATCTCCAGTGATCCGGCCTGGCGTCGCAACGACCCGACGGTCAACATCAACCGGCTCGTGGCCAACAACACCGCGATCTGGGTGTACTGCGGTAACGGTGTTCCTTCCGAACTCGACGACCCCGGCGGCAACTTCGGCACCCTGTACAGCGCGCAGTTCCTGGAGAACATCACGATCAACTCCAACAAGGAGTTCCAGCAGAAGTACGTGGCTGCGGGCGGGCGCAATGCGAAGTTCGAGTTCCCTCCCAACGGGACCCACGGGTGGAACTACTGGGGAGCCCAACTGCAGCAGATGAAGCCCGACATGCTGAGGGTGCTCAGTCAGAACGCTGCGGCGGCCGCTGCTCCGCCCGCTCCGGCTGCTCCGGCTCCGGCCGTGCCGGGTCAGGCCCCACCGGCTGTGCCCGGCCAGGTAGCTCCTACCCTGCCCGGCCAGGTCGCTCAAGTGCCCGGCCAGGTCGCTCAGGTGCCCGGCGTCGCTGCAGCACCCGCTGCACCCGCCATACCCGGCCAGGTGCCCGGTGTAGCCGCCGTGCCTCGGGTCGCCGGGGTGCCCGGAGTTGCTCCCGCACCGGCGGCCCCGGTGAGCCCCGGCCTGCAGACCATTCCCGTCGCGCTGCCCCGGGCCTGAGCCACGACACATCACCGATACAGATGACTTCCATCTAAAACCATCGTTGGACTTGATGGTCTGATACGACTGTCATGGAGACATGACACGCACCCGCCTCGCCCTGGCCGCCTTCGCGTCGATCGCCACGGCCGCCACCCTCACCGCTCCGACCGCGCTCGCCGACGATCCGACTGCCGGGGTCTCCCGCACCGAACTTCAGCGTTCTGCGGCTCCCACACCGGGTTTCGAGATCGTCCAGACCCGCTTCGAAATCCCGGTGGGCAAGGAGTCGGGCCGCCACAGCCACCCCGGTCCTGAGGTGGGTTACATCGTCCAGGGCGACGTCGACATGGTCTTCGACGATCGGCCGACCCAGCACCTGCATTCGGGCGACCCGTTCCTCATCCCGGCCGGCGTCGTGCACAACGCCCACAACGTCGGCACGGTGCGGACCTTGATGCTGTCCACCTACGTGGTGCCCGTAGATCAGCCGTTGGTGACGATGTATTGATCCCCCGGCCGCACGCCACGGTAGATGCCGCGGCGGACGATCCATGGCTGGAGCACCCGTTCGATCGACCAGGACGGGAACCGGAAGGCAAATCCGTTGGGAGCGAACACCTCCAGGCCGTCGGGCTGCACTCCGAGCACCGAGCCCCACCGGCTGGACGGCGGACGGTAGGTGCGCATCGTGCCGCCGGTGAAGTAGGCGGTCACGTTTCGGGCCAGCAGGCCGTCGGCCCGGTTTCGGGCCGAGGAACGCAGCGGGTCGGTGGCCGCGACATCGCCGACAGCGAATACGCCATCGTGTCCCGGCACCCGCAGTTCCGGTGTCACCCGAACGAACCTGCGCTCGTCGAGGACGTCCGCCGGCAGCCAGTCCGTGTTTGGCCGGACCCGGCCGATGGCCCACAGCACCGCATCGGCCTGCACCGACGGTTGGCCCGTGGCCCAGTGGACCGGTTCGGAGGTGATGGCCGCGCACTCGAAGCCTTCCGGTACCACGGCTCGATGCCCGGGGTTCAGGGTCACGCCCGCTGCGGCCAGCCTGTCTTCGACCCGCTTCCGGGCCCGCCAATGGTGCTGCGGCAGAGGATGTTCGCCCGGGTAGTACAGCCCCACCCGGGTACCCGGCCACCGAACGGCGATATTGGCCGCACTGCTGGCCGCCGCTGCGCCACCACCGATGACGGCAACCGAACGTGCCGAACCCAACCGTTCGTGCGCAGTCCTCAGCCCAGCATCGACATCGCCGACCGACTGCAGCACCGCCTGCCGCCAGAAGCCGTTCGTCACACCGGTCGAGATGACCAGCGCGTCATAGGGTTCCACCTGCTCGTTCCCGTCGGCGTCTCGCACGCTGACCGTGCGTGCCGAAAGGTCGACACCGGCCAACGTGCCGTGCACGGTGCGGACCCGGTCGAGTTCGCGGAACCGGTCGAAGCCGATCCAGTAGTTGCGTGCCCAGTCTTCGGGCCGGGCCAACCGGGTGCCCAGTTCCTGACCGCTGACCAGACCGGGGTTGACCGAGATGCCGACGACGTCGAAGCGACGCGCCAAGCGGATCGCGGTGAGCACTCCGGTATCGCCGAGCCCCGCAATCACCACGCGCTTTCGGTCCACGCCCGTGGACGCTACCGCCCGCCTGCAGGACGGCAGACCCCTTTCCCTATCGTGGCTGGATGAGCAGCGTCGCTGATGCGGACCGGGTCGCCGACCTCGCCCGCCGGGTCGTGGCCGACCACGACCCCAAGAAAGTCCCGATCCCGGAGTACCTGGCCGCCTGTTACGACGCGGGCCTGTCCTGGGTGCACTTCCCCGAGGGCCTCGGCGGTCTCGGGGTGTCACGTGGTCTGCAGGCCGTGGCCGACCGCATCCTGCAGGGCGCCGGCGGGCCCATCCCGCTGAGCCTGAACCCGATGGGCTACGGCATGGCCGCACCCACGGTGCGCGAGCATGCCCAGTCCGACAAGCTCAAGAAATCCTGGCTGCGGCCGCTGGCCAGCACTGAACACATCTGGTGCCAGTTGTTCTCCGAGCCTGGCGCAGGATCGGATCTGGCCGGGCTGGCCACGTCGGCGGTGCCCGACGGCGACGAATGGGTGCTGAACGGGCAGAAGGTGTGGACCAGTCTGGCGCACCGTGCCCGCTGGGGTCTGCTGCTGGCCCGTACGAATCCCGATGTGCCCAAACACAAGGGCCTGACGTACTTCGTGCTGGACATGCACGGTCCAGGCGTCGAGACCAGGCCGCTGCGACAGATGACCGGCCAGGCCGAGTTCAACGAGGTGTACATCACCGACGCCCGCATCCCCGATGCGCACCGGCTCGGCGCAGTGGGCAACGGCTGGAACGTCGCGATGACCACCCTGATGAACGAGCGCAGCGCGCTCGGTGGCAGCGGCAATCGGCGCGGAGCCGGGACCATCTCGGATGCCGTGGCGCTGTGGGCATCACGCCCGGACCTGCGGACTCCGGTGCTCCGGGACCGGCTGAGCCAGCTCTGGCTGCGTTCGGAGGCCCAACGGCTGACCGCCGAGCGGTCCCGGGCGGCTGCCACCGTCGGAGGACCGGGGCCTGAAGGCTCGATCGGCAAGCTCGTCGGCGCCGAGCTCAACCAGCACATCTACCAGTGGTGCATGGATCTGCTTGGGCCCGAGGGGATCATGTATCACGGCTACGGGACGGGTGACCGGGACGACGAGCAGGACGGCAAGGACTGGCGCGGGCCTCTCCAGCAGCGCTTCCTGCGCAGCAAGGCCAACACCATCGAAGGCGGCACCTCAGAGGTGATGCGCAACATTCTCGGCGAACGGATCCTAGGGCTGCCCGGTGATCTGCGCGCCGATGCCGGTATGCCGTGGAAGGAGATCCCGCGTGGCTGAGGAGTTTACGGATCAGCCCAAAGATGTGGCTGAGAAGCTTGCGGATCAACCCGACGAGCAAGTTGAGAAGCTTGCGGATCAGCCCAAAGATGTGGCTGAATCTGAGTTCGCGTTCACCGACGAGCAGGCCCAACTGCGCACGGCAGTCCGAAAGTTCTGTGCCGAGAACTTCTCCGAGCCGACGGTGCGGACGCTCATGGAGTCCGAGCCACGATTCGATCCGAAGGTGTGGGTCCGGTTGGGCGCCGAACTCGGCGTCCTCGGCCTGGCGGTTCCCGAGGCCGACGGCGGAGCCGGCGGCACCCTCGTCGACCAGGCCATCGCGGTCGAGGAACTCGGGGCGGCGCTGGCCTGCGGACCGGTCTTCGGCACCGTGTTGCTGGCCGTCCCCGCTCTCGTCGCAGCCCCGGCCGGCCCGGTGCGCGACGAACTCCTCGGCGCACTCACCGAAGGCACGCGCACCGCGGCGTTCGCGGTGCCGGATCAGGCCGGCGCGTTCGATCCCACCGCGGTGAATGTGACTGTCGCCGAGGGCGGGACGTTGACCGGCACGGTCGAACGCGTGGTTGACGGCGACGCCGCGGACACCTTGTTGGTGGCGGCCGCCGGATCCGGCGGCGTCGGCCTGTACGCGGTCGACGCGTCGAACGCGGGAGTGCAACGCACCCCGCTGACCACGCTCGACCTCACCCGACCGCAGGCCACCATTGTCTTGACCGCGGCTCCCGCCCAACTGGTGGCCGGACCCGACGAGGCCGACCGCATCATCACCCACACGTTCCAGGTGGCGGCGACGCTCCTGGCCGCCGAACAGATCGGAGCCGCACAGCATCTGCTCGATCTGTCCGTCGAGTACGCGAAATCGCGGCTTCAGTTCGGCAGGCAGATCGGGTCGTTCCAGGCCGTCAAGCACCGGTTGGCGGATGACCTGGTCGACCTCGAGCATGCCCGCTCGGCGACCTATCACGCGGCGTGGGCACTGACCGACGGCACCGACGACCCGGCGCTGGCAGCCAGCATTGCGCAGGCCACCGCGTCGGCGGCGTTCGCCAAGATCGCGGCGGACACCATCCAGGTACACGGCGGCATCGGGTTCACCTGGGAGCACCAGGCGCACCTGTACTTCAAGCGGGCCACCACCGATGCCGCCCTGTTGGGCAGTGCGGAAGCCCATCGGTCACGCGTGGCCGACCTCGTGCTCGACGATGCCCCGGCGGATCGCGTCCCGTGGGTGGCGACGGGCACACAGTGATCGGTTGAAAAGACGCGGCGGGCCTTCTGCGACCGTAAGATCCCGCTGATGGACAGCCCCGTCGAGCACCGCACGCTGGCGGTCGACGGGGTGCGGTCGCCGGTGCTCGTCGCCGGCGCGGCGCAACCGGACGCCGGCGAGGCAGTGGTGTTCGTGCACGGCAACAACGCCGGGGCCAGATGGGACCGTTTGCTGATGCCGGTCGCCGGTATCGCTCGGGTGATCGCCCCGGAGATGCCGGGATTCGGTGCGGCTGACAAGCCGGCCCAGTGGCCGTACACCGTGCCGGCATACGCCGCACATCTGGGCGCGCTCCTCGACCAACTCGGCGTCGAGCGCGCCCACCTCGTCGCCCATGATTTCGGCGGCCCCTGGGCACTAGCCTGGGCGGTCGACCATCTCGACTCGGTAGCCAGCATCACGCTGATCAACACCCCCGTGGTGATCAACCACTTCGCCGCCAAGCTGTGGCGGACACCCGTACTGGCCGAGGCGTTGTCGCGGATCGGGAACCCGGCGGTGCTACGTCGCGTGCTCGCCATGCGCGATCCGGGGCTGCCCGCCGATGCGCTGGAGTCGATCGCCGAGCACATGTTCGCCCGTGGCACACCCGATGCGGTGTTGAAGCTGTACCGATCCACCGGCCCGAATGCCCTTGCCCCGTATGTCGATCGGCTCACCGAGTTCACCGGCGATGTCCTCGTGGTGTGGGGCGCCGATGACCACTACGTGCCGTACGCACAGACGGACGAATACCGCCGGATCTTCCGGAACTGCGAGGTGCAGCCGGTGCCGGGGACAGGTCACTGGCCGTGGCTCGAGCAGCCCGACACGGTGGCCGGACACGTCACCGAGTTCCTGCGCAGGCAGCTCGGGAGGACCCGGTGAAACTACGCCGCATCCGCACCGCCACCGGCCTGAGTGTGCAATCCCTTGATTCCGAAGGTAATTGGTCTGAGCACTCCGACCTCACGCCCCTTGGCGGCCGGGTGTTCGACGAGGCCTGGCTGACAGCAGCGGCCGACCGCCAGCTGCACCACAGCGACCATCTCATGCCGTTCCAGCCGGTGTCATTTCGCGACTTCATGTTGTACGAACAGCACAACATCGACGCGGCCCGCGGGCTGATCCGGCGCTTTCACCCCGGCCTCTACCGGGTGACGTCGCTGTTCGAACGCGTCACCGGTCGCCCGGTACCGCAGTTCAAGCCGAAGCCGCTGTTCTATGAGCAGCCGATCTACTACATGTCCAACGCGCAGACTTTCGTCCCGACCGGCACCCCGGTGGCGGTCCCGGACTACTCGCAAGCGCTCGACTTCGAGTTGGAGATCGGATTCGTCCTGGCCGCACCGCTGTTCAACGCCACCCCCGATGAGGCTGCCGAAGCGATCGGAGCATTCGTCGTACTCAACGATTTCAGCGCCCGCGATGTGCAGCGACCCGAAATGCTCAGCGGTTTCGGGCCGCAGAAGTCCAAGCATTTCGCCAGCTCCATGTCGGACGCCGCGGTCACCGCCGACGACATCCTGCCGCGCATCGACACCCTGACCGGTTCGGTTGCCCTCAACGGAAAAGTCGTCAGCACGGTCAGCAGCGCCGGGATGCAGTACAGCTTGGGCCAGGTCCTGGCTCACGCATCACGCAGCGAACCGCTGTATCCCGGGGAGCTTTTCGGCACCGGGACGCTGCCGGGCGGAAGCGGCATGGAGACCGGGCACTGGCTGCGTCGCGGAGACACCCTCACCCTGATCCTCGACGACATCGGCCGCATCGAACACCGGATCACCTGACTACCGGGCTGCGGCGTCGATGGCCTTGTAGATGCGCTGCTCGCTGACCGGACGCGGCGTACCCAGCTGCTGGGCCCACAGGCTCACCCGCAACTCCTCGATCTGCCACGCGATGTCACGGATGTCGGCCGCTGCGGCCCGTCCCGGCGAAAGCGCCTGAACCAGTTCGTCATAGGCATCCTCGACAGCGTGCACACGCGACATCCGGTCCCGATCGGCGCCGAGCGCCTGGGGCAGGCGTTCCAGCCGGCGGGTGATCGCGGTGACATATCGGGTCAGGTCGTTCAGCCGCGCTATCCCGGTCTCGGTCACAAAACCCTTGGGCAACAGCCGTTCCAGTTGAGACCGGATATCGGCTACCGCATCGGCCTGGGCAGCTGACGGCTTGTCGGGCAGCCCGACCTGCACCTCGTGCGCCGCGGCCAGCACCTTCTCCACCCGGTTCACCCCAGCTTGGGTCGTGGGGCCGAGCTCCTTGCCGGCCCGGGCCAGAACCTCGGCGAACTCCGCCTTCGTCCACACCGGCTTGGGCACCAGTACGTCAGCAGCCGCATCGGCGCAATCGTCGAGCAACGCGGCCAGCGAACCGTCGGGATTGGCGTTGAGCGCCAGCCGGGTGCGGGTGCTCAGGCCGCGTTCGATCGCCTTCACCGGTGAGGGTGTGGTCAGCCGCAGTAGACGCCGCAGGCCCGGCCGCATAGCCGCAGCCTGGTCGGCCGGGTTGGCGAACACCTTGATATCGACGGCTTTTCCGGTGTCGACGAAGGCCGGATATCCGCGGACTGCGTGTCCGCCGCTGATGTTCTCCACTGTGCGCGGCAGCTCGTCGAGATCGTCGGGCCACGCCCGCAGCCCGGTGCGTTCCAGGTCGCCACCCAGTGCGTCGGCCACGGCCTGTGCGACGGGCACCGCGAGCTGCTCACGCAGCGCGTCGATGTTCTTGCCGCGGGCCACCTCTTTGCCGTCGGCCGATTCCACGGCGAAGGTCATCCGTAGGTGGTCCGGGATCTTGCTCAGGTCGAATGCATCGATCGGCACCAGAATGCCGCTGCGCCTGCGTAGTTCACGCTGCACCTCGTCCAGCAGGGACCCGGCCGACGGATCGATGTCACCCAGGATGGCCCGCGCGGTGTCCGGCGCCGGGACGAAGTTGCGGCGCAGATCCTTGGGCAGCGATTTGATCAGCGCGGTGACCAGTTCCTCCCGCAGGGCCGGTACCTGCCAGGCGAAGCCGTCACCACCGAGGCGGGCCAACACCCCCACCGGCACATGCACGGTGACGCCGTCATCGGCCGCCCCGGGCTCGAACCGGTAGGTCAGCGGCAGTTCGAGATCGCCGGCCTGCCAGGTATCGGGGTTGTCCGCGCCGTCCTCGGAACGCAGCAGATCGTCACGGGTGAAGGTGAGCAGGTCAGGTGTCTTGTGCCGCTGCTTCTTCCACCATGCGTCGAAATGGCGGGCGGAGACGATATCGGCCGGGATACGGGCGTCGTAGAGCGCGTAGATGTCGTCGTCGCTGACCAGCAGGTCACGCCGACGGGCCCGCTCCTCGATCTCTTCGAGTTCGGCCCGCAGCCGCGCGTTGTCGCGGAAGAAATGGTGACGGGTCTGCCAATCCCCCTCGACCAAGGCGTGGCGGATGAACAACTCGCGGCACAGCTCCGGATCGATCTGGGTATAGCCGATCTTCCGGCGCGGAACCAGCGGCAGCCCATAGAGCGTGA
Organism: Mycobacterium sp. NPDC049093; assembly: GCF_040704635.1. Lineage (GTDB taxonomy): Bacteria > Actinomycetota > Actinomycetes > Mycobacteriales > Mycobacteriaceae > Mycobacterium. The sequence continues at coordinate 597,275 of NZ_JBEZJS010000002.1, read as the reverse complement.
CCCGCTCGAACGCCACGACCGCACCGCGTTTGGCCTCCCAGTGCGGCTCGCTGTAGTTGCGCTGCACCAGATGTCCGGCGACGCGCTCTATCGCCTCGGGCTCGACCTTCGCAGCGATGCGGCCGAACAACCGGCTGGTCTCCACCAGGTCGGCTACCACGATCCAGCGGGGCGGCTTCTTCGTCAGCACCGAGCCGGGCGCCAGCACGAACTTGGAGTTGCGGGCGCCTTGATAATCGCGGGACTCACCCTCGCGCAAGCCGACGTGGGACAGCAGGCCCGCGGTCAGCGCGGCGTGGATGCTGGCCGGCTCGGCCGGCTCGTCACCCTCCCGGATCCCGATGTCGCGGGCGATGCTGCGCAGCTGCCCGGTCAGGTCCTGCCACTCCCGGATCCGCAGGTAGTGCAGGAACTCCTCGCGGCACACCCGCCGGAAGGCATTGCCGGAGCGCTGGTTCCGTTGCTCTCGCAGGTAGTTCCACAGGTTGAGGTACGAGATGAAATCCGAGTGCTCGTCGGCGAACCGGGCGTGCTTCTGCCGCGCCGCCTCTTCCTTGTCCGTGGGACGCTCGCGCGGGTCGGGGATCGACAGTGCCGCGGCCAGCACCAGCACCTCACGAACACAGCCCTCGGTGTCGGCCTGCAGAATCATCCGGCCGACGCGCGGGTCGAGCGGCAGCCGGGCCAGCCGTCGCCCGACATCGGTCAGGGCACCCGCGGCATCGAACGCACCGAGCTCCTGCAGCAGTTGGACCCCGTCACGGATGCTGCGGGCGTCCGGCGGATCCAGAAACGGAAACTCCGCGATGTCGCCGAGTTGCAGGGCGGCCATCTGCAAGATGACCGCGGCCAGGTTGGTTCGCAGGATCTCCGGATCGGTGTAGCGCGGCCGAGATTCGAAATCCTGCTCCGAGTACAGCCGGATGCAGACACCCGGAGCGGTACGTCCGGACCGACCCGCCCGCTGTGCGGCTGACGCCTGCGAGATCGGCTCGATCGGCAGCCGCTGCACCTTGGTGCGGCGACTGTACCGGGAGATCCGCGCGGTGCCTGGGTCGACGACGTAACGGATACCCGGCACGGTGAGTGACGTCTCGGCCACGTTGGTGGCCAACACGATTCGCCGCCCGCTGTGGCTGGGTTGAAACACCTTCTGCTGATCGGCGGTGGGCAGCCGCGCGTAGAGCGGCAGCACCTCGGTGTTCCTCAGGTCCTTCAATGCTTCTGCGGTGTCCCGGATCTCGCGTTCCCCCGACAGGAAGACCAGGACGTCTCCCGGGGGCTCGGACTCGAGCTCGCGAACCGCGTCGACGATGGCCTCGGTCGGATCCCGCACCTCGGTACGCACGATCTCGTGGTCGGGATCGTCGGGGTCATCGTCTTCCGAAGGCGGTGCCGGGACTTCCAAGGGGCGGTAGCGGATCTCGACCGGATAGGTGCGCCCGGAGACCTCGACAATCGGGGCACCATGCCTGAGCCCATTTTCGGCACCGCCGCTGAGCCCATTTTCGGCACCGCCGAAGTGCGCCGCGAACCGCTCCGGCTCGATGGTGGCCGAGGTGACGATGACCTTGAGATCCGGTCGGCGGGGCAACAGCTCGCGCAGGTAGCCCAGCAGGAAGTCGATGTTGAGGCTGCGCTCGTGGGCCTCGTCGAGGATGAGGGTGTCGTAGCGCAACAGCCGGCGATCTCTTTGAATCTCGGCGAGCAGAATGCCGTCGGTCATCAGTTTGATCAGGGTGGAATCACTGGCCTGGTCGGTGAATCGCACGGTGTACCCGACGGCGTCGCCGAGCGGGGTGCCGAGTTCGTCGGCGATGCGTTGGGCGACGGTGCGGGCGGCCAGCCGGCGGGGCTGGGTGTGGCCGATGGTGCCGCGAATGCCGCGACCCAGCTCCAGGCAGATCTTGGGCAGCTGCGTGGTCTTGCCGGACCCCGTCGCACCGGCGACCACCACCACCTGGTTCTCACTGATGGCCTTGGCGAGCTCGTCGCGGTGTGCGCTGACCGGCAGGTCTGGGTAGGTGATTGCCGGGACCGCGGCCTGGCGGGTGAGTACGAGGCCTTCAGCGGTCGCGATCTGTTCGGCGATCTTGGCGGTCTCGCCCCCGCGCAGATTCCGCAAGCGGCGGCGCAGCCGGTCCGCGTCGCGAATGGTCAGCCCGTCGAGGCGGGAGCGGAGCTCGGCGACTGACGGTTCGGACACTCGGTCAAGGATAGGGGTTTGACCCTATGTGATGCAGATCACATCAGATACTGAACTGGCAACCTCCGGTTCCGTAGCCGTAGGTTGCTGCAACCTACGCTTGCGTACCCCGTCAGGACTGGTCGACGCTGACGGATCGTGGGTCACTACATCGCGAACGTTCGCGACATCGAATTCAATCTCTTCCAGGTTCTGGCCTTGGGGCCGGTCATCGACTCGGGCGCATTCGGCGACCTCGACACCGAGACCGCGCGCACCATGCTCGACGAGGTCGCGCGCTTTGCCGAAGGTGTTGTCGCAGAATCGTTCGTCGACGCCGACCGCAACCCTCCCGAGTTCGATCCGGCCAGCCACGACATCACCGTGCCGGGACCACTCGCCAAGACCGTGCAGGCCGTCAAGGACGCCGAGTGGTGGCGCGTCGGGCTCGCCGAGAACGCCGGTGGCACAGCGGCGCCCGCGTCGTTGGTGTGGGCGATCCAGGAAATGGTCATGTCCGCCAACCCGTCGGCGATGTTCTTCTACGGTCTCGGCCCGGCGATGGCACACACGCTGGCCGAGGTCGGCACCGAAGAGCAGCAGCGCTGGGCGCGCATGAGCATGGACAAGGGGTGGGCCGGCACCATGGTGCTGACCGAGCCCGATGCCGGGTCTGATGTGGGAGCCGGGCGCACCAAGGCCATCGCACAGCCCGACGGCACCTGGCACATCGACGGGGTGAAGCGCTTCATCTCCGGCGGCGACGTCGGCGATACCGCCGAGAACGTCTTCCACCTGGTGCTGGCCCGCCCCGAGGGCGCCGGGCCCGGCACGAAGGGGCTGAGCCTGTTCTACGTCCCGAAGTTCCATTTCGACTCGGAGACCCTCGAACTCGGGGAGCGCAACGGTGTATACGTCACCGGGCTCGAGCACAAGATGGGCATCAAATCCTCGCCGACGTGCGAGGTCACCTTCGGCGCGCACGGCACCCCGGCCGTCGGTTATCTCGTCGGCGACGTACACAACGGCATCGCCCAGATGTTCCGCGTGATCGAGAACGCCCGCATGACCGTCGGGGTGAAGTCGGCCGGAACCCTGTCCACCGGCTACCTCAACGCCCTGGCGTTCGCCAAGGACCGCATCCAGGGCTCCGACATGCTCAAGATGACCGACAAGACCGCACCGCGGGTCGCGATCATCGAGCACCCCGATGTCCGACGCAGCCTGCTCACCCAGAAGGCCTACGCGGAGGGCCTACGGTCGGTGTACCTGTACACCGCCGCGCACCAGGATTCCGTGGTGGCGCAACATGTCTCGGGCGCGGACGCCGAATTGGCCCATCGCGTCAACGATCTGCTGCTGCCGATCGTGAAGGGCGTCGGCTCCGAGCGGGCCTACGAACTGCTGACCGAATCGCTGCAGACCCTGGGCGGTTCCGGCTACCTGCAGGACTACCCGATCGAGCAGTACATCCGTGACGCCAAGATCGACTCGCTCTACGAGGGCACCACCGCCATCCAGGCCCTGGACTTCTTCTTCCGCAAGATCGTCCGCGATCAGGGCAGCGCGCTGGCCCACGTCGCGGCCCAGATCTCGGCAACGTTGGAAGCCGTGGGTGGGCTGGAGCCTGAGATCGCCCGGCTCGCCACGGCGCTGAACGACGTGCAGTCGATGGCCGCCACCCTCACCGGCTACCTCATGGCAGCACAGGAACAGCCCGAGCAGCTCTACAAGGTCGGCCTCGGTTCGGTGCGGTTCCTGCTGGCGGTGGGCGATCTGCTGATCGGCTGGCGGCTGCTGGCCGGCGCGCAGGTCGCTCAGGCCGCGCTGACAACCGCCACCGATCGCGACCGTCCGTTCTACGAAGGCAAGATGGCTGTGGCGAAGTTCTTCGCGCACAACATGTTGCCGATCCTGACGGCGGTGCGTGAGGTCGTCGAGTCGGTCGACGGCGACGTGATGCAACTGGACAACGACGCGTTCTGACGTCGCGCCGGGGAAGATGGTTCGCATGGCCGACTTCGTGATCGCTCCCCCGCCGCAGGCATCGCTACCCGTCAGCGGCGGGGCCGGACGCTTTCCGATCCGCCGGGTGTTCTGCGTGGGGCGCAACTACGCGGCCCACGCACGGGAGATGGGCAAGGACCCCGACCGGGAGCCGCCGTTCTTCTTCATGAAGCCGGCCGACGCCGTGATCGACGCGGCGGGCACTGTCCCGTATCCGTCGCTGACATCGTCGTTTCACCACGAGATCGAACTGGTGGTCGCGCTGGGGTCCGGTGGCAGCGAGGTGGCACCGGACGACGCGCTCGGGCTGGTCTGGGGCTACGGCGTCGGTGTCGATCTGACCCGGCGCGATCTGCAGGACGAGGCCAAGAAGCTGAGCCGGCCCTGGGATTGGGCCAAGGGGTTCGACGCGTCGGCCCCGTGCACCCCGATCCGCCCGGTCGCAGAGGTCGGTCACCCGGACAGCGGCGAGATCTGGCTGCGGGTCAACGGTGAGCTGAAGCAGCACGGCGACCTCAAGGACCTGATCTGGTCGGTGCCCGAGGTCATCAGTGCGATCTCGACGGCTGTCGACCTGGCCCCCGGCGACCTGATCTACAGCGGAACCCCCGCCGGGGTCGGGCCGATGCAGCCCGGTGACGTCATCTCCGGTGGCGTCGGAGGAGTCGCTGAATTCAGCTTCACGATCGGCCCAGCCGATCGGCAGCCCGCCTGACCCGCTGGCCGGCGGTCTCCACCTGGCGGGCGGTCATGGATCGCAATGGGTGTACCGACAGGATCAGCGCGACCCGACCGTCGGCGTCGAAGACGGGTGCGGCAATGGTGGCCACCGGCTGCGCCTTGCCTGCCGTCCCGCCGGACGGCACCAGGCCGATCGTGGCGAATTCGGCGAGCAGTTGATCGGTGATACCGCGCACATGGTCGGGCAGCCCGTCACTCGACAACGTGCCGACCAGTTGTGCCGCCCGGGTCAGGTCCGGTGTCGTCCAGTCGATGTCGTAACCACGTTCCCTGGTCTGGGCAAGCACCTCCTCGAGGCGGCCCGCCAACTCCTCGCTGAGGCCGGGCGCCCGCTCGATCCAGCTGCGTTGCTCATCTGAGCCGCCCCAGGCCGCGAACGCGACGCCGAACGGCGGTGCGTATCGGATCCGGTCGCCCGGCGCCGAGGCCGGCTGAAGGCCGGCTCCCTCGAACGCGGTGATCACCAGCTCGTCATCGAGCCGTTCGACGACCGAGGCCGCGCAGTCGAGTTCTTGTGAAAGTTCTTGGGCGGCAATGCGGGCCGCATGCGCCAGAGGTCGCGCGGCCTCCGTTCGGGCCGCCACCACCGCCAGGCCCGGGCCGAGGGCGAACGTCTTGTCAGCGGGATCGCGGATCAGCCAGCCGCGGTCGCACAAGGTCTTGAGGATGGCGTGCGCGGTGGCCTGCGTCAGGTCCAGCGCGCTGACCACATCGGAGAACCGCAACCGGGTATCACCGGCACCCGCCAGCAACTCGATCACATCGAGCACCCGATTCGTCGGCGCCGAGCCCGCACCACGCACCCTTGACTCCGTTCTGGACGGTTCCTACAGTCGACCTTGTCAATTCGAGAGATTATCTCGAATATCAGAGAATTGGTAGGTGCGATGCGCGCAGTCGTCCTCCGGGCCGGTCAACTCCAGGTCCGCGAGATCCCTGATCCCGTACCGGGTCCCGGTGAGCTTCTCCTGCGCGTGCTCAGCACCGCGATCTGCGCGTCCGACGTCCACTTCATGGACCACCCCGAACTCGGCCTCAACGATCCGACCGGCCGATCGCTCTATGACGCGGACCGTGACGTCGTACTGGGCCACGAGTTCATCGGCGAGGTCATCGGTCACGGGGCCGACTGCAGCGATCAGTTCCCCGTGGGTAGCCGAGCCACATCGATCCCCATCAGGCTGGTCAACGGTGGTGCCGACGGCGCCCACATCATCGGCCAGCACCCGGACACCCCCGGGAGTTTCGCCGAACTGCTAGTGGTGGCCGAATCGATCGCCCGCCCCGTCACCGGCGACGCCTCCGTTGACGCCGTCGCGCTGACGGACGCCTTCGCGGTCGGCGAGTTCTATGTTCGCTCAGCCAGATTGGAGCCCGGCGAGATCCCCATCGTGATCGGCGCCGGAGCGATCGGGCTGTCCGCGGTCGCGGCACTGGCCCGTCGCGGCGTCGAACCGATCATCGTCTCGGACTTCCAGGCCGACCGACGTGCCCTGGCCTGCAAGGAGTTCGGCGCCCACATCGCCGTCGACCCGGCCGAACGCTCACCGATGGACGTTTGGCGCGAGCTACGCGCCGAACGCAACCTGTGGGGCCCGGCGGTGGTGTTCGAATGCGTCGGAGCGTCGGGCCTGATCCAGAAGATCGTCGAGGAATCCGAGATGGGTACCCGGATCTACTGCGCGGGCGGTTGGTACACCGGCGACACCCTCGACATCACCACCGCCACCCGCCAGGGCGTGACCTTGCAGTTCGGCGGCGGGCCGTGGCCGCAGGACTGGTACGGAACGCTGGACGCCATCGTCGCCGGAGACCTGGACCCGACACCCAGCATCGGCATGGTGGTGCCACTCGACGAAGTTCCCGACGCGCTTGACCTGGCCCGCCGGTCGACCGGACCCGCGCGAATCATTGTGCATCCGAACGGAGACCACGCATGACCGCCCACGACGACCGCCTGGACATCATCGACGTACTCGTCCGCTACGCCACCGGGATCGACCGGCGGGACTGGCCGCTGTTCCGCACCGTCTTCACCGATGACTGCGTGCTGGACTACGGCGAGATCGGCAAGTGGAATGGAGTGGACTCCGTCACCGAGTTCATGGACCAGGTGCACGCGATGGCCGGGCACACCCTGCACCGGCTGAGCAACCATGCGATCGCAGTCGATGGCGACACCGCAACGGCCCGAACGTATGTGGACTCGCTGATCATGGCTCAAGACAACAGCTCCGGTGTCAACGGCATCGGCTTCTACGACGACGAGTTGGTCCGGACCACAGCGGGTTGGCAGATCGCGCGACGGCAGTTCACCGCGGTGCGGATAGCCAATGTCTGACTTCGCGAACCAGTACGGGCCGTGGGCGTTGGTGGCGGGCGCCTCCGACGGGGTCGGCTCGGCGATGGCCGAGGAGTTGGCGCGGCGCGGCCTCGACGTGGTGCTGCTGGCCCGCCGGCAAGAGGTTCTCGACGACGTGGCCGCGGGGATCACGGAACGTACCGGAGTGCAAACCCGAACGCTGGCAATAGATCTGGCTGTGCCAGGGGCTGCCGGTGACGTGATCGCTGCGACCGAGGATCTCGACATCGGCTTCCTGGTCTATTGTGCGGGCGCCGATCCGAACTTCCGGCCGTTCCTGTCGAGCCCCCTGTCGGATGCCGAGTCACTGGTGCAACGCAACTGCCTGGTGCCGATGCAACTGTGCCATCACTACGCGCAGCCCATGGTGGAGCGAGGCCGCGGAGGCATCGTCATCTTCGGGTCCGGGGCCGGATTCGCCGGCGGGCCGAACATGGTGGCCTACGGCGCGAGCAAGGCCTTCGACATGGTGTTCGCCGAGGCACTCTGGACCGAACTACATCCCTCGGGTGTCGACGTGCTCGGGCTGATTCTCGGTAAGACCGACACTCCTGCCCTGCGCAAGCTGGAACACGAGCGGGGCCAGATCTCCTCACCCGAGGACACTCCACCGGGCGCGGCGGCCGTCGATGATGTGGTGGCGGCGGCATTCGCAAACCTGACCGAGGGACCGACGTGCCTGGTGGGTCCCGAGATTCAGGCTGCCGCACAACTGATGGCCTCGGTGAGCCGCAACGATGCGGTGCGGTTCATCGCGCAGGCGGTCACCGCGGCGATGGGTGCGAACTAGGGCCCGCGTACTCCTTTGCCTCCGCCGGTGTAGTGGTTGCTGATGCGTTGCCATGGGTCGGGGTGGTCGAGCGGCGTCGACCCGAGCGGAATTTCCGGCTCTACGGCTTCCAGGGCGCATGGTTCTGGGTCCCAGAGGTGTTCGATGCTGGGAAGGTCAGGTTGGCAGAAGGTGCTGTCCCAGTCCGTGTTCCAGTCGAAGTCCCACTCTGCGTCCGGCTCGAACTCGGGGCCTGGCTTCACGTCCCAGTCCGGGTCTGGGTCAACCACCGGCACCGGCCGCGGCTCCGGGTCCGGGTCTTGGGTGGGGTTCGGGTCCGGCTGGGATTGTTGTTGGGGGCCTGGTGCCCGTTCCCATTCCCATGTGGGATCCGGTGCGAGGTCGGCTGGTGCGCGATCGGATTCGGGTGGGGTGAGCAGAAGTTCGGGGCGGTGAAGGTAGTTGATGCGGTTCTGGCCGTGATCCAGTTCTAGTGGCGGGTGCCACTGCACGACACCGTCGGGGGTGATGGTGGTGGTGTAGCCGCCGCCGTCATCGACCAGGCGATTATCCGGGCCACAGGCCAACGCCATCTCATCGACGTTGGTGTTGCCGCCGGCAGCCCAGTCGGCCTCGCCGTGGTGGGCTTGGCAGCCGTAGTCCCCGACATTGCAGCCCGGTTTGGTGCAGCCTCCGTCACGGGCGATGAGCATGATGCGTTGCGCCGGGCTGGCGGTACGGCGGGCCCGAAAATAGTTCAGCGCTGCGCCGGTGGCCTTGTCGAACACCGCCAGGTGATGGTTGGCGTGGCCACCCATCCGGATGACGTCTTTGATGGGCACCTTCGTCCCACCCCCGGTGATCCCGATCCCGGCGCGCGATTCCAGGTCGTGCAGGGTGGTGCGGATGATGATCGACACCGGGAGCCCGTTGAGCTGACCCAGATCGCTCATCAACGCGATCCGCCCGATCACGATCAGCGCATCGTGCTGACGCTGCGCGAGGCTGCGGTGGTCATTGTCGATTTGAGCCTGGCTCGGGGTGCCGGATGTGCAGGGTTGTTCATCGTCGGGGTTGCACATCCCGGGAGCGGCGAATTTCGCGAACAACACTTCCATGACGGCGGCGGCTTCGGGATCCAGGTTGGCCATCAACGCGGTCATACCGTCGCGGCCCTGCTTGCTCATCGTGATCGCGCGTGTGCGGGCCCGTTCGGTGTCGTCGGGTTCGGGGCCGTCCTGATCGAGCAGGAACAACCGCAACTCGGCGGTGTCTTTGAGCTCTTTGGGACCGACCCCGACCGCGACCCGGACCAGGTCGGCTTCGAACTGCTCACGAGTCACCTGATCGACAAAGCCCGGTAGCCGGTGCACCGCATCACGCAGCACCTTGACGTGATCCCCGTTGATCAACCCCGCACCTTGGGCGGCAGCGACCACGGGCAGCTCCGCAGGCAACGGCTCCCCGGTCAACGAACGCCGTGGCCCCAACTCGGCGGCCTCACCCAGGCGGCGGCTGGCTTCGGTGGTCGACAGCCGCCAGCGGATCCGCAGCACCTCGTTCCAGGTTTTGGCGCCCAACTCCTGCGCAGTGGATCCGGCTTGCAGGTGGGCCAGCAGCCGATGCGCCACCGAAGGCAGCTGGCACGTCAGGGTTTCGTACTCGTCGAGCACCGCGACCAGCTCAGCGCGGGTCAACGAACCGAAATCACACCCGGCGAACGCGTCGTACGCGGCGCGTAACCCCGCTACCGCCTGGACCGCACCCGCCACCATGAATCGAACATACATTCGACCACCGACAAGTGCGGCCGGCGCAAACTAGACCCGGTCGGGCGCCCAGTACTCCAGCATCTCGGCGAAGGTCTCGAACGCCGGCTTCGACACCCCGTAGGCCGCCTCGAAGTGGATGCTCAACGGGAAACCGAGCTCGGCCACGCCGTCGATGACCCGCTTGTAGAGGTCGAGCATCAGCCGGCGCTTGTCGGCGGGCTCCCGCTGGGCCAGGTCGGTGACGAACGCCTGCTCAGCGGCGACGGCCTCGTTGCCCGGGTCCTGGATCAGCCAGTTGATCAGACCGACCTTGGTCTCCATCTTCGGCACGAACCCGAACGACAGGAGGATCTCGGGGCGGTGATCGGTGGTCTTGGCGAGCTCGGTCAGGAACTCGACGATGGCGTCGGAGTACAGCAGCTGGGTCATGCCGTATGTCGCGCCCTGGTCGCACTTGAAGTTGAACCTGCCCTGCTCGCCCTCACGGGTGGGGATCAGGATGGCGCCGCGGTTGGGCACCAGGTCCTCATAGGTCGACAGGGCGTCGGTCGGGGCCACACCCTCGCCCTCGCCGTCTTTCATCGTCCGAGGCACGCCGACGAAGGCGATGCCCTCGAAACCCGCCGCACTCAGATCGGTCAGGCGCTTGCCCAGCGCCTCGGAGTCCAGGAACGAGGTGACCTGTGTGCACAGACCGCGCATGCCGGGCAGCTCGGGCCGGAGGATGTTCCAGTAGTCCAGGACATCCATCCGCGGCTTCATCTCGATCGGACGGTCGTCGTCCTCGTCGATCATCCCGGGGATCATCACGTGGCGGATCCGGCCTTCGATACCGGTCTCAGATGCCAAGGCGAGCACTTTTCGCGCCTCGTCAACGGGGTACTGCACACCGCGATCAAGGGTCGGCGGGACGAGTTCCAGCGCGATGGTGTTCAGAGGCACCTGATTGCTCCACACTCTCATTACATTCAGACACGGCGTCACGGGCAGCGTTGACCATGACCGGCCGGTCCATCCACCCTACGGAGCCAGATCGTGCGACCACACAGGTACCTCCGCCAATCCGCGGCGTGGTAGACCACCTGCATGGCTGAGCGCGTCACATTCCCCAGTTCGACGGGCCCGATGCTGGCCGGGGTGATCGATCGGCCCGTCGGACCGGTCCGCGGCTGGGGCGTGTTCTCGCACGGCTTCACCCTCGGCAAGGACTCTCCCGCCGCCTCGCGCATCTGCAAACAGCTGGCTGCCGACGGCATAGGGATGCTGCGCTACGACGCACTCGGCCTGGGCGGGTCCGAGGGTGACTGGGGTGACGGCTCGTTCACCCACAAGACCCAGGACATCATCGAGGCCTGCAAGTTCATGGCCGAGCGCGGCACCCCGGCCGACATCCTGATCGGACATTCGTGGGGCGGTTCGGCCGTCATTGCCGCGGCCCGACGATCACCGGGTGTCCGGGCGGTGGTGACCGTGGGTGCACCGTTCGATCCCACACACGTCGAGCGTCAGTACGACGCAGTGATCGAGCAGGTCTGCGCCGAGGGCAGCGGGCAGTGGATGGTCGGCGGGAAGACCCTGACCCTCAAGCGCGCATTCGTCGAAGATGTCCGAGCCACGGAACTGCTCGACAAGATCAAGGGCCTCAAGATGCCACTGCTCATCCTGCACTCCCCGACCGACAACACCGTCGGCATCAAGAACGCCAGCGACATCTTCTGGGCCGCCCGCCATCCGCGCAGTTTCGTCTCGCTGGAAGGTTCCGAACACCTGCTGACCGGGCCCGGGCAGGCCAAACGCGCCGGACGAATCATCGGCGCCTGGGCCGACGCCTACCTCGACGTGCGATAGCGTCGCTACATGTCTGACGCAGCCACTCAGATCGCGTTCGTGCAAGCCACCTGGCATCGCAATATCGTCGACAAGGCCCGAGAGGGGTTCACCGAGCAGATCGGCACCCATGGCTTCGACGGCACGGCGTGCGAGTTCTTCGAGGTGCCCGGCGCCTTCGAAATTCCGCTCACCGCAAAGCGTCTGGCACTCACCGGACGTTACCGGGCGATCGTCGCGGCCGGGCTCGTGGTCGACGGCGGCATCTACCGCCACGAGTTCGTGGCCACCGCGGTGATCGACGGTCTGATGCGCGTGCAGCTCGACACCGAGGTGCCGGTGTTCTCGGTCGTGCTCACCCCGCATCACTTCCACGAACACGACGAGCACATCGACTACTTCACCAAGCACTTCGTCAAGAAGGGCGCGGAGGCGGCCAACGCCGTCGCGGCCACCCTGGCATTGCACAGCTCGCTGGATTAGTCGCGCACCAGGGCGTCACGGCCGGCCCGGATCATGTCTTCTCGGGCCACCACCTTCACCCGCTCACGCCCCTGCACTTCTCCCAAGGAGACCTCGTGGGCATCGAGGCGCTCCCATTCCGCCCACGTGGTGTAGTCGACACCGTTGGCCGACAGGTGCTCGAGTATCGCGTCAGGATCGCGAGTTTCGGGAGTCCGCAGGCCCGGCAGGTCGTTGAGCAGGCTCGCGACGGTTTCGGCCGCATCGGACTTGGTGTGTCCGATCAACCCGATCGGGCCTCGCTTGATCCACCCCGTCACGTACGCGGCGTCGATCAACCCACCGTCGATATCCAGCACCCGGCCCGCGTCATTCGGGACGACGCCCGCGTGGTGGTCGAACGGCAGCTCCGCCAGATGCGATGACAGATAACCCACGGCGCGGTACACCGCTTCCACCGGCCAATCGGTGAATTCTCCTGTGCCGCGGACATTCCCGTCGCCGCACAGTTCGGTGCGCTCGGTGCGCAGGCCCTCGACTCGCTCCGTGCCCAGCACCTCGACCGGCGACTGGCACAGGTGAAGGTGAATGCGGTGCGCCGCACCGGTGGGCTCGCGCTGCAGATACTTCATCATGGTGTCCACCACGAGCCTGGTCGACTTGCTCGTGTTGATCGCGTGCTGGCTGGCCTCGTCGATCTCGAAACCCTCCGGATGCACGATGACGTCGACGCTGGGTGAGTGCGACAGCTCGCGAAACTCCATGGGGCTGAACTTGATCTGTGCCGGCCCGCGGCGGGCGAAGACGTGGACGTCGGTGGCCTGGTTGGCGGCCAACCCCTGGTAGACGTTGCCGGGTATCTCGGTGCTGAGTTGTTCGTCAGCCGGCTTGGCCAGCATGCGCGCGATGTCGAGTGCCACGTTGCCCGCACCGAGCACCGCGACGTGCTTCGCGGTCAGCGGCCACGTACGGGGTACGTCGGGATGCCCGTCGTACCAGGACACGAAGTCGGCGGCACCGTAGCTTCCCGGCAGATCGATGCCCGGGATGTCCAGCTGCCGGTCGGCCCTGGCCCCGGTGGAGAAGATCACCGCGTCATAGTGGCGGCGCAGATCGGCCAACCGCAGATCCGTGCCGTAGTGGACATTGCCGATGAACCGCACGCTGTTCTCGTCACGGGAGAGCACCCGTCGCAGGGCCTTGATGATCTCCTTGATCCGCGGATGATCCGGGGCGACTCCGTAACGCACGAGTCCGTACGGGGCAGGCAACCGGTCGAATACGTCGACGCGCGCGTGCTCGTACTCCTTGGTCAGGATGTCGGCGGCGTAGATGCCGGCCGGGCCCGCGCCGATGACTGCTACCTGGATCTTCCTCATGCCAGCCCTTCTATTTAGGTAAGGCAAGCCTAAATAGAAGGTGCGGCCGTGTGAGGTCTTCCCTACGAGATCCCCGTCACGGTGCGGTGGCGCGCCGGACGTGCCCGGCGATGTGGTCGTAGACCTTCCTGGTGACGTCGACGTTGTTGCTCATGATGTTGTAGCCGTGGTCGACGTCGGGCACTTCGTAGTACTCGGCCAGGGCGCCGACCGCCTCGAGTTTCTCGGCGTATCGCCACGCCTCGTCGCGCAACCGGTCGTACTCGGCGGTGACGATCAGCGCCGGGGCGATGCCCTCGATTCCGTCGGCGTTCGCGCCCCAGGCCGGGGACGCCAGCCGATCGGTGCGACGGGCCCGATCGGGTATGTAGGCGGTGTCGAAGACCTCGCCCATCCACGGCTTCAACACGGCCTTGGCGCCCACCGGGGAGTGTTTGTCCTTGGTGGCGGTGACCAGATCCAGCGGTGGATAGTGCAGGACCTGTAGCGCGATCCGCGGTCCGCCGCCCTCCAGCGCCAGCCGCGCGGCCGCCGCGGACAAGCTGCCGCCCGCACTCTGCCCGCCCACACACAACCGGCCGCCGTCCCAGTCATGCTCGGGCTTGGAGACCCAGCTCAGTACGTCATAGATCTGTTCAGCCGGGGCGGGAAACCGACGGTGCGGGGCCAACAGGTAATCGACGTTGATCACAACGACATTCGCGTGTGCGGCGAGGAAACGACACCACGGGTCGTCCTGCTCCCGGTGTCCGACGACGAAACCTCCGCCGTGCACGTTCACGTACACCGCGGGCTTCCCCTCGCCGGCCGCCGGGTGATACACCGTGGCGGCAACGTCACCGTGACGGGTCGGGATCGTGATCAGCGTTGTGCGGCCAGGTATTTCGGGGAACCGAACGGCGCTCATGGGCCCCGGCCGCACTCCTACGGAGAACAATCGGGCCAGGGCATCAGCCAACATCGGTGTGGACAGTATGGACACGATTTCCTTCGCATGAGCGGTGAGTTCAATTGTTTCAACCGAGAGTGTCCGACGGATTCTCACCGAAAGTATGCCGATAGGCAGCCGCGAAACGCCCGGTATGGGCGAATCCCCAGCGAGCCGCGACGGCCTGCACCGTCGTTGTCGCCGGATCGGCGTTCAGCAGCTGGCGCCGGGCGAGGTCCAGACGCACCCGGCGCAGATATCCCATCGGCGAGACCTCGAGGTGGCGCCGGAACATGTATTGCAACGCGCGGGGCGTGACGTAAACCGCCTCGGCGATGTCGGCGAGGGCGATATCGCGGTCGGCGTTGGCTTCGATATAGGCGATGGCTCGCCGCAGCAGCGCCGGTTTCGCGTCGCGCCGATCGGTGGGACCGGGTTCGAGCCCGGCATTGGTCGGCATCGTGGAGACCACGGTCGCAGCCAGCATCGAGGCGGTCGTCGAGGCCAGCAGCGGCGGCACGGGACCACTCCTGCCCTGCACCACCGAGCGCACGTACTCGATCGCGACGGTGAGCTGGTACCCCGCCTGCGGCGATATCGGACGATGGCCGGTGAACCGCACGGGTCCGCCCGGTTCGCCGGGACCCGTCGTCGCGACGCGCCCCAGTAATCCGGTGTCGAACATCGTCAGGTCGTAGCCGGCCCGGCAGACCCGGCCCGAGTAGGGAAGTTCCGGCGGCGAGAACAACGTGACGTCTCCGGGCCCGAACACATCCTGCGGTTCGCCGATGAAGTTCTCCTCGATACGGCCGGAGTGCACTCGGCACAGGCAAATCCGGTTCAGCGGATCGGCGTCATACGACATGTGATAGTCGAGCTCGAGTTCGTCGAAACTGATGGACCCCAGCCACTTCCGGACGATGCGCGTCGTCGGGCGCTCCCCCGGGCCCCGGCCGATGGACATCTTCGTGTAGGCGCGCGCCAGGAAGTCCTCGGTTTCGCCGAGGTTCGTACTGGTGAAATCCAGATCTTCGTTCGCCGTCATCACGTTTCGCTCGAGGTGGACTCACTGGGGCGCGGTCGCAGCCCCAGAAAGCCATCCTACCTGCATCGCTTACGTTGTAAACGGCAACAGCGGGCCGATCAGCCGGAACCAGCCGTCGCGCCCGTGAGGCCCACGACGGGCAGGTGATGGTCCGCGAACACCTTCAGTAGCGGACGCAACGCACTCCCGGCCACCACGTGCCAGGCCGCGTGCCCTTGGTTGCACTCG
Source organism: Mycobacterium sp. NPDC049093 (assembly GCF_040704635.1). Classification (GTDB taxonomy): domain Bacteria; phylum Actinomycetota; class Actinomycetes; order Mycobacteriales; family Mycobacteriaceae; genus Mycobacterium. The sequence continues at coordinate 581,570 of NZ_JBEZJS010000002.1, read as the reverse complement.
TCGGCGAATGTCAACAGTTCGCGGAAACCACTGACCGCCATGAAATCCACCGCGCGTAGATCCAGGACGAAGGGGGTCCCCGGCTGAATGAGCCGGCGGATCGCGGCGATCAATCGGTCCGCGTTGCAGATATCGATTTCCCCCTCGACCACCAGCACAGTGGCCGGGCCACGGATATGCGCCGAGACCCGCGCGCCGGCGCAGTCGACGACCGTGGTGTCGGAGGAACGGACCGGACGCAGCCGATCCGCGTAGTGAACTGCAGTCATGATGACACTCCATCGCCTAGCTACAAGGGAGCGAGGTGCGACCCTCGATCACACGACTTCGGCTGTGTCCTCAACCGCATTGAGGCTATCGCGATCGCCGCAGGCGGGGATCGATTCGGATTCCGGCGCACGAGCCTTCGATAATTCGAAACGCGTTTAGCCACTGATATTTTCGACTCCAATGAGACGGCTCGGCGACTGATGAGGATTTCGTTGCCTGGATCGACCCACACCGCCGGATGTTCGTTTATTGACCCGCACGTTTGCGGCACCGTGTCACGGGCCATGTTCAGTCAATTATGTGAATCCGGCCACCCGCGGATGGCAAAGGCCCCGGAAAGTCCTGGACATCGGTCCAATCCCGATAAACGTGAACATGGCTCATGTCAGTGATGTGCGACGATTCAGACGTGGTCACCCACAAGCCACTACGGCGCCGCCAACCAGTACAGGAGCGCAGCAGACGACGCGTCGAGCGCATCCGGGCTGCGGCGCTCGAGCTGCTCGAGACTCAGGGAGTCGACGCCGTCACCACCCGGGCGATCGCCCACCGTGCCGAAGTTCCGGTCGCAACGGTGTATCAGTTCTTCCCGAACCGGGATGCGATCCTGCAGGAGATCGTCACCGACCACCTGGACCGCCGCGATGCCGAGGGCGCAGCAGTCCTGGCCGCGCTGGCGCCGACCAGCCTCGCCGAGGTCGCCCACGGCATCTTCGAATTCCACTACGAACACCTGCGGAACCATCCGCATCTGGTCAACTTGCACTACACCAGCCTGGCGAGTGGACAACTCGCCGATCCGCGAGTGCGCCGGGCCGAGTTCGCCACCGCGTTGCATGCCGGCCTGCTGCACTGGGGGCTGCTGCGAGAGGGCACCGATCCGCTGGTGACGATGGTCGCCGTCGAGATGGGTGATCGCCTGCTGGAGATGGCCTTTCACGCCGGCCCCGAGAAGGACCGCGCGATTCTCACCGAGGGCGAACAGGCGCTCACCCAGTACCTGCAGGCCTACGCCGCACCCACCGCCTGATCAAAGCCACCGGCGCGGAGTTGCTTGGCCAGCGCGAACCGGGTGAGCGTGCCGACGAACCGATCGAGTTGCGAGGGCCGGGCGCGCATCCGCGAACCGAAGGTCCATTGCCCATCACAGCGTTCGAGCACGAGCTCCTCCACCGGCTCGTCGAACACCGGGGTCGCCACGCCCGGCGAGCTCGCATCAGTCCAGTTTTCGACGATGTGCACCTGTAGGCGGTTGCCGTCGACCCGCCGGACCAGTAGCGACGTCGGCGTGGCCGACACGGCGACGGTGGTGGTTTCGAAGTCGCCGCCGATCCCGACCTGGACGACGTCGTCGACGAGCGGAACACTCAGCCAGGTGGTTCCGGGCCGGAGTTGGTCCAGCAGCCGGTCCAGACCGGCCGTCTGCAGGGGCGACGAACACGCACGCATACCGTTAATGATTATCATTTTCATCAATTGCCCTCAACTTCTCGGGCAACTGCGCAGCTCAGCGGGTCAGCGGCGGGCCCCGCTGCCACCGACTTCGGCGGCCAGTGGCGGCGGCAACGGTGTCGTCGGTGTGGGCGACGCGGTGGCCGGAGCGGGAGCCGCGCCCGGACTCTTCACCGAGTCCTGTGTGGCGGGCGAACCGGGGCGGTGAAAGTCGATCATCGCCTCCTCCCGGATCACCTTCTCCCCCACACTGAGCACCAGTGACTTCGCCGTCACCAGGTATTCGATCCCGGCGTTGTCCACCCGGAACGCGCCGTCGTCGTTGCGCGTCGCGGGCACGATCAGCTTGGCGCCGTCGCGCAGCCGGACACCGCGGTACTCGTACTTGCCGCCCGCCACCGAACAGATCGCCACCCGCGAGGCGTCAGTGCTGCCGTACAGCACGGTGGCGTCCGCACTCGAACACCGGGCCGTCGAGTCGACGTACCCGCGGCCGTCACTGGCCGGCGCGGCCGACGCCGACGGAACACCCACCGCGAGCAACGTGACACCCGCCGTCACCGCAGCGGTGAGACAGCGACGCGGGGACCAGACACCAGACATCGGTTACCACTGAACCACGGCTTTGCTGCTTACGAGAGCGTCAACCCCGAGACAGCACCGAATCGTTAGGTCCCCGCAATACAACCGGTTCTGACGGGGAGAACACCCACGGGATCCGTCGGTAGCCCGCGGGCGGGTTCTAGGACGCCAGGCTGCGCATGGTCCTCACCACGAAGTCGTCCAGCAGGGCGTCGCGGGTGGGCCAGTCGTTGGTGGTGATCAGCAGGGCATAGAAACCGAGCAGGAAGAACACCGCGCTGTTCCACGGGCTGACGTCGGCGGCGACCTCACCTTGCTGCTGGGCCAGTTCGATCTCGCGCGCGACACCCGAGATCACAGGATGCTCCTGGCTGTCCGGCGCAGGGGGACGGGTCTGCGAGAAATGCAGGGCCAGAAAGTCTTTGAACAACACGCCACCAAGCCGTCGCTCCAGGCCGACGACGAGCCGCATCGACTCGCGCAGTCCGTCCTCCAGGGTGTGCGGCTTCTTGAGGAACTGCGTGTACAGCTTGGCGATACGTACCTCTTCGCGCTGCTCGAGTTCCAGCAGCACATGTTCCTTGGTGGGGAAGTGAAAGAAGAACGTGCCGTGTGCGACACCAGCCGCAGTGACGATCGTGCCCACATCCGCTTCGGCCATCCCGGCGCGCTTGAACTCGGCGATCGCCGCACCCATCAACCGCTCGCGCGTCTGTAGGCGCTTCGCCTCACGCGCGGACAGCCCGTCTGCCACAGCCATTCCATTCCTTCGCGTTGACCGGGCCCAACGCGCCCGACTCACCCGAATCTAACCCGTCGCCGCGTCACGCAAGATCTGTTGCAGCCGGTCCAACGGATCACCGGAGGTCGGGTCGAGTCGATTCGGGGGCTGGGTAGGCGCCGTCCCGACCGCCCCCGGCGGCAGTACCTGCGCTGCCGGTGGCGGGGGTGGCGGGTTCGGCGGCACGATGGCTCCGGCCGCACCGATCTTGCTGTTCAACCGCGCGGGGGCCCCGCTGTCGGCAAAGCAACCCGCAGGGGCACGGTCGATCACATCCCGTGCGGACAGGTAATGGCTCAGTGCCGTCCGGCCGTCGGCAGCCGCGGTGGCACGGTCACCGAGTGTTTCCCGCACCAGTTCCAGATTGATCCTCGCCGAACATGATTCAGCTCCGCTCAGACGGGCCACCGCGTCGGCGAAGTTCTGATCGGCCTCGACGAGCCGGTCCTCGAGAACAGCCAGTGCGCCCGCGGCGAAACTCGCCTTGCCGGGTTCGACGACATCCAGCATCTGGAGCCGGCTCACCTCGCTCGTCAGCGCCTCGGTGTCCCGGTCGGTGAAGCTGGCCGCCGCCGAATTACCGATCAGCACGACCGAGAGCAGTTTGACGATCGCGATGACGAGCACCAACGCGACCGGGGCCGAGTACACCAGAAGGCGGCGACGCACCGTGCTCATGACCGCAGCCCCATGTCGATCGGTTGGGTGCGACGAAATTCACGGAGCACCTGAAAGAGCTCGACCAGGATGAGCAGGGCGGCCACAGCGGCGAACACCCAGTACAGCTCCACGGCGGTGGACACCGGTACGGCCGCAGGTGACTGACTTCGGGTTTTGTCGCCCGGCAACGCTTCGGCCAACGGTCTCGCATCCGTACGCGACACGAACGGCACCCCGATCTGCTCGGCCACCCCGCGAAGCGCCTGCGCCCCGGCGTCGTCGTACCCGAGTACCGCGCCCCCGTCCACCGCATTCTCGGTCAGCTGGAATTCACGTTGCGGTGCCTGCGATTCCGGGGCACCCGCGCCGAGATAGAACACGAGGTTCTGGGCCCGCGGAAATTGCTGTACGGCGCTGATCAGCTGGTAGCGCAGGATGTTGGCGGCGGCGCCGACGTTGGCATCCGGCGTGTCCGATGCCTCGGGTGCGGCATTGGTCGCGGCCACCACCGGGCGCAGGCTCCAGGTGTCGGCGGACAGCGGCCAGTCCACCGACGGGCGGTCGGCGAAGGAAATCAGGGCGAAGCGTGCCTGCGGGTAGCGTTCGATCAGGGCCGTGATGTCGTCGCGGGCCGCCGCGATCCGTTTCCCCGACATGTCCGGTGAACGGTCCAACAGCACAAAGATATTCGGGTCGCGATCGCCGGCGGGTCGGGGCACGGTGTCGTGCGTTCTTCCGGCGACGGGGCCGAGCGCAGCCACCAGCAGCAGCAAGCCGGCTGTGGTGAGTGCCGACCAGCGCCACACCGAGGCCCAACCACCACCCTGCACCCGGACCCGCCCGAAGCTGATCGCGCGGGCCCCGAGCAGTACCACCGCGAGCACCGCGACCAGCAGTGGCGGCAGGATCGGTTCAAACCTCATCCCCGCATCACCACCGGCCACCACCACAGCACCGCCATGGCCAGCAGCGCGAGCAACACCGGAAACCCCGGCGTTTCGGCCGATCGGACGTCCGCTGACTCGCCGGTCGACCCCGCTTGCGGCGGATGGTCCCGGATCTCGGTCAGATGCGAAGCGACATCGGCCGATCCAAACGATCTACCCCCGGTGGCGCGGGCCAGTTGGCCGGCAGCGCCATCTCCAGATCCGGGGGTGATCGCGTTGACCTGAACACCGGCCGTCACCGCCAGGTCGCGGAGTCGGTCGGTGTCGAACAGCGGTGCCACGTCACCAGGTCGGGGCAGGGACTCAGGGCCCACATAGATCATCGACCGGCGCTGCGCGGACGGCTCGGAAAAGGACGGAAACCCGGTCAGACACATCGCCAGCACATCCTCGACGCCGGCGGCGTAATCGACGTAGGACACCGGCGCGACGAACGGCCACGCACCTTCCTGCTGCCCGAATGCGGCGAACTGTGCTGCGGCGTATTGGTAGTCCCGGGTCAGTGGAATGACCCGCCGGTTCGCCGAGGTCAACCCGACCCGCTCGGTACCGAAGGAGCCGGCCCGATCGGCGAAGTACCGCAGCGTGGTGCCGACGGCGGGATCGGTGAGCGGGCCGCCGACGCACACCATGATGTCCTCCGGGGTCGCAATCTGGTTGGCACGGCTCCACGACGGCAGGCCGGTGGGGCGGGCCGCGATCAGCGCCGAGGCCGCGAAGGCCACCGTCAGCGTCACCATGGCGACGACGGCTGCCACGGTTCGCCGACGCGCGGCGCGCACGTACTCGGGCAGCCGGGTCACCCGCCGGGTATTGGCCAGCGGCACGAATTCGTCCGGGTCCACCGACTGCTTCGGCAACAGGGCCAGGCCAACGCACCCGGCAAGTGCGAGGCAACCGGCGGCCGCCACCGCCCACCAGATCAGGTCCATCCGCGGATCAACTCCTCGGTGGTGGCGCTGGCCGTACCCGCATCGAGCGTCGAACGGTGGTTGAACTGAATGTCGGTGAGGTCTTCCAGAACCGGCGCGGCGGGCGCCGCGGCACTGTCCGCGATCGCGTCGACCTGCATGTACTGTGCCTGCACTCCGGTGGCAGCATGCAGGAATGCGCGCAGTTCGGCACTCAGCGCCGAACCCGCGCCTGCCGCGGTGAGATCCCCCGCCCGGTAACGGTTTCCGATGAGCCGCACCGCGCGGGCCGACCGTCGGCGCAGCAGTTCGGCCCGGGCGGCACCGAGGACGGGCAGCTCCCGCACCGCTCGCCGCCGCGATGTCAGCACGAAAACCCCTCCGTACCACGCGCACAGCAGCAGGGTCAGGCCGATCGCGATCCACAGCCACACCGATGAGTAGGGTGTCGGGCCGATCACATCCCGCAGCAGGTCATCCGGCACGGGCGTACACCCCGGTCATCGCGGTCAATGCCGCCCTGATCCGCACGCTCCCGGTCACCCGGGCATGAGGTATTCGCTGCCTGGTCAGGAATTCGGAAAGTTGTTCGCGCCGTTGCGCTTCTGCCCGCCGATAGGCCTCGATGATGTCTTGGTCCAGCCCAGTCAGGATGGGTCGCCCGTCGGCGACCTCATAGCTGCGGCCGGTGTCGCGGTGTGCGCTCACCGCAGGCATGTCACTGACCAGGGGCCACAGCACGTCGTGGCGGGCGGTCAATGAACCAAGGACCTCGGCCAACCGGTCACTCATCTCGGGTTCGTCGGAAACGACGAAGATCAGCAACCGGTGACGGTAATGGCGGGCCACCCACTCGAGCTGAACCAGGATGTCGCTCGGACCGGGATGGTCGGTGGCGTGGTGGTGGAACCGGTGCAGCATGCTCTCGATGTGGGTCTCGCCGCGGCGCAGCCGGATGTCCACATTACCGCGATGGTCGCCGAGCACCATCGCGATCTCGTCGGATCGGGGCAGCGTCATCAATCCGATCGCACCGATGAGGTGTTGGGCCACAGTCCTTTTCAACTCACCCGACGGCGCCAGTGCGCAGCTGTTGCGCCCGGCGTCCGCGATCACCAGGACCTTGTGGTGCTTCTCGGAGACGAACCGCTTGATCAGGGTGTGCCCAGAGCGTGCGGTGGCCTTCCAGTCGATGTCGCGGACGTCGTCACCGGGCACGTAGGGGCGCAGCTCGTCGAATTCCAGGCTGCGGGTGTGCACCAGCGCGTAGCGGCCGCCTTCGAGCAGCCCGCCGATGTCGCGGCCGGCATACGCCTTGGCGGAGTCCAGGTATCTGCCCATCGCGGCCTCACGGGACCTGCACCGCGCGCAGCACCGAATCGATGACGACATCGGGGGTGATTCGGGCGGTGGCGGCTTCGAAGCCGAGGATCAGCCGGTGCCGCAGCACGCGGTGGGCCAGGCGGGCGATGTCATCGGGCACCACGTGGTCCCGTCCGCGCAGCATCGCCAAGGCGCGTGCCGTCCGGCACAGCGCCAGCGTCGCTCGCGGGCTGGCGCCGTACTCGATCACCCGTGCCAGGTTGGCGGGCAGATGCTGTCCGGGCTCACGGGTGACCGCCACCAGGCGGCTGGCGTACTCGACCAGCGCCCGGTCGAGATATACCGTCCGGACGATGTCCTGCACGCGACGTATGTCGTCGATGGTGACGACGGGAGCTGCACGGTTGCCCCGGTCGTAGAGGCCTGCGTCCATCCGGGCGGCGATCTCCACCTCGTCCTCGATCGAGGGGTAGCCCACGATCTCCTTGAGCATGAAGCGGTCGGTCTGAGCCTCCGACAGCGGATAGGTGCCCTCCTGGTCGACCGGGTTCTGGGTGGCGATGACGAGAAACGGTTCGGGGATGGGATATTCGACGCCGGCGATCGTGGTCTGGCGTTCCTCCATCGCCTCCAGCATGGCGCTCTGGGTCTTGGCGCTGGAGCGGTTGATCTCGTCGAGCAGCACGATGTTGGCGTGTACCGGGCCCAGTTGGGTCGCGAACGAGTTGCTGGCCGCCTCGTAGATCTGGGTGCCGATGATGTCGCTGGGCAACAGGTCGGGTGTGCACTGGATGCGGCGGAAGCTGCCGTCGATGGACTCGGCCACCACGCGGGCGGCCGTGGTCTTGGCCAGCCCGGGCACGCTTTCCAGCAGCAGGTGTCCACCGGCGAGCAGCGCGACCAGCATCGACTCGCGCAAATGGTCCTGGCCGACCACCCGGGCCGAGAACGCCGAGGTCACCGCACCCACAATGCGCTGAGCTTCGGCGGCATCGCGCTGGTCAGCCTGCAATCGCGGTGCGGTCATGGATCCTCTCCGGTTCGGTCGTCCCCCTTCCCCAGACCCAGTCGATGTACCCAGACTTTGCCGATGTCATGCGCGCGGGATTAGTCGGGCCCCGCGCCCGGGTATCCGGGCCGTACGCCACGCGGAGAGGAATTCCGATGGAAAGCAAGGACCTTCCAACTCCCGAAACAGGGATGCTGTTGACCCACTTCTTGACCGTCGCCGACGTGCCGCGATCGAGGGCTTTCTACCGCGACGTGCTCGGCGGCGAGGTGGTGATGGCCGAGGACCCGTGCATCGACCGGAAGGCCGAAGTCCGGTGCTACATGCGCGATCCGGACGGCTACCTCATCGAGGTGGGTCAGATGACCGGTCTACTGAGCGGCGTACACGCCGGCACAGGTTCGGCGATGCGCCGGGGCCACCAGAACCAGCGTCCGAGCAGCACGGCGATCGGCGGGACCACGAACGTCCGTACCACCAGGGTGTCGATCATCAGGCCGATGCCGATGGTGGAGCCCACCTGGGCGATCGTCACCACACTGGCGCCGAGCATCGCGAACATGGTCAGCCCGAACACGATCCCGGCGACGGTGACGACGCTTCCGGTACCGGCGAAGGCCCGGATCGTCGCAGTGCGGACGCCGGCCCGCGCCTCGTCACGCAGCCGCATCGCCAACAGCAGGTTGTAGTCCGCACCGACGGCGACCAGGGCGATGAAGGCCAGGGCGGGCACCGCCCAGTGCAGGGGCTGGCCGAACAGGTACTGCCAGACCGCGACACTGGCTCCCAGCGCCGATGCGTAGGAGATGGTGACGGTGGCCAGCACCACGATCCCGGCGACCGGACTGCGCAGCATGCCGGCCACGATCACGAAAATGAGCACCAGCGTGGCGATCACGAGCAGCGTGAAGTCGTGTTGCACGTAGTCGACGAGCTCTGCGGTGGCGGTGCCGACGCCGGTCAGATCGACGACGCCGCTGGAGGCCAGCGGCGTGTCCTTGAGTGCCTCGGTGGCGGCAATACGAATCTCACTCGAGCGGTCCGCACCGTCGCGGCCCCAGGACTCACCGTCGCCGTAGACCAGCAATCGGGTGGCACGGCCGTCCGGGGAGAACATCATGCCCATCACCCGGCGGTACTCCGGGTCGTCGAAAGTCCTTGGTGGCAGATAGAATCCACCTTCGGAGCTGCCGTCGAAGTCGGTGCTGAGCTGCGACAGGTAGGCGGTCATCTGTTGCATCTGCGGGCCGACCGATCCCAGGCTGGAGCGCAGGGTCGACGTGAGAGCACGCAGTTGCGTCAGCGCCGAGCGCATGGTCGCCACTGCATTGGCCGCATCGTCGAGTGAGTTCGTGGCGCTGGTGGCACCGTCGTTGAGTGCCCCAGCCCCGCCTGCCAGGGTGCCGGTCGCACTCACCGCGTCGTCGAGGGGCGTGACGATTTTCTGCACTGCCGCGCAGATGGGATTGGCCGCGCAGTTGGGGTTGCTGTTGACGAATTGCCGCAGCGGGTCGGCGTATCCGGAGACCGACTGGAGGTTGCCCTGCAATCCCGACATACCCGTCCCGATGTCCTGTGAGCCGGCCCCGACCCGGTTCAGGCCGTCGACGGCGCCGCTCAAGCCGCGTTGCATGCCGTCGAGGGCGGCGTCGAGTTGGCCGATGGTGCCCGTGACAGTTTCCACGGAGCTCATCCCGTCGAGCGCGGATTGCGCTGTGCCGTCGAGCTGTTCGCCGATCTGGCCGGCCTGGTAGGTCAGGGTGCCCTGGCGCACCGGCGTCCCGGCCGGCCTGCTGGCCGATTGGACCGTCCGTACCCCGCGTACTTCCAGGATCTTTCGGGTGACCCGCTCGATCGTGATGAGCCCGGCTGGATTGCGCAGATCGCGATCGGCCTCGACCGAGACGATCTCAGGCAGGAGCCGGTTGTCCGGGAACCGGTCGTGAACCGCCCGGTATCCGCGACTGGAGTCGGTGTCCGCGGGTTGCGCGCTCAGTTCCGCGAAGGAGATGTTGGCGCCGAGCAATGGCACCGCGCAGAAGATCAGCGCAGCCACGGCGACCACCAGGACCGGTCCTGGCCAGCGGGCCACCGCCGTGCCGATCCGGCGCCACCGGTGGCTGATCGTCGCGGCCCGCGGTTCCACCCAACCGCGCCGGCCGAACCAGCCGATCAACGCCGGGGTGAGGGTGAGCGCGCCCAGCATCGCCGCGAGAACACCTATCCCGCTGGGTATTCCGGCGCTGCGCAGAAAGCTCACCTTGGCGAAGGTCAGGCAGAACAACGCGGTGGCAATGGTCGCGGCGGAGCCGGCGATCACCGGGGCCACCCGCCGGTAGGCGTCGGCCAACGCATCCGGTTGCGTCATCCCCGCCCGCCGGTTCTCGTGGTAGCGGCCCAGTAGGAAGATGCCGTAGTCGGTCCCCGCGCCCAGCACCATCGCCGACATCAGCGCCACCGAGAACACCGACACCTCGATCACGCCGTGCTCGCCGAGCAGCGCGACCACCGGCCGGGCGACCGCCAGGGACAGACCGACGGAGGCGAGCGGGACTGCGGCAGTGATCGGCGAGCGGTAGACGAACAGCAGCAGGGCCGCGATCAACCCGACCGTCAGGACGGTGATCCTCGCCAATTGCGAGTCCAGCGCGGCGAATTCATCGACCAGGCTGGGCCCGGGGCCGGTGACGTGGACACGCAATCCGGGCGGGATGTCAGGCGCGTCGACCGCAGCTCGCAGGGCGGTCACGGCGTCGGTCGCGGTGGTGCTGCCCAACTGGCCGGAGAGCCGGGCCATCAGGTAGGCCGACGTGTGGTCCCGGCTTTCGAAGACTCCTGCGGCGGCCGGGTCGTCCCACAGGTCCATCACCGATTCGACGCCGGGAGTGGCGGTGCGCAAGCGGTCGGCCAAGCTGCGGTAGTAGCCGCGGTCGGACTCGCCCAGCGTTCGGTCCGCCTCGAGGACGACGTAGGCGATGTTGTTGCTGTCGGAATCTCCGAACAGCGTGCCCATCCGTTGCGCTGCCTGCGTCGCCCCGGAATCGGTGGGGAAGAACGCCCGGGACTGCTCCTTCACGACGTGTTCCAGCTGGGGCACCGCGACGTTGCCGAGGCCCGCCAGGACCAACCAGGCCGCCACGACCAGGAGTGCATACCGACTCACCGCTCGGGCAATGGTCTCCAACATGGCTCCCCCAACATCCATAACAATGTTATTGGCAGGTATAACATTGTTATGGCAGCATGTCCAGGACGATGTCCAGCATGGGAATTCGCGAAAGCTTGATCGAGGAGAGCCTCCAGGTCCTCGAGGAGAGCGGACCTGAGGCACTCAGCGCCCGCATGCTGGCCAAGCGGATCGGCGCGTCGACGATGGCGGTGTACACCCACTTCGAGGGCATGCCCGGCCTCTACGAGGCACTGGTGCGGGAGTCGTACGTCCGCTTCGGCGAACACCTGAGCCGACGGCCCGACACCGACGACCCGGTGGCGGATCTACTCGCCTCCGGCCTCGCCTACCGCGAGTACGCACTGACCTACCCGCAGCGCTACCGGCTGATGTTCGGGGTCACGTCGCCGTCCATCACGCTGCCGATCGGCCGTGATCTCACCGTCGACGGCAAACCGGCAGCTCTGTCCGAGATCAACTCGGTCTTCGCGCAGATCCCGGCATTCGTACAGCGCTGCATGGATGCCGGCGCGATCGACGTGGGCGATCCGGTGGCCGTGGCCGCCCAGATCTGGACGATGATGCACGGCTACGTCCTGGCCGAGATCATCGGTGTCTTCGGCGTCGACGGCGCGGGAGTCTCGCGGGTGCTCGCACCCCACATCACCAATCTCCTGGTCGGCCTCGGCGGTGACCGCGAACGTATCCAGCTGTCGTTTCAGCGACTGGATCCGCCTGCGACGCCGCCGCGCCCGCCATCACCCGCGACCGCCACCGTCCGGCGCGGGCGCCGGACCCGCAACCCCTAGGCCGCCTACGGCCTGAGGATGATCTTGACGGCGCCGTCCCGCTTCTTCTGGAAGATGTCGTACGCGTGCGGAGCTTCATCGAGCGGCAGCACGTGCGTGGCGAAATCGTCGACACCCAAGGGGTCGTCATCGCCGAGCAACGGCAGAATGTCGCCCACCCACTTCTTCACATTTGCCTGTCCCATCCGCAACTGGACCTGCTTGTCGAACAAAGTCAGCATCGGCAGTGGGTCCGCCATGCCGCCGTAGACGCCGATGAGAGAGATCGTGCCGCCGCGGCGCACGATGTCGATCGCCGAATAGAACGCGTCCAGCCGGTCCAGCCCGGCGTTCTGCATGAACGGCTTGGCGATCGCGTCGGGCATCAACGCGGTCATCTTCTGCAGGGCGGAGGCCACCGGCGAACCGTGCGCCTCCATGCCGACGGCATCGATCACCGAGTCCGTGCCTCGGCCTTCGGTCATCGACCGCACCGCGTCGCCGACCGATTCGTCGAGTGTGTCGAGGTCGATGGTGGTGATCCCGCGAAGTTCGGCACGGGCCAGCCGCTCCCGGATCCGATCCACTGCGATCACCCGGTAGCCGAGATGTTGTGCGATGCGGGCTGCCATGTCGCCGATCGGCCCGAGCCCGAGGACCGTCACCGAGCCCCCATCGGGAATGTCGGCATAGGCAACGGCCTGCCATGCGGTGGGCAGCACGTCCGACAGATAGACGAACCGCGAATCCGGCGGCCCCTCAGGCACTTTGATGTGCGTGAACTGGGCCTGGGGCACTCGGAGATACTCGGCTTGACCGCCGGGAACCTGACCGTAGAGCTCCGAATAGCCGAACAGCGCGGCGCCCATGCCCTGATCACGAACCTGGGTGGTCTCGCACTGCGTGTAGAGCTGCTGATCGCACATGAAGCAGTGGCCGCACGAAATCTGGAAGGGGATGACCACACGCTCGCCGACTGTCAGACTGCCGACGGCGGGACCCACCTCTTGGACGATGCCCATCGGCTCGTGGCCCAGGATGTCGCCCGGATGCATGAAGGCACCGAGCACCTCATAGAGATGGAGGTCCGAGCCGCAGATGTTGGTCGAGGTCACCTCGATGATTGCGTCGGTGGGATCTTGGATCTCGGGGTCGGGCACGGTATCGACCCGCACGTCCCGCCGGCCGTGCCAGGTAACAGCTTTCAAGATCTACTCCCATCGCTCGCGGTATCGCAGGTGAGGGCTACCCCGCCAGACCGGCGCCAAACCGCACCGGGGTGGTCGACAATGGGCTGATGGCACAGAGCTGGGACGGCTTCGATGGATTTCTCGAGCTCATCGACTACCCGATGTTCGTCGTGACGGCACACGGCGAGGACGGGCCGGCAGGTTGTCTGGTCGGCTTCACCACTCAGGCCAGCATCGATCCACCTCGTTTCCTTGTCGGTATTTCGAAGCAGAACCACACCTTTGCCGTCTCGGAAGCGGCCACGCATCTGGGTGTGCACCTATTGGCCGGCGACGACCTCGAACTGGCTCGCTGGTTCGGTGGCCAGACCGGTGACGAGGTCGACAAGTTCGCCGAGTGCAGCTGGCATCTAGGCACCGCCGGCACACCGATTCTCGATGCCGCCCCGGCCTGGTTCGTCGGCGTCATCCTCGACCGGTTCGATCTCGGCGACCATGTCGGCTACCTGTTGAACCCGGTTGACGGCCAGGCGCCCGGCGAGCCGCGGCCATGGGTCAACCTCAGCGACGTCGCCGACCTCAAGCCCGGACACGACGCCTGAGCGTCACTTCCAGGCGAAAACCGGCTGCTCGAGTTCGTCGACCGGATCCGTACGACCCTCCAGGGCCAACCACCGCAACTGCAACAGGACCGCACCGGTCGGCGCGTGGATCAGATCGTTGCCCAACGGAATCTGCACGACCGGGCGCGGGCTCTCCGGGATCGTGATGAACCGCGGCGAATCCTCGCGCTGCAGTTGGTGCAGGCCCACGCGGTACGCCGCCACCACCTCGTCGGGAGACGGCCGTAGATCCAGCCGGCCGCCGCCCCAGATCACCACCGGGGTGATGACGTAGCCGGAGCGGGTCGGGTAGTCGTCGAGCAGTCCCAGCACCGACGAGTCCGACAGGCTCACCCCGACCTCTTCGTCCAGTTCCCGCAGCGCGGCCTCGACCGCATTTTCACCCGGGTCCAGCCGGCCGCCGGGAAGCGCCCACTGCGCAGCGTGCGACGACAACCGAGATGTCCTGCGACACAACAGAAAAGCTGCCCCGCCCGACACATCCACCATGCGGCCGTCCAGCCCGGGCTCCGGCATCGGCCGTCCGCCGATCCACTCGTCGACCGGCGCCGGATCCACCCGGTCCTCACCGAGTTCGGAATCGACCAGCACCACCGCGACCGCCGCATGCCGCTTCGTCGGGTCGGTCACGGCGCGGCGCTCGTGCCCCGCCAGATGCGCCCCGATACGTTCCCGCAGGGCTTCGTCATAGGCGATCGTCACCGCTCGACCATATGCGGATACGCCGAGGACCCGACGCCGAGGTGACGCCCGCTACTGGTCCGGCTTGCGAGTCTGCTGATACAGCGCGAGCTTCCAGGCACCGTCGACCCGGTGGTAGACGCTGGACATGGCGCCGACGAAGGCAGGCTCCTCCTCGTCGCGATAGGCCGTACCGGTGTAGACCAGGGCGGCGCTGTCGTCGTCGAGCACGATGAGCCGCACTCCGCTGATCTCATAGGCACGCCACGGCGGCGACTCCGAGAGTGCGCTGACGACCGTGTTGCGGTCCATCACCATGCCGTTGGCGAGCACCATCACCGCATCGGGCAGCATCAGCTCGCCATAGAAATCGGCGCCGGTGGACTCGCACAGCGAGTCCCACCCGGCACGTTCGATGTGCAGGAGTTCGTCGGAAACTTGGCTGGTCACTGCTGGGTGATACCCGTTACTCGGACCTGGTATGCCTGGGCAACTCTGTTAAAACAGTGGTAGAAGTGACGTGTGGGTGTCCGTCAGGTATCGGCCCTCGCGGGCATCGCAGCAGTGTCTGCGGCCGCCGCGCTGGGCACGATCGCGACGCCCATCGCGATGCCCTCGGCCGCGGCCGCACCCGACTGTCCCGACATCGAGGTCGTCTTCGCCCGTGGCACCGACGAACCCGCCGGTATCGGCAACGTCGGCAAGGCGTTCGTCGACACGCTGCGCCCCATGGTCAAGGGCTCGACGATCGGCACCTACGCGGTCCAGTACCCCGCGTCGTGGGACTTCATGAAGGCCGCGGCCGGCGCCACCGACATGAGCAAGCGCGTCCAGGCCACCGCGGCCCGGTGCCCCAAGACCAAGATCGTGATGGGCGGCTATTCACAGGGCGCGGCCGTCGTCGACGTGGTGGCCACCTCGCCGATCGCCGGTCTGGGCTACAGCGCCCCACTGCCCGCCGCGGTCGTCCCGCGCGTCGCGTCGGTCGTGGTTTTCGGAAACCCGTCGGCGCGCCTCGGTCAGCCGTTGACCCGGATGAGCCCGGACTTCGGCGCCAGGACCGCGGACCTGTGCAACACCAACGATCCGATCTGTTCGCTCGGCCGGGACTGGAATGCGCACATCACCTATCCCAAATCGGGCCTGATCAAGCTTGCCGCGCAATGGGTCACGCGGCACGTCAAGGCGCCGCCTCCAGCGCCGGCTGCTCGGCGCTGAGCACCGGATAGAGCCGGTGGGTCCCCGGGAGACCCTTCAGCTCCACATCCCGCGCCGCACCCAGCGCGATGTCATCGAGGTGCTTAACCGCCTCCCCCACCGGTTCGCTGACCAGGATCTCGCCGCCGTCGGCCTGTCCGGCGACCCGCGCCGCCATCGCCACGTCGAGCCCGAACAGATCGTCGCCACGGCGCACCGATGTGCCCATGTGCACACCGATGCGCACCCGGATCGCCTGCCAGCGTTGGGGGTTCTCCGCGAGCGCGCGCTGCACGTCGGTGGCGAAGCGCACCGCGTTCTCCGGGTCGGCGAACGCGATCATGAACCCGTCGCCCTGGGTCTTGACCACATGACCGCCATGCTTGTCGACCCGCGCCTGAACGAGTTTGTTGTGCTTCTCCAGCAGCTTCACCCAGGCCCGGTCACCCATCGCGGCGTTGTATTCGGTCGAGCCCTCGATGTCGGAGAAGACGATGACGACGCGCCCGTCAGCGGTCAGCCGGGCCAGGTCCGGGCGTTCCACCTGAGCCCATCCGGCCAGATCCTCGATCGAGTTGCGCACCGTCGCGCCCAGGCCCTTGTTGATCAGCATGTCCGCGGTCTGAAAGACCGTCTTGATCGCCAGGGGTGCCACCCCGCGACGACGCTTCCGCCGCCGGTCCTCGTCCTCGAGCTTCATGCGCTCGATCTCACGGCGGGCGTTGTTCAGCTGCCGCCGGCTCACGATGAACAGCACCAGGAACGTCACGAACGCCGCGAACAGCGCGACGACAACCACCAGCAGTACGACCTCGACAGTGGACGGCATCGGCACCCGCTGATTATCGCCGCATGTCACATTTCGTCGATTCGCGGTGTCCCAAGGGGGTAGTCACCGACAACTAGGAGTCACCATGGATGCTCGTTTGAACCTGTTCGAGAACCGGACCGCCGCCAAGATGCTGAAGTACGTCACGTCGGCGGGCAAGGTCATCACGGACTCGACGCTTCCCGAGTCCACCCACCAATTGGTGGCGCTGCGCGCCAGCCAGATCAACGGCTGCGCCTTCTGCACCGACATGCACACCAAGGACGCCGCTGCCGCCGGTGAGACCCAGCAGCGCCTGCACCTGGTCGCGGCGTGGCGGGAGGCCACCGTGTTCACCGAAGCCGAACGCGCCGCGCTGGAACTGACCGAGGAGGGCACCCGGATCGCCGACGCCGCGGGCGGGGTCAGCGACGAGGTGTGGGCGAACGCGGTCAAGCACTACGACGAGGATCAGCTGGCCGCCCTGGTGTGCCTCATCGCCTTCATGAACACCGTCAACCGCCTGAACGTGATCGTTCAGATGCCCGCAGGGGACTACCAGCCAGGTCAGTTCGGATAGCGATGCTGCGCTCGCGTTCGTAACGCAGTGGCGGGCGAGAGGCCAGTTCTTCGCCACAGCGTTACGAACGTGAACCGTGCCCGGCGATCGACGGGGCCGGCCAACTGGCACGCTGGTCATCAATATGACCACTCCCCTGCTCGACGATCCGAACGACCTCTCGGCACTGCAAGCCAAGGGCGGTGACGCCGACGCTCTGTTCACCGACTTCGCCGGCTGGGCCGAGGCCAACGGCACCACGCTCTACCCCGCGCAGGAGGAGGCGCTGATCGAACTGGTCAGCGGAGCGAACGTGATCCTCGCGACGCCGACCGGTTCCGGAAAGTCGCTGGTGGCCACCGGCGCGATCTATGCGGCACTCGCCGCGGACCGCGTCAGTTTCTACACCGCCCCGATCAAGGCGCTGGTCAGTGAGAAGTTCTTCGCGCTGTGCGACGTGTTCGGGGCCGACAACGTCGGCATGCTGACCGGGGACGCATCGGTCAACGCCGACGCACCGATCATCGCCTGCACCGCCGAAATCTTGGCCAACCTCGCGTTGCGGGAGGGCGCCGACGCTGACATCGGCCTGGTGGTGATGGACGAGTTCCACTTCTACGGCGACCCGGACCGCGGCTGGGCCTGGCAGGTGCCACTGCTGGAACTTCCCAAGGCCCAGTTCCTGCTGATGTCGGCCACGCTGGGCGACGTCGAATTCCTGCGCAAGGACCTGACCCGGCGCACCGGACGGGAGACGGCCCTGGTGGCCGGGGCGCAACGGCCGGTGCCGCTGTTCTTCTCATATGCCACCACGCCGATGCACGAGACCATCGCCGACCTGCTCGATACCAAGCAGGCCCCGATCTACGTCGTGCACTTCACCCAGGCCTCGGCGCTGGAGCGGGCGCAGGCCCTGATGAGTGTCAACGTCAGCACCAAGGAGGAGAAGGCCGCGATCGCCGAGATGATCGGCGGTTTCCGCTTTTCCACGACATTCGGAACCACGTTGTCGCGGCTGGTGCGCCACGGCATCGGCGTCCACCACGCCGGCATGCTGCCCAAGTACCGCCGGCTGGTGGAACAGTTGGCCCAGGCCGGGTTGCTCAAGGTGATCTGCGGTACCGACACCCTCGGCGTCGGGATCAACGTGCCGATCCGCACCGTCGTCTTCTCCGCGCTGTCCAAATACGACGGCACCCGGATGCGGTTGCTCAACGCCCGCGAGTTCCACCAGATCGCCGGGCGCGCCGGCCGCGCCGGATACGACACCGCGGGCACCGTGGTGGTGCAGGCGCCCGACCACGAGGTCGAGAACATCAAGCAGTTCGCCAAGGTCGCCGACGATCCTAAGAAGCGCCGAAAGTTGGTGCGGCGCAAGGCGCCTGAGGGCATGGTGCCGTGGGGCGAGAACACCATGAACCGGCTGATAGAGGCCGCGCCCGAGGCGTTGACCAGCAACATGCGGGTGTCGACGGCGATGATCCTCGACGTGGTGGACCGTCCCGGCGATCCGTTCGCGGCGATGCGGCGCCTGCTCACCGACAACCATGAACCGCGCAAACGTCAGCTGAAACACATCCGGGAGGCCGTGGGCATCGCCCGGTCCCTGCTGCAGGCCGGCGTCGTGGAACGTCTCGACGAACCCGAGGCCGATGGTCGTCGCTACCGGCTGACCGTCGACCTGCCGCCCGATTTCGCGCTCAACCAACCGCTGTCGACCTTCGCTCTGGCCGCGGTGGACGTGCTCGATCCCGACGCGGAAGATCCAGCAAGCTATGCCTTGAATGTCATTTCGGTGATCGAGGCCACCCTGGAAGATCCCCGCCAGATTCTGGCCGCGCAGCTGAACAAGGCCAGGGGCGAAGCGGTGGCCGAGATGAAGGCCGAGGGCATCGAGTACGACGAACGCATCGAACTGCTCGACGAGGTCACCTATCCCAAGCCACTGGCCGAACTGCTGGAACACACCTACGAGGTCTACCGGCAGACCAATCCGTGGGCGGCCGACGGGCACCTGTCGCCCAAGTCGGTGGTGCGTGAGATGTGGGAACGGGCCCTGACCTTCCGTGAGTACATCAGCGTCTATGGGCTGACCCGCTCCGAAGGCGCGGTGCTGCGCTACCTGTCGGATGCGTTCAAGGCGCTGCGCTCCGGTGTGCCCGCCTCGGCGCGGACCGAGCAACTCGCCGACATCGTCGAATGGCTCGGCGAATTGGTGCGCCAAGTGGATTCCAGCCTGCTCGACGAATGGGAGCAGCTGACCAGTCCGGACCAACCTCACGACGCACCGGTGGCGGTTCCGGCCCGACCACGGCCGCTGACCGGCAACGAGCGGGCGTTCACCGCGATGGTGCGCAACGCACTGTTCCGTCGGGTGGAGTTGTTCGCGCGGGCCCGCTGGGACGAGCTCGGTGCGCTGGACGCCTCATCCGGGTGGACGCCCGAACGCTGGGCCGAAATCGGGGAAGAGTACTTCGACGAGCACGCCGAGGTGGGCACCGGAGCAGATGCTCGGGGCCCGGCGTTGCTGATCTTCGACCGGCAGCCGCAGGTGTGGCGGATTCGACAGATCCTCGAAGATCCTGCCGGAGATCACGATTGGGGCTTCGACGTGGAAGTCGACCTGGCCGCGAGCGACGAAGAGGGTGCCGCGGTGCTGCGTATCGTGGATGTCGGCCGGATGGGGTGAGCGCTTGCTGACCTGAATTTTATCGCGACCCCGGGGCCTTGCGGCAAGGCCCCGGTGATGGCGCACAATCGCTGGCCGGAGCAAGCCATGGAGGAACAGGGAGCACGTGCCAGCTGACGATCACGATGTCGAAGTGCAGTCCGAACAGACCTATGTCGACGGGCTCTATACCCGCCTGGACGCCGAACGCATCCGGGTGCGTGACCGCTACCGCACCGCGCTGCGCGAGCACGGCGGCTCCGCGGTGGAACGCGACGCCGAGGTGCGCGCATTGGCCAAGGAAGCCAACCGGCTCGACGTGGCCGACAACGGCCTGTGCTTCGGGCGGCTGGAAACCGTTGCCGGGGAACATCTCTACGTCGGGCGCCTCGGCATCTTCGATCGTGAGGACGACTACGAGCCGTTGCTGCTGGACTGGCGGGCACCGTTGGCGCGACCGTTCTACACCGCAACCGGGGCCAACCCGGAGAACATGCGCCGGCGGCGCCAGTTCCGCACCCTGGGTCGGCGGGTGCTCGATTTCACCGACGAGGTGCTGGGCCGGCCCGCCGCGGGCGACGAAGGTGACGAGGACGCCGCACTGCTGGCCGCGGTGAACGCTCCGCGCGGCGAGGGCATGCGCGACATCGTCGCCACGATCCAGTCCGAGCAGGACGAGGTCATCCGCAACGAACGCACCGGCGTGCTGGTGGTCGAGGGCGGTCCTGGCACCGGTAAGACCGTGGTGGCGCTGCACCGGGTGGCCTATCTGCTCTACACCCACCGGGAGCGGATCGAACGTCACGGCGTGCTCGTGGTCGGACCCAACGAGGCGTTCCTGAACCACATCGGCCGGGTGCTGCCCTCGCTGGGTGAGTCCGACGCGGTGTTCATGACGCCCGGCGACCTGGCTCCCGGCCTGCACGTCACCGCCGAGGACGCACCCGAGGTGGCCGCGATCAAGGGCTCGTTGAAGATCCTCGATGTGCTGGCCGCCGCGGTCGCCGACCGTCAGGAGGTCCCCGACGAGCCGATCTACATCGAACTGCCCGATGTCACCGTCCGCATCGACGCCGAAACCGCGCAGTGGGCCATCGAGGAGGCCCGTGAAACGGGACTACCGCACAACGAGGCGCGTACGACGTTCCGCGACATCGTCACCTACGTCCTCACCGAACGTGCCGTCGCGCGTATCGGCAAGGGCTGGTTGAGCCGTCAGGACAAGGCGGCGTGGGAGGAGCTGCGGGCCAGCGTGGTCAGCGAGCTCGACGAGAACGCGGCGTTCGCCGCGGCCTTAGATCGACTCTGGCCGATCCTGACCCCGGAGACCCTGCTGGCCCCGCTGTATTCGTCGGCCGAGAGGTTGGCCGCGGCCGGCGCCGACCCTCGCCTGTTGCGTACCGACGGCAGCGCCTGGACCGTGTCGGACGTGCCGTTGCTCGACGAGTTGGTCGACCTCCTGGGCCGGGACAAGGCGGGCGAGGAAGCCGCCGAACGCGAACGGCGCGAGGAAGCCGCCTACGCCGCAGGCGTGCTCGATCTGATGATCGCCCGCGAGGACCTGATGGACGACGAGGACCACCTGCTGGCCAGCGACCTCATCGACGCCGAGGACCTGGCCGACCGGTTCCTCGAGCGCGACACCCGGGAACTCGCCGAACGCGCTGCGGCCGACCGGGATTGGACCTACGGTCATGTTGTGGTCGACGAAGCCCAGGAACTGTCCGAGATGGACTGGCGGGTGTTGATGCGTCGGTGTCCACGCCGGTCCTTCACGGTGGTCGGCGACCTGGCTCAGCGCCGCTCGGCCGCCGGCGCCCGGTCCTGGGACGCGATGCTCGAACCCTACGTGCCCGGCCGGTGGATCTACCGGACCCTGTCGGTCAACTACCGGACCCCGGCCGAGATCATGACAGTGGCCGGGGCGCTGCTCGCCGAGTTCGCGCCCGGCGTCAAACCGCCGGAGTCCGTCCGGTCCTGCGGTGTGCAGCCGTGGGCCAGGCAGCTGGCCGCCGCTGAAATCCCATCAGCTGTCGAGGAATTCGTGCGGGAGGAAGCCACCCGCGAGGGCACGTGTGTGGTGATCGGCCCACCCGGCGTGCCCGGTGCGGTGGCACCGTCGGAAACCAAGGGCCTCGAGTTCGACGCCGTGCTCGTGGTGGAACCCGCACACATCCTGGCCGACGGCGACCGCGGCGCCGCCGAGTTGTATGTCGCCCTCACCCGCGCGACGCAGCGCCTCGGCGTGCTCCACACCGAACCCCTGCCCGACGCGCTGAACGGACTCGCCCATGCCTGACACCACCTGCGTGATCGCGGGCGGCGGCCCCGCCGGAATGATGCTCGGGCTGATCCTGGCCAGGTGCGGGGTACCGGTCACCGTCATGGAGAAGCACGCCGACTTCCTGCGCGACTTCCGCGGCGACACCGTGCATCCGAGCACCATGCGCATGCTCGACGAGCTGGGCCTCTTCGGAGAGTTCGACAAGATCGGCTACAGCAAGGTGGAAAAGGGCGAGTTCACGGTCGACGGCGAGCCGGTGACGCTGGTCGACTTCCGTCGGCTGCGCCAGCCCCACCCGTACGTGGCGATGGTGCCGCAGTGGGACTTCCTCGACCTGCTGGCCGATGCGGGCAGAGCGGAACCCAACTTCACCCTGCGCATGCAGACCGAAGTGACCGGACTACTGCGCGAAGGCGAGCGCGTCACCGGGGTCCGCTACACCAGTCCGGACGGGGACGGGGAACTGCGCGCCGAGCTCACGGTGGCCTGCGACGGGCGCTCGTCGCTGGTCAGGCGGGAGGCCGGACTCAACACCCGGGACTACCCGGTGCCCTTCGACGTGTGGTGGTTCCGCCTGCCGCGCACCGAAGATGGCCAGTACTCACTGATCCCGCGGACCGCGCCCGGACGGGCGTTGATCATGATTCCCCGCACCGGCTACTTCCAGGTCGCCTACCTGATCCCGAAGGGCAGCGATGCCGGACTCCGGGCCCGCGGCCTGGACGCCTTCCACGCCGAACTCGCCGAACTCATTCCGGAGGCCGATCCCGGCGCACTCACCTCCTGGGACGACGTCAAGCATCTCGACGTCCAACTCAACCGTCTGCCGCGGTGGCACCGCGAGGGGCTGCTGTGCATCGGCGACGCCGCCCACGCGATGTCGCCGGTCGGCGGCGTCGGCATCAATGTCGCCATCCAGGACGCCGCCGCGGCCGCCCGCCTGCTGTACCAACCGCTACGGGAGCATCGGGTCACCGGCTCCGACCTCGCCGCTGTGCAGCGTCGGCGCACGCTGCCCACTGTCATCACCCAAGGCTTCCAACGGATCCTGCATCGCCGGGTGATTGCGCCCGTCATGGCCGGGGCCGACATCACCCCGCCCGGAGCTCTGCTGAAGATCGTGCACCGGTTCCCCCAGCTGACCACGATTCCGGCGTACCTGGTCGGTACCGGGGTGCGTCCCGAGCACGTCGCCGCACCGGCCCGCCGATAGGTGCGGCGTGGGGGCAAAACAGAATCCCGATCAACGCCGGCGCGAATTGTGCGACGCGGCAATCACTCTGCTGGCCCGCGAGGGCATCAAAGGCGTCACCCATCTGAAGGTCGACCGCAAAGCCGGGGTACCGGACGGCACCACGTCGTTCTACTTCCGCACCAGCGCGGCCTTGATGCGGGCGGCGGCCAACCGCATCGCCGATCTGGACCTGGCCGATCTGACCGCGGCCACAGGTCCGGGGGCGCACGGTGATGTGCGCGGTCTGGCGCGGCTGGTCATCCGGTCGAGCACCGGCGCGCGTCTGGTCCGGAGCAAGGCCCGCTACGAGCTGGTCATGCCCTCGAGCCGCGACGCCGGACTGGCCGAGGCGTTCAGCCACAACCAGCAGCGGTTCTTCGAACTACACCGCAACGTTGTGGTGGCGCTCTGCCCGGCCGAGAGCGATCCCGGTCTGATCGACGAAAAAGCGTACGTACTGCTGACTTTCATCAGTGGACTGATGCTCGCACTGGCCCGCGGCGACCGCACCATCAACTCCGACGAGGAACTCCACGACATCATCGCCGCGATCGTCGCCGCTGCCCCGGCCGCCTCACATCGCGAAGGAGTAGCCACCGTTGACCGGTAGCGTCTGGCCGGTGATCCAGGAGCCGTGGTCGCCGGCCAGCAGCACCGCCAGGTAGGCCACATCCTCGGGCAGCCCGGGCCTGCGGATCGGGTAACGCGACAGGATCGCCTTCGCCTGCGGGGAATCGGCCATCTCGGCCCACAGCGGTTCGGTGAGCGGTGTGCGCATGGTGCCCAGCGCGATGTTGTTGGCGGTGACACCGTAGCGGCCGTTCTCCAGCGCGATCGACCGCGTCAGACCCGCGGCACCGGCCTTGGCCGCCGCATAGACCGCGCCACTGGCGTCCCCCGTCCGGCCCGCGTCCGAGACGATCGTCACGACCCGACCCCACTGCCGCTCCACCATCGTCGGCAGAACCGCCCGCGTGCAATTCAGCACGCCGTACAGATTCACCTGGAGGAAGGGGTCCCAGTCCGCGGGTGAGGTTTCCGCGAACGGCATCCGGGCCGCGAATCCCTCGGCCCCGGCATTACCCGCGTTGTTCACCAGTACATCGACCGGGCCGGCCTCTTCGATCGCCTCGGTGACCGCTCGATAGTCGGTGACGTCGAACGGTACCGACAGCACGTCACCGCCCGCTTCCCGCAGCTCTGCGGCCACCGCCTCGGCTCGGTCACCCCGGAGGTCATTGACCAGCACGGTGGCGCCGGCGGCCGCGAAGGCATCGGCCAGTCCCCGGCCGACTCCCTGTCCGGCACCGGTGATCAGCACGCGTCGGCCCGACAGATCGAATTGCAGCGTCATCGTCGGTGAGCTCTCCTTGTGGTTTGGTTTGGGACAACCTACTCCACGAAGTCTCTATATATGTAGAGTCCGTGCACGACGGAACGGAGCCCTCGTGAAATTCATCTTCAACCTGCCTCACATGCTGCGGCTGAAGGCGACGATGCAGCCGTGGGAAGCTGAAGTCACCGGTGCCGACCAGACCCGGATGGCCAAACGGGCTGACGAGTTGGGATACGACATGATCGCCGTACCCGAGCATTTCGCCATCCCGCGTGAGCACGTCGAGTTGTCGGGGCCGCACTATCTGCAGTCCACAGTCGCGCAGGCCTACCTGGCAGGTGCCACCTCACGGATACGGCTCAACTCCTGCATCACGGTGCTGCCGCTCCAGCATCCGCTCGTCCTCGCCAAGTCACTGGCAACCGCGGACTGGATGAGCAGTGGGCGAATGATGGTCACGTTCGGAGTCGGTTGGCTGCAGCGCGAATTCGAATTGCTCGGTGTGCCATTTCACGAACGGGGGCGGATTGCCGACGAATACCTGGCGGCCATCATCGAGCTGTGGACCAGTGAGAACCCGCGATTCGACGGACGGTACGTGGCCTTCGAGGACATCGCCGTCGAACCCAAACCGATTCAGAAACCATACCTTCCGGTGTGGATCGGCGGAGACGCCGACGGAGCGCTGCGGCGCGCAGCGAAGTACGCCACCGGATGGTGGTCGTTTCTCACCCCTCCCGAACAATTGGCCGAGCGGATCGAGTTCATCAAGTCGCAGCCCGAATACGACGGACGCGACTTCGACGTCGTTCACGGCATGGCGACCAGACGGGTCGGGGAGGCGCATACCGTGCGTGAGGACCCCGATGCCCGGTCCGGGATGAGTGCGCAGGAGATGGTCGACCGGTTGTGCTGGCTGGGGGAACAGGGAGTCACGGTGAGCGCGGTTCCGCTGCCGGCGGTGAGCGGTGTCGACGAATATCTCGAATACGCCCAATGGGTGATCGAGGAGATCAAAACAAAGGTGCCCTAGGACCCTGGGTACGCACCGGTGCAACCCATAACCTGGAAGCGTTCAGCCATAGGAGGGCACTGATGAGCGACCACGACGTACGGATGATCATCCTGTCGACGGACGACCTGGATGAGTCGATCCGCTTCTACAGCGAGACGCTGGGAATGCCACTGAAGTTCCGCGACGGCGCACACTTCGCCGCGCTCGACGGTGGATCGCTCACCCTCGCGCTGGCCACGTCGGTGGACCACCCGATCCCCGGCCAGGTTGTCGTGGGGATCAAGACCGCCGACGTCGACGGCGCGGCCAAGGCCATCGAAGCCAGCGGCGGCGGAATCATCAAGCACCCGTACGACGATGCGCACGAGCGTCGGGCCGTGGTCTACGACAACAAAGGCAACGGCCTGGTCTTCTACAGCCCTCTCAACCGCTAGCCCAGCGAACCCGCGGCGGCGAGCAGGGTTTCGGCCAGAAGTGCTGCCGCGGGTGTCATGCGCTCGGCCGGCGGTGCGGCGAGATAGACCTGCCACACCGCCGGGTCCCGCAAAGCCACAGCTCGCAGATCACCAAAGCGCCGCGCCTCGGACACGGGCATGAAGGACGTCCCAAGACCGTTGCCGACGAGTTCGGCGATCGCGGCGAATCCGGCGGGCACCTCGTACTGCGTCTGAGGTTGCACGCCTGCGCGGTGGAACGCCTCGTCCATCAGGCGCCGCAATCCGAATTCGGGCGGGAAACCGACGAGATCCTCACCGGCCAGATCACCGAGATCGAGGCGACGACGGCGCGCCAGCTCGTGGTCGTCACGGCAGACGAACACCATCGGCTCCTCGAACAGCATCTTCATGTCGAGCTGCGCCGGGAACCGATTGGGCAGCGACACCAGCGCCAGGTCCAGCGAGCCCTCGAGCAGCGCGGCAAGATAGGCCGACGCGCCGGACTGGCTCAGCCTCAACCGCAGCCGGACATGCGGGTGGGCCCGGTGAAAATCGCCGAGGGCGCGGGCGACGTCTACCGGCCCATAGGAAATGAGCGAACCGAATTCGACTGTGCCCATCAGTGATCCACGAAACTGGGCGGCGGATTCAGCCGCCGCCCTGGCTGCGTGCAGAATCTCGTGGGCATGTGCCGAGAAGGCCTCCCCCGCGGCGGTCAGGCTGATCCGCTGCCGTGACCGGTCGAACAACGCCACCCCGAGTTCACGCTCCAATTTCGCGATCGACGTCGACAACGCCGACTGCACGACGTGCGCGCGTTCGGCGGCTCGGGTGAAGCTCATCTCACCGGCCACCGCAATGAAGTGTTCGATCTGGCGTAACTCCACCGTGTCAGCCTATCTATCTAGTCGATAGGGCTCATCAGATTCAATCGTTGGACTTGATGGACACTCGGGGGTGAGATGGATACCGACGAGCCCGCGAGAAGGAGCAGCAACGGTGAACGGTTTGAGCAGAAGGAATTTCGGCTTCCTCACGGCAGCCGCTGCCGGCGCGGCCACCTTGGCGGCCTGTGGCACGCCGTCCACTCCTGCCCCGGCTGCCTCAGCCGGCGCGCCATCGAAACCGTCACACCCCATGAACCCGGTCAAGCAGATCGACGCCGGTGATCTCAACGTGGGCTACACCGAGGCCGGTCCGACCGATGGCCTCCCGGTAATCCTGCTGCACGGCTGGCCCTACGACATCCACAGCTACGCCGACGCCTCCGCGCTGCTCGCCGAGCAGGGCTTCCGCGTGATCGTGCCCCACCTCCGCGGCTTCGGCTCGACCCGGTTCCGCTCGGCCGACACCGTCCGCAACGGCCAGCAGGCGGCCCTGGCGCAGGACGTCGTCGCGCTGATGGACGCGCTGAACATCCCCAAGGCCGTGCTCGGCGGATACGACTGGGGCGGGCGGACCGCCAACAACGTTGCCGCACTGTGGCCGCAGCGCTGTGCGGGACTGGTCGCCGTCAGCGGTTACATCACGGTCAACCTGGCCGCCAACCTCAAGCCGCTGGCACCCGAGGCCGAGTTGGGATGGTGGTACCAGTACTACTTCGCGACCCCGCGCGGCGAACTCGGCTACCGCGAGAACACCAAGGAATTCAACCGGCTGATCTGGACCAAGGCCTCACCACTGTGGCACTTCGACGACGCCACCTACGATCTGTCCGCCGCCGCGTTCGACAATCCCGATCACGTCGCGATCGTGGTGCACAACTACCGGTGGCGGCTCAGCCTGGCTCCCGGCGAAGCGCGCTACGACGCCGACGAAGCCCGGTTGGCCGGCAAGCCCCCGGTCACCGTGCCGACCATCACGATCGGGTCCGACTTCGACGGTGCGGCCAAGGACGGTGCCGGCTACCGCTCGCTCTACACCGGGCCCTACGAACACCGAATCCTCGACGGCATCGGACACAACGTTCCCCAGGAAGCGCCCGAACAGTTCGTCGCCGCCATCGCCGACGTCAGCCGGATGGGTGGACACTGACCTCATCAGGGATACGGCCGTCCGGTCAGCTTCCGGATCGTACGGATCTCACCGTCGCGGTAGGGCCGGCCATCAGCATGGAACAAGTCATGGAACCACACCGGCGGCGGAGCCTTGTACGGCCTGTCCCAGGAGTCCCACGGCAGATAGGTCTGCGTCTTACCCGCGACCAGGCCCCAGTTGTACGCACCGACGTTGTGTCGTTTGGCGATCGGCAGTACACCCTCGATGGTGCTGCCCTCCCCACGGGCCAGGTACTCGGTGCACAGGATCGGACGCCCCATCGGGGCCAGCTCACCGATGCGGGCCTCGAACCCTTCCGGATGGTCATAGCTGTGGAAGGTCACCACGTCGGAGAGGTCGAGCTGCAGCGTCGCCATCCGGCTGCGCGCCAACGGGTCAGCCCACGGACCGTCCCACACGCCGCTGGTCAAAGGTTGGACGGGGTTGACCGAGCGGGCCCAGCCGAAGACCTGCGGGAGCAGCTCCTCGATCAGGGCGACCTTGTCCTGGCGTTCCACCTCGCGGTAGTTGGCCGCGGGATTGTCCGGCTCGTTCCACAGGTCCCACCCCAGCACCCGCTCGTCACGACGGAACTGGCTGATCACGCCGACGACGTACTCGCGCAGCAGTCGCCGGTAGCGGTGATCGTCCAGGTGCTGTGCACCCGGGCCCTGCACCCACACCGAGTTGTGGATCCCGGGCCGGGGGCGACGCTGATGCCCCAACCGGGGAAACGGATCCCAGCAGGAGTCGAACAGTACGAACAGCGGTTTGATGCCGTGACTGGACGCGAGAGCAACGAACTGGGCCAGGCGGTTCTGAAAGCCCAGATGCCCCTGCGCCCACAGCTGGTCGTGCAGGAAGACCCGCACCGTGTTGAACCCGGCCAGCCGGGCGATCCGCAACTCGTTGTCGATCTGCTGTGGGTCGTAGGTGTCCGGCTGGAACATCTCCAGCTGGTTGCCCGCGTTCGACGGGATGAAGTTGGCGCCGACCAGCCACCCCTGTTCGGCGTACCAGCGGTGCGCCCGCTCCGGCGACCAGCGGGCTCCGTGGCCGTCGATCTGCGCATCGGCCCGCGGCGCCCTGGCTACCGACAAACCTGCGGTGATCAGCAGCGACAGCTTGAACGCAGCACGACGGCCCAAACTGGCGCCGTCGTCTTTCCTGTTGGCCTGCATGGCTTTACGAATCAATGGCAATCTTCCTGTACGAAACCGTGACGCTCGACGAGTACCCACCACAAGGGATCCCAACTCCACGGTGAGTTGTCGACTCCGCATCCGCCGGTAGCGTTGCTCAGGTGGAGCACGCAGACGACGAGACGGTCCCCAAGAAGGCCGAGGCCAGCGCCCTGACCGGCGTTTCGGAAACCGCACTGCTGACCCTGAACGGCCGGGCCACCCAGGCCCGCCATCCCCACCCCATCATCGATGATGCCATGGCCGTCCAACTGGCCGATTCCATCGCCTACGACTTCGCGAAATTCGGCCGCCGGACGGGCCAGGAGATGGCGCTGCGCTCGCTGGCCTTCGACAAGGCCGCCCGTGGTTACCTGACCGAGCACCCGTCGGCCACGGTGGTGGCGCTGGCCGAAGGTCTGCAGACGAGTTTCTGGCGACTCGATGCGGCGCTGCCGGGTGCCCGGTTCCGTTGGCTTACCGTCGATTTCCCGCCCATCGTCGAGCTGCGCGAGCGGCTGTTGCCCGCGTCCGACCGCATCACCGTGCGGGCACAGTCGGCGCTGGACTACAGCTGGATGGACCCCGTCGATGCCACCGACGGGGTGTTCATCACGGCGGAGGGGTTGCTGATGTACCTGCAGCCCGAGGAAGCGCTCGGCCTGATCACCGAGTGCGCCAAGCGTTTTCCCGGCGGTCAGATGATCTTCGACCTACCACCCGTGCTGGTGAAGAAGTTCGCGCCCAAGGGCATGCGGTCCTCACGGCACTACCGCGTGCCACCGATGCCGTTCAGCCTGAGCCCGGCCCAATTGGCCGACCTCGCGCACACGGTGCCGGGAATCAAAGCCGTGCACGATCTGCCGATGCCGCGCGGGCGTGGGTGGTTCTTCCGCACCGCTTTTCCGGCGTTCTGGCAGTTCAAGCCCACGCGCCAGATTCGCGGGGCCTACACGCTGCTGGAGTTCGGCTGACTAGCTGCCCGCAGCGGCCAGCCGGGCGCGTTCCCGCATCGAAGCGACGACACCGCCGTCGTTGAGGATGTCCGTACCGGTGAGGTAACCCGCCCGCTCACTGGCGCAGTAGGCCAGCAGATCAGCCATCTCCTCGGCCTTGCCCCAGCGCGGTACCGCCGCGTCGGCCACCATCGCGCCCGCGCCCGCCTGCTCCTCCAGCCGACCCATCTCGGTATCGATGGACCCCGGGGAGACGGAGACGATCCGGATGCCACGGCCGTTGAACCGCTCGGCCTGCGACGAGCTGTACCACTTCACGAAGGCCTTGCTGATGGCATAGGAGAAACCGGAGCGCATGTCTTCCGGAGCCATGCCGCACGCCGCCAGCATTTCGGTGAGGAACTGGTCCTGGTCCTGCAGCGCCAGGGGGAAGTGCTGCGCGGGAATGACTTCCTCGGGCAGCAGATGTGCCGCCATCGACGCCACGTTGACGATCGCCGCCCCCTCGGCCGCGGTCGCGAAAAACGCTTCGTTCACATGCAGCGTGCCCAGCGCGTTGGTTCTCATCACGTACTCGGCGTCGCCCATGCTGGGGCTCACCCCGGCCGCATGGATGACGGCACTGACCGTGCCGAGCCCGGCGGCGGTCACCAACAGCCGGTCGACGGCAGCCCGGTCCGTGACGTCGGCGTTGACGATCCTGGCGGCGATCCCCAGGTCTCCCAGGGCAGTCGCGGCGGCGTCGAGGCGGTCCTGCCGGACATCGCACAACACCACTGTCTGGTCGCGGCCGACAACCTTGGCCGTGGCAAACCCCATTCCACCTGCGCCGCCTGTGATCACCGTCACCCGTGTCATGGCTAGCACGGTAATGGCCGGTAAGCGGCCCCGTCGCGGCGGGGTTGGTGCGACTGCTCAGCAGCGTTCAGAGCTGAGGGTTTCCAGCCCGAATATGTGTCGGCCCGCTGTGCGAACGGTCCGACCGGCATATAACGGGTAGTGATGACCTGCCCGTACTGCGGATCTCCGCTCGATGACGCCGACACCTGCAGCCGGTGCGGGCAGATCCATTCGTCCGCACCGACCGGGTGGCGCCCGGACCCCACCGCGCGCCACGAGGGCCGCTACTTCGTCACCGGGCATCCGACGAATCGGGTACGCGACGGCAGAGCCGCATCGAGCGATCCGGATGGCGGGCGGATGCTGCCGGACTACCTCGAACTGAAGACGTCAGGTATCAGGGCGACCTGGCTGGGGACCACGGCCGCGGCGGCGGTCATCGTGATGGCCGCCGCCGTGGTCTGGGTGCTGCTGGTGGCCGGGCGCAGGCCACCACCTTCGCCGGAAGCCGGGTACCTCAACGCCCTGAAGGACGCCGGGCTCAGCGATCAGTTCAATTCCGACGCCAACGCCGTTGCTCACGGTCGCCAGGTCTGCCGTCATCTGGAAGACGGCGATCCCCAGCAGGGCCTGCTCGCCGACAAGATCGCGGTTGACACCTTCTGTCCGCTTTTCTCGAAGGGCTTTCACATCCTCGAAAAGGCAAATGTCACCGGCAACTTCGTACTCACCGACAATTCTGGCGCCGAGGGCATCGTCTCCGACGGCGCAAAATGCCAGGGAGCGAACGGATATGCCGACGTCAATGCCGGCACCCCCGTCACCGTCAAGAACGGCAAGGGCGACGTGCTGGCCACCACCACCCTGGGACCCGGCAAAAGCGGTACCGCCAACTGCACTTTCACGTTCACCGTGCCGCTGACCGAAGGTCAGGACCGCTACGTCCTTTCGGTCGGGCGCCGTGGTGAATTCAGCTACAGCTTCGAACAGCTTGTGGCCAAAGGGATTCTGATGCAGCTCGGCCAGTGATGTTTGCGAAAATCACGCCCTGACGGGGACTTCGCACCGTCGATGACCCTCCTTATCATGACGGACGCGGGCGGTTGGAAACGATGCGGTCACGAGTACGGCTCACTCACGTGTCAACCCCGCAACCATCTGAGAACTTGTCTGGACACCGATTTCGGCCAGCTCTACGGTTGCGCTCGACACAATTTTCATCGATGTAATTTATCCGCACGAAAAAGGGAGTCGCTCGTGATGACCACCTTTGCCAACATCACCGTCAAAACTGCTATCGGCGCTGGGTTTTGCCTGACCGCAGTGGCGGCCGCGATGGCGCTGAGCCCGCATGCGACAGCGTTACCACTCAAGACCGGCGGATATAAATGCGTCGACGGGGCCGCCGCGGCCGGTGCACCATGCGCCGCGCCGGCCGTGGAAGCCGCGGGGGTGGTTCCCGCTGCCGCACCTGCAGCCGTTCCTCCGGTACCTCTGGCGCCGCCGCCGGTAGTTCCGCCGGTCCCCCTGGCACCCCCGCCACCCATCGTTCCGCCTGTGCCGCTGGCGCCACCACCGGTGCCGGTGGTACCCGCCGCTCCCGTCGTCCCCGCCGCCGCACCGATCGCCGCCGCTCCGGTGGCCGTCGCCGCAGGGACCGGAAAGGGTGTGCCGACCGTTTCGCCCGGGGGCGGCCCGGTCGCCGGGACGCCCACCCTGCCCGGTCCCGCCGACTAACCCATCCCCTAGCGCCAGAAAAGGCGCCTGGCTCGTGAGCCAGGCGCCTTTTCTGTGTCTTCGTTTGCGTGTCTACGTTCGTGTGTCCTCGGAAGTCTGCGCTTGGTTCTACTCAGCCGCGAGCTGCCTTGTCCTGCCTTGCAGCGGGTTTCGCTACTCCTGGACGATCACCGGGTCGCCGATGTGGACCGTGTTGAAGTACCACTCGGCGGCCGCCGGGATCAGGCTGATGCAACCGTGGCTCGTGTTGTCCAGCCCCATCGACGGCACGGCCCACGGCGCCGAATGCACGAACAGACCACGCTGGGTGAAGCGGACCGCGTAGTCCACGTCAAGGAGGTAGCCGTCCGGAGCATCGACGGGGATGCCGACACTGCTGGAGTCCATCTTCACCGTGCGGTCTTTCCCCAGAACGGTGTAGGTGCCCACCGGGGTCGGATATTCCGGACGTCCCAGGGAGGCCAGCAGCACCCCCGCCTCGCCGGCGTGCGGTAGGTGGTGCGGCGCAGGAAGATCGATCGGCGGGTCTTCACCGATCCCGTCGATGGTCACCGTGAAGGTGTGCTCGGAGATATCCGCGACACTGATAACGGCTGGGCCGGTTTGGAACTCGGTCCGCATGCCCGCGACCGACAACATCACGGTGCTGTGCGCCGGCCAGAACTCGGCCGGCTTCCACGACACGACATTGGCGTCGAGCCACTCGTAGGTGCCTGCACGAGTCGGTGTCGACTTGAGCCCGAGGGCACGTTCGACGACCGGGCGGTTGGTGACCGGGTTCTTGAACGTGACCACCACCGGATGCCCCACACCGACGACGGCACCCTCGGCCGGCGCGATCGATTCGATGGTCGACGTCAGCGGAAGGCTCACCGCCGCCGTGTCGACGCTGTTCGTACCGCCGGAGAAATAGGTCATGACGACCACGACCAGAACGAGAACACCCTGAACTACCGCGCGCATCAACCCGATCTCTCTGCGATGCCCCCATGATCTTGAACGATGTCATGGTATGGCTCGCGGACAGCCCGAATGTGTAGTCACACGTAGACAATTCGGTCAAGCGTTCGTCACGTTTCGGCTACGGCGCCGATCCCGCGGCGGAGGGCGGACGGCCGACAGAACCGGCTACTCCATAGGCGTGGACGGCGGGCGCTGCGCGCACTGTGACCCCGCGTAGATCTTCGAAGACGTCAGTCCGCGACGGCCTCGTCGCGGACGGCGTGCAGGGTGAGAACCCGAGCGCACGCCAGAGGGGTCACGAGAGCGTTGGTCCGCAGGCCGGACTGCGACGGACGCTGAGATTCCACGTCGGGCGCGTCGTCCTCTTCGTCAAGCCGATAGGACGACGGATGCCTGCGCTTGGCCGCGGCGAGTTCACGGGCGTACCGCTGCGACGAACACCACAGTGGGTGCGTCGCCAGCTCGATGACCGTCGAGCCGGCAGCTTTTGTCGCCATGTTCAATGACCTCCAGCGGAGCTTCACGACACTTCATACTCAGTGCCAAGCGTGCTCGGCCAAGCTGAGACGGTGCATCGAGCTGGCCGTGGACTCCTTAAGGATCCCTCTTAAACCTCTTTTACACATCCAAAGAGCTTGAACAGAGACGTAATTCACATTCCTGAATTTGACTTTGTTTGCTGTGACTGCTTGGGCAAGTCGAAGTGCGTCACGGTGACGCAATAACCGCGGCACGTCCCCAGCCGGTCGCGGGACCGCAGCACGCCAACCTCGAAGAACACCAGCCTGCCCCGACGCCGGATCGGTGACAACCCGCCGAAGGGTGATGATCGCGCGTCACCCTCCCGCAGCGGAATCCGTCGAGTGTCGCGGTCCCGTCCCGATCCGAGCCGTCACTCACAGAACTCCGAAGAGTCCAAAGAAACGGCGCGCGCCTCCCTGAGAGCTTCACCCAAGTTACGCGACGGCCCACCGGGTAACCGGCCGCTGGTTTGCCGTATATACAGCGGACCGTCGAGTGCCGATCGCGACCCGCCCCACCGGTCGAACCGGGACGCGTTGTGCGGTTTCTCAGGGTGTTCCGTCGTCGCCGTCGCGGGTTCCAGCTACCGGATTCTCCGCCTCGCGCCGCCTGCCCGTCAGGAGCGCCCACAAGAATCGACCCACTTTCTTACATTCGCAAGAAACGTGCATGTAGGGGCGCTCACAAAATAAGGAAGCACGCCAGCGAACGCGCCGCGGTTAGCCCCGTCGATGCACAATCGTTACCAATCATTTAACCTGTCCCGTGGCCGAGCTGCCCTTCTAGAACGTCAATTAGCTCGGTGAAGGGTGGTACGGCTGTGGATGCACATGATCCGAGCGTCGGAGAACATGCGCGTCCGACCGTGACTCGGGCTTCTCGCGCATCGATCGAGAGCTGGCCGCTGCGGTGGAAAGTGGCAGCGACACTGGTGCTGCCGATCATGCTCGCGGCGACCTTCGGCGCGGTACGTATCTACAACGAACTGTCGGCCGCATCGCGGCTCAACCTCGCGTCGGACAACGCCGTGATCGTGGTGCCGGCGGTGGAACTGGTCGACCGGATCGACGGACTGGCATACGCCGCCGCCTCCGGTGCACCGATCGACGAGCCGCTCGCACAATTCGACGAGAGCGCCAAGGCGCTCGACACCCTGATCAAGTCCGCCGACTTCGACTCGACCGTCGCCACCGAACTGACGACCGCGTCCTCCACCGCCAGGACGTTGCGCGACGACCTCAAATCCGGGCCACTGCCCCAGCGGGTGATCGCCGAGCGGGCGCAGAACGTCGCCTCCGGCGTCGTCTCCGCGATCGCAGCGACCACCGCCACCGTGGACGACCGGACCGTGCGCCCGCTCGCGGACCAACTCGTCGACGCCCTCGCGGCGCAACGCGCACTGACGGCACAGCGGATTCTGATCGCCGCACCCGACTTCGCCGATTCCGATGAGCTGCGCAGCGAGGTCTCGGACGCGGCAGGAGCGGAAGCGGCCGCGATCGATCGGCTCAACCGGCTGACCACCACCGACGAGGCCACGGCGCTGTCCAAGGAATCCGACGTCCGTCGCGCCACCTACACCCGGCCGTCGGACGACAGCGTGCACGCACCCGCGTTCACCGACGCGATGCGGGCCAGCGTCGAGGGCTACCGCGCGATGACGCAGGACCTGTCCGCCGACCTCGACGGCACGTTGCACCATCGCGCCAACGCCCTCCGGTCCGATGCGCTGCGTGACACCGCGATCATCCTCGGCGCGGTGCTCGCCGCCCTCGTCTTCGCGCTCGCCGTCGGCCGCTCGCTCATCCGGTCGATCGGCCGCCTGCGCCAGGGCGCGCTGCAGGTTGCGCAGGTCGAGCTACCCGAAGAAATCGAACGGCTCAGCAAGGGCGGTGGCATACCGGAGATCGAGCCGCTGCCGTTCCGCACCAATGAAGAGGTCGGACAGCTCGCGCGAGCGATCGACGACATCCACTCCCAAGCCGTCCGGCTGGCCGGCGAGCACGGTGTCCGCCTGCAGATCGGCGACATGTTCGAAACCCTGTCCCGCCGAAGCCGCTCACTCGTCGAAGAGCAACTGGCCCTCATCGAGACACTCGAACTCGACGAGGAGGATCCGGTCCGGCTGGATCATCTCTTCCGCCTCGACCACCTTGCGACGCGTATGCGCCGCAACGGGGACAACCTTCTCGTCCTCGCCGACACCGTGGAGCGCCATCGGGTGTCCGCGCCTGTCGCGCTGCCCGACATGCTGCGCGCCGCCATGTCCGAGGTCGAGGAGTACCGCCGGGTTCAGGTCGGACACCTGGCCGACGTCTCGATCGCCGGCTCAGCCGCCGGCGATATCGGCCACCTGATCGCCGAGCTGCTCGACAACGCACTGCGCTACTCGCCGCCCGACGCGCCCGTGTTGGTCACCGTCGGACGCGCGGTCGACGCCGGCCTGCTGGTCGAGGTGGCCGACCGCGGACTCGGCATGTCGAAGGACGACTTGACCGCCGCGAACGAACGGCTCGCGCTCGGTGGTGAGGTGACCTCCGAAACCGCCAAGCGGATGGGACTTTTCGTGGTCGGCCGGCTGGCGGGACGTCATGAAGCCACGGTGCGCCTGCGTACCACCTCGGCGTTGACCGATCGGCCCGGCGTGACGGCAAGTGTGCACCTCCCCGGCACGCTGATCTCGCCCATCGGGGTGGGCGAGTCGCTCGACGATCTGCGCAACGGCTCGTTTACCGGGTCGCGGCCGCTGCCCGCCGACGAAGGACGGAATGCGCTGACGGGTGCTGCAGGCGGCACGCTCGCCGAGGCCAACGGCTCGACGGCAGCGTCACTGCCGTCGGAGCGAGGATCCGACACCCCGGCCCGGGCCACCGTCAACGGGCTGCCGAAACGCTCGCCCGGTGCCAGCGGCGTCAACGGCACCCCCGCTCCCGTGACTGCACTGACCGCCCCCGCCCCGGCGTCTCCGGCAACACCCGAGGAACCCGACCGGCCACAGCGCGGCAACCCGCTGTCCTACTTCACCTCTGGAACATCGGCCCCGGCCACCGCCGAGCCCGCCGACGCTGCACCCACACCCGCCACCGAGTCCACGTGGCTGGATGTTGAGTCCGAGAGCTCGCCGATCTTCGAGCGGATGGCGTCGGAGTGGCTGATGGATCCCACCGCGCCCGAATCCCGCAACCGGGTCTGGTCCAGCTCCGCCGACGCCGGCTGGGCGGCTGCAGCAAAGGCTGTCGAGCAGGAACCGAAGCGGCACACCGCATCCGGACTGCCGATCCGCGAACGCGGAGCGCGCCTGGTGCCCGATGAGGCAAGATCGGAACCCCAGGCCAAGGCCAACGGGGGCAAGGACCCCGCGGCGATCCGCGACATCCTGAGCCGACAACTGGCCGGCGTTCGCAGGGGCCGAGCCGAAACCGACGCAGCACACAGCCGAATCGAAGGAGATCGATGAACACCGGCACGCAACCACAGGATCGGTCCGCGGGCTCTGCTGCAACGCCGTCAGGGACCTCCGGCACCCTCGACTGGTTCGTGTCCAACTTCGTCCGCGACGTGCCCGGCGTGTCACATGCGATCCTGGTGTCGGCCGACGGGCTGCTGATGGCCTCGAATTCCCACCTTCCGGCTGACCGTGCCGAGCAATTGGCCGCCGTGACATCGGGTTTGGCGAGCCTGTCCACCGGTGCCGCCCGGCTGTTCGAGGCCGGCAACGTGCGCCAGTCGATCGTCGAGATGGACGACGGTTTCCTGTTGTTGATGGGCGTCGGCAACGGTTCGTACCTCGCTACCTTGGCGTCGATCTCGTGCGACATCGGACAGGTCGGCTACGAGATGGCCCTGCTCGTCGACCGGGTCGGCAAGACGGTGGAGGCGACCCCGCGCGCCAACCATGGAGCTCGATGACGCTCAGCATGGACAGACCCGAGCAGAAGCAGACCGCCAGCCGCGCCCGGCCGTACACCCTCACCGGCGGGCGGACCCGCGCCCGGGTCGAGATCCCGATCGAAGCTCCGGTGGAGGCCCTGCTGCCCTCCGGTGAACTCGACTGCGCGCCAGGCGATATCCCCGCCGTCATCGTCCGGCTGTGCAGCAGCCGACCGTCGATCGCCGAGATCTCGGCTCACGCCGGTCTGCCGATCGGAGTGGCCCGGGTACTGGTGAGCGACCTGGTGGACAGCGGCCACCTCCGAGTTCACGCCACCCTGACCGACCGCTCGACCGTTGCAGAACGGCGCCTACTGATCGAAAGGACCCTCAGTGGCTTACGCGCACTCTGACTCCGGCTCCACGGTGTCTTCGACGAAGATCGTGATTGCCGGCGGCTTCGGCGTCGGCAAGACCACGTTCGTCGGCGCCGTGTCGGAGATCGTGCCGTTGCGCACCGAGGCCCTCGTCACGAACGCGTCGCAGGGCCACGACGACCTCGAAGCGATTCCCGGCAAGGAAACCACCACGGTTGCCATGGATTTCGGCCGGATCACCATCGCCGACGACCTCGTGCTCTACCTTTTCGGCACCCCGGGGCAACGCCGGTTCTGGTTCATGTGGGACGACCTCGTCCACGGCGCGATCGGCGCCGTGGTGCTCGTGGACACCCGCAGGCTCGAAGACAGCTTCGCGGCCGTCGACTTCTTCGAGGCCCGCAGCCTGCCGTTCCTGATCGCCGTCAACGAGTTCGACGATTCCCCGACCCACAGCATCGAAGAGCTACGCGAGGCGATGTCCGTGTCGCCGAACGTTCCGATCATCAATGTCGATGCCCGGCAACGTGATTCGGCGAAGAACGCGTTGATCGCCATCACCTCGTTCGCGCTGGAACGACTTCCGTCGTCAGCTTTCTAGATCCACCGTCCGCCAGTCTCACAGTCTCGAGGAAACCACGTCATGAACCACCAAGTACATCACTTCGACATGGGCCTCTGGCTGCTGTTCCTGGCGTACATCGTCTCGGTGACCGGCTCGGTCGTCGGCCTCGCCTGCACCCGCTGCGGTGCCAGGGCAACCAGCGGTCGGGACCGCCTCCGCTGGCTGCTCATGGCCTCGATCGCCATTGGCGGCGTTGGTATCTGGCTCATGCACTTCATCGCGATGCTCGGCTTCGCGATCCCCAACAGCTCGGTTCGCTACCACCTCGGCTGGACGATCGCCTCGGCCGTGATCGCGATCGCCGCGGTCTTCGTCGGGCTGATCACCATCGGCCGCGAATTCGATCTGCGCCGGCTGCTGGCCGGCGGCGTGATCACCGGCCTGGCGGTCGCGGTGATGCACTACACCGGCATGTGGGCGGTACAGATGCAGGGCACCATGACCTACGACACCACCCTTGTCGTCCTCTCCTTCGTGATCGCCGTCGTCGCCGCCACCGCAGCGCTGTGGTTCACCCTGGTCCTGAAATCACGCGGTCTGCGATTCGTGGCCGGCCTGGTGATGGGCGTGGCCGTGGTCGGCATGCACTACACGGGCATGGCCGCGGTGCGGGTGAATGTCGATCACATGATGCCGGTTCCCGGTGGGCCCGAAGTGTTCTCGTTCCTGTTCCCGGTCTTCGTGATCGGCCTGCTCGCACTCGGTGTGCCGATCACCGCCGTCATGCTGGCGCCGGATCGCAACGCCGAGAACGCCGAATCCGAGTCACGCCCGGTGGCAGCGACATCCGGTCGGCACCGGTAGACCGTCACCCACGGGCGTAACAGTTCGCCGCCTAACTGTAAAAGCTGTCAGAATCTGACAGTTTTCGTCCGCAGCGTCCCTCCGCAATGCCATGATGCGGTCGATGCTGGATAACCTCCTCCGCGCGGTATGCGTCGCGCTTCTCGTGGCCATCGCAGGACTGGGGCCGTCCCCTGCGGCGCACGCCGGACTTCCGCCGGGATACGACACGCGATTCGACATCTGGCCGACCGCGGTCGACAAGGCAAAATGCCGACCGGGCGACCGGGTCGAGACCGGATTGCAGGGCGAGGTGCCGGTCGCAGACCGCGAGAACCACCGCAGCGCGCAGGGCTACAACTGCAACATCGACCTGGTGGGTCAGCACCAGGGCACGGGCGCCGGCATCACGAGTACTTCATACAAGAACTGCACCTACGTCGGGTCGACCTGGCCCTACACCAATGGCGTGCAGGTGATCGACGCGTCCGATCCTGCCCACCCGGTCCAGGCCGATCTGCTCACCGAGCCGGCGATGGTCGGCGGAACTTGGGAGTCCCTGAAGGTACACGCGGGCCGGGGGTTGCTGGTCGGAACCGGTGTTCCCCTGTTGTTCGGGGGCGGCTACATCTCCATCTACGACATCTCGCAGGATTGTCGACACCCCCGGTTGCTCAACGAGGGTGCGGGTTCCCTTCCCGGCGTACGGATCCCGATGCTGACCCACGAGGGCAGCTTCTCGCCCGACGGCAACACCTACTGGGCCGGAGGCATCATCTGGAACAGCGCGGTGGACATCACCGATCCGACTGCTCCGCATGTGGTGTGGAGTGCGCCGGTCGGTTGGGCCTCGCACGGCATGGGCTTCGCACCGGACGGGCGGACCATGTACATGTCGCAGTTCAGCGGATTGACCGTGCTCGACACCTCGGCGGTGCAGGACCGGGTGGCACCTGATTTCACCATGCACCAACTGCTTCCGGCCCACAGCCACAAAGCCTGGGTGGACGGGCAGGAGGCCCAGCACAGTGTCTACGTCACCTACCGCGGCGTACCGCACATCTTCACCATCGACGAACTCGGTTCCGGGGGCGTCAAACTGTTCGACGTCTCCGACCCCACCGACCTCAAGCTCCGCAACATCATCAAACTCGAGATCAATCTGCCCGAGAACATGGACAACTGGACGAGCAGCGGTGGATTCAACGGGGTGTTCGCCTACGACTCGCACTACTGTTCGGTGGACCGGCAAGACGATCCGACGGCTCTGGCCTGCGGATGGATCCAGTCAGGTATCCGGGTGTTCGACGTCCGAGACCCCGAGCACATCACGGAGCTCGCCTACTTCAACCCACCGGCACAGTCTGACAAGAAGTACGAAGACCTGCCCAATTCGATTCACGTCTACAATCTTTCGGTTCTCGCGACCCCACCACTCACCGGAATATTCGGGGTGGGACGGGCTGCCCTCGACGGGAAGATCCAGCTTTCCGACATCGTGCTGGGCAACCGTCCGGGCTGGGGTCAGCCGGCCGATTTCTCCGCAGACTGGTGCATGTCACCGCCGGAGTTCCGGGGAAACCTGCTCTACGTCACGTGTTCGGACAATGGGTTCATGACCCTGAAGCTGGACCCGACCGTCTACCCGCCACGATGAGCGCTTCCATACCCGCCCGCATATTCGGCGCGACCGTCGTCATCGCCGCCGCCGCGTTCCTCGGCGCGTTCGCCGAATCCCACCGGCATGGCAGCCCGCCGCCACTGATGTCAGAGGCCGACGTGAGCTTCGCGCAGATGATGATGACCCACCATCAGCAGGCGATCACCATCTGCGACCTGCTCAGTGCAGACGCCGCACCCGAAATACGCACGCTCGCAGACCAGATCAGACTTCAGCAGCAGGCGGAGGTCGGCACCATGGTCGGCTGGTTGCAGCTGGCGGATCAGCCCCTGAACCCCACGGTGCCCACCGAGGGCACCGGACACGGCATGTCCCACCACCACGACACCGGACAGCCCACCGGCATGCAGATGGGGATGGCGTCCCCCGAAGAATTGGCCCGCCTTCAGCGCGCCACCGGCCACGCCAACGAAGCGTTGTTTCTCCAATTGATGACCCGCCACCACCAGGGTGGCGCCGAGATGGCCTTCGACGAGACCCGCGATGGCTCCAACGAGACGATCCGGCGTACTGCCCTGGCCATGGTCACCGAGCAGACGCAGGAGATCCAGCTCATGGAACACCTGATGAAGACGCGGGATGCCACACCGCTGCCGTATCCGTGATTCGGAAGCGCTAACCCCAGTAGGAGAAGTTGCAGACGGGCTTCACCTCGGTCTTGAACGACACCAGTTTGTCGCCGTCCATCGTGATGGTGCAAGTGAGCGTGGCACTTCCGCCATCGGCGGCGACCTCTGATTCCACCTCTTCATAAACGGAGTACTGCTTTTCCCACGGCAGCGTCACGTTCGATTCGGTCTGCTCGGCACCGCCGTTGATGCGGTAACGGATCGTCACGGGGGCGGATCCACCGAGGACCTTCATGACCGCGGTACCGACCGGCGCCCCGGTGGGCTCGGCCGCCTTGGGCGACTCGGTCGTCGTACGAGCCGGTTCGGTCGAGGAGCTCTCGGACGCCACATCGCTGGTGGTTTTCGCCACCGGGGTTCCTGCGGTCGTCGTGCATCCCGCGGCCACCGCCGCCGCCGACACGACACTGACGGTTACTGCGGCGAGACCCCTGAACGGACGCATACTTGAGATTACGACGCCGGGGTGGGCCCGGATCGCTTATCGCGACAAGTGATTCCCCACCGGGCCCGTTTCCCCACTCAGTCGGTCAGGATGCGATCAGCTCATCGATCTGGTTGATCGCCGACGAAGCGCCCTCGACCACACCCATGTTCAGGACCTGCTGAAGCCCTTCGGCGGACCCGTAGGTGCTCACGTAGACGGCTCGGGTGCCGCCGTTGTGCTCGGTAAAGGTGTAGACGTTCTTCGAGACGGGCATCTCGGGATTCGGGTTGAAGTCCTGGTCGGCGAATCCGTCGTCGAAGGAGAAACTCGTCGGCTCGTCGACGGCGGTGATCTCCCAGTAGCCCGCGTGCTTGTCGCCCTCCGGACCGGTCATGAAATAGGTGACACGGCCGCCGGGTGTGAGGCTGTGGTCGACCACGGTGGCCGGGTAGGTCGGCGGGCCCCACACCTTCTCCAGCTGCCGCGGGTCGGCGTACACCTGCCAGATGCGCTGCACCGGCGCCGCGAAGTCGGCGGTGATGGTCAGTGTCAATTTGTCCAGGTCGTGTTGGACGTCGGTCACGGGCATGGGTCAGTCCTCCTTGGGATCGGATGCGATCAATTCATCGATACGTGCGATGCGGCCACGCCAAACCTGTTCCAGCTCAGTCAACATGGACGCCACCGACCGCACTGCCTCCACGTCACCGCTGGCCAGCTGCTCACGACCGTTGCGCCGCTTGGTGATCAGCCCGGCCTTCTCCAGCACGGCGACGTGCTTCTGCACTGCCGCGAAGCTCATGTCGTACTTCGCCGCAAGCACCGAGACCGAGTGCTCTCCGGCCAGGACCCGGCGCATGATGTCCCGCCTGGTCCGATCGGCGAGCGCGTGGAACAGGGCGTCTGCCCGGTCCTCGTCGTGCTCGGTCACCTCCCAAACATACAACCGATTGGTTGTATGTTGTCAAGCGGTTCGTTCAGAATTCGTGACTGGCATCACACGTTGTCATATATATTGAGCCGGCATGTGTTCGCGGCGGCCGGCATTCCCGTCACCGGTGGATGCGAACAAGGTCGGGGAATGTCAAGGGGGACATCGATAATGGCGCACGGTTCACGCTGCCCGAAAACCGCCAAACGCCTGCCGCTGCGGTACGGCCTGTCCGTCATAGCCGTCGGGATCGGCGTCGGGATCGCAGGCACCAGCGGACACACCGTGGCGTGGGCGGACCCCGGCGCCTCCGGGTCATCCGGCTCAACGGGCCAGTCGTCGAGCCATTCGAGTTCGGGAACCGGGCACGGCCCCAAGAAGCCGGCCGACCGTCGCGGTAACCGACCGGGCAAGTCATCTCCGTCCTCGCCGAAGACCCCGGCGGCCGGCGCGACGTCCCCCGCGTCGTCCTCGTCGACCTCGCCGGACGATGACGACGACACCTCCGCTGTACGGTCCCCCTCCACCCCCAAAGCGAATTCGTCGGCGCCGCAGCAGGAGTCGATTGCCGACTTCGTCCGCGGGAAGCTCCGCGACATCAGGCCCACCGCTCCGGTCCGGCCCGACGGCACGCAGCCGGCCAAGTCAGACTTCTCGCCACGAGCCACCACGAAACGCCTGGCCGCGATCACGTCGTCCGCGATCACGGACGCCACGCCGTCACGGGCGCAGGCTTCGGAACTGTCTCAGGCACCCGCTCAGGCTCCGGCGATCAAGGCCACGCTGCCGGATCTCACCGCAATCGTCCGGACCGCCCC
The DNA here is from genome assembly GCF_040704635.1 of Mycobacterium sp. NPDC049093. GTDB lineage: Bacteria > Actinomycetota > Actinomycetes > Mycobacteriales > Mycobacteriaceae > Mycobacterium. The sequence goes on along the minus strand of NZ_JBEZJS010000002.1, from coordinate 537,269 downwards.
CGACACCGCCGCGAAGACGATCCAGCCGACCGCCAAGGTCGCCGCGGTCACCAGCACGACCGAGACCACGCCGAAACCGCCCGAGCCGCTGTCGCCGATCGCGAAGATCGCCGAGCTGCCCGGACGCATCGTCAACACGGTGCTGCAGGTACTGGACATCACCGTGTCCGCGAACGGCCCGAAGAGCCCGATCGACTTCGCGCCGATCAACAATGTCCTCTTCGCGGCGTTCCGCGAGATCGAAGGCCAGCTGGGTCTGACCAAAACGCCTGCCGCGCAACCGGTGCCGCCCACGATGACGTATGACGGGCCCACCACCGGCAAGACCCCGACGGTGTCGCAGTTCCTCAACGCCGCGACCGCCGCGTACGTGTGGGGCGGCACTCCGGGCGACCTGAAACCGTTCGTGGTCAACGGCAAGCAGATGCAATCGACCAACGTGCTGACCGGTATGTCCGGCAAGGCGTGGGTGACGCCGGAAGGCCAGATCATCATCGCCTACCAGGGCACGACGGGTGGCACGAACCTGCTGCACAACCCGCTGATCGCGATTTCTCAGGTGATCGCCGATACGCAGGTGATCTTCACCGATACCCCGCCCCAGGCCTTCCTCGACTCGGTGGCCTTCGAGCAGCAGGTGGAGGCCGCCGCGATCGCGCAGGGCTACCGCAAGGAAGACATCTTCGTCACCGGGCACTCACTCGGCGGATGGGAAGCGGCCTACGTCGCGCAGCAGACGGGCGTCGGCGGCGTCGGTTTCGAGAGCCCCGGCCTCAACACCACGGTGCCGGGCAACGGCGCCGACTCCGGGTTCGTCAACGTGCTGACCTACGGCGACACGGCGGCCTACTTCTCCACCGACCTGCCCGGACTGCAGCCGTTCATGCCGGAGTACGTGCCGGGTGGAGGCAGCAAGCCGCACTACGGATCGATCGTGATGATCGGCGATCCCGACGCCGCGATCCCGCTGATGAACTCGGCCGCGCTGCTGAGCACCGGACCGATCGGCGCCGCGATCTTCGTCGCCGACATCCTGGTGAACTTCCTCCAGTACCACCTGCCCGGCATCCAGGCCTACCACCTGGGCGTCAACCCCGACCCCGGCGTGGTGCCGTGGCTGGGCAACGCGTCGGGACCGGTGAACGCCGACTACGCCGACATGACGATTCCGGAACTGAAGAAGGCGGCATCGGATGCGGGGACGCTGATCAGGCCGTGAGCAGGCCGCTGGTCAAGCGACAGCGGCGAGCCGCTGATCAAGCAGTGGCGGACTCTCGCTGAATCTGTTCTGCCGCTTCGGCTTTGATCTGTTCGAATTGCGCAGCCATCGCCTCGGACAGTGCGGTGGCTCCCGACAGGGGCCGAACCATCACCATGAAGTCGTCGATCTTGCCTTCGTCGTCGACATGCAGGAAGTCGCACCCGGTGATCTTCTTGCCGTCCACCGTGGCCTCGAAGACCAGTGCGTGGTCACGGCCGTCGGTGTCGGCGATCTCGCGGATGTAGCGGAAGTCCTCGAACACCCGCATGACTCCGCGCAGGATCGCCGCAGTGATCGGCTTGCCCGGATACGGCTTGAACGCCACCGGACTGGTGAACACCACGTTGTCGGCCAGCAATGCCTCGATCGCCGCCTCGTCACGTGCCTCGACTGCCTCCCGGAACGGATGCATATGACACCTCCTCAACCCATTCATCGACTAGCGGCGATGGTAGGCGCGCGCCATTCGTATAGTCAACATTTTGATTATTCACATTGCTGCTAGCATCGGCTCATGGCGTTACGCGACGCGATCCTGGCCACGCTGCTCGACGGCGAGGCGTCGGGCTATGACCTGGCCAAAGGGTTTGATGCGTCAGTCGCCAACTTCTGGATGGCAACGCCCCAGCAGCTCTACCGCGAACTGGACCGCATGTCCGCCGAGGGTCTGATCGAAGCGCGGCTCGTCGAACAGGACCGGCGGCCCAACAAGCGCCTGTATTCGCTGACCGACGCGGGTCGCAAGGCCTTGCTCGAGTTCACCGAGGTGCCGCCCAAACCCGGGGCAATCCGGGAGGATCTCCTGGTACAGATCCAGGCCGTGGACTCGGGCAACATCGAGGCCGTCCGCTCCGCGCTCGCCGAACGCCTGGAATGGGCTACTGCCAAGCTCGCGCGGTACCGGCGCGGCCAGGACCACCTCCTGGCCGGACGTACCGAAGACGCCTACCTGGCCAAGGCCGACCGCATCGGCCCCTACCTGACGCTGCTGCGCGGCATCCGATTCGAGGAAGAGAACATCGAGTGGGCGAGCCGGGCGCTGGCCGTCATCGAGCAGCGACTGGCTGCGGTCGACCGACCGCTTCGATGACGGTCTCCTGCGGCTCGGTGACCCAGGCACTGAATACCGGCACGCCGCGCCACGCCGCCGGCCCGTCCGAGCGGTCCGCGCAGGCCAGGACCGCGTACGGGCGGTTGAACCGGATCTCGATCCGGCGCACCAGAACTTCGTGGAACTGCGGCACCGATCCGGCGACCATGTCGAAGGCCGTCACCGCCGCCGCCTTGAACCCTTCCCTCGTGTACGACGCCACGGCCGACTGCTTGGCGGTGAACTCCACCGGCAGGTCCTCGCGCCTTGCGAAGCCGCGGAGACTGTCGAACACCGGGGCGATGCCGGGGGCCTCGTTCAGGTCGTGGTCGCTGGTCGCCGACCAGGCCGGCAGATAACTACGCCACTCGGCGTGAACGTCCGGGCCCCCGACCCGGCGTTCGCGGCGCTCGGTCACCGTCCATGCGTGCCCGTCGGCCAGTTCTTCGACCGGGACCCGGCGCGCGCCGCGCTCGTGGCCCCGTAGCATCGCGGCCGCCTGATGTGCCGCGATGCCCACATCGTGGGGCGCGACCTCGGGCGCGGCGATCACGCTGAGGACGTCGAGCGCCGACGACGAGGGCGGTACGGCCACCGCGACCAGACCAGCGGCATCGGTCTCGACGATCAGCTGAATTCCGTCCGAGAGCATCAACGCCGTACCGATCGCCGTACCGAAGGCCCCGCCCAACTCATTCGTGGTGCCCAGCGGTCGCGCCCAGCCGATGTCGGTGGCCAGTGCCGAGGCAAGTACCAACCTGGTCAATTCGTCCAGCTGCAGCGGGAATTCGTCGATCAGCCCGCCGGTGCGGTCCCGCGCCCAGGCATCGGCTCGCGCCTGATCCGGGACCGGACCCCGCTCCACCACATCGGGCAGGGTCCGCACCCAGTCGTCGAACGCCGGGCCGAGCTTGCGATCCCACACCGCCGCGAGCGCGGACACCGCCGGGTGCGGGTCACTCAACAGCGCGCCGGCCCGCCCAGCGGCGTCATCCACGGTCGTCCCGAGCACAGCCTCCAGATCGCGGCGGGCAGTTCCGTGCGTGGCGGGCCCCACCAGTGCCAACAACAGCCACAACCCCAACGGTGAGGCCACTGCGTGCCCACCGAGAACGTGCCGGTTGAACTGGGCAGCGTAGGCAGACACAAGCTCGGGGTTACCGGGGCCGGACATGGGCGAACCCTAACTGCCGGTTTTATGCCTGGTGCCGCACAGACGTTAATGTGCTTTCGTCGGCTTCAGCGAACAAGTCGATAGAAAAGTTGAGCAAATCCATGACCGCAGCACCAGAAGCATCGGCGCTCGAAGCCCGCGTCGGCCACTACTACGAGGCGGACGGCCTCTACCTGGTAGGCCGCGAGAAGGTACGCGAGTACGCGCGTGCCGTGCAGGACTATCACCCCGCACACTGGGACGTCGACGCCGCGGCGAAGCTGGGGTACGCCGGGCTGGTCGCGCCGCTGACCTTCACCTCGACCCCGGCCATGGCCTGCAACCGGCGCATGTTCGAATCGGTGGTCGTCGGGTACGACACCTACCTGCAGACCGAAGAGGTCTTCGAGCAGCATCGGCCGATCGTGGCAGGTGACGAACTGAAGATCGACATCGAATTGACGGCGGTTCGCAGGATCGCGGGCCGCGACATGATCACCGTCACCAACACCTTCACCGACACCGCCGGCGAGCGGGTCCACACCCTGCACACCACCGTCGTCGGCGTCACCGCAGACGACATCAATCCGGCGACGATGACCGCCGTCCAGAACGCGATGATGCACGACGTCGACTTCTCCGGTATCGGCGCATCCGATGACGATTATGTGAAGACCGTGCGCCCCGAAGGCGAAGTACGGATCTCCGAAGGCGGCCTCACCCGCACGCCCGGAACCCTGTCCTTCGACGACCTCAAGGTCGGCGACGAACTTGGGGTGCACCACACCCGGCTGTCGCGCGGCGACCTGGTGAACTATGCCGGCGTGGCCGGCGATGCCAACCCGATTCACTGGGACGAGGACATCGCCAAGCTTGCCGGGCTGCCCGACGTGATCGCCCACGGCATGCTCACCATGGGGCTCGGCGCCGGCTTCGTCTCCGCGTGGTCGGGTGACCCCGGTGCCGTCACCCGCTACGCGGTGCGGTTGTCCCAGCCGGCGATCGTGTCGGCCAAGGAGGGCTGCGATATCGAGTTCAGCGGAAAGATCAAGTCGCTGGACCCCGAGACCCGCACCGGCGTCATTCTGGTCGCGGCGAAATCCGAGGGAAAGAAGATCTTCGGCCTGGCGACGCTGAACATCCGCTTCAGCTGACCCGCTGACGCCGCCTCACGACGCCACCTCCGCCGGATCTCGCTGGATGGGCTTGGGCCATGGGGAACGCGGCGGGCGCGGCCGCACCCGCTGCGGCCACCAGAACCACCGCCCGAGCAGAGTGGCGATCGACGGTGTCATCAACGCCCGGATGACGAACGTGTCGAACATCAGGCCCAGGCCGATGGTGGTGCCGACCTGGCCGATCACGATCAGCTTGCTGACCGCCATCGAAGCCATGGTGAACGCGAACACCAGCCCCGCGGCGGTGACCACCGGACCGCTGCCACCCATGGCGCGAATGGTGCCGGTCTTCAACCCGGCATGGATTTCCTCTTTCATCCGCGACACCAGCAACAGGTTGTAGTCCGCGCCGACGGCCACCAGCACGATGACCGACATCGGTAGCACCATCCAGTGCAGCGGTATCCCGACGATGTGCTGCCATATCACCACGGAGAGTCCGAAGGCGGTGGCCAAGCTGACCACCACGGTGCCGACGATGACCGCCGCGGCCACCAGAGCCCGGGTGAGGATCATCATGATGATGAGGATCAACATCAGCGCAGCCGTTGCCGCGATCAACAAGTCGTAGTCGGCACCCTGCTGCATGTCCTTGAACATCGCCGCGGTACCGCCGAGATAGACAGAGGATCCCTCCCACGGTGTTCCCCTGATGGCCGCGGCCGCAGCGTTCTTCAGCAGCTCGGAACGGGACGTGCCTTCGGGCGTCAGCGGGTCGCCTTCATGAATGATGGTGAACCGCACGGCCTTTCCATCCGGCGACATCATCAGCTTCATGCCTCGCTGAAAATCATCGGTTTCGAACGCTTCCGGGGGAATGTAGAACGAATCATCGTTCTGGGCTTTGTCGAACGCCTCTCCCATCGCGGTGCTGTCCTTCTGCTGCGCCATGGTCTGGTCCTGCTGCGTCTTCTGAACCTGATACTGATTGAGCATCATCTGCTTCTGGTTCTTCATCGACTGGATCATCGACGGCATCAATGCGACCAGTTGCGGCATCACGGCGTCCAGGCGCTCCAGGTCGGGTACGAGATCCTGAATGTCGTCAGACAACGTGTTGATTCCGTCGAGAGTATCGAATATCGACCGCAACGCCCAGCACACCGGGGTATCGAAACAGTGTGGCTCCCAATAGAAGTAGTTTCGGATCGGCCGGAAGAAGTCATCAAAGTCGGCAATGTGGTCGCGAACCTCATTGGTATCCGTCGAGGTCTTCTTCGTCTTCTGCACCATGCTGTGGGTGACCGCAGCCATCTGCTGGGTGATGGACTGCATCTTCTGCATCGTGTCGATGGAGGTCTGCATCTCGCCCGCCTGGGCCAGGATGTTGTCGATGACCCCCTGCTGGTAGTCGTTGCCCATGATCTGGCCCGTGCCGCTCTGGCTGAGTGTGTACGGGATCGTCGAGTGCTCAATGGGTTTGCCGTCGGGGCGGGTGATGGTCTGCACCTGGGCGATGCCCGGCACCTGCGCCAGCGCCTTGGCGATCTTGTTGATCACGAGGAAGTCAGCTGGATTCCGCAGATCGTGGTCCGTCTCGATCATCATCACGTCGGGATTCATCCTGGCCTCGGAGAAGTGTCTGGTCGCAGCCGCGTAACCGACATTCGCCGACACATCAGGGGGCAGATATCTCCGATCGTTGTAGATGGTGTGATAGCCGGGCAGGGCAAGCAGACCGAGCAGGCACGCCGACACCGCGAACACCAGCAGCGGGCCGGGCCAGCGGACCGCCGCGGTGCCGACCCGGCGCCACCCTCTGGCCTTCGACTTCCCGCGCGGCTCCAGGAACTTGCCCCAGCGGCTGGCTATCGAGATCAGCGCGGTTCCGAACGTCAGCGCTGTCGCGACGACGAACGCGCCATACCGACGGCCAAGGGGAAGCCCATCGTCTGGAAGTAGGGCAGCCGGGTGAAGTGAAGGCAGAAGGTGGCGCCCGCGATGGTCAGGCCCGAGGCCAGTACGACGTGGGCAGTCCCTTCAAACATGGTGTAGTACGCCGATTCTCGATCCTCGCCGGCTCGGCGCGCCTCGTGATATCGGCCGACCAGGAAGATCCCGTAGTCGGTCACCGCGGCGATGGCCAGGGTCACCACCATGTTCGTCGCGAAGGTTGTCAGGCCAAAGACGTTGTAGTAACCCAGGAATGCGACCAGCCCACTGGCACCCGCCAGTCCGGCGATAAGCAGTACGCACAGGAGAAGCGTGGTGGTCACGGATCGGTAGATCACCAACAGCATGACGATGATGACCCCGAAGGTGACCATCTCGATCATCCGCATGCTCTCGTCGCCGATCCTGTTCTGATCCGAGCTCGTCGCCGCCGCGCCCGTCACGTACGCCTTGACCCCCGGCGGCGCCGGGCTCTCCTCGGCGATCTGACGAACGGCGTCCACCGATTCATTGGCCAATGCCTCGCCTTGATCGCCCGCGAGGTAAACCTGGACATACGCGGCCTTGCCGTCGACGCTCTGGGCTCCCGCCGCCGTGAACGAGTCGCCCCACAGGTCCTGCACGTGCTCTACGTGTTTGGTGTCGGCGCGCAGGTCGCGGATCATCTTGTCGTAGTACGCGTGCGCGTCGGCACCCAACTTGTCCTGTCCCTCGATCACGATCATCACCGAGCTACTGCTGCGGTATTCCTCGAATTTCGTGCCGATACGTTTGATGGCGATCATCGACGGCGCATCGTTGGGGCTCATCGACACCGACCGCATCTTGCCCACTTCCTCAAGTTGGGGCACGACGGTGTTGAGAATCGCGATCAAGGCGATCCAGATAACGATGATCGGGACAGCGAAAATCCGGATGAACCGGGGGATGACCGGCCGCGACTTGTGACGCCGGCCTGGAACGGGAGCGGTCGGCGCATCGTCCACAGGCGCGCTCATGCTGCCTTCACCAGGCAGAAGGTTTGTGCGTTCACTCCGGTAGCCGTCCTCTCGTCCTTGACGACGTCATCGACGGTGATTCGGCAACCGATGCTGTCGCCGTCGGTCTGGGCCAAGATGTTCGGTGACGCCGAGGGGGCCGTAGTCGTCAACGTCAGGCTCCAGGGCAGCCCCACGGTTCCGGCACGCTGTGGAATTCCGTCAAGATCCTTGTAGTTGATCACCGCCGCACCGCTCGAGCCGTACACCTCATAGGTGACGACCTTGGGATTGAACTTCTCCGCGGTGTCAGCGCCGATCGGTGTGACCAGCACCGGATGCGCACCGAAGATCGTCCTCAGGTGCGAGACCGTGAGAAAGCCAACGGACAGGGCAACCACGATGGCGATCGGCAGCCAGACCTTCCGGAATATTTTTGTCAGCATCCCTGCCTCCCGAAGTTGACCAATGCAACCTTCGGCCACCTGCTGACCCGACCGATTTCCCAAGGCCATCGAACACGTGACCGCGGTACACGTGTCGGAAACCTATTGGCAGCTGTCATCGTCCGGCCTTTCGAAGTTTTCGAATGGCCACAGGATCTGGTGGTCGTCGTCAGCTTAAGGAGCAAACCTCGACCGCCGGACGAAAACGCAACGAAATGGGTGGTGAAGAGCTCGCTGCGCTAGTGCAGGCGCGAGTCCAGGGCAAGAAGTCCAGGGCCGGACAGGCGGTCGAACGCGACGGTGCGACCGCACACCGCCAGCATGATCGCAACGCCCGGACCGGAGACGGCCCGGCCCTCCCCCCATGTGCGCCCAGTATCCTCGTCGTGTAGCGCGATACCACGCAGGCGATTACGTGGGAAGAACCCGAATTGTGTTCGGCTGGTGAGGAAATCGAGCACCCGAGCGACGTGCTCAGGATCGGGCTGATGCGGAAGTCCCAGCGGGATGCGCATATCGGCGCCGTGCACCAAGACATCTGTCAGTCCCGACAACGGGCCGGTGATGGGCGGGCTGAGCCGATAGTCGGCGCGACGACGGAGCGTCTCGGCGATCTCGGCAGCTGACGCCTGGGCCCGGCGGCGGGCCAGTGCATCGATGCCACGGTCGATATCACCGTGGCGGATACCGCTGACCAGGAATCCCCAGAACCCGTCGGTGAAATCGCTGACCAGATGAGCCGCAACCGTCTTGACGTCCCAGCCCGCGCACAGGCTCGGTGTGGCCAACTGGTCGGCATCGAGCCCCTCGACCAGGGTGGCGATCGACCGGCGCTCGTCGGCCACCGCCGCGAACACCCGCTCGCGCTCGTCTCGGCTCAACCGCACAGATCGGCCTTTCAGCCCGGGACACCGGCTTTGAAGGTGGCCAACGCTTCGGTGCTCAGCCGGGCGAGCTCGTCGGCCTCGGCCTGATCAAGGGCGGCCTCGAAGATCTCGACCATCCGCCGGTTGGTCGACTGCTCGATCTCGGCGTACCGGTCCTTCTTGTCTTCACCGTCGGCGAATGGCTCGGGCCAACCGAACATCGCGGTGTACTGGGGCCCCTTGTTGAGCATGTGTGCCTCCACCGGGGCGATACCCGAGATCGTGAGCGCGTTGAAGTGAACGCCCGCGCGCAGTTCACGGAGCACGAACATCACCTGCAGCGCCCGCGCCGGGGCATCGTCGGCCAACGGCATCGCGCGCCACCCCGCGAACAGCGGCAGGCCCGCGATCGGCGTCGCGGCGATGAGCTTCTCCCCCAGTTCGGAGATGCGATCCAGCCCTTCGGCAGCGGACAGGTACTTGCGTCCGAACTCCGCGGCCTGCTCCCAATACTGTTGTGCCGCACCCTCAGCGCCGCGGACCGCGACGCCTTCATCCCACATCGCGGCAAGGCCGGTCGGCTCGAACACCGCGAAAACGGCACTGACCGTGGCACCGGACGCATCACCCAGCACCCCGCCGCGGCCTGCGACATACCCCGCCAGCGGATTCTCGTAGCCGGCGGCGATACTGGCCGCGAAGTTCTCCGGATGCAGCATGAAGATCGCGACCGCCTGCTCCATCGCCGTACCGGTAGCGGCAGCAGCGTTCAGCATGTCGGTGTTGGTCATGACAGTGATTCCTCCTGGTGCATCATCTGGCGAGATCCCACTGGCCGTAATCGGCTGCGAGAACGTCATTCACGTCGACGTGGATACCGTCGATCACGAAACCCGGGTCGGATGCGGTCACGACCTCTCTCTGGAACAGCACGGCAGCCGGCTCACGCTCACCCCGCGACCATGCCTTCGTCTGCCAGGCCCACCGGTAGCCGGGAGTGCTGGAGGCGCCGACCACACCGTCGGCTAGCGCCCATCCACATTGCCTGCGACCGCCGTAGATTCCGGTCCGCGCCACCCCCAGCACGGAGTTGATCCCCCGAAACCACTGGACTGCCAAACGTTTCCACGTTGCCGCGTCGATGTCCTCATCGACGCTGAAGAAGATCGGTGCCGATGCCGGACCGCCCGCCGCGGTATGGAGCCCCAACGCCGTCCGCGCGTCGGCCACACCTCCGTCGTACCCGCGGGTGAAGTCCGACGGCGTCGGCCACCCGGGCTTGCCGAACTGGTAGCAGCTGACGACCTGCAAGCCGGCCGCGCGGAGGCGATCGGCGTAGTCACGGGTGACGGGCTTGAAATCGAACGTGGCGCCCGGCCGCAACTCGGACACATAGACCAACGCACCGCCGAACCCCGCGGACTTGAGCTGTTCGGGCTGGACCAGCCGGTCGGCGAAATCGACGATCTGCAGACCGTCGGCCGAGGCCGTCGGTGCGCCGGCTGACGCAGTCAACGCACCCGGGACAACCAAGGCCGGGGCCAGGACAGCGGCATACCTGAGGACTTCGCGTCGTGAAGCGGATGGCGTCACGCAGGAAGCGTATCCCCTGTTGCCTCCGCTGAGTGTTGCGGCGTTGGAGCCAGAACTGCTCCGTATCGCGGGCCGATGAACCACAATGTGTTCACTCAGTTGGCGGCCGAGCGAACAGACGATCGACTGGCAGGACCACCCGTGCGACGTGACGTGATCGATTTCGACGTGATGCTGGATCATTCATGTCCGGATATCTGGGAGGTCCTGCAATCACCCGAGGAGTATCCGCGATTCTTTCGCGGACTCGGGTCGTGCGAGCAGACCTCTGACCATGCGCAGCAGTTCGAGCTCCGGTTCTCCACCCCCCGCGGCACAGTCGTTGTTCACGAGATGCACCTGACAGTTCGGCGCTCCGGCAGGGAGATGCTCCTCCACGCCACCCAGATGCCCGAAAGTTCGGTGTCGATTCGGCTGACTCCCGGAGCGAACGACACCCGGATCGCAGTGACCGCCTTCTCCATCGGCCAGCTTCACCCTGACCTGGCCAAGATCGACGACAGCGCCGTCGAAAACTGGGTCCGAGAAGGCCTACAGCGCATTGCCGACTATCTGGCCGGCAAGCCATCCTCACTCCTGGTCAACATGGGCGACATGCGCTCCCTGCAGCTCAGCGTCGCCAAGACCATGGTCCTCAGTGGCGTTGTGCGGGCATCCCGGCCCGATCGCGGACTGCGACAACTCAACTCCCTGTCCAAGTGGGGATTCACCCTGGCCGGCGGCCTCACCTCCGCCGCTGCCCGATCACCCCGCAACCTTGCGTTGATCGATGGCCTCGGGCAATCGACCTATGCGGAAGTGGCTGAGCGCACCACCTCCATCGCGTCGGGTCTCACCACCGTCGGCTTCACCGCGAACAGCAAGCTCGCCATCCTGGCGCGCAATCACTCGGCGATGGTGGAGTGCATGGTGGCGGCCAGCAAGCTGGGCGCCGACCTCGTGTTGCTCAACACCGGTCTGGCCGCGCACCCGATCGAAGAGATCATCCGCCGCCATGCCGTCGACGCGATATTCGTCGACGAGGAGTTCGAGCAGCAGGTGCGCTATCTCCCCGCCGAGATTCCCCGCATCGCCACGCGCCCCGCTTCCGCTGCACCGCAGCGTCGTTCGATCGGCGACCTGATCTCGGCCGGTACCAACAACGGGCCACTGGCCCCGCCGAAACAGCCGGGCAAGCTGGTCGTTCTCACCTCCGGTACAACGGGCACACCGAAAGGTGCGCGCCGACCCACCCCACAGGGCTTCGGCACGATCGCCGCGATGCTGTCCCGGATGCCGCTGCGTCGCGACGAGGTGATGCTGGTGGCCGCGCCACTGTTCCACGCCTGGGGCCTGGCCGCGCTGCAGCTCAGTGCCGCGCTGCGTGCGACGGTGGTGCTGATGGAACGGTTCGACGCTGAAGAGTGTCTGAAAACCATTGCGCAACACCGATGCACGGTCCTGATTGCCGTACCGGTCATGCTGCAGCGGATTCTTGAGTTGCCGGTCTCCGTGATCAATCGATACGACACGTCGTCGCTGAGGGTGGTTGCCAGCAGTGGGTCGCCGATCCCCGGAGCCTCCGTCATCAAGTTCATGGATACCTTCGGCGACATCCTGTACAACTTCTACGGCTCGACCGAAGTGTCCTGGGCGACGATCGCCGACCCGACCGACCTTCGCGCCGCCCCGACCACCGCCGGTCGGCCTCCGCTCGGTACCCGCATCGCCATACTCGATCAGGCGGGCGATCCCGTGCCGGTCGGCGCCGTCGGTCGCATCTTCGTCGGCAACGACATGCTGTTCGACGGCTACACCAACGCAGCGTCACCTGCCATCAAAGACCAACTGATGGACACCGGCGATGTCGGATACCTCGACGCCAGTGGGCGCCTCTTCGTCGCCGGACGCGACGACGAGATGATCATCTCCGGCGGCGAGAACGTTTTTCCGCGGCCCGTCGAAGAAGCGCTCGCGCTGTTGCCACAGGTCTCCGAAGTCGCGGTGATCGGCGTTCCCGATCCGGTGTTCGGCCAACGCCTCGCGGCGTTCGTCGTCGTTGCCGACGGCGCCTCTCTCGACCAGGAAATGGTCAAGAATTACATCCGAAACCGCCTGAGCCGCTTCTCGATTCCGCGCGACGTCACCTTCCTCGACAAGTTGCCGCGCACGACGACAGGCAAGATCATCAAACGTAGCCTGCTCGAGGGATAGCCCGACCGAAGGCTGCGCGGCATCGCGGTCAGTGGCGCGGCGTCGTGGTGATGTGCACGTGGTCGTAGTGGCCGTAACCCGATGACTGCGAACCGCTCGGCGTGTAATAGGTGCCGCGCCAGATCACGTCCTGCAACCCGAATCGGGCCGCATTGCTCAGCGCGTACGCGAGAATCTCGTCGCCGAGCGCGATGCCCTCAGGGCTTCCGGGGTTGGGAATCATGATGTCGATCGCCAGACCGCTGGGATGCCACGGCTTCGAATCCGGCCGGACCCCGTCGATGTCGGCGATCTGGGGAAAGCGCGCGCTGACGGCCCGGGCGGCCAGGATGGTGTTGGGCTGTAACCCGACCTCGGAGGCGACACCGACCGGCAACCCTTCCGGGATGTCTGCGGGAGCGCCCACGGGAAGTGATCCCGCGTTGTCGACGATTGCCTGCTGTTGCGGTGCCAGTGCGCCGTACTGCGCCTCTGCGGCGGCGATCTGCCGCTGCAGTTCACTCCATTTGGCCTGAAGGTCTGCGCGCACAGCGGAGGCTTGCTCGACGGCGGCGCGGGCATCAGCGGCCGATGTCTCTGACGCCTGCGCGGCGGCCGCCGCGCGCTGATGCGTCGCCTTGAAGGCGAACATGTCATCGGCCGACTTGGCAGCCACGACCCGTTGCAACGACAGCTTGTCGATCAGTTGTCGCGGCGAGCCTGCGGTCAGCACCGCTGCCATCTGACCGTCGCCGCCGCTCATATAGGTCATTGCCGCCACCCGGTTGACCGCGGCCTGATAGGGCGCAAGCTGGACGTTGGCGGCGGCAAGGGCCTCCAGGTCCGCGCGGTGGCGGTCTTCGGCCGCGGTCTGGGCAGCAAGTTTGGCGTCGACATCGCGTTGAGCGGCAGTGACGGCCTCGCGACCCTGCACCGCCTGTCGGGACAACTCGTGGAGCTTCGACAGCGCGTCAGCCCCGGGCTCCGCCTTCACGTCGCCCATCGACGTCGCCACCACCAGGGCGGCGATGGCGGAACCGCACAGCGCTCGCCGCAGTGAATGGCGCACCCAGGTCATACGGATTTGTCACGATCTTTCGCTGCGAGGACCGTCGTGGCCCGGCTTGGACGTCTCGCACAGGCTACGAACTGGCATGGGAGATGTCGAGTCTCTCTTGAGCTGCTTTTCACGATGCCATCCGAAGAGTCGGGTAGCCGACTACTCGCGCACCCCGAAACGTGCCCGCCCAGGATTGGATCCATCAGCAAGCAGCCCGCTTGCGCGAACCAGAGGTGGACGAAAAATGGGACTCAACAGCATGCTCCTCACCTCGCCGGCTCGTGACGGTCAGCTCGAGGCCTGCCTGGTGTCTGATCCGGCGCACATCGGGGAGGGCATCCACGACGTCGGCGAGCACGTGCGGCGAATCCAGATCGCGCTGAATGAGGTCGATGCCGCCGGGCTCTCCGTGGACGGTGTGTACGGAGAAGGCACCGGCGACGCGGTGGAGGCATACAAGAACAAGCGCGGGATTCTGGGCCCGGGGCAGGTCACCGCAGACAGGATCGTCGGAAAAGGCACGATCAGACATCTCGACGACGACGTCAGGGATTTCGAGAGCCTGACGCCACCGGGAGACGGCCTGGTCTCACCCACGGAAGCGGGCGACCTACATGATCATTCGCAATGCCCGACCCCACCGCGCGTCTCCGCGCCGGGGCCCGACGGCCGTGCCCAGCATCAGGGGACCCCGATCAACCCGATCGGGAACGCCATGCGGATCAACATCTACGGCGAGGGGGAAACCGACTACCTCGGGTTCTCCGACTTCGCCACCGAGAGTCAGCATGCTCATGGCCGACCATTGACGGCCGGCCTGGTCAGTGGTTGCGCCAGCGATATCTGCATGCGCAGCGCGCCCATCAACCAGGTGACCCTCGAAGAGATTCGACGCCTGGCACAGTCAGCCCTCGTCGGTGGGTGCCGGTTCACCTACGCATCGAACCAAGTGCAGTTCTCGACCCCACGCGCGGACATTCTCAGCCTCGGCACCGTCATCCAGCAGCACCGCATCTCCGACCCCGCCGATCCCGGGAATCCTCAGTTCGACATGGAGGTGTGGGTCGTCGAAATGTTCTGACTGCCCAACCCGGGAGGAAACCCCGGCTACTCGGCAGCGAGCCTGACGATTGTGTCTCTCGTAGCGGTCTCGCGGAGGTTCGTGTTCATGACGTACACGTTGCCGTCGCCGTCGACCGTGATGGCGGATGGGCTTTGAAGCCCGTTGAACGGGAGTTCGACCCAGTCACCCCCGCCGGCCGGCATCCGAGACACCGTTGCGGCCTTCCGGTCGGTGGCATACAGATTGCCCGCGGCGTCCACCGCCAGCCCGCCCACCTTGTCCGGCGCCCCTGCCACCGGCTCGGCCTTCTCCGCGTCCTTCGCAATCTTCACGATCTTCTCGTCCATGGCTGCATACACGTTGTCGTCGGCGTCGATCACCAAGTGCCCCAACCCGTTGGTGATCTCGACGGAGAGCTCCGTGGGGGCGCTCGCGCCGGGCGTGAGCTTCAACAGCTTGTCGCGCTGGTTGTCGGCCAGGTAGACCGACCCGTCCTGGCCCACCGCCATCTGACCGTGCCTGGTGAGCTTGTCGAACGGCAGCGGCTCCGAGGTGCTGGAGCCGGGTGCGATCGTCTCGACGACGCCATCGAGAGTGGCAAAGGACAACCGGCCGTCCGGCGCAACCCCGAACGTCGACACAGGAGGATTGCCACTGGGCTTCATGGGCGTCGGCTGGGCCGCCCCCGGAATCAAGGTCGCGAACCCACCGATACCACCCAGATAGAGAACGTTCTTCGCGTCGACACCCATCTCCCGGTAGTCAAACCCACTGAACGGAATCGTGGTCTGCTCACCCGACTGCAACGGGACATCCTTGATCAGCGCGGTCGGCGCAGACCCCGGCGAACACGCCACCAGCACACTGCCCAGGACAGCAACGACCATGCCGAAGACACATCCTGCACTCGGACCCAGTTTCATCTGTCCCCTCCCGACAGTTCGGATCCTAAGCTTGCCCGTCCCAGCGGATGACTTCCTCTTCAGGCGCGCGTTTCGGTGAGCCGGGCCAGGGTGACTCGCCGGTCAGGTTGGTCGCCGCGCCTCCTCGGCCATCTGGGCGGCCGATTAAGCTGGTAGGACCGGCGGGCGCAGAGTCCATCCCAGCTGCCCTGGCTATGGATCAATTGGAGGACTTATGCGGAGGCGGCTGTCGAAGCCTGCGATGACGTGCATGGCGATCGTCGGCGTGGCGCTGCTCGTCAACGGTTCTGCGGCACCAGCTTGGTGCATGCCCGCAGCGCCGGTCATCGCCCCGCAGCCGCCGTTGACACCATTGGACGTGGATGCCGAGCCGCTGACGCCATGGGACGGACTCGATGCCCGCACCCGCCAGGCCACCGCCGACGCGGCCAAGTCCGGAGCCGACATCGAAGTCGTCGTGATGGACCGCGACACCGGTCAGATCGTCTCCAACGGTGCCAACCAACCCTTCCCGATCGCCTCGGTGGTGAAGCTGTTCATCGCCGACGACCTGCTGCTGCAGGAATCCAAGGGCGAGACGAAACTGTCTGCTGCGGACCGCAAATCGCTCGACATCATGCTCCGCTCCTCCGACGACGGCGCGGCCCAGACCTTCTGGGACCGCAGCGGAGGAAACGCGATCATCTCACGCGTCGTGGCGCGGTACGGATTGTCGGGCACCACCGCGCCCTACAACGGACACTGGGACGTCACGCAGAGCACCGCAAGTGACCTGGTCCGCTATTACGACATGCTGCTCGACGGCACTGGTGGGCTGCCTCCGGAACAGACCAGCGTGATCATCACCAACCTCGCCCAATCCACGCCGACGGGAACCGACGGATACCCGCAGCGCTTCGGCATCCCCGAGGGGCTGTTCGCCGAGGCGGTCGCCGTCAAGCAGGGCTGGTTCTGCTGCTGGAGCGGCGCCAACCAGCTGCACGTGTCCACCGGAGCGATCGGCCTGGACGCCCGCTATGTGATGGCGATCAGCTCCCTGGAACCGGGCGACGCCGCGGCCGCTCGCAACACCATCACTCAGGCCGTCAAGACCATGTTCCCCGGCGGGCACATCTGACGCCAGCCGTACTCGCTTACGTTCATGGCGTGTTGTCGGTGCTCTCGCGCAAGTAGGTTCTCATCCTCGGCTGAATCGACCGACCGTCTTGACGTGGCCTTTCGACCTTTGTCTCACGGTGACCGCACTGCCGTTGTCTCACGAGCCGTTGCATTTCCTACAAGTACCTCGAAG
Organism: Mycobacterium sp. NPDC049093; assembly: GCF_040704635.1. Classification (GTDB taxonomy): domain Bacteria; phylum Actinomycetota; class Actinomycetes; order Mycobacteriales; family Mycobacteriaceae; genus Mycobacterium. The sequence goes on along the minus strand of NZ_JBEZJS010000002.1, from coordinate 520,303 downwards.
GTCATGGGCTCTAGATCTGTTGGACGCTGTAGCGGCTTGAGTTCAGGGCGGCGAGTTTCGTCGCGGTGAGGCCCTCCAACCGCCCGTGCTCGCTCGAACGGCGGTGCGACGTGCTGTCGAGATGCAGCGAAGGTTTATAGGACTCGCCTAATTGCCGTCAAGCAGCTTTGTCACCCCTGCGGCTGTTGTTGAGAATGTGATCGCTAAGCGGCATCATCCAATCGCACACCGACGGCGTCTTGTTCTTCTGCTCCTTCCATGCGACCTGCATCTCGGCCTCGTCGACGATTTTCTGAATTCCCTTGCCCTTCGCGGCGGTCCGGTGCAGGATGCTGCCGACGAAGACTTGCGGTCCGAGAATCCCTGCTGCGTAGCTGATTACGGCGGAGCGCTGCTCACCGACGGAGCGGCAGCCGCTACTTCTTCAAGTCCTGTGCTTCTCAAGTTCTGTGTTCACACCCGGCTCGCGGAGCTGCGTTGTTGGCGACGTTCTCAATTGATGTCCACGCCGCGAATTCTCACTTTGGTGTCCACTGCCACAGGACGGGGCATTGATTCGCGCCGTGTCTAATCCACCCTGACGGGCTCAATACCCGGCGTTTCGCCACTGACGAGCAACGTCGTCGATATTTGCTTGTGGCCCCAAAGTTGCTCAGCAGCAACGCATCTTGCGAATGGGCTGCTTACGATTGCCCGAAGACGTCAAACGGGACGACCCGTTGCCGCGACCGTACCCGACTGTCGAGTCCCCGATTGGCGTTTCGCGACTAGTGGAACCCCCTTCGGCCCGGACACGCGGGGCGCCAAAACGGTTCTTCAGCAAGCCGCGATCCTCTGGTTGTCAGGCAGCTCCGAAACGAGGGAACAAGCGCTCGGCGTTACCTCGCTCGATGGCATGCCGATCGGCGCTGTCGAGCGCCTTTGAGGACATCAACTGCTCGATGTTGCGGGTGATGAAACCCTCTGGCGCGGCAGTAAAATCGGTGCCGAAGAGGATATGATCCGTGCGGGTGACTTCCAGAGTAGGAAGCAACGAATTGGGGCTGCCCGCCAGCGCGGTCTCGTAGTAGAGATCGGCTAGCACATCACGGAACTGCTGAGCATCGATGGCAACATCAGCGGGCCCTTGACCCAGCCCGAGATGCTCGGCGATACGCACCGCCAAGGTGGGTAACGCTCCCCCGCAATGAGCCAGGATCAGCGTGAGCCCTGGGTGACGTTCAAACACTCCGGTCAAGGCGGCGTTGGTGATGTTGCGGGCCGTGTCGAACGGGAACTCGATGAACGATCCGACCCTGCCCAGGTTGAGTTCGCTGCTGTACGCGCAGTCTGTCGGATGCACGAACACCGGCACGCGTCGGCGGCCCAGTTCTGCCAGGATCGGCTCCAAAGTCGGCTGACCGAAGTAACGTCCACCAACATTCGAGGTCAGTGCGACACCGTCGAGCTTCAACACATCGAGGGCGTAATCGATCTCAGCCAGCGTCGCGTCGATGGTATTGAACGGCAGCGTGGCGAAAGCTCCGAAGCGCCCAGGATGGTCTTTAATCACCTCCGCCATGGCTTCGTTGATCTGGCGGACCAGCACCGTGGGGGACTGCGAATCGGTGGAATCAGCAGGATTGGTGGTGAAGCTGAACGGCAACGACAACACCTGAGTGGCGATGTCGTGGCGGTCCATGAACGCGATTGCCTTCTCCGGTGTCCACTCCGCGATCGGGAAGTTGCCCGGCAGAAAGCCTGAATTGCGCAGGTATCCGTAGATTGGTTGGCCCATGTAGTGGTTGTGCACATCAATACGACGACCGGCCATCGCACGCTCCTCTGCTGAGGCGGTGTCGCGGCAATGGCCGCTTCAGCCGCAAGATACTATTCGTATCTTGACGCTAAGCTATTCTTTCGAGATACGCAACGTATCTATGTCGCAGGGAGGTGCCTTGGCCAGGCGCTACGGACAGGCCCTTGAGGACGCGATCCGGGCAGCGGTGCGCACCGAGCTAGCGAGGCACGGTTATTCCGGGCTGACGTTCGACGGCGTTGCGGCGCAGGCGCAAACCAGTAAACCGGTGCTGTACCGACGCTGGCCGACCAAAGCGTTGATGGTCGTCAACGCTTTAGAGGTGACCGCACCGCTGACGCCAACTCCCGACACCGGCTCACTCGCCGGAGATCTGACGGCACTGCTCAGCGCGATACGGGATCGGTTTCCCGAAAAGAGCCGCGACACCATCATCGGGCTGATGGCCGACCTCGACGACCGGGCAGGCGTACTTGCACACGCGTTGCTATTGGAATCCGCAGACGAACTACTACAACCGATCCTGCGACGCGGACGTGCTCGCGGCGAACTCGGCGATGGAGAGATCCCGTTAAGAGCACTACGCGTTCCGTTCGACCTGATGCGCCACGACGCACTTGTCGGCGCACCCCTAAGCGACGCCGATATCGACGCAATCGTCGACGACTGCGTCGTCCCGCTGTTGATAGCACTAAGCGACTGACGAATAACAGCCGCGCCTTGCCGATGTCTCACCCCGCCGCTTCCGGCTCCCTTAAACGAAGCGGCACCTCACCGTCCCGACAGACGCACAATTGAACATCCAAGATTGACGCCAGCCAACGAATTGCTATGCGAGACAGCAGAAAAACTGTGAGCAACTCAGACATCTCATCGCGGTGCCCAACGTGCATTGCACAGCGGTGTTCGTCGCCCGCTGCACGCACTTAGCGATGTCGTGATCGGCGGCGCTCCTAGCCTTTCATCTTCGAGGCCGTTGGCGCGCGTCCAGCCACTCCATGAATGCAGTTGGTCTACTTCGCGTTACATCGAATGATGGATGTCCGCCGAGGATGCTCATTTCGACATTCGTCCTGGTTCACGGTGCCAGTGAGGGGGACCCGGTGACGCTGCACAAGTGGATGCGCCAGGCCGATATCGATGAAGGCGCCAAGCCTGGCAGGAGCACTGGCGAGTCCGCTGAGCTGCGGGATGCGCGGCGTCGGATCAAGTTGTTGGAGCAGGAGAATGAAGTCCTGCGCCGGGCCACGGCCTATCTGTCGCAGGCCAACCTTCCGGGAAAAGGTTCTACCCGCTCGTGAGTGAGCTCGCCGCCGACGGGATACCCGTCGCGGTGACGTGCCGGGTTCTCAAGCTCGCCCGCCAGCCCTATTACCGCTGGCTGGCCCATCCCATCACCGACGCCGAACTCGTCGAGGCCTATCGCGCCAATGCGCTGTTCGACGCGCATAAGGACGACCCCGAGTTCGGGTACCGCTACCTGGTCGAAGTGGCCCGAGAGGCCGGCGAGTCGATGGCCGAGCGCACCGCCTGGCGGATCTGCTCGCAGAATCAGTTGTGGAGCGTGTTCGGCAAGAAGCGCGGCAAGAACGGCAAGGTTGGTCCGCCGGTACACGATGATCTTGTCGAGCGTGACTTCACCGCTGATGCGCCAAATCAGTTGTGGGCTGTTGTTTAACAATCAATGCACGCTTTTCAATCTTCATTGCATCTCGACAAGCATTCGGCTAACGCGCCATATTCGTGAACCGCGAGAAGTGAAGCTGGTGCGCCACAGTGATATTCGCGGTAGGTCCGTTACGGTGCTTGCCCAGGATGATGTCGGCTTCACCGCCGCGCGGATCTTCCCGGTCGATCGCATCGGGGCGGTGCAGCAGCAGGACCATGTCCGCATCTTGCTCCAACGAATTATGTAGGCTAACTAAATTAGCGACGAAATTGTGCGTCCCGCTGACCGTTCCGTCGTAGACGTCCTGTTCGCCAATGCTGGTGATCTCCACAATCTCGTCCCAGAACACGTCGTTGGTAGCGAGGTCGCGCAGAGTCTGGTTGTTGAGCAGGTTCGCGGCCTTACGCAACCGTTCCCGACTCGGCGAGTGCTTCCACATTGTCGAACCACAGAACTGGGTGCCCATCGCCGCCGCGAACTGGCGGTGTGTCATGCCGTCACGGGTCAGAGCCGACTTCACTTGCTCCCACACCTCTTTGGGCACGGTGTCGAGATTGGTATTGCAGCTGATAGCCGTCAGGTGGCTCAACACATCACGCGCCAGCACACCACGCCCACCGTGCACGCCGACATCGGACAGGAACCGTCGCTGGTTCTCCACACCATAGATCAGCACGTGCCAGCAGTCCCGGTACCCGGTCTTCTTGGCCCGCTTGATCCGCGCGGACACCCCGACCCGCAGCAGCAACTGCATCACATCGTCGGCCAACTGTCGGCTGGTGGTGGCGTAGTAGATCCGGCCCTGGTTGACCTTGGCGTCCCACCGCACCGATCCATCCGTCGCCCACAGGTGGTGGAGGAACAACGCCACCTGATCATTGGGCAGCGCGAAAACCAGCTTGGGCACGAACTTCTCGTAGCTTCGCTTCCCGAACAGCCCCAAACCGTCCAGCCAGGCTGCGATCGGATTGCGCTTACCGTGGGTGAGCCGGTACGGCGCCGGCATACGCAGGGTCGTCACCCGGGCCGCCGCGTACTCGTCACGTACGGCGGAGATTCCGAAATGGGTCGCCGCCGTCGTCACGGCGGTCAGATTCTCCTCATCGATGCTGGCGTAGCGGATCGGCTGACGCTTCACGCATGAGCCGTCGCCGATCATGTGCGCCAGCATCACGATCTCCGACTCCGCCATCCGTTCGGTATGCACCGGTTCGGGCACTAACCGCGGAGCCGCCACCCGGGAACCAACGGTCAACTCTCCCAATGGAACCCAACCGTCCAGTGTGTGGAAGGGGTGGTTGGCGGTGGCCTCGACCTCACGCCCCGATGCCAGCCGGACCTTAAAGACTTCCTTGTGCCCGCTGTAGAACACGTTGGTCATCGGGCGGGCGACCATGCGCTTGTGCTCGTCGAGCGACCACACCAACGGGCGCTCATCGGTCGCCATCAGCTCACCGAAGGTAACCTCAGCACCGTTGTCGGCGCGCAGAATTCGCGTGTTCGCCGTCAGGCAGCCCGACTCACGAAGATCAGAGACCTGGGGACGCTTGTCGGTACGTTGCTCGGGACCACGGTTGAGCTGGCTGATCGCGATCACCGGCACTTCGAGTTCCTTGGCCATCAGTTTGAGGCTTCGGGAAAAGTCCGACACTTCCTGCTGGCGTGACTCGTACTTCTTGCCCGAGCTCATCAGCTGCATGTAGTCGACGACGACGAGCTTCAGATCCGCCTTCTGTGCGAGCCGCCGCCCCTTGGCCCGGATCTCCATCATGGTCAGGTTCGGCGAGTCGTCGATGTAGAGCGGCGCCTCACTGATCTCGCTCATCCGGCGGGCCAGCTTGGTCCAGTCGTCATCGCTCATCCGGCCCGAACGCATATCGGCCAGTTTGATCTTCGCCTCGGCCGAGAGCAGTCGCATCACGATCTCGGACTTGCTCATTTCCAGCGAGAAGATGACGCTGGCCATCCGGTGCTTGATCGAGCACGACCGCATGAAATCCAGGCCAAGGGTGGAGTTGTGCGTCGGCACCATGGCGGGGCCCGCCAGGTACAGATGTGCGGCGTTGTCGACCTCGACGCACCGCACCGGCACGCTGGGTAGCCGGCGCACCGCCGCCACCTGACAGACCGGCGTCAGCACTGCAGCTCCCCCACCCGAGGTGGGTGCAGCAATGGTGTGCAGACCCGGGCGCAGCCGAGTGGTGGTGCGAATGCCGTCGCCCGTCGGCCATTGATGCTGGGCATCCGCGACAATCACTGTGCCGTCGGAGAATTCAACCTCGAAACACGGCCGGCCCAGCATGACCTCAGTGGCCGCGACCACACGCGTGGGCTCACCGTCAGCGCCGATGAGGTAGTCGCCCACGGCGATGTCACCCATCGTGGCCCACCCGTTAGGCGTCGGAAGCGGGGTATCGAGCGCGAGTGCCTTCCCGACACCAGGTCGGGCCGCAATGATGACCATCTGCCCGGGGTGCAGGCCGTTGGTGATCTCGTCGAATTCGGTGAACCCGGTCGGCACGCCACGCGAGATTCCGCCCTGCGAGGCGATCGCGTCGATCTCGTCCATCGTGGGCTGCAGCAGGTCCTCGAGCGCGACGAAGTCTTCCGAGGCGCGTCGCTCGGTCACGTCGTAGATCTCGGCCTGTGCCCGGTCGACCACATCGGTGACGTCGGCGCCGTCGGCCCCGGCGTAGCCGTACTGGACCACCCGGGTACCGGCCTCCACCAACCGGCGCAGCAGGGCCTTCTCGGCCACGATGCCGGCATAGAAACCGGCATTGGCCGCAGTGGGCACGGTGGAGATCAGCGTGTGCAGATATGGCGCCCCGCCGATGCGGCGCAGCAGGCTACGCCGATCCAGCTCGGCCGCCACGGTGACCGCGTCGGCGGGCTCCCCTCGGCCGTAGAGGTCCAGGATCGCGTCGTAGACGTTCTGGTGTGCCGGCCGGTAGAAGTCACCGGGACGCAAGCGCTCGAGGACGTCCGCGATCGCGTCCTTGCTCAACAGCATGCCGCCCAGGACCGCCTGCTCGGCCGCCATGTCCTGCGGCGGCTGCCGGCCGAAGTCCTCCCCAGGCGGAGGGCCATCCATCTCCGAATCTGGATGCCCCAGGTCGTCCACCACCGCCACGGACTCCCCACCCCCTTCCGAGACCTGCCTCACGACAAGCTCGAACGTTTATTCGAATCGGTACTGCAACTGTAAAACAGGGCTCCGACAAGCTCGTGACGGCGCTGCGACGCATCACGGTAGACGGTTGCTGGCACCCCCGAAAGCCACCCCTGTTGATGAACCTGTGGATGGTGTGGGGATAGGTCTCGGTCGCGGTGTTGAGCCTCTGGGGAGAACCTGTGGATCATTCCCGAGCGATCTTTTATTTTCCCAGGTCAGAGTGCCATAGGGGTTGTCAGTGTTTGTGTATGGGAAGTTCTTCGGCGTGTCGTGCCGGGTTGCCGTCCCGGGCGTGTTGTGTTGCGCCCCGGGACCCGGCGGGTTAACACCGAGTTAGCTTCGCTGTCCAGAGTTTCCCGCAACGAGTTCGCCAGACATACAGCAAACGCCCGAGTGGAAACCTCTGCAGGTCCCCACCCGGGCGATTGAGTGCCGGCGGAATTACTCCGCTACGGATTATTCCGCTACGGGATTACTCCGCGACGACGTTCAGCGACACCTTGGCTTCCACCCCGGTGTGCAGCCGGACGGTAACCGGATGCGTGCCGACCGACTTGATATGCGCCTTGGGCAGCTGCACGGTGCGCTTGTCCAGGTTCGGGCCGCCGGCCTTCTTGATCACGGCCACGACATCAGCGGCAGTGACCGAACCGAACAGCTTGCCGGTGTCGGCAGCGGCGTGAACCGGCAGCGACACCTCGCCCAGACCCTCGAGCGCGGTCTTGAGCTCGTTGGCATGCTCGACGCCGCGGATCGACTTGGCCTCGCGGGCCCGGCGGATCTCGTCGGCCTGGCGCTCGGCGCCGCGGGAGGCCACGATGCCCAGCCCACGGGGCAGCAGGTAGTTACGGCCGTAGCCGTCCTTGACCTCGACGACATCGCCTGCGACGCCCAGGTGCTCCACCTCAGCGGTGAGAATCAGCTTCATTGTTCTGCCCCCCTACCGCGTCGACGAGCCGAACGGCAGCAGAGCCACCTCGCGGGCATTCTTCACCGCGACGGCAACGTCACGCTGGTGCTGGACGCAGTTGCCGGTCACCCGGCGGGCACGGATCTTGCCGCGCTCGCTGATGTAGGTGCGCAGCAGCGCGGTGTCCTTGTAATCGATGATCTGCCCCTTGCCCTTCTTGGAGCAGAACACGCACTTGCGGGTCTTGACCGGCTTTTCCGGTGCCGGCCGCCGCTTGGTATTCGACTTGGCCATTGGTTATCTCTTCCTTGCAAAAATTTCGTTGTTGATCAGAACGGCGGCTCGTCGTCGGCTCCACTGAAGGAGCCCGACGCCGGCGCACTGCCCCACGGATCGTCTTTGGGCTCGGCCTGGCGCGAACCTCCGCCGCCACCACCGCCGAAGCCACCACCGCCGCCGCCACTACGGCTGGCCTTGTTGACCTTGGCCGTGGCGTAGCGCAGGGACGGACCGATCTCGTCGACCTCGACCTCGACAACGGTGCGCTTCTCACCCTCGCGGGTTTCGAAGGAACGCTGCTTGAGCCGGCCGGTGACGATCACCCGCGAACCCCGGGTGAGGCTCTCGGCCACGTTCTCGGCCGCCTCACGCCAGATGTTGCACCGCAGGAACAGCGCCTCGCCGTCCTTCCACTCGTTGCTCTGCCGATCGAACATCCTCGGCGTCGAGGCAACGGTGAAGTTGGCGACTGCTGCGCCAGACGGAGTGAAACGCAGTTCCGGGTCAGCGGTCAGGTTTCCGACAACTGTGATGGTGGTGTCACCAGCCACGAGATCCTCCTGGGATAGGCATGTCCGTTTGCGCGAAGCCTACGTAGCCCCGCCGACGACTGACAGCCTTTAGTGCTTGTCGGTCCGCATCACCTTGGTCCGCAGCACGGACTCGTTCAGGTTGAGCTGACGGTCGAGCTCGGACACGGTGGCCGGTTCAGCCTTGACGTCGACAACGGCGTAAATGCCCTCGGCGTGCTTGGCAATCTCGTAGGCCAGCCGGCGGCGTCCCCAGATGTCGACCTTGTCGACAGAACCGCCATCCTTGCGGATGACGTTCAGGAACGTCTCCAACGACGGAGCTACGGTGCGCTCGTCAAGTGTGGGGTCGAGAATGACCATGATTTCGTATGGACGCATTAGAACCTCATCACCTCCTCTGGTCGTGTACGGCCACGGCGAATTCCGTGGCAGGAGGGTCGCCTGCGTCGGCAACCGGGTTAGGCTACCGGAAATAGCCCTGATCTGCGAAATCCGTATGACCGGGACCATATCGACGTCAGGATCGAGGGGATCTGTGACCTTTCCCAATTCGCCCTTCGGTCAGGGGTTCCCTGACCAACCCGGCTATCAGCCGCCCTACACACAGCAACCCGGTTTCCCGCCGGTGCTGGGCCAACAACCCGGCTATCCCGGACAGCAGCCCCAAGCACAGGCATCCGGGGAACCCAGCGGGGTCACAGGGATCATCGCCGCCGTCCTGGCGGGATTGGGCGCGCTCGAGGGCGCGGCCGAAGGCAGCCTCCTGATTCTCAACTGGATCTTGTCGACCGGTCTCCGCAACTTCAGCACCAAAACCCATGTGCTCGAGATCGTCGCAACGGTGGTCACCGGCACCTCCGCACTCGTGCTCCTGGCCGGCTCGATAATGCTGTTTCAACGCAAGTTGATCGGCCGTATGCTCGTCGTGATCGGGTGCTCCTTGGCTATTCTCGGCCGGGTGGGCAGCTTCGCTGCGGCTGCCTCGTTCCAGAACGACTACCCCGGCGCCCCCGGCAGCCCACTCGTACTGGTGTCACTCATCTTCCCGATCGCGACCATCGTGCTGACCTTGGTTCCGTCGACCACGGCGTGGATCCGAGCGAAGCAGAATCCGGTTGCGCCCCAGCCCTACCCACAGAATCCGGCTACGCCCCCGACCTACCCGCAGTACCCGGGCTGGAGTTGACGCCAAAGCCGCTCTGTCCGCCCCCATCCGGAATAGGGTGAGCCCGTCAAACTTCGAGGATCGGGGGCAGCCGTGACCTATCCCAATGGGCCTTACGGTCCGGGGTCTCCCGATCAGTCCGGTTACCCCCAGCAGCCTGGGTATCAACAACAGCCCGGCTATTTCCCGCCCGGCTACCCGCAACAGCCCTATGGCCTGCCACCCGCGCCACCCGCGTCCCCCAGCGGGGTGACCGGCATCATCGCAGGGGTTCTGGCCGGGCTCGGCGGCCTGGCGAACTTCTTCGGCGGCCTGGCGATGGCCTTCGGACTTTCCGTGTTGATCAACGGATCGTCCGAAGTAGCCGGTTCCGCCTGGGGCGGGTGGACACCGCTGATCGCCATGACGACGCTGAACATCGTCGCCGGGCTGCTGCTTCTGATCGGAACGGTGACATTGTTGCTACGCAAGATGATTGGCCGCTGGCTCGTGGCCGCGGGATGCGCGGTGTCCATCCTGAGCACGCTGATCAACCTCACGTGGACACCGTCGGCCATCGCCGACTACGAGTACGACCGCGGCGTCGGCGCTGATCTCGTGGGTGTCATCTTCCCGATCGTGACGCTCGTGCTGGTCCTGCTGCCGCCGACCGGGGCCTGGATCCGGGCCCAGCAGAATCCGCCTGCTCCCCAGCCCTACCCGCCGTACCCGGGCTGACCGCTCAGGTACCGACCTGCCAACCACTCACGATCGGAGCAGCAGTGACCTCTCCCTCAGAATCCGAGGGTCAACAACCCGAGAACCCGCTCGACGAATCCCAACCGGTGGAACCAACGGCCGCGCCGAGGGTTTCGGCGCACGGGATCACGGCGATCATCACGGCTGTCCTCGCCGGGATCGGCGCCCTGCTGACCCTCGGCAACGGCATCGCCGGGCTGTCCGGCCTCGCCGCACTGGCCGGTGACGCGGGCTTGCGAACTCTGGCCCTCAGAACCCCTGGGGCACTGACGATGACGGTCCTCGCCACCCTGCTGAGCGTCGCCTGCGGACTCTTGCTCCTGGCCGGCACGGTGGCGCTGCTGCGACGCAAGATGACCGGCCGTCGGCTCATCGTCATCGGCTGCGCACTGATCATCCTCGGCAGCCTGATCAGCCTCGGACTCAGTCTGGCCACGACAGCCCGCTACGGCTCCTACGCCATCAGCGGACTGGCAATCTTGAGTCTGGTGCTCCCGGTCGCCACGCTCGTGGTGGCGCTGCTCCCGTCGACCGCGGCGTGGATCCGGGCGAAACAGGAACTGGTCGCAGCTACCTAGCGTCTCCTACCGCCGGTACCACTTTGCTCTCGGCTGGCCGGATACAGTGGGCCCGTCAACTTTCGAGACTCCGGGGGGACCTGTGACCTTTCCCAGTGGACCCCACGATCAGGGGTTTCCGGAACAGCCGAGCTATTCACAACAGCCGAGTTTCGGGATCCAGCCGCCGATCTACTCGCATCAACCCGTCTTCGAACAACAACCCGGCTATCCGCAACCGGGGTGGCCACAGCAACCCGGCTACCCCGGCGGGAATCAACCGACGTCGCCCCGCGGCCCGAGCCGAGCCACGGCGATCATCGCCGGAGCCCTGGCGCTGCTACTCGGCCTGTTCGGTCTCGCCCTCACAGTGATACCCACATCCGAACTGGTGACCGGCAACGGTGACGACATGGCGCTCGTATGGCTGCTTTTCGGCCTCGCCTTGAGTCTGCCCCTCTGCGCCGGGGCGATCCTGCTGTTTCGACGCATGATGATCGGGCGCTGGCTCCTCGTCGGCGGCTGCGCTTCGAGCACCGCTGCCATCCTGGTGGCCGTCGGCGCCTTCGTTGTCCACGACCGACAAACCCCCAACCCCGATGTCGGACCGGTCCTTGCCGGCGTGATCCTGGCTGCCATCCCCACCGTGGCTCTGGTAACGGCCCTCGCGCCCTCGACAGCGCGTTGGATCCGAGCGAAGTCGAGTCCTGTTGCAGCCCAGAACTATCCACCGTACGAGCACTGAGAACATGGTCCGCAGTCGGTCAATCTCGAAAGATCAGGGGGAACTGTGACCTTTCCCAGCGGACCATCAGGTCCTGGATTTCCGGAGCAGCCGGATTTCTCACAACAGCCCAGTTTCGGGATCCAACCGCCGATCTACTCGCACCAACCCGGATTCGGACAACAACCTCCCGGGTGGCCACAGCAACCCGGCTACCCCGGCGGGAATCAACCGACGCCGCCCCGCGGCCCGAGCCGAGCCACGGCGATGATCGCCGGCATCCTGGCGTTACTGGGGGGACTGGTCGGGATCATCCTCGGATCGGCCGGGATCGTCGCGATCTTCATCTCAGGGCAAGAGGAACGCGACGCCCGGATGTACTCGTTACCGTTGATCGGCTTCGGGTTCGGGCTGTTGCTCGTCGTCGGGGCGATCTTTCTGTTTCGACGCAGGACGTACGGCCGCCGGTTGATCGTCATCGGATGCGCCCTGGTCATCCTGTTTGCAATCACCGCCCTCGCCGACATCGTCTTCGGCATCTCAGACCGGCCCCGTCGTGATTTCGATTCAGTCGATACCTTCCTCATCGCGGGCCTCTTCTTTCCGATCTTGACAGTCGTCCTGACGCTGGTCCCTTCGACCGCGCGATGGATCCAAGCAAAGCCCAGTCCGGTTGCAGCCCAGTACTATCCGCCCTACCACCACTGAGCGGAGCGCAGGCCGCCGTAAGACGACGGTCAAATCTTCGAGAAACAGGGGGATCGATGACCTTTCCCAGTGGGCCCAACGATCAGGGTTTTCCGGAACAGCCGGCCTTTTCACAACAGCCCGGTTTCTCACAACAGCCCGGTTTCGGAGTCCAGCCGCCGATCTACTCGCACCAGCCCGGCTCCGGACAACCCCGGCCGCAACAACCTGGGCCGACCGCCCCGACCAGCCGGGTCACCGGGACCTGCGCCGCCATCCTGGCGGGCGTCGCCGCAGTGGTGGCCCTCGTTCTCCTCCTGGTGGGGATAGTCGGGACGCTCGTGGATCTGAGCAGACCCACGTGGAACCTCGGCGAGGCGCTGATAACGATCGCCATCGCATCTCTGGTGCTCGGCGGGTACGGACTGCTCATGCTCACCGGCGCGAGAAAGCTCTACAAGGCCAAGAGGACCGGCCGCCGGATGGTTATCGTGGGCGCCCTGCTGGCCACCCCGGCCCCCGTCATCGGCATAGCCGCGACCTACACCGACGCTACCCGCGATGGCCACCCTGCCGGCTTCCTGCTCTGGATCCTGGTTCTCATTTATGTGCTCGCCACGTTCGTACTGGCCACGCTGCCGTCGACCGGTGCCTGGATCCGCGCGAACGAGCCTCCGTCTGTACCTACGGAAGCCCCGCCTCAGGTGTTTCCACCATCCCAGGGGTATCCGACGCAGTACCCGGGGTATCCGCCATATCACCGCTGACGCCGCCCGTCGTCACCAACGCGGGTTCCCGCTTCGGTTCGATACGCACCCGGTCAGCTGACGGTCGCAGCCAGTCCGGCAGCCACCGCGGCGGGTTGTCGGGTGCTTTGTCGAACACCCCACCGGTGGGGTCGTCGATGCGGCCGCCGTGCCGGACAAGGTCGAGATCCGGGCGATAGATCTGGCGAACGACCAACGCGCACAACATGATCACCGCGAGATCACGCAGCAACACCGTGGTGGTGAACCACTGCTCGGGGAGGCCCTTGTTGGCCTCGCCGTACAGATAGAGCATGCGCGGTACCCACACCAGGGCATCGATGGTCATCCACGCCAACAGGATCCGGCGGTGCGGCAGAGCGAGCACCGCCAGCGGCACCAGCCACAGCGAGAACTGCGGGCTCCACACCTTGTTGGTCAGCAGGAAGGTGGCGACCACCAGGAACGCCAGTTGCGCCAACCGCGGCCGCTGCGGCGCCGTCAGCGCGATGTAGCCGATCGCAATGCAGCACGCCGCGAACAACACTGCGGTGACGGTGTTCAACACCGTCGGCGGCTGCCAGAAACCCAGGTCCGGATCGAAGCCCTGCCAGTCGCTGAACGACTTCACCACGTTGTACAGCGAATCCATGTCGTCACCACGACGGGTATTGAGCCGGAAGAACTCTGACCACCCGCGCGGGAACATCACCATGATCGGCAGGTTGATGACCAGCCAGGTCACCACCGCTGTCAACGCCGCCTTGCCGACCTCGCGCAGACGCCCGGTGCGCAACCCGAGCAGCACGAGTGGAACGAACAACAGCAACGGATACAGCTTGGCCGCCACACCGATTCCGATCAGCGCCCCGGCCCACACCGGTTTTCGCCGGGCCCACGCCAGCATCGCGCCTGCTGCGGAGGCGGTGGCGAGGGCATCGAAATTGGTGAACACCTGGAAGATCACGATCGGTGAGCCGGCCACCAGCGCGGCATCCCACACCCGCCGGCCGGCCAGTCGTGAGGTGGCCCAGATCGTCGCCAACCAGGCCAGCGCCAAACCGAACGCGGCAATGTTGAAGAACATCACCACTTCGGCGATGAGCGGGACCGACACCAGCTTCGTCAGCGCGGTATAGGTCTTGGCCAGTGACATCGACGCGTACTGGTACAGCCCCGTCAGCACCGGGTATTCCATGTAGCGGATCGCCGGGCTGCCGTCGTACTGCATGCGCGGCTTGCCGGTGGCGTCGTTCTCGACCCAACTGGACTTGTAGGGAAACTTGCCCTGGTTCAACAACTCTGCGGTGTAGAGCGGAACCGTGTCGGAATAGCACAGCTCGTAATAGGCCCGGTTGTTCTCCCAGTTGGCCACCCGCTGCCCGGCCGTCCCGCTTCCGGTCGTCTGCAGGCACGCGGCCTTGGACGTATATCCCAATGCCAGGAACACCACGGCGATGATGAACATCACCCGCAGTGGGGTCATGAAGCGTGACCGGCCGATCAACGCATGTCGGCCGACGGGTCCGCCCACCGTCTGCGACAGCGCCTCGGCCAGCGGGTCATTGCGGCTGGGGAGGTCGCGGTCGTCGGCGCTCCGCCGGTCTTCTGCCGGCGGGGCCGGCGAATCCAGTCCAGCCGGCGCGGCCGGGGCTACCCGGTCCGTCACGGAGGCGGCGGTGGCACCGGCTCGCCCGGCACGCCAGGCACAACGGGAGCTCCCGGCGGCGGACCGATCGGCACGGTCGTCGGAGGCCCGATCGGGATCGTAATGCCCGGGGCCACTTCGATGGTCGGCTGAATCACGGTCTCCGAAGGCATCACGATCGGTGGACCACCCGGAGTACCCGGTGCAGGCGGGGGCGGCGGGGCCTGCGGCACACCCGCATAGCCGCCGATCTCGGTCGGCTTCGGGAACTTCTCGTTGTCGGTGCCCTTCAACGCGCCGTCCATCGTGGATTTCCAGATGTCCGACGGCAGACCGGATCCATAGACCGGCCCACCCGACGGAGTCTTCAACGGCTTCACACCGTCAGAGGTACCCACCCACACCGCAGTCGAAAGCGACGGCGTGTAGCCCACCATCCAGGCGTCACGGTTGTCACCGGTGTCGCCGAGCTGATTGGTGCCCGTCTTGGCGGCCGAGGCCCGCCCGCCGGCCAGGTTGTGCCCGCGCGACCAGCCGGCGATCGGCTGCATCGCCGACGAGACGTTGTCGGCCACCGCCTTGTCGATCCGCTGTTCACCGTTGTCCTGGCTGGACGCGTCGAACAGCACCTGTCCCGACGAGTTCACGACCTTCTGGACGAAGTGCGGCTTGTGGTAGACGCCGGAGTTCGCGAGCGTCGCGTACGCCGAGGCCATGTCGATCACCCGGGACTGGTATTGGCCCAGCACCACGCCGTTGTTGGGCGGACCGCCCTTGCCGTCCTCCGACAGCGTGTGCTCGACGCCGGGGAAGCTCTCGGCCACGCCGGCATCGTGGGCCGCCTTGGCGACGTCCTCGGGACCGTGCTCCAGCTTCAGCATCAGCCGGTAGTAGCTGGTGTTCAGCGACCGCTTGAGCGCCTCGGCGATCGAGCAGGTGCCACACCCTTCACCTTCGACGTTGCTGATCTTGATGCCGTTGACCTCGACTGGGCCGCTGTCGACCTGATAGCCCAGGCCGATGCCCTGCTGCAGGGCGGCGACGAGCGCGAACACCTTGAAGGACGAGCCTGTCGGCAGACCTGCCTGGGCGAAGTCGAAGCCATTGGCATCCGAGCCGCCGTAGTAGGCCTTGACCGCGCCGTCGTGCGGATCGATCGAGACCACCGCGGTCCGCATGTCGGAGTCTTGCCCGTCCATGTACTTGGACACCGCGTTCTCGGCGGCCTGCTGGGCCTGCGGGTCGATCGTGGTGGTGACCTGCAGACCTTCGGTGTTCAGCGCCTGCTCACTGATATCGAACAGATCCAGCAGTTCCTTGGTGACCTGCCGCTCGATCAGTCCGTTGGGACCGGTGGTCTGGTTGGCCTGACGGGCCTGATCCGGCGGAACGGTCGGCGGAAACACCTGGCCGGCGCGTTCCTGGGCCGACAACGCGCCCATGTCCACCATGCCGTCGAGCACCCAGTTCCACCGCTCGGCAGCGCCTTCCGGATCCACCGCGGGGTCCAGCGTCGAGGGGCGCTGGATCAGCGCGGCCATCAGGGCACCTTCGGCGACGGTGAGCTGCTCGACCGGCTTGTCGAAGTACGCCTTGGCCGCCGCCGCGATCCCGTACGAGCCGCGGCCGAAATAGATCATGTTCAGATACGCCTGCATCACAGCGTCTTTGGACCATTCGCTGGCCATCTTGGTCGAGATGACCAGCTCCTTGGCCTTACGGATCAGACCGCCGATGCCGGACCGCTCGTCACCGACGAGCGCGTTCTTGACGTACTGCTGGGTGATGGTCGACCCGCCCTGCAGATCACCGCCGACCAGGTTGTTCTTGATCGCACGCAACAGCGCGGTGAACGAGAAGCCCGGATTGGTGTAGAAGTCGCGGTCCTCGGCGGCCATCACCGCATTGCGGACGTGCTCCGGGATCTTGTCGATGCCGACGTCGACACGGTTGCCTTCGGGCGGCACGATCTTGGCGATCTCGCTGCCGTCGCTGGCCAGGATCGTCGACACCTGGTTGGTGCGGATGTCACCGGGCTGCGGGACGTCGACAATCATGTACGCCATCCCGAAGGTCACCAGCGGAAGCAGGATCATCGCCACCACCGCGGCTATCGACAGCCGTCGGACCAGCTTCCAGTTGATGTGGAACTGCCGGGTCGCCTTGGGACCCGACCCCGACGGACCCGAAGGCCCGGTCCCGCGGCCGCCTCCCGGCGGGGGAGGCGGAGATTTGGGTGGCGGCGGTTTCGGCGGCGGAGTGCCGTCCATCGCCGCCCTGACGACGTCGAGTGGGGCAGGCCCACCGTCGCGCACCGGCGGCAGCACCGTGGTGAGCCGATCGTCGGGCGGCACCGCCGGACGACCGGGACGGCCCGTGGGACCGTTCGGCCGTCCCGTGGACGCATTCTCACGAGCCGGCGGGCGGTTCTCCCGCACCGGGGGCTTATCGAGCATCGGGGGCTTCTCCCGCGCGGGCGGGTTCTCCCGCACCGGAGGCTTCTCCCGGGCCGGCGGCCGGTTTTCTCGCGCGCCAAGGCGGTCAGCCGCACTACGGATGTCGTTGGCTGACCGGCTATGGCGCCCTTCGTTATTCACTGGCCGTACGCGCCGACTTGCGCGTGCCTCGAGTGCCACGTGCCTTCGGCGGCCGAGGCGCGCCCAGGACATATGACTTGACCAAATGATTCCAACTGCAGGTGCGGCATACCTCAACCACATGGACTGCGAACTCGTCGTAACGAGTTGCCAACATCACCAGCTCCTCCGCGGTGCGCGCTGAGCCCGAAACCGGGCCCAGATGATCACCGAAAACCCACGACACCAGCGTGAGCTGCTCTTTACGGCAGATCGGACACATCACCGAACTTTGCTTGCCGTGAAACTTTGCCGCGCGCAGCAGGTACGGATTGGCATCACAGACCTCCGAGACGCCGGTGCGCCCCGAATAGACCTCAGCCAGCAGGGACCGCCGCCGAAGCGCGTAATCCACCACCTGTCTCTGCAATCGCACGATGACCAGAGTACGTCGACCCCCTGGACACCGAGGCGCGACCGCGTCACACCTCCTACGATCATCTTCCGTGGCAACTCGGCAGACCTCGACCACCCGGGCCAAGGACAGCGATCGCAACGACACCTGCAAGGTGCTCGACAGCGCGCTTGGCGAAGGCCAGTTGTCCATGGAAGAACACCGTCAGCGGGTATCCGCGGCCACCAATGCCACGACCCTGGGAGACCTGGCCCGTCTGGTCGACGATCTACAGAACTCCAATGCACCGGTGAAGATGCCGACGCTGACCGAGGCCCGCCTGCCCCGCATTCGCAAACCCGCCGGTTCCGGGTGGGGGTTGAGGGTGGCCTCGGCCGGCGTCCTGGTCGTGCTCGGTATCGGCATCGGCTGGGGTCTGTACGGAAACACCCCGTCACCGTTGAGTTTCAACCCCGACCCAGGGGCGGTGCCCGACGGCATCGACCCCGTCGTGCTGACCCCGCCGACACAGCTGCAATCGCTCAACGGAGTCAAAGGACTCTTCGAGCAGATGCGCCAGAAGTTCGGCAACACCACGGGCTTCGAACTGCACATCGACCCGGACTCGGCCATGCTGTACCGACCTGATCCGCAGGACAGCCGCAGGAAGGTCTATTACCGGTACACCGGCGGTTGGGGCGACCCGAGCCCGGATCCGCGCACTACCGACAAAGATCGCCTCGTCGACCTCGGGGCATTCGATTACGAGCGGGTTCTCGGGATCATGCGGGGCGCCCCCGACACGCTCAACACCAAACGTGCCGACGTGAAGAGCACGTGGCTGCGCATCACGCCGTCCGAAGACCCCTCGACACCCGAGGCCATCAACATCGCGGTCATCGTCAACAGCGATTTCGGCGGCGGAACCATCGACCTCTACCCCGACGGCACCGTCAAGGGGATGCACCGCAACAACGGGTGAGATCGGTCAGCGCTGGGCGATCAGCCAAGTCTGGGAAAAATCACCGTCCCGCAGATCTCGGTCCCTGGTCAAGAAGTAGACGGTGAAATCGCCGCCCAGCCAGTCATCGAAGCCACGGCTCGGACGCACGCTGAGTTTCTCGGTGATCCGTGCATCGGCTGTGAGTTGGAGCAACAAGCACCAGTCGGAACCCGGTTCGACGCCGCGGTGTCGGGTCGCGTCAAAGCGCGGGTCCCACTGGACCGCCTCAGGTATACCCCCGATCTGCACACCCGTCGGGGCAAGTTCGTCGTCATACCGGACCGCGTTCCACGCTTGGTGCAGTGCACTGAACGGCCGGCGTTCGTCGAAGTAGGACTCCTCGATCACCGGATAGCTCATCGCCCGCACCGGAATCAGCAACCGCGGCGCCCAAACCGTCACTCCCACAGGCGGTTCCGGCTCGACCTCGGCTCCCGGAGGCGTGTAGACCACCTTCCAACCTCCGGCCTGGTAGGGCTCTCCCCACGGCGGCAGCTCCGCGTCGTCGGCATAGAAGAACGTCAGGGTGCCGTCGATCGGAAGCCCCGTCACATCGGCATAGGGAGCCAGCAGCCAGAGCTCGAGCACCGCCATACACACCAGGTGCCGCTCATCTCCAGCCACGTCGTCGACCGACGACGGCCAGGGCATTCCTCGCGGAAGGACTGGCTCGCCACCGATCCTCGACCCGATAACAGGACCCGGCACCGCGCCACCCAACTCGAAGTGCAGCGCCGGCTGTCCGGAGTCCAGGTAGGCCGGCCCGAGCTCGGAACCAAGATGCGTGTCGACCAGATCGGCGAAGTGTTCGGCTAGATAGTCGGGAACGATCACGGTGAAAACCTATGTCCCCGCGCGCACCAGCAGACGCACCAATCTGAGTGACTACTTGGCACCAAATATATCGGCGCGATACAGTTTGGCGAGGTGTTGATCCGTCGTAGCGATCAATTCCATCTGATCTGTCGAAAGGGGTGTTTTCGATGCTGGAGCTCGCAGTCCTGGGCCTTCTGCTCGAATCACCCATGCACGGCTACGAGCTGCGCAAGCGATTGACGGGTCTGTTGGGGGCGTTCAGGGCGTTCTCGTATGGGTCGCTCTACCCGGCATTACGGCGCATGCAGGCCGACGGCCTGATCGTCGAGGACGCCGCACCCTTGGGACCGACCAAGGTGCGTCGCGCTCGGCGGGTTTATCAGCTGACCGATGCCGGCAAGCAGCGATTCACCGAGTTGGTCGCCGACACGGGGCCACAGAACTTCTCCGACGACGGGTTCGGTGTCCACCTGGCCTTCTTCAACCGCACCCCGGCCGAAGCCAGGATGCGAATCCTCGAGGGCCGGCGTCGTCAGGTCGAGGAACGTCGGGAAGGTCTTCGCGAAGCCGTGGCGCGGGCCAGCAGTTCATTCGACCGCTACACCCGTCAGCTGCACCAGCTGGGCCTCGAGTCCAGCGAACGAGAAGTCAAATGGCTCAACGAGTTGATCGCGGCCGAACGTACGGCACAGGGGCGCTCGGAAAACATATGAGCACAGACCCGCACAAGGCCCCAGGCCGAGCACACAGAACGAGTAAGGAGATCGTCCATGTCTGAGCACGCAGGAGAAATCCGGGTCGCCATCGTCGGCGTCGGTAACTGCGCATCATCCCTGGTCCAGGGCGTGCAGTACTACCACAACGCCGATGAGAACGCGTCCGTGCCGGGCCTGATGCACGTGAAGTTCGGCCCGTACCACGTGCGTGACGTCAAGTTCGTGGCCGCGTTCGACGTGGACGCCAAGAAGGTCGGCTTCGACCTGTCCGAGGCCATCTTCGCCTCGGAGAACAACACCATCAAGATCGCCGACGTGCCGCCCACCAACGTCACGGTGCAGCGCGGCCCGACCCTCGACGGCATCGGCAAGTACTACGCCGACACCATCGAGGTCTCCGACTTCGAGCCCGTCGACGTGGTCAAGGCGCTCAAGGACGCCAAGGTCGACGTCCTGGTCTCCTACCTTCCGGTGGGCTCCGAAGAGGCCGACAAGTTCTACGCCCAGTGCGCCATCGACGCCGGCGTGGCCTTCGTCAACGCGCTGCCGGTGTTCATCGCCTCCGACCCGGTGTGGGCCAAGAAGTTCGAGGACGCCGGTGTCCCGATCGTCGGCGACGACATCAAGAGCCAGGTCGGCGCGACCATCACCCACCGCGTCATGGCCAAGCTGTTCGAGGACCGCGGTGTCACCCTGGACCGCACCTACCAGCTCAACGTCGGCGGCAACATGGACTTCCTGAACATGCTGGAGCGCTCGCGGCTGGAGTCCAAGAAGGTCTCCAAGACCCAGGCCGTCACCTCCAACCTGACCGGCTCGCTGGCCGGCAAGGTCGAGGACAAGAACGTCCACATCGGCCCGTCCGACCATGTCGCGTGGCTCGACGACCGCAAGTGGGCCTACGTGCGCCTGGAAGGCCGCGCCTTCGGTGACGTGCCGCTGAACCTGGAGTACAAGCTCGAGGTGTGGGACTCGCCGAACTCGGCCGGTGTGATCATCGACGCGGTGCGTGCCGCCAAGATCGCCAAGGACCGCGGCATCGGCGGCCCCATCGAGGCAGCCTCGGCCTACCTGATGAAGAGCCCGCCCAAGCAGATCGCCGACGACGTCGCGCGCATCGAGCTGGAGACCTTCATCGAGGGCTGATCCACTTCGTTTTCACTCTGCGCTCAGGGCGTGTGCTTCTCGCACATCTACGCCCTGGGCGCAGAGTCGTTTTGGAAGTAAGGTCGGCGGCGTGGTGAGCGACGACGCATTGACCGACCTCGACGAGTTCGGCCTCCTGCACGAGAACGCTGAACAGATCGGCGCAACCGCGATACCACCGGTCGAACGCATCGAGCAGGGGCCGATCAGCGCGCTGAAGTTCGGCACCGCAGCCCCGCGAATCGTGTTCCTGCACGGCGGCGGCCAGAACGCCCACACCTGGGACACCGTGATTCTCGGACTCGGCGAGCCCGCGCTGGCCGTGGATCTGCCCGGCCACGGCCGCTCGGCCTGGCGCGAGGACGGCGATTACGGCCCGAAACTCAATGCGGCCAGCCTGATTCCGGTTCTCGAAGATCATGCGCCCAATCCACGCCTGGTCGTCGGAATGTCGCTGGGCGGATTGACCGCGCTACGGATCGCGGCCACCGAGCCCCGGCTGGTACCCGAACTCGCACTCGTCGACGTCACGCCGTCAGCGCCAGAGCGGCACAACGAAATGACCAAGGCACAGATGGGCACCGTGGCCCTGGTGCAGGAACACCGCACCTTCCCGACGTTCCAGGCCATGCTCGACCTGACCGTCGACGCGGCCCCCAACCGGGATCGGAATTCCTTGCGGCGCGGCGTCTTCCACAACTCCAAACAGCTCGAGGACGGCACCTGGACGTGGCGCTACGACACGTTTAGAAGCGACGACGGCTACTCAAGCTTCAGCGGCCTGTGGGACGACGTCCCGTCGATCACCATGCCCACCACGCTGATCCGCGGCGCCAACTCGTTCTTCGTCAACGACGACGACGCCGAGCAGTTCGCAAATAGCGCACCAGGTTTCCAGCGCACCCACGTGGTCGCCGACTCGGGCCACTCGGTGCAGGGCGATCAGCCGGCCAGGCTGGTCGAAATCCTGCGCGGCCTGCTGGGCTGATCCGGCGCCCCGTGCCTCACATCAGGCAGCGCTGTGCGGGGTTCAAAGAGCAGTCCTCGTGGGTACGCTCACCAATGTGAGCCATCCCATCCGCATCGGCGTGCAACTGCAGCCGCAGCACTCCCCCACCTACAGCCACATCCGCGACGCGGTGCGCCGCTGTGAGGACATCGGCGTCGACATCGCCTTCAACTGGGATCACTTCTTCCCGCTCTACGGGGACCCCGAAGGCGCGCACTACGAATGCTGGACGATGCTCGGCGCCTGGGCCGAGCAGACCTCACGCATCGAGATCGGCGCACTGGTCAGCTGCAACTCCTACCGCAATCCGGAGCTGTTGGCAGACATGGCCCGCACCGTCGACCACATCTCCGGCGGCCGGCTCATCCTCGGCATCGGAAGTGGTTGGAAACAAAAGGATTACGACGAGTACGGGTATGAGTTCGGCACCGCAGGCAGTCGCCTGGACGATCTGGCCGTAGCCCTGCCGCGCATCGAGGCCCGACTGGCCAAACTCAACCCGGCGCCCGTCCGCGAGATCCCGATCCTGATCGGCGGTCAGGGGGAACGCAAGACCCTGCGTCTGGTGGCCGAGCACGCCGACATCTGGCACGCATTCGTCGACCGCAATACCTACCCGGGCAAGGCGGAGGTTCTCGCCGAACACTGCGGCATCACCGGCCGCGACCCGGCGACCGTGCAGCGCTCGGCAGGGGTGCAGGAGACCGGCGGAATCGACGCGATGCTCGCCGAGGCCGACGCACTGGCCGATCTGGGGGTCAGCATCCTGACCGTGGGGGTCAACGGTCCGGACTACGACCTGACGGGCGCCGAGGCCCTGTGCCGCTGGCGCGACGACCGAGCTCGCAAAGTTTAGCGACTGAGCTGAACCGACTCAGGTCTCCGAACTGGCGGGCACGTGAGAAACTGGCGAAACATAATCGCCATAGGGGGAGATAAACCAGGGTGCCGAAGAATTACGGGGTCAAGGAGAAGGACCAGGTTGTCACGCACATCATCAATTTGGTGATGACGGGCAAGCTGCGCTCCGGCGACCGCATCGACCGCAACGAGATCGTCCGTGACCTCGGGCTCAGCCGCGTTCCGATCCAGGAAGCAGTGGTTCAGCTCGAGCACGACGGAATTCTCTCGACGCGATATCACCGCGGCGCATTCGTCTCCCGCTTCGACGAGGCCACTGTGGCCGAGCACCACGAGTTGTACGGAATTCTCAACGGCATCGCCTCCGCCCGCTGCGCCACCAACCCGACTCCGCGCATCGTCGCGCATCTCGATGACACGTTGCGCATGATGCGTTCAGCAAAGGACACCAAGAGCTTCCAGGAAGCCTGTTGGGTGTTCCGCGACTCGATCAACGACGAGTACGCCGGGCCGCGCCTGCACGCCACCATCCGTGCCGGTAAGAGCTTCGCGCCCGCGGAGTTCTGGATCAGCTACCCGAAGGCGAAGGCCGATTTTCTCGAAGGCTATGAGGAGGAGATGGCGGCGATCCAGGCCCGCGATCCCGAGCGAGCCCGCAAGGCCTGCACCGACCGCGCCGACCGGATGGCCCAGATCATGATCGGCGAGCTGACCCGGCGCGGAGTGTTCGGCGACTTGCGGTCCCCTTGAGCGGAATCACTCATCACGGGGCGCCCGCCCACTAGGTTGCATCAGATGGACGCCAGACGATCGGCCGCGCTGCTGACCACGGTCCTGATGCTGTTCGGGCTGGTGTGCGCAGCGCCGGCCGGGGCAGACGTCGACCAGTGCGCCCCACCCGGTGTCGACAGCGCGAGCGCACTGCCCACCAACCTTGCCGCCGCGGCCACCGGACCCGGCGCCGACAAGTACACGACCGCCACCGTCATACCCCTGGACACGGTCCGGCCCGAGAACCTCGGACTGGGCACGCCCGGCGTCCTGACCGTCGGCACGCTGTCGGACGCGCCGCCCAGCATCTGCATCAACTCGGCCGGACAGTTCACCGGTTTCGACAACGAGTTGCTGCGCGCCATCGCAGGCAAGCTCGGCCTTCAGGTCAACTTCGTCGGCACCGACTTCTCCGGCCTGCTGGCCCAGACCGCCTCCCGCCGCTTCGACGTCGCGTCCAGCTCGATCACCACGACCGACGCCCGGCGACGGACCGTCGGCTTCACCAACGGCTACGACTTCGGCTACTTCTCGCTCGTGGTGCCCTCCGGCTCACCGATCAAGGGGTTCGGCCAGCTCGCCGCCGGGCAGCGCATCGGCGTCGTGCAGGGCACCGTGCAGGAGGCCTACGTCATCGACACGCTGCACCTGCAGCCGGTGAAGTTCCCCGATTACAACACCGTCTACGCCAGCCTCAAGACCCGCCAGATCGACGCCTGGGTGGCACCCTCACAACAGGCCTCAGGCACCGTGCAGCCCGGCGACCCGGCACAGATCATCGAAAACACCTTCAGCCTGGACAATTTCGTGGCGTGGGCGGTCGCCAAGGAGAACCAGCCGCTGATCGACGCGCTGAACTCCGGACTCGACGCCGTCATCGCCGACGGGACCTGGGCCCAGCTGTACTCCGACTGGGTGCCACGGGCTCTGCCACCCGGCTGGAAACCGGGCTCCAAAGCCGCCCCCGAACCCAAGCTGCCCGATTTCGCCGCGATCGCCGCCGCCAACGAGAAACCCGCCGCCGGGGGCCCGGTGGCGCCCAAATCGACACTCGCGCAACTCGCGGACTCGTTCCTGGACTGGGACCTCTACAAGCAGGCGATCCCCGACCTGCTGCGCACCGGCCTACCCAACACGCTCATCCTGACCGTATGCGCCAGCATCATCGGACTCGTCCTCGGCATGGTTCTGGCGGTGGCGGGCATCTCGCGGTCGCGATGGCTGCGCTGGCCCGCCCGGGTGTACACGGACATCTTCCGCGGCCTGCCCGAAGTGGTGATCATCCTGCTGATCGGGTTGGGCATCGGGCCCGTGGTCGGATCGCTCACCGGCAACAGCCCTTACCCGCTGGGCATCGCCGCGCTCGGGCTCATGGCAGCGGCGTACGTCGGAGAGATCTTCCGCTCGGGCATCCAGAGCGTCGAGCCCGGACAGCTGGAAGCCTCACGCGCGCTGGGCTTCAGCTACGCCTCGTCGATGCGACTGGTGGTCGTTCCACAGGGGATCCGGCGGGTGCTGCCTGCGCTGATGAACCAGTTCATCTCGCTCCTGAAGGCCTCGTCGCTGGTGTACTTTCTCGGCCTGGTCGCCAGCCAGCGTGAACTGTTCCAGGTGGGCCGAGATCTCAACGCGCAGACCGGCAATCTGTCACCGCTGGTCGCGGCCGGGCTCTTCTACCTGCTGCTGACCATCCCGCTGACCCATCTGGTGAACTTCGTCGACAACCGCCTGCGCAAAGGCCGTCCCCCGGCCGAGGAAGATCCCCTCTCCCCGGCGACCACCCAGGAGATGATCTGATGTCGGCACCACAGCCGGTCGCGCTGGCCGCCAACGACATTCACCTGTCGTTCGGACCGAACGCGGTGCTACGCGGGGTGGACCTGGACGTGCCCGCCGGCACGACGACAGCCATCATCGGCCCGTCCGGGTCCGGAAAATCGACGCTGCTGCGCACCCTCAACCGCCTGTACGAACCCGACCGCGGGGACATCCTGCTCGACGGACGCTCGGTGCTGACCGACAATCCCGACCAACTGCGCCAACGCATCGGCATGGTGTTCCAGCAGTTCAACCTGTTCCCCCACAAGACCGTTCTCGACAACGTCACGCTGGGTCCGCGAAAGCTCAAGCGGCTCAGCCCCGAACATGCCCGCACCGTCGGGCTGGAGCAGCTGGACCGGGTTGGCCTGCGGCACAAGGCCGATGTACGTCCGGCAACCCTGTCGGGCGGCCAACAGCAGCGTGTCGCCATCGCACGTGCGCTCGCCATGACCCCGCAGGTCATGTTCTTCGACGAGGCCACCTCGGCGCTGGACCCGGAGCTGGTCAAGGGGATTCTGGAGTTGATCGCCGACCTGGCCGCCGAAGGTATGACCATCCTGGCGGTCACCCACGAGATGGGCTTCGCCCGTTCCACCGCTGACTCGGTGGTGTTCATGGATCACGGAAAGGTGGTCGAGTCGGGCACCCCCGACCAGATCTTCGAAGCGGCCGAGACAGATCGGCTGCGCCGCTTCCTGTCCCAGGTGCTGTGAGATTGCCGTGAAACCCCTGGCTCAAACGGAACAAGCTGACAACCTGGCAGCGTCAGACAGGTTAGACTAGCGAATTATGGGAGAGCCCGAACCGCAGGTCACTGAGCTGGCCGGAGAGTTGCAACGCGTACTCTCCAAGGTTTTCTCGGTGCTGCGCCGCGGTGACACCAACAAGGGCACCGCCGGGGAGCTCACGCTGGCCCAGCTCTCGATCCTGCTCACCCTGCTCGACCAGGGCCCGATCCGGATGACCGAGCTGGCTGCCCGTGAGCGCGTGCGCACCCCCACCACCACCGTGGCGATCCGCCGGCTCGAGAAGCTCGGGCTGGTCAAGCGCTCCCGGGACCCCTCCGACCTGCGGGCCGTCCTCGTCGAGGTCACCCCGCGCGGCCTCGTGCAGCACCGCGAATCGCTGGCCGCCCGGCGAGCTGATCTGGCCGCCCGGTTGGCCAACCTGAGCTCCGACGATCTCGCGACGCTGGCCACCGCACTGGCCCCGCTGGAGCGGCTGGCCGGCCAGAACGATCAGGCCACCGCCGCCCACGCCAAGTCCGAGTAGCCGGGCTACCCCAACCAGTCCAGCACCGCGGCCGCGGTCCACGACTGCTGCATGCTGCCCAGCGGTTCCCCGGTGAACGGCTCGTAGTACTCGGCGAACGTGCCGTCGCTGGCCTGACGCAACCCTTCCCTGCGCAGTGTCGTGGCCCGCTCGGCCCAGCCGCGCCGCGCGAAACACCACGAGAACAGCCACGTCATCACCGGCCACACCGGACCACGCCAATACTCGCGCGACCGGAAATCCCGCGACACCGGCGACGTCGACGGGATGAGCGCGTACTTCAGATCCGGATGCCCGCAGAACCTCGGGCCTTCCAGCAGCCGCAGCAGGGCGCGTTCCCGCTCGTGCGGCAGCCCGCCGCACAGCAGCGGGGCGAACTGCGCGACGGTCTCGGTGGCCACCCACCTCTTTGCCCGGACGTCGTAATCCCTTGCCGCACCGCTTCGTTCGTCGGCGGTCTCGACGACGCCGACCCGGAAGCGCTCGGCCCACGAGTAGAGATCGCGGACATCGGCGTTCGGGCGTTTGTAGTCCTCCCCGATCTCGGCGAGCACCTGGCAGGCGACCGAGAAGATCGCCGAGACGAACACGTCCTCGACCGCGAAGCTCATCACCTTCGGAAGCAGATCATCGTCGTAGCGAACGGATTTCATCTCCTCGAGCAGCCACAGGTACCTGTCGTACTCGAGGTCGCTCGGCCGCTGGGTGGCGTCGGTGATGATCGCGTTGTCCTCGCGCTGATACTCCGGCACGGCGCCGGGAACCACGTTGGCGTAGGCGCTGTCCCAGCGCGGTGAGTTGTCCATGCCGGACTCCCACCCGTGGTACAGCGTGATGCGGCCGTGGCCGTCCTGATCCCGCGACTCGGCCAGCCAGCGGTGCCACCGCACCAGATCGGCCCACCGTCGATCGAGGAAGGTCTCCGCGACCGCCCGGGTGGACCGGCCCCGGCTGCGGGCGTGGTCGAGGATGCGCTGCACCGCGATCGCATGCACGGGCGGCTGCGTGATCCCCGAGGTGTGCCGGACCCGCGGCGCATTGGCGGCCAGCGCCGAGGTCGCCCACCGGGCCGGACCCGGAAAGTAGCCGTCGACGCCGTTGGCGAACACGATGTGGGGAATCATCCCGTTACGCCACTGCGCCGAGAGCAGCGTGTCGAGTTCGACCACGGCACGCTCCACACTCAGCGGCGCCAGCCCGATCGCCACGAACGCCGCATCCCAGCTCCACATGTGCGGATACAGCAACGGTGCGGCAGTGGTCATCACACCCAGGTCGTTGCCGCGCAGCAGGTAGGCGGCGCGCGCGGCGAGTTGGGTGGGAGCGAAGCTCGGATCCGGTGGCATCCCTACCATGATGCGACGCCGCGCCCCGGTCTGCAGGTCGGCCCCGTGGCATTCGGCATCACAGTAACGTTGCAGTCGTGCCGACTGCATTGATCACCGGAGCCTCTGGCGGCATCGGCTCGGCCATCGCCGCCGCCCTTGCTCCCACCCACACACTGCTGCTGGCCGGTCGCCCGTCACGCCGCCTCGACGCGCTCGCCGAACAGCTCGGCGCGCCGACCTGGCCGCTGGATCTGACCGACGCGGACTCGATCGAATCGGCCACCGAGGTACTCGCCGAACTCGATGTACTGGTCCACAACGCCGGCGTCCTCTACCCCGGCCGGGTTTCCGAGTCGATCGCCGAACAGTGGCGGGCGTCGTTCGAAGTGAACGTCACCGGTGCGGTGGCCCTCACGCTGGCCCTGCTGCCGGCCCTGCGCGCCGCCCGCGGGCATGTGGTCTTCATCAATTCCGGTGCCGGGCAGAAGGTTTCGACCGGTATGGCCTCGTACTCGGCCAGCAAGTTCGCGCTGCGGGCATTCGCCGACTCACTGCGCGCCGATGAACCGTCACTGCGGGTCACCTCGATCTTCCCCGGGCGCACCGACACCGAGATGCAGCGCGATCTGGTGGCCTACGAGACTGCAGTAAGCGACGGCGTCGGTGAATACGACGCCACGAAGTTCCTCAAACCCGAGACCGTGGCAGGGCTGGTGGCGACCGCCGTCACCACCCCGCCCGACGGCCACGTCCACGAAATCGTGGTCCGCCCCGGGTGATTTCGGTGCGTCCAGTAACGGTCAGCGTTACCAGACGCACCGAAATCGCACTAGACGACGAGGTTGACCAGCCGGCCCGGGACCACGATCACCTTCTTGGGGGTGGCACCATCCAGGAAGGCCTGCACCTTCTCGTCGGCCAGCGCCGCCGCCTGGATGGCCGCGGCTTCGGCGTCGGCAGCGACCGTGATCTTGCCGCGGACCTTGCCGTTGACCTGAACCGGGAACTCGATGGTGTCGTCCACCAGGTACTGCGGATCGGCGACCGGGAACGGACCGTGCGCCAGTGAGGTGTCGTGGCCCAACCGCTTCCACAACTCCTCGGCCAGGTGCGGCGCCAGCGGGGCCACCATGAGCACCAGCGGCTCGATCGCGGCGCGAGCCGAGACGCCCTCCTTGGTGAGGTGGTTGGTGTACTCGATCAGCTTGGCCGCGGCGGTGTTGTTCCGAAGTGCCGCATAGTCTTCGGTCACGCCGGCGATGGTGCGGTGCAGGATCTTGAGCGTGTCGGTGTCGAGTGCCTCGTGCTCGTTGACGTCGGTCGCTCCGGTTTCTTCGGAGACCACCACACGCCACACCCGTTGCAGGAAGCGATGCGCACCGACGACATCCTTGGTGGCCCACGGCCGCGACGCCTCCAGCGGGCCCATCGACATCTCGTAGACCCGAAGGGTGTCCGCGCCGTACTCGTCGCAGATCTCGTCGGGTGAGACGGAGTTCTTCAGGCTCTTGCCGATCTTGCCGAACTCCTGGTTGACCTCGATCTCACCATCTGGGCCCGGCCAGAAGAACTTCCCTTCGCGCTCAACGACTTCGGCCGCAGGCACATAGCTGCCCCTGGAGTCGGTGTAGGCGAAGGCCTGGATGTAACCCTGGTTGACCAGGCGGCGGTAGGGCTCCTTCGAACTGACGAAGCCGAGGTCGAACAGCACCTTGTGCCAGAACCGCGAGTACAGCAGGTGCAGCACCGCATGCTCGACGCCGCCGACGTACAGGTCCACACCGCCCGGATCGTTCGGACCGTGCTCGGCCGGACGCGGGCCCATCCAGTAGGCCTCGTTCTCCTTGGCGCACAGCTCTTCCGAGTTCTGCGGGTCGGTGTAGCGCAGCTCATACCAGGAGCTGCCCGCCCACTGCGGCATCACATTGGTGTCGCGGGTGTAGGTCTGCAGCCCGTCGCCGAGATCCAGCTCGACGTGTACCCACTCGGTGGCCTTGCCCAGCGGCGGCGACGGTTCGCTGTCGGCGTCGTCGGGGTCGAACGAGACCGGGGCATAGTCCGGGATGTCCGGAAGTTCCACCGGCAGAGCCGATTCCGGCAGCGCATGGGCGCGGCCGTCGGCGTCGTACACGATGGGGAACGGCTCACCCCAGTACCGCTGCCGGGCGAACAGCCAGTCCCGCAGCTTGTACTCGATGCGGGCCCGGCCGCGGCCGTCGGCCTCCAGGTGCTCGATGACGGCCTGCTTGGCCTCGGCCACCGACAGCCCGTTCAGATAGTCGGAATTGACCATGGCGCCGTCGCCGTTGTAGGCCGCCTCGGTGATGTCACCGCCGGAGACCACCTCGATGATGGGCAGGCCGAACTCGGTGGCGAAGTCCCAGTCACGCTGGTCGCCGCCGGGCACCGCCATGATCGCGCCGGTGCCGTATCCGGCCAGCACGTAGTCCGCGATGAACACTGGAACCTGTTGCCCGTTGACCGGATTGGTGGCGTACGCACCCAGGAACACACCGGTCTTGGTCTTGTTCTCCTGGCGCTCCAGATCCGACTTGGCCGCGATCCCGGCGCGGTAGGCGGCGACGGCCTCCGTCGGGGTCGCCGCACCGAAGGTCCACCGAGAGTCGGTGCTCTCGGGCCAGGCGCCGGCGGTCAGCGCGTCCACCAGATCGTGCTCGGGAGCCAGCACCAGGTAGGTCGCGCCGAACAGGGTGTCCGGGCGGGTCGTGAAGACCTCGACATCGCCGGCCGCGGTGCCGAACTCCACCGATGCCCCCGTGGAGCGGCCGATCCAGTTGCGCTGCATGGCCTTGACCTTGTCCGGCCATTCCAGCAGCTCCAGATCATCGAGCAGCCGGTCCGAATAGGCGGTGATGCGCATCATCCACTGCCGCAAGCGCTTCCGGAACACCGGGAAATTACCGCGATCGCTACGCCCGTCGGCCGTGACTTCCTCGTTGGCCAGCACCGTGCCCAGACCCGGGCACCAGTTCACCATCGAATCGGCGTGGTACACCAGCCGGTAATCGTCCACCACATCGGCGCGCTCGGCTGCCGACAACTCCGTCCAGACCCGGCCATCGTCCAGAGTACGTGTCCCGGACTCGAATTCGGCGACCAGCTCGGTGATGGGTCGGGCCTTCTCGGCCGCCGTGTCGAACCAGGCGTTGTAGATCTGCAGGAAGATCCACTGCGTCCACTTGTAGAAGTCGACGTCGGTGGTGGCGAAGCTGCGGCGCGAATCGTGGCCCAGACCCAGCCGGCCCAGCTGGCGGCGGAAGTTGACGATGTTGGCCTCGGTACGGGTGCGTGGGTGCGTCCCGGTCTGCACGGCGTACTGCTCGGCAGGCAGACCGAACGCGTCGAAGCCCAGTGCGTGCAGCACGTTGTGCCCGGTCATCCGGTAGTACCGGGCGTAGACGTCGGTGGCGATGTAACCCAACGGGTGCCCGACGTGCAGGCCGTCACCGGATGGATACGGGAACATGTCCTGGACGAACATCTTGTCGGCTGGCACCGGCGAGCCGTCCGCCGGTGCCAGCGAGCCCACCGGATTGGCCACGTTGAACGTGCCAAGCTCGGCCCAGGTCTGCTGCCAGGACTGCTCGATCTGACCCGCCAGCTCCGCGGTGTAACGGTGCTGCGGGGTGTCCTCTGACTGCCCTGACTGGGCGGCGGCGGCAGGTTCGATCACGCCGTTCAGGGTATAAGGCCACGGTTTGAGCAGCTCACCGCCCGTCTTCCGATGACGCAGGCCACAGGTTGGTATCGGTTACGTCGCGGCTCTGTCAGGGGTTGATTCCAGGTCGGTTGAGTTGCTGGTGGTGGGCGGTCATCCCTGGATAGTCTCGGCGCTCAGTGGAGAGGTCCCCAGGTGGGGCACGGTTTGCGGGAGGAATCAAGCAATGATCGAGTTGACCCGCCGGTGGCGGGTACTGGCAGCGGGCACGGCCATCGGCGTGGCCGGGGTTGTCGGTTTCACCGGTCAGACCGCCTCTGCCGAACCCCTCCTTCCGGTTCCAAGCGTTCCCGGCCCGGTGACGGTGACCCAGACCGTCACGGTCGCCCCTGCCGCAGCGCCCGCCGCCCCGGCGGCCCCCGCCGCCGCGGTCCCCGCTGCCGCAGCAACCCCCGGCGTCCCGGGTGCGGCAGCCAACGCCGCGCCCGCGGTCGCGGCACCTGTCCCACCGGCGCAGACCATCACCCCGGCCTCCTCCGGCACCCTTGCCGAATTCTTCAAGAGCAAGGGCGTGAAAATGGAGCCTCAGGTCAGCCACGACTTCAAGGCGCTCAGCATCGTCCTGCCGCTGCCGTCGGGGTGGACCAAAGTGCCCGACCCCAACGTCCCCGACGCCTTCGCGGTGATCGCCGACCGCGCCAGCACCGACCTCTACACCCCCAACGCGCAGGTCGTGGTCTACAAGCTCGTCGGCAATTTCGATCCGGTCGAAGCGGCCAGCCACGGCTTCGTCGACACCCAGCAGCTGCAGAACTGGCGCCCCACCGACATGGCCATGGGTGACTTCAACGGCTTCCCGTCGGCATTTATCGAAGGTAGCTACCTGTCCGGCAGCCAGGTGCTCAACACGTCACGCAGGCACATCCTGGCCACCGCGGGCCCCGACCATTACCTGGTGTCGTTGTCGGTGAACTCCTCGGCCGCCAACCAGGGTGTTTCCGCGGCTGCCGACGCCGCCGACGCGATAGTTTCCGGGTTCAAGGTCAGCGCGCCGGCCCCGGCGGCTCCCGCTCCGCCAGCTACTCCCGCCCCAGCCGCCCCGGCGCCACAGCCGGGTTTGCCCCAGCTCCTGGGCCTGCAGGGCTGAGGCACCGGAACCCGCCCCGACCTCGCAATACCGACCGGCGCCTCGTATTGTGTGGCGCATGCTGATCGCCGCGCTGCTGTGTTTGAGCGCCGCCGTCATCGTCGGTGTGCTCGGGCTGTGGTTGTTGACCAGACCCCGTACCGGTGATCCGGTGCGCTCGGTCCTGAGGGCTGTGGCCCCGACGCAACTGGCCGCCGCGGTCATGCTCGCCGCCGGGGGTGCCGCCGCCCTGGCTGCCGCGCCCCACACCGGCCTGATGGTCGTCATGGTGTGCATCATCGGGGCCGTCGCCACGGTCGCCGCCGGCTGCTGGCAGAGCGCCAAGGCCGTCGCGGCGGCGGAGGCGGGCGCCGGCTCGGGCGCGGACTGCGCCGGCTCGTGCGCCAGCTGCACCCTGTCCTGCAAGTAGTCCCGAGACTAGTTGCGGCTCACGTCGATCGGATGCGTGGCTAATAACGACATCGGCAACGGCTGACGGCGCAACACCCGGCCCCACAGATCGACCCGCGGCTCGATCAGAACATCCGACGGCAGCGCCGAGAGCACGATCCAATCGTCACGCTCGATCTCGCCGTCGAGTTGGCCGATGGTCCAGCCGGAGTATCCGGCGAAGATCCGCACACCCTCGATCACCGGCGCCAGCGTGTCCGGGTCGGCGTCCAGGTCGACCATCACCACACGGCCCTGCACGTGCCGCAGTCCCGGAACGCCGTCGGCCTGCATGCCGACCCGCAGCGTCGCCAGGCACAACGCCGAGTCCCGCTTGACCGGGCCGCCGATGAACATCGTCTTGGGTTTGTGGGTGAGCTTCGCCCACTGCGGCAGCACGTTGTAGACCGCCGTCTCACTGGGGCGGTTCAACACCACACCGAGGGTCCCGCCGGCGTTGTGCTCGACGATGTAGATGACGCTGCGCCGGAAGGTCGGCTCGAGCAGATCGGTATTGGCCAGCAGGAGCGTGCCCGGACGTACCCGGTGCGCCGCAGGCGCGATGAAATCCTCCGGGTCTTCTGACTGCGCCACGGTTACATCATGGCACCGCGATAGCCAAGACGTGGCGAACAAGCCCGGGCGCGGTCGGATTTCGGCGCAGCTTTGTACTGTTGATCGGGTGGTTCATGCTCACGCGCTCCGTGCCCTCTGGCGCGCGCTCCGTGCCCTCTGGCACTCCTTGCGTGGCATGAACGAATTCCGCCGCCTGCTGGAGTTGCGTGCGGTCAGTCAGTTCGCCGATGGCCTGTTCCAGGCCGGCCTGGCCGGCGGACTTCTGTTCAATCCCGACCGGGAGGCCGAGCCGTGGGCCATCGCCGGTGCGTTCGCCGTCCTGTATCTCCCGTACTCGGTGCTCGGTCCGTTCGCCGGGGCACTGCTGGACCGCTGGGACCGGCGGATGGTGATGATCGGTGCCAACCTGGGCCGACTGCTGCTGGTGCTCCTGGTGGGTGGGCTGCTGGCGTTCGGTGTCGGGGATCTGCCGATCCTGTGCGGGGCGTTGATCATCAACGGGTTCACCCGGTTCGTGTCGTCAGGTCTGTCGGCGTCGCTGCCCGATGTGGTGCCCGCCGACCGGGTCGTCACGATGAACTCGGTGGCCACCGCGATCGGAGCGCTCGCCGCCTTCCTCGGCGCCCTCTTCATGTTGGTGCCGCGTACGGTGGTCGGCGCCGACGACGTGGGCGCCTCGGCGGTCATGTTCATCGTGGCGCTCCCGGTGGCGCTCGCGTTGTGGCTGTCGGTGCGCTTCGGCCCGCACGTGTTGGGGCCGCACGAAAGCAAGCGCACCATCCACGGCTCGGTGGCCTACGCGGTGTCCACCGGCTGGGTGCATGGCCTGCGCACGGTGCTGACCGTGCGTCCGGTCGCGGGCACCCTGGCCGGGCTGGCCGCGCATCGGATGGCCTTCGGGATCAATTCCCTGCTGGTGCTGGTGATCGTGCGGCACACCGACAACCCCGATATGACCGGGCTGGGCCTGGGTAGCGCGTTTCTGTTCCTGGCGGCCGGCGGTATCGGCCAGTTCCTGGCCACCGTGGCCGCCCCCGTGGTGATCGGCCGGTTCGGGCGCTATGCGACCGCCAATGGCGCGCTCTGCTTCGCCGCGGCCATCCAGCTCTTGGCGCTCGGCCTGCACATCCCGGTGATGCTGACTTGTGGTCTGCTGCTCGGCGCGGCCGGGCAGCTGGTGAAGTTGTGCGCGGATTCGGCGATCCAGATCGACGTCGACGACGCGCTGCGCGGGCACGTGTTCACGGTGCAGGATGCGTTGTTCTGGATGTCGTTCGTCGCGGCGATCGCGGCCGCTGCCGCGGTGATCCCCCCCGGCGGGCACTCGCCTGCCCTGGTGGCCGCCGGAGCTGTGGCCTATCTGGTCGGGCTCGGTCTGCATGCCGCGGTGGCATCCCCGAAGCGGGCGTCATCCCCCGGTCTAGGCTGACCGCCATGGTGAGCGCCGGGCCGATCGTGGCCGACTTGTCTGCCGAGAGCGATGTACTCGACGCCCTGGTGGCCGATCTGCCGCCCGAGCGCTGGGCCACCGCCACGCCGTCCGAAGGCTGGACCATTGCCCATCAGATCGCCCACCTGTTGTGGACCGACCGGGTGTCGGTCATCGCGATCACCGACCAGGCCGGCTTCGATGCCATCTTGGCCGAAGCGATGCAGGACCCGACGGGGTTCGTCGACGCCGGCGCCGAGGAACTCGCGCTGACTCCGCCCCAGCAGCTGCTCGCGGACTGGCGTGCGACCCGAGCCCGGCTGCACACCGAACTCGTGAACGTGGAAGAGGGTCGCAAGCTGCCCTGGTTCGGTCCGCCGATGAGCGCCACCTCGATGGCCACCGCCCGGATGATGGAGACCTGGGCGCACGGTCTCGACGTCGCCGACGCGCTCGGGGCGCACCGGCCCGCCACCGCCCGCCTGCGCTCGATCGCCCATATCGGGGTGCGCACAAGGGATTTCGCGTTCACGGTCCACGGGCTGACCCCGCCCGCCGAGCCGTTCCGGGTCGAGCTGACCGCGCCCGACGGCTCGCTGTGGGAGTGGGGACCGGCCGACGCACAGCAGCGCGTGACGGGATCTGCCGAAGACTTCTGCATGCTGGTCACCCAGCGCCGAGCGCCGGCCGAACTCGACGTGACCGCCGTCGGCGACGACGCCGCCAAGTGGTTGACGATCGCGCAGGCCTTCGCTGGGCCTCCGGGCGCCGGGCGCGGCTGAAGCTCGTCGTCAGCAATCGACTCTGCGCTCGGGGCGTGAAAGTGCGAGTGGCCCAAGCCCTCACCGCAGAGTCGGCGCTCAGGACACCGAATCGGCGCGGCCGTCGCCGTCGGTGTCCGCCAACTTCAGGTCCCAGCGCCCGTCCCCGTCGGTGTCGACGTATGCCAGGTTCCCGGCCAACGCCCGATCGGCCAGGCCGTCCCCGTCGACGTCGATCAACCGGTCGTCCATAGCGCCGTCGCCATCGAAATCGACCACCGGCCCACCCGTCTGTTCGACCCCGTCCAAACCGAACCAGCGCACCTGCCCGGACCGGTCCACCCTCACCGCCCAGATACCCGAACCGTCGTCGGAGAAATGGGTCTCGGCCTGTCCGTCGTCATCGGTGTCGAGCACCATCCGCTCGGCGATGCCGTCCCCGTCGAAATCGGCCATCACGTCGTCGATCCGGCCGTCCCCGTCGAAATCGAGCCCGATGCCGTCGGGGCTCCCGTCCCCGTCCACATCCATATCCGGCGCACCGGTGAAGATGGTCGCGGTTCCGTCGGGCTCACCCAGGCAGTAGTCCATGTCTGATCAGACGCATGATCAGCTCCTGGCGTTCCACCATTTCAACAATTCGTCGATGGCCTGCTCACGCGACAGCGGTCCATGGTCGA
Source organism: Mycobacterium sp. NPDC049093 (assembly GCF_040704635.1). Classification (GTDB taxonomy): domain Bacteria; phylum Actinomycetota; class Actinomycetes; order Mycobacteriales; family Mycobacteriaceae; genus Mycobacterium. The sequence continues at coordinate 483,260 of NZ_JBEZJS010000002.1, read as the reverse complement.
GCCGGAGCTCCTTGAGGTACTTCCAGGCCTCGCCGACCTGCGGGCCAGCGGGGATGCCGAGGATCTCCATGATCTCGTTGCCGTCGAGATCCGGCCGGACCCGCTGCAGATCTTCTTTTGCCGCCAGCTCGTCGATCCGGTTCTCCAGATCGTCGTAGTTGGCCTGCAACCGCGCCGCCCGACGCTTGTTCCTGGTGGTGCAGTCCGCGCGGACCAGTTTGTGCAGCCGGCTCAGCAGCGGGCCGGCATCGGTGACGTAACGCCGCACCGCCGAATCGGTCCACTTCCCGGTCCCCTTGTCGTCGGCGTAGCCGTGGAACCGCAGATGCAGGTAAACGAGCTGCGACACGTCGTCGACCATCTGCTTGGAGTACTTGAGCGCGCGCATCCGCTTGCGGGTCATCTTGGCGCCGACCACCTCGTGGTGGTGAAAACTCACGCCGCCGTCGGATTCGTGCTTGCGGGTCGCGGGCTTGCCGATGTCGTGAAGCAGTGCAGCCCAACGTAATACGAGATCCGGACCCTGATCCTCGAGATCCACCGCCTGCCGCAGCACCGTCAGCGAATGCCAGTACACATCCTTGTGCTGATGGTGTTCGTCGATGGCCATCCGCATCTTGCCGACCTCGGGCAAAACAACCTCGCCCAGCCCGGTCTGCACCATCAGATCGACGCCGGCCACCGGGTCGGCACCGAGCAGCAGCTTGTCCAGTTCGGCGGCGACCCGCTCGACGGTGATGCGTTCCAACTGCGGAGCCATCTCCAGCAGCGCCTCGAGCACCCGCGGCGCCACCCCGAACCCGAGCTGCGACACGAACCGGGCCGCACGCAGCATCCGCAGCGGATCATCCCCGAACGACACCTCCGGCGCCGACGGGGTGTCGAGGACCTTGGCCTGAATGGCCGCCAGACCGCCCAGGGGATCATGGAATTCGGCCGGACCGTCGGCCGTGATGCGCACCGCCATGGCGTTCACGGTGAAGTCGCGGCGCACCAGGTCGTCATCCAGGTTGTCGCCGAATTCGACCGTCGGGTTCCTTGACACCTGGTCATAGCTGTCAGCCCGGAACGTGGTGATCTCGAGCCGGTGCTCCACCCCGCCCACCCGCTTGCCCACGCCGACCGTGCCGAACTCGATCCCGGTCTCCCACAGCGCGTCGGCCCACGGACGCAGGACCTTCAGCATCTGCTCGGGGCGGGCGTCAGTGGTGAAATCGAGATCACTGTGACCGGTCAACCGGCCCAGCAGCGCATCGCGCACACTGCCGCCGACCAGATACAGCTCGTGGCCCGCCTCGGCGAACACCGCACCGAGCGCGCGCAGCACCTCGGCGCGGTGGTTCAGCGCGACCAGCGCGCCGGCCAGCAATTCGGCATCAGTAACAACAGCGTCGGACACGTTCGATGAGCCTAATGCTCGCGGTGTGGTCACAACCGGCGAGTGCGGCAGGAGGCCAACCCCATGGCAGCTACTATCGCTTGGGTGTCGGACGGCGAACAGGCCAAACCACGACGGCGCCGCAGCCGGCGTCGTGGCCGTCGTCGTGCACAAAGGGCGGCGGGGCCACCGGCCGGTGATCAGGGCAACGATGCCGAACGCCACACCGACGGCCCGGGCGAAGCTCCCGTCAGCACCGCAAATTCCGCCCCGACCCCGCGTGACCAGTCCAAGCAACGCAAGTCGCGTCCTCGTCGACCACCGGAACGGCTGCGCACCGTCCACGAGACGTCGGCAGGCGGCCTGGTCATCGACGGAATCGACGGACCAAAGGACACCCAGGTGGCGGCGTTGATCGGCCGGGTCGACCGGCGCGGCCGGATGCTGTGGTCCCTGCCCAAGGGGCACATCGAGCTCGGCGAGACGGCCGAACAGACCGCGATCCGCGAGGTCGCCGAAGAGACCGGTATCCGCGGCGACGTGCTGGCCGCGCTCGGCAGCATCGACTACTGGTTCGTCACCGAGGGCCGCCGGGTGCACAAGACCGTGCACCACTACCTCCTGCGCTTCCAGGGCGGCGAACTGTCCGACGACGACGTCGAGGTGACGGAGGTCGCCTGGGTCCCGCTGCGGGATCTGGCGTCCCGGCTGGCCTACGCCGACGAGCGCAAGCTCGCCGAGGTGGCCGGAGAGCTGATCGACAAGCTGCACACCGACGGGCCGGGCGCCCTGCCGCCACTGCCCCGCAGCGCGCCCCGGCGGCGTCCCCAGACCCACTCGCACGCCCGCACCCACCGCCGCGACGACTCTGCCCAACCCCAACCCCAGCCCCGCCGGCGCACGAACGGATGCGGACAGGGGCCGTGACCGCCGCCCCGGCGGTGCGCCGAGGGTTCTCCCTCCTGGCGCACACAGTGGTGCTTGTGGCGGTGGTGTTGTTGTTCTCGGTGTGGTCCACCGCCGCGCTGCCGGTGCTGCTGCCGCGCGCGAGCGCCAGTGAACCGGGAGCGATGCCGTTTCTCCAGATCCGCATCGACCGCGTCACCCCCAACGTCGTCACCACCACGAGTGAATCGGTGCTGACGGTGACCGGGGCCGTGCTGAACGTCGGAGACCGGCCGGTGCGCGATGTGGACATCCGGATGGAGCACGCGCGCGCGGTGACCTCATCGAGCCAGCTGCGCACCGACCTCACCGGAGATGTCGACCGGTTCGAGCCGGTAGCCGACTTCGTCACCGTGGCACCCGAGATGGATCGCGGCCAGTCGGTGGGCTTCACCCTCTCCTATCCCTTGCGCTCCGAAGGCCCCGGGTCACTGCACATCAGCGAACCCGGCGTCTACCCCGTCCTGATCAACGTCAACGGGACACCGGATTACGGTGCCCCGGCCAAACTCGACGACGCCCGCTTCCTGTTGCCGGTCCTCGGGGTGCCGCCCGACCAGGCCGCCGACAACGCACCCGAATCGATGTCGGCCGCCGACACCCTCAACTCGGTGGTGCCGCCCGACACCTCCCACCCGGTGCGAATGACCATGCTCTGGCCGCTGGCCGACCGGCCACGACTGGCCCCCGGAGCCCCCGGCGGCACCACGCCGGTGCGGTTGGTCGACGACAGCCTCGCCGCGTCCCTGGCCCCCGGCGGGCGCCTCGACACCCTGCTGTCGGCAGCCGACTTCGCGACCGGGCCGACCGTCGACTCCGGTGGCCAGCTGCGCGCCACCTTGTGCCTTGCCGTCGACCCGGACCTGCTCGTCACGGTCAACGCGATGACTGGCGGCTACGTCGTCAACGACGGTCCCGACGCCGGGGCAGCCACCCCGACGCGACCCGGCGCCGGCCAGGAAGCCGCCGTCAACTGGCTGAACCGATTGCGCGGGCTGGCCGGGCGGCTCTGCGTGGCACCGACCAACTACGCGCAGGCCGATCTGACCGCACTGCAACGGGTCGGCGATCCGGGTTTGAGCGCGATCGCGACCAACGGCGCCGGCGACATCGTCGATCAGATCCTGGGTGTCACCTCGGTCCGGGGTGCCAGCATCCTGGGTGACGGTCCGCTCACCCGCCCCGCGCTGGACCTGCTGGCAGCCCAGGGTCAGACGGTCGCCATCTCGGCCACCCAGATCGCCGCCCAGGATTCGGCGACCGGCGCCCCCGAGACCGCCGACGTGACCCCGCAGCGGTACCGGCCGGAGGTCGTCGCGGCCGGATTCGACCCGGCGGTCGGTGCCGCCCTGGCCGGTGCGGGTACCGATCCGGTGGCGCCGTCCTACCTGGATCCGTCGCTGGAGATCCCGGTTCGTCACGACTCGCAGACCGCGCGGCGCCAGGACGCGCTGGGCGCGCTGCTGTGGCGGGGCCTCACCCCCACCGAGGAGCCCCGGACCCAGATCCTGATGCCGCCGCTCGTGTGGTCGCTCGACGCCGACGATGCGCAGGCCATCCTGACCTCGGTGGCCACCACGATCCACGCCGGGCTGGCCGTACCGCGCCCTCTGCCCATGGTGATCGCCGAGGGCAACGCCGCGCCGCCCGAACCCGTGCAACCCCCGCCGCCGGATTCCCTCGGCAACCCGCGCAGCGCCATCGACGAGAACATCAGCAGCGGCATCGCGGCGGCGGTCAGCCGGCTGTGGGGACTGACCGCGGCGCTGACCACCGATGAGCGCACCGGGCTGACCGGCATGCAGTACACCGCGCCGCTGCGGGAGGACATGCTGCGGGCGCTGAGCCAGTCGGTGCCGCCGGAGGCCCGCGAAGGGTTGGCCGAGCAGCGGTTGCAGACCGTCGGCCGCAGTGTGAACGACATGTTCGGCGCGGTCACGATCGTCAACCCCGGCGGGGCCTACACACTGGCCACCGAGCGCAGTCCGCTGCCCCTGGCCCTGCGCAACGACCTGCCGGTTCCGGTCAGGGTCCGGCTGCACGTCGACGCACCGCCCGGGATGACCGTGACCGACATGGGCGAGATCGAACTGCCGCCCGGCTATCTGCCGCTGCGGGTGCCGATCGAGGTGCACTTCACCCAGCGGGTCGCCGTCGACGTCAGCCTGCAGACCACCGAGGGACTGACACTCGGTGAGCCAGTCCGGTTGTCGGTGCACTCCAATGCCTACGGCAAGGTCCTGTTCTTCATCACCCTGTCGGCCGGGGCCGTGCTGGTGGCGCTCGCCGGACGCCGGTTGTGGCACCGCTTCCGCGGCCAACCCGACCGTGCCGACCTCATCCCGCCGGGCGAGCATCCCGACCCGCTCGACGTCGCGATGGCGTTCAACAACGACGCCGGCGCTGACGAGGCTGACAAGACGCCTGCCACCCCGCCGTCCCCGCCGGCGCCTGCGACGAGTCCGGACCGACCCCGATGACCTCGCCCGACCAACCAGCGGCCCGCCCACCGGGTCCGCCGAGGATTCCGCATGCCACCGGCCCGATCCGGCCCGCCGGGCGTGCCGAGCTTTCCGATGCCGCGGTCGTCTCGCGCTCGTGGGGGATGGCCTTCGCGACACTGATCTCGCGCATCACCGGGTTCTTCCGGTTCGTGCTCCTCATGGCCATGCTCGGCGGCGCGTTGACCAGTTCGTTCTCCGTGGCCAACCAGCTGCCCAACATGGTGGCCGCACTGGTGCTGGAGGCCACCTTCACGGCGATCTTCGTGCCGGTCCTGGCCCGTGCCGAACGCGACGACGCCGATGGCGGCACCGCGTTCGTGCGGCGGCTGGTGACCCTGGCCACGACGCTGCTGCTGGTCACCACAGTGCTCTCGGTGCTGTGCGCGCCACTGCTGGTGCGACTGATGCTGGGCAGTGATCCGAAGGTCAACAATCCGCTGACCACCGCGTTCGCGTACCTGTTGTTGCCGCAGGTGCTGTTCTACGGGCTCTCGTCTGTCTTCATGGCAATCCTCAACACCCGCAACGTCTTCGGTCCGCCGGCCTGGGCCCCCGTCGTCAACAACGTGGTGGCGATCGTGACGCTGGGCGTGTTCGTCCTGGTGCCCGGTGAATTCTCGATCGATCCGCCCCACATGGGCACGGCCAAGCTGCTGGTCCTGGGAATCGGCACCACCCTGGGCGTGGTTGCGCAGGCTGCCGTGCTGCTCGTGGCGATCCGCGCCGAGCGAGTCAGCCTGCGGCCACTGTGGGGCATCGACGACCGGCTCAAGAAATTCGGCACCATGGCCGCCGCCATGGTGCTGTACGTGCTGATCAGCCAGATCGGCCTGATCGTCGGCAATCAGATCGCCAGCGGGGCGGCCGACACCGGGCCCGCGATCTACAACTACACCTGGCTTGTGTTGATGCTGCCGTTCGGGATGATCGGCGTCACGGTGCTCACCGTGGTGATGCCGCGCCTGAGCCGCAACGCGGCCGCCGACAACATTCCGGCCGTGCTCGACGACTACTCCCTGGCCACCCGGCTCACCATGGTGACGCTCATCCCGGTGGTAGCGATGATGACCGTCGGCGGGCCCGCCATCGGCAGCGCACTGTTCGCGTACGGCAACTTCAGCGCCTCCGACGCCGGCTACCTCGGCATGGCGATCACCCTGTCGGCCTTCACGCTCATCCCTTACGCGCTGGTGCTGCTGCAGCTGCGGGTGTTCTACGCGCGCGAGAAGCCCTGGACGCCGATCGCCATCATCATCGTGATCACCGCCGTCAAGATCATCGGCTCGATCATCGCCCCGCACCTGACCGACGACCCCAACATGGTGGCCGGCTACCTGGGGCTGGCCAACGGCTTGGGCTTCGTCGCCGGGGCCGTCATGGGTTACGTGCTCCTGAAGTCCAACCTGCGTCCGCGCGGCGGCCGGTTACTGCGCGACACGGTGATCCGCACCATTCTGGTCACCATCGCGGCGTCGTTGGTGGCAAGCCTGGTGGCCCATACCGCCGACCGGCTGCTGGGCCTGGACTCACTGACCGAGCACGCGGGCGCCGCGGGTTCGCTGCTGCGACTGCTCGCCCTCGGCGTGATCATGGTCCCGATCATCGCCGGGGTGATGATCGCCGCCCGGGTTCCGGAGGCGCAGTCGGCGCTGGCAATGGTCCGCCGCCGGCTCGGGCGAGGGCGTCCCGCCCCGGTACCGGGGGCCGGACAGGTAGCCATGCAAACAATTGCGCCGCCCGTCGGGCCTCAACCTGCAGCGCCCGTCACGTACCCTGATCAGAGGAATTCTTCTCCCACTGGGTGGCCGTCAAGCCCGGCAGCCGCCGGAGGCGGGACTCCGGCACACGTTGCCGGAGCGGGGATGTGGAAAGGATCACCGGTGACCGACGAATCTGCGGACGACGCGGCACTGGACGCCACCTCGAGTTCCGGGATGACAACGGATACGACGAAGTTGCCGCGTCCGGCCGCCGACGAGTTCCAACCGGATGTGGCGCCTGCCGGTTCGGCAACCATCCCGTCGGACGAAGGCACCGGTTCCGGCGAACCCGCCGCGAGCCGGTCGAACGGGGCGACGCGTCCGCTCACCGACTACGGCGGTGACCCGACCCGTGAGCCGATCTCGTTCGCACCGCCGCACGATGCCGCGTTGGAATCGGCGGACGACGATGTGCACCTCATCCCCGGGGCGACCATCGCGGACGGCCGCTACCGGCTCCTGGTCCCCCACGGTGGTCCGCCGCACCTGCAGTTCTGGCAGGCCCTCGACACGGCGCTGGACCGTCAGGTGGCGCTGACCTTCGTCGACCCGGACGCCACCATGCCCGACGCGCAGGTGCAGGAGATCCTCTCTCGCACCCTCAAACTCAGCCGCCTCGACGTTCCCGGTATCGCCCGGGTGCTCGACGTGGCGCACAGCGGATCGGGCGGCCTGATCGTCTCGGAGTGGATTCGCGGCGGCTCGCTGGCCGAGGTCGCCGATACCTCGCCGTCCCCGATCGGCGGGGCTCGCGCCATCCAGTCGCTGGCCGCCGCCGCCGAGGCGGCCCACCGCGCCGGAGTGGCACTGTCGATCGACCATCCCAGCCGGGTGCGAGTGAGCATCGAAGGTGATGTGGCGCTGGCGTTCCCGGCCACCATGCCCGACGCCACGCCTGACGACGACATCCGCGGCATCGGCGCGGCGCTCTACGCGCTGCTGATCAACCGCTGGCCGCTGCCGGAATCCGGATCGCGCAGCGGGCTGGAGCCCGCCGCCCTGGACCCGGCCGGACAGCCGGTCGAACCGCGCGCCGTCGACCGCGATATTCCGTTCCAGATCTCGGCAGCGGCCGCCCGTGCCGTCCAGCCCGGTGGCGGGATCCGAAGCGCTCCAACCCTTTTGAACCTGCTACAACAGGCCACCGCCATCGCCGATCGGACCGAGCTGATGGCGGGTTCGGTCGAGGAGACGCCCGCCCCGGCAGCTCCCGTCCGCGCGCACGAGACCCCCGAAGAACACGAAGCCGCCGAGGCCCGGCGCCGCAAGGGCGTCATCATCGGGGTCAGCGTGGGTGCTGCCATCATCCTGGTGGCACTGCTGGTGCTGGCTTCCGTCCTCAACAGCATCTTCGGCGACGTCGGTGGCGGCCTCAACCGCGACGAGCTCGGCCTGAACGCCCCGTCGGAGAACAGCGAACAAACCCAGGACAATTCGTCGGCCGCCACCGGCAGCACGGTGAAACCCGTTCGGGCAACTGTGTTCTCACCCGAAGGTGAAGCCGATTCGCCGGCAACGGCCGGGCAGGCCATCGACGGCAACACCAGCACGGCCTGGTCCACCGACACGTATTCGGACCCGGCCCCGTTCCCCGGCTTCAAGAACGGCGTCGGCCTGATGCTGCAACTGCCGCAGCCCACCACGATCGGCGCGGTCACCCTCAACGTGACCAGCACCGGCACCTCGGTGCAGATCCGGTCGTCGCAGTCGGCCAACCCGTCATCCCTGTCCGACACCACCGAGCTGACGCCCACGACCCCGCTGAAGCCCGGCTCCAACACCATTTCGGTGAACAAGGCGTCGTCCACCTCCTACGTGCTGGTGTGGATCTCGACGCTGGGCACCGTGGACGGCAAGAGCCGCACCGACATCTCCGAGATCACCCTCAAAGCGGCCTCCTGAGACGTCATCCACAACAGCGATGGCTTCTTGACCTGGCGTAACGCCGTTCCGGGCAAACAAGTGTCCGGGCGGCTCCCGGACAGCGTTTAAGTTCAGCGTGTGGGAAGGTTCGGGGGGACCAGGAAGCCGGCGACGACGCAGCTGCGGGGGCATGACACCGCCACGCGTACTGATGCCGAACTGCTGGCCGCCCACGTCGCCGGGGATCGCTACGCGTTCGAGGAACTCGTTCACCGGCACCACGGTCAGCTGCGCCGGTTGGCGTTTCTGACCAGCCATCACCACGAAGACGCCGACGACGCCGTGCAGGATGCGTTGTTGTCGGCCCATCGCACGGCCGCGTCGTTCCGCCACGATTCGGCGGTCAGCAGCTGGCTGTACCGGATCGTGGTGAATGCCTGCCTGGACCGGGTCCGCCGGTCACGCCACCAGCCCACCTCGTCCGAACAGGAGCTCGACCACCTGCTGCACCTGCGCGACCCGGCCGGCGACCCAGCGCCCCGGGTTGCCACCGCGATCGTGGTGGAGCGGGCACTCATGCAGCTTCCGCTCGAGCAGCGCGCCGCCGTGGTGGCCGTCGACATGCAGGGCTATTCGGTGGCCGAGACCGCACTGCTCCTCGGGGTGGCGGAGGGCACCGTGAAGAGCCGGTGCTCGCGCGCCAGGAACAAGCTCGCAGGCCTGCTCCAGTACTTTGAAGGCGATGAACGGCAGCACACCCCCAGTGCCGTCGGACGGCCCGATTCCTGCTGAGCTGCTCGCCGATCTGCAGGCCGGGTTGCTCGACGATGACACGGCCGCACAGCTTCGCCGACGGGTACGCACCGACCCGATCGCCGGACCGGATGCCAGGAACACCCTGGCGGCCCTCGATCGGGTGCGTCGCGATCTGGCCCAGCTCGGCCAGGACCCCTCCACTGCTCCCCCGGTGCCTGCCGAGGTGAGTGACCGGCTTTCCGAAGTGTTGCGGGCCGAGCCTGCCCCGGCGGCGCCCGGCCGACGCTGGAAGGCGATCGCCGCCGTCACCGGGGCGAGCGCCGCCGTGGCCGCCGCAGTGGTGGGCGGGGTGGTGCTGATGCGCCCGGCGGGCCAGGCGCCGTCGACACTGACCAGCTTCGGCCGGATCACCGTGACACCGCCGCGTGGAGCGATCGGTCTTTCCGAAACCCAGATCCAAGGGCTGCTGTCGGTCCCGCCCGATCTGGGTCCGCTGACCGACCCGCAACGACGCAACGCGTGCCTGTCCGCACTGGGCTACCCCGCCGGCGTCGAGGTTGTCGGCGCTCGCCCGATGGACGTGGCGGGTCGCCACGGAGTGCTGTTGTTGATGCCACCGAATGCCCCCACCGACCCGGACTCCGTCGTCGGGGTCGTGGTCCCCGCGGACTGCGACGCCACTCATGCCGGATCGTTGGCAGACACCGTGGTCAAACACCCGGTGAAACGTCCGTAATGTGTCCTGCGAGCCAGGTGGGAACACATCCGGCCTAGGCTGACGTTGCAACCCGTGCCGAGTACGGCAGAAAGGCCTACATGTCCTCCTCAGCGACGGTCCACGACGTCATCATCATCGGTTCCGGCCCCGCCGGATATACCGCAGCCATCTACGCTGCCCGCGCCCAGCTCAAGCCGCTGGTGTTCGAGGGAACGCAGTTCGGCGGCGCGCTGATGACCACCACCGAGGTGGAGAACTACCCCGGGTTCCGTGAGGGCATCACCGGCCCCGAACTCATGGACGAGATGCGTGAGCAGGCCCTGCGCTTCGGTGCGGATCTCCGCATGGAGGACGTCGACGCCGTCGACCTCACCGGTCCCGTGAAGACGGTCACCGTCGGCGACGAGACCCACCAGGCGCGCTCGGTCATCCTGGCCATGGGTGCCGCCGCGCGCCACCTCGGCGTGCCCGGTGAGGAAGCACTGACCGGCATGGGTGTGAGCACCTGCGCCACCTGCGACGGCTTCTTCTTCCGCGACGAGGACATCATCGTGGTCGGCGGCGGCGATTCGGCGATGGAAGAAGCGACGTTCCTCACCCGGTTCGCGCGTTCGGTCACCCTGATCCACCGCCGCAACGAGTTCCGCGCCTCCAGGATCATGCTGGAACGCGCCCGGGCCAACGAAAAGATCACGTTCCTGACCAACACCGAGATCACCCAGATCGAGGGCGATCCGAAGGTCACCGGCGTGCGCCTGCGCGACACCGTCACCGGCGAGGAGTCCAAGCTCCAGGTCACCGGCGTGTTCGTGGCGATCGGTCACGACCCGCGCTCGGAACTCGTGCGCGGCCAGATCGATCTCGACGACGAGGGTTACGTGAAGGTCGCCGGCCGCACCACCGCGACCACGCTCGACGGGGTGTTCGCCGCGGGCGATCTCGTCGACCACACGTACCGCCAGGCCATCACCGCCGCGGGCAGCGGCTGTTCGGCTGCCATCGACACCGAGCGCTGGCTCGCCGACAACGACTGACCCTCAACAGATTTCGACCCGACAGGAGAGCTCCATGAGTGCGGACAGCGCAACAGTAACGGTCACCGACGATTCGTTCTCCAACGACGTCCTGACCAGCAGCACACCGGTATTGGTTGATTTCTGGGCCACCTGGTGCGGCCCGTGCAAGATGGTGGCCCCGGTGCTCGAGGAGATCGCGAGCGAGAAGGCCGGCGAGTTGCGGGTCGCCAAGATCGACGTGGACGCCAACCCAGCCACTGCGCGTGACTTCCAGGTGGTGTCGATCCCGACGCTGATCCTGTTCAAGGACGGCGCACCGGTCAAGCGCATCGTCGGCGCCAAGGGCAAGGCCGCGCTGCTGCGGGAACTTGCCGACGCACTCTGAGTTCACTCACACCCCACACACCCCGGATACGCCTGGCGTTTTCCGGATTGTGGCCGAAATCTGAGACAATGCTGGCTAGCTAGCCTGGCAGATCGCCGGAAACCAGCATGGAGGGGCCGAATGTCGAGTCTGCGTCGCGGTGATCGTGGCGGAGCAGTCACCGAGATCCGGGCAGCCTTGGCCGCGTTAGGTCTGATCGACAACCCTGACGCCGACCTGAGCACCGGCAGACATGTTGCGCTCGACGCATTCGATGACGAGCTCGACAGCGCCGTCCGGGCATTTCAGCAGCACCGGGGCCTGTTGGTGGACGGCATCGTCGGGGAGGCCACCTATCGCGCCCTGCGTGAGGCCTCCTACCGGCTCGGTGCCCGCACCCTGACCCACCAGTTCGGTGCGCCGATGTACGGCGACGACGTGGCCACCCTGCAGGCCCGCCTGCAGGACCTCGGCTTCTATACCGGCATGGTCGACGGGCATTTCGGCCTGCAGACCCACAACGCGTTGTCGTCCTACCAGCGTGAGTACGGGCTGTACCCCGACGGTATCTGTGGCCCGGAAACGTTGCGCTCGTTGTACTTCCTGGGTTCGCGGGTGACCGGTGGGTCTCCGCACGCGATCCGCGAAGAAGAGCTGGTACGGCGCTCAGGTCCGCAGCTCTCCGGTAAACACGTCATCATCGACCCGGGCCGCGGCGGATCCGATCACGGGATGATCATGAACGGGCCCGACGGCCCGATCAGCGAAGCAGACATCCTGTGGGACTTGGCAAGTCGGCTGGAGGGCCGGATGACGGCGATCGGCATGGAGACATTCATCTCACGGCCGGCCAACCGCAGCCCGCTGGACGCCGAACGTGCCGCGACCGCCAACCGCGTCGGTGCGGATCTGATGATCAGCCTGCGTTGTGAGAGTCAGCGCTCCCCCTCCGCAAACGGTGTGGCCTCGTTCCACTTCGGGAATTCTCATGGGTCGGTGTCGACCATCGGTCGTAACCTCGCCGACTTCATACAGCGGGAAGTGGTGGCCCGCACCGGATTACGTGACTGCCGGTCCCACGGCCGCACCTGGGATCTGCTCCGGCTGACCCGGATGCCCACCGTCGAGGTGGACATCGGCTACATCACCAATCCCCATGATCGCGGTCTGCTGCTGTCCACCCAAACCCGCGACGCGATCGCCGAGGGCATCCTCGCGGCGGTCAAGCGACTGTATCTGCTGGGCAAGAACGACCGGCCGACAGGGACATTCACCTTTGCCGAGTTGTTGGCGCATGAGCTTTCGGTGGAACAGGCGAGCCGCGGCGCGTGAGCGCCGATTGACTTGAGCGCGTGAGCGCCAGTTCAGCTTGAGCGCGTGAGCGCCAATTCAGCCCTGCAACTGACCACCGGGCCATGCGATGGTCGTTTCGTCATGTGACACCACATATCTGGTGAAATCTGAGTGGTCAGATCGACCACTCGGTTGTCCGAGGCCCGACAGTCGCCGGCGAGCCGGATACGTCTCGTCATCGCGCGGATTGGGTCGAGACCTCTCGACGTCAGGGCCACGGCGTGCTTACCTGACGAGATGGCCCGGCATTACCGTTACACCGACAGCCGCGAAGTGGCCGTCGACCCCCTCGTCGCCTGGCAAGTGCTGACCGATCACGACCGGATGGCGGAGTGGATGCCTGCACGCAAGGTCATCCTCGAGGCGGCCGGCAGTCCTGATCGGGACGGAGTGGGCGCGATCCGCGCCATTCATTCGTTCGGAACGGTTATCCGCGAACGCATTACGACGTTCGACGTCCCGACGACCCTGCGATATGAACTGCTCTCCGGGCTACCGTTCCGTGGTTACACCGGTCAGATCACCGTCGAGCCCCACGACGGTGGAAGCCGGATCTCCACGGAGATCAGCTTCTCCACCGTTATTCCTGGCAGCCAGCTCCTCGTCGCAATCGCGATCCGTGTTGCCAGTGCTCGAGCTGCCCGCGCCGCCGACCGCCGAGCTAGCTGAGGCCGGCGGCATGGTCTGCAGTTGGCGGTCTACGTCAGACTGTCCTGTCGGACAACACTTTTCGCCCCGATGCCGGCTCCGGACATCCCGGCGCCGATCGGCAGCTCGATCCGCGCGTTCTCCAAGAGGCGCTCGAGGGCGGCCTCTACTTCAGCCTTCCAACCGAGTCCCTTGTCGAGTTCCAAGCGCAGCCGGGGGAAGTACGGGTGCGGCGCTACGACGGTGAAGCCGACGTCTTCGAGGAAGTCCGACGTCAGCATGCAGTCGTCGACGGAACAGTCCCCCAGCACCGCAACTACCGGAGACAACTCATCGGGAAGCTTGCCGCCGTCGGCCAATTCGGTCATGGCCGAGGTGTAACCGAACGCCTCGAGGGCCCGAACACCGCGCCGCACCAGATCATTGACCACCGCAGCCAGCAGACTCTGCGACAACAGCCCGCGGTCTTCGGCACACTCCACGCCGATCGCCGTCAACAGAATCGCATCAGCGCTGACGGGAGCGGTCGGAAAAAGCCGGGCCCGCGGAACGGCGCCGGGAGGCGCATAGAACGCGAAGCCCAGACACGGATCGTCCACGACAGCCGGAGCCGACCAGTCCTCCCCCGCCGGCACCACCAAGTCTGCTGCATCGGCGGGTATCACCAAATCGAACGCGGTAGCGGAACCGGCATCTGACCCAGCACCTGGATCCTGGTCCGGTCCGTCCGCGCGAGCTGTCACGGCCAGTTGGCCGCACGACCCCCACTCGAGCATGACCATCGAAAGCCACGCTTCTTTCTCGAATTCGGGATCGGTCAGGTGGTCGTCACCGACGGTCGACGGATCGACTTCCCAGAACACACAGCGCCGCGCATGCTTGGGCAGCTGCTCGAAGCCCTCGAGCCGAAGCGGCGTTATTCGTGCGGTCACTGAGGTCCCTGGCTTTCACACTGTGTGCGTGGCTGCCCCTCAAGGATAGGAGAGTCCGCCGGAGTCGGACCACTGCGCCCTGAAAATCTCATCGAGTTCCGCCTCCGAAGTGAAATCCTATGCCGCACAGAAGCTTTGCGCCATGTGGCGCTCGCGACTGCAGGCTCTGATCACTGATGTGTCACAGTGACGGAACAACCTGGTGTCGTAGGTCGTGGGTTCTCAGTGGTCTTCGGCGCTCATAATTTCGACAATGCGCTGGAGATCATCCACCGATCCGAACTCGACCACAATCTTGCCTTTTCGTTTGCCAAGGCTCACGGTGACCCGGGTATCGAACGCTGACGAGAGCCGTTCAGCAACGTCTTGCAAGCCCGGCATCTGGATCGGCTTGCGTCGCGGCGCCGGTGGCGTGGTGTTGCCGTCGCGGTTGGCCAGCGTCACGGCCTCCTCGGTGGCGCGCACCGACATGCCCTCGGCGATGATGCGCGCGGCCAGTTCTTCCTGCTTCTCCGCTCCCCCTTCCAGGGCGAGCAGTGCACGTGCGTGCCCCGCGGACAGCACTCCGGCCGCGACGCGGCGCTGCACGGCGATCGGCAGGCGCAACAGACGGATCATGTTGGAGATCAGTGGCCGCGAGCGGCCGATGCGCGCGGCGAGTTCATCGTGGGTGACTTCGAATTCGTCGAGCAGCTGTTGGTAGGCGGCGGCCTCCTCCAGCGGGTTGAGCTGTACCCGGTGGATGTTCTCCAGCAGTGCGTCACGCAGCATGCTGTCGTCACCGGTCTCGCGGACGATCGCCGGGATGGCTTCCAGGCCGGCTTCCTGGGCGGCCCGCCAACGCCGCTCCCCCATCACCAACTGGTAGCGGGATTCACCGTTCTCCTCGACAGCGCGGACGACGATCGGCTGCATCAGTCCGAATTCACGGATCGAGTGCACCAGCTCGCTCAGCGCCTCCTCGTCGAACACCTGGCGGGGCTGACGGGGATTGGGCTGGATCAGGCTGGGATCGATCTCCCGATAGGTGGCGCCCACATCGCTGGCGAGGACCGGGTCGGACCCATCGGGTGCAGCGGACGTCGGAGCCGTCGTCCCCGCGTCTCCCGAGCCGGACGACGGGCCGAGCAGAACGTCGGCCGCCGTTGCGCCGATCTTGGGGCTCAGGACGTCGGTACCGTCCTCAGCGGGACCGGTCGGAATGAGGGCTGCCAGTCCCCTGCCCAAACCACTCCGCTTCCGTGCCGGCTGATTCATGGTCGTCTCCTGCTCATCGCTGCCGTCCGCTGTCTGTCTACTGGGTGGTCACTGGCGTGGTGCTAGCGCCTACTGGGCGCGGGGCGGTGCCCCGCGCTCGGCGATCTCGCGGCTCGCGTCGAGGTAGCTCAACGCACCACGGGAACCCGGATCGTAATCGAGAATCGTCATCCCGTAGCCCGGGGCTTCCGACACCTTCACGCTCCGCGGGATGACCGTGCGCAACACCTTGTCGCCGAAGTGCTCGCGCACATCCTCGGCCACCTGATCCGCCAGCTTGGTCCGCCCGTCGTACATCGTCAGTATCACGGTGGACACCGACAGCTCCGGGTTGAGATGCGCCTTCACCATCTCGATGTTGCGCAGCAGCTGTCCCACACCCTCCAGCGCGTAGTACTCGCACTGGATCGGGATGAGCACCTCGGGGGCCGCCACCAAAGCGTTGATCGTCAGCAGTCCGAGAGACGGTGGGCAGTCGATGAACACGTAGTCGAAGTTGTGGTTGGCGAGTGCGGCGAGCGCCGACCGCAGCCGCCCCTCACGAGCCACCATGCTGACCAACTCGATCTCTGCGCCGGCCAGGTCGATCGTCGCGGGAATGCAGAACAACCGGTCGCTGTGCGGGCTCTGCTGCAGGGCCTCCTCCACCGGAATGTCTCCGATGAGGACCTCATACGACGACGGGGTTCCGGGGCGGTGTTCGATGCCCAGCGCGGTGCTGGCATTGCCCTGGGGATCGAGGTCGATCACCAACGTGCGCAACCCCTGCAGTGCGAGCGCGGCCGCGACATTCACCGCAGTCGTCGTCTTACCGACGCCCCCCTTCTGATTCGCGATGGTGAACACCCGCTGACGCGATGGCCGGGGAAGCTGTCCATGCGAGGTGTGGAGCACGCGGGTCGCCTGCTCCGCCTCTGCCGCTATCGGGGTGTCCATGCTGGCGTCCGTGGACCACGCGGCGCCGCCACTGTTGTTCCATGTTTCACGTGAAACCGTTTCACGTGAAACGGCGGGCGTAGCACCCGCGCCAGCGGTTGCTTGCCGATCAGAACCCATCCTCATCTCCTGCCCGATCTCCCCCGCGACCCGGAGGCTCTGCCCGTTGACCGGGTGCCCGGTCTTACCGCCACGCGTCGCACGGCGACGACGGTTACGGGCGGGTTCAAATAGTTCACGCCACATTTCACCACCCTGGCATCGACTGCACCCAGGGAAGCCATCCCACGCCGGTGCTCTTCGATCTCAGCCTCAGCGCGCTCACCTTTGAGGGCGAGCATCCTTCCGTCGACGCGAAGGAGCGGCATGCTCCACCGCGTCAACTTGTCCAGTGAGGCGACCGCACGGGAAGTCACCACATCCAACTCGCCCACCGATTTACGAACGTCTGAGTCTTCGGCCCGACCACGGACCACCGCGATGTCGAGTCCCAATTCGTCGACCGCCTCACGGAGGAACTCGCTGCGGCGCAGCAGCGGCTCGATCAACGTGACATGAACATCGGGGCGCGCCAGGGCCAACGGGATACCCGGGAGGCCGGCGCCGCTGCCGATGTCGGCGACGCGCTCATCGGGAGCCAGAAGCTCTCCGAGAGCCGAGCTGTTGAGAATGTGTCGATCCCAGAGCCGGTCCACTTCTCGCGGACCGATCAGACCCCACTCGACACCGGCACCGGCAAGAATCGCCGCGTACCGTTCGGCGGTCTCCAGACGCTCTCCGAAGACCTCCGCCGCGGCGTCCGGTGCCGCGGGGACCGGTCCATGTTTCACGTGAAACATCCTCCGCACTCCCTACGGCACCGTCGCCGCAAAACGAACTACACCCTTGTAACTAGAACTCAGCCAAGCAGAACGACGACGCGTCGCGACGGCTCCACGCCCTCGCTCTCGCTGCGGACACCATCGACCGCGGCTACAGCGTCGTGCACGATCTTGCGCTCGAACGGCGTCATGGGAGCCAGCTCCTCACGCTCACCCGACTCCAGCACCCGTCGGGCCACCTTGTCGCCCAGCGCCGCCAGCTCGTCGCGGCGACGGCGGCGCCACCGCGCGATGTCCAGCATCAGCCGGCTGCGCTCGCCGGTCTTCTGGTGCACGGCCAGTCGGGTCAACTCCTGGAGAGCGTCGAGCACCTCACCCTTGCGCCCGACCAGCTTGCTCAGATCGCCCCCGCCGTCGATGCTCACCACTGCCCGATCGCCTTCGACATCGAGATCGATATCGCCGTCGAAGTCCAGCAGGTCGAGCAACTCCTCGAGGTAGTCGCCGGCGATCTCGCCTTCCGCGACCAATCGCTCCTCCAGGTCGTCCTCGCTCTTGGGCGCGGACTGGATGTCCTCCTCCAGCTCCGCGCCGGGCTCGGTCGTCTGTGCGTCCGTCATATCCGTCTTCTCCCTACTTGTAGCCAGCGTGAGAACTGGTCACCGTTTCCGCTTCTTGGGGCGTGCACCGGGCTTGGGCGTGCGGTTCACGCTCGGGGCTGCCGATTCACCTGCCGCGTCCTTCTGGTCTTTGGTCTGCGCCGCATCCGACTCAGGTTCAGCGTCTTCCGTAGCGGCCGCCGCACTCGCGGCTTCGGCCTTACGCGCGCGGTTCGGTTTCGCCCCGGGTGCCGGTGCGTTGGCCGAACGTCGTTCGATCGCCTCGGCCTTCTTGGCCTCTTCTTCCTTCTCGATCATCCCGAACACATAGTGCTGCTGACCGTAGGTCCAGATGTTGTTGGACAGCCAGTAGATGATCACGGCCAGGGGCAGGAACGGCCCACCGACGACCACGCCGAGCGGGAACACGTAGAGCGCGAGCTTGTTCATCATCGCGGTCTGCGGGTTGGCGGCGGCCTCCACACTCTGGCGGGCGACCGAGGCGCGGCTGTTGAAGTGCGTGGCGATACCGGCCAGGATCATGATCGGAACGCCGACCAGGACCACGGACAACCGGTTGAATTCGGTGAACGCCTCGAGGCCGTGCTGCTGAACCATCGTCGCGCCCAGCGGTGCACCGAACAGGTTCGCGTCGAGGAAGTGACTCACGTCGGTCGCGCTGAACACATAGTTCGCGAGGCTGCGGTTCTCCTCCACCGACAACCCCAGCCGGCCGATGCCGGTCTGGGTCCGGTTGAACGACATCAACACGTGGTACAGACCGAGGAACACCGGCACCTGCGCCAGCATCGGCAGGCAGCCGAGGATCGGGTTGAAGCCGTGCTCGCGCTGCAGCTTCTGCATCTCCAGCGCCATCCGCTGGCGGTCCTTGCCGTACTTCTTCTGCAGCGCCTTGATCTGTGGCTGCAACTCCTGCATCTGCCGCGTGGTGCGGATCTGCTTGACGAAGGGCTTGTAGAGGATCGCGCGCAGGGTGAAGACCAGGAACATCACCGACAGCGCCCAGGCGAAGAAGTTCTCGGGGCCGAGCAGGAAGGCGAATGCCTTGTACCAAACCCACATGATCGCCGACACCGGGTAATAGATGATGTCCAGGCTGAACCAATTAAACACGCGACTTGCTCTCCCCTCGCTTCGCTGGGGTATCCCAGACAAGGTTTTCGGCGGCGGCGATCTCGCCAGAAACGGTCTCATCAGAACTGACGGACTCGTGATCGTGTGGGCACCGGTCCGGGATGGGATCCCATCCCCCCGGGTGCCATGGTCCGCATTTCAGCAGTCGGATCAACGTCAGCCACGCACCGCGGAACAAGCCGTATTCGGTGAGGGCGTCGACCGCGTATTGACTGCAGGTCGGCATGAATCGGCACGACGGCAGTCGAAGCGGAGAGATGGTGTGGCGGTAGAGCTGAATCAGGAAGATCACACCGCGGGCTGCACCGGCACCCGCCCTGCGGATCATGGTGACGTCCTGCGCCGTGCCTCCAGGCGCTCGAGAGCGCGCTGCAACTGTTGCTCCAACCGCGGCGACGGCGCTTCACTGCTGCCGGCGCGAGCTCGGATCACCACAAGGTCCGTGGCATCCAGTTTCGGTATGACGGTACGGGCGGCATGACGCAGCCGCCGGGATACCCGATGACGCTCCACGGCATTCCCGACGGCTTTGGACACGATCAGACCGACCCGCGGGCCGGTTGCGTCCGTTCCCTCGTGGAGTGCGTGCACGACAACATCAGGTTGCACTGCACGCACGCCACGACTGACGGTGGCACTGAACTCCGCGGACCGCCTCATCCGGTATCGAGCCGGAAGCACCGCGCTAGATCCTGCCTGAGAGCCGCAGTATCACGCAGTGAGTGCGCGACGGCCCTTGCCACGACGGTTGGCGACGATGGCGCGGCCGGCGCGCGTCCGCATCCGCAGCCGGAACCCATGCACGCGCGCACGGCGGCGGTTGTTGGGCTGGTAGGTCCGCTTGCCCTTGGCCACGGCAATCTCTCCTTGTTCCGTTTGGCACCCGCATCCACCGACACCGAAGTGCCGCCGAAAACAGTTGCCGTTGCAAGCTCTGTTTAAGCTCGTCCGTCGTGCTTTACTAACCGGCGCGTTCTCCGGAAACCTCCCGGGCGCAGCCGTATCGCCACGTGCGGGCGACTGCTCGAGGGTACTGATGAGATTTCCCTCGGTCAAACCTGCGCCGACCCGCCTACATGGTGCGTATCGGATGTTGCAGAACTGTTGGCACATCGAGAGAAAACTGTTAGCTTCTGGCAATGCCGTTCCGAGCCTGGATCGGCCCCGGAAAATGAAACGAGAGCTCGCGGCGCGGCACACCCTCGCAGCATGCGACGTATCCGGCTACGACGCTCTCACAACAGACAACAGAGCGACGACGACTGTCCTTTCTCCACAAGCTGTGGATAAATATGTGGACAGTTCGTCATCGTTCTTTTTGGTCGTCACCGGGTCGACCTCGATGCACCTCTAAGGGGGAACAGTCGTTGCCAGCTGACCCCGATCCACCGTTCGTCGCAGTCTGGAACAGCGTCGTCGCCGAACTCAACGGCGACCGGGACGCAAACTCCGATCCAGCTCTCCTCCCGCTGACTCCTCAGCAAAGAGCATGGCTCAAGCTGGTGAAACCCCTCGTCATCGCCGAGGGGTTTGCTCTGCTGTCGGTTCCCACACCGTTCGTCCAGAACGAGATCGAACGGCACCTCCGCGAACCGATCATCAACGCGCTCAGCCGCAAGCTGGGTCAGCGGGTCG
The DNA here is from genome assembly GCF_040704635.1 of Mycobacterium sp. NPDC049093. Classification (GTDB taxonomy): domain Bacteria; phylum Actinomycetota; class Actinomycetes; order Mycobacteriales; family Mycobacteriaceae; genus Mycobacterium. The sequence continues at coordinate 462,620 of NZ_JBEZJS010000002.1, read as the reverse complement.
AGCTGGGCGTGCGCATCGCCACCCCGCCCGAGGAATCCGAGGACTCCCCCACCGCGTCGGATTCCGGGTCCACCACCGACGACCGGGACGACACGGCCGCTTCTGCCTCGCCCGCCGACGTCGACGAGATCGACGACGACCGCGCCGCCAAGGTCAGTGCCGAGGAAAGTTGGCCGGGCTACTTCAGCAGCCCGCAGCGCGACTCCACCATCAGCGACGACAACGCGGTCAATCTGAACCGGCGCTATACCTTCGACACCTTCGTCATCGGTGCGTCCAACCGCTTCGCCCACGCCGCGACCCTGGCGATCGCCGAGGCGCCGGCGCGGGCCTACAACCCGTTGTTCATCTGGGGTGAATCCGGTCTGGGCAAGACCCATCTGCTGCACGCCGCGGGGAACTATGCGCAACGTCTCTTCCCGGGCATGCGCGTGAAGTACGTCTCCACCGAGGAATTCACGAACGACTTCATCAACTCACTGCGTGACGACCGCAAGGCCTCGTTCAAGCGCAGTTACCGCGACATCGACATCCTGCTCGTCGACGACATCCAGTTCATCGAGGGCAAGGAAGGTATCCAGGAAGAGTTCTTCCATACCTTCAACACCCTGCACAACGCCAACAAGCAGATCGTGATCTCGTCGGACCGGCCGCCCAAGCAGCTCGCCACCCTCGAGGATCGGCTGCGGACCCGTTTCGAGTGGGGCCTCATCACCGATGTGCAGCCGCCCGAGCTGGAGACGCGCATCGCGATCCTGCGTAAGAAGGCGCAGATGGATCGCCTGGACGTGCCCGACGACGTGCTCGAGCTCATCGCCAGCAGCATCGAGCGCAACATTCGCGAACTCGAGGGTGCGTTGATCCGGGTGACGGCCTTCGCCTCGCTCAACAAGACCCGGATCGACAAGGCGCTGGCCGAAGTCGTGTTGCGGGATCTGATCGCCGACGCCACAACCATGCAGATCAGTACCGCAGCGATCATGGCGGCCACCGCCGAGTACTTCGAGACCACGGTCGAGGAGCTGCGTGGGCCCGGCAAGACCCGGGCACTGGCGCAGTCCCGTCAGATCGCCATGTACCTGTGCCGTGAGCTCACCGATCTGTCCCTGCCGAAGATCGGCCAGGCGTTCGGGCGTGACCACACCACTGTCATGTATGCGGAGAAGAAAATCCGCGGCGAGATGGCTGAGCGACGTGAGGTTTTCGACCACGTCAAGGAACTCACCACCCGCATTCGTCAGCGCGCCAAGCGCTGAAACCTCTCCCCGCCACCCCCTCGAGATGACCTCCGAGGGGGTTTAGCGCTGCCGTGGTGGGGTATCCGCCGTCTCACATCGTGGTCACCGTGGGCCCGTCCGGCGAAAAATCTTGTAACAACTTTCGCCCCGCGAGGCATCACATGTCACAGCCGACCGCTGTGGATACGGCTGTGGACAACCTGCGGGCAAACCACGGGATGAATGACAAAATCATCCACACGATGTCATTTGTCCACACTCGGCGGCCGGTCCGTCCACCGGTCTCCACAGCCGACTCACATTCCGACACACCTGGAGTACTGGGCAAACACCCGTTCATCCCCAGTTTTCACAGTCCCTAATACTGTTACTCAAATATCTTCTAAGAGTTCTTTCTAGAAGAAGGGGCTTGGGGACACCGGACGAAACCTCGGCTCTGCCCTGGCTCGAGAAGCACATGCAAGCCCCCGTGTCACCCCGGTGGATTAGCTTTCAAGTTGATGCGGAAAGCTCTACGGTGGTTCAACGACAGCGGTTCCAGCTTTGTCATTCAGCGCGATGCTGCGTGGCGGTGTTCTGGGAAGACGCTGGTAGAGCTCGTTATGGGGATCATCGAAGGGGCGCATAGCACGTGGCGACGACGACGGCTGGGCTGACCGACTTGAAGTTCCGCGTGGTGCGTGAGGACTTCGCGGACGCGGTGGCCTGGGTGGCCCGCAATCTGCCGACCCGGCCCACCATCCCGGTTCTGGCCGGGGTCCTGCTGACCGGCACGGATGACGGTCTGACCATCTCCGGCTTCGACTACGAAGTTTCCGCCGAGGTGCGTGTCAGTGCCGAAATCGCGTCTCCTGGAAGCGTTTTGGTATCCGGACGGTTGCTGTCGGACATCACCAAGGCATTGCCGGCCAAGCCGGTGGAGCTCAGCGTCGAGGGCACCCGGGTGGCACTGACCTGTGGCAGCGCCCGGTTCTCGCTGCCGACCCTGGCAGTCGAGGATTACCCCGCGCTGCCGACGCTGCCCGACGAGACGGGTGTGGTGTCGTCCGACCTGTTCGCCGAGGCCATCGGTCAGGTCGCCGTCGCCGCCGGCCGTGACGACACTTTGCCGATGCTGACCGGTATCCGCGTCGAGATCTCCGGTGAATCAGTGGTTTTGGCTGCTACCGACCGCTTCCGGCTGGCCGTGCGTGAGCTGACCTGGGAAACCAGTGCCACCGACGTGGAGGCCGCGGTCCTGGTACCGGCGAAGACTCTGGCCGAGGCGGCCAAGGCCGGCACCGACGGCAACCAGGTGCATCTGTCGCTGGGTTCCGGCGAATCGGTCGGCAAGGACGGCCTGCTCGGTATCCGCAGTAACGGCAAGCGCAGCACCACCCGGCTGCTGGACGCGGAGTTCCCGAAGTTCCGTCAGCTGCTGCCGAACGAGCACACCGCAGTGGCGACCATCGGCGTGGCCGAGCTCACCGAGGCCATCAAGCGCGTGGCACTCGTGGCCGACCGGGGAGCCCAGATCCGCATGGAGTTCGGCGATGACGTCCTGCGGCTCTCGGCCGGCGCAGACGATGTGGGTCGCGCCGAGGAAGACCTGCCGGTCGAGTTCGCCGGCGACCCGCTGACCATCGCGTTCAACCCGACCTACCTGACCGACGGGTTGAGCTCGCTGCACTCGGACCGGGTGACGTTCGGATTCACCACGCCGAGTCGTCCTGCCGTGTTGCGGCCCACGAGCGAGGATGGTGGTACCGGCGGTGGTTCGGGCCCGTTCCCGGCCGCCAAGACCGATTACGTCTATCTGTTGATGCCGGTTCGCCTTCCTGGCTGACCGGCGCGGTCGAGAAAGGGCGCACATGCAACTGGGGTTGGTCGGCCTGGGCAAGATGGGCTTCAACATGCGCGAGCGCCTGCGCACCGGTGGCCACGAGGTGGTCGGCTACGACCCACGTCCTGAGGTCAGCGACGTGGCGAGCCTGGCCGATCTGGCCGGCGCGCTCGAGGCGCCGCGGGTGGTCTGGGTGATGGTCCCGTCCGGCACGGTGACGCACCAGACTATTGTCGCGCTGGCCGATGTGCTGGGTGCAGGCGACCTTGTGATCGACGGCGGAAACTCTCGGTACACCGAGGACGGACCGCACGCAACGTTGTTGGGCGACAAGGGAATCAACTTCATCGACGCCGGCGTATCGGGCGGTGTCTGGGGTCTGAAGGAAGGGTACGGGCTGATGGTCGGCGGCAGTGACGCCGACGTGGCTCGAGCCATGCCGATCTTCGACACGCTGCGTCCGCCGGGTGATGTGGCCGACGGCTTCGTGCACGCCGGTCCCGTGGGCGCCGGTCATTACGCCAAGATGGTGCACAACGGCATCGAATACGGCCTGATGCACGCCTACGCCGAGGGTTACGAGCTGCTGTCGGCCGAAGACCTGATCACCGATCCCCAGGCAGTGATCCAGGCCTGGACGAATGGCACGGTGGTGCGGTCGTGGCTGCAGCAGCTGCTGGCGAAAGCGCTCAAGGAAGACCCCGGATTCGCGGCGATCAGCGGATACACCGAGGATTCCGGGGAAGGTCGCTGGACCGTGGAAGAGGCCATCAGCCATCGGGTTCCGATGCCGGTCATCGCCGCATCATTGTTCGCCCGGTTCGCCTCGAGGCAAGAGGATTCCCCCACCATGAAGGCAGTGTCGGCGCTGCGCAACCAGTTCGGTGGCCATGCTGTGCACCGGATCAGTGAGTCCGGTTAGGCGATTCCGATGTATGTCCGTCACCTGGGGCTGACCGACTACCGGTCCTGGGCACAGATCGAGCTCGAGCTGGAGCCCGGCCGGACCGTATTCGTCGGACCGAACGGCTTCGGTAAAACGAATCTCGTTGAGGCACTGTGGTATTGCGCCACTTTGGGTTCCCATCGGGTGGCTTCTGATGCGCCGTTGATCCGGGCCGGCGAGCAACGTGCGATCGTCTCGAGCATCGTCGTCAACGAAGGCCGGGAACTCGCGGTCGACCTCGAGATCACCAATGGCCGGGCGAACAAGGCCCGGTTGAACCGGTCGCCGGTGCGGTCCCCGCGCGAAATCCTCGGGGTCTTACGGGCCGTGCTGTTCAGCCCGGAAGACCTTGCACTGGTCCGTGGTGATCCAGGAGACCGGCGGCGTTATCTGGACGAGTTGGCGACCACCCGCCGGCCGACCGTCGCAGGTATCCGTGCCGACTACGACAAAGTGGTCCGGCAGCGCACCGCGCTGTTGAAAACCGCTGCGGGAGCCCGCTATCGGGGTGATCGCAGCGTGCTGGACACCCTCGATGTGTGGGATGGGCACCTGGCCGCCCATGGTGCGGCGTTGACTGCCGCACGCATCGCGCTGGTCGAGCAGCTGCACCCCGAGGTGCAGAAGGCCTATCAATTGTTGGCGCCCTCGAGCCGCCCCGCGACAATCCGGTACCGCTCCGGGGTGGAGGCCATCGCGAACGCGCCTGGCCTCGAGTCCGTCGAGTTCTACGAGGCCGCGCTCTTGGACGCGCTGAGCCGCCGGCGTGATGCAGAGTTGGACCGCGGAGTCTGTCTGGTCGGCCCACACCGTGACGATCTCGAGCTGTGGCTCGGCGACCAACCCGCCAAAGGCTTTGCCAGCCATGGTGAATCGTGGTCGATGGCGTTGGCTCTGCGGCTCGGCGCCTACGAGCTGTTGCGTTCCGACGGGGTGGATCCGGTGCTACTGCTCGACGATGTCTTCGCCGAACTCGACACCTCGAGGAGGCAGGCGCTGGCCGCGGTGGCCGGTGAGGCCGAACAGGTTCTGGTCACCGCGGCGGTGGGTGAGGACATCCCGCCGGACTGGGCGGTCAACCGCGTCGAGATCAGGATGACCGAAGGGGACCAGGGGCGGATATCGGTGGTGCAGTCATGACGGACGATCCCGCAGAAACCGACCAGTCGGCCATCCCCTCCCCCGCCGTCTCTCCCGAGGACCTGAGCCGCATGCGCGGCATGGACCTGGTGCGGCGGACTCTCGAGGAGGCGCGCGGGGCGGCCCGCAGTCAAGGTAAGGATGTCGGCCGCGGCCGCAGAACCCCGGTCCGGCGGACGGCAGGAAACACCGGCCGGCGTCGCAGCTGGTCCGGTCCGGGTCCCGATGTCCGTGATCCGCAATTGCTCGGGTCCGCGACCCAGGATCTGGCGAAGGTTCGAGGCTGGGGCTCGAGGGTGGCCGAGGGTTCGGTATTCGGTCGGTGGCGGACCGTGGTGGGTGACCAGATCGCCGACCATGCCAATCCGACGGCCTTGAACGAGGGTGTGTTGACCGTGTCGGCAGAGTCGACTGCGTGGGCCACCCAACTTCGGATGGTGCAGTCCCAGCTGCTGGCCAAGATCGCGGCCGCGGTCGGGGATGGAGTGGTGACCTCCTTGAAGATCGTGGGTCCGGTCGGCCCGTCGTGGCGGAAAGGTCGGTATCACGTGCCGGGCCGAGGTCCCCGCGATACCTACGGCTAGCCCGGGCGGTATTGCGCTGAGAGCGTCGAGACGGCCGAAAGCGATCTTCTGAAGCGTCCGAAGGCACCGAGACCCGCGAAATTCCGCGCACGGCGCAGTTAGGTAGGTGAAAACGCCGCTACAGAGTCGGCCCTGTCCGTCTGGACCGGTAGACTGTGGCGAGATCTGCAGGGCGGCGACGCAACCGCTTCCCGCGAACCCCAAGGAGACGCGTCCGACGTGGCTGCCCAGAAGAAGAATGCTCCAACCGAGTACGGCGCCGATTCGATCAAGGTGCTCGAAGGACTGGAGGCCGTTCGTAAACGTCCGGGCATGTACATCGGTTCCACCGGTGAGCGGGGTCTGCACCACCTGGTGTGGGAGGTCGTCGACAACGCGGTAGACGAGGCGATGGCCGGGTTCGCCAGCAAGGTCGACGTGCGGATCCTCGAGGATGGCGGCGTTCAGGTCACCGACGACGGCCGCGGTATTCCGGTGGCCATGCACGCGACCGGTATCCCGACCGTTGATGTCGTGATGACCGTCCTGCACGCCGGCGGCAAGTTCGAAGAAGGTGCCTACCAGGTATCCGGCGGTCTGCACGGCGTGGGTGTGTCCGTGGTGAACGCCCTGTCGACCCGGCTCGAGGCCGACATCTACAAGGACGGTTACGAGTGGTTCCAGACCTACGACAACTCGGTGCCGGGAACCCTCAAGCAGGGTGACAAGACAACCAAGACCGGTACCACCATCCGGTTCTGGGCTGACCCGAATGTCTTCGAGACCACGGTGTACGACTTCGAGACCATTGCCCGTCGTCTGCAGGAGATGGCCTTCCTCAACAAGGGCCTGACGATCGACCTCACCGACGAGCGGGTGTCCCAGGAGGAGGTCGTCGACGAGGTGGTCGCCGACACCGCCGCCGCCCCGAAATCCGCGGAGGAGACGGCGGCCGAGGCCGCCGCGCCCCACAAGGTGAAGCACCGGACCTTCCACTACCCGGGCGGTCTGGTCGACTTCGTCAAGCACATCAACCGCACCAAGACTGCGATCCAGCCCAGCGTGATCGATTTCGACGGCAAGGGCCCCGGTCACGAGGTCGAGATCGCGATGCAGTGGAATGCCGGTTACTCCGAGTCGGTCCACACGTTCGCCAACACGATCAACACGCACGAGGGCGGTACCCACGAAGAGGGTTTCCGCTCGGCACTGACCACCGTGGTGAACAAGTACGCCAAGGACAAGAAGCTCCTCAAGGACAAGGATCCGAACCTCACCGGCGACGACATCCGTGAAGGCCTGGCCGCGGTCATCTCGGTGAAGGTGGCCCAACCGCAGTTCGAAGGCCAGACCAAGACCAAGCTCGGTAACACCGAGGTGAAGTCGTTCGTGCAGAAGATCTGCAACGAGCAGCTGACCCACTGGTTCGAGGCGAACCCCGCCGAGGCCAAAACCGTGGTGAACAAAGCAGTTTCATCGGCGCAGGCGCGTATCGCCGCCCGCAAGGCGCGCGAGCTGGTCCGGCGCAAGAGCGCCACCGACATCGGTGGCCTGCCCGGCAAGCTCGCGGACTGCCGCTCTACGGATCCGACGAAGTCCGAACTGTATGTGGTGGAGGGCGATTCGGCCGGCGGTTCGGCCAAGAGTGGCCGCGACTCGATGTTCCAGGCGATCCTGCCGCTGCGCGGCAAGATCATCAACGTCGAAAAGGCCCGTATCGACCGGGTTTTGAAGAACACCGAAGTCCAGGCCATCATCACGGCCCTGGGTACCGGCATTCACGACGAGTTCGACATCAGCAAGCTGCGCTATCACAAGATCGTGTTGATGGCCGACGCCGACGTCGACGGCCAGCACATCTCCACCCTGCTGCTGACCCTGCTGTTCCGCTTCATGAAACCGCTGGTCGAACATGGCCACATCTTCCTGGCCCAGCCGCCGCTGTACAAACTCAAGTGGCAGCGTCAGGAACCGGAGTTCGCCTACTCCGACCGTGAGCGCGACGGCTTGCTCGAGGCGGGTAAGGCAGCCGGCAAGCGGATCAATGTCGACGACGGTATCCAGCGTTACAAGGGTCTGGGCGAGATGGACGCCAAGGAACTGTGGGAGACCACCATGGATCCGTCGGTGCGGGTCTTACGTCAGGTGACGCTCGATGACGCCGCCGCGGCCGACGAACTGTTCTCCATTCTGATGGGTGAGGACGTCGAAGCCCGCCGCAGTTTCATCACGCGCAACGCCAAAGACGTTCGGTTCCTGGACGTTTAGCACATCCACCGGCTAGATAAACAACCGAGGATCACATGACTGACACCACCCTGCCGCCTGGCGACGGAGCCTCCGACCGCATCGAACCGGTCGACATCCAGCACGAGATGCAGCGCAGCTACATCGATTACGCCATGAGCGTCATCGTCGGCCGGGCGCTACCCGAGGTGCGTGACGGGCTCAAGCCGGTGCACCGCCGGGTGCTCTATGCGATGTACGACTCCGGTTTCCGCCCGGACCGCAGCCACGCGAAGTCGGCACGTTCGGTGGCCGAGACGATGGGCAACTATCACCCCCACGGTGACTCCTCGATCTACGACACCCTGGTCCGGATGGCCCAGCCGTGGTCACTGCGTTACCCACTGGTCGACGGCCAGGGCAACTTCGGTTCGCCGGGTAACGACCCCGCGGCGGCCATGAGATATACCGAAGCCCGGCTGACTCCGCTGGCAATGGAAATGTTGCGTGAAATCGACGAGGAGACAGTCGAATTCATCCCCAACTACGACGGCCGGGTGCAGGAACCCACGGTGTTGCCGAGCCGGTTCCCCAACCTGCTGGCCAACGGTTCGGGCGGTATCGCCGTCGGCATGGCCACCAACATCCCGCCGCACAACCTGCGCGAGTTGGCCGAGGCGGTGTACTGGTGCCTGGAGAACCACGAGGCCGATGAAGAGGCCACGCTGGCCGCGGTCTGCGAGCGGGTCAAGGGCCCCGATTTCCCCACCCACGGCCTGATCGTCGGATCACAGGGCATCCACGACGCCTACACCACCGGTCGCGGTTCCATCCGGATGCGCGGCGTGGTCGAGATCGAAGAGGACAGCCGGGGCCGTACCGGCATCGTCATCACCGAACTGCCGTACCAGGTCAACCACGACAATTTCATCACCTCGATCGCCGAGCAGGTGCGCGACGGCAAGCTGGCCGGCATCTCCAACATCGAGGACCAGTCCAGCGACCGCGTCGGTCTGCGAATTGTGGTGGAGCTCAAGCGCGATGCCGTCGCCAAGGTCGTGCTGAACAACCTCTACAAGCACACCCAGCTGCAGACCAGCTTCGGCGCCAACATGCTGTCGATCGTCGACGGGGTGCCGCGCACGCTGCGGCTCGACCAGATGATCCGCCATTACGTCGCACACCAACTCGATGTCATCGTGCGGCGCACCCGCTACCGGTTGCGCAAGGCCAATGAGCGGGCCCACATCCTGCGCGGCTTGGTGAAGGCGCTCGACGCGCTCGACGAGGTGATCGCCTTGATCCGGGCGTCGCAGACGGTCGAGATCGCCCGGGCCGGCCTGATCGAGCTGCTCGATATCGACGAAATCCAGGCCCAGGCCATCCTGGACATGCAGCTGCGCCGGCTGGCCGCCCTCGAGCGGCAGAAGATCGTCGACGATCTGGCCAAGATCGAAGCCGAGATCGCCGATCTCGAGGACATTCTGGCCAAACCGGAACGACAGCGCGCGATCGTCCGTGACGAGCTCGCCGAGATCGCGGAGAAGCACGGCGATGACCGTCGGACCCGCATCATGCCGGCCGACGGTGAGGTCAGCGACGAGGACCTGATCGCCCGCGAGGACGTGGTCGTCACGATCACCGAGACCGGGTATGCCAAGCGGACCAAGACCGACCTGTACCGCTCCCAGAAGCGCGGCGGCAAGGGTGTGCAGGGTGCGGGGCTCAAGGCCGACGACATCGTCAACCACTTCTTCGTCTGCTCCACCCACGACTGGATCCTGTTCTTCACCACGCAGGGCCGGGTGTACCGGGCCAAGGCTTACGAGCTGCCCGAGACCTCGCGCACCGCGCGTGGCCAGCACGTGGCGAACCTGCTGGCCTTCCAGCCGGAGGAGCGCATCGCCCAGGTCATCCAGATCAAGAGCTACGAAGATGCGCCGTACCTGGTGCTGGCCACCCGCAACGGTCTGGTGAAGAAGTCGAGGCTGGTCGACTTCGATTCGAACCGCTCCGGCGGCATCGTGGCGGTCAACCTGCGCGAAGGTGACGAACTGGTCGGCGCGGTGCTGTGCTCGGCCGACGACGACCTGCTGCTGGTGAGCGCCAACGGCCAGTCGATCCGGTTCTCTGCAACCGACGAGGCGCTGCGTCCGATGGGTCGCGCGACCTCCGGCGTGCAGGGTATGCGGTTCAACGAGGATGACCGGTTGCTGTCCCTCAATGTGGTCCAACCGGACACGTACCTGCTGGTCGCGACCGCTGGCGGCTACGCCAAGCGCACCGCGATCGACGAGTACACGGTTCAGGGCCGAGGCGGCAAGGGCATCCTGACGATCCAGTACGACCGCAAACGTGGCAGTCTGGTCGGAGCGCTGATCGTCGATGACGAGACGGAGCTGTACGCCATCACCTCCGGTGGCGGCGTCATCCGGACCGCCGCACGTCAGGTTCGCAAAGCTGGGCGTCAGACCAAGGGCGTTCGCTTGATGAACCTGGGCGAGGGCGACACACTGATTGCGATTGCGCGCAACGCCGAGGAGGACTCGGAAGCGGATGAGGCCGAGTCCGACGAAGAGTGACGCTGTCGCCGAGGCCCAACCCGGACCTCGGCCTGAGCTAAGGAGCTGTTAGGTGAGTTCACCGAACGAGCCGGGGTACCCGCGAACGGGCGACCGGTCCGGCAGCTCCAACGGCTCGGGTACCGGGGCCGCAGGGGCCGAGGCCACCCCGGCCGCCGGCAAGACGGCCGGGACGCAGGCCCGGCCCGCCGGCGGTCAGATCACCGAGACCGGGGAGGCACCGCCGTGGCAGCGGGGCACCGCCGCCCGCACCACCCCGCCGCAGGCAACCGAGCCGCGGGAGGAAAGCGCCCGTACTCCGGGCTCCCACTCCCCCGGCGTGGAAGCCCGGCTGCAGCGCTTCGTCGCCGGCACGGAGGCCAAGGACACCGAGCAGCAGGCCCGGCCTGCCCGTCCGGCGCCTCCTGCCCCGTCGGCGACCCGCACCGAGCAGGTGCGGCCCGAGGCCTATGCGAGCGAGATCCCCGACCTTTCCGGGCCCTCGCCGCGTACCCCGCAACGTAAGACCACCACTGAGGCGCCTGCCGCCCGCAGCTCGAGCAACAGCCCGACCACCCGGATCCAGGTCGCCAACCGCGGCTCGCATCAGGGTCCGGTCCGGGCCAGCATGCAGATCCGCCGGGTGGACCCGTGGACTGTGCTCAAGGTCTCACTGGTGTTGTCGGTGGTGCTGTTCTTCGTGTGGATGATCGCGGTGGCATTCCTGTACCTGGTGCTCGGCGCCATGGGTGTGTGGAGCAAGCTCAACAGCAATGTCGGCGACCTCCTCACCAGCGCCAGCGGTGCCTCAGGAGGCGAATTGGTCTCCAGCGGAACGATCTTCGGCGGGGCGGCGCTGGTCGGCCTGGTGAACATCGTGGTGCTGTGCGCGATGGCGACCATCGGTGCCTTCATCTACAACCTGACCACCGATCTGGTCGGCGGGGTCGAGGTCACGCTGGCCGACAGGGATTGATTTGGGACTCTGCACTCCGGTGCGGTAATCTCTGCGCTCGGTCGATCCCAATTTTCGGGCCTATAGCTCAGGCGGTTAGAGCGCTTCGCTGATAACGAAGAGGTCGGAGGTTCGAGTCCTCCTAGGCCCACGACACCCGGTGTAGCCGGTGATCACCGAGAGGTTGTGCCATGCGGTTCATGCTTCTGGCCGGCATCGCAGCCGCGGCGGTGATCGTATGGCGATCACGACACGGTGAAGAAGTTTGGCATGACTTGGCAGATGCGCCACCTCGGCCAAATGAGGGGCCTTAGCTCAGTTGGTAGAGCGCTGCCTTTGCAAGGCAGATGTCAGGAGTTCGAATCTCCTAGGCTCCACAATCAAGTTCGATCAAAGCGGTTCCGGTGACAGCCATCCGGGGCCGCTTTTCTGGTCTCCGACCACAGACCGGCCATAACCTGCGTGCTTGAATGTGGCTGGGAGTTTTCGGGCAGTCGGGGGGCAAGTGGTGGTCCGCAGGTTGGCGAGCATGTTGCTCGCGCTGGTGCTCGCAGGTGGGCTGATGTGGGCGTCCGTCATCGCCGGACCCGTCCTGTCTGTGGCTCGCGCCGACGCCCTTCATCAGGTGTGCCCCGATCCCGCTGCCCAACTCGATTCGTGGCTGCAGCGGGCGAACGATCACAACAGCCGGACCGGCTCCGTCAATGCATACGACCACGCCGCTGTCGAGGTGTTCAACGCGGAGAAGGCACAGCTCGAGGCCGATCGCAGCGCGCTGATGCCGCGTATCGACGCGTGCGATGCCGCAGTCGAGGTACTCACGCCCAAGGACCCGTCAGGCCTGCAGCTGGCCACGGCCTCGGCCGCCCAACGGCTCGCGGTCGACAACGCCAGGAAAGGGATCCCCGCGGGCTATCAGCCGCAGTCCGTCCGCAAGGGAGACCGGGAAACCGTCCCCAAGGGCGCGCCCGAGCGGCCACTGTACGAAGCGCTGCGCGGAGACAACCCGAGGAGCGTGCCGAAAGACGTCCGCCTCGCCGGTGCAGCCGCGCCGCCGGCAGGAGCCCCCGACCCGGTCTACCCGGGGCAGAAGATCGGAGAGACACCGGCCGGCAACGCGAAAGTCACGCCCGACCACATCGTTCCGCTGGCGGAGCTGATCAAGCTTCCGGGTTTCCTGAAGTTGACTTCAGATCAGATGTTTCTGCTGTCGCAGGCACCGCTGAACTACCGGTGGATGTCGTGGACCGCGAACACCGCCGAGAATTCGGGCAGCGCCGCACGCATGCTGCCCGAGCCCGACCGGAACTGGGCGGGAAAACAGATGCAGCTACAGAACGAGACCCGAAACCAGCTGCGGGACATCATCAACAACCTCGTCACGGCCAACGGAGAGTGAGTCGGGTGGAGATCGACTCCGATCAGGTGGCCGCCGAATTGACCTCGAAGGGCAAAGCGGAGTTGATCATGCCGCAGCGGTACCGACGGATCGAGTCAACCCGGTTGGATGTGTGATGACAGGACCGACGTCACCGTTTGGTGGTGACCCGAACCATCCAGGCGCGCCGGACTGGGGGACGCCGCAACAGCCCTATCCGCCAACGGATTACGGGCAGCCACCGAGCTATCCCCCATCGGGATACCCGGTGCTGGGCAACGTTCCGCCGGTCTACGGGTTTCCGCAGTCGGGATTTCCGCAACCCTGGCAGGGAAATCAGCAGCAGCCCGATGAGAGTCGGGGAAAGTCGAAGTTGTTGATCGCGTTGGCGATCGCCGTGCCGGTGCTACTGATCGCGTGTGGTGTCGGCGGTTGGATGTGGTTCTCGTCGAGTCGGGAAAAGGGGGCGATCAAGGACGTCGCTTCCCAATTCGCGGACGCGATAGATACCCAGGATCAGGACAAGATGCTGGCGACGCTCTGTCAGGAAGAGCATGACCTGGTCACCGACGGTGACGGCTTCGATCCTGCGGACTCTGGCCCGGGGGCGAAGGACAACGGCCAGCCGTTCGAAGTCACCGATGTCACGGTGAAAGACGATGTGGCGCAGGTCCAATTCCTGCGACCGAACTCCGACCACTCCGGTTCGCTGTACCTACGCAAGGAATCGGGAGCGTGGAAGGTGTGCGACCCGGCCGAGGCGCAATTCAACGAATAGCCGGGCGCAGCGGCGTCAGGGCTTCGGATTGACCTCGACGCTGGGCGGCAGCGCAGAGGGCTCGGGTCGGGTGGACCGCCGCACGATCGAGAACGTCACGGCCCCACCGGCGAGGACTGCCGCGGCGACCCCGGCGAGTACCAACCGGCGGCGACGTCGTTTGGGCTCGGGCGCTGCCGCTGCCTCTTGAAGTACCTCGGGCAGCGCGGCCACCGCTCCCGCGGCGGCGGCGAGTTGACGGCGCAGCTTGCCCGAGTCGTAGCGCTTACGCAGCCCGGCGGCGACGGCGGACACGGTGTTCGCGCTCAGACCCACCACGCCGCGGGTGACATCGACCGGACCGACAGTGCTGTATTTCAAGCCGCGGGCTAGGCGCTGACGGGGGGCCAACCGGGTATCGACGTTCGCGGTCATCTGGCACCTTTCTGGGCACTGGCGGGACACTGGCGACGGACCGGGGTGGGCCATCTGTCGGCTGAGATCCAGACTGCCATCTCTGCGGGAGTCTGGGGCGCTTGGTGGGGTATCTGACCCTCGCCGCGAACCGGGATGGCAGACTGAGTAGCCGTGACGAGCCCCATTCAGACCGCGACGGCGACACTGCACACCAACCGCGGCGACATCAAGATCGCACTGTTCGGAAACCACGCTCCCAAGACCGTGGCCAACTTCGTCGGCTTGGCGCAGGGCACCAAGGACTACACCACCGAGAACGCCTCGGGCGGCACCTCCGGTCCGTTCTACGACGGCGTCATCTTCCACCGGGTGATCGACGGCTTCATGATCCAGGGCGGCGACCCGACCGGCACCGGCCGTGGCGACGCCGGCTACAAGTTCGCCGACGAGTTCCACCCTGAGCTCCAGTTCGACAAGCCCTACCTGCTGGCCATGGCCAACGCCGGCCCGGGCACCAACGGCTCACAGTTCTTCATCACGGTCGGCAAGACGCCGCACCTGAACCGGCGCCACACCATCTTCGGTGAGGTCGTCGACCCCGAGTCGCAGAAGGTGGTCGACGCGATCGCCTCCACCCCGACCGATCGCTCCGACCGCCCGACCGATCCGGTCGTCGTGGAATCGATCACCGTGTCATAACGGGTCCTCCCCCGCACATACCAATGCGCGACGCCCCCGGGTCTCGGGGGCGTCGCGTGTTGTGTGGGGTGCTTCCTTTACCGGGCCTACCCGGTCGAGAAACCGGCCTGGGTGAGCGTGTCGAGGACGTCGAGGGGGTCTGTTCCCAGATCCCACCGCGTGAGGACTTCCAGCCGGTCATCGATCGTGTCGATCTCGAGCAGGCGGACCTTGCGAGCGATGCGGCGGAACTCGGTGATGCGGATCTTCCGGATCTCATCGCGGCGATATGTCCGGGTCCGCAGCCAACTGGCGACGATGAGACTGTCTTGGTTGATTGCCAGTTTCGGCCGGGCCCGCCACGACAATGTTGCGAACGTGAGCAATCCCACCCCAGCTATGCCGGCAAGAACACGTCCAGGCGGGTCTGTGATCACGGTCACAGCTGCGATAGCCATCGCTAGTCCGGCTATGGCGCAACCTGCGACTCCAGCGGCCGGTGGGCTCCAATGAGTTTGCTGCACGGGTTCTTCACACCCTCTTACCGCGACTAATGGAGTTATCCACAGGTGCTATCCCCAATGGGGATGAATCACAACGATGTGATTGAGCATCGCCGGCGTTGCTGAGCTGGAAACGCTGAAAACGTAAGATGAATTCATTATCGTCCGCTCTCCGATCAGCGCCAGCGCATCGTGAGCAACAGCCCGGTGATCATGAAGGCAAAGGCGACCGCGTAGTTCCACGGACCCATATCGGCCATCCACTGAAGGAAGGACGGGGTGTCCACCGGGTTGGTCGCGGCGAGCTGGAAAACCAGCAGCCACAACAGGCCGAACAGCATGAGACCGATGAACAGCGCGACGAACCACACACTCGACGGTCCGGCTTTCACCTTGACCGGAGTCCGGCTCACCTGCTTGATGGTGAAATCGTTCTTCTTACGGACTTTGGACTTGGGCATGGGTACCTTCGCGGACAGTCGGCGTCACACGGTGCGACGATGAGGCAGGATGCCTCACGAGCCTAACGTAGCTGCACGTCCAGGAGAGACTGCGATGGACCAACCGGATCGTTCACCCTGGCGCTTCGGCGTCCCGGTGGTCTGCCTGGCCGCCGGCTTGCTGCTGGCCGCCACCCACGGGGTCTCCGGCGGTGACGAGATTCGCCGCAGCGACGCTCCCCGACTCGTCGACCTGGTCCGCGAAGCCCAACAGTCCGTCGACCGGCTGACGGCCCAGCGCGATTCGCTGGCCACCGAGATCGACAGCCATCACGGCGGATCACCCGGCTCGCACGCGGCGCTCGAGGCCATCACCCGACGTTCGGCCCAGTTGGCCGTCGACGCAGGCACTGTGCCCATGCGTGGGCCGGGCCTGGTGGTCACGCTCAACGATGCCCAACGCGACGCCCAGGGCCGATTCCCGCGCGACGCTTCCCCGGATGACCTAGTGGTGCATCAACAGGACATCCAGGCCGTCCTGAACGCACTCTGGAGTGCGGGTGCCGAGGGCATCCAGATGCAGGACCAACGCATCATCGCCACCTCGGCGCCCCGCTGCGTCGGCAACACCCTGCTGCTCAACGGCCGTACCTACAGCCCGCCCTACGTGATCACCGCGATCGGCGACGCCCCGGCCATGCAGGCCGCCCTCGCGGCCGCCCCACTGGTCACCCTGTACAAGCAGTACGTGGTGCGCTTCGGTTTGGGCTATGTCGAGGAGCCTCGGGCCGAGGTAGAGCTGACCGGGCACACCGAGCCGGTGCGGATGCGCTACGCGAAACCCGCGGGCCCTGTCGGTTACTGAGCCGGTAACCTGGGCCGATGCAGGTTCTGGTCGTCGACAACTATGACAGCTTCGTGTTCAACCTGGTCCAGTATCTGGGTCAGCTCGGGGTCGACGCGCAGGTCTGGCGCAATGACGATCAGCGGCTGGCCACCGACGCCGACCTCGCCAAGGTGGCGGCCGACTTCGACGGCGTCCTGCTCAGCCCCGGCCCCGGCACCCCCGAGCGGGCCGGCGCCACGATCCCGCTGGTACACGCGTGCGCCGCGGCAGGTACTCCCCTACTCGGTGTCTGCCTGGGTCATCAGGCCATCGGGGTTGCCTTCGGCGGCACCGTCGACCGCGCACCCGAACTGCTGCACGGCAAGACCAGCGTGGTGCACCACTCCGATGCGGGGGTGCTCAAGGGCCTTCCCGACCCGTTCACCGCGACCCGCTATCACTCGTTGACGATCCTGCCCGAGACCGTGCCGGATGTGCTCGAGGTGATCGGGCAGACCGACAGCGGAGTGATCATGGCGGTGCGGCACACCGAACTCCCCATCCACGGCGTGCAGTTCCACCCGGAGTCGATCCTGACCCAGGGCGGACACCGCATGCTGGCCAACTGGCTCGGCGTCTGCGGTGCCGCCCCGGAGGAACGTCTGGTGGCCGCGCTCGAGGCCGAGGTGGCCAGCGCCGTAGCGGCGGCTACGACGCGAAGCTCAGCGTGATGTTCGCCCCGCGATTCACCCCGGTCCCGGCCGGCGGACTCTGGGTGACCACGGCGTTGGTGCGCTGACCGCTGTCGCGTACGTCAGGCCCCTTGTCCAGGTTGCCGGTCCAACCCAGCGCGCTCAGACGCTGGTAGGCGTCATCCCAGAACTGTCCGACCAGGTTGGGCATGACGAACTGGTTGCCCTTGGATACGTGGATCTGGATCGGGGTGTCCTTGGGAACCGACGTACCGGAGGTGGGCTCGGTATCCACCACCTGCCCCGAGGGCGCGGTGTTGTCGATGTCGATGACCACCGTGTTGGTGAACCCCGACGCGGTCAGAATCTGCTTGCACACGTCGGCGCTCTGACCCTTGCAGTCGGGAACCGCGGTGTCTTCCGGGCCCGAACCCACCACGAGCGTGATCTCGTAGATGATGCCCGCGGTCTGATTGGCCGGCGGGTTCGTCGCCAGCACGCGGCCCTTCTGCTCGGGCGTCGACGGGCTCGCCGACTCCTTGACCTTCTCGAAGCCGGCGTCCTTGAGCTTCTGCCGGGCCTGGCTCGGGGACAGACCGGCGACGTCGGGGACCACCCGCTGCTCGGGCCCGCGAGAGACGTTGACGGTGATCTCATCGCCGGCGGCCGCCATGCTGTTGGCCGACGGGTCGGTGCCGATCACGTACTCCGGCGGAACCTTGTTGTCTTCCTTGCCCTCGGTGCGCGTCTTGAAGCCGCGGTTCTGCAGCGTGGCAATGGCATCCGCCGAACGCTGGCCACTCACGTCGGGCACCTGCACGTCGCGTGGCTTGCCGTCGAACATGTTGATCGCGACCGTCACCACGACGGTCAGCACCGCCAGTACCGCGACGGCGATCAGCCAACGGGCCAGCGAGGCGTTGCGGTCGGCGGGACGAGGCACCACCAGGTTCTGGGTGGGTGCACCGCCGCCCTGGGTGAGCATCGGCCCGGAGTTCATCATCGACGTCCGCTCGGACTCGGTGAGCACCTTGGGTGCCTCGGGGGCCTCGCCGCTGTGTACGCGGATCAGATCCGTGCGCATGTCGGCCGCGGTCTGATAGCGATTGTCCGGATTCTTCGCCAGGGCTTTGAGCACGACGGCGTCGAGTTCGGGAGAGATGCCCGTGTGCCGGCTCGACGGCGGGACCGGATCCTCCCGGACATGCTGATAGGCCACCGCCACCGGGGAGTCACCGATGAAAGGTGGTTCGCCCGTGAGGATTTCGTAGAGCACGCAGCCCAGTGAGTACACGTCGGAACGAGCGTCGACGGTTTCCCCGCGGGCCTGCTCGGGCGACAGGTACTGCGCGGTGCCGATCACCGCAGCCGTCTGCGTGACGCTGTTGCCGGTATCGGCCAGGGCCCGCGCGATACCGAAGTCCATCACCTTCACAGCATTGGCCTTGCTGATCATGATGTTGGCCGGCTTGACGTCGCGGTGCACGATGCCGTGCTGGTGGCTGAAGTTCAGCGCCTGGCAGGCGTCGGCGATGATCTCGATCGCGCGCTTCGGCGGGATCGGACCCTCGGTGTGCACGATGTCGCGCAGCGTGACACCGTCGACGTACTCCATGACGATGTAGGGCAGCGGCCCATTGGGCGTCTCGGCCTCGCCCGTGTCGTACACCGCCACGATGGCGGGATGGTTCAGCGCGGCCGCGTTCTGCGCTTCCCGGCGGAAACGTAGGTAGAAGCTGGGATCGCGGGCCAGATCGGCGCGCAGGACCTTGACCGCGACATCGCGGTGCAACCGCGTATCGCGTGCGATGTGAACTTCGGACATGCCGCCGAAGCCGAGGATTTCACCGAGTTCATATCGGTCAGAGAGATGCTGAGGCGTCGTCATTGCAGTATCTGTTCTGGTGCTTTCGGGACAACCTGAACGGCGGCTCCCCTGGGCACGATCGCGTGGAATGCCAGGTCCGGCAACGCTGCCGGCGTTTGGTAGGGCGTCGTCTGGGTCACCGTGTCGGTGACGGTGGGCGGGGGTTGATCCTTGCGGTCCTGAGCATTGAGGACGATCAGGATGGCAATCACGATTGCCAGCGCGCCGAGTACCCCGGCGGCCCACAGCAGGGCACGTTGACCCGACGAGAACGTACGTCGCGGGGCGGGCGCGGGCCGGTGTGCGGCCGTGGTCGGCCTGGCTCGCGTAGCGGTCACCGGGGTGCGGCCGCTGAGGTCCGCTGCGGCGCGAGCCTGCGCGGCCGACGGAACCGCCGCCGGGGCGGCCCGACCGAGCGTCGGAGCCTGGTTGGGACGCGGGGGACGACGACCGGAGCGCACCGCGGCGACCGCGTCGGCGAAGGGTCCACCCGACTTGTAACGCATCCCCGGGTTCTTCACCAGGGTGATCTCGATCAGCTCGCGCACGTTGGGCGGCAGATCGGCGGGCAGCGGCGGTGGGGTCTCCTTGATGTGCTTCATCGCGACCGTCAGCGCACCGTCGCCGGTGAACGGCCGCTTGCCGGAAACAGATTCGTAGCCGACGACTCCCAGCGAGTACACGTCGCTGGCCGCGGTGGCGTCATGGCCAAGGGCCTGTTCGGGCGCGATGTACTGGGCGGTGCCCATCACCATGCCGGTCTGGGTGACCGGGGCGGCGTCGACCGCCTTGGCGATACCGAAGTCGGTCAGCTTCACCTGACCGGTCGGGGTGATCAGGATGTTGCCGGGCTTGACGTCGCGGTGCACCAGGCCCGCGGTGTGGGCCACCTGCAGGGCGCGGCCCGTCTGCTCGAGCATGTCCAGGGCGTGGCGCAGCGACAACCGGCCGGTGCGCTTGATCACCGAGTTCAACGGCTCGCCGTTGATCAGCTCCATCACCAGGTACGCCGTGCGGCCCTCGCCGTCGAGCTCGGTCTCGCCGTAGTCGTACACGCTGGCGATGCCGGGGTGGTTGAGCATGGCCACCGTGCGAGCCTCAGCCCGGAAGCGCTCGACGAACTCGGCATCGGTCGAAAACTCGGCCTTGAGTACCTTGACCGCGACGCGCCGGCCCAACCGGGAGTCGACAGCCTCCCAGACCTGACCCATGCCGCCCGTGGCGATCAGCCGCTGCAGCCGGTAACGCCCGGACAGCGTGACTCCAACGCGCGGGCTCATGGCTCGCCTCCTACGAGTCGCCTTCGCGGACTCATGAACCCTCCCGCAGTGCCGCCGAAATGGTGGCACGTCCGATCGGGGCGGCGAGTGCGCCGCCGGTGGCCGACAACCGGTCCCCGCCGTCCTCGATCAACACCGAGACCGCGACCTTGGGGTCGCTGGCCGGTGCGAATGCGATGTACCAGGCATGCGGCGGAGTGTTACGGGGGTCGGTCCCGTGCTCTGCCGTACCGGTCTTAGAAGCGATCTGCACGCCGGCGATGGCTCCCTTCTGCTGAGTCACCTGCTCGGCGGCGACCATCAAGTCCGTAAGTGTAGCTGCGACCTGGGGTGACACCGCCCGGCGCTCTTGGGCGGGGGCGGTGGTGGCGATCGTGGCCAGGTCGGGTCCTTTTAGGCTATCCACAAGATACGGGCGCATCGCGATCCCGTCATTGGCAATGGTGGCGGCCACCTGCGCATTCTGCAGGGGTGTCAAAGCGACATCCCGTTGCCCGATGCTGGACATACCCAGTGCCGCCGCGTCCGAAATCGGGCCGGTGGTGGATTCGGCCACCTGTAGCGGGATGGTGGGCGGCGCTTCGTCGAGTCCGAACGCCTGGGCGGTGGACTTGAGTTTGTCGGCACCCGTATTGAGGCCCAGCTGAACGAAAGCGGTGTTGCACGATCTGGCGAACGCCTCGCGCAGCGTCGCGGTGGGACCGGGGCCGCATGAGGACCCGGCGAAGTTCTCCAGCGTCGCGGTGCTGTCGGGCAGCGGGATCCGCGGCGCCGCGGTCAGCTGGGTGTCCGGGGTGGCGCCGGACTGAAGGGCCGCGGCGGTGGTGATCACCTTGAACGTCGAGCCCGGCGGGTAGGTCTCCGAGATGGCGCGGTTGAGAAGTGGGGACTGCTCGTTGTCGCGCAACTGCTGCCAGGCCTGGCTCTGGGCGCCCAGATCGTGTGTGGCGAGCTGGTTGGGGTCGTACGAGGGAGACGACGCCATGGCAAGGATCTTGCCCGTCGAGGGCTCCAGGGCCACCACAGAGCCCTTGCAGGGGCCGTCGTTGCAGCCGTGCTGCAGCGCATCCCAGGCGGCCTGCTGCACCTGCGGGTTGATGGTGGTGTCGACGTTGCCACCGCGCGGGTCGCGGCCGGTGAAGAAATCCGCCAGCCGGCGGCCGAAGAGGCGCTCGTCGGAGCCGTTCAGGATGGTGTCTTCGGCCCGCTCCAGCCCGGTACTGGAATAGCCCAGCGAGTAGAACCCGGTGATCGGGGCGTACACCTCGGGGTTGGGGTAGACCCGCAGGAAGCGGAACCGGCCGTCAGTGGCCTTCGAATAGGCCAGCAGCTGGCCGCCTGCGGTGATCTGGCCCCGCTGGCGCGAATACTCGTCGAGCAGTACCCGCTGGTTGCGCGGGTCCGCGCGTAGCCCGTCGGCGGTGAAGACCTGGGTGATCGTGGCGTTCGCCAACAGCAGCACGATCAGCACCATGATCGTGACTGCCACCCGGCGCAGGGAGGTGTTCATACCTTCTCGATCACCTCGGTGCTGGCCGCTGCGATCGGGGTGGGGTTGGGCGCCGGTGTGGTGGTGATCGGCCGGCGCGCGGAGTGCGAGATGCGCACCAGGATGGCCAGCAGGATGTAGTTGGCCAGCAGCGATGATCCCCCGTAGGACATCCACGGGGTGGTCAGCCCGGTCAGGGGAATCAGCTTGGTGACACCTCCGACGACGATGAACAGCTGGATGGCCAGGGTGGCGGACAGGCCGGCGGCGAGCAGCTTGCCGAAGCTGTCACGCACCGCGATCGCGGTGCGCATGCCGCGGATGATGAAGATCGTGTAGAGCATGAGAACGCCTGCGAGCCCGACCAATCCGAGCTCCTCGCCGATCGCGGCGATGATGAAGTCGGTGGCTGCGGCGGGCACCGTGCCGGGTTGTCCGTTGCCCAGACCGGTGCCGAAGATGCCGCCGGTGGCGAAGCTGAACAGGGACTGCACCATCTGATAGCCGGCGCCATCGGGATCGGCGAACGGGTCGAGCCAGGTCTCGACCCGCACTCGGACATGGCCGAAAACCTGGTATGCCACAACGCTTCCCGCGGCGAAGAGGGTCAGCCCGATCACCACCCAGCTGAGCCGCTCGGTAGCCACGTAGACGAGTACGAGGAACGAGGCATACAGCAGAAGGGAAGTGCCCAAGTCTTTTTCGAAGACCATCACGCCCACCGAGGCAGCCCAGGCCAGCAGCAGGGGAGCCAGGTCACGGGGGCGCGGCAGATCGAGTCCGAAGAAGTGTTTCCCCGCACTGGTGAACAGATCGCGCTTGGCCACCAGCACCGCGGCGAAAAAGATCAGCAGCAGGATCTTGGAGAATTCGGCGGGCTGAATCGAGAAGCCGGGGAACTGGATCCAGATCTTCGCGCCGTACTGCTCGGAGTATCTCGTCGGCAGCAATGCCGGAATCACAAGCAGCACAAGGCCGGTCAGCGCACAGATGTACCCGTACCGGGCCAGCATGCGGTGGTCGGTCAGCAACGCCACCACGACGGAGAAGCCGATCACGCCGATCAGCAGCCACGTCATCTGCTGGCTGGCGGTGCCACCGAGCCCATCCGTTGCGGTTTCACCCTTGGCGAGATCCAGCCGGTGGATCATCACCAGGCCCAGCCCGTTGAGCAGCGCCACGACCGGCAGCAGCAGCGGGTCGGCATACGGCGCGAACCGCCGGATGGCCAGGTGGGCGACGCCCATCAGGGCGATGAAGGTGACGACGTAGCCCACCAGGTCCCAGCTCAGACCCTGCTCCTGGTTGGCCTCGACGATCAGCAGCGCGATGGTGGTGATGAAGGCCGCGAACCCCAGAAGCAGAAGTTCCGCGTTGCGCCGATTGGGTAGCGGCGGCATGACGGTAACCGGCGACTGGGGTTGAGTCGTCATGACACGGCTCGGCAGTTCTTCCCCGGTTCTTGTGATGGGGGCGGCAATGCGGTGACGGTCGGGGACGGTGTCGGTAGCACCGGGGCCGGCACAACGGCGGTCCCTGGCGCCGAGGATTCAGGCGCAGGTGTCTCGGGTGCCGGCGTCTCGGCGCCAGGTGCCGGAGTCGGTGTCGGCGCGGCACCCGGAGTGGGTGACGGCGACGGACTGGGCGGCGGGGCGGGCTTCGACGTCGTCGGCGCGGTGCGCGGTGTACACACCGGCAGGACGGAGCCGTGGGCCAGGTCGTTGATCTGCTTGATGGCCTCGTCTTGCGTGCCGCCGGGCAGGCCGGCCGACACCGAGGTGCGCTCGGACTGACGCAGGTCGTCGACCGCCATCAACCGGCAGTCGAGCCGGCTCCGGTCCTCGTCAACGCCGATCAGCGACAGTTCGTTGCGGGCGTTCAAGCAGCCCAGGCGGTACGGCTCCTGCAGGGAGATGCCCAGAAACGAGCCCTGCACCCCGCGCATGATCGACACCGTGCCGTCGTGTTCGGCGACGTAGTAGTTATTGCGGATGATCTGCCGTCCGACGGCCAGCCCGCAGATGAGCACCAGCACCAGCAGTACGGCCGCGATCAGGATCCGGCGCCGTGACCGTGGCTTGCGGTCCGGCTCGGCCGGCTGGGGGACCACGCGCTTGGGCTCGTTGCGGCGCGGGTTGAACGCAGAAGCCCGTCCGGCAGCCGTGTCGGGCGGCGCGCTCTGGTCGTCGTCCCCGGACACCGCGCCGGCCAGAATCGGCTGGGTCTGCCCGTAGTCGTAGTCGACGACGTCGGCGACCACCACCGTCACGTTGTCCGGTCCGCCGCCGCGCAGCGCCAACTCGATCAACCGGTCGGCGCTCTCGGCGACGTCCTCGATCTGGAGGGCCTCGTGGATGGTCTCGTGGCTGACCGGATCAGACAGACCGTCCGAGCAGAGCAGGTAGCGATCGCCTGCCTTGGCCTCGCGCATGATCAGGGTCGGCTCGACCTCGTGGCCGGTCAGTGCCCGCATGATCAGCGAGCGCTGCGGATGGCTGTGGGCCTCCTCGGCGGTGATCCGGCCTTCGTCGACCAGGGTCTGGACGAAGGTGTCGTCCTTGGTGATCTGGGTGAGCTCGCCATCGCGGAGCAGGTATCCCCGGGAATCGCCGATGTGGAGCAGCCCGAGCCGGTTGCCCGCGAACAGGATCGCGGTGAGTGTCGTGCCCATACCCTCGAGTTCAGGGTCGGCCTCGACGTGTGCCGCGATCGCGGCATTGCCCTGGGCGACGGCCGTGTTGAGCTTGCCCAGCAGGTCGCCGCCGGGTTCGTCGTCGTCGAGGTGGGCGAGTGCCGCGATGACCAGTTGTGAGGCCACTTCACCTGCGGCGTGGCCGCCCATGCCGTCGGCCAGTGCCAGCAACCGCGCCCCGGCGTACACCGAGTCTTCGTTGTTGGCGCGAACCAGCCCGCGATCACTGCGCGCGGCATATCGGAGTACGAGGGTCATGTTGTTTCTCGTGCTCCTCGCATGCGCAGTATCCGATCTGCTCCTCGCGTGCGCGGCGTCACGGACGCAACTCGATTACCGTCTTACCGATTCGGACCGGCGTCCCGATCGAAACCCTTACCGCTGTTGTCACCTTCGCCCTGTCAAGGTATGTGCCGTTGGTCGATCCTAGGTCCTCGACGTACCACTCCGAACCTCGTGGCGAGAGCCGGGCGTGGCGCGTCGAAGCGTAATCATCGGTGAGCACCAGAGTGGAGTCGTCGGCACGGCCGATCAGCACCGGCTGGGCACCCAACGTGATGCGGGTACCGGCCAGTGCTCCCTCGGTGACCACCAATTGCCGCGCGATGTGGCGTCGGTCCCGACTCGGCAGCAGAGAGCCGCGGAGAGCCAACCCCCGGCGCACCATCACAGCGCCCGTGGGCGCATAGATATCGGTCCGCAGGATGCGCAGCACCGACCAGATGAACAGCCACAGCAGCAGGAGGAATCCGACACGCGTCAGTTGCAGCACTAACCCCTGCATCTGACGTCCTCTCCGTATCCGCCCCACTGGTATCGCTCAGCTACCGTCGGCAACGTCACGATACTTGGACGGCGTTCGCCGTGAGGGCGAAGCGGGGTGCTTGCCACTCAGGTGTGTCCGGTCTCAGACGCTCAGTGCACGCGCACGATGATCTCGGAATGGCCCAGCCGGATCACGTCACCGTCGGCCAACTGCCACTCCTGCACCGGTGCGTTGTTCACCGTGGTGCCGTTGGTGGAGTTGAGGTCTGACAGCAACGCGACCTGGCCGTCCCACCGGATCTCGAGATGCCGGCGTGACACCCCGGTGTCGGGCAGACGGAACTGTGCGTCCTGACCGCGGCCGATCACGTTGGCACCTTCACGGAGCTGGTAGGTGCGGCCACTGCCGTCGTCGAGTTGCAGGGTGACTGCAGCGCCGCCTGCGGCATAGTCACCGCCGCCGTAGCCGCCCGGCTGGGCACCGTAACCGGGCTGGCCACCCTGCGGTGCGCCGTAGTCGCCGCCGCCGAAGCCGCCCTGCTCGCCATAACCTGCGGCGTCGCCGTAGCCCGGCTCCGCGTAGCCGCCGCCCTGCTGAGGCTCGGCGTAGCCGCGGCCGTAATCCTGCGGCTGGCCGTAGTCCTGACGTCCGTAAGACTGTCCGCCGCCGCCGCCGTAGCCGCCCTGCTCGGGGTAACCGCCACCTTGCTCCGGGTAGCCGCCGCCCTGCCGGGGGTCCTGACGTCCGTAGTCGTAGTCACCGCCGCCGTAACCGGGCTGGCCACCCTGCGGGGCCTGCGGGGGCTGGCCGTAGCCACCGCCCGGCTGGCCGCCGTAGCCGCGGTCATAACCACCGCCCGGCTGGCCACCTTGCTGGCCGCCGTAGCCGGCGGGCGGGCGCTGCTGCTCGTAGGACTGCGGAGGGTAGCCACCCTGGTCGGGGTAGCCGCCTTGATCGGGGTAACCACCCTGGTCGGGGTAGCCGCCCTGATCCGGGTAACCACCCTGGTCGGGGTATCCACCGCGGTCGCCGCCGTAGCCGCCGCGCTGCGGAGGGTAACCACCCTGGTCCTGCGGGGGGTAGCCGCCTTGATCCGGCGGGTACTGCCCACCACGGGGGTCATCCTGCGGGTGGCCGTAACGGTCGTCGTAATAATCGTCGCCGGGCCGCCCTTGTCCCTGGCCGCCGCGGTAATTCGGGTTATCGGTCATAGGTGGTTCTCCTGATTCTGCGGTGAACGCATGGTCGCCTTGGGCTCGCGCGGATTCGCCAGCGGTCGAATCGGGGTTAACCGCGCCATGTGCGCGGAACTGTCCGGTGTGCAAGTTCGGTGATTGCTCGAATCTAACGACCACATCACCATACGTTTGCCACCCCTGATCACGAATGAATCCCCCCAGATGTTTGGCGAACGCGGTCGAGGTCAGGTCAGTATCGGCGCTTACTTTCTGATAGTCAGTGCCACTGAGCGTAATTACGTAGTCGTTCGGTGCCAAAACTTGTCCACCGGCCACCGTACGGGCTTGGGACTCGGCTTCCCGGCACAACGCCGTCTCTACTTCCTGGGGCACAATCGAGCCGCCGAAGACCCGGGCGAACGCATCGCCGACGGTTGACTCGAGTTTGCGTTCGATGCGGTCGACCAGACCCATGTCACCGCCCGCCTTTTCTCGTTGTCGTACGTCGCCTCGGCACGGCCACCCGTGCTCCCGCGTGTCGCTCTGGCCACACTGCTCACAAGCATGGTATCGGCCTGGTGCCGTAATGCGGGACCAACAGAACTCTGAGAATTCGATCGATGCAGGTCAGTGACCTGATCTAGATGAGGTTAAGGGTTTTCTGACAGTTTGACGGCCGCCTGATCGGCCCGCTGATCGGCTGGTTTGGGAACGGCGCGCTCGCAGTGTTACGCTGCCTCGGTCATTCGGGCGAGTGGCGGAATGGCAGACGCGCTGGCTTCAGGTGCCAGTGTCCTTCGGGACGTGGGGGTTCAAGTCCCCCTTCGCCCACAGAGAGCGGTTCTACGAATCGCAACTCAAAGGTCGCGAACCCAACTGGGTTCGCGGCCTTTGTGTTTGGTGGGTAGACCCAGTGCGTTCGGCGCGTGCAGGCCGCCGCCGAAGGCCGGGCATCGTCGCGCGAGGTTCGAACTTCAGACTTCCCGGCGTCTGCCGCTGGTGCTGACCGTTCCTTCTATCGACGCGCAGGGCGATGGCTTCGTCCCCGCCGCATATCTTGTGGCCGGTGGCCGGCACCCAGCCGCCGCGGCGCCTCTAGCTCCGAGCCGCTCCATGCACGGTCCAGGACAAAAGTGGAGCCGCCCTGAGTCTCAGGAACGGATCCGTTGCGCGCTAATGGATTTCTGTACCTCTAACCGGAGGCCAGTTCTCCCTTGATGTCTTCCGACAGCGAGTTTGTCTGGTTGCTGCGATGGTCGAAATTGTCGCGGCATTCGCCCAACACGTCGATCATCACGTGAGCAACGGGTGGCTGGTCGGGCTCGGGCGGCGGTATCACCCACACACTCACATCGACCCCGTCGCGCTTGAATGTGGTGGCGTGGGAATGAAAGTCGGGATCGATCTGCCAGCCGTATTGTCGCAATCTATTCAGCACCGAATCCGATGAAACCTCACGCGACCGGTCGGCTCCGGGCATCCACAACTTGAGCCTGCTGTGGCCCTGGAACGGTGGTTTGCCATAGTCATTGCACGAGTCGTAGCCGAACCTCGCGTCAGCCACCTCGGCGCCGAGATCCACAATCACCTGACCGGACACATCGATAACCTGGCGGCGCGCCTCCTCGGGGGATATCGGATTACGCACGGCGCCAGAGCACCCCACCAGGCACAGCAGCCCCGCCAGCGTTTCGGCGATTCGAATCCATACGCGCGTCAATGGTCGTTGCCCCGCTCCCAGACCTGAGACAAACTGACTCACTTCAACGTGAGCGCGCGCAGCATTACGCAGCGAGACCGGATTGGCACGCATCGCCCACCCATGAACAAAAGCCTAAATCCGCAGGCAACGCTTCGATCACACTTCTTTGCGGGACGGCAACGAGGTTCCAGATCGGATCGGCAGATTGGTGTCCTCAGCTGGTGTTCCGCAGGGTTAGGGTGGTCCGGGCTGTCGAGAGCACCAAAGAACTGGAGGGGTCCTTTGCGCTGTCCGATATGCGGCGGCGCAGCGGCCGACCAGATCACGGTGCGTAACCGGCGCAACCGCGCGGGTGGCCGGCCAATCCGTGTGGTGGCCAACGGGAGACCCGCTGCATCCGTTCGACAAGAACCCCTATGCCCGGATCTTGGGCACCAGAGGGCAGTTCTGGCGATGCGTCCGCGTCATGCGGACCGAGCGATACCTTCCCGTGGGGAATTCAGCCGGGAACCAGGAGAAGGCACCGAAGCGCCCGCCGCCGAAGCCCTTTCGCGAACACCGGGCCGGCGACGCGGGCTGGTGGCTCGAGCTCGTTCACAACAAGATATGGAGCACAAATGAATCCTGGTGGAAACGACCCGTTCCAGGGCAGTGGCGGCTGGCCTGGCAATGAGCCGGCCCCGTCGCAGTCACCCTGGCTTCCGGCGGGCCCTCCGCAGGGGCCTCCGCAGGGATCGCCGTATCCGCCGCCTCCGATGCCCGGCGGGCAATGGCAGGCCGGTCAACCCGGTCCGTGGAACGCACCGCCGATGATGAACCCGCCGTACGGCCAGCCGCCCAACAACAACAAGGGGCCGTGGATCATCGGGGGCGCGATTGCCGGCGTGGTCGTCTTGGTGCTGGCGATCGTCCTGGTCGCAGTCAAGCTCGGTGGCAGCGATGAGACGAGTGATGGTCCGGTCGCGACCGGTACCACCAGTGCACCTCCGTCGGGGTCTACCCAGACGACGTCGAAGAGTCCGGCCACCACCTCGGCAACGGCGGCACTGCCCGGCGCCGACGGCACCGTGGAGGCGTCGGAGTTGGAGGGTGTGCTGCTGTCGGCCAGTGAGATCGAGAAGCGACTTTATATTTCGGGACTGACGCCCGGGCCGGTCGAGACGTCACTGTCCACCGACCCCGTCACACCGCCGAACTGCGCGGGTGTATGGGCTCCGGGTGCGCAATCGACGTATGGCGATTCCGGCTACACGGGAGTGGCGATCCAGACTGTGCAGGGCGGGACGGGATTCCATATGGTCCAGGCCGCAGTGTTGTTCCCTGACGAGGCGGCGGCAAAGGCGGCGTTCCAGAAGCAGGCCTCCGACTGGAAGGAGTGCCGATACAAGACAATCAACGCCACCTACGACGGGCTGGGCACCGACACGGTGAAAACCTCCGGCAACGGTGAGGATAAGGACAAAGAGTTCCTGAATATGTCGATCTTCACCGACATCAGCGGGGCCGCCGATGCGATCACCTGCAGTCGCGGAGTGTCCCGGAGGGCCAATGTGGTCGTCGACGTCCGGGCATGCAGCAGTGACATCGTGACGGCCGGCTTTTCGATCGCCGGTGATATCGGCAAGAAGATCAACGGCGAACGCTGACCGGTGCCGCGTAAGTAGGTGCGCATCCGCACCTACTTACGCGCCAGAAGCTCCAGTAGATAGTCGCCATATCCGGA
The DNA here is from genome assembly GCF_040704635.1 of Mycobacterium sp. NPDC049093. Lineage (GTDB taxonomy): Bacteria > Actinomycetota > Actinomycetes > Mycobacteriales > Mycobacteriaceae > Mycobacterium. The sequence continues at coordinate 432,781 of NZ_JBEZJS010000002.1, read as the reverse complement.
TTTGGGCAGCTCTTTGGCGCGTGCGGCCAGTTGGGCATCGTCGATGTAGCCCTCCCGCCACGCGATCTCTTCTGGCACACCGATCTTCAGTCCTTGGCGGCGTTCGATGGTGCGGACGTAGTCACTGGCGTCCAACAACGAGTCGAAGGTGCCGGTGTCCAGCCACGCGGTGCCGCGGGCCAGTACCTCGACGGAGAGTCGGCCCTGGCTCAGGTAGGTCTGGTTGATGCCGGTGATCTCGTATTCGCCGCGGGCCGACTTGCGCAGCGACCGGGCAATCTCGATGACGTCGTTGTCGTAGAAGTACAGCCCGGGCACCGCGTACTGGGATTTGGGGACGACGGGCTTCTCCTCCAGCGACAGCGCTGCCCCGTTGGAGTCGAACTCGACGACGCCATAGGCCGTCGGGTTCGCCACCCAGTACGCGAATATCGCTCCGCCGCTGACATTTTGGAACCGGCGCAGGCTCGTGCCCAGGCCCGGTCCATAGAAGACGTTGTCGCCCAACACAAGTGCCACGGAATCGGTGCCGATGTGCTCGGCTCCGATGATGAATGCCTGAGCCAGGCCCTCGGGCTGCTGTTGGACTGCGTACGTCAGGTTCACCCCGAAGGCCGAGCCGTCCCCAAGAAGCCGTTGGAACGCCGGGGCATCGACCGGTGTGGTGATCACCAGGATGTCGCGGATGCCGGCCATGATCAGAGTGGACAGCGGGTAGTAGACGAGCGGCTTGTCGTACACCGGCAGCAATTGCTTGCTGACGCCCATGGTGATCGGATGAAGTCGTGTGCCGGAACCGCCGGCCAGGATGATTCCGCGCACGTGTGCCTACACCCCGACGGGGTTTACCTGCTCGTCATGGCTCAACACGCCCGTCACCATAGCGTGCCTTTCAGCGTGGGTTCGACGAATTGAGCTGCCTCAGCGCAGTACATACGACGTCATCGACAACGACCCGTAGGTGTAGCCGGTGACCAGGGTGTCCAGTGATCTCCCGGAATCTGGTGCGGCACCGGCCAGCCCGGCGAAGTACAGCATCGGGATGAAGTGGTCCGGGGTGGGAACGGCGGCTGCGTAGTCCGGATGTGCCGCGAGATCGAGGACGTCGGCGGGGGAGTGGGTGAGTTGTTCTCGGGCGTCGTCGTCGAATCTCTTGGCCCAGGTAAACCCGTCTTCGGGTTGGGTGGGGTCCATGCCGGCGAGGTTGTGCACGATGTTTCCGCTGCCCACGATGAGCACACCGCGCTCACGCAGTGGCGCCAGCGTGGCGCCGAGTTGCAGGTGGTACTCGGCCGGCTCGTTGGCGTTGATGGCCAGTTGCACAACAGGTATGGACGCGTCGGGGAAGGCGTGTACCAGTACTGACCAGGTGCCGTGGTCGATGCCCCAGCTGTCCACGTCGGCACCCACCCACGTCGGCTTCACCACCTCGCCGACCTCCTCGGCCAGCTCTGGCAACCCCGGCGCCGGATACTGCACCTCGAACAGCTCACGCGGGAATCCGTAGAAGTCGTGGATGGTCCGTGGGCTCGGCATCGCGGTGACCGCGGTGGCGTTGATGTACCAGTGCGCGCTGATCACCAGGATCGCCCGCGGCCGCGGCACGGTCTGACCGAAACTGCGCCAGGCAGTGGTGAAGCGGTTGGACTCGAGCGCGTTCATCGGGCTGCCGTGGCCGATGAACGCCGCGGGCATCAGGCCGGTGTCGCCGACAACGCGGCGTGCAGGCAGCGGGTCGGCGTCCGACGAGCCGGCAGGAGACATGTTCCGAACTTATGCCGTGTGTGCAGTGATGTCGCATCGGCCCGGCCCACCATGTGGCAGTGACCAGGCCGCTGCTGCGGTAGCGTTTCTGGGTGTGTCGGCCAGTGTGGGCCCGGCACCTCAGGAGTTCGCGCTGTTCGAGCTGCCGGAGCACGTGACGCGTAGCGCTCATGTCCGGCGGGGATTTGGTGTTCTGATGCCCGATCTGTATCCCGTCGACGATCCCGACGACGCGGATCCCCGGCTGGCGCCGTTGCTGGCCTGGCGTCAGCAACTGGTCGATTCCGGCGCGGTCGCAGCGCGCAGTTTCAAGGAAGCCCATCTGCGGCTCGTGCTCCGGTCGGGGCGCACCGATGTCGAGCAGATCCGCGAGATGTTGCCCGGTTCGGTGGCAGAACATGCCGAAGAGATGGCCCGGGTACTGGCCGAGTTGGAGACCCGGGCCCCCGACAAGCAGCAGCAGCCGTCAGCGGCCGGTGACGTGCACCCGATTGCCTTCCGCCACGGCGAGTCCCGCCCCGGCGTCGTCGAATTGAGTTGGCCGGATTATCAGGCCAACGGGGGAGTGGTGCTGTACCGGGTGGTCAGCGCCGAGGACCGGGCGCCCCGATCATCGGAGAACGCTGACCTGGTGGCCGCGACTCCGTTGTCGGCGGCAAGCGACGACCGGCCGTTGACCGGGCCCGTGCGCTACTACCAGGTCTGGGTCATCACCGGCACGTCCCGCGCGGACGCCCTGAGCACCCGGCCGGTGCTCTACGCCAGTGGGGTGTTCGTCGCACCGCCCGGTGATGTGTCCATCCGCGAGGACAGCGGCCTGGTGATCGGGAAGTGGACGTCACCGCCCGCGACGAGCGCCGTGCACGTGCACCGCATCCCGCTCGAGGAGGCTGACGCACCCGCGATCGACGAGTCCCGCTACCGGATCCTGGCCGACGGCGAGCACCGGACCGGTTTCGTCGACTCCGGGGCGGCCCGAGGTATGCGTTACCGCTACCGGGTGCGTTGCGCGGTCAACGTCGACGGGGGCGTGCAGCTGTCGGAAGCCGTCGACGCCGACGTGGAGGTGTCTGCGGTGCTCGCCGCGGTCACCGACATCTCGGTGGACACCGCCTTCGACGGTGAGTCGTTCGACGTGTCCTGGGCGGCTCCCGGAGCAGAGGTCGCGATCTATCTCAGCCAGACCGGTCCGAGCGCGGGGAGTGTGTCCACCGAACTTCCCGAGAACGCCCTCGAGCAGGTGGGGCTGGCGCCGGACCTACGCCTGAGGCAGCCGGCGGCCAACCAGGCACAACCAGACGGCAGCACCCGCACCCTGATGACCGGGGTGCCGTGGCCCCAGGGGTGGAGCCGGGCCTATGTCACGCCGGTGACGATCCTGGCCGGGCGGGCGGTCCTCGGCCGCACGGTATCGGCGGTACACACCGGAACCATCCGCGAAGTCGAACTCGTCGAGTACTGCAACAAGCAGGTGCTGACGTTCGAATGGCCGGCCGGCGCGGCCGGTGTGGTGGTGACTCTCGCGCCCAAGGGTCACGACCCTCGGTCCGGCCTGACCGGCAGATCCTTCGAGATCTCCCTGGAGGACTACGAGAAGTACGGTGGCATGCACCTGACCGGTGCGCTCCCGGTGGGCGGATGTTCACTGCACCTCGCGCCGGTGGCGTTCTCCGGCGGCCGAAGGGTGACCGGGCCGGTGGCCAGCATCGAGTACGCGGGCATGTTGAGGTTGCAGTACGCGGTGCGGATCGGTCGCGATCCCGGCGGGTTCCCCACGACGGCCACCGTCGCCGTGCGGTCGGAGTACGAAGTGCCGGGCTCGCCGGCGTTCGTTCTGGTCAACAATCCGCAGCGGATGCCGTTGAGTGTGCATGACGGTCAGCCCGTCGACGTCGCTCCGCTGGATGCGCAGGGCCAGCTGGCGGATCATCCGTCCAAGTACCTGCGCTGGACGGCGGCGACGGCGTCAGGAGCCGGCGAACTGTGGGCCGCCAACGTCAGTGGTCTGCACGGCTGGATCCGTCTTTTCCTCAATATCACCGACCCACTCCAGTTGCGCACCGTCGCACTGTTGGACCCGCCGTCGCCGACCTTGCAGCTCACCGCGACGGTGTTATGACGTCGCGCTACGGCCAGCTCGCCTACACGTCGTTCGATGCCGTCGGGACCGTCGGCGGCTGGCAGGTCAAGGAAACGACCGGTGGGCTCACGCCCGCCGAGACCCAGGCATTGATAGCCGGTGTCCACACGGTCTTCCGGCCGGTGGACCAGACGCCCGATTTCCCGACCCCCGAGCAGCTCGAGCTGGGCCCGCGCCGGCTGGCGTACCGCGATGTCCCCGGCGGCGCGGGGTACTGGCATACCTTCCCGGCGGGCTCGGACAGTACGGGCCGGCCGGGCAACGTGTTCGCCCACGTGCTGTTGGACCGCGCGCCCGACACCCACCCGCGCTGCCGGGCCATCGAACGGTGGCGGTCACCGCACTGGCTGCAGCCTTACGGCGCCGCCGCGGTGGCCCGTGCCGAACTCCCGGCGACCCTGCCGGAGCTGGGCAGCTCGGTGACCAAGGACAGCGTGGTGGCGTTCGCGCTGGACACCACCACCTGGCGGCTGGCCACGCTGTTCGCGCTCCTGGATGCGGTGGCCGCGGCGCTCGCGGGCGGGCCGCCGGTGGTGCTGGGTGTGCAGTCCCCGGATGCGGCGGCACAGTGGATCGGTCTGGTGAGTTTCCTGATGTCGCCGGGCACCGCGGCGAGGCTGAGCTTCTCCACCTTCGACCGTGCCGAGCAGGTCGCGCCGCACAACGGCCAGGTGCTGAGCGCGGTGCCGTTCGAGGACCTTTCCGCGGTCGAACCCGGCATGGTGGTGATCAGCGAATCCGAGACCGTGTCGCTCGGTGAGCTCGGCGGAGATCCGCACCGCACCGCGGGCGGGCACCGGATCGAGGTGACCCGGTGGTCGGTGATGGCGCAGGTGGTGCTGCTCGATGTGGCGTCGGCCCGCGGTGCCCTCGATGACATCGACACGTATTCCGGCCAGGTGCGCGATGACGGGCTGCATCCGGCCTGGCCGATCGCGATGGCGGTGGCTGGGAACCCGGAGTTCGCCGACGCGCAGGCCGAGGCCCATGAGGTGATCGCCGCGCATTCCCCGGCGGGTGCACTGGTCGGCTCCGCGGCGGCCTACATCATCGCCGACGTGCTCGCCGCTGTGGTGGGCGTCACCACCGCCGACGCCTGGCGGGCGCGGCACGAACTGCCGGAGGGTGCCGGAGCGACGTACGCCGATGCCACCTACTTCGCCCGGGCCATCGTCGACGACGCCTGGATGTCGCAGGACGGACCAATCCCGTTGGGGCCGAGAACGTTTCACGGGAAACCAACACCTTCGTCGTTGCGGGCGGCCATCGGACCGGCGCTGGACCGCGGCAGGCAGCACGGCGCCGACCGGTTGCTACGGGTCGTCGATCTGCTGTTGCGGGCCGGGGTTGTAGATGACCGACTCCAGGTCGCCCTGACCGACGGTGTGCTGCCCGGTCTGGCCGATCCGCGGGTGCGCGGGGTGATCGGCGGCGCCGAGCGGCTGGCGTTGGGCACCTGGTTGCTGCGCGACGGCGACGCCGAGGGCAGCGTCATCGGCGACGACGTGCTGGACTGGCTGGCCGAGGCCGGCCCGGTGCCCGAGCCGGCTGAACTCTCCGCTGCCCAGCCCTGGGATTCGGTGTGGATCCGCGCCGCCCTGCGCGGGCTCCGGTCGCGTCGGAGCGGAGCGCGGCATCCGGGTGATGCCGGCGCGCAGTTGTGGTGGCTGCGGACCACCGATCCGGACAGCTTTGAGGCCACCGTGGCGGCCTCGGTCTGGAATCCGCGGGATCTCCTGCTCGCGGTCGGTACCGACAAGCTGCCGGGCCGGGCCGCGGTGCGCACACTTCTCGGTGCCGCGGACTCGGCGGCACTGCAACAGCTGGCCGGCAAGGTGATCGACGACAACGACGACGGCGACGGCGTGGTGGTGGCCTGCGCAGCGGTCCGCCACATCGAGCCGCGGAACTGGTTGCAGCAGCGGTACCTGCATACCCACCAGAGCGCGTACTCGCCGCTGTGGGATCAGGTGCTGGCCGAGGTGGAACCGCAGACCGTCCACCCGGATTTCTCGGTGCGGCTGCTGGCGTTCGCGCTGTTGGGTGTGCTCGCCGGCCAGCCCTATCCGCAGGCCTGTAACGCTTTGGCCGCTGAAAGCGGTTGCGGCGCACAGGCAGTGGCCCGGGTACTACCGTTGGTCGACGGCGGCCAGTTGGCGCCGGTGACGGTGGTGGCGCTCAGTCTGTTGCGCAACGCGGCAGCGGAGTCCGCCGCCTATGCCCCTGACCCGGTCGAGCAGCTCGCGGGCGTGTTGGCCGGAAAGGTGGCTGCCACGATGGGCGGCGCCGACGCGGAATCCGTGGTGGTGTTGATGGCGCAGTTGTCGGGTGATTCCTCTGAGGGGACGATGCGCGGGTACCGGAAGATGGTGGACAGGCTGATGACGCGGCGGGGTGCGAATCCGTCGCTGGCGGAACGACTGAGGGGGAGCCGGGGCTGACATGAGCAAGTGCCCGCGTTGCTTCACCCAGCTGAGTCCCAACAACCATCTGTGGACCCTGCCGGCCCAGGCCGGCGGCACCCGGTACCGCGACGATGTCGCCTCGACCTACGTGGGCGCGCCCGCCGATTGTGGGCCGCTGTACACCTGGACCCGATCTCCCGGGTACAACGGTCCGCCGCCTCCGGTGTCCGAGGCGAACCGGGCGTTGCAGGGGCCCGCTGTGGAGATCTGCCCGGTCTGCCATTTCACCCTCCCCGAGGGTTTCCGGGAGGGCCACGCCATCTGCATCGCGCTGGCCGGTGCGCGGGCGACGGGCAAGAGCCTTTACATCGCCGTGCTGATCAAGCAGCTGGAATTGCTCTGCGAGCGGTTCGGTGTGGTGTTGGAACCGGTCACCCGGGCCACTGCCCAGAACTACGCCACCAACTACGAAGGCCCGCTGTATGTGCAGCGGGGCCTGCTCCCTCCCACCCCGACGGTGCACACCCAAGCTCCGAATCAGCGTGAACCCCTGGTGTTTTCGATCGGGAGCTGGCACGGTGTGCGCCGGTTCCTGGTACTGCGCGACGTGGCGGGCGAGGACCTGGAGAACGGTGACCTGCGCGCGCCGCCCTTCCAGTTCTTCGGCCACGCCGACGCGGTGTTCTTCATGTTCGACCCGCTGCGGGTCAAGGCGATCCGTGACCAACTGCAGGATCTCCTGCCGCCGCAGCCGTTCAGCGGCGGGGAGCCACGCTCGGTCCTGGGCAATCTGCTGGTGGCAGTCAATCCCGGTCAGCCCAAGCTGGCGGTGATCCTGTCCAAGTTCGACGTGCTGCGGGCCCTGCGTGACGTGCAGGGTTCGGAATGGGCGTTGGTCATGTCCAACGGGGGAGCGGCTTTCCTGCGGGACACCTCCGACGGCAAGCAGTACGACGACGTCGACGGCCAACTGCTCGATCAGGAGGTGCGCAGCCTGCTGGCCCGTCTGCACGGCGGCTCGATCGTGTCAGCCGTGGAGAACCCGTCGGCCGGAGCGCGGCTGGCCACCCGGTACTTCGCGGTGTCGGCGCTCGGGCATCCGCCAACCGGAAATCGGCTGCACGCCAGGGGTATTGCCCCATTCCGGTGTGTGGACCCGGTGCGGTGGGTGACCTCACAGTTCGGCGTGCTGTAGGCGGCCGGTCGGGTTACCGACCGCGTTCGCGGGGGCCGGTGGGGCCGTGGCTATGGTGGGCTGACCGATCAGAGAGGTGACAGGTGGGCAAGAACGAGCGCACGAAGATCGTCATGAGTGACGATGAGATCGCCGAATTCATCGAGCGCAGCCGAACCGCGACGATGGCCACCGTGCTGCCCAGCGGCCGACCGCACCTGGTCGCCATGTGGTACGCGGTGCTCGACGGTGAGATCTGGTTCGAGACGAAAGCCAAGTCGCAGAAGGCGGTCAACCTGCGTCGGGATCCCACGATCACGACGATGATCGAGGACGGCGACACCTACAACACGCTGCGTGGGGTGTCGATAGACGGCACCGCGGAGATCGTCGACGATCCGGAAACCATTCTGCGCGTGGGTATCAGCGTGTGGGAGCGCTACACCGGTCCCTACACCGAGGAGATGCGCCCGTTCGTCGACCAGATGATGAACAACCGCATCGCGGTGCGGGTCGTTCCCAGCCGGCTGCGCAGCTGGGACCACCGCAAGCTCGGGCTGCCCGAGATGCCGGTGGGGGGCAGCACGGCCCAGTATCTGAACGCCTAGCTCGAGGGGCGCGGCCGGGGCTTGAGCCGTCCGTTCGGCAGGGGCGGCGCGGGTAACCGCGCGATGTTGCCGACATAGCCCCGGACGTCGCCGAAGCGGGCATCGTTGGCCTGCCACAGTTCGCGGTAGGTCGCGATGTCGTCGTGGCTGCGGCCGACGAAGTTCCACCACATCACCAGTTCCTCGGTGAACGGCGGTCCGCCGAGCAGAACCGCGCGGGCCGGGCCGCTGTCACGGTTGGTCAGGTGAAGCTGTGTACGCCCCGGGGCCTGGTATCCCAGATCGGCGACTGCCAGCGTGGTCCCGCACACCTCGATCGCGCCTTGGTCCAGGAGCACGCCGTGTTCGAAGGCCGGATCGACGTCGAGCGTCAACTCGGCGCCCGGGTCGAGGTCGATCTGGGCGCCCAGCAGCGGCGTGAAGGTGTGCACCGGTGACTGCGATTGCTCGAGTTCGCCGAGGAACACCCGGATGGTGGCGCCGCCGACGGTCTGCGGCGGAGGCGTGTAGTGCGCGAAGTCGCGGCCGGTGTCGCGGGCGGCATCGGGCAGCGCCACCCACAGCTGGACGCCGTGCAGGATCGTCGTTTCCGGCGTCGAGACCTCCGAGTGGCAGATCCCGGCACCGGCCGTCATCAGGTTGAGTTCACCCGGGCGGACCATGGCGTGGACCCCGGCGCTGTCGCGGTGCTCGATCAGGCCCTCGAAAAGCCAACTCACGGTTTGCAACCCGGTATGGGGATGAGGCGCTACGTCCATGCCTCGGCCCGCGGCTCGTACGTCGTGCGGTCCGTAATGGTCGGCGAAACACCAGGCGCCGATCATCGACCGGTCACGTTGCGGCAGCGTGCGCCGGACCAGCAGTGCGCGCGGCCCGCCCAGCGGCACCTCCCGCGGATGCAGCACCCCGGTGAACTCCGAGTTGGTGCACGTGACTTCGGCGGGCGCCGTGTCGGTGTTGCTCATGAACCTCACGGTAACCGCGTCCGGCGGCCTCGGTGCGCGGTTAGCATGACCGGCATGACCGGGGGATTGACTGCCGAAGATGTTCGCAGCACCGAATTTTCGAAGCCGCCGCTGGGTAAGCGGGGCTACGACAAGAAGTCGGTCGACGACTTTCTGGCGTTGGTGGCCCGCAGGCTCGACGGGCGCGGGCACCTGGGTGCCGATGATGTCCGCAACATCGTGTTCCCGAAGCCGCCGATGTTTCAGCGCGGCTACGACGAGGACGAGGTGGACAGTCTGCTCGACGCGGTGGTCGTCACGCTCGAGCGGTAACGGGAGAGAGAAGTTGGGGGACGGTGCCGTCACTGCGCCTCGCGGCGCGTGGTCGCTCGAAGCGACGTTTCTGGTGTGGGGCCCGGGGCAATGCCCGGCACCGTCTGCGGGTGTAACGACACACCCCGGGCCCCTATTCCTCCCCCAGTGGAAACTCGCCCTCGCCCTGCCGTCCCCTCGAATCGGCAGCGAGAAGGCCAGAAAAAAGATCTGGTGAAGACCGTGTTGCCGAGCGGGATCAGGCGGCTTCGTGGAAAACCAGGCCGAGCTTGCGCACCGGGTAGCCGTTGCGCTCTGCCAGCGATCGCAGCTGCTTGAGCGCGAAGCTGCGGCCACGGCCGGCCTCGGGAACCATGATGCCGGCCCAAAGTCCTTCCGCGCGGGGCAGTTCGCAGGCCTCGCGTGCGCACAGCCAGCGCCGCGGGCATTCCCGGCAGATGACCTTCGCCTGATCGTCGGGGGTGGAGGTCCACCGCTCCGGGTCACTGGTGCACACGCCGAGCGGGATGCCGTTGGCCATGAGTGCGTTCATGCTGCTGCTCCTGTTTAGGACTTTTGTTGCGGTGTGTACCGCGTTGAGGGGAACGCTATAGCAAGAACCGTAGCGATGCAACAGTTTCGTTCAAACCGCAGCGGTGCAACGCTACGGAAATTTGCATTGGTAACGATGGTGAACCACCAGCGGAAAGTCGATATAGATCTAAAAGTGCACGTCAGAACCTCGACAGGTACCTCTGTGTACCCGTAGCAGGGCTGCGGTTTGTCCTGCCGCGAAGCCGTAGCGTCGGGGTTGTTTGCTACGAATGCGAAAAACCCAATGCGTAGCGGTGCTGCAGTCTGGGGTTAGGATTGAGGGGTCCCGGCAACCGCTTCAGCACTTGGCTGAGGCTGAGCACATTGGCGAGGAAACAGCCCCGTATGACCGACGCTGAGTACGATCTCGCCACGGGCGAGTTCGATGTCGGACTCATCCGCGCTGGTGCTGCAGCCGCTGCCAGGCGCCGCGAACTGGACATCAGCCAGCGCAGCCTCGCCGCCGACGGAATCATCAACGCCGGAGCGCTCATCGCGTTCGAGAAGGGCCGCAGCTGGCCCCGCGAGCGCACCCGGCTCAAACTCGAAGAGGTCTTGCGCTGGCCGCCGGGCACCATCGCCCGGCTCCGGCAGGGTGGGCCGGTACCCGATCCGGCGATGTCCGCTCCGGCACACATCGAGCCGCCGACAGTGGTCACCGCGCTACCCGCGGCCGTGCCGTTGACGACCACACCGCCGGCCAGTGACGAGGTACCGCTGATCGCCCAGGCGGTCCTCACCGCGGTGAACACCCTCGAGTCGACGATCGCTACGTTGCCCGCCGTCGGGGACCCGGAGTTCACCCCGCGGGTCACGTCAGTACTCGCCGACCTGCGTCAGCTCGAGGCGGTCGCTGCCCGCGCGGCGCGGCTCAGCATGGTGACCCCGGCGCTGATCAAAGCACTCAGTGCGGTGCGGCGCCAGATTGACGAGCTGACCACCCTGGCCGCCACCGCGCCCGGCGCCACGCTCGGGCAGCGCCTGTATGCCGCCCGTCGGCAGTCGAATCTCACGATCAGTGAGACCGCAACGGCCGCCGGCGTTTCCGAAGACATCGTGGCGCGCGCCGAGGCCGAGTATCCGGTCGACGCATCCGCCGTCCACGCTCTGGAGGCGCTGATCGGCGCGATGCGCTGAGCAGGCCCGGCTAGCGGTCCCGCCGCTCGTCGTGGGTCGGGAAGTGCTCGGCGAGCGCCGCGGCGATCTCCAGGAACCGGCGCCGGGTCGGCATCGACATCTCCCGCGGATCGACAACACCACCGGGACGTAGATGCCCGTCGAACGGCACTTCGATCACCCGCTGCCCCTGACCCGAGAACTGTCCGGCCAGGATCGTCCGCGTGCGCTTGTCGGCGTGGCCGTCGGAGTCGTTGAGCACCACGACGGTGCGCTGCAGCAGGTCCGTCATCTCATGGGCGGCCAGCCAGTCCAGCGTCTGTCCGGCAGTCGCCGCGCCGTCGACCCAGGGGGAGGACACCACGATCAAGCCGTCGAGATCGCGCAGCACCTCCTGGGTCACCGGTGAGTCCATCGTCGAGCTGCAGTCCACCACCGAGATAGAGAAATGCTTGTCGAGCCGGGTGGTCGCCTCGCGGTAGATGGCGGCGTCGAGCACGCGGCGGCGGGCCGGGGTGCCCTCGCCCGCCAGGACGAACAACCCCGCCGCGTTGGTGCCGACTCGGCTGCGGACGTCGGCGAACGAGTCCAGGTGTTTGTCGTTGGCCAGCTCCCAGTACGAGCTCTGGGCCTGGGGATCGACGCGGCTGCCGAGCTTGCCGAACGAGGTGTCGGCGTCGATGGCCACGACGCGATCGTCTTGGCGCAACTGGGCGAAGATCGATCCGACGCTCGCCGAGACGGTGGTCTTGCCGACCCCGCCCTTGCCCATCACCCCGACCTTGTAGTGGCCGCGCAGGAGCCCCTTGATCTTGGTCTCCAACTCGGCGACCCGGAGATCTTCGGGCGACGGGCCGGGATTGATCAGCCCGAACGTGGCCCGATAGACGAACAAGCGCCAACCGCTGCCCGGTGGCTGACGCTTCGGCGGAACCAGGTCGTTGACCCGGATGCGGTCCGCGTAGGAGCCGGTCGGCAGGGGCGGCACACCGGGCGCGGGCGCACCCGGATCCGGTGCGAATCCGCCTTCGGGGGGCCAGGGTTGACCGGGTGGTGGTCCGTACGGCGGCTGCGGCGGACCCCCGGGGCCAGGAGGACGCTGCGACGGAAGCTGCCAGCCGGGCGGGCCCTGCTCCCAGGCATCCGGCCGGGGCGGGGCCTGATGGGTGTCGTGCGGCGGTTGCGGCGGTGCGGGTGGTGGCGGCGGAGGAGGAGGAGGTGCCTGTTGTTGCGGCGGGGTCGGGGGCGCGGGAGGAGCCTCCCGGAACGTGTTGCGGGCGCGCTCGGCGTCGCGGTCGACGGGTACGACTTGCGACGTGCCGGGATCATCGGAGCCGGAGCCGGCGGGAGCCTTCGACGGCACGAAATCCACCGGGGGCCGCCCGGGTATCGAGGGCGGCGGCTCTGGTGGCTTGCGGCGGGTCGGCCTGGTGTCGGGTTCGAAGTGTGATTCCTCCGGACCCGTCCAGCCGAGCTCTCTACGCAAGGTGTCGTCGGGGTCGGGCACGCCTGAATCTCCTCCGGAACTCACACAAGGGAACTTTGACCGTGCTCAAGTATCGACCACAACCCGTCCGGCTTGCAGGATCCGTCCGTATTCCGGTTGAACTGACGGCGCAGCAAATTTGGATGGCAAATCCCGAAGCGGGTCGCGGCGAGGTCGGGTGCTACCTCCGGCGGCACCCCGAAAGGCTCTTGCGGCGGCACCCTTGAGAGGCCGCCCAGTCGTGCGGCGTAACCCCTCGGATGCTTCTGCGAAAACGACCGTTCAACTGCAATAGTTGGTGGTCGGAGGGGGTTCTAGGGCCGTCGTCCCGGGGCTGTCGCGAGCCCGAAATTGGTGCACCGACCGGGTCGAATGCGCTGGTAATCTCTGTTCCGGCGAAGGGGACACGGGGTATGGGACTGTTGGGGGATATTGCCGATCTCGGCAAAGGCGTGCTCGGGAACAATCTGAAGTGGACCGAGCGTGCCGCGAAGGTCGGAGAGTTCATCGTCCGCAACACCGTCGGCTCCGAACTCGAGCAGGTATCCACGTTCGGCGGCCAGATGGTCGACCTCAGCCAGAAGACCGCCAACTTCTTCGCGTCGCAGATCGGCGGCCGGCTGATCCGAGCCGCCCGGTCGCCGGTCCTGGCCGCCGGCCAGCAGACCATCGAGTCGATGAAGCACAGCACCGGAGTCGGCGATCCGGAGGACGGACATCGTTTCGGTGAGGGGGCCGACCAGATGGGCGCGGTCGGGCAGGTGCTCGTGTCGGCCTTCCCCGACGACAGCTGGGACAGCAGCGGGGCCAGCGCCTACGCGGGCCGCAACACCGAACAGGTCGGCCGGGTCCAGACGATGTCCGGGTTGGACACCATGGTGGCCGGGGTGCTGTGTACCGAGGCCGGCCAGATCGCGGCCACCCGCGACAGTCTCGACGGACACTCCGACTGGCTGGGCGCGATGAGTCTGCTCACCACGAGTGCGGGAATCGTTCCGGGTTTCGGGACAGCGGCCCAGATGACGGCCGAGTTCGCGATGGTGGCCAAGGCAGTCGGCGACTCGAACGACGATCTCAGAACTCTGTGCGGCCAGATCGATGAGAACGCGGCCGTATTGCAGACCGCGGCTGCCCGGTACGAGACCTTGGCCGGCGGCACCACCGCAGCCGGCGCGGAGTTCGAGCCGCTGCCCGACGATTCTCAGGTGCCCACCGGGCCGCCGGACCCCGAGGCCGCGGATCCGGCCGTCCTGACTGCTAGCGACGATGTTCTGTCAGACAGTGAGGTCCCGTCGGGCGGCGGCGGAGACATCCCGTCGGGCGGCGGTAGTGCTGCTCCGTCGGGCGGTGGGGCAGGGATGCCGTCGGCTTCCTCGCCGTCGATGCCCACCGGCATGCCGGGTGCGGGCAGCCCGCCATCCGATGCGGCGGCAAGCGCGGCCGGCGCTCTCGGCGGGATCCTGGGCTCGCTGGTGAGCCCGCTCAGCGGAATACTCGCCGGGTTCACCCAGGCGGCGCAGGCTGCCACGCAGGCCGGGACCCAGGCGGCGCAGATGGCGAGTCAGGCGGCCGGGCAGGCAGGTGGCCCCGCTGCCGACGCCGCGCAGCTCGACCAGGCGTCGGGAAATACCGACGCCGACGAGCGGGACGGCCGGGACGACGATCGGGACGAGGACGACGAACCCGACGAGGACCGCAAGCAGGACGACGAGGACGGCGAGGAGCAGCTGGGTGAGGCCGAAAAGGGCGAGGCCGGTGGCCTGCCTGGCCCGGATTCTGCGGGTGGGCCGGCCGATCCGCCGGCCGCCGGCGCGAAGGATTCGCCCGCCAAGACACTGCCTCCCGACCTGGAAGCCACGGCCGCCGGCGGCGCTGCGGCGGGGCAGGCTCCGGTGCATGTCGGGGCGGATTTCGAGCAGGGCCAGCTGCATGTGGCAGCGGCGGCTACATTAGATCGCGGTGTACCCGGATCTGCGGCCGTGATCGACAGGTAAGAATTCGGGGACAGGGATCGAGGGGAATTTCATGGCGGGTGATTTGCGGGTTGCCACCGCTCATTTGCACGAGCTATCGGCCAAACAAGGTCAGGCTGCGACCAGCCTGACTGTGGCTACCGGTGTGGTCGAAGGGGTCGACACCGCGGTGCGTCTGACGCATGGCCCGATTTCGTCGGCGTCGGCTGCGGCCATTGCGCGCGCGGTCAACGCGCGTCGGACCGCGGGCACGGGTTTGGCCAGTGTGTCGCGAGACCTCGGGTCGAAACTATCCCGCGCAGCGGGCGGATACGACCGGACGGATTCGACGATGTCCGGTGCCCTCCATGGATCCATTCGGTAGAGGCGGAGCGACGGATGACAAATTCTTTTGGCGCTGACGCGAACACCGCGGCCATCGACGATGTCGTCGGGGTCGAGCTGACCATCGACGGGATCCTGGTGGTCGCCGACAAGCTGGGGCTGACCGATTTCCCGCCTTCGATGGGAATCCGGTTGAACATTCCGCAGCCCGATCTGCGCAAGACGGTGTGGGAGCAGGTGGCCCGTGACCTCACGGCCCAGAGCGTGCTGGACGTGTTCGGCACCCCGCATCCCGAGGTGGCCGCGATGCTCGACACGCTGAGCCGGCCCGAGCGCACCCTGGAGGGGCGCTGGTGGCGTCGCGACCTGGGCGGCAAGATGATCCGGTTCGTGGTGTGCCGCAAGGGTGGCCGGCACGTGGTCGCGGCCCGCGACAACGACATGCTGGTACTGCAGCGAGTGGCCGCACAGGTGGGTCTGGCCGGCATGGTGACCACTGTGCTCGGCGAAGGCCAACCGGCCAGCGTCGAGCCGTTGACCGGTGTCGCGGCGACGCTCGCCAATTGCCGAACCGCCGACGAGCTGACCGGCTACGGGATCCCGCCGACCTCGGCTCGGGTCTACGCCAACATCATCTCCGAGCCCGAGAGCTGGGTGGAGCTGGTGGTGTCCGAGCGCAATCCGGGCGGCACCACCTCCCAGGTCGACGTGGCCGCGGGTGTGCTGGACTCGAAGCAGGGACGCATCGTGTCCATTCCGCGCAGGGTCAACGGGGAGCTCTACGGCAGCTTCCTGACTGGGACCAAGGACAACCTGCAGCGGGCGTTGGACGGTTTGATCGAATTCCTGCCCTCGGGTTCGTGGTTCGACAAGTCTGATCCGGAAAGCTCCTACGCGTACTGAAAGAGGCCGCCACGGTGGGTGACTTTCCGCCACATTCTCCGGACGACGACGAAGGCGACTATGACGACCTCGCGGCGCTGGATTTCTCGTACTCGGACGACGGTTCGAACGCAACGGCCCTCGATGCGCTCGGGACCTACGACGACGTCGTGCCGCACGACGATGCGGTATTGGGTGACGGTTTCGCGGACGTGTCCGGCGTGGACGACGAGACACTCACGGTGCCGCTGTTCACCGTCACCAATCCGCCCGAAACCGTCACGGTGACGGCATTCATGGATGGCCGGGTCCATCAGATCGAGTTGGCACCGAAAGTCACCAATCTGTCCGAACAGGATCTCGCCGAGGAGATCCTGGTGATCGCGGGCCTGGCTGCTCAACAGGCCAAGTCCGCCCAGTACTCGTTCATGCTCGCGGGAATGCGGGAGCATGGACACGACGACGCGGCGACCCGCGACTTTCTGACCCGTGACCTGGATCTACCTACGCCCGAGCAGGCCGATGATGCTCGGTCCCAGGTCTTTTCGAACCGCTATGGAGGCGACGATGGCTGACCACCTTGCTGGAATGTTCGGTAGCGCGGTGGGCATGCTGTCCGGCTCGCCGGCCCGATCGCTCGAGATATTCACCGAGATAACCAATTACGACGAAACCGCCTGTGACGCCTGGGTGGGTCGGATCCGCTGTGGTGACAGCGACCGGGTGACGCTGTTCCGGGCCTGGTATTCACGCTCGAACTTCGGGCAGCTGGCCGGTACCGCCGAGATCTCGATGAACGGTGTCGGCGCGCGGGTGCCGATCGGCGGCATCTACGGGAAGGACATCTCCTACCCGATCAACTCGCCGCTGGCGATCACCCTTGGTTTCGCCGTGCAGGAGGCTGCCGAGGGTAACTACGCCGACGCGATGGAGGCCTTGGAGGATGCCCCGGCCGGCGGGTCCGACCATCTGGTGGCCTGGGTCAAGGCGGTCATCTACGGTGCGGCCCAACGCTGGACCGATGTGATCGACCAGGTACGCGGCGCCGACCAGTGGCCAGACAAGTTCCTTGGCGCGGCCGCTGGTGTGGCGCATGGTGTCGCGGCGGCTAACCTTGGACTGTTCACCGAGGCCGACCGCAGGCTCACCGAGGCCAATGACACACCGGCCGGCCAGGCATGCGCACCGGCAATCGCCTGGTACCTGGCGATGGCGCGGCGTTACCAGGGCAACGAGGAATCAGCCCAGGTTCTCCTGGAATGGCTGCAGGCGAACTTCCCTGAGCCCAAAGTCACTGCAGCACTGCGTGATCCGGCCTACCGGCTGGAGACCACGACTGCTGAGAAGATCGCTGCCCGCACCGATCCGTGGGATCCGTCCAGCGTGGTGGCCGATACCTCGGGGAGGGACAAGCTGCTCGCCGAGGCGCAGGCCGAACTGGACAAGCAGATCGGTCTGAGCCGGGTCAAGGAGCAGATCGAGGCCTACCGGGCGGCGACGCAGATGGCCCGGATCCGGGCCGCGCGCGGCATGAAGGTAGCCCAGACCTCCAAGCACATGATCTTCGCGGGTCCGCCCGGTACGGGTAAGACGACGATCGCGCGCGTGGTCGCCAACATCCTGGCCGGCCTTGGCGTGATCGCCGAGCCGAAGCTGATCGAAACCTCCCGTAAGGATTTCGTCGCGGAGTACGAAGGGCAGTCGGCGGTCAAGACGGCCAAGACGATCGATCGCGCCCTGGGTGGTGTGCTGTTCATCGACGAGGCCTACACCCTGGTGCAGGAGCGCGACGGCCGCGCCGACCCGTTCGGTACCGAGGCGCTGGACACCCTGTTGGCCCGGATGGAGAACGACCGCGACCGCCTGGTGGTCATCATCGCCGGCTACAGCAACGACATCGACCGCCTGTTGGAGGCCAACGACGGTCTGCGGTCCCGGTTCGCCACCCGGATCGAGTTCGATTCGTACTCGCCCGACGACATCGTCGAGATCGCCAAAGTCATTGCCAAGTCGAATGATTCGTGGCTCGACGATGACGCCTGCAAGCGCGTCAACGAGGCGGCCTCGTTGTTGAGCCAGCGCACGCTCAACAACAAGCCGGCACTCGACATCGCAGGTAACGGTCGCTACGCACGGCAGTTGGTGGAGGCCGGTGAGCAGAACCGCGACATGCGGCTGTCCCGGTCGCTGGACTTCGAGGGCCTGGGTGTCGAACAGCTCAGTGAGGTCAACGGGGACGACATGTCAGCGGCGATCGCGGCGGTGCACAGCCGCCTGAATGTCGGCGAATAAGCGATGGCAGGTTTCCGGCTCACCACCAAGGTCCAGGTCAGCGGCTGGCGTTTTCTGCTGCGCCGCGTCGAGCACGCGATCGTGCGCCGCGATACCCGGATGTTCGACGATCCGCTGCAGTTCTACAGCCGGGCGGTGTTCGCCGGTGTCGTCGTCTCGGTGCTGATCTGTCTCGGCGCGGGGCTGATGGCGTACTTCAAGCCGTTGGGCAAGCAGAGCAGTGACCAGTTGTTGGTGGACCGCACCACCAATCAGCTGTACGTGATGCTGCCCGGCAGCAATCTGCTTCGCCCGGTGTACAACCTGACCTCGGCGCGGTTGGCGCTCGGTAATGCCGGTACCCCGTCCGCGGTGAAGTCCGAGGAGCTGAACCGGTTGCCCAAGGGACAGCCGATCGGTATTCCCGGCGCGCCGTACGCCACCCCGATCGGCGCACCTGCCTCGCGGTGGACGTTGTGCGACACCGTGGCCAAGCCCGACAGCTCGGCGCCCAAGGTGGAGTCCTCCGTCCTGATCAGGTCGCTGGCAACCGACACCGGGGTCGGCCCGATGCGCCCGAATCAGGGCATGCTGGTGTCCTTCCAGGGGGGGAACTGGCTGGTCACCGAGGACGGCAGGCACAGCATCGACCTGTCGGACCGGGCGATCAGCTCGGCCGTGGGCATCCCGGTGACCGCGAAGGCCACCCCGGTCTCCGAGGGGCTGTTCAACGCACTGGCCAACCGGGGCCCCTGGCAGCTTCCGGCGATCGGGGCCGCAGGCGCGCCGAATACCGTTGGCCTACCGGAGAATCTGGTGATCGGTTCGGTCTTCCAGACGGCCACCGAATCAGACCCGCAGCACTATGTGGTGCTGCCGGACGGGGTGGCCCGGGTCAACCCCACCACCGCTGCGGCGTTGCGCGCCACGAATTCCTACGGCCTGTTGCAGCCGCCGTCGGTCGAGGCCAGTGTGGTCGCCAAGATCGCCGAGAAGGTCTACGGGTCGCCGTTGCCGGACAAGCCGCTCGAGGTGCTGCTGCGTCAGGACGCCCCGGTGCTGTGCTGGGCCTGGCAGCGGGAGCCGGGCGATCAGGCGCCCAAGACCACCGTGATCGCCGGCCGTCGGCTGCCGATCCCGTCGTCGGCGGTCGGCACCGGAATCGACCAGATCGGCGGTGACGCAACGGTGTACATCGAAGGCGGTCAGTTCGTGCGGCTGCAGTCGCCGGATCCCCGGGTGGGCGAGAGCCTGTATTACATCGACCCGCAAGGAGTGCGGTACGGCATCGCCAACGACGATGCGGCGAAGAATCTGGGCTTGTCCGGTGCGGTGAACGCACCGTGGCAGGTCGTCGGGCTGCTGGTGGAGGGCCCGGTGTTGTCGAAGGACGCGGCGTTGCTTGAGCACGACACGCTGCCTGCCGACCCCCATCCGCGCAAAGTGGAAAGCAAGCAAGGCTCATGACAACCAAGAAGTTCACCCCGACCGTCAAGCGGGGGCCACGGCTGACACCGGGCGAGATCAACGTCGCCGCACCGGATGACCTCGGTATCGAGATCCCGCCGTCGGGCATGCAGAAGGCCATGCCCTGGGTCATGGGCGGCTGCATGCTCGGCATGATCGCGATCATGATCTTCACCGGTGTGCGTCAGCTGTCGCCGTACATGCTGATGATGCCGTTGATGATGATCATGGGCACCGTCGGCATGATGGGCGCCGGCGGCTCCGGTGGCAAGAAGGTCCCCGAGATCAATGCCGACCGCAAGGAATACCTGCGGTATCTGGCCGGCCTGCGCACCCGCGTGACGTCGTCGGCGTCGGCGCAGGTCTCGTTCTTCGGTTACCACGCACCGCATCCCGACGATCTGTTGTCGATCATCGGCACGCATCGGCAGTGGTCACGTCAGGCCAACTCCGACTTCTATGCCGCAACCCGGATCGGCATCGGTGCTGAGATCGCGGTGGACCGGCTGCTCAAGCCGAACACCAGCGGTGAGCTGGCGGGTCCGCAGGGTGCGCCGCAGCCGCACCTGGAGCCGGTCAGCCACATGTGGGTGACCAAGTTCCTGCGCACCCACGGACTGATCCACGATTGCCCGAAACTTGTTCAGCTGCGGACATTTCCGACGATCGCCGTGGGCGGCGACATCGACGGCGCCTCGGCGATGCTGACCGCGATGATCTGTCATCTGGCGGTGTTCCATCCGCCGGACCTGTTGCAGATCCGGGTGCTCACGGACAATCCGGAAGACCCGAAGTGGTCGTGGCTCAAGTGGCTGCCGCACACCCAGCACCAGACCGACACCGATGCGGCCGGGCCCACCCGGCTGGTCTACACCCGCCCCGACGGCCTGAGCGATCTGACCGCGCGCGGTCCGCACAGCGCCGACGCCGCGCCCGGCGGCCCGTACGTCATCGTGGTGGACCTGACCGGCGGCAAGGCCGGTTTCCCCGTCGACGGCCGGGCCGGGGTCACCGTGCTCACGCTCGGCAATCACCGGGGTTCGGCGTACCGGTTGCGGGTCGACGCGGACGGGACGGCCGACGACAAGTTGCCGAACCAGAACTACCGCGAGGTCACCCGGGTCGTCGACCGGATGACTCCGGCGCAGGCGGGCCGGATCGCCCGCAAGCTGGCCGGCTGGTCGATCACCGGAACGATCATCGACAAGAACGTCCGGGTGCAGAAGAAGGTGTCCAAGGAATGGCACCACCTGGTGGGCGCCAAGTCGGTCGAAGAGGTGACCCCGGCGCGCTGGCGGATGTTCACCGACACCGACCGCGACCGGCTCAAGATCCCGTTCGGGCACGAGCTCAAGTCCGGCGAGGTGATGAAGCTGGACATCAAGGAGGGCGCCGAGTTCGGTGCCGGCCCGCACGGCATGCTCATCGGAACCACCGGCTCGGGTAAGTCGGAGTTCCTGCGCACCATGATCCTGTCGCTGGTGGCCACCCACCACCCCGACCAGATCAACCTGCTGCTCACCGACTTCAAGGGCGGTTCGACCTTCCTGGGTATGGAGAAGCTGCCGCACACCGCGGCCGTCGTCACCAACATGGAAGAGGAAGCCGAGCTGGTCGGCCGTATGGGCGAGGTGCTCACCGGTGAACTCGACCGGCGCCAGCAGATTCTGCGTCAGGCCGGTATGCAGGTGGGCGCCGCGGGTGCGTTGTCCGGCGTGGCCGAGTACGAGAAGCACCGCGAGCGTGGTGCGGACCTGCCACCGTTGCCGACGCTGTTCGTGGTGGTGGACGAGTTCGCCGAGCTCCTGCAGAACCACCCGGACTTCATCCAGCTGTTCGACCGCATCTGCCGCGTCGGCCGGTCGCTGCGCGTGCACCTGCTGCTGGCCACCCAGTCGCTGAACACCGGCGGCGTCCGGATCGACAAGCTCGAGCCGAACCTGACGTACCGAATTGCCTTGCGTACCACCAGTTCTGCCGAGTCCAAGGCGGTGATCGGTACGCCCGAGGCGCAGTACATCACCAACAAGGAGAGCGGTGTGGGCTTCCTGCGGGTGGGTATGGAGGATCCGGTGAAGTTCAGCACCCTCTACACCGGGGCCAACTACGTGCCCGAGGTTGAGGAGTCGGCCGACGGCGAAGCCAAACCGCGGTCGAAGCGACAGGCCCGGGTGCGGATTCACCAGTTCACGACGACACCGATCTTCGATACGGCGGTCAGTTCATGAGGGCCAGCGAGGAGCCGGAGGCGGATCGCGTATGAGTACAGATGCCGAACCGAGGGTGCTGCGCGAGGTCGTCCTCGGCCAGTTGGGCACCGGTGAGAGCCGCGCCTACAAGATGTGGCTGCCGCCGCTGACTGATCCGACCCCGGTCAACGAGCTGGTCGAGCGTGATTACCAGCGTCAGCCACTGCGCTTCGCGCTGGGGATCATGGATGAGCCGCGCCGGCATCGGCAGGACATCTGGGGTATCGACGTCTCGGCGGCCGGCGGCAACATCGCAATCGGTGGTGCCCCGCAGACCGGCAAGTCGACATTCCTGCAGACCTTGATGCTGTCGGCCGCGGCGACCCATACGCCGCGGCAGGTGCAGTTCTACTGCATCGACCTCGGTGGCGGTGGCTTGATGTACATGGAAGACCTGCCGCATGTGGGTGGCGTCGCCACCCGTGCCGAACCGGACCGGGTCAACCGGGTCGTGGCCGAGGTCAAGGCGGTGCTGAGGGCCCGTGAGCAGGTGTTCAAGCAATACCGCGTGGGCTCGATTTCGTCCTACCGTGAGATGCGAGAGGATCCGAACAACCCCGCTGCCCAGGATCCGTTCGGTGACGTCTTCCTCGTGATCGACGGCTGGCCGGCGTTCGTGGCCGAGTTCCCCGATCTGGAAGCGGCGGTGCAGGACCTGGCCGGTCAGGGTCTGGCGTACGGCGTGCACGTCATCATCTCGACCCCGCGCTGGACCGAGCTCAAATCGAGGGTGCGTGACTATCTGGGCGTCAAGGTGGAGTTCCGCCTGGGTGACGTCAACGAGACCCAGATCGACCGGATCACCCGGGACATCCCGGCCAACCGACCGGGCCGTGCCGTCTCCCTCGAGAAGCACCACCTGATGATCGGGGTGCCCCGGCTGGACGGCGTACACAGCGCCGCCAACATCGTCGATGCCATCTCGGCAGGCGTACAGGAAGTGGCCTCGCGCTACACCGACCAGGCGCCGCAGGTGCGGGTGCTCCCGGAGAAGATCTACCTCCATCAGCTCGACCCGAATCCGCCCGGACCCGACTCCGACTACCGGACCCGCTGGCAGGTGCCGTTGGGGCTGCGCGAGTCTGACCTCGCGGTCGCCTACAACCAGATGAACATGACGCCGCATTTGCTGATCTTCGGCGCTCCGAAGTCGGGGAAGACCACCATCGCACATGCGGTCGCCAAGGCGATCTGCAGTCGCAACAGTCCCGACCAGGTGCGGTTCATGCTGGCCGACTACCGATCGGGCCTGCTCGACGCGGTGCCCGAGTCGCATCTGCTGGCCGCCGGCGCGATCAACCGCAACAGCGCATCGCTGGAAGAGTCGATCAAGGCGCTGGCCACCAACCTGAAGAAGCGGCTGCCACCGGCGGATCTGACCACCGCACAGTTGCGGTCGCGGTCCTGGTGGAGCGGTCCCGACATCGTGCTGCTGGTCGACGACTGGCACATGATCACCGCCGCTGCGGGCATGGTGTCGCCGATGGCGCCGTTGAGTGCGTTGCTGCCGGCGGCGGCCGACATCGGCCTGCACATCATCGTGACGTGCCAGATGAGCCTGGCGCACCGGGCCACGATGGACAAGTTCGTGGGTGCTGCGTTCGGCGCCGGTTCGCCGACGTTGTTCCTGTCCGGCGAGAAGAACGATTTCCCGTCGCGGGAGATCATCGTCAAGAAAAGGCCGCCTGGCCAGGCATTTATGGTCGCGCCGGACGGCAAGGAGGTTATTCAGGCGTCCTATGTGGACCCGCCCGCGGAATAAGTGTTCTCACCACCCCGAAAGGGCAGTTAGTATTTATCCAACGCACTCAGCAACGCTGGCGGCGGCCCGCCAGCAAAGGGATCGGGGGACAGATTCCTTGGCGGCTTGGCAAACTTCATGCCAGGCCGGCCTTGAGTGCTTGTCCCTGGTTATTTGTAATCGAAACAGGGGAGTAAGCAAATGGAACCGTTGATGCACAACCCGGGTGCCGAAGGTGTTGCGGCACAGGTGATCGCAAACGCGGCCCGTGGTCTGGCCGGTGGCACCACCGCTACCGCCGCTGTCACCGCGCTGGTTCCGGCCGGTGCTGACGAGGTCTCGGCCTTGGCGGCGATGGCCTTCGCCAGCGAGGGTGTCGAGGCGCTTGCGGCGAACTCGTTCGCCCAGGAGGAGCTGACCCGCGCGGGTGCGGCCTACGCGGAGATCGCGGGCATCTACAACGCGGTCGACGCGGCTCAGGCCACCACGCTCTAGCAGCTCGTCGGCAAATTCGTCTTCAGATAGGGTCATCTGGTAATGGTTGCGGTTCCGCCCGTCCCACCGACCTGGTTTGCGCTGCCTCCAGAGGTGAACACCGCGCGGTTGATGGTCGGGGCTGGTCCGGCGCCGATGCTGCAGGCCGCGACGGGTTGGGAAGGCCTGGCGATCCTGCTGGAGACCCAAGCCGACGAACTCGCCGGCGCGCTCGCCAACCTGACCTCGGTGTGGAGTGGCGCGGCGAGTGAGCGTGCGGTCTCCGCGACGATGCCGATGATTCTGTGGCTGCGGACGATGGCCATGCAGGCGCAGAAACGCGCCCTGCAGGCCGGCGCCCAGGCGAGCTCGTACACCCTGGCTCTGACGACGACGCCGCCGATACCTGAGATCGAACAGAATCACGTCACCACTGCAACGCTCAACGCGACGAATTTCCTCGGTATCAACACCGTGCCGATCGCCGTGAATGAGATGGATTACTGGGTCAGGATGTGGAATCAGGCCGCCGATGCGATGGAGGCCTACCACGCCGCAACCACCGTCAACCTGCTGTTCGAGCCGATCATGCCGATGACGCCGATCGTGTTGCCCGGGGTCGGAGAGACGACCGCGGGAGCAGCGCTCGCGTCGACGGCACCGCGGGTCGCCCAGGGCATGATGCGCAACGCGATTATGGAGGGCGTCGCCGTGAAGGCGACGGTCGAGTCGGTGGCCTTGACTGCGGGGCGCACTGGGGCGTGGGTCAACCACGCCGAGCAGCTGGGGGCCGGGGCAGCGAACAAGGGTGAGAGCGCGGCGCAGCAGAAGCAGGATCCGTCCCAGAAGAACCCCATGCAGCAGGGCATGCAGATGGTCATGCAGATGGCGCAGCAGGGTGGTCAGCTTGCGGGGCAGATACCGCAGATGGTCCAGAGCCAGATGCAGATGTTCACCCAGCCGCTGCAGCAGGTCACCCAGATGGTCAGTCAGTTCACCAGCATGGGCGGCAGCGACAAGGGTATGCAGGTCGGGCTGATGGGGGCGACGCCGTTCTCGAACCATCCGCTGACAGGCGGTACCGGCCCGAGCTCGGGCGCGGGCCTGGTGCGTGCGGCGTCGTTGCCTGGCGCTCTCGGATCTCCGCCGCGCACGGCGCTGTTGTCCAGCATGTTGGGCATCAGCGGCGAGGCCAAGCCTGCCGTGTCCGCCATGGCCGCGGGCGGCGCGGGTCCGGTGGCGCCGGTCGGTGGCGGCGCCGGCGGAGGTGGCGGGGCACCGGTGCACGCCGCCAAGAACAACGAAGAGAAGAGCGGCGGCACCAAGGACGGATTGATCGCGCCGACCTCGCTCACGTACGACCAAACCGACGACGGGGACGACGACTGGTAGTCGTCCACTACACAGACTTTCCGGCCACCCGGCCGGAGGACTCGCCAAATTTTCTCTGGTGAGGACAAAGGAAAAATAAGGGGAATCCAACATGGCACAGATGAATACAGATGCCGCCGTCCTCGCCAAGGAGGCTGCTAACTTCGAGCGCATCTCCGGTGAGCTCAAGAGCGTCATGGCGCAGGTCGACTCGACCGGCGGCGCCCTGGCGGCTCAGATGCGGGGTGCCGCGGGCGACGCCGCTCAGAGCGCACTGCTGCGGTTCCAGGACGCTGCCAACAAGCAGATGCAGGAACTGAACGACATCTCGAACAACATCCACACCTCGGGCACGCAGTACACCAGCACCGACGACGACCAGGCCAGCACGCTGTCCTCGGCGATGAACATCTGACCTAACTGACCTCAAGAACGGAGACAAACACATGACTGAACAGGTTTGGAATTTCGCTGGTATCGAAGGCGGAGCCGGTGAGATCCACGGCGCCGTCAGCACCACCGCCGGTCTGCTGGACGAGGGCAAGGGCTCGCTGGCCTCGCTCGCCGCAGCATGGGGTGGCTCGGGTTCGGACGCCTACCAGGCCGTTCAGACCCGTTGGGACAGCACCGCCAACGAGCTGAACACGGCGCTGCAGAACCTCGCGCAGACCATCAGCGAGGCGGGCCAGACCATGGCCCAGACCGAGGCCGGCGTCTCGGGGATGTTTGCCTAGTATTACGCGGCAAACAAGCATGCTTTGGTGGGCGGGTGCTCGGACCATCTGACGATGGCCCGAACCCGCCCACCACTTGCGCTTGGGTGTAAAGATCTAACCATCTGTTTTTGACTATCTGAGGGGTCCCCATGTCGGCCGACTATGACCGGCTCTTTCACTCGTCGGAACCGGGTAAACCGGTCGACGACGCCACGGCCATCGTGGACAGAGATGCCATCCTGAAGGCCGCCGCGGCAGCGGCGCCACCGCCGGTCCCGGTTGGGGAAACCAGTACCACGGATGTGCCCGTGGCCCCCACGGCCTCCACCCAGACTCAGGCAGCGCCGCAGCCTCGGCACGCGGAGACGGCGCAGCCGATGCCTGCGCCCATGCCGCAGCCGCCGGCGAGCGCGCCGCAGTGGCCGCAGAACTCCATGCTGCGGGCTCCGCAGCAGCAACAGCAGTTCGGCCAGGGCGCCCGGCACGAGCAGGCCCGCGCCATGCCCGGCCCGGCGCCGCGCGTCGCGCCCGGCCCGGCACCGTCGCAGTTCGCCGATCTCGATCCCGAGGTCAGTGGCCAGTGGCGAGCGGGGCAGGCCATCCCGACTCCGGCCGCGCCCGGACCCACCTCGGCCGCCACGATGGGCAACCACCGCGCGATCGACGCGTTGTCGCACGTCGGAGTGAAGACCGGCGTGAAGATGCCGTCCCAGCGCGGATGGCGCCACTGGCTCTATCTCACGACGCGGATCAACCTCGGTCTGTCGCCGGATGAGATCTACGAACTTGACCTGCACAACCGGATTCGGCGCAATGCCCGTGACTCCTACCAGATCGGGGTGTTCGGTCTGAAGGGCGGCGTCGGCAAGACCGCGGTGACGGTCGCGCTGGGATCGGCCATGGCAAAGGTCCGTGGTGACCGCATCCTGGCGATCGACGCCGACCCCGACGGCGGCAACCTGGCCGACCGGGCCGGGCGTCAGTCCGCCGCGACGATCTCCGATCTGCTCGCCGACCAGGAACTGTCGCGCTACAACGACATTCGCGCCTACACGAGCATGAACGGCGCGAACCTCGAGGTGCTGTCGTCCGAGGACTACAGCGGCGCACAGCGTGAGTTCAACGACGACGACTGGAAAGGCGCCACCGCGGTGGTGTCGCGCTACTACAACCTCGTCCTCGCCGACTGCGGTGCCGGCCTGTTCCAGAAGGCGTCCCGCGGAGTGCTGTCCACCGTGTCGGGCATGGTCATCGTGGCCAGCGCCTCGATCGACGGGGCCCGGCAGGCCGCCATCACCATGGACTGGTTGCGCCAGAACGGATACCAGGATCTGCTCGGCCGGTCCTGTGTCGTCATCAACCACGTCACGCCGGGTAAGCCCAACGTCGACGTCGAGGATCTGGTGCAGCAGTTCGAACGCCACGTACCTCCGGGCCGGGTCGTCGTGCTGCCGTGGGACAAGCACATCGCCGCGGGCACCGAGATTCAGCTCGAGCTGCTCAGCGACACGTTCCAGCGGCGCATCACCGAGCTGGCCGCTGCGCTTTCCGACGATTTCGACAGGCTTGAACGGCGTTGACCGCGACCGCAGCTGCCGCTGACACATCGAGCTCGACGCCCGGCCGGCCGGCCACCACCCGCGTCACCATCCTCACCGGTAAGCGGATGACGGATCTGGTGTTGCCCGCCACGGCGGCGATCGAGACCTACATCGACGAAACCGTGAGTGTCCTGGGCGAATTGCTCGAGGACACTCCCAAGGACACCCTCGCCGGTTTCGATTTCTCCGAGCAGGGCATGTGGGCATTCGCCCGCCCGGGTGCGCCGCCACTGAAGGCCGACGAATCCCTGGATGATGCCGGGGTGGTCGACGGTTCGTTGCTGACCTTGGTTTCGGTCAGCCGCACCGAGCGGTACCGCCCGCTTGTCGAGGACGTGATCGACGCGATCGCGGTGCTCGACGAATCACCGGTCTTCGACCGCACGGCACTGAATCGCTTTGTCGGCATCGCCATTCCGGTGGTCGCCACAGTCATCACCGTCATGTCGCTGGTGTCCTGGAATGGGGCCGGCCAGGGCTGGTGGTGGGCGTTGGCGCTGGGGCTGTTCGGTCTGGGCCTGCTCGGCGGAAGCTTCGCCGCGCAGAGCCGTTACCAGAACCTGGATTTGGCCGAGAGCCTGATGCTCGCGGCGACGATCGTGCTGGGCGGCGCCGCGGCGCTGGCCGTGCCGTTGCCCTATGACGCCGATTCTCTCGGCGCGCCGCAGCTGGCCGGAGCGGGTGCGGTCGTGCTGTTGTTGACTTTGGCGACCCGTGGCGGGCCACGAGGTCGGGCTGACGTGGCCTCATTCGCGGCGGTGATGGCGATCGCCATCACCGGTGCGGCGATCGCCGTCGGTTACGACGGCGGCACGTGGGTACCGGCCGGAGCCATCGCGTTCGGGTTGATCGTGGTGACCAATGCCGCCAAACTCACTGTCGCCGTTGCCCGTATCGCCCTGCCGCCCATCCCGGCGCCCGGTGAGTCGGTGTCCAACGACGAGCTGCTCGACCCGGTCATCACTCCCGACGAGGTCGACGAGGCCTCGCCCACCTGGAAGGCGATCATCGCCTCGGTGCCGGAATCGGCGGCACGGCTGCAGGAGCGCAGCCTGCTCACCCGCCAGCTGTTGATCGGGTTCCTATCGGCGGGTGCGCTGGTGCTGTCGGTCGGCGCGATTGCCGTTGTGGTGCAAGGACACTTCTTCGTACACAGCATGATCGTGGCCGCCCTGGTGGCTGTGATCTGTGGCTTCCGGTCGCGGCTCTATGCTGAGCGGTGGTGCTCCTGGGCACTGCTCGCGGCAGCGGTCACCGTGCCCACCGGTGTGATGGTTCGGTTGTGCCTATGGAATCCCGCCAGTGCGTGGCTGGTGCTGGCGATCTACACGGCGCTCGGGTTGGTTGCGGTGATCACCATCGGTGCGACCGACGGCGTGCGCCGCGTGTCACCGGTGACCAAGCGGATCCTGGAACTGGGTGACGGCCTGGCCATTGCCGCGGTGATTCCGTTGCTGCTGTGGATCGCCGGCGTCTACGACCTGCTGCGAAACCTGCGGTTGCACTGAGGTTTACGGGGTGGCTGGTGGGCTTTGGCGGAGGCTTGCCCGGTAGGGACGCGGTGCATGCCAATCGCAGTGCCCATCGTCGGCATCGGTAGCGTCAGACCGTGATGACTCGGTGCCGGCGAGTGTTGGTTGCCCGGCTTGGTGGCCGTGTGCATGGCGATTAGTGGGCGGGGTGTGCGCCGACCGGGTCGCCGACGCGGGAAGCCCAGCAAGGGCACGACGTGAATCAGAATTCGCCTGAGGGCGAGGCGATTTTGAAGGCCGCGGCCACCGATGTATACGGCCAACTGGGTAAACCCGCTCAGATTTCCGTGCAGACCTTCAAGGCGGCGAGCGGGTGGCGTTCGTGTCCATGCAGCTCAACAGCCCGACTGGAGCCCGTTCGACTACGCCGGGACAGCGCTGGCCGAGGTGGCGGCAAACGGTGACGCCTCGAAGCGCTACGTCGGACTGTTTCGGTCAAATTCAAGCGGCGCTTGGGATTTGGTGACCAGCGTGGTCGGGCCTACTGCGCCGGCGCGGACCGAGTTGGGCGCAGGAATACTCCGCACCGGCGGAGCTTTTCGGCAGCTGAGAACTCAGCCGGCGGGTTCGGCCCATGAGCTAAAACTTCTGCACCTGAGGCCTGTGACCGCGGGTTAGGCTAGCTACTCGTGAGAGGCCGCGCCTGGCGGACTGTTTGAGCATTGGTAGAGGGGGGCCGATGAGCCAACTACGTGTGGACGCGGCGGCTGTGCACGAATCGGGCAAGCAGGTAGGCGAGCTTGCTGAAACGTTGCGGGGTGAACTTGCCTCCTCGAGCCAGCAGCTCGCGGCAGCGCAGTCCGGGTGGATCGGCAAGTCGGCTGCAGCCTTGGCCGCAAAGTTGGCCGAATGGGACGAGGACGCCGAGATTCATCACCACAATATTTCCGGGCACGGTGAGCGCTTCGTTGCCGCTGCGGCGATGTACGGCCACACCGATGAGTCCGAAGCGGAGTCGGTGAAGTCAGCCGGCGACACATTCGATTCCAGCGTGGTTTGATCCGTGGGCTTGAACGTAGCCGATATCGATCGGTGGGATTCTGCTGCAATCAATGCGGTCAGCCAGTCAAGTGCGGTCCGAGCTGAAGCTGCCTCTCGGGTCAGTGGCTCGCTCGGGAGTCTGACTGCGTTCCAAAGCTGGTCGGGCCAGGGGTCCGCGGCGGCGCTGCAACAGACACAGGCTCGCGCAAGCGATCTGCTCACCCATGTCCAGGATTCCACGGGGGTCTCCACCGCCGCGCGGACCGCGGCGAACGAGGTAAGTCAGGTCAAATCCCAACTGGCGGCGCTTCGTTCAACGGCGGGGGCCTACGGGATTGTGATCGATGCGGCGACTAGTCGGGTGATAGCGCCGTCGGTCGAATCGCTTCAGGCGGCGAGCAAAAAGCTCGTCGAGACGATGGTGAAGAACACCCAGTCAGCCGTCGACAAGCTGCTGCAAGCGGCGAATAAGGCGGATGACCTCCTGGCGAAAGCTTTTGAGCCTGGCGAGAAGAAGAAGCTGCTCGAGAAGTCGAAGGAATTCGATCCGAAGAACAAGAAAGAGCGTGACTTCGGGTCCCGAAAAGACGAGAAAAAAGACGGCAAAGACAAAGATGGCAAGGATAAAGACGGGAAGAACGGCGACGACAAGTCCAAAAAAGGCCCCGGCGTAAAGCTCTACGAGAAAGAAGTCACCAGCGGAAAGGCTTCGGTCTATTCAAAGGAGACTCCCGAAGGTAAGCACACGTTCGACAACGGCGTTGAGGTCAAGGGCACCGCAGGTGTCGATGTCCTCAGCGCTGAGGCGAAGGCCAATGTAGAGGTCACCTCTGACGGTATCTCGGCAGGTGCCAACGCCAATGCGACCTTGGTTGGTGCTGAGGCGAAGGGTTCGGCAACCTATGGCATCGCCGAGGCTGAGGGCGAGGTACGCGCGGCCGTTGAAGCTGACGCCACCGCCAATGCGTCCATAGGCGCTGACGGCGTGAATTTGGAGGCCGAAGCTTTTGCCGGCGCACGTCTGACCGGGGACGCCAGCGTCGACGTGGGTGGTGTCGGCGTGGGGGCCCACGGCGAGTTGCAAGCCGGGATCGGTGTCTCGGGAGATCTGGATGCCGGGTTCCACGACGGCAAGCTCAAGATCGGCGGATCGGTCGGCGCCGCATTAGGCGTGGGTGGCAAGGTGGGCTTCGAGGTGGAGATTGACCCCGGTAAGGTCACCGACACCATCAAGGACGGGGCCAAGAAGGTCGGCAAGTGGTTCGGATTCTAAGGGGGACATGTGGCTGGTCGGGGTATTGAGCTCACAGGCGACGTACCCGACGGTTGGGTCTCTGTCGAGCCCCAGGTCGTGAACGAGGACGCCGCATCAATCGTCTTGCTACGCAGAGCTGATCTTGATGCGCCCTTCACGACGAACATCACGGTCACCGAACAGCTCATGGGGCCTACTGGCGACCTAGCCGAGCGGGCTGCGACGTACCGTCAGAGACTGGCCGGCAGGACCACGGATTTGACGTTGGTGCGGGAAGGGATGATCTCGGAGTCCCCGCCCGATCAGTACGCCCAGGAACTTCAATTCACCGTCAATCTCGACGGCCGATCCATAGATATCAAGCAGTCCCAGTTTCTCTTCGAAATACCGACTGAAGAACCGTCTAAATTGGTTCTGATTCAGCTGCTGTACAGCGCGCCGGCGGACGCCTATGAATCCGGGCAATCTGCGGTCGTGCAGTTCATGGAATCCATCCAGGCGCGACGAAACACCGGTGAAACGGTTGATGCACCTGCCGGTAGTCCTGGGCGTGCTGGGCTGACTAAAGAGCATTTAGAATCGCGCGTGAAAGACCTTTTGGAACGCTCGGCCGGGAAGAAGGCTGACGCGGTGATCTGCAACGGCGACCTTCCCGCAGAAATTGGCGCCGTCCAGCGATGTGCGCTAGTGGTTGGTGAAACCAAACTGGGCGTCACAGTTACTGTGACCGCCGTCGAAAGTGCCGAAGTCAAGTTCGATATTCAGGTTGATCGCAAACCAATGGTGTAGTGAGAAGTATTCAGAGGGGAATTGACAATGCTAAATACAAAGCTTGATACGCGCCGAATGCTGGCTGCTTCAATGCTCGTGGCTGCAGGAGTCCTTGGCGCCTGTTCGGCCAACGTACATATCGGCAGCACTGGTACGCCCAAAGATCAGTTGGCTAAAACGGTCAAGGAGAAGTTGGAAGCCCAGGCGGGTAAGAAGGCGGATTCGGTGACCTGCGACGGTGACCTTGAAGCCAAGGTGGGGGCGACGCAGCGATGTGTGTTGACCGTCAAGGGTACGAAATTGGGTGTGACTGTCACCGCGACATCGGTGAGTGACGACAACATCAAGTTCGATGCCAAGGTCGACGACAAGCCGATGTCCTGAGCGGCAATCGTGGGTTTCTCTGATTTCTTCGGCAGCGGCAGCCGCAAGCCGGAGCCAGACGTCATTGCTGTGTCCCCTCAAGAACTGTGGCAACGGTTGATGCGGTTGAACAATGCTGCAGCGCCGTGGCGAGTGCGACAGGGCACATCCGAAGAGGGCGTTGACCTTGTTGCGGAGTGGCGGACGGGCGATCCGCGGTGGCAGCCGATCTTCGACGAGATCAACATCAACGAGAGCTTCATGGTCCTCATGCGGTTGGATCCGGAGAAGTCTGAACTGCGGGCCAAAGACCAGATGTGGGAGTGGCGCCGCGACGACAACAATCGGTTCCGCCAGATCCGGGTCGATTCCAGTGGCAATCTACAGGTGACTGCGTCAGGGACCGTCAACGGTTACGACTATCGATTCGATACGAACGACATGAAGAATCCGTTGCGAGACACTGCGACTGCTTCTGGGTGGGCGTACAAAGGACTGCTGTACCGGAGCGTGTGAGGCGCCGCTTGGTCCGATCCCCGGGGGCATCCCAATGCAGGCAATGCCTTGCACGCCAGCCGTAGACGACTGTTCCCGCGTTCCACCTGATCATCGACAACGGCGATCAGTGAACGCGCGGCGATGATTTGGCCACCACAGTGGCCGGGTCAGCCAGGATCAGAACGCCTAGCGCTACTGGCCGAAGTGTCGCGCTATGAGCGCCTGGTCGGCGCCATCTGCCTGTTCCGGAGTCGCGTACGGCATGTTCGTCTCGACGAAGTACCGAGCTTCGCGGACGTCCATTCCATGCTCTACGAGCATGTTCACGGCGTCGCCGTGCAGCACGGCGGTCGCACGTTTGGCGGCCACGCCGGCCACGAAACAGATTTCGTCCGCTAGTTGGGCTTCGGTGAGTCTGACGACCGTCGGATCCAGGTCGACCTTGGCGATCGAGCCGTTGAGGTAGGCGCTGACGGCGACGGTGCCAGGCGGATTGATGGCCTGTACCACCGGGATCTGTTCTGTCCCTTCGGGCTCAGCTTCGTCGTTGACGGCACCGAAGCCGTTGACCTCGGTCTCGTCGGGCGCGTGGTAGAGGTAGTCGCTTGCCGCGTCGAAGGCCTCGCCGTGGTCAAACTCCTGACCGCTGTGGTGGTCTGGCAAAGCGTCGAGGCCGGAACCCTCTTCGAACACCGGGGCTCCGAAGTCGAGCGCGTCGAAGCCGTTGTCGTCGGCGTCATCCCAGTCGTTGGAACCGTAAGGTGCCATGTGCCCGTCATCCCCCTTGGCAGCCGACCGGCGGCCGCCAGTCACGTTCACGGCGGGTAATCTCCCGTACCGAGGTCTGCTCCGCCTGACTATTCATCTGGTCGCCTCACGATGCAAGCGATGTTCAGATGATCCCCGGTTATTTCTGCTGTTCGGCGCTAACTGACGGCGTGTCAGTTGGCCGGGCTGGGTGACGAGTCGTCAGGACCCGATGAGTCGCCCGACTTGCCCTGACCGGGTGGAATCGAGATATGGAAGTCGATATTCGTGCCGTTGACCTCGGTGGCCGTCACGGTTGCCTGATAGGTGTCTTCACCGACGGTCACTGCGCACGTCTGGGTCGCATTCACCTTTGCGGGCAGGCCACCGTCGCAATCAACGGAGTCGATTGGGACGTCGATTTTCGGTTGAAGTTGCTTCATTGCGGCGGACTCCAACGCCTTCTTGCTCACCTCGGGCACGGCGGGTGCGCTTGAAGTGGGAGACGACGAAGACGCGGGCGACGAGGATGGAGACGACATCGTGCCGACCTCGAAGCTGCCGGAGCATCCGGCCAAAGCCCCGATCACCGGGAATGCCCCAACCGCGATCCATCGCGTCATCGATTGCAAAGCCACATCTGCCCCCTGAATCCGCTCCGCGTGCGGCGATCTCCGCAGGCGTTCCGACAGAGTATGGCAGGCTGCCGACTGGGGTCGGATGGATGCCCACCCTTGCCTGACGCAAACCACGGTAGCCGGAGCGCTCGAAGAAGAACGAAGTTGAAGGCAGTGGTGGACTTGATGTACGTCGTGCCACTGGACGCCCACGTGCGTTTCGCACGCGATGGCCAATGCTGCGACACCTTCGATCACTCCCAGGACCAGTTCGACCGTGGTGACATCACGGCCGAGTTGGAATGGCGATAGCGTCCGCCGGATCGGGGCGGCCAGATGCCCAGGACGCAGCGGGTTGTCGGGGCCTCCGTTGATGAACGCGGTGATTGCGTTGTGACGTAAGGCGAATCCGGTCATGGCACCGCGGCGGCGGGTAGTGCGGGCAGCCAGTGGGTTCAGACGCCGACCACAGCAACGCAGCCATATCCCGGCCGGTACATCCCATTCCACTAGGCCGGCGCCGCTGCAGCCCAACTCCTCGGCGGAACACTCGATCTTCGAACAGTCCCCACGAAGGCAGAGTCTCGCATCGCCGGGGAACATCCGCATACCACCTTGGGAAGGTCTCGTTGGACGCGGATCATGAGGTCCTGAATCGTCGTCGTCGGGAATCTCGCAGAACCGTCGACGGCCGAGCGGCAGCAAACGGTGCTTCGCAACGTTAGGTCGGACTATCCCGGTGAGATCGGGGCAACGAGTTGGGATTTGGTCACTGCCGAATTGGGGCGCGGCCGGTGCGGACCGAGTGGGCGAAGAAGGTGTTCGGCTCCGGTGGAGTTGTTCGGCAGACGTGGCCTAAAGCAGGCGAGTTCGCTGCATGTGGCCCTGACCGCAAAGCGCGGCCTACACCCTCGACAGACTTGCCTCGGTAGGGGCTTCGCTTGAAGCTTGGGCCGACCGGAGTCGCCGCTGGAGATTGGCGCATACGACGGGAACGAACGGCCGTTAAGCTGGCAGGTGCTATGCCTGCGTTGGTGGATCTGCCGTGGGTCGTACGAGGGGAATTGCGGATGGGGTATCCCGGTATTCGGGTTGATGAGACGAAGCTTGCCTGGGATCCGGCTGAGGTAACGGTACCGGCAGCCCCTCCGGTTACAGCTGGCAGTGACCCGCTCAGCGTTCTGGTGGCAGCGGTGGTTCCGGACTATGAATCCGACGTGAAACAGCAGGTTGCCGCCACTCGTGCGCGTGAGGAGCGTTTCGCCGCGAATTTGCAGGCTGCCCGAGGTTCGTATCACGCTACCGATGGGGCGGGAGGGGATCAGATCAGCTCTGCAGGGAGCAAGCTGTCGGATCCTGCTGATGCGTTCGGTGCCGGCTCTCCGGGGAGCACCCCGGCTGCCGCTTCATCGGCTGGTGATGGCGGCGGGAGTCTGCTGAGCCAGTTGATGGGTGTGGCAATGCAGGTTGGGCAGCAGGCGGTGCAGGTACCCATGCAAGCGGCGGGGGCGGCTGGGCAGATGGTGCAGCCGGTGATGCAGGGTGTTCAGGGCATCGTGCAGCAGGCGTCCCAGGGTCCGGAGAAGCCGGGCGAGGGCGCCAAGGGCGATGCCGCTGCCAACGGCGCTCAAGGTGCTGGGCAGCCGGGATCTGCGGGCGACAAGCCCGAGGGCAAAGACATGGACGATGAAGACAAGTCCTCCGACGACAGGTCGCCAGAGGACAAGAACAAGGACGCGGCCGGAGCGGATGCCGGCCGTGGTCCGCAGGCACCGGTGGGTGCCCCGCAGACAGAGTCGTCGATTCCTGGTGAAGCACCACGGCATCGGCGAATGACAGAGACGTCACCGGAGGTTGCGCTGTGAAGCACGGCAGGGTTATTGAGATGAATGACGTGAATGCTCGTGTGGGGGTGCATCGGTGACTCTACCGCCTCCTCCTGGTTCGGTGCCTCCCGCAGGGGGTTCTCAGCCGCCGCATGGCGGCTCCCAACCACCACAGCATGGCGGCCAGCCACCGTTTGGCGGGCCGGGTGGGTATCCGGGGGCGAATCCGAACCAGCCGCCGGCCTGGCAGCAGGCGCCGTTGCAACCGGTGCAGGCTCGGAAGCGGGGCAACGGCTGGAAGTGGGCGCTGGGTGGAGTGGCATTAGTGGCGGTGGTCGGTGTGACCGCCGCGGTCACGTTGTCGGTGGCGAACAAGGGCGACGGTGGCGACCCCGGTTCGCCAACGGCCGCTCCGCCGACCGCATCCGTCAGCGGTGCGGCGCACCCGGATATTGCCAGCGCTAATGACACCGGGCCCGTGGCGGTGATTACCGAGGACCCCTCTTGCAAAACGCAGTATCCCGTAATCAGCGCGTACATCAGTCGGACCACGAATGGCTGGGAAAAGCGCGACCCGGAGCTTGCCGCCGCGGACTGGACGCCGGAGATCCGTGGTCAGTACGAGGCTGCCGGACAGGCATTCCGGGATGCCGCCGACCAAATCATCCCCTCAGCGAAACTGACCCCGCATCGAGTCATGCGGGAACTGTACGAACAATTCATCGCCTATGCACGAGCCTATGCCGACAGCATCCCCAACTACGCACCCATCAACAACAACCTGGCTGCGGCCGCAGCCAGAGCGGCCGATGCAATCGACAGAATATGCGCTGCGATTTCGTACAGTTCAGCCGCCGCCCGGGGACCATTGGTTCAGGCCCTGCCGGCGCCTTCTGATGTCGCGCCGGTGCGCGATCCCGCTGATGCGCAAAAAATGCTGTCTGAGCCGAATTCTGTTTGCCCAGAATGGAATTCAGCGATAGAACAATACTACGCCAATAGCGATGCCTGGAACCGGACAAGTCCGGATATCCCTGGCACTGAATGGTCGCCGGAACAACGAAAGACAAACGACGATGTGGTTCCCGTCATGAGACTTTTGAACACGCAGCTTTCCGCGTTGGGTCGTAGAAGCGAGAATCCGACGCTGCGCGACCTCGCGGACCTATCGGTTCAGTACCGGAAGGCCTATTTGGAGGCGCTGCCTACCTATACCCCGGCCGATAAATATCTCGCAGCAGCGGCAACTCGCGCCGCGAATGTGGTCGAGTTCGCTTGCAAGGCAGTGGGGTAACGGTATGCAGACTCGGAATCGTGTCAGGAAGCGCAACGGGCGGTAGCCACAGTGGGGACTAAGCAACCCGATACCAGTGAGTACGGTGGCCAGACTGTACTCGGCCCCGCGTGGCCGCACGCCGACGAAGAGGCCATCGGCGCTGCCGCCGACGCGTTCGGCACATTGGCAACTAACGTGCGCGATCAGGTTGTTCCCGATGCGGGCAGGCAGCGTATGAAGCTGTCCGATCATTGGGAGGGCACCGGTGCCCAAGCGGCTTACGACGAGGCCTCCGGGATCATCGACGATCACGAACTCAGTCAGGCCGCCGCGGAGCGGGTAAAAGGCAAACTGCAACTCATCGAAAAGAAGATCGCCGACACAAAAGATCTGGTTAATTCGACCGCGCAACGTGTGCAGAAGACGTGCGAAGACATTCACAACGAGGGCTTTCCTCAGATTCCCTTCAGAGACACTCGATCCGATCGGATCGATGATGAAATCCTTAAGGGCTACGACGAAAACGTGGGGCATGTCTCCGATGCGGCAAAGTCCTTAGCGCACCATTTGCATGTGCCAGCGCACACAGCCGGCGCGGACGGGAAGGTTCCTGATCCGGCACAAACGAAAACGCCGGACCCGAATGGCGGTCAGGGTGATCCATCG
>NZ_JBEZJS010000002.1:0-394543 GCF_040704635.1 Mycobacterium sp. NPDC049093 | reverse complement strand
CAATCGCCTGCGACTGAACAATCCAACCAGACAGCGCCGGCCCCTCCACCAGGGCCAGTCAATCCGGCTTCTCCTGGCGGTCAGGGTGATCCATCGCCTGCGACTGAACAATCCAACCAGACAGCGCCGGCCCCTCCACCAGGGCCAGTCAATCCGGCTTCTCCTGGCGGTCAGGGTGATCCATCGCCCGCGACTGAACAATCCAACCAGACAGCGCCCCCACCGCCCGGGCCCGCCAAACCAAACCCGCAGCCCAAAGCGCCCGCCGCTGGGCCTCCCCCTGCCGCGGTACCCGGCACGCAGGCGCCACCGCCGACCGGTGGCGGTTCGCAGGGACCAAGCGTGTCCCCGATGTCGGCAGGTGGGCCGAATTCGGACGCCGCGTCCGCAGCGGGGGCGACTGGCGCTTCGACCAGTGCCGCCGGCACGGGTGCTCAGCCGACGAATCCGCTGGATCAGTTCCAGAAGGGTATGGCAGACGCTGCCAAGGCCAGTGGGCCCCCGCAGCAGATGTCGTCGGCACCGTCTCAGCCACTTGGCGGACAGCCCACCACACAGCCGCTCAACACCGCGCCGGCCGGGACGGGAGCCCCGCCGGCACCAGGAACCATGGCACAGGCAGCAGGTGGAGTGGCCAGCGCCGGTTCTGCCCCGGTAAGTGCGGGTCCGCCCACCGGTGCCGCACCGAGCACTCCGATGCCGTTGGGCCCGCCACCGACCGCACCTCCCGCCGCGCCTGTTTCGCCCGGTGCGCCGGCTCCGGGCGCGCTCGGTCCGGCAGTGAACCCGGCATCTACTCCGACGGCCGGTGGCGGCGCACAGGTCGCGCCAATTCCGGTGTCGGCGGCACGTGCCGAGCGCGATGCAGCTGCGAATGCGTCGCGACGGTCCAGTACTGATCCGTTGGAGCTCGCTCGGCGGATCGCGGCGGCGCTGAACGTCGGCACAACCGCTCCGCGGTTCATGTGGCTGACCGCATTGACCAACGACGGCACGATCGTGGTGGCCAATAACTATGGGTTGGGTTTTGTGCCGGACGGGGTGAATTTGCCCGATCAGGTGAAGTTCGCCAGCGTCGATGAGTCGGTTGCGGCTAGGGAGCGGGGGCGGTCGGCGACGTATCCGATGTTGGCGCTGGAGAGTTGGGCTCAGGCCCACGACACGCAACTACGGGCTGTGATCGCGCTCGAGGAACAACTCAAGGGGTTCGACTCGGGGGCAGCGTCGGTTGTACTGCACCCCGACGATTTGCCGACCAATGGCCAGATGCAGGGTCGGTCACGGTTGATGTTGATCGCGCCCGAGGTGGCCGAGCGTTTGTCGAAGGTCAGCGATGCCGGGTTGACGGAGTTGTTGCCGCCGGCGCCGGTGGATCCACAACCGCCGGAGGATCGTCGGGTGAAGCTGCTAATGGCGGTGTTCCGTCCGTTGCTCAACAGTGACCCGGGCCGGGTCGCGGTGCAGCTGCAGGCGATGGTGGCTTACGGCCAGCACATGTATGAGGTGGCGATGCACGCCGCATACACGGCCACCGATGGACCCAGTCAGCGGGAGGCGATCGCCGACGCACTGTATTGGCAGCATGTTTCAGTACTGAACTCTGACGCACTCGGAGAACCGAGTTGACGGCGCTCGCCGACGCGCTGTCGGGAATCGCCGCGATCTCTCGATCAGGTGGATCGGTAGGGCGCGATCATTGTGCACAATCTGGTTGTGGCTCAAAGGTCTTCGTTGAGGACCACGGTGTGAGGAGTACGGGTGGGCGGACACGTTAAGGTCGCTGCAGACGAGCTGAATGCGCGGGCGCAGTGGATCGAAGGAAACGAAGGGGCTTGGCCCTCTGAGGCGCCGAAAGCCACTGCGCCGGATGGGTTGAAATCGACACAGGCAGCGATCGACAACCTGAACGCTTACGGCGAGTCGTTGCAGCAGTACACAAAGGCCAGTAAGCAGGAAAGCCTGCGGATGGCGGCCATGTTGCGCGATACCGCCACCGCCTATAGCAACGTCGACGAGGCCGGCAAGGTCGGTATCGAGAGGACGCAGGCGATGGAGGCCATCCCGGTTCCGAACACTTCCGGGCCTGAGGTGCAGCTACCACCGGCGCCACCGCAACCGGGGATGGTGACTTCGGATGGGTACGCCACGGTGCCTGAAACCGAGGAATTGCTCAACAACCCAGGCAGTACCGCCTCATTGGATGCGGCGATCGCTAAAGCGGCGCAGGCGCATTTCGGCTTGAAATTCAATATTCCCGATTCGAACATCGATGACTGGGAGGGCGAGGCGGCGGACGCGGCGTTCCGCAAGTTCAACCTGTTTCGCGATTGGATTGAGGACCTCTCCGACGCGTGGGGAAAGTATGGTGTCGCGGCCCTGGCAATTATGCAGGCCCACAACAAGGCCGAGGCCGAACACAAACCGATCGCAAAAGCCTACGATGCTCTGGATAAGCAGCTAACAGAACTTATGTCGAACGGCGGCAGCCAGGCTGAGGTCGACGCTGTCGCCAGCCTTATGGAGGAGGCGGAGCGCCGATCGCTCGGCGTTCGTGATGGGTACGCGCAGTCGGCGCGGCCGGAGATGCCCGCACCGCCGAGTCCGCCATTCGGGAAAGCTGGTGGGAATGGCACCGGTCCCGGCAACTCCGGTGGCAAAGACGAAACCAGCGGCGGCAACAAGAGTGGCCCCGGTGGGGGTGACGAGAAGAGTGACGGTCAATTGTCGGCCGGGGAACCGTCCATGTCGCCGGCCAGCGCCAGTCAAACAGGTCAGCAATCCGGGGCGCCGTCTGGTCAAGGCAAGGGCGCCGGTGGTGGCTCAGGTTCAGGCGGCGGTTCGCCATCTGGCGGTGGCTCCCCGTCCGGTGGAGGCTCGCCGTCCGGTGGCATGCCCGGCGGCCTGCCGGGCGACAAGCTTGGAGACCTCCCCGGATTAGGCGAGCCTGGCCTGAAGCCGGCGAGCGCCGGAGGCGGCGGAGGCGGTCTCGGCGGAGGCGGCGGTGGCGGAGTGCCGTCGGCCCCGTTGGGACCGGCGGTCGGCGCGGATTCCGTTGCGGCCAACCCCGCCGCGGCCGCGCGCGGTGGAGCCGGGCCGGCTGGCGCGGCACCGGGTGGTGCGGGCATGGGCGGCATGGGCGGCGGTATGGGCGGTATGGGTGGTGGCCACGGTCAGGGCAACCAGGGCAAAGAGAAGCGCCGCGATCCCAACCTGACTCCCGACGACGACCTCTACGTCGAAGACCGTGCCCACACCGAAGCCATCATCGGACACCGGCCGCGCAGGGAGGGCAAGGAAAACAAGAAGTAGGGGGCGTACGGCTGGCGCAGTGACCTGTGAAAACATCACGGGTCACCGTGCTAGCCGCCCCCGAATTTGGTGCATTAGAAGCACTTTGGGTGTTCGACCGCCGGGTGCGGCTAATCCGGCCATCCAGGAGTCGCGGGTGAGGACGCGAAATCTGCAGCGGTGAGTGGGCCGCGAGCCAACCTATTCCTCTGGTCGAGTGAGTCTGGCGCAGTCGCTACGCAGTCGGCTACAACTTGATCTTTGGTTGGCCATTCCTGTTGCGGGGCGCCAGAGGTCGTGAGAAAGCCGACGATTTGCCAACCGCCGAACACGTTGACTTTTGGGGCGGCTGCCGGCCCACGCTGCGGAGGCAGAGTCCCTGCTGTCTGGTCATCGGGTGGAGCGACAAGGTCCAATCGAATCCCCGCGATGCCGCGTTCGACAGACGGTCCGCCAGGAACGAGTGGGTCGTAGGCCCCGTCGTAGCGGCGGGCTCCCAGCTTATAGCTGTATTTGCATACCGTCACGGTCGCGCGGCCAGCCTCAGTCTGTACCGATTGAATGTGAAAGCCCAGATTACCCACAAATGTAACTCCAGCCTCGTGAGAATCTCCGTCCGGTCGTCGGTCTCGAGCGGTCCGACTGTCGGAATGGTCGCTAGGTTCATTAGGTGGAACCGCTTCTAGGAATCCTGGATATGCATTATTGATGTTGCCCGTGTTGGTTACGACGTTGTACGACTCGAGGTAGGCCCGCACTGGCACCGCAATTCCCTTGGCGAGGTCAACTTCCGGTTCGGCGGTCCACTGCACCCGAACGCCGCTCATTCCCTCGGGCCACAGGAGGCCCTGTTCGTTGGCGCGATTTAAAACTCCACACCCACCGAACAGCGGACCAGCAAAGGCGATCATGACTATTAGCAATTTAGTTCGTGCGCAAATCATGGTTGCGCCTCCGGTGCGTGTGCGATTTTCACAGTGGGATTCTTTGTCACTTTGTCGTATTCAGTCAGCATCGCCTGAGTAGCATCCGTGGTATCGCCCGGTATGCGTGGCACAGTGGCGTTGAGTACTTGGACGAGAACCCCGTCTGCTTGACCCTGCGTTACGTCATTGTGCTTTAGTCCTGAAAGATCATGGATTTGAGGATGATAACCGGGTCTGGGCTGATAGGGGTCGTCGGCATAACCACCCGCACGGGTCCCCGCTGCGGGCGGTTCCGCGTCAGTAAAATACTTTTGTGGCTCAAATTCCGAGAACGAGTCGTACGCGAGAGGGACGTCCCTGGCCAACAATGCGTTGAGTGCATAGGTTGCGCTGTTTGCTGGCGACGGTGGTGGGATAGTGTAGTCCGCGAATTTCGGCTCTGTGCCGATGATTGAATCCTGCATTACGGTTGCGAATACATCGAAGCTCGGGCCCGCGGCCACGCCATAGACCGGTATGGCGCCGAAGCCTCCCGTGATCACTTTCTGAGCGACCTCGTATGCACCCTTTTGCTGCTCCCATACGTCGTGCGCATTCATATTAAGTGCAGTCGCGGCTTGCTGAGTCCCAACCGCCGAAAGCCCTTTCAATGTCTGCGCATCTACTAGCCTGGCATCGTTCTGGTAGACGGGTTTATTATCCCTGACATCGTCTGCCCAGGAGTAGCTGGCTGCTAGAGCATTCGCGTGGGCTGCGCCATGGAATTCTTTATAAGCGTGCGGGTCAGTGCTCAGAACTGAGAATATCCCTTTTGCGACGGGGCGATCTGGCTCCTGCCCATCGGGTTCAAAGTTCTGGAACGTATAACCATCGTCGGCGGCGTTATTCAACCCGGCGATATCGGGGATATAATCTGCCAGACCATGAGCATAGCCTTGGACCAACTCGGGATTGAGCTGCCCCAAGGTCTTGCCATCGATACCCATCAGTTCGTGATGGCTCCCGATATAGCTGGCGTACTTCTGGGCTGTTTCCGAAGCTAGCGCCCGCTCGCCTGCCACGTGCGAGTCGTGCGATTCATTCGTCCAGCTAAATAGGTGACCTGCCGCCTTGCCATGGTCGTCCCAGCGGATGGCGTTCACGTCCTTGAGGAAATCGTCGGCGCTTACGCCATTTCGACCCATGAGGTGGTCATTGATGATCTGATGATCGTCATCGACGGCTTCGAACAGGCTTTGGATGGCAGGAGTGCTGCCGTGTATGGAGTTATCAGATGCGACTTCATCCATCACTCTGTCTGCGGCGAGCATAACCTGCCTGTCGAGTTCAGTGCCGGTTTGAAACTGAGGGTTACCGTCTTTCATTATCTGCGAGATGGCCTGTAAGTCGTCAGCGTTCGTCAATCTATACGTGGGGGGATTATTGCTAACCAGGGTCTTTGTATCCGCCTCTCGCAGAACTTCCTGGACGCTGTCAGGCAGTTGCGACGCCGC
This sequence comes from Mycobacterium sp. NPDC049093, assembly GCF_040704635.1. Taxonomy (GTDB): domain Bacteria; phylum Actinomycetota; class Actinomycetes; order Mycobacteriales; family Mycobacteriaceae; genus Mycobacterium. Next base: position 388,836 of record NZ_JBEZJS010000002.1, on the reverse strand, counting down.
CCCCTTCGGAGGTTCGCCTGTACCGCCCGAGAATTTGACATCCTCATTGCTCATCAGCTGCCAAGAGTCCGCGAGGATGTTCTTGTGCCCACCGAGCATGTCACTGACTTCTTGGAATCGCTTGACGCTCATGCCCTTTTGATGATCGTGCATTTGGGTCAAGTAGGCGTCTTGCTTAGGGGTGAGGTCTTGACCGGGTTTGATGGAACTGAGCACCTCATCGACGCGTGCGGCAGCCTCCGGATGCTTGCCATCTAGTGCGTCCCCGACATCGCGGTCGGCCTGCAGCTTTGGATCTAAGTCCGCTTGCTCCGAGGCCTTTTCCTTCTCGGTCAGCGCCTGGGCATCGTCCTTCTTTTCGCCTGTCGTCTCGTCGGTTTTGTCACCGGGCTTCGCCCCGGGCGCGAACTTCTGTTTCGTCAGCGCCTGGTACTCGCTTTGTAGAGCAGCGAGGCGACCGGCGATCTCACGCTGCTCGTTGTCGGTCTGGTTGATGGCTTCGGTGATCCCTCCCAGCCCCTTACTGACGATCTGGGCGAGCAAGCGCCGATCGGTCGCATTGTTCTCGTTGAGGGAGCCGGTAGCAGCCGTCACCCAACTTCTAATGTTGTCCAAGTTTTGCCGACCTGCGGTCACCGAGGCGGCCGCGCGGTCGATCTCGGCGGCCATCTTGGTGTCGAGATCGGCGAGCTTGCCAAATACCGCGGCATGATCCTTGTTGACCTTGGCGTATCCTTCCGAAGCGCTGCCCTGCCACCGGTGGTCCGGCGCGGCGGCGGCGGTCGAGTCTTGCATTTGACGCAACTGGCCGCTGTTGTCGAACTGTGCACCACCCTGCGGCGTGCCGTGGCCGTAGGTCTGGCGTGCTTGCGCCCACGTCGAGGCAAACGTATCCAACAAGCTCACAGCTCAATCCCTCCGTGATCAGCGCCGCTAAGACGCTTTCGCTACTATCGGTCCAGCTGCCACTGCAGTTGCGGCGCGAACGAGACGAACGGCCCCGACTTTTCCTAAGTTCTGGTGACCGGGCCGTTGACGCGATCCTCGCCGTGGCTCGGTAGCCCCTGCATTTCCCGCATTCGTTCTTCGCTCATGATTTCGTGATGAACCGGCGCCCGTTCTCCTGAGTGCGAACCGGCTGCTTCGGTTGGTGCGCCGCCGGCCGTCGCCGCAGTGGGGATCGGGGCCGCGGCATCCGCAGTCGCCCCGCCACCTGCCGCCTGCGTCGCAGTCTGCACGATGCTCTGCACACCCTGCATTACCTGCTGTGGCATCTGCGACATCCCTTGCATGATGCCCTGCACGGGCTGTGTCGCGCTCTGAATCATCTGGCTGGCAACTTGGCTGAATTGGCCCATCATCTGGCTAGCGGCTTGCATACCGCCGCCTTGGCCGCCCCCTGAACCTCCCACGGCCGCCGAGCGTGAACTGCTCTCGCCCGCGAGCTGGTCCGCCTGCGCTCGCAAACGTCCGGCCGCTTCCGAATCGCCGCGGTCGTAGGCCTGGGCGGCTTGACGCAACAAATCGCCAATCATTCCGGACGCGACTTGCGTGGCGCCCAATGCATCGCCCCGCGCCGAATATGCTCCGCTGAACGCGCTCTGCGTTGGGAATGCGACCGGCCCGTGGCTGCTTTCGATACCTGAAGTACCCGGTGCACCGCTGATGACGTTGCCTATCGCATCGCTGAGGCCGTTGAACTGCTCGCCCCATGCGGAGACGGCACTCGTGCTCACATTGAGTTGGGTCACGGAATCCCCCTCGGATCCTGGCGTGCACTGATAGAGCAATCCTATGGCCCGTGCGTGGTCGACACGTTCAGAAGTTTTTCAGCCAACGGTCGGGCAGTCGCCGTCGATGGACCGCGGGCCGGAATTTGGCTCATGCTGTCATTGTCGAGGCTGTGGTCACAGCTTGACCACGTGAGACCTGGACTGGCATCAGGCCACCGAAACGCCGCAAACCTAATACATTCGCACCGAATCGGGGCACCGTCGTCCCGCTAGGCGTCCTCGGCCGTAATCCGGGCAGCGACCTCGTCGAGGCGTTCGCGGTCGGCCTCGATCGAGGCCGACGCAAGCGCAGTGGCCTTTTGCAGCGCCTCGTTGAGGCGTTGCTGAACCACTTGGGCACCGAGCCGCAGCAGACCATCCTCGATGAAGATCGACTTCAGGTTGTGGTGACCGTCGAGTGTCACGTCAACTGTGTCGGTTTCGTCGCTGGCAGTGAAGGTTTCGTTGGCCATCTTGTGCAGCTGATCGTCCATCAGCGACTGGAGGCGTTGCGCCTGACGTAGAACCGCGGCGACTTCCGGGTGCATATCGTCGTTCACTTCGAACCCTGTCCCGCTTGGCCGGACTGAATTACCCATGTCCTCGTCATTTCGGTGTCCTCCCGACCTTTCTGGGACCCCTCTCCCAGGAAGCTTGATGTCACTGCTCCAGCGCCATCTGGTAGCGGCTCTCTTCACGTGGGTTGATCAACGTGATGGGGAGCTGACGGTGCCGTGGCGTGTCAATAAAGTTGGGCCGCATGATCACTCGGCCGACGCCCTGATGCGGACCCAGATACGTCGTCGAGTGCGGCCAGGCCACGCGCGGCACGCGGCCGACGCGACCGTTGATCATCGTGGCGAATTCGCGGAACTGTGGCCCGAGGGTCACGACGGCGCCGGATGCGGCGGAGCGGATGACGAACTGGGTGAACAGGCGCGCGTCGCCGAGGTTGATGCTGACGTCGACGTTGTCGAACGGCATGTACACCGGATAGCGGTCCGAGGTCTCACCGACGAGCACGCCGGCCGAACCGATCGGAAGCTCATGATGCTTGTCGGTCACCGGGGTGAGGCCTTGAAGGGCCGCCCGCTGCCCGCCATACAGGCAGGAAAAACCGCGCGGCGTCGTCGGATTGGACAACGTCGTCAAGAGCACCGTCGTCGTCGGGGCGGCCCCGGGACGCACCCGCACACACGTAGTGGTGTGGTCGGCGCGCGCCGACCACCAGACATCCGGACCGCCGGGAGCGTTGTAGGCCGCGGTAAAGGTGCTGCGGCCCTTGATCACCGACCAGGTCTCCTTCTCGAAGGAGATCTCGGTGGCCTTGTCGAAATCATCGAAGCTGCGCGAGCATCGTGCGTCGACCCCGTTGCTGGCCAACTGGTCTGCGATACGCGTAGCGGACGCCACCAGGTACCGCGCCAGCCCGGATACCCCGCTGTCGCGTCGCTGGGCTGAGCGTCGGGTCTCCTCCGGGTTCGCACGGATCACAATCCAGGTCCGACGGTTGGCCGGTGCGGGATACGGACCCACCACCTGCTCGTAAAGGGCCACGAGGCTCGCGGGAGCGGTCTTGCCGACTCGATAGCCGGCTGAGACGATGTCGGCCTCCAGATCCGGGCAGTGCGCCGCCAAGAGCTTCTCGACCAGCTTGGTGCTGACGGTGTCGTCGGAGACGGCACCTCCGTTGACGATCACGGTCGGGGTGAAAGGCCTTGGCACCAGCTCGATCACCGCGACCAGGTAGTCACCCTGCCAGCGCACCGCAACGTGGTCGCCCGGCATCACGGTGGCGCCGACCGCAGGCTCCGACGGCACGTCGGGGGTACTGCGGTGGCGGCGCCGCCACGAGAAGATCGCCCGGACCCAACCGGTGAGCCGGTAACCGCGGATGGTGAGTACCGAGAAGATCGCGGTCAGCACCGACAGCGTGATTCCCAGCCACAGCAGGTTGAAGTGCATGCATATCGCGATGTACGCCGGGATCAGCGTGGCCGCCCAGATGGCGTGCCCCGTGGTGAAGCGGAAGCCGAAATGCCGCTGCAAGAAGCTCATTGGCGCCGCCGCAATGCGCGTCGGGTCATCGCGGCGATCCCGAGAATCAGTGCGAGTGCAACTCCGGCAACCACCACTCCGGTGATCGGTCCGCGGTCTGGCGGCGGAATGTACACGGGCGGCGGAACTTCCTTGACGCGGAACGGCGCCTTCTTCGGGCCCTCGGGGACCTCCCACGTCAGCGCGGCCACCGGATCGACCACGCCGGCGCCGACATAGTTGTCCACGCCGCCGCCGGGATGGCGCGCGGTGGCGGTGATCCGGTTGATCACCTGGGCCGGGGTCAGATCCGGGAAGCGCTGCTTGACGAGCGCCGCCAGACCGGAGACGAACGCGGCCGAGAACGACGTGCCGTTCAGCGGTACCGGGCCGTCCTCACCGGGGGTGGCATTGATGGGTTGGCCCTCATAGCCGAGTGCAGTGAGGTTCTCGCCCGGTGCTGCCGCGCCCAACCACGGTCCCGACATCGAGAAGTTGCTCGGCTGACCGTTCTGGCCGACGCTGCCGACGGTGAGCACCAGCGGGTCGTACCAGGCTGGGCTGACGATCGTCTGCACGCCCTTCCAACCGCGGGCGTCGGCCGGAAGCGACTGATCCGGCGGCGGGTTCTGGGTGCAGTCCTGGCCGGTGTTGCCGGCGGCCACCACGATCACCGCGCCCTTGACGTTCACCGCGTAGTTGATGGCCGCGCCCAGGCTGGACTCGTCGATCCGGCGGGTCACCTTGTAGCAGGCGGCCTCACTGATGTTGATCACCTGCGCGCCCAGGTTGGCGGCATGCACCACGGAGCGGGCCAGGCTGCGGATCGAGCCCGCGGTCTGGGTGGTGTTGGGGTCGTTGGGATCCTGCCGCGAACCCTTGGGCTGGAACGCCACCGACGTCTGACGCAGCGAAATCAGTCGCGCTTCAGGGGCCACACCGACGAATCCGTCAGTGGGGGACGGGCGCCCGGCGATAATCGATGCCGTCAGGGTCCCGTGGGCGTCGCAGTCGGACATTCCGTTGCCGCCGGCGTCGACGAAGTCGCCGCCCGGCTCGGCCGGAACCCGAGGTGAACCGTTGACCCCGGTGTCGATCACCGCGACAGTTACTCCCGCGCCGGTTGCGAACTTCTGCGCCTCGGCCAGCTTCAGGTAGTCCGCGGCCCAGGGTTTGTCGGCGAAGTTCGAGTTCGGCATGACCGTCGGCGTCGCGCAGATCTTGCGCTGCTCCGTCGGTTGATCGGGGCCGGTCTCATCAGGCGGAACGGCCGCGGCGTCGATCGCCGGCGGATCGATCGCGAACGCCGGAGGCGCACTGAATAGGGCCAGCAAAACTGCCAGCAGCATCACGGCTAAGCGCTGCACGCCTCACACTCCCCCAACGACATCGGACTTGTCTGCAGTGTGCTGATGCACTTTCAGCAAACAATATCCGGCCTGCTCGACAACGCATCTTCTCACTTCAAGCCGTCCGGCTATTTGCACGCAGGCAATCATAAGGGTGCCCAGGTGAGGCTGATAACGCTTTGTGCCCGCAGTGAGTGTTGCACCCGGCAAGTTGCGGGCGTGAGCGGGCCCGAAGGGGCCACGGTGTCGAGGCCGTTACGGGTGGCTTCAGTCATCGGGCTCTGGCCGTGCAGGAAGAAAATGTTCTGTCACTGACGCAACGGGGCGCTGCCTAGAATTAGCGCGTACAGGAACACCCCTAAGGGAGGACGGCGATGACGGAACTGAGAGCCTCCACCGGCGCAGTCGCGGCTTTGGGAGGGCAACTCGACAACGTCGCTGCGGACGTGGGCGCGGTGATGAATGGTTCGCCCGCACTTTCAGAGGTCGCCAATAGTCATGGAACCATCGGCTTCCCGGCCGATTTCGCCGGTGCCTCTGATGCACGCAGTGCGGCAGTGGATGCTACGAAGGCCGTTTCCGAACGGATGGCCGAAACTCTCCGTCAGGCCGCGAAAGCGTATGAGCGCGGTGATATGGAGGCCGCCGAGAAGCTGAAGGCGCAAGCCGATCGTATGGCGGGCGGGCCTAGTTCCGGCTCATCGAATGCCGCCGGTGGTGGTCCGAACGGCGGCCAGGACGGCGGGATGCAGGCCGGGGGCCAGATGATGGGCCAGTTCTCTCAGATGGCCGGGCAGATGATGCAGGGAATTACGCAGCCGGTCCAAGGCATCGTGCAAGGTCTGACGCAGGTGCCGCAGCAAGTGATGCAGGGCGTGCAGGGCATCGTCCAAGCGGCGACCCAAGGTGCGGCCGGCGGGGCAGGCGCGACGGGCCCCGAAGCGCCAGCGGTAGGGGCGGCCGAATCCGATGGAGCGGGAGCACCTGACAAGGGCGAAAAGGCGCCTGCTCAAGCGGGCATCATGAGCGAGGAGCGGATGCGAGAGCTGCAGGGTTTACCCCCGCTGCACCGTGACGAGGCTCCGCATGAACCCCTGCCAGAGTCGTTGCCGCGGGTTCACCCGCGAACCGCCCGCGACATGTAACACCGGAGGGTCCCCACTAGTCGTGCCCGCGTCAGACAGGCCTCAATGTGCGGATCTTGAGCGTGAACGTGTGACGGGGTTTCGCGCCGGGGCTTAGCGTGGATTGTTCTGTGCGCTCGGCGGATTCATATCTGCGGAATTTGCCGCCTCCGCGGTGCCGGAACTGCTGAGATACTGAGTCGTCACCGTCGATATCCCGGGGAGGCTCGAGTGGGTGTATTGGACGCGTTTAATTCGACGTGGTCGAAAGCGCGGCAAACTTTTGGCCAGGGCACCCCTCAGGACGGGACTCAGTTCGACGCAAGCTCAAAGTTTCAGCAGGCGAAGGCGGCAGTCGAGGCTGCTACGGCAGGGCCGAATTGGCGGGGCCCGGCCTCGGAGGCATATGCAGCCAAGAACAATGAGCATGCCAAGGTCTTCGGCAGGCTGGCCGACCTCGACAAGCGGATGGCCGCCGAGGTTACCAACGCCGCCAATGTGGTTGCCGCGGGCCGGCAGAACCTCGACCAGGTCAAAAGTTGGGTGACTAGCGCGGTGAACTCGATCCCCAGCGACACTAGCGCTACGGACAGGGACAAAAAGCTGCTGCAGATTGCCAACGCCGGTATTTCCAAGGTAAGCAACATCGTTCAGACGTCGACCGGCGAGATGAACGCCATCGGCGGACGGGTCCAAGCCATAAAAGGTGAGTTCCAGGATGTCGGAAATGAGAAGGACGACAAAAAGGACGAGAAGAACGGCGATGTCCAGGCGCTTACTGACAAGGAAAAAGACGACAAGGCGAAGGCCGAGGAAGATAAGCGTAAAGAGGGCACGCAGCACGCTGCGGACGATGGCCATCGCGACGGTGATTCGCTCGCCGATGGGCATCTCACGCCCGAGGAACGTCAGCGGTTAACTGACGCCATCAATGTGGATACGGCGGCGCTCGACCATGGAGATGTCACGATTCCGCCGGAGCAGATGGCCTACCTCAACGGGTTATCGGATTCACTCGACGGCAAGTCGCCATCCGAGATCAGAACCATCCTCGATGGACTTCCGCCCGAGGATGCGAAAGCGGTGGGCAACGCGCTACACCTGGTGGGCAGTGAGCATCTGCGGACGGAACCCGTCGACGCGTCCCTAAAGCCCGGCGACAACGGCTACGTTCCTACCAATGGTGGTAAAGATAATCTGCCGCAAAGCATCCGTGACGTGTTCGACGATCCGCTGATGAACGAGGGAGTCCCGCCCGGGCCGTTGTACCATCCAGAATTTCCGTATCGAAACCTCGATGAGTACCGGGATATTGCTGCGATCAGCCAGTTCGGTGATCCGGCATTTCAACGAGGGAGCGCAATCAACGAGGGGTTGCTAGCACAGTCACGTGAAATGCTCGAAGACTACGGGCAGAAGAGTCGGCTCGGCCCCGCCTACGGCGAGGATTGGGCTCATCGCCACATCGACCCGACGTTGCAGGACATGCTGTCTGCCGCGTCGAATGACCCAGTGGCTGTGCACGACATCACCGCTGGGGCGGACGGAAACTCCCGCAACGACAATTTCATCCATGATCTGAACTGGCACGACTGGGCCGACGGTGGGACGGCTGCCGGGGCCCTGTTGCCTGATGTGTCCGACCACTCCGAGCGGGCCGGTCAGACCGTCCACGCATTCGATTCCTACGTTGGCGAGCACTATCAAGAACTGCTCAACATGGGGGGCAGAGAGGCGTTGGGCCAGGTGAATCCTGCGCTGGTGCAGGCGCTTTCAGAAGCCAGTGTGCCTTATCTTGACGATATGAGTGGGCACGTTATCGATGAGACGAAAGGTTTCTCCGCACTGGACGCGGGCGGGAACGCAAACAACCTGCGGGGATTGTTCGCTGTGATCGACTCCAACCAGACAGAAATTTCCCCCGCTGCCGACGGTCACCCGGCCGTGACCGTGGCGAGCAAGTTCAATGCCGAAGCCGCAAACGTGTGGCAGGCGTACATCGCCGACTACTCAGATGGCCTGGCGCATGGAGATATTCCCCGAGGTGAGTCGCTGCAGGCTGCCGGGAAGTTGCAGGGCGCGATGGACATGGGTGAGTACATTCATCAATTGGACGAAGGTGCGGATGAACACAGCGCGGCGGAAAATGCCTGGAAGAAGCGGGGCGAGTGGTTTGATGGGATCCACGACGTGGCATCGCTCTCGCCGCATCTAAAAGGGCCGATTGGGTTCTACGACAATATCCCGGGTGACCCGCTGCGGGCACTTTTCGTGGGCGATCCGCCTGAATCTAAGGCGATGGCACCCATGCCGCTGCGCGAGAGTGATGCAATCGTCGCGACCGTCGGGCAATACCTCGCCAGCCAGAACGTCGGTGATCTCGCCGATCTCCGCGCACGGGGACTCCTCGACGAAAACGGGCATGTGAACATGAGTATGCCCAATGTCCAGGATGCGATCGAGGACTACGTCAACAAGGTCACCGACAACAACGATCGTCCGTTCAACAAATGGATCGAGGCTTATGGGAACGCGATTTATGCGTCCGAAGGCGAGTTCGACAAGATCAAGCCACCAGAGTAGCGACCCCATGCACTCCGTACGAAGCCAACAGGCGCCTCGGAATGCGCGTGCACTGCTGTGCGTTGCGGCGGCTCTTCTGCTTGTGCTCACAGGCTGTCGCTCCGAGTCAGAACCTGCGCCGCCGCCGACGTCTCCATCCGCCCAGAAGCCGAGCTGGCCAGAGAAGTTGGCCGACATGCGATTTCGGTGGAGCGCAGCGCCTGGGACAGATCTGGCTACGGGCCGGGCGGTTCCGCTGCGCGCCTACCTCGAATCTTGGCTGATCACTCTTTACACCGGTGACCTCGATGCCGCTTTTCCCGGGTTCCACCGCGTCACGCCGGAGTCGGTGAAACGCACCTCTACCGATTGGCTGAGCACGCCTTTTGCGCAACGGGAGGTTGGCGGTTACACCGGCAAACCCTTTTTCGATGACCCCGATCAACGATTCGTGGGCAATGAAGATCTGAACATCCTGCGGCTGGAGCCGATGGAGGCGGGGTTCCGGGCGTTTGTCTGCGACGCCACATACGGCCTGTATCTGCGTGGGCCCGGATCTACGCAGTACACGCCGATTTACCACGATGCCTCCGTCAACACCAAGGAACCCGATATCCACAACATGGCGGTGTGGCGGATCGAATTCACTGACCGTGGCCCATCGGCGGGTGGCGCACCGAGGCCTGCGCCCGCTGCACCCCAGGAGGGGCCCTTGCCCGCGCCGCGCACTGACGTGTTCGGGCCGTGGTTTGTTGCCGGCTCTCAAAAAGTGAGCTTCTGGGTGGAAAGCGACTATCCAGGCCTACGGCAGCCGGAATTATCCCAGCGCACCGATGAAGCCATTGCGGCGGAAGGCAAGATGCGCCAGCAGTGCCTTGACCGCTACCCCCTTGATGCCGAGCAACGAGCCCAGCGCGCCACAACGGTGCTTGACCATCGGCCGCCGGTCGAGCCGGCTGTGCCGGGCTGGCCCGACGCCGATTGAGCGTGAATCTCAACTTAGGACTTTGCGCCGTTGGTCTATTCACTGCTGCAGATTTCGAGACATCGTATGGGGATCCAGGGTGACCGGATTAGTCCAACCTGTACGCATTCAGCTCGCGTTCACTGAATCCATTATCCAAGATCCGGACACCCAGAAACATCCCTGGCTGGACGAGAAGGAGGAAGGCATTGATGGGTAGGCGCTGGCTGGCAGTTGTCCATGTCGTGATGATCCTGATCGTTGTTGGTTGTAGGTCGAGCGACACGGGAGCCCCGGAACCAGCTGCGGCCGGCTGACCTGGATCACTGGGTGATTTCACCGTGACGTGGACGGCGGAGCCGGGAATTGACTTGACCAAAGGTGCTGCGGTTGCAGCGCGGGCTTACATGGAGTCGTACTACCTCGCCTATCTCACCGACGACGAGAAGTATCTCTATCCGGGATTCCGGCAGGCTGTTGACGCCAATGATCCAGAGGGGCCTGACGGGACGGACGAACTCTGGCCGACACCTGATAGCCCGGAGACATGGATCGGTACCTTCCGCCACCACGTAGTTCGGATAGAGCAGTCAGGTCGAGATGTCGCCGTTGTCGCGTGTGCTTACTCCTACGGTACGGCCGTGCGGACAGACGACGGGTTCGAGGCAAACGTCGGCGGAACAGGTCCTTACGCGGGCATCAATGCAGTCCGGATCGGCCTACGGGCACCCGACACTGACGGAGCGGTGTTGCCCCCGCAGCAAGGTCCGGCCCGCGCACCGGTCGAGAACGTGTTCGGTGGGTGGCGAGTTACGAACCACCAAGGAGGCTTTCTAATGCTGGCGCACTCGCCCGGGAATGCCAGTGACAAGGAGAAATGTCTCTCACTCGTTGAAGGCCCGCCGGAGAGTCGCACATTCATCGTGGGGGCTGACTACCCGAAATCGGCCTTCCCCACCTTGCCCGCCGCACCTGGATGGCCGAACCGCGCGAATCGGTGACCCGATGGGGCACTAAAAGCGGCAAGCGATTCATATGACAACAGGAAATTCTGGTCGATACGGCATTAGGAACGTGCCCCGGGCGTGCGTATCATACCAATGGCCGAGGCGTTGCCTGGTCGGACGCCCTCGATGCATGACATAAAGATCAGTCTAGACAGATTTTCTCAACGAATTTGACCAATTGAAATCGCCGGTTGATATACCGGACGCCCAGAGAACACTGTATAACGTACAATTGCTGAGCAATACGTCGAAATTTGACTCAATCGACTCCTTTGTGGGGGCGTTCCGTAATGACCTCAACCGGATCAACGGCCTTCCCCCGAACAGGCCTTGACGCGAGCGAGAGATGATAGATGGAACTCAAAAATGCGATATTGGCCATCGTCTGTGCAGTGGCGTTAGTCGGCACCGGATGCTCACCAACCAAGCCCGTTCTTCCAACTGACGTTAGTCCCGCAGCTATCGCAGCACTGCTCACAGACAATGACGGTACCGAGTTCCTCGGGGAGATCACCGGGTATGACTGGCCCGACCAGGGCCGCGAACCCGCCGAGTTATTTGAGTGGATTTCCGCTGCCGCAGAATCTCCCGATCAGGCAACATCCGAACAGGCCGGCGTTGCCGCTCATGCACTTGCCGGATTTTTGGGCGACCAATCAGACGAACGAGGAGTTGCTCCCGCTGGAAACCCGGAACTATTAGCTGCGTACGCAGAAGCGCTGGTCCCGTACCAAGGTGCGATGATCGGCGATTCCCGAGGAACGTCAGGATTCGAACCCCTCGACAAATTGGATAGCATCCTCCAAAGAACCGCGTCGGTTTTCACTGCCATGAGAAAAACACCCGCTCAGGAGAACTTTATCTCCGAAGCAAAGGTGCGCGCTGGAAATTATCAAACACAATTCGCGGAATTTGCGGCTGCTAATCCAACCCTTCCCGATGACCACACTGAGCGGAGCTATGCTCAATGGTCTGCTCGTTTGCTTGGGCTGTTGGCTCGTAGCGAGCGGGTAGCAGTCCCGGGCGATAGATCCTCGATTCCAGGCGTCGCGGCCTCTGAATTGCGATTCGCGATCGTCTCACGAATGGTCCATGGACACGATCCACGAATCAGCGCTGAATACTTCGACAAAGACGGCGGTCTCGTTTCTCCAACCAGTTTGAAGGGCGGTCCACTCAGCTTGTATAACGCCCAACTCATCAACTATCTTTCTGCGTATTCGGAGCTCGAGTCCGCCGTGGCGAAATACGAGGGCACGCTCCGTGCAATTGCGGGCGGCTAGCTCACTCCAGTCGATAGGCAAAGCTTCTCATCTACATCACCCTCCGCAGCGCATCGATCTCGGCCGATGAAATATTGCCGCGCGCACTGAGGTGGGGGAGCCCCATCGGCTGTGGCCTCACGCACCCCGGGGCGATGACGTGTACCAACCGACGACCTACGCGTCCAAATCCTGCTCCACCAACCCGGCAACAGTGGCCAACGCATCGGCGTCGTCGGAGTCCACAGTCACCTGAGCCCCGTTACCGGCACCGAGCGTCATGATCATCAGGGCCGAACCGGCGTCAACGGGCTCGCCACCATCCATGGACAGGGTGACGGGCACTCCGGCATTGACGACGGCCTCGGCGATGATCGCCGCAGGGCGGGCGTGCAGGCCGATGGCCGAACCGACGGTGACAGTCTTGCTGGGCATTGTTTCTCCTTAGGGTTGTGACGAGAGAGTTGTGACTCAGGCGGTGGCCAGCGCCGGAGCTTCCGGCGTGACAGATGGTTTTGCGAGCTGTTTGGCCGCAACGACCGCCAGGGCGCTGACGACGGTGCCGGCAGCCAGGGCGATCAGGAACCACAGCAGGTTCCCGATCGCGAAGAACACGAAGATGCCGCCGTGCGGGGCCTTGAGCGTGACGTCGAACGCCATGATCAGCCCGCCGGTCACGGCGCCGCCGAGCATCATCGACGGGATGACCCGCAGCGGATCGGCGGCGGCGAACGGGATCGCGCCTTCGGAGATGAAGGACGCGCCCAACAGCCATGCGGCGCGGCCGTTCTCGCGTTCGGGTTCGGTGAACAGCCGTGGCCGCAGCGTCGAGGCCAGCGCCATCGCGAGCGGCGGCACCATGCCGGCGGCCATCACCGCGGCCATGATGCGCAGTGTGGCGGGGTCGGCGACGTTGAGGCCCGCGGTCGCAAATGCATAGGCCGCCTTGTTGACCGGGCCGCCGAGGTCGAAGCACATCATCAAACCGAGAATGACACCGAGGATGACGACCGATGTCCCGGTCATGCCGCTGAGCCAGTTGGTCAGACCGGTGGTCAGCGCGGCCAGCGGCCGGCCGAGCAGCAGGAACATCAACAGACCCACGATCAGTGACGCACCGAGCGGGATCACCACCACGGGCATCAGTCCCCGGAACCACTGTGGCACCTTGAACGAGCTGATCCACTGCGCGGCGAACCCGGCGATCAGACCGCCGACGATGCCACCGATGAACCCGCCGCCGACGAACACTGCCACCGCTCCTGCGGTGAAACCCGGTGCGATGCCAGGCCGGTCGGCGATCGCGAACGAGATGTAGCCGGCGAGGGCGGGCACCAGGAACATGAAGGCCAGTCCGCCGAGCGTGAACAGCACCGCCCCGAGGTACTGCGTCAGACCACCGGGTGGCAGGTCGGCCAGGGTATTGGTGACCGCGATGTGGTGGCCGAGCGAGTTCATGCCGTAGGACAGAGGTTCGGCACCGTCCGGGGTGTTGCCGATGTCGTAGCCGGCGAAGAGGAAGCCCAGGGCGATGAGCAGACCGCCGGCCGCGACGAACGGGATCATGTAGCTCACGCCGGTGAGCAGGATCTGCCGGGTGCGGGTGCCCCAGCCCACGTCCCCTGACGCGGCTGGAGCCGCCTCGTCGACCGAGCCCGCCACTCGCGGGGCGTTGGGATTGCCTGCGGCCCCGATGGCTTCGGAGATCATGACCTCCGGTTCGTTGATGGCGCGTTTGACGCCGGAGGCGACGACGGGCTTGCCGGCAAAACGTTGCTTGTCCTTGACCCCGACGTCGGTGGCGAAGATGACGGCATCGGCCGCAGCGATCGTCGCCGCGGGCAGCGGGGTGCTGCCGGACGAACCCTGGGTTTCGACCGTCAAACTCACCCCGGCAGACTCGGCGGCCTGCTTGAGCGCGTCGGCCGCCATGTAGGTGTGGGCAATGCCGGTGGGACAGGCGGTGATTGCGACGATCGACACCGCCTTGGCCGGTTCGGACTCAGTGACCGGGGCAGTAGCAGGAGCCGGATTCACCACGCCGTCGACGAGCGCCACCACCTCGTCGACGCTCGTGGCATCCCGTAGTGACGCCACGAAGTCCTTGCGGACCAGGGCGCGGGCCAGGCTGGACAGCAGCTTCATGTGTTCGGCCCCACCGGATTCCGGTGCGGCGATCAGGAACACCAGATCCGCTGGTCCGTCCGGGGCTCCGAAGTCGACCTTGGGGGCGAGCCGGGCGAAGCCGATCGTGGGAGTCTCGACGTAGGGCGAGCGGCAGTGGGGGATCGCGATGCCGCCGGGCAGTCCGGTGGCGGACTGAGTCTCACGGGCCATTGCGGCACCCACCAGACCGTCGATGTCGTCGGTGCGACCCGCCTCGGCGAGCGCACCGACCAGTCGCGTGATGACGGCTTGCTTGTCGCCGCCCGCGTCGACGTCGAGCAGGACCAGCTCGGGAGTGATGATCGGTTGGGTCATGGCGACACCTTCATGGGGTGGGTGCGGACTGCGTCGAGGTCGAGCTGGGCAGGCGTGGGTAGGGCGGATCCGGGCAGTGCCGCGGCGGCGCTGCCGTAGGCGACGGCCATCTGCAGTCGTTGCGGGGCTTCGGCACCGGCGTCGGCGGCGCGCAGGTAGCCGGCCAACGAGGCGTCGCCCGCGCCGACGGTGCTGCGCGGAACGATCGGCGGCGGCGTGGCCAGCCAGGAACCCGCACTGTCCACGAGGACCGCGCCGGCTGCCCCCAATGTGGCGAGCACCGCGCCGACGCCCCGCTCCACGAGCCGGCCGGCGGCCGCCACCACCGATGACACGTCACCCTGGGCCGCAGCGCTTTCCAGGGCGTTAGCCGATACCCCGGCCAGGTCGGCCAGCTCCTCGGCGTTGGGCTTGATCAGATCGGGCGCGGCCACTTCGAACGCGGCGGCCAGCGCGGCCAGCGGCGCTTCGGAGGTATCGACGGCCACCCGGCAGTCGAGCGGCGCCAGCAGCCTCACCACGTGGGCGTACCAGCCGACCGGAACCCCGGGCGGCAACGACCCGGACAACACCAACCACGATGCTTCTTGGGCCTTGGCCAGCAGACAGCTGGTGAGCGCCGACAGCGTGTCAGCGTTCACCCTGGCGCCGCGCTCGTTGAGTTTGGTTGTGGTGCCATCGGATTCGGTGATGGCGACGTTGGTGCGGACCGGCTCCGCGATCGGAACGGCGGTGAACGGCACACCGTGCGCCCGTAACGCCGCGAGTAGGGGATCAGTGTCAGCTGCGGGCAGCACGGCTTCGGCGGCCACGCCGGCCAGGGTCAGAGCTCGGGCCACGTTGATGCCCTTGCCGCCGGGTTCGACGGTGACGGAGTCGACGCGCTGTACAGCTCCGCGCGCCAACGGCGCCCTCAATGTGACGGTGCGGTCCAGGCTGGGGTTCGGGGTGACGGTGATGATCATGCGATCACCACCTCGACGCCGTGTGCGGTGAGCTGTGCGCGGTCGGCATCCGAGATCTCACTGTCGGTGATCAGGGTGTCGACGCTGTCGATGGGGGCGAAGCTGACGAAGTCCTCTTGGCCGACCTTTGATGAGTCTGCGACCACTACAACGTAATTCGCGGCCTGCACCATGGCCCGCTTGACGGCTGCCTCGTCGGTGTCGGGCGTCGAGAGTCCGTGCCGCACGCTGATGGCGTTGGTGCCGATGAACGCGATGTCCACCCGTAGCGTTTCGAGTACCCGCAGCACCTGCTCGCCGACGGCGGCCTGGGTGAGGCCGCGGACCCGTCCACCCAGTAATTGCAGGGTGACGGTCGGCATGGTGGCCAGGAGGCCGGCGATCGGCACCGAGTTGGTCACCGCGGTGAGCTCCCGGTCTGTCGGCACCTGCGAGGCGACGCGGGCGGTGGTGGTCCCGGCGTCCAGCAGGACGCTGGCACCGGTGAGGGGGAAGAAGTCGACTGCAGCCGCGGCGATGGCATCCTTTTGCGCGGCGCGGGTGGTGTCGCGTTCGCCGACTCCGGCTTCCACGAGGTGAAGGGTCCGGGCGGGGACGGCTCCGCCGTGCACCCGGCGGACGACGCCGGCTTTGTCGAGCACCGCCAGATCTCGACGGACGGTTTCGGTGGTGACGTCGTATGTCTGCGCGAGTTCGGCGACTGAGGCGCGGCCCCTGCTCATGACCAGCGCGGCGATGGCCTGCTGGCGCTCCTCGGCGTACATGAGCCTCCGTTTGTGTGGGTTCGAGCCTGACGAGATGTTGATATGTGTTGTTTTACGCCTGACTGTGTTGACTTGTCAACGTTTTCTTGTAATGTGGCTCACATGGGCACTACAGCATCCGTTGCGTCACCCATCGTCTTGCGCGGGGTTCCGGTGGTCCCGGGGGTGCAGTACGCACCCGTGATCCGGGTCAGCAGACTCCCGCAGATCGAGGTGCCGGCCGGCGACATCCCTGAGGCGGACCGGCCGGCCGAAGCGGGGGGTTTCGCGGCTGCGGCGACGGAGGTCGCCACCCGGCTGCGGGACCGGGCCGCGCACGCCACGGGTGCCGCCTCAGAGGTGCTCGCCGCCACCGCGACGCTGGCCCAGGACCGGGCCTGGCTCGGCGCTGCTGACAAGAGGATCGCCGCAGGCGCTCCGGCAGTCCGCGCGGTGACCGAGGCCGTGGACCAGTTCGTGGAGTTGTTCACGCAGCTCGGCGGGCTGATGGCCGAACGTGTCACCGACCTGCGGGATATTCGCGACCGGGTCATCGCCGAGCTTTCCGGGCTGCCGGAACCCGGTGTGCCGCTGCCGGATACCCCGTCGATCCTGTGTGCCGAGGATCTGGCACCTGCCGACACCGCCGGACTGGACCCGCAGTTGGTGGTCGGCTTGGCCACCACGCTCGGTGGGCCGACCAGCCACACCGCGATCATCGCCCGCCAGCTGGGAATTCCCTGCGTCGTGGCCGTCGGTGGTCTCGACGCCGTCGCCGCCGGCGCGATGGTTCTTCTTGATGGCACGGCGGGCACCGTCACCGCTGACCCCGACGCCTCGGAGGCCGCCGCGGCAGTGGCCGCTGCGCAACGGGAGGCGCTGGCGGCCCGGCAGTGGGCCGGCCCGGGCGCGACGGCGGATGGCCATACCGTCGCCATCTTGGCGAATGTCCAGGACGGTGCCGCCGCTCGCGCTGCCCGCGAAACCCCTGCCGAGGGCGTCGGGCTGTTCCGCACCGAACTGTGCTTCCTCAACCGCGACACCGAGCCCACCGTCGACGAACAGGCGAAGATCTACGGCGAGGTGCTCGAGGCGTTCGCCGGGCACAAAGTGGTGGTCCGGACCCTCGACGCAGGTTCGGACAAGCCGTTGAAGTTCGCAGGTCATCCGGAGGAGGTCAACCCGGCGCTGGGCGTGCGTGGCATCCGCATCGCCGAGGGCAATCCTGGCCTGCTGGACCGTCAGCTCGAATCGGTCGGCGCGGCGGCCGAGCAGACCGGCAACCCACCATGGGTTATGGCACCGATGATCGCCACCGCTGCGGAGGCGAAAAGCTTTGCCACCAAAGCGCGTTCGTACGGGCTGACGCCGGGCGTGATGATCGAGGTGCCCGCCGCGGCACTGTTGGCCGACAAGATCCTCGAGCACGTCGAGTTCCTGTCGATCGGCACCAACGACCTCGCGCAGTACACGATGGCCGCCGACCGGATGTCGGCCGATCTGGCCGCCCTCACCGATCCGTGGCAGCCCGCGGTTTTGGCTCTGGTGGCGATGGCGGCGCGGGCCGGAGCGGTGGCGGGCAAGCCGGTCGGTGTGTGTGGTGAGGCCGCGGCCGATCCGCTGCTGGCCGCCGTGTTGGTGGGCCTGGGTGTGACGTCGTTGTCGATGGCGCCGGCCGCGATCGCTGCGGTGGGCGCGAAGCTCGCGCAGGTGACGCTGCAGCAGTGCCGCGCCGCCGCAGAGGCGGTGCTCGACACCGCGACAGCTGCCGAGGCCCGTGAGGCTGCGCTCGCCGCTCTCGCCTGACGGGGGAGCGCCCCGGGGAATAATCGGACCGCAGTCCGGTTATAGCTGGCATAAGACTACAAACAGGAGGTAGGAATGCCAGCCATCACCGCAGACACCTTGACCCTGCCCCGTATCGCGGCAGCTCAGGCGGCGGAGACCGAACGCCCGGTCCGCTCGATCACCACCGGCCCGCGCGGATACGAGGGCGAGGGATTCCCCGTCGTCCGCGCATTCGGTGGAGTCAGCGCCGCCGACCTCGACCCGTTCGTCCACATGGACCAGATGGGCGAGGTGGAATACCAGCCCGGTGAACCGCGGGGCACCGACTGGCACCCGCACCGCGGATTCGAAACCGTCACCTACATGATCGACGGCCGGTTCGCGCACCAGGATTCACACGGCGGCGGCGGTCTGATCACCGACGGCGCCACCCAGTGGATGACGGCCGGGTCCGGCATCCTGCACATCGAAACCCCGCCGGCCGAACTGGTCGAGAGCGGCGGCACGTTCCACGGCATCCAGCTGTGGGTGAACCTGCCCAAGAAGGACAAGTTCGCGACGCCGCGTTACCAGGCCATCGAAGGTCCCGACGCCAAGCTGCTGTCCTCGCAGGACGGCGGGGCGTTGGTCCGCATCATCGCCGGCGAGATCGACGGTGCGCAGGGCCCGGGCAGTACGCACACCCCGATCACCATGGCGCACGCCACGATCGAACCGGGTGCGCAGCTCAACCTGCCGTGGAACCGCGACTTCAACTCGCTGGTGTACGTACTGAGCGGGCGCGGCAGCGTCGGCCCCGTCGGTCATCCGATCCACCAGGGCCAACTGGCCGTGCTCGGCCCGGGCGACCGGATCACGGTGTCTGCCGAGGGAACTCAGGATTCACACCGGCCCGCCATGGAGGTTCTGCTGCTGGGCGGCAAGCCGATCCGGGAACCGGTCTTCCACTACGGTCCGTTCGTGATGAACTCGAAGTCCGAGCTCATCCAGGCGCTGGAGGATTACCAGGCGGGCAAGTTCGGCCAGATTCCGCCGAATGCGCTGATGCCGCACCGGCCCCTGAACTGACCGACTAACCCACCGACTCGGCGGGCTGTGGGTACAACAACTCCAGCTCGCCGAGATGCGCTGCAGCCGTCACCAGCGGCAGGGCCGCCGAGACCGCCAGATCCGTTCCGGTGGCCTCGGCGCGTAACGACACCACGAAGCTCTCGCCGATCGGTATCAGTTCCGACGTGGTGTCCGCGCCGGTGAGCCGGGCACAGATCGCCGCGGCATGCTCCTCGATCACCGAGCGGGTCTGCGGATAGACGCCCAGCGGTGGGGGCACGATGTCGGCGATCAACTCTGCTACCGCCCGTACCCGGATGACCCGGTTGGCTGCCCGCACCGCCGGGGCGCGTTGGTCGGTGGGCCCGCCGGTCTCCGAAAGGTACTGGCGGACAGCGTCATCCAGTGTGCGCGTGGCGGTGAGGGTGTCATGCCCGAGTGCGATCACGCGATCGGTGGCCGCCTCGGAGGCGCCCCGTGTCACCCGCAGCACGGCGGCATCGAGGAACCGTGCGCCCACCGCCCGGGCCTGATCGATCGCCTTGGATACCGAGGCCGTCGCACCCCGTGGCCACAACAGCACCGACGCCACGATCCCCACGAGTGCGCCGACCACGACGTCTTCCACCCGGACCAACCCGACTCGCCAACCTGTCGGTGCGATCAGGTTGAAGTTGATCAGCACCATCATGGTGAACGCCGCCTGCCCGGCGATGAACGATCCGACCTTGGGCACATAGGCCGACCCGAATGCCACCAGAGGCAACAAGATCCACATCACCATCGGGTCCACCCCGACGAACTCGATGAGCACAGCGCCGAGGATGAAGCCGATCGTCGTACCGGCCACGGCGCGCAACACCCGCGTCCCAGTGTCCAGCGCGCTGCTGCGCAGCACCGACATCACACCCAGCACCACCCAGAACCCGTGCTGCACCGGAAACAGGTGGGTGACGGCCACCGCGAGGGCCAACCCCAGCCCGGTGCGCAGGCTGTTGCGCAGCACCACCGCGCGCGAGGCGACCAGGCCGCGGGTGATGGCGGCGACTGCGACGGTCTCGGGCATCACCCAATCCGCGGCCCCGGTTTCGGGTAGCCGCCGGCCCAGCACCCGGGCCCACACCGGGCGGGCGTCGGCCAGCGCTGCATTGCCGATGACGCGTCCGGTGACGGCGATGGTGGCCGAGATGGTGCGCCGGTTCAGCAGGATCCCGCCGACCTTGGCGGCGGACGCGTCGTCGGCCATGCTCAGGATCTGGGTGATGTCCTCGCGGTAACTGCTCTGGGCCACGGTGCGCTGCTCGGCGAGAGCCGCGCGCAGATCGGCTTCGCGGGCGGCACGCTCGGCGCGATCATGAATCTTCAGCAGGGCGGCACTGTCGCGCAGTACCCGCACCGTGGGTTCGCGCGTGGCACCCAGCAGTTCGCCCGTCTGGTCGGTGATCTGGTCGCAGATCCAGCCCAGATCGTCGACGACACGCACCAGCGCGCGGCTGCCCGCGCTGAGAGCGACGGGTCGGTAGTCGGCGCCGAGGAAGCTGGCGTACAGCGCGTTCATCGCGCGAGTGACGTCGCGGTCCGAGGCCTGGCCTTCCAGCCGGTCGGCCAATAGCCGGCATACCCGCGCGGCGTCGCGGCGCAGCTCATCGTGGTGGCGGGGCGCAAACAGGTACAGCGCGGCAGGCACGCACACCACCAGGGCGATCAGCCAGCCCAGCAGCCGGTCGGGAATCGGACCCACGGGTGTACACAGCGGCAGCACGAACAGCAGCAGCGTGGCGCGTTGCCCGGCGGCGACGATCTCGCTGAGCACTCCGGAGAACGTCACCACCAGTCCGACGACGAACATCGCCGCCACGCTCGGCCACGGGTACGGAGCCAGGACCGTGCCCAGCACGATCAGTACGAACCCGTTGAGGGCCAGGCCGCCGTAGGCCAGGGCGCGGGCCGGCCGGTTGCCCGGAAAGTCGGCCGTGATGAGCAGGGAGACCGCACCGAAGATCGCGAACAGCGGAGTCTGGGAGTCGCCCCCGACGGCGAAGCCCACGGCCGCGGCGACGGGTAGCACGATGGCGGCCCGCACGGCACGGCGCAGCGCGTCGTAATCGGGGTCCTTATCGCGCAGGCGGTCAGCTGCCCGGTGCCAGATCTCGGCCGGGGTCAGCATGATCGCCGATGTTAGACCGGTTGGTCCGGTCCGGCGGCCGGAGTGAAGCGGCCTGATTCCAGCGCGTCGCGCATTTGCAAGGAGATCCACTCCAGGGCGTCGGGGTCCCGCGTCAGGGTGGCCTGCTCAAAGCCGATCACCAGATACAGGCTCCAGGCCGCGTAGTACCGGGCATTGCGTTCGTGGCCGATGATCTCGTAGGCGGATTCGAAGACGATGTCGAAGCGCAGTTGGTCCACCTCAGCCTGAACGGCGTAGACGTCGGGGTCCAGCGAGCTCCACACCCGGATGGCGGCCTCGGCGCCGTGCGGCAGGGCCAGTGCCTCCTGAATGATGGAAAGGATCCGGTGGTGGGGGTCGTGATCGGCGCGCAGTGCTTCGACCACCCGTCGGGTCCGTGCTTCGCGCCAGTGCGCGATCAGTTCCCGCGTGTAGGAAGCCCAGTTGGGGAAGTAGTGATAGAACGACCCGGTTGTGACGCCGAGTCGGTTGCACACCTCGGCAAGTTTGAGCCCGCCGTACCCGAGATCCGACAACACGTCCAGACCGGTTTCGAAGTACGCCTCCCGCGATACCACCCCCGCCATCCGGTTAACGCTAGTTCGTCGTCGACATTTTCGGCACGGCGGGGCTTTGCTGGTCAGCCGCATATAACGCACACGAACATGACGGTATCGGGTCTCTCAGGTGACGTGTGGCACAATTTGAGTGTGGCCCACATGGCGAGTCGAGGACCTGGACGTCCTCCCGCAGCAAAGGCAGCGGAGACACGCGAACGCATCGTGCGCGCAGCCCGTGAAGTTTTCAGCGAACTTGGCTACGACGCAGCTACATTTCAGGCAATCGCGATCCGCGCGGATCTGACCCGCCCGGCAATCAACCACTACTTCAGCAGCAAACGTGTTCTGTACCGCGATGTGGTCGAGCAGACCAATGCGAAAGTGATCGCCGCGGGCATTGCCAAGGCGCGGGAAGCCACCAGCCTGCTGAACCGTATTTCGGCGTTCTTCGCCGCGGCCATGGATGCCGAGTCCACCGACCGGTCGGCGGCGGCATTCCTGGTGACCTCGGTGCTGGAGGCACAGCGCCATCCCGAGCTCATCTCCGAGGAGCACGACGCATTGCGCAGCTCGCGGGAGTTCGTCAAGTGGGCAGTCGACGAGGCGATCGCGGGCGGCGAATTGTCCACCGACACCGACATCCCGGCCATCGTGGAGATGCTGGTGGCAGTGATGTGGGGAATGGGCTTTTACGCCGGTTACGTGGGCCGTCGTGACGACGTGGCGGTCATCGTCGACAAGTTCGAACTGCTGATGGCGAACAAGCTCTGGCAACTGCGCGATTGATGCAGCGGTGCCGTGAGGTACCCCACAGCACCGCATAGATCGACTAAGTATTCGGTAGCATTGTTTGGCAAATGACTGATCTGAGCGATGTACGGCCGGGTCGGGCCGAAGGCGACAGTTGGGATATCACCGAGAGCGTCGGGGCGACTGCGCTGGCGGTGGCCGCCTCCCGTGCTGCCGAGACCGTGCAGGCCGAACCCCTGATTCGCGACGAGTTCGCCTTCCTCCTGGTGGCGGCCGCAGGTCCGGCGTGGGCGCAGCTGGCCGGTAGCGAACCGCACTGGATCGGTGACGATCCGGAGGCTCACCGCATTCATGACATGGCCCGCAACTACCAGGCCGTGCGCACCCACTACTTCGATGACTACTTCACCGAGGTCACCCATGACGGCATCCGTCAGGTCGTGATCCTGGCCGCGGGCCTCGACTCCCGGGCGTTCCGGCTGGACTGGCCGGCCGGCACCATCGTCTACGAGATCGATCAGCCCAAGGTGCTGCACTACAAGACCGAGACATTGCAGGCGCACGGCGCGCTGGCCCGCGCCGAGCACGTGCCGGTGCCGGTCGACCTGCGCGACGATTGGCCCGCGGCACTGATCGACGCGGGCTTCGACCCGGGGCAGCCCACCGCATGGCTGGCCGAGGGGCTGCTGCCCTACCTGCCTGCCGAGGCGCAGGATCAGCTGTTCGAACTCGTCGGCGCACACAGCGCGCCGGGCAGCCGCGTCGCGGTCGAGGACTTCGCCATGGATCCGGCGCGCTTCACGCCGGAGAAGCGGGCCGCACGTCGGGCCCGCGGTGAGCACATGCGCGCCTCGCTGGGGCTCGACATCGATGCCGACGCGCTGATGTACGCGTGCGACGGTCGCGCTGACGCCGCGGAATGGCTCGCTGCACACGGCTGGGACGTCGACGCGGTGTCCAGCGCCGACGAGATGGCCCGGTTGGGCCGTGCGGCCGACGCAGACGAACTGGCTGAACTCGGTTTGGACAGCGTGCTGTTGCGCGCCCGATTGGACGGAGAAACCCGATGAGCTCACTGCGCAGCCACGACGACACCTGGGACATCGCCACCAGCGTGGGGTCGACGGCCGTGATGGTCGCCGCCGCCCGGGCCGGGGAGACCGAACGCGAGGACGCGCTCATCAACGACCCGTACGCCAAGATTCTGGTGGCCGGTGCGGGTACCGGGGTATGGGACACGTTGTTGGACAACGATTTTGTCAGCAAGATCGAAGACGTCGACGCCGAGGCCGCGCAGATCTTCGCGCATATGGGCAACTACCAGGCGGTGCGCACCCACTTCTTCGACGCGTATTTCGCCGGAGCCGCGCAGGCCGGCATCCGGCAGGTCGTCATCTTGGCTTCGGGGCTGGATTCCCGCGCCTACCGGCTGGATTGGCCGTCCGGCACCACGGTCTACG
This sequence comes from Mycobacterium sp. NPDC049093, assembly GCF_040704635.1. GTDB lineage: Bacteria > Actinomycetota > Actinomycetes > Mycobacteriales > Mycobacteriaceae > Mycobacterium. The sequence goes on along the minus strand of NZ_JBEZJS010000002.1, from coordinate 364,795 downwards.
AAATCGACCAGCCGAAGGTGCTGGAGTACAAGGTCGAGACCTTGGTCGCCCACGGTGCGCAGCCGTCGGCGCAGCGGCGTGAGGTGGCCATCGACCTGCGCCAGGACTGGCCGACGGCGCTGCGGGAGGCCGGTTTCGATGACAGCGTGCCCACGGCCTGGTTGGCCGAAGGGCTGCTGATGTATCTGCCGGCCGATGCTCAGGACCGGTTGTTCGAGCTGGTCACCGAGTTGTCGGCACCGGGTAGTCGGCTCGCGGCCGAGACGGCAGGGGTTAGTTCGGCCGAGCGCCGTGAGGCGATGCGCGAACGTTTCGAGAGGTTCGCCGACCAATTCAACATGGGCTCCGCGCTGTCGGTCGCCGACCTGATGTACGAGGATCCCGATCGTGCCGACGTCGCGGAATGGCTGCGGTCGCACGGTTGGCAGGCCGAGGGTGTGCACTCGTTGGACGAGATGCGCCGGTTGGGTCGCCTGGTCCAGCTCAGCGAGGAGCCCGAGCGTGACGCGTTCTCGATCTTTGTCACGGCCGAGAAGCTCTGAGTCCTTTGACATGACGAAAGGGGCGCCCCGATTGTGGGGCGCCCCTTTCGTTTTCGTTGTCGATCAGCGGTTCGACATCGCCTTGGTGCGATTCACATTGGTGTGCTTGACCGTGGTGTCGACCTGGGGAACCGTGGCCTTCTGATGCATCTGGTGCACCCAGAGGTGGTGGTCAACTCCGGCTGAGGCGGGGGCGGACAGGCCCAGAAGGGCGGTGGCCACTCCGCTGACGAGTACTGCGGGAATTCCGAACTTTTTCATCTATTTCTATCCTTTTTGCGAACACATTCCGCAGTGAACAACCGTCGGACCTGGGCGTTTATTCCTATTAAACGCGTCATGGACGCGGTGACGGTGCTCACCAATCGGTCAGTTCGTGCGAGTCGCATCTGCCGGCGCGTAGGCGCCTCAGTGGCTTTGGTGCACGGTGGTGTCGACGTGCGGCACGGTCACGTGCGGGCCGATCTGATTCAGCCAATCGTGGTGGGACACATCGGCGGAAGCCGGGCCTGCCAGGCCCAAAACTGCGGCGGCCAGACCACTGGCGACGACTGTGCTGAACCCAGCTCCAATCCCGAACTTCTTCATTTCCTCTGCCTCTTTCTAAATCTTGCTTTCTTGATTGGTTCAACTAAAGGAAGTGCCGGTTGATTCCTGATCAGCGGGGTTGGCGGCAATTGACCGTTCGGTGGCAGAAATGCGTCGTCCCGGGCGGTAACCGACCCGGTTGACCGGGAGTTATCCGCCCGCCGTATACAGGAGGGGAGCTGAGCCGTTTCCCGGCCCGTTATCGAGGAGGAATCCCCATGCCAGGAGTGCAGGATCGCGTTGTCGTCGTCACCGGAGCCGGTGGAGGTCTGGGCCGTGAATACGCCCTGACGCTCGCCCGTGAGGGCGCTAGCGTCGTCGTCAACGACCTGGGCGGTGCCCGTGACGGGTCCGGCGCCGGACATAACATGGCCGACGAGGTGGTGGCCGAGATCAAGGCCGCCGGTGGCCGTGCCGTCGCGAACTACGACAGCGTCGCCGAGCAGGCGGGCGCCGAGAACATCATCAAGACCGCGATCGACGAGTTCGGCAAGGTCGACGGTGTGGTGAGCAACGCGGGCATCCTGCGTGACGGCACCTTCCACAAGATGACGTTCGAGCAGTGGGACGCCGTGCTCAAGGTGCACCTCTACGGCGGGTACAACGTGATCCGCGCCGCGTGGCCGCACTTCCGCGAGCAGAGCTTCGGCCGCGTCGTCGTCGCCACCTCCACCAGCGGCCTGTTCGGCAACTTCGGGCAGGCCAACTACGGTGCCGCCAAGCTCGGCCTGGTCGGCCTGATCAACACGCTGGCCCAGGAAGGCGCCAAGTACAACATCAAGACCAACGCGGTCGCGCCGATCGCCGCCACCCGCATGACGCAGGACATCCTGCCGCCCGAGGTGTTCGAGAAGCTCACCCCCGAGTACGTCGCCCCGGTGGTGGCCTACCTGATGACCGAGGAACTGCCCGACACCGACTCGGTGTTCATCGTGGGCGGCGGCAAAGTGCAGCGCACCGCGCTGTTCCAGAATGACGGCATCACCTTCAGCGAGGTGCCTTCGGTCGACGAGATCGCCGCCAAGTGGGGCGAGATCACCGATCTGTCCGCCGCTCAGCAGGCCAGCTTCAAGCTGGGCTGAAATACGTGAAGGCGCTTGTAGCGCAGGCACTTACCGGCACATCCGGGCTGGCGTACGCCGACGTCGATGAGGTGGCTGATCCTTCCGGTCAAGCCGTGATCATCGACGTCGGCGCCGCCGGCGTCTGCTTCCCTGATCTGCTGTTGTTGCGCGGCGAGTACCAGCTACGGCTCGAACCGCCGTTCACCCCAGGCATGGAGGTGGCCGGAACCGTGCGCTCGGCACCCGAGGGCTCGGGATTCACCCCGGGCCAGCGGGTGTCGGCGATGACGATGCTGGGCGGCTACGCCGAACAGGTGGCAGCCTTGCCGGCCAATGTGATCCCGACCGCCGACGGTCTCGACGACGGCCAGGCGGCGTCGCTGCTGGGCAACTACTACACGATGCAATTCGCGCTGGCCCGCCGCGGTGGGCTGGTTCCCGGGGAGACGGTGCTGGTGCTCGGCTCGGCCGGTGGTATCGGTGTCGCCTCGATCCAGCTGGCCAAAGCCATGGGCGCCAAGGTGATTGCGATGGTCCACCGGTCCGGGGCCGAGGAGTTCGTCTCGTCGGTGGGCGCCGATGTGGTGCTGCCGCTGACCGACGGTTGGCGCCAGGCGGTCATGGACGCCACCGGAGGTGAAGGCGCCGATCTGGTCGTGGACCCGATCGGCGGCGAGGCCTTCGACGACGCCATCCGGGTGTTGGCGCCCGAAGGCCGGCTGCTGGTCATCGGGTTCGCCGCAGGCGGCGGCATTCCGACGGTCAAGGTCAACCGGTTGCTGCTGCGCAACGTCAGCGTGGTGGGCGTGGGTTGGGGCGAGTTCGTCCGCCGTCACCCCGCCGCTCAGGCCCAGGTCGGCGCCGAGCTCAACAAGCTGGTGGCCGGCGGGCTTCGTCCCCCGGCGCCGGTGCGGTACCCGCTGTCCGAGGGGGCGGCAGCGCTCGATGCGCTGGCCAGTGGCCAGGTGCGCGGGAAGCTCGTCCTGGAACCGTAGCAGTGAAAGCCCTGGCCTTCGATGTGTTCGGCACCGTCGTCGACTGGCGGTCCAGCATCATCGGTGAGCTACAAGCCTTCGGTAAAGGCCGTGGGCTGCAACGGGATTGGCCGGTCTTCGCCGACCGTTGGCGGGCCGGCTATGCCCCGGCGATGGACCGGGTGCGACGTGGTGAGCTGCCGTGGACCGGGATCGACGACCTGCATCGCGCGATCCTGGTCCCACTGCTCGAGGAGGCAGGTGTCGAGGCAGGCCCGGACGCGACTCCGTACGACGTCAGGGCCGATGGTTTCGACATCGTCGCGTCCGATTTTGTCGACCTTGCCGACCAACTTGGTGCGTAGCGTAGGGGTGTGGACACCGCATCGAGTCAGGCACTACGCAAGGCGCTCGAGCTTCTCGCCGATCCGCCGGCCGAGCCGGATATCAGCAAGGGGTATCTCGACCTGTTGGGCGACGGCAGTGACGCCCCGAAGAACGCGGGATTCATCCAGAAGGTGTGGGCGTCCCCGCTCGGGTCCATGCTGTACGACAACGCCCAGGGGATCGGCCGCAAGCTGATGACGGCGTGGCAGGAACCCACCGAATGGTTGAACATCCCGCCCGGCGGCCTCGCGCTCGACGTCGGCAGCGGACCGGGCAATGTGACGGCCGCGCTGGCGCGGTCGGCCGGACTGGACGGGTTCGCGTTCGGTGTGGACATCTCCGAGCCGATGTTGGCCCGCGCGGTCGAGGCCGAAGCGGGCCGCCAGGTCGGTTTCCTGCGTGCCGACGCCCAGAAGCTCCCGTTCCGGGACGACGTCTTCGATGCGGTGACGTCGATCGCGGTGTTGCAGTTGATCCCCGACGCAGAGGCCGCACTGGCCGAGATGGTGCGGGTGCTGCGCCCGGGCGGGCGGATGGCGATCATGGTGCCCACGGCGACGAACCGGGGACCGGCGCAGCTGTTGTCGAAGGGCGGCGCCCGCTTCTTCGCCGAAGATGAGCTCGCCGACCGGTTCGAGGGGCTGGGTCTGGAGCGGGTGCGGTCCAAGACCATGGGCACCATGCAGTGGGTGCGCGGGCAGAAACCGTGAGCACCCTCGGCGTTGTTCTCGTCGCATTGGTGATTGCCATCGGACTCCTCGGCATCGTGCTGCCTGTGCTGCCCGGTGGCGGGTTCCTGGTCTTCGCGGCGATCGCGGTGTGGGCAGTCTGGGAAGCCAAGGCCGGTACGGGCCACGCCACCGTCGCTTGGGTGACGCTCGGGGTCGCAGCGGTGTTCTTCGTGACGGCTGAGGTGATCAAGTACGTCTGGCCGGTACGCCGGATGCGGGCCGCGGAGGTGGGGATCTGGAGCCTGGCAGCCGGTGGGGTGCTCGGCCTGATCGGGTTCTTCGTCATCCCGGTGATCGGGCTGGTGATCGGCTTCGTCGCCGGGGTGTATCTGGCCGAGCTGGCTTCGCGGCGCGATTACCGGCGGGCCTGGACGTCGACTGTGCACGCGCTCAAAGGTGTTGCGCTGTCGGTCGGCGTCGAGCTGACCGGAGCGTTACTCGCGACGATCACCTGGGTGACGGGTCTGGTGATCGCCGCGTGACGCACTGGGACCTGGGCCCCGACTCGGGCGAGTTGCTGCTCCACACCGGGGTGACCGGCAGTGCGTCGCGGATGGGCCATCGGTTGACCATCGCGATGCGCTCGTGGCACGCGACCGTGGAATGGGATGGCGACACACCTTCGGGGGTCGAGGTGACGGTGGACCTCGACTCCCTGGACGTGCTCCGGGGCGAGGGCGGTATGACTCCGTTGTCGGGTGCCGAGAAGCTGCTGATCCGATCGAACGCGTTGAAGACGTTGCGCGCGAAGAAGTTTCCACAGGCCCGGTTCCGGTCCACGTCGATCGAGTGCTCCGGTTCGGTGGTCCGGCTCGTGGGGGTTCTCGAGCTTGCCGGTCACTCCGGTGAGCAGACCGTCGAGGTCGAGGTTTCCGACGATTCCCTGCGCGGTGCGGCTTCGGTGCGGCACAGCGATTTCGGCCTCAAGCAGTACTCGATGCTGATGGGTGCGATGAAGGTCGCCGATGAGGTCGGGGTGAGCCTGGCAGCGACCCGGCCGGCCTGAGGGCGGCGAGTCACTGCTGCGACGGCGTTTCGAAGCTATCGGCGTTGTGCCCGACTATCAGCGACAATTCCGCGACAATCGCCTCATGCGTCGACGTGCGTCTCAGTGGCCCCAAAGCTAGCCGTCACATTCGACCCCGGTGTCTCGTTGGCATCGTCAGCCTCACCCGTCCAGTGCCCGACTATCAGCGACACTGTCGCTGATAGTCGGACAACCCGAAATCCGTTGCATGCGAGGCGAATGAGGCGCCAGTGGCGTGGGTAAAGATCTGCGCTGTGGCAGGTGTGGTCAGCGATGCCTGCGAGGCGATTGTCGCTGAATTGTCGCGCATAGGTGGGCAGCACGACACACCTGTTCCAGCGCCGCGCTTCCCGGCCGCCGTTGACCGAGTGGCCGCTACCCGAGCAGGCTGGCCCGCAGCGCGGCGAGTTCCTCGGCGGACACCCCCGACGCCTCGAGGAAACCCTGAACCGACCCGTACGCGGCGTCGAGCTTCGCCCACGCCGCATCGAGGTACTCCTCACGCACACCCAGCACGTCGTCGGATAACCGGGCTTCGGCGTAGGTGATGGCCTCGGCCGAATCGGCGCGGGCCCGTACCGATTCCATGATGCGTTCCCGCAGGGCGACGGTCGCGTCGTTGCTGCGCAGGAAATCGGTGATGACCGTGTCGCGGTCCACGCCGACTGCGGTGAGCACGGTCGCCACGGTGAACCCGGTCCGGTCCTTGCCTGCAAAGCAGTGCGCGATCACCGGGCGGTTCGCCCTGAGCAACGAAATCACCTGCCGTACAGCGGTATGCGCACCGGGCAGGCCCGGGAACTCCTCGTACACCTCGGTCATGTAGCGGCGCGCGGATGCCGAGACGTCCTCGCCGTCGGGTGATTCGGCCATCACCCGTTGAAATGTCGACTCGTGTGGTGCGTCCTGATTGGACTCGTCGTCCTGGTGGAACGGCAGCATGTGCACCGTCACGCCGTCGGGGACCTGCCCCGGCCCGCGCCGCGCGACCTCCTGATGCGAGCGCAGGTCGGCGACGTCGGTGATGCCCAGCCCGCTGAACGCCACGCGGCCGTCGTCGGTGAGCCGGCTCAACTCACTGGAGCGGTACAGCAGGCCCGGCCGGATTCCGGCGATCTCGGCGACGTCGCGAAAGTTCCACGCCCCCGACAGTTCCCCCAGCTCGGTGGTCACTGCGCGATCACCGCCGCAGCGAGAGGCGATTTCTCGCGGCCCAACTCAGCCCGCGCGATGGTGCGCATGTGGACCTCGTCGGGCCCGTCGAACAACCGCATCGCGCGGTGCCACGAGTACAGCCTGGCCAGGGGGAAGTCGTCGCTGACGCCCGCTGCGCCGTGCACCTGGATGGCCCGGTCGATCACGTCGCAGGCAACCTGCGGGGCCACCGACTTGATCTGGGAGACCAGCACGTGGGCGGCCTTGTTGCCTTCCTGGTCGATCATCCAGGCCGCCTTCTCACACAACAGTCGGGCCTGATCGATCTCGTTGCGGGACTTGGCAATCGACTCACGCACCACGCCCTGCTCGGCCAACGGCTTGCCGAACGCGACCCGCTTCTGCACCCGGTCGATCATCAGCGCCAGCGCCCGCTCGGCCGCACCGAGGGCGCGCATGCAGTGGTGGATACGGCCCGGCCCCAGCCGGGCCTGGGCGATCGCGAAACCGCTGCCCTCTTCATGCAGCAGGTTCTCCGCCGGCACCCGCACATTGTCGAACACGATCTCGCAGTGCCCGTGCTGGTCCTGCCAGCCGAAGACGGGAAGCGAGCGCTGAATGTCCACCCCGGGGGTGTCCACCGGCACCAGGATCATCGACTGCTGGGCATGCGACGCGGCGTCAGGATTGGTGCGGCCCATCACGATCAGGATCTTGCAGCGCGGATCGGCCGCGCCGGTGATCCACCACTTGCGGCCGTTGATCACGTAGTCGGCCCCGTCGCGCAGCATCGTGGTCTCGATGTTGCGGGCATCCGAGGACGCCACGGCAGGCTCGGTCATCGCGAACGCACTGCGGATCTCGCCGGCCAACAGCGGCTCCAGCCACTGCTTGCGCTGGGTCTCGTCGGCGAACAGGTGCAGGGTCTCCATGTTGCCGGTGTCCGGCGCGGCGCAGTTGAGGGCCTCGGGGGCGATCTCCAGGCTCCACCCGGACAGTTCGGCCAGCGGCGCGTAGTCCAGATTGGTCAGCCCGGACTCCGACGGCAGGAACAGATTCCACAGGCCTGCGGCCTTCGCCTTGACCTTGAGCTCCTCGACCACCGGCGGCACCGTGTGATCATTCGGGCCCTTCTCCTCGCGATAGGCGTGGTAGGAGGCTTCTGCGGGGAGAACATGCTCCACCATGAAGTCGGTCAACCGGGAGTGGTAATCAGCCGCTTTGGCCGACAGAGCGAAGTCCATGCCAGCCACGATAGCCACATGGTTAGACAGGTAGAAAGGTGGCATGACTGGAATGCCGCCCCCCGTCCCACCCGAAAGCCGCCCGCCGTTCCCGCCCTTCACTCTCGAAACAGCCCTCCGGAAGGTCCAAGCAGCCGAGGACGCATGGAACACGCGTGACCCGGAGAAGGTCAGCCTGGCGTACACACCCGATTCCGTCTGGCGTAACCGTGCCGAGCACATCGTCGGGCGCGAGGAGATCGTGGCGTTCCTGACCCGCAAGTGGGAACGCGAACTCGACTACGTGTTGAGGAAGGGGCTCTGGTCTTTCAGCGAGGACCGGATCGCAGTGCGGTTCCAGTACGAGTGGCATGACGCACAGGGACAGTGGTACCGCAGTTACGGAAATGAGTTGTGGCAGTTCACCCCCGAGGGCCTGATGGCCCGGCGGGAGGCCAGCATCAACGATGTCGCGATCGAGGAGTCGCAGCGGCGCTACTTCGGTCCGCGCCCGGAAGCGGAGTACGGTCGCGATATCGAGCTCTGGTAGTTGAGCGTCGAGGCCAGCACCCCCGCCACCACCGCCAGACCGATCACGGTGCCGGCCACCGCCGGCCATCCCGCGGCGTCGAACGCCAGCCCGCCGACCCAGCCGATGACGCTGGATCCCGCGTAGTAGAAGAGGTTGTACAGCGAGGACGCCTGGGCCTTGCCGTCGCCGGCGGCGACGCCCACCCAACCTGAGGCGATCGCGTGCGCACCGAAAAACCCGGCGGTGGCGATCACCAGCCCGATCAGCACCACGAAGACATTGCCGGCCAGCGTGATCGCGACCCCGGCGATCATCGTGGCGATCGAGCCGAGCAGCACGGTCTTGCGGCCGAACCGACTGGCCTCGGCGCCGGCCCGGGCGGAGGCCCAGGTGCCCGACAGGTAGGCCAGGAACACCAGGCTGACGACGGTCTGCGGCAGGTTGAACGGGGTGGCCATCAGCCGGAAACCGAGGAAGTTGTACATCGCCACGAAGCCGCCCATCAGGAGGAAGCCCTGGCTGTAGAGCACGAGTTGACGGGGTGAGCGGAGGTTCTCGGCGAGCCGACGGCCCAGGTTGCGGCTGCGGGCCGGGGTGAAGCCCCGCGCAGGCGGGGCGAGTTTGACGAATGCGAACGCCGACAGACCGCACAACACCGCGACCACGAGGACGCCGACGCGCCATCCGGCGAACTCGGCGATCGGCCCGGTCACGAGCCGGCCGGCCAATCCGCCGATGGTGGTGCCCGCGACGTAGGTGCCTGCCGCGCGGGCGGCGTGCCCGGCATCGATCTCCTCGGTGAGGTAGGCGATGGCCACCGCGGGCACCCCGCCCAGCATCAGTCCCTCGAGCAGCCGACCGGACAGCAGCAGTGCGGCACCTGGGGCCAACGGCACGATCAGGCCGAGAACCGTTGCTGCAGTGATGGATATCGTCATGGCCTGGACCCGGCCGATGCGATCTGCCAGAGCGGACCACGGGATCACACCCAGTGCCAGTCCGACGGTGGCCGCCGAGATCGTCAAGGCGGCGTGCGCGGCGCCGGTGCCCAGGTCGTGGGCGATCAGCGGGAGTACGGCTTGTGGCGAGTACAGCTGGGCGAAGGTCGCGACACCGGCACAGAACAAGGCGGCCAGCAGCCTCCGGTACTCGGTCGAGCCGCGGGAATGCCCGCGCCATTCAACGGAGGTCAGGGAGGTGGACACTCAGCCGACGGTAGGACGCCGGCAAAGATGTGTCCAATACATAAATTTACTCAATCTCATGAATATTTTGCATGATGAATTCGGCGAGGCGGGCCGCCGCGGGGGGCAGCGGGCGATCGGCGGTCCACGTCAGCCCGATCTGGCGTTTGGCCGAACTCTCCGACAGCGGCACGTACGCGGCCCCGGGTTCGGCCCGCTCGGCCCGGGGCACCGGGACCACCGCCACCCCGAAACCCGCGACCACCAGCCCCTCCATGGTCGGGATCTCCATCGCCTCGAACACCACCGGTGGCGAGATGCCGGCCTCGGCGCACAGTTCGTCGGTGAGCTGCCGCAACCCGAAGTCCGGCGCCAGGGCAACGAAGGGCTCGGCACCGGCGTCGGCCAACCGGATCCTGGACCGGCGGGCGAAACGGTGCTCGCGCGGCACTGCCAGGCACAGCCGCTCCATGTACAGCCCGCGCCAGCGAAAGCCCTCGGGTCGCGGCGAGGTGATCGCCAGGTCGGCTTGACCGCCGGCCAGGCGTTCGACGATTTCGTGGGCCGCACCCTGGAACAGCTCGAATCGCACCCGCGGAGCCTCGGTGCGGAACCGCCGCAACAGATCCGGTACGTACCAGCCGGCCTGCGAATGCAGGAAGGCCAGCCGCACCGTCCCGGTGTCCGGGTCGCGTAATTCGGCGATTCTCTCGGTGGCCGTACGGATTTCGCTGATACTGCGGCGGGCGTGCTCCAAGAGGATGTGCCCGTAGGCGTTGAGCCGCAGCCGCCGGTTCACCCGATCGAACAGCGGAACCCCGACCTGCTCCTCGAGCCGGGCCAGTGCGCGCGACAGGGTGGGTTGGCTGATGCCGAGTTCGGCTGCGGCGTCGGTGACATGCTCGGTTTCGGCGAGCACCACGAACCACTGCAGCTCGTCCAGATGCATACCGCCGACTCTAAACGCGCTGATCACCGGTCCGCCTGTGCCATGCTGTGTCGCATGGTCGCCAAGGTGCGGGTGGTCGTGGGTGATGACCACCCGATGTTCCGCGAGGGTGTCGTGCGCGCCTTGACCTCCAGCGGCGAGATCGACGTGGTGGCCGAGGCCGACAACGGCGCCGACGCACTGGAATTGATCCGGACCCACCAGCCGCAGGTCGCCCTGCTCGATTACCGCATGCCACAACTCGACGGGGCCCAGGTGGCGGCCGCGGTCAGCCGTGACGAGTTGCCCACCCGGGTGTTGCTGGTCTCCGCGCACGACGAGTCGGCGATCGTCTACACCGCGTTGCAGCAGGGGGCCGCCGGATTCCTGTCCAAGGAGTCCACCCGCAGCGAGCTGGTGAACGCCGTGCTGTCGTGCGCCAAGGGCCGCGACGTCCTCGACCCCAACCTGGCGGCCGGGCTGGCCGGCGAGATCCGTCGTCGCAACGAACCCGACGTTCCCGTGCTCAGCCCACGGGAACGTGAGGTGCTCGACCTGATCGCCAAGGGCCTTTCCATCCCGGCCATGGCCAAGCAGCTGTTCCTGGCCCCGTCGACCGTGAAAACCCACGTGCAGCGCCTCTACGAGAAGCTGGGCGTCAGGGATCGGGGCGCGGCAGTCGCGGAGGCGATGCGCCGCCGGCTGCTGGACTGACATGGCAGGCGGGCGCGTCGTCGAATTCTTCACCACCCAGCCCGTGCGGGTCTCGGCGCTGCTGCGGCTGCCGCTGATCGGTCTGATCGTGGTGCTGGTCTCGGTGTGGGACGTCGACCACTGGTTGCCTGTCCTGTACGCGGTGATCCTGAGCGTCTACGCCGCCGTGGCGGTGCTGTGGCTGGTGGTGGTGTTCCGCGGGCCCATGCCGCCGTGGGCCGAATGGGCCTCGACCGCAGTGGACGTACTGGTGCTGGTCGCCCTGTGCGCGGTCTCGGGCGGGGCCACCGCGGCGCTGCTGCCGGTGTTCTTCCTGTTGCCCATATCCGTTGCGTTCCAGGATCGTCCATGGCTGACCGCACTGCTCGGCGGCAGTACCGCAGTGGGATATCTCGCGGTGTGGATCCTGTATTCCGAGCGCGACGACAACGTCGGCCTGCCCGACATCGTGTACATGCACGTGGGCTTTCTGGCCTGGCTGGCGGTCGCGTCGGCGGCGTTGTCATTCGTGCTGGCGCGCCGCTCGGCGCGGGTACGGACCTTGATGGAGGTGCGTCGCCAGTTGGTTTCGGAATCCACCCGGGCCGACGATCTGCGCAATGCCGAACTGGCCGAGCACCTTCACGACGGGCCACTGCAGACCCTGCTCGCCGCGCGCCTCGACCTCGACGAGATCCGCGAACGCATCCCGGATCCCGGGCTGGACCGCGTCCATGCCGCGCTGCAGGAGACCGCCGTCGGGCTGCGCTCCACGGTCACCGCACTGCATCCGCAGGTCCTGGCTCAGCTGGGACTCACCCCGGCGGTGCGGGAACTGTTGCGTCAGTATGAGACTCGGCCGGATATCACGGTGCGGGCGGATCTGGAGGACGTCGGGCGCGCCGTCGGGCAGGCATTGCTGTACCGCGCCGCGCGCGAACTGCTGGCCAACATCAACAAACATGCCGGGGCGACCACGATTTCCGTCGGCCTCTACCGCTCGGGGGAGCGCGTCGTCCTGACTGTGGCCGACAATGGCACGGGGTTCGACCCGTCGATGTTGGCTCAGTCCGTGGCCGAGGGGCACATCGGGTTGGCCTCACTGCAGGTGCGCATCGAGGCGATGGGCGGATCGATGGCGATCAGCTCGGAGCCCGGGTTCGGCACCCAGGTCCGGGTCACGCTGTAGCCGCGACTATTTCACGCAGGGGATGCCGGAGACCTTCATCTGGCTCAGGTCGGTGGGGGCCGGGGTGTAGGTACCGGTCGCGGTGGCGGCCACCGTGGTCACCGGCGTGCTGGGCGTGGTCTCCTCCGTCGTCTCGCTGCTCGAGTCCCAGGTCGAGTCCGAGCCGGACTCCGATGTCGCATCGTCCGATCCCGTCAGGTATTCGTCGCCGGGGAAATCGGTCCCCAGCGTCAGCTGCACGGTACCGGCCTGCACTTCGGACGACGGGCTCGCGATCACGCCGAGCTCGTCGGCCAGTGACTGAGCGGCGGCCTCGGCGCCGGTTCCGTAGTCGATCGTGGTGGTGGCGGCCAGCGATTCACCGTCGCCGATCTGCCCCTCGGTGAATCCGTGCGCGCCGAAGGTGGTTTCGAGCTGGGCGGCCAGGCCGCTGTACGTGGACGCGTTGACCACGTCGAGCACCGCACCATGGCCATTGAGCGTCTGTGCCTTGCTGGTGGGTGCCGACGACGACGTGGCGTCATCCTTGGAGACGAGGTCGTGCACGATCTTGCGGATCGTGGGCACATCGACGAGGTTGATGTCCTCGCCGTTGGAATTCTGGCTGAACTCCTTGATCGGCAGGGTGTAGAGCGTCGGCGGCTTGTCGGTCAGCGCCGACGCGCGCCGGGCAAAACTGGCCAGGTCGAATCCCGCATCGAGCGCGACGTTCTGCTTGACCACGCCCAGCAGGCTGCGCAATCCGGCCGGGCTGTTCAGCGTTCCGCTCTTGCCCAGCGCCGATACCAGTGCGGCGATGAACGCCTGCTGGCGGCGGGTGCGGTCGAGGTCGGTGAAGTTCTCGTCGTTGACGTCGCGACGCTGACGCACGAAGGCCATCGCCTGGGCCGCGTCGATCTCCTGGACACCCTGGCGAAAGTCTGCCCCGGAGTATGGATCTGAGGTGTCGGCGTTGAGGCAGACGGTGATCGGTGCCACCGCCTTGGCGATTTCGAAGAATGCGCCGAGGGTGACCTCGACGAAATGGTCGATCGGAATGCCGAGCAGGTTGCGGACCGTGGCGATTTCTGCCTTGCGGCCCGCCTCACGGGCCTGCTGCTCATTGGCCGACGGATCGTCGGAGTCGGCCTCCAGCGAGTCCATCTCGCGCTGATAGGCCCAACCGTAGGCCTGCTTGACCTTGCCCTTGCACGGCGAGACGTCGCAGCCGGCCAGGTCCACGTAGTCGTCGCGGGGAATCGAGAACGCGGTGGCCGGGCCGCCGTCACCGGGCAGGTGCACCACGATCAGCACGTTGGCGTTGTAGCCGCCGACGGTCTCGTCGCCGGCGTGCAGGGCCTGGTAGACATCCTCGGGCAGCGGGTTGCCGTGCTGATCGAGCCGGCTGTCGAGCCCCATGATCAGGATGTTCTCGGTGTCGCCGGCCGACATCGGCCCACCCTCGAGGGCGTTGGACGTGGTGATGCCGTCCAGGGCCCCGTGGTAGGTCACCCAGCCCGCACCGGTACCGGCCACCACTGATGCCGCGACCAGGCCGGCTGCGGCGCGGCGGGCGGCCCGCACGCCCCGACGCGGCATACGGTGCCGGGGGACGCTGGCGGCGTGGGCAGGTGTGTTCATTGCCCTGTCATTATGGGGCCGTTAGCTGAGACTCGTTCCACCGGGGAAATCTGCTGGTCAACGCCGACGTCTTGGCATTACCGTGCGCAGGATGAAATTGCGCATCGCCGTCGTCGTGCTGCTGTTGGCTGTGGTGGCGTTGCTGCTGAATGAACTGGTGGCGAACAAGGAGCACCATCAGGCCGAGCCGTTCGCGGGCGGGCACGTGCTGGAACTGGACGGTCCCGACCTCAACGTGCGTGAGTACGGGCCGCCGGGGGAACGCGCGGTGGTGTTGCTGCACGGGTACTCGGCCTCCATGGAGTGGTGGGAGAAGGTGGCTCCGCAGCTGGCCCGAGACCAGCGGGTGATCGCGATCGATCTGGTCGGTCACGGCGGTTCGGAGGCGCCCGCCGACGGTGCCGCGTACCGCTCTGATGCGCAGGCTACGGCGGTGCACAACGCGCTCGTGGCACTCGGCGTGCGTCACGCGGTGCTGATCGGGCATTCGATGGGCGGAGCGGTCTCGGCCGAACTGGCCCGGCAGTATCCCGACCTGGTGGAGCGGGTCGTGGTCTCCGACACCCCAGGAGCCGACGATCTGGTCAGCATGCCGCTACTCGGAAAAATGGTGTGCTGGCCGGTGATCGGGCCGGCGATGGATCTTGTCCGCGGCGTCGACGCGATCAGCGAGAGTTCACTTCAGACCGGGTTCGCCGCCGACTATCCGGTGCCCGACTACGCCCACCGTTCGTTGGAGCGACTCACCTACACCGGGTTGTGCGATTCCACCGAAGGCCCGCACCCGACCGTGGAAACGCTTGCCGCACTGCACAAGCCGGTGCTCGTGCTGTGGGGCGACGAGGATGTGCTGACCCCGACGGCGCCCAATGTGGAGCGCTACACCGCGGCCGGGCTGACGCCTGTGGTGATCAAAGGGTCCGGACACACCCCGATGGTCGAGCAGCCCGATCAGTTCCTGGCCGCGGTGACGCCGTTCGTCACGACCCCAGGCCGCGCGAGATGACCAGGCGCTGAATCTGATTGGTGCCTTCGAAGATCTGGGTGATCTTGGCCTCCCGCATGTACCGCTCGACCTGGAAATCGCGGGTGTAGCCGACGCCGCCGAACACCTGCACGGCGTCGGTGGTGACCTTCATGGCGGCGTCGGTGGCGATCAGTTTGGCGACGCTGGCCTGGGTTGAGTAGGGCAGGCCGAGGTCGCGGCGGCGCGCGGCGTCCAGGTAGGTGGCGCGGGCGCTGACCACCGCGGCGGCCATGTCGGCCAACAGGAACCCGAGGCCCTGATGGTCGATGATCTTGCGGCCGAACGTGGTTCGTTCGTTGGCGTACCGGACCGCTTCGTCCAGGGCGGCCTGGGCGATGCCGACCGCGACGGCAGCGATGCCGAGCCGGCCGGAGTCCAACGCGGAGAACGCGATCGACAGGCCCTGGCCCTCGGTGCCGATCAGCCGGTCGGCGGGCAGGCGGGCGTTGTCGTAGAACGCCGAGGTGGTCGGGACCGCGTGCAGGCCCATCTTCTCCTCGGGTTTCCCGAAGCTCAGGCCCTCGAGATCGGCGGGGACCAGGAAGCACGAGATGCCCTTGGAGCCCTCTCCAGTGCGGGCGAACAGAGTGTAGAAGTCGGCCTTTCCACCGTGGGTGATCCACGCCTTCGAGCCGTTGAGGACGTAGTTGTCGCCGTCGCGGGTGGCCTTGCAGTTCAGGGCGGCGGCATCGGAGCCGGCCTGCGGCTCCGACAGGCTGTAGGCGCCGATCTGCTCACCGGAGAGCATGCCCGGCAGCCAGCGCTTCTTCTGCTCCTCGGTGCCGTAGGCCAGCAGTGGGTGCGAGGACAGGCTGTGCACGCTGACCGCGACGCCGATCGCGGCCCACCGCGCCGCGATCTCCTCGAGAACCTGCAGGTAGACCTCGTAGGGCTGGCTACCGCCACCCCACTCGTCGGGCTGCGGCAGGCTCAGCAGCCCCGCCGCGCCGAGTTGGGCCATGACCCCTTCGGGGTACTTCTCGTCGCGTTCGTACTCGTCGACGATCGGGTCCAGGACCTTGTCGGCGACATCGCGGGTCAGCGCAATGAGGTCACGAGCGTCGTCAGAGGGAAGGAGGCGATCAACCGGCATACTTGCACATCCTAGTTTCTCTGCTCGGTGGGAGGCGATCCCCGGCGCGTTACGAAGCCGGGGTGTGCAACAGCCCGGCGATGTCGGGATCGAGTTGCTGCAGGGCGACGATGACCGCGACCCGGTAGTCGCGGCCGATCTGTGAGCGCACGGTGGTGGTGCGGCCACGCCTCTCGGGTGGTCTGATCTCGTCGATACGCGATTCGAGGGCGACGATGAGGTCCTCGAACTCGGTGATGAGCCCGGACAGGATGAGGATCTCGGGATCGACCACCGCTTCGATCAAGATTGCCGTGCGGGCGATCTGGTCGATGACATCGCGGATAAGCTTCTGGGACTGCGGGTTTCGGCTTGTCTCACGCGCCACTGCATCGACATCGATCTCCTTCAGTGGCATACCTTCGGTCTGCGGGGCGACCGACTGCATGGCGTGCAGCGACATTCCGGCATTGACGCAGCCGACCCGTCCGCAAGCACATTTCGCGTGGCTGCCGGCGACGGGCATATGACCGATGGCACCGGCGACTCCGGTCGCACCGGAATACGGTCGCCCGCCGATGATCAGACCGACATCGACATGGCCTCCACAATTGAGTACGAGTGCCGAACGTACCTCCCTGGCCTCGCCGGCAATCGTCTCGGCGAGCGTCATGGCTTGTGTTGTGTCCTGGACAGCGGTCGGGACCCCCAGCGCACGGGCAATCGGCGCACCCAGTTCTACCTCGGCCCAGCCGAGTGACTTCGACTCGACGACGAAACCTGTTGTGCTGTCGATGAATCCGGGTATACAGATCCCGACAGCCGCGACCGAACCGCCTGCAGGCTCGTCGATCAGATGCTTCGCAATGCGGATGATCGACCGGATCACGGATGCGGAGGTTCTCCCGGCGGTAGGTGTCTCGTCCTCGTGGGAGATGTTTCCCGTCGCGTCGGCAACCGCGATCCGCGCCCGTCGTTCGTCGATCCAGATACCGAGGACCCGACGCGCCTGCGGATTGCAGCCGAGGAGTTTGCGCGGACGTCCGCGGTAGCCCGGGCCCTCGACACGCGAATCCAGCTCAACGAGGGTTCCGTCGTCGATCAACTCACCGACGATGGTCGTGATCGACGGTCGGCTCAGACCGAGCCGATCTGCCAGGTCGGCTCGGGCCAGCGGACCTTCGGTCCGCAACAGGTGGACGACGCGCTGGCGGTGCAGCAGATGCAACACCTGCTTCTCCTGTCGCGCCGATTCTGACCGCTTCAGCAGAACCTCCTTGACGGTCTCAACAATATGCTGCTATTAAGTTCGGCACAGAAATTAAATAGGCATCTAGGGCATCGGAGCCGCGCCATGACCGCTAGTAACCCCCTCATCAACCCCCAGTTCGCCTCGCCTTCGTCGAGTGCGCCGGCACGGGCGACGGCGTCTCGGACAACAACTCAAACTACCGCGAGAATCGGCGCGTACAGCGGCGTCGTGGTGGCGGGATGGCTGGTCACCGCGGTAGCCAGTGGCTATGGCATCGCCGCTGCCGACACCACCGGTACGTCGTCGTCGGATTCCGCTACGGCCAGCTCAACGAACCTGCCGTCGGGTGCAGCGTCCACCGGAACGACGGCGAACCGGACGGCGGGGGTCGGATCGAGCGACACGACCAAGACCGGCCCCACGGTCGGCAAGGGCTGGGCCAAGAAGACCACCAAGCCGAAGCGGGCCGGCAAGACGTCGTTGACCAAGGACCTGGCGCCCGGAGTGACGGTCAGCAGCAGTGGTGGAGCACGCGCGAACGATGCTGATTCTGCTCCAGATGCCGAAAGCGCCGGGACACAGAAGGAACCGGGAAAGCAGGCGGGGATGGAGGAGGCGATCGATGTGCCCTTGAAGGCGCTGACCTCGATACCTGACAAGGTTCGCTCGACGGTGCTGGACCTCTCGGTGGGCAAGGCTCTCAAGCCGAGCACCGCGTCGGCGCGCACCTCAGATACCGCCCAGCCCCCGGCGTCACTGAGTCCGGTGAACATCAATGACACGGTCAAGCGATCGTTCGAGCGGGTGGAACAGGTGACGGGCACGATCACCGAGAAGGTTTCGGAGCATCTCAGCGAGAGGCTCGCCGCGCCGAAGTTGGCGGCTACTGCCTACCAGGCCAAGTCGCTGGCGGTGTCGACTGCGAGTAATGCGCAGATCGCCACGGCTGCGGTGGCTCCGAGGTCTCAGGTGGCTGCGCCTACTGATCCGGCGGGGTTGCTCAACGGGATTGTGACGAATCTGCTGAATCCGTTCTTGGCGCCGTCTCCGGATGCTCCGGACCCGTTCACTCCGATGGCGTGGGCGGTGTTGGGGTGGGTTCGGCGCAATCTGTTCAATCAGGCTCCGGTGGTCAGCAATCCGACGACCACGGTGCAGACCGGGCAGACGGTGACCGGCAACATCGGTGTGACCGATGCTGAGGGTGACGCGTTGACATACACGGTCACCAAGGCCCCCGAGCATGGCACGGTGACCATCGATCAGCAGACCGGTGAGTTCACCTACACCCCCGATGACATCAATTATGATGCGGCGCAAACGGATACGTTCACGGTGTCGGTCACCGACGGGAACCGGATCAACCTGTTGGCGCTGTTCAAGCCGCGCACCGCGCAGAAAGACGTCGACCTCACGGTGCTCAATCCGACCGTCGAGCGGGTGATCCTGGATCTCTCCGACGGCATCAAGAACCCGAACACCCCGCGATTCTCGGAGGACGGCCAGTCCATCTACTTCGGGGCCACGCCGGCAGAAGGGGGCCGCCAGGAGATCTATCGGATCAGCGTCGACGGCAACGACGTCGAGTGCATCACCTGCGGCGTGTCCACCGAAGTCACTGCCGGCCTGTCGAGAGTCGTTCCTTTCCAGGATGGTTCGGGTCGGCTGATGATTCAGGTCACGACGAGCCCGAACTCCTACGTCGTCTACGAAGAGACAGCTGACGGCAAACAACTGGTTCCCGTCATCACCCCGCCCGCGGGGACACGCGTCCTCGACCCTCAGCGTGAGATGCGCATCTCCCCCGACGGGACGCACGTGCTGTTCAGCCAGATCCAGATGAGCCCGCAAGGTCTCATCACCGCGGTACCGGTGGTGGGGCGGCTGGAACGAACCGACGCCGGCTACGAGATCGCCGATGCCAGGGTGGTTTATCCCGTCGGTGAAGGCAAGCAGTGGACCCCGGACGGCAAGGGCGTGATCATCCTCGGTGGGCGATACGAGGCGGGGAACGTCGACGACATCGTCGTCGACCTGGAGACCGGAGAGGTGACCCGCCTGACCGGCAACCTCGACTACGACGAGGACATCGACATGTCCCCCAACGGGCAGTGGATCGCGGTCGGCAGCACCCGAGGGTACGACGCGCTGACGCCGATGTCGCGGATCGTCCGACCGGCGTTCCTGCCGGCGGACATCCAGGGCGCGGTGTACGAGGCGTACCGGGGAACCGGGGATTCGACGAATATCACCAACCAGGAATGGGTCATCGCAATCGAGGATGACCTGAAGGGCGAGAACGGGATTCCGGTGTTCGCTGACGGTGACGGGTACACCGCCCGGAGCATGGCGAGCTGGAACAACACCGGAGATGCGGTGGCGTTCTGGGAAGCCAGCGGGGCTGATGCGACAGACACCCGGTTGGTCATCGCCAAGGTGAACTACACCACCAGCGTCGGCCCCGTGGCGGGTGATCGCACCACCCCGGATCCGACATGGGCTCCCGAACTCAAGACATACGTGCCCAGCACAGCACCGTTGCCGCCGACCGGAACGTATGCCGGTGCCGGCGGCGGCACCGCGGTGGTCACCGAGGCGACCGATGCGACGACAGGCCACATCGTCCGCACCGTCACCTACACCGATTACGTCAACGAGCAGGGAATGATCCTCAACGGCACCGAATCAACCGATACCACCGCCAGCCAGTCATCCATCCGCTACCTCGCCGACATCACCGTCACGGGAGAGCACACCGGATATCTCAAGGCGGACGCCACGATCAACAAGCTTCAGCGGACGATGACGGGCCACATCACCTCTGACCTCGACGGTGACGTGCAGAGCGTCAACGATCAGGACAGGATCGACGACGACAGGGCGAACATGTAGTTCACGAACGGCCCAACCGCTCCGACCCGCTCACCTCACGGAGAGTGCGTCGGAGCGGTTGGCGTTCAAGGCATCCGCGCGACGATCTGGATCTCGACCAGCGCGCCCGGCATGGCCAGCTCGGTGACGCCGACAGCCGTCCAGGCCGGATACGGCGCGGGCACGAACTCGTCCTTGACCTCGCCGAAAACCTGCACATGCTGCTGCAGGCCGACGTGGTAGCTGGTGATGTCGACGACATCGGCGAACGTCAGCCCGGCCTCCGCCAACAGCCCCTGCAGGTTCGAGAAGGCCTGGGTGAACTGGGCCCGTGGATCCTCCGGAACGGACATGTCGGGAAGCATCCCGATCATCCCCGAGCAGCGCAGGTGGTCGCCGTCGATCACCGCGGGCGCGAAATGGTGGGCGTCGTACATCGGCTGCATCCATTGCGGAACAACGATTTTCATGGACGATCTCCTTGTCTCTCCGCGGGCAGACGCGAAAGCCCCCTATTTCCAAGGAAATAGGGGGCTTCCACTGGGGATCTCCCGCTTACGGGGGACTGCTCGGCAGAGAACCTAGACGCGTTCCGCAGCGGGCAGCGCCGCCAGGATGTCGTTGACGCGGTCGCGGGCGTCGCCGAAGAGCATCTGCGTGTTCTCGCGGAAGAACAGCGGGTTCTGCACACCGGCGTAACCCGAGGCCATGGAGCGCTTGAACACAATGACGTTGTCGGCGTTCCAGACCGTGAGCACCGGCATTCCGGCGATCGGGCTGGACGGGTCCTCGGACGCAGCCGGGTTGACGGTGTCGTTGGCGCCGATCACGAGCACGACGGAGGTGCCGTCGAAGTCGTCGTTGATCTCGTCCATCTCGAGCACGATGTCGTAGGGCACCTTGGCCTCGGCCAGCAGCACGTTCATGTGGCCGGGCAGGCGGCCCGCGACGGGGTGGATGCCGAAGCGGACGTTGACGCCGCGCTCACGCAGCTTGCGGGTCAGGTCGGCCACACCGTACTGGGCCTGGGCCACGGCCATGCCGTAACCGGGGGTGATGATCACCGAGTCGGCGTGAGCGAGAAGCTCGGCCGCACCCTCGGCGTTGATCTCGCGGTGCTCGCCGTAGTCCTTGTCCTCGGCCGGTCCGGCTTCGATGCCGAACCCGCCGGCGATCACCGAGATGAACGACCGGTTCATCGCCTTGCACATGATGTACGACAGGTAGGCACCGGAGGAGCCGACGAGGGCGCCGGTGATGATGAGCAGGTCGTTGCCGAGCAGGAAGCCCGATGCTGCGGCGGCCCAGCCCGAGTAGCTGTTGAGCATCGACACCACGACGGGCATGTCGCCGCCGCCGATCGAGGCGACCAGGTGCCAACCGAGCAGCAGCGCGAGCACGGTGACGGCGATGAGCAGCCACAGGTGCGGTTCGACGACGAACCAGACGGTCAGTGCGGCGAAGACGACCAGCGCACCGATGTTGAGGAAGTTCTTGCCGGGCAGCATCAGCGGCGCGGACTTCATGCGGGCCGACAGCTTGAGGTTCGCCACGATCGAGCCGGTGAAGGTGACGGCACCGATGAAGACGCCGATGAACACCTCGGCCGAGTGGATGCCGGTCATGCCCTCGGCGGCAAGTTTCACGGCCTCGTGGCTGGTGGGGGCGTTCTCGACGTCCAGGTAGCCGTTCCAGCCGACCAGTACCGCGGCCAGACCGACGAAGCTGTGCAGCAGTGCGATCAGTTCGGGCATGCCGGTCATCTCGACGACCTTGGCGCGCCACAGGCCGATCGCGGCGCCGACGATCATGGCGCCGATCAACAGGGCCAGGCCCAGCGGCTCGATCTCGCGGTCGAAGGCCAGCGCGATGGTCGCGATGAGGGCGATCGCCATGCCGGTGATGCCGAAGGTGTTTCCGGCACGGGAGGTCTCGTGCTTGGACAGTCCGGCCAGAGCCAGGATGAAGAGCAGTGCCGCGACGACGTAGGCGGCCGTGGCAACGTTTTCTAGGGTGAACATGGAATCCATTCCAAAGTCTTTGTGGGCACGCAGGTTCTAGCTACGGGAGAACATCGCGAGCATGCGACGCGTCACCGCGAAGCCGCCGAATACGTTGATGCTGGCCAGCAGGATCGCGCAGGTCGCGATCGCGGTCACCAGCGTGTTGCCGTGGCCGACCTGGAGCAGGGCACCGACCACGATGATTCCCGAGATCGCGTTGGTCACCGACATCAGCGGGGTGTGCAGCGCGTGGTGCACGTTGCCGATCACGTAGTAGCCGATCACGATCGCCAGAGCGAACACGGTCAGGTGAACCTGCAGCGCGGCGGGTGAGAGCGCGATCAGGGCGAACACGGCGGCCGCGGCGGCGAACGTGATGCCGAGCCGGCGCCCGGTCGACATCGGCTGCTTCTCTTCCTTGACCGCCGGGGCGGCCGCAGCCTGCTGGGCGGCCGGCGCGGCGGAGACCTGCACCGGTGGCGGGGGCCAGGTGGTCTCGCCATCGCGCACCACGGTCATCGAGCGCTGCACCACGTCGTCCCAGTCAAGGACGACCTTGCCGTCCTTGTCCGGGGTCAGCAGCTTGAGCAGGTTCACCAGGTTGGTGCCGTACAACTGGGAGGCCTGGGCGGGCAGACGGCCGGCCAGGTCGGTGTAGCCGATGATCGTCACGCCGTTGTCGGTGACGATCGCCTGGTCCTTGACCGTGCCCTCGACGTTGCCGCCGTTGGCCGCGGCCATGTCGACGATCACGCTGCCGGCCTTCATCGAGGCGACCATCTCGGCGGTGATGATGCGCGGCGCGGGCTTACCGGGGATCAGCGCGGTCGTGACGATGATGTCGACGTCCTTGCACTGCTCGGCGTACAACGCGGCCTCGCGGGCCTTGTAGTCGTCGTCCATTTCTTTGGCGTATCCGGTGGCCGACACCTCGGCGGCCTCGTTGGCCACGGACAGGTACTCGCCACCGAGCGAAGCGACCTGATCGGCGACCTCGGGTCGGGGGTCGGTGGCCCGCACGATCGCGCCCAGGCTGCCGGCGGCGCCAATCGCGGCCAGACCGGCCACACCGGCGCCCACCACGAGCACCTTGGCCGGCGGCACCTTGCCCGCAGCGGTCACCTGACCGGTGAAGAACCGGCCGAATGCGTGGGCGGCCTCGACCACGGCGCGGTAACCGGCGATGTTGGCCATCGAGGACAGCACGTCGAGCGACTGGGCACGCGAGATACGCGGCACCGCGTCCATGGCCAGCACGGTGATCGGCCGGGTGGACAGCTTCTCGACCAGCTCGGGCTTGAGCCCGGGTGAGATCAAGCTCACCAGAGTCGCTCCGTCATTGAGGACGGCAACTTCGTCATCGTTGGGGGCGTTGACCTTCAGCACGACGTCGGCGTCCCACGCGTCACCGATCTCGGCACCGGCGTCGACGTAGGCCGCGTCGGAGAAGCTCGAGGCAGCACCGGCGCCGGTTTCTACGACTACCGCGTAGCCGAGCTTGATGATCTGCCCGACTGTCTGCGGGGTGGCGGCGACGCGCGTTTCCCCAGGTAGGGACTCGCGCGGGATCCCGATGAGCATCGAATCCGCTCCGTTCTATGTGTCCAGGCCTCTTCGTTCAGCCTGGAAGAGTGTCGCACTTGTGTTCAGATAACGCGCATGCCCCTTTTGGGGGATGTGACTGCTGGCCCTGGTGCGGCTACAGCCAGTCACGACGTTTGAACATCACATACAACAGGATGACCAGCACAACAATCAAAATGGAGCTGGCGACGAACCCCACGGCGGTGTTGATCCCGGGATACAGGACGTTCTGGCCGTAGAA
Source organism: Mycobacterium sp. NPDC049093 (assembly GCF_040704635.1). Lineage (GTDB taxonomy): Bacteria > Actinomycetota > Actinomycetes > Mycobacteriales > Mycobacteriaceae > Mycobacterium. Next base: position 340,908 of record NZ_JBEZJS010000002.1, on the reverse strand, counting down.
GCCCGTGATGGCCGTCGGCACCGCGATGATGGCGGCCCAGCCGCTGAGTTTCTTCATCACGGTGTTGAGCCGTGCGTCCTGCAGAGACAGGTTGGTCTCGAACACCGTGGTGACCATGTCGCGGAGCGATTCGGTCCATTCCGAGGCCCGCAACACGTGGTCGTACAGGTCGGCGTAAAGCGGGTCCAGGTCGGGCGAGGTGGACGAGTCCATCCGCCGGTGCTGGATGGTGCTGACCACCTCACGCATGGGTAGCACCACCCGCCGCAGCTCGACCAGGTCCTTGCGCAGTTGGAAGGTGCGTCGTTGTAGGCCGCGTCGTGGACCGCCGTCGGCGAACAACTCGTCCTCGAGTCCTTCGATGGCGTCGTCGAGCGCCTCGACAGCCTCGAAGTGTCCGTCGACCACGACGTCGAGCAGCGCGTGGACCAGCGACCCGACGCCGTACCGCTGGCCGCCGAGGTCGTCGAAGCGGTGCGACACCTTGCTGATGTCGAACTCGGTGGACTCACCGTTGGAGCTGGGTAGCCGGACGGTGATCAGGCCTCGCGGCAGGACGAACGCCGAGATGCGATGTTTGATCAACAATGACGTGTCGGGTGTCGCGTCGGCTTCCGGCTCCCGGGTGTCCACGGCGTACACGGTGAAGAACGTATGGGAGTGGTACACCGAGGTTTTCGTGCGTTCCTTGGGCGCGACAGCATCCTCGACGGCCCACATGTTGAGCCCGAGCTCGGTGGCCAGTTCACGAAGTGCCTCGTGATCGGGGTCGTAGATGTCCGCCCACACCAAGGTGTCCTCGTCGGTCAGGCAGTCCGAGATATCCGTGAACTTGAAGCCGCCGTCGACCGGCTGTCCGTTGCGCCAGATCCGTCCCTGCACCTGCCTCACGGGGCGGCCACCATCGGCAGCAGGTAGGTGCGCACGTAGTCGCGGGTGTCCTCCAGGCTGGTCAGTTTGATGCTGGTGTGCGGAGTCACGATGAACGACAACGTAAGTCGGGTGTGCAACTCGGCGACGGTTCGGAGGTGACGTTCCTGTGCCGGGGTGGTTTTGGTGGTCCCGTAGAGATCGGTGCGCAGGTGCGCGACCGAGAAGTCGGTGGCGAAATCGATGATGGCGCCTGCGTCGACAGTCAGGCTGGGCAGGATCGTCTCGGGTTCGGTGCGTAGCAGCTTTTTGAGGAGCGCATGCTCGCGCAGGAAGGTCACCGTGAAGACGGTTTCGTAGACCATGCGGTCTTCGAGGGTGTCGGCGTGGGCCCGGGCCTGTGCACTGCCATCGAGGTAACGCCGTGCTTCGGAGAGCACCACCGCGTCGATCAATACGTCCTTGGTGGGGAAGCGGCGGTAGAGAGTCGCCCTCCCGACGCCGCTGCGCCGCGCGACGTCCTCCATGGTGGTGCGCCGAATGCCGACCAACTCGGCTTGTTCCAGCGTCGCGCTCAAGATGCGTGCGGTGATCTCGTCGGGGTCGCGCACGCGGGCCAGTACCGCGGGATCCGGTTCGGCGAGGCGCCGCACGAAGTCCGCTGTTCGCGTGGAAGTCACGAAGTCTCTCCTTGCCCGTGCGTCGCGATGGCCGTAGCCTAACCAAAGAGACTAGCGAGACAGTGAGCGTATCGATGTCTCACATGTCTCACCATAGTTGTCCGGGCCGACGAGGGAGGGCGTTATGAGCATCGGATTGTGGACCCGCTGGACGGCACTGCATGCCGTACCGAAGGCGTTCATGTCGTTTCAAGGCCGGGTGGGTAATCCGATGGGTGCGCTGATCTCCAGCCACGGCAAGGGCATCGACCCGTATCCGCTGATGGAGCAGATCCGTCGACGCGGCCCATTGGTGAAGACTCCGTTCGTCTGGGCCACCGTCGACCACGGGGTGGCTCGGCAAATCCTGCGGGACAAGCGGTTCGGCGTCACCCCGCCCACCGGGATGGGGATGCCGAAACCCGTGCAGCAGCTGCTGGACCTGACCGATCCGAAAGTGGCCAATCCGGTCGAGCCGCCCGCGATGGTCATCGTCGACCCGCCTGCGCACACGCAGTACCGGCAGCTGGTCGCGCAGAGTTTCACCCCGCGGGCGATCGACAAGCTGGACGCCAGGGTGGCGGAGGTGACTGCGGAACTCGTCAACCGGCTGGCAGGTACGCCTCGACCCGATCTGATCGCGGACTTCGCCGCTGTCCTCCCGGTTGCCATGATCGCCGAGATCCTCGGTCTGTCCGGCGAATCCCATGCGCAACTGCTCGAGTGGGGTCACGACGGGGCGCCGCTGCTCGACGTCGGGATCCCGTGGCGGACCTACCGTCGTGGCATCGACGGCATGCGCGGTCTCGGCGCATTCCTCGCCGAGCACTTCGACAAAGTCCGCGCCGGCGCTGCCGAGGACAACCCGTTCACCAAGATGGCCGCCGACCACACACTGACCGACCACGAACTCGCCGCCAACGCAGCGCTTCTCATCGGCGCCGGGTTCGAAACCACCGTCAACCTCATCGGCAACGGGATAGTCCTGCTGCAGCAGCACCCCGACCAACTCGCCCTGCTGCGTGACGATCCGGACCTGTGGCCCGCCGCGGTGGAGGAGATCCTGCGCATCGAGAGCCCGGTGCAGATGACGGCGCGCACCGCGCAGTGCGACGTGGAGATCGAGGGTCGACGCGTTCGCGCCGGGGACATGGTCGCAGTGCTGCTCGGCGGCGCCAACCGCGATCCGCGGGTGTTCGCCGAACCGGACCGTTTCGACGTGACCCGCTCCAATGCCCGCGAGCATCTGGCATTCGCTTCGGGCATCCACGCCTGCCTCGGTGCGGCCCTGGCTCGCATCGAGGGGGCGACTGCGCTGCGCGCACTGTTCGAGGCCTATCCGGATCTGCGCCTGACCGAGGCCCCGCGCCCGCGGGGTCTGGTCAATCTGCACGGATATGTGAAGCTGCCCGCTCTGCTGGGGTCCCGGCGCACCGAGCCGGCCGGTCTGGTCTGCTGAGCTCGGTACTCTCGGTGGGGACCTGCCCGATCTTGAACGCGAGGCCCACACCCCCCATGACGGATTCCCCACTCGACGGACTGATGGCGCGCGTCGGGGGCGTCAGCGGCATGGTCTACTCGGCGCTCCCGGTCACCGTGTACGCGTCGGTCTCGGCGCTCTCGGGACGGGTGCCCGCGATCATCTCCGCGCTGGTGACGGCGGCCCTCGTATTCGGTTGGCAGTTGCTGCGCCGAGAATCGATCAGGCCCGCACTGTGGGGATTTGTCGGGGTGGCGGCCTGCGGGCTGCTGGCCCTGGTGACCGGCCAGGCCAAGGACTTCTACCTCCCGGGTATCTGGATGTCCTTGGCATCGGCCATCGTGATGACCGGCTCGATCCTGGTCAGGCGCCCCCTCGTCGGGGTGATCTGGGCCTGGGCCACCGGCCGGGACGGCAGCTGGCGCCAGGTCCCCGGGGTGCGGCTGGTCTTCAACATCGTCACCGCGGTCCTGGCGACAGTGTCCTGGTCGCGATTCCTGGTGCAGAACTATCTCTACGACACAGGGCAGGACGGACTGCTGGCGGTGGCCCGGCTCGCGATGGGCTGGCCGTTGTTCGTGGTCACTACGACGCTGGTCCTGCTCAGCGCCCGGTACGCCATCCGGGCGCTGCCGCGGTCGGCATCCTGAGCGGAGCCGGCCCTCAGTTGTACTTGTAGAAGCCCTCGCCGGTGGCGAGGCCCAACTTGCCTTTGTCGATGTAGTTCTCTTTGAGCCACGCGGCGAGCTTCTGAGCTTCGGCGTCTCCGTTGGCCATGATGTTGTACGGCGTTGTGAGGCCGATGATGTCGTAGATCTGGAACGGTCCGACGGGTGCTCCGGTGGCGATCCGCCAGGTGTCGTCCACGGCGCTGGGGTCGGCGTAGCCGCCGGCCGCGAGCTCGGCGGCCGCATTGAGGAACGGCACCAGAAGTGAGTTGAGGACGTAGCCGGCCTTCTCCTTGTGCAGTTCGATCGGCACCATCCCGATGGCCTTGGCGAACTCGACCACTTCGGCGAACACCGCCGGGTCGGTGTCGGTGGTTCCCATGATCTCGGCGGTGTTGAACTGCCACACCCGGTTCGCGAAGTGCAATGCCAGGAACTTGTCCGGCCTGCCGGTGGAATCCTTGAGGTCGCTGGGCAGCAGGGTGGAGGAGTTGGTGGCGAAGATGGTCTTGGCCGGGGCGAGTTCCCCGAGCTTCTGGTAGGTGTCCCGCTTCAGGTCGAGGATCTCCGGGATCGCCTCGATGACCAGATCGGCGTCGGCCACCGCGTCCTTCAGGTCGGAGGTCAGCGTGAGCCGGCTCAGCGCTTCCTGGGCCTTGCCGTCACGCGCATCGGGTACCTCGTTGGCATAGGTCTCGGCCAGCTTCGCGAATCGGTCCTTGGCCGCCTCGAGAACCTTGTCGTTGATGTCGTAGGCCGTGACGGTGAAGCCCTTGAACGCGGATTGGAACGCGATCTGGGAACCGAGCACTCCGGTCCCGAGCACGGTCACCTTCTTGATGGAGTTCGTCATGATGTCTCTCCTTCTCGTGGTGTTGTGGTTGCCAGGAACCCCAGCACGATCTGGTTGATCTGCTGGAGCAGTTCGTGGGCGCCGTCGGCACCCCACTTCACGCCGGTCGACGGTTGGACCACCAGGAGATGCAGTGCCGCGAAGACGCTTCTGGCGGCGCGGTCGGCGTCGGCCCGCAGCTCGTTGTCGGTGGTCGGATCGGCCGGGTGGCAGCGCATCAGGCGCGCGGCGATCGCATCCTCGAGCCGCATGACGTGGTCGAGGCCTTCAGCCCGGAAACGCTCGGTGGGGGAGCCGAACAGCAGCTCTCGTTGGTAGGCCGTGGCGTTGCTCGGCTGCCGTGCGGCCTCGGCGATGACGGGAGCCACCATCGCGAACACCGCGGCGCTCGGATCGTCGATGTCGGCTGCGTTGCGCATGCCGGTTTCGATGGCCTGCCGGAACTGGTCGTTGTAGACCATCAGCAGCAGTTCGGCTTTCGAGGACGCGTAGCGGAACAGGGTGCCCGCCGCGACGTCGGCGGCCTCGGCGATCTGGGCCACCGTGACGGGCTCGAATCCGTGCGCTTCGAACAGTGCACTCGCCGCAGCGAAGATCCGCTGCTGCTTGTCCTGCATGTTGCGCGTCCGTCGGCCTGTCATGATCACCTCATTAATGAGTGCGCTCATTAATGAACGTACTCATTAATCCGGAGCGGTGTCAACCGGGGTGAATAAACTCAGCTCGATTTCAGACCTTCACCACGCCGGTGCTCACCGGTACCAATACCCAGGTGAACGGATCACTGCCTGGTTGCTGTCGTCGCTGAAGCCCATCGCCACCCCACTACCTTCAGCAACAGAAAGCTGCCCACAGTGTCTGTGTTCGTCGACATCGTTCCTCCCGAGGCCGAAGCCGGTCCGCCGCGCGCGGTCACACCGTCAAACCGGTGGCGCACGCTGCTGACCACGTCCGCGCTGCCACTTCTATCGGTGGTCCTGTTCTTCGTGGTGTGGCAGGCGGTGGCCTGGGCAGGCATCTGGAACCAGACGTTCGTGCCTTACCCGTCGGCAGTCTGGCGGGCCTTCATCGATGTCTCGACCACCCATGACGGCGCGCGCGGCTATGCGGGGTACCTGCTCTACGAGCACCTCTACATGACGCTGCGCCGCGTACTGGCCGGTGTGGTGATCGGTGTGGTCGTCGGCGTTCTCCTGGGCCTCCTCATGGGTTCGGTCGGATGGCTGCGCAGCGTGCTCGAACCGTGGCTGACTTTCCTGCGTGCGCTGCCGCCGTTGGCGTACTTCTTCCTGCTGGTGATCTGGCTCGGGATCGACGAGGCACCCAAGATCACGCTGCTGGCCCTGGCCGCGCTGCCGCCGGCCGCGGTCGCCACCACGGCCGCCGTGGTCGCTGCTCCCGTCGGTCTGCAGGAAGCGGCCCGGGCGTTGGGCGCCACCCGGGCACAGGTCATCCGTGACGTCGTGGTGCCCTCGGCACTGCCGGAGACCTTCACGGGTATCCGCCTGGCCGTGGGCATGGCGTACTCGTCGGTGGTTGCCGCCGAACTGTTCAACGGCATCCCCGGCATCGGTGGATTGGTCAAGGACGCAAGCAATTACAACAACACACCGGTCGTGCTGGTCGGGATCTTCGCCATCGGGATCTCGGGCCTGGTGATCGACGGAGGTTTGCGGGCTGTCGAACGACGGGCCGTCCCCTGGAGAGGAAAAATATGAGATTGACGAAGCTGGTCACAGTGCTGGCTGCCGCGACGGTGGCACTGGCCGGCTGCGCGGTGGACCACTCCGGGGGGAACTCCCAGAAACCCACCATTCGCCTTGGCTACCAATCCTTTCCGAGTGGCGATCTGATCGTCAAGAACAACAAGTGGCTCGAAGAGGCGCTGCCCGACTACAACATCAAGTGGACGAAGTTCGACTCGGGCGCCGACGTGAACACCGCATTCATCGCCAAGGAACTGGACTTCGGTGCCCTGGGTTCGAGCCCGGTGGCCCGCGGTTTGTCAGCGCCGCTGAACATTCCGTACAAGGTGGCGTTCGTGCTCGACGTCGCCGGTGACAACGAGGCGTTGGTGGCTCGTGACGGCGCCGGCGTCAACTCGATCGCCGACCTGCGGGGCAAGCGTGTCGCCACACCGTTCGCGTCCACCGCGCACTACAGCCTGCTGGCCGCGCTGGCGCAGAACGGCTTGTCGCCCAACGATGTCCAGCTGATCGACCTGCAGCCGCAGGCCATCCTGGCGGCCTGGGACCGGGGCGACATCGCCGCGGCCTACAGCTGGCTGCCCACGCTCGACCAGCTGCGCAAGACGGGCAAGGATCTGATCACCAGCCGGCAGCTGGCCAAGGACGGCAAGCCGACGCTGGACCTGGCCGCTGTATCCGACGAATTCTCGACCGCCCACCCTGAGGTGGTCGACATCTGGCGCCAGCAGCAGGCCCGCGCGCTGAACGTCATCAAGGACGATCCGCAGGCCGCGGCCAAGGCGATCGCCGCCGAGGTCGGTCTGAGCCCGGAAGATGTTGCCGGACAACTCAAGCAGGGCGTCTACCTGACCCCGGCCGAGGTGGCGTCTCCCGAATGGCTGGGTACCGATGGCGCACCGGGCAACATCGCCGCCAACCTGCAGAGCGCGTCGCAGTTCCTCGCCGATCAGAAGCAGATCCCCGAGGCGGCTCCGCTGCAGGTCTTCAAGGACGCCGTCTACACGAAGGGGTTGCCGGATGTCCTCGCCAAGCAGTGACGCATCGGGCGGCCTGAAGATCAAGAACGTCGCCCATCGGTACGGGCGCGGCTCGGATGAGGTGACCGCGCTCGGACCGGTGGATCTCGATGTCGATCCCGGTTCGTTCCTGGTGCTGGTGGGGGCCTCTGGGTGCGGCAAGAGCACGCTGTTGCGGCTGATCGCCGGCTTCGAGACCCCGTCCGAGGGCGAGGTCGAGGTGTCCGGTTCCCGCCCCACGCCCGGGGTCACCTCGGGTGTGGTGTTCCAGCAGCCGCGGCTCTTTCCGTGGCGCACGGTGGGCGGCAACGTGGATCTGGCGCTCAAGTACGCCGGCGTGCCGCGGGAGCGACGGACGGAGCGGCGCGAGGAACTGCTGGAACGTGTCGGTCTGGAACGTACTGCCAAGCGCAAGATCTGGGAGATCAGCGGCGGCCAGCAGCAGCGTGTCGCGATCGCGCGGGCGCTCGCCGCCGAGACTCCGCTGTTCCTGTTGGACGAGCCGTTCGCGGCTCTGGACGCGCTGACCCGTGAGCGGTTGCAGGAGGACGTCCGTCAGGTCAGTGCGGAGTCCGGTCGCACCACGGTGTTCGTGACGCACAGTGCCGACGAGGCGGCGTTCCTGGGTTCGCGGATCGTGGTGCTGACGCGCAGGCCCGGGAAAATCGCGCTGGACCTGCCGGTGGACTTGCCGCGCACCGGCGTCGACGCGCACGAACTGCGACGCTCGCCGGAATACCTCAAGCTGCGTACCGATGTGAGCGAGGCGGTCAAACTCGCTGCGGCCTGATCTCGCAACGAAAGTGACGCCAGGGTCGTAAACCTTCGCGGTCAACGACCCTGGCGTCACTTTCGGCAGTGCCGCTACCAACACGCCACATCAGACGACAACCACCATCTTCCCGCCGGCGGCGCCTGACTCCATCACCTCATGCGCTTCGCGGATCTGATCGAACGTGAACACCCGCGACGGCGCGGCTTCCAGCGCGCCGTCGGCGACCTGGCGGGCGATGTCGCCCAACGGCACGTCGGACAGCGGGAACCCGGGTGAGCCGAACACGAAGCTGCCGAAGAAAGTCAGCTTGACGCCGCTGGCCATCTGCAGCAGCGGGTTGAAATCCGGGATCGGATCGAGCCCACCCAACCACCCCGCCAGGCACGCGGTTCCGCCTCGGCGCAACATGTCCAGTGAGTCGAGGATGGTGCTGTTGCCGACCAGGTCCAGTACCGCGTCGACGGTGCCGGATTCGGCGATGTGTGCGCTCAGATCGGGCACTTCTTGTTCGGCGCGAGCGACGCCGAGACTTTCCAGCAGTGCGAATCGTTCAGGGCTGCGGGTGGTCGCGATGACGCGCGCCCCCGCGTTGACCGCGAGCTTGACCGCGGCCTGGCCGAACGACGAGGTGGCGCCGCGGATCACCAGGGTCTGACCGGGCTGCAGGTCGATGTTGCGGAACAGACAGGTCCAGGCCGTCGCATAGGTCTCGGGAAGCGCGGCCAGTCGGTCCCACGGCAAGTCGGCGTCGATCAGCGCGACGTTGGCCGCTCTCACCCGGGTGTACTCGGCGTAGCTGCCGTTGACTGTGCGGCCCAGCCCACCCATGAGTGCGGCGACCTTGGCGCCGACCGGGAACTCGCCGCCCGGACACGATTCGACGATGCCGACGCATTCGATGCCGCTGACCTCCGCGGCCTCGGCCCATTCACCTCGGCGCATGTGCATCTCGGCGTGATTGATGCCGAAGGCTTTGATCTTGATGACCACCTCGCCGGCTTTGGGCTCGGGCTTGGGGATATCGGTGTAGACCAGGTGGTCGAGTCCACCGAAGCCGTCGAGAACGATCGCGCGCATCTGTGTGGTCATGAGAGTCTCTCCAGGATGTCGTTGAGCTGTAATAGATCTGATGCGACGACGGTGGGTTGGGGCACATTCGGTGCTCGCAGCACACCGTTGCCGGGGCGGGTGATGAGTGCTCCGCTGAATCCGGCGGCCTGGGCGCCCAGGGTGTCCCACATGTGCGCGGCGACCATCATGCAGTCCGAGGGCGCCACCCCCAGGTATTCGGCGACGCCGGTGTACAGCGACGGCGCCGGCTTGAAAGCGCGTTGCCCGTCGACGCTGAACTGGTGCTCGAAGTAACTGCCCAAGCCGGCCCGTTCCAGCGGGGTCGGCTCGTCGCGATGTGGTGAGTTGGTAAGTGTGACAAGGCGGAAGCCGTTTGCCAGAAGTCGCTGCAAGCCTGCTGCGGCATCGGCGTGTGCCGGCATGCAGCGCATGCTGTCGGCAAGTGCGGTGAGATCGTCCTCGGTGAGACCCACGTGGCGGATGTCGCCGGTCATCCGCAGCGCAGCTTGACCGAGCGTGAAGAAATCGGTGTATCGCCCGGACAGTGTGATGGCCATGGAGTACATCACCAGCTGGTTGAACCATTCGCGAAGGACCTGAGGGTCGCCGAAGATTCGCTCGAAATATGGCGTCAAAGAGTCGATGTCGATGAGCGTCTCGTTGACGTCGAACACCAGCACCGCCGGCTTCATCAGGCGACCCGGCGTTGCAGGAATCCGTCGATCAGGCTCGCGACTTCGTCGACGTGGGTTTCCAGTAGGAAGTGCCCGCCGTCGAGCAGGTGGATCTCGGCGTCGGCGGCGTCCTTGGCGAAGGCGCGCGCCCCGTCGGGACCGAAGATCGGATCGCCCTCACCCCACACGGCAAGCACGGGAACCTGACTGGTGCGCAGGTATTCGTGCAGTGTCGGGTACAGGGGAGCGTTGGTGGCGTAGTCGCGGAACAGTTTGAGCTGCACCAGATCATTGCCGGGTCGCGACACCATCGCCGCGTCGTGCACCCAGGTGTCGGGATTGACCAGGCTTTCGTCGGAAACCCCGGTCAGGTACTGCCATTTGATGCCGTCGAGGCTCAATGCGGTCCGCACTCCGGCCTCGGTCTCGGGGTTCTGCTCGCGCTGGTAGGCCCACACGCCGGACCAGAAGCTCTCGACGAAACCTTCGTCGTAGCCGTTGCCGTTCTGGCTGACGATCGCGGTGATGGCTTCCGGATGCCGCAGGGCCAGTCGCCAGCCGATCGGGGCGCCGTAGTCCTGGACGTAGATCGCGTAGCGGGACACCCCGAGCTGGTTCAGCAGGCCGTCGGTGAGGTCGGCCAGGGCGTCGAAGGTGTAGTCGAACTCGGTGACCGCGGGTGCATCGGAGTGGCCGTAGCCCAGGTGGTCGGGGGCGATGACGTGGAAGCGCTCGGCCAACCGGGGGATCAGGTCGCGGAACATGTACGAGCTCGTCGGGAAGCCGTGCAGCAGGACGATCGCCGGTGCGTCGGGCGCGCCGGCCTCGCGGTAGAACAGCCGCTGCCCGTCGACGGTGGCGTAGCGATGGTGAACGGTCATGACTAACTCCTATAACTAGTTTTAGTGGTTAGTGACATCTAACGCCCGTCGACATAACCTGTCAATAGCTATTTGGAGGTTAGATATGAGACTCATGGAGGTAGGCCTGACGGACGAGTCGCTGCTGCTCGATCTCCTCAACACCACGCCGTTGGTGGAGGGAATGCAATACGACGTGCTGAAAGAAGAGGCCGCCGCGCAGGCCTGGTTGCGTGAGCACGGGGCGGCCGAAGCCGAACTGGCCGAACTGGCCGCGGCCCGGAATGTGCTTCAGGCCGTGGTGCGCGGAACCGAGTCGGCGGTTGCGCTGACGCCGTACCTCAACGCCGCGACCCTACGGGCGCACGCGACGGAGAACGGCGTGAACTGGGACCTGGATGTCGGCGAAGCGATGCGCGGCGCCGTGCGGGCGGTCCTGGCCTGGGATGCGCTGCGGATCGCGCGGCCGGGGCGGCTACGCGCGTGCGCGAACCCGGACTGTCGGCTCTTCCTGATGGATCGGAGCAAGCCCAACGCGAAACGCTGGTGCTCGATGACTACCTGCGGAAACCGCATGAAGGCGCGCCGGTATCACCGGCGCGCAAGGACTGCGAAGACTGACGAACAGCCCTGATTACACCGGGGGATAGGCCGGCGGCGGGTAGACGCCACGCAAGCCCCAGGCCAGCCACGGGAAGAAGAAGTCGCTCTCGTCGCTGACGTCGTAGTCAGGATTCGGATCCATTCCCGCAGTCTAGACGCAGTACGCGAGGTCGGAACAGGGCCGAGAACGGAAATTGCCTACACTCTTCAACCATCTAGTTGATTGATTTCCCGGGCAAGGTCCCGGCGATGCTGATAGTGAGTGTGCTATGTCATCCGATGCAGAGGGCGGCCGGGGCCGCGGGGGCGCGACTGCCAACGGGACATCCCGCCGCGATGAACTGCTGACCGTTGCGGCGAAACTGTTCGCCGCTCGCGGGTATCACGGCACCCGGATGGACGATGTCGCCGAGGCCGTCGGGCTGAACAAGGCCACGGTCTATCACTACTACTCCAGTAAGTCGCTGATCCTCTACGACATCTACAAGGGCACTGCGGACTTCACCGTCGAGGCGCTCCACGATGACCCGACCGCCTCGGCGCGGGAGACCATCTACAACTTCACCCGGCGGCTGATGGTCGGCATCGCCAACGACCTGGAGCGCGCTGCGGTGTACTTCCAGGAGGGCCCGTACATCGCCGAGTGGTTCACCGAGGAGCAGGTGGCCTACATCCGGCGGGCCGAGACCCAGGTCTACGAGCACGTCCGGGACGTGATCGATCGCGGCATCGCGAGCGGCGAGTTCTACGACTGCGACTCGCACGTGCTGGCTCTGGGCTACATCGGCATGACGCTCGGTTCCTACCGCTGGCTGCGACCCCACGGCCGGCGGAGTGCCCAGGAGATCGCCGTCGAGTTCAGCACGGCGCTGCTGCGCGGGCTGATCCGCGACGAGGGAATCCGCAACGAATCGCCGTTGGGCGTCGAGATCGAGGAAAAGGCCTAGAACATGACCGATCTGTTCCGACTGGACGGCAAGGTCGCCGTCGTCACCGGAGGTGGCCGGGGCATCGGCCTGATGATGGCCCGTGGCCTGCTGCAGGCCGGGGCGTCCGTGTACCTCTCGAGCCGTAAGGAAGCCGAGCTCAACGCGGCGGTCGAGGCGCTGTCCCCGCTCGGGCGGGTGTCCGCGGTACCGGCCGACCTCGGCACTGCCGAAGGTGTCGCCGCACTCACCGCCGCCGTCACTGGACGCGAGGACGCGATCCACGCCCTGTTCAACAACGCGGGCGCGGCCTGGGGTGCACCCTACGAGGAGTTCCCGGAGTCCGGATTCGACAAGGTCTACGACGTCAACGTCAAAGGCGTCTTCCTGCTGACCCGCGCGCTCACCCCGTTGCTGAAAGCCGCTGCCACCGAAGAGGATCCGGCCCGGGTGATCAACACCGGCAGCATCGACGGCATCGTCGCCCCGGGCAAGGGCCGCGACAACTTCTCCTACAGCGCCAGCAAGGCCGCCGTGCACATGCTGACCAAGCACCTCGCCGGTGAACTGGCCCCGAAGATCCTCGTCAACGCGATCGCCCCGGGCCTGTTCGAATCCCGGATGACCAAGGAGATGCTGCGCGCCGGCTCGGAAGAGGTAGGCGCAGTCCTTCCCTTGGGCCGGATCGGACAGCCCGACGACATCGCCGGTATCTCAGTGTTCTTGGCCAGCCGGGCCAGCGCCTACATCACCGGCACGGTCATCCCGGTCGACGGCGGCGTGAGCACCATCAGCTGATGGGCAGGGTGAACCAGCCCCAGGCCAAGAAGGCGAACACACCGAGATAGACGATGTCGCCGGCCATGTAGAGCCACTCGCTGCGACGGAATCTGGTCGTGGCCGCACCGGCCATGAACAGGGCCAGGCCGCAGGCGGCCACCGGCGTCAGCACCGGTGCGATACCCGACGCCGCAGGTAGCACCAGGCCGAGCGCGCCGACCAGCTTGATGGTCCCGATCACCTTCAGGTGACCGTCACCGAACTCGTCGACCCAGTGCTGCGTGCTGCCCATCGACCGGTACCTCTCCCGCGACATCAGGAGCATGGTGGTCCCGCCTGCGGCGTACGCCGCCGCGGCGATGATGGTGATGATCCAGAGGGCGGTGTGCATTTCTCGCTCCGTTTCGTGGTTACGTTTGGGCCTCGTGGTTACGTCGAGCCCCGTCGACTCGTCACTCTTATGACGGGTCGGCGCGAGGAGAGGTAACTGATGACGCCTGAGGCATCTTTGGCGGAGGCATTCGAAGGGCAGCGGCCCCGACTGCTCGCGGTCGCCGAGCGCGTCCTCGGCTCCCGGGCAGATGCCGAGGATGCCGTGCAGGAAGCATGGCTACGGCTGTCTCGTCAGGACGCGGACTCGATCGAGAACGTCGCGGGCTGGCTGACAACTGTGGTGGGCCGCATCTGCATCGACATGTTGCGGTCGCGCACCAGCCGCGCCGAGGTGACGCCCACCGCCGAGATTCCGGATCTGGTGGTCACCGAGGACTCAGATATCCGGGAGGACTCCCCGGAGGACGCCGCGGTGCTCGCGGACTCGGTCGGGCTGGCGATGCTCGTCGTGCTGGGTTCGCTGCGTCCGGACGAGCGCCTCGCGTTTGTCCTGCATGACATGTTCGCCGTGCCGTTCGCCGAGATCGCGCAGATCCTGGACAAGTCGAGCGACGCCGTCAAGATGCTGGCCAGCCGTGCGCGCCGGAAGGTGCAGGACGTGCCGGCGCCCACCGGGGGCCGCCGACGGAAGCAGGAGCAGCGTGCGGTGGTCGACGCCTTCCTGGCCGCCGCGCGCGACGGCGACTTCGATGCCCTGCTGCGCGTGCTGGACCCCGACGTCAGCTGGCAGCGGTACACGGCCACCGGCGTGACCGTCGGGACCGGATCGGACGCGATCGTCGCCGCGGTCCGGCGCGGCCAGGGGACCCGCGTCCTGGCCCGGCGCGTGTCGGTCAACGGCGAGCCGGGGATCCTGGCGTGGGGTCCGACCGGTCGCCCGCTCAGCGTGATGGCCTGCGTCGTCGACGGTGGTCGACTGGTGGGGATCGTGTCGATCATCGACCCTCGACGGCTGGCCAGGATGTCACTGCCCGAGCCGCCTTCCGACGATTAACCTGGCCGCATGAAGTCGACCATCCTCTCGCGGCGCGACCTGGACTTCCTGCTCTACGAGTGGTTGGACGTCGAAAAGCTCACGAAGCTGGACCGGTACTCCGAGCACTCCCGCGAAACGTTCGACGGCGTACTGGATCTGTGCGAGCAACTCGCGACCCGCTACTTCGCGCCGCACAACAAGCTCAGCGATGCGAACGAGCCGACATTTGACGGGCAGACCGTCACGCTGATCCCCGAGGTGAAAGAGGCGTGGGACGCGTTCGCGGCGGCCGACCTGATCGCCATGGGTTTCGACGACGAACTCGGCGGTGCGCAACTGCCGGTCACCGTCGCGCAGGCCGCGTTCGCCTGGATCGCCGCGGCCAACGTGTCGACATCGGGTTATCTGATGCTCACCATCGCCAATGCGAACCTGCTGGCCCGTTTCGGCTCGGCAGAGCAGATCGAGCGGTTCGTCAAACCCATGCTGGCCGGACGGTTCTCGGGCACCATGGCGCTGTCGGAGACCCAGGCCGGATCGTCGCTGGCCGACATCACCACGCGTGCCGAACCGCAGCCCGACGGCAGCTATCGGGTGTTCGGATCGAAGATGTGGATCTCCGGCGCCGAGCATGAGATGACCGAGAACATCGTCAACCTGGTGCTGGCCAAGATTCCCGGCGGGCCGGCCGGGACCAAGGGCATCTCACTGCTCATCGTGCCCAAGTACCTTGACGACGGAAGCCGCAACGGGGTCGCCATCTCCGGACTGAACCACAAGATGGGGCAGCGCGGTATCACCAACACTGTGCTCAACTTCGACGGCGCGGTCGGCTATCTCGTCGGCGAACCGCACCGCGGGATCATCTATATGTTCCACATGATGAACGAGGCCCGCCTCGGTGTCGGTATGGGCGCCGTCGCTCTCGGGTACACCGGCTACCTGAAGTCGCTGGAGTATGCGCGCGAGCGTCCCCAGGGCCGGCCGCTGGGAGTCAAGGATCCGTCGACCCCGCAGGTGCCCATCATCGAACATGCTGACGTCAAGCGAATGCTGTTGGCGCAGAAGGCTTATGTCGAGGGCGGTCTGGCTCTGGCGCTGTACTGCGCCAAGCTGGTCGACACCGGGTCCGCCGGGGACAGTTCTGTCCTCGACATCCTCACCCCGATCGCCAAGAGTTGGCCGTCGCAGTGGTGCGTGGAGGCCAACAATCTGGCGATCCAGGTGCACGGCGGCTACGGCTACACCCGCGAATACGACGTCGAGCAGCATTACCGCGACAACCGGCTGAACCCGATCCACGAGGGCACCCACGGCATCCAGAGCCTGGATCTGTTGGGGCGCAAGGTGACCCAGAACGGTGGGGCGGGCCTCGCGGCATTAGGCGAGCGGATCGCCGCCACGGCCGCGGCGGCTTCGGATGCGGCGCCCGAACTGGCCGCACAGCTCGACGCGGCCTGGCAGCGGCTGGTCGCCGTCACCGCTGCCATGTTCGCCTCGGGTGACATCGAAGCCGCGATTGGCAACAGCGCGGTGTATTTGGAAGCGTTCGGTCACATCGTCGTCGCCTGGATCTGGCTGGAACAGTTCCTTGCGGCCGATGGCCGGACCGGGGATTTCTACGACGGTAAGCGTCAGGCCGCCCGGTACTTCTTCCGTTACGAACTGCCCAGGACCGCACCACAATTGGATCTGCTCGAGAGCCTGGACCACACCACGCTCGAGATGCGCGACGGCTGGTTCTAGTCGAATTCGATGATCTGCCGCACGGCTCGACCGTCGGCGAGGGCGTCCATCCCGGTGTTGATCTGATCGAGGGTGATCGTGTCGGACACCAGGGATTCGACCGGCAGCCGGCCGGCCCGCCAGAGTTCGACGAAACGCGGAATGTCGCGCGCCGGTACCGCCGAGCCCAGGTAGCTGCCGATCAGCGACCGGCCTTCGGCGACGAAACCCAACGGCGACACCGAGATCCGGGCGTCTGGGCGGGGCAGGCCGACGGTGATCGTGCGCCCACCCGGCCCGGTCAGCGCGATCGAGGTTTCCAATGCGGCGGGATGACCGGCAGCTTCGATCACGATGTCGGCCTTGAGGTCGGCGGCCTGCTCAGGGGTGTAGGTCTCGTGCACACCGAGTTCACGGGCCCGGGCCAGTTTGTCGGGCAGCTGGTCCACACCGATGACGCGGACGTCGTCGTGGGCGAGCGCGGTCAGGGCGGCAGCCATGCCGACACCACCCAGACCGACGACCGCAACGGTCTGGCCCGGCCGCGGCGTGCCCACGTTGAGCACCGCACCACCGCCGGTGAGCACGGCACACCCCAACAGCGACGCGACCACAGCCGGGACATCAGAGGGCACGGGCACCACCGAGCGACGGTCCACGACGGCGTAGGTGGCAAAGCCGGACACCCCGAGGTGATGGAACACCGGTTCGCCGTCACGGATCAGCCGGATGTCGCCGTTCATCAAGGTGCCGGCGCCGTTGGCGGCCGATCCCGGACCACACGGGGTGAGGCCGTCGGTGGCGCATGCGGGGCAATCTCCGCAGCGCGGCAGAAACGTCATCACCACCCGTTGGCCCACCGGCAGATCGGTGTCACCGGCCTCGACGATCCCGGCGGCTTCGTGGCCCAGCAGCATCGGGACCGGTCGTACCCGGTTGCCGTCCACGACAGACAGATCGGAGTGACACAGACCCGCGGCCTCGATGCGGACCAGAAGTTCGCCCGGGCCGGGCTCGGCGAGTTCGAGGTCGCTCACCCGGATCGGTCGGGACTCGGCGTACGGACGGTTGAGGCCGATGTGCTCGAGGACGGCGCCGCGGATCTTCATGACCTCCAGCCTGTCAGACTGCCGGAATGACCGACGGAGCTGAATTGACCCGCGGGGACTTTCCCCTCCACTGGCCGGTGCTGACCCGGTGGACCGACAACGACATGTTCGGCCACCTCAACAACGCGGTGTACTACGAGCTCTTCGACACGGCGATCAACGCCTGGATCAACACCAACTGCGACGTCGATCCGGTCACCGCGCCCTGGCTCGGTGTGGTCGCCGAGTCCGGGTGCCGCTACTTCGCGGAGCTGAAGTTCCCCGACCCGCTGGTGGTCGGTCTGGCGGTGGCCCGGTTGGGGAACAGCAGCGTCACCTACCGACTCGGACTCTTCGAGCCGGATGGGCCGGTCGCGGCGGTCGGCCATTGGGTACATGTCTACGTCGATCGGACCTCGCGCCGCCCGGTACCGATTCCCGACGTGATCCGCGATCTGCTGCAGTCGATATGCTCGCCGGATGCCACTCGTGAGCAAGACCGTCGAGGTTGATGCCCCTGCCGAGAAGATCATGGCGATCGTCGGCGATTTCGAGGCCTACCCGCAGTGGAACCCCGAGATCAAGGGCTGCTGGATCCTGGCCCGCTACGACGACGGCCGGCCCAGCCAGCTGCGTATGGACGTCGAGATCCAGGGTCAGTCCGGCACCTTCATCAACGCGGTCTACTACCCCGCCGAAAACCAGATCTACACCGTGCTGCAGCAGGGCGACCACTTCACCAAGCAGGAGCAGCGCTTCTCCGTCGTTCCGCTGGGCCCGGACAACACGCTGCTTCAGGTCGATCTCGAGGTCGAGGTCAAGCTGCCGATCCCGGCGATGATGGTCAAGAAGCTCATCGGCGACACCCTGGACCACCTGGCCAACGCACTCGTCACCAGGGTGAAGGAACTGTCCGCCTAGGCAGCCCGGTCCGCCGCTGCCGCACGGAGCTCCAGTACCCGATTGCGGATGCGGTGCTCGGTGGCTCGTGGCATCTCGGCGGGGCGGTATCGACCGTGCCTGACCCGGTAGACCCGGCCGTGGCTCATCTCCCAGCGCAGGGCGTCCGAGATCGACTTCGATGCGCGCCCCGAGGTCGTGAACCCCTGATCCTCAAGGGCATCGACCAGGTCGGCGACCGATTGTGGGCCGTATTGGAGCAGCTGCATGGTGAGCACGTAACGGAGGTTGGTGCCCCGCAGCAGGAGTTTGTCCGCCATGGAGTCACGGTGCCAAGGCGGTCTGACAATTCATGCCGGTCCGGGATTTCGGTGACATATCCGATGTGCCCGGCTGTCAGCGACAATCCAGCGACAATCGCCTCACACGTTGCCGCGCGTCTCAACAGCCTCACGTCTGGCTGTCACATTCGTCTCCAGCGCCACGGCAGCATCGTCAGCCTCATCCGTCCAGTGCCCACCTGTCAGCGACTCTGTCGCTCGCAGGTGGGCAACCTGAAATGTGTTACCCACGGGACTGGCGTCATCTGGAGTGGCGGAAGTGTTGAACGTCCGTGTGGCCGCCGGTGCTGACGATGTCTATGGGGCGATTGTCGCTGAATTGTCGCTCGTAGGCGGGCAGATCGGATGTCGCCGTCCTGCGCCGACACGCCGACACGGACACGCGGGCGGCCCGACTGGGCGCCGTCAGTCCCACATCCCGATCTCGTTCAGCCGCGCGATCAGCCGCTGGGCGGCGTCGGTGAACTGGTTGGCGTTGAGCTCCACTGCGGCCTCCTGATCGCGCCGGCGCAGCGCCTCGATCAGGAGTCGGTGGTTCTCGACGGCTTCGGTGCCCCACTTCGGATCGGTCGAATAGATCAGCGCGGGCAGGTACCGCGCGACGTGCAGCAGGAACCAAGCCAGCTTGATCCGGCCGCTGGCGTGGTTGAAGGCCCGGTGGAAGGTGAACTCGGCTGACGAGATCGCCACGGGGTCCTGCTCCTTGACGGCGGTCGCAAGCTCGGCGTTGAGCTGCTCCAGCTCGTCGATCTGAGCCGGGGTGATGCGGGCGGTGGCGGTGGCGGCCAGCTTGCGCGCGATGGTGGCCTGCAGCCAGAAGATGTCCTCGACGTCGGCGCGGGTCAGGGGCACCACGACGTGTCCGCGGTTCGGCTCCAGCTGCACCATGCCCTCACCGCGGAGCGTGCGCAGCGCCTCCCGCACCGGGGTGATGCTGACTCCGAGTGCCGCCGCGGTCTCGTCGAGCCGGATGAACGTCCCGGGGCGCAGTACGCCGGTCATGATCTCGGCCCGCAGTTGGGCGGCAACCTCGTCGGAAAGTTGCTCGCGCCGTCCCCCGCGACGACGTTGCACGGCCGCTCTGGCAGGTGCATTCACGCGAATCCGGTCGCCTTTCTGGTGGGCTTGTCGCCGAGGCGCCGAGGCCATAGTGTGACCGGGGCAACCCCATGTTTGATCAAATATAAAATTCGTGCAACTCAATACCCATGGAGTACAGATCCGTTGACTGCCGAGCCGTTCCCCACTGAGCAGCCGTACCTGGCCCGTCGTCAGAACTGGGCCAATCAACTGACCCGGCATGCCCTGATGCAGCCCGAAAAGACGGCCCTGCGCTTCCTGGGGCACACCACCACGTGGCGCGAGCTCGACCACCGGGTGACGAGGCTGGCCGGCGCCCTGAGCCGGCGCGGGGTCGGTTTTGGCGATCGCGTGCTGATCCTGATGCTGAACCGCCCCGAGTTCATCGAGGCGATGCTGGCGGCCAACAAGCTCGGCGCGATCGCAGTGCCGGTGAACTTCCGGATGACCCCACCCGAGGTGGCCTTCCTGGTCAGCGACTGCGAGGCCCGCGTCATCGTCACCGAGCCCGTGCTCGCCGGAGTCGCCACGGCGGTACGCGATCTCGACGCCACGCTGTCAACGGTCGTCGTGGCCGGCTCGGCGACCGAATCCGTCCTCGATGGCGCGGTAGTGGGATATGAGGACCTGATCGCCGAAGACGGCCCGCCCGCCGACCCGGTCGACATCCCCAGCGATGCCCCGGCCCTGATCATGTACACCTCCGGCACCACCGGCCGGCCCAAGGGTGCGGTGCTGACGCACAACAACTTGGTCGGGCAGGGCATGACAAACCTGTTCACCACCGGTGTCGACATCAACAACGACGTCGGCTTCATCGGGGTCCCGCTGTTCCACATCGCCGGTGTCGCCGGAAACGTGAACACAGGTCTGACCCTCGGCCTGCCGACGGTCATCTATCCGCTGGGCGCATTCGACCCGGGTGCGTTGCTCGACGTACTGGCGGCCGAGAAGGTCACCGCGATCTTCCTGGTGCCCGCGCAGTGGCAGGCGGTTTGTGCCGAGCAGAAAGCCAATCCACGCGACCTGTGCCTGCGGGCGCTGTCGTGGGGCGCCGCGCCGGCGTCGGACACGTTGCTACGTGCAATGGCCGAGACGTTCCCGGGCAGCCAGATCCTCGCTGCGTTCGGGCAGACCGAGATGTCGCCGGTCACCTGCATGTTGTTGGCGGACGACGCAATTCGCAAGCTCGGCTCGGTCGGTCAGGTGATCCCCACCGTTTCGGCCCGCAT
Organism: Mycobacterium sp. NPDC049093; assembly: GCF_040704635.1. Taxonomy (GTDB): domain Bacteria; phylum Actinomycetota; class Actinomycetes; order Mycobacteriales; family Mycobacteriaceae; genus Mycobacterium. The sequence continues at coordinate 320,229 of NZ_JBEZJS010000002.1, read as the reverse complement.
CGTGGACGAGAACATGAACGACGTCCCGGTCGGCGACGTCGGTGAGATCGTCTACCGCGCCCCGACTTTGATGGCGGGTTACTGGAACAACCCGAAGGCCACCGCCGAGGCGTTCGCCGGCGGCTGGTTCCACTCCGGCGATCTGGTGCGCCAGGACGAGGAGGGCTACATCTGGGTCGTCGACCGCAAGAAGGACATGATCATCTCCGGCGGCGAGAACATCTACTGCGCCGAGGTCGAGAATGTTCTGGCCGGGCACCCCGCTATCACCGAGGTCGCGGTGATCGGGCGACACGACGAGAAGTGGGGTGAGGTCCCGGTTGCGGTGGTCGCTTTGACCCGAGGCGACGTACTGAATCTCGGGGATCTCGACGGATTCCTCACCGAGCGTCTGGCGCGCTACAAGCACCCGAAGGCGATCGAGATCGTCGACGCTTTACCCCGCAACCCCTCGGGCAAGGTGCTCAAGACCGAACTCCGGGAGCGGTTCGGTTCTCCGATCAACGTCCAGTAGCGGTTGACGTTTACGAAAGTAACTCAGCGTCAACGGGTTTCTGCAGGTCGCGGGGAAAGTTTGCTGTCTTTGCACGCCCTTGTTAACGGTTGATGGCACAATCCACCCGATGCAGTGCACGCCCCGGTTTCTATCGGGTACAGTCCGGTGGTCTCAATTACTACTCGTGAGTAGGGAGAGACGGATCACACAAGCTGACAGGCGACGAGGAGGGGGCGTGCGACACGTCCAGGGGGCGCACCGGTGACGGCGCCCGCCGACGGGCTCGTCGGCTACGTACGTGGTCAATTGGAGAAGCCGCTGGCTATGGTCGGTGGCTTCTTCAAGATGACTGTGCTCACTGGAAAGGCCTTTCTCACACGGCCTTTCCAGTGGAAAGAGTTCGTGCTGCAGAGCTGGTTCCTGATCCGCGTGGCATTCCTGCCGACGCTCGCGGTATCGATCCCGCTGACGGTGCTCATCATCTTCACGCTCAACATCCTGTTGGCGGAGTTCGGTGCAGCCGATGTTTCCGGTGCGGGCGCGGCCCTCGGCGCGGTGACGCAGCTCGGTCCTCTGGTGACAGTGCTCGTGGTGGCCGGCGCCGGGTCGACTGCAATTTGCGCAGACCTCGGAGCCCGCACTGTGCGTGAAGAGATCGACGCGCTCGAGGTGCTCGGCATCGACCCGATCGAGCGGCTGGTCGTCCCGCGCGTGGTGGCCTCTACCTTCGTGGCTTTCATGCTCAACGGTGCGGTCATCACCATCGGCCTCATCGGTGGCTTCTTCTTCGGCGTATACGTCCAGAACGTGTCCGCCGGTGCGTACGTGTCCACCCTGACCCTGCTCACCGGATTCCCCGAGGTGATGATCTCGGTCATCAAGGCAACCCTGTTCGGCCTGATCGCCGGACTCGTCGGCTGCTACCGGGGCCTGACGGTGGCCGGTGGCTCCAAGGGCGTCGGTACCGCGGTGAACGAGACCCTGGTGCTGTGCGTGGTGGCATTGTTCGCAGTCAACGTCGTGCTCACCACCATCGGTGTGCGGTTCGGAACAGGGCACTGACATGAGTACTGCAACAGTCCTTCGCTCCCGGTTCCCCCGGGCTTTCTCGCGCACCTCGGACATCGCGGGCACTCCGGCCCGGTTCCTCGACAGCATGGGCCACGTCGCGTGGTTCGTCGTCCAGGCCATCGGATCGATCCCGCATGCGTTCCGGCACTACCGCCGTGAGGCCCTGCGCCTGGTCGCCGAGATCGGTATGGGTACCGGCGCCATGGCCGTCATCGGCGGCACCGTGGCCATCATCGGTTTCGTCACCCTCTCGGCCGGCTCCCTGATCGCCATCCAGGGCTTCGCATCCCTGGGCAACATCGGTGTCGAGGCCTTCACCGGCTTCTTCGCCGCGTTGGCAAACATCCGCGTCGTTGCCCCGGTGGTGACGGGTCAGGCCCTGGCTTCCACGGTCGGCGCCGGTGCCACCGCAGAGCTCGGTGCCATGCGGATCAGCGAAGAGGTCGATGCGCTGGAAGTCATGGGTATCAGGTCGATTTCGTACCTGGTGTCCACTCGCCTGATCGCCGGCTCGATCGTCATCATCCCGTTGTACGCCGGGGCGGTCCTGCTGTCCTTCCTGTCTGCGCAGTTCGTCACGACGGTCTTCTACTCGCAGTCAGTCGGTACGTATGAGCACTACTTCCATACGTTCCTGCGCGTCGACGACGTGATGTGGTCCTTCCTCCAGGTCATCGTCATGTCGATCGTGGTCATGTTGAACCACTGCTACTTCGGCTATTACGCCAGTGGCGGTGCTGTCGGTGTGGGTGAGGCAGTAGGGAGGTCGATGCGAACCTCGTTGATCGCAATCGTGTTGGTGGTCCTGTTGGCATCGTTGGCGCTCTACGGCACCGACCCCAACTTCAACCTCACGGTGTAGCGGCATGACTCAGCCTGCAGTGCCGCACGCGCCCTTGAACAAGCCGAAGGTCCCGCCGTACAAGCTGGCCGGCTTGATCCTCGCCCTCGTCACCATGGTGGTCTTCGCGTTGACGTGGATGCAGTTCCGCGGAACCTTCGAGAAGAAGACACAACTGACCGTGCTGTCGGGTCGGGCCGGTCTGTCGATGGATCCGGGTTCGAAGGTCACCTTCAACGGGGTGCCCATCGGGCGACTGGCCTCGATCGACGTCGTCACCGTCGACGACAACCCTGAGGCGAAGCTGACCCTGGACGTCAAGCCCCAGTATTTGAAGCTGATCCCGGAGAACGTGAGCGCAGAGTTGCGGGCCACCACGGTGTTCGGCAACAAGTACATCTCGTTCCTGTCGCCGCCGAACCCGTCGTCGGAGCGCTTGTCGCCCTCCACGCCGATCCGGGCGCAGGGTGTGACCACGGAGTTCAACACGCTGTTCGAGACGATCACCGCGATCTCCGAGCAGATCGACCCGATCAAGCTGAACCAGACGCTGACCGCGACGGCGCAGGCCCTCGACGGTTTGGGCGACAAGTTCGGCCAGTCGATCGTCAACGGCAACGACATCCTCTCGGATCTCAATCCGCGGATGCCCCAGATCCGTCGTGACATCGCGGGTCTGGCCGATCTGGGCGAGGTCTACGCCAACGCGGGGCCGGATCTGTTCGACGGCCTGACCAACGCCGTCACCACCGCCCGCACGCTCAACGAGCAGCGCGGCAATCTGGACCAGGCGTTGGTGGCTGCGGTCGGCTTCGGCAACACCGGCGGCGACATCTTCGAGCGTGGCGGTCCGTACCTGGTCCGCGGCGCCCAGGACCTGTTGCCCACCTCGGCACTGCTCGACAAGTACAGCCCGGCGCTGTTCTGCACGATCCGCAACTACCACGACGCCGGCCCGAAACTCGCAGGCGCACTTGGTGGTAACGGCTACTCGCTGCAGACCCAGTCGCTGGTGATGGGCGTGGGCAACCCGTACGTCTATCCCGACAACCTGCCGCGGGTCAACGCCAAGGGCGGCCCCGAAGGCCGGCCCGGCTGCTGGCAGCCGATCACCAAGGACCTGTGGCCCATGCCGTACCTGGTGATGGATACCGGAGCATCGATCGCGCCGTACAACCACCTCGAGCTGGGGCAACCTCTCGTCGCCGAGTATGTGTGGGGACGCCAAGTGGGGGAGAACACGATCAACCCATGAGCATCAAGGGCACGCTTATCAAGCTCGGCATCTTCTCACTGGTGCTGCTCACCTTCACTGCGATCATCTTCGTGGTCTTCGGCCAGATCCGGTTCAACCGGACCTCCGAGTACTCGGCGATCTTCAAGAACGTCAGCGGGTTGCGCACCGGGCAGTTCGTCCGGGCTTCCGGTGTCGAGGTCGGCAAGGTCTCGGCCGTGAAGCTGGTCAACGGTGGCCAGCAGGCCGAGGTCACGTTCAACGTCGAGAAGTCGCTGCCGCTGTTCGAGGAGACCACGGCCGCGATCCGCTACCAGGACCTGATCGGTAACCGCTATCTGGAACTCAAGCGGGGCGAGAGCAACACGAAGATCGCTCCCGGCAGCACCATTCCGCTGGAGCGCACCGAGCCGGCTCTGGACCTCGACGCGCTCGTCGGTGGCTTCCGTCCGCTGTTCCAGTCGCTGAGCCCGGAGAAGGTCAACACCATCTCCCAGTCGATCATCACGATCTTCCAGGGCCAGGGCGGCACCATCAACGACATCCTGGACCAGACCGCGCAGCTCACCCAGAGCATCGCCGACCGGGATCAGGCGATCGGCGAGGTGATCAAGAACCTGAACATCGTGCTGGACACCACCGTGGCGCATCAGCAGCAGTTCAACGACACCCTGAAGAACTTCGAGACGCTGGTCACGGGGCTGAAGAACCGTGCCGATCCGATCGGAGCCTCGGTGGCCAACATCAGCAACGCGGCCGGTTCACTGGCAGATCTGCTGGGGGACAACCGCCCGCTGCTCAAGGACACCATCGGTCAGCTCGAGGTCATCCAGCAGCCGCTGATCGACCAGAAGCAGCAGCTGAACGACATCCTGGTGCAGTTCCCCCAGGCGTTGAAGATCATCGGCCGTGCCGGTGGCATCTACGGTGACTTCTTCAACTTCTATGCCTGCGACCTTTCGTTGAAGCTCAACGGGTTGCAGCCGGGCGGACCCGTCCGAACCGTCAGACTCGCTTCACAGCCGTCGGGGAGGTGCACGCCGCGATGAGGACACTGCAAGGTTCCGACCGCTTCCGCAAAGGCCTGATGGGTGTGGCGGTGGTGGCGCTGGTGATCGGCGTCGGTTCGACGCTGACGAGTGTGCCGATGCTGTTTGCGGTCCCGACGTACTACGGCCAGTTCTCCGACACCGGAGGCCTGAACCTGGGCGACAAGGTCCGCATCGCCGGTATGGATGTCGGCACCGTCAAGAGCATGGACATCAACGGCGACAAGGTCGAGATCGGCTACACCCTCGGTGGGAAGACGATCGGCACCGAGAGCCGCGCGGCGATCCGTACCGACACGATCCTGGGTCGGAAGAACATCGAGATCCAGCCGCGCGGCAGCCAGACCCTGCCGCCGCGCGGGATGTTGCCGCTTGGCCAGACGACGACGCCGTACCAGATCTACGACGCGTTCCTCGATGTCACGCGTAACGCGTCGGGCTGGGACACCAAGTCGGTCAAGGATTCGCTGAATGTCTTGTCGGAGACCGTCGATCAGACCTCGCCGCACCTGAGTGCCGCGCTGGACGGTGTGGCCAAGTTCTCCGAGACCATCGGCAAGCGCGACGAGGATGTCAAGAAGCTGCTGGCCAACGCCAACAAGGTGGCGACGATCCTCGGTGACCGCAGCACGCAGGTGAACCAGCTGCTGGTGAATGCCCAGACCCTGTTGGCCGCGGTCAACGAGCGCGGCCAGGCCGTGAGCATGCTGTTGGAGCGGGTCTCGTCGGTGTCGCGTCAGGTCGAGGGCCTGATCAACGACAACCCGAACCTCAACCACGTGCTGGAGCAGCTGCGCACGGTCAGCGATCTGCTGGTCGAGCGCAAGCAGGATCTGGCCGACACGCTGACCGTGGCGGGCAAGTTCATCACCTCGCTGGCCGAGGCGCTGGCCTCCGGCCCGTACTTCAAGGTGATGCTGGTCAACCTGATCCCGCCGCAGATCCTGCAGCCGTTCGTCGATTCCGCGTTCAAGAAGCGCGGCATCGATCCCGAGGAGTTCTGGCGCAACGCCGGCCTGCCGTCGTCGCGGTTCCCCGATCCCAACGGCAAGCGGTTCGAGAACGGTGCTCCGCCGCCGGCTCCGACACCGCTGGAAGGCACCCCGGAGCATCCGGGACCTGCCGTCCCGCCCGGGTCGCCGTGCTCGTACACGCCGACCGCGGCCGGAATCCCGTCGCCGGGCAACCCGATGCCGTGTGCGGCGGCCACGCAGGGTCCGTTCGGTGGCCCGGAGTACGGTCCGCCGGACCTCGCGACGTCGGCACCGAATCCTGACGGCATCGCGCATTCGCCGGGTGTGCCCAGTGCGGCCATCCCCGGTCAGATGCCGCCCGATCAGCCGGGCGCGCCGGTCGATCTGCTCCCCGGCCCGCCGGGAGCCCGCACCGTTCCGATCGCCCCGCTGCCGGTGGCGCCGGGACCCATCCCGGGTTACGCACCGCATCCGGGACCGCTGAACGCTCCCCCGGCACCGCCGGGACCGGGGCCGGACGCGGGGCCGGTGGGTACACCGCCGCTTCCGGGTAACCCGCCGTTCCTTCCGCCCGGGTCGCAGGGATAGGCCGCAAACATGTCAACAGTTTTCAACGTTCGAAACATCAAGTTGCCCAAGGCATCACGGGCATCTGTCATCGTCGGTGCGCTGGCGGTGGTGGCTGCCCTGGTGCTGGGCTACTTCGGCCTGAGCCTGTACAAGAAGATGACCAACACCACGGTCACCGCGTACTTCCCCGAGGTGCTGGCGCTGTATCCCGGCGACAAGGTGCTCATCATGGGCGTCAAGGTCGGCGCGATCGACAGCATCGAGACCGACGGCGACAAGATGAAGGTCGTCTTCCACGTCAGCAACAAGTACAAGGTGCCGGAGAACGTCACGGCGTCCGTGCTGAACCCCAGCCTGGTGGCCTCGCGCGTCATCCAGCTGTCCCCGCCGTACACCGGTGGGCCGCGGTTGCAGAACAACGCGGTGATCCCGATCGAGAACACCCAGATCCCGGTCGAATATGACGAGCTGCGTAACCAGATCACCCGTCTGCTCGACGAATTGGGTCCGACCGCCGAGCAACCCAAGGGGCCGTTCGGCGACATCATCGATTCCTTCGCCGACGGCTTCGAAGGCAAGGGGGAGCAGCTCAACCGCACCCTGAACGGGTTGTCGGAGGCGCTGACCACGCTGAACCAGGGCCGCGGTGATTTCTTCCAGGTGGTCAAGAGCCTGGCGTTGTTCGTCAACGCCCTGCACAAGAGCGATCAGCAGTTCGTGGCGCTCAACCAGGATCTGGCGCAGTTCACCAACTCGTTCACCAACACCGACCAGGAGCTGGCGACGGCCCTGCAGGATCTCAACCGGGTGCTCAAGACCACCCGTGAGTTCCTGGACGAGAACGGCGGGGTGCTCGCTCACGACGTGAACAACCTGTCGGAGGCGACGACGGCGATCCTGCAACCGGAACCGCGCGCGGGTCTGGAGAAGGGGCTGCACTCCTACCCGAACCTGGCCGCCAACGTGCTCAACATCGTCTCGCCCAATCAGGGTGGCATCGTGAGCCTGCCGGTTCTGCCGGGCCTGACCAACTTCTCCAACCCGCTGCAGTTCATCTGCAGTTCGATTCAGGCGGGTAGTCGGTTGGGCTACCAGGATTCGGCCGAGTTGTGCGCGCAGTACCTGGCGCCGATCCTCGACGCGATCAAGTTCAACTTCCTGCCGTTCGGCCAGAACCTGGCCAACACCGCGATGACGCTGCCCAAGCAGATCTCCTACTCGGAGTCCCGCCTGCAGCCACCCGGCGGGTACAAGGACACCACGGTGCCCGGTATCTGGTCGCGGGACACCTTGTTCTCGCACGGCAACCACGAGCCGGGTTGGACCGTGGCGCCGGGCATGCAGGGTGTGCAGGTGCAGCCGGCCACTCAGCAGATGCTGACCCCGGAGTCGTTGTCCGAGTTGATGGGTGGCCCGGACATCGTGGCGCCGCCGGCCCCGCCGGCGTTCGGGGCTCCTCCGGGAGGCAACCTGCCCGGTCCGCCGAACTCGTACAACGAGACCAACCCGCTGCCGCCGCCGTGGTACCCGCAGCCCGGACCGCCGCCGGCGCCTGCGCCGGGTGTGATCCCGGGTGACCCGATGTCGGGTCCCGCACCGGCCGCTCCGGCTCCGGCTCCCGCCGGACCGGCGTTGCCTGCCGAGGTCGGAGGACAGGGCTAATGGAGACACGTAACTGGGGTCGCGTCGGTCGACGCGTCGCGGTGTTGTCGGCGTCCGCGCTGATCCTCACCTCGTGTGGACAGTGGCGCGGCGTCGCCAACGTGCCGCTGCCGGGTGGGCCGGGCACCGAGTCCGGTCACACCACGCTGTACGTGCAGATGCCGGAGACGTTGGCGCTCAACGCCAACAGCCGGGTGCGGGTGCGCGACGTGTTCGTCGGCCGGGTCCGCAAGATCGAGCTGATCAACTGGACTCCGACGTTGACCGTCGACCTGGAGCCCGGCATCGTGCTGCCGAAGAACACCCTGGCCAAGATCGGCCAGACCAGCTTGCTGGGTTCGCAGCACGTGGAGCTCAACCCGCCGGAGAAGCCGTCCGAGGAGAAGTTGCACAACGGGGACACCATCCCGTTGTCGCAGTCGTCGGCGTACCCGACGATCGAGCGGACGCTGGCCGGCATCTCCGGCATCCTGACCGGCGGTGGCATCCCGAACATCGAGACCATCCAGACCGAGGTGTTCAACATCCTCAACGGTCGCGCCGATCAGATCCGCGACTTCCTGGGCCGGCTCGACACATTCACCGACGAGCTCAATCAGCAGCGCAACGACATCACCCGGGCGATCGATTCGACCAACCGGCTGTTGAACATCGTTGCGGCGCGCAATGACACGTTGGACCGGGTGCTGACCGAGTTCCCGCCGCTGATCCAGCATTTCGCCGACACGCGCGATTTGTTCGCCGACGCGGTGACCTCGCTGGGTCGCTTGTCGAAGGCCGCTGACGACACGTTGTCGAACAGCAATGCCAACCTGCACACCAACCTGCAGAACCTGCAGCGGCCGCTCAAGCAGTTGGCCCGTTCGGCTCCGTACCTGGTCGAGGCGCTCAAGCTGATCCTCACGGTGCCGTTCAACATCGAGAACATCCCGAAGGCGGTGCGCGGCGACTACATCAACGTGTCGCTGACGATCGACCTGACGTTGAGCTCGGTGGACAATGCGTTCCTGTCCGGTACCGGTGTCTCGGGCATGCTCCGTGCGCTGGAGCAGGCATGGGGCCGCGATCCGGCGACGATGATCCCGGATGTCCGGTTCACGCCGAACCCGCACGACGCACCTGGTGGCCCGCTTGTGGAAAGGGGGGAGTGAGACATGTTGCTGACCCGCTTCATCAAGATGCAGCTCGTTCTGTTCACTGTGTTGACGGTGATAGCCCTGGTCGTGCTGGCGCTGGTCTACCTGCGGTTGCCGACCTGGGCCGGCGTCGGGATGTACCAGCTCAACGCCAATCTCCCGAACTCGGGCGGTCTGTACGCCACGGCCAACGTGACCTATCGCGGAACCACGATCGGCAAGGTGACCTCGGTGGAGCCCACCGAGCAGGGTGCCCACGTCAAGATGGACATCTACAACCAGTTCCGGGTGCCGATCGACGCGAGCGCCAACGTGCACTCGGTGTCGGCGGTCGGTGAGCAGTTCATCGACCTGGTCTCCAAGGACGGCGCGAAGGAGTACTTCCGCAGCGGCGACACGATCCAGAAGGGCACCGTGCCTGCCGAGGTGGGCCCGTCGCTCGACGCGGCGCAGAAGGGCTTGGCGGCGCTGCCGAAGGAGAAGATCGCGACCCTGCTCGACGAGACGGCTCAGGCCGTCGGCGGGCTCGGGCCGTCACTGCAGCATCTGGTCGATTCCACCCAGGCGATCGCCGGTGACTTCAAGGACAACATCGGTTCGGTCAACGACATCGTGGAGAACTCCGGGCCGATCATCGACAGCCAGGTGAATTCGGGCGACGCGATCTCGCGGTGGGCCAAGAACCTGAACACGCTGGCCGCCCAGAGCGCTCAGAACGATGCCGCGTTGCGGGGTGGTATCCAGCAGGCGGCACCGACGGCCGATCAGCTGAACTCGGTGTTCGGTGACGTCCAGGAGTCGTTGCCGCAGACGCTGGCGAACCTGGAAATCGTCATCGACATGCTCAAGCGCTACAACAAGAACGTCGAGCAGGTGTTGGTGGCACTGCCCCAGGGTGGTGCCGTCGCCCAGACCGCGACGATCTTTGCGCCCAAGGGCCTGCTGCACTTCGGTCTCGGCATCAACATGCCGCCGCCGTGCCTGACCGGGTTCCTGCCGGCCTCGCAGTGGCGCTCGCCCGCGGACACGTCCGAGGCTCCGCTGCCCGAGGGCCTGTACTGCAAGATCCCCAAGGACGCGCCGAACGCGGTGCGTGGTGCGCGTAACTACCCGTGTGCCGACGTGCCCGGCAAGCGGGCCGCTTCCCCCGCGGAGTGCCGTAGCAACGAGCCTTACCAGCCGTTGGGCACCAACCCGTGGTACGGCGACCCGAATCAGATCCGCAACTGCCCGGCCCCGGCCGCGCGCTGCGATCAGCCCGTCGATCCGGGCCGGGTGATCCCCGCGCCTTCGGTGAATAATGGGATGAACCCGTTGCCGGCAAGTCAACTTCCACCACCGGAATCAACGGCGATGCGGAGCGATCCGCTGACCGCGCCGCGGGGTGGCAATGTGAGTTGTAGTGGACAGCAGCCGAACCCCTGCATCTACACTCCGGCAGCAGGTTCGACCGCCACCTATAGTCCGTCCAGCGGCGAGGTGGTCGGTCCCGGCGGTGTGAAGTACTCCGTCACCAACTCGAATAAACCAGGAGATGACGGATGGAAGGAGATGCTGGCGCCAGCCAGCTGAACCTCGCCGACCAGCAGGACCCCCACACCACCGAACCGCAAGCGGAGGCCGTCACCGAGATCACCGATCCGATCTCAGCCACGGACGCCGAGGAGGCCGCAGCGCGGCCTTCCCGGCTCGGGCGGGGCTGGATGGCGGCGATCCTCGCCGGGCTGCTGGTCTTGGCCGCGGCCGCCGGTGTCGGTGGCTACCTGGCACTGCGTGCGCATCAGGACAGTGAACGGATCGCCAGCGACGAGGCCGAGGCCCTGCAGGCGGCCAAGGACTGTGTCACCGCGACCCAGGCACCCAACACCCAGGCGATGATCGAGGCTCAGACCAAGATCATCGAATGTGCGACCGGTGACTTCGGCGCGCAGGCCGGCCTCTACAGCGGCATGCTGCTCGACGCCTACCAGGCTGCCAACGTGCAGGTGAAGGTTTCGGATCTGCGGGCTGCGGTGGAGAAGCACAACGACGACGGGTCGATGGACCTGTTGGTCGCGGTGCGGGTGTTGGTCACCAACAGCGAGAAGTCCGATGAAGAGCAGGGTTATCGGCTGCGGGTGAAGATGGCCCGCGCGGAGGACGGCAACTACAAGGTCGCGCGGCTCGACCAGGTCACGTCGTCGTGACCGCTGTGCTGGACAACGCCGGACCGGTGGCCGCCGAGGGCACCGGAACGGACGGGGTGCGGTTGGCGTCGTGGCCGGCGCGGGCCGGGGCGTTCGCCATCGATGTGCTGGCGCCGGCCGGTTTGATCGTGACGGCGACGCTGGTCGCCCAGGGCACGGATTTGGGCAAGTGGTTGTGGTGGGCGGTGTACGCGGGCGGGCTGGTCCTTCTGGTGGCCGTTTCTTGTGTGAATCGCATTCTGTTGCCGGCGTTGACCGGGTGGAGCCCCGGCCGATCGGTGTTCGGTATCCGGGTGGTGTCCTCGGCCGGCGATGCCGGTCTGGGGCGGCTGCTGCTGCGCGATGTCGCCCATCTGCTGGACACCGCGGCCGTGTTCGTGGGCTGGCTGTGGCCGCTGTGGGACTCGCGTCACCGGACGTTCGCCGATCTGCTGACCCGCACCGAGGTGCGTCGCGTCGACCGGCCGCAGTCCGATGTTCGGCGCCGCGTCGGAGCGATGTTGCTGACGCTCGCGCTGCTCAGCGGAATCGCTGTGGGGCTGGGATATCTGCTGGTGTACCGGCAGGACCGGGCCGTGGATCAGTCCCGGGCGCAGATCGCCGAGCAGGGGCCGCGCATCGTCGAGGAACTCCTCAGCTACGGGGTGGATTCCGTCGACGCGGATTTCACCAAGGCACAGGCGCTGACCACCGACAACTACCGCCAGCAGCTGGTTGCCCAGCAGGACGCGGTGCGCAAAGCCGGCCCCACGACCAACGACTACTGGGCCGTGAGCAGTGCGGTGTTGCCCGGCGTGACGAAGGATGCGGCGACCATGCTGGTGGCGCTGCAGGGCCAACGCGGCACCAATCCGCAGGAGTTGAAGTTCATCACCGCGACGGTGCGGGTGGAGTTCAAGAAGTCCGACGACCACTGGCTGGTCGACAACCTGACGGTGCTCAAGCGGCCGGTACTGAGCGGAGGCGGACAGTGAGCCCGCGTCGCCGGATCGAGCCGGGTCAAGTTGACTACTTCGCCGTCGAGCCGAAGGAGCCCAAGGAACCCATCCGTTGGGGTCTGCCGATCGTCGGAATGCTCTCCGCCCTGCTCATCGCTGCCGCCATCGTGGGCAGCAGCCTGATCCTGGTGCGTCACGAATCCGATCGCCGTGCCGAGATCAAGAGTGCCGGGGCGCTCGATTACGTGCGCGAGTTCATGACGGTCTATACGACGCTGGATCCGTTCCACGCCAACGACTATGCCGATCGCATCAAAGAGCAGGCGACCGGCGATTTCCGAAAGATGTTCCAGGAGAAGCAGAACGAGATCGTCGTTCAGGTGGCGCGCGCGGAACCGACAGAGGGTGCTGTGCTCGATGCCGGCATTCAGAGATGGAACGACAACGGCAGTGCCGACGTGCTGGTCGCCACCAAGATCAGCACCCGATCTCCGGACGGCAAGTCCGTGATCGAAAGCGGTAGCCGCTGGATTGCGACGACGATTTGGGAAGGACAGCAGTGGAAGATCAGCCAGCTGATTCAGGTGATCTGACCACCGGCGAGCCTGACAAGCCGCGCCGCAGAATACGTTTCGGGCGGCGTCGCCGTGCCGAGGCGGTGGTCGAGGAATCGGTCTCGGAGTCCGTCTCTGAATCCGAGGACGCCGACGACGTCGACGTCACCGACGACACGAACGATGCGGACGATACAGCCACGGCCGAGCCGGCTCCGGAACGTCGGACCCCGACGGGTAAGTCGCGCCGTAAGGCCGTGACCGAGGCCGAAGGTGATGCCGAGGCCGAGCCAGAACCCGAGGCCGACGTTGTACCTGAGCCGACGGAGGAGTCGGATACCGAAGCCGGCATCGACGCTGCCGACGCTGAGCCGGTCGAGGATGCTGCCGACGTTGAGCCGGCCGAGGACGAGGTACTGGTTCCGCACCGGGAGGCCGGCAAGCGGCTGACGTACGTCGCCGCAGGCGCTGCGGCGGTATTCGTTGCGGCCGGGGCTTTCGGCGGTGCGATGCTGCAGCCATACCTGGCCGATCGGGCGCTGGTGGCCACCAAGCTTCAGGTGGCGCGGACGTCGGCCGATGCCATCACGACGTTGTGGACCTACAACCCGGACAACATCGAGACTCTTCCCGATCGGGCCGAGCGGTACCTGTCCAACGACTTCGCCGCCCAGTACCGGCAGTTCATCGATACCCTCGTGCCCACCAACAAGCAGGCGCAGGTCACCAACAACACCGAGGTGATGGGCACCGCGGTGGAGACGATCGGCCGCAATGAGGCCACCGCGATCGTCTACACCAACACGGTGTCGACCAGTCCGGTCACCAAAAACGTTCCGTCGCTGCGGTATTTGTCGTTCCGGCTGATGTTGCAGCGCACCGATGGTGATTGGCGCATCACCCAGATGCCCACGTTGACCCAATTGGACTTGTCTCCGCAGCTGTAGCGGCGAGGATGTAGGCATGGCCATCGCCTCACCGGTGACACAGCGGTCAACCGTCGTGGCCCTGCTGTTGTTGACGTTCGCGACCGGGGTCGTGGACGCCATCAGTGTGTTGGTGCTGGGTCACGTGTTCGTCGCGAACATGACCGGAAACGTGATCTTCCTCGGGTTCTGGTTCGTGCCGCACTCCGGCGTGGATGTGACGGGCGCGCTGGTCGCGTTCATGGGGTTCGTGCTGGGCACGGTGGTGGGTGGGCGGCTGCGGCGCCATCTCGACAGCCACGTCCGGAACTGGCTGACAACTGCGTTGGGTGTGGAAGTCGTTCTGCTGACTGTGCTTTCGGTCCTCTGCGGAACGGGAGTGCTGGCCTATGACGACAACCGGAAGCTGATCCTGATCATTCTGGCGATGACCTTCGGGATCCAGAACGCGACTGCGCGACAGTTCGGTATCCAGGAACTGAGCACCACGGTGCTGACGCAGACGATCGTCGGCCTCGGCTTCGACAGCAGGCTGGCGGGCGGTACCGGGGACCGCGAGAAGCTCCGTTACGGCGTGGTGCTGACGATGTGTGTTGGTGCGGTGCTCGGCGGGACGGTGTCGCAGTTCACGGTTGCGCCGGTGATCGCTGCGGCGGCCGTGGTGGTGGCGACCAGCGCGTTGATCTTCAAGTTCGGGCCGGCTCCTGCGGAGAACGCGCGCTGATCCAGCTCTCCCCTTCGTGCGCTGCGTGTCGCAGGGTATTGACCTCGCCGAAGTAGGCGGCTACCGCGCCGACCCCGGGCAGCATCCCGAGGTAGCGGTAAACCTTTTGCGGGTGCGGTCTTTTCGCGATCTCCTCGCCGGCGGCCCGCACGCTGCCGGCGAAGTCCCAGAGTTTTTCCGGCAGCGATTGCGGCGGCGTTTCCGGGGCGTCGGCGGGGCTGTTGGTGAGGCCACGGTCGCACAGGACCGCGCCCAGCAGCCGTACCTGCTCATCGAGGTCGGTGACGCCGTCCTCGCGGGCCATGGCACACAACACGATGGCCTGGTTGGAGAACCCCAGGATGTCCTGGATCGGGAGGCGGTTGGCGATGACCCCGAACGCACCGGGGAATGCCACCGGGATGGTGGTCACCGCACCGGCCCGATGCACCCACCACTTCACGTGGCCGTCTTGATCCATCTCGGCCCAGGCCTTGGTGCCCGGCAGCTCGGCGAAGTTCAGCACCGCGGCCGCGACGTCGAGGGTCTTGCCGACGGCGCCCTCGGCGGGTTCCTCGCGGTGGGTACGTCGCCGCAGCCCGAAGGGGTCGAATCGGGTGAAGATGTCGAGTACCGGGTTGATGACAGCCACGGCATTCTCGAGCGCCCCCGCGACGTCGGCGTCGGAGAGGTGCGCAGAAGGCAACAGGTTCATCCCCACCGCAGCTATCTTGCCGGATGGCGGCGGCTGTCGTCGTTGTGGTCCGAAAAGTTGTCGGTCCCCTTTGGGATGATGGTGGCATGTATTCGGAGGCATCTTCTTTCGCCGGCGAGACGCCTGTGCGGCGGTTGGAGGTGCTGTGCGACGAGCTGTCGCAGCTGTGCGGTCAGCGCAATGCGATCGACGGTCGGATCGTGGAGATCGTGGCGGAGTTGGAGCGCGACGAGTTGTGCGGAGCCACCGGCGTTCGCTCGATCCCCGCGTTTGTCGCCTGGAAGACCGGCATCGCCCCGCGTAATGCCGAGACCGTGGTTGCGGTGGCCCGTCGGCTCGTGGAGTTCCCCCGCTGCGCCGAAGCGATGCGCGAAGGCCGACTCTCACTCGATCAAGTGGGGGTGATCGCCGAGAAAGCCGCCGACGGGTCCGACGAGCATTATTCGGAGTTGGCCGCGGTCGCGACCGTCAGGCAGTTACGCACCGCGGTCAAGCTCGAGCCACGTCCAACACCTGACCCGAAACCTGAGCCGCAGCGGTCATTCACTCGGGTCGAGGGCGACGGACACACCACCTACCGGATCACCCTGCCACGCTTGGACGCCGCCAAATTCGACGCCGCCCGCCAAGCGCACCACGACGCGTTGGTCGCGGACTTCAAACGCGACCACGACACCGACGAGGACGCCGAGGGCGCGCGGCCGTTTCCCGACAGGGCGGATGCGTTCATGAGCTTGGTCGAGGCGGGCTGGGACTACGAGGCGGCGCGGCGCCCGCACGGCCAGCACACCACCGTCGCTGTGCATTTGAATGCCGCCGATCGCATCGCTGCCCTGCATCTGGGGCCGGTGTTGACCGATGACGAACGCCAGTACCTATTGTGCGACGCCACCTGCGAGGTGTGGCTGGAACGCCAGGGTCGGCCGATCGGGGTCGGCCGCAGCACCCGCACCATCAGCCGCCGGTTGCGCCGCGCTCTGGAGCACCGCGACCGCTGCTGTGTGGTGCCCGGCTGCGGATCCACGCGCGGTCTGCACGCCCACCACATCGTGCACTGGGAAGATGGCGGGTCCACCGACCTCGATAATCTAGTCCTGGTCTGCCCCTATCACCACCGCGCCCACCACCGCGGCGAGATCACCATCACCGGTCCCGCACATCAACTCGTCGTCACCGACCCCACCGGGAAGCAGCTACACGGGGGATCGCTGGCCCGTCCACCCACCACACCCCCACCCAATGTCCCGCCGTGCCCCGGACCTACCGGTGAGCGTGCTGACTGGTGGTGGTACACACCGTTCCAACCGCAACCACCGCCTAAAGTCGCCTAGCCCCGGGCGGCGCCGTGCATCAGGCGTAACCGTCGACCCAGGTGCCGGTGTCATCGGTGCGGACGACGAGGGTGACACCGGGTGCTGCCATGAGTGCGGCCGGACGCGACGAGATCGGAATACTCCCGGTCTGCGCGCACGTGTCTCGGTCGAAGCTCACGAGCGCGTCGTAGGTGCCGAAAACGACCTGCCTGTCCAGGATCACGGCCATGCCGTCCGGGGACATGCGCCCGGTGGCACTCGCGGGACGGTTGGTGAACGAGCACTGCTCACGTCCGTCAGGGTTGCGCAGGGTGGCCCGGTCGTTGTCATGGGTCAGGAACTGGTCGGAGCCGTCGGTGGTGAGGATCGGATAGGCAGGATCGTTGAGGTCCGACAGTGTCCGTAGTCGGGCGTTGACGAAGACGGAGCGATCGGGTCCCCCTTTGGGGGCGAGGGTGATGATGGTTGCGTCGTCACTTGCTTCCAGGGTGTACAGCATCGCGCGGTGGGTTTTGAAATCCTGCTGCGAGTAAGGAAGTCCGCGTAGCACCGTCGCTTGCCAGGCGGTGGTGCCATCGTTCGGATCGGCAACGGCGAACTGGACATCCATGCCGTAGCCGTCGGGGCACCGGTCGACAACTCGCAGTAGGCGTGCGTCACTGTCGCTCCGGAACTGGCAACTTGTGACGGGGACAGGCGCGGTCCACAAAGCGGTCCCCGTTCGTGCGTCGAATCGTGTCCAGGCCAAGGCATCGGGATCCTCATCCACCAGGTACGTCTGACCCGGTGGGCGGCGGTGATTACTGACATGGCGGTAGGTGTCGACCAGAGTCCGGTCGGAGGACCACCACATCTGGCGGCCGGTGGGTGCGTCGAGACCCACCAATACCGAAGGGTATGAGCCGATTCCGATGACGACCGTCTGTCCGGCGTCGAACACCCGCAGCGAGGTCACGACTGATTCGCCGGGTCCGCGACGCGAATAATGCCACCGCTCAGTGGAATCAGGGCCGTAGGCGGTGACGCGTCCGTTGCCGTAGGTGACGAAGCCGCCGGCGATGGGTTCGACGTACCACCCGTTGTGCTCGATCCGGTCCCAGTTTGTCCAGTCGGACACTTTGAGGGTGAAGCGTTTTGCGCCCAGGGCCGCCGGCAGCGGAACATCAGTGGACGGCGGTGCTGAGACCGACGCATCGACGAATCGGTGGTCGTCACCGGCACGGATCGCCGGCATGGTTGCCGAAGCCGAGACCACTAACCCGAGGACAACCCCGGCCACGGCAGGCACGCGCCAGCCACGATCCGAGAGGCGGGAAACGGCGAAGCTGCCGACGATCAGTGCGACCACGCCGATCAGTGCCATACGCCAGGCGGCCAGCGTGATGGGCAGCTGGGCGGTTCGTGGATAGAACATCATCCAGCCGACGAACTGTCCGAACCGGTCGGCGAAGAACACCATGAACAACAGCGCCATCACGCCAGCTATCGCCGGCACAGCCCATGAACCCGGGTGGGTTCGACCCACGAACCAGGCAATGACAGCGGACACCAGCAGCAGCCCGACCAGCCAGCACAGGGCGACGGCGATGGTTCGGGGTGTCTGTGCTCCCAGCGATGCTGCTTCAGGCGGTAGGAACTCCTCCCACGCACCGAGAGCCGGGGAGGGCTCACCCGTCAGCCAACCCGTGAGGGCGAGGCCCAACGCGGATATGAGCAGGGAACACGCCAATCCCAGGCTCACTGCCGACATGACACGCAGCAACGATCTCCCCCACGGCACGGTGGAAAATTCTGCCAGTTCACGCCGGTAACCTGCCCTATATGCCCAATGCCGCGGACCGGGCCGACGTCTTCGTCAAACGCAATGAGTCGGCGCCGGCGGGATTCTTCGCCGCAGAGGCCGCCGGACTGAACTGGTTGGCGGTGGCAGATGGCGTCCCGAGTGTCCCGGTAATCGGTTACGACGCAACATCATTGACGCTGCAGAGCCTGCACTCGGTGCCGCCGACAGCGCGAGCTGCTCGAGCCTTCGGCGAGCAACTGGCCCATATCCATGATGCGGGTGCGCCGGCCTACGGAGCCGGGCCGGACGGCTACGGGGGAGTGGGGTTCTTCGGGCCGATGTCGCAGCCGTTGCCGATGTCGTTGGCCCACCACGATTCTTGGGGCACGTTCTACGCCGATGAGCGATTGAGTCCGATGGCGCACCTGGCGGCGGGGCGGCTCAATGCAGGGGCGCACGACGCCATAGCGGCGGTCGCCGACCTCTGCCGCGCCGGCGCGTTCGATGACGACGACGGGCCGGCCAGGCTGCACGGCGACCTCTGGACCGGCAACGTGATGTGGACTGCCGACGGTGCGGTGTTCATCGATCCCGCCGCACATGGTGGTCATCGCGAGACGGATCTGGCGATGCTGGCGCTGTTCGGGTTTCCGTTCCTGGATGACGTGCTGGCGGCGTACCGGTCTATCCGGCCGCTGCGCGACGGATGGCGTGATCGGGTCGACCTGCATCAGCTCTATCCGCTGCTGGCTCACGTTGTGCTGTTCGGCGGCGGATATGCGGGACAGCCTGTCGCAGGCGTCAATATATCTCTGCCCAGCACAGCACCGATCGGGTCAATTGCAACAAGTTTGCGACAAATTGCGAAGGCGAACAGTGAAATTTCTCCAGCAATTCAGTGACAAAGGTCACAATAGTGTTAAGTTGCCTGAGATAAACCTGAGAAGGTGACCGAAAGGACTGGTCAGATGGCAGTTAAGCACCGTAGGCAGCGGCGGCGCGTCAAGAGGGTCGCGACTCTCGGGGCGGCAACCGCAACGGTAACCGCGCTTACGGTGGGCGTTGCTCCGCCACCGGCCCAGGCCGCTGCAGTCCAGCGCGATCTTCGGCTGCAATCCGGGGTGCAGATCTTCCCGCCGCCCGACCAGATTCCGGACCTCACAGGTGGCTTGGGAACCCAGGTGTACAACCAGTTCCAGACCGTCGGCGCGCAGCTGGAGACGGCGTTCGTCGACAACTTCAACCTGCTGGCCCTCCTGCAGGCCGCGGGGATCGATCCGACCACCCCCACCAAGGACGCGCTGAACGGGATCTTGGGTGGGGCACTCGGCGCCCTGCCGGTCGACGTGGAAGACCTTCTGGGAGTCGATCTCACCGATCCGTTGTCCTCGGCCGGGGTCAACGTGATCACGACCGGCGGCCTGTTCACGCTCATCCGTCTGCTCGGTGTGGACCTCGGGTGGGTGCCGTCGTTCCCGAACTCGGTGGCCGACGAGATCAACAACACCCCGTACCTCGATGTCAGCCTCGATTCGATCTTCACGGCGCTCGGTCTGCCGACGAGTGGCCTCAAGTTCGACAGCCTCAAAGCTGCGCTCGCGTTGCTCGGTATCACCCTGCCACCGCTGAGTACGAATGCCGCCGATGTGCGCATCCCGATCGTCGCCGGCTGGGGCTTCGGCGCGTTCGCCGCGGGCGCGGCCTACCAACAGGTGGTCGATGATCTGCCGAACCAGCCCGGTGGCGCCAACTACACCGGAACCAACCCCCTGCTGGGCAGTTTCACCATCCTGCCGATGATCTTGATCGACAACCCGGGCCGCGCCAACGGCGGCATTCTGGCGCGGGCGTATCCGCTTTTCGGACTCCTCGGGATCGACACGGTGACACCCGATACCCAGGTGCAGAGCAGCGGGACCAGCATCGTCTCGGGCATCCCCGTGGTCGGTGACATCCCGTTGTTCGGACTCACTCCCGGCGGTGCGAACCTCATCCCGATCAAGATCGATGCCACCGCCGAGTACCTGCCGCTCTCGGACTTCGCCGCCTGGCCCAACCCGTTCACGATGGCGAACAATGTTGCGGCAGGCCTGTTCCCGACCTACATCCTGCGGAACCAGTCACTCGACACACTCGGCACAGTGCTGATCGACCAAGCCGTGTCACAGCTCGGCGCGGACGTCACCGACTATCTGGCCAATCCCGGGGACAACCCGCAGCTGGGTCCCAAGCTCAACATCTACATCACGATCCCCGCCAACAGCCTGCCGCTGCTGGAGCCGACGTATCTGGCGTACGACGTCATCAACCTGCTGACCGGGGCGAACCTCAACAATCCGATCGGCACGGCGCTGAGCCCGGTCCTCACCAGCCTGGTCAACCTCGGCTACACCGATGTGTCCTACAACCCGACGACGGGCATATATGAGCGCTCGCTCGACGAAGCCGATGTCCCAACCGCTTTCGGCACCCTTCCGGCGGACGTCGATTGGGAACAGGTGCCCGGGCATCTGATCAACAACCTCGTCACCGGCATCGAGAAGGCGATCAGCGACGGCCTGGTGAGTCAGACCCCGGTCTCCAACCCGATCAAGACCCTGCTGGGCCTGCTCGGCGTCGGTGGCTCGTCGAACCTGTCCGGCCTGGATCTCTCGGCGCTGACCGACTCGCTCAACAGCCTCACTCCGGAGGCGCTCGGTAACGCTGAGAACAACGTTGGGACACAGAGCCTTACGAAGACGACGAGTTTCGAGCCGCAACCCATCACTCAGACCAAGGTCGGCGCGGACACCGTCAAGCTGAAATCTGTTGAGGGCGACAGCGTCAAGAAGCTCACCGCCGCAGCTGACGGGGCTCGCCGAGAGGTCGAGAAATCGGTCACGGAGGCCGGTGAGCGTACGAAGGCTTCCGCGGAGAGGGCGCGTGAGCGCACCGCCAAGGCTGTCAAAGACGCCCAGGAGCGCGTGAACAAGCTCGCCGAAGACGGCCGCAAGCAGATCCAGTCGGCTGCCGAGGGTGTCCAGAAGGGCGCGGAGAAGGCGGTCAACGACGTGAAGGGTGCCAAGAAGCCCGAGAAGAAGCCGGAAAAGAAGCCCGAGAAGAAGGACACCAAGAAAGACGCCGCCTGACGCCTAGCTCGCCTCGTGCACCGATTCCACTGTGTACAGGTGCGGCTCGAAGCTGGTGGCGAGGTCGGCGCACCGGCCCATGTGTTCGCGCGCAGTGGGGTCGGCGAGCATGGCTTGGAAGTCCTCGGCACTGCGCCACTGCGCGTAGTTGATGACGCGAGTGCCGTCCGTACTCAGATGGATGTTGGCGGAGATGAATCCGGGGACGTGGCGCATCACGTCCTCGGTCGCCTGGCCCAGTAACGCGGCGAGTTCGGCTGCCCGCTGCGGCTCCACGGTGAACACGTTGATGAGGGTGGCGTGCGGGCTGTGCTGCTGGATGGTGGTCACGATTCCTCCTATGTCAGGTTCCTTACAAGCTCGACGGTAGCACTGATGTAAGGTTCCTGTCATGCCTCCGAACGTGGAAAGTGGGGCCGGCTACCTCGTCAAGCGGGTCCAGCAGAGCCTGCGTCGCAATTGCGATGCGGCACTGCGCTCCACCGGTTTGTCGATGGCGCAGTACACGGCCCTTCGTGCGCTGGCCGACCATCCGCAAGCCTCGGCCGCGGAGCTGGCGCGGTTGTGTTTCGTCACCCGCCAGTCGCTGCAGGACGTGTTGGCGGGCCTACGAGCCGAAGACCTGGTCGAGGAAGCCCCCGGCCCCCAGCGGGGCCGTGCCCGTGCGTTGCAGCTGACGGCGGCGGGGAAGCGTCGACTGGGTCAAGCCCACTCTGCGGTCATCCACGTCGAGCGGGACATGCTCAACGGTTTGTCCGGCAAGGATCAGAATGAGCTCGCAACGATGCTGTTGCGTTGCGCGGAGAACCTCGAGGCGGCCGTGCCGGTAACTACGGTTGGCCTGTGACCTCGGCAAGGCGTGGGCGAGGTAGGCCCGCCGGACCTGGTGTCGACGTCGAGCAGCGACGCACCGATCTGCTCGACGCCGCCGAGCGCGCGATCCGTGCCCACGGACCCGATGTGGGCATCGCCGAGGTGGCCAAAGAGGCCGGCTTCGTGCGCTCGGCCGTTTATGCGGTCTTCCCGAATCGGGCAGCCATCCTGTCTGCGCTCGGTGAGCGTCAGGCTCATCGGTTGCTGACGGAGATCACCCGCCGCGCCGCCGGGTCGACCGACCTGCGGCAACGCATGTCGTTGTTCTTCGATGTCCTCTGTGGCTGGATGCAGGACGACCCGAACTTGTACCGGGCGTTGAGCGTGCATGCCGCCGGGGGACACGAGATGCCGGGGATATTCGACGAACTCGCCACCGCCGTCGAGGTCATGCTGACGGTGTCCATGGCGGCCGGCGGTGTCGACACCGCGGCAGCCGCGCCGTGGGCCCGGGCCATCGTCGGGTCGGCGATGGTGAGTGCCCAGTGGTGGATCCGGGATTCGTCGATGCCTCGCGCCGAACTCGTCGAGCATCTGACGAAGCTGTGTTGGGACGGCGGCTCGGCTCTGCCGTTCAGCCCCTTCGACGTTTCGGCTATTGACAGTGGGCAGCCATAAAAGACACGATGTCTTTTATGGCTGCGCCCACCTCACCTCAGGTCGACGGTCCCTCGCGGTACTGGGAGGACGTCTCTGGCGAACATGACCTGACCCTCACCGAGATCACCGGCACGCTCCCGCAGGGGTTGACCGGAACGCTCTACCGCAATGGGTCTGGCCGCTGGAACATCGGTGCGTCACGGGTGGACAGCCTGTTCGACGCCGACGGCATGGTGGTCGCGTTCGCGATCGACGGCAACGGCGTCCGGTTCAAGAACCGGTTCGTCCGCACCGAGCACTACCTCACCACCACGGCAGCAGGCCGGATGGTGAAACGCGGCTTCGCCTACCAGCGGCCAGGGGGCATGCGGGCCAACGCATTTCGGTTGCCCGCAAACACGGCCAACACCAACGTGATGATCGGCGCAGACCAACTGCTCGCCCTGTGGGAGGGTGGTCGGCCGCACGGCATGGACCTCGACACGCTCAACACGATCGGGATGTGCAGTCTCGACGGCGTGCTCAAGGGTCCGATCGGTGCGTACTCGGCGCACTACACCTACGACGCGACGACGGACTCCAGGGTCAACTTCGGGTTCGAACCCTACTTTCCTCGCCTCGATCTGCGACACGTCCGTAGTGCGCCGAGCCGGGACGAAAAGATCAGGCGGCTGAGGGAACTCGCAGGCGAAGCGATTCCGCGTATGCGGCTGCGACTGTACGAGACCGACCGCAACGGCGTTACCCGGTACCTCCGCGCGGTACCGCTACCCGGCATGGGACTCATCCACGACATGGCGCTGACCCCGCGTTACGCCATCTTCATGCTGTCGCCCTTGCGGATCAACCCCTGGGCCGCGTTGGGGCGGCAAACCTATTGGGACGCCATGCGGTTCAAGCAGAACGAGCCCTCCTACTTCGTCCTGGCTCCGCGTGACGGCGGGAAGGTCCGGACGATCGAGACCGACCCGTTCTACATGTGGCACTACGCCAACGCCTACGAGGAGGGGGCCGACGTGGTGGTTGAGCTACCCCGCTTCGCCCCGGAGACCTTCGGCGGGATGCAGGCCTGGGGTGCGGACAGTCGCAGCGACCCGGGACGGTTGTACCGAGATGTTCCTGCCGAGGATGTGCCGGATACCGTGCGGCTCACCCGCTTCCGCATCACACCCGATGACCGGGTGCTGGCCGAACCACTTGCCCAATTGGGTTGCGAATTCCCGCAGATCGATCAGCGTCGCTCAACCCAACCGCACTCGGTGACCTACGTGACCGTGCCCGGTGACGGGGAGGGTAGTGGGGAGGGGATCGGCCGTTTCAACCACGCCGACGGCAGTGTGCAGACCTACTGCCCGCGGGGCCACAAACTTGTCGAGCCGATCTTCGTGCCGCGCCCGGGCAGTACCGCAGAAGGCGACGGATGGGTGCTGACCGTGGGGTATGACGAGGCCAAGCACCGTAGCCGGCTGATGGTGTTCGACGCGCCGCACATCGATGCCGGACCGATCGCCGAGGCCTGGCTGCCATTCCATCTGCCGATGAGCTATCACGGTGCCTTCACTGATCAGGTGGCCAGGTTGTAGAAACTAGTTGGGCGCCAGAGCACTTTCGGTCAAACGTGCGATCACCGGCGACAGCAACTGGGCGTACTCGGCAGTGATGTGGTTGTCGTCGCGGAACACCAAGGTGTTGCCGACGATCACCGGGCAGCGCTGGTCGGTGCAGAAGAACTGGTCCAGCCGCGCGTACTGGCCGCCGCCGGCCTGCACCGCCGCGGTCTCCGCGGCGATGCCGTTGTCGTTCATCGCGATCGAGCGGTTGGGGGCGCAGGCCGACGCGTCGTCCATGTGTGCCGACAGACATGTCGGCACTGTCGTGTGCGGGTCAGGAACCGGACCGAGGACCAGGACCCGCGCGCCCGTACCGCGTAACTGCGACACCAGTCGTGTCAATGCGTCCAGCCAGGTCGGGTCATAACTGACGAACCCGAAATCGGCCCCGTAGCGACGCACCATGTCCAGCACGATCAGCGCCGGGCGTTCGTTGGCGATCCTGGTCAGCACATCGGCCCGCCACTGCTTGCATTCGGTGAACTCGCGGTCGAGGTAGGGGCTGAGGATCGGGAGCTTCATCGGCGGACAGGTGACCTTCGCATAGGTCTCAAGCCGCCAATGCTGCTGTTGCGCCGCGGTTTCCAGGGCCGGTTGCCACATCCCCGCGTGAGAATCCCCGATCAGCGCGACCTTGGTGGCCGATGTGGTGTCGCCGGACGCGCAGTCCGGCACGGCGACGTCCTGCCACGACAGGACGCACCCGTTGACGA
The DNA here is from genome assembly GCF_040704635.1 of Mycobacterium sp. NPDC049093. Classification (GTDB taxonomy): domain Bacteria; phylum Actinomycetota; class Actinomycetes; order Mycobacteriales; family Mycobacteriaceae; genus Mycobacterium. Next base: position 295,154 of record NZ_JBEZJS010000002.1, on the reverse strand, counting down.
ACGCCTCGGGTTTGGTGATGTTGTCCAGTGGCGGTGACAGATTCGACGGCACTGCGCGCAGACCGGCCGACGTGGCGACGGCTGCCTGTATCTGTTGTTCGGGCGTCAGAGCCCGCGTCGGGGCGGCAGCCGGGGGCGGCCCGATCAGGGCGACCGGAACCGCTGCCGGTCCGGACCCTGTCGGAACCGGGCGCACCGCCAACAGCACCAGACCCGCGCAGACGGCCACGCCGGTCGCCGTCGCGCCGACGGCCAAACTGCGCCACGAGGACGCCCGCAGCGCCGCAGCGAACCGGGCCGGGTTCTCGACCAGATGCAACGTCAGGAGCGCCAGGCCCAGCGATATCACCACCATCGCCAACCGGCCGGCGAGGCCCAGGCCGTGGCCGAACAGTGCGGGCGCCAACAGCAGTACGGGCCAGTGCCACAGGTACCACGAGTACGACAACCGGCCGATACCGCGCATCGCCGGTTTCGACAGGAGCCGTCCCACACCCAGGTCGGGTATCGCACAACCAGCGCCGATCACCAGTGCGGTCCCCATCACCGGCAGTATTGCCGCCGTACCCGGATAGGGCGTGGCGGTGCCGAGTTGAGTGCAGGTGGCCAGGATCAGCGCCAAGCCACCCCAGCCGACCAACGCCGCACACACCGGCGGCAGGGTGCGCCAGTGCGCCGCCGTCAACGCGATCAAACCGCCGGCGGCCAACTCCCAGGCGCGGGTCGGCAGGGAGAAGAACGCCCAGGGCGGCATGGTCTGGGTCCATGACAGCGACACCGCGAGCGACGCGCCGGTCACCACCGCCAGGACGCACGCATAAGGGACTGCTGACCGGGTGCCCCGGCCGTTGCGGGCCAGGAGGCACGCGGTGCCGAGGATCAGGGCCGGCCACAGCAGATAGAACTGTTCCTCCACACCGAGTGACCAGTAGTGCTGTAGCGGCGACGCTGCCGTCTCAGCCGCCAGATAGTCGGTGCCCTGCGCCGCGAAGCGGTAGTTCCCGGCATACAAGGCGCTGGCGATCGCATCGGCCAGCACGGATCGGGCCTGCAGTGGCGGCAGCAGGAGGGTCGCCGCCATCGACGTCGCCACGAGGACGAGTGCAGCTGCCGGCAGCAGACGACGCGCGCGTCCGGCATAGAACTGGGCCATCCGGACGGTCCCGCTGCCCGACGCCTCGCGCCACAGCATCCCGGTGATCAGGAATCCCGACACGACGAAAAAGACGTCGACGCCGACGAACCCGCCACCGAAGCCGGGTACCCCGGCATGAAACAGCACCACGGCGAGCACCGCGACCGCTCGTAGCCCCTCGATGTCGGGGCGAAATTGTTTGTTCGACAGGGGTTTTCGCCCGCTCGCGGCACTGCCGCGGCGGGCGGTGGGCCGCGCTGGGGTAATCACTCTGTTCACTCGAGTAACGATCGTCGCACGGCAACCCGTGTTGACCCTGGATTTGCGACCGCTGTTGCTAGCCTCGTGCCGATGGGACGATCACGCATTGCGGCGCTGGCAGTGCTGTGCGGCCTGCTTTCAGGGTGTTGCGCTCCGACCGAAACCACGTCATCTCCGGCTGCGCCACCGGCTTCGACATCGGGACCGGCAGCACCGGCGAAGTCTGCGGCAGCCGACGGCACCTGCGCGCTGAACGGCCTCCCGCCGGAAGCGGACAAGACCGTGGAGCTCATCCAGTCCGGAGGGCCGTTTCCCTACCCGCGCAACGACGGCGTCGTTTTCGGAAACTACGAAGGCCGGTTGCCCAAACACGAGCGCGGCTACTACCACGAGTACACGGTCCCGACGCCGGGCAACAAGCACCGTGGCAAGCGGCGCATCGTCACCGGGGGATCACCGCAGACCGACCCGCCCGAGTACTACTACACCGGCGACCATTACGAATCGTTCTGCCTGATCGGAGGCATGTGAAGACGTATCGGATCGACGGGACCAAGGTGGGTTCCAGAGCGGACTTCTTCACCGAGATCGGCCGCGCGGTCAACGGCGACGGCGGCTACTTCGGCTCGAATCTGGACGCGTTGGCCGACTGCCTGCGCGGCGGTTTCGGTACGCCGGAGAATCGCAAGTTCCGGTTCGTGATGACCGACTACCGCAACATCAAAGACACGCTCGGCGAGGACACCTGGAGCACCGTGCTGTCCATCTTCACCACCGAGGGCGTCGACCTCTGGCTGGAGAACTGACCCTCAGTTGTCAGGCCGGCAAATCACGGCTGTGACAGCTTACGCGCGTCCGGCGTGGGCAATGGTGCTGCGGCATCGGGTTGGCAACGAGCTTCTGCGGCAACGGTGTTGAGGGCTGAAGCGAAGCCTGCGAAAACTGGTTACCCTGGCGTTCTGCGCGCCGTCAGGTGCGGGATCACTGGCGGACAACAGGCGGGAGCGACGCGCGCGTGACCGAAATGCCGGCGACGGCGACGACGTGGCTGATGGCCCGGACCGAGGGGTCCGCACACCTGTGGCAAACCGACCCCAGGGGTATGGCCGCCGCGCTCCCGTACTTTCGAGCGACGATGACCCACTTTGTCGCGCTCCACGGCGGCGCGTTATCGGGGAAGCGATGGCCCTGCGACGGTTTCGTGGCTGCCTTCGACCGCGCATCCGATGCCGTGTCCTGCGCGCTGTATCTGCAACTGATGCCGTTGGATCCGTTTGAGCTGTGCATCGGTGTGCACAGCACTGCGGCCGGCACCGAGCGTCTGCGCGACATCGCCCATGGTGGGCAGACATTGATATCGGGCACGACGGCCTCCTTGGTTGCCGGCGATCTTCCGTCCGGTACGACGCTGAAATACCTTGGCGATCAACGCATGGACGGCGGCGAGCCCCAAGAGCGCCTCCTGCAGCTGTGCCATCCGGGATTGCACCAGTACCTGCGGCCCTTGCGCATGCCGAATGCGGTTCTCGCTGAAGTACTGGTCAACTGAGCTCAGTTGAAGGCAAGCCAGCTGGGCAGGGCCCGCTCACGCGAATCGCACAGCACCTGACGGGTATCGCAGTTGCCGCGCGGTGATCCGGCTCCGCTCCACATGCCTCCGGTGTCACGGCGCAACACGATCGCCGACGAACCGCCGCCGTCGAGCAGCAGTGCGTTGTCGGCGCCGAGGCCGCGGAACAGGTCCTGGATGTTGTCCGGGGTGTAGCTGCCGCCTTGGAAGACGTAGAGCTGGTCGGTGGCCCGGTTGTAGCCGATGGCGGTGCGGGCCGCACTCGGGCCGTTGTCGTTGAGCTGACCGGTGTCGCCGGGAGCGAGCAGTCCGATACCGGCGACCGCGACGAACCGGGCGTTCTGATCCAGCAGGCGCTGGATCACCGGGGTGGCCGAGTCGTAGTCGTCGGGACCCTTGGGCATCACCACATACGGGGCGCCGCCCATCGGAAGGATCATGGTCGCCAGTGCGGCCCAACGCTCGTCACCGCCGGACAGGCCCTGCTTGCCCGCGTAGGCCAGCGTGCCCGTGACCGCGGCGTTGGCCCGGCCCTGGCCGCGGGTGTTGTCGACGTAGGCGCCCAGCGGGGACGAGCATTTGGTATCGCGCCACGAGCCGCCCTTCTGCCCGCGTACGTCGAAGAAGTTGGCGTTCACCGCGATGGTCGGCTGGCCCAGGACCTGCCAGGCGGCCAGCGGCGCGTAGGTTTCCGACGCTTGCCAGAGTCCTTCGCTCGTCCGCGCGCCGGGGGTGCGCTCGCAGCGGGACTGATAGCCCTGATGGCTGTCGACCAGCAGGCGCGGGTTGAGCCGTCCGGAGGCGTTCTTCATCGCCATCAGATGGCCGCCGTTGTTCAGCGTGTAGGCGCGGCCGTCGGCAGACAGGAACGGTGCGGCGAACTGGCCGCCGAAGTTGTAGACGAGGTAGGCGCCCTTGGTGTTGGCGATCGCTCCGAGCAGCAGCGTGCGGGCGTCCTCGGCGCGTGCGACGGGCGAGCCGGTGGTGGCTAGCGCCGCGCAGACGGCAACGGCGGCCGCAGTAGCGACCGCACGTTGGAGGAGTTTTGCCAGGGCTGGCACGAACTACACAATAACCACACAGGAAACTCTGTCAACATGCGTAACAGCCTGGTCACGGTTGGATCAAGGGGCGATCGCACCTGGTTGATCGGTGTTAGCTGGATCGGCCGTCTCGGTCTTGCGGAGTACCGCAGGCCGCAAATGTGTGGGCAGCAGGCGCAGGCCTGCCGCACCCAGCGCCGTCACCGCAATCGCGCCCGCCGTGGTCAACAACGCCGGGGCTGCCGGGAACGCGCCCTCCAGCAGCATCGCGACACCGAAGATGACGAACAGGGCAGCAGCGCCCAGCTGGATCACCCGTTCGGGGAGGTGCTTGCCTGCGATCGCCCCGACCACGATGGCCAGCGCGTCGGCCGCCACCATGCCGATGGTGGAACCGATCCACACGCCCACCCAGTCGTTGTCGGCGGCCAACGTGATGGTCGCGAGCATCGTCTTGTCGCCGAGCTCGGCCAGCAGGAACGCGGAGGTGACGGTGAAGAACGCCGGCGCCGTCGAGCGCTGGGCTTTGGTCGCCTCATCGTCGGACAGCTTGTCGCCGCGCAGGGTCCACAGCCCGAAGAACACGAACGCCACACCGGCGAGGATGCCGAGCAGGTGTGTCGGCAGCGCCGCGCCCAGGTAGTGACCGACGCCGACCGAGATCAGGTGAACTGCGGTGGTGGCCGCGGTGATGCCGATGAGCACCACCCACCAGCGGTAGCGCAGCGCAAACGTCATGGCCATCAACTGGGACTTGTCGCCGAGCTCGGCGACGAAGATGACAGCGAAACTCAAGAGCAGTGCAGCCAGCACTCGACAAACTCCTCGGTCGTTGGCTGCCGTTGGGGGCTGAACAGATGCCTCCGGCCGGCAAACCAATGGTCTACGGCCGAAGGTCTCGCCCACCGGTCGTGACCGGTTCGGATAACCGGGCCGCTCATGCGTCGCTGATGCGCGGCCAGTATGTCGAATATCCGATTGGGGGCTACTCCCCTTCGCTGTTGTCCACCATACGCACGCCCGCGGGGTCGGTGCAAACCGTGGCGCGCGAAAGTGCTTATTCGACAATAAGTTTGGGGATCAACACGGGAAAGTTCGGGTGCCCTGACAATGCTGGTTCAGGCACCCACATATTCAGCGAGGTGCTTACCTGTGAGCGTGGCACGGTCCGCGACCAGATCCGCCGGGGTGCCCTCGAAGACGACGCGGCCGCCGTCGTGCCCGGCGCCGGGACCCAGGTCGATGATCCAGTCGGCATGCGCCATCACGGCCTGGTGGTGCTCGATCACGATCACCGACTTTCCCGAATCCACCAACCGGTCCAACAGCCCGAGAAGCTGTTCGACGTCGGCCAGGTGCAGCCCCGTGGTCGGTTCGTCCAGGATCAATGTATCGGCCTTCTCGGCTCCGGTATCTCCGAGCCGGGCGGCAAGCTTCAGCCGCTGCCGCTCGCCGCCGGACAGGGTGGTCAGCGGCTGGCCGAGGGTGAGATAGCCCAGGCCCACATCGGCCATCCGGGACAGGATCTTCTGCGCCGCAGGCACTTTGGCCTCACCGTCGGAGAAGTACTGCTCAGCTTCGCTGACCGGCATGGCCAGCACCTCGGCGATGTCACGTCCGCCGAGGGTGTACTGCAGCACCGAGGCGCCGAACCGCTTGCCCTCACATTCCTCGCAGGTGGTCTCGACGGTGGCCATCACCCCGAGGTCGGTGTAGATGACCCCCGCGCCGTTGCAGGTCGGGCAGGCACCTTCGGAGTTCGAGCTGAACAGCGCCGGTTTGACGCCGTTGGCCTTGGCGAAGGCCTTACGGATCGGGTCGAGCAGCCCGGTGTAGGTGGCCGGGTTGCTGCGGCGTGAACCGCGGATCGGGCTCTGATCGACCGCCACCACGCCGTCGCGGCCGGCCACCGAGCCGTCGATCAACGAACTCTTGCCCGAGCCCGCGACGCCGGTGATCACCACCAGTGCACCCATGGGGAGGTCGACGTCCACGTCCTGCAAGTTGTGGGTGTCGGCACCGCGGATCTCCAACGCACCGTTGGGTTCCCGCACCCTGTTCTTCAGGGCCGCGCGGTATCCCAGGTGGCGTCCGGTGATGGTGTCGCCGGCGCGCAGATCCGCCACGCTGCCCTCGAAGACCACCTCGCCCCCGGCCGATCCGGCGCCCGGCCCGAGGTCGACGACATGGTCGGCGATCGAGATGGTCTCCGGCTTGTGCTCGACGACCAGCACGGTGTTGCCCTTGTCCCGCAGGGCCAGCAGCAGGTTGTTCATCCGGGCGATATCGTGCGGGTGCAGCCCGATGGTGGGCTCGTCGAACACGTAGGTGACATCGGTCAGCGACGAGCCCAGATGACGGATCATCTTGACGCGCTGGGCTTCTCCACCGGACAGGGTGCCCGCAGGGCGGTCCAGCGACAGATAGCCCAACCCGATCTCGACGAATGAGTCCAACGTGTGCTGCAGCGCTGCCAGAAGCGGGGCCACCGATTTATCTTTGACGCCGCCGAGCCACCCGGCCAGGTCGGTGATCTGCATCGCGCAGACCTCGGCGATGTTGACGCCCTTGATCTTCGACGACCGCGCGGTCTCCGACAGACGGGTGCCATCGCATTCCGGGCAGGTGGTGAAGGTGACCGCGCGGTCCACGAAGGCGCGGATGTGCGGTTGCATGGCCTCGACGTCCTTGGCCAGGAACGACTTCTGGATCTGCGGGATGAGCCCCAGGTAGGTCAGGTTGACCCCGTCGACCTTGAGCTTGGTCGCCTCCTTGTGCAGCAGCGCGTCGAGTTCCTTCTTGGTGAACTTGTTGATCGGCTTGTCCGGATCGAAGAATCCGCAACCCCGGAAGATCCGGCCGTACCAGCCGTCCATGCTGAAACCCGGGATGCTCAGCGCACCCTCGTTCAGCGATTTCGTGTCGTCGTACAGCGCGGTCAGGTCGATGTCGTTGACCGCGCCGCGACCCTCGCATCGCGGACACATCCCGCCGACGATCTTGAAGTCGCGCCGCTCCTTGACCGCGCGGCCACCCTTCTCCAGCGTCACCGCTCCCGCCCCGCTGATCGAGGCCACATTGAACGAAAACGCCTGTGGGGAACCGATATGCGGGCTGCCCAGCCGGCTGAACAAGATGCGCAGCATCGCTCCGGTATCGGTGGCGGTGCCGACGGTGGAGCGCGGGTCGGTGCCCATCCGCTGCTGGTCCACGATGATCGCGGTGGTCAACCCCTCGAGAACGTCGACCTCGGGCCGGGCCAGGTTCGGCATGAAGCCCTGCACGAACGCGCTGTAGGTCTCGTTGATCAACCGCTGGGATTCAGCGGCGATCGTGTCGAACACCAGCGAGCTCTTGCCCGACCCCGAGACACCGGTGAACACCGTCAAGCGCCGCTTGGGCAACTCGATGTCCACGTCCTTGAGGTTGTTCTCGCGGGCACCGGTGACCCGGATCAGATCGTGACTGTCGGCGGGATGCATCGGTTAGCGCGACTCCTGGATACGGACCATGTTGCCGGCGGGATCGCGAAGGGCGCAGTCCCGCACACCGTATGGCTGCTCGGTGGGTTCCTGGACTACTTCGACGTCTCCGGCCTGAACTTTTTCAAACGTACCGTCGAGGTCCTTGGTGGCCAGCAGGAGTGTCCCGAAAGTGCCCTTGGCCATCATCTCGGCGATGGTGCGGCGCTCGTCGTCGGTGAGGCCGGGGGTGGCGGTCGGTGGGTACAGCACGATGGAGGTGTCGGGCTGGTTCGGTGGGCCGACGGTGATCCACCGCATCTTGTCCTTGCCGACGTCCAGGCGGACCTCGAAGCCGAGGACGTCGCGATAGAACGCGAGGGATTCTTCCGGGTCGTCGAGCGGGAGCATGCTTGAGTGAATGGTGAGTTCCATGGTTTTCACGCTAGGTGCAGGCGGGTGGCCGGCGCTTCTCGATTCCTGATCGGTTTGGTGACCTGCTTCTCGACGCAGGACGGCATGCCATTCGTCACTCCGGCGGTCTGTTGCCGATACGCACTCGGCGGGATGCCGACGAGTTCGGTGAACCGGGTGCTGAACGTGCCGAGCGAGGAGCAGCCGACGGCGAAGCAGACCTCGGTGACGGACAGGTCACCGCGGCGCAGCAGCGCCATGGCGCGCTCGATACGACGGGTCATCAGATACGAATAGGGCGACTCGCCGTAAGCGATCTTGAACTGTCTGCTGAGGTGTCCGGCCGACATACTGACCCCGCGGGCAAGCGCTTCGACGTTCAGCGGTTGCGCGTACTCGCGGTCGATGCGGTCCCGCACCCGGCGCAGCAGCTTGAGATCACCCAGCTGTTGGTCGGCCACATCGGCGATGGTACGTCTAGGCTCCCAGCCGATACACCGCGCCGGCGTAGTCGTCGGTGATGTAGACGGCGCCGTCGGGGCCCGTCACCGCCGCCACCGGACGTCCCCAGCGGGAGCCGTCGTCGGCCTGGAAGCCGCCGACCAGGGTCTGCTGCGGGCCCAATGTGCCGTCGTGCCAACCGAAGAACGACACTTCCGGCGCTTGCGGTGACCGCCGGTTCCAGGAGCCGTGCACCCCGACGAGGGCACCTGGTCCGTAGGGTGGCGGCAGTTCGGCGAAGCTCATGCCCAGCGGGGCGGAATGGGCACCGAGGGTCTGCTCGACGGGTGTCAGCGCCGCACAGTCCAGTTTGCTGCCGTCGGGGTTGGTCTGCATGTCGCGGATGAACCCGGCTGGTGGCGGGCCGTCGGGATTGCAGTATGGCCAGCCCAATTCGCGTCCGGGCGTCAGCTTGGCCACCGACTCCGGCGGGTGGTCGTCCACGTAGTCCTGGCGGACCCGGCTCTGTGGATCGGCGACGTCGTCGCGGTTGTTCACCGCCGTCCACAACGAGCCGTCGGGGGCCGGCGCCAGGCCCGTTCCGTTGCGGACTCCGGTGGCGAACGGGGTGGCAGGTCCGCCACCGGGCGGTACCCGCATGATGGTGGCCCGCGGCGGCGTGGCGGTGCGATCCTCGGCCGAGACGTTGCCCGTCGAGCCGATCGAAAAGTACACGGCGCCATCGGGTCCCACGGCGACGCTCTTGAGTGCGTGGGCGTAGGCACCGTGCAGGTCGGGGCTCTTGGCGTCGGGCAGATCGTCGGCGATGGTGCGGCGATTGACGGCCCGGCCTTCGACATAGTCATAGGCGTCGATCCGGTTGCTCTCGGCCACGTACAACGTCGGCCCGGCGAAGAACAGGCCGTGCGGCTGCTCCAGCCCGTCGAGCAGCGTGCGCTGGTCGGGGCGCACCGTCAGCACTTGCCCGGTGGCCGGCACCGACACCAGCAATGCGCCGTCGGGGGCGAACACGGCCATCCTGGCCTTGGGCACCCGGGCGATCACCTCGATGGTCCAACCGGCGGGTATCTGGGCGAGGCGAGGTTCGTCGAGCGGGGCCTGGGCGAATCGCTCGGGCACCTGAACGAGTACCGACTCGAGGCCGGCAGGTGGAGGCTCCGAGGTCGACGCCGAGGGGGTCGGCGGTGATCCGGTTCCGGGGTTCGTCCCACACGCGGTCAGGACGACCGCGGTGACCAGTGCGATCGCGCTACGCGCCGCCCAAACCCGCATTCATCTCCCAGACCAGGATCTCGGCTTCGGTGTCAGCTGTGACCCGTCCGCCTGAATCGGTGAGGCGGGCGGCGTCGCCCTCGGCGAGTGGCCCGGATCCTTCCAGCGTCGCCGCGCCGCGTGCGACGAACAGGTGGACGTAGCGGGCCTGCGGCAGTTCGACCGAATCGCCGGGCTGCAGCCGCGCGCCGTACAGCGTGGCGTCGCGGTTGTGCAGCGTGACGGCCGCATCGCGGGCACCGGAGGCGATCGGGGTGAGCGTGGCGGCCAACTCGATCTCCTGCTGTTGATAGCTCGGTGTCACGCCGGCCGTATCGGGCAACACCCACATCTGCACGAAATGCACCGGCTCATCGGCAGATCCGTTCTTCTCCGAATGCTGCACGCCCGTGCCCGCCGACATCCGCTGGGCCAGACCCGGATAGATCACCCCGGAGTTGCCCATCGAATCTTCGTGCGCCAATTGCCCGGACAACACCCAGGTGACGATCTCCATGTCCCGGTGCGGGTGGGTGTCGAACCCCGCATCCGGCGCGACGATGTCGTCGTTGTTCACCAGCAACAGGCCGTGGTGGGTGTTGGCCGGGTCGTAGTAGTCGGCGAACGAGAAGGAGTGCCGTGAATTCAGCCAGTCGGTTGTGCTGGCGCCGCGGTCCCCGGCGCGGCGGATGTCGACCGTGGCAGGCATGGTGCCAGCCTACCGAGGGCAGTAGCTGACCAACCGGTGGATCGGGGAGGGCCGGGGCTTAGTGTGTTGGGCGTGGAACTCAACGGAGCAAGCGCCATCGTCACAGGTGGCGCATCAGGTATCGGCGCGGCGACTGCCCGCCAGTTGGCTGCCAAGGGAGCCCGCGTTGTCGTGGCTGACCTGCAGGCGGACAAGGGCGAGGCCCTCGCCAAGGAGATCGGCGGCATCTTCGTCACCGTCGACGTCACCAACACCGACCAGATCATCGATGCGGTCAAGACCGCCGCGGACCTCGGCCCGCTGCGCGCCCTGGTGAACTCGGCCGGCGTCGGCTGGGCCCAGCGCACTATCGGCAAGGACGGCGAGTTCTCCTCGGCTCACGACCTCGGCCTGTACAAGAAGGTGCTCGACATCAACCTGGTCGGCACCTTCGACTGCATCCGCATCGCCGCCACCCAGATGAGCAAGAACGAGCTCAGCGAAACCGGCGAGCGCGGTGCCATCGTCAACATGACCAGCGTCGCGGCGTTCGACGGCCAGATCGGCCAGGCGGCCTACTCGTCGTCCAAGGGCGGCGTTGTCGGCCTGACCCTGCCGGTGGCCCGCGATCTGTCCGCTGTCGGCATCCGCGTCAACACCGTGGCCCCCGGCCTCATCGACACCCCGATCTACGGCGAGGGCGAGGCCTCCGAGGCGTTCAAGGCCAAGCTCGGTGAGTCGGTGCTGTTCCCGCACCGCCTCGGCAAGCCCGACGAGCTCGCCTCCATGGTCGTCGAGCTGCTGACCAACTCGTACATGAACGCCGAGGTCGTCCGCGTCGACGGTGGCATCCGGATGCCACCGAAGTAACCTTCGCGAATAGACACGAGAGGTCCCCCGGAGCGCTTCAGTTCCGGGGGACTTTTGCGTCTGCTGGAAAATCGTCGTGTGACCGACACCTGGTGGGGCGATGCGTTGCTCGGCCTCGGCGTCGCTCTGCTGCTGAGCTGGCTCGTCCTGGTTGGCGCGCTGCTCATCGTGCGGCCGCGCGGAAATCTGCTCACCGAGGCGCTGCGCATACTTCCGGACCTGTTGCGGTTGATCCCTCGCCTGGCCAGGGACAAAACGCTGCCCCGCGGGGTGCGCTTCCGGTTGGCGCTGTTGGTCGTGTACCTGGCGCTGCCGATCGATCTGATCCCCGACTTCATCCCCGTGCTCGGCTATGCCGACGACGCCATCATCGTCACCTTGGTGCTGCGCAGCGTCGTACGCCATGCGGGGTTGGCGGCTGTCCGGGCGCACTGGCCGGGTACCGACGACGGGTTCGACGCCCTGACACGGCTGACCGGGTTGTCCCGCTGAACAAAAGCAGAATCCCCCTTTTCGACGCTGAAAAGGGGGATTCCGTGTCTGTGGGGGTTTACCAGTCCGACTCGTCGAACTTGATGACACCGCGAATGTTGTTGCCGTCCAACATGTCCTGGTAGCCCTGGTTGATGTCCTCGAGCTTGTAGGTCCGCGTGATCATGTCGTCGATGTTGAGCAGGCCCGACTTGTACAGCGCCGTCAGCCGGGGCGTCTCGACGTGCGAGTTGCCGCCGCCGAAGATGTTGCCCTTCAACGTCTTCTGCAACATGGTGAACAGGAACAGGTTGAGCTTGACGTCGGCGTCCATCATCGAACCCATGCCCGTCACCACACAGGTGCCGGTCTTGGCGGTGAGGATCATCGCCTCTTCGATGTACTCACCCTTCATCTCGCCCACGGCGATGATGACCTTGTCGGCCATCAGACCCCAGGTGAACTCGATCATCGGCGCGATGGCCTCGGCCATCGACGCGTAGACGTGGGTGGCGCCGAACTTGATGGCCTGCTCACGCTTCCACTCGTTCGGGTCGATCGCGATGACGTGCTTGGCGCCCGAGATCACCGCGCCCTGCAGCGCACTCATGCCGATGCCGCCGACACCGACGACGACGACGGTCTCGCCGGGCTTGACGTCGGCGACGTTGGTGGCCGAACCGAAGCCGGTCGGCACCGCGCAGCCCATGATGGCCGCGGTCTCGAACGGGATGTCCTTGTCGATCTTGACGACCGAATCCTTGTGCACCGTCATGTACGGCGCGAAGGTGCCCAGCAGGTTCATCGGCGACACCTCACGGCCGCCGGCGGTGATGCGGCTGGTGCCGTCGGCGATGGCCTTGCCGCCGAGCAGGACCGCACCGCGGTCGCACAGTGAGCGGAAGCCCTTCAGACACGGCGGGCATTCACCACAGGCCGGGATGAAGGCGAGGATGACGTGGTCGCCCTCCTCGATGCCGGTGACGTTCTTGCCGACCTTGGTGACGACGCCGGCGCCCTCATGGCCGCCGAGCGCCGGCAGCGCCATCGGGGTCGCACCGGTGGTCAGGTGGTAGTCCGAGTGGCACATGCCCGCGGCATGCATCTGGATCTGTACTTCGTCGGCGACGGGGTCGCCGAGGTCGATCTCGTCGACCTTGAATGGCGAGTTGAGTTCCCACAGCAGGGCGCCTTTGGTCTTCATGGGAGGCGATAATAGAACAGGTTGCAATACCGCCGAGTAACTGGGCCCTGAACAGGCAGTTTGTCTGCTTGATTTCGTCGTCGAGTGGCTCGTTGTGACACGCGTCAGGTCGATCTGTGTGCATCAGGTGGCCACTCGGCGATGAGTAGCGCAGCCGACGCGGGTCTATCCCGCATGACCGAGATCAACGCAAGCATCGTCCCCAACCTCTGGTTCGACCGCGAGGCCGAACAGGCCGCGCAGCACTACATCGACGCGTTCGGCGGTAATGGCCGCATCGTCAAGACCATCGCCTCCCACCCCGATTCGCCCTCTCCCCAGGACGTGCCGGTGGTGGTCGAATTCGAACTGTCCGGTCAGCGCTTCGTCGGCATCAACGGTGGCCCGCACTTCCACTTCACCGAGGCCGTCTCCCTGGAGGTGCGCGTCACCGGGCAGGAGCAGCTCGATCAGATCTGGGCGGCACTGGTCGAGGGCGGTGAGGAACTGCCCTGCGGCTGGCTCAAGGACAAGTACGGGTTGGCCTGGCAGATCACCCCGACGGAGTACTACGACCTGCTGGACAAGGGTGATGACGCCGCCGATGGCCGGTTGATGGCGGCGGTGCTCAGCACCCACGGGAAGTTCGACATCGCTGAACTAGAAGCGGCCTACAAAGGTTCGTAGGTTCGTGCCCGTCGAGTGGCTAGTTGGCGCACATTAAGACCGGCTTGGCGTGCAATAACTGGCCATTCGAGTGGGATATCCCCAGCGCGGCTTTGATCCACAACAGGGGTGCCACGGCGCCGGGGGCCGGGGGATGTGTCGCACGGTCCGGTGACCGTACGGGCATGGAAGATCCCTTTCTCGGCACAGAGGCGTTGACGGCTGGGACGGTGACCAGGCGGAAACTCGCGAGTCGTCATGAGGCTGTCTATCGCGATGTCTACCTCGCCAAGGGCGCCGAGATGACAGCTGCAAAGCGCGCGCTGGCCGCCTGGCTGTGGTCCGGGCGCCAGGCGACGTTGACGGGTCTGTCGGCGTCGGCGGTGTACGGCACGCAGTGGATCGACCCGACAGCGCCTGCCGAGCTCTACCGTCGCAATGGAAAACCGACCACCGGGATCCTGATTCACCGCGACGAGTTGTATGCAGACGAGACTCGCCGTTTCTCCGGTCTTCCGGTGACGACACCCGCACGCACTGCTTTCGACCTGGGCCGGCGGCCGGGCCGGGACGAGGCCGTCATCCAGGTGGACGCGCTCTCGCAGGCAACTGGTTTGTGCGCGGCCGATATCGCACCGCTCCTCGACCGGCATCGGGGTGTTCGCGGTCTGGTGCAACTGCGCGAGGTCCTCAACCTGATGGACGGTGGTGCCGAATCGCCGCCGGAAACCCGCACCCGTCTGGTGCTGATCGATGCCGGTCTACCGAAGCCGCAGACACAGATCTTGGTGCATGGGAACTTCTGCACCAGGCGGTCTGCGCGTATCGACATGGGCTATGCGGACTTCAAGGTCGGAGTCGAATACGAGGGCGCCCAGCACTGGACCGATCCTCGGGTGCGGACCAACGACATCGACCGCTATGCCGAACTCGCCGCGCAAGGGTGGTTGATCATCAGGGTCGGAGCTGACCTACTGAACCATCGTCCGCAGGTGATCGTCGCTCGAACATGCGAAGCCCTGCGGGTCCGAGGAGCTCAGTGGCCAGTTGTTGCACGGGCTTCAGCAGATCGTGTGGCGTAACTGGCCACTCGACGTCAAGGCAAAACGACGGGCAGACCGAACTTCTCGAACAGCGACAACTCCATGAACGCCACCACGTGGGAGATACCCTCGGGGCCGACGTCGAGGACGTGCAGCTGAAAGGCCTCGTGCCGGCCCGTCTCGGCGTTGAGCATGTACATCGCTGCGGCGGGCTGGCCGTTGGCGCTCGTCGCGATGAACCGCATGTCCCCGGGCTTCTCGGCCGGACACTTGTAGCGGGACAGGTCGCCGATGGCCTGCGGCCCCTGATACCAGCTGTCGAATGGCGGCATCTCCCAGATGGCCTCGGCGGTGAACAACTCGACGAGCTTGTCGATGTCGTAGGCCTCGAAGGCGGCCATGTAGTTGCGCAGGAGGTTCTGGGCGTGCGGGGAATCCGGCGGGTCCACCGCGTCGTCCTGGCTGGGGCCGACCGCGTCGAGCTGGGCCCGGGCGCGCTGCAGCAGGCTGTTGACCGCGGCCGTCGACGCCCCGATCGCCTCGCCCACCTCGGCCGCCTTCCACTGCAGCACCTCCCGCATCACCAGCACCGCGCGTTGACGGGCCGACAGATGCTGCAGTGCCGCGACGAACGCGAGCCGCACCGAATCACGGGTCCCCACGATCGTGCTCGGATCCGCCGGGTCGTCGGTGGAATCGGGGAGAGGCTGCAACCAGGGGATCTCGTGGTGTTCGGCGATCTCGTCGGTGGGTGACGAACTCGGATTACCCAGGCCCGACGGCAGCGGGCGGCGTTGCCTGCCCTCCAACGCCGTCAGGCACGTATTGGTGGCAATGCGGTGCAACCAGGTCCGCACCGACGACTTGCCCTCGAAACCCCCGTACGCCTTCCAGGCGCGCAGGTAGGTCTCCTGCACCAGATCCTCGGCGTCGTGCAGCGAGCCGGTCATCCGGTAGCAGTGGGCCAGCAGCTCACGACGGTAGCGCTGAGCATCGGCCAGGAACGCATCGGCCGGGCTGTCGTCATCCAGGCGGTGGGCGAGGACCGTCACATTCGCGAGCTTACGCAGCACCCCCGACAACCACGACCGGAAAATCTCCGACCGGTGCGGCTACGCTCGCCAGGGTGACCAGCACCCGCAGTGAACAGACCTTTGACGGCGTCGGCGGGGTCCGCATCGTCTACGACGTATGGACGCCCGACACCGCACCGCGGGGCGTCGTCGTTCTCTCCCACGGCCTGGGCGAACACGCCGGGCGGTACCACCACGTCGCGCAACGGTTCGGGGAGGCCGGACTGGTCGTCTACGCCCTGGACCACCGCGGTCACGGCCGCTCGGGCGGCAAGCGGGTGTACCTGCGCGACATGTCCGAGTACGTCGGCGACTTCCACACGCTCGTCGGCATCGCGACCGCCGAGTATCCCGCCCTCCCGCGCCTCGTGCTGGGGCACAGCATGGGTGGCGGCATCGTGTTCAGCTACGGCGTCGAATACCCCGACGAGTACACCGCGATGGTGCTGTCGGGACCCGCGGTGGCCGCGCAGGCCGCCGTGTCGCCGGTGCTGGCGGCGGTGGCCAAGGTGCTCGGCAAGATCGCCCCCGGGTTGCCGGTGGAGAATCTGGACGCCAATGCGGTGTCCCGCGACCCCGAGGTGGTGGCGGCCTACAAGGCCGATCCGCTGGTGTGGCACGGCAAGGTTCCCGCGGGTATCGCCCGTGCGCTGATCATCGTGGGGGAGACCATGCCGCAGCGGGCCTCGGCCCTGACCGCGCCACTGCTGGTGGTGCACGGCGAGAAGGATCGGCTGGTGGCCGTCGAAGGCAGCCACCGTCTTGTCGAATGTGTGGCGTCCGAGGATGTGCACCTCAAGGTGTACCCGGGCCTGTTCCACGAGGTGTTCAACGAGCCCGAGAAGGGGCTGGTTCTCGACGACGTGACGTCCTGGATCGAGACGCACCTGTGAGAAAGCTTGTGGTGGCACTGCTTTCGGTGCTCCTGGTCGCCGGCTGCGGTACGGACGAGGCGTCGAAGGAGGCTCAGCAGCCGACGTGGACCGACACCGACGTCACCTTCGACGCCGACGGGCTCACCATCCACGGGTCCTACCGGCACGCGGGCGCGGCGCGCCCGGCCGCGCTGCTGATCTCCGAGAGCGGACCCACCGACCGCAACGGCGACAACAAGGTCGTCGGCCCGGTCGGCAACATGCGTCAGCTCGCGGAAACGTTGTCGGACAAGGGTGTTGCGTCCCTGCGCTACGACAAGATCGGAACCGGTGCCACCAAGCTCGGCCCCTACGCGAAGAAGCCCACCGACGTGGTCAGCGCCGTGTACACCACCGGCGCGGCCGCCGCTCTGCGCTTCCTGACCGCACAGCCGGACGCCGACAAGGCCGAGCTGTCGATCTACGCGGTGGGTGAGGGCGCCATCCACGCCATGACCCTGGCCGGCGCTGCCGATCCGAAGGTCCACTCGTTGGCCCTGTTTCAGCCACTGTCCGGGCGCTACCTGGACATCATCACCAACCGGGTGCGCGCCGGGGCCACTCCTGAGGTACTGACAGCCTGGCTGGCCGCCGTCGACGAGATCCGCACCAAGGGGACCGTGCCCGCCAACCTGCCCGAGGGCCTGAGCGCCATCGTCAACAAGGACAACCTCAACGCCATCGTCGAGGCCGACAAGATCGACCCGCTGCAACTGGCGGCCCGGCTGCCCGACGGCATGCCGGTGCTGCTCACCTGCTCAGACTCCGACGCGCAGGCCAACTGTGAGACCGAACGTCCGCTGATCGGCGCGCTCAAGCACACTGCGCTCACGGTCGTCGAACTGAAGGGCGTCAACCACGTGCTGCGCGACGATCCCACCGACAGCATCGCCAACTACGGCAAGCCCGGATCGCTGTCACTCCAGGTGGTGGAGGCGATCGGCAAGTTTGTCGGTACCGGTGGCTAGGTTTGTCGCGTGAGCGACGACAAGATGTTGGCGCGCATCGCCGCACTGCTGCGTCAGGCGGAGGGCACCGACAACCTCCACGAGGCCGAGGCGTTCATGGCCGCCGCTCAGCGGCTGGCCACCGCCACCTCCATCGACCTGGCCCTGGCCCGCGCGCATTCCGCGGAGCGCACCAAAGCGCAGATGCCGGTGCAACGCACCATCACCATCGGCGAGGCCGGCAGACGCGGATTGCGTACCTATGTACAGCTGTTCGTGGTGATCGGGATGGCCAACGACGTGAAATGTGATGTGGCGTCCAACTCGACCTTCGTCTACGCCTACGGGTTCGCCGAGGACATCGACGCCACCCACGCCCTCTACACCAGCCTGCTGGTGCAGATGGTCAAGGCGTCGGAGAGCTATATCGCCTCGGGCGCCCACCGTCCGACCCCGACCATCACCGCCCGGCTGAACTTCCAGCTGGCCTTCGGTGCCCGGATCGGCCAGCGCCTGACCGAGGCCCGGGAGGAAGCGCAACGCGAGGCCGACGAGGCCGACCGGCCGGGCACCGCTATCGCCCTGCGGGACAAGGACATCGAGCTGCGCAGCTTCTACCGGGAAGCCTCGCAGGCCCGTGGGACCTGGCGCGCGACGAACGCCTCGGCCGGGTATTCGTCGGCCGCTCGCCGGGCCGGGGACCGCGCCGGTCGCCACGCGCGGCTCGGGGCCGGCCAGGAGATCTCCGGCGCGCGCGGCGCCTTGGAGCAGTGAGCACCAGGGACACCCAGCGCGCCAGGGTGTACGCCGCCGAACAGTTCGTGCGCACCATGTTCGACCGTGCGGCACAACACAGTTCGCGCGCCATCGACTTCTTCGGTACCTCACTGACATTGCCGCCGGAGGCGAGGTTCGGGTCCGTCGATTCGGTGCAGCGCTACGTCGACGACGTCGTCGCCCGGGTCGGAGCCGGCCCGGTTGCGGTGCGTTCCCGTCGGGGAGCCACGGCGGCGCACTACGAATGGGTCGACGGCAAGGCCGTCATCGCCGTCCCCGAGCGCGATACCTGGGCACTGCGAGAGTTGGTGGTACTTCACGAACTGGCCCACCACGTCAGCCATGCCGACCCGCCCCACGGGCCGGCCTTCGTCGCCGCCTACAGCGAGCTCTGCGAAACGGTCATGGGTCCGGAGGTCGGGCTGGTGTTGCGGATGGTGTACGCCAAGGAAGGCGTCCTCTAGCCTGGCGCACATGACCGAGGCCGCTGACGTCGATGCCATGTTCAACGAGGTGTTGCGCACTGAAGACGAGGCGCTGATCGCGGCGCGTCAGTCCGCACACGCCGCCGATATGCCCGCCATCGAGGTGTCGGCTCAGCACGGCAAGCTGCTGTCGCTGCTCGCGACGATCTCCGGGGCGCGTCGGGTGCTTGAGATCGGCACTCTCGCCGGGTACAGCACCATCAACCTGGCCCGTGGTGTGGGACCCGACGGCAGCGTCGTCACGCTCGAATACGAGCCGCGTCACGCCGAGATCGCACAGGCGAATCTGGCGCGGGCCGCGGTCGCTGACCGCGTCGAGGTGATCGTCGGTGCCGCACTCGACACGCTGCCGCGGCTGGCCGAACGCGGTGACGTGTTCGACCTTGTCTTCATCGACGCCGACAAGGAGAACAACGTCCGCTACGTCGAGTGGGCGATCAAGCTGGGCCGGCCGGGCTCGATCATCGTGGTGGACAACGTCACCCGGTTCGGTCGGGTTCTCGCACCGGCGGCCGACGACGCACAGGCGCAGGCCGTGCGCGACATGCTGGAGATGATGGGTGCCGATCCGCGGTTGGACACCGCGGCCATTCAAACCGTGGGCACCAAGGGCTGGGACGGTTTCGCCGTGACGCTCGTGCGGTAAACGGACCCTCAAACGCCGCGAGCGTGCGTGTCCATCAGCAGACACGCACGCTCGCGGGGTTGAGGTCAGGGCTAAGCCAGGGAGTCCTGCGGCTCGCGCTGGATCGGCTTCGGCCACGGCTCGGGCTTGGGACGCTGACGCACCATCTGCGGCCACCAGAACCACTTGCCCATCAGGGCTGCGATCGACGGGGTCATGAAGGAGCGGATGACCAGGGTGTCGAACAGCAGACCCAGACCGATGGTGGTGCCCACCTGGCCGATCACGGCCAGTTCGCTGACTGCCATCGACATCATGGTGAACGCGAATACCAGGCCTGCCGAGGTGACCACCGACCCGGTGCCGCCCATGGCGCGGATGATGCCGGTGTTCAAGCCTGCGTGTATCTCCTCTTTGAATCGGGAGACCAGTAGCAGGTTGTAGTCCGCACCCACCGCCAACAGGATGATCACCGACATGGCCAGCACCATCCAGTGCAGTTCCAGGCCGATCAGGTGCTGCCAGATGAGCACCGACAGGCCGAAGGAGGCGCCGAGCGACAACACGACGGTGCCGACGATCACCGCGGCGGCCACCATGCTTCGGGTCAGGATCAACATGATGATGAAGATCAGGCAGAGCGAGGCGATTCCGGCGATCAGCAGGTCGTAGTTGGCGCCCTCCTGCATGTCCTTGAACATGGCCGCGGTGCCGCCGAGGTAGATCTTGGAGCCCTCCAGCGGGGTGCCCTTGATGGCCTCCTTGGCCGCCAGCTTGATCGGTTCGACGTGCGCGACGCCTTCGGGGCTCATCGGATCGCCTTCGTGGCTGATGATGAACCGCACCGCATGCCCGTCAGGGGACAGGAACATCTTCATGCCGCGCTTGAAGTCCGGATTGTCGAAGGTCTCCGGTGGCAGATAGAACGAGTCGTCGTTCTTGGCGGCATCGAAGGCCTGACCCATGGCGGTGGAGTTGTCCTGCATGGCCGCCATCTGATCCTGCATGCCACCCTGGGTGGCCTGCATCGTCAGCATCATGGTCTTCATGGTCTTCATCGTCGTGATCATCGGCTGCATGTTCGCGATCATCACGGGGATAAGCGCGTTCATCTTGTCCATGTCAGGGACGATCTGCTCGAAATCGGCTGTCATGGTGTCGATTCCGTCAAGGGTGTCGAAGACCGACCTGATCGACCAGCACATCGGGATGTTGTAGCAGTGCGGTTCCCAGTACAGGTAGTTGCGGATCGGACGGAAGAAGTCGTCGAAATCCGAGATGTGGTCGCGCAATTCCTTGATGTCGTCGACCATGCCGTGCATCTTGCCGACCATGCTGTTCATGACGCCGCGCATCTGTTCCATCAGCGCGATCATCTTGGTCATCGTGTCGACGGTGACCTGCATTTCGTCGGCCTGCTTGAGCATGTCGGCCATCCGGTCCTGCATGTACTTCTGATTCATCGTCTGGGTCGTGCCCTGCATGCTGATGTTGAACGGGATCGAGGTGTGCTCGATCGGCGTTCCCTGCGGGCGCGTGATGGCCTGGACCCGGGAGACACCGGGTACGCCGACAATGCGTTTGGCGATCCGCTCGATCACCAGGAAGTCCGCGGAGTTGCGCAGATCGTGATCGCTCTCGATCAGCAGCAGCTCGGGGTTCATCCGGGCCTGCGAGAAGTGGCGGTCGGCCGCGGCGTAGCCGGTGTTGGCCGGTAGATCTGCCGGCAGGTACTTGCGGTCGTTGTAGTTGGTCTTGTACCCCGGCAGTGCGAGCAGGCCGATCAGCGAGATTGCGATGGTGGCGATCAGGATCGGTCCCGGCCAACGCACCACCGCGGCACCGATCTTGCGCCACCCGCGGGTACGCATGGCCCGCTTGGGTTCCAGCGTCTTACCGAATTTGGTGGCCACTGTGATGATCGCCGAGCCCAGCGACAGCGCGACGAGCACCACCATCACCATGCCGATCGCGAGGGGGATACCCAGCGACTGGAAGTAGGGCAGGCGCGTGAAATGCAGGCAGAACGTGGCGCCGGCGATGGTCAGGCCCGAACCCAGGATGACGTGGGCGGTGCCGTGGAACATGGTGTAGTAGGCCTGTTCCCGGTCCTCGCCGACACTTCGGGCCTCTTGATATCGGCCTATCAGGAAGATCGCGTAGTCCGTGGAGGCGGCGATGGCCAGCATCACCAACAGGTTGGTGGCGAACGTCGAGAGCCCGATGATGTTGTAGTAGCCCAGGAAAGCCACCAGACCGCGAGCGGCCGACAGCGACAGCACCACCATGACCAGGGTGAGTAGCACGGTCACGATGGAGCGGTAGACCGACAGCAGCATGATGATGATGACCACGAAAGTCAGGGCGGTGATCATCTCGAGGCTGCGGTTACCGGCGATCTCCTGATCGGCCGACATCGCTGCCGGGCCGGTCACATACGCCTTGACGCCCTCCGGCGCCTGGACGCTCTGGACGATCTTCTCGGTGGCCTCGACCGATTCGTTGGCCAGCGCCTCGCCCTGGTTACCGGCGGTGTAGACCTGCACGTAGGCCGACAAGCCGTCGGAGCTCTGGGCACCCGACGCGGTCAGCGGGTCGCCCCAGAAATCCTGGACGTGCTCGATGTGCTTCTTGTCGGCCTCGAGCTTGGCGACGATCTCGTCGTAGTACTTGTGTGCGTCGTCGCCCAGCGGCTTGTCGCCCTCGAGCACGACCATCACGGAGCTGTTGGACTTGAACTCCTGGAACACCTCGCCGACCCGCTTCATGGCGATCATCGACGGTGCGTCGTCCGGCGTCATCGACACCGAGCGCATCTTCCCCACCTCTTCGAGCTGGGGAACGATCACATTGAGGACACCGATGACGGCGATCCAGCCGATGATGATCGGGATGGCCAGGCGCCGGATCCATTTGGCGATCCCGCCGTGCCCGGCGGGCTGCGCGTGCTGTGGGCCGCTGACCGGGATCGAGTCGGTAGGAGTGTCGTAATTGCTCATGCAGATTTCACCAAGCAGAAGGTCTGGGCGTTCACGCCGTTGGAGGTTCTCTCGTCCTTGAGCTCGTCATCGACGGTGATGCGGCAGCTGATCGTGTTGCCGTCGCCCTGCGCGACGATGTTGGGGAACACCGACGGGGCGGTGGACTCCAGACGCAGCGTCCAGGGCAGGGTGACCCCGTCGACGCGCTGGGGCTGGGCGTCGAGATCGAGGTAGTTCACGTCCGCGGTGGCCCCGGGCACGCCGTCGATCTCGTAGACCACGACCTTGGGGTCGAACGGTTTGGTGTCATCGACCTTGGCGCTGGAAATGCCGGAGCCGGCGCCTGCGCCGAAGAACGTGCGCACCCGCATCACCGTGAATCCGCCTACCAACACCACCACGATGATGATCAACGGAATCCAGAACCGTCTCAACAGCTTCATATTCGCTGGTCGGCCTTTCGGAGGTCAGGTACGCGGTGACGTACCGGGCGGCGGCGAAGCTCCATTGCCACTTCGTGATCATTTCGGTGTCGGCGGAATCCCGCCAACATCTTTCTACGTCGATGTCCGCGGTGACGTCCCCGTCGGAATCGTCCCGGAACGGACTGACCGACACCTCTGAGATCAGCCGGCTGCCCGGCGCGCTCAGGGCGGTGATGTCGGCGACGAGTCGACGCTGTTCATCCGATGGAACGAAGGGTAGTACGCCTTCCACGCTCCACAGGGCGCTCCGGTCGGTGTCGAATCCTGCCCGGACCAGTGCGGCAGACCAGTCGCCGCTGACATCGGCGGGGACTCCTCGCACGACTGTGGTCGGCGTGGTGCCGGCCATGGCGGCGGTCTTGACGTCGAGGATCGCGGGATGGTCGACGACGTACACGTGGGTGCCTGCGGGCCAGGGCAGTTGATAAGGACGTGGGTCCAGATCGGAGGACAGGAACACCACCTGTCCGATGCCGGTTTCGGCAGCGGCGAGGAGAAAGGTGTCGAGGAGTTCTGCCGGATATGACGCGCACGTAGTTGGCATCATCACTCCTCCCCCGCAGGATTCCTTGCCGGATGTAAAGTGAAACCTATACAGTCGGCTAACTTCAATCAAGTTAGTTTGGCTATTGACGCTGTGATCTAGAACGCGTTCGGTACGCTCAGCGCGACGAAGGGACGGGTGTGGCGAAGGCTGTTGCGCCGCGTGGCTTTGCCCGCGAGCGGGTGCTGGAGGCGGCGCTGAGCCTGTTCGCAGAGCATGGCGTCAAAGGTACGTCGCTGCAGATGATCGCCGACCGCCTCGGCGTCAGCAAGGCGGCCGTCTACTACCAGTTCCATTCCAAGGACGAGATCGCGCTCGCGGTCATCCAACCTGTCTTCGACGACATGGTGCGGTTGGTCCGCATCGCCGAGGCGATGTCCACGCCGGAGGCGCGGCGGGAGGCCGCCGTCAGCGGCATGGTCGAGATGGCCGTGCGGCACCGTCGGGTCACCGCGGTGTTCCACGGTGACCCGGTGATCGACGCTTTGGTGCACGATCGGGCCGAACTCCAGGACACCATCGAACGGCTCACGCTGATCCTGCTGGGCCCCGAGCCCGACGCCGCAGGCCGGATCTGCATGTCGGTGCTTGCCTCGGGTGTCTACGGCAGTGCCACCGATCCCGCCCTCAACGACATCACCGACGAAGAGCTGCACCGGGTGCTGCTGGACTGCGCGCAACGGTTGCTGCCTGCAGTGGCGCCGGCCGCGCCCGTCGCATCCGGGTAGCCCCGTACCTAACCCCGCAGCGCCGACGCGAAGATCGCGGGCAGCTTGCTCCAACCGGGTGCCCCGGCGAAGTCCACCAACAGCCGGCCCGTCGTCGCCGCGGTGCGGTTGTTGACGAACCACGGCGGCTTGGGGGACAACGACCACTCGCCGCGGAACACCGAACGCGGTGCCGGACGGAACGGACCGCGGACCACCGTGCGCTCCGGCCGATCGAGCAGAAAAGCGTTGTGCACCACGCCGACTCCACTCTGGATGTCATTGCGCCGGTGGCCGGGGAACGCGCCCCAGGTGGCCGTCGGGGTCAGATAGCCGACGCCGGTCCACGCGTTGATCGCGATGGTGCCGTAGCGCAGCTGCTCGACGAGGCGGTCGAACTTGTCGCCCATGTTCTTGATGGAGTCCGGGTGGGCGATGATGTTCACCCCGAGGGTGCCGACGAACTCGTCGTTGGCGACGCGTACCGCTTCTTCGGCGAACTGATCGTCGGGTACGTCGAGCTCGATCACGCCGAGAACCGGACCGAAATACTCGGTGCACAACAACGCTTCGCGGTCGGCGGGATCGACCACCAGCACCCGGGCACCCCTCGAGCCCAGGTGCTGTGCGTCCGGATACGACGTGTCCGCGCCGGCGACCCTGACGTCTGAGCCCGGGTAGTAGGCCGGGCGGGCAGGTGCATCGTTGAAGGCCTTGCGGATGGCGGCGATGAACTCGTCGCGCTGCGCCCAGTGCTTGGGCAGCACCACCACCTGCGCCGCCACGCAGTTGTAGCCGTTGTTGTGCAGGCGTTGCGTGGCAACGTGATTGGCCTGGAACTCGATGTCGGCCGCACTCCAGGAGCCGGGCAGCACAATCGTCGGGGACACCCCGCCGAGTTCGGCGGTCATCTCCTTGTCGAGTACGGGTTCGTCAGCTGCCTTGCGTCGGGCACCCTCCTCGCCGGTGCCGAACACGATGGCGTCGTACGTCAGGGCGCTGCCGGTCATGTGCACGTGGTCAACGAGCTTGTGCTGCACCAGATATGTGCCGACCTCGGCCCCGCCGGTAAGGATGCGCACCGCGCCGACGGCGATGAACGGTGCCAACACCTTGGTCAGCACGGGCTGCAACGGATCGGTGATCGGGTTGAGCTTGAGGGCGACCACCCGGTTGTTGGCGTACAACTCGTAGATGGTGTCCAGCGGCGCGATGGAGAAGATGTTGCCCGCGCCCAGCACCGCGCCCACACCGTGGGTGCGGGACGGGTCGCGTTGAGCCAGACCGGCCGACCGGATGGCCTCGGCCTTCTCGATTCCGGGCTGCAACCACACCTCGGCGCTGAACCCGGACAGCAGAAGTTGATCGAAGGTGTTGAGCGGCAGAGCTTTTACCGTGGTCCGGCCGCCGGGCGCGTAGCCGAACTCGGCGCCGTCGAGCGGGCTGCGGCACGCTTCCAGCTTGGTCAGGCTCTCCGACAGTGCGGCCAGCCCGGCCACCAGTGAGTACGGGCCGGACATCCATTCCTCGCCGACCAGGGGCGAGGCCGGGTCGAGTTGTTTGATCCCGACGGCAGCGTCGACCCACTCGGTGGCATGGCGCACGGTCAGGGCGCGTACCTCGTCGAGGAGTCCGCGGCGGGCCGCCAATGACAGGGAAGCCCAGGTCTTTTCGCCTTCGGCGAGATCATCGAGGGCCTGGTCGATCTGCGATTCGTTCATATCAGCTCACGCTCTTGTCGAATTGCATCAGTGCGTCGTGGTGGTTGTGGGCGTAGGGAGTCGGGCCCTGCCCGATCTCCCGCTTGGCCATGATCTGACTGTACTGCTCGAACGGAGTCTGTCTGCGCCACTTCGCCCGGGCCTCGGCGGGCGTGTAGGTGACCGTGTTCCTGGCCGGGATGCCGACCAGGGTGGGGCCGACGATCGGCGTGGTGTTCGGCGTGGTGAGGTCCAGGACTGCCAGTTCGAGTCGCGGCTTGGCGGCGATGATCCGCAGGAAGGGCCGCACCACGGCGCGGGCCGCGACATCGGCGAACCGGCGCTGGGGGATACCGCCCAGGAGCCGCATCCACTGCGGCATGGTGGCGATGATGGCGGCGCGCATCGGAATGTTGAACGCCTTGCGCATCCAGCGCGGCATCCGCTCGGGCAGGATGTGGTAGCCCAGATCGACCAGGTAATCCATCATGCGCTGAGCCACCTCGGAGCCGACCAGGTCTGGGCGGAAGCCCTCGAAGTACGCGCGGATGCCCTCACGGGTGCGTGGCACGTCGTCGGGGTCGATGGTCTGGAACTCCGCGGCCCGCGCGCATTCCTCCCAGTACTGGCTCTCCTCTTCGGCCGAGAGCTTGCCGGGGCCGAACATCTCGTAGCTCTTGAGGATCGAGTGCCATGCGGTCAGGTGGATCCACAACTGTGAGTGCGGATCGTTGGCGTCGAACGGCCGCTTGGTGATGGGCTCGGTGCCGACAGCCTTGGAGTGGATCTTGACCAGGATCTCGGATGCGTCGAGGACGGATTTGGCGTCGCCGAACGCCACCAGGGCGAAGTACTGCATGGTCCGGTCGTAACGCAGGCGGGTGCGGGCGTAGACCTGCCCGGTGGCGTCGACGGCGGCGGCCAGGAACGGATCGAGGTGCTCGATGGTGACGGCGCGGGAGAAGCCGATCAGCAGCGAGGTGGGGTAACTCCACACCTTCCAGGTGACCGACCCGGGGCCGAAGAAACCGTAGTCCTCCGCCGGTGCCAGGGGTTCGGCAACTGCCGGCAGACCTGCCGCTTTGCGAAGTGCGATTACCGCGTCCATCTGCGTCGTTCCCTTCGAAATCTAGTGGTACGTTATGTACCAGTTACGATATGGTACGTCATGTACCACTTGATTGGCTAGGGTGTGCCTGTGGCAACTGAGGGCAGCGGTTCCGTGAGTCGATGGGCCGGCCAGCGGGAGCGGCGGCGGGCGGAGTTCGTCGACGCCGCACTGTCGGCGATCGCCGAACACGGTCCGCAGGCCTCGACCGAGCAGATCGCCGCGCATGTCGGGGTGACCCGCACCAAGCTCTACCGGCACTTCGCCGGCGCGGCCGATCTGCAGAGCGCGATCGCGCAGCGCGCAGCCGAGATGCTCAACACCGAACTTGCCCCACTGTGGACGCCCCACGGATCGATGGCCCAGATCATCGAGGCCGGCGTCGGTGCCCACGTCCGGTTCCTCGTCGAACACCGGAATCTCTACCGCTACCTGGCACGGTGCTCCCTGGGTGACGACGGCTCGGCGCCCGATGCCATCGCCGACATCCGGCTGACCATCGGAACTCAACTGGATGCGCTGTTCACGGTGTATCTCAACGCCTTTGGCATGGACACCGACCCTCAACCACTGGCGTTCGCCATCGTCGGGTTGGTGGAATCGACGACCGGCCGGTGGCTCGACCAACCCGGCTCAACCGCACAGGACCGGTTGGCGGCCGATCTCGTGCGCTGGATCTGGCTGTTGGTCGACGACACACTGCGTGCCGGCGGCGTGTACCTGGACAGCGCCGAGCCGCTGCCGACGCCCGACGTGATCGCCGCGCAGGTCGAGAGCTACCGCAACCCGGAACGGCTCGGCGTCTGAGCCCTTGCACCGCGTGCGTGCGTGTCTGCCGCCCGCCACGCCGTATTTCGCCGGCATTTTGCGCACATACGCGGACGTTCGGGCGTGCCTACGGTGTGAGATCGGCGACGGCCTGTGCTGCCGACGTGACCCGGTCCAACCGCAGCGCAGTCTCCCCGGCATACAGCGCGGCGCGGTCCGCCCACGTCGCCGGCATGTCGGCAGTGAGCGTGACCGGGGTGAGGAACGGCAGCGCCGGACGTTGCAGGCGGAGCATCGCGCCGTCACCACGGTCGGGGACTCGGGACAGCGGCGCGCTGAACTTGTTGATGGCCGCCGGCAACCGGCGGGCCGTGCCGTCCGGGTGACACCACCGATCCGTTGTCGCGTTGGGGATCACCCGATGACGTTCCGGCCAGGCGAGGCCGAACACGGTGGTCTCCAGCGTCTTTTCCGTGTCGATGATCCGCTGCCGGTAAACGGGATGTGCACCTGACTCGTGGGTGAGCAGGAACCGCGTGCCCGCCACCACGCCCGTCGCGCCCGCGGCGAGCGCCGCTCTCGTGTCGTCCGCCGTGGCGATGCCACCCGCGGCGAACACCGGGCGGGAACCGGCCAGTGCCAAAGCCTTTGGCAGGAAATCGGCCTGCGCCACGGTGCCGACCAGATGCCCACCCGCCTCACGGCCCTGCGCGATCAACCCGTCGGCGCCGTAGGCGAGCGCCTCCGTGGCCTGCCGTTCAGTGCCGACCATCACGATGACGAAAATGCCCCTGTCCGTCAGTCGTTCGATCAACGCCCGGTCGATCGCAAACGCCATCACCGCGATGTCGATCTTCGCTTCGAGACAGACGTCGATATGGGGACGACGGGTGAACGGCATCAAGAGATTGACGGCGACCGCACGGCCGGGGGCCTGGTCGCGGACCGTTGCGATAGCCGACCTGAGCTTCCTGGGCGGCACGAGCCCCAGGGTTCCCAGTCCGCCGGCCGCTGACACCGCGGCGGCCAGCGGAGCACCCGCAATGCCGCCGCCCATGCCGGCCTGGACCACGGGCGCATCGAGTTTCAGCCGATCCGGGATGTCCATTCCGCGATTCTGCGCCATGTGGGTCTGTGTGAGCGTGTGCAAACTGCCGACTTCTTGCGGCGTGGCGGCCGACAGACACGCACGGTCGCGGTGCCTGGGCTACCAGCGGCAGACGTCGGCGCCCCAACCCGAGTCGACGGGGCGGAAAGCAAGCAGATGCCGTTGCCACCAGGGCAGTGGTGCCGCGAGTACGGGATCCTTCGTGGCGTCGTCCACGACGCGGGGTGGTCCGTCGCGAAGATAGGCGATCCGCACGCCACTGATACCCGCCTCCTGCCACAGCACCACACTGCGCCGCAGCTCGAGCCACGGAATGCGGACCGGGGGATCTTCCGACATCCAACGCAGCTGTCGGCGAAGGTATGTCGGGTCCTCCGGCTGCTGCGGAAACTCCATCCCCACCACGGTGACGGTGTCGCGCTGATAGTCGGCCAGTTGGAGTGCGGTGACGCCCGGCACCAGATGATTGGTGGCGCCTTCTTCGGTGTGCAGGTTGGAAAACATCGAGTAGTTCGACACGGTCTTGAGCCCCACATACGGCGTGAACCCGTTGGCGAGAGCCAGCAGCGGGGCGAGAAGCAGCACCACGGGGCGAAAGCTCCAGTTCGGCGGACGGACACCTGCCGCCTGTGCGGAGTAGTACGTGCGCAGCAGCGCGGCCATGAACGGCACCACCGCGACGAACCAGGTGAGCACCAGCAGGGTGTGCCAGGGCAGCCCGGCCGGGCTCCTCGGAGAGTCGGCCGAGCTCGCCAGCACACTCAGCAGCACATGCGCCGCAAACCCGGCGAGCGCGACGGTCCGCAGCGCGGAAGCGCGGGTCGCCAGGGTCGCGAACACCTCGGTCGGGACCAGCAGTACGTACGCCGCGAACACGACCGTGGCGAAGTCGTAGAACGAGGCCATCGCCAGTATCGAGTGGAAGCCCACCCCCAGCAGCACGCCCCAGAAGCGCAACCGGCGCACCGCCAGCAACCCGAGAATGGCGGCCTCGATCACCACCGCAGCGATGCCGACGAACTCACCGACACCCTGGCCCGGCGTCACATCGTCGAAGCCGTTCAGCCAGATGAGCTGGCCGAACAGCTCGCTGCCACACGAGGTCGCCGGGGTGAAATATGCGGTGTTCAACTTGTCGAAGACCGTGAAAAGGTAGACCACGAGCAACACGAGGCCGATCGGACTCCGCACGGCATCCAGCCAGCGTTCGACGAAATCGTCCGCTTCGCCTGCCCGGTTCCGGGTGGCCAGGGCCCACAAGGCCGCGGTGCCGAGCGCCACGGCGATCAGCAGGCTCAGCACCAGATGGTTCGCGGCTGCGGGCAGGTTCAGCGCGGCCACCGTGGCGCCGGCTGCGACGGCCAGACCGGCCGCGGCCACCGAGCCGGGAAATAGCAGGGCGGGCAGGCCGGCCAGCAATGCCGGCAGCATCGCGAGGGGTTGGCTGTCGGTGTAATGGAACACCAGGGCCATCGCGAAGAGCGTTGCGAACCAGCCGAGTTGCTGACGGGGGCCGGTGGGTTGATCCGTTTGGGCGTTGCTGCGCCACCGCATTGAGAACACCTTACTTGGCGTCCGTCAGCAGCCGATTCTGGCCGCTTCCAGCCGCCGCCATCTCGCCCGTCGCGGCGTAATCTGGAAAGCGATGGATGGGGGCGGTAGGGTCCAAACGCCTTGCCGTGTAACGGAAAGGACAAGAAATGAGTGCAGTCCATTCATCGATCGACCTACATCCGGACATTCTGGCCCTACGGGCCGGCTATGACCGTGTGGCAGAGTCGATGGCTGCGCAGGTCACCTTCGGCCTGACGTTGCTGACAGCGATGTACGTCGCGCTGTCCCCGTGGATCGTCGGCTACGACGCCTTCAACCGGCTGACGGTCAACGATCTGATCGTCGGAGGGGCGATCGCGTTCCTGTCAATGTGTTTCAGCTTCGCGCTGGATCGCGCGCACGGCATGACCTGGACACTGCCGATATTCGGTGTGTGGCTGATCATCTCGCCGTGGGTGTTTGTCAGTGGACCGGGCGCCGGGATGATCTGGTCGCATGTGATCAGCGGTGCGCTGGTGATGGTGCTGGGCTTCACCGCGATGTATTTCGGGATGCAGGTGCGCAATTCCGAAGCACGGCACGCCTAACCGGCAAGCGCGCACCTTGACCCACCAGCCGGACCCCGGCTGGTGGGGAATCGGCGCGCCTGGATCACGTCCGGGTATCCGAAGATGCGTCAATTTGCCACCCGCGGGCAGGTTTGACGCCATATCCTGGGCAATCGCGGGACTTCCGATGACGGCGATGGCGGGTACCAACTGCTGACATGAAGCTGGCGGGGCGGGAAGAAGAACTGGCGACGATCCGTCGCTCCCTTGGTGGGCCGGGAACCCACCACGGTGTGGTGATCGTCGGCAGTGCCGGGGTCGGCAAGACCCGGTTGGCTCGGGAGGCACTGAGCCACGCGGCGTCGTCAGGACACCGGACCAATTGGTTCGTCGGGACCGAATCCGCACGCGCCATCCCGCTCGGGGCGTTCACCGGATCGATCAGCCAGAGCATGTGCGACCCGCTGCCGGACGTGCGTCGCGTGATCGATTCCTTCGTCGCTCAGCAGCGCATGGGCAAGGTGGTCATCGGCGTCGACGACGCCCACCTGCTCGACCCGCTGTCCGCGCACGTCGTACATCAACTGGCGCAGACGCAGGGAGTACGTCTCGTCGTCACCGCGCGTTCCGGCGGTCCGGAACCCGACGCGGTGACCGCCCTGTGGAAGGACAGCCTGCTCGACCGGATCGACCTCGAACCGCTGTCCGCCGCGGCGGCCGCCACGCTGATCGAATCGGCGGTCGCGGGCCCGGTGGACAGCCGCAGCACGCGCCGGTTCTGGAAGCTGACCGGAGGCAACGCGCTGTACCTGCTGCAGCTGGTGAAGGACCAGATCGCCGCCGGGCGGATGCGCAAGTCCGCCGGGGTGTGGATGTGGGACGGCGATGTGGCCGTGTCCCAGAGCATCACCGACATGGTCGGGCGCCGTCTGGGTGGACTCGAGCCCGGGATGGCGCTGGTGCTCGACACGCTGTCGCAGTGCGAACCGCTGAGCGTCGACGTCCTCGTCGACCTTGTGGAGCCCGCCGACCTGGAGGCCGCCGAGCAGATGCATCTGGTCAGGGTCGACCGCGACGGGCGCGGCCTGGTGGCGACCCTCGCACATCCGTTGTACGGCGAATTGCGCAGGGCGACAGCGGGTGAAATGCACCTGTCGAGGATCCGGGGGAGGCTGGCGCGACGGCTGGGGTCGGAGGCCGACGGGGATATGCGGGCGACCGTCCGCCGCGCATTGCTGGCCCTGCACTCCGACCTGCCCCCGGATCCGGAGCTCTACCTCACGGCCGCGCGCTGCGCTGCCGTCCTGCTCGACCCTGATGCCGCTGACCGATTCGCCGCTGCCGCAGCCGAATGCGGTGCACCCGAGGCTGCGCCCATGCGGGCCATGACGCTGATCCTGCTGTGCCGGGGCAATGAGGCCGAGGCGGTACTGCGTGACATCAGCGCCGACGGCAAGCCGGACAGCCACCACTGGGCGACGGTGCGGGCGGCTAATCTCACCTGGATGCTCGGCAGGCCACTGGATGCCCAGGCGGTCTTGGAAAAGCTTTCCGGCACTGAGGAATCCGCCGCACAGCGGATGGAACGGCTGGCCGTGCAGGCTGGAGTCGACGTGGTCCTCGGCCGTTGTGCCGCCGCCGAGGAAATTGCCAGGACTGCTCTGGCATCCGGCGAGCTACCCGATTTCCATGCCATGGTCGCCTCGATCGCGTTGATGATGGCGCTCGGTGCGTTGGGGCATGCCGACGAGATCAACGAGGTCGCCGACACGGCGATCGCGAGGTCCGCCGCGTCGTTCGAATCTTCATGGATGCGTTACTGGTTCGGCGCCGTCCACGGTAGGGCCTGTCGTCTTACCGGGCGAATCGACGAGTGCACGACCACCGCGGCGCGGCTGGACGAATCGGCGCGCGACATCCCGGGTCTGGCCTATGCCAACCTCGCCTACCTGCTGGGCCACGCGGAACTGGTTCGCGCGGATCTCGCCACTGCCGTCAAACATCTGCACGAGGCGTACGCAGGTGCCGAAACCCATGAGGTGAACACGGGTTTGCGGGTCGCCAGCTGCTTTTCGCTGGCCGAGGCGCACGCCAAGCTCGGCCAGACGGCCGCTGCCGAGGAGGCGCTGGCCTGGGCCGAGCAGCGGGTGCCCGACGACTACGTATTCATGAACACCGCGATGTCGGTGGCCACCGGGTGGACGTTGGCAGCCGGTGGCGCGCTGACCGATGCCATCGATGTGGTCCGCGCAGCGGGGCGCGATGCCGGGAGACGCGAGCAGCCGACCCATGAACTGCTGTGTCTGCAGACGGCCGCCCAGTGGGGCGACATCACCGGTGCGGCGCGCGCACGCGAGCTGGCCGACACGTTGAAACTGCCGCTCGCCCAAACGGTGGCCGGTCACATCGAGGCACTGGCAGCCGATGACGGTACCGGATTGCTCACCGCCGCAGAGGGATACCGCACTATCGGTGACCGTGCCACCGCCACCGACGCGATGGCGCAGGCTGCGGTCGCTTTCGGCCGCCACGGTCAGGGCAAGCGCAGCGCCTACGCGGCCGCGCTGGCGCAGGAGGGCGCCGACGAATGCGGCGGGCTGTGCACCCCGGCGTTGCGCAACCCGGCCGGACAGCCGCTGACCGGAAGGCAGCGCGAGATCGTCGAACTCGTCGTAGCGGGTCTGTCCAACAAACAGATCGCCGAACGACTGGTCATGTCGGTGCGCAGCGTCGAGGGCCATCTGTACCGGGCCTGCCAGCGGGTGGGCGTCAGTTCACGCGAGGAACTCGCCGCGATCATCCGGCGGGGTCCGAAGGGGCTGTGACGACGCCTCTGAGCAGATCTGCCGCCTCGGTCTGGTAGGCATGCTCGGCCCAATCCAGTGGCGTGGAGCCGAATCTCCGGTCGGTGATGGTCGCGTCGGCACCGGCGTCGAGGAGTCGTCGGATCAGTTCGAGATCACCGGACCAGGCCGCCTGGTGTAGGGGCGTCGCGCCTTCGTCGTCGAAAACGTTCGGATCGTCCGGGAACACTGGGACGACGACGTGCGCTGCGGATACGTCGATACCGTGCCGGGCCAGCAGGTCGAGCCGGCTGGTGAAGCCATGCTCGGCGGCCCAGCCGATCTGGCGTCCCCACATCTCGGCACGGTTTTCCATGGCCTCACCCAGCCTCAGCTCCCACGGGCTGGGCCCAGCCTCGGCCAGACCGTGGGCGAACAACAGTTCCAGGTGGGAATCGTCGGCGCGAAACATCCGGTTGTACAGCGTCTGTTGGTCGGCCGGATGTGCGCCGCGATCGAGCAGAAGGGTGGCCAGATCGGGTGCGAACTCATGCCGGGGTTGACGACGCGGACCCTGTTCCCCCTCACCGAACACACCCGTGAGCACCGTGAACGGCGTCGACATCCCGCACCAGAGGTACCCGGCATTCGGATCGGCGCCGGCGTCGAGCAGCAGCGTCGCGCTGGTGAGGACGTCATCGGCACTGCAGCCCAACGGAACCCGCGAATAGCACAGGTACATCAGCGGAACCCAGCCGAACGGTCCGCCGCTGGTGTTCGCGAGCCCCGGATGGTTCGTCAGATGGCGTGCCAGCGCGGCCGGATCTGTGGCCGACGCGGCAGCCCAGACGTGCTCGTCGACCAGATTCTGCTCGGATCCGAGCAGCTCTGCGGCGGCTTGCCACCGGGGCGGAGCATCGGCTTCGTTGTAGCGCAACGATGCCCATGAGCAGAATCGGTCGGCGGTGTCGAGGTTGTTCTCGTCGAGCGCGCCTGGGTCGATGCTGAGCTCGGCTGCGTCCCGGAGGTAGTGCACGAGTCTGGGCCAGCTGCTGAAACCGTACGCGCGGGCGACGGTCAGCTGCGCCTGGTGCAGTGGGGTGCGATTCGCGCGCTGCAGCCTGCGGGCTTCATCGCGGAGGTGCTCGATCGAGGGGTTGCTCGGCAGACGGCTGGCCATGACGGCCTCCTCTCAGACGCCCGTGTCCGCGAATCGGGCTGAGAAGAGGTCGGTCACACGACAACTCAACGTGCAGGGAGGCTTGGCCTCTTCGAGCGGACGTCGGGCGTTCCTGCACGCCCGACGTCACGCTACCACTGAGCTTTGCCGGGGTCCTACGTGCAGACGGCGCCGACGGCGGCGGACTGGACCAGCTTGGTGTACTTGGCCAGGACGCCGGTGGTGTAGGTCGGGGGCAGCGGCTGCCAGCCGTCCTTGCGGCCGGCGAGTTCGGCCTCGTCGACCAGGATGTCGAGCGTGCCGTTGGCGACGTCGAGCCGGATCCGGTCACCGTCGCGGACGAACGCGATCGGCCCACCGTCAACCGCCTCCGGAGCGATGTGCCCGACGCACAGGCCCGTCGTCCCGCCGGAGAACCGGCCGTCGGTCATCAGGAGCACGTCCTTGCCCAGCCCGGCACCCTTGATCGCGCCGGTGATGGCCAGCATCTCGCGCATTCCCGGGCCGCCCTTGGGCCCCTCGTAGCGGATGACCACGACGTCGCCGTGGGTGATGGTGCCGTCCTCCAGCGCGTCCAGGGCGGCCCGTTCGCGCTCGAAAACCCTTGCGGTGCCCTCGAACACGTCGGATTCGAACCCTGCAGACTTCACCACGGCACCTTCTGGGGCGAGCGATCCGTGCAGGATCGTGATGCCGCCGGTGGGGTGGATCGGGTTGTTCATCGCGCGCAGCACCTTGCCGTCGGGGTCCGGCGGCGCGATGTGGGCCAGGTTCTCGGCCATGGTCTTACCCGTCACGGTCAGGCAGTCGCCGTGCAGCAGACCGGCATCCAGCAGCGCGCGCATGACCACCGGCACGCCGCCGATCTCGTCGACGTCCTTCATCACGTGGCGGCCGAAGGGTTTCACGTCGGCCAGGTGCGGCACCTTGTTGCCGATGCGGGTGAAGTCGGCCAGGGTCAGCTCCACCTCGGCCTCACGCGCGATCGCCAGCAGGTGCAGCACCGCGTTGGTGGACCCGCCGAACGCCATCACGACGGCGATGGCGTTCTCGAACGCTTCCTTGGTGAGGATGTCGCGCGCGGTGATGCCGCGGCGCAGCATCTCGACGACGGCCTCACCCGACTTGCGGGCGAACTCGCCGCGCCGCTTGTCCACGGCCACCGGAGATGCGCTGCCCGGCAACGACATTCCGAGTGCCTCGGCTGCCGATGCCATGGTGTTCGCGGTGTACATGCCGCCACAGGCGCCCTCGCCCGGGCAGATGGCACGCTCGATGATGTCGACGTCCTCCCGCGACATCAGCCCGCGCACGCACGCCCCGACGGCCTCGAAGGCGTCGATGATGGTGACTTCCTTCTCGGTGCCGTCGGTGAGTTTGGCGACACCCGGCATGATCGAGCCGTTGTAGAAGAACACCGAGGCCAGGTCCAGACGGGCCGCGGCCATCAGCATGCCCGGGATCGACTTGTCGCAGCCGGCCAGCAGCACGGAACCGTCGAGCCGCTCGGCCTGCATCACGGTCTCGACGCTGTCGGCGATCACCTCACGGGAGACGAGCGAGAAGTGCATCCCCTCGTGGCCCATCGAGATGCCGTCGGACACCGAGATGGTGCCGAACTCCAGCGGGTAGCCGCCGGCCTCGTGCACACCGGCCTTGACGTCCTGCGCGAGCCGCTGCAGCGACATGTTGCACGGGGTGATCTCGTTCCACGACGAGCCGACGCCGATCTGCGGCTTGACCCAGTCGTCGTCGCCCATCCCTACCGCGCGGAGCATTCCGCGGGCTGCGGCCTTCTCCAGGCCGTCGGTGACGTCGCGGCTGCGGGGCTTGATATCGGGCTGGTCGGAAGACATGGGGGTAAGTATGCCCCCGGGTTAGTTAGCCGCCCAAATTCTTTACCATGCCCCAGCGGCGCAGGTCAGCCGGTCCACTCGGTGGACTTGATAGTCAGGTCGAGCCCCATGAGGAACCCGATCACGGTGCACACGATCGACACCAGCGGCCACACCCAGAGCCAGCGGCGGGTGAAGAAGACCATGACGATGCTGCCGGCGAATCCGGCGAGCAGCCCGCCGCCGATCCAGCCGAAGATCGTCGGATAGACCTGATCGTCATACGGGGTCGGGCCGCAGGTGGCGTGGCAGGTATCGGTCGACATCCCGAAGAACAACGACAGCCACGCGGCGGCCGCCGCACCGAGCACGGCGACGATCCACAGTGCGACCGCGAGAACGACGCTGACCACGGTGACCGTGGTGCCGACCGCAGATGACCGGCGCGCACCCGGGGCCGCGGGATACGGGGCCGGCTGGGCGGGCGGGTACCCCGGTGCGGGATAGGCCGGCGGCTGCCCGTGCGGCCCTGGCCAGGGTGGCATTGTCATCGGAGTCAGCGTATCGGCCGAGCGCCGGCCGTTTTGCGGCATTTCTCCCGGCCAAACGGGCGTGCATACCCCGGTGGGGTACCGGTATGATGGGGTTCATGGACGTGGCTGACAGCTCGGGCGCACATGGCTACTCGGCGCAGAAGGAGAACTACGCCAAGCGGCTGCGCCGGATCGAAGGCCAGGTCCGGGGCATCGCCAAGATGATCGACGAGGACAAGTACTGCATCGACGTGCTGACCCAGATCAGCGCCGTCAACAGTGCTCTGCAATCCGTGGCGCTCGGTCTGCTCGACGAGCACCTCGGGCATTGCGTGACGCAGGCGGTCTCCGAGGGCGGTGACCAGGCCGAGGCCAAGCTGGCCGAGGCATCGGCCGCGATTGCCCGCCTGGTCCGCTCCTAGCCGCCCAGCGCCTGCTCGATCCGTTCGACCTTCGCGGTGAGCTGCCCGGTGTAACCGGGCCGGATGTCGGCCTTCAACACCAGGCTGACCCGTGGAGACACCGCTGCGACGACCTCGACGGCCTGTTTCACCACGGCCATCACCTCGTCCCATTCACCTTCGACGTTCGTGAACATGGCGTTGGTCTCGTTGGGCAGGCCTGAGGCCCGCACCACCCGCACGGCCTCGGCCACCGCAGCGCTGACACTTCCGGACTCGTCCCCGCCGGCGGGGCTGATGCTGAACGCGACAATCACAGATTCGATTGTGCGCGCTCGTAATGCTGCGGCGGTCCGGGCGCCGAAGTCCCGCCCTGACGTTACGAACGCGGGTAGCGGTCTCTCGGGTCGGCAACCACGCACGGCAACGTTATGGCACTACCGTGGCATCCCAGAATGACCTTCAGCGTCACCGGCGAATCGCTTTCCGCCCACACCAGCCCGTGGACACCGCGTGTTGCCACGCAACTCGCCGTCCTCGCAGCGGCGGCGTTCATCTACGTCACTGCCGAGATGCTCCCGGTCGGTGCCCTGCCGGCGATCGCCACAGACCTCCGGGTCAGCGAGGGCCTGGTCGCCACGCTGATGGCCAGTTACGCGCTGG
Source organism: Mycobacterium sp. NPDC049093 (assembly GCF_040704635.1). GTDB lineage: Bacteria > Actinomycetota > Actinomycetes > Mycobacteriales > Mycobacteriaceae > Mycobacterium. The sequence goes on along the minus strand of NZ_JBEZJS010000002.1, from coordinate 256,917 downwards.
TCGCCGCACTCACCACCGTCGCGCTGGTCCGGCTGACGGCACGCTGGCCGCGACGCCGGACCTTGGTCGCCACCCTCGTGTGCCTGACGGTCTCGCAGGTGATCTCGGCGCTCGCCCCGAACTTCGCGGTGCTGGCCGGTGGGCGGGTGCTGTGCGCGCTGGCCCATGGACTGATGTGGTCGGTGATCGCACCGATCGGCGCACGGTTGGTCCCGGCCAGTCACGCCGGCCGGGCCACCGCGGCGATCTATGTCGGCACCGGCCTGGCTCTGGTGGTGGGCAACCCACTCGCCGCGGCGATGAGCGAAATGTGGGGCTGGCGGCTTGCCGTGGTGGTGGTCGCCGTGGCTGCGGCGGTGGTGGCGCTGGCGGCATGGACGATGCTGCCACCGCTCGCGCCCACGGCCGGCTCGACCACTGTCGATGGGGCGCGGCACGGACGTCGACGAAACCGGCGTCTGCTCATCCTGTCCACGGTGACGATGATCGGTGTCACCGGCCACTTCATCGCCTTCACCTTCATCGTGGTGATCATCCGCGATGTGGTCGGGATCCACGGCCCACATCTGGCCTGGCTGCTCGCGGCGTTCGGGGTCGCGGGTCTGGCCGGGATGGCCGCCATGGCCCGGCCGTTGGACCTGTGGCCGAAGGCGTCGGTGCTGGGGTGTCTCACGGTGCTGGCTGCCGCGCTGCTGACGCTGTCGATGGTGGCCGTCGAACACGTCGGCGGTCGGGTGGCTCTGGTGCTCGGTGCACTGGCCATCGTGGCCTGGGGCGCGGCCTCCACGGCGTTGCCGCCGATGCTGCAGGCCTCGGCGATGCGCACGTCTCCGGAAGACCCCGACAGAGCCTCCGGGCTGTATGTCGCGGCCTTCCAGATCGGCATCATGGGCGGTGCGCTGATCGGCGGCGGCATCTACGACCACGGCGGAGCGGCGCCGACAGTGGCCGCGGCCGCGGCCCTGATCGTCATGTCGATGTGTGGCGTCGCGTCGTCCCGTGGCGTATTCGTAGTTTCCTGCCCCACCACCGAGAAGTAACGCGAGCACGCTCACACTCGATAAACACCGCAGTTCAGCGCCGTGGAATCGGCCGCTGCCGGGGGATGACGGCTTCTCGCGGCAGTAGCTGGTCACCGTGCTGTGAGACACTGGAGCGAGTTGTGCTGTCTGGAGGTTACTCATGCCGAAATCGGCAAAACGTCGACTGATCACTGCTTTCATGGCTGCGGGGTTGTTCGGTGGGCTGGTGCTCAGCCCGGCCGCATTCGCAGACCCCGAGGTGCCGCCGGCACCCGTCGACCCTGCTGTTCCGGGCCCCCCGCCCGGCGCCTACATCCCCCCGCTGCCGGCCGACCCGGCGGCTCCGGCCGCCGCCGCTCCGGGCGCTCCGTCGACGCCCGCGCCGATCGTCAACTACGGCTCCCCGACCGTCCCGTTCACCGAGGGCAACGCGCCCGGGCAGAGCTCCGAGCCGTTCACCGGCGAAGCACCGTTCCTGCCGCCGTCGTTCAACCCGGTCAACGGGTCGATGGTCGGCGTCGCCAAGCCGATCTACATCAACTTCCAACGGCCGATCGCCAACCGGCAGATGGCCCAGGACGCCATTCGGATCACGTCGAACCCGCCGGTGGCAGGCCGCTTCTACTGGGTCACCGACACTCAGCTGCGCTGGCGCCCGCAGGACTTCTGGCCGTCCAATACCGTGGTGAACATCGACGCGGCCGGCACGAAGTCGAGCTTCCGGGTGGGCGACTACCTGGTGGCGACGGTTGACGACAAGGCCCACCAGATGGAGATCCTGCGCAACGGGAAGCTGGAGAAGACCTTCCCGGTGTCGATGGGCAAGCCCGACGGCAAGCATGAGACCAAGAACGGCACCTACTACGTGCTGGAGAAGTTCCCCGACATCATCATGGATTCCTCGACCTACGGTGTGCCGGTGGACTCCAAGGAGGGCTACAAGCTGAAGGTGCAGGACGCCGTCCGCATCGACAACAGCGGCGTCTTCGTGCACAGCGCCCCGTGGTCCGTCGCCCAGCAGGGCAAGAGCAACACCAGCCACGGCTGCATCAACCTCAGCCCGGAGAACGCCAAGTGGTTCTACGACAACTTCGGCAGCGGCGACCCGGTGGTGATCAAGAACACCGGTGGCGGCTGGTACAACACGCCTGACGGTGCATCCGACTGGCAGATGTTCTAGACGAACCTCGATACAACAAAACCCCTGCCCGCGGGCAGGGGTTTTGTTGTATCCGGACTAATTCCAGATGCGCACGCGCTGAGCCGGTTCCAGGTACAGCTCGTCGGAGTCGTCCACCTCGAACGCCTCGTAGAAGGAGTCGATGTTGCGGATGACGCCGTTGCAGCGGAACTCCGGCGGTGAGTGAGGATCCACGGCCAGGCGCCGGATCGCCTCGGCATCACGGGATTTGGTCCGCCACACCTGGGCCCAGCCGAAATAGACGCGCTGCACACCGGTGAGTCCGTCGATCACCGGAGCTTCCTGGCCCTTCAACGACAGCTGATAGGCCAGCAGGGCGATGGACAGCCCGCCGAGGTCGCCGATGTTCTCCCCGACGGTGAACGCGCCGTTCACGTGGTGGGAGCCATCCAGCCCACGCGGGGTGAACTTTTCGTACTGGTCGATCAAAGCCTTTGTGCGGACCCCGAATTCGGCGCGATCGGCATCGGTCCACCAGTCCACCAGGTTTCCGTCACCGTCGTACTTGGCGCCCTGGTCGTCGAAACCGTGGCCGATCTCGTGCCCGATCACCGCGCCGATACCGCCGTAGTTGGCGGCGTCGTCGGCCTCGGCGTCGAAGAACGGCGGCTGCAGAATGGCTGCGGGAAAGACGATTTCGTTCATTCCCGGGTTGTAGTAGGCGTTGACCGTCTGCGGGGTCATGAACCACTCGTCGCGGTCCACCGGCCCGCCCAGCTTGGCCAGCTCGCGGTCGGAGTTCACGACGTGGCCCCGGCGGTAGTTGCCGTACAGGTCGTCGCGCTCGACCACCAGGGCCGAGTAGTCGCGCCACCGGGCGGGGTAGCCGATCTTGGGGGTGAACTTGTCGAGCTTCACCAGCGCCTTGGCCCTGGTCTCCGGCGTCATCCAGTCCAGCTCGTTGATGCTCACCCGGTAGGCCTCGCGCAGGTTGGCCACCAGCTCGTCCATCCGCGCCTTGGCCTCCGGCGGGAAGTACTGCTGGACGTAGAGCTTGCCCAGCGCATCGCCCATCAGGCCCTCCACCAGAGAGACGCCGCGCTTCCACCGGTCGCGGTTCTGCTCGGTGCCGCTGAGGGTGCGGCCGTAGAAATCGAAGTTCTCGGCCACCAGGTCATCGGTCAGCAGGCTCGCGCGCGAATGGATGACGCGCCAGCGGGTCCAGGCCTTCCAGTCCTCCAGATCCTCACTCGCCCACAGTGCGGCGAACGCCGTCACGTAGTCGGGCTGACGCAGCACCAGCTCGGAGGCCTTCTCCGGGGTGGTGCCGATAGCGCCGAGCCAGGAGGTCCAGTCGAAGCCCGGTGCATCGGTGGACAGGTCGGTGAACTTGCGCAGGTTGTAGGTCAGGTCGGCGTCGCGGCGCTTGACCACATCCCAGTGCGCGGCGGCCAGCTTGGATTCCAGCGCGACGATCCGGGCCGCGGTCTCGGTCTGGGCCTCCGCGGTGTCTGTGCCGTAGACCAACGTGAACATCCGGGCGATGTGGCCGGGGTAGGCGGCCAGGATCTCGGCGTGCTGCTCGTCGCGGTAGTAGGACTCGTCGGGCAGCCCGAGGCCGGACTGGCTCATGTGCAGCAGGTAGCGCGTCGAGTCCTTGGAATCGGTGTCCACATAGACGCCGGCTCCACCGGACACCCCGGTGCGCTCCAGGCCGCCCAGCACCGAGGCCAGCGCGTCGCTGTCGGCGGCGCCGTCGATCAGGGCGAGCTCGGCCAGCAGCGGTGCCAGGCCACGCGTGGCGATGGTCTGCTCGTCCATGAAGCTGGCGTACAGATCGCCGATGCGCTGCTCGTCGGTGCCGGGCTCGGCGCCGGACGCTGCTGCCTGGGTGATCAGATCGCGGATCTGTTCCTCGGCGCGGTCGTGCAGCAGCCGGAAGGCGCCATCGGTGGCGCGGTCGGCGGGTATCTCGTAGTCGGTCAGCCAACTGCCGTTGACGTGGCCGAACAGATCGTCTTGCGGGCGTGCCTGCGGGTCGACATGGCTCAGGTCGATACCCGACTTGATCGCTTCTACCGTCACCCCGACATTCTTCCAGAAGGCCGCGGGTGCGCTGGGGCGGTTCGGCTGCCGGTACCCTCACGGCCATGCCCGAGGCGCCCAGCAAGGACAGCACCAACGATCACTCCGGCGGTGCTATCACCGGCTTCGGCTTCGCCTCGGCGGTCGCGGGCCTGATCGCCGTCGCCGCGGTGGTCCTGGCCGCGATGGTGTGGACCGGACATCGCAGTGAGACCGACGAACGCGCGTACCAGACCCGGGTGCTGCGGGCGGCCGCCGACTGGTCCAACATCCTGATCAACATCAACAAGGACTCCGTCGAGGCCGGTATGCAGAAGCTGCGCGAGGGCACCGTCGGTCAGCTCAACGCCGACTTCGATGCGGCCGTGCAGCCCTACCGTGACCTGGTGCAGCGGCTGCAGGCCCGCACCACCGGCCAGATCGACTCGGTGGCCATCGAATCGCTGTACCACCCGCCGCCAGGCCCGGACGGTCGTCCGGTGCCCGCGCCCAAGCAGGAGCTGGCCGGGATGGTGTCGCGCACCGACACCGTGCTCGTGGTGGCCACCTCGGTCAGTGAGAACGCCGGCACCGACAAGCCCCAGACCGTGCGCTGGAACCTGCGGCTGGACGTCTCCGACGTCGACGGCAACCTGATGGTCTCGCGGCTGGAGCCGATCCGATGAGGAACCGGTTGCGCGTCCTGGCGTTCGACATCGCCGCCCCGCTGGCCGCGATCGCGGCGGTCCTCTACATCGGGCTGGCGCTGTCCTGGCCGCTGTGGTGGGTGTCGCTGTGCTCGGTGCTGTGCCTGCTGATCGTGCAGGGCGTCATCGTCAACATCGTGCTGGCCCGGCGCGACGGCGTGACCCTGGGCACCGATGACGATGCCCCCGGGCTGCGTCTCGCAGTCGCGGGCGTGGCTGCCGCCGCTGTGGTGGCCGCGGTGACGGTGGGTTACCTGCGCTGGACGGTGCCCGACCGCACCTTCAACAACGACCGTGACGAGGTGGTGCGCATCGCCAGCAGCGTCTCGGAGGCCACCGCCACGTTCAGCCCGCAGAGCCCGACCTCCTCGATCGACCGTGCGACCGCCATGATGTCGCCCGATCAGGCTCAGCAGTTCAAGAACGAATTCGCCAATGTGGCAAAGGAATTGGCGAGCAAGAACGTATCCGCCACGGCCGCTACCATTTCGGCCGGGGTGGAGGCACTGGGTCCGCAGGTGGCCAGTGTGGCTGTGGTGCTGCGGGGAACTCAGAGTGCTCCGGGCAAACCCACCGACAATGCCGTCATGGCGCTGCGGGTGGCCTTGAGCAAGAGCGACGGGCGTTGGCTCGTCGACAATGTCACCCCGCTGCACTCTCGCTGACGCGGCGGGGTCCTCAGCCGGAGCGGACTACTTCGCCGAACGTTGCGCGGAGAGCTTGGCGAACCGGTCCGAGAGGCGCTGCATGCGCAGCAGCAGCGAGGCCGGCGGACTGGTGGTGCCCTCCAGGTAGTCGGCGAAGGATTCGTTGGATATCCCGATGCGCGAGGCGAACTCGGGTGCCTGAAGTTCGGACCGGCGCAGCATGGCCTGGATCTGGTGGGCGACCTCGGCGCGCTCGGTGGCTTCCAGGTGCTCACGGGTGCGCACCAGCACCTCGGACAGCGCCTTGGACACCCCGTAGGGGCGGGCGGTCTGCAGCACTTCCTCGACCTGGCGGGCGGTGCGGCCGTAGGGGTCACGCTTGATCGCGGCGACGATGCGCTGCCAGACCGCCATGTCGTCGGTCTCCAGGGCGGCGCGGATCGCCGCGGTCGGCCAGTACTCGACCGGCCGGTCGTCGAAGGCGGGCTGACGCTGCTGCGGCGCGGCCTGGCCCTGACGCGGTGGCCGTGGCTGTGCCGGCTGCTGTGAGCGCTGTACCGGTGTGCGTGACGTCTGCGTTCCTTGTCCCTGTGTGCGTTGTCCCTTGGTGTCGTGCCCAGGAGTGCGTTGCTCCTGTTTCCGTTGTACCTGGGTGGACGCATTCTGGGAGCGTTGTGCCGAACTGCGTTGCCCGGAAGTGCGTGAGGCGGTATCGCGCTGTGATGTCGTGCGTGGAGCCGAAGCGTCGCGTTGAGCGGATGCGGGCCGTTGAGTCGACGCCGGCCGCTGGGCGTTGGCGCGTTGGGCGGTGGTGCGTTGGGCGGGCGTGCGCGGCCCGGCGGTGCGTTGGGCCTGCGGTCCCTGGGGACGCCGAGCGGACGATTGAACCGGTTGAATCTCGTCGCGACGCGCAATCCGCGCATCCCTCGGTTCCCGGACGTCGGGGGCCAACGTCACTTCGCCTCCTCCAGCATCGCTACCGCAACTGACAGGCAGCGCTGCCTGACCTTCTCCCATTCGGCAGCTGCATCCGGGTCCGACATCGCGAACTCGTGTTCATCGGACGGCTGCGGGTCGGCCAGTCGCCGCACCAGCTGCGTGGCCACCCATCTGCTCTTCGGGTTCTGCCCACAGTAATACCGGTCCATGCCCGACAACACCAGAGCTGCAGTCTCGGTTTCCATCGACTCGACAAGATCAGCAAACTCTTCGAAGTCCTTGGCGCTGTTACGACACATCACCAGGTAACTTTTCAGCCGCAACGTTTCGGCGCCGGTCGGGATCTGCAGCCGATCACCGGTCGGCAGCTGCACATTGGTGGTCTCGACGGGGCCGAGGCGCTCCATCGGTGCCCGCTGCGCGTCCGCCTCGGCCTCCAGCGCGTCCACGGCTACCGACAGCCTGCCCCGCCACATCGTCACCGGATGGACACCGGGGCAGCGCTTCGGTCCGCCCGGCCGCCGCGCCGCCAGCCGCGCAGACGGTTTGCTGCAGCCGCTGAAGGCCAGTGGATCGGTGACGATGATCGTCTGTGGGGCAAGGTGTTTCATTCGGGCGGCAGTTCGGACCATCATGCGCAGGTCTGATCCGCTCGGGCCCAGCGCGGAGATGTCGTCGGGGATGATCACCAGATCCGTGACCTCGACCTTGGGCAAAGGCTTCTCGAAGTCCACCTCGGGCAACAGCCTGTCCAACCAGTGCGGCAACCACCAGTTCCACTCGTCGAACATGGCCATCAGGGCGGGCACGAGAATCAGCCGGACCACCGTTGCATCGACCGCGATGGCCACCGCGCAGGCCACTCCCAGCTGTGCCACCAGCGGCATGCCGGCAAAAGCGAACCCGATGAACACCGCGATCATGATCAACGCGGCACTGGTGATGGTGCGCGCGCTGGTGCTGACTCCGTAGGCGACCGCGTCACGCGTGCTGTTGGTCTGGAGGAACCGCTCCCGAATCCGGGTGAGCAAAAAGATCTCGTAGTCCATCGACAGACCGAAGGTCATGGCGAGCACCAACGGCGGAACGGTGCTGTCGAGCGAGCTGATCTTCTGGAAGCCCAACTCCTCGAACCAGCCCCACTGGAAGACGACCACCAGGCTGCCGTAGGCCGCGGCCACCGACAGCACCGTCATCAGCACACCCTTGAGTGCCAGGAACACCGACCGGATCGACACCAACAACATCACGAAGGCGATCAGTGCGACGAACAGGAAGACCAGCGGCTGGGTGCTCGACACCCGGTCGTCGAAGTCCTTGATCAGTGCGGTGGGACCGCCGACGTCGACGCTGGCGTTCGAGCCCGCGGCCTTCGGCAGGTTGTCCCGCATCCAGTCGACGGCCTCGCGGGCAGCCAGATCCTCGGGGTCCACCTTCAGCACTGCCGACAGCAGTGCGCTGTTGTTGTTGTCGGCGAAAACGGGCGGCTGCACGGTCTGCACGTTGGGTGCCCGGGTCATCTCCTGGCGCACTGCGTCGAGTGCGGCAGTGCGCGCGGGAGAGGACGCGCCGCCTGCGTCTCCTGAGGGGAACGTCACCAGCACCCGCACCGGGCCGAGCGCGCCGGGCCCGAGGGCGTCGGCGGCCGCGTTGACCCCGCCGCGGATCTCGTGGGTGGGCTCGAACTGGCGCTGCATGCTGTTGCCCAGCACCATGCCGAACGCCGGTGCAGCCAGAATCAGCAACAGGATCGTCGCGCCGACGGCCGAGGCCCACGGGCGGCGCATCACGGCGCCGGTCCAGCGGGTCCAGAACCGCGACTGGGTGGCCTCGGCGCGGCGCGACCAGTGCAGGTAGGACGAGCGCTTGGCCGCCGCCTGGCCGAACGTCGCCAGCACCGCCGGGGTCAGTGTGGTGGAGGTCAGGACCGCGACCGCGACCGCGAGGATCGCGCCGGTGGCCATCGACACCAGCACCGGGGTGTTGATGATGTAGATGCCTGTGACCGAGGCGATGACGGTGAGGCCGGACAGGGCCACCGCCAGCCCGGAGGTGGCCATCGCAGCGTCGACCGCATCGGCTGGGTCGCGGCCCGCCCGCAACTCCTCGCGGTACCGCATCAGGATGAACAGCGAGTAGTCGATGGCCAGGGCGATGCCGAACATCGACACCGTCGAGGTGACGAACACACTCATCTGCGTGTACATCGACAGCAGATAGACCAGGCCCATGGTCACCACGACCGTGCAGATACCGAGCACCAGTGGCAGCGCCGCGGCGGCCAGCGAGCCGAACACCGCCAGTAGCACGATCAACACGATCGGCAGGTTCCACTTCTCGGCCGCGGCGATGTCGTGCTTGGTGGCCTGGGTGGCCGCCGCGCCGAGCGCGCCCTGCCCGATGACGTAGAACTTGACCTTGCCGTTCTCGCTCTCACCCGGGTCTTCGCCGTGCACCCCGACCTTCTGGCGCAGCTGTTTGGCCACGTCCACCGCGCCGGTGTTGTTGAAGTCCAGCTGCAAGGTGATGACGTAGGGCCGGTCCGGCTGCGGGGCGGGCTGTTGGGGATTCGGCACGATCTTGACGCTGGGCACCTGCCCCGCGATCTTCTCCAGCGTGGCCACCGCGGCGTTCATGTCCTGGAACGAGGCGTCCGCGCGGGGAGAGGCGATCAGGGCAAGCGGGGACGCGCCCTGATCCGGGAAATGTTCCTCGAGCTGTCGCTGGACGTGGAGCGACTGTGAACCTTCGACGTCGAAACCGCCGCCGGTCAGATTGGACGACTGGTTGATCGCGAGGTAGATCGAGGGCACCAGAAGCAACAACCATGTCGCGAAAACCGCCCAGCGGAATCTGCGCAGATAGCTGCTCAAGCGCATCATGAACTGCTGGATGCGAGGTCCCCGCTTTCTCCCCCCGACGTGGCTGGGCGTGTCCTGGCTTGTGTCAGCCAGAGCGTACCTCTAGCGGTGTAGTGTGGCCCGCTCTCTGCGGGTTCTGAGATCGCCCTGAGACTTCTCACAGCAATATCCACAGCTGACCCCGATAGCGTTACGTCACCGTCGCTAACAGAACAGCGCTGTCCGGCGACATAGCCAAGGACGACCCCGGCTGACGTATGCGCCGGGGCCCACGCTGAAGGAGTTCTCCATGCAACCGACCAACGGTGGATTGCGCCGCTCGCTGGCCGTCGCCTTCGCGGCGATCGCGGCAGGCGGTGCGACGGTGGCCGCGCTCATGGTTCCGTCCGCCACGGCTGCGAGCGATCCCTGCGCGGCCAGTGAGGTCGCCCGTACCGCGGGCGGTGTGGCGACCAACATCGGCAACTACCTCGACACCCACCCGCAGACCAACCAGGCCCTGACCACGATCAGTCAGCAGCAGGGTGGAGCCCAGTCGATCGCGGCCCTCAAGACCTACTTCGACGCCAACCCGCAGGCGGCCAAGGACATCCAGCAGTTGCAGCAGCCCCTGACCGTCTTGGGATCGCGTTGCAAGTTGCCGGTCACGCTGCCGCAGCTGATGGGGCTGGTGCAGGCCACCCAATCACAGGGCGGGACGGCCACCGGTGGTTTGCCGGGTGCGCTGCCCTCGGCGCAGAACGTCGGAGTGCCCAGCGTCGCGGTGCCCGCGCAATCCCCGGCGGCCTCGGCCGTGCGACCGGGCTCCGGTCCGCTTCCGGGTCCCACAACGGCCTCGACGCGCTAGCTCCGCCGCCGTCGCGTCGCGGCGGTGACACCGTTGAGCTGCGGGTTCACGGCCCGGCGCGGCGGTTTGCGCACAAGGCAGGAAAGTCGTCACGGATTCTGCTTAGCTTTCTTGAGCCGATAACCGTTTGGGGTTACGGCCTTCCCCATCCGATGAAGGAGCTTGACCATGTTGCTCTCGGCCCGAAATACGCGGCGCGTGGTAGCTGGCGTGGCCGGCGCCGGCGCTGTAGCCGGTGCGATGCTGCTCGGCGCCATCCCGTCGGCGCTTGCCGACGACCCGGCGAACAACCCTCCCAACTGCAGCGCAGCCGATCTGGCCGGCGTGGCTTCGGGCGTATCGGCATCGACTTCGGCCTACCTGTTCACCCATCCCGATGTGAACAACTTCTTCACCAGCCTGGAAGGCCTGCCGCGCGAGGAGGTCAAGACCAAGGTGCACGACTACCTCGAAGCAAACCCGCAGACCAAGGCCGAGCTGACCGGTATCCGCCAGCCGCTGGTAGACCTGAAGAACCGCTGCGGCGAAGCTCCGGCTCCCTCCATCCCGTAACCGAGTGCGGGTGGAAGCTACCCCCGCCAGCGGCGAAGGACACGTGACACCCGAGAGCGTGAATCGCACGGTGCTGATGGTCGACGACGACCCGGATGTGCGTACTTCGGTTGCCCGCGGATTGCGGCATTCGGGGTTCGATGTCCGGGTCGCGGCGTCCGGCAAGGAGGCACTGCGCCTGTTGTCGAACGAGTCGCACGACGCGCTCGTTCTCGACGTCCAGATGCCCGAACTCGACGGCGTCGCCGTGGTCACCGCCCTCCGGGCATTGGGCAACGAGATCCCCATCTGCGTGTTGTCGGCCCGTGACACGGTCAACGACCGCATCGCGGGCCTGGAGGCAGGCGCGGACGACTATCTGACGAAACCGTTCGACCTCGGTGAACTGGTGGCACGTCTCAACGCGTTGTTGCGCCGGGCGAGCCACACCGACCGTCCGTCGGACACCATGACCGTCGGGGCGTTGACCATCGACACCGCCCGCCGATTGGTGTTCGTCGGCGGCGATCGTGTCGACCTGACCAAGCGGGAGTTCGACCTGCTGGCCGTGTTGGCGGAGAACACCGGCGTGGTGCTGTCCCGGCAGCGGCTCCTCGAGCTGGTCTGGGGATACGACTTCGACGTGGACACCAACGTCGCCGACGTGTTCATCTCGTATCTGCGGCGCAAGCTCGAGCGACCGGACGTGCCCCGGGTGATCCATACCGTCCGGGGGATCGGGTACGTGCTGCGGGAAGATGCGTGAGGGTCGCGTGATCGATTCGGTGGGGAACCAGCAGTAGGTGCGGATCTTCGGCTTCATCCGTTCGGCGTCGCTGCGCACCAGGGTCGCGGTGGCCTCGGCGCTGGCCGCCGCTGCGGTGGTCGCGGTGTTCACCATCCTGACCTCGGTGGTGTTGGCCAACAACGACTCTGCACAGTTGGACCGCAGGCTCGATTCGATCGTCGACGCCAGCATCAACCCCGAGCACCTCCAGGATCCGACGCGCGGCGTGTTGACCACCGGCCGGTCGCGGTCAACCGGGCAGGTGGTGTTCCAGCGGGGCTTCCAGTTGCCTGAGCTGCCGCCGGGAACCGAGACCGTCGAGGTCAACGGCGTCGATTACCGGGTACGCACCGTCCACGTGGACCAGCACGGCGGAGTGCTGATGTCCATCGGTATCCGCGCGGACAGTATTTTGTTGAGCCCCAACAGAATTCCGCTGTACAGTGCGTTCGGCGTGGCCACGGTTCTGGTGGCCGGTGGGTTGGGCTGGCTGTTGGCGGGGCCGGCCATCCGGCCGCTGCGTAAGCTCACCGAGCACACCTCGAAACTGGACAGCGGCACCGACACGATGCCGAAGGTGCGCGGCGTGCGGGAGGCCGAGGACCTGTCGGAGGCCATGGCGGGCATGCTCACCCGGCTGGCTGCCGCGCAGCGCGCCACCACCAATTCCCTTCAGGCGGCACAGGATTTCGCCGCCAACGCCGCACACGAGCTGCGCACGCCCCTGACCGCGATGCGCGCAGACCTCGACACCCTGCGAATCCACAACCTGCCCGAGTCCGAACGTGACGAGGTGGTCGCCGATCTGTCCAGGGCGCAACGCCGGGTCGAGGCCATCATCACTGCACTGGGTCAGCTCGCCTCGGGACAACTGGCCCAGGCCGAAGACCGCGAACTGATCGACATCGCCGATCTGCTCGACCGGGTGGTGCGAGAGAACGCCCGGGGCAGCGCGCATGTCCGGATCGACGTGCACGTCGCCGATGACATCGGCCTGGTGATGGGCTGGCCCGGCGGGCTGCGCATCGCGGTGGACAACCTGGTGCGCAATGCGGTTGTCCACGGCGAGGCCACCCGGATCGTGCTGACCGCGCACCGCAACAGCGAGTTCCTGGTCATCACCGTCGACGACAACGGGCGCGGCCTACCGGTCGAGGAGCACCAGACCGTGCTGGGCCGGTTCCGCCGCGGCAGCACCGCGATGGCAGGCGGCTCCGGGCTGGGCCTGGCGCTGGTGGCGCAGCAGGCTCAGTTGCACGGTGGCGAGATCACGTTGTCCGACGGGCCTCTCGGTGGCCTGCGGGCCACGTTGACCGTTGCCATGTCGGGCTCACCGACAGAGGATGCGGCTCAGGCGGATTGACGACGCCGCAGCCCGGCGAGCACCGCGCGCCAGCCCAACAGCAGCAGCGCGGTCGTCAGCGAGGCGACGATGATGAAGCTGACGGCCACTCCGGCCGAGGTCAGCTTGCGCAACACCATGCCGACCACCACCGTGCTGATCCACACCACGACCCCGGTCGGGGCCAACGACGTCGGCCGCTGCCAACCGCGGGAGAGCAACCAGCCCACCACGGTTCCGGTCAGGAACGGCCATGCGGTCTCGGCCACGCCGGCCACCGTCAGGCCCTCCGCATGGCTGCGCCGGCCGATGGTGCAGAACACCACCACGCAGATCAGGTCCACCAGGAAGGCCGTGCCGCTAGCTCGTCGCATAGGTCATCACATCCAGTACCAGTGGGCTGACGTCGGTTTGGTCGCGCTCGGCGAAGCCCGGTTGCCGCGCGGCCGGCTTCCCGTCGAAGAGTGCGTCGGCGGCGCTCAGCGATGTGAGCCGGGAATCGAGCCGGAACGATTTGAAGGTAAATGGTAAGCCATTGGACGCCAACGGATCCGGCCCGTCCATCACATGGAAGTGCAGATGCGGTGCATCGGAGTTGCCGGAGTTGCCGAGCGCGCCGATGACCTGCCCGGTGCTGAGTTTGTCACCGGGTTTGACCTTGAGGGTGTTCGGCTGCAAATGCGCATAGAAGGCGTAGTTGCCGTCACCGATGTCCTGCACGATGTGGTTGCCGCCGTACTGCTGCAGGGTCAGACCGTTCGGCGTGACACCGGGAACCTGCTCGTTGAGTCCGTCGAGCACGGCCACCACCGGCCCGTCGGCAACCGCGTGGATCTCCGAGCCGAAATACGGGTAGCTCGCCACCTTCGTTCGGTCCCCGGCGAAGATCCGGCCATCGGCGCCGAGTTGCACGTAGTCGATCGCGAACCGCTCTGCCGCCCAGACTTTTCCGTTGATCGGGTTGAGCGCCATGCGGTGCGGTGTCATATCGCAGCAACTGTTGGCGTCGACCCAGTTGTCGCCGGTCAGCGGCGGGGAGATGGACACCGGCTTGCGCGTCTGCACCGATACCGGCGCCACGGATTCGGTCAGGGTCGGTGGGACCAGCGGCGGCATCGGCTTGGCCACGGTGATCCCGAGTTCGTGGGTGAGCTCGGTGGGCACCTGCGTCGGATCGTCGGCGATCACGTCCAGCCACACGTAAGCACTTTGCCCGGGGCCGAGCACGTTGGTTCCGACAGTGGAATTTCCCACGGCCCTGGTCCAGTACTTGAGGCTGTCCCCGGACAGGGTGAGCAGCTTGCGGTCGCCCGTCGCAGTGCTCAGTGAGTTGAGGGTGACGACACCCGGCGAGGTATTCGTCAGCATCACCTCGTACGCCAGGTGGGTGCGGCCATCGGTGGCCGCCACCGGGACCGGTTCGGCCAGAACCGATCCCACCACGGGTGTGACCACCGGTGGCGGAGTGGTGGTCGTGGGCGACTCCGACTGCGGAGTCTGCGCCGACGAGCACCCGGCCAAGGTCAGCACGAGCACCGCGATCGGATACCGGATTCGCATGGACGTCTCCTAGCGCTCGGATTCAGGTTTCGGGGAAGTGGGATCTGCACCGGGATCCGGTGGCTGTGTCGGCGGCCGGCCCGCCGGCGTCCTGCTGGATTGCCGGCCCGCCGGCGTCCTGCTGCATTGCCGGCCCGCCGGCGTCCGGATCGATGTCCTTCTCCGTGCGGAACATGAAGAAGAACACCACCCAGCCGATCGTGGAGATGAAGATCCAGCTGACCAGGCGGTAGATGAGCATTGCCGAGATGGCCGAGGCCAGCGTCATTCCGGAGGAGACCAGACCTGGCACCAGAACGGCCTCCACCACCAGCAGGCCGCCCGGCATCAAGGGGATGGACCCCACGGCCCGGGCCGCGGCGTAGGCGACGGTGACCCCGGCCAGCGACGGATGACCGCCAGCGGCGTAGCACGCGAAGGCCAGGCAGGCCACGTCGGCGACCCAGTTGAACATCGACCAACTGAACGCCACTGCGAGATCCCGGCGGCCCAGGCTGACCGACTCGAGTTGCTGCAGGATTTCGCGCCACTTGGACAGCCCGGTGTTGGCCGGCTTGCCACGCAACGAGTTCACCGACGACAACACCCTGACGCCGATGCCGTCGATCAACTCCGGTCTGGTCGCCACGGCCTGGGCGAGAAGGATGATCGCCAGAAACGCGCCGAGCGAAAAGATCAGCGACAGTGGGTTTTTGCTGGCGCCCAGCATGAGCGCCCCGCCGAGGCCCAGCAGCGCCAGGCCGACGATCTGCAGCACCCCCGACATCACCAGCTGCCACGAGGCCACCAGCGGTGAGGCACCCCAGATGCGTTGTTGGCGATAGACGAACGTTGCGGAGAGCACCGGGCCGCCGGGCATGGTGGTGGACAGCGCGTTGCCGGCGTAGAACGCGGCCTCCGAACGCCACTGTCTGACGGGCACCCCGGCCGAGCGGAGCAACGTCCGCTGGATCTGGGCGAAGCTGTGCATCGAGGCCATCGCGGCGCCCACTGCCGCCAGCACCCACCACCCGTTCGCGGTGAGCAGGCTGCGCCACGCCTTCGCCAGTTGGTCCCAGACCAGGGTCACTTCGACGGCGAGCACCGTCACCGCGAGTGCGATGACCACCCAGCGGACCCACCAGTACTTGCCGCGCGTGGAGCCGACCCGGTCCCGGGCTGTGTCGGCCGGCGCGTCCTGTGACACGCCCTACAGGGTAACCGCGCTGGTCGCGACGACCTCACCGGTTGCGGCGGCGCGCCGCATTACGCTACCGACATGGCACTGGACCCTGTTGCTGATGAGGCCGTTACGCCGTTCGTCCGGAAGGTCGCGGCGTGGTCATGGCGTCTGCTGGTCATCCTGGCGGCCGTTGTAGCGCTGCTGTGGCTGATCAAACACCTTGAGGTGATCGTGGTGCCGGTGGCGCTGGCCACCATGGTCGCGGCGCTGCTGCTGCCTGCCGTCGACTTCATGGACCGCCGGGGTGCCCCGCGCGGTGCCGCCGTCGCCCTGGTGTTGCTCGCCAGTTTCGCGGTGGTGGGCGGCATCCTGAGCTTCGTCATCTCCCAATTCATCGAGGGCGCACCGCAACTCGTCGAGCAGGTGACGCGAAGCATCGACGGGCTGCGCAACTGGCTGATCAACGGCCCGCTGCAGCTGAGCAAGGAGCAGATCGACCAGGCCGGCAACACCGCGATCGAGGCGCTGCAGCGCAACCAGGAGAAGCTCACCACCGGGGCGTTGTCCACCGCGGGCACTCTCACCGAGCTGCTCACCGGCGCGCTGTTGGTGTTGTTCACGCTGATCTTCCTGCTGCAGGGCGGGCGCAGCATCTTCGGGTTCGTCACCAAGGTGTTCCCGGCCCATGTGCGGGAACGGGTCCAGGATGCCGGGCGGGCCGGTTTCCACTCGCTGGGCGGCTACATGCGGGCCACGTTCCTGGTGGCCCTGGTCGATGCGGTCGGCATCGGTACCGGCCTGGCAATCATGGGTATCCCGCTGGCGCTGCCACTGGCCTCGCTGGTCTTCATGGGCGCGTTCATCCCGCTGGTCGGTGCGGTGGTCGCCGGATTCCTGGCGGTGGTGGTGGCCCTGCTGGCCAAGGGGTTTGTCTACGCCCTGATCACACTCGGGCTGATCATCGCGGTGCAGCAGCTCGAAGGCCATGTGCTGCAACCGCTGGTGATGGGCCGTGCGGTGTCGATCCACCCGCTGGCGGTGGTGTTGGCCATCGCCGGCGGCGGTGTCCTGGCGGGCATTGTCGGTGCCCTGCTCGCGGTGCCCACGGTGGCGTTCATCAACAGCGCGACGCGGGTACTGCTGGCAGACGACCCCGACGCCGAGCAAGCCAGGCAGGAGGAAGCCGAAGGGACGGTGGTGGCGGTACCGCCGCCGGACGACCCGGACGATTAACGCCGAACGTCGGCCTGTGGTTGCGATTCGGGCGAATCGACGAACACAGGCCGACGTTCGATCAGCGAGCTCCTACAGACGGCCTTCACGGCGCAGCAGATCCTGCGCACTCATCCCGCCGCCGCGACGCGGAGGTTCGTCGTCGCGGGGGTTGAACTTCTGGGTCGACGGATCCTGATCACGTTGGCGCGGGGCCGGATTCGGGCCGGGGCCCGGTCCCGGACGCTGCGCGTTGAACGCCGTCGTCGGCGCAGCCTCACCACCGGCAGGCGGACGGTGCTGCTGTTGCGGCATCGCGCGGGTGGCATCAGCAGACGGTCGCGGTGCCGGCGATGGTGCCGGTGGCGGAGGCGGGGGCGGAGGGGTGCCGTTGGACGGACCACCCTTGGCCGGACCGCCGCGCAATGCACCCAGCCACGACTCGATCTCGCGATCTTCGCGCTGCGGCGGCCCCGCCGGGCCTCCGGCAGGCCGTCCGGCCGGCGGCTGCGGGGTGCGCTCGGTGTTGGCGTTGGTGTTGCCGGTTGCGGTGTTGACCGTGTTGACGGCCGTGTTCACCGCATTGCGCACGGCGTTACGGGCCATGGCGAACCGGGTGGTGGACGGTTCCTGGTTGGGCTGCGGTGGCTGCTGCTCGGGCTGCCGCTGCGGCGGGCTGATCCGGGCCGTGCCCGCAGCCGAGGGGGCGTTGGTCCGTGGCATCAGCGGGCGCATGGGTTCGGCCGCCGGGTGCGTCGGATCGTGGGGCCGCGGTGCCGGCAGGGCGCCGACACCGGCCAGAGCCCGGGGGTCCTCGCCGGAGTCCTGCGCCATCGGGCGCTTGCGCTCGTCGGGCAGTTCGGTCTCACCGAGGCCGAGCTTCTCCTGGACGCGCTTCATCCACAGTGGTGCCCACCAGCAATCGTCGCCGAGCAGCTTCATGATCGCGGGCACCAGGAACATACGGATGACCGTGGCGTCCAACAGAAGTGCGATGAGCAGACCGAACGCCAGGTACTTCATCATCACCAGGTCGGAGAAGGCGAACGCACCGGCCACCACCGCCAGCACCAGGGCGGCACCGGTGATGAGGCGACCGGTCGTCGCGGTACCGATGCGGATGGCCTCGGCGGTGGACATGCCGCGTTCTCGGGCCTCCACCATGCGGGAGACCAGGAACACCTCGTAGTCGGTCGACAGACCCCAGATCACCGCGATGATCAGACCGATCATTGGTGCCATCAGTGGCTGTGGCGTGTAGTTCAATATCCCCGAACCGTGGCCGTCGACGAACATCCAGGTCAGGATGCCCATCGTCGAACCGAGCGTCAGGGCACTCATCAACGCGGCCTTGACCGGTAGCACGATCGATCCGAACGCCAGGAACATCAGCACCGTGGTGGTGATGACCAGGATCGTCACCATCAGCGGCAGTCTGGAGAACAGACTGTGGATCGAGTCCTGTTCGAGGGCCGGGGTGCCACCGACGAACACGTCGATGCCGTGTGGGGGCTGCAGCGCCCGCAGGTCCGAGATGTTCGTCGCCGCGTCGCCGCGGTTTACCAGGCCGTTCTGGATCACCCGGACCGACTTGTCCTTCGAACCGCTGTCGGTGGCCGCGCGCTCCTTCCACATGGCGTCCGGATTGTTGTCCGGATCGGTGAAGCCCGAGACGGTCATCGCCTTGGCCCGCATGTCGGCGATCTGGGCGTCCGTGATCGGCTCACCGTCCTGGCGCTGCATCACCAGGGTGATCTGTTCGGTGCGGAACCCGGGGAAGAGCTTGTCGAACTGTTCCTGCGACTGGCGCACCGCGTTGTCCGGCGGCAGGTACTTCTCGCTGATACCCGCGAGTGTGAGCGAGCCGATCGGCAGGACCAGCAGGGTCATCACGACCAGGATCGGGGTCGCGAAGGCGATGGGCCGTTTCATCACGATGTTGACCAGTCGGCCCCAGAACCCCTGCTCGACTTCTTCGCGGGTCTTGGTCTTCTGGGTCTTCTCGGCGAACCAGTCGATGATCCGGCGGGAGAACGGCCAGTTGGCCAGGAACGGGATCTTCAGCAGCGTGGTCACGCCCAGGGCGTCGACGCGGGGGCCGAGGATGGCCAGGACAGCCGGCAGCACCGTGATCGACAGGAATGCCGCCAACATGACCGAGGCGATGATCGCGTACGTGATCGACTTGAGGAAACCGAGCGGGATCAGCAGCAGTGGCAGCGAGGACGCCACGATGATCACCGCGGAGAAGGCCACGGTCCGGCCTGAGGTCATCACCGATCTTCGTACTGCGGCCTCGGTGTCATAACCCTCGGCGAGTTCCTCTCGGAACCGGCTCACGATGAACAGGCCGTAGTCGATGGCGATACCGAAGCCCATCATCGTCACGACGGGCTGGGCGAAGAAGTGCACCGGTCCGAACTCGGCGGTGAACCGCAGAATGCCGAGCGCGCCGCCGATTGTCAGGCCACCGATGATCGCGGGGAGGGCGGCGGCGACCGCACCGCCGAAGACGAAGAACAGCACGACTGCCACCAAGGGCACGATCGCGAGCTCGGCTCGTTTCTGGTCGGTGCCGATGGTGCCGGTCAGTTCGCTGGCCAGCGGGTTGAGGCCGGCGAGTTTGATGTCGCCGCCGTTGACCTGTTGCAGATCGGGCTCGACGGCCTGGTAGTTCTTCAGGATCGCGTCGTCGTCGTCGCCCTTGAGGGGCACGCTGATGAAGGTGTGACGTCCGTCCTCGGTCTTCATCGCGGCGAGCGAGGCGACGTCAGGCGCCTTCAGCCAGCCGACCCAACCCTGGACCTGGTCCGGGTGATCGGCGACGACTTTGTCGAGTTCCTCGGTGACCGTCTTCTGCCACGCCTTGTCGGTGACCTTCTTGTCATCCGGCGGCGTCAGGATGGCGACAACGTGGCTGGTTCGGTCGCGGCCGTAGACCTCGTCGCCCAACAGCGACGCCTGGACCGACTGGCTGCCCTCGTCGTAGAAACCACTCTGGGTGACGTGCTCTCCGAGACTGGCGCCGTAGACGCCGCCACCTAGGCACAGCGCCACCATGACACCGATGACGATGTACCTGAACTGGTACACCGTTCGACCCCACCAGGCGAACACTTAGGCTCCTAACGCTTTAACATTTCGCTTCAAAACTTGTGGTGACCCGCGCATGGATTCGACGAAGGTCTTCAGTTGTCACACCCGCGCGGTCAGTAGCGATGACAGCGGCCGGAACGGCTGCAGCCATGCTCCCTGCTCGGGAAGCGAGTCCAGGCCGATCCGTGGCAACGGTTCCCGGAACACACCAGGAATGTCCTCCAGATCGACAAACTCCAAGGTATCCGACGCTAACGCCCAGCTCGCATGTTCGCGAAATCCGAGCACCTGCACCGGGGTGCCCTCACGGGCTATTTCTTCGAGTGGATGCCGGAACGCCTGTCCGTCCGCCGACGCAACCAGAACCGCTGCCAGTCCCTCGCTGCGACGCAGGTCGATGTGGTCGAGCATGTCGCTGTCGACATCGCTGTCGTCGTCGATCTTCGGTTTTGCGAAGACGGCGAAACCCACGTTACGCAACGCTTCCACCCATGGGCGCACCACATCGGCGCTACCTGGGGCGATGTTGGTGAAGACGGTGGCTTCCGGTTCCAGCGAGACATCCCCGTCATCGCCGCTTTCGGCGACCAGATCAGAGGTGTACGCGAGCAACCAGCGGCCCAACGCGTCGAAGCGGGGACGGTGCGCCGCCGTCGGACGGCCCCCCAGGATCGCGCCCAGCCCCATGTCGAGATTCGGCGCATCCCAGACCAGCAACACGCGGCGTGGGGGCGTGCCGTCCGGCGTGTCGGACCCTGCGCTCGATCGGGCCTCTACCTGCGCGGTGTCGTCCTGCATGTCTTCGGTCACACTCATGGCAGTTTCTCCCACACCAGCTCGGTGACGTCGGGGCCGGCCAGTGCCTTGCGCTCGTACTTGGTGACCGGACGCTCGACCGAGACGGGCAGGGCCGCACCGGGCTCGACCCGGCGCAACCGGGGCTCGGCGTCGCCGACCTCGGCGATGTGCTCGGCATATCCGGCGTGGTCGGTGGCCGCATGAAGGATTCCGCCGGGGAGCAACCGGTCGGCGATCAGGGCCACGGTGGCCGGCTGCAGCAGGCGGCGCTTGTGATGGCGGGCCTTGGGCCAGGGGTCCGGGAAGTACACCCGCACGGCGGTCAGGGTCCCGGTGGTGAACATGTGCTCCAGCACGTCGACGCCGTCCCCCCGAACCAGGCGGATATTGGTGACGGGGGACGACGTCTGGTTGGTGCGGTCGATCGCGCTCAGCAGTTGGGCCAGGCCCTTGCGGTAGACCTCCACCGCGACGACGTCGAAATCGGGCTCGGCCTGGGCCATCGCCAGCGTGGAGGTCCCGGTGCCGGAGCCGATCTCCAGGATCAGCGGGGCCGAGCGGCCGAACCAGGCCGTGGTGTCGAGGTCGACGACCGGTTGCGAATCCTCGTCACGGGCCTGGATGCCGACCTCAGGCCACAGCCGGTCCCACGTCTGTTGCTGGGCCGGCGACAGCGTCGACCGCCGGGTACGGAAGCTGGTCACCCGGGGAAAACGGTGCGGTTGGGCAGGCGGCACGTCGGCCGCCTCATCTGCCGACGCCGGCCCACCGACGTCGGACCTGGACGGGTGCATCCGTCCATCGTCTCTTATCGGGGGCGGTGTGCCCGCATCGTGGTAGAGATTGATACCCAACAGTTGCCTCCAGCTGCCAGGGCTCAAACATCCGTTCGCGAGTCCGTCCGGGTCGTGTCACGATTTTTTGTGAGGCACCGGGGTTGCGCCCGTCACCGCGTAGGGAAGGCCGCCAGATTTTCGCAGACGAACTCACACGCTTTGCCGACCGTGACGGCGATGCGCGGTTGGCGGAGATCGGTGCGCGGGTTTCGGCTCCCCTGACGGTGGGTGTGCGGGGACGTCGAGGCGTCGGGGTGACCTCGGTGGAGCACGCCCTTGCGGGCGCAGGTCTGGAGATCGCCGAAAGCGGAGATGTCACGGTGGTCGTCATCGCCGAGGTGCTCAAACCTGAGGATGAGGCCCTGCTCGCCGAGCTGCGCCGGGCGGGCCGTCCGACACTCGTCGTTCTCAACAAGGCCGATCTGGCCGGGTCCGGGCCCGGCGGTCCGATCGCGACCGCCCGTCACCGGGCGCAGCGTCTGCAGGAGTTGGCCGGAGTGCCGGTGGCGCCGATGATCGCGCTGCTGAGCCGGACGGTTCTGCCGGGGCCGCTGGTAGATGCACTCCGGCTGCTGGCTGCCGAGCCCGCGGACCTGACGTCGGTGGACGCCTTCGTCTCTGCTCCGCATCGGCTGGACGTGCCGGTGCGCGTCGACCTCCTGAACCGCCTCGACCGGTTCGGGATCGCGCACACCACGTTGGCGCTGAGCCGCGGTGCAACCGCCGAGAGCCTGCCGGAGCTGTTGCGGCGGCTCAGTGAGGTCGACCGGGTGGTCGCGGCCATCGATACCGCGGCCGCTTCGGTCCGGTACCGACGGGTGCGGTGGGCACTGGCTGAGCTGCGCGCGGTCGGCGGTCCGGCCGTGGGCCGCTTCCTGGCCGCGGACGAGACGGTGATCGCGCTGATGGCCGCGGCCGTGGACGTGGTGCAGGCCGACGGGCTGACGGTGGATCCCGGCACTGACCGTGACGCCCACCTGTGCCGGGCCCGGCACTGGCGGCGCTACCGTGACGGTCCGGTGAATGCCCTGCACCGTAGTTGTGGCGACGACATTGTGCGAGGGTCACTGAGACTGTTGGGTGCGGCGGGTAAGGAACGATGACCGACGTGGGTACGGCCCGGGACGAGGCCGTGGCGGATGCGGTGGCGGCGGCTGACGCCGTGGTGGCGGCGATCGATCCCGGCCTGAACTCGCCGGGGGTGGAGACCCGCGACGCCGTGCTGGTGGCCGGTCCGTGGTTGGCCGGTTCGACGAGTGTGATGGCGGCGTTGCGGGAGCGGATGCCGGAGACCACGTTCGTGGAATCCACCGAACTGGTGGCCGGTGAGGCGCCGGCGGCCGTGATCTTCGTGGTTTCGGCGGCCGCTCCGATCACCGAATCCGACTGTGCCCTGGTTGATTTGGCGTCGCGCTACACCGACCTGGTGATCGGCGTGGTGTCCAAGATCGATGCCTACCGCGACTGGCGCGACGTGCGTGACGCCGATGCGGAGATCCTGAGCGGACGCGACGAGCGCTACGAGCGCATGCCCTGGGTGGGGGTGTCGGCGGCACCCGATCTCGGCGAACCGCAACTCGACGAACTCGTCGACCTGCTGTCCGGCCAGTTGGCCGATCCCGACGTAGCCCGACGGAACAGATTGCGCGCCTGGGAAACTCGTCTGGAAGCCGTGATCGGCCGCTACGAGGCCGACGGGTCCGGGGCGGATCGTCAGGCGCGGGTGGATGTGTTGCGGGAGCGTCGCGCCGAGTTGGCACGGGCCCGGAGGCTGACCCGCACCGAACGCAGCATCGCGCTGCGCAGCCAGATGCAGCAGGCCCGGGTTCAACTCGGCTACTTCGCCCGGAATCGCTGCAACTCGGTTCGCACCGAACTGCAGGAGGATGTCGCAGGCATCAGCCGTCGCCGGGTCGCGACGTTCGAGGAGTACGCCCGTCAGCGCGCCGGCGAGGTTGTCGGCGAGGTCGACGAGGGCATCACCGCGCACCTGCGCGGCATGGCGGCCGAACTCGAATTGACCGTGCCCGAGCCGCCGACTCAGTCGGCGGCCATCCCTGACCTGCCGCCACCGCCCCTGAAATCCCGCACACCCGAGACCCGGCTGATGCTGGTTCTGGGTGCGGGGTTCGGGCTCGGCGTCGCGGTGGCGGTCAGTCGGCTGCTGGTCGGCGCGGCGCCGCGACTGGCCGTGGCCGGACTCGTGGTCGGTGCGGTGGTGGGCCTGCTCCTGGCGGTCTGGGTGGTCGGCACCCGCGCGCTGTTGCACGACCGGGCGGTGCTGGATCGGTGGGTCGGCGAGATCACCACGACGCTGCGTTCGGCGGTGGAACAACTCGTCGCGACGCGGGTGCTCGCTGCGGAATCCGCACTCACCACCGAGCAGGCGGCCCGGGAGGAAGCCGACGGCGCCGCGGCGGCTGAGAAGACCGCCGCGATGGACGCCGAACTGCGCGAACATGCCATCGCCACCGCGCGGGCGGCGGCTCAGCGGGACCGTCGGATCCCTCCGCTACAGCGGGCGCTGGACGCGGTCCGGGCGGATTTGTACGGCAACAGCGATGCTACTGACGAGTAACCAGCTGATAACGTCGATCTGAATCGTTCCTGTGAGTGATCGGACATACCACTGGTTCACCGTGGGTATGTCACCCGCGTTAACCTCTACCCAAGGGGTAGCCGTGACCGCGTCGTGACGCGGGGTTGGGTTACACAAACCTACGCAGGAGAATTTGATGACCTCAGCGACCATTCCGGGTCTGGACACCGCACCGACGAAACATCAGGGACTGCTGGCCTGGGTTCAGGAGGTCGCAGAGTTGACTCAGCCTGACCGGGTGGTTTTCGCCGACGGGTCCGCCGAGGAGTACGACCGTCTGGCCGCCCACCTGGTCGAGGCGGGCACTTTCCAGAAGCTGAACGAGGAGAAGCAGCCGAACTCGTACCTGGCGCTCTCCGATCCGTCCGACGTCGCCCGCGTCGAATCACGCACCTTCATCTGCTCCGAGCGCGAGATCGATGCCGGCCCCACCAACAACTGGATGGATCCCACCGAGATGCGCGGGATCCTGGCCGACCTCTACCGCGGTTCGATGCGCGGTCGCACCATGTACGTGGTGCCGTTCTGCATGGGCCCGCTGGACGCCGAGGATCCCAAGCTCGGTGTGGAGATCACCGACTCCGAGTACGTCGTGGTCTCGATGCGCACCATGACCCGCATGGGCCAGGCCGCGCTCGACAAGATCGGTGACGACGGCTTCTTCGTCAAGGCGCTGCATTCGATCGGTGCTCCCCTGGAGCCCGGTCAGAAGGATGTGCCGTGGCCGTGCAACGACACGAAGTACATCACCCACTTCCCGGAGACCCGCGAGATCATGAGCTTCGGCTCGGGCTACGGCGGTAACGCGCTGCTGGGCAAGAAGTGCTACTCGCTGCGCATCGCCTCGGCGATGGCCCACGACGAGGGCTGGCTGGCCGAGCACATGCTGATCGTCAAGCTGATCTCCCCGGAGAACAAGGCCTACTTCGTCGCGGCGGCGTTCCCGTCGGCCTGCGGTAAGACCAACCTCGCGATGCTGCAGCCCACCATCCCCGGCTGGCGCGCTGAGACCGTCGGTGACGACATCGCCTGGATGCGGTTCGGCAAGGACGGCCGCCTCTACGCCGTCAACCCGGAGTTCGGTTTCTTCGGCGTCGCGCCCGGCACCAACTGGGATTCCAACCCGAACGCGATGAAGACCATTGCTGCGGGCAACACCGTCTTCACCAACGTGGCCAAGACCGACGACAACGACGTGTGGTGGGAAGGCCTGGAGGGCGAGCCCGACCACCTGATCGACTGGAAGGGTCAGGACTGGAACCTGCGGGAGGCGGAAACCAAAGCGGCGCACCCGAACTCGCGCTACTGCACCCCGATCTCGCAGTGCCCGACGCTGGCACCGGAATGGGACGACCCGCAGGGTGTGCCGATCTCGGCGATCCTGTTCGGCGGCCGTCGCAAGACCACGGTCCCGCTGGTGACCCAAGCCCGCGACTGGCAGCACGGTGTGTTCATCGGCGCCACCCTGGGCTCCGAGCAGACCGCCGCCGCCGAGGGCAAGGTCGGCACCGTCCGTCGCGACCCGATGGCCATGCTGCCGTTCCTGGGCTACAACGTCGGCGACTACTTCCAGCACTGGATCAACATCGGCAAGAACGCCGACGAGTCCAAGATGCCCGCGGTGTTCTTCGTCAACTGGTTCCGCCGGGGCGATGACGGCCGCTTCCTGTGGCCGGGCTTCGGTGAGAACAGCCGCGTGCTGAAGTGGGCCATCGAGCGCATCGAGCACAAGGCCGACGGCAAGAGCACCCCGATCGGCATCGTGCCGACCGCGGCCGACCTGGACCTGGACGGGCTCGACGTGGATCCCGCCGACGTGGACGAGGCCCTGGCCGTCAACGCCGAGGAGTGGAAGGCCGAGCTCCCGCTGATCGAGGAGTGGTTCGAGTTCGTCGGTGAGAAGCTGCCCACCGGCATCAAGGACGAGTTCGACGCCCTCAAGCACCGTCTCGACGAAGGGGCCTAACCCTTTCCAGAACCGGCGACTGGCCAGTTATCGCACGCAAACCACGAAAAAGCGTGCAATAACTGGCCTTTCGGCTGTCTGGGCCTGGGTCAGCGCGCCGGCCACCACATGCGCTCGCCCAGCAGGCTCATCGCGGCGGGAACCAGGTAGGTCCGCACGACCGTGATGTCGAGCAGCAGGCCGATGCCGATGGTCGATCCGATCTGCACCAGGTTGAGCACCGTCCCGCTGGTCAGGGCGAACATCGTGATCGCGAAAACCACTCCGGCAGTGGTGATCACGCTGCCGGTGCTGCCGAAGCCGCGGATGATGCCGCTGGTCACGCCGCTGTGGGATTCCTCGCGGATCCGGGCGGCGAACAGCATGCTGTAGTCGGCGCCGACGGCGACCAGGGCCATGAACGCCACCGGGAAGACCGACCAGTCCAGGCTGATGCCGATCAGGTGTTGCCAGATCAGGGTGGACATTCCCGCTGCCGCGCCGAAGGACAGCACGACCGCGGCGATCATCAGCAGGGGAGCCACCAGGCTGCGCAGCATCAGGATCAGTACCAGCAGCACGGCTGCCACCGCGACGACACCGAAAAGTGCGAAATCACGCCAGGTTTGGTCGATATGGCGTTGGGACAGCGACGCCAGGCCGGTCGATTTGATCTGGGCGTGCTCCAGCACGGTTCCCGTTGCGGCGTTGTTCGCCGCTGCGATGACGTCGGGTACCGCGCCCATGGCCTCGGCACCGTACGGGTTCACCGCCCAGACCACCATCATGCGGGCGCTGTGGCCGTCAGGGGAGATGAGCATTCGTTCGCCTGCGGTGAACCGGCGGTCGCTGCGGCCCTCCTCGGGCAGGTAGAAGCCGCGGCCCGCGCCGGTGCTGGTGTCGGCAGACATCCGCTGCAGGAAGTCCGACGCGCGGTTGAGCCCGGCACTGAGTTCGGTGGTCAGCGCCATCATGGTGTCGGTGCCGGACTTCACCTGGCCAAGCCCGGTGGTGAGTTGGCCCAGACCCGTTGACAGTTCGTTGATTCCGGACATCAGCCGGGTGAGGTCTCCGCGGGTCTGCTCGGGCGTGCGGGTGCCCAGCTGGTCGAGCATGGCTCGCAGCCCCTTGATGCCCGCGCGCAGGTCGGGCAGTGTTTCCAGCGCGGTGCTCACCGGACGCTCGGGGACCAGTGGGGCGGCAAGCGTCAATCCGGTGATCGCGAGTTGCGCCTTCCCGCCGGTGGCCGTGTTGAGGTCGGCGAATGCCTGCCGTGCGCGCAGGCAGTCCGCCGTGCAGTCGGGGCCGGGATCGGCTGCGGTGAGTGGGTCGAACACCGCGTGTACGGCTGCCGTGGGGACGGCCAATTTGTCTCGGGTGGCATCGATCTCGTTCACCGCACCTTCCAGTGCGTCGGTGGCGCCGGACATGGTGCGCACGACAGCCGACACATCGAGCGACCCGTCTGAGGCGGTGTCGACCACCCGGTTCGCGGATTCCAGGGTGCTGAGCAGGTTTCGGGTTAGCGTGACGAGATCGTGGGCGCCCTTGGCGAGTTCGGGCAGCCTCTCGGCGGCGCCGGTAGAGCCGTCGTGCAGCTGGGTCACCCCCGAGGCCAGGCGTTTCAGCTGCGGTATGGCCTGTTCGACGCGATTGTGGGCGTCCGCCAGGCCGGCGCCGACTTGTGCGGTCTGAGAACCGATGGCCGTCTCGGGCAAGGGTTTTCCCTCGGGCCGGGTGATCGAGCGGACGTAGGCGACCTGGGGGATGTTGCCGATGGACATGGCGATCAGGTCCAGCGCGGCCAGGTCATTGGTGTTGCGCATGTCGTGGTCGGCCCGAATGGTGACGAATTCCGGGGCCGCCTCATTGACGCCCCAGTGACGGTAGACGGCCTCGTAGCCGCGTTTGCTGTCGGTTGCGCGCAACTGCATGGCGTTCTCGTCGATGTTCGGCTGGAACGTGAACAGCACTGAACTGGTGGCGAGCAGGAACGCCAATGATGCGGCGACGAGGGCCGGGGCTCGGCGGATGATGGCCGCACCGCGCTTGCGCCAGCGCCGTTCATCCAGCGGCCGGGGTTCGGCATATCCGCGCCGGCCCCACAGTGCCATGACCGCTGGGGTCAGCGTCAGATTGACCGCCGCCGCTATCGCGATCGCCAGTGCGATGGGAGGTCCGGCGGTGCGGAACATCCCGATCTTGGTGAAGATCATGGCCATTCCGGCACCGGCAATGGTCAGAGCGGAGGCGATGACGATACCCGCGGTGTGCGCGCCGGAGCGGGCCACCGCGTCGTCGACACCCAGCCCTCGCCGTCGGCCCTCGTGGTAGTTGGCCAGCAGGAAGATGCCGTAGTCCGTGGCCGCGCCCAGCACCATCGCGGTGACCAGCGCGATGGTGAAGTTCGAAACCGTCATCAGGTCGTGTCCGCCCAGCCACGAGATGACCGGCCGCGCCACGGCCAGCGAAATAGCGACCGTGAGAAGGGGAATCATCGCCGTCAGCAGCGACCGGTAGACGGCGAGCAGGAGCAGCGTGATCAGCACGACCGATACCACGGTGATGATGGCCAGCGAGGTGTCGATGGCGGAGAACAGATCCGACAGCGTCGGTGCGGCGCCGGTGAAATGTACGTCGAGCCCGGCCGGGCGGGGAAGTTCTTCGACCACGGCCCGGACGTTCTCGGTGGACCGGTGCGCGCGGGTCGAGCCGACGTCGCCGGTGGTTGCCACGATCAGGTGGATGGCCTTCCCGTCGGGGCTCAGTCCGAGGTCCTCCAGTCCGGGGGTGCCGTAGGTGTCGAGCACATAGGCGACGTCGTCTTTGTCTGCCACCAGTCGCGATACCAGGTCGCGGTAGTAGGTGGTGTCCGCGGTGTCGAGGACCCGGTCGCTGGATACGACGATGCTGCCGACAGCGGTGGTGTCGGGGACGTCGAAATCCCGCGACATCTGCCGCAGGGTTTCGGTGGTCGCACTCTCCGGGGTGAACGGCGCGGAGTGCTCGGCCACGGTGCGTTCGAGCTGGGGGATGGCCAGATTGAGCACGCCGGCCAGGGCCAGCCACGCTCCCAGGACCACCCACGCATACTTCGCGCAGACTCGGGCGAGTTTGCCGAAGATCGCCAGATTGTGCATTTCGGCATCGTAGACCAATCGGTCTATGAGCGGTGAACTAGGATGGACCGACTGGTCTATTCGGTGATGGAGAGGGGTGGCGGCGGTGGCGGGCCCGCGGGAACGTCTCATTCTGAGCGCGATCGAGTTGATGCGTGAGTACGGCGTCCACGGGACGGGCCTCAGCGACCTCCTGCAGCGCAGCAGTACCGCCCGTGGTTCGATCTACCAGCATTTTCCGGCCGGGAAAACGGAACTGATGGAGCAGGCGACGCTGGAGGCCGGGCGGATCATCACCGCCAGGATCGAAGAGTTGACGCAGGCATTGCCTGCCGAGGACGTGATCCACGCCTTCATCGGCGGTTGGAAACAGAACTTGATCGACAGTGATTTCACCGGCGGATGTCCGATCGTGGCGGCCGCCCAGGCGGGTCCCGACGCGCTCGCGGTGCGTGAAGCCTCTGCATCAGTGTTTGCTGACTGGGCGCGGGTGATCGGCGCTTCGATCGAATCGAAGGGCGTGGACGCCGGGACTGCGGGCTCGCTCGGCAGCTTCATCGTCAGTTCACTCGAGGGCGCCATCATCCAGTGCCGCAGCGCCCGGTCGCTGCAACCACTCGATGACGCGGGTGCCGGTCTGCTGTTGCTTTTGCGGGGTGTCGGGGCTGACTGAACGTCCCGGTTCAACCTTCGGTGGCCAGCTCGGATCGTGCCCGGTCGATCTGTTCGAACGCATAGTCGGCAATCTCGGTGGTGGTCATGGTGGCGCCGGTCATCGCCAGTGATTGATAGCGTTCGTCGCCGAGAACGTCGCGCAGATGGGCGATTGCGGCGCTGATCTCGGGAAAACTCGGGTATCCGATTGCAGCCGTGGTGAATCCCATGATGGTAGTCGCCGGCTCGTGAATGCCCAGCCGCACAAGCAGCGCCGCGAGCAGCCCAAGCGTGACTCGCATGAGCTCAGTGGTCCCGGAATCGTAGTAGTGCCGGACGGTTTGGGCGATGTAACCAAACGCTTCGGAAAGCTCGCCGCGGTCGGCCGCGAGCCCCGCCAGAAGCCCCGCGATGATGGAAGTCTGCTGCCGGTCGCCGCTTTCGTCGGCGATCACCAGTGCCCGGCGAAGGGCTTCGTACGCCGTAGTGGGATCGGACTCCCGCCGGGCCCAGCCGTATCCGAGCAGCGCCGCGCCCGCCAGGCTGGGATTGTCGGCGGCCGCCGCGGCCGCGGGCAGATTCTCCGACACCGCCATCGCTTCGGCCGCGGCGCCGCAGACGGCCAACGCCACCACCATCACCGACTCGCTGGCGGTGTGGCCGTCCGGACTTCGCGCAATGCTGGCCCGGCACCACTCAACTGCCCGCTCGGGCCGACCCGTCGTGCTGTACCCGGCGGCCACCACACACGAGAACGCGTCGCCCACGTCGTCGAACTCTCCGCTGTCGATCGCCGCCCGGGCGGCGTCGGCGTACTCGTCGAAGTCGTTGAGTCGGCCCAATGCCGCACAGTTCGCAGCCCCCACGTACAACTGCGCCAGCCGCGGATGTCGAGTTGCTCTTGCGAGTGGGATTATCTCCTCGACCCAGGCGATGGGCTCCCATTGCTCGAGGAAGTACCCGAGGAAGATCGACGTCACCGCGATCGTGGCGGCGGTATCGAGGTCGCCGTGATCGGCCACCCATCGGAATGCCGCACGCAGGTTCGGCAGTTCGCCGGAGAACCATGCGTAGGACTCCCGCTGGAGCGGGCTGTCCCACAGGGCAAGCACTTCCGGCTCCAGGTTCGCGAAGTAGCGCGCGTGCGCGGCGCGGACAGCTTGGCCGTCGCCTGATTCGACGAGTTGTTCCTCGGCGAACTGGCGGATCGTCTCCAGCATCGAATAGCGGGTTCGCGCGGATGCTCGGTCGGCCACCAGCAGCGACTTGCGGACCAGGGCATCGAGGAGATCCAAGGTGATGAGTTCGTCGCTGGAGCCCGACACCGCGCACGCTCCCGCCAGATCGAATCCGCCGGAGAACACGGAACACCGTGCCAGCAGGGCCTTTTCATCGCCTTGCAGGAGGTCATAGGACCATTGCACAGCGTGGCGCAGCGTCTGGTGGCGCTCCAACCCGCGCCGTGCTCCGATGAGCAATCGGAAGCGATCATCGAGGCGGTCCCGCACCTCGGCAGCCGTCATCGACCCGGTGCGGGACGCCGCAAGCTCGATCGCCAACGGAATCCCGTCGAGCTTGCGGCAGATCTCGACTACTGCGGCGGCCTCCGCTGGTGCGGTGAACGTGGCGTACGGTGACACCGCTTGCGCCCGATCGATGAACAATGCGGCAGCGGCCGAATTGTTGCCGGCCCGGATATCCAATGACGGTACCGGCCAGAGCTGTTCGTCGTTGAGTCGGAGCCCTTCCCGGCTGGTGGCCAGGATTCCGACGGTGTCGGAATGGGCGAAGATCCGTTCGACCAGGTCCGCCGTGGCGTCAAGGACGTGTTCGCAGTTGTCGAGCACCAGCAGCCGGGATCGGCCTTCCAACGCCACGGCGACACTATCTGAGACGCTCAATCCTGCCTGTTGGGTGATTCCGAGCACGGCTGCGACCTCATCGGGTACGGCTGCCGGGTCTCCGACCGCGGCAAGTTCGATGACGAACACCCCATCCGGGTACCGGTCTGCGGATCGTGAAGCCAACTCCAGTGCGAGACGGGTCTTGCCGACACCGCCGACACCGGTCAACGTCACCACGCGGTGTGCTTTCAGAGTCGTGTCCAACTCGTCGAGTTCGGCCGCGCGGCCGATGAGGCTCGTGCTCGGCGTTCGCAGATTGCCTGGCTGGGCATCGATCGTATTCAACGGTGGGAACTCGGCGCGTAGGCCATCTGCCCGAACCTGGAAAAGCTCAACAGGTTTGGTGATATCGCGGAGCGTGCGGGGGCCAACCGAGATGAGGTCTACGTCGCTCAGCATTTCGGATGTCACTCCGTCGAGCAGGATCTGTCCACCGTGGCCGGCGGCCATGATGCGGGACGCTCGGTTGAGCACGGGTCCGAAGTAGTCGTCGCCGCGCAATTGAGCTTCTCCGGTGGCGATACCCATTCGGACCGGCAGTCCCAACTCCCGCTGCGCGGCCACCGCGGCCTCGACGGCGCCCGCTGGTGAGGTGAAGACAGCGCACACCCCGTCGCCGGTGTGTTTGAATGCCTGTCCTTCATGCTCGGTTATCGTCCGATGCAGCACCTCATCGTGGACCTCGAGCGCCGCCCGCATGGCGTCACGGTCGGACTCCCACCGTCGAGTGGATCCCTCGATATCGGTGAACAGAAACGTGAGGACTCCCGACGGCATGTCTGGGCCGTCCTCAGCGCCGTTCGGTGAATCGCATCGGCGCTCCCCACGCTGGATCCGCTGGGCGTTCTGACATCGTAGGACCGTTGCGCGGGGCCGGACACGACTTTGGCGGTGCGAGCGGTCCCGGTGCTTCTGCAGTCAAACACCTGCTCACGGCCAGCCCGGCGGGTGTAACCCCGACCTAATTGACACCTGTCAAGTGGCGCCGGTTACAGTGCCATCATGCAGATCCGCGAGCATGCCGAGGCCAACCCCGAAAAGCCGGCGATCATCCTCCACCCGACGGGAACCGTCGTCACCTTCGGTGAGCTCGAAGCCCGCGCGAATCGGCTGGCCCACTACTTCCGGCAGCAGGGTCTGCAGGAGGGCGATGTGGTCGCGATCCTCATGGAGAACAACGAGCACATTCATGCGGTGATGTGGGCGGCCCGCCGCAGTGGGCTCTACTACGTGCCGATCAACACGCACCTGACTGCCGCCGAGGCGGCCTACATCATCGACAACAGCGGAGCCAAGGCCATCGTCGGCTCCGCCGTCCTCAAGGACGTCCTGGGCGGCCTGGAGAAGGAGCTGCCCAACGGCTTGCCGGGCACTCTGCTGATTGCCGACGGAGCCGAACCGTCGGCGACAAGCGCCTCCAGCGAACTCGACGGCTGGAAGCGCTACCCGGAGGCCGTCTCGGACCTGCCGAGCACCCCGATCGCCGACGAGATGGACGGCGATCTGCTGCAGTACTCGTCGGGGACGACGGGCCGGCCCAAGGGCATCAAACGTGAACTGCCGCATGTGCCGCCGTCGGAAACCCCCGGCATGATGTCGGCCCTGGTCGGATTCTGGATGCAGCCCGATTCGGTGTACCTCAGCCCGGCGCCGCTCTATCACACCGCACCCTCGGTGTGGTCGATGCAGACCCACGCCGCCGGCATCACCACCGTGGTGCTCGAGAAGTTCGACGCCGAAGGTTGCCTGGACGCCATCCAGAAACACAAGGTCACCCAGGGCCAGTTCGTCCCGGTGATGTTCACCCGGATGCTGAAACTCCCTGAAAGCGTGCGTAATTCGTACGACGTGTCGAGCCTGCGGCGCGTGATGCACGCGGCCGCACCGTGTCCGGTGGAAATCAAGCAGCAGATGATCGACTGGTGGGGGCCCATCGTCGACGAGTACTACGCCTCTTCGGAGGCCATCGGCGCGACGGTGATCTTCGCCGAGGACTGGCTGACGCACCCTGGTTCGGTCGGCAAGCCGATGAACGGCCTGGTGCACATCCTCGACGAGGACGGCAACGAACTGCCCGCCGGTCAGGCCGGCGAGATCTACTTCGAGGGCGGTGCCGATTTCGAATACCTCAACGACGCCGAGAAAACCGCCTCCTCGCGTGAGTCGCACGGTTGGAAGACCGTGGGGGACATCGGCTATGTCGATGAGGACGGCTACCTGTACCTGACGGACCGCCGCCACCACATGATCATCTCGGGTGGGGTCAACATCTACCCGCAGGAAGCCGAGAACATGCTCGTCGTGCACCCGAAGGTGATGGACGCCGCGGTATTCGGCATCCCGGACGACGAGATGGGGCAGAGCGTCAAGGGCGTGGTGCAGACCGTCGACCCGGCCGATGCGACCCCGGAATTCGCCGAGGAACTGCTGGCCTGGCTACGTGACAAGCTGACGCATTACAAGTGCCCGCGGACCATCTCGTTCGAGATCGAACTGCCCCGCACCGATACCGGCAAGCTGTACAAGCAGGAGCTGATAAACAAGTACTCGTGACCGTCCTGGAACTGCCCGCGGGGATCCACGTCGGGGTCGACGCCCCGACCGATGCCGTGACGTTCACGTTGACCGAGCGCCCCAGCACCGACCGGCGAGCGGTCACCGTGGACTCGGTCGAGCAGGCCCTGGCCGAACTCACCGAGCGCTGCCAGGCGTGGCCGCAGGCCGCCGCGGTGTGTGATGACGTGCTGCGTTCGCTCGATCCGGACGGGCCGACCCGCGCCGGGGTGATCACGGAATCGCTGGCCTACTCGACGCTGCAGTCGGGTTCGGAGTTCGCCCGGTGGCTGGCCGAGCGCGGGCCCGCCAACGCGCCGCTGCTGCCGGACCCGGTGCAGGCCCACCGTGACGGGAACACGCTGCACGTCCGCTTCAACCGGCCGCAGCGGCACAACGCGTTCTCCACCGACGCCCGGGGCGCCCTGCTGGAGGCCCTCGAGGTGGCCCGACTGGATCCGTCGGTCGACGAGGTGGTGCTGGCTGGAAACGGCCGATCCTTCTGCAGCGGCGGCGATCTGGCCGAGTTCGGCACATTCACCGACCCGGCCAGCGCCCATCTGGCCCGGACCCGGCACAGCCCGGCCCTGGTCCTCGCTGAACTCACCGAAAGGCTGGGACGGCGCTGCCGCGCCGAGGTGCACGGTCAGGTGCTGGGCAGCGGTCTGGAGATGGCCTCGTTCTGCGGATGGGTACGGTGCCACCCGGACGCCGTCGTCGGCCTGCCGGAACTGGCCCTGGGACTGATTCCCGGCGCGGGCGGCACGGTGAGCATCACGCGACGCATCGGCCGGTGGCGCACCGCGTATCTGGTGCTCTCCGGGCGCACCATCGACGCCGCGACGGCGCAGACGTGGGGCCTCGTAGACGAGGTGGCATAGTGCCAGATGTGAAACAGGGTGGCCCGTACTTCGATGACCTGGTGGTTGGCCAGGTATTCGACACCGCACCGTCTATGACGCTGACCGCCGGTGCGGCCGCGACGCATCAGGCGATCCTCGGCGACCGGTTGCGGCTGGCGCTCGACGCCGACCTCGCCACCGCAGTGACGGGAGAGCCGGGGCCGCTGGCACACCCGGGGTTGGTCTGCGATGTGGCGATCGGTCAGAGCACGCTGGTGACGCAGCGGGTCAAGGCCAACCTGTTCTACCGCGGCCTGGCGTTCCACCGCTGCCCGGTGATCGGGGACACCCTGTATACCCGCACCGAAGTGGTTGGTCTCAAACAGAATTCGACGAAGCCGGGCCGCGCGGCCACCGGTCTGGCCGCCCTGCGGATGACGACCGTCGACCAGCAGGACCGCAAGGTCCTCGACTTCTACCGCTGTGCGATGTTGCCGCTGTCCGGAGATGACGTCGACACCGGACACGCCGACGACCTATCGGCGATCGGGGCCGATACCACCGCGCCGAACCCGACCGCCGGATGGGATGCCGAGGCATTCCGCGCCCGGGTGCCCGGACCGCATTTCGATCCGGGCCTGTCCGGCGCAGTGCTGCACAGCACCGCCGATGTGGTCAGTAGTGCCCCGGAACTGGCCCGGCTGACCTTGAACATTGCTGCCACCCATCATGATTGGCGGGCCGGTGGCCAGCGCCTGGTGTACGGCGGACACACCATCGGGCTCGCGCTGGCCCAGGCCAACCGGTTGTTGCCCAACCTGGTGACCGTGCTGGGCTGGGAGTCCTGCGACCACACCGGTCCGGTGCACGAGGGCGACACCCTGTTCAGTGAGCTGCACGTGGAATCGGCCGATGCCGGGGTGCTGCGGTTGCGCTCGCTGGTGTACGCGGCCGGCGGACCCGACGACCCCGACCGCCAGGTGCTGGACTGGCGGTTCAGCGCGTTGCAGTTCTGATGGCGGAGTTGGCGATTCCGAGGGCCCTGCTGAGGCAGGCCCAGGAGGTCGCCGACGGCTTCACCGCACACACCGGTGTGCCGCTCGATGCCGTCGAACTGCTGACCGGACGCGCCGCGCTGTTGGACATCGCGCCCCGGGGGCAGATCTCGGCGGGTGGGGCGACGCACCTGTTGGCTGCTCGCGACGGATGGTGTGCCCTGACCCTCTCGCGCCCCGACGACATCGCCATGATCCCCGCACTGCTGCAGGATGATTCGGTAGCCGCCGATGCCTGGCCGGCGATCCGGAGGTGGGTGGCGGAAACCAGCGCCGCGACGGTCGCCGAACGCGCTCGCCTGCTCGGGTTGCCGGTCGGCGTGCTGGGCGAAACGCGGCCGGCGCCCCCCTTGGTGCGCTCGCTCGGCCCGGCAGGGCCGGCATCGCTGGCCGGGGTGCTGGTGGCCGATCTGTCGTCGATGTGGGCCGGGCCGCTGTGCGGTCAGCTGCTCGCCCGGGCCGGGGCCACCGTGGTCAAGGTCGAGAGCTGGAGCCGGCCGGACGGCACTCGCGCCGGGGAGCCGGAGTTCTTCGACTGGATGAACGGTGGAAAGCTTTCATACGCCACTGATTTCGACGATCCCAATGGGCTGGGCGCACTGATCGACGCGGCCGATGTGGTGATCGAGGCCTCGCGGCCGGCCGCGCTGGCCCGTCGCGGCCTGGGGCCGGACAGAGTCTCGGACCGGCCAGGGCGGATCTGGCTGCGCATCACCGGTCACGGTACCGGTGGGGACAGGGCCGACTGGGTGGCGTTCGGGGATGATGCCGCGGTATCCGGTGGCCTGGTCGAATACGAAGACGGTGCACCGATGTTCAGCGGCGACGCCATCGCCGACCCTCTCACCGGACTGCACGCCGCCGCTGCGGTGGCGCAATCGCGCGCACGCGGTGGCGGTGAGCTGATCGAGTTCTCGATGGCGGCGGTGGCTGCCGGGTACCGCTCATCGGACGGTGACGGCACCCGGGTGCAGGCGGTCCGGCCCACTCCAGGTGCGGCCGGCCCCGAACTCGGAGCCGACAACGAGGCGGTGCGCCGGTTGGTGGCGGAACGGACCGTGGCCCCATGCTGATTCGTCACGCGACGCTGCTGGACGGAGCGGTGGTCGACATCCGGGTCGGCGAGACCATCGAGCAGGTCGCGGAGTCGCTGTCGCCCGAGCCCGGTGAAGAGGTGCTCGACGCCGCATCGGGTGCCGTGATCCCAGGGCTGCACGATCACCATCTACACGTGCATTCGGCTGCAGCCGAGCAGGATTCGATCCGGGTCGGCCCAGCCGAGGTGGCCGATGAGGCGGCACTGGCGCAGGCGCTGACGGCCGCGGTCGTGGGCAGCGACGGCTGGATCCGGGCCGTCGGCTATCACGAGGCGGTGGCCGGCCCGTTGGACCGGCACCTGCTGGACCGGTTGCTGCCGGGCACCCCGGTGCGGGTGCAGCATCGCAGCGGGGTGATGTGGATGGTGAATTCGCCCGGTCTCGCGGCCCTGGGATTGGGCGATCATCCCGATGGGCGGCTGCGCAGCGCGGACCCGACCTGGTCGGATGCATTGCAGCGGCGTCCCACTCAGATCGCGGAGTTCAGCGCTCGCCTCGCCGGCTATGGCGTCACCGGCGTCACCGATGCGACCCCGGACCTGCAGCCCGCGGACCGCCCCACCGGGATGCGGCAACGCGTGCACTACCTGGCGCCGGGCAAGCGAATCCTGCACGATGACGCACTCGACCTGGACGAGCTGACGGCGTGGATCTCCGAGCGGCACCGTGGCGGTCAACCCGTGGCCGTGCATTGCGTGACGGCTGCCCAACTCGTCGTCACCATCGCCGCGCTACGCGCCGCAGGCAGTCACCCGGCCGACCGGATCGAGCATGCCGCGATGGTGCCCGAGGACTGTATCGACGACCTCGTCTCCCTCGGGATCACGGTGGTGACCCAACCCAATTTCGTCGCGGAGCGCGGCGACCAGTACCACGCGGATGTGCCTGGCGCCGAACACGATCAACTGTGGCGGCTGGCGACTCTGCTGGCCGCCGGGGTGTCGGTGGCGCTGGCCACGGACGCGCCGTTCGGCGCCCCCGACCCATGGGCGGCCATGCGCGCCGCGATGGATCGGCGTACCCCGCACGGTGTGGTGCTGAACCCGGTCGAACGGATCTCGGGGCGTCGCGCGCTGACGCTGTTCCTGGGCAGCGCCACCCAGCCGGCCCGGCCGCGCCGCATCGCCCCCGGCGAGCCTGGCGACCTGTGCCTGCTGGCGGCCTCCCCGCAGAGGGTGGTGGACACGCTCGACGCCGATCTGGTGGCCGCTACCATCATCGCCGGTGCGGTGGTGTTCCGGCGGTGACCCGCGACAGCGTGTGGCGGGTACCCGGCATGCCCGCATTGTTGGCCTGTGCCGCACTGGGATTCGCCGGCTTCTCCCTGCTGCTACCGGTGGCCCCCATGTGGGCCGTGCGGATCGGCGCGGACAACCTCGGGGCCGGAGTGGTCAATGGCCTGCTCATGCTGTGCACCGTCATCGCGCAGTTGTTGGTCGGGCGGTTGTTGCGGCGCGCCGGATGGGCGCTCACGCTGTCGCTCGGGCTGGTACTGCTGGGAGCTCCGGCACTGCTGCACCCGCTGGCCACTTCCCTGTGGCAGGTGTTGGTGCTGGCGGCGTTGCGTGGACTGGGTTTCGGCGTCCTGACGGTCTGCGGTGTCAGCGGTATCGCGGCGCTGATCCCGCAGGAGCGCCGCGGCCGGGCGATCGGAGCGTACGGGTTGGCCATCGCGGCACCGCAGTTCGTGCTCATTCCGCTGGCGCCGTGGCTGGCCGAGCATGTCGGCTATCAGTTGGTGTTCGCGCTGGCCGCCGCCCCGCTACTGGGGCTGCCGCTGGCTTTCGCCCGCCCCGCCCCGATCCTGGCCCACGAGGTGCACTCCGATCGGCTGCACGGTGTCGGCGGGCTGGTCGGGCCGATCGCCGCACTTGTGGTGATCACCGCGGCCGGCGGCGGAATCCTGACCTTCGCCCCGCAACTGGGTGGCGCCACCACCGCATTCGCGGCACTGCTCGGAATGACCGGAACGGCCGCGCTGGCCCGGTGGTGGATCGGGGGCGTCGCCGATCGTCATGGCCCGGCAAGATTCATCGCCCCGATGCTGGGAATCGGTGCGGTCGGCCTTGCGGTGATCGCGATCGGCATCGGAGTCGGCTCGACCCGCGGCGCGGCCGGGGTGATCCTCGGCTGTGTCCTGCTCGGGATCGCCTACGGGGCCCTGCAGAACCTCACCCTGGTGCAGGCGTTCGCCGCGACCGGTGAGCACGCGCGCGGTGCGGTCAGCGTGGCCTGGAACGTCGGATTCGACACCGGTACCGGTCTCGGCTCTCTGGCTGTCGGTGCGCTGGCCACCTCGTTCTCGTTCCCGACAGCATTCGCGGTGATGACGGCCGCGTGTGTGGCGGTTGGGCTGATGTGGGTACTCACCCGCCATGACGGGCAATCAGGCCGCGGCGCCGCTGCTTGACGCGCTGCACGAGTACCACACTTCCAACCGGTACGGGTTCTCGCCGCCAGGGCATCGCCAGGGCCGCGGTGTCGATCGGCGGGTGCTGCAGGTACTGGGTCGAGAGCCGTTCTTCAGCGATGTTCTGGCCAGCGGCGGCCTCGATGACCGACGGATGAGCAATGGCTATCTGAAGCAGGCGGAGGACCTGATGGCCGAGGCCGTGGGAGCGCAGGCGGCCTGGTTTTCGACGTGCGGCAGTTCGCTGTCGGTCAAGGCCGCCATGATGGCGGTGGCCGGGTGCGATGGCAGTCTCCTGCTCAGCCGGGACAGCCACAAGTCTGTGGTGGCCGGCCTGATCTTCTCGGGTCTGGTGCCCCGCTGGATCACCCCGCAATGGGACGCCGAACGCCACCTCTCCCACCCGCCGTCACCGCAACAGGTCGAGGAGGCCTGGCAGCGGCACCCGGATGCCGCCGCCGCGCTGATCGTCAGCCCCAGTCCGTACGGCACCTGCGCCGATATCGAGGGCATCGCCCAGGTCTGCCACCGCCGGGGCAAGCCGCTGATCGTCGATGAGGCTTGGGGCGCGCATCTGCCCTTCCACGAGGATCTGCCGACGTGGGCGATGAACGCGGGCGCCGACGTGTGCGTGGTCAGCGTGCACAAGATGGGAGCCGGTTTCGAGCAGGGCTCGGTGTTTCATCTGCAGGGCGATCTCGTGGACGAGGACCGCCTATCGGCATGTGCGGATCTCCTCATGACGACGAGCCCGAATGTACTGGTGTACAGCGCGATTGACGGCTGGCGTCGGCAGATGGTCGAGCACGGTCACGAGTTGATGGGCGCCGCACTGGATCTGGCTGGGCAGACCCGGCGCGAGATCGAGGAGATCGACGATGTCGAGGTGCTCGACAAGGAGCTACTGGGCAAGCAGGCCTCACACGATCTGGATCGGTTGCAGGTGCTGATCGATGTGGCCGGGACCGGTACGTCGGGCTACCAGGCGGCAGACTGGTTGCGGAAGCGCTGTGAACTCGACCTGGGGATGACCGACCATCGCCGGGTCCTGGCCACCATGTCGTTGGCCGACGGCCCGGATACCGCGGGCCGGCTGGTCGAGGCGCTGAAGCTGTGGCGCAAGGCCGCCTACGATTTCGACCCGCCGCCGCGCGTCGACCTGCCTTCGCCGACGGAGTTGGAGCTGGAGACCGTGGCGTCGCCCCGCGATGCGTTTTTCGGCCGGGTCGAGGATGTTCCGGTGGAGCAGGCGGCCGGCCGGATCTCCGCCGAGCAGATCACCCCGTACCCGC
This sequence comes from Mycobacterium sp. NPDC049093, assembly GCF_040704635.1. GTDB lineage: Bacteria > Actinomycetota > Actinomycetes > Mycobacteriales > Mycobacteriaceae > Mycobacterium. Next base: position 215,895 of record NZ_JBEZJS010000002.1, on the reverse strand, counting down.
CGGGCATCCCGGCAGTGGTTCCCGGTGAACGGATCAACGAGGCGGTCCTGGATTACCTGCGTACCGGTTTGGCGGCAGGGATGAACGTGCCGGACCCCGCCGATCCTTCGCTGCGCACGGTTCGCGTCGTTGCGTAGGCGGTGCGAAGGTCGGCGACCAGTCCGTCGAAGGCTTCGTCCCGCGTCTGCGACGGCCCGCGCAGCACGGCCGACGGGTGAATCGTCGCCACCAGTGCCGGGTCCCCGTCGGACATCAGGCCGTCGGCACGGAGGATCTCCCCGCGGTGGCGCGAGACCCGAAAGTCGTTTCCCAGCAGGGATTTCGCCGCCGTCGCCCCGAGAAGAAGGACGACCTCCGGGGAGACCGTGTCCAATTCAGCGACGATCCATGGCCGGCATGCCTCCACCTCGGTTCGGCTGGGGGTCTTGTGGATACGGCGTTTACCGCGCTCGTTGGTGGTGAACTTGAAGTGCTTCACGGCGTTGGTGAGATAGAGCTCGTCTCGGTCGATCTCGGCAGCGGTCAGGGCCTTGTCCAGGAGACGGCCGGCCGGACCGACGAAGGGTTCTCCCGCCCGGTCCTCTTGATCGCCCGGCTGCTCGCCGATCAGCATCACCCGTGCAGACGGTCGTCCGGACCCGAAGACAGTCTGGGTGGCGTCGCGATACAGCGGACATCCTTCACAGTGCCGCGCCGCGCTGGCCAGTTCGGACAACTCATGTGTCTCAGGGACGAACGGCGCTGCGCTGTGCATTGCCGTGGAATACCCGATCGACCGTTTGCCACGCGCAAGTGCGGGTATTCGTTGTGATGACAACAGGAGATGATCGACATGACCGGGGCATACGCGGCGAAACGGGTATTGCATCGCAGAAGCAGCCTTGAGGCCGCGGTCCTGGGAATCGGCTGTCGGTTGGCCGTGAAGAACGCGATCCGTGCCTGGGCGTTGCAGCCTGATCTGGCGTGGCCGCTCAGCTCCATCGATCATCTTGTCGGATTGGTCCCGCGGCGCTCGCCGGTGTCGGTGCAGCCCGTGGCACTGCCGAATTGCCGGGCGGAACTGGTGCGCGCACCGGGGACATCGGGGCGTAACGCGATTCTGTACTTGCACGGTGGGGCGTTTCTTACCTGTGGGCTCAACACCCACCGTGCTCTGGCTTCTCGATTGTCGGCTGCGGCAGACGCGCTGGTGCTCAACGTCGGCTACCGGATGTTGCCCGTGTGCGGCCTTGCCGACGCCGTCGAGGATGCCCTGGCCGGGTTGTCCTGGCTTCGGCGGCGAGGCTACGACGCCGAGCGGACAGTGATCGCCGGTGACTCGGCCGGCGGATACCTGGCCTTCGGGACGGCACTCAGGTCGTTGGCCCGCGGTGTGGTGCCGGCGGCTGGTCTGGCCGCGATCTCGCCGTTGATCGATCTCAACCCGGCGCAAAAACTGGCTCACCGCAATGTCTCTCGGTGCTCGATGTTCACCGGTGCGGCGTTGTCGGCATTCGCTCACTGTGTGCGGCGCAGCCAATGTGAGCCCGGCCGGTGTGACGCCGAGCCGTTGATCGACCCGGCCACCGCGGAGCTGGCGGGCATGCCACCGGTCATGATCCATGTGGGCGCGGACGAATTACTCTTGGCGGACTCGGAATTGGTGGCCGACCGGCTGGCCGCTGCGCATGTACCCTGCGAGCTTCACGTCTGGAGCGGCCAGATCCACGACTTCCCGCTCGCCGCCGAGGTCCTGCCGGAAGGCAGGCGGGCCATCGGTTATATCGGCGACTTCGTCAAAGGTGTGACCGCCGCGCCTGCTCAGAGTGCGGCCTGATCGATCTGCCGGAGTTTCCCGCGGCGGTGCCGTGGGCATTCCACCACCATGAGCGATATCGAAAATGGCCCGGACGACACTCTGTCGCCGAGTGAGTCGACCGATTCCGACGAAGTCGCCAATGCCGACGGCGACGATGTGGTCGATCCGCCGGAGCAGTTGCACGGTGCTGACCGTGCGGGCGAGCCGGAATCGCTCGAGCGCAAGCTGGAGGCGGAGCGGCCCGACAAGCCGGCCGGGCCGGGGCCTGCGCGCGACGTCGACGAGGCGATCGTCGAGCCTGACGGCTTCCGGATCGTGAGCCCCGACGACGAGCCTCAGGACGAGTGACGAAATCGACCCGGGCGGTGGAGTATTCCGTCAGCCGGCCTGGCGCTGCAGGGTGACAGAGGCGGTGTTGGCATCGGCGTGGGTGGCGATGCCGCTGCCCTTCGCCGTGACGGCCAGCGCCGTGCGGTCCCCGCGGAACAGGTCGCGGGAGAACTCGCACGGGGAACCGTTCTGGTCGTAGGTGACCCGCGTGATCAACAGCAGTGCCGCCTTGGGCTTGATGCCGAGCAGGGTGGCTTCATTGCTGGTGGCGTTGACTGCCTCGATCCGCTCATCGGCCCGGCCGGTGACCAAACCGTATCGGGATTGCAGGATTTCGTAGAGTGACCCACCCAACTGCTGGTCGAGCAGGCCGGGGAACGCGTCTGCGGGGAACTGGGCGTGTTCGAGCGAGATAGGCGAGCCGTCGGCCAGGCGGACGCGCTGGATCTCGATGACGTAATCGCCTGCACCCAGCCGCAGCGCGCTCCGGGTGGCGTCGTCGGGGGTGGTGATGCGCGTCGAGAGCACCCGGGTGCCCGCGACGTAACCCTGGTTGGCCAGGAAGGCGGGCACACCGACCACATCGGAGAGATGCCGCTCCACCTGGCCGTGGCTGATGAAGATGCCGCCGGCCCGGCCGATCACCCGGTGCACCATCCCGGCTTCTTCCAGCGCGGCCAGCACCTGGCGCAGGCTGGAGCGACTGGTGCCGTAGCGTTCGGCCAGGTCACGCTCGCTGCCGAGTTTGGCGCCGGGGGTGCCCGCGTTGATGTCGGCGACGATGTGCCTGCGCAACTCTTCGCTGTGAACTGCCACCCCGGCCCCCTGCCCGTGTATTGGTCCAGCCAATTCTATCCAGGTTGAACTAGAGTTCAGCGATCGCCATGTGCGATTCGGGCAGAATCTGTCCGCCGTCCACGACCAGCGACTGTCCGGTGATGTAGGCGGCCTCGTCGGTGGCGAAGAACAACGCCGCGTTACCGATGTCGGCGACCGAACCGAGGCGACCGGCAGGCACTGCCGAGGCCATTTGGTTGAGGTAATCGGGGCCCATTTCATCGAGGCCCTCGGTGACGATGTTGCCGGGCAGGACGGCGTTGACGGTGATTTTCTTCGGTGCCAGTTCCATCGCCGCGGTGCGCAGGAAGCCCAGCTGGGCAGCCTTGGATGCACCGTAGTGCGACCAACCGGGGTATCCGGTGATCGGGCCGGTGATGGACGAAGTGATGACGACGCGTCCATGGCCGCTGGCGGTCAGTGCCGTGAGGGCGGCTTGCACGATATAGACGGTGCCCTTGAAGTTCACCGCGAGGACCTGGTCGATGTCGTCGGGGGTCAGGTCTTCCAGGCGTCCGGACGGGAAGATGCCGGCGTTGGCGCAGACGATGTCCAGGCCGCCGTGCCGTTCGACGGCGGCGTCGACCACCTGCCGGGCGTCTTCGGGGCTGGTCACGTCGGCGCGTAGGGCGCTGACCCGGCCCGGGGTGCCGGCGAGCGCCGAGACCGTCTCATCGAGGTCGGTCTGGTTGCGACCGGTGATCAAGACGTCCACGCCGGCATTTGCGAAAGTCTGGGCGATGCCGCGGCCGATGCCCTTGCTGCCGCCGGTGACGATGGCCGAGCGGCCCTGAAGCGATGCGAACATGGTTGGGATCCTTTGAGAGTCAGGTCAAGGTGAGGCCGTTGGAGCGCAGATAGCGCTCGGCGAGTTCACAGCTACCCGCGGCATAGCTTATGGCCTTGGTGGCCGATTCCCTGGAGTGGCTGTGGCTGCCCATCCAGGCCAGCAGCAACAGCCTGCGCAGCAGCACGAACGAGGCCAGCATGTCCTCGTCGGAGGCCGGCAGGTCGCGTCGCGTGCGGTAGCCGCTCACCCAGGCGTCCTGCCATTCCGGCAGGGCTGGGTCGTGTTCGATGAACGATACGGCGGTGCCGAAATCATAGAAATGCCAACCGAATCCACAGTCATCGAAGTCGATGACGGTGATGTTGGGAGTTCCTGCGGGGTCAGGGTCCACCAACAGGTTGGCCAGCCGCAGATCGGCGTGGATGAGCCCGTAGACGTCGGAGCCGGTGCCGTACGCCTGCAGTCGGTCGTGCAGCAGCGCCTGGGCGCGTTCGAGCACCTGTTGCTCGGCCGGGCCGACGCCTTCGGCATCGTGCCAGCGGCCCCAGCGCGGTTTCGCGCCGAGGCTGTGCTCCCAGTCCCACGAGAACCGGCCGAACCCGGCCGGGCGTTCCCACCGCTGCGAATGGTCGTGCAGCGCAGCGGTGATCCGGCCCAGCGTGTGGAAATCGTCGAGGGTCAACGACCCTTCGTCGGGTTCGGCCCCGGCGACCATGCCGAAATGTACGACATGCCGGGCGATTCCGCCGGTCTCCTCGCCCTGGACAGTGACCAGCCGCCGACCGTCAGTGGCCGGCAGCACCGAGGGCACCGTGACGTCACTGTCGGTCTGAAGTGCCTGCAGCCAGTCCAGTTCGGACTCGATCTCGTGGGGGCGGTGGTAGTCCTGCCGGTGCACTCGAAGGATGGACCGGGTGCTGCCGTCCTCGACGAGATACGTGGCATTCTCGGACAGGTTCAGCAACCGCAGGGTCGCGTCCGTCCCGATGTCGTACTGGCGTAACGCCAGTTGTGCGACATCGATCTCGTCGGTGATGACCATTAGTGATCCCGTCCTTCGATACTGTCGAGCACTGCAGTGATCCGGTCCCGTGCCACCGTGACATCCGCGGTGCTGCCACCGATGTAGAGCCTTCCAGCAGCGCCGATCATCTGCACGTCGACCACAGTAAGCCCGGGTGCGGCGCGCTCCGCCTCATTGGCCGCGACCGCCGCGAACAGCGCCGGGGTCATCTCGTACACCAGCAGTGACTGCCCGGGCAGGATCATCGATGCCTGCCGGTTGCGGTTGAGGATCACCGCGTGCTGATCGGTGATGTTCTCGATGATGTCGTGGTAGAGGACCCGCGGCCGCAACTGGTCAGATGCCTTGTTGCCGGTGCCGGCCAGGATCGCCTCGCCGGCCCGCCGGACATCGTCCAGATTGGCCGAGTGGATCTCCAGGACGCCGAACTGGCGCTCCACGTACAGGATTCCGGGCTGTATGCCGGGGACTTCACGCAGGGCCAGATCGATCACCCGCTCGATGGCCAGGGCGGGGGATACCTCGACGATGAGCGCATGCTCACCCTCGTACGGCGGGTATCCCCGCGCCCGGGTCGGCGTTCCGAGGTACGCAGCGAACTGGCGCTGCAGATCCTCCACCAACAGGTAGACGCGGATCTGGGTGCGAATCCGCGTGCTCTCCTCCGCTTTGGTAGGCATGGCTACTTGCTGGCGACCGAGAAGTGCGCGCCGAGCTCGTTGTGCGGACGCGGGATGACGTGCACGCTGACCAGTTCGCCCACCTGCGAGGCAGTCTCGGCGCCGGCCTCGGTGGCGGCCTTGACCGCACCCACCTCACCGGTGACGATCACGGCGACCAGGCCGTCGCCGACCTGCTGCCGATCGGTGATGGTGACGTTGGCGGCCTTCACCATGGCATCGGCGGCGGCCAGCGCAGCCACGAAGCCCTTGGTTTCGATCAATCCGATTGCGTTGCTGGACATAGTTGTTTCTCCTTGTTTGTTGGGTTCGGTATCAGGGTTGGGTGTCTGAATTGATATCGATGGATCCGATGATGAGGGCGTCGACGGGCGGCGGGGTTCCGGTGAACCAACCCGAAGCCACCGAGCCCTGGGACACGAGGACGTGCTCGCCCACGCCGGTGCCCAGGACATCGAAGGCGATCAGCTTCGATCCGGTGCCGTCGACCTCGACCTCGAGGAAGGCGCCCGCGGGGATACCGTCGATGCGTCGGGTCGACCACACGTTGCCGGTGACAGTCGCTGCTAGCACTTTGGCTCCTTTTCAATCTTGATTCCCAAGGTGCGGGCCTTCTCCCGGGCCAGCGGGGTGAGCACCGCCTTGCGACCGAGCACGAGCGTGCCGCCGGCCATGTCGGCGATCTGACGTTCGGTGACCGCGCCGCTGTCGATGCGCCTGCTGGCCCCGCCACCCGACGTGCGGGATGCTCCGGCCAACCGGAAGCTGAGCCGGCCGGCCTTCAGGTCAGCGCGTGTCTTGGGGCTTTCGAAGAGACGCAACAACTTCCGGACGAAGGTGTCGAGGTCCCTGTCGTTGCCCAGCTGCACGGTCTCGGTGCGGTTCTTGCCGTCGACGGCGCGGGGCCCGGTGGGCTCCACACCGAACTGGGCCGCGACTGTAGGTGGCACTTTTGGAGCCGGAGCCGGTGGTGGGGGGACAGCCACCGGCCCCGGAGTCTTGGCGGCGGCGCCGGCATCCCGGACGGCCTCCCGCACCACCTCGCGCACCAGGGCGCGCAGCTCGTCACGGTTCATGCCGTGGCCCTGGCGAGCGCGTCCTGGGCGGCCTGGGCCGCGGTGCGGATGTCGGCTTCGGTACCGGACAGGTAGACGCGGCCGGTGGCGCCGATCATCCGGAAGTCGACCACCTTGATGTCGGCGGCCTTCTCGGCCTCGTTGGTGGCCAGGATGGCGTACGACGCGGGCTGAACCTCCAGCACGAACAACGACTCACCCGGCAGCACCATCGACCCGATCTTGTTGCGGTTGATCAGGAACGCGTGCTGATGGTCGACACTGGAGATGATCCGCGAGGCCAGCACATTCGGTGCCACAGCGCTTCCGGTGTCGCCGCCCAGCTCATCGAGCGCGGCGTCGGCAGCGGCCTTGACGGCCCCGGTCTCGCCGTGGAACTCCAGGTAGCCGAATTGCCTTTCGACGACCAGGATTCCAGCCTTGACCTCGGCGTGTTTGAGGGCGACGTCGGTGACGCCCTCGATGTCCAGACCGGGAGCCACCTCGATGATCTGGGCGGCCTGATTGGCCCTGGGCAGGGCACCTTTGATCCAGGTACCCAGATATGACATGGTCTGCGGTTGCAGCCGGTCGATGAAAATGAAGGAACGAAGTTCAGCCACAGCCCTACCTCTTGATCAGTTGTGCGAGTTCTTCGACGACCAGTGCGCGCAGTTCGGCGCGCAGCGTGTCCAGCCCGGGATCCGACGACCGGTTGGCGGTCGGGTACGAACGGCGCGGCGTGACGGGCACGCCGTCGCGGTCGTTGGAGGCGCGGGGATATTCGGGCACCGGACCGGCCGGGGAGTGCCACGGGTTGATGCCCGCGAAATTGCCCATCGGTACCCCGGCGTCGCTGTTGTAGGCGACACGGGCCCAGTTGATCAGGTTCTGCGGCTGCAGGTTCTCCCCGATCGAACTGCGGCCGACGAACCCGGTGCCGATGGTCATCGACGGTGCCAGGTTGGTGTCCAGCCCCGAGCTGCCGGTGGAGTTGCCGACGTTGACCGATACCCGCAGTACGGGGACCTGCGCGGCGAATTCGGTGATGACCGAGGGGTTCTCGCTGTGGATGGCGGCGGAATGCCCGGCCCCGCCGATCCGTACCACGGCCCGGGCCGCCCGGATGCCCCGTGCCGCGTCTGCAGCGGTGGTCATGCCGAGCACCGGGGACAGCTTCTCGTGGGCGAGCATCTCCTCGGTGATCACGTCGTCGAACGGCGCGATCAGCACGCGGGTCTTGGGGGTCACCCGTAGACCGGCCTGCCCCGCGATCCACGCGGCGTCCCGTCCGACCACATCGGTATTGAGGTGGCCGTCGGCGAACATGTAGGCCCGCAGCCGCTTGGCGCCGTCCTCGTCGAGGATGTGCGCCCCGGCCCGGGTCAGCGCCGAGCGCAGCTTGTCGGCGATGGCCTCTTCGACGATCAGCACCGACTCGTTGGTGCACAGCACCGAGTTGTCGAATGCCTTGCTGTCCACGATCCGCTTGGCGGCGGCGTTGATGTCCGCACTGGCGTCGACGAACACGGGGACGTTGCCCGGGCCGACCCCGAGTGCGGGGTTGCCCGACGAGTACGCGGCACGGACCACGCCGGTGCCACCCGTGGCGACGATGACGTCGGTGCGTTCGTCGGCCATGAGCGCCTGGACCAGCGGAATCGACGGCTCGTCGACGACCTGCACGATGCCGTCGGGTGCGCCGGCCGCGACGGCGGCCTCGGCGAGCACACGGGCGGCGTCGGCCGAGCACTGCTTGGCCCGCGGATGTGGCGCGACGACGACGGCGTTGCGCGTCATCAGCGCCAGGATCACCTTGAAATACACCGTGGCAACGGGATTGGTGGTCGGCGTCAGTGCCAGCACCACACCCGCGGGCCGGGGCAGTTCGACGATCTTGCGGGCATCGTCTATCCGGGGAGACACATAATCTTCTCCCCGGTAGTAGTCGACAATGCCCCGGGAGCAGGCCCGGTTCTTGGTGACCTTGTCGGCCACCACACCCATGCCGGTCTCGGCGACCGCCTCGGCGGCAAAGCGTTCGGCCTCGGCGTAGCCGGCCTCGGCCACCGCGTTGACGATGTTGCTCACCGCGGCTGCGTCGTAGTCGGCGTAGGCCGCGGCGGCCCACCTGGCCCGTTCGAGCATGTGGCCGGCCTGTGCAGTACTGGTCATACCGTGTTGGTTTTCCATCGCTTCGCTCACCCGTTCTTCCGTCCGATGGCGGCGGTCTTGGCCCGGCTCACCGCTACTTCGAGGCGGTCCAGGACGTCTTCGCACAGCTCGCGCGAGAGCAGGAGACCCGGTTTGAACTGCAGCACACGGGGATCCAGTGTCGAGAAGATCGCCCAGACCCCGTTCTGGTAGAGCTCGCGCATCACGAACTTGGCGCCCTCGGGATGGTCGAACTCCAGGCCGATCACCACACCGTTCTGCCGGATTCCGACGAACCAGTCCGGGTGGTCGGCCTGGATGCGGCGCAGGCCCTGGTCGAAGATGTCGGAGATGTAGTGGACCATCGAGCGCACCTCGGGTCGGGTACAGATCTCCAGGGTCTTGATCGCCGCGACACAACCGAGTTCGGCGCCACCGAAGGTGGAGATGTGGCCGAAGCCGTCCTCATCGAGCCACTGCGCTGCGCGATCGCCGAGGAGGGCCGCGGTGATCGGGTACATGCCGCCGGACAGGCCCTTGCCGGTGACCAGGATGTCGGGTTCGATGCCGTGTTTCGTGATGGCCCACAGTTCACCGGTGCGCATCAGACCGGTCTGCACCTCGTCGGCGATGTAGAGCGTGCCGTGCTTCTCGGTGGCGGCCTTGACCGCCTCCAGGTATCCCGGTGCGGGAAGGGGGAATCCGTAGGTGGCCGGGATGGTCTCCATGATCACCGCGGCGACATCGCCGGGAGCCAGCACCTTCTCCATCGCGGCGATGTCGTTGAACGGCACCTGCAGGAACTCATCGGGCTGGTCGGCCAGGAAGAACTTGGCGAACCTGTCGTCGCCGGTGGCCACCGCCAGGCCCGTGTGGCCGTGATAGGCCTTGACGATCGAGACGATCTTGCGGCGCTTGGTGGCGTGCCGGGCGCTCTTGAGCGCGATGTCGATGGCCTCGCCGCCACCTGACCCGAACGCGACCTTCTTGATCGACGCCGGGGCCGTCTCGACCAGGCGCTGCGCCAGGGCGGTACGGGCCACCGAGGGGAAGTGGTGGTTACCGACGTCGAAGTGCTGCATGCCTTCGGTAATCGCCTGCATCACTTCGGGATTACGGTGACCGAGGTTGTAGGTGCCGCCGTTGAGGTGCATGTCGATGAGACGACGCTGCTCCATGTCCCAAAGGAAGTAGCCTTCCCTGCGGTCGATCACCAGATCGACACCCGTATCGGTCCAGAACTGCGTCTTGTCTGGATTCCAGAACGTCTTCGCCCTATCCAGCACTTCGGCTTTGGATTCGAACGTGAACGTGCCGTAGTCGTACATGCGGCTCCCTTGAGTAGCTACCCGGTAGCTGTGATGGCCCTCACCGTAAACGGTCGCAACCATTTATGTCAATGGTTGCGAGTAGCGCTTGCGAACCGCTTTTGGTCGTGCCAATATGCCTTAGGTTCGCACTGTGGCCCAGGCCACATCGAGCATCCACTGTTACCTGGAAGGTATTCCGCTAGATGACCGAACAAGTTGTCGCAAAGAGCGAATCTGCAGCTCACGATGTACAGCGACTAAAGCGCAACGCCGTCGGGACGGTCGGCGTCATCTTCATGGCGGTGGCGACGGCAGCACCGATCACCGCAATGGTCGGCAATGTCCCGATCGCAGTTGGCTTCGGAAATGGTTCACACGCCCCGGCCGGCTACATCGTGGCGACGGTCGTCCTCGGCCTCTTCGCCGTCGGCTACGCGACCATGGCCAAGCACATCACCACCACCGGCGCGTTCTACGGCTACATCTCCCACGGCCTCGGCCGCATCGTGGGGATGGCTAGCGGCGGGCTGATCACCATGGCCTACGTGGTGTTCGAGGCCTCGCTCATCGGGATCTTCTCGTTCTTCTTCCAGAACTTCATGCAATCCCAGCTCGGTGTCCATATCCACTGGATCATCCCGGCGCTGCTGATGCTGGTGATCAACGCGGCCCTGACCTACTTCGACGTCAACCTGACCGCCAAGGTGCTCGGCGTGTTCCTGGTGACCGAGATCGTGATGTTGGCGCTCGGCGCGGTGGCGGTGCTGTTCAAGGGCGGCGGCCCGCAGGGATTCGCGATCGCCGAGACCATCAACCCGATCGGCGCCTTCTCTCCGGCAGCTGGAATCGCCGGTGCCAGTGCCGGATTAGGCTTGTTCTTCGCATTCTGGTCATGGGTCGGGTTCGAGTCGACCGCGATGTACGGCGAGGAGTCGCGTAACCCCAAGAAGATCATTCCCCGCGCCACGATGCTGAGCGTCGTCGGTGTCGGCGTGTTCTACGTGTTCGTGTCCTGGATGGCGATCGCCGGCACCGGCCCGCAGCACGCGGTGGAACTCGCACAGGATTCGGCCACGTCCTCGGAGATCTTCTTCGCCCCGGTGCGGAATGCCTACGGCGAATGGGCCATCACGGTGTTCAACATCCTGCTGGTCACCGGATCGTTCGCCTGCGGGATGGCATTCCACAACTGCGCCTCGCGCTATCTGTACGCGCTCGGCCGTGAGGGTCTGTCCAAGGGGCTGCAGAAGACCATCGGCTCAACACATCCCACGCACGGTTCGCCCTACATCGCCTCGTTCGTACAGAGTGGCATCGCGCTGGTGATCATCCTGGCCTTCCTGTTCGCCGGAATGGACCCCTACGTGCACATGTACACGCTGCTGGCGATTCTCGGGACGATGGCGATCCTGATCGTGCAGTCGCTGTGTGCGTTCTCGGTGATCAGCTACTTCCACATCCGCAAGAACCACCCGGTGTCCAAGCACTGGTTCAAGACGCTGATCGCCCCCGGCCTCGGCGGGATCGGCATGCTCTATGTCGTGTACCTGCTGTGGGAACACAAGGACGCCGCCGCGGGGACGGCGTCGGGCACCCTGCTGTTCAAGCTGACGCCGTGGATCGTGGTGGGCGTCTTCGTCCTGGGCGCGGGAATGGCCACCTACTTCAAGCTGCGCGATCCGCGCCGCTACGAGTTGATCGGCCGGATCGTGTTCGAGGACAACGTTGTTCGAGACTGATGCGTTCGACAGGTAGATGGACTCCTTCGAGCGTGTCCTGCTGAAGTTCGTCCTCGCGTGGGCTCCCTACGGTGGTCCGCGCGAGGACGACGTCTGGCTCGAGTTCGGGATGACCGCCGAGCAGTTGTGCGCCCGGTTCGCCGGCATCGTCTCCGGTCAGGTGCCCAGGGTCAGGGCGCTGTCGGCGGCGGACCGGTCACTGCTCGGACTGGCCTGCCGGCATCTGCGCGAGCAGCGTCTATCAGGCGAACGCCGCGCGTAGGCGCTCACACTGGCTGGCCATGAAGGCTTGGGCCACCGGTGTTTTCGCGGCAATCTGGTCGAATCCGTGGAACGCCCCGTACACCTGTTCCACCTGGCAGTCGACCCCGGCGGCCCGAAGGCGCTCGGCATAGGCCATGTCCTCGTCGTGGAACAGGTCCAGTGTTCCCACCCCGATCCAGGCCGGCGGCAGGCCGGCCAGATCGTCACGACGTCCCGGCACCGCGGTGGCCGGGTCGGCATCGCCGAGGTAGGCCGACCAGCCGAACTTGTTGCTTCCCTGCGTCCACAGTCGGTGGCCGGGATTCTCCAGTTCCGGTCCCACCGAGCGGTCGTCGAGCATCGGGTACACGAGTATCTGTGCGGCAAGGGACACCTCGCCGCGGTCACGAGCCAGGAGCGCGAGGGCGGCAGCCAATCCGCCGCCCGCACTGGCACCGGCTATCGCCACCTTCGAGGCGTCGACCGCGGGCAGCGCGGCGAGCCATTTCAGTGCCTCGTAGCAGTCCTCCAACCCGGCCGGGTAGGGGTTCTGCGGCGCCAGTCGGTATTTGACCGCCGCCACTGTGATGCCGAGTTCCCTGGCGAAGCGTCGGCACAGGGCGTCGTCCTGCGCCGGGCTCCCCAGCACGTAGCCGCCGCCGTGGATCCACAACAGCGCCGGCGCCGGTGCGGTGACCCCGGTAGGCCGGAACAGCCGCACCCCGACACCAGAGCTCAAGGTGAGCACCTCGACGTCGTCGGGTGTCTGCCGGTTCTGCAACCCCGTCAACCGCTGGAGCAACGGCAGGGAACGCCTGGTCACCAGCTGACGCGGGATGAACCGGGCGATGCGTTCGAGGTCCGGGTGGAACGCGGGCCGGGCGCCTGTGCTTGAGGTCACAAATACCGTTCTACCCGGTGATCTCGAGGCCATGTCAAGCAGGCCCTCCGTCCGTCCATTCGTGCCGTTTCCACGCCCGGGTTGTGCGTCGCGTCGCACCGCGACCCGCAGGTAGAAATCGGTGCGCCAGCGCTAAGCGGGCACTACTTCAGCAGCGGGTCGCGGGGCAGGCCGAGGATGCGCTCGGCGATGGTGTTTCGGGTGATCTCGGAGGTCCCGCCGGCGATGGTCATGGCCCGGTTGCCCAGATAGGCCCGGGTCAGCTTCGGCGTCTGCCCGGTCACCCCGGCCGTGCCGACCAGATCCATGCCCAGCTCGGTCAGATGCTGGGAGTGTTCGGCCACCAGCAGCTTGGTGACGTTGCCCTCGGGTCCGGGCTCCGCACCGGCGATGGCCCGGCTCACCCGGCGCAGGTTCAGCAGGGGCAGCGTGTGGCCCACGGCGATCACCTCGCCGGCGCGCCGCACGTAGCGGGCCCCCTCGGGATCCGCGTCGATCAGGGCCACCAGTTCGTCGGCGTCGAATCCGGTGGGCGCCGCCGAGCCGCCGCCGATCGAGATGCGCTCGTTGCCCAGGGTGGCGCGCGCCACCAGCCAGCCCTTGTTCACATCGCCGACGACATCTTCGTCGGGGACGAACACGTCGTCGAAGAACACCTCGTTGAAGTGTGCGTCACCGGTCAGCCCGCGCAACGGATTCACCGTCACCCCAGGGGCTTTCATGTCGATCGCCATCATGGTGACGCCGGCGTGCTTGGGTGCATCGGGGTCGGTGCGCACGGTGGCCAGGCCCCACTGACAGTGCTGGGCCAGGCTGGTCCACACCTTCTGACCAGTTACCCGCCAGCCGCCGTCGACCTTCTTCGCCGCGGTGCGCACGGCGGCGGCATCCGAACCCGCACCCGGCTCGGAGAACAGCTGGCACCACATCACCTGACCGCGCAGCACCGGCTCCACCCAGCGCTCGCGCTGATCGTCGGTACCGGCCTGGGCTATGGTCAGGGTCACCCAGCCGGTGATGCCCATGTCTGCGCGCTCGATGTCGGTGAATTCTTCCTCGATCACCAACTGTTCCAACACATCTGCGGCACGGCCATACGGCTTGGGCCAGTGCGGCACCAGGTAGCCGGAATCCACCAGGTAGTCGCGGCGCTTGTCCTCGGGCAGCGCCCGCACTGCCGATGCCGCGGCCTGCGCGTCCTGGCGATACTGCTCGGCGTCTTCGGGCAGTGTGAAGGACGCCCCGTGCGCCTGTCCGCTGCGCTGGCCGTCGACGACGTCGATCAGCGGATCGGCGCCGTCGCCGAGTACCGCGGCCAGGGTCCTGGCGCGTCGCAGGTACAGGTGCGCGTCATGCTCCCAGGTGAAGGCGATGCCGCCGTGCAGTTGAACGTTGGTCTCGGCGCAGAAGATCTGGGCCCGGATGGCGTGGGCGGCGGCCACCGCGGCGGCGAACGGGGCTCCGTCGAGGTTGTCGGCGCGGGCGGCGTCCCACACCGCTGCGGTGGTCTGTTCGGCGTCGACGAGCATGTTGGCCGCGTGGTGTTTGACGGCCTGGAAGGTACCGATGGTGCGACCGAACTGCTCGCGCACCTTCGCATACTCGACCGCCATGTCCAGCGCGGCCCAGGACACACCGACCGCCTCAGCCGAGCCGAGGATCCGGAACACCGTGCGGGCCCCGCGTGCGGCCCCACGCAGGATCCGGCTCTCGTCGACCGCCACCGCGCGCAGGTCCACCGCGCCGATGCTGCGGGTGGTGTCCAGGGAATCCTCTGCGGTGACGGTGATTCCGTCGGAAACGGCGTCGAGGACGACGATGTCGTCCCCGGCGGCCAGCACGAGTACCTGCGCATCGGGGGCGCCCAGTACCGCACGGGCCTGCCCGCCGAGGAGTCCGTCGGCGCCGATGCTCACCGAGCCGGCCAGTCCGAGTGCCGCCACCGTCGTTCCCTCGGCGAGGCCCGGAAGCAGTTCGGCGCGAACGGAATCCGGTGCATAGCGGTCGATGACCACCGAGGCGGACACGGTGGGCAGGAACGGACCCGGGCACAGTTCGCGTCCGGCGACCTCGGCCACCACCGCGAGTTCGGGCAGGCCGAAGCCCGAGCCCCCGTACTCCTCGGAGAGGGCGAGTCCGTTCCAGCCGAGCCCGGCGCCGGCCGCCCAGATCTCGTAGGGATAGCTGCCCGCCTTCTCCAAGGTGGCGCGGGCGGCTGCGCGGCTGTCGAGGCGGTTCAACTGCCCGAGTGCAGCATCGGCGAGGTCCAGGTGCTCTTCGGTGATGGCCAGCGCAGACTTAGTCATGGTTAGCGAAGCTAACGGGGGTTATGCGGCTAAGTCGACGTGATGCAGGTCACAATTCGACGCCGGGTGGACAAGTCGGCGAAGTTGTCGCCTGAGTCAATAGGCTGCGGGGTACGCTCGCGCAATGACGGCACGACCGGATAACCGGTACCCCGCACCGACGCTCGCTGATCGAGCGAAATGGTTGCTGCATGCCAAGCCTTCCGACCATATGCTGGCGCTTAGCGTGGCATCGGCTTCGCTGCCCGTCGTGGGCAAGCACCTAGAACCGCTCGGCGCCCTCACCGCCATGAGCGTGTGGGGATTCCGCCACCTGCCCGAGTTCGTCGCCTCCTCGGCGAAGTCCTGGTTCGCCCCGGACAACAGCGAGTTGCGGAAGTCGGAGCGGGAACAGGCCAACGCCGTCGCCCAGGAGGCGCTGCGCGGCGTGGTGTCGCCGGCCGACCTGGCCATCGACTGGCCGGCTCCCGACAGCGTGGCGCCGTTGTGGCACACCTACGAGTACCGGCGCGACGTGTACCGGACCTCGGTGCGCTACGGCGACGACCCGACCCAGCTGCTCGATGTGTGGCGGTCCAAGGATCTGCCCAGCGCTGCCCCCGCTCCCGTCCTGTTGTTCGTACCGGGCGGTGCCTGGGTGCACGGCGGCCGGATCCTGCAGGGCTACGCGCTGTTGTCGCATCTGGCCCAGCAGGGCTGGGTGTGTCTGTCGATCGATTACCGGGTGGCCCCGCATCATCGCTGGCCGCGGCACATCACCGACGTCAAGGCCGCCATCGCCTGGGCGCGGGCCAATGTGGACAAGTTCGGCGGCGACCGCAACTTCGTCGCTCTTGCGGGCTGCTCGGCCGGCGGCCATCTGGCCGCGCTTGCCGGGCTCACCCCGAACGACCCGGATCTCCAGGGGGACCTGCCGGAGGGCGCCGACACCTCGGTCGATGCCGTCGTGGGCATTTACGGGCGCTACGACTGGGAGGATCGCTCCACCGAGGAGCGGGTCCGCTTCGTCGACTTCCTGGAACGGATCGTGGTGGGCCGCAAGCTCGATCGATATCCGGAGATCTTCCGGAAGGCCTCACCGATCGCGCAGATCCATCCCGATGCGCCGCCGTTCCTGGTCATCCACGGCACCGGCGACAGTGTCATCCCGGTCGCGCAGGCACGCAGTTTCGTCGACAAGCTCAAAGCGGTGTCGCGGGCCGCGGTCAGCTACCTCGAGTTGCCCGGCGCCGGACATGCCTTCGACATGACGGACGGGGCCAGAACCGGGACGATGGCTACGGCAATCGGCTTGTTCCTCAACCAGATTCACCGAAACCGGGCGATGGACGAGGCTAAAGCGGTCATATAGACGTTTCCACACCTGGGGAGGGGCACCGTGAAGCGGTTGAGTGGGTGGGACGCGTTCCTGCTGTATACAGAGACGCCCAACGTGCATATGCACACGTTGAAGATCGCGGTCATCGCGCTCGACGACATGGGTGAGCGGACTTTCGGGATCGACGAGTTCCGGGAGGTGATCCGCGGGCGGCTGCACAAGCTGGACCCGTTCCGCTATCAGCTCGTCGACATTCCGTTCAAGTTCCACCACCCGATGTGGCGGGAGAACTGCGACGTCGACCTGGAGTACCACGTGCGGCCGTGGCGGGTACGGGCGCCGGGCGGACGTCGCGAACTTGACGAGGCCATCGGTGAGATCGGCAGTACGCCGCTGGACCGCAGCCGGCCGTTGTGGGAGATGTACTTCGTCGAAGGCCTGGCCGACGGGCGCATCGCCGTGGTCGGCAAGATCCACCACGCCCTGGCCGACGGGGTCGCCTCGGCCAATCTCCTGGCCCGCGGGATGGACCTGCGCGACGGCCCGGACCGCGACGACGACTCGTATGCCACCGATCCAGCGCCGAGCAAGTCCGAACTGGTGCGCTCGGCGTTCGCCGATCACATGCGCCAGCTCGGCCGGCTGCCCGGGACCATGCGATACACGGCCAAGGGGTTCGGGCGGGTTCGACGCAGCAGCCGCAAGCTGTCGCCCGAGTTGACCCGGCCGTTCACCCCGCCGCCCAGCTTCATGAACCACATCCTCGACGAGAAGCGCCTGTTTGCCACGGCCACACTGGCATTGGCCGACGTCAAGGAGACGAGCAAGAAGCTCGGGGTGACGATCAACGACCTGGTGCTGGCCATGTCGTCGGGGGCGCTGCGCACGTTGTCGCTCAAATACGACGGCAAGGCCGACCATCCGCTGCTGGCCTCGGTGCCGATGAGCTTCGACTTCTCGCCGGACCGCATCTCGGGGAACCGCTTCAGCGGTGTGCTGGTGGCGCTTCCGGTGGATGTCGCCGACACCGCCGAGCGGGTGCAGCGTGCACACGATGCGGCTGCGCTGGCGAAGGAAAGCCATCAACTGATCGGTCCGGAACTGATCGCGCGCTGGGCCGCGTACATGCCGCCGGCGCCGGTCGAGGCTGCGTTCAAATGGCTGTCCCATCAGGACGGCCAGAACAAGGTGCTCAACCTCAACATCTCGAACGTGCCGGGACCGCGGGAGCGCGGCAAGGTCGGCGGTGCCACCGTCACCGAGATCTATTCGGTCGGGCCGATCACGACGGGCAGCGGGCTGAACATCACGGTCTGGAGCTACGTCGATCAGCTCAACATCTCGGTGCTCTCCGACGATGCCACGGTTGACGATCCGCACGAGGTCACCGACGGCATGGTCGAGGAATTCCGCGAAATTCGCAGGGTCGCAGGGCTTTCGGAGAAGTTGACCGTGGTCGAGTCTGCGATGCCGCAGTAGGTGCGTAGGTAGGCAGACGGCTCTCCCTGCACCGCGAGCGTGCGTGTTTGTCTGCCGAAACGCCGTGCAGCAGCGACAGTTGCCGCACCCTCGCGCATTCGCAGACCGGCAGGGGGTGCCGAATAAGCCGGCCAAAGGGAAGGATTCCACCCATGGACATCGGGGACTCGAGGTCCGGCGATCTCGCCGAGCTACAGGAGGAGATCAGGCTTCGACTGATCGCCGGGTTCTGGGACTACCGCGACTTGCTGGACTGGGTATCCGATTCCGAAGTGCTGCAGCCTGACGACGCGGCGCTCCTGGTGGGATCGATGTGGGATGAGCGGGTGGCCGAGCAGGCCGCCTGGCTCGACACCGGTGATTACGGACGGCTGAAGGACGCGTTCACTCAGCTGGAATCGGAGGGCATCCTCGGCCGGATGTGCTTCTCCTGTTGCATGACCTGTGGCACCAGCGAGATCGATGACGAGCGCACCCTCAATCCGAATCCGCCGGACTGGTATCGCTACCGCGAGTGGGCCTACACCTTCTTCCACGAGCAAGATGCACTGCGGCTCGGTGAATACCCGCCGCAATTGGCATTGGGATACAGCTCTTTTCGTGCGCATCCCGACTTGCCGGAGGCATTGGTCCAGGCGTCCTACGACGGCGACGAAGCGGCGACCGAGGAGGTAAAGGACCGTACCGACACCATGGTGGGGCAGCGAATCGTCGCAGTGGCCGAGAGTTTCGGTCTGACTACGTACTGGTCGGGGTCACGCCGCGAACGCATCGAAGTGGAGATCAAGGAGTGGCGCAAGCCGCTGTCACCCCGCGCGGCCGACGTGTCGCAGGAGCCGAACCGGAGCTGGGCGGCGCCGGTGCGGTGGCTGGGCGGTCTGTTGAAACCGCGTGGCGACGGTTTCTAGGGCCGCGGGTGCCCATCAGAGGTAGTATTTCTACAAATAAATCTTGGAGAAACTCCTCGGGAGGTTGCCGTGCGCGTCGAAGTCGACCTGGACCGTTGTGAAGGCAATGCGATCTGCGAGAAACTCGCGCCGCAGCTGTTTGAACTCGACGAGGACGACTACTCGGTCGTGAAGCTCGATCCGGTGCCGGCCGAGTTGGAAGCACTCGCCGCTCGTGCGATAGAGGAATGCCCGCGCGCGGCACTGCGGCGCGGCTGACCGGGTCCTCTATGCCTGTCGGTCAAATGGTCGATCCGCCCGCGCATCTCGGGAGAACTGGCTAGCCTCCGTGGCATGCCTGCCGCCGACATTGCCGATTTCATCGTCGTCGGTGCGGGTTCGGCCGGATCGATCGTGGCAGCCCGGCTGGCGTCGGCAGGTGCCGATGTGGTGCTGATCGAGGCCGGCGGCACGGATCACCGGCCCGACGTCCGCGTACCGACCGGGATTGCCTCGCTCTACATGACGGCGAACTGGAAACACCAGTGCGCACCCGACCCGAGCAAGGGCGACATCGCCGAGCACTTCCCCGGTGGCCGCATCATCGGCGGCAGCGGGTCGATCAACGCCATGGTCTACGTGCGTGGACGCGCTGCCGACTACGACGGTTGGTCCGAGGCTGGATGCGCGGGTTGGTCGTTCGATGTGGTTTTGCCGCATTTCAAGGCGATCGAGAACTGGGTCGGCGGCGGTGACGAGTATCGCGGCGACGCCGGCCCGATTCCGGTGTCGTGGTGTGGGCACCACCATGCGGTTGACGAGGCGTTCATCGCTGCCGCCGCCGAGGCCGGACATGACCTCAACCCGGACCAGAACGGCCGGTCGCAACTGGGCGTGTCCCGAACCCAGGTCAACCAGCGCCGGGGCCTGCGGGTCTCCTCGGCACGTGGCTTCCTCCGATCGCTGCCCCGAGATCGACGGCCGCGGCTGCTCGCCAGGACGACGGTGTCACGGGTACTCATCGAGAACGGTCGAGCCGTCGGCGTCGAGTGCGGGGGTCGCAAACTTCTTGCCCGCCAAGAGGTTATCTTGAGCGCGGGCGCCATCGGCTCGCCGGCGCTGCTGTTGCACTCGGGTATCGGGCCCGCAGGCGCCGTACTCGACCTTCCCGGCGTCGGCGAGAACTTCCAGGACCACCTGGTCGGCACTCAGTTCTGGGAATCGAAGGTGCCCACGGCAAATACGCTCGGCCCGATCAGGGCGCTGAGGGGTGTCGGCTCACTGCTGCTCGGTGGCACCGGCATACTCACCATGTCGCCGTTCGAAGCCCAGATCTTCACCGACGATTTCCAAATCGCGGTCAGCCCCATACATTACGAGCTCGACGGGAGCACGGGGCGCACGGCCATCGAGCGCGTCGACGGGTTCACCGTCTACACCGTGCTCATGCATCCGAAGACCCGGGGCCGGGTCGGACTGCACGGCGGGAAGCCTCGGATCGAATTCGAGCGGTTGGGCGACGGGGACGACATCGATCGGCTGCGCAAGGGGATGAGCCACGCCCGTGACGTCGTCGAGGGAGCCTCGGCGATGAGAGGCATTGCGGGCGCGTACCTGAACACCGGCGATCAGGATCACGCATGGCTGGCCCGACGGGAGACCAGCATCGGCCATGCGGTCGGAACGTGCCGCATGGGTACCGACGACGCGTCGGTCGTGGACCCCGAGTTGCGCGTGCACGGCATCGACGGGCTCCGCGTCATCGACGCATCCGTCATGCCGACACTGACTTCGGGCAACACCAACGCGCCCACCATGATGATCGCCCACCGCGCCGCCGATCTCGTACTGCGCGGCGCCTGACGGGGTTACTGGATCGGCTCGTCGCCGAGCACCGTGGTGCGCAGCATGTGGCGGGGGGAGTTGGGTTCGTACGGCGCGGCGCGGTGCAGAACTCCCTGGTTGTCCCAGATGACGGTGTCGCCGACCGACCATTTGTGGCTGTACACCTTGTCTGCGGTGGTGGCGTGGGCGAGGAGCTCGGCGAGCAGGGCCCGGCCCTCGTCTCGGTCCATCCCGACGATGTAGTCCGCCGAAGCGCCCAGTACCAAAGACTTTCGCCCATTGCGGTGCGTCCATACCAGCGGGTTCTCGTGGGTGGGCCGGGCCTGCCAACGGCTCAGTTGATCGGGCGTCGGATCCGGATAGACCCGCCGCTGCGACGCTTCCAGGGAGTGGACCACCCGCAGCCCGCGATAGCGCTCCTTCTCGGCCG
The DNA here is from genome assembly GCF_040704635.1 of Mycobacterium sp. NPDC049093. GTDB lineage: Bacteria > Actinomycetota > Actinomycetes > Mycobacteriales > Mycobacteriaceae > Mycobacterium. Next base: position 194,769 of record NZ_JBEZJS010000002.1, on the reverse strand, counting down.
CATCGAGCGAGTCGTAGGCCGCATAGGTGTTCGCGAACTCGGTTTCACCTCCCCGTGCGGCGACCTCCAAGGCCGACAGCACCGTCGCCTTCTGCGGGCATTCGTCGTGCATGGGGGTGCACCCGTCGATATGCCAGTCGAACGTCGCCTTGAGGTATTCGGCGGCCTTGTTCTTCGTCTTGTCCAGCGTGATCGGGTAGATCCCCGAGACCGGGTGATGGCCGTCTGCCGAGCGGTCGATCTCGCCGAGGCGCTGTGAGAAAGCCACTTGGGCTTCGGGATCCAGATGCAGGTCGTGGAACACCAGCACCCCGTTGTCCTCCAGGGCGTCGAGCACCGCGGCTCCCAGGCTGTCGTCGGTGCCCAGGCGTTCGGGGTCGACGCCGACAACCTCGGCGCCCACCGAAGTGGTCAGCTTGTTGATGGTCAACACACTCATCGGGTGCGTCCTTTCGGTGTTCGGTGGTGTTACGGCCGTGGCTCGCCGGTGCGGATCATCACGGCGTCGGCGGAATCGGTCGGCGCCGGTTGGTGCATGATCTCCACCGACATGGCGACCATGATCAGCGAATAGATCAGGTGCAGCAGGTTGAGCGCATCGTCGGGAATGTCGTCGAGCGGAAACTTGTCGCAGTACTCGATCGCTTCCTCGACGCGCGGGAAGAAGGCGTCGTAGAACTGATGCATCTCCGGCATGGTGCTGGCCAGGCGACGATCCCACCGTTCGGTCTCCGTTGGCAGGCACCAGATCTCGGCGTAGGGCTCCAGCTCGGCGAAGGCGCTGGGGAGTCGGGGCGAGGTCATGCTCATGCTCCCGCCGCCGTGCGGTCGCGCTGATAGTCCTCGACCCAGTCGACCGCCATCTTGTGCAGGTGCCGCACCAGGATCTCCTGATCGTTGAGCGGGTACTCGTCGATGACGTCGTATTCGAGCGCGGCCTGGGTGCCGCCGAGCATGCCGGCGTCCTGCAGGGCGAACTCCTTGAGCACCACGGCGGCCACCTCGTGCTCGACCCGCTCCCGCACCGTGCGGGCCGGGTGGAAGTAGGTGAACGCCTCGAAACGGTGGGTGTTGTGCGAGGTCGGCCAGTAGCGATACAGCAGGTACCAGCCGCCGTAGACCAGGATCTCCAGGTTGGGGAAGATCTGGAAGTTGCTGATGCCCCACGGTTCGATGTTGCCGGGGTTGAGCCCCGCCGGGAGCTCACCGATGTCCGGGGTTCGCCAGGGTCCCACCAGTCCGCTCTGGGTGGCGCGTTCGATCGGGTACATGTACTCGGGTGCCAGCAGCCAGCGCCGGGTGCCGGCCGTCGAGACCAGCCGGTGTGGGCCGTCGAGCTGGAAGTGTCCACAGGTGAAGCCGGCGTTGGGATCCCGAACCTCGGGCGGCACCTGCTGGGTGTGCAGCGACGGCACGTGGTAGTACTCCTGGAAGGCGTCGGCGAAGATCTTCCAGTTGCTGTTGTTGTGCGCCACCCAGTCGTAGCGCTCGGTGAGTCTCCCGAACGGGTAGTCGTCGAGTGCGGTGACCATGGGGCCGAGGAACTCGCGCAGGGTCTGGCGTGGCTCGCGGTCGAAGTTGACGAACACGAAACCAGCCCAGACGTCGCAGTGAACGGGGACCAGGCCGTAGTCATCAGGGTTCAGGTCGGTGAAGCGGTCGGCGTCGGGCAGCGATACCAGCCTTCCGTCCAGGCCGTAACGCCAGCCGCAGTGTCGGCATTCGAACTCAGCTCCGGTACTGCGTAATTCGGTGGCGCGGAAGTCCGGGGGCACCAGCGTGTGCCCGCGCCTGCGGCACAGATTGTGGAAGGCGCGGATACCGCCGTCGTGGTCTCTCACCAGAAGCAGCGACGCTTCGGCGGCCTCGATCTGCCGGGTGATGAAACTGCCGACCTCGGGCGTCTCCTCGACCCGGCTGATGTTGAGCCAGGCCCGCTTGAAGATGGCCTCCCGCTCCAGGGCATAAAACTCTTCGGAGATGGAGTCCCGGAACGGGATCGGACCCGTACCCAGATCGGGATAGTGTTCGGTCCAGGAGCCCTCAGCCGGCTTGGGCCACTTGGTTGCCATGTGAACCTCCGTGTGACTAGTGCGTTTTGGGACTGCTCGGACGGCTCGGGAGCCGTTACATCACGGCGCCGCCGTTCACCCCGAGGGTTTGGCCGGTGATGAAACCGGCCTCCTCGGAGCACAGGAACCCCACGGCGGCAGCGATATCCGCACCGGTGCCGAGCCGGCCGAGCGGGATGTTGGCGGCGATCGTCTCATTGGGCGGCAGGTAGCCCGCGGCTTGCGACTGGTGCTGCATCGGGGTCTCGATACCCGATGGTGGGATGTTGTTGACCGTGATGCCGTGCGCGGCGTATTCGCGCGCCAGCGATTTCGTCAGGGTCAAGAGAGCGCCTTTGGAGGCGGCGTAGTGGGCTGCGAACGGGGTGCCGCGCTGCGCGCTCGACGAGGAGATCATCACGATACGACCCCACCCCGACTCGACCATGTCCGGCAGGGCCACCTGGCAGCAGCGGAACGTCCCGCTCAGATTCACGTCGATCATCTGGGCCCAGGACTGTTCGGTGATGTCGGCGAACGAGGCGTACCCGAACATGCCCGCGCTCGTCACCAGGACGCCGACCGGCCCGAGCTCGCTGCGCACCTTGCCGAAGGCCTCTTCCACCGCGGCCCGGTCGGTGATGTCGGCGCCGACCGCGAAGGCGGTGGCGCCGGCCGACCGCAGGTCGTCGGTGACGCGTTGGGCGGCATCGGCATTGACGTCGAGCACAGCGACCTTGTGGCCGCGTCGTCCCAACTCGTGGCACGTCGACTCACCCATTCCTGACGCCCCGCCCGTCACCACGGCGACCCTGCTCATACTTGCTTTACTCATAGACCACTCTCACTCGGCGGCTGGTGGGCAGCGCCTGGCACGTCACCACCCACCCCTCGGCAATCTCGTCGTCGTCGAGGGCATCGTTGTTGAGCATGCGCGCGCTGCCCTCGACCACCTGAGCCATACATGTTCCACACGAACCGGTTTCGCAGGAGGACGGCGCCTTCAGGCCGGCCAGGCGCGCCGTCTGCAGCAGGGTGTTGCCCGCTCGGTACGGCGCGGTGATCGTGCTGCGGCCGAGTTCGATGGTCACCTCTTCGGTGACCACGGGTTCGGTCAGGTCGGGCGGTGGGATCGCGGCGACGCTGAACCGCTCCAGATGCACCTGCTGCCTGGGGATTCCGAAGTCGAGCAGGACGCGTTCGACGGTGTCCATGAACGGGGCGGGTCCGCAGACGTAGTAATCGGTTTCAGTCTGGCTGTCGTCGGCGATGAAGTCAGCGATGTGTTGCGGCGAGACGACGCCGTCCAGATCGTCGAGATGATGGTGCACCTCAACGCGCTCGCTGTGGCTGTCGACGAGGGCGGCCAACGCCTCCCGGAAGATCACCGAGTCGAGATTGCGGTTGGCGTAGAACAGTCGAGTCCTGCGGGTGGTGGCGGCCAGCGCCGACTGCACCAACGAGAACACGGGGGTGATGCCGCTGCCGCCGGCGAAGGTGACGACGTTGCGTTCGCTTGAGGTGAGGACAAAGCGGCCCTCGGGTGGTGCGATGTGCAGTTCATCGCCGATGCCCACGGTGTCGTTGACCCAGTTGGAGACCAGGCCGTTGCGATCACGCTTGACGGTGATCCGCAGATCGGGATCGACGGCCGGCGACGACGACATCGAGTAGCACCGACGGTGTTCGGCCCCATCGATTCTCGCCCGGATGGTAACGAATTGCCCTGCCTCATAACGGAACTGATCTCGGTTCGGCTCGGGTATGTCGAGAACCAGGGACACCGCGTCGGAGGTCTCCCTGATCACCTGCTTGATCGGCACGGGGGTGAACCCGTCGGCGTCGATCACGTCGGCGGATTCCATGCGGGGTGTCGTAGTCGATGTCTCCATCGCGGCCAACAATATCAAGTACTTGTCATTAATCTCAAGTGGTAGATATCAACGTCGGTATGGCGGCATGGCCGACTCCGGTCGATACGCGCGGGCCGCACGTCTGCGCCGCCATTTTGCCTGGTGGGCGCGCTCGATTACCCGTCGGTAAGTCTGAGGCTCTAGGCTGCGGTCCGACGCTCGCGGTGATTGTGCCGCTCTACCTGCCGCACCACCCCGAGGACACCTTGATGGCGATCGCCGATGTTCCCGCCTACCTGCATCTCAGCAGTGAGGATGTCGAAGAGATCGCCTATGAACTCGACGTCATCCGCCGAGACGTCGAGGAGTCCCTCGGGGCGCAGGACGCGGCCTACATCCGGCGGGTGATCCATTTCCACCGCGCGCTCGACGTCGCGGCGCGACTGACGATCGCCGGCACCCGGTCGAAGACCGGATGGTTGGTGGGCACGTGCGCACTGGCATATGCGAAGTCCATCGAGAACATGGAACTCGGCCACAACATCTCCCACGGCCAGTGGGACTGGATGAACGATCCCGAGATCCACTCCAACACCTGGGAGTGGGACATGGTCGGACATTCCGCGCAGTGGCGGTACTCGCACAACTACCGGCACCACGTGTACAGCAACGTGCTCGGGATGGACGAGGACATCGGCTACCGCCTGCATCGGGTCACCACCGACCAGCCGTGGCGCTGGGTCCACTTGGCGACCCCGGTGCGAAACCTGGTGCTGGCCGCGATGTTCGAGTGGGGCATTGCCCTGCACGGCCTGCACTCCGAGCGTCTGCGCCACGAGACGGCAGACGGTCTGGCCGTGGAGAAGCGGAAGTTCTTCGGCAAGATCGCCCGCCAGCTGAGCAAGGATTATGTGGTCCTGCCCGCCCTGAGCCTGCGCCGGTGGCGCCGGACCCTGGCAGCCAACATCACCGCGAATGTGGTCCGGAACCTGTGGGTGTACGTGAACATCATCTGCGGGCACATCCCCGACGGCGCCGAGACGTTCGACCCTGCGGTGGTGACCGACGAGACCAAAGGCGAGTGGTATCTGCGGCAGATGGTCGGGACCGCAAACTTCAACGCGAGCCGGCTGCTGGCGTTCTCAGGCGGTCACCTGTGCTATCAGATCGAGCATCACCTGTTCCCCGACCTGCCGAGCAACCGCCTTCCCGAGGTCAGCGTTCGCGTACGGCAACTGTGCGACAAGTACGACCTGCCCTACAACACGGCATCGCTTCCGCGCCAGTACTTCCGGACGCAGCGGATCATCCACGGGTTGGCGTTTCCCGACTGGATGCTGAGCATCGGCCGCCGACGCCGCAACTAGGCCTCGCCGCCCCCAGCGGGAGACGTCATGGGTCGATGTGATCGGAGTGCGGGGTGTGGCCCGTGCCCTGTTCGATCACCCGACGCAGGAGTGCCTTCAGGTGCTCCTGCTCCTCGTCAGTGAGCACGCCGAACACCCGCTCATGGGCGGCGACTGCGTCGGCGACCACCGCCGAGGCCACCGCGCGCCCCTCGTCGGTGAGGAAGACCTGCAGGATGCGTCCGTGCTGGGGATCCTGTTTGCGCTCGACCAGGCCCCGCTTCTCCAGCGCGATGAGCGCCAGTTGCACGCCCTGCGGGGTGATCAGCAGGCGACGCGCCAACTCGGCGCCGGACAGGCCCGGCTGGTTGGTCAGCTGGCGTAGGACACCGATCTGGGCCGTGGTGACCCCGTGGTCCTTGACCGACTCGTTTACCTCGGTGAGCGAGAAGTAGAACGCCTGCTTGAGCCACCACAAGGTGTTCTCGGTGAGGTCCATGCTCTCGTCTCCTGCCGTGCCCGTCACGTTCGACGCTAGCGCACCTCGTGTTTGTAGATTGTGCCGTCCTTCATCACGAACCGGACATCCAGCGTCGTCGCGATGTCCACGCTGGGATCGCCCGCAACGGCGACGACGTCGGCCAGGTACCCGGGTGCCAGCCGGCCCAGCTCGTCGGCGGCATCGACCAACTCTGCGGCCACCAGCGTCGCTGCCTGCAACGCCTGCATCGGGGTCATGCCGCGTTCGACGAGGGCAACCAGTTCCTTGGCGTTCTCGCCGTGCGGGATCGCCGGGGCATCGGTGCCGCAGGCGACACGCACGCCTGCCGCGATGGCCTTGGGCAGCATGGCCTTTGCCCGTGGGAAGACGTCGAGGGCCTTCTTACGCAGCTCGGGCGCGATGCGGTCGATGGCCATCGCGTCGGTGAGATAGGTGGTGGAAACCAGGAACGTGCCGTGGTCGACCATCATCTGGATCGTCTCGTCGCTGGCCAGGAATCCGTGTTCGATGCAGTCGATGCCGGCGCGGATGCAGGCCTGGATCGCGGTGTCCCCGACCGCGTGGGCAGCGACCTTGACGCCTGCGCGGTGGGCCTCGTCGGCGATCGCGGCGAACTCGGCATCGGAATACTGCTGGGCGCCGGGTGCGGTGCTGTGGGACATCACGCCACCGGAGGCCGAAACCTTGATCAGCTTGGCGCCGTGGCGGATCTGGTAGCGCACGCACGCGATGACGTCGGGCACCCCGTTGGCGATGCCCTCGGCGACCGACAGCGGCATGATGCCCGGTGCCAGCCGCTGGAAGACCGTGGGGTCGAGATGTCCGCCGTAGGGGGTGACGGCGTGGCCGGCCGGATAGATGCGGGGCCCTTGATGCCAGCCCTGGTCGATGGCGCGCTGCAGTGCGACGTCGAGCAGGTAGCCGCCGGTCTTGACCATCAGGCCCAGGTTGCGGACAGTGGTGAACCCGGCGTCCAGCGTGGTGCGGGCGTTGACCGCGCCGCGCAGCGTCCGGTACGCCGGATCGTCCTGCACGCCGTGCATCGGGGTCGGCAGGCCGCCGGGATTGCCCGGACCGCCGATCAGCAGGTTGAGCTCCATGTCCATCAGCCCGGGCAGCAGAGTGGTATCGCCCAGATCGATGACGGTGGCCGAATCCGGCAGTGGCCCTTCGGGGTTGATGTCCTTGATGCGGTTGCCCTCGATCACTACGACCGCGGGAGACCGGACCTGGCCGTCGGCCACGTCCACCCAACGGGCGGCGCGCAGAATCGTCGTCGAGGCTTCGGTTTGGGTCACGGCACGGGCTCAGCGACGCAGTCCAACGATGTCGCACCGGAATCAGGTACCCGAGGCTGCTTCCAGCACTCCACCGGGAACGACACCGTGATCATCGAGTACAGCAGGTGCATCAGGTTGAGCACGTCCTCGGGTAAATCGTCGAGGCTGAACTTGTCGCAGAAGCTGATCGCTTCCTCGGCCCGCGGCGTGATCGCGTCGTAGAAGGCCTGCATCTCGGTCATGGTGGAAGCCAGCCGCTTGGCGTAGCGCTGCGGTTCACTGGGCAGGCACCAGTCTGAAAACTGTTCCAGGTCAGCGAATTCAGCGGGTAGTTGGGTGCTCATCGGTTCACACTCCTGCGGTCTTGCGCTGGTAGTCGTCGATCCAGGCCGCGGTCTCCTTGTGCAGGTGACGTAGCAGAATCTCCTGATCGCAGAGCAGGAACTCGTCGACCACCCGGGTCTCGATGGAGCTCTGCGTCGCCTCCAGGGTGTTGGCGTCCTGCAGTCCGTACTCCTTGAACGAGACGGCGGCCAACTCCTGGCCCAACCGCTCCCGCGGCGTGCGCGGCTGCGGGAAGTACAGCGTGCACTCGAAGGTGTGCGTGTTGAACGACGTCGGCCAGTAGTGGTACGTCAGATACCAGCCCTGGCCCCAGAACAGCACGACAAAATTGGGGAACAGCTGGAAGGAGTCCAGCCCCCACGGATCGCACTTGGCGGGGTTCAGCCCGGCCGGCATCTCGCCGAGATCCGGCTTCTCCCACGGGCCGAAAAGGCCGCTCTGGCAGATGTCTTCCATCGGCTTGCGCATCTCGTCGGGCATCTCCCACGCCCGGACACCGGACGTGCTCACCAGCCGGTGCGGCCCTTCGATCCGGTAGTGCGGTGCCTCGAAACCGGACTCCGCGGCGGCCTTCGAGTAGGCGGTCGGGGATTGGTTCGCGTGCAGGATGGGGGCGTGGTAGAACTCCTGGAAGGCGTCCATGTACAGCTTCCAATTCGCCTTCACCTCAGAGCGATAGGTGAATCGTGAAGTCATCTTGTCGAACGGGTAGCCCTCCAGATCGGTGATCATGGGGCCCAGGAACTCGCGCAGCGACTGTTCGGGGACCTTCGCGAAGTTGACGAAGATGAACCCTTCCCATACCTCGCAGTGCACGGGGACCAGGCCGTAGCGGCTCTTGTCCAGGTCGAAGAACTCGGCCTCCTGCTGGACGAAGGTGAGTTCGCCGTCCAGGTCGTAGCGCCAGGCGTGGTACTTGCAGGTGAACTGCCGGCAGACCCCGCTGGTCTCCTCCAACGGCATGTCGTCCCACACCAGTTTGTTCCCCCGGTGGCGGCAGACGTTGTGGAAGGCCTTGACCTCGCCGGACTTGCCGCGCACCACGATGATCGAGGTGTTGGCGGCCTTCATCTCCCGGGTGAAATAGCTGCCCTTGCGTGAAAGCTGTTCGACGCGACCGACATTCAGCCAGGCGCGTTTGAAGATCGCCTTGCGCTCCAGCTCATAGATCTCCGGGCTGATCGAGTCTTCGTAGGACACCGGGCCGGTGCCCAGCTCCGGGTAGTGCTGAGTCCAGCTGCCTTCAGCCGGCTTGGGAAACCGAGCCATGCTCGCTCCTAAAGAGATGTGGTTCGACCGATGATGCCGCCATGGGGCTGCGATGCCGGCCAGGGGCTTCAGGCTCGACGGTAGACGGCGGTTTCATCAATGACAAGTAGTTGATACTCTGAATTCGACTGAGGCGGGAGGGTCTGGATGGATCAGCATCTTGGGGAGTACCTGGGAATCGAGGCCGACTGGTCGCTCGACGGCGACCCTGCCGACACCGTGGAGGTGATCTCGCCGCACACCGAGCAACCCATCGCCCGGGTGGCGGCGGCCGGGCCGGCCGAGGTGGACGCCGCCGTCGCGGCCGCTCGTGCAGCCATCGACCACGGGCCGTGGCCACGCCTCGACCCGGCGGAGCGCATCGCGGCGGTGCGGCGCCTCGCCGAGGCCTACGCCGGGCGACGCGGTGAAATGGCCCAACTGATCTCGGCCGAGATGGGTGCGCCGATCACTTTCGCCCAACGGGCGCAGGTCGGACTGCCGACGATGATGATGTCCGCGTTCAGCGACCTCGCCGAGACCTACCCCTGGCAGGAGACCCGCACCGGTTTCTTCGGATCGGACATACGTATCCAGAAGCAGCCGGTGGGCGTCGTCGCCGCCATCGTGCCCTGGAACATGCCGCAATTCCTGATCGTCACCAAACTGGTGCCGGCGCTGCTGGCCGGGTGCGCCGTGGTACTCAAACCCGCACCCGAATCCCCGTTGGATGCAGTGCTTCTAAGCGACATGCTCAAAGAGATCGGCCTGCCCGAAGGCGTCGTCTCCGTCGTCCAGGGGGATGCCGCCGTCGGTGCCCGTCTGGTCGGCCATCCTGGCGTCGACAAGGTCTCGTTCACCGGCTCCAGCGCCGCAGGCCGGGCCGTCGCAGCAGCCGCCGCGGCCCACCTGACCAAGGTCAGCCTCGAGCTCGGTGGAAAGTCGGCGGCCGTCATCCTCGATGACGCCGACCCGGCCACGGTCGCAGCCGGGGTGCGCTCGGCCAGCCTGTCCAACAGTGGCCAGATCTGCAACGCGCTGACCCGCATCGTCGTCCCGGCCTCTCGGGAAAACGAATTCGTCGACGCCCTCGCCGACCGGATGAACGCACTCGTCGTGGGCGATCCCGCCGATCCCTCCACCGAGCTCGGGCCACTCGTGTCCCGACGCCAACAACAACGCGTGCGCGACTACATCGACACCGGCCGGCGCGAGGGCGCCCGGCTGGTCTGCGGCGGCACCGATCTGCCCGACGGTGTGGACACCGGCTGGTACGTCCGGCCCACCCTGTTCGCCGGCGCTGACAACGCGATGCGCATCGCCCGCGAAGAGATCTTCGGTCCCGTCCTCACCGTGATCGGATACCGCGACGAGGACGAGGCCGTCGCGATTGCCAACGACTCCGATTACGGCCTGGCCGGCTCGGTGTGGACGGCCGATCCAGACCGGGGAATCGGGATCGCCGAGCGTGTACAAACCGGGACTTTCGGGGTAAACCAGGGGTACACGATGGATCCGTTCGCACCGTTCGGCGGTATCAAGGACAGCGGCTACGGCCGCGAACTCGGCCGTGAAGGGCTCGACGGGTACCTCGAGACCAAGTCCATCGCCGTCGCGGCCACCCGGTGATCGAGAGGGAATGACGATGACCACCACTACGTCGCCCAGGATTCCTGCCGCCGAGCGCATCGCGGTGCGATGCGTCGATTCCGACGTGCATCCCGTGCCCCGACGGGGCGAGCTCGGTCAGTACATCCCCGAGCCGTGGCGGTCCAGATACTTCAACACCCACGACGTCGGCGACCTCATCTACTACGACGCTCCCGACTACGCGCACGCGTATGCGATGCGGACCGATTCCTTCCCGTCCGACGGCGAATTCGCCGGCAGCGACCCCGATCTCGCGTTCCGGCAGCTGATCATGGAGGCCGGAGCGGACATCGCCGTGCTGGAACCCGCGGCATACTCGGCCCACATTCCCGAGGCCAACCATGTGATGAACTGTGCGCTGAACGACTGGCAGGCCAATCACTGGCTCGACAGTCACAACAACTGGCATGAGCGCTGGCGCGGATCCATCTGCCTGGCGGTCGAAGCACCGGAGTTGGGGGCGCAGGAGATCGAGCGGTGGGCCGGTCATCCCTACATGGCGCAGATCCTGATCAAGGCCGAGCCGCGTCCGTCGTGGGGAGACCCGAAGTACGACCCGATCTGGGCCGCGGCGACCAAGCACGACATCACGGTGAGCTGCCACCTGTCCCGTGGCGAGTACGACGAACTCCCGCTCCCGCCGGTCGGATTGCCCAGCTACAACCACGACTTCATGGTCACGTACTCACTGCTGGCGGCCAACCAGGTGATGAGTCTGATCTTCGACGGGGTTTTCGACCGGTTCCCGACGCTGCGGGTGGTGTTTGTCGAGCATGCGTTCACCTGGATCCTGCCCTTGATGTGGCGGATGGATGCCATCTACGAGAAGCGCAAGGGCTGGATGGACATCAAGCGCAAACCGAGCGAATACGTCAAAGACCACATCAAGTTCACCACCCAGCCGCTGGATTATCCCGAGGACAAGACCGAACTGTCGCGGGCGTTCGAGTGGATGGAGTGCGAGAAGATTCTGCTGTTCTCCAGCGATTACCCGCACTGGACCTTCGATGACCCCCGCTGGCTGGTCAAGCACCTGCCCGAGCACGCCCGCGAGGCCATCATGTTCCGCAACGGCATCGAGACCTACAAGCTGCCCGAGACGGTTCCGGTGCTCGAGGGGCAGGTTCGGGTCTTCTGACTTGGCGCGCGATCAGGGCGGGCGTCAGGGCAGCTTGATGGCCGATACGTACATCTCGACCATCGGCCGGTAGAGGTCGACATCGTCGAGTTCGCTGCCCAGGACCACCGAGTCGCTGGTGGCGATGAGAACTTGGGCGAACGTCTTCGGCGGGATCAGCAGGGTGCCGCCGAACTGCTCGATGCCGTTGACGATGAACTTTGCCAGCGCGTCGACAACCTCCGAACGCTTGGCGGCGACGCGGTCCCGTGACTCCGGGTTTCGCCGGAGATAGAGCGTGAACTCATGCCCCAAGGCGGCGTGCTCGGCGCCGCGGTCTTGACTCAATTGCCGCCAGCGCTTGGCGATCTCGTCGCGTTCACGCGTGCCGACCTGTTTCGCGCTCGACATCACCTCGGCGAAATTGTCGAAGTAGCGCCGCCAATAGCGGTCACTGACGGCCAGGAACAGGTCTTCCTTGGTCGTGAAGTGCTTGTAGATGGCGCCCTTGGTGTAACCGGCGGCTCGCGCGATGTCATCCAGTGTCGCTGGCGCGAAACCTTTTTCGGCAAATACTTCTTCGGCGGCGTCGAGCAGTACTGAGCGCGTGTGCTCCAGTCTGCGTTCTCGGGTCCAGCGCTCCGCCATGGCAGAATTCTGCCACAGAATCTGAGTGACCTATTGGAATCTCAGATACCCATGAGTATATTTGCATCCGTTGGCCGGCCTCACACCACCGGCTGTCTCCACGATCGCCAAGGGGAAACCGAACATGAGTGATCTGTCCAAGAAGCCTGCTGTCACCGAATCGATCGGCGGCGTCGCCGAACTCGAGAAGCAAGGTCCGCCATCGTCGAATGCGTACCGAATCTGGGCGACCGTCGGTGGCGTGTTTCTACTGGTGACGTTGTATGTGTTCACCCGGTGGGTGACCGGCCCCTATTTCGAGCCGGTATCGGGTGGCCCGAGTGAGCCACCGATGTATATGAAGATCCCGCTGATGGTCAACGCTGTGGTCCTCTGGGTGGGTCTGCCGTTTGCCTTGTGGTTCTTCATTATTCGGCCTTGGATGCGCGAGCGGCGCATCACGCTCGACGGCATGTTGCTCGTGTCGATGGGTCTGATGATGTTCCAGGATCCGATGCTCAACTACTACAGCACCTGGTGCACGTACAACGCCTGGCTGTTCAACCAGGGGTCGTGGGCGCCGTACATTCCGGGGTGGGTGGCGCACGAGGAACCGGGCCACACAGTGCCCGAACCGCTGCTGACCAATATCCCCGGCTATGCGTACGGTGTCTTGCTGCTCACCATCGTCGGCTGCGCGATCATGCGAAAGATCAAGAACCGTTGGCCTGGGATCAGCAATCTCCGGCTGGTGTTGGTCACCTATGCGATCGCCATTGCCTTCGACTTCGTCATGGAAGCCCTGATCATGTTGCCGATCGGGTTCTACTCCTACCCCGGCGCCATCCAGTCCTTGTCGTTCAACGCCGGCACCTACTACCAGTGGCCGATCTACGAGGGGCTGATGTGGGGTGGTGTCCAGACGGCGCTGGTCTGCCTGCGCTTCTTCACCGATGACCGCGGCCGCACCGTGGTGGAACGGGGGATCGACCGAGTCCGCGGCGGGTTCGTGAAACAACAGTCCGTCCGCTTCCTGGCCATCTTCGGCGGTGTCAGCGCATGCTTCTTTCTCTTTTACAACGTTCCCGCGACCTGGCTGGGCATGCACGGAGATGCGTGGCCCGAAGATGTCCAGAAGCGCTCGTATTTCAATCCCGGGATCTGCGGCGAGGGAACTGACCGGCCGTGTCCGAATCCTGATCTGCCGCTGCCGACCAAGCACTCGGGGTATGTCAACCACGAAGGCGAACTGGTGCTGCCGGATGGGGTGAGCATCCCGCCCGTGGTGCCGATCCAAAGGCCCGAAAAGCGATGACGGTCAGTAAGTTTCAGCCGATCGCCACAGCAGGAATACAGCCGCCGTTCTATCGTGCCGCGGGCCGGGAGGTGGAGACCTTCCGGGCAGCCTCCCGCCGCGGGGCGCCGGTGCTCCTCAAAGGCCCCACCGGGTGTGGCAAGACCCGTTTCGTCGAGGCGATGGCTCACGAACTCGGTCGCGAGCTCATCACCGTCGCCGGCCACGAGGACATGACATCTGCCGATCTGGTGGGCCGCTTCCTGCTGAAGGGCGGCGAAACCCTCTGGGTGGACGGCCCGTTGACCAGAGCGGTGCGCGACGGCGCCATCTGCTATCTCGACGAGATCGTGGAGGCGCGTCAGGACACGACGGTGGTCATCCATCCGCTCGCCGACCATCGGCGTGAGTTGCCGATCGACAGGCTGGGCACCACCTTGTCCGCGGCGCCCGGCTTTCAACTGGTGATCTCCTACAACCCCGGTTACCAGAGCATCCTGAAGAGCCTCAAAGACTCGACCCGGCAACGCTTCGTCGCGATCAGCCTCGACTTCCCGACGGCCGAGATCGAGACCGAGATCGTCGCCGTCGAGGCTGGAATCGACTCATCCACCGCTGCGTCGCTGGTCGCCCTCGGCGCCGCCATCCGGCGTCTCGACGGCTCGGCGCTGAGCGAGGTGGCCTCGACTCGCATGCTGATTCTCGCCGGCGGTCTCGTCGCCGAAGGACTCAACCTGCGCGACGCTGTCCAGTCCGCGGTGGTCGAGGTGCTGTCCGACGATCCCGACATCATCCGGAGCCTCGGAGAACTGGTCGACGCAGTCCTGCCACCGCAGTGAGCACCGGCCTCCCGGAACCGCATCACTTCCGGTTTCTGGCCGGTTTCCTCGCCGGGCGGCCGGTCGAGGTAGCCGTCGCGCGCGTGGACGAGCCCGCACATACCGACGGGCAGATGATCTTCGTTTCGGCGAACGCCGACCAGGACCGGCAGCGTCGCGAGGTGCTGGTTCAGAGCGCGCTCCTCGGCGCCGGAAGCCTCGACAGCCGGTACGTCAGGCGACTGCGGGCGCGGCCGTCGGTTGCGCGCCGCTATCTGGGGCTCGAAGGCCATCGTGTCCTGGCCGAACACGGCCCGCGGATGGCCCTGGCGGCATCGGTCGCCCCCGCCCCGCCGGCACAGTCGACCAGTTGCGAGGAATCGCTGCAGATCGCTTTGGGCCGAGCCGAACTCGACGCACCGCCGGATTGGTTCGGAACGATCAAGCCGAACAAACTGATCCGCACCCGCGGTGTATCTGATTCACCGGCAACCGCTGCCGATGTCCGGCTGAACGTCGACTACACCGACGCGTCAGACATGGATGAGGACGATGACGACGACGGACCGGCCGAGAAGAGTTGGATCCTCAAACTTTTCGAGGCTCCCACCGGTATGCAGGCGCCCGCGAGGTTCTTGCGCACGCTCTTCGGCAGCTCCCGCTCATCCGGAGGCGAGAGCGCCGGGGGCGAGGTAGGGGTCGGCTCGATACGACGGACATCGCGCGCCGGGGTGAACGCGCGGCCGGCACCGACGCCGATCCGCTTCACCGGTGCCGACCGGCCAGGCGCGGCCCTCACGGTCGGTGGCGCCCTGTATCCGGAATGGAACGTCTTCGGCGACCGGTATCGGGAGAACTGGTGCCGTGTGATCGATTATCCGATCACCGCCGCGGCAGAGGTCTCAACCGCTCGGGTGGCGCGTGACGCGGTACTGCGACGCAGGCTGGCACGAGTCGGACTCGGGCCCAAAGTGTTACGCGCCCGCGCCGACGGCGACGACGTGGACATCGAGGCCATGATCGACCTGTTCGTCGATCTGCGCTGTGGCCATTCACCGCCCGAGCATGTGTACACCGAGCGCCGCCGACTCGCCCGCAATCTTGGTGTGCTCATCCTCGTCGACGCATCGGGATCGGCGACCGACGCCGACGGCGAAGGCCTCGCCGTCCATGAGCATCAACGCCGCGCGGCAGCGACGCTTGCCGTGACGCTCGAGGAACTCGGTGATCGCGTCGCTGTCTACGGCTTTCGTTCACAGGGCCGCCGCGCGGTGCACCTGCTCGCCGTAAAGACCTTCGGGCAACGCTTTGGCGCTCGCGAACGGACCCGGCTCAGCCAGCTGCAGCCCTTCGGCTATACCCGCCTCGGAGCCGGAATTCGCGGTGCCGGCGAGATCCTCAGAAGCCAAGCGGGAACACCACACCGGCTGCTGCTCGTACTCTCCGACGGGTACGCGTACGACGACGGCTACGAGGGACGATATGCCCAGGCCGACGCCGCCAAGGCCCTCGAAGAGTTGCGCGCGGATGGGGTGGCGTGCCTGTGCCTGTCGATCGGCACCGACCGTGACGCCGACGCACTCGACCGCGTCTTCGGCCCGGCCAGTCACGCCGGCGCCGCGACGCTGTCCGAGCTGAGCCCCAGAATGGATGAGTTGTTCCTGTCCGCGCTGGCCGAGTTGGCTGCTCCGAAGCCGCGGTGAGGTCAGGGGCCGACCGGTCCGCACGCGGTGTCGACGCGGCCCGCCTTGCATACAGCGCCTTGAGCTGTCCGCAGTTAGCCAATACCTGTAATAGCCAAGGCAATTGGACGCCACGCAACTCGTTCACCGTCATAGTCGCCGCCACGGCCTTCGGTACTTGTGCGCGATCAGAACCGCACGCGCAGGTCGCCGCGGGTCAATCTGCGCACGCCCCAGAAGTATGTAACCAGTGGCATGGTGCACCAGAGCACGTTGATGAGGACGAACTTTACCCACATCTCCATCGGGGACGACATGCTCGCGAGGTTGTTAGCGATCTCGACACCAAAGTAGACAGCAGGCAGCGTCACTTCGACAATCATGCCCGCCATGATGAGTGCCAACTGAATGCTGGTGAATTTCTTGCCGTTTCGGAAGAATTGGAAAAGCGCGTAGGCCTCGAAGATTCCGACGAACAGGGCGATCCACTCCATGCAGACGATGAGCGGGTCGCCGTTGAGGTAGCGGGCGTCGCCGCCGAGCAGGATGGGTGACCACATGTAGGTCCATAGGGACCCGCTCTCGACGCCTTGCCTGATCTGGTCGAAGAACAACAGCCAAGGCAGCTCCCAGATGAAGCGCGGTATGAGCGCGATGAACACCCACACGATCACCATGGCGCCCAGTCGTTCGGCGCGGGTTCGAGTGCGCTGGTCGGCGAAAGGGATCCAGGGCAGTGTCAGCGCGACCGCGAAGCAGCCGATGACCACGAGCACCATCGTGGTCGATGCGACCGCGTGCGAGACCCCGGCATGGAACTCGAGATACCAGAACACGGGGTGTATCGCGAAGAAGAAGGCGAGGACTCCAAAGAGTGCCTTCTGCAGTGAGGAGAACGCGGGCCGTGATGGCGCCTGTCCCGGGCCGTTCTGCTTGATCGTCTCCGTCATCAGCACGGGCCTCCGTATCGAGCTGGGCGTCATCGGTGGAGCCGACTCCAAAATTATATCAGTCGATATGTTATAACATGCGGTAGGTTTTAGGTGGACTTGGGAGAAGTCGTCGGCGCGCCGCGAGGGGTGAGATGCGGATGTGCGGCCGACCGGCGGGGAATCGTTGGATGAGGGGTGGAGCAGTGGTCGTTCGGGTGGGCCGACGCGGGAAAGTTCTTGCTGCTGCGGCCATCTTGGTGTTCGGCATGGTGGGCGCGGCGTGTGTCAGCTACCTGGGGTATCAGGGGGCATTCACGCGCACTGCCGCTGTGACCTTGACTTCGCAACGGGCCGGTCTGGTGATGGATCGCGACGCCAAGGTGAAGTTCCTCGGTGTGCAGGTCGGCCGGGTGTCCCAGATTTCCTATGACGGCGCGTCGGCGCAGCTGATCCTTGCCATCCGTGCCGGTGAGTTGGCCAAGATCCCGGCCAACGTGACCGCGCGGATCGCGAGTAGCACCATCTTTGGCGCGAAGTCTGTGGAGCTGCTGGCGCCCGCTCAGCCAGCCGCGAATCGACTCGCACCGAACGCCCACCTGCAGGCATCCGATGTCAGCGTCGAGGTCAATACGCTGTTCCAGTCGCTCGTCGACACCCTGGACAAGATTGACCCGGTCCAGCTGAACACCACGATGACGGCACTGGCAGATGGGTTGCGCGGTAATGGAGAGAGCCTGGGCGACGCTCTGGTCACTCTCGACGGCTACCTGGGCACGGTTAATCCGCATCTTCCGACCCTGCAAACCGATCTGCAGAAACTCAGCACCGTCGGCAATATCTATCACTCTGCGGCCGACGACTTGGTCTCCACCCTCGGCAACATTCCGACCATCAGCCACACCATCGCTGATGAAAGTGATGACCTCAGTGCCACCATGCTCGCGGCCACTGGCCTTGCGACCTCCGGCACGGACACCCTCGGGCCGGCTGAAGCCGATCTGATCGCAGCGATCCAACGACTGCGCGCGCCACTGGGCGTAGCCAGCGACTACTCGCCCGAATATGGCTGCCTTATCACATCTTTGGCGAGTGCCTACAAAAAGTTCGGCCCCTATATTGGCGGAATACAGCCAGCCCTGTTCGTCAACGCCGGCTTCATCCCCGGCTCAGCGGCCTACACCTACCCGGAGAGTCTACCGCTGGTCAATGCTTCCGGCGGTCCCAATTGCCGCGGACTACCCGACCTTCCCACCAAGCAAGGCGCCGGATCCTGGTATCGGCCACCGTTTTTGGTCACTGACAACGCATACGTCCCCTATCAGCCGAATACCGAGCTGCAGTTCGACGCACCCTCCACGCTGCAGTTCCTGTTCAACGGCGCCTACGCCGAAGGGAACCACTACTGATGACCCCACATGCAACGGCGGTGAAGGTCGGAGTGTTTACCAGCGTGATGCTGCTGGTGCTGGCCGCACTGGTGATCACCTTCGGCCAGTTCCGGTTCGGATCCAACAACACCTACCACGCCGAGTTCACTTCTGTGTCACGGCTGAAGACCGGGCAGGACGTCCGCATCGCCGGCATCGCGGTCGGGACGGTGAAAAAGATTGCCATTGAGGGCGACCATGCCAACGTCACTTTCACCGTCGACAAGCGCCAACAGCTGTACACCTCGACTCGCGCGGCGATCCGCTACCAGAATCTGACCGGCGATCGATACCTGGAAATCCTTGCAGGCCCTGGCGATCTGCAGAAGATGTCGCCCGGTGCCACCATCGCCCGCGGCAACACCCAACCCGCCCTCGACCTCGACGCCCTACTCGGCGGTCTGCGACCGGTGCTCAAGGGCCTCGACGGAGTCAAACTGAACGAAGTCAGCAACGCCGTGATCGAACTGCTCCAAGGCAAAGGCGCTGCGCTGTCCACCGTGCTGGCCAATACCGCTGACTTCACCCAGACCATCGCCAATCGCAATCAACTCATCGACCAGACCATCGACAACCTCACCACCGTGCTCGTGGCCGCCGACCAGAAGAGCGCCGACCTGAACACCAGTGTCGACCAACTCCAGCAGCTGATTACCACGCTGAGCCACGGACGCGACCCGATCGTCAACGCGCTGCCGCCACTGGCCGCCGCCCAACAAGACCTCACCGAAGTACTCGCCACAACCCGGCGCCCATTCCAGGCCGCCATCGAGGCGGCAGGCCCGCTGGCAACAGCGCTCGATGACCGCAAACGAGACGTCAACGCCACCGTGGAGCCCCTCGCCGAGGACTATCTGCGCCTGAGCGCCCTGGGTGCCTATGGCTCGTTCTTCAACATCTACTTCTGCTCGGTCAAGATCAAGATCAACGGCCCGGCCGGCAGCGACATCCTCTTGCCCGCAGTGAAACCACCGGCATCGAACAACGGGAGGTGCGACTTTGCCAAGTAGAACTGATGGCCGAGACCCGTTGCGCACCGGAATCTTTGGCATCGCTGTCATCACCTGTCTGGTGCTGGTGTCGTTCGGTTACACCAAGCTGCCGTTCTGGCCTAGAGGCCAGCACTACACCGCGTACTTCGCCCACGCCGGCGGCATCGTCTCCGGGAATTCGGTGCAGATCTACGGCTACACCGTCGGCCAAGTCGACTCCGTGGAACTCGACATCGTCAACCAGGCCGCGAAAGTCGGGTTTACCATCGACCGCAAGATCCGCGTGGGCGATCAATCCCTGGTCGCCATCAAGACCGACACAGTGCTCGGCCAACGCTCCATCGAGGTCAGCCCCCGTGGCGCCGGATCGGTCACCTCCATCCCGTTGGCGCGCACCACCACTCCCTACACCCTCAACAACGCGCTGCAAGATCTGGGGCACAACGTCGGAGAACTCGACCAACCCCGGTTCGTCGAAGCCCTGGAAACGTTGACTGCTGCCATGCGCGACGCCACCCCACAGGTGCGCGCGGCTCTCGACGGCATCACGGCCCTTTCGCGCAGCGTCAACAATCGAGACGACAAGGTGCAACAACTGCTTCGCCACGCAAAATCATTGTCGGAGGTCGTTGCCGCCCGCTCGGGGCAGATCAACCAGCTGATCACCGACGGCAACGTCTTGTTCGCCGAACTGGCCGACCGCCGCCACGCGATCGACCAACTCATCTCGGGCATCAAAGACCTTGCCAACCAACTGTCGGGATTCGTCAACGACAACAAAGAGCAGCTCGGTCCGGTCTTGACCAAGCTGAACCTGGTCCTGGACAACCTCAACGACCGCCGCGAACACATCTCAGCAGCCCTGACTCGGCTGCCGGCCTACTCCACCGCACTGGGCGAGGTCGTCGGATCCGGACCAGGCTTCCAAGCGAACGTCTTCGGTGTGCCACCACCCACACTGGGCGGGGTCTTGCTCGACTCCTACTTTCAGCCCGGCAAACTCCCCGACAGTCTGGCCGACCTCCTGCGCGGCTTCATCACCGACCGCGCCATCGTCAGGCCGAAATCGCCATGACCCACTTCAATGCAACATTGCGCCGCCGCTACCCGCGCATCGGGCTGCTCGTCGCTCTGCTCGGTGTGCTAGCCGGAGGACTAGTGACCGGATGGCCGAGCCCCTCGCCGCTCACGGTCACCGCCTACTTCGCCTCGGCAGTGGGCCTCTACCCGGGTGACAACGTCGAAATCCTCGGCGTCCCAGTAGGATCGGTTACCCGCATCGAACCCGGACCCGAACACACCACGATCACCTTCACCGTTCGCCGCGATGCTCCAGTACCCGCAGATGCGTCGGCGATCATTGTGGCACCGAACCTGCTCTCGGCCCGCACAATCGAGCTCGGACCGATCTACACCACCGGCCCAAAACTCACTGACTACACTACGATCCCCGCCGAGCGCACCGCCGTCCCGGTCGAATGGGACGAAGTCAAAGACGAACTCACCCAATTGGCCGCCCAGCTGGGTCCACAGGACGGCGCCCTGCAAGGGCCGCTCAGTGAAGCAATCAACCAGGCCGCCGACACATTCAACGGCAACGGTCCATCTTTCCGCGCTGCTATCCGCGAACTGTCCCAAACCGCCGGACGCCTCGGCGACTCCCGCTTCGACATTGCCGGCACCGTCAAGAATCTGCGCACTCTGGTCGACGCACTTTCGAACAGCAACGAACAGATCGTCCAATTCACCGGCCACATCGCTGCTCTGTCACAGGTGTTCGCCGACAGCTCCTCCGACCTCGCTATCTCACTGGACACCCTCAACACCGCGTTGGCACAGGTCAAGAGCTTCCTTCATGACAACAGCGGCACCATCGCCGGCCAAGTCGCCAAACTGAACGACTTCACCTCACTACTGACAGAACACAGCGAAGACATCGAACAGGTGCTGCACGTGGCACCCAACGGTTTGGCGAACTTCTACAACATCTACAACCCCGCCCAGGGCTCGATCGGCGCAATCCTGTCCCTGCCCAATTTCGCCAACCCCGTGCAATTCCTGTGCGCTGGGGTCTTCGACGCGGCAGCCACTCCCGACTACTACAAACGCACCGAGATCTGCCGCCAACGCATGGCGCCGGTCATCAGAAGGATGATGATGAACTTCCCGCCTGTGCTGTTTCACCCGATCAACACCATTACCGCCTACAAGGGCCAGATGGTTTACGACACCCCGGCGACCGAGGCCAAGGCCCAAACCCCGGTGTCGCAGCTGCAGTGGGAGCCCCTGCCCGGATCGACCCCGCCGACAACTGATCTCGCGGGCCTGCTGTTGCCTCCAGACTCACCCCAACCACCTGCCGGTCCCACCCCGGCGTCGGGACCGGGCCGATGAACTCCGTCACGTCACTGTGCCGGCCGTTACGCCGACTCGCCGCGCTCGGGCTGACCCTCGCAGTGGCCAGCGGGTGCCAGTTCGGCGGGCTCAACTCATTGGACATGCCGGGCACCATGGGCCACGGGGCCGGATCGTTCACTATCACCGTCGAACTGCCCGATGTGTCGACGCTGCCGCAAAACTCGCCGGTCCTCGTCGATGACGTCACCGTCGGCAGCGTGTCCGGCCAGCAAGTCAAGCAACGCCCCGACGGCACGTTCTACGCCGCGCTGCAACTGTCGCTGAACTCGGGCTTACATCTGCCGGCCAACGCGACCGTGACCCTTGGACAGACCTCGTTGCTGGGCTCCCAACACGTCGCACTCGCCGCCCCATCGACCGAGCCGCCCGACGGGATGCTCAGTGACGGTGCATCGATTCCCTTGGAACGGGCCGGTCGCTATCCCAGCACCGAAGTAGTGCTCTCCACCCTGGGTGTAGTGGTCAACAAGGGCAATCTTGGTGCACTACAAGACATCACCGATGAGATTTACTCCGCGGTGGCGGGGCACACCGGGCAGTTCGGCAACTTGCTTTCCCAATTGGCCGACCTAACCACAGCCGTCGACCGGCAAAGCGGCGACATTGTTGCTGCCATGGAGTCCATCAACCAAGTGTCGTCAAAGTTTGCCCGCAACGACACCACCATCACCGCGGCTCTGGCGGCGCTACCCGAGGCGACCCGGACCCTCAACGCCAACGGCAGCCGAATCGTCGACACCTTCGCCGCGCTGCGCCGTTTCAGCGAGATCGCCGCACAGATCCTGGCCCAAACCAAGACCGACATCACCGCCGATGTCACGGCCGCCTACGCCGTACTCAAACCGCTGACCGACCATGCCCAGGAACTCATCGACGCCTTGCCCATCATCGCGACCTACCCGTTCCCGCAGTCCGGTATCAAACAAGCCGTTCGGGGGGACTACCTCAACGCCATCGCCACCTTGGATCTGACTCAGCGCCGCTTCGGTGAGAACGTGTTCACCACCTCGCCGCTGGATCCAAACATGAAGCATCTCAGCGAAATACTCACCACACCGGACTTCCTGATCGGCGAACAGGCAAACCTGTCTGGAGAGGCGGCCGACCCCTTTGCCATCCCTCCAGCGCCGGCCCCCACGCCTACTAGGCCGCGCTGATGCTCACCCGACTCATCCGATGGCAACTGATCACCTTCGCCGTCGTCACAGTTACAGCGATGGGTGCGGTAGCCGTCTTCTACCTGCGCATCCCCGAGGCGTTGGGTATCGGCCGCTACACCGTCACCGCGAACTTCGCCGCCAGCGGCGGGCTCTATCCCAACGCCAACGTCACCTACCGCGGTTCGACGGTCGGTCGGGTCACCGCGGTGACACTCACCGATAATCTCAGTGTCGACGTCCACATGCGTCTGGACTCCGGCATCGCCATCCCCGCCGACGTCACGGCCACCGCCAAAAGCGTCTCGGCGATCGGCGAACAATACGTCGACCTCGTACCCGCACTCCACGGCAACCCCGGTCCTGCACTGGGCAACGGGTCGGTGATCGACCGGTCCCACACCGCGCTCAGCGGTGACATCGCCGGCCTGTTGCGCGAGGCACAAGGACTCGTCAACTCCCTGGACCAAAGCAAGCTCAAAGACGTGCTGCGCGAGACCGCCACCGCGTTCGACGGCTCTGGTCCGGAATTGGCGCGGCTGATCAACTCGACCAAGGCCCTGCTCGATCAACTCGACACCCATGGCGAGGACACCACCACGCTGATCGACCGACTCGGCCCGTTCCTGGACTCCCAGATCCGCAGTGGTGACAACATCACCTCACTGGCCGACGGACTTGCCCGCTTCACCACCGAACTGCGCAACGCCGACCCGCAACTGCGCACCTTGCTGCAGACAGCGCCGGCAGCTGCTGACGCGGCGACCCAGGCCTTCAACGGGATTCGGCCCTCGTTCCCGATGTTGGCGGCCAACCTCGCAAATTTCGGCCGTATCGGCGTGATCTATCACAAGTCGATCGAGCAAACCCTGGTCGTTCTGCCCGCGGTGACGGCTGTTCTCATCAGCGCCGCCCAACAACTGCCCGCCGACGAGGGCGTGAAAGTCGACTTCAAGCTCGGACTGGGCGACCCGCCTCCGTGCAACGTCGGCTTCATCCCGCCGCCACAGATCCGATCCCCAGGTGATCAGACCTTGCGCGACCTGCCGACCGACATGTACTGCAAGGTCCCGCAGAATTCGTCATCGGTCGTGCGCGGCGCCCGTAACTATCCATGCCAAGAAGTCCCCGGAAAACGGGCGCCCACCGTTGCGCTGTGCCGCGATCCCGCAGGCTACAAACCGATTGGCAACCAAGCCTGGCGCGGGCCCGCCGTACCCGAAGCCGCACTCCTTACCGACCCTCGAAACATGCTCCCGTACAACAAATATCCCTACCTTCCGCCTGGTGCTGACTACGACCCCGGCCCCCCGGTGACACAACTGCCGCCGGGCGTGCCGCCCGGGCCGGGACCCGCCGAATACGCTCCGTACCCGCTGCCGGTGCCCCCGGTCACCCCCGGACCGCCCCCACCGCCGCTGCCCTACTACGCGCCGCCGGATCAGCAGTTGCCGCCCTACGGGCAGAAGTCTCCCGAGCCTCAAGAAAGCGCCCCGGTCACGCCGAGTAGATCGGCTCCCTCCGAGGCACCCGTACCCGTCGGGCGCACCGACAGTGAGCCTGCCGGGCCTCAGGTCGCCAGCTACGATTCGGCCAACGGCTTGTTCCAAGACCCCAACGGCAACATCGGCGTTTTCGCTTCGGCCGATTCCGCACTTCGTCCCGCAGAAACCTGGATCGACCTCATGCTCGACCCACGACAACACTGAGACGCCCCGAATGAATGCATTCGCCTCCGTTCGCGGTACCCGCATAGGATCGTCACGTGCGGTTCCTGGACATCACACCTACTGCGGTTCGGCCACGACCACAGCTCAGCAATCTGCCCAGACAGGAAAGCGCACCGCCGCGCACCGGCCCCGTTACGTCCAAGGGGTGGGCATACGGGGACCAGACAGATGACCACTGATCCCACGAACCGCACAACACCAAGACAGTCACGCCACCGCAGCCAGGAACGTGCCGACCGCACGCGAGAACTGGTCATCGAGGAGACCATTCGCTGCATCCGCGAAGAGGGATTCGCTGCAGCCAGCACCCGGCACATCATCGAACGTGCCGGTGTCAGCACCGGGGTCGTCCAGTATCACTTCGGAGATCGAGACGGCCTACTCACCGCCGTCATCGAACATGCCATCGCCACACTCGTCACTTCCATCAACGATCTCGCCGACAAAGTCGAAGGAATAACCGAGACCGACAAACGGATGGCGGCACTCGCCGACGCCGCGTGGGAAACCTTCCTCAATCCGGCCAGCATGACCGCGATGGAAATACTCATCGCCACCCGATCGTTGCGATCCGCCCTGGCCATCGAACAACTCGCCAATCTCCAACCAGGCCTCGAACGGATAGCCCAACTCATCGGCCCACACTCACCCCACGCGGCGGCCATTGCCGATCTTCTCTGGGCCGCGCCCGTCGGACTGATGGTCGGACAGATGGTGACAGACGTCCCACTACCGACCGAACCGCAACGCCATGCCATGGCACAACTCATGACCGACCATCTGTACCGCAATAGCTCCTAGACGGTGTTGACTGCAGCTCGAAACCTTCGGCGGCGAGTCAGCCCCATCCCGTCTAGCGCAGTACCGCACCAGGATTGAGGATGCCGAGCGGGTCGAGGGCATCTTTGATGCGTCGGGTCAGCTCGATCACGTCATCGCCGAGTTGCAGTGGCAGCCAATCCCTTTTGAGTCGGCCGATACCGTGCTCGCCGGTGATGGTGCCGCCAATGGCGATGGCCAGTTCCATCACCCGGGCGAACGCCTGACGGGCGCGCTCGCTCATATCCGGATCGTCGGCGTCGAACACCACCACCGGGTGGGTGTTTCCGTCGCCGGCATGAGCGACGACGCAGATCAGCACGTCGCAATCCTCGGCGATGTGTTTGATACCGGCCACCAACGCCGGCAGGTCGGGGATCGGCACCGTCACGTCCTCGAGATAGAACGTGCCCAGCTGCATCAGGGCCAGGCCCACCAGCCGCCGGGCCGCTGTCAAGGCAGCGCCTTCCTCGGCATCGTCGGTCGCGTAAACCTCGGTGGCCCCGGACTTCTCGCAGGCCTCGACGATGTGAGCGATCTCCTCGGCCGCCGCGCCCGGTGCATCCGACTGCACCAGCAGCAGTGCCTGCGCCGAACGGTCCAGGCCCATGCGGCGGTAGTCCTCGACCGCATTGATGGCGGCGTGGTCCATCAGCTCCAACATGGCGGGCCGAACTTTGGCCGTGATCGCCACGACGGCGTCGGCGGCGTCCTCCACCGAGGCGAACACCGCGACCACCGTCGACGCCGGAGGCTGCGCTGGGATCAGCCGAAGTGTGAGCTCGGTGATCACCCCGAGAATTCCTTCGGAGCCGACGAACAACTTGGTGAGCGACAACCCGGCGACGTCCTTCAAGCGCGGGCCGCCCAACCGGACGGCGGTGCCGTCGGCCAGCACCACCTGCATGCCCAGTACGTAATCGCTGGTGACCCCGTACTTCACGCAGCACAGTCCACCGGCATTGGTCGCTGCGTTCCCCCCGATCGAGGAGATCTCGACAGAGCCGGGGTCGGGCGGGTACCACAGGCCGTACTCGGCCGCGGCCTTCTTCACCTCGGAGTTCAGCAGGCCGGGTTGCACCACTGCGGTGCGGTTCGCGGCGTCGATGTGGATCTGCCGCATCCGTTCGGTGCTGAGGATGATGCCGCCGTCGACGCCGTTTGCGCCGCCGGCGAGCCCGGAACCCGCGCCTCGGGCCACCACGGCGACACGGTGTGCGCTCGCCCACCGCAGTACAGCCTGCACGTCCTCGGTGCTGGTGGCCCGCACCACGGCTCGCGGCACCCCGGCCTCGGGATCGAGAGCGGCGTCGCGGCGATACCCCTCGATCACGGCCGGGTCGGTGAGTACCGCGCCGTCGGGTAGGTCGGCGGCCAGCGTGGCGATCTCGGTGTCCGATGCGGACATCTTCAGGAGCTTACCGACCGGCAGCGGAGCTCGCGGTGAGCCGAGCCCGGGCCCGCGCCCAGGTCAGGAATTCCGCGACGGCATCGGCGGTGTAGTGCCCGCGGGGTGAGCCGAAGATGTCGAAGGCGTGCTGTGCATGCGGGATCTCGGCGTAGACCACCGGCGAATTCGACACTTTGCGCAGGGCGGCGACGAAATCGCGGCCTTCCACCACCGGGATGAGTGAGTCGTTGGTCCCGTGCAGCACGAAGAACGGAGGTGCGTCCGGGTGAACCAGGGTGATCGGTGACGCGTCCCGATACACCTGATCATTGGTGGCGAGCGGCAATTTCACGATCAGCCGCTCCAGGATCTCCATGAACTCCGCGCGCCCGGGACCCGTGGTGCTGAACCAGTCGTAGCGACCGTAGACGGGTACCGCCGCCGCCACCGAGGTGTCGGCGTCCTCGAAACCGGGCTGCCACTTGGGATCGTTGGGAGTCAACGCGGCCAAGGCGGTCAGATGCCCGCCCGCCGAACCGCCGGTGATGCACACCGCGTCCGGGTCACCGCCGTACTCGGCGATGTTCTCCTTCACCCAGGCCAACGCGCGCTTCACGTCGATGATGTGGTTGGGCCACGGGTGGCGCGGGCTGATCCGGTAGCCGATCGACACACAGATCCAGCCCTGCTCGGCCAGGTGGCTCATCAGTGGGTACGACTGCGGCCTGCGCATCCCGATCATCCATGCCCCGCCCGGGACCTGCAGCAGCACCGGCGCTTTGCCGTCGCGCGGCAGGTCCGGGCGCATCCAGATGTCGGCCAGGTTGGCCCGGTGCGGGCCGTAGTGGACGGTCTTGCGGGCGTAGCGGCGCCGGCTCATCGCGGTGGAGTACACCTCACCCCGACGCAGGGGCCGCACCGTTGTGGGGTATTCGTCGGCCAGGGCTTCGTGCACCGGATTTTCGAAGTAGGGCCGCGATTGCACACCGCGCCGGTGCACCAGCACCAGCAGGCCCCAGGAAATGGCCTTGAGGAGCAACGAGATTCGGCCGCCCGCGGAGCGGTAGTCGCCGCGAATGGCGCGGCGCAGCGCATCGAGAGCCGACACGGTGATCACCAGCGGGGCATTCTCCGAGGTCGGCCAGCCGAACGCGAAGGACTGGACCGTGGTGTAGCCCCTACGTCCGAGCGGTTTCACCGCATTGGCAGCGTTGAGCAACTCGGCGGCGGCAAGGAGCAGCCGCCTTCTTGATCCAGGTTGGCGGTCAGCCACTCACGATCTCCTGCAGTTGACGGCGGTCGATCTTGCCGGTGCTGTTGCGGGGCAACTCGGCTAGCACGGTGATCTCCCGCGGCACTTTGTAATTGGCGAGGTTCTCCCGAACATACGCCTTCAGGTCGTCGGGTGTGGCAGCGCCCGAGACCCTCACGAACGCCACCAGGCGTTGGCCGTACTGCTCGTCGTCGACGCCGATGACCGCGGCCTCTGCGACATCGGCATGGCCGGCCAGCACTTTCTCGACCTCGATCGGGTAGACGTTCTCGCCGCCGGAGACGATCATCTCGTCGTCGCGACCCACCACGAACAGCCGGCCTGCCTCGTCGAGGTAACCGACATCACCCGAAGACATGAAGCCCTCGTGGAAGTCTTTGGTGCTGCCGGAGGTGTATCCGTCGAACTGCGTGGAGTTGCGGACGTAGATGGTGCCCACCTCGCCGGTGGGGACCTGTCGGAACTCCGCGTCGAGAATGCGGATCTCGGTACCTTCGGCCGGTTTGCCCGCGGTGTCAGGTGCGGCGCGCAGATCGGCAGGTGTCGCGGTGGCGATCATGCCGGCCTCGGTGGCGTTGTAGTTGTTGTAGATGATGTCGCCGAACCGGTCCATGAAGGCGGTGACGACGTCCGGGCGCATGCGCGAGCCGGACGCTGCGGCGAACCGCAGGCTGCGGCCGTCGTAGCGATTCAGGACGTTCTCGGGCAGGTCCATGATCCGGTCGAACATCACCGGCACCACGCACAGGCCCTTTGCCCGATGCCGGTCGACGAGCTCGAGGGTGGCTGCGGGATCGAACTTGCGCCGCGTGACGATGGTGCAGGCCATCGACGCCGCGAAGGCCAGCTGGGAGAAGCCCCAGGCATGGAACATCGGCGCCACGATCACGACCCGCTCTTCGGTGTGCCAGGGGGTCCGGTCGAGGATCGCCTTGAGCACCTCGGGACCGCCACCGGAATGCTTGGCGCCCTTCGGAGTTCCGGTGGTGCCCGAGGTCAGCAGGATCACCTTGCTTTTCTGGGTGGCACGGCGCGGCTCGGCGCCGCGGTGCTGCTCGACCAGTTTCGCGACGGTGAGGTCGTGGGCGTGGGTGTCGGTCCACGCCACGATCCGCGCGGCGCCGGGCCGGTCGGAGAGGGCCAAGGCGGCGGTGTCGGTGAACTCTTCGTCGTAGATGACGGCGTCGACAGACTCGCGGTTGACCACCTCGGCCATGGCCGGTGCGGCGAACGACGTGTTGAGCAGCAGCACGTCGGCGCCGATGCGATTGGCCGCGATCAGTGACAGCACGAAGCCGCGGTGATTGCGAGCCATGATGCCGAGGACTTTGGGTTCACCACCCGGCAGCGCCTGCAAGCCGGCGGCCAGGGCGTCGGCCTGCTGGTCGACCTGTTCCCAGGTCAGCGTCCCGAGTTCGTCGACCAGGCCCGGCCGGTTCGGGCACCGCTGCGCCGAGGCCGCGAAACCCGAAGTGACGCTCATGTTCTCGCGGGCCATGGCCGACGCGATACGCAGGTATTTGTCCGGGCGCATCACGGTGATGATTCCGGCCCTGCGCATGGTGGCCACCAGGCCGGCTACGTCGGCGACCCGGTCCACCGGTCCGGCCAGCAGATCAAGCGGATTCACCGGTGCTCAGCCGATCACCGGGAAGCGGCGCTCTTCGGCCAGCTCGTCCAGCGCGCGCTGCATGACCCGGCGGACGTGTGCGTCGACCTCGTCGATGTCAGGGTTCTCGCCGAATTCGGCCTCGATGTCGATCGGCGGCAACGTCTTCATCACGATCTTGGACGGCAGCGGCACATTGAGCGGCAGCACCGCCGACAGGCCGAACGGGAAGCCGAACGACACCGGCACGATCTTGGTGCGGGCCATCCGCGCGATCGGGCCGAGCGCCTTGGCGATCTCGGTGCCGCGCGACAGGAACAACTGGGTCTCCTGGCCGCCGATGCCGACCATGGGCACGATCGGGACGCCGGAGTTGATCGCCGCCTTGATGTAACCGGTACGCCCCGCGAAGTCGATCTTGTTCGCCGACAGGG
Source organism: Mycobacterium sp. NPDC049093 (assembly GCF_040704635.1). GTDB lineage: Bacteria > Actinomycetota > Actinomycetes > Mycobacteriales > Mycobacteriaceae > Mycobacterium. The sequence continues at coordinate 164,775 of NZ_JBEZJS010000002.1, read as the reverse complement.
TCGGTCGGTACACGTCGTAGTCACCGCCGGGGAACACCACGACCACGCCACCCGAGCGCAACGCCTCGTCGGCGTTCTCGTGGTTGGCCCGGATGAAGCCGGTCTTCTTGAAGAAGGCCGCGGTCGGGCCGGTCATCAGCATGTCGTGGCTGAGGGTGTAGACCGGGCGCTCGTAACCGAACTTCTCGTAGAAGCCCGTCGCGAACACCGGCACGTCCAGGGCGAACAGGCCACCGGAATGGTTCGACACCACCAGGGCGCCTCCGTTGGGGAAGCTGTCCAGCCCGCGCACCTCGGCACGGTGGTAGCCCTTGATCAGCGGCCGCAGCAAGCCCATGACCTTCTCGGTCAGGCCCGGATCCCACTTGGTGATTTCGGACGGGTCGATGTCGGTCGCGGCCACAGGGTCCCCCTATGTGGATTGGAACGTGTTCTAGTTTTGCTAGTGTACCCAGGTCGAGGGCAAAAAACCCATTCGCTTCGCAGGTTCGTTCCCCTACTGCCGAGTAGCTGCGGTCAATCCTCTCAAAACCACAGGTCGCGTGGCGTCGCTATGAGTTCAGCTCGCTGATCTCCTCGCCGACATTGCGCCGGGCCTGCGCTTCCCAGCGTTGCCGGCCCGCCTCCGTGTGGAAGATCGGTCCGTCGAGCAACGCCGCGAGCACCCGTGCCCGCGCCGGACGGAACACGTCGTCGGGCACCGACGCGTACTCCTCGCGAACCGCGTCGGCGTACTGCCGGTAGCGCAGTGCCGGCGCGGCGAGCACCGACAGGTCTGCGTCGCTGAGCACCGCCGCGTTGACGTCACCCGGCTCGACCTTGTGCGACTTGGTGGCCAGGACGAGTCGGGCGACTTCGTCGCTGTCGGGGGATTCGGCCAACAGTTGACGGGCCAACTCCGCGGAGCGGTCTTCGTTGTCGTCGCGACCGATCTCGTAGATCGCATCGTGAAACCACGCCGCGAGTTCGACCGCTTCCCGGTCGAACTGCAGTCCGTCCTCGGCAAGGACGCCGATCGCGTCGAGCACTTCTCGCAGGTGCGCGACGTTGTGGTGCTTCCGGTGCGATTCGGACCAGCGGGCCAGCAGGTCTTCCCGCAGTCGTTCGGTGAGATGTGCAGCCATGGGGCCAGTGTCCTCCGAGGTTGACCACAACCACCGTTGAGGCACCATGGCGATCATGGGATCAGACCTCACCGCGTACCTCGACCGGATCGGCCTTGCGGGCCCGGTATCGGCCGATGTGGACACGCTGCGCAACATCGTCGCCGCACATGGTCGCTCGATCCCCTTCGAGAACCTCGACCCCCTGCTGGGCATCCCGGTCGCCGACCTCAGCGCAGAGGCGTTGGCGGACAAGCTGATCACCCGGCGCCGCGGTGGTTACTGCTACGAGCACAACGGTCTGCTCGGCTACGTCCTGGACGAGCTGGGATACGGCGTCGACCGGTTGGCCGGGCGGGTGGTCTGGATGAAGGAACCCGACGCGCCGTTGCCCGCGCTCACCCACAACGTGCTCGCCGTGACGGTGCCGGGAGACGCCGGACGCTTCCTGGTCGACGTCGGTTTCGGCGGGCAGACGTTGTCGTCCCCGATCCGTTTGCAGACCGCCGCGGTGCAGCAGACCCGCCACGAGCCCTACCGGTTGATGGAATTGCCCACTCAAGGCGCACCGGTATACGAACTGTCCGCACAGGTCCGCGGACAGTGGCAACCGCTGTACCGGTTCACCCCCGTGCCGCAACCGCGCATCGACCTCGAAGTCGGAAGCTGGTATGTGTCAACGCATCCCGGCGGGATCTTTGTCGTCGGGCTGACCGCGGCCCTGGTCACCGACGATGCCAGGATCAACCTGCGCGGCCGGAACCTGGCCATCCACCACCACGACGGGACCGAGAAGATCCGCTTCGACACCGCCGAGCAGGTGCTCGATGCGCTCACCGGGCGGTTCGGCATCAACCTGTCCGATCTCGACGGCGTCGACGTCGAGGCCCGGGTGGCGCAGGTGCTGGACAGCTGACGGCCGCGCGAGCGCAGCAGGAAATGTCATGTCCCGCGGACGGGTAGCCGACCATACTCGGTGACCGTGGAAGCACAACCGAACGGGCGTGACCGGTTGCGGGAATTGCTCGACGCCGTCGTCGACGACGCGAACTCGGCTGTCGGTGACATGGCGCGCAGCAGTTACGCGTCGGAGTTTCACTTCTCCCGGGAGGTCCGCAGACTCACCGGAGAACCGCCCGCGGCGCTGCGCCGTCGGGTCATGCTCGAGCGTGCGGCGTGGCGGTTGCAGCAGGGGGCCGGGGTGGCGGAGGTGGCCGAGTCCGAGGGCTGGTCTTCGGCCGAGGTGTTCTCCAGGGCGTTCCGCCGCGCGTTCGGGGTGCCGCCGTCACGTGCCGACGATGTGGCGTTTCGGCTCACCGCGCCCAACGGCGTGCACTTCCATCCGCCGCAGGCCTTGTGGTGTGACGCCGACCCGAGTGAGGCCAGTGGTCCGGACATCGCGCAGTTCATGCTCGTGCACGACGTCGCCGACACCGAGTACCTGATCGGTGCCGCCCGCAGGCTCTCCGAAGAGCAATGGGCGCAGGGGATCTCACCGGGGCAGGTGGTGCTCGACTGGGACGGTCCCGAAGAGAGTGTCGCCGCGGTGCTCGGCGCGATCGTGTGGACCAAGGAGGTCTGGCTGGCCACCATCGAGGGCCGGGACTTCCCCGCCAGGGCCACGACCAGCCAGACGACCGCCGAGCAACTGGGCGCGCATCACGCCGACATCGGAAAGCGCTGGACCACAATGATCTCCGAATATTCGGCAGCAGGCCGGCTGGGGGACACCGTCATCGACGCACTGTGCGATCCGCCGGAATCCTTTCAGCTGTACGGGATCATCGCGCACGTGCTGACGTACTCGGCGCACCGGCGTGCCCTCGTACGCGGCATGCTGGCCCGGCACGGTGTCGCTGTCGACCGGGGAGACCCACTCGAATGGATGAGGAAGGACTGACCGTTGAAGACCGTGTACTACACCGCGTCGAGCCTGGACGGTTTCATCGTCGACACTGAGGACAGTCTGGATTGGCTGATCTCGCGGAACATCGACCAGCAGGGCCCGTTCGGCTATGACGAGTTCATCAAAACCATTGGCGCCCTTGCGATGGGATCGTCTACCTACGAATGGATCGTGAAGAACCAGCCCGATGAGTGGTCGTATGAGCAGCCGACGTGGGTGCTGACCCACCGACCCGAGATCGTGGCTGCCGAGCATCCGGTGCAGGTGTTCTCGGGTGATATCACCGTGCTGCACACCGAGCTGGTGGAGGCAGCGGCGGGCAAGGACGTCTGGGTGGTCGGGGGAGGGCAGGTCGCTGCCCAGTTCGTCACCGCCGGGCTGATCGACGAGATGATCGTCAGCTACGCACCCTGTTCACTGGGGGCGGGGTCGCCGGTTCTGCCGGTCCGGTCCGAGTGGGCACTGGCCGAGACTGCGCTCAACGGCGATTTCGTCTGCGCCCGCTGGGTCAGGGCGCAGACTGCCGGCTGAGCCGCGGGACGCCGTTACGGAGAACGAATTCCTTTGACTTGATCAGGAATTCGAGTTGGCGGGCGACATCGTGCAGGGGCTCGACCGATCTCGACGATCGGCACAGCACCACGGCGCCCTCCAGGGCTGCGATGCACATGACCGCCAGCGAAGACGCGTCGGACGCGTCGAAGCCGTCGGCGGCGAAGTCGGCGGTCAGGGCGGTGCGCCAGCGGTCGAAGACCGCGCCGGCTGCCGCGGTGAGTTCCGGTTCCTCGTCCGGGTCGGCGATCGCCACCGCGACCACCGGGCAGCCTGCGGTGAAATCGCTTCCGGTGAGCACCCGCTCCCAGAATTCGACGAACCGGTGCACCAGATCCCACGCGTTGTCCGATGTTTCGGCACCGACGACATCACCGATCGTGTCCGCGGCGAATTGCAGCGCCTCCATCAGGATCTGGCGGCGACCGCCGGGGAAATGGTGGTAGACGGAACCGCGAGGTGCGCCACTACGGGCCAGTACCTCGTCGATCGTGACGCCGGCAGCGCCTCGCTCACGCAGTACCTCGACCGCGCTGCCGAGCATGCGGGCGCGGGTGGAGCCGCGTTTGTTCCGCGGCTTCGTGGCGGAGTCAGGCGACCCGGTCATGCAAGAACTGCGAGGAACAGCGGAGCAGCATCCGCGGGGTGATGGTGCGCACCGGAGCGTGTGGTGTGCGGACCCGACGGGTGAACCGGTGACCGGCGAGGTTGAGTTCAACGACCCACATCGCGCACCGCCCTTCTATGTCATCCACCATAGAAATGATGGAATCCTCGCATGATGTCGAGTATCTAACGAACATGCTGGCGGATAAGAGACTAGCAGGTGAACGGCTTCTGAACAGGTCCTACCCCGCTTGGGTGGACCGCGGCAAAATTATGATGCCTTGCATAATTTTGCGAACAGGCGTTGACTGCCCCCATGACGACCCAGCCGGCCCTCGACACTCTGACGCTGCATCGGGACGGCCACGTCCTGTTGATCGGACTCAACCGTCCGGAGAAACGCAACGCGTTCAACGTCGCGATGCTCACCGATCTCTCGCTCGCCTACGGACTTCTCGAATCTGACGAGGACCTGCGGGTCGGAGTGCTGTTCGCTCATGGCGACCACTTCACCGCGGGGCTCGATCTCGTCGACGTCGCCCCCTATGTGGCCAGTGGTGATCTGCCCACTCCCGAGGGTGGACGTGATCCATGGCGCCTCGACGGCGACTGGACGAAGCCCATCGTCGCCGCGGCCCAGGGTCGGTGCCTGACCCTCGGCATCGAACTGCTCCTGGCCGCCGACGTCCGGGTAGCGGCGGAAGACACCAAGTTCGCCCAGATCGAGGTGTTGCGCGGCATCTACCCGTTCGGCGGTGCGACCTTGCGGCTGCCGCGGCAGACCGGCTGGGGCAATGCGATGCGATGGCTGCTGACCGGGGACGAGTTCGACGCCGCCGAGGCGTATCGCATCGGACTGATCCAGGAAGTCGCGCCGGACGCCGACGCGGCCCTGACCCGAGCCTGCGCGATCGCACACACGATTGCCGATCGCGCCGCGCCGCTCGGGGTTCGGGCCACCCTCGCCTCGGCACACACGGCCCGCCGCGAAGGGGATGGCGCCGCCATCGCGCGACTGCGGCCTGTGGTCGCTGAGCTGTTCGCCACCGCCGATGCGGCCGAAGGTGTGCAGTCCTTCATCGAACGCCGGGCCGCGAACTTCCAGGGCCGCTGAAGTTTCTAGCTCGCCGAAGGGAATCAGCCGGCGGTATCCAGCGCGACCAGGGCTGCGGCGACCGCGAAGAACTTGTTGGACCCGAGCTGGCGCACGGTCTTGATGTTGAACGCGGCAGCGAGATGCTCGGCATCAGCGTCGGTAACCCCGGCCAGGGCCGCCGGCGAGGCGTCCAGGATCTCCTTGAGCGACTTGTCCTCGTAGGCCTTGTCGAGCGACTTGGCCAGATCGACGGAAACTGCCATGGGAATCTCCTTGCATCTCGGTGCCGGGTGAACCCGCGCCACGCTAGATGGCGAACCTGAACATTGGCTGTCGGTGCAGGCGCGCTGAAACGAAAGACGCCCTGAAACCGTAGTTCCAGGGCGCCTTTACGAGTTCCGCGGAGTTTTACTCCGGGGTGTAGCCAAACGGCAGCAGCACGCTCTTGGCCTGGGTGTAGGCGTCGATGCCCTCGGGGCCGTTCTCGCGGCCGATGCCCGAGTTCTTGTACCCGCCGAACGGGGCGCCCGGATCGAAGGCGTACATGTTCACCGCGTAGGTGCCGGTGCGGATCTTCGAGGCGATCTTGACGGCCTTGGGGAAGTCCGTGGTGTACACGCTGCCGGCCAGGCCGTACGGCGAGTCGTTGGCGATACGCACCGCGTCTTCCTCGGTGTCGAACGGGATCACGACGAGGACCGGCCCGAAGATCTCTTCCTGCGCGATGGTCATCGAGTTGTCGACGTCGGCGAACACCGTCGGCTGCACGAACCAGCCCGAATCCAGGCCCTCGGGGCGGCCACCGCCGGTGACGATGCGGGCACCCTCTTCGACGCCCTTCTTGATGTAGCCCTCGACCCGTTCGCGCTGCTTCTCCGAGATCAGCGGGCCGATCATCGAGGCCGGATCGTCGGGCAGACCGACCGGCATGGCGGCGACGGCGGCCGAAAGTTTCTCGACGACCTCGTCGTAGCGCGACCGCGGTGCCAGGATGCGGGTCTGGCCCACGCAGGCCTGTCCGCAGTTCATCAGGCCGGAGAACACCAGCATCGGCAGGGTGGAGTCCACGTCGGCGTCCTCGAGGATGATCGCCGCGGACTTGCCGCCGAGTTCCAACGTGCAGGGCTTGAGCTTCTCGGCGGCGATCTTGCCGATCTCCTTGCCGACGCCGCTGGAGCCGGTGAAGGTGAACTTGTCCAGCTCGGGGTTGGCGGTCAGGGCGCGACCGGTCTCCGGGCCACCCGGCACCACCGAGAGCACGCCCTCGGGCAGCCCGGCTTCGGTGAGGATCTCGGCGAACAGGTTGGTGGTCAGCGGGGTCTCGCCGGCCGGCTTGAGGACGACGGTGCAGCCGGCGAGCAGGGCCGGGCCCAACTTGTTGCAGGCCAGGAAGAAGGGCACGTTCCAGGCGATGACGGCGCCCACAACACCGATCGGCTCCTTGATGACCAGGGTCTGGCCGTAGATGCCGTCGCGGATGTCCTTCCAGTCGTACTTGTCGGCTGCGCCGGCGTAGTACTGCAGGCTCGACACACCCGCGCCGAACTGCATCATGTCGACGATGGTCGGCGGCTGGCCGGTCTCCAGCTTCAGCAGGTGCTTGAAATCCTCGGCCCGCTCGTTGATGAGCTCGACGGCCTTGGCCAGCACGGCCTGGCGCTCCTCGGGCGACATGTGGGGCCACGGGCCATCGTCGAAGGCTTTGCGGGCAGCGGCGCACGCGGCGTTGACGTCGGCCTCGGCGGCGAGCGGGACCTGGCCGACCTTCTCGCCGGTCGCGGGGGAGAAGACCTCGATGACCTCGGAGGTCGAGGGCTCCACCCAGTGGCCGCCGATGAACAGTTTGTCGAATTCCGTCCTGGTCACAGCTGGCGCGGCTGACGAAGTTTGTGTCATGGCCGTCACATTACCTAGATTTCCCAGAAAAACGAGAACCTGTTCCAGTGGACGGGTTAGGACGGCCGAAGAACCAGAACCAGATTGCTCACCAGGAACTCCCGCAACCCTGGTACCGAGGTCATCCACCAGGCCCATCGTGGGTGGTAGCGGGGAAATGCGGCGATCAGCGCGCCCGTGCTGGCGGCCCACTGCAGACCATCCGACGCTGACACCGCGAACAACGACGAGCCGTAGTCGTTCTTGGGTCGGCGACCGTGTTTGCGGGCGTAGCGCTCGGCCGCCCGGGCTCCGCCCAGATAATGCGTCAGCCCCATCTCATGGCCGCCGAACGGACCCAGCCACACCGTGTAGGACAACACCGCCAGCCCACCCGGCTTCGTGACCCGCAACATCTCGTTGCCCAACCGCCACGGGTGCGGCACATGCTCGGCGACATTGGAGGACAGGCAGATGTCGACGCTGTCGTCGGCGAACGGCAGCGCCATCCCGGAGGCCCGCACGAAGGTGCCCTCGGTCGCGTCCGCGGCTGGTCCCGCATGCATTTCCCGGGGGTCCGGTTCCACCCCGATGTAGTCCATGCCCGCCGCATCGAATGCCGAGGCGAAGTAGCCGGGTCCGCCGCCGACGTCGAGCACGGTGCGCCCAGAAGGAGATTCACCGGTGGCGCCCGACCACAGATCGGTGACCAGGTCGACGGTGTCGGCGGCCAGCGCCCCGTAGAAGCGGGCCGGTTCGGTCTGCTCGAACCGGAACTGGGCCAGCAGGCGTACCGACCTGTTCAAGGTTGCCCGGCGGGCGAAGCGCGCGGATATGTCGCTGGGCTGCACCTGCCCAACCTACTGACCGGTACTCTCAACACGATGTCTGCCCGTCCCGACCCTCGCCTGCGGAGCGTCCTGCTGCTCTGCTGGCGCGACACCGGGCACCCTCAGGGCGGCGGCAGCGAGGCCTATCTACAGCGGATCGGCGCGTGCCTGGCCGACGACGGCGTGGACGTCACGTTGCGCACCGCGCGGTACCCGGGTGCGGCCCGGCGCGAGGTGGTCGACGGGGTGCAGATCAACCGGGCCGGCGGGCCCTACAGCGTGTACATCTGGGCCGGGCTGGCCATGGTGGCCTCCCGCGTCGGTCTCGGGCCGCTGCGCAAGGTCCGGCCGGATGTCGTCATCGACACCCAGAACGGGCTGCCGTTCCTGGCCCGGCTGGCGTTCGGCCGTCGGGTGGCGGTGCTCGTGCACCACTGTCACCGGGAACTGTGGCCCGTGGCGGGCCCGATGAAGGGCCGCATCGGCTGGTTCGTCGAGTCCAAACTGTCCCCGCGGCTGCACCGTAGCAACCAGTACGTCACCGTCTCCCTGCCGTCGGCCCGCGACCTCAATGAGCTCGGGGTCGATTCCGGCCGGATCGCCGTGGTGCGCAACGGGCTTGACGAGGCGCCCGGCCCCACCCTCGAGCTGCCGCGGTCGACCAGCCCGCGCCTCGTGGTCCTGTCCCGGCTGGTGCCGCACAAGCAGATCGAGGACGCCCTCGAAGCTGTCGCGACACTGCGCACCAAGATTCCCGGGCTGCACCTGGACATCCTGGGCGGCGGCTGGTGGCGGAAACGGCTGGTCGAACACGCCGAACTGCTCGGCATCTCCGATTCGGTGACGTTCCACGGCCACGTCGACGAAGAGACCAAACACCGTGTGCTGCAGCAGAGTTGGGTGCATGTGCTGCCGTCACGGAAAGAAGGCTGGGGACTCGCCGTCACCGAGGCCGCTCAGCACGGGGTGCCGACCATCGGTTATCGCGCATCAGGCGGGCTGACCGACTCGATCGTGGACGGGGTCACCGGGCTGCTGGTGGAGGATCGTGACGCCCTGGTCGCCGGCTTGCACCAGCTGTTGAGCGACCCGGTGCTGCGGGTCCAATTGGGCAGCAAGGCGCAGGCCCGCAGCGACGAATTCTCTTGGACGCTCAGTGCGGACGCGATGCGGGCGGTGCTCGAATCGGTGCACGACGGCAACTACGTCAGCGGACTGGTCTAGCCACACCGGTCACTCCGACTACGCGGGGCGGTGCCCGTTGACTTTGAAACCACGCACACCGCTACCCGCAAAAATGCAGCGTCAGCTCAAAGTCAACAAGAAGTTCTGGCTCGCCAGAAGCTGACCGTCATCCCCACTGCCCCGCCGACCAGGGCCAGCAGCCAGACCAGGTGTGCGGCGATCAACATGCTCCGGTGAGGTGAGCCCGGGTGGTCGCCGCCGATTCGGTACAGCGCGATATCGGCATCCCGGTAAGCCACCGGAAGATCCAGTTCTGCCGGCACCCCATTGGTTTCGACAACCAGCCAGCCGACACCGGCGTCGGCCATTGTCTGGCGATCGGCGCCCGAGCGCATCAGATCCTGGACTTCGCGGGCCCGCGTTCCCTCGCCGGGCACCACCTGGCCGCCGATCACCAGATCGCCGGTCGACAGCACCTCGGCGCGCAGCCACCGGGGCAACGGATCGAGTACCGGCGCGGCGCCGGACCAGTAGAACGACCGCATACTGTCCGGTGGCAACACCGCCACCGGTCGGGGATCCGCGTTGATGGCGGCCGCTGCGGCGGTCCACCCAGGCGGGTACTGCACCGCGCGCATCTGATTGCCGACGCCCCAGGTGAGATCTGGGAGCACCGCGATGAGCGCCGCACAGGCCACTGCGGCCGAAGCCGTCATCGGTATCCCCAGGCGGCGCACGGTGACCGGCGCGGCGGCAGCGGCCACGACATAGCCCGGCATGGCCAGCGCCACCCATTTCTGACCATCGCGTACCACCCCGAGGCCGGGCACGGCCCGGATCGTCGCGTCGACGAACGCCAGGCCGACGTCGGTGGCCATCGCGGCCGGGATCAGCACCGCTGCCGCGGCCAGGATCAGCAGCGGCACCGCCCTGCGGTTGCGCACCACCGCGGGCAGGCCGAGCGCGACGACGCCGACCAGTACGACGGTGGCGACCACGGCGAAAAGTGTTGTGCGCGAGCCGGGTACGGCTTCACCGTTCCAGATGCCACCCAGGCCGGCCAGGCTGCCGAGGGTGGAAAGACCGGGCTCGGCGCGAGCCGCGAATGCTTGCACCCCGGCCGCCGAGACCGGAGATGACACCGTGCCACCGACCGCGGCGGCCACCAGCCACGGCGTCGCCGCGAGCACCGAGGTGCCCAACGCGAGCGCGGCGACGCGCAGGCGCCGCCAGCCGTCGCCGTCGCCGGGGGCCGCAACGCACACGAGCGCGACCGTGGCGGCCAGCATCAGCCCCGTCGGCGTCAGCCCGGCCAGCGCGATCCAGAACAGCAGGCCCCACATCGGGCGGTAGCCCGAACCGTTTTGTCGCGCGCGGGACCCCCCGCGTAGCCGCAGTACGCACACCGCCACCCAGGGCAGGCAGCCGTAGCCGACGAGCAGGCTCCAGTGCCCTTGCAGCAACCGCTCGGCCACGTACGGATTCCAGATGGCCACCGTCGCGGCGATGAACTGACCGGGCAGCCCGGCGTCCATCACCGTGGAGGCCAGGTGTGCGGCGCCCCAACCGGCCAGCCACAGGCCCGCCACGAGCAGGACCTTGACCACGATTCCGCCGTCCAGCACGGTCGAGGTCAGGGCGACGAGAAAATCCTGCGGCAACGCGCGGGGGGCGGCCTCGGTCAGGCCCAGCGCCGCATCGGTCAGGTATGAGCGGGGCGTGGAGACGGCGTCCCGCAAAAGCAGATAACCGGGCCCCAGCAGGGGCCCGGTTACCGATAGCGACAGTGCCAGCGCGTAGGCCGGCAGCAGGGCAGAGCGCAGTCTCAGATCACCGGTCCGGCGGTAGGTCGGATGGTCGTTGAGCGGGCAGCTTCTCGGTCTTGGCCTCGGCGCCGGGTACCTGGAAGCCCTGGGTGTCGAAGAAGCCGTGATCGGCGGTGTCGAGCCCGGGATCGATCAGCGTGGACTCGGCGCGGATCGCGAACGAACCCACCACGCCGCCACCGACGAGTGCCAGCAGGCCCAGCGCGGTGAACGTGATGGGCAGGACGCGGGTCCACAGTGACACGCGATCACGCTCATCCTGTGCGGCCGCGACCTGGGACTCCACGGTCTCCTCGTTGTAGGTGACCTTGTAGTCGACGTAGGTCACCTCGGGCTTGAGCTTGTCCCGCGCGTAGTACTGGTAGCCGTGGTCCTGCGCCTTGACGATGGTGCCCGACACCGGGTCGACCCAGAAGGTGCGCTGCGCGGCGTAGAAGCGGTCCATCGTGATCCGCTCGTCGGGTTCGCCGGGCACACCCCACATCTCGGGGCTTGCGGTGACCGAGCTGTCGGCGTCGTCCTCGTAGAGCGAGGAGTACTTGACCGGATCGGCCAGCTTGCCGTTGGAGTCGTAGCCCACGTTCTGGATGAACCGGTAGGTGGTCAGCCCGTTGACGTCTTCTTCGCCGTCGTAGTTCGCGTCATACGCCTTCTGCGCGATCGCGTCGAAGAACGGATACGTCTTCTTCTCGGTGTCGAACGGGAACCGGTAGGTCAGGCCGTCATGCGGCAGCGCGACGTTGGTCGGCGGCTTCTCGTCCTCGATGGCCCGCGGCTTCTGCAGGGCCCCGCCCGGGTTGTTGTCGCTGGACACCGCCAGCGCGGTACTGCGGTTCATCGTGACGGTATCCACCAGCGCCAACAGCAGGCCGGAGTCCTTCTGCCGGTCCGTGCGCCGCAGCGTGCTACCCACCTGCAGCGTCACCACCTCGGCGTTCGACGGTGATTCCACACTGACCTGTTGCTGCAAAGCGACCGGCACGTTGCGGTCGACCGAGAACTTCTCGGCCACCAGCGATTCCGGATCGAAAGCGGTCGCGGTCCCGTCGCTGACCAGGCTGGTATCCAGATTGAGCGGGATCTTGGCGATCTTGCCCTTGGTATAGGTGGTCAGCAACAGTGCGGCAATGAGCAGGGCTGCACCCAGCCCCATCAGTCCGCATGCCGCTATCCGCAGCGCCACTGCGCGGTTCAAACCGTGCCTCCTTCAGTGTGGGCCAACTCGCCGTGAGGCAAACCCGTTCGACCCTAACAGCACTATCTAAGGCCATTACTTACTCCGGCGACATCCCGCGGGCGCGTTAACCCGCAGTTTGGCGGGGTTGCCATCGAGCGGCACACTGGTCGCCGTGGCCACCGGAGCACCGGACCCGGAAACCGGATCGGAATCTCAGGTCGGCGGGACACGTAGCTTCCTGCCGGCGGTCGAAGGCATGCGCGCCTGCGCGGCCATGGGTGTGGTGCTCACCCACGTCGCCTTCCAGACCGGGCACACCACCGGGGTGAGTGGCCGGTTCTTCGGCCGGTTCGACCTGGCAGTCGCGGTGTTCTTCGCGCTGTCGGGGTTCCTGCTGTGGCGCGGCCATGCCGCCGCTGCCCGCGGTATGCGTCCCCGCCCGCGCACCAGTCACTACCTGCGCTCGCGCGTCGTGCGCATCATGCCCGGCTATGTGGTGGCCGTTGTGGTGATCATCCTGCTGCTCCCGGAGGCCAAGGCCGATCTGACGGTGTGGCTGGCCAACCTGACCCTGACCCAGATCTACGTGCCGCTGACGCTGACCGCGGGCCTCACCCAGATGTGGAGCCTGTCGGTGGAGGTCAGTTTCTATCTGGCGCTGCCGCTGCTGGCGCTGCTCGCGCGGCGCCTGCCGGTGCGGGCCCGCGTCGGCGTGATTGTCGCGCTGGCGGCGCTGAGCCTGTTGTGGGTGCGCATCCCGTTCTCGGGCACCACGGGACTCAACCCGTGGAACTGGCCGCCGGCGTTCTTTTCCTGGTTCGCCGCGGGCATGGTGCTGGCTGAACTCACGGTGAGCCCATTCGGCTGGGTGCACCGGTTGGCCCGGCGCCGGGTGCTGATGGGCGTCATCGCTGCGGTGGCGTTCGCGATCGCGGCCTCGCCGCTGGCCGGACTGGAAGGGCTACGCCCAGGCTCGGTGGGCCAGGTGACACTGAAGACCGCGATGGGTGCGATCGTCGCGGGCGCGCTGCTGGCCCCGCTGGTCCTCGACCACCCCGACACCGGGCATCCGATTCTGGGCAACAAGGTGATGGTGACGCTGGGCCGCTGGTCCTACGGGCTGTTCGTCTGGCACCTGGCGGCGCTGGCCATGGTGTTCCCGATGATCGGGGAGTTCCTGTTCAACGGCCAGATGCTGGTGGTGCTGGTGCTGACGCTGGTGTTCGGCTTCGCGCTGGCCGCGGTCAGCTACGCGCTGATCGAATCTCCGTGCCGGGAGGCGTTGCGGCGCTGGGAGTACCGGAATCAGACCCCGGTGCCGCCGTTGGACAGCTCGATCACCGACGAGCCCGAGCCGGCTCCAGCCGCGCGATGATCTCGTCGCGCACCGCGGTGCGCCGGGCCTTGCCCGCGTCGTCGCGCAGCGGGGTGTCGACGAACTCGACATCAACCGGCACCTTGTAACCCGACAGACGCTCGCGCAGGAATGCCTGCACCGCCGCGGAATCCAGGTCCGACCCGTCGGGCGTCTGCACCAGCGCGTACGGCACCTGACCCAGATCTTCGTGCGGTACGCCGACGACGAGGCACGACAGGACGTCGGGATGCTCGGCCAGCGCGGCTTCGATCTCGGCCGGGTAGACGTTCTTGCCGCCGACGGTGAACATGTCCACCCGCCGGTCGTTGAGGTAGAAGAACCGCTCGCTGCCATCGTCGACGTAGTACCCCAGATCTCCGAGTGAGTCCCAGCCGTCGCGGCTCTTGGCCGTGCTGCCGACGTAGCGGTAGGTGGGTGCACTGCCCGGCCCGGGCCGCATGTAGATCTCACCGGTCACGCCGGGCGGGCACTCCTGGCCGTCGTCGTCGAGCACCTTCATCTCGCCGGCCACCACCACCCCGACCGATCCCGGATGTCGCAGCCACTGCTCGCCGGAGATGAACGTGAGCGCCTGCAGTTCGGTGCCGCCGTACAGTTCCCACAGTGCCTCGGGACCGAGCAGATCGATCCAGGCCTGCTTGACCGCAGGTGGGCAGGGTGCGCCGACGTGCCAGAACCGCCGAATGCTGGACAGGTCATAGGCTTTCGGGTCGGCGTGGTACACCGGAAGCAGCCGTTGCATGATGGTGGGCACCGTGGTCAGGAACGTCACGCGGTGTTCGGTGACCAGCGCCAGGAACTCGGTCGGGTCGAAGCGCGGCATCAACACCAGGTGGTGGCCCTGCAACAGCGCGATCGCGAATGTGGTGAAACCGGTGTTGTGGCTCATCGGTACCGACATCAGCGTGACGTCGTCGGGTTGGGCGCCCAGGGGGACGCCGATCAGGGCGGGCACCCGGCTGTCGCCGCCGGCTTCGATCAGCTTCGGGCGTCCGGTACTGCCGCCCGAGGCCATCGACTTCCACGTCGGCGCGACCGCCTCGGGAAGCGGTGCATCCGACAGTGCGGTATCCGGGGTGAAACCGGCTGGTAACCAGGGGGTTTCGCCGGCATCGCGGCCGACGACGAGGGCCCTGGGGCGCAGCGTGAGGATCCCGGCGAATTCGGCGTCCGGCAGCCGGGGCGACAAGGGTTGCGGTACCGCACCGAGTTTCCAGGCGGCGAGCGTGGCCTGCACCCACTCGATCGAGTTCGGCAGGCTGATCGTCACGTAATCGCCTTGTCGCACACCGAGTTCGGCGTAGGCGCGGGCAAGTCGGTTGCTGGAGCGTTCGAGCTCGTCCCGGGTGAGGGTACGACCCTGGCACGTCACCGCGGGCCGGTCAGGGTCGGCCGCGGCCAACTGGGCAACCTGGGCCGGGATCGGCGGGATGGCCTCGGTCATCTCAGTAGCCGCCCTTCTGCTCGAAGATCCGGCGCGGATTGTCCACCAGCATCGTGGTGATCTGCTCCTCGGTGACCCCGCGCTCGCGCAACGCAGGCAGCACGTCGTTGTGGATGTGCAGATAGTGACTGTTGGGCAGGGCCGTGGCGGTCAGTTCGTCGGGCAGCGCGTCGAAGTAGCACCAGGTGTCGTGCGAGAGCACCATCTTCTCGGCGTGGCCGCGCTCGCACATGGTCGCCACCGTGGCGACCCGCTCCTCGAACGGCAGGAAGACATCCACTCCGAACCGGTCCATGCCGATGTAGGACCCGTTGGCGATCAACTCTTCGAGGTAGCCGATGTCGGTGGTGTCGCCGCAGTGGCCGATGATCACCCGGGACAGATCGACGCCCTCCTCGGCGAAGATGCGCTGCTGCTCGAGGCCGCGCCGGCTGGCCGCGTGGGTGTGCGTCGAGATGGGCACCCCGGTCTGCCGGTGGGCCTGCGCGACGGCCCGCAGCACCCGTTCGACACCCGGGGTGACGCCTGGTTCGTCGGTGGCGCACTTGAGGATTGCCGCCTTGATCCCGGTGTCGGCGATGCCGTGTTCGATGTCGCGGACGAACATCTCGGTCATCGGTTCGGGCAGGCCCACCGCGGGTCCGTTGAAGTGGAAGGTCAGCGGCAGGTCGTTGTAGGTGTAGAAGCCGGTGGCGACGACGATGTTGAGGTCGGTGGCCTCGGCGATCCGGGCGATACGCGGAATGTAGCGGCCCAGGCCGATCACCGTGAGGTCGACGATGGTGTCGACGCCGTTGGACTTGAGCTCGGTGAGCCGCGCGATCGCATCGGCTTCCCGGCTGGCGTCGTCACCCCAGGACTCCGGATAGTTCTGGGTCAGCTCGCTGCTCATGATGAAGACGTGCTCGTGCATGAGCGTGACGCCGAGGTCGGCGGTATCGATGGCTCCGTGGGCGGTGTTGACAGTCGGCACGGGCCCGATGCTAGGTGCGTCAGTCCGCCGCGTGTGGGGATTCGGCCCAGTCGCGGGCGGTGGTGCCGGCCCCGTCGAGCCCCCAGCTGATGCCGCGGCGCGGCACGATCCGGATGATGTCGCCGGACAGGCCGCCGTGGGTCGTGCCCGCGCCGGGTAGTGCCGTTGCCGTACCTCGGACTTCGATGCCGCGGGCGTCGGGCGGGCGTACCGAGAGCACGGTGTCGACGATGAAGGCGACCTGCGGGTTACCAATCACATTGCGCCACTTCTGCGTCGAAGCCAACGCGTGGCCGACGATATCGATGGTGGCGTCGTCGGGGCCGAGGTGAACCCCGACCGGGCGGATCTGGGGAGCGCCGTTGCGGTCGACGGTGCTCAGCCGTCCGATCGGTTGCTCGCGAAGGTAGGCCAGTTCGGCCGCGGTGAAGGTCATGGTGTCTGTCTTTCGTCGTCGGGTGGCAGCTCGTCGTGCTGCAGGGTGTCGTGGAGCCGGGTGAATACTCGTTCGATGCAGTCGAGTTCGTCGGGCCGGATGTGATCGAAGAACAGTTCGCGGACCGACGCGGCGTGCAGCGGCATGGCCTCGCGTAGCACTTCGGCGCCGGAGGCGGTCAGCACTGCGCGGTAGCCGCGGCGGTCCTCGGGAACCGGTTCCCGCAGCACCAGACCGCGTTTGGTCATCGAGTTGATCTGGTAGGTGATCCTGCTGCGCGAGAACACCATTTTCTCGGCGAGCTCGCTCATCCGCAGGCGGTGATCGGAAGCGGCGGCCAGCAGCATCAACAGGTGATAGTCCATCAGGCTGAGGCCGGTGGCCTCCCGGAGGCGCTCGTCGAGCAGCGTCTCCAGGCGCAGGCTGGACTCGATGTAGGGCCGCCAGGTCCGTGCCTCGGCGGTGGAGAGCATTCGCGTCACGTTCCTCCGATCGGACAATTAGTTCAGATCTCAACAGTGTGAAGCATCGCCTTGCTGTGTGGTAAATCTCGGCCTACAGTCAATATAGTACAAAATTTAACTAAAAGAAGGGACGCATGACATGACACACGTGATCGATTGGGACGACGCCTACCGGCAGGAGCACACTCCGGCCTGGAGCATCGGTGCACCGCAACCGGAGTATGCGGCGATCATCGACACCGACGGCGCGGTTCGAGGCGAGGTGCTCGACGCGGGGTGCGGACACGCCGAACTCGCGTTGGCGCTGGCTGCCCGCGGCCACAACGTCGTCGGCCTGGACCTGAGCCCCACCGCCGTCGCGGCAGCAACCGAGACCGCCCGTGAGCGGGGGCTGGACACGGCGACATTCGCGCAGGCCGACATCTCCTCGTTCACCGGATACGACGGTCGCTTCTCGACGATCTTCGACAGCGGGCTGCTGCATGCACTGCCCGCCGAACTCCGTGACGGCTACCTGCAGGCCGTGTATCGCGCCGCGACACCCGGCGCGCGGTTCTACATCCTGGCCTTCGGTGCCGGCGCATTCGGTGACCTGGAGGGCCCGGGTCCGACGCAGTTCACCGAAGGTCAACTGCGCGAGGTGGTCTCACGTCACTGGCAGGTCGACGAGATCCGGCCGGCTCGGCTGCACGCAGCGCTGCCCGAAGGCCGCACCGAGATGCCGGCCTTGTTGGTGACAGCCACCAAGGTCTAGCTCATCCGGCGTCGGCTTCGACCGCGGCCAGCACCTCCGGAGTGATCGGGTCGAGGATGTCGTCGAAGTCGTGGTGCTTCTGCACGTACTTCTTGACATACGGGCAGACCGCGACGATGCGTTTGCCGGCGGCGCGCGCATCTGTCAGTGCCGCGGTGACCAGCTCGCCTGCCAGGCCGCGGCCGCCGAACTCGTCGTCGATCTCGGTGTGGTGGAAGATGCGCTGGTCGCCGGAGTCGACATAGGCCGCGAGGCCGGCGTGTTCGCCGTCGACGGTGATCTCGTAATGGCGCGCTTCGGGAATGTTGCGGACTTCAGCCATGTCCCAACTATGCCCGAGCGGCACTGGCACGATCATGCAGATGGCCGTCACCGCAGGTTCGACGTGGGCGCCGTTGGCATCGCCGGTCTACCGGGCGCTGTGGATCGCACAATTCGTCTCCAACCTCGGCACGTGGATGCAGACGGTGGGTGCCCAGTGGATGCTGGTCGGAGATCCGCGTGCCCCGGTGCTGGTGCCGTTGGTGCAGACCGCCACCACGCTGCCGGTGATGCTGCTGGCCCTGCCGTCGGGCGTGCTCGCCGACCTGGTCGACCGGCGCAGGCTGCTGCTGGCCACGCAGGGCGCGATGGCGGCGGGAGTGGCCGCGCTGGCGACGCTGACCGGTGTCGGTCTCGCGACGCCGACGGTGCTGCTGATTCTGCTGTTCCTGATCGGTTGCGGGCAGGCGCTGACGGCGCCGGCATGGCAGGCGATTCAACCTGATCTTGTTCCGCGTGAACAGATTCCGGCCGCCGCCGCGCTCGGCAGCATGAGTATGAACGGGGCCAGGGCGATCGGACCGGCGATCGCCGGCGCGTTGGTCTCGCTGTCGGGCCCCACCCTGGTGTTCGCGCTCAACGCGGTCTCGTTCGTCGGCATCGTCGTGGTGCTGATGCTCTGGCGCAGCCCCGTCGCCGAACAGCTGCTGCCCGCCGAGCGGCCGTTGGCGGCGCTCAGTGCCGGTGGCCGGTTCATCCGGAGCTCACCGATCATCCGGCGGATTCTGCTGCGGGCTGTGCTGTTCATCGCGCCCGGCAGCGCATTGTGGGGCCTGCTCGCGGTGATCGCCGACAGGCAACTCGCGCTGTCCTCGTCCGGCTACGGTCTGCTGCTGGGCGCGCTCGGAGTCGGGGCGGTGCTCGGCGCGTTCGTCCTGGGCCGGCTGCAGTTCATGTTCGGCCTGAACACCCTGCTGATTGCCGCCGCCGTCGGATTCGCCGGAGCCACTGCGGTTCTGGCGCTGGTCCACAACTTCGGTATCGTCCTGGCGGCCCTCGTGATCGGGGGCACGTCCTGGCTGTTGGCACTGTCGACGCTCAACGCCTCGATGCAGCTGAGTCTGCCCGCGTGGGTGCGCGCCCGCGGGTTGTCGGTGTATCAGCTGACGTTCATGGGCGGTCAGGCGATCGGTTCGCTGGTGTGGGGGCTGGTGGCCGGTGCGACGAGCACCGTGACGGCCCTGTTGGTCAGTGCCGGGCTTCTGGTGTTCTGCGCGGTATCGGCCTGGTGGTGGCCGCTGCACGCGCGCACCGGCGACTTGGACCTGACTCCGTCGGCGCATTGGCCCGAACCGGCGCTGGTGTTCGAGCCGGCTCCGCCGGATGGTCCCGTCCTGGTACTGACCTCCTACCGGGTGCAACCCGAACATGAGGCCGAGTACTTCGCTGCCATGGGTGTGCTCGGCCGGTCCCGGCAGCGCACCGGGGCCACACAATGGCAGCTGTTCCGCAGCGTCGAGCGTGACGCCGTCTTCGTCGAGGCGTTCGTGGTGCGGTCCTGGGACGAGCATCTGCGGCAGCACCGCACCCGTCTCACCGGCAACGACCTGCTCATCGAGCAATCGGTGGAGCGGTGGGTCGAGGGCGAGCCGGTTTCGCATCATCTGATCGCGGTGCGCACTCCTTGACTGTGAGCGCCATCACAGTAATATGACCAGTGGTCATCCACTCTGGAGGCGCTGATGCCAACGGTCACCTGGGCACGTGTCGATCCCGCTCGTCGGGCCGCGGTGATCGCGGCCGCCGAGGCGGAATTCGGGGCGCACGGATACTCCCGCGGCAGCCTCAACGTCATCGCCCGCAAGGCCGGTGTCGCGAAAGGCAGCCTGTTCCAGTACTTTGCGGACAAGCGCGACCTGTACGCGTTCATCGCCGATGTCGGCAGCCAGCGGGTTCGCTCCTACATGGAAGGGCGGATTCGCGAGCTCGACCCGAGCCGCCCGTTCTTCGAATTCCTCCCTGATCTGCTCGACGACTGGGTGGCCTACTTCGCCGATCACCCCAGGGAGCGCGCGCTGCACGCCGCCGCCAGTTTCGAGGTCGACGCCGACGCGCGGGTCAGCGTGCGCGCCGTGGTCCACCGCCATTACCTCGATGTGCTGCGCCCCCTGGTGCGCGATGCGCAGACCCGCGGCGACCTGAGGCCCGACTGCGACGTCGATGCGTTGCTGTCGCTGATGTTGATGATTTTCCCGCACCTCGCCCTCGCGCCGTACGTGCGTGGGATGGATCCGATCCTGGGCCTCGATGAGCCCAGCCCTGAGCAACCGGCACTGGCCGTACGCCGCCTCGTCGCGGTGTTGTCGGCCGCATTCTGCGCCTCCGATCAACCAGCCCGCCAGACCTGAGGAGGTCAATTCCCATGTCACACACCCAGTTCGGTTCACTGGCCAAAGGTGGCCTCAATTGGAACAGCTTGCCGCTGAAGCTCTTTGCCGGTGGTAACGCGAAATTCTGGGACCCGGCCGATATCGATTTCTCCCGCGACCGGGCGGATTGGGAGGCACTGACGGATCGGGAACGGGAGTACGCCACCCGCCTGTGCGCCGAGTTCATCGCCGGGGAGGAGGCCGTCACCAAGGACATTCAGCCGTTCATGTCCGCGATGCGGGCCGAGGGCCGCCTTGGCGACGAGATGTACCTGACCCAGTTCGCCTTCGAAGAGGCCAAACACACCCAGGTGTTCCGCATGTGGCTGGACGCCGTCGGTATCGGCGAGGATCTGCACAACTACTTCGACGAGCTTCCGGCCTATCGGCAGATGTTCTACGAGGAGCTGCCGCAGTCGCTGGATGCGTTGTACACCGACGCGTCGCCGGCTGCCCAGGTTCGGGCGTCGGTGACCTACAACCACATCGTCGAAGGCATGCTCGCCCTCACGGGATACTATGCGTGGCACAAGATTTGCGTCGATCGCGGGATCCTGCCCGGGATGCAGGAACTGGTCCGGCGGATCGGGGACGACGAACGCCGGCACATGGCGTGGGGCACGTTCACCTGTCGCCGTCACGTCGCCGCCGATGACGCCAACTGGGCGGTGTTCGAGGAGCGGATGAACGAGCTCATCCCGCTGGCGCTGCGGCTCACCGAGGAGGGCTTCGCCCTCTACGCACCGGACATTCCGTTCGGCCTGGTGCAGGACGAGTTCATGCAGTACTCGGCCGACAAGGGGATGCGCCGGTTCGGCACCATCAGCAGCGCCCGGGGCCGGCCGCTCGAGGAGATCGACCTCGACTACTCGCCGCTGACGTTGGAGGACACGTTCGCCGACGAGGACGCCCGAGCGTTGGCTGCTACGGCGTAGGCCCACCCCCGCCGGCAGATCCCGACAGTGCGGTGTCGGCGAACCCCTCAGTCGCCGACACCGCAGCCGTGCGCACTGCATAGTGCGCGGCCGCGTGAGCACAGCTAAGCCAGATGGCTCAACTATGAACTGACTGCGTAGTTAATACGCTCAGTCCTGCACAATCCTGGTCCGCAACCTGTGATCCCCCATGTAGCAAAGGGCATTCCCGGCGTGCGCAACGCGTGCCGGTACCGTAAGTACTGCATATGTGCGTTGTCAACAGGTCCACTGAATCCGTCGGCTCAGGCCTGGTTCACTCCGGATCGGTGGGTTCCGGGGCCGACTCTGCGACGATCGGCTCGGGTGTCCGCTCGAAGGTGATCGTGGAGGCCGCGACGAACGTGACCGACAGCAGCGCAGACAATTGCACCCACGGCGAGTGCCCGACATACCCGTCCACCGACCGCCACGGATACTGACTCAGCGCCGCGCCGGCCAGCGTGAGCCCGCCCGCCGCCACGGCCACGGTCAGCTTCTCCTGCCAGGCGTCGCGATTACGCAACAGATAGCGCACTCCCAAGGTGGCACCCGCGACCAGGAGTCCGGGCAGGCCTGACAGCGCCGTACCCACCGCGAGCACGGCAGACCAGGCCAGCGGCCGCGCCGGCTGCCACGGCCGCACGGGATCGAGATCCGGATCGCGGCGCCGCGCCGGCCACAGTGCCAACAGGGCCAGCACCGGCAGCAGTGCGAGTCCGCCGATCAACCCGATGCGGTACGGACGGTTCGAGGGGAAGGACAACGTGACGGGTCCACTCTCGCCGGCCGGGATCACCCAGCCCTGCTGCCAACCGTTGATCTTCACCGGCTTCAGTGCGGTGCCATCCGCGGTACGCGCAATCCACCCCGGGTTCACGCTTTCGGGCACCACCAGGGCCCGCGCTTTCTCCGAAGCTGCCACCTCGACCTGCCTGCGGTCCGGTGACCACACCGGTGCATCGACGGGAGTTGTTGTGGCCACGCGGAGTTGGGCGGCCTCCGGGGTGTTGAGGACGACTCCGTCGACGACGAACGCTGCGCCCGGGCTGACCAGGAGTTCCTGTTGGCCGGCGGGCAGGGTGACCGGGCCGGTCCGGCACGGTTGGGCCGCAATCGGATCACCGTCGAGCAGCGCCCCCACGGTGGTGCGCACCGAGGTCTGGATGAACTGGCCGGCCACGCCGATGATGGGACCCTGACCGCACGGAAGCGACACTGTCCGTTTGCGATTGGCGGTGGAGTCAGCGGGGGCGACGGGCTTGCCGTGGACGTCGAGGACGGTCAGTTCGGCCAGCCCCGGCGGCTTGAGCTGGTCGAAGCCCAGCGAGGTGCGGTCGATGATGTCGCTCCAGGCCAGCAGCGACACGGTGATGGTGTCGGTCACCCGCGGTTTGAGCTGTGCGGTCTGAGCCTCACCGTTGCCGGGGAGCTTGTGTACCTGCGGACCGTCACCCAGGTCGATCGAGATCAGCGTCGGATGCGCCGGCGGTTGGCTGGCGCCGGGATCGATCCGCAGCGCGCCGACTTCGGTCGGCGCAGGCAGTTTCAGCGTCAGCGTGGGCGGCGCCTTGAACTGCACAACGCGTTGCGGCGCGGTCCACGATGTCCGCGGGTCGCCGTCGGTGGCGGCATAGGACGAACCGAGCACGTCGATCGGATCGGCGTCACCGGAGGCGCGGGTGGTTCCGGGTTGCGCGACCAGATCGGCGAGTTTGGGTCCCTGGCGGGACCGGATCCACACCGTCGGCTCGACGTCGGTGGGGGCGGGCACCGTGAGTGTGCGGCTGAGGTTCACCGGCTCCTCGGAGGCCAGCGCCAGCGCAGCCGCGCACCGGACCCCGGCCGGACTGTCGGCACAGCCGGTCCGCCCCAGGAGCTCTGTGCCCAAATCCCATTGTGCGACAACCGAATCCGCTGGAGGTCCGGGAACTTCCACGGTGTGCCGCAGGTTGATGGGGTGCGCGAATCCTGACGCGTCGTACTGGGTGACGGACAGATCGGTGATGCCGAACTGCACACCGGGCGAACCGTCATTGGTGGCGACCGCGGTGACCCGCACCCACGGGGTCTCACCGACCGGCAGCGGGATGGTCAACTGCTGGCCGGCGGTGTCGAAGCGCAGGCTGCTGGTGCCGGTCGCGGTGGCCACCTCGATGCGGCGCACCTGGGCGCCGACCGCCGTCGCGCTGGGGGTGATGGTCAAGGTGGCGTTGGTGACCGGGTGATCGAAATCGACCTGCAACCACTGGCCGACAGCGGCCTGAAGGGCGTTGGACACCCACGACGTCGACCCGTCGCTGTCGATGGCCGCAGCGGGCCCGGTGGCCGGTGCAACGTTGGGCAGTGCGGTGGAGTCCGCCGCCGAACTGGACACCGATACCCGTCCGCCGTTCCACTTGCCGTACACCGGTGCGGCCCCGTCGGCCGGGTAGTCCGGGACCCGGTTGTGGGTGTGGCGGGCGTCGTCGGGGGTGCGGATCGCCGAGGCGTGGTCGTCGACGCGGCCGTAGTCGATCTCACGCGCGGTCGGGGTGTCGGTGACGATCACCCCGGCCGACCCGTCGGGTTGTACCGGCAGGCCGGCCCGCTCGGCGTCGGCGGTCAGCAGCATCGGACCGAGTGGGGGTCGGCCGGCCAGGCGTCGGCGTTCGTCGAGACGCAGCAGCGCTTCGGGTGCACCGGCCACCCGGGTCATCGCGTCGGTGTCGACCAGATAGGGCGCGGCCGGATTGGTCCCGCCGGTGTCCACCCGGTAGATCTCGACGGCGGGGTAGCGCGGTCGCAGTCCGCTGTCGGCGACGAAGCCCTCCAGCGTCCCTGGACCCGACGAGTCGCCGAACTCGGCCACCTTGGACAGTCCAGGAGACCCTTCGATCGACCGGTGCACCAGCACCGGCCGGGCCGACCGGGACACGTCGGGATCCAGATCGTTACGCAGCACGACATACGAAATGCCTTGCCGGGCAAGGGTGTCGGCCAGGCCCGCGGAAGGGCGGCCGGCGGCGAACAACCGCTGCACCGAATCCAGTGCGCGGATCGTCTCCGGCGGTGTCAGCGGGATCGAATCCCGCACCCCCCACGGGCTCGATCCGAGGACCTGCAACGGCTCGTCGTGGCTGTTGCCCCAGGTCTGGGTGGCGAACGGGGCGCCGGGCGCGACCAGGACCCGGCCGCGGTCGGTGTTGTGTTCGTCGAGCCAGTCCGCGGTGTCGTGCCAGTACTGCGGGATCGCGGTGAAGGTGCCGGCGGGGGCGATCCGGCCCGTCCAGGCGAGCGAGGTCCCGGCTGCCAGTGCGGCGAGCACCACGATCGCCACCGCGATGCGCTTGTCGCGTTCGGGCCGGGCGAAGGCCCGCACCCACACCGGCAGCGCCGCGCTGCCCGGCAGTGGGATCCGGCCCAACAGATGAGCCAGACCCAGCGCCAGCGGTAGCCGCAGCACCGGATCGAGCTTGGCCAGGTTGCGCAGCGGTGTGCCCGTGCCGTCCAGGAAATCCTGAACGGCCGTCGCCACCGGGGAGCCCAGCCCTCCGGAGTAGCCCAGGCCCAGCAGGACGACGCCGACCAGAAGCATGGTGATCAGCCGGCCCCGCGCGGGCATCGAGCGCAGCGCCAGCCCGGCCATGCCGGCCGCCGCCACCAAGGTCGTGGCCAGCACCGCGACCGTGCTCGTCACCAGTGACGCCGCCGCAGTGGCGGTCGACGCCACGAACGGGGTCCAGGTGTGGGTACCGCGCAGCATCTCGGTCAGCGACATCCACTGTGTGGTGACACCCGAGGATTCGATGAAGTCCAGGAACGGCGGGCTGATCCGGCCGAGCATCACCAGCGCCACGACCCACCAGGCGACGGCCAGTGCGGTGCAGCCGAACCACCACGCGGTGAACCGCCACCACAACCGGTTCGGGCGGTGGCAGGCCCACCAGATGATCGCGGCCAGGCAGCCGGTCAGGGTGGCGACGGCGTTCACCGCGCCCATCAGCGCCACGGCGCCCGCGGACCGGGCCGCCATCAGCCGCAGGTTCCTATCCCCCCGAAACGCCAGGATCATCGGCACCAGCACCCACGGCGCCAGCATCATCGGCAGCGTCTCGGAAGAGATCGCGCCGAGGGTGGTCAGTACGCGCGGTGACAGCGTGAAGGCGAGTGCACCGAGGACACGCGAACTGGTGCTGCCGATGCCCAGAAGTTCGGCCAGGCGCAGCATGCCCCAGAAACCCACGGTCAGCAACAGGGCCCACCACAGTCGTTGGGTGACCCAGCCGGGAATCCCCAGCAGATCGCCGGCCAGGAAGAAGGCGCCGTGGGGGAAGAGGTAGCCGTAGGCCTGGTTCTGTGCCTGCCCGAACGGCAGGTCGCTGTTCCACAGATTGAAGGCGCGAGCCAGGAACCTCAGGGGATTGGCGGTGAGGTCCAGCTTGGTGTCGGGTGAAATCTCTCCGGGCGACTGGGCGAAAGTCAGGAGCAGTGTCGCCGCGGCGACCACCCACAACCAGCGCCGCGACAGTGGCGCGTCGAGCGCCCGCCGCGTTAGCGGCACATCCAAGCTACGACCGGTCGCCGTACTCGACCCTGTTGAGCACCGATGACGCCGGGTCGCCCGCTTGCAGCGGAGGCTTCGTGTCCTGCTGCACCATTAGCGTCACACCGAAAACGGCGGCCGCCCCCAACAGCAGGCCGACGACAATGCTGGCCGCGGAGGGTATGACGAACCGGTTCACCCGGCCAACCTAGCATGGCAACACCGCCGATCAGTGCCAGGTGGACGTGGGTCGACACGCAGAGAATCGATTACAGCTTGCTCAGCGGCTAAGGTCGGGCCCCATGGCTTCACCGCGTCTCGTCGCAACTTTCGCAGCGTTGTCCGGACTGTTGCTGGCCTGCTCCCCGAGCACGCCGGCGCCGGAGTCTCAGTCTTCTGACACGAAGCCGATGTCCACCCACGCACCGATGCCCGCCGCGCCGGTCTGTGATGTGGCCAGCCTGTCGCCCCGCGACAAGTTGGCCCAGCTGCTGACAGTCGGGGTCAAGGACGCGGACGACGCGCGTTCGGTGGTGAGCAGCCAGCACGTCGGCGGCATCATGATCGGCAGCTGGACCGACCTGTCGATGGTCAACGAAGGATCCCTGCGCGACATCTCGGCCGCCGGTCCGCTGCCGTTGGCGGTCACCGTGGACGAGGAGGGCGGCCGGGTTTCGCGGCTGTCGTCGCTGATCGGCGAGCAGCCGTCGGCGCGGGTGCTGGCCCAGACCAAATCCGTCGACGAGGTGTACGGCATCGCGCTGGAGCGCGGCCAGAAGATGCGCGGCCTCGGCATCACCGTCGACTTCGCCCCCGTCGTCGATGTCACCTCCGACCCCGACGACACCGTCATCGGCGACCGGTCCTTCGGGGACGACCCGGCCAAGGTCACCGAGTACGCCGGTGCCTATGCCCGCGGGCTGCGGGAGGCCGGGGTGCTTCCGGTGCTCAAGCACTTCCCAGGACACGGGCACGGCTCGGGCGACTCGCACACCGGCTCGGTGACCACCCCGCCGCTGGAGGAGCTCAAGGCCAACGATCTGCTGCCCTACGCCACCCTGACCACCCAGGCTCCGGTGGCCGTCATGGTCGGACACCTGGAGGTACCGGGCCTGACGGGTACCGACCCGGCCAGCCTCAGCCCCGCCGCGTATGAGCTGCTGCGTTCGGGCGGATACGGCGGCCCGGGCTTCAACGGGCTGGTCTACACGGACGACCTGTCCAGCATGGCCGCGATCAACCAGCGCTACGGAGTGGCTGCCGCGGTGCTCAAGGCATTCCAGGCCGGCGCCGACAACGCGCTGTGGATCACCACCGACGAGGTGCCCGCGGTGCTCGACGGCCTGGAGAAGGCGTTGGCCGACGGCCAACTGAACCAGGCCGCCGTGGATGCGGCGGTGCAGCGCAATATTGACGCCAAGGGTGGGGTGCACTGCTAGCAGCTCGCTGAGCTGCTGCCCTGATCCTCAACCGGACGCTTATCCTGTTCGGATGGCAGGTGGAACCAAGCGGCTGCCGCGGGCTGTGCGTGAACAGCAGATGCTCGACGCCGCGGTGCAGATTTTCTCGGTCAACGGCTATCACGAGACGTCGATGGACGCGATCGCTGCCGAGGCCGAGATCTCCAAGCCGATGCTGTACCTCTACTACGGCTCCAAAGAGGAACTGTTCGGCGCCTGCCTCGACCGGGAGCTGACCCGGTTCGTGGACGTGGTGCGCGGGGAGATCGACTTCACCCAGAGCCCCAAGGATCTGCTGCGCAGTGCCGTGCTGGCGTTCCTCACCTACATCGACGCCAACCGGGCCTCCTGGATGGTGCTGTATACCCAGGCCACCAGCTCACAGGCATTCGCGCACACGGTCCGGGAGGGCCGTGACCGGATCATCGATCTGGTGGCCCGGCTGCTCAGCACCGGTACACGTAATCCTCAGCCCGACAGCGACTTCGAGATGATGGCGGTGGCGCTGGTGGGTGCCGGCGAGGCGATCGCCAGCCGGGTCAGCACCGGGGATGCCGACGTCAACGAAGCCGCCGAATTGATGATCAACCTGTTCTGGCGCGGTCTGAAGGGCACGCCCTCGGACGCGGGAACGCAGTCGGTCACGGCAGGCTAGTCGCCGTTGCCCGCGCGCTCTGCGTCTGCATAACTGGTGTCCGGACACCCCTGCTGAGGGCATTACGCTCCCGGTATGGGTTCCGAGCTGAAAGTTGCTCCGGCCGTGTTGCGGTCGGCTGCTGCCGCTGAGACCGCGGTCGGTGGGGCCGTCACCGGCCTTCAGGTCGGACAACCGTTGAGTACGGCGGCAGCGGCGATGCCGAACCTGCAGAGCGGCGCGGCCTGTGGTCAGGCTTCCTCGATCGTGGAGAGTGCCGCCACGGCCGTCGGTGGCGAAATCAGTACGCATGCAGGCAAATTGACTGAGGCCGCCAGTGCCTATCAGCGCACTGATGAGGAGTACGCCCGTCGGCTGAATTCAGCGCTACCAGCGGGTTGACATGGCGGTTTCGATCTCTCAGGTGGTGGCCTCCCACCCGGAGGCATTGGTGCAGAGCGGCGCCGACATCGGTACCCGGGCAGCCACTCTGGCCGCCCAGATGGACCAGCAGCGGGCCACGATCGATCAACTGCGCGCTTCTTGGACGGGCACCTCGGCCGATGCCGCCATCGCCGGCGCCACCGCGTCATTGCAACGTATGCAGCGGCTCTATGACTCGCTGTCCGCACTGCGCTCGGCCTTGCAGGACGGCGGCGGCGAACTGGTGCAACAACGCAGCCGCATCGTGGGCACCGTCGACAAGCTGAAGGGGCAGGGTTGGCAGGTTGCTGACGACGGAACCGTCTCGGTTCGTCCCGGCAGCGTGCTCGATTTCTACGCGAAGCTGAGTCCGGTGAACCGGATGCTGCTGCAGGCGATGGCCGCAAAGGCGTCGGCGCAACTGAAGACGATGTTGGCGCAGTTCGAGACCACCGACACCAAGGTCGGACAACAGGTAAGGGACGCCGTAGCGGCGCTCGGCGCGCCCGATCCCAAGCAGGCGCCCGATCCGAACAGCCCGAAGGCACTGGTCGAGCGTATGGCCGGGATGACACCCGACGAGCGCGCCGCATTCCTGGCGGGGCTGAGCCCTGAAACCCTGCACGAGATGGTGCTCGCCGATCCGCAGGTGATGGGCAACACCGACGGTGTGCCGTTCGATACCAGGATCGAAGCCAACAACATCAACATCCGCAACGCACTCGACGCTGAGTTGAAAAAGCCGTCACCCGATGAAGCCCGGGTCAAGCAGTTGCAGGCCATGCTCACCCCGATCGAATTTCCGCCCGGCAGTGGTCAGAAGGTGCCACGGAAGTTCGTCGGATTCTCGACCGAGGGCAATGGGCGGATGATCGAGATGATCGGCGACATCAAGCCCGGTATCAAGGGCGTCGGGGTCGTGGTTCCCGGGACGAACACCAACCTGAATGGCAGCGAGTCGAATCATCGATCGGCGGCGGAACTGGCAAAACAGAGCGGATCGCCGATCTTCCTGTACCTGGGTGACGACTTCCCGCAGGGATTCGACAAGGCGGCGGACCCGTCGTACGCCGCGTCGATGGCTCCCAAGCTGGTGTCGTTCGGCCATGAGATCGATCGGGAGGTGGGTGCGGGGGCGCCCGGCGCGCCGGTTACCTACATCGGTCATTCCTACGGTGGCGCGATCGTCGGAACCGCCGAGCAGATGGGGTTGCGCGCCGACCGCATCCTGCACGCTTCGTCGGCGGGCACCGGCATCCTGAGTGGCGAGTACACCAACCCGAATCCGGACGTGCAGCGCTATTCGATGACCGCTCCGGGAGACCTGATCTCGGTGGTGCAGTCGCTGCCCCGTGACGCCACCGATCAACAATGGGTCGACAAGCTGCCCTGGATCCCACATACCGTCGACGGACAGGTCGGTCATCCGTTGGGCGGCCTGCCCTCTGCCACCGACCCCGACAAGATTCCCGGAGTCACCCGTCTGGACACCGGGTATTACGGCCGGGAGGGTGAGCATGCCAACGAGGTGATCGTGGGTCGGGATTCACATGGAAAGTACTGGGACGACTATCAATCAGATGCGTTCCACAACATGGTCGCGGTCATCAGCGGTGGCGAGGCCACCGGTTATGTCGAGCGCGGAATCGAGACCAACTACGTCGATATCGATATCGGCGACGACGGCAATTTCCGAGCCGAGTCTTCTGACCAAGCACGCGCTAACGGTGCGCCGTACATTCCCGAACTCCCTTGGGATGACGACGGATCTTACGAACGGCGACAGGATCCGTGGGACAATCCGCGAGTGACGGACAATCCCGACCGCGGACCACGGATACAGATCAAATGAAGCCGATTGCAACGCTTTTCGTGACCGCTCTGTTGGTGTTTACGAGCGCCTGTGGATTCCTCCGAAAGGATCGGCCTACTGCCGAAGGTGAGGCGATGATGGAATCAACTTCATTGAGGGTTACCGAGGCCGCCCGGACCGTATCCGGCTACGTCTCGATGATCGTCGGCAAGCCGATCGATCCTGATCCCGCCTATGCGGAAAAGATCGGCTGCCGCACAAATGCCGGGTTGATGTCGGACGGGCCGCCCTGGAAGGTGCGACGCAGCGCGTGGATCGTTGACCCGGCCCCAGAACTTGTCGAGTCGGCCCTCCAACGCATCGACACTCTGGTCGCCGAAGGTTTCGAACCTATCCCATGGACCCGCCCAGACCCGGAACCTCCGAACGACAAGGCCTACCGCGATAGCCGCGGATACTCTGTCTCGGCCAGGGCCGAAACCACTGCCGCCGGTATCTACGGACTCAACGTGTCCGCAACCTCGCCGTGTGCGAATGACGACTAGACCGCCGTACCCTCCACCACACTGAACGGCGAGGCCGTCTCCACCACGCGGGTGAGCCGGAACCCGGCCTCCTGGTACAGCTTTCGGTAGTCGTCCTCGGTGCGTTCCTTCGCGGCGATCCCGATCAGCATCTCCATGTCGGTCCATTTGCCGAGGAACTCGCGGTCGTGGTCGGGAATCACTCCCTCGATCAGCAGCAGCGTGGTGCCCGGTGTGGAGGCGGCGCGCACATTGCGCAGGATCGACAGTGCCTCGGCGTCGGGCCAGTCGTGAATGATGTTCTTCATGACGTAGGCGTCGGCGCCTGCGGGGACGCTGTCGAAGAACGAGCCGGGGATGACGCGGACTCGATCGGCGGTTCCGTACTTGCCCAACATCGCCGGTGCTCCGTCGACCACCTGCGGCAGGTCGTAGAGCACGCCCCGGCTCTGCGGGGTGGCCTGCAGGATGGCCGCCAGCAGCCGGCCGTGCCCGCCGCCGACATCGGCGATGGTGCCGAACCGGGAGAAGTCATAGGCGGCCACCACGGGGGCGATGGCCAGTTCGGAGATGCTGGTCATGGCGTCGTTGAAGATCGCGCCCAGTTCAGGCTCGGAGCCTATGTAGTCGAACGCCCCTTTGCCGCGCAGCTTGGGAATGACCGCCTCGCCGGTGCGGACCGCATCGGCGAGATGGCTCCAGTGCTCCCGGTGCTGCGGCGAGCCGACGAACTTCGCCATCCCGGCGATCGAGACGGGCGCGTCTGTGCGCAGCGTGTCGCCCAGCGGATTCAGTGCGTAGCGTCCGTCGCGGGTCCGCCGGAAGACGCCCTCGCTCACCAGCGCGCGCATCAGCCGGTCCAGGGCGTCGGGATTGGCCTCGACGCGGCGCGCCAGCTCGTCGGGGCGCAGCGGTCCACCGGCCAGCGCGTCGGCAACCCCCAGCTGTGCAGCGGCGGTGACGCCCTGGGCGACCCAGGCGCCCAGGATCAGCTCCAGCATCGCCGCGGGTGGCGGGACCGCGCGCTGATGCACGCGACGCAGGTGGTGGCGAACGCGTTCGACCGCGCGGACCAATCCGGCCGGCGGCACCCTGGCGGGAGTCACCGGATGACTCTAGGTCAGCTGGGCTGAGGTGTCGGTCACTATGGTCGGTCTGATAGTCAACAGCAAACCGAACTGGCGTCGGAACCTGTTGCGTCGGCCGCCTAGAGTGGTGCGAATGTTCATCGCGACCGAGGAGCCCGGGAATGCCTGACGCAGGCACCGGCGGCTCGTCGCTGGACCAGCTCTACCAGCTCCATCGCGAGGTGGCCGATTCACGCTCGTTGCGGCTCCTGGTGACGAACAACCTGCCCACCTACCTGACGCTGATGGAACGCCACCTCGACCGGGGCGCCAAGCTCACCGAGACGGACCTGGTGGTCCGGCTGGAACGCGACCTCGCCGACCTCGGCTCCGAAACGGACCAGTCGGCTCTGGCGCTGATCAAGCACTGGGCGAGCCAGGGCTGGCTGCACCGGATCACCGAACAGTCCGGCGACACCGAACGCAATGTCTGCTACCTCACCTACGAGGCGCGGGCCGTGCTGGATTTCGCCCGCCGCATGCGCCGCGAGGACACCGTCGCCACCGGCGGTTCGATCACCGGCATCGCTGCCGGTCTGCGCCGCGTTGCCGGCCAGGTCAGCAACGACCCCGATCGCATCCGCGCCGACATCGAAGCCGAAATCGCCAAGCTGCGTGATGAATTGGATGCCCTCGAGCAGGGCCAGCGGCCTGAACCCGATCTGGTCGACGTCGAAGATGAGGCACGCGCCATCGCCTTGCAGATGGAGCAGATCGTCTCCGACATCGGGCAGTACGGCGCCATGCTGAACCGCATCACCACCCGACTGCTGGATGCCTCCGCCGATACCGATCTCGGTTACCGGGAGCGTCAGCGCCAGTTGTTCGACGATTACGAGTCGCTGTTCGCCTCGCGTGAGAGTGCGTCCTACAGCGCCTTCACCCGGATGATCCAGGACCCCGAGCAGCGGGCTGCGCTGGTGGCCGACATCGAGGCGGTGACCCGTGAGCTGCCGCACCTGGACCCGGACCTGCGTGAGGTGATGACAGGATTCTTCGGCCTGGTGTCGGCGCAGACGGCCGAGGTGGGCCGCACCCGCCAGCGCTGCGCCCGCCGGATCAAACGATTCGTCGCGTCCGGCACGTTGGAACACAGCCGCGGCGTGACCCGTCAGCTCAACGACGCCCTGGCCAGCGCGCAGGAACTGCTCAGCGTTTCGCTCGCCGACAGCCGCATCGGCGTCGAGGTCCCGCTGGTCCGAACGGACTTCAATTCGATTGGCGCCGTGGCGTTCAAGATCCGTGACGCCCTCCCGCCGTCGCAGGCCGAGCCATCGCACGGTGAGGTGAACTTGTCGGCCTTCTCGGCGCTGGCCTCCCAGGTGGACGCCGCTGAGCTCGCCGAGTTGATCAACGGTGCGGTGGCGAACGGCCCGTTGTCGCTGCCCGACGCGATCGGCATGCTGGACGCGGCGTACCTGGGACACGTGATCGTGCTGTGGTCCTGGGCACTCAAGCAAAACCCTTCCGACAGTGCCGAAACCGTCCGGGTGCGGTTCCGGTCTCTAGAGGGCGCCGACCGCGAAATCGAAATCCCCCGACTGGTTTTCAACGAACCGATCCCTACTGCCAGCGAGAGCATGCTATGACCGACACCCCGGAGACGTCGCCCGTCAAAGACGGCGTCATCGATTTCGATGCCCTGCCGAGCATCGACGCCGTCGAACGGTCCACCGATCAGCGGCGCGCGCCCCGCTTCGACGGGGATGTCAGCGAACTGCCCGACCGCGCCTGTTGGGCGCTTCAGCACCTGCTCTCGCGCCGTTACGTCAGCAAGGACAACCACTCGGAGCTGTGGGCGTGGGTGACCCGGTACCGTGCCGAACTCACCGTGCGACTGTCGGAACTCGATATGCGGCTGTGTATCTCGGACGATCACGACATCGCCTACGTCGAGCAGGCCGACTACGAATCGCAGTGGCGGCGCCGGCTGCTGCGCCGCGAGACCCTCAACACCTATGATTCGATCCTGGCCCTGCACCTGGCCAAGCTCATGCGCGCGGCGGCCCGCGACGAGAACGTACTGATCAGCCGCGACGAGATCCACGAGCTGTTCGCCGGGGTGAACAACGACACCGACCGCGACACCGCCTCGTTCGACAAGCGGATCGACAACGCGATCGAGCGGCTCACCGACATCGAGATGCTCGTGCGCAACCGGGAGGACGAGGACAGTTTCACCATCAGCCCGGTCGTCAACGCCATCATGACGGCCTCGATGATCACCGAGTTGCAGCAGCAGTTCGAGCAGCTCAAGCGGGCCGCGAACGGCACCGTCGATGATTCCGGCGACACAGACGTATCCGAACGGCTCGAAGACGAAGTGGACGCCCATGGCTGACCCGACCAACCAGTTCTCCCTGTCGCGCCTGCAGGTCATCAACTGGGGCGTGTTCGACGGGTATCACTCGATCCCGTTCAGCCGACACGGCACCCTGATCACCGGATCCTCGGGCAGCGGTAAATCCTCACTGCTGGATGCGATTTCGCTGGCCTTCCTGCCGTCGCACCGCCGCAACTTCAACGCCTCCGGCGACACCACCGCCGCGGGTTCGGGCACCGGCAAGCGCACGGTCGACAAGTACGTCCGCGGCGCGTGGGGAGAGCGGCGCGAAGGCACCAGCCGACAGATCATGTACCTACGCGGGACGGGGCCGGCCTGGTCCGCGGTCGCGGTCACCTACAGCGACCGCACCGGGCGTTCGGTCACCGGGTTGGTCCTTAAATGGCTGGCCGCCGAGAAGACCTCGGATCCGGGCAGCCGCTACTACCTGATCGACGCCGACCGCGACATCTTCGGCCTGTGCAACCGCTGGGCGTCCAACGGCTATGACGCCGCGGTGTTCCGGGACGACGGCTGGACCGGTGGCCGCAGCGAGAGTCAGTACCTGGCGCAGTTGTACTCCAGTATCGGTATCCGGGCCTCCGAAGCGGCTCAACAGCTTCTGGGTAAGGCCAAATCGCTGAAAAGCGTTGGTGGCCTTGAACAGTTCGTCCGCGAGTTCATGCTCGACGAGCCGGCCAGTCTCAGTGGTGTGGAGGAGGCGCTCGAGCAGATCAACCCGCTGGTCGAGGCCCGTGGTCTGCTCGACGTGGCCCGGCGAAAGCGCAACACGCTCGGCAACATCGCTGCGGTACAAGCGCGTTATGCCGAGGAGGCCGCCAAGTTCGGGGTGATCGACACCGTCGACAACGCCATGATCCGCGATTACGTAGACCATGTGCGGCTGGCCCAGGCCGGCCCGGAGATCGCCAACCTCGACGATCAGATCACCCAGCTCGGCGCCCAGCGCGACGAGTTCGGTACCCAGCAGCGTCAGCTCAAGAACGAGCACAACTCGCTGATGGCCCAGATCAACACCGTCACTGTGGATCTGGTGCCGCTGCAGCAGCGCCTGACCGAGGCCGAGCGGGTCAGCGAGGAGGTGTCGCGCCGGCGCAGCGGCTACGAGGACAAGGTCACCGCACTGGGGTTGACCCCGCCGGACAACGGCGAGGAATTCTGGTCGCTGCGTGAGACTTTGATGGAGGAAGCCGACCGGCTGCATCGCGAGCTGTTCACCGGCAATCAGCCCTATGTCGAGGCTTCGGCGAAGGAAGTCCGGGCTCGTGAGGCACGCGAGAGCGTGGAGGCCGAGCTGGAGCGGGTGCAGCGGCTGGGTTCCCCGCTGCCCAGGACCGAGTATGAGATGCGGGCCCGGATTGCCCGGGCGCTCGACATCTCTGAACGCGATCTGGTGTACGTGGCAGAGCTGATGGAGCTCAAGCCGGATGAGTCGCGGTGGCGGCTGGCGGTCGAAAAGGTGTTGCGCGGGGCCGGATTGCGCTTGCTGGTCCCCGACGCCCACATGGAACGGGCGCTGCGTTTCGTCAACGAGAACGACATGCGCGGCCGGATCCAGCTGCAGCACGTCCAGCACGGTTCGCAGTTGCGGACTCCGCCTCCGGGCACGCTGGCCACCAAGCTTCAACTGGCCGACCCGACGCACGACAGTGCCGTGGAGGCGCTCAACGTGATCGCCGCGGTGGGTGATTACGTGTGCGTCGACGGGCCCGGGGAGTTCACCGAGCAGTCCCGCGCGGTGACCGACCAGGGACTGCGCAAGGACAGTGGCCGGCTCTCCATCAAGGACGACCGGTCACGGCTGCGCCCATCGGATTACATCTTCCTCGGCGGAACAGCGGCCAAAGTCGAAGCGTTGCAGGATGATCTGACCGCCGCCCAGGACGTGTACCAGGTGGCGCGCACGGCCCGTGAGCGGCTGGACGAGCACCGCGGCCAGCTGCAGTCCCGGGAACGGGCCTGCCGGGCGCTGTGTGACCAGTACATGCAGTGGAGCGACATCGACACCGATTCGGTGGACGAGATGCTGGAGCGACTGCAGGGTGAGCACGATCTGCTGGTATCCGACAATCCCGATGCCGAACGGCTGCAACAGCGGGCCGACGATTGCTGGGAGCGCGTCGAGAAGGTCATCCAACAGATCGGCTCACTCAACGAACGTGAGACCACCCTGGACCGCAGGCGGACCGCGCTGCTGGAGCTGAGCGAGGTCTTGACCGAGCGGCTCGGGGCCGGCGAATTCCCGTCACATGCCCGGGACACGATCGACGGCTATGCCGCCGACATCGCGCTGAGCCTGGAGTTGCTCGAACCCGAGCTCTACCGGAACGAACTGGTTCGCGTCATCAGCCGTGAACGCGACCGCTTGCGGGCGGACCGCAACCGGTCTCACGACGAGTTGGCCGGCATCATGGCCGCCTACGACAGCTCGTTCCCCGATGCGATTCCCAACGACAGCGATGTGTTCGACGAGCGGGTGCACGACTACGTGGCGTTGTGCCGTCGTATCGACGAGCGTGAGCTGCCCGACGCCTACGAGCGCATGCAGCGGCTGATCACCGAGCAGGCGCCGGGCGCGATCCTGAACCTGCACATGATCGCCGACAACGAGGCTCGGCGGATCACCGAGCAGATCGCCCGCGTCAACACCGGCCTGGGCGCGGTGGAGTTCAACCGTGGCACCCGGTTGACGCTGCATGCCGGTACCCGACATCTGGCCGCCGTCGACGAACTCAACGAGAAGGCCCAGCGCATCTCCTCGCGGGTGTCCCTGGTGAGCTTCGGCGACGAGACCGCGATGTTCGAGCAGTACACCGACATCCTGCAACTGCGAAAGTTGTTGGCGGGTAACACTCCCGAGGATCGTCAGTGGACCCGCGATGCACTCGACGTGCGTAACCGGTTCGTGCTGTACTGCGAGGAGCGCGACGCCGAGACCGGCGAGGTCATCCGGACCTACAGCAACTCCGGCGACAACTCCGGCGGTGAGCAGGAGAAGCTCATGGCGTTCTGTCTGGCCGGGGCCCTGAGCTTCAACCTGGCCAGCCCGGACAGCGACGACACCCGGCCGCTGTTCGCCCAGCTCATGCTGGACGAGGCGTTCTCCAAGTCGGACCCGCAGTTCGCGCAGCAGGCGCTGTCGGCGTTCCGCAAGTTCGGCTTCCAGTTGGTGATCGTGTCGACCGTGCAGAACAGCACGACCATTCAGCCCTACATCGACAACGTGGTGATGGTGTCCAAGTCGGACGCGTCGGCGCCCAATGCCCGGCCGGTCGCTTCGGTCACGTCGGCGTCGATCTCCGAGTTCGCCGATCTGCGGCGCACTTCGGGGGACGCGGTACCGAGCACATAGCTCGAGCGGCTGAGTGTGCGTTCAAGACGGCGCCATACCTTTGCCAGCGGGGTTAGATGGGACGAAGTTGTCGGAAGTATGACCGGTCTGAAATTGCTGCCTGAACTGTCGTAATGGTGCCCTTATCCTTGACGGATGACGCCAACTTTGCGAGTGAACGCGCCCATCTTGCGCGACGCTGCCGCGGGGGAGAAGTCGGTAGCCACCGCCGCGTCGAACACCGGGGCCGCCGGGGCGCTGGGTGATGCGGCGGCCGGCATGGCGGGATTGCGCACCGCGGGCGGCTGCCAATCGGCCCAGACGGTGTTGGATGCGGCCAACCAGTCGGTGAGCACGGCGCTGAACGGTCATTCGGAGAAGCTCGAGGCGGCGGCCCAGCAGTATGAGGCCACTGACGCCACATTCGGTCGTCGATTGCAGCAGTTCAGTCGATGACGGTCACCGTCCCGCAGGTGGAGGCCTCGCAACCGGATGCGCTGACCCGTGCTGCCGCTCAGATGGAGGCGGCCGCGGCGGCCTACCAGACCCAGATCGAACGGCAGGAGGCCAATCTGGCCAAGCTGAAGTCGGGATGGCAGGGCACGGCTTCGGATGCGGCAATTGCCGACGCGCAGAAGACCCTTGAGCAGATGCAGCGCGTGCACGACGCCATGGTGCGGGTGCAAGCTCCTCTGCAGGCCGGCGGCACGCAGTTGACCCAGATCAGATCGTCGGTGTTGCAGACGGTGGCGCAGTTGGAGGGTCAGGGTTGGCAGGTTGCTCCGGACGGCACGGTCTCGGTGCGGCCGGGCAGTGCGCTGGATTTCTATGCGCGGTTCAGCCCGGTCAATGCCTTGATGGTCCGCATGCTGGCGGTTCGCAACACTGCCGCGGTGAAGAAGTTGCTGGCCCAATTCGACGCGGCCGATCAACATACCGACGAGGCGGTGCGGCAGGCGGTGGCCGGCTTGACCGACACCCCGGGCAGTGGGCCCGGCGGCGGCACGCCCACCCCTGGTGACAAGGCCGAGCCCCAAATCCCCGACACCAAGGATCCCCACGCGATCCATGATTGGTGGCTTTCCCTGACCCCGGAGCAGAAGGCGCAGATGCTCCGCGATCACCCGGACAAGATCGGGAACCTCAACGGCATCCCGACCGGCGTGCAGAGCCAGGCCAATCTGACGATCCAGAAACAGGATCTGGCCCGGGTCAACTCTGCGGCTGAGGCGCACCATGTCAGCGTCGACGAGGTGCGCGCGCACCCGGAGAAATACGGTC
This sequence comes from Mycobacterium sp. NPDC049093, assembly GCF_040704635.1. GTDB lineage: Bacteria > Actinomycetota > Actinomycetes > Mycobacteriales > Mycobacteriaceae > Mycobacterium. Next base: position 126,065 of record NZ_JBEZJS010000002.1, on the reverse strand, counting down.
TGACCGCCACCGACATCACGCGGTATCACAATGCGGTCGAGGTGCAGAAGGCGCTGGACCGTTATGGCCGCGACGCCAAGGACAGTAACGGCCGGACCCCGGAGATCTTTTTGAAGAAGTACGACCCGGAGGCGTTCGGCGGCAAGGGCGCGGCGGCGATCGCGATCGGTAACCCCGACACAGCCAACAACACCACCGTGAAGGTCTCCGGTCTCACCACCTCGGTGAGGGGAGGGTCGTTGGACAACCCGGATCCGGTCAACCTGTACAACGAGACCAGCATGGCCGACCCGGGCAAGTCGAACGCGGTGGTGATGTGGATGGGCTATGACGCGCCGGACGACCAGGCGGTCGCGGTGCCGAACATGGCCCGCCACGGTGCTGAACTGTTGGCTGCCGACGTCAATGCACTGGACGCCACCCACTTGGGTTCCAGCCACCTGACTGTGATCGGTCATTCCTACGGCTCGACCACGGTGGCCGATGCGGCTGCCGGGTACGGTATGCGCGCCGACGACATTGTGTTGATCGGCAGCCCCGGCACCGACCTGGCGAAATCGGCGGCCGATTTCCATTTGCCTCCTGACGGGCATCTGTACGTCGGGGCGGCCAGCACCGATCCGGTTACCTACCTCGGTCGTGAGCACCTCAGCGGGCCCGGCTTGGGCCTGGGCGCTGATCCGTCGATCGATGGGTTCGGATCGACCCGATTCGACGCCGAATCGTCGTTGCGTGACTACCGCACCGATCACAGCAGGTACTTTGAGCAGGGCTCGGAGTCGTTGTACAACATGGCCGACATTGCCTCGGGTCACGCTGATCGGCTGCAACAGAATGGGATGACCGCCGAACATCGCTCGGATCACTGGTATGCCAAAGTTCCGGTGGTGATACCAACCCCGTTGGGCCCCATCCCGGTGCCCGGCACATCGATCACCATTCCAGGTGTCGACCAGGCCTTCGACCCGGAGGCGGATCGACGCGCTCAGGACAATCACCGGCATTAGGAACCGAGGGAGGAGCATGAGGATTGGGTACACGCTGGAGACACGCGATCGGAGCATTGGTGTTGGCCGGGGTGACGGTCGGGTGTGGTGACGGGGTGACTGATCCGATGTCGCCGGAGCAGGCTCGCGCGCAAGTGATGGATGCCGCCAAGGAAATGGTTCGCGATCTCGGTCTGCGGGGCAACCTGGTGGAGACGGTCTTCAGCTACGAATCGTGTACCGATGACAACAAGGGCCCGTTCCGGGGCAAGCTGATGATGCAGTTCTGGATGCCGGGGGCCGATCGGTCCCATCCGGTGGACCCGGCCGGCGTCTACACCCTGTTACAGCAGCATGGATGGCAAAGCGACCCGGACTTTCATTCTCACTCAGTGGCTATGAAGAAGGACGAAGTGGTGGCTGACGTGATTTTGTACCCAGCTGATCCGCCGCCGGTTGCTCACGGTCGTGTGGAGTTGCGCGGTCAGTGCCGGGACACCTATGACCACTCAAAGGATCCGTTCGACCGCGGCGACGTCACGGCTGAGCTGGAATCGCAATAGCCTCTGGCTATTTCGCCGTCAGAGGGGCTGCACCGTCGCACTCAGGTGCGGGTAGCCCTTGGACAGGTTGCGCAGGGTCAACTCCCAGCCGTCGGCGTCGCGCTCGACGTAGAGCCCGGCCTTGGCTGGCAGCACTACGGGCTTGGCGAACCGCACCGAATACTTGACCGCATCGGGTAGCTGCCCCTCGATGTTCGCCAGTACCGCTGCCGCACTGAACATGCCGTGTGCGATGACGGTGGGGAAACCGAACAGCTTGGCGGCGATCGCGTTGGTGTGGATGGGGTTGTGGTCCCCGCCGATCGACGCGTAGTTCCGGATCTGGCCCGCGGTGATGTTCAGAACCGCGTTGGGCGGCGGCAGCTTCGGCTGCTTCTGCGGTTCCGGTTTGGGTTCCCCGGACAGGCTGGTCTTCTGCTGGTGCAGGAACGTCGTCACCTGGTGCCACGCCGTGTCGTTGCCGACCTTGAGCTCGGTGACGATGTCGACGAGCAGGCCCTTGCGGTGCTCACGCAGGTTCTCCGCGTGCACGGCCGCGCTGACGGTATCGGTCACCTTGATCGGCTTGTACTGCGTGATGTGGTTCTCGATGTGCACCGAACCCATTGCGGCGAACGGGAAATCGAATCCGGTGACCAGTGACATCACCGTCGGGAAGGTCAGTGCGAACGGGTAGGTCAGCGGCAGGGTGTCACCGAACCGCAGTCCCGTCACCTGGGCATAGGCGGCCACGTTGGCCGGGTCGATAGGCAGGTTCTCGACCGTGATGGTGTGGGCCGGCAGGCTCTCGGAGCGGGGGATGAACGGCAGGGCGCCGACGACGGCGCGCAGCATGTTGTTCACTTCTAGGCTCCCAGCATGGCCTGGCCACAGACCCGGATCGTGTTGCCGGTGACCGCATTCGACGCCGGGCTGGCGAAGTAGGCGATCAATTCGGCCACGTCCACCGGCTTGCCGCCCTGGAACAGGGAGTTCAGCCGGCGGCCCACCTCACGGGTGGCCAGCGGGATGGCGTCGGTCATCTTGGTCTCGATGAACCCGGGAGCGACGGCGTTGATGGTGATGCCCTTTTCGGCCAGCACCGGTGCCAGCGCCTCGGTCAGCCCGATCATGCCGGCCTTGGTGGTGGCGTAGTTGGTCTGGCCGCGGTTGCCGGCGATGCCGGCCATGGAGGACAGGCCGATCACCCGGCCGCCCTCGCCGAGTGCACCGGCTTCCACCAGACCCTCGGTGAGCCGCTGCGGGGCAAGGAGATTCACCGCGATCACGGAATCCCAGCGGCTTTCGTCCATGTTGGCCAGGAGCTTGTCGCGGGTGATGCCGGCGTTGTTGACCAGGACGTCGACCGTGCCGCCGTGTTGCGCGGTGACGTGGGCGACGATGGCCTCGACTGCGTCATCCGAGGTGACGTCCAGCGTCAGGGCGCTGCCGCCGACCTTCTCGGCGACCTTGCCCAGATCTTCGGCGGCCTGGGGAACGTCCACTGCGACGACGGTCGCGCCGTCACGCGCGAACACCTCGGCGATGGTTGCGCCGATGCCGCGGGCCGCGCCGGTCACCACGGCGACCTTGCCGGCCAGTGGCTTGTCCCAATCGGCGGGCGCGGTCGAGTCGGCGGCGCCGACGCGGTAGACCTGCCCGTCGACGTAAGCCGACTTGGCCGACAGGATGAAGCGCAGGGTGGACTCCAGGCCGGTTGCGGCGGGCTTGGCGTCGGCGGCCAGATAGACGAGCGACGCGGTGGCGCCGCGCTGCAGCTCCTTGCCCAGCGAGCGGGTGAAGCCCTCCAGGGAGCGCTGGACGATCTGGGCGTGGACGCTGCCCGCCTCGTCCGGCGTGGTGCCGATGACGACCACACGGGCGCACGACGCGAGGTTGCGCAGCACCGGGGTGAAGAACTGGTAGAGCTCCTTGAGCGCCGCGGCGTCGGCGATGCCGGTGGCGTCGAGCACCACGCCGCCGAACGAATCGGCCCAGCGGCCGCCGATGTTGTTGGACACGACGTCGTAGTCGCCGGCCAGTGCGGCGCGCAGAGGTTCGACGACGCGGCCTTCCCCGCCGATCAGCAGGGACCCGTTCAAGGGAGGCTGCCCGGGGCGGTAGCGGCGCAGGGTCTCGGGCTGCGGCACGCCCAGCTGCTTGGCCAGGAACGATCCCGGTCCGGAGTTGACCACTTGGGAGAACAGGTCGGAAGCCACTTCAGCTGCCTTTCGCTTCGCAGTACTGCGTTGTCAATACCGAACTTACTCCAGAGTAAGAACAGTGGGTAATATGGCCCCGGACAACCCGACAGTGGAGGGCAAACAGATGGCCAACAACACGACCAGGCGACGCGTTGCCGTTTTGGGTGGCAACAGAATTCCGTTCGCGCGGTCCGACGGCGCCTATGCCAACGCCTCCAACCAGGACATGTTCATCGCCGCGCTGGACGGGCTGATCGAGCGGTTCGATCTGGCTGGTGAGCGGCTCGGTGCGGTGATCGGCGGCGCGGTGCTCAAGCACAGCCGTGACTTCAACCTGATGCGCGAATGCGTGCTGGGCAGCGCTCTGTCGCCCTACACGCCGGCCTTCGACCTGCAGCAGGCCTGCGGTACCGGCCTGCAGTCCGCGATCGTTGCCGCCAACGCCATTGCGCTTGGGCAATACGAGTCCGCGGCCACCGGTGGCGTGGACACCGCGTCGGACGCCCCGATCGCGTTCGGCAACGACCTGCGGCAGGTCCTGCTGGGCCTGCGCCGGGCGAAGTCCAACGTGGACCGGCTCAAGCTGGTCGGCAAGCTGCCGGCCGCACTGGGCGTCGAGATCCCGGTCAACAGCGAGCCCCGCACCGGCATGTCGATGGGCGAGCACGCCGCGGTCACCGCCAAGAAGATGGGCATCAAGCGCGTCGACCAGGATGAACTGGCCGCCGCCAGCCACCGCAACATGGCCGCCGCCTACGACCGTGGCTTCTTCGACGACCTGGTCACCCCGTTCCTCGGGCTGTACCGCGACAACAATCTGCGGGCCGATTCCTCTGTAGAAAAGTTGGCGAAGCTGCGACCCGTGTTCGGCGTCAAGGCCGGCGACGCGACCATGACCGCGGGCAACTCGACCCCGCTGACCGACGGGGCCTCGGTGGCGCTGCTGGCCAGCGAGGACTGGGCCCAGGCGCACGGCCACGAGCCGCTGGCCTACTTCGTCGACGGCGAAACCGCGGCGGTCGACTACGTCAACGGACCCGACGGGCTGCTGATGGCACCGACCTACGCCGTGCCGCGGCTGCTCGCCCGCAACGGGTTGACCCTGCAGGACTTCGATTTCTACGAGATCCACGAGGCGTTCGCCTCGGTGGTGCTGGCCACGCTGGCGGCCTGGGACTCCGACGAGTACTGCAAGGAGCGCCTCGGTCTGGACAAGGCGCTGGGCAGCATCGACCGCACCAAGCTCAACGTCAACGGTTCCTCGTTGGCAGCGGGTCACCCGTTCGCGGCCACCGGTGGCCGCATCGTGGCCCAACTGGCCAAGCAACTGGCCGAGAAGAAGAAGCAGACGGGCAAGCCGGTGCGCGGCCTGATCTCCGTCTGCGCGGCCGGGGGACAGGGCGTCACCGCCATCCTGGAGGCGTGACCTCCGGAAACGCCCAGGCCGAAAACATCCGAAAAGTTTCTTTCGGGGATGTGTAACGGCCGCGGCATAGAGGTCGATACATGGGTAGCTCCGTGTTGCCGTCTGACCCCCCGACCCGACGGCAACACGGGGCGACCTAGCTTCAAATTCTCGGCAAATTCGGCCGTACTTTTCTCTGGTTTGAGGGGTATCCGAGGCGTACGATCGAGCCTACGACGGGTTCGGGAGTGACTGATCCAAAGAGTCGGTACAGGGGTGAAAGACCGGCTGCGTGAGACGAATTGAAACGCCCCCAGGTGTCCTCCCGAACCCGCCCTTTCTGTTTTGAGCCCCGCCTCTTCTGGCCCATACAGCCCGTCCTCCGCATAGCGTGGTGCCATGCAGACCAGCCTCATCGCCTCGCTCAGTGAAACCGGTGGCCGCTCCCCGATCGACGCCACAGTAGAGAATCTCGCGCAATTGCACGACGAGGGATTCCGGCGGGTCTGGATGACCCAGATGCCCTACGAACCGGACTTGCTGACCGTGCTCGCTGTGGCCTTCCGCGAGGTCGACGGGATCGAGGTGGGCACCGGCGTCATCCCGATCCAGAATCAGCACCCGATGCTGCTGGCGCAGCGTGCGCTCACTCTCAGCCTGATCAGCGGCGGCCGGTTCCTGCTCGGCCTCGGCATGACACATGCCGCGGTGACGGAGGGGATGTGGGGCATTCCGTGGGACAAGCCGGTGCGTCGGCTCCGTGAGTATCTGGACGGGCTACAGCCGCTGTTGGCCGGCGAACCCGCCGACGCACCGGGCGAGACGGTGACCACGCGCGGCGCGCTACAGATCCCGGGGGCGACGGCACCCGATGTGTACATCGCCGCGTTGGGGCCACAACTGCTCAAGCTCGCGGGCCGTCGCACCGCAGGCACCGTCACCTGGATGACCGGGCCGACCACACTGGCCGAACACGTGTCACCGACACTGCGCGAGGCGGCCGGGGACCGCCCGGTCCGCGTCGTCGCGGCACTGCCGGTCAGCGTCACCGACGACGTCGACGGCGCCCGCGCCCAGGCCGCCAAACAGTTCGCGATGTACGGGCACCTGCCGTCGTACCGCGCCATGCTCGACCGCGAGGGCTACGCCGGTCCCGAGGACGCTGCCATCATCGGCGACGAAAGCACTGTGGCGGAACGCATTCGGGCACTCGGAACGATCGGCGTCGACGAATATGTCGGGGTGGTGTTCGACGCATCCCCCGAAACCCGGGCCCGCACCAGGGCGCTGCTGCGCTCGCTCGACAGCTGACGGGGATGATTGTCGCCGATCTGGCGGTTGCAGTCCGTGCCGGTGACCGCACGTGGATGTCGTCGCCAGGCACAGCTTGACGCATCGCCAGAAACGGAGACCGCATTGCCTTCACCAGCGGCGGAGAATCTGAGCATTCTTGTCATCGGGGCAGGAGAACTCGGCGCCAGCGTGTTGTTCGCCCTCGCCCATCACGGCGCACGCCATCCAGACGCAAACCTCGCGGTACTGCTGCGGCCGCCGGCGGCAGGTGCCGACGCGAACAGCGATGCGCGCCGCAGGGAGTTGACTCAGGCGGGTATCACCATCGAACATGCCGACGTCTCGACGGCGTCGGTGGCAGAGCTTGCGGCCGTGATGGGGCGCTACCACACGGTCATCAGCTGCGTCGGTTTCGCGGGCGGGCCGGGCACACAGCGCAAACTCGCTCGATCGGCGCTCGCGGCCGGCGTATCCCGGTACTTCCCATGGCAATTCGGCGTCGATTACGACGAGATAGGCCGCGGTAGCGCGCAGCCGCTGTTCGACGAGCAGCTCGATGTGCGCGACCTGTTGCGCAACCAGGACGCCACGGAGTGGGCCATCGTTTCCACCGGCATGTTCACCAGCTTCCTGTTCGAGCCCGAGTTCGGCGTCGTGGATCTGCCTGCGAATACCGTGCATGCGCTGGGAAGTTGGGACAACCAAGTCACCCTAACCACCCCCGAAGACATCGGGGCACTCACCGCCGACATCGTCTTCGCCGAACCGCGACTTCGCGACACCGTTGTCTACCTCGCCGGGGACACCATCAGCTACCGCGAACTCGCCGATATCGTCGACCGGCTCCGTGGGACCGCGGTGACCCGCACGTTGTGGACCAACGACTTCCTGGCCGAGCAATTGCGGCAGCATCCCGAGGACACGATGAGCAGGTACCGGGCGGTGTTCGCCCGCACCGACGGTGTTGCCTGGCCGAAAGATCAGTCGTACAACGCCGTTCGCGGCATCGCTACCACGACGGCCGAGGAATGGGCGCAGGCGAACCTGTCCTGAGACCGGGCGGCTAAGTGGATGTGGTGGGCTCGGTCTCCGGCTCGAGCAGTTTGCGAACCGAGGTGCGGGATCCGTACGGGCGCAGCATGCGGCTGGCCGGCCGGGGCCGCACGATCTGGGGCCACCAGAACCACCGGCCGAGCAATGCCGCGATGGACGGCGTCATGAACGACCGCGCGATCAAGGTGTCGAAGAGCAGACCGAGGCCGATGGTGGTACCGATCTGCCCGAGCACGATCAGGTCGCTGAAGATGAACGAGGACATGGTGGCGGCGAACACCAGGCCGGCCGCGGTCACCACCCGGCCGGTCCCGGCCATGGCGCGGATGACGCCGGTCTTGAGCCCGGCCCCGATCTCTTCCTGGAAGCGGGATATCAGTAGCAGGTTGTAGTCCGCTCCGACCGCCAGCAGCAGGATGATGGCCAGGGCCAACACGATCCAGTACAGCTGGATGCCGAAGATGTACTGCCACACCAGGACTGACAGACCGAACGATGCACCCAACGACAGCACGACCGTGCCGACGATGACCAGCGCGGCGACCAGGCTGCGGGTGATGAACATCATGATGAGCAGGATGAGGCTGATGGCCGCCAATGCGGCGATGAGCAGGTCGTACTTGGCGCCGTCCTGAATGTCCTTGTACGCAGAGGCGGTTCCGGCCACGTAGATCTTGGCGTCTGACAGCGGCGTCGCCTTGATCGCATCGAACGCCGAGTCCTTGAGTGCATCGATGTGCGAAATGCCCTCGGGTGTGGCGGGAGTGCCCTCATGAGTGATGATCATGCGGGCGGCCTTGCCATCGGGTGACATGAACAGTTTCAGGCCACGTTTGAAGTCGGGGTTGTCGAAGGCTTCCGGCGGCAGATAGAACGAGTCGTCATTCTTCGCGGAGTCGAAGGCCTGTCCCATCGCGGTCGAATTCTCGAGCGCTTCCTGGGACTGCGAGTTGGTCCCGGCCGTGGTGGCGTAGTTGGACAGGGTCAGATCACGGTTGCGCTCCTGGATGGCGATCTGCGGCGGTAGCAGCGCCACGAGTTTCGGCTGGAGGGCATCGAGCTTGTCCAGGCTCGCAGTGATCTGACCGAACTGGTCGCTGAGCTTGTCGATCCCATCGAGCGCATCGAAGACGGACCTCAACGCCGCGCACATGGGGATGTCGAAACAGTGTGGTTCCCAGTAGAAGTAGTTGCGCAGGGGACGGAACTGGTCGTCGAAATTGGCGATCTTGTCGCGCAGATCGTTCACGATCGCGACGGTGTCGTGGAACGCCTGGGTCTGCTCATGGGTCGCGGCGGCACTGGCCTGCTGCAACGTGACCTGTTGCTTGAGGATGTTGATCGTGTTGGACAGCTCGTTGGCCTGCTTGAGCAGATCGGCGGCGCGGTCTTGCTGGTAACCCAGATTCATGATCTGGCTGGCACTTTGCGCGCTGATCTGAAATGGGATGGAGCTGTGCTTGATCGGTGTGCCCAGGGGGCGGGTGATCGACTGGACCAGGGCGATGCCGCGGGTGTGCAGAACGGCCTTGGCAACGCGTTCGAGCACCAGCATGTCCGCGGGATTGCGCATGTCGTGATCGGTTTCGATCATCAGCAGTTCGGGGTTCAGCCGGGCTTCCGAGAAGTGGCGGGTGGCGGCGGTGTAGCCGATGTTGGCCGGTGCCGATTCCGGTAGGTAGGGACGGCCGTCGTAGCTCGTCTTGTAGCCCGGCAGGGCGAGTAGGCCGACGAGCGCGATCAGACACGACACCACCAGGATGGGACCGGGCCACCGCACGATCGCGGTGCCGATGCGGCGCCAGCGTGGCGCCCGTGGGTTGCGTTTCGGCTCAAGGAGTCCGAATCGGCTCCCGATGGTCAGTACGGCCGGCCCGAGCGTCAGCGCGGCCACCAGCGTCACCAGCACGCCGATGGCGGCGGGCACGCCCAGGGTCTGGAAGTAGGGCAGCCGGGTGAAGTGCAGGCAGGCCACGGCCCCGGCGATGGTCAGTCCGGAGCCGACGATGACGTGTACGGTGCCACGAAACATGTCGTAGTACGCGGCTTCTCGGTCCATGCCACGGCTACGCGCTTCGTGATAACGGCCGACGATGAAGATGCCGTAGTCCGTTCCCGCGGCGATCGCCAACAGCGTCAGCAGGTTCGTCGAATAGGTGGACAGACCGATGACCCCGGAATGCGCGAGCGCGGCTACGATACCGCGCGCAGCCGACAGTTCGATGAGGACGGTGACGAGCATGAGGAGCATCGTGACGAGCGATCGGTAGACCACGAGCAGCATCACCGCGATGACCAAGAAGGTTATGCCGGTGACCTTTTCGGTGCCCTCGCTACCCACCTCGAAGTTGTCGGTGATGAGCGGCGCGGCGCCGGTGACGTAGGCCTTGACCCCGGGCGGGGGTGGGACGCTCGCCACGATCTCGCGGATGGCGTCGACGGATTGGTTGGACAACGCCTCACCCTGGTTGCCGGCCAGGTACACCTGCACCAGAGCGGCCTTGCCGTCCTTGCTCTGCGAGCCACCTGCGGTGAGCGGGTCTCCCCAGAAGTCCTGGATGTGCTCGACGTGGGTCGTGTCCTCGGCGAGCTTTTTCACCAGGGTGTCGTAGAAGCGGTGGGCATCATCACCGAGCGGCTGATCGCCTTCGAGCACGATCATGGCTGCGCTGTCGGAGTTGAACTCGTCGAAGACCTGGCCGATGTGGCGCATCGCCATGGTCGACGGCGCGTCGGGGGCGTTGAGCCCCACCGAACGTGCCGCGCCGACGACCTCCAGTTGTGGCACAAGGATGTTCGTCAGTGCGGCGATGGCCACCCACACCAGCACGATCGGCACGGCGAGCATGCGGATGGTCCGCGACGTCCTGGAGCGGACGTCTGCGCCTTCGGCGTGCTGCCCGCTCACGCCGACTTGTCCAAGCATGCGATGTAGCCGTTCACGTTATCGGTGGACCTTTCGTCCTTGACGACACCGTTGACGGTGATGCGGCAGCCGATGTACGCGCCGTCGCCTTGCGCCCGCAGGTCGGCGAACATGGTCGGGTCATCGGTGACCAGCGTCTGCGACCAGGGCAGCGTCACATCCTCGGCCCGCTGGGGTTGTGCGTCGATGTCCAGGTAATTGATGGTGGCCACCGAGCCCGGTGATCCGAACACTTCGAAGAGAACCCGTTTCGGGTTGTATCCGGTGTTCTCCAGGGCGTCGGCACTGGGACGTGACACCTCGTTGTCGGAACCGAATATTCCGTGTAGTCGGCTGACGGTGAAGGCGACCACCGCCACCACGAGCACGGCAACGATCACCGTCCATCGTCGCCGGACCAGGCCTCCTACCGAGATCCCCTGCATCTCAGAGCCTTTCGAGAACAAGCGCACAACTCGCCGTGAGGCGAGATTCCTCGGCCGTTCCAAGCACCTGAACGGTACCGTACGGTCCAGTCGGATGGAGGGCAAGGCCTACAGGCAAGTGGCCGCGGTTGCCCGCTATGGAAAGGTTTTCAGTGTCACCCGCTTCGACCGTCTCGTCGCATGACGTTTCACCGCCGGCCCCGGCAACACAGTGGACCGAGCGCGAATCGGAATTGTTGGCGGTCACCCTGCGTCTGTTGCAGCAGCACGGATACGACCGGCTGACCGTGGAAGCCGTGGCGACCGAAGCGAAGTCGAGCAAGGCCACCATCTACCGCCGGTGGCCCTCGAAGACCGAGCTGGTCCTGGCAGCGTTCATCGAGGGCACCCGGATCCAGTTGGTGCCGCCCCGCACGGGCGCGCTGCGGACCGACCTCCTGAGCATCGGCTCGTCGGTGTGTGCACAGGCACGCGAGCACGGCAGCACGATGAGCGCGATCATGTCCGAGGTAGCACACAGCCCGGAGTTGAGTGCGGCACTGCAGAATCAGTTCGTTCTGCAGCGCAAGATGCTGATGACCGAGGTGCTGACGGATGCGGTCAACCGGGGTGAGATCGACGCCGCGGCGGTGCACGACGAGTTGTGGGACGTGATGCCGGGATATCTGGTGTTCCGGTCCCTGATACCGGGACGCCCGCCGACCGAGGTGACGGTTCGCGCACTCGTCGACGATGTGTTGATGCCCAGTCTGACCCGCTTCTGAACTCTGTTACTTCGTTGACGCAGGAGGTCATGACTCGTCAACTTCCGCTGCCGAACTGCGGTTCATCGATCCGTTCTGGGCGGCGACGCCTATGTTGTTGATCATGCCTGTGAAGATGATGCCGTGGAACGGCAGGAGCGAGTACCAATAGGCTCGTCCAGCAAGACCTTTCGGAAAAAAGATGGCCCGCTGGTGCAGCCGGGTGGCGTGTTTGCCGCGGGGTTCGAGTCGCCATTCGAGCCAGGCATTGCCGGGCGTGCGCATCTCTGCACGCAACCTCAACAAGTGCGGCCGCTCGATGCGTTCGACACGCCAGAAGTCCAGGGCATCACCGGTGTGCAGGGAGTGAGGGTTGCGGCGACCGCGAGACAGACCGACGCCGCCGGCAAGTCGATCCAGCCATCCGCGAATGGTCCAGGCCAGTGGAAATGAGTACCAACCGTTTTCACCACCGACGCCCTCGACAACCTCCCACACATGCTCGATCGTTGCGTTGCAGTCGAGGCTGCGCTCATCTGTGTAGATCGCTTCGCCGGCCCAACTGGGATCAGAGGGCAGTGGGTCGGCGGGTGCGCTGGTGGGAGACGCGTTGGCCCACGTGGTCTCAACTTCACCGGTCTCGATGCGACGGAGTGCGAGTGCAACGGCGTCCCGATACCGGGTCGCCCCTGTCGGTGGCGGCGCGATGATCGAATCGATGTCGTGCTCATTGGCAACGGCGTCGGTGCTGAGCGATTCGATCAGGGCGCGCCCGATTTTCGGGGGCACAGGGGTGACCAGCCCGATCCACAGCCCGGCGAGTTTCGGTGTCAGAACGGGGAGTACGAGAATCCGTCGTCGGGCCAGGCCGGCGACATCGGCATAGATTTGCATCATTTCGCCGTACCGCAAGACGTCGGGGCCGCCGATGTCGTAGGCGCGGCTGTGTGGAAGTTCCGCGGTGGCGGCTTCCAACAGGTAGTACATGACATCACGAACCGCAATGGGCTGTATGCGGTTGTTGACCCAGCGCGGCGTGGTCATCACAGGCAGCCTGTTGGTCAGATGCCGGATCATCTCGAAAGACGCCGACCCGGAACCGATGACCACGCCTGCTTGCAGGACCAGCGTCGGAATACCCGAGTTCAGCAGTATCTCCCCAACCTGGCCGCGTGAGCGCAAATGCATCGAAAGTCGATCCGATTCCGGATGCAAGCCGCCGAGATAGACGATGCGTCGCACTCCGGCGCGGCGGGCGGCACTGACGAGGTTCTCGGCGCTGCGCCTCTCGGATTCGATGAACGCTCCACCGGCGTTCATCGAGTGCACGAGGTAGTAGACGACATCGATGTCGCGGCAGGCCTCGTCGAGCGTGTCCGGATCGGTGAGATCGCCGCGAACGACGTCCACGTCCGATGCCCAGGGCACATCGCTGATCTTGTCGGGGTTGCGGGCCATTGCCCGCACCCGGTGGCCGGCCTGTATCAACCGGGGAACCAGGCGGCCGCCGATGTATCCGGTCGCGCCGGTAACCAGAACACGCAAGGAGATGGCGGAGTGCGGCGGATTTGTCACGGGTTCTCCTCGCAAGGTGCCAGAGCCGGCCCGAAGCCGGCCGACGGAGGACGACCGATGGGTGGATTACTCGTCGCGACCGGGATGCCCACATGACAAACGAGGTAAACCCGTTGGCTGCCAGGGCACCTCAGCGCGATCATGTCCGAGGTGGCGCACAGCCCCGGAGTTGGGTGCGGCCCCGCAGAACCAGTTCGTGTTGCAGCGCAAGTAATTGATGGCCGATGCGGTCAGCGGCGGCGCCACCAGACCAGCAGACCGACTGCCGCAAGAACTGCGATCACAGCGGCGGCCGGCACCGCCGGCCTGGACCTTGCGGCTTCGGTTGCGGCGTGAGCCCGGTCGACGACGGCGTCCTTCGTCTCGGCGGCCTTGTCCTGCGCGCGACCCTTGACGTCGAGTTTGTCGGACAGCGCGGCCACTGTCTCGCCCAACTCACTGCGCGTCTTGTCGATGTCGGACTGCAGTTCATCGATTCCGGCGTCCGGCCCCGGTTCGGGCGGAAGGCGATCAGCGTCGGCCATGTCGTGCCTCCTTGAGTTCATCGAGATCCTGCTTGACGCTGTCTACTGACTCGGCGGCCGGCGGCGGAACTTGCTTCGCCTGGCTACGGCTGACGACTGCGGCCACTGCGGCACCGATGAACAGCACCGCGGCGACGATGGCCGCGGCGGCCCAGACCGGCAGGGCCAGCGCGATCGCCGCAACCGCGGCGGCAATGACCGTCATGAGGCCGAGCACCGTCAGCAGACCGGCGGCACTGATCAACCCCGCGCCGATTCCGGCGTGACGCGCGGATTCCTGAAACTCTCGCTGCGCCAACCGCAACTCGTCGCGAACCAGTCGTGTCGTCTGCTCCTGCAATTGGCCGAGGAGCTGAGCCGTCGACGCTTCGCTGATTGATTTTGATTCGGTAGTCATCGTTGGGCCTTCCCCATGCGTACTACTTCTTCCACAGCTGTGCCCGACGTGCGGCCGGGCGAAACCTCGAAAGGGCATCTGTGCCGTTAGAACTGTGCGGTTCGGGGTACCCGCACGTCAGCCCGAAAGCCGTCCTTTCGGGCTGGTGCCGACGCGAGGAGGAGCCGTGAGCCGACTCTCGAAGATGCTCTACATGCCGCTGTCCATGGCGACGAGTGTGGGCGGGGGCCTATTGGCCGGAGCGTTGTTCACCCAGATCTGGAAGCGCATCGATCAGCCGAATCTCGAACCGCCCGACCCCAAGGACCTCGAACGGTCCGGCGCCAAAGCCTTGACGGCGGCAGCGATTCAGGGATTGGTATTCGGCCTGGTCCGCGCCGCCGTCGACCGGGCAGGGGCCAAGAGCTATCGGGCGCTCGCCCAAGAGTCACCGGTCTGAGACGGACCGGCTACCCGGTCGGGTGGCTGACGATCTTCCGTAGTCGGGTTCCGGTCGGATAGGTGAGCACCATCGGCTCACCGGTGTCGCCCACCGGCTCAGACGTCAGGATCACCCTCGGTTGTTCACCCGTGGTGAGTTCGTTCCGCAGCTCGGCGTTCGCAACGCGGAAGACGTGAGTCCGCGGGTCGTCGTCACCGGACATCGCCAGGGTGTCTCCGACGCGGATATGTTCCACCGCGACGTCTTCCACGCTGTACCCGGCCGAGTCATTCTGCCCCGTCATTCGGACCAGGCTCGTCGGCTGGTTGCGCGGACGCGGCTGACGGCGACGTGGTGCGACCCGTCACAGTGCGCGACGGGGATGAGCGGGTCGATTCGACGGGCGTCGGCACGGTTGATATGTCGGCCGAGCGCACGCTGTTGCGACTTGGTCAGCGAGCGATCGCGGCGGGCCAGCAGCTCCAGTTGCTGCCAGCTCAGCCCGTCGAGTTCACCGTCGGTGTCGTGAGTGGCGACGACGACGCATCCGCGCAGCAGAGGAACCGTCTTGGGGGTGAAAGCTGTTGTGGCCAGGAGGAGTTCGGTTGCCTTACGGTTCACGTGACGCTGGCACGAGTGTGTCGACGGGCTGAACCAGAAGTCGAACTGCCGATCGGCGGAGGTCAGGCAGTGCAGCCCGTGGTCATGGACGAGTTGGTTGATATCGGCGGTGGTGTAGGCCCGGGTTTCATAGACGGCGCCATAGACGCTGAAATATAGGACGGTGTTCATGGTGGTGATCCATTCGCCTCTTTCTGTTTCAGTGCGGTCGCGGACCCGCGCCGCTGATACAGAAGTTACCCATGTGGCAAATGGGATAAACCGCGATAACGATCAGGACACTATCTGCGCACATTCAGTCCGTTGAGTGCCCAGATCGTCAGATAGGCCAACCCGAAGAACGCTGCAACAGCTATGGCCACGCCGGTCGACTGCACATAGGACAGCGGTGCGCGCATCCAGTCGAACGTCGCCGCGACCACCGCATCGGGCCGGGTCACCAGGTCCCAGGAGTTCCAGCGCTGGAACCGGCCGATCACCACGCCGACCGCGCACCCGGCAACGGACAGCACGACGGCCAGCCAACCCCAGAACGAGCCGAATTCGTCGTCCAGGCGCTGATGCACCAGCAACAGCGACACCACGCCCAGCAGCATCCCGGTCCACGCGGCGAATCCGTACTGCAGCACGTGACGCCACAGCTCGTAACCCTCGCCGAGGTGGACCAGATCGGTCACCAGATAGGGAGCGTTAGGCAGGAACGCCAACCAGCCCAGCCCCAGGGGCAGCAGCCACAGCCGGCGCTCGACCAGATCGAACGCGATCGCGAAAACCATCGGGATCCACGCCAGCACCAGGTTCCACACCAGGAACTTGGTGGGGTAGGACATCGGCGCGGCCGGATCGGTGATCCCGAGGGCCAGGGTGAGCGCGGTCGTCGCCATCAACGACATGACGAGCAGGATGCCGCGGGCTTCGGTCATGGGACCAGTTTGCCTGGTGCCGGTTGCCCGCCGAATGTTGGCTTGTGTTCCAGATTTTGGCGGAAGCTCGCACACGAGCCGACGTTGGACCGAGAAACAAAATCGCCCCCGGGGTGACCCGGGGGCGATTTCGTACGAGCTTCTTAGAACGCAGCCTCGTCGAGCTCCATCACCTCGTTGTCGAGGGTCTCGATGACCTGACGGGTGCTGGTCAGCAGCGGCAGCATGTTCTTGGCGAAGAACGATGCGGCGGCGATCTTGCCGTCCAGGTAGGTGCGCTCCTCGCCGGTGGCGCCGGCGTCGAGCTTCTCGATGGCCACTGCGGCCTGGCGGGCCAGCAGCCAGCCGAGCAGCAGGTCGCCGACCGACATCAGGAAGCGGACCGAACCCAGACCCACCTTGTAGATGCTTGCGGCATCTTCCTGGGCGGCCATCAGGTACCCGGTGAGGGTGGCGGCCATGCCCTGCACGTCCTCCAGCGCGGTGGCCAGGAGGGCACGCTCGGTCTTGAGACGGCCGTTGCCGGTCTCGTTCTTGATGAACTGCTCGATCTCGCCGGCCACGAATGCCAGCGCCTGGCCCTTGTCGCGGACGATCTTGCGGAAGAAGAAGTCCTGCGCCTGGATGGCGGTGGTGCCCTCGTAGAGCGAGTCGATCTTCGAGTCGCGGACGTACTGCTCGAGCGGGTAGTCCTGCAGGAAGCCGGAGCCACCGAAGGTCTGCAGCGACTCCTGGCCCAGCAGGACGAAGGCCCGTTCGGAGCCGCAGCCCTTGACGATCGGCAGCAGCAGGTCGTTGACCTTGTGGGCCAGCTCGGGCTCCACCCCGTGGACGGCCTTGGCAACGTCCTCGTCCTGGAAGGTCGCGGTGTAGAGGTAGACGGCGCGCATGCCCTCGGCGTAGGCCTTCTGGGTCATCAGGGACCGGCGCACGTCGGGGTGATGGGTGATGGTGACGCGCGGGGCGGCCTTGTCCATCATCTGGGTCAGGTCGGCACCCTGGACGCGCTCCTTGGCGTACTCGAGGGCGTTCAGGTAACCGGTCGACAGGGTTGCGATGGCCTTGGTGCCCACCATCATTCGGGCCTGCTCGATGACGTCGAACATCTGCGCGATGCCGTTGTGCACCTCGCCGACCAGCCAGCCCTTGGCGGGAACGCCGTGCTGACCGAAGGTCAGCTCACAGGTGGTGGAGACCTTCAAGCCCATCTTGTGCTCGACGTTGGTGACGAAGGCGCCGTTGCGCTCGCCCAGCTCACCGGTCTCGAAGTCGAAGAGGAACTTGGGTACGAAGAACAGCGACAGACCCTTGGTGCCCGGGCCGGCGCCCTCGGGGCGGGCCAGCACCAGGTGCATGATGTTCTCGAACATATCGTCGGAGTCGGCGGACGTGATGAACCGCTTCACGCCGTCGATGTGCCAGGAGCCATCCTCCTGCTGGACGGCCTTGGTGCGGCCGGCGCCCACGTCGGAACCGGCGTCGGGCTCGGTGAGCACCATGGTGGCGCCCCAGCCGCGCTCGGCGCCCAGCACTGCCCACTTCTTCTGCTCTTCAGTGGCGTTGTTGTAGAAGATCTCGCACATGCCCGCGCCCATCGCGTACATGTAGGCCGCGGGGTTGGCGCCGAGGATGTGCTCGATCAGCGCCCACTGCAGGGCACGCGGCACCGGCATACCGCCGAGTTCCTCGGAGAGGCCGACCTTGTCCCAGCCACCCTCGAGGAGGGCGCGCATCGACTTCTTGAACGACTCCGGCAGCGTGACGCTATGGGTCTTGGGATCGAAGACGGGAGGGTTGCGGTCGCCGTCGGCGAACGACTCGGCGATGGGTCCCTCGGCCAGTCGGGCGATCTCCGCGAGCATCTCGCGAGCCGAATCCTGATCGAGATCCGCAAACTTGCCGGTGCCGAACACCTTGTCGATGCCGAACACGTCGAACAGGTTAAAGACCTGGTCACGGACATTGCTCTTGTAGTGGCTCACTTTTCCTCCTTGTGGAATGCCACCTGAGGTTGGGTACTTTGGATAAGTTACCCACCAGTAACTGCGGCTAACTATACCGTTCGGTAACTTCAACGCAAAGAGACTCTGAGCAATTTCTGAAAGCTAACCAACCCAGTGGTTGATCGAGCCTTGTACCCCTTTCCGTAAACGGGCTTGACCAGCTGTTTTCGGATAATGTGAGGATAGTCACCAATGGTCCACTAAGGTGGCCCGATGCGTCGAATTGCGGTGTGGGGTACGGGCAACATGGGTGCGACGGCGATCAGGTCGGCCACGGGATTTCCGGGCCTCGAACTGACCGCGGTGATCACGTCCTCGCCCGACAAGGCCGGTCGCGACGCGGCGACGTTCGCCAAGCTCGACGCGCCCACCGGAGTCGAGGCCACCACCGATGTGGACGCGGCACTCGCCCAGTGCGATGCGGTGGCGTATATGTCTTCCGGCGACATCCGTCCCGAGGAGGCCCTTGCCGAGATCGAGCGGTGCCTCCGTGCAGGTAAGCAAGTGGTGACGCCGTCGCTGTACTCGCTCTACGACCCGGCCTCGGCTCCCGCCGAATGGGTCGAGCGGCTCACCGACGCCGCGGTGGCCGGCAACTCCGCGCTTCTGGTCAGTGGCGTGGATCCGGGCTGGGGTAACGATGCCCTGGCCGTGATCGCGGCGGGGTTGTGCACCCGGATCCGCACCATCCGGTGCCAGGAGATCTTCGACTACTCCACCTACAACCAGCCGCACTCGGTCCGGGTGCTCTGCGGTTTCGGTGGGTCGATGGACGAGACGCCGATGATGTTGCTGCCGTCCATCCCCACCATGGTGTGGGGCGGCAATGTCCGCTTGATCGGCCGCGGGCTCGGCCTGGAGATCGACGAGATCACCGAGACAGTCGAACGGCTGCCGCTGACCGAGGCTGTCGACAACGTCATGGGCCGGTTCGAGGCAGGCACCCAGGGCGCGTTCCGCCTGCAGGTCATCGGGTGGGCCAACGGGGTCGAGCGGGTCGTCATCGAGCACATCACCCGCATCGACCCGGCCTGTGCGCCGGACTGGCCGCAGCCCGACGAAGGGGTCGGCGATCACCGGGTGATCGTCGACGGCGATCCGCAGTTGAGCATCGTCGTGCGCGCCGATGTGCCGGGTGGCACCCGCGCCGACGGCGGCAACACCACCGCGGCCAACCGTCTGCTCGGCGCGATCGATTGGCTGGCTACCCAGAAGCCCGGTATCTACGACGGACTCGACGTGCCGTTGCACCCACCGCTGCCTGCCGAGATCGAAGCGACCCGCTGGGTCTGACTTTTTCGCCCAAAAAGGCCGAGTGGCCAGCTAGTGCACGCGAAACACGAAAAGGCGTGTCACAACTGGCCACTCGACGGGTTAGTCCTTGGGTTCTGCCTCCACAGGTGCCTCCGGCTCCTGTGGCGACGACTCGGCCGACTCCGAAGACTCCGACGATTCCGACGATTCCGACGATTCCGACGACTCGGCCGACTCCGCGGACTCCGCATCGGGCAGCTGGGCCACCAGATACTCGGCCAGCCCACCGATGGTCGGGTAGTCGAAGACCGCCGTCGCGTTGAGCGTGAATTTGCCGCCGAACTGAGTGTGCAGCCGGTTGCGGAGTTCGATCGCCATCAGCGAGTCGGTGCCGAGATCCAGGAAGCGGCTGGTCGCGGCCGGCGGTGAGGCGAGGCGCAGGAAGTTCTGCACCTCCTTCTGCAGGAACTCGGTCACGAACCCGGCCCGCTGCGGTACCGGGATCTCGAGCAGCTGCTTGAGAACCTCACTGTCACCGACGACCTCACCGACGGCACTCGGCAACACCAGGTCGAGGATCGGAGGCCGCTGGCTGCCCAGCACCTTCGCGGCCCGCTGCCAGTTGGCCTTGATGACGGCCGCCTGGCCGGTCCCGTTGGCGACGACCTCGGCGAGCGCGGCGAGCGCCGCCGAGGGATCCAGCGGAATCAGGCCCTGCGCACTGATATTGGCCGTCGCCGCCTCCGAGGAGGCCATGCCACCCTGACCCCACGGGCCGAAGTTGATGCCGGTGGCCGGCAGGCCCTGCGCCCTGCGCTGCGCGATCAGACCGTCGAGCAGCGCATTGGCCGTCGCGTAGTTGGACTGCCCCGGTGAACCGAACAGGCTGGACACCGAGGAGGACACGATGAAGAAGTCCAGCTCGTCGTCCTTGGTCAACCTGTCCAGATACTCGGCGCCGAAGGCCTTGGGTGCCAATACCTTATGGAACCGTTCCGTGCTCTGCTGACCCAGCAGCGCATCGTCGAGCACGCCCGCCAGGTGGGCGACGCCCGCAAGTGGCGGGAGCTCCGCACGGATCCGCTCCAGGAGGTTCGCCACCTCGGACTCCTCGCCCACATCGGCGGTGAACACATGGATGCGGGTCTTGTAGCGCTCGGTGATGTCCTCGATCAGCTTCTGCGCGGCCGCATCCGGTGCGCGGCGGCTGGTCAGCACGATGTCGCCGGCGCCCAACTGGGCCAGGTACGACGCGGTGTGCAGACCGATCGCACCGAGCCCACCTGTGATCAGGTAAGTCCGGTCCGGCCGAGGGGCAAGCGGATTCGGCAGCTGGCACACGATCTTGCCGATGTGCCGGGCCTGCTGCATCCGCCGGAACGCCGTCCTGGCCTCGGTCAGCGGGTAGATCTCCGCGGGCAGCGGAGTCCATTCACCCTTGGCGAGACCCTCCGAAACCTCGGTGAGCAGGTCGCGAATGCGATCGGGCTCGGTGAACATCACCGTGTCCAACGCCACGATCTCGTACGCGATGTCGGGACGGGCCTCGGCCATCTGCTCGGTTGACCAGATGTCGCGCTTGGCGATCTCGGCGAAACGGCCATTCTTGGCGGTGGCCTTCAGTGTCGCCTCGATGAACCCTTCGCTCGTCAGGGAGTTGAGCACCACGTCGACGCCCGCACCGTCGGTGTCCGCCAGGATCTGATCGGCGAAGTCCGTTGTCCGCGAGTCGTAGACGTGCTTGACACCCAGCTTGCGCAGCGTGGCCCGCTTGAAGGTGCTCGCCGTGGCGTAGACCTCTGCACCGAACTGCTGCGCCATCTGGATGGCTGCCAGGCCCACACCACCGCTGGCGGCGTGGATCAGCACCTTGTCGCCGGGCTTGAGCTTTGCCCAGTCGAACGACAGCCGGACCGTCAGTGCAGCGGCCGGAATCGTTGCGGCCTCGACCGCGCTGACCCCGTCCGGGATCGGCGCCAGGAACTGGGCAGGCACGTTGAACCGGCTGGAGAACGCCCCCTGCATGGAGCCGTACACCCGCTGGCCCACCTCGACTCCGGTGACACCCTCACTCAATTGCGTGACGATGCCGGCGAAGTCGCCGCCGATCGGTCCCGGATCGCCCGGGTACAGGCCCAGCACGTTGAGCACGTCCCGGAAGTTGAGACCCGCGGCCTCGACCCGGACCTGCACGTAACCTTCGTCCGGCGCCGGCACCTCCTTCTCGGTGATGCGGAGGTTGTCGATCGCGCCGCGTTCGGTGGGTGCCAGGACGTAGTCGCTGCCGCGCGGCACCGTGAGGTGCCCGCTGCGCGACCATGGCAGCAACCGCGATGCGAGCAGCTTGCCTTGCCGCACAGCGATTTCCGGCTCTTCGACCGGGGTGACGATCAGATCTGCCAGTGCCTGCACGGCTTCCGGTGACCCGTCGCAATCGATGAGCTTGGCGTGCAACGCCGGTTCCTCGTTGATCGTGGTGCGCCCGAAGCCCCACAGCGCGGCCTGCACCGGATCGACCGGCTCGCCGGACTCGGTGGCGACGGCCCGCTCGGTGACGATCCACAGACCATGTGGAAGTTTCACGCCGCCGTTTTGTGAACCGCCCTGCACGGTGTGCACCGCGCCGAGCAGGTTGGTGATCTCGGCTTCGAGTCGCGTCTGACTGTCAGCAGCGGTTTCTTCAGTGCCCGCCGTAGCGGCGCGCCAGATGACACCGGAGAACGGCAGACCGCGCTCCTTGGCTTCCGCCAGCACCTCTCCCAGCTGCTGACCGGTCTGGCGATCGAGCGGGATGCAGCCCGGCACCTTCGCAGCGAGGTCGTCGAATCCGGCGACCAGCCAAGTGCCGCTCGGGCTTTCGGCCGCACCGTCGGACGGCGGCACCGGCACCTCGTGCCAGCCCAGCGTGTACAGCAGCCGGGTGGCGTCGCCGCCGAGGCCACGAAGCAATGCTTCGCGGGGTGCGCGCTTTACCGTGAACTCGCGAACGCCGCCGAGGTAATGGCCGTCCCGATCGATGTACTCGAGGTCGAACACCTGGGTTTCGTTGTTGAGCTCGGCCTCGTGCCACTTCGCGCGGCAGTAGAACCGCCGGGGCATCTTCTCCTTCAACGTCACCTGCCCGTACCGCAGCGGCAGGAACAGGTCGTTGACGCCCTGCTCGGCGGCGAGAAGAGCCGGGAACGCGGGGAAGGCGACGCCCGTGCACAGGTCCATCAGGACCGGGTGCATCGGCTCGGTGCCCAGTTGTTCGGCGAGTTCCTCGCCGACCAGGATGTCGCCGATCGCCTCGCCCTCACCGAGCCACAAGGACTTCAGGGAACCGGACCAGTTTGGGCCCCAGGCCAATTCCAGGTCGGCGAAGGTCTCGAACAGCTCTTGCGGACGCATGCGTTCCAGCCGTTCGATGGCTTCGTCTACCGGGTCGGTTTCGGCGTTCGGTTCCTCGGACGAGTCGCCGGGGCCGCTTACCACTGTGCCTTCGGCGTTCAGCGACCAGTCGACGTCGCGTTCTCCGTAGGGACGGCTGTGAACCTGGAACTTCCACTCTCCGCCCGTCTCCAACGGGTGCAATGTCAGCTGCACCTCGCGAGAGCTCTTCTCGGGCAGGATGATCGGCTCGAAGAAGAAGACGTCCTTGGCGTGGGCCGGGGTGCCGACCGCGGCCAGCGCCATCGCGGCGTACGTCGCGCCGGGGACGACGACGGTGCCGTAGATGACGTGGTCGGACAACCACGGCTGCGTCTTGACCGAGATCCGGCTCGTGTAGATGGAGTCGCCGGAAGCCAGGTCCTTGGCCGCGCCGAGGATTCCAGTACCTGCGCTGCCGTCGAAGCCGGAGCTCGTGATCGCCGATGTCTTGGGCCAGAAGCGGCGGTGCTGGAACGGATATGTCGGCAACTCGACCTTGCGACCGGGCTGCCGCTGTACCGCGGCGAAGTCGGGTCGGTGCCCGCCGACGTAGGCCGCAGCCAGCGCGTCGGCGATCTGACGCCGATCGTTGATGCCCTTGCGCAGCGAGACGATTGCCCGCGGTGCGGCCAGGTGTTCCGGCCATACCTGAACCGCTGCGCTGGTGAGCACCGGTTGCGGACCGATCTCCATCAGGACCGAGCAGCCCAGCGCCGCGACGGTCCGCACGCTTTCGGAGAACTGCACCGGCTGGCGTGAATGGCGGCGCCAGTACTGGGCATCGAGCGGGGTCTGGGCCGTCAGGATGGCTCCGGTGCGGTTGCAGACCAGGGGGAGTGTCGGCGCTGCGAACTGCACCTGCGCGGCGTACGCCTCGAATTCGTCGAGCACCGGGTCCAGCAGTTCGGAGTGGAACGCGTGGCTGGTCTGGAGCCAGGTGCAGCGGGTCCCTTCGTTCCCGAACTGGTTGACGATCTCCTCGAGATCGTCGCCCGGGCCGGAGAGCACGGTGTTGGGCCCGTTGTAGGCGCCGACCGACACCCGCGGGAATTTGCTTGCGATCTCCTCGACGTGCTTGGGGTCGGCGAACACCGCCACCATGCGCCCACCTTCGGGTAGGCTGCCGAACAACCGGCCGCGCTCGGCCATCAGCCGGGCACCGTCCTCCAGGCTGAAGACGCCGGCGACGCATGCCGCGGCGTACTGGCCGACGCTGTGGCCCAGTACGACGTCGGGTGCGATGCCCCATGACTGCCACAGCCGCGCCAGGCCCATCTCGACGGCGAAGAGCGCCGGCTGCGCATAGGACGTGTGCCGCAGCGTCTGTCCTGCCTCGGCATCCTGGGCGAACATCACATCCAGGAGCGGGAGCGGCAGCATGCCCTTGACCGCCTCGGCGCACCGCGTCACGGTCTCGGCGAAAACCGGCTCCGTGTCGAACAACTCACGCGCCATGCCCGGGTACTGGCTGCCCTGCCCGGTGAACAGCCATGCGGTGGTCGGGTGGTTGGTGTGCTCACCGCGCACCACACCGGGGCGGGTCCGGTTCTCGGCCAGGTCGGCAAGAGCCAGGCGTGCCTCCTCGATCGAGTCCACGACCAGCGCGGCCCGATGCTCGAAGTGCGACCGCCCGGTTCCGGCGGTCAGGCACACACCGGCCAGATCGGCGTCCGGGTGGGCGCTGAGCCACGTCTCGTACCGCTGTGCCAGTGCCAGGAGCGCTTCAGGTGACCGCGCGGACAACGCCAGCACGCTCACCTGCTCGTCGGGAGCCTGCGTCTCCGGCGACACCTCGTCAGCGGGCTGGTCCTCGGGAGCGACGGCGGGTCGGGCCGGCGCCTCCTCGATCAGCACGTGCGCGTTGGTACCGGTGAACCCGAACGAGCTGACCCCGGCACGGCGCGGCCGGCCGTTGGTCTGCCAGGGGGTCGCCTTGTCGACGACCTGCACCGGCAGTGAATCCCACGGGATGTGTGGCGACGGGTTGTCGAAGTGCAGGCTCTGCGGCAGGACCTCGTGCTGCAACGACAACACGACCTTGATCAGACCCGCTGCGCCCGAAGCGGATTCGGTGTGACCGATGTTGGTCTTGACCGATCCCATCAGCAACGGCCGATCGGCGTCACGCGCGCCGCCGTAGGCCGCGGCAGCCGCCTGGACCTCGATCGGATCGCCGAGCGGCGTACCCGTTCCGTGCGCTTCGAGGTAGTCGACGTCGCCGCCGGTCCACCCGGCGCGGGCCAGCGCCGTTCCGATGAGGCGTTGCTGCGCACCGCCATTGGGCACGGTCAAACCGCTGGACGCACCGTCCTGGTTGACCGCGCTGCTGGGGATGACCGCGCAGATCCGGTCGCCGTCGCGCTCTGCGTCGCTCAGCCGCTTCAGCACGAGAATACCGCAGCCCTCACTGCGCACGTAGCCGTCCGCGGAGGCGTCGAAGGTCTTGCACCGCCCGACGGGGGAGAGCATGCGTGCCCGGGATGCGGCGACCACCGTCACCGGAGAGAGCAGGACGTTCACGCCACCGGCCAACGCCAGGTCGCAATCGCCGGAGTGCAGTGCCTGGCAGGCCTGATGGATCGCCACCAGGGCCGAGCTGCACGCGGTATCGACAGCCATTGCCGGGCCCTCGAATCCGAGCGCGAAGGCAACCCGGCCGGAGATGGCGTTGAGGGCATTTCCGGTGATGAAGTACGGCTCGATCTTGTCGATCGACTCCGACGACAGCAGATGCGCGTACTCGTTGGCGGCCACGCCGGCGAAGATGCCGGTCCGACTGCCACGCAACGTGGCCGGTGCGTACCCGGCCCGCTCGAGGCCCTCCCAGACCGTTTCGAGCATCAGCCGCTGCTGCGGCTCGATCCAGACGGCCTCACGCGGGGAGATACCGAAGAACTCCGGGTCGAATCCGTCGATCCCGTCGAGGAATCCGCCGAAACGCGTGTAGGTCTTGCCCGCTGTCTCGGGATCCGGATCGTAGAACTCGTCGATGTCGAATCGGTCTTCGGGAACTTCCCGGATGGCGTCGACGCCGCCGGACAGCAATTCCCAGAACGCTTCCGGGTCGGGCGCGCCGGGGAAGCGGCACGACACGGCGACGATCGCGATGGGTTCATCGGTCCGCGCGGTCACCGCTGCCGGTTGCGACGCCGGTTTGGCCTGCTCGTTGAGCCCGAGGACATCGCCGAGCAGATATTCGGCAACGTCGGAGATCCGGGGGTGATCCATCACCAGCGTGATGGGGATCTCCGCGCCCACTCCCTGCTCGATGCGGCGGCGCAATTCGACGGCCATCAGCGAATCCATGCCGAGGTCGAAGAACCCTGCGTCCTCGCGGATCTCCGAGGAGTCCACCCGGGTCACCTCTGCGACGGCGTCGCGCAGGTGATCGGTCAGCAGCTTCTTGCGCTGCTGCACCGGAGCATTGGTCAGGCGTTCGACCAGCTGTGTCTTGCCCGAGGCGGTGGTGGGTGCCGAAAGTTGCGCCGGCACTTCATGTTCCAGCTCTGCCAGGAAGGCCCGTCGGCCCGCCTGCTGGTACAGCGGCAGGAAGCGGGACCAGTCGATGCGGGCCACGACTCCTTGTGCCGAACCTCCAGCAGAGGCGATCGCGACGGCGTCGGCCAGTCCGGCCAGTGCATCGGCGGGTGGCAGCGTCCGGACACCACGCTGATCCAGCCGGGCGCGAGACTCCGCGTCGGCCATGCCTGCTGCCCAGGGACCGAAGTTGACGCTGGTGCCGGGGATGTTGTGCTCGCGAAGTCGCCAGGCCAGGCCGTCGAGGAAGGCGTTCGCCGCACCGTAGGCCGTCTGACCGTATCCGCCCCACACCGAGGCGATCGACGAGGTGCTGATGAAGAAGTCGAGCTTCGCGTCTGCCGCGGCTTCGCTCAGATGCCAGGCACCCCAGACCTTCCCGGCGAAGACGCGATCCACCTCAGCGTCGTCCAGGTCGCCCAGCGGAGTGGTTCCGAGTTCACCGGCAGCATGCACGATGCCCGCCAGCGGTGGCATCTCGGCGGCGATGGTCTTGAACAGGCGTGCGACGTCGTGCGCATCGGCGACGTCGGCGGTCACGGCACGGATGTCACAGCCGTGCTGGTCGCCGAGTTTGGTGATGCGTTGTGCGGCGGCTTCGCCGGGTGCGCGACGGCTGGTCAGCACCAGGTGCTTGGCGCCGTGGGCGGCCAGGTATCCGGCGATCTCCAGGCCGATCGAACCCAGGCCGCCGGTCACCAGATACGTTGCGTCGCTGCGCAGTTCCAGTGGTGTGCCGCTCGGCAGGTCCTCTCGGCGGACGAGCCGGGGGACGTGGACCGTTTGATCGCGTACCGCGATCTGGTCTTCCCGCCGGTTCGCGTCGGTCGATATCGCGATCCGGTTGAGCAGTGTGGTCCATTCGCCTGCGCTGCCTTCGGACAGGTCGGCCAGTCCGCCCCACAGCTGCGGGAGTTCCAGCGCCGCCGCGCGACCGAATCCCCACAGGGCAGTCTGTTCGGGCGCCACGGTGTCCGCTACGGCGACGTGCTGTGCGCCGCGGGTGACCAACCAGATCGGAGCCCTCAGATCGGCCTCGGCCGCGGCGCGGAAGAGACGCCGCGTTCCGGCCAGGACGTGGTGTTGCATCCGGAGCAGCGACCGCATCGACGGCACGGACTTGGCTTCCGGTTCCCCGTCCAGCGCTGCCACGTGAAGGAGGCGCAGTGTCGAACCGTCGGCGGCCGCAGCGCGCAACGCGTCGGCGAGTTGAGCGGTGTCGGCGTCGGACGTCGGCAGCCCGAGGAACCGGTACTGCTGCCCGCGCGAGGTCAGCGCGTCGACCAGCGGCTGGACCGCCGGGGACTGCTCGCCGATGAGCAGCCACGTCGACGTCTCTGCGGTGTCGGCACCCGACAGCGGAGTAACCGCTTTCTCCCAGCGGAACTCGTAGCGGTCGTCGGCGATGGACTGGGTGGACCGCTGGCGGTTGTGTTGTGCTGCAAGCTTGGTCAGCACGTCCAGGGTCTGACCGTCGCCGTCCGTGCCGCCGAGCAGGGTCGCGAGTTCCTCTAGACGGCCGTCTTCGAGAAGGCGAACGGCCTGGGTGCGCGGACCGGCAACGTGCTGCTGTTGGTTGGGTTGTTCGCGATTGTCCCGATACCAGTACTGACGATGCTCGAACGGGTAGGTGGGCAGATCGAGCTTCCGTGCCTGCGCCTGCCGGAACGCGCCGAACTCGGGCAGGTGGCCCAGGACGTACGCGTCGGCGACGGCTTCGGTGATCTGCCGCTGGTCGGCGGTGTTGCGGCGCAGCGACGCGATCACCCGCGGTGCGCCGGCCGGGTCGGGCCAGGCGCCCAGTGCCGTCGCGGTGAGCACCGGCCGAGGTCCGATCTCGACCAGCAGCTTGCAGTTCATGTCGGCCAGGGTCCGCACGCTCTTGGCGAACTCCACCGGTTGGCGGGCGTGCCGGCGCCAATACGCGCCATCGAGCTTCACGCTCCGGCCCAACGCGGCGCCGGTGCGGTTGTCGATCAGAATTCGTTGCGGTGCCTTGAAGGTGAAACGGTTTGCATACGATTCGAATTCGTCGAGGATCGGATCCAGCAGCGACGAGTGGAACGCATGGCTGGTTTCGAGCCAGTCGCACCGGACACCGTCGGCGGTGAGTCCGGCGACGGCCCGCTCCAGGTCTTCCGCGGGCCCCGACAGCACGGTGTTGGTGCCGTTGTAGGCGGCAACCGACAGGGCCGGGAACTCGTCGGTGAGGTTCTCCACCCGCTCTGCGGAGGCGAACACCGCGACCATGCGGCCACCGGCGGGCAGGCTGCCGAAGAGGCGTCCTCGTTCGGCCATCAACTGGGCGCCGTCCTCCAGACCGAACACGCCCGCGACGCAGGCCGCCGCGTACTGGCCGACGCTGTGGCCGAGCACCACGTCGGGTTCGAATCCCCATGATTGCCAGAGCCGGGCCAGACCCATCTCCACCGCGAACAGCGCGGGCTGCGCGTAGGAGGTCTGGCGCAGCGTCTCCTCGGCATCTGGACCGTCCAGATCGAAGATCACGTCCAGCAGAGGCTTGTCGAGCTGGTCGGCGACGGCCGCCGCGCAGCGATTCAGCGTCTCGGCGAACACCGGCTCGGAGTCGAACAGCTCACGTGCCATCCCGGCGTACTGGCTGCCTTGGCCGGTGAACAGCCACGCGGTCTTGGGCTTGTCGTGGGATTCACCCCGGATCAGTCCCGGTGCCGGACGGTCGTCGGCGAGGGCGCCGAGCAGTTCGATGGCGGATTCCCTCGAATCGACCACCAGCGCGGCGCGGTGCTCAAGGTGTGCCCGGCCGACCCCGGCGGTGAAGCAGACGTCGGCCAGGGTGGCCTCGGGGTGAGCGCTCATCCAATCGCGATACTGCTCGGCGACCTGAACCAATGCGGCGGGCGTGTGTGCCGAGAGCGGGAGGATGCCGAATCGCTCAGCCTGCCCGGCGACGTCCAACTGCGGCGCCGCCCGTTCGGGCGCTTCCTCCAGGATGACGTGCGCGTTGGTTCCGGCGAAGCCGAACGAACTGACACCGGCGATGCGCGGCGCGCCGTTGCGTTCCCACGGGGTGGCCTCCTTGACCACTTCCACGGCGAGCCGGTCCCACGGGATGTGCGGCGACGGGTTCTGAAAGTGCAGGTGCTGGGGCAGCAGCTCGTTCTCGAGTGACAGGACCACCTTGATGACGCCGGCGATGCCTGCGGCGGCTTCGAGGTGCCCGATGTTCGTCTTCGCCGAGCCCATCAACAACGGCCGGTCGGGTTCGCGTCCGGCACCGAGCACCGCACCTGCGGCCTGCGCCTCGATCGGGTCGCCGAGGGAGGTCCCGGTGCCGTGCGCTTCGAGGTAGCCGACGTCCTTGGGTTCGAGGCCGGCCCGCTGTAGGGCATCGGCGATGACGCGCTGCTGAGCGACGCCGTTGGGCACCGTCAGACCGCCCGACGCGCCGTCCTGGTTGATCGCGCTGCCGCGGATCACGGCCCGGATGTGGTCACCGTCGCGGATGGCGTCTTCGAGGCGCTTGATGACGATGACGCCGCAGCCCTCGCCGCGGACATAGCCGTCGGCGGCCGCGTCGAACGTCTTGCAGCGGCCGTCGGGTGCCAGCATATGCGCACTCGAGAAGGTGATCATGGTGGCGGGCGTGAGCAGGACGTTCGCCCCGCCGGCCAGCGCCAGATCGCACTCACCTAAGCGAAGTGCTTGGCACGCTTGATGGATCGCCACCAGCGACGAGCTGCACGCGGTATCGACCGCGACCGAGGGGCCCTGCAGACCTAATCGATAGCTGATCCGGCCGGCTGCCGCGGCATTCGAAGTACCGATGGCCATGTAGGCCTCGATCTCGGGGTAAGTCAGCTCGTCAGAGGCCATTCCGAGGTAGTCGTGGGTGGCCAGTCCGACGAACACGCCAGTGTTGGTGTCAGCCAATGCCGTTGGCGCGGTACCCGAGTGTTCCACGGCCCGCCAGGCTGTTTCCAACAGGATCCGATGCTGCGGATCCATCAGCCTGACCTCGCGCGTTGACATACCGAAGAACGGGGCGTCGAATCCGGTTACGTCATCGACGAAACCGGCGCGGCGGGTCACCACCTTGCCTGGTGTGCCTGGCTCCGGATCGAAGAATTCCTCGACGTCCCAGCGGTCTTCGGGTACCTCCGAGATGGCTTCGCGACCGGCTCTCAGCAGGTCCCAGAAGCCATCGGCGTCCTGAGCTCCTGGAAAGCGCGCAGCGTAGCCGACGATGGCAAAGCGTGCGGACTGTTCATCTGGACGTTCAACGGATTTCATCCCGTTGTCCTCCTCGCATCGGCGTGCAAAACTACACCTCCGCGCACCCCCCGAAAGCGCTTGAAGATCAACCCGAACCACTATTGCATGCGAACCTGTGGCGCGCGCTACTCCCCTTGCCCGGTCAAACTTCCCTCGTCAAGCTCCCTGAACCGTCTCGGCCGAACGACGGGTATGTTGATGCCCCGGGGGGTCCTGCCGGTCCGGAGAGCGGCCGAGCATTGAGCACTACTGGGAGGGCCTGAGCTTTGCGGATCGGTAAGATAACTGTTGGCGCACTTGATGAATGGTCGCTGAGTCCTGGCTCGGTGACCTCGTGGCACCCGACGCCTGCAGCTCAGGAAACCGCAAGAAACGCACCGGTGAGCTCGGTACCGGTTAGCTACATGCAGGGCCAACATCTGCGTAATTA
The DNA here is from genome assembly GCF_040704635.1 of Mycobacterium sp. NPDC049093. Lineage (GTDB taxonomy): Bacteria > Actinomycetota > Actinomycetes > Mycobacteriales > Mycobacteriaceae > Mycobacterium. The sequence goes on along the minus strand of NZ_JBEZJS010000002.1, from coordinate 95,138 downwards.
CACCCAGCGTAAATCCGCGGGTTTGAATTTTTCACGGCAGATCATCGCTAGCTGTGAGGTTGCTGGGCAATGTGATATCTCGGCGATGGACCACGCCGTGAATACCTACCTGCGCAGGCACGATACATTCCGGAGTTGGTTCAAAGAAGGCGACGACGGCCAATTCGTCAGGCATGCAATCGAAAACCCGGATGATATCGAATTCGTGCCGGTCGACCAGGGCAACTTGACGGTCGAAGAAATTCACGCCCACGTCGTGGGCATACCGAATCCCCTGGAATGGGGCTGCTTTACGTTCGGCATCATCCAGAACGACGGTCACTTCACTTTCTTCGCTGCCATGGATCACGTTCACGGCGACGCGACTTTGATCGGCACCACAATGATGGAAGCCAACGGAATGTATTCGGCGATGAGCGGCAGTGGTCAGGCCCTCACACTTCCTGACGCCGGCAGCTTCGATGACTTCTGCGTCCGCGAGCGTGAGTACACGTCCACGCTGACCTTGGAATCTCCTGGAGTGCGCGCCTGGATCGACTTCGCTGAGAACAACCAGGATGGATTTCCGGAATTCCCGCTGCCGCTGGGGAATCCGAACGAGTCGACCAGCAGCGCCTGGTCCTCGGAAGTGCTGTTGAGCCCGGCACAGACGGAACGCTTCGACGCGGCCTGCTCGGCGGCCGGCGCCCGTTTCGTCGGTGGCCTGTTCGCATGCCTGGGCCTGGTGGAACATGAGTTCACCGGTGCGCTTACGTATTACGGCCTCACGCCGAGGGATTCGCGTACAGCCGGCGACAATTTCATGACACAGGGCTGGTTCACCGGTCTGATTCCGATCACCGTCCCGGTTGCGGCCACCTCTTTCAGTGACGCTGCCTGGGCGGCGCAGCAGTCTTTCGATTCCGGCCTGGACATGGCGAGAGTTCCGTATTACCGCGTGTTGGAGTTGGCGCCGTGGTTGAACTGGCCACAACCGAACTTCCCGGTATCGAACTTTCTGCACGGCGGAGCGGCGCCGCTCAACGCGATCCTCGCGGCGGGCGACATGGGGTTGGCGAACAACATCGGAATGTATCCGGACAACCGGTTCTCCTACCAGTTGACGATCTACATCTTCCGGTACGGGGAGGGCACGGTCATGGCGATCATGCACCCCGACAACCCGGTCGCCGAGAAGTCGGTCACCCGCTACCTGGAGGCGATGAAGTCGGTGTCGTCACGCGTTGCTGACAGCGGGCACTGGGGCCGGGTCGCGTAACGGAGAGCAAACAAATGGTCATGGACTTTCCGCTTTGCGCCGCCTTCGAGGTGAAGGTGAGGGCAACATGCGACGGTTAGCCGATTTCGTGGTGCGGTGGCCCTGGGCAGTGATCGGGGCCTGGGCCGCATTGCTGATCGCGCTACCGCTAACATTCCCCTCCCTCGGCGCGATGGCCGAGAAGCACCCGCTGGCAATCCTGCCCAACGATGCGCCGTCGAGCGTCGCCGCCAAGAAGATGACCGAGGCGTTCCACGAATCGGGCAACAACGATCTCTTGTTGGTGGCCCTGATCAACGAGAACGGGCTGAATTCCTCGGACGAGGCGACCTACCGCAAGCTGGTGGACGCGCTGCACGACGACGTGACAGATGTCGAGAGCGTTCAGGATTTCATCGGTACCCCACAGCTGCGACAGTTCCTGACCAGCAAGGACAAGACCACCTGGGTGCTTCCGGTGGGCCTGGTGGGTGAGCTGGGCACACCGCGGGCGATGGACTCGTTCAACCGGGTTTCCGAAGTCGTCAGACTCAGCACGGCAGGCAGCCCGCTGGCCGTGCACCTCACCGGTCCGGCGGCCACGGCAGCCGATCTCACCGTGGCGGGGGAGAAGGATCGGCTCCCGATCGAGATCGCGATCGCCGTACTGGTCCTGGCCGTGTTGTTGTTGGTCTACCGCAGCGCTGTCACGATGCTGCTGCCGTTGATCACGATCGGGTCGTCCCTGCTCATCGCGCAGGCACTGGTGGCGGGCTTTTCCCAATTGACCGGCGCGGGTGTCTCGAATCAGTCCGTCGTATTTCTGAGTGCGATCATGGCCGGTGCCGGCACCGATTATGCGGTCTTCCTGATCAGCCGCTATCACGACTATCTGCGATCGGACAACGATTTCGACCAGGCCGTGCGGGCCGCGATGATGTCGATCGGGAAGGTGATCTCGGCATCTGCCGCGACGGTAGGGCTGACGTTCCTGCTGCTGAGCTTCACGAAAATGGGTGTGTTCAAAACGGTCGGGGTGTCGGCCGCGATCGGTATCGGTGTGGCGTATCTGGCGGGAATGACCCTGTTGCCGGCCATCCTGGCTCTGGTCGGGCCCCGCGGCTGGGTCAAACCCCGGCGCGAGCTGACCGCCCGGTTCTGGCGGCGTTCGGGCATCCGCATCGTTCGTCGGCCGGTTCCGCATCTCGTCGCCAGCCTTGTGGTGTTGGCGCTGCTGGCCGGCGCCGCGATCTTCGCCCGCTACAACTACGACGATCGCAAGGTGGTGGCGGCGTCGGCGCCGAGTTCGATCGGATACGCCGCGGTGGAACGCCATTTCCCCATCGCCCAGTCCATTCCCGAATACATCCTCATCCAGTCACCGCACGACCTGCGCTCACCGCGTGGTCTGGCGGACCTGGAGCAGCTGGCGTCACGTGTCGCCCAGCTGCCGGATGTCGGCCTGGTCAGCGGCATCACCCGGCCACTGGGGGAGGTACCCGCGGAATTCCGGGCGACCTTCCAGGCCGGCATCGTCGGCGACCGGCTGGCCGACGGTTCCACCCAGATCGATCAGCGTTCGAGTGACCTCAACCGGCTGACGGCCGGGGCCGACACGTTGGCCGACAGCCTCGCCCAGGTGCGCGCCCAGATCAATCAGATCGCGCCCAGTCTGCAGAGCGCGGTCGACGCGGTCTCCTCCGTGCGCACGGAATACGGTGGCGACAAGCTGGTGAAGGACGTCGACACCGCGGCCAAGCTGGTCGACAGCATCAACGCGTTGTCCAACTCCATGGGTTACAACTTCTCCGCCGTCAAGAACATGTTCGCCTGGATCGGACCGGTGCTGACGGCGTTGAACGGCAATGCAGTCTGCGATGCCAACCCCTCGTGCAGTGACAGCCGCCTTCAGATGCAACGGCTCATGGACGCCAACCATGACGGAAGCCTCGACAACATCAACGATCTCGCCCACCAGCTCAACGGCGTCGGCGGTGGACAGACCCTCAACGCCACGGTCAAGAAGCTGAACGCGGCGCTGGCCAGCGTCACCAAGGCGGCCAATGCCATGGGGATGAACAAGCCCGGCGGTCCGCAGTCGGGCCTGAAGGACTTGCAGAGCGGTGCCAACCGCCTGGCCGGTGGAAGTCGCGAAGTGGCCGGTGGCGTGGACGAACTCGTCAAGCAGGTCAAGGTGATCTCGGCCGGGTTGGACCAGGCTTCGGCATTTCTGCTGACGATGCGCAACGACGCCGCGGATCCGGCGCAGGCGGGGTTCAACATCCCGCCCGAGGTGCTGAACATGGACGAGTTCAAGAAGGCCTCCGCTGCGTACGTCTCGCCGGACGGCAAGTCGGTGCGGTATCTGGTGCAGACGAAGCTCAACCCGTTCAGTCCCGAGGCCATGGACCAGGTCAACGAGATCCAGAACATCGCCCGGGGCGCGCAGCCCAACACCACGTTGGCCGACGCCTCGATATCGATGGGTGGTTTCCCCGCCGGCCTGCGGGATACGCGTGACTACTACCAGCAGGACATCCGGTTCATCATCATCGGCACCCTCGTCGTCGTGATGCTGATCCTGATGTTGTTGCTGCGTTCGCTCGTCGCGCCGATCTACCTCGTGGCGTCGGTGGTGATCTCCTACCTCGCCGCACTGGGGATCAGTGTCGTGGTGTTCCAATCGCTACTCGGCCAGCAATTGCATTGGAGCGTGCCGCCATTGGCCTTCGTTGTGCTGGTCGCGGTCGGAGCCGACTACAACATGCTCCTGGTGTCGCGAATGCGGGACGAGTCTCCGCACAGCATTCGGTACGGCATCATCCGCACACTGAGTTCGACCGGAGGGGTGATCACCGCAGCGGGCCTGATCTTCGCCGCCTCGGTTGCCGGTCTGATGTTCTCCAGCATCGGCATGGTGGTGCAGGGCGGCTTCGTGATCGGAGTCGGCATCTTGCTGGACACCTTCGTGGTGCGCACCATCACGGTGCCTGCCATCGCTGCGCTCCTCGGCAAGGCCAACTGGTGGCCGTCACGAATGAGCGATCAGAAATCGCTACGCACACCGGCGACCAGCGCGTGACCACGGCGGGAAGCGCGCATACGTGATGTATGGAAAACTCGAAACGAAGCAAAGCGGGCAGGTGCAGAGATGAAGAAGCTACTCGCAGGACTGACGGTGCTGGTAACTGCCGGTGTCACAGGGTGTTTCGGCGTCGGATCGGCGGCTGCCGATGACACTGCCGCCCCCGGCGTATCGAACGGTGGTGCGCCGCCCCCGGCGCCGGCAGACCCCGGGACCGCGTACGCCCTGGGCGGGGCTCACGTTCTCGGTATCCCGTACGACGAGTACATCCGCATGACGGGTGAGCAGTGGTTCCCCGGGATGAAGCGGGTGAAGGTCGACTACCCGGCAGGGCAGGTTCAGGGCCACACCCTGGAGCGTCTCTTCCCCGGGATCGGCCCGATCGGCGAGCAGATCTACCCGGGCCTCGGTCTCGACGGTCCCAGCATCGGCGAGTCGGTCGACGAGGGTGAAGGCAACCTCGACGCCGCCATCCGCAAGGGCGGCAAGGGAAGAGCGATGGGGCTGTCCGAGGGCGCGCTGGTGCTCAACGCTGTGAAGGCGCGGCTGGCCAACGATCCGACCGCCCCGCCGCCGGACCAACTGAGCTTCGCGACATTCGGAGACCCGATCGCCAAGTCTCCCTTCGGCGAGAGCTTCCTGACTCAGAACTTTCCCGTCGGCAGCGTCGTACCGTTCATGGACTACCGCATCCCGGAGCCTGTGGAGAGCCAGTACCACACCGACCAGTTCATCTCGGCCTACGACAGCATCGCCGACTGGCCGGACCGGCCCGACAACTGGATGAGCGTCATCAACGCAGTCGCCGGTCTGGCCACCGGTCACACCGCGATCGCCTTCACCAATCCGAGCAATGTTCCGCCGCAGAACATCAGGACGACGGTCAACTCCAAGGGCGCGACGACGACGACATATATGGTGCCCGAAGAGCACCTGCCCCTGGTGTTGCCCTTCAAGTACCTCGGATATGACCAGGGCACGCTGAATCAGCTGGACGCGATATTGAAGCCGCGGGTCGACGCGGGTTATTCGCGCAATGATGATCCGGCTACCGCGCCGGTCACCGTGGACCCGGTGAACGGCTTCGACCCCGCGGAGGTCACCGCACCGGCCAACGACGCGACGTTCGGCGGCGGCACCGATCCCATGTCGGAGATCGCCAACGGTGCCTTGTCCCTGTTGTCCGGCGGACATTGACAGCGGCGCCCGAGCCGACGAATTCGACGAGTGAGTACGGACGTGAAATGACGCTGACGACGCCTTCGCCCCAATCAACCATTCTCTCGATGCTGCACGGACGTGCCAGCCTGCGTCCGGACGACGTGGCTTTCACGTTCACCGATTACACCGACGACCCGGCCGGGGTGGCCGAGACCGTGACGTGGTCGCAGTTGTCCCGCCGGACGATGAATGTCGCACGACAGATCCGCCTGAACGGATCGGTTGGCGACCGGGCGGTGATCCTCGCTCCGCAGGGCCTGGAGTACATCCTGGCTTTCCTCGGTTCCATGCAGGCCGGGTTGATCGCGGTTCCGCTTCCGTTGCCCCATCGCGGCTCGAATCACGACCGGGTGAGTGCGGTCTTCGTCGATACGGCGCCTTCGGTGGTTCTCACGACCTCCGCGGTCGCGCAGGATGTCGGCGATTACGTGGATCAGTCACGTCTGGACACCGCTCCGAAGATCCTTCAGATCGAGTCCCTGGACGTCGATGTTCAGGACGGATCGGACGCGCCGAGCTTCGACACTTCGGATTACCCGGAGACGGCGTATCTGCAGTACAGCTCGGGTTCCACCCGACTGCCGACCGGGGTGATGATCTCGCACCGCAACCTGCAGGCGAATTTCGAGCAGTTGATGCGGTGCTTCTTCACGGATGGCGACCGTAAATCGATGGCGAACGCCACGATCGTGTCGTGGTTGCCCTTCTATCACGACATGGGACTGGTACTGGGTGTTTGCGCACCCATCCTGAGCGGCTATCGCGCCGCGTTGACCAGCCCGGTTGCGTTCCTGGAGAAGCCGTCCCGCTGGATCCGTGCGCTGGCCGAGAATCCTTCTGCCTTCTCGGCCGCACCCAATTTCGCCTTCGACCTCGCTGCGCGCAAGACCAAGGACGCTGACCTCGCCGGGCTCGATCTCGGCGGGGTGGTGGGCATCATCAATGGCGCCGAGCGCGTGGAGCCGGCCACTTTGGAGCGCTTCGCCGACCGGTTCGCTCACTTCAACTTCGCCGACCACATGCTGCGGCCGTCGTACGGGATGGCGGAGGCCACCGTCTTCGTGGCCACCGGCTCATGGTCCGAGTCGGCGGACGACGTGTATTTCGATGTCGACGAATTGGCAGCCGGCCGCGCCAAGCGCTGCGCGGCCAGAGCCGGCACCGCGCTGGTGCAGTACAAACTTCCGCAGTCTCCGATGGTGCGGGTCGTCGACGTCGACACCAACCAGGAATGCCCGCCGGACGCAGTCGGCGAGATCTGGGTGCACGGCGACAACGTCGCGGCCGGCTACTGGAGCAGGCCACCGGAGGAGCAGCAGTGTTTCGGCGCCACGCTGGTCGACCCGTCTCCGGGCACGGTCCACGCACCATGGCTGAAAACCGGTGACCTGGGCTTCGTCTCCGGCGGAGAGCTTTTCATCGTCGGTCGCATCAAGGATCTGCTGATCATTCGCGGGCGCAACCACTACCCCGAGGACATCGAGGCGACGGTCCAGCAGATCACCGGCGGCCGGGTGGCGGCCATCTCGGTTCCGGTGAACAGCACCGAGAAGCTGGTCACCGTCATCGAGCTGAAGAAGCGCGGCGAGTCCCCGGTGGAGGCCGGGCATTGGCTCACCGAGATCAAGAGCGATGTCACCTCCGCGATATCCAACGCGCATGGCCTGAACGTCGGGGATCTCGTTCTGGTCCCCCCGGGGTCGATACCCACCACGACGAGCGGCAAGATCCGCCGCGCCGCCTGTGTGGAACAGTATCGACAGGACGAATTCGCCCGGTTGGACGCCTGAGCGCGCACCCGCTGCGCGAGATTGCAGTAGTCCGGTACTTGATCCGTCGCGCCGCAGGCGAGTGATGATCTCTGGAGATTTCCAGGGAACATCACAGCTTGGGGGACCGTATGACCGATCGGGTCGTCGCTGGGGCGCCCCCGCCGCAGGTCCGCTCACCGAGCCTCGTGCAGAAGGTGGGTTTCGTTGCGTTTCGCCGCACGGCGATGCGGCACTGGATCAAGCGGCACGGACATATCTTCGAGATCAGCGCACCCGTCTTCGGGCGATTCGTGGTGGTGTCCGACCCCGCCCTGGTGCGCTCGGTGTGCACGGCGAGTGCCGAACAGTTGGTCAACGTGCGGCCGAACCTCGGCAGCCTGTTCGGGCCCGGCTCGATCTTTGCGCTCGACGGCGATGAGCATCGCGATCGGCGTCGCTTGATCGCGTCGGCGTTTCACCGGCACTGCCTCAAGGACCACGAGAAGCTGATTGAGGACGAGACGTTGCAGGAATGCGCGAATTGGCCTGAGGGCAAGGAATTCCGGACGCTCGAGCCGATGGAGCGAATCACGTTGAACATGATCCTGCGTGCCATCTTCGGTCCGGACGGGGCGGATGGATCCGAGGCGGAAAGGCTGCGCGAGGTCATCCCGCTCTTCACGGCATCTCGGACCGGACGTTGGATCCGGTGGGGCCGGTTGAACAACTACCGGCGAGACTACGACCGGATCGTCACCACGCTGATCGATCGGGCTGAAGCCGATCCGGGACTCGGCGATCGGGATGACGTCCTGGCCGTTTTACTGCGCAGCCGGCACGACGATGGGACCAGGATGTCGCGGCGGGACATCTGCGATGAACTGCTGGCGTTCATCGGTGCCGGCCAGGAAACCACCGCAGCGGCGCTGGCCTGGGCGTTCGAGCGGTTGCGGCGCCACCCGAGCGTGTTGGCCGAGCTGGTCCGGGAGATCGACGCGGGCGGCAGCGAGGTCCGGCGGGCCACGATCGTCGAACTGCTGCGTACCCGCACCGTCGTCGATGTGGTCGGTCGCCGGGTGCGGGCACCGTACTTCAGCCTGGGTGAGTGGCGGATACCGCAGGACCGCAATGTGCTTGTGCGCGTCGCCGATCTACACGAGGATCCCGAAAACTTCCCGCACCCAGAACGATTCGAGCCACGTCGATTCCTCGGCATCAGGCCGACGGCGCCGGAATGGCTGGCGTTCGGTGGCGGCGTACGCCGTTGCCCCGCAGCGGATTTCGCGATGGTCGAAATCGATGTCGTGCTACGGACCGTGCTGCGTGATTTCCGGATCCAGACCGATACCGCCGCTGATGAGAAGCCGCGCTTCCGCGGGATCGCCCATGTCCCCGGACGCGGCGGCCGCATCGTCCTCCATCGCCGGACCCCGGTCGGGGAAGTGGGTCATAGTGCCGACCACGATGGACTGCCCGGCTGAGGGGTGACAGGCGGGTTCCGATCAGTGCGATCGCGGACCTGGCCACCGGTGCCCGTCGCGACGATGATGGCTACGGACGGGCGGATCAGGGTCGAAGGGCGCTGTGTGAAGATGGAGGTGTTATGAGTGCAACAGAACTGAGCCCGACGTCTCTGCGTGAGGCGTTCGGCCACTTTCCGTCCGGTGTCATCGCGATCGCTGCCGAGGTAGAGGGCACTCTGGTCGGCTTGGCGGCCAGCACGTTCGTGCCGGTGTCGCTCGATCCGCCGCTGGTGTCGTTCTGCGTGCAGAACTCTTCGACCACCTGGCCCAAGCTCAAGGATCTCCCGTCGCTGGGGATCAGCGTGCTGGGCGAAGCCCACGACGAAGCGGCCCGCACCCTGGCCGCCAAGACCGGGGACCGGTTCGCCGGGCTGGAGACCGAGTCACGCGAATCCGGCGCCGTGTTCATCCACGGAACCAGCGTGTGGCTGGAGAGCGCCATCGAGCAGTTGGTCGAGGCCGGCGATCACACCATCGTGGTGCTGCGGGTCAGCGACATCACCGTCAACGCCGATGTCGCGCCGATCGTGTTCCACCGCAGCACGTTCCGCAAGCTCGGCGCCTGACGTAAGGGGCTTTAGCCCCGTCTCAGGGACGTGCGGCCAGTTCGTCGCGGTATTTGGCGATGCGCTGTTCGATCTCGCCGGCATCGTCCGGACGGCCCTCTTTCCGGGCCAGGTCGGCCCTGACCGACAGTTCGCGGATCGCGGTCCGGATCTCGTTGACGCTGTGAGTCTGTCCCATGCTCATGGAGCTGCCTTTCGACGGTGATTGGCTGCTTTGTCACGAGCCTACGCCGCCGACCAAACGCCGAGTGTGCGCTCAGATCGCGTACCCGCTTCGGATCGCGATCTGAACGCACACTCGGCGGAAGAAGCTAGCGCCTAAACAGCTTGTTGCCCAACCACACAATCGGGTCGTACTTGCGGTCGGCGACCCGTTCCTTCATCGGGATCAGCGCGTTGTCGGTGATCTTGATGTTCTCCGGGCATACCTCGGTGCAGCACTTGGTGATGTTGCAGTAGCCGAGGCCGAAGTCGTCCTGAGCCATGTCCTTGCGGTCCATGACGTCGAGCGGGTGCATGTCCAACTCCGCGATCCGCATGTGGAACCGCGGGCCGGCGAACGCCTCTTTGTTCTCCTCGTGATCACGCACGACGTGGCACACGTTTTGGCACAGGAAGCACTCGATGCACTTGCGGAATTCCTGGCTGCGCTCGACGTCCTCTTGCTGCATCCGGTACTCGCCGGGCTGCAGGTCCTTCGGCGGGGTGAACGAGGGGATCTGGCGGGCCTTCTCGTAGTTGAAGGAAACGTCGGTCACCAGGTCGCGCATCACCGGGAACGTCCGCATCGGCGTCACAGTGACGGTTTCGTCGGGGTCGAAGGTCGACATCCGCGTCATGCACATCAGCCGCGGGCGGCCGTTGATCTCCGCCGAGCACGATCCGCACTTGCCTGCCTTGCAGTTCCACCGCACCGCCAGGTCACCGGCCTGGGTGGCCTGCAGCCGGTGGATGATATCCAACACCACCTCACCGTCGTTCACCTCGACGGTGTAGTCGTGTAGCTCGCCTCCGGTCTCGTCGCCGCGCCACACCCGCAGGTTCGCGTCATACGCACTCATGCTCAGCCCTTCCTATCGGGGTGCTCGGCCAGTTCTTGCTCGGTGTAATACTTTTCGAGTTCGGACAGTTCGAACGTCGCCAGCAGGTCTTCCCGCATGGGCAGCTGCGCCTCGGGCGTCACGGTCACGTCCGGCACCACCTGATCCTCGCCGGACGCACGGCACACCAGCAGGGTGTTGCGCCAGTTGGCGTCCATCTCCGGATGGTCGTCGCGGGTGTGTCCGCCGCGGCTTTCGGTGCGGGTCAGCGCGGCCTTGGCGACGCACTCGCTGACCAGCAGCATGTTGCGCATGTCGATGGCCAGGTGCCAGCCCGGGTTGAAGACGCGACCGCCCTCGACGCTGACGTTGTGCACGCGGGTGCGCAGCTCGGCCAGCTTGGTCAGCGCCTCCTCGATCTCTTCGGCCTTGCGGATGATGCCGACCAGGTCGTTCATGCACTGCTGCAGTTCGGCGTGCAGCGTGTACGGATTCTCCGGGTTCGTGTGAGTTTCGAACGGCGACAACGCGAGTTCGGTGGCCTCGATGAGTGCGGCCTCCGACACCTTGGGCCGCTCCGGCAACGCCTGCACATAGTCGGCTGCACCGAGGCCGGCGCGTCGACCGAACACCAGCAGATCTGAAAGTGAATTGCCGCCAAGGCGATTCGAGCCGTGCATACCGCCCGAGCACTCGCCCGCTGCGAACAGCCCGAGGGTGGCGGCGCCTCCGGTGTCCGGATCCACCTCGATACCGCCCATCACGTAGTGACAGGTCGGGCCGACTTCCATCTCGTCCTTGGTGATGTCGACTTCGGCCAGTTCCATGAACTGGTGGTACATCGAGGGCAGCCGCCGCTTGATCTCCTCGGTGGGCATGCGCGACGCGATGTCGAGATAGACACCACCGTGCGGCGAACCGCGGCCCGCCTTGACCTCGGAGTTGATGGCGCGGGCCACCTCGTCGCGAGGGAGCAGATCAGGGGTGCGCCGCGCGGAGTCGTTGTCCTTGAGCCACTGGTCGGCTTCTTCCTCCGTCTCGGCGTACTGGCCCTTGAACACCGAGGGGATGTAGTCGAACATGAACCGCTTGCCCTCGGAGTTCTTCAGCACCCCGCCGTCACCGCGGACACCTTCGGTGACCAGGATGCCCTTGACCGACAGCGGCCAGACCATCCCGGTCGGGTGGAACTGGATGAACTCCATGTTGATCAGACCGGACCCGGCGCGCAGCGCCAGGGCGTGGCCGTCACCGGTGTACTCCCAGGAGTTCGACGACACCTTGAACGACTTGCCGATACCGCCGGTGGCCAGCACGATCGCGGGCGCCTCGAACAGGACGAAGTTGCCGGTCTCGCGGTAGTACCCGAAGGCTCCCGCGATTCTCTTTGCGCCGCCTGAATCTTCCAAGATCAGCTCGGTGATCGAGCACTCGTGGAAGACCTTGATCCGGGCTTCGTAGTCGCCGAGCTCGGCCTTGTCCTCCTGCTGCAGCGAGACGATCTTCTGCTGCAGGGTGCGGATGATCTCGAGGCCGGTGCGGTCGCCGACGTGGGCCAGCCGAGGGTAGGTGTGCCCGCCGAAGTTGCGCTGACTGATCCGGCCGTCCTTGGTCCGGTCGAACAGCGCGCCATAGGTTTCCAGCTCCCACACCCGGTCCGGGGCTTCCTGCGCGTGCAGCTCGGCCATCCGCCAGTTGTTCAGGAACTTGCCGCCGCGCATGGTGTCACCGAAGTGGACCTGCCAGGAGTCCTTGGTGTTGACGTTGCGCATCGCCGCGGCGCACCCGCCCTCGGCCATCACGGTGTGGGCCTTGCCGAACAGCGACTTGGTCACCACCGCCACGCGCAGGCCGCGTTCGCGTGCCTCGATCACGGCGCGCAGTCCAGCCCCACCGGCACCGATCACGACTACGTCGTAGGAGTGCCGTTCCAATTCCGATGTCATGCAGTCTTTATCCCTAATTTGTGTAAACGGTTGCTAACCAATGAATCTCAGGTCAGAGATGGTGCCACTGGCTACCAGCATGATGTAGAAGTCCGTCAGCATCAGAGTGCCCAGCGTGATCCACGCGTACTGCTTGTGGCGGACGTTGAGCCTGCTGATCTGCGTCCACATCCAGTACCGCACAGGGTGTTTGGAGAAGTGCTTGAGGCGTCCGCCCGCGACGTGGCGGCACGAATGGCAGGACAGTGTGTAGACCCACAGCATGATGACGTTGCCCAGCAGGACGAGGTTGCCGAGTCCGAAGCCGAAGCCGCTGGCGGTCTTGTCCGAGTGGAACGCGACGATCGCGTCATAGGAGTTGATCAGCGAGATGATGCCGGCGATGTAGAAGAAGTACCGGTGGGTGTTCTGGATGATCAGCGGCAGCCGGCTCTCGCCCGTGTACTTCGCGTGCGGCTCGGCGACCGCGCATGCGGTGGGGGACTGCCAGACCGAGCGGTAGTACGCGCCGCGGTAGTAGTAGCAGGTCAGGCGGAACAGCAGCAGGAACGGCAGTGAGAAGGCCGCGTAGGGCAGCCACCACACGTCGGGGAGGACCTGCGGCCAGAAGTGGCTGGCCTCGGGGGTGCAGCCCTGGCTGACGCACGGTGAGTAGAACGGCGTCAGATAGTTGTACTGCGGTACGTAGTAATTGCTCTGTAGGAAAGCGCGCACAGTCGCATAGACGACGAAGGCGGCGAAGCCGAGATCGACGACCAGGGGCGACTGCCACCACCGATCGGTTCGGAGAGTGCGCTCGGGGATCTGCGCTCGTGTTGACGAGAAGACCCCGGTCGCGCGACGGTCAGCAGTGGGTGCGCTCACGGTTCCCTTTCTTCAGTTCAGTTGTGCGACGGGCGCAGGCGCCCGCGTGCTCAGCGGTATCCGCCGAGACCCTCGTCGGCGACGTCCTGCCAGAACTCGCTTCCGTATTGGGTGTCGGGGATGCCGATCTTTTCGCGGCCTTGTTTTTGGCGAGTCACGCCGTGACGCATCTCCAACTCTTCGGCGTCGATGTCCAACCGCTCGATGTCGTTGAGGATCCGCTCGGCGTCGTTCACGACGCGGCGCATGGCGGGGGAATCCCCGTACTTCGCCGCCAACGTGGTGACGCAACGACGCATGTCGCCGATCAGGTTGTGCAGTTCGGAGAACTCAGTGGTGGTGGACAAGTGACCTCCTCGGGCTGAAGGTGTCGGGGCTCACAGTACGACAACCAATGCTAGCCACATCACGATCGGGACGTGATGCGCATCACGTCGACTCGCTCGACGGTCGGCGCACCGGATGAGCTCTGGGAACCCAGGTCGTAGTGTTGGTTTCGCCGGCTTCGCGGCCGGTTGGAGGACATCTGAGCAGCACATCTGAGTATCTGGAGGACGTATGAGTGAGACCACGTTGCAGGACCGGGCTGCGGCGCTGCTGGCGCTGCACCGGCCCGGCAACCCCGTTGTGCTGCCCACGGTCTGGGACGCCTGGTCGGCCCGGTTGGCGGTCGGCGAGGGGTTTTCCGCACTCACGGTGGGCAGCCACCCACTGGCCGAGTCCATCGGCAAGGTCGATGGCGAGGGAATGTCATTCGACGACGTGCTGACCCGGGTACGGCAGATCACCGAGGCGGTGGATGTGCCGGTGTCGGTGGACATCGAATCCGGCTACGGCGAGCGGCCGGAGCGGCTGATCGAAGGCCTGCTCGACGTCGGCGCGGTCGGCTTCAACCTTGAGGACACCGTGCACAAGGAGGACAAGCGGCTACGCAGTCCGGCCGAGCATGCCGAGTTGGTCGGGCAGTTGCGCGCCGCCGCCGACGCCGCGGGTGTGCACGTCGTGATCAATGCGCGCACGGACCTGTTCCTGCGCAAGGACGGGGACGCCGCCGATCGGGTCGATCGGGGGATCGCACGCCTGTCCGAGGCGGCGGCTGCCGGCGCCGATTCGCTGTTCCCGGCCGGCCTGGCCGACCCGGAAGGGCTGGGGCGCTTCGTTTCTGCCGTGCCACTGCCCGTCAGCGTGACGGTTCCGGCGGACTCGGCCGACCTCGCGGCGTTGGCGGAGATCGGAGTGGGGCGGATTACCTTCGGGCCGTTCCTGCAGGCCGTGCTGAGTGCGCGGGCCAAGGACGTGCTGGGCCGCTGGCGCTAGCCCGTTCGCGGCCGACCGGGCTTTTTGCGCGAACTGCCGCTTCTCGATGTGCGATCTGTGCCAATAATGACGCACTGATACGTCGAGCAGGCGGGATGCGGCGATGGGTTGGCGCATGAGAAGTGTGATGACACTGGCTGCGGCCGGTGGGCTGGTGCTCAGTGGGATCGGTGCGGCACCAGCCGGGGCAGCGACGACGGTGCCGTTGTCGAACTCCATCCGGGGGTGCGATTTCACGAAGGCGTTGTTTCTCGGCGGGATGGGCTCGGGCACCGGCTCCGGCCGGGCCAGCATCGGCGCCGACGGCTCGCACGTGGGTGCCGAGGTGTCGCTGCAGTCGGCCACGCCCGACACCGACTACCGGGTCAGGCTCATCCAACTGCCGCGGCCGTCGGTGGCGACGTGCAACGTCGGGGATCCCGGTGTGGCGGGCGCAACGCTGCACACCGATGCGAGTGGGACAGCGACCGTGACGGTCGCCGGCCAGTTGGCTGCGGATGCCACGCAGGCCTGGGTGGTTGTCGAGGGGCCGCCGCCACCGGGACGCATTCGCGGTGACGTCTACAGCTCGGACTTCCCGGTAAACATCTGACTCATGCGAAAGCCGGTGGAATCCAAGAGATTCCACCGGCTTTCGGCGTCAGTCGGACGAATCACCGCAGGCGGACGCGGACGGCCAGCGCCGCACATCCGATGACCACCGCGCCGCCGAGCACCGTCGACCAGGTCAGCCGTTCGTGCAGTAGCAGGGCGGCCCAGCCGAGGGTGAGAACCGGTTGGATCAGCTGCACCTGGCTCACCTGTGTCATGGGTCCGATGGCCAGGCCGCGGTACCAGGCGAAGAAGCCCAGGTACATGCTGACGGCGGCGAGGTAGCCGAACGCCGCCCACTGCACCGTCGTCGCATGCGGCGGTTCCTGCACCACCGCCAGCGTCGTCAAGGCCAGCATCACCGGCGCGGCAACCACGAGGGCCCACGACACGGTCTGCCACGCGCCCAGTTCCCTGGCCAGCAAACCACCCTCGGCGTAGCCGATCGCCGCGGCGATCACCGCGCCGAACAGCAGCAGGTCCGGCCAGCTCAGATGGCCGAGGCCCGCGCCGTGCACCATGGCGAACACCACCGCCGCCAGCGCCCCGGCGGCGGCCAACACCCAGAAGGTGACCGGCGGACGCTCGTGTCCGCGCAGCACCGCGCACACTGCGGTGGCGGCCGGAAGCAGCGCCACCACGATGGCGCCGTGGCTGGCAGGGACGATCGTGAGCGCATAGGACGTCAGTAGCGGAAACCCGGCCACGACCCCGGCGGCCACCACGGCCAGCCGCGCCCACTGCCGGCCCCCGGGCAGTGCCTGTCGGGTCAGGGTGAGGGCGGCGACCGCGATGGCGGCGGCGACGACGGCTCGCCCGGCGCCGATGAACAGGGGAGACAGTCCGTCGATGGCGACCTTGGTGAACACGATGGTGAACGAGAAAGCCGTCACGCCCAACAATCCCCACCACAACCCAGGGCGGGATAGCGCTGACGAACTCTTCTGAGTAGCGCTACTCTGTTTCAACATGGATAACGATAGCACTGACCGCATCGTGTCCGGTCTGCGAAAGTGGGTCGCCACCGCGCCGCCGGGCGCGCAGCTACCGTCCAACCGCACTCTGGTGGCGAAGTACGCGGCCAGCCCGGTGACGGTGGCCAAGGCCATGCGCACGCTGCGCAGCCAGGGCCTGGTGGAGAGCCGACCGGGCGTCGGGACGTTCGTGCGCGCGGTGCGCAGCGCGCGCCTTCCCGACTACGGATGGCAGACGGCCGCCCTGGGATCCCCGCAAGCGCGGATCCCGGCGCTGTCGACTCCGCTGCGGAGCGTCGCCCCCGACCTGATCGCGTTGCACTCCGGCTATCCCGTTCACGAACTGCTTCCGCAGCGGTTGGTTCGCACCGCATTCGCCCGGGCGGCCCGCGGGGACGCTGCGCTGAGCCCGGCGCCTGCCCCCGGCCGCTCCGATCTGCAGGCCTGGTTCGCCCAGGAATTGGCCGAGTCGTTCGGGGCCGGCGTGACCGCGCCGACCGCACGTGAGGTGATCGTGTTGCCCGGCAGTCAGAGTGGCCTGAGCTCCATCTTTCGCGCCCTGGTCGGATTCGGGCAGCCGATGTTGATCGAGTCGCCCAGTTACTGGGGCGCCATTCTGGCAGCGGCCCAGAGCGGTGTGCGGTTGGTGCCGGTGCCGAGCGGGCCGAGAGGCCCTGACCCCGAGGAACTTTCGCGCGCGTTCGCCGAGAGCGGCGCCCGGGTGTTCTACGCTCAGCCCAACTTCGCCAATCCGACCGGTGCGCAATGGGATCCGGACCTGGCCGGCGAGGTACTCGAGGTGGTGCGCAGTCACGGCGCTTTCCTGGTCGAGGACGACTGGGCCCACGATTTCGGTATCGACAGCACGTCCCGGCCGGTGGCGGCCTCCGACGACGCGGGCCACGTCATCTATCTGAGGTCGCTGACCAAGAGTGTGTCGCCGTCGGTCCGGGTGGCCGCGATGGTGGCCAGAGGTCCTGCGCGCGACCGGATTCTCGCCGATCGCGGAGCGGAGTCGATGTATGTCAGTGGGCTGTTGCAGGCCGCCGCGCTGGATGTGGTGACCCAGCCGGCCTGGGGAACCCACTTGCGCGACGTGCGTCGGCAACTGCGGGCCCGACGTGACCAGTTGATTGCCGCGCTGACCGAGCACGCACCCGGCGCGCAGTTGGAGCAGGTGCCCCGCGGTGGGCTGCACCTGTGGCTGCGCCTGCCCGATGCGATCAACCTGCAGCGCCTGGTGCGTGAGTGTGAGACCGAGTCGGTGCTGGTCGCGGCGGGCAATGAGTGGTTTCCCGCCGAGCCGTCCGGGCCTTACCTGCGACTCAACTATTCCGGGCCGGATCCGCAGCGTTTTGACGAGGCGGCCCGGGTCATCGGCCGGGCGCTGGAGCGCCAAGCGGGCTGACGGGCACACCACCCGGCAATCTCACATCTGCGGCGCGCGGGCCGTGAGCACACCGTGACGGGCGATTCACACAGCGCGACATTTCGGCAACGTCGGGTTCCTAACCTCGCCGTATGTCGTCAACACAGAACGTCGTTGTCATCGGACACGGCATGGTGGGACACCGCTTCGTCGAGGCGTTGCGGTCCCGTGACGCCGCGGGCACCTGGCGGGTCACCGTCTTGTCCGAGGAAACTGACGCCGCCTATGACCGGGTCGGCCTGACCGGTTACACCGAGCACTGGGACCGGTCCCGGCTGGCGCTGCCGGGTAATGCCTACTCCGGTGACGACCGGGTCGACCTGCGGCTGGGCTGCGCGGTCGCCGAGATCGACCGGGACGCCAAGACTGTGCGCACCGCAGACGGCGAGAGCATCAGCTACGACGCGCTGGTGCTGGCCACCGGTTCGTATGCCTTCGTGCCGCCGGTGCCCGGCCATGACCTGCCGCACTGCCACGTCTACCGCACGCTGGACGACCTCGACGCCATCCGGGCCGGCGCACTGGCCGCGCGTGATTCGAAGACGCCGGTCGGTGTGGTGATCGGTGGCGGCCTGCTCGGCCTGGAGGCCGCGAATGCGTTGCGCGCGTTCGGGTTGGCGACCCACGTCCTGGAGATGTCGCCGCATCTGATGGCGGCCCAGCTCGATCCGGCCGGCGGTGCCCTGTTGAACCGGATGATCAGGGGTCTCGGCATCGAGGTGCACACCGGCGTCAGCACCGAGAGCATCCAGCCGGTGCAGCGGCACAAGCCGCTGAAGAAATCCCGGACCGACGATTCGGTGCGGGTGTCGCTCAATGACGGCAGCAGTGTCGATGCCAGTGTGATCGTGTTCGCGGCCGGCGTACGTCCGCGTGACGAGCTGGCCCGTCAAGCCGGGCTCGACATCGCACAGCGCGGTGGTGTGATGACTGATTTGTCTTGTGTGACCAGTGATCCCAGCATCTTCGCGATCGGTGAGGTGGCAGCGATCGAGGGGCGTTGCTACGGATTGGTGGGCCCCGGCTACACCAGCGCCGAGGTGGTCGCCGACCGGCTGCTCGGCGGCGCGGCCGAGTTCCCCGAGGCCGATATGTCCACCAAGCTCAAGCTGCTCGGCGTGGACGTGGCCAGCTTCGGCGATGCCCAGGGCCGGACACCCAACTGCCTGGATGTCGTCGTCAATGATCCGGTGAAGCAGACCTACGCCAAGCTGGTCCTCTCCGATGACGCCAAGACGCTGCTCGGCGGCATCCTGGTCGGTGACGCCTCGGCTTACGGGGTGCTGCGGCCGATGGTGGCCAGCGAGCTGCCCGGCGACCCGCTGTCGTTGATCGCACCGGCTGCTGAAGGCGCGTCCGGGGCCTCGGCTCTCGGTGTCGGTGCGCTGCCCGACATCGCCCAGATCTGCTCGTGCAACAACGTGACCAAGGGTGATCTCAAGGAAGCCATCTGCGGCGGCTGCGACGATGTGCCCGGCCTGAAGAAGTGCACGCTGGCCGGCACGTCCTGTGGGTCCTGCGTCCCGCTGCTCAAGCAGCTGCTGGAGGCGGAGGGCGTCGAGCAGTCCAAGGCGCTGTGCGAGCACTTCAGCCAGTCGCGCGCCGAACTCTTCGAGATCATCGGTGCGACCGAGATCCGTACCTTCTCCGGTCTGATCGAGAAGTTCGGTACCGGAAAGGGTTGCGACATCTGCAAACCCACGGTCGCGTCGATCCTGGCCTCCACCAGTTCCGACCACGTGCTCTCCGGTGAGCAGGCCTCACTGCAGGATTCGAACGACCACTTCCTGGCCAACATCCAGAAGAACGGCAGTTACTCGGTGGTGCCGCGGTCGCCCGGCGGGGAGATCACCCCGGAGCAGCTGATCCTGATCGGCGAGATCGCAAGGGATTTCGATCTCTACACCAAGATCACCGGTGGTCAGCGGATCGACATGTTCGGTGCCCGCGTCGAGCAGTTGCCGCAGATCTGGGCGCGTCTGGTCGAGGGTGGCATGGAGTCCGGGCACGCCTACGGCAAGTCGCTGCGCACCGTGAAGAGCTGCGTGGGCAGCACCTGGTGCCGGTACGGGCAGCAGGATTCGGTGAACATGGCCGTCGAGATCGAGAAGCGCTACCGGGGCCTGCGCGCGCCGCACAAGATCAAGATGGCCGTCTCCGGATGTGCGCGTGAGTGCGCGGAGGCGCAGAGCAAGGACGTCGGCATCATCGCCACCGAACAGGGCTGGAACCTCTACGTGTGTGGCAACGGCGGCATGTCACCGCGGCACGCCCAGCTTCTGGCCGGGGATCTCGATGACGAGACGCTGATCCGCTACATCGACCGTTTCCTGATGTTCTACATCCGCACCGCGGATCGGCTGCAACGGACGGCGCCCTGGTTGGAAGCTCTTGATGGCGGGCTGGACCACCTGCGCGAGGTCGTGTGCGATGACTCCCTCGGTCTGGCAGCCGAATTCGAGGCGGCCATGGAACGCCACGTCGATGGCTATGCCTGCGAATGGAAGGGCGTGCTCGAGGATCCGGAGAAGCTCTCGCGCTTCGTGTCGTTCGTCAATGCACCCGATGTGGACGATCCGACCATCACCTTCACCGAGCGTGGCGGCCGGAAGGTGCCGGGCGCTATGGATTTCGCGCCCGCGAGGAGCGCAACAGAGCTGGGTATGCCGGCGATCATCCAGGAGGCGAAATGACTCTGCTCGACGATGGCAACGACGTGTACACCCCTTCGGTTTCGGGGTGGACGACGGCCTGCCGCTATGACTACCTGATGCCCTGCCGTGGCGTCGCGGTACTGCTTCCCGACGGCTCGCAGGCGGCACTGTTCCGTCTCGACGACGGCTCGCTGCGCGCGGTGGGAAACATCGACCCGTTCTCCGGCGCGGCGGTGCTCTCCCGCGGGATCGTGGGTGATCGCGGCGGATGCGCGACGGTGCAGTCGCCGATCAAGAAACAGGCGTTCGCGCTCGACGACGGTCGTTGTCTCGACGACACCGCCGTGGCGATCCCGGTCTACCGGACCCGGGTCACCCCGGGCGGGTTCGTTCAGCTCGCGGCCTGATTCTCGGTCGTCCGGCTCCAGTGCGCGTCACGGCCCTGGAGTTTGCGACGTTCCACGGCGCCGCGTCGTTCGAGCACCGTCAGATTGCGGTACACCGACTCGATCACGACGGGTGCGCGGAAATGCTCGTGCATGTCGTCGCGTAGCTGTGCGGTCGTCATCGGCCGGGACGTGCGTTCCAGGGTGTTCAACAGGTGTTCACGCAGACGTTCGGCCGGGACCCGGTTACCGGGTCGCACGGCCGAGTACGCCGCCGTGGCGGGCAGCGCCCACCGGTGTTGTCACCTGCACCTTTACCTGCACTCCCGTCGCATCGTCCGATGATCGCGATAACGATAGCTGAGTATTCGGGTCCGATCTGACACGGTGAGCCGTCGGCAAACGATCGGGAAATTTGTTACTGCGTCAACTACCTGTACAGCGGTGGTTTCTTCGGGAAATTTGCCAGAATTGCACCATCGGTGAATGTCATCAATGGCGTGGCGTACCTCTCGCTGGCTAACTAGAATAGTTCGCTGGGTGTGTTTAGACTCCCTCTCAAGGAAGCGGCGTCAGAGGGGCTGACAAGGGATGTTTGCGCGTTCGGTATTGAATCTGGTGGGGGCGGCAGCGATGCTGGGCGCACTCGGGGCAGCGTTGATGCCTCTGGGTTTGAATGCCGTGGATCGTGCCGGCGAACCCATTCCGTGCGGTAACGGAGCACATCCGAACTACCAAGTTGCCGCCCAGCAGGACCGCCTGAACCTGGATCAACACACGCTCGCCGGGCCGGGATACATGGCCAGTGACTACGTCGAGCAATGTTCGGAGATGGTCGGTGCGCGACGATCTGCGGCCTTCTCGGTCGCGGGTGCCGGTGGGGCGCTGATGATCGTGGGATGGGCCGGCCCGCTCCTTGCGCACTCGATCCGGCTACGCCGCGGCAGGCAGGCTCAGTACTCCGGCGCGCCGGAAGCGGTTCGCAATCAGCCGAACCATGCCGGGGTGGGTGCCCAGTGGTTCACTGACGAGGTCGGCGCCGGATTCACGCAGCCGGTCCTGGAAAAGCCCGTCGGCGAGCAGGTAGGACGCCACAGCTATGCGGCGATGGCCGCGGCGGCGTTGCGCGGAGACGGCTTCGGCAACACTCGGCGCGCCGGTGGCGGCGAAGGCCAGTTCTACGCGGTCGCCGGTCATCGCTGACAGCAGCGCGGCGGTGCGGCGAAGGTCGGATTGGGCATTTCTGTCCGAGGTGCCTGCCGCGGCCAGGATCACCGAATCACCTGGCCGCCATCCCGATTCGATGAGCCGGTCGGCGAGTACCCGGACCGTGCCGGGGCAGGGGCCCAGCGGTTTGGTGACGGTGACGGCGGGATGCTCACTGGCGGTCACGTGCGCGGGTACGTCGACCTGGACGTGATAGCCGCCGGCCAGGAAGGCGGGCACCACCACCGCCGGGCAGTCTGTGGGCAGCGACGTCAGGACCTCGGCGGGAGTCGGCCCGACGACGTCGACGAAGGAGACGTGCACCGGCCGGCCCAGCAGGTCGGATACTCGTGCGGCGAGATCGCCGATCATCACCACCCCGCCCGGCTTGCGGGTTCCGTGGGCCACCAGGACCAGGCTCATCGGGTCCGGGCCATCTCGGCGTCGTCGACGGCCAGCCGGTAACCCCGCTTGACGACCGTCGACACGATGTTCTTGTCTCCCAATGCAGTACGAAGCCGCAGCACCGCGGTCTCCACGGCGTGGGTGTCGGTGCCGGTGCCCGGCAGCGCGCTGAGCAGATCGAACCGCGACACCACCGCCCCCGGCCGTTGCGACAGAGCCCGGATGGTGGCCATCGAAGCCGGAGACAGCGACTTGACCGTGCCGTCGACCAGCACGCAGGTGCCCCGGATCTCGAGCGAGTGGCCGGCGACGTGGACGGTCCGCGCCTGGAGCAGCGGCAGTTCGTCGGTGATGTGACGGGCCAAGGCACCCAACCGCATCCGCTCCGGTGCCGAGGTCGGCACACCGAGCCGGACCAGTGGCCGCGCGGTGACCGGGCCGACGCACATGGCGTGGACGTCGGTACGCAGAGCGGCCAGCACGCGGTCGGCGAGGTCCATCTCGGTGGCCCGCATCAGGACCGAGGCAACGGCCATGGCCGAGGTGAAACTGACTGCGTCGAAACGTCGTTCGGCGATTCCGACGACCATCTGGTCGAATTCGCCGTCCCGTGGTGCGGGATGCCAGCGATACACCCGGATCGGCACCACCTCGGCCCCCGCGGCCCGCATCTCGTCGAGAAACTCGGGGAACGGGTCCCATTCGTCGGTGGCCCCGTGCAGTTGTACGGCGATCCGTTGCCCCGCCACACCCTGCTCGATGAGGTAGCGCAACACTTCCCGGGAGGATTCCGATTCCGGCGACCATTCCTCGGGCAGGCCCGCGGCCCGCAAGGCCCCGGTGGCTTTCGGGCCACGGGAGACGATGCGGGCCTTGCCCAGCGCGTCGGTCAGTTCGCCGGCCAGGCCCCACCCGTCGGCCGCGGCGAACCAGCCGCGGAAGCCGATACCCGTGGTGGCCACCACGATGTCCGGGGGCACGGCGATGAGCGACTCGGTGTGCGCGCGTAGTTCCTCATCGTCGGGCAACGGGACCATCGTGATGGCGGCCGCACTGGTGACCGTCGCGCCGCGCCTGGTCAGCAGCGCGCTCAGCTCATCGGAACGTCGGGCGGAGGTCACCGCCACGCGAAAGCCGGTGAGCGGTGCCCAGTCGGGCTCGGTCATGGGTCCAGTGAAGGTATCTCGTGTTTCCAAGTGATTACCCGGCCATTGCCGAGGCGTGTCGGTCTTCGGCGGTCGTTGTGACGCCCGTCGCAGCAGGCCGGCGGACATAGCGGAACCACGTGCACGCCGAGGCCACCACGTAAAAGACCAGGAAGATCCAGAACGCGGCGGTGGCTGATCCACTCGAGAGGTACGACTGACGCAGGGCCAGGTTGATGCCGACGCCGCCCAGGGCGCCGATCGCGCCGGCGAATCCGATCAGTGCGCCCGACATCGACAGGGACCACCGCTGCCGCTCCTCCTCGCTGACCTGGAGGGAGTGGCTGCGGGCCTCGAAGATGGACGGGATCATCTTGTAGACCGAGCCGTTGCCCAGGCCGCTGAGCAGGAACAGGGCGACGAAGCCGATCACGTAGCCGATCATCATCAGGCCGTTGGCCGCGCCCGTGGTGTGATCGTCGATCATGCTGATGGCGACCAGCAGTCCAGCCGACAGGATCATGCCGCCGAAGACCGCCAGGGTCACCCGTCCACCACCGATCCGGTCGGCCAGCTTGCCGCCGTAGACCCGGGACAGCGAGCCGAGCAGCGGGCCGATGAAGGCGATCTGCGCGGCATGCAGGGATGCCTGTCCCGCGGTCTGGCCGCCTGCGGCGAAGTTGATCTGCAGCACCTGGCCGAAGGCGAAGGCGAAGCCGATGAAGGATCCGAAGGTGCCGATGTAGAGCAGCGAGATCACCCAGGTATCACGTTCTGTCAGAATGGCTCTCATCGCACCCAGGTCGATCTTGTGCTGTTCGAGGTTGTCCATGTAGAGCGCTGCGCCGATACCGGCGACGGCCAGTGCGACGAGGTAGACCGCGCAGACCCAGTACGGGGCCCGGTTGCCCGCCGTGGCGATGACCAGCAGGCCGACCAGCTGGATCATCGGCACGCCGATGTTGCCGCCGCCGGCGTTGAGTCCCAGTGCCCAGCCCTTGAGCCGTTGCGGGAAGAACGCATTGATGTTGGTCATCGACGAGGCGAAGTTCCCGCCGCCGAAGCCGGCCAGGGCCGCGCACAGCAGGTAGGGCCACAGCGGCAGGCCCGGATGGGCCAGCAGCACCATGGTTCCCACCGTGGGGATCAGCAGCACGAAGGCCGAGAACACCGTCCAGTTGCGGCCGCCGAAGGTGGCAGTGGCCAGTGTGTAGGGGATGCGCAGGCAGCCGCCCACCAGCGTGGCAGTGGCGCCCAGTAGGAACTTGTCCCCGGCGGTGAATCCGTACACGGCCTCGGGCATGAACAGAACCATGACCGACCAGATGGACCAGACGGAGAAGCCGACGTGTTCGGCGAATACCGACCAGATCAGATTCCGCCGCGCGATGTATTTGTTTCCTGATTCCCAGGCCAGTGTGTCCTCGGGATCCCAGTTGGTGACGCGATTCGACTTCGACAGAGTGGGCATGGCGGAAACGCTAGGAAGCGTTTATTGCCCGAATGCGCCCTGCGGTGACCCGGCCGTGAAATTCCGCTCACCTGCTCACACACACGGGTGTGAGACTGTGCGTCTGGTGGTTACCAGACGTCCCCGTCGCGCCAGTCGCAGGTGATCTCGGCAGTGGTATCGAGTTCGAGGCCTGCCGGCAGATCGATCGGCAGGACGAACAACCCCCGGTCGTCGTCGGGTGTGCGCGTCACACCGGCGGGCCGCAGCACCGAGGTCGTGCCCTGCCAGGGCACCCACCCACGGGAGACGTACATGTCTCGCGCGGATTCCGACGAGCTGAGTGCGCCGAGTTGGTAGGCGCCGCGCAGGACCTGTTCGACGGCGTCCATCACGGCGGTGGCCAGGCCTTGGCCGCGCCAATCCTCGCGTACCGCCACAGCTTCCACGTAGCCGCAGCGCAGCGCGGTGTCGCGGTAGATCAGGCGGCGCTGGACCACGGCGGCGTGGGCGATGAGGGCGCCGTGATGGCAGATGAACGCGTGCATCCCGCCGAGTGAATGCTCCCAGTCGGCGTCGGTGAAATCGCCGTCGAAAGCCTCGATGACCATGCGCCGCGCGCCCTCACGGGTCTCGTGGTCGAGATCGGAGGTGTGGACGAGTCGTGCGGTGTGCAGGATCCCGCCTCGGACTGACGGCGAGCTGACGTCCTGTGTGGGCACACCCATGTTCTACCAGCGCCGCGCGCCGGTGTCTCTACCTTGCGGGCCGTCCAGCGCATAGGCCGAGGTCCCCGAACTCCCCGGCCGCCGTGCTCCCCGGGCGCCGTTTTCCACACCTGGGTCGTTGATCGCCGCGGGATCGCAACCCTGACGTGGAAAACGACGACGGGAATGGTCCAGACGTCTAGCCCTCGAACGGCCGTCGGGGGTGCGCCCAGTGCAACCGGACGGTCTGCCCGGGCCGGGCCTGGCTGAGTTTGTCGATGTCCTCGTCGGTCACCACACCGATCACCGGGTAGCCGCCGGTGACGGGGTGGTCGGGCCCGAGAATCACCGGAAAACCGTTGGGCGGTATCTGGATTGCTCCGCGGGTTGCTCCCTCGCTGGGCAGCTGGCGGTCAGGCCAGCGGTAGTCCAGCGGCATGCCGACCAGGCGCATCCCGACCCGGTCGCTGCGGGTGGTCACCAGCCAGTTGGTCCGGATCAGGACGTCGGGGTCGACGAACCAGTCGTCGCGCGGACCCGGTACCACGTTCAGTTCCAGAACGTCTCCGCTGATGGAGGCGACGGGAGCCTGATCGGTCTCGGGCAGGTCGGCGGTGTGCTCACCGACCGGCAGAATGTCGCCGGGTCGTAGCGGTGCGGGCCCGATCGCCGACATCACGTCGTAGCTCCGTGACCCGAGGACGGGTTCGACGGCGATGCCGCCGCGGACCGCCAGGTAGCTGCGCAGCCCCGAGTGTGGGGCGCCCAGCGATATCACCTCGCCGTCATGCACATGGTGAATACTGTTGGTGCCGAACGGAATACCGTTGACCGCCGGATCCGTGTCGGCGCCGGTGACCGCGATGGAGACGTCCCCGCCGCGCACCCGGGCGGAGAACCCGCCGAACATCACCTCGATGGTGGCGTGTTCACCGGGGTTGGCGACGAGCCGGTTGGCCAGCGCGTGGGACCGCCGGTCGGCCGCCCCCGAGCGGGTGACGCCGAGGTGGGCCATGCCGGCCCGGCCGAGGTCCTCGACGAGGGCCAGCGGTCCGGTACGTAGCACTTCGAGTGTTGTTGTCATGATGTCCTCCCGCCGACTAGCCGATGGCCCGGAACTGCACCCACGTACCCGGGGTGAGCAGTGCGGGTTGGTCCCGATGTACGTCGAACAACACCGCGTCGGTGCGCCCGATCAACTGCCAGCCGCCGGGCGACTGCCGTGGGTAGATGCCGCTGAACTCACCGGCGAGTGCCACCGCTCCGGGCGGGACGTTGGTGCGGGGCTCGGCTCGGCGCGGTACCTGTAGTCGTTCGTCACCGCCGACGAGGTAGGCGAATCCGGGCGCGAAGCCCATGAATCCGACCTGCCACTGGCTGCCGGTGTGTGCCGCGATCACCTGATCCGGGGTCAGCCCGGTCAGGGTGGCCACGTCGCGCAGGTCGGCGCCGTCGTAGACCACGTCGATCGTCACGTCGGCCTGGCCCACCGGACGGACCGGGGCTGCACCGGGTTGTAGCTGCAACGTGCCCAGCCGTTGTCGGGTGGGCGCCTGGTAGCGCGGATCGGCCAGCTTGATCAAGATCGTGCGGGAGGCCGGCACGATATCGACCACACCGAGCAGTTGGGCCGCCGTGAGAGTGGCGGTCCACGCCAAAACATCGGCCGTGCTGTCGAACTCGAGCAGCAGAGCCTGATCGCCGTAGTCGCGAGCGGTACCCGGGTTCAGGGTCGGTCCCGTCGCGTCCATCACCTCTGATGTCACACTCATGACCTGAAGCTACCCGCGAGTAGCTAAGAAAGCTGCGGCTCTATGAACCTTGCCAGAGGTGCCTTATCGAAGCCTCACACGGCGGCCTGATAAGTGGGCTCGCGGCGCTTGATGGTGGCGATCACGCGGTAGGTGATCGGCAGCATGATCACCTCGACTGCAGTCTTGTAGATCCAGCCCAGCGCGGTGTAGGTGACGAAGTCGCCGAAGGTGCTGATGCCGATCGCGCTGGCCGCGATACCGCAGAAGACCAATGTGTCACCGAGCTGGCCGGCGAAGGTGGATCCGACCAGGCGGGCCCACAGGTGCTTTTCCTTGGTGCGTTCCTTGATGGCCACCACAACCCAGGCGTTGATGGTCTGTCCGACGATGAACCCGGCCAGGCCCGCCACGATCAACTGGGTGTAGGCGTGGACGATGTTCTCGAAGTGCTCCTGGTTGGTGTAGAAGTCCGCAGCGGGCAGATAGATCGTGGCCCAGAATGCGAGCGCGGCAAGGGCATTCATCGAGAAACCCAGGAAGATCGCTCGGCGCGCGGCCTTGAATCCGTATACCTCGGAGAGCACGTCGCCGATCACGTAGGTCAGCGGGAAGACGATGAACCCGCCGTCTGTGATGATCGACCAGTTGGCGATGATCGGTCCGAAGGCGACGCCTTTGGTGGCGGTGACGTTGGAGATGATCACCAGGGCCGTGAAAACCGCGACGAGCACCGGATAATAGGCCGAGCCGATGCTGGCGGTGCCGCGGTGTTCGGAGTGTTCCTGGGTGCTTGTCACCCGGTCATCTTGTCAGGTCAGTGCCTGGTTGAGCAGCGGTGGCAACTGGTCGGCCACCAGCGGGTAGGACAGCGGCGAGGCGAACGCGATGGCGCCGGACAGCTCTTTGGGAGTGAACACGTGCCGCTTGCGGGTGGTGGCTTTGAGTTCGGCGATGCCCGGGTCGGCCAGCAGGGCGTCGCGCTCTGCGTCGTTCTCGGTGGTCCAGATCAACACATCGGCGGCGTCGAGCACCGAGGCGAAATCTGAGCGCGGGATCTCCTCGGGTGTCGGGGGTACGGCGAAGCCCATCTGGGTGAGGAATTCGGTCCGCCACCCGGTCTGGGTCTGGACACTGTCGCGGAACAGGGTGCCGGCGAGCAGCATCGCCTTCTTGCCGGCGAAACGCGGATTGTTGGTGGCCACCGCCTTGAACTTGTCGTCCACGCCGGTGACCAGCCCCGTCATCGCGTCGTTCTGGAACAGGGCCTGGCCGATCAGGGTGGCCTGGTCGCGCCACGGCTCGAAGAACGCGTCCGGTCCGGACTGTGCGATGGTCGGGGCGATCTCGGAGAGTTTTGCGAAGGTGTCGGCGTCGAGTCCGGCATTGGTGGCCACGATCAGGTCCGGTTTGAGCGCCGCGATCGCGTCGACCTGGATCCCGTCGGTCAGGCCGAGCACGGTGGGCTGGGCGGCGCCGAGTTTCGGTTGCGCCCAGGGCCATACCGCGAACGGCTCGCCGCCGAACCACTCGGTCGTCGCGACCGGCACGACGCCGAGGGCCAGCAGGTTGTCCTGCTCGGTGAATCCCGCGCTGACCACACGGTGCGGTGGACCCGGGATGTTGGTGTCTCCGAAGATGTGGCGGACGGTCACCGAACCGTCTTTCGCAACTTCGCCGGGTTTTTGCGTGCTGCATGCGGCGACCAGGGCCATCCCAGCGGTGACCGTGAAAAACCCTCGCCGCGACCAGGTTGTCGGCACTTAGCCAGGGTAACCGTTTAGCTACCCCGTGGTGAAGGTGCCGAACAATCCGCCGAACAGGACCGAGGCCAGACCCAGTGCCACCACGATGTTCACCACGGTCGCCGCGGCGAACAGCACGATCGGCCGCCAGCCGGCTTCCTTCAGGCCGCGGAGCGAGAACTCCAGCCCGATGGCCACGAACGCGAAGATCAGGAACCACGTTCGCAGGTCGTTGACCGTTGTGATGGCCGCTTTACCGTCGGCGGCGAACTGCAGATACAGCGTGCCGATCACCGAGGCGGCGATGAAGCCGAGCACGAATTTCGGGAAACGGTCCCAGAATTCGCGCAGAGACGGGCGTGCCACGGCTGGGTCAGGTGTGTCAGTTCGGCGTTCGACCTTGCACGCGAAGTACGCGGTGAGGGCGATGGCGACGATGCCGATCAGCGCGTTCTGCGTGGTCTTGACGATGGTGGCGATCTGCAGTGCCTGCTCACCGGCGATCGTGCCTGCGGCGGCCACGGCCGCGGTGGTGTCGATGTTGCCGCCGATCCAGGCGCCGGCGACGGCGTCGGACAGCCCGAACACGTCGGCGAGCCAGGGCAGCAGGAAGATCGACGGTAGTGCGAACACGATGACGAGCGACGCGGCGTAGGCCAGCTGCTCTTTTCGGGCCTGAACGGCGCCGGCGGCGGCAATGGCCGCGCTCACCCCGCAGATGGAGACCGCCGAGGCCAGTAGCGCCCGGAGTTTGTCGTCGAGGCCGAGCCGTCCACCCAGCCACCAGGTGAATCCGAAGACGATCGAAATCAGGAGGAGTGCCTGGATGATCGCCGGTCCTGCGGCAGTGGCGAGCACCTTGAGGTTGATCGACGCTCCGAGAAGGACCAGGCCGGTCTTGATGAAGAACTCGGTGCGAAATCCTTGGGACAGGACGTCGCGGAGCGCGAACCTGGCCAGGACGGCGTTGCCGATGAGCCCGAGAGCGATTGCGTAGACCGGGAATTCGACTGACTTGGCGACTTTGGCCAGCGGACTCCCGGCGGCCCAGTGGGGCACCTCGGTTTCCAGGAATCGGGTCGCCGCGCCCAGCGCGATGACCACGAGCACACCGGCGACGGCGTAGCCGATCTTCGGCGATCGCTGTTCGGAGCGTTCCTCGGTGCTGGTCACGGGATCACGCTGCCGGGGATGGCGCCGACGAGCACGAGGGTCAAGAGGATGAGGCCGACGATCACGGCCAGCCAATCTTCGTTCACGCGCGTCAGGCTAGGGATGGCCGAATCTCGTGGCGAGCCTTGCAATCTGTGCGAATGCAACCGATCACGAACGAGATGCGGCCTGGCAGTGAACCGGTTATTGTCGATCCCGCATATTGGGCGTCCTCGGGATTTATTCTCGGCTCACGGGGACCTACCGAGGAGTGGTCATGCGGAGCATGTGGCGTCCAGTGTTGTTGGGACTGGCCGGTTTGACCGTACCGATCGCGATCGGAGTCGCTCCGCCCGCCACGGCTGACTGTGTCGACGCCGGCGGTTCGACGGTATGCGCGCAGGGAAACGTCCGCGGCGGCGGACCGACACCCCCGAAGGCCGGCCCCTACTACCCGTATTACTGCGCCAACGACTGGTACTGCGCCGGCGGGGGCCTAGAAATCAACATCGACCCCCGCCCGCCCGACAACGGCGGCGGTGGTGGCGGCGGCTGGCGGCCGGGGCGTCCGTGAGCCTTAGCCCAGTTATCCGAGTCGATTTAGGAGCCACGATGTTCACCCGTGTGATCGCCGCCGGCGCAATCAGCCTGTCGCTCTTGGCTGTTGGCGCGCCTATCGCTGCTGCGGACGAGCCGAACTGCACGGCTGCCGACCTGGCCGGGGTGATGGCCGGGGTCCGCGCGGCCACCTCGGCCTATCTGTTCACCCATCCCGACGTCAATGACTTCTTCACCAGCCTCAAGGGTCAGTCGACCGACCAGATGGAAGATTCGGTGCACGCCTACCTCGAGGACAAGCCGCAGATCCGTGCCGAACTGCAGGGCCTCCGGCAACCGGCGACGGATTTCCGCAACCGCTGCGGCGGGTAGCCGGCTCACGGCTGTACGAGCCCCCGCAGCAGCACCGCCAAACCGAACTCGAACGCATCGTCGGCGCGTGCGGGCCGGGGTGCGCCGGTGTCGAGCGCAGCGGTCAGTTCCGGGCCGACTTCGGCGCTCGACTCCCAGGGCCGGTC
Source organism: Mycobacterium sp. NPDC049093 (assembly GCF_040704635.1). Lineage (GTDB taxonomy): Bacteria > Actinomycetota > Actinomycetes > Mycobacteriales > Mycobacteriaceae > Mycobacterium. The sequence goes on along the minus strand of NZ_JBEZJS010000002.1, from coordinate 63,917 downwards.
GGGTGCAGTGAGGTCCAGCGCGGACCCCAGCACGTAGTTGTCGACCAACGTGATGATCCGCAGCGTGTCGGTGGGGTCGAAGCCCCCGCGGGCCAGGGTGACGGCGATGGCGTTGTACATGGTCAGCGCCTGGCTGCTGTTGACCGCGTGCGCCGTGAGCAGGGGAATCAACTGCGGGTAGCGGGCGAAGCTGCTGCGGTACGAGCGCATGATGTCGGCCAGAATGTCGATCCATGGCCGCTCGGCGTGCAGGTCGGGCAGGTGCACCTCTGACATCGCCCGTTCCCGGAGCAGTTCGACGATCTGCTCGCGCCCGGACACGTGGTTGTACAGCGACGACGGGCTGACCTTGAGCTTGCGGGCCAGCTCGGGGATGGTGAATCCACCCGTTGTGCAGACGAGATCCATTGCTGCACTGGTGATTCGGTCTATCGACAGGATCGGTGTCGGCGGCCGCCCCATGGATTGTCCCCCTTGTTCTATCTGACCTCTTTACAAATGGTGGTCTGCATCACACAATAAACGAATCGCATTCGTTTTAGGAGTCCCATGATCACGCTCACTGCGAGCGCCCCCGACCCGCTGTCGCGCAGTACCGCGTCACAGCGACCGCCCCTGCGGGTGGGGTTGGTGCAGCACCGCTGGCGTCCTGACGCCGACAAACTCGCCAAAGTGCTGCGCGATGGCATCGACCGTGCCGCCGGTGCGGGCGCCACCGCGGTGTTCCTGCCCGAGATCACACTGCTGCGCTATCCGGCCGACACCCCGGCCGGGCCCAACCCGGGGGAGGGTGCCGAGGACCTGACCGACGGCCCGACCTTTGCACTCGCGGCCGAGGCGGCGCAGGCCAACGGCATCTTCGTGCACGCCTCGCTGTACGAGAAGGCGCCCGCCGCCGATGGCCTGGGCTATAACACCGCGATCCTGGTGTCGCCGTCGGGCGAGCTGGTCGGACGTACCCGCAAGATGCACATCCCGATCTCGGCCGGGTACTACGAGGACACCTACTTTCGACCGGGCCCGGCTTCCGCGGACGACGACCCGTACCCGGTGTATGACCCCGAGGGGCTGGGCGCGCGGATCGGCCTGCCCACCTGCTGGGACGAATGGTTCCCCGAAGTGGCCCGCAACTATTCGCTCGGTGGCGCCGAGATCGTGGTCTATCCGACCGCGATCGGCTCGGAGCCGGTGTTCCCCGCGTTCGACACCCAGCCCTTGTGGCAGCAGGTGATCGTGGCCAACGGCATCAGCAGCGGCTTGTTCATGGTGGTGCCCAACCGAACCGGGGGCGAGGGCACTGTCTCGTTCTACGGCTCGTCGTTCATCTCGGACCCCTACGGTCGCGTGCTGGTGCAGGCGCCGCGCGACGAGGAGGCCGTGCTGGTCGCCGATCTCGACCTGGACCAGCGACGTGACTGGCTGGAGCTGTTCCCGTTCCTGGTTACCCGCCGCCCTGACAGCTATGGCCGGCTGACCGCTCCGGTCGACCCTGCCCACCCGTACGGCGACGGCCATGCGGCCACGCCGGTCGTGAAATAGGAACGGTTGGTGACCTCGTATCTGATGCCCGCCGAGGGCGCACCGCAGGATCGGGTATGGATGGCCTTTCCCTCTGAGGGCTATTCGCTCGGTGACACCGAGCAGGCGCGCCATGAGGCCCGGTCCGCCTGGGCCGCCGTGGCTCACGCCGTGGGGCAGTTCCAACCGGTCACGATGCTCGTCGACCCCGCTGAACTCGCGGTCGCGAAACGCTATGTGTCTCAAGACATCGAGCTCATCGAGGCGCCGTTGAACGATGCCTGGATGCGGGATATCGGTCCCACGTTCGTGCACGCCGACGACGGGTCGGTGGCCGCCGTCGACTGGACGTTCAACGGTTGGGGCGCCCAGGACTGGGCGCGTTGGGACCGCGACGCCAAGATCGGAGCGATGGTGGGCGAATTCGCAGGCGTCACCGTCGTACCGTCCGCGCTCGTCAACGAGGGCGGCGGTATCCAGACCGACGGGCACGGTACCGTGCTGGTCACCGAGACCGTGCAGCTCGACCCGCACCGAAATCCCGGCGCCACCAAGGCCGGGGTGGAGACCGAGCTGGCGCGCACCATCGGCGCCACCGAGGTGGTTTGGCTGCCGTACGGACTGACCCGCGACAGCCAGCGCTACGGCACGCGCGGTCACGTGGACATCGTCGCGGCCCTCACTGCCCCGGGGCGTCTGCTCCTGCACACCCAGCGCGACGAATCACATCCGGACGCCCTGGTGTGCAAAGGAATCCGATCGGCTGTCGAAGGAAGGTTCGACATCGTCGAGATGCCCGCGCCGGCTACTCTCACCGATGCCGACGGTTACGTCGACTACAGCTACATCAACCACCTTGTCGTCAACGGCGGCGTGATCGCCTGCGCATTCGATGATCCGCATGACGCGGAGGCGCGGGCGATCCTGGCCGAGCAGTATCCCGGCCGCGAGGTGGTGGCTGTCGACGCCCGCCCACTCTTCGAGCGTGGCGGTGGAATCCATTGCATCACCCAACAACAACCATCCCCGCTCCGGAGGGAGGCCGTCGCATGACCGCCCGCAATATGCCGCCCGCGCTCGTCACGACGGCAACCCTGTTCCACGGCGGCGTGATCTGGACACCCGGCCACACCACCGATGCACTGCTCGTCGCAGACGGGGTGGTGCGGGCAGTCGGCGCCGACGCACTGGCGGCCACGGCGGACCGGACGGTGGACCTCGAGGGTGGATTCCTGATGCCGTCGTTCGGTGACGGTCACGCCCACCCGCTGTTCGGTGGCCTGGAATCGGCAGGACCTGCGGTGCGGCCATGTGAGTCGATCGACCAGATCGTGTCGGCCGTCAAGGAATTCGCAGATTCGAACCCCGATCAGGAGTGGATCGTCGGGGCGTCGTATGACGGCAGTCTCGCGCCCGATGGGCTGTTCGACGCGCGCTGGCTCGACGCCGCGGTCCCGGACCGGCCAGTGGTATTGCGTGCCTGGGACTATCACACCCTGTGGGTCAACTCTGTCGCCCTGCAGCGGGCCGGCATCACCGCGGACACCCCGGAGCCGGCCCTCGGAGAGATCCCGCGCCGCGAGGACGGCACCCCGCTGGGAACGCTGCGGGAATGGGGCGCCACGGACCTGATCACCGCGGTCATGCCGCCCCGTGACGAGGCGGTGCGGATCGCCGCACTGGGCACGGCTGCCGACTATTACCTGGCCCGTGGTGTGACGTGGGTTCAGGATGCCTGGGTCGAACCGGCCGAGCTCGACGCCTACCTCGCGGCGGCCCGTGACGGCGCCCTGCGGATCCGGTTCAACCTGGCGTTCTATGCCGATCCGCGTCACTTCGACACGCAGGTAACGAAATACGCCGCAGCCAGAGACCGGGTGGTGGCAATGGGTTCGCCGCTGCTGACCGCGCAGACCGTGAAGTTCTTCGCCGACGGGGTGGTGGAAAACGAGACCGGCGCCCTGCTCGAACCGTACTGTTCGGGCCTGCACTCGCACGGCATGCAGTTGTGGGAAGGCGATGCTCTGGCGGAGGCGGCAAGGAAAGTCGACGAGCTGGGTCTGCAGATCCATATCCATGCCATCGGCGACGCCGCGGTCCGCCAGGCGCTGGACGCCATCGAATACGTTGCACGGCACAATGGTCCGCGCGACCGACGCCCGGTGATCGCGCACGCTCAGCTCGTGGACGACGCCGACCTCGGGCGATTCGCCGAACTCGGGGTGATCCCGAACATGCAGCCGCTGTGGGCGCAGATGGACGCACTGATGACGGTGCTCACGATCCCGCGACTGGGCGCCCAGCGTGCGGATCGGCAGTACCGGATGCGCACCCTGGAGAATTCCGGTGCGGCACTGGCGTTCGGATCGGATTGGCCCGTCTCCTCGGGTGCGCCGTTGGACGGTATCGCGGTGGCGGTGTCGCGGTGCACCTCCGACGGTGAGCCGGCCGGCGGGTGGACACCTGAAGAGGTGCTCCCGATCGAGCCTGCCCTGGCGTCCTATACCGGCGCCGTGGCCTATCAGGCCTTTGCCGAAGACGATTGGGGCCACATCGCACCCGGGGCGAGTGCCGATCTCGTCTGGCTGGACCGTGATCCCAGGTATATCCCCCCGTCGGAACTGTCACAGGTGCAAGTGCGCGCCACCTATCTCCAAGGCACACAGGTCTATTCGGCCGCAAAATGAGAGGAACTGTCATGGCCGATTTGGCTGAGGCCACCGAGGGGCGGTTGCGCCGCGCGCTCGGGCTGCCGTCGTTGGTGCTGTTCGGTCTGGTCTATATGGTGCCGCTCACGGTGTTCACCACCTACGGCATCGTCACCCAGACCACCGGCGGCAGGTTGTCCGTCGCATACCTGGTCACCTTGGCCGCCATGGTGTTCACCGCGCGGTCCTACGCCAGGATGGCGGTCGCCTATCCGGTTGCGGGGTCGGCCTATACGTACACACAGAAGTCGTTCGGCGCGCCGATCGGATTCCTCGCCGGCTGGTCACTGCTGCTGGATTACCTGTTCCTGCCGATGATCAACTACCTGGTGATCGGCATCTACCTCAACGCCGCGGTACCGGCGATCCCCGGTTGGGTGTTCGTCGTCCTGTCCATCGCGGGGGTGACGGTGCTCAACATCGTCGGCATCGTGTCGGTGGCGCGGGCGAATCTCGTCATCATCGCGATACAGGCGATCTTCATCGTGACGTTCTTGGTGTTGGCCTGTTCCAAGGTGTTCAGCCTGGGCGCGGTGGACTTGATGGCCCCCTTCCAGGGTGACGGCGGCGCAACCGGATTCAGTCCGGTGCTGGCCGGCGCGGCCATCCTGTGCCTGTCGTTCCTGGGGTTCGACGCGGTGTCCACGCTGTCGGAGGAAGCCAAGGATCCCAAGCGGTCCGTTCCGCAGGCGATCATGATCGCCACCGTAGTGGCGGGGGTGATCTTCGTCGTGCTGTCCTATCTCGGGCAGCTGGTGTTCCCCTCCAACCAGTTCGCCGATGTCGAGTCCGGATCGCTCGACCTGATGCTGACTGCGGGCGGCCAGTTCCTTCAGACGTTCTTCACCGCGGCGTATGTCGCCGGTGCGCTCGGATCCGCGATCGCGTCGCAGGCCTCGGTGGCCCGGATCCTGTATGCCATGGGGCGCGACGGGATCCTGCCGCGCTCGTTCTTCGGCCACGTCTCGCCGCGGTTCGCCACTCCGGTGTACGCGATCCTGGCGGTGTCAGCCGTGTCGCTGTTGGCCACCGTGATCAGCCTGACCATCCTGGCTTCGGTGATCAGTTTCGGTGCACTGGTGGCGTTTTCGGTGGTCAACCTGTCGGTGATCAAGCACTATTTCGTGGACCGGCAGGAGCGCGACGGTGCCAAGGTGATCAGCAATCTCGTGCTGCCGCTGATCGGCTTCCTGTTGACCGTGTGGCTGTGGACCAGCTTGTCGGGCCTGACGTTGGTGATCGGGTTGTCTTGGCTGGCAGTGGGATTCGTGTGGCTGGCCGGGGTTACCCGTGGCTTCCAGCGGCCGACGCCGGTACTGGACTTGAAGGAGTAACCCCGGCCCGCCATCGGTCAGGCGACGCTGATGGTCACGTCGATGTTGCCGCGGGTGGCCTTCGAGTACGGGCAGACCTGGTGTGCGTCATCGGCGATGGCCTGGGCGGTCTCCCGATCGACACCCGGGATGGTGACGTTCAGCCGTGCCCGCAGTGAGAATGCCCCGTCCGTGTTGAGCAGGTCGACCTCGGCGTCCACGGCGGTCTCGGCGGGCAGCTTCACGTTGTGCTTGCCCGCGGTCAGGCCCATGGCGCTCAGGAAGCAGGCCGACCAGCCGGCCGCGAACAACTGCTCGGGGTTGGTGCCGGAGCCGTTGCCTCCGGGCGGGGTGAGCTGGATGTCGAGGTTGCCGTCGGAGCTGTAGGCCTCGCCCTGACGCCCGCCGGTGGTGTGGGTCTGGGCGGTGTACAGCACGTTGTCGGTCTGGCTGGCGGTCACGGCGTTCTCCTTCGGGTGGATGGTCGGCTCCAATTGGAGGCGTTAGAGATGAACGCGGGGTGGCCATGTATTTCATCCCGTCCGACTAAATCGGATCCGATATAATTTGGAACATGGCGCCCGAGGCTCCGCAACTCTCCGATTTCCTCTGCTTTGCCGTCTACTCGGCCAACCTCGCGTACGGCAAGGCCTACAAGCCGATCCTGGATCGACACGGCATCACGTACACGCAGTACATCGCGCTCGTCGCGCTCTCGGAACAGGATCACCAGACGGTCGGCGGCCTCGGGGAGAAGTTGTTCCTGGAGTCGAACACGCTGACTCCGATCCTCAAGCGGCTCGAAGCGCTGGGATACGTGACGCGGCAACGCGATCCCGACGACGAGCGTCAGGTGCGCGTCAGCCTCACCGACGCCGGCCGCGCGCTCCGCGCGCAGACCCTGGAGATGGACCTGCTGGCCGCGACGGGGCTGTCACTGGACGAACTCACGACCATGCAACGCGGCGTGTCCACGCTGCGGGACAACCTGCGCAACTACTCGCGATCCGCCGTTGATCCTGCGGCCACGGCGTGAACGTTCGAGTGGGCCGCGCCCTCTGCGCGGGATGAACGTCGACAGTCCTCTGGGATGACCAGGACCGGAGTGGTGGAGTGCGCGACGACGGCGCCGGCCACGCTGCCTTCCAGGTGGCCCAGCAGCCCGCTGCGCCGGTGCGGGCCGACCACGATCAGGCTGGCGTTGTGTTCCTGAGCCGTCTCGACGATGCCTTTCCAGATGGGCGCCGCTTCGACGGTCGCGCTGCGGGCGGAGAAACCCACCCTGGTGGCCAGCGATGCGCCGTGAGCAGCGGTCTGCTCGGCGGCCCGTCGTACCTCGGTCGCCTGGTCGGCGTCGAAATGCGTCGCCTCGACCGGCGTGAATCCGACATCCACCGGTTGCCAGACACAGACCACCAGGGCTTCGCGACCGACGGGCAGTTCGGCTGCGGCGCGTTCGATGGCGCCGGCGGCGCGTAGTGATCCGTCGTAAGCGAATAGCACCGGTCCGGTGGCGGCGACTGACATCGCGCCCGCCTCGGATGCCGTCACCCGCCGGTCACGGGTTGGTTCGGGGATCGGTGCGGGCAGGCCGGGACGGAGCCGCGCCAGCAGGGGCGGCGAGTACCAGGCCGGCGATTCACCGTCGAGGAACTGGTCGAGGTCGGGCTTCTGGGGCCGGGCACCACTGAGTACATAGACAGCCACTCCGAAGACGGCGCCACCGACGGCCAGTCCGAATCCGATCCACAGGGCGTCGCCGGCGCCCGCGGTGAGACCGCCGGCCGCTTTGGCCGCGAAATGGGCGAAGATCGGCGCCACCATGAAGGCGGCCACGGCCCGCAACAACTCGATGATTGCGAACACGCGCTGAAGGCTGTTGGACTGCAGCGAGAATCCGGCGACGAACAGTGCTGGGGCCACCGTGGCGCCCAGCGCCAGCCCGGTCAGCGCCGAGGCGAGCAGGGCCAGCGGTTGGTTGGTCGGAATAGCGAGCCGAAACAGCACGATTCCGGCGGCGAGCAGGCCCATGCCGACGAGCGGAAGGTAGTGCATCGACCGCTTGGAGATGACCGAGCCGAACACGAACGCCATCACAATCGCGCCGCCGAGTTCCGGAAGGTACAGCAGCCCCACCTGTACCGGGCTGTAGGTCTCCATGAAGACCTGGGCTGTCAGCGCGGTCGCCGCCACCGACGCGGCCGCCGCGAACAGCGCGACACCGACGCCGGCGACGGGAATCGCACTGGTCAGCATGGTGCGCACGGTCAGCAATGGCCGGCGGGACCGGAACTGATACACGATGAGCGCCACGATCAGGACCAGGCCGCCGAGCATCGGCACGATCGCCACCGGGTCGGTGAATTCATGGCTGGTCAGTTGTGCGGCACCTATGAAAGCGGCGGCGCAGCCGACCGACGCCAATCCGATGGCCCGCAGGTCACGTGGTGCGTCGAGGTCGGCTGGTGGGGCGTCCTCGAAGGTCAGGGCCGCCATGATGAGGGCTCCGACGGCGATCGCGGCGATGATCCAGAACAGGGGCCGCCATGCGAGGGCCTCGGCCTGCGCACCGCCGATGAACGGGCCGAGCGCGACGGCCCCGAACACGCACATGTTCATGATCACGGCGGTGTGCCGCAGCTTGTCCCGGGGGAAGCCGATGGTCAGCGGCGGCGCCGCGGCGATCAGCAGCATGCTGGTGGCCAGGCCTTGCAGGATGTGACCGCCGATGAACATCGCTCCGTTGACCGCCGACGCGGCGATCACCGACCCCAGGACCAGGACGACTGCGTAGACCAACAGCATCCTGCGCTGGGGCAGGTGCTGGGCGAACTGCACCGCCAGGACCGTGCCCACCGCATAGGCGGCATTACCCAGGCCGAAGCCGAGACTCATGGTCTGCGCCGACAGGTTCAACTGCTCGGAGATGATCGGTACCAGCGGATCGACCGCGGCAGACAATGCCAGGTAGGGGATCAACGCCAGGGTGACCATGGCGGCCACCGCGGGGTACCGGCCGGCGAGTGGACCCTGGCGCGTCGGTATGTCGGCCAACGCCTGATCTGCCATCAATTCCAGGACTGAGTCCTTGTCTGCCACGTGTCGGTAGAGCGCGCGCGGTGTACACCCCAGGCGCTCTGCCAGTGCCCGCATCGACACCGCCTGAAGGCCCTCGATGTCGGCTATCGCCCTCGCCTCGCCGACGATGGCTTCGAGACGCAGGAAGTTGCGGTAACCGCGTTCGTCAATCTCGCTCAACGAAATTCCCTACCGTCGGGGTCGGGGTCGGTGAAAATGGCATCGCGCGAGGCTACCCCGCCGGATTACGTCGCGGCTTGGAGAACCGTGACCACCCCAGTACCACCGTCTACGCGTAACAGATCACCGGTGCGCAGCAAGTGCGTGCCGTTTCCCGTTCCGATCACGCAGGGCATGCCCATCTCGCGGGCCACGATGGCACCGTGGGATCCGGTCGATCCGATGTCGATGACGGCACCCGCAGCCAGGTGGAACGCCGACGCCCAGGACGGGTCGGTGGTTCGGCACACCAGGACCTCGTCGGGCTCGAGATCATCGAGATCGTCGGCGCTGTTGAGAACGCGGGCCAGGCCTTCGGCGACGCCATGGGCGGCAGCGACTCCGGTCACGCTATCCACCCGACCAACCTGAACGGCCGGCAATTCGACCGGTACTGGTTGGCCGACCCACGCGTCCGGTACGTCCATCTGCTCGTAGGCTTGCCGGAGCGCGCGGCGTGTTGCGATCAGGCTGCGAGCGTCGAGTGGAGGCGTACCCCTGATCTCGTCCATCGTCAGGTAGAACACATCGTCCACACAGTCGATGACGCCTTCGCTGACCAACTCGCGTCCGCGGACTCCGCACGCCGCGCGGGCCCCATCGAAAGCCATTGCCAGCGCGGCTTTTCCTTCTTCACGCAGCGGAATGTAAGTTGCGGCCAGCTTCAATAGCAGACGACCCGCGGGTCGCTTGGCCCTCGGCAGCGATGAGAGCAGAACCTGCTCTGCTGCCAGTCGCGTCTGCGTGCGTTCTGCGGCCTGTGCGGCGAGGTCCTGCCGAGTGGGCGCGGACCGGTATTTTTCGACCATCCGCTGTACCAGTTCGGGCTTTTCTCGCCAGGACGGATTGGACACCTCGATCTCCCCGGCGCACCGGTAGCCGTAGTCGGCGAGAAACGCGGCGAGTGTCGACTTACCCAGGGCCACATCGTTTAACGCCGCGACGAACTGCGTTTCAACCATCTGCCCGTAACCGGTGGACAGCTCCAAGTGCAGTCCCGGTCGTTCGATGGAGACCGCGAGCTTGTCCAGCGCGTCGAAGAGGCCTTGCGCTACAAAAGTGAGCGTGACGTGCTCGCGCATCGAGTATTCGAGCATCTTCAGCGCCTGAGCGAACTGGACATCGACCGAGCGGGCCATCCCCGCGGGCGTGGTCGCCAGTCTCCACCAAGCATGCACCTCGCCGGACATCCGGCGGATGCGCTTGGGCAGCCTGAATATCGTGACAGGGGCCTTCGCCGCCACGATCGGATACCGGCGTTTGGACTTGGTGTCCGGCGCGTCGGCGCGTGAGGACCCGAAGATCTGTTCCTCGAACGATGCACCCGACTGGCCGGGAATGAGGTCACTGACGCGTCGGAAGTAGTTGATACTGGCGGTGAATCGACCGTAGAAGACGGTGGATGAGGATTCGGCCGGAGTCCTGGCCACGGTGACCTCGTCTGGGCGTAGCACTCCTAGGTCGTGGAACGTGCCGTTGACGGCCAAGTCGCTGACTGGCAGCCACAGCGTGGCGCCGAGCGGACTCATCACACCTTGATAGTTCTCCCGAGTGTTGATGGTCGACCACGCGTCATGGGGACCTGATACTCGGTGCATCGGGTTCGGTGCGTGTAGGTCGAGAGTCATCGATTCACCGCAGTCGTCGTCCGGCGCCAAGCGGCGAGTACATCGGCGTTCTGGCCGGGTGTGCTTCCGTAGGTGGAGATCTCGTCCGCGCCAGCCTGTTTGAACTCCCGCAATTTGTCGGCGCACTGGGTTGCGGTGCCGAACGCACAGGACGCGTCCATCCACTCGTCGGGCACGAGACGGGCCACGTCCATCAATTGGATACGATGGAACGCGGTGTCCGCCAATTCATCTCCCGCTCCATTCTGCATGCGGTCGACTTCGGAGCGGATCTTTTCGACCGGCCCAAGGTCCCATTCGTTGACTTTTGCCAGTGCAGCGCCGTATTCAGGTGCTTGCAGATAAGTCACGGCTCGAGCATGGGCCAGCGCACGGGCCTCGTCGATGTCGAGGTCGGGCGCGGTGACCACGCACTGGACGATGCGCAGGGAGTGTGGATCCCTGCCGATGGTTTCGCAGGCCTGTCGCAGCCGTGTCACTGATCGGGATGTGGCATCGGGAGACATCATCGGGGGCAGGATGACGCCGTCGAAGGCCCTGGCAACGGCTGCCGAGGCTTTGGGCATCCCGAAGGTGCCGTAGAGCATTTTGGGTGCGGGGCCGACGTAGATGTCTCCCAGCTTGATGTCGCGGTACGTTCCCGCCGGTCCGTCGTAGGACACGACCTCCCCGTCCCACAGCCGCCGCAGAATTTTGACGTAGTCGACCACGCCGGCAAAACCGGCCGTCTGCAGGCCTTCGTGCCGCAAGTAGGCATGGTCGCCTCGACCGAGTCCCAGGAGGAACCGGGGGCCGAAAGCGGCGTGCATCGTGGCGCCGAACGCGGCCATGTGTAGGACATGCCGACGTGCCGGCGAGACCAGTCCGGTGCCTAGGCCCACGCGAGTGGTGCGCGCACCCACTGCGCCGAGGACGACACCAGCTTCTTTGAGATTCCATCTCTCCGACAGATAGACATTGGCGAAGCCCAACTGTTCGGCTTCGGCCCCGTCCTGGATGCCCTGGACCACAGTTCTGGCCGCAGTCTGATCGATGTGGTTCTCAGGTAGGGCCGAAACCACCCGCCCCGCAATGAGATAGGCGCTGAGATCGTCTATGACAGCGCGGTGTTCGTTGGTCATTGTGTATGTCTACAGCGTGTACATGGCATTGGTCAATGCCATCGACGGAGAATGTGCCGCGAAATATTCTGCGGCGCTTGCCTTTCAGGCATGGGGCAACGCGGTGAGCAATTAGTTGAGACCGACATTGCCGCGACCTGATGACCTAATCGACGGAAGCGGCCGATTTCACGGCTGGTGAGAGTGCGGTCACCACACCGCGGTCCCCGTCGACTCGAACCAATTGGCCGTCGGCGATCCGTCGACTACCGTCTTCGGTTCCGCAGACGCAAGGGATTCCGAGTTCACGCGCCACGATCGGGCCATGGCTGAGCAGGCCGCCGTGATCGGTCACAACGCCACCGGCGACCAGGAACAGCGGAACCCAAGCCGGGTCGGTGGTCTCGCAGATCAGGATGTCCCCGTCTTCGAGTTCCACGCCGTCCGGGTCGCGCACCACGCGGGCTCGCCCCTCGGCCACACCGCCGCTGGCCGCCACGCCACTGAGAGTGTGGCCGGCAAGCAGTTGCTGTCGCTCCTGGTCATCGACCACGATGGGCACTGGCTGGCCCGACCACGATTTCGGCAGCCGAATCGCCTGCCGAGCTGTGTATTTGGCGATTCTCTTGGCAACCATTTCTCGTTGATCGGTGTTGACTCCCGCCAGCACCATGTCGTATCCGAGATGAAAGATGTGCTCCGGTTCGTCGATGACTCCGCGAACGGCGAGGATCTCACCCATGCGCCGGGCCGCCGCGCGGGCGACATCCATGGTGATCAGATAGCCGGCCTTACCCTGTTCGCGCAGTGCGAGGTAACGTGCCGCTGTCCTGACGAGGACCTGCGCAGCCGGTCGCTTGGCCCGCGGGCTGGCGCTGAGCAATCGGCGTAGCGCGTCCTCACGTGTGTCCTGCTGATTGGCGCCGCGGCGCCGCGGCGCGCGGGGGCTGTCCGCGGAGATGAGGCGATAGTCGGCGAGCCGTGCCAGTACTGGCGTGGGATCCTCGCGCCAGGTGACGCCGGACAGTTGGCCCTCATTCGGGCCGTGATAACCATGCCGGCCATTGAATTCGCCGAGACTGATCTCGTCGTGAGCCAGTGCCCACAGGTCGTGCGCTACCTCGTTCTCGTCGGAACCCACGCCGGACAGCAGCGCGGTCTCCAGGCCGGTGTGGCCGGCCTTCCTCGCCATGTCCGCGACCTTCTCCGCCAATGACGAACTCACCATGGCGACGCCCATGTGAATGCTCATCACATCTTCGAACCGTGCTTGGGCGTCGGCGAGGGTCGCGGCACAGTCGCGTTCGTTCATCTCGGGGATGCGGTCGATCACGCCGCGCCGCCATGTTCGCAGACCTGCGAACATGGCGTCGTGACGTCTCGGAGTTCGGATGAGCCAGCGCGGCGCCTTGGCGATGATGAAGGGATAACGTCGGATTGTGTTGGCATCGACCGTTTCCGGGCGTGCATAGCCAAAGAGCTGCTGCTCCACTGCGCTGGCGGAGGTTCCGGGCATCCGGTTGGCGATGTCGCGGAACTTGTCGATGTTTCCGGCGCCCCACCCGTCGAACACCGACCAGAAACAATCCTGGATCCTGGCAGGAACCTCGACCTCGTTCGCGGAATACACCCCGAGGTCGTAGAACATGCGCCGGAAGGCGAGCTCCATGGGTCTGAAGACGAAGCCGAGCCCCAGCGTGCTGAAGACGCCGGGGAAAGCCTCGGCCACGTTTCCGGTCGTCCACGTTTGCTGAGCACGGGGACTGCTTGAGTCCAGCGTGTGCAGCATGGAATCGACGGTCGTCATTGCGCTCCGATGCGACGGTGGTAACCATCGACCAGACTAAGCAGGGTGACGGCGGGGTCGTCTTCGCCGAGGACGTCCCGAAACCAGCCTTCGATGAGCTGGAGGTCGTCGTCGTCGGACGCCACGGGCGGCTGCACTGGCAACTCACCGAGGTGGACAGTCCCGGCCTCGGCATCGACGGTGACGATCTTGCCCGCGAGGTCGGTCATGGAGCCGACCCCACACCCCACCACGCAGGGAATCGCCATCTCGCGACACACGACCGCGGCATGCGATGTCGATCCGCCGAGTTCGGTCAGCACCGCCACCGCCGCCGACATCGCAGCGACGTCATCTGGGTCAGTGGTGGGGCGCGCGAGGATGACGGCTAGCCCCTCATCGGAGAGTTGCTCGGCCATGTCGGCGTCGGTGACCACAAGCCCGCTTGCGACTCCTGGGCATGCTGATTTGCCCGCGGCTACCGGGGGTGATGCTGAGACAGCCTTGGGGTCCAAACGGGGCCGGAGCATTGCGTGCACATGTTCGGTCTGTACGCGATCGAGCGCCTCGGAGACGCTGATGATCCCGTCGCGCTGTAGGTGCACGACGCTTCGCAGGGCGGCCCGCGGGGTCCGTTTGGCCGAGCGGGATTGCAGCAGCCACAACCGTCCTGACTGCACCGTGAATTCGATGTCCTGAACGTCGCGACCGTTGCGCTCGAGTATCTCGGTGGCAGCCAACAGTTCACGATGCACCGCCGGCATGGACGTGCCGAGTTCCTGAAGGTTCAACGCATCTTTGCGGCCAGACACCACGTCCTCACCCTGACCGCGCGGCAGCCATTCGCCGTAGGGGTCGGCGTTGCCGGTCAGCGGATCCCGGGAGAAGAGCACACCGGTGCCTGACTGGTCGTCCAAGTTGCCGAATACCATGGCCTGCACCGTGACAGCGGTCCCACCATCCTCGGGGATGTTGCGCGAACGCCGGTACGCGGCGGCGCGCTTGGAATGCCACGAATCGAGCACGGCACGGATCGCGAGTTCGAGCTGGGCCCACGGCTCATCCGGCGGAGTTGTGCCCACTACCTTCTCGAACTGTTCGACGAAGCGATGCCGGGTGTCCGCCGCGTAATCCGGGTCGCCGGTCTCGACGGCCAGCGCCCTCTCGATGTCCGCTGTCATGCCCAGGTTCAGGACCGTGTCCATCATCCCCGGCATCGAGATCGCTGCGCCAGAGCGCACCGACACCAGCAGCGGTCGCTCGGGCACGCCGAAGTTGCGTCCCGTCTGCTCCTCCACGCGCTGCAGTGCCCGTCGGACCTCATCGATCAGGTCCGACGGAAATTCCCTTCCGCCGGCGTGGTAGTCCCGGCAGACGTTAGTTGTCACGACGAACGCCGGGGGCACCGGAATACCCAAGGCCAACATGTTCTGAATGCTCCACGCCTTACCGCCCGCGATCTCGCGAGTGAGCGTGCCGTCGCCGCGCAAGGGCTGTACCCGATCGGCGAGGTGGTCGGTGGAAACACTCATTCGGCTCTCCCTGCCGCTGCTTCTTCGATCCGGGACAGGCCGGCCAGACCGATGAGGTCCTCATGCAACTCGAACCAGACCGTGTGATAGCTGTCGGCCAGCGGCTTTGCGAACCATGAATGATCGCCGGCCGTCACGCGATCGAGCGCGTTGGCCAACCGGGCCGGGTAGTGTCCCAGCCGCGGCGCGACCTCGACCATGCGGTCCACCAGCGGTGTGAACTCGGCGTCGAGCGCGACCAGGTCATCCACGATCGCCTGGTCGTACTCCGGGTCGGTGTGGTCGTTGGGCGTGTCTGGGCCCTTGAGTTGCCATCGCGTCATCAGCGATTTCAGCGCGCTGTTGTGCTCATCGAACTCGGTGTACAACGCCGCCAGCGCTTCGTGGTCGACCGTGCTCCGCTCGGCCACCAGCGTCTCGTCCAGTTGGTCTCGGCCCTGTGGCGTGAGCTTTAGGCGCCCCCGGACTTCCTCGACAAGATTGTCAGAAGTGAATTCCTTGATGTAATCGTCGCTCTGGACTGCCGTGACGCCGGCCGCAGCCGGAAGATCTGCTGCGAGAACTCGCCCCTTGAGTCGAAGCGCCCGGAGAAGCCGAAGTCGCTCGATGTCCATGCTGAACTCCTTTGTCGGTATCGTCGGCCGGTGTGTGCTAGCCGTCAGAACACGCGGTGGACGATGCCCTGTTCGACGAAGCCGGCGCCTTCGGCCTCACCATCGGCCAGGGTCATGAAATCGTCGTAGGTGCCGAAGGCGGGACCGTCGGTGTCGCGGCCCATGGGCACGAAGAATCCGGCCAGACGGTTCGACATCGTGACGGTCTTCTCGCGGCCGTCCGCCAAAGTCATGGTGCTGGAGAGGAACTGTGCGGCGGCGTTGCGGCGAAAACCCATATCGGTGATGAGTACCGCGCCGTTGTCGTCGACCCAGTAGCCGTCTGCGCGCAGGCTTCCATCGGTGCCGAGGAATTTCATCGCGGAGACGAAGCTGTCGCCGATGACGCACACCAGGCCGGCGTATTCGATCCACTGCGCCGCCTCATCGCGGAAACCCCATGTGCGGTCGCGCATTCCGGTCGCATCGAGCGTCCAGGTACGCCCGCCGTGCTCGATGGTGCCGCGGAGGGTGCAAGCCTGTTGGTAATGCTGCAGCGGCTTGCCGGGAACCAGCGGAGGAATGAGCTCGTTGAGCGCGAAATCAGCGGGAACCCAGAGCGGAGCGTTGCCGAGTAAAACCTTCAAATCGGGGTGGTCGACGGTGATGGTGCCGTCCAGGCCGAACGAGATGGATTCACTGGCGAAGGATCCCAGCGGAAGCGGCTCAATGATCTCGATGATCTGGTTGTCCACCTGCAGGGAGAACCGCGCTCGACGCGCCTTGGAGTCGTTGGGCGACGTCGAGACGTGGATGCTGCCGTAGATGTTGCCGGCCACATCCCAGAAGGACAGGTAGGCGTTGTCCTTCCAGGTCGGGTCGGATGGACCGGCCGCGTCGGCGTGGATCGCCGTAGACAGCGGCCCCCAGGCAGCGGCGCCCCCGGCGTTGGGCGAGATGTCGGTGCTTGTCGCGGTGCTCATCAAATAACCTTTCGTCGTAATGCAATTGGTGTGATCGGTGACCGAAAAACTTCAGGACGCGGCAGCTGGCGTCAGCACTTCGATTGTTCCGGCCGCACCGTCGACCCGGATGAGGTCGCCGGTGCGCAGGATGGAGGTGCCGTTGCCGGTGTTCATCACGCAAGGGATTCCGAGTTCGCGAGCGACGACGGCGGCATGGCTCATCATGCCGCCGATGTCCACCACGAGCGCCGCGCTGAGGAACATAAGCGACACCCAGGACGGATCGGTGGTATGGGCGACCAGAATGTCTCCGTCGTCCACATCAGCATCAGCGGGGTCGATCACCACGACGGCGCGGCCCTCCACGATCCCGGAGCAGGTGCCGATACCCGACAACGATGTCACCGAACCGGCGGCCTGCGTCTCCAGTGCTTGTGGTTCGGGGGTTCCGGTCCACGCGCTGGGGACAGTCAACGCCTGATACTCCAGGCGCAGTTCGCGGCGCGCGCCGACAATCTGGCGCAGATCGGCGCGGGGATCGGTCAGCGTGGGCCCGGACAGTTCATCGGCGGTCAGATAGAAGGCGTCTTCCGGATCATCGATCCGTTCCGCCTCCGCCAGGAGGGCGCCGATGTGGCGGGCTCCGGCACGCAGCACGTCGATGCACTGGAGGTAGGACACCTTGCCGGTGCCGCGCAGCGGGATGTATCGACGGGCCAGCTTCAACACGATGCGGGCGCGCGCGACTCCGGCTCGGCTTGATGAGGAAAGCAATGCCCGTTCGGCGCTCTCACGCATCACGACCCGATCGGCCGCGTCTGCGTTCGGGGATTCGGAATCGGGCTTAGCGCGGTAGCGCTCTACGAGGGTGCGCACGGTGTCCAGATCTTCACGCCACACCCGCGTCTCCACTTCACCTTCCCCGGGTCCGTGATAGCCGTGGCGGAGGACGAACTCCTCGACGGTCAGATGCCCACGTGACGCCGCCCAGAGATCGTGCAGAACTGCGCCCTCCTCGTGCGAGGCGCCTCGCAGTAGGGCGGCGGGATCGACGCCTGCAGCCGAACTCATCGTCGCCAACTGCTCCTGGAGGGGCTGGATCAGCGTGGCACTGATCACCGCTTGGGCAGCGAGCGCATCGAAGAACCGGTTCCGCGCTTCCCCAATGGCCCTCTGGGAAAGGGCGAGGTTGAGACCATTCATGGTCGCGACTTCGCGTCGCCACCATCGGTCGGTTTCGGTACGCAATTTCTCGATACGTCTACCGATAGTGAGAAGGGTTCGGGGGTACCGCGCGGCGATGAACGGTAGCCGCCGATTCGAGGGAGAACTGTGGAAGTCCGGAGGCACGAATCCAAAGAAGTCCCGCGCCAATGCCTCACCAGACTGGCCGGGGATGAGGTCGCCCATCTCGCAGAGAAAGTCCACCCGGACGGCCATCCTGCCGAAGAATGCGTTGGTGATACGCCCCATCGGGTCAGCTGGGATGTGCCCACGTCGGACCGGCAGTGCTCCCATTGCCACGAATGGCTCCCGCAGGCCTAGTTCACTGGCCGGAACCCACACGCTGGCGCACAGCGGCGTCATCACCCCCGGTACGGCCTCAGCCAGGTTGATGGAACTCCACGTGGCATTTGCCGGAGAAACGCCGTTCAGGGCGTTTGGTCCGGTGTGCGCTGGTACGGCGTCAGGCCGCATCGAGACTCCGATCACGTTTCGAAGAGGGAATAAAAAATGACTCTACGGTGTATACTTCCGAACGCGCAAGGGCGCGTATTTCGGACCGGCCAAGGAGGGGCGGTGGATGAGGAGGGCAGGGCTCAGTCGTGAAGTAGTGGTTCGTGCGGCCGTGCAGATCGCCGATGCTGACGGCATCGACGCGCTCAGCATGCGTCGACTGTCGCAACGACTAGGAGTCACTCCCATGGCGATCTACCGATACCTGCCGGACAAGTCGGGCCTGGTCGATGTGGTGATCGACGAGTCGCTTCGCGTCGTACCCCTGGCGGACCCATCGGGACCGCTGATGGACGAACTGTCCCATTGTCTGAACGGTCTGTACGAACTTCTACGTGATCATCCGGGTCTCGCGCGCGCGGTCGGTGACAACCCGATGGAGGGGCCGGTCGCGGCGCAGATCGCTGACCGGGTGCTGGAGTTGTTGCAGCGCAACGGGATGGACGATGGGTCGGCGTCGGATCTGCTGGTGGCTGCGTTCAGCCTCACCCTCGGCTGTGCGCTCTATCGGTCGTCCCGTGCTGCACGCACTCAACTGTCGAAGGTGGGTGAGGAAGCGCCCGCAGTGCACCGAGTGCGGGATCGCCTCGCCATGGCGGGTGTTCAGGACGCGATGTTTCGAGGAGCGCTGGAGCGGCTCGTGGCGGGGTACCTGGGGAAGCCGACATCCTGAGCGGGGTGGGAGTGAGCGTGCGGGTCGGCCGGGGTCCGTCGTCTCAACGCGCTGCGGTGGCAACGTGTGCTCGGTGTAGCTGTTTTGGAGGTTGATGGGCAGGTGAGCGTAGTGAGAATCGAAATGCGATTCCTCCCAGGAGCTTTCGTGGGAATCGGGCTGGTCGCAGATGGCACGACTGCTTTGCTTGCGCGGGAACACGCAAAGGCCACGAGTTCCGGTAGTGGAGCTCACACGGGTTGACTCACTATGAGCTACGCCATACCATCAGAGCCCGAATCGAGATGGCCTGGCCGCGACCGCCGTTCGGGGCAGCGGCAAAGTGAGCAACAGTGCGACTTCCGAGGAAGGGGACGGGGCATGGTTGATTATGTGTGCAGCGTGGCCTTTCCAGCGGTTTCCAAGGTCGTCGAGGTCAAATTTTTTTGGGCGCAAATTTTAATTTTAATTAGAAGTAATCAGTATCCGCCCGGAGCTGCGACGAGCTGGCGAGGCGTGAGCTCGCGGATCGTCGGAGCCACCAAGTGCCTGTCGGTGTACCGCATTGGCGGTGTCGCACAGCGGGGCACGCAGAGTCCAGGCGCACTATCCGTAGTCGCCGTCGCATCAGTCCACGGTATGGAGGCCCAACGTTGACGAGTCCTTTGGATCGAGGGGCGGACAGTCCCGATTCCCGTGTGGATCAGGAGTCGGCGATGTCTGCGACTGCGCAGTTCGCCGGATCGGTCTCGGTGCTGGACCGGACGGCGGAGCCTCTGCGAGCCGGTAACGGTCATCGCGCTCAGCCTGGGCGGGTAGGCGCTGCCGCGACCACGCTTCGATCGGGCATTACCAAGAGGGGCTCAAAGCTCGCCTCGATTCCCGCTAAGAGCGCGGCGACGACGGGCCGCGGCGTCTTGTTGGCTGGAGCGATGCTGCGGTACTCCGTCACCGACCTTGTGACGCTGAAGTTGCCGTTCGGCGAGCTCATTCTCCAGGCGTGGGCGTTGTTGAAAGTTACTGCACTGCCTGCAGTTCTGATGGCCATCCCCTTCGGCGCGATGGTGGCTGTCCAGTTGTCCGGTCTGGTGAACGAGGTCGGCGCGAACTCGCTTGTGGGTTCGGCCACCGGCGTCGCGGTGCTTCGGCAGGGTGCGCCCGTCACCGCCGGGCTCTTGATGGGTGGTGCGGCTGCGGCAGCTATCGCCTCCGACTTCGGCGCCCGAGCAATCCGGGAAGAACTCGACGCGCTGCGCACACTGGGGATCGACCCGGTGCGGCGGCTTGTAGTTCCGCGATTCCTGGCGCTTCTGCTCATCACGCCGATCCTGGTGGTCATCGTGATCGCGATGGGTGTGGGTGCGGCTTTCGTCATCGCGACTGTGGTCAATGACGTCACGCCCGGCAGTTTCTGGCTGTCGTTCGGTGCCTTCGCCAAGATGGTCGACGTCTGGTTCACGATGGGCAAAGGCTTCATGTTCGCCTTCATTGTCGCTGTCATCTCCTGTCAACGCGGGATGGAAGCCACGGGCGGCCCACGTGGTGTCGCCGACGCTGTGAACGCTTCGGTCGTGCTCAATGTGCTCGTCATCGTCATCGTCAATCTGGCGATCACCCAGCTGCAGACGATGTTCTTTCCGATGGCAGTGGCGTGATGGCAACGGCGACAAGAACGTCGGCGGCAGCACCCGCGCTTCACCGGAGGGTGCTTCGTGCGCCGCTGAACTCGGTACGTAATACCTTTCGGTCGGCTGGACAATGGGCGACGTTCGTTGCGCAGACTTTCTGGATGCTGCCGATCACCGTCCGACGCTATCGCCGAGAGACCATGGGGGTGATCAACAACCTTGCGTGGGGCCGAGGGTCGATCATCGTCGACGGCGGCGTGATCAGTGTTTTGGCGATCCTGGGTATCACGGTCGGCGCGATCGTCGCGATCGAGGCGTTCGCGACGCTCAACCTGATCGGTCTCGGTGCGCTGGCCGGCGTCATCGGTGGTTGGGGGAACGTTCGAGAGATGGCACCCCTGGTGGCCGGTGTGGCGTTTGCTTCTCAGGCCGGCTGTCGGATGACCGCCGAGATCGGTTCCATGCGCATTGCAGAAGAGATCGATGCTGCGGAGGCGATGGCGTTGCGGTCCATCCCGTTCGTCGTCGGTACCCGGGTCATCGGCGGACTGTTCTGTGTCATCCCCGGCTACCTGCTTACCCTGGTGGTCAGCTTTATCACTTCGGACACCGTGATCCGGATCTTCTATAACCAGCCGGGTGGAACATACAACCACTACTTCGTGCAGTTTCTCACGCCGACAGACATCCTGTACTCGCTGTTGAAGGCGGTCGTCTACTGCACGGCGGTCACGATCATCCACTGCTACTACGGGTTTTTCGCTTCTGGTGGACCGGTCGGTGTCGGGGAAGCTTCAGGACGGGCCATTCGCACGAGTCTCGTGACGATCATGGTGTTGGACCTGGCCACCACCATCATCCTCTGGGGCCTTCGCCCGGAATTCGTGTTCAAGGGATAGGGGTCGAGCTTTGCTGTTCCGGATGTCGGCCGAGGCGGAAACGCGGCGGCTGACCACGATTGGGATCGCCCTCACGTTGTGTGTGGCTGCGGTCTTTCTGATGGCGGCGTTCAACCCGTTCGCCAAGCCCGCGACCGACCGGATCTCGGTCCGATTAGACATGCCTTACGTCGGGCAGGGCGTCGCCGACGGCACCCCGATGATGCTGCACGGGGTAAGGGTGGGTGAGGTCACCGACGTGAAGAGCATGCCCAATGGGACAGTCCGGCTGGACGCCTATCTTCAGTCGCTGCCCACCTCGGGGCTGACGGACTCGGTGGGCGTCGACTTCAGGCCGGCCAACTACTTCGGTGTCACCGGTATCAATCTGATTCCCGGGCAAGGTGGTTCACCACTTCGTGACGGCCTTCAGCTCGCCACGGTGCCCAAGGGAAACTTCACGCTGCAGGCGTTGCTGGCCCGCCTTGGGGAAATCACCGGAGGGGTGGTGACTCCGCAACTGGTCAGCGTCGTCGACCGGGCCACGCGTTATACCGATGGTCTGAACCCGATGATCGAAACTATTCTCACGGCCGCCGACGCCGTGAAGAATGTGCAGACCGTCAGCACCGAACAACTGCTACGGAACGCCACCGGCATCAGCGTCGCGTTCCCGTCGTTCATCGACGGAGCGACCGCTGCAGGCTACGGCTTCAATCAGCGCGGCGGCTTCGTCACTTTCAACGTGTCCGGCGAGGCCGCGCTTCCTGGCCAGGACGACGTCGACGAGATTGCGATGCCAGGCAACCCGCAGTCAGAAGAATATTGGCAGAAGCGCTCTCGTGCGACCCTCGACCTGCTTGCGAACTCGTTCTTCGGCGCGCTGGGCAAGCTCTTGTCCTCTCATCCCTCGGATCTGTTGCCGGCGGTGGGTCTTATAAAGACGCTCACCGACACAGTTCCAGGATTGGTATCTCCTCCGGGTATCGCAGACACGCTCAAAGAATTGCGTACGCGATTCGAGAAGCTGTATGCCGGATCGCCTGAGCAACGCGCGCTTCAAGTCCATATCGTGCTGGACAACCTGCCTGGCATACAGGCTCCGATCGACGCGATGGGAGGCCCGTCATGAAGCCGATGGGTGCGCTCTGGAGGTTCATCGTGAGTGCCGTTCTTGCGTCGCTGGTCTTCGTCCTGATCGTAAATGTCCTTCGGCAGCCGGTGTCGACTGAAACATCCCACTACACAGCGGAATTCATTGACGTATCCGGACTGCACGAGGATGCCGACGTACGCGTGCGCGGTGTCCGCGTAGGCAAAGTGGAGTCTCTAGAGCTCAAACGCGCGGGCGGTCAGAGCGTGGCCGTGGTTGGAATGAGCCTCGACAAGCGGTACGCAGTGGTGCCCAAGACGCGGCTGGCTGTGAAGTATCAAGCACTCACCGGCTTGCGGTACCTCGATGTCGTGGATCCGGCCGAAGAGTCCTCGCCACCGGATGTGGTGAAAGACATCCCAGTCTCCATGACCCGACCCTCTTTTGACATCACTACGCTGTTCAATGGGCTACAGCCGGCACTGGCTACGTTGAGCCCCAACGACATCGATATCTTCACTGAAAACGTCGCGACATTCATGTCGGGGGATGGAAACGGCTTGGGACCGATGCTCGACAGCATCCGAAAGCTGACCGAGTTCGTGGCGAACCGACAAGAAGTGGTCGCGACACTCATGCAGAACCTGTCCAACATGGCAAGCACGTTCGGCGGCCATTCGGCAGATTTCATTCAGATTTTGGAATGGCTGAACCGCCCGCTGGATGCGGCTTTGAAGGTGCTGGATGAGTTCCGCAAGTCAGAGCTCTATGGTCCGGCCTTCACGTCTTCGGCATTCCGGCTACTGCAAAACCTTGGTTTCAAACCAGGACAGGCCGATATCGACAAGGGATTGGATCGTGCGATTACCGTCTTCGACGACTACAGTGACGCCTTCAAGCGGGTGCCCGTCGTATGGGACAACGTGCAACCACCGGCCGAACCTGGGTCGCCTCTGCCCTGCTCGCGCGGACGCGCTCAACTGCCGGAATCACTGGATATTCTCCTCAATGGTCAGCGGGTGATCCTGTGCAATCAGTGAAACTGTTCGGGAATCAAATGTTTTGGGGTGTCATCGCTTTAGGTCTGGTGGTCGTGGTGGCGATCACCGCAGCGATTCTCTATATCAGCCCGCCCGGCGACAGAACCGTGGTCTTCTACACCCGCGACGCGGCATCGCTTCGTCCGGGCGACGGGGTACGCATCGCAGGTATCACGGTAGGCAAGGTGCAGGACTTGTCGATCGAGCCGAATCAGGTCAAAGTTCGGGCTTCGGTGGCGAAAGATGCGTTCGTGGGTGACCAGTCCCAAATCGATGTCCGGATGCTCACCGTGGTCGGCGGCTACTACGTGAACCTGACATCCCTGGGCAACAGTCCATTGGGCGACAAGGCTATTCCCGTCGAACGTGTGTCGATGCCCTACAACCTGATGCAGGCGCTGGCGGATGCAACGAAGGTCACCGACCGGGTAGATCCGCAGCCCATCAAGGATTCCCTCGACCAGGTCGCGGCGGGATTGACGGGAACAAACGTCGAAACCATGACCTCGATTATCAATGCCGGCAATGCCATTACAAGCTCGATCGATCGGCAGCGCGGCCAGATCAGCCAGATCCTGGACATGTCCGACGAGTACATCCTTCAACTCAGCCAGTTCAAGGGCAAGCTGCAGGAACTGGTCTCCAAGTTTTCGATCCTGGAACAGACGCTGGTCGTCTACGGCAAAGGCTTTGCCGGCGCACTCAGCGGTATGGGCGACATCGGCGATGCCTTTCTCCAGCCCTTCGGTGAGTTCTGGGTGAATCATCGCGAGGACTTCATCCAGAAAATTCATGAGTGGCAGGACAGATTCAGACGATGGGTAGACAACAACAGCAGAATCATTCCCCGCCTGCGACGTGTCAGGGACAAGATGGAACGTGTTCTGGACGCGCAGAACGCGAAGCCAGAGTTACTGGCGACCGACCTGTGCATCCCGATGCCCGGAAGCCCGTGCTGATGAGGAAGTCCACAGCGATTCACGCATGGCGTGTCACCGCGACCACACTGCTCGCTGTGTCGGTCGTCGGGACGGCCGCATCGTGCTCGCCGACCCAACCTGCGGCAACCGATTACTGCGCGCTGATGCCTGACACGGTAGGTCTCTATGCCGGTAATCCGGTGACGCAGATGGGGTTTCCCATCGGCAAGGTCACTTCGTTGACCCCCGGCCCGAACAACGTCCGCGTCGACTTCTCCATCGACCAACAACGGTGGCTACCCGATGATGTGAAGGCAGTTATCCGCTCACCATCGATACTCGCCGATCGCTCATTGGAACTGGTGGGCAACTATGAGGGCGGTCCCCGAATGACTGCGGGAAGCTGCGTCCCACGAAGCCGCTCAATGTCACCTAAGACTTTGTCCGAGGTTATCGGGTCGGCCGACACGTTCATCAACCGAATCAATCCGGACGGTTCGACGAACGTCGCAGGCACGGTGCGTGGTTTGGATCAACTGGCGCATGAAAACGGCGCCGCTGCGGGTGAACTCGTGACGCGGACGTCGACGCTGCTGGACAGCCCGGATCAGGCGATCGGCAACATCGGGTCGATCATCGAGAACCTCGGTGATCTGACCGACACCCTGGTTCAACTCCGCAGCCCGCTCAAGGAGATCCTGCAAGACGCCCGCACCACGACCGGGCAAGTGGCCACAGCCTTGGACGGCACCGCCCGGCTGGCAGGACAGACAGAGATCGGCAACCTCGGGCCGCTGATCGAGGCAGTCGCCGTGACCGAGACCCGCCTGGGCGACGAAACGCAGCTGACGCTCGACACCGTCAGTGCCTCCATCAGAAAGATGACGCCTCATGCCAACGCGCTGGCAGGACTGTTCGACCCCGTGCCGTGGTGGATCAATACCGTCGCAAACCACTACAACGCGCATCAGTTCAGCTTCTTCAACATTGCATACCGCCCGCCCATGTTTCGAGTGCGTACCCACGAAGGGCTCGCAGCGTGTGGCTTCATGAACGCGTCGATGCCCGGGAGCTGCGCCGACGTCAACGGAGTTCCCTATGCGGTCGACGTCGCGCTGCTGCAGTACGTCCTGATGCAGGCGAACCACTCATGAGGGCACGGGTATGGCGGGCGGTGACGATGGGCCTGACCGGAGCCGCGCTACTGACATCATGTACGTCGATCAGCGTGAATTCGCTGCCGCAACCGGGCGGCAGCCACTCCGATGGTTACGACGTCGTCATCGAATTCGCCAATGTGCTCAACTTGCCTGATCAGGCCAAGGTGGTCCAGGACGGCACCGCGGTTGGTGTGGTCACCCGCATCGATCTGAAGAGCGACCACGTCGACGTCACGGCCAGGATTGACCGAGATGTACTGGTGCCAAGTGATATTCATGCCACCCTCCAACAATCGACGGTGCTCGGCGACACGTATGTTGCGCTGGAACGACAACCGGCTGGGGAATCCGCAACACAATCGCTGAAGGCTGGGCAGCGAGTACCGGTAGTTCAGACCACGTCGCCGCCCCAGTTGGAAGACACCATCGCGAATATGGCGAACTTCGTCGGCAGCGGCTCGATCCAGCGCATTCAGACCTCCATCTTCGGCGTCAATAACGTGACGCCACAGCGTGATAAGGAACTGCGGGCAGTCGCCGGCCGAGTGGCCACCGACCTCTCAGACCTGTCAAACAACATGGATGTGGTCGACACGTGGCTGAACGGAGTGTCCGGCACTGCGGACGTGGTGAACAGGAACATGTCCACCTATCAGTACTGGCTGTCACCGGACGGCATGAAAGGGTTTGACCGCGGCACCCAGACGGCTGGCTACATCGGTACCGTGCTCCCGTCGATCGGGAGCATCTACAGCGGTGGCTACTGGTTGGTCCCGACTTTGAATTCGCTCGCTGACGCGGCGGGCGCCCTCCAAGGCAGCAAGTGGGACTTCGAACATGAGGGCCCTGCCTGGCGGAAACTGTTCTACGAGAACTTCCTGCCGGCCGACAAGAACCCGGCGATCAACATCACCTCGATCCAGACTCCGGACGGCCGGGAGTTGATCAACAACACCCAGGACGTGCTTCGAATGTTGGGAGCAATGCCATGAGAGCAGCGAAGAATATTGCTTCATTCGTCGCCTTCGGCGTGATCGTCGTAGCCTCCGTGGCGTACATCGCATCCTTCGGGGTGCATGTCGGCGACCCCGAAAACCGCACCACTCTGTCCATGGATGTGCCCGACATCAAGGGCCTTGTCGTTGGTTCGAACGTATTGCTACGCGGTGTGGCGGTGGGGAAGGTCACCAAGGTCGAATCCTCGGTCAACGCGGCGAAAATCGACTTCTATGTCAATGGTGACCAACGTATCCCGGTAGACAGCGATGTGCGGCTCGACAATCTGTCCGCCCTCGGTGAGGCTTACGTCGGCCTGATGCCCCGCACTGACGAGGGCCCTGTGTTGACCGATGGGCAGCACATCGCCACCGAGTCGATCGTTGTGCCGCCGTCCATCTCAGAGTTGGCCACCAGCGTGGTTCGAGTGCTCAATCAGATGGATCCCGGCGAGCTGGAGCGCATCGTGAACGAAGCCGACGCTGCGCTGCCGAACCCAGACACCGTATTGCCCAACCTTGCCCGGGCTGCCCAGCTGCTGAACAACATGGCGCTCGGTCTTAACGGCAGTGGTGAGACGGTGCTGGCCAACTCCCAGACGCTGCTCCAGAACGCTCACTGGGTCGGTCCGACCCTCGCAGATACGGCGCCTCAGTTGCGAGCGGCAGGGGACGGTGTGGCCGGCACCTACCAGGGCATGATGCGAACAGTCGCTTGGAACAACCCCCACAACATGGATTTGTTCGGCAAATTCCTCGGTCGAATTCAAAATTTGCTGGACACCAGAGGTCCGGACATCAAAGTGCTCACCCAGACCTTGACTCCGCAGTTTCAGGGGATCGGCGGCGCTCTGATGAACTTCGACACCGGGCAGATTTTGTCCAACGCCCTGTCGGGCATACCGGAAGAGGGGGCGATCACACTTCATGTCACCATCCCCGACCGGTAGATCGGGTGAACGCCCCAAAGCCTTGAGAGGACAAACTCCATGATCGACACGAAGACCCCAATTGACGCGGATGCGTCGACGTCAGAAGCCGAAGCCGAACAACACGCCGATGCAGACCACGCCCAAGACCTCGTCACGAGGCCCGAGGCCGGCGATAACACGAAGGCGCCACGGCAACTGTCGGTTTCGCTCCGTGGCTTCATCGTCGGATTGATCATCGTGGTGCTCGCCGCGGCGGCGGCGGTCTTCGGCTGGCTGTATGCCGATGCCACGAGTCAGTTGAATGCGCGAGATCTAGCCACCAACAATGGAACTCATGCTGAAGAGATCGCCAGCAACTACGCGGTGCACGCAGCCGAGATGGACTACCAGGACTTCAACGGCTGGAAACTCAAGCTGGTCAACGGCACTTCACCAGAGCTGAAGGACAAGCTGACCAAGGCTGCGGATTCCATGCAGCAGATCTTGGCGCCGCTGCAGTGGAAGTCCTCCGCTCGCCCGCTGGCGGCGAAGGTTCGGTCAGACAACGGCGGAATCTACGTCGTCGACACGTTCGTCAGCGTCCTGACCAAAACGATGCAGGCGCCTGACGGTCTGCAGTCCACGGCTACCTACAGCGTCACCTTGGACAGCAAGAACAACTGGCAGATCACCGATGTCGGTGGGATCGACGCGGCCCTCGGAAAGTGATCGCGGTGCTTCGGCCGGCATGCGAGTCAACGATAGGAGTGCGATTCGGATGCGTATGCTGACGTCCTTCTCGAACAGCGGCAGCAGAGTGACCATTCGCTGTGGTCGCGCGGCGTTGGTGGCGGCGGTTGTAGGCGCCGCGATGGCGTTGGGTTGCGCTGCTGCAGAGGCCGATCCGGTGAACGGGCCACCGGAGATGCCTCGGCCACTTTCGGTGGTGGTGCCAGGACCGTCCGACTGGCAGCCGCAGTTTCCCTTCCCCTTCGACCAGACGCGCCAGTACGTCACACCCGCGGATGTGACCGCGGAGCGGGAGATGTGCCAGTGGTACAACGCGCAGTACTCGGAGCTCAAGCACCAGGTCGAGCACCTGAACAACGCGATTGTCCGGACCAACGGGAATTTCGACGGCGACGATGTGCCGCAGCGGCTGGACATCGTCACGGCGAATCTCGATCAGGCACTCGACTTTCTGACGCCTCGCGCTCAAGCCCTCACGCAAAGCTACGACGGAGCAGGAGACATGTACTTCCCCATATATCAGGGCGATAGCTTCTACGGCCTGTGGCAACAACTCTCGAATGTGAACAACGGTCTGAAGGCCCGTCAGCCCACCTGGTTCAGCGGTCCGTCCTTCCTGCGTGCCCAGCACTGGGGGAGCAAGATCAACCGGTCTCATGTCTGTGGGTAGAACGCGTCGAAGGTGGCCCCTCGATATCAGGCTGCCGGCCGCGGTGCTGATATCGGCATGTATCCTGGCCGCCGCCGGCGCACCGGCCGCCATGGCCGATCCGTATCCTGCTCTGGCACAGGCCGTCAACGCCGCCCGGGGTGGTTCGTGCGGCGAACTGAAGCCTGATCCGAAGGCAGATAAACTCGCCGACATCGTCAATCAGTCGACTTTCACCTACGTGAATCACACGGCTGAGAATGTGCCCGCCGACGACCCGCATCCGACAGCGATCGCGAAGGACCTCGGTATCACGGGCAGCAAAGTCACGTCCCTGCAGGGTGCCGGGCTGGCTGAGAGCGACGCGATCCACGGAGTGTTGCTCGAAGGATTCAGCGCGATCCCAGATTGCTCCTACACCGAGATCGGTACCAGTGCGCTCCGGGAACCAGACAGCGGTTACACCCTCGTGGTCGTCGTGTTGGTGGGTCCATGACAATCACCGGTACTTCACGATCACGAAAGGTATTGGGCGGCAGAATCCGGGTAGTCGTCTGCGCCGTGTTGCTGGTGTGCCCGGCGGTGGGTCGTCCAGCGGCGGCGCGGGCCGACGATCCGATCACCTACGAAGTGGTTTCTGACAGCATCGGCGTGGCCACTGTCGAGTGGCAGGACGCGGCCGGACGGCAGGCGATGCAGGGTGTGACGCTTCCGTGGCGAATGGACGTACGTCTGAGTGACCCATTGGCCCAGCCGCCGAGCGGTAGCCAGGTGCGCGCCGATTGGCGCCCCGGCGCGGCACCGGGCCGGTGGGTCAGCGTACGAATCACCTACAAGGGCAAGGTAATTTGCCAGAACACGTTGGATATCGGTGATGCTGCGTGTTACGGAAGCACACGACGTGTCACGTGACTTTCTCGTGCGTTGTGATCGTCTCAAACACAGTCCCAGTGAAGAAGGCGGAGAGATGAGTCCTCGTATTCGACACGAACAGCTGATGCTTGCACCTGGGAGCGGCGTGGGCGGTACAGTTCGCTGGTTGGGAGCGTTGGCCAGTGTGATCGCTTGCATGATCAGTAGTGCGGCAACGGCGTTGGCTGATCCTGCCTCGGATGTGGGGCCGAATCCTTGGCCGGACATTCGGTACTACGACCGCGTCGATGCGGGAGCTTATGCGCAACCCGGCGGGGTGTGGTTCACCGGGCCGACCGGGCAGAACTGCGGCATCTGGGGACTCGGGAACTTCGGCTGTGTCGGCGATATCCCGGGTGCGCCCCCTGGCACGAGCCACATCGGCTGGATCAACGGCGACCGAGCGGTGCATTACGACTGGTCCATGGCGGCACGGTTTCCGAGTACCCAGGCTCAGCTGATGCTGCCGCCTAGAAGTTCCATCACGCACGAGGGAACCACGTGCGCGGCGACCCCAGACGGTAGGACCTATTGTGAGCGAGGCCCGCTGCGATTCGCCATCGAGCCGACCAAGACATGGTTGTCACCGCCGTGGATGGACCTGAGCTGGATCGAGCTGGGGCCCGCATCGTGCAGCCCTCCGGGCGGTGGCCCGTGCTACAGCTAGTGTCGGTTACTTCCCTTGCAGAGCAACGGGAGTCAGAAATTTGAGGGAGATTGACTTATGGGTGTCCAGATCGATGTGACGGGACTGAGCAAATCTTTCGGATCGTCAAAGATTTGGGAAGACGTCACATTGACGGTTCCCGAGGGCGAGGTCAGCGTGTTGCTGGGCCCGTCGGGTACCGGTAAATCGGTGTTCCTGAAGTCCCTGATCGGCCTGTTGCGCCCGGAGCGTGGCTCGATCGTGATCGATGGCACCAACATCTTGGAGTGCTCGGCCAAGGAGCTCTACGAGATCCGCACCCTGTTCGGTGTGTTGTTCCAGGACGGTGCGCTGTTCGGCTCGATGAACATCTATGACAACACCGCCTTCCCGTTGCGTGAGCACACGAAGAAGAGCGAGAGCGAAATCCGCAACATCGTCATGGAGAAGCTCGACCTGGTCGGTATGCCCAATGACGGTCACAAGTTCCCCGGTGAGATCTCCGGTGGTATGCGCAAGCGCGCCGGCCTGGCCCGCGCCCTGGTGCTCGACCCCAAGATCATCCTGTGCGACGAGCCGGACTCCGGTCTGGATCCCGTGCGTACCGCTTACCTGTCGCAGTTGCTGATCGACATCAACGCCCAGATCGACGCGACGGTGCTGATCGTGACGCACAACATCAACATCGCCCGCACGGTGCCTGACAACATCGGGATGCTGTTCCGTAAGCAGTTGGTCATGTTCGGTCCCCGTGAGGTGTTGCTGACCAGTGAGGAGCCTGTGGTCAAGCAGTTCCTCAATGGTCGGCGTATCGGGCCGATCGGTATGTCGGAGGAGAAGGACGAGGCGACTGCGGCTGCTGAGCAGGCCATGATCGAGGCCGGTCAGCATGACGGTGGTGTGGAGGAGATCGAGGGTGTGCCGCCGCAGCTGATGGCCACTCCGGGTATGCCCGAGCGCAAGGCCGTGGGCCGGCGCCAGGCCCGGGTGCGCGAGATCCTGCACACCCTGCCGCCGGCTGCGCAGGCCGCGATCCTCGATGACCTCGAGGGCACCCACAGGTACCGGGTGCACGATGGCGCCGTCGTTGCCGGTGGTGTAACAGCAGATGCGCCGACTGATGTGTTCGTCGAGGCAGCTCAGAGCGACTCGACCCGATAACGCGTTCGCCCCAGATGGTTTCGCCGCTGGCGCCTGGCGCTCTTACTGCTTGAGGAACAAGGGAATTCGGTCAGGTATAGCGCAGGAGCGCCGCACTGGAGGACGGATTCAGGATCCATACCTTCTGCGCCTCAAGGAGATCCGTGACGAACACAATGTCTGCGGTGCATGAGCAGCGGCGGATCGGCCAATCTAGACGGCTGGATATTGCGGCGGGCTGACCATGCCGACGAGCGAACGCAGCCGCGGCTCGGCCGGAGTGCCGCTGAAGCCAAAGACCCAGTCGCGGGCGGAATCCGCAAGTTCGCCCGGTAGCGGCATTTCCTTGACAGCGATTGTGCTAAGTAGTTCTTCGATCACCTGGGGGTAATCGCCGACACCCAGCTTGACGCAGATCCAGGCGCGCTCACTCCTGGTGAGCAGGCCGGCGGCCTCGGTGGCAAGGCCCCAGGCCAGCTCAGCCTGGTCGGCGCGCCCCATCGGACGGGTGGCGCGGCCAAGTCCTGCTTCTTCGGCAGGTGAATCGCCGGCGGGCACCGGATACTGGGCGAGCTCGTCGGTGCCAGGTTGCGAGGAAGGAGCAACGGGCTGCAAGCCTATTGGTGGTGATCTCCTGCACCGGGCCCGGGGCGGCCCTGTCACGCGGAACGATGAGGAAGCTGCGACGGTCTTGCTGGTGGATGCGCTTGGCAGGGGACTGTCAATCACGGTGGGAGCCCTCCCTGACAGAACAGCGGTTTCACCATCGGGATGGGGTGAGCGCACTGTGAAACGGAATTTTAATTTGGAATCAATTTTGCGGACTGTGCGTGCCTGCTGTCAACCTTCGGCTCGGACTGGCCCGATGTTTCACGCGCGACGTTGTCGCTGGCTGGATTCGGCATCTGTTACACGGTTGAGCCCTCGGTAGTATTGGTTTAACCTAGATTAAAATCGCTCCAACGTGTTCGTCCAACGCCGGACGATGAAGGTGGCCAACCAATGCTCAAATCACCGACGGTGTCCGCGGTGCCAGTTGCACTCGAGATTTCTGACGGAGTCGCTCGGCTGCGGCTAAATCGTCCCGAGGCCTCCAACGGGATGAACGTCGAACTGCTCAAGACCCTGCATGAGGCCGTGTTGGCAATACACGCCGATCCGGCGGCTCGAGTTGTCCTTCTTACTGGTGAGGGTCGCAACTTCTGTGCAGGAGGCGACGTCAAGACATTCGAGGCAAAAGGGGAGAAGCTCCCTGACTATCTGCGCGAGGCCACCGCGTGGCTCCAGCTGGCCACCGCGGCCCTCATCCAACTTAAGGCCCCAGTGGTCACCGCAGTACAGGGATTTGCTGCCGGTGGTGGCGGCCTCGGTTTGGTCTGCTCGTCGGATCTCGTCGTTGCTGGCCGGTCGGCCAAATTCTTCTCCGGCGCGGTGCGGGTCGGCATGGCACCCGACGGCGGATCCTCGGTGACGCTGACCCAGTTGGTTGGCTTGCGACAAGCGTTGCGGATACTTCTCACCAATCCGACGTTGACCGCCGAGGAAGCTCTGCAGATCGGTCTGGTCACTGAAGTCGTCGATGACGATGAGTTGACCGAACACGCCGAGTCTCTGGCCGCCGACCTTGCGGCGCTGCCAGCCGACGCGCTGTCCGCCACCAAACGTCTGGTGTGGAGTGGTGTCGGGCAATCCGTGGAGCAGCGCTTGGCCGAGGAGGCTCGGACCGTCTCGGAATTGTCGGGCACACCGGATGCGCTGGAAGGATTGCGCGCCGTGATCGAGCGCCGGGTACCGAGGTTCAGCCGATGACCAACGTGCTCGTCACGGATGACGGACCGGTCCGCGTCGTGATGCTGAACCGTCCCGAAGTGCGGAATGCCATCGATATTCCGCTGCGCATCGAACTCGCTGAGGCGCTGGAGACCGCCGACGCAGACAACTCCGTGCGCGCGCTCGTCCTAACCGGCGCGGGCGGCACGTTCTGTTCGGGTGGTGACATATCGACAATGCGCAGAATGCCTCACGATGCAGCGACAGAGCGTGCACAGATGGCCCAACGCATCATCCGCGCTATCTGGAACACGCCCAAGCCGGTTCTCGCCGCTGTCGAAGGAGCAGCCTACGGCGCAGGCGCGGCACTGGCCGCAGCCTGTGACAGGGTGGTCGCCGGACGTGCCGCCAAGTTCGCCACCACATTCTTGAACGTCGGGCTGGCCGGCGACATGGGTGCTTATGCATCCCTGCCCGGACGCATGGGTATGGCGCGGGCACGTCAGATGCTGATGATGGCGGAGCCACTCACTGCCGAGGACGCATTGCCGCTCGGTCTGATCGATGCGGTCGTCGGTACGGGCGAATCGCTGGCCGAAGCGGTGAGCGATGCACATCGACTGGCCGGCCTCCCCGCAGGTGCACTGGCGACGATGAAAGAAATGCTCGCGACTGCGCCGACCAGGCACCGCCTGGAAGTGCTCGACCTTGAAGTCGAGCAGCAAGCAGCGCTGTTCGACAGCGATGACTTCGCCGAGGGCATCGCGGCCTTCCATGAGAAGCGTCCGGCCGTCTTCGGCGGTGTCGGATCACATCCAAGAAAGGTAGCGCGATGACGTCCACGATCGGCGGGCCGTTGAGCGGTTTGATCCAGCACGACAGAGTGCATGGGTCGCTCTATACGAATCCCGGTATCTTCACCGAAGAACTCCAAAAGATCTGGTATCGCACTTGGGTTTTCGTGGGTCACGAGAGCGAGGTGCCGCAACCCAACGACTATGTTCGCAAGAAGCTGGGTCTGCAGGACGTCATCATGACCCGAGATCGCGAGGGACAAATCCATCTGTTGCTCAACCGATGCCCGCATCGCGGCAACCAGGTGTGCGACGACGCGCGGGGCAACTCGGGGACATTTCGATGCCCGTATCACGGTTGGACGTTCCGCAACAACGGCGATTTGATCGGATTCCCCTTCTTCAAGGGTTATGGGCAGCGCAAACTCGACATGCCGATGGGTAGGGTGCCGCGCGTCGAGCGGTACGGCGGATTCGTTTTCGGAAGCTTCGCTGCTGATGGCCCCAGCCTGATCGAGCATTTGGGCGCGGCGGCGGGGGAGATCGACCGACTGACTGCGCTCTCACCAGAAGGTCGCGTGGAGCTCACTGCCGGGTGGCTGCAACATCGCACCCGAGCAAATTGGAAGCTGTTGGCCGAGAACGAAACCGACGGCTATCATCCGCAGTTCGTCCACGGGTCCATCTTCGGAGTCACTGGCAGCACCATCGGTCCGCTATATGCCGATTCCTCGACCGCTGTGACCCGGAACCTGGGCAACGGGCACAGCGAGAACGATCTACGGCCGGAGTTTCGCAAGTTCGCCGAACCCATGCGGTGGTTCGGGACGACGGAGTCGAGGGTGCCCAACTATGTCGCCGCGATGCGCGCCAAGTACGGCACCGACGCCGAACGGATCCTGGTTGAGGGTGCCCCGCACGTGATGATCTTCCCCAACCTCTTCATCGCCGAGATCCAGGTGTTCAACATCCAGCCAGTTGCCGTCAATGAATGCACCCAATACGCCACCGCCGTCCAACTCGCCGGCGCGCCCGAACTGAATCGGCGGATGGTCTCGCAGTGCATCGGTTCGGTAGGGCCGGCCGGCATGCTGTTGGCCGACGACACGGAGATGTATGAGCGAAACCAGCGCGGCGTCGAGGCGCTGACCCCGGAGTGGCTGGATGTACGCCGGGGTCTCAATCGTGAACGCGTTGACGACAACGGGTTCACCATTGGTGGGCCCACAGATGAAACGGGTATGCGCGGATTCTGGTCCCAATACCGCACGTTGATGGAGACGGAATGACCGCGACGGTGGCGAATACACATGTTCTCGGCCCAATTCCCGAGGGCTACGATCGGTTCGAGGTGGAACAGTTCCTCTTTCGCGAGGCTCGGTTCGCCGACGAGTCGGACTATGACTCGTGGGAAGCTCTTTGGACCGAAGATGCGCTGTACTGGGTACCGGCCAACGGGACCGACAATGACCCCGCGCAGGAGATGTCGGTCATTTACGACAATCGCAACCGCATTTCGACCCGGCTCAAGCAGGCCCGAACAGGTCGGCGGTATGCCGCCGCGCCGGTATCCAACCTGCGGAGGCTGATCTCCAACATCGAGTTCCTCGGCGGCCGACCCAATCCCGACGGCGGGCAGGACATCGAAGTGGGAGCCAATTTTCTTGTCCTGGAATCGAAATCACGCACCAACGAGCTATGGGGCGGACGCGTCGTCTATCGGTTGCGGCGCAGCGAGGCCGGTCTCAAGTTGGCTTACAAGAAGGTCAACCTTGTCGACAACGACAAGCCGCTGCCCACCTTGGGGTTCCTGATCTGATGGGTATCCACTTCGAGGGAGACGGCCCGGTACCGCTGGTCAGCAGCGAGTTTGCCGAGGTCTGGGTGTCGATCGACAACAGTGCGCATTCGCCCCGACTGAGACTCGAGGACATGCGGACCGGCCGGGTGAGGTTCCTGGACGCGATGGAACTTGAGGCAGTTATCTGGCTGCGTGAAGACAGGCTGACGGCTCTGATGGACCCGTCTGCAGATCGTTGGCGGGGAGAATCGTGAGGCGCGCTGCGATCGTGACGCCGCGGCGTACTGCGGTAGGCGCGTTCGGGGGAGCTCTGCGGCCGCTTCGCGCCGAAGATCTGGCCGCTATTGTCATACGAGAAGTTGTGGCACGCAGCGGCATCGACGCCGAGGTAATCGAGGACGTGGTGTTCGCCCAGTCCTATGCCAACTCCGAGGCGCCTTGTATCGGTCGCTGGGCCGCGTTGCACGCAGGTCTGCCGATCGAGGTGCCGGGTCTGCAGATCGACCGGCGGTGCGGCGGTGGTCTGCAGGCCGTCGTCGCCGCGGCCATGATGGTGCAGACCGGCGCCGCCGATGTGGTGCTGGCCGGCGGTGTCGAATCGATGAGCAATATCGAGCACTACACGACCACCGCGCGGTGGGGTTCGCGGTCCGGAAACCAGACGCTCTACGACCGCCTCGATCGCGGACGTGAGAGGTCCCAGCCGGAATGGCGATTCGGTCCGATCAGCGGGATGATCGAGACGGCGGAGAATCTTGCCGCCGATTACGGCATCGACCGGGACGCTGCGGACGCATTCGCCGCACGCAGCCACCAACGTGCCTCTGCTGCCTGGAATTCGGGTCTGTTCGACGACGAGGTCGTGCCTGTCGAAGTACCTCAGCGCAAGGGCGATCCGATCCGGTTTGATCGGGACGAAGGAGTCCGGCCGGATTCGACACCTGAGTCGCTGGCCCGGCTGCGCACCGTCGTTCCCGGGGGCACGGTCACCGCGGGTAATGCCGCGCAACAGAACGACGCGGCCGCCGCCTGCCTGGTCGTTGCTGAGGATCGTCTCGCAGCACTGGGTTTGGAGCCCATCGGGTACCTCGAGGGGTGGTCCGCGGTGGGTTGCGAACCTGCCAGGATGGGGATCGGCCCGGTCGGAGCCGTGCACAAACTTTTTGGCAAGACGGGTTTTACGTTCGACGACCTCGACCTCATCGAGATCAACGAGGCTTTCGCCGTCCAGGTTCTTGCGGTACTGAGCGGGTGGGGGGTCAAGCTCGCCGATGTCGATGACCGACTGAACGTGAACGGATCCGGCATCTCACTCGGCCATCCGATCGGTGCCACGGGCGTTCGGATCCTCACCACGATGCTGCACGAGCTTCGCCGACGTGGGGGCGGTCTGGCGTTAGAGACGATGTGTATCGGTGGCGGCCAAGGTCTCGCTGCCGTCTTCCGGGGTGCGACATGACCGCCGGTCTGCTCGGATACTCCGCATATCTGCCCGGCCGACGGATTGGCAAGAACCGGGTTGTCGCATCCTATGACGAGGACTCGACCACGATGGCATTAACCGCGGCCGTGGAGTTGCGTCAGCGCTGCGAAGACTGGAGACCCGCGGCACTGTACTTCGCGACCAGCACGCCGGCCTACGCCGACAAAACCAACGCGACCGCGATCCACGCCGCTCTCGGATTGCCCCGCAACGTCATTGCAGCAGATTTGGTGGGTAACGGCCGGAGTTCCTTCGCCGCCATCATCGCGGCAGCCTCTACAGAGGGCCTCGTGGTTGGCGCCGACGTACGCGTCGGCCGCCCGGGGTCCAGCGACGAGAAGCTGGGTGGCGATGCCGGCGCCGCACTGCTCTTCGGTGACGATCGGGAGCCGATCGCCGAAATACTGGCTACGGCATCCCGGACCGACGAGTTCCTTGATCGGTGGCGGTTGCCCACCGCGGTGACGGGCGAACAATGGGAGGAGCGTTATGGTGCAACTCATTACAGTGCTCTTATCCGGGAGGTCGCCGAGGAGGCGCTGGATGAAGCCGGCGTGGCAGACGTCGAACATGTAGCCTTGGCGTGCCCCAACAGCGCGGTCCTCAAACGGGCCGCCACCCTGGTCAAAGGCCAGAAGTCCGTGATCAGCTCACCGGCCGGATTTTCGGGCTCGGTGGACATGATGGTGGCGCTCGCGGCGGTCCTCGACAACGCCGAACCCGGCGAACACATCCTGGTACTGTCGGCCACCGACGGTTGCGACGCACTGCTTCTGAGAAC
Organism: Mycobacterium sp. NPDC049093; assembly: GCF_040704635.1. Classification (GTDB taxonomy): domain Bacteria; phylum Actinomycetota; class Actinomycetes; order Mycobacteriales; family Mycobacteriaceae; genus Mycobacterium. The sequence continues at coordinate 25,737 of NZ_JBEZJS010000002.1, read as the reverse complement.
CACGACGGCGCTACCGAATGCGCGACAGGCGACACCGGTCGCCGAGCAGCGCACCGCGGGCACCTCGGTACCGCATCTCACCTACTTGTCGTGGCGCGGTCTGGTCGAACTAGAACCGCCGCGACGCCCCGAACCCGACCGGCCGGCAGCGCCGCCGGCCGGTCGCTCGGTCGCGTGGAAGTTCGCACTCACTGGGGCGCGTTGTCTCGACTGCGGATTCGTCCACCTGCCGGCGATCGAAGTGTGCCGATCATGCGGCGGGCGAAACGTCACCGAACGGGTGCGAATCAATGATCGACACGGCACGGTGTCCTCCTACACGGTGGATCATCTAGCGTTCTCGCCATCACCCCCGATGGTGCAGGCTGCCGTGGACGTCGACGGGGGAGGCCGATTCATGGTCGAGATCGCTGATGCGGATCCCGAGCGCCTGAGCGTGGGCGCGCGGGTGCGCTTCGTGTTCCGGCGACTTTTCACCGCCGGCAATGTGCACGACTACTTCTGGAAGGCGGTCCTGATCGATGGCCAGTAACGGTATCGCCGGCAAGGTCGCCGTCGTCGGAATGGGTTGCAGTTCATTCGGTGAGCGCTGGGGAGCCTCGGTCGAGGACCTCATTCTGGAAGCAGTTGGCGAATGCCTGCCGGCAGGCGGAGCCGGCGTCGATACGGTAGACGCGTTCTGGTTAGGCACTCTCGGTTCGGGCCAGAGCGGACTCCTGTTGAGCCGAGCCATCGCCACCGACGATAAACCTGTCACTCGCGTCGAGAACTTCTGCGCCACCGGGTCGGAAGCCTTCCGCAATGCCTGCTATGCGGTGGCTGCGGGCGCCTATGACGTGGCGATGGCTGTCGGTGTCGAAAAGCTGAAGGACTCCGGATTTTCCGGACTTCTGCGGCAGGACCCGCCGGGGGACGGCACAGCACCCGAACTATCGATGACTGCGCCTGCAGCATTCTCGCTACTCGATCCGGCATATTGCGCCCGCTACGGCGTTCACCCCGACGAGATGCGAGCGGCGATGACCCACGTCGCGTGGAAGAACCATGACAACGGATCTCGAAACCCGAAGGCGCAGTTCAAATCAGCCGTCAGCAGGGAAACCATCGACGGTGCGGTGAAGGTCGCCGGCCGGTTGGGAGTCTTCGACTGTTCGGGGGTCTCCGACGGTGCGGCATGCGCGCTCATCGTTCCCGCAGACCGGGCATATGAATACACCGACTCACCGATGTACGTCAGTGCGCTGTCGTTGGTCGCCGGGTCCACCCGCGGTTCGATGGACCCGGATTTCGATTTCACCTCCTTCCCGGAGGTCGTCAAATCCGCGCGAGATGCATACTCTCAGGCGGGAATCGATGACCCGGCCGCTCAACTGTCGATGGCCGAGGTACATGACTGCTTCACGCCGACCGAGATTGTCCTCATGGAGGATCTGGGTTTCGCTGACCGGGGGCAGGGCTGGAAAGACATGCTCGGCGGCGAATTCGATGCGGACGGCCGACTTCCGGTCAATATCGATGGCGGTCTGAAGAGTTTCGGGCATCCGGTCGGCGCATCGGGGCTGCGGATGCTCTACGAAGCCTGGCTGCAATTTCGGGGCGAAGCAGGTCCGCGCCAACTACGCGATCCGCATACCGCACTCACACACAATCTGGGCGGCCGTCCAGGAGGTTGCGTCTCGTTTGTCTCGGTGGTCAGCCGAGACAGGATCTCTCACTAAAAAGGAGTAAGTAGTGCCGGGTTTGCAGGACAAAGTCGTCATTGTGACTGGCGCGGGAGGTGGCCTCGGCCGCACTTACGCTCGGTTCCTGGCCGCCAACGGTGCCCTCGTCGTGGTCAACGATCTCGGCGGGGCGCGCGACGGTACGGGTAGCGGTACCACCATGGCAGACGCGGTCGTGGCGGAGATCCGTGAGGCAGGCGGCCGCGCCGTTGCCGACTATTCCTCGGTCGCCACGCCGGAGGGTGCGCGGCAGATGGTGGCTACCGCCCTGTCCGAGTTCGGTGCTGTGCACGGTGTCGTTAGCAACGCAGGAATCCTGCGCGACGGCGCCTTCCACAAGCTCACCGAGGAGAACTGGGACTCCGTCATCAAAGTGCACCTGTACGGCGGCTATAACGTGATTAACGCTGCGTGGCCGCACATGCGCGAGCAGAGGTTCGGCCGAGTGGTGGTCGCCACGTCTACCAGCGGCATCTACGGCAACTTCGGACAGTCGAATTACGGTGCTGCCAAGGCCGGTCTGGTGGGTCTGATCAACACCTTGGCGATCGAGGGTGCGAAATATGGCATCACCGCCAATGCCATCGCTCCGCTGGCCGCGACCCGGATGACGGAAGACGTCGCGCCCAAGGAAGTGCTGGACCGTCTGGATCCCGAGCTTGTGGCTCCGGCCGTCGGCTATCTCGTGTCCGAGGAGAACTCCGACACCGGAGCTGTGTTTGTTGTCGGCGGGGGTCTTGTGCAGCGCGTCGCGCAGTTCCAGAACGCGGGAGTCACCTTCGTGTCGCCGCCGGGACTTGCGGAGATCGCCGCGCGGTGGACTGAGATCAGCGATATGACCGGCGCCACGCTCGGTACCAACCCCGTCTGACCCATGTCGAGCCAGTCGGCCTACCGACCTGCGGACACCTCGGCGGAGCTGATCGATCACACGGTCGGTGAGCTGCTGGCCCTGCGCGCCGCAGCCAAGCCCGACCAGGTGGCGCTGGTAGGGGTTCGACACGGTGACGGCCGGCCCCGCCGTCTGACGTACCAGGAATTGGATCGAGAAGCACGTGCGGTGGCCGCGGCACTGCGGACGCGGCTGCCGGTGGGTGCGCACATCGCGGTGTGGGCCCCCAATGTGGTGGAGTGGCCGATCATCGCCTACGGAGTGGCGCTGGCCGGTATGGTGCTGGTGGCGATCGATCCGACACTGCGTCCAACGGAGCTGGAATTTGCTCTGCGGCAATCGGATACAGGGCTGCTGCTGCACGCTGATGCATACCGCGGCTATGACATGGCGGCCGCCGCGAGCGAGGTCTGCGCCGCGCTGCCGACGCACCGGCTGTCGTTGACTGAATTCTTCGCCGAACCGGTAGCCGAGGAGTCGGTCGAACCCTGGAACGGCGAGTGCTCGGAGGTGGCGATGCTCCAGTTCACCTCCGGAACCACCGGCACACCCAAAGCCGTCGTACTCAGACACCGCTCGATCATCAATGTCGCCAAGCTGACCGTGGAGGCCGCAGGTGTCAAGGAAGGTGCAGTGTGCCTGAGTCCACTGCCGATGTTCCACACTGCGGGCTGCGTGATTTCCATGCTGGGCCCGCTCTGGGTTGGTGGAACTTTGGTGCTCATGGATCGATTCGATGCCGGTGAGGTTCTTGAGGCCATTGTCGACGAGGGTGTCGACGTCTTCTTCTATGTGCCGGCCCTCCTCGCTGCGCTTACCCGGCTCCAAATCGAAAGTCCACGCCAAGGCGTCACTCTGGAACTGATGATGGGGGGAGCGTCGCAGGTACCGGCGTCGCTCATCGATGACGCGATGACGGCGTTCGGTGGCAGTGTCATCAACTTGTACGGGCAGACTGAGTTGGCCCCCGTCTTGTCGCTCACCCGACCTGATGATGCGCGAGGCGACCAACTCGGCACGGTCGGCCGGCCTCTGCCACACGTCGACTGTAAGGTCGTCGACCCCGGCAGTGGCGCGCTGCGAGGAATGGGTGAGGTGGGGGAGATCTGCGCGCGCGGCTACCAACAGTTCGTGGAGTATTGGAAAGACCCGGGTGCCACCGCGGCGGCCCTCGATGCGGACGGATTCGTCCGGACTGGCGACCTGGGCAGCATGGATGAGCGGGGATTCCTCACGATCGTAGGGCGCCTCAAGGAGATCATCGACCGTGGCGGCGAGAACGTCTCACCGGTGGAGGTCGAGACTGCGATGTCTGGATGCGACGGGCTTGCCGACTGCGTCGTGATCGGACTGCCCGACTATCGGCTGGGACAACAGGTCGCTGCGGTTGTCGTTTTTGACGGTAGCGTCGGACATCTGCCACTCGCAGTTTCTGACCTCGAATTTTACGCGCGGGCACGCCTCTCGCCTCATAAGATTCCGCGCCGGTGGTTCGTTGCCGACGAACTACCGAAGACCGCAACGGGCAAGGTCCGCCGTGTCGTGGTGCGCGACGCGGTGCTGGCAGGTGGATTCACCCAGATGTGACCGGTCGGACCGGACGCCGTCGAACGTGTCCTGGACAACTCACCCGTTTGACGGCAGAATTGAATCAAGAATAAATTAAGGAGAACGATGGCGTTCAAGGATTCAGCAGAGGTCACCCGCTACATCGGCGGCATCTTCGAGACGGCGTTCGCCGATCCAGAGATCGGCCCGAAGCTTGTGGACACGGGTCTGGTTGTGGCCTTCGATTTCACCGAACCAGCCGCGGTGGTGGTCATCGACATGGCTAACAAGTCGGTGCGTGAGGGGTTCGACGGCGGACCCGCGGCGACCGCGACGATGTCCATGACGGCCGACACCGGTAACGCGTACTGGCAGGGCAAGGTCAATCTGCCGCTGGCCATGGCGAAGAAGAAGATCCGGGTCGAGGGTAATGTCGCCAGCCTGCTCAAGCTGGCACCGCTGGGCAAGAAGCTCTACCCCGGCTACATCGACCGGCTCAAGAGCGACGGCCGCGACGACTTGCTGGTCTAGAGGTCGAAACGTGTTTCCAGGTACTCATGCGGCGGTCGACCCCACTCGCCCCGCAGTGATCATGGCCGGCAGTGGGCGCACGCTCACCTACGGAGATCTCGACACTCGGTCGGCTCGGATAGCGGCCGGGCTCCGTCATCTGGGGCTGAAGCGAGGGGACGTCATCGCACTGCTGTCCGACAATGTCGCCGAGGCCTTCGAAATCTTCTGGGCTGGTATGCGATCGGGGCTCTATGTGACCGCGATCAACCGGCATCTTGCAGCTGCTGAAGCTGGGTACATCCTGCGCGACAGCGATGCGAGCGTGATCTTCGCCTCGGCCGGCCTGGCTGACCTCGCCGCGGAGGCCGCTCGCCAGGTGCCCGAGGTTGCCCTGCGGTATTCCTTCGGCGGTTCCATCGAGGACTTCCGGCCGTATGAAGTGCTGCAGGACAATGCGTTCGAGCCGCTATCGGAACAGCCTCGTGGTTCGGAGATGCTGTACTCTTCCGGGACTACCGGACGTCCCAAGGGCATCAAGCTGCCGCTGCCCGACCTGAGCGTGGATGAGCCAGGCGGAGACGTCATCGCGATGTTGCTCCAGCATGCGTTCGGGGTCACCAGCTCCGACGTGTACCTGTCGCCGGCGCCGATCTACCACGCTGCTCCGCTTCGCTGGGCTGCCGCAGTACACGCCATCGGTGGCACCGTGGTATTGATGGAGAAGTTCGACGCCGAGGCGGCGCTGTCGGCGATCGAGCGTCTCCGCGTCACCGTCACTCAGATGGTGCCGACCATGTTCGTCAGGATGTTGCAGCTTCCTGACGAGGTCCGGTCCCGATACGATCACTCGTCGCTCAAACTGGCCGTTCATGCAGGAGCCCCGTGCCCGCCCGAGGTGAAAAGGGCGATGCTCGACTGGTGGGGCCCCATTTTGTCCGAGTACTACGGTGCCACAGAAGGACTCGGCATCACCCTGATCGACACCGAGGGCTGGCTGGACAAGCCGGGTTCCGTCGGCAAAGCAGCGCTGGGCGTTGTCCGGGTGTGTGATGACGATGGCCGTGAACTTCCCCGCGGCGAGACCGGCATCGTCTATTTCGAGCGCGACGAGCCGCCGTTCGCCTATCACAACGATCCGGTCAAGACCGCCGAATCTCGTCACCCACAGCACGAGAACTGGTCGACAGTAGGTGATCTGGGATATCTGGATGACGACGGGTATCTGTTCCTGACGGACCGCAAGTCGTTCATGATCATCTCCGGCGGGGTGAACATCTATCCGCAGGAGATCGAGAACGTTCTGACCTTGCACCCCAAAGTCTTCGATGTGGCCGTCATCGGCCTGCCGGATACGGAGATGGGCGAGCAGGTCAAGGCTGTCGTACAGACCCGCCCCGGGGTCACAGGTTCCGACGAATTGGCGCAAGAACTGATCAGTTACGTTCGCGAGAGGCTGGCACACTTCAAGGCTCCGCGATCGGTGGATTTTGTCGATGAGTTACCCCGTTCAGCCACAGGGAAACTCGTCAAACGCACGCTACGAGACCAATACCTGGAGGCACGCGCATGACGGTCGATTTGGGCCAGCAGACTTCAACCCGGCCCTTTGATCCGGTGAGCATATCCCCACTGAGCTTTTGGGAGCTGACGAACGAAGAGCGTGAGCCGTCGTTCAAGATCCTGCGTGACGAACGTCCGGTCAGCTGGCACCCGCCGATCGAGGGTGCGTTGATCGCACCCGAGGTCGACGGGGTGTGGGCAGTGACGCGCCACGAGGACATCGCATACGTCAGTAAGAACCCGGATCTGTTCTGCTCAGGTCAGGGCGTGATGATCGAAGCATTGCCCGAAGACGTCCTGGAAGCCGTGATGTCCTTCCTGGCGATGGACGGGCCCCAGCACTCGAGCACGCGCCGGTTGATCAGCTCGGTGTTCACTCCCCGCCAGGTCGCCAAGATCAAGGACCAGATCGAGTTCCAGGCCGTCTCCATCGTCGACGATCTGTTGAAGACCAAGGACGGTGACTTCGTCCAACAGGTCTCCAAGCGTCTACCGATGTGGACTATCTACGAGATGATCGGGCTGGCGCCCGAGAAGCGCGAGCACGGTGCGCATCTGGCCGACGCCATCATGGGCTGGAACGATGCCGATGTGGCCGGCGGGCGAGAGCCGGGCGAGGTGCTCATCGATACCCTGGTCGGATTGCTCGAGCTCAGTTTGGAACTGACTGAGGAACGCCGGGCGCACCCGCGGGAGGACTTGGCCAGCTTGCTGGTGCAAGCCGAGATCGATGGGCGCCGCCTCACCGATGAAGAGATCGCCGCGTTCTTCGTGCTGCTGTCCGTGGCGGGAAATGACACCACGCGTAACACGGTGTCCTTCACCACGATGGCCTTCCAGCAGTTCCCGGACCAGCAGGCACTGCTGGCCCAGGATTTCGACGGGCGCATCAAACCCGCCATGGAGGAGTTCATGCGCTGGGCCAGCCCGATCTCGACATTCCGACGGACGGCGACCCAGGACACCGAACTCAAAGGTGTCGAGATCAAACAAGGTGACTGGGTGGTGATGATGTACGGATCGGGTAACCGTGACGAGCGAGTCTTCAACGATCCCAACGTTTTCGACATCACCCGCGCACCGAACCCGCACGTCGCACTGGGCGGTGGCGGACCCCACTACTGCATGGGCGCATTCCTGGCCAAGATGCAACTGGAAGCACTGTACCGGCAACTCACCTTCCGTGCGCCCTCCCTGCGCGTCGGCGAACCAACCTACATGACAAGCAACTTCGTCCGGGCCGTCAAGTCGCTGCCCTACACCCTCGATTAGGACTACTGATGACCAATTTCTCTGGCAAGCGCTACGTCGTCACCGGCGCTGCTTCAGGTATCGGCCAGGCCGTTGCACAGCGACTGCTCGACGCCGGCGCCGAGGTGCACTGCCTCGACCGCAACGCCCCGTCGCTGGCGGTGACGTCGCACACCGAAGTGGACCTGTCGAACCCGCAGAGCATCGACGCCGCGATAGAAGCCCTTGATGGCTTATTCGATGGGTTGCTCAATGTGGCCGGAATTCCGGGCACTGCGCCGGCCGATCTGGTGGTCGCGGTCAACAGCCTTGCAGTTAGGCATCTTTCGGAGGCCTTCCTGGAGCGCCTTCGTCCGGGCGGCTCGGTGACCATCGTGTCGTCGACTGCGGGCTTCGGCTGGACACTGCGGCTCGACGCCATCCGAGATCTGCTGGCCACCGATACCTTCGAGGAAGGTGCCGCCTGGTTCAAGGCGAACCCGCAGCAGGGCAACGCCTACAACTTCTCCAAAGAGGTCAGCACCGTCTTCGCGCTGTCGATGGGCCTGGCGTTCGCGGAGATGGGATTTCGCATCAACGCAGTCCTGCCCGGCCCGGTCGAGACGCCGATCCTGGTCGACTTCGAGGAGACGATGGGTAAGGACACCCTCGATGGTCTCAAGCATCTGCTCGGCCGGCATGCCCGGCCCGACGACATCGCCGACGTGATCTTGTTCCTGGCGTCCGACGAAGCCCGCTGGGTCAACGGACAGGCTCTGGCCATTGACGGTGGCATCAGCGGCGCCGTTGCCGCCGGGGTAGTGCCTGCACCCGAGATCTAGGAGACTTGGTGTCGATTCAAGTACCGGAGCAGACCACCGAGTCTCTGCTACGTTCCGAGATCCACCGCGAATTTTCCTCCGGCAGAACACGCTCGGCGGAATGGCGGATCGCCCAACTTCGCGGAATCGAGGCGTTGTGCAGGGAACGCGAACATGAGATCGCTGCGGCACTGGCAGCCGATCTCGGCAGGTCGGCTGTGGAAGCCTGGCTCGGGGACGTGGCCTCCACTGCGGGAGAGGCAGCATTCGCCCGCAGACATCTGAAGAAGTGGATGCGGACTCAGCGGGTGTCACTGCCGCTGGCGCAGTTGCCAGGCCGGGGCTGGGTGCAATACGAGCCGCTGGGGACGGTGTTGGTCATCGGTCCCTGGAACTACCCCTTCTATCTGGCGATGGCACCTGTGGTTGCGGCTGTTGCAGCAGGCAACTGCGTGGTGATCAAGCCATCGGAGTTGGCACCCGCGACATCCGAACTGATCGCCACTCTGGTGCCGAAATATCTTGACAGCAGCGCGATCAGGGTCGTCCAGGGTGGCGCGGACACCACCCAGAATCTGCTCGCACAGGGGTTCGACCACGCGTTCTTCACGGGCGGTACCGAGGTCGGCCGCAAGATCATGGCGGCCGCCGCCCCCACCCTCACACCGGTGACTCTCGAACTTGGCGGCAAGAGTCCCGTGATCGTGACCGCAGGCGCAGACATCGAGGTGGCGGCGCGCAGGCTGGCCTACACCAAACTGATCAATGCCGGCCAGACCTGCATCGCACCCGATTACGTCCTCGCTGACGCTGCCATCGCCGACGAACTCGCTGACCGGATCGTCGCCAGCATCGTCGCGTTCCAGGACGCGCCGACATTGCGTATCGTCAACGACCGGCAATTCGACCGGCTCGTCGCGTCGATTCGCGAGACATCGGGCAAGGTGCTGCACGGCGCGACCTACGACCGGGCGTCCCTGCGGATCGCCCCCACCGTGATCATCGATCCGTCACCCGACGACCAGGTGATGACCGGGGAGATCTTCGGTCCCATCCTTCCCATCCTCAGCGTCGACTCTGAGGAGACGGCGGTGAAGTTCGTCAACGAGCGGCCGAAACCATTGGCGCTGTACGTGTTCGCGGGCAGCCAAAAAGCGGGAGCCGCGATCGTCGATCGCGTTCCGTCAGGCGGGGCGGTCGTCAACCACATCATGATGCACTGCCTCGTGCCCCAACTGCCGTTCGGTGGTGTGGGAGCCAGCGGTATGGGCGACTACCATGGCAGGTGGGGATTTGAGCGGCTGTCGCACCGTCGCGCAGTGCTCGCCAAACGGACGTTTCCCGATCCCTCGATCATTTACCCGCCGTACGGCAAGGCGGCGCTGAAGATCATGCGGAAGCTGTTCTGATGCGTCCCGTTGTTGATCGTGCGAAATGCGCCGGGATCGGAATGTGCGAGATGACGGCACCCGACATCTTCGAGGTCGGTGACGACGGCCAGGCGCACGTCAAGAACGAGGAAGTCGGCGAGTCCGACCGCTCGTTGGCCGAGGAAGCCGTCTCCAGTTGTCCCGCTGCTGCACTGTCTTTGAGGAGTTAAACGGTGACCTTCGTCATCACCCAGAATTGTTGTGCCGACGCGGCGTGCGTTCCCGTGTGCCCGGTGGATTGCATTCGCCCGGCGCCGCAGTCGGCGGAATCTCCCGCACAGTCGCTGTACATCGATCCAGCGTCGTGCGTGGATTGCGGTGCCTGCCAAGAGGTGTGCCCGGTTGATGCGATCTACCACGAGGACGAACTCCCGCCGACCCAGCTGCCTTTCCTCGACATCAACGCGAACTATTTCAAGACCCACCCGCTGAAGATGCGTGAGTTCGGTTCCCGGCCGCCCAAGGAGTCGGTGACACCGGGTTCGCTGCGCGTCGCGGTGGTCGGCGCCGGCCCGGCGGCATGTTACGCGGTGTCCGCGCTCGCGCGGATCGGCGGCGCCGAGATCAACGTGTTCGAACGACTCCCATCCCCGTTCGGACTTGTCCGGTACGGGGTCGCCCCCGACCATCAACGGACGAAGGGAGTGGTCGATACCCTCAAGGCAGGGTTGTCTAGCCCGAATGTGAAGTGCTACTTCAATGTCGAAATCGGACGTGATCTGACCCATGACGAACTCGTGCAACGGCACCATGCCGTCATATACGCAGTGGGCGCTTCAGGGAGTCGTTCTCTGGGCATTCCCGGCGAGGAGATGGACGGCTGCCACGCCGCCGCCGACGTCGTGGCCTGGTACAACGGCCACCCCGACCACATCGACGAGGCAATCGATCTGACTGGACCACGTGCCGTCGTCATCGGCAACGGCAATGTCGCTCTGGACGTCGCCCGAGTGCTGACCATCGGCGCGCGGGCTCTGGCGGACACCGATATCGCCGATCCGGCCCTGGAGCGACTCGCCGAGTCCGGCATCGAGGAGGTCGTCGTACTAGGCCGACGGGGGATCGCCGATGCGTCCTTCTCCATCGGTGAATTCATGGCGCTTCGGCAGCTCGTCGGCGTCGATGTGGTGATCGAGGGCGATCTCGGCAGGCGGCCCGATGACAACAGCGAGGGGGCCCTGAAATATGACGTCGCACAAGAAGTGATGCGCGAGTCTGTGACTCCCGGCAACAAGCGAATCGTCATGCGGTTCTCCACTGCATCAGTGCGCATCGTCGGCGAGCAACGGGTTGAGGGCCTGGAAGTCACCGATGGCGAGGTCATTTCCGCTCCGATGGTGGTGCGCGCCATCGGCTATCGGGGAAACGCGATCCCCGGCGTACCCTTCGACGCGACCCGCGGCATTGTCCCCAACAACGATGGTCGCGTCGTCGGCGACGATGACGCCCCTGCGGTGGGCATCTATGCCACGGGCTGGATCAAGCGCGGACCCAGCGGCGTCATCGGCACCAACCGTGCCTGCGCCGAGGAGACGGTGACACAGCTGATGTCGGATCACCACGAGGGTCTGCTGAAGCAGCCGAACATGCCCACATCTGGTATCGACGAGCTGCTCGCCGCCCGCGCGGTCCAGGTTGTGACCTGGAGGGGATGGCAGGCGATCGACCGTGCTGAGAAGGCGAACGGCATGTCGCTGGCGCGGCCTCGGGTCAAGTTCGTGCAGGTGAGTGATTTCCTCAGCGCCATGACGACGAGCTGAGTGTTCAAGGGACGCTTGTCAGACAAAGAATTCCCCCAATGCCCTGGAGGTATTGGGGGAATTCTTTGGATCGGTGATGAATTGATGTCAGTGCGGTGCGGCGAGATCTCGCCCGATGATCTCTTTCATGATCTCGGTGGTTCCCCCGTAAATGGTCTGGACGCGCGTATCGACGAACGCCCGAGCCACGGGATACTCGGTCATGTATCCATATCCGCCGTGCAGCTGAAGGCAACGGTCGATTACTCGCTTCTGCAATTCACTGACGTACCACTTGCCCTTGGCCGCATCGATCGGTGTGAGTTCATTCGCGTTGTAGGCGAGGACTGACTGGTCCACGTATGTCTGAACGATGTCGATCTCGGTGGACATATCGGCAAGCTCGAACCGAACGTGCTGTTTGGCCGTCAAAGGCGCGCCGAACGCCTCGCGCTGACGACAGTAGTCCAGCGTTTGGTCGAAAATCGCGCGTGTTGTGGCCATGGCCATCGCTGACACACCAAGTCGCTCTCGCGGAAGATGACTCATCAAGTAGTGCAGCCCACGGCCCTCTTCGCCGAGTAGGTTCTCGGCCGGAACTGTGGCATCGCGGAAGAAGAGCTCGGCGGTGTCCTGGGCAGGCAGGCCGATCTTCTCCAACTTGCGGCCGCGTTCGAATCCCGGTGTGTCCTGTTCGACGACGAACAGGCTGAAGACATCAGATCCGTTGTGCTGCCCGGTCTTGGCCGCCACGATGACGAGGTCCGCCATGATGCCGCTCGAGATGAACGTCTTCTGCCCGTTGAGAATCCAGCGATCCCCGTCGCGCCGTGCTGTGGTGCGGATGCCACGAAGGTCGCTGCCTGCGCCGGGTTCTGTCATCGCCAGCGCGCCGATGAGTTCGCCCGCGGTGAACCCAGGAAGCCACCGGTGCTTCTGCTCATCGTTGGTGAGGTCGGTGAGGTAGTGCAAGACGAGGTCATCCTGCAGACTGACCGTCAAACCGAACGAGGAAGCGTTGGCCCTAGCGGCTTCCTCGCAGACGATCATGCGGTACCGGTAATCCTGCTCGTCGGCTCCGCCGAATTCCTCGCCGACGTTGAGGGCATAGATGCCGGCTTTGGCGGCTCGCGCGAACACAGATCGTTCGATCCAACGCTCACGGTCCCATTCTTCGTGGAATGGGACGACCTCGCGGGCAAGGAACTCCCGGACTGTCTCCCGGTATGCCTCGTGATCTTCGGTGTAGAAAACGCGCTTCACCTCAAAGCCTTTCAATGATCGTGACGTTCGCCTGCCCGCCGCCCTCGCACATCGTCTGGAGGCCGTACCGGCCACCTGTGCGTTCGAGTTCGTGCAACATCGAGGTCATCAGGCGTGCGCCGGTGCAGCCGATGGGATGGCCGAGCGCGATTGCGCCGCCGTTGGGGTTGACCTTCGCTGGATCGGCGCCCAACTCCTTCAACCACGCCAGCACCACCGACGAGAAGGCCTCGTTGATTTCGACGACGTCGATGTCATCGATCGACAATCCGGCGCGTTTCAGGGCATGTTGAGTGGCGGGAATGGGAGCTGTGAGCACTTCCACCGGATTCGCGCCGCGGACAGACAGGTGATGTATGCGCGCCCGGGGGGTCAAGCCGAACCGATCGACAGCGGACTTCGACGCAATCAACAGGGCGGCTGCACCATCCGAGATCTGGCTGGCCGCCGCTGCCGTCAGGACTCCACCGTCGACGAGTGTCGGCAACTTCGCCATCTTCTCCAGCGAGGTATCGGGCCGGGGACCTTCATCGGTGCTCACACCCGCGAATGGGGTGATCTCGCGGTCGAATCGGCCGGCGGCGATCGCCGCAGCTGCGCGCTGGTGGCTGGTCAGGGCGAAACGCTCATTGTCCTCGCGAGAGAGTTGCCATTTGGCGGCGATGAACTCGGCACCACGGAACTGGGAGATTTCCTCGTCGCCGTAGCGCTCGTACCAGCCGTGTGATCCCGTCCAAGGATCGGAGGATCCGTATGGTTCTCCCGCCGTGAAGGCGCAGAGTATCGGGTATTGACTCATCTTCTGGACACCGCCGGCGACGATCAGTTCGGCAGTGCCACTCATCACGCCCTGTGCGGCGAAATGCACGGCCTGCTGGGCGGATCCGCACTGTCGATCAATCGTCACTCCCGGGACCGACTCGGGCAGGCCCGCTGCTAGTGCGGCAGTACGCGCGATGTCACCGGCTTGAGATCCGATGTTGTCCAGGCAACCGAGGATCACGTCATCGATCGCCGCGGGATCTACATCGTGGCGGCTCACCAAAGTCTTGATCACATGGGCGGCCATATCGGCAGGGTGAACTTCTGAAAGACCGCCTCCGCGCTTACCCACCGGGGTGCGGATCGCGTCAACAATATAAGCCTCAGTCACCCGTAGAATTTAACATAGAATCAAAAATCTGGGCCAAGATTTTTTCAGTGCAACCTTCGGCTCCCTCGTTCACGACGGTGCGAGTGTGCCGTCGGTGGCGTACCCGGACAGCGACTTGCGGACGAATATCATGGCTGCGTTTATGGTTTCGTCCACGGCAAGCATCCCCACATTGCGCCACTCGGCCGTCCAGTTGAGGGCGCCGAGAATCAACAGCTGAGTGACTCGAAGTTCGTCTCTTAGCTCGGGGTCCAGTGACTCGGCGAGGCAGCCGAAGAGGTCCTGCCACAAATACCCGTAGAGCTCCTCTTCGTGGATGGCGTTCCTGCGTACTTCCGCAGGAACCTGTCGCGCATTGCGGATGAAGGCGGTGGCGTAATCGGAGAGGTCGAGCAGGTACACCAGGTGTGCATGCACTGCGGAGATCAGTCTGTCCATCGGATGGGCCTCGGATGGCAACTTGGCCAGCGTGGAGCGGACGTGTTCACGCGTTTGGGCGATTCCGACTCGAAGCACTTCTGCGATGAGTTCATCACGGGACTGGAAGTAGTAGTAGATGGCCGGCGTTCGTACTTCTGCCTGCTGGGCAACATCGGCAAGTCGAAACGCCGCGTAGCCACTACGGCTGAGGATGTACGCCGCGGCGTCCACAATGCGTGCGCGGGTCTGCGCGGATTTCGACTCTGCTTCAACGCGGGACTGCATGGCGTCGGACACCACCTCCGGGAAGGCGCGACGGGTGGGGCGCCCAGTCCGCGCGTGGTCGATCTCGGTACGTTGACGCAACTCGGCCGACCTGTGCGTGGAGCTGCGGCTTGCGGGGGTGGACGATCCGTCGAATTTATATTACATTAAAATTAGTTAGACGGCCACACTTGGTATGCCGTCTGTGCGGCGTTGGTTTTCAGGGCTTTCTCGCCAGCCGTCCCCACGGATTTCCGCGCCGATGTCGCCGCGGAAGCGTTCGTGAGGAGTTGCGCGGGTTTAGAACATCGGAAGAGTAGGCATCGGTGCGCGCTCACAGTACGAACCCGACGACCACGGCAAGTGATACGGAAGGGGCGCTCAGGCGAATCATCAAGCCTGGGACCACCGTCGCACTGGGCGACGGTGTCGGTGCGCTCCGTACGAACGCCGAGGGCGCCGCGATCTGTCGGATGCTCGGCAATGTGGCGCGTGACGTCGGGGGTGTCCGCTTGATCCTGGGTTGGGTACCGCAGGCACCGCTGGACCTGAATCCAGCCGATTTCGCCGACGTCGTCGTTCTAATGCCGGGTTGGGGAGCTCGTAGCGTCCTGGGCGACGATCGAGCCCGCTTTCTGCCCGTGAGCCTGTCTGCGATGCCGGCGTTGCTGGCTGAGGTGCTGCGGCCGAATCTGCTGATTACGCGGTTGGTGGAACGAGCAGGATTGCTGTATTTCGGCACCGAGGTGTCGTGGCAGCGGGGGCTAATGGACGCCGGAGTGCCGGTGCTGGCCCTTGTCGATGACGCCGGTCCGATGGCGAGCGCGGAGACGCCGGTGGTCCCTGCGATGGTGACCGTGGTGGGGCGGACCGGCGAAGGCCCTGCCATAGTGCCACAGCGTGAACCGGACGCCGTTCACGACGAATTGGCTGATCAGGTCTTGCGATTCGTACCCGAGGGTGCGCGGTTGCAATATGGGCCGGGACAGCTGGGCGCTGCGCTGATGCGCAGGTGTGCGGTACCGATTCGTCTCGACACCGGCTTGCTCACCGATGCCGTCGTCGAGCTGGATCGGCGGGGCAAGCTGTTGGGCGTGCCGTCGGCGACCTATTTGATCGGGTCCGAGGTGCTCTACGAATGGGCTGAAGGGCGTCCGATACTTCGCGGTATCGACTACAGTCACGATCTGACCAGACTGTCTCGTGGCGAGCCGTTCATCGCGGTGAACACGGCGATCGAAATCGACCGGTACGGGCAGGTCAACGTCGAAGGCGTCAGCGACCGGGTCGTCGGGGGAATCGGGGGGCATCCGGACTTCTGCTGCGCTGGTCGATCGAGTCCTGGTGGATTGTCGATTATCGCCGTTGAATCGAGGTTTAAGGGCCGATCGCCGTTCGTCGACAGGTTGAGCCGCCCGGCGTCGACCCCGGCCCATGATGTCGACATCGTTGTGACCGAGCGCGGCTACGCCGATCTACGTGACTGCGATTGGGACCGGCGCGGAACGCTCCTGGCCGGATTATTCGACTAGCTTCTGGTCAGGCTCGGTCGTCGTTCTGCAGTCCGTTGCGTACCAGGATCTGGGCATTGCGCACCACGGCGTCGACCGTGAACTTGCGAGAGTCGAACCATTCTGCCGCCCAGTTCAGCGCGCCCAGTACCAGCAGCTGCGCAGTTTTGGCATCCAGCTCGGGGTTGAGCTGTTTGGCCTCCAACGCGTCGTCGAACAACCGCCGCCAGGCACGCCCGTAGGCCGCTTCTTCTTTACGCTGGCGGGTGCGGAGGTGCTCGGGAATCTGCCCTGAGTTTCGGATGGATGCGGTGGTGTAATCGGATAATTCGAGTTCGTGGCGAAGGTGGGCCTCAACTGCCGCCAGTATTTTGTCCATTGGCGAGATTTCGGGTGGCAGATCGTCGAGGATGCTTTTCAGGTGTCGGCGCATCTCGCCGATTCCGGAGAACATGACCTCCTCGATCAACTCTTCTCTGGACGAAAAATAGTAGTAGATCGCGGGAGCCTGGATTTCGGCGAACTCGGCGACGTCGGTCAGTCGGGTGCCGGCGTAGCCTTTGACGCTCAGGACGTGTGCTGCGGCATCAAGAATTCGCGCGCGAGTCCGAGCCGCCTTGGTGTCCGAATCCGGCGCAGCACCGTTCGCAGCGTTCGCCGGTTTTCTAGTCATTCTTCAATTATATTCACAGCCGTCTGTGGTTGCGGGGTCCGGCTCGCGCTAGACCCGCTCAGATGCTGCCGCGGGATACGAGTTGTGACGCGATGACGTTCCGCTGGATCTCGTTGGTACCCTCGCCGACGATCATCAGTGGGGCGTCGCGGAAGTAGCGTTCAACGTCGTATTCGGTGGAGTACCCGTAACCGCCGTGGATGCGCACCGCGTTGAGCGCGATCTCCATGGCGACCTCGGAGGCGAACAGTTTGGCCATGCCGGCTTCCATATCGCAACGCTCCCCGCTGTCGTACTTCTCTGCGGCGTACCAGGTGAGCTGGCGGGCCGCGGTCAGCTTGGTGGCCATGTCGGCCAGGTAGTTGCCGACCGACTGGTGCTTCCAGATTGGCGCCCCGAAACTCTCCCGTTGCTGGGCATAGGCCAGAGAATCTTCCAACGCCGCCGTCGCCACCCCCAATGCCCGTGAAGCCACCTGGATACGACCTGTCTCCAGCCCTTTCATCATCTGCCCGAAGCCCTTGCCCGGCTGCGCACCCAGAATCGCCGACGCGCAGACGCGGTACCCGTCGAACGCTAGCTCACACGACTCGACGCCCTTGTAGCCCAGCTTGGGCAGATCCCTCGACACCGTCAGCCCGGGCCCGTGTGTGACCAGCACGACGGAGATGCCCTTGTGCTTCGGGACGGCGTTCGGGTCGGTCTTGCACAACAGCGCGATCAGATCCGAGCGCCGCGCATTCGAGATCCACGTCTTGGCGCCGGTGATCACCAGGTCGGTCCCGTCGGTCTTCGCGACGGTGGTCATGGCCTGCAGATCCGACCCGCCACCGGGTTCGGTCAACGCCATCGTCGCGCGGATCTCTCCGGTGGCCATCTTCGGCAGATAGGTCTGCTTCTGTTCCTCGGTCCCGAACTGCGTGAGCAGTTTGGCCACAACGGTGTGTCCGCCCATCGCGCCGGCCAGGCTCATCCACCCTCGAGCGAGTTCCTGGGTCACCCGCGCGTAGCAAGGCATCGACACGGGGCTACCGCCGTAGGACTCTGGCACCGCCAAGCCGAAGATCCCGATCTGCTTCATCTGCTCGATCCAGCGCTCGGGATATTCGTTCGCGTGCTCGACCTCCTGCACGGTCGGCTTCACATCCCGATCGACGAAGGCCCGCACCGTCTCGACCAGGAAAGCCTCTTCGTTGGACAGGGGTGCGGGCATCGTGGCAACTTCCTCGACTGGGTGAACCGGTGATGTGGCAGTATTTAATCGAGATTAAATGATGCTCGACCGGTTAGTCAAAGTGACTGCTGGCGAGAGGATCCTCGACCTCGATGGGAGATTCGATGCGCGATCTGACGACGGCGCGGAGCTTACTGTTCGTTCCGGGGACGCGGCCCGAACGATTCAGGAAGGCCGCCGAAGCCGGCGCCGACGGCATCGTGCTGGATCTCGAGGATGCGGTGGCGCCCGCCGACAAGTCGGAAGCTCGTTCTCATGTGGACGGATGGCTGGGTGATGGCAACGTCGGGGTGGTTCGTGTCAATGCCCGCGACACGGACTGGCATGCACAAGACCTCGACATGGTTCGGAGACACGGGTGCCCCGTCATGATCCCGAAGGTGGAATCCGTAACCGATGTCGAGGTCGTTTGGCGACATCTGCGCGACGACGCGGACTTGATACCACTCATCGAGTCCTCAGCTGCGGTCTTGGCCGCGCGCGAAATTTGTTCGGGTATTGGGGTAACTCGGGTTGCTTTCGGCAGTTTCGATCTTGGCGCAGAGATCGGGGTCGCTCCGGAGCGTCAGGAGGCTTTTCTGTTCGCGCGCAGCGCGCTCGTGCTGGCTTGCGCATCCGCGAAAATTGCACCGCCATTGGACGGCGTCACCGGCGATGTCAGCAGTCCCGATGCGCTGAGAGCTGACATCGAACACGCCAGCGGCCTCGGCTTCGGTGGAAAATTGTGCATTCACCCAAAACAGGTCGCTGCCGTGAACGCGGGCTTCGCCCCGGACGAGTCCGAAGTGCGTTGGGCGTACAGAATTCTCGCCGAGGTGAACGATCAAGGTGTCGCGGTGGTAGACGGAAAGATGATCGACGCCCCGGTGATCGCCCGGGCCCGCCGCATACTCAAGACGGCAGGCATCACAGTCTAGCTAGCTCTGGGTGGTCACCGGAGCCTTTGCTCACCCGGTGTAGCGGACGATGCTCTCAGCTATGCACACCGGTTTGGCCGAGCCCATCGCCTCTATGGTCGTCGACAACGTCACTGCGGTAGTATTCCGCGCCACCTCGATGACATCGGTGACGGTGCTGGTGCCGCGAACACGGGAATCGACCGGCACCGGCGCGGGGAAACGCACTCGGTTGAGACCGTAATTGACGGCGAACCGGACGCCCCGCACTTCGTAGATCTGATGCCAGATCTGTGGCAGGAGTGCCAACGTCAGAAAGCCGTGCGCGATCGTGGTGCCGAATGGTCCGGTCGCAGCGCGGACGGGATCGACGTGAATCCACTGGGAATCTCCGGTCGCTTCGGCGAACCGATCGATTTCGTTCTGTGTCAACAGCATCCACTCACTGGTTCCGAGTGGTTCCCCCTTGGTGTCGGCCAGTTCACCCAAGGATTCGAAGATGTGCATGATTGTCCCGTCTGTGGAGCGGCTGTGTCGTTGCGGCAGCCGAAGATGGAGTGGTGGTTGGTCGCGCGTGCATTCCCGTGCGTCGAAGTCGGGACGGTCAGAAGTGCAGGGCAGTAAACTTCCAGTCGAGGACTTGTCGGTCCGCACCCTCGTCGGCGGCATAGACGACCGATCTGAGGTTCAGGACGGTGCCACGATCGCCGGCCAGGGCCATCGCGTCTTCCACAACGAGGTCGCTGTACAGCGTGTCACCTTCGTGCACCGGGCCTGAATGATCGCACGACTGCCAACCGAGCACCGTGACCAGATTGGGTAGCAAGCGGGTCGCCTGGGCCAGGGCGAGGCCGATCGTATGCCCGCCGTAGACGAGACGTTGACCGGCGATTCGAGAGTCATGATGGGTAGCCGCGATGTTGAGAGTGAGCCGCGCCAGTTCGGTTGCGCTGCTGACGACATCTGCGGTGCTGCGCAAGGTGGTACCCGTCAATTCCGGCGAGAAGTCCGGTCGTGTTGCTCTCCGGCGGAACTCCTCGGTGCGCCAGCCGGCGATGGGGTTTCCCGGATCGGCCGGCGACTCGGTCCCGATCCCAGACAGGTCATCGTTGTAGCCCGTTTGGATCGAGTCGTCGCTCAGCGGAAGCATCGCACAGCGGTGGAAGTCCAGCACCAGGCGCTCGGCCTGATCGAGCGTCGTGATGCGCAGAGCGGCCAGACCAGTCGACGGCCTACCGGGTTTGGTCGAGTTCTGCTTGAGCCCTACGACTTCGGTCCGCGTGTAAAGCGAGTCGCCGATCGCCGGGAAGCGGTGAAATCGCAGGCCACGATAGAAGAGGTTGGCCTTCACTCGTTGCGTTGCCAGCGTCGATTGGCCGATCGCCACGTCGCACACATAAGCCGGATGCGCAACTACCGATAACTGTCCGGTGACTGCGCGACTGAGTTCACGATCGAGGGGTAGGCGTAGACGATCTCCCAGTATGGCTTGATGTAAGGCGGCGCCGCCAGAGGTCAGCGTCAGTGCAGGCGCCCAATCGAACACGGTGTTCCGGGTGAGTTCGTCGAAGTAGGGACCACCCGACGCGTGCGCTGTCATACGAGGACATCGCGCGGATTGGTTCTGGGAGAAGTAATCATGGCGTACCTCCGTATCGTGTACAGGGTGGCCTGGCACCTGAAAAAGTCTCTGTGACGGAGCTATTCGATCTGTCGGCAGTCCAGGGCGGGCCCGTTGTCGATATTTAATCAATATTCGAATATTGAACGCAACCTACTTTGGCAGATGGTCTCGGCGTGCGCTTGGTATACCTACCCCGGCGGGTACGGCCGCGGTCACTTCGTCATCAACCCGCATAACCGGAACCAGATCGGCCGGGGCAGGTGGGAAGCGACCCATGCGAGCACTGCGGCTTGTGGCAGCATGCGGAAACTCGCAGAGCCACTGGGCGTCGCAACTATGACGATCTACGGGTACGTCCGCAATAAGCAGGAATAATTCGGAGCCGCCTGTGAATTGGCATTCGATCAACAGCAGATTCTGTCGCTCCGGGGCGATTCCTGGGAGGATCAGATCCGAGACACAGCAACCGAACTGTACGAGATCTGTCGGCAGCACCCCAATCTGGTGACGCTGACGCTGACCGGCTTGTCG
Source organism: Mycobacterium sp. NPDC049093 (assembly GCF_040704635.1). Taxonomy (GTDB): domain Bacteria; phylum Actinomycetota; class Actinomycetes; order Mycobacteriales; family Mycobacteriaceae; genus Mycobacterium. The sequence continues at coordinate 4,714 of NZ_JBEZJS010000002.1, read as the reverse complement.
GTGAAACCCGGACAGTTCATCCGGCGAGGACGGTTCGTCTCCGCCCTGTGCGACGCCAGCTTTCCCTGTGATGTCGCGCACCGAGCGTTGGCCGTGCTGCTGAACTTGATCCTCGGCTCCTCGGCTCCTCGGCGGTTGGCGGCGCCACACTGTGGCAGCCGCTGAGTTCGGAGGCGGGTGAAGCGGGGCAGGAGGTATCGGACGATGCTGCTTTCCGGTACGGGGTAAGCATCGTCATCGACGGACTCCGTGCTGACTTGGCCAGGATCGGCGCACTCCAGGAGTCGACTTTGTAGCGTGGGCCGGGAAGGTCCAGTGTGAGTAGAGAAGCCTTCTCCGCAATCAAACTTTATTATAGATTAAATTATGATGACGTAGTGCAGTTGTCCGCCCGTCAGGCCTCGTCCTGACTCTCGACCTCGGGAGGCCACCATGATCGATTACTGGCGATCGCCATTCCGACCCCTAGTCGGCATGGAGGTCTCTGCGCCGAGCGTCGGTCCGTCATGACGGCTGCCGCATCGATCGACTCCCGACGTCAGTCGCTGCGGGATCGGTTCCCCACTTGGCAGAGCGTGTCTCTGGCGGAATGGCTGGACCGGTGCTCGTCGGAATATGCGTCTCGGCCTTTCGTTCTGACCGACCACACAGCTTGGAGCTACGGCAACGTCGCGGCGAGATCACGTGATCTCGCCAGGGGCCTGCACGCCCTCGGGGTTCGGTCCGGTGATCGCGTCGGGATGATGATGGCCAACTATCCAGAATTCGTATCGGTCAAGTTCGCCATCGCGCGTCTCGGGGCCATCGCCGTGCCGTTCAACTACCTTTACCGTGAGCGGGAACTGGCCTATGTCCTGGCGGATTCCGGCTGCTGTGTCCTGATTACGATGACCCGGTTCAGCGATCAGGATTACCAACAGACTCTCGACAGTGTCGCGCCCGGTTGGGACCGCGCCGGCTTCACAGGCCGAGCGCCGGAATCTGATGAGGTCCCGGAATTGCGTCACGTTGTGCTCTTGGATACCGGCGGCGTGCCGCGGACGGGCGCACTTCAGTTGCAGCAAATGGCAGAAATCGACGCGATAGATGATGCGGCGAGTGAGTGGCCCGTCGTGGATCCTGCTGCAGCCGGCGACCTGCTCTATACCTCCGGTACCACGGGGTCGCCCAAAGGTGTTCTGTTGTCGCATGATGCGGTCTTGCGAACGGCCTATGCGTCCGCACTGACCCGCGCCTATGAGCAAGGTCGCCGAATCCTCTTCTCTCTGCCCTGCTATCACATGTTCGGCTACATTGAGGGATTGCTGTCCGCAATGTGCGTGGGCGGAGCGGTCATCCTGCAGCCGAAGTTCACTCCAGAGAACTACTTCCGCGAAATCGAGCGTCACCGCGCAACCGACATCCTTTGTGTACCTACTATGGCGGTGTCCATGGTGGAAAGCCCCGTTCGCGGGGACTATGACTTGAGCTCGCTCAACGCCGTACTATGCGGATCGGCGCCTGCTCCGGCGTGGTTGTGGCGGCAGTTCAAGGCGGAATTCGGCGTCCAGGAGATCGTCACCGGCTACGGCATGACTGAATCCGGCGGGGCGATGACGCTGACACTACCCGAAGATCCGGTGGAGGCACTCACCGACACGGTGGGCCGACCGAAACTCGCCGGCGTCGCAGGTGCGAGCGGTACCGACGGCCTCACGATCTATCGAGCTGTGGACGCCGCGTGCGACGCGGTGCTCCCTGCTGGGGTCGACGGAGAGTTGGTCTCGTCGGGCCCGACTGCGATGCTCCGGTACTGGAACCGACCCACTGATACCGCAGAAGTGCTGCGGGATGGATGGATTCACTCCGGAGACCTCGGCCGGGTTCGTGCCGACGGATACCTGCAACTGACCGGGCGCACCAAGGAGCTCTACAAGAGTGGAGGCGAGTTGGTGATGCCAAAGGAGATAGAGGATGTGCTGTCCGAACATCCCGACATCAGCCAGGTGTACGTGGTCGGGCTCCACAACGACCGATGGGGCGAGATCGGCTGTGCGGTCGTCGTCCCGAGACCGCAGTCCACAATCACCGAGCACGAGGTGCTGTCCTTCTGCCGGAGCGCGTTGGCTCGATTCAAGGTGCCGAAATCAGTGGTCTTTCGTCAAGCCGAAGAACTTCCGACCACAGCCACCGGAAAGGTGCAGAAATATCGGCTGGTGCAGCAACTCAGCCAACGGCCAACATTCGCCACCGAAGAACGGCAGTGATCCAGACGGGTGGGATAAGGGAAGATACGCTGAATATGTCTGCTGGCAAGCAGGTTTCGCTCCGCAGGGATGCCGCGGACAATCGTCGCCGCATCCTCGAAGCTGCGCGGGCGTTGTTCGTGACAAAGGGGCTGTCGCCGGGGCTCAACGATGTTGCGCACCACGCCGGTGTGGGAGTGGCGACCGTGTACCGAAGGTTCCCGACGAAGTCAGAACTTATCCACCAGGTATACGCGGAAGCACTCGATCACTGCATAGTGAAGCTTGAATCGGCCCATCGAAGTGAAGATGCTTGGACAGCAATGGAATCGGCATTGATCTCGTTGTGTGAGATGTCTGCGTCGGACCGTGGATTCCGCGAGATGGCATTCGAGGTCAGTGGCGCGGAGTTTTGTCCGGCGGCTGCTCGTGAACGTCTTATCAGCGTTATTGCTGCAGTCGTGGAGCGTGCGAAGGACCAAGGATGTATTCGGCGGGACCTCTCTCATACCGACATCCCGATACTCGGCATGCTCGCCGGTTCGGTGAATGACTACGCCGGTGCGGTCGCTCCGGATCTTTGGCGCCGTTATGTCGTATTGATGCTCGACGGTGTGCGCCGCCGCCCTGCACAGACTCATATGCCCGCAAGGGCATTCACCGATGCCCAATTGAATTCCGTCCTAGGGCTATGCCCGCCCGGCGGCCCACAAACCCTGCGCCCTCGGGGCTGAAGCCGGCTTCGTTGAGCGCAAGGAATGTGTTCGAGTCAGGGTACTTCCCTCGGGCGTCGATCATGCATTGTGGTGATGAGGGCTTCTAGACGGACCACGCCGACGAATCAGCCGTCCCGAGATCCTTGCGTCTAAGCACCGCGAACGCCGGACATCGTTGCTACGCGAGTTGAGATCTCAGATATCGCACTCTGCGATCGTCGTTAAGGTTGGCTACCTACGAATCCATACTTAGTTGAGCGGGCCTACGAACGTTCGGGGTCACCAGCGGCTTGGCCGATGGTTTGTCCTACGTTGGTGGGACAGTTGGTTCCGTGGCAGCAACGAGGGCGAATTGAAGTCGTCTTGCTGAGGGCGCAAGGAGATCAAGCCGTGCACGCGAGGGATCTGCGGTCCTACTAGCTTTGTGCGTCGCCGGCAGAGACCCTCTCCTCAAAGCAGCGCTATTGGTGTTAGGAGTCAAGCGGTGGTGAGCCACTGTCGGTATTGTCGGCGAGGGTTTGGTTACGTTGGCGTCCGCGTTCGAGCCGGGAGATAGTGATGGTCGGAACACCGAAGTGGGCGGCCACGGTGGCCAGGGTGAGGTTCCTAGCCTGCCGTGCGGGCCGCAGGTCGCCGTAGTAGTCGTCGACGGGCACGGGCACGGGCACGGGCACGGGCACGGGCACGGGGGCGGGTCAGAAGTTTGAAGATCTCGCGGGAGATGGAGCGCTTGAGCAGCCGCAGGATCTCGTTCTTAGTGCGGCCGTCGGCCAGCTGGCGTGCGACGAAGGCGCGGGTTTGCGGGTGAGCCGACATGCGGATCAGCGCCATTAGGTAGAGGGCTCTGTTAGCTGCTCGGTCGTCGCCGCGGGACAGGTGGTGGCGGGTGAACTTGCCCGAGGACGCCGGTACCGGAGCGGCCCCGCACAGGGCGGCGAAGGAGGGTTCGGAGCGGAATGGAATGGTTGGGGCTAGCGCCGGATTGGGCTGCCGGACAAGCACATCGAGCTGGGCGGCCGTGGCGAAGTCCAGTGACACTGGGTAATCGACGGAATGCACCACCAGGTTTGCAGGCCCGAGTCTTGATCTGAGCGCATCGGCAAAGGCCTGCCCCACGCTCCCGGTGCCGGGGCCTCGAATGTTCCACGCGCGAATATCAGTTCGGTGTGCGGGCACGGGTCTGAGGCTGCGGTCGGTGATGGAAACGCGAGCGCCGAGCACGCCATCAGCGCGACCGCGACGAGGCGCGCCGCAATGCTGAGGGCGGAGGTCATTCGCTTCTGAGTCCGTGGGCAAGCGTAGATCGCAGGCACCGTTCGCCTGTCCCCTCGTTGATGGAATCACAGCCGCAGGGCGCTGCTGATGGGAAAGTGGAGGGTGGAAGTTGGAAAGTGGGCTAGAGACAGTCTGCGCACACCGGATGGTTGTCCACCCAGACGAGACGATTACGGTGCTGGACAAGCAGGCATCGCGAGCACACGAACTCGTCGGGTTGGACTGGCACCACAGTGACCGATAAGGATTCCTCGGACAGGTCAGCATCTGGTAGATCCAGTGGTTCGGCCGAGTCGGGATCATCTAGCGCGGTGCCCTGGTCGTCGCTGAGTGTGTTCGCCCGCAGGCCCAAGATCCGGGGCAATCCGTCGAGCTGTGTAGGAGGGGTGTCGTCGTGGGCTGGTGAGGGGGACCCGATTACTGGTCCAGTCGCTATGCGGCTTGGGGTTGGTGGGTCGTGGTCCACTGTAGGGCGAACTCGGTGGGGCTGAGTCCGTG
>NZ_JBEZJS010000001.1:0-1127017 GCF_040704635.1 Mycobacterium sp. NPDC049093 | reverse complement strand
TGGGCGGCGCGGAACCGGGCGATCGACGTGTGATCGGGGGCGTCCTGGGCGCACAGCACCCGGAAAGCCACGTGGTCGCTGCAGAGCTGTTCGATACGCCGCGAGGAGCGTTGCCCACTGGCGTAGGCATAGATCAGCAACGCCAGCAGCATGTCCGGGTCATAGGCCCGCCGACCTGCCCGACCCAGCTTGCGGTTGGTATGAAACGCGGTCGTATCCAGCTGCTCGACGACCTCGATCACAAACCAGACCAGATGATCTTCGGGCAACCAGTCGACCATGTTCGGCGGCAACAGAAACTCCTGATCCCGGGCCACCGGGCGATATCCACGAGCCATACCCGAGTGTCTCGAGAACAGACCGCCTAGTCACGCACCCGGGCAGGCGATTCTGCAACAGCCACATAGTGGCTGCGATCCGCCGCGCTGATGATCACAGGCCGGTCTACCCGCTCTTGCGACGGAATTCCCGCCGGTTCTCGACCGGGCCATGTGCCCGCGATTTGTCACGCCCGCCGTCCTTGTGCGCAGCGCCGCCAGACGACTGCGCCTTCTTGCGCTCCAGGGCCTCCCGGAATTTGCGCTTGTTGTCGTCTTCCGGAGTGTCGTCAGCCATATGCGGCAGCGTAGCCTGCGAACACCGCCATAGTCATCAGGTTTGATTGCCGCCTCCGGCGGCGCCATTAGCGTCGGCCCGGCGGCATCCCGTACACGTGCGTGATCGGCAGGGTCAGCAACACGCGGCGATCGTCGACCATGGCGCGCCGGTAATCGTCCCAGTCCGGATGCTCTCCGGCAATGTTGCGGTACAAGGCAATCAGCCCCTCGACCGTATCGTCGTCGGGCGACGCTGCGGGCGGGGTGAGAATCGCATCCCCCTCGGCAACCGCATACGCCCAACCATCGTCGGAGCTGACATGAATGGATGCCCGGGGATCCCGCCGCAGGTTGCGGGTCTTGGCCCGCGGCTCGGTGATGGACACCTGGATCTGCACTGCCCGCGGGTCGAAGTAGTAGGAGACATTCGACAGTTGCGGACGACCGTCCTGCTTGATCGTCGCGAGAACTCCCATCGAGTTGCCGCCGATCAAGGCCAAAAGCTTGTCGTCGAAAACCTGGCGCCCCATGTGACGAGCGTACGTCTTTACCATCGGTTCGATGAGTGTGATTGACGGCAACACCCTCGACGGCGTCTCGGCGACGTCGCTGTGGACCCTGGGCAACCGCGGTCTCGAGGCCAGACGTTCCGACGGCGTGATCCGTGACCCGTGGGCCGTGGCCCTGCGTGACTCGATCGACTACGACTACCGCAAGTTCGGCAGGCCCACCCAGGCCCATGCGCTGCGGGCCCGCACCTTCGACGTCGAGACCCGCGACTACCTCTCGACGCATCCCAAGGCCGCGGTGGTGGCATTGGCCGAGGGTCTGCAGACCAGCTTCTGGCGACTCGACCAGGCCGGGGTGGCCGACGAATTGACCTGGTATTCAGTCGATCTACCGCCGGTGATCGCGATCCGGGACAAACTATTGCCTCATGACGACCGCATCGTCGCCCTGGCCCAGTCGGCACTCGACCGCAGTTGGATGGACCACGTCGACGCAGGAGACGGTGTGTTCATCACCGCCGAGGGCCTCCTGATGTACCTGGAACCCGACGACGTGCGCAGCCTGATCGCCGACTGCGCGGCACGGTTCCCCGGCGGGCGGATGGTCTTCGACTCGATCCCCCACTGGGTGAGCCGGCGCACCATCAAGGGTCTGCACCTGTCCGACCGCTACATCGCGCCGCCGATGCCGTTCGCGCTGACCGCCGAAGAGGGCCTGGCCATGGCCGGGACGGGACCGGGAGCCATCGCCGGGGTGAGATCAGCCCGGGACGTGCCCATGCAGGCCGGGCGCGGCCTGTTCAAGCTGGCCGCCGAGCCGTGGCTGGACCGGATCGGCGCGATCCACCGCATCAGGCCGTCCATCACGGCATTGGACTTCTGACCCGAAGGATCGAGAAAGAGACGACTGTGCTGATTCCAGGACTGCATCGCCGGCGGTATCGGCGGGCGCTGATCGCGCTCACCGCTTTGCTCGTCGTCGGTGTCACGCCGTCCTGCGCGACCGAGGCGAAAACGGAAAAGAGGTCCGCTGCGGTCGCGGTGGTTCCCGAGGCCCTCACTTTGCACGACGTGACTGTCACCCGCGTCCACTACCGGTCCGACGCCGGCCCCACCGACCGGTACCCCGACCAGAACTGGGCCGATCTCTACCTGCCCGCCGGTAGGCATGCGTTCAATTCGGTCCCGCTGGTGGTGCTCATCCACGGCGGCGGCTGGCAGAGCACGATGGGCGCGGGGGTGTTCCAGGGACTGGCCCGAGAGCTCAGCAGCCGCGGCATGGCCGTCTACAACATCGAGTACCGCAGGATGGGGTCGGGCGGTGGGTGGCCGACCACATTCGACGACGTGGCCGGCGCCATGGACTATGTCGCCGAGGTGGCCCTGCAGTATCCGCAGCTGGCCATCGACGACGCGCTCGTCGTGGGGCACAGTGCGGGAGCCCAGTTGGCGGTATGGGCCAGCACCCGCCAGGACCTGCGCGGTGACGAGGTCGGATCCCGGCCGCGGTTCCGGCCGACCAGGGTCATCTCTCTGGCCGGTCCGCTCGACATGGTCTACGCCGCCGACCACGGCGACAAACGCATCGTCGCGGTGCTCGGCGGCCGCCCGGCACAGGTGCCGCAGCGGTACGCCTCGGTCGACCCGATCCAGAACCTCGACCCGAGCGTGCCCGTGATCGCGGTGCACGGAACTCTCGACACTGTTGTGGCACCGGCCAATTCGCAGCGCTACGTCGCAGCGCTCAAGAAGCGCGGCGGTCGGGCCAGCGTCGAATTGCTCCCGGGTGAGAATCACACGTCGATCGTGTCGACGCACTCCCCCAGCTTCCGGCGGGTGCTCCACCTCATCACCGCCACCTCGAAGGCCGAATTGGACCAGCTGCCGGTGAAGTGACTGATTAGGCTGGAGCGGTGACCCGCTACATTGCGTTCCTGCGCGGCATCAACGTGGGAGGGGTGAATCTCAAGATGGCCGACGTGGCGAAAGCCATGGAGGCGGCCGGATTCACCGAGGTCAAGACGATTCTGGCAAGCGGAAATGTCTTGCTGGACAGCACTTCCAAGGCCCCGAAGGTCCGCACCACGGCTGAGAAGGCATTGCGCGACGCTTTCGGCTACGAGGCCTGGGTGTTGGTGTACGACATCCCCACGCTGCAGGAGATCTCCGCCGGTTATCCGTTCGAGCGGGAAGTCCCCGACCACCACTCCTATGTCACGTTCGTGAGTGACGACGCCCTGCTCGACGAGCTCGCGGCGCTGCCCCCGGGGGACGACCAAAAGGTGGAGCGGGGCGACGGGGTGCTCTATTGGCAGGTGCCACGAGCCGCGACACTCGGCAGCACGATCGGCAAGACCATGGGCAAGAAGCGCTACAAATCCTGCACCACCACCAGAAATCTGCGGACCCTGGAAAAGGTGCTGCGCTGAGGCGTCACCCGCGCGCTCTTCGCATCCACCCCAATCCTGCGCTCGTGCCGGCGGCGGGCCGGTACTCACAGCCCACCCAACCCTCGTAACCGGTCTCGTCGATGACGGCGAGCAGGTAGTCGATCGCCAGTTCTCCGCTGTCCGGTTCGTGCCGATCGGGGACTCCGGCGATCTGCAGGTGCCCGACGCGACCGGTCGGAATGTCCGACCGCAGCCGGACCGTCACGTCGCCCTCGGTGATCTGGCAGTGGTACAGGTCCAGTTGCACCTTGAGGTTCGGCGCCCCGATATCGCACACGATGCGGTGCGCGTCGTCCTGCCTGCTCAACAGATAGCCGGGCATGTCGCGCTGGTTGATCGGTTCGATCATTACGTCGACGCCACGGCCTGCGGCCTGATCGGCGGCCCAGGTGAGGTTGTCGCGGTACAGCGCCAGCCGCTCCTCGCGCTCGGCACCGGTTGGGACCAGGCCGGCCATCACGTGCACCCGTGGGCAATTCAGCGCCTCGGCATAGCCCAGTGCGCGGACGAATCCATCCCGGAACTCGGCCTCGCGGCCGGGCAGGGAGGCGGTGCCGCGTTCCCCGGCCCCGAAATCGCCGGGAGGAGCGTTGAACAACGCCTGCTCCAGTCCGCAGGCATCGAGACGGCCGCGCAGCTGCTCGGCCGGGTACTCGTACGGGAAGAGGAACTCGACCGCGGTGAACCCGTCGGCCGCCGCGGCGGCGAATCGGTCGAGGAAGGCGTGTTCGGGGTACATCATGGAGAGATTGGCCGCGAAGCGTGGCACGGCGGACTCCTTCCAGCTGAACCGAATCACCGGTCGAGGTCATCTTTGCGCGTGCGGTCGACGGGGTTGGCACCGGCCGCCGGAACGCGGGTACATTCGCGCCATGACGGGTGGCTCAGAGAAGGTCAGCGGCAGCGCGCTCACCGGTGTCTCCGAGACGGCACTGCTGACCTTGCAGGTGCGCGCGCACGAGGCGCGCCGCCCGGACGGTCTGATCGACGATCCGGTGGCGGTGCAACTGGTCGACTCGATCGATTTCGATTTCGCCAAGTTCGGCTATACCCGCCGCCAGGACATGGCCCTGCGCTCACTGTTGTTCGACCGGATCACCGGCGACTATCTTCGCGAGCATCCGAAGGCCACCGTGGTGGCGTTGGCCGAGGGGCTGCAGACCAGCTTCTACCGCCTGGACGCCGCCGGCCTGGGGCATGACTTCCGCTGGTTGTCAGTCGATTTGGAGCCGATGATCGAGCTCCGCAACAAGCTGCTACCCAAGCCCGACCGGGTCACGCAGTGCGCCCAGTCGGCACTGGACTTCAGCTGGATGGACCACGTCGACACCGATCACGGCGTGTTCATCACCGCCGAGGGCCTGCTGATGTATCTACAGCCAGAGCAGTCCATGTCACTGATCCGTGCCTGCGCGCAACGCTTTCCGGGCGGGCAGATGATGTTCGACCTGCCTCCGGCGTTCTTCGCGTTTCTCACCCGCAAGGGGATGCCGACCTCGATGCGCTATCGGGTGCCACCCATGCCGTTCAGCCTGTCGCCGGACGAGCTCGCCGATCTGGTCAACACCGTCCCCGGGGTGCGGACGGTACGCGATCTGCCGATGCCGCCGGGACGCGGCAGGATCTTCAACCTCCTGCTGCAGACCTATCACCTGCCGCTGTTCGACCCCGTCCGCCCGGTGATGGGACTACTGGAGTTCGGCTAGGCCCGCCGAACTAGACGGCCACCAAGGACTTTTCGAACCTCAGGTGAGGATCCTCGACGGGCCCGTTGCGCAACGTCTCGGCATCCACCGTGTAGTTCATGGTCATCTGCCACGGTCCGTCGACGCCCTGGCGGGGGATCTCGTCGATGGCACGCTGCACGTATCCGGCCCCGAAGTCCAGGAGCGGGCGGGTCTGACCACCGGCGAACTCCGGTTGGACGACGTCGAAACCGTTGTCGTCCATGTGCTTCAACAACCGGCAGAAGTGCTCGCAGAGCAACCCGACCTTGAGTGTCCATGACGAGTTGGTGTAGCCGAAGGCGAAGGCGAAGTTCGGCACGCCCGAGAGCATGATGCCCTTGTAGGCGACCGTGTCGGAAAGATTCGCCGCCTGACCATCTACGGTCAGCGACATCCCGCCGAACAGCTGGATGTTGAGACCCGTTGCGGTGACGATGATGTCGGCGTCGAGCTCGCGACCGGACTCCAGCAGGATTCCGTTCTCGGTGAACGTCGCGATGCGGTCGGTGACCACCGAGGCGCTGCCGTTGCTGATGGCCTTGAACAGGTCGCCGTCTGGCACGGCGCACAGCCGCTGGTCCCACGGGTTGTAGTGGGGCGCGAAGTGCTCGTCGACGGGGTACCCCTTGGGCAGCTTGGCGGCATTGACCTTCTGGATCAGCCACCGGGCCGCGGTCGGGTACTTCTGGCACAGCACGTAGACGGAGCGTTGCTTGATGATGTTCTTGCGCCGGGCCGCGGCATACCCGAGGCGGTCGCCCAGCAGCCGCCTGGCGGTGTTGGCGAAGGCGTCCTTGGCCGGGACGGGAAGCACGTAGGTGGGTGAGCGCTGCAGCATCGTGACGTGCCCGGCGGTCGGCGCCATCGACGGCACCAGCGTCACCGCGGTGGCACCGCTGCCGATCACGACGACCTTCTTGCCGGCGTAGTCGAGGTCCTCGGGCCAGTGCTGCGGATGCACGATGCGTCCGGTGAACCGGTCCTGACCTTCGAAGTTCGGGGTGTAACCCTGGTCGTAGCGGTAGTACCCGCCGCCGCAGAACAACCAGTTCGCCGAGATCTGCACGAGTTCGGGATCCGCGCAGTCACTGCCGGTCCGCTCGATGTCGACGGTCCAGGACGCCGTCGCGGAGTCCCAGGCCGCGCCGAGCACCTTGTGGTGGAACCGGATGTGGCGGTCGATGCCGTTCTCCGACACCGTCTCGCGCAGGTAGGCCAGGATCTTGTCGGCGGTCGCGATGGCGTGCTCGTCGCGCCACGGTTTGAATTCGTACCCGAAGGTGTGCAGGTCGGAGTCCGACCGAATGCCCGGGTAACGGAACAGGTCCCACGTGCCGCCGGTGGCGCCGCGGGCCTCCAGGATCGTGTAGCTGCGGCCCGGGTGTTCACGCTGCAGGTAGTAGGCGGCACCGATGCCGGAGATTCCGGCGCCGATGATCAGTACGTCGACGTGTTCGGTGTGGTTCATGTCTCAATGGTTGCGGTCGGCCGACTGTCACCCAAGGTCGGAAATACCAAATCTCAGCCATCTGATGGTGCACTTTGCACCATCGAACTAGGCTGGAGGGATGGCGTGGAAGCCACCGTCACCGCGGGTGCAGGACCTGATCCGGCAATGCGCACAGATTGTGCTCAACCCCCGCCAGGAATGGCTCGAAGAATTCGATGCCGCAGTCCTGGCCGCCAGCCCGGCAATCGCGTCCGACCCCGAGCTCGCCGGAGCGGTCGTCCGCAGTAACCACGCCAACCTGTTCTTCTGGGGCACGGCGAATGTGCGCGACCCGGGTGCTCCGGTGCCGCCGAATACCGGTCCGGAGCCGCTCAGCATCGCGCGGGAACTGGTGCGCCGCGGCGTCAGCGAGTTCCCGCTCGATGCGTACCGGGTCGGTGAGGGGGTGGCCTGGCGCCGGCTCATGGAGATCGCCTTCGAGCTCACGTCCGACCCTGGCGAGCTACACGAGATGCTCGACGTGTGCTCCCAGTCCATCAGTGCGTTCGTCGACGCCACGCTGGCCGGGATCGCCGCCGAGATCGACCTGGAACGCGACGACCTGACCCGCGGCACCCACGCCGAGCGGCGCGAGACCGTCGCGCTCCTGCTGGAGGGCGCCCCGATCCCCCGGCAGCGCGCCGAGGCCCGTCTGGGTCACGCGCTCACCGGAACGCACACCGCAGCGGTGATCTGGAGCGAGGACCCGGCGAGCGACCTGTCCGGATTGGACCGGGCCGCCGAGGCATTCGGCCAGGACTGCGGCGATCCTCGGCCGTTGAGCGTGCTGGCCAGCACCGCCACCCGGTGGGTGTGGGCCGCAGGTGGCGCCGACATCCAGCACGACTTCCAGGCACTGACGAGCGCCGCCGCAGAGTTGGCCGGCATCCGGATCGCCATCGGCCCGCCGGCCGACGGTCTGGATGGGTTCCGGCGCAGCCACTTCGATGCGATCACCACGCAACAGATGATGGCCCGGCTGCACTCCACACAGCAGATCGCAAGGTTCGCCGACGTCGAACTCGTCGCACTGGCCACCGCCGACCCCGACCGTGCCGCCGAGTTCGTCAGCCGCAATCTCGGCGATCTCGAGACCGCCGACCCTGAATTACTGGAAACGGTAAGGGTATTCGTCAACGAACAGTGCAACGCCTCACGCGCCGCGGCACGGCTGTACCTCCACCGCAACACGCTGCTGCGACGACTGGTCCGCGCCGACGATCTCCTGCCCCGCCCGCTTGCCGAAAACAGTGTCGCGGTAGCCGTCGCCCTGGATATGCGCCGCTGGCACGGCAACCGGACCGGCTGACCCAGCCCGGTCAGTCGAAAGCGCTGTCCAGATAACGCAGGGCGTCGGCCTTGCCGATCCCCAGCGCATGGGCGGTCTCGGCGAACGAATGCGCGGCAGCGGCCATCGCGGCATCGGCCGGATCGGCCCGTGCCACGAAAGTGCCGTACCGACCCCGGGTCTCCAACACCCCCGCCGATTCCAACTCGCGATAGGCCCTGGCCACGGTGTTCACCGCAAGCCCGACCTTCCCGGCCAGCTCACGCACCGTCGGCAACCGGGTACCCGGCGACAGGCGCCCCTGCCGAATCCCCTCGATAATCTGGATCCGGAGTTGATCGAACAACGGTTTTTCCGCGCTCGAATCAATCAGAACCCATTCCCCCAACTCGACCACATCCTCAAGTATCACCCAAACCGACTACGTTGGTGATGTGCAAGTGACTGTCCTCAGTGGTGCCGGAATCTCGGCGGAGAGCGGTGTACCTACGTTCCGCGACGTCGAGACGGGCCTGTGGGCAAAGGTGGACCCCTACGAGATCTCCAGCATCGAAGGCTGGCAGCGGCACCCGGAGAAAGTCTGGGCCTGGTATCTGTGGCGGCACTACATGATGTCCCACGTGCAGCCCAACGACGGACATCGGGCCGTGGCCGCCTGGCAGGACTTCGCCGACGTCCACGTCATCACCCAGAACGTCGACAACCTGCACGAGCGCGCCGGCAGTACGAACGTCTACCATCTGCACGGCAATTTGTTCGAGTTCCGTTGCGATGCATGTGGTTCGAAGTTCGAGGGCAACCTGCCCGAGATGCCGGAGCCGGTCGAGACGATCGAACCTCCGGTCTGCCCGTGCGGCGGCCTGATCCGGCCGAGCGTGGTGTGGTTCGGCGAGCCGCTGCCCGACGATGCCTGGCAACGGTCGGTACTTGCGGTCAGCAACGCCGATGTGGTGATCGTGGTGGGCACCAGTTCGATCGTCTATCCGGCGGCGGGCCTCGCCGAAGCCGCCGTCGCCGCAGGCACCGTGGTGGTCGAGGTCAATCCGGAACGCACCCCGCTGTCGGACAGCGCGACACTCTCGCTGCGCGAGACCGCGGCCGGTTCCCTGCCGAACCTGCTGCAGCGGTTACCCACGCTCCTCGGTAGTCGCGACGTCGGCTAGGCCGGCCTGACCGCCCGCCCGATCGCGAACTCCGTCACCGGCAGCGGCACCCAGGCCGGCATCGCCATCTCACGGTGCGCCGTCTCAACCTGGAATCCACTGTCCGCAATCGCCCGCTCGGTGTCCCGATGGGTGTGGCAATTGCCGAACAACCTCGGCCACACGGTGGCATCGGCCACGCGCTGCATCCCGGCCCGCCAGCCGCGACCGGCGACATGCTCAAGGTACCGCAGTTCGCCGCCCGGCCGGACAATCGAAAACAACTGGCGCAGCACCGTATCGGGCTGATCGATCGAGCACAGCACCAACGAGCAGACCACGGCGTCGAACGGTTCGGCGCTGCCGAACTTCTCGGCAGTGTCGCTGGTGACGGTCACCCGTACCGGCGCGTCGGCCGCCGCGGTCCGGGCCACCTCCGCGAGGTGACGTTCGGGCTCGATGGCGACCACCTCGGTCACCGTCGACGGATAGAAGGCGAAGTTTGTCCCGGTGCCCGCACCGATCTCCAGGACGCGGCCGCTGAGCCCGGCGAGGTTCTCGGCGCGCAGCCGCCGCAGCGCCTTCGGCTCCGAACTCGACAGCGTCTTCCACACTCGGGCGAAGAACGGATTGTCGACGGTCTTGTCAGTCACGGCTTCTACCCTTCTTCGGCGCCTTCGTCGGCGTGTTCACTGGCCAAGCCCTGCAACCGCGCGATTGCCTCGGCAGGTGCGAGGTCGGTTCCGATGATCCCCGAGACGATCTGACCGGTCGACACCGCACGCAGCACGCGGTCGGTGAACGCCTCGACATCTCCCCAGGGCAGATACGGCTTGGAGATCAGGATCGCGGCAACCCCGTGCGCCGCGGTCCACAGTTCCAACGCCAGCATCGTGGCGTCGCCGGGCGGATACACGCCCTCGGCGATCAGCGTCTCCATGGCAGCGCGCATGTGTTGGAACGCAGAGCTGTTGAGCGCGACGTCGACGTCACTGCCGGGCCTGCCCTCACCCATGGTCGCCAGCCGGTACAACTCGGGTGTGCGTCGGGCGAAGTTCACGTAGGCGTGTCCCTGCGCACGCAGCACCTCGATGGTCGAGGTGTGATCGGAGGCGGCGCGCTGCATCTCCTCGTCGAGTTTCTCGAAATACCGCGAGCACACCGCATCCAGCAGCGTGTCCTTGTCCTCGAAGTGCAGGTAGATCGACGGCGGTGTGACCCCGACCCGCTGAGCCACCGATCTGATCGAGACCGCCTTGGCATGACCGGTTTCCAGCAGCAGTTCGGTTGTGGCGTCGAGGATCTCATCGCGCAGCAGCTCCCCGGAGCCACGAGGGGCGCGGCGCCGCTTGCGCGATTGAATGACCACGCTAACCAGCGTCCTTCACGCAGGCATCGGCCGGCTCACGCTTGTCCCGGTCCGTGGGAGCATCACCGGCTCCGATGGGGTCTCGCTCATCCGGACCTGACTCACTGATCCCGATTCGCTTGTGCAGTCGGGCCAACGGTGCGGGCGCCCACCAGTTCCACTGCCCCATCAGGTGCATGAAGGCCGGCACCAACAACATGCGCACCAACGTGGCGTCGACGAGCACCGCGATGGTCAGGCCGAGGCCGAACATCCGCATGAAGGCGACCTGAGCGGCGATCAGCGCTGCGAACGAGATCGACATCAGCAGTGCCGCGGCTGTCACCACCCGACCGGTACGGGCCAGGCCGAGCGCGACGCTCTCGTCGTTATCCTCGCGGGTCTGGCCGGATTCGAGCCAGTATTCGCGGATCCGCGAGACCAGGAACACCTCGTAGTCCATCGACAACCCGAATGCGATGCAGAACAACAACACCGGCAGGTTGGCCACCAAGGTGCCCGTCGATGTGGTGCCGAGCGCGCCCAGGTGCCCGTCCTGGAAGATCCACACCAGCGCACCGAACGCCGCCGACAGCGACAACACGTTGAGCACCAACGCTTTCAGCGGGAGCACCACGCTGCCGGTGAGCAGGAACAGCAACACGAATGTGATCGCGGCGATGATGCCGAGGACCAGCGGCAACCGGGAGGTGATCGCATGCGAGCTGTCTCGGTTGACCTGCGCGAGCCCGGTGAACTGCACCTCGGCCGGCGCAGGCACGGCGTGCAATGCGTCGAGCTGGGCCTCAGAGGCGTCGCTGAACAGCGGGACATGGCTGCCGACGGTGAGATACGCACTGCCGTCGGCCATTCCGGTTCCTGACGTCGGCGGTCCGACCCGGCGCCCGTCGACGAAGGTGCCCCCTGGCGCGGACACGGAAACCCCGTCGGCGGCGCGGGACAGATCGCCGGCATAGCGGTCGAGCTCGGTGGGCGTCAGGCGAGTCACGTCGGGCAACACCACGGTGACGGCGGTGGACGAGTCGACGGCGAAGTCGTTGCGCAGTTCGTCGCCGACTTGACGGGACGACGCCGACGACGGCAGCACCCGGTCGTCGGGGAATCCCCATTTGATGCCGAGGAACGGGGCGCCCAGCATGAGCAGCAGCGCGATCACGGCGAATCCGACGAGGACCGACCGGCGCATCACGCGCTTGGTCATGCGGTACCAGAACGTCTGCTCCACGGACTTACGCACGGGCTCGGGCCGGCCCAGGACGCGGCGGATGAACCGGCGTACGTCGTAGGCGTCCAATCGGTCGCCCAGCAGCGCGATGGCGGCCGGCGCCACCACGATGGCCGCGAATGCCGCGAGCGCCACCACCGCGATGCCCGCGTACGCGAAAGACTTGAGGAAGTACATCGGGAACAGCACCATCGCCACCATCGACAACGCCACCGTCATCGCCGAGAACAGCACCGTGCGCCCGGCCGTCACCATCGTGCGCACCAACGCCCGGTCCGGGTCGACGCCCTCGGCGAGTTCGTCGCGGTAGCGGCTGACGATCAGCAGGGTGTAGTCGATGGCCAACGCCAGGCCCATGGCGACGGTGAGGTTGAGCGCGAAGATCGAGACGTCGGTGACCATGGTGAATCCGCGCAGCACCGCCAGCGATCCCAGGATGGCGAAGCCGCCGACTGCCAGCGGCAATGCCGCGGCGAGCAATCCACCGAACACCCACACCAGGACCAGGAAGCTCAACGGGATCGCGATGGATTCCATCATCAGGAGGTCTTTTTCGCTCTGCCCGTTGATCTGGACATAGATCATCGCCTCGCCGCCGGCGCGCACGGTCACGCCGTCGCGGTCGTGCACGAGTCGATCGGTGAGCTCCTTGGCGTGTTTCTGTGCGCCGCTCTCCCCGCCGGTGATGCCGGCCAGGATCAGCCCGGTCTTGCCGTCCCTGCTGATCAGCGTGGCCGCCGCGGGTGCGGGCACAGTCCACGCCGAGCTGACCTCGGTCACGAATGGCGATGCTTTGAGCTGGGCGGCGATGTCGGCGCCTGCGGCTCGTGCGGCCGGGCTCTGGGCGCCGGCGTTGTCGTCGGTGACGCTGATGACCAACTGCATGTCGCCGCGGGCGAACTTGTCCGACAGCAGCTGCGTGGCCCGTGCCGATTCCGACGTCGGGTCCTGGAATCCGCCGGCTGACAGGCTCTTGGCGACCGGGATGCCGAAGATGCCCGCGGCGACCATCGCCAGTGCGGCCACGATGAGAACCCGCCGCGGCGCGGCGAGGGCCAGATGGGCGATTCGGTGCAGCACTGAGTGTCCTTCCCCCGATGAATACCGCCGTTAAGTTAACAACGGTAAGTTTCCAGCGTCAACGTGGGTCTCGCTCTACACACGGCGACCGGCCCGAAAGGGTTCAACTCCCACGTACGCGATGAATTCGGTGGCTTCCGTGCGTCTAATAGGGCATGACGATCACCAGCGACCCCGGAACCACGACTACCGACATGACCGACACCGGATTGCTCATCCTGCGCATCGCCACCGGCGCGACCATGCTGCAGGCCGGTCTGATCAAGGCATTCGACTTCGGCACTGCCGTCGAATTCATGGAATCCACCGGTTGGCGGCTACCCGCATTCGGCGCGTTCATGGTCACGGCGGCCGAAACCCTCGGCGGCATCGGCCTGCTGCTGGGCATCCTCACCCCGTTGGCCGCCTGCGCGGTGATCGGTGCGATGGTCGACGCCTGGGCCGTGAACGTCTCGGCCGACGCCTTCTGGTCCCAGCCGTTCAACGTCCCGTTCCTGGCCGCATTCGCCGCCGTAGCGCTGCTGTTCACCGGTGCCGGCGCGTTCTCGGTCGATCACCGGGTATTCGGCCGCTCCCGGGTGTCGGCCCGGGCGTCCGTGGGTCTCGTGGTGATCGGCGTCGTCGCCGCCGTGGTGACCTGGATCGCGCTGAACCCGAGCAATCCGATCCACTTCACCAAGCCGGGCGCCTGAGACCCAGCCAGCTCGTCGATTTCCACGCAAGGGCCGCGCCCAGCGTGCTCAAGCGACCCGGCGGTAGAAATCGGCGCAGCCGCCACGCACCACGCCCCGCATCGGGGCTACTCGCCAGAAACCTACCCAAAAGTAGGATTGCCACCATTTTCCGAACCGTGACTCAAAGATTCCTTAATGGTGACCCATACGCTCAGTGTCATGTGGATCGACGACACCAGTGCCGATGTCATCAAGGTTGACTTCGAGGCTCTCTACCACGGCGATGTCCTGGTCGAGGGGGAAACCTCCGAGCAGTTTGACGACTACCAAGAACTGCCCACCGCAGTATGAGAAAACGCGCGCCGCGAGGCGCGCGTTTCCCATCTTGAGTTTGCCGTAACTTGCCCCTTCAAGGGCCACAGTCCTCGCTCAGGCGAGGACTGCTTCTTTCTCCGGCTCGGCTTCGTCCGCGCCGATCATGTTCGCCAGGCGCCCACTGATCAGCTCCTCGGCCTCCGACACCATCCGCGAGACGAGTTCGCCGCAGGTGGGGATGTCGTTGATCAGGCCCATCGAGGTTCCGACCGACCAGATGCCCGCGTCAAGATCACCGATCTCATAGACCTTCACGCCGCGTTTGCCGGCCACCAGATCCTTGACGTCCTCGAACTGACCGCCGTCCTTGAGGATCTGCACCACCTCACGCGAGACCGCGTTGCTCGCGACGCGGGCGGTGTTGCCCAGGCTGCGGAAGATCAGCTCGGTGTCGAGCTCGGTGCCCGCCACGATCGCTTCCTTGACCTTCTGATGGATCGCCGACTCCGCGGTGCACATGAACCGCGAACCCATGTTGACGCCGTCGGCACCCAGCGCCAGCGCGGCCACCAGGCCACGCGCATCGGCGAAACCGCCCGAGGCGATCATCGGGATGTCGATCTTGGCCGACGCGGCCGGGATGAGCACCAAGCCCGGGATGTCGTCCTCACCGGGGTGACCGGCGCACTCGAACCCGTCGATGCTGATGCCGTCCACACCCAGGCTCTGCGCCTTGACCGCGTGGCGCACCGAGGTGCACTTGTGCAGCACCTTGATCCCGTTGGCGTGGAACATCGGCAGATGCGGCGCCGGGTTGGAGCCCGCGGTCTCCACGATCTTGATGCCGGAGTCGACGATCACCTGGCGGTACTCGTCGTATGGCGGCGGGTTGATCGTCGGCAGGATCGTCAGGTTCACACCGAACGGCTTGTCGGTGAGCTCACGACACCGCTCGATCTCCTTGGCCAGATCCGCCGGGGTCGGCTGCGTGAGCGCGGTGATGAAACCCAACGCACCCGCATTGGCCACGGCCGCAACGAGTTCGGCACGGCCGACCCACTGCATGCCACCCTGCACGATGGGGTGCTCGACCCCGAACGTCTCGGTGAACTTCGTCTTCAATGCCATATCAGTCCTTAATTACCTGGGGGCCATACGGATAGCGCCGTCGAGGCGGATCACCTCGCCGTTGAGCATCGGGTTCTCGATGATGTGCACGGCCAGGGCGCCGTACTCGTCGGGATCGCCCAGCCGGGCCGGGTGCGGCACCTGCTGGCCCAGCGACTTCTGCGCCTCTTCCGGCAGCGAGCCCAGCAGCGGGGTCTTGAACAGCCCCGGCGCGATGGTGCACACCCGGATCAGCTCACGCGAGAGGTCACGCGCGATGGGCAGGGTCATGCCGACCACGCCGCCCTTGGACGCCGAGTAGGCGGCCTGCCCGATCTGGCCGTCGAACGCCGCGACCGAGGCGGTGTTGATGATGACGCCGCGCTCCTCGTTCTTGAGCGGCTCGGTCTTGGCGATGCGCTCAGCACTGAGCCGGATCACGTTGAACGTGCCGATCAGGTTGACCTCGACCACCTTGCGGAAGCCGTCGAGCGGGAACGCACCGTTCTTGCTCAGGGTCTTGATCGCGTTGCCGATGCCGGCGCAGTTGACGTTGATCCGCACCGGGCCAAGCGATTCCGCGACGTCGAGCGCCTCGGTCACGCCCGCCTCGTCGGTGACGTCGGTGGCGACGAACTTGGCCCGATCACCCAGTTCGGCCACGACCTCTTCACCCTTGAGGTCGATCACGACCACCTGGGCACCCGCATCCAGCAGGCGCTTGGTGGTGGCCAAACCCAGGCCGGAGGCACCGCCGGTGACGACGGCTACCGCGTCCTTGATCTCCATGTACCGCATTCCTTTCCGGCCGGCGTCCCCGCCGACCCCTGGTCGAACCAAACAGTGGTGGAACTAAACCCAGTCCCGCAGAACGGCTTCCGTGTCAGCCCCGCGCGGGCCCGGCGGCGTCGGCACCGCAGGGACGCTGCGGGAGAACCGTGGCGCCGGCATCGGCTGCAGATTGCCGCCTTCGTCGAAGAACGTGTTGCGCTCGGCGATGTGCGGTTCGGTGAGCACCTCGGCGAAGGACAGCACCGGAGCCGCACACGCGTCGGTACCGGCGAACACCTCGGCCCAGTGGTCCCGGTCGTGCGCGGCGAATGCCTTGGTGAACGCCTCGCGCAGCTCGGGCCAGCGCGCCATGTCGTTCTGATCCGGAAGATCGGCGTCATCCAGCCCCAGACCCTTGAGCAGCTCGGCGTAGAACTGCGGCTCGATCGCCCCGATCGACATGTAGCGGCCGTCGGAGGTCTCATAGGTGTCGTAGTACGGGGCACCGGTGTCGAGCATGTTGGTGCCGCGCTCGTCAGACCAGAGACCCTGGCTACGGAAGCTCCACATCATCTGCATCAGCACGCTGGACCCGTCGATCATCGCGGCATCGATCACCTGGCCCTTGCCCGAGGTCTGCCGCTCGAACAGGGCCGAAAGGATGCCGACGAGCAGGAACATCGACCCGCCACCGAAATCACCGGCGAGGTTCAGCGGCGGCACAGGACGCTCCCCCTTGCGCCCGACCGCGTGCAGCAGGCCGTTGAGCGAGATGTAGTTGATGTCGTGGCCGGCCTGCAGGGCCCGCGGGCCTTCCTGGCCCCAGCCCGTCATCCGGGCGTAGATCAGCCGTTCGTTGACCTTGGCGCAGTCGTCGGGCCCCAGCCCCAGACGCTCGGTGACACCGGGGCGGAAACCCTCGATCAGTACGTCGGCCTTCTCGACGAGCTTGAGCACCAGCGCGCGGCCCTCGTCGCTCTTCATGTCCGCCGCCACCGACCGGCGGTTACGCAGCATGGTGTCGCCGCTGGGCGTACCGGTGCCCTTGCCCGGCCGTTCGATGCGCACCACGTCGGCACCCAGATCGCCGAGGATCATTGCCGCGTGCGGGCCGGGGCCGATGCCCGCCAGCTCAACAACGCGCAAACCTTGCAGTGGTCCAGCCATGCTCTTTCGCCCCTTCGCGTGTGGGTCTCGGTTGACCGGTGACATAGCTTACTTGTATAACCTTCTCGAGCCGGTATGGCATAGCCGCCCCCGCCCGGAGCGGGCCACAGGCCCGCCAGACCTAAGGTGCATAGATGACCGTGACCCGCGAGTACCCCGACGTCAAAGACGTGACCGTATCCCTCGAGGGCGGTGTGCTGTCGGTGACGCTGAACCGGCCCGACAGCCTCAATTCGCTGACGCAGGACATGCTCGTGGCGATCGCCGACGCCATGGATCTGGCCGCCACCGACTCCGAGGTGCGCGTGGTACGCCTCGGCGGCGCGGGCCGCGGATTCAGCTCCGGCGCCGGCATCAGCGAGGACGATCAGAACGCCAAGAGCCACGACGCCGAAGGCGTGCTGGACGCCGCCAACCGCGCCGTCGCATCGATCGTGGCGCTGCCCAAGCCCGTCGTTGCCGCGGTGCAGGGCCCCGCTGCCGGCGTCGGGGTATCGCTGGCACTGGCATGCGACGTCGTGCTGGCCTCGGAGTCGGCCTTCTTCCTGCTCGCTTTCACCAAGATCGGGTTGATGCCCGACGGCGGTGCCTCTGCTCTGGTCGCCGCGAACATCGGCCGCATCCGGGCCATGCGGCTGGCGCTGCTGGCCGACCGCCTCACCGCCGCCGACGCCTTCGACTGGGGCCTGATCAGTGCCGTGTACCCGGCCGACGAGTTCGACGCCGCGGTGGACAAGATCATCGCCAAGCTGCGCTCCGGCCCGGCGGTCGCGCTGCGCGAGACCAAGCAGGCCGTCAACGCGGCGACGCTCACCGAGCTCGAGGGCGCCTTCGCCCGCGAGCGCAAGGGCCAGCTCCAGCTGCTGGTGTCCGACGATTTCCGCGAGGGCACCAAGGCGTTCCAGCAGAACCGGCGCCCGGAGTTCACCCAGCAGTAAGCTCCGCGCGCCCAAAAATCGTTGGACGCAACCCACTCCGGGTAGGCACCATCGGATGTTGTGAGCATGCAGCACGACATCCAGACACCGGTTGATCAGACCGGCGGCTGGCGTGTGCTCGCACCCTTCCGCATCCGCGAATACCGGTTGCTGATCGCCGCGGTCACGTTGTCGATCTTCGCCGAGGGCATGTGGTCGGTGGTGATGGCGTTGCAGGTCATCGCGATCGACAACAATCCGACCTCACTGTCGCTGGTGGCCACCTGCATGGGTGTCGGCCTGGTTGGCTTCGTTCTCGTCGGCGGGATCACCGCCGACCGGATCAACCAGCGCGCGATCATCATCGCGGTGGAGACCGTCAACCTGGTGACGGTGACGACCGTCGCGGCGCTGGGCCTGCTCGACCTGCTCAAGATCTGGCATCTGGCCGTCGCCGCAGGCATTCTCGGTATCGCCGCGGCATTCTTCTTCCCGGCCTACAGCGCACTGCTGCCCCGCATCCTGCCGCCCGAACAACTGTTGGCGGCCAACGGCGTAGAGGGCGTGGTGCGCCCTGTCTTCCAGCGTTCCGTCGGGCCCGCGGTGGCAGGCATGGTGATCGCCGCGACCTTCCCGTCCCTGGGCGCGGTCGTGGTGGCGGTGTTGTTCGGCGCGGGCCTGGTCCTGCTGGTCGCCACCCGTCCCACCGTGACTTCGGTTGCGGCACAGGACGGTGGTGAGCGCCCGCACGTATTACGTGATCTGCGTGACGGTTTCGCGTTCATGGTGCGAACACCATGGCTGCTGGCGACGCTGCTGTTCGCGAGCATGTTCGTGCTCGTCGTCCTCGGGCCGATCGAGGTGTTGCTGCCGTTCATCGCCCAGGACCGGTTCGCCGACGGCGCCAGGGCGTACGGATTCATCCTGGCGTTCTTCGGATTCGGCAGCGCACTGGGGGCGTTGACGGTGTCCTCACGCCGGATGCCGCGGCGCTACCTGACCACGATGATGCTGATGTGGGGCCTGGGCTCGGTGCCGCTGGTGGTCGTCGGCGTCACTTCGTCATTCCCGTTGATGGCGTTGGCCACGTTCTGTATCGGCGTCACCGACGGGGCGGGCATGGTGATCTGGGGAACGCTGCTACAGCGACGGGTGCCGACGGAGATGTTGGGCCGGGTGTCGAGCCTGGACTTCTTCGTGTCACTGGCGTTCATGCCGCTGTCGTTCGCGATCGTCGGCCCGCTGTCGAAGGTGGTCTCGATGGAGTCCATCTTCCTGGTGGCCGGGCTGCTGCCCGCCGTGCTGGCCGTGGTGGCCGTGACCGCGGCGCGGATGCCACGCGACGAGCTGGCGCACCCGCTGCGCTAGGTGGCTACTCCGCGTCTTTGTGCAGTCCGGTCAGGTGCGTGTAGGCCGCCGCGTTGAGCTGGTTGTGGCCGACCTCGTCATCGCTGAGCTCGCGGCGCACCTTGGCGGGCACACCGGCCACCAGTGAGCGCGGCGGCACCACCATGCCCTGTGGCACCACCGCACCGGCCGCGACCAGCGAACCGGCGCCGATCACTGCACCATTGAGCACCACCGCACCCATCCCGACCAGGCTGTCCTGCTCGACAGTGCAGCCATGCAACACCACGTTGTGCCCGACGGTGACGCCGGTGGCGACCAGGCACGGGAACCCGGGGTCAACGTGGACGGTCACCCCGTCCTGGATGTTGCTGCCCTCGCCGATCTCGATGGGCTCGACCTCGGCGCGCAGTGTGGCGCCGTACCAGACGCTGGCACCGGCGGCCAGCGAAACCTGGCCGATCACACTGGCATTGGGGGCAACCCAGGCTTCCGGGTCGATCTGCGGGGTATGACCAGCGACGGAGACGATCAGCGGCTCAGGCATGCCGGTCATGGTAGACAGCCGACCGGCCGGCTCACGCGCCCTGGTACACCTTGCGGTAGCTCGACGGGGATATTCCGAGCCCGCGGCGCAGGTGGTGACGCAGATTGCCCGACGTACCCAGACCTGACCGCCTGGCCACCTCGTCCACCGACAGGTCCCCCGATTCCAGCAGTTCGCGCGCCAGGTCCAGCCTGCGACTGCGAACCCAGGTGGCGGGAGCCTGCCCGGTCTCCTCGCGGAACCTCCGATTGAACGTGCGGGCACTCATGTGGGCATGCCCAGCCAGTCGCGTCACGGTGAGTTCCTCGTCGAGGTGCTGCAGCGCCCACTCGCGGGTGGCGGCGGTCGAGGCATGGTCGTCGACCGTGAGCCCGTGATCGATGAACTGCGCCTGCCCGCCCTCCCGCCACGGCGGCACCACGCAGTAGCGGGCCACCATGTTGGCCACCTGCGCGCCGTGATCGGAGCGAATGATGTGCAGGCACAAATCGATTCCCGCGGCCAGACCGGCGGAGGTGAGCACGTCGCCGTCGTCGACGAACAGTACGTCCTCGTCGAGGCGGACCTCGGGGTACAGCCGGCGCATGTCCGCGGCGAAGCGCCAGTGGGTGGTAGCGGGTCTGCCGTCCAGCAGGCCGGCGGCGGCCAGTACGAAAGCTCCGGTGCAGATCGAAACCAGCCGGGTGCCGGGGCGGATCCGCGAGAGGGCTTCCCTCACCTCGGCGCCCAACGCACCGTCGACGCGTGCCGGCGCGTACCTGGTGCCGGGGATCACGACGGTGTCGGCCGATTCCAGCGCCTCGGCTGCCGCGCCGGGCACCATGGCAAACCCGGTCGTCGACGGCACCGGGTCAGTGGTGAGCCCGCACGTCACCACCTCGTAGACCGGATTGCCATCGCTGTCGACGGCGTTGGAGAACAACGTCGGCGCGATGGCCGCGTCGAACCCGACCACCGGCGCCAGCAGGAGGACGGCAACACGGTGCACAACGCCAATTGTGGCACGTTTTTGATGATTGCTGTCGTTTATGCCACTGGTCGCGGCGGCCGTCCTCGGCAACAGTGATCGGGTGACTCGAAACCTCCACTGGGCCTGGGTGGTCGCCGCCGTGAGCTTCGTGGCCATCCTCGGCGCAGCCGGGTTCCGATCCATCCCGGGCGTGATGATGAACCCGCTGCACCACGAATTCGGTTGGTCGCACGGCACCGTCGGCCTGGCGATGTCGGTCAACATGATGTTGTACGGGCTCACCGCGCCGTTCGCCGCGGCACTCATGGACCGCTTCGGGGTCCGCCCGGTGCTGACGGTGTCGCTGCTGCTGATCGCGACGGGTTCGGCAGTCAGCACGTTGATGACCGCGAGCTGGCAGCTGGTGCTGCTGTGGGGCGTGCTCGTCGGCATCGGCACCGGGTCGATCTCGATGGGGTTCGTGGCGACCATCGCGACCCGTTGGTTCGAACAGCGCCGCGGGCTGGTCACCGGTGTGCTCACCGCGGCCAGCGCGACGGGACAACTGGTCTTCCTGCCGATCGTCGCAGCCGTCACCACCCAATACGGTTGGCGCTGGGCTTCTTTGATCGTCGCGGCGGCCTCGCTGGCCGTCGTCCCGCTCGTCGCGG
This sequence comes from Mycobacterium sp. NPDC049093, assembly GCF_040704635.1. GTDB lineage: Bacteria > Actinomycetota > Actinomycetes > Mycobacteriales > Mycobacteriaceae > Mycobacterium. The sequence continues at coordinate 1,105,677 of NZ_JBEZJS010000001.1, read as the reverse complement.
TATTCATGCGCAACCGCCCCGCCGACGTCGGTTTGGCTCCCTACGGAGCCACTGAGCCAGTCCCGGGCGGGTCGGCTCCGACCGGAGGATTTGCGGCCGCTTTCGACGGCCTGCGCCTCGGCGCACGGACCCGCGTGTTCTGGCTGCTGGCCGCGAGCTTCGCGATCTGCGGCATGACCACCAACGGTCTGATCGGCACCCACTTCATTCCGGCCGCCAACGACCACGGCATGCCCACCACGGTCGCCGCAGGCCTGCTCGCCACCATCGGCATCCTCGACGTCGCGGGCACCGTGTTCTCCGGCTGGCTCACCGACCGGGTCGACCCCCGACTGCTGCTGCTCGTCTACTACGCGGGACGTGGCCTGTCACTGATGCTGCTGCCGTCCCTGCTGTCCCCCCACGCCGAACCGAGCACGTGGGTGTTCGTCATCTTCTACGGACTGGACTGGGTGGCCACCGTGCCGCCGACCATCGTGCTGTGCCGGGACTACTTCGGAGATCGTTCGCCGGTGGTGTTCGGTTGGGTGTTCGCCTCGCACCAGGTCGGCGCGGCCATCGCCGCCGCGGGTGCGGGATGGCTGCGGGATCTGAACGGCAATTACGACCTGGCCTTCCAGCTGGCCGCCGGACTCTGTTTCGTCGCCGCGGCACTTTGTCTCAGCATCCGAAAAGCGCAGGTCACCAACCCCGACCTGGTCACAATTGGCACTTCGGCTTTGCCGTAACCGCTTCGTAACCCTTACCATCCGATGCGGCGCCGCGGGGAACGCTGAGGCTGTCATGCTCGTGGTCGCTCGCCATAGTCGCGCGGAGAACCGCGTAACGCGTCACCGACAGCCGACGAATACCAGGCTAGGCATGAGCGGGAGGAAAACCCACCAAATGAAGACTCGCACCAAGACACTGGGCGTTGCTGCGGCCGTCGCCGCGATCACGGCGTCGCTGCCGCTGGCAGCCACCGCCTACGCCGACCCGGCGCCGACGACCACCACTGCCCCGGTCGTCGAAATCCCCGACCCGCAGGGCTCTGGCTGCGACAACTTCAAGAAGGCGATGCCGGACTGGAAGAGCTTCGCGGATCTGCCGACCGGCAAGGTGCTGGCCAGCATCCCGGACATCAGCACGTTCAACGCCGCGATCTCCGGCGGCCTGAACCCTGACGTCAACATCGTGCCGGTGCTCGACAACGGTCCGTACGTGATCTTCGCGCCGACCAATGACGCATTCGCCGCCATGGAGCCCGGCAAGCTCGATGCCCTCAAGGCCGATCCGGCCGCGCTGACCAGCCTGGACTACTACCACGCGTTCCTGGGCCTGCTCGGCCCCGATGACGTCAAGGGCCAGCGGCCCACCCAGCAGGGCGCTGAGGTCAAGGTGACCGGCAAGGGCGGTGACATCAAGGTCAACGACACCGCCAAGTTGGTCTGCGGTCCTATCCAGTCGGCCAACGCCCGGATCTACCTGATCGACACCGTGCTCGATCCCAACAGCCCGCCGGAGGCCATCGTGCCGACGGGCTCCAGCACCACGACCACGACGAAGGCCCCGGAGACCCCGGCCGCTGACGCCCCGATCGGCTGATTTCTTTTCTCAGCGCGAGCAGTCCCGCGCAAGCGGGTGGAGCCCCCAGCAAAACTGCCCATTTCCGCGTGGAAATGGGCAGTTTTGTGTCTGGTCGCCGAAAAAACTAGACGCCGAGCTCGCGTCCGATGATCTCCTTCATGATCTCGGTGGTGCCACCGAAGATCGTCTGGATCCGTCCGTCGACGTAGGCCCGCGCGACGCGGTACTCCATCATGTAGCCGTAGCCGCCGTGCAGCTGCACGCAGTTGTCGATGACCTTCTTGGCGACCTCGGTAGCCCACCACTTGGCCTTGGCTGCCTCGACCGCGGTCAGCTCACCGTCGACCACGCCCTGGAGGCAGCGGTCGAGGTAGTTCTCGGTGACCTCCAGCTCGGTGTCCATCTCGGCGAGCAGGAACCGGTTGTGCTGGAAGCTGCCGATCGGCTGGCCAAAAGCCTTGCGGTCCTTGGCATACTGCAGCGTCTCCTGGAAGACCGCACGCGCGCCGTAGATCGCCGAGATGGCGATCGAGAGCCGCTCCGAGGGCAGGTTGGTCATCAGGTGGTAGAACCCGCGACCTTCCTTGCCGAGCAGGTTGGCGTTCGGCACCCGCACGTTCTCGAAGTGCAGCTCGGACGTGTCCTGGCTGTGCAGGCCCATCTTGTCGAGCTTGCGGCCGCGCGTGAAGCCCTCCATGCCGCGCTCCACCACGAACAGCGTGAAGCCCTTGTGGCCGGCCTCGGGGTCGGTGCGCGCCACCACGACACACAGGTCGCAGTTGATGCCCGAGGAGATGAACGTCTTGGAGCCGTTGATGATCCAGTCGTCACCGTCACGTACCGCCGAGGTGCGAATGCCGGCCAGGTCGCTGCCTGCGCCCGGTTCGGTCATCGCAACCGCGATGATGGTCTCGCCGCTGGCGATGCCGGGCAGCCAGCGCTGCTTCTGCTCGTCGTTGGTGAGGTCCTTGAAGTACGGGCCGACGACGTCGTTGTGCAGGCTCAGCGCCGGGCCGTGCACACCGGCCCTGGCGATCTCCTCGTCGATGATCGCGTTGAACCGGAAGTCATCCGAACCGCCGCCGCCGAACTCCTCGGGCATGTTGAACCCGATGACGCCGTACTTGCCCGCGGCGGTGTACGCCGACCGGTCGACGATGCGCTCGGTCTCCCACTTCTCGGAATTGGGGACGAGCTCACGCTCGATGTATTCCTTGACCGTCTCCCGGAATGCCTCGTGCTCCGAGGTATAGATCTGTCGCTTCATGGCTTACTTTGCCTTCCAAACAGGTTCGCGCTTCTGCGCGAAGGCCATCGGCCCTTCCTTGGCGTCTTCGGTCTGCAACAGGGTGCTGAATTCGCGGTTGGTGCGCTTCCAGCCGTCCTTGTCGCCGGTGATGACGCCCTCGTCGACGCCGTAGGCGACACGCTTGCTCGCCTGCACGGCCAGTGGCGCGTTGCCCGTGATCCGTTCGGCCAGCTTGAGTGCGGCGTCGACGACGGTGCCGTCCGGCACGACCTGGTTGATCAGGCCCCACCGCAACGCGTCGGCCGACGACATCGGCTCACCCGTGAACAGCAGTTCGTTGGCCACCTTGCGGGGCAGCTGCTCGGCGATGCGGAACACACCGCCGGCACCGGCGATCAGGCCCCGCTTCACCTCGGGCAGACCGAATTTGGCGCTCTCTTCGGCGACGATCAGATCACTGGCCAACGCCAGTTCGGTGCCGCCGCCCAGGGCGGTGCCGTTGACCGCGGCGATGGTCGGCTTGTCGATGAAATGGCTGACGTAGCCGGCGAATCCGTATTCGGGATGCTCGGGGTGGAAGAGGTTCTCGCCCCGGGAGATCGCCTTCAGATCGGCGCCGGCACAGAACGACTTGTCCCCGGATCCGGTGATGACGACGGCGCGGATCTCGGGATCGTTCTGCGCCTGCTCCAACCCGTCGCCTACGGCGATGCTGACCGAGCCGTTGATCGCGTTGCGCGCCTCGGGCCGGTTGATCGTGATGAGCAGTACGTTGCCGCGCTTCTCGACAAGCGCGCCGGGCTGGGTGTCGGTGTCGGTCACAGGAGCTCCAGGATGGTCGCGTTGGCCTGGCCGCCACCCTCGCACATGGTCTGCAGGCCGTACTGAATGTTGTTGTCCCGCATGTGGTACAGCAGCGTGGTCAGGATGCGCGCACCGGAGCCGCCGAGAGGGTGGCCGAGCGCGATGGCGCCGCCGTTGGGGTTGAGGCGCTCCTCGTCGGCGCCGATGTCCTTGAGCCAGGCCATCGGAACCGGAGCGAAGGCCTCGTTGACCTCGAACGCACCGATCTGGTCGACGCTCAGGCCGGACTTGGCCAGTGCCTTCTGGGTGGCCGGGATCGGCGCGGTCAGCATGATGACCGGGTCGGCACCGGCGAGCACCGCGGTGTGCACCTTGGCAAGTGGCTTGAGCCCCAGGTCTTTTGCCTTCTCGGCCGACATGACCAGCAGCGCGGCCGAGCCGTCGGATATCTGGCTGGAGTTACCGGCATGGATCACGCCGTCCTCTTTGAAGGCCGGCTTGATGGCGGCCATGGATTCGACGGTGCCGCCGCGGCGGATGCCACCGTCTTCCAGCACGACGTTGCCATCCTGGTCCTTGATGCCGACGATCTGGTCCTTGAACGCGCCGGCATCCTGTGCGGCCGCGGCCTTCTCGTGCGACCGCAGGGAGAATTCGTCGAGCTGGGTACGCGACAGGCCCCACTGCTCGGCGATCATCTCGGCGCCGACACCCTGGTTGGGGGTCTGCCCGTTGTAGCGCTCCCGGAAGGCCTCCGGGTAGGGGTGGCCGCCGCTGGCCAGCGAGGAGCCCATCGGGGTGCGGGACATCGACTCGACGCCACCGGCGACGACGACGTCGTAGTGCCCGGCGATCACACCGGCGACGGCGAAGTGCAGCGACTGCTGGCTGGAACCGCACTGGCGGTCGACGGTCACGCCGGGAACGGTCTCGGGCCACCCGGCAGTCAGCAGGGCGGTGCGGGCGATGTCGAGGGCCTGCTCACCGGCCTGCATGACGCAGCCCCAGATGACGTCGTCGACGAGGGCGGGGTCGATGCCGGCGCGCTGCACCAGACCGTTGAGCACCTGGGCCGACAGCTCCGACGGATGCACACCGGACAGGGCGCCGTTGCGCTTCCCGACTGGTGACCGGACGGCCTCGACGATGACGGCTTCAGCCATGACTTCTCCTTTGAAGGGTGGGGCGCTACCCCGGTTGGACGCGATTGGGGCACTCGAGGTGAAAATAGACCAGTAGGTTTACTAGGTCAACCTACTGGTTGGTAGACGTCGATGTACCGTTCCCACGGTGAACAGATGGTTTACTGAGTTGTACAGCTGACCATCCGGCCAGCATAAAAGTTGTCTCACCTGGGAGTGTCTGGTGGCTCGAACCACACCGCTGGCGCCGATGATCGGCCCCGACGCGATCGCACCGCAGGCACCGGTCCGTTCCCCGAAGACCGCCGAGCTCGTCGCGGGCACCCTACGGCGCATGGTCGTCGACGGTCAGCTCAAAGAGGGCGACTTCCTGCCCAACGAAGCCGAGCTCATGGAGCATTTCGGGGTCAGCAGGCCGACACTGCGTGAGGCCGTGCGGGTGCTGGAATCCGAGCGCCTGGTCGAGGTCCGCCGTGGCTCGCGTACCGGAGCCCGCGTCCGGGTTCCGGGCCCTGAGATCGTCGCCCGCCCGGCGGGTCTGCTGCTCGAACTCTCCGGCGCCGACATCGCCGACCTCCTGGTTGGACGCGCCGCGATCGAGCCGATGGCCGCCCGCCTGCTCGCCGAGAAGGGCGACGAGGCGGCGATCGCCGAACTGGAGCAGATGCTCGACGAGCACATCCCCAAGGATCATCAGTCGGACCAGCTGGCCGCGACCACGGGCGACTTTCACCGCCGCGTGGTGGAGCTGTCCGGCAACGCCACACTGGGCATCATCGCCGGCATGCTGCACGAAATCACCGTGCGCCACCACGCCTTCCTGTTCAAAGAGCGCCGGCCGGTGTCCAAGACCGACTACGACAAGCTCATGCGGTCCTACCGCAAGCTGATCCAGATCATCCGCTCCGGCGACGGCGATGCCGCCGAGGCACATTGGCGCAAGCACCTCGACACCGCACGCATCCTGATGCTGCAGGACATCGAGAGCGTCAAGGTGCGCGACGTCATGCGCTGAGCCGATTTCCGCCGAGCGTGCGCTCAGATCGGACAATCAGCCCGAATCGCGATCTGAACGCACCGTCGATGCCGATTCGACGTCGTAGACCGGTAGTTCGTCGTCCCAGGGCTGCCGCGTCACCATGTCGGCCACCTTCACATAGCCCCGCTCGAATTCTCCGGTGGCCGCGTCGACGAGCCGGTACTGCTGGGTCTGGTGCTGGATCGGCTGAGCGTCGAGCATCACGATCCGCACCTCCCCCGGCTCGAAGTGGCACCGCTTCTGCAGGGCGGCCACGAGCTGCTCATTGCTCATGTGCCCGTCACCGAAGTTCCAGCCGATGGCCGTGGAGACAATGCGCTCGCCATCGGTCAACACATAGTCGTCCTCGTTGCACCCGGCCATCGCCCGGTGCGCCAGGGTGAACAGTGCCCGGCCGTGAGAGTTGAAGCCGCGGAACGCATATCCCATGTACAGGTACATCTGGGCGACCTCGGGGCTGCCGTAGTACCGCTCCATCTGGGCGGCCGGCATGCTGGCGATCGCGACGATCTTCTTCTCGATCTTCTCCGCAGCCGACGGTTTGACGCACCACAGCGAGGTGTCCCAGTTGCCGGCGTAATAGCGCATACCCGGCAGGAACGAGACCTTGCGCGGGAACAGGTTTCCCAGCACCACGGTTCCTGCGACCACCACGAACAGCACGATCGGCCACGGGCTGTCCAGATCCCCCAGACCCACTCCGGCGTGCCCGACGAACAGCGCCAGCACCGAGAACATCATGAAGACGTTCCACTCCAGGGGCACCCCCATCGGGATGGAGCTCAGGATGCCGAAGTGGAACACCAGCATGACGAAGGCGGCGATCGCCGTCGGCCAGCCCCCGTGGGAGAAGAACAGCACCAACGGAACCAGACCTTCGACGGCGGTGGAGAAATGCGCCATGAAGCGTGACGGCCGGCCGGGCCGGAGGTCATCCGGGAAGTGTTCGAAAAACTTTCGTTTGATCCAACGCGGCCGGAACACCGGGTTGTTGCTCATCATCGTGGAGATGACGAACGGGAAGTGCTTGTTGAGCTTGGAGGTGGCCGCCCCGAGCCAGATCACCATGCACACCAACTTGGCGGCGATGACGATGTCGGCCCCGCTGAACAGGAAGCAGACCGCCAGGGACCCGTACACCTCGCCGCGGGCCGCCAGGAAGATCACCTTGTCGCGCAGACCGGCCACGGCGAGCAGACCGACGATCGCGGCGGTCTGCCAGACCGGCAGCACGCCGATCTCACTGCCGAGTGCCGGGATGGGGCCGGTGCCCTGCGACGCCAACGCCACCACCAGCATCACGAGTAGGGCGCCGTACAGGGCGATGTCGACGAAGCCGCGGCTGTCGCCCTTGGTCAGCGGGACCCGGTCAGGCCACGGTGGGAGCCGAATCGTCTTGGGCCGCAACCAGTACAGGATCGACCCCATCGGCGGGAAGAACCGGTTGTTGAGCGGGCCGAAGCCGCAGCCGAGGCCGATGACCTCGAACAGCATCGTGTAGAACACGACCTTCTGGTAGACGATCGGCTCGGCGTACCAGGACGCGACGTTGGTGAACCCGTCGACGCCGGTGGTCGTCAGCGCGATCAGCCAGGCACCGAGGATGTAGGCCGCGATCTTGACGACGTAGAACAGGTGCAGCGCAACCGGAGTCCCGAAGCCCACCTCGGCCCAGTGCCGCGCCATCGGCCGGATCTTCTCCGCGCGAGTGCCCTTGCTCCACTGCTCGAAGTCGATCTCGGGAGATTCCTGTTTGAGAAAACCCATGCCCGACAGATTAGAACGTGTTCTAGTCCCGGGGTAGTCGTTCTGGCCAGTCAGCGGAACCGCCGAAACTACGGTTTGTGACGAGAAGTGCCGGAATTGCGTCAGAAACCGTAGTGTCAACGCGCCTGATGACGAGCTAAGACTTCACCGGCGGGCGGAAGAAGATCACCAGCTGGCCGATGCCACCGACCAGGCCGAGAACGATCGCGATCGTCAACCCGCACCAGCCGTGCAGCAGGTGGTAGAAGCTGCAGTTGGAGAACAGCAGGTGATCGAGGCTGTAGCGACCCGCACCGGTGCCGGCGATCGCCACCGCGGCCACCGCGAGGATCAGGTTGTACTCCCAACCCTCCTTGACGATGAAGAAGCCGTTGTGCCGGTGCACGGTCCAGGCCGCCACCAGCATCAGCGCCACGAACCCGGCAGCAGGCACCGGCGTCAGCAGGCCCAAAGCCAACCCCAGCCCGGCCGCCAGTTCGGTACTGGCGGCGACCCGGGCGTGGAACATGCCCGGCTTCATGCCGATGCTGTCGAACCATCCCGCGGTGCCGGGGATGCGCCCGCCACCGAAGAACTTGTTGTAGCCGTGTGCGGCCATGGTCAGGCCGAGCACCACGCGCAGGAGCAGGATCGCAGTGTCGTAAGCAGAGGAAGCCATGTAACAGAATCTAGGACATCTGTTAAGCCGCCGCCCAGCCCCCATCCACACTGAGGATCACCCCGTGGATGTTGCCGGCGTCGTCACCGGCCAGAAAAGCGACAGCCGCCGCGACCTCTTCGGGGGTGCTCATCCGACGCGACGGGATGCGGGCCAGCACCGGACCGATCTCATCGGCCACGTCAGCGGCCCGTTCGGTCGCGATCGGTCCGGGTGCCACCGCGTTCACCCGGACCCCGCGCGGGCCGTACTCGACCGCCCACGACTTGGTCAGCGAGTGCACCGCCGCCTTGGTCGACGAGTACAGCGCCGAGCGGTCGCCACCGATCAGCCCGGTGATCGAGCCGACGTTCACCACCGTGCCGTGGCCACGCTCGGCCATGGCCGGCGCCAGCGCCCCGGTCAGCAGGAAGGGGGCGATGACATTCGTCTGATACGACTCCAGCAGGGCCTGCTCGGAGACCTCACCGGTAGGTTCCGGCATCCCCCAGACCCCCGCGTTGTTGACGAGGATGTCGAGCTGCCCGCCGGCAGCCGCAGCGACCTCGCCGGCCTGCTGTGCGAGGCGCTGCACCTCACCCGCCCCGGCCCCGAGGTCGGCGGCGACGAACTCGGCTCGCCCTCCGGAGGCACGGATCTCGGCGACGACGGAGTCGCCGCGTTCCTTGTTGCGGCCGCTGACGATGACGAACGCGCCTTGCCCGGCGAGGGCCTTGGCGATGGCGACACCCAGGCCGCCGGTGGATCCTGTGACAAGTGCTATGCGGCCTTGCAGGCGCGTAGTGTTTGGACTCATGAGTCCAGGTATAGGCCGCTAAAAATGGACCTGCAAGTCCAGAAACTGACCGCCAAGGGCGAGGCCACCCGACGCCGCATCATCGAGGGCGCCGCGTCGGTGATCCGCAGCCACGGGGTGGCCGCCACCACGCTGGACGATATCCGCGCCCACACCCAGACGTCCAAGAGCCAGTTGTTCCACTACTTTCCCGACGGCAAGGACCAACTGCTGCTCGCGGTGGCCGAACGCGAAGCCCAGATGGTGCTGGAGGATCAGCAACCCTACCTCGGCGAGCTCACTTCATGGGCCGCCTGGCAACGCTGGCGCGACGCCGTCGTGGATCGGTACCGGCGTCAAGGGCAGAGCTGCCCGCTGAGTCTGCTGATGTCGGAGATCGGCCGCACCACTCCCGGCGCCCAGGCGGTCACCAAAGCCTTGCTGCGGCAATGGCATGACGAGATCTCAGCAGGCATCCGGCACATGCAGTCGCAGGGCAAGATGGCCGCCGACCTGGATGCCGAAAAGGTGGGCGCCGCACTACTGGCCGGGATCCAGGGTGGGGTCAGCGTGATGCTGGCCTCCGGCGACCTGAGCTACCTCGAGTCCGCGCTGGATGTCGGCATCGCGATGCTGCGTCGCTAGGCCGATCACAACGCCGCTTCGAGCCGCTCGATATACCCGTCGACGTCCCCGATCGCCGACGCTGCCCCGAACACACTGATCGAGATGGTGTCGCCCACGCCCGTGACGCAGTGAGTGAGCCCCACCATCGGCGACAGTCCGGGAAACGCCGCAGCCAGCCGTACCGGCTTACCGCCGAAACCGAAATCCGCGGCGCCGCAGTTCACGCTGGACACCACGGTGTTCCCGGTGACCGTCGCCGAACGTGCGTCGGGATTGAACTGGCCGATCCCCCACCGCAGAAGCGGGGCCGGGGTGGCGGCGAAGGCACGTTCCGAGGCACGCATCGCAGGGTGTGCGGCGCGTTCGCGCCGTGCCGCCAGTTCAGCAGCGATCTCGGCGCGGCGCTGCGACAGCGGCAACGACGGATGCAGGCCCACGCCGACCGTGCCGAAATGGTTGTAGGCCTGGCGTGGACCGGATTTCGCCATGGTCACCTCGGCACCGAGAGTGGCCGGATCCGTCCCGAGCTCACGGAGCTGCCCGGCCAGGGCTTCGGAGATTCCGGCCAGAGCACAGACCGTCACGGTGGCGCCCGAGAGCTGCGCGCGACCGCGGACCACTGTCCGCATACTGCGTACACCCGTCGGGCGGTCGTTGGTCCGGAGGGGAAGGCGCGGTGTCGCGGCCGGCGGCACCCGCCCGGCCTCGGTGTCGGCCACCAATTGCCGGTGCGCCCGGGCCGCTTCGATGCTCCGCCACGGGAGCATCGCCGGGTGGCCGTACACCGGCACCACCGGTGCCACCGCTCCCTGGCGACCGAACATCAGCGCCGCCGGACCGCAGGTTCGTCCACCACCCCCGAGGGCATGCGTGATCTGCAGGACCGCAACGGTGCCGGTACCGACGACACCGGGTATCCCCTCGACTCCCGGGAAGACATGCAGCCGCCACGGCGCCAGCAGCGCATCGAGTTGAGCATCCACCAGTTCGCTCACGGCGGCCAGACAACCCAGCCAGGTCGGCTGATCGAGATCGTGTACCACGAACCGGAATTCGTCGACCGGGGCTGGTACCCAGGCCGGGTAGTGCAGCCGTGCGCTGTCATCGATCCGCTGTGAGAGGTCCGGGCTGGTACGGGCATTGGCAGCCAATTCGGCGAGTGCCCCGGACAGATCGACGGGTACACCGTCGAATCCGTACAGCAGGAACGTGTCGTTGGGCATCCTGGACGACATCCAGAACATCTGTGCATCGACCGCAGTGAGTCGGTTAACCGGCACGTCCGACGAAGTCCAGGATGCGAGCGGCTGTGGCGTCGGGCTGATCGAGTTGCAGGAAGTGGCCACCGGATTCGACGACATGGGTGTCGCTGCCGACGGGCAGCACCTCGCGCACCCACCGGATGTAATCCGGTGCGGCACAGCCGTCATCGGTACCGTGCAGGTACAGCGACGGCAGCACCGGCGGCAACGCCAAGTGCTTGTGCAGCTCGGCGTACCGCGCCGGCGGTTTGCTCATCCGGATCGTGGCCCGGTAGTAGCCCAGCGCGGCGCGCCAGCGGTCCGGGGCCCCGATCGCGGCGTCGACGTGGCGCAGGTCCTCGGCCGCGTCGTATCCGGGCGACCACGCCTTCCACAACCGCGGCACCACCCAGGACGCGGACCGCTCAGGCAGCCAAGGCAATTGGAAGTACATCATGTACCAGCTGCGCAGTGCCTGACGCGGCAGCTGGGCCATCAGCTTGCCCGCGTCGGGCACCCGGCCCAGTGGCTGGAACGAGGCCATCGGCGGTACCGACATGATCACCGCTCGGGTGAACGGGTTGTCCGGCAGCGCGGCCACTCCCGCTGCCGCCATGGCGCCCCAGTCGTGGCCGATGATCACATCGCGCCCCGTCGGTCCGGCGGCCTGCAAGAGGTTCAGCGCGTCGTCCATCAGCGCGGCGACGTGATAGCTGCCGTCGGCGGGAATCGACGAGGGCACGTAGCCGCGCATGAACGGCGCCACCACTTTCCAGCCGGCCTCCGCCAAGATCGGGGCGACTTTGCGCCAACCATAGGCGGTGTCGGGAAACCCGTGTAGGCACAACGCCACCGGGCCGTCATCGGGCCCCCACACCAACGCCCGCAGTTGTACTGCCGGGGTGGCGACATCAATCCAGCGCGGCTCGGTCACAGCGGCACCGGCTCGTACTCGGACATCAGCCATTGGCCACCGTCTTTGACCATTGTCACCCGTGCCACCGACGGGTGCTTCTTCGGCATATCGTCACCGACCTGGACGCTCTGATTGACGAACAGCACCAACTCGACGCGGTCGGGTTTCGCGGTCACCGTCCCCGCCTCCAGTACGTCGGCGACCGCCGCGATCCGCTGCGCGTGCGCGGCCGGGATCACCTCGTTGATCATCGCTGTGTAGGTACCGCGAAATTCACCGGTCATCCGGTCGCGCGCCGCAGTGAGCTGCTGGTCGACGGTTTCGGTCTCATACGACAGCATCTGGGCGGTGATGTCCTTGGCGGCCTGAACCGATTCGACCCGGGCCGTGTCACTTTCGTTCTGCGACACCGTGAGCCAGCGCAGCACCCCGGAGGCCGTCGCCAACACCAACGCGATGACCGCCAGCACGACAGGCAGGCTGACCTGAGCGCGGGCGCGGGCGCGGGATGATCCGGCCTCTTCGGCGGACTCCACCGCCTCGTCGGCTTCTTCGGCTTTGTCCACTTCGTCGGCAGGCTCGACCGATTCCTCGACTGCCGCTTCCACTGGAGTCTCCGCGACTGCCGCCTCCTCGGCGCTGTCCGACCCGGGGCTCGTCTTCTCAAGGCTGACCGGCTCGGCGGCTACGGTCTCGGCAGCTACGGGCTCGGCGCTCTCTGCGGATTCGGCTGCGGCCTTACGACGCCCCGCCGGCGGCATCTTGTGTCGGCCGCTCACTGGATGAACTCCACGTTGGAAACCTTTGCCTTGCCCTCAACATCCTGCACTGTCAACACCATTCGCCACACCTGGGGATCCTGCTCGGGCACGCCCGCATTCGTGGACCGAATGGTCACGGACATGAGCACGTCCGCCTTGTCTTCCGAGTAGGAGTCCAGCGCCGATGCGGTAACAGTGCCCACCGACTTCGACTTGATCTGCTTGACCACGTCCAGGAAGGACTTCGAACGTTTCTCGAAGTCGTCGTAGAACCGGCCGGTCGATGAGTCGAGCACTCGCTGGACATCGTCGTCGGCGTGCTCCCAGTCGATGCTTGTCAGGTTCGTCGCGCCTTGCCGGGCAGTTTCCATGAACATGTCACGTCGCTGCTGTTCCTGATGGACCTGGTAGTAGTCATAGCCGAGCCAACCGGTCAGCGCCACGAGCGCGACGACGAGCACCCCACCGAGAACCGCCGCAGTCTGCGAGCGCAGGAACCGGCGTCGTTCGGGGGCCGCGTGCTCGACCTCGTCCGACTCTTCCTCCGCGGCCTCGCCGTCGGCGTCCTCGTCGGCCTCTTCGGTTTCTTCAGTTTCTTCGGCAGCCGCGGCGTCGGGTTGTGGGGCGGATTGGCTCGGCTCCTCAGCCTCGGTCGGCTCGACCGACTCGGCGTCGGCGCTGTCGTCTGCCATACATCTGCTCCTCGGTGGCACTGCGGTATCGCGCGTGCGACAGCACGCGTGCGGTCCAACGTACGTGGCACCGGTCACACCGTCATCAGCGGTACCGGCAGTCCGGGATACGCCTCGCGGGCGGCCGCCCCTACGTGCTACCGGGCTCTCTGCACGTGATGCGCGCCCCTACTGCGCGCAGCGCAAAGTCCACCGCGGCGGCGCACGCACCGTCCCAATCTCCGTCGGCTCCCAGCCGGGACAACTCATGGCTGACCACTGCGCGGATGGCCGCGGCATCCCGCTCCGGCCTGGTCAGCGGAAACGACGCGTCGTCCAGGCCGCGGCGCAGGAGAGCCGCCAGCGACCGTTCGCGGTCGATCCGCCACTGTTCCTGCCCGGAGAGGTAGCCCTTGGCCGAGCGAACCTCCTCCAGATCCAGCACCAACGCCTGCCCGCGCGTTCGCGCCTCGTGTATCACGTCGAACGACACCCTGATCCACTGCTCGAGCTGATCCGCGGGCGCACCATCGGCGTCGTCGGCGATCTCGTCGAGCCTGCGGCCCAACGCCCTGCCCGCGCTCTGCTGCATCGCCAGGAACAACGCGTCCTTGGATTCGAAGTGGCGATAGAAAGCCCGGGTGGACAGCCCGGCGCGAGCCAGCACCGCCGCGATCGGCACAGCACCGGTGTGGGGCTCGGCCAGGCAGGTGAAGGCGGCCCTGATGATCGCGCGGCGCTCGGCGGCGTCGCGCGCCGCGTCATCCGGCCCGATACCTGGATCAATCCGCACGATTGACGATTCTAGAAACGGCCCGCTTGCACGGGTCGCAGATGCGACGAAAACGCCCCTGGGTAACGTGACTTCCGGGGCCTGCCGAGAGGAATGTCCGTGAGCACCGGGAAAACCGCGCACAGTGAGTCACGCATCGTCACGTTCCGGGGCGTCGACGACCTGAATCTGGTCGGCGACGAATGGAACCGCGACGCCGCGTCCGCTGCTGGCCGACCTACGGTTCTGCTACTTCACGGCGGCGGGCAGAACCGGTACTCCTGGAAGAACACCGGGCAGATCCTGGCCGACGACGGCTTGCACGTGATCGCGCTCGACGCGCGTGGCCACGGCGACAGCGACCGCTCCCCCAGCGCGAACTATTCGGTGGAAGCGCTGAGCTCAGACGTGCAGCACGTGCTGTATCAAGTCGGCCGCCCAGTGGTACTGATCGGCGCCAGCATGGGCGGGCTCACCAGCATCCTGGCGTCCCACGAGGCCGGTCCGGAGCTCGTGACCAAACTCGTGCTGGTCGATGTGGTGCCCCGGTTCGAGAAGAGCGGTAGCGCACGTATCCGCGACTTCATGTTCACCAACGTGGACGGTTTCGACTCCCTCGAACAGGCTGCCGAAGCGGTCTCCGCCTACCTGCCCCACCGCACGAAGCCGCGCAGCCCGGAGGGGCTGAAGAAGAACCTGCGGCAGCGCGACGGGCGCTGGTATTGGCACTGGGATCCGGCCTTCCTCACCAAACCCGAAGACGATCCGTTCGCCCGGGTGGACAAGCTGGAATCAGCCGCGATGAACCTGACCATCCCGATCCTGCTGATCCGCGGCAAGCTCTCCGATGTGGTCAGCCCCGAAGGCGTGCAGGACTTTCTGGAGAAGGTGCCTGCCGCAGAGTTCGTCGAGTTGTCCGATGCGGGGCACACCGCCGCCGGGGACGACAACGACGCATTCACCGAGGTCGTCGTGGAGTTCGTCGGGCGGTGAGCGCCGACCGCGACACCGTCGGCTTCAACTTTCTGCGCCAGCCTGAGCTGCCCGCACCCCACGTCGGTGAATCGTCCGCGCGCGACATCCTGGCCACCCACTTCGGCCTACGGGCAAGCGTGAAATCGCTGGGCAGCCAACAGGACAAGAACTTCCTGGTGGGTGACGGCGACGCGGTCACCGCGGTGCTGAAGATCGCGAACCCCGCATTCAACGAGATCGAGCTGACCGCTCAGGAGTTGGCCGCGGATCTGATCGCAGCAGCCGAACCTGGCGTGCGGGTGGCGCAGTCATTGCCCAACCAACGTGGCGAAAAGCTCACTGCGGTAACCGGTCTGGGCCTGAACCGGACCGGCGACACGACCTACGTGCGGCTGCTGCGACACCTGCCCGGCGGAACCCTCATCGAGTCCGGCTACCTGCCGCCGGCCACGGTCGCCGAACTGGGTGCACTGGCCGGGCGGGTCAGCCGAGCATTGGCCGGTTTCAGCCATCCCGGCCTCGACCGGATCCTGCAGTGGGACCTGCGTTACGGCGCCGACGTGGTGGCCCACCTGGCGGCCCACGTCGACGACGCTGCCGCACGTTCCCGACTGGAGACCGTGGCCGATGAGGCCTGGGCACGCATCGCACCGCTGGCCGACGCGCTGCCCCGGCAGGCCGTGCACATGGACCTGACCGATGCCAATGTCGTGGTCTCCCGCGGTGTGGGCGGTGCCGTGCAACCCGACGGCATCATCGATCTCGGCGACCTGGCCGACAGTTGGGCCGTGAGCGAACTGGCCATCACGCTGTCCTCGGTATTGCAACATCCGGGCGCCGACCCGATGGCCGTGCTGCCCGGCATCCGGGCCTTCCATGCCATCCGGCCCTTGAGTGTTGCCGAGGCAGAAGCGTTGTGGCCGTTGCTGGTTCTGCGCACCGCGGTGCTGATCGTCAGCGGAGCACATCAGGCCGGTTTCGACCCGGACAACGACTACCTCACCGAGCAATCCGACGGCGAGTGGCAGATGTTCGAGTCCGCCACCTCGGTGCCGATGGATGTGATGACGGCACTGATCAAAGCCGATCTCGGCCTGGCCGCACCGCCCGCGCCGGTGCCCGTTGACCGGCCGATGCTCACCGTGCCGGGGCCGGTGGTGACGCTGGACCTGTCCGCGACCTCCGATGATCTGGACGACGCCTTCAGGGCCGGCGGCTGGGTGAAACCCGACGCCGAAGACGAATTGGCCAGGGCCGCACTGGCCAACGGCGCCGCCCTGGTGGTGAGCCGGTACGGACAACCGCGGATCTCGCAGGCCCCCGCGTTGAGCCAGGACGAACCGGCCGTGGTGCCGACCGGAATAAGCGTATGGGCCGCTGAATCCACCCCGCTGGTAATGCCTTTCAGCGGTGAGATCGTCGATCGCTCAGCCTCTGCAGTGACGTTGCGCGGCACCGGCTTCGAGCTGACTTTGACCGGAGTGAGCGCCGGTTCGGGAGACGGGTTGGGCGTGGCCGAACCGGGCCGACGTGTCGAACTCGCCCTGCGGCCGGTCGGCGCGCCGGTGGCGCCGCGCCTGACCACACCCGCACTTGCTCCCGGCTGGCTGGCACTGTGCCGAGATCCGCGCCCGCTGCTCGGATTACCGGTCCTACCCGTCGAAGATGCCGAGCCCGATCTGATGACCCGGCGCGACCGGGCGTTCGCACCCGTACAGGAGCACTACTACCGCCGGCCGCCGCGGATCGAACGCGGCTGGCGACACTTCCTGATGTCCACCAGCGGACGCTGCTATCTGGACATGGTCAACAACGTCACGGTCCTAGGCCACGCGCACCCTCGGGTCGCGGCGGCAGCCGCCCGGCAGCTGCGCAAGCTGAACACCAACTCGCGGTTCAACTATGCCTCCGTCGTCGAATTCAGCGAACGCCTTGCCGGGCTCTTGCCCGATCCGCTCGACACGGTATTCCTGGTCAACTCCGGATCTGAGGCCAGCGACCTGGCGCTACGGTTGGCGACCGCGGCGGCCGGGCGCCCCGATGTGGTGGCCATGCGCGAGGCGTACCACGGCTGGACGTACGGCACCGACGCCGTCTCGACCTCCACCGCGGACAACCCGAATGCGCTTACCACCCGGCCGGATTGGGTGCACACCGTCGAATCGCCCAACAGCTTCCGCGGCAAGTACCGCGGCAGCGAGGTCGGGCGATACGCGGTGGATGCGGTGGCCCAGGTCGACCAGTTGATCGCCGAGGGGCGCGCCCCGGCCGCGTTCATCTGCGAGACGGTCTACGGCAACGCCGGCGGGATGGCCCTACCCGACGGATACCTGCCGCAGGTCTACGCGGCCGTGCGCGGAGCGGGCGGCTACGCGGTCGCGGACGAAGTGCAGGTTGGCTACGGCCGTCTGGGCGAATGGTTTTGGGGTTTTCACCAGCAGGGTGTGGTCCCAGACATCGTGTCGATGGCGAAATCGGTCGGCAACGGTTATCCGCTGGGGGCGGTGGTCACCAGCCGTGCGATCGCCGAGTCCTTCCGCAGCCAGGGCTACTTCTTCTCCTCCACCGGCGGCAGTCCACTGTCATGCGCGATCGGAATGACGGTGCTCGACGTGCTGAACGACGAAGACCTGCAAGGCAACGCGTCCCGTGTGGGCGCGCATCTGAAGTCGCGACTGGAGGAACTGGCCGAGCGGCATCCGATCATCGGCACCGTCCATGGCGTCGGCCTGTACCTGGGCGTCGAGATGATCCGCGATCCCGACACTCTCGAGCCGGCCACCGAAGAAACGGCCCTGATCTGTGACCGGATGCTCGAACTCGGGGTGATCATCCAGCCGACGGGCGACCACCAGAACATCCTGAAAACCAAGCCGCCGTTGTGCATCGATGCCGAGGCAGCCGATTTCTACGTCGACGCCTTGGACCGGGTGCTCGCCGAAGGCTGGTGAGCGAGGCTGTCCGACAAGCCCCGAAGTTGCCGACGAGAGGTAACCGAGAGCTTGGCGAACACTTTCCGCAGGTGCCACTCGACCGTGTGGGTGCTGATGAACAGCTGCTCTCCGATCGCAGCGTTGGTCAGTCCGGCTGCTGCGAGCCGCGCGATCTGTGCCTCCTGAGCCGTCAGGACGTCGCCGCCGGCGACCGGCCGCCGGCCCGCGCGCTCGCCCTTCGCGATCAACTCGCGCCCGGCACGATCAGCGAAAGCCCGGGCACCGAAGGTGCGGAACATGTCATGCGCGATGGTGAGCTGTTCCTTGGCCGCCGACCGGCGCTTCCGGCGGCGCAGCCATTCTCCGTAGCGCAGATGGGCCCGGGCCAGGTGGACCCTGATGCGGGTACGCCCCAACCGGTCGATCGCTTCACGGTAGTGAGCCTCGGCATCTCCATCGTCGGCCACCAGAGCCCGTGCACTCGCCAAAGTCCCCAGAGCCCAATCCGTGTCGCGAACCGATAAACGCTCGGTAAGGCGCCCGCAGGCCTCCTGCGCAGCGTCGATGTTGCCGATGCGGGTCGCCGCCTCGATCAGTTCGACCAGATACCAGCCGTACAGTCCGAGGTCCTCATACTCGGCAGCCTGCTGGGCCGCGACGAACGCCTCCTCATAGCGGCCCAGACCATTGCAGAGCACGGCGGTCGCATATCGGGCCAGGCCCAGCACCCGGCCTTCCCCAGAGGCCGATGCCGCCTCGGCACCAGCCTTGAGCGCATCGAGATCTTCCGGATCACCCTTCCACGCATCCAGCGCAAGGGAGTGATAGCGCAGCAGTGAGTAGTAGCGGGTCGCCAGAAAGGTCGAATCAGCCTCCGTCAGAAGGGCTTCGGCGGCAACGAGCTCGCCGGCCAACATGTGCACGACGGCCCGGTAGGCCAGGGTCTCCGGAAGCAGCGCCAACGCGTCGGACGCCCGGACTCGTCGCACCGCCGCCGTGGAGAGCCGGTGCACCAACCCGTCATCCCATAGTTCATAGGCCGTGGACTGCTGGATGGGAGGCAGCGCGGGCACCATCCACCGCGACGCCGGGGAATCGGCATCGAGACGATGCGCGCCCAGCCTCTCCACCGCCGCCGGCAATCCCTCCCCGGCATACGGAACACCGGTGATCTGAGCCGTCATGCCCCGCAACACGGTGCCCACCGGCCCAGAACCGGTGGATAGGCGTTCGATACCGCACCGCGCGGTCTCGGCCGTCCGCGCCACGGCCGGGATATCTCCGAGCCGGCCTGCGTACATCGCCGCAGCGAGAGCTTCGAGATGCGTCTCAAGGCTCACTTCAGCGTCGAAGTGCTCGAATTCGACTGCAGCATCACTCATCCGGGATGCGATCTCACTCAACGAAGCCGCCGCGCCGTCGCCGCTGCGCCGCTTGGCGAACTCCATCTGCGCGGACAACCGCGCGGCTCGTGCCCGCTGCAGGCCGGTCATCGGTGCGAGGCCTGCCATGCCGAGCAACGTGTCGGCATCGGAAAAGGCGCCGGCATCGAGCTTGGCCCGCGCTGCGGTCAGCGCGCGGTCACAGCGAAGGTCCGGAACCGATGTCAGGACCGCGGCCCGCTCGAGAAATGTTGCGGCAACGGCCATACCGATCTGCCCGTGCGCATGACCGGCAGCGACTTCCAGTTGCGCTGCCACCTCATCGTCGGGCCACGTCACGGCGTTGGCGATATGCCAGATCCGGCGGTCCGGATCGATCTCGACATCGGTGACTTCGGCCAGTACACGGTGCATCTCGCGGCGTGCGGACGGGTCGGCAGCGTGGTAAGCGGCCGACCGGGCCAGGGGGTGCAGAAACCGCACATCGGAGTCGATTTCGATCACTCGGGCGACCACCGCGGGCGCCAGCATGTCGGCAGTGATCCCAAGCCGGTCCGCGACGCGACCCAACACAGCGGCATCACCGACGGGCTCGGCCGCAGCGGCGAGGAGCAGCTGCCGAGTCGTTTCGGGCAGCGCGCGAATCAACTCGACATAGTCGAGCTCGATTCTTTTGACCCCCGAAGGGGTGTCACCGCGGCGCAGCGCCCCGGCAAGTTCTGCGGCGGCACGATCATGCGGAAGTGAAACCAACGCAAGCGGATTACCCCGGGTCTCGGCGATGATCCGATCGCTGACGCGCGGGTCGAGTCGGGTCATCATCACCGTGCCCAGCAGGTCTCGCGCATGCTCATCCGACAACGGGCCGATCATGTGCTCGGGCAATCCGCTCAGCACGTCTACCCCGAGGTCACGGGTCGCGAACACCAGCCCGGCCCGTTCGGTGGTCAACCGCCTCGCCACAGCGGCCAGAACGGCCAGCGTCGCAGGGTCCAGCCAATGTGCGTCGTCGAGAACCCAGACCAGCGGTTCATCGCGGCAGGCGGCGGTCAGCAAATTCAAAACCGCTGACTGCACCAATTTTTCGGTCGGCGGCGCACCGGATCCGAGTCCCAGAACCACCACCAGTGCATCGCGTTGGTCTTCCGGCAGGCCGGCGAGGTGGCCGAGCAGCGGTCGGCACAACTGCTGTAGACCGGCGAAGTCGAGGTCCATATCCAACGACACTCCGGTCACCCGTACCGATCGGTAGTGCCCGACCCGCTCGAGAAGGTGGTTCAGCAGTTCGGTCTTCCCGACGCCGCGCTGTCCGCGCAGCACCAGCACCCTGCCTCCGCTCCGCATTCCCGTGACCAGATCCTCCAGAACCCGGCATTCGGCATCGCGTCCGATCAGGACACGCGCGCCCGCATCGTGAAAAGGTTTCCGCCACATACACATATCGACCGAACAGCAGCCGATTTTGTGACAGCCTCTACTTCCCCAGCTTCGCCGCGATGTGCCGACGGGAACGGATACCCAACTTGCCGAACACTTTTCGCAGGTGCCACTCGACGGTGTGAGCGCTGATGAACAGTTGCGCGCCGATCTCCGAATTGGTCAGTCCGTCGGCGGCGAGCCGGGCGATCTGCATCTCCTGCGCGGTGAGCGATGCGGCGTCGACCACACGCCGGCCCGTTGCCCTGGCCGAAGTCGCTGCCCCCGCGGCGGCGAGTTCCCGGCGGGCCCGCTCGGCGAACCCGTCGGCGCCCAAGTCGCTCAGCAGGGTGTATGCCTGGCGGAGGCGTTCCCGCGCTTCGCCCCGTCGCTGTTCGCTCCGCAGCCACTCGCCATACACCAAATAGGCCCGTGCAGTGAGCATTCGGACGCCCGTACGCTCGAGAAGCTCGATCGCATCACGATAACGTTGCTCGGCGACCGGGCCGTCTGCCACCAGCGCGCTGACATAGGCCGCTGTGCCGCGCACCCAATCGGTACCACTCACCGCAGCCATGTCTTCGATGTGTCGCACCGCTTCGGCCGCCTCGGCCGGAACGCCCAATCTTGCTGCCGCCTCGACCAACTCGACCATCGACCAGGTTGAGAGTCCAAGCTCCTGCGGGTAGGCGGACCCGCGGCGGGCCGCAGCGAGGGCCTCGTCATACCGGCCGAGCCCGTTGTACAGCACCGCGGCCGCCCATTCCGTCGCCGTCAGCGCCTTTCCCTCGCCGCGCAGCAACGGGTCGGAGGTGATCAGGTCGATGGCCTGCCGCGTGCGTGTCTCGTCACCGCGCCAGGGTTCGACGACCACGGCGCCGTAGTGCGCGAAAAAGCTGCTTCCGGTGACCTCGCCCAACGTTGCCGCCTGAGCGACCAGCGCGTCGGAGGCCGCCAGGTCACCTGCATAGACGCGGTTCGACAGCCGCAGCAGCAGCGCCGACGGCAGGACGGCAAGTGCGCCGGCGTCCACAGCAAGCTCGACCAGCCTGGCCGACAGCGTGGACCAGGCGTCGAATTCCCAAGTGTTGTGCGCCAATCGGCACGCCAAGGGCAGCCAGCCCAGCCCGTCCGCTGGGGAGAACTCGCCCGTTCGATAGGCCGCGAGGGCACGATGAACCAGCGGCGCCCCCTGTGCGTAACCCGCAACCGTGATCCGGGAAACGCCTTCCAGGAGCAGATCTGAGCAAGCCGGGTCCGTGGGCCGCCGCATCGCCAGGATCGCAGCCGCCACCTGCTCCACGCCGACCTCGTCAGGCAATCTGCCGGCGGTGAGGGCGGCGTAGAACGCGTCGCGGTAGGTCTCGGTCGCGAGACCGCGGTCAACTGGCTCAAGTTGTTTGGCAGCAGCGAGCAGTGAGGGCAGGCCCGCGCTGGCACTGCGGAAGGCGAAGAGACTTCGTCCGCGCACCAGTTCGGCCAGGGCATGCTCACGCTTGTTCAACGGCAGCGTCGCGAGGTCGTCGAGCAGTTCGAGAGCCTCACCGAACTCACCTGCTTCGCTCTTGGCCTGCGCAGCGGCCAACGCGCGGGAGCCACGTCGATGCGGATCAGGGGTCAGCTCTGCGGCCCGGTCGAGGAATGCCGCCGCCGCGGCAGCACCCCCGCGGGCGCGGGCGCGGGCGGCGGCCAGCTCGAGTGCGGAGGCCACCTCCTCATCCGGGTGCCCTGCGGCACTTGCCAAGTGCCACGTGCGTCGATCGGGATCGTGTTCGGGGTCGGTCGCCTCCGCCAACGCCCGGTGCACATGCCGCCGCTGCGATGTCGTCGCCCAACGGTAGGCCGCCGAACGGACCAGTGGATGCCGGAATCGGACCATGGTGCCGACCGTGAGCAGGTCCCCGGCCTGTGCTTCGGCGCCCGCGGCGACGATGTCGATATCCAACTGTGTGGCCGCGCGCCGCAGCAGCGCCACATCTCCCACCGGATCAGCCGCGGCGAGCAACACCAGAAGCTGGGCCTCGGATGACAACGAACCAAGGCGGCGCCGGAAGCCCTGCTCGATCTGGCCGGCCAGCGAATGGTCGTCGAGCCCGTCGGCAGCCACGGCCAGCTGCGCAGCAGTCACCTCACGTGGAAGTTCCAGGAGTGCAAGCGGATTCCCCTGGGACTCGGCCAGAATACGATCGAGCACCCGGTCGTCGACGCGGCCCGGGCAGCCCCGTGCCAGCAGAGTCCGGGCGTCGTGATCGCCCAGGCCCTCGATCCGCAGCGCGGGTAGATCCGTCAGGGCATCCCCCACGACGGGCTCACGTACCGCGAAGAGCAGGACCACCCGCTCGGCCAGCAGCCGGCGACCGACGAACGACAAGATCTGAGCGGAAATCCGATCCAACCATTGCGCATCGTCGATCAGACACACCACGGGTTGCCGCGCCGCCGCCTCCGCCAACAGGCTCAGGACTGCCAGGCCGACGAGGAACCGGTCCGCGGGAGTGCCCGCGCTGAGCCCGAACGCCGTTTCGAGCGCCGACCGCTGTGGGACAGGCAGCCGGTCGAAATGTTCCCGAAACGGCTCGCACAGCCGGTGCAGCCCGCCGAAAGCCAGCTCCGCCTCCGCCTCGATCCCCGCGATGCGCACCACCTGGCAACCGGGCGCATGGTCGCCCACGTAGTCGAGCAACGCGGTTTTGCCGATACCTGCCTCGCCCCGCAGCACCAGTGCTGCACTGCGACCGCACGCTACCGCCGTGACCATGTCGTCGAGAGTGGTGCGCTCCCATCGCCGTCCGACAAGCCGTCCCCGGGTTCCGTCGAGCCGCTCCATCTCCTCGACGCGAGGTGTCTCGACGGTCCAGGCCAACCGGCCTGAGGTTTCGGCCCTCATGCGGCCCGTGAGCCGGCGTACTCGCCGGTGAGGAGCCGCTCCAGATCCCGGCGGTCGCCGGTGCGCGCGGCCCGCAAGAACGCGTTGGCAAGCCGGCGGTGCGTGGCGATCAGGACCGCTGAGGCACGCTCACCGGTAACGAGCCGGGTCTGGGCCCGGCGGACCAGTTGCCGCGTGTTCGCCACACTCGTCCGCAGGAGCGCTGCGATGTCGACGTAGGCGTATTCAAAGCCTTTGCGCAGCACGTAGGCGGCCAGCTCCGCCGACGTCAACCTCACCATCAGCAGGGCCAGCAGCTCCTCGACCAGAGCGGTTTGTTCGGTCCGCGACACGGGCTCGTCGTCGACGGTGTCGATCAGGTAGTCCAACGGCGACGCGGTCGGTGCCTCGTGGCGGTACCGGGCCGACTGGATGACGTTGATCGCGAGGTTGGTCGTGGTGGTGGTCAGAAATGCGGCCGGGTTTTCCACAATCGTGCGATCGGTGCGCTGCCACCGCAGCCAGGCCTCCTGGACCAGGTCTTCGGCACCACACACCTCGCCGGTGACTCGGTAGGCGATACCGAACAGCCGCGTGCGATGTGTGAGAAAGATGTCGAGAGCCAGGTCCAGTTCATCCGGTGTCGACATACCTCCACCCTGGATGCCACGGGGCCTCCGTCGCGCCACGGAACTGCGTGGTCGAGTCCGTGGGGTGTGCACCACGGACTACGCGGGCCCGCTACGTACCGGGGCTAGGCCGACGGCGCCAGGGCACCCGGCAGCTCGCGGCGGGAGCTGATGCCGAGCTTCGCGTACACCTTGCGCAGGTGCCATTCCACGGTGTGTGGGCTGAGGAAGAGTTCCGCGCCGATCTTCGGGTTGGTCATTCCAGCGGCGGCCAACGCGGCGATCTGTGCCTCCTGCGGGGTCAGACTGGTCGTCGGCCCGGTTTCCCGGCTTCGCACGTGCTCACCGGTGGCCAGCAGTTCGCGCCGCGCCCGTTCGGCGAACGCCGTGGCTCCCATGCCATCGAACATCTGGTGTGCGGTGCGGAGGTGCTCCCGCGCCAGTGCCCGCCGACGGTTCCGGCGCAACCATTCGCCGTACAGCAGGTGGGTGCGTGCCACCTCGACCACCACGCGGTCGCGGGCAAGTTCCTCGATGGCCGTGCTGTACAGCGCGTCCGCCTCGTCACCGTCGGTGAGCAGGGCGCGGCTGCGCGCGCTGATGCCGCGGGCCCAGCCGGAACCGGCCGCGCGGGTCAGTTCGACCAGACGGTCCAGCGATGACCGAGCCGCCTCGAGCTCACCGCACCGCACCGCAGCTTCGACATGCTCGACCAACGACAAGCCGGTGAAGTTGTAGCCGTCGTGCTCGATGCCCGCCTGGGCGACCGCGAGTGCCTCGTCGTATCGGGCCAGGCCGTTGTAGAGCAATCCCTGGATGTAGCCGGCGACCCCTAGCAGGGAGACTTCGCCGTGTTGGGCAGCACGGGCTTTGGCCTCGGCGATCGGGCCCGCGGCGCCCTCTTCCTCACCGCGCCATGCGGCCAGCACCAGCGAGGCATAGGCGTGAGGGGTTTGTCCGGTCGCCGCGGAGATCGCGTCGGCCTCGTCGATCATGCGGGCCGCCGTGGCGAAGTCGCCATGGTGGATATAGACGCCGCCCAGGTAGATCAGAGCCGGCGGCAACACCCCGAGCGCACCGATGTCACGCGCGAGCCGCACGGCACGGGTGGCGAAGGAGTCCCACGCGGGCAGATCCCACCCGTAGTGGATGAACGATTCCAGCGCGACCGGCACCAGCAGCAGCCATCGCATCGTCGCCTCGCGGCTGTGCAGCTCCTCCTGCGCGAAGGGCTCGAAGGCCCGGCGCAACGCAGGCACGCCGGTCTCATAACCGTCGGCCAACAGGGTGGCAACACCGTCGAGCAACAGGTCCGCGGCCGCGGAGTTCGACGGCGGAGCGCCGGAAGCCCGGGCGGCGACTGCCGCGGCCTTGGCACCGGCCGCGCCGTGGACCCGGCCGGCGAAGACCGTTGCGCTGATCGCCTCCAGGTACGTCTCGCGGGCCAGCGGTGAGCCAGCGGCCGCGAATTGCGCGGCGGCGTCGAGCAGCAACGGCGCAGCTTCGTCACTACGACTGCGGCCGAACAGGATTCGGGCCCGCAGACACGCCAGCCGGGCCTGGTCCAGCGGGTCGAGTGGGCACAAGCTAGCCATGGTCGCCAACTCGGTGGCACGATCCGGGGAGGCGGCCGAGAAATGGGCCTCGGCGGCGGCGAGCGCCCGTCGCCCGCGCCGCCAGAGGTCCGGGGTCAACTCGGTGGCGCGTTCCAGCAGAACCGCCTCGGCCGCCATGCCACCGCGCTGCCGCGCCCGGCCTGCCGCGTGGTCCAAACCCGCCGCAACCTCCTCGTCGGGCCCGTCGGCCGCCTCTGCCGCGTGCCAGGCACACCGGTCCGGATCGAGTACCGGGTCGGTGACGGCCGCCAGCGCCCGGTGCACGGCCCGGCGCTGCTCGGGATCGGCCTGCCGGTACACCGCCGAGCGCACCAGCGGGTGGCGGAACCGGACGGACTCACCGAATTCGATCAGACCGGCCGCCTTCGCGGGCGCGGCATCGGGCGCGATGTTCATCGCGTCCGCCGCGCGCACCAGTAGCCGCGCCTCCCCGATCGGCTCTGCTGCCGCGATCAACAGCAGCGTTCGGGTCCGCGCAGGCAGCATCTGGATGCGGTCGGCGAAGTCCTGTTCGACGCGGCTCGACACCGATTCACGAATTGTCGCGGTCCCCGTCTCGACGCCGTAGGCGAGCTCGGCGGCACTGCGGCCGCGGTAGAGCTCGAGCAGTGCCAGCGGATTGCCGGAGGTCTCGGCTACCAGCCGATCCCGTACCCGCTCCTCCAGCCGCCCCTCCACCGCGCCCTCCAACAGCTCGCTCGCCGCCGCTGGATCCAGCCCGCCGAGCCGCAGCTCGGGTAGATTCCTGAGCACCGCGTGGCCCTCCGGATCGCGCACGGAGTACACCATCGCGACCGCCTCGGCCAGCAGCCGGCGTGCCACGAACTCCAACGTCAGCACCGACACCTGATCCAGCCACTGGGCGTCGTCGACGATGACCAGTACGGGCTTGGCCTCCGAGGCCCGGGTGAGCAGGGTCAACACCGCCAAGCCGACCAGGAATCGATCCGGCGGGTCCCCCGCCGCCAATCCGAAGGCGACCCGCAGCGCATCCCGCTGCGGCTCGGGCAGCGCATCGATCGTGCTGAGAAACGGTGCGCAGAGTTGGTGCAGGCCGGCATAGGCCAGCTCCATGTCCGCCTCGATCCCGCGGGCGGTGGTCACGGTCATCCCCGCGGCCTGGGCCGCCACGTACTCCAAAAGCACCGATTTCCCGATACCGGCCTCGCCCCGGATCACCGCTACCCCGGACTCACCGCGGCGCAGACCGCTGAGCAGCTCGGTCAGCTGGGTGCACTCGCGTTGCCTGCCAACCAGGTTGGGCAACGGGCTGGCACTCATGCGTACGGCTCCTGGCAGGGCTGGGCGGCACGGGTGTGCACGGCTGGCGAGAAATCTACCGGGATTGTCACAAACCGTGACGCCGCCCGGTCGGTACTTATAACCGGCCGTCTGCCCCAGGAGATTCCATGTCACCCCGCGAACATCAGCTCGCCACATCTGTCCTGGTGGTGGGGGTCGGGGCCGCCGGGCTGCGAGTGGCCATCGAACTCGCCGAGGCCGGGGTGGCGGTCACGGCAGTGGGCAAGCACACACCGGATGACGATCACACCGGTCTGACCCTCAGTGGGATCAACGCGGCGCTGGACACCGCCGACGGCTGGGAACAACACGCGGCCGACACTCTGCTGGAAAGCCGCCTACTGGCCGATCCTCGCACCGTGCAGCGGGTCGCCCAGGGCGCCACCCAAGGCATCCATGACCTGGAGCGCTTCGGCATGCGCGTCGAGCGACCCGACGCAGGCCGGGCCGCCGGGACCCACCCGTACCGGCGCAAGGCCGACGCCGGCGAGGTGCAACGCGTCCTGCGCGAACACGCGGTCCGGCTCGGGATCCCGACCCTCCCGACGGTTTATGTGACTCAGATCCTGGTGAACGACGGAGCGGTCTTCGGCGCCTACGGCTTCGATCTCGTCGACGGCGCACGGTATCTCGTGCACGCCGACGCGGTCGTCCTGGCGACAGGTGGCCACACCCGGATCTGGCGCCGGACATCGGCCCGCCGGGACGAGAACACCGGCGACTCGTTTCGCCTCGCCGTCGAGGCGGGCGCCCGGTTGCGGGACGCCGAGCTGGTGCAGTTCCGGCCGTTCGGCTTACTCGGTCCCGAGAACGTGGCAGGGACGCTGATCAGCGATTCGGTGTGCGAAGAGGGCGGTTTACTACTGAACACCGTCGGCGAACGGTTCATGACCCGCTACGACCCCGAGCACCTGGAGCGCGCCGGTCGGGACCGGGTCGCGATGGCGTCCTACGCCGAGATCAAGGCGGGGCGCGGCACCCGGACCGGCGGGGTCTGGCTGGACCTGTCGCATCTGCCTGCCGAGAAGGTCATGACCCGACTGCCGCAGGTCTACCAGACCGTGTTGGAGCTCCAGGGGCGCGACGTCACCCGGGACCCGATCGAGGTGGCCCCGATCGCGCACTACTCGTTGGGCGGGATCGCTGACCGGCCCCAGGACCACGGCACCGAGATCGACGGGCTGTTCGTCACCGGCGAAGCCACCACCGGCTTGCACGGCGCAGGCCTGCTGGACGGAAACTCCTTGATCGCGGTGATGGTCTACGGCCGGCTGACCGGGCAAGCCGCAGCCGACTACTCGGCGCGGCTCACCGCCCAGCGTCGGTCACTGGCGGCGGTCCGTGAAGCTGAGGCGCGAGTCGACCGACTGCTGGCCGCCGATGGCAGCGAGAACATCCGCGGGTTGCAGCGTGTGGTCCGCAACCTGATGACCGAGCACGCCGGAGTGGTCCGAGACGAGGCCGGCCTGCTCTCCGGATTGGCAGCGCTCGGGGAGATCGAGGCACGCATGGCCGACGTGGGTGTGCACACCGACATCAGCGGCTTCGCGGACCTGGCACACGCCTTCGACCTCCGGTCTGCAGTGCTTTCTGCCCGTGCCACGCTCGAGTGCGCGCTGGAACGACGCGAGACCCGGGGCTGTCACATCCGTTCCGACTACCCCGATCTCGACCCGGCGCTGCAGGTGAACCTGGTGTGGTCACCGCACCACGGCGTGCGCCGCGAGCCGGTCGCACCGATCCCTACCGACATTGCCGAGTTGATGCAGTAGGACTCAGCGCTTCGGCTCGCCGTGCTCGGCCTCGGCCAATCGCTGGTGCAGACGCTCGCGAATATCCTGCGGGGTGTAGGCATTTCGGCGGCGCTGATCACGCGCCACCATGACGCCGCCCGCCACGACCCCGGCGACACCGGCCAGTCCCGCCCACTTCCACATGCTTCGCATGCACCCAGTGTGCATAAGCTGCGCATGTGAAAGCGAACACCGTGTCGTTGACCAAGGCGCTCGAGGAGACTCGGACCGGTGACATCTGGCTGTTCCGCGGCGGCTCCGGACCAGACCGGGCGATCCAGACCCTCACCAACAGCCCGGTCAACCACGTCGGGATGACGGTGGCCATCGATGACCTGCCTCCGCTGATCTGGCACGCCGAACTCGGCGACAAGATGCTCGACGTATGGACCGGCACCAACCACCGCGGGGTGCAACTCAACGATGCCCGCGAAGTCGTCGAACGATGGGCGCACAGCTACGGGCAACGCTGCTGGTTGCGTCAGCTCACCCCCTTCGCGTCGCGCGAGCAGGAAGACCAGCTGCTCAAGGTGATCGCCCGGATGAACGGCACCGCCTTCCCCACCACCGCGCGACTGACCGGACGCTGGCTGCGCGGGCGGGTACCGATCGTCAGCGACTTCACCCGCGGAATTCCCTTTGTGCACAAGAAGGTTCGCGAGTCAGCCGACCGCAAGAAGGCGCGCAGCCGCCAGGTCGGGCTGGAGACCGCCTACTGCGCCGAAACCGTGGCCATCGCCTACGAGGAGATGGGCCTGCTGACCACCGAGAAGCATTACAACTGGTTCGATCCCGGCTCGTTCTGGAGCGGCGATCAATTGCCCCTGGCCGTGGGCTACCGACTGGGTGACGAAGTCTCGGTAATCGTCGACTGAGACCGACATGGCCCGACGGGTAGTCGATTCCTCGGATCAACGAGCCCGCCCGGATCAATCGGTCAAGAGTGGCGCCCGGCCTGCACACGGTTCCCCCGCACGCGGCATTATGTTAATGTCCATTCTTGATAGATAGGGTCTCTATCAGGTCTGATGGTGGAAATAGAACACACCGTCGAGAATATATGTGAATACATATTCACTCACCGGGGGCAGCGATGACGGGAACAACATCCAGGAACGGCAACGACGCAGCGGTCGATGACGAGGCGACCGAGGTCGACATCAGTCGAATCATCAAGACCCTGCGAGCGACCTTCCGTAGCGACCGGACGCGATCGGCGCACTGGCGAGCAGATCAGCTGCATCGGCTCGCGGACCTGATGATCGACAACGAGACGGAGATCATCGAAGCGCTGTCGGCAGATCTCGGTCGGGCGCCCTTCGAATCCTGGTTGACCGATATCGCAGGCACGGTGGCCGAAGCCCGTTACGCCGCAAAGCATGTCAAGCGTTGGATGCGCCGCGACCGGAGGATGCTCGAACTGCCCCAGTGGCCCGGGCGGGGCTGGGTCGAGTACGAACCCTACGGAACCGTCCTGATCATCGGGACGTGGAACCTGCCCTACCTGCTGACGCTCGGCCCCGCCATCGGTGCCATCTCGGCCGGAAACACCGTGCTGATCAAGCCTTCTGAGTTCGCACCGCGAACATCACGACTGCTGGCCGACCTTGTGCCGCGCTATCTCGATCACGATGCCGTGGCCGTGGTCGAAGGCGCACGCTCGACCAGTGAGCTGTTGCTCGAGCAGGAATTCGACCGCATCTTGTTCACCGGTGGCGCCGAGACCGGCCGCAAGATTCTGGCCGCGGCAGCACGACATCTGACACCCGTCACTCTGGAATTGGGCGGCAAGAGCCCGGTGATCCTCGCCGACGACTGCGACGTCGATGTCGCCGCCGCCCGGATCGCGTGGACCAAGCTCATCAACTCCGGCCAGGTGTGCGTCGCCCCTGACTATGTGCTCGCTCACCGCGACGTCGCCGAGCGATTCGTCGACCGACTGTGTGATGCCTGGGTCCGTCAGCAGGTGAACCAGTCAAAAGGCATGCGGGTCTTGAACCTCGATCATCTTGAGCGGCTGAGTGAGTATCTGATCGATACCCGCGGGGAGATCGTCTTCGGAGGCGGGCTCGACCACTCGTCGCTCACGGTCGAGCCGACCGTGGTGCTCAATCCCTCCCCTTCAGAACCGCTGATGACCGAGGAGATCTTCGGGCCGATCCTGCCGGTGGTGACCGTCGATTCCGTTGACGACGCCATCGATTTCGTGAACTCCCGGCCGAAACCACTTGCCGCGTACCTCTTCAGCCGATCCCGCGCGGTCCGCAATCGTGTGGTGTCCGAGGTGTCGGCAGGCGGAATGCTCATCAATCATGTGGCATTCCAGGCGTCGACCACCCGGCTGCCGTTCGGCGGCGTGGGCAACTCCGGGATGGGTGCCTACCACGGGCGTTGGGGCTTCCAGGAGTTCAGCCATGCCAAGACGGTGCTCACCAAGCCCACGCGGCCCGACCTGTCCAAGATGCTGTACCCGCCCTACAGCGACCAGGCCTGGAAGCTGGCGCGCAAGCTGTTCTGACCGATTAGAGCGTCACCGGCTCCGGTCAGACTGTCCCGCGCGCGGCCCACGCGGTGGCGGTGACGGTGAAGGAGCCACTGCCGAGATGTTCGCGAGCCACCGATTCGAGATGCGCACGACCGGCGTCGTCGAGGCCCTGAACATAGTCACCAGCCGGGCCGACACCGAATGTGTATGGCTCCCACCACTCCTCGAACGTCGGATGCACCACATCGGCGGCAATCGGACGCTCTTCCACATCACGCAGCCCGGCGGCTTCGAATATCTCGGTCAGATGCCCTCGGTGAGCACCGGAAAGTAGTGCTTCATCCTCAGCGTCAGGATTGATCAGGTGAACGGCCTCCCAGAAGGGTGCCAGTGCACCGGTCGGCCCGTCCCACACGCATGCTGCGACGATTCCGCCACGCCGCGTGACGCGGGCCATCTGCCCGATGCCGACTACCGGATCTGTCATGAAGTGCACAACCAACTGGGCGAGGGCGGCATCGAAGGCAGCCGTGCCATAGGGCAATTCTTCTGCCGTACCCTGGCGCACGTCGACAT
The DNA here is from genome assembly GCF_040704635.1 of Mycobacterium sp. NPDC049093. Classification (GTDB taxonomy): domain Bacteria; phylum Actinomycetota; class Actinomycetes; order Mycobacteriales; family Mycobacteriaceae; genus Mycobacterium. The sequence goes on along the minus strand of NZ_JBEZJS010000001.1, from coordinate 1,073,716 downwards.
CCGGGAAGCGCGCACGGAGCGCGTCGATGAACGGCGGTGAGGGATCGATCGCCGCGACCCGGGCTCCGACCGACAGCAGATGCGCTGTCAGCGCACCCGGCCCACATCCCACGTCGAGTACGTTGTCGCCGGCGCTCACCCCGGAAAACGCCGCAAAGACCTTCGCAAGAGGCTCGGCGTAGCGGCCCATGAATCGCGCATAGGCGTCCGGCGGAACCTCGAAGCTCACCTCGAAATGCTACGTCGGCATCGCCGAGTCACAGCCCGAATTTGGCGCGTGCGGCATCGGTGACCGGCGTGAACAGGTTGACGAGATTGCCGTCGGGATCCCGGAACATCAGCGCGCGGTTACCCCACGGCATGGTCGTGGGCTCGGTGACGACGTCGTCCAACTGACCGGCCAACCGCGCGTACTCGGCATCCACGTCGTCGACGATGAACTCGAAGATCGCACTTCGGTTGGCCGCAGGCTCGCCAGAACCCTGCCCGAACAGCGGAACGGTCTTCTCGCTGCCGATCGCCAGCGTGCCGACCGGCGTCGGTATCTCGGCGAAGAGTTCGTTGCCCCAGACCGCCCTGACCCCGGTGACCAACTCGTAGAACGACGCGAGCCGCTGGACGTCGGCCGTGATGATGCGGGTCGAAAGAAACTTCATGTCAACAACTCCTGAGGGTTCACCGTCACTGCACCGGACCGCTCGGCGGCCGGTACCGCAGCATGCTAGACACGCACTCCGACAAACCGGACGTAGCATCAGGTGCCGTGACCACCCGGAAGCGCACACCGGTTCTCGTCGTGCTGTCGGGGCTCCCTGGCGTCGGCAAGACCACCGTGGCACGCCACGTGAGCGCTGAAATCGGCGCAGTACATGTACGACTCGACACGATCGAGGCGGCCATGACGGCGTCGGGATTCATCGGTCGGGCCGGCGGTTGGGACGCGGTCCCCGATGCCGGCTATCGGATCGCCTATGCGATCGCTTCCGATTTCCTGAGCGCGGGGCACGACGTCGTGGCCGACAGCGTGAATCCGCTCGGCATCACCAGACGAGCCTGGGCTGAGGCTGCACGGACCGCGCGAGCCACACTTCTTGACGTCGAGGTGATCTGCAGTGATCGGAGCCTGCACCGCAGACGCGTCGATACCCGGACCTCAGACATCGATGGATTGACCGTGCCGACGTGGCAACAGGTCGAGGACCGGATCTACGAGCCGTGGGACCGCGAAGTTCTTCGCGTCGATACTGCGTCGGGAGTGGAGGCCGCGGCCGCGGCCGTCGTCACCGCGGTTCACAGTGCACGCGAAGCCGCGTTCGATCCGCAGGCCGAGCCCCGAATGTGAAGAGCGTTCGGCATCCCTGGCTTGTTTGTAACCTGTCGAGATGGACGAGGTTTCGGATGACGGGCCGTTCTTTCACGGCACCAAGGCCGACCTGCGGGTGGGCGATCACCTCACCGCCGGGTTCCGTTCCAACTACCGGCCCGAAGTCGTGATGAACCACATCTACTTCACCGCGCTACGCGACGGCGCAGGCCTCGCTGCCGAGCTCGCCGCGGGCGACGGGATTCCGCGGGTCTACGCCGTGGAACCGACCGGGGACTTCGAGAACGATCCCAACGTCACCGACAAGAAGTTCCCTGGCAATCCCACCCGGTCCTACCGGACCAGGGAGCCACTCCGCATCGTCGGCGAGGTCACCGACTGGACGCGACTGACGCCCGAGGCGCTCCAGCTGTGGCGGGACCGTCTGTCCGCGATCCATGCCGAGGGCCGTGGCGAAATCATCAACTAGTTACGAAGAACGTAAACGCGGAAATCCGTGCCGAGAACACCGGGAGAGACGATGGGCAACCGTTGGTCCGGAGTAACCATCGATTGCGCCGATCCCATTCGGATGTCGACCTTTTGGGCCGCAGTGCTCGGCATTGCAGCGTCGAGCGAACACGGAGATGATCCGGCCTGGGCGACTGTGGGCTCGCGCGCGGGACGGTTTCCCCGCCTCACCTTCCAGCGCGTAGCCGAACCGAAAGCCGGAAAGGTACGCATCCACCTGGACGTCGAGGTCGATGACATCGACGCCGGACGTCTTCAGGTCGAGGAGCTGGGTGGACGCTTCTCCGGCGTCCGGCACGACTACGACGAGGGGGTTGTGCTGAACATGCTGGATCCCGAGGGGCATGAGTTCTGCCTGGTGCAGTACTTCGACAGAGCCGCCCCTACCCGTTGAAGCGCGACTGCACCGAGTTACCACACCCAATCAACTCTCCGCAGTGTCGGGCTTGGCGTTAAGTTTCCGAATGTGATCGACGAAGTCGACGACGCCGCGGTGATCCGACAATGTCTGTGGGCCGCTGTCGACGGGCCGTTCTTCCCCGACTGGGAATTTCATGCGTTGTTCGGACTGCACCGCACCGAGGTCCGACGCATCGCCGAGCACTGGCCAGATTGGGCAGACGAGGCCGAGCAGGATCTCGCAATCAACAACGCGCTGAACAACTTGCTTGGCTACCCACACGGGCGGTGGGACGTTTGGCACGACTACATCTCACCCATCGCCGCTGAAGTTGAACATGTGTTTGCGCGATTTCGGGCCGGCCGTAAGCCGAATGGCTCACCCCTGTTCGATCACTACTACCTGAAATGAGCATGACAACGCGCGAGCGCGCTACACATTGAAGCGGTACTCCACCGGTTGGTCATCCCCTTCTATCGCCGCCTTGGTGACGGTAAGCCATGTTTGGATGTAGCGACGGTGGGGCTCAGCTGCCTCCGCCAACACGGTCGGGTTCGCCGCGAGATAGCCGACCAGCCACCGCGACATCCCGTCCCACTCCTCAACAACGCCAGCCTGATGCCGCTCCCAACCGAGTTCGTCCAACGTCCACTGGGCCTTAGCCTGATTGCTCAGCATCGACGCTGTTACCCAGTTCGACGCGTCGTCGGGCCCACCTCGGCTGACGGGCACGACATGATCGACCGTCGGGAACAACTCCCAGAAAGCGGGGTGCGTCTCTGAGACCTTCCAGTTTGGATGTGCCGGGAAGTCGTCCCCCAGCACAACATGGAGGAGGCGGAGAACGCCGGGGTTGATGAGTCGGTTGCCCTTATAGATGTCGATAAAGCCATCACGCATGAACAGGGCCATCGACTGACGTACAGAGAACCGGCGGGCGATCTTCTCTGCCGGCTCGAACGGATAGCGCGACCTCAGGGTCGCCTTAGCAGACCGAGGGTCCCCGACATGAAGCGCAGCACATACATCGAACAGCACGCCAGCCTTTGAATCCACGCGCACGCCTCCCGGTTACTTGGCAGCAGGCTTGCCACCAGACCTACACATTGAAGCGGAACTCCACGACGTTTCAGCGCCAAACAACGTCACGACGAAGGTGCGATGTACTCGTGGCGTAACTCGACGACCCTGGCGATGTGGTCGAAGTCGTGGTCTGCGGCCAGCACAGTCGCATCATTCAGAATGGCATATCCGGCAATGAGGATGTCGAGTGAACCTGCCGCCCGAACGAGGCCTGAATTCCATAGGGCGCTTTGAATTTCGAGCACCACCGATTCGTCGGGCGCCCGCTCGAGCGGGAAGCCGAGCGAGATCTGCTCGCGATAGTGCGCGTGCTCCTCGGGCGTGCGAGCGCTGTGGCAGAACTCGAGTACCTGCGGCGGACATGTGACGAACAAGTCGGCAGGCGCTCGCTCGATGCGCCGCAGTCGCGCAGCGATTGCCTCGTCTCCGATGGCCAACCTTGCCCAGACCGAGTTGTCGACGAGGTAGTCCGTCACGAGGTCTCGGTCACGTCCGGCGAGATCACGGGCGCACCCAACTCGGTGGCGAGGTCGGCCAATCCCGCGATGCCGTCGATCATTGCGCCCTTCTGTTTCGACGCGATGAGCCGGCGTAATGCAAGATCCAGAACGGCTCGGTTCGATCGCTCGCCCGTGAGAGCCCTGGCACGCTCTATCAGTTCCGGATCAAGGTCCACGCTGGTGACAGCCATGATGCACTCCCCTAGCTCGCTATATGAATGATTATATAGCGCGGCCGGTCGCTGTCGTCGCGGCGCGCAGCTTTAGGCCGGGCTCTGCCGATGTCGCAGGAGCCAGGTGACGAGTTCAGTGCCGAGACTGGCGATCAGTTCGTCGCCCCAGATCGTCAGGGTCTGCTGCCAGGGGTGTCCGAACGTTCCCCAACGAAGGTCCGAGGTCATGTGCACGTAGTAATCACCGTCGGGATACACGGGTATGGCCGGAATGACATTCGAAATGACCTGCCGCGGCAGTTCACCAACCCGAGTCATCACCGACGCCGTTGTAGTGGTTGATGATGGGATTGCCAGTTCCCGTCGCCGCGATCAAGAGCCGAGCCAAAACCTTCAGGAAATGCACGTCGGCAACATCGAGATCGCGCGACGACTTCGCGCGGAGGGTCGTCAATTCCGCAAGTGTGTCGGCGGCTTGAGCTGCGGTGAGCCATATACCACCGGATGCGTATTCGTACTGAGGTGGTGAGTGAATCGCCTCATTGAGGTTGGGATAGTCGGAGCCGCCTACCAAGCGCTCGACTGTGGGATAGCTAGCGGAATGAGAGAAGCTACCGGGCCAATAGAAGATCTCATCGACGAGATGCATCCACGGGTGAACACAGGCGCGTCCCGTGAGATCGTCGCGGTCGCCGACGCGCCAGTTCCACAGGTCATCTGGGTCTTGACCCGGATTCTTACTTCGCTTCAGCGTCACGATGCCGTGGTGGTTGGTCATCAATTCATCGTGCGAGCATGGCGGCTCCGTGGCTCGGCCGTCGCGATAGCAGGTGCAGCAGACGAATGCTTCCCACTCACTCATGCCAAAGACGGTATGCGTAGCAACTGACGACGCCGCGCTACACGTTGAAGCGGAACTCCACGACGTCCCCGTCGACCATCACGTAGTCCTTGCCTTCCATGCGGACCTTGCCGGCGGCCTTGGCCGCGGCCATCGACCCGGCCTCGACGAGATCGTCGAACGAGACCACCTCGGCCTTGATGAAGCCCTTCTCGAAGTCGGTGTGGATCACGCCGGCGGCCTTGGGCGCGGTGTCGCCCTGGTGGATGGTCCAGGCGCGCGATTCCTTCGGTCCCGCCGTCAGATACGTCTGCAGTCGCAGAGTGTGGAAACCGGCGCGGGCCAACGCATCCAGGCCACGCTCGGTCTGCCCGATCGACTCCAGCAGCTCTTGGGCGGACTCGTCGTCAAGCTCGATCAGCTCCGATTCGATCTTCGCGTCCAGGAACACCGCGTCGGCCGGGGCCACCAGTGCCCGGAGCTCGGCCTGCTTCTCGGCGTCGGTGAGCACCGACTCGTCGGCGTTGAACACGTACAGGAACGGCTTTGTGGTCATCAGGTTCAGCTCACGCAGGATCGACCAGTCCTTACCGGTCGAAAAAAGAGTCTTGCCGTCGTCGAACACGGCCTGCGCCGCGACCGCCGCGTCCAGCACCGGCTTGCGTTCCTTGTTGTTGCGGGCTTCCTTCTCCAGGCGCGGCACCGCCTTCTCCAGCGTCTGCATGTCGGCCAGGATCAGCTCGGTCTCGATCACCTCGATGTCCGAGCGCGGGTCCACCCGCCCGTCGACGTGCACCACGTCGTCGTCGGCGAACACCCGCACCACCTGACAGATGGCATCGCACTCACGGATGTTGGCGAGGAACTTGTTGCCGAGGCCCGCACCTTCGGACGCGCCCTTGACGATGCCGGCGATGTCGACGAATGTCACCGGGGCCGGCACGGTCTTCTCCGAGCCGAAGATCTCGGCGAGCTTGTCGAGCCGGGGATCGGGCAACGGCACCACGCCCTCATTGGGCTCGATGGTCGCAAACGGGTAGTTGGCCGCCAACACGTCGTTACGCGTCAGGGCATTGAACAGAGTCGATTTTCCGACGTTCGGCAAACCGACGATTCCCAGGTTCAGGCTCACAGAGAAGAGAGTCTAGGCCCGTGTGACCGGCACGCCAGCGCGAGCTGGCAGCACGCGGCCAGACAGAGCCGGTACGGTCAACGTGTGTCAGGACAGCGCGCACAGTCGGCAGTGCCGGCTGACCATCGCTCTGTACACCCGCGATTCGCCGGTGTGCCGTGGTGGGGAGCTGTCCTTTTGGCGATCACGGCTACCGCGATCGGCTTTGCCTTCGATGCCGGTGCAGGCAACCGGGAGCTCAGTTCGGTCTTCGCGATCTGTTATTCCCTCGGGTGCATCGCAGCCGTCCTCGCCGTTCAGCAGGCCGGTCTGTTCACCGCGGTGATCCAGCCCCCACTGATCCTGTTCGTCGCCGTACCCGGGTCCTATTTCCTGTTCCACGGGGGCGAGCTGCAGGGCGCCAAAGACTTGGCCATCAACTGCGGATATCCCCTGATCGAACGCTTCCCGCTGATGCTGTTCCTCTCGGCCACAGTGCTGCTGATCGGCCTCGGCCGGTGGTATGTCGGCCTGACATCGCGCAAGGACGCCGGCGCCGACGAAGCGGCCGGCTCCGCAACGCCGAAAACAGCCATGGCGACGCCCGTCTCGGGAATTGTGTCATCCGTCACAACAAAACTTTCCGGGCTGGTTCTCCGCAAACCCGCCACGGCGTCTACGCGCCGGGACCGGACCGCCGAGCATGATCCCGCCGCTGATGTCCCGCCGCGACGTCGTCCCTCCGAACGACCGCCACGGCGACGTCCCGCCGGTGCCGAATCCGGCGCAGGGGCTGCAGCGGCGGCCGGAGCAGGCGCCGGGCGCCCCCGAGGCGAGCGCAGGCCCACCAAACGCACGGCGCCGCCTCGCCCCCGCCCCGACCGTGCGGCCGTCGGCGATCTCGGCAACCAACCCGACGGTGCGATTCCCGAGCGGCCACGACGGCCCAGGCCCCCACGTTCGGCCGAGCCCGGGGCGGGTGAGCCGCGCCGGCGGGTGCGCACCCAGCCGCGTGAACCGCGCAAGCAACCACCGCCCGAGCGGCGCGAGGCCGGCGCATTCGAGGCCCCGCGTGAGCGCCCGCAGCGGCAGCGTCGCCGATTCGACGACTATCAGCCGTTCGAGGAATCATTCGAGCAGCCGAATCAGCCCAACGGTTCGGGCCGTTCGACGCACCACCCGGTGTCGCGGGTGCGGTACCGCGGTGCCGACGACGAGGATCACCGCGTAGGACACCGGACGCGACCGCGCTCGACGAAGGGCACGGCAGCCCGAGGACGTCACTCCTGGGAATACGACGACTGAAGGCGGGTCAGCCGGGTCCGGGATCAGGCGCGCGGCGGGCGGATCTCACGCGGCAACGCGAACACCAACGTCTCGTTGGCGGTGGTCACGGGCTGCACAGTGCCGTAACCATATTCGGCGAGCCGCTCGAGCACACCGCGCACGAGCACCTCGGGCACCGATGCACCGGAGGTGACGCCCACCGTGGTGACGCCCTCCAGCCAGGTCGGGTCGATGTCTTCGGCGTAGTCGACCAAGTGGGCGGCGTCGGATCCGGCGCCGAGGGCCACCTCGACCAGCCGCACCGAGTTCGACGAGTTACGCGAGCCGACCACGATCACGAGCTCACACTCGGGCGCCATCGCTTTGACGGCAACCTGACGGTTCTGCGTCGCGTAGCAGATGTCGTCGCTCGGCGGATCCTGCAACGTCGGGAACTTCTCACGGAGCCGGCGCACCGTCTCCATGGTCTCGTCGACGCTCAGCGTGGTCTGCGACAGCCAGATGACCTTGTTCGGGTCACGCACTGTCACCTGGTCCACCGCGTCCGGATTGTCGACGACCTGGACGTGGTCGGGTGCCTCACCCGCGGTGCCGACGACCTCCTCATGGCCGGTGTGACCGACGAGCAGGATGTCGTAGTCGTCGCGGGCGAACCGCTTGGCCTCGTTGTGCACCTTGGTGACCAGCGGGCAGGTGGCGTCGATCGTCCGGAGATTGCGGGCGGCGGCCTCGACGTGCACGGTCGGCGCGACGCCGTGTGCCGAGAACACCACGATCGCCCCTTCGGGCACCTCGTCGGTCTCGTCGACGAACACCGCGCCGGCCTTGGCCAGCGTTTCGACGACGTGCACGTTGTGCACGATCTCGTGGCGCACATAGACCGGTGCGCCGTGCTTCTCCAGGGCGCGCTCGACGGTCTCGACGGCGCGGTCCACACCCGCGCAGTATCCGCGCGGTTCGGCCAGCAGGACTCGCTTGCCAGAGGCTTGCGAACCGCCGCCTGACCTCACCGAGCTCGTGGCACCCGGGATACCCATATTGATTGTCGGCGGCATGGCTCCAGGGTACGGGGCGACAATGCAACGGAGCCAGCCGTGGCTGTGGCTAGTCTATGCACATGGGAACTGCACCGTACGGGGTCCGGCTGCTGGTGGGCGCGGCTGCGACCGCGATCGAGGAAACTCGCAAGCTGCCCCAAACCATCCTGACGTACCCCATGACGGTGGCCAGCCAGGCGGCCAACATCGTGATGCACGTCCAGCAGAACCTTGCCGAGCTGGTGGTCAAGGGCGATGAAACGCTCGAACAGCTGTTTCCGCCCAAGGACGAGCAGCCCGAGTGGGCCACCTTCGACGAGGATCTCGACTCCGACCTCGACGGCGCGACGGTAGACGACGCAGAGGCCACCGACGGCGACCGGCGTACCGAGGGGCGGTTCGCGCTGTACAGCACCGGGGAGCCCGAGGCCGCAGCTGGGACGAACGGCAAGTCCGCACGTGCCGCCGGCACAGGGGCGGCGCCTGACATCGCGGGCGAGCTCGGCTACGACGCGCTGACGCTGGCTCAGCTTCGGGCCCGGTTGACGTCGTTGCGCGTGGCCGACCTCGAAGCGCTGCTGGCCTATGAGGAGGCCGGCCGGGCCCGCGCACCGTTCGTCACGTTGCTCGCCAACAGGATCACCCGCGCGACCGCGAAGTGACCGAACCGGGCCAGTCGCCGGAGAACCCCTGGCCGGTGCGGGCCGTGGCGACCCGCGTCGCCAAGTGGATCGACCGACTCGGCACGGTGTGGGTCGAAGGGCAGCTGACCGAGCTCAAGATCCGGCCGGACTCCAAAACCGTCTTCATGGTGCTGCGGGATCCGGCCGCCGACATGTCCCTGACCCTGACGTGCCCGCGCGATCTGGTGCGCAATGCGCCGGTCAAGCTGTCCGAGGGCACCCAGGTGATCATCTGCGGCAAGCCCAACTTCTACACCGGTCGGGGCACATTCTCGTTGCGGGTCAGCGAGATTCGTGCGGTCGGTATCGGTGAGCTGCTGGCCCGGATCGAGCGGTTGCGTCGGCTGCTGGAGGCCGAAGGACTGTTCGACCCCCGCCTCAAACGGCCGATCCCGTTCCTGCCCAACACCATCGGCCTGATCACCGGACGCGCGTCAGCCGCCGAACGGGACGTGACGACGGTCGCCACCACCCGCTGGCCCGCGGTGCGTTTCGCGATCCGCAACACGATCGTCCAGGGACCCAATGCCGTTCCCCAGATCGTGGACGCGCTGGCGGCGCTGGACGCCGATCCCGACGTCGACGTCATCGTCCTCGCGCGCGGCGGCGGCAGCGTCGAGGACCTGCTGCCGTTCTCCGACGAGACGCTGTGCCGCGCCATCGTCGCCTGCCGCACCCCGGTGGTCAGCGCGATCGGCCACGAGCCCGACGCTCCCCTGTCCGATCTCGTCGCCGACCTCCGCGCGGCCACCCCGACCGACGCGGCCAAGCGGATCGTTCCCGACGCCGCCGCCGAACAGGCGCTGATCACCGATCTGCATCGACGCAGCGCCCGCGCGCTCCGCAACTGGGTGCACCGCGAGCAGCACCACCTGGAGCAGCTGCGCAGCCGCCCGGTCCTCGCGCAGCCCCTGGCGGGGCTCACCGCACGGTCCGACGAGATCTCGCGGGCCCGGGCCACCGCCCAACGCGACATCACCCGGCTGATCGCCGCGGAGACCGATACCATCGGCCATCTGTCTGCGCGGCTGACCGCGCTCGGCCCGGCAGCGACGCTGGCCCGCGGATATGCGGTGGTGCAGACGGTCCCGGCGTCGGGTGAGCCGACGGTGCTGCGTTCGGTGTCGGACGCACCGGAAGGCACCCGTCTGCGGGTCCGGGTGTCGGACGGAGTGATCACCGCCGTCAGTGACGGCAGCGAATAGAAGGTGTGAGCATCGTGAGTATTAATCCTATTAGTGAGTTGGGCTATGAAGAGGCCCGCGATGAGCTGATCGCCGTCGTGCAGCAGCTGGAGCAGGGTGGGCTCGACCTCGATGCTTCGCTCAACCTCTGGGAGCGAGGCGAGAAGCTGGCACAACGGTGCGAGGAACACTTAGCCGGAGCCCGCCAGCGCGTCGAGCAGGCACTGGCTGCACGCGAGGCCGAAGAAGATTGATCCAGCAACTATTTTTGCCGATCGCGCTCGAAACTGGAACCTGTTTCAGTTAAGCTGCCCGTCATGGGTGACGCATCTTTGACCACTGAACTCGGCCGCGTCCTGGTGACCGGAGGCTCCGGCTTCGTCGGCGCCAATCTGGTGACCGAGCTGCTCGACCGCGGATACGTGGTGCGCTCCTTCGACCGCGCGCCGTCACCGCTGGCCGACCACGCCGGCCTTGAGGTCATCGAGGGCGACATCTGCGACAAGCAGACCGTGGCCGCGGCCGTCAAGGACATCGACACCGTCATTCACACCGCGGCCATCATCGACCTGATGGGCGGCGCCTCGGTCACCGAGGAGTACCGGCAGCGCAGCTTCGCCGTCAACGTCGAGGGCACCAAGAACCTCGTACACGCGGCCCAGGAGGCCGGCGTCAAGCGCTTCGTCTACACCGCGTCCAACAGCGTGGTGATGGGCGGACAAGACATCGTCAACGGCGACGAGACCATGCCGTACACCGCCCGGTTCAACGACCTCTACACCGAGACCAAGGTCGTGGCAGAGAAGTTCGTGCTGGCACAGAACGGCGAGCACGGCATGCTCACCTGCGCGATCCGGCCCAGCGGCATCTGGGGCCGCGGCGATCAGACCATGTTCCGCAAAGTGTTCGAGAACGTGCTCGCCGGACACGTCAAGGTCCTGGTCGGCAACAAGAACATCAAGCTGGACAACTCCTACGTGCACAACCTGATCCACGGGTTCATCCTGGCCGGCCAGCACCTGGTCCCCGGCGGCACCGCACCCGGCCAGGCCTACTTCATCAACGACGGCGAGCCCATCAACATGTTCGAGTTCGCCCGCCCCGTCCTCGCGGCGTGCGGCCGCCCGCTGCCGACGTTCTATGTGTCAGGGCGCCTGGTGCACAAGGTGATGATGGCCTGGCAGTGGCTGCACTTCAAGTTCGCCCTGCCGGAGCCGTTGATCGAACCCCTTGCGGTGGAACGGCTTTACCTCAACAACTACTTCTCCATCGCGAAGGCCAAGCGCGACCTGGGCTACGAGCCGTTGTTCACCACCGAACAGGCAATGGCAGAGTGCACGCCCTATTACGTCGACATGTTCCGCCAGATGGAGTCGGCGAAGAAGGAGCCGGCCGCAGCGGTCGCTCGCTGAGCCCGACCGCGCGAATCCCTCACGCCCACAACGACATCAGCACGACATAGATCGTCGTACCGGCCAGGATCGACAACAGCGCGCTGCCGCGCACCCAGTGCAGGGCCGCCGTCGAAGCCACCGCGATGCCCAACCACAGCACTTGCCGAATACTGCCATCGGTGTGGCCGCGCAAGGTATAGATCGCCAGCATGGCCATCACCCCGAGCGGCATGTGCGTACTGAGGTAGCGCACCACGGTGCTGTGCCGCATCGGCGCGAGAACCGCGAACGGCAGCGCGCGCAACGCCCAGGTGATACCGGCCGCGACAGCCACCAGCAGCGCGATGTGACCGGTGCCGTCAGGCATGGCGGCGCCGTTCGACGCCGAGTCGGGCCAGCAGCACCACTGTGAAGCCGGCGAACGCGCAGACGAGCAGTTGGCCGGGCACCAACAGCCAGGCAACCACTGCACAGGCCACCGCCGTCAATGCGGTCAGCCGGTCGGGCCGCTGCCGGTACGCATCGATGGCCAGCACGACGAACAGCGCCGTCAGGGCGAAATCCAGCCCCTGCAATCGTTCGACCGGCAGCGCCGAACCGATCAATCCCCCCAGCGCGGCACCGGTGACCCAGAGCGCCTGCAACGCCGCCTGCATCATCAGAATCGGCCGACTCGTCCAGTGCTCGGCAGCCGGGCTCACCGCCACCGCGTACGCCTCATCCGACAGCGCGTAGGTGCTGTAGAGCTTGGCCACCGGACTCTTGACGCGGTCCAGCGGGAACGACAGCGCGTAGAACGCGTGCCGGCTGTTCACGATGAACGTGGTCAGTGCGACCGAGCCCACAGGTGCCGCCGTGGCCGCCAGCCCCACCATCAGGAATTCCAGGGATCCGGCGTAGATCACCGCGGCGAAGGCCGGCGCCCACCACCAATTCAGGCCCGCGTGGACCACCAGCAGCCCCAGAGCCATGCCCAGCGGAATGAACGCCAGGCCGATCGGCGCGGTCACCGACATGACCCCGCGCAAAGAGTGGTCGGACATGCCGAAGAGTGTGCCGCACCCGGTGCGGACACCCGGCCAGCCCGGTTCAGCGGTACAGATGCACGGGGTGGTGCGTGGACTGCTCGATGCGTGCCGATGCGGCATGCAGGAGATCGCTGCCCAAGGCGATGAGGGCACGGGCCGCAGCGATCTCCTCGCCGATCATCGGTGCGCCGGGGTCTTTCGGGTTGCGGTAGGCGTCCCCGGTGGTGGACATGGTGTCATCGCGCACCTGTGCCCGGGCCGACGCGTGGGTGTGGACCTCGTCCTCGGAGAACGCGATCTCGACGAGCCATTTGTTGGTCAGATCCTTGTCGTACATGTCAATCACCCTCCACCTCCAAGGGTGCGCCGGATACGGCGTCCACGCCAGAGGCGACATCGCGATCCAGCCAGAGCGTGAGGACGATGTGGCGGAGCATCGCCACGAATACCAGCGCCCACACCGCCAGCGCGATCCAGCTCTCGATGTATCCGATGCGCTCCACGATCGGCAGCTGATCGGCCTGCCCGAGGTAGTGGCCACCGACGCCGTACATGCCGAGCGGGAAGACCACGCTCCACAGGGTGGCGTCGTAGCGCAACGGAATGCGATGGACCCAGTGGCGCCAGATCCCGGCCGCGATCAGCGGGGGGATCAGCCAGGTGCCGAAGGCCCAGAAGAAGACCGACGTTCCCGCGATCAGGCCGCGCGTGGCGGCGACCATGGGTGCATCCGCCATCTCCACGATCCGAGCCCCGGCCACCACGGTGATGGCGGTGGCACCCATCGCCACCCAGTACGGCGGCGTGAGATCGGTGGGCAGCAGCGGGTACACCAGCATCCGAACGGCCACGAAGATGCCCGCTGCACCGTAGAGGAATATCCCGACCGACCAGGAGAACACCGCCAGCAACGCCAATTCCGAACGGCCCACGGCTATTTCGGGCTGCAATGCCGCGGCCAGCACCGCGATGGACTGGCTGGCCACCACCCAGATGAACCAGGTGCCGTTGGCGCTCTGCAGCACCGGTCGGACGGCTTGACCGAGCACCGCCGTCCACGGCACCACATAGCCCAGCACCATCCAGGCGACCCAGCCGATCGCCAAGAGTGTGAACGCCAACCCGTAATGGCCGTCGGCGGCCAATCGGGTGCCGACCACGCAGGTCGCGGCCACGAACGTGAACATGGCGAAACCGCGGCTCGGATCGGTCAGGTCGGCCATGAACTCACGGCGGGAGGCGACGATACGGATGACCGTCAGCGTCACCAGAACCACGTAGGCGACGCCCGCGATCCACAACAGCACCACCGAAATCGCATGCGCACGGTGGTATGTCATTGCGATGGACGTGATTCCGGTGCCCATGACGAGCGCGAAGTAACCGGGGTGCAGGGTGCGCACTGCCTCGCGGACTGTCGGCTCACTCATGGCTTTGGTCTTACCACTGCAACGCTGGACGAATGCGTAAATATCCGGCGACAGGCGGACGAAGCCGCGGCGAGCACGCCACAGAGCGCCTAAGGTCGGAATCGGGTCGGGGTGGATCTGTCGAGGCGAGGAGCCAACATGCCTAACGGCAAGCCGAACATTCTCGTGATCTGGGGCGACGACATCGGCATCAGCAACCTCAGTTGCTACAGCGACGGGCTGATGGGCTACCGCACCCCGAACATCGATCGCCTTGCCAACGAGGGCATGCGATTCACCGACTCCTACGGTGAGCAAAGTTGCACCGCCGGCAGAGCGGCCTTCATCAGTGGACAAAGCGTCTACCGCACCGGAATGAGCAAGGTCGGCATACCCGGAGCCGACATCGGCTGGGCCGCCGAAGATCCGACGATCGCCGAGCTGCTCAAACCGATGGGCTACGCCACCGGCCAGTTCGGCAAGAACCACTTCGGCGACCTCAACAAGTACCTGCCCACCGTGCACGGCTTCGACGAGTTCTTCGGCAACCTCTACCACCTCAATGCCGAAGAAGAGCCGGAGAACTTCGACTATCCGCACGAGGATCGCTACCCGAGGCTCTACAACCTGGCCAAACCGCGTGGCGTCTTGAAGTGCAAAGCCACCGACACGGTCTCGACCGAACCCGATGACCCGAAGTACGGGGCGGTCGGAAAGCAGACCATCGAGGACACCGGTCCGCTGAACACCAAGCGCATGGAGACCATCGACGAGGACATCGCCGACGCGACCGTCGACTACATCAAGCGCCAGCACGGCGAGGGCAACCCGTTCTTCGTGTGGTGCAACTTCACCCATATGCACCTCTACACCCACACCAAGCCGGAAAGCCGTGGGCAGGCCGGGTTGTGGCAGTCGCCGTACCACGACACGATGATCGACCACGACCGCAATGTGGGCACGGTGCTCAACGTGCTCGACGAGCTCGGGATCGCCGACGACACCATCGTCATCTACTCCACCGACAACGGCCCGCACCGCAACACCTGGCCCGATGCCGGCACCACCCCGTTCCGCAGTGAGAAGGACACCAACTGGGAGGGCGCCTTCCGGGTGCCGGAGCTGATCCGGTGGCCCGGAAAGATCAAGGCGGGCACGGTTTCCAACGAGATCGTCCAGCACCACGACTGGCTGCCCACCCTGCTCGCGGCCGCGGGTGACCCCGACATCAGCGAGAAGCTGAAGAAGGGGCACAAAGCCGGGGCCGACGGCGAGACTGAGTACAAGGTCCACGTCGACGGGTACAACCTGTTGCCGTACCTGACCGGCGAGGTCGAGGAGAGCCCTCGACGCGGGTTCTTCTACTTCTCCGACGACGGCGATCTGGTGGCGATGCGGTTTGAGAACTGGAAGATCGTGTTCGCCGAGCAGCGCTGCCAGGGCACACTGCGGATCTGGGCCGAACCGTTCACGCCTTTGCGCGTGCCGAAGCTGTTCAACCTGCGCACCGACCCCTACGAGTACGCCGACATCACGTCGAACACGTACTACGAGTGGATGCTGCGCCACGACTACTTCGTGTTCTACGCGACGGCGATGGCGACGAAATTCCTCGAAACGTTCGAGGAGTTCAAGCCGCGGCACCCACCGGCCAGTTTCAGCATCGACCACGCGGTCGAGAAGCTGCACGCGTTCCTGGCCAAGGACTGACCAAGCAGGAGTTGTGTTTTCCCTGAGAGACGGGCAAGTCCGTCCTCCGATGCGCTGTGGGCACATAACGTCAGGACTGGGTCGAGGGGACAGGTAGCAGGCGCGACAACAGCATCCGATACGAAAGCGAGGCCTGGCACATGCCGAACAACCAACCCAACATCCTGGTCATCTGGGGCGACGACATCGGGATCAGCAATCTGTCCTGCTACAGCATGGGACTGATGGGCTATCGAACACCCAACATCGACCGCATCGCCAAAGAAGGCATGCTGTTCACCGATTCCTACGGCGAGCAGAGCTGTACGGCCGGCCGATCGTCATTCATCACCGGCCAAAGTGTGTATCGCACAGGCCTGTCCAAGGTCGGCATGCCCGGAGTGGACGTCGGAATGTCCCCCGAAGACCCAACGATCGCATCGCTGCTGAAACCGCTCGGCTACGCCACCGGTCAGTTCGGCAAGAACCATCTCGGTGACCTCAACCAGTATCTGCCGACCAATCACGGCTTCGACGAGTTCTTCGGCAACCTGTACCACCTCAACGCCGAAGAGGAGCCGGAGCACCCCGACTACCCGACCGAAGAAGAGGCCCCCCATTTGCGCAGGAAGATGCTGCCGCGTGGGGTGGTCCATTCCTGGGCGACCGAGGAGGAGTCCGACGAGGTCGACGAGCGCTTCGGCCCGGTAGGCAAACAACGCATCGAAGACACCGGACCGCTGTCCAAGAAACGCATGGAGACCATCGACGACGAAACCACCGAGGCCTGCATCGATTTCATCAAACGCCAGAAGGAAGCGGACAAGCCGTTCTTCGTCTGGATGAACACCACCCACATGCATTTCCGCACGCACACCAAGCCCGAAAGCGTCGGACAGGCTGGGCGCTGGCAGTCCGGCTACCACGACACGATGGTCGACCACGACCGCAATGTCGGTCAGCTGCTGGATGCGCTCGACGAGTTGGGCCTGGCCGAGGACACCATCGTCATCTACTCGACTGACAACGGTCCGCACGCCAACACCTGGCCCGATGGTGCGACCACGCCGTTCCGCAGTGAGAAGAACACCAACTGGGAAGGCGCGTTTCGCATCCCGGAGCTGATCCGCTGGCCCGGCAAGATCGAAGCCGGCAGCGTCTCCAACGAGATCGTCCAGCATCACGACTGGCTGCCGACCTTCCTGGCCGCGGCCGGCGACGCCGACATCGTCGAGAAGCTCAAGAAGGGCTACAAGGCCGGGGACACAAAGTACAAGGTTCACATCGACGGCTTCAACCTGTTGCCGTACCTCACCGGCGAGGTCGGCAAGAGCCCTCGCCGCGGGTTGATCTACTTCTCCGACGACTGCGACGTACTCGGGGTGCGCATCGACAACTGGAAAGTGGTGTTCATGGAGCAGCGCTGCCAGGGCACGCTGCAGATCTGGTTCGAACCGTTCACTGTCCTGCGCGCGCCGAAGCTGTACAACCTGCGCACCGACCCCTACGAGCGCGCCGACATCACCTCCAACACCTATTGGGATTGGTGGTTCGAACACGACTACCTCGCCCTCATGGCCAACGCATTGGTCACCCAGTTCCTAGAGACCTTCAAGGAATTCCCACCGCGCCGCGAACCGGCCTCGTTCACCATCAGCAACGCAGTCGATCAACTCCACAACTTCCTCGAACGCATGGGCGGCTGACCAGGTGTTGAAATCCTGGAACGACGGGCCCACGAAGTCGGCGATCGTCGACTTCGTGGGGCGCGTCACCGAGCAGGTGGCTCCTGAGGAGCGCGTCGCCGTGTTCGACAACGACGGCACGCTGTGGTGTGAGAAGCCGGCGTACATCCAGCTGGACTTCCTGGTGCGCCGACTGGCCGAGCAAGCCGCGGCCGACCCGGCGCTGGCAGCCACACAGCCGTACCAGGCTGCGGCTGCCGGCGACCTGGCCTGGTTCGGCGATGCCGTCACCAAGCACTACAACGGCGATGACTCTGCTCTCAAAATCCTTGCCGGCGGCATACTTTCGGCCTATGCCGGACTGACTGTCGAGGACCACGCCGACCGGATCAAGGCGTTCTTCGCCGAGGCGCAGCACCCGACGCTGGGGCGTCCGTACACCACGTGCGGCTATCTGCCGATGGTCGAGTTGCTGCGTTACCTGGAGGCCAACGGCTTCACCAACTACATTGTCTCCGGTGGCGGCCGCGATTTCATGCGTCCGGTGACGGTATCGATGTACGGCGTCCCGCCTGAGCGCGTGATCGGCAGTTCGGTGGGGTTGGATTTCGTCGACGGTCAACTCAGGACGACAGCCACCCCCGAGTTCCTGAACGATGGACCGGTCAAGGCGGTGCGGATCTGGGGGCGCATCGGGCGTCGGCCGATCTTCGCGGTCGGCAACTCCAACGGCGATATCCAGATGCTGGAGTACACCGCCGGCGGCGCGGGTCCGTCGTTGAGCATGGTGGTGCGCCACGATGATGCCGACCGCGAATTCGATTACACGGCAGGGGCCGAGAAGGCGCTGGGGCTCGCCGCCGACCGCGGCTGGACGGTGGCGAGCATGCGCAAAGATTGGACGACGGTCTTTGACTGACTCCGCACCAAGGTCGTCGACTCTGCGTCCAGGGCGCGAAAGTGCGAGTACCCTTCGCCCTCACCGCAGAGTCGACGCATGACATCGGCCGATCTGGTGTGGGTTCCGGCGCAGACGACGATCCTCGGCTCCGACGCGCATTACCCCGAAGAGGCACCGGCACGCGAGGTTGCGACCGCGGGGTTTTGGATCCAGCGCCACCAGGTGACGAATAGCGAATTCGCGCAGTTCGTTTCGGCCACCGGCTACATCACAGTCGCCGAACGTCCGGTGAACCCCGACGATTTCCCGGGTGCCCCACCCGAGAACCTCGTCCCCGGCTCGATGGTGTTCCGGCGCACTGCGGGGCCGGTGGATCTGCGACACATCAGCCAATGGTGGGCATGGACGCCGGGTGCGCGCTGGAACCACCCACGCGGACCACGCTCGTCACTGAAAGGCCGCGAGCAGCACCCCGTGGTGCACATCGCCTTTGACGACGCTGCGGCCTACGCGGACTGGGCCGGCCTGGAACTGCCGAGCGAGGCCGAGTGGGAAACCGCGGCCCGCGGCGGAATCGTCGGTGCGGCATACACGTGGGGCGACCAGCCCGAGCAACCCGGGCAGCGCCTCGCGAACTACTGGCACGGCGAATTCCCGTACCTACCCGACACCGGTTATGGCACAACGAAACCGGTCGGAAGCTTCGAGCCCAACGGCTACGGCCTGTTCGACATGGCAGGCAACGTCTGGGAGTGGACCAGCGACTGGTACGGCGCGGACCGGGCCACCACGCCGTGCTGCGCCGCAGATACCTATGACCCTGACCAGCCCCAGTTCCAGATCGGGCGCAAGGTGATCAAGGGGGGCTCATTCCTGTGCGCCGACAGCTACTGCATGCGCTACCGGCCGGCCGCCCGGCGACCCCAGATGGTGGATACCGGCATGAGCCACATCGGTTTTCGGTGCGTCAAAGCGCCCTAGCCGAACGCCGGCGCCACGAAGCGCCTCAACATCTCTTGCTCGGCCGCCTCGTCGGCTCCCGGCCAGACCAACAACGACAACACCAGCCGCACGATCCACGCCGCGGCCGCCGGGTCGTCCTCGCCGAGTCCGGTCAGTTCGGTGGCGAATGCGGCAAGGACCGGCGATTGCGCCAGGTCCGCCATTCCTCCCTCGCTCCGCAGTGAGCTGAGCAGCAGGCCGAACATTGGGTCGGCCCGGATGCGTTGCAGCGCAACGGTAACGGCGACCAACACCCGTTCCGCTCCGGTCAGGCCGTCGACTGCACGACGCACCTCCCCCACGATCGATACGGCCAACCTGGCCAGCACGGCGTCGCGAATCTGCGTCTTACCCCCGGCATGCCGGTACACCGTCGCGCGTGAGCAGTGGACCCGCGCCGCCAACGCATCGATATCCAGAGCATCCAGTCCGTCGCGGGCAGCCATCTCGGCCGCGGCGGCATAGATCCGTTCGGCAGCCTCGACACGTCGGTCGCCCCCGACCAACCAGTCTTCACGCCTGGGAGACATGATGCCCAATTTATCGCATGATGCGACAAAATGCCTCGAAGATCTCACGAGAAGCGCAGATCACCGCCCGCGATTGAGACGCCCCCGCAACCGGCAACCCGGCGGCGAATATCAACATGTGCCGCCATCGTTGACGGGCCTCGAACAGCCAGCCAACCTGGCCAAATGCTCCTGGCACACGAACTGTTCCAGCCCGCTTGCCTGCAGGATCCGTATCCGCTCTATGACCGCCTGCGGGCGCACGCACCGGTGGCACAGGTCGGCGACTCACCGTTCTTCGTGGTGAGCTCGTTCGACGCCGTCCTCGAGGCCACCGCCCGCACGCACGACTTCTCGTCGAACCTCACCGCCACCATGTGGTCCCAGGCCGACGGCACCGTCAGCGCGTTCGGCATGGGCGAGCCGGGCGGCCCCATCCACGTACTGGCCACCGCTGACGATCCGGCTCATGCCGCCCACCGCAAATTGGTGCTGCCACGGATGGCGGCCAAGCGGATCTCGGAGCTCGAGCCCTTCATCGCCGCCACGGCTGCGGACCTGCTCGCCCAGGCCGCCGGGGAGTTCGAGTGGATGTCGGCCGTGGCAGACCGGCTGCCCATGATGGTGGTCGCGCAACTGCTGGGCCTGCCGTCCGAAGACGTGGACCGACTCGTGGCGTGGGCCTATGCCAGCACCCAACTCCTGGACGGGCTCGTCGACTCCGAGCAGCTGACCGCATCGGGGATCGCAGCCGTCGAACTCGGCGGCTACCTGACCGAACGGTTTGTCGAAGCATCGGCAAATCCAGGCGAGAATCTGCTGGGCGACCTGGCGACCTACTGTGGGGCCGAGCGCGTGTCCCGCGACACGGCGGTGTTCATGCTGATCCAACTGGTGGGCGCGGGAGGCGAATCGACGGCGTCGTTGATCGGCAGCGCCGTCGGGATACTAAGCCGTCAGCCCGAACTGGCAGGGAAATTGCGCCAGGATCCCACGATGATCGCGCCGTTCCTGGAAGAGGTGTTGCGGTTCGAATCCCCGTTCCGCGGCCACTACCGGCATGTACTGGCCGATGCCGAACTGGCGGGCGTAACGCTGCCGGCGGACAGCCACCTACTGCTGCTGTGGGGTGCAGCCAACCGAGATGAGGCGGCGTTCGACGCTCCGAACGAGTTCCGGCTGGATAGGCCGAATATCAAGACTCACTTGGCATTCGGCAAGGGCGGGCACTTCTGTCTCGGGGCCGCACTGGCCCGTCTCGAAGCCCGCATCGTGATCTCGGCTCTGCTCGGCATCACCGACACCATCAGTCCAGCCGGGGCTGCCGAATGGCAACCCAGCCTGTTGGTGCGGCGGTTACGTCAGCTTCCGCTGAGCCTGCGGTGAACTGCCTGGAACTCAGGCAGCCTGCGCGGCGAGCGCAATGCTGTCGTCGTCGACGAACACCAGACCGCCGTCGTCGAGGTTGACTGCCCACCGGCGCGCCGGTTCGACAATTCGCTCGCCGGCGACCTCAACCGCGGTCCCGGCCAAGTCTGCGAAATCTTCGACGACGGTGCCGTGCAATTCGTCGTCAGTTCCCGGATAAACGACCACCGAGGAACCCACAGCAACCTCTTCGGCAATTTCGCCGGAGTCGCTGTCGTTAACCCCCGTCACGACATCTTCGGACATCCCACACCTCCCCAATTACTGACGCGTGCAACCGAGTACATCACAAACGCCTGCGATTGGCTCACTTTCGTCGATACGTACAGCCACACCTTGCATACCCCTCGGGCAAATTTCCAAATCCGGCGACGACGACCGTTCGGGCAAATGCGTCACACTGAGATGGCCAGCGTGTCTCCGGTCACACTTAACGTCGCAAAGTGCCACTGGCCGATGCTTTTGAGGCAACGGCAGCAACATTCGCCGACCTCGCGCTCTCCCAGCACAACGGAGGGTCACCGGTTGCTGAGCAACCCCGGGCGAACGCCTGCCGGTGAACGCGCGATGGAGTTCCGGATCGCGGTGACACACACCACACCTGCGTTCGCTAGTGTTGCAACACGTTCTAGCGAGGAGGCCTATGTCCGACGCTGTTTTGGTTACCGGCGCGTTCGGTTTGGTGGGCTCAGCCGTGGTGAAGACGCTGGCCGCCGGCGGACGCACGGTGGTCGCGACCGATCTCGACGTGCCGGCGAACCGTAAGGCTGCCGCCGCGCTCCCCTCATCTGTCGACGTGCGCTGGGCCGATCTGACCGACGCCGCGGCCGTCGACGCACTGGTGGCGGCGGTCGCGCCGGCGGCGATCATCCACCTCGCCGCCATCATCCCGCCGTTCTGCTACATGCGTCGCGGGCTGGCCCGCAAGGTGAACGTCGAGGCCACCGCATCGCTGCTGCGGGCCGCCCAGGCCCAGCCGACCCCGCCCCGATTCGTCCAGGCCTCAAGCATCGCGGTCTACGGCGCCCGCAATCCGCACCACATCGACGATGTGCTGACCCCCGACACCCCGGTAAACCCGTCCGACATCTACGGCACGCACAAGGTGGAGGCCGAGGCCCTGGTCCGGGCCTCGAAGTTGGACTGGCTGATCCTGCGTCTCGGTGGGGTCATGAGCTCCGAGTTCAGCCTCGGCATCGACGTCGACCTCATCTCGTTCGAGAGCGTGCTGCCCGCCGACGGGCGGCTGCAGACCGTCGATGTGCGCGATGTCGCGGCCGCCTTCGTCGCGGCCACCACAGTCCCGACCGAGACCGCCAACCACGAGGTGCTGCTGATCGGCGGCGACGCCGAGACGCACCGGCACATCCAGTCCGCGGTCGGTTCGCAGGCGGCTGCCGCGATGGGAATCAAGGGTGGCCTGCCGATCGGCCGTCCCGGCAATCCCGACGATGACGCCGCCTGGTTCGCCACCGACTGGATGGACACCAGCCGCTCGCAGGAGGCGCTCGGGTTCCAGCATCACTCGTGGCCGCAGCTACTCGCCGACACCAGGGCGAACGCCGGCCTGAAGCGTTTTCCGATTGGCCTGGCCGCTCCCCTGATCCGCGCGTTCCTGCGGTCGAAGTCCGCGTACAAGGACTATCCGGGCACACTGGCCGACCCATGGAACGCGATTGACAAGAAGTGGGGCGATCACCGTCCCGACGAGCAAGCGGACGGGAGTCGAGCATGAACCAGCGGGTCGCGATCGTCATCGGCGGAGCTTCGGGGATCGGCTGGGCCAGCGCCCAGGCCCTGGCCGCCGACGGCTGTCGCATCGTGGTGGCCGACCGTGACGCTGACGGAGCCGCAGCCCGGGCCACTCAACTCGGAGCGCCGCACACGAGCCACTACGCCGACGTCACCGACGAGAGCTCGGTGGAGAAGCTGTTCGCCGACGTTACCCGGGCCGGATCTATTGACATCGTGCTCAACTGCGCGGGATTCAGCAACGTCGGGCTGATCACCGACCTGGCAGCCGAGGACTTCCGCTCAGTCGTCGACGTCTGCCTCAACGGCGGGTTCATCGTCGCCAAGCACGCCGGGCGTAACCTGCCCGAAGGTGGTGTCCTGGTGTCGATTTCATCGCTGAACGGGCGCCAGCCCGCGGCCGGCATGAGCGCCTACTGCGCGGCCAAGGCCGGATTGTCGATGCTGACGCAGGTGGCCGCGCTGGAGATGGGACCACGCGGCATCCGGGTCAACGCGATCGCGCCGGGATTTGTGAAGACGCCGCTGACCGATCCCGCGGCGATGATCCCCGGCGTGGTCGAGGAGTACATCGAGAACACCGCACTGGGCCGCAGCGGAACCCCCGAGGACATCGCGGCCGCCGTGGTGTTCCTGTGTTCACCCCAGGCCTCGTGGCTGACCGGCGAGGTGCTCGATCTCAACGGCGGCGCACACCTCAAGCGTTACCCGGACATCCTCGGACACGTCATGAAGCTGGCCCAGGCGTGACCTCTCTGGCCGGCAAGCAGGCACTGGTCACCGGCGCCGGATCCGGAATCGGTGCGGCGCTGTGCCGCGCGCTGGCCGGCGCGGGCACCGAGGTGCTCTGCACCGACATCGACGAGGACGCCGCAGCCCGCACTGCGGCTCCGCTCGGCGCCCGGTCGGCACGTCTGGACGTCACCGATGCGGCCGCCGTGCAGGCCGCGGTCGACGGCGTGGTGGACCGGGCCGGTCGGCTCGACCTGATGTTCAACAACGCAGGCATCGTCTGGGGCGGCGACACCGAGCTCCTGACGTTGGACCAGTGGAACGCCATCATCGACATCAACGTGCGCGGCGTCGTCCATGGCGTCGCCGCGGCGTATCCACAGATGATCCGGCAGGGCCACGGCCACATCGTCAACACCGCCTCGATGGCAGGTCTGGCTGCGGCGGGCCAGCTCACGAGCTATGTGATGACCAAGCACGCCGTCGTCGGGCTGTCGATGGCGCTGCGATCGGAAGCGGCCGCCCACGGCGTGGGCGTGCTGGCAGTGTGCCCGGCGGCGGTGGAGACGCCGATCCTGGACAAGGGCGCGGTCGGCGGCTTCGTCGGACGCGACTACTTCCTGCAGGGCCAGGGCGTCAAAACCGCCTACGACGCCGACCGGCTCGCCGCCGACACCCTGCGTGCGATCGCGCGCAACAAGGCCATCCTGGTCAAACCCCGTCGCGCCCAGGCCTCATGGCTGTTCGCGCGGGTGGCACCGGGCCTGATGCAGCGACTCTCGATGCGCTTCGTCGCCTCCCAGCGGGCCAGTCAGGCCGCGCACCGCTCGACTGAGGGCTCGAGCGTCACGCCAGAGTGACGCTCAATGCCGACCGTCACGCCAGCGTGGCGATAGGGTCAGCCCAACGGCGGGAAGGGACCCGATGAAAGACGAGTTCACCCTCACCCAGAAGCGGGCGCTGGCGGTCGTCACGGTGCTGGCCGTGCTGCTCGGCGCGTACTTCCTGCGTGGCTTCTTCGTCCTGATCGTGATGGCTGCCGTCGGCGCGTATCTGTTCACCCCGCTCTACCAACGGTTTCAGCGCCGATTCGGCACCGGCCTGTCTGCCACGCTCACGCTGCTGGTCGCCATCCTCATGGTGATCATCCCGGTGGCACTGGTGGTTTTCATGGCCATCGTGCAGGTGACCCAGCTCGTCAACACGGTCAGCACCTGGATCGCCGACACCGATGTCAGCACCCTGGGCGACCGGACCCTGCAACTGGTCAACTCACTGCTGGGCCGGGTACCGTTCCTGGACATCCACCTGACGGCGGATTCCTTGCGCGACACCGTGGTCAAGCTTTCTCAGCACCTCGGCGAGTGGCTGCTCGGCATCCTGCAGGGCGCGGTCGGCGGCATGGTCGGCGCGATCACGGCATCGATCATCTTCCTGTACGTGTTCATCTCGATGCTGGTCAACAACGCCGAGATGGCCACGCTGATCCGCCGGCTGAACCCGCTCGGCGAGGAGATCACCGACCTGTACCTGGCCAAGACCGGGGCCATGGTGAAGGGAACCGTCAAGGGACAGTTCGTGATCGCGTTCTGCCAGGGCGTGGCCGGGGCCATCTCGATCTACATCGCCGGCTTCCACAACGGGTTCTTCGTCTTCGCGATCCTGCTGACCGCCCTGTCGGTGATCCCGCTCGGTGGCGGCATCGTGACCATTCCGTTCGGCATCGGAATGATGTTCTTCGGCAACATCATCGGCGGCATCTTCGTGGTGGTGTTCCACCTACTGGTGGTCACCAACATCGACAATGTGCTGCGCCCCTGGCTGGTACCCAAGGCCGCCCGCTTGGATCCGGCACTGATGCTGCTGGCGGTGTTCGCCGGCATCTCGATGTTCGGATTCTTCGGCCTGGTGATCGGGCCGGTGCTGATGATCATCATCGTCACCACGGTCAGCGTCTACCTGGCAGTCTTCAAGGGCGTCGAGCTGGAGACCACCGAGCCCGACGAGCCGGGTCAGCGGCCGTGGCGACGCATCTGGGAGTGGATCCAGAAGCGGCTCGGGGGCAAGCACGACGCACCCCGAGCCGAATCCGATCCAAAAGCCGAAGCAGACGCTACGAAGCCAGCCGCTCCGTGAGGAAGGCCACCACCCGCTTACGCGCCTCGTACGCGGGATGCCCGTCGACCTCACGGACCTGATCGGTCAGCACCGAGTGGGCCGACGCGGACAGACCGTCGGGATTGCCCTTTTTCGAATTGATCTCGATCACCTCGAACGCGTCACCCAGGCGGGCCTTGAGGGTGGCGAACCGCTCCCCCGGCACCAGTTTGTCCTGGCTGAACCGAAGGGCCAGCGCGCACAGTCCGTCATTGGCAACGCGCTGTTCGACGATCTTGAGCTCGGCCTCCGACATCCCCGGATCGCGTTTCTGCGCCGCGGTCAGGGCGACCGGCACCGACGGTTGGCTCAGCACCGGCGCCAGCACGCTGTCGTCGACGGCGGCGGCGAGCGCGAAGCCGCCCGTGAAGCACTGTCCGATGATGCCGACTCCCTTACCCGGGGTGCTGGCGTTGAGATCGCGGGCCAGCGCCCGGAGGTAATGCGCGACGGGCCGGTCGGCGTTCGTCGCGAATGCCGAAAACTCCCGTGTCACACACGCTTTCACCGTGACCGCGATGGCGCCGGGGCGGACCGCAGCGGCACCGGGGGTGCCGAACAGTGACGGTGCGGCCACCGTGAAGCCGTTGTCCACCAGATGGTTGCCCAGCGCGAGCACGCCGGGATGCAGACCGGGAATCTCGGGAATCAGGACCACGCCGGGGCCTTCGCCCTTGCGGTAGACGTCGTAGGTCTGATCGGCGGCGGTGAAGGGGGTGGCGGTCCACCCGGTGAGATCTGCAACTGGCGACGACAACACGGGCTCCATCCGTTAGTGCGTCACGGCCTCTTGATCGGCAGCGGCGACTGCTTCTGCGTCGCACTCGCCAGCGTACGGTACTCATCGGTACCACCGGCGCCGGTGATCGCGACCTGAGCCGGTCCGCTCAGCTTCGTCGTCCACACCGGTTCCGGGTCACTGCTCTCGTAGACCACCCAGGTCACCCCGTCGACGTCCTGGGTGCCGGACGCATACGAATCCGGCTTGATCGAGGCCACCAGGGCGGCCTCGTCGGCATTGCTCTGGGTCAGACTCAAGTACTTGCCGTTGGGAGCGAGGTAGCCGATGCGCGACGACACCGCGCGGCCATGTTGACCGTCCGGCAACGTCAGGCCGCCGTCGATGCCATGGCGACTGCCGGAGTTGGGCTGCCAGCCCTCGGGCAGCTGAGGCAGCCGGATCGGGATCTTCAATGTGTCGGCGTCGGCCTGCAGCGCGGCCGGAGCATCGAATTCCGGGGCCGGACCGGCCCCGGGCCCACCCGCCTGAAACGAGCACATCCCCAGCATCCCGGCCAGCACGATGCAGGCCACCACCAGCGGCGCCATCGACCAGAACATGTCCCGGCCGTCCTGCAGCAACCGCGACTTTTCCGGCTTCGGGACCGGGGTTGGCTGAGACGTCGGCTCGGAGGACATGCTCGCCAGTATCCCAGCTCCCAAACGCTGACCACGTTCTGGGACAATCTGGGCCATGAGTCCCACGCGGGGGGAAGCCCCGGATCGCAACCTTGCCCTCGAGCTCGTCCGGGTGACCGAGGCCGGCGCCATGGCGGCAGGCCGCTGGGTAGGCCGCGGCGACAAGGAAGGCGGCGACGGGGCCGCTGTCGACGCCATGCGTGAGCTGGTCAACTCGGTGTCGATGCGCGGTGTCGTGGTCATCGGCGAGGGCGAGAAAGACGAAGCCCCGATGCTCTTCAACGGTGAAGAGGTCGGCAACGGCGACGGGCCGGAGTGCGACTTCGCCGTCGACCCGGTCGACGGCACCACGCTGATGAGCAAGGGCATGCCCAACGCGATCTCGGTGCTCGCCGTCGCCGAGCGCGGTGCGATGTTCGACCCGTCCGCGGTGTTCTACATGAACAAGATCGCCGTCGGCCCCGAGTGCGCCGACGCCATCGACATCACCGCTCCCATCGGCGAGAACATCCGGCGGGTGGCCAAGGTGCGCGGCGCCTCGGTGAGCGATCTGACCGTGTGCATCCTGGACCGGCCGCGCCACGCCCAGCTGATCGAGGATGCCCGCGCCGCCGGTGCGCGCATCCGGCTGATCACCGACGGCGACGTCGCAGGCGCCATCTCGGCCTGCCGCCCCAACTCCGGCACCGACATCCTGGCCGGCATCGGCGGCACCCCCGAAGGCATCATCGCCGCGGCGGCGATCCGTTGCATGGGCGGCGCGATCCAGGCCCAGCTGGCCCCCACCGACGACGCCGAACGACAGAAGGCACTCGACGCCGGCTACGACCTGGACCAGGTGCTGTCGACCGACGACCTGGTCTCGGGTGACAACGTCTTCTTCTGCGCCACCGGCGTCACCGACGGTGACCTGCTCAAGGGCGTGCAGTACTACCCGGGCGGGTGCACCACCCAGTCCATCGTGATGCGGTCCAAGTCCGGCACCGTCCGCATGATCGAGGCCTACCACCGGCTGACCAAACTCAACGAATATTCCGCCATCGACTTCACCGGCGACAAGACCGCCGCCTACCCGCTCCCGTAACTCGCCAGAAAGGGCAACATGAGCACCGATACCGACGGAGCTGTCGAGTACCGCATCGAGCACGACACCATGGGCGAGGTCCGGGTGCCGGTCAACGCCCTGTGGCGGGCGCAGACCCAGCGCGCCGTGGAGAACTTCCCGATCTCCTTCCGCGGGCTGGAGCGCACCCAGATCCGCGCGCTGGGCCTGCTGAAGGCGGCCTGCGCGCAGGTCAACAAGGACCTGGGCCTGCTCGCCGCCGACAAGGCCGACGCCATCATCGCCGCGGCCGGCGAGATCGCCGACGGCCTGCACGACGACCAGTTCCCGATCGACGTGTTCCAGACCGGTTCGGGCACCAGCTCCAACATGAACGCCAACGAGGTGATCGCCTCGATCGCCGCCCGCAACGGGGTTGAGGTCCACCCCAACGATCACGTCAACATGTCGCAGAGTTCCAATGACACGTTCCCGACGGCCACCCACATTGCGGCTACCGAAGCCGCTGTGCGCCATCTGATTCCGGCGCTCGAGGTGCTCCACGAGTCGCTGGCCGCCAAGGCCAGGCAGTGGAAGACCGTGGTCAAGTCGGGCCGGACCCACCTGATGGACGCGGTGCCCGTCACCCTGGGCCAGGAGTTCGGTGGCTACGCCCGCCAGATCGAGGCCGGTATCGAGCGGGTAAAGGCCACGCTGCCCCGCCTCGGTGAGCTCGCCATCGGCGGCACAGCCGTGGGCACCGGGCTCAACGCCCCCGACGGCTTCGGCCCCAAGGTGGTCGAGGTGCTGGTGAACCAGACCGGCCTGGCCGAATTGCGTACCGCCGCCGACTCGTTCGAGGCCCAGGCGGCCCGCGACGGGCTGGTCGAGGCATCGGGTGCCCTCAAGACCATCGCCGCCTCGCTGACCAAGATCGCCAACGACGTGCGCTGGATGGGGTCCGGCCCACTGACCGGCCTGGGCGAGATCCAGCTGCCGGACCTGCAGCCGGGTAGCTCGATCATGCCGGGCAAGGTCAATCCGGTTCTGCCCGAGGCGGTTACCCAGGTGGCCGCGCAGGTCATCGGCAACGACGCCGCCGTCACCGTCGGCGGCCTGTCCGGTGCCTTCGAGCTCAACGTGTACATCCCGATGATGGCCCGCAATGTGCTCGAATCGTTCACCTTGCTGTCCAACGTGTCTCGGTTGTTCGCCGAGAAGTGCATCGACGGCCTGGTGGCAAACGAGGAGCACCTGCGCACCCTGGCCGAGTCCTCCCCCTCGATCGTGACGCCGCTGAACTCGGCGATCGGCTACGAGGAGGCCGCCAAGGTCGCCAAGCAGGCGCTCAAGGAGAAGAAGACCATCCGCCAGACGGTCATCGACCGCGGCCTGATCGGCGACAAGCTGTCGGAGGCCGAGCTGGACAAGCGCCTCGATGTCCTGGCCATGGCGAAGGTGAAGGAAGGCGAGTAGCCCTCGCTTTCTGCCGAGGCGCCCCGAGACCACCAGGTTTCGGGGCGCTTTCGTTTGAACGTTACTCAGGAAGCGGTGCGGCCCAACGCAACACGGTCCCACCGTCGGGCCCGTCGGTGATGGTGAACCGGCCGTCGGCACTCAACGCCCGGGCCCGCAGATTCCCCAGGCCGCTCTCGGTGATCTCGGCGGCGATCCCGCAGCCGTTGTCCGACACCTCGATGGACAGGTCGTCGGCCACCTCGACGAGAACCGCGAGTTCACTTGCCCCCGAGTGACGTACCGCATTGCTGATCGCCTCGCGCAGCACCGCCTCGGCATGGTCGGCCAGGGTCGCATCGACCACCGACAGTGGGCCGACGAACCGTGTGCTGATGTGTATCGGCGCGTCGGCGAACTGGGCGATTACGTCGTCGAGCCGCTGCCGCAGCCGCGTCGTACCGGCGTGGGCACCGTGCAGGTCGAAGATCGCGGTCCGGATCTCCTGGATGACCGCCTGCAGATCGTCGACGGTGTCGGTGAGCCGCTGCTGCACCTCCGGAGAATGCGCGCGCGGGATCGTGCCCTGCAAGGACAGTCCGACCGCGAACAGGCGCTGGATGACGTGGTCGTGCAGGTCCCGGGCGATGCGGTCGCGATCGGCCAGGATCTCCAGCTCGCGCACGTTGCGCTGGGAGCTGGCCAGTTGCCAGGCCACCGCGGCCTGGTCGGCGAACGCTGCGGCCATGTCCAGTTGCTCGGCGGTGAAACTCTGGGCACCGTCGGCCCGCACGGCCACCAGCACGCCCGCCACGGTGTCGGTGGCACGCAGCGGCAACACCAGCGCCGGGCCACCCGCGCCGTCCAGCTCGAGGCGGTCCAGCCGGTGCGGCGTGCCATCGTGGAACGCCGCACCCACCGCCGCCTCCGCTGCGTGCGGGCCCACCGGGATCGAGTCGATCGTGGTCGGACGCCCTGCCGTCGCGGCCACCACGAGGGTGTCGGCCTCATCGGCGGGAACCTCGCTGCCGGGCACCGCGACGACGATGCGGTCGGCACCGGTCAGGTTGAGCGCCTCGTCGGCCACCATCCGGAACACCCTGGCCGGATCGGTGCCGCCGAGTAGTTCGGTCCCGATATCGCGGGTGGCCGCGATCCAGGCCTGACGGTCACGGGACAGCTGGTAGAGCCGGGCATTCTCCACCGCGACTCCGGCTGCCGCGGCCAGGGCCTCCACCAGCACCTCGTCGTCCTCGCTGAACGGCTGCCCGTTGGTCTTGTCGGTGAGGTAGAGGTTGCCGAACACCTCGTCACGGATGCGCACCGGGACGCCGAGAAAGGTCCGCATCGGCGGATGGTTGGGCGGAAATCCCACCGACGCCGGGTGTTCGTGAATGTCGTTGAGCCGGATCGGTTTCGGATCGTCGATCAGCACGCCGAGCACGCCACGCCCCTCGGGCAGATGACCGATCACGGCCCGGGTTTCGTCGTCGATGCCCTGATACACGAACTCGGTCAGCTCGTGGTCGTCGCCACGTACGCCCAGTGCGCCATAGCGGGCGTCGACCAACTCGATCGCCGTGCGCACGATGGTGCTGAGCGTGACCTCGAGGTCCAGGCCCGAGGTCACCGCGAGCATGGCCTCCACCAGGCCGTCGATGCGGTCGCGGCCGGTGATGATCTGCTCGACCCGGTCCTGGACCTCGGTGAGCAGTTCGCGCAGTCGCAGCTGCGAGAGGGTGTCCCGCAACTGTGGAGTTCGCTGTTCATCGTCGGGGTGCGCACCATGCCCAGTCACGTCCACCATGCTGGCACTACCGGCCGTGGGGCACCAAGCTCGTCCAACTCGTCACCGCGCGGCCGGCTCAGGTCCGAACCGAAACCTGCGACCGGTGACCCGGACGGGTGAGACCCGGACATAGTGCGTCTTCGCCGTCGCCGTCCATGGCAGTAACTGCGCCCGTTCGGCCTCGTCGAGTTCATCGTCGGTGCGCAGGGTGCGTGCCACGCCGCGCACGATCACGCTCCAGCCTTCGGCTGCGTTGTGGTCGTCGGCTTCGAACACCACATGGTTGTTGATCGCCGCACTGATCAGTTTCGTCCCCGCCGCGGTGCGGAACAGGATGGTTCGGTTCTGCACCACGAAGTTGACCGGGAAGACGTGCGCCTCGTCGTCGACCGCGGTGACGAGGCGGCCGAGCGACGCACTGCCCAACAGCTCCCAACTCTCACGCTCGGACAGAATCTCGACCGGCTCACTGCGCGTTGATATTCCGGTTTCCATAGCGACGACGCTATTGCGGGTGTAGAGCGCGGCGCCATGGGCAAAGGCCCTATCCGTCAGTGACCAAAGGCCCTGGCATCACTGATGATTACGACGTTCCAGGTTGGAAGCGAATACCGCGGCCTGGGTGCGACGTTCCATGCCCAGCTTGGCCAGCAACCGCGACACGTAGTTCTTGACGGTCTTCTCGGCAAGGAACATCCGGGCCGCGATCTGCCGATTGGTCAGCCCCTCCCCCAGCAGGTCGAGCAGCACGCGCTCCTGCTGGGTCAGCCCGGCCAACGGGTCGGACCGCTCGGCGTCGCCGCGCAGTTTCGCCATCAGCGCCGTGGCGGCGCGATTGTCCAGCAGCGACTTCCCGGCCCCGACGTCCTTGATCGCCTGGGCCAGTTCCATCCCCTTGATGTCCTTGACGACATAGCCGCTGGCGCCGGCCAGGATGGCGTCCAGCATGGCCTCGTCGGAGGTGAACGACGTCAACATCAGGCAGCGCAGATCGGGCATGCGCGACAACAGGTCCCGGCAGAGTTCGATGCCGTTGCCGTCGGGCAGCCGGACGTCGAGCACCGCGACGTCGGGCTTCAGCGCCGGCACCCGGGCCAGGGCCTGCGCCACCGAATCGGCCTCACCGATCACGTCGAGCTCAGGGTCGGCGCTGAGCAGGTCGATCAGCCCGCGGCGGACCACCTCATGGTCGTCGACCAGAAAGACTCTGATCATTCCCCGAGTCTCACAACCGATGGCGCCGATCGCAAGTGAGCACCGCGCAACCCGAGTGCGCCAACGCCGCCTGCAACCCGGCGGAATCGGGGTGATCGGCACCGAGCACGAGCAGTTGCGCCGATTCCGGATGTGCCGTCAGGTATTCCGCGACGCCGGCGTAGCCGTCGATGCTCTGCACATCGAGGTCCGGGGATCGTTTCAGCGCGCGGGCCAGGCGGCGCTCGAGCTGTGCCGCCGACAACCGGTCACGCTCGGCGACGGCGGTCGCGTCGTACATCTCGCGGTGCCGGGCGCCCCAGGTGGTCAGCACCCGCAACGGCGCACCGCGTCCCACGGCCTCCTCGATCGCGGCGTGCAGCGCGTCGTTGCTCGCGGTGCGGCCGTCGGCTTCGACCACGACGGCCGCACCAGTGGCGGTAGCTGCGGCGGCGGGGGCGATCAGGGTGTCGGTCATGGTCATCTCCTATTCGAAGGTCACGAAGGTGTCGACGGTGCGGCGCGGTGTCGGCGGTGGTGCATCGGTGAGTGTCGGGGCGATGCCGATGCGGACCAGCAACTGAGGGCAGGCGTCACGGCCGATCAGCGTGCCGACGATGTCGCGGCTGGCGTGCAACTCGGTCACGTGGCTCACGGGGCAGGTGCTCAGACCCGACAACGTGCATTCCAGCAGCAGAACCGAGAGTGCCTCGCCGGCGTCGAGGGCGTCTGCCCGGCTGTACCCGTCGGTGGACAGCACCACCAGGGTGGCCGAGTCGTCGTGGACGGAGGGGCGGCGATCGCTGTGCGCGGTGACCGGGAAGGTCCGCGCCACCGCGACCCGCTCGCTTTCCGCAGCCGAGACCAGGGCGCTCGGCGGGATACCGTCCTCGGTCGCGAACGGTGTTGTCCACCAGGCAAGTTCGGAATGATAGGCGGAATCGTAGAGGCGCAGCGTCTCGGTCAGCGCCGCCGCCTCTGCCACGTCGGCGCGCATCTCCTCGGCCAGCACGTCCAAGTGCACCGGGCCGTCGGGCAACCGCAACCTCAAGAGTCTCTCGAAGGAATCCCAGTCCGCATACCCGGCCATCGGCAGCCGGTCGGTTCGCCGGGCCAGGATCGCGTCGGCCCGCCGACGATGCGCATCGGTGACGAAGTCCATCGGCGAGAACTGCAGCGTCGCCAGATGATCGGGGTCATTCGGATTCGGGAAGCGGTCGACACTGGTGGCCCATCCGGCCGCGGCCATCGCCACCCGCAGATGATCCAGCAGCACCCCGCAACTGATGACCGCCTCACGCGCCGATCGATCGGTCGCGGTCACCACGCGGCTCGGGTCCAGGTGCAGGTGCACCCCACTGCCGTCGACGACCAGCCGCCACGGTTGGGTGTTGTGCAATGACGGCGCACGTGATGCCAGCTGCACCGCACGGGTGAGGGTCGCAGAATCGAACATCGTCTCGGGCATGCTTCAAGCCTCGTCGCGCCCGGGCCCGCCGGTTAGGGTCTTTGGTCCTCAAACCGGCGCGATGTACGTCTCACGCCCCGTTGTTGGGGCCCCCCGAATTCGCACCGGGGATGTCGGTGATCGGGAAGTTCGGCATCGGCGGAGGCGACGGCGTCGCAGGCAGCAACGGGATCTCCTCCGGCGGAATGTCCTTGAGCGCCTCGGCAGGCGGTACGGGCGGGCCGTTCTCCCGGCTACCGTAACTGGTGCCCGGCTCGCGCTCACCGAGCATGTGGCTCACGGTCACCAGGTGGTAGCCGTTGGCCTTGAGGACCGGGATGAACTGCTCCACCAGGTCCACGGTGGACGAGTAGGTGTCGTGAAACAACACCACATTGTTGGGCCTGATCTGCGTCATCAGCATGTAGCGGGTCGCGGCGATGTTGGCGTCGTTGGCCCAGTCGAACGGAATGACGTCCCAGTTGATGTCGGCCAGCCCCTGCTTGCCGGCCTCGGCGAGCACCTGGTCGTTGACCAGCCCGCCCGCGGTGCGCACGAGCTTGGGCCGCTGGCCCGTCGCAGCCTCGATCGCGTCACTGGCCTTGCTGAACTGGGCCGGGATCTCCTCGGGCGGGATGGTCGTCATGTTGGGGTGTTCCCAGGTGTGGCTGCCCAACTCCATGCCGGCCTCAACCACCCGTTTGGCACCCTCGGGGTTGGCGGCGACCTTGTTGCCGATCTCGAAAAACGTCGCCTTGGCGTCGTTGTCCTTGAGGATCTGCAGGAGCCGGTCGGTGTATGGGCCGGGCCCGTCGTCGAACGTCAGCGCGATGCACCGCTCCGTCGCGCAATCCACGTCGTCGGGGTCGTCGCGGCGGATGTGCCCGGTGAGCACCCCCACCACCAGGACCACGACGGCGGCGACCACGCCGACCACAGTCCACCGCCATGCCTGACTGTTGGGGAGCCTCGCCACCCCGGCAGCCTACCGGCTGGCGATTTGGGTGCGTTCGGTAACGCCAGGCGTTACCGAACGCACCCAAATCACTCCGACTCAGGGCAGCGCGCCCGGGCTGAACTCCTCCAGCATCTCGGTGACCAGCGCGGCGATCGGCGACCGCTCGCTGCGCTGCAGCGTGATGTGGGCGAACAGCGGGTGCCCCTTGAGCTTCTCGATGACAGCCGCGACGCCGTCGTGGCGGCCCACCCGCAGGTTGTCGCGCTGGGCCACGTCGTGGGTGAGCACCACCCGCGAACCGGCACCCAGCCGCGACAGCACGGTCAGCAGCACGTTGCGCTCCAACGACTGGGCCTCGTCGACGATCACGAACGAGTCGTGCAGTGAACGGCCCCGAATATGGGTCAGCGGAAGCACTTCGAGCATGCCGCGGGAGAGCACCTCTTCGAGCACCGCCGGGCTGGCGAGCCCTTCGAGGGTGTCGAAGACGGCTTGCGCCCATGGCCCCATCTTCTCGCTCTCGCTGCCCGGCAGGTAGCCGAGATCCTGACCGCCGACGGCGTAGAGCGGACGGAACACCACCACCTTGCGCTGGGTTCTGCGCTCCAGCACCGCTTCCAGGCCGGCGCACAGGGCCAGCGCGGATTTGCCGGTGCCGGCTTTGCCACCGAGCGACACGATGCCGACGGATTCGTCGAGCAGCAGATCGAGGGCGACGCGTTGTTCGGCTGACCTTCCCCGGAGGCCGAACACTTCGCGATCACCACGCACCAGCTGCACCCGCTTCTCGGCGTTGACCCGGCCGAGCGCCGACGAACTACCGCCCAGCAACCGAATTCCGGTGTGGCAGGGCAGGTCCCGAGCATCGGCCAGATCGATCTCGCCGTCGGAGAACAACGTGTCGATGTCCTCGGCCGCGACGTCGAATTCGGTCATGCCCGTCCAACCGGACACCACGACATCCTGGGCGTGGTACTCGTCGGCGGCCAGGCCCACCGCGCCGGCCTTGACGCGCAGCGGGATGTCCTTGCTCACCAGCGTGACATGCTTGCCCTCGGCAGCGAGATTCGCAGCGCAGGCCAGGATCCGGGTGTCGTTGGTTTCCGTACGGAAGCCCGAAGGCAAGACGGACTGGTCGATGTGGTTCAACTCGACCTGTAGCGTTCCACCTTGCGCCCCAACGGGAATCGGCTGATCCAGCCTCCCGTGCTCAAGCCGCAGATCGTCGAACATCCGCAGCGCCTGCCGGGCGAACCAGCCCAGCTCGTGGTGATGCCGTTTGGCCTCCAGCTCGCTGATCACGACCAGCGGGACCACCACTTCATGCTCGGCGAACCGGGTGCATGCCCAGGGATCGGACAGCAACACGGATGTGTCGAGCACATAGGTACGGACAGGCAGATCAGTCACGTGGCGCTCCTAGAACCCGCGCGGCCCCACACGAGTTGCTCGGTGGACACTGCGGCACCAGGACCGGAGCCGGTCCTCTCGTGATCAAACCGATCGGTACCGTCCGGACAGCAGAGCATGTCGCTAGCCATCGGATTCGACGCTACTCCCGCCGTGGCGGGGTTGCTGGCTGGCGCGCCGCGTGAATAACGCCCGGCGAGTTACGCCTTGATGAACTCCTGGAGCGTTGCCTCGTCGGCCAGTCCCCACGCGGTGATCCGGTCGGAGATGACCTGGGCCAGCGCGGCCTTGTCGAAGATGCCGGCCTCGGCCACCACCGCCACCTTGTCCTGGTAGGCGTCGATGTCCGCGCCGATCACATCGAGCTCACGGGCGCGCGCGGCGATGGCCGCCACGGTCTCGTCGCGATGGGTGCCCAGCAGGTGCGACACGAGGTTGGCAAAGAACAGCTCGTGGCGCTCCTCGTCGAGGACGATGCGGTCGACCATCGAACCCAGCACCGGCTCGGCGATCTGGGCCCGCAGGTTGCGGGTGTACACCGCGTGGGCGCGCTCGAAGAACGCCATGAACACCAGCGTCTCGATCTGGCTGTAGCTGTCGGCGCGGTAACCCTTCATCACATGCTCGACGCGGACGTCCTCGTTGGCCGTCGGGTCGATCTCGCGGGTGACGACGAGGTAGTTGCGCAGCGCGACGGCGTGCAGGTGCTCCTCGGCGGTCCAGCGGCCCAGGAAGCGGCCCCACTTGTCCTCGAGGATGAAGTGCTCGACGAGCTCACGGTGATAGCCCGACAGGTTGTCCTTGGTGATCAGCAGGATCTCCAGGGCGTCGGTGACGGTCTTGGGCAGCGTCACCTGCGAGGGATCCCAGTCCTGGCCACCGAGGAAGGCGAAGTTCTCGCCCTGGTCGAACGGCACGTAATCGTGTGCGTACCAGAGATCCTCGGTATCCAGGTGGCGACGCAGCTCGGCCTCGACAACGGGCTCAAGCTCCAAGGTCAGCGCATTAGCGACAGGTTTCTGTGCCATGAGGTAACTGTAACCGAGGTTTACAGGTTTCTAAAACTCAGGCCACATGTGATGTCGCCCGCGCCGGCTCAGAGGGTGAGGCCCGGGTACAGCGGGTTGGCGTCGAGCAGTTCGGCCGAGGCCGCATGCACGCGCTCGGCGGTGCCGTCGGCCAGCTTGTACTTGGCTTTCGAAGTGCCCTCGGCCTGCGTGTTGGACAGCACGTCGACGATCAGCTCGGCCACCCGATCGAAGTCGTCGGCGCCGAATCCGCGGCTGGTCAGCGCCGGGGTGCCCAGCCGGACGCCGCTGGTGTACCAGGCGCCGTTCGGGTCGGCCGGGATGGCGTTGCGGTTGGTGACGACACCGGCGTCGAGCAGGGCGGACTCGGCCTGGCGGCCGGTCAGGCCGAACGAACGAACATCGAGCAGCACGAGGTGGTTGTCAGTGCCGCCGGTGACCAGGCCCGCATCGCGCTTCACGAAGCCGTCGGCCAGCGCCTGGGCGTTGTCAGCGACCTGCTGGGCGTAGGTCTGGAACGCCGGCTGGCGTGCCTCGGCCAGCGCGACGGCCTTGGCCGCCATGACGTGGCTCAGCGGCCCGCCGAGCACCATCGGGCAGCCCTTGTCGACGGCCGGGGCGAATTCCTCGGTGGCCAGCACCATGCCGCCGCGCGGACCGCGCAGCGACTTGTGGGTGGTGGTCGTGGTGACGTGGGCGTGCGGCACCGGGTTCTCGTCACCGGTGAACACCTTGCCCGCCACCAGGCCGGCGAAGTGCGCCATGTCGACCATCAGCGTGGCGCCGACCTCGTCGGCGATCTCGCGCATCTTGGCGAAGTTCACCCGGCGCGGGTACGCCGAGTAGCCGGCGACCAGCACCAGCGGCTTGAACTCGCGGGCAGCGGCGGCCACGGCGTCGTAGTCCAGGAAACCCGTCTCCGGGTCGGTCCCGTAGCTGTGCTGATGGAACATCTTGCCGGAGATGTTGGGTCGGAAACCGTGGGTCAGGTGCCCACCGGCATCCAGGGACATGCCGAGCAGACGCTGGTTGCCCAGCTTGTTGCGCAGGGTCTCCCAGTCCGCCTCGGACAGGTCGTTGACGTGCTTGGCGCCGAGTTCGGCCAGGCCGGGGGCCTCCACCTTGGTGGCCAGGATGGCCCAGTAGGCAACCAGATTGGCATCGATGCCCGAGTGCGGCTGGACGTAGGCGTACGGGGCGCCGAACAGTTCACGGGCATGCTCGGCGGCCAGGGCCTCGACGGTGTCGACGTTCTGGCAGCCCGCGTAGAAGCGGTGGCCGACGGTGCCCTCGGCGTACTTGTCGGAGAACCAGGTGCCCATGGTGAGCAGTACCGCCGGGGAGGCGTAGTTCTCACTGGCGATCAGCTTGAGCGAATCCCGTTGATCGGCAAGCTCTTTGCGGGTGGCTGCGGCGACCCGGGGCTCGACGGACTCGATGACCTGCAATGCGGCCTGGTACGCGGCGCTTGAAGTGTCGGCGTAATCGGCGCCGGAAGCCGCGGGCAAGGTGGAGGACGGGTCTGCTGCCATGGCATTCAGCCTAGTCGGAGCGGGTCAGCTCGAAGGTCCCGGGCCGGTTTGGCCCGGCGGGTAACCGGGGTGGGGATAGGCCGGCGGGTATCCGGGGTAGGGATAGGGCGGTTGAGCCGGCGGCGGGACAGCGATGCCGCGGGTGAGCTTGGTGAGCAACACGAACCAGGCGGCGATCCCGACGATCACCGATCCGGCCCACAGGACGTTGCTGACGGTTTCCATGTGCGGTCCGTCGCCGATCACCTTCATCAGGACCGAGGGGAATGCGCCGGGGCTGTCTCCGCCGTCGACACAGGCGAGCCCGAACACGAACATCGACGCCCACAGGATTACCTGGGCCCAGGCCTGCCCGGAAGTGAGCTCCCCGCCCGGCTGCTTACGCATCAACCTGCTCGTGAACACCAGGCACAGTGCCAGCCATGGTGCGGCGAGGACGCCGAACACCACCATCCACCCGAGCTGTGCAAACAGTCCCCGGCCGATCACCATCCACGCCAGCAGGAGCATGTTGAGCGGCATGGCCAACTGGGGGACATACAGCCGAAACTCAGACACCCTGCGAGCCTAAGCCCGCAATACCGGCGCTATGAGCAGCTCATCCCAGGAGGCGTCGGCGGTCAGATCACTACTTGGTGTGGTTCCATGCGCCGCCGGCCTTGCCGTTGGCATAACCGCCGCCGGGCCACCCCTTGCTCCAGTCGTGCCCGGCCCAGGCGCCACCGGGCCACCCCTTGCTCCAGTCCCAGCCGGCCCACGCTCCACCGGGCCACGGGCTCACGAGAGGAGGAGGCTTCGGCGGGGCCACCGTCTCGCCGTTCAACACCACGACGGGATCGGCATTCGCCACCATCGCAGGTCCGGCGAGCAGCCCGGCCAAGGCCATCGATCCGGCCACGACTACACCGGCCATGCGCTTGACCCGGTTCGATTTCGTGCCCGTTGTAGTCATGTCGACCCCTTGCTGCCGCCCGGTACGTCGCACGATGCTCAGCAAATATTTTACGCCCGGCCCGCGAGCCCGATCAAGGCATCGGGATGCGAGAACCCAGAGCCTGCAAATCAGCGAATCAAGGTCAGTATTTGTCTATTCAACTGTGCTTTTGTGAACACACCCAGCGCAGGTACAACACGTCAGCGGGCGCAGGCACGGAACATCCGAGGTTGCCCTCAGCAAATTTCGAGCTACGGCGCCGATAACTGGCACCGCGCAGAAAACCAGGCGGACCCATCGGTTCGCCTGGTTTCGCGGTTGTCAGCGGT
The DNA here is from genome assembly GCF_040704635.1 of Mycobacterium sp. NPDC049093. Classification (GTDB taxonomy): domain Bacteria; phylum Actinomycetota; class Actinomycetes; order Mycobacteriales; family Mycobacteriaceae; genus Mycobacterium. The sequence continues at coordinate 1,033,360 of NZ_JBEZJS010000001.1, read as the reverse complement.
GATTCCAGGCGCCGCCGGCCTTGCCGTGGATGGCAGCGCCACCGCCCTTGCCATTGGCCAGGCCGCCACCGGGGTATCCCTTGCTCCAATCGTGACCGGCCCACGCGCCGCCGGGCCACGGGCTGACGAGGGGCGGGATCTCGACACCAGAGCCACCAGAGATGGCGGCGTCGGCAATGCCCGAGATAACGGATGTCACCGGATCGCTGCCGACCTTGGTGAAGGGAGTCTTTTTACCCCCTGGGCTGACCGGGGCCACCGGATCGCTGCCGACCTTCGTAACGGGTCCGGCGGCATTGGCCACCGCGCCCGAACCGAGGATTCCGGCAAACGCCACCGCGCCGGCCGCCACGATCACGCCGGCCATGCGCTTGATCTTTTCCAGTCTTTCCCTTGTTGCTGCCATGGTCATTTCCTTTGCCCGACCCGGTACTGCCACCAGGCCCTATGGCAACAATGTTACTGACTGGTAACTAAGGTAATCAAGCACTTGAGACCACCGTCATACCGGCGAGGCAACGCAATGCAGAACACGTACGGCAAAGGCCCCACGAACCACGGTCGAGGCATTGAGATCGGTCCGAGGAATTTGCTGCCAAGCGAGACTAAGTCCGCAAGGTCGACGGGATCAGCGGCTCATCGAGCAGCCGGCCGAAGCGCTCCGTCAACGTCACGCCGGCGGGCCGGTCGTCCAGCCACCCGCGCAGCAACCTGTACCCCTCGATGTAGGTGCTGGTGTAGGCCCGCCACAGCGGCGAGGACAGGAACCGCAGCGACTGCCTGGCCCGATCGTCGTCGACCAGCAGCCAGCGCTTGAGGAACTCCACCACCTCGTCGACGTCGCGATGCTCGTCGTGCAGCATCAGCGCAGCGTCCTGGCGCACGTCGGCCAACCCGGCCACCGCCTCCGAGATCGACTCGGCACGCTCCCCGTCGAACCGAAGGCCCAGGTCGGCGTAGATATCGGCCGCCCACGCGCCCCAACCCGGCCCGACGATGGCATGCAATGCCAGATCTGCCAGGCCCTCGGCCATCAGGCATTGCGGGGTGTTGACGAGGAAGATCGTCTGTTCGAGTTGATTTTGACCGGCCACTAGTCCTGATTCTTTGCGGCAGTGCTCGGTGTGATGACCCGGGTAGGACTCGTGGGCCACCAGTCGGGGCAGGTTGGCCATCTGTTGTTTCAGATCGGCATTGACCGCGACGGTGGACTTGTAGTCGCCCAGGTAGTAGTTGAACCCCGACCACGGCTTGTCGGTGACCACCTCGTAGGTGATGGTCTCGGCCTCGGGCAACGGGTACGCGGCGCGCACCTTGTCACGCAGGGCCGACGAGAACGCGTGGATGCACTCCTCCAGCCGCGCCGGAGGGATCTCGTCTCCCGTGCGATGCGCCTGGATCCGCTCGGCCAGTGGGCCGGTGCCACCGAGGGCCTCGTCGAGTTTGACGTGGGCCTGCCCGTATTTCTCCGGATCGCCCTTGCTGATCCGGACGTCGAAATAGGCCTGCACCTCGTCGACGAATCCGACCTGCTCACCGGCGAACTTGCGGCCCGCACAGTTGAGCGCCCTCAGGTGCGCGGCAATGTATTCGGCGCGGTCGCGGTCGAGGTCGTCGGGGATCTGGGCCAGCAGCCGGTCCGCCTGACGAGCGAGGTCGGCCGGGTCGGGCGCAGGCTCGTTCTCGACCGCACGACGCAGCTGGGGGTCACCGGTGAAGGAATCGACGTAACCCTCCTCGACCCGGTCGAAACGCAGTCCGAGGAGCAGATACTCGCGAATGAGAGTGGCCGAGTCCGTCACTGTGCCGGTTCCGGAGCCCGTCTTTTTCTCGATCCCGTTAGCCATGCCCCCAACCGTAGATGTAAGACTGATCGGATGCCGCGGCCGAGCGAGCCGAGCCCCTATGTGGAGTTCGACCGAAGTCAATGGCGTGCACTGCGCATGTCGACACCGCTGAAACTCACCGAGGACGAACTGCTGCGCCTGCGCGGTATGGGCGAGAAACTCGACATCCTCGAGGTCGAAGAGGTCTACCTGCCGCTGGCCCGGTTGATCCATCTTCAGGTCGCCGCCCGCCAGCGGCTGTTCGCCGCGACGGCGGAGTTCCTCGGTGAGCCACAGCAGAATCCGGACCGACCGGTGCCGTTCGTCATCGGCGTCGCCGGCAGTGTCGCGGTCGGGAAGTCGACCACTGCCCGTGTGCTGCAGGCCCTGTTGGCCCGCTGGGGTCACCACCCCCGCGTGGATCTGGTGACGACCGACGGGTTCCTCTACCCGAACAAAGAGCTTCACCGGCGGAACCTCATGCACCGCAAAGGTTTCCCGGAAAGCTACGATCGACGTGCCTTGATGCGGTTCGTCACCGCGGTGAAATCCGGCGCCGACGAGGTCTGCGCGCCGGTGTACTCACACCTGCTCTACGACATCGTGCCCGGTGAGAAGCAGGTGGTCCGGCATCCGGACATCCTCATCCTCGAAGGCCTCAACGTCCTGCAGACCGGTCCGGCCCTGATGATCTCGGACCTGTTCGACTTCTCGGTATACGTCGACGCGCGCATCGAGGACATCGAGAAGTGGTACATCTCGCGGTTCCTGACGATGCGCTCGACGGCGTTCGCCGACCCGGCATCGCACTTCCACCACTACTCGACCCTGACCGACGAGCAGGCGGTGTTCGCGGCCCGCGACATCTGGCATTCCATCAACCGGCCCAACCTGATCGAGAACATCCTGCCGACCCGGCCGCGCGCCACCCTGGTGCTGCGCAAGGACGCCGACCATTCGATCAACCGGCTGCGACTGCGGAAGCTCTAGCCGGTCCCGGCCGGCGTTGCGACCAGCGGCCCGCAGCGCACGTCGAAGCGCTCCCGCACGGTGTCCAGGGTGCGACGCAGATGCTCGCGGTCCCGGTGATGGGTCGCCATGAAGCGGGCGGTGGCCGAGAGTTGGCGCGGCATCGGATACCAGCGGTTGAAGTCCAGGCCGCACTCACGGAACACACTGACCGGCACCGCATCCGAAATCAGGCTCAGGTTGTGCTGGGCTAGGGTGAACATCGCGTACACCAACGATTTTTTCGACTTCTGCGCCAGGTCCTGCAGATCGAGCTCATAGAGCGGCACCGTGTTCAACTTACCCAAAAACATGAGGTGCGTCGCGAAGTAGGCCGCGAATGACGTCAAATGGACAGTGGCGGAACGCAGTTGGATCGACAAAACGGAACCTTCGCCGGAAACATACGGCTCGTAAGGATGCTCGCCTTTGGTGAGATACCCGGTGCAGTTCACGATCCAACTGCCCGGCGTAACGGCTTTTCTGGCCCCGGTGCGGAACACCAGATCGGCGGTACCGTTGCTGTCGACGACGTCGACGAGATGGTCCATCACCACATCGTTCAGACCCGCCGAGATGGTGGTGTTCTCGGCCTCTGACAGGACGCCGGCAACGTAATGATCGGCTTGCTGTGTCGGGCAGGTGCCGTAGGCCGAGCGGAACCAGCGCGCAACCTCGTCCTCGTTGGTGCCATCGAAGAGCCGGGTCATCTCGATGGCCATCTTGGTCAACGAGGTCCCACCGGCCCAGCGCCGGGCACCGGCTGGAAAGAACCGATCCCGGCTGGCGAAGAAGGTGCCCGAGCCCGCCACCATGTTCACTTCGCGTCCCGGGCTCGACGTGATCAGCGCGTGCGCGGTGTCCATGGCGGTCTTGCCGCTGCCGATCACCCACACCGGGGTATTGCTGTCGTGGATCTCCCCCGAGCGGACATCACACGAGTCCGGCGACACCGACCGCACCCGCTCACTGGACAGCTCAAGCGCTTCGTTCGGCATCACCCGCACGCCGTAGGCCTTGATCAATCGGGCGGTCCGGATGGTGCGCAGTTCTCCGTCCCCGTCGCGGCAGGAGACCTGTACGGCACCATCGCTGGTATCCGCGGACTGGAAATCCCAGCCGTAGTGTTCCTCGACCCGTACTCGTTGTCTGATCTGGTGCAGGCAGTAGCTGAAGTGATCGAGCACCTCGGGTTTGGTGGCCAGATAGGAGGGCTCACGGTCAAGGGTCCATTTGATGTTGCCGGCAGTGAACATCGGATGGGGTTGGTGCAGCCGCACATACGGATACGTGTCCACCCACATTCCACCGACCCGGGGACGACGGTCGATCAGGATGATCTTCTGATCGGGTCTGAGGTACGTGCTGGCCACGAACAGCGCGTTCATGCCGCACAGGCCGGCACCGACAATGCAGACGTCACAATCTTCTGGCATCGCGAATCTCCCGGGTAGCGCCGTTTGAGCTCAGTGTGGGCGCATGCGGTCGCCACGCCATGAGTAGTGCGCTACCCGAGTTTCGTCGGCCGGACCGCTCAGGCGCGTTCCCAGCCACCCCAGTCGTTGCCTACGAACCGCTCGCCGTCGGCGATCGAGAAGTGGTGCAGGAACACCTGAAGGGCGGGCTGCATGCGTTGGTGCAGTTCGGTCATCGCGGTGACCAGCTCGGGCGTCATCGGGTCCTCGCCCTCCGGCTTCTTCGGCGGGATCAGCCCGAGGTGCAGCGCCATCTCCAACTGGTAGAAGGTGAAGTCGCCGTACGGCCGCTTGGGATCACAACCGGGCACCTCCTCGCCGAAATAGGGATCGGACAGTTCCCAACTCATCTGCGCCAGCAGGGTGCGGTGCTGGTCGGTGAAACCGAACTCGCCCGATTCCGGCAGTTCTTCGACGAAGAACGAGTATTCATGGTCGGCCGGCGGGCGCTGATATCCGTATTCGCCTGTGGCACAGGCACCGAACCCGGTGGCGATGCGCAGCAGATCGAGGTCGTCGGGTGCGGTATCCCAATCCGGCGGGAAACACGGTGCGCCCACTTCGGTGCCGTCCCAGCCGACGCGTACCGATCGCAGCCGCTCGGTGTGCTCGGTCCCCCACTGCAATTCCACCCGGCCATTATCGGTCACGGACAGCGCCCAGAGCCTGGGCTCTGGACGCTGTCTGTGGCGAACGGTCAGGCCGGGATCCGCCGGACTCCGACGTACTGCAGTTCGGCCATCGCCAGCGTGTAGAGGCCGGCGCCGATCACGACCACGACGCCTGCGGTGGTCAGTGCCATCGTGAACACGGCGATCAGGGCGATCACGGTGCATGCCGCGTTGGCGATCACGGTGCCGATGCCTGCGGGACGCACCCGCTCGATGCCGGCCAGGGCGAACACCGCGATGCCGTAGACGACCGAGAAGATGCCGACGCCGTACTCGACGGATTTCGGCAGCCCGGTGAGATCGGCGAAATACCCGGCCGCGGCCAGCAGAGCGATCCCGCTGATACCGACGAGGACTGCGTCGAGCCGCATGGCCAGCCGCAGCAGCGAATCGGTTGCCTTCGTGGTGCCTGCGTATCCGGCGGAGGTGATGGCGGACATGATTCTCCTTCTCTGGTGATTTCCTGGTGATGCATTCGGTTCGAGCGGTGGAGCACGGTGCGGGGATACGCGCCGTAACCTCTTCCGGCAGGCACCCCGCACCGGCTCGGGAGGGAGTCACGCCAGACGGCGCACTCCGCGGTATTGCAGCCAGGCCAGTACTGCGGTGGCACCGACGAATCCGAGAACCAGTTCGATTCCGGTGCCGGTCAACGCCAACCAGCCCGCCACGATGGCGACGACCGTGATGATCGCGAACGCCACGTTGCCGGCGAGGACGCCGATGCCCACCCGCCGGACGCGCGGGATGGCGGCGAGGACGTACAGCAGCGCGCCGTAGCCGACCAGGCCGGCGCCGACGAGCCATCCCGCGGTGGCCGACAGACCCGCGATGCGGGCCAGCTGATCGGCAGCCATCGACACCATCAGGCCGACGCCGGCGCAGACGGTGGCATCGGCGCGCAAGGCGAATCGCAGAAGGGAATCTTTCGAAACCGCTCCGGGTGTGGAGTCGGCCAATGGTTGGTGCAGCGTGGCGGTCATCTCGGGCTCCTCGGCGATGAGGGTGTCGATTGGTGGAACACCTCCGACACTGCTCACCAGCCGCTGCCAGATCGACGCCAAACACTGCCAAGCACTGCCAAGCCCAGGTCAGCGCGGTGCAGGTGTCAGTCGTTGGCAGTGACCAGATCGCCGCGCAGATCCGCGGCGATCACGCGGGCCGCCGCGTTCTGCCAGTTGTGCAGGGACCGCTGCGGCACTTCGGTGACCAACCACTGCCAGGCCTGCCGGGCCACCGGGTCCAGCCCGGCGGCGGTGGCGTTCTGCGCATAGGCGCGGACGCCGACGACGTACGGGAAGTAGAGCGAGTTGTAGTGGCGCCACTGCTCGGTGGTGCCGAAGTCGCCGCTCCCCCGCGGCTTGAGCGCGGCGATGCGATCGGCCAGCAGCGCCTTGAGTTCGTTGGCGCGTTCCAGCGGCTGATCCGGTGCCCCGCGTTGAGCCAGCCGGTCGTCGATGGCGGGCAGTGACGTCAGCGGGCTGGCGACCAGCTTGGACAGATCGCCGTAATGGCCGAGTGCGCGCCGGGTGAGCCGGGCGAAGGCGTCGTCGTCGATACCGCCCAACGGGTGGGGAGATCGCAGCGGGAGCGCGGCTTCGGTCTGGCGCAGCGCTTCACGATCGGCGCGCAGATCCGGAGACCGGGAGAAGGCGAGCCGGTCGAGCAGCCCGGCCAGCGGATCGGCCAGCACCTCCACCGCGACCGCGACCGCCAGGCTCGTGAACAGCAGGATGGTCATGACGGTGCGGCCGGTCCCGGCGTCGAGCACGACCATGCCGACCAGGGCCTGGACGGCGAACGGGACCGCGATCACCAACGTGCCGATGATCGAGCGGCGCATGTCCGCGCGTAGCGCCTGGCCCTCGTCGAAGGCATCCCAGATCGCGACCGCGACACCGAGCAGGGCGACGTCGAATCCGGTCGACGCCAGCGCGAGCCAGCTCGGCACCAGGCCCAGCGGGATCACCAGGATCGCGTTGCCGAGGGCGAAGAACAGCGTCGCGACGATGATGAACCCCACCACCGACCCGGGCTTGGCGCCGCCGAGCACGGCCTTGACCATGGCGCCCAGCGAGGACAGCGAGATCACCGCGAACATCACCCAGTGGCCGGTCCGCAACGGCCCGTCGACGCTGCCCGCGAGGCCCGCACCGGCGAGGGCCAGCACCGCGACGGCGAAGATCGCGGCGATCTCACCGGCACGGGACCGGAAGGTATCGGCCGGGCGGGCCAGTTCCACCATGACCGCGAACCAGGCGATACCCGGCAGCGCCACCAGGTAAATCTCGATACGGCTGAGCACTTCCGAGCCGGTGACCAACCGGACCGCGTCCAGCGCGACGACCACCGCGAAGCTGGTCAGCCCGATCGCCGCGAGGACGAGGACGGGCTTACGCGGATCACGGGCGAGCAGGTAGAGACCCAGCCACCAGCTGAGCGTGAAGACCACTGCCGACAGCGCAGCCATATGTTCAGTTTGGCACTACTTGCCGAAGCGGCGATGCCTGGCCGTGTAATCGCGCAGAGCACGCAGGAAGTCGACGCGCCGGAAGGCGGGCCAGTACGCCTCGGTGAACCACATCTCCGAATATGCGCTCTGCCACAACAGGAATCCGCTGAGCCGTTGCTCACCCGAGGTGCGGATGACGAGGTCCGGGTCGGGTTGGCCTGAGGTGTAAAGGTTCTCCGAGATCCCGTCGACCGTGACGGCTTCGACGAGTTGCTCGGCGGTGGCACCGTTGGCCAGTTCCTTCGACAACAGCGAGCGCACGGCGTCGACGATCTCCTGGCGGCCGCCGTAGGCGACGGCGACGTTCACGTGGAACTTGCCGCCCCTGCCGTTGGTCGATTCGACGGCCTCACGCAGTCGGCGGGCCGGTTCCTCCCCCAACAACTCCAGGTCACCGACGGTACGCACGGTCCAGGTGTTCGTCGGGGCGCAGATCTCCTCGACCACGTCGGTGATGATCTCGAGCAGGGCGGACAGCTCGTCGGGATCGCGCTGCAGGTTTTCGGTCGACAGTAGGTAGACCGTCGTCATCTCGATGCCCGCGGCCTGGCACCAGCGCAACATCTCGGCGATCTTGGCCGCGCCCATCCGGTAGCCGATGCTGACATCGTCGTAACCTGCGTCACGCGCCCAACGGCGGTTGCCGTCGCACAACACCGCGATGTGGCGGGGCAGTTCGGATCTGGACTGCGCCAGTTCCTGACGCAACCGCATCTCGTAGAGCCGATAGGCCGGTTCCTTGAGCCGCGGGGGAATGATGTCCACGAGAGTCCAGACTACTGTGAACGTCGGGGTACACCACGGTTCTCAATGGAGGTGACATGACTGCGCCGACCGGTAGCACCAAGCCCTACCGCTCTGCGGCCGCCCTGAACCGGCCCGCAGAAGATCTGCCCGAGGCCGTCGCCGAAGGCGTCGCCCAGTTCCTCGGCAAGCCGCGAGCACGGGGCTGGATCCACGTCTACTCGGCCATCGTCGCGTTCATCGCCGGGGCAGCTCTGGTGTCGGTGTCGTGGTCGGTGGAGTCCACCCGCGCGGGCCTTGCGACCCTGCTCTACACCTTCACTATCGTGGCGATGTTCACCGTCAGCGGCACCTATCACCGGGTGAACTGGAAATCCGCGAGCGCACGCAAATGGATGAAGCGCGCCGACCACTCGATGATCTTCATCTTCATCGCGGGCAGCTACACCCCGTTCGCACTGCTGGCCCTGCCCGAATCCAAAGGCATGGTGCTGTTCTGGATCGTCTGGGGTGGAGCGATCGCCGGTGTGCTGCTCAAGATGTTCTGGCCGTCGGCACCACGCTGGCTGGGCGTGCCCCTCTACATCCTGTTGGGCTGGGTCGCGGCCTGGTTCATCGGGCCGATCATGAACGGTGCCGGCGTGGCCGCAGTGGTGCTGCTGATCGTCGGCGGTGCGCTCTACAGCATCGGCGGCGTGCTCTACGCGCTCAAGTGGCCCAACCCGTGGCCGACGACGTTCGGCCATCACGAGTTCTTCCACGCCTGCACGGCGGTAGCGGCGATCTGCCACTACATCGCCATGTGGTTCGCCGTCTTCTGAGGCCACGAAAAAGCCCCGCACCACCGAAGCGGTGCGGGGCTCCGCAAATCTGTCAGAGCTGCGTGATGTCGGCCGCCGACCAGTAGGCCTTCATGCCGGTGATCTTGCCCTCGGCGTCGAACGTCATGACCTCCATGGGTTCGATGCGCATCGCTCCCCCGACGACGATCGCGAACAGGAAGGCCGCCTCGTGCCCGCCCGGGCGGAACTTGAGCAGCTCGGTCGTGATCTCGGCGCCCGCCGCGGTCAGGTTCTTGTAGAAGCCCTCGATCGCCTGACGCCCGATGTGCACCTCGCCGCTGCCCACCGGATCCTCCAGCGTCGCGTCGTCGGCGTACAGCGCGGCGACCTCGGCGGCGGAACCGCCCGCGACCGTGTCGAGGTAACGCTTGACGAAGGACTCCAGGGCTGCGGCATCGTGGCTCATGGCCGCGAGGCTACACGGCGCCACTTCCGCCGTCCGGCGGTTGACCGCCCAGCGAGACAGCCAGGTCGCCGACCGCCGTGACGGGCAGGTCACAGACCGTCCCGCGGCACACGTACGCGGCGTCGGCGCCGTCCACCCGGTCGCGTCCCTTGAGCAGCTCCGAAGAATCGACAGCACCGCCGACAACCAGCGCCCCACCGGGCGCCAACCGGCGCGCAGCCTCCAGCAGAGGCGACGACGGATCCCCGGCCACCGCGATCTGGATCGGCCCGCGTACCTGGGCTTCGGCCACCGCCAGCCAATGCCCGCCCGAGCGGGCCGCGCGGGCCAGGATCGGCGTGGCCGACGACAAAGTCGCCTGCGCCGCATCGACATAGCGCTGCGAGCCGGTCAGGTATCCCGCCGCCTGCAGGGCCTCGGCGATCAGCGACGCGCCCGACGGTGTGGCGCCGTCGATCGGGTCGGCGGGACGCACCATGAGTTGCTCGGCGTCGTCGGCGGTGTCGAACCAGCGGCCCGGCTGATCGGGGTCCGCGAAATGTTCGAGCGCGACATCCAAGAGCCGCACGGCCTCGTTCAGCCCGAACCCGGTGAGCTGGTACAGCGTCAGCAATGCGGTGGCCAGCGCCGCGTGATCCTCCAGGATCGCCGCACTCTCGCCGACCCTGCCACCCAGACTGGCCCGGCGTAGCCGCCCGTCCACCACGTGCAGCTCCAGCAGCCGGCGTCCACATTCGACTGCCGCAGAAAGCAGTTCGGGACTTTCGAGCGCCACCGAGGCTTCCGCCAGCGCGGTGATGGCCAGGCCGTTCCAGGCGGTCACCACCTTGTCGTCGCGGGCCGGCTGGGGCCGCAGGGCGCGGGCCGCCGACAGCTTCGCGCGCACCGACTCGAAGCGGGCAGTGTCGTCGGGATCGCGGTGCAGTTGCAGCACCGAAGCACCGTGCTCGAACGTGCCGTGCGCGGTGACCCCGAAAAGTGAAGCGGCCCAATCTCCGTCGTCCTCACCCAGGACGGAGCGCAGTTCGGCCGGTGTCCACACGTAGGTCAGCCCTTCGCGCCCACCGGCGTCGGCGTCCAGCGAGGAGGTGAACATGGCACCGGCACCCAGGTCCGCGATGAGGAACCCGGCCGTCTCCGCAGTCACCCTGCGCGCCAACGGATCCCCGGTCCGCCGGGCCAGATGCGCATAGGCCCGCAACAGCAGCGCATTGTCGTACAGCATCTTCTCGAAGTGCGGCACCACCCAGTGCGGGTCGACACTGTAGCGGGCGAATCCCCCGGCCAGCTGGTCGTAGATGCCACCGTGGGCCATGGCCGCACACGTACGCTCGACAGCCGCCAACGCCGCCAACGAACCCGTGCGTTCGTGGTGGCGCAGCAACCCTTCCAACAACGCCGAGGGCGGGAACTTGGGCGCACCGCCAAAGCCGCCGTGCGCCACGTCCTCGTCGTTCAGCACGGCGGCCACCGCGTGATTGCACAATTCGGGTCCGACCGGCGACCCACCGCCGGGCAAGCCGGCCGACATCGAGCGCAGTTCGGTGGCGATCTGATCGGAGGCGCGCTCGACCTCGTCGCGCCGGTCCCGCCAGGTTTCGGCGACGGCGTCCAAAAGTTGCAGGAATCCGAGCTTCGGGTAGTAGGTGCCGCAGAAGAACGGCCGACCGTCCGGCGTGAGGAAGCAGGTCATGGGCCAGCCGCCCTGCCCGGTCAAGGCGACGGTGGCGTTCATGTAGACCGCGTCCAGATCGGGACGTTCCTCGCGGTCGACCTTGATGCAGACGAACCCGTCGTTGAGCACGGCGGCCACATCTGCATCTTCGAACGATTCATGCGCCATCACATGGCACCAGTGGCAGGCCGCGTATCCGATGGACAGCAGGATGGGGACGTCCCGCGAGGCCGCTTCTGCGAGCGCCTCGGGCGTCCATTCTCGCCAGTGCACCGGGTTGTCGGCGTGCTGGCGAAGGTACGGGCTGGTGGACCCGCCGAGCGTGTTACCCGCTACCCGGCTCACGGGGCTGACTCTGATGGTCATCGGCGATGTTCTCGACCGCCTCGCCGTCACCGGCACCGTCGGCAGTGCCCTCGTCGGCGGCCTGGTCGGGCTCGGGATGTTCCCGGTCGAAGGACTCGGGCAGCTTGCGCAGGTGACGGTTCATCGACCACACCAGCGCGAAGGTGCCGATCAGCAGCGCGACCGTGACGAGCAAGCCGAGCGGAGTTGCCTTACCGAACTCCGGCCCGGTATTTCGCGGCTCGTCGGCGAGCAGTGTGATCACTGCGGTCAAAGTGTCGATCATTTCTCAATCCCGGTGAACAGGTCGTCTTCCGGCAGATTCACCGGCACACGCGACCGCGCCAACTCGAACTCCTCAGTCGGCCAGAGCCGCTGCTGCCACTCGATCGGCGCATGGAAGAAATCGCCTTTCGGGTCGATCTGGGTCGCGTGCGCGCGCAGCGCGTCGTCGCGCTGACTGAAGTACTCCGAGCATTCAACACGGGTGGTCACCCGGTTGGCGAACGGGTCGTGGTCCGGGTCCCAGTGTTCCAGCCATTTGCCGAAGGGACCCTGCCGACCATACTTGGCGAACTCGTCCTGCAGCAGCTGCATGCGCTCACGCAGGAAGCCGTGGTTGTAATACAGCTTCGAGACGTTCCACGGAGCCCCGGCCTCCGGGTACAGCCGGTAGTCGGCGGCCGCCTCATAGGCCGCCACCGAGACCTCGTGGCAGCGGATGTGGTCTGGATGGGGGTAGCCACCGTTCTCGTCATAGGTGGTCAGCACGTGCGGTTGGAACTCCCGGATCACCCGGACCAGGCGGCTGACCGGCTCGGCCAGCGGCACACGCGCGAAACAGTCGTCCGGCAGCGGCGGCAACGGATCGCCCTCGGGCAGGCCCGAGTCGACGAATCCCAGCCAGTGGTGTTCGACGCCGAGGATCTCGGCGGCCTTGGCCATCTCGTCACGGCGCACCTCGGTGATCCGGCCGTGTACCTCGGGGAGGTCCATCGCCGGATTGAGTATGTCTCCGCGCTCGCCGCCGGTGAGCGTCACGACCATGACGCGCACACCTTCGGCTGCATAGCGCGCGGTGGTAGCCGCACCCTTGCTGGACTCGTCGTCCGGGTGGGCATGCACCGCCATCAACCGCAGTTCGCTCATTTCGCTTTCATCTAACTACGGCGTCCTCTTACCTAATCCCTGTACCCAAACCTTCAGCCCGCTCCCTGGGCTGCGGTGACGGATTCGTCTGGCCCTATAGTTCCAGTTCTGATGATCGAACGCCCCGCCGCCCGCTACGGATCCCGCCAATTGTCCCGCCGGACGCGGCGATGGATCACGTTCGCGCTGGTCGGCGTGGTGGTCGTGGCCGGTGTGATCCTGGCGGTCGTGGCCTTCCAGCGGTTGGGCACGGGCGAGGTGAAAGGCGAGCTCTCGGCCTACGAACTGATCGACAACCAGACCGTTTCGGTGACGATCGGGGTGACCCGGCCTGACCCGTCGACGCCTGTGGTCTGCATCGTCCGGGCCCGTTCGATCGACGGGAGCGAAACCGGGCGACGCGAAATCCTGGTGGGTCCGTCCGATCAGCGGGTGGTGCAGGTGACTGCCGAAGTGAAATCGAGTCGACCCCCCGTGATGGGCGACGTCTACGGTTGCGGGACGGATGTGCCGTCCTACCTGGTAGCGCCCTGAATTTGACGCTCGCAACAAACGTCGAACAGCCATTACGTGAAGATTCGTCGGCTACTCGGTGGTACGATTGTGCGATACACGGTTCCTCGCTGGGGCCGTGTATTGCTGCATTAGCACTCAGTTAGGTGCTTACGTCCGCGGCAATACATGCGCATGCCCCGGCCCGGAAACGACGGACTTCGTACGCGAGGAAGGCGCAAGAGCGCCGCGAGGGCAAGCAAGACAGAAGGAGCACAAGAACATGACCGATACACAGGTCACCTGGCTCACTCAGGACGCATTCGACCGGTTGAAGGCGGAGCTGGATCAGCTGATCGCCAACCGGCCGGTGATCGCCGCCGAGATCAACGACCGTCGCGAAGAGGGCGACCTGCGCGAGAACGGTGGCTACCACGCCGCCCGCGAGGAGCAGGGCCAGCAGGAGGCCCGCATCCGCCAGCTGCAGGAGCTGCTCAACAACGCCAAGGTCGGTGAGGCACCCAAGCAGTCCGGTGTCGCGCTGCCCGGTTCGGTCGTCAAGGTGTACTACGACGACGACAAGAAGGACACCGAGACGTTCCTGATCGCCACCCGCCAGGAGGGCATCAGCGACGGCAAGCTCGAGGTGTACTCCCCCAACTCACCGCTGGGCAGTGCACTGCTCGATGCCAAGGTCGGCGAGTCGCGCACCTACACCGTGCCGAACGGCAACACCGTCAAGGTCACCCTGGTCAGCGCCGAGCCCTATCACGACTGACGGGTCGAGGGGCGGGGGGAACACGGGGAAACAGTACAGTCGGGGAAATGGCGCAAATCGCCGAAGACCTGTTCTTGCTGTTGCTGGACAACGCAGCCGCGCAGCCCGCACTTGATCGGCATCGCAGGGAGAAAGTACTCAGCGCGGCAGTCCTGCTGGATCTGGCGTATGCCTGCCGGATCCGTCCTGCCATGGCAGGCGAACCGATCGAGGCCGGCCGCCTGATCGCATTGGCCGGTGACTGGCCCGCCGATCCGGTCGGCGATCCGGCGTTCGAACTACTGCAACGCCGGCCGCTTCCGGCCGAGACCGCACTGGCCAAGCTCAGCAGGCACTCCCAAGCCAACCTGGAACAGCATCTCGAACGGATCGGGCTGGTCCGCCGAGTCCGCATGCCCGGTAAGGGCTTTCCGGGCAAGTCGGTGTACTGCTGGCCGCTGACCAGCCGGGAGCGGGTCAGCCAGGCCCGGGCAGCGCTGCTGGCGGCGTTGTTCGACGGGCACAACCCGGTACCCGCGATCGCCGCGATCATCTGCCTGTTGCATGCGGTCGACGGCCTGGGCGCGATTCTGAGCCTCAACGACCGGGGCTGGCGCTGGGTGCATGCCCGGTCCACCGAAATCGCAACGGGCATCTGGGTGGACGAGACCGCGTCGGCACTGCCGGAGATGAATCTGGCAGTGACGACGTCGGCGTTACGTCCGGCCCTGATGGTCTAGCGCGGCGCTACTTACCGAGGGCCTGCTCCAGGTCGGCCAGTAGGTCGGCGGCATGCTCGATACCCACCGACAGCCGCACGAGGTTGTCAGGCACCTCGAGCTGCGAGCCTGCGGTCGACGCATGCGTCATGGCCCCTGGGTACTCGATCAACGACTCCACCCCGCCGAGCGACTCGGCGAGAATGAAAAGCTCAGTACGCGAGCACAATTCACGTGCCGCCCGGGGCCCACCCCGGAGCTGCAGGCTCACCATGCCGCCGAAGCCCGACATCTGCCGCGCCGCCACATCGTGGTTCGGGTGACTGGCCAGACCTGGGTAGAGCACGGTCTCGACAGCGGGGTGCCCGTCGAGGAATTCGGCTATCAGCGCAGCGTTTTCACTGTGCTGACGCATGCGCAGCACCAGCGTCTTGAGCCCGCGCATGGTCAGGTACGCGTCGAAAGGCCCCGGCACCGCACCGGCGCCGTTCTGCAGGAATGCGAATGCCGCGTCGAGTTCCTCGTCGTTGGTCAGCAGCGCACCGCCCACCACATCCGAGTGCCCACCGATGTACTTGGTGGTCGAATGGAGCACGATGTCGGCGCCGAGCAACAGCGGCTGCTGCAGCGCAGGCGAGGCAAACGTGTTGTCCACCAACACCTTGACTCCGGAGGACGACGCGATCTGGACGATCCCCGGGATGTCGGCGACGCTCAGCAGCGGGTTAGTGGGCGTCTCGACCCAGATCAGCCGGGTCCGCGGGGTGAGGGCCGAACGCACGGCGTCCAGATCGCTGAGCGGGACCGGGGTGTGAGTGACGTTCCACTGCGAGAACACCTTGTCGATGAGGCGGAACGTGCCGCCGTAGGCATCGTCGGGAATCACCACGTGGTCGCCGGGCCGCAGCACCGCGCGCAGCGCACAGTCCGTGGCGGCCATACCCGAGGCGAAGGCCCGCCCGTAGGCGGCTTCCTCGACGGCCGCCAGCGCCGCTTCCAGAGCCTGCCGGGTCGGGTTGCCGGTGCGGGCGTACTCGAATCCGCCGCGCAGCCCGCCGACGCCGTCCTGGGCGAAGGTCGAACTGGCGTAGATCGGGGTGTTGACGGCTCCGGTGCCCGGGTCGGGTCGGTAACCGGCGTGGATGGCTTTTGTGGCCAGACCGTGCCACCTGCGCTGTTCACTCATAACGTGTCGAGCCTATCGCGGCCGCTCAGTTTCGCAGCTTTCGTCCGTACTGGTCAGGAACTGACCGGCTGAACATCATGACCGCATCCACCAGAGCCCAGATCCCGACGCCGGCGAGGAGGAAGACCCCGACGAAAAGAATCGCCGTGAGTATGCCGAGGATCGTCAGCCCCAGTTGGATCGCGCCGATAGTGGTGGAGCCGATGTAGAAACGCCCGACACCGAAGCCGCCGAAAAACAGCTGCAACAGACCGGCGGTGACGGCCGATTTGTCTGACAGCGGCTCCCCGGTCTGCGGGTCGCGACCGAACGGCGCCGACGGGTCGGCGGAATAGCCGCCGTAGGGCTGCTGCTGCCCGGGGTAGCCGGCCGGGAAACCCTGTGGCGGATAGCCTGCGGGTGGGCCTTGAGTCGGATAACCGCCGAACTGCGGAACGCCCTGCGGCGGCGGGAATTGCGGCGGCACCGCCGGGGGCGGCGTTCCGTACATGTCTCCGGAGTACATGTCTCCGGGCTGATTTGGTGTCGACATTGGGCCCCGACTTTCTCGAATACACCGAACTCCGCTGTGGATCCGGCGGCGGCAGGCTAGCTGAAATGATGTCACGGAACACAGCGCCCACGGCGCAGGCATTTCTGCCGTACGCGCCGCGGGCGCTGAGGTCGGTTCTGCCTATGGGGTCAGGGGTGCCACCGGGCCACCGCTGAGCCGACGCCAGGCGTACACCTCGATGAGGAGGATCAACGGCACCGCCACGATGAGGCCGAGCCCACAGGGAATCATGCCGATGAAGGCGATGACTCCCATGACGAGTGCCGTCAGCAGCACCGTGCCGAAATTGGCCTTCGCGAGGTCGAAGCTCGCCTTGACCGCATCGACGCCGCTGAGATTGCGGTCCACCGCCGCGACCGTGGTGAACAGAAACAGGGTGGCAAGGACCACCGATACGACGAACGACAACAGCATGAACACAAAGATCCACGCGCCGATCAGGAACGTGGGCGCGAACAGCACCAAGTTGGCCAGGAACGAGATCACACCGACGATCACCGTCGCGAGGATGACGTTGCCGACGTTGCGCGGCTTGAAGAACGAACCGATCGTCACCGGTTGGCCATTGGCGATGTCGAGCATTCCGGCGGTATACCCCGCTGCGATCCAGCCACCGACCACCAACAGCACGATCGAGCCGATGAACATGACGATGCTGCCCCCGGTCCCCAAGTCGCTCGACGCCGAGTAGCTGAAGCCGTCCTGATAGGACTCGTACCTACTGGTCGAGTCCGGCGCGATCGCATAGGCGATGCCGTAGAAGATGCCGTAGACGACGCCTGCAATCAGGCCGTACAGCAGCGTCGGCACGATCAGTTCAGCCGGATGCTTGAGGAACTTGTTCCAGGCCCACGAGAAGGCGTCACCGATGCTGTACGGCGCGCCGCCGAATCCAGGCCCGCCCGCAGGCGGGTAGCCGGGAGCACCGTAACCGGGCGGCGGGTAACCGCCCGGGGATGGGTAACCGCCAGGAGGCGGGTAGCCGCCGGGAGGCGGTGGATAACCACCGCCCTGCGGGGGCGGCGGCGGGTAGCCACCGCTTTGCGGCGGAGGCGGATAGCCACCCTGATGAGGCGGCGGCGGGGGCGGGTAGCCACCGCCCTGCGGGGGAGGCGGCGGTGGATAACTACCACCCTGCGGCGGAGGCGGCGGCGCGAAACCGCCGTGCTGGGGCGGAGGCGGATAGCCCCCCTCCGGCGGCGGCGGGTAATTCCCGGGCGGGGGCGGTTGATCGGTCACGTCGAAAGCTCTCCTCATCTCGGATAGCGCGCCGCGGGCGGACGCTACGTTCTGCCAGCACCTATACAGACAGACTGCTCCACAGGCAGATTACGCACCGTCAACGCCCTTTGACAGGACAACACGAGCGTATTCGCCGGGCACAGTGGGCCGTCGTGGCGGCATACCGGATTAGTCAGACACGCAGCGCAGTAAACGGTTCAAATGGCAAATTGCGAATAATGAACCACACCACGGTCACCACCAGCGCCACCATCGCCGACCACCGGTGATGTTGCCAACTGGCGATCTGCCGTCCGCGGAGACGGCCGTATGTCCACGCCAGGTAGGCCCACACAATCAACCCGAGAGCGATCACCCCGACAGCGTTAAACCGAAGCGCTGCAAGAAGATCCCCATGAAGCATTGAGTAGATCATCCTGAGACTGCCGCAGCCCGGGCAGTCGATGCCCAGCAATAGCTTTGTGGGACATGTCGGTAGCAGTCCACCGGGTGTCGTGGGATCAGCTACCCACACGGCCAGACACGCGCACCCCGCCGCGGCGGCCACACCGAGTGGCGCACCGAGGCGGGGTGCAACGTGGAGTTGAGACACAGATCGAGATCAGTACGACGACACTGATGCCGAGAACGCACCCGTCGCTACCAGGAAGATGAGCCAGACCACGCTAAAGGCGACGCCGGCGATGGCGCCCCACATGGCGAACTTCTTGGCGTCGTCGGCGGCCTGCTGTGCGGCTTGGTACTGGCCCTGTGCCCAGAGTCCCGACACCGACACCGATTTCACAATGGCGACGATGCCCAGCGGAAGACAGCAGAAGACAGTCGCAAGTATCGCCCAGACCAGATTGTTGTCCGGCGGAACGCCTTGGGGGCCTCCAGGCGGCGGGAAACCGCCCTGGGGAGGTGGCGGATAGCCACCAGGAGGCGGAGGCGGATAGCCACCAGGAGGTGGGGGCGGGTATTCAGTCATTGACGCCTTCCTGGAACAGGTTGCTGGACAAGAGCGAGGCAACCTTACCCTGGCAATTCGCTGAATACGCTGGATCGACGACTAGTGTCGGCCGCCGCCCTCGGAGAGGAACCCGAGCAGATCGTGGCGAGTGAGCACGCCGACGGGCTTGCCCTCCTCGACGACCATCACCGCGTCGCAGTCCCGCAGAGATTTCGCCGCCGTGGAGACCAACTCCCCCGCACCGATCAACGGCAACGGCGGGCCCATGTGGTCGGCCACTGCGTCGGCCAGCTTCGCCCGGCCCTCGAACACCGCGGACAGCAGTTCCCGCTCGGACACGCTGCCGGCCACCTCGCCCGCCATCACAGGAGGTTCGGCACCGACCACCGGCATCTGCGAGACGCCGTATTCGCGCAGGATGCCGATCGCGTCGCGCACCGTCTCCGAGGGGTGCGTGTGCACCAGGTCGGGCAGCGCCCCGGATTTGCCGCGAAGGACATCGCCGACCGTCGACTGCTCGATCGAACCGTCGAGCCGGTTGCGGAGGAATCCGTACGAAGACATCCACGCGTCGTTGAAAATCTTTGAGAGGTAACCGCGTCCGCCGTCGGGCAGGAGCACCACGACGACCGAGTCGGGGCCGGCCGTGCGGGCCACCTCGAGTGCGGCGACGACTGCCATGCCGCAGGATCCACCGACCAGCAGCGCCTCTTCGCGGGCCAGCCGTCGGGTCATGTCGAACGAGTCGTTGTCGGAGACGGCGATGATCCCGTCGGGGACCGACGGATCGTAGGCGGACGGCCAGAAGTCCTCACCCACGCCTTCCACCAGGTACGGCCGCCCGGTCCCGCCGGAGTACACCGAGCCTTCCGGATCGGCACCGATCACCTGAACCTTGCCGTCCGACACCTCTTTGAGGTAGCGGCCCGTGCCGGTGATCGTGCCGCCGGTACCGACCCCGGCCACGAAGTGCGTCACGGTGCCGTCGGTGTCGGCCCAGATCTCCGGACCGGTCGTCTCGTAGTGGCTCTCCGGCCCCATCGGGTTGGAGTACTGGTCGGGCTTCCAGGCGCCGTCGATCTCCTCGACGAGGCGGTTGGAGACGCTGTAGTAGCTGTCCGGATGGTCCGGCGGCACCGCCGTCGGGCACACCACGACCTCGGCGCCATAGGCGCGCAACACATTCTGCTTGTCCTCGCTGACCTTGTCGGGGCAGACGAAGATGCACTTGTAGCCGCGGGTCTGGGCCACCAGAGCCAGGCCGACGCCGGTGTTGCCCGACGTCGGTTCGACGATGGTGCCGCCGGGCTTGAGCTCGCCGCTGGCCTCGGCGGCGTCGATCATCTTGGCCGCGATGCGGTCCTTGGAGCTGCCGCCGGGGTTCAGGTACTCGATCTTGGCCAGGACCTTGCCCGAGCCTTCGGGGACAACTGAGTTCAGCTGTACCAGCGGGGTATTGCCGATGAGCTCACTGATGTGCCTGGCGATGCGCATACGTCAATGGTCTCAGGCCCGCGAAACGCTTACCAGGTGGCCTCTCGAATGTATTCGCCGATTTGACGCAACGAGCGCTTCGCTTCGGACACCATCGGCGACGCGAGCTGGAAAACGTGCATCTGACCGGGCCAGATCCGCAGCTCGACGGGAACCCCTGCGGCGGCCAGCATGTGCGCGGCCTTTCGCGCGTCGCTGAGCAGAGCCTCCGAGCCAGACGCGTGGATCAGCGTGCGCGGCAGACCGGGCTCGATGTGGTCGAGGGGTTCGTAGACTTCCTCGCCCTTGCGCCCGGCGGCGCGCTCGATGAGCTCCACGAGGGCGTCGAACGCCTTGGCGGGGAACATCGCGTCGGTGTGGATGTTCGGGTGGTTGGCCCGTGACTCGTTGTCGATCTCGAACAGCGGCGACATGGTCACCAACGCGGCAGGCATCTCACCCTCGTCGACCAGGCGCTCGGCCAGCGCCAGCGACAGGTAGCCGCCCGCCGAGTCGCCGGCCAGGACGATCTGGTCCGGCTCGTATCCGCGTAGCCGCAGCCACTGATAGGCGTCGTAACAGTCCTCGATCGCGGTGCCCACCGAGTGCTTGGGGACCATCCGGTAATCGACCACGAGCACCGGGCTGTCGGCGTATTCCGACAGTGCCGTGACGATCCCCGAGTGCGTGTTGGCCCCGCAGGCGAGGAACGCACCGCCGTGCAGGTACAGGATGACGCTGCGCTTTCCGTCGGCGGGAAGTACGCCGTCGGCCCGCACCAGCTGCGCGGTGCAGTGGGGCAGCGCGATGGTGGCCTTGATGGTCCCGGGCACCGGCCGGATCAGTCGGGCGGCGAAATTGACGAGCCCGAATGGCCACGGCAGATGCGGTACATGGCTACCAATCGCCAAGGTCGGCTTGATTGTCAGCGTGGCCGCCAGCGAAGCCAATCGGCCGGCCAGGCTCGGTCCGTCCTCGACCACCTCGACGGGCGCGCCGTCACTGACCGGGAACCTACGCCCGCGGTGGGTCCTAGCTGGGCTTATGCCAGCATGATGCGACCTGGATACCTTGCTCGGTGCAGTCATCGTCACCACTTCCTACGTCTTTGTAGTGCTAGGTGAGCTTCGTCACTCAGACAACCCGGGTAACTTAGCTTGACATCCGTAAACAGTTCAACAGTCAAATAAACTGAATTGATACCGGACTTGATACAGCACTGTGATCGCCACGCTGCGCCGCCACGCGGACAACCTGTCTCGTCCGCCTAAACTGATCTCGTGGGCACACCGCGTCGGTCGACCATCGCCCTCGCCGCTGCGGCGACGCTGGCTTCTACGGGATCGGCCTATATCGGAGCACGCAACCTGTTGAGCGGGCAGGCCAACAAGGCGCGTCAGGTCATTCCCAAGTCCTGGGACGTCCCACCCCGCGCCGACGGCGTGTACCTCCCCGGCGGCGGGCCCGTCGAGAAGTGGGAACGCGGAGTCCCCTTCGACCTGCACCTGATGATCTTCGGTGACTCCACCGCCACCGGATACGGCTGCCGGGTGGCCGACGAGGTACCCGGGGTGCTGATCGCCCGCGGCGTGGCGAAGCAGTTCGACAAGCGGATCCGCTTGAGCACCAAGGCAATCGTCGGCGCCACCTCGAAGGGGCTGTCCGGCCAGATCGATGCCATGTTCGTGGCGGGCCCACCGCCGGATGCCGCCGTGATCATGATCGGCGCCAACGACATCACCAAACCCAACGGCATCGGTCCGTCGGCCCGCCGGGTCGGCGACGCGGTGCGCCGGCTGCAGGCGGCAGGAGCCGTCGTCGTGGTCGGCACCTGTCCCGACTTCGGGGTGATCACCGCCATCCCGCAACCGTTGCGCACCGTCGCCCGCAACCTCGGCCTGCGCCTGGCCCGCGCCCAGGCCGGCGCCGTCCGAGCGGCCGGCGGCACACCCGTGCCGTTCTCGGACCTTCTGTCCCGGGACTTCCACAAGGCCCCTGACCTGCTGTTCTCCGACGACATGTTCCATCCGTCGGCAGCTGGGTACGCACTGGCCGCCAAGCAGTTGCTGCCGGCGGTATGCACGGCTCTCGGCGACTGGGACGGCGACGAGGCACTGGAATCGGGAGCCGCCGACACGAGGACACTGCTGACCCGCCTGGGCAGTGTCAGCAGGCTTTGGCGCCGCTCAACCGGGGTGCCCGCACCCATCGTGGTGCCCGCGGGCTAGTTTCAACTGAGTTTCTAAGCCATTCGATTAGCAGGAGCCGTCATGCCTGAAGCCGTCATCGTTGCCACCGCCCGCTCGCCTATCGGCCGCGCCGTCAAGGGGTCGCTGGCCACCATGCGCCCCGACGACCTCGCCGCTCAGATGGTGAAGGCCGTCCTGGACAAGGTGCCCTCGCTGGACCCCCGCGACATCGACGACCTGATGATGGGCTGCGCCCAGCCCGCCGGTGAGGCCGGCTACAACATCGCTCGCGCCGTGGCCGTCGAGCTCGGTTACGACTTCCTGCCTGGCACCACCGTCAACCGGTACTGCTCGTCGTCGCTGCAGACCACCCGGATGGCCTTCCACGCCATCAAGGCCGGCGAGGGTGACGTGTTCATCTCCGCGGGTGTGGAGACGGTGTCGCGCTTCGGCGTCGGTGCCGCCGACGGCGCCCCGAACTCGAAGAACGCACTGTTCGAAGAGGCCCAGGCCCGCACGCTCACGCAGGCCGAGGGCGACATCAAGTGGCATGACCCGCGCGAAGACGGCCTGATCCCCGACGTCTACATCGCCATGGGCCAGACCGCCGAGAACGTCGCCACCTTCACCGGCATCAGCCGTGAGGACCAGGATCACTGGGGCGTGCGTTCGCAGAACCGCGCGGAGGAGGCCATCAAGAGCGGCTTCTTCGAGCGGGAGATCGTTCCCGTGACGCTCCCCGACGGCACCGTGGTTTCCACCGATGACGGCCCGCGCGCCGGCACCACCTACGAGAAGATCAGCCAGCTCAAGCCGGTCTTCCGGCCCAACGGCACCATCACCGCGGGCAATGCGTGTCCGCTGAACGACGGCGCCGCCGCAGTCGTCATCATGAGCGACACCAAGGCCAAGGAGCTGGGCCTGACCCCGCTAGCCCGCATCGTCTCCACCGGGGTGTCCGGCCTGTCGCCGGAGATCATGGGCCTCGGCCCGATCGAGGCCATCAAGAAGGCGCTGGCCAAGGCCGGCAAGAAGATCTCCGACATCGACCTGGTCGAGATCAACGAGGCGTTCGCCGTGCAGGTGCTCGGTTCGGCTCGTGAGCTCGGCATCGACGAGGACAAGCTGAACGTCTCGGGCGGCGCGATCGCGCTGGGCCACCCGTTCGGCATGACCGGTGCCCGCATCACCGCCACGCTGCTGAACAACCTGGCCACCCACGACAAGACCTTCGGCATCGAGTCGATGTGTGTCGGTGGCGGCCAGGGTATGGCGATGGTTGTGGAGCGCCTCTCCTAGTTTTCAGCTTTGGCTCTGCGCTGAGGGCGCAAAAGTGCGAGTAGCTCGCGCCCTCACCGCAGAGCCAATGGCGGCGCAACCTGATCCCAAGCGCGTTGCAGGCGCCACATGATTTCCGGCCGACGATGGCCTGCTGCCACTCGAATCGTGGTCCAGCCAGCCTGGCTGATGTATTCATGACGGACGATGTCGTAGCCCAGCGCATCGGCATGCTGCACGCCGTCGTATTCGACCGCGAGCATGTACTCCTCCCAACCCATGTCCAGGTAGTACCGCGGCTGGCCATTCCGGCCTGGTACCGGCACCTGTGTCCGCGGTCGCGGATATCCCTCATCGATGACCATGAGTCGAAGCCAGGTTTCTTTCGGGGACTGTGCCCCAGGGTCATAGAGTTCAAGAGCCGTCTCGAGCTGACGTAGACCACGCACATGGGCATGACAATCCGCCAGTGCCAACACATCAGCTGCTTTCAGCCCCGTCGCATTGCCCAGCGCGTCGAGCCGAGCCACCGCCTCCCTCAGGGGCCCGCGCCGGCCGATGTCGAAGGCCGTCCGCTCCGGTGTGGTCACATTCAGCCCGTCGAGCCGTTGCGACTCCCCCGGCAGCAGCAGGTCGGCACGGGTGATCACCCGTTTCGGCGCCCGCGCATTCGACCAGATCAACTCGACTGGAACGTCGTCGTCGACCCACTTGGCCCGATGCCAGGCAGATGCCGAGAGACCCGCGACCACCGCTGCTCGATGTGACCACAGCCATGCTGCTTGCGTTCGGCGGCGCAGATTCGGAGCGATCCGTTTGTCCAGGTACACGTTTGGCATCAGCGACCGGTAGTAGCGGCGCAATTCATGGCGGTTCAGTTCGCCGCCTGCCAGAGCCTCGCTGCCGACGAAGGGTTCGTTGCCGATGTCCATGACGCCAGGCTGGTTTGAGCTGCTGACAGCCGGCTCAGCCCAGGCCACGCCATGGCCCGACCTTGTGCATGAACCTCGCTGTGGGGATAACCCACGTATCGACTCTGCGTCCACGGCGCAAAAGTGCGAGAAGCCAACGCCCTCAACGCAGAGTCAGCGCCTACCCACGCAAAAGAAAAAGGCGCCCGCAATCGCGGACGCCTTTCTCGGGGCAGGGTTGCTAGTCGTTGTTGAAGTACGACAGCAACCGGAGGATCTCGATGTACAGCCAGACCAGGGTGACGGTCAGGCCAAGGGCGATGCCCCATGCGGCCTTCTCCGGAGCACCGGCGCGGATCATCTGGTCGGCCGCGTCGAAGTCGATCAGGAAGCTGAACGCCGCCAGGGCGATGACGAACAGCGAGAACGCGATGGACAGGCCACCGCCGGAACGCAGGCCCAGGCCTTCACCGCCGCCGACACCGAACATCGCGAGCGCGAAGTTCACCAGAATCAGCGCAAGAACACCGAACATCGCGGCGACGATCATCCGGGTGAACTTGGGCGTCACGCGGATGGCACCGGTCTTGTAGACCACGAGCATGCCGATGAACACACCGATCGAGGCCACCACGGCCTGGAAGATCATGGTGGGCCCACCGTTGGAGACCAGGTTGGCGAACAGGAACGACGCTGCACCGAGGAACAGGCCCTCCAGCGCGGCGTAGGTCAGCACGATGGCCGGGTTGTCCTGCTTGCGGCCGAAGGTGGCGATCAAGACCATCACCAGACCGCCGAGGCCGCCGATCAGGGTGAACGGCATCATCAGGGCCGTGTTTCCGGCCACGAGGAAGTACGACACCACCGCGACAGCCGACACGACGGCCAGCGTGATGCCGGTCTTGGTGACGACGTCATCGATGGTCAGCGGGCGGGAAACGCCGGTCTGCGGCTGCTCCAGGTACTCCTGCGCGTAGGGCTGCGCATGCACCTGCTGTGCACCGAAGCCGCTGGCTCCGGTACCGAATTGTGCGTATCCGCCCTGCGTCTTGGGCAGGCTGCGGAATACCGGGTTGCTGGTTTCGCGCACCGTCGGGTCCTCTCTGATGAGATGTGTTCGAGTACGAACTAGTAGCTCAACGATCAATGTTCCGGGCGGGTTCCCGTGGAGACGAAATGACTCCCAGGAAACTGACAGGTTTGATCTTGGGGCAAACCCTACCCGTAGCGCACCACAACTGGGGGGCCGAACTAGATTGCATCTCGTGACAGAAAACGAGGACCTCCTAGTAAGTGTCCGCAACGGCGTCGGGATCCTCACGCTGAACCGGCCCAAGGCGATCAACTCGCTCAACGATGCGATGGTCGCGGGCATCTCCGAGGCGCTGCATGCGTGGGAGAACGACGATGCGGTTCACACCGTTGTGCTGACCGGCGCCGGCGAACGCGGCCTGTGCGCGGGCGGTGACGTGGTGGCGCTCTATCACAGCGCCCGCGAGGGCGGCGAGGCCGCACGAAAGTTCTGGTACGACGAATACCTGCTCAACGCCTATATCGGCCGTTACCCGAAGCCGTATGTGGCGGTGATGGACGGCATCGTGATGGGCGGTGGCGTTGGCGTCGCCTCCCATGGCAACGTCCGCGTCGCCACTGACACCACCAAGATGGCGATGCCCGAGGTCGGCATCGGCTTCATCCCCGATGTGGGCGGCACCTACCTGCTCTCCCGCGCCCCCGGAGGACTCGGACTGCACGCCGCGCTCACCGGAGCCCCGTTCTCCGGGGCCGACGCGATCGCCATGGGCTTCGCCGATCACTATGTGCCGCACGACCAGGTGGCCGAGTTCACCGCAGCCGTGGTCAGCGATGGCGTGGCGAAGGCCCTCGCCGACTACGCCGTGGAACCGCCCGCCAGCCAGCTGGTCGAGCAGCGCAGCTGGATCGACGAGTGCTACGCCGGCGCCACCGTGGCCGACATCATCGCCGCACTGCAGACGCACGGCACCGCCGCCGAAGATGCCGCGAAACTCATCGCCACCCGCTCCCCCATCGCGCTGTCGGTGACGCTGGAAGCGGTGCGCCGGGCCGCCAAGCTGGCGACACTGGAGGACGTGCTGCAGCAGGAGTACCGAACCTCGTGCGCATCGGTGAAATCGCATGACTTCGTCGAGGGCATCCGCGCTCAGCTCGTCGACAAGGACCGCAACCCGCAATGGTCCCCTGCCTCGATCGAGGCGGTCACCGCCGCCGACGTCGACGCGTACTTCGTTCCGGCCGATCCCGATCTGACCTTCCAGGAGGACAACCAATGAGTGAGTTCGAGACGATCCTGGTGACCCGCACCGACCGGGTCGCGACCATCACGCTGAACCGGCCGAAGGCGCTCAACGCGCTCAACACCCAGGTGATGACCGAAGTAACCACGGCCGCAGCCGAACTCGATCGCGATCCCAGCGTCGGCGCCATCATCGTCACCGGCAACGAGAAGGCGTTCGCGGCGGGCGCCGACATCAAGGAGATGGCCGAGCTGTCGTTCGCCGACGTGTACTCGGCAGACTTCTTCGAGCTGTGGTCGAAGTTCGCCGACACCCGCACCCCGACGATCGCCGCGGTCGCCGGCTACGCGCTGGGCGGCGGCTGCGAGCTGGCGATGATGTGCGACATCCTGATCGCCGCGGATTCGGCGAAGTTCGGTCAGCCCGAGATCAAGCTGGGCGTGCTGCCGGGCATGGGTGGTTCGCAGCGGCTCACGCGGGCGATCGGCAAGGCCAAGGCGATGGACCTGATCCTGACCGGCCGCACCATCGACGCCGTGGAAGCCGAACGCGCCGGCCTGGTGTCGCGCCTGGTGCCCGCGGACTCGCTGATCGACGAGGCCCTGGCCGTGGCAGCGACCATCGCCGGCATGTCGCTGTCGGCGTCGCGGATGGCCAAGGAAGCGGTCAACCGGGCCTTCGAGTCCTCCCTGGCCGAGGGACTGCTCTACGAGCGCAGGCTGTTCCACTCGGCCTTCGCCACCGCAGACCAGAAGGAAGGCATGGCAGCGTTCTCGGAGAAGCGCGCCGCCAACTTCACCCATCGCTAAAGTCGACGGGTGACCGAGACCGCCGAACCCGAGGCCGACGCACCCGAAGTCCAGTCAGGGGACGCAGATAAGCCTGTGTGGTGGCTGCGCCACTACACGTTCTTCGGCACCGCGGTGGGCCTGGTGTTCGTCTGGTTCTCGCTCACCCCGTCGCTGCTGCCCCGCGGGCCGCTGTTCCAAGGTCTGGTCAGCGGCGGCGCCGGCGCAACCGGCTACGGCCTCGGCGTCTTCGGGGTGTGGCTGGTCCGCTACATGCGATCCAAGGAAACCAGCCCGAAGGCCCCCAAGTGGGCCTGGCTGGCCTTGCTCGCCGTCGGCGTCGTCGGGCAGATCCTGATGATCGTGTACTTCCACGTCTGGCAGGACGAGGTCCGCGACTTCATGGGGGTGCCCCGGCTGAAGTTCTGGGATCATCCGCTGACCGCGGTGCTGTCGCTGGTGGTCCTGTTCGCATTCGTCGAGATCGGGCAATTGATCCGTAAGCTCGTGCGTTTCCTGGACCTCAAGCTGGATCGCTTTCTGCCGCCGCGGGTTTCGGCCGTCGTCGTGGTGGCGTTTCTGCTGGCGCTCACCATCGCGCTCCTGAACGGTGTCGTGGCCCGGGTGGCGATGGACACCATCAACCGGACGTTCGCGGCCGTCAACGACGAGAGTGATCCCGACTTTCCCGCCCCGATGTCGCCCCTGCGTTCAGGTGGCCCGCAGTCGCTGGCGGACTGGGAGTCGCTCGGCCATCAGGGCCGGGTATTCGTCTCGGCCGGCCCTACGGTGCAACAGCTTTCGCGGTTCACCGGCAAACCCGCGATCGAACCGATCCGCGCCTATGCGGGTCTGCATTCCGCTGACGGCATCAAGGCCACCGCGGCCCTGGCGGCCCGAGAGTTGCAGCGCACCGGCGGCCTGGACCGCGCCGTGGTCGCGGTGGCGACCACGACGGGCACGGGCTGGATCAACGAGGCCGAGGCCTCTGCCCTGGAGTACATGTACAACGGCAACACCGCGATCGTGTCGATGCAGTACTCGTTCCTGCCGAGTTGGTTGTCGTTCCTGGTCGACCAGGAGAACGCGCGGCAGGCCGGGCAGGCGTTGTTCGAGGCGGTCGACGCCCTGGTTCGGGCGATGCCCGAGAACAAGCGCCCCAAGCTGGTGGTGTTCGGGGAGAGCCTGGGATCGTTCGGTGGTGAGGCACCGTTCCTCTCGCTGAACAATCTCGTAGCCCGCACCGACGGCGCGTTGTTCTCCGGCCCGACGTTCAAGAACACGATCTGGACGACGCTGACCCGTGACCGCGACGCCGGATCACCGGAGTGGTTGCCGATCTACGACAACGGCGAGAACGCCCGGTTCGTGGCGAAGGCCGAGAATCTGAACCGGCCCGACGCACCGTGGGGTCATCCGCGCGCGGTGTACCTGCAACACGCGTCCGACCCGATCTCGTGGTGGACGCCCGACCTGCTGTTCGCCAAGCCGGACTGGCTGCGTGAACCCCGCGGGTACGACGTGTCCCGCCGGATGGAATGGATTCCGGTGGTGACGTTCCTTCAGGTCTCGGCGGACATGGCAGTGGCGGTCGACGTTCCCGACGGGCACGGGCACGTGTACGTCCAGAATGTGGCCGACGCCTGGGCGGCGATCCTGCAGCCCCCGGGGTGGACACCGGAGATGACCGCAAAATTGCGGCCCATGCTGAGCAGCAACGAGAATGCCTGAGCGCCGGGCGTTTACACCTGGCCGGCGGCGACCAATGCGTGATAGCCGCCGATGAGGTCGGTCGAACGATGCAGTCCGAGGTCGACGAGCGCGGCCGCGGCCAGGCTTGACGTGTAGCCCTCCGAGCACAGGATCACCCAGTAGACGTCGTCGTCGACGGCCTCCGGGATCCGCGCGTCACTGGTCGGGTCGCAGCGCCACTCGAGCACGTTGCGTTCGATGATCAGCGCCCCGGGTACCGAACCCTCGGCGGCACGCTGGGCGGCCGGACGGATGTCGACCAGGATGGCACCGGCGTCGAGCGCCTCGGGAAGGTCGGCGGCGGGCAGCCGGTGCAGGCGGGTACGGGCCTGCTCCAGCACGGTGTCGATGCGGCTCATGGCAGTCACTCCGGGGCGTCGGTGAGCTCGGTACGGTTGCGGCGCAACGTGTTTTGCGGCGTCACCTCGTAGTAGGACATCGCTGTGAGCGGCGGCGAGTAGGCGTGCACGCTCAGCGTCGGTCCGGAGATCGCCGCAGGCGCATGCACCACGTCATGCACCCAACCCAGCGGGAACGCCGCCTGATCGCCGGCCGTGAGACGTCGTTTCCGGAGCAGCTCACCGTCCCAGCGGGTTTCGCGCAGCGCACCGGACACCACGGTCAATGCCCCCAGTGAGCCACCGTGGTCGTGCATTTCGGTCGACTTGTCGGGCACCCAGCTGATCAGCCAGACTTCGACTTCGTCGTCACCGGACAAGCGGGTGTACCAGCGGTCGTCCTTCGGCAGCCCGCGCAGCAGCCGGTCGTAGCGGCCGGACAGCACATCGTCGGCGGCGCGGTCGGTGGTGTGCAGCAGGTCGGGCAATCGCAGGCGGGTGGGCGCCGAGACGGCAGGAACGGGCGCGAGCGTGGACAGCATCAGAGAAACTCCAAGAATGACGGCGGAACAGGGCAGACGGGCGCGCTAGCGAGCCCGACAACACTCCTGGAATCCGGTCCCTTCCGTCATGGCCGCCAGTGTTGCATAGATTGGCGGGATGCGCCGTTACACGTGGACCACCCGCTTGACCGCCGGAACCGTCGCAGCCGCCGGTCTGAGCCTGCTCATCGGATGCTCGACAGAGGCCGACAAGGACAAGTCCGGGGAGTCGGCGGCACCGTCGTCGCAAGCCACCGCAACCACCGAGGCAGCGGCCCCGAAGGTCAAGCCCGGCGAGATCGCGACGTCCCCGGGCGGGGTCACGACGGCGGTCGGCGCCGACGCCCAGTCCACCGAAGAGGAGTATTTCCAGGCCTGTCACGCCGCCAAGATCTGGATGGAGGGCAAGGGCGGGGACCTCAAGGCACAGATCGAGCCCTACCTGGCAAGCCTGCAGGCTCCGGGAGCCGCACCTGGTCCCGGCACCTACAACGTGGCGTGGCCCGAGCTGGAGCCGGGCCGTCAGGCCGCGGTGATCGTCGCGGCGCAGGCAGCGGCCGACGAGCTCTGCAGCTAAGCGCCGTCAGTTCGAATCACGCTGCGGTAAATCCCCCGGACCACCCTGGGCAGCCACCCAGGCCCGGCCGCGCTCGACGGCGATGTCGAGCGCCCCGAAGATCCGGTCGGATGCCGGAACGACGCCGTCGGTGCCAAGGAGGTCGTCCAGCCCACCGCGCAGCAATACCTCCGCGGTCCCTGGGTTGACGCCGGCGATGATCAGCCTGCCGTTGTTGGCGGTCAGCTGGCCTGCCCACCGACGCAGTGCCTTGATCGTCACCGACGACGGCACATCGGGCAGCGATCGCAGGCTGAGCACCACGACGGCATTGGTGGTGCCCTCGGCGCGCGGCCAGGTTTCGTCGATGCGGGCCACCTCGGCGAAGAGCCCGACCCCGGCGTAGTGCAGCACGGTGACGTCGTTGCTCGCGCACTGCTCGGGGACCGGTGCCTGCTGCCAGCCACCGTCCGGGTCCGGGGTCAGCGCCATCAGCTGCGCGCTCTCGGCGGCTTTGGCGCAGTAGAGCACCAGCGAGGTGATCACGCCGATCAGGATCGCGGTGTGCAGTGGCAGCTGTGTGGTGGCCGCGAATGTCACCAGCATCGCCACCGCGGACAGTGGCGCGACCCGCAGCACCAGCTTGATGTCGGGCAGCCGGCCGACCACCAGTTCGGCGCCGATCACCAGGATCAGCCCGCCGATCACCGGCATCGGGATGATCTCGGCGGCCGAACCGGCGACCAGCACCAGCACCGCAAGCCACAACCCGGCGAAGATGCCGGCCCACCGGGTCTGGGCGCCCGCCGACGTCGCCACCCCGGTGCGCGAGAGTGAGCCGCCGGCAGGCAGCGCGCCGAACATGCCGCCCGCCACGTTCGCCGCGCCCTGGGCCAGGAAGTCCCCGTTCATGTTGGTGCGGCTGCCGTCCGGGTTGGGCACTGCCGCCGAGATTCCGGCGGCCTGGGCCAGCGCGACGAGCGCCACTGCCACGCCGCCGACGATCAGTTCTGGCATGGCGGCGAAGTTCGGAACGGTCACGGGCGGAAGCGCATTCGCGATCGACGCGATGTCGCCGACGGTTTCGACGTCGATGTGCGCGACGGCCACCACCGCGGTGACCACCACGAGCGCGAGCAACGTCGCGAAGGATTCGAGCGGCTTGATGAAGTGGAACACTGCCCACACCGCCACGGTGCCCAGCGCTACGCCAAGCGCCGCCGGGTGCCATAGGCCGATGTGCGCGAGCGAGTCGATGAACTTGCCGATGGTGTTGCCGCTCTGCGGCTTGTACCCCGTCGAGTCGCCGAGGACGCCGGCGATGATCTGAAGGGCAATTCCGGTGGAGAAGCCCGTCATCACGGCGTTGGAGACGAAGTTCATGATCGAGCCGAATCGCAGGAGACCGAATAGCAGCATCACGACGCCGACCACGAGGGCCAGTGCAGCGACATTTGCCGGGTCTGCTGGGTCGAGCCCGGCCTCTTTGAGGACGCTGCGCGACGTCAGGGCGATCGCGCTGGTCAACGTCGTCACCATCAGCACCGTGCGGGCGAACAGTGACCCGACGATGCCGGGCATGACACCCGCGTAGATGCCGGTGACGGGGTTGAAACCGCCGATGCTGGCGTAGGCCATGCCTTCCGGAATGGAGAACAGACCTGTTACCAGGCCCGCGATGACGTCACGGGGCTTGGGACGGCCCAGTTTCCGAGCGAAGGTTGGCGCACCCACGGGTTCAACCCTCCCACGAATGAGTCCACCGTGGGCGATACTGCGGATGTGCGCGTGCCGGGAATCCTTCCGTATCAGCGCGAATGGCTGCGCGCCGACGTGGTGGCCGGACTGGCCGCCGGAGCCGTGATCATTCCGCAGGCCATGGCCTACGCCACCGTGGCCCACATGCCGGTGCAGTTCGGCCTGTACACGTGCATGTTGCCGTTGGTGGTGTACGCGTTCATCGGCGGGTCGCGGACCACGAGCGTCACCACCACGTCGACCATCGCCACGCTGAGCGCGTCGACCATGATCGGCGCGGGGATCGCGGCCGGTTCGCCGGACGCGCCGTCGCATTTGATCACGCTGACACTGTTGGTCGGCGTGTTCCTGCTGGCCGCGCGGGTGTTGCGACTCGGCGCGATCATCGAGAACGTCAACGAGGCGACGCTACTGGGACTCAAGGCCGGCGTCGGCCTGACGGTTGCCGCCGCCCAGATACCCAAACTCATTGGTGTGGAAGATAATCCGCACGCCACCGGCTTCTTCCACATCCTGTGGTCGGCGCTGCGCCAGATCGGGCAGGCGAACCTGCCCACAGTGCTGCTGGCCGTCGTCACCATCACCGTGCTGCTGTTGATCGGGAAGTTCGCGCCGCTGGTACCCGGTCCACTGATCGTGGTGGCCCTCGGAATCGCGCTGGCCGCGTTCGGCGGCCTGCCGTCGATGGGCGTGGCATTGATCCCCGAGGTACCGCACGGTATCCCGATGCCGGCGCTGCCCGCGCTCGACCACATCGGGCACCTGATCCCCGGCGCGCTGGCCATCGCCATGATGGCCTTCCTGGAAACCGTCGCGGTTGCCCGCGGTGTCCGCCGCCCTGACGAACCACAGATCGATGCCGACCGCGAACTGTCCGCCAACGGTATTGCTGCCCTGGTGAGTTCGTTCTTCCACACGCTGCCGCCGGCCGGTGGGTTCTCCCAGACCGGGATGAACCTACGCACCGGCGCCAGGTCACAGGTCTGTGGCCTGGTGACGGCCGGGCTGGCCGTGCTGGTCGCAGTATTCCTGGCACCGGTGCTCTCGGAGCTGCCGCAGGCCACGCTCGGAGCGATGGTGCTGGTCGCCGTGCTGGGTCTCATCGATATCGGCGCCCTGCAGCGGTTATACCGGTTCGACAAGCTGGAGTTCAGCCTGGCCGCGATCGTCGGAGTGTTCGGCCTGACCGTCGGACTCCTGCCTGCCGTCGCCGTCGGCGTGTTGCTCACCCTGTATTTCGTACTGCGGGAGGCCAATCGAGCGCACGTGGTACAGATCTCCGGGGAGCCTCTGACTCTTCGGTTCGAGCTCGGCCTGTACACAGCCAATTTGCGGGCCAACATCGATGAGGTTGTCGCAGAGGTCGACGCGTGCGATCCGCGGCCGGATGTCATCGTGCTCGATCTGTCCCGGTTGCCGTGGCTGACATCCACGATCTTGGACGGATTACGGGACCTGGAAACCGAACTCGTCGGCGTGGAGGTCCGCTACGTGGGCTTGCGCGATGACCTGCACCAGATGGCGAAGCGCTGGCCATGGTGGCAGGACGTCGAAGCGCAGGGCCGCTACCACGACACCGTCGACGACGCCGGATAGGAGAGTTCGATGCCGCCAAATGTTGTGTTCTTCCACGTCGACAACCTCGGTTTCGGTGAGCTGAGCTGTTTCAGCGGCGGACCGTTCCGCGGTGCCACGACGCCACGCATAGACGCGTTCGCCCAACAGGGCTTCCGTTTGACGAACTACGCCCCCGAGTCTCAGTGCACGCCGACGCGGTCGGCGTTACTCACCGGTCGCCACGCGATACGGTCCGGAACCCATTCCGTGCCGCTGGGAAAAGCGGGCGGCTGGGGGTTGGTCGCCTGGGAACGCACGCTCGGTGACGTGTTGAGCGATGCCGGCTACGCCTGCGCCGCCTACGGCAAATGGCACGTCGGCGAAGGTCCGGGACGTTGGCCCACGGACAAGGGGTTTCAGGAATGGGTCGGGCCGCCTCGCACCTATGACGAGGCGCTCTGGCCGACCGACCCGCTCTACGACCCCGAGCGGGACATGGTCAGTCGGATGCTCGAGATCACCGCGGGTGACGCCGACGTCACGGAGGGCGAACAGTTGACTCTTGATGTGCGCCGAGACTGCGACCTTACATACCTGGACCGTGCCGAAGCGTTCATCCGTCATGACGTCGACGACGGGCAACCGTTCTTTGTGTACTTCAATCACTCGTTGATGCACCTGCCGGTGATTCCCCGGAAGGAGTTCGAGGGTGTGTCCGGTCACGGTGAGTGGGCGGACGCCCTGGTCGAGCTCGATTCCGATTTCGGCCGCCTGCTGGATCTACTCGGTGAACTCGGCGTCGACGACAACACCCTGGTGGTCTTCGCCGGTGACAATGGTCCCGAGGATGCTCTGCTGTGGCGAGGGAGCCCAGGCTACTGGCGAGGATCGTATTTCGCAGGCGGAGAAGGGAACCTACGCACCCCGTGCATCGCACGCTGGCCTGGTCAGATCCCTGCAGGCACAGCGAGCGACGACATCATGCATGTCTGCGACTGGTTCACCACCATTGTGAGGGCCGCCGGCACCTCGGAGCCGACGGACCGGATCGTCGACGGCGTCGACCAAATCGATTGGCTCACCGGACAGCAACCGCACTCCAACCGCGATGGTTTCCCGTACTGGATGGGACCGACGCTGTACGGCGCGAAGTGGCGGAACTTCAAACTGAGCCTCGTGGCACAGACTCACATATTCGATCCCCCCACGCCGCTCGCAACCCCACGGTTGACGAATCTGTTGACCGACCCACATGAGCGCGAGCCGATCCCGCTGCCCCACCTACATACCTGGGCTGCCTACCACCTGAACGACATTGTCGAGCGGTATCTCGAGTCGACCCGTATCGAGCCGCCGGTGCCCGCGGGCGCGGCTCTCGACTACGTGCCAACTGCACCGTGATTGCCGCTACGGGTAGAGGCCGCGGAGTTGTCCGGCCTCGGCAACGCGTTCGACGGCCAGGCAGGTCGCAGCCGCTCGCAGCGGTAGGCGCAGTTTCTCGGCATGGGCGCTGACGTGCTCCCAAGCGGTCAGCATGCGTTCGGCCAGCCGGGCCTCGACTTCGTCGGCACCCCACCAATAGGCCTGATTGGCTTGCACCCACTCAAAATACGACACGATGACGCCGCCGGCGTTGGCCAGGATATCCGGAACCACCAGTGTTCCAGCCTCATTGAGTAGGCGGTCGGCCTCGGGTGTCGTCGGGCCGTTGGCGCCTTCGACCACGATGGAGGCCTTGATCTGCGCTGCGTTACCCGCGTGGATCACCCCTTCGATCGCCGCCGGAACCAGCAGGTCGACGTCGGCGCCGAGCAGATCCTCGTTGCTGGTCGCATCCGCATCCGCAAAGCCGATCACCGAACCGGTGGCGTCGACATGACTCGCCAAGGTCCCGATGTCGAGGCCGGAATCCGCTCTGACGGCGCCGTACTGGTCGGATACGGCGACCACGCGCATCCCCGCATCCGCCAGGAAACGCGCTGCGTGCCGGCCGACCTTCCCGAAGCCCTGTACCGCGGCGGTGGCGTCGTCGACGCGGATGCCTCGGGACCGCAGCGCAGCCAGCGCGACATGAACGACCCCGCGCGACGTCGCCGTGGCGCGGCCCAGAGAACCGCCGAGGCTCACCGGCTTTCCGGTGCTGACACCGAGCACGGTGTGCCCCTTCTGGACGGAATAGGTGTCCATCATCCAGGCCATGGTCTGCTCGTCGGTGCCGACATCGGGCGCGGGGATGTCATGATCCGGCCCGATCAGCGGACTGATCTCACTGGTGTAGCGACGGGTGACCCGCTCCAGTTCCGAGCGGCTGTACTGACGCGGATCGATGCGGATACCGCCTTTCGCGCCGCCGTAGGGCACATCGAGCAGCGCACACTTCCACGTCATCCACATCGCCAGGGCCCGGACTTCGTCGAGTGTCACATCGGGGGAATAGCGCAATCCGCCTTTCGCCGGTCCGCGAGAGACGTTGTGTTGCACCCGATGTCCGATGAGGAGCTCCATCTCACCGGAGTCCCGATGCAGCGGTACGGCCACGGTGAGCTCACGCCGCGGGTTGGCCAGCAGCTCGTACGTCCCGGTGTCGTAGCCGAGGATCGTGACAGCGTCGTGTAACTGAGCACGCGCGTCGTCAAACGGATTTCCGGGGGTGGCCAGCTGGGCGGGGTCGGCCGCGGTGTGTTCGATCGTCGTCACGCCTTCTCCTGTTGTCGGTTGACCTGATGCCAGAACGGTAGGCATCCGGGGGCTGGCCCAGCAGTGCCGATCTGCACATTTTTGAATGCCTGACTGTGCAACCATGGCAGCCGTAGATCGCCGCCTACCACACGGACGGCACAGGCGGCCGGGCCGAAATGTCCTCGTATCGATGTTAATTGGCATCGCCTGCGCACGCCGCATCCAGAACTCGTCTCAAACCATGTTCTAAGACTCTTGGTAGCGGGGCCGCCGATCCGGGTCGGGTTGGTGACCATGCCTCTCAGGTGCTTCAGAATGGAGGTATGCGTGTTGCTCTGGCCCTCGGTAGTGGCGGAGCTCGTGGCTATGCGCACATCGGAGTGATCAACGAACTGTCCGACCGCGGTTACGAGGTCGTCGGGGTGTCCGGGTCATCGATGGGTGCGCTGGTGGGCGGGCTGCACGCGGCCGGCAAGCTCGACGATTTCGCCGACTGGGCACGGACTCTGACACAGCGAGCGGTGTTGCGGCTGCTCGACCCGTCGATCAGCGCGGCCGGCATCCTGCGCGCCGGAAAGATCCTCGACGCCGTGCGCGACATCCTCGGCGAGGTGACCATCGAAGACCTACCCATCCCCTATACATCGGTCGCGACCGATCTGATCGCCGGCAAATCGGTTTGGCTGCAGAGAGGCCCGGTCGACGAGGCGATCCGGGCATCGATCGCCATCCCGGGGGTGATCGCCCCGCACGTTCTCGACGGTCGTCTGCTCGGTGACGGCGGCATCCTCGACCCGCTACCGATGGCACCGATCGCCGCTGTCAACGCCGATCTCACCATCGCGGTCAGCCTCGCCGGCAGCGAGTCCGCGGGCGCGGAGCCCGACCCTGAGCCAGATTCCGGCTCCAAGTCCCGGTCCACCACTGAATGGCTCAACAGGATGCTGCGAAGCACCACGGCATTGATGGACACCGTGGTGCCGAGTCGCTCGAGCGCATCGGCTGAACCGGAAGGGGAACAGGCGGAAGCCGGTACCGAGCCGGACGAGCCCGAGGAACCCGATGTGCCCGAGGTTCCCCGGCTGGGCAGCTTCGAGGTGATGAACCGCACCATCGATATCGCGCAGGCCGCGCTGGCACGCCACACGCTCGCGGCCTATCCGCCCGATCTGCTGATCGAGGTGCCACGCACGGTCTGTCGTAGCCTCGACTTCCACCGCGCCGCCGAGGTCATCGACATCGGCCGGCAGCTGGCCGCCCGCGCGCTCGACGTCTGAGTCAGCCTTTCAGGAACTTCGCGACCTCAGCCGCCACCCGCCGTCCCTGTGTCCGTCCAGCCTGCGCCGAGGGCACCCGACAGGCGGGGTCCAGCGGGTTCTCCCCGAAGGCGACCAGGGACTCGTCGTCGGCGAAGATGCCGAGCGACCGGCCGTCGAAGCCGTCAATCTCCTGCGCGGCGCCGGTCCCGAAGGGCGAAGGTGTCGAGCGGCCCTGCGGCACCAGGGCCACCACGGTGTCGCAGTCGGCGGCCAGCACCATGTTGACCGCACTGCCGATGCCGCCGTCCATGAACCGGCGGCCGGCGATCGACACGATCGGCCACACCGCGGGCACCGCGCAACTGGCCTCCACCGCGTCGACCAGCGACACACCCGAGTCCCGGTCCAGCGTCACCAGTTCGCCGGTGTCGATGTCGACGGCCGAGATCCGCAGCACCCGAGAGGGCCAGTCATGCGACGGCAGACGCGCTTCGATGACCTTGCGCCGCACCGCCGGATCCACCGTCGCGGCGCTCAGTGCCACGGCGCCGATCTGCTGCAGCTTCTGCGCCTTGGTGGTGTTGGGGGTCAACACCGCCTTGACGAACAGGTCGGTGACTGTCTCGATGCTCACGCCGGGATCGAGTTCGGCCGATTCGGCGCCGACCTGGCGCTCGAAAAGCGCCTCCAGAGGCAGCCCGCTGCCGATCTGCGCGGACACCGTCGAACCCGCCGACGTTCCGACCAGCACGTCGGCGGCCAGCAGCGCATCGGCTGTTTCGGGGGATTCGTCGGCGATGCCCTGCAGGATGCCGGTTTCCCAGGCGATGCCTGCGATACCGCCACCGGCGAGGACCAGTGCGCGTTTGGAAGTCACGACAGTCGAGTGTGCCAGGGCTCCTCGAGGGGCAGCTACGCGTGCTGCGACGCGGCCGCCTTCGCGGACAGGTCGTCGCGGTGCAGCAGGTGGCGCGGCGGGCCCGGAAATGCCTGCTGACGGTTGATCTTGAGGTCCGCGTCGACGTGCACCAGCTCACCGGGGGTGATGAGCTGCCAGTCCTCGCCGTCCATCGGTTCGCTGGCGAACACCACTGACGGCTGGGAGGTCAGTTGCTCGGATTCGGCGCGGATCCGCCGGCTGCGCAGGCGCAGGCGCCTTTTGTCCGGGTGTCTGCGGTCGAGCACGTACAGGTCGTGGGTGTCCGGGTAGCGCAGGGCCCACATGTCGGTGGCCGTGCTGAGCAGGAGATTGACGGCGTAGATCGGCACGTTGTCGGCCAGCCACCCGATGGCCTCGACGACGCCCGCGCCGACGTCACCGTCATTCGCCCGGACGGCCGCGGTGATGAGCGCGAAGACGCGTTCGGAGTCGGTCTGGCCCTTGACCAGGTCTGCGGCACCGAGTTCTTTCAACCGCTCGTCGAGGGCCGGCAAGCCCTCGACGACGCCGTTGTGCGCGAAGATCCGGCCATCCTGGAGAAAGGGATGGGTATTGGCCACGTCGAGCGCCCCGGTCGATGCGTAACGGACGTGCGCGATGAACGTCGTAGCGGTGACATCGTGTGCCTCCGTGGTGAATTCGGAATCCCGCCAGGCCGCGACGGGCTCCTTGTGCAGGGTTGCGATGCCGTCGGCCCCGAATACGCCCAGGCCGGTCCCGTCGGGGTTGCGCCTGCTCTGCTCGGCAAGGTTGTCTGGCGCGTCCAGCAGCCAGAAGGTGGCCGGCACGAGCCGGCGCCCGGCGTGCAGACCGAACAATCGGCACATGCCCTCAGCCCACCCGATGAAGTGCCATGATTTCCGATAGTAGCCGGGCAGAAGAAGGGGACGCCATGACATCCGATCTTGGGCCGACCATGCGGGCCGAGCGCTTCTACGCCGACACCAAAAGAGTTGTGGTGGAGGATGTTCCGATCCCGGAACCGGGGCCGGGCGAGGTTCTGGTCAAGGTGGCGTTCTGCGGGATCTGCCATTCCGACCTGAGCCTGATCAACGGCACCTTCCCCGCGCAGGCCCCGGTGGTGACGCAGGGCCACGAGGCGTCGGGCACCATCGCCCGCCTCGGCCCCGGCGTGACCGGTTGGGCCGAGGGCGACCGCGTCATCGTGGCGGCGGGCCGGCCCTGCATGGAATGTCCGAACTGCGGGCGCGGCGATATCGCCAATTGCATGCGAATCCGGTTGATGGCCTTCGCTTATGACGGGGCGTGGGCCGAATACACGCTGGCGCAGGCGGTCGGGCTGACGCGGGTTCCGGACAACGTGC
Source organism: Mycobacterium sp. NPDC049093 (assembly GCF_040704635.1). Taxonomy (GTDB): domain Bacteria; phylum Actinomycetota; class Actinomycetes; order Mycobacteriales; family Mycobacteriaceae; genus Mycobacterium. The sequence continues at coordinate 993,185 of NZ_JBEZJS010000001.1, read as the reverse complement.
CGCTGGAGCAGGCCGCGATCCTCGCCGACGCGGTGTCGACGCCGTATGGCGCGGTGGTGCGCACCGGCAAGGTCGGGATCGGCGAGTCAGTCGGGGTGTGGGGACTGGGTGGTGTCGGTACGCACATCGCGCAGCTGGCGCGGTTGGTGGGCGCGGTGCCGGTGGTGGCCATCGACATCAAGCCCGAGGTGCTGGAGCGCGCGCTGGAACTCGGCGCCGATTACGCGTTCGACGCCGCCGACGAGCGGCTGGGCGAGAAGATCGCCGACGTCACCGGCGGCCGGGGTCTGGACGTGGCGTTCGACGCCGTGGGACTCAAGTCGACGTTCGAGCAGGCGCTGAGCCAACTGACCGTCGGCGGTCGACTGGTCGCGGTCGGGATGAGTGCCCAGGAGCCGACAATCGGTCCGACGTCGTTGTTCGGCCTGACCCAGAAACAGGTGCTCGGCCACCTGGGCTATCAGAACGTCGACATCTCCACGTTGGCGACGCTGGTGTCACTCGGCCGCCTCGACCTATCCCGCTCGATCAGCGAGATCGTGTCGCTGGAGGATATTGCCCTCGGCATCGACAAGCTGGAGCGCCAGGAGGGCAATCCGATCCGGATCCTGGTGCGGCCCTGAGCTTCAGCCGGCGAGCGTGGGCGCGGCCTTCCCGCTGATCAGCGGCAGATCCGGGTAGGTCACCAAACCAGGTTTGGCGGCACACACCGCAGGCACCGAGTTGACGCAGTGCGCGGCAGTCGCGACGACCCCGGACTCGGGGCCCTCCTCACCGGCCTCGGACTGGAACCCCTTGATGATGACCGTGAAGTCCGGGTTGCCGCGGACCTCCATCTCGTAGCGCTGTCCGGCCGGACCGAAATTCCATGCGGGGTCGAGGTTTTCCTCCCCCATCAGCCAGTTCACGGTGACCCGCACGACGGGTTCGCCGTCGACGAGGGCCTCCCAGTGGAACTTGCGGCCGGCCACCTGGCCGGGTTCGATCACGCCGATCGGCGAGTCGATGGGTGCGGTGGCCACGGCGATCTCCTGCGTGGCGCGGATCCGTGGATCGATCTTGAACCCGATGTGGTCGACGACCATCTTGACGGCCTGGATGAAGCCGCCGTCGAGCATCTTCTGCATCGGCCCGCTCAGAGCAGTGTCGGGGGTACCGCCGAATCCCATGACATGGCGCACCACGTCGGGCGCGTCATAGGTGCGCAGGTCGGAGAACTCTTCGGCGCGAACGAAGTTCACTCCGGTCGCCATCGCGGAGAACACCAGCGGGAACTTCTCGCTGATCCCGCCGGGCGCGATGCCGGTGCCGTGCAGCGTGGCATTGCCTTCCAGTGCCGCGGCCCGCATCGGTGCGGCCTGCTTCTCGCTCGGGTACAGCCAGCCGACCGGGGTGATCACGTTCTTGCCCGAACGCAGCAGCGCGGCGACCTCGTCGGGGTTGGGGATCAGCGGCGAGTAGATCACCGCGTCCGCGTCGAGTGCCAGGATCTCTTCGGCGCTGTTGGTCGCGGTGACCCCGATCGGATCGGTGCCGATGAGCTCGCCGACGTCCTTGCCGTTCTTGGCGTCCGAGTGCACCCAACAACCGACCAACTTCAGGTCAGGGTGTTCCAGCACGCCCTTGATGGCGGCCACGCCGACGCCACCGGTTGCCCACTGCACGACTTTGAGCGTCAAGACCCCTCCTCGGCGAAACTAGAACACGTTCTACTGGTCTACACCACCCTCGTCGTCAGCGGAAGTACGTTCCCGCCGCGCGACGTACGAGACGACGAGCACCACCAGGACCGCGGGGAGAAATGCCGGCACGGTCAGCAGCAGGGAATGGTCCGCGAGGTAGGTCATGTTCCGTGGACGAGACAGCCCGGCCAAACGTGACTGTCACATCCCGGCGGGCTGTGCCGTCTGATGGATATGCAGATGAAATTCATTCAGGTCGTCGTGGTCCTCGCGGCGTTGAGCATGCTGGTGACCGGGGTGTGGATGCGCATCGACCCGGCGTCGTTCGCCCAGTGGGCGAACTGGCCCAACCACGTCCACTTCCTGCACGATGCCGGCGTCTTCCAGATCGGGATCGCGGTGACGATGCTGTTCGCGCTGTGGTGGCGCGATGTGATCGCCGTGGTGCTGACGGGTTTCCTGGTGGCCAACACCCTGCACGCGGTCAATCATTTCCTGGACCGCGACGGCGGCAACCCGGCGAACTGGTGGCAGCTCGGGTTGTTCTCTGTGCTGGCCGGCGCGGCGCTGGTGGTGCGGCTGCGGCAACTCCAGTTGAAGACGGTTGACCGCGTTTCGCCATGAAGTATGTTCCGTTGCATGGCTAACAAAGTGTTTGTCGTCGGTGTGGGGATGACGAAGTTCGAGAAGCCCGGCCGGCGTGAAGGTTGGGATTACCCCGACATGGCGCGCGAGTCGGGCACGAAGGCGCTCGAGGATGCCGGCATCTCCTACGACCAGGTGCAGCAGGGCTACGTCGGGTACTGCTCGGGTGACTCCACCTCGGGCCAGCGCGCGCTCTACGAGCTCGGCATGACCGGCATCCCGATCGTCAACGTCAACAACAACTGTTCCACTGGCTCGACCGCGCTTTACCTTGCCGCACAGGCGATTCGCGGTGGCCTGGCCGATTGCACCATGGCGCTGGGCTTCGAGAAGATGCAGCCCGGTTCACTTCAGGCGGGTGCACAGGACCGCGAGTCTCCGCTGGGCAAGCACGTCAAGGCGCTGGCCGAGATCGACGAGTTCGCCTTCCCCGTCGCACCGTGGATGTTCGGCGCGGCCGGCCGCGAGCACATGAAAAAGTACGGCACCACGGCCGAGCATTTCGCGAAGATCGGCTACAAGAACCACAAGCATTCGGTGAACAACCCGTATGCACAGTTCCAGGACGAATACACCCTCGACGACATCCTGGGCGCCAAGATGATCTCCGATCCGCTGACCAAGCTTCAGTGCTCCCCCACCTCTGACGGGTCGGGTGCGGCGATCGTGGCCAGTGAGGCGTTCGTCGACAAGCACGGACTGGCCTCGCAGGCCGTCGAGATCGTCGGGCAGGCGATGACCACCGACTTCGCCTCGACGTTCGATGGCAGCGCCGCCAACATCATCGGCTACGACATGAACGTTCAAGCGGCCCAACAGGTCTACGCACAGTCCGGCCTCGGACCCGAGGACTTCCAGGTCATCGAGCTGCACGACTGCTTCTCCGCCAACGAGCTGCTCCTGTACGAAGCCCTGGGCCTGTGCGGTGAGGGCGAGGCCCCGCGGCTGATCGACAACAACGACACCACCTACGGCGGTCGCTGGGTGGTCAACCCGTCCGGCGGGCTGATCTCCAAGGGCCACCCACTGGGCGCGACCGGCCTGGCCCAGTGCTCCGAGCTGACCTGGCAGTTGCGCGGCACTGCGGACAAGCGTCAGGTCGACGGCGTCACCGCCGCCCTGCAGCACAACATCGGCCTCGGCGGCGCGGCCGTCGTGACGGCCTACCAGCGCGCCGAGCGCTAACCCTTCCCCGGGCGCTTCCCCGCGCCGGGTCTCCGCGCCGGTCGCGGTTTGTCACGCTGGAGTGGCTCTCGAGCTCGAGCGTCACGCTAGCGTGACAATTCAGAGCGGCCCGACTCCCCTCTGTCACGCCAGAGTGGCTCCCGAAGCCGACAGCCACTCTGGCGTGACAAAGCCGGCAGCGCGGGGAAAACTAGCCCGACAACATCGCATCGACCAGGCGGCGTAACACCTGCCTGATCTCGCGGCGGGCCTTCTTCGGATCCTCAGCGGTGGCGATGGCCATGGCCGCCTCGTCGAGCGCACCGATCAGCACATGAGCCAGCGCCCGCACCGGCTGTTTCGCAAGCTGGCCCGCCTTGATCGCCTCGGCGAGGAGCTGCTCGGTCATCCCGAGGCTGTAGCGCTGGGCGACGTCGCGGAAGCCCGCCCAACCGAGCACACTCGGGGCGTCGAGCAAGACCAACTGCCGCACCTCAGGATCACCGGATACCTCCAGCCAGCCGTCGACTGCGGCCCGGATCGCATCGGCCGGCGTCGTCGCACCCGATGCGGCCACCTCGGCTGCCAGCCGGCCCATCACATCCTGCTCCACCACCTCCACCACCGCGAGGAAAAGCGCTGCCTTGTCGGCGAATTGGTGGTACATCGCGCCACGGGTAACCCCGGCGGCAGTGGCGATCTCCGGCGTGCCCACCTCGGCATACCCACGTTCGCCCCACAGTCTCCTGGCGGCAGCGATCAGCGCCTCGCGGGTCGCCGCGGAGCGCTCTTCCTGGGTACGTCTCTTGTTTTCCATACACCCTGTTGGTAAGTTACGGACACGCTGTTTGTAAATGTGTATCGAGCTGGGAGTCATCCATGTCGACCATTGAGATTAACGCCGGAACCATCCATTACGAGGAATTCGGCCCCAAGGACGGTAGGCCGGTCGTCTTCGTACACGGGTACATGATGGGCGGTCAGTTGTGGCGGCAGGTGAGCGCACGCCTCGCCTCGCAGGGCCTCCGCTGTATCGTCCCGACCTGGCCGCTCGGCGCGCATCCCGAACCGCTGCGGCCGGGCGCCGACCGGAGCATCCGCGGCGTGGCGAACATCGTAGCCGACACCCTGGCCGCACTGGATCTAGACGACGTCGTGCTGGTCGGCAATGACACCGGCGGCGTGGTCACCCAACTGGTCGCCGTGCATCATCCGGAGCGGATCGGCGCCCTCGTGCTGACGAGTTGCGATGCGTTCGAACACTTTCCGCCGCCGATCCTCAAACCACTCATCGCGGCGGCGAAATCCAAGGCACTGTTCAGGGTCGGCACCCAGGCCGTGCGGATCCCGGCCGTGCGCAAGCGGGCATACGCCGGGCTGGCGCACTCGAACATCGACGCGCTCACCCACGAGTGGGTGCGTACCGCGCTGTCGAATCCGGCGATCGCCGAGGACCTCCGGCAGTTCACCCGCTCGTTGCGCACCGAGGTCACCATCGAGGTGGCCGCACGGCTGCCCGAATTCGACAAGCCGACGCTCATCGCATGGTCGGCCGACGACGTGTTCTTCGAACTCGGCGACGGTGAACGCCTCGCCAAGATCATCCCGGGGGCCCGCCTCGAGGTCATCGACGGCGCCCGCACGTTCTCGATGGTCGACCGACCGGACCGGCTCGCCGACCTGCTGTCGACCATCGCCGTGCGGGCCTAGCGGGTCCTGCCCCGCCGCCTGCCACCCGTTGTCACGCTGGAGTGGCAGTCGACGTCGATAGCTGCTCTGGTGCGACAAAGCGAACGCGGCCCAGCGCGTGTGGTCACTCCAGCGTGACGCTCGGGCGCGAGAGCCACTCCAGCGTGACGATGGCGTGGACGGACAACGGCGGGCCGTGACGATGGCGGGGACGGCGGACCAACGGCGAACTAGAGCGTGACCACCTCGTACGCTCCGTCGGCGTGCCGGGCCCGGATCGTCTTCTTGTCGTACTTGCCGACGCTGGTGCGTGGCACCTGCTCGATGAACGTCCACCGCTCGGGCAGCCACCAGCGAACCACCTTGTCCGCCAGGAACTCCCGCAGTTCAGCCGCTTCCGCTGAAGCGCCCTCGTTCAAGACCACGACGGCCAGCGGGCGTTCCTGCCAGCGCTCGTCGGGCACCCCGACCACGGCCGCCTCGAGCACCGCGGGGTGGGCGATGAGATGGTTCTCCAACTCCACCGAGGAGATCCACTCGCCGCCGGACTTGATGACGTCCTTGGCGCGGTCGGTCAGCGTCACGTAGCCCTGCGGATCGATCACGCCGACGTCTCCGGTGCGCAGCCAGCCGGTGTCGAACTTCTCGGCGTCACGGCCCAGGTAGTAGGCCCCGGTGATCCACGGGCCGCGTACCTCCAGTTCGCCGACTGCGGAACCGTCGCTGGGCAGCGCGGCACCCTCGTCGTCGACGACGCGCACCTCCACACCGCACATCGGCCTGCCCTGGCTGACCCGCATCTCCCACTGCCGCTCCTCGGACACCCCGGGCAGCGGCTTGGCCACCGTGGCCAGTGGCGAGGTCTCGGTCATCCCCCACGCCTGCTGGATGTGCACGCCGTAGGTCTCCTGGAAGGTCTTCATCAGGGAGAGCGGCACGGCCGAACCACCGCAGGCGACCAGCCGCAGCGACGAAATGTCATGTCCGGGATTCTTTTCCAGACAGTGCATGACGTCGTTCCAGATGGTGGGCACGGCCCCGGCCAGCGTCGGGCGCTGCGTTTCGATCAGGTTGATCAGCGAGGCACCGTCCATGAACCTGTCGGGCATCACCACGTTGGCGCCGGCCATCAGCGCCGCATACGGCAGGCCCCACGCGTTGGCGTGGAACATCGGGACGATGGGCAGCACGGTGTCACCGCAGCTGACGTCGAGCGCATTGGCGGTGCAGGTGTTCAGCGCATGCAGGTAGCTCGACCGGTGGCTGTACACCACGCCTTTCGGATTTCCGGTCGTGCCGCTCGTGTAACACATTGCCGCCGCGGAGTTTTCGTCGATCTCCGGCCAGTCGAATTCTTCTGGCTGCCCGGCCAGCAGATCGTCCCAGCGCACGACCGTCACGCCCTTCAACGCCTCCACGTCGCCCTCACCCACCACGACCACGGTGTGCACGGTCTCCAGTAGTGGCAGCACGGGGGCGAGCAGGGGCACCACGGAGGCGTCGGCGATGACGACCTGATCGGCCGCCTCGTTGGCGATGTAGGCGATCTGCTCGGCCGACAACCGGATGTTCAGGGTGTGCAGGACAGCGCCCATCGCGGGCACGGCGAGGTAGGCGGCAAGGTGCTCGGTGTTGTTCCACATGAAGGTGCCGACGCGCTGGTCCCCGTCGATCCCGAGCCCACGCAGGGCATGCGCCAGTTGGGCCGCCTGTCCGCCCAGCTCGCGGTAGTTGATCGTGCGATAGCGGCCCTCGCCGCATGCGGTGGTCACGGTCCGGTCGCCGTTGACCCCGCAGGCGTGCCGCAGGATCGCGGTGATCGTCAACGGCCAGTTCTGCATCGTGCTCTTCACGGGCGCGATGGTATGCGGTCTTTCATCGGTGCCGGCGGGAACGATTCGAATTTCCCGAACGATGTACTTAGGGGAAGATGGACGGACAACGACGGAAGGACGGGTCCGATGCGCACGAAGTCGCTGCTGGCGGCAGTCGGGCTGGCTGTGTTGGGCGTGACGGGCGCGTCGTCCGCGGTGGCCTCGGCCGAGGAGACGGCCCAGGAGACGATCAACCGCCTGCAGTCGGAGGGCTACACCGTCACCATCGACAAGATCGGGACCGCGCCACTGGACCAGTGCACGGTCACCAGCGTGCGCAACCCACAGCAGGTCAGCCAGTTGGTGCCCTACGTCGGGCCGGGACTGGGCGGTGATCGGATCCTCGTGCCGTCGGTCACCAGCCGGACCGTGTCGGTGTCGCTCAACTGCCAGCGCTGACGCTCACCTGGAACAGTCCAGTGACACCGTGATGGTTCGGCGCACCACCAGGGGTACAAGGTCGAAATCCTTCGCGCCGTTCTTGCCGAACCGTTCGACCCGGATCAGCCTGGTCTGGGTCTGCGGGTTGCGGATGCTCGTGACGGTGCACTGATCGAGTGGGGCGCTACCCAGCCGGTCGATGTTGACGTAGAAGCCTTCGGCTTCCAGCAGTCCGATGGTCTCGACCGCGGAATCGGCATGTGCCGGCACTGCCGGCGCCAGAATCGTACTTACTGCCGCCCCCGACGCGGCGAGCATGATGATTGATGCTCGCATGGTCGTGTCTTCTTTCTTCTCGCATACACCTTTTCGGTGATGTCCTGCCCGTTGTTACGGGCCAGGCTCGGCACCGGTTCAACGCGAAAGGCCCGGCCGGATGTCCCGGCCGGGCCTTTTGTCGTGGGCCTAGACGCGCGCGGGTTCGGCGACGGCTGTGGAGTGGTCGTCGACCATGGTGAGCTCGTCGAACGGGTCGTCCCCGCGCAGCACCGCGTCGACCTTGGTCTTGTCCACGGTGTGCGTCCACGAGCCGACGAGCAGGGTGGCCACGGCATTGCCGGAGAAGTTGGTCACGGCGCGGGCTTCGGACATGAACCGGTCGATGCCGACGATCAGTCCGACCCCGTCGAGCAGATCGGGGCGATGGGCCTGCAGGCCGCCGGCCAGCGTGGCCAATCCGGCGCCGGTCACCCCGGCGGCTCCCTTCGACGCGACGATCATGAACACCAGCAGGCCGATCTGCTGCCCGACGGACATCGGGGCGCTCAGTGCGTCGGCGATGAACAGCGCCGCCATGGTCAGGTAGATCGCGGTGCCGTCGAGGTTGAACGAATATCCGGTCGGCACAACGACACCGACGGTGCTGCGGTCGACGCCCAGGTGTTCCATCTTGGCGATGAGCCGCGGCAGCGCCGACTCCGACGACGACGTCGAGAAGATCAGCAGGTATTCGCGGGCGAGGTATCGCACCAGCTTGAAGATGGACACGCCCGACACGGCACGCAGTAATACACCGAGCACGCCGAAGACGAACAGCACGCAGGTCACGTAGAAGCCCAGCATCAGGGTCAGCAGCTGGGTGACGGCGGTCCAGCCGGTCTGCCCGACGACGTTGGCGATCGCGCCGAAGGCACCGATCGGCGCGAGCCACAGGATCATGATCAGCACCTTGAACACGAGCTTCTGCAGGTGCTCGATGCCGCGCAGGATCGGCTCGCCGGCGCTGCCCATGCCCTGCAGCGCGAATCCGACCAGCAGCGCCACGAACAGGGCCTGCAGCACGCTTCCGGCCGTCAGTGAGGAGAACAGCGTCTCGGGGATGATGCCCTGGACGAAGTCCATCAACCCACCGGCCTCGTGCGCTTTCTCCGCGAGCTCGGCGCCCTTGCCTGCCGAGCTCTCCGACAGGTGCATGCCGCTGCCCGGGTGGATCAGGTTGCCGACCACCAGCCCGATGGTCAACGCGATCGTGGACATCACCAGGAAGTAGCCGAAGGCCAGACCTCCGACCTTCCCGACGGTGGCGGCCTTGCGCACCGAGCCGATGCCCAACACGATCGTGCAGAAGATGATGGGGCCGATCATCATCTTGATCAGGCTGACGAACATGGTGCCGAGAACACCGACGCTCTTACCGACCTCGGGTGCGACGAGACCGACCACCACGCCGACGACGACGGCCGCGATCACCGCAATGTAGAGCCAGTGGGTGCGGTCGCGACGCTGCGGGGACGCCGGCTCTGATTGCGGGTCTACGGACACGGTCATCGGTGCCACCTCCAGTTGACTTCGAATGCGCTGTAACAAGCACCTTCGACCATAGGGTGAGCCACGTCACGTTTTAGTTCATTACGTTCACGCAGCGATCCGGCCCCCTACGCGAGCGGCTTCGGGGACCGGATCGACGATCGATTGCTCAGATGCCTGTGCAGAGCGAGACGAATGGGATCGGTGCGCAGATGCCGACCGAGAAGTAGGGCGTGATATCGCCGTTCCACGCCGGCGGCGGGGGTGGCGGAGGCGGCGGCAACGGCGCCGCCACGCAGGTGTTCGACGGTGGGTCGAAGACGGTGCCCACCCCGCACTCGGTCGCGTTACCGACCGCCGGGGAAATCGCCGTCACCACTGCCAGTGACGCAACCGCGGCCATGATGATGGTCGTCAAGCGATGAATCACGCTCATCGCAGGTCTCCCTTGGATCTACCCTCGACCCCTGCTCATGGTCAGATTCTACGACTCCGCGCCCGCGAACAGCAGCCCCGAATTGACGGTCGCGAAGGTCGCAGAATTGCCGGCGCGAACTCGCTACCAGCGGATATCCGCGCCACTATTTGGGAAGATTGTTGCCTTCACAATCGGAGGTGCGGTGACGCGTTGGTGGCGACGACTGTCGGGGCGGGTCTGGCCGCGCTCATTGGCGGGGCAGGCCATCGCCCTGCAGGTCCTCGTGGTCGCAGTGGTGGTGCTGGCAGGCACGGCGCTGGCCCTCCTCGATGCCCGCCGCGATGGTGAGGATGCGGCCCGGCAACAGGTGATCGGTATCGCCACGGCCCTGGCCGATTCGCCGTCGACTGCCGCGGCCATCGAATCCGGCACTGCGACACAGGTTTTGCAGCCGGTAACCGAGGCGGTGCGTACCGCGACGGGCATCGCGTTCATCACGATCATGACGCCGGACGGCATCCGGTTCACCCACACCGATCCCAGCCAGATCGGCGGCCATTACCTGGGCACGGTCGAGCCGGCGCTGCGCGGCGACACCTTCAGCGAGGTCTACACCGGGACGCTGGGCCCGTCGGTGCGCGCGATCGCACCGGTGCGTGGTCGCGACGGCCGCATCGTGGGTCTGGTGTCGGCGGGTATCACCCAGCAGACCCTGGGGCAGCGCTGGCGTGCGCAGATCCCGGTGATCGTTGCGGTAACCGCTGCCGCGCTGGGGATTTCGCTGGTCGGGGTGTGGGCCATCCGGCGCAGGCTGCTGCGTCAGACGCGGGGGCTGCGACCCGACGAGTTGCGGGTCATGTACGACCACCACGACGCGATCCTGCATTCGGTGTCCGAGGGGCTCATCGTGCTCGATCGTGACGGTGTGGCGCTGGTGAACGACGAGGCCCGCCGACTGCTGGGGCTCGGGCCTGGGCCGGTGCGGACACAGGACCTGCCGGAATTTCTGCGCAGCACCGCCCCTGGGGTGCGCGACGAGTTGCATGTCACCGGGGACCGGGTGCTCGTGGTCAACCGGGCCCGCGTCGCCGGTTCCGGATCCGAGGTCGTCACGATCCGTGATCGCACCGAACTACAGGGTGCCCTGGGTGAACTCAGCTCGCTGCAGGTCCTGACCGACTCGTTGCGGGCACAGGCGCACGAGTCGGCGAACAAGCTGCACACGGTGGTCACCATGGTGGAGATGGGCCGGCCCGAGGACGCCGTCCGGTTCGCCACCAGCGAGTTGGAGTTGTCCCAACGCCTGGTGGACCGGTTGTCGCAGGCCGTGGGTGAACCGGCTCTGGTGGCACTACTTCTCGGCAAGACGGCCCAGGCGGACGAACGTGGGATCGCACTGACCGTCACGGAGGACACCCAGTTGTCCGCCGACACCGTGCTCTCCGGACAAGAGATGGTGACGGTGCTGGGTAACCTGATCGACAATGCCATGGATGCGTGTGACCGTGAGGATCCGTGGATCGAGGTCACGGTGAGCCAGGACGATCGCGAGTTGTTGATCCGGGTCGCCGACAGCGGACCCGGGATGGATCCGGACACCTTCGAAAGGGCTATGCAGCGCGGATATTCGACGAAATCCGATGCCTCCGGCCACGGCCTGGGCCTGGCTCTGGTGGCGCAGACGGTCAAACGGCACGGCGGGACGCTGCACACCGACGTCACGTACGGCTCCGTGGTCACGGCAACGGTGCCGCGATGAGCGCTTGCGCGAACAGCCGAGGGTACAGCCCATGATCAATGTGCTCATCGTCGAGGACGATCCGTTGATCGCCGAGGCCCACCAGACCTATCTCGGCCGCCTGGAAGGGTTTTCGGTGGCAGCGGTGGCGCACACCGCCCGCGACGCGATGCGCGCGGCAGCCGGAGCCGCGGCCTCCGAGCATCCGGTGGACCTGGTTCTGCTGGATCTCGGATTGCCTGACGCCAGCGGAATCTCGTTGGCATCCGGGCTTTCCGGGTTGCGACCGGCACCCGACATCATCGCGATCACCTCCGAGCGTGATCTGGAGATGGTCCGCGCCGCAGTGGCCCATGGCGCCCTGGCGTACCTGCTCAAACCGTTCACCTTCGCGGCCTTTCGCGATCGGCTGGAGCGCTACGGCCGATACCGTTCGGCGCTGCCGTCGGGAACCGATGCCGCCAGCCAGGCCGAGGTCGACCGGGCTTTGGCCGAATTGCGTGTTGCCTCAAGCGAATCTGCCCGATCTTCGGCAAAGGGTGCGGCGCCGCAGACCACAGAAGGGATTGCCGCGGCTGTGCGCGACGAACCCGACGGCCTGACCGCCGACGAGGCGGCCAAGCGGGTCGGAGTGTCACGGGTGACGGCGTGGCGCTATCTCGAGCGCCTGGCCGACGAAGGTACCGTCACCCGCGCCACGGAGTACGGCAAGGCCGGGCGGCCGCGCACCCGCTACAGGTGGCGTTGAATCAGACGCCGGCCGGCGCCAGCGCGGGCAGTTGGTGCATCTCGACTGCATCCGTCGACACCAGCTGCGAGTACAGCGATTCGGCGACGTCGAAGACGTTGACCTGGCCGGCGTAGTCGGCGATGTAGAGCCGGGTGCCGTTGTCCTGCAAGGCAACCGCCGCAGGCTGTTCGTGCACGTCGATGCTGCCTTGAATCTCGCTGGTCAACGTGCACCAGACGATGACACGGTCGTAGTCGACCACGTACGCGCGGGTGGCATCAGGGTTCAGCACCAGCTGGGTCGGTGCCCCGCCGATCTCGACAGCGTCCACCACGGTCCCCGCGGACAGGTCCACGGTGTGCACCACACCGCGATGCGCCAGGTCGGAGGTGAGCACGTAGGCAACGCCGTCGCCGATCGCGATGTCACGGATCGGAGCACCGATCCAGACCGTGGCCTGCGCCTGAGCGGTCTCGGTGTTGACGACGACCAACCGGCTGCCGCGGAAGTCCGAGGTGGCGACGTACAGGCGCTTGCCGGTCGAGTCGATCTGCAGGGCGTCGAGGTTGACACCCGCACCGGTGGCGATGTCGATGGTGCCGACGCGCTCGGCGGTGGTGTCGATGACCGCGATGTCGATGCGCTCGTGGCCCGCGCGGCCGGCGAACACCCGCTTGCCGTCAGGGCTGATGGACAGGGCGGTGACGCTGAAGGCCAGCGGGTACTCGTTGAGCACCGCACCGGTGATCGTGTCGACCGCCACGATCGCGTCGTGCCCGGGGGTGGCGACGCTGACGTAGGCGCGGTCATCCGCGACGACGACGGCGAACGGGTCTCCGGCGAGGCGGACCGAACCCACAACACCCATGGTGTGAGGGTTGATCACGGTCAGGCTCTGCGCGCCGGTGTTGGTGACCACCACGGTGTCACGCTCGGGATCGATGGCGATGTCGCCGATCGGCCCGCGTCCGACCGCGGCCAGACCGGCCACGTCGATGTCGTCCAGTGCACCGTCGAATGCGACGCTGCGAGCAGTCGAATCGTCGGTGGCGCGATTATCGTGGCCAGCGCGCAGCGCTGCGACCAGCGCGCGCAGGAAGTTGTTTGCCATCGTTATCGGCACCTCCGCCGGCAAGGATGTCACCGGCTCTAGATTCCAGGTTGATCTGCGCCGGGAGTGGCGCGGTTGCATTTGAGTCTAGCGACGAAACCGACAGGTCCCGGACGACTTCACAGCGAATAAGTCGCACAGGCCAATTCTCTCTCAGAATGTGCTTAGGAAATTCTTCGTTATCGACTCGTTACCTTTTGGTCGCATTTGATTAAAACCCTGTTACCAGGGACTTCGCAGGCTGGGTTAGACGTGGCGCATTTCACGAGCAGCGGGACCGTCAATAGCAATTCTTACCATCGCCGGCAAAAGTGAGCGGTAGATCACACTGCGACACGCCAGCAAACTTTCCAGAGCGTCAACACCGGGCAGCCTGCAGTGACGGCCGATATGTGTTACTGCTGTGAAAGATGAGTCATGCCGAATCGGCAGTTCGCTGTCGGCAGCAACTACCCCGACACCGGCCGAAGGACGAGGCTCACTTCGCACGACCCGTGCCGGGCGTCGGGCCGCACCGACGCCGCGTACCGACCGCCGATGACCTCGGCGTTCAAGTCGATCACTTCCTGGATCAGGCCCTGCTGGATGCCACGCACGACCTCGGGGGAATCCACCGCGACCTCGGCCAGCGGGCAGGTGCAGATCTCCACGGCCACCTCACCGAACGAGGTGAGCACCGAGCGGACCTGAAATCCCAGCTCACCCAGGGTGGCCACCACCAGGTCGGCGATCGACGTCTCACTGCGCCGGCGCGCCACGCGTACTCGACGGGCCAGATCGGCACCGATGCGCAGTGCCCGAGCTTCCCGTTCGGCGGGGGTACCGCCGAGGTGCGCGGCGAACAGCGCGACGATGTCGGCGTAGTCGAGTCGTGGGGCGATCTCATAGGTCAGCCGCGGTCGTCCGACGCGCCCACCCCCGGATGTCGCCCCGCCGCGGCGGATGACGCCCTGGTCTTCGAGGGTGCTCAGGTGAAACCGGGCGGTGGTGACGTGGATCTGCAGTGTCTCGGAGATCTGTCGGGCGTCCACCGGGCTGTCTGCGGCGCGCAGTAAGTCGAGAACCCGCTGCCGCTGCTGGCCGACTGCCCGATCCGATTCGATGCGTTGACCGTGCCGGGGCATGACCACATCATGCACGGCGGCGGGCCGCCTATCGGGCACGGCGGCGGGCCGCCCATTCGGCACGGCGGCGGGAGTCATTTCGATTCTGCGGCAGGCACCGTGGCGACGATCGCTACCGCGGTCAGATGATCGCGGTAGCGGTTGAAGGTCTTGCGCATGTGGAGGACCCGCTTGCGGGCGGCCGGGTGCGTCAGCACGTTGCCGACGATGCGCAACGCTCCGAACAGGCCTTCGTCGGCGATCACCCGGCGCGGTTCCAGCAGCGCCATCGGGGCACGTTCGACAGTGACCACCTCGAATCCCGCGCCGGTCAGCAGCTCGGTCCATTCGGCCACGGTCAGCGGCCGGGCGTTGACCTTGATGGCGCGGGCCATCTGGCGGCGGATGTCGTCCTTGATCTCGTCGGCGAGTTTGTCGGGCATCAGGCCCAGTTCGTGGATGGCGTAGCGCCCACCGGGGCGCAGGACCCGGAAGGCCTCGTCGACGATGGCCTGCTTCGCCTTGTCGCCCTGCATGGTCAGCATGGCCTCGCCGACAACCACATCCGCCGAGCCGGCGTCCAGTCCGGTGCTGGCGGCGTCGGCAGCCACCAATCGGCCGCCGGTGTCGGCCACCACTTTCTGCAGCGGGGCCGACGTGGTCGAGCTGTCGTCGACGCCGACGTACGAGCGGGGCCCGCATGCGGCGATGTCGGTGGCGGTCCGGCCCAGCCCGGGCCCGAGTTCGACGACGTCGGCGCCGCTGATTCGGGCGGCAGCGAGCAGTCGGGTGGTCAGCTCCAGCCCTCCGGGGCGGAGCACCCTCTTGCCGAGCCGGGCCAGCAGCCAGTGCCCGGGCAGATCGGCGTCGGACCGTTGCGCCAGCGGCAGATCGTTCTTGCCGGTCATCTCGTGATTCCTCCTCTGCGGGCCATGCACCACGTACTGCACAGCGGGACAACGGAAAACAAGGCGCACGTGTACGCCAGGGCCAGGTCGGGTCCCCATGGCGGGTTCAGGACGATGTCCTGCCCGGTGGAGAAGACCCCGTTGAGAAACGGCATGAACCGTTGCAGCGAATAGCCGCCGGGCAGGTAGCCGACGGCAGTTTCGATGACGTACACCCACAACAGGATCACTCCGACGGCTGCGGCCGGTGTTCTGATCACCGCACCCACGCCGAGCCCGAGACCCGCCGCGAAGAACGCGTAGACGGGCACCGTCCACAGCAGACGCACACCGTGCGGATCGGTCAACGAGACCTGCCCGTAGACCGACCCCGACACCCAGGGCAGTGCGACGAGCACCAGCACCACCATGGCTGCCGCCACCAAGGCCCCGAGCAGTCCGTAGAACAACCACTTGCCGGCGAGGGCCGCCGATGCACGTGGCAGTGCGAACCGCACGTATTGGTGTGCTCCGTAGCGGAATTCGTGGGCCTGGCCGTGGGCTGCCGCCAACGCAGCCAGCACGACGGTCACCGTGATCACCCAGTACGCCGCGTTCGTGGTCGACACCTGCTGGACATAGCTCTGGCCCGGGATTCGGGCGAATCGCTCTGCGACATAGGCGATCAGGAACGTGATCACGGTGGGAAGGACCACCGCGGCCGGGACCAGGACGCTCCACAGCGGCCCGCGTCCGCCGGTGCGGATCAGCTCGGCGCGCATGCTGCGCAGCACCGCCCCGCTCACGCCGCGGCCATCCGCAGGAGCAGGGCCTCGAGGTGCTGCCGCGGATCGGCACCGACAGGCAGGACCTCGTCAAGGCTGCCTACAGCGGCCACCCGGCCCCGGTCCATCACCAGCAGCCGGTCCGCGGTCAACGCCACCTCGCCGAGCAGATGGCTGGCCACCACCACGGTCCGCCCTTCGGCAGCCAACTGCCGCAACAACTCCCGCAGCCACACGATGCCGGGGACGTCCAGGCCATTGACGGGCTCGTCGAAGATCAGCGCCTGCGGTTCGGCCAACAGGGCGCTGGCGATGGCGAGCCGCTGCCGTGCGCCCATCGACAGTTGCGCGATGCGTCGGTGCCGGAGTTCGGCCAGCCCAACCTGCTCCAGCACGTCGTCGATATGTCCGCGGGCGACGTCGCCCAGCGCCGCCAGCCACGACAGATGGCGCTGGGCGCTGTGTCGCGGATCCATCGCCATCGGGTCGAAGTGCACACCCAGCATCCGCGTGGGTTCGGCGCAGTCGTCAATTGGATTCCCGCACAACGTCACTGTGCCGCTGTCGGCCCGCTCCATGCCTGCGATCACACGGAGCAGCGTGGTTTTTCCGGCACCGTTGAGGCCGAGCAGACCGGTGACCGTACCGGCCGGGAAGGAAGCGCTGACATCGGTCAGCGCCGGCGTGTTCCCGAACGCCTTGGTCAGCCCGCGGACCTCGATCATCGCCGGATCACTGGAAATTGCACGGAATGGGCAGGCCCAGGGTCGAGATGCCGTTGCACATCGACTTGCTCGCCAGCTTCCATTGCCCGTCGATATAGCGCCATTCGGCGGGGATCTGCAGGGTGGGCTGACCGACGCGGCTGCCGTTGATCACCGCGGTGTGACTGTTGCCGTCGTGGGTTTCGGGCCCGGTCACCACCGCCGAGCCTTTCGGGGCGCGAAAGATGCCGATCCGGTAGACCATCTTCGGCACGATCACCGCCCGTGATCCGCCCTCTAGTTGTGCGGCCTTGACGTGATCCGGCGCCTGGCTCGCTACGAGTAGCTGGATCTGGGCATTGAGTTCCTCCAGCGTGGGGACGGGCGCCGTGATGGCGAAGTCCTCGGCGCTGGCGAGGGGCGCTGTCGCCACTGAAAAGGGCACGACAACAGCGCTGGCTACCAGGCAGATCAGGCGCTTCATCAGCGGTTCCTTAATTTGAAGGAGAAGTATTCGGTTAACCATAGAAGTTTGGTTAGCCTAAGGCAACACCTTCGTCGGGAACGCAGGGTGCGAAAGTTTGCGCGGCAGGCGTCAGAGCCGCAGTGCGGCCGCGGTGGCCGGGCCGACGATGCCGTCGACCTTCAGCCCGCGGGTGCGCCGTTGGAACTCCTTGACCGCAGCCTCGGTCTGCGGTCCGAAGACACCGTCGACCTCGAGATCCCCCGCATATGCCGCGTAGGCGGACTTGAGCCGGCGCTGCAATGCGGCGACCTCCGGACCCTCCATGGGCCGATACAGCAGCACATCGGTGTACTGCCCCACGGGCACAGGCGGTCGAGGTGTCGGCGCCGGCTTGCCGACATCGCCGATCTGCGCCTGGATGTCGGTGCGCAGGATGTCCATGTCGATGGCGCCCGGATCCCATTTGCCTTGCGCGCGGCCGGCGTATTCCTTGTGCCCTATGGTGCGTTCTGCGCTCTGCGCCAACCGGCGGTTGATCGCGGCGCAGCACCGCACCAGAGCGAAATACTGTGCATCAGGCCAGTTTTTGCGATGCGGCGCCGTGGGGCTGGTACCGCTGTTGGCGCACTCGATACCGATCATGTGCCAGTTGCCCATGTTCGTCGGCAACCACGGATACATGCCGACACCGGCGTGCCAGGCCACCCCTAGTGCCACAACCGTCACCGTTCCGTCGCGCGCGATGTGCAACTGCGACAACGGCCCGGGCAGGTCTGGGCGCCCACTGGCAATCGATGCAGCGGTGGCAGTGTCCGACCCGGTGTGATGCACCATCACCCCGCGGATGTCCTTGAAATCACCGTGCCCCCGGGTGCGCCAGCCCGGGTACTCGACGAGGTCGATACCTTCGGCGCGGAGCACGTCGGCCAACCAGACCGGATCCCCGGTCCATCGTCCTGTCTGAGGCACTGAGAATCCTTTTCTTACGCAGCAAACCACCTGTGGGACCAAGCGTACGCGCGGGGACCGACAGCGCCTCACTCTCACCGACGCGGTCAGACCGGTTATGTGTCAATACCTTTGCCCACGGCGATACCACCTGCTCAGCACCCTGGAAGCACATTCGCCCCCAGCACGGTAAGCAAACATATCGACCTGGTTGCAGCCGGTCTTTCCGTCCGCATCGGCGGTCAGATGTGCGAGCATCTGCGCATGGATCCGAAGGACGACCCCGAGGCTCGCATTCGGGAGCTCGAGCGCCCGTTGGCTGACGCCGCCCAAGCATCCGAGTTGGGCATCGGTAAAGCCGCGGGCCCTTCCGGTCCACCGCCGACCCAGCCGTGGACCAACGCATTCCCGCCACCGCCCCCGGGACCCCCGGCTCCGTGGCCGGGCTACGAGCCCTACCCCGCTCCGCCGCAACCGCGACGCACTTCGGGCGCCACGCCGTTCTTCATCCTGTTCGGCGCACTGACGGTGATCCTGGTCGCCGGCGGTATCGCGGCCACTGTGATGTTCAGCAATACCGACACACGCACCACAGACGCAGCCGACACCGACACGGTCACCGACAGCCAGTCGACGACAATCCGGCAGACAACAATCAACGGAGTGCCAGTGCCCGGATCCGTTGCACCCACTGAGGTTCCGGCGGGAGAAACGGTGATCGTCTCGGGCATCAAGGAGCACCGGACCGTCGAGTGCCGGGAAAACACCGTGATCGTGAGCGGCATCGAGAACGAGATCGAGATCCTCGGCCACTGCATCGCGGTGACCGTGTCCGGCGTCGAGAACGTCATCACCGTCGAATCCGTCGAAACCATCGGGGTGTCAGGATTCGACAACCGGGTCACCTACCGCAGCGGGGAACCCGAGGTGAGCAAATCGGGTCAGTCCAACGTGGTCGAGGCGGGCTGATCGGATTCCGCCGGGCGGTCGAGGCGCCGGAGGAATTCGTCGAGCAGACCCACCAGTGGCGCCGGATTGTCCTCTGGCACCCAGGCATAGGAGTCGTCGATGAATTTGAGTGCGGCCTGCGGCAGCGTCTGCGCCAGACGCGCAGCTCCTTCTGCGGGGAAATAACGTTCCTCGCGTGGCCAGACCACGAGCGCGGGTCGGTCGTAGTCGGCCAGCCGGGGTGAGTACTCCGCCAGGTATGCCGGCGACAACCCACTGAGGAAACGCCGGAAATCGTTTCGCACCAACGGATCACTGCGCAACGGCCGCAGGTAGGAAGCCATGATGTCGGCCGGGATGGGGCGCTTGGTCGCACCGCCGTAGGTGATCCGGAGACGCTGCACGGACTTCAGACCGATCAACGTCGACTGCAACAGTCCGGCACCGGGCAGCGAGGCGAGCCGGGACAGCAGTTTGACCGGCCACGGGTCGGAGTCGAAAGCGTTGGTGGCGACGAGCACCAGGGCCTCGACCCGCTGCGGGTGACACGCGGCGACCACCTGGGCGATGTCGCCGCCGTAGCCGTTGCCGACGAGCACCGCCTGCGGGATCTCCAGCGCGTCGAGCAGGTCGACGACGGTGCGGGCCAGCCCGGGTAGGGTGAGATCGGCGTCGGGCAACGCCGGGATGTGCGAGCCGAGCGCCAGATCGGGTGCGATGCAACGGATTCCGTTGCCGAGGCCGTCAGCCACGTGACGCCAGACCAATCCGTTGGCGACGAGTCCGTGCAGCAGGACGACCGGACGGCCGTCACCGCATTCGCGCACGCCGACCGGGCCGCAGGGCAACGGGACCGTCCGCCGGGAGCTGAGTGTGATCATCTACCTGCCCTCTCGCCGCGAGCATCGGGACATAAATCAATACAGACTGTATGCAAACACATCATTGGCAGAACATCAATACATACAGCTTGTTAAAATTTCCCCGTGAGTGAAGACGCACGCGACGGCCGCGAACAACGCAGCGAGGCCACCCGCTCGGCGCTCGTCGCCGCGGCGCGATCACTGTTCGTCGAGCGGGGCTACGCGGCCGTCTCCACCGGGGACATCGCGCGGGTCGCCGCCGTGACCCGAAACGCCCTGTACTACCACTTCCCCACCAAGGAGGCGGTGTTCCGAGCGGTCTACGAGGACGTCGAAGGCCAGTTGGCACAGCGGGTGCTCCCGGCAGCGCTGGCCCAGGCCACCAGCCGCGGCCAACTCGAGACAGGCATCGAGGAGTTCCTCGACGGCTGCCTCGACCCCACCGTGGCCCGGATCAGCGTGTTGCAGGCGCCCGCCGCGCTGGGATTCGCTCAGATGCGCGAGATCGACAACCGCAATTACCTCGGAGCCCTCCGCGACGGCATCCGTAGCGCCGTCGAGGCCGGTGAACTCCCCGACCTTCCCGTCGAGACCCTGGCGTCGATGATCGTCGGGGCGCTGGACGAGGCCGCCCTGCTGATCGCGACCGCCGACGATCCGGCCGCGGCCCGGCGCGACGCCGGCGTGGTGGCCCGGGCGCTGGTCGACGGGTTGTTCGTGGGCTGAACTACAGCACCTTCGACAAGAACTCCTGCAGCCGAGGATGTTTCGGGTTGTCGAACACCTCGGCCGGCGAATCGTCCTCGACGATGTTGCCGTCGGCCATGAAGATCACCCGGGAGGCCACCTCGCGGGCGAAACCCATCTCGTGGGTCACCACCACCATCGTCATGCCGCCCTCGGCCAGATCACGCAGCACCTGCAGCACGTCGCCGACCATCTCGGGGTCCAGCGCGCTGGTGGCCTCGTCGAACAACATGATCGACGGGTTCATCGCCAGGGCGCGGGCGATCGCGACGCGCTGCTTCTGGCCACCCGACAACGTGGCGGGTTTGACATGGGCCTTCTCCGCCAGCCCGACCTGAGTCAGGAGCTCGATGGCCCGCTTCTCCGCCGTGGCCTTGTCCATCTTCCCGGTCAACAGCGGCGCCAGCGTGACGTTGTCGATCACGGTCATGTGCGGGAAGAGGTTGAAGTGCTGGAAGACCATGCCGATGTGCTGACGGACCTTGTCGAGGTCCACCCTGCGGTCGGTGAGATCGAAATCGTCGACCGTGACCTTTCCTGCGGTGATGTCCTCGAGCTTGTTGAGGCACCGCAGAAAGGTGGATTTTCCCGATCCGGACGGTCCGATGACGCAGACCACCTCGCCCTTGCTGATCGTGGTGTCGATCCCGTCGAGCACCACCAGGTCGCCGAATGACTTCTTGAGGCCCTCGATGCGGATCTTGACAGTGCCCTCGGGTTCGGCCGCCGCCGCTTCCGGTACCAGCTGGGTCATTTCCCTCTGCCTCCTACAAGCCGACTCTCGATCCTGTCAGAGAATTTGGTGAGCGCCATGATGACGATGAAGTAAATGATGCCGATGATCAGCCACATGGTGAACGACTGAAGGTTGCGGGCGATGATCAGTCGCCCGGTCTGGGTCAGTTCGGCGATGCCGATCACCGACAGGATCGAGGTGTCTTTGAGGGTGATGACGAACTGATTGACGTACGACGGGATCATGGTCCGAATAGCCTGCGGGAGAATCACTTTGCGCATCGTCGGTAGATAGCCGATGCCCAGGCTGCGGGCCGCCTCCATCTGCCCCTTGTCCACCGACTGGATCCCGCCGCGGACGATCTCGGTCATGTACGCCCCGGCATTGAGCGAGAGCGTGATGATGCCCGCGGTCAGTGCGGTCATCTGGATTCCCAGTGCCGGCGGGACACCGAAGTAGATGAAGAACGCCTGTACCAGCAGCGGAGTGCCTCGGAAAATATCGACGTAGGTGGTACCGATTGCCCGCAGCACGATCGACCGCGACACCCGGAACAGCCCGAAGACGATACCGAGCACCAGCGCGATGGCGATCGACACCACCGTGAGGATCAGCGTCATCTTCAGGCCGGTCATCAGGAACGGGAATGTGCTCTTGAGCAGTCCGATGAACGAGTTGTCGGCCTCGCCGGCCCCTTCGCCGAGGTATTTCTCGATGATCTGGTCGTACCGGCCGGAGTCCTTGAGTTCCTTCAGGCCCGCGTTGAACTTCGCCAGCAACTCGGCGTTGCGACCCTTGTTGACCGCGAAGCCGTAACTGGAACCCTTCTCCTTTTGCGTGACGGTCTTGAACCCGTTGCCCCGTTGGATGTTGTAGTTGAGTACCGGATAGTCCTCGAAGACCGCGACGGAGTTACCCGTCTTGACCTCCTCGAACATCGACGACGAATCCGCGAATGAGACGATCTGGAAGCCGTACTTGTCCTTGATCGACTCGGCGAACGCCGCACCCTCGGTGCCGTTCTTCACCGCGACCCGTTTGCCCTTGAGGTCCGCGTAGGACTTGATGTCCTGGTTGTCCTCCAGCACCGCCATCTGCACGCCGGACTCGAAGTAAGGGTCGGAGAAGTCGAAAACTTTCTTGCGCTCGTCGGTGATCGACATGCCCGCGATCACGCCGTCGGCCTGGTTGGCCTGGACGGCCTGCAGCGCGGCATCGAAGCCGAGCGGCTTGATGGTCACGTTGAACTTCTGGTTCGCCGCGATCTCGTTCAGGAGATCGATGTCGATCCCGACGAATTTTCCTTGCTCGTCCTGGAATTCGAACGGCGCGAAGGTGATGTCGGTAGCGACGACGTAGGTCTCGCCCTCGGCGGCGGCTCGGGCCGGCGCCAGCATCGCGGCCCCGATCAGTCCGACCGACAACGCCACGACGGCGGCCAGCAGCCGGTGCGGGAACCGGATTACTCCGGCGATACCCGGCGCGGATTCGGATCTCATCGCCCAGTCTCCTATCCAGGTGTGAAACGACGAGTTCCCACGCTATCGCCGTCACTGCGATTAGGGCGGGATTTACCGGGGCACGGTTCGGCGACTCGATGGAGTCGCACGGCCGGACTGCGTGCCGCCTGGGACGGCGCGCGCAGCTCATCTCAGCGTGGTTCGCGGCCTCGCAGGGGCGGGTGGGTGAGCCACAGGAGCCGACGGGTCGTCGAATTGTCCTGTGCGCGAGGATAGTTGCGCAGGGAAGGTCCCCTTTGCGCCACCGTCCGATGGCAACCCGCGTGGTGGGCTTTACAAATCATCCGACCTGTCCATACCTGCGCCGCGAGAACCCGCTCTGTAAAAGGACGTTCGGCCGCAGATGCCCCTTATTGAGGTAGTGGACTACGCGTGAGGAATGACTGCGGTCAGTCGTACGTTTCTTTCATGAGAGCGTTGGAGAGTAAGGCGCTCGGTTCAGAGGAAGTTTCGACATGAGCGTTTTCCATCCGGTTTCCGCCGTCCGACGCGAAGCCTCGACAGACATCACGACGCGCCGACACACGCACGCGCCGGTGCTCATCACCGAACAGCAGGTGCTGTTCAGCACCGCCGCGGCAGCGGGCACACAAGCGCACCACAACGTCATCACGATGATGTCGCATGCGGTGTCCTCGGTGACAGACCGCTGGCGGGCGCACCGCGCCCGCCCGTATTACCCGTCGCACTACAGCTATCTGGAGAACAGCCTGATGGCGCGGGAGATGGACCGACTCTGACCGGCCGGCCCGGTCATCCGGCCAGGGCGACCGGCGTGATGACCTCGGAGTAGCGCGACGCGTCGCCGGCGATCACCCGGCTGTGCCGTCCGTGGACATCGACGGGGATGTCGCCGGCCAGGGTGATCCGGCTGAGCCGGCGGAACTGGTCGTCGTAGTCGGCCACGGCGTAGTGCTGCGTGGCCCGATTGTCCCAGATCGCCAGGTCCCCCAACTCCCAGTTCCATCGAATCGTGTTCTCCAACTTGATGACCCGGTTCTGGAGCAGTTGGAAGAGGGTCGCCGACTCGGTGGGACTGAGCCCCACGAACTGTTTGATGAAGTGCCCGAGCAACAGCACACGTCTGCCCGTCTCGGGGTGGACCCGCACCACCGGATGCTCGGTCTCGTAGTACGAGGACTCGAACTCTTCGCGGTACTTGCGGTGGTCGTCTGCAATAACGGCCTGGCCCTCGTGGTCGGCCTGATCACCGGCCGTGTAGTCGTACTGGTTGGTGTGCACGGCCCACAGGTTCTCGACCAGCGCACGCAACGGCTCGGGCAGACGGTCGTAGGCGACCTCGGTCGACGCCCACGTCGTGGTGCCGCCGTACTCCGGGAGCGTGACCGCCCGCAGCAGCGAGGCCTTCGGGATGCGGTCGACGAACGTCACATCGGTGTGCCAGCTGTTCGCTTTGTCATACCGCGAGTCGATGGGCAGGATCCGGTCGCCGCGCGAGGTGACCGTCGGATGCGCCCGGGTCGGGGTGCCGAGCAACCGCGCGAACGCCCACTGGCCGTCGTCGTCGAGGTGGTGTTGGCCGCGGAAGAAGATGACCTTGTGTTCAAGAAGGGCATCGTTGATCGCGGACACCGTGGCGACGTCGAGGTTGCCGTTGACGTCGATTCCGTCGATGCGGGCCCCGATGTGGGCACCGAGCTTCACTACGCGCAGAGAGGACACCCCGTCACCATCGGCGATGGGGTGTAACAGCACCACGGTTGCGCTCACTACGAGCGCAAAGACCGTCGAACGTCAGTCGATGCGGATGACGTACGTGCCGTCGTCGTCGCGCTCGATCTGACCGTCGAGGGCATTGATCCACACCGGGGTGTCCCGTCGCGAACCGAGGAACGCGCTCTGCACGGAGCCGCCCGGCTGCAGGTCGACATTCCACTCGTCGTCCTGGGCGACGATGGTGAGGAGCTCCTCACCGTCGGCGCGACGGATCGAGATCACCTGGCCGTTGGAGTCCAGATCCTCCAGCCCGGCATCGTCGTCATCGAGGTACTCATCAAGCTCAGCGTCATCGAAGATCTCGGCGTCCGAACCTCTGACATCGTCATGCACGCCGACGACTGTACTCAGCATCACGTCCACCGATGCAGACCCCGGCGGATTGAACCGCTAACGTGCATCCGACGTTTACAGGCTGTTCGCCCGGGGAACAAGGAGTCCCGCTGCGGCGTTGGCGAGAAACATTGGTCTTGAACTTAGGAGGATCATTCATGGCTACCGATTACGACGCCCCGCGCGTCAAGGAGACCGACGAGCCTGCCGAGGAGTCGCTGGAGCAGCTGGCCACGCGGCGCACCGCGGCCGACACGGCAGTCATCGACGAGGACGAGGTGGTCGATTCGTTCGACCTGCCCGACGCCGACATCTCCGGCGAGGAGCTGAGCGTGCGGGTCATCCCGAAGCAGGCTGACGAGTTCACCTGTTCCAGCTGCTTCCTGGTGCAGCACCGCAACCGGTTGGCGCTGCAGAAGGGCGAGCAGCAGCTCTGCGTCGAGTGCGTCTGACACAGAGCCGGACCGCGGCCTGACGGCCGGACGGGCCTTAACGGCAGCAGTTGGGGTCGAGCACGGAACACAGCGCCACGAGCGAGTCCCGGCGCGGGCGGTGGTAGACGTTCATACCGCGCCGTTCGGACTCGACCATCCCCGCGCGCCGCAATTGGGACAGATGGTGGCTGACGGTGGATTCGGCCAGGCCGACCGCAGCCGCGAGATCACATCCGCAGACTTCTCCCGCCTCGGCGCTGAACAGCAGCGACACCAGCTTGACCCGCACCGGGTCGGCCAGCGCTTTCAGCCGCAAGGCAATCTCCAACGCACCGTCGTCATCGATCGGGCCTGCCGCCACTGGTGTGCAGCAGACCGGTTCGGTTGTGTCGACCACAGGTAACGCCTTGGGCATGCACCCCATTCTGCCAGAGGATATTGACATACGTCGAAGAGGTGGCATCATCGATGCTGTCCGAAAGTTCGACATAAGTCGCAGAGGTTGGGAGCCTGTAATGTCCCGCGCACAACTTGCCTTGAACGTCGACGATCTCGACGAGGCCATCACGTTTTACTCGAAGCTCTTCAACACGGCGCCGGCGAAGGTCAAGCCCGGCTATGCCAACTTCGCCATCGCCGCTCCCCCGCTGAAACTGGTGCTCATCGAGAACCCCGGGCACGGCGGGACACTCAACCACCTCGGTGTCGAGGTCGAGTCCAGCGACCAGGTGCACGCGGAGATCGCCCGCCTCACGGACGAGGGCATGTTCACCGAGGAGGAGATCGGCACCACCTGTTGCTTCGCCACCCAGGACAAGGTTTGGGTGACCGGTCCCGCCGGCGAAAAGTGGGAGGTCTACACGGTTCTCGCTGACTCCGAGACCTTCGGCACCGACTCACCCGCACTCGATGCCACCGAATCCGGCGGCACCTGCTGCGCGTCGTGAGCCAGGTTGCCCCCGCGCGGCTTTCCACGCTGGACCGGCTGCTCCCGGTGTGGATCGCGTTCGCGATGGCCGTGGGCCTACTGCTCGGAAGGCTCGTTCCCGGAGTCAACACCGCACTGAATCACGTTCAGGTCGACGGCATCTCGTTGCCCATCGCGCTAGGCCTGCTCATCATGATGTATCCGGTCCTGGCGAAGGTGCGCTACGACCGGCTCGATCGAGTTACCGGAGATCGCAAGCTGTTGATCAGCTCGCTGATCCTCAACTGGGTGGTTGGCCCTGCCCTGATGTTCGCGCTGGCCTGGCTGTTTCTGCCCGATCTGCCCGAGTACCGAACCGGCCTCATCATCGTCGGGCTGGCTCGCTGCATCGCCATGGTCATCATCTGGAACGACCTGGCCTGCGGCGACCGGGAAGCGGCGGCGGTGCTGGTCGCCCTGAATTCGATCTTCCAAGTGCTCATGTTCGCCGTACTCGGCTGGTTCTACCTGTCAGTGCTGCCGGGCTGGCTCGGGTTGGAACAGACGAGTATCGACACATCGCCATGGCAGATCGCGAAGTCGGTGATCATCTTCCTGGGTATCCCGCTGCTGGCCGGGTACCTGTCACGTCGCATCGGTGAATCCGCGAAGGGCAGGGACTGGTACGAGTCGACGTTCCTGCCACGTATCGGACCGTGGGCCCTATACGGACTGCTGTTCACCATCGTGGTGCTGTTCGCACTTCAGGGTGACCAGATCGCCACTCGTCCCTGGGACGTCGCGCGAATCGCGCTGCCGCTGCTGGCGTACTTCGCGATCATGTGGGGCGGCGGCTATGCACTGGGCGCAGCGCTGGGGCTGGGCTATGAGCGCACCACCACCCTGGCGTTCACGGCCGCAGGCAACAACTTCGAACTGGCGATCGCGGTGGCGATCGCGACGTATGGCGCAACCTCGGGCCAAGCCCTGGCAGGCGTGGTCGGCCCGCTCATCGAAGTGCCCGTGCTCGTCGCGCTGGTCTACGTGTCACTGGGATTGCGGCGCCGGTTCGACGCCGTAGGAGACGACCGACCCGCGAGGAACACTCGATGACGGCGCGCGACCGCCCCAGCGTGCTGTTCCTGTGCACGCACAACGCCGGCCGGTCCCAGATGGCGATGGGCTTCTTCGCTCACCTCGCCGGAGACCGAGCATCCGTGTTTTCAGGCGGTTCGGAGCCCGCTGACAAGGTGAATCCCGCCGCGATCGCCGCCATGGCCGAAGTCGGTATCGACATCGCACACGAACAGCCACAGCGATGGACCGACGACATCGTCGAGGCGAGCGATGTCGTGATCACGATGGGGTGCGGGGACACCTGCCCGTACTTCCCCGGCAAGCGCTACGAGAACTGGGAGTTGGCCGATCCGGCCGGTCTCGGAGTCGAAGCGGTCCGTCCGATCCGGGACGACATCGCACGACGCGTTGGCGTCCTGCTCGGGGAACTGGGACTCGATTCCACCGATTGATTTTCCCGTGTCCGGTCACGCTGGTGGCCTACCGTGACATTCGTGACTGAAGCGGCCATTCGTCAACGCATCGCCGAGGGTGTGGATGCGATCCGTGCGCGCGATCTGGACACGCTCACGGCCCTCTACGCACCCGATGTCGTGTCCTTCGACCTCGGGGCACCGCTGCGGTACGCAGGTGACGACAACAAGCGAAGGGCCTGGCAGGAGGTCTTCACCGCGTACACCGGGCCGATCGGCTACGACGTACACGAGCTGACCGTCACCACTGAAGGCGACATCGCGTTCGTGCACAGCCTCAACCACGTCCGCGGCACCCTGGCCAGTGGCCGCGACATCGACATGTGGGTGCGATGGACGGCATGTCTGCGGTGCGTCGACGGCGTCTGGCGCGTCTTTCACGACCACGTCTCGGTCCCCGCGGACCTGGAGTACGGCAAGGCAATTCTGAATCTCACCCCGTGATCCACCAGAACCGGCCCCACCGGCGCGCATAGTTCCTATCCTCAGACCTGCAGACCGACAACGACGTTGGAGGCGCAGATGACCGAGGGCGCGACGGCGGAAGCTCGACATACCGAGCACAGCTACCACTTCGACCGGCACACCCCGCAGTATCGCGACCAGTTCGAGCCGATCACCGCGGAGATGCTGGGCTCCTGTCCGCTCGCCTGGACCGACACGTACGGCGGGCATTGGGTGGCCGCCGGCAGCAGCGAGGTTTTCGAACTGGCCCGTTGCCCACACATCTCGAACGACAACGACGTCATCGGAGATCGAAAAGGCTACCGGGGCATCAACATTCCGCGCGCCGAGGTGAGCACGCAGTTCCGCGGCGGCATGTTGGAGATGGATGATCCCGAACACCGCGCCTATCGGACACCGCTCAACGGATACCTGTCACCGGCCGCGGTCGCGCGGTGGAAGCCGGTGGTCGACGAGCTCGTCAGGGCCTGCCTGGACGAGAAGATCGAAGACGGCAGTATCGATTTCGTCGACGATCTGGCGAACATCGTCCCGGCGGTGTTGACGCTGGGCCTGCTCGGTGTTCCGCTCGCCGAATGGGAGATCTACTGCGAGCCCGCGCACGCGTCGGTGTACACGCGCGCCGACTCTCCCGACGCGAAACGCGTCTTCGACCTGTCCTTGGCCTCGGCAGTGCACATGATGGGCCACGTCGCCGTGATCCGCGAAGATCCGCGCCCGGGATTGATCGATGCCATGGTGCAGATGCGGATAGACGGCGAACCGGCACCCGATTCGGAGATCCTGGGCATGCTCATGCTCCTGATCGGCGGCGGTTTCGACACCACGACGGCGCTGACGGCGCACTCGCTCGAATGGCTCTCCCAGCACCCGGATCAGCGTGAGCAGTTGAGCCGGGACCGCGCTGCGCTGCTCGATTCGGCCACCGAGGAGTTTCTGCGCTTCTTCACCCCGGCGCCCGGGGACGGCCGCACGATCTCCGAGGACATCGAGTTGGATGGGGTACCGCTCAAGGAAGGTGAGCGGCTGTGGCTTTCGTGGGCGATGGCCAACCGCGACCCGCGTGTTTTCGAGAATCCAAACGAGCTCAGGATGGGCCGAACGGGTAACCGCCACTTCAGTTTCGGTTTGGGCGTGCACCGCTGCATCGGCTCGAACGTGGCCCGGACGGTGTTCAAGTCGATGCTGACCGGCGTGCTCGACCGGATGCCGGACTACCGGTGCGATCCGGCCGGCGCCGTCCACTACGAGACCATCGGCGTGATCCAGGGCATGCAACACCTGCCCGCGACTTTCACCCCAGGTCGGCGGACCGGACCGGATCTGGCCGAGACACTGGAGAAGCTGCAACGGATCTGCGATGAGCAGCAGTTGGCCGCGCCGATCACCGTGCACAAAGCCACTGCGGTCATCGACTGAAAGCGAACGGCATGACAGCCTTGATCCCTATGCGACACCTGATCATCTCCGCCTGTTCCGCGCTCGCGATGGTGGCGGCGACTGCGGTCGCCGCCCTGCCCGCCCCGTCGACCGCGCTGGCGGCCTGCCCGAACGGCGAGGACAACGACACCTACACCCAGAACTGTGTCCCCTATCTGGTGCCGAACTCACCGAACCGCAACAGCCTTTGTCCGCCCGGGGTCAGCGGCACGGAATGCGGTTCGGCAGAGATCCAGACGACCCCAACTGCGCCGGTCGCTCCGACAGGCCCCGAGCAGGGGCTCGAAGACGTGAGCACGCCCGACTTCTGACGGCCATCATGACAACCGGATCCCACGGTGACATCCAGCTCGAGAATGACTGGTTCCGGGTCACCAAGTGGACGATCGACCCGGGCGGCGCGATACCGATGCACCGGCACGATCACGAGTACGTGGTAGTTCCCATGGTCACCGACACCATGCACGTTGTCACTGCCGACGGCACGGAGATCGTCGCGGAACTTGTAGCCGGGCAGAGCTATTCACGTCCCGCGGGCTCCGAGCACACCGTCGAGAACCGCGGCGAGCGCGATCCGATCATCTTCGTCGAAGTTGAGCGACTCGCCTGACGCGTCGCCCCGCACTCATATGCACCAAGGCAGGCACGGGAACGTGATTCCCGGGCTACCTCATTTGTCCGCTGAGTCCATGTGACGCACGCATCAGCAACATTGCGCCCTGACAGGCGGTTTTCCCCCGAATCGGGGGACGACGAGAGGTCCGCGCGACCATAATCTCGGTGCCATGGCGAACAACGGAAACAACGATTGGACCCAACCAGCAGCACTAGCCATCCCCAAGGAGGGCTACTTCGAACTGACCCGGGGGCGCTACGGACCGGTCTTTCCCCGGACTCCCGCCTGCTACGGATTCAACATCATCGCCAAGGTGAAGGAAGGCCGCGAGGACGCGATCCGCGCCTACGGCAAGCAACTCGAAGCGGCGGTCGCCGCGCAGCCCGATGTGCTTGCCCCGCTGAAGCTCCACTACCTGCGTTGGAACCTGTTCGACGTCGGCTCCGGTCTGCACTTCCAGTACCAGGGCATCTTCGACACCGACTTCGACAAGTACACCGAGGACGCCGTCAAACTGTTCAGCTCGACCGGCATCACCACGGCCTTCGTCAACCTCGAGGGCTTCCCGGAGGACTGGAAGACCAACCCGGAAGCCTTCATCATGTTCGTCCGCAACCATCAGGTGCCGAGCTTCCTGGAGTACGGCGAGTACCCCTACGTCACCTCCGAAGAGGTCAAGAAGGCGTTGCGGCTCAAGGCCGCGTTCGCGGACATGTTGGATCAGATGCAGTGACCATGGATGCACTGACGGACCTCGAATTCGACGACATCCAGCACATCATGCTGACCGGCACGCCCCACCTGACTGGCCGGTATGAGTTCCTGTCCTTCGACAGCCCCGAGGCCGGGCGAGCCTGGCTGACCGAGATGGTGCCGCTCGTGCAGTCGGCCACCGATGTCCGTGAGACGGTCAACGTCTTCAAGCGTTGGGTCAACCTGGCCTTCACCTGGAATGGGTTGCGCGCGTTGGGTCTGGACGAGGATTCACTGGCATCGTTCCCGGACGAGTTCCGCGAAGGCATGGCCTCGCGGGCCGACATACTCGGGGACACCGGTGCGGCCGCACCCGAACACTGGCTGGGCGGGCTCGCCGGCGACGATCTGCATGCCATCGTCATCCTGTTCGCCCGGGACGAGGCCGAACGCGTGCGGTGCGTGGGCGAACACGACGCCCTGCTGGCCCGCTGCCCCGGGGTGCGGTCACTGTCGCATCTGGATCTGGCCGCCACGGCACCGTTCGAGTACGACCACGACCACTTCGGGTACCGCGATCCGGTGTCCCAGCCGCAGATGAAGGGTTCGGGCGAGGAGTTGATACCCGGTGCAGGTGGGTACCTGGCACCCGGTGAGTTCATCCTCGGTTATCCGGATGAGGAAGGGTTGGTGGCGAACCAGCCCACCCCCGAGGTGCTTTCACGCAATGGCAGCTACCTGGCGTACCGCCGATTGGAGGAACATGTCGGGGTCTTCCGCGACTACCTGAAGCAGAACGCCGACGGGACCGAGGGCGAGGAGCTACTGGCTGCCAAGTTCATGGGCCGGTGGCGCAGCGGTGCGCCGCTGGTGCTCGCACCTGAGCACGACGATCCGGAGCTCGGTGCGGATCCGATGCGCAACAACGATTTCGATTACGGAACGATGGATCCGCACGGCTATGCCTGCCCGATCGGCGCCCACGCCCGCAGGCTGAACCCACGCGATACCGAGCCGAACCCGAATCGGCGCAGGATGATCCGGCGCAGCGGCACCTATGGGCCGGCGCTACCCGACGGGGGGGCCGACGACGGAGTCGAACGCGGGGTCGGGATGTTCCTGATCTGTGCCAGCCTGGTGCGCCAGTTCGAGTTCGCCCAGAACGTCTGGATCAACGACTCGGCATTCAAAGACCTCGGCAACGAACACGATCCCATCTGCGGCACCCAGGACGGCACGTTGGACTTCAAGATTCCTAAGCGGCCGATCCGCAAGGTACACAAGGGGTTACCTGCATTCACCACGCTGCGCGGCGGGGCGTACTTCTTCCTGCCCGGCCTGAGCGCGCTGCGTTACCTCACAGACCTCGAAACAAAGGAGACAGCATGACCACTCCCCGTTCATACGCCCGGACCTACAACCAGGCCCACGTCGCCCGGCCGCACAACGGCAAACGACGCGTCAGCATCTACTGGTCGTGGAGCTACCCGTGGGAGGTCCAGCGCGACCCCGCGGAACTGTACAACCGGTTCTCCACGGTCACCGAGGTGCGCCTGGCCACCTGGCCGGCCTACGAGACGCCCGAGTACAGCCCCAAGGAGTTCCTGCAGGGCATCGACGGGACGCTGGAACTGTTCCACCGGTCGTCCCTGAATTTTCAGGAGGTGGCCGGTGAAGCGACCGGCCATCCGGTGGCGGTGTTCCAGCGGGTCGATCAGGCCGGGTACCGGTTGCCGATCGATGAACGCATCCTCGACGACACCGACACCCTGATGATCTTCGGCCTGGACCACCTGCTCGGCGACGAGGCCGCCACCGAAGAAGAGATCGCCGCGATCCAGCAGTGGTTGAAGCGTGAGGGCACCTGCCTGATGCTGGCGCCGCACCATGACGTCGGGTTCATCGACGACAAGGAACAGCAGCAGATGGAGTATCTGCACCACGGTGACCCGCTGACTCCGCGCGTCCAGCGGTTCAGCGGATTCGCGCGGTCGCTGCTGACCGGATTGAACATCCCGGTGCACAACACCTGGGGCCTGCGCCCGGCCACGGTCGAGGGCACCCGACAGATTGTGCCGCTGACCACGTTCCGCGATCTGGATTCCGCGGGGCTGCTGCGCGACGTCAGCACACTGGCCTTGCATCCGCACCTGCCGCACTACGAGCTGACCGCGCCCGAAGGGCCTGACCTGCGAGTGCTGGGCCGGCAGCCGATCGACATGACCCGGCCGCATCCGTTCACCTTGGCGGGGAACACCGAGTTCAACGCGATCGTCCACATGCCGCCGTCGGGCGACCGCGCCGGTGACATCGTGCTGGTCGACTCCACCCACTTCACGACGCTGTTCGGCGCCAGTGACAGCCTGAAGTCCTTCTGGCGCAACCTGGTCACGATGGCCTGATGAAGTCCGGCATGAACGATCTCCTCTTGCAGGGGTCGAATATCGCCGTCGTCTTCTTCGTCGTCTCCAGCACTCTGGCCGTCGGTCTCGGCTTGACCGTCGGCCAGATCCTGGCCCCGCTCAAGAACATTCGTGTCGTTGCGCTTGCTCTCGCGGCCAACTTCGTGCTGGCGCCGCTGGCCGCGTTCGGGCTGTGGCGGGTGTTCGATCTGGACGACCCGCTCGGGATCGGGCTGTTGTTGTGCGGGCTCGCGGCCGGCGCACCGTTTCTGATCAAGCTCGCCGAGTTCGCAAAGGCCGACATGGCCTTCGCGGTGGGTCTGATGGTGCTGTTGATGGTGGTGACCGTGGGCTACGTGCCGTTGATTCTCCCGATCTTCGTCTCCGGCACCGCCGTCAATCCCGCACAGATCGCGTTGTCTCTCGTGGTCCTGATGCTCATCCCGCTGGCTGCGGGCCTGCTGCTGCGGGCCCGCGGTCCCGGGGTGGCCGGCCGGCTCCAGCCTGTGATCGCGAAGATCTCCACCGTCAGCATGATTCTGGTGATCACGTTCACGATCGCCGCCCATTTCAACAGCGTGCTATCGGTTTTCGGCACGTTCGGCATCTTGGCGGCGGTCATCTATACCGTAATCTGCGCCGGGATCGGTTGGCTCATGGGCGGTCCCGGGACACGGGAAGTGCTGGCGCTGGGAACCGCTCAGCGCAACGCAGCCGCGGCGTTCGTGGTCGCCGGGCAGAACTTCGACGATCCGAAGGTGGTCGTGATGATCACCGTGGTGTTGATCGCGGAGTTTCTGCTGCTGTTGCCGTTCTCGCGGCGGCTCGCGCGGTCTCGCTGAGCAAACCGAGTCGGTCGGCCTCGGCCACCGCGGCAGCGCGCGAAGAGACGCCCAGCTTGCGGTAGATCGACTTGGCCTGGCTCTTCACGGTTTCCCGGCCGATGACGAGCTCATCAGCGATGCGCTGCAGAGACAGATGCGTGGCCAGATGTGGGAGCAGCCTGAGCTCGGCTGTCGTCAGCGACGGCCGAGTCCCACGGGCGGCGCGTGCAGACGACACAGCCCGGAGACGGCCGAGCCATTGACCGATGCCGACGGCCTCAGGTTCGCGCCGATGTGTGCGTTGCGCCTCGGCCAGGTGACGCTCGCAAAGTTCGGTGTCGTCGATATCGACGGCGGCGCCCGCGACCAGCACATGAGCCATCAGGGCGGTGCGGGCGGACAGATCACCCAGCCGCTCGAGGAGCCGCTCGGTCGCTCGCACCGCCGAGCGCACTCCGGCCACGTCCCCGCGCCGGGCCCGGACCAACGCGTCGACCGCGTAGACCACCACCATCGGGACCATGTCGGACAGGTCGCGGGAGTCGACGATCGAGCGAGCGGCGTTGGTGTGTGCGACGGCGGCCGACAGATCACCGTCGCCGAGATCCAACGCGGCGAGATGCGCCAGCGCGGCGGCCTGGAATCCAGGGAGGTCTTCGATCACCGGCAACGCAGATTCCAGGGTGCTGCGGGCCTGCTCAGATTCCCCGAGCATGGCCAGGGCCGTACCTTTCATCGTGGTGGCCGCACCCCACCAGGGGTTGACCAGGTGATCACCTGCATCACAGACGGTTTCGGAATAACGGATCACCTCCCCTATGCCGCCGATACCGATCAGAGAACCGATCAGCGCCGCAGCCACCTCGACCGATGGAGTGCCATCGGAGAGCGGTTTACCGGTGTCAGCCGCGCTCGCAGTCACCAGCGACCGCTGGATCAACTCTGCGTCACCGGTCATCACCCCCAGCCAGGCCCGCGCGATCGCGGCGTCGGGGTATTCGGTGAAGGTCTGCTCGTCGATCAGACTGAGCCGCCGGGCCAGGACCCCAGCCCGGCCGTCGAAACCCAGTCGCACGGCGTCGATTCCCACGAGCGCGGCGGCATGGGCCCGGTCGCCGGCGGCCAGGGCCTGCAGCAGCGCCCCGTCGACGTCACCGGCTTGCGCGAGCCGGTCAGCCGCGCGAGCTGCCAATTCCCGGAACCGGTCTGGATCCCGGTCACGGAGGCGCGCACGCAACAGGTCACCGAACAATTGGTGATAGCGGTACCAGACGCCTTGAGCATCCAGGGAAATCAGAAACAGGTTGCCGGATCGAGTGATCGCGTCGAGCATCGCAGCCGAATCGGTCCGGCCCAGCAGCGCGTCGAGTTCGTCAGCGGAGAAGCGGTCCAGCGTCGCCGATTCCGTCAGGAATGTGGCGGTTTCGGGGTCCAGCGCACTGAGCACCTCCTCCACCAGGTAGTCGGCCACCAGCCGGTGCCGGCCGGTCACCGCCTCGGCAGGGGCGCCGTCGCGCAGCGCCAACGCGGCCATGACCACGCCGGCTGCCCAGCCTTCGCATTTGTCTAGTACCCGCGCGATCGTGGTCTTGTCAGCATCACCGCCGACGGCGGCAAACGCGGCCGCACCTTCGGTGCCGGACAGCTTCAGTTCCGGGATTCCGATCTCGAAGAGATAGCCCTGTAGCCGACGCCGGGCCAGGTCCAGTGCCGGGATCTGCCGGCCGATCAGCGCCAGAGTCGTCGATTTCGGGGCCAGGTCCACCACGGCGCGCAGGGCGTCGACGGCTGCGGGCGCCGACAACTCGTGAACGTCGTCGAGCACCAGAACCACAGGCCCCGCGTTTTCGAGTGCCTGGATGAACGCCGGCACCAGCTGGTTTTCGGCGCGGCCCGCGCCCTGCAGGTAGTGCAGCACTGCCGGGTCGACGGGTTCTACCTCGTTCAGTGCCGTCGCCAGGTGCAGCAGCAGGTGCGCGGGGTCGTTGTCGAGGTTGTCGAGCCGCACCCATGCGAAGGGACGCTCATCGGCGTCGTCCCACTGCTCCATCGCGGTGGTCTTGCCGTATCCCGCTGGGGCGGCGACCGACACCAGACCGGTGCGGTTCTGCAGTAAGCGGTTGATTTCCGGGCGCGGAACACCGGCGCGTGCCGTGGCAGGCCGTCCCACGGTCGCCACCGGAACGTGCGCCGGCCAGGATCCTGCTCCCACCTGGGCATCCTAGGTCAGAGCGTCGACTGGCTACACGATCAGAAATGCCAGCGGGTGGTCTTGACCCGCTGCTGGAACGCCTCGAGCGCCGCCAGGTCCTTCTTCATCAGCGGCTTGTTGACCTTCTCGGTGAAGAAGTCGATCAGCGGGCCGGCGAAGAACGCGGTCATGACTGTCCCGACGCCGACCTGTCCGTGGAACGCCAACGCCAATCCGACGAACGCGAGGTCCTGGGCCACGCGCACCGCCCGGTACGGAAGGCGGGTGTGGTCGACGATGATCGGGGCGATGGCGTCGTAGGGCGCGTTGCCCAGCGCGGCGGTCATGTACATCGACGCACCGGCCGCGAACAACGTGATGCCGACGAGGAACATCGCGGTCTGCAGCACGCGTCCGGGATCGGCGGGAACCAGTGGGCCAAGCAGCGCCGAGAACCACTGGATGAAGTAGCCGGTCATGACCATGTTGATGATCGAGCCGATCCCGATGTACATGCGGCCGAAGAAGAGGACCGGGATCAGCAGCACGGCGTTGCTGATCAGCTGGTAGGTACCGAGGTCGAGACCGATCGTGTTGCTGATGCCGATGTTGGCCGCGGTGTAGGGATCCACGCCGACCTGAGCGACACGCAACACGGCCGACCCGAATCCGAGGATGGCCACGCCCACCAGGGCCCAGAACGACCGCCGCCAGTAGTGCATGTTCTGACTACCCACAATCCACGACTATCGCAGAGCGAGGTGGTCATTCACGGTCGACGCGACGGGAGTCCGTTCTAGGACTGCTTGGTCAATGTGAACGAGAACCGCTCGCTGCGCTCGGCCGGGCCACAATCGCTCGCTTCCCAGGTGGCGTAGCCGGTGCCGGCCAGTGTCGCGTCGTCCCACGAGAGTGTGCGTGAGGCAGTCAGCGGGGTGCCCTCACAGGTCCCCGCGTCGGTCCACGGGCTCACCATCGTCCACCGTCCACCGTCCAGGTGGGCCCGCCCGCCATACGGTGCCCAGGTCGCACCGCCGGTGGCCGCCACGTCGGCGCAACCCTGGCCACACGACGTCACGGTCCAGGTGCTCCACGTCGACGGGCCATCGTGGTCGTAGCGGTAGGTGCCGTTGAGTTCCTCGGCGAAAGCCGGGCTCGCGAAACCGACAGCCGTTCCGGCAAGAACCATCGCCGGAATAAAGCCCATGACAAGTCTCACGATCGCACTCCCCTGAAGTCGCCCCGACCCGGTGCCCAAAATTGACGCGGAGAGCATCTCACACGAAGGTGCCTCCGGCACAGCAGAATTGGCACTGCGGCGACTCGAGTCGGCGCGGTTGAGCAGGGATCGCCTTAGCTGGCAAACCAGCCGCGGGTCAGCGGGATTCGACCTCGGATTCGACCAACCCGGCGCTGCGGGCGTTGACGACGACGTGTTCCCAACTCGTCGCCACGGCCGCGATCACCGTGATGGCCGTCGCGAAGCCGGCCAGTGAGGCCAGCACCGTGGCCCATTCCCCGCTGGTGGCGACACTGAGCAGGAGCGCGACGAACGCTCCGGCGAGTACCAGCCCGGCGGCCAGCGCACTGCGCCCCCATGTGGCCCGGCGCAAAGAATCGATCAGTGTCATGCAACCCACTGTGCCCGGGCTGACTGAGCAGGGATGAAGCGTTTCCTATGGAAACCTTGTCAACTGCCTGGCCATGATTGGCCAGGCTTGCAGTCGTTATTCGTGACTGGCTGTCACGCTTCACGCCGCGCCGGGGGCCGTTGACTGGGCCCAGGTGGTCGGGGCTCGGCGCGCGATGTTGTCGGCTCCGAGGATATCTGCGTGTTCTGCGATGTATCCGCAGGTCCGGCAGAGAAACTGGGCCTGGCTGGTCCGGTTTCGTCTATCGATATGGCCGCAGGCCGTGCAGCGCTGGCTGGTATGGGCCGGGTCCACTCGGACTATCGGCACGCCGGCGCGGGCTGCTTTGTAGGTGAGGAACAGCCCGAGTTGGGCGAAGGCCCAGCTGGCATGTGTGGCGCGTTGGGGCTTGCGAAGCCGTACCCGTTCGCGGATGCCGGTCAATTCTTCAACCGCGATCCCGCGTCCGGTGCGTTCAGCCTCGGCCACGATCCTCTTCGAAATCTGGTGATTCACATCCGCAGCGAAACGCGCCTCCTTGCGGGCGCGTTTGCGCAGAAGCCGTTTCGCCGACTTGGTGTTCGTCTTCTGCAGTTGGTGGCGCAGTTCGCGGTTACGGGTGCGGCGGTCTTTCACACTGCCGCGGCCGGCCGCACCGTCCGGAGCCTCAGCACCATATGCGCCCATCAACTCATGTGCCAGGGGCCGGTCACTAGTAACTGCAATGTTCTCAATCCCCATATCCACCCCGATCCAGCCCTCGGCGGTGCCTAGATGCCCACCGGCGCGCACCGCCGGTTCCGGCACATCGACAGTCGCGATCAGATACGCCACCAACCTGCCGCCACCGCGTCGGCGGCGGCGGATCACCAGATCGGTTTCGCCCCTGCGATACGCACGCAGCAGGGCGATGTGGGCCGGTTCGCCGACAAATCGCAGGTTCTTCAACCGGCCCTCGACGGTCCAGATCGACACCACACCACCGGTAGCGCTGTCGGAGTCATGAGCCCAGGACAGGCAACGATCATCGAACGGCTGGGCCGACAACGCCCCGAACCGGATCGGATTCGCTTCCACCTTCCGTCGGCGTCTGCTGCCCGGTTGCCCGTACCGACCGTTACGGAGATTCGCGCGCAACGAGACATACGAATCGGCGACCTTCCGGATACATGCCTGTGCTACCTGGGCACCCAGCCCAGCATGCGCGCGTGCCGCGGCGTACGTAATTGCCCGCAAATCCCGGCGCCGAAAGGTTTTTTCTCGATGCGCGATCGTCGACACCAGATTCGCTGTCTCGTTACATGCGATCAGGGTGCGGGCCAACACATCCAACTGGGCAGCATCAACCTCCAGTCGAACCTGCACCACCTGCTTCATACCGGCACGCTAACCCCAGCTACCGACATTTAGCCTTTGAGTGGGCCCGCGGGGGCAAACATCCAACCGGAACGCGTAGTGATCCCTGAATCTTGAATGATCGTCTCTGGACTCGGCGCCTGGTCGAGCGGTGTCTGTGTTCGGAAGTTGGAGCCAGCCTGTGGGCAGCCCTGTCCGGAGTATGTGTTCAGTGACCGCGGTGGTCAGTCACCCGGGTACATGTTCAACAGGGTTCGCAAGAAGTCCGCTGAACTGAACTTCCCGCCGGCAAAACCCTTGATTCCGCACTCGCGCACGCAGCACGGCTAGGGTGGTCCACCATGGCCAACTTGGATCGCCGAAAAATGATGATGTTGTCAGGTCTGGGCGTGATGGCAGCGGCAATACCCGCCCCGCAAGCCCAGGCCCTCCCGACCAAGCCCCTGACACCGCCTGTTCCCGCGCCGTCGGCGCCACAGGCGACAGTGAACTACGTGTTCGCGGACGAATTCGACGGGGCTGCCGGCTCGTCGCCGAATACGTCGAAATGGACCATCGCGAAGGCCCGCGAGACCATCAAGGACCCCACCTACTGGGAGGTCCCCGGCCGTATCGGGCAATACCGCGATGACCGCAAGAACGCCTTCCTCGACGGCAAAGGGAATCTCGTCATCCGCGCCACGAAGGAAGGCGATACCTACTACGGCGCCAAGCTGGCGAGCGTGTGGGAGGGCGGCGCCGGGCACACGTGGGAAGCCCGGATCAAGTTCAACTGCCTGACCGCGGGCGCCTGGCCGGCCTTCTGGCTGGGCACCCTGGGCGAGGGTGAACTCGACATCGTCGAGTGGTACGGCAACGGCAAATGGCCGTCGGCCACCACCGTGCACGCCAAGTCCAACGGCGGCGAGTGGGAGACCCACAACATCGCTGTCGACACCGGCTGGCACACGTGGCGCACCCAGTGGGACGCGAACGGCGCCCGGTTCTGGCAGGACTACACCGAAGGCGCGAAGCCCTACTTCGAGGTGTCGGCGAGCCAGCTGCCCGACTGGCCGTTCAGCCAGCCCGGCTACACGATGTTCGTCGTCTTGAACCTCGCGGTCGCAGGTTCGGGCGGCGAAGACCCCAGCGGCGGCACCTACCCGGCTGACATGCTCGTGGACTACGTCCGCGTCTGGTAACCGCCGTAGCGCAACCGCTACTTCGGCGTGATGGTCTCCGCGAACGTGCCGTCACCTTTGTTCAGCCAGCTGATGGTGCCGTGCTGAAATTCAGTGATCCAACCGCCGTTGGCCCCATCCGGTCCGCCGCCGGTCTCGTCTTCGTCGCCGGTCGGGAAGCCCAACTGCCCCGCCGGGCCACCGTTTGCGGTGTAGACCCGCAGGATCTCGCCCTGCACCACGTGCGCGCCGGTCGACGGCGACGAGAAGATGGTGCCGTTGGCGAATGCCTGCACGGTGCCGTCGCCCACCTTCTCCGGTAGCGCTGTCGGTAGCCCCAGCTTGGCTTCGCCGCCGGCATCGGAGTACTCCTCGGCGATGGGAGCGTCGAGTACCACCTCGCCGACACCCGGCGCATTCACCGTGCTGGGTGCGCCTTCGACAGCCGACGAGACCGCGCTCGAAGCGGAGCTGGCGCCCTCCTTGGCCTTGCTCGTACCGGCATCGACGGCCGACGACGCGGCACTCGTCGCGCTGGACAAGGCGTCCTTGGTCTGGTCTTTTGATTCCTCTGAGCATGCGATGGCAGCCGCCCCCGTGATGGCGAAAGCTGCAGCCAGCGCACCTGTGCGTTTGATCAGCTTTTGATCCATTTTTTGA
Organism: Mycobacterium sp. NPDC049093; assembly: GCF_040704635.1. Classification (GTDB taxonomy): domain Bacteria; phylum Actinomycetota; class Actinomycetes; order Mycobacteriales; family Mycobacteriaceae; genus Mycobacterium. The sequence continues at coordinate 951,841 of NZ_JBEZJS010000001.1, read as the reverse complement.
ACGTAACACCGCTGTGGGCGCCTCATCAGCAAACGCCGGGATCCTTGGACATCGCAGGCCGCGGCTATCGTGGGGTAACGGCGAACGGAGGGCAGATGAGCTCGGGGACCCAACTCGACCGCACCGGTGCTGCGACAAGCGTGGCCGAACACGCTGACCGCTTCACCATCGACGTCGACGGCAGGACGGTCGGGCTCGCCGATTTCCACGACCGTGACGGGCAGCGAATCTTTCCTCATACCGAGGTCGACCCACAGTTCCGTGGCCGCGGGCTGGCGACGATCCTCATCGCCGAAGCCTTACGTTCGACGCGCGCCGCGGGGCTGCGCATCGTGCCCACGTGCTGGATGGTGGCCGAGTACATCGACAAGCATCCGGAGTATGCCGACATCACCGACCGGTGAGAATGCTGTTCAGCGCTGCGCGGACCGTGAGTCGGTGCCGACCAGAGTCATGATGGCTTCGGTCAGCCGGTCCAGGTAGTTGTCGTCGGCGTCGACCTGCATGACCGATTGACGCCAGTACAGCGCTCCCCCGATCATGTCGAGCGCGACATCGATGTCGGCGTCATCGGCGATCTCGCCGCGCACACGGGCCCTCTCGAACAGCTGAGCGGCCTTGAGGCGGCGGGGTTCTCGGATCCGCGGGGCCATCGTGGCGCCGTAGTCAGGATCACGCGCCACCTCGGCGAGCAGGTCCGGGATGATGGTGCGGGCCAGGCGATGTGTGAGGGCCGCCCGGCCGTTCTCCAGATAGGCCCTGATGTCGCCCCGCAGCGTCCCCGTATCAGGAACATCGATCGCCGCGACCGCCACCTTGGTGACCAGGTCGGCGGCCAGGTCCTGCTTCGACTTCCAGCGCCGGTAGATGGCGGCCTTACCGACGCCGGCCCGCTTGGCCACCGCGTCGACGGACAGCCTGCCGTAGCCGACGGCGGCCAGCTCCTCGAAGAACGCCGACTCGATCGCGGCGGTCACGTCGTCGAGAAGAACGGGACCGCCGGAGGTCCGGCGCGCTGCTGTGGCCACGGGTCGATTCTACGAGACGGAACGGTTGCGTTCCGTTTAATCGCGATCTACTCTAATCGAGACGATGCAGTTCCGTTTCGTTAAGGAGGAGCCATGAAATTCCTGTTCGCCGACGAGTCGTTCTCGTTCGAAACGCTCCGTGCAGCCGGATACGCCAATGCCGGCGGCGCCGATCTGGGCGAGATCCTGGTAACTGCCCGAGCCATCCCCGAGGGTGACGAGGCCGCCTGGCATCGCGAATGGAAGGCAACCGCGCAGCGGGTCGAGGCCCTCGGCCGCCAATCGTTGGCCGCCGGTCACACGGTCAGCGCACGTGAGGCGCTGCTGCGAGCGTCGAACTACTACCGCACCGCCGAGTTCTACCTGCGCGAGAACCCCGCCCATGACCCTGAGGCCGAGGAACTGTTCAACCGCTCACGCGAGACATTCCTAGAATCAATGTCGTTGTTCGACTTCGGTTTCGAACGCATCGCCATCCCCTACCAGGACACCATGCTGCCCGGGTACCTGTATCTGGTCGACGACTCCGGAGTGCCCCGCCCCACGGTTATCTTCAACGGTGGGTACGACTCCACCCTCGAAGAGTCCTACGTCGCGCTCGCGGCCGGAGCCCTGGTGCGCGGGTACAACGTGCTGGCATTCGACGGACCCGGCCAGGGCGCCACGTTGCGTGAGCAGGGCCTGACGTTCCGGTCCGACTGGGAGGCCGTGCTGACTCCGGTGGTCGACTTCACCCTCAGCCGCCCCGAGATCGCGCCAGAAGCGATCAGTGTCTTCGGCTACAGCCTCGGCGGCTATCTGGTGGCCCGCGCAGCAGCCTTCGAGAACAGGCTCGCCGCCGTCATCCTCAACGACGGTGTCTACGACTTCCACTCGGCCTTGACCAATATGATGCCGCCGTTCCTGTCCAAGTGGGTCGATGAGGGCAATGACGAGGCCGCCGAGGCGGTAATCGGACTGCTGATGGCCGTCAATACCCAGACCCGCTGGGCGGTGCGAAACGGGCTGTGGGCGTTGGGAATCGACTCACCCGCCGAGCTGGCCCGGGCTTTCAAGGCCTACACGATCGCTGACGTGGCCGACCGCATCACCTCACCGGTGCTGGTGCTCGACGCCGAGAACGACCAGTTTTTCAAGGGTGAGCCGGTGCGGGCGGCCGAGGCGATGGTCAACGCGAAGACCACCCTGGTGACGCTCTACGAGGCCGACGGTGCGGGTGAGCACTGCCATATGGGTGCCGCATCGCGCGCGAATCAGGTCATGTTCGACTGGCTCGACGAGCAGTTGGGCACTCAAGCTTGAGGGGTCACCAAATATTTCTCGCCGGTGGCCTTCTGCAGGTAGCTGTTGAACGCCTCGGGTTTGAGCATGCCGGCCAGTGAGACCTCTTGGGTGTACGCGCTCGCGAACGTCGTGGTGAGTTCCGCGGCGACGCGGGCGCGCAGCCGGGCGATGGTCTCGGGGCCGGCGCCGGCGAGGAACGGGGTGAGCAGCCAACCCCCGACGCCCCAGGCCATTCCGAAGTTTCGGGTCAGCACGGTGGGGCCGGTGTCGAGGCTGCCGTAGATGTACACCTGCTTGTGGGCGCTCGACCCGTAGCGGGAGTACTGCGCGGCAGTCGCGTTGGCGGCCCGCTCCATGCCGTTGAGGATCTGGCTCGCCAACGTGCCACCGCCGGTGGCGTCGAACGCCAGCGTCGCCGACGTCGCCTTGAGCGCCTCGAAAAGTTCCGTCTCGAACGACGGCGACGACGAGTTGCAGACATGGACCGCGCCGAGGCCGCGCAGGATCTCTTCCTGCTCGGCCTTGCGGACGACGTTGACCAGCGGTACCCCGTCGGCCAGGCACGCCTTGACGAGCATCTGGCCGAGGTTCGATGCGGCGGCGGTGTGCACCAGAGCCGAATGTCCTTCGCGGCGCATGGTTTCCAGCATGCCCAGCGCCGTCAGCGGGTTGACGAAGGACGACGCGCCCTCTTTGGCGCTAGCCCCCTCGGGCAGCACCAGGCACGCCTCGGCCTTGACCACCCGGTACTGCGCGTACATCGCGCCACCTGCGATCCCGACTGTCTTGCCGAGGAGCGCTTGCGCCTGCGCCGACTCCCCCGCCGCCACCACCGTGCCCGCGCCTTCGTTACCCACCGGAAGCGAGATGCCGACGCGTGCCGCCATCCCGGCCAGCGCCCCGTCGCGCAGCGGCACGGTGACGACAGGACGGTCCGAGGTGCCAGCGACCGTGGCCGCCGACATGTCGGCTGCGCTGGGAATCAGCAGACCCAGATCCGACGGGTTGATCGGCGAGGCCTCGACCCGGACCACCACTTCGTCCTGCGCCGGAGTGGGCACTGCAACCTCGTGCAGCGACAACTCGAGTGTGCCGCCCTCGGTCACCAGCGACCGGAGTTCCAGAGCAGTCTTGGGCAGGGCTTCGGTCATGGTTGAACACTACGTCCGGCGCCGCCCTCGCGGCCGTGTCCGCGTTGAGTTCCTCGAGATTTGGTGCAGCTGAGCTTCGGTGACCCGGGTGAGAATGGAGTCGGCAGATTGGGGGCGGCGTGGCGTATACGGTTTCGAGGATTCGCGATTCAAAGCCCGACGTCCTGAGCACAGCGGCCAGCGATGCCGAGACTTCAGCGCAACGCGTCAATGCCCAGATCATCCAAGGCCGCGAGCAGATGAACACACTTCGCGAGGACTGGATCGGTACGGCGTCGGACGCCGCCGGCAAACAGTACGGCGAGCTCATCGGGTATCAACAGGCCTACCGCGAGACGTTGGCGACTTTGCAGGAGACACTGAACAAACACGGCCCCAAGCTCGTCGACTACAAGGCGAAGGTCGATGCCGCGGTCAAGCGGCACTCTCAGCAGTGGGCCGACAAAGGTTTCGCCAAATTCCTCCAGGAGTACTTCACGCCAACCGACGCCGACCCCAACCCTTTCGAGACCAACGCCGGCGGCAGCGACGGCGGGTACCACTAATGCGCCGCCTGTTCTGTGTCCTGACGATAATGGCTCTCGCTCTGCCACTCAGCGCATGCTGGGCCTTCCATGGGGATCCGTTCGCGACGTCGCTCCCGTCGTCAAATTTGGGATTGCGCGTCACGGACGGGAAGCTGCGCGTCTGGACCGGAACGCCGTGCGCAGGGACCACTCGGGTCGTCGTCAGGTTCACCGCTGCGGAAAGCGATGCGCCCGAGTTGGTGTTGTACACGCCCAGTGTTGCGGAGGCGGCCGGGCTCGTGCCCGGTGTCAACTTCGAGTACTTCACCCTTGGCGGCCCCTACCCCGGCTTCAGCGTCAAAGACTCCCTGCCATCGGGATTCGACTGGCGCACAGCACAGAGATTCTCTTTCCAGGTCGATGGCCCGCCAGTCGCCCGGGGGCTCGGCACGGTGGATTTCGCTCCGATCGCCGCTGAGATCAGCGAACACTCGGCAGAGCACCCCCAAGACACCTACTACTTCCCCAGGATCGGCTGGCTCAACCCTGCCCAAGTCGCAGCGAAGGACGGCAAGGAGTTTCTGACAGTCTGTACCCCTGACCCCGCGAAGCGGGAGTCCGAAGAGTCGGTCGTCGGAGTGCGCGTCACCGACGGCGCTCTCCGATTCTGGACAGGCGCGCCCTGCCCCGTCGACGACGGGGTAGTCATCACCTTCCAACCGGGACAAGCCGAAACCATCCTGCAGAAAAAGGGCTCTCCGCGCACCGACATCGAGCGCATCTCCCTCGACCGGCCGGATCCCGAATTCACCGTCACCCGTCCACTTCCCCACGATTTCGACTGGCGCACAGCCCAATCAGTGCTCCTGCGACTGTTCGACACCGAGAAACTGCGCGTCCACGACCGCAACCTCGTGTGGAGCAAGTCCACCCAACTCGCCATTCCGATCGCCGAGTCCGCGCAACATCCTCCTGACACCTATTACTTCGAAGGACAAGGCTGGCTGAACCCAGCCGACGTCGCTGCCCGCGACGGCATCTCGATGCAGACGATCTGTGGCAGGAACCCGTGAACGACCTGTCTACCAGCGCCACACCAAGTGCAACCGGCCATGTTCGATACCCGCATCCGAGGCCGCCAGTGTTGCGCTTCCTGTGCTCGATCGTGACAATCATTGCTGTCACCATGGCGTTATCCGGATGCGAGAGCTACCACGGCAAAAGTCCGTTCGAAACATCGCTGCCATCAGCGAAATTCGGGGTGCGCGTCACCGATGGACAACTACACCTCTGGACCGGATCGAAATGTGAAGGTACTACCCAGGTCGTCGTCAGATTCAACTCTCAGGGCACCGGCGACAAACAATTGCGGCTCAATACGCCCAGCTATATGGACGACGACGGGCTGACACCTGGAGTCGAGTTCGACCACCTCACCCTTGATGGGCCGTATCCCGGCTTCAACGTGAAAGACTCCTTGCCACCGGGGTTCGATTGGCGCAGAGCGGAATTCATCGATTTTGAAGTTGCCGGTCCTCCCTATGCCCGGGGGATCGGCGGGTTGCAGTTCACACCAATCGCCACTGAGATCACCGAGCATTCAGCCGAACACCCCGAGGACACCTATTACTTTCCCGACCTCGGATGGCTCAACCCGACCGAGGTCGCCGCGAGAGACGGCAAGGAGTTCCTGACAGTCTGCACAGCTGATCCCGGCAGGGGTGAGGGCATCAAGGCGGCCGTCGGAGTCCGCGTCACTGACGGCACTCTCCGATTCTGGACAGGCTCCCCATGTCCGTTCGACTCCGGGGTGATTCTCACTTTCCAACCGGGACAGGCCGAGGCGATACTGCGGAAAACCGAGCATTCCAGCGAGGACGTCGAATACCTCAGCTTGGGTGGCAACGATCCGGAATTCACCGTGACGCATCCGCTGCCATCGGACTTCGACTGGCGCACAGCCAAGTCGGTGCTGTTCCGACTTGTAGAAACCGACAGGGCAACCAACCGAAGCAACCAACTCGTGTGGAGCAAGTCCACCCAACTAGCCGTCCCGATCAGCGAGTCCGCGCAACATCCCTCCGATACCTTCTACTTCGAAGGCCAGGGTTGGCTGAACCCAGCCGATGTCGCCGCCCGCGACCGCACATCGATGCACACAATCTGCGGTGAGTAGCGCCGGCTACACCGAGCATTTGTCCCCGGTGAACAGATCACAAGTCGTCTGTATGCCGTTGAGTACGCCGGCGGGGATCGCGGAGATGAAGTCAGTGGCGCTGATGGCGCGCAATGACGTGAGATCAGTGGCCTTTTGCGTGCCGATCAGCACCGCCACGGCGTCGCCCTTGTCGGTGGAGATGGTGAACGAGTCGTCGCCGTCGCCGTACTGCCCGGCACAGTCGGTGTGGCACGTCCCGGTGGTGGGGTCGATCTTCTCGTCGAACATGTCGTTGATCCACCCGGCGGACAGCTCACGCACGGCCAGCGGGTTCTGCGGCTGCGGGAACCCGGCAATGAGGTACGCGGCGGCTTGGATCAACGGGTTGCCGCCCTGCATGGGGTCCATGTGCACGCCGCCTTCGAGCACGACGCCGGTGAACTGTCCCGGTCTGGCTTCCGTGAGCTGGTCGTTGACGTCGCTGAACACGTTCAGGAAATTCAGCGGCGCACCGATCTCGTAGATCGGGATGTAGTCGTTGGGATCGTCGTCGCCGGGGTCGGCCGTCCCGTTCGTCTCCAGCTCGTCGAGCCGCTCCATGGCGTCGGGAATGATCGAGCCCATCGGCACCGCGTCGTAGATCACCACGCCGGCAAGGTCGTTGGGCGCATCCAGCCCCTGATCGCGCCGTCGGGTCAAACCCTCGGCGTAGTACCCGGCTACCCCGGGGGCGAACCCGCCGCCCAGCGAGTGCCCGACGAGGACGAACTGCATCGGCACATCGAGATTCTCGGTGCGGCCGGCCTTCAGCTCGGCCGTGTCCATGCTGGCGTTGAGGGCGGTGCGCTCAGGATCGAGGAACAGCTGGGCGACCGCCTCATGCAGGTTGTCGCCACCGAGCCACATGCCGTCGGCCTCGAACGGATTCGACGTGAACGTGGTGGTGACGACGATGCTGTTGGTCGACTGCGCCAGATAGGAAGCCGTGTAGCTGTAGAGCGGCCCATTGGCCAGGAAGCCGTGCTGCAGGTAGATCAACCGGGTCGGTGGCTCACCGTTGGCGGATGTGGGGAAATACCAGTTGGATTCGACTTCGTGGCCTTCGGAGATGACCAGGGTGGAGGTGCTGACCTCGACCGAGTCACGCAGACCCGGCGGGACCACCGGGTCGCCACCGACGATTCGTTCCAGGGCGGCGACGGTATCGAACACGACTCCGGTGATCACCGACAGCGGCTTGGGATAGTTCTGCGGTTCGGGATTGAGCGTCAGGGCGCCGAGGCTGCGGATCACATCGTGGATCGCCTCGATGGGGTCCGGTCGCGCTGGAGTCGCTGATTCCTCGGAGGCGCGCAGTGCCGTAGCGATCTGCTTGGCGCGCAGTTGCGTTGGCTGCCTCAGCCGCCATTCCGGCGTGCTCGCACGCTCCGGCGCGGCGGCGAGTGCCGGTCGAATCTTGATCGGCAGCCGGGCTCGGACCTCTGCGGTGCCCGGCACCTTCCCGGTGACTTCGCGGCTCACGTCCTCAGCGGCGTCGCGGGTGGCGGCACCTAGGTCGTGCACCGCCTTCCGAGCGTCGCGGGCCGAGTCCCGAAGTAGGGTGCGCGCCTTGGTCCGGACGGAATCAGCGGACTGGCGCGAAGACTGGCCCGACTCGTCGGTGTGGGCCGCGCGTTGTCTGGTGTCGGCCGTCGGCCGCTGTTTCGCCGCGCGCACGGTCCGCTGGTGAGTCTGTTTGGCGGAATTGGTCTGGCTCGCCGATGGCTTTCTGTCCTGCTTCGACCCGCCGTCGTCGTCGGCGTGAGCGGCACCCGCCCCGGCGAGCACAGCCGCCGAAAATCCCGCCGTGAACACCCCGGCACCAACCCACGCCACTACTCGCGTCATTCTTCCCCCCGTTACATCGACGCCGACCTCTGTCACGCTAGCGGGAGGCCCCCGGTTTCCGGATGCGATTCGGCGCCGCAGTTGAACTGGGCAATAGTCGAGTAGCGCACTACGCGTTCCCTTCCGCCCACCACGGCGCATCGTTGGAACTTCACCGGATGAGTGGGGGCCGAGATGGCTGACAGCGTGACCGTCCTGCAGGACGTAGGGACAGGGTTGTTCAGTTTCAAGAAGACGCTGGCGATTCTCGGCGACGGCTTCGCGGCGGGCGCCGACCAGACGATCTACAACAACTACGTGCGTGACGTCGTGATGAAGCAGGTTTTCGGGGCGGCCAGCTACTACAACGAAGACGCCGCCGCGTGGAACATCCGGCGCGTCAACCTCGAATCGAAGCACTCAGGTGCGAGCGAACGCACGTGGAACGACGCAGGGACGCCGACCGACATCTCCGATGACACCTCCACGGACAGCATCTTCGACACCGCGCTGAACATCATCGCCAACGGCGCGTGGTGGCACAACTGGTTCGAGGACGGGACCGGTACCAGTACCCGAATCAGCAACGCGATCAACAAGTGGGCCCCGGGGGCGGATTTCACCCTGATCATCGTCAACTCGAAGAAGCCGGGCGGATTGCGCACCGGCACCACCCTCAAAGTCACGCTGAACGAGGGTTGGTCAACCATCGCCCACGAATTCGGGCACGGCTTCGGCAATCTGGCTGACGAGTACAGCGCCAATGGTAAGGGGGCCTTCACCGATTCCGATCCGGGCAGGGTGAACGTCACGCTCGAAACCAAGCGTTCCAAACTCAAATGGAACAACTTCGTCAATCCCTCGACGCCGGTACCCACCGGTGTGGGAGCGGCCGCCGGTTGGACCGTCGGCACCAAGCCCGCCGGGTGGGATGACGCCTCCGACGCCGGTTTGTTCGAGGGCGGCCACACGTTCGAGACCGGGATCTACCGTCCGGTGATCGACTGCCGCATGAACAGCAACGTCCCGGATTTCTGCCCGGTCTGCTACACCGAACTCAAGAAGAACTATCGCTTCGCCGCCGACCACGACTTCCGCAAGGCGGTCCCGGGGCGGTTCACCTCCGCTGTCGGTTCGGAATTCATCGTCCCCGAGAATCGCGCGTTGACCGTGTACCGAGCCGACGGCAACCGGTGGGAACACAAGAAGACCACCGCCGCAGCGGTCCCCGGCATCTGGGCCATCCGCCCCGGCGATACCTACCTCGCGGCGGACTTCGACGGTGACGGCCGCGACGAACTGGTTGTGTTCAACTCCACCGACTGGGTTTTCCCGTATCTGGCGTTGATCAAGGTGAACACCGACGGCACGATGCGCGTGCTGGCCCGCTACGACGGGGACATCCCCGGGTGGGGTGGGTTCGCGCGCAACGATCGGCTGATCGCCGGTGACTTCAACGGCGACGGAAAGGTCGACCTCCTGATCTACAACTTCGACGACTGGTCGACGCCCTATGTGGCGACGTTGATGTCGACCGGCACCGGATTCACCCAGAGCCGCCGCTACGACGGCGACATCCCCGGGTGGGGCGGGCTGGCCCGCCACGACCAGATCTTCGTCGGCGATTTCGGGGGCACCAACCACGACGACCTGCTCATCTGGAACGCGAAGGACTGGAGCAGCAGGTACCTGGGCCTGTTCCGGATGAGGCGTGGAGCGTTCAGCTGCATCCGGTTGTGGGAGGACGACATTCCAGGCTGGGGTGGATTCGCCGAGCACGACCGATTCATCGTCGGAGACTTCAACGGTGATGGGAAGGACGACCTGTACCTCTTCAACGGTTCTGACTGGGCGAACCCGTACCTGGCGATGTTCCGTTCCACGGGAAGCGATTTCACCCGGAGCCGAATGTTCGACGGCGACGTCCCCGGCTGGGGCGGGATGCGTCAGGGTGACCAGTTCCTGGCCGCCGACCTCACCGGCAGCGGGAAGGTCGGGCTGTTCGCCTGGAACATGGTCGACTGGTCGCACACCTACGCCGGGCGGATGATCTCCAGCGGCGCCAACCTGTCGGCAGACTTCCGGGAGGACTGGATCGGCGAGTGGCACCTGGGCGCATCGAACGTCTTCAACCGGGTACCCACCTATGAGCGGTTCCGTCCACCGGTGGGCGAAGGACGCCGGATACTGCCCGGCCCGATCATCCTGCGCGGTCCAGACCGTGTGCTGGTGCACAACCGTGACTGGCTGGGCACATTCCGCGGCGTCCAGCCGCTGAGGCTGAACTGCATCTACAACAAATGGGTGCACAACTACCGGTACGGCAGAAACTGGTGATGGAGACCAAGATGACTGATTCGACTGAACGGCCTTCGAAGAACCTGCGCCGGCGACGGCCGTTGGGCACCACCATCGACGGGTTCGCCCGCGGTCAGGCCAAAGACGGCGGAACGCTGTCGGCGCTGCGCAGGGAGCAGACTGGCCGTAGCAAGCCCTCGGTGACAGCGTCGCAGGCGCTGTACGGCCGTGGCACCACCGCGAAGAGGAAATGGGGTCCGCAGGTGGCACCGGAACCCGAAGCGGGCGATCAGACCCGCAGTGTCCGCCTTCGTCTGCAGGTCCGCCGCGGCCGAATCACCGTGCTGGACAGTGCCGTTGTCGAGGCCCCTGCTCCGAATGAGGCTGAGGTGCGCGGCTCGACGTTTCTCGAGGTGCGCGTCGGCGATCAGGTGATCGCGCTGCAGCCGTTGATCGACCCCGGGCTCAGCATCGGCATTCCCGACCCGGCGGATTCGGCCGATGACTTCCGCGGGCACCGGGTCGTGCGTGAATCCAGCTGGGAGACTGCGATTCGCGTCCCCCTCGAGGCACTCGCCACCTTCGCCCCGAGCGATCTGTCGATCTCGATATTCGAAGTACCCGAACACCTGGTGCTCGACGCACGCTCGTCGCGGTCGGTCGCCTCGCGGGTGCGGGCCACAACGGAGTTGGCGCGCAGTTCACAGCTGCGGGCCCGGGATCTCCCCGACGGGGTGTTCGGTGGATCCGGGCGCAAACGACCTTCGCGAGAGTCCTAACCGAGTTCGAGCGAATCTCGCGACATCCGGAAATAATGTCCACTGCCGGTGTCGGTGCAGGTGACGCCTGCGGGTTGCGACTCGCACTTCATCGGTCCGGCCGAGCGCGTCTGACCGTACGCCAGCGTCGGCATTCCGTTGTCGAAGATGGTGTCGCCGTGGCAGTGCACCTCGGGCGCGCTACCCGGTTTCAGGCTGACGCGGTCGCCCCAGTCCAGGTGGCAGTCCGCCGGTTTGGCCGGCGGGTTGTAGGTGTGGTCCCGGATCTCGCAGACGACGCCGTTGCTGCCATCGAAGCCGTTCGGGACCAGGCACCAGATGTTGCCCGACGGGGTGACGAACTTGGGTGGCGCAGGGCAGGCGTTCGCGGTGGCAGGGAGGGCGATGAGGGCCGCCGCCGCGGTGACGAACGGGATGAGGTGACGCGGTTGTGTGCTCATGGCATTGAGCATGCGGGGACCGTCTTGCGGAATTCTCAATGGAATCTCGTGCTGAGTTCGTCGGCGGTTGCGGCCGGTTCGGCGACGAGTTCCACTCCCCAGGCCAGCGCCGCACCTCGCCGCATGGCTGCGGCATCGCCGCTGGTCAGATACGCCCTTGCGGCCATTGGGCCAGCCTGTGCGGAGGGATGGCGCGCGGCGATCGCGGCGGCCAGTCGCTGGGCCGGGTCGATCAGCGTGGCGTCGGGCAAGGCGTCGGCGAACCAGTCGCTCACGGCAGGATAGTGGGTGCACGCCAAGACCACCGCGTGGGCCCGCTGCAGCGGGCCCACGATCCGGCGCAGGTCGGCGACGAACCCCGGTGAGCCGGTGCTGCCCGCCTCGATGTGGGCCGACAGCGGTTGCGCCACCCGGGACAGCACCTCGCGGCCGGGCCGGGCCAGCCCGCGCCGATAGCAGCCGCTGGCGATGGTGCGTCGCCCGCCGACCACGCCGACGGGTCCTCGGACGTGGTCGGGCACCGACGCCAGGCCGTGACCGATGATGCCCTCCACCGGAACCGGCGCCCGGCTCAGGCGCGGAGCCACCGTGCTCGCCGCATTACAGGCAAGCACCACTTCGGTGGCCCCGCGGCCGGCGAGCTCGGAGACCACGGCGTGGAGCCGGGCCGTCAGGTCCGCGCTGCGCATCCGGCCGTAGGGCGTGACTCCGGCGTCCGACCAGTACAGCACCGGCAATCCGGGCACTTGCCGGTCCAGTTCGCGCACCAGCCCGATGCCTCCGATGCCCCAGTCGACGATGCCGAGGCACGCAGGCGGCGTCATGGGTAGGTGAGCGGGGCCGTGAGCCCCTTGTCGAGGGGTCCGGAGTCGAAGGCCATCACCCGTTGTGACGGCGTCGCGGTCAGCAGCCGCAGCTGTGTGCCGGGGAACCGACTGGCGAAGTACCAGCGGTACTCGTGCTCAGCGCGGATCGGATTGTGCCGCAGCATCTCCCGCCATGCGGGATGGCTGGTCAAGGCGGTCAGATCGGCGGCGAACTGCGGTCGGGCCCGACGGGTGCGCACGTGCTCGAGCGCCGACCGGGCCAGCACCGGGAGTTCGCGAACCCGCATCGGGTGCTCCACCATGTCGACCACCCAGAGCCGTCCGCCGGGCGCCAGTACCCGGCGGATCTCGGCCATCACCGGATCCCAATCCAGGTACCGGAACGACAGAAAGCAGATCACCACGTCGACGTGATCGTCGGGGAGGTCGAGCTGCGGACCGTCGACAGCTGTGAACCGCAGCCGGGAGCGCTGCCTACCGCGGGTGCGCGCCTGGGCGAGCATGCCCGAGGAGATGTCCACGCCGATGCCGAAGTCGAGTACGCCGTCGTCGTCCAAGGCACGCAACAACGCACCAGTGCCGCAGCCGATTTCAAGTATCCGCAGTCCCCGGCCGAGTTCGGCCCGGGCAAGGGCGGCGCGTTCGGATATCCACCGCCACTCGGTGCCGCGCACCCTGATATCGGCGTAGGCGCGGTCATAGAGCTCGGCCACCGGATCGTACGAGCCGACAGCACCGGCGGGTTCGGGCATGCTGAGCACCGGTGGCTGTGCTGCGGCTCCGAGGTACTTGCGAGCGGCTCCCAATGGCCCATGCGACTTCCGTCCCGGCGCGTCGATCAGATAGAGGTCGGAGCGCGACGACGGGCGACGGCCCGCCCAGGAGAACCGGTCCTTGCGCGTCGACACCGTGGTGTAGTTGCGGTTTCCGAACGCGGGTACACCGAACACGTTGGCGAAGAACGGCGCGAACCAGCGTGCGGTGCGGCAGGCATGAAAGTAGGCGCGGCCCGTGGCGGTGAACGGGATTGTCATCGACCGCCATTCGTGCGGTGAGAACTGCTCGGGCCAGTCGGTCGATCCGAACATCGGGCCGTACATTCCGGAATGGCTGATGAGGTGCAACTGGTCGATGACGCGGCCTGCCTCGGTCAGTCGGGTGAGCTGCGCGGTGAAGTCGGCCTTGTGATGCAGGCCGGACACGATGATCTCGGCATCGGGATGGGCGGCGGTCAGCTCACGCGCCATGGTCGCCGCGGCCACCGCGAACTCTGCTGATCCACCCCGGTAGTGCGTGGTGTGGGCCACCCAGATCACCGGTGCAGCCGGTGTTTCGGGGGATATCCGGGCGAACGGGACGCGTGGGTGCGGCTCTCGCGGAATCCAGGCTCCATAGTTGCCGACCAACTCCAACATCTCGGAACGATCCAGATCGAACACCCGCATGCTGGTCGCGGGCGGACTGTAGAAATGCAGGGTCAATCCCCCATCCAAGCCGGCCATATCGTGGATCACGTCGCGGGTGATGCTCGTGACGTCGCCGGTGTGGTGCTCGGTACTGCTGACGACGGACAGCCGTGGACCGTCCCAGTCGAACCGCCGCTCCTCGAACCGGCCCTGCAGGACGATGACGAAACCGCCTGCCCCGCCATGGTCGTGGGGTGCGCAGCGTCGTCCAGGTCGCCACCGGGCCAGCATGATCTCGACCGCGTCATCGACGCGCAGGATCGTCCGGGAGTAGGGCTCACCATCGTTGGGGACGGCCGCCATCGCGGCCAACGCCGGCCGCACATCGGCGACCCTGGTCAGCAGGTCCGGCCCCGGGACCTCGCCCCTGACCGCGACGCCGGCCAAGTCGTCGAGCAGCGAATCCAGCCCGGCAGCGTCGTCGTACCGGGCGGGGAGGTGCGAAATCGTGGTCATGCCGAAACGATGACGCCGACACCTTGCAGGATTCTCAACGGATCCTTGCGGTAGCGCCGCCTGGCGTCACAATGGGATGCGGACCGCGCCGAACACCGGGAAGGCAAGCGATGGGTGAACCTCGTGTCGGGTTCGGCCTGTTGGGCCCGCTGCAGGTCACCGTGGACCACGCGACTGTCGCGCTGGGTACGCCCAAACAGCGTGCGGTGTTGGCATTCCTGCTCATCAATCGCAATCGGGCGGTCAGCACCGAATCGCTGATCGACGCCGTCTGGGACGGGGAACCGGTACCCGCGGCCCGCGCCACAATCCACACCCACGTGTCCAATTTGCGCCGTCTGCTCGGGGTTGGTGAGCCGGAGGCGCCCGCGGCGCTCGTCAAAGCGGCTCCCGGTTATCGGCTCAACGTGGCCGCCGGCAGTTGCGATCTGGACCGGTTCATCGCCGAGAAGTCCGCGGGGATCAACGCCGCCGCGGCCGGACGGTTCGAGTCAGCCGGCACACACCTGGCCGCGGCTCTGGCGCAATGGCGCGGCGACGTCCTCGAGGATCTCCGCGGATTCCGATTCGCCGACACCTTTGCCGCGGCCCTGACCGAGGACCACGTGCTGGTACACACCAGCCGCGCCGAGGCCGAGATCGCCTGCGGGCGCGCCGCAACCGTCATCGCCGACCTCGAAGACCTCGTCGCCAGGCATCCGTACCGCGAACCCTTATGGGCTCAACTGATCACCGCCTACTACCAAGCGGAGCGACAGTCCGATGCGCTGGAAGCCTACCGGCGCGTCAAATCGGTACTGGCCGAGGAACTCGGCATCGACCCCGGGCCCACGCTCAGCGCTCTGCATGCGCGGATCCTGCGTCAGGAGCGCCTCGACATCCGGCAGGTCGCCATGGCCACCGCGGCACGTACCGTCAGTGCCGGACGCACCGCCACCAGCCGAGGTGCGACATCTGCCGCGCTGCGTGATGCCGCCGGACACCGATACCCGTTGAAGCCGAACGTCACCCGGATCGGCCGGTTGCCCGACAACGACATCGTGCTCGACGACGCCGAGATCAGCCGCCACCATGCCGTGATCATCGACACCGGAAGCAGTTTCGTCATCACCGACCTGCAGTCGGCCAATGGTGTGCAGGTGCGGCAGGAACGCATCCACCCCAGCGCCACCGTCGGCGATGGCGACCCCATCCGCATCGGCGGACGCAAGTTCACCTTCGAACTTCAAAGCGCTGCACCGTGACATCGATGCGCAGCGGCCGGTTGTGGGCACTGATCGCGGTCTTCGCGGCGATCGCGCTCGCCGCGGGAGTCATCGTCGGGACCCAGCTCGGCGGGCGGCCGCACCCGCGGGACTCCTCCCCCATCGCGCCGCTGGCGGCGGAGTTCGCCCAATTGGAAGGTGACCTGCACGCCACGGCGGGGATCGCGCTCAGCGGTGTCGGGCCGGGGCAGGAACCAATGTCATTGGGGCAGTGGCAGAGCGGTCCCGCCTGGTCGACCATCAAGGTGCCGTTGATCATCGCCGCGCTGCGCGCACAGGTGCCGCCACAGATCACAGAAGCGATGACGGCCGCCATCACCCAATCCGACAATGCGGCAGCCGAAACGATCTGGGAGAGCCTGGGCACCCCCGCCGAAGCTGCCAATAAAGTCGAAGCGGTCCTGCGGCAGACCGGTGACCCGACGATCGTCCAATCACAACGAGTACGGCCCGAGTTCAGCGCGTCAGGGCAGACCGACTGGCCACTGGAGGATCAGGCACGGTTCATCTCGGTGGCAGTGTGCGACAAGGCAAATGCTCCGGTGTTCGACCTGATGGGCCGGGTCGAGGCCGATCAACGATGGGGCCTCGGCACCATCGGCGGCAGCCGGTTCAAGGGCGGCTGGGGCCCCACACCCACCGGCGGCTACCTGGTGCGTCAGATCGGGGTGCTGACCACCCCGTCCGGGACGGTGGCCGTGGCGCTCGCCGCCCTGCCGTTCTCCGGGAAATTCGAGGACGGCACCGCCGCGCTCACCACGATGGCCAACTGGCTGCAACAACGGCTGGGGGCGCTGCCCGCCGGTGACTGCCCGGCTCACCAGAGATAGACGCGGGCGTTCTTGCCGCCCGTGCAGGTGATCCAGTTGTCGCCCGGGGACTGCTGGCAGTGCATCAGGAAATTGGAGCCGTCGCACAGTGCCCCGGGTACCCGGCCGCAGTCCACGGCGCCCGGGGCCGACACCGCGCGCGGCAGCGGGCTCGCGTTGCCGTATTCGGCCCAGTACGACGTCAGCACGCTGTTGGTGAAAAGGCATGAGGTTTCCGGTGTTCCGCGTCCAGCGCGGCTGCCGAACCCGCTGGCCGTGGTGGCTGCGAAACCGTCGTCGCACGTCTGGTGCAGGCTGCTCTGATCGGGACCGGTGACCAGCGGCGGCAGCGGACCTCCGTCCTGCCCCGCATCCTTGCCAGACGCGGAAGGTGGGGTGTCCGCAGGCTGGCCGGCGTCGGTGGCAAGCATGCCGATCACGACGCCGAGGCCGCCGAGAATCAGCGCGGCCGCCACGGCGATGACGGTTGGCAGCACCCAGCCCCGACGGCGCGGCTCGGAATGGGCGGGCTCCGCACGTTGGACCGGCGGTGGACCGACCGTGGGGGCGGCAAGCGTCGACGCCTGATGCGGCAGGGTCGTCGGCGCCGAGCCGGCCTGCAGCGCGCGTTGGGCCGCCCGGCCCAACGCGCCCGCGGATCCGTACCGGTCGTCGGGGTCCTTGGCCATACCCCGGGCCACCACATCGTCGAGAGTCGAGGGCACCGTGGGATTCGTGACGCTCGCACGCGGAGGCGGTGCGGAAATGTGTGCTGCGAGCAGATTTTCCAGGTTGTCGCCGGCGAACGGGGGGTGACCGGTCAACGCCTCGTACAACACACAGGCCAGCGAGTAGGAGTCGACCGCCGGCGTCACCGTCTGGCCCGTGAACCGTTCGGGCGCCATGTAATTCATGGTGCCGATACGCGATCCCTCGGTGGTCAGCCGACTGTCGCCCTGGCTCTCGGCGATGCCGAAGTCGACGAGGTAGGCGAAATCGGCCGGCGTGACGATGATGTTCTGCGGCTTGATGTCGCGGTGGATCAACCCCGCCGCGTGCGCCGCGTCCAAGGCCGCGGCGATCTGGCTGATGATGGCCACCACCCGCGCCGGTTCCAGCGGACCATCGGAGATCAGGTCCGACAGCGTCGCACCCTGCACCAACCGCATGTCGATGTAGAGGCTGCCGTCGATCTCGCCCCAGTCATGGATCGGGATGACGTGCGGTTCCTGCAAGACCGCCGCCGCATGCGATTCCCGCTGGAAGCGGGTACGGAAGATGGCGTCGTTGGAGTACTGATCGGCAAGGATCTTCAAGGCCACGGTCCGGTTCTTGTCCGCATCGAAGGCCTCGTACACCTCCCCCATCCCGCCTCTACCCAGCAGGCGCGTGATCGAGTACTTGCCGAACGTCGTACCGACGCGCGAATCCACTTCCAATCTCCCCTGATCGTTCGCTATAGACGCAGTATCGCCTGTGAGGCCACGCGATGCAGATGATTGCCGACCATGTCTGGTCAGGGGCTTCCGATCGCGGGCACGGTGTCGGGTCGACCTTTCGGCTGTTGGTACCCCGGGCAGGCTATCTCGATCTTGACCTGGCGCCACCCCGGCCCTTCCCCGGCAGGCATCCGGCCACTGATCGTGTAGACGTCGTCGACCTTGATGGCCGTCATCTCTTGAGAGTCCTTGGTGAATCCACTGCCCTCGGGGATATGGAATCCCGCCGCCGTGACGACCAGGCGGTGTGTCGTCGCCAGCATCACCCGGACGCTTTGTCGGTGATTCGTCGCCGACGGCGAGGCGTAGATCAGCAGGTTGCCGTCAGGGAATCTGGTGCAGGTGACCTGCGCGGCCAGGGTGTGGACGTCGCCGTCGATCACGATCTTCACGTCGGACAGCCCTGCTCCAGGCGCACACCCGGCCAAGAGTGCGATCGCGGCCGTCGGCGCCGCGATACCGGCCCGGGCACGCATCTGTGCAGTATGAACCGGCTGTAGCGCGGGAGCGACCCAAACGCGGGACGACAGAATTAGGTAGCCGACTACGCTACGCAGCCTTGCTGCCCCGCACGACACTTGACGGATGAGCGTGCAAGGCATGCAGGGCAGCGACGCCAGGGACGGGAACCGGCTGGCACCGGAGTACCTGGCGCACTGGGTGGTCAAGACCGCGCGCAGCGACGAGGTAATCGCTTGGTATGGGACGGTATTCGGAGCCCGCGTCGTTCACGAGGATTCGAAGATCGCCTTCTTGACGTGGGACGAGGAAAGCCATCGCCTCGCTCTGGTCAAGGTCCCGCGATTCCTGCGCTACCTGTTCCCACTGGCCCGGCTGCGCCGGAAGGTCTACGGCATCGACCATCTCGGCTTCACCGTCGGATCGTTGGAACAGCTGCTGTCGACCTATGAGCGGCTCCGCAGAGGCACCGACCCGGCCGAGCTGCGCCGGGAGGAGCCGGCACCCGCCCGGGTGCCAAGGTGCGGCGTGCGCTGACGTGGAAGACGCTGTGAGGGGGCGGACATGAAAATCGGCAACGTGATGATCAGGCTGACGGGTGTGGTCGGCTTGTTCGCATCGGCGACAGGATGCGCCGATCCGTCTCCCGCGGCCCCGGCTGCCGGTAACTCGGTCACGCTGCAGGACCTGCTGTCCGCACCGGTGCCGGCGCTGTGTCAGCACGACCCGGGCAACCTGGTGAACGGGCAACTGCCGCCGCAAGATTCACATCCCGGCTCGGTGAGGATCGCTCAGCGAAACGACGAGCCGGACCGGAGCTACAAGGTCGCGTTCGGCAACCTTACGGGCGGCACCAACACCGATGCCGCGATGGTGACCGACTGCAGCGCCGGTGGGGTGCCCTGGCCCGAGACGGTGCAGCTCTACACAGCCGGGCCGACGCTGTTGGGTGGGGTGAACCTGGGCGACCTCACGCACAGCCGCGAGGTTGTGACCGACCTGTCGATCAGTGATGGTGTCGCGCACGTGAACTGGCTGGCCAACGGACCCAACGATGGCGAGTGCTGTCCCACCATCAAGATGGCTGCCGATCTGCGGTGGGACGGCTCCACCGTGAGCGCCCAGAATGTCCGAAGACTCAACTGATTTTCGCGGCTCCGAGTTACAGCTTGCCGGCAGCGAAATCGGCTGCCTGCGCGACCTTTCCGGACTGCACATAGGACACGTGGGCCCCCATGTCCCAGCCGCCTTCCCAACAGATCGGGTCGCCCTCGTTGCACTGGGCGATGGAGTTGGCCGTGTACTGCGGTGCCAGCATCGGCAGCGTCTGGCCAGCGGCCAGAAGTCCCGAGAAGCTGGTTTGCGGTGTACCGAACAGCGCGGTGGCCGCGACATGGTCAGCGACCTGAGGAGACGCCTCGTTGGTGGCCTTTTCGATCACTGCCGCGCCCTGCGAGTAGCCGCCGAGCACCATCTTCGTATTCGGACAGCTGGCCGCGACGGACTCGATGAGAGACCGCGCCGCGTCAGTGCCGGCCGGGGTACTGACGTTGAAGTCATTGGTCGCCGGGTAGTCGACCGCGGTTGCGTCGACGGTGCGCGGGGCCACCCGCGCCCGCAGGTCATCGACGAAGGGCCCACCGACACTGCCCAGGCCCGGGGGCTCGTTGGTGCCGCGGGCGAACACCACCTCAACGTCGGAGCACGGTGCTGCGGTGGCCGTCGCCGGCAGGACGGCAGGGACAGCTGCGGCGAACGCCGCCAAGGCCAGGATCAAAGCAGGCTTACTGGTCATACCGACCGATCGTAGGGGCGTTCCCCCGATCGGTGGACCCGCGATTCGGGCGATTCATGGCCTGACCAGCGGACAGACCCGGCCGCTCCCACACGGGATGGTGTTTTCAACACACCAACACCCACCGAGGGGAACACCACATGACCACCACCAACAACACCACCAACCGCATCGGCTTCGTGCGCCGCGCCGCACTCATCGCCGCAGCGGCGGCCGTACCGGTGATGGGCCTCGCCGTCGCGCCGACCGCCGGCGCAAAGGTCCCGGACTTCGGTCCGTGCGGGAACGTGCACGACAACGTCGATCTCTGGAAGGACGTCAGGTACGCCACGCCAGCACACAAGGACGGCGCCATCGACGTGGTGTTCCCCGGCGGGGACAAGTCCCGCGGCTACGCCGTCCGGCAAGGACACCACCCCGCCCAGCTGACCGACCTGCTGGTGATCCCGACGGCCCGCGAGACCGGCATCGAGTGCGACAACCTACTGGGCAGCGATGCTCCCCACTACTTCAAAGACGCCTTCGAGCAGGTCAGCATTCTGCCACCGGGCAACCAGGGCCAGGCCCCGGACTGGGCGCTGGGCATCAACTCCGCCGACAACCGCGGCCAGGATCAGCTGCACATCCACGTGACCCTGCTCGACCCCACCGCCCGCGCCGACATCGACCAGGCCGTCAAGAACCACAAGGTCACCAGGGATGAGAAGGCCTGGAAGACCTCGGTGATCGGGGTGCGCGGCCACACCCAGGCGGGCCCGATCGAAAAGAGCCCCCACGGCTACCGCACCTGGAACACCGACAACATCGACCAGAACTTCGTCGCGGCACTGAACAGCCAGATCGTCGCGCCGATCAAGAAGCAGGACCCCAGCTTCGGGATGGGCAACGAGACCGTGCTGATCACCAAGAACCACCAGGGCCCGGGCTTCATCGTCCTCGCCAGCGATGAGAAATCCGGCATCACCCCGGCCGGGGTCAACAACATCGAGCGGTTGCTCGACAAGGGCTGAGCCTGCCTGCAAGCCCAACGGCCACCCGAGTTTCGGGTGGCCGTTGGTGTTGGTGCGGTGAAGAGGTCAGCGCGCGATCGTCAGCAGCAGAGACGCCTCGTTATAGGGAAAAGCGTTGTAGAGCAGCCGGGAACTGCGTGTGACGAGTGGCGCGGCCTCGGCCTTGCTCACCACCCGTGGGTTGGTCAGGTCGAAAGCCCGTCCCCGCTTGTGCAGCGCTGCCCGTCCCCCGGCCAACACGTTCTTCAACCAGTCCGTCTGAGGGCCGTAGCCGACGAGGATGGCGTAGCCATCGTGGGTCTTGAACACCAACAGGGGCGTTCGATATCGCTTACCCGACTTCCGCCCGACATGCTCGAGCGTCCCGAGGTTCGGTAGCCACGGTGTGATCGCGCGCGCTGCCGGATTGGTGACTCGCTTGTTGAACTCTCCGACTCGACGGGGAACGCGCATTCTCGGAGTCTAGGTGCAAATTGAGGTCGGTTCACCGGCTCTTCTAGCCGCAACGACGTCAGTGCCCCCAGTCGGACTCGAACCGACACTTGGCGGATTTTGAGTAGGTACGAGCCGCTTCCGACGACCAGCGGGAACACCTTTGCCCGGACACCCATACTGCCTGCACCGCACCACTTTTCGGCATTGCAGGTACGCCTACAGTTCGGCTGCGGTAGGGCTGGAGTAGGCCCTCGGACGCCGGTATTTCGCCGGCATTTTCGTGTTAGCTAGGCCTGCTAGCCGTCCAGCTGGCAGAATTGCAGCCATGTCATTCGGGGGCTTGCAGACGGCAACAGCATTTTGGAGTTATGCACACGCGGACGACGAAGGCAGCGAGGGTCAGATCAGGCGCCTCAAGGCGAAGCTTGATCACGCGTTCAAGATGCATCGCGGCGAGGCCTTAGCCAGTTTCTTCGACCGAACCGGCGACCACAAGTTGGAGTGGGGCGAGGAGTGGCGATCCAAGATCAGCACGACCATCTCGGGTACTACATTCTTCATCCCAGTCATCTCCCCGAGCTACGTGAAGAGCACGATGTGTCGGGAGGAGTTCGACGAGTTTTCAGAGAAAGCCAAGAATTCTGACCTCAGTGAGCTAATCCTGCCGATCCTGTGGGTACCAGTCGACCCGGAAACGGACGACGAGCGGCGGATATTTGACGCCGCAAAGGAGCGGCAGTGGATTGACTGGACGGAAACAAGGAAGCTGGAAGAGAGTTCAGCGCCGTACCGAGCGCTGATCGACGAGATGGGTGCGCGTCTCGCCAAAGCGGCGAAGTCGGTCGCAACCAAGCCCGAGGTGACAGTTCCAGATTCCAACCCTGGCACGCCGGGTTCCGACGGCGATGGCGGCACTCCAGTAACCCGCGTTGGGGACACTCCAAGGCCGACAAACGGCGGGGGTGGATCGGCTGCGCCTTCGGGCGAGGATGGCGCTACTGATAGCCGAGGCGGCCCCGGCCTTATTGATCTGGCCGCAGAAGCTTTGGCGCAAGCCGACGCATTTGTAGCTCATCTCACCACGGGGTTCGAAGCGATACGAGCTTTGGGCCCCGAAGTCTTACAAGCCAATCCGATTCATCCGAACGCGAGTACTAGTCAGAAAATGTTCTACTACAAACGAATCGCAAAGGAGATGCAGCCCTACGCAGACCGATTCGAGCAATACGTCAGGCAAGCAGCGGGCGACGCTAGCGAGTTGAACGACACCATGTTTGAAATGGTCGAAATGCTACGCGATCCAATTATGCGTGAGGCAGTTGACATGGAGAATATCGGCCGGGTTAAGGAAATCCCTGCCTCACTTGCCGAAAAGTTCGGCAACTACGCCCAATACAGGAAGCAGCTCTCAGCCATCGGACGAATGAGCAGGGACCTGCGGGTCCCGTTCTCAGCAATCGAACGGGGCTTTGACTCCATGGACGAAATCATGACACTGGTTCGCGATTGGACGACGGCCATGGATTCGCTTCAAGAACCAAATCAGTCTACTTCGCTTGCCGCGCAAACAAATTGATCACGTTATCCGGCAGCTTCGCGGGCTTCGCCGGGGCTGGTGGTTCGGGTAGGTCGTCGGCGTACTGCTCCGCTGGGATTCAGTCGCCGTACGTGTTCAGCCTGAGCGTGTAGGTCGAGTGGCCCAGGAGCTGGCTGACGCGCATGAAGTGCGTTCCCTCGCTCAGGTGCATTACCGCGTAAGTGTGCCGGAGGTCGTGTAGCCGTACCCCGCGCACAGCGGGCGTTGTAGCGGTAGCGGGTCGGCTCGCGGGCAACCCGACAGCCTCCAGGACGGGCTTAAAGATGGTGTCGTAGAACCCCCCTCGAGCAATCGGCTGGCTCCAATTCAGCGGCACGGCGTACCGCGTACCCTTCGCGCGGTACCCGCCGCCGTTCTTCCGGCTCGGCCATAGCGGCGCAGCTGGGCCGTCGCCGTGCGGGTGCGTATTAGCCAGGTAATCAGCAAGTTTCGCCGCGAGCCACGGCGGGACCGCACGCTCTTGTGGGTGCCCGAAACCCACTCGCCGCCTTTGCGTTTCTTGGTTCGGCGAACCTGCACCGTGCATCGGGGCAGCGGGCCGGCACCGGGTGCGAACACCAGATCACCCACTTCTAGGCCGGTGTTCTCGTCTGTGCGAACGCCCGTGTAGGCCATGAACTCCACCATCAGCGCGTACACCGGGTACGCGGGCAATGTTGCGGCTGTGTGGGTCTCGGGCGGGTCACCGGCTACCGCCGCAACGAGCGCTGCGACCTCCCCCGCCGACAGTGGGTTGTGCTCGAAACTATCCGTGTCGCCCGTCGAACGGCTCGCCGAGAAGTCCACTGCCTCGCATGGGTTCACCGTGATCGCTTTGTGCTGTAGGGCGTACTTGAACACGCGCCGGTTCACGTCCCAGATGTGCTTTACGGTGCCCGCCGTGAGCGGCTTCCGGTCGCCCTGCGGGGAGGTCTGCCGCACCCAAGGCCGCCAGAAGCGCCTCCACACGCGCCACGGTGATGCTGGCGACAGCTAACCCGCCCAGCGTCGGCAGCACATACGTCCGCAGCTCACGGGCATACTCGGCCACGGTGTCGGCCTTGAGCTTTCCGCTCGCCGCCTTAATCATTTCGCCGGTACTTTCGTGGGCACGTAGCCCACCTAACTACAGAAACCCCGCCCCTACCAGGGTTTTATGGTGCCCCCAGTCGGACTCGAACCGACACTTGGCGGATTTTAAGTCCGCTGCCTCTGCCAATTGGGCTATGGGGGCGTCGCAGGAGAGCATATTTCAGGTCGATACGTCCTCATCAGACCGCCCCGAGTAGCACCCGAGGTATCGATCAACCCACCTCGACGACCACCTTGCCGAACGGGCCGCGATCGAGATGGTCGAGCGCCGCTGGGAGATCGTCGAACGGGTGGCGTGCACCGACTACGGGTTTCGTCCCGGTGGCGTCGATGGCGCTGACCAGGTCGCCGAGTGCGCGCCGATGCCCAGTGCCGATACCGTGAATTGTGATGTCTTTCATCAGTATTGGCATGACCGGTGTCGAGACCTCGAACCCGTCGAGCGCCCCGATGAGATGGATGTGGCCGCCGACTGCGACGACCTGGGCGGCCTTGCCGAGATGCGCGCCCCCGACGAGCTCCAGCACGTGGTCCACACCGCGGTCGCCTGTGATGGCGAGGATGGTCTCGGCCCAGTCCGCGCTGCGCCGATCCACGACGTGGTCTGCGCCCAGTTGTGCGACTCGGTCCAGTTTGTCCGCACTGCCCGACACAATGACCTCGGCGCCGTGCATCTTCGCGATCTGGACTCCGAACAACGCGACGCCACCGGTGCCTTCGACCAGCACGACGTCACCGGCTCGAACGTGCCCCCGTTCGACCAGCGCAAACCACGCCGTGAGGCCGGCAACCGGCAGCGTGCTGGCCTCGGCCGCCGACAGGGTCCGAGGAGCCCGAACCACCCAATCTTGCGGCAGCGCCACATATTCGGCGAGCACTCCGGGGTGGAAACCGCCGAGCGTCCAGTACGAGGGCGTCCGCGCGTCACCCGCCCGGGCACCGTCGATCCAGTCCGGGGTGAACACCGAGATCACCTGATCGTCCACGGCGAATCGGGTCACCGAATCGCCGGCCGCGACGACGGTCCCGGCGAGATCGGATCCTGGTGTAAAGGGGAATTCCAGCGGCAGGCCGCGCCCCGTTTCGATCACCATCTTGTCGCGATGGTTCAACGCCACCGCGGCCACCTTGATCAGGACGTCGCCGGGGCCCGGTTGCGGGATGGCCACCTCACGCAACCGGAGTGCGTCTCGGCCGATTCCATCCATCTCCCAGCGGCGCATGATTTCAGCCATGCGGTGCTGCAACCCGGCCGGACATGCGCATATTCCCCGGGGATGCCGGCTGGGCGCCGGAACCAAACCCACGCAGGAGGGGTGGCGCAGGTTTGGTTGAATGTGTCCCAGGGGTGGGACAGCGACGGGGGCCGCATATGCCGAGCAGTATCGCGAATTCGATTGCCGTAGTTGCCGAACGGATCGCGGCAACACTGGGACCTCGGGCGATGCGGGTGATCGCTCACTTCAACAAGTACGTCACCAATCCACTGCAACGGCTGTGGGCGCCGTGGCTGCCCTACATGGCCGTCATCGAGCACACCGGCCGCAAGTCGGGCAAGTCATACCGGACCCCGGTCATGGCGTTCGTCGACCACAAGTCCGTCTCGGTCGTGCTGAACTACGGCGAGCGCTCCGACTGGGTGCGCAATGTCCGCGCCGCCGGAACGGCCAGCGTGAGACACCGCGGCCAGCGCTACCTGCTGACCAACCCCCGCATCATCCGGGCCAGCGACCAGAAGGCCCGGTTCGTCGCCACACTGAGCGCGCGTTGAGTGTTGGCTTGTGTGCGAAGTTCGGCCAGGAACTCGCACATAAGCCAACGTTGGACGCGGGCGCCGGGCGTAGGCTGCGGATATCCCGACTCCCGGGAGGCTGCGATGCCCGAACTGGCCATCGAACTGCGCGACGTCGTGCGCGAGTACACGGTCGGCGGCCAGGTGGTCCGCGCCCTCGACGAGATCAGCCTCCAGCTCAACGGCGGGCAGTTCGTCTCGATCATCGGCCCCTCCGGCGCAGGTAAGAGCACGCTGCTGCACCTCCTGGGCGCGCTGGACTCCCCCGACTCGGGCTCGATCACCTTCGACGGTGAGGAGATCGGACGCCTGGGCGACGAGCAGCAGTCGGCGTTCCGCCACCACCGGGTGGGCTTCGTCTTCCAGTTCTTCAACCTGCTGCCCACCCTGTCGGCCTGGGAGAACGTGGCCGTCCCGAAGCTGCTCGACGGGGTCCGGCTCGGCAAGGTGAAACCCCAGGCTGTGGAGCTGCTGGACCGCGTCGGCCTGGGCAACCGGACCGAGCACCGCCCATCCGAGCTGTCCGGCGGCCAGATGCAACGCGTCGCGGTGGCCCGGGCCATGATGATGGACCCACCGCTGATCCTCGCCGACGAACCGACGGGCAATCTGGACTCGACGACGGGCGCGGCGATCCTGACCCTGCTCGGCGAGGTCGCCCACGAGGAGGGCCTGGGCCGGCTGGTGGTGATGGTGACCCACAACGCCGAGGCCGCGGCCGCCACCGACCGGGTGATCACGTTGCAGGACGGACGGCTCGGCTCCGACGAGATGTCGGTGGTGCCGGGCTCGGTCTGATGTTCTTCGCGCGAGCGCTCATCACCAGACTCGCAGCCGCGGCAAGTCGGCTCCGAGTTTTCAGCCTGCGCGAACTCATCGTGCACCGGCGGCGCACCCTCGCCTCCATCGCCGTAATGGCCGTCTCGGCAATGTATCTCGTGGCGATCCTCGGCATCTTCGGGTCGATCACCGGATCGGTCAACCGGCTGGCGGACGGCGTCGCCGGTATCGCCGCCCTCGAGGTTTCGGGTGTCACCGACGCGGGGTTTCCCGAATCGGTAGCAGCTGACGTCGCCAAGGTTCCCGGCGTCGCGACCGCCGCCCCGATGCTCCGGATGTCCGCGCCCACCGCGACCGAACCGGTACTGCTGTTCGGTGCCGACGACCGCAGTCGTGCACTGGAAGGCGCCCTGAAAGATGCCGTTGGAGTGGATGTTCAAACCCCGACGGCACAAGAGGGTGTGCGCGTCGGGCCCGCCGTCGGTCACGCGAAAGGCGAGACGTTCCAGCTCGGGTCGGGCTCGGTGACTGTCTCCGAAGTCCTTGAGGGCAAGCAGCTCGCCGACCTCAACGGCGGCCATTATGTGCTGGCCCCACTCCCGTTGGCGCAGAAGGTCACCGGCAGGCTGGGCCAGCTCGACTCGATCCTGATCACCACCACACCGGGCGCCGACCTCAACACAGTGAGAGATCAGGTCACCGCGGCGGTGAACGGCCGGGCCCTGGTCGCCGCCCCGAGTTCGCGGGCGGCCCGCGCCGGTGACGGCGTCAAGCTGATGAACTACATGGCGTTGATGGGCGCGGCGGTCGCGCTGGTGGTCGGCGCGTTCCTGATCTACACCACGATGACGATGGCGATCGCCCAACGCCGCCCGGTCATCTCGATGCTGCGAGCCATCGGCGGCCGGCGCACCACCATCGTCCGTGACATGCTGGCCGAGGCCACGATCCTCGGGCTGATCGGCGGCACCATCGGCTCACTGTTCGGAATTGTGTTGGGCCGCATGGCGATCGGCCGGCTGCCACCGACCATGACCCAGGGCCTCGAAGCGCGCATCGAGTACTGGCTGCCCAACTACGCGATTCCAGTGGCCATCGCCGCCACGGCACTCACAAGTGTGGCGGCGTCGGCGATGGCGGCTCGGCAGGTGTACAAGGTCTCGCCGATCGAGGCGCTGGCCCCGGTCGGCGTATCGGCGGCGGACAACGTGCCGCGCTGGCTGCGCATCGTCACCGGCCTCGCGGCGATAGCGGTGCTGGCGGCGTCGGTCCTGATCGTGTTCTACCAGCCGGGTTCGGTGGCGTTCGTGGCGATCGCGGCCCTGTTCACCGCACAGATCGCGCTCGGATTCGCACTCGCCGGCCCCATCGTCAGAGCCACGGCCGCGGTGGCGCGCCTGTTCGGATCGGCCGGAGCACTGGGCGCGGCGACCGTCGAACGCGCGCCGCGACGCGTGTGGGCCACGGTGATGACCGTGCTGATCGCCGTCGTGACGACCGTCGTGATCACCGGCACGAACAACGACATGATCCGCTCGGCCCGCGATGTCTTCGCCCCGGTCGCCGACGTCGACGTCTGGGTGAGTGCCAACCCGCCCGACGAGTACGCCACCGGCCTTCTGCCGCAAGGTCTTACCCAGAACGTCACCGAGGTGCCCGGGGTCGCTAATGTCACCGAGGGCGCCCTGGGCTTCGCCGTCGTCGGCGGCACCCGCGTCATGCTCGACGGTTTCGCCCCCGGCAGCCACGATGCCCTCTTCCGTGCCCTCGACGACCAGACCCGCAACGACGTGCTCGCCGGTCGCGGCGTGGTGCTCTCCCAGAATCTGGGCAAGACCCTCGATGTCCGAGTCGGCGACGACCTGCAACTGCAGACGCCGCACGGCCCCCAGCAGGCGAAGGTGCTGGCGCTGGTCCCTTACTTCTCGACGGTGATCGGCACGGTCGGGATGGGGCTCGACCAGATGCGTACCTGGTTCGACCGACCGGGGTCGACGACGTTGCAGGTCACTGCCGTCAAGGGAACCGATCCCGACCGTCTGCTGGCCAACGTGAGTCACGTCGTCGCCGCGCCGAATCACGCCTACGACGGCCGCACCGCCCTGGCCGGTCTCGAAGCGCCGCTGCACCAGAGCATGCTGATCGCCAACGCGGTGTGGATCATCGTGGTGTTCGTCGCCGCGGTCGCGCTGCTGAACACCCTGACCCTGTCGGTGCTCGAACGGCGCCGCGAGATCGGGGTGCTGCGGGCGATGGGATCCAGCCGTCGCTACACGTTGGCCATGGTGCTGGCCGAGGCAGCCGCCATCGGCATCGTGGGCGGCATCCTGGGACTGCTCGTCGGGCTCGTCGATCAGTGGCTGTTCAGCCTCGTCAGCGGCGACATCATGAACTTCAACGTCACGTTCCGGCCGAGCCCGATGGCGCTGGTGTTCACCCTCGGTGCACTGGCGATCAGCCTGCTGGGCTCGCTGCCACCGGCGCGACGGGCCGCGCGGCTCAACATCATCGAGGCCGTCAGCGTCGAATAGTCGCGACCCCCTGCAGATGTGGTGTGCACGGCGGCGGCACCAGCGTCCGCTGGGTACTGCGCAGCCCACTGGTGTCGAACCCGGCCGCGGCGATGGCGTCGACGGTGCGGCGGTTGGGTTCACACCCCGATGACAGCCACGCCCACGGCCTGGCGATCAGGTCCTGGAACCGCCCCATCAGGCCCTCGCCGCGGACATGCTCCAGAACCACCAACCGGCCATCGGGCTCCAGCACGCGCCGGATCTCACCGAGCGTGGCCGCAACGTCGTCGACCGAGCACAACACCAGCCCGACATGGACCGAGTCGAAACTGTTGTCCGGAAACGGAATCGACTCCCCTGCCCCGTCGACGACATCGACCTCGACGCCGTGCCGCCGGGCCAGGGCACGCGCCATCCGCCGCATCGCCGGCTCCGGCTCCACCGCGGCGACCGACGTCACCGCCCCCGGAAGGAACAGCAGATCGGTCCCCGGCCCGACCCCGACCATCAACAACCGGCCCGTCGCATGACTCATCGCCGACCGCCGGTAGCGGCGGTAGAACAGCCTGTCGAATATCGGCATACCGAGCCGATACACGTAGGGGAACAACGGATTACGGTGCTTCAATACTTACTGCCCAGATCCAATCGGAAGGGTGGATATTCGTCGCTCATCAACGACACGTACACAGCCACACGGTAACGCCAGCGGACCATGCCCATCAGAAGATCGAACATGTCCTCCGACACTGCACCCCGAGCCAACAGCCGCACCGCGGAGATGACGCACAGCACTTGCAGCGGCGCCTCCATCGCCCAGCACATGATGATCTGCGGCAGCGCCAACAACCACCACTTGACCAGCACGGCCCCTCGGGAGAGCTGCTCGGGATAGGCGACCTCGAGATCGCCGGGATAGTCGGAATCGGCTTTGAGGGTGAACGGCGGATATCGGTCGGTGGTGTTCATCGGGAAGCGGTAGTTCATCACCCGCCACGACCACCGCAGCACGCCGACGTTGAAGTCGAACAGGGGCCGCGGATACCGGCCGGTGAACAGGATCGCGATACCCGCGGCCAGCACCACGAGCGGGTACACCAGGTAGAGGCCGATCAGGATCGGATAGTGCGGCACGGCCAGGATGCACCATTTGACCAGCCACAGCCGCCTCGACGGCGCATCGATCGCGCCGCGGACCCGCACCGCCTCAGTGGGCATGTTCATCCCTGCCGGTGATCGTCGCCGCGGCCAAGTCCCGGTCGATTCCCGCCGCCATCCGCCGGTGACTCACCATCCGCAGGAACGTCGCCAACACCCAGGTCATCATCCGGTTCGGCACCATCGCCGCGGGCCGCAGCACGGCCTCACCGTGCGACACCTGCAGCGAGGCCACCCGTGACACCGCGGCGACCCGACGGCGGCGGGTGTTCTCGTACCAGCGCAGGGCACTGGAGAGATCCCGGTGGGCGCCGTGCTGGAAGTCCGACACCGCCTTGCACAGCACCATCGTGTCGAGCAGTGCCTGGTTGGTCCCCTGCGCGAGTGTCGGTGGCATCGTGTGGGCCGCATCGCCCAACAACGTCAACGCACCATCGCCCGGCCCGGGAATCGGATGGCGGAAATGCGGATAGGGCGAACGTGCCAGATCGTCGTCGGTCAACGTCGCAAGTACCTGGTCGACCAGTTCGGACCATCCGGTGAAATTGGCGCGGATCACCTCGATCGGGCGGTCCGGCCGGACGAAGTCCGGCGTCCATGGCAGGTCGAACCACCACTGCACCTCGGTGTCTCCGGCCGGCCAGAGGCCGAGGTTCCCGTGCTCACCGACGATGACGAACGCGACGTGCCGATCGGCCCCGTCCGGAAGCGCGGCCAGCCCTTGCCAGCTGCACCAGCCGGTCGGCTCCGCGTGCGGTGCGCCGACGATCTCGCGGATCTTGGAGTGCAGGCCGTCCGCGCCGATCACCAGATCGCCTTCCGCGCAACTGCCGTCGGCGAAATCGAGCCGAACACCGTGGCTGCCGTTCGCGACGCCGACCACCTGCGCGTTGCACCGGATCCGTTCCGCCGGAAAACCTTCCAGCAGCCGCTCGAGCAGAATCCGACGCGGGACCATCCGCACCGGCGCACCCATCCGACTCACGATCGCGGCCACGTCGAGGGTGGTCATCGGGCGTCCCGTCGAAGTCACCACCCGAACGGTGGCCAGCTCCTGGCCGGCCCCGTCCATATCGACGCCGAGCTGCCGCAGCACCGCTTCGCCGTTCGACCAGATCGTGACGGCCCCGCCGCCGGCCCGCACCTCGGGGCGCTGCTCGAACACCGTGACGTCATGTCCGTCGCGCAGCAGTCCACGGGCGATGGAGATCCCACCGACCCCGGCACCCACAACGAGGACCTTCAGCGACGCTTGCGGCGCTGACTGGACGTGGTGCCGGCCCTGGGGCCGTTTTGGGCCCACGGCTCAATTTATGTCCGATGCAGGTCCGCTGTACAGGGTTGCCGTCTCGTTCCCGCAGGCTGGGCCGTCACCATGGCGACCGGTCGTGGAAAACGCAACGTCGCACACGCATCGTCGAGCGTCTGGTCGATCAGCTCGGCCAGCTCCGACAGCCCTCCCGGGCTCTCGTCGACGGCGAATCCGTCCCCGGAGATCGCGACCCGGGTCAGCACGATGCTGTGCGCCCGCCGGATCTGGGCCATCTCCGCCAGCATGTCACCCATCGCGGCCGGATAACTGACGAAAGCGTCCTCGCCGGAGCCGATTTCACATGCGAGCCCGACGAGATCCAGACGCCGGCCCGCCACCACCGCGTCGACCACCTTGTCATCGGCCACCCGCGTCAGCCCCACCAGCACCCGTTGCCTGCGGTGTGCCACGGTGGCCGACACGAGCAGGTCGACCTGGTCGGTCGTCGTCACGACGATCCGGCCCACTCCCAGATTGGCTGTGCAGAACACCAATTCATCGGCCGTCATCTGGTCGGCGTAGACGATGAGAAACATCGGGTGGATTCCCACACCGATCGCGGTGATCAGGTCTGCACCGGTGCGGACCTCGACGGCGAGTCCGTGATCACGCGCCCGCTTGGCAACACGGGAGTCCGCCAAAGCCGTTGCTGGTAGGGATAGCTCGACCACACCCAATGATCGAAGTCCGATCGGCAGCGTCACTGAAACCTCTTCTGCAAGGCGCCCCGGCCGGTTGCCACGGGCGTACAGCTCGAGACTCCGCCGCCAACTACGAGTGCACCAGCATCTTTGCGGGCCCTTGACAGGCACGGCGGGAACTTTGACGCCGCATTGACGCCAGCCCGGGTCTTCGTGAACGAAGTCCGTTAAGGACGGCGCCGCGGCCGTAAAGAAAGCGTCAAGGCCCCGTTCACGGCATCTGCCTGGACAGATCCTGGGAAAGGCCACCGAAATCCGGAGGCCCGTAAACGTGTCTTCGAACGGAGACGACATGTCTGTCCTGCTCTATTTGGTGCTGACCGTGGCGATCTTTGCGCTGCTGGGCCTGGTGCAGAAGTTGGTCGAGGGACTGTGAGCTACGAAAACGTCGTCGGCCTGGGCCTGGCCATTCTGATCGCGCTGTTTCTCTTCGCGGCGCTGTTGTTTCCGGAAAGGTTCTAGTGACTACTACAACCGCGGGGATCGTCTTCCTCGTCGTCCTCATCGCCGCGGTGGCGGTGGTCCACCTGCCGCTCGGCGACTACATGTACCGCGTGTACGCGTCGGACAAGCATTCGCGCGTGGAGCGCGTCATCTACCGCCTGATCGGCGCCGATCCGAAGGCCGAGCAGACCTGGGGCGCCTATGCCCGCAGCGTGCTGGCGTTCTCCGCGATCAGCATCCTGTTCCTGTTCGTCTTGCAACTCGTCCAGGGCAAGCTGCCGCTGCACCTCAACGATCCGGGCACCCCGATGACGCCGGCGCTGGCCTGGAACACTGCCGTCAGCTTCGTCACCAACACGAACTGGCAGGCCTATTCGGGTGAATCAACCCAGGGCCACCTGGTGCAGATGGCCGGCCTGGCGGTGCAGAACTTCGTGTCCGCCGCGGTCGGCATGGCCGTCGCGATGGCCTTCGTCCGGGGTCTGGCCCGGCGTAATACCGGCGAGCTCGGCAATTTCTGGGTCGACCTGGTGCGCGGCAATCTCCGTATCCTGCTGCCGATTTCGATCGTCGGTGCGCTGATCCTGGTCGGCGGCGGGGCCATTCAGAACTTCGCGCTGCACACCGAGGTCGTCAACACCCTCGTGGGCGGCACCCAGACCATCCCGGGTGGCCCGGTCGCCAGCCAGGAAGTCATCAAACTGCTCGGCACCAACGGCGGCGGCTTCTTCAACGCCAACTCGGCGCACCCGTTCGAGAACCCCACCACGTGGACCAACTGGGTGGAGATCTTCCTGATCCTGATGATCCCGTTCTCCTTGCCGCGCACGTTCGGCCGCATGGTCGGCAGCCCCAAACAAGGTCTGGCGATCGCCTCAGCGATGGCGGTGATCGCGACGCTCAGCGTCAGCCTGATGATGCTGTTCCAGCTGCAGGGCCACGGCACTGTTCCCACCGCTGCCGGTACAGCGATGGAAGGTGTCGAGCAGCGATTCGGTATCGCCAACTCCGCGGTGTTCGCGGATGCGACGACGCTGACGTCGACCGGCGCGGTGGACTCGTTCCACGACTCGTACACCAGCCTCGGCGGCATGATCACGATGTTCAACATGCAGCTCGGTGAGGTGGCTCCCGGCGGCGTCGGCTCCGGTCTGTACGGCATGTTGGTTCTCGCGATACTCACGGTGTTCGTCGCTGGCCTGATGGTCGGCCGCACCCCGGAATACCTGGGCAAGAAGATCACCCCGCGGGAGATCAAGCTTGCCGCAACGTATTTCCTGATCACCCCGTTGCTCGTATTGACCGGCACGGCGGTGGCCATGGCCATGCCGGGCCAACGCGCCGGCATGCTGAACACCGGACCGCACGGCCTGTCGGAAGTGCTCTACGCGTTCACGTCGGCCGCCAACAACAACGGTTCCGCGTTCGCGGGCATCAGCGTCAACACCGAGTGGTACAACACCGCGCTCGGCCTGGCGATGGTGTTCGGCCGCTTCCTGCCGATCATCTTCGTACTGGCGCTGGCCGGATCGCTGGCCCGCCAGGGCAAGACCCCCGAATCCGTCGGCACCCTGCCCACCCATCGACCCCAGTTCGTCGGCATGGTCGCCGGCGTCACCCTGATTCTGGTCGCCCTCACCTTCTTGCCCATGCTTGCGCTCGGGCCCCTTGCTGAAGGAATTCACTGAAATGTCAAGAGTTCACTCCTCCCCTGTCGCCGACCGCCACGCCAGAGTGGCGGCCGACGGCGGCAGCCACTCCAGCGTGACAAAGGGCTCGCGAATCCAGGGCGGCCTGCTCGACCCGAAGATGCTGTGGAGATCGACGCCCGACGCGCTGCGCAAGCTCGATCCGCGCACGCTGTGGCGCAACCCGGTGATGTTCATCGTCGAGATCGGCGCCGTAGCAGCAACACTGTGCACGGTCCTCAACCCGTCCTGGTTCGCCGGGTTGATCGTGGTCTGGCTGTGGCTCACGGTGATCTTCGCCAATTTGGCCGAGGCCGTCGCCGAGGGACGCGGCAAGGCCCAGGCCGAATCGCTGCGCAAGACCAAGACCTCCACGATGGCGCGGCGCCTGACCGCCTCAGGCGTTGAAGAAGAAGTGGCCGCTCCGCTGCTGCAGCAGGGTGACGTCGTGGTGGTCGAAGCCGGGCAGGTGATTCCCGGCGACGGCGATGTCGTGGAAGGCATTGCCTCGGTGGATGAATCGGCGATCACCGGTGAATCGGCACCCGTCATCCGAGAGTCCGGCGGCGACCGGAGCGCCGTCACCGGCGGCACCACGGTGCTGTCCGACCGCATCGTCGTCCAGATCACCCAGAAGCCCGGCGAGAGCTTCATCGACCGGATGATCAACCTCGTCGAGGGCGCCAACCGGCAGAAGACCCCGAACGAGATTGCGCTCAACATCCTGCTGGCGTCGCTGACGATCATCTTCGTCTTCGCCGTCGCCACCCTGCAGCCGCTGGCCATCTTCTCCAAGGCCAACAACCCGGGCGTCGCAGACACCCTGGCGCTCAACGGGAGCGGCATCTCCGGCATCGTCATGGTGTCGCTGCTGGTGTGCCTGATTCCCACCACGATCGGCGCCCTGCTGTCGGCAATTGGCATCGCCGGCATGGACCGGCTCGTGCAGCGCAACGTGCTGGCCATGTCCGGCCGCGCCGTCGAAGCCGCCGGTGACGTCAACACCCTGCTGCTCGACAAGACCGGCACCATCACCCTCGGCAACCGCCAAGCCGCCGCGTTCGTGCCACTGTCCGGCGTCACACCCGAGCAACTCGCCGACGCGGCACAGCTGTCCAGCCTGGCCGACGAAACCCCCGAGGGCCGTTCGATCGTGGTGTTCGCCAAGCAGGAGTTCGGGTTACGCGGCCGCACCCCCGGTGAGCTCGACAAGGCGCACTGGGTCGAATTCAGTGCCAACACCCGGATGTCCGGTGTCGACCTGTCCGGTGACCATCGCCTGCGCAAGGGCGCCACCGGTGCGGTCGCCGAATGGATCCGCTCCGAAGGCGGCAAGGTCCCGACCCAGCTCGGCGACATCGTCGACGGGATCTCCGCCGCCGGTGGCACCCCGCTGGCCGTCGGTCACGTGGTCGACGGAAAAGCCCAAGTGCTGGGCGTCATCCACCTCAAGGACGTCGTGAAGCAGGGCATGCGGGAACGCTTCGACGAGATGCGCCGCATGGGCATCCGCACCGTGATGATCACCGGCGACAATCCGTTGACGGCCAAGGCCATTGCCGACGAGGCCGGTGTCGACGACTTCCTGGCCGAGGCCACGCCCGAGGACAAGATGGCGCTGATCAAGAAGGAGCAGGCCGGCGGCAAGCTCGTCGCGATGACCGGCGACGGCACCAACGACGCCCCCGCCCTGGCCCAGGCCGACGTCGGCGTCGCAATGAACAGCGGGACCTCGGCGGCCAAAGAGGCCGGCAACATGGTGGATCTCGACTCCGACCCGACCAAGCTCATCGAGATCGTCGAGATCGGCAAGCAGCTGCTGATCACCCGTGGGGCACTGACCACGTTCTCGATCGCCAACGACATCGCGAAGTACTTCGCGATCATCCCGGCGTTGTTCGTGGCCCTGTTCCCCGGCCTGGATCTGCTCAACATCATGCGGCTGCACAGCCCGCAGTCGGCGATCCTGTCTGCGGTGATCTTCAACGCGATCATCATCGTGGCGCTGATCCCGTTGGCGCTCAAGGGCGTCCGCTACACCCCGAGCAGCGCGTCCAAGCTGTTGAGCCGCAACCTGTACGTGTACGGCCTCGGCGGCATCATCGCGCCGTTCATCGGCATCAAGCTGATCGACCTCGTCGTCCAACTCTTCCAGGGAATGTGACATGAAAATCTCCAACCTGGTTCGTCAACACGCCGCGGCCCTGCGCGCGCTGCTGGTACTCACCGTGATCCTGGGGATCGGCTACCCGGTCTTCATCTGGCTGGTGGCTCAGATCCCCGGCCTGCGCGACAAAGCCGACGGATCGCTGATCGAGGCGAACGGAAAACCGGTGGGCAGCAGCCTGATCGGTCAGTCCTTCACCGATACCGACGGCAACCCGCTGCCTCGGTACTTCCAGAGCCGGCCGTCGATGGCCGGTGACGGGTACGACCCGATGGCCACCAGTGCGAGCAACCTCGGCCCGGAAAGCATTGTCGACCAACCCGACACGCCCAGCCTGCTCACCCAGGTGTGCACGCGCAGCGTCGCCATCGGCAAGCTCGACGGCGTCGACGGCTCCCGCCCGTTCTGCACCGGAGGCGGTGTGGGAGCAGTGCTGTCGGTGATCGGACCACGCGATGCCCGCGGAAACGTCACCCACCCGACGAAGGTGGTCAGCGTCAACGAGCCCTGCGACGCGACGAAAGTCCCGTTCCTCAACACCTACGAGGGTGTGCGGGTCGAATGCGCCAAGGCTGGCGAGGACTACAGCCTCGGCCTGATCGTGCCGATCCGCGGCAGCGCGCCCGCCGACCCCGCGGTACCGGCCGATGCCGTCACCGCCAGCGGCAGCGGCCTGGACCCGAACATCTCGGTGGCCTACGCCGATCTGCAGGCCAACCGGGTGGCGAAAGCCCGCGGCCTCAACCCCGAACTGGTACGCGCCATGGTGGCCCAGCACACCGACGGACGCACCCTGGGCTTCTTCGGCGAACCGCGGGTCAACGTGCTCGAACTCAACATCGCCCTCGACGCACTGTAGGCACGAGGATGATGGTCTTGTGAGTACGTCGGCGTCCAGCCCCACCAAACGCGGTGAGCTGCGCATATATCTGGGCGCGGCGCCCGGCGTGGGGAAGACTTACGCGATGCTCGGCGAGGCGCACCGCCGCCTCGAACGCGGCACCGACGTCGTCGCCGCGGTGGTCGAGACCCACGGGCGCAAGAAAACCGCCGATCTGATCGACGGCATCGAGATCATCCCGCCGCGCTACGTCGAGTATCGGGGAGGCACCTTCCCCGAACTCGACGTGGCCGCGGTGCTGGCCCGCAACCCGCAGGTAGTGCTGGTCGACGAGCTCGCCCACACCAACACCCCGGGCAGCAAGAACCCCAAACGTTGGCAGGACGTCGAGGAACTGCTGGCCGCCGGCATCACCGTGATCTCGACGGTCAACGTGCAGCACCTGGAAAGCCTCAACGACGTGGTCACCCAGATCACCGGAATCGAGCAGCAGGAGAAGGTTCCCGACGAGATCGTCCGGGCGGCCGACCAGATCGAGCTGGTCGACATCACCCCGGAGGCACTGCGGCGCAGGCTGTCCCACGGCAACGTGTACGCGCCCGAACGTGTCGACGCCGCCCTGTCCAACTACTTCCGGCGCGGAAATCTCACCGCACTAAGGGAATTGGCCCTGCTGTGGCTGGCCGACCAGGTCGACGCCGCGCTGGCCAAATACCGCGCCGACAACAAGATCACCGACACGTGGGAAGCCCGCGAACGCGTCGTCGTCGCCGTCACCGGCGGTGCCGAGTCGGAAACCTTGGTGCGCAGGGCCTCACGCATCGCCTCGAAGTCCAGCGCCGAGCTGATGGTGGTCCACGTCGTTCGCGGAGACGGGCTTTCGGGAGTCTCGGCGCCGCAGATGGGGAAGGTACGGGAGCTGGCCGCCAGCCTGGGCGCCACCGTGCACACCGTCGTCGGCGACGACGTACCCGCGGCACTGCTCGATTTCGCCCGCGAACGCAACGCCACCCAGTTGGTGCTCGGCACCTCGCGACGGTCCCGATGGGCCCGGATTTTCGAGGAGGGCATCGGGCCCGCTGTGGTGCAGCAGTCGGGCAAGATCGATGTCCACATGGTGACCCACGACCAGGCCCGTCGCGGGTTCAGCTGGGCAACCGCCACACCCCGGCAACGCCACGTCGCGTCCTGGCTTGCGGCCCTGGTGGTTCCGTCCGCGATCTGCCTGCTGATCGTCGGGGTACTGGATCCGATCCTCGGGGTCAGCGGCGAGAGCGCGCTGTTCTTCATCGGTGTGCTGGTCGTGGCGCTTCTGGGTGGTGTCGCGCCCGCGGGGCTGTCGGCCCTGCTGTCCGGGCTGCTGTTGAACTACTTCCTGG
Organism: Mycobacterium sp. NPDC049093; assembly: GCF_040704635.1. GTDB lineage: Bacteria > Actinomycetota > Actinomycetes > Mycobacteriales > Mycobacteriaceae > Mycobacterium. Next base: position 912,867 of record NZ_JBEZJS010000001.1, on the reverse strand, counting down.
TGGCGCCGCGGCACACGTTCACGATCTCCGAACCCGACAGCGCGGTCACCGTCGTCGTGCTGCTGCTGGTCGCCGTAGCGGTGGCGGCTCTGGTAGACGGGGCGGCGAGCCGGGCCCGCGAAGCCAGGAAGGCCTCGCAGGAGGCCGAACTGCTGACCCTGTTCGCCGGGTCGGTGCTGCGCGGCGCCGACCTCACCACCCTGCTGGAACGCCTGCGCGAGACGTACTCCCAACGCGCGGTGAGCCTGCTGCGCGAACAGAACGGAACCGCTGAGATCGTCGCGTGCGTCGGCACGAAGCCCTGTGCCGAGGTGGACACCGCCGACACCGCGATCGAAGTCGGCGACGACGAGTTCTGGCTGTTGATGGCCGGACGCAAACTCGCCGCCCGTGACCGCCGCGTGCTGAGTGCAGTCGCCAAACAGGCTGCCGGACTGGTCAAGCAACGCGAGCTCACCGAGGAGGCAGGCAAGGCCGCGGCGATCGCGCAGGCCGACGAACTGCGCCGGTCGCTGCTCTCGGCGGTCAGCCACGACCTGCGCACCCCGCTCGCCGCGGCCAAGGCGGCGGCGTCGAGCCTGCGCAGCGAGGACATTGACTTCTCCGCCGAGGACACCGCTGAACTGCTGGCCACCATCGAGGAATCCGTCGACGCGCTCACCGCGCTGGTGGGCAACCTGCTGGACTCCTCCCGCCTGTCGGCCGGCGTGGTCCGCCCCGAGCTGCGCCGGGTGTATCTGGAGGAGAACGTGCAACGCGCGCTGCTCGGAATCAGCAAGGGCGCCACCGGATTCACCCGCGAAGGTCTGGACCGGGTGAAGGTCGAGGTCGGCGATGCCGTCGCGATGGCCGACGCCGGGCTGCTGGAGCGGGTACTGGCCAACCTGATCGACAATGCCCTGAGGTATGCACCCGACGGCCCCATCCGGGTCAGCGCCGGGCAGGTGGCCGACCGGGTACTGATCGCGGTGATCGACGAAGGCCCCGGAATGCCGCGCGGCGCCGAGGAACAACTCTTCGCGCCGTTCCAACGACTCGGCGACCACAACACCACCATCGGCGTCGGGCTGGGCCTGTCCGTCGCGCGCGGTTTCGTCGAAGCCATGGGCGGCACCATCTCGGCGACCGACACCCCCGGCGGAGGTCTGACCGTCGAAATCGACCTTGCCGCACCGCCAAAGGACGAATCTGCATGACATCCACCACCGCCCCCAAGACCCGAGTCCTGGTGATCGACGACGAACCTCAAATCCTGCGTGCGCTGCGGATCAACCTGTCGGTGCGCGGCTATGAGGTCGACACCGCCACCGACGGCGGACAGGGACTGCGCGCCGCGGCCGATCACCGGCCCGACGTGATCGTGCTCGACCTCGGCCTGCCCGACATGTCGGGCATCGAGGTGCTGGCCGGCCTGCGCGGTTGGCTCTCGGCACCGGTGATCGTGCTCTCGGCCCGTACCGACTCGTCCGACAAGGTCGAGGCGCTTGACGCCGGAGCCGACGACTACGTCACCAAACCCTTCGGCATGGACGAGTTCCTGGCCCGGCTGCGGGCGGCCGTGCGCCGCGGAGCAGCCGCATCCGAGACCGATGAGCCCGTCATCGAAACCTCGTCGTTCACCGTCGATCTCGCCGCCAAGAAGGTGACGAAGAACAACCACGAGGTTCACCTCACCCCCACCGAATGGGGCATGTTGGAGATGCTCGTGCGCAACCGCGGCAAGTTGGTGGGCCGCGAAGAACTGCTGCGTGAGGTGTGGGGCCCGGCCTATGCCAAGGAGACCCACTATCTGCGGGTGTACCTGGCGCAGCTGCGCCGCAAGCTTGAGGACGATCCGTCGCATCCGGTGCATCTGCTGACCGAGGCGGGGATGGGCTACCGCTTCCAGGAGTGACATTTCCGACCTCCACCGACCGATGACCGCGCGTAACTGACCACCCATCGCGGACAGGCCACCGACCAGCGACAATCACCGATTTCGGCTGGCCCGACACGCTACGGTGCCGGTATGTCAGGTGATGGTGCCCTTTACCGTGCTCTCTTCGAAGCCAGCCTCAACGACCCGGCCACGTTCTGGGCCGACGCCGCCAAGGCGGTGACCTGGACTTCCGAGCCGCAGCGGGTACTCGACGACACCAACCCGCCGTTCTACCGCTGGTTCCCCGACGCCGAGCTCAACACCTGCGCCAACGCCCTGGACCGCCACGTCGCCGAGCGCGGCGATCAAGCCGCACTGATCTACGACTCCCCCGTCACCGGCACCAAGGCCACCTACACCTACCGCGAACTGCGCGACGCCACCGCCCGGTTCGCAGGGGCCCTGCGTGAGCTCGGGGTGAACAAGGGTGACCTCGTGGTGGTCTACATGCCGATGGTCCCCGAGGCCGTCATCGCGATGCTGGCCTGCGCCCGCATCGGCGCGGTGCACTCGGTGGTGTTCGGCGGGTTCGCCGCCCACGAGCTGGCCACCCGCATCGACGACGCCCGCCCCGTCGTCGTGGTGAGCGCATCCTGCGGCATCGAGCCGACCCGCATCATCGAGTACAAGCCGATGCTGGATGCGGCACTCGACATCGCCGAGCACAAACCCAGGGCCTGCGTCATCCTGCAGCGCGAGCAGAGTCCCTGCGAATTGGTCGACGGGCGCGATCACGACTGGCAGCAGCTGGTGGCCGACGCCGCACCGGTCGATCCGGTGGCCGTCGCCGCCACCGATCCGCTGTACGTGCTCTACACGTCGGGCACCACAGGAAAACCCAAGGGCATCGTCCGTGACAACGGCGGCCATGCGGTGGCCCTGCTGTGGAGCATGCGCCACATCTACGACGTGGCACCCGGCGACGTCTTCTGGGCGGCCTCCGACGTCGGCTGGGTTGTCGGGCACTCCTACATCGTGTACGCCCCGTTACTCCTCGGCGCGACAACCGTTCTCTACGAAGGCAAACCGATCGGCACCCCCGATGCCGGCGCCTTCTGGCGGGTCGCCGCCGAGTACGGCGTCAAGGCGCTCTTCACCGCCCCGACCGCGATCCGCGCGATCAAGAAGGAAGACCCCGACGCCACCCGACTGGCCGATTACGACCTGTCCGGGCTCAAGTACCTGTTCCAGGCCGGCGAGCGCCTCGACCCCGACACCTACCACTGGGCCGCGGACAAACTCGGCATCCCGGTGGTCGATCACTGGTGGCAGACCGAGACCGGATGGGCCATCGCCGCCGACCCGATGGGCGTCGAGCCCCTGCCGATCAAGGCCGGTTCAGCCACGGTACCGATGCCCGGCTACGACGTGCAGATCCTGCGTTCGGACGGCAGCCAGTGCGAGGCCGGCGAGGAAGGCGCGATCTGCGTCAAACTGCCGCTGCCGCCCGGCACATTGCCGACGCTGTGGGGCGACGACCACCGCTATGTCGCGTCGTATCTGTCGGCGTTCACCGGGTACTACCTCACCGGCGACGGCGGCTACATCGACTCCGACGGCTACCTGTTCGTCATGGGCCGCACCGACGACGTGATCAACGTGGCCGGGCACCGCCTGTCCACCGGATCGATCGAGGCCGTGCTCACCGACCATCCGTCGGTGGCCGAATGCGCGGTGATCGGTGTCGCCGACGAGCTCAAGGGTCAAGTGCCGCGCGGGTTCGTGGTCCTCAAGACCGGTGCTTCGACCGAGGGGATCACTCAGGAGCTGGTCGACCGGGTGCGGGACAACATCGGCGCCGTGGCGGTTTTCAAGAAGGTCGACGTGGTGTCGGCGCTGCCGAAGACCCGCTCGGGCAAGATCCTGCGCAAGACCATGCGCGGTATCGCCGACGGGCTCGACGAGCCGGTGCCCTCCACCATCGAGGACCCCGCCGTGCTCGACGCGCTCAAGGATGTGCTGCGGGGCTGAGGTTTCAGCGCTACGAGCGGGGCCACGCACGGCTGCTCAACAGTCGCAGTCCGTTGAGGGCGACGAGCATGGTCGATCCCTCGTGACCGGCCACCCCGAGTGGTAACGGCAAGTGTCCGAACAGGTCCCAGGTCACCAGGACCGTGATGACGGTGGCGGCGATCACCAGGTTGGCGATCACCAGGCGCCGGGCCCGCCGGGACAACGCGACCACCGCGCCGATCGTCGAGAGGTCATCGCCGATGGTGACGACGTCAGCCGTGTCGACCGTGAGGTCGGCACCGCTACGCCCCATCGCCATCGAGGAATGCGCGGATGCCATGGCCGGTGCGTCGTTGATCCCGTCGCCCACCATCAGCACGCGCCGTCCACCGGATCCCAGTTCCCGAACCGCGGCGGCCTTGTCGTCGGGCAGCAGACCACCCCGCACATCCTCGATGCCCAGCCGCTGGGCCAGCCGCACCGCCGCCGCCTGGTTGTCACCGGTGAGAAGAACCGGCTGACATCCGGTGAGCGCGTGCAGCTTCCGGACCGCATCGGCGGCACCCGGGCGCACCCGATCCTGCAGACCCACCACCCCGATCGCCCGACCGTCGACGGTGACGACGACAGCAGTCGACCCGGTGGCCTCCATCTCGGCCACGTCCGGGATCGCCGGGCCTCGATACGTCGCCGGACTCAGGACCTCGACTGTGCGCCCATCGACGATCGCCCGGACACCACGGCCCGCACGAGCGGTGAATCCGGTGGCGTCGGGAATCGAGATGCCTCGCGCCACCGCCTCGGCGACGACGGCGCGCCCGATCGGATGTTCGCTGAATTGCTCTGCGGCAGCAGCGGTTGCGAGGATGTCGCCGCTGTCGCCACCGGACAGCCCCACAATCTGCACGACGCGGGGAGCTCCTGTGGTCAAGGTCCCGGTCTTGTCGAGCACGACGACGTCGGTGTCGGCCAGTCGCTCCATGGCGACCGCGGACTTCACCAGCACGCCATGTCGGCTGGCGTTGGCGATCGAGCACAACAGCGGCGGCATGGTCGCGAGCACCACAGCACACGGCGAGGCCACGATCATGAAAGTCATGGCGCGCAACAGGGTTGAGCGCAGATCGGCACCCAACACCAACGGCACCGCGAACAGCGCCAGGGTGGAAGCCACCACCAGCACCGAATAACGTTGTTCGATCTTCTCGATGAACAGCTGCGTGGTGGCCTTGGTTGCCGAAGCCTCGGCGACCGCCGCGACAATGCGCGCCATCACCGTGCTCGAGGGGTCGCGGGTGACGGTGACCTGCAGGGCCCCAGTGGTGTTGAGCGTTCCGGCGAAGACGTCGTCGCCCACCTGTTTGATGGCCGGCAACGGTTCACCGGTGATCGAGGACTGGTCGACGTCCGAGGACCCACCGAACACGGTGCCGTCGGCCGAGATTCGTTCCCCAGGCCGGATGAGGATCTGGTCACCGGGGCGAAGAGAGCCTGCGGCGACGACGCGGCGGGTGCCGTCCTGCGCGAGCACGGTCGCGTCGGCCGGAGCCAGATCGAGCAGCCCCCGCACCGAACGTTCGGTGCGCGCGGTGGCCACGTCCTCCAGCGCGCCCGACGTCGCGAAGATGACGATCAACAGCGCGCCGTCGAACACCTGCCCGATGGCTGCCGCACCGATCGCCGCGAGGATCATCAGCAGGTCGACATCGAGGGTGCGGGTGCGCAGCGCCTGCACGCCGGACACCGTCGACTGCCAACCGCCGGCGAGATAACACGCCAGATACAGGGTCCACCACAGCGGTTGCGGAGCATCGGCCAACTGCGCGAACACGCCGCACAGCATCAGCACGAGGGCTGCGACCGCCCAGCGCACCGAATCCAGCGACCAGATCCATGCGCCGACCCCGCGCGAACCGGCAGGCCCGGCGTCGGCGCGAGACAGCGGCGACCGGTCAGTCGACAGAGCGGTCATCAGTTGCACCTCTCGTTCGTGCTGAGCCATTACGGCACACACATTTATACATGTAAAGATTGAAATGTATCAACCGTGTTTGTCCCGCATGCTTGAATGAGTGCCATGGGCCACGGAGTTGAGGGGCACGCGACGCCGGCAGCGTCCCTCGACGCCGCCTCCGCGACCAAAGTCGCCGAGACGCTGCAGGCCCTGGCCTCCCCCAACCGATTGCTGATCCTGACCCGACTCCGGGAATCGCCGTGTTCGGTCACCGAACTGTCCGCTGCAGTCGGCATGGAGCAGCCCGCGGTTTCCAATCAACTCCGGTTATTGCGGGCGCTGGGCCTCGTCACCGGCGACAGGTCCGGTCGCAATATCGTGTACCGGCTCTACGACAACCACGTCGCCCTCCTGCTCGACGAGGCCATCTACCACATCGAGCACCTCCGACTCGGCGCCCGCGACACCTCCGCCTGAGTCCCTAAATCCGCCGCAGCCAAAGAGTTTCACGCACTGTTCACCGGCGTGTCCGCAGTCGAAATAACCCTCGCGCAAAAATCGCGCGCCGTTTAGGGAATCCTTTATTTTCACCGTGGGGCGAACTATTGTGAAGTCGTTATATGTTGATGTCCACCCATACTCGGGAGTTTGCTGCCGGTCATACCGACGGTACCCGAACAGTGAGGAGTTGAACGACGATGCGCATGGCAACCAAGGGATCCTGCACCTGTCGCTGTAATGCCTGCGACGGTGGCCACCACTGCGGAAACCCCCCGAACTGCAACGCACGGCGCTGACGCCGTCGGTGGCCTGTCGTCCGGGCAACCGGCGACAGGTCACCACCCGTAGCCCCTACGCCGCCTGATCATCGGGCCATAACCTCATCGATCGCACTGATCGGTCGTGCGATTTCGCGCTTCGCCACATTCTCACCACCCCCGCTTCCCCGGTTCTGAGCCGCCGCTGTCTTATGCTGCGGCTGTGCTCACCGCGTTGACCTGGGGCCTGGTCGCCGCATCCTCCTTGCTCATCGGCGCGGTCGCCGGTGTCGTCCGCGACTGGAATCGACGTCTCGTCGGCCTCGTTCTCGGTTTCGGCGCCGGGGCACTCATCTCCAGCATCTCCTTCGAGCTCGCCGAGGAAGGCTTCCGAGCCAGCGGCGGCTGGGCGGTGGCGCTCGGCCTGGCCCTCGGAGCCGTAGTGTTCTATCTCGCTGACAAAGCCGTAGATCGTCTGGGCCGCAAAGGAACCCAGACCGCCGGGTTGCCCCTCCTGCTCGGCGCCCTGCTCGACGGCATTCCCGAACAGGCCGCACTCGGCATCGGTATCGCCACCGGGGCCGGCGTCAGCCTGGCACTGGTGGTCTCCATCTTCGTGTCGAACCTGCCCGAATCCATCGGGTCGGCCAGCGACATGCGATCCGCCGGAGAGCCGGCCCGCCGGATCGTGGGTGGATGGGCCGCGATCGCCGCACTGTGCGCGCTGGCCACCGTGGGCGGCTACCAGCTGCAGGATGTCGCCGGCGCCCAATTGCAGGGCGGGATCAACGGATTCGCCGCCGGTGCACTGCTGGTCATGCTGGTGGGCTCGATGATCCCGGAGGCCACCGAGAAAGCCGGCGAAGACGCCGGACTGGCGGCCGTGCTGGGATTCGCCGTCGCCGCCGGACTGTCGCTGGCCGGGTGAAGCGGTCGCGCGTTAGGTTCGGCAGGTGACTGCGCAGTGGCACCTGGGGCCCGTCACCATCGGGGTGCACAACCTGTTCGTCGCCCTCGGGGTGTTCGCCGCCCTGCTCGTGTTCGTCACCGAGGCCCGTCGGCGCGGCGCGGTCAACGAGCAGTCCGTGGTCGCCGCCGCCGGCGCGCTGATCGGTGGCGCGATCGGGATGAGGTTGACCGGGTGGATACATCACCTGGACTTCAGCGCCAATCCGACCCTGGCGCAGGCCTGGCAGTTCGGCTCCCGCAGCATCCTCGGCGGGCTGCTCGGGGCCTACCTCGGCGTGCTGCTCGCCAAGCGGCTCGGCGGCTACCGCGGAAAGACCGGCGACCTGTTCGCGCCCGCCGTCGCGCTCGGCATGGCGATCGGCCGCATCGGCTGCCACCTCACCGAAGCCCCCGGAAGGCCCACCACGCTGCCATGGGGGATCCACGCCCCGGCCGACACCCCCGAATGTCCCGGATGTCTGGCCGGCCTGGCGATGCATCCGTCGTTTCTGTACGAGATCGCCTTCCAGCTCACCGCATTCGCCGTGTTGCTGTGGCTGCGTCCCCGGATCGGCAAGCCCGGTGAGCTGTTCGTGCTGTACGTCGCGGCCTACGCGGTGTTCCGGTTCCTCGTCGAGTTCGTCCGGGCCAACGAGACCGTGTGGCTGGATCTGACCCGCCCGCAATGGTTCCTGCTGCCATCACTGCTGATCCTGGGATTTCGCCTGTGGTACGGCTACCGCCGCGGGTACTATCGCAACCCAGCCCGTACCGAGGAGGTGCCCGCATGACGACACCGCCCGATCCTCCCGATGACACACCTCCCCATGGCTTTGCTCCACCGCCGGCCGGACCGCCTGCATTCGGCCCCCAAAGCTTTGAACCACAAGGGATCCCACCGGCCTATCACGGTGAGCCCGGTCCCCCGCCACCTCCGCCTCCGGGCTATCCCGGATATCCGTACCCGACTCCCTATTCGTACGGCCCACCGCCGAAACCCCCACAGCGCATCTCCGTCCTCATGGTGATCCTCGGGCCGTTCATCTATGCCGCTCTCAACCTGGTGATCGGGTTGGTCGCCTTCCTGGGCGCCGCCACATTCGACAGCCGTGGCGGCAGCGCCAACCTGGTCTTCGGCGGGGCCGCAGTGTTCTTGGCCGCCGTCGCCTTCGGCGGCGGGTTCCTGATGTTGCTGTCCAAGAATCCGACGGCACGGGGCCTCGGCATCGGACTGATGGTGGGCTGGGCCCTGATGTCGCTGTTCACTGCGGGCTTCTGCACCGGCGTCAACCCGGAGCTGTACGCCCGGTGAGCGCCGGAATGGGTTTGCGCGGCGACCGCCTGCACCGCTACGTCACCGCGTTCTGCCCGCACTGCCACAGCGAGGCACCCGAGCGCCCTCTGGCCGACGTCGTGCGTCTGGCCGGCATCCTGGTCGAACGCGACGGGCACATCTGGCTCGAACGTGGCTGCCGCACACACGGGTTGGTACGCACCCTGTACGACGAGGATCCCGCGATCCTGTCCTACCTCGAGGAGTGGACCGCCCCGACCAAGGCTCACATCCCCGACGTCGCCGGGAACTTCGACCCGATCCCGTCGGCCTACCTGCGTGGCCTGCCCGAGATGCAGACCCAGCACACCTGCATCCTGCTGCAGGACATCGCCGAGACCTGCAACCTGCGCTGCCCCACCTGTTTCACCGACAGTTCGCCCGATCTGCGGCATGTGGTGCCCACCGCCGACGTGCTCGCCAACGTCGACCAGCGGCTGGCCCGGGAGAACGGCCGCATCGACGTCCTGATGCTCAGCGGCGGCGAACCCACCCTGCACCCGAACCTGGCCGAGCTGCTCGACCAGCTGGTGGCCCGGCCGATCACCCGAATCCTCATCAACAGCAACGGGGTACGCATCGCCAACGACGACGCGTTGCTGGATCTGCTCACCGCGCACCGCGAACGCGTCGAGGTGTACCTGCAGTACGACGGATTGTCCGAGCAGGCCCACCGTCACCACCGCGGCGGCGACCTCCGGCGAACCAAAAGCCAAGCCCTACAGCGGCTCTCCGAGCGGGAGATCTTCACCACCCTGGTGATGACGACTGCTCTGGGCGTCAACGACGACGAGATCGGCGACATGGTCCGGCTGGCCCTGGACACCCCGTACGTCGGTGGGCTCACCATTCAGCCGCAGTTCGGCTCCGGACGTTCGGGGGCGATCGACCCCATGAACCGGCTGACCCACACCGGGGTGCTCAAGCGGCTGGGACCACAGACCGGCGGCGCCGTCACCTGGCGCGACCTGACCGCGCTGCCCTGCTCGCACCCGCACTGCTGCTCGGTCGGCTATTTGGTCCGCGACGACAACGACCAGTGGCGCTCGCTGGTATCGCTGATCGGCACCGAGAGCCTCAAGGACAAGCTGGGCCTGGTGTCCAATCGGATCGCCGACGCCGAACTCCCGCGCGAACTGCGCATGGCCGTTCAAGAGTCACTCCTCGGGCTGCTCTCGGAGCAGTCGTCGCTGTCGCACCCTCAGATCGGTGACGTCTGGCGCGCCATCTGCGAGGGCTGCGACCTGGGTATGGGGACACTGCTGACGTTGGCGTCCTCGGCACTGCCCGGCCGACACCGCAAGATCCGCAAACTGCTGGGCGAGCGCGTGGTGCGCCTGACCGTCAAGCCGTTCATGGACATGTCCACGATGATCGAAGAGCGGCTGACCCAGTGCTGTGTCCACGTCGGCACCCGGTCCGACACTGCCCAACACCAGTGCGCGCCGTTCTGCGCCGTGCAAGCCTGGCCTGCACTGGGGCGTCAACGGCTGTCTCTGTCGGTAGGGCAGGCATTACCGCTCATCGAGATTCGATGAGGAAGCAAACTGGCTGGTCCTCGTCGCATTCGGGCCCGGCCAGCGGCATTCGGGGCCAGGTCGACGACGCTTTCTGCCAGGCACCGATGGCAGAAACTGTGAACTACTGTTCCTAACCGTCCTCTTAAGCTGATAACTTCGCATGAAGTGGGTGTCCCACTGCCGGGGGGCCTGCCACCTTTCTTTGGACCAGTCAGGAGTGAACGCCTTGAAGAAGACGAACATCAGTACGGCCTTTGCCGGAGCGGCTATTGCCGCCGCGGCGATCGTCGCCAGCGCCCCGATGGCGCTCGCCGACGCCGAGGACAGTGCTGTCACCACCGCTGCGCTCGGCGGCCAGGGCAAGCTGGACGGCGGCACCCAGAGCTGGACGGTCAGCGACCTGAAGCCCAGCACTGACACCATCAACTACACGCCGCGCGGCACCCTGTGGGAGGTCACCGCGACCAACGAGGCCCTCCAGGGCTCGGTGACGCCGATCGTCTCCAACTTCAACGTCCGCGCCGCCGACGGCCAGAACTACCGCGCGCTGTTCCAGGTGCCCAGCACCCAGGGCGTCAACCCGGCCACCCTCGCGCAGGGCCAGAAGACCAGCGGCAAGATCTACTTCGACGTCACCGGCGACCAGCCGACGTCCGTCGTCTACAACGCCGGCGGCCATGACGTGCTGGCGTGGGACAAGACCGCTGCTCCCGCCGCGGCCCCGGCCGCCGGCGCCCCGAAGCGTCCGGCTCCTGCCGCTGCTCCGGCCGCCGCCTCCCCGGCACCCGCCGCAGCTCCGGCTGCCGGTGCTCCGAATGCTGCTCCGGCCGCCGTCTCCCCGGCTCCCGCGCCCGCCGCCGTTCCGGCTGCACCGGCCGGCACCGGTGCAGGCAACGCCGCCACCGCGCTCTCGCCGGCCGCCACCCCGGGCGCTCCGGGGGCACCGGCTGCAGCCCCGGCTGCTCCGGGCGCTCCGGCCGCAACCCCGGCGGGCACCGAAGCGGTTCCGGCCGCTCCGGCCCCGGGCACCGAGTCGACCCCGGTCGCTCACGGCACCCCGGTCGCCGAGGGTGCACCGGCCGCCACCGGTGCGGGTAACGCCGCCACCGCGCTCTCGCCGGCCGAAGGTGTGCCCGCCGAGGGTGCGCCCGCCGCCGCTCCGGGCGCTCCGGCTCCGGCTGCTCCGGCACCGGGTGCTCCGGCCGCTCCCGCCACCGAGCCCGCGCTGGTTCCGGCCGGCACCCAGCCGGTCATCACGCCCGCCCCGGCCCCCGCGGTCGCTCCGGCGAGCAACCACGGGACTGCGTCCTGATCTAAGTAGTCAAGGCGACGGCCGGACGCGGGCAACCGCGTTCGGCCGTTGTTTTATGTGAGGGGTGCTGCGCTGCCCGGGTGCCGCGCCGCGCCGCGCCGCCGCCCCGCCGCTTTCTACACCAGGGCTGCCGATCGCGTGGTCCAGCGACCCCACGGTAGAAAACGGTGAGCCGCTGCCGCGGGCCCTGCCGATCACCCGCCGCCGCGCGTGCGTCACATCCCGCGCCGCGCCGCCGCTTTCTACACCAGGGCTGCGCCGAGCGTGGGATCACGACCCAGGTGCAGAAATCGGCGCGCGGAGAGTTGCTTTCGAAGCGTGCAGAGGCGCGCCGAAGCGGAGAACCGCCGAAAGGTCAGGCGATCGACAGCGCGATGCCGTCGAGAATGTCGTGCTCGCTGACCACCAGTTCACCGATACCGGCCCGGCTCCCGAGAACAGCCGCCAACTCCTCGACGATGATCGCACCGCCACCGATCACGTCGGCGCGGCCGGCGTGCATCGGCCCGAGTGCGAGGCGTTCGGCCTTGGTCATCCCGATCAGCTGCTCGCATACCCCGAGCAGCTCGTCGAATCCGATGCGGGACAGGTGAATTGCCTCGGGATCGTATTCAGTCATCCGCTGCGCCAGCGCCGAGAGCGTGGTCATCGTCCCGGCCACACCGACCCATGTGCGCGCACCGTCGACCGGCACCACGGCCAGCGCCTCGGCCAGGCCGTCACGAGCCACCGCCCGTGCCTGCTCCACCTGGTCCGCGGTGGGCGGGTCGGAGTGCAGGCACCGTTCGGTGAGCCGGACACATCCGATGTCGGCGGAGAAGCTTGCCTGCACGGCGGTCTCGCCGAGCACCAGTTCGGTCGAGCCGCCACCCAGATCGACCACGACGAAAGGCCCTGCAGCAGGGTCGAGTTCACCGACTGCACCGCGGAACGACAGCTCGGCCTCTTCGGTACCGGTAATCACCTCGGCCACCGATCCCGGGACCACCTTGCCCAGCAGACGTGCGGTCATCGCGAAGAACTCGTCCCGGTTGCCGGCGTCCCGCGCGGCCGACGTGGCGACCATGCGCACCGCGGTCACCGAGTGCTCGGCCATCAACGCCGCATAGTCGGCCAGCGCGGATTCGGTGCGCGCCAAGGCTTCCTGAGCGAACTGGCCGGTGGCGTCGACGCCTTGCCCCAGCCGTACGACCCGCATCTCGCGGTGCACGTCGCGAAGCTTGCCGTCCACCAGATCGGCGATCAGCAGACGAATCGAGTTCGTGCCACAGTCAATTGCGCCGACCCGACTCAAACCCACACCTCTCGATCCAAGATCCCTGCCATCGCCGGCTCGACCGCCAGCACTGCGAGCGCTTCGTCACCAAAGGGGTTGACACCAGGGCCTTTTGCCAACGAGTGGGCCATCACCACATGCAGACACTTCACGCGGTCGGGCATACCTCCGCCCGTGAACGTGGTGCCCAGCGATTCGATCTCGTCCCGCTCGGCCAGATACGACTCGTGTGCCCGACGATACGCGGCGGCCAGGGCCTCATCGTCTTGCAGGCGTTCGGTCATCTCCCGCATCAGCCCGGAGGACTCCAGCCGACTCGCGGCCGCAGTCAGCGCCGGATGCGTCAGGTAATACAACGTCGGGAACGGCGTGCCATCGGGCAGTTTCGGCGCGGTCTTGACCACACCGGGCTCACCGTTGGGACAGCGGTAGGCGACCTCAAGAACGCCACGTGGCTCACGGCCCAATTGCCGTGTCACAGCCTCGATGTCGGCGGGATCAACCATTGGGACCTCTGGGCTCGGCAGGCGGCGGAACAGGCGGCGCAGGCGGCCCACCCGGTGCAGGCGGTGGTCCGCCGATGGTCGGGGAAACCCCATGGGGCTCATCGGCAATCGTGTGCCACAGCGAGGTGTACCAGGGCTGCCCCACCGGCACCGCAGATCCCGGCAGCACAGGCTCTCCCGGCTCAGACACCATGGCCCCGGGCGGCAGTTGCACCTGATACGGAGTGTCGCCGGGCATGACGAAACCGAGCCGCTCCCTGGCCTGGGCCGCGATGTACACCGGGTCGGCCAGTTTGACCTTCTGCTGTTCCAAGTCGGCGATCTTGGCGCGCAACTGCTCCTCGCTGGCCTTGAGTTGTTTCATCTCGGTGCGCTGGGCGAAATAGGTGCGCACCGGCCCGGCGATGGTCAGCGTCAACACACACACCACCGCGGCGAGGATCGCCGCCCGCCGCGCCGTCGACCCGAACCGCTGTTCGGACTGCAGCTCGGCCTGCTGCTGAGCTTGCACCGCAATGGCTTTGGTGACCGTCTCGTCGGCAACCGGTTCCGCCTGGGCCGGACGGGACTCGCCCGCCCGGCGCCGGGGCTGTGAAGCGCGCGGCCGATTCGACTCCCCAGCCTTACCGGGCTTGCCGGGTCGGGAGGCTGGGGACCGTCGCTTCGGGTCTGGCCGCTTCGCTTCAGGCATCGACGTGTGGGTGCGCAGACGCCTGCGTTACTTGGCCTCGAACCGAGGGAACGCGAGATCGCCCGCGAAACGCGCAGCGTCGCCCAGCGCCTCCTCGATGCGCAGCAACTGGTTGTACTTGGCCACCCGCTCGCTGCGGGCCGGGGCACCGGTCTTGATCTGACCGCTGCCCACCGCGACCGCGAGGTCGGCGATGGTGGTGTCCTCGGTCTCGCCGGAGCGGTGGCTCATCATGGTGCGGTAACCGCTGTTGTGCGCCAGCGCAACGGCATCCAGCGTTTCGGTGAGCGTGCCGATCTGGTTGACCTTCACCAGCAGCGCGTTGGCGGCGCCGCGTTCGATGCCGTCCTCGAGACGTTCCGGGTTGGTGACGAAAAGGTCGTCGCCGACCAGCTGGATCCGGTCACCGATGGCCGACGTCAGCGCCACCCAACCGTCCCAGTCGTCCTCGGACAGCGGATCCTCGATCGAGACCAGCGGGTAGGAGTCGAGCAGGCCAGCGTAGAACTCCGCCATCTGCTCGGCGGTGCGGGTTTCCTTCTCGAAGGCGTAACCCGAACCCTCCGTGTAGAACTCGGTGGCCGCGACGTCCAGCGCCAGCGCCACATCGCTGCCGAGCTTGAAGCCGGTGGCCTCGATGGCCGTGGCGATCAGGTCCAGCGCGGCCTTGGTGCCCGCGACGTCGGGGGCGAAGCCGCCCTCATCGCCGAGACCGGTGGACAGGCCCTGCTTCTTGAGCACGGACTTGAGCGAGTGGTAGACCTCGGTACCCCAGCGCAGCGACTCCTTGAAGGAGGGAGCGCCGATCGGGGCGACCATGAACTCCTGGACGTCCACCCCGGTATCGGCGTGCGCGCCGCCGTTGAGGATGTTCATCATCGGCACCGGAAGGATGTGGGCGTTCGGGCCACCGAGGTAGCGGAACAGCGGCAGCGCGGCACTGTCGGCCGCGGCCTTGGCCACCGCCAGCGAGACGCCGAGGATCGCGTTGGCGCCGAGACGCGACTTGTCCGGAGTGCCGTCCAGGTCCAGCAGAGCCTGGTCGACGAGACGCTGATCGTCAGCGGCCAGGCCGATGATCGCCGGGGCGATCTCGTCGAGAACGGCCTCGACGGCCTTCTCGACGCCCTTGCCGCCGTAGCGGGAGCCGCCGTCGCGCAGCTCCACCGCTTCGTGCTCGCCGGTCGACGCGCCCGACGGCACTGCCGCCCGAGCGAACGTGCCGTCGGTCAGGGCCACCTCGACCTCGACCGTCGGGTTGCCACGGGAGTCGAGGATCTCGCGGGCTCCAACCTGCTCGATGATGGGCACTGGCTTCTCCTTATTGAGTCCGGCGTGTAGGGATGAGACTAGATCGTGGCGGGCGCGACGGAGTGTTTGGGCGTGTCACACCGGTCGCCCGCGTGCGTCACAAACCGTGGCCACCGGCGTACGCGGTCGCCCAGTCACGGACCATCCGGGCGTACTGGTCGGAGTTGTTGTAGGCCTTGAGTGCCTTCATCCAGCCCCGCGGCGTGGACAGGTCCTTGCCGTACCAGCACAGCAGGCCGGCGGCCGAGAGCGCGGCGTCGTCGAAGTTGTCCGGGCTCACCACCCCGTCGTTATTGCCATCCACCCCGAAATGACCCCAGGTCTCCGGGATGAACTGCATCGGCCCCATCGCCCGGTCCATCAGCGGATCCCCGTCGAGCTTGCCCTTGTCGGTGTCGGGAATGCGCAGGTTGCCGGCGGTCCCGTCCAGCTGGACGCCGCGGATCGGTGGGGTGACGTCGCCGTTGCGGGCGATCATCGCGCCGCGGTACGTGCCGTGGTGGCTCTCGACCATGCCGATGCCCGCCAGGGTGGTCCAGGCCACCTTGCAGTTGGGGTTCTCCACCTGGGCGACGCGCGCGGCGTAGGCGTAAGCCTCCAGTGCGTTGACGGGCATGCCCATCGCGGGCGCTCGATCCGCCGCCCATTCGTGGAGCTGATCAGCCGGTCGACCTTTGGCATAGGTGTCGATCGCAGGCACCGCGTCCCCGGCCGGCGGCGGCACACCTTCAGGAATTGGGGTCCCCAGATGCCACGAACAGCTGGATGCCAACAGCAGCGCTGTCGCAGCAATAACGGCGACAGCCCGCAGCCAACGCACTGGCGACACCGGACTCCCTCAACCCCGCTCGGTCTGATTGGCCATCGTCGCATGCGCGACCGTGGACGCGTCGAGCGACGGGGGCGTGCCGGAAGAACGGCAGGTGAAGTCAGCCGGTCCCACAGACCCCCCTGATAAGGTGAGCCACGCCTTGCTATGGCAAGGCAAGGCTACATTTTTCACGGTGCTTTCACCCCGGTCGAACGAGGACGCTTTGATGACTGTCATCTCGGACGTTCCGACCAGCACGCTGGCCGCCTCCAACGTCACATCGCAGGTATTCGGCAGTGGCCTGATCGGTTTGCGGGAAGGCCTCGAAGCCGCCATCGTCGTCTCGATCCTGGTCGCATTTCTGGTCAAATCCGAACGCCGCGACGCGCTCAAATGGGTGTGGCTGGGAGTCGGCGCCGCGATCGCCATGACCGTCACCGTCTTCCTCGTCATCCAGTTCGGTGAGAACACCATCAGCGGACTGGGCGCCGAAGCCATCGCCGGCATCGCCTCACTGATCGCCGTCGTCATCGTCACCACCATGGTGCTGTGGATGAAGAAGGCGTCGGCCTCGCTGTCGGGCGAGCTGCGCGGCGAGATGTCGCAGGCGCTGGAGACCGGCGGCCTCGCCGTGGCGCTGCTGGCCTTCCTGGCCGTGGGGCGTGAAGGTGTCGAGACCGCGCTGTTCATGGTCGGCTACGCCGAGGCCGAGACGCTCTGGCCGCTGACCGGCCTGATCATCGGCGTGCTGATCGCCGCGGCGATCGCCTACGGCATGTACGCCGGGGCCGTCCGGATCAACCTCGCCAAGTTCTTCTCCTACACCGGCATCTTCCTGATCGTGGTGGCCGCCGGAATCCTGGCCTACGGCATCAAGGCGCTGCAGACCGTCGGCTGGATCCCCGGGCTCAGTGCCAATGCCTTCGACATGAGCGGTGCGTTCGACTGGTCGGCCTGGTACGGCGAGATCATCCAGGGTGTCTTCAACATCGACCCCACGCCGACCGTGCTGCAGTTCGGTGCGTGGGTGGTCTACATCGTGGTGGTGCTGGCGCTGTTCCTGAAGCCGGTGCGCGCCAAAACCGCCGCATCCGGCGGCGCAACCACTTCCGAGTCTTCCTCCGAGTCGACCGTCGAGCCGGAGACCTCCACCGCACCCGAAAGGTCGACCAAGTGAAGATGACCCCTGTCGCCAAGACCGGATTCGCGGCCACCGCCGCGGTGCTGGCCGGCATTTCGATGAGCGCGTGCCAGGCCAAGGAAGCCGACGGCGGCAGCGCGAGCGGTGACGGGGCCAAGTCCGCGCAGATCACCGTCGACGCCTCCGACAGCGAGTGCAAGCTGTCCGGGACCACCGCGACGACGGGACCGAGCACGTTCGTCGTCACCAACAGCGGCGACAAGGTCACCGAGTTCTACGTCTACGGCGAGGGCGAGCGGGTCATGGGCGAGGTGGAGAACATCTCTCCCGGGCTCAAGCGCCAGCTCATCGTTCAGCTCACCCAGCCCGGCACGTACCAGACCTCGTGCCGCCCCGGCATGGTCGGTGAAGGCATCCGCGGCAATTTCGTGGTGACCGGTGAGGCCGTGCAGGTCGACACCGAGGGCAAGTTCAAGGACGCCGCCGACAGCTACAAGCGCTACGTGAACAGCCAGGTCGACGCCCTGGTGCCGGCCACCGAGGAATTCGTCGCCGCGGTCAAGGCCAAGGACGTCGCCAAGGCCAAGTCGCTCTACCCGACCACCCGCGTCTACTGGGAGCGCATCGAGCCGGTCGCCGAGTCCTTCCCCAACGACCTCGACCCCCGAGTCGACCTGCGCGAAGCCGACCTCGAGCCCGGGCAGAAGTGGACCGGTTTCCACGCGCTGGAGAAGCAACTGTGGGTCACCGGCCTCCAGCCGGACGCCAACGCACTCGGCGACCAGCTGATCGCCGACGTCAAGGAACTCCAGGCCGGCGTCAAGGCACCGGACTGGACCATCGACTCCACCCAGATCGCCGGTGGCGCACAGGGTCTGCTCGACGAGATCGCGATGAGCAAGATCAGCGGCGAAGAGGACATCTTCAGCCACACCGACCTGTGGGACTTCCGGGCCAACGTCGAAGGCTCGCAGACCGCGGTGGCCTCGGTGCGACCGATCCTCGACGAGCGCGACGCCGAGCTGGGCAAGCGGGTGGACGCCCGGTTCGCCGACGTCGAGAAGTTGCTGGAGAAGTATCGTGACGGCGACGGCTTCGTCTCCTACGACAAGGTGACCGAGCCGCAACGCCAGGAACTGTCGCGCGCCATCGACGCGCTGAGCAAAGAAGTGAGCCAGGTACAGGGTGTCATCGCCAAGCAGTGATTCTCCGGAATCCACCCCGGATGCCGAGCAGTCCACCGGATTCTCCCGGCGCAAGCTGTTCGGTGCCGCCGGGGTCACCGCCGCGGTAGTCGGTGCGGCCGGCGCGGGTGCGCTGGCCGGCCGCGCTTCGGCGGCCGACGTCCCGCACGGTGTCCTGCAGGGTCCGGTCCCGTTTCGAGGTGACCAGCAGGCAGGCATCATCACCGAGGCGCAGGACCGGATGCACTTCTGCTCCTTCGATGTCACCACCGACAACCGCGAGGACGTCGTCGCACTGCTCAAGCAGTGGACGAAGATGGCCGAGCGGATGACGCGCGGCGAGGAGACCGAGGACGGCGGTGCCGTGGACGGCAATCCGTATGCGCCGCCGTCGGACACCGGTGAGGCGCTGGGCCTTCCGGCCTCACAGCTGACCCTGACGATCGGGTTCGGGCCATCGTTCTTCCGCAAGGACGGCAAGGACCGCTTCGGCATCGCCGACAAGCAGCCCGCCGAGCTCAAGGATCTGCCGAAGTTCCCCAACGAGACCATGGACCCGGCCCGCAGTGGCGGCGACATCTGCGTGCAGGCATGCGCCAACGATCCGCAGGTCGCGGTGCACGCGATCCGCAACCTGGCCCGCGTCGGGTTCGGCACGGTCGCGGTGCGGTACTCGCAGCTGGGGTTCGGCCGTACCTCCTCGACCACCCGCGATCAGGCCACTCCGCGAAACCTGTTCGGGTTCAAGGACGGAACGAACAACCTCAAGTCAGATCAGACCGATCTGCTCGACAAGAACGTCTGGGTGGCCGAGGGTGATGGGCCGGCCTGGCTCACCGGTGGCAGCTACCTGATCACCCGACGGATCCGGATGCGCATCGAGAACTGGGATCGCACCACGCTTCTGGAGCAGGAGCGGGTGATCGGTCGGCAGAAGGGCAGCGGCGCCCCCAACGGGTTGCAGCAGGAATTCGACGAACTCAATTTCGAGATCACCGACGGCAAGGGCGATCCGAAGATCGACAAGGACGCTCATGTCCGGCTGGCCTCGGCCGACCACCTCGGCGGCATCGAGATCCTGCGTCGCGGTTACAACTTCACCGACGGCTCGGACGGTTTCGGCCACCTGGACGCGGGCCTGTTCTTCATCGCGTTCGTGCGCAGCCCCGAGAAGCAGTTCATTCCGATGCAGCGCGAGTTGGCCCGCAAGGATCTGCTCAACGAGTACATCACCCACACCGGGACGGCCATCTTCGCCTGCCCGCCCGGGCTGCGTGACGGTGACAGCTCGGGCTACTGGGGTTCGACGCTGTTCGAGTGAGGCACTGACCCGATGACGCGCAACACTCGAATACTGCTCACCGCATTGGCAATCGCGGTGCTGGCCATCGGTGTCTTCGTGTATCAGTCGACTCGTGATCGTGGCGGCCCGCCACCGGTGGCCTCCGTCGATTCCGGCCAGGTGGTACGCGAGAACAGTCATCGGCTGAACTCCGTTCCCGACAGCGACGTGACATTCGTGGAGTTCCTCGACTTCGAGTGCGAAGGTTGTCGCGCGGTGTATCCCTCCATCGAGCAACTGCGGGCCGAGTACGGCGACCGGGTGAACTTCGTCATCCGGTACTTCCCACTCAGCGCTCACTACAACGCCGAACGAGCGGCACGCGCCGTCGAGGCCGCCGCCCAGCAGGACAAGCTCGAAGCGATGTACAAGAAGATGTACGACGCCCAAGGCCAGTGGGGTGAGAAGCAGGATCCGGCGGACGAGGTATTCCGGGGCTTCGCAGTAGAACTCGGCCTCGACATGGCCGCATTCGACAAGGCCTACAGCGACCCGGCCACCGCCGCCCGCGTCCAACTCGATGTGGCCGACGGCCGCGCCCTGGGTGTGCAGGGAACACCGACGTTCTTTCTCAACGGCGAGCGCATCCAGCCCCACAGCTATGAAGACCTGACCTCGCTGTTCGACCAGGCGCTGGCCGAATAGCGAGACGGCCCGGCGCAGTCACCCTCCGAGCAGGATCTGGCTGAGCCGAGTGGTGGTTGCGACGCCGTCGTCGTAGCCGCCCTGCCCGTTGAGTCCGTTCATGATCGCCAACGTATAGCGCTGATTGGGTCCGGCGAAGCCCACCGAGTTGATGACCCAGCCGCCCTGTTCCTGCGACCAGCCGTTCTTGTTGCCCGGGTTCATCGACGGCCCCGCGCCCCAGACGCCCCACTGCTGCTCCCCGCCGACCCGTTGCATCTCGGCCACCACCGCAGCCGCATCGGACGGATTCAGTTGGGTCAGCGTGTAGTTCATCAACCGGTCGAGATCATTGGTGGTCGATTTCTGAAAACCCCAGTACGGGAACATGTCACCGAAGCCCGGTTGCGGTCGCAGGTCGGTCATGCCGTAGCGCGGGAAGCCGGCATTGAACGCCTTGTGATCCGTCCCGCCGTACCGGGTCCACAGCGCGTCGGCCGCGTCGTTGTCGGAGTTACGCAGCATGTTCACCATCAACTGCCGGTCGTTACCCGACATCCGCAATGCTCCGGCACGTTCCCGGGTCAGCAGGTCGACCACCATGGCCAGCTTGATGGTGGACGCGGTCCAGATCATCTGGTTCGCATTGGGGTTGGCGTACCGCGTGCCGGTGGAGCGATCACGTAGGACATAGCCGACGGTGCCCGGCCGCGACGCCAGGTAGGAATCTGCCGCCGCGATGCGCGAGCGCAGATCGCATCCCGTGGCCGCGCAGTCCGCATTGGCCTGCGGTGCAACCGCCATGCCCAGCACGAGCGCGAGGACGGTGGCGGCGGCCCGCAGCATCGTCATGGCCCCACGGTAACGGGGCCATGAGGTGGCAAGCTGCTGGCACGCCGTCAGGAGGGACGGGCCATACTTCGCAGTGGCCGAACCTCCGTTGAAACTGCCCAGAACGGTCCGCGGTGACCCGCGTTTGTGACGTGGTGGCGGAGAAACCGGCCCGAAATCGCCCTGACGTTACAAACGCGGGCGGCGTCAGTCGCTAGGGGCGATCGCCCTCTTCAGCCGCGTCGTCGGCCTCTTCGGCCGCGTCGCCCTCAGAGTCCGAATCGTCCGCGTCGGCGTCAGCTTCCTCGGCGTCCGCGACGTCCTCGACTGGAGCGGCGTCCTCGGCGTCGTCCTCGAGCTCGTCGTCCGCATCGGGCTCAGGCTCGACAACCGCGTCCCGCCAGTAGGTTCGCCACTCGTCCTCGGTGATCGAACCCAGCGGTGTCACGTCGAGTTCCTCGGGAACGTCCTCGCCACGGCGACCGGCCGCCACGTCGGACTCCACCACTCGCACGGTGTCCATGAACTCCAAAACCGCACTGCGCAAATCATTCTCGGCATCGGCATCCGCCGAGACCACCACCGAAGTCAACGCAACCGGCACCAGGTCGGCGGGCAGCCCCGCCTGAGCCACCCGGGCCAGCACTTTCTGCGCCAGTGCAAGGGCCGGCTGACCCGTGGGCACGTCATCCATCGATGACCCGCGGGCTTTCACCTTCTGCTCCTGCGCCTTGCGCTGCTCCCACTGGGCCAGCTGCTCATCCAGGGAAATCGATTCTCCGGCAAGGACTGCCGGAACGCGGTTGCCGAGCTTGCGCACAAGCGAATCGGCGACATCGTCGATGTTGAACGGATGAACGGGCGCATCCTCGGCGATGCGGGCGTGGAACAACACCTGCAGCAGCACATCGCCGAGTTCCTCGCGCAGTTCGTCGGCGTTGCCGCCGCGCACCGCGTCGAAGAGTTCGTAGGTCTCCTCCAGGAGATAGCGACGCAACGAATCGTGGGTCTGCTCGCTCTCCCACGGCCCGTCGGTACGCAGCTTGTCCATCATCGCCACGGCGTCCACGAGCCGCTCCCCGGCCTGCGCGCGCGGGGCGGCGATCAACCGGTCCCCGGCCGCCAAACGGGCCTTGACCGCCGGATGCTCCGGGTCCGAGGACAGCAGGACGGGCGCATCTTCGCCGTCATATGCCGGTCGCGCCGCCGGCAGCGACCACGGCACCTTGACGGGCATTTCCTCGGTGTATTGCACATCGCCGATCAGCAGATCGATCGCGTCGACCGGGATCAGTGAAGGGCGGCGCGGGTCGACCAATACGACGGTCATCGGGCTCCACCCCTTCCATTTCGACGAGATTTGCTGATCTCGGTTATACCAACACTGTGCCCGACTTCGACGTACGTCGTGAGCACGGCCAACGCGGCGATTCGCCGGTACCGGGTGGCAGCCACACGGGATGGCCGCCCTGCCCGAAGGCAAGGCGGCCATCATGTCACAGGCCGTGGTTTACGACTCCGGCGGGAACTGGCCCTCCGGGATCACCCAGTGGCCCGGGGTCTCGTTGTAGAACGGGTTGGCAACTCCGTTCACCGTGGGCAGCGTCTTGAGCTGACCGGGCGCGATGCCGAAGAACGGATTCTCAACGCCGTTGATAGTCGGCGAATTCGTCAACTGACCCGGTGCGATGTTTCCGTCAGGCTGCCTGAAGAAGTTATCTACCTCGGGAAACCTGACTGTCGGAACGTTCACATCGGGAACATTCACGCTCGGAACATTCACATCAGGAACGTTCACGCTCGGAACATTCACATCCGGAGCATTCACGCTCGGAACATTCACATCAGGAACGTTGACACCCGGCACGTTCACGTTCGGCGTGCCCACATTGGGTACCGCCGGACCGGGAACCGGAGGCGGCGTGGGCACGTTCGGAACAGCCTGCGCCAAGCCTGTACCCAGGCCCAACGCGCCCAATCCCAGTGCACCGGCCATCGTTGTGGTTACTGCGAACTTCTTGAAGTTCATGGTCACTCCTTCGCCTTGCCTCACCGCGACCTGTCGCCAATAGACGTCAATCGCGTGATGTTCGGTTTGGGAAATTGCATGACCGCCCTATGGCCGACGATCTCGCCGCCTCTTTCTGCAGGCGACTACGCAATACCTTGACCCCCCGCATATATGTCGGATCCCGGTTTCGGTGCGTTAACAGCACTTCGCGGATACGGCGCGGCGCACACGCCAGAAAGGCGTCGCGACCAGGCAATTAGACGCGAGAAAAAATTACAGATCCGCGGTGATGTCGATGCTGCCCTCGGTCTGTCCGTGGAGCACCAACACCAGACCGGCCACCATCCGGACAATGTCGAGGTCACGGATCCGCGGGGAGCCGATGCCGTCGGTCTCACGCGGGATCGGCACCTGAACCACCGAGGTGGTGGCCCGGTAGTGCGCACCCGGGTACATCCGCTTGAGCCGCAACTGCGCGGAATCGGGAAGGACCAGCGGCGACAGCTTGATCGTCGACGCCGACACGGCGCCGATCTCGGTGATGCCGTACTCGCGGCACAGCAGCCGCAACCGGGCCACCGCCACCAGGCGCTTCGCGGGCTCGGGCAACGGGCCGTACCGGTCGACGAGTTCGTCGACAACGGCCTTGACCGCGTCCTCGTCCGTCGCCGCGGCGAGCCGCCGGTAGCCCTCCAGTCGCAGCCGGTCACTGCCGATGTACTCGGGTGGCAGGTGCGCGTCGACCGGCAGATCGACCCGCACTTCCTTTGGCTCCTCAGCTGTGGCAACGGTTTTCCCGTCGGCAGCTGCTCGGTAGGCCTCGACAGCCTCGCCCACCAGTCGCACGTACAGATCGAAACCCACCCCGGCCACGTGGCCGGACTGCTCGGCGCCGAGCACGTTGCCCGCGCCGCGGATCTCCAGGTCTTTCATGGCCACCGCCATGCCCGCACCCAGCTCGTTGTTCTGCGCGATCGTGGCCAACCGGTCATAGGCCGTCTCGGTCAGCGGCGAATTGGGCGGATAGAGCATGTAGGCGTACCCGCGCTCGCGGCTGCGGCCTACCCGGCCTCGCAGCTGATGAAGCTGTGACAACCCGAAGGTGTCGGCCCGCTCGACGATCAGCGTGTTGGCGTTCGAGATGTCCAGGCCGGTCTCGACGATCGTCGTGCAGACCAGGATGTCGTACTCGCGGTTCCAGAAGCCCTCGACGGTCTTCTCCAGGGTCTCCTCGTTCATCTGGCCGTGCGCGACGACGACCCTGGCTTCGGGCACCATCTGACGAATCCGCGCCGCGGCCTGGTCGATGGTGCGCACCCGGTTGTGGATGTAGAACGCCTGCCCGTCCCGCAGCAGCTCACGACGCAACGCCGCGGCCACCTGCTTGTCGTCGTGCGGGCCGACATAGGTCAGCACCGGGTAGCGCTCTTCGGGCGGAGTCAGGATCGTCGACATCTCCCGGATGCCGGCCAGGCTCATCTCGAGGGTGCGTGGGATCGGGGTGGCGCTCATCGTGAGCACGTCGACGTGCGTACGCATCGACTTGATGTGCTCTTTGTGCTCGACACCGAAGCGCTGTTCCTCGTCAACAATGATGAGGCCCAAGTCTTTCCAGGTCACCCCGGTCTGCAGCAGCCGGTGCGTGCCGATCACGACGTCGACCGCACCGTCCTTCATCCCCTCCATGGTGGCCCGCGACTCCGCCGGATCGGTGAACCGCGACAATCCCTTGACCGTCACCGGAAAACCCGCCATCCGGTTGGTGAAGGTCTGCAGATGCTGATCGGCCAACAGTGTCGTGGGCACCAGCACCGCGACCTGCTTACCGTCCTGCACTGCCTTGAATGCCGCCCGCACCGCGATCTCGGTCTTGCCGTAACCCACGTCGCCACAGATCACCCGGTCCATCGGAACCGGTTTCTCCATATCGGATTTGACCTCGGTGATCGCGGTCATCTGGTCCATGGTCTCGGTGAAGCCGAACGCATCCTCCATCTCGTTCTGCCATGGAGTGTCGGGACCGAACGCATACCCGGGTGCGGACTGCCGCTTGGCGTACAGCGCGACGAGCTCACTGGCGATCTCCCGAACGGCCTTGCGGGCCTTGGTTTTCGTATTGGCCCAATCGCTTCCGCCGAGCTTCGACAACGACGGCGCCTCGCCGCCGACGTAGCGCGAGAGCTGATCCAGCGAATCCATCGGCACGTACAGCCGGTCCGATCCGCCGCCGCGTTTGGCTGACGCGTACTCCAGCACCAGATACTCACGACGCGCTCCGCCGACCACCCGCTCGGTCATCTCGACGAACTTGCCGATGCCGTGCTGATCGTGCACCACCAGATCCCCGGCGGTCAGCGCCAGCGGATCCACGACGTTACGGCGTTTGGCCGCAAGCTTTTTGCCTCCTGAGGCCGTCACCCGGTTACCGGTCAGATCGGTCTCGGTGATGATGACGAGGTTGGCTCCGGGCAGGACCAGGCCGTCGTGCAACGGTCCCTTGAGCACCCCGACCACACCGGCCTTGGGTGCCGCCCCCGGCTCCAACATGCCTGCGGGCGTGTCGGAATCGCCGAGCTGCTCCACCACGCGGTGTGCCGTACCGGTGCCCGGGGTGACCACCGCGGCGTACCCACCGGTGGCCACATGGGCGCGCAGCATCGCGAAGATCTCTTCGAGACTCTGCTGACTGCGGGCCGACGGAGACGGCCGCAAGTCGAGTTCGGTGGCCTTACCGTCGGGCAGCTGGCTCAGCGTCCACCACGGATGACCGCCGGCCACGGAATCCTCGCGGGCCTGCTCGAACGGGACGAACCCGGATGCCCCCAGCGCCTCGAGGTCGATGGGGGCATCCCCGCCGACGGCAGCCGTCGACCACGACGCCTCCAGGAATTCCTGGCCCGTCTTGATCAGGTCCGCGGCCCGGGTCCGCACCTTCTCGGGGTCGCACAACAAGACCGGAGCGCCCTCGGGCAGGTGGTACGTCAGCGTCGTCGGCTGCACCGGATGCAGCAACGGCAGCAGCGCCTCCATCCCGTCGACCGGAATGCCTTCGGCGAGCTTGGCCAGCATGTCGGGCACGCTGCCCGGCACGCTGTTCTCGTGGGTGGGGTGTTCGGCGGCGAGCACGGCGGCGCGCTCGCGCACGTCGGGGGTCATCAGCAGTTCGCGGCACGGCACGGCAACGATGTTGTGCACCGGGATCTCGGGGATCGAACGCTGGTCGGCGATCGAGAACATCCGCATCTCGGAGATCTCGTCACCCCAGAACTCGACGCGGACCGGATGCTCGGCGGTGGGCGCGAAGATGTCGAGGATGCCACCGCGCACGGCGAACTCGCCGCGTTTGCCGACCATGTCGACGCGGGTGTAGGCCAGGTCGACCAGACGCGCGACGACGGCCTCGAACTCGGCCTCCGCTCCGACGGTGAGCGTGACCGGTTCGGTATCCACCACATCCGGGGCCATCGGCTGCAGCAGCGAACGCGTGGTGGTGACCACCACCCGTAGCGGCGGGCCCAGCGTCTCGTCCTCGGGATGGGCCAGCCGGCGCAACAGCAACAACCGGGCAGCGACGGTCTCGACTCCCGGGGACAACCGCTCATGCGGCAGCGTCTCCCACGACGGGAACAGTGCGACGGCATCGCCGACCACGCCCCGCAACTCGGCGGTCAGATCGTCGGCCTCGCGACCGGTGGCAGCCACCACCAGCAACGGGCCCTGCTGGGCCAGCCCGGCGGCCACCAGCACGCGGGCACTGGCCGGCCC
Source organism: Mycobacterium sp. NPDC049093 (assembly GCF_040704635.1). GTDB lineage: Bacteria > Actinomycetota > Actinomycetes > Mycobacteriales > Mycobacteriaceae > Mycobacterium. Next base: position 885,678 of record NZ_JBEZJS010000001.1, on the reverse strand, counting down.
GACGAGTGCGAGATCGGCAGGCCGGTCGGCGGCGCGGCGAAGGACGTCCTGCAGAGACGGATCGGTTAATGCCAGCTCGACGAGACCCGCGATCGGGGTCTGGACATGGTTGTGCCCCGGTGCGGTCATGATGACGCCATTCTACGGGGCCGGAGATTCGGCTCCGCCTCGCTCTGTCCCGGGAGATCATGGACCGATGAAGCGGTGGGCGGCGGCGCTCGCGGTCGTGCTGACGGTGGCGCTCGCGATCATCTGGCTGACCGGCCGGCACACGTCGGATTCCACACACGAGGCAGTACCCACGCACCTCGGACCGGACGGAGTCCCCGACTTCGCCGCCTACCCCGCCGTCGATCCGACGCAGTACGTCCTGCGCGAAGGCCAGGGATTTCCGGTCCAGGGATTTCGCACCCCCGACGGCTTCGTCTGCATGACCACCCAGCACCGCGCGATGTACGCACTGGACTGCCGTGGCCCCTTCGTCGGAGCGCCCAACGATGCCAACCTGGCGCACCTGTTCAGCTACGGCACCACCAACGGCGCGATACCGATGAGTTTCACCCATACCGAAGAACCACTCAGCCCGGTCGACGGCCTCACCGAGGACGAAGCCCCGATGCTCCCGGCCGGCCAACGCTTCGACGCGGGCAACGCCACCTGCGTGCACACCGACGACATCCTGCTCGCCTGCCGGATGGCCGATCCCGTCAAAGGCAACGGGTTCATCGCCACGGCGACGGAGACGAAGTCGTTCGGCAGGGCCTGAACACGTCAGGATCGGGTTCGGGGACGTCAAGGAAACGTCAAGCTTGCTGACAGCTCCACCGCCGCGGCCCACGGTGGAGTCATGACCCTGCTGGACATCCTGCCTTCACTTCGCGACACCACCCGACCGCGGCTCGACCCGACCATCTGGCCACTGACGACGGGTGTCGACGAGTTGGGTCGGATCACCGTGGGCCGGGTGGCGCTGGCCGACATCGCAGACGAGTTCCGTACCCCGGCCTATGTGCTGGACGAAAGCGATTTCCGGACCCGTGCCCGGCGCTACCGGACCGCCCTCGGGCAAACCGAGGTGGTCTACGCCGGCAAGTCGCTATTGACCACGGCCGTCGCCCGCTGGGCCGCCGAGGAGGGCCTGGGCGTGGATATCTGCTCTGCGGCCGAACTCGCGACAGCCCTGGCCGGCGGGGTCGACCCGGCGCGAATCGTGGTGCACGGCAACGCGAAGTCGTGTGACGATCTGCGCGACGCCCTCGACGTCGGGGTCGGCCGGATCGTGATCGACTCCCCGATGGAGATCACCTACCTGGCCGGGTTGGTGCGCCGGCCCCAGCCGGTACTGATCCGGGTCACCCCCGACATCGACATCCACGGGCATCGGGCGGTCACCACCGGCGTGACCGATCAGAAGTTCGGCTTCGCGCTGGCCGACCGCCGGGCTGCCCGCGCCGCGGCCCGCATTCTGGCCACCCCCAACCTCGATCTGGTTGGCCTGCACTGCCATATCGGCTCGCAGATCACCGACCCCGCCCCCTACGGCCAGGCCGTGCACCGGTTGATCGGCGCCATGGCCGACATCCGCAACGAGCACGGCCTGGTGCTGACCGAGCTCAACATCGGTGGCGGCCACGGGGTTCCGTACGTCCGCGGGGACGCGGCCCTCGACATCGGCGCGTTCGCCGCCGTCGTCGACGACGAGCTGACCGCGGCGTGTGCGGCCGAACGGTTTCCGCGGCCACGTCTGGTCGTCGAGCCCGGCCGGGCCCTCAGCGCCCGGGCCGGAGTGACGCTGTACCGGGTGCACGGGGTGAAGTCCCAGCCGGGCGGGCGCACGTTCGTCGCGGTGGACGGCGGCATGAGCGACAACCCGCGGGTCGCCCTGTATGGAGCGAAATACACCGTGGCCCTGGCTAATCGTCACCCGATGGGACCGACGATGGTGGCCACGGTGGTGGGCCGCCATTGCGAGTCCGGTGACGAGATCGTGCGCGACGTGGAACTGCCCGCGGACATCCATGCCGGTGATCTGCTGGCAGTGGCCTGCACCGGCGCCTACCAACACAGCATGGCCTCGACCTACAACATGGTGGGCCGCCCGCCCGTCGTCGCAGTGCGCGACGGCGTCGCGCGGCTGCTGGTGCGCCGGGAGACGACAGCCGACCTGCTATCGCGGGACCTGGGCTGAGGATCGTCAGCCGTCCCGTTCGACAGCATCCTTGATCCTGGCCAGCCGGCGTTCCCAGCCGGCGGCGATGCCGTCGAGCCGTCGTGCCACCTCGCTGAGCCGAGCCCCCACCGTCTCGTACCTGATCTCCCTCCCGGCCCTGGTGGCCACCACCAGGCCGACATCGGTGAGCACCTTCAGGTGTTTGGCGATGGCCTGGCGGCTGATCGGCAGCTCGTCCGCCAGTGCTGACGCCGAGGCGGGCCGGCGGCCGAGGGCAACCAGAACCTGCCACCGACTGTCGTCGGCAAGCGCAGCGAAAACCTCGACCGGCGAGGCATTCTCATGCATCGGCGGCGGCCCCCACCAGGTACTTCTGGGCTAGTCCGAGCTCAAGGGACCAGCCGCCACTGTGATCGTCGAACCGGGAGCGGCGGTCGGCCTCGGGCTCGTCGAGCGAGGCGAACCCACTCTCGACGACACGCAGCACCACGCCGGATGGCGCCGGGGTGATCCAGAATTCGACGAGAGTGGATGAGCTGTCGAGGTCGTCGGCGTCGATGTGCCACCGGAAGGCCGCGTAACGCGGCTCATCGAGTGTGACGATTCGCAACGCGAACTTCCCGTGCGTGGGGTCGGTGACGATCGCGACGTCGCCGGCACGCTCGATGGTGTGTTCGGTGATCCGCTCTTCGTTGATGTACCAACCGGGTTCGCTCACCAGGTCCCAGACGCGTTGCGCCGGTGCGTCGATGGCGATCTCGCGCTCGATGCGGTCGAAGTCCGTGGTCATGTCGGGGTTCCTCTCTGACGGAATTGCTGCAACCCAAGGGTTGCACATAAGGAACCGTTGTTGCAACCCTCGGGTTGCAGTTTGTGGCGGAGCGCCGCGGACTCACTCCTCGTGCAGGATCGGGTCGGACTCCAGATGCGTCAGCCCGTTCCACATCAGGTTGACCACATGCGCGGCCACCACTTCTTTCTTCGGCTCGCGGACGTCGAGCCACCACTGCGCGGTCATCGACACCGAACCGACCAGCGCCTGGGCGTACAGCGGTGCCAGGTCCGGGTCGAGCCCGCGGCGGGAGAAGTCCCCGGCCAGAATCGAGGACACCTGGTTGACGGCATCGTTGAGCAGCGTCGAGTACGTACCCGAGGTGATCGCGGCCGGCGAGTCCCGGATCAGGATGCGAAAGCCGTCGGTGCGTTCCTCGACATAGGTCAGCAACGCCAGCGCCACGCGCTCGACCCGCGTCCGGGACCGGTTGTTGGTCAGCGACGAGGTGATCCCGTCCAGCAAGGCCGACATCTCCCGGTCGACGACGACGGCATACAGGCCTTCCTTGCCGCCGAAGTGCTCGTAGACGACGGGTTTGGAGACATTGGCGCGCTGGGCGATCTCCTCGATCGACGTCCCCTCATAGCCCCGTTCGGCAAAGAGCGACTTGGCGATTTCGATCAGCTGTTGCCGTCGCTCGTTGCCGGTCATGCGGGCCCGTGGGGGCCGCCCTTCCTTCTCGGGTGCTGCCACGAATATCAGGCTAGACCGTTCGACTAGAGTCTCTTCCGGACATTCCGTCGTGGTGTAATCGGCAGCACCTCTGATTTTGGTTCAGATAGTTCAGGTTCGAGTCCTGGCGACGGAGCAATTGGTAATGGCGAGCGTGCACGAAATGCGCGCTTGCGACGGCGTTTCTCGAGCAGACGCGCACGCTCGCGGAGTAAGGGGATGATGTGTCGACCACCGAAGCCGCAGTCGTCGTACTGGCAGCAGGTGCCGGGACCCGAATGCGCTCGGACACCCCCAAGGTGCTGCACACCCTGGCCGGCCGCAGCATGCTGAGCCACGCGGTCCACACCGTGGCCAACGCCGCCGCCCAGCATCTGGTGGTCGTTCTCGGCCACGACCGGGAGCGCATCGCCCCCGCGGTCGGCGAACTGGCCGACAAGCTGGGCCGCACCATCGACGTCGCCATCCAGGACCAGCAGCTGGGCACCGGCCACGCCGTGGCCTGCGGCTTGAGCTCGCTGCCCGACGAGTTCGCCGGCACGGTCGTGGTGACCTCCGGTGACGTCCCACTGCTCGACGCCGACACCCTGGCCGGCCTCATCGAAACCCACAGCGCCGCGACGGCCGCCGCCACCGTGGTCACCACCACCGTGCCCGACCCCACCGGCTACGGTCGCATCCTGCGCACCCAGGACAACGAGGTCATCGGCATCGTCGAGCAGGCCGACGCCACCGAGTCCCAACGGGCCATCCGAGAGATCAACGCCGGGGTGTACGCCTTCGACATCGCCGACCTGCGCTCGGCGCTGAGCCGGTTGAGCTCGAACAACGCCCAGCAGGAGCTGTACCTGACCGACGTCATCGCGATCGTGCGCCAGGACGGCCGGACCGTGCGGGCCATGCACGTCGACGACAGCGCGCTCGTCGCCGGCGTCAACGACCGCGTGCAGCTCTCCGATCTGGGCGCCGAACTCAACCGCCGCATCGTGGCCGGTCACCAGCGCGCCGGCGTGACGATCGTCGACCCCGCCACCACCTGGATCGACGTCGACGTGAGCATCGGCCGCGACACCGTCGTCCGCCCTGGCACCCAGCTCCTGGGGACCACCGAGATCGGCGCCGGCTGCGAGATCGGCCCGGACTCCACCCTGACCGACGTCGAGGTGGGCGACGGCGCATCGGTGGTGCGCACGCACGCCCAGCTCGCCGTGATCGGCGCGGGTGCGACCGTCGGCCCGTTCGCCTATCTGCGCCCGGGCACGATCCTGGGAGCCGAATCGAAGCTCGGCGCCTTCGTCGAGACGAAGAACTCGACGATCGGCACCGGCACCAAGGTGCCGCACCTCACCTACGTCGGCGATGCCGACATCGGCGACCACAGCAACATCGGGGCCTCCAGCGTGTTCGTCAACTACGACGGCGAGAACAAGCACCGGACCACCATCGGCTCCCATGTGCGCACCGGCTCCGACACGATGTTCATCGCCCCGGTCTCCGTCGGCGACGGCGCCTACACCGGTGCCGGCACCGTGCTCCGCGACGACGTCCCACCCGGCGCGTTGGCGGTCTCGGACAACGCCCAGCGCACCATCGAAGGCTGGGTCGAACGCAAGCGCCCGGGCTCGGCCGCTGCCGAAGCGGCCCGCAAGGCCCGCGAGGCGCGCGACGAGACCGACTGACACGTAGTGCCGCGACTTGCGGCCAGCATGTGGCTGTAGATCGCGGAGCTGACAACATTTCAAGGTTTCAAGCCCAGTCAGGCCGCGAGGTCGAGCAGATCGAACTCGCAGCCCGGCCCACAGGCATGCCCGCTCACCTCGATCCCGTGCCGCCGCATCACTTGGGCAACCTTTGCGGCAGTCCGACACGGTCGGTCGAATACTTGCCGGTATGACAACCGGACGGTCGACAACCCCTCCACCGCAGCATCCAGATCACGTTCGAAATCCTTGTTCCGTGCCGACAACGAGTCGTGGAACACGCGACCGTCGAGTTCGACCACAAGCCGTTGCCCGTACTCGGTATCGCGATAACAAACACCTGTCGACGAGGCAGAACGCTTCTGTCTATCGGCCCGGGGTAGCCCGTGCGCCCGCTCAACACGAGTGAGATATCCGTGTTCCAGGACCGAGCACGTGCCCTCGGCAATATCCACCAGTATTGCCCGCATCCAGCGGCGACGGCGCACTCGTCGACGAGCATCGAGGGCATCAAGCAGACGCCGCGCGGTGGTGCGCCGCGACTGACAGGCGTTGGCCAGGACCGCAATGGCGTCCAATTCGGACGTCGCACGGCAGGCAACGTCGAGCACAGCTTCCTCGTAACGCATCCGTGGCGGCCCGACATGCCACAACACCCGCTCCTCGAGGTGTGCGACATGGTAGATGCGGACGCCGGGCGGCTCTGCCAACGAGCTCCGTTTGCGGGCGACGCCGACATGGATCACGGAGCCTTCGTCCGACAAGACCGATTCGAGGCACAGCGCGGCCGGCGCCGCATAAAGCACTGCCGCCCAGGCCCGTTGCAACCAGCTCAACGGTCCCGTGTGGTCGACGTACACGCCGTCGTAGACCCGCGCCCATTCGTTGCGTCTCAGCAACCGACGGATATCGTGCTGCTCTAATCCCGCAGCGAGCGCTTGTCGGCGCGAGATGACCCCCGCCTGCTGCCCAAGCACGTGGTCGATATCCACGCTGCCATGGTCGTACGCCCGAGGCACCAGTCACCAGTACCGGATCGACGGCCTGGGGATAACCCGTTGTGCCGCGCATTGCGGTCAGCATGTGGCTGCAGATCGCGGCGCTGATGGTCTCGGTCCGAGGTTTCGTGTTGGCAATCTGGTAACCCGGCTACGAACTACCAGAAACGCTACGTACGATTGCTCCGTATCGATCCCCAACCGCGAAGGCAGCCATAGTGGCCACGGACTGGACCGACAATCGAAAAAACCTGATGCTGTTCTCGGGGCGTGCGCACCCCGAGCTGGCGGAGCAGGTCGCCAAGGAACTCGACATCGAGGTGACCGCGCAGACCGCCCGGGACTTTGCCAACGGCGAGATCTTCGTCCGGTTCGACGAGTCCGTACGTGGCTGCGACGCCTTCGTCCTGCAGAGCCATCCGGCGCCGCTCAACCAGTGGCTCATGGAACAGCTCATCATGATCGACGCGCTCAAGCGGGGTAGCGCCAAGCGGATCACCGCGATCCTGCCGTTCTACCCCTATGCGCGTCAGGACAAGAAGCACCGCGGCCGCGAGCCCATCTCGGCCCGCCTGGTCGCCGACCTGCTCAAGACCGCAGGCGCCGACCGCATCGTCTCGGTCGACCTGCACACCGACCAGATCCAGGGCTTTTTCGACGGCCCCGTGGACCACATGCGGGCGCAGTCACTGCTGTGCGGCTACATCGGTGAGAAGTACTCCGATTCCGACGTGGTCGTGGTGTCGCCCGACTCCGGCCGTGTCCGCGTGGCGGAAAAATGGGCCGACGCGCTCGGCGGCGTCCCGCTGGCCTTCATCCACAAGACCCGCGACCCGCTGGTGCCCAACCAGGTCAAGGCCAACCGTGTCGTCGGCGAGGTCGAGGGCAAGACCTGCATCCTGACCGACGACATGATCGACACCGGCGGCACCATCGCCGGCGCGGTCAAGCTGCTGCGTGAGGACGGCGCCAAGGACGTGGTGATCGCCGCCACCCACGGTGTGCTGTCCGACCCGGCCGCCCAGCGCCTGGCCGATTGCGGCGCCCGCGAGGTGATCGTCACCAACACACTGCCGATCACCGACGACAAGAAGTTCCCGCAGCTGACCGTGCTGTCCATCGCGCCCCTGCTGGCGTCGACGATCCGCGCGGTGTTCGAGAACGGTTCGGTGACCGGACTGTTCGACGGGTCCGCCTAGATGGCGCGCATTTACCACAACCCGAAGTGCTCCACCTCTCGCAAGACGCTGGATCTGTTGCGCGAGAACGGGATCGAGCCCGAGGTGGTGCAGTATCTGAAGACGCCGCCGACGCGTGACGAGATCGCCGCGCTGATCAAGGCTGCGGGCATCGACGTCCGCACCGCGGTGCGCAAGCGTGAATCTCTGTACACCGAACTGGGTTTGGCCAATGCGTCCGACGACGAGCTGCTCGATGCGATGGCCGAGAACCCGATCCTGATCGAGCGGCCGTTCGTCGTCACCGACAACGGCACCCGGCTGGCCCGGCCGATCGATTCGGTGCGCGAGATTCTGTGAAGCGGCTGCTCGCCACGGCCGGCGCGCTGGCGGTGCTGGTCACCGGTTGCGGCGCCGAAACGCCTGACTACAAGTCGATCTGGACGACGAGCTCGACGACGCCGGCTGCCCCTGCCGACAACCAGCCGGTGCCACTGTGGCAGTACCTGGAAGATTCCGGTGTGGTCGGCGAGCCCATCGCACCCGAGAAGATCCCACATCTGACGGTGACCATGCCGAGCCCTCCGGGATGGCATCCCTACAACAATCCGAACCTGGCCCCGGGAACCCGGATGATCGCCAAGGGCAACACCTACCCCACCGCGATGATGCTGGCCTTCACCCTGCACGGTGATTTCGATGTGCCCAAGGCACTGAAAGACCACGGCTACGCCGATGCCCAGTTATCGGAGAACTTCAAGCAGCTCAACGCATCCAACGCGGACTGGAAAGGCTTCCCGTCGGCGATGATCGAGGGCAGCTACGACCTCAACGGCAAGCGCATGCAGAGCTACAACCGCGTCGTGATCGCCGACGACGGGCTGCAACCACCACAGCGCTATCTCGTCCAACTGACCGTCACGACCTACGCCGACGAGGCCGCGGCACAGGGGCCGGACATCGAATCGATCATCACGGGCTTCAACATCGCGAAGAAGTGATCGGGCCGCCCGTAGGGTGGTCGGCATGAGTGGATGGACCAGCGCCGACCTGCCCTCGTTCTCCGGCCGCAGGGTGATCGTCACCGGCGCCAACAGCGGACTGGGGCTCGTCACCGCCCGTGAGCTCGCCCGCGTCGGCGCCAAGGTGACCGTTGCCGTCCGCAATCTGGAAAAGGGCACCGCGGCCGCCGAGACGATGACCGGCGGGCAGGTGGAGGTACGCAAACTCGACCTGCAGAACCTGGCCTCGGTCCGCGAGTTCGCCGACACCGTCGAGAGCGTCGACGTGCTGGTCAACAATGCCGGCATCATGGCGGTCCCGCTGAGCCGGACCGTCGACGGATTCGAGAGCCAGATCGGCACCAATCACCTCGGGCATTTCGCGCTGACCAATCTGCTGCTGCCCAAGATCAGCGACCGGGTGGTCACGGTGTCGTCGCTGATGCACCTGTTCGGGCAGGTCAATCTGCGGGACCTCAACTGGAAGTCCCGGCCGTATTCGGCCTGGCTGGCCTACGGGCAGTCCAAGCTGGCCAACCTGATGTTCACCTCGGAGTTGCAGCGACGCCTCACCGCGTCGGGCTCCCAGGTGCGCGCAGTGGCCGCGCACCCCGGCTATTCGGCCACCAACCTGCAGGGCCAGAGCGGCAACAAGCTCGGCGCCCGCATGATGGCGGTCGCCAACCGGGTATTCGCCAGCGAGCCGTCGTTCGGTGCCCGCCAGACGCTCTACGCGGTGACCCAGGACGTTCCCGGCGACAGCTTCATCGGGCCGCGGTTCGGCCAGTTCGGCCCCAGCCAGCCGGTGGGGCGCAGCCCGCTGGCCCGGCGGGTGGACCCCCAGAAGGGGCTGTGGGACCTGTCCGAGCAGCTCACCGACACCGCATATCCGCTGTAAGGCCCAGCTCCGATTTTTGCTGGCGGCCTCGTCTTTGCTACCCTGACCTGGCGTCACGGCGAGGGTGGACCTTTTGGGCCACCGTTATCGGCGGGAACTTCTTCAAGTGTTGCGACCCTTGCCGTGCTGACGATCTGACCGCAGTACCGCAATTAGAGGAGCAACATCATGGCCAAGGCCGCCGCCAAGAACGTCCCCAACAAGCTGACCGCGACCGTGCGCACCCGCACCGGCAAGGGCGCCTCGCGCCAGGCCCGCCGCGACGGCAACGTGCCCACTGTCCTGTACGGCCACGGCACCGATCCCCAGCACCTGGAGATCAACGCCCGCGAGTTCGCCGCCGTGCTGCGCCACTCGGGAACCAACGCCGTGCTCACCCTCGACATCGAGGGCAAGGAACAGCTGGCCCTGACCAAGGCGCTGGACATCCACCCGATCCGTCGCAACATCCAGCACGCCGACCTGCTCGTGGTGCGCCGCGGCGAGAAGGTCATCGTCGAGGTCACCGTCACCGTCGAGGGCGACGCCGCCCCGGGCGCCCTGGTGACCCAGGACGCCAACACCATCGAGATCGAGGCCGAGGCCCTGTCGATCCCCGAGCACCTGACCGTGTCGATCGAGGGCGTCGAGGCCGGCACCCAGATCCTGGCCAGCCAGGTCGAGCTGCCCTCCGGCGTTTCGCTGGTGTCGGATCCCGAGTTGCTCGTGGTCAACATCGTCGAGGCCCCGAGCGCCGAGGACCTCGAGTCCGAGGGCGCCGGCGAGGCTGCTGGCGAGGCTCCGGCCGAGGAGCCGGCCGCCGAGGCTGCCGAAGCCGCCGAGTAAGTACCCCTTTCGATGGCCGAGCCGCTGCTGGTGGTGGGCCTGGGTAACCCCGGGCCCGCCTACGCCAAGACCCGACACAATGTCGGGTTCATGGTGGCCGATGTACTGGCCGCCCGCATCGGCTCGGCCTTCAAGGTGCACAAGAAGTCCGGCGCCGAGGTGATCACCGGCCGGCTCGCAGGAGCCCCAGTGGTACTGGCCAAACCTCGGTGCTACATGAACGAGTCCGGCCGTCAGGTCGGGCCGTTGGCCAAGTTCTATTCGGTGCCACCGGGCCGCATCGTGGTCATCCACGACGAGCTCGACATCGACTTCGGCCGGATCCGGCTCAAGGTCGGCGGCGGCGAGGGCGGCCACAATGGGCTGCGGTCGGTGGCGTCAGCATTGGGCAGCAAGGACTTTCAGCGGGTCCGCATCGGAGTGGGCCGACCGCCGGGCCGCAAGGACCCGGCGGCGTACGTGTTGGAGGCCTTCACTGCCGCCGAACGCACCGAGCTGCCGACAATCTGCGAGCAGGCCGCCGATGCCACCGAGCTGTTGATCGCCCAGGGCCTGGAGCCGGCCCAGAACACCGTTCACGCGTGGTGATCCGCTACCAGGTGAACGGCCTTTCCAGGGCGAGCGTGCGCTCCGCCGGCGCGTACCAGCCCTGCGCCGCGTGCTGGTCGGTGTGCAGGTAGCACTGCACCCGTACCTCGCGGCTGCCCGGGCGAAATGTCAGCAACCGGCTGATCGGCAGGGTCGTGATTGGCATGTGATGGCGGCTCAGTGACGCCACATTCATGAAATAGGTTCCACCCCAGGCCTGCTCGATGTGGGTTTTACCGCCATGCGAGTCATCGGGGTTGGTGTGGGTGTGCCCGGCCAGCCACAGCGCCACCGCCCCCGGGTGTTCGGTGAGATACCGCTCGAAGGCCCCGGAATCCGGCTTGCCGCCGACCCAGTACAGGTAGGACGCGCCCTGCGGCGTCCCCTGCAGGAACGGCCGATGGTAGTGCTCATGGAGCTTCCCGTCCGAATCCCGGCGCACCCCCTCCCACTCTCCCGATGCCACCGTGGTGTCCTTGAGGACGTAGTGGTGGACCGTGACGATGATCGAATTACGGTTCTGCTCAACCATGTTCGCCCACCACTCGAACGTCTCGGCGGACACCACTCCGCCGGGATTACCCCCGAGCGTGCCCCGCCCGACCGTCTGCGACGGTTCGTTGCGGTCGCTGAGCATCAGGAACAGCAGGTTGCCCACCCGGAACGAGTAGCGCTCCCACGTCCCGCTGACGGGATAGGGCCGGGCCGCGGCGTCGACGCCGGAATGTGCGGTGTGTGCACCCAGCGGATCGATCCATTTCTGCCACCACCAGGCGTCGGGTTCGGCAAGCCCGCTGCGGTCGTGATTCCCGCACACCGAATACACGTCCTCGCGCCGGTGCTTGCGCATCACCGAGAGCTGCCGCCGGACCTCCCGGCCCTCGGCGTCGTCGGGCAGGCTGTGATGCGCGCCGGACATGTCCCCGACGTCTACCGCGATGTCCCAGTCGAACGGCGGACCGCCCTCGGCGCCACCGAACTCCGACTGCCGGATGGCGTCGGCCAGGCTTTCCCGGTCGAACTGGTTGTCGGTGCCCACGTGGGCGTCGCCGAACGCCCAGAGCCGGAATTCACCCTGCTTCGCCATCGTCGCGAAAGGCTAGCGGCGCGGACCGGCAACGTCAGGTGTTGCGCTCAGACGGATTTCAACGGCCGTCGAGCGCGCGGATTCCACTGTCGACCACCTTCACGGTCTTGTGCGGAAAACGTTTCTCGGCGTGGGCCTTGGCCGCCGAGTTCGGCAGTACGTACAGCGTTTCACGTTTCTCCTGCAGAGGTTTGAGCACGCGGTCCATGAACTCCTTGCGATCGTCGAGGTAGGGCTCGATCACGTCCTCCCCCGCCGGACACACCGCCAGACAGTAGGCCGCCTTGTAGTTGGCCTTGAAGGACAGGCTCTGCCACATCGAGGCGTTCTCCGAATCGCTGACCCGGGAGCGGAAGTCGGCTGCGTCGGCACTGTCGGCGATGGTTTGCACCCAGTCGGTGAACCCACCCATGAACTCGCGGTAGTTGTGCACCGAACAGGCGACGAAGTCGAACTCGCCGTCCTTCCCGATGGCGCCGACCGGGCAGGCCGCCACACACAGCTTGCACTCCAGGCACGGCGAATAGTCCAGCGGCTCACCGTAACTGCTGACCGGCGAGCCCACCAGAATGGTGGCCAGCAGGATGAAGTTCCCGAACCTGGGGTGGATCACGTTGCGGTGGATCCCCATCACCCCCAGGCCCGAGGCGACCGCGACGGGTTTGTGGGCCACCACCCAGATCCGCCCCGGGTACCTGTCCATCTCCATCGGGAACGTGGCCGACGGGTTCACCGCGCGATGGCCGACGTCTTCCAGTGCCCGGGTGATCCGGTGAGCGGCTTCGTTGATGATCTCGCCGCTGCGGTGGAACTCCTGATTGGCCACGCTGCGGGTGGACGAGCGCACGTTGTCGCGGTTCATCTTCACGACCAGCGAAATGTAGCTGCGCACCCCCGGCAGTGCGGCCTCGACATGTTCGCGCTCGGAGGCCAGAGCAGGATCATCCACCGTGGCGAAGGCAACGTCGTCGGCCCCGGAGTCCAGACACAGCTGCCGCAGCCAGTCCGCGTCGATCACGTCAGGGGCCGGCGCGTCGGCGCGGGCGCGCACCGCACGAACAGTCGGGTGATCGGCCAGGCGGGGTGAAAGCTTCGGCTTCATGAGGCTGAGTATAGATACCTATACTCAGAGTGCAAGGATCCTCCGCCCCGCCGTAAAGAAACCGTTCAGGCTCGGTCCGAGCCCGTTCGCAGCGGGTACACCGGAGATATGGACGGCATTCGGCTACTGACCCCGCTGCTCGACGGCCCCCGGGTATGGGGTTGCGTGCAGGTCCGGCCGGGCCGTTTCGGCATCACCTACTACCGGCTGGTGGTCTATCCGCCGGGCCTGAGCACCGCCGAGCGCCGGTTGGTCCGACTGGCCCGCGGCTGGCCACTGTGGGGAATGCTCGTGTGGTTGCTGTGCCAGCTCTGGCTGGGCGGACAGATGTCACCCTGGCCTGCATTCGGTGTATCCACCGCGGTCTTCTTCGCCACCGGCGCCATCACACTCGGCCTGTCCGGCAGCGCCTTCCACCGGGTGCGGACCCTGTGCGCGACGACGATGGCCGGCTACGACGACCCGGGACCTCAGAATGCCCGGGAGCGGTTGGTCGTGCTCGCCGCGACACTTCTGCAAGCCGATGAACGCCGCGACCGCGGTGAGCTCACCGCGGTCGATCACGAGCTGATCTGGTGGCAGGTCTACAACCGGATGGACGCCGACCACGACGCAAACACCAAGCAGGCCAGCTGATGTCGGACATGCTCGAAGTGATGTCGATGATGGCCGCACCGGTTGCGATGCTGTTGATGTTGCGCGGCTACGTAATTCGGCAGAACCGGCTCGCCGATACGGCTGAGCGCACAGCGCACGCGACGACTCCGTAAACCCCACGAGCGGGCGTGCCACCAGGGGCACGCCCGCTCGCGGGTGCTGGTACTACGAGGTCGCCTAGCGGCGTCCCCCCGGCATTCCGAGCCACGGGAACACCGGGATGTTGGCCGGCGGCGCGGTTGTTCCGGGCCTCGCCTTGATCGATGTGCTGCCGTTGGTCGTGCAGATGGTCTTGGTGGCCGTGTCCTGACAGGTCGGCCGAGCCGCAGCGATCGGCGCCGAAATCACCGATGCTGCAGCCAAACCCGCCATCACAAAGGCCAACTTACCGCGACCTGTCATCATGTCCTTCCCCTTCCGGGCTACCACCGCGACACCAGAATGGCCATGCGCTGAACCGCTCATCAGGGGCAAGCCGATACAACGACGCCGGAATCCGCATCGAGCGGGGTGTTGTTCGCAGCCGCCCGGTTGAACGCGTCCTGGCGGGCAGCCTCCACCGTCGCGCCGGCTCCGCCCGCTACCGCGTGATTGCTGGGGCTGGCGACGGACACGATGCACAGGTTGTCGTTGGTCACCTCGTCGGCCGTGCATTCCACACCGCCGGCATTCGTGCAGGCCGCGATCACTGCCGCCGACGCCTCCTCGGCGGTATCACCGGTGGCGGTGAAACCAGCCAAGGTGTCGACGAATTCGCCGGTACCCACTGCCGCAAAGATGTCTTCGGGATCTTCGACGTAACCTCCGGGACCACCTGCCCACGCGGTGCCCGCGGTAATCCCGGCGGCGACAACGCCCGCGCCGAGGATCGCCGAAACCCATCGGGATTTGACCATGCCGGTCCTCTCGTCAAATTAGTTTCGGCGTCAGAATACACAGGTCATACACAGTTCACCTGCCGTCCAACAAATGATTGCGTGTCGCTCCACGACGAATGCCGTTAGGACGCGTCATGTTGCGGCAGAACACAAACCGCCCCGTTTCATCGAAACGGGGCGGTTTGTGTACGAAGTGCTGCAGCTAGCCGGTGACGAGAGAGACCGAGTTGGCGCGACGCAGCTTGCCCGACGGGGTCTTCGGGATGCTGCCGGGACCGAGCACCACGACGTTGCGCGGACGCATGTCGACCTCGGACACCACCTCGTGCGCCACCTGATGCTCGATCCGGCGCACCTCGGCCGGATCCTGCCAGGCGTTGGACTCCACGGCGACGGCGAAGGTCTCGCGCGAGTGCCCGGCATCCAGGCGCACCGCCACGGCGCAGCCCGGGCGCACACCTTCCACCCGGCCGGCCGCACGTTCGATGTCCGTCGGGTAGATGTTGCGCCCGGCCATGATGATCACGTCCTTGACGCGGCCGCACACGATGACGTTGCCCTCTTCGGTGATGTAGCCGAGGTCGCCGGTGTCGTACCAGCCGTGCTCATCCTGGGCCGGCAGGAAGCCGCCCATGGTGATGTAGCCGGGGGTCAACGACTCGCCGCGCAGCTCGATGACGCCGACGCCGCGGGCGGGCATCACATCACCGTGCTCGTCGACGACACGGGCCTCAAGGTCCTTCAGCAGCGGGCCGAGGGAGGCCAGCCGGCGCGTGTTGCCCTTGGTGGCGGGAACGGCGCGGCGCAGCGCGGCCAGCAGGTCGGCGTCGACCTCGTCGACCACCAGGCCCGCGTTGCACGGGGAGAACGACACGGCCAGGCAGG
Organism: Mycobacterium sp. NPDC049093; assembly: GCF_040704635.1. GTDB lineage: Bacteria > Actinomycetota > Actinomycetes > Mycobacteriales > Mycobacteriaceae > Mycobacterium. Next base: position 870,204 of record NZ_JBEZJS010000001.1, on the reverse strand, counting down.
TCTCGGCCATGCCGTAGGCCGGCAGGATCGCCGACGAGGGCAGCCCGAACGGCTTGCCCGCATCGAGCAGGTCCTCGACGTCGGCCGGCTCCACCGGCTCGGCACCCGAGAGCGCGAACCGCAGGGTGGACAGGTCGTACTCACCCGGCTTGGCCTGACGGCGCAACCGCTTGGCGAACAGCGCGTAGGCGAAGTTGGGCGCCGCGGTCATGGTGCCCTTGTACTTGGTGATGAGCTTGGCCCACAGCAGCGTGTCGCGCAGGAAGTCCATCGGCGTGACCTTGACGAGCTCGGCGCCGAAGTACATCGGGATAGTCAGGAAGCCGACCATGCCCATGTCGTGGAAGCAGGGCAGCCAGCTCACCATGACGTCCTTGTCGACGTCGTACTCCGCGCCGATGAACATCGCCTCGGCGTTGGAGTGGATGTTGCGGTGCGTGATCTGGACGGCCTTGGGCGATCCGGTCGAGCCCGACGTCAGCTGCATCAGCGCCAGATCGTCCTCGCCGGTCTCCACCGGGTCGATCGGGTCGGCGGCCAGCAGGTCGGCGATCTTGACGACCTTGATGCCTTTTTCCTCGAGCACCGGGATGGCCACCAGGAACGGCTCGGAGACGATGACGGCGTCGGCCTCGATCATGCCGATCACGTTCATGGTGTCTTCGGCCCACACCGCCAGGTCGGTGCGCGGGGTCGGCTGGTGAAGCATGGTCAGGCTCGCGCCGCGCATCCACACGCCCTGCGCGGTCGGCGCGATCTCGACGGGGAAGCCGGCCAGCACGCCGACGGCGTCGCCGTGTCCGATACCCGCGGCGGCCAGACCGCCTGCGATCCGCCGGGCCCGCTCGTGAACCTCACCCCAGGTGTGGCGAACCGGCTCATGCGGCTCACCGGTCACCATGCCGCGCTTGCTCTCACGAGCGTTGCGGAACATCTTCTCGGTGAATCTGCTCACGACGACCTCCTTGGGTTCCGCGGCCCCCACACCGACGACAGTGCGCCAGGTGCAGTTGCCCGGTTATCCATGCTCCGCCCGCTGTGCACCGCTTTTGGGTAGGCGCGCGCACACGATTGGGGAGCAGTTATGTCTCGAAAAGGTGATGCCCCAGTACCGGGTATACGTCTGGGCGACCCCCCACCGTCATGGACGGCGGGAGCACAAGTCGCATCCGATGCAAGATCGCTAGCATTCACCGCCGCTCATCTTAAGAGACCCTTAAGTAACTGCCAAACCCTCGCGATTATTGAGGTCTGCGTCACATCCTCAGGCCGGCGGTCAGCTGGGGCTGCGCCGTTTCCACTCAAGGGCTGTTCCGACGCAAAGTTCGCAGCCCTGGCGTCGAAAACAGCGGACGACGGCAGAGCGGCCTGCCTGCCAGACCCGTCCGTCAGGCCGACGTCGACGGCTCCGGAACGACACGGGCACCACTGACGGGACCGCTGGCCACCCGTACCGTCCGGCATACCCCGGCCCCGGCGAGTTCAGCCCCCACGTCCACCGCCGACGTCGACGATGGGCACAGGAACGCACACGTCGGGCCCGAGCCGGACACGATGCCGGCCAGGGCACCGGCCTCCACCCCAGCACGCAGCGTCCGGCGCAGCTCCGGATACAGGCTCAGGGCGGCCGGCTGCAGGTCGTTGCCCAACAGCGCGGCCAGTTCGGCCGGATCACCGGAGGCCAGCGCAGCCAGGACAGGCTCGGGCTCCTCGGCCCGCGGCGGGCCGCCCGTCGAGGTATCTGCGCGCAGCCGATCCAGCTCCCCGAACACCTTCGGGGTGGACAGGCCTTTGTGCGCGAATGCCAGCACCCAGTGGAAGGTGCTGCGGGCCAGCACCGTGGCCAGCTCCTCACCACGGCCGGTGCCCAGCGCAGTGCCGCCGTGCAGCGCGAACGGGACATCACTGCCCAACCGGGCCGCCAGGGCGTGCAGATCGCGCCTGGGCACCCCGAGCTCCCACAGCGTGTTCATCGCCACCAGCACCGCGGCCGCGTCGGCGCTGCCGCCGGCCATGCCACCGGCCACCGGGATCGACTTGTCGATGCTGATTGCCACATCCGGGGACCGGCCCACGTGCTGGGCCAGCAACTCCGCCGCGCGCCAGGCCAGGTTGCGCTCGTCGGTGGGCACCGACTCCACCCCCTCGCCGGCCACCGTCAGCGACAGCATGTCGGCATTGCGCACCGTCACCTCGTCCAGCAGCGACACGGCATGGAACACCGTGGTGAGGTCGTGGTAGCCGTCGTCGCGCACATCCCCCACCGCCAGGTGGAGATTCACCTTGCCGGGGACGCGCACGGTCACCGATCCGGTGGGGACCCACTCGGACGCGGTACTGCCGTCGGATGCTGACACGGCCACGACACTATCGCCGCCCACCCACGGTTGTCGGTGAACTTAGGCTGAGACGGTGCCCTCACCCGAGGTGGAAATAGCGGGATACGCCGCGATGAATGTCGTGGGGAACGGCGGCTCAGCCGTCGTCTATCAGGCACGCGACCCCGACGGGGCCACCGTCGCGCTCAAGATTCTCGATGATCGGCACCGCAGGCCGGCCCAGCTGGCCCGGCTGCAACGCGAGTTCGACTTCGCCCGTCAACTCCCCCATCCGAACATCGTCACCGTGTACGCGGCGGGTCCGGGCTGGCTGGCGATGGAGCTCCTCGACGGCGGCACGGTGAACAACCTGCCCGCGATGCCAGAGCGGCTCACCGCGTTGGCCCAGATCGCCGGGGCGCTCGATCACGCCCACCGGAACGGAATCGTTCACTGTGACGTCAAACCCGCCAATATCCTTGTCGATCAACCATTTTCGAGAGCAGTACTGATCGACTTCGGGGTGGCTCACTCGATGGCCGCGGACGTGGCCGCCAAGTTGGCCCAGGACCGGCACGGCCGGATGAGCCTCGACCCGGCCCGCCGCATCACCCGCCAAGCGGCCCGACCGCACCCGGATATCCAAGCGTCACTGCCCTATTCGGCACCCGAGCTTCTCAGCGGCCGGACACCGTCGGCGGCGACGGACCAGTACGCGCTGGCGTGCACGACGGTTGAGCTGCTGACCGGAGCACCGCCGTTCTCCGCGGATACCGCGATAGCCCTGATCGATCACCAGATGTACAGCCGACCGCCACGAATATCGCAGCGGTGCAACTGGATTCCACCGTCGGCGGACCCGATCATCGCCAGGGCACTCGCGAAGGACCCCGAGCGCAGGCACGGCTCCTGTTCGGAGTTCGTCAGCCTGATCGCCGAGGCGCTCACGTCCCCGATGTGAAAAAGATCGCGAGATTGTCGGACAATCTCGCGATCTTCTTCACATTCGGCGTTGCTCAGCCTTGCCGTGCCGCCTCAACCTCGGCGGCCGCCTCGATCTCAGCTGCGGCCTCACCCTCGGCTTCCTTGGCCCGCTGCAGGAGTCGGACGAAGTCGGCGATACCGAGCGTCTCGCCACGGCGCGACGGGTCGATGCTGGCGGCGAGCAGCCGCTCGGCCGACTCGTTGCCCGAACCCGCCCAGTCCGCGAACGCGTTGCGAGAGGTCTTGCGTCGCTGCGCGAATCCGATGTCGATGAGCTGGAACACCTCATCGCGGAACTCGGCGTCGGTCGGCCACGGCGATGTCTCGTACCGGTCGATGCGGACCAGCCCGGAGTACACCCGCGGGATCGGCCAGAACACCGTCGGCGAGACCATCCCGTGCCTGCGCACGTTTCCGTAGAAACGCGCCTTCGCACTGGGCACGCCGTAGTCCTTGCCGCCGGGCTCGGCCGCCAGGCGCTCGGCCACCTCGGCCTGCACCATGACCATCACCGTCCGGATCGACGGGAACTCGGCCAACAGGTGCAGCAGTGCGGGCACCGCGACGTTGTACGGCAGATTTGCCACGAGCGCCGTCGGCTGCTCGGTCAGATCAGACGGCATCAGCGTCAGGATGTCCTGGTTGATCACCGTGAGCCGGTTGATCTCGCTGTGTGAATGATCGGCGATGGTGGCCGGCAATTGCTTGGCCAGCACCGGGTCGATCTCCACTGCGGTCACCCTGGCACCACGGTCCAACAGGGGCAGAGTCAGTGACCCGAGACCGGGTCCGACTTCGAGCACATGGTCGTTCCGGTGAATCCCGGAGGCCGACACGATGCGCCGAACGGTGTTGGCATCATGAACGAAGTTCTGGCCAAAGGCCTTGCGTGGTCGAAAGTCGATTTCTTTCGCCAAGCGTCGTATCTCGGTCCGCCCGAGCAGTCGAATAGTCAGCGCGCCCCAATCCTCCCACTACACACTGGCCAAGCTCCCCAACCCTGCCGGGCCTGCGTCACCGTAGCAATCGCAATCTGCTCTTCTCTTGTCGCCAGATCGGCCCTCGGAGCATACCTCAGACCACCCTGTCGCTCCCAGGTGTTCTGGTCGAATTGGACGCCACCAAAAAAACCGTTACCAGTGTTAATGGCCCAGTTACCTCCCGCTTCGCACTGCGAAAGTGCGTCCCAGGCAGCACCGTTGGAGACCGGCGGGACTTCGGTGCCAGGCTTTGCTCCGACGCGCAGCACGCCGTCGCGGGCCGGGTTGATCACGACATTGGCTACTGGCAGTCTGCCGGTCTCCACGCCGTTCACCTTGGCCACCGCGTAGGTCACGTCCTGGGTGCCCGGGGCGCCGGGCTCCTCGACGACCTGGCGGCTCATGTTCATGGAGGTGTCTTCGATGCGCTGATGGCCCGGCTCCAACGCCACCCGCTCGGTGACCTTCTCGATACGCATGCGCGTCACCTGGACCTGCATACCCTCGGTGACCGGGGTCGATGCGGCCGGAACGACGGTGTCGTTCTGCTCCAGCGGGGTCCCCGCCGCGGCCAGCAGGCCCGCCACGTTCGGGGCGGCCAGGTGCACTGTCTGCACGTTGCCGCCGTCATCGATCCGGACGGTTTTGGCGCTCACCACGGGCAGCGCCATGCCGCCCAGCGGCACCCTGCTGCCGCGGGACGCAGCGGCCGGCGCCTTATCGGTCATCTTCAGCTGCGCCAGGGCCTCATCGACGGTCGAGGCGGTGGTCCACACCTGCTTGCTGTCATTGCCGTCCAACGACAACTCCAGCGGTCGACTGCGGCGCAGAACGATGGTGTCGGCCTGGTGCACGGACTCGTCGGCCGAGGGGTAGAGATCATCGCGATCGCCAACCGAGAAACCGTTCTCCTCGACCACATCGATCACCCGCGACTTCATCGTCGTCACGGTCATCGGCGCGCCGTCGACGCTCAGCGTCACGGTCTTGTGCGATCCGACGGCGTAGCCCCCGGCGGCGGTCAACGTGACCAGCAGGGCCCCCACCACGCCTCGCAGCAGCGGAGATCGGGATTCATGAATTTTGTTGAGCGCGTCCACGGTTCTCGCGTTTCTCTCCGGTTCGGACGGCATAGATCACCGCCGGCGGTTGAGGTTTGATCACAAGACGGTAACGAAAAGGCCTACAACCGGCAACTCCCGTTAAGTCCGTACACCCGCGCCGCAGTGGCTGCGGTCTCGGACGCGACCTCTTCGGCAGGTCGGTCCAGCAACTCTGCGAGTGCCCGCACAGTGTATGGCAGGCAGTACGGCTCGTTCGGTGCTCCGCGGAACGGATGCGGGGTCAGAAACGGCGCGTCGGTCTCCACCAACAGCTGGCCCGGCGGGATCAACCGAGCAGCTTCCCGCAGCTCAGCGGCATTACGGAAGCTGACCGTGCCCGAAAGGCTCAATACCCAGCCGGCCTCGACGCAGGTGTGAGCCATCTCCGGTCCCGACGAAAAACAGTGGAAGATCACTGTCTCGGGCGCCCCTTCTGCGCGCAGTACATCGAGCACCTCGGCGTCGGCGTCCCGGTTGTGGATCATCAACGGCTTGCCGGTGCGCTTGGCCAGGTCGATGTGCCAGGCGAAACCCTCGCGCTGCTCGGCAGGCGTCGCGCAGCCGTCCAGCCGGCCCGGCCAGTACAGGTCCATCCCGGTCTCCCCGACCGCGACCACCCGCGGATGAGCGGCCAGCCGCTCCACCTCGGCCCTGGCCGCGTCGTCGAGCGCATTGGCCCGGGTGGGGTGCAGCGCCACCGCCCCGAAAACCCGCTCATCAGCTTCGACGGCCGTGGTCACCCAGCGTGCCGAGTCCAGATCGTCGGCGATGGTGACCGCCTGGCCCACTCCGACCGCGGCCGCGCGATCCATGATCGCCCGGACGTCCTGCGCGGTCTGCGCGCCGCACGCGTCGAGGTGGGTATGTGCGTCGACCAGCGGAGCCAACGGCTCCGGAGCCGGCGGCTTCTCCCTGGCTGAGCGTTTGGATCCCACCGCAACACAATAAGGTGGGGTCCAAATGAGTGAGCCTTTCTACATAACTACGGCCATCGCCTACCCGAACGGCGCGCCGCACATCGGGCACGCCTACGAGTACGTCGCCACCGATGCGATCGCCCGGTTCAAGCGACTCGACGGCTTCGATGTGCGCTACCTGACCGGCACCGACGTGCACGGCCAGAAGATGGCCGATACCGCCGCAGCCGAAGGCATCTCGGCCGCCGAGCTGGCCAACCGCAACTCCGACGTGTTCCAGCGGTTGCAGGAGAAGCTCAACATCTCCTTCGACCGGTTCATCCGCACCTCCGACGCCGACCACTACGAGGCGTCCAAGGAGATCTGGCGCCGCATGAACGAGGCCGGAGACATCTACCTGGGCACCTACTCCGGTTGGTACTCGATCCGCGACGAACGATTCTTCGCCGAGGACGAGACGACCGCGGGTCCCGACGGCACCCGCACCGCGATCGAGACCGGCACCCCCGTCACCTGGACCGAGGAGCAGACCTACTTCTTCCGGTTGTCGGACTACGCCGAGCGTCTACTGGCCCACTACGAGGCCCACCCCGAGTTCATCGGGCCCGACGTGCGCCGCAACGAGATCGTCAGCTTCGTCTCGGGCGGGCTGAAGGATCTGTCGATCTCGCGGACGACGTTCGACTGGGGTGTGCCGGTCCCCGACCACCCCGATCACGTGATGTACGTGTGGGTGGACGCGCTGACCAACTACCTCACCGGCGTCGGCTTCCCGGACGTGGCCTCCGAGGCTTTTCAGAAGTACTGGCCGGCCAAGCTGCACATGATCGGCAAGGACATCATCCGGTTCCACAGCGTGTACTGGCCGGCGTTCCTGATGTCGGCCGGGATCGCGCTGCCCGAACGCGTCTTCGCGCACGGCTTCATCAACGTCAAGGGCGAGAAGATGAGCAAGTCGGTCGGCAACGTGGTTGACCCGATCGCGCTCGTCGACACATTCGGCCTCGATCAGGTGCGCTTCTTCTTCCTTCGCGAGGTGTCCTTCGGCCAGGACGGGAGCTACAGCGAGGAAGCCATCATCGGCCGGATCAACGCCGACCTGGCCAACGAACTGGGCAACCTGGCCCAACGGTCCCTGTCGATGGTGGCCAAGAACCTCGACGGCGTGGTTCCCGATCCGGGATCCTTCAACGACGACGACGCCGCGCTGCTGAGCGTCGCGGATGCGCTACTCGAACAGGTGCGCACGCATTACGATGTGCCCGCGATGCACCTCGCACTTGAATCGATCTGGTCGGTCCTCGGCGCAGCGAACCGCTATTTCTCGGCCCAGGAGCCGTGGGTTCTGCGCAAGTCCGACGATCCAGCCGACCAACAGCGATTCGGTACGGTGCTCTACACAACGCTCGAGGTGGTGCGAATCGCGGCGCTGCTGACGCAGCCGGTGATGCCGGACTCCATGGCCAAACTGCTCGACCTGCTGGGCCAGCCGACCGACGCACGCGACTTCGACTCCATCGGGACCCGGCTCAAGCCAGGTACCGAATTGCCCGCGCCCACCGGGGTTTTCCCCCGCTACCAGATGGACTGAGATGGCTGTACTACACGAGAAACTGCAGGCGATCTACGAGGAAGTATCGCAGCGCAACGCCGGTGAGCAGGAGTTCCACCAGGCCGTCTACGAGGTCCTGACCAGCCTCGGACCGGTGGTGGCCAAGCATCCCGACTACGCCGACGGCGCCATCATCCGCCGGCTGTGCGAGCCCGAGCGGCAGATCATCTTCCGGGTGCCCTGGCTCGACGACTCCGGCACCGCGCAGATCAACCGCGGCTTCCGAGTCGAATTCAACTCGGCTCTCGGCCCCTTCAAGGGCGGCCTGCGGTTCCACCCGTCGGTCTATCTCGGCATCGTGAAGTTCCTGGGCTTCGAGCAGATCTTCAAGAACTCGCTGACCGGCCTGCCGATCGGCGGCGGCAAGGGCGGGTCGGACTTCGACCCCAAGGGCCGCTCCGACGCCGAGGTGATGCGCTTCTGCCAGTCCTTCATGACCGAGCTGTACCGCCACATCGGTGAGTACACCGACGTCCCGGCCGGCGACATCGGCGTCGGCATGCGCGAAATCGGTTACCTGTTCGGCCAGTACAAGCGGATCACCAACCGCTACGAATCCGGCGTGCTCACCGGCAAGGGCCTGACCTGGGGCGGATCGCAGGTACGAACCGAGGCCACCGGTTACGGCACGGTCTTCTTCGTCGACGAGATCCTGCGGTCGAGCGGGCAGTCCTTCGACGGCAAGCAGGTCGTGGTGTCCGGTTCGGGCAACGTGGCGATCTACGCCATCGAGAAGGTGCACTCGCTGGGCGGGACTGTGGTGGCCTGCTCGGACTCCAGCGGATACGTGCGCGACGACAAGGGCATCGACCTCGACCTGCTCAAAGAGGTCAAGGAACTGCGCCGCGGCCGCATCGAGGACTACGCGGAGGCCCGTGGCGGCGCCGCACACGTCGTGACGGACCGCAGCGTGTGGGAGGTGCCGTGCGACATCGCATTGCCCTGCGCCACCCAGAACGAGGTCTCCGGCGACGACGCGACCATGCTGATCAAGAACGGCTGCTCGATCGTGGCCGAGGGCGCCAACATGCCGTGCACGCCTGACGCGGTGAAGTACTTCGAAGAGGCCGGGGTGCGCTTCGCCCCGGGCAAGGCCGCCAACGCCGGTGGTGTGGCCACCAGTGCGCTGGAGATGCAGCAGAACGCCTCGCGGGACTCGTGGACCTTCAACGACACCGAGGAGCGGTTGGCCGACATCATGCGCCGCATCCACGATCGCTGCCTCACCACCGCGGACGAGTACGGCCAGCCGGGCAACTATGTGGCCGGCGCCAACATCGCCGGCTTCATCCGGGTGGCCGACGCGATGCTGGCGTTGGGTCTGGTCTGACGACACCTCCGGGTGATGTAGGTCACATCACCCGGAGTCCTGTCACAAATCAGCGTCCCGCGGTGTCTTGAGGGCACAAGCCTTTGAGAACAGGAGACGCTCCCATGACCGAAACAACTGCGCAGAACACCCGAGTGGTCGTGATCGGCGGAGGGTATGCCGGTGTGCTGGCAGCCAACCGACTACAGGGCACTCCGGGAGTGACTGTCACGCTGGTCAATCCGCGGCCCGAGTTCGTCGAACGGATCCGGCTGCACCAGTTGGTCGCCGGAAACCACGACGCCACCGCTGCCTACGACACGCTGTTGGGCGCCGGGGTGCGGCTGCTGGTCGACGGTGCCGAGTACATCGACGCCGACATCCGCCAAGTGCAGCTGACGTCCGGCGACGTGATCGACTACGACTACCTGGTCTACGCCGTCGGCAGCACCGGCGGGGTGCCCGCCTCCGTGCCCGGCGCTGCTCAATTCGCCTATCCGGTTTCAGAATTGGAACAGGCACAGCGCTTGCGCGCCCGGCTGCAGGACGTGCCGATGTCGGCACCGGTGGTCGTGGTCGGCGGCGGGCTGACCGGCATCGAGGCGGCCAGCGAGCTGGCCGAGGCGGGCCGCAAAGTCACGCTCGTCACCGACGTGGTCGGCGCCTCGGTGGGCGCAGGCGCCCGTCGCTCGATCGTCAAGGCGCTCACCAAGCTGGGCGTGGCGATCATCGACGGGCCCGAGGTCCTGGTGACTGCGATCGAAGCCGACGCCATCGTCCTGGCCGACGGTAACCGCCTGCCCAGCGCGGTGACGGTGTGGACCACCGGGTTCGGGGTTCCCGGCCTGGCCGCCGCGAGCAGGCTGCGTACCGACGTGCTGGGCCGGTTGCTCACCGACGAGACCCTGACCAGTGTCGACGACGCGCGCATCGTGGCAGCCGGCGACGCCGCCTCACCGTCGGGGGTTCCGCTGCGGATGAGCTGCCAGTCGGCAGGCCCGCTGGGGGTCCAGGCGGCCAACACCGTGCTGGCCCGCATCGCGGGTGCCGAGCCCAAGGTGATCAACCAGGCCTTCGCCGGACAGTGCGTGAGCGTCGGCAGAAATGCCGGCACGGTGCAGCTGTGCCACTCGGACGACAGCCCGCGTCGCGTCTTCATCGGCGGACGGACCGGCGCCTTCTTCAAGGAGCAGGTCTGCCGGGCGACGCTGACGTTCCTACGCAAGGAGGGCGTGAAGCCGGGGTCGTACTTCTGGTTCAAGGGCGACAACCGAGCGCGCCAACTGGCCGAGGCAGAGCAGGGGACACTGGTCTGATGAACACGTCTGGCGCAGGTAACTCGACCTCGTACTCGAACGAACACGCCGAACGATTTACTCTGCTGCGGCCGTTGTTGTTCACCATCGCCTACGAGATCCTCGGGACGGCAACGGAATCCGATGACGTCCTGCAGGAGAGTTACCTGCGCTGGGCCGAGGTGGATCTGGACACGGTGCGCGACACCAAGGCGTTCCTGGCCCAGCTCGTCACCCGCCAGGCGCTCAATGCCCTTCGTGCCCAGTCGCGGCGACGCGAGGAGTACGTGGGCCCGTGGCTGCCCGAACCGCTGCTGTTGACGGCCGGGGTGGCAGGCGACGCATCAGCCGATGTGGTGCTGGCCGAATCGGTTTCGATGGCCATGCTGGTGGTGCTCGAGACGTTGACCCCCGACGAGCGCGCAGTGTTCGTGCTGCGCGAGGTGTTCGGATTCAGTCACGACGAAATCGCTTCGGCGATCGGCAAATCCAGTGCATCGGTGCGTCAGATGGCGCACCGGGCCCGCAACCATGTGCAATCGCGGCGCAAGCGGTTCGAACCGGTCGACCCGCAGGTGTCGACAGAGATCACCGAACGGTTCTTCGCCGCCGCCACGACCGGCGACATGAACGTGCTGCTGGAGTTGCTCGCGCCGGACGTGGTGTGGACGGCCGACAGCGACGGCAAGCGCAGCGCCGCACGCAGGCCGGTGATCGGGGCCCAGCCGGTGGCCAAGCTGGTGATCGGCCTCATGCGGTTCATCGAGCAGGGGGGCCGCTTCGAGCCGACGACCTACAACAACGCCCCCGCGTACAAGCTGTACCTCGAAGACAGCTTCGAGGGCGTGGTCACGGTCGAGGTCGCCGACGGCAAGATCACCCACTTCTACGCGATGCGCAATCCGGACAAGCTGACCGGCGTCGACATTCCGCGGGTGATCAGCCGCTGAGTTTCTCCGCCCAGCAGTGCCCCCGGCAAGCGGGTGGAGCCCATCAAACTCGCGCTGTTTCACGCGGAAATGGGCAGTTTTGCGTCTGCTCGCGCCAGGCAGCAAGCTAGCTCCATGCGGATCGAGCGGCTCGGCGCGCTGGGCGATGCCCCGGCGGTGCTGCGCGGGGTCGCCGCAGCCGCCGCCCACGCCGGTGTGGCGCCACCCGCCGCGCTGATCGGTGACTGGTTCTCCTCACGCGCGGTGATCGCACCCTCGGTGTCGGTGACATCGGTTGCGCCCGACGCCACCTTCGCCGTGCCACAGGACGCTTCGGGGCCGTCGGGCGCGGTCGGGGGCGGGTGGTTCGGCTACCTCGCCTACCCGGATCCGGGCGCCGACGGCACACCACCGCGGATCCCGGTGGCCGCCGGCGGTTGGTCGGACTGCGTGCTACGCCAGGATTCCGAGGGCATCTGGTGGTTCGAAAGCCTCAGCGGCGCAGCACTTCCCGCATGGCTGCGAGCGCTGGAACCAGCCCAGCCGGGGGTCTACACCCTGAGCTGGGTGGCCCCCGACCGCGATGATCACCGCCGCGGGGTGCTGGCCTGCCTGGACGCCATCGCAGCGGGCGAGGTGTATCAAGCCTGCGTATGCACGAGGTTCACCGGCCGTATCGTCGGCGAGCCGATCGATTTCTTCACCGAGGCGGTGGCCCGGACCGCGCCCGCACGGGCCGCGCATGTGGCCGGGGACTGGGGTGCGGTGGCGTCGCTGTCACCGGAGTTGTTCCTGCGCCGGGCGGGCACCGCGGTGACCTCCAGCCCGATCAAGGGCACGCTGCCGTCCTCGGCCGACCCCGCCGCCCTGCTGGCCTCGGTCAAGGATGTCGCCGAGAACGTGATGATCGTCGACCTGGTCCGCAACGACCTGGGGCGGGTGGCGACCACCGGCAGCGTGACGGTGCCCGAACTGCTCGCGGTACATCCCGCACCCGGCGTCTGGCACCTGGTCTCGACCGTCACCGCCGAGGTCCCCACGCAGGTGCCGATGAGCGCACTGCTGGACGCCACCTTCCCCCCGGCCTCGGTGACCGGCACCCCGAAGCGACGGGCCCGCCAGCTGCTGCAGCAGTGGGAGCCGACGCGTCGCGGAGTCTATTGCGGCACAGTCGGATTGGCGTCACCAGTGGCAGGATGCGAGCTGAACGTCGCGATCCGGACCGTGGAGTTCGGTGCCGACGGCTCGGCGGTGCTCGGCGTGGGCGGCGGCATCACCGCCGATTCCGACGTCGACGCGGAATGGGAAGAGTGCCTGCACAAGGCAGCCTCGATCGTTCAGTCGCGGGCGCGCAGCACAGCGTCGTAGAGCTCGCGCCGTGAAGGGGCCCCCGGGTTCGCGGCGATCACCTGGGCGCAGGCGTCCTTGACCCGGATGCCGTCGGCCACCAGTTCCTCCACCTCGGCCACCAGGTCGGACAGTTCCACCGACGGGGTGCCCCCGGCCAGCACCACGGTGATCTCCCCCAGCACGCCGTCGGCGGCCCACTCCGCGAGCTCGGCCAGGCTGCCGCGACGGACCTCCTCGTGCGTCTTGGTGAGCTCCCGGCACACCACGGCACGGCGCTCCGACCCCAGCACCTCGACGGCGTCGCGCAGGGTCTCGGCCAGCCGGCGCGGGGATTCGAAGAACACGCTGGTGCGCGATTCGGCAGCCAGGGTCTGTAACCAGGCCAGCCGGGCCGCGTGTTTGCGCGGCGCGAAACCCTCGAAACAGAACCGGTCCGAGGCCAGTCCGGACACCGCCAGCGCCGTCGTCACCGCAGAAGGGCCCGGCAGGCAGGAGACCGGCAGCCCGGCCTCGGCACAGGCCGCCACGAGGCGGTAGCCGGGGTCGTTGATCAGCGGCATACCGGCGTCGCTGATCACCAGCACCGTCGCGCCCGCCGCGATCTCGGAGACCAGGCCCGGCACACGGCTGGCCTCGTTCTGGTCGAAGAAGCTCAAGATCCGGCCGGACGGTTGCACGCCCAGCGACTGGGCCAGCGCACGCGCGCGCCGGGTATCTTCCGCCGCCACGATGTCAGCCGTCGTCAACGCCTGGATGAGACGCGCAGAGGCATCGGAGGGCCGACCCAGCGGCGTGGCGCCGATCAGTAGTTTGCCGGGTGTCACGCCAGACAGCCTACGATCGCTTGCGTGACCGCCACCGCCACCGATACGCCGACGGCTGGTCGCTCGGTCCCCCTGATCAGCCCCGCGCCGGTGATCCCGCCTGCCGATTTCGGCCCGACGGACCGGCTGCAGGGCTGGTTGATGACGGCGGTCATCACCGGGCTGGCCGCGATAAGCCGGTTCCTGAACCTGGGCTCGCCGACCGATGCGGGCACCCCGGTGTTCGACGAGAAGCACTACGCGCCACAGGCCTGGCAGATGCTCTACAACCACGGCGTCGAGGACAACCCCGGCTACGGGCTCGTGGTGCACCCGCCCGTGGGCAAGCAGTTGATCTCGATCGGCGAGGCGCTGTTCGGTTACAACGGGCTCGGCTGGCGGTTCTCCGGCGCGCTGTGCGGTGTGCTGATCGTGATGCTGGTGGTGCGGATCGGGCGCCGGATCAGCCGCTCCACCCTCGTCGGCGGTATCGCCGGACTCCTGCTGATTGCCGACGGGGTCAGCTTCGTCTCGGCCCGCACGGCGCTGCTGGACGTGTTCCTGGTGACGTTCGTGGTCGCGGCGTTCGCCTGCCTGATGGTGGACCGCGACGACGTCCGCCGGCGCATGCACACCGCCTTCGTCGAAGGCCGGATCGCCGAGACGCCCTGGGGTCCGCGGCTGGGCGTGCGGTGGTGGCGGTTCGGTGCGGGCGTGCTGCTCGGACTGGCGTGCGCGACGAAGTGGTCCGGGCTGTACTTCGTGGCGTTCTTCGGCGTGATGACGCTGGTGCTCGACGCGATCGCGCGCAAGCAGTACCACGTGCCGGCACCCTGGCGCGGCATGCTGCGCCGTGATCTGGGGCCGGCCGCTTATGTGTTCGGTCTGATCCCGTTCGCGGTGTACCTGGCGTCGTACGGGCCGTGGTTCGCCTCCGAGACCGGCATCAACCGGTACGAAGCGGGGCAGTCCATCGGCGAGAACAGCATCATCCCGCTGCCCGACGCGCTGCGCTCACTGTGGCATTACACCTACGCCGCCTACCACTTCCACGCCGGACTGACCAACGCCGACGGCAACCACCACCCATGGGAATCCAAGCCATGGACCTGGCCGATGTCGTTGCGGCCGGTGCTCTATGCGATCGACAACCACGATGTCGCCGGGTGCGGCACCCAGTCCTGCGTCAAAGCCGTGATGCTGGTGGGCACTCCGGCGATGTGGTTCATCGCGGTGCCGGTGCTCGGCTGGGCCCTGTGGCGGGCCGTGGTGCGACGGGACTGGCGCTACGGCGTGGTCCTGGTCGGCTACTCGGCGGGTTTCCTGCCCTGGTTCTTCGACATCGACCGGCAGATGTACTTCTTCTACGCGACGGTGATGGCGCCGTTCCTGGTGCTGGCGATCGCGCTGATCCTCGGCGACATTCTGTACAAACCCAATCAGAACCCCGAACGCCGAACGCTGGGCCTGTTGGTGGTGTGCTTCTACGTGGCGTTGGTGATCGCGAACTTCGCGTGGTTGTACCCGGTCCTGACGGGCATCCCGATTTCGCAGTCGACCTGGAATCTGGAGATCTGGCTGCCTTCGTGGCGGTAGTTGGGCGTTGACGGGCCCCTGCTGGGGGCCTGCGCCGGGACGGGCCCTTCGCCGATTTCTACCACAGGGCTGCAAAACCGCCGCCGAACGACCCCCACGTCGAAAACGACGAACAACACCGGCCGGGCCACGACCGTGGTGTAGAAAACCGCAGCGCCGAAAACGACGACCACGCGCACGGCGGAAGAGCTAGAGCAGGTCCCGCGCCGCCGGGCACGACATACAGCGCGGTCCGCCGCGGCCCGTGCCCAGCTCCGAAGCCTCGATCGGCAGCACCTCGATACCCGAATCCGCCAGCCGGGCATTGGTTTCGGCATTGCGTTCGTAGGCCACCACCACACCCGGGGCCAGAGCCAGGGTGTTGTTGCCGTCATCCCACTGCTCGCGTTCGGCGGTCACGGGGTCGAGTCCCGTGTCGATCACCCGCAGCTGCTCGATTCTCATCGCAGCGGCAGCAGCCTGCACGAACGGCACTTCGTCGTCGATCCGGATCCCGGCCTCGGTGCGGTGAATGGTGAACGCCGACAACGAGTCCACGATATTGGGGTACATCACCACCGCGTCGACATCGACCATGGTGCACACGGTGTCCAAGTGCATCTGGGCGCGCTCCTGCCGGATCGGCACCGCGAGCACGGTGTGGGCGAGGTCGTCGTCGAACAGGCTGCGCGCCAACGCCTCGGCGCCGGCAGGCGTGGTCCGCTCCCCCACGCCGACCGCCACCACTCCGGGCCCGAGCAACAGCACGTCGCCACCTTCGACGGGCGCCGAGCGCGACTCGTAGGCCCGCCGGACGCCGAGGAACCTCGGATGGTGGGCGTAGATCAGATCGGTCAGCGAGGTCTCGCGCACCCGCGCCGGCAGTGCGAGCGAGGTGATGGCCACCCGCGGGCCGATCCAGAACGACGAATCCCGGGTGAACAGGAGATTGGGCAGCGGCTCGATCACGAAATCTCCGCCGTGGTGCATAAGGCGCACCAGCGAAAGTTCGGCACCGTGGAAGGGCACCTCGTTGAAGGTCATTCCGGCCATCAGGATGTGCGCCAGATCGGCCGGCGGCAGGCCTCGTAGATAGGCCGAAAGTTCCTGGGCCAGTGGCACACCCAGTCGTCGCGCGTCGACCGCAGCGGAGATGCCGTGCATGCGGGCGGCGCCGCTGTCGAGCGCTTCGGTCAGCAGATCCGCCAGGAGCAACACCTCGACTCCGCGGGACCGCAGCACTCCGGCGAAGGCGTCATGTTCGCGCTGCGCCTTGGCCACCCACGGCAGGCCGTCGAACAGCAGTGCATCGTTGTTGCGCGGGGTGAGCCGCTGCAACTCCGGCCCCGGTCGGTGCAGGATCACGGCGCGTAGTGTGCCGACCTCGGAGTTGGAACCGAACGCCGCAGTTTCCACCCCATGACGTTAACTCAACTATGGTTGAGGTGTATGGAGACGCACGAGTTAACTCCTGGCGAGATGTCGCAGCGCAGCGGCGTGGCGGTGTCGGCACTGCACTTCTATGAGCGCGAGGGCCTGATCGCCAGCCGCCGCACCTCAGGGAACCAGCGCCGCTACGCACGCGAGACGCTGCGGCGCGTGGCGTTCATCCGGATGTCCCAACGCCTCGGCATTCCACTGGCCCGCATCCGCGAGGCGCTGGCCGGCCTACCCGCCGACCGGGTGCCGACCAGCAAGGACTGGGCCAAGCTCTCGGCTGGTTGGCGCCAGGACCTCGATGACCGCATCGTGCATCTACAACGGTTGCGCGACAACCTGACCGGCTGCATCGGCTGCGGCTGCCTGAGCCTCAAGACCTGCCTGCTGACCAACCCGGGAGACGTCCTCGCCGAGCAGGGCCCCGGCGCCTCCCGGCTCTAACGCAATCGAACGTCTGTGCGATACACTCGCGCGCATGGAGCTGGCGTTGCAAGGCTCACTGTTTGAGCACGCTGAACGGCGTCGACTCGGCAACGACGCCTGGGTGGAACTGCGCTCGGGCTGGTTGCCCGACGCCGATTCACTGTTCGAGGAGTTGATGGACGGGATCCCCTGGCGGTCCGAGGAACGCGAGATGTACGACCGCGTGGTGGCAGTTCCGCGTCTGGTCAGCTTCCACCACCTCATCGACGAACCGGTGCCGCATCCCCGGCTCAAACAGATCCGCCGCAGGCTCAACGACACCTTCGGCGGCGAGCTCGGCGAGCCGTTCACCACCGCGGGCCTGTGCCTGTACCGCGACGGCAACGACAGCGTCGCCTGGCACGGCGACACCATCGGCCGCAGCCGCACCGAGGACACCATGGTGGCCATCGTCGGGCTCGGCGCGACAAGGGTTTTCGCATTGCGCCCACGCGGCGGCGGGCATGCTCTGCGCTTACAGCACCGCCACGGCGACCTGCTGGTGATGGGCGGATCGTGTCAACGCACGTGGGAGCATTCGATACCGAAGACCACCAGCCTCGTCGGGCCACGCATCAGCATCCAGTTCCGCCCGCAGGACGTGCGTTGAGGGTCAGGTCGACCCCGTACTAACCTCTCACACTGGCCACCGCGGCGCTGAGCAGCTCGCGGGCCCGCTTGTCGTCCACCGGTGCCACCGGCTTGTCCGGGACCACCAGGGGGTTGGCCGTGACGATGACCATGAACGTGTCGAAGCTGGCGACGTAGTTGTACAACTCACCGGTGCGCGCCTGGCCGCCCATCGCGGTCTGGACGATGCGGTGCGTCCCCGTCGTGCGGGCCCCGTCGATCTTCGGGGCCTCGACCACGTCGACCTGCCCGCGGATCCCGGGGCCCAGGAACTTCACCTGCTTGCACGCATCGCCGGGATCGTTCAGCGGGACCGGCTCCGAGGTCTCCAGCGCCATCACGATGAACCGGTTACCCGCGCCTTCGGCCGTGGTGGCCGCCACGTTGCCCTTCAGCTCGTCCGGCAGGGACTGTCCCTCGGCGAACTTCGCGCAATCGGCAGGTTCGATCTTGACCCCGGGCGGCATTTTGTGCGGCGCGAGCTTCTTGGGGTCGATTCCGGCCGGGGCGACGTCGGTGACCTTGAACTCCGGCCCGAAGCTGGAGCGCACCTTGGCGATGTTGGCGATGTCCGCGTTGGCGGACGTCGACTGGTCCGATTGACCGCAGGCGACCAATCCGGTGGCGCAGGAAAGGACGCCCGCGGCGGCGAGTAAGACGTTGCGGTTCTCCATCGCTGGACAACATACCTGGGCTCGCCCACATCGCCGGGGCGACCGGCTCAGCCACGTAACGCCGAAACCGATTTCACCAGGAGATCGGAGGTGAACGCGGTATCGAGCGCAGGATTGGGTGATCCGGGATCCGTGACGACGGTGATGAACACGTGGTAGTCAGCACCTTCGGAATGCAGATCCGCAGTGAAAGTCTCGGCGTGAGATCTGGTTTCGGTACCGCCCTCGACGACGGTGGTGACGGCCGTGGACATCCCCGCAGTCACCGCGCCCTCGATCACCGGAGCCGCAATGGGCGTCACCGTTCCGGTGGAATGTCCGCCCGACACGCTCCACTGCTCGCACGGCCCTTCGGTGTCCGGATCGGGCGCGTCCGCTCCGGGATCCCCCGCTTTTTCTCTCGAAACGGCCGCGTACACGATGCCCCCGGGCCCCGAGGCCGACCAACCCCGGCCGGGTTCGGTGTCAGGGGCGGCTGCCGCTGCGCACCGCGCCGGGTCGGCGGTCCAGTCCGGCCCGAATCCCCACAGCGACACCGGGGTCGCCCGTGGGTCGATGGCCACCACTTCGTAGCCGGACGGCAGGTCCTGGCGCACCCGGTCGATGCGGGCCGGGTTCACCGTGGCGGCAGCGCCGGTGGTCTGAGGCGACGACGATGTCGACGTCGGTTGCGGCGCCGGCCGCGGCCCGCATGCCACCCCGCAGGCCAGGGTGCACACCAGGAGAACCGTCGGGACGGCGAAAAGGCGCACGGCGTTTTGATACCACAGCCCCGGGTTTGCTGTCGAGAACGGTCGCAGCCCCCTTTGTCAACTCGTTTTTCGGGCCTGACAACACGACAAGTGTTGCGATACAGCGGAATTTAACCGTCGCCCGAACGGTTGCCACCTGTAGGACATCCACGATCATGAGGGGCAGAACAGGTGTACGGACTGACTGGAGCTGTGCTGGCCGGCGGCGCGCTGTCGGCCCTTGCCCTGGGTTTCCCCGCCGCGGCCCCCGCCTCGCCGTCGGGGGTGGGGTCCGCGCAGGACACCGCCGACGAACTGGAACGACAGGGTTTCGACGTCATCATCTACCGGGCGGGTACGGCTGCCCTCGATCGGTGCACCGTCTCGTCGGTCCGGCCGGCGCAGATTCTGCCGCGGACGGTCTATCTGTCCGCAAATTGCTGAGGGCGGCCTGGCGGTCAGGCCGTCGAACATTTCACTGTGCAAAAGATCGCGCCCCAGGACCGGGGCTTCTGCCAGCTCATGCCCAGGAAAGCGTTTATCGTGCAGATCAGTTGCGCCTCGCCGGGGCGTCCAACCGATTGGAGAACGATGACCACCTCAATGCGGGCCGGTGGAATCGCCATCGCTGCCGTCGCACTCGGGGTCGCACTCGCCGGCTGCGCCAGCAAGACAATATCCGGCACCGCCACCGAGGCTCCCGGGGCCGCCGGAACCAGTGAATCCAGCGCCGCCCCGACCAAGACCAACGACAAGGGCAGCCCGACCGGGCACCAGTACACGATCGTGGACTACATCCGCGACAACAACATCACCGAAACCCCGGTGCACCAGGGCGATCCGGGCACACCCACGCTGGAGCTTCCGATTCCCGACGGCTGGACGGATGCGACCTCGTCGGCTCCCGAATGGGCCTGGGCCGCAATCGTATCCACCGATCCTGCGTTCGAAGCGGATCCGCCGTCCATCATCGCGCTGATGTCCAAGCTGACCGGCGACGTCGACCCGGCCAAGATCTTGGAGTACGCACCGAACGAGATCAGGAACCTGCCGGGTTACGAGAACCAGGGCGACGGGTCGGCCGGCCAACTGAGCGGATTCGATTCGTACCAGATCGGTGCCACCTACGTGAAGGACGGCGCCACCCGCCTGATCGCCCAGAAGACCGTGGTGATTCCGGGATCCGACGGGCTGTTCGTCCTGCAGTTCAACGCCGATGGCACCGAGGATCAGATGGGTCCGCTGATGGATGCCACCTCGGCGATCGACGAGCAGACGGTCATCACGCCGTAGCCACCTGCCGGGAGAAGGCCGACGCCGCGGCCACCTGCTCACGCGTCGGCCGCACTCCCGTGTACCGCTCGAATTGTTCGGCGGCCTGTAGCGCGATCACCTCGGCGCCGGTGATGACCGGTACGCCGGCCGCCCGGGCTGCGGTGATCAACGGCGTCTCGGCCGGCATCGCCACGACGTCGACGACTGCGCCGGCCGCCGCGATGGTGGCCGGTTCGAACGCACTGCGGTGTTCGTCGGGTCCGTCTGCCATCCCGATCGGGGTGACGTTGACCAGGATGGGTGCCGTCAGGGTGCCGACCTCGGGCGCGTAGCCGTAGCCCAGCGTGTCAGCCAGTGCGCGCCCGGTTTCGGGATTGCGGGCGACCACCGTCCCGTTGCGAAAGCCTTTGTCCCGCAAGGCCGCACCAACCGCCTTGGCCATTCCGCCACTGCCCCGGATCAGCACCGCGTCATCCGGGTTCAACCGCTCGACGAGTTCCTGCACCGCCAGGTAGTCGGTGTTGGAGGCGACGAGACGGCCCCCGGGCACCGACAGGTCGTTGACGATCGTGTTGACCGCATCGATGGCCCGCGCCGACGGTTCGACCTCGTCGACAAGGTCGATGACGTCCTTCTTGAACGGCATCGACACCGAACAACCTCGAATGCCCAGGGCCCGCACGCCACCGATCGCCGCGGCGATATCGGTTGTGGTGAAAGCCTTGTAGAGGTAGTCGAGTCCGAGTTCGTCGTAGAGATAGTTGTGGAACCGGGTGCCGATGTTGCTGGGCCGGGCCGCCAGCGAGATGCACACGCGGGTGTCTTTATTGAGAGGTGGTCTCACTGGCTCACCGCCCGGATCACCTGCCGGGTCGCATCCCGGATCTTCGCCGCCAGTTCAGGTTCCAGGCTGATCGTGTCGACCGCGGGCACCGCCACGTCGGTGAGCACCACCCCGAGATCCTCACGCTCCCATACCGCACCGAGCCGGTCCAGGATGCGTCGCATCGCGTAGTTGTCACTCAACACCCGGGCGGTAAAGCGTTTGATCCCAAGGTAATCCGCGGACACCACCAGGGCATCCATCAGAAACGTGCCGATACCGCGGCCCTGATAGTCATCGCCGACGGTGAATGCCACCTCGGCTGTCGTCGCATCGTGTCCTTCGCGGACCACGCGGGCGTCGGCGACGACGGGCCCCAACGCACCCTCGGTCATCACCCAGACGAAATGGTCGGCGTAGTCGACCTCGAAGAGGTACTCCAGCAGCGCCTTGGTCGGCTTGCGCACGGACTGAAAACGCCGGTAGAGGGTCTCACTGGAGAACTCCACCGGACCGTTCATGGTGCGCTCGACATCGCCGGGCAGCACGGGCCGCAGATAGAACCAGTCGCCGGTGCGCACCTGGACCGGGATCGGTGTGATGAACGCGGCCAACCGTTGGCGCGCGATGCGCACCATCCGGTCGAACATGCCGGGCAGGTGCAGGATCACTTCGAACGCGTCGCGATCCCCCACCCAGCCCGTGACCGGATCGAGCGCCGTTACCGTGGCGGTGCGCGACGCATCGCGCAGTAGCGCGATCTCACCGAGGATCAGACCGGGCTCCAGATCCGCGACGACGGCCTGCCCGTCGGGCCCGTCATGGACCACCCGGGTGCGCCCGGACGCGATCAGCATGAACGTCAGAGCCGGATCACCCTGCCGGATCAGCACCTGGCCCGGCGCGACCGACAGCGGCCGCAGCAGGACTGCCAACGGCGCCAGTACGGACGGCCGGCACCCGGCGAAAAATTCCAGTGCCGCCAGGTCGTCGGCACTGATCTCGGTCAGATCGGCCACGCCCCCAAGGCTACGACGCCGCCGCGGGCCCGGTCAGGGCTTGGCGAATCCAGCCTTGGCGAGCGCCTTTTGGCCGGCCTCACCCGTGACCAGGTCGACGAAGCGGTGTGCCAGGTCAGCGTGCCCAGACCGCTTGAGCACGGCGATCGGATAGGTGTTGACCGCCTGGGCGGCCTCGGGGAATGCGACGCTGCTCACCTTGTCTCCGGCTCCGGCGGCGTCGGTGACGTAGACCAGGCCGGCGTCGGCCTGTCCGCTGGTCACCTTGCCGAGCACGTCGGTGACCGAGGTCTCCTCGCTCACCGGGGACAGCGTGACGCCGGTGGCCTTCTCGACCTTTTCGGTGGCACCGCCGCACGGCACGGGCGGCGCGCA
This sequence comes from Mycobacterium sp. NPDC049093, assembly GCF_040704635.1. Classification (GTDB taxonomy): domain Bacteria; phylum Actinomycetota; class Actinomycetes; order Mycobacteriales; family Mycobacteriaceae; genus Mycobacterium. The sequence goes on along the minus strand of NZ_JBEZJS010000001.1, from coordinate 847,600 downwards.
CACCACGACGCTGGTTCCTGGCTTGGCCAGGTCCGCGAAAGTCTTGATGCCCTTGGGGTTTCCCGGGGCGACGGCAATGGTGAGGGTATTGGTCGCAAAGGTGACCGGGCCTCCCTCGGCGAGGTCCGCGCTCACCGCCTTGTCCATGTTCCGGGTGTCGGCCGAGGCGAACACGTCGGCGCCGGCACCCTGGGTGAGCTGGGTGACCAGGTCCGAGGATCCGGCGAACGAGAACTCCACGGAGCTCCCCGGGTTGTCGGTTTTGAACTGCTCGCCGATTTCGGTGAACGCGGATTTCAGCGACGCCGCGGCGAACACGGTGATCGAACCGCCCCCGGCTCCGGAGGGGGAAGCCGGGGCCGATTCCGTGGCCGAACTGCAGCCGCCGATCAGGGCCGTCACTGCCACCCCGCTCAATGCCAACGCGAACATCCGGCCTCGGGTCATGACTTTCCTTTCGGGGTTTCCACGATCACGGTCGTGGCCTTGACCACGGCGACAGCGACGCTGCCGGGGGCCAACTCGAGTTCACGCACCGACTGGCTGCTCATCAGCGACACCACGGTGAACGGTCCGCACTGCATCTCGACCTGAGCCATCACCTCGTCGGCGATGACGTTGGTGACCAGCCCGGTGAAGCGGTTGCGCGCCGAGCTGCCGATGCCGAGCGGATCCTTTGGCGCCGCAGCGGCGTTGGCCCTCGCGAACGCCGCCAGAGCCGCCCCGTCGATCACCTTGCGGCCGGAGCCGTCGAGGTGGGATGGCAGGGATCCGTCGTCGATCCAGCGTCGAACGGTGTCGTCGCTGACCCCGAGCAGTTCGGCGGCCTCACGGACCCGGATCTCTGGCATCGCGTCAGCGTATCGACACCCTCAGCGTCCAACAACCGCAAATACCACGCAATCGCGCCATTGGATCCGCAGGTACGGGTCTTGACCACCACTCCCCCGAATGCTAAGCAAGTGCTCAGCATTCACGGACAGTAGAGACGAAGGGGAACCACATGGCGTTGCAGACAGTTCTGGACAGCCTCCGCGACCGGCCAGGTACCGGCGAGACGATTCCGGTCATCGATCCGGCGACCGAGGAGCAGATCACCGAGTTCCGGGACTGCGGGCCGGAAGCGGTCAACGAGGCCGTCGCCGCTGCGAAATCGGCCTACCAGTCCGGGGTTTGGACCGACATTCCGGCCCGCCAGCGCGCCAAGGTGCTGTGGCAGCTGGGCGATCTGATCGACGAGCACGCCAAGGAATTCACCGAGCTGGAATCGCTGGACGCGGGCATGCCGCCGATGCAGGCCGAAATGATCGTCTCCACCTGCGCCGAGTTCTTCCGCTACTACGCGGGCTGGTGCACCAAGCTCAACGGCAGCAGCTACCAGGTGCAGATGGAGGGTGGCGTCAACAGCAATTACTCAAACCTGCACGCGTACACCACCAAGGAGCCGTACGGCGTGGTGGGCCTGATCTATCCATGGAACGGCCCGCTGTTCAACGCCTGCGCCAAGATCGCCCCGGCTCTCGCCGCCGGCTGCTCCAGTGTCGTCAAGCCGGCCGAGGAGACCCCGTTGTCCGCGGTCTTGCTGGAGCGGCTGATCGGCGAGGCCGGCGTGCCCGACGGGGTGGCCAACTTCGTGATCGGCTACGGCGCCACGGCGGGTGCCGCGATCACCGCGCACCCCGATGTCGAGAAGGTCGCCTTCACCGGCTCCACCGAGGTCGGCAAGCAGATCATGCGGGACTCGGCGGACAACTTGAAGAAGGTCACGCTGGAGCTGGGCGGAAAGTCACCGGTGCTGATCTACGAGGACGCCGACCTCGACATGGCGATCATGATGGCCTCGATGGGAATCTTCGTCCATTCCGGGCAGGGCTGCGTGTGCGGGTCACGAATCTTCGTGCAGCGCAGTGTGTATGAGCGTGTTGTTCAAGGCATCTCGATGATCGGCGAGAACCTCGTCCTGGGCGGCCCCAAGGATGAGGGCGCCATGATCAGCCCACTGGTCAGCCAGAAGCAACTCGACCGGGTGCTGGGCTACATCGACCAGGGCAAGCGTGACGGCGTCGAGATCGTTTCCGGCGGTTACCGACTCGACCGCAAGGGTTACTTCGTCAAACCCACGGTGCTGACCAACGTCGACCCGGCCACCAGCCGCCTGTACAAGGAAGAGATCTTCGGGCCGGTCGTCACGATCCTTCCGTTCGACGATGACGACGAAGCCATCGCGATGGCCAACGACACCGACTACGGCCTGGCTGCCACCGTGTGGACCACCAACCTCGCCCGTGCACACAGCTTGGGTAAGCGCCTGCAGGCCGGCATGGTGGGGCTGAACTGCCAGCTGACGTTTGACCACAACGTGCCGTTCGGCGGTTACAAGCAGTCCGGAGTCGGCAAGGAGTTCGGCTACGAGGGCATCGACGGCTACCTCAAGACCAAGTCGATCTGGGCGCAGCTGTAGCGGGCGAGCCTTCGGTCACACCGAGAACCGGACGGCGGCGAGCTCGAGGGCCTTGCCCTCGAGCCGCTGCCCCAGGTAGATCTCGGCCTGCATGAGCCGCTCGCAGTACCACCGGATGTCCTCGGCGTGCTCTCGCGATGCGGTGTAGCGCGTCGCCATGGTGGCCACATCGATGCGCCGGGTGTCGCGCACCTTCAGATCCTCCGATACCTGGAAACCGTCGTCCTCGGCGGCAGTGATGGCGTCGAGCACCTGCCCCACTGCCAGGCGGATGTCCCGGCAGCCGTTCTCGGCGATCTCGGAGGCCTCCCGCTGAATGTCGCCCTGCCTGCGGACCACGACAGTGTCCGCGCTGACCCGCTCCCCCGCGGCTTCACTGGCGTCACCGGACCACTCGGCACCACCGGGCGCGTGCACGTTCTGCCGGTGCCACTCGAACAGGGCTTCCGACTCGGCGGCCGATTGCCGCCAGCGGGCCGCAGCTTCCGCCAGATACGTTGTGTCCCAAGCCTCCAGCTGAGAACGAGTCAGGTCTCCACCAGTACGACCGGTGCCGGACGGATCATTCACATCAACTCCGCCAGACCTCCGGCGTGTTGCTCATCGACCGCGTCGTATCGCTGCGCGGCCGCAGACAGGTCCCCCGCCTGCGCGCTCACGCGACTCGACTGGGAGGTCCGCGCTGTGCTCACCGCACCATCCATCGCGACGACGCCGGTGCTGCTGGGGTAGCCCCCGGCATCCGGGCGGGCAGGGCTCAGCCTCAATTCGGCAGCGATCATCTCGCTGCTAGTGGCCCCCGCCCTCAGCGCCCCCGGGTCCACTCTCAGATCGTTTGCCATAGCAATCCCCCAACTGGCCAATCTGCTCCCCGAGGCTAACCGAATCGGCTGGGTTGAGCCCAGGGGCTGAGCAAGTATGCCATTGCGAACTGGCGTCGACCAAGAGCGGGTTCGGTGTGTGCCGGTCACCGGTTAGTCATCAACCGGCCATCGTCAAGCCTCCACTGACACTAAGGACTTGGCCAGTGATGAAGCTGGCATCGTCAGAAGCGAAGAAGGCGACCGCCTTGGCGACCTCCTCGGGTTTGGCGACCCGACGGAACGGGATGGCCTTGATCAGCCCGTCCCGGACCTTATCGGGAAGCGAATCGAACAGCGGGGTGTCGGTCGGTCCAGGGCAAACACAGTTGACGTTGATCTGGTGGCGCGCCATCTCACGCGCCAGCGACTTGGTGAATGCGATGACGCCACCCTTGGTGCCGGCGTAGACGGTCTCCCCCAGACTGCCCACCCGCCCTGCATCGCTGGCAATGTTGACGATCTTTGCCGTTTCTCCCTCGGCGAGGATCGATTCGAGGAACGCGTGGGTGAGCCGGACCGGTCCGAGGAAGTTCACCGCGACCAACGACTGCCAGAGCGCATCGTCGTTGGACATGAACGGCTCGACGCGGTCGAAGCCCGCGGCATTGACGATGACACCCGGCAGCCCGTGCGCCGCCAGCACCTCGTCGCGCAGTGTGCTCACCGCCGCTGGATCCGCCAGATCGGCCACGTGGGCGGTAGCGCCGGCACAGGCCTGCACGGTCTGCGCCAGGCCCGCTTCGTTGCGGTCGACGGCGGCGACGGTGGCGCCGCCCGCTGCCAGCTCCAACGCGATCGCCCGGCCGATCCCCGAGGCGGCACCCGTGACAACGGCGACTTTGTTGTCGAATCGCACTATCTGACCTCCCGATCTGCGGTGATGTGGACGCTATGGCCACTATCGGCGTACCGCCGCAGAAAATCAACCATTCGGTCGAGAATTGACTTAGATGGTCGAAAAACCGTAGCTTCGGTTGAATACCGTGCACGCTGCGTGCGTGCAGACAGAAGGGACCGCCCCCATGGATTTCTCTGATTACCAACAGCTGAGCTTGACCCGCCGGGACAACGGCGTCCTGCTGATCACGCTGAACCGGCCGGAGAAGTACAACGCGGCCGACGAGGGCATGCACACCGAGCTGGCCAACATCTGGAAGGACGTGGCCGCCGACCCACAGACCCGGGTCGCGGTGATCACCGGCGCAGGTAAGGCCTTCAGCGCAGGCGGCGATCTGGCCATGGTCGAGCGGATGGCCGGTGACTACGACCGGGTGTCACACATGCTGTCCGAGATGAGCGATCTCGTCTACAACATGATCAACTGCGACAAGCCGATCGTGTCCGCAATCAACGGTGTCGCGGTCGGGGCCGGCGCGGTGGCGGCCCTGCTCGCCGACGTCGCGATCATCGCCGAGGACGCCCGAATCGGCGACGGACACGTCAAACTCGGTGTGGCCGCGGGCGACCATGCCGCCATCATCTGGCCGCTCCTGGCCGGGACCGCGAAGGCCAAGTATTACCTGATGACCGGCGAGATGATCGGCGGTGTCGAGGCCGAGCGCATCGGGATGGTCGCCAAAGCCCTTCCACGCGAGGAAGTTCTCGATGAGGCACTGCGCATCGCCGACAGTCTGGCCACTGGAGCCCAGCAGGCGATCCGGCTGACCAAGCGGGCACTCAACAACTGGCTGCGCCATGCCGGCCCGATCTTCGACCAGTCCGCGGCCTACGAGATGTTGACTTTCCTCGGTCCTGACGTGGTGGAGGGCTACACCGCCCTGCGCGAGAAGCGCGCGCCACAGTTCCCGTCGGCGCAGCCGACCCAGGAAAACTGACATGAAGATCGGCCTGGTCGTGATGGACGAGAATCCTTCCGACGCACTGAAGGTGGCCAAGGCAGCCGACCGCGCCGGCGTGCACTCGCTGTGGAGCATCGACTACTACAACCGCAGCAGCCTCACGCGTGCCGCGTCATTCGCCGCGGTCACGGACAACACGATCGTCGGCACCAGCGTCACACCGCTTTTCGCCCGTGCACCGCTGGCGCTGGCTTCGGCGGCCGCCGACATCCAGGCCATCGCCGGTGGCCGGTTCGTGCTCGGAGTCGGCAGCAGCACCCGCCGGATGAACCAGGACTGGTACGGCGCGGCACTGCAACACCCCGCACCGCAGGTCCGGGAGCGCATCGAGCTGATCCGGCAGTTGATCGCGCATCGCAGCGGCCCGTTCCGTTTCGACGGACGGTTCGACACCGTGGCAATGGCCCACTATGACCGGACCGGCCTTCCCACCGAGGTGCCGATCATGGCGGCTGGGGTGGGTGAGCACATGGTCAAGGCGGTCGGGCAGTGCGCGGACGGATTCGTCGGCCACACCATCGCCTCGGCCGACAATCTGCGCGACGTTTCAGTTCCCCTGTTGGCCTCCGGTGCCGCCAAGGCCGGCCGGCCCGTGTCCGACGTGCGTGTCACCACCCAGATCGTGGCCTCGGCCGATTTCGACCGCGACGCGGCCCGTCGCGATGCCGCGGCGCAGGTGGGCTTCTACGCCACACCCAAGGGTTACGACGCGTTGTTCCCCGGTGGACGGCACACCACCGAACGGCAATCCGCACGGGAAGCAGTGGCCCGCAACGATGTTGCCGGCGTAGTGGCCGCCGGGCAGGCGATGGTCGAGGACCGTGCGGTGTTCGGCACCCCGGAGGACATCGTCGAGCAGCTGCGCCGGTACGCCGACGTCGTGGACTGGGCGCTGCTCTACCCACCGCACTACGGGGTGGAGACCGAGCGCATCAACGCCAACGAGCACATGCTGATCGAGGTGGCCGCCGCGGCCGCTCGCGGCTAGTAGAACAGGCACAGAGCACGGTCGACGATCGCGGCACGCAGTTCACCGCGGTCGTCGTCGTGCAGGCCCGGTCCGATCCACACCGAGGATTGATTCAGGACGCCGTGCAGGCACTGCAGAGCGACATTGACGTCGGGACAAGTGAATTCACCGTCGGACACGCCGCGTTCCACCACCCGGCGGAACACCGCGTCGTGGCGGCGCCGCATGTCTTTCATCGGCTCCTCGAAGACCTCCGGCCAGCCTCGCGGCCAGGAGAACACCGCGGCCACCTCGGGCGCGGTCTCGGTGAGGATGCGGATCTGTTCATCGATCACAGCCGCCAGGTGCTCGCGGGCACCGACTTCCCCGAGGGCCTCTTCGCGCGCAGCCAACCGCTGCAGCACTTCCTGGGTCAGGGTCTCCAGTGCTGCGGCCACCAGCGCGTCCTTGGACGAAAAGTAGTGGTAGAGCGTGGCCTTGGCGATGTCGGTCTGCTCGGCGACATCTTCCAGGCTCATGCCCTGGTAGCCGGATTCGGTGAGGATCCGGGTGGCGGTCTTGACGATCTCGGCCTTGCGCCGGTCACGACGGCGCTCCACGCGACTGGAACCCGCAGGCTGATCCTCCACGAGCCCATCCTAACCAGGGCGGGTCGAGTACTCGACTGTGTGGACGAATCACACAGACGGCGCGCCGATCACCGAGAGCACCTGTAGCTTCTCGTAACTCTCGCTGCCCGGCGCAGCGGTGTAGACCAGGAGTGTGTGGGACTGATCGGGGTCCAGCAGGATCTGGCAGTTGAGCTCAAGGCTCCCGACGTCAGGATGCCGATAGCGCTTGACTTCTCGCGGTCTGATACCCACCTCGTGCTGATCCCAGAGAACCCGGAACTCCTCGCTCTGCGCGGTCAGCAACTCGGCGAATCGAGCCGCCGCGGACCCCGGCCCCCGCAGCGCAAGCACTCCTCTGAGCCCGGAGACATACATCCGCGAGTAGAACTCATGGTCTTCGCGCGGGTAGATGTCGCGCGCGGACGGATCGGTGAACCACCGGTACCCGATGCTGCGCGCCGGGCCGGCATATCGGCACAGGTCGCCGACCAGAGCGATACCGAGCGGCGTCTGCCGCAGCGTCTCCCCCAGTTCGGTGACGATCTCGGCGGGCGTGTCGGTGAGCCGGTCGAAGATCCGCAGCATCCCCGGGCTGATGTGATCGCTGCTCGACCCACGGACCGGCGGTTGATGTCCGGCGAGGCGGAAGAGGTGGTCGCGCTCGTCTAGGGACAGGTGCAGTCCTTGCGCTATCGAGGCGATCATCTGCTCCGAGGGCTGTGGGCCGCGTTCCTGTTCCAGGCGCGAGTAGTAGTCCGTCGACATGTGACACAGCCCGGCAACTTCCTCCCGGCGCAACCCCTGCGTACGGCGGCGTTGTCCACGCGGGAGTCCGACGTCGTCCGGCTGCAACGCCCCACGCCGGCGGACGAGGAACTCCGCCAGTGCCGCTCGATCGATCATGGCTGCCATTTTCTCCCCGAACCCGATCGCCCAACCACGGATCGTCAGACCGTGGATACGACGGAGTCCGGTGGGCACTCTCGAGCACATGCCAATCGATTACGACATCACGATCGACGACCTGTCCGGAAAGCGAGCCGTGGTGACCGGTGCGAGCGACGGCATCGGCCTCGGCATCGCAGCACGACTCGCCGCTGCGGGCGCCGAGGTGATCATGCCGGTCCGGAATACCCGCAAGGGCGAGGCCGCCGTCGCCACGATCCGCACTCAGTATCCGCAGGCGAAACTGTCGCTGGAGGACCTCGACCTGTCCTCCTTGGCCTCGGTGGGCGCACTCGGTCGCAAACTGTGCGCGGAGGGCGCTCCGATCCACGTGCTCGTCAACAACGCCGGCGTGATGACCCCGCCTGACCGGCAGTCCACCGCCGACGGATTCGAATTGCAGTTCGGCACGAACCATCTGGGCCACTTCGCCCTCACCGCCCACCTCTTGCCACTACTCAGAGCCGGGCGCGCCCGGGTGACGTCCCAGACCAGCGTCGCCGCCCGCAGCGGCGCCATCAACTGGAATGACCTGAATTGGGATCATTCCTACGACGGCATGGCGGCCTACCGACAGTCCAAGATCGGGGTCGGGCTGTTCGGACTTGAGCTCAGCCGTCGCAGCATTGCCGCGGGCTGGGGCATTACCAGCAATATCGCTCATCCCGGTGTCGCGCCGACCAACCTGCTGGCGGCGCGCCCGGAAGTCGGGCGCGCCAAGGACACCTTGGGGGTGCGACTGATCCGCAGGCTCTCCGCCCGAGGTCTCATCGTGGGGACCGTGGACAGCGCGCAACTCCCCGCACTGATGGCCGCCGCTTCGCCAGACGCCAAAGACAGCGCGTTCTACGGACCCCAATGGCCGGGCCACGTCGGCGGCCCTCCCGGTGAACAGAAGCTCTGGAAACCGCTGCGCGACAACGATGCCGCGTCCCGGCTATGGACGGTGTCGGAAAAACTCACCGATGTCACTTTCGCGTCGGGCTAGGCGCGCTCCAACTCGCCATGATGCTCAGCGCTTGCGCGGACGGCGAATTCGGTTCCGCGGTGTAGCCGACGAGCGACAGCCCCGGCGCCGCCGCAACGTCGAAAACGTTGTAGGTGAGCGTGAGATCACCGAACTCGGGATGTCCGAACTTCTTGACGCCATGCCGGTGGGCGGTCACGTTGTGGGCCGCCCAGCGGGTGCGGAACTCGATACTCTGGGTGGCGAGTTCTCCGACTATCTGCGTGATGGCCGCCGAGTGGGGATCCCGGGCAGCCTCGGCCTGCAACAAGGCAACCGCTTCGTCCGCGCTGCGCTCCCATTCCGGGAACACCTGTGCAGCAGACGAATCGAGGAAAATGAACCGGGCGAAGTTGGGTCGCCCGACCGCCCTGTCATACAGGGGTGAATACAGCAGTTGTCCCAGCGGGTTCGCGGCCAGGATGTCGAGATTTCCGTCCATCACGATGGCCGGGGAGCGTGCCATACCGTCCATCAGAGCCTGAACGCCCTCGGGCAGCTTCTTGACCGCAGCGCGCTTGTTCCGCGTCGGTGTGCGCGTGCCCGCGGCGGCGCGGACGAGGTCGAAGAAGTGAACCGTCTCGTCATCGGAGAGGCGCAAAGCCCTGCTGATCGCCTGCAGCACTTCATCGGATACGCCGGCGACATTGCCGCGCTCAATCTGGGTGTAGTACTCGGTACTCACCCCGGCGAGTTGCGCGGTCTCCTCACGCCGCAGGCCGGCGACCCGGCGTCGCACACCAGGGGCCAGCCCGACCTGCTCGGGGGCGATCTTGGCGCGCCGGGTCATCAGGAACGGCTGTCCTTTGCGATGTCCACACCCCAACAGTAGGGAAAGTCGGTGGACGTAGGGAGGGGTTGCCAATACCCCCTATAGGCAGCGTCTCCCCTAGTGCTTCAACAAGCCCATAGCGTCGGGATACAGACAGATTCGTCCAACGGAAACGAGGTCCCGAGATGCCCGACAACAACGCCGCACAGGAAGCATTCGACGGATTCGTCGAGTTGTGGACCACCGGTACGACGGCCGGCCGTCGCGCACCCGTGTTACGTCGCCCCGACGAGGTGGGCCTGCAGTACGAGGATGTGGTGTTCCCGTCGATGGACGGTGTGCCGCTTGAGGGCTGGTTCATCCCCGCGGATTCGGACCGGCTGATCATCCACAACCACTTCCTGCCCGGAAATCGGTACGGCTACCCGGGTCACCTGCCCGAGTTCGGCGGCCTGGGCGGTTTCGAGGTGAGCTTCCTGCCGGAGTACAAGGCCCTGCACGACGCGGGCTACAACGTCCTGGCCTACGACATCCGCAACCACGGGATGAGCGGGCAGGGAAACGGCGGCATCGCCGGTATCGGCCTGACCGAGTACCGCGACGTCATCGGATCGTTGCGCTACGCCGCAGCCAGGCCCGATACGAAGGGCATGAAGAAGATGCTGCTGTCGGTGTGCCTCGGTGCGGATTCCACCGCCGTCGCGTGGTCGAAGCACCCGGAAGAGTTCTCCGAAATCCAGGCCATGGTCATGCTGCAGCCTGTATCCGGTAACTACATCGTGGAGGAGTTCGTCAAGGGCATCGGCATGGAGGACGGTTACGCGAAGTTCGACAGGGCCGTCCACCAGCGCACCGGGTTCCATCTGGCCGAGCAGTCACCTCTGGAGCACGTGAAGGCCGTGACGGTGCCGACGCTGGTGGCCCAGGTTCACGATGACACCATGACACGACCACAGGATGTGCAGGACATCTTCGACGCCATCCCCGTCGAGGAGAAGGCCCTGCACTGGATCACCGGAACCGACCGCCGATTCGACGGCTATAACTACTTCGGCGTGCACCCCGAGGTTCCGATCGAATGGTTCGACAAGCACGTGAAGTGACTCCGCCGGGGCACTACGCCGGAGAAATCCGGCCACGTGCCACCTGCGCCGCTCCGTTCCCGGTGATCAGCCAGAGCGTCGCGAGCTGGGCGATGAAGTCATCGAGGGACAGATCGACGCCCCCGTTGACGAATTCAAGGATGGCGTCGGCGGTACCGCCGACGATGAACGCCGGTGCCACCTTGGCCAATGGGTCCTTCTCCAACTCGACGCCGTGCACGGTGCGGCCGTGGTCGATGAGCACATCGGTGAGCCGGTGCATGACCGTCGTGCGGTGCGCATCGAGCTCGGGAGACGCCGCGACACCCCCGAGTAGGACACGGGCGCGACGCGGGTCGTCCACGAGTGCCCGCACTGCGGCAGTCACGCTCGCCAGGGCCTGGACCTCCAGTGGCTGTTCCGCGGCCGCGTCCGCTGCTGCCACGGTGGCGCTGCGCACCTCGTCGGCGATGTCGTCGACGACCGCAGCCGACAAGCCGTCGATATCGGTGAAGCTCTCGTAGAAGTACCGCTTGTTGAGACCGGCTGCGGCACAAATCTTCTCGACCGTCACGCCCCGCCACTCGTTTTGCGCCATCAGGTCCATCGCTGCATCCAGCAGGCGCCCGCGCCGTTGCCGGCGCCGATCATCGGCCGATTGACCGCCGTATGCGCGATTGGTCGTTGACACCACTCCGACATTCTGGCACGGTTCCGTACCAGATATTAGGCACGATTCCGTACCAGATAGTCGAGAGAGGCGCCCATGGCCACCGCAGAAACCCAGGCGCACGGCGCCGACCGCACAACGGACCTGACCAAGGTGTCGGTCTTGGACGACCTACGAGAGTTGTCACTGACCTCACCCGTGCTGGCGCGCCACCAGGGCTGGGACTACCTGCAGACCCTCGGCAGGTCAGGGCGCCGCGACCAGCTCGCCGCACTTTTCGAACGCGGGCAGACACCCGAAGGACCCCACGGAGCGTTGGAAGGGCTGAGCGTCGGCAGCCTGTTCGGCATCCCCGAGGCCTATCTGGCCAATCCGCTATTGAAGATCGACCCGACCTGGCGCGGAAAGACCTTCGACACCGACACGGGTTTCAACCGCCTTTCCCCGTTGGCCAAGTACGCCATGCGGGTCATCGCACCCCTGTATCGCGGACTCCGCCGGGCCGGAGCCGAGATGGTGGGATTCGAATTCACCCACGGCATCGACACCGCAGCCATCCCGCCGTACCTCAAAGTGCGTGCGCTGGACTACAGCCCGGCTGAGTTTCGCAACCCGAGCATTCGCACGTTCCCGATCAAGCGGACCCGCGACGAAGTCGTGGAGCTGCTACCCGGCCTCTACCTCGGGCGAGCCCTGCTGAAAATGTCCAGCGGCGAAATTCGCCTCATCGCGTACTTCGCGCTGCGCGAGTTCACCGACGAAAGTGCAGGTCGATGATCGACCTCGCCGGAGCCGTCGCGTGCGTCACCGGAGGTGCCCGCGGCATCGGCCGCGCCACCGCGGAAGCTCTCGTTCAGCGGGGTTCAACGGTGTGGATAGGTGACGTCGACGCCGACGAGGCCGGCCGCACTGCGCACGAGATCGGTGCCAACGCCGCACATCTCGACGTCACCGACGAGAAAAGTGTGGCGGCGTTTCACCGCACGGCATCCGCTGACGGACCGGTGGCGATGTTGGTGAACAATGCCGGCATTCAGCACATGGGCCCCTTCGTGGAACAGAAACTCCTGGCATACCACCGAGAGATCGCCGTCAATCTGACCGGCGTCGTCAACGGCATGCACGAATTCCTTCCCGGCATGCTCGACCGCAATCACGGCCACATCGTGAACGTCGCGTCGATGGCGGCCAAGGTGACGACTCCCGGAATGTCGGTGTACTGCGCGACGAAGTACGCGGTAGCGGCATTGTCGCGGGCCGTCCGCGCCGAAATCGCCCACACCGACGTCACCATCACTACGGTCATGCCTACCGCAGTCCACACCGACCTGACCGCAGGGGTCACGCTCGATCTTCTACCCACCCGCCGGCCCGAGCAGATCGGAACCGTCATCGCCGACAGCGCACGAAGCCCGGGACGCGAGGTCACCGTCCCGAAATGGTTGTCGCCGTTCGGACTACTGGAAGAAGCCACGCCCGAACCGGTGATGCAACTGCTCAAACGACTCGCCACCCGAAACGAGCCGCCCGGCCATTTCGACGAAGGCCGTCGTCGCGACTATCTGAATCGGATCAACCGATGACGACCTTGGCCACCTGCCTCACCTCCCCGGTGAACAAGCACCGCGTCCAAGCCTTCGGCGCGGCCGTCACCTCACGATTTCCGAGCGGTGACCGCCCACTGGCCACGCCACCGCCCGGGTCGAACCTCAAGCCGGTGATGGGCAACTACGGCTTCCCGTTCCTCGGCCATGTGTTGAGCACGCTGGCTGACCCACTGTCCTTCGCGCGCGACCGGTACGAGCGCTATGGGCCGGTGTCGTGGGCCGGCGGTGTCGGATTTCGCGTCGTCGGCCTCATGGGCCCTGACGCCTTGGAAACCGCATGGGTCAACCGAGACAAGGTGTTCTCCAGCACCCGCGGCTGGGCGCCGGTCATCGGACCGTTCTTCCACCGCGGAATCATGTTGCTCGACTTCGACGAGCACCGCGACCACCGCCGCATCATGCAGCAGGCCTTCACCCGCAGTGCGTTGGACGGCTACCTGGAACTGATGCGGCCCAGTATCGATCGCACGCTTCGCAATTGGCCCTCGACACAGAACTTTCCGTTCTACCCGTCCATCAAGCACCTTCTGCTCGAACAGGCCGCGGAGGTGTTCGTCGGCACGCACCTCGGTCCCGAATCCGACCAGTTGTCGGCCGATTTCCACGACACGGTCCGCGGCGGGCAGGCACTGGTGCGGGCGGACGTGCCCGGCGGTGTGTGGGCCAGGGGGCTACGCGCCAGGGAGCGGCTCGAGCGCTACTTCGCCGCGCAGGTTCCCGACCGCCAGCGCGGCGACGGCACCGACCTGTTCTCGATGTTGTGCCGCAGCGAGGACGAGGACGGCGCCCGGTTCACCCAGGCCGACATCGTGAACCATATGATCTTCCTGCTGATGGCCGCACACGACACCACCGCCATCGCGCTGTCCATGTTGGCCTACGAACTGGGCCGAAACCGGCAGTGGCAGGACGCGCTTCGCGAAGAGGCCCTCGGTAACCCGAACGACACCCCGACCGTTCTCGACCTCGACGCCTATCCCCTGCTCGACGCCGCCTTCAAGGAGATCCTCCGGATGTACGCGCCGGCCGGCGCACTATTCCGCCAAACGGTTCGCGACACCGAGATCCTCGGACACTTCGTCCCACGCAAAACGCAGGTGGCCATCAATGTCTATGCCTCCATGCGGCTTTCCGACTGGTGGCCCGATCCGGACACCTTCAATCCGGAGCGGTTCGTGAACAACCCCGCATCCCGATCCGCAGTGAGCCGCTACGTGTTCGCGCCTTTCGGCGGTGGGGCGCACAAGTGCATCGGCCAGCAGTTCGCCGACATGACCGTCAAGACCACCATGCATCAGATGCTGCGTCGCTTCGAGTGGAGCGTGCCTGACGACTACCGACCCCAGCTGACCTGGGGCACCGGGCCGATGCCGGCCGACGATCTGCCGATCGACCTGCGGGCGCGGGTGCGGCACTAACGCTCGTGTGCGTAGATCGGCAGCGACATCCATCGTGGATAGAGGATTGCCGGGCCCAGCCAGCGAGCAACGAAGCGGCGCAATGCAACTCCCCCGCGTGGCACCTGACCGGGATCTGTCAGCATGGATTGCACTGTGCGCAGAGTCATCTCGGCAAGTTCGCGGAGAGCGTCGTCGTCGAATCCGTGCAGCGTCCAATCGACATCGAAGCGATGGAAAACGGACAAGCAGAACGCGATTGCCGTATCGGAGGTCAGCGAGGTCACTGCCGCGCCGTCGTCTCGTCGACTCAGCAGATTCTCCAGCTGCGGATCACCGGAGAGGGTCTCGATTCCAAATGAAACGCTTTCGACCACTGCAGTGACCGGGTCGTTGACGCCGCTGACCTGATCCGCGACTTGGTCGATGAATCCGTTGACGGCACGCATTGCGCTGGCGATGAGCAACGCGTCGGCAGTGGGAAAATAGCGGTACACCGTCTGGCGGGTGACACCGAGTCTGCGGGCCACGTCGGCAAGGCGTATCCCGGCTCCACGCTCCGCAATCTCCTCATCTACCGCAGTCAGGATGCGTGAAATGGCTTCCTCGTCCGATGAGGGCGTCGAACCCGCCCAGCCACGACTACGCATCCGCGGCCACCAGCCGGTCACTCGTGAATTCGATCGGAAGAGTTGTGGGACCGGTCATTCCCAACAGGGACTTCCACGGTGCCGGCCCGACACGATGGGTGGCGGGAAGTCGACGGGTGAGAACGGTGAGTGCTTCCGCCAGTTCCCGACGCGCGAGGTTCGCTCCCAGGCAGTAGTGCGCGCCACCGCCGAACGTCAGAATCGCGGGAACACCGTTGCGCGCGATGTCGAAGCGGTCAGCATCGTCATAGATGGCCGGATCTCGATTGGCCGCAAAGGTGTTCGCGAGCACGAAGGTGCCCGCCGGGAACAGATAGCCACCGAACTCGACATCTTCGACGGCCGCGCGCGGCACGATACAAGCCGCTGGCGAGTGGCGCATGCTCTCCTCGACCGCCTGCATCGCAAGTTCCGGATGGTCGCGCAGCTTCGCCCATTGGTCCGGGTGCTCGCAGAGCACCTGAACCGATGCCGCCAGCTGGTTTCGCGTCGTGTCTGTTCCCGCCATCAAGAAGCCGGCCACCAGCATGCGGAGCTCGTCGAGATTCAGCCGGTCGCCGTCGCTTTCAGCGCGAATGAGCTCGGACAGCAGATCATCGGTCAGATTGTCCCGGCGGACGGCAACCATGCCGTCGACGTAGTCGTCGAGTTCGCCCCATGCACGCATGATCGCGGACTCGTCGAAGTTGGCGTCCGGCTGAAAGTTGAGGGCTTTGAAAACCTCCTCAGTCCAGTCCGCGAACAACTGCCAATCTGCGCGAGGCGCACCGAGCAGCGCGCACATGATCGGCGTGGGGTAGGGACGCGCGATATCGGTCACGACGTCGCACTGCCCGGCGTCCACCACTCGATCGATCAGCTCATTCACCACTTCGTGGATCGTGTCTTGGAGGCCTGACGTCGCGCGAGGAGTGAAGGCTTTGGAAACCAGCTTGCGTAGCCGCACATGGGGTGCACCGTCCAAGCCCAGGAGGCTGCCCATCATCTTGTCGAACAACGGACCGGATGTGATGCCCTGGGCCGCCAGAGTGATGCCGGGCGGGAGGCGGAATCTGTTGTCACGCAGTATGTCGCGAGCCAGTTCGTAGGACAGGATTTCCGGGCCGAGGGGCCCGATCGCGATAGGCGCACGTGCCTGTGCCCGTCGGACATCGTCGAGGATGTCGTGCGGAGTGGCGTCGAGTCCGTAGCTGAGGGTTGGGAGCCCCGCTTCGAAGACGTTGGGAGCCACGCTGTTGACGTTCATCGGCATTCCCTGCCTTCCCGCAAGGCCCACATCGGACCCCAACCGACATATTCTCCACAACCGTATGACCAATACCATCTGAACGTCAACGATCGGGATTATTCACCCAGCTCAGGCAAGCCAACAGACACTTAGATCATACGATCTTCTACAGCATGTCCGTTTAGTAGGCCGGGACGCTGTCGATCAGGCTGGATTGGTCTTGAAGTGCCGCTGGGACACGTACGCGGGGGTGTTCGAGAAAGACTTTGACCTCAGCACCGAGCGACCAGGCGAAGGGGTCGAAGGAACTGCGTCCACAAACCAGAAATGGCAGATCAGTTGCCTGACCTGCCATTTGAGAGTGGAGCTAAGGGGAATCGAACCCCATTCTGACCTGGGGTTTTAGGTCCATCCTGGGGTTTCGTGCCCTATATCGACCTGTTCCGACCTGGGTAAATCCGGCTGCGACTTTGGGCGTGCCCGATCATGGGGCACGCCCCGAACGCAAAGAATCGCCCCATCCCGTTGAGAGGTCGGGATGGGGCGATGACTTGCCAGTCACGGTAGATCGTATCGCTACATGAGGACGCGGCAGAGCACGTAAGTGAGCAACGACGCGCACAGGGCGCACGTGACACCGATGTACACGGCGCAATGACAGATGAGTTGGTGGTCCGCGCTCACAGTGGGTCCGCGCCGGGATGTTCACGCCGGATGAACGCGTTGAGCCGGCGCACCAGATCGGTGTGTTCCTGGTGTGCGTCCCGGTCAGCGCCGCGCAGCTCCCCCACATCGGTGCGGATGCCGCGAATGTCGCGGGACTGATCTAGCTGCCGGTCACTGATGTCCTTGACCATGTCGCGGATCTCGTCGAGGTCGTCGCGCAGGTTCGACTTGCCGCGGTGGTCGTTGACGGTCTGCTCGTGGATCTCGGCGGTTTTGGTGTCGATCTTGCGTGCTCGGGCGGCACCCTTGATCTGGCCGCGGACGGTGAGCCAGCCGACGATGACTGTGCCCAGTGTGGGTAAGCCCCAGATGATGAACAGGCCGGCGAGGTCGATTCCGTCGTCGGGGTTGTATCCGACTTCGGCCGCTGTGCTGAGGACTTCCGCCAGGGTCACCGGTCCAGGGTTCCCTCTTTGCGTTGGGAGCGGATCGCGACGAACGCGGTTCCGCCACCGACTGTGCCGAGTAGGGCGGCGGCGAGGGCTAGCCAGAGGGGCACGTCTTCGGGGGCGATGACTTTGAGGACGACGAGGATCGGCAGGGCGGCGGTGACGATTCCGTAGAGCCACTGTCGGGCGGCGGGGGTGGGCAGGGTGATCTTCATGGTGACGCCTTTCAGTCGAGCGGGTGCTTGTGTTTGACCTGCAGGTTTGTTGGATATGACCAGCTCACGCAGTCGAGCGGGTGCACACCGCTAAGCGCGGAGGTAGTCGATGGCCGGCTGGATGCCGTAGTTGACGTGCGGCCCGGTCTGCTTGATGAAGAACATGCCCGCGTCGATCAGTGCCTTGAATGCGGCGATGGTGCGGGGCAAGGGCATTTCGGCGAGTTCGATGACCTGGGCCAGTAGGGAGTCGGGGCCGGTGAACACGTTGAGGTCGCGCACGATCTGCCAGATTGCGTTCTTATCCTGCTGCGAGTCACCGGGTTCTGCGCAGGCGTAGAGGTCGCCGGTGTGGGCGTAGTTGCGCCACCAGTCGGGGGTGTCGCGCATGCCGTTCGACGAGACGCCTTGTGAGCTGTAGGAGGCCATCGGTGATCCGCCGAAGTCGGGGTAGACCTTGCCGGCTTCGCGGTTCGGGTTGCCCCACGTGACCGCCTTGACCAGGTGTGGTTTGGCCCAGTGGAGTGTGCCGCCTGCGGGTTTGATGTGGTTCTCCCACAATTCCGAGATGACCACGGCGCCTTGGGAGTATCCGGCGAGGGCGAGGCCGTAGGTTTCGATGCGTTTGCGGTGCTCGAACCCGGGATCAGTGCGGTTGAACTGCACATGCGCCTCGTCGATCGCCGCGGTGATGGACTTGCCCATCGGGAACGGTGCGGCCGGGTATCCGATGGGCTGCCAGAAGTAGTCAGCCTCCACTGCGCGTGCGGTGTCCGCGTCGGGCCCGACCCACCACGGGACACCAGTGCCGCACACCGTGATCAGCAGCGGCCGGGTGTCCACGACGGGGCGTTTCAGGTAGCCCATGACGTACTTGGTTTCAGCGTTGATGACACCGGAGATGTACAGCCCGGTCTTCAACAGTCCGGAAGCGTTGTAGCGGCGTTGCATTTCCGCGACAGCCGCGGTCATCTGCTCGTCGTACAGCTCAGTGTCTGCGAGATCCCCCGCGTAGGAAGCGAACTTCTTCCGCATGTACGCCTTGATGGTGCGGACCTCGTCGGACGAATCCCCCAGGCCGAGGCCGACGTACTGGCCGCCGATCCTCACTTCGGGGCCTTGGTGTCGTAGCAGCCGTCGATGCCGAGCTTGGCGCCGACCGCACCGGCCCAGTCGACCAGCGTCCGGCCGCCGAGCTGCGGCCAGAGGATCCGAAGTTGATCCCATGTCTCTTTGACGTAGTCGGGAGCCGACGGTGTGGGCGTCGTCGGGGTGCTTGGTTTCTCGCCTGCGTACTTGGCGACGGCGTCGGCGAACACGTCCCACGGAAACTGGTCGCCAACGTCGGTGTGGGTGCCGTCCTTGAGTACCTGTGTGACGTAGCGGTGATCGGAGATGCCTGGGATGCGCCCGGTGTAGGGCGGGGCGATGACTTTCGGATCGAACCCGTACTTCTTCGCGTCCTGCACTGCCAGGTAGGCGGCGACGTCGATCGCATTGCCCTGCTTGAGCCACTGGTCCCGTGTCCAGGACGCGCGGGATCCGGCGAAGCACAGGTTGATGCTGCGGCGGTTGGCGGACAGAACCGAGTACGAGTATCGGTCGGTGTCAACGCCATCGACGACGGTCACGCCGCCGTCGGACGCCTGGGAGATGTAGTAGTGGTAGCTGACGGGGTTGGCGGTGCCTTCGGTGCTGCGGCAGTAGTTGGCGAGGTCTTCGGCTGCCGAGTTGCCGCCGCCGCCTTCCTGGGTGTGGATGAAGAACGCATCGACCGCGGTGCCACCGCGGTCCGAACTGTTCTTGGTCTGGATCCAGAACTCGTTGAAGTCGGGGCGGTTGTCGGGCACTGGGTCTCCTTCGGTGAGTAGTGCGTCTCCGATGGCGAGGCATCGGTTCCATCGGGTTTGGCGGTCGTCCCAGCCGTTCGGCATCTGTCCGTCGACCCAGCCGTTGACGCAGCGGGAGACGGCGAGAATGTCGCCGGCGTCGGCGAAGCTGTTGATCTGCCCGGGTTTCGGGCCGCCGTTGAGCCAGTACCAGGACGCGGCGAGGAATCCCCACTTCGGCTGTTCGACGAGCTCGGGCTGGTTGACGAACAGTTCAGAGTCGGTGATGTATCCCTTTGCCTTGCACCACTGCCCGAACTTGCGGTAGTTCGATGACCAGGTGAGTTGGATCGGGCCGCGGCCGCGGTACCGGGTTCGGTCAGCCGACCATGACGGGTTCGACGTTTCGATCTCGGCCATGTACCGCAGTCCGGCGGATTCGTGGCCGATCTGGGAGCACCAGGCCGCCGCACGGCGCGCGGTGGTGATTTCGGCGGCACGCATAGCCTCGATGAAGTGCGGCAGGTAGTCGAACAGGACTTCCTCTGAAACTGAGGTTGGTGACATGGCCTGCCGCAGGGTGGTGCGGTCCATCAGCGGAGGAATCCGGGTAGCAGGTTTTTGATTTGGGCGACGATCTGCGCGGGCAGGTTCGCGGTCAGTCGTGCCACCAACGGGTCGATGAGTTGGTCGTCCCAGGTGCCGGGGATGGCATCGGTGAGCTGGTCGACGATCTGCGCGGGGGTGGGGATGTGCGGCAGCAGTTTCGTCACGAGCTTGTCGACGAGTTCGTCGGAGTGTGAGAGCAACTCGGCGACGAGGTAGGCGGCGAGTTTCTTCAGGATGGCGTCGAGCACGGCTGGTCCTTTCACGACGAAGCCCCGGTCACCGAATGGGTGCCGGGGCTTGGAAGACGAGTGGTTACAGGTGGTGGATGGTGTCGCGGTCGACGATCACGCTGATGGGCCAGATGCCGTAGTAGAACGCTGTGAGCGCGGCGGCGAAGATGCTCAGGCCGATACCGACACCCGCGGCGAGTGGGCGGATCACGGTCAGCCTTCGGGGAGGTCGATGTAGGCCGAGGAGATCGCCACGGTCGAGCCCGCCGATATGGCGACGGTGTTGAGGATCAGGTCAGCCGAGGTTGTGCCGACGGTGCCTTGTGCGATGACGGTGCCGCCGGTTTGGGTTTTGATGCGGAAGAACGAGGCGGTGCCCGTCGCGTCGGCGGATGAGTCGGAGGTGATGGCCGCCAATGTCATTCGGGCCTTGCCGGTGGCGTCGGTGATGCCGCTGGAGATGCTGGCCGAGCATGTCAGCGAGGCCAACAGTGTTGCGGCACCGATCGAGGCGTCGGCGTCGGCGGGGATGCTGCCGCTGTAGATTTCGATGACGGCTGCGGTGCCGGCGTCGGCTGCAGTACCAAGCGCGGTCAGCATCGCCTGTGCGACAGCGTTCGTAACGAAGAATGCCATGCTAGTTCTCCTGTCCCGGGATGCGGACCTTCGCGGTTACGGGTCCGCCGATTTGCATTGGGTCCCACCTGTGTTGGATCCATGCCTCTACGCGCCATTGGTCTTCTTCCATGCCTGCGGCGCGGAACACGTCGATGGCGGCGATGCATTGGTCGCGTTCCATCGTCTGGAGGCTGGTGAACTGGTCTGGGTGTGCGGCCACGTAGGCGTCGGCCAGGGCGCGGACATGGTCCATGTCGCGGCCGTCGCCAGTGGTCTTGTCCAGTGCGTCCTTGATGGCTTCGAGCTCGGGGTTCACTGTTCCTCCTAGATGACTTGCTTGGCTTTGATCCATCCGCGGCCGACAGCTCCTGCACCGCCTGTGCCGCCGAAGACGTTGCCGCCACCGCCACCGCCACCGGGTGCGGTGCCCGCGCCGCCGATCGATGCGCTGCCGTTACCGCCGGTGTAGGTGTCGCCATCGACGGTGACGTTTCCAGCGTTTCCGCCAGCGAGGATGCCGGTGTTCCCGGAGCCGCCCGCACAGGTGAGCGTCGGCATTCCCCCGTTACCGACGAACGTGGTTGCGGTGCCGTCTGCTCCGTTGGACGCGCCGCCGTTGCCGCGCGTGACGGTGATGGAGGTCAGCGACGGGTAGGACGCCAGGACGATGATCGCGTTGTTCCATGAGCCTGCTTTGCCGCCTTGGCCGGTTATGAAGGTGCTGCCGTTGTTGCCTGCTTCTGCGCCGCCGACGCCGACGAGGACGAGGTGTGTGTATCCGGCTGCGCGGGCGGCTGCGACGTCGAAGGTGCCGTTGGCTTGGTATTCCTGCGTGACGGGGTTGAGTTGCACTGTGCCGGTCATGGCGGCGACCGCGTCCAAGAGTTGAGCGGCGAGGGTGCCCGTTTGGATCTGCTGTCCGCTGGCGGTGAGGACCGTTTTGCGGAGTGTGGCGGCGATGGTGCCGCTGATTGTTTGCGAGCCAGCCGCCGCCGCACTGAGGATCTTGAGTTGTGCCGCGAGGGTGCCGGGGATGCCTTGCGATCCGGCGAGCGTAGACAACGCGTGGGGCAGTTGCGCGGCAATCGTGCCGGTGATGATCTGCTGCGCGTTGACGGTCGCGCGGGCGGGTTGCAGTGTCGCGCCCATTGTCCCGGCCATCTGCTGACCGCCCATGAAGGTCGCGGCGGCGGGGGCAAGGTCGGCGCCGAACTGCCCAAGCGTGATGTTGGTGCCGGTGAACGACGCCGCCTTGAGCAGTGCAGCAACGTCGCCCGACTGGGATTGTGCGCCGGTACCGGTGAACAGTGCTCGTTGCAGTTGCGCCGCTACGCTGCCGTGCTGGCGTACTTCACCGACCAGGGCCGCCCGCACAGACTGCAACGCTGCCCGAACACGTGGGGTGATGTACACGCCCCACTGCTGACTGCCTGCGGGGATGTGAATGGTGGGGTCGGTGGTCCACCCGGGCTTATCGATGGGTGCGGGTGGGGTGGTGGACCAGGACAATGCTCCACCTCCATTTCGTACGTTCCGTTAACGGTCGCCAATAGCTGGTGGCATCATCGACACTCATGGGGGGTTGTTCGGTGCAAGGCTGCGGTGGAGAGCACCGCGCCAAGGGGTTCTGCGAGTTCCACTACTTCCGCGATCTGCGCGGAATCCCCCTCGACAAGCCCGTGGTCAAACCGAACCCTGCCCGCAAGCTCACGCCCGATGATGTGCGGCAGATCCGCCACGAACGCCTCTACGAGGGTCAACCGTTGCGGGTCATCGCCGCCAGGTACGGGGTATCCGAATGCGCCATCTCGTCGATCTGCAAACGCCGCACCTGGGCGCACATCGACTAAGCGAAGTACGGCGGCGACAACTTCGCCACCCGCAGCGCGCCGATGGCTTTCTTCGTCGCGGATCCCGTCAACTCACACAGCACCTCGATCTGGGCACCCGCCTCCAGATACAGCAAGCCGGACAACTGCTGCTCGATACCACCGCCGGGGACAAGGCGGGGCGCATAGAGCATCAGATCAGAGCTACCGCCGACGGGGAACGTCCGCAGGTCCACCGCATTACCCGTCGTCAGAGCTACATCCATCGACAGCGTTGCCCAGATGTGATACGCGCCAGGCAGTTCGACAGTGAAGGTGTTCGTGGACGTGTTGAACGAGATCCAGTCGGACTGCCGGGTGATCGTGAGGAAACCTGATGGAAGGGAGCCGGTCGACAACGTGGCGTAACCGGACAGAACGCTCCGCTCGGCCGCCAGATACACACCGACCGTCGGCGGAGACTTCGAATCACCACCGGTCCACAACTCCAACGCGCCCGGAGGGACCTGGGCGCCAGAGACAACTCCGACTTTCGTCCCGAAACCCATGTACCGATACGCGTCACCCTTGGTGGGCGAGGACGACTGAACCGACAAACCCTCACCGACAGACGGCGCAGCCAGGATGAACGTGTTCTCGTCGAACCACTCATGGCCGAAATAGCCAAGGATCTTCGTCCCCGGAGGCGGGTCGTACGGATCCGTCGTCGACGTCAGGACCGTGGGCGTGCCCGAGACGACATAGCCGATCTCGCGGTAGTCCTTCTTCACGAACATGTACGTGTAGGTGGTCCGGGCCGCGTTCATTCGTCCGATGATCATCCACCCAGAGGTGGTGTTCAGCGGCTCCGTGAGAACGAAACCAATGTTCTGCCAGTTCGTTGCTGTCTGAACGGTGATGTTCCGCGCGACCTCGGACGCTGCCGAACCGCCAGAAGGGCTCCAGCGCACCGAGTTACCGTCAGTGATCAGCCCGCCAGCACCGGTGACTGTGACATCCCAATCGTCTCCGAGGTCGGTGTCCTCGCGCTCGAACTGGTCGCTCGTGCCGCCGCCACCGCCCTTGATCACCTGCGTCACCGCAGTGTCCAGGCGGGCTGCCACGCTCGACACCTGCGTCACCAGATCAGCAGTGGCCGCCGTCGCAGTAGCCACGTCCGCAGCGGTCTTCCCCGATGCAGAACCCGCACCGCGCAGACCAGCCCAGATCCCGTTGAGGGTGTCCAGGATGTCCTGCCCGATGTTCGTGCCACCGGTGGGGCTGCCCACGTTGGACGGTGGCAGGTTGCCGCCCGAGGTGAGATTCTGGGTCTTACCGACAACACCGTTGAACCAATCCTTAATCGCCTGCACAGTCGAATTGATCGGCGTGACAACGATCCCCGCGAAAATGTCACGGATCTGATTCGTCAACGTGTTCAGGTCACCCAACCCCGACACGACGGTCTGCGGGATGTTCTGCAAATAGGCCAGAATGTTCGCCGACGTATGCCCCGTACCGCTGTGCCCCAACGCGTTCGCGATCGCATCCCGAATCGCCTGCCCCGCATTATCCAACGCAGGCACCAGACCATCCGCCAACGGACCCGCGAGCTCCTTGAACAGCTCCGGCGTGTTCTTCCAGAACACCGTGCCAGCGGTGATCAGTTCGTCGCACTCCAGCACGGGGCGCACCGACTTCACACCGGTCGGGATGTCCCACGACGAATCACCCAGACTGACCGGTGTCGTGATCGTGCCCGACGGGTTCGAGATCGCCCCCACCGTCACCGGTGTCGCAGAACCCGAACCATCATCCGTCGTGAACGTATCCAACACCAACCGGATCGTCTGCCCCGCACCCGAAGTGACACCCGAATACTTCACCGACACACTGGTATCCAACGGCTGACCAGACTCGACCTTGATCACACCGCTCTTGAGGTACAACGCTTTCGGAGAACCATCACACACCACCTGCGCCGCATCCTCCGCGGCATTAAACGACCAACCATCCCGATCACCATCACCCGTCGCCGGCAACTCAGACGTCGCCCGAAACGGCTCCAACTCATTCGACACCGCCGGAGTCAACGCATTCAACGGCACACCACCGCCAAACTGCCCCAACCCAAACCGACCAAACACATTCGCCGCATTCAACGGAGACGTCGCAGTCAACCACGCCTCAGCCAACGCCTGCACAGCCAAAAAAATCGGGCCAGAACCCGAATAGCTACCGTGCAAAGCGTCCTGCAGATCGCCCAACGCAGCATTGATCGACGACTGCACCTCCGCAGGGATCGCGAAGATATTCAACGACTCAATGAACGCCGCAATCTGATTCGGCAGATTATCCGCCCAGTCCTTCAACTGGTCGAACGACGGCAACCCAGGAATGAGAAGCCCCGCCAACGCCAACACGACCTCGCCCAGGAACTTCTCAATGAACTTCCCGATGAACTGGGCAAGGTCCGGCAGCGACGGCAGCTGCGCATTCTGCGGGTTATAGCCACCCCACGGAACATTCGGCAGATCGTGGATCGACGGAAGGTTCGGCGTCTGCCGCAACCACTCCGGTACCGGATCTACGGTCACACGAACTCCACGTCAATGCTGAACCACAGTTCCGTCGTGAGATACGTCGCCGCGCCGCTGACCTTCTCGGCCATCAGGAAGATCGTCGCGCCGGCGCCGGCCGCCACGAAGTAATCCCCGTTCGACGCCGAGGTGCCCGCCGGCGGGCCCGACACCACGATGGTGCGCTGAGTCTGCACCCCAGCCACACCATGACCGCGGCCAACAACCGGGCCATCCGCAGCGCCAAGCCGAGCAACGATATCCACCTTGATATCCGAGCTCGACCCAGTGACAGTGCCGCCAGCGTTGATATGCGGCCGCCACGCAGCCTGATACGTTCCCGGCGCGACAGCGATCGTTCCGAGTTGGAACGTCCCGCCCGTGCCCGACGGTGCATTGTTCAGGCTGGCCGCCCAGTGCGACCGACCGGCCTTCTGCTGCACCAGGTCGAACCCATCGCCGGCAGAGTTCACCGCCGGAATCGTGCCCGCCACAGGCGACGGTGTGAGGTCTGTGGGGTCCCACGTCGCATTGCCATCGTTCCCCGGAGGTCCCTTGCGTTGCGTCGCGTGTAGCTGCACGACCTGCGACACCGTGTCACTGCCAGGAACCACCTCGACGAACTCCATCGAGTCCGGTGTCGGATCGTCATACTCCAATGGCGTGCGGACAATCTCGGTGTCGATGATGGTGTGCTTGCCCGGCTCCCCCTTCACCAGACCAGCAAGCCCAGAAATCCCCTCCAGTGGCTTGGCGAAGTAGATGTAGGACCCGCGCTCCGGGTCCGACTCCACTGGCACCCAGCACATCACACCCCAGTGCGGCACACCGTCGATGATCTTGGTGGGATACGGCTCAGTCACAATGATCTCCTACGATCTCGGGGCCAGTGAGAGGACGTTGAAGCTTTCCATCAACCCGCTGATGAATCGCTGATGCTTTGCAATTGGGGCTTCTTCGGCCTTTCCGTCACCGATCTGCACCAAGAACTCCCGTTCCTTCGGGGTGTACCGCCACGGTGTGTTCTCCACGTAGTCGGTGAACATCTCCCACTTGAAACCACCCATGCCATCGGGGATCGGGTAGATGATCGAGACGAGTCCGCCGCGGAAGATGTCGCGCCCCAACGCATACGGGCCGTACGGGAAGTTCTTCAGCGTTGCCTGTGCCGACGTGTACCCCCTGGTATCAAACAAGGCGGTCAGGAACGTGAACAGCGCCTCCACGTTGTACGGCGGCGCATTCGTCGGGATGAACACCTCAATGTTCGGGTGCATCGGGCCCATCTGAGAGCGCCGCGTGTAGTGCTGAATCAGCTGGAACGCAAAGAACGCATCATTCATGAACCCGTCGAGCAGATTCGACGGAATCCCGGTGAACCCCAGGACGATTGAGAGTGAGTCGATCAGCCACGAGAGCGTGGCGTTGATTAAGTCGTTGAAGTGACCTGGTTAGGTCTGCGCCCCCCGGTTGCCCGGGGGGCGCAGACCAACCATTTGGGACTCTTTCCGCCGATCAGTATTTGCCACGCTTTGGGTGTGTGGTCGGTGATCTTGCACGACACAAGAGGCGAGTCCTCGCCCGGCTCCGGCGCCACGATTACCGCATACGGTGGCACCCAATCCACACCCAACGACGGCGCCGTGTACACCCCGGGCATCGAGCCAACCTCTTTGATGATCGGCTCGAAAATGCCGCCCAACGAACCACCCAGATCGACGGTGGTTCGGAAGATCGAATCCAGGATCGAATGTGTCGGGCCCTCAATCTGAGAGCGGTCCTTCACTGTCACCACATAGGTGGGTTTCGTCAGATTCGCCCATGCATCCGGTTGCGGATCGCCCGGACGCCACAACGTCACGCCGACGTCCACGCCATACGCCTTGGTCAAATCCTTGATGACTGTCCCGCACGACTCCATACGAACCGTCTTGGCCACCAACGGCGAACCATCCAACAACGGGTTGGTGCGCACCACATACATGGGCGTCTTGAGCATCTCCAACAACGCCTGCGGGTTGAGCCCATCACGTTCGATCGCCTGCAGGATCGACCCGAACCACGCCCGCATATCAGGATTCAGCGACAGCGCATTGTTCAGGAACTCGTTAATGCCGGCCTGCACCCGCAACGCGCATTCGGCGATCATGTTCTCGATCACCGAGACGATGGGTCCGACGAACACCGCGTGCGAGAACGGCTGAATCTGGATGGGCAGGAACCACGACGGCCAAATCGTCAGGTAGTTCAAGACATCCCAGATGCCAATGCAATTCGCGGTGCCGGTCCAGGCGCCCTTGGCGTACTCGTAGTCATGGGTGTCGACGTAGTACGGCAACCGCACGCCGGCGGTTTCCACCTCGATCCCGACGAGGGTTTCGCGGCACCGCTTCAGCGCCGGGATCAGGTCCGAGGAGCCCTTGACCTTGAAACTCGCCGCCGCTTTGTCGTTGCGCGGATCGGTTCCGGACGCTTCCATGAGGTCGGCGCCGAACTCGTCGATGCGGGTCCAGTACTGGTCGCTGATCCAGAACACCCAGTCGATAGCCGACTCGTCCTGGATGCGCGCCAACTGCTCGGCAGCCGCAGCAATCTGCGCGGTGTCGCCGTGCAGCAGCTTGTCATTCAGGCGCGACAAATCCGCGGTGGTCATTGCGATCCACCGCCCATCAGAGCCGACATCAGCCCGGGTATCTCCGTCGCGGAGTACCCGACACCACGATCTTGGAGTCGGCATTGCCGTTGTCGATGGCAACCTTCACGAAGTACCGATCAACCAGAGAGTCAGGTGTGCCAGGGGATTTCGGCGGGATAGCCGAGTCCTTATTCCACCGCCCCTTCAGCAGCGAGTACAGGTTGCCCTGCGGCGGAACGACACCGAACACAGATGCGATCTGCTGCAGCAGCTTCGGCAGGTTGTTGGCAGCTGCCCACGACTCGTAGTCCTTGAACGCTTCCTTGATGGAGTCGACGATCGGGCCCACCGCCGGGCGACTGGTGAGATCCTTAATCTTCGGGTTCTGCCGCGACGTGTCGATGTGCACCACCTGGTTGGGCAGCAGCGGCCCGAACTCGATCATCTCCGAGCTGCCCGGGGACGCGGCGAACTTGAAGGTGCCGGGCCCGAAGCAGGTGTACTTGTCAGACATCGGCTGATCACCGATGTTGCGGCGCTCCAGGAATCCCGTCTGCGAGACGGTGGCATTGTCGCCGGCGGACAGCTTGCGGATCGGCGACGGGGTGGCCTGCGTGATCAACGCCGCCGCAGCGAACATGCCGTTGCCGACGCCGCGATGGTCCGCGCTGAGCGGCGATCCCGTACCAGTCTCCTTAACCGACATGATTTCGCCGCCGTTACGCATCACCTTGAACATGCGCTCGTCACCCTCATAGCCACAGACCAGGCTGAACTTCTCCGACGGCATCGGCGGCACCGCCATGGCCAGGTTGTCCAGAAAAGTCTGCCGCAGCGTGGTTTCAACGAAATCGACGGTGTAGAACAAGCGCAGATAGGAGGCGCCGTATTCGACGAACACCCCGTCACCAGCCCACGTGCCATCAGGGTTGTGGTTCATCCGGCCGCCGAGGATGTTTCGCCCAGACTCGGGCAGTGACCATTCCTGAAACCCCGCGTGCACCTGGTTGATTACCTGGTTGTTCGTGGCAGTTTCGAAGCCTGGCCAGGGCCCGTTGATCACCTTGCGCGGCTGCGTTGTGGTGGTGTCCTCCGGGTCGTCCCACCAGAACATCTGCCCGTTGTAGCTCGTGCAGAACCCGCCGCCAGTGCCGGTGTAGTGCTGCGGAATGTCCCCCAGATCCTCGGTAGCACGGTTGTCGACGGTGAATGTGTCCGTCATGTCCTCGTAGGAGAACGCGAACGAATCTGTGTCCGGGAATGTCCGCCAGAACCCGTTGTCGGCCCGCAGAATCAGGGTGAGCTCCATGGTGCAGGACTCGCCCAGCGCGTACGACTCCACCGGCGGCTTCAGCTGCCGCACGTCCGCCCACCAGCGCCCCGTGTCCTTGTCGATGAACGACAACTCACTCGTGCGCTTCTTATCGATAGACGCCATCAACTGACGTGCCACCTTGCGGCAATGCTGCGGATCGCGGCCGAACACAATGACCTTGAGTTCGGGCTCAGTCGGGCTCTGCAACGCATCGACGAACGTCACCCCGTCCTCAGAGGCACCCTTCTGGTCGATGTTGTCCCACGGCCCAATGAGGTTCTTGATGCCGCCCTTCTTGATCAGCACGCACTCGGGTGCCGCGAACTTGTCGGGCCGGGACTGGCCGCCCATCAACGAGAACTTGGCGGACCCGTCGAACGCCCACAACGTCACCAGCGGGTGTCGGCCGTTGAGGTGGTAGTACGCGCCGTGCGGGGTGATCGGGCCCGATGGATAGCTGGTCATCGCACACCCGTCGGAGCGTTCTGGGCTTCCAGATTGCGAGTCAGATCGTTGACACCGCTTCCTTGAGTTGCCTCATTGTTGGTGTACTCCAGCTTATCGATCTGCGTGCCGATTGTCGGACCCGGCTGCCCACCGCCCTGGCCGTGCGCGTTCGGATTCGGCGGGGCCTGCTGCCCAGCGGTATTCGGCAGAGCTGGCCGCGCGGACGCAAACCCGGCGGCGAGCTTCCCGAACCACGAGTTGCCAAGGTTGCCCAGCGGGGAGCCGGACGGGAGGAACGTCTCCATCAGTCCCGAGACGCCGATACCCGCGGCCTGGCTGCCGTACTGGATCGTCCGGTTGAGCAGCTTCATGCCGATCTGTGCGGCCTGACCGGCGCCGGGGGCCATGAGGTCCAGCGCGGTGCCGCCGGCGGCCATCGCCGTGCCCAGGAGTCCACCGCCATCGATGCCGACGCCGCCGCCACCGGGCATGGCGGGGAAGGCGATCCCGGTGTTGCCGCCGATCGGCGCGGCCTGCGGCATACCGCTAGCCATCGGCCCGCCACCACCGCCGAACGCGGGGGTGAAGGTGTTGGGCCACGCGCCCGGGCCTTGGCCGGCGAGAGTGTTCTCCGCCACCGCTACTTGCTGCTGAGGCGTCGCCAGATCAGCGCGCGGCGCATACTGCTGCCCGCCGTAGGCATCCCATGTCGACGGCAAGAACTGCAGCCCGCCGTAGTAGCCGTTGCCAGTGTTGGCCTGCCAGTTTCCTGACGACTCCTTCTGTGCCATCGCCGTCCAGTCGGCGCCCGGCATCGGACCAGGCATCCCCGGAGTTGGGATCGCCGCGGATTGCCTTGTGTGCACGTGGTTCTGATGGCCACCGAGATCGGCACTGAAGTACCCCGGCTGTGGCCGGCCGCCCGCAATCTCTGTGGCGCGGCCAGTGTTCGGGTTCTGCCAGATCACCTGTTCCAGCGCGCCCGGGATCTGCGAGAGGTAGTCGGCGAACCGCTGCATCGCATCGACCGGACCTGACCAGTCAATCCCGCGGTTCTGCCCGCTGGGGTTCGGCGCGTATCCGGCTTCGTGGCGGTCGGATTCCTGATGCCCCGAGTAGGTGGAGGCCTTGACGCCGAACGCCTGCTCTAGCGCGTGCACCCACGGCGGGAACACAGCGCCGCTGCTGCCGTAGCCGCCGGTGTCCGTGCCGCCGGGGAGTCCGTACGGTTGGCCGCCGCCGTAGCTGGGCTGCAGCATCGCGGGGCCCATCGCCGAGCTCTGCTGGGCGTACTGGGATTGGGTGTACTGCGACCCGAACACGCCCTGGGCGCCAAGGATCCCCATCAGGCCGTGTCCACCCTGGATCGGGTTGTACTTGCTGACTGCCGCCAACTGCGCCTCCAACGGCGCCGCGGCGAGACTGCCGACGAACTTCACCAGATTCTCGGCCAGCCCAGGCAGACCCTTGGAGATGCCGAGATCGTTGTCGAGCGCGACGCCGATCTGATCCATGCCCTGACCGAACGACTTAGCGGCACCCTCCATCTTCTTCCACGTACCCTGCTGCGCCTCAGCCAACTTCATCTGCGCCGACGTGTAGCCACGCTCCGCCATCGTCACCGAGTTCTTCGCAGCCAAAAGGTCCTGCGCGGTGGAGGTGTTGTCAGCTTCCAGTTCCAGCACACGGATGCGGGCCTGCTCCACACTGTTCCGCGCTGACATCAACGACGTCTCAGCGTCGTACACGCGCTGCGGATCCACCTGATATGCGCCGTACCCCGGCTTTCCGTACGGATTTCCTCCGGTCCCCAACACAGGGACGCCCGGCGCCGCCGCTGCGGACGGAATATTGATCGCGCCCGGAACAGGGATCGCATCCACCGAGTACTGGGACGGATCGAACGACGGCTTCGCCTTCTTGCCCGACCCGTCGTCGGCGCCAGGGATTGGCGTCGGAGCACCGGGAACCGGCGCCGGCGGGCCCGCATTGACTGGCTGCTGCGGGTAGAGCTTCTTGTAGTAGTCGCCGGACCCCGGCGGGACGAGCTGCGGCCCATTGAGGGCAGGAGGCAAGCCACTTCCAGAGGGTCCCGCCCCTGGATTGAGCAAGTCGCCCAACCCGCCGCCCATCGGCGGGCCCGTCACGGGTAGCGGAATCTGCGGCCCGTACACCTTCGGGGCAGTCGGGATCGGCGGGCCCTTGAAATCCTCACCGCCGCCGAGAATCATCGGCACCGCACGCAACAGTTCCCGCAACCCGGGAATGCTGGTAAACCAGTCAGCGATATCGGTCTTCAGGTTCGAGAATGCCTGGCTGACCGCGCGCGTAGCCGCCTCCCACTCCGACTTGAAATTGTCGGTCGCCGTCTTCGTCGCAGTCTCCGAAGTGCCCTGCAGGTCCCGGAATTCGTTCTTCGCCGGGTCCAGGCTCAGCCGACTGATCGCGTCACCCATGTCTTCCCACTGGGTGCCGAACAGTCGCTGCCAGATCAGGGCCTGCTGCTGAGCGTCACCGGTGGAACGCAACGCCTCCAGAACCGCGCCGAACGCGACCTTCGCCGACTCACCACCCGCGGCAAACCGCCGGCCCATCTCATCAGCGTTGAAGCCGAGCGCCTCGAAACCCTCCTTGGTCGACTTCGAGCCATCGACCGCGCGAATGCTGAACTCCTTCAGCGAATCCGCCACCTTGTCGGTGTCGCGGGCGCCGCCCTCAAGCCCCTGATGTAGCAGCGTCATGAACTCGCCGGCATCCAAGCCGAGCTTGCGGAACTGAGTGGAGTACTCGTTGAGCGTGTCCAGCCAGTCGTTGGACACATCCATGCCCTTTTGGAAGCCCGCAGTGATGACATCCAATGCCTCAGATACCGACCCGGCGAATCCCGTCCGCATCAGAGTGGTGACAGAGCGAGACAACTCCTGCGCCGAAGCCCCCGTAACAGACGAGACACCCTGCACCTGCTGAATCACACTCTGCACGTCAACGTCCGACGAATCCGACTGGATCAGCCCCGACTGCAGCGCAGACCGTGCGGTGGCCAGGTTGTCCGCGAGGGACTCGCCGAAGTTGTTCGCATACGCCTGCCCCGCAGCATTCGCGAACCGCGACATCGATGCCTCGTCGAGACCCATCGATGCCTGGAACTGGTCCTGCAATTGGATCGTCGCCAATCCATCAGCGATACCGCTCGCGAGCAACTTTCCTGCGCCCACGCCGAGAACTGAAACTCCGGCCAGGGCGAGCCCAATCGGCCCGCCGGCGGCCCCCAGCCTTGTGAGCGTCGACGCCCCGGCGAACCCGCTGACGAAGTCGCCCGCAGCGTCACGCCCAGTCGTACCGGCCCCCTGGATGGAGTCCTTCAGGCTGTCCATGAAGGATTGGCCGCTGCTGTTCGCGGCTTTCTCGTAGTCGCGGTATGCGTCGGAGGCGTCTCGCAATGCGCGGGCCTCGGCGCGACGAGCACGCTCCAGCGCTTCTGCACGGGAAACGATCTGCGTGTGGTTGCCGCCGTTGCGCGCCTGGTTCAGCTTCTCCTCAGCCTCACGGGTCCGGCCGGCCGCATCGCTCATCTTGTCGTACGCGTCGGTGACCTTGTCCGCAGACTTCTTCAACTCAGCATTGCCGGTGTTCATGCCGACAGCCATTGCCTCGGAGAACTTCCGGCCAGCGTTGTTGCCGGCGTCAGAGAACACGCGAACAGCGCGTTGAGCTACAGCAGTGGCGGTCCGCTCATCGAGCTCAGCACCGACCGGGATCGCAACCGCCACCGCTCACCTCCAATCTATGTGTCGCCGAATTCGGCCGCCAACTTCTCGATCTCGTCGTCGTAGAAGTCCTCTTCGGCCTGAGCCTCTTCGGCGCGCTCCCGCGCCTCACCGGGCGACAGGAACACCGTGTACTCGTATTCGTGTTCGGTGCCCGCATACTTGGACGCCCGATATGCCGCGAACTCGTTGTGGTGCGCGGCGGTCATCTTCTTGAGGATCGACCAGTCGCCGTCACGCCCGAACGGGGCGCCGGCATTGGTCTTGAATTCCGACTCTTCAGGGAAGCCGCGAATCAGGCTGAGTAGCAGTCGACTTGAAAGCTTGAGGCAGCCATATTCGTCGCGGTCACCACGGTGCCACTGCCTGATGTCTACGCCGTGATAGTGGGCGAGCAGACCGTTCGCGATTTCGTCGGGGTAACGGCACCAAAGTGCCGTTGCCTCAACGACTTTTCGAGTCTTGTCTCAGTCGCTCCTGGAACTGTCGGTTCATCATCTGCCACGCAGTGCTGATCTGCCCGGGCACACCGCCAGCGGCGAGGAACTTCTTGTACGTCGGCTCCCCCATCAGCGCGATGCACAGCAGCTCTTTGTCGTTGATCAGCTTGCCGTCCTTGCGCAGCGGATAGAGCTGCACGGGCCGCGTCTCACCGGTGATGGGGTCCTTGCGATCCTCGGTGTCGAGCTCCTCGGCCATGAACAGCAGGTGCTCGTTGTACCGCTCCTCCATGTCCGGGGGCATGAACTGCGGATTGGGCAATTCCCACGTCTCGCCGTCGCCGAGGTCGTAGATCTCGCTGCCCATGAAGCCGAGGTATTCGGTGGCCTGATCTCGGGCCTGCCTCGGCTTAACGGGGTGCTTGGATTCGGGTGTGTTTTCGTCGGTGTCCGACATGGGCTATTTCCTTTCGGGCTATGGGCTTTCGGGCTAGGTGGGTGGAGCTCGCGGGGCGGGAGTAGCCCATCTCCCACCCCGCGAGGTCTGTTAGGCCGGCGCGACCGTGAAGGTGCCGCCGGTCAGGCCGGATCCGGAGCCAGTCAGTGCACCGCCCGGGGTGGTCACCTCCCACGACGGAGCCGAGCCGGTGACGGTCCAATCCGCCGCGGTGAACCCGTCGTCCAGGGCCACCAGCGCCGTCTTCACCGCCGAGGATGTGGCGTTGTAGGCGATGCCGGCGGTGGTGTTGCCGCGGAACGTCAGGGTGAACGTGCCAGCGGAAGCTGCACCAACGCCAACGTCGTAGGCCGCGGGAACCGGGACGCCCAACTGGGCCCAGGCGTCGCCACCGACCCAGGTGTGCTTGATGATCGGGATGTACTCCCCATCCACCATGGCCATGAAGTAGCCCGACGGCTCCGGGTCGAACGTCAGCTCCGCCGCGGTGCCCTTCTTGCCGAACTTCCGCTCACCGATGTTCGACAGCCGCGCGCAGTCGTAGCCGTCCACCTCGTAGACGTAGCGGCCTTCGCGCTTGCGGATGCCGTACAGCAGGAACTGGCGGGCGGGGCCGCCCGGTTCCAGCTTCTGGCTGACGCCGAAGTTGGCCTGGCCGGGGGTTTCCACCAGCAGGTTGCCGTTGGAGTCCGACAGGGGAAGGTTGTTGCGCAGCCGCATGATTCCAGGCCACAGGTTCTGCAGAGCCTGGAAGGTGAACGGCTCCTCCTGCTCGGTGACCTCCTGCTCGAACGGCCACGCGGACTGCTCGATGCGCTGCTTGTCGGTGGTGATGTTCGGCTTCTGCGAAGGGCCGTTGCCGTCGCCGAACGCGCCGGCCTGAATCCAGCCCTCGTTGGTGTCGGCGTTGGGCACCCAGGTGCCGTTGACGCGCTTGAACGCGCGCAGGTCGTCGCGCAGCTTCCCGTCGAGGGCGAGCGGCGAGAACTTCACGTCACCGTTCGAGTCGTGCGGGGAGATGTCGGTGTCGGGGCCACGGAAGTCGCGGAAGAACACCGCGATCAAGCCAGTGCGGTGACCTCCCTGGAACCGGTTGTCGACATCGAGGTAACCACCGGCCGAGGGGGTCGTGCCGGTTGCGGGTTGCGTCATCTGACGCTCCTTTCGGATCGGTGATGAACCGGAAAGCAATCCGGCAGTTTGGAGATGGGCTAGATGCGGCCGCGGCCGCGCACCGCCACTCAGGCGATGACGTAGGAAAGGCTGAGCTCGTACACCGCTTTCACGCGGAACACGTTGTCGGCCTTGTAGTCCCGCAGCGCGGGGTATTGCTGCACGTCGAGCCAGTCGGCATTGACGATCCCGCCGGCCATGGGCACGTCGAACAGTTCGGAGTCGAGCAGCAGGATGCGGCGGTGGGTGATGTCGCCCTGTCGGATCGCTTCGCTCGGATCCTTGGCGAAGGTGTGCACTGACAGGATCGCCCGATCACACTGCTCATTCAGGTCGTCGGCACCGTCGATGCGGTTCACCTGACGGAAGATCGGTGCCGGCTCGATCTCTTTGCGGATCAGTCCGCATGGCCCGAGCGGCGCGAGGTGGGCCAGCATGAACGCCTGCGCGTTCGGGACCGTCAGCGGGTACAGAGGGGCGGTCATTCTGGCCTGTTGATCACATCTTCGGCGGTACCACCGAATGCGATGGCAGTGCGCGCACCCACGGCATACTCGGGTGTCGGCGTTTTGCCGCCAGTGCCGTCTTCGATCCAGTGGGCCTTAAAGTTCTCGTTGACCACCCGAGTCTCCGCGTCGAACCCCTTGCCTTGGTCGACCTTCCAGTCCTTGGCGTAGTCGCCGTGGTCGACCGGAGAGATCGACTTCGCATAGTCAGCCATCTGCTGGGCCACACGCTTCTTCTCGGCCTTCACCGCGGCCGACTTACGCAACTCCTCATCGATCGCGGCCTGCGGCACACCGAGCTCCACGAGCGCGTTCTTCTTCTTGGCCATCAGCCGAGCCGCCTCTCGCACAGGCAGAACACGTGATCCTCACGCCCATCGAGGTCAATCTCGAGGACGGCGGGGCCGATCATCTGGAAGGCCCGGCCTCTCTCGGTCAGGCGCGTCACCGAGGTGAAGTCATCGACCGAGATAGGTGCGGGCGCGTTCGCGTCATCGACCGCGGGGACCTGGCCACCAGCTACCGGCATGAAACACCACGCCTGCTCGCGCGTCGTGGTCGTGATCGCGGTGGAATCCTCAGCCGTCGACTGGGTTTCGAACAGGCAGTTGTCCACCCACACCGTCAGTTCGCTGGTCTGCGGCACCCTGAACTCGTCGAGCACCGGCTGTCCAGCGCCGTCGAGCACCGGGACATCCCGAACAATCCCGACCCGTTGACCGCCGAGACGCATCAGTAGTCACACTTCGGGAAGTGCCCGCGCGGCGCCGCCTTGATCGGCAATCCGAGCATCCGCTTATGCCGATCGGTGATGAACTTCTCCACCGCGGCCCGGTCGATCGCCGCCGTCTGCTGACGATGCCCGACGATCTTCGTGAACGAAGTGACAGGCCCGAACTCGCCGTACAGCATGGCGTCCCGGGTCACCTCGAACGTGACGACCTTCGCCGCCTGGTCGTCGTCAGCGATGGCGGGAATGCGGTCCCGGATCCAGTCGGAGACGACGGTCAGCAGCGACGCCGCCAACGGGTCAGTAGCCCACGCGGGGTTCTTGGCCCAGTTGGCGAACGTCACTGCGTCCAGGAAATCGGCCACTGGCCTAGTCCGTGGCCTCGATCAGCGCCCAGAGCTCATCCTTGGTCTGATCTTCCAGCTCGTCACGGTCGTAGGTGCCGTGCTCCATGAGCCAGTTGACCAGGACAGCCTTGGTCGCGACCTTAGCCGGCTTGCCGTCGTCATCGGAGTCGTCGTCGGACCCCTTGTTGCTGTCGACCGCCAGCCCCTCCGCGAGGAAGTGCGCAGCCTGCTCGTCCGACAGCCAGTCGATGACGCCGCCCTTGTACACGTGGTGGGTCTGGCCGTCCTGATCGACGGCCAGCACCAGCGGAGCGATGACGGTATAGCTCATCAGGACGCCGCCGCGACGCCCGTGATCTTCCA
The DNA here is from genome assembly GCF_040704635.1 of Mycobacterium sp. NPDC049093. Classification (GTDB taxonomy): domain Bacteria; phylum Actinomycetota; class Actinomycetes; order Mycobacteriales; family Mycobacteriaceae; genus Mycobacterium. The sequence goes on along the minus strand of NZ_JBEZJS010000001.1, from coordinate 810,296 downwards.
CGCGGCCTTGGGCTCCAGCACGATCGGCACGGTGACTCGACGGCACCGGCTGAGCCAGCTATCCGTCTTATCCTCGCGGATCACCTTGGCCTCGATGCCAACACCGCCGGCCGACACGTAGCCGGGGCCGCCGATGTTCTCGTCGGCCATGCCGCCGAGCTGCTTGGAATCGACCACCAGGGCGATGGCACTGGTGGTACCGCCGCCGGGGACGTTCGGGCTCGGCAGGACACGCAGACCTGCGACCACCGGGAATGTGCCTGAGTAGACGGGCGACTGGCCCGACTCACGCGGCAGCAACGCCGAGAACTTCTCATCGGACATGATGTTGGCGTAGGTCAGGTCATCGACGACGAGGGTGTCCGGGTCAAATCCCTCGTTCAGCGCGGCGATGTTGGCCTTGGCGCGCAGCACATCACGCAGAATGGCCGGCGTACCAGTCGCCCACGTGGATGCTGCGGCAGTGGACTGGGTGACCGCCGAGCTGATCGCCGACATCGACACCGAGTCCACAGTCTTCACCATGGTGTTGACCAGCTTCAGAAACGCCCGGTCGACGGGGTTCATCAACTGGCGCTTGATCGACTCGTCGGTGATGGGCACATCCTCGCCCCACTTCACCGTCTTGGCGATCGAAGCGGTACCGCCCGACACCGGGGTCTGGGGGTACTCCGACCCCGGAGCCACCGAGCTCGGCGGCCGGTCGGTGTAGATCGATTCTCCGGTCTCGTACAGCACCGCGCCGCCGGAGACCTGGAATCGGCCCTGCAGCAGCACATCAGAGATGAACCGCTGCTCTGCGATGGTCCGCAGCCGACGCGCCACCAGAGTGGGGTTGGCCAGGAACCGGTTGATGGTGACCACGTCCCCCGACAGTGTCGGCGCGACGGGCGGGTAGGTGTAGGACATCTGTTGTCTCTCTTTCCTTTACGGCCGCCCGCTCAGCGGAACAGCAACGCCTTGACCTTGTTGGAGGCGGCGTCGGCGAGTGCGACACCAATGACCTGGCTGTAGGTGGTCCCGGCGCCGAGCGCCGTGACTGCACCGCTGGCCGCGGTGGTGAGTGCGTCACCGTCGTTGACGGTGCCGGTCGACGTCAGCTCGTACACACCACCGCCGGACAGCACGGTGACCTTCTCTCCGCTCTTGGCGTCGAACGCGGCGATGCCGACGAACGACGGATTTGCGGCCGAGGAGGCCGCGACGGTGTCCTGCCCGGTGACCACGAGAGCCTGCCCGGCAGTGACGTCAGCCGAAGTGGTGGAGGTCCACGACTGGCCCGGCTTGAAGATGGGAACGAACTCGGCCATGTCAGGCGTCCTTTCCGAACAGCGACGCGTAGAGGGCGTCGGCCTCGTTGGTGATCTCCGACGTCACGCCGTGGCCCACGGGGGCCAGTGGCACGACACCGGCGGGGATCGCGGCCAGCACCGCGGTGTGACCTTCGCGGTCTGCGGCGAGGGCCTGCAGGTGGTGATCGCGGCGGGCAGGGGCGATCCGGCCGTCGGCGATGGCCTGATCAACCAGACGCTCATCGGCCTCGCGGACCTGCTGGGCACGAGCCTCGGCGCCCGCCTGCGCGGCGGCCACGGTGGCGTCGTACTGGGCGCGGTCGACGACTGCCAGGCCGGCCTGGGTGACAAGCGCGGTGGCCTGCTCCAGTGTCGGCTCGACCGGTGCAGCTTCCTCACCGTCGGTGCCGTCGGCGCGTTCGGTCAGCGCCTCGTCCAGCGCCGCCAGGATGGTCTCGTCGTCAGCGTCGGCCGCCAGGCCGAGCTTCTGCACGAGGCCCTCATTCAGGGTTGCCACAATGGGCTCCTTTCCTCTGTGAACCTCGGCCTCGGCAGGCTGAGGGGTCTTGGTGCGGGCTACCGGCATCCGCGGCGCTGGCGCCGACTCGCGACCGGAGTACTTGAACTTCGACAGGTCGAACACCGACGCCCGGGCGGCCGCCGAGTTGGCTTCCTTCTCGGGCAGCTCGACGACACGGTCCGCGAGGCCGGCAGCGACCGCCTCGTCTGCCATCAGCCATGTCTCTTCAGCCATGACCGCCAGCCAGTCGTCGACCGTTCCGCCTGCGCGGTCGGCGTAGATCGCCGCGATGTTCGCGTTGTGCCGGGTGAGCCGCTCGGAGGCCTTCTGCATGTCACGCGAATCTCCTACGCAGACCGCCCAGGCGTTGTGCAGCATCATCTGGCTGTTGCGATTCATCACCACCTCGTCACCGGCCATAGCGATCACCGAGGCGATCGAGGCCGCGAGGCTGTCCACGACGACGGTGACCTTGGCCTTGTGGTCGCGCAGCGCGTTGAGGATCGCGATGCCGTCGAACACGGCGCCGCCGGGGCTGTTTATGCGCACGGTGATCTCGTCGCGGTCGATCGCTTTGAGGTCGCGCGCGAACTGGTCGGCGGAAACGCCGAACCACGAGTCAATTTCGTCGTAAATCAGCAGTTCTGCGGGGCCTTCGTCAGCCTTGGCCGCGTTGCGAATGCTGTACCACTGATGCCGATCGGACGGCTTCGGTGACATCACCACAGCGTCGGGTCTCCCTTCTGGCCATTGGCCTTGGGCGAATTCGGCCGGCGCCGCGTATGCGAGGCGACGGCCACCGTCCCTGCGGGGGCCTCATCCGGTCCGGTTTCGGTCTCGTCGGGCTCAGGCTCAGGTTCGGGGGCGTCCGGGTCGGGCCCAGGCAGGCCCGAGGCCGCCCGGATGAACGCCTCCAGCCGCGGATCCGGGGTCAGCAGACCGGAACTCACGAGCATCTGCAGCGCCGCGGCGGTGGCGTCCTGCCGCGAGCCGATCTCGTCGAACACCAGCATTGGCGCGGCTTCATCGACGCTGAAATTGAGGTCGATGAGGTCTTCAACGATGTGCGCCTGGGCGACATCGCGGATGTCGTCGGCCACCGTCTGCACGGACTGCACGAACGTGTCGGCCTGCACGCTGGCGAGCGCGTAGCTGCCGCCCTTCCCATCGAGATTCAGGAAGTGCGCCAACGCAACCAGCGCCATCTGGTGGTCGTGGTATTCGATCGCCCGCCGCGGATCCATCGGCGTCCCGCTCGGCGAGGCGATGAGGAATGTCTCCCCCGCGGTCAGTGCCAGGCCGGCCGATTCGCCACCGCGGTACGCCGACGCGATGCCTTGCAGCTCATCGATGCGGTCCTGATCTTCGGACTCGGATTCGTTGGCCGTGATCACTGGGACACCGATGCCATGCCGGCGCGCCGCGGCGGCCTCGATGCGCATCAGCTCGTCCTTGAGCTTCCAGTGCTTGTACGCCGGGCGCAGCAGACTGTTACCGGTCCACACGCCCGGGTCCGGCTCGTGCACGTACACAACTAGTCGATCTACGTTGATCGCCTCACCCATCGAGGTCGGCGCCATCACCAACATGCCCGGGGCGCTGAAAGTCCCTGCCGGCCACTGCTGCACCGACACCAGGCCGCCGTCGCGGTCGACATTCCAGTACGAGATCGACGACTGGGGCCGCGGGGCCAGCTTGCGGATCATCGCCCGCGCGTTCCGGCCGCTGCCCTCGATGCGATAGACCTGCTCAAACACTGAATGCCCATAGCGCAGCGCCGTCAGCGCCTGCTGCAGGTGCTTATCCCACGAAAACCGGTCCTTGGTGCGGTCCGCCGGCGCATCAGAGTCGGCGCCTTCGATCGGCAGACCCAGATTCTTCGCAACGAACGCCGTCGCCTCGTCGCTCGCACCGTTCTGACGAATCCGCCACGCAGTACGGCGAATCGGCAACCCCACCGCGCGCAAAACCGACGCGATCCGGGCATCCTCCCGGCACATCTTGGTGTACGTCGCCACCGAGTTCGGCCACATCAGCTCCGGAACCAGCTCGAACTGATCGAGCGGCCCTGCCCAGCCCATCATCCCCGGCTGAGCGACTACATAGCCCTTCTCCGTGCGCGGAGCGGCGGTCTTCGGTGCCAACGTCGCTCCTTTCGCTAGAACGCGGCTGTCATTGCGTCGAATTCGGAATCCTGCGAGCGTTTCTCGCTGCGCGCGGCGCCGGTGCGCGGCCGCGCGGTCGGCCCCTTGGCCTTCGCGCCAAACTTTCGGACTGCCCAGTGCGCCATCGACGCCCCCACCAACGGGATGGCCACCCCGGCGTCATCCTCGGCCCACAGCGAGTCACCACCAGGCAACTCCCGCAACGACGCGCTCACCACCGCGTCGTTCAGGATCTGCTGATCACTGTGCGACAACAGCCCCGCGAGGGCGTCCGAATAGAACCCGTTGAACGACAGGGCCATATCGGCGGTGTTCATCACTACCGGCTCGATCCCCGCGGCGATCAGCAGCGGCTCAAGCACAATCGCGCCGTTCTTGCGGTCCAGCACCAACGCCACCGGATTCCACTCGGTCACCTTGGTGATCAGATACTCAGCGACCTCGGTGTGATGCCCGCGCCGCAGCGGACCCACCTCAACGTGGATGCGTGTCCCATCAGCGATGGTTTGCGCCGCCACGATCGACCACATGCGCTTGTCCCGCGACTGCCGTACCGCGATGGTCCGGGAGCCAGTCAGTCGCGCACCAGGATTGGCCATGTCGGTCCACACCGCCTCGGGGATCGGCGAACCGATCTCGTCCTCATCGGGCGGGTAATCGCCCCACCCCAGGTAGTCAGCGTCGAAAATCGCCCGCTGCTCAACCGTCTTGGCCTTCTGCTGCTTCGAACGAATCTCACGCTCATTCGTGGCCACCCCGTACGACGGCTGCGCCAACTCCCACGTACTCGACTCAGTCCGATCGGCGTCCCGGGGCGCCGCATACATCGCGTAGTACAGATCCGGGGCCAGCTTGTGTCCCAACCGATGCAGGCCAGCCAACGTATGGCACTTCGGATGCACCGAAGCCACGGGCGCTGTCGAAATGTAGATCGTCTGCGGGTTCTTCGCCGCCGACTGCGCACCCGTCAGGTTCGCCTCTTCACCCGGATCGATGTCGTACGCCTCATCGATGATCAGCAGATCGATCTCGGTGTAACCACGACCGAAATCCTGCGACCGAGGCCCGAACTCGGCCTCACACACGATCTCACCGGTACGCGGATGCTTCAGCTTGATCGAACCGCGGTTACCCGCCTTCGACGGCTTCTCCGCCAGCCTCGACTTCAGCCACGGCACCCGGTCGATCACCGCACACACACGCTTGAACACGTCGTACGCCGTCGACCACCGCTGCGCCGTGTAGATGATCCGACCCGACCGCAGCACGAACATGTGAAACAAAATCAACAGCACGATCAGCAGCGTCTTGCCCTGCTGCCGAGTGCATTCGATACACACATCGCGGTGCGTCCACAAGCTCACCGGGGCCCGACCCTCGCGGGCCGCGTCCTCCAGCTCCTCATCCGTCGGCGGCTGCACCGACGTGATCGCCTGAATCGAACGCCACTGCCACGGCATCGGCCGCAACCCCACCGCGAACCCGAACTTGCCGCACCGATCCGCCTGCGCCGACTCATCACCCCGATGCTTCGACTCAAACTCTGGTGTCTGCCGGCCCTTCAGCCGCGGCCAGGACCCCACCCACTCGGGCCACTGCACACGATCCGACTTCCGTGTCGGCGGACGCTTCGAAGCCGGCCGCTTAGAACTTGTCGAGAGGGTCGCTGTCATCGTCAGGCCCGGTCGAAATCCCCGCACGCTGCCGATGAATGTCGGCTAGGTAGTGACGAAACACCGTCGCGCACTGTCTCGCCTCCTGAAGCACCTTGTCCACCTGGACCTCAACCACCTCGTCGCGAACCCGCAGCCGCATCCACGCGTCCTGCTTGCCCGACAGAAGTGCGTCGAACTGCTCCAACCGATCGGCCATCCGACACGCCTCGATGATCATCAGCGTCAACGGATACGGATCCGACTCACGGGCTAACTCGGTCATCAACCGCTGTCCCGCGGTCGTTGCCTCAGGGTTTGCTGGGTCCTCGTCGGGGTTTGCTGGCGCCTTCGCCGTCACCAGCCACCGCCGGCGGTCTGATTCGTTTTGGCCGGATCGAAAAAAAACTGACCGGTGCCCCGGGGGTCAGGGAGCGGGCCCCACCTGGATATTTTTGGGGGGTGGGGTCGCTGGCCGCGTTTCCGCAGGTCAGAGCGTTGCCGATGATCGTGCCGCAGGGCCCTGACCTGCAGTGATGGCGTGCAGCTAACGTTCACCATCCCATCACCACCTGCTCGTGTTTGCTGGCCCGTTCGGGTTGTTTGCTGGCGGCTTGCTGGTCGTACCAGAGTTTGGCTGCTTGTGCCATTCGCCATGGTCGTTCGGCTTTGCATCGGGCAAGGACCACGTCGCGGCCGGGGTCGATGGTGTGGACCTTGGCGCCGTGGGCTTGGTAGTGGGCGATGAGTGTTGGGCTGGGCATGGAGTGGATGACGTAGACGTCGTGCTCGTGGCTCATGGTCAGGGCTGTGTCGATGGCTGCTGTTCGTGCTGCCTTGGTGACTGCCTTGATGTGTTGTGGTGGGTCGTGTGGGTCGTGGCCTGGTGGTGTGAGCACTGAGGCGATGGCGTCGTAGTCGATGGTGATGTCACCTGGCTTGGCGTGCTGCTTGACCCAGGTGGACTTGCCGGATGCTGGTGGACCGGTGACGAGGTGGAGCATCACCAGTCCATTGCGAGTTCGTCGGTCGCAGTGAGGGTTGTGGCAGTGATGCCAGCCTTGGCGAGTGCCGCTGTCCATTCGGATGGGTGGACGCCTATGGCTGCGGGGCGGTTTGCGTCGTGCCGGCCGTCTTGGCGTTGGCTGTTGCAGTCACCGTGGAGTAGTCGGTCTGCGCGTTGTCCGCCGAGTGCTCGGGCTTGGCTGTGGTCTGCGGCGAGCTGCTTGCCGTCCCAGTTGCGTGCGAGCAGTGGGGCTTTGAACATGGGCAGGCTGCACCACCAGCAGGTGGTGCCGTCGACGTGTCGGCGTCGGAGCCCTTCGGCGTGTTGTTGGTGTTTCCAGCCGAGGCCACGGTCTGTGGTGTTGGCCTTACGGCCGGGCCTCGGCATTAGTGGTCAGATCCAGGCTGTACGAATCAGGGCCGGTCTTCGTTCGCTTCAGCGTGAACTCGCCGGCGCTACCGGCTACGCATTCACCCATGGCGGTGAGAAGTTGCATCATGCCGGGTTGTGCGGCGCGGGGGTTCTTGAGGGCTTGGACGAATTGTTCTGGTTGTTTTTGTTGCCATTCGCCGAGGTCGCCGTTCATCCAGGTTTCGCCGTTGACGACGATGTGCAGGCTGGGCATCAGAGTCCCATCACCGCGCGGCTGTGGTCCACCAGCTCTTGCCCGGGTGAGCTCACGAGACGCACATCGTCTCCGATATCCACTGAGACAACCGCCCGAGGCGCGAACCTGTCGAATACGTCGAATGTCTGCGCAACACAGAAGCGCGGGTGCGCCTCGGTTACTTCGAGGCGCACCCGGTCGTGCCAGCCGAGTGATTCGCCGGTCTCAGGGTCGAGGATCTCGCGCGCAACTGCGAGGACATCCCCGACGTCGATGCCCGCTTCCTCACCGCCTGTGATGGCGACGGTGTAGGCATCGATGAGCTTGGCAACCTTCATGCATTCCTCCGATGTTGGGCTGAACATTCGGGATTTAGTTGTGAGAAGGCCCGTATGAATTGTGGGCCGTTGAGTTTGGGTCGGTCGGTGCCGTAGTCGCGGATGGTGGCGGTGACGAGGTCGTGGTCTGTGCCGCAGGTGCATCCGAAGGTGACTTGGCGGTTGCGGTGCGTCTCGTTGGCGGCTGCTGCTTCGCGGAGTTGGTTGAGCTCGGCGTTGTCGATGACCGTCTTGTCGTTGGCTTCTAGTAGCGCCACGATCGCTTCGGCGGTCAGTGTGGTGACGTCGAGGCTGGGTAGGCCGGCTTCTGTTGCCATTTGTTTGGCTTGGTCGGCGGGGATGGCTGAGTTGCGGAACATGGGTAGTGCGAGTGGGATCGGGCCTTTGTCGCCGCCGGGGTGGACGAGGTGGGGCAGGTTGTCGCGGATGAGGTCGACGACGGGCTGGTTGGTCATCCGAGCGCTCGTGCTTGGTCGCGGCGAGCCTTGGCTAGGCGTTTCTCTGCTGCGGCCACTGCGATGTTGGCGGCGAACTGATTGCCGACCGAGCGTCCGATGGCGACGTGCACGTGGCCGATGTGCGGCGGATCCAGCTTGTTGGACTTCCGGATGAGCATCCGTGCTGCTCGTCGCATTGCGTGGGCGAGTGTGCGTTTCACTGGTTCTCCCTGCGACTTGATCGTGCAGCATCTCGGCCTCGCTTGCATCGAAAGCACTCGCGGTGACTCGGCCGGTCTTGACGTCTGTACACGTTGTCGCCGGCAAGTGCATGACCTCGCGGGCAGTGGGTTTTACTCTTCTGCCGGTCCGTTCCGTGTCGCTGCTTGTCGACCATGTTCTCGGACTTCGTTCCCCAGCAGAGGTTCTCGGCACGATTGTCCGTCTTGACACCATTGAGATGCCGGACGTCCGGCCTGACCTCCGTGGGCAAGCCGTGGAACGTCTCGCAAACCATCCGATGTACTCGAACGTTGATGCGTTTCGATGCGACGGAGACGACTGAGGTCATGTAGCCGTTCTTCGCTAGGTGCTGCTTGAGCTCTCGGCCTTTGCGGGGCTCGTACCAGACCGAGCCCGCGTGGTATTCCGACCCGTGGACCTTGACCAGGCGATCTATGCTGCGAATCCGCCCGTCGTTGCTGACTTCGTACGCGGTGTACAGCGGATGCGGCAGCCAGATAGCATCACTCATGTCGACTCCTAAACAGTCGGCCACACCCCGGGGCTGTTAGCGCAGCCGCCGGGGCCTTTACTTGCAGGTGGGGGTTATCGCTTGCGGGTTTCGATCAGCCGGTCGATCAAACCGTTGAGTACGCGTTCGGCGGCTTCGATGTAGGGCTGGTGTCCGTCTTTGCGTGTTTGGTCGAGGGTGTGTTTGGCGTCGGTGATGCGTTGCGTGAGGGTTCTTGGTTGCGCGAAGGTCGACATTGGCACCTCCCCGGGAAATGCGAAACGCCCCGGAGCTAAGTCACGGGGCGCTGAAGGCACACTACTGGTGCCGACTGACACGATATCAGTTGTTTGCGCGGGCTAGGGATCAACCACGCCGGATTCCCATTTCTCGGCCAGACGCATTGCTTCGGTAACGTCGGCGCATTCTTCGCGGCGGGTTGGTGGTTTGCCGTCGCTGATGCGGCCTTCTGCGAAAAGGATCGCGCCGTGCTCCAGTTCGCGGACGCGGTACGCGTAGCCGCTCCGTTGGCGGTCGGTGATCGCCAATTCGCGATTGACTCGGGTCCATTGCATGCTCATTGCTCCATCAGTGTGTCATTCGAGGACGCCGCTGGGTAGTTCGTAGCCGAGGACCTGGGCGAGGTGTTGGAAGTATTCGGGTGCCCATGTGTGGTGGCAGTTTTGGCAGACGCAGCCGGCGGGCCCGATTTGTAGGGCGGGTTGGCGGACGGTTTCGTTGGCTGAGTTGCGCCTGTAGACGATGGCGGTGTCGCAGGCGGGGCACGGGTTGGGGAGTGTCCATCGTTTCACCGGATCCAACAGGGATCGGATTTCCGTGGCCCAGGATTCGATCTCCGCAGCGATGTTCTCGACGAGTGTGGTGTCTTGTGGGCGCCAGGTGCGGCGCTCCACGGCCTGGAGGCGGATGACGGGCATGGCTTGTTCTGCATCCGTGATGGCGTCGATGTTGGGGCGTGGTTCCCATTCCGCTGTGGCAGACTCGATCTTGCGCATCAGATCCACGGCGTCGATGCACATCGGTGGGGACGATTGCGGGACACGGGATGCGTTGCCCTGACCGCCCGGGACCGCATCAGAGAGTTGGTCGTAGAGGCTGTCGATCCATTCCACGTTGACGCTGGTGCCGTCGTCGTATTCCCGTCGGACGGTGTGTGGCTTCGGGTCGATCAGCGCGCTGATGGCGTTGGAGAGTTTGTTGCGGGCGGCGGGGAGGTTGCCGTCGGTTTCGATGGGTTGGCTCACTGCTGGTCCCCTTGCGCGCTCACGAGCCTCTGCAGCTCTTTGACTTGCTTCTCCAGTTCCTGCATTCGGCCCTGCATTTGGCGGACCTCGCGGACGAGATCCCAGTCGACCTTGTGATCCGGCAAGCTCACTGCTGGTCCCCGCTTCCATTCGTGGGCTTGAGTTCAAGGTGGTTCGGGTTGACGCACGCCTTGTGAGGGCAGGTGTGTCGTAGCCTGTGCCCGTCCGGGATTGGTCGGCGCAGCAGCTCGTAGACGGCGACTTTGGTGGGGGTGTTTTGCCCTTTGTGGCTCACCGACGGGTAGCCGTTCTGGGCGTAGCCGGTCCACATCCAGCACGCGGTGCGGTTGGGGTCGGTGGAGTGGCGGAACTCGATCTTGTCGTAGATGCGCTTTGGAAGGCTCATGTGTTGCTCCTCGCGGCTTGGGCGTGGTGAATGTCAGCGAGCTTCACGGCGGTGCTCCAGGATCTCGGCGAGGTTGACCAACGCCACACCTCGCGCGTGGTGGATGCAGACGGGCCAGAAGCTGTGATCCTCGGTGTCGATGGCTACGGCGTATGCGGGTTTGTCGCAGGGCTGCGATTCGCCTTTGCGGCTGGTCTCGGCGCAGCATTCGTTGGGGTATTTGTCCACGAAGTACCAGGGGTTGTCGGCGCTCATTGGGATGCCTCCGACCAGTCGATGGTGATGTCAGGTACGCCGATCAAGTCGCAGATCATGGCGAGCACGTAGTTGATGCGGCGGTGGATTTCGGCGTACAGGTTCAGCAGGTGTGGGGTTCCGTCGACCATCCGGTAGGTGACGATGGTGGGGTTGTTGGCGAGTTCTGCGATGGCGCGTTGTTGGAGCTGGGCGATGGGTGTGCGGTGTGCAGTGGCGGTCATGGTGGTCATTGGGATGCCTCCGCAGCGGCAGAGAGCAGTGCTACGGCGAGCTCGTGCGCCTGCGTTGGTGTAATCGGGTCGGCGCCGTGGTCCCAAGCGTGCGCCTTATCCCAGACGTAGATCAGGCCGGGTGAATCATCGAAGTAACGGGCGCACAACGCGCTACTGGTAGCCCACTCTTGCGCGTCAACCTCGGCGTCGTCTTCGCCTTTCAGTTCCACGACGGCTATCCGGGCCGACTTGAGAGCTGCGAGGACACCTCTGGCCATGTTCCGGTGCCGTTCTGCGACGTTGCTCGGGTCGCCTTCGTCGGCTGCGAACTGCGTGGCGATGACGGTTTCGATGCGGTCGGTCATGCGGTCTCCTCGATTTCAGTGGCCCACCCGCAGTAGCCGCACACGGTGAATGCGGGTATGGGGTAGGTGCCGATCTGTGTGGCTGGGATGGTGTCGGTGCGGGCGTGTCGGAGGCAGTTGCGGCAATAACGCGGGCTCATGCGCTGACCACCGTCCATGGGTTGGTGTCCAGGTCGCGGATTGTCTGCGCCCAGATCGGTGTGGTGCGGCAATTCCAGTGGTGGTAGCCGGTTGGGTCGCAGTCGCATTGGTCATTCCGCACTTCGGCGAGGAACTCGCGCTCACACATCCAGCACAGCGGCATGTCGCCCCGGAAGCCTCTGCAAGCCTCGGCGTGAGGAATGCCAACCTCTGCGCAAGTCGGTACGCCGCTACCGCATCGACTGCAGCGAGGCTCCGGGAGTGTTCCTGAGTCGAGTTCGTCGTTGAACAGGATCAGGTTCCCGATGGCCAGTAGACGCTGATACGAAATGGTGCCTGAGCGCCCCTGTGCAGGTTTGGGGTGGCCGTGTGTACCCGAGGTCGGTTCTGACGCGTCTCCGTTGAAGCTGGTCCGGTCTGTGATGCTCATTCAGTCACCTCCGTGTGTGGGATTCGGCGTGGGCAGGGGATCTTGCGTGGAGTGCCATCCGCATGCACACACCAATCCCCCGGTTTCGCATGGCAGTTCGGGCAATGCACGTCGATCGCCCCGGTTTCCGCGTAGGCAGCGATCACAGGACCGCGACCGTGGCGACCTGGACCGGTTGCGTACTCAGGCATGACGCACCGCCTCGACATGCGGATTGCAGGTGTGGACGCCGGTCTCGTCCTCGTAGGTGTTCGTCCCGTGGCAGCGAGGGCAGTTCTCCCGCAGCGCCTTCAACGCACGCTTGCGATCCACCTCCGCAGCCGCCACGACACCCTTGTTGGCCTCGTCCCACTGACGCCTTCGCTTGCACTTGCGGCACGGGCCGTCGTAGTTCTCCGTGTGCTCATGGCATTGGGGGCGGGGGCCGGTTGCGGCTACTTGCGTAACCCCCCCACTCAAATCAACCAAAGAAGAAGGGTCGGGTCGGGTCGGGTCGGGTCTGCGCGCGTGCGCGTGAGGGTCACGCGTGACAGCCCCTGTGACAGGCGCATCCGACTCGATGTCTGTCACATGTGAGTCACACTGTGACAGTTCGTCATCATTGCTGGATACAGCGTTTCTGCCCTTGACTTTTCGGGACCGACTTTGCCTCTGCCGTTCGGCGGCCTCGCGACGTTTTTCGATCAATTCGGCTCGTGTTCGTTGCCACTTCGACCACGATTTGAACTGAACTCCGCCCTCGACTTGATCCCAAAGTGGAGCCGACATTGGCCCGAATCCGGTCAAAGTTTCGATCAACGAGTCCCGGGCGCCGAGCTGTTTCAGCTTGGAATCCGGCACCAGGCCGTCCGTTTCTTCCTTCGCGGACCATGAGCCGGCGAGCACCCAGAGTCCGCACGCGGCGAGACGGTGGCGGGCCGGCATGTCCATCACGGGTTTGGAATCGGAGAATCCGTCATCGACGTAGAACCACGGCATTAGGCGCTCTCCACCCTTCTCCCACGTGTGGCGGCCAGCTTTAGCCTTGATCGATGGGTATCGCACAAAACGCCGGTAGTTCTTGTGCGGCAAGCCCGCCCCTTCGGCTGAAGGCAGGTCGGGCACACCACGTATGCCCACGGCTTGCGGTACTGACCGCGCTCCCGTCGCCACTCGAAATCGAAAGCCCGGTGACATGAGGTGCAGAGCGGGATGTAGAAGTCGGGGTTCTCGCTGTATTCCACTAGGAAGGTGAGGCCCTCACGCTCCTCTAGCCTTTCGTCTGGATCGTTGTGGTTGTATGCCCATTCGTCGGCGGCCTTTCCGCAGTGCTCACACGCTTGGTCGGCGGATCTACCTCGGCACTCACGAACCCGACGATGGGCGTGCGAATAGCCGATGACCTCTGGCATCCCACCAATCAGCGGATCGCCGTGTTTCGTCCAGCGGCGGAAGTGCACGAAGCAATAGCCCTTGGTGTCATACGGTGTCTCGCACCCATCGACTTTGCAGGCGACATTCGGTTTGCGCCTGCGCTTGATGGGGCGAGACATGTCCTGACCTAGGCGCGCTCTTCTTCGGTGCGCCGGGCACATTCCCTTACCGCGCGTGAGTCCGTCGCATCCGGAAATTGAGCAGTTTCTCACTCTGTCCACCTAGTGGTGTCCGGGTGGAACTCGTCAAGACCACTCGGGGCGTATATGGCTGCCTGCGTGACCGTGTAGCCCGCCTCAGCCAGGACGTCCAACAGGTGCTGCGGGTGCCGGCGTGGGTGGTCAGACCATCCGCAGCCGCACTTGGGCCATTCGACGTAGCTGCTTCCGCCGCGGTGGCTGAACTTCGTGACGCCGGTTAGTTTGTGTCGGGCAAGGACTTCGCAGGCGCTCATTTGGCACCGTCCTTCAGGTACTGGTCGGCTTCACGCCACAACGCCCGGGATGCACGGCGCGACTCGATTGCGTCGGTGAGGTCGTCCCATCGCATGCACAGCCAGCCTGCGCTGTAGATGGCCGCGTTGATGGCGCCGCAGATGACCCAGCCGAGCGGGACGGCAACAGGTTTGAGGAGTCGGCGCATCATGCTGACACCGTCGAGGATTCGGGGTATTGGTCCCAGGTACGGCCGTCGAGCACGCGGCCCGCCTGTTTCTTGCCAACGCGGCGAACGCGGACCCAACCGGGATGTCCTCGGTCGACGAGATCCTGGACCCCTGATCCGTGTCCGTATGGGTTGGTCACCGTTCCGGACGCGCGTGTGATCAGTTGGCCGGTCGTCTGCAAAAGGTGCGTGCCACTGGGGAAATCGACGGCCCACTCACCCCACTGCTTGAACAGGAACGGCACGCCAGCCTGGTCGCACTGGTCCCGCAGCGACCGCGCCCAGTCGGGATGCATCGGCCGGGCGCCGGGCCCGGATTCACCGCCGACGATCACCCAGTGCAGTACGTCGCGCACTCGCATCGTTTCTTCGACGCCGCCGGGCACCTTCGTCTTATCGGCAGTCATCCACGCTGGGTGGTCAATGGACGGTGTCCACTTCGCGAATGACTGACGCAGGTCGATCGGCCCGAGAAGTGGTTCGGCGCTGATGAATCGGACGGCGGCCGGGGTGTCGAGAAGCGCGGGGATGCGGATATCGGCCCACTGCTGATTCTCGGTGGAGACGCCCAGCCACACGTTCGTCAGCGTGGGATTTCCCTGCGGGTCTCGGCGCGCAACGGCACTTGACTGACTGATGTCCGCCAGGCGCCAGAACCGATCCGATGTGAGCAGACTCCGCATTCGAGCGTGCCGTTTGGTGAGCACTTGGAATGTGTGCTGCGGCGCCAGCGCCATGACTGCCCAGACGCGGGCGATGTACTCGTCGGGCACAGCGTCGTGGAACAGGTCGGACATGCTGTTCACGAAGATGCGGCGCGGCTTACGCCACCGGAGCGGCTGGTCCAGCTTCTCCGGTCGGAGCTGCACGTCGAACCCGTGCTCGAAGTAGTGCCCAGGTGTGCCGCGCCACCGTTCGGCAAATGTCTTGGCGTAGCAGTGATCACAGCCGGGCGACACCTCGGTGCAGCCGGTGACGGGATTCCACGTGGCGTCGCACCACTCAATTCCGGTGTTGTCGCTCATCGCCTACCGCTCCTCCACATTGATCCGTACAGGGCGCGCTGGGTCTGGCACCAACGCACAAACTCAGGGCTCACGCCACCACCTCGAACAGTTCGAGCTGGCCTTCGATCTCGGTCGACTGGCTACCGGTCAGACCCAGCGCGCGACGCACCCATTCGGCCTGCCGCTCATCGAGGCCCGCCATAACGTCACGCCGTTGCCGTTCCTCAGTCTCGGTCGGGTGGTACCGCTTGCACGGCTCCGAATGCGGATTCGGGGCCTCGGTCGCGTAGGGGCAGCGGCACCACTTCTCGGCTCGGTTCCGCTCGTCGGCCATTGCACCGAACTGCAACCGCAGCTCCGTCTTGACCGGCTCAGGCACCTGGGCCACCCAGCGGCGGATCACGGTGAACGACACCGACACCACAGGCGGGTTGTTCTCCCACGTTTCCCGGTCGACGGTGTAGCCGATGATCCCGTTGGCCTCGGTGTGGGTGTGGTTGTACTGCAACTCCGGATGCGAACCGTCGGGCCACGCCTTGCCACCAGCTCGGGCCTTGAGGCTGCTGATGCCGTAGTCCGGGTCGACGATGGTGGCGGCCAACATCCATGCTCCGGAATGGGCCCAGAGCAGGCAGGCCTGGTCATCGGTGAGCATTAGGCGCCGGCCTCGTCGAGCGCGCGGATGGTTGGGCACGGCCAGGTGTCATGGCATTCGTTGCAGTTCTTCCAGTAGGTCGACTCGGTGTGCAGTTCCCGAACCGCGTTGAGCGCCTGGGTCTGCCGTTCCGCGAGTTGCTTGGTGGCCAGCACCTCATCGGCGGCCGACACAATGCCCAACACAGCCCCACGTTCGATCGCGTCGAGAGTGCTCATTGCTCCTCCTGGATGTCTGCTCTGTGCCCTACAAGGGCGTGGCGCCGCCGGATGAACGCTGCAGCGCCGTCGCGGTCGGGGTATTCGGATCGGACGGGGCGGCCGATCTTGCGCGCACACTCAACGCAACTCACGGTGATCACGCGACGGCCCACCGCTCATGCACGCCACCGTGCTCATCCAGCCGTACCGAGACGCCTCGATAGATCACCGGCACCTGTATGGGCTCCATGTACTGAGACACCAACCAGCCCAGCCGCATAGCCAGTGACCGGTGAGACTCGATCAGGCGGTGGCAGTCCCGGCACACATGCAGCGCGTTCGCCGCAGTATTGGTTGAATCCCGCCGTGTCCCACCAGCACCTCGGGCACGGCGGTGATGCCGCTCGGCTGCCAGCTTCTCGCCGCATACTTCGCATCGGCCGCCGGAACGGGTATCGATGATGTCCTGTACTTCCGGGCTGAACCCGGTATCCCGCCTCATGCGTCGGCCTGCGCTTCAGACCGCTTCATCTCGCGGGCCAGGTTGGCGATCAGATCCCCCAACACCGTGGAGTTCCCATCACGATCCACCGTCGGCGCCACAGCCAGCCGGTGACCGGCAGCCTCATCGAACAACACCTTGAGCTCTTCCCGCGTCGTCGCCGCCAACGCCTGCTTGCGGTACTCGGCAACCGTGGGGACCTTCGCCCCGTCCGACAACCAATCCCGGATCTGCACGGCGAGTTCTTCACCGGGCATGGGAATCACAGCCTTGGCCAGGGTGTGGATGCGGGACTTGACGACGGTCAGAGTGTTGTCATGGTCCATGTCTCCGACCACGTCAAACTCGTATTCCACGCCGTCGCGCTGCTCCGGTTTGAGTCCGACCTTGCGGGGGACCTTCTTCCCGCGTTCGTTCTCCTCGATCACGAACTCGGTCTTGGACCGCATCGTGGCGATCACGTGCCCCGGGTAGGCAACCAGGGCGTCGATCATGCGGCGTTCCTCAGGGCGGACCTCTTTCCACCCAGAGAAGCTGTTGCCGCCCTTAGCCCTTCGATCCGCTTGTTCGAGCATCCCGTCGACACCCATCCAGTAGTGCGACAGGGAATCGATGATCACGCAGCCGTACTCGTTGCCGGCGGCCAGGCCGAGCAGATCGACGAGTGACAGCGGCGAGAAGGTATCGGGTTGGACGGTGTCGAACTGCCAGCCGTTCAGCCCCACATACTTTGATGCGCTACCGCGTTCGGTGTCGATCACCGCGACCTTGTCCGCGAGGGCTGTGGCCAACGCCAGAGCCGTGTACGTCTTCCCGGCGCCCGAAGGCCCGGACAGGGCGATCCGCGCGTAGGAGGCTTCCCTGGTGGCGGGTTTGAAAGCGAGGGTCATTCGTCGTCCTCCTCAGATGGTTCGTAGCCAGGGCAATCGCATTTGTCGTCGCCCTCGAATGCCCCGCACGGGTACAGGGACAGCCCGTAGCCGTGACTGGACTTGTAGTGACCACACAGAGCGCAGGGTTGGGACGCGCGGATCTCGTCGAGCCAGCACCGGCAGCCCTGGCAGCCCTCACCCTCAGCGATGTGCTGGGCTACCTGCCGGGGTGTTTGACCGTCACAAGCTGGCTGATCCCACAGGTTCTCAGGGATGTCATGCAGCAGCTCCGTGACCGTTTCCCGGCGGCGTTCCACCGCGGGGCGTTCAAAGTCCAGGCGGGGTGTGTAGGTGCGGCGTTCACTCCTGGGTAGCCTCGGCATCCGACACCCCCTGACCAGTGAGGGCCAGCCACTCCTCGGGGTCGTACTCGTAGGCCATCACGCCGGCCTCCGCATTGCCCGACGTTCCTTCTCCGTGTAGCCGCCGAACACCCCGTGCCTTTCGCGGTGCGTGAGTGCGTATTCCAGGCATTCGTCCCTGACTTCGCAGCCCCTACAGATGCGTTTCGCGAAGTCGCAGTTCTGCCCTTTTTCGGGGAACCAGGCTTCAGGGTCGGAATCTGTGCATGCCGCTCTGTCAGCCCAGTCCTCCTGTCCGGTAACCATTTTGAGTGTTGCGCCTAGGATGGTCATGCGGTCACCCGCTGATCTTCACGGCGCTTCTTGTCGTACCGGGCTACTACTGCGGCGCGGTGCAACTTGCGGCACGGTTCGCAGTGGGGTGACTTTCCGGCTGCCCATTCGCCGCACTCGCATCGGCGCCGCAGTTGTCCAGTGACGGGGTCGCGTCGGGCTTCGGTGATCTCGGGGACTGTCATCCCGGCCCACACGCCGTGCAGTTCACCGTTGTCGATCGCCCATCGGCGGCACTCGCTGGTGACGGGGCATTGGGCGCAGATAGCTTTCGCTTCGTCTACGGGTTTGCCGTTACCGACGAAGAACAGTTCGGGTTTGTTGGCGCAGGCGGCCGAGCTTTGCCAGTAGCTCATACGGTCATCTCCCCGCGTGCTTGCCGGCCGATGCGTTGCAGGAGTGGCCACCATTCATCACACTGGCCTTGAACCGAGGCGTTAACCACGTCGACGGCGTTATCTGCGGTGAATCCGCCGGTGGTCATGACGCCTTTGACGACGCCCAACACTCCGGCTGCGGTGGGGCGGGTGGCGATGGTGTCGCAGATGATGTAGCCGTAGTTGTTGACGTAGTCGGCTTCTCCGGGTGAGAGGTAGCCGTCGGCTTTGGCGTCTGGTGCGGTGATGAGCCCGGACAGGATCGCGGCGGCAATGATGATCGGGCACCAGAGCCATTCGCGGAGGCGTGGTTTCGGTTCCACCCGCTGCGCGTCCTCAGCGAGCTTGCGGGTGTCGTGCGGGCACCAAACGGGGCGCGGTCGAGGGGCGTTCATGCTGGCACCTTTGCGGCCGAACGGCTGGTGGACTTCTTCGCGCGCGGCTTCCTCGCGGCACTGGTGGGCTTCTGCGGCTCCCGAAGCCATTCCGGTGTCGTCCAATCCATCGACACCTCGTCTGGCATCCGCACCGGCATGACCAGACCGACGAAGCTGTCACCGACCGACACCCTGATCGGCTTCGCGTGCCCGAAGAAGTGCATTCGCATCCGCGATGCCCGCGCGCCCTGCAGCCGGGCGAACTTCGCCACCAGTTGCGGGTTGACGTCCATCGCCTTCGACGGCTCGCAATCCGGCACCGACTCCAACAACTTCAACCATTTGGTGTGCGCGCCGCGTTCCACTTCAGCGGGCAGGGTGAGGGTTTCGCCGCTGCTGAACGCGACTCTCACCTGCTTGTCGTCGGAGTCGATCACGACCGTCGAGAAGCACTGTTTGCCCGCCCCGGCCAGTTGGGTGATCGTCTTGACCTGCCGCAGCGACAACACCGCGAGGAACTGGCCCGGTTCGTCGAGTTCAGTCTTGGATGCGCCCAACACGAATCGGTCGGTCGCAACTGCGACCAGCTCCCCGCCGCGTGCTTCGACATGCACTGCGTTGATCACGGGGATGTCTGGGCTGCTGTTGGCGAAGAGCGCCGCCTCTTTCAGGATGCGGACCAGTTCGTTTGTCTGCAGAGTGATGCTCATGCTGCTGCTACCTCCGCGGCACGGTGCCTGCCCTGGTAGTCGCCCGAATCGATCTGCACGCCGGCGGAATGACGCCCGACGACGAGGCCTGTGGTGGGCATAGCGGGTGTCACATTGGCGTTCAGGCGCGCCTGTAAACGCCGCTCGGCGGGCAGGCCACCGAGGTAGGATTCGCGCATCCACTCCTCGGCGTGTGTGATACTGGGTTTTGGCATTTCTTTCCTTTCTTGGGTTGTGATGCTTGGCCTCGCCGGGGTGCATCCGGCGAGGCCTACTTTTTGGTGATGTTGAAATCGGCGAGCAGTGACCGAGCGAACAGGGCGGTCAGGTCGGAGACCGTCGAGTACTCACCCACCGGCCTGGCCATGTAGTCGGCGTACAGATGCGCGGCCAGGTCGTCCTCACTCACCGACCGATCAATGGGTGGGCATTCAGTGCATGCGTAGATGTCGATGCAGCCACCGGCATCCGCGTACTGGCACTGCTTCGCTTCCCCCGGGGCAGGTGTGGACACCGCCCCGGGGTCAGACTCGCGGGGCGCGTAGTTCGGGTCCCCGTGGCAGTTGCACGTCGGTGACGTGCACTCGATCAGGAAGCTGTCGTCATGGCCGGGGCGCTCCGGGGGTGCCGACTGCAGAATGTCGGATGCACCCCCGGAGCCTTCGCCACCCACCACGCTGTGAGCGTTGGGGACAGTGGGTGACGGGTCTGCCGCTGCGCTGACGGCGGCAGAAGAATCAGACCGGCGAGCCTCGTAGTCCTGGGAGCACCCACACAATGCAGGCGGTCCACACGGAAAGCTTCGGCGGCAAGGCGATACGGACTCAAACTCGTCAGACTTCGTGGCGTTGTATTCGGCCCACGTCGTGGTGAACAGGTAGTCCTCATCGGCTTCGGCTTCGTCGCAAATCTCATCCTCAACCGCAACCGCCGCCGCCTCCCACGACCGCAACCTGTCCTCCGCTGTATGGTCACGCGGACACAGGATCTCGGCAGCAAGAGTCAAGCCATCACCGATCGCACGACCGACAGCAGTCAGGATGCTCATGCGGTCGCCTCCAGAAGTTTCTGCAGTAGACGCATGTTCCAGCGGGCATCCGCCAACGCGTCATGCTCCGAGGTCTGTATCGGCTTTCTGAAGTCAGCCGGGACAGACTCCAGCAGCTGCATCAGCTCGTGAGTCCACATCGGAATGCCCTCAGGCAGCCCGACCATCGGCCCGAACAGTTGGGCCAGGGCGACGTGGTCGTACGCCCCGTAGTACGCCCACAGCCGAGGTGAATCACCCTCCGCTATCGGCGCGGTGATGAAGTCGCGGACCTCGTTGGCGATGACCCATTTCGGCTTGACTAGAGCGCTTTTCCGATCCAGGTCCGTAGCCAAGCGGCCAGCTTGTGGGTTGTCCCAGACCTTCTTTGTCGTTGGCAGGTGTGGCACTACGTTGGCCCAGAGCCAGTCGTTCTCGCGGACCCGCTTGAAGTCCACGTCTGCATTCACTGCGTAGTACTCGCGCCGGTCATCGCTGGTGATGCCGATGCTGATCAGCTCGATAGTCGAGCCGTCTTCCAGGAACTCGGTGTCGTAGCAGATGTTTCGCGGGCTCATTGCTTCTCCTCAAACTTTCGGCATGTGCAGGGCCGCATCGACGGGGCGATCCGATGCCCACACGCCCCGCCCTCGTAGTGATCGGCACGCGGATGTGTGCAAGTGGCGCAACGGATCACGGCTTACCCCACTCGGGATGTGAGACCACGTAGTCCGCATGTGGCGCTAGAACCTCTGCCATCGTGGGGAACTCGCTCATGACGCCCCCTCGCACCGGTGCGCCTCGTATTCCTGCTCGATCGCACGGAGGCGGGACAATTCCCGACCCATCTCCGCGATCTCAAGGGCCAACACATGGTTGTCCGCCAACGCATCAGACGCTTGTTCCTCAGCCACAGCGCACTCCTCGTCAGCTTCGTCCCGCGCCTCGACCGCGTTCCTGGCTTCAGTCGCCCAGTGATCCCGCTCCACAGCCTGCGCCACAATCAGATCCGCCATCAGCCGGTGAATCCCCGTCAGATTCGTGATCACCGCCCGGGTTTCCTCATCCGCATGGTGGTAATACCGCGACACCAAGGCATCGATCCGATCCAGCACCGTCTGCACATCACTCACTGGGCCAACTCCTCGGTCATCTCCAGGCCGTAGCAGATATCGCAAAGCGGACTCACCACTCCGCCCATAACTACGGCCGTCATAACCTCAAGGCCGTCTAGCGGATCAGCGCATCTAAGACAGGCCACCATCTTGGGATAGTCACTCTCCCAAGGCTTCCGGTCAGCAGGATCACGGTCCGGATCAGGCTCACGACAGGGATTGGGCATATCACTCACCACGACACCTCCGTAATCGCAAGGATCTCGGCGGATCGAACTGTCTCGCGGCCCTCGGTCAACGCGAGTATTTGACGCAGAACCTCCGCCAGGTGATCGGCCCGCGACGTGACACGCAAACCGTTGGGATCAGCCATCACTCGCCGCCCATCTCACCGACAGGCATCGGACGACCCAACACAGCAGCACCCACCGCCGCACACGACCCACACACCCGCGCAATCCCCGGCGCACGAAAATCATTGCCACACAACTCACACGGCCACCGAAACCAAGTAGTCACGCGATCCGCCTCCGCGACGACAAGCCGTCAGCCAACGACACCGGCTCAACCACCGCCACCTCACTCGGCGCGTTGTCCCCGTTCAACCACTCCTCAATATGCTTGTCCGTCATCACAACCTTGTTGCGAGACAACCGTTTCCCAGGAATCAGACCGGCCTTGATGCGGCGCTTCAGCCAGCGTTCCCCATCGGTCCAGCCCAACGGTTCCAAGATTTCCCGGGCAACATCAGCCACCGGATAAACTTTGATCACCTGGACCCCTTCGGTTTCGACACCCACACAGGGCGTTTCGGTGACGGAAAATGCTGAATACGCGGCGTCGGCGCGGAACGAACAGTCACGCCGACCTCACAACCCGAACATGAATTTCCTGAGTTGCCGGGTAGGTCGTTACCTCATAGACGCCAGGGCATGGAGTACCTGGGTCATGCGGCAGGTTACCGCGCCAGGACTGCACCTCTTCCACGTTTGGGTCCGGGTGCCACACATGGCCAGTGCTCAGCGCGTCCTTCTCAATCCACCTGCTGGACTCCACCATCCGACCATCGGAGTACCGGTTAGAGTCCCCGAACTGGGCGGCCAGCTTGGCGATGTCCACGGTGATGTCATAGATCGCGTCGGTCTGCATTTCGTGGCCGTGTTGATCGCAGCTCGACCCGCCGATCTCATCGAGCGCCCAAGACGTACGTTCCTTCAAGATCGCCGCGGCGTACTTGAGAGCATCGTCGGCGCGCATCAGGCGTCCACCCGCTTGAGCCCAACCACCTCGGCGATCTGCAGAGCGAACTCCTGGCGCACGTACAGGGTTTGACGGACCTGACCGTTGTGGTGACGCGCCACATTGTGCTGCGGCCGGAGGTCGAACCAATCGATGTACCTGGCGTATGCGCGGTGCTCGTAGTCCTCAACGATCTTGTGCTTCTTCTCGGAGTAGCGGCGCATGATCAATCGGCGGTAGATCAGCTTGTGGTCAACGAGGAGCGCGAAGGCTTCAGGCCGAGTCAGTCCGAACTGGGCGCCCCAGACCTCGACCAGCACCGCGTCATCATTGGAGATGTAGCGATCGTGATACGCGATCATCGGCGCTGCAGATTCGAGCGCCGCGGCCATCGTCGCCTTCTCCTCCTCGATCTCTAGGACCATGCGGGCAAGGTCTGCCCGGGTAAGAAGTTCGGCGTGCTGCTTCGGGGCGATCTCGGCCTGGCGCGTCTTGATGGCGAAATACGCCTGAGCTGAGGCGATCTCAGGCTTGCTTGGGTCGCCGTTCATGACCACGAGGTAGGCGGCAAACCGGGAGAGTTCGTAGTCCTCGCGTTTGCGTTCCCCCAAGTTGCCGGCGTCGACAAGTTGGGTGACCTGCACAAAGTTCGCGGCGACGTTCTCGCCAGAGTTGCTAGCTGCAGTCATTGCACGCTTGATCGCTGCGGCAAAGTTGCGCCAGGTCTCGTATTCGACGGTCTTGCAGAGATCCCGAGCGGTCCAGTATTCGGATCCGTCCGGCCTGACGCGCCTGATGGCGTCAAACGGCGACTGGTCACCGTTGGTAATCTGTAGATCTGACATGGAGACTGTTCCTCTCTGTCGGACGGCCCTCACCCCTTGCCGGGTGGGGGCTTTCTTTATGCGGCTGTCGACTTCTCCGACTTGCCGCTTGGGCGCTCAGCACTTGTCAGTCGTTCCTCAAAAAGCACATCAGTCGGAACGCCGAGAGCATCCGCGATGCGGTCCGCGGTCTGCGGTGTGCAACTGGTCTCGCGGCCAGAGGTGAGGTGATTGATGAAGCTCGGATGCTTCCCCGCCGCGCGGGCGAGCTTCCGACCTGACATGCGCTTGTCGGGTTCAGGACCGACGAACGCCCGAAGTAATTCCGCGCTGCGCAGTCGCATCCACGTCCCCTTCGGTCGTCTCTTGAATCGTGTAACCGTGCTCGCCATCTCTGGCTTACCTCCGATCATCCAGTGCTAGGCGCCTACTTGTCAAGCGCGACTTGTCGAGTATGCGCCTACTAGTAGGCGGGACGCAAGTGGACTACACGGATGTAATTCCGCAGCCAGTGGGTTTAGTGGATGATTGGCCCGACAAGTACGTAGGCACCTAACCGATGCGAGGGTTTGCCATACGGGTAGGCGGCATGGAAGGCGCGGGGATTGCCAGACGAACACACGGCGACGAACGATCAGTCTGTGCCCAATCTTCAGCAGCTCATCACCGAGCAGAAGACCCTCCGCAATCGCTCCTACGGCGATTACGAGCGGATGGCTGGGTACGTCATATCCCGCCAACGCTGGCAACAGCTCGGCACAGGTGCACGCATCAAGGAGTTCAGCGAGCCGGCGACCATCAAGGCGATGGCCGAAGCTCTAGAGGTCGATGTGGCAGTGGTCGTCTTGGCGATGGCCAAGAGTCTTGGATTGCCCATCGAGTCGGGGATAGCCCAGTCCGATCTGGCGGTCATGCTGCCGCCGTCGGCCCGCAACCTCACGGCTGAACAGCGTGACGCGGTCGTGCGCCTGGTTCGAGTTTTCGCGCCAGAGGAAGACCAGCATCATGCCGATAAACCAACCCCACCTACTCATCAAGCCGCGACGTCGGGAGCATCGGGCAAAGAGAACAAAGACGAGGAGGACAGGTCATCTGATCAATCTGAGGATGCGGCGGCCAGGCTCCGGCGGCACCAGGACGCCTTCCGGAATAAGGTCCATGGTGACGATGACCGCGCGAATCAGGGAGGCTGACCACTGTTCCATGGGTCGTTCCTCGAGTCGGGTGAGTAGCTCCTCGCGCAGGAGTTGCAGAGTGTCCCCCTCAGTCGCCATGGAATCACAGAGGGTGGGCAGCGTAGGCGAATATTGACGCGAGCTTAGATTTCAAACGCATTGGGCACCTTAAGATTTCGTGATCAGAATTTGAGCCCCCCGCCCACCACAGAATCTAGGTGCCGTTCACCTGAGAGTTAACTAGAACGGGTCGCTTCTTAATCACTCCTCAACCCGGATTTGGCACACGTCTGCCAACGGCGAACCCGCCCGAGTTAGCGGTCGGCTAGGCCGATCGCTGATAGCGCCGCCGGATGTTCTCTTGGTTGGTGACAGGCTCCATATGGAACGGGTTGACGCAAAGCGTGTTTTGGCACAGGTGGTCAACGGTCAGAAGGCCAGGAATGGGTCCGCGATGCGCAATCCATGACGCCTTGTGTGCGCCCGTCTCGCGGCGTCGGCCACCCATGTTGATCCGGACTACGCCGTAGCCCCAGCGGTCAGTTCTGCCGGTCCACTGCCAGCATCCGGTGGCCATGTTGACCACATACTTACCGTCGACCAGCGCACGCCACCGCGCCTGGGTCAGGATCTGAGCTGTCACACATATAGGCTTCACCGAAGCCCCTCCTTGTTGCGTCAAGCGAGTGGGTCAGCGGTCGTTGGGCGTTGGAGCGTCCGACGACCGCGCCTTTTGATCCTATTGCCAGATTAGAACCTTTGTGCGATGGCGCACCGGTCGCGCCGGTGACAGGTATTGCCCGACGCAAGCTCGGCGAACCCCGCCACTGACCAGTGGCAAAGTCGCCCGCATGTTTTGTCGCCGCCGTCAGCCCAACTCAACTTAGGATCTTGCGCATGACAACACCTGCCCCGCGTGGCATCGGTAAGGGCATCGTGGTTGCCATCGCGGCGGGTGCGTTCCTCGCCGGCTGCGGAGCTGGCTGCACCATCGGTGTCGTCACCTCGTCTGGCCATCGTGATGACGACAGCAGCATCAGCGCGCCGACTCGCACATCGCCAATCCCGATCACGCCGACCCGCGACGCGTTCGGTGAAGCTATCAGGACTGTGCCTGTCTCCGACGCCGACGCCCATGCGATCGCCGCATCGGCCTGCCTCGCGTTCAAGCAGAACCCGGGTACGTCGATCGTGGCGGCAGCCGACCAGCTCGCGGGCCAGCAAGGCTGGACACAGAGTCAGGCGCGACAGTTCCTACGCGCCACCACCGCATACCACTGCCCGGAATACAGCTCCGGCAGCTAGCCCAGCATCTTGTCCATGAAGTCGGAGGCCGCTTTTGCGCTGGCCCGATCGACGTCCGCGTAGATGTCGGCGGTGACTTTGTAGGACTCGTGGCCCATCTGCCGCGACACCACGATCATCGGTGTTCCCCCGGTCAACTGCCACGAGGCGTAGGTGTGGCGTAGGTCGTGCGGGGTGGGGCGGGGATTCAGTTTCGCTGCCGCGACGGCGGGGTTCCACACGTCCCGCCAGAACCCCTGATACCGGACCGGGCCACCGGCTGGGGTGGTGAAGACGTACTCCCCCGACAGGTCGAGCTTCTCCAGCAGCCGAGTCGACACATCCACCGTGCGGCGGGAACGCTTCGTCTTCGGCGGACCCAGGTGATACCCCTTGGATGGGGAGTACTTCCACGCCTGCCGGATCAGCACCGTCCCCGCCTTCGTGTCGATGTGCTCGGGTTGCAGGGCGGCAGCCTCCCCCCACCGCACCCCAGAGGCCACCAGGAACTCAACCAGCTGCTTCCACCTGTCCGCGGTGGCGTCGTGCAGGGCGCGGAACTCATCGCGGGTCAGCATCCGCATGTCGTGGTTGTCGTCAGCATCGCCGCGGGGCAGCCTGCGGCCGGCGGCGGGGTTGGTGTCGATGTGTTTCCCGACCGCAGAGTTCAGGGCGGCTGAGAGGAAGCCGTGTTTGTTGCGCAGCGTCTTGGGTGCATGGCCCTTGCCGTCTCGGCCGCCGTGGGTGTCCATCCACTTCACCCACTTGGCTACGTCCTCTGTCGTCAATGCTGCCAGCGGGATGGTGCCGAGGTGCGGACCGATGTCGTTGCGGAGGTATTCGCGGTACTTGTCGATCGTGTATTGCTCTACCCCGGTCAGGTGGTCGATGTGGTGTTGCACCCACGCTTCGACGGTGAGCGCGGCTTTCGTGGATCGGGGCGAGGTTTTGAGTCCGTGCATCTCCAGGGCGCGGGCTGCCCCGTGTGCGTCAACGGCAGCTTTGAACGCGCTGGCGGTCTTCTTATCGGTGAAGGTGACGGAGCCCTTTTTCGAACCCCTGCCGCCGAACCTGTAGGACACGTCCCAGACGGTTATGTCGTCTGACCTGGTGCGCTCTGAAATGGCCGCCATGAAGCCAGTCTAAACCGCCCGGTGCCCTATTTGGTGCCGGAAGGTTTAGGTCGAGCGTTCTACCTGCATGAATGGGTGGAGCTAAGGGGAATCGAACCCCTGACCTTCTCGATGCGAACGAGACGCGCTACCAACTGCGCTATAGCCCCTGATACCGGAACGAAAGGCTACCAGCCGTCGGCCCGGAACCGGAAACCGGCCGGCCTACTGCCCGGAAGCCCGCGGTAGATCGTATTCGCGCGACATCGCCCCATACGACGCGTAGGCCAGGTGCTCGAAGATCGGATCCTCGTCGTCGATGTCGAGCACCACCGCGCCGGGCCTACGCAGCCGCGCCGGCACCACGTCGAGCTTGTGGTCGTCGGTGCTCTCCACGCCCAGCCGGGACCGCGCCATCCGTTGCGCACGACGACGCCGCAGCTGCTCCTCGATACGGGTCTGACGGCGCAGATAGGCCAGGTACAGCACGGTCACCGTGCCGGCACCGCCACACACCCACCAGGCCGACGGCGTCACCAGGAAGGCAGCACCCGCCGAGAACAGCATCGTGGCGGCCAGCACCGCGAGCACGCGCTTGCGGAACCGGAACTTGCGCGCACTGACCTCCGCGGCGGTCTTGGACTCGAACCGGCGCTGCCGGGGCGCACTCAGCGATGCGGCGGGCGTCTCGGCCGATTCCTCGTCGACCGGTTCGTCCTCGGCCTCGGGTTCCAGGCCCGACGTATCGTCGACGTACTCGTACTCGTCGGCGAGATCCGCCGAATCCTCGTCCTCCTGGACGTCCTCGCGATCCTGGGGAGCCTCACCCTCATCGAGATCCACTGCGATGCGCTCGGTTTGGGCCTCGGATTCGAAAGCGTCGAACTCCTCGACAGGCTCCTCGACCGCGACGGGCTCGGGCTCCGCTTCGGCTACGGGCTCCGGCTCGGCTTCCGCTTCAGGCTGCGTCTCGAATTCCAACTCGAGTTCGGGCTCGGCGGCTTCCGCGGGTTCGGCAGCCTCGGCCATCGCACCGACCGGCAGTGCGCCGGAATCCTCGTCGACGACGTCGACATCCAGATAATCGGGTTCGGGGGTCTCGACGCTCACGGCGGCCACCACCACGGTGCGCTGCACGGTGGCGTGCACGCGCACTTCGGCCGGCTCTTCGTCTTCCTCGAAGTCGTCATCGAGGTTCTCATCGAGGTGGTCGGCCGTGTGTTTCCAGTGCGGATCGCTGTGATGCCCGGCGGCCGGGCCGCGTCGTAAGCGTTGTGCGTTGCGGCCACTGTTGAGAACTCGTGTCGCCAGGGCGACGTCACTGGTGCGACGCACCGAGTCGCGCTTGCTGATCAACATCGGGACCAAAACGAAAAGCCAGAGAACGACAAGGGAAATCCACAGCAGTGACTGGGGGATGCTTGGCATGACGCCTGCTCCTTTCCCCTTCAGGCTAGGTCTGTGACCAGCGCATCCATGGGTGGCGCGCCGACACAATTACACACCTGTAATTCATTCGATACAAGCACCACTAGTCACACGTGTCACATTGGTAACAGCTGGCGATCCCCATTTCGCTGAGATGGCTTCCGGGGCTGTGAATCCGGCGAAATCACGACCCTGGGTGCAGTTTCGACACAGCGCGCCGCAACCCGGACCTACCGGCCACTCAGCACCAACTGGCCCGCCCGGCCGACACCAGGGCTTGAGACGCCGAATGTTTCAGCTCCTCCAACGTGACCGCCACCAGAAGATGGTCCCGCCAGGCACCGTCGACCTCCAGATAGCGACGCAACAGGCCCTCCTCGCGGAACCCCACGCGCGCCAGCACGGCCCGGCTCGCGGCGTTCTCCGGCCGAACCGTGGCCTCAACCCGGTGCAACTGCACCCCGGTGAAGCAGTGGTCGAGCCCCAGCGCCAGCGCTCCGGTCGCGACCCCGCCGCCGGTCTTGTCACTGGCCACCCAGTAACCGATCCAGGCTGATCGCAGCGCGCCGTGGGTGACATTGCCGATCGTGAGCTGGCCGGCGAACTCCCCGTCGAGCTCGATCACATACGGCAGCATCCGCCCGCGCCGGGCCTCACTGCGCAAACCCGAGCAGATTGCCGGCCACGACGAAACGCCGTGGCGAACATGCCAATCCACGCCGCTCACCGGCTCCCAGGGCTCCAGGTGGGCCTGGTCGGCCAGCCGGATCCGGCTCCACACCGCGGCGTCGCGCAGCCGCACCGGACGTAGCCGCACCACACCCGCCTGCACCCGCAGCGGACCGATCGGACCGGGCCAACCCGGGTGAAAGGCACTGGACCGCAGCAGGCTCATCCGCACAGTCGATTCGTCACACCGTCATTCATCGAATGAAGTCTTATCAGCCGCGCTGGGCCAGGAATGCCACATCCACGGTTTCGCCGGTGCGGACCTCGTCGACCTCGCTCGGAATCACCACGAGACAGTTCGCCTCGGCGAGTGTGGCCAGCAGATGCGTCGACGCCCCGGGCGCCCCGCCCAATGCCTGCACCAGGTACTCGCCGGTGTCCTGGTCCCGCATCAACTGCCCGCGTAGGTATCCCGTGCGCCCGGCCACCGAGCTGATCGGTGCCAGCGTGCGGGCCTGCACCACGCGCCGCATGGGCTGACGCTTGCCCAACGACAGCCGGATCAGCGGGCGGACCATCACCTCGAACACCACCAGCGCGCTGACCGGGTTGGCGGGCAGCAGGAAGACCGGAACGCGGTCCCGGCCGAGCTGCCCGAAGCCCTGCACCGAACCGGGGTGCATCGCGATCCGGGACACCTCCATCTCGCCGAGTTCGGTGAGCACGGCGCGCACCGATTCGGCAGCGGCCCCACCCACCGCTCCGGCGATCACCACGATCTCGTTGCGATTGACTTGGCCCTCAACGGTTTCCCGGAGTTCCCGCGGGTCGGTGCTGATGATGCCGACACGGTTGACCTCCGCGCCCGCATCCCGGCCCGCCGCTGCCAGGGCATAGGAGTTCACGTCGTACACCTGCCCGGTTCCGGGCGAGCGGGAAACATCGACGAGCTCGCCGCCCACGCACATCACCGACAGCCTGGGCCGCGGGTGCACCAGCACCCGGTCCCGTCCGACCGCGGCCAACAGACCCACCTGGGCCGGACCGATGATGGTGCCGGCGCGCACCGCGACATCACCGGGTTGCACGTCGTCTCCGGTGCGTCGGACGTAGGCGCCCGAACGCACGCTGCGCAGGATCTTGACCCGGCTCTCGCCACCGTCGGTCCACCGCAACGGGAGCACCGCGTCGGCAAGCGTCGGCATCGGTGCACCGGTCTGCACGCGGGCAGCCTGGCGGGGCTGCAAACGGCTCGGGGTCCGCGCCCCCGCCTCGATCGAGCCCATCACCGGCAGGCTGATCTCACCGGCACCGTCGCCCACCGACAACACGTCCACGCTGCGGACCGCATAGCCGTCGATCGCGGCCTGATCGAATCCCGGCATGGGCCGTTCGGTCACGACCTCTTCGGCACACATCAGACCTTGTGACTCGGCGATGGCCACTCGCACCGGCCGGGGCGCCACCGCGGCAGCCGCTACCCGAGCCTGCTGTTCCTCGACCGAACGCACAACACGCCTTCCTATCTACGGGCCCCGACTGCCGGACAACGCGCGGCGTAGGGCCCGACGCGTTGCTAGCCCTCCTGTCCGGCCAGACCCAACCGTTCGACCAACCAGCTCCGCAATTCGGGGCCGTAGTCGTCACGTTCCAACGCAAAGTCAACCGCAGCCTTCAGGTAGCCGCCGGGATTTCCCAGGTCGTGTCGGGCTCCGCGGTGCACGACCACGTGCACCGGATGGCCCTCTTCGATCAGCAGCGCGATGGCGTCGGTCAGCTGGATCTCCCCGCCCACACCACGCGAAACCCGACATAGCGCATCGAAGATCGCCCGGTCCAGAAGGTAACGGCCGGCCGCGGCGTACGGCGACGGCGCGTCTTCGGACTTCGGCTTTTCCACCATGCCCTTGACGCGCAGCACGTTCGGGTTGGCCGCATCGGGCACCGTCTCGACGTCGAAGACGCCGTAGGCGCTGATCTTGTCTTCGGGGACCTCGATGGCGCACAGCACCGTGCCGCCGCGTTTGGCCCGCACCTTCGACATGGTCTCCAACACGCCCGTCGGCAACACCAGATCGTCGGGCAGCAGCACCGCGATCGCGTCCTCGTCGGGCGTCAACGCACTCTCGACGCAACCGATGGCATGACCGAGCCCCAGCGGCTCCGCCTGCACCACCGACTCGACCTTGATCAGCGCGGGAGCACGCCGCACCTTTTCCAGCATGGTCTTCTTGCCGCGGGCCTCCAGCGTGCCCTCAAGCACCAGGTCCTCGACGAAGTGCGCGACGACACCGTCTTTGCCCTCGGAGGTGATGATGATCAGCCGCTCGGCGCCGGCCTCGGCCGCCTCGGCCGCGACCAGCTCGATGCCGGGGGTGTCGACCACAGGCAGCAATTCCTTCGGGACCGTCTTGGTCGCGGGCAGGAAGCGCGTGCCCAGACCGGCCGCGGGGACCACGGCCGTGTAGGGAATCGGCACTTCAGGCGCCTTGGGAGAGGTGCTCATCGTTCACACACTAACGTCCGATCTGAAATGGTGGAGGGCGTGACCCCGCCGACCAAGACCGAGTTGCGAGCCGGCGTTCTCCGTGCAAGACGGGCCGTGGCAGACGACTGCCGCGACCGCGAGGCGCAGGCAATTTGCCACTGGCTGCCCGCTCTGGTCCGTCCCGGGCAAACGGTGTGCGCCTACGTTCCGGTCGGCTCCGAACCGGGGTCTGCGGCCATGCTGGACACCCTGTCGGAACTCGGTGTGCGCGTACTGCTTCCGGTTGCCCGCAACGATGGGGACGGCCGGGGAATGCCGATGCAGTGGGGTGAGTACGTGCCCGGCGCGTTGGTGGCTGCCGAGTTCGGCCTGCGCGAGCCCGCGCCGCCGTGGTTGCCCGCCGGATCGATCGCCGACGCCGCGGTGGTGCTGGTGCCCGCGCTGGCCGTCGACCGCCACGGCAACCGGCTGGGCCGGGGCGCCGGCTTCTACGACCGCAGCCTGATCTACGCCTCACCACATGCGCGACTGGTCGCGGTGGTGCGGGACGACGAATTGGTCGACGCGTTGCCCGCCGACCCGCACGACGTGCGGATGACGCACGCGCTGACGCCGTCGGGCGGAATGGTGACGTTGCACAGCTGAGCGGTCCAGAATCTTCAGGGTGTCCGATCCGGTGAGCGCCGACTTCAGTGTCCGCATGCAGCTGATCGTCGACGTCCTGGCCCAGACCCTGGATCGGGCAGTGCTCCTGGACGACGAGGAACTGACCCCGATCACTCACAGCCGTCAACTCGGCGAACTCGACGACGTGCGGGTCCACAGTGTGCTGCAACGCGAGACCCGCGCCGAGGTCAAAGCGGCGCTGTTCGAATTCGGAATCGGTTCGGCCGACTCGGCGATGTGGATCCCGGCATTTCCGCAATACAACTTGATGCCGCGGTTCTGCGTGCCGGTGCGCTCGGCGTCCGAGCGATTCGGCTACCTGTGGATCATCGCCCCTGAGGGCTCATTGTCCGAGGACGGCCAGCGGCTGGCCGAGCGAGCCGGCGCCGACCTGCTGGCCATCCTCGACCGCCGCAACGCGGCACTGCGCGCCGAAGAGTCTGCGCAGCAGGGCCTTTTGATGCGGTTGCTCGCCGCCGAGGAACCTGCGCACGCCCAGGCGGTCGTCCGTGAGCTGCACGCCAGGGCGATGGTCGAGCCGGACGACGTGGTCCAGATTTTCCGGTTCGAGCCCGACCTCGACGGCGCGGGCAATCCGGCCGATCGGACTATGGCGCTGCGCCTGCGGTTGACGGCCACCGACCGAACGCACCGGTGGTACACCCTCGCCGGATCGCCGACCACGATCATCGCGGTGTCGCGCGCCGGGTCCGCCGCAGCCGCCGTAACCGTGGCCGGTGCCGTCCGGGCCAGCTACGGGACACACCCGGCCATCGGCGCCTCCGGCGTCGCCCTGCCGATAACGCAAGCAGCCGTTGGGTTTCGACACGCCGGCCTGGCGCTGACGCTGGCGGGTATCGGCGCGAGCAGTACCCAGGTCGCCGACTGGTCCGCACTCGGTTCGTGGCGCACGCTGGCGTTGCTGGGCCAGGCCTACGACCGGGACCGGCTCGGCGAGCTGGTGCACCCCGGCATCCTCGGCCTGATCGAGCAGGGGCGCGACGACCTCCTCCGCACGCTCGAGACCTACCTGGCCAACGGCGGCGACGTGCGGCGCACTTCCGAGGCCATGTATCTGCACCGGTCCACGCTGTATTACCGGTTGGAGAAGCTGACCGAGGCCGTCGGAAGCGACCTCAGCGACGGCGAGACCCGTTTCGAACTGATGCTGAGCCTGCGGCTGGCCCGGCTTGCCGGGCTGTACCGGCCCGATTCGACAACTGTCTGAACAGGCCGCCCGAGTTTCCTACAGTTTCGGCCCAATTTCGGCTCCATCGACCGGTCACCGGGCATAGCGTTTCCTTCTGGCCGCTTGTGACCTGAGTCACATACCACGGAGGAGTCGGTACGCAAATGGGTGAAACACCCGCATTGAAGAAGGCACTCAGTCAGCGACAGTTGACGATGATCGCCATCGGCGGCGTGATCGGCGCCGGCCTGTTCGTCGGCTCCGGGGTGGTGATCGGTGCTACCGGACCCGGCTCGTTCATCACCTATGCGCTGGCCGGGGTCCTGGTCATCATGGTGATGCGGATGCTGGCCGAGATGGCGGTGGCCAATCCGTCGACCGGATCGTTCGCCGATTACGCGCGCAACTCGCTGGGCAACTGGGCGGGGTTCTCGGTCGGCTGGCTCTACTGGTACTTCTGGGTGATCGTCGTCGGCTTCGAAGCGATCGCGGGCGCCAAGATCATCCAATTCTGGGTGGATGTCCCCATCTGGCTGACCGCACTGCTCCTGTTGATCGCGATGACAGCCACCAATCTGTTCTCGGTGTCGTCCTTCGGCGAGTTCGAGTACTGGTTCGCCGGCATCAAGGTGGCGGCGATCCTGGCGTTCATCGGTTTGGGCGCGCTCTTCGTCTTCGGGCTGTGGCCGAACAAGGACATGGACTTCTCGAACCTGACCTCGCACGGCGGGTTCTTCCCCATGGGCGCAATGGCTGTCACCGTCGGCGTGGTGACGGTGATCTTCTCGATGGTCGGTGCGGAGATCGCCACCATCGCCGCCGCCGAGTCCGCGAACCCGGAGCGGGCCGTGGCCAAGGCCGCCAACTCGGTCATCATGCGTATCGCGATCTTCTTCGTCGGCTCGTCATTCCTGATCACGACGATCCTGCCGTGGGACCACTTCAAGAAGGACGCCGCGGGCAACGTCGCGTCGCCGTTCGTCTCGGTGTTCACCGAGATGGGTATCCCCTACGCCGACCACATCATGAATGCGGTGGTCCTCACCGCGGTGCTGAGCTGTCTGAACTCCGGGATGTACACCGCGTCGCGCATGCTGTTCGTGCTGGCCGCCCGGCGCGAGGCACCGCCGCAGTTGGTCGCGGTGACCCGGCGCGGCGTCCCGGCCCCGGCGATCCTGACCTCGTCGGTGATCGGCTTCCTGTGCGTGATCGCCGCGGCGTTCTGGCCGGACACCATCTTCGCGTTCCTGCTGAATTCCAGTGGCGCGGTGATCCTGTTCGTCTACCTGCTCATCTGCATCTCGCAGATCGTGCTGCGCTACCGCACCTCGTCGGACCAGCTCAAGGTGAAGATGTGGCTGTTCCCGGTGCTGTCGATACTCACTGCCGCGGCCATCTTCGCCATCCTGATCCAGATGTACGTGCAGGGCGGGGACAACCGGAAGGCCCTGACACTGAGCGTGGCGTCGTGGGTGGTGGTGATCCTGCTGTTCCTGGCCAACCGTTGGTTCATCGGGCACCGGCCCGAGGTGGCCGGTGTGGCCCCGGCGGCCGGGGCCGCCCCTCCGCATCGAGTGTTGGTGCTGGCCAACGAGACCGTCGAATCCAACGAACTGCTCGACGAGTTGCGCCGCATCGGCGCGGACCGCGATGCCCTTTATCAGGTGGTGGTGCCGGCCAGTCCGATCGACACCGGGGTGGCCGCCACCCACGGCCCGCTCGACATCACCGAAGCCACTACCCGCGCGGCCCAGCGTCGCCTCGATCAGATGCTGAGCACGCTGCGCTCCGAACAGTTACAGGCCGACGGCGAGTTGGGTGACTATCGTCCGCTACGGGCACTGGCTCACGCCGTCGAGGCGTTCCGGCCCGACCAGATCGTGATTTCGACTCTGCCGCCGGAGGATTCGGTGTGGCACCGGTTCGAGGTCGTCGACCGCGCCCGCGCCGACTACCAGATCCCGGTGACCCATGTGGTGTCGCGAGCCCGTACCCAGGAGCACGCGTCGTGACCATCCTCGCCGCCTTCAGCGCGAGCCGGCACAGCAGTGCACCGCTGAACCTGGCGATTCAGATCGCCCGCACCACCGGCGAGCAGGTGATCGCCGCGGCAGTGGTGGAACGGTCATGGGCGGCACGCGACGACATGGTCGAGGGCGAGTATCTGGCTTACGTTCGCGGGCAGGCCACCCAGGCGTTGCAACGCGCGGTTGCCGTCCTGCCCATCGATCTCGACGTCACGCCGGTGGTACACGAATCCACCTCGATCCCAACGGGTTTGATCGAACTTGCCGATGCCCACCGGGCGACCATGGTGTGCGTCGGCTCCTCCTCGTCGGGCATGCTCGGCCGGGTCGCGCTGGGCAGCGTCACCGAACGTCTGGTGCACACCGCCCGGGTGCCGGTCGCGTTCGCGCCGCGCGGGTACGCCCAGAATGACGGACGCATCACCCGGCTCACCGCGGCCTACGGCGGGGAGGCCGACGTCAACGGCCTCATCCCGGCCACCGCCGAGCTCGCGGCGTCATGGCAGGCCAAGCTACGCATCGTCTCGTTCACGGTCCGCAACACCGCGGCGTTCGCCGGCACCATCGAGACCTCGGCCGAGGAGTTAGTGGTGCAGCAGTGGTCCCGCCGGACCATCGCCGAGATCACCAAACAGCTCAAGGCCATTCGTGACCGGATGGCCGTTCCCGACGTCGACGTGGTGGTGGGTGCGGGTCACGATTGGAATGCCGCGGTGCAGAGCATCGGGTGGGACACCGGAGACATGCTGGTGCTGGGTTCGGGTGCGGCCGCCCCGACGGCCCAGGTGTTCCTCGGCTCGGCGGCGGGCAAGATCCTGCGCCGCTCGCCGGTTCCGGTGATGATCGCGCCGAGCTACCGCCGCGCCTAGCAGTTGTCGAGCACCGCCGCCATGGCGCGCTTCTCTTTCGCCGAGACCCACAGCTGATAGGCGGCTTTCACCTCGACCTGGCGCGCCACGAACTCACAACGAAACGCCACGTTGGGCGGGAGCCAGCCGGCCGCGTCACGGAAGGCCTTGTCGAAGTTGGGTTGCGCGCCGACCGCGATCAGGTTGCGCGGATCGTTTGCGAAGTCCTTGCGCCGCTGCGGGTCCCAAGAGCGCGCGCCTTTGTACCAAGCGTCCGACAGGGATACGAGATGGTCGATCTGCACCGTGCCGGAGGTATCGGGGCCGCGGGTGAACGCGATCTCGACGCCGGTGTAGGGATCGTGCAGGACACCGGTGGCCGCGTAGCAGGTGCCAGGCCGGACTGCCAGTTGAGCCAGATCGCGGCGAAGGATGTCGTCGCGGGTGTTGCAGCCGTTGTGGCCGAACTCGACGTTGACGTCGTCGCTCCAGGCCTCACCGAAGCGGAACCGGGCGTAGTCGGTGTCGCGGTCCCAGCCCTTGACCGGCAGCCCCGCCAACAGCGTGCGGGCCCGGTCATAGCCGGGCGTCCGCTGCGCCGGCGGCAAGCCTGCCGTCGGGGGCGGTGCCGGGTGCGCGGCGGAGCCGTCGACCGGCGTCGCCGCCTGCATGCGGGCCACCACGAGCGCGGCCAGCACCACCAGGATTACCGCCACCACGAGCAGGACCGCTAATCTTCCGGTGCGCCGGCGCCTGCGGCCCGCGGGAATGACATGGCCCACGTAGCGGTTCTAGCACTTGAGCCGGTAGAGTGCTAACAAGTTTGACCAACTCGGAGGGTTTTCGTGCCTACCTATTCCTACGCGTGCACTGAGTGCGGCAATCGGTTCGACGCGGTGCAGGCCTTCAGCGACGATGCGTTGACCACCTGCCCCAAGTGCTCCGGCAAGCTGCGCAAGCTCTTCGGTTCGGTCGGCGTGGTGTTCAAGGGCAGCGGCTTCTACCGCACCGACAACCGCGAGTCGGGCAAGAGCTCGTCCAACGGCGCACCGGCCAAGAGCTCGGAGAGCTCGTCCTCGGACTCGTCGTCCTCCTCTTCGTCGAGCAGTTCTTCGGACAGTTCGTCGAGCAGCTCCAGCGCCGCCCCCGCCGCGGCCGCCTCCAGCTAGCCTCCGAGTTATCCACAGGGCGGCGAAGACGCCGTTCCCACCCGGCCGCCGCGCGCTTACCGTGGCGCCATGGCCGAATCCCTCAACCCGCCACCCTGGCGTCGGCTGACTGCTGCCCGGCCTGATTGGACCCGAACCGTGGCCGCGCGCCGCGCCGCGGCAGCCGGTCTGGTGATTCTGGCGGCCATTGCCGCGTTTCGCTCCGATCCGCACGGCGACTACGCCGAGGTCGCGGTGGCAGCACACGACTTGTCCCCAGGTGTCGCGTTGACCGCCGCCGACGTACGCCTGGAGCGGCACAGCACGGCCACGGTGCCCGACGGCGCCCAGAGTGACGTGACACCGATGATCGGCGCGACACTAACTGCCCCGGCCCGTCGCGGCGAGGTGATCACCGATGTCCGGCTGCTCGGATCGCGGTTGGCCGAAACGGCAGCGGGCCCGGATGCCCGCATCGTGCCGGTGAAACTCAACGACACCGCGTTGCTGGATCTGATCCGCCCCGGCGACATCGTCGATGTGCTGACGGTGACTGCCGATCCCGATGACAAGGGCCCCGCCCGGCCGGTCGTGGTGGCCGCAGGAGCCGTAGTGGTGCTCGTTTCGGAGAAGGCCCGCGGAGCGGGCGTGGGTAGCGACCGGGTGGCACTGGTAGCGCTACCGGCCCGCCCGGCCAATGAAGTGGCGGCCACCAGCCTGGTGCAGGCGCTGACACTGACCATCCACTGAACTCGGTTTCCCTTGCCAGACAAGGCAGTTCACACGTGTCGAAGTTGTTGTCCCACAATCACCCAGCCGTTCGGCCAACTCCGTTACTGTTTGCTTGTCCCATTTAACAACCCACACTGCAGGAAGGGTCCCCGCATGTTGAAGGGCTTCAAAGAGTTTCTCTCCCGCGGCAATGTCATCGATCTTGCGGTTGCTGTGGTCATCGGCGCCGCCTTCACCGGCTTGGTCACCTCGTTCACCGAGAAGGTCGTTCAGCCGCTGGTCGACCGGATCGGCGCCGGCGGCGATCGTCAATACGGCTTCCTCAAGATCTCGTTGGGCGGCACCCCCGAACAGTTCGTCGACTTCAACGCGGTGCTGTCGGCATTCATCAACTTCCTGATCGTCGCCGCGGTGATCTACTTCGTGATCGTCCTGCCGTACAAGAAGCTGCGCGAGCGCGGCGAGGTGGAACAGGCCCAGGACACCGAATTGAGCATCCTGACCGAGATCCGCGACCTGCTGGCCGAAAACGGCAGCGTCGACACCGGCAAGCACGTCACCGGCCCCGGCACCGGCCCGAGCCCCGACACCGCCAAGCACACGAGCGCCGACCGCGACAAGTAGACACCCGAACACAAAAGCAGCCCCTGGATTTCCCAGGGGCTGCTTTGTTGAGGCCTAGAACTGGACGTTCATGTGCTCAGTTCATGTTCCAGGGCTCGCCGTAGGTGGTGACGCTGTCACCGGTCGAGGCGATGAGGCGGGCGAACGGACGCAGCAGCACACCACCGGCCGCGCCGGTCACGGTGCCGTGTGCGTTGGACACCGCCACACCACCGGCGGGACCCTTGACGTCCACCGAGAAGGTGGCGACTTCCTGGATGCCGGGGCCGTTGCCCAGGTCCGCGCTGATCGACACACCCGGGAACAGGTTCGGGGTGATGACGGACTCCAGGCCGAAGGGCGGGCCGGTGATGTCACCATCGTCGATCAGGATGTTGGGGGTCGTGTACGAGAAGTTGATCCCGACACCCAGCGACCAGGGGAAGCCGATCTGGTAGCCCAGCTCCAAGGTGCCCTCGAAGTCATCGGCACCCGGGCCGGCGACGGTGTACTTGGCGCGGCCGGAATGGAACCACTCGCGGGTCAGCCGGTTGCGGTCCAGCGGGAACACACCATTGAGGAAGGTGTCCCACTGCTGAACGGTCAGGGTCCGATCCTGACCATCAACCAGGCTCAGTTCATTATCCAGCCCCGCATGAGAAACGCCCGTGCTCGTAAACAACGCCGCGATAGCTGCAACTAACGCGACCAGCACCCGACTGAATGCCTTCATGTTCTCCCTAGCTATATCGCCGGTGCTCCCGGAGGCCCACCGTTTTGTGGTTGGCGTCCCGGCCCCCGCAGACCGTACCGCCGCGCAAGACCAACATGTGATGCGGATTAGGAACTCCACACGTTGCTCTTACTTAATGCTCATCGTTGACACGAGGAACATAACGGCAGTGCATCCGGGCGGCAACGCAAGCACATATCCGTGGGGCTGCATACGTTCAATCGATCAAAATTTGCTGAAAGCCGACTGGGAGATGGCGCACAAGGTCGTGGTGCTGCAAGTTGGCCCGCATGGCAATGCTGTGACGCCGTTCGCCTTGGTAACGAGGTGAGGTCCAGACCACATCGCTCGGCAGGGTTTTCCTGCCCTTACAAGCCGCTCACCTTTTCATCGATGATGGGGCGGAATGTTGTTCTGCAGCCACCGGTCGCGGTCGGCATCGTCGTCCGGCGAAGCGGTGTCGCGTTCGTCGGGGGCGATGTCCGGGAGGGCCTCGCCGAAGATCTTGTTAACTGCGTGACGGGACATTTTGTTCGCTTCCGGCATCACGATTCCCCTTTGTGACTAAGATCACATTCCAAGTCGGGCGCTGTGCAACGCTCGTTAACCTGCTCTTAACCAGCATGAACGCTGAGTGCGACATTCGCCAACAAACGGAAACGGCGGCCGATGGCCGCCGTTTCGCTTGCGTTCAGATCTCCAAACTTGATAACTGGCCGATCACCTGCGCAGCCAGTGGCCCGAGGGTGGCCATGCCGTCGCGCACCGCTGCACGGGACCCGGCGATGTTCACCACCAGCGTGCTGCCCGAGACTCCGCACAGCCCGCGCGACAGGCCTGCGTCAACGATGCCTGCGGAGAGGCCCGATGCGCGCAACGCCTCGGCGATGCCCAGCAGCTCGCGGTCGAGGATGTCGAGGGTGGCTTCCGGCGTCACGTCGCGCGGTGTCACCCCCGTACCACCGACCGACACCACCAGATCGACGCCGCCGATCACCGCGGTGTTCAGCGCGTTGCGGATCTCGACTTCGTCCGCGGCCACGACCACGACCCCGTCGACGACGAAACCGGCCTCACCCAACAACTCTGTGACCAACGGACCGCTGTGGTCTTCCTCGCCGTGTGCGGTGCGATCATCGACGACGACGACGAGCGCCCGGCCCACCAACTCCCCTGGCTGTTCCATGCCTGCAACCGTATATCCGGCAGCAGACAACGGTGTAGCCAGACGCAGTGTGGCCATTCCGCCGGGCCCGGTCAGCGTGCTCACTGCTCGGCCCTGCCGAGGGTGACCTCGATTGTCTGCGGCTTGCCGCCCGGGTCGAGGAAGGTCAGCGTGACCTTGTCGCCGGGGGCCTTGGACCGCACCGCGGCGACGAGCGCGTCAGCGCTGCCGATCACCCGTTCGTCGACCTTCGTGACCACCACCCCGCTGGGCAGACCCGCTGCCGCCGCGGCTCCACCGTTGGTGACCTCGACGATCTTGGCGCCGTCGCTGGTGGTGTCATTGCTGACCTGCACACCCAGCGACGCGTGCGAGGCCGTCCCGTTCTGGATCAGCTCGTCGGCGATCCGCTTGGCCTGGTCCACCGGGATCGCGAAGCCAAGGCCGATCGACCCGCTCTGCGCCTGCGGCGAATCCCCACCCATGGTGGCGATCGCCGAGTTGATCCCGACCAGTTCGCCGTTCATGTTGACCAGGGCGCCACCGGAGTTACCCGGGTTGATCGCAGCGTCGGTCTGGATGGCGTCGAGCACGGTGTTCTGGTTGCGGGCGTCGCCGCCGGCGGCGACCGGGCGGTTCAGCGCGCTGACGATGCCGGTGGTGACCGTGCCTTCGAGACCGAGCGGCGAACCGACCGCCACCACATCCTGACCCACCCGCAGGTTGGCCGAAGAGCCGAGCGTGATGGGGGTCAGGCCCGAGACGTCCTGTGCGCGTACCACCGCGATGTCACTGCTCGGGTCGGTACCCACGACGGTGAACGACTTTGTGGTCCCGTCGGAGAACGTCACCTTGGTCTGGGCGCCGGCCGGCGCCGGCGCCCCGCCCGGTACCGGCGCGGGTCCGGGCCCGCCCGGCTTCGCGGCCTGCACGACGTGGTTGTTGGTCAGGATGAGGCCGTCGGCGGTGAGGATGATGCCGGAGCCCTCCTCGGACGCGCGACCCAGGTCGGTCTCGAGCTTGACCACACTCGGCACGACCTTGGCCGCCACCTGCTCCACCGAGCCCGGCGGCAGGGCCGCGGCGGGGACGGTCGGTGCGGCGCCGAGGCCCTGCGTGCCCAGGCGCGGGTGGTCGTCGTGCACGAAGGTTGCGACACCGCCACCGATGCCTGCCGACACCACGGCCACGGCGAGCGCGCCGGTCAGCACGCCGGTCATGGACCGCTTCTTCGCCGGGACGGGCTGCGGACCGGCCGGAATCCGGTACGGGTCATAAGGCGCGCGATAGGCCTGGGGCTGCGGCTGATGCTGCGGCGTCTGGTGTTGCTGCGTCTGGTGCGACTGCTGCGGGGGCGGCAGTTGTTGCTGCTGCTGCTGCGACGGCTGCTGACGCGCGTAGCGCCAGTCGTAGGGCTGTGACTGGTAAGGATCAGGACGCGCACCGGCGTATCCGGGGGCGCCGCCGGGATGCTGCTCCGGCTGCTGGGGGTACCTCGGGTGGTTCGTCATTTGTGCTGCGTGCTCTTCTCTTGTAAAAGGTCCGCCGGCCAGTCACGCCGATCCGGTCCGACCCGTATGTCCAACCCTCGTGTCCGTCACTTCGTCAAACGAAGTCGTAGCCACTCAGGTTGCCCAGATGGGCTGAGAATCCACTTAGAGATTTCTGGTCCATCCATGACTGGTCCCCCGACCGCCTCAACTGTCTCACTTTTTCTCCGCGCCGACGGTGTGCCCACCACCGACCGGGTGCACGTGTGTCGCATCGGCATTCGAGATCGGCTGCCCTGGCAGCACCATGTGAAACGAAGCCCCCGGTGGGGTG
Organism: Mycobacterium sp. NPDC049093; assembly: GCF_040704635.1. Taxonomy (GTDB): domain Bacteria; phylum Actinomycetota; class Actinomycetes; order Mycobacteriales; family Mycobacteriaceae; genus Mycobacterium. The sequence continues at coordinate 767,702 of NZ_JBEZJS010000001.1, read as the reverse complement.
CCACCCGGCACGGTCTCGTCGATGTGCAGGGCGCCGCCGTGCTTGAGCACCACCTGCTGGACGATAGCCAATCCGAGGCCGGATCCCGGCATCGCCCTGGCCGCATCGGATCGGTAGAACCGCTCGAACACCAGCGCGCGTTCCTGCGGAGGGATACCGGGCCCGTGATCGGAGACCACCAGCTCGGCGTGTGTCGGATCGATCTGGCGCAACCGGACACCGACGCGCCCACCGGCCGGACTCCACTTGGCGGCGTTGTCGAGCAGGTTGAGCACGGCGCGGCCGAGTCCGGGTGCATCGCCGAACACCTGCCAGCCGATGACATCGACGTCGAAGTCGATGTCATTGCGACGCCGCCGGACCCGCTCCAGGCTGCGGTCGACGACCTCGGACATGTCGACCGGTTCCGGGGTGATGCCGCCCGCATCGTCGCGGGTGAGGTCGACGAGGTCGCCGACCAGGGTGGAGAGCTCCTCGATCTGGGCGATCACGTCCTGCTGTAGCCCGTCCATCTCGTCTCTGGGCAGGGGCGGCGCCCCAGGCGCCTGCGAGGCCATCAACAGTTCGACATTGGTGCGCAGCGAGGTCAGCGGCGTTCTCAGCTCATGCCCGGCGTCGGAGACCAGCCGGGACTGCCGTTCCCTCGATTCGGCCAGCGCCCGCAACATCATGTTGAACGCCTCGGTGAGCCGAGCGAGCTCGTCGCTGCCGACCACCGGGATGGGCCGCAGGTCGTCGGTGCGGGCCACCCGCTCCGCGGCTTCGGTGAGTCTGCCCACCGGTCTGAGCCCGGCTCGCGCCACCGCTCCACCGGCCATGGCCGCCACTGCCACGCCGACACCTCCGACGATGAGCAGCACCGTGCCCAGACGTCTCAGCACTTGGACAGTGGGCGCCAGGCTCTTCGAGATCAGCAGGGAACTGCCGTTGGCCAGGTGCACCGCGAGCACCCGCTGGTGGTTGGCGGTGCGCAGGGACATCAGCAGCTCGCCCGAGATGACATCCTTCTCGGCCTTGCCCAGCGGCAGCATCTGGCCCTGCTGGTTGGCCGTGTAGATGGACCGGCCCGGGATCACCAGCATCGCGTTGACATCGGAGTACGCGGTGCCCTCGATTGCCTTGCCGGGGTCGGCCGCCAGCGATCCGCTCTCGATGAGCAGCCGGGCGCGGCTGTGCAGCTGGTTGTCGAGATCGTCGTAGAGCGCGCGGGACACCACGGCGTAGACGGCGACGGCCATCAGCACGACCACCATGGCCACCATCGACATCGCCAGCATCATCACGCGCCAGCGCAATGACAGTGAGCTGGTGTTTCGTAGGACGGCTGCGGGCCGCCCAATGTACATCGGGGTAGTGCGACCGTCGTTGTCGTTCAGCGCCATCAAAATCAGGGGGGTGTTTCGCGCAGCACATAGCCGACGCCGCGCACGGTGTGGATCAGTCGAATCTCGCCTTCGGCCTCGGTCTTGCGCCGCAGGTAGCCGATGTAGACCTCAAGCGCATTGCCGGAGGTCGGGAAGTCGAAGCCCCAGACCTCTTCGAGGATGCGGCTGCGGGTGAGCACCCGGCGGGGGTTGGCGATGAGCATTTCCAGCAGCGAGAACTCGGTGCGGGTGAGGCTGATCTGACGCTGGCCGCGGGTCACCTCGCGGGTCACCGGGTCCAGGGTCAGGTCCGAGAACGACATCTTCTGCGAATCGGCGCCGTCGTCGCTGACGGTCCGGCGCAGCAACGCCCGCATCCGCGCCAGCAGCTCCTCGAGCGCAAACGGCTTGGGCAGGTAGTCATCCGCGCCGGCGTCCAACCCGGCGACCCGCTCAGAGACCGAGTCGCGGGCCGTCAGCACCAGGATCGGCAGGTCGTCGCCGGTGCTACGGAGCTGCCGGCACACCTCCAGGCCGTCCAGCCGCGGCATCATCACGTCCAAAACCACAGCGTCGGGCCGGTCATTGGAAATCGCCTCGAGCGCTTCGACCCCATCTTGGGCGAGCTCGACCGAATATCCGTTGAAAGAAAGCGACCGGCGCAGGGATTCGCGCACAGCGCGATCGTCGTCCACGACAAGTATGCGCACAGCCACAGTTTCAACCCGCTATCTGAGAGTGGGCTGAGAGGCGCGCCGCGAATTCGCCGAGGGTTTTTGTGAGCCCCGAACAACCCTGAGCACGACAAAAAGCGCTATCGCAAGCGATAGCGCTTTTTGAGTAAGTGCTTGCGGGTCTAGCGCTTGTCGAGGTCGACCAGACCGAGACGGGCGGCCTTGAGCAGACGGCGCGGCACCTTGTGCTGCTGACCGGCGACGCTGACGCCGACGAGACCGGTGGCCTCGGCCTTCCACTGCGCGCGCCGGCTACGGGTGTTCGCGCGCGACATTCTGCGCTTGGGCACAGCCATGACGTGCATCTCCTTGCTCTGGGTTGTTGCCGCGCGAATCGAAATGAGCTCACCGGCGGCGACGATTAGGTACAGAGTAACGGTTGACCTGGCGCTCCTCCAAAACGCAGCTCCACGGCCCTGCGCCGAGCGCTCCGCGGCCGTTACACCGAGCGCTCCGCGTCCCTTCCGCCGAGATTGATGTCAGGGACAACAACGGGCCGGTTCTGTCCCTCACCTCAATCTCGATGGCATGTCGGTGTGGGGTGCGAGCATGCCGCAATGACGGCGGTGGCAAGGGTGTTCATCGGCAGCGAAGCGTTGGCCGAAGGTGATCGCCGGGTTCGCCGCATCCGCGCTGCACGGGGCTTCCTACGTCGATGCCGACATCCCGATCGAACTCATCTGGCGCAACGGCCGCCCACCCAGCGGATTGATCGTGCGCAACGAGACGCTCGCCGACGACGAGATCAAACGAGTGGTCGGACTGCCGGTGACCACACCGGTGCGGACGGCGTTCGACCTGGGCCGTCACCTCCCACGCGATGACGCCGTCGCCCGCATCGACGCTTTGGCGTGGACACTCCAGGTCACCGCCGACGACGGCATCTTCCACCAGTCGGACCGCAGGCGTTATGTGCAGGACCAGAAGACCCTACGGAAGCTGGAGGCCATGGGCTGGATCGTCATCCGCGTGATCGCCGAGGACAACATCGTCGACGTCCTCGCGCGGGTCGAGCAGGCGCTGCGCAGCCGCGGCTGGCATCCAGACTGCGTTCAGGGACAAATCGCCGCTTGATTCCGTCCCTGGATGCAATCTGGTGGGTGGACCCCGGGCCGGACACCCCTTGACGTGGTACCGGCGGTACCCGCTAACCTACCGGTTGGTTGGTCCCTTTCAGCGTTGACGGGAGTACGTGTGCCACCAGTAGTACGGATCGGCAACTGTTCGGGGTTCTACGGCGACCGGCTGTCTGCCATGCACGACATGCTCGCCGGCGGGGAGCTGGACTATCTGACCGGTGATTATCTCGCCGAGCTCACCATGCTGATCCTGGCCCGTGACCGGGCCAAGAATCCCGAGCGCGGCTACGCCAAGACCTTCCTGACCCAGCTCGAGCAGTCACTGGGGCTGGCACTGGAGAAGGGCGTGAAGATCGTGGCCAACGCCGGCGGGCTGAACCCCGCGGGACTGGCCGTCGCCATCCGGGCCCTGGCCGAGCGGCTGGGTCTCGACGTCAACGTCGCCCACGTCGAGGGCGACGACCTCGTGGGTCGCGCTTCCGAACTCGGCCTCGGCACTCCCCTCGCCGCCAATGCCTACCTGGGCGCGTGGGGCATCGTCGACTGCCTGAATTCCGGCGCCGACGTCGTGGTCACCGGCCGGGTGACGGACGCGTCGGTGATCGTCGGGCCCGCGGCCGCGCACTTCGGTTGGAAAACCACCGATTACGACGCACTCGCCGGGGCGGTGGCCGCCGGTCACGTGATCGAGTGCGGCACCCAGGCCACCGGTGGCAACTACTCGTTCTTCTCCGAAATCCCAGATCTGGCCCGGCCCGGGTTCCCCATCGCCGAGATCTCCGCCGACGGCTCTTCGGTGATCACCAAACACGCCGGCACCGGCGGGCAGGTCAGCGTCGGCACGGTCACCGCGCAGCTGCTCTACGAGATCACCGGCGCCCGCTACGCCAATCCGGATGTGACGCTGCGGGTGGACTCGGTGCAGTTGAGTCAGGACGGCGAAGACCGCGTTCGAATTTCCAACGTGACCGGCGAGGCGCCGCCCCCGACGCTCAAGGTGTCGTGCAACAGCATCGGCGGCTTCCGCAACGCGGCCACCTTCGTGTTGACCGGCCTGGACATCGAGGCCAAGGCGCAGCTGATCCGCAGCCAGTTGGAGGCCGGGATCAAGGTCCGGCCGGCCGAGCTGGAGTGGAACCTGGCCCGCACCGACCATCCCGACGCCGATACCGAGGAAGCCGCCAGCGCCCTGCTGCACTGTGTGGTCCGTGACCCCGACCCCAACCTCGTCGGCCGCCAATTCTCGGCGGCAGGAGTGGAACTCGCGCTGGCGAGCTACCCGGGCTTCACCACCACGGCGCCGCCCGGCGACGGTCAGATATACGGCGTGTTCGTACCCGGCTATGTCGACGCCACCGAGGTTCCGCACATCGCCGTGCATCCCGACGGCACCCGGATCGGCATCGCTCCGGCCGCCGAAACACTTGCGCTGGCACCGGTTTCCGACCCAGCCCTGCCCGAGGAACTCCCCGCAGGCCCCACCCGGCGCGCCGCACTCGGCACGATCGCAGGCGCGCGCAGCGGCGACAAGGGCGGGTCGGCCAACGTCGGGGTCTGGGTGCGGACCGACGAGCAGTGGCGCTGGCTGGCCCACGCCCTGACGGTCGAGCGGCTTCGTGAACTGCTGCCCGAGACAGCCGATCTTCCGGTCAGCCGGCATCTGCTGCCCAATCTGCGGGCCGTGAACTTTGTGATCGAAGGCATCCTCGGCCAGGGCGTCGCATATCAGGCCCGGTTCGATCCACAGGCCAAAGGGCTGGGCGAATGGTTGCGCAGCCGTCATCTCGATATCCCGGAAAGGTTGCTGTGACCGGCATCTGGAATACCCCCGAACGCGAATCGCTGCGCAAGACGGTGCGTAGTTTCGCCGAGCGTGAGGTGCTGCCCCACGCCGCCGAATGGGAACGCACCGGCGAACTCCCGCGCGAGCTGCACCGCAAGGCCGGCGAGGCCGGACTGCTCGGAGCCAATTTCCCCGAGTCCGTCGGCGGTGGCGGCGGCGACGGGGCCGACGCGTTGATCATCTGCGAGGAAATGCATTACGCCGGCTCGCCCGGCGGCGTGTTCGCCTCGCTGTTCACCTGCGGTATCGCGGTGCCCCACATGATCGCCTCGGGTGACGAGCGGCTGATCGAGACCTATGTGAAGCCCACGCTGCGCGGGGATCTCATCGGGTCGTTGGCCATCACCGAACCCGGCGGCGGCTCCGACGTCGGGCACCTCACCACCCGCGCAGTTCGAGACGGCGATGACTACATCCTCAACGGCGCCAAGACCTACATCACCTCGGGTGTCCGCGCGGATTACGTCGTCACGGCGTCGCGCACCGGCGGACCGGGCGCGGCAGGCGTCTCACTGATCGTGGTGGACAAGAACACCCCGGGCTTTGAGGTCACCCGCAAGCTGGACAAGATGGGTTGGCGTTCAAGCGATACCGCCGAGCTGTCCTACAGCGACGTGCGGGTGCCGGTGGCCAACCTGATCGGCGCGGAGAACTCCGGCTTCCTGCAGATCGCCGCGGCGTTCGTCTCCGAGCGGGTGGGCCTGGCCGTGCAGGCCTATGCCAGTGCGCAGCGCTGCCTGGACCTGACCGTGCAGTGGTGCCGCGACCGCGAGACATTCGGCAAGCCACTGATCGCCCGGCAGTCGGTGCAGAACACGCTGTCCGAGATGGCCCGCCGGATCGATGTGGCCCGGATCTACACGCGCCATGTGGTCGAGCGCCAGCTCGCCGGTGAAGACAATCTGATCACCGAGGTGTGCTTCGCCAAGAACACCGCGGTCGAGACCGGCGAGTGGGTGGCGAATCAAGCCGTGCAGTTGTTCGGCGGGATGGGCTATATGGCCGAATCCGAGGTCGAACGTCAGTACCGTGACATGCGCATCCTGGGCATCGGCGGTGGTACCACCGAGATCCTGACCTCGTTGGCCGCAAAGACATTGGGGTTCCAGTCGTGACCACACTGAAGTCCACCATCGACCCCCGCTCCCCCGGGTTCACCGAAGCCGCAGAGGTGATGGCCACCAAGCTGGCCGAGCTCGACACCGAGCACGCCAAGGCCCTGGCCGGTGGCGGGCCCAAGTACGTCGACCGCCATCACGGCCGCGGCAAGCTCACCGCCCGTGAGCGCGTCGAGCTGCTGCTCGATCCGGATGCACCGTTTCTGGAGCTCAGCCCGTTGGCCGCGTGGGGCAGTGATTTCACCGTGGGCGCCAGCGTCGTCTGCGGCATCGGCGCCGTCGAGGGTGTCGAGTGCCTGATCGTCGCCAACGATCCGACGGTCAAGGGCGGCACCAGCAACCCCTGGACCCTCAAGAAGATCTTGCGCGCCAACCAGATCGCGATGGAGAACCGGCTTCCGGTGATCTCCCTCGTCGAGTCCGGCGGCGCCGACCTGCCGACGCAGAAGGAGATCTTCATCCCGGGCGGGCAGATGTTCCGCGACCTCACCCGCCTGTCGGCGGCGGGGATCCCCACGATCTCGCTGGTATTCGGCAACTCGACGGCCGGCGGTGCGTACATCCCTGGCATGTCCGACCACGTGGTAATGATCAAGGAACGCTCCAAGGTGTTCCTGGCCGGTCCGCCGCTGGTCAAGATGGCCACCGGGGAAGAGTCCGACGACGAGTCGCTGGGTGGGGCCGAGATGCACTCCCGCACTTCGGGTCTGGGTGACTACCTGGCCAACGACGAGCTCGACGCCATCCGGATCGGCCGCCGGATCGTGGCTCGGTTGAACTGGCGCAAGAAGGGACCGGTTCCCGCACCGGTCGTCGAGCCGCTGTTCGACCCGGAGGAGCTCATCGGCATCGTTCCCGCCGACCTGCGCATCCCGTTCGACCCGCGCGATGTGATCGCCCGCATCGTCGACGGCTCGGACTTCGACGAGTTCAAGCCGTTGTACGGGTCGTCCCTGGTGACGGGGTGGGCCACGCTGCACGGCTACCCGATCGGCATCCTGGCCAACGCCCGTGGCGTGCTGTTCAGCGAGGAGTCGCAGAAGGCCACCCAGTTCATCCAGCTGGCCAACCGGTCCGACACCCCACTTCTGTTCCTGCACAACACCACCGGCTACATGGTGGGTAAGCAGTACGAAGAGGGCGGCATGATCAAGCACGGCTCGATGATGATCAATGCGGTGTCCAATTCGACGGTGCCGCACATCTCGCTGCTGCTCGGCGCCTCCTACGGCGCGGGCCACTACGGCATGTGCGGGCGCGCATATGACCCGCGGTTCCTGTTCGCCTGGCCGTCGTCCAAGTCCGCGGTGATGGGCGGCACGCAGCTTGCCGGCGTGCTCTCGATCGTCAGCCGCGCCGCCGCCGAGGCCCGCGGGCAGGCGGTCGACGAGGCCGCCGACGCGGCGCTGCGGGCAGCGGTCGAGGCCCAGATCGAGGCGGAGTCGCTGCCGATGTTCCTGTCCGGCCGGCTCTACGACGACGGGGTGATCGATCCTCGCGACACCCGCACGGTGCTGGGAATGTGCCTGTCCGCCATCGCCAATGCCCCGATCGAGGGGACGTCGAACTTCGGCGTCTTCAGGATGTGAGGCCTGTCATGACCACCTTGTGCGCCGAGACTACGCATTCTGACGAATTCCGGCCGAAATCCATCACAAACCGTAGTGCCGGCGAAAAGAGATCAAAATGAAGACAGTGCTCGTCGCGAACCGCGGCGAGATTGCCCGCCGGGTCTTCGAGACCTGTCGCCGCCTGGGCATCGGGACCGTCGCGGTGTACACCGATCCTGACGCCGGCTCACCCCATGTCGCCGAGGCCGACGCCCGGGTACGCCTGGAGGGCAACAACGGCTACCTCGATTCCGCTCAGATCATCGCTGCAGCCAAGGCTTCCGGCGCCGACGCCGTTCACCCCGGTTACGGGTTCCTCTCCGAGAACCCCGATTTCGCCGCCGCGGTGATCGACGCCGGGCTGACGTGGATCGGTCCGCCGGTGAACGCCGTGCAGGCCATGGGCTCCAAGATCGAGGCCAAGAAGATGATGTCCGCGGCCGGCGTCCCCGTGCTGACCGAACTCGACCCGTCGACCGTGACGGCCGATCAGCTGCCCGTGCTGGTGAAGGCCTCTGCCGGCGGTGGTGGCCGAGGCATGCGGGTGGTGCGTGAACTCTCGGATCTGCCAAGCGAAGTGGCCGCGGCCCAGCGTGAGGCACAGTCGGCGTTCGGTGACCCGACGGTGTTCTGTGAGCGCTACCTGGCCGCCGGACACCACGTCGAGGTGCAGGTGCTGGCCGATTCGCACGGCACGGTGTGGTCGGTCGGCGAGCGCGAGTGCTCGATCCAGCGTCGTCACCAGAAGGTCATCGAGGAGGCGCCCTCTCCCCTCGTCGAGCGCACCCCGGGAATGCGGGAGAAGCTGTTCGACGCGGCGCGCCTGGCCGCCGAGGCGATCGGCTACGCCGGCGCCGGCACCGTCGAGTTCATGGCGGACGAGAAGGGCGACTTCTTCTTCCTGGAGATGAACACCCGACTGCAGGTGGAACATCCGGTCACCGAGGCCACCACCGGGCTGGACCTCGTCGAGCTGCAGATCCTGGTCGCCGACGGCGGCCGCCTCGACGCCGAACCCCCGGCCTCACGCGGGTCTTCCATCGAGGCCCGGCTCTACGCCGAGGATCCGGCCAAGGGCTGGCAGCCGCAGGCCGGCACCGTGCACCGGTTCGACGTCCCCGGGCAGGTCCGCGTCGACACCGGCATCGAGGACGGCTCGGTGGTTTCGATCTTCTACGACCCCATGTTGGCCAAGGTCATCTCGTACGCCCCGACCCGCCGCCAGGCCGCCACCGTGCTGGCCGATGCGTTGGCCCGCACCCGGATTCACGGTCTGCGCACCAACCGCGATCTGCTGGTGAACGTGCTGCGGCATCCGGCCTTCCTGGACGGGGCCACCGACACGGCGTTCTTCGACACGCACGGCCTCGATACCCTGGCCGCCCCACTGGCCGACGCTGGTGTGGTGACAGTTTCGGCGATCGCCGCCGCACTTGCCGACGCCGCGCACAACCGCAGCAGCGCCAAGGTTTTCGGTGCGGCACCAAGCGGCTGGCGCAACCTGGCGTCGGGCTATCAGTCGCGCACGTACCGCGACGGCGCGGGTGACGACGTTCCGGTGCGCTACCGGTTCACCCGCACCGGGGTCGAGTTGCCCGACGACGACGGCGTTTCGCTCCTGTCGGCGACACCGGATCGCGTGGTGCTGTCGATCAACGGTGTCGACCGGGCATTCGATGTGGCGACGTACGGCGATCAGGTGTTCGTCGACTCTCCGCTCGGCCCGGTCCAGCTCACCGCGGTGCCGCGCTTCCCCGATCCGGACGACGCGGTCGCGCACGGCTCACTGCTCGCACCGATGCCCGGTTCGGTGGTCCGGGTCGGCGCCGCCGTCGGCGATACCGTCACCGCCGGACAGCCGCTGATCTGGCTGGAAGCCATGAAGATGGAGCACACCATCGCCGCCCCCGAGGACGGGGTGCTGGCCGAACTCAATGTCGCCGCGGGCCAGCAGGTCGAGGTCGGCGCTGTACTTGCCCGCGTGCAAAACCCTGAAGGAGAACAGTCATGAGCTTCATCGAAACCGAAGAGCAGAAGGCCCTGCGCCAGGCGGTGGCCGCGATGGCTGCCAACTACGGACAGGACTACTACCTGGAGAAGGCCCGCTCCGGTGAGCACACCACCGAATTGTGGAACGAGGCAGGCAAACTCGGATTCATCGGGGTGAACCTGCCCGAGGAGTACGGCGGCGGTGGTGCCGGCATGTACGAGCTGTCCATGGTGATGGAGGAGATGTCGGCGGCCGGGTCGGCGCTGCTGATGATGGTCGTCTCCCCCGCGATCAACGGCACGATCATCTCCAAGTTCGGCACCGAGGAACAGAAGAAGCGCTGGATCCCCGGTATCGCCGACGGGTCGATCACCATGGCCTTCGCGATCACCGAGCCCGACGCGGGTTCCAACAGCCACCGGATCACCACCACCGCGCGCCGCGATGGCAGCGACTGGATCCTCAAGGGCCAGAAGACGTTCATCTCCGGCATCGATCAGGCGCAGGCGGTCCTCGTCGTCGGCCGGACCGAGGACCACAAGACCGGAAACCTCAAGCCCGCACTGTTCGTCATTCCGACCGATACCCCGGGCCTGAGCTGGACGAAGATCGAGATGGAGATCATCAGCCCGGAGAGCCAGTTCCAGGTCTTTCTCGACGACGTCCGACTGCCGGCCGATGCCCTGGTGGGTTCGGAAGACGCCGCGATCGCGCAGCTGTTCGCCGGGTTGAATCCCGAACGCATCATGGGTGCGGCCAGCGCGGTGGGCGTGGGGCGGTTCGCCATCAACAAGGCGGTCGACTATGTCAAGACCCGCCAGGTCTGGAAAGTTCCGATCGGCTCGCACCAGGGTCTGTCACATCCGTTGGCGCAGAACCACATCGAGGTGGAGCTGGCCAAGCTGATGATGCAGAAGGCCGCGACGCTGTATGACGCAGGCGACGACTTCGGTGCGGCCGAGGCTGCCAACATGGCCAAGTACGCAGCAGGTGAGGCGTCGGTTCGAGCGGTCGATCAGGCCGTCCAGTCCCTCGGCGGCAACGGCCTGACCAAGGAGTACGGCATCGCCGCCGCGGTAACGGCGTCAAAGCTGGCCCGCATCGCACCCGTGAGCCGCGAGATGATCCTGAACTTCGTCGCCCAGACGTCGCTCGGTCTGCCGCGGTCCTACTGACGGGGCCGTACCGACGATGACGTCTTTAGTCCACTACCGGGTCCAGGGCGCCGTTGCGCGCCTGACACTCGATTCGCCGCACAACCGCAATGCGTTGTCGACGGCCCTGGTGGAGCAGTTGCACCAGGGTCTGGCCGACGCCGCCGACGAACCCGGCGTCCGGGTGGTCGTCCTCGAACACACCGGTGGAACCTTCTGTGCAGGAGCTGATCTCGCTGAGGCCGCCGGTCAGGATCCCGGTGATATCGCGGTAGACCGCGCCCGGGAGATGACCCGGACGCTGCGGGCCATCCTGGAGCTTCCGGTTCCGGTGATCGGCGCGATCGACGGGCATGTGCGGGCCGGTGGGATGGGCCTGATCGGTGCGTGCGATCTCGTCGTGGCCGGTCCGAAGAGCACGTTCGCGTTGACCGAGGCGCGTATCGGCGTTGCGCCGTCGATCATCTCGCTGACGCTGTTGCCCAAGATGTCACCGCGGGCAGCGGGCCGCTACTTCGTCACCGGCGAGAAGTTCGGCGCGGCCGAGGCGGCCGAAATCGGGCTGATCACGCAGGCCGCGGACGACGTCGAGTCCGCCGTGGCCGCGCTGACCGCCGAGATCGCGAAGGGTTCCCCGCAGGGCCTGGCTGTGTCGAAGGCGTTGACGACGGCCTCGATCCTGCGTCGGTTCGACGAAGATGCCGAAGTGCTGACGCGGCAGTCGGCGCAGCTGTTCGTCTCCGATGAGGCCCGCGAAGGCATGATGGCGTTCCTGCAGAAGCGCCCGCCCAATTGGATCGGCTGAGATTCAGCACTCCGGCCAGAGTTGGACGCGGATGACCACGCGCGTTTGCGCCGCTCGCGCGAGGTCATCGGCGTCGAACTCCCCGTGCACGCTCCGCCGCACGCGGTGAAATCGCGCATCGCGCGGCCTGGCCACCAGGAAACTCTCGATTACCGCAAGGTTGGCCGCGCCGGTCGACGCCTCGGCGTATCCGCGAAAGCGGCTCCCCTGCAACAACACCGCAACATCGGCACCACCGCGTAGGTTCTTCCACCAGGCGTTTTCGATCCCCGTGATGCACGTGAGGACGGCGCCGTCAGCGACGTAGCTGACCGGGATCTCGTAGCTTCGGCCGGTCCGACGACCCGTCACGGTGAGGATCATCATCGTGTCGCTCAGACAGCCGTGCGCCGGGCTCCGCAGCACCGCTTTGACCAGTGGAGTGACAGCCTTGACCAGCAGCCTCAGATAGGCCGGCGGAGCAGAACTCTCAGTCATGTCTGCGGGTCACTTGTCGTGTGCGGCGATGCCGTTGAGCAATCTCTCAAGTGCGGCAATCGAATCCCGGCTTTCTCGCGCGGGGTCCGCGGAGCGGGCGACGGTCATCGCCGCCTCGCACATCGCCCCGTGCAGGAGATGCGCGAGGGGTTCCACACGCTGCTTGGGCAGGTGACCGTCGGCGATCACCTGGCTCAGCCCCAGCCGCAGCAGCGACGTGACGTGTTCATCTTCGAGGTCCCGCATGGATTCCCAGCCGAGAACCGCGGGCGCGTCGATCAATGTGATGCGTTGAACGCCGGGGTCGAGTACCGCATCGAAGAACCCGCGGCAGCCGCGGAGGAATCGCTGCCAGCTACCTTTGGCACCCCTGGCCGCGTGGTTGACCGCTTCACCGATCGCGCGCTGCTCATTCTCGAACACCGCGGCAAAGAGCCCGCGCTTGCCCTCGAAATGGTGGTAGAGCGCACCTTTGGTCATGCCGGCACGTTCGGCGACGTTATCGACGAACGTGTTGTCGTAACCATCGGCGGCAAACCGCTCGCGCGCCACCACCAGGATCTGGTCGACGGTTGCGCGTGTGCGTTCGGCCTGGGTGCGCGGTCCGGGCATACCGCCAATCTACACGATCCATACTTGAGGTACATACTCCACGTATGTTAGTACTCGAGGTATGCAAGTTCCACAGCGTCCGCCAGCACGACGAGGCCCGTGCGGGCTTGAGCAGCAGACCCACCAGTGAGAGGACGATTCGATGAACACCGATCAGATCGACGTACTGCGGGATTCCTTGCGTACCTACGCCGAGGCCAAGAATCGACATGATGTGGACGCGATCATCGCCGCGTACGCACCCGACGGCAGCTACCGGGATTCCGGTATCACCCAGCCGGTTTCGGGCCACGACCAGCTCAGGACGTTCTACGAGGCAGTGTTCCGGTCGATCCCTGACTATCAGGGCCAGTTCGACGGCGCGGCTTTCGCCGAGGACACCGCGGTGGTGTGGGGCAGGATGACCGGGACGGTCGGCGATGACCTTCTGGGTCTACCCACCGCGGCGGGTAGCCGCATCGATGTTCCGGTCACCTTCGTCTGCACGTTCCGCGACGGCCAACTGGCCAGTGATACCGGCTATTTCGATACCCGGATCCTGCACCGGCAAGCCGGCGTTCCTGCCGCTGAGTCAGAGAGCGAGACGTTCGTCGCGGGTTGGGCCCGGTTCTGGGCGGCCCCCGGCGACGCCAGTGGGGTTCACGATCTGATCACCGACGACGTGGCCCTGCACTGGCCGGGCGCCACCGAACCACTCCGTGGCCGTGACGCGTACGCCGACCGACTGGGCGCCGCCGTGCAACTGATCCCCGATCTGACGTTGTCGGTGGTCGACTTTGCCCACCGCGACGGCCTTCTCATGCTCGCGTGGGAAGGCCGCGGGACGATCGGCGGCGAGCTCCGGCGCTGGCCGGGCGTCGACCGGTTCCGGTTACGCGGAACCCGAAGTGCCGAAACCACTGTCGTGTTCGATACCGGGGCGGTGGTGCCCGCCGTTCCGTCACCCCGTCGCTGAACCGAGGAGACATTCATGCGCGCCATCATCCAGCACGAATGGGACGGCCCCGACTCCGTGCGCCTCGTTGAAGTGCCGGAGCCTCGCCCGGCGCCCACCGAGGTGAAGGTCCGGGTCCACGCTGCGGGAGTCAACCCGGTGGACTACTACACAAGCGGGGGCTTGGCCTACAACCGGGTACTGGACCTGCCCTTCATTCACGGCTGGGACGTAGCCGGCGTGGTCGAAGAGGTGGGTTACGGCGTCACCCGATTCCACGTCGGTGACCGCGTCTTCGGCATGCCGTGGTTTCCCCGGCAGGCGGGCTGCTACGCCGAGTTCGTCGCCGCGCCGTCCCGCCACTTCGCGCCCATGCCAACCGGACTGAGCTTCGCCGAAGCTGCGGCACTGCCCCTGGCGGGGCTCACCGCCTGGCAGATGCTCATCGACGTGGCCCGACTGGCTCCTGGCCGGCGCGTGCTGATCTCCGCCGCCGCGGGCGGCGTGGGTCACCTCGCGATGCAGATCGCCAAGGCACACGGCGCGTATGTGATCGGCACCGCCCGCACCGCCAAACACGACTTCATCCGCAGTCTGGGCGCCGACGAAGTGGTGGATTACACCACGGCTGCAGTCCACGAAATCGTCAACGACGTGGACGTCGTGATCCAGATGTTCGGCGGCGCGGCCGGCCGTGACGCCTTGCAGTGCCTCCGCCCGGGCGGAGTTCTGGTCAGCGCTCAAGCCGCCTGGACTCCCGGCCTGTTCGACCGGGCGCGCGAGTTGAACGTCCACGCCTACGACTACCTCGTCGAACCCGACGCTGCCGGCCTGCAATCCATCGCCGAACTCGTGGCGGGCGGACGGCTACGGGTACATGTCGGCGCGCAGTACCCGTTATCCGAAGCGGCACAGGCGCTGAAGGTGATCGGCGATGGCCGCACCACCGGCAAGATCGTGCTCACTGTCGAGGCCGAGAACTGACCCGGTCGACGAAAACCGCACCGACCGGAAGCGATGCCATCCCGCAGTGGCGGCATCGGGGACGGCGCAGGTCAGCCCGTGTAGACGGGGCGGCCGGTAATTGCCAGTGGCAGCACACCCTGCGGCGTGCCTGTCGGATCTGCGGCCACAGTTCTACCGTTTTCTGTGCGGACGTTATCTGCCGTGCGGTGACCCCCTGAAAGGCCGGAATCATGGCCGATGATCAGAACAAGGCGATTTCCCGACGCGTATGGGAGGTATTCGCCTCCGGCGACCTCAGCGAGCTGGACGACCTCGTCGCTCCAGGTGCCGCCTACCACGACACCCAGGATCCGTTCGGGGATCAGCGCGGCCCCGAGCACATGAGAAGCCTCATCGAGATGTATCGGAAGTCGTTCTCCAACATGAGATTCGACATCAAGATGCAGGTGGCCGAGGGCGACTACGTCTGCACGATGATCGAGGCGCAGGGCGATAACACCGGTGAGCTCATGGGGCAGCCGGCCACCGGCAAGCACGCCCGGATCAACCTGACCGATACGACGCGGATCGAAGACGGCAAGATCGCCGAGAATTGGGTCACCTGGGACACCCTCGGCATGCTGCAGCAGCTCGGCCTGATCCCCGCAGGGGCGCAACAAAAGGCGCCCGCCTGAGCTGTGTGCAGAGAAGGGTCCAGGGCCGGCCGCGGCCCTGGACCCGCACCCCTCAACGTCCGGCGGCGCTTTTCCGCTTCCAACCGACGAGCCCGTCCGACCTATGTCGGCTCGAACAGGGTGCGGGCGAGGTCACGGTATTTAGCGGCACGCCTGGGCCTTAGGGGGCCGCTGTCATAGATGCCTCGATAAGGTCTTGTGCCTCCTTGCTGAACCCTTTGAGATTGATCCACCCTTCGGCGTCATCAGGTAGCTGTGTGACATGGCCTTGCCAGTACATGTGCAGCCAACGGGTTTCGTCTGACGAGAGGTTGGCGGTATTGGCCCACTCGTAGGCACTACGGGCGACGAGTGGGTATCGCGCAATACGTTGGCCTTGGCCTGGTGGCAGGCGAATGGACCGCATATCGATACCTAGAAACGCTGCGTCTTCAAGATCACACTCGCTGTAATCGCAGTCGACAAGCGAATCTGACCGGACGCCCCAGGGTCTCTCTGTCTCCAGGTCACGGCCATCAAAGGTGACATCGGGCAGTCGACCGGAAAAAGAGCATCTAATAAACGATGCGTTCTGAATTAACTGATCCGCGAGCCGAATGTCTTCGAAGCGGCAGTCGCGAAATCGACCATTGGACAGACTCGTTGACTTAAGATTCCCTTTTCGCCAACGGCAGTTGAGGTATTCAACTTCCCTCCCTTTATATTGGGCGCCGCCGATGTTCGAATTTTGCAAGTTTGTTTGGGAAAAATCGCAGTTAGCGTATTGGACACCCCAGCTTCGCCAGTCGCGAAATGCGCCGCCAACGAACAGACAATCGCGCACTTCCGACAAGAACAAGCGAAGGTGATCGATCTCTGCGTAGCTGAAATCGATCGACTGCCACTTTACGTTGTGAAACTCTGGCGGTTTCTCCAGGGTAACCATGGTGTAGTCCCGAGTCACACCACCCGCAGCCACGTGTTGAGCACTCACTCCACCCACGTTGGTGTGAATGGATAAACCTCTAAGGTCCCAGCGCCCTTCATGTTGACCGAAAGCAACCTGCTCAAGTCGTTTCGGCTTCTTCCAATTTTCCAGCGCCTCTTTCGCATCGGCTGCCCGCTGCGGTGTCCAACGCTCCCGAAGTTCAGCTCGTCCTGCCACAGTTCTAGATCCGATCCCACTCTAAAATCTTTCCCACACCCCAGTTGGCATAGTCCTGCAAATGCTTATCCGCCATGCGGGACGTGGTCACGTCATACCACGCTGGCGCACCCGGCCCAGGACTATTCACGATAATATCCGGGCCTTTCTCAAACCGTGGCGTCACACTCAAATGGTCCCGCAAGAAAGGATCATCTTCGATGACCTCCTTCATCCTCTTATCGATCACATTACCTTTGACATTGTTTTCCCATCGAGAGAAGTTCTTGCTCAACTGTTTCTGCTGACCAATCGATGGAGGAAGTTTCCCATTATCGTAATCGTCAACCACGTCTTTCAAGAAGTTACGCAGTGTGTTTTCGATTTCTTGGTGCCCGACCCGCGATGTTCCAGGGATAATCTTAGCGCCCACGCGGGCTAGAATTTCCGCGAGCTTTGCCAGCAACCCGCTCAGGCGGGCACCCACCGTGCGAACCAGCGCTATGAACCCCTCGATGACGGTTTTCAGTCGCCCGCCTAATTCGGCGAGCCGACCAACCAATGCGGCGTTGGCCCAGAGTTCCCCACCGACCTCGGTCAGAAGGAGCCCACCGACCTCCCATGCCACGGCTTCAAGGGCGAACTCCTCAAGCTGAGTGATCAACTCCGAGTGGGCATCATCGATGTGTTGGGCGTACTCGTTGCAGGACCGGCCGATATCCGCGCACGCGCCGGCCAATGCGTCAAGGTCAGACCCGATCGCTTTGATCCGCGCCGTGGCAACCGGAACCTCAGGAGACTCCTGCTGACCTATCAGGCCGACCACGGCCGAGACGTCATTGTCGTGCGACCCTAACTGCGTTGACGCAGCGGCCCACACATCGGCGACACTACGCAGCCGATCCTGATGGCCATTAGGCCACATGTGTCCGACGTACTTCTCGACCAGCCGCCAGATCTGCCCGGCGATCCCGCCCGGACCGTCATCGCCGGAACCGCCCAGGACTGATGCGTAACACGGGGGCAGTGGCTGCTGACCACCGGCAGGCTCGATAAACGGATAGTCTTTATGACCTCCGCCCGGTGTCGAATCGGCATCAGCCTGGGCGTAGTTGTCTCCCGTTGCCCACAACAACCCGGCCGCGCTATCGCATGAATTGGCGATGTTGTGCATGGCAGTCAGCGCCTGCGGCACCGCCTTGTCGTATCCGTCTGCGAACGCCTCCGCAGCGTCATCGGAACCCGCCATACCTGCTTGCCCTGACAACGCCTCGTCGAGCCCATCGTTGTTGAGCACCGCCACAGCGAGTGCAGCCATCGACTCGCCAGACTTGCCGTAGGCGCGCGGATCTACCCCATAGCCCATCGCAGACCCTGGCCCCTACATTCCATCCCACATTGCACGACCGGCCTCGAACGCACGGTCGTAATTGCGGTGCGCGGCAGCAACATCGGAACGCAGCTGACGCAATGCCGCCGTCATCTGTTGGGTGCCCTGCTCCCACAAGTCGTGCGCCTGCAGATGCTGACCAGCCGCTTCGCCTTCCCATGAAACATGCAGCGCAGTCACGGATTCGTTGGTGTTCTCGCAGACAGAAGCAACTTTCTGGTCGAACCGCTCCATCTGGCCCATCAGATCCACTAGGGCCGGGAGATCAACGCTAAACGCCATCTCAAAGTCTCATCGCTTGGGATAGCGCAGTGGCGCCAGTGGCATCGGTAGATGAATACCGCGCCGCCGCTATCCGCAATGCCTGGCCCTCACGGCGCAGCCCTGCCATCACGTCAGCGAACCCGTCGCACCAACGCGCCCAGTCCGCCCCGATGCCGTCAGCGGCCTGACCGGTCCAGCTCGCGCCGACTACTTCGTCGACCAACCCGCTGATCCGGTCGAACTCGGACTGCAGCGACTGCGCTGCATCTTCCACCGACTCTGCAGTATCGGTCAGCGCCTCTCTGCTCACGCGCAAGTCAGCCACCATTCCCCCCAAAAAAACCACAACGTACTTTCTTGCCTCGTTGACCAAACTTCAGTCCGACCGAAAGGCAAACTTGCTTCACTCGTGTCGAGATTCAACAGTAGTCAGTTAACCCGACAACGGTAAAGCAATGCTGAATAGGTCGGCCGCAGCAATTGTGGCGCTCCGCTGGCAGCAAGATTACCCAAAGCGGCCCACTCCGTTGAGACGGCGGCTCGCCACACCTCACGGGCGCGGCTAACTTTGGGCGACGAGTCGCTTTTCGATTCGGACGGTGACCGATCGGGTGGCGGCCACACTCTCCGCAAACTCACATTGCGCCGCTCAACGCCGTTCAACTAGACACAGACCTACTGACACGGGTGGGCCCCGATATGGGGAGCGGCGCCCCTTACAACTAGCTATGACCCGGCCCAGAGTCGTAATCGACCATGTAAACGCGGCGCCCGCAACCAGATCGGTCCGAGCGACGCCGGATCGCGCAAGCGCCGCGCCACCACTCGTGGCCGGCACGAAACACTCTGTCATATACGCCATGCCCTGCGATAGACACGGGCTCCGTAACGGGAGGGCTTGACCAAGCACACCCAAGATCGCTATCTCCGCAAATTTATGACTTCGGAATTATGTGTTGCTACAGTGACCGGATCCTGTAGGCCAGATCACATATCGAAGGCGGCGCGCTTTGATGTCACAGCCCACTCCTCTCCGTCTGCACACGGCCAAAGCCGCCGCCACCGCGGCCGCCGTC
This sequence comes from Mycobacterium sp. NPDC049093, assembly GCF_040704635.1. Classification (GTDB taxonomy): domain Bacteria; phylum Actinomycetota; class Actinomycetes; order Mycobacteriales; family Mycobacteriaceae; genus Mycobacterium. Next base: position 748,489 of record NZ_JBEZJS010000001.1, on the reverse strand, counting down.
GTGGCGACCACGGCAGCGCTGACCGCAGGTGTGGCATCGTCCGCCCCGGAGGCGCTCGCGGCCCACAACCGCAGTGTGCAAACGGATGTCGAGTTGACGGCCGGCGTAGGCCAGGTCCCCGATATCGTCGGGATCTACGGCGTCGGCCCGATCTTCTGGACCGCGCAAGCCCTCGGAATCACGCCGGAGAACGTAATCAAGGCCGCCGGCGGACTGACCGGGAACACAGCGCTGGCCGACACCGTCATCGGGCTGCTGAACTTCATCGACGCCGTGTCGCCGATCGAGGCCGGCGTCAAGGGCCCGATGCCCAGCGATGTCTACGATGCGGTCAATGGGCTGACCTACACCACCGACGCCCTGGCTCAACTGCTCGGCGTCCGCGACGGATCCATCATCGACAAGATCGTCGACTGGCTCGTCGGCAACGCACCCATCCTGAATCAGCGGCGCGACATCATTCTGTCTGAGAGCCTGGGCGGGCTCACCACATCGTTGGCCTACCGGGACATGATCAACGCGGTCACGTCGGACAGCGACGACTGGAAAATCGGTGTCACCGGCCAGTGGCTGATCTTCGTCAACAACGTCAGCCGGCCCGGCGGCGGATTGTTCGCGCTGGCAACACCTCTCACCAATCTGTTCGGAGTGGACCTCACCACGCCCGACGCCGGCAGTTACACCAACGCCGACAAGACCAAGGTCCTCAACACCTCCATCCTCGACATCACGTGGGCCTACAACCCGCTGTCGGATGTGCCCACCACACTGAGCCCGCTGGCCTGGGCCAACTCCGCCGCCGCCGGGGTGTTCCTCACGTACCTACTGCCCGACGAGGGCAACAACATCGGCAACCATGTGCTGCCGAAGCTGATCACCGGCATCGGTGATGGCATCAAGGTGATGGTCGACCCGACCGGCGGCCAGGGCACTTCACTGATTCCAGGCCTCGGCAAGCTGCTGGACGGCCTTGGCATCAAGCTCCTCGCCTTCCCCGGCAACGCCACCTACATCACGTATGACTCGGGCAATCTCCCGCTTCTCGAGCCGTTCCGGATGGCGCCGCATCTGCTCAACCTCGTTCCGGGTGTTGACATCCCGACTCCGTTCACCGACAGCATCGAGCCCGCACTGCGCAAGCTGGTGAACATGGGTTACCAGGACGTCGACCCCAACACCCTGGAACGCTCGTTCAACGAAGCCGGTGAGCAGGCATACTTCTGGCACTCCCCGCTCACTCCGACGCAACAGCTGGCGGCCAACCAGATTGTGTTCGACGCGTTGATCGACGGCATCCAGGCCAACGCCCTGAACCCGGACGCCTGGGTCGCGAAACTGCCGGGCGCGAACTTGGAGCCGATCGTCAAGAATGCCGCATCGGTGGCGGTCGCGAAGGCCCTTTCTGACGCATTGGAGGCCGTGCAGAAGGGCGCCGACCCCATGTTCGATGCCGTCGAGAAGGGCCTGGCCCCGGTCACCCATGCCCTCGATGACATGAATGCTCAGATGGAAACCGCCATCGACAACATGCTGAAGGTCAACGGCTCCACGGCCAACAAAAAGGCGGGCACCCAGTCCGTCAACGCGCTCCCCTCGGCGGGCGCGCAGTTGAAGACGCTCAGCGTCGAAGCGACCGACACGGACACCGGCACCAAGCCGACGCCCCTCAAGGACGCACTCAACGACCTTGGTCTGGATCAGGATTCGTCGAAGGACACCGCGGTCTCCAAGAGCGTCACGAAACTCTCCGAGTCGGCCAAGACCAAGGCCAAGTCCCGCCACGCCACCGACGCGAACAATCCGCTCAAGAAGTCGGTGAAGGAAACCGTCGCCAAGGTGCGTCAAGCCGCCGAGGACACCGCCGAAAAGGTGGACAAGGCCGGCAGGGACACCGCGAAGAAGCTCGACAAGACGGCCGACGACGCCAAGGCGAAGGTCAAGGAGTCGAAGAAGCAGGCCAAGAAGGCCCCGAAGCACGCCGCGGCGTAAGACCCGCCCGCCGTAATCGCTGACAGCCCCGGTGACGCGTCGGTAGCGTGGCCCACATGCCACGCACTGTGCTCGTCACCGGGGCGACCGGCAGTCTGGGTCACCATGTGGTGCCCGAGGCCATCGACGCCGGTCATCAGGTTCGCGCACTGAGCCGTCGGGAACGGATCGGCTACACGGGTGTGCATTGGCACCAGGCCGACCTGCTCTCCCCCGGCGGGTTGGATGCCGCACTCGACGGCGTGGACGTCGTCGTCCATTGCGCTACGCAACCCACCGGCAGTAAGGACGTCCGGGCGGCCCGGAATCTGATCGAGGCCGTACGACGCAAGGGCGTCGGGCATCTCGTCTACATCTCGATCGTCGGGATCGAGGACATTCCGCTTCCTTATTACAAAACCAAGCTCCGGGTCGAGCAGGCGCTCGAGACGTCCGGTGTCGGGCACACGATCCTGCGCGCGACGCAGTTCCACGAGCTAATCGAAAAGACGTTCTCGGCGCAGCGATTTTCGCCCGTTTTGTGGACGTTGCGCGATGTCCGATTCCAGCCGATCGACACCCGGGATGTGGCCGCCCGATTGGTCGCGCTGATCGATTCCGAGCCCGCGGGGCGGGTGTCCGACATCGGCGGCCCCAGCGTCCACAGCCACCCAGAATTGGGACAGATGTATCTGTCAGCACACAACAGCCTCCGTCGGGTGGCCAGACTCACCATGCCCGGGAGGATCGTCGCCGGTTACAGGTCCGGGGCCAATCTGACACCGGAAAATGCAGTCAACGGCGTTTCGTTCCAGGACTACCTGGGTAGCGACCGATAGATCACCGGCGTCGCACAGCCGTCACTTCCGCGCCCTCGGCGACACAGTTTGGCTACTGGTCTTGCATGTGACAGCGATAGTCGTAGGCTCGACAGCGATGAGCACTTCAGCGCCGCAGGACAGGTCGATGCGGGCTGCCGACACCGACCGCATCCAGGTGGCGCAGCTGCTCACCGATGCTGCCGCCGCGGGCCGGCTGCCGATGAATGAATACGAGGACCGGCTAGCAAAGGCCTACGCGGCGGAGACCTACGACGATCTGGCCCGGCTCAGCCGCGACCTTCCGGGTGCGGTGAACTGTTCGGCCAGCCAGTGTCGCCCCGCTCCCTCGACGCTGCTGCTGGCGATCATGAGCGGGTTCGAGCGCCGCGGCCGATGGAACGTTCCCAAGAAGCTGACGACGTTCGCCCTCTTCGGCGGCGGAGTGGTCGACCTGCGCTACGCCGACTTCACCGCACCCGACGTCGACGTCCGCACCTATTCGATCTTCGGCGGGCAGACCATCCTGGTGCCACCCGAGGTGAATGTGGATGTCGATGGTGTGGGCGTGATGGGGAACTTCGATCACGGCGTCGACGGGGCCGGCACATCCGGGGCGCCGCGCGTACACATCCGCGGGTTCTCCCTGTGGGGCAGCGTGAGCGTGAAGCGCAAGAAGCGCCGTAACCAGGTTGATTGAAAGACAAAACGGGCGGGCCCGAAGGCCCGCCCGTCGCGCTATCCGAAGAAGCGTCAGCAGCTGGCTGCCTGCGCACTGACGGAGGTCTTACCGGCCGCCGCGGTGCAGTTCGATGACGTCTTGGAGGCTGACTTGGCGGTCGAGGTGTTTCCGCTGGCCAACTTCGGCAGCACGCCCGGCAGGTCCTTCTCGTCAGGCAGCGCGAGACCGCGGGTCTGGAGATCGTCGTAGTAGTACTTCCCGGCGTTGACGTTCAGCTCACCCTTGACGACACCGTTGGTGCCGGGATCGACCTTGCCGGTCTTGGGGTCGACGACGCCCGTGCTCGTGGTCCCGTAGTTCAGGTGGTAGACCTTGCCGAGGTCGCTGTCATCGAGGGCCTTGTTGACAGGCGTCTTCTGGTTGAAGACCTGGTCGCCCACGGCCTGCGTGACGCGGACGCCCGGGGCTGGGTTGCCCAGGTCGGGACGCCCGACAGCGTCGGCGGACGGGTTGCCGGTGTGGGTGGGCACGGCGAGCGCCATCCCGGCCGGACCAGCCATCGCCAGCGCACCGCCCGCGAGGATCCCACCTACCAACGTCCGTCCCCGTACCGACCGCTCGGAGATCTTCCGATGTTTTGCCATGCCTGTTACCTCTCGTGAGTGGCGTTGCGCCGCAGCTAAATTGGGGCCACGCAGCTGACATTGCCACTGGCCCGCCAGCGAACCTAAGGCACCGCGACCAGGTGCGATAGGTACTGGCGCCGTTGTTCATTTGCTGTTCCGCACATGATCACGAGAATTCACAGGTCGTACACAGCCACCATCCAAGTACGTGAAAACGCAACGGCCCCCTCCGATTTGGAGGGGGCCGTTGCGCGTCAGTTCAGGCGTTACTTGTCCTTGTGGCCCTTGCTGTCCTTGTTGTCCTTTGCGCTCTTGGCATCGGCATGCGTGTTGCCGGCCTTGGCTCCGGAATCGCTGTCGGAAGCACCCTTGGCGGACGCACCCTTGGCAGTCTCCTGCTTGTCGGCACCGGCCTTGGTGGTGGGTTTGAACGCCTTCTCGAGATTCTTCGTGGCGTTCTCGACGAACTTCTCGCCGGCCGACTTCTTGCGCTCAGTGGTGCGCGATTTGGGAACGAACTTGTTCGGAGTCTTGCCGGCGGCACCGGTGTCAGCCGAATCCGCAGCGCCGGCCTTCTCCTCAGAGCCCGCCTTTTCCTCGGACTCCTCTTGTGCCGCAGGCTCTTTGACTTCCGCAGCCTCTTTGACCGTGGTCTTGGGCGTCAGGTTCAGGCCAAGATCGAGCTTCGGCAGCTCGAACTTCGGAGCCTCTGGCTTCGAGACCTCGACAACGGGCGTCGCCGCCTCGGTGCTGCCCTCAGCAGTCTCGTCGACCGCGGCGTCCTCGGTCTTGAGGTCGAGAGTCTTGACGAGCTTGGACTCATCGGGCGCCTCGAGCTTCTCCACCAGCTTCTTGAACGGCGACTCGACGTTCGTCGGCAGACTCAGGAGCTTGCTGAGGTTCGGCAGAGCCGTGGAGGTCACGGAACCCGATTCAGCTTCCGCTGTCGCCGCGGTCTCCTTCTGCGTGGACAGGAGGCTGAAGCTGTCGGCGGCTTCCTCCTCGGGCGGAGCAATCAGCTCCCGCACGGTGTCAACGATGTACGTGACGGCGGCGGTGATGCCCGTGGCATCGCCGTACCCGAAGAAGAACGAGTTGCTCAGATTCTGTACGAAAGTGCCATCCGGAAGGTTGTCGTTCAGAATGCTGCCGACGACCATGGTGGCCCCACCAGTGAAGAACTCATCGACACGCTTCGACAGTTGGAGGCGTTGCGTCGGGTCGAATGCATCGACGAGCGAGGCGGCGACCACTGAACCGAGATAGGCGAACTCGGTGGCGCCCGCCTCGAAGAAGATGTTGTCGACAACATCAAGCGGCAGAATGTTGTCGCTGAGGTAGTAGGCCAGACCGGTGAAACCGTCATGGCAGACCGCGCCGGTTGCGGAGCAGTTGCCCGGGTCATAGAAGTTCTCGTTGACCTTGTTGCCCAAGGCGTTGTAGAACTGAACGCCGTCGCCCATGTCGCCGACGGTTGCGGGGATCGTGTGCGCCGCATCTTTGTAAAGAGGCTTTCCATCCGGCCCGACCAGTGCGGTATCTGGCGGAGTGTCCTCATCCGGGTCCAGGAGCAGAGTCCCGTCCTCGTTGAGGATGTAGCCGGGGGTCGGGGCGGGAACATAGCCCTGGTAGTAATAACCGCCGTAACCATCGACGAAGGATCCCAAGGCCGCTTCCAGCGAAAGCGCCACCAGGTTGATCTGCTCGGCCGTCATGGTCCGGTGGACCGTGGCTTCCGCAGTGGAGGCGGCAACCGTGATCTCGTCACGAGGAACGAACAGCGCAGGAGTCCCGGCCACCAGCGCACCGGCGCTGAGCAGGGCCACACCAGTGGTGACGAGCGGACGGACTGCCATGTGGGTGTGGCCCCTTATCTCAAGCGCAGGACGGATTCCTGAGAATCCGTCCCGGCATCTGCGTAGTACCTTAAAAGTCCTTGAGAAGGGTAATTCCCGTCACCACCTCCCGCAACGTCTCCCGACGCGAGGCAGGAGCTGCTGACGCACGGTCGCAGCGCCGCTTTTGCGGGACGGCGCCGACAAATATTTCGGCGCCGAACGCAACATTCCCGATCGATTCAGGGTCAGCTAATTTCGAATACCGTTGCCGATGCACCCGCCGGGCACAAAAGTGCGGGTAACCGCATACGGAATCCGTGGCGTGAACACCGGAGGTAGCGGTCCGGCACACTCTCACGCCCGGCGAGGTCAACCGGCGGCCGTCCCGTCATCTCCCTAGGTCAGTGAGCATTAGGCCGGCACCGACGCACCCTCACCCGGTGCGGGCACAGCCGGCATCACGGCTCATCCCCGGCCACCACGAACCTCGGCCGTCTGTGTGCCAAAAATCCCCGCCGAAAACCGGCGGCCTCCCGTCACGAAAAGCAATAACGGCTGCCATTGATTGCGCCGGCATTTCTGGGTTGAGGACGCCGCCGACAAACGTCGGACGCACTCCGCCTTACACGGCAGTCAATATGCCCAGCTCACGGGCCCGAGCGAACTTCACCGGCAGTCGTCGGACCTGAGAACCAACTGAGATCGCACTAAGGCTTCTGGCCGCACGACTACTTTTCGCCGCCGTCGGTTCCGTTGTCCTTGCCGGCGTCGGTGGCGTTCTTGACGGCCTCGCCCAGTTTCTTCAGGAACTTGCTGCCGTTGGACTCGCCCTTCGGCCTGCCGTCGCCGAACAGGATGGGCGGCGTGGCCTTGTTACCGTTCCGGGTGTCAACGCCGGGGTTGTTTCCTTCTTCGCCGGCGACCTCTTTGTCCTTCACGTGGACCTTCGGGAGGTCGGGCTTGAGTTCCGGCGCCTTGAATTCGGGCACCGTGGCGTCGGGTGACTTGACCTCTGGGACCGTCAGGTCGGGCGTCTTGAATTCCGGCGCCTTGAATTCCGGAGCCTTGGGGAGCTGGAACTTCGGAAGGTCCAGCTTCGGAATCCCACTGCCCAACGGAACAGCCCCGCTGCCACCCTCGACCGGGTTCTCGGTGTCCTTGACCACGCCTGGGTCGGTGACGTCGAGGGTGTCGACGAGGTTCGCCTCGTCTTGGGCGGGGGCCTGGAAGGGCGACTTGAACAGCTTCTTGAACGGCGACTGCGTCGACAGGTTCAGCAGCGACGCCGGCCCCGGCAGACTGGTGACGGTCGTGCCGGTCTCCTTCTTGGCCAGCAGAGTGGTGTCACCGGCGCTCTCGTCCTGGGTCGAGAGCAACGAAGGGCCGGAGTCCAGCGGATTGATCAGATTCGGTGTGGGCGTCGAGGTGCCCTGGGCGATCGCATCCACGACATAGGTGAACGCCGCGTAGATGCCGGTGTTGTCGCCGTATCCGAAGAAGAACGAGTTGGTCAGGCCGTAGGCATAGCCGTCCTGCGGCAGGTTGTCGAGCAACAGGTTGCCGATGAGTTGCGTTGCGCCGCCTTCGAAGAAGTCGTCGACACGCTTGGTCAGATCCAGCCGGCCGGTCGGGTCTACGTTGTCGATGGCCATGGCCACGGTACGGATGGCCACGTGCGCCAGCTCGGTGAAGCCGCCCTCGAAGAAGATGTTGTCCACCGGCCCCAGGGGCAGGATGTTGTCGCTGAGGTAGTACGCCAGACCGGTGAAGCCCTTCTGGCACACGGCTCCGTCCGCGGTGCAGTCGCCCGGCGCATCGACCATCACCGGATTGCCATCTGCGTCGGTGACGATCTCGCCGGTGACCGGATCGATCTCGGGGACCTGGCCGGGGATGTAGATCCCGCCGTACCCCTGGGTGAACGACTGCCAGGCACCCTGCAGCGACAGTGCAAGCAGGTTGATCTGGTCCTGCGTCAGCTTCGACGGTTCCAGTGCTGCGGTCGGCGCAGCGACCGTGATGTGGTCACGGGGCACGAACAAGGCCGGCGTCGCGGCGACGACTGCAGCTGCGCTGAGAAGTGCGGCACCAGTGGTGACGAGCGGACGTACAGCCATGCGGTGGACCCCTTAACTAGAGGACGATACGGCCGACTAGGAAATCCGCCGACGGCAACTTAGAAACTCCTGAGAATGCTAAGTCTCCGCATTCACTCCTGCAACCGATAACTACAGGAAAATCATCGGCAAATCCGTTAACTACGGCCGGCAAGGACTCCGCCGAGCGCCGACCGAATGTAGCGACACAAAACTGCTTTTACCCGATCGCCGATTTTCACCGAAGCCAGGCACGGACGTCCGCCCGGCACGCCCCCGCCCGCGCGGTATGACCAGGTCACATCGATGCCGATGCCACCGGCAGCGTCGGCCAGCCCGGCGGGGCGGGTACGCCGACCCCATCAACCTTCGCCATTTGATTGCGTGTGCAATGAATTGAAAGAACCGATCAAGAAAGGCAGAATATCGTTGCATTACGCAATGGTTGCATTGCCGAAGTGCTGTATTGCCGTCCCGAGGGCCGAGCGCCGTTTATTGCCTACGCAATGAACAGAAGGGCGTTATCGAGTTTCGATATCCGCGCGCATACCGAACGTCGACAAATGCCGGCTCAGCGCGGCATCGCAATCCGCAACCCCGCCAGCATCACCTGCGCGTCGGCCATGAAGGTGGGATTGTTGGGCGCCGTGCTCTGCGCCAACGCCACGATGTTCCAGACCTTCGCTCCGAGCGGCACCATCACCGACACGGACGTCACGTAGCTGGTCTTGCTGATCTTGTCGTCGGGCGGGGTCGTGTAGTTGACCATCAGCGCCGGGAAACCACAGATCTCGGACGGCACCTGGGTGATGTTCTGCGCACCGATGGATTGGAAGCCCTTGATGGTGTCACTCAGCAGGTCCTTGGGTGACCGGTCCCCGTCAGTCGCATCTCCGATCGACACCGAGATGGCCGGATTCGTCACACCGTCGGTGAGGGATTCATTACGCAACACCAATTTGACCGGGCCCTTGGCGAACTCGGGCACCGGTACCCAACCCGGCGGTTGCGCGACACGCACCCGCGGCTCGTCGGGCCCGGTCCCGGGAACCTCGATCCAGGCGTCCGAGTGCAACTGCTCGCAGGTTTGGGCCTTATAACCGGATGCTCCCGATGCCCCTCCTGGTGGTGCGAACCCGGCCTTCGCGGTGCCGTCGGTCATCTGTGTACACCCGCTGAGAATCAGTCCGGCCGCCAACACGACCACACCCACACCGCGCCTTATGACCCCCATCGCTCCCAGAGACTACGCGAGCCCACTGCGCGCCGACTGTGTCGCAAATCAGCGCCGACGTGAGTGCAGGTAGTCCCCGACCACCGCGGCGCCCAGGCCGTCGAGATCAGGCACGACCACCCGGCCCTGCACCCGGCGGGCCACCTGGTCGATGAAACTGGCCAGGCCCGGATCGGAGCCCAGCCGGAAGATCGTCACCTGTGCGCCAAGCCGGGCCACCTCGTCGAAACCCCGCACGGTGTGCGCGATGGTGCGGGGGTGTGGTGGGTAATCAAAAAATACGGAAGAACCTTCCCCGTCACCGAAGTCCTCCAGGTGCGCAGTCGGCTCGCCGTCGGTCACCACCAGCACGACCGGCTGCGCATTGGGGTGACGACGCAGGTGCCGCGTCGCCAGGGCCAGCGCGTGGTGCAGGTTGGTGCCCTGCTCGTACACGCCCTCCAGCCCGGTCAGTTCACCGGCGGTCACCGTGCGCGCGTACCGGCCGAAAGCGATGATCTGCAACTCATCTGAGCGGAACCGGGTACTCACCAGATGGTTGAGCGCCAGCGCCGTGCGCTTCATCGGTAGCCAGCGGTTCTCCATCACCATCGAGAACGAGGTGTCCACCAGCAGCGCGACACACGCCTGGGTGCGGGTCTCGGTCTCAGAGATCTCGACGTCCTCGACCGCGAACCGAATCGGCCGCTCGGCGATCCCGGTACCGGCCTGGCGCAGCACCGCATTGGTGACCGTGCGGGTGACGTTCCACGGTTCGGTGTCGCCGAACTGCCAGGGGCGGGTGGCCCCGGTCAACTCCCCCGCCGCCCCGGCGCGGCGGGTGTCCCGCTCGCCGTGCCGACCCGAAAGCTGTTGCGCCACATCACGCAACGCGGTCTGGCCGAGCTGGCGCATGGCCTTGGGCGAAAGCCGCCACTGCCCGTCGGAACCACGGTCGATGAAGCCCTGGTTGACCAGGGCCTTCTCCAGTTCGGACAGGGTTCGGGCGTCGATCGCGGCGTCATCGCCGAGCTGGCGGGCCAACGCCTCAAGGTCGACGTCGTCCATCGACGCCCCGGCGTAGCTCTGTGACAGCGCGTCGGCCAACTGCTCCAACTCGGCGATGTCGGACAGCGCCTGGGCGCCCTCACCCATGCCCAGCGGATCACCTCCGGAGAACCGCTCCGACCCGCTCCAGTCCTCACCCGGCCGGGCCGCCTGCAGGTGCGAGTCGAGCCGATTGAGCGCATTCATCAACGACGGCGAACCGAAAGCCTGCTGCGCCAGAGCGTCCAGCTCGGCACGCTGCTCGGCCGACAGGCTGTTGCGGAACCGCTGCGCGGCCGCGGCTCGCTTGGCCAGCGCATCCAACAGTTCATCGATGTTCTGCGGACCTTCAGGGAAGAACTCGCCGTGCTTGTCCATGAAGTTCTGGAAGTCCTGCGGGGTGTCCTCACCGCGGGCGTGCTTGTCCAGCAGGTCGTTGAGATCATCGAGCATGTCGTTGACCCGCTGCCGGTCCTCGTCGGTGGCGTTCTCCAACGCGTCCTTCATGCCGGCGAAACGCTGATCCAGCATCTCGCGGCCCAGCAGATCCTTGATCTCCTCGTACTTCTGCCGCGCCTCGGGGCTGCGCCAGTCATAGTCGGCGAGTTCCTGCACCGCCTTGGCCGGTGACGGTGAGAGTGCCTCCATCTGCAACTCGCCGAACCGCGCGTCATCGTCGAGCGCGCGGGCCAACTCCTTGCGCTCGGTGAGCACGGCCTCGTCGAGCAGTTTCTTGATCTCCTGCAGCGTGCCGTCAAGGTTGTGCCGCTGCAACAATTCCCGGCGTTTCCGATTGGCCTCGGCCGCCAGGCGGTCGGTGCCGCGCATGCCCTCGGTGCCGCGACGCATCAACTCCGAGAGCGCGCGGCGCGGCGAGCTCCCCTCCATGACGCTCTGACCGATCTGCTCGAGCGCGTCGCGCAGATCGATCGGCGGTGCCAGTGGATCCGGGCCACCGGTGTATCGCGAATAGCGCGAGGTGTGCCCGTGCCCCCGACCGGGATCAGCCATAGACCGTCTCGCCCTCCCCTGTCACCTTGTCCACACGCTTGGCCAGATACAGCGCCTCCAAAGCCAATTCGATGGCCGCGGCGCGCTGACCGACCGACACCGCGCCCACCCGGGAGGCAAGCGCGTCGACCACGGCCAGATCCGGCAGCGCGGCCAGGACGTCCTTGGCCGACACCCGCTCCCCGGTGGTCACCGGCGAACCCTCCTCGACGGCGGCCACCAACGGTGCGACGTCGATACCGCCCAGCAGCCGCTGCGCGGTGTCGGCGGTGGCACGTCGCAGCAGGTGCTCCAGCACCGCCTGCTCACGTCCCTCCTCGCCCGTCTCGAACTCCAACTTGCCGCGCAGCACGTCGATCACGGTCGCCAGATCAACCACCCGGGCCACCGGATCGTCCTCACCGAGGATCGCGGAGCGATGCCGCGCCGAGGCCGCCACCGTCTCGGCAGCCGCGATCGCGAAGCGGGCCGACACGCCGGACCGCTGGTCGATCGAGCTCGACTCACGCAGATTGCGGGCGAACCGGGCCAGCACGCCGAGCAGATAATCCGGGACCTCGGCGGCCAACTGAGCCTCCTGGCGGATCACCCCGACCTCGTCGTCGATCTCCAACGGGTAGTGCGTACGGATCTCGGCACCGAACCGGTCCTTGAGCGGGGTGATGATCCGGCCGCGGTTCGTGTAGTCCTCCGGGTTGGCGCTCGCGACGACGAGGACGTCGAGCGGCAACCGCAAGGTATAGCCGCGGACCTGAATATCGCGCTCCTCCATCACGTTGAGCATCGACACCTGAATCCGCTCGGCCAGGTCGGGTAGCTCGTTGACGGCCACGATGCCGCGGTGCGCCCGTGGGATCAGCCCGTAGGCGATCGTTTCCGGGTCGCCCAGGCTGCGACCCTCGGCCACCTTGATCGGGTCGATGTCGCCGACGAGATCGGCCACGCTGGTGTCAGGGGTGGCCAGCTTCTCGGTGTAACGCTCACTGCGGTGCCGCCACTCGATCGGCAGATCGTCGCCGGAATCGGCGGCCCGGCGGATCGACTCCGGCGTGATCGGGCTGTACGGATGCTCACCCAGCTCCGACCCGGCGATCACCGGCGTCCACTCGTCGAGCAGCCCCGTCAAGGCCCGCAGCAGCCGCGTCTTGCCCTGGCCGCGCTCACCGAGCAGCACCACGTCGTGTCCGGCGATCAGCGCCCGCTCCAACTGCGGGATCACTGTGTCGTCGAATCCCAGGATGCCCGGCCACACGTCGCGGCGGTCGGCGAGTGCGGACAGCAGGTTCTCGCGAATTTCGGCTTTGACGCCCCGCTCACGATGGCCGGAGGCGCGCAGCTCACCGACGGTGCGAGGCAGATCCTTGGGTTGGCTCACCACTCCACGCTACGACTGAACCCGTCCGCGCACATCGCCACCCGGCAGAACTAGCATCCGGCGCGTGGGAGCCACTCCCCCGGCATAGTCGTTGCGTGAGCGGTGCTACCGGTAGTCTGCGCTCCATGCCGTTGGCTAGCGGTCAGGAATTCGCAGGGTTCACCATCGTGCGGTTGGTGGGCACTGGTGGCATGGGCGAGGTCTATTTGGCGTCCCACCCGCGGTTACCCCGCGAGGACGCTCTCAAAGTGCTGCCCATCAGCGTCAGCTCGGACAACGAATTCCGGCAGCGGTTCATCCGCGAGGCCGACATGGCGGCCACGCTGTGGCATCCGCACATCGTCGGCGTGCACGACCGCGGCGAATTCGAGGGCCGGTTGTGGATCTCGATGGATTTCGTCGACGGGCACGACGCGGCCAAGCTTCTGCACGATCAGTACCCCAAGGGCATGCCGGCCGAAGATGTCATCGAGGTCATCACCGCCGTCGGCGACGCACTGGACTACGCGCACCAGCGCAAGCTGCTGCACCGTGACGTCAAACCCGCCAACATCCTGCTGACCAGCAAGCAGGGTTCCAAGCGCCGCATCATGCTGACCGACTTCGGCATCGCGCGGCGTGCCGACGAGGTCAACGGGCTCACCTCGACCAACATCACCGTGGGCTCGATGTCCTACACCGCGCCCGAACAGTTGATGGGACAGCCGCTCGACGGGCGGGCCGACCAGTACTCGCTGGCCGCCACGGCCTACCGCCTCTTCACGGGCACTCCGCCGTTCGCGCACAGCAACCCGGCCGTGGTGATCAGCCACCACCTGAACTCCCCACCGCCGAAGCTGGCTGACACGAAACCCGAACTGGCCGTGTTTGATTCGGTGATGGCCAAGGCGCTGTCGAAGGACGCCAAGGACCGCTACGACACCTGCCACGACTTCGCCGTCGCGCTGGCCGAGGCGGCCACCGAGACCACCCCCGAGGTACGTACGCCGGCTCCGTCCCACGAGCCGGCGCCGCCCACCACGCCGCTGATCATCCCGAAGCCGGTGAACCCGCCGCCGGCGCCCGTCTCGCCGTCGAACCCGCGGCAGGCACCACCGTCGGAACCGCCGGTGTTCACCTCGTCGTGGGCAGGCAACGAAACCTCCTCACGCAAACCCGTCGCCAGCAATACGCCGGTCGGCATGCAGGGCCACGGCGGGCCCTCGGGACCGGCGGGGCCGGTGGGACCGCCGCAGACCAACTTCGGGCCACCGCCGTTGCCGCACACCCCGATCCCCCAGAAGTCGACCAACCGGCGCAATGTCGTCCTCGCGGCGGCCGCAATCGCCGGGGTGGTGCTGCTCGTCGGTGGCATCATCTTCGCGGTCACCTCGGGAGGCGAAGACAGCAATGGCGGCGGTGGCGAGACCACGTCCGCGATCGCCACAGATACCTCCGGCGAGAAGACCACGACCGCCCCCAAGGCGCCCGCACACGCCTTCACCATTGCCGACTACATTAAGCAGAGCGGCCTCGTCGAAACGCCGGTCCACCGCGGCGATCCGGGCGCGCCGGTGTTCAACTGGCCGACTCCGCCCGGTTGGGTCGACGCCGGCACCCGCACACCGGCCTGGGCCTACTCGGCGATGGTCAACGACCCGACCAACCCGCCGGATCCGCCGTCGGTCATCTCGTTGATCTCCAAGCTGACCGGCGACGTCGATCCCAACAAGCTGCTCGAGTTCGCCCCCAACGAACTGCAGAACCTGGCGGACTACAAAGCGAGTGGCGACGTGACCCGTGGGGAGATCGGCGGATTCCCCTCGGTCCACCTGGCCGGCTCGTACGCGAAGGCTGAACAGCGCCGCGCGATCACCCAGACCACCATCGTGATCCAGGCGCCCGGCGCCGTTTATGTGCTGCAGATCAACGCCGACGCGTTGGAACGCGACAAGGGCGCGCTGACCGATGTCAACAAGGCGATCGAAGCCCAGGCCACCATCGCCCTGCCCTGATCCGAGCGGTTTCAGGTACCCGGTACCCTGGGTACCGTGAATTCGCTCGATTGGCGTAGCCGGCCGGCCACCGTGCACTTCGGCCCCGCATCCCTGCAGTCCAGAGCACTCGGCTGGACCACCGCGATCTTCGTCCGCCCATTGCTGGGTCTGCTGACCCTGATCGGACTGGGCATCAACCGCGTCGCCCCCGCACTGCTGCAGCGCGCACACCTCGATGTCATCGACCGGCCCCTGCGGTTCATCAAGCCGCTGCCCGGCACCGAGGTGACACCGGTGGCGCTGCCCAACTGTCCGGCCGAATGGGTGATCGCACCCGAGGCCCGCGACTCGGATCGGGTGATCGTCTACCTGCACGGCTCGGCGCTGGTGACCCTCGGCCTGAACTCGCACCGCCGCTTCGTGTCGAAGCTTTCCGCCGCCACCGGGGCACGCGTGCTCAACGTCGGCTACCGACTGGCCCCGCAGGCCGACATCGAGGACGCCGTGGCCGACGGGCTCGACGGCTACCGACTCGCCCTGTCGCTCGGGTTCGCACCCAATCGGATTGTCCTGGCCGGTGACTCGGCCGGTGGACTGATGGCCGCCGACACCGCCCTGGCGGCCCGCGACGCGGGCCTACCCGTCCCCGCTGGGCAGGTCCTGCTCTCACCACTGACCTCATCCGACATGGACCTGAAATACCGTGCGCTGCAAGAGCATCGCGACGTGATGTTTCCGTTCATGACCGTGAAGTTCATCTACGACGTGTTCGCCACGGTCAACGGCACCCGGCCCGCACCGGTGATGCCACCCGAGGCCGACCTGCACGGGCTCGGGCCGTTCCTGCTCCAGGTCGGCACTCACGAGATGCTGCTCAACGACGCCTTCGCCCTGGCCGACAAGCTGCACGCCGCCGGTGTGCCGGCGTGGGTCCAGGTGTGGGACAGGGCAATGCACATGTTCCAGCTGAGCTTCGACATCAACCCCGACGCACGTCACGCGGTCGAGGAGATCACGTCGTTCATCGCGTACGCGACCGCCGAGGTCGAGGATGAGGCGAGCGCGTAGGGGTTTGGTTACGCGTGCCCGCCGTTGCGCCGGCTGCGTCTCGCCTACGGCCCACCATCGCGCCGTTTTCTACGCCGGGGCTGTAGATCGCGTGGTGCAGCGACCCTCAGGTGGAAAGCGGTGAAGCGCCGCGCCGCGCAAATGCCTCTCGCACCCGGTGCAGAATGAACGCCTTGCTGTGTTCGGCCACGACGTGGATGTTGATCCACCCTTCGCGTTCGATGAGCTCGTTGCGCCCGATGTCGTGTACATAGCGTGGTCGGTCCGTGGCGTGGTGCTTGCCCAAGTAGTCGAGGCCGACTTTGACGTCGTCATAACCCATGTCGATGAACGCCTCGGCGAAACCATCGGTCACCCGGATCTGAGTGCGCGGCCGTCGGAATCCAGCATCGATGAGGAGCAGCCGCAGCCAGGTCTCCTTCGGAGATTGGCCACCGGGATCCATCAGATCGAGTGCCGTTCGGGCACTTCGTATTCCACGTAGATTGCGATATCGAGCCGCCAGTTCGAGTACCGGCGCCGCTTCGACGCCCGTGGCGACGGCCAGCGCGTCGAGGTGGGCGACCGCGTCGTCGCGAGGAAGAAAACGCGCAAGATCAAGCGCCGTGCGGAGCGGTGTGGTGACGCCGAACTCGCCGATCATGCAGATCTCGTCGGGTCTGATACGTTCTTCGCGCACGATGACGCCGCGCCGGCGACGCCCATGCTCGGCGATCAGCTCTACCGGAGTGTCCTCGTTGATCCATTGCGCCCCATGAAGCGCTGCCGCCACGCGGCCGGCGATGATTCCGCGACGGCCAGTCCACAGCCAGGCGGCCGTGGTGTTGTCTGCCAGCGTTGCGACCGAATTCTTCGGCAGATACACGCGCGGATGCGCCGAGGTGTAACGCCATCGCAGCTGCCCCCGCGTGAGGACGCCGGCTGCGAGTGCTTCGGGTCCGATGAATGGCGCGTTCATGGGCACCGATGGTCGGCAGCATGGCCGACGGATTGACGGCGCCCACGTACGCCACAGTCGATTCTGTGGATGAACCGTGCGCTGTGGATGGCGTGGTGCGACGCCGTTCTCTACACCAGGGTCGCGATCGTGAACCGTCACAGCCCAGAGGTAGAAATCGGCGCACACCCTCGTGGCGGCCATGCACCGCTTTCTACGCCGGGGTCGTTAGACCACGGCGATCAACAGCCCGGGTGTCGAAAACGGCGGTGCGGCGGTGCGAGGGGTAGCGACGCGAGGGGCAGCGGCGCAAGGGGCAGCGTCCGAGGGGCGGCGGCGCGAACGAGCGCCGACGCCCCAACTACCTAGTGCGCGAAGTGCCTTGCACCGGTGAGGTACAGCGTGATGCCCGCAGCCTCGGCGGCGGCGGTCACCTCGGCGTCACGCACCGAACCACCGGGGTGCACGACAGCTTTGACGCCGGCATTCGTCAGCGTCTCCAAGCCGTCGGGGAACGGGAAGAAGGCATCGGAGGCACCGACCGAACCAGGCACCCGGTCACCCGCGCGCTGGACGGCCAGCCCCGCGGCGTCGACGCGGTTCACCTGTCCCATACCCACACCCACGGTCGCGCCGTCCTTGGCGATCACGATCGCGTTGGACTTCACCGCGCGGCAGGCCCGCCAGGCGAACACCAGATCGGTCAGCGTCTGCGGGTCGGCCGGCTCACCGGTGGCGAGCGTCCAGTTGGCCGGATCGTCGCCCTCGGCGTCGAGTGCGTCCCGCTGCTGCAGCAGCACCCCGCCACTGATCTGGCGCAGCTCGATGCCACCGACCAGCGGCTCGGAGGCCACCAGGATCCGGATGTTCTTCTTGCGAGCCAGGATTTCCACGGCTCCGGCCTCGTAGGCCGGGGCGATGATGACCTCGGTGAAGATGTCGGCGACGGTCTCGGCCATCTCGACACTGACCTCGGTGTTGGAAGCGATGACGCCGCCGAACGCGCTCAGCGGATCGCACTCGTGGGCCTTGCGGTGCGCGTCGGCGACCGACTCCGAGGAGATCGCGATGCCACACGGGTTGGCGTGCTTGATGATCGCCACGCAGATCTCTTCGTGGTCGAACGCCGCCCGCCACGCCGCGTCGGCGTCGGTGTAGTTGTTGTAGGACATCTCCTTGCCGTGCAGCTGCTCGGCCTGGGCCAGTCCCGGCCACGCGGAGTCGTCGCGGTACACCGCGGCCTGCTGGTGCGGGTTCTCGCCGTAGCGCAGCACCGCGCTGCGATGCCAGGTGCCGGCGAACCAGGCGGGCAGCGGCTGCGCCGGCTCCTCCGGTGCCAGGGTCGAACCCATCCAGCTTGCGACCGCGACGTCGTACTCGGCGGTGTGCCGGAAGGCCAACGACGCCAGCTTCTTCCGCTCGTCCAGGGTGAAGCCGCCGGCGCGGACCGCGGCCAGCACACCGTCATAACCCAGCGGATCGACCACGACGGCCACACTCGGATGGTTCTTGGCGGCCGCACGCACCATCGACGGCCCGCCGATGTCGATTTGCTCGACACACTCATCCACGGATGCCCCGGACTCGACCGTCTCGGTGAACGGGTAGAGGTTCACCACCACGAGTTCGAACGCCTCGACCTTGAGTTCGGCCAGCGCCGCAACATGTTCGGGCTTGCGGGTATCGGCCAGCAGGCCGGCGTGCACGCGCGGGTGCAGGGTCTTGACGCGACCGTCGAGCACCTCCGGGAAACCCGTCACCTCTTCCACCGGAGTGACCGGAACACCAGCGGCGGCAATGGTTTTGGCGGTCGACCCAGTCGAGACGATGGCCACGCCCGCCTCATGCAGGCCGCGGGCCAGATCGGCCAGGCCGGTCTTGTCATAGACACTGATCAGCGCTCGCCGGATCGGTTTCTTCTCGCTCACCCTATGGTCGCCTTTCGTCCAGTCCAGGTCACGCCGCGATTTGCCAGCGCGGCCAGCACATCCACCAGCAGTCGACGTTCGACCACCTTGATGCGCTCATGCAAAGTCTCTTCGGTGTCATCATCGAGCACCTCGACGGCCTGCTGGGCCAGAATCGGCCCGGTATCCATCCCGGAGTCCACGAGATGAACGGTGCAGCCGGTCACCCGCACGCCGTACGCCAACGCCTCGGGCACCGCATGCGCCCCGGGGAACGCGGGCAGCAACGCCGGGTGGGTGTTGACGACGCGGCCAGGGAAACGGGAAAGGAACTGGCCGCCCAGAATTTTCATGAACCCGGCCGAGACCACCAGATCGGGCTGATGGTTGGCAGTGGCCTCGGTGAGCGCGGCATCCCAGGCGGCGCGGTCCGGATGATCGCCCAACCGCACGGTGTACGAGGGCACCCCCGCCGCGGCCGCGATGTCCACCGCCGCACATTTGCGGTCGGTGCCGACCGCGACCACCCGGGCCGGATAGTCGTCGACGGCGGCGGCCAGTAGCGAGGCGAGCAACGACCCTGTCCCCGAAGCCAGCACTACCAGCCGTGCCGGTGCACTCGGAGGCACTTGTAACGGTTGCTGCACGCGCAGCAGCCTAGTCGCCCGCACGGCGCGGCTGATCGCCGGTCGCTGGGTCGTGGGGGATGTCGTCAACGATGAAGTGATCCTCGGGATCGTCATCGAGGTCTTCAAAGCGCCGGGGGCTGGTGTCCTGGACGATTTCCTGCACGTCGTCGTACTCGACATATCGATCGACGTACTCGGGCGTGGGCTCGTCGGCCTGGGTCTCCTCGGCCGACCAGGACACCAGCGGTTCGTCGGGTTCGAGCTCCGGTTCCGGATCTGGCTCGTCGTAATCGACGTCGCCCTCATCCTCGTCGACGACGTCGGATTCCTGCTCTTCCTCACCCTCGGGCTCGGGCTGCGGGGCCGCTGGCTCAGGCTCGGGCGCGGGCTTCGGGGCTACCGGCCGCGGCTTGCGAGTCAGGCCGCCGGACATCGCCACCGTCAGCCCGCCGATCCCGACGAACCACAGGAACACCGCAGGCCCGAACGTCGCCTGATCGACGCCCACCGATCCGAAATTGCCCAGCCGGCCGCCACCGGCGAAACCGGCCAGCGCCATCGTCACCGCGGCCAGCGTCGACGCCACCAGCAACTTCCCGGTGGCCGCCCCGATCGGGAGCGGTCGTCGTGCACACTGCTGCCCCACTGCCACGGCCGAGGCCGCCCCCACGATCAGGAGCGCCACCCAGATCGGGCCCAGCGGCGGCGTGGGCACCGCTGCCAGCACCGGCACCGCGGGAATGTCGCCGCCGAACACGGTGAACGAACTGAAGGCGGCCAACCCGACATGGGCGCTGGATCCGACCGCGATGGCCGAGGCCCCCACGATCACGTTGGGGATGTAGAGGATCGACAACAGCGTCAGGCTGAGCTGGCCGAACAGGCTGTCGGTGATCGCGAACAGATCGTGCATCGTGCCCCAATGCACCACCAGGGACACCGCAGTCACCGCACCGGAAAGCCCGAACAGGGCGAGAACGCCTGCGACGGCGGCCCGGATCGCGTCGGGCAGCCAATCCGGCAGCGGCAGGGCGGTGAGTGTGCGTCGGCCCACCTTCGACCCGACGCCGATCAGCGCGCCGATCGCGTGCACGACCAGGACGCTGCAGAAAGCACGCAGGGCATTCGGGGTCTGTAGTTCGCCGATGACCGAGGCGGCGTCATGGATGACGGCCAGCAGAAGGGCCGCGATCAGAATGGGCCCGCCCAGCGCCGAGGCAACGACCCAGCGGGTGACGAACCAGGAGGAATTCGGGGCGGTGGCCGCGGCGGTGGTGCGCGCGGTGCCCCAGATCATCGCCATCACCGGCAGCAGCGGCATCACACCCAGCTCGCGCCCGCCGATCGAGACCGGCACCTGGTGCACGCCCAGCCACATGCTGGCGATCGCACCGAGCGCGCCCGTCATATCGCTGTTGGCGATCAGCAGTTGCAACAAGACAACCGCGGCGATGACCACCAGCGCGACGACGGACGGCCCGAACGCGACCCGGAGCAACTCACGTGCCTGGCGGGTGCCGACTGGCCGGTTACTCACTTGGTGGGCTGCTCCTCGCAATAATCGGCGCGTGCGCGGGAAGCGCACGCGCCGATCAGCTTACGACGGCGCAGGGCCAGATTGCTGTGAAGGCGGCTGCTGTGCCGGGCCGGCGCCGGGCGCCGAGGAGCCCGACTGCTGCGGCTGGCCGTAGGTGGGGTAGCCGGTCGGAGGCGTGGGCGGGCCACTCGGCTGCTGACCCTGCTGGCCCTGCGGGGACTGCACGGGGTAGCCACCGGTGTTCGGGCCGCTCGAGTAGCCGCCGTACTGCGAGGGGTAACCGGGCTGCTGCGGCTGAGCCTGCTGGTAGGGCTGGCCGCCGTGCTGCGGCTGGTGCTGCTGACCGTAGTACTGCGACGGGCCGCCGTACTGGCCGTACTGCGGCTGCTGGTCGAACTGCGGCTTGGGTGCCGGGGGCGTGATGATGCCCGCTTCGAACAGGAGCGCGGCGATGGCGGCACCGGCCTGGATCAGGGTGAGGACCAGGAGAACCCAGATCGTCCAGTCGGCCGATCCACCGCTGGACACCACGGCGCCGATCACGAACAAGAACGGAATCGTCGCGATGGCTGCGACCACTCCCGTGTACTTGTTCTGCTTGGGCAACAGGCTGACACCGGCCAACAGACCTGCCAACAGTGGCAGCGCCACGAGCACGACCATTCCCTGCGACGTCGAGGCGTCGAGGGCGAAGCTCACGAAGTAGATGAGCAGGCCGGCGACGGCCACGACTGCCAGCAGGATCTCGGGCAGCTTGTTCTCGCCGGGTTGCGCGGCGGCCGGAGCCGCTGCCGGGGCCGCCGGAGCCGGTGCGGGGACCGCCTTGGCGAACTGCTGGGTGGCGTCGAACTGCGAACCCGACTGTGGGTTCGGCGGCGGGTATCCGGGATTACCGGGCGGGTAGGTCATGACCTCTCCTGTGCTATCAAGCTTCGCGACGTGTGTTCACGCAGGCATGAATACCGACCACGTGAGCGATTCGATCTTCCACGCTAGCGCACCCGGCTGGGCGCCGGGCGCGCGTGCGTGGTGTCAGCGCGGTCTCAAGCTGATACCAGGACGGGTGCGTCGGCGGAATCCGTTTCGGCTGCCTCGATTTCGCGGACCAGCGGCAGCACGTTGGCCCCGAAGTACTCGATTTCCTCTTGGAAATGCAGGAATCCGCCGAGGATCAGGTCCACACCACGTTTGCGGTAGGCGGCGATGCGTTCGGCGATCTGCTCAGGTGTGCCGATCAACTGGGTGCGGAAGCCGTCGTTGTACTGCACCAGATCCTCGAAACTGGAATCGGCCCACATGCCCTTCTTGTCGCCCGTGGAGTTGCCGGCCTGCTGCACCGCACTGCGGAAGCCTTCGACTGCGGGCTTGTTGGCCTTGGCCACGATTTCGCGGAGAACTTCCTTCGCCTCTTTCTCTGTGTCGCGGGCGATGATGAACCCGTTGAGACCGAACTTCACCTCTCTGTCGGCGTTGCGGGCGTGATCGCGTACCTCGACGAGCTGTTCGGTGAGGCCGTCGAAGTCCTTGCCGTTGGAGAAGTACCAGTCGGCGTAATAGCCGCCGTTGCGGCGGGCTGCGGTCGAGTTGCCGCCCTGGAACAGCTCGGGGTTAGGACGCTCGGGAGTGTTGAGCGGCTTGGGCTTGAGGGTGAAATCGTGGATCCGGTAGAAGTCGCCGCGAAAATCCACGTCGTCCTCGGTCCAGATCTTGCGGAGAACCTGCAGAAATTCCGCGCTGCGCCGGTAGCGCTCGTCGTGTTCGAGCCAGGGTTCGCCCAGGTGGGTGAACTCGTCCTTGAACCAGCCCGAGACGACGTTGACGGCGAAGCGGCCGTTGCTGAGATGGTCGGCAGTGGCGCCGAGCTTGGCCAATACCGCCGGCTGCCACAGGCCCGGATGAACCGCGGCGATGACCTTAAGCCTCTGCGTGGCCAACAGCAGGGCGAGACTGAAGCTGGTGGACTCATGCTGGTACTCCGCGCCGTAGCTGGCCTCATAGCGAACCTGCGACAGCGCATACTCGAAGCCGTTGGCCTCCGCGGTCTGCGCGAGCTTCTTGTTGTACTCGTAATTCCAGTCGGTGCGCTGCTCGATATCGCTGGTGACCAGGCCGCCGCTGACGTTGGGCACCCAGTAGGCGAACTTGACGTGGTCGGCGATGCGTTCAGTCGTCATGCCGGTGATCCCAGCAAACCGCAGGAACTCCGTCGCGGGTATCGATCGCGATGAAGTTTTCTGCCGCGAAGCCAACTAACGAGACGGTCCGTCTTGCCACCGAGACTGAAACACGTTCTAATTCTGGTCATGGACTATGGGCTTGTTCTCTTCACCAGTGACCGCGGCATCGCCCCGGCCAAGGCCGCCAAACTCGCCGACGATCACGGTTTCACGACGTTCTACGTCCCCGAGCACACCCACATCCCAATCAAGCGCGAGGCCGCTCACCCGACCACCGGTGACGAGTCCCTGCCCGACGACCGTTACATGCGGACCCTCGATCCGTGGGTATCGCTGGGCACCGCCTGTGCAGTGACGTCGCGGGTGCGGTTGTCGACAGCCGTCGCGCTGCCCGTCGAGCACGACCCGATCACGCTGGCCAAATCCATCGCCACCCTGGACCACCTGTCCGGCGGGCGCGTGTCACTGGGCGTCGGATTCGGTTGGAACACCGACGAACTCACCGACCACAACGTTCCCCCGGGCCGGCGCCGCACCATGCTGCGCGAGTACCTGGAGGCCATGCGTGCACTGTGGACACAGGAAGAAGCCTCCTACGAAGGCGAATTCGTGAACTTCGGGCCGTCGTGGGCCTGGCCCAAGCCCGTGCAGTCCCACATCCCGGTCCTGGTCGGCGCGGCCGGCACCGAGAAGAACTTCAAGTGGATCGCCAAGTCGGCTGACGGCTGGATCACCACGCCGCGCGACTTCAACATCGACGAACCTGTCAAGCTGCTGCAGGACACCTGGGCCGCCGCCGGGCGGGACGGTGCACCGCAGATCGTGGCGCTGGACTTCAAGCCGGACCCCGAGAAGCTCGCGCACTGGCGCGAACTCGGCGTCACCGAGGTGCTGTTCGGGCTGCCGGACAAGTCCGAGGCCGAGGTGTCGGCGTACGTCGAGCGGCTCGCGGGCAAGTTGGCGACGCTAGTCTAGTTCTGGGTCTTGTATCTAGCGCCGAGCGCGCCGAGATCGACGCCATGGTCGTAAAAGTTCAACAACAACGACCATGGCGTCGATTTCGCGGTTACGCTGACCCGGGTGCGCACCGCGGGACGCCTCGTCGTCTGCCTCATCGCACTTCTTTCCGCCTGCGCACCCGGTACCGGCCCCAGCGATGGCAAGGGCTTTCCTGATTTCAGCGGATACACGCCCGCCGACCATGACACGTATTTCTCTGGCGGGCAGAGATATTCGGGATACAGCTTCCGGACACCGAACGGCCTGACGTGCTCGTCGAATGACTATCCCGATCCCGACTACGCGCGGATTGAATGTTGGGGGCAGCGGCCGGACAAAGGGCCGGGGCTCTGGTCCGTGGCTGCCGAACGACGGTCTGCCGCCACGATTCGTAAGCTCACCGGCCCGAGCCCTCCCCTGGCCACTGCACCTCCGTTACTGCCCGCCCAGCACGTCGTGCGGCAACCCAACGATGACCTTGTCTGCGGCATCGACAGCAACATAACGGCATGCCGTATCGGCAGGCACGGGTTTGTGCTGGGCCCTCGCTGGACGAGGCTCTTCTGAGCAGGTCGGCTTATGCCGGCGTCGCCGTGTTCCGCTTCTCCCCGGACTTCACGATGATCGACGCGCCCAGCGGTTCCCCGTCGGAGAGCAGCTGCACCAGCGCCTCATCGGTCGTCGTCGCCAGGAAGCGACTGCCGTCGGAATCGAGGCGCCCGATGATGATCCCGGTGCGCGGCGTCCAGTCGTAGCGGACGGTGTAGGTCTCGATGGTCGCCGGGCCGTCAGCCTTTTCGGTGATGGCGACGCGCTGCTGAGCGTTGAACTCGGCCTGCAGGGCGGCGCTCTCGTCGGCCACCCAGTCGGCCGGCTCGGTGGAGTAGATGCCGACCGAATACTTGCTCGCGATACCGCCGTTGCCCCCGACGAGCGCGAATTTCCCTGGCTTGTCGCGCATTTCATTGACAGCTTCGGCGATACCGTGCATCGAGTAGTTGTTGCCCGGGCCACCGAAGAACGGCAGGCCACCGGTGAGGGTAAGGCCACGCTCGTCGTCGGCCGCCAGACCGGTGCCGTCACAGATGTTGAACACCGGGAACGGGAAGCAGCTGTAGAGATCGAAGGCCGCGACGTCGTCCAATCCGATACCGGCGATCCGCAGCGCCTCGTTGACGGCGATCACCGCAGCTTCGCTGTAACCGAGTTCGGCACGCTCCAGCAGCTTGATTTCCTTCATGTCGGCATGGCCGCGCAGGTAGACCCACTTCTCTTCGGGCACACCGAGTTTCTGGGCAGACTCGACCGACATCAGCAGCACCGCCGCGCCCTGGTTGACCTGGTCGCGCGCCACCATCATGCGCGGATACGGGTCGCAGATCATCCGGTTGCTCTCGGTGACGGTGGCCAGCTCGTCGACCGAACGCTCCACCGGCGCAGACGAATACGGGTTCTTGGCGGCCACCTTGGAGAACGGCGCGAACAGCTCGGCCATCGCCTGTCGGTAGTCGCCTACCGACAGCCCGAGCCGGGCGCGGCGGGCGTTCTCCAGCAGGCCGTACTGCACCGGGGCACCGATCAGCCCGTGCTTGATCGTGTACTCGTCGAAGATGCCGTCGTAACCGAAGCCACGGTCCTCCAACTGGCCGTCGATCGTCTCGGAGTGGTCCGGCTTGTCGTCACGCTTGGAGAAATACCGCAGTGTGGAGGTGTTCTCCGAGCCGAACAGCAGCACCACCTCGGCCTCGCCCGCCGAGATGGCTCCGGCGAACTCAGTGACCAGGTGTTGCGGACTCTGGCCGCCGATGACCTCGAGGATCGCGCGGGCAGGCTCGGCGCCGACGTTGCGCGCCACCGAGCGCGGGTAGTTGTTCGACACGCCCAGGGTTGCCGACTGCGGACCGGAGATCTCGAACTGCCGCGTGCCCGCCACGGTGTCGATGGCCTGCGCCACGGCGGCACTGTCGGCGCCGCAGTCGTGCACAGCCGCCTTGGCCGCCTCGGTGGCCAGCTCGACCGAGGACATCCCGCGGTAGCCGTCGAGGTCGATGCGTTCGGTGAACTGTCCGACGCCGACGATGACGGGGGTGCGCGGATCGACCATGACCATCTCCTTGACAGGTGTTAATTCGTGAGGCTAACCGATCGGGGTTTCGCGGGCGAAATCGGTGCGTATCTGCCCCCATGAGTCGCATTAGGGTGGATGGGTGACGCAGCCATTGAGGCTCGATACCGCGGCGCTGAACGGGGCTGCCCAAGACCTGGCCGGGCTCAGCGACGAACTCGACCATTCACTCACTCACGAGTGGCAACCACCAGCCGATCAGCCATCGGCAAGGGCCACGGTTGCGGTAACCGCTGCAACCAACCACGTCATGAGCGAGTGCTCCGCTAACCTTCTCCAGTTCGCAGACAACATCGCCCAGGCAGCGCGCTACTACGATGCGACCGACTCGGCCAGTGCTGGTGCCGTTATCCACACGATGAACCCGTCGAAGTAGGAGCAGCGGGTCCAGATGCTGACACGTTCCCGCGTCGAGGGTTGGACGACGGGCCACCTGAAATCCGCGGCGCTCGGATGGGAGCGCGCCGCCACCATCATCCAAGAGCACTACAGCAAGGCACAAAGCACTGTTGGCGGCGTTCCCTGGACCGGCCCGGCGTCAGACCGAGCGAATGACAAGTTGTCCGAGAACATGGCCAAGGTCCGGGGAACGCTCGACCTCATGCGGGAGACCGCGGGCATCGCCAAGTCGGGAGCGGAATCGATCGACGCGGCCAAAGACGACGCGGTAAATGCGATCAAAGACGCCGAGGCCCAGTTCTTTTCGGTGAGCGAGGACTTGACAGTTACCGACCGCGTGCCATGGATAATAAGCCCCGCCCTGGCCCTGATGCGGAGACTGAAGGCAGCGCACGCACAAGCCGACATTCGCGCCAAGGCCGTAGTGCTGGAAACAACCGATCAACAAGTCGCCGACCAACTCGACGGCATGACGGCGAAGTTGCGCGAGTTCGATCTTGAGGGCGGCAAGGGAGGAGCTCCGGACAGCGGGAAGCCCGGTAACCCACAGGTCACCGGACTGCCAGGTCCACTGAGGCCCGAAAGCAAGGCGGCGGACCTGAATTCCACGCTGCCTGGCACAGGCATCGAGATCAGCGGCGACGGACGGACCGGCTACCCCACATTGAACGGCCAACGAAATCCGTTGGAGATCGACGCGAACAAGCCGTCAGTGGACAACCCCGAAGGGCGTGACAAAGTTCGGCCGTTACCGACCGGCACGATCGTCGGCCCCGACGGCAAGCAGTACGCGCTCTACAGCGAGGTCCCTTACACGCTGCCGAATGGAGATCCCAATCCCGAGTATGCGACTGCCAATACGACTGTGGTCGATCTGTCCGATCCGTCGAAGAGCATCGGTGCCCTCTCAGGAATCTCCCAAGCCAGCGGCGTCTACGACCCCAAGACCAACCGCATGGTCGTAGTCGGAAACACCGGCCCTCACCCCGGCGATCGAACGAGAATGCTGTACATGTCCGATCCGATCGACCCCACCAATCCGAACGGGTGGATGCAGACTCTGAAGCCCCAGGGGGAAATACAGGGACTTCCTGGCGATCGAGAAAGTCAACTCGTCGCACTCAAAGGTGGCGGATACATGCTCGTCGGCTCGGACAACGTTGTCCGAGATGGCAATCAACAGCCAATCGGTGCAGTAACAGCCGCTACCCCGGCAGGGTTGCTCACCGCCCCGCGCACCGACTTATTTCCACCAGGCCCTCATCCGAATTGGCCAGGCTCACCGCCTGCACCGCCCTATGGGCCAACCGTCATCGACACGACTTACGACCCGGTCACAGGCAAGGAAACGGTCCAATTGCGAGTCAGCACTTGGGAGCGACCTGAATGGTGGAAGGGACCAACACCCGAACAGCCGAAAATGCCATATAACCCCCAGACCTACTCGACAACTGTCACGGTGCAGCACTAACAAATGGAGAGCAGCACGATGAGCAAAGCCTGCAGGTCTACGAAGCGATGCCTCGTCTTCCTGGCATTGTCGACGAGCCTCGCAACGTTCTTTCCAGCGACGGCTAGCGCCGCGCCGCCCGGATTTCCAGACCTCTCACTCTTCAAAGAAGTGCATGACGGCCGGACGTTCACCCGCCCGGACAAATGGGCCAACGGTTACGCCTTCTTCCGGACCCAATCCGGGATCTCGTGCGCCCTCGGTGGCGGCACCTGGTGCTATGGAGACCTACCCGGTCTGGTAGCTGACCAGAAAAGCACGTGCACGTCCGTTACCCGCGAGAATCCATCCGAGCCGTTTCAGTTCGAGAAGTCTGACAAGCCATGCGTTCCCACGTCCGACGACTTGCTCAATCCCGGGGAGAAACTGACTTTCGAGGCGTACGGCACAACCTGCGCAGTTGGGGATCAGAACCTCGTAGCCTGCATCGACAACTGGCACAGTCACGGATTCGTCCTACAAGCGTCCGGCAGCTGGGCGTTCTGATGAGGTTGGCCCAATGTTTGGCGGTCCCGGTCTTCGTGCTCGCGGCCTGCTCGTCGACTTCCGAACTCCCCGCACCCCCGGAGGGTTTCCCCGACCTGAACTCATTCACCGCGGTAGATCCCAAGGATTACAGCTTGGGCGGTACGGCATTCGTCAGTCCAGAGCAGATCCATTGTGTGCTTGACAACGGACCGCGTAAGACGGTGGTCTGCGGCGGCAACATCGACGGGGTTCCCGACTCACTGGGTGGCGACGGTTGTCCTAGGGTGAGCAAGCCCGACGACAGCCCGAGCGACACTCCGTACTCCATCACGCGGACCAAAGGTGCCTGCGCTTCAGCCAGATTCAAGCCGATCACCACCGGCAAGAAACTCGTCGGCGACAACAGCACCTGCGTCGTCGGCAAGAACAACCTGGTGGCCTGCATCGACGCCGACCACAATCACGGCTTCGTGCTGCAACCCTCGGGTAGTTGGACGTTCTGATGCGGGTCGCAACGGCGATCACCGCGGCGGTACTGACGACGACTGCCCTGAGCGCTTGCACCACAGCGACTGAAGGACGGCCGATTTCGGGACCGCACTCATACCCCTCTCCCCCGGCCGGGACCTTTCCAGATCTCGCCGCCTTCCACGTTGCCGACCTTGCCGGCTACAGCAGCACCAACTGGCACGACGACACCCAGGTCTCGTTCACGGCGGCGGGCGTGACCTGCTTGGCCAATGTGTACGGCCAGACCACCGGTGTCGACGGGCTGGGAATGATCGACTGCCGCGCTGCGCACATGCCCGGATTCCCCCGCGGTGCCGGTGGCCAAGAGCTGCCGGGCAAGGCGCCGGCCTGGGAGACTGTCGTGCAATCTGTCAGCGAAACCTCTGATGGCGATTTCGAATTCACTTTCACGGGCGGCGGCCAGTGGGGCAAGGACAGCGAACCGAAAGAGTTGCCCGCCGGCCAGAAGCTCGTCGTCAACGATTCCGGGTGCGCAGCCGGGGACGACTTCGTCGCCTGCTACACCGCCTATCACCACGGTTTCGTGATCTCACCCGGTGGGAGCTGGGCGTACTGACCTGGGCACGTCACCGTTTTCTACGGCAGGGTCGTTCCGAGTCCTGGAGCGCGACCCGGGTGTAGAAAGCGGCGACGCAAACCGAAGCGGAACGACCCGGGTGTAGAAAACCGCGAGACAGAACCCCTCTGACCAGCACACCTTGACGACTCTGTCACTTAGTGACACATTGGAGCTGTCACTAAGTGACAAGTTCTGGAGGTGAGGCGATGGGCGAAAAGCAGGAGCAGGCTCGTCTCGAGGTGTCACGGCACGCCTGCAAGTTGTTCTGGGAGCAAGGCGTCGCCGCCACCAGCGGTGACGACATCGCCGCGGCGGCAGGGCTTTCGACGCGCACGATCTGGCGCTACTTCCGCGCGAAGGAGAGCTGCGTCGAACCGGTGCTGGCCAAGTCCGCAGACCGGTTCATCGCCATCCTGAACCGCTGGCCGCATGACCTGTCGTTGGCCGAACATCTTGCCGCTGACGGGGTTACACATCCACTGGCGCCCCAGGACGTGGCCGATGAGATCAGTGCGATGCGGATCGCCACCATGACTCCATCGGAACCGGCACTGCGCACCGCCTACCTGATGGTGCATGACCGGATGGAGCAGGGCTTCATCCCGGTGATCGCCGACCGATTGGGCCTGCCCGCCGACGATCTCACCGTGCGACTCTGCGCCGCCGCCGTCACCGGGGCGTTCCGCGTCGTCGATGAGGACGTCAGCGTGGCGGTGATCGTCGAGGGGAAGACGGTCACCGGGGAGCAGGCACTCTCGCTGATCGACCGGGCGATCCGCGACGCCACCAACGGGCGCCTCGGCGGCCCTGTCGCGTCCTGACCCATCCCGAAAGAGCTTGTCTGCACCTACGAACTTAAGGAACCTCATGGCGTTGCCTGAACTCATCTCGGTGGAGGAATTCTTCAGCCCACCCGAGCGCACAGCTGCCAGGATCTCGCCCGACGGAACCAAGATCGCCTATCTGGCACCGTGGAAGAACCGCCTCAACGTATGGATCCAAGACCTCGACGGTGACACTCCGCCACGCTGTGTCACCGCGGATGAAACCCGCAGCGTCTACATCTACCAATGGACCGACGATCCGCGATGGCTGCTCTACATGCAGGACAACGGTGGTGACGAGAACTTCCACATCTACCGCATCGATCTGGACAACCCCGACACCACCGCAGTGGATCTGACACCGTTTCCGGGAGCCAGGGCGAGCTTCGACCTCACCAAGGGCCGACCAGGAAAAGCGATCGTGCAGACCAACAACCGCAATCCCGAACTGGTCGATGCGTACGAACTCGACATCGCGACAGGAGAACTCACCCTTCTGGCGGAGAACCCCGGCAATGTCATCATGTGGCTGTGCGCCCCCAACGGTGATCTGTTCACCAACACGTTGACGGCCGACGGTGACGTCGAGATATCGCAATGGGACTCGGCCACAGCCTCATTGCGACCCATCAAGGTCTACGACGGCACCGACTATCCGCTGGGTATCTTCCCTGTCGCCATCTCCCCGGACGGCACCGGCATCTGGCTCGGATCAAATGAGGGCACCGACAGGACCCGACTGGCCCGCATCGACGTGGCCACCGGCGCGGAGACCGAAGTGGACAGCCACCCGACGTTCGACCTCGGCAACCAGATGGTGCTGCCGTCTCCGTTCATCCTGAGCGAGCGTACGGGCGAATTGATCGGCGCCCGCTACTACGGGGAACGTCAGGTGATTCATGCTCTCGACCCGAATTTCGCTGCGGTACTGGAGAATCTGACCAAACTGTCCGACGGCGACCTCGGGGGCATCTCTTCCGATGACAGCGGGCAGCGATGGGTGGCCAATTTCACCCATGACCGCGACCCCTGGGCGACGTACCTCTACGACCACGCCACCGGCGAGAGTCGGCTGCTGTTCCGGCCGTATCCGAATCTGAATTCAGATTCACTAGCACCGATGACGCCGGTGACCATCACGGCCCGCGACGGGCTGGAGCTGCACTCGTACCTGACCCTGCCCGTCGGGATCGAGCCGACCGATCTGCCGTTGGTCCTGCTGGTGCACGGCGGCCCGTGGTCGCGGGATTGCTGGGGCTTCCAGCCGGACGTGCAGATGCTGGCCAACCGTGGATATGCGGTGCTACAGGTCAACTTTCGCGGCTCGACCGGCTACGGCAAGGCGTTCACCAAGGCCGCGATCGGCGAGTTCGCCGGCAAGATGCACGACGATCTGATCGATGCGGTCGACTGGGCCGTCAAGCAGGGTTATGCCGACCGCGACAAGGTGGCGATCTTCGGCGGCTCGTACGGCGGTTACGCCGCACTGGTCGGCGTGACGTTCACTCCGGACGTCTTCGCCGCAGCCGTCGATTACGTCGGGATCTCCAGCCTGGCCAACTTCATGCGCACGCTGCCGAATGTGGCCCGGCCGTTCCTGGCCAACAACTGGCACCTCTACGTCGGGAATCACAACGATCCCGAGCAGGAGGCCGACATGCTGGCCCGCTCCCCCATCACGAAGGTCGATCAGATCCGCACACCGCTGCTGGTCGTCCAGGGCGCCAACGACTCTCGCGTGGTGCAGGCCGAGTCCGACAACCTGGTCGAAGCGCTGCGCAAGCGTGGCGTCGAGGTCGAATACATGGTCAAGGAGGACGAGGGCCACGGATTCCTCAACCCCGACAACCAAATCGACATGTATCACGCCGTCGAGCGGTTCCTGGCCGAGCACCTCGGCGGGCGCGTCTAGCCGGGACGCCGAGCGCACGCTCGCGCCAAAAGAAAGGCCCCCGCCGTAGCGGGGGCCTTTCCGTCGTAACGACTTACAGGTTTGCGAGCAGCTCGCGCGCCTTGGCGGCGGTCTCGGACGGCGTCTTGCCGACCTTCACGCCCGCGGCCTCCAGGGCCTCCTGCTTGCCGGCGGCGGTGCCCGCACCGTCGGACACGATGGCGCCGGCGTGGCCCATCGTCTTGCCCTCGGGAGCGGTGAAGCCCGCGACGTAGCCGACGACCGGCTTGGTCACGTTGGCCTTGATGTAGGCCGCGGCCTTCTCTTCTGCGTCGCCACCGATCTCACCGATCATCACGATCAGCTTGGTCTCGGGATCCTTCTCGAACGCCTCGATGGCATCGATGTGGGTGGTCCCGATGACCGGGTCGCCGCCGATGCCGATGGCGGTGGAGAAGCCGAGATCGCGCAGCTCGTACATCATCTGGTAGGTCAGCGTGCCGGACTTCGACACCAGCCCGATCGGGCCCTTGCCGGTGATGTTGTTCGGCGTGATGCCGACCAGCGACTCGCCGGGGGTGATGATGCCGGGGCAGTTCGGGCCGATGATGCGGGTCTTCTCACCCTTGTCGACGTTGTAGGCCCACGCGTAAGCGCTGTCCTGCACCGGGATTCCCTCGGTGATGACGACCAGCAGCGGGATCTCGGCGTCGATGGCCTCGATGATGGCGTCCTTGGAGAATGCCGGCGGCACGAAGGCGATCGACACGTCAGCGCCGGTCTCCTTCATCGCCTCGGCCACCGATGCGAACACCGGCAGCTCGACGTCGTTGCCGTCCTTGTCCTTGTGCGACACAGTCGTTCCGGCCTTGCGGGCGTTCACGCCGCCGACGACCTGGGTGCCGGCCTTGAGCATCAGAGCGGTGTGCTTGGTGCCCTCACCGCCGGTGATGCCCTGGACGATGAC
Source organism: Mycobacterium sp. NPDC049093 (assembly GCF_040704635.1). Taxonomy (GTDB): domain Bacteria; phylum Actinomycetota; class Actinomycetes; order Mycobacteriales; family Mycobacteriaceae; genus Mycobacterium. The sequence continues at coordinate 715,311 of NZ_JBEZJS010000001.1, read as the reverse complement.
CTTGGAATTTTTGTTCAGGAAGATAGACATGGGTCATGAATCCTTAATTACTTGTTCGCCAGCTCGGCGGCCTTGTCGGCGCCGGCGTCCATGGTCTCGGCCTGGACAACCAGGGGATGGTTGGCCTCGGCCAGGATGCGCCGGCCCTCTTCGACGTTGTTGCCGTCCAGGCGGACGACGAGCGGCTTGTTGGCCTCGTCACCGAGGATCTGCAGCGCCTTGACGATGCCGTTGGCCACCGCGTCACAGGCGGTGATTCCACCGAACACGTTGACGAACACGCTCTTGACCTGGCTGTCGTTCAGGATGACGTCGAGGCCGTTGGCCATGACCTCAGCCGAGGCGCCGCCGCCGATGTCGAGGAAGTTGGCCGGCTTCACGCCGCCGTGCTTCTCGCCCGCGTAGGCGACGACGTCCAGCGTCGACATGACCAGACCGGCACCGTTACCGATGATGCCCACCTCGCCGTCGAGCTTGACGTAGTTGAGGTCGTTCTCCTTGGCCTTGAGCTCCAGAGGATCGGTCGCGTCCTTGTCCTCGAACTCGGCGTGGCCGGGCTGACGGAAGTCGGCGTTGGCGTCGAGGGTGACCTTGCCGTCCAGCGCCAGGATCTGGTCGTCGGGCGTACGCACCAGCGGGTTGACCTCAACCAGGGTGGCGTCCTCGCCGATGAACACCTCCCACAGCTTCTGGATGGTCACGGCGGCGGCGTCGAGCACCTCGGCGGGCAGGTGACCCTGCTCGGCGATCGAGCGCGCGAAGGCCAGATCGACACCCTTGACGGCGTCGACGGGAACCTTGGCCAGCCGCTCGGGCTTGGTCGCGGCGACTTCCTCGATCTCCATGCCACCCTCGACCGAGCACATGGCCAGGTAGGTGCGGTTGGAGCGGTCGAGCAGGAAGGAGATGTAGTACTCCTCGGCGATGTCGCTCGCCTCGGCCACCAGCAACTTTTTGACGACGTGACCCTTGATGTCGAGACCGAGGATGTTGGTCGCGTGCTCGAGGGCGTCCTCGGGGGTAGCTGCGTACTTCACGCCGCCGGCCTTGCCGCGGCCGCCGACCTTCACCTGTGCCTTGATCATCACGGGCTTGCCGATTTCGGTGGCGATCGCCTTGGCGTCCTCGGCCGAGTCGGTCACGCGGCCCGGGGTCGTGGGGACGTTGTGCTTGGCGAACAGCTCTTTTGCCTGATATTCGAAGAGATCCATGTGCTTCCTAGATAGGCGTTGTCTGTCTGCTTGGCTTCTAGCGCGCTTCGAAGCTGCCCGGTCCGCATACCTCTGACGGGCCCGCTGGCACTTTATCCATCGCCGAGTGATGGGTTAGCATCGCCTCCGGCTCATGTGGTAGATCTCACCGCCCATGGGAGGTGATACGGATCACATTCCGACGCGGAATAGACCCATAAGTTGCCACCATCATTGGGATTTGGTTAACGTGCCTCTGGTCCAGATAACGTTCAGGTCACGACGAAGAAGGATTCTCGAGTCTTGCCGCAGCATCGTTCGTCCGCAGCTCCGCGAGGAGTGCCGACGGACGCGCGCCGCCGCAGGCGCCGGGTATCGCCTGAAGAACTGGACGCCGCGGAGATCACCGACGTCATCCCGTTCAGCGCTTTCGAAGCGTTCGATGCCCCCTCCGGCCAGGATGATCGCGAATCGGACGATCACGAATCCAGCGTCATATATGCCCCGGAGCTCGACGATCTAAACGACACCGACGATCTGGTGCCAGTCCGCCTCGCCGTCCCCTCCCGCTTCCGCCCCGAGGCCGGCACTGAGCGCGGCTCCCGTTACGCGTACCGGGACAGCCACACCGACGTGAGCGACGGCGTCGCCGCCACCGACGTGATCAACCTGTCCGGCCGCCGCGGTGCCCACCGCAAGGAGCACGCGGGCGCCGTCAAGAGCCGCCTGATGATCGCCGCCATGGCCGCGGGTGCCACCGCCGCCGGCGCCTACTCGTTGGGTAACCCCACCGAGACCAACGCCGACGACACGATCCTGGCCTCCGAGGGCAGCCACATCGAAGGCGCCTCCGTCACCGGCTCGGTGGACGGCATGCAGATCGTCTCGGTCTCCTCGACCGCCGACACCTCGGTGCACGCCGAAGAGATCACGAAGGCCGCCGCCTTCGCCCAGGAACGCGCCGAGCGCGAGGCCCGGCTCTCGCGCCCGCTGTTCGTCATGCCCACCAAGGGCTACGTCTGGACCTCGAACTTCGGCTACCGCTGGGGCGTGCTGCACGCCGGCATCGACCTCGCGAGCCCGATCGGTACCCCGATCGTGGCGGTCTCCGACGGCGTCGTCATCGCTTCGGGCCCGACCGCCGGCTACGGCGCGTGGGTCAAACTCCGCCACGCCGACGGCACCGTCACGCTCTACGGTCACATCAACACGTGGCTCGTCAGCGTGGGCGACCGGGTGATGGCCGGCGATCAGATCGCGACCGTCGGAAACCGGGGCTATTCCACCGGCCCCCACCTGCATTTCGAGGTGCTGCAGAACGGCACCAGCCGCATCGATCCGGTGCCGTGGCTGTCAAAGCGAGGCCTCAGCCTCGGCAGCTATGTTGGCTGAGTGAGCGACGACGGTCAGATACCAGCCGATCACCCGGACGAGGACGACGACCGCACCCGCATCATCCGGCGCCAGCCACAGGGCCCGGTTTCCCGGCCCGTCCCCGTGGCCGACGAACCCCACACGAACATCATCCGGCGCCATCCCACCGGCGCCATCCCCACCGCGGGTAGCGCGGAGCCCCAGACCAGCCTGATCGGCCGTGCGGACGACGACGCCGCCACGAGCTACGTGCCCCGCGCCCGGCCCGTGATCGTCCCGCGCACCCCGGCGGGTGCCAATCCACGTACGGCCATCGTGGCGGCGACGTTGGCCATCCTCAGCGGCTGGGCCACCGGCGTGATCGCTACAGACCTGATCGCAGGCTGGTGGCGCACCGACCGATTGTTCTGCGTCGCCATCGGTTTCCTGGCGGCGATCTCGGCTGCAGCAACCATCGGCGGGCTCATCGCATTGTTGCTGCGACGCCGGATGGGCCGGCTCCTGGTCGTCGTCGGTGCGGTCATCGGCCTGCTGATCTTCGGCAGTCTGTTCATCGCCGGGGCCCGACTGCATCCCGTCGTCTACGCGATGCCCGCCCTACCGCTGGCCGCCATCCTGTTCACCGTGTTGCCCGCGACCGGACGCTGGAGCGTACCGACGGTCGCCAGTCCCCCTAGAACTTGACCGGCAGCCGCGCCCAGCCGCGGACACTGGACGTGTGGGCGCGGAAAGCGTTGGGGTAGTCGACTTCCCAGTCTGTCCACCGCTTGAGCACTTCTTCGAACGCCACCCGGGCCTCCAGCCGGGCCAGCGCCGAGCCCAGACAGAAATGCAGGCCCTGACCGAAGCTCAGGTGACCGCCGATGCGGTGGATGTCGAAGCGGTCGGGATCGGTGAACTTCGACTCGTCACGATTGGCCGATCCGTTGAGCAGCAACATGTACGAGCCCTCAGGGATGGTCTGTCCGTAGTGCTCGACATCCTGGGCGACGTACCGGGCCTGCACCGGTGACGGCGGTTCGAAGCGCAACGTCTCCTCCACCGCACCCGGGATGAGGCTCGGGTCGGCCACCAGCTCGCGCCGTTGGTCGGGATGTTCACCGAGCAGCTGCCCCATGAAACCGATGAGCCGAGCCGTGGTTTCGCCGCCCGCGCCGGCGATCATCGCGGTGTACGCCAGCACCTCGGTGCGTTCCAGCTTGCGCCGGGTGCCGTCGGGTTCGTCGATCTCGGCGTTGAGCAGCTCGGTCATCAGGTCGTCGGAAGGATGGGTGGCCCGCCAGTCGATGTACTCCGAGAACATCGCGAGGGACTCCACGAACACCGTCGCACTGACATCGGTGGTCGCGTCGGAGAGTGCGATGTTCTTGTCGGTGCTGGCGCGGATCTGCTCCTGACCTTCCTCCGGAATACCCAGCAGATAGCCGATGGTCCGCATCGGCATGAACGCCCCCAGGTCGGCGACGAAGTCCAGTCCGTCCTGCCCGCGAAGGGGATCCAGCGCCTTCGCGCAGAAGCCGCGCACCAGGTCCTCGACGGCCAGCATGCGGCGCGGCGTGAAGACTTTCGACAGCAGTCGACGATGAAGATCGTGCAGCGGGGGGTCCTCGAACAGCAGGATGCCCGGCGGGACCTCAATGCCGCTGAACAGGATGTCGGCCGTCGTGCCCCGCCCGGACCGGTAGGCCTGCCAGTTGGGTAGTTCACGGGCCACGTCGTCCCAGCGGCTCAGTGCGTAGAAGTTGTACTTCTCGTTGTAGTAGAGCGGCGCCTCGCTGCGCATCCGCTTCCAGATCGGGTACGGATCGTCGTCGATGTCGTTGTCGAACGGGTCGTAGTACAGCTCCACAGCCTGTTGCGTCGTCACCGATCCGATTCCCCGTCCATGTGGTACCAAATAGTTGTTCCACCGTACTGTGCGGCTCGCAGACCGGTCAATCACCCACTCACTCACAGGGTTCTGAACTGCTCAGCTGAATGTGAGTATTCGTGATCGAATGTGCGTTTTAGTGGGTATGTGAAGTTGGCAGGGTGGGCGTGTGCGAATGGTGTGCATTCGCAGACGGCGTATCGGTGGTTTCGTGAGGATCGGATGCCGGTGCCTGCGCGCCGGTTGGAGTCTGGGACGATCCGGGTAGATGCTCCGGCCGGTGGCGAGGCAGGCCGCACCGTCGTGTATGCGCGGGTGTCGTCGCATGATCAGCGCCAGGATCTGGATCGGCAGGTCGCACGGCTGGCTGCTTGGGCCACTTCGAACGGGCATGTGGTTGGCGAAGTGGTGACCGAGGTCGGGTCAGAGTTGAATGGGAAGCGCGGCGAAGTTGCGCCGGATTCTGTCGGACCCGGCTGCTTCAGTGGTGATTGTGGGACACCGGGACCGGTTGGCACGCTTCGGGGTTGAGCATCTCGAAGCGGCGTTGTCCGCGCACGGCCGCAAGGTGATCGTCATTGACCAGGGTGAGACCGTCGACGATCTGGTGCGCGACATGATCGAGGTGCTGACCTCGATGTGCGCGTGCCTGTACGGTCGCTGGGGCGCGCGGAACCGGGCGGTGCGGGCGGTGACCGCCACCATGCAGACTGAGCCTGTCGAGGTGGGTGGGGATGGCTAGGTTCGAGATCCCTCCGGGGTGGACGGCCCAGGCGTACCGGTTCGCCTTGGATCCCACCCCAACGCAGCTGCGGGCGTTGGCCTCTCACGCGGGCGCGGCACGGTTCGCCCACAATCACATGCTGGCGCTGGTGAAGGCGGTGATGGATCAGCGCGCTGCTGAACGCAGCTACGGCATCGACGAGGCGCAGTTGACTCCGGGGTTGGGGTGGTCGTTGCCGGCACTGCGCAAGGCCTGGAATCAGCGCAAGGTGTCATGCGCGCCGTGGTGGGGTGAGAACTCCAAGGAGGCCTACAACAGCGGCCTGGACGGGTTGGCCCGCGGACTCGATGCGTGGTCGAAGTCCCGTACCGGTGAGCGTAAGGGCCCGGTGGTCGGGTTCCCTCGGTTCACGTCGGCTCGGGCCCCGAAGTCGGTGCGGTTCACCACCGGGGCCATCCGGATCGAGGCCGACCGCCGCCACGTCACCCTGCCGCGGCTGGGCGCGGTCCGCACCCACGAATCGACCCGCAAGCTGGCCCGCCGCATCGAGGCCGGTACGGCCAGAGTCTTGTCGGCCACCGTGCGCCAAGACTCTGCCGGGCGCTGGCACTGCGCCCTGGCGGTGATCGTGCAGGCCAAGACGCGGCCGGCGCACGCACGCCGCTCGGCCCATGCGGTGGTCGGTGTTGACGTCGGGGTGAAGGCCGACAGTCTGCTGGTCATCGCCACGCCCGACGGTGTTGAAGTCGACCGGATCGCAGCACCGAAGTCGCTGAGCGCGGCCCGATCTCGGTTGCGGGCATTGCAGCGGCGCGCGGCGCGTCAGCACGGCCCCTACGATCGGGCTGTCAAGGCCAAGCGGACACCGTCGAAGCGGTGGCGGCGCACCCAGGCCCGGATCGGCCGCACGCATGCCCATGCCGCGGCGGTGCGCCGCGACGTGCTGCACAAGGCCACCACCGCACTGGCCCAGCAGCATCAGGTGATAGTGGTCGAAACCTTGAACGCCGCGGGTATGCGCGCCAAGGGAGGTGCGCGCAAGCGAGGCCTCAATCGTGCGCTGGCTGATGCCGCACTGGCCGAAGTGCGGCGGATGCTCGGTTACAAGACTCGTTGGTACGGCAGCGCTCTGGTGGAGGCCGACCGATATTTTCCGTCGTCGAAGATGTGCACGGCCTGTGGGAGGCGAAAGCCAAACCTCACCCTGGCCGATCGAATCTTCGAGTGTGACGGCTGCGGTATGCGGATCGACCGTGATCTGGGTGCTGCGATCAACCTCGCCCGACTCGGCGTACCCACACCAGTTGTGGGTGAACAGGGTCCTGCCGGGAGTGGCCCGGTGGCAGGACGTGGAGCCACGCGTGAGACCGAACCCGCGCCAGCGGGTGAGGCAGCCGGCGATGAAGCGTCAACCCCGCACCACCGGCCGGTGGATCAGACGGGGACCGCCTCACCGCAAGGCGAGGCTGCCTGATGAACACGCGAACTCACATTCGCTCACCAAAAGGCAAACGGTTCTTCCAGTCAAGCTGAGCCAAACCGTCGACCCGAAATCGGGCCGGGCGTCTACTGGGGCGGATTCGCGTGTGCTCACGCCTTGACCCCCCGGAGGCCCGCTCCCATGTTCAACTGCCTGTTGCGCACCGCTTTTGCGCTCACCGTCCTCGCCACCGCCGTCTCCTGCAGCACCAACGACAACGCCGACGGCTACACGCTGCGGGTCGCGGCCACCTCGGTGACCGGTACCCCCGCGGGCTCGCTGGGCTGGGGTGACAAGCAGGGCATTCTCACCGAACAACTCAAATCCGTCGGGGTCGGCAAGATCGAATACTCGTTCTTCCAATCCGGTAGCGACGTCGCCTCCGCCCTGTTCGCCGGAGCCATCGACGTGGCGGCCATCGGCGACAACCCGGGCCTGCGGGCCCGGAGTCGCGACCCGAAAGTGGTTCTGCTGTCCCTGGATTCGGTGAACGGCGACGCGTGGCTGGTGGGCGCCAAGGGCGGGCCCACCGAGATCAAAGGCTTGGTCGGCAAGGACATCACCGCTCCGCAGGGCACGATCCGGGACCGGGCCGCCCGGCAACTCATCGATGCCGCAGGGCTGACCGGCCAGATCCACGTGCGCGACGTGCCGACGCCCGAGTCCATCGCCGGCCTGAGTTCCGGGAAGATCGACGCCGCAGTCGTGACCGGCGCCAGCGCGGCCGAGCTGGAATCCAAGGGCTTCCCGATCATCGACAGCCTGTCGCGGCACGGTTTCGGTAGCACCGGCACCAACATCGCCCTGCGCTCGTTCACCGACGCCCACCCCGAGTTCATCGGTGCCTGGCAGCAGGCGGTCACCAGCGTCAACCGCGACATCACCGAGAATTTCGACGACTACCTGGCCTGGGTCGCACAGACCGACGACACCGACCTGAAGTTCGTCCAGAAGTCCACCCGCGCTGAGGAGTTCAACACCGAGCCGTTCCCCCAGGTCGGCGTGGACCAGCTCGAGGCCGCCTACAAGTTCCTGAACGCCGACGGATCGTTCGACCACGAGTATTCGGTCCGGGAATGGGCCGGGGCCAAGTCATGACCGCAGCGACCGTCGTCCAGGCCCCGGCCGCCCGTCCGGAACTCATCGAGGTCGTCGGTGGCCATAGCCGACGAAAAGGCCTGTGGGCGCGCCTACCTCGACCGGTGCGCCGGCTGGCGAGCCCGGCACTGATCCTTGCGATCTGGACCGTCGGCTCCACGACGGGCCTGCTCAATACCGACCTCTTCCCACCTCCGACCGAGGTGGCGGCCACCGCGTGGCGGCTGCTCGGCGACGGCCAACTCGCCACCCATGTCGGCGCGTCGGCGGTCCGGGTGCTGACCGGCACGGTGCTCGGCATTCTCATCGGGGTCGCGCTCGCGATCCTGGCGGGGCTCACCCGGACCGGCGAGGACCTGCTCGACTGGACCATGCAGATCCTCAAGGCGGTGCCGAACTTCGCGCTGACCCCGTTGCTGATCATCTGGATGGGCATCGGTGAGGGGCCCAAGATCGTGCTGATCACCACCGGGGTGGCGATCGCGATCTACATCAACACCTATTCCGGAATCCGCGGTGTGGACCGGCAACTCGTCGAGATGGCCCAAACCCTCGAGGCACCACGGCACACCCTGATCACCCAGGTGATCCTGCCCGGCGCGATGCCGAATTTCCTGGTCGGCCTGCGGCTTGGGCTGTCCAGCGCATGGCTCAGCCTGATCTTCGCCGAGATGATCAACACCACACAGGGCATCGGCTACCTGATGTCACGGGCCCAGACCAACCTGCAGTTCGACGTGTCGCTGCTCGTGATCCTCATCTATGCAGTCGCGGGTCTGCTGTCCTACACGCTCGTGCGGGTACTGGAACGGCTCCTGCTGTCCTGGCGCAACGGTTTCGAGGGTCTGGGAGCCCCGGCATGAGTTCACCGGTCGTCGAGGTGCACGGCCTGCGGCGCGCATTCGGTGATCAGCAGGTGCTCGACGACCTCGAATTGCAGATCGACGACGGCGAATTCGTCGCGATGCTGGGCCGGTCCGGTTCGGGGAAGAGCACCCTGCTGCGGGTGCTGGCGGGCCTCGACGATCAGGTCACCGGCTCGGTGAAGGTGCCTCGCTCCCGGGCGGTGGTGTTCCAGAACCCGCGGCTGCTGCCGTGGCGCCGAGCCCTGGCCAATGTGACCTTCGCACTGCCCGACGCCGGACCCGACGCCCCCAGCCGGACGGCGCGCGGCCGGTCCGCGCTCGAAGAGGTGGGCCTGGCGGAGAAGACCAGGGCGTGGCCGCTCTCGTTGTCCGGCGGTGAGGCGCAACGGGTTTCATTGGCCCGCGCGCTGGTCCGCGAACCCGACCTGTTGCTGCTCGACGAGCCGTTCGGCGCGCTCGATGCGCTGACCCGGCTCAAGATGTACGGGCTGCTGCACGAATTGTGGTCGCGCAGACACATGGCGGTCCTGCACGTCACCCATGACGTCGACGAGGCGATCCTGCTGGCCGACCGGGTAGTGGTCCTCTCGGGCGGACGGGTATCGCTCGACCGCCGTGTCGGACTGCCCTTCCCCCGCACCCGCAGCGACGACGGCTTCGACGAACTGCGCCGCGTGCTGTTAGCCGAACTCGGTGTCCGAGAGGAAGTAGGCCATGACCGCTCCCGCTGACCCCGATGCGCTGGTCACCGATGTCCTGGTGATCGGCGGCGGCCCCGCCGCCACCTGGGCCGCCATCTCGGCCACCGAATCCGGTGCCCGGGTCATCCTGGTGGACAAGGGCTACTGCGGCACCAGTGGAGCCACCGCCGCCGGTGGCAACAACCTGTGGGCCATCGGTCCCGGCCCGCGGCGCGAGGATTCGGTACGCGAGCGTGAGCTGGCCGCCGGCCGGATCACGGACTCGGAGTGGATGTTCCGGGTACTGGCCACCTCATGGGACCGGCTCGAGCAGCTCTCCGAGTGGGGCTATCCGTTCCCGGTGGGCGCCGACGGCCGCGAGATGCGCAGCAGTCTGCAGGGCCCGGAGTACATGCGCCGGATGCGCCGCAAGGCCCACCGCAGCGGCGTGCTGATCCTCGACCATCACCCGGCACTCGACCTGACCGCCGACCGCGACGGCGTCGTCACCGGTGCCACCGGCATCGCCCGGCAGGACAGCGGCCGGCCGTGGCAGGTCACCGCGGGTGCCGTCGTGCTGGCCACCGGCGGAACCGCCTTCCTGTCCGGAACCTTCGGCACCAACGTCGATACCGGCGAGGGTCTGCTGATGGCGGCCGAACGCGGCGCGCACCTGTCCGGTATGGAGTTCTGCACCGCCTACGCGCTGGCGCCCGAATGGGGCGTGCACACCAAGGGCCGAATGCTGCAGTGGGGCAGCTTCTATGACGAACACGGCCGGCCCTTCACCACCCAACGTGGGCTGAGTGGCCGTCAGGACGCACAGCGGGCGCTGACCCGTGGGGAGCGGGTGTTCGCCCGCCTGGACCGCGCCCCCGAACACATCCGCCAGACCATGCGCGATGCGCAGCCGAACTACTTCCTGCCGCTGGACAAGGCCGGTATCGACCCGTTCACGACGGCATACCCGGTCCGGATGGTCTACGAGGGATCGGTGCGTGGCACCGGTGGCCTGCGACTGGTCGGGCCGGATTGCGCGACGACGGTGCCCGGACTGTATGCGGCAGGGGACGCCGCGACCCGTGAGCTCATCACCGGCTCGCTGTCGGGCGGTGGCAGCCGCAACGGCTCCTGGGCAATCGCGTCGGGCACCTTCGCCGGCCGGGGCGCCGCGGAGTTCAGCCGCGCCCGACGCGCCCAACCGGCTGCAGCGATAGCGCCCACGGGACGGTCACGCTCCGGTGCGCCGACCGTCGACGAGGTGGTAGCAGCGGCCCAGTCGCACGTTCTGCCGCCACAGCGCAGCTATCTGAAATCAGCTGAGCGGCTTCGCCAATCGGCCGGAGCACTGGAGACCCTCTGGCGTGACATCGCCGACGGTCTCGCCCCGCTTCCGGCACGTGCGGCCTACAAGCAGCGCCAAGCAGTCGCCATGGTGGCAGCGGCGCGCTGGATCACCGCCGCATCCCTGGCCCGGCCCGAGACCCGCGGCCTGCACCGGCGTGAAGATCTGCCCGAATCGGATCACCGCTTCGAGCACCGCATCCTGGTCGGCGGTCTCGACGACGTCTGGACCGCCCCCGATCCCGTTGCCCCGCAGCTCATCTCCTCGGAGGCCGTGGCGTGATCGAGATCGTCAGCACCACCGCATGCATCAAATGCGACGTCTGCGTGAAGGTATGCCCCACCGACGTCTTCGATCGCGGCCCCGACGGCGTGCCCGTCATCGCCCGCCAGTCCGATTGCCAGACCTGCTTCATGTGCGAGGCCTACTGCCCCACCGATGCGCTCTATGTCTCGCCGGTCTCGGTACCCGTCGGCGCCGACAGCCCGCACGCGACGGAATCCGCCGTCGCAGAAGCCGGCCTGCTCGGCGGCTACCGCGAGATGGTGGGCTGGGGCCGGGGTCGCTCCCCCGGGTCCCGGCTGGACCAGAATCCGGTGTTGACCGCGATTCCGCCTCTGGCCGAGCCACGGCTCAGCGCCCCGGCGGTGCTGGCCGACGGTCCCTGGCATCACCCCGGTCACGACGTGGCGCCGAGATCTACGTCAGGGTCGTAAACCGTCAGGATTCACGACCCTGATGTCGATCTCGCGATGTTGCGGCACAATCACCCGACAGCCATCCTGTTACCCATGTCTGACGACGCGTCTGCTGACGAGAAGACCCCGTCCGAGAACAAACTATTGCTCCGAGGAGCGACCCTGTTCGCCCGCGTGGCGCTGGCCGCCGGATTCCTGTCCGCCGTCGCCGACCGATTCGGCCTGTGGGGACCACCGGGCACGTCCAATGTCGGCTGGGGGAACTTCGAGTCTTTCACGGCCTACGTTCATGTCCTGGCGCCTTACCTCACCGGGGTGCTGGTCGACATCGTCGCGTGGGGCGCAACGATCGTCGAGATCGTCCTCGCCGTGGGACTACTGCTGGGCGTTGCCCTGCGGTGGGTGTCATTTGCCAGCGCAGCGATCCTGCTGGTCTTCGGCCTCTCGATGTTCGTCTTCGCCGGCTTCGAGACACCGTTCAGCGCATCGGTTTTCACTGCTGCGGCGGCGGCCCTGCTGGTCGGCTCGGCGCCCTCGGCACCCAACCCTCGTTGATTCTGCGAGCACGGCGCACAAGTACGACAGACCTACGCCGTCAGCGCAGAGTCAATAGGTTGGGAAGCGTCAGAGCTTTTGCACCGGAGCGTGATTGTGCATGAGCTTGACCCGACCCCCGCTGCCGAAGTCGATCAGAGACATCGCCAAATCGCCTACACCCGTGACTTCCTCGACGCGGCCCAACCCGTACTTGTCGTGGGTGACCCGATCGCCGGGCTCCAGCGTGATGATCGGACGGTTGCGCGCCGGCGCAGGCCGTGACGGGGACGGACGCGGGGTGCCGTAGCGGCCGGCGTTGCCGACCGGCGCACTCATCGACGATGGCTGTTCGATGCGTCGCCAATTGATCAGGTCCTCGGGAATCTCCCGCAGGAAACGAGATTCCGGGTTCAGCATGGGCTGCCCCCACGACGAACGCACCTTGGCCCGTGAGAGGTACAGCCGCTTGCGGGCCCGGGTGATGCCGACGTAGGCCAACCGACGCTCTTCGGACAACTCGTTGGGATCGCCGAGTGCCCGCATGTGCGGGAACATGCCGTCCTCCCAGCCGGTGACGAACACCGCCGGGAATTCCAGCCCCTTGGCCGTGTGCAGCGTCATCATCGTCACCACACCCGCACCGTCTTCGGGGATCTCGTCGGCGTCCGCCACCAACGACACCCGCTCCAGGAACTGGGCCAGCACCCCGGTATCCGGGATGTCCTCGTCGACCGGCTCACCCTCACCCTGCTCGGCCAGTGCCCGGGCATTGGCGAGATCCGTGCTGAACTCGTGTGCGACGCTGACCAATTCGTTGAGGTTGTCCAACCGGGCCAGATCCTGCGGATCGCTGGAGGCCTCGAGCTCACGGCGGTAGCCGGTGCGCTCCAGCACGGCCTCCACCAGATCCCCCAGCTCGTCATCGAGCTTGGCGCGCAACTGGTCCAGCATCTCGACGAAGCTCGCGATGGCCTTCTCCGAACGGGAGTTCAGCATCGGCACCCGCCCCTCGGCGGCGGCCTGCAGCGCATCGTTGAAGTTGGACCCGGTGTTCTCGGCGTAGACCGCGACGCACGCCTCGGCCCGGTCCCCGATGCCCCGGCGGGGGGTGTTGAGGATGCGACGCATGCTCACCGCGTCACCCGGATTGTCGAGCACCCGTAGGTAGGCGACGATGTCGCGGATCTCGCGGCGTTCGTAGAACCGCACGCCGCCGACGACCTTGTACGGGATGCCGGCGCGGATGAACACCTCCTCCAGCGCGCGCGAGGAGTTGTTGGTGCGGTAGAACACCGCGACGTCCGAATATTTCAGGCCCTCGCTGTCGGCCAGCGAGTCGATCTCCTCGGCCACGAACCGGGCCTCGTCGTGCTCGTTGTCGGCCACGTAGCCGACGATCAGCTCACCCTCGCCCTCCTCGGTCCACAGCCGCTTCTCGCGGCGGCCCGTGTTGCGGGCGATCACCGAGTTGGCCGCGTTCAGGATGGTCTGGGTGGAGCGGTAGTTCTGCTCCAACAGGATCGTGGTCGCGTCCGGGTAGTCGCGCTCGAAGTCCTCGATGTTGCGGATCGTCGCGCCGCGGAACGCGTAGATGGACTGATCGGCGTCCCCCACCACGCACAGTTCCGACGGGGCCACTCCGTCCTTCTCGTCGAGGTGGTGCCCCACCAACTCGCGCACCAACACGTACTGCGCGTGGTTGGTGTCCTGGTACTCGTCGACCAGGACGTGGCGGAACCGGCGCCGGTAGTACTGGGCGATCTGAGGGAAGGCCTGCAGGATCCCGACCGTCTCCCCGATCAGATCGTCGAAGTCCAGCGCATTGGCCGCGCGCAGCCGGCGCTGGTACTCGCCGTAGACCTGCGCGATGATGCCGGCCATCTCCTCGGCCGCCTCCGACGCCTCGGCCGCGGCCTGCTCGGGTCCGATCAGCTCGTTCTTCAGGTTCGAGATGCCGTTGGCCAGCAGTCGCGGCGAGTACCGCTTGGTGTCCAGCCCCATGTCCTTGCCGATCATCATCAGCAGGCGGCGGGAATCGTCCGAGTCGTAGATCGAGAAGTTGGAGTTCAGCCCCGGCAGTAGTGACGCCTGATTGCGCAGGATCCGCACGCAGGTGGAGTGGAACGTCGAAACCCACATGTTCCGGGCTCTCGGGCCCACCAGCTGGACCACGCGCTCGCGCATCTCGGCGGCGGCCTTGTTGGTGAACGTGATCGCCAGGATCTGCCCGACCCCGACCTCACGGGCCGCCAGCAGATAAGCGATACGCCTGGTCAGCACCGCCGTCTTACCCGAACCGGCACCGGCGACGATCAACAGCGGCGACCCCTCGTGCAGCACAGCTTGGCGCTGCTGAGGGTTCAAGCCGTCAAGAAGTTGATCAACATCTGCAGCAACTGGCGAGGCGACGGGGGAAGTGGTCATCTTGCGTTCAAACTTACCGCCGAGCGGGGACAGTTTTGCGCTGGCACGGACCGACTGGGACGATCAGCCTGTGCCTGAGATCGATGACCTGCGCCGGGAGATAGATGAGCTCGACGCCACCATCCTTGCCGCCGTCCAGCGGCGCGCCGAAGTTTCCAAGCTGATCGGCAAGGCCCGGATGGCCTCCGGCGGCACCCGCCTGGTGCACAGCCGCGAGATGCAGGTCATCGAGCGCTACAGCGTGCTCGGCCCCGAGGGCAAGGACCTGGCCATCCTGCTGCTGCAACTCGGGCGTGGCCGCCTGGGCCACTAGCCCGCTCAGCGCCCTACCGGTTTGGCAGGCGCCTTCAGCGAGTCGAGCAGCCACGGCGTCAGCCACTGCACGGCCTCCGAGGTCGGGTGCACACCGTCGCTGCGCATCCGCACCCCGTCGATCTTCGCGGTGTACTTGCCGTCCGGGTTGAGCTTGGCGTTGAAATCCAGCACCGACACGTTGGGCCGTTGCCCGACCACACTGCGCAGCATGGTGTTCCAGGCCTGCACCCGGCCCGGCTGATCCTCGGGGTACAGCGTGCCGTCCGACCGTTCACCGCGCCGGTTGTAGGGCGCCGTGGTCACCACGACGCGGGCCCCGGTCGAGCTGAGGATGTCCAACGCCCGCTGCAGCTCTCCCTTGAGATACGCGTCGTAGGCATCGTTGCCGACGTGCATCCATCGCCCGTGCCACGTCCGGTCGACAACCTCCCAGCGCCCGATCATCAACAACACGGTCTGGGGGCGGTCGTGGGCGATGCGCTGGGCCCAGCGCTCGGGCCAGGAATCGCATTCCGGCTTCTGGTTCAGCGTCTCCCCGGCCGACCGGTACGGGCCGCCGCGGGCGATGCCGCAACCGATGGTCGTGTAGTCGCTGAAATGGAAACCCGGCGTGGCGGGCAGATACCGCATCAATGTCCAGGCCACCGAGTCACCGAAGACCGCGACGGTCCGCGTACCGGGCGGCAGCGCGGGCGGCGGCCCCACCGGAACCGCCCGCTCCGCACCGATGTCCTGCTCGGACGCCGCGGCGGCCATCACATCCGGGCCCGCGGGACGCGTCGGGATGCTCACCGGGACGACCGTCATCGTCACCACCGCGGCGGTGGCCACCGTCGCCGCAGCCAGCCGCAGCATCGGGACATGCTGTGGGCGCCAGTGCCGGACCGGCTGCTCGATCGCCCACCACGACACCCATGACACCGCGATCGTCACCGCACACCGCAACGCCAGCAGCGACCAACCGGAAAGCCCGGTGCGTTCACCGTTGAGGATCAGGAAGATCGGCCAGTGCCACAGGTAGACGCCATAGGAGATGACGCCGAGGGTGACCAGCGGGAACCAGGCCAGCGCCCGCGCGACGTAGCCGTCCTGATCCAGCGCGACGGGGGCGACGACGAGCACCGCACCCACGGCCACCACGATCAGCAGCCCGTGATGGAACTCGTCGGCACTTCCGGTGGCCAGGTGCGCGGCCAGCGTCAGCACCGCGATCCCGATCACCGGCAACGTCCAGGCGACCCAGCGCCGCCACCGGGTCCGGATCAGCGTGCCCGACACCGTCAGCGCCGACCAGTCCCGCACCAGCAGCGCCGCGGCAGCCGCACCGATCAGCAGCGCCTGCGCCCGGGTGTCGGTGCCGAAGTAGACGCGGTTGAGCTCGCCGACTTCGCCGGACAACAGAATCGCCGCGACGGCCGAGCCGACCACGCCGAGCACCGCCAGCACGAAGACCACGGCACGGACAGCGCCCGTCGAGCGACGACGCACCAGCAACGCAGCGGCCAGCACGAGCAATGGCCACAGCAGGTAGTACTGCTCCTCGACCGCCAGCGACCAGGTGTGCTGCAACGGCGAGGGTGTGGCGCCCTGGCTGAAGTAGTCGGTGTCCGCGGCGACGAACACCCAGTTGGCCATCCAGAAGAACGCCCCGACCGCGTCCTCGCGGAGCGAGGACACCGCTTCGGACGGGAACAACGGCCGGGCGATCACGACGGCCAAGGTCATCAACACCATCGCCGGCAGCAGACGCTTGGCCCGGCGGATCCAGAAGCCTTTGAGGTCGATGCGCTCGGTGCGGCGGAACTCGTCGAGCAGAAGTGAGGTGATCAGGAATCCGCTGAGCACGAAGAAGACGTCGACGCCGATGAAACCTCCGGCCACACCCGGCACCCCGCCGTGACCGGCCAGCACCAAGGCCACCGCGATCGCGCGGATGCCGTCGAGTGCCGGGATGTCACGCCGGATGGAGGCACGCCGACGCCGACTGGCAGCACGGACCGGCGCCGCAGTCACGTCATGCCCTCCCGTCGTGGCGTCCGAGCCCCAGAGTTTAGGGGGCATCGGGCGCCGAATCGGGAAGGCGCGACGAGGCGCTAACGGGTTAGCGCAATATATTTCGTGTCGAGGTATTCCTCGATGCCCTCGATGCCGCCCTCACGGCCGAATCCGGATTCCTTGATGCCGCCGAACGGGGCAGCCGCATCGGAGATGACACCGCGGTTGATGCCGACCATGCCGGATTCGATGCCCTCGGCCACCCGCAGCGCACGGTCCAGTGACTGCGTGTAAACGTAAGCAGCCAAGCCGTATTGGGTGTTGTTCGCGGCGGCCACACCTTCGTCCTCGGTGTCGAAGCCCGTGATCGGGGCAACGGGGCCGAAGATCTCCTCCTTGAGGATGCGGGCATCGGCGGGCACATCGGCCAGCACCGTGGCCGGGTAGAAGTTGCCCGGGCCGCCGGGGGCGACGCCGCCGACAGCGACCGTCGCCCCTTTCGACACCGCGTCGGAGACGAGTTCGGTGACGGTGTTGACCTGCTTGGAGTTGATCAGTGGGCCCAAGGTGGACGCGGGGTCGATGCCCTTGCCGAGGGTGAACTCACTCATCCGCTTGACGAGCTTGTCGGTGAACTCCTCGCGCACGGAGTTCGCGACGTGGAAACGGTTGGCGGCGGTACAGGCCTCGCCGCCGTTGCGCATCTTGGCCAGGATCGCGCCGTCCACCGCGGCGTCGACGTCGGCATCGTCGAACACGATGAACGGGGCGTTGCCGCCCAACTCCATCGACGTCCGCAGCAGCTTGTCGGCGGACTGCTTCACCAGTGCCTTGCCCACCCCGGTCGAGCCGGTGAAGGTGAGCTTGCGCAGCCGCCCGTCGTCGATCAGCGCGGTGGTCACCGCGCCCGGATCGCTGGTCGGCAACACGGAGAGCACGCCCTTGGGCAGGCCGGCCTCATCCATCAGCTTGGCCAGCAGCAGCATCGTCAGCGGGGTTTCCTGCGCGGGTTTGACGATCATGGTGCAGCCCGCGGCGAACGCGGGCCCCATCTTGCGAGTGCCCATGGCCAACGGGAAGTTCCACGGTGTGATCGCGTAACACGGGCCGACGGCCTGCTTGGTGACGAGGATCCGACCGGTGCCCGCAGGCGCCGGGGTAAAGCGACCGGCGATGCGCACCGCCTCCTCGGAGAACCAGCGGAAGAACTCGGCGCCGTAGGCGACCTCGCCCTTGCTCTCGGCGACCACCTTGCCCATCTCCAGGGTCATCAGCGCGGCGATGTCGTCGGCGCGTTCGGTGATCTTCTCGAACACCGAACGCAGGATCTCGCCGCGCTTGCGCGGCGCCGTGGCAGCCCACTCGGCCTGCACCGCACATGCGGCGTCCAGCGCGGCGACGGCATCGGCGGCGGTCGCGTCGGCCACCGTGGCCAACACCTGATCGTCGCTGGGGTCGAGCACATTGAACGTCGATGCGGCCTGGCGTTCGTCACCACCGATCCACAGACCCGTGGGCACGGATGAAATCAAGTCTTCAATGGCCATACATCCATCATGTACACCTTCGAATCAAGCACCGCACTAAGGTCAGCAGAATGAGTGCTGACATCACCGCAACCCCCGCATGGCAGGCATTGTCGAAGCACTACGACGAGATCCGCGATATCCATCTGACGGAGCTTTTCGCCGACGATCCGGCCCGCGGAACCGAACTGGTGTTGACGGTCGGCGATCTCTACATCGACTACAGCAAGCACCGCGTCACCCGCCGCACTTTGGAATTGCTGGCCGACCTGGCCCGCGCCGCCGGGCTGGAGGCCCGCCGCGCGGCGATGTTCGCCGGGGAGCACATCAACACCTCCGAGGACCGTGCGGTGCTGCACACCGCACTGCGGTTGCCTGCCGATGCGGCGTTGACGGTTGACGGCCAGGACGTGGTGGCCGATGTGCACGACGTCCTCGATCGCATGGGCGGGTTCACCGACCGGCTGCGCAGCGGCGAGTGGGCCGGTGCCACCGGAAAGCGCATCAAGACAGTGGTCAACATCGGCATCGGGGGTTCCGACCTGGGGCCGGTGATGGTGTACGACGCGCTGCGCCACTACGCCGACGCCGGCATCAGTGCCCGCTTCGTGTCCAACGTCGACCCTGCCGACCTGGTGGCGACGCTGGCCGATCTGGACCCGGCCACAACGCTTTTCATCGTGGCCTCCAAGACGTTCTCCACCCTCGAGACGCTGACCAATGCCACCGCCGCCCGCCGGTGGTTGGTCGATGCGCTCGGCGAGGACGCGGTGGCCAAGCATTTCGTGGCGGTGTCCACCAACGCGAAGCTGGTACAGGAGTTCGGCATCGACACCGACAACATGTTCGGGTTCTGGGACTGGGTGGGCGGCCGGTACTCGGTCGACTCGGCGATCGGGCTGTCGGTGATGGCAGCGATCGGTCGCGAGCGGTTCGCCGAATTCCTGTCCGGCTTTCACCTCGTCGACGAGCACTTCCGCTCCGCACCGCTGGCCGGCAATGCTCCGGCACTCCTGGGCCTGATCGGGCTGTGGTACTCGAATTTCTTTGGCGCACAATCGCGTGCGGTCCTGCCGTACTCGAACGATCTGTCCCGGTTCGCGGCGTACCTGCAGCAGTTGACCATGGAGTCCAACGGCAAATCGGTGCGTGCCGACGGCACGGCCGCCACCACCGACACCGGTGAGATCTTCTGGGGTGAGCCGGGAACCAACGGCCAGCACGCCTTCTATCAGCTACTGCACCAGGGCACCCGGCTGGTACCCGCCGACTTCATCGGCTTTTCCCAGCCCACCGACGACCTCCCCACCGCCGATGGCACCGGCAGCATGCACGACCTGCTGATGAGCAACTTCTTCGCCCAGACCCAGGTGCTGGCGTTCGGCAAGTCAGCCGAAGCCATTGCGGCAGAAGGCACTCCGTCCGTTGTCGTGCCGCACAAGGTGATGCCCGGAAACCGACCGACGACGTCAATCCTGGCAACCAGGTTGACGCCGTCGGTGGTGGGCCAACTCATCGCCCTCTACGAACACCAGGTGTTCACCGAAGGAGTGGTGTGGGGGATCGACTCCTTCGACCAGTGGGGCGTCGAGCTGGGTAAGACCCAGGCCAAGGCACTGCTGCCGGTGATCACCGAATCGGAATCACCGGGCGAGCAGTCGGACTCGTCGACCGATGCGCTGGTGCGGCGTTACCGCGTCGAGCGAGGGCGCTCGGCCTAGGTCCGGTCGTGATCAGCCGGGCAGGTCAATGGTTCGGCACGGTCCGCCCGGAACACAGGCGACGCCGCCACCGGGCCCGGCCTCGGCCCAAGGCCCGCCCGGCACACCTGCGGAGACATGGCCGTCAGAGCCGGCCTGCGCCCCGGGGCCACCGGGAACCTCGGCGCCCGCGCCCTGCGGGCCGGCCGACGGAGTACACGGAGTGCCATCCGGGTTGTAGCAACCCGGGGCCGGCGGGGCGGGCGGGGGCGGTCCGGGCTCGGCGAAAGCAACCGGGGCGAAGGCCACAGCACCCGCCGCGGCGCCTGCGAACAACATCGAGGTAATCAACTTTGTGGACATGAGTCTGGGCTACCCACGTTCGTTTCGGGCTCAAACCTCACGTCGAGTCAGTGTGGCTGGGGTCACGGGGAGTGATTCGATCCGGACATCAGCGGGAACTCTCGCTCCAGCACAACGACGGGCCCGACTGAACTGGAGTGCCAAGATGTCAACCAACCGGCAGCCCTTGACGACCTGCAACAGCGGTACCTGGCCATTCATCCGGAAGTGGTCGCTGACAGTGGGGATGGGAATGGCGCTCGCGGCGGCGCCGATGCTCGTGGGGTGTAGTCCCGGTGAAGACGCCGTCTCGTCGCCGACACCCGCTGTCGTCTCGGCCACCACGGTAATGACGACGCCCCCGGCTCCGGCCACCGGTGGTGGCGGCCCAGAAGGTGGCGGCGGCTCGATTCCCGGCGGCCCGACTGGCGGTGGCGGTCCAGAAGGCGGGGGCGGCTCGATTCCCGGTGGCCCGACCGGTAGCGGCGGCCCCGGCGGGGGAAGCGGCTCGATTCCCGGTGGCCCGAGCGGCGGCGGCGGCCCCGGCGGTGGCGGCGGCTGTGTTCCCGGCGTCGGCTGCGTGCACGTGCCCTGACGCCGGGCGAACAGCTCAGGCGAAGCGCTTGGTGTACTTCGGTGGCAGCAAGCGCATCACCTGGGTCAACGGCGCCCACGGCCAACGCGGCACCACGGCCCGGCCCTTCTCCTTCTCGATGGCCTCGACCATCGCGCGCACGCCGGTCTCGTTGTCGACCATGAGCATCGTGGTCGCCGACTTGGCGGTCATCTCCGACTCGATGTAACCGGGCTCGATCACGGTCACGCGGATCGGACCCTTGTCGTACTCGGCGCGCAGCGACTCGCCCAGCGAGGTCATGCCGGCCTTCGACGCGCAGTAGGCCGCCTTACCGCCGGGCACACCGGTGTTGCCCAGGACCGACGAGATCAACACCAGGTGACCGCTGCCGGACTTCTTGAACATCTCCAGCGCCGTCTCGATCTGCACCAGACCGGCGATCAGGTTGGTTTCGATGGTGGCCTTGTTGGCCCACGGCTTGCCCTCGCCAAGCGGCCAGCCCTTGCCGATCCCCGCGTTGACGATCACGCGGTCGATGCCGCCGAGTTCCTCGGACAGCTCGCCGAACACCCGAGGCACGGCTTCATGGTCGTTGACGTCCAGCGCAGCGACCGCCACCTTGACGTAGGGATGCCGGTCGGCCAGTTCGGCCTTGAGCTCATCGAGCCGCTCGGTGCGACGGGCACACAGCGCCAGGTCCCGGCCCTTGGCCGCGAATTGCCGGGCCATGCCCGCGCCCAGTCCGGAGCTGGCACCGGTGATGAGGATCTTCTGACGGGTCATCGCTGCAGGATAACCGAGTTAGACAACTGTCAAAAACGCGGCCGCTACTTGAGCAGCCTGGACATTCGCCGGTCGGCCAGCACCTTGCCTCCGGTCTGACAGGTCGGGCAGTACTGGAACGACTTGTCGGCGAAGGACACCTCCCGCACGGTGTCCCCGCACACCGGGCACGGCAGTCCGGTGCGGGCGTGCACGCGCAGGCCAGAGCGCTTCTCCCCCTTGAGTGTCGCGGCCTGCTGCCCCACCGACCGCGTCACCGCATCCGTGAGGACCGAGATCATCGCGTCGTGCAGCGCGCCGAGTTGGGCGTCGGTCAGCTTGCCCGCGGTGGCGAACGGCGACAGCTTGGCCACGTGCAGGATCTCGTCGCTGTAGGCGTTGCCGATCCCGGCGATCACCTTCTGATCGGTGATCACCGTCTTGATCCGCCCGCTCTGCCCGGCCAGCACACCGGCCAACCCAGCCGAATCCAGTGACAGCGCATCAGGCCCGAGCGAGGCGATCTGCGGCACGTCGAGAGGATCGCCGACGATCCACACCGCCAACCGCTTCTGGGTCCCGGCCTCGGTCAGGTCGAAACCCACCGAATCTCCCAGATGCACGCGTAGCGCGATCGGCCCCTTGCCCGGTTTGAGCGGCGTCGTCGCCAATTTGTCCGACCAGCGCAACCACCCCGCCCGGGACAGATGGGTGATCAGATGCCAGGGCCCGACTTCGAGTCCGAGGTACTTGCCCCAGCGGTTCGCCCCGGTCACGGTCTGGCCGTGCAACGCCGTCGTCGGCGGGTCGAACGTCTTGAGCACCGACAACGCGGCCACGTCGATCCGGGTGACCACCCGGCCCGTGGCATGCCGGCGGAGATGATCGGCCAGCGCCTCGACTTCGGGCAGTTCAGGCATGGCTCCAGTGTGTCAGCGAAACGCCGAGCATGCTGTAGACATGTCCAATCGGCCTGCTCCCCGAGCGACCAATCCGCTGCGGCACATCTTCGTGATCAACAGCGTGCCGCGCCGCTGGCCGTTCGCGCTGCGCGCCGGAATCTGCATGGCCGTACCCGTTCTGGTGGGCTGGCTGGCCGGCGACACCACGGCCGGATTGATCGCCACCATCGGCGGATTCACCTCGCTGTACGGCAGCGGCCGCCCGTACCTGAATCGCGGCGCGTACCTCGGTGTGGTCGCAGTGTGCTTCGCCGTCGCCGTGGCCCTCGGCGACTGGGCGTCGTCGGCGCCGTGGCTGGGCGTGCTGACCGTGACGATGATCGCCGCGGTGGCCACCCTGGTCTGCCATGCCCTGAGCGTCGGGCCGCCCGGGGCTTACATGGTGGTGCTGGCCTGCGCAGCCGGCACCGGAACGCCGGCGACACTGCACCTCAGCCCGGGCCATCACGCCGCGCTGGTCCTCGCCGGCGGCGCGTTCGCCTGGCTGGTGCACATGTCCGGCGCGCTGGTCCGGCCCCGCGGTCCGGAGAAGGCGGCGGTGGCCGCGGCAGCCGCCGCCGTCGCGGCATACATCGAGACCCCCTGGGCCGACACGCGACACCGCGCGGCGCTCCTGCTGCACACCGCGTGGGTCAACCTGGTCACGTATCAGCCGGTACAACCCAAACCGGACCAGACGCTGTACCGGCTGCGGGTCGTCAACCGCCGGCTGCACGTGCTGTTCGCCGACGCCATGCGGGCCGCCGAAGCCGGTGAGCCGCTGGCGTATGACGGCGCGGCCCTGGCCCGTCACCTGGCCACCGTGCCCGGCGACGCGATCACCGATGAGCATGGCGCCGAAGGAGTTCCACTCGGCAGGCCCAGCATCGTGCAACTGCTGCGCCGGGCGCTGACGCCGGGCTCGGTGTCACTGCAACTGACGGTGCGGGTCGGCGTCGCGGTCGCGATCTCGGGCGTGATCGCCGTGCTGATCTCGCAGGCCCTGACGATGACCCACGCGTACTGGGCGATGGCCGCCGCGGTGCTGATGCTGCATCAGGGATTCGACTGGCAGCGCACCGTGGCCCGCGGCGTCGAACGGACGCTGGGCACCTGGCTCGGGCTCGGCGTGGCCGGTGCGATCCTGGCGCTGCACCCGCAGGGCGTGTGGCTGGCCCTGGTGATCGGGGCGCTGCAGTTCGTCATCGAGATGTATGTGGTGCGCAACTACACGCTGGCCGTCGTATTCATCACGCCCGCCGCACTCACCATCGCCTCCGGCGGCCAACCCGTCGACAACCTCGGTGAACTGCTGCTCACCCGCGGCAGCGACACCCTGATCGGCTGCGCGGTGGCCCTGGCCGTCTACTGGGCGACCCAGCGTCTGCGCCACCCGACCGGCCTGCGCACCGCGATCGCCGCCACGCTCGATGCGATCACCAACACCCTGCCCCACCTGGCCGCGGACGACGCCACCTCCCCGGCCGCCCGCACCGATCGTCGCGATCTGCAGTTGCGGGCCATGGAATTGCTGCCGGCCTACGACGGGAGCGTCGGCGGATCGGCCACGCAACGCGTTGGGGCCGAACGTATGTGGCCGACGGTGGTGGCCACCGAACAACTGGCATACCGCACGCTGGCGGCATGCTGGGGCGCCGAGCACGACGGCGCGACCGAGGCCGGCGCCGAGGCGGCGGCAGACACCGCGGCGGCGCTGACCGAGCAGGCCACAGCCTTACGCGAAGCCTTAAGCGAGAGCCTTGACGAAGGACAGTAGCCAGCTGACCAGCGACAGCACGATCGCGGCCCAGATGGCGGTCCACCAGAACTGGTCGATGTGCAGACCCCACCCCGTGGTGTTGTCGGTGATCCACGAGGTGATCCACAGCATCAGCGCATTGATCACGATGTGGATCAGTCCGAGCGTGAGGATGTAGAGCGGGATCGACAGGATCTGCACGATCGGCTTGACGAACGCGTTGACCAGACCGAAGATCACCGCGACGACGAAGATGATGCCGACCCTGGCAAGGGTCGAGTCGCCTCCGATGAAGTAGATCCCCGGCACGACGAGAGTGACCACCCAGAGCGCGAATCCGGTTATCGCGGCGCGCAGGAGAAATGAGCTCATGGCGGTCTAGTCTGCCGAGCGCAGCAGGTACGTGTCCATGATCCAGCCGTGGCGCGTTCGCGCTTCGGCACGCGCAGCAACGATTTCGTCGCCGATCTCCCCGACGGCTCCCGCATACAGCAACTCATCGGGTGTGCCCAGATACGCGCCCCACCAGATGCGGGTCTGCGGCGGGCACTGCTTGAACGAGCAGTCGGCATCGAGCATCACCACGGCGCTGCCGGTCAGGCCATGCTCGCGCAACTGGCGTCCGGTGGTGATCAGCACCGGTTCGCCGACCTCGTTGAGCGGAATGCGGTGCCGTGCGGTCAGCACCTGGATCGCGGTGATGCCCGGGATGACGTCGTACTCGAAATCCACGTACTCGGACACTTTGTCCAGGATCCGCAACGTGCTGTCGTACAGCGACGGATCCCCCCAGGCCAGAAAGGCCCCGGTGCCGTCGGGCCCGAGTTCGGATTCGATGGCCGCCGCCCAGATCCGGGCCCGCTCGGCATGCCAGTCCGCCACGACCTGGCGGTAGCCCGGTGCGTCGCCGGCCGCGGCGCGCGGCGGGTCGACCAGCTCGACGAAGCGGTAGCCGGGGTTGGTGATGAAACGGTCGCAGATCAGCTTGCGCACCGCGACCAGATCATCGGCCGCGCCCCGGCGCGGACCCTTGTCCATCGCGAAGAACACCTGGGTGTCGTTGAGCGCGGAAATGGCCTGTGCGGTGACGAAGTCCGGATCACCGGCCCCGATACCGATGACATGGATGCGACGCACCGTCGAAGGTTAACCGAACCGGAACCGGGTACCCCAAGTATCCGGTACCCGGGGTATTGACATCACGCATTGTCGGTACCTACCGTCGGGAAGAGGGGGACCACAAACGAAGGGAACGTCAACGGTGACAACTTCGGTCAGACCCGGCGGAGGCTCGGCCAACGCTGCGCGGCGGGACGCGTTCTCCGAACGCCTGCTCAAGGGTTCGGTTCGCAAGTCGTACGCGCCGGTGGTGGACATCGACTGGCAGGCGCCGATCGATCCGGACAAGTTCTTCCTGCCGCCGCGGATCGTGTCGCTGTACGGAACCCCGTTGTGGGACAGCATGTCCCGCGCAGAGCAGATCGAGCTGTCACGCGAGGAGCTGGCCAACACGCTCTCTGCGGGCATCTGGTTCGAGAACATCCTCAACCAGGCGCTGCTGCGCAAGATGATGCACCAGGATCCCACCTCGAATTCCACACACTACGAACTCACCGAACTCGGCGACGAGACCCGGCACATGGTGATGTTCGGCAAGGCCATCGACAAGATCGGCGCGAAGCCGGTGCGGCCACGGCTGTACCAGCGGATGATCATCAACTCGCTGCCGTTCTTCTTCCGCGGCTCGGTGCTCTGGGTAGCGGCGCTGATCGGCGAGGAGATCTTCGACTCGCTGCAGCGGCAGATGATGGATGACCCCGAGTTGCAACCGATGGTGCAGCGCCTCATGCGCATTCACGTCACCGAGGAGGCCCGGCACATCCAGTTTGCGCGTGACGGTCTGCGTGGGCGCACTCCCTCGATGCACTGGTACCAGCGGGTATGGGTGGCCAACCTCAACGGGGTCGGCGGGTTCTTCTTCCGCTACCTGTTCACCAACAAGGTCCAGTACGCACGCGTGGGCCTGAACGCCCGCGCCGCCCGCCGGATGGCCCGGGCCAGCGCACACCGCCGTGAGGTGCAGATCTCCGGATTCGCCCCGCTGGCCGCCTTCCTCGAAGAGGTCGGGTTGATGGGGCGCATCGGGCGCCGGATGTGGCGACGCTCGGGTTTCCTGCCGGCGAAGGCCCCGCGTGGCCTCACCGGACCGGCCGGACCGGACACCGGTTCCGAAGAGGGCGTCACCGAAGAGGTGTTCGACGGACTGGCCATTCTGGACACCGGTGACGGCGATCGCCGGGTGAACGTTCGCCTGGCCGGCCATCTGGATCCGATCGACGGCCGCTACCACTGGCAGGGAACGATTCTCGACGCCCCGAGCACCGTCGCTCCCGGGCCGGTGCGGCTCACCATCGGCACCCGAACGGTCGATGCCCGCATCACCGAACGCACCTCGCAGGGCACGCACTCAATTTCCGGCGTGGGTGAACCGCCCTTCGAGCTGGACGGCTCCGACGAGGCCGGAGTCAGCGCCGCCGGGTAAGCGCCGAGCTACCGAGCAACCCGACGGCGAACACCGCACCACAGATCCCAGAGATCAGCAGTGGCAGCTGGCCGGGCTGACCTGGAACCACGGTCCAGAGCAGCCCGGCCCACACCCCGGCGCCCAGCACGGCAAAACCGCTGAGCCCCTGGAAAACTCCCTGTGCGCTGCCCTGGAGGTCAGCGCCGACCAGGGAGGAAACCCATGCCTTGCTGACCCCGTCGGTGCAGCCGGTGAACAAGCCGTAAGCCCCGATCAGCAGCCAGGCGAGCAGCGGATCGGTGGTCAGTCCCAGCCCGGCATAGCCGATCGCGAAGAACACCAGACCGATGCCGAACACCGGTAGCCGGCCGATCCGGTCGGCCAGCAGCCCGGCCGGGAAGCTGGCAAGCGCGTACACCGCGTTGTAGGTGACATAGGCCAGGATCACCTCGACGACAGAGAAACCGATCTCGTTGAGCCGCAACAACAGCAGTGCGTCGGGAAAATTCACCAGGCCGAACGCCACCAGCACGGCCGTCACCCGCCAGTACCGCCCGGGCAGGTCGCGCACGCGGGCGAACACCGGCTGACGCGGCGGGCGCGGCTCGGTACGTTTCCTTCTCCCCTTTTCGGAGACCAGGAACACCAGCGCGACGCTGAGCACCGCGGGCACCACCGCGACCCACAGCAGTGGCGCGATCTGATGGTCGAGCAGTTCATAGCCGGCCAAACCCAGTAGCGGACCGACGACGGCGCCCATGGTGTCCATGGCCCGGTGGAACCCGAACACCCGGCCGCGGGCAGCGTCGTCGACATCGACGACCAGCAGGGCATCCCGTGGCGCACCGCGGATCCCCTTGCCGAGCCGGTCCACCACGCGGCCCGCGAGTACACCGGACCACGCACTCGCCGCTGCGACCATGACCTTGCCCAGGGCCGCCATCCCGTAACCGGTGGCGATCAAGGGGCGCTTCGAATAGCGGTCACCGAGCGGTCCCGCGGCCAGCTTGGTCATCGCGGCCGCGCCTTCGGCGGCGCCCTCCACCGCACCGACCACCGCGGGTGGGGCACCCAGCACGGCCGTCAAATAGATCGGCAGCAGCGGATAGAGAAGCTCGCTTGCAGCGTCCTGCAGAAAGGACACCGCCGACAGCACCCGGACGTTGCGGGTCAGCCAGGCAGCCACCCGGTCATCATGCCTGGCCGATCGGCCCCACAAAACTAGAACACGTTCTAGTGTGTACGGCATGCGGTTCACCTATGCCGAAGCCATGACCGATCCCACCTACTACATCCCGCTGGCGCAGGCGGCCGAGGCGGCCGGCTATCACGCCATGACCATTGCCGACAGCGTCGCCTACCCCTTCGAATCCGATTCGAAATACCCGTACACCCCCGACGGCAACCGGGAGTTCCTGGACGGCAAGCCGTTCATCGAAGCCTTCGTGATGGCCTCGGCCCTGTGCGCGGTCACCACCACGCTCAAGTTCAACTTCTTCGTCCTCAAGCTGCCGATCCGCCCACCGGCCCTGGTGGCCAAGCAGGTCGGTTCCCTGAACGCGCTGTTCGACAACCGGCTGGGCCTCGGGGTCGGCACCAGCCCGTGGCCCGAGGATTACGAGCTGATGGGGGTGCCGTTCGCGCGTCGCGGCAAGCGCATGGACGAGTGCCTCGACATCATCCGCGGACTGACCAGCGGCGACTACTTCGAGTACCACGGCGAGTTCTACGACATCCCCAAGACGAAGATGACCCCGGCACCGTCGAAGCCGGTGTCCATCCTCGTGGGCGGGCACGCCGAGGCGGCCCTGCGCCGTGCGGCCCGCAACGACGGCTGGATGCACGGCGGCGGCACCGACGACCTCGATGTCCTCCTCAAACGACTCAACGAGATCCGTGCCGAGGAAGGTCAGACCGGACCATTTGAGGTCCACGTGATCTCGGCCGACGCATACACGCCCGACGGCATCAAACGACTCGAGGACAAGGGCGTCACCGATGTGATCGTGGGCTTCCGCCTGCCCTACATCAACGGCGACGACCCCGAGCCGCTCGACCGCAAGATCCGCCACCTGGAGAAGTTCGCCGAGAACGTCATCGCCAAGGTCTAGGGCGTTTTCTTCGCGCCGTTATCTACGTCTGGGTCGCGTCCGGCGCCGTCCGACGACCCAGGCGTGGAAAACGGGGGCCATCGAACCCGCGGTTTGAGGGAACACTCACCGCGCCGTTAGCGTTGCACCCGCCGTTCTCGCCAACGCTGTCCGAGAGCTCAGTCCGGCCACCCCGGAACAACTCAGAAGACTCGGAAAGCCTGCGAATGACGACCTCCCTCGAACGCGCGCGCTCCATCGTCGCTCCCGACCCCACGGTGCGCATGCTCGCAGTGTTCGCCCTGGCCCTCGGCGGCTTCGGGATCGGCACCACCGAATTCGTCGCGATGGGCCTGCTGCCCGATATCGCGACGGGGTTCGGCATCACCGAGCCCACCGCGGGCCACGTCATCTCCGCCTACGCGTTGGGCGTGGTCGTCGGCGCGCCCGTCATCGCCGCGCTCACCGCGCGGTGGCCGCGCAAGGCGCTGCTGCTCACCCTGATGACCGTCTTCACCCTCGGCAACGTGGCCAGCATGCTGGCGCCGACGTACGCGACCTTGGTCACCGCCCGGTTCGTCACCGGTCTGCCGCACGGCGCCTTCTTCGGGATCGCCGCGCTGGCCGCGGCGCATCTGATGGGTCCGCAGAACCGGGCCAAGGCCGTGGCCTACGTGCTGTGCGGGCTGACCGTCGCGACGGTGCTTGGTGTGCCCTTGGCCTCCTGGCTCGGCCAGGCCCTTGGCTGGCGCAGCGCGTTCGGTCTGGTGGTCGGCGCCGGCCTGGTCACGCTGGCCGCTCAGTGGGCTTGGCTGCCCGAGCAACTCCGGGCCATGCACGTCACCAGTCCGCTGACCGAACTCGGAGCGCTACGCCGACCGCAGGTGTGGCTCGCGGTGCTCGTCGGCATGATCGGCTTCGGCGGCATGTTCGCGGTCTACACCTACATCAGCACCACGATGACCGACGTCACCGGACTGCCACGGTCGCTGGTTCCCGTGGCGCTCATGGTGTTCGGCCTCGGCATGGTGGTCGGGAACCTGATCGGCGGCCGGCTGGCCGACATCTCGGTGGTCCGTGCCCTGTACCTGGCACTGGGCTCACTGGCGGTACTGCTGGCCGCGTTCTCGCTGGGGTCGCACAGCCCGTGGACCGCGTTGCCGCTGTTGTTCGGGGTCGGGGTGGCCGGCTCGGCCGTCGGCCCCGCCCTGCAGACCCGGCTGATGGACGTCGCCCACGATGCGCAGACACTGGCCGCCGCGCTCAACCATTCCGCGCTCAACATCGGCAATGCCACGGGCGCCTGGGTGGGCGGTCTGGTGATCGCGGCCGGCTTCGGTTACACCGCCCCCGCGGCCGCAGGCGCGGCGCTGGCCGTCGGTGGCCTGCTGGTGTTCACCGCATCAGTCGCGCTGCAGCGTCGGAGCGCTACTCCTCGATGATGTGAACCGCGGCTTCTTCGGCAGAGGCCGCGCCGCCGTCGATGCCGACATCCGTCCCGAGCAACTCTGCCTCGTCGTCCTCGCCGAAGCCGGCATCAGGGGCCACCAGCCGGCCGCACCGGCGACCCCCGACCTCGTCGTCACCGGCCTGCTCGTCGGGGACCTCGGAGTCGTCGAGCTGCATCGCGGGATCAGGTTCTTCCTCGGCGAGCAGCTCATCGAGGGTCTCGTGGTCCCGCGGTTCCCGCCAACGGTCCGGCGGCGAGTAACCCTCGTCGAGCAGATCGTCGACACCCCGGTCGATCAGGGTGTCCTCCTGAGTCAACTGGTCGTCGTCATCGACGCTGTACCCGTCACTACTCATCCTTCAACGATGGCACAGGTCGGGCCCACCTGAGCAGTTCTTCGCAGTCGGAGATCCGTCACAGCGACCGGCTGATGATCTCCTTCATGATTTCGCTTGTGCCGCCATAAATCTTGTTGACCCGCGCCGCCGCATACGCCCGCCCGATCGGGTACTCCATCATGTAGCCGTAACCACCGAAGAACTGCACGCAACGGTCGACCACGGCCACGCCCTTGTCCGCGGCGATCAGCTTGGCCATCGACGCGGTCGCCGGGTCGTTGCGCCCGTCGATATAGGACTGCACGCAATAGTCGACCGTGGTCTTGATCGACAGAACCTCGGCCTTGAGTTCGGCGAGAGCGAACCTGTTGTGCTGGAAACCGATCAGCGGCTTACCGAAGGCCTCACGATCCTTGGTGTAGCGGATCGCCTCCAACACCGCGGCTTCGGCCATCCCGGAGCACACCGACGCGATGGCCAGCCGTTCGCGGGCCAGTTGCTCCATCAGCTGATAGAAGCCCAGCCCTTCCTGTTCGCCGAGAAGATTCCGCACCGGCACCCGCATGTCGGCGAAGAACAGCTCACGGGTGTCCTGGCCGTGCTGGCCCACCTTCTCCAGCACGCGTCCACGTTCGAAGCCCGGTAGGTCGTCACCGGTTTCCGCCACGATCAGGGAGATGCCCGCCGCCCCCTGCGACGGGTCGGTCTTGGCGACGATCACCAGCAGGTCACAGTGAGTTCCATTGGAAATGAACGTCTTCGATCCGTTGATGACGTAGTCGTCGCCGTCACGCACGGCTGTCGTCCGCACTGCCTGCAAATCCGATCCGGTGCCGGGCTCGGTCATCGCGATCGCCAGCACAGCCTCGCCGCTGATGATCTTCGGCATCCAGCGCTGCTTCTGCTCGGCATCGGCGTAGGTGTCGATGTAGTGCGCGACGATCGGGGAATGCACCACCCATCCCGATGCCGAATCATGGGCGAGAGCGAGTTCCTCGGCGACGACCGCTGAGAATCCGAAGTCCCCGCCGGCACCGCCGTATTCCTCCGGCAGGTCCAGACCCAGCAACCCGGCGTCGCCGAGCTTGTTCCAGAATTCGCGGTCGACCTGGTGGTTTCGGGCCCAGCGTTCCTGGTTGGGCGTGGCTTCCCTACGGAAGAACTCGGCGGCATGCCGACGCAGCTCACGGTGCTGGTCGGTCTCCCAGGAGGCCCGGTAGTCCGGGAAGAGTTCAGACATCGTCATTACCTCACCTTGGTCGCAGTCACCGGCTACGATACAGATGTATTGGAGACAAGTCAGATGTACCGGAGGAGTACGGCATGGTCAACCCGCGGGTCACCAACGAAGACCTGACGGCGAAGGCCCGCATCCGCAACACCGCACTGGACCTGTATTCGAAGTACGGACAGGACCGAATTTCACTGCGCGCCATCGCTTCCGAAGCAGGCTCCACCCTGGGCCTGGTGCAGCACCACTACAAGACCAAAGCCGGGTTGCGCGATGCCGTCGACCAGTTGGTGGTGGATTACTTCGCCACGGCACTGTCCGAGGTTCCCGACACCGGCGGGCCGGCCGATCTCACCGCCGCCCGCGATGCGGCCGTGCGCAAGATGCTGGAAGCCAACCCACCGGTGGTCAATTACGTGCGCCGCGCACTACTGGACCCGTCGGGCGAGAATCTGCATCTGCTCGACGTCCTCGTGGACCTGACGGCACGGGAGGTCAACGCACTGCGGAAGTCGGGGCGCGCATCAACCAGACGTCGCGAGTCGACGCAGATCGTGGCCGTCCTGGTGCGCCAGATGGGCGAGATGCTGCTCGCCCCCCTGGTGGATGCGGTGTGGGATCGCATGGACAACTCGGACGCCGGGCACAAGCCGCGACTCCGGGTCACCGTCGAGGAGAGCTGAGCCGAAACCGGTCGGGCATCCCGCCCCGATCCTGAGAAATTCCGAATATCCAGCTGAGAATTCTGGAATTTTCGAACCCGATTCCCAATTAAACGTATTAGGCAGCAACCGGTAGTAGTGGGACTTCCGGTGCGGCCTACGACGGAGGGTTGGGAAATGAAGTCATATACCATCGCCACATTAGCCGCGGGTGCGCTGGCCGCGGGAGCATTCCTCGGGGGCGTCGCCGCCGCCGCCCCGACCGCACAGTCGGCCGAACAGACCGTGAAAAGCCTTCAGACCAGCGGATATCACGTCATCGTCAACCGCACCGGCGCGGCACCGCTGGCCAACTGCACCGTGCTCGGCGTGCGCCAGGGCCAGACCATCGCCACCAACGACTCAAGGGGCGGAAGTTCCATCAATACCACCGTCATTTCAAAGACGGCATACGTCGACGTCGCCTGCTGAGCCGGGAATAAAACCGGGCATACATTTGTTTGAGACGCCAAACCGGAATTAACCGGTCTGTGGAATTCCGGACCCCGCAATCGGCCGCACAATGTTGTGCGGCCGATTGTTTTGGGCCAGGTCTGCGCGACCGCCGGACTTGATGCTCCTATCTCTGGTAAGAGTCAAGCGGCGTTGTTGAGCTGGGCGTTGAGCCATTGGCGGTAGTTGGCGACGAGGGTGTCGTCGCGTTTGAGGCCGCGTTCGAGGCGGGAGATTTGGGTGGGCCAGAGGCCGAAGTGGGTAGCGGCGGCGGTCAGGGTGATGTTTTGGGCTTGACGGGTCGGCCGTAGGTCGCTGTAGTCGTCGATCGGGCAGGGCGCGGTGAGATGTGTGAACATCTCGCGGGCGATGGCGCGTTTGAGCAGCCGCAGGACCTCTTTTTTGGACCGGCCGGCAGCGGTCTGGCGGGTGACGTAGTCGCGGGTCCGTTGGTCGTGTGACATGCGGACCAGGGCGATGCGGTAGAGGGCGTTGTTGGCGGCGCGGTCACCGCCGCGGGAGAGCCGATGTCGGGTGGTTTTCCCCGACGAGGCCGGGATGGGAGCGACACCGGCGAGCATCGCGAAGGAGGCTTCGCTGCGGAGCCGCTGGGGGTTGGTGCCGGCAGTGATGATCAGTTGAGCGGCGGTGTCGGGGCCGACGCCGTAGGCGGCCCGGAGTGCGGGATTGATGGTGGCAGTGAGGGTATCGAGCTCAGCAGTGAGTTCGTCGGCCTGACCTTGCACGAAGGTGACGCGGTGGGCCAGTGCTTTGCAGGCGATCAGTACCGAGACCGCCACGGGGTCTTTGTGCGTGGCGGGCCGGCATCCGGATAGGGCGGTCACCAGCGTCAGTGTGGTGGTGTAGCGGCGGTAGCGCTCGCGTAGCTCGGCGGGGGCGGTGACGAGCAGGTCTTTGATCTGTTGGATGGCTGCGGTGCGGGCTTTCACGGCGCCGCGGCGGGCGGTCAGCAGGGCTTTGAGTGCATTGGTGTGGGGGTCTTTGGGTACGGCCAGGCCCTCGCCGGCCAGCACCGCACGGGCCGCACTGTGGGCGTCGAGCGGGTCGGATTTTCCTTGCCGGCGCCTGGCTGCTCGGTCGGGTCGGTTGACTTCAACGACGTGAATATCGTTGGCTTGCAATGCTTGTGTGAGCCCAGCGCCGTAGCTGCTGGTGCCCTCGACTCCAACGCTCACGATGTCACCAAGGCTGCGGGCCCAGCAGATCGCGGCCCAGTAACCGGTGGGGTTGGTGCGGAATTCGGCGTCGCCGAGGAGTTGGCCGGTGTCGGTGATGGCGGCGAGGTGGATGGTGTCCAGATGGGTGTCGGCGCCGATGACGACTCGGCGTGGGGATGTCACGATGGATGGTGTCCTCTCCGTGGTGATGAACCGTGCGGCGGGTGACAACCCGGTGGGGCGGGCAGACAAGACATTGATGAGGAACGGCCAGGCTCCTGATTAGGTCATGTCCGCCCCGCCGGATCCTCGGCGGTGCTTGCTTGCACGTCGCTGGTGAGACAAATCAAGTCGAAGACAAACCAGCAGGTCGTCAGTCAGTGCGCGGGTCATCACCAGCGGCGAACGAGCAAGACCATCCTCACCCGAACCGGTTGAACACAATCAATGTCGGTGCGTCGGCGTACGGTACCGAACATGAGTTCGATACTGGTTTCCGAGAGGGACATCGAGCGGACGATCGTCGGCGATGCCCTCGAACATCTGAACGCCGCCTGCAAAGAGATCGACGCCCTGTCGGTGCATGCACTGACCCGCGCGGAGCTCCACGAGGTTTTGAGCCGGCTCGACGCCGGTGAGAAGCGGCTGGCGACTGCCCAGCAACGGCTACTCGGCCGGATGGTGGCCACCAAGACCGCGGCCCCGCCGCGGTTCGATCCGGCCGCCGTGCTGGCCCGGAGGCTTCGGATTTCACCGGCCGAGGCGCAACGGCGGATAGCTGAAACAGGCCAGCCTTCCGATTGAGTCCTCGGTGGCAACAGCACGGATAGCGGCCGTATCGACCTTGAGCGTCGGGCTCGTCATCGGCAGTTAGCGGAAGATTCCGGCCGGAACCGACGGATGGGTCTGATGCCAGAATTCCCACACCGGGTTGGTCGCGCCGACACTCGTCTCGATCAACGTCGGTTTCGAGCCGTCAGTCTGGAACAGCCCGTCATATCGGTTCGACGCACCGCCGTTGGCGGCTGCCTCGCCCAGAGGGGTATCACTCAAGTCGATCTTGCTGCCGTCGGGCTCTTGAATCGTCGCGCTCAAGTAGGTCCACCCCTGTTCCGCATTGAACTTGGCCGGCGCGAGCTTGACGCGCTTTCCGAGTTCCTTGGCGGCGGCGGCCGTTGCGGTTTCGAGCATGGCGCTGCCCTCGGCAGAGGCCGGATCGACCGCATGCGGCCCTTGCGACGGCCCGGGGTCTGCCGAGGCGCATCCGGAAGCCATCATCGATGACGAAACCAGCAGTGCCGCCAGGCTCAGTTGAATGCCAACAGCCGAGCGCGATTTCCACAGAGCCATACCTCAAAGAATATTTGACGGCCGACCACGCTCCACGCATGACTTTCGCCGGCACCGGCCGGCAGGCTTCGGATTTCACGGACCGAAAGTTCGGCAGCTGCCACAGTGGGTATTCCACCCGCTGTGGCATTCGACATCACCCCCACCGCGGCGCAGCATGACCTGGCTCGACGCACCCACGAGTTCGCCGAACAGGTCATCCGACCGGTCGCTGCCGAGTACGACCAGCGCCAGGAGTTTCCGTGGCCGGTACTCGAGGAAGCCGCCACGCAAGGCTTCTACAGTCCGCTGTTTTATCGCGATCTGATCGGTGACCCCACCGGCCTGTCCCTGCCGATGTTCATGGAGGAACTGTTCTGGGGCTGCGCCGGGATCGGCCTGGCCATCGTCATGCCGGCACTCGCGCTGTCGGCGATCGGTCAGGCCGCCTCGCCGGAACAGATGTTGCGGTGGGCTCCCGAATGCTTCGGCGCCCCGGGGGACCTGAAGCTTGCCGCCCTGGCGATCTCAGAGCCCGAGGGCGGCAGCGATGTGCGCAACCTGCGCACCCACGCCGTCCGTAGCGGACCCGGAGCAGACGCGGACTGGATCATCAACGGCCACAAGATGTGGATCGGCAACGGCGGTATCGCCAATGTGCACGTGGTCAACGCAGTCGTCGACAAAGACCTCGGCCACAAGGGGCAGGCGTTGTTCATCGTCGAAGGTGGCACCCCGGGGTTGGAAACGGTGCGCAAACTCGACAAGCTCGGCTGCCGGGCCTCACACACCGCCGAGCTCAAGTTCAACAGTGTCCGGGTTCCTGCCGACCACCTGCTCGGCGGTCAGGACAAACTCGAGCACAAGCTGGCCCGGGCCCGCGAAGTCGTCGCAGGCGCCCCGAATTCCGGCTCGGCCACCCTCGGGACCTTCGAACAGACCCGGCCGATGGTGGCCGCACAGGCCCTCGGAATCGCCAGGGCGGCACTGGAATACGTCACCGAGTATGCGAATCGCCGGATCGCCTTCGGCGCCCCGATCATCGACAACCAGGGCATTGCGTTTCCACTCGCCGACCTGGCCACCCAGATCGATGCCGCCCGGTTGCTCACGTGGCGGGCATCCTGGATGGCCGCGACCGGGGTGCGGTTCGACCGCGGTGAGGGATCGATGTCGAAGCTGGCCGCGAGCGAGGTGGCAGTCCGCACCACCGAGCAGGCCATCCAGACCATGGGCGGCTGGGGCTACGTCACGGATCATCCCGTCGAGAAGTGGTACCGGGATGCCAAGCTGTACACGATCTTCGAGGGCACCAGCGAGATCCAGCGCATCGTCATCGCGCATGCTCTCGGGGCCGCCGACGGCAAACCCCCACTGCACGTCGACCTGGAGCCGTCCGGCGGCCCGTTGAACCGGTGGTTCGGACGCGGCACACCGCTGCGGACCCGAGCGGCCGGCGCCGCACTGTCGGCCAAGGACCATGTACCGGAGCCCGTCATGCGCCTCGCGATGAAGGCCCTACGCCCGCCGCGCAAGTGACCGGACGCCGGATAGATTCGACGTCCATGACCGTCACCGTCGACGAACTCGAAGTCGCTGACTCGCCGGGCGCCTGGACGCAGGCGGGATTCAGTGTTGATCCCGGCGGAGACGCCGGCCCGGTCTGCCGGGTCGGCGGGGTGCGCATCCGACTGGTCGGGCGGGACCGCGGCACCGGCATTGTCGGGTGGTCGTTGCGAGGCCTCCCGGCAGACGGCACCTTCGAAGACGTCGACGGCATCCCGACCGCACGGTCGATCACCGCCACCGCTCAGGCCGGCAGCCACACGAACGGTGTCACCGCGATCGATCACATCGTGTTGCTGACTGCCGACCTGGGCCGGACGATCGCCTCCATGGCCGCCATCGGCGAAAAACCGCGGCGGGAACGGGACACCGAACTCGGCGGACGACGGATGCGTCAGGTCTTCTTCCGCTTCGGAGAGGTCATCATCGAGGTCGTCGGTTCGCCGGAGACAGCGAGTGACGGCCCCTCGACGCTGTGGGGAATCACCTACACGGTGGCCGACATCGACGCGACGGCGGCGTTCTTCGGCGACCGCACCGGGCCGGTCAAGGACGCGGTCCAGCCCGGGCGCCGGATCACCACGCTGCGGCACCGCGACCTCGGCATGTCGGTGCACACCGCGGTGATCTCGACGACTCTGCGGGCTTGACGTGTGTCGGGGCGCCGGTCGCTCGATGCGGTTACCTATCCTCAGCGCATGACCGACGCCGGACAGATGAGTGACAACGTCGTTGTCGTCCACACCGACGGCGGGTGCCGGCCGAACCCGGGCCCCGGCGGCTGGGGTGCCGTGCTGCGCCACCGCGAGCATGTTCGCGAAATGTACGGCGGGGAACCCGGAACCACCAGCAACAACCGGATGGAGCTGATGGCGCCCATCATGGCGCTCGAGGCACTCACGAGGCCCGTGGTGGTGCATCTGCACACCGACAGCACCTATGTCCGCAACGGCATCACCAAGTGGGTGCTCGGCTGGCAACGCAATGGCTGGCTGACCGCCGCCAAGCAGCCGGTGAAGAACGTCGACCTCTGGCAGCGGCTGCAGGCCGCCTGCGCCCAGCACCAGGTCGAGTGGTTCTGGGTGAAGGGCCACTCGGGGATCGCCGACAACGAGTTGGCCGACGAACTCGCGACCCGGGGACTTCGGGAAGCGCTCGACGGTTCGGGCGATCTGGTTCACTGACGGCGGTCAAGACCCGGGATCGTTGCGAGCAGACTGTCGATCAGTTCGTCGGCCGTGGTGTGCCACTTGTCGGTGTGGAGCAGGCCACTGGTCTCCAGGCCGGAGGCACCGTGGGCGGCGGTCAGCAGAACGGCTGCATGACGATTCGCGTCCTCTTCTCCGACGGCAGCCGCGACGATGACGAGGAACTGGTCGCACATGCGTTGCGCCGCACGCGCAATGACGTCGGGGTCGCTCAGCCCGGGACTGAACATCAACTGATAGAGATACGGCCTCCGGCGGCTGAGGGTCACTACGACGAGTAACGCCGCGCGCAGCGTTTCCGCGGGCGAAAGCCCGGAATCGTGGTGCAGCGCCTGCATCTCGTCGCCGACGAACTCCCACCCCTCGGCAGCAACGGCGGTCAGCAGGGTCTCCTTGTCGGCGAAGTGACCGTAGGGTGCGCCACGGCTGACCCCCGCCCGTGCGCCGACTTCACGCAAGGTCACTGCGGGTGGCCCTCCCACATCCAGCAGTGCTGCCGCCTCGTCGAGCAGGGCCCGGCGAGTGGCAGCTGCCGTCTCGGTACGGGTCATGGACACCGCATCAACCCGCAACCGGAAGCGCGCCGAACACCGCGGGATTGCCGGTCTGAATGCGTGAAGTGAGCTTCAGCTTCGAGATCCGCCAACCATCGACCGTGCGGACGAATGTGTTCGTGTAGTACCCGTACACGGTCTGCTCGGTGCCGCCGTCGGCCGCTGCGTTGTGGTGGATGGCGCGCACATACGCCGCGACGGTCGCGTGGTTCTCACCCTCGACCGTGACCGCAAGGTTGGTGATCATGTGCTGGGTTGCGGTCAGCGTGCTCATCACCGGTGCGATCATCGCAACGAATTCGTCGGCGCCGAGCCGGGCCGGCGGAGTGCCGAAGACAGAGCTGTAGTCCGCCTCGACCTCGTCCGCGAAGCAGGTGCGGAACAGTTCCCAATCGCGCGAGTCGACCGCGGTCGCGTATCTGAGTTGCACGTCGCTGATCTCTTCGCGATCCAAGAGACGCTTCAGGCGCGCATCGGTCGCCCGTTCATGTGACATCGTCATACGAACAGCATGACCCATTCATGTGACAACGTCAACCGAAAGTCATGCCTCATCGACGAGATTCAGAAGGTCTGCTGGAGCGGTGGTCACTGCCGCGCTCCTCGACCATTCGCGGAAACAGAGGCGCTCCCCGCAGCGGGCGGTAGTCAGCGGCGGCAAGGGCGGCCGCGGCTGCCGACACCAGCGCCAGGACGAGGGCCGGCTGGCGGCCGGCGTGAGCGGGGAAGACGCCGAACAGCAGCCAGGCCAGCGTCACTGTGGTGATTACGCCAAGACCGTCAGTCGCGCCGATGATCGAAACATCCGGCCGGTTCAGGCCGATCTGTCCGCCGGTGATCGCGGTGGTCAACGCGCACGCAGCCAAGGCCACACAGAGCGGAAAAGTGAGCTTCCACAACCCCCACGCGATGCGATCGGCGTCCTGAACCTCGGCCCAGGGCAGCAACAATGCGACGACCATCAGGGCGCCGGCCGCGCCACAGACCAGCCGTCGAAGCAAATTGGTCATTTCGTCCTCCCAATCGTCATTCCAGTGATCGTCGAGGTCAGAGGTCGTGCTGTCGATTACCTGGAGGTAATGGAGCAGCGCACCTGATCCGGCTACAGTCGGTGCGAATGGCGACCACCAGCCCCACTCCTCAGGTCGGGCCGCTGCTGCGGGAGTGGCGGCAACGGCGTCGACTGACCCAGCTGTCGCTGGCACTCGACGCGGGTGTGTCGGCGCGTCATCTGAGCTTCGTCGAGACCGGCCGCTCCAAGCCCGGGCGAGACATGCTGCTGCGGCTCGGAGAGCGGCTGGAATTACCGTTCCGCGAACGCAACCGGCTGCTGCTCGCCGCGGGACACGCTCCGGCATTTCCCGAGCACCCGTTCGGCGCACCTGAACTCGCCCCGATCCGCGAGGCGTTGGAGCGGATTCTGAAAAGTCACGAGCCGTATCCGGCAGTCGTCTTCGACCGCAATTGGAACCTGGTCGCCGCCAATGCCGCCGTACAGCCACTCATCGCGACCATCGACCCAGCCCTGCTGAACCCGCCCGTCAACGTCCTCCGCATCGCCCTGGAGTTGGTTCCGCAGATCATCAATGCCCGCGACGTCATGGTCTACTTTCGTGATCGCATTCAGCGCCAGCTCGCCGTCACCGCCGACCAACAGCTCGTGCAACTCCTGAAGGAGTTCGAGACCTACCTGCCGGACGAAGACCACAGTGCAGCAAGCGAATCCGACTTCGCACAGAACCTTGGTCCGGTCAGAGTCCGGGCACCAGACGGCGGCGAGTGGTCGTTCTTCGGCATGTTCGGCACCTTCGACATGCCGTTCGAAGTCACGATTTCCGAATTGGCCATCGAGTTGCTCTTTCCGGCCGATCGCACGACCGCGGATGCGTTCGAATCGCTGGCTCGATGACGCCAAGAGAGTTCCCGCATCATTCCCAGACCACCTCGTCCGGCGTCTTGTCGGGCCGCAGCCCGCGCCAACTGGGCTGGCGCAGTCGGTGGTCGCTGGTGCGCTCGCTGTAACGCACCTCGCCGACCAGCTCGGCCCGCACGAACGTGACTCCTCTGGCGTCGAGCTTCGGCAACGGCTTGTCGAACGGCGAGTCCTCGGTGTGCAGCGGGGCCAACATGCCTTTCAGCTTGGCCAGTTCCTTCTCGGTGAACCCGGTGCCGACGCGGCCGGCGAACTGCAGCCCGTCAGGGCCGGGGACGCCGAGCAGCAGCGCCCCGATTCCACTACTGCGACCGCCCTCCCCCTGGCGCCAGCCACCGATCACCACCTCCTGGGTGTTCCAGATCTTGTCCTTGATCCAGGAGGCCGACCGCCGGCCCGGCTGATAGGTCGAGTCCCGCTTCTTGGCAACGACCCCTTCGAACCGGTGCTCACGGGCATGTTCCATGGCCTCGGGACCGTCGCCGGGCAGCGGCTCGGGCACGATCAGGCCGCCGCCGGCGGCCAACGCCTCCAACACCTTTCGCCGGTCGGAGTACTTGGCGCGCAGCAGGGACCGGCCGTCGAGCCACAGGACGTCGAAGGCCCAGAATTCCACTCGGGTGGAGCGGGCCCGGTTCTGCATCTCGCCGAAGCTGGGCACCCCGGAGTCGTCGAGAGCCACCACCTCGCCGTCGAGCACCACGTGGTGGTCGGCGAGATCGGCGGCCAGCGCTTCCAATTGCGGGTATTCGCCGGTGACGTCACGTCCGCGGCGGGAACGCAGTTGCAGGCGGCCGTGATCGGCGTCCACCAGCAGCCGGTAGCCGTCCCATTTGCCCTCGAAGGCCCACGGGCCGGCCTTGAGTTTGGCCACTGAACCCTCGGTGGCCAGCATCGGCGCGAAGTCCTTCGGTTCGGGCATCGCCGACTTCTGGTCCTTCATCCGGTGCGCCAGCCAGTTCTTGCCCTCGGTCTGGATCAGCGCGTACCGGCCGTCGATGCGGTTGCCGCTGAGGGTGAAGATGACCTCACCGTTGCGGGACTCGGGATCGTCGCTGACCCTGAACTTCTCCGCCTCGTAGGTGCCGGTGTCCCAGATGACCATGTTCCCGGCGCCGTACTCCCCCTTGGGGATCGAGCCGTGGAAGGTGAGGTACTCGATCGGGTGGTCTTCGGTATGCACGGCTAGGTGATTCACCGCGGTGGTGTCGGGCAGATTCTTGGGCACGGCCCAACTCACCAGCACGCCATCGCGTTCCAACCGCAGGTCGTAATGCAACCGCCGGGCGTGGTGTTCCTGGATCACGAACCGGTCGTTGTTTCCGGTCGCCGGGAGATCCCGAGGCACCGGCTCGGGCGTCTTACCCGCATCGCGCATGCTGCGGTAGGTGGTGAGTTTGTCGATCCGGGGTGCGTCCTCGTCGAGCCCGGCCAGCAGGTCACCGTCATCGGAAACCCGTTGCAGCACTTCGTCTAATCGCAGGTGGCCCAGATCAGGGTTGGCGATCTCGTCCCAGGTGCGGGGCGCGGCAACGGTCGGGTGCTCACGCCCGCGCAGCGAGTACGGAGCGATCGTGGTCTTGGCCCCGTTGTTCTGGCTCCAGTCCAGAAATATCTTCTGCGTCCGCACACTGCGGGTCATGGTGGCGGTGACCAGCGTCGGCATCGACTGCTCGAGTTGTTGGGCCACCCGCTTGGCCAGGACCGAGGCGCCACGGGAGCTGATCGGCTCGGCCAGAGGCACATACAGGTGCAGACCCTTGCTGCCGCTGGTGAGCGGATACGTCGTCAGCCCGATATCCCCCATGAGTTCGCGCACCGCCTGGGCCACCTCGCACAGCTGCGGCATGGTGACGCCCTCACCCGGATCGAGGTCGAACACGATGCGGGTGGCCGGGCCCTGACTGCCGTCGGCGGCGAACCGCCATTGCGGCACATGCACTTCCAGCGCAGCCTGCTGGGCGATCCAGGCCAGCCCCTCGCGGGTGTTGACGATCGGATAGGTCGTGGTGCCGGACTTGTGCGCGATGCTGCCGCGCTCCAGCCAACTCGGCGCCGAAGACGCCAGCTGCTTTTCGAAGAACGACGACGCTGCCACCCCGTTCGGCCAACGCTTTCGGGTCACCGGGCGGCCGGCCATGTGGGGAAGCATCACCTCGGCGATGCTCAGGTAATAGTCGAACACCTCGGCTTTGGTGGTGCCGGTGGCGGGATAGAGCACCTTGTCGGGGTTCGTCAGCCGAACCCGCTCATAGCGCTCCATCTTCCCAACCTATACGCGGACATCAAGAATCAAATGCCGATCCGAGGCCACATGTTTCCCGGTCACCGCTAGATATCGACGGCCATACAATGATCCCGATCGACGTGCCGCGCGGGACGTGAAGTTCGGGCGCGGACGCGACCTTGGGGGAAGGCCGAGATGAATCGACGTAGTTCCGTTGTAGCCCTGATCCTCACCATCCTGGTCTTCGCGAACGCCTTGATCGCGGCACCGGCGGCGTATGCCCTCACGACGAAGATGGACATTTGTCCGGAGCTTCTCGCTGCCGAAGACAGCCATGATCAGCGCAGAAGTCAGCACAACAGTTACCAGCCCAATCCTCTCGACCACGCGGCCGTTGACGCCTACAACGCTGAAGCCGAGGCGCAGAACGCCGAGCGGGCGGTGCTTCAGCAACGCGATCGCGGATGCGTCGAGGCCGTCCGCCTGATCAACGAGGCAAATCCGGGCGGTCCGGCATTCGCAGCACCCAGTCCGGCAAAGTTACGAGACGTCGAA
Organism: Mycobacterium sp. NPDC049093; assembly: GCF_040704635.1. GTDB lineage: Bacteria > Actinomycetota > Actinomycetes > Mycobacteriales > Mycobacteriaceae > Mycobacterium. The sequence goes on along the minus strand of NZ_JBEZJS010000001.1, from coordinate 671,771 downwards.
ACCCAACGACAAGGTGTCGCGCAGTCCGGATGGAGCCCAGGCCCCCTGCCCGGAGTCAAAGACATGGATCGGGCGCGCCACCTGGTGCCCAAAGAACTTTCCGGGTTGCACAGGGAAATCCGTAAAGACAACCCACCCTCGGCAAAAGAGATCGGCGACATGCCCCTCAACGGGACGCCTCGTCCGGGAGGAACAGATACAAATCGGGCCTACCCGGACCAAACATATGGGTTCCACGCAGACGGCAAGACACCAAAGGTTTCGGCTGATCACATTGTTCCACTCGCCGCCCTCATCCAGATGCCCGGCTTCAAAGACCTGAATGCCCGCAACATGATGATCGTTGCGACCACTCCGGCAAACCTGCAATGGATGGGTAGCGGCCCAAATTCGGGCAAGAGTTCAGGCAGTCCTCTCCGGCTCCTGCCGAAAGCCGATTCCGCCTGGGTCGGTCAACAGATAACGCTGCAAACCCAAAAGATGACCGACATGCAGAACCTGATAAATGCGCTCCTGGTGAGCCAGGGCACGTAGGAGGTCACAGTGGCAGAATATGAAGTCGGCGATATCCTCGCCGAGATCGGCGGCGGGGAGGCCACCTGGACCCCGGTCGGGGCACAAGCACCGGAACTGGCAGACATACCGCAGAACTGGCGACCGATCGCATCCGCCGACACTTCATCGGAAAGATGTCGCCACGCCCTGTCCTTGTGGGGCTCGGATTTCAGCGACCTGCTTCCCGGTTTTGCCCGACGATTTCGGGACGAACTCTCGGATGTCAGGGTCTTTCGCCGGCAATCGGGCGGTTTGGTCGAAAACGTCCTCATTTATGTGGCAGGTCAAGCCCGAGATGGCTTTCCAGCACTGTGGCTCGGCTGGGATCCGGCCACCCTCGGGCAGCCCATGGCAGAATTCTTCGATTGCTTTCCCGCTGCCGTACAGACGTTCCTGCGCGAGGTGCATCCGGGATTTACCGCCCAGGATCGGGAGTCTTATGGAATCAAGCGCCCAGATGCCTGGGAGAGTTTGGAAGGATATGACTGGTTTCCGAGCGAGAGTTTCGACGAGATCGAGTCCCAACCCTCGCAGATCATGTGGTTCACGAAGGATTCAGGGCAGCTGTATTACTGCGTGAACAGCCGCCTCCCCGGGAAGGTGACCCTCGCCTATGAAGGCAATTTTGATCCGCCCGGCGAATTCGGCGCGGAACTCGACGAGCTCCTGATGCGTCGCTGGGACGAGCAATGACGACGCCTCCGTCACAACCGCCGCCCTGGCCGCCATTTCAGCAGCCACAATGGCCGCCATCTCAACCGCCCAATGTGCCTTACGCGCAACCGCCGTACATGCAGGCCGCCCAACCGCCGGTGAAGAAGTCCCGCACCGGATGGTGGATCGCCTTGACCGTGGTGGTCACGTTGCTCGTCGCCGGAGGGGTGCTGGCGTACTTCACACTCGCAGGCGGACCGAATTCGACGGAACAGGAGATCCGTTCCAGAGCAATCAGTTTCGCCGAGGCGGTCGATACGGACGATCAGCGCAAGGTTCTGGACATGATGTGCGCGGAGGAGGCTGAGGAGCTCCTGCAGCTCGACACTTGGGACCCATTGGGCCCCCAGTCCCCTGACCCGTCAAGAAAGAAGCCGATCGACATCACCGACGTGACTGTTCGTGGGGACGTCGCGCAGGCCGAGTTCACCCGATCCGATCCTCCCCTGAAGGGCGCGCTGTACTTCCAGAAAGAGGACGGGACGTGGAAGCTGTGCGACAGCGTCTCGAAGCAGTTCGGCGATGAACCAGGCTGAGGTGCCGCCAAGATGTGAACATGGGCTGATGTCGCTGAACACCGCAGTCCTCCGGTCGGCCATCGCTGTGTCGATTGCGACGGCCGTTCTGACCAGCCCGGTACCCGCGGCATCAGCCGACCCGTGCTCGGATGTCGAGGTGGTCTTCGCGCGCGGCACCGGTGAGGCGCCCGGGATCGGCCGGGTGGGCCAGGCGCTCGTCGACCAACTCGGGCCGAGGATCGCGCCGCGAAGCCTGGGCGTGTACGGGGTGAATTATCCGGCCGGGCTCAACTTCCTGACCACCGCAGTCGGTGCGAACGACGCCGCCGGACACATCGCCTGGCTGGCCGACCAATGTCCCGGGACCCAGGTGGTGCTCGGTGGATTCTCGCAAGGCGCGGCGGCCGTCTCGATGTTGGCGGGCGTACCGCCGATCGGTGACCGGATCGGCACGATCGGCTCGGCTCCCGCGTTGCCGCCCGAGAGCGCCGACCGCGTCGCCGCGGTCGCGGTGTTCGGCAATCCCGGCAACCGGTTCGGCACTCCGCTGTCCGGTACCGGCCAATTCGCGGGTCGGGCCATCGACCTGTGCAGCCCGGGCGATCCGATCTGTGTCGAGGGTGGGCGTCTGCGCGCGGCACACAGCGCATACGAGCTTCCGCCGTACCCGGACCAGGCGGCGGGGTTCATAGCCGGACGGCTGTAGCCGAACCCACCTACCATGGAGCCATGAGCCGGGCTCTGGTCATCGGCGAGGCACTGATCGACATCGTCGAACGGGATGGCAGCGTCGTCGGAGAATACGTCGGCGGCAGCCCACTCAACGTTGCCGTCGGCCTCGGCCGGCTCGGCCGCGGCGTCGACTTCCTCACCCACATCGCCCACGACGACCACGGCAAGCGCATCGTCGAGTATGTGGAAAGCTCTGGAGTACAACTTGTTTCGGGTAGCACCGGCGCCGGCCGGACACCCACGGCAATGGCCACGCTGACCGCCGCAGGATCGGCCCACTACCAATTCGACATCGACTGGCAGCTGGCCGGCACACCCGAGGTGGCGACCCCGCTGCTGGTGCACACCGGTTCGATCGCGACCGTGCTGGAACCGGGGTGCCGCGCCACCGCCGCACTGCTCGATGCGTATCGGATGTCGGCGACGCTCACTTTCGATCCGAATGTCCGCCCGGGGGTGATCCGTGACGACGACATCGCGCGGGGGCGTATCGACCGGCTCGTCGAACGCGTCGACATCGTCAAGACGTCCGAGGAAGATCTGCGCTGGCTGGACCCCCGGCACTCCCCGGAGCAGATCGCGCGGGCCTGGCTCGAGGTCGGCCCGTCGATCGTCACGGTGACGTCGGGCGAGCGTGGCGCGTTCGCCGTGTGCCGGGCCGGCTCGGTGTCGGTCCCGGCGCGATCGGTGCAGGTGGTCGACACCGTCGGGGCCGGCGACGCCTTCATGACGGGTCTGCTCGACGCGGTGTGGTCGTTGGGGCTGCTCGGCGCGGACCGCCGGCGCGACCTGTCTCGGATCGGCACCGAGGCCCTCGAGGGTGTCCTGAGGTCCGCGGCGCTGTCGGCGGCGTTGACGGTGGCCCGGCCCGGCGCCGACCTGCCGGATCGAGCGGCGCGAGACGCCGCAGCGCAGTCCTGAGCGCGCTCACGGCCGACGGATCGCGTCCGTGATGAGCTCAGCCACGACGTCGGCCTGCGTCTCGGGCAGACGCGAGTATCCGCACACCAGGCCGCGGGCGGCGGGAACGTCGGAGAAGCCCGAAAAGAACCCAGACAGGGGCGGTACCGTGACACCCCGGTCATGCAGCGTTGCGGCGACCGCGCAGTCGTCGGCCCCGTCGGGCAGCCGCACCACCAGGTGCAGACCCGCCTCGACGCCCTCCAGGCGGATGCCGGCACAGCGCCGTCGGAGCGCATTGACGAGCGCCGACCGCCGTGCCGAGTACGTGCGCGCCGCCCTGGCGAGGTGCCGAGTCAGCGCACCCGACTCGATGAACCGGGCCAACGCCAGAGTGGTTACGGTACAGACGGATTCACCGCTGGCTTCCAGCGCGTCGGCGATGGCATCGTGCAGCCTCGGCGGCGGCAGCAGCCAGGCCACCCGCAGTGCGGGTGTGAGAACCTTCGACGCCGTCCCGACGTAGGCCACGCGATCGCGCCCGCCGTCGATGCCCCGCAATGCGGGCAACGCGGATACGTCGTAGCGGAACTCCCCGTCATAGTCGTCCTCGATGAGCAGGCTGCCGGTCCGGGCGGCCCACTGCACCAGCCGGGCGCGGCGCGTCACCGGTAGCCGCGCCCCGAGCGGATACTGGTGTGCCGGAGTGCAATACACCGCCGCATCGGAACCGCGCAGTGATGCCGGGTCGAGACCGTCAGCGTCGACCGCCACGGGACGCGTTCGGGCGCCCGACATCTCGAAGACCCGCCTTGCCTCGTCGTAACCGGGCTCCTCGAACGCGATGTCGCACCCGGCCAGCCCTGCTGCCGCGGTGACGGTCCGCAACGCCGAGACCACGCCGGGCACGATGATCAGCTCGCTCGGGTCGGCAACTATTCCGCGGGTGCGACGCAGATGCCCGGCCAGGGCGTGGCGCAGCTCGGCATGCCCGTGCGGCCCCGCGGCCGCGGAGGGTATCGGCGCAACAGCGGCAGTCCGCCAGGCGCGGCGCCAGTCGCTGGTCGAGATCAGGCCCGGGTCAGGATGGCCGGGCATGAGATCCCACACCGGTGGCCGCTCTCGCGGGGCACTCCGCACTGCGGGCATGACGCCGCTCGAGGTGACATGGGAGGCCGCACCGGCGTGGGCTGCGACATCTGCCCCGGCAGCGATCCGCGTCCCCGATCCGAGCTGGGCGGTGGCGTACCCGGCCGCGGCGAGCTCGTCGTACGCGTCGACCACCGACGAGCGGGCCACCCCGAGTTCGGCAGCCAGACTGCGGGTCGAGGGCAGCGCGTCGCCGGGTCCGAGCCGGCCCAGCCTGATCTGCTCGATGACGGCCGCCGCGATGCGCTGTCGCAGCGGGGAGTCGTCGGCAGGAAGCTGCAACGCCAAGTGCAGCTCGGGAGCGTGACGCGCCATGCGAGCCACAATAGTGGTCTGTAGATATCCACAGGTTCTGGATCTTCTGGCCATGCCGGAATGTCCGCAGAATCGGGCCTGTGAAGCAGATCAGAAGAGAAAGTCACCTTGCCCGCACCGACCGGGCCGCCCTTGACTCGGTGCTCGACGCGGCGTCCGTCGGCACGCTCGCGACGGTGGTGGACGGACTCCCGTGGGCCGTGCCCATGCTCTACGCCCGCGACGGTGACCGGATCCTCCTGCACGGTTCGACGGGCGCGGGTGCGCTGCGGCATGTCGCGGCCGGAGCACCCGTCGCGTTGTGCGTCACGCTTCTCGACGGGATGGTCGTGGCGGACACGCTCTTCGACTCGACGGCCAACTACCGGTCGGCGGTGGTGCGGGGCAACCTGACCGCCATCGACGCGGGCGATGCGGCGTACGCCCTGGATCTGCTGAGTGATTCGCTGATTCCCGGCCGCAGCAGTGAGGTGCGGTCCAGCACGAAGAAGGAGCTCGCTGCGACGCTCGCGATCGCGCTGCCCATCGAGCCGGAGGGTTGGACGGTCAAGATCCGGGATGCGCCGCCGCCACGTCCCGAAGTGCACGCCGACCTCGGCAGTTGGGCCGGGGTGGTGCCGCTACGCACGGTGGCCGGCGAGCCGGTTCCGGCGCCGTGGGTGGGCGCGGACGTCAGCACACCCGAATCCGTGCTCCGCCTGGTGAAAGGCACCTGACGCGGCGCACCGATCTGGTGGTTCTTCGCAACGACGGCCATATCAGGACATACTGGGCAAATGCGATCCATCTGGAAGGGTTCGATCGCCTTCGGCCTGGTGAACGTGCCGGTCAAGGTCTACAGCGCGACCGAGGACCACGACATCAAGTTCCACCAGGTCCACGCCAAGGACAACGGGCGCATCCGCTACAAGCGGGTCTGCGAAGTGTGTGGCGAGGTCGTCGAGTTCCGGGACATCAACAAGGCATTCGAATCAGACGACGGGCAGATGGTGGTGATCACCGACGAGGACATCGCCACGCTGCCCGAAGAACGCAGCCGTGAGATCGAAGTGGTCGAGTTCATCCCGGCCGACCAACTCGACCCGTTGATGTACGACAAGAGCTATTTCCTGGAGCCCGACTCCAAGTCCTCCAAGTCCTACGTGCTGTTGGCCAAGACCCTCGCCGAGACCGAACGCGTGGCCATCGTGCACTTCTCGTTGCGCAACAAGACACGGCTGGCCGCGTTGCGGGTCAAGGACTTCAGCAAGCGCAACGTGATGATGATCCACACCCTGCTGTGGCCCGACGAGATCCGCGATCCCGACTTCCCCGTGCTGGACAAGGAAGTCGAGATCAAGCCGGCCGAGCTGAAGATGGCCGGTCAGGTCGTGGAGTCGATGACGGACGACTTCAAGCCGGACCAGTTCCGCGACGACTACCAGGAACAGCTGCACGAGCTGGTTCAGGCCAAACTCGAAGGCGGAGAAGCGTTTTCTGTCGAAGAGCAGCCGACCGAGCTCGACGAGACCGAGGATGTGTCCGACCTGCTGGCCAAACTCGAGGCCAGCGTGAAGGCCAGAGGCGGCGCCGCGAAAGAGCCCGCCAAGAAGGCGCCCGCGAAGAAAGCTGCCGCGAAGAAGGCACCGGCCAAGAAAGCAGCGGCCAAGAAGGCTACCGCCAGGAAGTAGCTCAGCGCCTGCAGTCCAGATCCACGTACACCGTCGTGTACTGCAGATTCTGTCCCGGGTTGAACGACGTGATGCTCGCCGCTCCGGCCGGCACCTGCGGGCCGGTAACCGAGCGGCCCTGGCGCACCGCGCTGACCGTGCAATCGTCGATGGCTTTGGTGCCGACCTTGCTCAAGATCACCCGGTAGCCCTGACTTTCGAGGTCACTGATGGTTTGGCTCGCCGTCGACTCGGTGGGCGCGGCAGCAGCCGGCGCGGCCAACACCGTTCCCAGCCCACACAGCGCGGCACCGGCAACACACAAGCCCTTCAAGTTCCGTTTCACTGGGTTCAGCCCGCCCTTCGGTTTCGGTGAGGTGGGCTAAACCGTAAATCGACGAAATCCCTTGTCCGACAGACTCATACCGAACACATACGGGTTAATACGCACCGAACATCACCGAAACACGGCGTTAACATCCACCCGCCGGGGGCGGCGTCACACAGTCACGTCGACGCGCAAGGCCTCGTGTTCATCGAGGATGCGACGCAACGCGGCATCCATGGGGTGGGCCGATTCGAGATCGTGACTGCAGCGACGATCGACGGCGACCACCGTGCCCGGGCGCAGCGACGTGTGCTCGATCTGGTCGACGAACGCGTCGAACATCAGGTGCGGAGTGGCCAGGTAGTACAGGCCGTGACGGGCGTCGGCGAACCGCGCGCCATACATCAGGCCGCACTGGGTGAAGACGAACAGTTCGGACGTCGGGTGCACGTGGCCGGGGTGGCCCATCTCCTCCTCACCCCACGCCGCGGCCGCGAGGCGCGCCTGAGCCAACCGGTCCTGCACGTCGTCGGTACACGCCAGCAGGCGGTGGACAAGGGTGCCCGCCGTGGATGGGTACCGATCGATCGCGGGGCTGAAGTACCGCGCGAACAGGTCGCCGAAGAAGTCATATCGCTGCTGGGTCATCGCGGCTCCCACCTTGAGCTGACCCCTCAATTGTGCGCCCGCCCGGGCCACCGCGGAGGGCTTTGCGCACACTGCGTGACACCGACGCGTGCAAAACGGGACAACTAGAACGTGTTTCAGAAACCGCTCCCATGCGCCCGCTCCCCCTGCTAGCGTGACGCCGAGCAAGCGATTGGAGTGCACGTGATTCTGGACAGATTCCGACTCGACGACAAGGTTGCGATCGTCACCGGAGCCGGCCGTGGATTGGGCGCTGCCACCGCCCTGGCATTCGCGGAAGCCGGTGCGGACGTGGTCATCGCGGCTCGTACGCAGACCCAACTCGACGAGGTTGCCGCCCAGATCGCCGCGACCGGGCGGCGGGCCCACGTGGTCGTCGCCGACCTGGCCCACCCCGAGGCCACCGCCGAGCTCGCGGCCGCCGCGGTGGACGCGTTCGGGAAACTAGACATCGTCGTCAACAACGTCGGCGGCACCATGCCGGCACCCCTGATGAACACCTCCACCAAGGACCTGCGCGACGCCTTCACCTTCAATGTGTCGACCGCGCACGCGCTGACCTGTGCGGCGGTTCCGCTGATGCTCGAGCACTCGGGCGGCGGCAGCATCATCAACATCACCTCCACGGTGGGGCGCCTGGCCGGCCGCGGGTTCGCCGCCTACGGCACCGCGAAGGCCGCGCTGGCGCACTACACCCGACTGTCCGCACTGGACCTGAGCCCCCGCATCCGCGTCAACGCCATCGCGCCCGGTTCGATCCTCACCTCGGCCCTCGACATCGTCGCCTCCAACGACGCGCTGCGCGGGCCGATGGAGCAGGCCACCCCGCTCCGCCGGCTCGGCGATCCGGCCGACATCGCCGCCGCGGCGGTGTACCTGTCCTCCCCCGCCGGTGGCTATCTGACCGGCAAGATCCTCGAGGTCGACGGCGGCCTGAACATGCCCAACCTCGACCTCCCCATCCCCGACCTCTGAGGAGAGAAATGACCATTCGCGTAGCGGCGATCGGCACCGGAAACGTCGGCAAGCATGCCCTGGCCCAGCTCGTCACCAACCCGGACTATGAACTCACCGGGGTGTGGGTGTCCTCGTCAGCCAAGGCCGGTAAGGACGCCGGAGAGCTTGCCGGCCTTGATGTTTCGACGGGCGTCCTGGCCACGGACGACCTCGACGCGATCCTGGCCGACAAGCCGGAATGTGTGGTCTACACCGCGCTCGCCGACAACCGGTTGCCCGAGGCCCTTGAGGACTACCGGCGCATCCTGTCCGCCGGGGTCAATGTCGTCGCCAGCTCCGCGGTGTTTCTCCAGTACCCCTGGGAGGTGCTGCCGGCCGAGTTGATCGAGCCCATCGCCACGGCTGCCGAGGCAGGCGGGGCCAGCATTTTCGTGAACGGCATCGATCCTGGTTTCGCCAATGACCTTCTGCCCCTTGCCCTTGCCGGCACCTGTCAGCAGATCGAGCAGATCCGGTGCATGGAGATCGTCGACTACGCGACGTACGACAGCCCGGCCGTGATGTTCGACGTGATGGGCTTCGGCAAGCCGATCGACGAGACCCCGATGCTGCTGCAACCGGGCGTGCTGACCCTGGCCTGGGGTTCGGTGGTCCGGCAGCTGGCCGCGGGTCTCGGCATCGAACTCGACGCGGTCACCGAGGAGCACACCCGGGTTCCGGCGCCGGAGGACTTCGACATCGCGGCCGGGCGGATCCCCGCGGGGACCACCGCCGCATTGCGTTTCGAGGTGCGCGGAATGCGCGACGGCAAGGCTGCCGTGGTGCTGGAGCACGTGACACGACTGCGTGACGACCTGTGCCCCGAGTGGCCCCAGCCCGCGCAGGAGGGCGGCTCGTACCGGGTCGTGGTGACCGGCGAGCCGTCCTACACGCTGGACCTGTGCCTGAGCAGCCCGAACGGCGATCACAACCACGCGGGCCTGGTTGCCACTGCGGCCCGGGTGGTCAACGCGATCCCGGCTGTGGTGGACGCCAAGCCGGGTATCCGAACCACCCTCGATCTGCCGTTGATCACGGGTAAGGGTCTGTACGCTGCCGGATAGACCCACCTTGGAAGGACCGTCGCCATGAAGATTCGCCTCACCACGCTGACCGGTTGTCTCATGGTTGGCGGTGCTTCCGCGGCGATCGCCTTGGCCCCGCTTGCCTCGGCCGAGCCCAGCGCCCCCAGCGAGCCGCGCCTGCTGCCCCAGTGCGAGGTGACCGGCGGCAGTTCGGTCGAGGGTGGGCAGACCACTGAGTGCGCGTCCGAGGGCAACGTTCAGATCGACTCGACGCCGCCTCAGCCCGGATACGGGATGTTCCCCTGGGATGACGACTTTTTTGTCCTCTGACCAGCGCTGACGGCGCCGTTCGGACGTAGACTTGCTCCATCGATCGGAGCTCGTCGTGAACAACATCTCGCGGTGTCTGGCGGCGTTGCTGGCGGTGCCATGTTTGGCGATCCTCACGGCCCCGGCGGGCTCGGCCGCACCGAAATGCACCAACACGACACCGACCACCACGCTGTGCCAGACCAACGGCAGCACTGCGATCGTGACCTCGCCGCCCGCCCTGAACAACTACGGCCCCTGGTACGGGCCGGTATTCGGGTTCGCCGGCATCGGTATCGGCTGGTAACGGCGTCGTCCAGCCCCCGCCGCTGATTATCGCGGGAGGTTTCGGGTACCCTAACTTTTCTATTCGCATACCCGGATAGAAGGTAGGCCGTTGCTAGAGGACACCAAGACGCGCACCATCCCGAGCTGGTCGCTGCTCGGACCGGCATTCGTCGCCGCGATCGCCTACGTCGATCCGGGCAACGTCGCCGCCAATGTCAGCGCGGGTGCGCAGTTCGGCTACCTGCTGGTCTGGGTGATCGTCGTGGCCAACGCGATGGCCGGGCTGGTGCAGTACCTCTCGGCCAAGTTGGGCCTGGTCACCGGTCGTTCCCTGCCCGAGGTGGTCGCCGACAACAGCCGCACCCCGTCCCGGATCGCCTACTGGATACAGGCCGAATTGGTAGCTGTGGCAACCGATCTCGCTGAGGTGGTCGGCGGGGCGATCGCGCTGCACCTGTTGTTCGACCTGCCGCTGCTCCTCGGCGGAATCATCACCGGGGTGGTGTCGCTGCTATTGCTGAGTGTGCAGAACCGACGGGGCCAACGGGTCTTCGAGCGGGTCATCACCGGACTGCTGATGATCATCGCCATCGGATTTCTCACCAGCCTGTTCGTCGAGGCACCCCCAGCGGCCGAGGTCGCCGCCGGTCTGGTTCCCCGCTTCCAGGGCGCCGAAAGCCTGCTGCTGGCCACCGCGATGCTCGGTGCCACGGTGATGCCACACGCGGTCTACCTGCACTCCGGCCTGGCCCGCGATCGGCACGGCCACCTCCAACCGGGCGCTGTGCGGCGACGCCTGCTGCGGATAACCCGCTACGACGTCGGGCTGGCGATGCTGCTGGCCGGCGCGGTGAACCTGGCCATGCTGCTGGTCGCGGCCACCAACCTGCAGGGACGCGACGACACCGACTCCATCGAGGGTGCCCACGCCGCCGTCCGCGACACCCTGGGCCCGACGGTGGCACTGCTGTTCGCGATCGGACTGCTGGCCTCGGGCCTGGCGTCCACCTCCGTCGGTGCGTACGCGGGCGCGATGATCATGCAGGGATTGCTGCGTCGCTCCTACCCGCTACTGCTGCGCCGGCTGGTCACCCTGATCCCCGCCCTGGTGGTCTTGGCCATCGGCGTGGACCCCAGCCGGGCCCTGGTCCTCTCGCAGGTCGTGCTCTCCTTCGGCATACCGATGGCCCTCATCCCGCTGGTCCGGTTGACCAGTCGCGCGACTCTGATGGGCGAGGACGTCAACCACCGCCTGACGACGGCGCTGGGCTGGGGTGTTGCCGGATTGATTAGTGTGCTCAACGTGGTGCTGATCTATCTGACCGTGAAGGGCTGAATGCTTCACCCGTACTTCGCCTACGGCTCGAATCTGTGCGTGACACAGATGGCCCGGCGCTGTCCGGGTGCGGTCGATCCCACCCCGGCCCGCCTGGACGGCCACAGCTGGCTGATCAACCAGCGCGGCGTGGCCACCATCGAACCGCTCGGCACTGCACAGGTGCACGGTGTCCTGTGGCAGGTCACTGACCACGACCTGGCCGCGCTTGACGCCGCCGAAGGGGTGCCGGTGCGCTACCGCCGGGACCGGCTGACCGTGCACACTGGCGGCGGAGCGGAACCGGCGTGGGTCTACATCGATCATCGCGTCGAACCCGGACCGCCGCGGCCGGGATATCTGGAACGCATCCTGGCCGGCGCGGCGCACCACGAGCTCCCCGACCCCTGGGTGGAATTCCTGCGCCGCTGGGCGGGCTAGTCGCTGGTCACGGCAGAAGCCAATTCGCCTATCACATCAGCAATTTCATTGCGCCTGCGCCAGGCGCGACGCTGCCGGATCGCTCCGTTGCCTTCGGCCACGACGCGGGCGAACTCGCCGCGCACCATCTCGTAGTCGTCCAGCGCCACCAGGGCGGGCCGCACGGTTTCGACGAATCGACCGAGCAGATCCCGCACCGGGACCGTCGACTGATCTCCCAGCAGGTCGATGCCGTCACCGTCCAGGCCATCGTGGGCGGCCTTCCAATGCGCTGCGCGGATCTGGCTGTCCGCCAGGCACGGAACTGATTCGCCTTCGTCGTAGAGGCGCAACGCCGTCATCGCCCCGGCACGGATCAACGTGGCGAGCAACACCGTCTCGGCCACCGTCGCAGGCACATCGGACACCCGCACCTCCACGGTCGGGAAGTTCGCCGACGGCCGGACGTCCCAATAGATCATGCCGTCATCCAACGCAGCTCCGGCCCGCTCCAGCATGGCGACCACAGCGTCATATTGCGCGACCGAATCGAAATGCGGCGGAGGTCCCGAACTCGGCCACCGCGACCACAGCACGCTGCGGAAGCTGGCATAGCCGCTGTCGGTGTTCCGATAGATCGCCGAGTTGGCGGTCAGCGCCAACAGCACATGCAGCCACGGTCGCAGCCAGTTGCTGACGTGAATCGCGGCGTCCCGGTCCGGCACCGCGACATGGACGTGACAGCCACAGATGCCCTGTTCGTGAGCGATCATGCCGAACCGGTGGGCGATCCTTCGGTAGCGCGCAGTCGGTGTCACCGGGAACTTGTGCGGCACGGTCGGCGGCAGTGCGACGGCCAGCAGTTGCGCACCGTTGACCGCAGCGGCCTCCGCGGCAGTCCGGCGCAACCTGCTCAGCTCAGAACGCAGGGCACTGCTGGTGGCCATCACATCCGTGGTGGTCTCGACCTGGCAGCTGGTCAGCTCCAGTTGCAGGTCGACCCCGTGCTCGGCGGCACTCGCGGCGACCTGCTTGTTCCGGGCGATCGGTTCGCCGCTCTGGGAGTCGATGAGCAGGAACTCTTCCTCAACGCCCACCGTCGGGTGACTTGTCACGGCTCAGAATTGCCCGCCACAGACTCTCCCAAACGTGCAGCTGCCGTGCTTAAGATCGGCTGATGCCCAACGATTTCCGCTTTGGCGTCAGCCTGCGCGTCGCCGAGTCCCAGTCGCAGATCGCCGACGAGGCCCGGCGCGCCGAAGACCTCGGCTTCGACGTACTCAACGTGCCCGACCATCTCGGCGCCGCCGCCCCGTTCCCAGCCCTGACCGCGATCGCGGCGGCGACCAGCACGCTGCGCGTCGGAACGTTCGTGCTCAATGCCGGGTTCTACAAGCCGGCGCTGCTGGCGCGCGACGCCACCGCGCTACGGGATCTGTCCGGTGGCCGGTTCGAACTCGGCCTCGGCGCCGGATACGTGCGCGAGGAGTTCGAGGCCGCCGAGCTGCCGTTCCCCACCGCACGCGAGCGCATCGATCATCTGCGCCACACCACCGAGTACCTGAAAGAACACGCATCCGATATACCGATCCTCATCGCGGGCAACGGCGACCGGTTGTTGACGGTGGCCGCCGAGACCGCCGACATCATCGGCCTCACCGGGGGTGATCAGGTCGGTGGGGATCCCTTGGCCGAACGAATCTCCTTTGTGCGCAACGCCGCCGGTGACCGCTTCGATCAGCTGGAGCTCAACATCGCGATCACCGCCATGCCCGCACCCGGCAGCGAGATGCCCATCCTGAATGTCCCCCGTCATTTCCTGCCGGGGCTCAGCGACGAAGAACTTCTCCGCCACCCCGGGGTGCTGTCCGGTTCGGTCAGCGCCATGGCCGACCACATTCGCGGTCTGCGCGAGAAGTACGGGATCACCTACGTCATCGTGCAGATCGCCCACGCCGAGGCGTTCGGGAAGGTGATCGCCGAACTCCGGTAGAAGTTCCTCCCATCCACGCCCGGACCGGCAACGAATGCCGGGAGTGGAGAACATTCATCCTCGCGGACGTGCCGTCGCGGTGATCGGCAGCGGCGTCGCCGGCCTCACGGCCGCGTATGTCCTGTCTACACGTGACCGCGTCACCCTGCTGGAAGCCGATGCCCGCTTCGGCGGGCATGCCCACACCCAGCACGTCGTCGAAGACGGCCGCACCGTCGCGCTCGATACGGCTTTCCTGGTGCACAACGACCGCACGTATCCCACCCTGTGCCGGTTGTTCGACGAACTCGGGATCCGTACGCAGGACACCGACATGTCGATGTCCGTACGCGACGACGGCACCGGGCTGGAGTATGCCGGGGCGCGCGGCCTGGGCGGATTGTTCCCCAACTGGTCGAACGTGGGCCGGCCGCGCTATCTGCTGATGCTGGGCGAGATCACCCGATTTCACCGGCTGGCAACGCAATTGCTGCGCCAGACGGCGACCGGAGACGAGGTAACCGTCGAGGAGTTCGTGCACCGGCACGGGTTCTCCCGGTACTTCACGGACCGTTTCATGACCCCGTTGGTCGCCGCGGTGTGGTCATGCCCGCCCGGTGAGGCACTCCGCTACCCGGCGCGGTACCTGTTCGTCTTCCTGCAGCACCATGGGATGTTGTCGGTGTTCGGTTCCCCGACGTGGCGCACGGTGGTCGGTGGGTCGGTCAACTACGTCGATGCCGTTGTGGCCCGGCTGCCCGAGGCGATCACCGGCGCGCGCGTGCGATCCGTACGGCGAAGCGCCGAGGGCGTACTGGTCACCGTCGACGGGCAGCCGCCGCGGCGGTTCGATGCCGTGGTCATCGCCACTCATCCGAGCCAGGCGCTGCTGATGCTCGACCGCCCCAGCGAGCACGAACGGTGCATCCTCGGCTCCATCCCCTACAGCCTCAACCAGGCTCAACTGCACACCGACGAGTCGATACTGCCCCGCCTGCCGAGAGCCCGCGCTTCGTGGAACTACCTGATCGACCCCGAAGACCACGCCGTCACCGTCAGCTACGACATCACCAGACTGATGAGGCTGGGTGGCTCCCGGCGGTATCTTGTGACCCTGGGCGGCACTCATCGGGTGGACCCGTCGAAGGTCATCGCCGAGATGGTCTATGAGCATCCGGCCTACACCACCGAATCCGTGGCCGCACAACAACTCCTGCCTGAGCTCAACGACGACCGCGTCGTCTTCGCCGGGGCGTACCACGGCTGGGGTTTCCATGAGGACGGCGCCGCGTCGGGACTGCGGGCCGCGGAGCGACTGGGCGCCCGGTGGGCCGGCGGCACGGTTGCGGAGCCGCTGGCATGCTGACTCCCGCGCTGTACCGCACCAGGATCACCCACACTCGGCGCGCTCCCGTGCACCATCGCTTCAGCTACCGCGGATACAGCTGGTACGTCGATCTCGACCGGATACCGCGATTACCACGATGGCTGCGCCCCTTCGCCCGATTCGAGGTCGACGACCATTTCGCTGGTGAACCGAAAGACACACTGCGCCAACGGGTGGACGCATTCCTCGTGTCACGCGACGTGGACCTCGACGGCGGCAGGGTGACCGCGCTACTCCAGGCGCGCGTGCTCGGATACGTGTTCAACCCGCTGAGCCTGTACTGGTGCCACGACGCTGCAGGTGCACTGCGTTGCGTGGTCGCCGAAGTCCACAACACCTACGGCGGGCGGCATGCCTACCTGCTCCCGGCCGGGCAACCCGCACGCGTGTCCAAGCGCATGTACGTCTCACCGTTCAACGCCGTCGAGGGCCACTACCGGATCCTGGCTCCCGAACCCGCGGAGCGACTCGATGTGACGATTTCGCTGCACCGCAAAGGACATCCGGCCTTTGTCGCCACGCTTCGGGGCGACCGCAGGCCTACGACCACGTGGGAGATCCTGCGCCTGCAACTGACCGCACCGGTGGCACCCCTGGCCGGAGCCCTCGCCATCCGTGTCGAAGGGATCAAGTTGTGGCTGCGCCGGGTGCCGGTGGTTCCCCGCCCCACCGACGAGGTCGTCGAGAGCGTTACCCAGAACCGAGGAAGGTCGCTGTGAACACGCGGACCGGAGCGTTCCCCGCCATCGACCAGACCCGCTGGCCGGACGTGGCACATCCACCGCGCGGGCCGGTCGCCGCGGTCTCCGGCGCGGTGGCCGATCAACTGCTGCGACGCGCCGCCGCGACATTGCCGGTCCGGCTGGTGTTTCCCGACGGGACCGTGATCGGCGCGGCCGATCCGACCCTGCCCACCATGGTCATCGAGCATCCGGAGGCCCTGGCCCGCCGGATCGGCCGTCACGGCCTGATCGGGTTCGGCGAGTCGTACATGGCCGGTGAGTGGCACTCGACCGATCTGGTCGGATTGCTCACGGAGTTCGGCAGGTCCATGGGTGACCTGGTTCCGGCTGCGCTGCAACGGTTCCGGAGTGTGACGCTGCCCCGCCCTCCGCGCTCCGCCCACAACAACCCTGCGCAGTCCCGGCGCAACATCGCAGCCCACTACGATCTGTCGAACGAGTTGTTCTCGGAGTTTCTCGACGAGACGATGACGTACTCCAGCGCACTGTTCGCGCAACTGCCGGGGACGACCGCCGGCCTGGCCGAGGCCCAGCACCGCAAGATCGATCGACTGCTCGACACCGCGGGCGTCGGACCAGGCAGCCGAGTACTGGAGATCGGCACCGGCTGGGGAGAACTCTGCATCCGTGCCGCCGAGCGCGGCGCCCAGGTGCGCTCGGTCACCCTGTCGGCCGAGCAACAACTGCTGGCCCGCCAGCGGGTGGCGGCGGCGGGCCTGTCGGACCGGGTCGCTATCGAACTGCTCGACTACCGCGACATCGAGGGCTGCTACGACGCGGTGGTATCGGTCGAGATGATCGAGGCCGTCGGATATCAGTTCTGGCCCACCTATTTTCGGGCACTGGACCGGCTCGTCACCCCCGGAGGGCGCGTGGCGATCCAGGCGATCACCATGCCGCACGATCGCATGCTGGCCTCACGCGGCACGCACACCTGGATCCAGAAGTACATCTTCCCGGGCGGGCTGCTGCCGTCGACCGAAGCGATCATCGGCCTCACCGAACGGCACACCCGGCTGCGCACCGTCGACATGATGTCACTGCGGCCGCACTACGCCGAGACCCTGCGACTGTGGCGGGAACGTTTCGTCGCACACCGTGACGCGGTGACGGCACTCGGTTTCGACGAGGTCTTCGCCCGCATGTGGGAGCTGTACCTGGCGTACTCCGAAGCGGGTTTCGCCTCGGGCTATCTCGACGTATACCAGTGGACATTCGCCCCGACAGGAGGACACCGGTGAATCTGCTCATCGTCACCGCGGTATCGCTCGCCGCCCTCGCCGTCGTACACGGGGCGACGTTCGTGATCGGCCGGAACCTCGGGCGGTACAACGTCGTCGACGTGGCCTGGGGCATCGGGTTCATCGTGGTCGCCGCCGTCAGCGCCGTGCTCGGCGCCGGTGACCTCTTCCGGCGCATCCTGCTGTTGGTGCTGATCACGCTCTGGGCAGGCCGACTGTCCTGGCACATGGTGCTCAAGTCGGCGGGCAAGGGGGAAGACCCGCGCTATCAGGAGCTGCTGGGTGGCGACTATTCGGCCGGTCACGTGCTGCGCAAGGTGTTCGTGATCCAGGGGGCGGCAACGTGGTTCGTTTCGCTGCCGGTGCAGCTGTCCTCGACCTTGGGGCCCACCCCGGCCGCCCTACGACCGGTCCTGATTGCGGGCGTCTTGATCTGGGCCGTCGGACTGACGTTCGAGGCGGTCGGCGACCATCAGCTGCGCCGGTTCAAATCCGATCCGGCCCACCGAGGCGTGATCATGGACCGCGGATTGTGGGCGTGGACCCGCCATCCGAACTATTTCGGCGACAGCTGCGTGTGGTGGGGACTGTGGATGGCGACCATCTGCGAGTGGTTGTCGCTCACGACGGTGCTCTCCCCCATGCTGATGACGTACTTCCTGGTGTACGCGACCGGCGCGCGACTGGCCGAGAAGCATATGGCAGGCCGGCCAGGCTTTGACGAATACCGCTCGCGCACTTCGTTTTTCGTACCGTCTCCACCTAGATCTGGATAAGCATGACGGCGCAGCCCCCGGTGGCTAGGCTGCTGTGGGTGACCGCCGAACTCGACGCGCTGCTACGGCGGGTGGCCCGACACGACGTCGACGCCTTCGCCGAGCTGTACGACCATACGCGATCGAGGGTGTTCGGCCTGGTCACGCGGGTCCTGCGGGACCCGGGGTACAGCGAGGAAACCACCCAGGAGGTCTACCTCCAGGTGTGGCGCTCCGCCGACAGCTACGACCCGACAGCCGGCTCCGCCATCGCGTGGCTGATGACGCTCGCACACCGGCGCGCGGTGGACCGGGTGCGCGCCGAACAAGCCGCCAGCCGGCGTGAGTCCCGCTACGGCACGACCAACCTGGAGCCGCCCGCCGATCATGTCGCCGACGCGGTGATCACCCAGGACGAGCAGCGGCGGGTCGCCGAATGCCTGTCCGCGCTGACCGATGCCCAACGTGAGTGCATCCATCTCGCCTATTACGACGGCCTGACCTATAGCCAGGTCTCGCAGCGGCTGGCGGCCAACCTCGCGACCATCAAATCCCGGATGCGCGATGCCCTCCGCGGCCTGCGCAATTGTCTGGGGGCCGCATGACCGAGCCCTTTGACTCCGAACTGCTCGAGTTGGCGACCCCGTATGCGCTGCACGCGGTGTCCGACAGCGAGCGCACCGACATCGAACAGCGCCTGGCTGCTGCTCCTCCCGAGGTCGCAGCCCAGTTCACGACAGAGGTGCGGGAGGTGCGGGAAACCATGGCCCGACTGGCGGGGTCCACCGCCCTGGAACCACCGCCGCATGTGCGCGAGCAGGTGCTCGCGGGGGTCTCGGTGCGTGAGCTGCGTCGACGACCTGCGGCGCGCTGGCGCAACACAGCCCTGGCGGCCGCGGCGGCCGTCGTCATCGCCCTGGCCGGCGTCGGTATCGGTATCGCGCTGCGCCCGGGCCCCCAGCCGACCACCGCCGAGCAGATCTTCGCCGCCCCCGACGTCCGGACCGTCTCCGGGGACATCCCCACCGGCGGCACCGCCACCGTGGTGTTCTCCCGCGAGCGCAACGCCGGCGTGCTGGTGATGAACGGTGTCACGCCTCCACAATCGGGCACGGTCTATCAGATGTGGCTGTTGCGCGAGGGTGCGGCAACCTCGGCCGGCACCATGGACTCCGCTGCTGTCGCGCCGTCGACCACTGCGGTGCTGCCAGACCTTGGCGATGCATCGGCCTTGGCCTTCACCGTCGAGCCGGGCACGGGCTCGACCTCACCGACCACGCCGATCTTCGCCGAGCTGCCATTGCGCTGACACGCATGAGGCGGGCGGGCGCCGGGTATCACTGACCTCACCGCACGAGTTCGGGAAAAGGAAGTGGTGAACGAAATGTCACAAGCCACCGACGACCTCAGCAGGGCGCCCACCCCTGACCAGGCCGAGGACAACGCGTTCTTCCCGTCGCCCTACTCGCTGAGCCAATACACGTCGGCCAAGACCGATTTCGCCGGCGTGGAACATGCGGGTGCCTACGCCGAGGGCCGGTGGAAGATACTCATGATCGCCGCCGAAGAGCGATATGTGTTGTGCCAGAACGGGAAGATGTTCTCCACCGGCAATCATCCGGTGGAGATGCTGCTGCCGCTGCACCACCTGATGGAGACCGGATTCGACGTCGACGTCGCGACCGTCACCGGGTATCCGGCCAAGCTGGAACTGTGGGCGATGCCCCGCGATGACGAGGCCGTGGCATCGACCTATGAGGCCCTCAGACCCAAGCTCAAACAGCCCCTCACGTTGTCCGAAGTCGCCGCGGATCTGCACCCGTCCTCCAACTATCTCGCGGTCTTCGTTCCCGGCGGGCACGGCGCCGTCGTCGGACTGCCGGGCAGCGAGGCGGTAGGTCGGACACTGAACTGGGCTCTGGACCACGGCCGGTTCATCATCACCCTGTGCCACGGCCCGGCGGCCCTGCTGGCCGCCGGCCTCGGCAATGCACGGTCACCGTTCGCCGGATACTCGGTGTGCGTGTTCCCCGACTCGCTCGACGAGGGCCCCAACATCGAGATCGGCTATCTTCCGGGGCGCCTGCAGTGGCTCGTCGCCGACCTGCTGGCCAAGCAGGGACTCACCATCGTCAACGACGACATGGCCGGCACTGTGCACCAGGACCGCCGCCTGCTCACCGGCGACAGCCCGCTGGCCTCCGATGCGCTGGGCAAACTGGCCGTCAACTGCCTGCTCGATGCGCTCGGGCGGGAGGCCTGAGCGCATCGGACGGCTCGATCACGGGAGCCGCCGCTTCAGGCGCGCGCTCCTGAGAATCTGCATCGCCATGTTGGTGGAGGTGAGCATCGGGAAGACGCCGAGAAATGTTCGCTCCGACGGGGTACGTCCGTGTAGCTGTTCGAGGCTGCCGAAGACGTAGAAGCATCCGATGCAGAACAGCGTGGCCGGCACCGCGAGCGCCAGGATGCTGCCACGGTCGGCGAGGACCTGTCGCGCGAGTGCCAGTTCGTCGTCCGAGAGCGCCTCGCGTTTACGCACCTTGCGCAAGGTGGCCGACAGGGTGCCGATGGCGAGCTTCGAGGTGACGTGGGTGTGGCCCCTCATCCGCCTGGTGAAGACGAAGGCCACGACGGCGAACACCCAGATCAGCGCAAAGGAAATGATCGACAGGATGCCGTACAGAGTCGACGTCGTCATGTCAGGCCTCCGCCCGCTGCCGTTGTGGCACTGGTTTCCTCTGCTGTAGCGGTCGCTGCCGGATGAAGGTCGGCCACCAGAACCACGGACCCAGGAAACGCAGCAGACACGGCACCACGAACGAACGCACGATCAGCGTGTCCAGCAGGAGGCCGATACACACCGTCGAGCCCACCTGACCGATGGTGCGCAGATCGCTGATCAGCATCGCCAGCATGGTGAACGCGAACACCAGGCCCGCCGAGGTCACCACACCGCCGGTGCTGCCCAGGGCGCGGATCAGGCCGGTGTTCAGCCCCGCGCCCGACTCCTCCTTGACCCGGGAGATCAGCAGCAGGTTGTAGTCCGAGCCGACCGCGACCAGGATGATGAAGGTCAACGGCAACACCAGCCAGTGCAGGTGCAGGCCGATCAGGTGCTGCCACACCAGGATTGACAGTCCGAACGCACCTGCGTACGAGAACGCCACCGTGCCGGGAATGACCATGGCCGCGACCAGGCTACGGGTCAGATACAGCATGATCAGGAAGATCAGCACGAACGCCGCGATCGCCACGATGAGCAGGTCTGACGCGGCATAGGCCTTGATGTCCTTGTTGTTCGACCCCGCCCCGCCGATGTAGATCTTGGAGCCCGCCAGCGAGGTCTCTTTGAGCGCCGCCTTGATCGCGTCGGGGAACTGTTCGACATGGTCGATCCCTTCCGGCCCCATGGCATTTCCCTCGTGGGTGACGATGAACCGCGCGGCCTTGCCGTCCGGCGACATCATCAGTTGCATCCCGGTCTTGACGTCCTCGTTGTCGAACGCCTCTCGGGGGATGTAGAAGAAGTCGTCGCTGCGGGATGTGTCGAAGTCATTGCCCACGTTGATCAGGTCGTAGTAGGTCTGATCGGTCTGGGTGGACTGCAGATGCGCCGGACCATAGTTGTTGGTGATGACACCCAGAAGCGACCGGCTGTCGGCCATCATCCGCTCCAGCTGCGAGATCATCTGCGGCAACAGCCGGTCGATGGCCTCGAAGGACGTGACGGCGTCAGCGATCTGGGCGTCGAGGCTGTCGATCCCGTCGAGCGAGTCGAACAGCGAGCGCATCGCCCAGCACGCCGGGATGTCGAAACAGTGCGGCTCCCAATAGAAGTAGCTCTTCAAGGGCCGCAGGAAGTCGTCGAGGTTGGAGATCCCGGCGTTCATGTCGTCGGTGACCTGTTTCAGGTTCTCCAACGTGAGCACCGTGGAATGCAGTTCGTCGGCCATCTGCTGGGTCAGTCCGATCACCTTCTGCAGCACCTCGACTGAACGCGCCTGGATCTCGGCCTGTTTGTCGGTGTTCTCGTTCTGCCGCTCGGTGAACGGCAGCTGCTGGCCGCTGCCACTGCCCTGGGTGGTGAACAGGTAGGGAATCGTGGCGTGCTCCAGCGGCCGGCCCAATGGTCGGGTGATGCTCTGCACCATGGCGACACCGGGAAGCCGGATCAGGCTCTTGGCGACCCGGTCCAAGGAGATGAAGTCGGCCGAGTTGCGCATGTCGTGATCGCTTTCGACCATCAGCATCTCGCTGAACAGCTTGCTCTGCGAGAAGTGCCGATCGGAGGCCTCGAAGCCGAGATTGGCTGCGCCATCGGCAGGTTGGTAGGCACGATCGTCGTAGCTGACCTTGAAGGTGGGCACGAAAACCGCACCGATCATCACGACGGCGGTGCTTGCGACGAAGACGGGTTTGGGCCAGCGCACGACGCTCGTCGCGATCCGCCGGTACAGATGTCCCTTGGTCATGCGCTTCGGGTCGAACAGGCCGAAGAGGCTGCCCAAAGTGAGCAGAGCCGGCGCGAGCGTCAGTGCCGCGGCGATGGTGAACAGCATGCTGATGGCGACCGCAGGCCCCATCGTGTGGAAGTAGTCCAGCCGGGCCAGGCTCAGGCAGTAACACGCCCCGGCGATCGTCAGCCCCGAGCCGATGATGATGGGGGCGACGCTGCGATAGGCAGTGTAGAACGCGTCTTCGCGACTCTCGCCGTCCTGGCGGGCTTCCTGATAGCGCCCCATCAGGAAGATGCCGTAGTCGGTTCCCGCGCCCAATGTCAGTGCCACCACGATGTTCACCGCGAACGACGACAACGGGATGACACCG
The DNA here is from genome assembly GCF_040704635.1 of Mycobacterium sp. NPDC049093. Taxonomy (GTDB): domain Bacteria; phylum Actinomycetota; class Actinomycetes; order Mycobacteriales; family Mycobacteriaceae; genus Mycobacterium. The sequence continues at coordinate 648,982 of NZ_JBEZJS010000001.1, read as the reverse complement.
AAGTGCCCGAGCGTCGCGATGACGCCTTTGGCGACAAGCATTTCGATCAGCACGCTCACGAGCGGCACCAGCACGTTGGCCAACGATCGGTAGACCACCAGGAGCATGATCACGATCAGGATGATCGTGAGGATGGTGATGTTGTTGAGGCTGGAGTTCGCGATGGTCAGCGTGTCCGACGCCAGCGGCGCGGCGCCGCTCACGTAGACCTTGAGCCCCGGCGGTGGGGTGTCGTCGGCGATGACGTCCCGAACCGCGTTCACCGACTCGTTCGCCTGGAGCTGGCCGATGTTTCCGGCCAACCGCAACAGCACGAAAGTCGCCTTGCCGTCCACACTTTGGGCTCCGGCCGCGGTGATCGGTTTGCCCCACAGGTCCATCACGTACTGCACGTGCTCCGGGTCCTGTTTGAGCCGGTTCATCAGGTCGTCGTAGTAGCGGTGATCGCCGTCGTCGAGCGGGCGGTCGGCCTCGAACACCAACATGGTGAGGCTCGTGGAGGTGGACTCCTGGAACTTCTCCCCGATCCGCAGCATCGCGACCTGCGACGGCGCGTAGCTCGGGATCATCGAGCCCGCCAACTGTTCGGCGACGTGCTCGACCTGCGGGATGAAGGTGTTGGTGGTGACGGCGAGCAGTGCCCAGAACACGATGATCGGCACGGCCAGGACGCGCACGGTCTGCGCGACAAGGGGCCGGTGCGCCCGATGCGTGCTCACGCGGACTTCACCCGGCAGGTGACGTCGGCTTCGGCATGGGTGGACGTTTGTTCGTCGCGCACAACACCGTTGACCGACATTCGGCACCCGACCTCGCCACCTTTGACCTGCACGGAGATGCTGCCGGAAACCACGGTGAGGGTCGTCGTCTCGGTGTGCGTCCAAGGCAGCTCGGTGACGTCGACCTTGTGCGGGTGCCCGTCGATGTCGACGTAGCTCAGCATCCCGCCGTCACCGACGGAGCCGAACACCTCGTAGGTGAGCTGCTTGGGGGTGAACTGCTCGGGCGCCTGCGCGGCGAGGACGGTGGGCACAGGTCCGGGTTCCGACATCTGGTGCACCTTCCAGACGCCCAACGCACCTACGCCCACTGCGATGACCGTGACGACCGGAAGCCATCCGTTCTGCAAGAGCGTTCGGTTTCGTGTTCTGCGACCGCCCGCGGGCTGCTCCCCGATCATGACCGACAGATATATCGCACACAGGATGCACTTCTCAAGCCGTTCACCAACGACCGTCGCGCATTCACAGCAGATTGGCAGCTTGGCGACAACACAGAGATGCCCGCCGTACCACGCGCTGTTCTGCACAAATCTGCCGATGACCGCCGCGGTCCAGCGTCCGCGCCACCAGCAGCCAGCCGCACCGCTTTCCGCCACTTACTTCCTATAACTGATATAAATGAGCGGTGAGCAGCGCACCCTTCGGCAGCAACGTGGAAGCCGTCTCGTCGATGCTCGTGGCGAGCGCCGACCTCATGTGGCGGCATCTCGCCGATCGCAAGGGCTTGAGCGCGAGCGCGACGCTCGTCCTCGTCCGACTCAACCGCGAGGGGCCGATGCGGGTCACCGCGCTCGCGGAGGCCGAGGGGGCGAGCCAGTCGGGTATGACGCAACTGGTCCAGCGCCTGGAACAGCAAGGCCTGGTGGAGCGGTGCAGCGACCCCGACGACGGACGGGCCTGCCTGGTCAAGGTGAGCGACGGCGGCCGGCACCTGTGGGAAGAGCGGGCCGTTCTGCGCAAGCAACGCATCGCCGAATTGTTGGCGGGCTTGTCGGATGACGACCAGATGGCGCTGTGGCTCGCCGCCCAGGTCGCAGGACGATTGGTCGACCAGATGCGCGAGGTCGCCGACACCCGCGCAGGCACCGATGCGTAGCGTGGCCCGAGGAACGCTCATGCGTCGACGATCACACGCCGCCCGGGCGCCACGAACCCCGGAAAACCCGTAGTCCTGGTCCGGACCGGTGTTACGTCGACACCATTGCCCCGAGGAGGCGGACGCCATGCCCATGGAAGGCTCAGCAACCGTACGCATGTCCGCGCCGGCGGACCGCATCTGGAATCTCATCGCCGACGTGCGCAACACCGGAAAGTTCTCGCCGGAGGTGATGGAAGCCGAATGGCTCGGCGGCGCCACCGGTCCCGCCCTCGGCGCCCGGTTCCGCGGACACGTCAAACGGAACGAGATCGGGCCCACCTACTGGACGACGTGCAAGGTGACGGCCTGCGATCCCGGGCGGGAGTTCGGCTTCGCGGTTCTGGTGGGCGACCGAGCGGCGAACAACTGGCACTACCGGCTGGAGCCGGCCGGCACCGAGACCGATGTCACCGAATCCTTCCGGATGCCGCCGGGAGCCTTCACCACCGTGTTCTCGATGTTCGGCGGGCAGCTCCGCCGGCGCCGCAACATCCGCGACATGCGCAAGACTCTCGAAAGAATCAAGGACGTCGTGGAGACCGGCGAGCAATAGCCGGATATACCGCCTTCCTGTGAATCCCTGTGCGACAGCTATGCGTTGATGAGAATTCCGGCGTGGTGCCGACGCCTGCGGTGGGAATAAATAAAATTTAGTTGCGCTTAGCAGTTGTGGTAGGCATTAGGTACCGGGCCGAACTGCTGAGCACCGGGACATCTGAATCCGCGCGGTCGGGAGCGGCGCGATCACGGCCACACCGGCCGTAGCTGAGGAGGACGGCATGACAATTCTCGGGCCCCGACCGGTCCGCGAGAATGTCGTGGAGCTCGCCGAGCCGTTGCCGAGGCGGCGAAGATTCGTACCCAGCACACGCCGTGGCAAGGCAACCGTTGCCGCCGCAATGGTCGGTGTGCTCGTGGTTGGCCTGCTCGGCACGGCGTATGGAACCTCACCCGGCGGTGCCCTGTGGGGCGTCACGCGGACGGTGTTTCCTGGACACGCCGAAGACGTCGCCCTGACCGCTGTCGTAGACGACCTGAAGAAGGCACAGGATATTCTCGGCAGCGGGCAGCAGCCGACCGCCGATCAGCTGACCGACGCCCGCACCGCGCTCAATCAAGCCAAGCAGGACCTTGACTACCTGTCGCCGTCACCTGAGCGAACCAGTCTGCAGAACCTCTATCTTCAACTGACACAACAACTTCTGCAGTACACACCCGATTCGGTACTGCGACTCGCGCCATTGCCCGCCCCGTCTCCGGAGCCCTCGGTGGCCGCCCCGGCCACCGTCCCGACCGACCCGCAGCAGGACGTTGTGGCACTGACCAGCGCGAACGCGCCGACCTGGGGATATGGCGCGTCCGACGACTACGTCCCGGCACCGGCAGGCGTTCCCGATTCCCCGATGGCCGATTGGCCGCAGCCCATAGATCCGCCGTCGACGCCCAACCTCACGAACCTGGGCTACTACGACCAGTCCTGGGGTCAGCTCTACGGCTACAACCCCGGCGGTTGGTACAACTACGACCTCAGTGGCTACAACCAGTACGGGTACGACTTCATCGGCTTCGACCGGTGGGGATATGACCGTTGGGGTTATGACCGGTGGGGATACGACCGCTGGGGCTACAACTGGGCCGGCTACAACTGGGCGGGCTACGACCGCCACGGCTGGGACCGCGGTGGCCGCAACGAATGGGGCCAGCACCGCGACCGCCCAGGCGACCCGCGTGACCAGCGATGGTACGACCATCACCATCCGTACCAGCAGTACTACGGGTGGAAGTTCCGGATCTACAACCCGGTGTATCGCCGTGCGCAGTGGGACCGGGCCCACGGATTCAACCCGCACCTTTACCAGAACTGGAACCGGAACCGAGACTGGCACCATCCGCGGAACCGCGATTGGGCCCCACCGGCTGTCAGGGTCAACACAACAGTCAACATCCGCGTCTCGTCGCCGGTGGTGAACCTCAATGCCTCACTGACACAGTTCATCTCCAACGACAAGGCGACCCGTACCTCCGGGCACCTGATGAAGGACCTCGCAGACAAGTCCGCACGTAACTTCGCCAGGGACCTCACCCCGCGGACCAATTCCTTCGTCGGGTGGCAGCTGCCGTCGGGACTCGGACAGCGACCCGATACGCCCAAGGAAAGCCACCGGCCGTCGTCTGAACCACCGGAATCAGCCGCACCACCGGCCTTGGCAGCACCCGCACCGGCGGCGCCGCCGTCGAAGGTGTCACCCACATTCACTGCGCCCAAGCTGTCGCCGGTGCCCGCCTACACGCCGCCGACGATCGACAAACCGCGCGAAAAGCCGGAAACCGCACCGGCACCGGAAAAGGACCTGGAACTTTCCCCGGAGCGACCGGCAACACCGCCGCGGGCCGACCGGCCGAATCCGGCCGAGGCCACGTCGCCGGGTGACCAAGCGGAACCGGCGAGCCCACCCGACCCTGCACTCGATCGTCCGCGTGAGATCCCGGGGCCGCGCCAGACCGCTCCCGATCCGCAGGCGCCGGCATCGGAGGCACCGGCCGCGCCTCCGGAGGCACCGAGAAAGCAGGAGCCTCCGCAGCAACGCAATACGCCGGAAGAACCACCGGCGCAGCGTGATCCGGCTCCTAAGGTCCAGGTTCCCGAGCCCGAGGCGCCGGCCCCCGAGACCCAGGCTCCTGTTCGCGAGGCACCGGTGTGGCAGGAACCCGCGCCCGCGCCCGAGCGCGAGGCGCCCAAGGAGGCTCCGGCCCCCAGGTATCAGGCTCCCGAGCGCCAGGCCCCCGTCTGGCAGGAACCCGCTCAGCAGGCACCTCGGCAAGAGGCGCCTGCCCGGCAACGACCTGCGCGGGAGGCACCCGCTCGACAGGAACCGCCGGCCCGCGAGGCTCCTTCCCCGCGGCAGGCTCCTCAGCAACGTTCGGAGCAACCGCGATCGGAGCCCTCGTCACCGAAGGGTCCGAAGTGCCCGCCGCCGATGTGTTCGGGGCGCGGGTAACCGACAAGCTGTTGACGACCTAGAAAGGGGCGAGCAGAAATTCGTCGACGAACCTGCCGAACGTGTCGTCGACGAAGGCCGGGTCAGGCGCGGTGAAGTACTCGATGATGAAGCCCTGGAAGGCTGCCAGCGCGATGCGCGAACGGGTCTCGGCGACATGGGCGGGCATCCCGAGCGCGAGAAGACGGGCCTTGGAGTTGCGCGTCAACAGCGACAAGGTGTCCCAGGTGTATTCGCGGTAGGGGCTGTCGACGCCACACGCTGCACCGAAGATCTGCAGCACCACCCGCAAGCTGTCGCGACGCTCACCGCGCGTGCACTCATACCAGTCTTCGAAACACCATTCGCGGTGCGCCGCAATCGACTCCGGCAGATCCAGATCCTCGGTCTCTGGTATCGCCGCACGCTGCTGACGGTTCAGCACTTCGAGCATGAGTTGCTCTTTGGTGCCGAAGTAGTACACCAGCATCCGAGCGCTGGTCTCCATCTGGGAGGCGAGCTCACGCAGCGAAGTGTCGACGACCCCGGTGCGCGCCAAAATGGCACCCGCAGTGGCCAATAGCGCTTCGCGTTTGTCGCGGTCGAAAGGTCGCGGCACACTTGACTGTAACACTTGCTTCAGATACTGATGATGCGATGCGTGCGAACACGAGGGCAGGGGACGCTCGGTGAGCCTGGTCGAGGACGTCGCCTCGGCACCCGGAAACGGGCTCTCCGAAACGACGGCAGCACCAAGCCGTCGGCCGTTGCCGGTGACCCGATGGGTCGCCATCATCGCGGGGCTGGTGGGCTTCGTGGCCAGCGCGCTGATCCCGGTATTGCCGGTCGTGCAGACGACCGCGTCGCTGCAGTGGCCACAGAACGGACACCTCGGCAATGTGACCGCGCCGCTGATCGCGCTGGCCCCGGAGTCGTTGGAAGCGTCGGTGCCCTGCAGCGTGTTTCGCGAGATGCCCGCCTCCGGCGGGGTGGCGTTGAGCACGGCGCCGGCGGCCGGCAAGCAGGCGATGCTCAACGGACTCTTCGTCACGGCCGGCACCCAACGGGTCGATGTGATCGCCCGCAATGTGGTGGTCCTCAGCGTGCCGCGCAGCCGGATGAGCGACCCACAGTGTCAGCAGCTGACGCTGTCCTCCTCGACGGCAGGTACCTTCGCCGCAGTCGAAGGACTGAACGATCCGGCTACCGGCGGGCCGCTGCGCGGCGGTTTCGGTGATCCGAACCTGCGGCCCCAGATCGTCGGGGTGTTCACCGACCTGAGCGGTCCTGTTCCGGCCGGACTGTCCTTCGCCGCGACCATCGATACCCGGTACACCAGCACCCCGTCGCCGCTGAAAACTGCTGCGATGGTCGCCGGCATCCTCGGCACGATTGTCGCGCTGTTGGCGTTGTGGCGACTCGACCGCCTCGACGGTCGGCGTGCGCAGCGTCTCATTCCGACCCGTTGGCGCACCTTCACCGCAGTGGACGCCACCGTCATCGTGGTATCGGTGGTCTGGTTTGTCGCCGGTGCCGGATCCTCCGATGACGGTTACCAATTCGGCATGGCCAACACCTCCAGTCATTCCGGCTACATGGCCAACTACTTCCGTTGGTACGGGAGCCCCGAAGATCCCTTCGGCTGGTACTACGAGCTGATCGCGGCGATGACCCACGTCAGTCATGCCAGTCTCTGGTTACGTCTGCCGGACTTGGTCTGCGCGCTGGTGTGTTGGCTGCTGCTCTCCCGGGAAGTTCTGCCCCGGCTCGGACGGGCGGTGGTGCGAAACCGCGCCGCGGTGTGGACGGCGGCGCTGGTGTTCATCGCAGCGTGGATGCCGTTCAACAACGGGTTGCGGCCCGAAGGTCAGATCGCCACCGGCGCGCTCATCACCTATGTCCTTGTCGAGCGCGCCATTGCGACACGCCGCGCCGCACCGGTCGGGCTGGCGATCGTGGTGGCCGCGTTCACCCTCGGCATTCAGCCCACCGGGATCATCGCGGTGGCGGTGCTGCTGGCCGGTGGGCGCCCGATCGTGCGGATCATCGTCACTCGCGCGAAATCGGTGGGGATCTGGCCGGTGCTGGCGCCCCTGGCCGCAGCCGGGTTTGTGGTGCTCACGGTGATCTTCGCCGATCAAACCCTGGCAGCGGTACGCGAAGCCACCGCGGTGCGCACCGCGATCGGGCCCGCGCAGCCCTGGTACACCGAGAACCTGCGCTACTTCTACCTGTTCCTGCCGACCACCGACGCTGCCTTGTCCCGCCGCTTCGGGATCCTGATCACCATCGCGTGCCTGTTCGCCTCCATGCTGCTGTTGTTGCGCCGCAAGCGAATACCCGGAATCGCCGTCGGGCCGGTGTGGCGATTGATGGGGGTCATCTTCGCCACCGTCTTCCTGCTGACGTTCGCCCCGACCAAGTGGATCCACCATTTCGGGCTGTTCGCCGCCGCCGGCGCGGCGATGGCCGCAGTCGCCACCGTGCTCTTCGGTCCGACGGTGCTGCGGTCACGACGCAATCAGGCGGCGTTCGTGTCGATCGTGCTGTTGATTCTGGCCCTGTGTTTCGCTTCCACCAACGGGTTCTGGTACGTCTCCAGCTACGGGGTGCCGTTCAACGACAGCAGTCCGCACTGGGGCCCGGTCACCGCGAGCGCGGTGTTCCTCTGGCTGTCACTCGCGGCCGCGGGCTATGCCGGCTGGCTACACCTCGTCCCACCGCGACGACCTCCGGCGCGCCTGACCCGGGCGCTGACCGCAGCACCGGTGCCCGTGGCGGCCGGGCTGATGGTGCTGGTGTGCACCGGGTCGATGCTGGCCGGTGCGGTCAAGCAGTACCCGAGCTACTCCAACGGCTGGGCCAACCTACGGGAGCTGACCGGCGGATGCGGACTGGCCGACGATGTTCTCGTCGAACCCGACGCCAACGCCGGGTTCTTGGCACCGCTGCCCGGACCCGACGGCCCGCTGGGCCCATTGGGCGGCGCTGATCCGATCGGTTTCAACCCGAACGGATTGCCCGAACACACACTGGCAGAGGCTGTTTGGCAGAGCCAGGCGAAATCCGGAACCGATTACGACTGGGATGCGCCCACCGCACTGGACCAGCCCGGGGTCAATGGTTCCAGCGTCGTGTTGCCCTACGGTCTTGATCCCTCCCGTGTTCCGGTGGCCGGAAGCTTCACCGCCGGCCCGCAACAGGTCAGCACGCTGACCTCTGAGTGGTATCGGCTTCCGGCCGCCGACGACGCCCACCCGCTCGTGGTGATCACCGCGGCCGGCACCATCACCGGCGACAGCGTCCTCTCCGGGCACACCGCTGCCCAAACCGTCGCCCTGGAATACGGCACACTCGGCCCCGGAGGCACACCAGAACCAGGCGGACGGCTCGTCCCCTACGACATCGGCCCGCAACCGGCCTGGCGAAATCTGCGGTTCCCACGCGCCGCCATCCCCGCCGACGCCTCCTACGTCCGGATTGTCGCCGACGACCGCTCACTGGATCCGGGTGATTGGGTCGCCGTCACCCCGCCGCGGGTGCCTGAGCTCCGGTCGCTGCAGGAGTACCTCGGCTCCACGCAGCCGGTGCTGCTGGATTGGGCTGTGGGACTGGTATTTCCATGCCAGCAGCCCATGTTGCACGCGAACGGCGTCATGCAGATCCCCAACTATCGAATCTCACCGGACTACCCCGCCAAGATCGAAATGCCGGACACCTGGCAGTCCGGCGACAACGGCGGCCCGTTGGGTATCACCGACCTGATGCTGCGGGCTCATGCCATGCCCACGTACCTGTCCCGGGACTGGGGCCGCGACTGGGGTTCGTTGCGCCGCTTCACCCCCGTCGTCGATGCGCCCGAAGCTCACCTGCAGCTCGGGACCGCCGTTCGAAGCGGTCTCTGGAGCCCCGGCCCGATCCGCATCGGACCGTGAGTGCTCGCTGACGTGGCCATTTCGATCTGGTGCGAGGACCGCATATTCGAGAGAGTGGCGGTATGACGTCGACACAGAGCAGCCCTCTCATCCGGACCTTCTTCGCCCTGCGATTCGCCACCGGTGTCGCAGCCTGGTTGGCCCCGAACAAGACCGGCCGCCTCATCGGACTCAACGCCGGCCGCGACCAACCATTCACGACCCAACTCTTCGGCTCCCGTGAACTCACACTGGCACTGGCGATCACCGATGTTTCGCCCAAGCTGCGCAAGCGCGCGTTGCAGATGGGCCTACTCACCGACCTGCTCGATGTCGTCGCCACCGCCCGAGGTGTTCGTGCGGGCACACTCTCGGGGACCGGCGCAATCCTCGCCGGAGGCGGCGCAGCGCTGTTCGCCGGTCTCGGAGTCGCCGCCTTGAACCACGGCGACCGGTCGATCAGGGCGACCGGGTAGGCACCGCAAGCGGGCCGATCACCCGCCACGTCCACGTGCTTTAATCGCCCCCATGCAGGATGAGCCTTCTGTAGACCCCAGTGGTCCTGACCAGTGGCTGGCGACGATCGGCGATATTTCTGTGTCGGAGTACTGGATATCGACCCCGGCCGGGCAATTTCCGATACGTGGCACCACGTGGACGGTCACGGACATGTCCACCACCGAAGAGCACTTCCCCACCGCGGCGATTGTTCTCGGGATCCTGTTTACCTTGGTCTGCCTGCTGGGCCTACTTATCTTGTTCATGATGAAGCAGGTGCGCCAAGTTGGGTTTGTTCAAGTCGTGGTTCACGGCGACGGGTTCGGCTACACGACGACGATTCCGGTATCACACCCTCAAGACGTCCTCGCCATCTACGACGAAGTCGAATATGCCCGCGAGTTGGCCGGTCAGACAACCTAGTTCAAAACTAGAGTAGGTCGTGGTTGAGCATCCGGCAGGCCGGCATCGGCGCGCCGTAGCGCCTCGTTCAAGATCTCATCGCCTGCATCTGCTTCGGAGTCAGCGACTACGTGCCAGTCAACACCGGGATACTGGGCGCGCCAACGATTGTCGCTCGTCTTGGTGATGATTGGGCGGAAGTGAGTGGCGTATTTCTCATGGAGGGCAGTGAGGACCTCGTGCATGTCGTGTTGGTCAGTCATAGTTTGGCTTCCTACTGCCATTGGCCCGGCGCTCAGGCCCCGACCGCCGTCAACCACTCGCCGTAGAAGAGCGCGACTCCGAGGCCGCTGGCGATTGCCCCAATCAGCCAGAACCGTATCGTCAGTGCGCTTTCCGTCCAGTCCATCAGCTCGAAGTGGTGGTGAAGCGGGGTCAATCGGAAGACCCGTCGTCCGGTCGTGCGGAACGCCACGACTTGGATGACGACGGAGGTCACCTCGGCCACGAACAGGGCACCGAGGATGACGGCCAGGAGCTCGGTGCGGCTGACCACCGATAAGCCGGCAATGATGCCGCCCAAGGCGAGCGAACCCGTGTCACCCATGATGATCCTGGCGGGTGCGGCGTTCCACCATAGGAATCCGATGCAGGCGCCGGCGGTGGCAGCGGCGACGAGTGCCAGATCGAGAGGGTCGCGGACGTGGTAGCAACCAGCCTCCTGGGCAAGGGCACATGAGTTTCGGAACTGCCAGAAGGTGATGAGCACGTAGGCGGCACTCACCATCGCCATGGTCCCCGCGGCGAGCCCGTCGAGCCCGTCGGTGAGGTTGACGGCATTGGACCACGCCGAGACCACGATGATGCAGAACAGGACGAACACCACGGCCGGCAGCGCGAACGAGGCGATCTCACGGACGTAGGACAGTTCGGCGCTTGCCGGTGTGAGACCGTCAGCGTTACGGAACTGCAGCGCGAGCACCGCAAAAAGGACTGCCGCGACCAATTGCCCAGCAGACTTGGCTCTCTTGTTCAGACCGAGATTGCGTGCGCGCCGCAACTTGATGTAGTCGTCGGTGAAGCCGACCGCGCCCAGCGCGGTGGCCAGTCCGAGAACCAGCAGACCCGATGCCGACGGGCCGCCTCCCCCGAATGCGAGCCCAATGAGGTTGGTACTCAAATAACTTGCCCAGATCGCGGTGAGGATAGCCAGACCGCCCATTGTCGGGGTGCCACGCTTGCGTTGGTGGGTCTGTGGGGCGTCGTCGCGGATCTCCTGACCGAAGCCCAGCCGGGTGAACATCCGGATCAGCACCGGGGTCAGCAGAATCGCGACCAACACGGCTATGCCCGCGGCGAACAGTATCTGGCTCATCGGCGACGCCGGTCGCTACCGCGTGATCCGGTCGACAACTGCACCCGATTGAAATCCAATCCCCCCATCGGGCCAGTATGGCCGATCCGCTGCTACATCGACCGGTCGGTGACGAAGTGTTGCCCGCTGCGTATGCCACCGACGACGGAGCCGGCCTGCTGTACCGCGGCACCACGTTGGTCGAAGCCGTCGCCGAAAACCGCACTGCCGGGGCGTACTTCGTCGAAGCGCGAGACGGCGTCGCAATCGAGACGGCGCTCGACGTCCGGCGGCTGTAGAACGAAGCATCCGGAGGGAGCCGAGGCTGCAGGACGGGCAGCCCAGACACGGGCGGCGGCGTGTACTGCGTTCCACCGTCCAGCACCCAGGTAGTTCTACCGATCCGGTCGCCCGCCGGGTCGCCGACGATGTAAGCCATGAGTCAGGAACACGACCGCGGCGTGATGTTGTCTGTCGCCGCTCTTGCCGCGATGGTCATCGCCTACCTGCTTACGTTCACGGTTCTCACTGACACTGATATGGCGTCTAGATTCGAGAACGGATTCGCACCGCCGGGAACCGACATCGCCGGCCTCCGCACCGCAGCTGTTAGTAGCATCGTCGCCGCGGCCGGGGCATGGGCGGCAGCCGTTGCAAGCCGCAGGGCCGTCCCGGTCGTGCTGATATTCATCGGTTCTGTACCGTTTGCGCCGCTGGCCCTGTTCGCACTGGGGCTGGCGTTCTGAACACCACGCGCCGCGATCCTTCCGATACCACGATCGAGGCCCGGGACTGCGAATACAACGACCATGGCGTCGGGATTCGAGTTCGACGAGAGTGATCTGCGCAAAGCCCGCCCGATGCCACCGATTGACGCTTCGCCAACTACGATGAGTCGTCCCTTAGGGTTGTAGAACACCTATCTCGGTAGGTCCCGAGCCCCCGTAGCTCAGGGGATAGAGCACGGCTCTCCTAAAGCCGGTGTCGCAGGTTCGAATCCTGCCGGGGGCACTCACGTTGTTGCAGGCCAAGGCCCATGTCCGGGCGGCCGCCAAAGCAAGCTCAATTTCCCACCAATGGCCGGCCGCTGGCCTGCCAGGCCTTCATTCCGCCCTCGAGTTCGACCACATCGGTATAGCCCAGCGATTTCAGCGCTTCGGCGGCCGTCGCGCTCATCGGGCCGGTTCGGCAGTAGATCGCGATCGGTGCCCCGCGATCGGTAGGCAGCTGATCAGCCTGCTCGGCGATCCGATCGAACGGAATCGACAGGTCCGTACCGGCGATGTCGCCTTCGAAAGGCACGTGGACGTTGATCGTCGTCCGGTCGGATTCACCTATGGCAGTGGCGAATTCATCAGGGCCGACCAGTCGATGCTGCACAACGCCCGCCGAGGCTCCCGTGGAGGCGGCCGGCGGCGCCGCGGCCGGCGAGCCACACGATGCCAACGACACCGAAGCCACGACCGCGATTGCACCGATGCACATCCTTGCGAACATGCCGAAAGAATACCCCTAGGGGGTACTTGCGCTCCACTTCTCGGCGGTGCTACGTTCGCCGTGTCAGATACCCCCTGGGGGTATTCAACGAAGGGAGCGGGATCGATGACCACTGCATCGACGCAGGTCGATTGGCATTTGCGCGGAGAATGGTTCGACGTGTGCAGCTGCAAGTTGCCTTGCCCGTGCAGCTTCGCCCAGGAGCCCACGCACGGCGATTGCCTGTTCACCTTGGTGTGGCACGTCCGCGAAGGGCATTACGGTGACACCGATTTGGCGGGTCTCAGCGTGATTGCCCTCGGCGAGTTCGCCGGCAACATGTGGATCGGCGACCCGAACGCGACGATGAAGTTGATGTTCTACATCGACGAGAAGGGTGACGCCGCCCAGCGAGATGCGCTCGAACGGATCTTCACCGGCAAGGAAGGCGGTTGGCCGGCCGAGTTCGGCAGCCTGATCGAGGAGTTGCGCGGCATCGAATACGCCCCGATCAGCTTCGAGGCCGCCGACGACCTCGCCTACTGGCGGGCCGAGATTCCCGGCAAGGTCGACTTGAAAGTGGAGGCCCTGACCGGCCCGACGGCCGATCCGAACCGACGGGTGACCACCACCAACGCCCCGGGCGCCGAGGTCGGCCCGGGCCAGGTCGCAACCTGGGGTGTGGTCAAGGAAGACCACGCCGTGGGCTTCGACTGGTCGCACGAGCACACCGGCGCCTCGAGCAAGCACTTCCCGTTCGACTGGCGCCCCGGGTCTGACGATGCGGACGGGGGCGAGGCGAAGACGGAAGCGCAAGCCTCCTGCAGCTGCGGCTGCTGAGTCGCGCGCCGGCGCCGGGCGGGAAGGCAGCGGCTCCCGCCTGGCGCCGGGTCACGGCGCATCGCGCCCTAGTTCAATCCGTTCGGACAGGATCATCGACTGGTCAGTTCCCGGCACGGGCAAAATTCGTCGCCACGGCTCGTCGCACCACCTGGCACGCGAGTCACACACGTTGGCTGGCAACACTCCGGGAAGACGCCACGGAACCCTATTTTCCTTGGCAAATGAATTCAACGCTCTGACCGGGAAGGCTTCGATGAGAGCAAATTGGCTGCACCGTGGCATTCCAGGCGATTCCCAGGAATATCGTGAGATGCACTAATGTTATCTGCAGACGGGGGTCTTGAGCTCGTACACAGCTAACAACCCGGAGGCGAGAAAGATGCGTTCGAAACTGAAGAAAGTCGCGGCGATCGGGCTGGGCACGCTGGCAATTCCGGTGGGCGTGGCCGTGGCGTCAGCCGCTCCGGCGTCTGCCGGTCCCGACATCTGCGCGACCGGTCCGTACGGCTACGTGCAGGCCTGCGTCGAGGGTCCCGGCTGGGGCCGTTGGAACGGCTGGGACAGGGGCTGGCACGGCCGCGGCCACGGACACGGCCACGGCGGCTGGGACGACTGAGCCGACTTAACCACGGGTAACGCCGTGGCGGGAATCTGATCCTGGATTCCCGCCACGGCGTTTTCTCGTTGAATGCCTGTAGTCACTCTCTTAGTTGTAGTAGCGTCGCCGCCATGGAGGACGTCTGGATTCTCGGTGGGTACCAGAGCGATTTCGCCCGCAATCTCAGCCGTGAGGAGGTCGACTTCGCCGGACTCACCCGCGAGGTTGTCGATCACACGCTGAACAGCGCCAGGATCGACGCCGCCGGCATCGGCGTCGTCCACGTCGCAAACGCCTTCGGCGACCTGTTCGCCGGGCAAGCCCACCTCGGCGCCATGCCGGCGACCGTGCACCCCGACCTGTGGGAAACCCCGGCGTCCCGACACGAGGCCGCGTGCGCGTCGGGCAGCGTCGCGACGCTGGCGGCTATTGCCGATCTGCGCTCGGGCGCCTACGACAGCGCCCTGGTCATCGGGGTGGAACTGGAGAAGACAGTGCCCGGCGACGCCGCCGCCGCGCACCTCGGCGCCGCCGCATGGACGGGCCACGAGGCCGGGGACGCCCGGTTCGTCTGGCCATCGATGTTCTCCGACGTGGCCGACGCCTACGACCGCCGCTACGGCCTCAACGCCGAACATCTGCGCGCCATCGCCGCGCTGAACTTCCGCAACGCCAAGGCCAACTCCCACGCCCAGACCCGGGACTGGACGGTGCCCGATCCCGTCGGGGATGACGACGCCACCAATCCGCTCGTGGAGGGACGACTGCGCCGGTTCGACTGCAGTCAGATGACCGACGGCGGAGCAGGGCTGGTACTCGTCAGCGACGCCTACCTGCGCGCACACCCGAACGTCCGCCCCATCGCCCGAATCGAGGGCTGGGGCCACCGCACCGTCGGTCTGGGTCTGCAACAGAAACTCGACCGCAGTGCGGCAGATCCGTATCTGCTGCCGCATGTGCGTCATGCCGTGCTGGACGCGTTCGGCCGCGCCGGGGTGACACTCGACGACGTCGACGGTTTCGAGGTGCACGACTGCTTCACCCCCAGCGAGTACTTGGCCATCGACCACATCGGACTGACCGGCCCCGGCGAATCCTGGAAGGCCATCGAGAACGCTGAGATCGAGATCGGTGGGCGGTTGCCGATCAACCCCAGCGGTGGGCTGATCGGCGGCGGGCACCCGGTTGGCGCGTCCGGGGTGCGGATGCTGCTCGACGCCGCCAAGCAGGTCAGCGCTACCGCCGGCCCGTACCAGGTCGAGGGCGCAAAGACGTTCGGCACCTTGAACTTCGGTGGCAGTACCGCCACCACCGTCAGCTTCGTCGTAGGAGGAGCCCCGCAATGAACACCGAGGTTGTGGCCAAGTATCTGTCCACGCTGCCCGAGGACGACGACCATCCGTACCGCACCGGGGCGTGGCGGCCACAGACCACCGAATGGGATTCCGACGACCTGCGGGTCATCGACGGTGAGATCCCGACCGATCTCGACGGTGTCTACCTGCGCAACACCGAGAACCCACTGCATCCGGCGTTACAGACGTACCACCCGTTCGACGGTGACGGCATGCTGCACATCGTCGGCTTCCGGGACGGAAAAGCGTTCTACCGCAACAGGTTCATCCCCACCGACGGACTGTTGGCCGAGATCGAGGCGGGCGGGCCGCTGTGGCCGGGAATCGCCGAACCGATCGAACTGGCCAAACGCGACCACGGCTGGGGTGCGCGCACGCTGATGAAGGACGCCTCCAGCACGGACGTGACGGTGCACCGTGGCGTCGCGCTCACCAGCTTCTACCAGTGCGGCGACCTGTACCGCATCGACCCGTACACCGGCGATGCCCTGGGCAAGGAGGATTGGGGCGGGGCGTTTCCCGCCGAGTGGGGCGTCTCGGCGCATCCCAAAGCCGACGACGCCACCGGCGAACTGCTGTTCTTCAACTATGGCAAGCAGGCGCCGTACATGCACTACGGCGTGGTGGATGCCGACAACCGCCTGGTGCACTACGTGGACGTCGAGCTGCCCGGACCCCGCCTGCCCCACGACATGGCGTTCACCGAAAACTACGTGATTCTCAACGACTTTCCGTTGTTCTGGGACGCCAAGTTCCTCAAGAGCAACGTGCACCTGCCCAAGCTGCACCGCGACCTGCCGTCCCGGTTCGCGATCCTGCCCCGTCGCGGCGCCGCCGGCGACGTCAAGTGGTTCGAGGCCGACACCACCTACGTCCTGCATTTCACCAACGCCTACGAGGACGGCGACGAGATCGTGCTCGACGGGTTCTTCCAGGGCGACGCGACGCCGGCCCTGGCGCTGGACAAGATGCAGACCCGCCTGCACCGCTGGCGGTTCAATCTGGTCACCGGCCAGACCCGCGAAGAGCAATTGTCGGACAGCATCACCGAATTCGGCATGATCAATCCCCGTCACGCGGGGCGTGACTACCGCTACGCCTACGCCGCCACCGGGAAACCGGGCTGGTTCCTCTTCGACGGGCTGGTCCGTCACGATCTGCACACCGGCTCCGAACAGCGCTATGCGTTCGACGACGGCGTGTACGGCAGCGAGACCGCCATG
Source organism: Mycobacterium sp. NPDC049093 (assembly GCF_040704635.1). GTDB lineage: Bacteria > Actinomycetota > Actinomycetes > Mycobacteriales > Mycobacteriaceae > Mycobacterium. Next base: position 632,421 of record NZ_JBEZJS010000001.1, on the reverse strand, counting down.
GCGCCGCGGGTGGGCAGCACCGGTGAGGACGACGGCTATCTGGTCACCATCACCACGGACATGAACGGCGACGCCTCCTACTGCCTGGTGTTCGATGCCGCCCGGGTTCCCGACGGGCCGGTGTGCAAACTCGCTCTGCCGGAACGGGTTTCCAGCGGCACCCACTCCACCTGGGCGCCGGGCGACGAGCTGCGCCGATGGCTGGTGCGTGACTGACGCTCCGTCCGGCGGCACCAACGCGGTCGGGCAGATGTTGGCTCTGGTCGGCGACGAATGGACGCTGCTGGTGATGCAGCAGGCCCTGCTCGGCGCCACGCGTTACGGGGAATTCCGGACCCGGCTGCCGATCTCCAACTCGGTGCTGACCCGCCGCCTCGGGTCTCTGACAGAAAACGGGCTGCTGCAACGCCACCGCTATCAGGAGCGGCCTCCGCGCGACGAATACCTGATCACCGCCCGTGGCCGGGCGCTGTGGCCGGTGCTGCTGTCCATCTGGGAGTGGGAACGCCACTGGGTGCCCGAGCACCGCGAATCCCTGCCTGCCATGCGGCATCTGCGGTGCGGCGCCGATTTCACCCCGGTCCTGACGTGCGGCAGCTGCGATGCACCGACCACTGCCGGCGACGTGACCGCCGTATGGGGGCCCAGCGGCGGCTGGGATCGGTCGCTGCCGGGGGCCACGACGCGGCGTCGCTCCGAGGGCGATCGGCGCGATTCCCCTTCCGGCCAGTTCCCCCAGACCATGAGCGTGCTGGGTAACCGCTGGGCGTTTGCCATCCTGGTCGCCGCCTTCACCGGCACCACCAGGTTCTCCGAATTTCAACGGGCGCTGTCCGCGTCGCCGGCGTCGCTCGCTGACCGGCTGCAGACGTTCCGGGCCAACGGGATTCTCGCCACCACCGACGAGGACCGCCAATACCGGCTGACCCCGAAGGGTGCCGCTTTCCTACCCGTTCTCGTCACAGCCCTGGCGTGGGCGCAGCGGTCGTTCCCGGCCGTCGAGGGCCCGGCGGTGCTCCTCACCCACACCGGCCACAGGCATCCCTTTTCTCCGATGCTGACGTGCGATCAGTGCAGTGAACGGCTCACCGGCGCAGCAGTGTCCGTCGTCGAATCGTGATGGCCAGCACCACCATCAGGGCGGCCCCGGTAAGCGAAACAGCGACCCACACCGGCCCGAGGTTTCCCGATGGCAAGGTTGCTACCGGTTCGGCCGAACCGGCCAAGGGTCGGTGGCGGCAGACAGTGGGGCGGCGTCGGCTCGCGCCTCCCGAACACTCGGCCACACCTCCGGACGAGTCCACGGCGAAACCATCAACCCTTTCGCCTCGGTACACACCATCACGAGCGCTTCGCAGCCGATAAACGTCTCTGAAATGCATCAACTAGGAAGAATCGCGCGCCAAAAAGTTCTGGCACTCTCCTGGATCGAGTGCTAATATCGGCGCTGCACAGTGATTGGTTGCCCGCCAGGGTGGCGGGCTCTGAGACGGTACGGGAGGTGAATTACTGTGCTTCGTTTTGATCCGTTCAGCGACCTTGATGTGTTGACCAGAAGTTTGCTGTCAGGTGACTCAGGGTCAACGCGTACACCCCGGTTCATGCCGATGGACCTATGCAAGATCGGCGACCACTACGTCCTGACAGCCGACCTTCCCGGTGTCGATCCGGGCTCGGTGGACGTCAACGTCGACAACGGCACACTCACCATCTCGGCGCATCGAACCGCTCGTTCGGAAGAATCCGCGCAGTGGCTCACCAATGAGCGGTTCTTCGGCAAATTCCGACGCCAGTTGTCGCTCGGCGACGGGATCGATACGTCGGCGATCTCCGCCACGTACGAGAACGGTGTCCTCACCGTCACCATCCCGATGGCTGAACGTGCCAGGCCCCGCAAGATCGCAGTGGCCCACGGTGCCGACCGCAAGTCGATCGAAACAACCACTGTCGACGCGGACTAATTGCCCCCGCCGCGGCGGTCCAGCCTGAACTTCAGGTTGGACCGCGCAGCGGGCCATTCGATGTCCAGGATCGAATACACCACGGTGTCGCGGCGGGATCCGTCCGGCAGCAGCTGTTGGCTTCGCAACACGCCGTCGAGCTTGGCACCGAGCCGTTCGATGGCCGCACGGCTGGCGAAGTTGAAGAAGTGGGTGCGGAATTCCACTGCCACACAATTCAACTCATCGAATGCATGCCCGAGCATCAACAGCTTGGTCTCGGCGTTGATGCCGGTGCGCCGGGCCGCGGCGGTGTACCAGGTGTGCCCGATCTCCAGCCGCCGGTTCGGTCCGTCGACATGCAGGTAGCTGGAAGACCCCACCAACTCGCCGTCGAAGTTGCGGACCACGAAGGTCACGCCGTGATCGGCAGCGCGCAACTCGAACATGCGCTGCACCCACTCGGCGGCACCGCCGGGCTTCGGCGTCATCGTGTACCAGAGCGAACCCAACTCACCGTCCGCAGCCGCGGCGTCGATCTCAGGGACATGCTCGGTCGTCAACGGTTCCAACGTCACCCACCGTTGCCCGGTCAACTCCACCGGCGTGACGAATTCACCCATCACTGGTCACCTAACGTCGACAGGAAGGACCACACCGAACACAACCCCGCAAGCACCGCCATCGCACCGCCGACGTACAGCCCGTAACCCGCGGCCACCAGGCCTTTGACGTTGAGCGTGTAGTACCACACCGTCAACGCCACCAGAGCCACCGAAATCAGCAGCCCCACAGCCGAAGCCCACCGCTGCGACAGGCCTCGCCCGGCCATAGCCCCCGCCACGATCAATCCGGCGCCCAACAGAACGATCAGCTGCCCGGCGCCGAAACTGCTGGGCGGCACGATGCTTCCCACTGCCCCGCCGATCGCATTGGCCCGGCCGCCGCCGTTGGCGCTGGTGGTCAGCCACGGCAACCAGGCGACCACCACCAGGACCGCAGCACAGAGGGCGATCAGCCACCCAGGGGCAATGCGCCACCCTGGACGCAGACGAACCATGACGACGAGACTATCGGTTGTGACCGAACTTCCCGATTGGGCCAGACGGCTCGACCTCGCCCCGCACCCCGAGGGCGGGTGGTACCGAGAAACGTGGCGCAGCGAACTGACGGTGAGCCAGTCCTCGCTGCCGCCGGGCTACTCCGGGCCCCGCAGCGCCGGCACTGCGATCCTGTTCCTGCTGATGCCCGGCCAACAGTCGGCCTGGCACACCGTCCGCAGCGCCGAGCTGTGGTTCCACCATCGGGGCAGCCCGCTGATCCTCGAGATCGGTGCGGACCGGAACGCGGCGGGCACGCGCCTGCTGGGTCCGGACATCGAAGCCGGGCAGCACCCGCAACTGCTGGTGCCGCCCGGCCACTGGCAGCGCGCAAAGCCCCGCGACGACGAGCCCGCCCTGGTCAGTTGCGTGGTGGTGCCGGGCTTCGACTTCGCCGACTTCGCGCTCAGCCCTGCAGCGACGACAGATTGAAGCCGGCCCCGGTCGGATCGGCCACCGCGGCCAGCCGCCCGTATGGGGTGTCCTCGGCTGCGCGCACCACTGAACCACCGTTGGCGATTACCAGCTCGATCGTCTTGTCCACGTCGTCGGATCCGAAGAACGTGGTCCACGCCGACGGCGCGCCTTCGGGAATGAACGCGGAACCGTCCATCACACCGACCAACTCCTCACCATCGAATGATGCCGTGCTGTAACGGAACTCATCGGTATCCGACACGACCTGGGTGGTCCAGCCGAACACCGTCCGGTAGAAGTCCAGCGCCTTGGCGTAGTCGCTGGTGGTCAGCTGGTGATACACCGGTGCGCCGGCCTCGTTGAACAGGGCGAAGCCGTCGTGCCCGGCAGGCTGCCAGATGCCGAAAAACCCGTTCGCGGTATCGGTCATCATCGCCATCCGACCCTTGGCCGGAATGTCCATCACGCCACCGCAATTGCTCCCGCCCGCAGCGATCGTCGCCGCCACCGTGGCATCGGCATCGGCGGTGTGCAGATAGGTGGTCCAGGCATCGGGTGCGTTCCACTGCGGATCGTTGCGCATCAGCCCGGCGACCACCTGACCGTCGACCGCCGCGGTGACATAGCCGCCGTACTCGGGGCCGCCGGTTTCGAACGTCCACCCGAACACCGCACCGTAGAACTGCTGGGCACGCTCAAGGTCGGACGTGGCCAGGTCGATCCAATTGGGGGCGCCCAGCGGGGCGCTCTGACGGGTAACCACGATATTTCTCCTTCACGGAATGGACAGTCGCTAGGTCTGACCACTGCCGCGCGGAAAACTCATCGCCGGTTCAACAGCTGATCGTCTGATCCGGCCGACCTCGGTCGTCCAGCGTGATGGTGGTCGGCCCACCCCGCAACAGCTCGACCCGCACCGTCCTCGGACCCGTCCACTCGACTTCTTTGAGCCCGTCACGGTCGCCGTTGACGCAACCCAGATAATTCTCCCGCGACAGCAGACCGTTGTGGGTGTGCACCTTCACCGACGTGATCGGGTCGATCGTGATCCCGCCGCCGCTGAACACGACCAACTCCATGTCACCGTTCGGTGACGGGAGCCGTTGGCTCTCTTCCCCACGTGCGCCGCCGGCAAGCAACATCGCAAACCACGCCATGCCGCCCCACACCACTCCGATCACAACGATCAGCACCACGCCCAGCCATTTGAGCACCGGCTGACGAATTCCCAGCCCCCAGGCAATCGCCAGGGCCGCGCAACCTGCGACGCCGAAGATCACCGGGTGGAGCAGAAACGGACGCAGCCGGTAGTAGTCGATCAGCAGAAACCCGGAAGCGACCAGACCGCAGAAGAATACGCCGACAATCGCTGATAACCCCGCGCCTACCCGCACGCAGCTACTGTACGCAGCTCACCGATAACGCTGCGCGACCTTGGCGCGGTGCTCGGCGGGCGAGCCGTAGAGCGAACGGTTGAGCGCTGCCCGCTTGAGGTAGACGTGCACCCCGCTCTCCCAGGTGTAGCCGATGCCGCCGTGCAACTGCATGGCCTTGCCGGCCACCTCGACAGCGGCCTCGGTCGTGTACGCCTTGGCCATGGAAACCGCGCGGGGATCGGGTGATGCGATGGCGGACCCGACGAGTTGTCGGGCCACCGAGATCTGCACCAGCATGTCGGCGCAGGCGTGTTTGACGGCCTGGAACGAGCCGATCGGACGACCGAACTGTTGGCGAACCCCGGTGTAGGACACCGTGGTTTCGAGCATGGCCTCCGCGACACCGAGACTGTCGCAGGCGACCGCGAGCGCGGCCCGGTCGGTGAGTGCGTCCAAGCCGGCGTCGGGATCACCATCGAAATGCCAGACCGCGTCCTCGTCGACCTCGACACCCTCGGCCGTCACGGTAACAAGCCTGTGGGTCTCGTCGAGCACCGGTTGCTCGGTGACCGTCAGCCCGGGTGAGTCTGCGGCGACGTCGACGAGCACCGCAACGCCATCGGCGTCACGGGCAGGCAGAAGCAGCCGCTGGGCTCCGGCAGCGTCCGGCACAAACGCGGCACTGCCGTGGATGCGCCAGCCCAGCCGGGTGGTGGCCAATTCGAAGGGCGCCGAATCGCCTGCTCCGGGCAGCGCGATCGCGGCCCGGATACTTCCGGACACCACCGCCTTGAGCAGTGCATCGCGCGATTCATTGGGGTGCAACGCATTCAGGGCACCGATGGCCAGCACGGCACCGCCCAGGTAACCGGTGGCCGCGGCGGCCCGACCGAGCTCCTCGCAGATCACCGCGACCTCGGCGAACGTGGCGCCCGCACCACCGGCATCCTCCGGCGTATCCAGCCCGACCCAGCCCGCCGAGACCAGCAGCGGCCAGTCGATGGTGTCCTTGGCCAGCAGATCGGCTGCTACCGAACGCAGCTCGTCATGGATCTCAGAAAATTCGCTCATCACACCGCACTCGGTTCTCGAGGCAGGCCCAGACCGCGCTCACCGATGATGGTGCGCTGGATCTCGCTGGCGCCGCCGGGGATGGTCCATTCCCACGATCCGATGAAATCGAGCATCCAGGATCCCGACTCCCACCCGCTGGAAGCCGGTTTGGTCAGCACGGTGTGGGCGGCCAGGCCGCCGATCTCCGCACCGAAACCCGTCATCCGCTGCAACAATTCGCTGTAGTAGAGCTTCACGATCGAGGCGTCGGCCGGTCCGGCCTTCCCTGCTTCGGTGCGCTCCACCAGATCCCGGCACAGCCCGCGCAAGCCGGAGAGCTCGATCTCGAACTGCGCCAGCCGATCTGCCACCACCGGATCGTCGACAGGGGCAGCTTCGAGCAGCCAGTTGAAGCCCGCATTGCCCAGCCGTTCGGACAGCTCGAGCATGGTCATACCGCGCTCGGCACCGAGCGTGGCCTGGGCCACCTGCCAACCCTTGTTCACCGGGCCGATCAGATTGGCCGCGGGCACGGCCACGTCGTTGAGGAAGATCTCGCAGAAATGCGAATCCCCCACGGCATTTCGAATCGGCCGCACATCGATGCCGGGTGTGGTCATGTCCATCAGGAAGTAGGAGATGCCGTGCCGCTTGGGTGCGTCCGGATCGGTGCGGGCCAGCAGCAGGCACCAGTCGGCGTGCATCGCGCCACTGGCCCAAAGCTTCTGGCCGTTGACGATGAAGTTGTCGCCATCAGCTCTGGCCGTGGTGCGTAACGCCGCGAGATCGGATCCGGCTTCCGGCTCGGAGAAACCCTGAACCCAGATCTCGCCGTCGAGAATGGCAGGCAGGTGCCTCCTGCGCTGCGCGTCGGTGCCCGCGGCCAGCAGTGTGGAAGCGGCGTGGTGGATGCCGACGAACGCCAGCACCAGGCGGGGCGCATCGTGGGCGGCCAGTTCCTGGTACAGCACGATCTGTTGAGGCACGGACATACCGCCGCCCCATTCGGCAGGCCAGTGCGGCACAGCGTATCCGGCGGTGTGCAGCTCGGCGAACCAGGATTTCTGGAAGGACACGAATTCGTCGTCGCCGACGCCGGTCTGGTTGGGGCGCCAGTCCTTCGGGACGTGGAGTGCGCACCAGTCCTTTACTGTGGCGCGGAAATCATCGAGGTCGGTCATGACGAGAACAACCCGGTGAGTCCGCGCCGGCCGAGCCGGGCGGTGAGGGTATCGCGGGTCTTGGAGACCCCGAATGGCAAGCGGCGCAACGGCTGACTGTAGCGCGACAGCCAGGACAGTACGGTCTCGTCGCAGAAGCCGACGGCTCCGTGCAGTTGGTGGCATACCCGGAACACCACCTCGGCCGCCTCGATCGTGGCCAGTCGCAGAGCCAGTGCGTCGTTGATGGCCTCGTCTGCGGGGTGGATGCCCAGGCTCCACAGTGCGTGTTTGGCCAGCATGTCGGCACCGCTGCGCTCCACTTCGGCGTCGGTCAGCTGGAACTGCACACTTTGGAAGGCCGAAAGCGGCTGACCGAACTGCTTGCGCAGACTGACATGCGCGATGGTCAGGTCGATGGCCCGATCCAGCATGCCGAGTAGCGTCCACGACGGCAGCACCAGGGCCAGGGCGACATCTGTGGTGCCCGCGTCGTCCAGCGCCGACAGTTCCAGTGCGGTGGCGAACGACGGACCTGACGCACCTGTCTTGGTCACGGTGCTGCGCCGACCATCCAATGTGACAGTGGCCCAACGGTTGTCCAAGCCCTGCAACGCCGCCTCGGGCGCGTCGGGATCGACGATGACCAGGCCGTCGACGTCGAGGTTTGCCGGGCGCGAAAGCCGCTCGGCCACCGGATACGGCAGCGCCCAATAGCCCGCACTGCGGCACAAGGCAGCCGCGGCCTCCAACGAGTCCGCATCGCTGCGCGGCTCCAACTCGAAAGCGCCGAGGCTTTCCAGCACGGGGGTGGTCAGGTCGGCGCGGGTATCGGGTTTGGCGTCGGCCTGGGCCAGCAGCTGATCGCCGCCGGCGGCTTCGAATGCCTTGAGAGCCTGGCGGCCATATTCTTTGGCGTCATCACTGAGATCGAGAATCATCGCCGTCACGCCTTTCCGGCCAGCATGGTGCGCGACAGCAGGATGCGCTGCATCTCGATGCTGCCCGAGGACACCGTGGATGCCTGCGAGTACCGCCAGTGGTCCTCGACCTCGGCACGGAAGTATTCGATGCGGCTGTCCTCACCCCGCGGCAGTGCGGCCGCTATCTCCATGAGCACCTCGGCACTCTCCTGATCCAGCCTGGTGACCGCGATCCGATATGCCGCGGAGTCACCGGGATTCACCCGCCCGGTCGCCTGCATCGACACCACCCGGTAGGCCATCAGCCGGGCCCGGCGGCAGTGCGTGAGCATCCGGGTCCACCGGCCCCGCAGCTCGGCGGGCAGCTGTTCCCATTTGTCGCCGAGCACCTCAGGCGCGGCCTGCAGCAGCCGCTCACAACGCGCGTAGCGGGCGATACCGACGCGCTCGAAGGACACCACGTCCTGCACGATCGACCAGCCCTGATCCACGGTGCCCAACACATCGGCCTCGGTCACCTTGAGATCATCGAAGAACACCTCGTTCAGATGGTGCGGGCCCATCATCGTGCGAATCGGGCGCACCGTGATCCCCGGGGAATCCATCGGCACCAGGAAGATCGTCATGCCCTGTTGCTTCTTCTCCCCCTTGGAGGTGCGAGCCAGCAGGAAGATCCACTGCGCCATGGTGGCGTACGAGGTCCAGATCTTCTGACCGTTGACCCGCCAGCCGTCGTCCTCCCGGCGGGCGAAGGTGCGCAGCGAGGCCAGATCGGAGCCGGCCTCTGGCTCGGAAAAGCCCTGGCACCAGATCACTTCACCATTGGCGATCGGCGGCAGGTGTCTGCGCTGCTGTTCTTCGCTGCCGTGCCGCATGATGATCGGCCCGACCCAGTTGACGCCCATGTACTGGGCCCCGCGTGGTTCGTGGTGCGCCCACATCTCCTCGCGCACCACGGTCTGTTCCCACACCGAGGCGTCGCCGCCGCCGAACTCCTTCGGCCACGACATGCACAGCAGATGCTGCTGCGCCAGCGTCCGGCAGAACTGCTGGGCCACCGCCAGATCGGCAGGGTCGTCGGTGAACGCGCCGAGGAAGTCGGCGGGCACCTGGTCGGCGATCAGCTCCCGCAGCTCACCGCGTAGCGCGTCGGTCGCCTCACCAAAGTCGAAATCCACTCCTGGCCTTTCTATCGCGGACCGAGTTCAGCGAGCACCTCGGCGGTGTCCGCGCCCAGTTCCGGTGCATACCCGGCGATGTGTCCCGGGGTACGGGAGAACCACGTGGGCACACCAGGCATGCGCACCCGGCCGTGCGGGGTGTCGACGGTTTCGAACAGTCCGACCGCGTTGAGATGCTCGTTGTCGAAGAGCTCATCCGGCGTGAGCATGGGAGCCGCCGGAATCTCCAACTCCGCGAACAGGTCCAGCCACTCCGCGGTGGTGCGCTCCTTCAGAGTGCCTGCCAGCAGCCCGTACACCGTGTCGATCTGGCGGGCGCGCTGCTCCAGCGTCGCGTACTCGTGGCTGTCCCAGGCCGGTTGCACCCGCTCTATGAACGCATTCCAGTGCTTGTCGTTGTAGATCAGCGCCGCGATGTGACCGTCCTTGGTCTCATACGGCCTGCGGTTCGGGGTGACCGCCCGCGGGTACACCGCAGGACCCAGCGGAGGGTCGAACATGGCGCCGTTGGCATGTTCGACCAGCATGAAGGAGGCCATGGTCTCGAACATGCTGACCTCCACCTCCTGGCCCTCGCCGGTGCGCTCCCGGTGGAACAGCGCCATCGTCGTCGCATACAAGGCGGTCAACCCGGCCACCTTGTCGGCCATGATGGTGCCCACGTAGGAGGCCTCGCCGGTCAATTGCTGTTGCACCGCAGGCAATCCGCATTCGGCCTGGATGGTGTCGTCGTAGGCAGGCCGGTCGGCATCCGGGCCGCGGCGGCCGTACCCGTAGCAGTTGGTGTAGACGATGCCCGGGTTGATCGCGGCCACGTCGTCGTAGCCGAAGCCGAGCTTGCTGATGGCCTTGGCGCGCATCGAGTGGATGAACACGTCGGCGTCGGCGATCAACGCCCGCAGGTCCACCTTGCCCTGCTCCGACCGCAGATCCAGCACCACACTGCGCTTGCCACGGTTGACGTTGACGAACACCCCGCTCATGCCGGGGGCCGGCCCCACCGAGATGTATCGGGTGTTGTCGCCGGCCGGCGTCTCGACCTTGATCACGTCGGCACCCATGTCGGCCATGATCTGCGTGCAGTACGGCCCCATCACCATGGCGGTGAGGTCGACGACCCGAACCCCTTGCAATGGACCGGTTCTCATGATCGGGCTCCCTCTGCTGCGCGTCCGAAGCTGTAGCGAATGTGGTCGGCGTGCCCGTCGGGAACGACCGGGAAGATCACCGGTTCACCCATGTCACGGATGCGGTCGATCTGCTCGCCGACCTCCTCGACGGTCCACGACGGCTGGTACACCCCCGGCGATTCGGCGACGACGGCCCGGGCCATCCGCCCGGCGATCGCCACGAAGAACTCGCCGGTGACCGAACACGTTTCGTGGGCCAGCCAGCCCACTGCGGGGGCCACGAGGTCCGCGCCCATCGGCGGGTAGGCCGAGGTATCCAGGCCCTCGGCCATTCGGGTCACCGCGCCCGGAACGATCGCATTGCACAACACACCTTCGGCGGCACCTTCCAGTGCCACCACGTTGCACAGCCCGAGGATCCCGGCCTTGGCCGCAGCGTAGTTGGCCACCTGATGGTTGCCATACAGCCCGCCGATCGACGAGGTCAGCACCACGCGGCCGTACCCGGCCTGGCACATGAGCGGAAAAGCCGGGCGCACAACGTGGAACGCACCGCGCAGGTGCACGTCGAGCACGGCTTCGAAATCGTCGTAGGTGAGTTCCTTCAGTGAGCCCCGGCGCACCGTGCCGGCGTTGTGGATCAGGATGTCGATGCGGCCGAAGCGCTCGATGGTCGCGTCGATGATGGCCTGACCGCCTTCAGCGGTGGCCACCGAAGCGGTGACGGCAATGGCTTCTCCACCGGCCGAGACGATTTCGTCGGCCACCTGCTGCGCCGGTGCGGTGTCGGCACCGTCTCCGGTGAGGCTGCCGCCGGGGTCGTTGACGACGACCTTCGCGCCCTTCGAGGCCAGGAGCAGGGCGTATTCGCGGCCCAGCCCCCGGCCGGCGCCGGTGATGACGGCGACGCGATCGTCGAATCTCAGAGTGCTCAAGCGAAGGGCTCCTCGCCCTCGAGCTTGGTCCGCTGCAGCAGCCGGCCTGACGTCGGGTCATAAGGGGTGGCCCGGTGCATGGTTCCGGTGTTGTCCCAGATCACCAGGTCACCGACGGTCCATTTGTGCCGGTAGGTGAAGTCGGGTTGGGTGGCCCAATCCCGCAGCCGCACCAGCAGTTCGGCGCTTTTGCGGAAGTCGATCGGGCCGTCGGTGTCGACGATGTGTCGTGCGGTGGCACCCAGTACCAGTGACTTGCGACCGGACTGATGGGTCCAAACCAACGGCAGTTCCCGGTCACCGATCGCCATCATGCGGCGCAGGGTCTTTGCCGTGGGTTCCGGGTCGTAGTAGAACAGCGTGTTCCACGCCGAATGCATCACCCGCATGCCCTCGATCTCGGCCTTGTCCTCGTCGGACAGGTCGTCGTAGGCGGCATAGGTGTTGCAGAACTCGGTGTCGCCTTCCTCCGGGTTACCGAGCGCCACGCTCTGCAGCAGCGAGGCCAAGATCGGCACCTCGTTCATGGTGCCGTCGATGTGCCAGTACAGCGAGCCCTTGAGGTAGTCGGCCTGCTTGTTCACCTCAGTGTCGAGGGAGACTTTGTAGAGCTTCTCGCCTTGGTGCTCGGGAGCGAACGTGCCGAGAGTCTCGGTGAACGCGATCTGCTCGTCGTCGCTGAACCCGATCTGCGGGAACACCAGCACCCCGCGCTGCTCGAGCAGTTCCCGGATCCGCCCGGCATGTTCACCCGATAGCAGCGTGGCCTTGTCGGCAATGATCTCGGTTCCGATGCGGGGCTTGATGTCCCGGGTCTGCAGAGCTGTGGACGTGGTCATGAGGTGAGCTCTAATCCCTCGAGGTCGCCCTTGTCCCGCCAGTCGGCGATCAGCTCATCGAAGGCATAGAAACCTGGCGAGTAGAAATCACCCAGGAAGGCACCGTTGCGTTCCGCTCCACCGCGGCCCTCGTTGTTGTAGTAGCCGGGCGTGCACGACAGTTCGAACGCCGAATTGTCGATCGCCAGTTCGCGGACCGTCGCGACCCACGTGTCCTGGCCCTCCTGGCTGGGCTCGACCGTGGTGGCGCCCCGGTTCTGCGCCTCGGCGATGATGTAGGCGATGTGCTTGGCTTGCTGTTCAAACATCGCCGTGGTGTTGGCCGACACGCCGCCCTGGATGAAGCCCATGAAGAACTGGTTGGGGAATCCGCGGCTGGTCATCCCGTGCAGGGTCTTGTAGTCGTTCTGCCAGTAGTCGAACAGCGACAGTCCGTCGCGACCCACGATGCTCTCGATCGCGAACCGGCGGCTGATCTCGGTGGAGATCTCGAAGCCGCTCGCGAAAATGACGCAGTCGACCTCGTATTCGACGCCGTCGGCGACGATGCCCTTCTCGGTCAGCCGTTCCACACCCTTGGATGCCGAGACGTCGACGAGCGTCACGTTGGGGCGGTTGAACGTGGACAGATAGTGCTCACTGGATGTCGGTCGCTTGCACATGAAGCGGTAGTACGGCTTGAGCGCCTCGGCAGTACCGGGATCCTCGACGATCTCGGCGACCAGACGACGCAGCCGCTCCATGATCTTGAAGTCTTCCTCTTCCCGGAAGGCCATGATCTGCTCGATGGTCACTTCGGCGGGGTTCTCGCTGGCCGCGATCCGGGCGGTCAGGTTGCGCCCGAGCTCGGTCCAGAAGTCGCACACCAGGTCTGGTTCGCCGAACACCACACCGACGAACGGCGACCAGTTGTGGAAGTTGCGCTTGCGCTCCTCCTGCCAGCCCGGTTGCAGGGACGCCGCCCACGCCGGATCGGTGGGCGGGTTGGAGCGGGCATCGACCGACGACGGGGTCCGCTGGAAGACGAACAACTGCTCGGCGTCGCGGCCGAGGTGCGGCACCAACTGGATGCCCGTCGCACCGGTGCCGACCAGGGCGACGCGCTTGTCGGCCAGCTTGTGCAGGCCGCCGTCAGCGTCGCCGCCGGTGTAGTCGTAATCCCAGCGTGCGGAATGGAATACGTGTCCCGTGAAGTCCTTGATGCCGGGGACGCCCGGGAGCTTCGGCCGGTTGTAGGAGCCCTGCGCCATCACGACGAAGCGGGCCCGGATGTCGTCTCCCCGGTCGGTGCTGATCTGCCAGCGCTGCGTCGCGTCGTTCCACCGCATGTCGCGCACCTGGGTGGAGAACAGGGCACCGTCGTACAGGCCGAAGTGCTTGCCGATGTTGCGGCAGTGCTGGAAGATCTCGGCACCGTCGGCGAACTTCTTGCTCGGCATGAAGTCGAGTTCTTCGAGCAGCGGGATGTAGCAGTAGGCGTCGTTGTCGCACTGGATTCCCGGGAAGCGGTTCCAGTACCAGACCCCGCCGAAGTCGCCGGCCATCTCGATGACGCGGATACCCTCGACGCCCGCCTTCTTCAGGTACGCCCCGGCCAGCAGGCCCGCGAAGCCGCCACCGAGGATGACGACGTCGGAGTCCTCACTGACCGGATCCCGTTCGGCCACCGTTGTGTACGGGTCTACCTCGTAGAACTCGGCGAACTCGCCTTCCAGTTCCAGGTACTGGTCACCACCTTCGGGCCGCAGCCGCTTGGCCCGCTCGGCCGCGTACTTCTCCCGGATCGCGTCGATGTCGAAATCGGCGGGAGTGTCGGTGGGACCACACGTTGTTTCCGTCATGCGTTGGCCTTCTCGGGCAGCGCGGCGGCGTGCAGCGGGGCCGGCATATCGTGCACCGCGGGCAGCACCTCGGCGGCGAACAGCTTGGTGGACTCCATCGCCTTCTCGTACGGCATCGTGCCGAACTGCGGAACGATGGTGACCTCGCAGAACGAGCAGGCCTCCTGCGCGGCCTTGAGCTTCTCGAACACCGTCTCGGGCGTGCCGATCAGCAGGTTGGAGGCGTGGTATCCGGGCGGGCCGCCCTTCTTCTGGTTACCGACCTCCGAGGCGAGCACAGCAGTGGCGCTGGCCTCGCGGGCGGCGTAGGCCTCATAGCCCTTGACGCCCTTGAAGTTCGACGCATCGGCGAAGCCGTAGTGCACGTTGACGTCGCGGTTGGCGGTCCAGATCCACTCCTCGGTCTGGGCCACTTCGTCCTCGGAGCCCACGCAGTACATGAACATCACGTTCTTCGGCTGACAGGGCCCCAGGCCTTCTTCGGCGCGGAAGGTGTTGACCTTGCGCACCTCTTCGCCCGCGTCGGTGATCGGCTTGTTGCCGACGAACAACGGAACCATGCCACGCCGGGACAGGATCTCCAGCGACTCGGCCGTCGAGGACGAGCTGTAGATGCGGTCGAACAGGTCGGTGCTGATCGGCTCGGGCCGCAGCGACATCTCCGGGAAGCTGAAGATCTTGCCCTCGTAGGAGAACCGCTCACCTGAGAACGCCAGTTTGAGGATGTCCAGTGTCTCGTTGAAGCGGTCGCGGCTCTCCTCACGCGGTACACCGACCGCGGCGAACTCACCCTTCGACACCCCGCGGCCCAGGCCGATCGTGGTGTAACGACCGTTGGACACGATGTCCAGGTAGGCGATCTGGGTGGCCAACCGGATCGGGTTCCACCACGGCACCACCGCCACGAAGGTGCCCAGGCTGACCCGCTCGGTGCGTCCGGCGAAATACGTCAGGGCCTGGATCGGGTTGGGCGTCATGCCGTATGGCGTGCCGTGGTGCTCGGGGAACCAGATCCCGTCGAAGCCGAGCGGCTCGGCCAGATCACCGAGGGCCAGCGCGGCTTGCACGCACTTGTAGTCCGGCGTGGCCGGCGGGGTGCTGAAGTCACCGGCGAGCACGCGCTCCCAGTCGTGGGAGTTCTGCGCCCCGGTACCCAAATTTACTTTCATTGCGTCTCCTTACTCGGCGATTTGGGTGCGTCTGGTAACGCTGGGCGTTACTGGATGCACCGAAATCACTGGATGTCTCGGGGTTCTCCGGTGCCCATGTACTTGGAAAGTTGGTAGTGCAGGTTGACCGTGCTGCGTTCGCGGTAGGGATTCGGCAGAGTTCCCGGGAAACCAGCCGACTTCATCCCCTGTTGCACCGCCGCCATGTTCGAGAAGTCCTGCGGCAGCACCGACAGCCAGTTCGGTGAGTCCTTCGGGGTGTAGGCCCACTCGGTCTGCGGCTCTTCACCTTTGGGGTACAGCTCGAAGACGGCGACCTCGAAGATGCACTTGTCCGGGTTATAGCTCGGATCAGGGCGTGCGCTGTAGCACAGCGCGCTGGTCAGGCCCTGGCCCACTTGGAAGTTCGGGAAGATCTGCCACGCCGTGCCGCTCTGCCCAAGGATGTCCGGCGGGATGGTCGGCCAGACCACGCCACGCGCCTCGTCATCGCGGCGGGCCGAGGCCAGCCAGTGCTGCAGCACCTCGTCGGCGGGGGTGCCCTCGGGCAGTTCGTCGACCAGCCGCTTGGCGGCGTTCACCAGGGTCTGCGTCGTCGTCGCGTTGGTCTCTTCCATGGTGTAGACCTGCATCTCGGCAGTGGAGATGCGCGGATCACCGGTCCCCAGACGGATCTTGGACTTGGTCTCGTCCATACCTTTCGGCGCGTCGTACCCGATGTTGCTGTGCTTGCCCTGCGCCTTCGCCCAGCCCTTGAACTCGCCGAACTGGTTGAACTCCGGGTGCGTGGTGAACACGTGGTAGGTCTCGTTGAAGGCCTCCATCGCGACCTTCCAGTTGCAGTCGAAGTACAACCACTTGCGCCACTTGTAGCGCATGTTCTCCAGCCCGAACGGGTCGAGGATCTTGGCTGCCGGGTACAGGTAGTCGACCAACGGCTCGCAGTGCGGGTCCATGTTGATGAACAGCCACCCGCCCCAGGTGTCCACCTGCACGGGCGCCAGGTGCGTGTTGCGCGCAGTGAGCTTGCCCTGCCAGTCGTCCTGTTCCCGGATGTGGGTGCAGGCTCCGTCGAGACCGTAGGTCCAGCCGTGGAATCCGCAGACGAAGGATTTCCGGGCCCGGCCGGTGGCGTTCTTGGCTCCCTCGGGGTTGTCGATCAGCTTGCGGCCGCGGTGCATGCAGACGTTGTGGTGCGCGGCGAATTCATTTGCGCCGGTCCGTACCACGATGATCGAGTCGTCGAGGATGTCGTACGTCAGGTAGTTACCGACCTCGGGAATCTCCTCGACGCGGCCGACCTGCTGCCACACCTTGCGCCACAGTCGATCCCGTTCCGCGCGTGCGTAGTCCGTCGAGATATAGGCCTCGACCGGGATGGTCGTCGGCGCAGACAGGTCCTCGGCGATGACTCCGGTCGAGTCGTCCGGTTCGGCGTCGACCTCCATCGCGGCGTCGAGATCAGATTCGGTGTGGGCCATTAGATCCTCCTGATGGCTTCGCGGAAGGATTCGTCTTTGAGGAACAGCGAGGTGTTGTCGCCGCCGAGATGGGTCCAGCGCAGGTTGAGTCCGCCGTCGACCAGGATGGTCTGGCCGGTGATGTAGCTCGAAAGATCGGAGAGCAGAAACAGGATGGCCCCGGCCTGTTCCTCGGGAGTACCGCGCCGTCCCATCGCGATCGCCCGCTGGTCACGCTCGGGGTCGGCGTCGACGTAGGTTGCCGAGGCGGCGGTTTCGGTCACGCCGGGGGCGACGGCGTTGACCCGGATGCCTTCGGCGGCAAGCTCTGCGGCCATGGTTCGGGTGGCCGCCACGATCGCGGCCTTCGCTGTGCCGTAGGCGACGTGATACGGCGCCGTGTTCATCCCGCTGATCGAGGACACCGACACGATCGAGCCCGGGTTGCCCTGGGCCCGGATTTCGGCGGCCACAGCCTGGCTCATGAAGAACATGGTTTCGAGATTCGCGGTGAACAATTCGCGCCAGTCGGCCCGTGACACCCGGGTGGCCGGCATCCAGGTGGACGGGGCCGCGCCGCCGGCGACATTGACCAGCCCGTACAGCGTCCCTTGTCCGTCAGATTGGAGCCGGCCCACCTTCTTCAGCACGGTGGCGATGCCCTCGTCCGTCGACGCGTCAGCCGCCACCGTCACCACGTTCAGACCCTTGTCCGCGAGCGGCGCCACGTGGGTGTCGAGGTTGTCCTGTGACCGGCTCACCGCCACGACCGTGGCCCCGGCCTCCGCCGCCATCCGCGTGACGGTGGTGCCGATGCCGCCACCACCGGCGCCCGACACCACCACGACCCGGCCGTCCAGGCTCAGGGAACTGTCCATTCGCAACCCTTATCGGCTTAATTGTCCGGACAACATATCGTGATCTTCATATTGGAGAACACTATTCCCCAGCACATATGCACCGTCAAGAGCGGATCTGAGCACCACGGCCACTATTGTCTGGACTACAAGGAGTTGCTAACGTCCGAGGTCATGAGCGCGCCATTGGTATCTGATGCGAGATATGCCGCAAACCCGACAGCCGCCGGGAGCTGGGCGTTGGAGCAGGTCACCGCCCCGAGCCGGTTGTTCGGCGCGAACGGCCTGCGCACGGGCCCGGACGGTCGCATCTACGTCGCCCAGGTGACCGGCAGCCAGATCAGCGCCCTCGACCTGAGTACCGGGCGCCTGGAAACCGTGAGCGCCAAGGGCGGCGACATCATCGCCCCCGACGACGTGGCATTCGACGCCGACGGCAACCTCTATGCCACCGAGGTGATGGACGGCCGGGTCAGCGTGCGCACGGCCGGTGGCACCACGCGCGTGTTGCGTGACGACGTCCCCTCGGCCAACGGCATCACCTTCCATCACGGGCGCCTGTTCGTGGGCGAGTGCCGCGAAGGCGGTCGGCTCATGGAGTTCGACCTCGCCGGCGGCGCCCCGCGGATCCTGCTGGAGGACGTGCCCTCCCCCAACGCCATGGAGGTCGGCCCC
The DNA here is from genome assembly GCF_040704635.1 of Mycobacterium sp. NPDC049093. Classification (GTDB taxonomy): domain Bacteria; phylum Actinomycetota; class Actinomycetes; order Mycobacteriales; family Mycobacteriaceae; genus Mycobacterium. Next base: position 614,365 of record NZ_JBEZJS010000001.1, on the reverse strand, counting down.
GACGGGCTGCTCTACTTCCCGGTGATGGGCGCCAACGAGATCTGGCGCATTGACCCCAACGGCGGCGAGCCCCAGGTGGTGGCCGGCGGGCTCGGGGTACCGGACTCGGTCAAGTTCGATGCCGACGGCCACATCGTCTCCACCCAGGTGGCCAGTGGACAGGTGCTGCGCATCGACCCCCGCAGCGGCGAACAGACGCTGCTGGCCCAATTGAATCCCGGCCTGGACAACTGCACCTTTGTCGACGGTCGGTTGTTCGTCTCCAACTTCACCGGTGAGATCACCGAGATCTTGTCCAGCGGCGGCACTCATGCCCTGCTGCCGGGCGGGTTGAACTGGCCGCTGGATCTGACCGTCGGGGCCGACGGCGCGTTGTACGTGGCCGACGGCACCTACTTCTACCGGGTCGGTCCCGACGGCGCCCTGCAGACGGTCGCAATGCTGTTCTCGCCGGGCTACCCGGGCTTCCTGCGTGGGGTGATTTCCTCAGGCCCAGGCGAATTCATCGTCACCACTGCGGCCGACACCGTGGCACGGTTCCGCCCAGCGGGGGCCGAGGGCGAGGTCAGCCAGGTTCTCGCCAGTGGCATCGACCAACCCTATGGTGTCGCGTCGGCGCCCGACGGGTCCGTGCTGGTGGTCGAACAAGGCGCCGGCCGGTTGCTCTCGGTGCATGACGGCTCCGTGACGGTGTTGGCTTCGGGGCTGGACACCCCGGTCGGTGTGGTGATCGGACCGGACGGGGCACCGTTGGTTTCGGTGGCCGGTGCCATTCTCCGGGTGACCGGTGGGACGGCGCAGCCGCTGGTCGACGGATTACACACGCCACACGGCCTTCTCGTGCAGGACGGCGCGCTCTACATCGTCGACGCCGGCAGCAAAGAGGTTGTCGAGTACGACCTGGACAACGCTGCCCGCACCGTCATCGCCGCGGGACTGCCGGTCGGCCCGCCACCCGGGGTGACCCCCAAACCACTCAAGGGCATGCCCCCGTTCTCCGGTCCGCAGGGCCCGTTCGCCGGGATCACCGCGGGACCCGATGGGACGCTCTACATCTCGGGTGACGGCGACGGCAGCGTGCTGGCGCTGCGCAGGGCCTGACGCGACCATGACTGTCACGCCGGCCGACCACCGTTACCTGCAGGTGGCACGCACCCTGCGCAAGGAGATCGTCGACGGGGTGTACCCGGTGGGCTCCCAACTGCCCACCGAACATGAACTCTGCGAGCGCTTCGAAGTCAGCCGCTACACCGTGCGCGAAGCCCTGCGGCGGCTACGTGACGACAACCTGGTCACCTCACGACCCCGGGCCGGAACCACCGTGGCACCGCGCGCCGCGGCGAATACCTATGCGCAGGACGTGGTCTCGATCAACGACCTGCTCGCATTCGCCACCGGCGCCCAGTTCACCATCGAGTCCAATGCCATGGTCACGATCGACGGCGAGTTGGCCCAGCGCACCGGCCTCCCGCTCGGCGAACAGTGGCTGGCGGTGCGCGGCTACCGGCAGGCCGACGACGATGCCGCACCGGTGTGCCGGACCGAGTACTACATCAACCGAAGCTTCGCCGCCGTCGGCCGGCTGCTGCAACGGCACTCCGGGCCGATCTTCCCGCTGATCGAGGATCTGTTCGGGGTCAGCATCGTCGAGGTGCACCAGGAGATCTCAGCGATCGTCACCTCGCCGGAACTCGCCGCGGGCCTCAAGGTCGCCGCCGGCACCGCCGCCCTGCAGATGCAACGTACGTACACCACCTCCGACGGAGAGATCGCCCAGGTCACGGTCAACACCCACCCGTCGGACCGCTTCCGGCACGCCATGACCATGCGCCGGGTCAAGGGCTGAGGCGGGTGCGAACTTCCGTGCGATGGGACGAGGAACGCGCGGCCGACGCCTACGACCGCGGGCTGTGGGTGTCCACCACCCTGGCCGACGCCCTGGCCGATGCGGCGCGTGACAACCCCGACCGGGTGCTGCTGGTCGATGGGGAAACCAGGCTGACCGCCCACGAATTACACCGCCGGGCACAGGCTCTGGCGCTGCAGCTGGCGGCGTGGATGCCGACCGGCAGCGTGGTGTCGTTCATGCTGCCCAATTGGCACGAGGCCGCGACCATCTACCTGGGCGCCACGCTGGCCGGCATGGTGGTGAACCCGATCCTGCCGTCACTTCGGGACCGCGAACTGCGCTTCATCCTCGACGACGCGCAGAGCCGGGCGGTCTTCATCCCCGCCCAGTTCGGCAAACACGACTACGCGGCAATGCTGACCCGGGTGTGCAGCCAGATGGACACCCCGCCGGAAGTGGTGGTGTTGCGCGGTGATCCGGGGCCGCACCGCGCATTCGACGCGCTGGCAACCGCGCCGGATCGCGAACTTCCCGCGCTCGACCCCGATGACATCCGCATGATCATGTACACCTCGGGAACCACAGGTCGGCCCAAAGGCGTACTTCACAGCCACAACTCGATCAACGCGCTGATCATGCAGCTGCGCGAGCACTGGATGATCGACCCAGGGGACACCTTCCTGGTGCCCTCCCCCATCGCGCACATCGGCGGCTCCATCTACGCCTTCGAATGCCCGCTGCTGCTGGGCAGCACCGCCGTACTGATGCACCGCTGGAATGCCGATGACGGTGTGGCACTGATGACCGAACATCAGTGCACCCACATGGCCGGGGCCACACCGTTTCTGGAACAACTGCTGGGAGCCGCCGAACGGGCCGGCACCCGGCTGCCCGATCTCAAGGTGTTCATCTGCGGTGGCGCCTCGGTACCGCCGTCACTGATCCGGCGGGCCACGCACTACTTCGACCGGGCTGCCGTCAGCCGCGTGTACGGTTCGACCGAGGTCCCGGTCACCACCGTCGGCTCACTGGCCCCGGGAAGCGTCGAGCACGCCGCCGAGACCGACGGCCGCCCAGGGATCGCCGAGGTCCGGCTCGTCTCCGGCGAGATCAGGGCCCGCGGTCCCCAGATGCTGAGGGGCTACCTGCACCCCGAGGATGAGATCGAATCCTTCGACGAGAACGGATTTTTCCGCACGGGGGACCTCGGCCGTTGGGTGGACGGCAACCACCTGCAGATAACCGGACGGGCCAAAGACCTCATCATCCGCAACGGCGAGAACATCTCCCCCAAGGAAGTCGAAGACATCCTGGTTGGTGAACTCGGCATCACCGAGGCAGCCGTCGTCGGCCTGCCCGATGAACGCACCGGCGAACGCGCCTGCGCGGTGCTGGTGACCGCCGACGGGCAACGCCCCGACGTGGCCGACGTGGGTCGGGTGCTGACCGAACACGGGCTGGCGCGGTTCAAAACACCCGAGCGCGTCGAGATCTGGGATGAACTGCCGAAGAACGACGCGGGCAAAGTGTTGAAGCATCAGATCCGAGCGACGCTGAAGGGGCACGACTAATGCAGGTTGCGATCGTCACCGGGGCCAGCAGCGGCATCGGATTCGGCTGTGCCACCACGCTCGCGGCGGCGGGCATGACCGTGCTCGGCACCGGACGCGATGAGGAACGGCTGGCCGAACTCGAACGGGTCGCCCCGGATCGGATTGCGACACTGGCCGTCGACCTGACCGCCGATGACGCCCCACGACGAATCGTCGACGCCGCGCTGTCCCGCTGGGGCCGCATCGACTTTCTGATCAACAACGCCGGAGTCGGCAGCCCCAAGCCCCTGCACGAGACCGACGACGAAACCCTGGACCACTTCCTGGGCATCATGCTGCGCGCACCATTCCGGTTGGCCCGCGACGTCATCCCGCATCTGGAACCTGGTTCGGCCATCATCAACATCACCTCCACGTTCGCCGTCGTCGGCGGCCTGCGCGGCGGGGCGTATTCGGCGGCCAAGGGCGGACTGACGGCGCTGACCACACACATCGCCTGCCAGTACGGTGCCCGGGGCATCCGCTGTAACGCGGTGGCCCCCGGTGTCACCGTCACCCCCATGGTCGAACAACGCCTCAACGATCCCGGCTTCCGCAAGATGCAGACCGAGATGACACCGCACACCCGACTGGGCCGGGTCGAGGACATCGCGTCCACCGTCGCGTTCCTGTGCTCCGACGGCGGCAGCTTCATCAACGGGCAGACCATCGTCGTCGACGGTGGCTGGAGCTCGACGAAATACCTTTCGGAGTTCGCGCTTCATTCTGAATGGATTGCTCCATGAACGTTTTCGCGGTGCTCGATCAAGCCGCCGACCGGTTCTGTGACCGGGGCGCGGTGTTCCTGGGCGAACGTCAAGTCCATACCTGGGCGGAGTTGCGCGACCGGGTACTGCGACTGGCCACCTCATTGAAGGCCCTCGGTGATCGCGGCACCCGCATCGCCGTCGCCAGCGAGAACCGGCCCGAAATCGTCGAGCTGATGTTCGCCATCTGGGCGGCCGAATGCGTGTTCGTGCCGATCAACTACAAGCTGCATCCTCGTGAGATGGCCGACATCCTCGACGATTCCGGTGCGGCGCAGGTGTTCGCGTCGGTCAAGATCGGCGAAGGCCTGGCATCGGCGGCCGGGGTACCCGTCGAAACCATCGGTGACCAGACCTATTCGGCCCGGTTCGATGCGGCGCCCGCGGCCCCGCCGTCGACCGATCCCGCCGCCCTGGCCTGGCTGTTCTACACCAGCGGCACCACCGGAAAGTCCAAGGGCGCCATGCTGTCCCATCGCAACCTGATGGCGATGACACTGGCGCACCTGGCCGATTTCGATGATCCGGACGAGAACTGCAGCCTGATCCACGGCGCTCCGATGTCACACGGTTCCGGCCTGTACATCCCGCCGTACGTGCTGCGCGGCGCCCGCCAGGTGATACCGGAATCCTCGGCGTTCGAGCCCGACGAGTTCCTGGACCTGTGCGGCCACCACCCGGACAGCAGCGCCTTCCTGGCGCCGACCATGGTGCAACGCCTGGTCCAGACCGGCCGGTCCAGACCGGCGAACCTAAAAACCGTTGTGTACGGCGGCGGCCCGATGTACGTCGACAGCTTGAAGAAGGCGCTGACTGCCTACGGCCCGATCTTCGTGCAGCTCTACGGGCAGGGCGAGGCACCGATGACGATCACCGGGCTGCGCCGCGCCGATCACGTCGGCGCCGACGACGCGACGCTGGGCTCGGTCGGGTATCCCCGCTCCGGCGTCGAGGTCGCCGTGCTGAACGACGGCGGCACGCAAGCCGCCGTCGGGGAGATCGGCGAGATCGTCTGCCGCGGCGACGTCGTCATGTCGGGCTACTGGAACAACCCGACCGCCACCGCCGCCACCCTCAAAGACGGCTGGCTGCACACCGGCGACATGGGTTCCTTCGATGCGCGCGGCTACCTCACCCTGCGTGACCGGTCCAAGGATGTGGTGATCAGCGGGGGCAGCAACATCTATCCCCGCGAGGTGGAAGAGGCGCTGCTCGAACATCCCGGCGTGGTCGAGGCCGGCGTAGTCGGTGCGCCCGATGCCGACTGGGGCGAGGTGGTGGTGGCGTTCGTCGTCGGCGAGGTGTCCCCCGCCGATCTCGATGCTCATCTGTTGGAACGCATCGCCCGGTTCAAACGCCCCAAGCGCTACGAGTTCATCGACGCACTACCGAAGAACAGCTACGGCAAGGTGCTCAAACGCGAACTGCGGGATCGGTTGACACGGTGACGTTTCGGTCCCCCCACGTTGAACTCAGACCTGAATCTGCCCACCGTCGACAGCCAGCTCCGCCCCGGTAATGAAGCTGCTCTGGTCCGAGGCCAAGAACAGCACCGCCGCGGCGATTTCGTCGGGCTGGCCCACCCGCTTCACCGGCAACTGAGCCGCCCAACCGTCCAGCAGATCCTGCGTCTGGTCAGCGGGTGCCAGGCCCGTGAGTCCGGGAGTCTCGACCGGGCCGGGAACGATGGTGTTGACGCGGATCTTGCGGTCAGCCAGTTCGGCGGCCCAGGTGCGGCCCAGGGAGCGGATGGCGGCCTTCGACGCGGCGTACAGCCCGAATGCCGGGATGCCCTTGGCGGCGGCGGTGGATCCGGCCAGCACCACCGAGGCGCCTTCATTGAGCAGCGGGAGCGTCTTCTGCACGGTGAACACCGTGCCGGCCACGTTGCGGTCGAAGTTGTCGCTGTAGTGCTGCGGCGTCACCTCGGCGAGAGTGGCGAAATCGCCGCCGCCGGCGTTGGCGAAGACAACGTCGAGACCCTGGCCGCGCTTGGCGATCTCAGCGGCGAGGGCGTCGAGTTCTTCCGGCTTGCTGATGTCGCTCTGCACGCCGTGCGCGCCGATCGACGCCGCAGCCTCGTCGAGGCGGGTGCGGTCGCGTCCGGTGATGAAGACATACGCGCCTTCATCGGCGAGCCGCTTGGCCGTCGCCAGACCGATGCCCGAGGTTCCACCGGTGACCAGTGCCGTCTTGCCGTCGAGTTGTCCCATGATCAAGCTCCGTTCGTGTGGTTCGTGCGGTTCGCCCACTACAACCTAGGTGATATGTCACCTATTCCGGCGAGCTTAGGACCGTCCACATCCGAACTATGCGTTCATCGGATATCTCGGCGACGTCGAAGCCGGAGGCGACCGTCGTGTCGTCCGGCGTGCGGACCTCCCAGGCCAGAAAACCCAGGCCGCGAGTCTGGCGCACCGGGCCCGCTTTAACGAAGTGAAGACCCGGTAACTTTTCCTGCAGTTCAGCAGCCTTGGCGTTCAACTCATCATGACCGGTGGCGGTGCCTTCGTCGTCGATCCACTGCACGTCGGCCGAGTAGGTATCGGCGATCACCGCGGCGCGGCGCTGCGGGTCGCGCTCGTCGAACACGGCCAGCAGATTGGCCTCCATCAGGCGGGTGATGACCTCACTCAATGTCCTGCTCCTGAATCTTTAGGTGATTAATCACCTAAAGATTAGCTCGGCGCAGGCGGTAGTGAGCAGTTGTGATTGAGGTGGACGTGTATGTGTTCCAGCGCGGCGGTGAACGGGCCGAGCAAGTTCTCGGGCAGGGGGTCGAAGAACAGGCTGCGCACCAGGTCGACATGCCCGGGTGCCGCCTCGGCGATCGCCCGCCGGCCGCTCGCGGTGAGCACGACGTTGGTGGTGCGGCCGTCTTCGGCGCTGGGGCGGCGCTCGGTCAGGCCGCGTTGTTCCATGCGCCGCAGCTGATGTGACAGCCTGCTTCGTTCCCAGCCGATCTGCGCCGCCAGATCGCTGACCCGCATGCCCGCGGCGTTGTCGGCACTGAGCGCCACCAGCACGTCATAGTCGGCCAGCGACAATCCGGAGTCGGCCTGCAGCTGGCGGTTGATTTCGTAGTTCATCCGCAGCTGGACCCGCATGTACGCGACCCAGGCGCGCTGCTGTTTCGGCGTCAACCATCCCCGCTTCGGTGATGTGTCCCGCACTTTTCTCGGCGTCACATTTGTCAGTATGACGGTCCGCGCATCAGTTGAAACCCGGACGAATCAAGCGACTGAGATCGACGGCCTTCACTTAGTGAGATGTTCGGCCAGTACCGTCCGAGGGCCGTCGAGACTGATCACCCATTCACCACATCAAGCCACGGATCAGTGCGGTCGGTGGGATGTCCTCGGCGGCAATCAATCCCGCTGGAGCATCACACACCCAGTCGATCGCGTTGACCACCCGCGCCGCGGTGGACACACATCCGGCGTCGGTCACGTCGAGCGTCGGATGAGACAGCTCAGTGCTCACCTCGATGCGCGGCTCGCCCTCCACGATCACCTTGTGCACCCCGGACTGACCTTCCGGCGGATACTCCCAATCCGGCGCGGCCGCCGGGGTGAGCCGCGTGGTGTGCTCGATCGTGATGACGGGGACGCCGCCACGCACACCTTCGGCGGCGAACCGCACCCCGGCCAGTTGTCCTGGCTCGACGGTCATCATCGTGCATTCGATGCGCTCGGGGCTGTACCACGGCTCGAAACGCTGACCGACCTCGTCGAGTTCCACCCCCAGCCGGTCGGCGAGATTGCGCACCAGGCCACCAAACATCGACGTGACCACGCCCGGCTGGAACGCCATCGGCAGATCGTCGTCCGGGGTGGTGCCGAAACCCATGGCGGTGCCGGTGTATTCGTAATCGTCGTAGTTGCCGTAGTCGAAGATCTCCTTGACCGTCACCGACTCGGCGCGGGTGACCAGGCTGAGCGCGGCGTACACCGCGGTGTCCCCCGAATACCCAGGGTCGATGCCGTTGACATACAGCGACGAGTTCCCCGCCGAACATGCCTCCTCAAGCGGCACCCGTAACCAGTCGTCGGCCTGGCGCGGGGTCACCAACCACACCATCGAGGTCCCGACCACGTTGATCCCGGCCGCCAGGAACCGCGACATCTGCTCGATTGCCTCCATCGGCCGGGTCTCACCCAATGCCGTATAGACCACGCAATCGGGGCCAAGGGCGATGAGCGCGTCGATGTCGTCGGTCGCGATGACACCCGTCGGGTCGCCTATTCCACACAATTCGGCAGCGTCACGGCCGATCTTGTCCGGGCCGGAGGCATGAACACCGACCAGCTTGAGATCCGGCCTGCCGATGATCGCCGCCAGCGAATGCCTGCCGACATTGCCGGTGGAGAACTGGACCACTCTGCGCATCGTCAAAACCTGTTCCTGCTCAGTAGTCGGGGATCGGCAACGGCGAGTTGTTCGAGTCGATACCGCCGTCGACGTGGAAGATCGCGTTCGTTGCGTAGCAGTCGCGCGTGGACAGATACACGCACAACCTCCCGAGGTCCTCCACATCGCCGAGGCGATGCAACGGCGTCGCCTCCTTCATCTTCTCCAACGACCCGGGTAACAAGTCAAGGCTTCCTTGTAAACCTTCGGTCGCGAACGATCCCAGCGCGATGGCGTTCACCCGGATCTTGGGCGCCAACTCCTGCGCCATCGCGCGGGTGAGCGCCTCAAGAGCCCCCTTGGCCGTGCAGTAGGCGGTCAAGGCACGGATCCCGAACCGGGCCGACCCCGAGGAGATGTTGACGATCGAGCCCCGCCCGGCCGCGATCATGTGCGGTGCCACAAGTTGACTCATGATGAAAGCCGAAGTGACACACCAATCGAAGGTGTGCCTGAAGTCCTCGTCGGTGATATCGAGGAACCGCGCGTAGGTGGATCCGCCGACGTTGTTGATCAGGATGTCGATGCGGTCGAACCGCTCCATGGCCGAGCCCACCACCCGCTCCCCGTCAGGTCGGCTCATCGCGTCGGCGACCACCGCCAAACCCTTACCGCCGGCGGCCTCGATGCCTTCGATGGTCCCGACGATGTCGGATTCCGTTCTCGCCGTGCCGACTACGGTGGCGCCGGCCTCCGCCAGAACTCGCGCGATGCCTTGTCCGACGCCCTTGCCGGCGCCGGTGACGATCGCGACCTGACCTTCCAGGCCGAACTGCTCTATTGCCATGGCGTTCCTCTCCGTTGAGGCAGCTGCCGAAATGGCATTCCAGCAGGGAAATGTCGAGTGGAACCCTGCTGGAATGCCATTTCGGCGCGGGTGGAGTAGCCGATTGACTGCCCAGGTTGATTGACTATAGTCAGTCTGCATGAACTTGCCAACGTTCAATCTGAAGCGTGGCGGCAGTGCGGACGACGTGGCGCGCCCGTCGGCCAGCGGGCTCGACGAACACCTGGAGGCCTCCCAGCGTGCGCAGCGCCAGGCCGACAAGTGGCTCATTTCCGGCAGCCTGCTGATCGGCTCCGCAGCCCTCGGAATCTTCGGCCTGCCCCTCTTCCTACGAGGCGTCTGGCTGCTTCGCAAAGCTCAGCGCGACGGATTGTCCGTCCGGCCGATGCTGGTCACCCTGATCGGCTATCTGGTGATCATCGACGCCGCGATCAACACCGTCGGCTGGGCGCTCGACGTCGCCGCCAACCACACCATCCTTGCCCGAATCCTGTTGAACGGCTGGGGCGCAATGTTCGATGCGGGCTACTTCTGGCACTACAACGAGCTATGGATCGGCGGGGCCGCCGGACCCGGCGAGAAGGCCATGGAAGTCGGCATGATCCTCACCGTCTTCACCATGCGGATCGCCGCGGGCATCGGTTTCCTCCAGATGAAGCGCTGGGGCCACCAGTGGATGATCATCACCTGCTGGATGGGGATCGTCATCTGGTGTCTCTACGTGTTCAACATGACGATGTTCGCCGATGTCCGCTTCGCCGGCGTCGTGCTGCCGGTGGTCGGGTGGTGGCTCTACGACATCTTCTACATCACTCCATTCCTCGCGATCCCGTACCTGCATTCGGTCAACCGCGAGATCTTCTCCGATTAGTTCAATGACTTCACTCATTGACTGCAATCAGTAATAGGGCTAGAAATGAGCGGAACATGACGCCACAGATCAAGCAGTCGGCGCGCGATCTGCGCCGATTACAGACGCGGGAACGGATACTCGGCGCGGCCGTCGCCGAGTTCCAGTCGTCGGGCATGGCCGGGGCGGATGTCGGCGCGATCGTCAGTGCAGCGGGCGTTGCCCACGGAACCTTTTTCTTCCACTTCCCCAGCAAGGAACACGTGCTGCTGGAACTGGAGCGCCGCGAAGAGACGCGCATGGCAGCCGAATTCGCCGGCTTTCTCGAGAATGCACATGATCTCGCAACGGCGCTGACCGAGCTCGTCCGCCTGGTGGGCAGCCTGGAGCAGCGCTTCGGGCCGCTCCTGTTCAAAGAGCTCCTTGCGCTGCACTTCTCGCCGACGCGTCCCACCAAGGACGAATGGAGCGACCACCCGATGATCGTTCTGCTCGTCCGCGAGATCGAGCGCGCCCGCGGTGACGGCGAGGTACATCCCGAGGTCGACGCCTTCTACAGCGCCGCATTCTTCCTCCTGGGGATCTACGGCGTCCTGACCACCACCGCCAACAGTCAGCACCGCGACGCGATGCTGGCCAACTTGGTCATCACCGCACGACGAGGACTGGAGGTCCGATGAATCATCCCTTCTGCGAGGAGAACTGACGTGGCCGGCTGGATCTGGGAGATACTCCGCTACGTGGCCGCCTGGGGCGGCACCGGCTTGATCATCTGGTTCTGGTACTGGATGTTCTCCAACATCGGGACCTTCTGAAGCGTGACGCAGCAGATGCCCGAGCTCAGCGAAGCCCACGCCATGGCGACCGAGCGCAGTTGCGCCGTCACCGCCGTGGCGTTGAGCGACCAGCGCCGTACCGGGGCCCGCCTGGTCAGCGGCCAACATCGCGGCTTCGGTCTGAGTTCCCTGCTCGACGTCGTGCACGTGCCCTATCCGCCCCGTCGTGACTGGACCCGGCGGACGCTGACATGCGGTGTGGCACTGCAGTGCTCACCATCCAAAGAGCGCATCCTCGACTACCGCCTCAACGAGCTCTCGACCCGCGAACTGGCCGCGCTCACCCTCGTCGAAGCCGGCGTCGCGCTGGGCTGGGTCGCCGAGAACTGGCCCGGGCTGGCGGCCGACCTGCGCGCAGCGCTGCCACACCTGGAACCGGCCAGCGCGGACTTGGACGCCGAAGAGATGCTGAACCGGGCCATTGCCCTTGCGCGTACCTCGCAGCAGTTCTCCATCGACCCACTGCTCGGCAGCCTGCCGCGGGCATACACCCTGCCGCAGGGCCTGTCCGACAAGCTGCGCCGTACCTTCGGGCGACTGCCGTGGACCACCAACCAGAAGCGTTCACCCGCACCACACTCCGTCCCCGCCGGCGGAGACGGAGGAGTACGCAACTCGAACCTGCCCCCACCCAGCCGGCCTCAGGACAACGACCTCGACATCACCCCCGACCACCGGCCGGGAATCCCCTACCCGGAATGGAACGCGTGGACGAAGAGCTTCATGCCGGACCACGTCGCGGTTCTCGAGCAGACCCGCTCCAGCTGCGACCGGCAGCCCGGTGCAGTCGCCGTCGACGTCCGGAAGTGGTTCGAGGAGAACACCCACCGGGCCATGAAGAACCGGCTGGAAGACGGCTCCGACCTCGACGTCGACCAGTACGTCAACCACTTCATCGACCTGACGACCGGTGAGGCGGTCGAACCGCGCCTCTTCCGTGAACTGTTGCCCGCCAGCCGTGACGTGACATCCGCGCTGCTCCTCGACGGCAGCTCGTCGCTGGGTGTGCACGGGGGCCGGATCTTCAAACTGGAGCTCGCCTGCGCCGACGCCCTGTCCCGCGCGATGACGTCGGCCCGGGAACGCCACGGCATATTCACGTTCACCGGGAACACCCGCCATCGCGTGGAAGTCAACTGCCTCAAGGATTTCGCGGACCGTCGTTTTGTCCCGCCCGGCAGCCTGGGCCTGTCGACCGGGGGCTACACCAGACTCGGTGCGCCGCTGCGGCATATGACCAGCCGCCTGCTCGCACAGCCTTCGGAGCGCAGGTTGCTCATCGTCATCGGTGACGGCCTGATCTCGGACGAGGGCTACGAGGGCCGCTACGCCTGGGCCGATGCCGCCCACGCCCTGGAGGAAGCCAACGACGCCGGCGTCTCCATGTACTACATCGGCGTCGGCCCCGTGCGCGTCGACCCCCTGCCGGAAGTGTTCGGCCCCAAACGGTCCCAACGCATCCGCCGCATCGAAGAACTACCCCGCGTCCTCGCCCACGTCCACCGGGAGCTGGTATCCGTATGACCGACACGTATTACTCCAACGCCAACGAGGTTCAGCTGTTCGAGCAGGCCTGCCGCCAGCGCCTGCCGGTGATGCTTACCGGCCCGACAGGATGCGGCAAGACCCGCCTGGTCGAGCACATGGGACTGCTGCTCAGCCGTCCGGTCGTCACCATCAGCTGCCACGACGATCTGACCAGTTCGGACCTCGTCGGACGGTTCATGGTCACCGGCGGCGACGTGGTCTGGACCGACGGCCCCCTGACGCGGGCTGTCAAGGCCGGGGCGATCTGCTACCTCGACGAGGTCGTCGAGGCGCGTCACGATTCGTTGGCCGTCCTGCACTCGCTCACCGACCACAGGCGGACGCTCTACCTGGATCGTGCGGGTGAAGTCGTCCATGCGCCAGAAACTTTCATGCTGGTGTGCTCCTACAACCCCGCCTACCGCAGCTCACTCAAAGAGCTCAAACCATCCTTCCGGCAGCGTTTCGTCACGCTGCCGATGCGGTATCTGCCGCCCGAACGTGAGGCAGAGGTGATCGTCGCCGAGGCCGGCGTCGGTCTGGCCACCGCACAGCGCTTGGTCCGGTGCGCCACCGCGATCCGTACTGCGGACGAGGCGTTCCACTTCGAACCGCCCTCCACTCGGGTTCTCGTCACGGCGGCACACCTGATTGCCGCCGGTGCAACGGAACTCGAAGCCGCAGAGGCCTGTGTCCTCGCCCCGCTGTCCAGCGACGGCGCCATCACCGAAGGGCTGCGGGAGGTCGCGTCCGCGTGCCTCTCCGGAGCCGACGCCGGCACCTCAAGCGCCTAGGAAGGAATCGCCACCATGGTGGATCAGAAGGAACGTAACCGCAAGAAAGCCCTCATCGTCCTGCAGATCGTCATCTACGGATACCTGCTGGCGATGTTCGGAATCCAGCTGTACATGTCGTTCACCCGAGGCTGGTGGGACCTGTGAAAGTCACGGCATCGGTCCCAGCAGAGGGCTCTCTCAACCTTGAGGAGCACCACGAACAGTCCCGGCTGGCGCAGCGGCGGGCCGACAAGTGGATGATCGTCGGTGCGGCCCTGATGGGCATGTGGGCACCCGGGCTCATCGGCTTCCCCATCTTCATGCGCGGCGTGTGGTTACAGCGCCAGGCGTTGCGCGCGGGATATTCGGTCCGGCCGATGATCGTCACGCTCATCGGGTATCTCGTGCTGATCGACGGCATGCTCAACAGCCTCGGGTGGGCCCTCGACCTGGTCGCCAACCACACGCTGATCAACCGGGTGCTGATGGTCGGCTGGGGCGCCATGTTCGACGCCGGATACTTCTGGCACTACAACGAACTGTGGATGGGCGGCGCCGCCGGGCCGGGTGAGAAGTCCATGGTGTTCGGCATGATCCTCACCGTCTTCGCGATGCGGTGTGCCGCAGCGATCGGCTTTCTGCAGATGAAGCGCTGGGGCCACCAGTGGATGATCATCACCTGCTGGATGGGCGTACTCATCTGGTGTCTGTACGTGTTCAACATGACGATGTATGCCGACGTTCGTTACGCCGGCGTCGTGTTCCCGGTCATCGGGTGGTGGCTCTACGACATCTTCTACATCACCCCGTTCCTCGCGATCCCGTACCTGCACACGGTGAACCGCGAAATCTTCTCCGACTGAACGTAATTCATGCAGCACTTAGGAGAGACACTGTGACGACCACACCTGAAACCACCGAAGACCAGAAGTCTGAGGACCTCCCTCCCGGGACCACGCCCTACTACGCACGCATGCACAAGTGGATCAAGCGCGCGGTCCTCGTGTGCCTGGTCGCCCTCGTCGTCGAGGGTGCCTTCACCCTGCCGTTCATGGCGGTGTACTACGGCTACCCCACGTTGAGCCTGACCCAGATCTGCAGTGAACTACTCAAGGTTCGGTATTCCGACGACACCCTCGAATGCAAGGTGCCGTACCCGGCATTCGGCCCACCCGAGGGCGCCGAGGGCAAGGACACCGCGCAGGACGAGTGGGGCATCCAGCCGGTACCCAAATATCACCGGATCGGATTCCGTGAGCTGGTGCGCATCCACGAAGAACGAGAAGCACGTGAGTCAGCCCAGCAACAACAGCCGAGCCCGTAGGAGCCCCCGTGCCGGAGTCACTCGAACGCCACGCGCAGAACTGGGATCTGCGCCACCAGGATTTCAACGACAACGACTTCCTGTACGACGTCTACGAGGTGATGCGACGGCAATCGCCGTTCGCGCGCACCGACAAGCCATTTCTCAGCGCGACGCCGGCGGGTGCGTGGGTGGCGGTGCGCTACGCGGAGTGCGTCAAGATCCTGCAGGACTGGGAGCACTTCTCCAGCAACCCGACGCCCGAGGGCGCCGAGCAGCTCGCCGGGGATCTGGTGACCACCCTCGACCCGCCGCGGCAGCAGAAGTTCCGCAAGGTCCTGAACCCGTACTTCTCCCCGGCGCGGATGAAGGCGCTGCGACCCGAGATCGGTACCGAGACCGACCGGCTCATCGACGAGCTCATCGAGGGTGGATCCGGTGACCTGGCCCAGATCGCCTGGCGCCAGCCCGGAATCGTGTTCTTCAAGTATCTGCTCGGCATGCCGATCGAAGACGTCCCGCTGTGCGTCGAACTGACCGACACGGCGCTCAACGGCGCCACCGAGCAGGACCGGATGAGCGCCTGGGGCGGGCTGTATCAGCACCTGCACGACGCCGTGACCGCACGAATGGACCAGCCGCCCCGTGACGACATGATCGACGTCCTGCTGTCCGCGGAGATCGACGGAGAGAAACTATCGTTCGGCGACGTCGTGTCCAACGCCATGCTCTTGGTCCAGGCCGGCCTCGAGACCACCGCCAGTGCAATGTCTTTCGCCTATCACTACCTCGCCACCAACCCGGCCGAGCGCGACCGCCTGATCGGCGATCCCGAACTCCTCACCCGTGCTGTCGAGGAATTCATCCGGTTCGCCGGGTCGATCCACGGCATTCCCCGCACCGTGGCCAAACAGGTGGAACTGAACGGCTGCACCTTCTCGCCGGGCGAGTCGGTGATCGTCAACTACGCCGCCGCCAACCGCGACGAACAGGAGTTCGCCGACGCGGGCCGGTGCATCCTCGACCGCCGCGAGAACCGGCACCTCGGCTTCGGCGCCGGCGTGCACCGCTGCCTCGGGTCCAACCTGGCTCGACTCGAATTCCAGGTGGGCCTGGAGCGGGTGCTGTCCAGAATGCCCGACTTCACTCTCGCGGGAGACGAAGTCGCACGATTTCATGGCAACTCCGTCACCCGCGGATTCCGCTCGGTCCCGGTCACTTTCACGCCCGGCAGCCGGTCGGACACATGACCTATCGGGTCGTGCAGTGGACGACGGGCAACGTCGGCCGCAAGTCGGTCCACGCCATCGTCGCGAACACCGATCTCGAGCTCGTCGGCTGCTACGCCTGGGCACCCGACAAGGTGGGCAAGGACGTCGGCGAACTCTGCGGCATCGAACCACTGGGCGTGGCCGCCACCGACGACGTCGACGCGCTCCTGGCCCTGCAGCCGGACTGCGTCGTCTACAACCCCATGTTCGCCGATGTCGACGTACTGGTCCGCATCCTCGGCGCCGGTATCAACGTCGTCACCACCTCCGAGTTCATCAACGGAGACAACCTGGGCGACGGCCGCGATCGCGTCATCGACGCCTGCAAACGGGGCGGCTCAACCATATTCGGCAGCGGCATCAACCCGGGCTTCATCCAGTTGTTCGCCGTCGTCACCGCAGGCATCTCCGATCGCGTCGACCGGATCTCCATCCTGGAGTCGTTCGACACCACGATCTACAACTCGCCGGCCACCGAGATCCCGATGGGCTTCGGCTATCCCATCGACCACCCCGACCTGCAAGCGGTCACCGAGAAGGGATCGGGCATCTTCCGGGAAGCGGTCCAGCTCGTCGCGGGGGCTCTCGGCGTCGAACTCGACGGTATCCGGTGCGACGCCACCTACGCCCAGACCACCGAAGACCTGGCTCTGCCCGGCGACTGGACCATCGCCGCCGGCTGCGTCGCCGGCATCGACGTCCGGTGGGTGGGCACGGCCGGTGGGCGCGACGTGATCGAGATCCGCGGCGTCTGGACGAAAGGCCAGACGCTGGAACCGGCCTGGTCGACCGCGTTCGGCTACACCGTCACCGTGGAGGGCCGGCCGACCATCAAGAGCACCTTGAGCTTTGAACCTCCTCCGGACTTCGTAGCCGAGACCATCGAGGACTTCATCATGCTCGGGCTGACGATCACCGCCATGCCCGCAATCACCGCGATCCCCGCGGTGGTGGCCGCGCCCCCGGGCATCGCCACCTATAACGACCTGCCCCTACTGATGCCACGAGGTGTACTCCATGCCTGACAAGACCTACCGGATCATCCAGTGGATGACGGGCGACGTCGGCCGGGCCGGCGTGCGGCACTTCGCCGAGAGTCCGGTGTTCGACCTCGTCGGTGTCCTGGTGCACAGCCAAGACAAGGTGGGCAAGGACGCCGGCGTGATCGCGGGTATCGCACCGATCGGTGTGACCGCCACCGACGACGTCGACGCCATCGTCGCGCTCGACGCCGACTGCGTGTTCTACACGCCGGTCATCATGGACGTCGACACCGTGTGCCGGCTGCTACGGTCCGGCAAGAATGTGGTGACCACGAGCGGGTTCTTCCATCCGTCACCGGATTTCCGCGAGCCCGCCGAGCAGATCCGGGCCGCCTGCGCCGACGGCGGCACCTCGTTCCACGGCGGTGGTATCCATCCCGGTTATGCCGGGGACATCCTGCCGCTCACCCTGGCCCGGGTGATGAGCAGGGTCGACACCATCCATGTGTACGAGGTCGTCGATGTCCTGAAAGACGCGCCGACGGACCACATCGACTGGATGGGGTTCGGCAAGGACAAGGACAAATTCCTCACCGAGCCAACAATTCTGGGTCTCGGCCTGCCGTTCTTCGCCCAGTCGATGCACATGATCGCCGACGGCCTCGGCGTGACCATCGACGAGGTGACCGCCGCCGAGGTCGAGGTCGCGACTGCCGCCGAGGACATCCCCCACGACGAGGGCGCGATACCGAAAGGCACCGTCGCCGCACAGCGCCACGAATGGACCGCGTGGGTGGGCGGGCAGCCACTGATCGTCTTCCACGCGATCTATGTGACCGCCGGCCCCGACAAACTCGAACCGGCATGGGATTGGGGCGAGACCCGGTACGAGATCGTGATCGAGGGCGATCCGCCCACCGAGCTGATCCTCAAAGGTGTCCGGCAGGCCGACGGCACCATGGCCCATCCCGGCTACGACTGGACGGCCATGGGAGCCATCAACGCGATCCCCGATGTCTGCGATGCCCCGCCGGGCTGGCACAACCACCTCGACCTCGGGCTCATCCGGCCTCGCGGACTCGTCCGCCGATGACCGCACAGCCGGCACTGCACCACGTCGTGTTCGCGGTCGCCGCGGAGCGGACAGCCGACATGGTGCAGATGTTCACCGACCTCGGATTCACCTTCAACGCCGCCGAACTCAGCGACCTCGGCGTCCATGTACACCTGGACTGGGACCGCGGCGTCGAGCTGATCAGCCCACTGCCCGGCTCGACCGCGTCAGTCGCGGCCTCTGTCAACGACTTCCTCGACCAACACGGCGACGGCGTCTACACCGTGGTTCTCCGCGTGCCGGACGCCGCGGCGGCCGAGGACGTGACACAGCGGTACGGGTCGGAAACGCGGTTCCGTCAGGGGTTCTCCGGTGAAGGCTCCTACCTCGACGAGATCGACGTGTCCGCCCTGGGGCTGCCCCTGACATTCCTGTCCACCAATGTGTAAGCCGAGTGTTTTCGAAGCGGGTCTGCCGACCCTCGACTACTCCGTCACCGACACCCCGCAGCAGATCTATCCGCAGTTCCGGGCGGCTCAGGAAGTCGCGCCGATCGCGCTCGGCCCGATCGGGCCCGAAGTGCTGTCCTACGAGATGGCGCGCGCCGTACTGCGCGATCCGCGGTTCGGGATCCCCCAGGGCATTCACCTGTCCGCCCATGGCATCACGTCGGGTCCGTTGTGGGACAGGGTGACCCGCAGCATCCTGAACATGGAGGGTGAAGAACACCGCCGGTTGCGCAGCCTGGTGGCCCGGGCTTTCACGCCGCGCGCCACCGCGCGCATGCACGACGCGATCCACAGTGTCGTCAACGAACTGCTCGACGGTATTCAAGACACCGGCCGGTGCGAGTTCGTGGCAGACGTCGCACGGCCGTATCCGATTCCGATCATCTGCGCCCTGTTCGGCGCACCGCGCGAGGACTGGCAGCAGTTCTCCCGCTGGGCCGAGGACATCTTCAAGATCGTCAGCTTCGACTGCGACCTCGCCCAGGAGGAGCCGGTCGTGTTGAAGGCGTGGGACGAGTTCGACGATTACATCGACGACATGATCGCCGACCGGCGCCGGCACCTGACCGACGATCTGCTGTCCGACCTGATCCGCATCGAAGACGGCGGAGACCGACTGGACGCCGCCGAACTGAGGATGCTGGCGTTCTCCATCCTGATCGCCGGAACCGACACCACCCGCAGCCAACTGGCGGCCTCGATGCAGGTGCTCTGCGACCACCCCGACCAGTGGGCGCTGTTGCGGGAGCAGCCCGAGCTGGCCATGCGCGCCGTCGAGGAAACCATGCGGCATTCGCCATCGATGTGCAGCACCGTGCGCAGCGTCGCCGACGACGCCGAGATCGGCGACTACAGTTTTCCCGCAGGGGCTTTCATCCTCGTGAACACCTATGCGGCCAACCGTGATCAATCCGTCTACGACGACCCGACCCGCTTCGATATCACCCGCGACGACCCGCCGCCGATCCTGACCTTCGGTGGCGGCGTGCATTACTGCCTGGGCGCCAACCTGGCGCGGCTCGAGCTGTCCGAGGCACTCACGATCCTGTCTCGACGGCTTCCGAACCCGCGGGTGGCCGGATCGGTTCCCTGGAAGCCACTACTCGGTCTGAGCGGCCCGACCAGTCTTCCGCTGGAGTTCGACCGATGACGTACAAGATCGACCCGGACGTGCTGCACAGCGTGGCCAAGCAGGTCGTCGGCCTGCCATTGGCAGATGGCACGCTCCTCGCACACGCAATCGAACGACTCGCCGACGCGTATCCCGACCTGATCCACGGGGGTCCGGGCCGGTGGGTGGGTAGCAAGGCCGGAGGAATCCTCGGAAAGGTCAGGTTCCTGTACTTCAGCCCCCGCGAGTATCTGGTGCTTTTCGGTTCCCCCACTGGGACACAGGGCTTTTCAGGCCGATACAAGCACGTCGACATCCACAAGTTCCTGCTCGCCGGGCAGATCGACTCCTACGACCTCGATTCCGACGACACCGAGCCGATGCCGACGCTGCTCCCCGGCGAGCGCACCTGCCTGGAACGTGGGCATGCCCGCGGCCTGACCATCCACCCCGGATCCTGGCACCTCGAATATGGCCGCGGCGCGGTGGTGACCACGCTGCCCTTCGCGATGGTCGACACGCTGCTGGTGTCTCTCGAGTTCGAATCCGTCCGGCGTTCGACGGTCGAGTTCAGCAAGCTGGTCAGCCGGCGATTTCGCCCCTGATGCCGAACAGCCCCCGCACGCGGGGGCTGTTCGCGAGAAACTACGACGCGTACAGCGCCTTGAACTTGTTGAGCGACTGCTGGATATCGCCCTTCAGCGCGGCGGCGACCACCATGCCGATCGGCCCGAACAGGGCGGGCCCACCGAGGTGCACGTCAAAGGAAACTTTCGCACCGTCGTCGCCGTCAACGGCGGCCGGCGTGATCTTTCCGATCAGCTTGACCTTCACCCCGCCGCGGCCCTCGCCGTTGAGGGTCAGGGACTGCGGCGGCTTGTAGTTCACCAGCGTCCACTTCACGCGGTTCAACATGCCCTTGACTTCGACGATCGAGTCGATGACCGTGCCCTTTTCCAGGGTTTCGGGCAGCTTCGAGCGCCAGGCCCGGTGGATGCTGAGCCACTCGTCGTAACGGGACAGATCTGAGGCGTACTCCCACGCCTTCTCCGGCGGCAACGGAACATCGACGGAGACAGACAATTTGGCCATAAGTTACTGCTGCGGTTCTTCCTTGTTGAGGGCGTTCTTCGCCGCTTCTTGCGCCTTGTCGACGTGCTGGCTGTACTTGCCCTGCGTCTTCTCGTCGACGATGTCGCCGGCCTTGTCGATGGCCTGCTCGACCTTGTCAGCGTTCTGCGACAACAGGCTCTTGGCCTTGTCCAGGAATCCCATCAGCCCACCCTATCTTCTCGTGACCAGCGGAAACGCTGGCGCAGATTCCACCGGGGTCCGCCGCGCCAGTCTATCTCCACAACCGGCGCTTCTCCCCCAGCACCCTCCCCTGAACCCACCAGAGCACCTCGACCAGCGACGCCCCGACCAGGCCGATGCCCAGCGCAACCGCGGTGACCTTGAGGTTCGACGGATCCAGCATGAACAGCCGTTGAGCCAACGGCAAACAAAAGATCAGCACATACGCCAACCCGGAAAAGGTCACCAGGGCCACGCGCCACCACTCATAGGGGCGGGCCACCACCGACAGCACCCACAGTGAGGACACCAACAACGTGATCAGCGCCGCCGTCGAGGCCTGCGTCTGCTCCGTCAGGCTGGCATCCCGACCCTGATAGGCCACCAGGTAGGAGATGAAGGTGACGGTGCCGACCACCAGGCCCGAGGGCAGTGCAGCCGTCATCACCCGACGCACGAAACCGGTGTGGGCCCGCTCGGTGTTCGGCGCCAGCGACAGAACGAACGCCGGGATACCGATGGTGAACCAGGCCGCGATGGTCACGTGGATCGGCTGGAACGGGAACAACAGCGGGTCGGTGCCGAACAACTTGGACGACAATCCGGCCAGCGCAACCAGGATCGCCAGCAACACCGAGTACACGGTCTTGGTGAGGAACAGATTCGAGACGCGTTCGATGTTGCCGATCACCCGCCGGCCCTCACCGACCACATAGGGCAGCGTGGCGAACTTATTGTCCAGCAACACGATCTGCGCCACCGCCCGCGACGCCGAACTGCCCGAGCCCATCGCGACGCCGATGTCGGCATCTTTGAGGGCCAGCACGTCATTGACGCCGTCACCAGTCATTGCCACCGTGTGTCCGCGTGACTGCAGGGCGTGCACCATGGCGCGTTTCTGATCCGGACGCACCCGGCCGAACGTCGTGTATTCCTCCAGGGTTTCGGCCAACTGCTCGGGGTCGTGCGGCAACTGGCGGGCATCCATCGTCTCGCCGTGCAGTCCGAGCTTGCCCGCCACCGCACCGACCGACACCGCGTTGTCGCCGGAGATCACCTTGACCGAAACATGCTGGGAGGCGAAGTATTCGATGGTGTCACCGGCATCGGGACGGATCCGCTGCTCCAGCACCACCAATGCGACCGGGGTGACCGTGCCGGGGGCCTGCGGCGCGTCGACCGCCAGGTCAGACGACCCGACCAGCAGCACCCGCAGCCCCTGGGCTCCGATCTGCTCGGCTTCCTCGGCCACCGGTGAGTTGGAGTCCAACAGCACATCCGGGGCACCGATCACCCAGTTGCCATGCTCGCCGTAGGACGCACCGCTCCATTTGGTGGCGGACTTGAACGGGGCCGTCGCAGTGGCCTTCCAACCCGGCGGCGTCGCGAAAGCCTCGGCGATGGCCAGCATGCTCGGATTGGGCCGGGCGTCGTCGGCAGCCAACTGCGCCAACGCCTCGGTGACAGTATTTTCGCGATCCCCGTGACAGTGCTTCAGATCGCTGACCCGCATACCGTTTTCGGTCAACGTGCCGGTCTTGTCCGCGCACACCACATCGACGCGGGCCAGACCCTCGATCGCAGGAAGCTCGTTGACCAGGCACTGGCGTCGACCCAGTCGCACCACCCCGACCGCGAACGCGATCGACGTCATCAGCACCAGGCCTTCGGGCACCATCGGAACCAACGCTCCCACCATGCGCAGCACCGGTTCATGCCACACCGCATCGGTGGTGAAGACCTGACTCATGATGATTGCCAGCGACTCTCGCCAACCACCCTCGTTGGCGACGATGTCGTGGTAGGTCCGCTTGAGCGACTCCAGGACCCGCGGGTCGGTGGTGAACAGCTGCGTGTAGATGGTCAGCAGGCCGGCAGGCACCAGCAGGTAGGTGATGAACTGCAGGATCTTGTTGATGCCGTTGCGCAGTTCGGATTTCACCAGAGTGAACTTCGAGGCTTCCTCGGCGAGCTTGGCCGCGTACGCCTCGTGCCCCACCTTGGTGGCCCGGTAGGCGCCCGAGCCCGCGACCACGAAACTGCCCGACATCACCGCGTCACCCACGGCTTTGACGATCGGATCGGCCTCGCCGGTCAACAGCGACTCGTCGACCTCAAGGTTGGAATCCTCGATGATCTCGCCGTCCACCACGATCTGATCACCCGGGCCGAGTTCGATGATGTCGTCGAGCACGACCTCGGCGGGCAGCACCGCGCGGCTACCGGATTCCCTCCGCACCGTGGGCTTGGCCTGTCCGACGATGGCCAGCTTGTCCAGGGTCTGCTTGGCCCGGATCTCCTGGATGATGCCGATGGCGCTGTTGGCGATGATCAGCAGGCCGAACGCCCCGTTGATCAACGAACCGGTGGACAGCACGATCAGAAACAGCACACCCAGGATCGCGTTGATCCGAGTGAACACGTTGCCGCGGATGATCTCGGAGATGCTGCGCGCCGCACGCGTCGGGACGTCGTTGCTCTTACCCTCGGCTACCCGCTGGGCCACCTCGGCATCGGTGAGACCAATGACATTGATCGTCGTCATCCGCGAAAAGTCCTCGTCCCGTCGGTGTCGTGGAGCTCAAGACGTCAGTTTGCCATCGGAAACCGGTCAGAACTCCCACCATGGGTCGAGTGCCGCGGACGCGGCGTCCACCCGCTGCCCCGGACGCGGCACCGCGATCTGCACTCCGGCCGGGTCGGCCGCGGTCAGCAATCGGCGCACCGGCTCGGCCCACGGGTGCGGCGCCAGCCGGAACGTCGCCCAGTGGACCGGCACCAACAACCCGGAATCGGTGACGTCCAGATGGGCACGCACCGCCTCCTCGGGATTCATGTGGATATCGGGCCAACTCGGGTGATACGCCCCGACCGGAAGCAGGGTCAGATCGAAAGGTCCGTATTCCGAACCGATCTCGGCGAAGCTCTTGGTGTAGCCGGTGTCCCCGCCGAAGAACGCCCGGTGTTGCGGCCCGACGAAGGCCCACGACGCCCACAGCGTGGTGTTGCGCTGGAACAGCCGCCCGGAGAAGTGCCGGGCCGGCGTGCACACCAGGGTCAGCTCGCCGATCCGGTGGCTCTCGTTCCAGTCCAGCTCGATGATCCGCTCTTCGGGTATCCGCCACTTGCGCAGATGCGCCCCGATGCCCAGCGGCACCACGAACGGCGCCCGCTGGGTCCGGACCAACCCCAGGATCGTCTCGATATCGAGATGGTCGTAGTGATCGTGGCTGATCACCACGGCGTCCACGGCAGGCAGGGCCTCCAGCGGCAGCGGCGGCTCATGTAGCCGCTGCGGGCCCACCACGCGCGATGGCGAACAGCGACGGCTCCACACCGGATCGGTCAGCACCCGGTACCCGTCGATCTCGACCAGAGCGGTGGAGTGCCCGTACCAGGACACCGCACAGGCGGCGGCTTCCCCGTCGGACGTTTCGGCGAGCGGGATCGGCCCCGGCGGCCGGCTGGACGAACGCGAGCTGAGCATCTCGCTGATCAGCATGCGCCACTCTTCCCGGCTCATGGTGACACCGGGTGAGGCCGGCTCGATGTTGACGAACACACCGTCGGCGTACTGCAGGGACCGCTGCGCCACCGGGCGGATGTCGCGGGGCAAGGCCCCCACGGAGGCGTAGGTTCCGTTCAGCGCACGCACCAACCACCCGCCGGCCAGCAGTGAAGCCGACCTGGCACCCAACCGCAGCGCAGCGCCCAGCATGTCAGGCCCCGTTGAAGTTCGGCGGCCGCTTCTCGATCCGGGCCACCTGGGCTTCGATGACGTCCTGGCTGCCCCACGCCTTGTCGAACAGCTCCTTGTGGGCGGGCCACGACTCCTCGTAGGCGCCGTCGTCGTTGAGCACCCGCTTGGCGTGCTGCAGCGCCAGCGGGGCGAACCCGGCGAGCTCGGCGGCCCACTTCTGGGCGTCGGCCAGCGTGCCGATGCGGTTGGCCATACCGGTCTGCAGCGCGGTCTCCGCGGTGAGCCTCTCGGCGCCGAGCAGCATGCCGCGTGCCCTGCCGTAACCCACCAGCGAGGTCAGCCGGCGGATGCTCCAGTTGTCCAAGGCCAGGCCGTACTTCGCGACCGGGAACTGGAAGTAGGCCTCGGGGGCGACGACCCGCAGATCGCAGATCATCGACAAGATGACGCCCGCACCGATCGCCGGGCCGTTGATCGCGCCGATGACCGGCACCGGTGCCTTGTCGATCGCCAGGTTCAGCGCCAGCGCCTTGTCGGGCAGCTTCTCGGCCATGCCCGCGGCATCGGTCAGGTCCGCGCCCGAGCTGAACACCGGCCCCGCGCCCGTCAGCACGATGGCCCGGATGTCCTGCTCAGCGGCATGCTCGACCGCTTCCCGCAGACTGTCGACAAGCTCGCAGTTCAGCGCGTTGCGCCGCTCCTCGCGTTGCAGTTCCAGGGTCAGGACACTGCCGTCTCTGGTCACACCAATCATGTGGTCAGCCTATATAGGCTGACGCCGTGAGTCGGATCGGCGCCCGCGCGCTTCGTGATGCAGTGCTCGACGAGGGCTCGTTCCAGAGCTGGGATACGGCGCCCCTTGAGGTGGCCCGTTCCGAGGACTACCAGCGCGAACTGGCCGAGGCGTCGGCGAAGACCGGGCTCGACGAATCCGTCCTGACCGGCGAAGGCACCATCTTCGGCCGCCGCGTGGCCGTGGTGGCCTGCGAGTTCGATTTCCTGGCCGGATCGATCGGGGTGGCGGCCGCCGAGCGGATCACCGCCGCGGTGACGAGAGCCACAGCCGAGCGGCTGCCGATCCTGGCCTCCCCGAGCTCCGGCGGGACGCGGATGCAGGAAGGCACCGTTGCCTTTCTGCAGATGGTCAAGATCGCCGCGGCCGTCGAACTGCACAAGCAGGCCCACCTGCCCTACCTCGTCTACCTGCGGCATCCCACCACCGGCGGGGTGTTCGCCTCCTGGGGTTCACTCGGGCACGTCACCGCCGCCGAGCCCGGCGCGCTGATCGGCTTCCTCGGGCCCAGGGTGTATGAGCACCTGTACGGCGAACCGTTTCCCTCCGGCGTGCAGACCGCCGAGAACCTGCACGCCCACGGCGTGATCGACGGGGTGGTGCCGCTCGCCCTGCTGCGCGACACCCTGGACCGCACGCTGCGGGTGGTCTTGGATGCTCCAGCACCCCTTCCTCCCGCACCGGCCCCTGAACCACTGCCCGACGTACCCGCCTGGGAATCGGTGCTCGCCTCCCGGCGGCCC
The DNA here is from genome assembly GCF_040704635.1 of Mycobacterium sp. NPDC049093. Classification (GTDB taxonomy): domain Bacteria; phylum Actinomycetota; class Actinomycetes; order Mycobacteriales; family Mycobacteriaceae; genus Mycobacterium. Next base: position 588,211 of record NZ_JBEZJS010000001.1, on the reverse strand, counting down.
GACCGCCCCGGAGTGGGGTACCTGTTGCGGCACGGAGCCACGGACCGGGTGCTGCTCTCCGGGACCGAACGCGGCGAGGCCGCGACGATGCTGCTGGCCCTGGCCCGCTTCGGCGGGCAGCCCGCTGTGGTGCTCGGCCAGCGCCGCAGTGAGGGTGGGCTGGTCGGGCCCGGCGCGCTGCGTGAGGCCCGCCGTGGCATGGCGTTGGCTGCCGGACTGCAGCTGCCGCTGGTCCTGGTGATCGACACCCCGGGCCCGGCCTTATCGATCGAAGCCGAGCAGGGCGGGCTGGCCGGTGAGATCGCCCGCTGCCTGGCCGAATTGGTCACGCTGGACACCCCGACGGTGTCGGTACTGATGGGCCAGGGCAGCGGCGGGCCCGCCCTGGCGATGGTGCCCGCCGACCGGGTGCTGGCCGCGGCCAACGGCTGGCTGGCGCCCCTGCCGCCCGAGGGGGCCAGCGCGATCGTCTTCCGCGATACCGCTCATGCCCCGGAACTGGCTGCCGCGCAAGGGGTTCGGTCGACTGATCTGCTGCGGGCCGGCATCGTCGATGTGATCGTGCCCGAACATCCCGACGCCGCGGACGAGCCACGGGCGTTCACCCAGCGGCTGTCGACCGCGATCGGCAGCGAGCTTTCCCAGTTGCGTGCGGTGCCCGGTGAGCAGCGGTTGCAGACCCGGCTGGACCGTTACCGGCGCATCGGGCTCGGGTGATTTGGGTGCGTTTGGTAACGGTCAGCGTTACCAAACGCACCGAAATCACCAGGCTCACACTTCGATGGGCGGGTGCAATCGGTCCATGGTGTATTGCCGGTCTCTTCGCGCGGCCCACGAACTGGCGGCCAGCGACGCCACCAGCACACCGAGCAGCACCGCGATCGCGATCCACAGCCGGGAATCGATCCCGCCCACGATCAACTGGCGCAGTCCGTTGACGGCGTAGGTCATCGGGTCGACCGGGTGCAGTATCTGGAACGGTTTCGCGGTGGTCTCCACCGGATAGATACCGCCGGCCGAGACCAGTTGCAGCATCAGGAAGGCCAGCGTCACCACCCGACCCACGGACACCCCGAACAAGGCGTTGAACGCCTGGATCAGCGCCAGGAACGTGCCCGCCACCAACAGCAGGAACGCCACGGTGGACAGCGGGTACTTGGCCTGCAGGCCCACCCCGAAATGCACCACCACATACATCACGACGACCTGGCAGAACACGATCAGCAGGGCAGGCCAGTAGGAGGCCAGCACCACACGCAGCGCCCCCAGCCCGTTGACCACCGGACGGGACTGCAACGGCTTCAACAACATCCAGATGATGAGCGCGCCGATGAACAGGGCCAGCGGCAGGAAGAACGGTGCGAAACCGGTGCCGAACGTGGCGGCCGGGTTGTGCGTCTGGATGTCCAGCGCCACCGGTGCGGCAAGGGTCCGCGCGACGTCGGTCCGCTGCTGCGGGGTCCACGACGGCACCTGGGTCGACCCTTCCTTGAGCGCGGTCGCCAATTGCTGATTGCCGGCCTGCAGCTTCTCCGTACCGGCGGCCAGTTCGCCCGCCCCACTGGACAGTTGGCGCCCGCCGTTGGTCAGCTGCACCAGACCGCCGTTGAGCCGCTGCGCGCCGCTGTCGAGTTGGTGCGCACCGTCGCGCAATTTGACGACGTCGGAGCGCAAACCTCCGGTGACTGCCTTGGTGAGGAACACTCGCAGTTTGCTGTTCGGGTCGCCCAGCTCGTTCTCCAACTGGGTGGCGTTGTCCCGCAACCGGATCAGACCCTCGTCGGTGGTGGGGTCGAGCCCTCGCGCCTGCAGCAGCCGTTGCGCACCGGCCAGGAACTCCCCGGTGTCGCGCACTGCGGGGTCGGGGCTGTTACGCAAGAAGCCGACCGCCTGATCGACGATGGCCGCAGCCTGCGCCTGATCGATGTTGAGCGCCGCGATCCGATCGGTGGTCGAGCGCACCGCCCCCGACAGCCGCTGCGCAGCCATGCCGACCTCGTTGGGGTCCAGGCCGAGCCCGCTGACCCGGTCCAGCACCGTGAGCAGCGGATCGGTCGCGGTGTCGACCGCCGTCGACAGCTGTCTGGTGCCCGCGGCCAGCTGCGCTGACCCGTCGCGCGCGGTGACCAGGCCCGCTGTCAAGGCGTTGGCGCCGGTGGACAACCGGTGCGCGCCGTCATTGGCCGCCGCGCTGCCGGTGGCCAGCTGCTGCGCGCCGTCGGCCGCCTTCATCAGTCCTGTTCCGGCATCCGTCAGTCCGGTCAGCACGGTGCCGAGGGTGCGTTCGCCGATCTTCGCGTTGATCTGGTTGATCACCTCACGGGCGGCATTCTGGCCGATGATCGAGCCCAGGTAGTTGTTCGCGTCGTTGAACGTGAAGCGCACATTGGCCTGGTGAGGCGACCCACCCGACGGAGAAGTGATGCTGGTGCTGAAATCCTGCGGCAGCGTGATCGAGAAGTAGTACCTGCCGTCGGCCACACCGTCGGCAGCCTCCTGTGCCGAAACCCGGTGCAGCTGAAGCTGACCCGAATCGATCAGGGCATCGGAGACCTCGTCCCCGGCCTTGATCTGCTGCCCCTCAGCGACGGCGCCCTGGTCTTCGTTCACCAGCGCCACCGGAACCTTGTTCACCTCCCCGAACGGATTCCAGAACGCCCACAGGTACATCGCGCCGTACAACAGCGGCAGCAGGATGACCGTCACGAGCGCGATCCGCGGCATCGTGCCGCGCGAGAATCGTTTGAGGTCAGTGCCCAACGACATTCCGGCTAGCACAGTTACTCGCCACCTTTCTGCGAACCGGCCAGCTCGGCCAGCGTCGTGTTGGGTACTGACACCTGCGCTCGCACGGCCGAGACCAGATGGCCGGGCACTCCGTTGACCGTCGCGGTGATCACGGTCTGCTTCTCCCCCAGCGCGAACAGCCGCCCCAGCAGGATGTCGCGGTTGCGGTCGTCGGTGAGGTGGTCGAGGTTGCCGACCACCAGCAGCGGCGGGGTCGCGGTGTTGGCCAGCGCGATGCGCAGCAGGATCTGGTCGAGCTCGGTGAGGCCGTCGAAGTACGACGTCAGCGACGGCAGCGGCAGCTCACCGAACACCGGCGCGCACATGGCGGTCAGCGCGTCTTCGTCGGCCCGGCCCACCAGCGTGTACCAGGGCGCGTCCCACCGACGCTGCTCCGTCACGAGGTCGCGCACCGTCACCGACTCCGACACGGTGTCGAGCTCGTCGATCCCGGCCAGCGCCGCGCAGCGGAAGATGTCGGGTGCCCGGGTACGCCCGAACACGGTCAGCTTCCCGCGTGCTGTTCTCATCCGCCCGGCCAGCGTCATCAGCAGTGCGGTGCGCCCGGTGCCCGACGGGGCCACCAGCACCGTGACCCCGCCTTCATCGATGTCGAGGTCGATGGGTCCGTACACCGGGCCCCACGGTCCGTGCATCATGATTCCGCGCGCAGTGATGGCCGGTGGCTTTTGCTCGTCCTCGCCGGCGTCAGGCTCGAGACTTTGCTCAGGCATAGGCACATCACAACACATCCGGCGGGTGCGCACAGGCAACCGCAAAGGCCGTTGCCCTGCCGATTCTTGGGTGAATGCTGTGGAACCGCTCGGAGACTTCCCGTGACGGCCGTCACCAAAACGACGCGTTGTGTCACTGCCCAACTGACACAACCTATTTGGGAGCGCAAATCCGACGGCGAACCGTGTTGACAATCGGCTCGTGTAAGGTCTCTAATGAAAACCGCGCTTCGTTAGGTGAGGCTCCTACACGAACACAGGCCACTGATCCGACGACTTCGAGAGACGCCCAGGATTAGGACAGGTCTTCCCGGCTTAAGGGATGACCCGAAGTGGCTTCCCACCCCTGGTGGGACACGTCGTGTAGTGCCAAAGCTCTGATGAGGAAGTGCTCGCGTCAGTTGGCGCGTTCGGCCGTGTGCCCAAACTTCCTCTTCAGCGTGTTTGCATCTGACGATTGCGTCAAGACCAGCGGCGCGCCGCGCGCCCGACAGCGAGGAGGTGACGACGACATGACGTCGAGTGACAGTCCGTATCCCAGTCCGATTCGAAAACGTCTGTCCATAAACACCTTTCCGTTGTCGATGACCGGCTAGGGCCGCCACCCGAGAGACCCGCGGTGGCCGGCTGCCGCATGCGTATCGACGCGGAGAGCTCCGATTGAACTGGAGATGATCCGATGCAGCGCAACACCTTTCTCCGTCATGCCCACAGCGCGGTCAAGGGCCCCCTCGCGTGGATCCACACGCGTGCGTCGCTGACCCCGCAGGAGCGGCACAACCTGAGGATGAACAGCACCCCGGTGGCGGTCCTGACCGCGTCCCTGGGCGGTGGCTCGCACACCGCTCGGTGAGCGGGTAGCCCAAATCAATTCGATCCGAACACCTTTCATTCCGCGCGCCACCTCAAGTCCACCGAATCGATCCTCCTCCATGCGATTCGGTGTGACTTGTGGTGCGCGCGCACCACCGACCGGAGCAGCCGATGAACACCGCCTTCGAGCAGACCGCCCTGACACCCGCCAACCTCGACGACCGCCGACTGTCCCTGCGCGCAGCCGCTGAAGCGCACAACGATGTGGAGGTCACGCTGGCGAACGTCAGAGGCCACCTCGACGGCTTGACGTCCGAGGATGCCGCCGAACGCCTTGCCGGCGAGGGCCCCAACGAGGTCGCCCACGACAAGGCACCTCCCGCGATACTCCAGTTTCTGGAGGCCTTCAAGAATCCGTTCATCGCGGTGCTCATGGTGCTGGCCGCGATCAGCTCGGTGACCGACATCTACCTTCCGATGCGCGACGGGCAGGCGCCGGACTACACCGGCGTGCTGATCATCGTGACCATGGTCGCGCTCAGCGCGCTGCTGCGGTTCTGGCAGGAGTACCGCTCGGGCAAGGCAGCGGAGACACTCAAGGCGATGGTGCGGACCACCGCGACAGTCCGGCGCCGGGCCAGCCCAGATGCCACACCCGAACTCACCGAAATCCCGATGGCGCAGATCGTCACCGGTGACATCGTCCAACTGTCAGCCGGCGACATGATTCCGGCCGACCTCCGCCTGATCGATTCTCGCGATCTGTTCGTCAGCCAGGCAGCGCTGACGGGCGAGGCCCTGCCGGTCGAGAAGTACGACACCTGCGGCGCCGACGACGAGGCCGACCCACTCGACCTGTCCAGTATCTGCTTCATGGGCACCAATGTGGTCAGCGGCACGGCCACCGCGGTCGTCGTATCAACCAGCGTACACACCTATTTCGGTTCGCTGGCCAAGGCGGTCGTGGGCTCTCGCGCCGAGACAGCCTTCGACCGCGGCGTCAACAGCGTCAGCTGGCTGCTGATCCGGTTCATGTCGGTGATGGTGCCGATCGTGTTGTTCATCAACGGTTTCACCAAGGGCGACTGGCCCGAGGCGTTCCTGTTCGCGCTGGCCGTCGCGGTCGGGCTGACCCCGGAGATGCTGCCGATGATCGTGTCGTCCAATCTGGCCAAGGGCGCGGTCGCGTTGTCACGCCGCAAGGTCGTGGTCAAGCGGCTCAACGCCATCCAGAACTTCGGCGCCATGGACGTGCTGTGCACCGACAAAACCGGCACGCTCACCCAGGACCGGATCATCCTCGAGCATCACGCGGACATCCGGGGCGATCGCGACGACAACGTGCTGGCCCTGGCCTGGCTCAACAGCTTTCACCAGAGCGGCGTCAAGAATCTGATGGACCGCGCCGTGCTGCACTTCGCCGACGGGACACCCGAAGCGCTACTCGCCGCCTCGGCATACCGCAAGGTCGACGAGCTTCCGTTCGACTTCGAACGACGCCGACTGTCCGTCGTCGTCCAGGACGTCGAACGCAATCACCTGCTGGTCTGCAAAGGTGCCGTCGAGGAGATGCTGACGGTGTCCACCCAGGTGTGGGACGGCACGGCCAGTCGCCCGCTCGAAGAGGCCGACCGCGAGGCGCTGGCCGAAACAGCGCGCGACTACAACCGCGATGGGTTCCGGGTGCTGCTGGTGGCCACCCGGGAGATCCCGCGCATCGAGCGCACCCACCGATACCGCATCGAAGACGAGAAGGACCTCGTCGTCCACGGTTTTCTCACCTTCCTCGATCCGCCGAAGGACGCGGCCGCCCCGGCCATCACGGCCCTGGCCGAACACGGCGTGACCGTGAAGGTCCTCACCGGCGACAACGAAGTCGTCAGCGCCAAGATCTGTCGAGAGGTGGGACTCGATCCCGGCCGGCCGATTCTCGGACCCCAGATCGACGCCCTCGACGACGACGCGCTCCGACGGATCGTCGATGCGACAACCGTTTTCGCGAAGCTGACGCCGCTGCAGAAGTCCCGGGTGCTGCGAGCCCTGCAGGCCAACGGGCACACGGTCGGTTTCCTTGGCGACGGCATCAACGACGCACCGGCCCTGCGCGATGCGGATGTGGGCATCTCGGTGGACACCGGCACCGATATCGCCAAGGAATCGGCGGACATCATCCTGCTCGAGAAGAGCCTGATGGTGCTCGAAGAGGGCGTGGTCAAGGGCCGCGAGACCTTCGGCAACATCATCAAATACCTGAACATGACCGCCAGTTCGAACTTCGGCAACGTGTTCTCGGTACTGGTGGCGAGCGCCTTCATCCCGTTCCTGCCCATGCTGGCGATCCACCTGTTGATCCAGAACCTGCTGTACGACATCTCCCAGCTGGCACTGCCGTGGGACCGCATGGACAAGGAGTTCCTGCTCAAGCCGCGCAAGTGGGACGCCAGGAACATCGGCCGGTTCATGATCTGGATGGGGCCGACGTCCTCGATCTTCGACATCACCACGTTCGCGGTGATGTGGTACGTCTTCGCCGCCAACTCACCCGCGATGCAATCGCTGTTCCAGTCGGGTTGGTTCATCGAAAGCCTGCTGTCGCAGACGCTGGTCGTCCACATGCTGCGAACCCAGAAGATCCCGTTCATCCAGAGCACGGCAGCGTTGCCGGTGCTGCTGGCGACCGGGACGGTCTGCGTCCTCGGGATCCTCATCCCGTTCTCGCCGCTGGGGGCGGCCGTCGGATTGCAGCCGCTGCCGTGGGCGTACTTCGGATGGCTCGCCGCGACGCTGGTGTCCTACTGCGTCGTCGCGCAGACCGTCAAGACCATCTACATCCGCAGGTTCGGTCAATGGTTCTGAACATATGAGATGCGACCATGGACAGATGACCGAGCCAAGGACCTATCCACCCGGTGTCCCCTGCTGGGTGGACACCGACCAGCAGGATGTGGCTGCCGCCCAGGACTTTTACGGCCGGCTGTTCGGCTGGACGTTCGAGAACGTGCTGCCGGAGGAGGCCGAGGAGACCTACCTGATCGCCACCCTGAACGGTCACGACGTGGCGGCGATCGCGTCTGCACACACCGGTGACGAGATCACCTGGAACACCTACGTCGCGGTAACCGATGCGGATACGTCGGCCGAGGCGGTGACGGCCGCAGGCGGGACCGTGACAAGTGGTCCCATCGACGCGGGGCCCGGTGGGCGGCAAGCCGGTTGCGCCGATCCGCACGGTGCACACTTCAAGCTGTGGCAGCCACGGCGGCGCCTCGGCGCCCAGCTGGTCAACGTTCCCGGCGCCTGGAATTTCAGCGACCTGCAGGCAACCGATCCGCAGGCCGCCGCGACCTTCTACGGACCGCTGTTCGGCTGGGAATTCGACAACGCGGGCTTCGCGACGATGATTCGTCGTCCGGGTTACGCCGACCACCTCGCCGCCACAGTCGACCCCGGTATCAGGGAACGGCATGCCGCGACCGGCACCCCGCCCGGATTCTCCGACGCGATCGGCTGGATCGGACAGCTGGCGGACGAACAGCAGCCTGAACACTGGCAGGTGGCATTCGCGGTGGCCGACCGCGACGAATCCGCGACACTGGCCGAAAAGCTCGGCGCCGCCGTGGTTTCCAGCGAGGACAATGAGTGGACGAACACCGCCCTGATTCAGGACCCTCAAGGCGCCCGGCTGGTCCTGAGCCAGTTCATCCCGCCGACGGGCTGATCACCGAGCGGTGCCTGGTGGTGTAGGCCAGCACCGCTGCGGCGATGATCACCTCGAGCAGAGCCAGCAGCGTCGCCGTCGTCATCATCGTCGACGTCTGGACGGGGGCCACCACACCGTGGTGATGCATGGGCATCGGGGTGTGCAGGGCGATCATCGCCAGGCTCATCAACGCGATCGTGCACCAGACACCGGACGTGCCACGCCGCCACAGATGACCGGCGCAGTACAGGCAACCGACGATCATCGCCGCGAGCACTGCAGCGGCCACCGGATTGGAGGTGGCGCCGAGCATCGCCACATGCAGCCCTGCCGAACTCACGGCCAGCAGCGCACACGTGCGCCGCCCGAGAACACTGCAGGCTTGTGCAGCCGACATGACCACCATCGTCGCAGCAATTGCAGTCCACCGCTGCCGAAACCCGGGTGAGCTGCCAAAACACCGGTGCGTATCTGCCTGCCGCCGTAGCGTCTGCCTCATGACGAACTTCGCAGCCCGCCCCGCCCGGTCGCGACTGGCGATCGGCACGCTTTTTCTCGCCATCGCGCTGACGGCATGTTCGACGAACACCAACTCGACCGAAGCGACGACAAACCCGGACAGCGCCAAGGGCGAATCGGCACCGGGGCGCGTCGTGGTGATCACCACCGGCGGGACCATCGCGACGAGCACCGATGCCAACGGCGTGCGCCGCCCGACGGTCAGTGGCTCCGACCTGGCGGCGGGCCTGAACGTCGAGGTCATGGATGTGATGAAGAAGGACAGTTCACAGCTCACCCCGGCTGACTGGGACGTGATCGGGGCGGCGGCCAAGAAGGCGGTGGCCGACGGGGCGTCCGGCGTGGTCATCACCCACGGCACCGACACGATGGAAGACACCGCGATGTGGCTGGACGTCACCTACAACGGGCCGGCGCCGATAGTGCTGACCGGGGCGCAGCGCAGCTCCGACGCCCCGGACGCCGACGGCCCGACAAACCTGCGGGACGCGCTGACTGTCGCCTCCAGTCCCGCCGCCCGCGATCAGGGCGTGATGATCATGTTCGCCGGGGACGTCTTCCAGGCCCTGGGGACCCACAAGGTGAACACCCAGGATCTCCACGCGTTCGGCGGCACCCCACCGATCGGGTCCGTCGCCGACAACGCCTTCACCCTGGACCACCCCGCGCAGCGGCCGTTCCTCGGTGAGGTGCCTGCGGTCAGTGCACCGCGCGTCAACGTCGTCGCGGCCTATCCCGGCGACGGACCCGGCCCCATCGATGCCGCGGTGGCCACGGGAGCGCGCGGAATCATCGTGGAGGCACTGGGATCCGGCAACGCGGGCGACGGCGTGGTCGACGCCGTACGCCGCCACGCGCCGGCCGGGGTGTCCTTCGGAATCTCCAGCCGTGTCCCGACCGGGGACGTCATCGCCGAATACGGTCCCGGCGACGACATGGTGAAGGCCGGCGCGGTCATGGTCCCCCATCTTCGGCCGAGCCAGGCGCGGGTGCTGATCATGGCGGCACTGGCGACCGGGAAGCCGGTGGCCGAGGTGATCAAGCGCTGGGGCTGAGTTATCCCGGTTGTCCGGGGTCGAGCCCCAGCAGCTTGACGCTCTCGTCGCGCATGTCGACCTTGCGGATCTTGCCGGTGACCGTCATCGGGAACTCTTCCACCACATGCACATAACGCGGGATCTTGTAGTGCGCCAGCTTGCCCGACGCGAATGCCCGCACCGCCTCGGCATCCAACGGCGCGCGGCCCGGCTTCATCCGGATCCACGCGCAGATCTCTTCCCCGTACTTCGCGTCCGGGACCCCGATCACCTGCGCATCGTCGATGTCGGGGTGGGTGTAGAGGAACTCCTCGATCTCCCGCGGGTACACGTTCTCCCCGCCGCGGATCACCATGTCCTTGATCCGGCCGACCACCGTGCAGTAGCCGTCCGCACGCATCACCGCCAGATCCCCGGTGTGCATCCACCCGTCGGAATCAATGGCTTCGGCGGTCTTGGCCTCCTCATTCCAGTAACCCAGCATCACCGAATACCCACGGGTGCAGAACTCCCCGGACTGCCCGCGCTCGACGGTCTCACCGGAATCGGGGTCCACGATCTTGACCTCGAGGTGCGGATGGGCCCGCCCGATGGTCGCGGTGCGACGCTCCAGATCGTCGTCGACCAGGGTCTGACACGACACCGGCGAGGTCTCGGTCATGCCGTAACAGATGGCCACCTCGGCCATGTGCATGTCGGCCACCACCCGCTTCATCACCTCGACCGGGCACACCGAACCGGCCATGATGCCGGTGCGCAGCGAGGACAGGTCGAAGCCGGCGAAGTCGGGATGGCCGAGCATCGCGATGAACATCGTCGGCACCCCGTACAGCGCGGTGCACCGCTCGGATTCGACTGTGGCCAGCGTGATCCCGGGATCGAATCCCGGTGCCGGGATCACGATCGCCGCACCATGGGTCAGCGCCCCGAGATTGCCCATCACCATGCCGAAGCAGTGATAGAACGGCACCGGGATGCACACCCGGTCACCGGCGCCGAAGTTGATCAACCCGCCGACGAAGAACCCGTTGTTGAGGATGTTGCGATGGCTCAGCGTCGCGCCCTTAGGGAAACCCGTTGTCCCCGAGGTGTATTGGATGTTGATTGGATCCGTGTTGGACAGCTCGGCCATCCGGGCACGCAGCTGCCCCTCGCCGACCTGCTCGGTATGCAGCTGGTCCCAATCCAGAGTGCCCAGAAAGATGATGTCCTTGAGCGACGGACAGTCGGCCTGTACCTCGGCCACCATCGTCACATAGTCCGAGGACTTGAACGCGGTGGCCGACACCAGGGTCCGAATGCCGGATTGCTTGAGTACGTAGGCCAGTTCGTGGGTGCGGTAGGCCGGGTTGATGTTGACCAGGATCGCCCCGATCTTTGCCGTCGCGAGCTGTAGCATCACCCACTCGGCGCAGTTGGGCGCCCAGATCCCGACGCGATCGCTTTTGGCCACCCCCAGCGCCATCAGCCCCCGGGCCACCGCGTCGACCTCGGCGTCGAGTTCCGCATAGGTCCAGCGCCGTCCGGTGGACACCTCGACCAGCGCGTCGGCATCCGGCCCGGCCGCCACCATGCGCTCGAAGTTCGCCCCGATGGTCTCTTCGAGCACGGGCACATCGGTAGGGCCGGCGTCGTAAGATTTCATCCCAGTAAATCCTCGTATCGGTATTCGGTGGAAATCGATTGGCCCGCTTCGTGAGCCGCATCTTCCCGCTTGCGCAACTCGACGCGGCGGATCTTGCCCGAAACAGTCTTGGGCAGGTCGAGGAACTCGACCCGGCGCACCTTGAGATACGGCGCAAGGTGATCCCGGGCATAAGCCATCACATCTTTTGCGGTCTGCGCGTTGGCTTCCCAACCCTCGGCCAGCGCGACATAGGCCTTGGGCACCGCCAACCGGGTGTTGTCCGGTTGCGGCACCACCGCGGCCTCGACCACGGCCGGATGCTCGATCAGCACGCTTTCCAGCTCGAATGGCGACACCTTGTAGTCGCTGGACTTGAACACGTCGTCGGTGCGGCCGATGTAGGTGATGTAGCCGTCAGCGTCTCGGCCGGCGACGTCGCCGGTGTGGTAGTAGCCGCCGGCCATCACGGCCTCATTGCGTTGCGAGTCACCGAGATAACCCGTCATCAGGTTGCGCGGATGCTGTGCCAGGTCCAGACAGATCTCCCCCTCCTCGGCAGGCGTCCCGGTGATCGGGTCCACCAGCACCACCGGAACGCCGGGCATCGGGCGGCCCATCGAGCCGGGTTTCACCGGCTGCCCCGGGGTGTTGCCGACCTGCAGAGTGGTCTCGGTCTGGCCGAACCCGTCGCGGATCGTCAACCCCCAGGCCTTCTCGACCTGGGTGATCACGTCCGGGTTCAACGGCTCACCGGCGCCGAGGATCTCGCGCAGCCCCTCGGGACGCTCGCCCAGATCAGCCTGGATCAACATGCGCCACACCGTCGGCGGGGCACAGAACGTGTTGACCCCGGCCCGGCGCAACTGGTCCAGCAGCGCCGCCGCATCGAAGCGGGCGTAGTTGTAGACGAAGATCGTCGCCTCGGCGATCCACGGAGCGAAGAAACAACTCCAGGCGTGCTTGGCCCAGCCCGGCGAGCTGATCGCCAGGTGCACATCGCCGGGCCTGACCCCGATCCAGGCCATCGTGGTCAGATGCCCGACCGGGTAGGAGACCTGGGAATGCTCGACCAGCTTCGGCTTGCTCGTGGTGCCGGAGGTGAAGTAGATGAGCATCGGGTCGTCGACCGTGGTGCAGGCGTCGAAGCGGCGCGGTGGCGCGTCGTACGCGTCGGCGTAGCGGTGCCAGCCGGGCACCGGGGCACCCACCGCGATCCGCACATAGTCACCGGGTACCTCGGCGAACTTGGCGGTGTCGGCGGGATTGGCGATGACGAACCGGGCGCCGCCGCGGGAGATGCGGTCGGCCAGATCCGCCGGGCCCAGCGCCCCGGTGGTCGGCATGATGACCGCGCCCAGCTTGGCGATCGCCAGCATGGACTCCCACAACTCGACCTGATTGCCGAGCATCAACAGGACCCGGTCACCCTTGCCCACCCCGAGCCCGTGCAGCCAGCCCGCGACCCTGTCGGACCGCTGCGCCATCTCGGCAAACGTGACCTGCTGCTCGGAGCCGTCTTCCTCGACGATCCACAGCGCCGTGCGGTCGTTGTCCCTGGCGATGACGTCGAACCAGTCGATCGCCCAGTTGAAAGTGCCGGTGATCTGCGGCCAGGCGAATTCCTCGACGGCCCGGCCGTAGTCCCCGAGGGTGGCAACCAGCTGGTCACGGGCATCGCGGTAGCGACTGGTGTTGCTCGCAGCGACATTCATGACAGTTATGCTCTACGTCACACTCACCCCACCGCTACCCCTGAAAGTGGGTACCTGCAATGCGCTCCTCGCTGCTGCGTCCTCGTGACGCCGACGCGGTGCGCGCCGAGCTGCGCCGAATGGCCGCCGACACCGGTCTCCCGCTGGCCTTCGGCGGGCAGGTACACGAGGACACCCTGCTGCTCAGCGAGTTCTTCGGCACCCGCACCGGGGCGATGCGCGGGCTTGCGGTGCTGCCCCGCGCCGGACTGGGCGGGGCGAGTGTGGTGTCGCGTCGTCCCATCTCGGTGCCCGACTACCGACGCGCCTCGAGCATCACCCACGACTACGACGAGCCGGTGTTGTCCGAGGGCATCCGCTCGATCCTGGCGGTGCCCGTGGTCGTCGACAGCCAGACGCGGGCCGTGCTCTACGGCGCGCACCGCACCAGCGCCCCGATCGGCGGCCGCACCGCCGCCGCGATGGTGGCCTCGGCGCAGCGATTGAGCGAGGAACTACGGGTGCGCGACGAGGTGGACCGGCGGATGCGGATGCGCGAGGCGGCCCTGACCACCTTCGCCGACCGGCCGGCCGACACCGAGCAGATCCGCGAGGTGCACGCCGACCTGCGCCGGCTCGCCGCCGACACCCCTGACCTGGCCGGGCCGTTGCGCGAGCTCGCCGACCGGCTGGCAGTGGCACTGCGCGGCGACCCGCCTACCAGTGCTCCCCTGACGGTCCGCGAGATCGACGTGCTGGCCCAGGTCGCGCTGGGCTGCACCAATGCCGAAGCTGCCCAGCGGCTTTCCCTCAAGCCGGAAACGGTGAAGAGTTATCTGCGCAGCGCGGCGGCCAAACTCGGGGCGCGTAACCGCCACGAGGCGGTGTCCAAGGCGCGTCGCCTACGGCAGATCCCCTGACGAAACAGTTGCGCTGAAGATTGCGGTCACCAGGTAGCCGCGATCTTCAGCGCAAAACTCAGCACAGTGCGCCGCCTCGCGCTGAGAGGATGGCCTACATGACCCCGAGCGACCCGTTGATCAAGCCGTTCCGCATCGCCATTCCCGACGCCGACCTCGACGACCTCAAACAGAGACTGAACCGGACCCGCTGGCCCGAGGCCGAGCCTGTCGAAGACTGGACCCAGGGGATTCCGCTGGAGTACACGAAGGAACTGGCGGCCTACTGGGCCAACGAGTACGACTGGCGCGCCCGCGAGGCCGCACTGAACCGGTTCGACCACTTCACCACCGAGATCGACGGACTGGACATCCATTTCATCCACCAGCGATCTGGACGCGAGGACGCGTTCCCGCTGCTGATCACCCACGGCTGGCCGGGATCCATCGTGGAATTCCACAAGGTGATCGAGCCGCTGACCGAGGCCGGATTCGACGTGGTGTGCCCATCGCTGCCCGGCTACGGCTTCTCCGGCAAGCCGACTACGGCGGGCTGGGGCATCGAGAAGACCGCGCAGGCCTGGGACACCCTGATGACGCGGTTGGGTTACGCCCGCTACGGCGCCCAGGGCGGTGACTGGGGTGCGGCGGTGACGACGCAGATCGGCCGCAACGTCGGCTCGTGCGTGGGCATTCACGTCAACATGCCGATCGCCCAGCCGCCCGCCGAGGGCATCGGCGAGATGACCGAGGACCTGCAGAAGGCGCTGGCCCGCATCGACTATTACCGCAAATGGGATTCGGGCTACATGAAGCAGCAGTCCACCCGGCCGCAGACGCTCGGATACGGCCTGGTCGATTCCCCGGTTGGCCAGCTGGCCTGGATCGTGGAGAAGTTCTGGTCCTGGATGGACTGCAACGGGAACCCCGAGAGCGTGGTGTCCAAAGACGAGATGCTCGACAACGTGATGCTCTACTGGGTGACCGCGTCGGCAGCGTCGTCGGCACGGCTGTACTGGGAGAGCCACAACACGTGGGGCGGAGGCGAATACGTCAGCCTGCCGACCGGGATCGCGTCGTTCCCCATGGAGATCCTGCGCGCTCCGCGTAGCTGGTGCGAGACGGGATACAACGTCACGCACTTCACCACGATGCCTCGCGGCGGACACTTCGCGGCGTTCGAGCAGCCGGAGCTGTTCGTCGAGGATGTGAAGACCTTCTTCGACACGGTGCGCTGAGGTACTAGCGTCAGGGCATGGACCCGTTGGTACATGCCCGTGCCGTGCAAGCCGTCATCTGGGGTATGCCCGCCGTCAACTTCGAACTGTTGCGTCAGGCGGCGGTCGGAGTCGGCGCGGGCGACAACCAGGTGGTGTTCTGGTCGAAACTGCTGGACTGGAAGAACCAGACGCTCACGCCCAACCCCGACACCCTGTACTTCTTCCCGTTCTACAACACGCAGGGCGGCCCGGTGATACTGGAAATCCCACCCGCAGAGGGGGGTTCGATCACCGGATCGGTGGACAACGGCTGGCAGGAGGCGCTCGAAGACGTCGGACCCGCCGGGGTCGACAAGGGACAGGGCGGCAAGTACCTGATCCTGCCGCCCGGATTCGACGGCGAGATCCCCGACGGCTACATCGTGCTGCAGTCGGCGACCTACACGGGGTTCGGGGCGCTGCGCGCGAACATCGCGTCCAGCGCCGACGCCGACGTCGCCGCGGCTGCCGAATACGGCAAGCGCATCAAGTGCTACCCGCTGGCGCAGCCCGAACCGACCGCCTTCTTCGACGCATCGGGTGGGCTGTACGACAGCACGATTCCCTACGGGGTCCGCTTCTTCGAGCTGCTCGATCAGTTCGTGCAACGGGAGCCGTGGCTGCAGCGGGACCGGGTGATGATCTCGGTCCTCGCCTCGATCGGTATCGAGCAAGGCAAGCTCTTCGAACCGAACGCCGAGTTGAAGTCGGTGCTTGAAGCCGCGGCCGCCGAAGCGCACGACTGGCTCGACGCCAACTATCCGAAGTTCTTCACCCCGGCGTACTTCGAGGGGACCCACTGGGCTGTGCCCGCCTCACCCGAGGTGGTGCAGGGCATGCAGACCGGTTTCGCCGACCCGACCAGCTATCCCGTCGACGATCGCGGTCTGCTGTACTCGTTCATCTACTTCAGCGCCAAACACCTTGGCCAGGGCCAGTTCTACGTGATGACCATTGCCGACGCCGATGGCGAGGCCTTCGACGGCGCAGCCACCTACCGGCTGCGGGTGCCCGCCGATCCGCCGGTCTCGCTCTACTGGTCGGCGACGGTGTACGACCGCGCTACCCACGCGCTGATCCGCGACCTGCCGTACGGGAGCCGCTCCTCGCACCGACCCGACCTCGGCGTCAACCCGGACGGTTCCGTCGACGTGTATTTCGGCCCGGTCGCCCCAGAAGGCCGGGAAACAAACTGGATCCCTACAACCCCGGACGGCCAGTTCGAGGTGTTGTTCCGGTTCTACGGTCCGAAACCCGCGTTGTTCGACAAGACCTGGGCGCTTCCCGACATCGAGAAGCTGTAGCCGCTCCCGTGAACCGCCTGCGCTGGCTGGGGATCGCTGTGATCGTCGTCGCGGTGGGCGCCGGCATGCTGTGGCTGTTGTGGCCGCAACCACGGCCACCCATCGTCGCCGAAGCCACCGCAGGCCCGTACCTGGTGCGCTTGAAAGACGATCCGCCGAAAGTCGGGGTCGGCCCGCTGACCATCGAAATCCTCGGCAGCGCAGGCGAAACCCCGACCCCGGATTCAGTGCGGTTCGAACCACGCATGCCGCAGATCGGCCTGAGCGCGCCGGCCGTCGAGGCCACGCCCATAGGTAGAGACGATTACCGCGGCGTCATCGACCTGTCCACGCCCGGACGGTGGGACATCACGGTCCGCATCGGCGCAGGCGCACAGAGCTACGACGCCGTCCTGCGGGTCACCGCCACGCGATAGGCCAGGCGGCTCAGGCCAGGGAATCCACCCAGGCGCGGTGCAGCGCCGCATACGCCCCGTCGGCCCGGCCGATCAGATCCGCCGGTGCACCGTCCTCGATGATGCGACCATGCTCGAGTACCAGGACCCGATCGGCGATCTGCACCGTGGAGAGCCGGTGCGCGATCACCAGCGCGGTGCGGTCGGCCAGTACGGTTTCCAACGCGCGCTGCACCATTCGCTCGCTCGGGATGTCGAGTGAGGACGTCGCCTCGTCCAGGATCAGCACCGCCGGGTCGGCCAGAAACGCCCGGGCGAAGGCCACCAGCTGACGCTGCCCGGCCGAGAGCCGGCCACCACGCTTGGCGACATCGGTGTCATACCCGTCGGGCAGGGCGTCGATGAAGCGGTCCGCACCGACCGCCGCGGCCGCCTCCCGAACCTGCGCGTCGGTGGCCTCGGGCCGCCCGAACCGGATGTTGTCGGCGACCGTCCCGGAGAACATGAAGTTCTCCTGGGTGACCATCACGACATGGCGACGCAGGTCCGACTGGGCCAGCTCACGCAGGTCTACACCGTCGAGCGTCACCGACCCGGCCGTCGGGTCGTAGAACCGGGCGATCAACTTGGCGATGGTGGTCTTACCCGCGCCGGTGGTCCCCACCAGCGCCACGGTCTGCCCGGCAGGCACCGCGAGCTCAAGCCCGGGCAACACCGGCCGGCCGGACGCGTACTCGAACTGCACATCGTGAAAACCGATGTCGCCCTTGGGCTCCGGCAGGTCCACAGGCCGCGCCGGATCCGCGATGGCCGGCTGCTGCGCCAGCACCCCGGCCAGCTTCTCCAACGCCGAGGACGCCGACTGGAAGGTATTGAAGAACTGCGAGATCTCCTGCATCGGCTCGAAGAACATCCGCAGGTACAGGAGGAACGCGGTCAGCGTGCCGATGGTCATCTCACCGTGCAGCACCCGGTAGCCGCCGTAGAGCAGCACCACACCGGTGGTCAGGTTGCCGACGAGCTTGACCCCGGGCATGAAGACGGCCAGCAGCTTGAAGGTCTTCTCGTTGATGGCCCGGTACTCGTCGGCGACGTCGTCGAAGATCTCCTGGTTGCGCGGCTCGCGCCGATAGGCCTGCACGGCCTTGATACCCGTCATGGTCTCGACGAACTGCACGATCACCAGCGCCGCGCTCTCACGCACCAGCCGATAGGTCTTGCCCGACTCGTTGCGGAACCACCACACCAGGGCGACCAGGATCGGGAACGCCGCCAGGCACATCAGGCCAAGGCGCCAATCGAGGGCCACCAGCAGGACCGCGGTGCCGAACAGTGTCAGCACCGCGGTGATCAGGCTGTCGAAGCCCGTTTCCAGCATGTCCTGGATGGCCTCGACGTCGTTGGTGGACCGGCTGACCACCCGGCCCGAGGTGTAGCGATCGTGGAACGCCACATCGAGCCTGCCGAAATGACGAAACACCCGGCGGCGCAACTCCAGCAGCACCCGCTGGCCGATCCGGCCGGAGCGCCGCAGGAAGAACATCCGGCTGACCGCCTGCACGATCACCACCACGCACAGAGTGCCGACGATGAGCATCAGCTCGCGGGCCGGGCCGCCCTCAAGGATCGGCGGGATGCCGCGGTCGATGCCGCGCTGCACCAGGATCGGAACCGAAAGCCGGGCAGCGTTTTCCACGATGACCACCAGGGCCAGCACTGCGACCGTCCAACGGTAGGGCCGCAGCAGTGACAGGAGGAGCTCACGGGCCTCACGGCGCCGGGGCACGCTTTCGTCGATCGGGAGGTTGGACGTGCCGGAGCTGCCGGCTTGATCATCGTCATCGGTGACCTGTCCGCGCCACTCGGTGGTCGTCATCGGCGCTGCACCTCCGCACCGAAACGTGGAGGCTCGCCCACTTCGTCGATGGCCGTGCGTTCATCGTGCCCGCGCTGCAACCGGCCCAACTCCTCCTCGTCCTCCCAGTCGCAGCTGCGCTCACATGCGTCGTCGAGCTGGTCATCGGCAGCCAGCAGGTAACGGTATTGCGGTACCTGCGCGAGCAATTGGGCGTGGGTGCCGATGTGGGTGATGGTGCCCTCCTGCAGCAGCGCCACCTTGTCGGCCAGCAGCACGGTCGATGCGCGGTGCGCGACGATGATGCCCGTCACCCCGCGCAGGACCCGGCCCAGCGCCTCGGTGACCACGGCCTCGGTGTGCACGTCCAGGGCCGACAATGTGTCGTCGAGCACCAGGATCTTGGGTGCGGCCAGGATGGCGCGGGCCAGCGAAAGACGTTGGCGCTGACCACCCGACAGGCTCATACCCTGCTCGCCGATCCGGGTGTCCAGGCCGAACGGCAGGTCGTAGACGAACTGCGCCGCCGCGATCTCGATGGCCTGCTCCATCTGCTCGTCGGTGGCATCTGCGCGGCCGAGCCGTAAGTTCTCGGCCACCGACATCGAGAACAGCGTCGGATCCTCGAAGGCCGTGGCCACCGTCTGCCGCAGCGCCTGCAGGCTCAGCTCGCGGATATCGCGGCCGTCGATCAGGATCTGACCTTCGGTCACGTCATAGAGCCGCGAGAACAACGCGGCCAGTACCGATTTGCCCGAGCCGGTCGCGCCGACGAGCGCCAATGTCTGCCCCGGCTCGACCACGGCATCGACATGGCGTAAGGCCCACTCGTCTTCGCTGTCAGGGAATCTGAACCCGACGTCACGCAGCTCCAGCCGGCCACCCCGCGGCGGCTGCGACACCGGGCCGTCGGCGATGTCCACCGGGGCATCGAAGATCTCGGCGATCCGGTTGGCCGCGGTGAACGACTCCTGCGTCATCGACAACAGAAAGCCGAGCGAGGCGATGGGCCACACCAACGACAGCATCATCGTGATGAACGCGACCAGGGTGCCCATGGTGACGTGGCCGTGGCCCGCTGCGTACGCACCGAAACCCAGCACCACGATCAGGGTGAGGTTGGGGATGACCTCCAGCAGTGTCCAGAACTTCGCCGACACCGTCACCCTCGCGAACTGGGTGTCGTACAACTGCGTGGCCTGCTCGTCGAACCGGTCGAACACATAATCCTCACGGCCGAACGCCTTGACCACCCGCAGCCCGAGCGCGGCCTCCTCGACATGGGTCGCCACGTGGCCGGTCTGGTCCTGCGCCAGCCGCGACAACCGGGTGTACTCCCGCTCGAAATGCAGCACGGTCAGCGTGATCGGCACGATGGACACCAACACCACCACACCGAGCGGCCAGTACATGGCCAGCAGGATCGACGTGACCACCACGATCTGCAGGGCGTTGAGGATCAGGAACACCAGCCCGAAGGACAGGAACCGGCGGATCGTGGACAGGTCGTTCATCACCCGCGACAGCAGCTGCCCCGACTGCCAGCGGCCGTGGAAACTCATCGGCAGGATCTGCAGCCGGGCGTAGAGATCCTTGCGGATGTCGGCCTCGACGCCCATGGTCGCGCGGGCGACCATCCAGCGTCGGATGAACCACAGCACCGCCTCGGAGATGCCGACCGCGACAGCGGCCGAACCGAGCACCCACAACCCGTGCTGATCCTGGTGACGGACCGGACCGTCGATCACGGCCTTGGTCATCAGCGGAATCGCCACGGTGGCAGCCAGGCTGACCATCGCGGTCACGACCATCACGATCCAGCGGGCCCGGTACGGCAGCAGGTAAGGCAACAGCCGCCACAGATCTGAACTGGTCCGGATCCGCTTCGGAGATGGGGCGATCGCGGGTTGGCTCACTGAATCAATCTTCCCATCACGGGCAAACGAATAACCTCACGCCGCGGGAACCTCCTCGGAGAACTGCGTGTCGTACAGCTCGGCGTACCGGCCGGCGCGGGCCAGCAGATCGCGGTGGGTGCCGCGTTCGACGATGCGCCCGTCCTCGATGACCAGGATGAGATCGGCGGCCCGGACCGTGGACAACCGGTGGGCGATGACGATGGACGTCCGCCCATCCAGCGCCTCGGCCAGTGCCTGCTGCACGGCGGCCTCCGAGGCCGAGTCCAGCGACGCCGTCGCCTCATCGAGCACCACCACCCGGGATCGTCCCAACAGCAGCCGCGCGATGGTCAACCGCTGCCGCTGCCCTCCGGACAGACGGTATCCGCGCTCACCGACAACCGTGTCCAGGCCGTCGGGCATCGCCGCGACCACGTCGTCGAGCCGGGCCCGGCTCAGCGCCTCCCAGATTTCGTCCTCGCCGGCGGACGGCGCGGCCAGCAGCAGGTTCGACCGGATCGACTCGTGGAACAGGTGCCCGTCCTGGGTCACCATGCCCACGGTGTCCTTGAGCGACGCAAACGTTACGTCGCGCACGTCGGTGCCGTTCAGCGTGATGGATCCGGAGTCGACGTCGTAGAGCCGGGCAAGCAGTGACGCGATGGTCGACTTGCCCGCGCCAGACGAACCGACCAGCGCCACCATCTGCCCGGGCTGCGCCGCGAACGAGATGCCGTGCAGCACCTCGTCCCCACCACGGTCGTCCAGGGCAGCCACCTCCTCCAGGGAGGCCAGCGACACCTTGTCGGCCGACGGATAAGAGAACCGGACGTCGTGGAATTCGATATCAACAGGTCCGGCCGGCACTCCAACAGCATCGGGTTTCTCGGCGATCAACGGCACCAGGTCGAGCACCTCGAAGACCCGCTCGAACGACACCAGCGCACTGGCGATCTCGACCCGCGCATTGGCCAGCGCGGTCAGCGGCGCATACAGCCGGGTCAGCAGCAGCGCCAGCGACACGACCGCACCGGCCTGCAGCTGCCCGCCGATCGCCAGCACCCCGCCCAGCCCGTAGACCAGGGCGAGCGCCAGCGCCGACATCAGGGTCAGCGAGTTCATGAACGTCGACTGCAGCATCGCCGTGCGGACCCCGATGTCACGCACCCGGTCGGCGCGCACCGCGAACTCGTCGGACTCACGTTCGGGGCTGCCGAACAGCTTGACCAGGGTGGCGCCCGGGGCGGAGAACCGCTCGGTCATCTGGGTGTTCATCGTGGCGTTGTGGGTGGCCGCCTCACGGGACAGCCCGGCCATCCGGGTGCCGATCCGACGGGCGGGCAGCACGAACAACGGCAGCAGGGCCAACGACAACAGCGTGATCTGCCACGAGATGCTGAGCATCACCACCAGCGTCAGCGTCAGGGTGACCAGGTTCGCGACGATGCCCGAGAGCGTGTCGGAGAACGCGCGCTGCGCCCCGATCACGTCGTTGCCCAACCGGCTCACCAGGGCTCCGGTGCGGGTGCGGGTGAAGAACGCCACCGGCATCCGCTGCACATGGTCGAACACCGCGGTACGCAGATCCAGGATCAGACCCTCGCCGATGTTCGACGACAACCACCTGGTCAACAGGGCCACCGCGGCCTCGGCGACGGCGATCGCCGCGATCGTGCCGGCCAGCAGCACGACCGTGGACGCCGGTCCGCCCTGCGTGATCACGTCCACCACGCGGCCGGCCAACACCGGCGTCGTCACCGTCAGCAGCGCACTGACCACGCTGATCGCGACGAACCAGCCCAGCCTGCGGTGGTGGCGCGCAGCGAACCGCCAGATCCGGGACAACAACCTCCGGTCGGCCAGTGCGCGCAGGTCACCGTCGCGGGCATGCGTCTGCCGATACAGCGCCTGTCTGGCCACTGTTTCCATACTCATGGGCATCACCGTAAAACCTGAACAATTGTTGAGGTCAAAAACATCCCGGGGACTTCCCTGGGAGCCTGCGCGATCGGTCGTACTTCATCGGGCAAGATGGCGGGCATGGATAGCGCTACCGGTGGCACAGCTTCGCCCCGGGTCCTCGTCGTAGACGACGACCCCGACGTGCTCGCCTCGCTGGAACGCGGGCTGCGGCTGTCCGGGTTCACCGTATCGACGGCCGTGGACGGGGCCGAGGCGCTGCGCAGCGCCACCGAGACCCGACCCGACGCGATCGTGCTCGACATCAACATGCCCGTGCTCGACGGCGTGAGCGTGGTGACCGCACTGCGCGCGATGGACAACGACGTGCCCGTCTGTGTCCTGTCGGCCCGCAGCAGCGTCGACGACCGCGTCGCCGGCCTCGAAGCCGGCGCCGACGACTACCTGGTCAAACCGTTCGTGCTGCAAGAACTGGTCGCCCGGGTCAAGGCCCTGCTGCGCCGGCGCGGCGCCTCGGCCACCTTCTCGTCCGAGACCATCCAGGTCGGCCCGCTCGAGGTCGACATCCCGGGCCGGCGCGCCCGGGTCAACGGTGTGGACGTGGACCTGACCAAACGCGAGTTCGACCTGCTGGCCGTCCTGGCCGAGCACAAGACCGCGGTGCTGTCGCGGGCCCAGTTGCTGGAACTGGTCTGGGGCTACGACTTCGCGGCCGACACCAACGTCGTCGACGTGTTCATCGGCTACCTACGCCGCAAACTCGAAGCCGGGGGCGCGCCCCGGCTGCTGCACACCGTCCGCGGCGTCGGATTCGTGCTCAGGACGCAATAGCGACATGAGACCGCTGACCCGGATCTTCCGCCGCACCCCCTCGCTGCGGACCCGGGTCGCGTTCGCCACCGCCATCGGCGCGGCCATCGTCGTCGTCATCGTCGGAACCATCGTCTGGGTCGGCATCACCAACGACCGCAAGGAACGGCTGGACCGGCGTCTCGACGAGGCCGCCGGCTTCGCCATCCCGTTCCTGCCCCGCGGCCTCGGCGAGATCCCCCGCTCCCCCAGCGATCAGGACGCGGTCATCACCGTGCGCCAGGCCGGAAACGTCTCGTCGAACTCGAACGTGGTCCTGCCCGAGCTGCCCGACGGCTACGCCGACACCTACATCGACGGCGTGCGCTGGCGGGTCCGCACCGTGCAGATCCCCGCCCCCGGCCCCATGTGGGTGGCCGTCGGCGCGACCTACGACGCCACCATCGCCGACACCAACAACCTGCACCGCCGGGTGCTCATCATCTGTGTGTTCGCCGTCGGCGCCGCCACCGTGCTGGGCTGGGTGCTGGCCGCATTCGCGGTCCGACCGCTCAAACGGCTGGCCGAACAGACCCGCGAGATCGAGGCGAGCGACGAGGCCCCCGACGTCGAGGTCCGCGGCGCCAGCGAGGCCGTCGAGATCGCCGACGCCGTCAACGGCATGCTGCAACGCATCTGGAAGGAGCAAGACCGCACCAAGGCCGCGCTGACCTCGGCCCGCGACTTCGCCTCGGTGTCCGCCCACGAGCTGCGCACCCCGCTCACCGCGATGCGCACCAACCTGGAGGTCCTGTCGACCCTCGACCTGGCCGACGACCAGCGCAAGGAAGTGGTCAGCGACGTCATCCGCACCCAGTCACGGATCGAGGCCACCCTCGGCGCCCTGGAGCGGCTCGCGCAGGGCGAGCTGACCACCACCGACGATCACGTCACCGTCGATATCACCGAACTGCTCGACCGCGCCGCCCACGACGCCATGCGGGTCTATCCCGACCTCGAGGTGTCGCTGGCACCGTCGCCCACCGTCATCATCATCGGGCTGCCGACCGGGCTGCGGCTGGCCGTGGACAACGCGATCGCCAACGCCGTCAAGCACGGTGGCGCCACCCGGGTGCAGCTGTCGGCGGTGAGCTCACGGGAGGGCGTGGAGATCGCGGTCGACGACGACGGCGTCGGGGTGCCCGAGGAGGAACGCGAAATGGTGTTCGACCGTTTCTCCCGAGGGTCGACGGCATCGCGGTTGGGTTCCGGTCTCGGACTGGCGCTGGTGGCTCAACAGGCCGAATTACACGGCGGCACCGCCACTCTGGAATCGAGCCCACTGGGCGGGGCACGACTGTTGTTACGCCTGCCCGGCCCGCACTAGAAGGGGTTCCCAGACGCAGAATCGCCCGCCTCCGGTCGTGGAGGCGGGCGATCTGCGTTCGTGTTACTTCTTCTCGCGCTGGGACTTACCGCTGTCCCACCGGTTGAAGCCGGCCTTCTCGGCAGATTCCACGTCGGCGAACCAGATCTCGGCGATGGTCACCGAGTAGGACGGGCTCTCCGGCGAGTGATAGAGCATCGAATCCTCGTTGCCCTTGATCAGGTAGCCCGTGGGCGTTCCTGCACCCGAAACCCGGACCGAACCCGCGCCGTACGGCGTCGCCTCGACGACCTTGACGTCATCACCGGCCGCCGCGTCCTCATCGGCCTCGTGAGCGCCGCCACCGGAGGCGAACTTGGCCGCACCTGCCGCACCGGCTGCCGCCGCACCCGCCGCCGCGGCACCGGCGCTGGTGACCCTGGGCAGCTTCGTGGTGGGCTCGTCTCCCGAACCGACCTTGGGCAGCTTGGTCGTCGCGTCATCGGCGACAGCCGTTGCACCAGCGGCAGTTCCACCGGTTGCCGCAGCCTTGGCAGCGGTACCGCCACCGGTGGCCCCGGCTTCGGGACGCCGGCCCAGGGCGCCGTACACCGGCACCTCCCGCTTCACCCGACGCAGGGTCAGTGCCAGCGTCAATACCAGCCCGAGCACGAAGGCCAGGGCCATCAACCACCAGTTCACATCGCTCATCGTCGTGCTCCAATCTCACGCGAGCCGGGCAGTTCGGCGAACGCCTCTTCCTCACTGGTGGGCTTGACGGTCACCACTGAGATCAGCCAGGCCACCAGCGACCCCACCACGAATGCGAGCAGATACCACAACCACTGGATTACGAAGTCCATGTCGAATCTCCCTAATTGACCGTGATCTCGACACGGCGGTTCTGCGCCTTGCCTTCGGGGGTGTCATTACTGGCGATCGGATTCGCCGAACCCGCGCCGGACGACGTCACGTGATCGGCCGCCAGACCCTGCGAAACCAGATAATCGGCAACAGCTTTGGCGCGGTTGCCGCTCAGCGGGATGTTGATCGCGTCATTGCCCGAGCTGTCGGTGTAGCCGGTGACAGCCACCTTCGCGCCTTCGCACGACTTGAGCTTGTCGGCCACCTGCGACAACAACTGCTGCGACGACGAGGCCACGACGAACCCGTCGGTGCTGAAGTTGATCGGGGTACGCAGCAGTGCACTCACATCGCCCTGCAGGACCGCGCAGGGTCCGGGCGTACCACCCTGAGTTCCCGGTGCACCCGGAGCTGCAGGCGCCGGAGGTGCTGGGGCGGCCGGCGCTGCGGCGACCTGAATGTTGTTGACGAGCTTGATGTTCGGCCATGCCGCCTTGGCGGCCGCCTCCACCGCGTCGCGCACCTGCGCCGACGGCGCGGTACCGGTCAGCGTCAACGTGTCACCGTCGACACTGAAATTGAAATCCGGAATGCCCTCGGCGGCGGCGTCGAACACCTTGCCCAGCGCCGCGACATCGGGGGTACTCACACCCGGACGCAGATTCAGGTTGTCGATCAGATTGACGTCCGCACCGAACTTTCCGCGCAGCCAGTCCATCAGCGAGGCCTTGGCATTCGCATCGGGCAGATCACCGGTGAGGGTGAAATCGTTGCCGTTACGGGCGATCGACAACGGTGCGAACGAAAGGTTGGGCAAATTGACGTTGGGCGCGTTCACGTCCGGGGCATTGACGTCCGGGGCCGTCATTGTCGCCGTGGGATTGACATCGGGAAGACTGAGATCGGAGTTCTTGTGTGAGCGATCGAGCCCACCCCATCCGATCAGCCCCAGCAACAATGGAACTGCCGCCAGCGCCAGCAACCAACCCAATCCGGGTGGTCGCCGATATAACTTGGAGGCTGTTTGCCAGCCTGTGATTGTCCGAGATTCGTCCGAACCCGACATTTGGGCACTCCTGAAGTCGACGAACAGTTATCGATAACAACGAAACAGGTTGACGTTAGCAGCAAATGGAATTTGATGGTTAGGTTCGGCTAATACTGACCGAACCCACCGCGACGTCAGCGAGTGGCGAGCAGATCGATGACGAAGATCAGCGTCTTCCCCGAAAGCCGATGCCCTGATCCCGCCGGACCGTAGGCCTGGGCCGGCGGAATGACTAGCTGGCGACGACCGCCCACCCGCATCCCGGGAATTCCGTCCTGCCAGCCCTGAATTAGGCCCCGCAACGGAAACTCAATGGATTCGCCACGATTCCATGAGCTGTCGAACTCCTCACCGGAGTCGTATTCGACGCCCACATAGTGCACCTCGACAGTGCCACCGGGCACTGCCTCGGCGCCGTCGCCGACCACCAGATCCTTGATCACCAATTCGGTAGGGGCAGGTCCGTCCGGAAACTCGATCTCAGGTTTTGTACTCACCCGATCAACGGTAGTCGGGCAGACTGGTCGTGTGGCCAAAGATCAGGACATCCTCGCCGAAGTTCACCGGCTCGTTGCCGAAGAGCAGGAGCTCCGGTCGAAACTGCAGCGCCGGGAAATAGACGAATCCGAAGAGCAACAACGACTGAGATCGCTGGAAGTCGCCCTCGACCAGTGTTGGGACCTGCTGCGGCAGCGCCGCGCGCTCCGCGAGACCGGACAGGACCCCGGACTGGCCCACCCCCGTGGGGCCGACGAGGTCGAAGGTTACAAGGGCTGACCGGACGGGTATGACGTGACAGAAGGCACGTTGGACGCCGTCATCGTGGGCGGCGGGCACAACGGCTTGGTGGCTGCTGCCTACCTGGCTCGCGCCGGACGCCGGGTACAGGTACTCGAACGCAGCGACCATGTGGGCGGGGCGGCGGTTTCGGCGCATGCCTTCGACGGCGTGGATGCGCGGCTGTCGCGGTACTCGTATCTGGTCAGCCTGCTGCCGCAGCGGATCATCACCGACCTGGGCGCCCGGATCCGGCTGTCACGGCGCCGATATTCCTCCTACACACCGGATCCGGTCACGGGCGGTGATACCGGCCTGCTGATCGGCCCGCAGTCGACGTTCGACGCGATCGGTGCAGGCGACGACGCGGCCGGGTTCGGCGAGTTCTACCGTCGCTGCCGGCTGGTGACCGAGCGAATCTGGCCGACGCTGCTGCAGCCGCTGCGCACCCGGTCGCAGATGCGCGGGGATGTGCTCAGCGCACCGGACACCGAAACCGCCGCCGCCTGGGAATCGCTGATCGAACAGCCCATCGGCGAGGCGATCAGCACCGCGGTATCGCATGATCTGGTGCGTGGAGTAATGGCCACCGACGCCCTGATCGGCACCTTCGCCGGCATCGACGATCCGTCGCTGATGCAGAACGTGTGCTTCCTCTACCACCTGATCGGCGGCGGCACCGGCGACTGGGATGTACCGGTCGGCGGGATGGGCGCGGTCACCGGGGCCCTGGCCGCCGCCGCGGCCGGACACGGTGCCGAAATCATCACCGGTGCAGACGTTTACGCGGTCACCCTGGATGGCGAGGTGTGCTACCGGCAGGGTGGATCAGCGCGACGCGTGCACGCCGAGCGGGTGCTGGCCAATGTCACTCCGACAGTGCTGGCCGAGCTGCTCGGCGAGCCGGTACCGGAAACCGCCCCGGGCGCGCAGGTGAAGGTCAACCTGATGCTGCGCCGGCTCCCCCGGCTCCGTGACGAACACGTCACGCCCGAGCAGGCATTCGGCGGTACGTTCCACATCAACGAGACCTTCAGCCAACTGGCCGGGGCCTATGCAACCGCCGCCACCGGACGCGTTCCCGACCCCCTGCCGTGCGAGATCTACTGCCATTCCCTGACCGATCCCAGCATCCTGTCCGAGGACCTGCGGGCCTCCGGTGCACACACGCTGACGGTCTTCGGCCTGCACACCCCGCACTCACTGACACTGAAAGATCCCGACCGGGCGCGGGATCGACTGACCTCGGCGGTGCTCAACTCGCTCAATTCGGTTCTGGCCGAACCGATCCAGGACGTCCTGATGGAGGACGCAGCCGGCCGGCTGTGCATCGAGGCCAAGACGACCGCCGACCTGGAACAGGCCCTGGGAATGACCGCGGGCAACATCTTCCACGGAGCGCTGCGCTGGCCTTTCGCCGAGGACGAGGCCCCGTTGGAGACGCCGGCGCAACGCTGGGGTGTGGACACGGGTCACGAGCGGATTCTGTTGTGCGGTTCGGGATCGGTGCGCGGCGGTGCAGTCTCGGGGATCGGCGGGCACAACGCCGCGATGGCAGTCCTCGAAGGCTGACGCACGCCAGTCGCGGCTACGACCCGCTGATCTTGCGCAGAATTGCCCGCACGGCTTCGAGGTCGTCGGCATCGAGCGCGGCCAGCGCGTCCGGCGCCGGGTCCTCGACGCGGTCGATGCGCGCCAGCAGCGCCCGCCCGGCCTCGGTCAACGAGACCAGCTTGGATCGCCGGTTGGCGGGGTCGATCTCACGCACGACGAGGCCGCGCTCCTCAAGATCGTTGACCGCGACCGTGGCAGCCGGGGCGTCGACGGTGGCGGCGTAGGCCAGCTGCTTGACGGTCAACGGTTGGCGCGCCAGCCGCTTCAGGACCCGCACGCGGCTGAACGGCAGGCCGGTCTGTTCGATCACCGCCCGCCTCCAGCGGTCGCGGTGATCGAACACCAACGCGGTCAGACCCCGCCACACCTCGTCGGCCAACTCTGCCTGCCGATCACCGGACATGACTCACCTCCGGGGCGTGGTGCTGACCGATCAGGGGCGCCAGCTTCTGCGCCGACCGCAGCGCCCACGGAGTGGTGGAGACGACGCCGAGGGCGAAGATCACCAATCCGAGTGCGGCACAGACGAACCACAGCGGGCGGGCAGCCGCAGCGAAATCCACCCCCGTTTCCGCCAGCGCCGCGCCGGCCACCGAACCACACAGCGCCACACCGACACTCACACCGACCTGACGGCTGGTGGAGGCCACCGCCGAGGCTGCACCGGCACGGTCCAACGGCATCCCGCTGACCGCTGTGGTGGTGATCGGCGCGTTGACCATCGAGAAGCCGATGCCGAACACCGCGAACATGACCAGCAGCTGCCATACCGGGGTGTCACCGGTCAGCCGGGTCAACAGGAGGGTCGCCAGGGTGATCGTGGCTCCGGCCACCAGCAGCGAGGGCCGGCTGCCGTACCGGCCGACCAGACGACCCGACAGCGGCGAGAAGATCAGCGCGCCGATGGCGACCGGCAGATAGATCAGGCCGGTGTGCATCGCGGAGTAGCCCCGGTCCGTCTGCAGGTACAGCGACATCATGAACAGGAACGCACCGTAGGCCGCGAACGCACAGACCGCGATCAGTGTGGCCGAGGCGAACGGCACGCTGCGGAAGAACCGCAGATCGATGAACGGGTCCCGGCGGCGCGACTCGTAGCGCAGGAACGCCACCAGCGCCAGTAACGCGATCGCCGCGACGGCCAGCGTGCGTGGGTCGGTCCAGCCGAACCCGGGCCCCTCGATGAGCACGAAGACGACGCCGAACAGGAACGCCACCCCGAGAGCCTGGCCGACCGGGTCGAGGTCCCGCATAGTCGCCGACTTCGACTCCGGCACGAAGATCGCGGTGAGCAGGACGGCCAGCGCGCAGATCGGCAGGTTGATCCAAAAGACCGCGCGCCAGTCGACGTACTGGATCAGCGCACCGCCCACGATCGGGCCGAGTGCCATCGAGATGCCGACCACCCCGCCCCAGACGCCGATGGCCCGAGCGCGCTCGACCCGGCCGGTGAACACCTGGGTGATGATCGACATCGCCACCGGGTTGAGCATCGAACCGCCGATGGCCTGCAGGAAGCGGGCCGCGATGAGGGTTTCGATGTTGG
Source organism: Mycobacterium sp. NPDC049093 (assembly GCF_040704635.1). Classification (GTDB taxonomy): domain Bacteria; phylum Actinomycetota; class Actinomycetes; order Mycobacteriales; family Mycobacteriaceae; genus Mycobacterium. The sequence goes on along the minus strand of NZ_JBEZJS010000001.1, from coordinate 557,769 downwards.
GCGCGAGGCTGCACAACAGCGAGGCCACCGCGAAGATCGTCAGGCCCAGTTGGAATGTCCGCCTGCGGCCGAACCGGTCTCCGGTGGCGCCCGACAGCAACAGCAGTGAGGCCAGCACCAGCGTGTAGACGTCGACGATCCACTGCAGCTGCGACGGCGAAGCGCCCAGATCGTCGCGGATGCTCGGGAGCGCGACGTTGACGATGGTGGCGTCCATCGACACGATCAGCAGGCTCAGGCAGCACGAGACGAGGATGATCGCCTTGCGCCGCGCGGTGAGCGATGCGACGGTTGTATTCACACAACCATTGTGAAACTACAACTATCTGTCAGGCAAATCGAAATCGCTCCACCGCGTCACAGCCGCCGATCCCACACTCGGAGATCCACCAGGCGAACGTCACGCTGACGATGATGAACGGCGTTGTACGGTACGAGAAATGAACGAACGGAACTCCCGCGTCGCCGACGCTGTGGCCGCCGCCGGAATCGAACCGGCCATCAGAATCCTCGACGCCGACGCCAAGACCGCCGCTGCTGCAGCCGAACAGCTGGGATGCGAAGTCGGGGCGATCGCCAACAGCCTGGTCTTCGAATGCGACGGCGAGCCGCTGCTGGTGATGGCCAGTGGTTCCGCCCGCGTCGACACCGACGTCGTCGCAAATCATCTCGGCGCCAACGACATCCACAAGGCCGACCCGAAGCTCGTCCGCAACGCAACCGGACAGGTCATCGGCGGGGTCGCGCCCGTCGGGCACCCCGAACCGCTGCGCACCGTCGTCGACCAGACACTGGAGTCCTACCCGGTCATCTGGACCGCGGCAGGCACCGCCGATTCGGTGATGCCGCTGACCTACGCACAACTACTGGCTCTCACCGGCGGCGTCGCGCTCGCGGTGCGCTGATCCGACATGGCAAAAGCCCGGGAGCAACGCCCCCGGGCTTTCGCCAGTTGATGTCAGCGCTTGTTGATGTCCAGGTAATTGCGCTCGGTGTAGCCGGTGTAGATCTGGCGCGGACGGCCGATCTTGTTGGGCTCCGAGTGCATCTCACGCCAGTGCGCGATCCAGCCCGGCAGCCGGCCCAGCGCGAACAGCACCGTGAACATGCGGGTCGGGAAACCCATCGCCCGGTAGATCACGCCGGTGTAGTAGTCGACGTTCGGGTAGAGCTTGCGCTCGATGAAGAAGTCATCGGTCAACGCGATCTCTTCGAGCTGCTTGGCGATGTCGAGCAGCTCATCGTCGCCGCCGAGCTTGCCCAGGATCTTGTCGGCCTGCTCCTTGACGATGCGGGCCCGCGGATCGTAGTTCTTGTAGACCCGGTGACCGAAGCCCATCAGCTTCACACCGTCTTCGCGGTTCTTGACCTTCTTGACGAAGGTCTGCACATCGTCGTCGCCGGTGCGGATCTTCTCCAGCATCTCCAGCACGGCCTGGTTGGCGCCACCGTGCAGCGGGCCCCACAGCGCGTTGATGCCACCGGAGATCGACGTGAACAGGTTGGCCTGCGACGAGCCCACCAGGCGCACCGTCGAGGTCGAACAGTTCTGCTCGTGATCGGCGTGCAGGATCAACAGCATGTCCAGCGCCCGCACGATCTCGGGATCGACCTCATACGGCTCGGCCGGGAAGCCGAACGTCATCCGCAGGAAGTTCTCCACCAGGGTCAACGAGTTGTCCGGGTACAGGAACGGCTGCCCCTCGGACTTCTTGTAGGCATAGGCGGCGATGGTCGGCAACTTCGCCAGCAAGCGGATCGTCGACAGCTCGACCTGCTTCTTGTCCAGCGGATCCAGCGAATCCTGGTAGTAGGCGCTCAGCGCGTTCACCGCACTGGACAGCACCGGCATCGGATGCGCGTTGCGCGGGAAACCGTCGAAGAACCGCTTCAGATCCTCGTGCAGCAGGGTGTGCCGCTGAATCTGGGTGGTGAACGACTCCAGCTGCTCGGCCGTCGGCAACTCACCGTAGATCAGCAGGTAGCTGACCTCGATGAACGTGGAGTTCTCGGCCAACTGCTCGATCGGGATACCCCGGTAGCGCAGGATTCCGGCATCACCATCGATGTAGGTGATCGCAGATTTGGTCGAAGCGGTGTTGACGAAGCCACCATCGAACGTGGTGTAGCCGGTCTTGGACAGCAACGGACCAAGCGCGATGCCGTCACTGCCCTCGGTGGCATGGACAATGTCCAGGTCAATCTCGCCACCGGGGTACTTGAGGGTGGCAAGCTCCTGCCCCCTCGACGGGTTTTCGGCCACGGGAATCCCTTCATCCTCGTTAGGAAGTCGTTGGGAACCAACTAACTGCTCTACAAAAGGTAGTCGCAATCGATCGGCGCTGCCCGCGGGGGGTTACCAACGGGTCACCACCAACTGCCCCGCGCCTCGTCACGGGCCTGGCCCGGACCGCCCCGATTTTCCTGAGATCCCAGCTCAGCGACCGTTCCAGATTGGCGCACCGACGCCCGTGGCCGCCCACTTATACTGCTCACGGCAACCCCGTGCGCGATACCGACGTGGTGCCGCACACAGGCAAGGAGGGGGCCGTGGCCGATTGGTCCGGGGGCCAGTTCGGCGTCGGCGGGCAGTCGCCCACGCCAGGTTGGCCGACGACGAATCCCAGTTTTTCGTCCGCTCCGCCGCCCCATTTCCCCGACTACCCGCTGGCGACACCGCCACCGGTCTTCGGTGCACCGCCAGGGGCTCCCCCGCCCAAACGCCGCAAAGGCATGGTCATCGGACTGGTGGTAGCTGCGGTGGTGACGGTGCTCGCGGTACTGGCGGCGCTGACCGTCGTGATCACCCGGTCGGATTCGGGCGGCAGCGGCGCAGGTGGCGAAAGCGCGCAAGCCGCGGTGGTGGCATACCTGGAAGCACTGGCCCGCGGTGATGCGGCCACCGCCCTGTCGTACAGCAAGTCCCAGCCGGTATCCGCAGACCTGCTGACCGACGAGATCCTCGGTCGCCAGATCGCGAAGTGGCCGATCACCGACATCCGCGTCCTCGACACCACCGACAACAGCGTCGTATCCCAGGTGCATGTCACGGCAAAGTTCGGCAACGAGGTCTCCGAGACCAGGCTGCTGGTGGAGAAACACGGCGGCTGGAAGCTCACGAACGCTTTCATCAAGATCGACAAGACCCAGATCGGGCAGAAGGACGCCGAGACCCTCACGGTGTTCGGCCAACCCGTCGACCAACCCCGCTACGTGTTTCCCGGCTTTGTCGACGTCGGCAGCAGCAGCCCGTACCTCAGCGTCACCTCGAAACCGATGCTGCTGCAGGAATTGGCCGCCGGAGTGTCAATCATGTCGATGAGTTTCAAGCTCAGCGACGCCGGCGAGCAGGCGATCCGCGCCGCGATACCGGACTCGTTCTCACCGTGCACCAGTTCCAACCTGATCAGGCCGCCGGGCTGTCCCGTCCGGATCACGGCGACGAACTACGTTGACGGCACAGCCACCTGGGGCCCGATCGAAGGCGCCGACACGTTCAAGATAATTCCGCTGACCAGTGCGATGACGGCCTCGCTGATCGGCACGCTCACCGCGACCATCACCCTTCAGAACATCAACGGAGCCATGGTGCCGAACACCGTAACGGTTCCGACATCCGGGACCGCGGACCTGTCGACAAGCCCACCCAAGCTGACCTGGAACTAAAGACCTGAACGAGCGCGGAGGACATCGATGACATACCCACCACAGCCACCGCCGGAGTGGAACCAGCCGTCGGGCAATCCATTTGGCTCCAACCAGCCGTTCGGACAGACCCCGCAGTGGCCGAATTACGGCCAGCAGCCGCCGACGTGGTCGGGGTACGGAGAGGCACCGCCCAGCGACTTTCAGCCACCCAATCGGAACAACACCGGTTGGATCCTCGGCACGATCGCGGGAGTGGTCATTGTCGCGCTCCTGCTCGGTGGTCTGCTGTGGAAGCTGAACTACGGCGACAAGAACGACACCAAGAACACCGCCGATTCCACCACTAGCTCGTCGGTTACCAAGGCCCCGCCGAGCACCACGGCGGCTCCCACCTCGACCGCACCGGCCGCACCGCCGAAAGCGGCACCCGCAAGCTGTGACGGCCGCACCGCGCCTCCCGGCCCCCAGACCCCCGCCGGATGGTCGACGGTGACCACCACTCGGGGACTCGCCTACGACGTGCCCGCGGACTGGACGGTCGAGGAATGCAGCACCACAGTCGGCTGGGAAAAACCTTGCCCCGATGGACCGTTCGGCTACTGCCCGGTGCGGCTCCTGAAAGGCGCGGCCACCATGCCCAGCAGGGCGTGCCCGAAAAGCAGCAGTGCCATCAGCGGAACCACGGTGATCTCGGATCTCACGGACGTCAACGAATCCGCAACGCTGGAAGCAAAGCTGGCGACCAAGATCTTCACCTCGGACAAGGGTGCGGTGCCGTCGGTCTCACTCGGAGCACCACGCAACCTCACCGTCTCCGGAGCGCCCGCAGCTCAGGTCGTCGCGACCGTGACCGGTATCCAAGACAACTGCGCCGGCAGCTCGGCGCTCTATTCGGTGGTGTCCACCACCGTGCCGGGTCAGTCCGGGACCGTGAACTTCATCATCGACCTGGAGCAGGGCGCTGACGGCGCGGCCGATCCGGGCGTCATCGACCAGATCGTGGGAACACTGCGCCGGATCGACTAGGTCGTGTCTGCTATTTACCGGCGCGGCACTGCACCCGTGTCGACTCCGCGCGAATAGGACTTGTCGGCGGCAAGTCAAGCCTTCCCGTGGGCCGCAACACCATTCACATCAGTTAGACAGTCTCTAAGTGTAGATTTCCAGCTACCTGATGGCTGTAATCCTCGGCGTAACTATCTCGAGGGTTGAAGTAGCTGCGTCTGGACCAGCGGCCCTGCTACACGCTGTGGCGAACGGGCAGCTTTCGGTCGTGAAATCGCTGCGCAAAATGCGGCAACAATCTGCACATCCGCCACAGTGTCGGCTCGTAACAGCCCCAACCGGCGAACCCACACATGGCCGCCGTCGTGGGGCTGCCCGATTTGCCAGACCCGGCCTAGGACCGGTTATCCCGGTACCCGCGAGAGGATCTCAGCGGTGACCGCTTCCGCGCGGCCGCCCGGGTCCGGGCTCATGAACACCACGTCGATCACGACGTTCGACTTGGCCACCACAGCACGCGCAGCGTGCTGACCTACCAGCTGCCCTTCCATCACCGCGCTGCTCACCAGCACGATCGACGAGTTGGTCGCCGAACGGGTCACCGTACCGACGTCGTAGACGACCGGCCCGGCCGGCGTTGTGTGCGTGACAGTTCCGCGACATCCCTGCCACACCTTCTCGATCGCGTCGACCTGTCGACTCGCCGCGGACGCATCGGCGTACAGCGTCGCTCGTTCATCGAGGATGCCCCGTATCAACATCGTCTTCACATCCACGCTGCCGAAAGATCGATCGTGTGTCGCGGTGTAACCGCTGTTCGCGAAAATATCGGGACTTCCGGAGGCTATGACCGGGAAACATTGCGGTGGTGCGGATATCGATTCGGCAGCAGTTCTCAATGCGGTCAAGTCGAACGTGCTGTATCCGTCGTTCAAACCGACGAGCCGGATGGAATCGTCGAGATTGAGCAGCAAGCCGGGCAGCTGCGCTTCGGTGACCAGGGGCAGCGGCGGGGGCTCCGGCGTCGTTGTCGTGGTCGTTGTCGTGGTCACGGGACTGGGTGTCGCCGTCGGCGCAGTTGACTTCGCCTCCGTCGCCGTAGAGCTCGAAGAACTCGGGATCACCGCCCAGATCACCAGCGCCGCAACGGCAACCACGATCAAGGTGTACGACAGGCTCAGCCCCACCAGAGCACGATCCCGACCCCGCTGCCCGGTGCGCTTGATCTGCGACAGACCCAGATGGCCCAGCACCGCACCCACCGGCGCGAACAGGAACGCGAACACCACCGACAGCGTCGCCAACGTATTCGCCTCATCATTTGGCGGCGATGGCGGCGGACCTGCCGGGACGACCGGCGGCGCCAGATACGGCGGCTGGCCCGACGAGAACTGCTGACCCGACGGATACTGCCCAAACGGGGTGTCACCAAAAGGCGAACCGCCGAACGGATCCTGCGGACCCCCAAAACCACCCTGCGTCATATCAACCCGGAATTCTGTCGAAGATTCGTTTGACCACGGTGACCGCCTCGTCGGTCAGTCCTAGCCCCATGATGTGCAAATCCACGAGAACGTTGGCCTTGACGCCGATCGCACGCAGCATCCACACTTCCGAGCCCTGATTGCTGCTCCGCAAGGTGATGATTCCGTCTTTCTTGTCCTCCGGGCCACCCAGCACGAAGTTCGTGGAACGGCCGTCTTCGATCGTCCACTTCAAGGCCTTGCCGGCGCACCCACGCCACAGTTCGACGTAGTGGGCGAGCGCGCGTTGCGCCGCCGCGCCATCAGCGAACATCGCCACGCCTTCGTACGCCTCCATATCTACGCCGTCGAACTGTGCGACTCCCGCGGTCTTGACGTAACCGCTGTTCTCGAACGGCAGTGGTGTGAACATGCTGAATGAACTGGCGCATTCGACCGGACTGTACGTATGGGTGGCAGGCAGGCCGACATCCATGTTCTTCTCCTCGGCGACCAACTCCGGGTTCTTCGTGATCTCCTGCATCTCGGCCGGACTCGGGAGCAAGCCCGCCAACTGAGCCTCGGTGACGAGCGGCGGTGGCGCTGGGGTGGTAGTCGTTGTCGTCGTCGTGACGGGAGCCGTGGTCCTGGTTCCTGTCTCGGCGGTCGTGGTAGTCGAAGAACTCGGGATCACCGCCCAGATCACCAGCGCCGCAACGGCAACCACGATCAACGCGTACGACAGACTCAACCCCACAAGGGCACGATCCCGGCCCCGCTGCCCGGTGCGCTTGATCTGGGACAGACCCAGATGCCCCAACACCGCGCCCGCAGGCGCGAACACGAACGCGAACACCACCGACAACGTCGCCAACGTATTGGCCTCATCATGCGGTGGCTGCGGAGGCGGTGACCCTGGAGCCATCGGCGGCCCCGCATACGGCGGCTGCTGCCCCGATTGATACTGCCCGAAAGGCATACTGCCAAACGGAGAACCACCGAAGGGATCCTGTGGACCCCCGAAACCACCTTGTGTCATATCAACCCGGAATCTTGTCGAGAATGTGATTGGCGATGATGACGTGCTCACGCCCGTGCCGCTGCGCCCAGACCTGGGCATCCACCAACACGTTCGCCTTGACCGCAATCGCGCGGCTCATCACCACTTCCGGGGTACCCGGGCTGACGCTGACCAGCGAAGTGACACCGCCATCGTTCTCGGGTGCACCGAGATTGAACTCCATTGCTCTACCCGTCGATCCCGAGGTCACTTTCAGCACCCGCCCCGTACACCGGCGCCAGACATCCTGATAACCCGCCAGCGCCTGCTCGGCTGCGGCTGCATCGGGGAACCTGACAACGCCCTCGGCCGTGACGACGTTGTCGGCGCCCACATGGGTGGTCGCGTATGCCTCGCGGTAGTCACTACCCGCATACCCCTGGGGCAACAGACCCATGAACGAGGCCGCGCACTCGGCCGGGTCGAACGTGAATATCTCAGGCGGCTGGTCCTGGACCCGGGTCTGGGTTTGTGAGTTGGTCACGGTGTCGTCGTTCAGAATGTCCCGCATCTCAGCCAGGTTGGGCACCAGGCTGGGTAGGTCTTTGGCCGTCACGGTGGGCTCCGCTGGCAGCGAACTGGTGCTCGTGGGCGACACGGACGGTGAACTCGTCTGCGACGTAACCGGTTTCGAATCGACACTTTTGGCACTGATGACGGCCCACACGACCAGCGCCACCACAACCAGCACGATGACCGCGTAGGACAGCGCCAACCCCACCAGTGCCCGGTCGCGGCCCCGCTGCCCGGTGCGTTTGATCTGCGACAGGCCCAGATGCCCCAACACCGCGCCCGCCGGCGCGAACAAGAACGCGAACACCACCGACAACGTCGCCAACGAGTTCACCTCGTCATTCGGCGGCGGCCCCGGCGGTTGCGGTGGACCCGGAACCGTCGGCGGCCCACCATATGGCGGCTGCCCCGTCGGATATTGTCCGAACGGGTTGCCCCCGAACGGATCTTGAGTGGTCACCTACAACACCCCGAAGCTCGAGGTGACCCACCGGATCGGGTCGGCGCACCGGAACGGGGCGATCCCCCGGGAATGCAGCTTGTTGCCGCTGGGCGGCTGCCCAAGCGCGGACACGACGAAATAGCGGTGCGGCAACACTATTCCGGTCGATGGATTCTCCACCGCGGCCACGATCGCGCCGCCATGCAGCCGGGTCAGCAGGCTGCGCACCTCTTCATGCAGCAGTTGCCCGCCGAGTTCGTCATAGCGCGGCGCGTCGGAGGTATCGCGAAGATACGCCGCGCCGGTGTTGGACATGATCATGCTCCACTCGGAGCCCTCGACATTCCGCAATGTCCGCAGCGCATCGAACTTCGACAGGATCACCGCGAGCTTCGGCTGTCCCTGCCCCACCGCCATCAACAGGTTGTTCAGCACCGACCGGGGATCACCGCCGCTGAACTGCTGGGCCGGCAACAGGTCTCGCAACTGGTCACGGATCGTCTGGACCCGCAGGGGATCGAACATGAAGAACACGGCGTCGGCGTTGGCGAAGAACCGGAACGGCGGCGTATGCAGGTCGCCGGATTCCATGTCCTCCCCGGCCACATCGCGCAGCACCAGGAACCGCCGAATCCCGTGCCAGCCGCCGATGGAGAACACCAGCGGCTCCCGCTGACTCGATGCCTGGGTGTGCATCGTCGGCGTCGGAGGGATCAGCCCGCGCTGCACGAAGAGCGGGGTCTCGTAATTCGCCTCGTAGGCCTGCGCGGTGGCTCGGGTGACGGGTTCCATTGACACCCCGAGCCGTTCGCACAACAGCTCCAGTTGCTTGACCAGAACGGCGATATAGAGGCTCTTGCCGGTGGCGCGGGCGCCTGCCATCGCGATGCAGATCGCATGCCCGTGCCGCCATCCCTCGGGCAGCGTGTAGTGGCACACCGTGCAGATCTCGACCGCCGGCCCCTGCAGTGCACGGCTGGCGTGCGCCGTGGTCGGTGGCGGACCGCCGTGGCCGGGATTGGTCCAGGTGTAGAGCGGACCGCACTCGGCAGGCGCGCCGAGAAAGGCCGTCGCCACGTCGTCACGGTAGCGAGGTGCGCCCGGCTGCGGAATCAACGTCCACAGGAAATGATTGGGATTCAGCACCGAGAAGCAGCGCGGGCACTTCGTCACGTCAGCGCCCGCACCAACGCCGCCGTGACCCGGTCCAGCACCGGCGGATGTGCCAGCAGCTCAGCCCCGGCCTCGTTGCCCGGACGGGGCGACGGCAACCGCGCACCATCCGCGTCGAGGCGCCGGTCGTTGGACAGTGCCAGCACCGGAAACTGCTGCCGCACAGCCAGAGTGGGAAAGTCGGAGCAGATGACGGTGCGCGCCGGACCGGCCGGCAACCGCGACCACCTGGCGCCCGCCGACCACCGGGGTTCGGCCTGGCGCAGCGCCTCCACCAGGGCGGCGGCGTCGCCGGCCGGTACCGGGGTGACCTCGGCGCCGACCAACACCGCCGATACGTCTCGCACACCGAGCGCATCGGCCACCCCGACCACGATGTCGGCCGCCGCGAACGTACTGCCGTCGGCGAACCATCGCCGCATCGACGCCGACGTGTCGAGCGCCAGCACCACCGAGCCGCCGGAGTTCCCCGGGCCACGGCCGGTCACCTTGCGCGCAGACGTCCGGGCGGCGGATGCCAACGGGCCCATGGGCGTATCGGCTACCGCGCTGACGGCCACCTCGATCTGGGTGCCGTTCGGGGTGAGTGCGGCGAAGGTGACGACGGTGTCGCCGCCGACGTCGACGGGATCGAACATCACCTGCACCGGGTCGACATCACCGGGGTTGTCGTGAGCGATCGCCAGGTGGATGAGCGTGCCGGAATTGAACCGGTCCGCGCCGACCGGGCGCACCACGATCGTGACCGGTCCGGTCAGGCTCGGCAGCACCGCCTGGTGTGCTGTCGAACGCACCACCGGCTGGTCAGGCCCACCCTGCACTTCCAGTGCGGCACCTCCGACCGCGCCGGTAATCGACACTGTCAGTGCCTGATTCGGAATCTGGACACGCTGGTTGCGCGCACCCACTACATAGATCGGCATCAGCGGCTCCCCCGCAGTCGGGCTGCCAGCGACGGTTGTACATCAGCGCGGCGCGTCAACAGCCTGCTCACCATTTTTCGGTATCGGCGCAGCGCGCCGTCGGACATGTCTCCGGACATCTGCGCCATCAGCGCGGCCACCCCTTCGACCTCGTGGTCGTCATTCTGCAGCGGTGCTGCCACCTGCTCGGCCAGTTGCGCCAGCACTGCCTCGACGCCGCTGACCGGAATCTCGGTGTCCTCGGCCGCCACGGTGTGCAGCAGGCTGACGGCCAGCACCACGTGTGGCGCGATCTCGTATCCGTCCACCAGCGGGAGCACCCGGTGTACCGCGTCGGCGGCGAGTTCCGGATCGGCAGCCAGCGTATGGCAGCTGTCCGGGAAGGGCTGGCCGGCAATGGTTCCCAACACCGCGAAGGTCAGCAGACCGGCCAGGAAATCACGGTGAACCTCGCCCGGCCGGGCCGAGGTCAGTGCCTGCTCCCAGAACGGGAGGTAGGCCCGCTGATGGGTATCCACATAGCGCTGCTGCATCCACTGCTGAGGCGTGATGTGCCGGACCGCGGCATGCGCGACGGCCGCACTGTCGTCATTGCCGTCGATCACCTTGGCGGCCAACCGATCCAGCTCGGAAGAATCGGGGGCACCCAGCAGTGTGCGGACCGCTGCGGCGCCGGGCAGTGCGCCGTCACCCACGACGGCCAGTAGATCGGCCGGGTCCCACACGGTGTCGCCCGCCACCTGGACGAACCGGGGCGAGCCGGATACACCCAGCCACCAGAGCTCGGCCACGCGATCGCCCGGGACGGACGGGCCACGCCGCACCGCGCGTACTCCGCGCACCGCCGCCCGGGTCCAGCCGGAATCCCACGGCTGCGCCCGGGAAAGCTCTGCGGCGGTGGGAAAGTCGACCCCGTCGACCAGCCAGTCCAGCAGGCCGTCGCCGATGGCCCCGGCCGCCACGTCGCCGCCTGAAGTGCGGAGCAGCGCCGCGGCCAATGTCAGCCTGCCCTCGGCGCCGAGGCGTCGGGCCAGCTCGGCGGCGCGTGACGGATCATCGAGCTGCGCCACCACGTCACCACGCAACGCCGCCACCAGCCGGTCGTCCCGCACGCCGGCCCGCAGCAGCAGGTCAACCACTTTCAGCACCCGCTCGGGTCCGGTGTCGCGGGCCCGCTGGAGCGCCGGTCCGATCGCCGCCTGCACCTCGACCGGCGTCGCCTTTCCGTGAAAACCCCTCGGCCCCAGCGGAATCAGACCTCGCTGCGCCAGCCAGGCGTCGTCACCGAGCGCCCGGCACAGATAGCTGACATCGGCGAAGTCGGCGGCTGCGCCGTGGGGCAGGTTCTGCACCGCCTGCCAGGCCTCGGCGGTGGTGGTGCCCACCACCTCACCCAGAACACCTGCAATGGTCTGGGCTGCGGCAGATCCCGCCGGCACCCCCGGCGGCGAGTACGTGGTGATGACCTCGTGCGCCTCGTCGATCGCGTCGGCGAACTCCGCGTTGGCCGTCACCGCCATCGCCATCGGCCACGCCGGATGCAATCCGGCATCGGACACCTCCGCGGCGAACCGGTCGATGTCGTCGAGCACGGCGCGCGCCGACACCGGATCCAGCAACACGACCTGCGCCATGGCCGACCACGCGGTGACCTCGATGGCCTGCCCAGCCGCGGTGCGGTGGGGCTCCCCGCCCAGTTCGCCGAGCGAGATCAGCTCCGTCTCCCCGATACCGACGACTCCCGGCGGAACCGCGCCCAGGTCCCCGATCGGCACTGCCGTCAGGTGCTGGCCGCTCTGCAGCGCCAGGGCCAGCTGATCGGCGCGGTCGAAGGTCGAGAAACCCAAGTCCGCTGCGGTCCCGGACGACATCAGGAAGCTGACCAACCCGATCCACTGCGCGGCCGATTCGGGTGATTCAGCCCCGAACACCACCGACGGACCACCGGCGAGCGCGGCGACGACAGCATCCAGCAGCCCGAACAAGGTGGTCAGGCGCCACGTGGCGGGATCGAGCGCGAACGCGATCACGCTGTCCTTCGTCACCACCGCACCCGGCTCCGGGGCGCGCGGCGGCAGGGCCGCGCGGGAAACCGCCACAGGCCCGTACGGCCGCAGCCATTCGGCCGACCGCCACCATTCGATCGGCCGGCGCGCGGCATCGGGCTGCCGGTCCAGCACCACGTGGGCGAACACGTTGCCCGGCCGCCCGGTGCTGTCGGACCCGGCCGGAATCGAATGCCAGTAACCAGCCGCACCACTGTCGAGCGGGCAGTAGGCCAGGCGGCGCGGGCCGCTCTCCAACTGTTCGGGTGTCGGGTAGGCGGGTAGCGGCTCCACCGGATGGAAGACCGTGCGCACACCGGCGATCAACTGCTGTGTCTCGTCGGCAGTCAACCCTCCGGTGGACTCTTTGACCTGCCAGCCGCCGGCAGACCCGACCTTGTCGAACGACGTGTAGGCCAACTGCCCGTAGCGAGTGGTCATCGCGCCGGCGGGGTGAGTCGCAGGGTCTCCACCGGCGGGTCGAGCAGAGCGATGACCCGGAGCCGCGCGGGTGTGGGGGTGTTCACGAACAACCTGATCCATCCTTGCAAGCCACGCACATCAGCGGCCCACAGCTCGCCCGTGCCGGTCGTGGTGAGAGCCGCCCAGCGCAACTCCTTCGAGGGCCGGTCACCGATCTGGCCCTGCTCGGTGAGCGGCGCCACATCGACGGCCTGACCGTCATGCACGCCGAGCGGAATTCGCTGTGGATTGTTGACCAACACGAAAGCCGGAGACCCCGGCAGGTCGTGTTCGGAGCGCATCGCGATCGTGGCGGAAACCGGAAAACCGTTGGGGTCACGGGCAACCTGCACGGCGTACTGCAGCCGTAGTAGCCCGGCGTACTCGGTGCTGGTGACCGTGCCGGTGACGCGCCGTCCGCCGGAGAACGCCACCGGTGCCAGGTGCAGCGAGCAGCCGCCCACGGGGAGTTGCCCGGTCAACTGCATGCCGCCGTATTTCTCGTACTCCTGCAGCGAGATCTCGAACGACTTGCCGGTGAGCCCGTCACGCGGATCGTGTCCCTTCGGGGCCAGGTACATCACGACGCCGGCGGCGCCGTCCGGCCAGTCGAACGTCAGCACCTGCTTGTTGCAGTACTCGGCCAGTTCGATGTCGGTGATCGTGCCGGTTCGCACCGACGACAAGGTCTTGCCCAACAGGGCGCGCCCGCCGAGCAGCGTCACCGGAGTCAGGTAGGCACGGCTCCAATCGGCCGGCCACGACACCGCGACCAACACCGACTCCGGCCTGCCGTCCGGTGTGTGCCGCGTGACCACCGGCTGGGTCAGCTGCAACTCGGGCGTGAGTCCTACCTGTTCGAGGGCGTCCTCGGCCAGTTCGGCGGAATCGGCGCCGGCGTTGGGCCCGTTCTCGCTGCGGTAGATCACCACGCGCCCGGCGGGCGGAGGCGTCCAGGTCAGGTCGAACACCGAGCCGTCACCACCGGCCACCACCGCCAGGTCGGTGACCGGCTCCAACACCGCAGACACCGCGACATCAGCCTCGACCGCCTCGGACAGTCGCAGCACGCCGTCCACGGTGGCCGCGCACCGGGCCCGGTACAGATAGCGCTGCCCGCGAACGGTGTCGGTGTCGATGAACCCGGAAAGGTTGGCGCTGTCGGCCAGGATCCGGTACTGAGGGCCGTCGCGGCCGGCGTCCTCGGCCGGGATGCGGTAGACGAACACCGCGCTCACCCCGGTCGGCACCGCCCACTGTCCGATGACCCGTCCGGAATCCTCCCGGATGTCGAACGCGGTGAGCGGGCTGACCAGCACCCCGGCGGCGTACAGCACCGGTTGGGCAGCGAGCGCGTCGGCACGCGACGACCCGACGTTCACCCACACCTGGAAGTGCCGGGCCGCAGATGTGGCGGGCCGGGCGTCCTCGGCGTACGAGTTTGCGGTGGCGGCCACCAGGTCAGCCCGGTCCGGCGCGTACGGCGCGTCACCCTCGGCGCTGACCAGGCGGTAGAGCACCACCGGTTCAGCCGACTCGTACGGCGGCCAGCTCAGGTCCAGCGTGGCACCGTCCGGGCGTCGCCGCAGCGCGATGTTGTGACTCGGCGGCTGCTGGGCACCGAACGCGAACGGCGCGAAATCGGCTGCGCTCAACGGTGTTTCGGCCGGCGCAGGCGGCGGCGGCGCCGCTTCGGCCGGCAGAGCCGGCGCAGGAGAGACCGGCGGGCCCGGCGTCTCGACGGTTTCGGTCACGGACTCGGTGACGGATTCGCCGGAGCGGTGCCGCCCCGAGGGGGCGTCGGGCCCAGGTCCTGCGTCGCCCAACTCGGCCAGCACCCGGGCCATGTCCTCGGCATGCTCGGCCACCGAGCCCGGCAGCATCGCCCGGATCCGTTCGACGTCGGTGCAACCCGACCGCAACACCAGGCGCACGTGGGCTTCCTTGAAGCTGCGGGCAGCCACGACCCCGGAGTCGAGCAACTGCTGACGCCAGGCCAGCAGCGGCGCCAACCGCGGATCGTCCTCGTTGTCGGGGGCGGGACGTGGATCATTCATCGCTAGAACACCATGTCCTCCCCGGGCGGCACACCAAGGTCGGCCCGGCTGATCATCGTTGTCGGCTCGTCCTCGAACCCGGGCGTGACCGCCACCGGAGTCTCGAACAACGCGAAGTCATACGGCGGCAGACCGTCGCTGGCCTGCACCACGACCGCCCGGTAGCCCAGCCCCCGACGGTTGACGGTCACCTTGTCCACGGCGACCGCCGAACGGCCCGCCGTCACGGCGGCATGGGTGAACAGCGACGCGTCGAACGGGGCGGCATGGCCGGGTCGGTGATCGGTGATTCCGGCGCTGAACTGCTGGGCGGGCACCTGCCGACCGATGGTGGGCACCAGGACGTTTCGGGTCAGCGTGTCGCTGACCCCGGTCCCGCTGTCCTCGTTGAACATGTGCTCCACCCGGGCCCACAGCGCGTCGGCACCGGTGGGTTTCACCCGGCCGCCGATCACCGCCTGAGACCATTGGTCGAGCCCCGAGGACGAGCCCACACCGGGCTGCTTGAACAACGCCGTCGGCTCCTCACGCAACCGCGCGGCCGCCTCGCCGACCATGTCCTCCCACGGTTTGCTCAGCCAACCCAGGGCATAGAGCCGGCTCTGGATGCCGTGAATGGCGTTGTCGGCCTGCTCCGTCGACGCCATCGCCACCCCGACCTGGGTGGACCGCGGCAGCCCTGCGACGAGTTGACCGACCGGCGGACGTGCCGGCGGTGCCGCACCGAAGGGTGCCCGCAGCACGGTGCCCAGGGTCCTGCACCAGGCCAGCAGCTGGCCGTAGGCCGTCGACAACCGGCCCACGTCCTGCACTGCGGTACGTAAGTTCGCCTGCAACGCGTCCAGTTCGGCGGCCTGCGATTTGCGCATGTTCATCTCGGCGAACAGGTCTCGCTGACCGAGCAGGAACAATGCCATCGACACGATGATGTACAGGCCGATCAGGGCTCCGCCGGTGGACAGGGCGAACTTCCACCGCACCCAGTCCAAGGCGGCCACACCGATCAGGATCACCAGCACGGCCAGCAGCGCCCAGGTGAACGTCTTGAGGATGGTGCTGATGGCCTGCTGCCGTGCCTTCAGCCGCTCGTCGACCGCACCGCGGTTCGCCAGCGTCTGAATCTGGGACACCAGATCCGCCACCTCGGCGCGGCCCCGGTGCATGAAATCGGCCAGGATCGAGCTGACCTGCCAGGCATAGCTTTTCGTGACGGACGCCTGCCAGCGATCGAGCTCGGTCCCGGTGTTGCGGGCCTCTACGCCGGCCGCCGGGTCGGAGTACGCGCGCTGCAGCCGATCCCGCAGGTTGGCCGCACCGAGCACATCGGCGCCCTCGACCGAGCTGACGCCGATCACCGCCGCCAGCGACGTCGGAATGCCCTGGAAGCGCTCGGACGCACTCGGCACCACGTCGGCGGCGTTGTAGACCACCCCGATGGCCGCGCCGACCTGGACGGGCTCCAGCCCGCCGGCGCGCCGGCCTCCGTCGGCCAAAGTCAGTGCGCCGTTGACGAAGTCGGTCCACAACCCGCTCATGTCCTGCTGGGCGAAATGTTCCGGCTGCCCGCCCAGGGCGTTACTCAGGGTTTCCGCGCTGCGGCCCAGGTCCTGCCAGTCGGACTGGGTGGTGTCGGCGACCACGGCGAACGCCGAGTCGGTGCGGCCGAAGACGGTGCTCTGCACCGTGGTGACCACCGCCGAGGTGACGGTCCCCATCACTGCCGACCACCACGCCGCGGGTGCGCTGCGGACAGCCGCACCCATGAACTTGAGGAACATCTTCATCGCGGCCCAGATCGAGATGGCCTGCTCCGGGCCTGCGGTCGCCGCGATCCTCGGACCGCGCAGCACGTCCCGGTGTTTCGTCCACAACGCGCGCGCCATCGACTGGGCGGCGGTCGGGACATCCTCGACGTAGACCACCGGCACCTGCCCACCGCGGGGCAGCGGCAGCCGGCCCGTCGGGTCGAACAGGTGCGCCCGAAGCCCTTCCTCCACGCCGTCGGTATCGAGCCACCGATAGAACGCCCGCACCGCGCGTACCGTCTGCCCCGGCAGGATTTCCAACGTGTCGAAGGGACCCTGGTCCACCCCGGCCCACAACCCCGTCACGCCGGCCACCACCGGAGCGGCGAACTGCGCCACATCCAACGGATCGGTGAGCCGGCCCCAGGCCACCGCACCCAGACCGGGCGCCGCCGAATCTTCCGGCGCGATCAACAGGTTGTGCCAGCCCTCGAGCACCAGCGCCAGATCGGGAGTGGTGGGGACCGCGTCACCGCGGGTGAACAACAGCCGCAGCAGGTTGATCGGCGCACCCATCGAACTGCTGCGGACGGTTTGCTCCACTGCCTGCTCGACCGCCAGCGGGACCCGATCGGTCGGCGAGACGTCGACCGGGACGAGCACCGCGATCCGGATCCGGTCATAGCGTTCACCGGTCAGCATCTGCTGCAGCACCACCGGCTCGCACTGTCCGTCGCGAACCAGCGTTCCGTGCGTCGAGCTGTCGCCGACTTCGGCGGCGTCGACCCACACGAACGACCCGATCAGACCGACCGCGGAGTAATCCACCAGGACGGACAGGATCTCCTCGGTCTGTGGGCGGGGCGCCAGCAGCACCGTCAACGCCCGCTGCGGCGCGGCGGTCGGAGTTGTCCCGGGAAGCGCCATCGTCAGAACGTCCCGCCATCGGGGATGACGACCGAGCCGCCGTCATCGAAGAACGCGCCCGCACCGGCCGTCTCACCCTGAGCCAACGCCGCACCCTCGCGCTGCAACAGCTTGATCAGCGCCTCGGTCGCCCAGAACACATCGGGCGCCACGTCACGGAAAATCGGCGTCTTGGCGGCCTTGGACCGGGTGGCGACGGTCGTGAACGCACCATCGGGGGTGGCCCCGGGGGTGTCGGCCGGCAGGTACTGGGCCGCGACGTCACGGACGTTGCCCAACCACGTTTCGGCGGCCGCCTGCCTCTCCTCTGCGGTCTGCGCGGCCGCGATCGGCCCGACCCGGGAAGTGATCCCCGGGCCGGAGGTTCCGGTCTTGAGGAACTCCCGCACCAGTGCCGCCGCCGACAGCTCGACGATGCCGCTGGCCGGGTCCTGGCTGTGCGAGTCATAGAGCGCACGCAGCACCGTGTACGGCCGCAGCGACCGCATCACCGGCGGCTCATGGGAGGTGGCGATGGCCAGCAGGCTCGACTCCAGCACCGCGGGCAGCCAGTCGTAGGACGCGGTGAACGCCGACGGAGGGGTCAGCAGCGGATTCGGGAAGCCCAGCCACTGGTTGTCGTCCCCGTCGTAGATGCGCACCGGATCGGTGAACGGCGACGCCGGGATCTGGATCCGTCCGAGCATCTGACCGAGGAACCAACCCGCGGTCATGGTGCGCCGTTCGGCGTCGGTCATCGGCAGTGACGCCGACAACGGCCGCGAACGGCGGTACCGCCAGAACGCCCCCCGGCCCGGACCGGCGGTCTGCGCCCACTGCTGCGCGGCCGGCTTGAGCACCGAATCGAACACCAGCGGTGAGTAGTTCGGGTAGGACCCGAAGATGTCGATGCGGGTGACGCTGTCCTCGTCGGACAGCGACCGGCCGTAGTTGTCCTTGGTGGCCTGGTCGATGCGCGGGTTGGCGCGCAGCACCTCGGCCAACGTGTCGGCCACGGGCTGGCCCGCGAACGGGATCTCGGAGAACTTGTACCGGTACTCGACCTGCTGGCCGGGGTGCACCCGCTGCAACGCCTGATCGTTGACACTGGCCAGCGGCCGGGCCAGCGACAGGGCCTCGGCGAACTTGGTGTCGATGTCACGACGCCGGTTGACCAGCTCCGATTCCGAGGCGCCCGCGCCCTGCACGTAGTCCCGCAACGAGACCTTGCAGAACTCCTCGAACGACTCGCCGGGCCGTCCCACGTAGAGCCGGGCCCGCGCCAGCAGTTCGGCGGGCCGGGTGTGCACGTCGAACTGCGCCATCGAAGGCACTCGCGGCCGCCCGTTCTCCGGATCGGTGCCCAGCGCCCGGGTCACCCACGTCGCGGTGCGCTCGACGAGCCCGCCCGGCGCTGCCGTGCCGCCGGTGGTCTGCCACAGGCCGAGGATCACCCGGGTGGTGGCGTCGTCGACGGCGGTGCGCAGCGGGATCATCGCGTTCGAACCGCCCACCGCTTTGGGCAGGTCGGTTTCGTAGCGCTGCTTGAACGCCGAGGAGCTGATCAGCAGCACCTCGTTGTTGGCTTCGGCGAACCGTGAGGGCACCAGCTCGTCGGCGTCGGACGGCCATGCCACGTACTGGTCGGTGGACAGGCGGGCCAGGCCGACGTCTGACGGCGGCTCGGACCGGGCCTTCTCCAGCAGGATCATCGCCTCGCCCAGCGCATCGCGCAGCGGCGCCAGCAATTCGGCGCCCATCACCCGCAGCACATCGGCCATCCGGGCCGCGGCGTCGGCATAGAGCTGGCGGCGCACCGTCGACCGGAAACCGTCCAGTGCGATGCCCAGCACCTGGTCGGCGTTGGTCATCACGCCTCGCAGGGACCGCAGGGCGGCGTCGACCTGCGGAGGGATCGCGACGATATCGGGCGGGCCCATGGCGCCGAGTTGCGCGATGCCGGGCGCCAGGACGCTGTCGAGGTGCAGGCGTAGCCGGTCGATCAGCTCGCGGGCATAGGGCAGGCCGAGCGAAGCGGCCGCGGTACCGACCATCTGCTCGACCTGGTCGGCGAACTCCCGATGCCAGGAGAACACCATCGCGTACGCGGTCTCGGAGCAGGCCCGGGCCAGGTCGGCGCGGCGGTTCATCACGGCCTGACGGAACACCGGCACCCACTGCTCGGCGGACATGCCCTGGGGGTTGGGCAGGTAGCCGCGTAGTTGCCGCTCGATCAGCCCGTTGACGGTGGAGGACACCGCCTCGGGCGGGAAGGCGCCGTTGGCGATCCAGTTGCCCAGGATGCCGACGCGTGCCTGCTCGTCGCCGGCCGCGGCCGGCATCCGCAGCTCGTTGCAGTGCGCCTGCCACTGGCTGCTCAGCAACGTGTCCAGCTGTTCATTGCTGGACGCCGGATTGCCGGCCTGCAGGTGCCCGAACGACAGCTTGTCGGCACAGCTGCGGGCCAGGCGCTGCGCGGCGTACTCCGCGTAGCGGTCCCGTCCCATGCTCAGGCTGGAGAAACCATAGGTGCCCCACGGCAACACATCCCACGACGAGATACCCCAGCCGAGCACGTCACGGTCGCCGGTCGGCGACGCGGTGTTGCCGAGGTCGTAGGACACGAACTGGTCGCTGGCCTTACCGCTCATCATCAGGCCGGCCAGCCCGCGGGCCAGACCGCGGTACACGGCGTACTGGGAGCCGTCGCCGAACAGGGTGCGGTCGGCGCCGATGTAGCGGCCCACCGGGAAGACGCGGGCGAACGGGATCGGCTCGCCGTCACCGTGATGCTGGCCCAACGCGCGCAGGATGCGCACGTCGTGTTCGCGGGCCGCGCCGGTCTGGCTGGCGACGATCTCGCCCAGCATGGCCAGCGCGTTGGCCCGGACACCGATCCGCGCGCTCTCCGGCAGCGACTCGAAGATGTCGGGGGTCACCATGAAGACGCCCATCAGCTTCGGGTCCAGGCCGGTGACCAGGGTCAGCAGCCGGCAGATGTCCAGCGCCATCGAGGCGCCCGCACCGCCGGCCATCGACGACACCACGAGCACCAGCGGCGGCTCGTTGGGGTCGAATCGGCCCATGCCGGGCACGCTGACCGTCGACATCTCCGAGATGGTCTCGACCCGGAACAAGGCATCCCAGGCCGCCTGCAGCCGGGCATGGATCTCGCTGGCCTTGCTCAGCGTGATCATCCGGCCGATGGCGCGGTACTGCCCCGCACCTGCCGAGATCGGGTTGGTCACCTCTTGCGGATTGCGCGGCGCCCAGGTGGCGATGGCGTCCAGCGCACCGTCGGCGGCCAGCCGCTGCGACAGCGCGCCGTCGAGGATCGCGTAGCTGCTGCCCTGCGGGCCACAACCGATGTAGCTGCCGCCCTGCGCGGGCACGTTGGCGAGACCCTCGGGCCCCGATTCGGCGGCGCTGGGCACGTCGATGTGCACGAACTGCCAACCCGACAGCACCTTGTCGACGCCGGCGGCGTGCAGTTCGGAGCGAAGCTGGTCCATCATGAACGCCAACGTGGCGCCACCCGAACCGCCGCATCCCACTACCAGGAATCGTCGCATCAGGCTCCTTCTCCAAACGGATTGAACGGATCGCTGTCATACCGCTGTGGTTGGGCCGGCCCGGGCCGACCGGGACCGGGCCCCGACGGCGGGGGACCCATCGGCGGCGGTCCCGACGGTTGTGCACCATCGGCGAACGGGTCGTAGCCGACCGGCGCTCCCACGGCGGTATCACCGAACGGGGACGCCCCCGGCCCGGCATCGTCGTGCGGTGACGCCAGCCCGGCCTGGACGGCCCGCAACCGAAGGCCGTTGAGAACCTCGGGCAGCCGGCGCGCCACCTCTTCGTAGAGCTTTTCCCGCGCCGCGATGTCCGTGTTGCCGCTGACCAGCAACAACACTTCGGCCTCGGTGGACGGCCCACGCGGATCGTGCAACACCACCCAGGTGTTGTGCACCGCCAGCGGCAGCACCGCGTGCAGGCCCGTGGCATCGGTGGCCGGCAATTCGGAACCGGTGGTGACCAGGTGGCCGGCGTCGACGCTGACGTGGCCCGCGCCGAACGGGCTGCGGCCCAACACCACGGTCAGCGTCGTTCCCAGCACCGAGAGCCGACGCGTACCGCCGGCCAGCCCGGGTACCGGGTTGACCAGATCGGTGTCGACCATCGCGAACGGTTCGCCGTCCCGCAGCGCGATGTCCGAACGCACCTCGGCCCGGATCCGTTCGGCCAACAGCGGGATGTCGGGGATCTTGCTCACCCACCACTTCGACAGGTACAGCAACCCCAGCGGGATGCCCGGGCCGAGCAGGAGCGCGGCGATGAGCACCAGCACGAAGTTGACGGTGCTCAACGGCTTGATCAACGATGCGGTGAACGGCACCTGGACCGTCTGCGAGTCATCGGGGTTTTCCAGCGCGGCGACGTGCAGCGGGACCGTGCCGTTGAGGCCGCCGTGCCCGTCCTGCTCGGTGCGGAGGGTGACGTCCAGCTTCCCGGTCTGCCCCTCCTGCAGCTTCAGGCAGTTGCCCGGCGAGTTCGCCGCCGAAGTCACCTTCGGTGTACCGATGCCCTCCGGGCCGGCTTCTACCGTGACGGCGTCGGAATCGGCGATCCATACGCAACCCGGGCCGGTGACGTTCAGCGACGCTGTCGCTCCCTCTGCGGCCTGGACGCTGCCGAAGTCGATCCGCTCGCCCGGCGACGGCAGGCCGAGCTTGGGCAGGATCTGCAGGTTGACGTCGACGTTCTGCGGCGACAACTGGGTACCGGGCGCTACCTGCACACCCGTCAGGTCCACTGCCGGCGCGGTGGTGACGACCAATGACATCTTCAACGTGGCCGGGCCGGGCTCGACCTGGCTCAGATCGACCTTCACCGGTTTGCCGATGTCCTCCTTCGGGACATTGGCGAGCAGGTTGATGGGCGCGGCCCCGGCAGGCACCAGCTGTGCCGACAGCGTGGCCGAACCAACCAGGTCGGTGGGCGTCAGAGGCTTGTTCTGCCCGTCGACGAGGCCGAAGGTCACCCCGTCCAGGGTTTGGCCGCTGTGCCACGTGACTGCAGGCCCTTGCTTACCGTCACTGCTGATCAGGGCAGGGAAGATGTCGGTGGAGATGTGGATGCTGACCTTCGACACCGCGTCGGGGTGCTTACCGGCGGTATCGACGTAGACGATGCCCCACTGGCCGATCCACTCACCGCCGCCGGTGTTCTGCATGACGATGTTCTGCCCGGTCTCGGACAGCCACTCGTACGTCACCTTGACGCCCGCGACGTCGATGTCGGTCGCGCCGTCTTTGCGTGGCAACTCGACGGTCTGCCCCGACGGTGACACCAGATAGGGCACCACGCCGGGCACGTCGCCGGAGCCGAGGATGGTCACCGACTTGATCGAGCGGTCCAGCACGAAGTTGTGCTTGGCCTCCGGGCACACCTGCAGCTGACACACCGCGCCCTGGCTCTCGATACCCGGGTCCGGATTGAGTGCGTCGAATGCGAACAGCATGTCGTCGATGTCGGCGACCGAATAGAAGTCGCCCGGCACCGGATCGGTCTTGTCCCCACAGGTCTTGCCCGCGAGACCCTTCCCAGTGCTGATCGCGCTCATCACGTCGAAGTCCGCCGGCGCCGTGGTGGCACCCAGGCCGATGCCGAGCATGACGATCCCCGACGACCGCACCTGATCGGCCACGCCGCCGGACCGGCAGATCGAGTCGATCGCGCGCTGCCGGGCCTGATCGACCCCGTCCTGGCTGCTCAGATCGACGCCGTCGGCGTACGGCTTGGCCACCTCGCGTGCGGTGAAGTCGATCTTGCCATCGGAGAACCACGCGATCGCCTGGCAGCGTTGACCGCCCTCGGTGTTCTTCGCGCGGGCCGCCAACGCCTGACGTGCCCCGTCCAGAGCTACCCAGTAGTCGGTGTCGATGCCGGTGTTCTTGGACTCCAGGCTGCCCAGTTGCTGCGCCAGTTCACCGGCGTTGGCATCAGTGAGGCGGGTCCAGTCGTGTTCCGGGGTGTACGTGTCGGAGAAGCCGGCCGACGCCACCTCAAGGTCCGCATCCACCCGTCCGACATAGCGCCCCAGGGTCTGCAGCAGGTAGCGGGCGGCCTGCACCCGCGCGCCCTGTGGATCGCTTTGCTGCAAGCTGCTCGACTCGTCGAACAACAGCAACAGGTCACCGGTCTTCTGCGCGGCCAGACACGCACCGAAGCGCTGGGCGCCGCCGGCCGATTCCTGTGCCGACGCGGTCGGGAGGGTCAAACCGACCAGCACGGTCGCCAGCCCGGTCAACACGACCAGCACCATCGTGGCGACGACGCGCACAAATCCCCTGTGCAATCCCCTCGTCATCGCTCTAGAGCCTGCCCGCCCACAGGGCGATCTGCCAGGCCCCTACGGCGATACCCACCAGGCACACCGCCAGCACCGCCCAGTACAGCGTCGAGGTCCAGTTCGGCGCCGAGTAGATGGCATCCGTGCGGCGCCGGGTGTCGACCCGTGTGTAGACCGCCAGCGCGCCGATGGCCACCGGTCCGGCCAACAACCAGCCCGCGACCGCCGTGAGGATCATCGGCCCCATGACCGCGCCGATCACCGCGACGATCACTCCGGCCAGGGCCAGTGCGAGCGCCACCGCAAACCAGATCAACGGTGGTCCGGTGGTCCGCAGCGCGGCCGCTCCCGGCCCGACCGTGATGGGCTGGCCGAACGCGTCCTGCGCCCCCATGGGCTGGCCGGCAGGCGGCCCCCCGAAGACCTCGTGCGAGGCTCGCTGAGGCTGAGGCTGGGACTGAGGTGCGCCGGCCCACGGGTCGAAACCCGACGAGGGCCCACCCGGCCCTGGTGCGGGACGCCCGCCGGGGCCGGGAGGCGGGCCGGAGGGTCCGGTCCGGGCCGGGGGACCGAAGTCGCTGAAATCGAATGGACTCGGGGTGCTCAAACGCCACCAATCCTTCCGTCTTCAGTTCTCGGTCGAGCCAGGTCGGCGCAGCGTGGGATGCCCACCGCTGAACACGAAGCCAGTCCCCCGAACCGCACCACGTGATGCTATCGAAGCAGGCTGCACGGCGACCCCATGGTTGGCCGAAGCCATCGCCCGTCGTGGGCCGCCGAATGGGTTGTTGCCGAATGGATCAGCCGGGCCGTCCCCGTGCCAGCCGTCTGTCATCTGCTTTTCCCCACCCATTGCTCGTTGACCCCGCCGAACAGCGATCGCCAACCGACGACGATCCGAAGATTCGATGGTAATCGGGCCCGGCGCCTCCGTGCGCAGCGGCGTTCGCTGAACTGCGCGGAACCCGACGAATACTGCCGATACTTCGCATTCACGCGGCCGATTGAGCCTAACCGCATCTGCGGGGTCGGCTGTGCGCCAAGATTTCCCGGATGTGGAGCTCCCGCGAGCTATCCCGCACCCTCGACGACCGCCAGGAAATCGGCGTACGTCGCCTTGATCTTGTCGACGATGTCGTCCACGCTCACCGAAGCCCAATCGGCCCGGGACCCCAGCTCAGCGATGGCCGTCATGATGATCGAACCCCACACCACGGCCGTCAGCTTGAGCCGGCGATCGTCGCCGGGCACGCCCATCCGCCGGGACAGCGCGACGTTGACCGCATCCGCCCGGAACTGCGACGCGGTGTGCATCAACGCCGGCGACGAGGTGACGATGCGCGCCGAGGCCAACAGCCGATCGGCCGTGAGCTGGGTCGGCGGCGCGGTCTTGGTCTTGAGGAAGGCCTGCACGTGAGCGCGGTACACCGCCTCGAGATGGCCGATGTCGTCCGGTTGCGCCGTCAACTCGACCGCCACGCTCTCGATCACCTCGTCGACGAACGCCAGCACCACCGCATCCTTGGTGGCGAAGTAGCGGCTGAAGGTGCGGGGCGAGACATCTGCGACCGCCGCGATCTGCTCGACGGTGGTGCTCTCGAATCCGTGGCGGTCGCACAGGTCGATCGCGGCCTCGATCAGCATCGCTCGGGTGCGTTGCTTCTTGCGTTCACGCAATCCGGTCTCGGCCTGGCGCATCCCGTCAACCACGAGATCGGATGTTAGCCCTCAAAGGCCTGCTTTTCGGTCCATTTCGGCAACTATGTGGCGTTGAGTGCCATTCGCCGGTGGTCATACTTTGTCAGCCTCGGACTGTTCCTGCGGGACGGTCGTCTGTGCGCCGTCCGCGCCCACCCGATAGCGCACGAACGCCGGCACCGCGAGCGCGGCGATCAGCACACCGACGATCACCAGCGCCCCGCCGCCCGCCGCGGCGACCGTGGTGCCCACCGCTGCCGCTGCCGCGCCGTGCAATGTGTCCGCCAGTCGCGGGCCGCCGGCGACCACGACCGTGAAGACGCCCTGTAGCCGGCCGCGCAGTTCGTCAGAGGCCGCCTGCTGCAGGATCGTCGACCGGAACGCGGCCGACACCATATCGGCCGCACCACCAACGGCCAAGAACGCCAACGCAATCCACAACACCAGCCCGGCGCTGCCGCCTGCCGCCCCGCCCGCGACACCGAACCCGGCCATCGCCACGCCCCACACCACGATGGCCACGACCACGGCCAGTCCCTGCCTGCGGATCCGCGGCAGCCAGCCCGAGAAGACGCCACCGGCCACCGCACCCACCGACATCGCTGCCGCCAGCAATGCCATGGCCGTGCCGCCCTCCACCGGACCGCCGAAGCTCTCGTGTGCCATCTGGGGGAAGAGCGCGCGAGGCATCCCGAAGATCATCGCCACCAGGTCGACGACGAACGACATCAACACCACCCGGTTACCGGCGAGGTAGCGGAAACCGTCCAGCACCGCCGTCAGGCCCCATCGCGAACCGCCGTCCTCGGTGCTGACCGGCGGCATCGGCGCCAGCCGGAACGTGGCCCAGATCGGCACCAGGCAGCAGATGGCGTCGATGAGATAGAGCGTCGACAGATCCACCCAGTGCAACATCACCCCGGCCAGCAGCGGTCCGACGATCGCACCGAACTGGAAGACCGTCATGTTCAGCGCGTTCGCCGCGGGCAACTGCTCGCCCGGCAGCATCCGTGGGATCGCCGCCGACCGGGTCGGGCTGTTGATCGCGAAGAACGCCTGCTGCACCGACAGCAGACACAGCACCACCCAGACGTTGTTCAGCGACAGCGCGGCCTGCAGCCACAACAGCACCGACGACACGGCCAGGCCGATCGAGGCGATGATCAGCAGCAGCCTGCGGTCCATCGCGTCGGCCCAGGCACCGCCCCACAGGCCGAAGACCACCAGTGGGACGAGCGCGAACAGGCCGGACAACCCGACATAGGCGGAGTTCTCGGTGAGCACGTACAGCTGCACCGGCACCGCGAAGATGGTCAGGTTGGCGCCGATCACCGTGGGGATACCAGCCACCCACAGCCGCCGGAAGTCCGGGGTGCGCAGGGGTGTGGTGTCGGCGAAGAACCTACGCACTAGGGCTGGAGGCGTTCGGCTTGATTGCCGATCACGCGAATTCGGTTGTGTACCCGGTTCTCCCGGCCCTGCCAGAACTCCACGCTCTCCGGCGCGATCAGGTAGCCGCCCCAGTTCGGCGGCACCGGAACCGTTTCGAGATCGGCGAACCGCGCCGTCACCTCGGCGAGCTGGTCGAGCAGCGCCGGGCGCGACGCGATCGGGCTCGACTGCTGCGACGCCCACGCACCGAGCTGCGAACCCCGGGGGCGCTTCGACCAGTACTCCTGGGTGGCCTCACGGCTCACCTTCGTCACCGGTCCGCGCACATGGACCTGGCGCCCCAGCCGGTACCAGGGGAAGGTCGCCGACGCGTACGGATGCGCAGCCAGCTGTGACCCTTTGGCGGAGTCATAGTTGGTGTAGAACGTGATGCCTGTCTCGTCCATGCTCTTGCACAACACGGTTCGGGTGACGGGTCTTCCCTCGCCGTCGGTGGTGGCCACGACCATGGCATTGGCCTCGGCCACCCCGGCGCGGAACGCATCGGCCAGCCAGGTCCGCAACAGCGTCAGCCAACCGGTTGCCGGGTCCTCGCCCAGCCAATCGACGTCCAGGTCGCCGCAGCCGTCCTTCTCCACGTAATCCACGCGCATGGCAGCCAGGTCGTGTTGGTCGTGTTCAGGCGCTGGTCCGGAAGGTATGGCCACCGCGGTAACGCTACGCCTGGACTTGGTGCAACAATCTGGCCATGCCAGCTGTACCGGAAGACTTCGTTGCCGGCCTCGAAGGCGTCGTCGCCTTCACCACCGAGATCGCCGAGCCGGACAAGGACGGCGGCGCGCTGCGCTACCGGGGCGTGGACATCGAGGAACTCGTGGACCGCCGGGTCACCTTCGGCGACGTGTGGGGACTGCTGGTCGACGGCAGTTTCGGCACGGGCCTGCCCCCGGCCGAGCCGTTCCCGCTGCCCATACACAGCGGCGACGTCCGCGTCGACGTCCAGGCCGGACTGGCGATGCTCGCACCGATCTGGGGCTACGCGCCGCTGTTGGACATCGACGACACCACCGCACGTGACCAGTTGGCCCGGGCCTCGGTCATGGCGCTGTCCTACGTCGCCCAGTCCGCCCGCGGCATTTACCAGCCCGCCGTACCGCAACGCCGGATCGACGAATGTGACACGGTCACAGCACGTTTCATGACGCGCTGGCAGGGCGACCCGGATCCCAGGCACGTCGAGGCGATCGACGCCTACTGGGTCACCGCCGCCGAACACGGGATGAACGCGTCGACGTTCACGGCCCGGGTGATCGCCTCCACAGGCGCCGATGTCGCGGCCTCCCTCTCCGGCGCGGTGGGCGCGATGAGCGGGCCGCTGCACGGCGGTGCCCCGGCCCGGGTGCTGCCGATGATCGAAGAGGTCGAGAAGTCCGGTGACGCCCGCGCGGTGGTGAAATCCATCCTGGACCGCGGCGACAAGCTGATGGGCTTCGGGCACCGCGTGTACCGGGCCGAGGATCCACGGGCCCGGGTACTGCGGGCCACGGCGAAACGCCTTGAGGCGCCCCGTTACGAGGTGGCCGCAGCCCTGGAGCAGGCCGCGCTGGCGGAGCTTCGCGAACGGCGCCCGGACCGGGCCATCGAGACCAATGTCGAGTTCTGGGCGGCGGTGATCCTGGACTTCGCCGAGGTGCCCGCCTCGATGATGCCCGCGATGTTCACCTGTGGCCGGACCGCCGGCTGGTGCGCGCACATCATGGAACAGAAACGGCTGGGCAAGCTGGTCCGTCCGGCCGCCATCTACGTCGGCCCCGAACCGCGCAGCGTGCAGTCGGTCACCGGATGGGACAAGATCGCCACGTCGTGAGCGGTGCCCGCTTCTTGCGCCGAAACTACGGGTTCTGACGAGTTCAGGGCCATTTCCGTCACAAAGCGTAGTTTCGCGGTTCGTGCGGGTGTCAGAGGGCAGTGGTTCCATGGGACCTGTCCGCCGATGAGATCCGCCTGCCGCGCGGGTCTGCATTGAAACCGCTCACCCACACCAGGAGAAGATCATGGCGATCGAAGTAACACCCGCAGTCCTGCCGCATCTGGTTGTCGACGACGCCGCCGCGGCAATTGACTTCTACGTCAAGGCATTCGGTGCCACGGAGCTGGGCCGGGTGCCCGGCCCCGACGGCCGCAGACTGATCCACGCCGCGCTCGGCATCAACGGGTCCACGGTCATGCTCAACGACGACTTTCCCGAGTACAACGACGGCAAGTCGACGACCCCCAAGGCGCTGGGCGGCACCCCGGTGACCATCCACCTCACCGTGACCGATGTCGAGGCCAGTTTCGCCAAGGCGGTCGACGCCGGCGCAGAGGTCATCATGCCGCTGGAGGACCAGTTCTGGGGTGACCGCTACGGCATGGTGCGCGACCCGTTCGGCCACCAGTGGTCACTCGGGCAGCCGGTGCGCGAGGTCAGTCCCGAGGAGATCGCACAGGCCATGCAGTCCGGGCAGTAGCCCACTCCCCCGCCGTCGCGCGCAGTCCATACTGATCTCCTGCCACGAAGGAGATCGATGAACACCCAGCCCACCGACACCACGCCGGCTGCCCGCGCCCTGCGCTGGCGGGTCGTGGACATCGTCGTCGCCAGCGTCCTCGCAACGGCGGCCGGGCTGGTGTTCGTCGTGTGGAACATCGCGTCCAACCCGATCGGCGCACCATTGACGGCGGCGCTTCCGGGTCTACAGGCATTGCTCGCCGGCGGCTGGTTGTTCGCCGGTGTGCTCACCGCCCTGGTGATCCGCAAGCCCGGCGCGGCCCTGTACGGCGAGCTCGTCGCG
The DNA here is from genome assembly GCF_040704635.1 of Mycobacterium sp. NPDC049093. Taxonomy (GTDB): domain Bacteria; phylum Actinomycetota; class Actinomycetes; order Mycobacteriales; family Mycobacteriaceae; genus Mycobacterium. Next base: position 528,051 of record NZ_JBEZJS010000001.1, on the reverse strand, counting down.
GCCACGGTGTCGGCGTTGGTCGGCAACCAGTGGGGTGTGCTCACGCTCGAATCCGGACTGGTGCAGGGGCTCGGCGCGGAACTGGTTTTCGCGGTGTTCCTCTACCGCCGCTGGGGATTGCCGGTCGCGCTGATCGCCGGGGCCGTCGCCGGGCTCGCCCTGGCGATCAACGACCTCATCCTCTGGTATCCCGGTTCGGCCAACACGTTCGCCGCGATCTACACGGTTTCGGCGATCGTGTCCGGCGCACTCGTCGCCGGGCTCCTGTCCTGGTTCGCGGTCAGGGGTCTGGCGAAGACCGGCGCGCTGAGCCGGTTCGCCTCGGGGCGGATCGGCCCCGAGGCTCGATGAGCTCACCGCACGGCGCCGGTGCCACCGTCACGGCGCACACCTGGGGTTGGTGCCATGCCGGACGCGCCGCCTGGGCCGTGCGGGATCTCGATCTGCGGATCGAGCCCGGCGAGCGGGTGTTGCTGCTGGGACCGTCCGGCGCCGGGAAATCGACTCTGCTGCATGGCATTGCGGGATTACTCGGCGGTGCCGAAGAGGGCAGGCAGGCGGGAACACTGCGGGTCGATGGTGCCGCGCCGAGCGAACAGCGTCACCGGATCGGGATGGTGCTGCAGGATCCCGACGCCCAGGTGATCCTGTCCCGGGTCGGTGACGACGTCGCCTTCGGCATGGAGAACCTCGGCGTTCCGCGCGAACAGATCTGGCCCCGGGTCCGAACGGCCCTCGACGCCGTCGGCCTGAAACTGGCTCTGTCCCAATCCACCTCGGAACTGTCCGGCGGACAGAAACAGCGGCTCGCACTGGCCGGGGTGATCGCGATGGATCCCGGCCTCATCCTGCTCGACGAACCGACGGCGAACCTCGACCCTGCCGGTGTCCTCGAAGTGCGGGATGCGGTTGCCGCCTCGGCCGCCCGGACCGGCGCGACACTCATCGTCATCGAGCACCGCACCGATGTGTGGATGCCCGTCATCGACCGCGTCGTCGTGCTCGGCGCCGACGGTCAGGTGATCGCCGACGGAACACCGGATGCGACCATCCGGCGCAATCACGACTACCTGGTCCGATCGGGTGTGTGGGTGCCGGAGACCCCGCTGCCCGAGATCACCCGCCACCGGTCCGCAGCCCGCGAATCACTGCTGCATGCCACGGATCTCGCACTGGCCCACCCGGGGGATCCGCCGATGCACGTCGGGTTGAACTTCGAGATCGAGGCCGGACGGACCACGGTGATCACCGGTCCGAACGGGGCGGGTAAGTCGACGCTGGCGCTCACTCTCGGCGGCCTGTTGCCCGTGCCCACCGGACGTCTCGAGGCACACCCCGATTTCGCCCCTTCCCCGTCCCGCCGCAAGCCCGTCAAATGGCGGTCGAAAGAACTGCTCACCCGGATCGGCAGCGTGTTCCAGGATCCTGAGCATCAGTTCCTCACCGCCACGGTGCGCGACGAACTCTCGTTGGGGCCCAAGGCCATCAAACTCCCCACCGCCGAGATCACCGCCCGCACCGACGAACTCCTCGAACGCCTGCATCTGACACACCTCGCCACGGTGAACCCGTACACGCTGTCGGGTGGCGAGAAGCGCCGCCTTTCGGTGGCAACGATGCTGGCGACCGCGCCCAAGGTGATCATCCTCGACGAGCCGACCTTCGGCCAGGACCGCCGCACGTGGGAGGAGTTGACCCGGTTGCTGGCCGAAATCGCCGATGGCGGTACGGCGGTCGTCGCCGCAACCCACGATCTCGATTTTGCCGACGTGCTCGCCGACGCCCGGATCGTGCTGCCCGACTGGGAGCCCACCGCGGAGACCGCACCATGACCGCGCGCACGATCAACCCGGTCGCACGACTGCTCACCGCGCTGGTCATCGCGGGTGCCCTGGTGCTGTCGGTCGACTGGGTCTCGGCGCTGACCGCACTGGCCGGGGAGATCGTGTTGTTCGTCGTGGTCGGTGTGCGACTGCGGGCGGCGCTGACCCGAGGTGCGGTGGTCGCCCTCGCGGCCACGCTCACCGCGATCACCATCCTGCTCTACGGGCAGGTCAGCGGAACGGTGTACTGGCACTTCTTCCTCGTCACAATCAGTGACGGATCCATCGCCCTGGCCGCCGCCACCTTCCTCCGGGTCCTGGCCATCGCACTGCCGTCGGTCATCCTGTTCATCGACGTCGAATCGACCGAATTAGCAGACGGTTTGGGTCAGGTGCTGCGACTGCCGGCCCGGTTCGTGATCGGCGCCCTGGCCGGCCTGCGACTGGTCGGGCTGCTCGGACAGGACTGGCAGTATCTCGGCTATGCCAGGCGGGCCCGCGGGGTGGCCGACCATGCGAGAGTGCGCCGGATCGCGGGGCAGACGTTCGCCCTGCTGGTGTTTGCCGTGCGGCGCGGGTCGAAGCTTGCCACCGCGATGGAAGCCCGCGGGTTCGGCGCCTACCCCACGCGCACCTGGGCCCGGCCGTCGCCGTTCGGTGTTCGCGAATTCGCCTTGATCGCGGCGGGATTCGCCATCGCCGCAGTCGCCATCGGCGTCTCGGTTTCCTCCGGAGCCTGGAACTTCATTGGCGCTCGATGAGATCCTGGGCCGGCTCGGCCCCGCCGCGACGACCGTGCTGATCGACGGCCGTTCCGGGTCGGGCAAGTCGACGCTGGCGGCACAACTGCACGAGAGCTGGGCCGATTCCGTCGTGGTCCGCCTTGACGACATCTACCCGGGATGGGACGGATTGGCGTGGGCCGCAGAGCATGTGCAGCATTCGCTGCTCGAGCCACGGGCGGCCGGGCATAACGGACACTGGCGGCAATGGGATTGGGCCACCGCCGCTCCGAGTGGGCACCACGAGGTCGAACCCGGGCAACGGCTGATCGTCGAAGGCATCGGGGCGCTCACCCCGGCCGGCCGGGCGCTGGCCGATCTGGGTATCTGGGTCGACGCCGACGACACCGAGCGCAAGCGCCGGGCACTGGACCGCGACGGCGAGACCTACCGGCCGTACTGGGACCGGTGGGCCGCCCAGGAGGACGAGTTCATCGCGCGGTTCCACCCCAGGGCGTGCGCCGATCTGATCGCGGTGCTGACCGCAGGCAGGTTCGAATTCACCGCTCCCGGTTAGGGTCGACGCGGAACAACCGGAGGGGAGAGTCGATGCTGGACTGGCTGGCGCAGCTCGTGCAGCCGCTCAACACCACGCTGTTCGTGTTGGGCGGCGACGCGGTCAGCTGGGCCGAGCTGCTGGGCTTCCTCACCGGCGGGCTGTGCGTGGCGCTGACCGTGCGCAGGCACATCGCCAACTTCCCGGTGGGTATCGCCAACTGCCTGTTTTTCCTGGTGCTGTTCACCTCGGCCCGGCTGTGGGCCGACGCCGGTCTTCAGGTGCTCTATATCGCACTGGGTTTCGCCGGGTGGTGGCAGTGGCGGTACGGCAACGCCGGTCGCACCCCGCTGATGGTCACCCGGGCCCGACCGGACCAAATCGGTTGGTGCGTTGGCGTTGTCGTAGCCGGCACGGCTCTGCTGACGGTCATCCTGCGCGCCGCCCACGACGCGGCGCCGTTTCTCGACGCGCTCACCACGAGCCTGTCACTGGTCGCGCAGTGGCTGCTGAACGGGAAGTACGTCCAGACCTGGTACTTCTGGATTGCCGCCGACTGCGTCTACATCCCGCTGTACGTGAGCCGGGACCTGAACCTGACCGCGGCGATCTACGCGGTGTTCCTGGTGCTGTGTCTGTCGGGGCTGCAGTCCTGGCGGAAGGTGCGGGTGCCATGAGCGAGTTCGGTCACGGCCTGTTCATCGGCAAGTTCTATCCGCCCCATCGCGGACACCACGCCGCCATCACGGACGCGGCGAACCGGTGCGGCCGGGTGAGCGCGCTGGTGATGGCGGCCGCACCGGAGACTGTGCCGCTGACCGATCGGGTGGACTGGCTCCGAGAGACACACTCGGCGCAGACGAACGTGACCGTCGCCGGAATCCCTTGCGATGCACCGCTGGACGTCACCGACCAGCGCGTGTGGGCAGCGCAGGTGGCTGCCATGCGGGCCGGGTTGCGGGCGGCAGGCTGCCCGGCCGAAGTCGACGCGGTGTTCTGCGGCGACGACTACGGTGACGAGCTGGCACGCTGGTTCGACGCCGCGAGTGTGCGGATCACCCGGAGCCCGGTCAGCGCCTCGGCCGTCCGCCGCGACCTGGCCGGCCGGTGGCTCGAACTGGCCCCGGCCACGCGCGCGGGGCTGACGACCCGGGTCGTCGTGCTCGGTGCCGAGTCGACGGGGACGACGACGGTCGCTGCGCAACTGCAGCAGCACTATGCGGCACGCGGCGGAGTGTGGGCCACGACGCGCAACGTCGAGGAGTACGGTCGCGAGCACACAGCCCGGCTCTGGGAACGCCAACCCGACCGCGCCATCGACGAATTGGTGTGGGATCACACCGATTTCGATTACATCGGGGCCGAGCAGAACCGCCGGGAGGAAGCCGCCGCTCGCGACGGCTCACCGATCCTGGTGTGTGACACCGACGCGTTCGCCACCGCGGTCTGGGAACGCCGCTATCTCGGGACGGCCGCACGCAGCGGTCAGCCCTGGACCCGGGTGCCGCGCCGTGCGGTGTATCTGCTCACCGACCACACAGACGTGCCGTGGCACGACGACGGCATGCGGGAGGGAGACCTGGATATGCGGGCGGCGATGACCGGTTGGTTCGCCGACGCTCTGACCGCGGCCGGGCACTCCTGGGTGCTGTTGACGGGCTCGCTGTCCGACCGTGTCGAGTTGGCGCTACGCACCGTCGAACCGCTGGTGGAGCTTTCGATGCGCTTCGGGGAGCCGTTGCACGGGCCCGGCTTCGAGTAATCCCGAGCGGGCCCCGGCAACTCAGTGTGCCTGCAGGCTCGCGGTGAGTCGCTGCCGCACAGTCGGTTTCGGTGCCGTCGCGGCGACCGCGACCATCTCGTCGACCGAGGTGAACTTGTCCCGTGGACGGTCCTCGCCACCGCGGGCGATCTCGGCGGCGTCGATCGCCCGCCACCCGGCGGCGTCGACCATGGCGGGCTGGCGGGTACGCACCAGCTTGTCCAGGGCGGCCGCCTTGTGCACCGGATCGGTCAGCGCGCCGGCGTTGTAATCGTCGACCAGCTGGTGCACGGTCTGCGCCGCGCATGACTTGTTGGTGCCGATGAAGCCGGTGGGCCCGCGCTTGATCCAGCCGGCCACGTAGGCGCCCGACGCACCGCGCACGCGTCCGGCGTCGTTGGGCACTACGGCGGCATCGTCGTCAAACGGAAGATCGGCAATTGCCTTGCCGCGGTAGCCGATCGAGGTCAGCACCAGGCCGGCCTCCAGCTCACGCACCTGATCGGTTCCGGTGAGACCGAATTCGATGCCGGCCACCCGGTCCTCGCCGAGCACACGCTGCGGGGTGAGACGGTAGGCCAACCGGATCCGCGGCCGGGTCAGCGGTGCGGACGCATTGCCCAGCTTGGTCAGGATCTCCAGCTTGTTGCGGGTCAGCGGATCGGTCTCGCGGGCCAGATCTGCGACCACCAGCTGGTGATCGGCCTCGTCGAGCACCACGTCACAGGTCGCGGTCAGGCCGATCAGCTCAGGCAGGGTGAAGGCCGATTCGGCGGGGCCGCGGCGGGCCGCGATGACCACCTCGGAGACCTTCGAGTTGCGCAGGGCCGCCAACGCGTGATCGGAGATGTCGGTGCGGGCCAACATATCCGGATCGGTGGTGAGCACTCGGGCGACGTCGAATGCGACGTTCCCGTTGCCGACGATGACCACCCGCTCGTGGCTCAGGTCCACCGGCAGATCGGTGAACTCCGGGTGCCCGTTGATCCAGGCCACCATCTCGGTGGCGGTGCCCGTGCCGGGCAGATTCATGCCGTCGATGTCGAGCCGTCGGTCGTTGGGCGCACCCACCGCGTACAGCACGGCGTGATGGTGCTCCAGCAGGTCGGCGTGCGACAGGTGCTTACCGACCTCGACGTTGAGGTAGAACCGGAAACCGGGCTGCCTGCCGATGGTGTCGAACAGCGTCGTCACCCGCTTGGTGCTCTGATGGTCCGGTGCCACACCGGCACGCACCAGCCCGTAGGGCGTCGGCAGCTTCTCGAACACATTGACGCGCACGCCACGCTGCGTCAGCAGTTCATCGGCCGCGTACATGGCGGCCGGGCCGGAGCCCACGATGGCCACCGTCAACGGACCGCCTGGCCGCGCCGCCACATGCGGTGCCGCGATCACCGGCGCCAGCTTCGACGTCGGCGGCAGCTTGCCTTCCCGCTTCGGGTAGAAGGCGGCGTTCAACTCGATGAACGGCAGCTGCTTGTCCGTGAGCTTGGTATCGGCCGCGATGGCGCCGACCGGGCAGGCGCTCACGCACGCGCCGCAGTCCACACACGCCTCGGGGTCGATGTAGAGCATCTCGGCCGTCGCGAAGCCCGGCTCATCCGGTGAGGGATGGATGCAGTTCACCGGGCACGCGTAGACACAGGACCCGTCGCTACAACACGACTGGGTGATCACGTGGGGCATCTAGAACCTCTGCAGACCTTGCGCTTTCCGGACGAGCTTCAGGCGACCGAGACCAGGTGCTCGCGCTGTGGCTCGCTACGGTAGCGGCTCGGCGCCCCGTCGATCTTGCAGATCCGCCAGATCAGCTTGGCGATCGGGTTCATCAGACCGGTGTCGTGGCACAGCATGCGGACATCACCGAACATGTCCCGCAGCATCTTGCGCGACTCCGGCGAACGGAAGAACAACTCCTTGCGCACCGAGCGCGGGATGTCGAATTCCTTCCAGAACGTGCGCGGCGGCACGATGATCGCCGAGCACAGGATGCGCATGGTCAGCGGCACGAACAGCGACAGGATCCAGCGCTGACGACGGCGCAGGTTCGGCACCCGCTTGTGCAGGTACTGGTGCGCGAACGAGATGTGCCGCGCCTCCTCGGCGACGTGGATCGCCATCACCCGTTCCATGATCGGGTGCAGTGCCTTGCCCTCGCGCAGCACGTTCTTCTGCGTGTGGTCGATGGGCTCCTCGCCGGCGAGCACGCCGAAGAAGAACGGGATCGGCAGCGGGCCCGCAGCCAGCGGGATGAGCGGCTGCAGCCACTTGAGCAGCCGCGGCATGCCCGGCACGTCCATGCCGATGCGGTTGACCATCTCCTGGAACATCAGGGTGTGGTTGCACTCCTCAACCGATTCGTGCAGGCAGTACCGGTATTCCGGCGAGCCGTTGGGCACCCAGAACGAGTACTCCATCAGGCCGCGAATCAGGATGTTCTCGAAGTGCAGGCCGACCTTGGCGACGTTGGCCTGGCGCCACATGCCGATCTCGATCTGCCGCTCGACCGGCTGCGCCTGGTACCACGGGTGACCGCCCATCGGGTCGGTCCCGGGCAGGATCCAGCGCGGATCGTTGGGGATGACGGCAAATTCCGGAGAATCCCAGTCGATGTCCTTGTACGGGTTGAAATTGCGTCGCACCGAGCCCTCGGACAGCGTCGCGAGCATGTCGGTGTACTGAACGTCGTCGCTGACGTCCATGTTCTTGCGCCAGCGCCTGACCATCTTGGTCCGAGCCATGTTGCAGACCTCTCTATACTTGTCTGAGGTTTACATCTACCCACCTGTTGTACAAACGGTACCGCAGGTATCGAGTAAAAGTCCATGCCTGATTTGAATTGTTTGCCGATAGGTGACCGCACGTGGTCGATCTGAAGACCGAAGACCAGGTCGAGGCGATGGCGGCGGCCGGAGCTGTGGTAGCCGACACACTGCAAACAATTGCCAGTCAGGCCGCTCCGGGCCATACCACGGCCGATTTGGACCGAATCGCCGCCGATATCCTCGCCGCGCATCACGCCTCCTCGCCGTTCCTGAACTACCACCCGCGGTGGGCGCCCAAACCCTTCCCCGCGGTGCTGTGCGTGAGCGTCAACGACGCCGTGGTGCACGGCATCCCCGACGACACCGTCCTGGCCGACGGCGACCTGGTGTCGGTGGACTTCGGAGCAATCCTCGACGGCTGGTGCGGAGACTCCGCCCGCAGCTTCGTCGTGGGCACCGCAGCAGCGGCCGACACCGCGCTGATCGAGGCGACGGACGCAGCCCTGGCCGCGGGGATCGCCGCGGTACGGCCCGGCAACACCCTCGGTGACGTCGGACACGCCATCGCCTCGGTGGCCCGCGAGGCCGGCTACGGGCTGCTGGCCAACCACGGCGGCCACGGGATCGGGCGCACCATGCACGAGGCGCCACACGTCCCCAACTCGGGACGGCCCGGCCAAGGCATGACATTGCAGCCCGGACTGGTGATCGCGATCGAGCCGATGCTGATCGCCGACGGCACCACGGGCTACGTCCACGACCCCGACGGCTGGACACTCCGCAGCGCCACCGGAGCCCGCGCCGCGCACAGCGAACACACTGTGGCGCTCACCACCGACGGTGCCCGAATTTTGACGCGGTAGCGGCCGACTTTAGGCTGGTCCCATGGCTGAACTGATCATCCCCGCCGATATCAAGCCCCGCGATGGCCGTTTCGGATGTGGACCCTCCAAGGTCCGCCCGGAGCAACTGACCGCGCTGGCCGCTGCCGGGGATCTGTTCGGCACGTCCCACCGGCAGGCACCGATCAAGAATCTCGTCGGCCGCGTCCGCGACGGGCTGCGCGAGCTGTTCTCGGTTCCCGATGGCTACGAGGTGATCCTCGGCAACGGCGGCTCGACCGCATTCTGGGATGCCGCGGCGTTCGGTCTGATCGACAAGAAATCGCTGCACCTCACCTACGGGGAGTTCAGCTCGAAGTTCGCCTCGTGCGTGGCCAAGAACCCGTTCATCGGCGACCCGATCATCGTCAAGACCGATCCGGGCACCGCACCGCAGCCGCAGTCCGACCCGTCGGTCGACGCCGTCGCCTGGGCCCACAACGAAACCTCGACCGGCGTCTCGGTGCCGGTGCAGCGCCCGGCCGGTGATGCGCTGGTGCTGATCGACGCCACCTCGGCCGCCGGCGGCCTGCCCGTCGACATCGCCGACACCGACGCGTATTACTTTGCGCCGCAGAAGAATTTCGCCGGCGACGGCGGCCTGTGGCTGGCCATCGTCAGCCCCGCGGCACTGGCCCGCATCGAGGCCATCGGCGCATCGGACCGCTGGGTGCCCGATTTCCTGTCGCTGCCCATCGCGGTCGAGAACAGCCTCAAGAACCAGACGTACAACACCCCGGCTATCGCCACGCTGATCCTGCTGGCCGAGCAGATCGACTGGCTCAACGGCAACGGCGGGCTGGACTGGGCCGTCAAGCGCACCGCAGACTCCTCGCAGCGGCTGTACTCGTGGGCCGAGGGCACGTCGTTCGCCACCCCGTTCGTCACCGATCCGGCCCTGCGCTCGCAGGTCGTCGGCACGATCGACTTCAGCGATTCGGTGGATGCCGCCGCAGTCGCCAAGGTGCTGCGCGCCAACGGGATCGTGGATACCGAGCCCTACCGCAAGCTCGGGCGTAACCAGCTGCGGATCGGCATGTTCCCGGCCGTGGAGCCCGACGACGTGAGCGCCCTGACCGCCTGCGTCGACTGGGTCGTCGGCCAGCTCTGAGCAATCCTTCGATCCCGGTAGCCCTCCGCCAGCGTGTCAGCCCGGTAACGGGCTGATAACGCAGTAGGGTTCGCGCAGGAGGTCAGGTCGGTATGCGAGAACTCAGAGTCGTTGGATTGAACGTAGACGGCAGACGCATCATCTGCGAAGACGACGACTCCAAAGAGACGTTCAGCTTGCGTGTCGACGACCGGTTGCGCGCCGCGATGCGCGGCGACAAGGTCACCTCGAATCAGCCCGAGATCGATGTAGAGGTGCAGAACGTGCTGCGACCCAAGGAGATTCAGGCAAAGATCCGCGCCGGCGCATCGGTCGAGCAGTTGGCCGCAGCAGCCGGAGTGCCGATCGAACGGGTCGAGCGATTTGCCCATCCGGTATTGCTGGAGCGCGCGCGGGCGGCCGAGTTGGCCACCGCAGCGCATCCGGTACTGGCCGACGGACCCGCCGTGCTGACACTGCTCGAAACCGTGACGCAGGCCATCGTGGCGCGGGGCCTCGATCCCGATTCGATCGCCTGGGACGCCTGGCGTAATGAAGACAGCCGCTGGACCGTGCAGCTGGCCTGGAAGGCCGGTCGGTCGGACAACGTCGCGCACTTCCGCTATTCCCCCGGGGCCCACGGCGGCACCGTCTCGGCGTCGGACGACGCGGCCCGCCAGCTGATCAACCCCGATTTCGACAGGCCGCTGCGCCCGGTCGCTGCGGTCCCGCATCTGTTCGACAACCACGAGGCCGAGACCCACGACGTCCCGGCGGCGGCACCCGAGCAGTTCAGCCGGCCGGCCGAACCTATGCCCGCGCCGGCTCCCCCGGCGCCCAAGCGCAGCCGCAAGGCCCGTGCGACGGTTCCGGCCTGGGAGGACGTGCTGTTGGGCGTGCGTTCCTCGGGCACCCAGCCCTGATCGTTTTCGTGGAGTCAGTGCTGAAGATTGCGGCCATCAGGTAGCCACAATCTTCAGCGTTATCTAGTCAGGCCGCCAGCTCGACGCGGGTGAACTCGCAGTCCGGACCGCAGGCGTGGCCACTCACTGCGATTCCCTGTCGCCGCATCACCTGGGCGATCTTCGCGGCGGTCCGGCACGGTCGGTCGAAAACCTGACGGTAGGACAGTCGGACGGTTGAGCGGCCGTCGACCGCGGCGTCGAGATCACGCTCGACATCCTTGTTTCGTGCCGATGCAGTGTTGTGGAACAGGAGGCCGTCGAGTTCGACCACGAGCCGTCGGTCGTACTCGGCATCGCGGTAGCTCACCTTCACCGATGACGTCCAACGCTTCTGACGAGCGGCCCGGGGCAATCCGTGCGCCCGTTCCACGCGGTTGAGGTACCTGTGCTCCAGGACCGAGCAGCTGCCCTCGGCGATGTCGACGATCACCGCCCGCAGCCAGCGTCGTCTGCGAACCCGCCGACGGGCGTCGAGGGCTCGCAGCAGACGTCGCGCCGTAGTGCGCCGCGATTGGCAAGCGTCGGCCAGCACCGCAATCGCATCGAACTCGGATACGGCCTGACATGCGACGTCAAGGGCCGCTTCTTCGAAACGCAGCCGTGGCGGACCGACATGCCAGAGCACCCGCTCCTGCAGGTGGGTCAGATGGTGGATGCGCACTCCGGGTGGTTCGGCCAGCACGCCCCGGTCACGGGAGACTGCGACATGGATCACCGCACCCTCGCCGGTCAACGCCGATTCCAGGCACAACGCCGCCGGAGCTGCGTAAAGCACTGCGGCCCAGGCTCGTTGCAGCCAGGACAAAGGTCCGGTGTGATCGACGTAGACGCCGTCGTGGACCCGCGCCCACTCATTGCGCCGGAGCAACCGTCGAATGTCGTGCTGCTGCAGCCCCGCATCCAGGGCCTGCCGACGCGAGATCACCCCCGACTGCTGCCGAAGCACGTCCTCGATGTCCACGCCATCGATGCTTGCCCACCGGCTCCTCCACGACCAGACCCGTTCCGCGCACCTGTGGACAACTACTTGCGCTGAAGATTGCGGCTACCCGGTGACCTCAATGTTCAGCGCTGTCGACCGCTCTGTGGCGCACGACTGGTGGCCTGAGGTCAGCCCTGGGTCAGCCCGATGGCCAGCAGTGCCAGCCACCCGCCCGCCACACCGACACCCGACCCCAGCACGAACCAGCGCCACACCGGCCGGTGCCGCCAGCCCCACACGGTGGGCGCCAATCCCCCGACGGCGACCATGTTCAGGCCCACCGCCAGCAGCGGGTGCACGCGCAACAGCCCCATCCCGAGTACCACGATGGCCGCGGCGAGCACGGCTGCCACGAAACCCGCCACCGTCAGGCCGGTCGCCCACGGCGTGGAATCGTCGGTCACGGTGTCAATCTAACGCGAGTTCAGCTCCCGAGCCGGGCACGCTCGTAGAACGCGAGCGCCGCCGCCGTGGCGACGTTGAGCGAATCGGTGCCGCGTGACATCGGGATGCGTACACGCACGTCGCTGGCCCGCATCGTGTGCTCGGTCAGGCCTGGCCCCTCGGCGCCGACCAGTACCGCCACCCGATCCCCTTCGAGCTGCGTCATCGCTTCGGACAGGGTCGCGGCAGCCGGATCGGGAGTCATCGCCATGAGTCGGAACCCCTTGTCCCGCAAGAGCTCCAGATCACCGGGCCACGAGGAGGCCCGCGCGAACGGAACCAGCAGGGCGTGGCCCATCGACACCCGCACCGCCCGCCGGTACAGCGGATCTGCGCACCCCGCCCCGAACACCACGGCATCGACCGCCAGTCCGGCGGCATTGCGGAAGATCGAGCCGAGGTTCTCGTGGTCGTTGACCCCTTCGAGCACCGCCACGGTGCGCGCCTCGGAGATCACCTCCGCCACCGTCAGCTCCGGCGCCCGCGAGGCCGAGGCCAGCACGCCACGGTTGAGGTGGAACCCGACCGCGGCAGCCATCACGTCGGCGTCGGTCCGGTAGAACGGCACGTCCACACCCTCGAGGTCGGCGGCCAGTTCCGTCAGGCGCCGGTCCGTGCCAAGCAGTGCACGCGGGGCAAAGCGGGAGGCCAGCATCCGCTGCGCCACCAGCACGCCTTCGGCGATCACCAGACCTTTGCCACTGGGCAGATCGGGTCGCCGGTCCACGCTGTTGAGGTCGCGGAAGTCGTCCAACCGGGAATCGGCCGGATCGTCGATATCGATAACCTGCAGCAGACTCACACGCCTTCGAGAACCATGGCCGACATCAGATCGGCTGCGGTGATCAACGTCTGGCGTTCATCCGGATCCAACCGGGACAGTTGCGTCTTGAGCCACTCCTGGCTCGCGCGGCGCTCGGCCTCGACGAGGGTCATCCCGGCCGGTGAGGCGGACACCACGATCTGGCGTCCGTCCAGCGGATGGGCGGCCCGCGCCACCAGACCCTGTTCGGCCAGTGAGGCGATCACCCGGGTCATCGACGGAGGACGCACCCGCTCACGCGATGCCAGCGCGCCCGGTGTCATCGCGCCCTCCTTGGCCAAGGTGGCCAGCGCCGAGAACTGGGTCAGCGAAACCGGGGATTCCGCACGCCGCGTACGTAATTGACGCGCGAGTCGAACAACCGCCAGGGCCAGATCATTGGCGAGCCGCGCCTCCGGATCCTTCACATCGGAAATAGTACTGAGGCGCTCAAGGTAAAGGGCTAAAACCAAGACCAATGAACGCGGACCGCATCGGATACGTTGGTCACCGATGACCGAGGACAACGACGCGCCGGAGCCCCAACCGCCGGCCCTGCCTGCCGCACTGCTGGAACCGTGGCCGGTGATTCTGGTGATCGCCACGGGCTGGCTGATCGCCACCGTCCTGACCTTCACGGTCAGCGGTCTGCAACACTGGCGGCCGTTCACAGTCGCCGGACTGGCGATCGGCGTTCTCGGCACGACTATCTTTCTGATCCAGCGCCGCGCCGTGCGCCGCGGATCCCGCGGTGCGCAAAGCGGATTGACCTGAGGAGACACCATGGCCGCACCCCTACTGCAAGCCACCATCGACATCGACGCACCGGTCGACAAGGTCTGGGGGTTGATATCTGACCTCCGCCGGATGCCGCAGTGGAGCCCGCAGTGCCGGCTCATGAAGCCGCTCGGCCCGCTGCGTCCGGGAACCCGCACGTTCAACCTCAACCGGCGCAAGTTCGTGTTCTGGCCCACCACGTCACGGCTGACCGAGGTCGTCGACAACAAGAAGCTGTCCTTCCTGGTGGAGGGCAACAACACCGTGTGGAGTTACGAACTGGAACCGACGGGCACGGGCACCCGGGTGACCGAATCCCGCCACGCCGAGAACGGCACCACAGCCGTGTCCAACGCTCTGGTCGGCGCGTTGTTCGGCGGCGTCCCCAGCTTCGAGGACGAACTCGTCGAGGGAATGAAAGACTCGCTGGCCCGGATCAAGGCCGCCGCCGAGCACTAGGGACGACTCCATCGACTGGGTCGAACTCGCCTCAGCACCGGACCAGATTCGCCTCAGTCGGCCGGACCAGATTCGCCTCAGTCGGCGGTGTCGAGCACACCGTCGTCGTACGGCTCGTACATCGGCGACCCGGTGCCGGGCGGTTGCGGGGTGTCCGAATGGGCCCCGCAGCCGTACTCGGCCTCCACCACATGCCCGTCGGCCGACAGATCGTTGGCGCACACGCCGAACATCACGCCCAGCGCGCCACCGAGCGGCAGGTAGAAGCCGCAGTCGCGGCAGACCCGGCGTGTCGACCGGGCCATCGCCGAACCCGGCCCGTAATCGCCGTCGTGCCAGCGCTGCGCAGCCTGCGCCCGACCCCACTCGCTGAGCACCTGACGCCGGCCGAAGCCGAGCTCGAGGGCCGCATCGTCGATCAGCGGATCACCGGTGGCCACATAGCCCGGGACCAGACGCGGATCATTGGGCGGCGGGGCCAACAGGTCGCCGGGCCCGAGGTCCCCGGGACGAACCCGCTCCTCCCACGGCACCCACTCCGGCGCCAGCAGCGCCGTCGGACCCGGAACCAGGACCAGCTCGCTGATCGTGGCGTGGTCGGCGCCCGGGTAGGCAGCCACCACGACGGCCCACTGCCAGCCACGGTAACCGGGCAGGTCAGCCAGGAATCGGTGCGTGGCCGACGAGGCGTCCTCGATGCTCGCACCGAGGTATTCGCCCACGGCGCCCTCGCCGCTGAACTCGATCAGCGCCGCGCGAGCCTGTTCGGCGGCACCCAACAGCACCGCCTCCTGCTCCTGCGACGGTGCCGCCGGGCCGGTCTCGGGTGTCTGCTCAGCAGATTCGGTCACGCTTTCCATCGCCTCCATAGTGCCTGATCGGGACGACCCCAGACCACACCGGTCGCCTGTCGGCCGCCCGAGCGCCCGATAAGAGAGAATCGGGGGGTGACCTACTACCCGCCGCGGCCGCCGGCCGATCACGGCGCGGAACATCCCGGAATGGCCAACTACCCCAGCGACGAGACGCCGCGGCGGCCACGCAGACAATCGGTGCCCAGCTCCAACCGCTGGCTGCCGCCGCTCGACGAGCAACACACCACCGCGCACCCCAGGCAGGACGACTCGCAACGCTCCCACGGCGTCGGCGCGGCAGCCGGTGAGAAGGTCACCGTCACCCGGGCCGCCGCGGCACGCAGCCGCGAAATGGGTTCGCGGATGTACGGTTTCGTGCACCGCGCGGCCACCGCCGACGGCGCCGACAAGTCCGGGCTGACCGCACTGACCTGGCCGGTTGTGGCAAACTTCGCCGTCGACGCAGCCATGGCCGTCGCACTGGCCAACACGTTGTTCTTCGCTGCGGCCAGCGGCGAGTCCAAGAGCAAGGTCGCGCTGTACCTGCTGATCACCATTGCGCCGTTCGCCGTGATCGCCCCGCTGATCGGTCCCGCGCTGGACCGCCTGCAGCACGGTCGCCGAATGGCGCTGGCGGCCTCGTTCGCACTACGCACCGGGTTGATCGTGATCTTGATCGCCAACTACGACGGCGCCACCGGGAGCTATCCGTCCTGGGTGCTCTACCCGTGCGCGCTGGGCATGATGGTGCTGTCCAAATCCTTCTCGGTGCTGCGCAGCGCGGTCACGCCGCGGGTGCTGCCCCCCTCGATCGACCTGGTCCGGGTCAACTCCCGACTGACCACCTTCGGACTGCTCGGCGGCACCGTCGTCGGCGGCGGCATCGCCGCGGGGGCCGAATATCTGTTCAAGGTGGCTCAACTGCCCGGGGCGCTGTACGTGGTCGTCGCGGTCTCGGTGGCCGGCGCGGTGCTGTCGATGCGGATCCCGAAGTGGGTCGAGGTCACCGAGGGTGAGGTGCCCACCACCCTGAGCTACCACGGTCAATCCGGCGGGCGGGACGAGATGCGCCGTCACCCCGGCAAGCCCAAGGCCGAACGTCAACCGTTGGGCCGCAACACCATCACCGCGCTGTGGGGCAACTGCACCATCAAGGTGATGGTCGGATTCCTGTTCCTGTACCCGGCTTTCGTCGCCAAGTCCCACGATGCCAGCGGCTGGGAACAGCTGCTGATCCTCGGACTGATCGGGGCTGCGGCCGGAATCGGCAACTTCGGCGGCAACATAGCCGCCGCGCGGCTCAAGCTAGGCCGCCCCGCACAGCTGGTCGTGCGGGCCGCGGCCGCCGTCACGGTTGTCGCGCTGGCCACCGCGCTCACCGGGAACCTGCTGGTGGCCGCTGGGGCGACACTGATCACCTCGGGCGCCAGCGCCATCGCCAAGGCCTCCCTCGACGCGTCCCTGCAGGACGATCTCCCCGAGGCCTCGCGGGCCTCGGCATTCGGCCGCTCGGAATCGGTGCTGCAGCTGGCCTGGGTTATCGGCGGCGCCACCGGGGTGCTGATCTACACGGACCTCACGGTCGGGTTCACTACGATCACGGCCGTGCTGATACTCGGACTGGCGCAGACGATCGTGAGCTACCGCGGCGAATCCCTGATTCCGGGCCTGGGCGGTAATCGCCCGGTCCATGCCGCACGAGAAGGCGGCAGCCGTCCCGCGGCAGCCCCGACAACAGCACAGTGGGAGTCCTGATGAAGCGTGTCCTGGCGGTCCTGGGGGCCGTGATCGTACTGGCGATCGCCGGTACCGCGGTCGGGGTCTGGCGACTGCACAGTGCACAGGGCGACCAGCTTCCGGAGATCAGCGCGTACTCGCACGGACACTCGGTGCGGGTCGGCCCGTTCCAGTACTGCGAGGTACTCAACCTCGACGACTGCAAGGAGCCGCGGGACACGGGCGAGTTGGCGGTCAGGAAAGACAACCCGGTGCAGCTGTCGGTGCCCAGTGCGGTCGCCCGTGCACCGTGGCGGCTGCTGCAGGTGTACGAGAACCCGATCGACACGACGGTGTCGTACTTCGCGCCCAAGACGACGCTGGCCGTGACCATCCCGACCGTCGATCCCAACCGGGGTCGGCTGACCGGCCTGGCGGTGCAAGTGCTGACCCTGGTTCAGGACCAGGACGGCGAGGAGTTCGCGCTGCCGCATGCGGAATGGTCGATCAGCACCGTCTGGCCCTGAGCCTCCGGCCGCTTTGCTGCTTGCCTTGACAAGCAACACTGGACCGGATCTCTCAGACCGTGATTTTCGACGGTTGTGCAGCGTTAACGTATTTTCATGAGGCCACTGAGGGTGGGTCTGGCAACCGCCGGACTTGTGTGCGGCGGCGTCGCGGGAGCGCTCGGCGTCGGGTTCGGTACCGCCCACGCCTACACCTACGGCCCGTTCCAGTGGTGCCCTGGGCAACCGCTGCCGAACGACCCGCCCCGGTCGGATGCAGACCTGGTGTGGGACATGGGTATCTGCCACACCTACTACTTCGAATATGACGTGCGAACCCACGCCCCTGCCCATTACTGGGAGGGACCCAACCTGTTCCCGACGCCGATCCCGCCGCCTCCGCCGCCGGAGAATCCGCCGAACATTTTCGAGCAGTGCCCCGGGCTCATCCCGTTCGTCAACTGTCTGCCCGGCCTCTGACCTTCCCGGCTACGACGCGCCGTGTCCCTCCGGGACACGTTCACCCTGCGGCGTCGGCCCCGGCGGGGTGCCGTCACCGAAAGGCCTGCCGCCCAGGGATTCCCGCCCATGCGGCGTCAGCCAGTTGGCCAGGTCCGGGCCCTTGGGCACGATCTGCGTCGGGTTGATGTCCGAATGCACGATGTAGTAGTGCTGCTTGATCTGGACGAAATCGATGGTGTCGCCGAAGCCGGGCGTCTGGAACAGGTCTCGCGCGTACGCCCACAGCACGTCCATCTCGGCGAGCTTGGACCGGTTGCACTTGAAATGGCCGTGGTAGACCGGGTCGAACCGGGCCAGCGTGGTGAACAGCCGGACGTCGGCCTCGGTGATGGTGTCGCCCACCAGATAACGCTGAGTGCTCAGCCGGTCGGTGAGCCAGTCCAGCGTCGCGAACAACCGGTCGTAGGCCTGGTCGTAGGCCTCCTGCGAGCCGGCGAAGCCGCACCGGTAGACCCCGTTGTTGACCTCGGTGTAGATGCGCTTGGCCACCTCGTCGATCTCCGCGCGCAACGGCTCGGGATACAGCTGCGGGGCTCCCTCGCGGTGGTACTCCGTCCACTCGGTGGAGAAGTCCAGTGTCATCTGGGCGAAGTCGTTGGTCACCACCGCACCCGTGGCCACCTCGACGATCGCCGGCACGGTGATGCCCTTCGGGTAGTTCGGGTCGCGTTTGAAGTACGCGTCCTGCAACCGCGGAATCTTCAGCACCGGGTCGAGCCCACCGGGATCGAGGTCGAAGGTCCAGCTGCGCGCGTCGTGCGTCGGCCCGCAAAAGCCAATGGAGAGAACGTTTTCCAGGCCCAGCAGGCGCCGCACGATGATCGTGCGGTTGGCCCACGGGCAGGCCCGCGCAACGATCAACCGGTACCGGCCGGGTTCGACGGGGTAACCGTCACGTCCGTCGGCCGTGATCCTGGTGGTGATGTAGTTGGTATCGCGATTGAACTCGCCGGAGTTGGACTTGTCGGCGACGTAGGTGCCCTGAGCCATGGACCCAGTGTGCCCGTCGAGCGTTGGCTGGTGTTCGAAAAATCAGCGGATCCTCGACCACAAGCCGACGTTCTGCGCGGGAGTACTAGGCGTCGAGCTCCTGCGCGACGGCCTTGACCACCTCGGACACCCGGCGCGCGACCTTGCGGTCGGGGTAGCGCCCCTTGCGCAGCTCGGGCTGCACGATGTCCTCGAGCAGCGTGATCATGTCCGAAACCATGCCGTGCAGCTCATCGGGCGTGTGCTTGTGCTCGGGCCGCTCGGCCTCGCGCCGCGACCGGGCCAGACTCGGCGGCGGGTCGATGAGCTTGAGGCTCAACGCCTGCGGGCCACGACGGCCTGCCGCGACGCCGAACTCGACACGTTGACCGGCCTTCAGGCCTTCGACACCCGCGGGCAATGCCGAGGACCGCACATAGACGTCCTCGCCGTCCTCCTGGGACACAAAGCCGAAGCCCTTTTCGGCGTCGTACCACTTCACCTTGCCGGTCGGCACTGCACTCACCCGCTCGTCTTGTCAGAACTACCTACACACATAAAGTTCGCGCCCCGTCAGCGCCGGGACGCGATGGAGCGATCTTACTCGGCCCTCCCTGGGTGCTTCACCCCTATTACTCGGTAGGCTTGAAACCACCTCTGGAAGAGAGATGCGCCGGTAATGCGAGTGATTCTGAACATCATCTGGTTGATCTTCGGCGGCCTGTGGCTGGCGCTGGGATACCTGCTGGCCGCGCTGATCTGTTTCGTCCTGATCATCACGATCCCGTTCGGGTTCGCCTCGCTGCGCATCGCCTCCTATGCCCTGTGGCCGTTCGGCCGCACCATCGTGGACAAGCCGGGCACCCGGCCCGGCGCCCTGGTCGGCAACATCATCTGGATCGTCCTGTTCGGCTGGTGGCTGGCGCTGGGCCACCTGATCAGCGCGGTGGCCATGGCGGTCACCATCATCGGAATCCCGCTGGCGCTGGCCGATCTCAAGCTGATCCCGGTCTCGCTGGTGCCGCTGGGCAAGGAGATCGTCCCGGTCGACTCGCTGAAGGCCGCGGTATGACCCTGACCTCGCTCGGGCTGCCTTCGGTGAACAGGCCCGCCCCGCCTCTCGATCCGGCACCGACAACCGGGCCCCTGGTCGACACCTACGGCCGGGTGGCCACCGACCTGCGGGTCTCGCTGACCGACAAGTGCAATCTGCGCTGTACGTACTGCATGCCCGCCGAGGGCCTGGACTGGCTGCCCGGCGACGCGCTGCTCAGCACCGACGAACTGAGCCGACTGTTACGCATCGCGGTCACCCGCCTGGGCATCACGAGCGTGCGGTTCACCGGCGGCGAACCATTGGTCACCCGCCATCTGGAGGACGTGGTGGCAGCAGCTGCGGCGCTGCGCCCCCGCCCGGAGATCACGCTGACCACCAACGGCATCGGGCTGGCCCGGCGCGCGGCCGGTCTCCGGCAGGCCGGACTGGACCGGATCAACGTTTCCCTCGACAGCGTCGACGCCGCCCACTTCGCCCGCATCACCCGTCGGGACCGACTGGCCGACGTGCTGGACGGCCTGGCGGCCGCCAAGGCGGCCGGGTTGGCGCCGGTGAAGGTCAACGCGGTGCTGGATCCCGTGTCGGGCCTCGACGACGCCGTGCCCCTGCTGGGCTACTGCCTGGACCACGGCTACCAACTACGGATCATCGAGCAGATGCCCCTTGACGCCGGGCACACCTGGCAGCGCGGCACGGTGATCGACGCCGACACCATCCTGGCCACCCTGCGCAAGCACTTCGACCTGCGGACCGATCCGAAGCCGCGCGGCTCAGCGCCCGCCGAGCTGTGGCAGGTCGCCGCAGGCGCCGAGCACCCCGCGGGCACCGTCGGGGTGATCGCCTCGGTGTCACACGCCTTCTGTTCGGCCTGTGACCGCACCAGGCTGACCGCCGACGGCCAGATCCGCAGCTGCCTGTTCTCCACCGAGGAGAGCGATCTGCGCGCCCTGCTGCGCGGTGGCGCCGACGACGCCGACATCGAGGCGGCCTGGCGGACGGCGATGTGGGGCAAGCCCGCCGGGCACGGCATCAACAACCCGGATTTCGTGCAGCCCGCCCGGCCGATGAGCGCGATCGGCGGCTAGATGACAGGGCACACCATGGCCGTCACGGTCCGCTATTTCGCTGCTGCGGCCGCCGCAGCCGGAGTTGATGCGGAAACGTTAGATTTGGCAAAGGATTCCACGATCGCGACGCTCGTCGAGCACCTCAGCGGTCGCGACGCCGAGCTCGGGCGCGTCCTAAAGCGCTGCTCATACCTGGCGGACGGGGTCGCCGTCCGCGATATGGGCAAGCCGATATCAACGCAGCAGACGATCGATGTGTTACCCCCCTTCGCCGGCGGCTAACGTGATTTGCATCACATAACGAAATGGTCACGAGCTGGCTACGGCGGGGTGGAGCCCTTCGCTCACCTGCGACAACGCAGAAATAACCTGCACCTTTAAACAA
Organism: Mycobacterium sp. NPDC049093; assembly: GCF_040704635.1. Taxonomy (GTDB): domain Bacteria; phylum Actinomycetota; class Actinomycetes; order Mycobacteriales; family Mycobacteriaceae; genus Mycobacterium. The sequence goes on along the minus strand of NZ_JBEZJS010000001.1, from coordinate 506,947 downwards.
CTTTTAGAGTTTGCTCGGATCGAAAACGCCCGAGGCCGCTAAAGGTGACGGGATAGCGGGCAGCAGTTACCGTTCATTCCCAAGTCAACGGACCCTAATCAGTTGGCCCACCCTCATACCGAAGCGCCGAGCTCCATCCATCGGGCAGGGGTTAACGACGAACAACAAGGATGGAGGCGGGGGACCCAACCGGTCCACCGATTTACTTCAGGACCAGGAGCCGCTTGCGGCCCCTTGGGGTGAAGCCGTCAGAGTTTCGACGACGACGGCCGGGCGACCTCTCCCGCCCGAACCCGACAGCTGACCTCGTGGGCGCATACGAGAGGACCTTCACGCTTATGAGTGGACGGCATCGCAAGCCCACCACGTCTTCATCAGCCAAGAACGTCGCGAAGATCGCGGTGACCGGCGCTGCGATCGCAGGCGGCAGCCTCGCGATGGCCAGCCAGGCGATGGCGGCGACCGACGGCGAGTGGGACACCGTCGCCCGTTGTGAGTCCGGTGGCAACTGGGCTATCAACACCGGCAACGGCTACCACGGCGGCCTGCAGTTCTCGCCCAGCACGTGGTCTTCCAACGGCGGCGGCGAGTACGCACCCAACGCCTACATGGCCACCAAGGAACAGCAGATCGCCGTCGCCGAGCGCGTGCTGGCCGGCCAGGGCAAGGGCGCTTGGCCCGTCTGTGGACGCGGCCTCTCGGGCGCCACCCCGCGCAACGTGGTCAACGAGCCCGCTCCCGCTGCCCCGCTGGATGCACCTGCGGTCAACGGCGAACTGCCGCCGGCCCCTGAGGCTCCGGCCCCGGGTCCCGAAGCGGCCCCGATGGACGCCCCGCTGCCGCCCGCACCCGAAGCGCTGCCGCCGGCCCCCGAGGACCTTCCGCCGGCCCCTGAGGCTCCGGCCCCGGCTCCCGAAGCCGCTCCGATGGACGCCGCGCTTGCCCCGGCCCCTGAGGCCGCTCCGATCGCCGACGCCGCGCTGCAGGTGCCGGCCCCTGAGGCACCGGCTCCGGCTCCTGAAGAAGCGCCCGCTCCCGCCCCTGCGGTACAGCCGGTCAGCTACTTCGATCAGATCCAGCAGGCCATCGAGAAGCAGGGCATCGACGGCAACATCGTCATCAACGGCTGAGTTTCAGGCCGAGCCGACCCATTCGTCGGTGCCGTCGGAGAAGTACTGGTGCTTCCACACCGGAAGCCGCTCTTTGACGGTATCGACGAGACGGGCACAGGTTTCGAACGCCGCCCCGCGATGGTCCGCTGCCACAGCGGCCACCAGGGCGGCGTCTCCTATATGTAGGGTGCCGATGCGGTGGCTGACCGCGATCGCCCGTACCCCGGTGGCCTGCGCGGCGACTTCGGCGGCCACTTCTTCCAAGGTCTGAAGTGCGTTGGGGTGCGCGGAGTAGTCGAGCCGGATGACCGAACGGCCGCCGTCGTGATCACGCACCACCCCGGAGAAGCCGACCACGGCTCCGGCCGCCTCATGGGCCACCAGCGCCTCGTATTCGGTCAGCGAGATCGGCGTCTCGGTCAGATCGACGCGTAGGACGCTCGCACTCATATTGGTCTCCTCTTCGCGCAAGCGCTCATCGCTGCGACGGGTGGTCCTTGCCGCTCAGCTGGTCCAGCGCATGCTCCAGCACGCCCGCCAGCACCCCCAGCCCGTCCTTGACCCCACCCGGCGAGCCGGGCAGGTTGATGACAAGGGTGCGCCCGGCGACGCCGCAGACCCCGCGGGACAACACCGCGGTGGGCACCTTGTGCACGCCGGCGCGACGGATGGCGTCCGCCAGGCCAGGGATTTGATAGTCGAGTACGGCGATTGTGGATTCCGGTGTCGCATCCGTAGGTGAGATGCCGGTGCCACCAGAGGTGATGATCAGGTCGACGTGCTCGGCCAGCGCGGCGCGCAGGGCATCGCCCACGGCGTGCCCGTCGGCGACCACCATCTGTTCGGTGACGTCATAACCACGATCAGAGAGCCAGCCGACGATGAGGGGGCCCGTCCGGTCGTCGTAGACCCCTGCTGCGGCACGGGTGGAGGCGATGATGACCCGCGCCGAACGCGTCACTGAGTAGTTCTTTCCCACAATCCCGTTTTACCGCCTTCTTTGCGCAACACCTTGATGTCGTCGATGCGCGCGGCGGGGTCGACGGCCTTGATCATGTCGTACAGCGTCAGCGCGGCCACGCTCACCGCGGTCAGGGCCTCCATCTCGACGCCGGTGCGGTCGGTGCTGCGCACGGTGGCGGTGACGGTGACCTCGGTGTCACGGGCGTCGAAGTCCACGTCGACGCCGGTCAGCGCCAACTGATGGCACAGCGGAATCAACTCGGGAGTCCGCTTGGCGGCCAGAATCCCGGCCACGCGAGCCGTGGCCAGCGCGTCACCCTTGGGCAGGCCGCCCGAGGCGATGAGAGCCACCACATCGGCGCGGGTACGCACGGTGCCCACGGCCACCGCGATGCGTTTGGTGACGTCCTTGGCCGTGACGTCGACCATGTGCGCCGCGCCGGACTCGTCGAGGTGCGACAGTCCCACTACTACCTGTTGACGACGGTGGCCGACTGGATGAAGGGCAGCTCCTCGGCCGGCAACGGAAAGGTGAGGTCGCCGAACGGGGACAGCGCGCCGGTGCGGTCGGTGGCGAGCTCACTCACGGCGTGATCATCGCCGTCGGAGAGCACGGGCCAGCCGTTGTCGACGTAATGGTTCTTCTTGTTGTCAGCCACGCTCCATATTGTGGCAGGCTCCTCCACCGGAGGCGAGACCGGCGGGGGAGAGCCCGGAGAGGGATCGCGCGGGCTGCTTTACGCTGGTCAGGATATGACCGCCGCACAGACTCCCGGATTCCCGCTGGGTGCCTGGCTGTCCGACCTCGATGACAAGGCCCTGATCCGCCTGCTGGAGCTGCGGCCCGACCTGAGCCAGCCGCCACCGGGAACTATCGCTGCGCTCGCCGCGCGCGCGACCTCTCGCCAGTCGGTCAAGGCTGCCACCGATTCCCTGGACTTCCGGCGGCTGGCCATCCTGGATGCGCTGCTGGTCCTGCACGCCGACACCCACGCCGTGCCGGTGTCGCAGCTGGGCGAACTGTTGGGCGACCGGGTCTGCGCGAACGAGCTGGCCGATGCGCTGGACGATCTGCGCGAGCGGGCCCTGGTGTGGGGCGAGGCCGAGGTACGGGTCGCGCCCGAGGTGGCCACCGGCCTGCCCTGGTTCGTCGGTCAGGCCACCGTCGAGGTGGCCGCGCGCAGTGCCGAGGAGATCGCCGGCCTGCTCGACGGACTCGACGACGCACAGAACGATCTGTTGGCCCGGTTGTTGGAGGGGTCGCCGGTGGGCCGCACCCGCGACGCGGCACCGGACACTTCGCCGGACCGGCCGGTGCCGCGGCTGCTGGAAGCCGGGCTACTGCGCCGGATCGACGACGACACCGTGATCCTGCCGCGGTTGGTCGGCCAGGTGATGCGGGGCGAGGCCCCCGGACCGGTCGAGTTGACCACGCCGGTGCTTCAGACGTCGTCGACGACACCCGCCGATGTGGACGCGGCGGCTGCCGGAGCGGCGATCGACCTGCTGCGCGAGATCGATCTGATCATCGAAACTCTCGGCAGCACACCGGTTCCCGAGTTGCGCAACGGCGGCCTCGGGGTGCGTGACGTGAAACGGTTGGCCAAGACCACCGGCATCGACGAACCACGGTTGGGGCTGCTGCTGGAACTGGCCGCCGGGGCAGGCCTGATCGCGGCCGGGATGCCCGAACCTGACCCGGGTGACGGGACGGGGCCGTACTGGGCGCCGACGGTGGCCGCCGACCGGTTCGTCGAATCCACTACCGCCACCCGCTGGCACCTGTTGGCCTCCACCTGGCTGGACCTGCCGGCCCGGCCCGCGCTGATCGGTAGTCGTGGGCCGGACAACAAACCCTTTGCCGCACTGTCGGATTCGCTGTATTCGACGGCAGCTCCCCTGGATCGCAGGCTGCTGCTGAGCGTGTTGGCCGAGCTGGCTCCGGGCGCCGGGGTCGACGGTGCGGAGGCCGCCCGGGCGATGGTCTGGCGGCGGCCACGCTGGGCGCTGCGCCTGCAGCCGGGCACCGTCAGCGGGCTGCTCGCCGAGGCGCATGCGCTGGGCATGGTGGGCCGCGGGGCGATCAGCACCCCGGCTCGCGGTCTGCTGGCCGGCGATCCCGACGAGGACGTGCTGGCCGCGATGGCCAAGGCACTGCCCAAACCGCTCGACCACTTCCTGCTGCAGGCCGACCTGACCGTGATCGTGCCCGGCCCGCTGGAGCGGGATCTGGCCGGGCACCTGGCCGAGGTGGCCACCGTCGAATCGGCGGGCGCGGCGATGGTCTACCGGATCAGCGAGGCGTCGATCCGGCGTGCACTCGATGCCGGGCGGACCGCCAGCGAGTTGCACACCCTGTTCGAGAAGCACTCGAAAACTCCGGTGCCGCAAGGGTTGACCTATCTGATCGACGACGTCGCGCGTCGGCACGGCCAGCTGCGGGTGGGCATGGCCACGTCGTTCCTGCGGTGTGAGGATCCGGCCCTGCTGGCTCAGGCGGTGGCCTCACCGGGCGCCGACCGCCTCGAGCTGCGGCTGCTGGCGCCTACCGTGGCGGTGTCCCAGGCACCCATCGCCGACGTACTGACCGTGTTGCGCGAGGCCGGATTCGCCCCGGCCGCCGAGGATTCCACGGGCACCGTCGTCGACATCAGGGCCCGCGGTGCACGCGTCGTCGCACCGACCCGGCGCCGCGTCTACCGACCGTCCACTCCGCCGACCGCCCAGACCCTGGGTGCGATCGTCGCGGTGCTCCGGAAGGTGGCCGCCGGTCCGTTCGCCAGCGTGCGGCTCGATCCGGCGATGGCCATCACCCAGTTGCAGGAGGCCGCGATCAACCAGACCTCCGTGGTGATCGGCTACGTCGACCCGGCCGGGGTGGCCACACAGCGGGTGGTCTCCCCCATCAACGTGCGCGGCGGCCAGTTGACCGCGTTCGACCCGGCCGCCGGGCGGGTCCGGGAGTTCGCCATCCACCGGGTGACGTCGGTGGTGTCGGCCGACCCCGACTAGCCGCGACACAGCGTGCTCACAGAGCGGTTCACCAATATGGCGGTGTGACAACGATGTTGACGGCAGCGGATCAGGTACCCCCGGCATACCGGGGAGTGTCGCTGCTGCACGGTTGGCTGCCCCCGACATTGTGGGCGCTGGCAGGCGTGGCGCTGATCGCGGCGATCGGCTGGCGCACCCGGCGCTGGCGCCTGATCGGGCTGCCGTGCGCGATCGCGGTCGGCGTCGCCCTGACGGCATGGGCCCGCTGGTTCGTCCATTCGCAGGGGCTCGCGGGCGATCCCGCGCCGGCGGCGCTGTGGATCTGGATCGGGTTGACCGGGTTGGCCGTGGCCGTGCTGGCCCTGGGTTGGCGCGGCAGCCGCTGGCGCCGACGGACCGCCTCGGTGGCCGCAGTTCCGTTGTGCCTGCTCAGCGTGGGCGTCGCGGTCAACCTCTGGGTCGGCTACTTCCCCACGGTCAACGCCCTGTGGAACGAGGTGACGGCCGGCCCGCTACCGGGTGAGACCGACCTCGCCACCGCCCTCGACCAGCGCCAACGAGGTGAGATTCCGTCCCAGGGCGAGTTGGTGTCCGTCACGATTCCCGCCGACGAGTCCGGCTTCAAGCACCGCGACGAACTCGTGTACCTACCGCCGGCCTGGTTTGCACCATCGGCGCCCGCGCTTCCCGTGGTGATGATGATCGCCGGCGAATTCAACACCCCGGCCGATTGGGCGCGCAGCGGCAACGCGATCGCCACCATCGACGCTTTCGCCGCCGAGCACGGCGGCAACACCCCCGTGTTCGTCTTCGTCGACGTCGGCGGCTCCTTCAACAACGACACCGAATGCGTCAACGGTCCGCGCGGCAACGTCGCCGACCATCTCACCAAGGATGTACCGCCGTATCTGACCAGTACCTTCGGTGTGCGCGACGCCGGCTGGGGTGTGGTCGGCTGGTCGATGGGCGGAACGTGTGCGGTGGATCTGACCGTGATGCATCCCGAGTTGTTCAGTTCGTTCGTCGACATCGCCGGGGACACCGCCCCGAACGCGGGCACCAGGGAGCAGACCATCGCGCGCCTGTACGGCGGGAACGCCGCGGCCTGGGCCACCTTCGACCCGGCCACCGTGATCGACAAACACGGCAGCTACCAGGGCGTGTCCGGCTGGTTCGTGATCTCCTCGGACGCCCCGGTCAAACACGGGGCGCATCCGGCCAATCCCGATGCGGTGGGCCTCGGCGGCCAGGACGCTGGGGGCAACCCCGGCGATCAGACCGAGGCTGCGCACACTCTGTGCGACCTGGGCCGCAGCCACGGCATCGCCTGCGCGATCACGGCGCTGCCGGGCAAGCATGACTGGCCGTTCGCCGAAGAAGTGTTGAGCATCACGCTGCCCTGGCTGGCCGGTGCGGTCGGTACCCCGGGAGTGCCGCAGGTGCCGCTCCCGGCCGGTGGTGCACCGCCGCCGGCACCGACCGCTGCCCCGCGCTGAATGCGCGCGTCGGCCGATTCGGGATAATGGATCCGATGAATTCTCCCGCGATGCGCGCGATGAGTGGATGGGATCCCGCGAATGACTGACGGCCCACTGATCGTGCAGTCCGACAAGACGGTGCTGCTCGAGGTCGACCACGAGCAGGCCGGGGCGGCCCGTGCCGCCATCGCACCGTTCGCCGAACTGGAACGCGCCCCCGAGCACGTGCACACCTACCGCATCACCCCGTTGGCGTTGTGGAATGCCCGCGCGGCCGGCCACGACGCCGAGCAGGTGGTGGATGCGCTGGTCAGCTTCTCGCGCTACCCGGTACCGCAGCCACTGCTGGTCGACATCGTCGACACCATGGGCCGCTACGGGCGGCTGCAGCTGATCAAACATCCGGCGCACGGATTGACGCTCGTCAGCCTCGACCGTGCCGTGCTCGCCGAGGTGCTGCGCAACAAGAAGATCGCCCCGATGCTGGGCGCGCGCATCGACGACGACACCGTGATCGTGCACAACAGCGAGCGCGGCCGGGTCAAGCAGATGCTGCTGAAGATCGGCTGGCCGGCCGAGGACCTGGCCGGCTATGTCGACGGCGAGGCCCATCCGATCGAACTGGCCCAGGACGGCTGGGCGCTGCGCGACTACCAGGAGATGGCTGCCGACTCGTTCTGGGCGGGCGGCTCGGGCGTGGTGGTGCTGCCCTGCGGGGCCGGTAAGACGCTGGTCGGGGCGGCTGCGATGGCCAAGGCCGGCGCGACGACGCTGATCCTGGTCACCAACACGGTGGCCGGGCGGCAGTGGAAGCGCGAACTGGTGGCCCGCACCTCGCTGACCGAGGACGAGATCGGCGAGTACTCGGGCGAGAAGAAAGAGATCCGGCCGGTCACCATCGCGACGTACCAGGTGATCACCCGCCGCACCAAGGGCGAGTACAAGCATCTGGAGATCTTCGACACCCGCGACTGGGGGCTGATCATCTACGACGAGGTGCACCTGCTGCCGGCGCCGGTGTTCCGGATGACCGCCGACCTGCAGTCCCGGCGGCGGCTGGGCCTGACCGCGACGCTGATCCGCGAGGACGGCCGCGAAGGTGACGTGTTCTCGCTGATCGGGCCCAAGCGCTACGACGCACCGTGGAAGGACATCGAGGCCCAGGGCTGGATCGCCCCCGCCGAGTGCATCGAGGTGCGGGTGACGATGACCGACAACGAGCGCATGCTCTACGCCACCGCCGAACCCGAGGAGCGCTACAAGCTGTGCTCGACGGTGCACACCAAGATCGCGGTGGTCCGCTCGATCCTGGAACGCCACCCGGGCGAGCCGACCCTGGTGATCGGCGCGTACCTGGATCAGCTGGAGGAACTGGGCGAGGAACTGGACGCGCCGGTGATCCAGGGGTCGACGAAGAACTCCGAGCGCGAGGCCCTGTTCGACGCGTTCCGCCGCGGCGAGATCTCCACGCTGGTGGTCAGCAAGGTGGCGAACTTCTCCATCGACCTGCCGGAAGCCTCTGTCGCCGTTCAGGTTTCAGGCACCTTCGGTTCCCGCCAGGAAGAGGCGCAGCGGTTGGGCCGGTTGCTGAGGCCCAAGGCCAACGGCGGCGGCGCGGTGTTCTACTCCGTGGTGTCACGCGATTCGTTGGACGCGGAGTACGCCGCCCACCGCCAGCGCTTCCTGGCCGAGCAGGGCTACGGCTACGTCATCAAGGACGCCGACGACCTGCTGGGGCCGGCGATATGACCGTGCGGCGGGTGATGCCGGTGCTCACGGTGTCCGACCTCGCCGCGACCGCCGCTGCCTACACCCAGACGCTGGGGCTGACCGAGGTGATGAACCACGGCTGGATCGTCACCCTGGCCGACGCGGAACTCCGTCATCAGGTGAGTCTGATGACCAAGGACGCGACGGCACCGGTCAACCCGTCCGTCTCCATCGAGGTCGACGACGTCGACGCGGCGTATGCCGCCGCGGTCGAGGCCGGCTTGAAGATCGTGCATCCTCTCAGCGACGAGGAGTGGGGTGTACGGCGGTTCTTCTTCGCCGATCAGTCGGGCAACGTGGTCAACGTGCTCAGCCACCGCTGAGTCAGGTGTGCGGCCCCATGGCCTTGACGACGGTCAGCAGCACCACCGAATCGGTGAGCGCATGCAGGCTGTGACGCGTACGCGGGATCACGATGTGATCGCCGGGCGATCCTTCCCAGCTGGCGTCGGAATTGGCCAACTTCACCCGGCCCTCGATCACCTGCAGCGTGGCCTCACCGGGGCTCTCGTGCTCGTCGAGCCCGGTGCCCTCGGTCATCGCGATCAGAGTCTGGCGCAGCTGGTGTTCATGCCCGCCGTAGACGGTGTGTGCACTGCGTCCACTGTTGGCCGTGCGGGCTGAGGCCAACTGCTGACGGGCAATCGCGGTGAGCGAGATCTTCTCCATACCCAAATCGTGCCACCTCCGGCGGTCGCATAGGCGTGGGTCGGGATATGTGATCGGACACGGGATCAGCCGAGCGCGGGCAGCACCTTGTCGGTGAGCAACTCGACCGACTTCCACGCCTCGTCGACGGGCATGCCACCGACCAGCGGGTGCATGACGAGCGGCCCGTACTGGTCGGCGCCGCGGATCTCGGCGATGAGCTGTTCGGGCGTCAGGATCCGGTACCGGCCCGACACCTTGACCTCCTCCAGCGTGCGGACTCCCGGCAGATGCATGAGCGAGCGCTGATCGACCGACCAGCCGCCGTAGGTGACCGCCTCCCACAGGATGTGCTCGCCGAGTTCGGCCCACGCCCGGTCCGGGTCTTCGTGCAGGTAGACCATGCCGCGGTTGACCGGCCCGGGCATCAGGACTGCCGGTTTGACGCCCTGCTGCGCACACAGTTCCCGGTAGTGATCGGCGATGTCGGGCAGGTGGTCGACCAGGCTCAGCGGCAGACCGAATCGCGCCGCCCGCCGCGCGGTGGCCCGCACTCCACCGCCGACGAACAGCGTGGGATGTGGCCGGGTCCAGGTACCCGTTTCGGCCCAGACCGCGAGCATCCGGGTGATCAGGTCGTCCATCAGAGCGCCACGCCCACTGAAATCTACTCCGAGCGCGTCGTATTCGACTTCGCGATAACCGAGGCCCACCGTGGTGAACAGCCGCCCGCGGCTCATGTTGTCCACCAGTGCGATGTCCTCGGCGAGCCGGACCGGATTCCACAGCGGGCCGAGTGCACAGTCCACACTGGCGATCAGCCGCTCGGTACGGGCCAGGAACATCGCGGCCGCCATGATCGGATTGGAGCTCCAGCCATGCCCGGTGGCGTGGTGCTCATCGACGCTGACCGACGTGATGCCTTTGGATTCACCCCACTGCGCCAGTTCCAGCGCGGCCGACAACAGCCGGCTCTGGGTGCGTGGGTCTCCTTGCGGGGAGGCGAAATTGAACCGCAGTACCGTCAGCGCCATGGCTTACGCGCAGTCCGAAGCACCGTCGACGACGAGGACCGTCCCCGAGGTGTAGGCGCTCTGCTCGGTGCACAGGAAGGCGATCGCGGGGGCGATCTCGCCGACGGATCCGAAGCGGCGCAGCGGGATATGGGACAGTTCGGACTCCACCAGTTCCGGGGCGAACTGCATGGGGGCGGTCATCGGGGTGTCGATCGCCCCCGGCGCGACGGCGTTGACCCGGACACCTTTGTCGGCCCACTTGACGGCGAGATTGCGGGTGACGCAGATGATCCCGGCCTTCGCCGCTCCGTAGCCGGGAACCAGCGGCACCGCCCGCAGGGCCGACATGGATGCCAGGTTCACGACACTGGCGCCGCCCGCTGCGGTGGACGCCCTCAGCGCCCGGTACAGCCCTACCGTCAGCCGGTAGGGGCCCGTGAGGTTCACCGCCACCGACGCGTCGAACCCGTCCGGCTTCGACTCGTCCAGTCCCCCGGGAAAATTCGCGCCGGCGTTGTTGACCAGCACGTCGAGGCTCCCGAAGCTCTCGGCCACGGCATCCACCGACTCGTGGTCGGTGATCACCAGTTGCCGGTAGGCCATGCCGGTCAGGTCGGTGTCGTAATCCGTCGCGGCTGCCCTGGTACCGGTGATCGTCACCTCGGCTCCGGCATCGCGGAACAACGTCGCGGTGGCGTGCCCGATCCCGCTGGTGCCGCCGGTGATCAACGCGGTGGTCCCGGTGAAGTCGAAGTTGACGCGTGCGGTCATGAGTTCCTCGCTGTCAGCCGGCTCAGCTGATTTGTGAGCCAGGCGGTTTCCCAGAAGTTCGTGCTCTCGGCCAGCAGGCGTTCATGGGCCTGCCGCAGGACGTCGCGAGCCCCCGGATGGCCCGGTCCGACAAGCTCGGCCAGATGGATGGCATGCACCGGGCGGCCCGCGTCCAGGTGTGTCCGGGCCCGGTCGACCACCGCTTCGGCGCCGGCCAGTTCGACGATGTCCGCGGTGACGGCGTCGAGCCCCGCCGGATACAACTCGGTGGTCGAGCGGTGGTGAAACCAGCCCGAGTAGTTCTCCCAGACGGCCCGCACATCCCAGGCGACTTTTCCGTAGCCCTGCCCGACCTCGTACTCGGCGGGCAGCGTGATCTCCCGCATCAGCGTCCCGACGTCCTTGCCTGCGTTCATCCCGGCGACGGTCTCGTCGTGGATGTGCTGGATGGCGCCGCGCAGTCGGGTGAGTTCGGTGTCGATGCGCTCAGCTCCGGCGATCGGGGCGAAGTGGCCAGTGACCAGGAGTTCGGGCTGCAACGCACGCACCGTCTCCACCGACGCGATCGCGGTGAGCGCGTCGCGGTACCGGTCACCGCGCATCGTCACCAGGTTGGGAATGTGCCCGAAGATCGGTCCGAAGGTATTTCCGCACAGGCAGATTCGTTCGTCCGGCAGCCAGACCACCAGCGAGTCGGTGGTCTCTCCGCCGGGCACCGAGATGAGCTCGATCCGGCGCCCGCCGACCTCCAAGGTCAGGGTCTCGTCGAAGTCGATGTCGACGGTGGGCACGCTCTGGGCGGCCAGGCGCTGAGTCCCGAGACGCTGCTGGATCGCCTGGATGCCGGTGGCCAGCTTCTCACTGAAGGCGAAGGCACTACGGCTCGCTCGGTACGGGATCAGCCGCTCGTTGTCGTCCCGCCAGACGGTCCAGTTCGCTTGCGCGACAACCTGAGTGTCCGGGTCGCGCACGCTGTCCAGACCTCCGACGTGGTCCACGTGACCCTGGGTGAAGATGATGTAGCGCACCGGTGAGTGATCGACAGCGTCGAAGTTGGCCCGGTGCACGGGGCCCTCGAAACCCATACCGGTGTTGATGATCACGCGGCCGTCGGCGGTGGTCAGCAGGTAGGAGTTCGACAGGCCCGGAGAACACCACAGCCCGGGCGCGACCTGCTCGGCGGCTGCGGCGGAGGCGGGTGCCATCGCCCCGGCTCCTGGCCTGCTGCGGTAGATCGGTTCGACAGTTTCGCCGCTCATCGTGGACGTCTCCTCAACTCTCGGGCCGCACGTCGAACCGGTCGAAGTAGAAGTCGAACCGGCCCCGCAGGTCCTCGGCCGAGACGCCGAAGTGCCGTTGCAGGTCGTAGCGGATGTGACCGTGCTTGCCGCGCGGATTGCTGTCGAGATACTGCTCGAAGCGTTTGCGCACCTTCGACGTCAGTTCGACTCCCCCGCGGGCGTAAAGCTGTTCCAGCAACGGCAGTTCGTTGCCGCCCAGGTGGTGGAAGGCGACGTCGATGCTGCGGTCGCTCGCCACCAGTTCACGATCGCGCACGCACGCGCTGAGCAGCCGGTGTACGCGATCACTCCAGTAGTCCAGGAGCCAGTCGGGGTCGATGCTGGTGCGGCGCATCCGGTCGCCGTAGGCCATCATCGTGATGGCCGACTGGATCACCGCCACGGGGTCACGGTGCGTGAACGCCACCGTCGCATCCGGGAAGGTCGCCATCAGGGGGCCGAGCTGCTCGCAGTGCTGGGGGCTCTTGAGCACCCAGGTCCGCGGGCCGCGCAGGAATGTCAGTGCCTGCAGCACCTTCTTGAGGTAGGCGTAGTGCCGGGTCTGATCCAGCCCCAGGTAGTAGTCCCGCCAATCCGGCACGCGCGCATGCCATTCCAGGACATACGAAGCCAGGTCGAGGTCGAGGATCTCGACCTCCTCCTCGATCGCCTCCGGATACCTGTCGTGCATGGCGGCCACCAGCGGGGTGCTGGCCATCAGCGCGTCGTGTTCGGCTTTCACCCGGGCATAGCGCGGGTCGACGCCATAGATGTCGGGACCGCGCCCGAGCGCCGGAATCGGCTCCTGGCTCTCCCAGTACGGCAGTGCGCGGCGGCGCGGATCGGCGGCGATGAGGTTCACCAGATGCGTCGTGCCCGACCGCGGCATGCCGACGACGATGAAGGGCTTCTCGATCGGAATCGACTCGATCTCGGGGTATCGCTTGATCAGATCGGTCAGCGACAGCCGGTTGCGCAGCAGGCGAACCACCCTGGCGCGCAAGGTCATCCTGGCCAGCTGGGTCAGGCCGGTGTCGGCCTCGATCGCGGCGACATGGGCGGCCAGTCGGTCACCGAAGCCGTCGGTGTCGTCGAGGTCATCGGCTCCGGCCTGCGTCCGCGCCTCGGCCAGCATCGTCGCGATGTCCAGATCGACCGGGCGGGACTCGGTGTAGTCGAGGATCTGCCGCTGCGCCTCGGTGAGCCGCGGCGCCGCCAGGTCGTCGAACTCGATGACATCGGAGGCGCTGCTCATGGATGACTCCCCGGGCGTGACTTGTGCGTGTCGAATATTCGACGTAGCGTTCGAAAATATGACGCTGAACGTAGACCGGCAGAACACCGCCAGTCAAGTGCCGTCGCCGCCGACCGAGCGGGTGATCGCCGTGATGCAGCTGCTGGCTGCCGAGCCCGACCGAACGTTCACCCTCGCCGACATCTCCCGCCGGCTCGACATCAGCCGGGCCACCGGCCATGCCATCCTGACCACCCTCGCCGCACATCGATGGGTCGTGCGCGACGACAACAGTGCGGGCTACTCCTGCGGGCCGGCCATCGCCGCCCTCGGCCGCCCGGCGAATCACCGCGGGTTCCGGCCGGTGCTGCAACACCTCTCCGAATCGGTTGGCGCACAGGTACTTCTGGCCCATCGCGACGGGGCAAACCTGCAGATCGTCGAAACAGTGGGCGAGACGCTCACCGCCCCGCGTATCGGCACCGACTTCCGGATCCCGCTGGTCGCACCGTTCGGGCGCGACTACGTCGCATGGGCCCCCGAGCCGGCCCAGCAGGCCTGGCTGGACGGCGTCGGGCAACCGTCGCCGAGGCTGCGCAAGCGCCTGGCGGCGGTCCTCGGAGAGGTGCGCCGGCGCGGATACGTCGTCGAACGGCTCAGTCCCGAGTACGTCCGGGTCTACTCCGCTCTGCGCGCCCTGGCCGGCGAGGGCGAGCCCGACGCCATCACCAGGCGCCTGGCCTGGTCGTTCGCCGATCTCACCCTCGTCGACTACCTGCCGGGCGAACTCGACGACTCGGGTCCCCACCGCGTCGCCACCATCTCGGCGCCGGTCCGGGACACGGACGGACTGGTGACGATGTCGGTGACCGCAGCGCCGTTCGCCGCGCTCACCGCCGACCAGGTGCATGAACTGGGCGCAAGCGTCTGCGACGCCGCGCGCCGAATCGAAGAACGTCTACAAGGAGTGAGCGCATGAAGGTGGCGATGGTGACCGGCCCCGGAACCACGGGTGTCGTCGAGGTGGACCGGCCCGAGGTCGGGCCGCGCGACGTGCTGGTGAAGATCCGTGCGTGCGGGATCTGCGGCAGCGACGCGCTCTACATCGCGATCGGCGGGCTGCCACCGCACCAGGGCCGAATGCCGCTGGGGCATGAACCCGCCGGTGAGATCATCGCCGCGGGCGCCGACGTCACCGGATTGAAGGTCGGCGACCACGTCGTCGTCGACCCGATGGCCTCTCCCCACGACATCATCGGCAACGGCGGCGGCCGGGGCGCGCTGGCCGAGTATCTGCTCATCACCGACGCCGTGCGGGGAACCCACGTCGAGGTGATCCCCGATCACATCCCGTTCGAGGTGGCCGCGCTCAACGAGCCCATGGCCGTCGCACGTCACGCGGTCAACCGGTGTGCGCCCAAACCCGCCGACAAAGTGCTCATCTTCGGCGCCGGGCCGATCGGGCTCGGAGCCACGCTGGCCTTCAAAGCACTTGGCGTGCAACACATCGTGGTCGCCGACCTCATCGCCGCCCGACTGGACACCGCACTGGAAATCGGTGCGGACGCCGTCATCCACTCCGGGAAGGAGAACGTGGTCGAGCGCCTCATCGAACTGCACGGGCCGGGCGAAGCCATGTTCGGAGGCAAGTCCGACACCGACATCTACCTCGACGCCGCGGGCGTGCCGGCCGTCATCCAGACCGCGGTGACCGCGGCCAAGAAAGGCGCCACGGTCGGCGTCGTGGCCGTCCACAAAGAGCCGGTGCCCGTCGACTTCCTCTCGGTGATGAGCAACGAGATCACGTTCGTCGGCTCGATGGGCTACCCCAACGAGATCTTCGAGGTGACCAGGGATCTCAGCGCCAACTGGCAGAAGTACGCCCGCATCGTCAGCCACACCATCCCGTTCGACCGCGTCGACGAAGCACTCACCACCGCCTCGACGCCCGGCGCCGCCGACAAGATCGTCGTGACATTCGACTGACCTCGCCGACGGCGCCGGCACGTCCTGAGCGCACCCGCGGAATTCAAATCACGCGGAGTGAATCTCCCTCGTAACCGAACCGGCACCGAAGTTGGACGAGCAACCGCTCGGCCTCGGCGATGCGTCCGTGCAGCCGGACCAGCGCTTCGGGCATCGGCGCCTCGGCCACCCGGCTGCGTTCCCGAAGCCGCCGCCACCGCAGTTCGGTCGCGGCGAGAAGGTCCCGAAGCTCGGCGATTTCGCCGATCAGAATGTCCTCGAACAGGCGCGATTGGGCGACGTCAGCGCTGTGCACGGGCCGGGAACAGTCAATCGGGGTGGCCACGCGGGAAGCCATGCGCGGCAAGGGGTTGAGCACCGCGGCCACATCGGCCCCGACTGTTGGGGCGGACACGCTTCCGCTCCCGAACTCCCGTGATATCAGCGTCACGTGGGGATCATGGAACACATCACGGCGCCGATCCACCGCACGTTTCACCCGACATACCTTTTGCGGCCATCTGCCAGTCACGCGATGTACGTTTGACGACCTTTTCCGCGCGGCCGCCGTCAATGGACCAGCAGTGGGAGGTTGGGCCTCACAGCTGTAAGGCGATGACACGTGGCAGGTGCGGCCGCACCTGGGACACCATGACGCAATGCCCACCGCCCCCTGGATGCACGTCGCCCGTACGGCCGCTGTGCTGGCCGCCGCGATGGGGATCGGACGTTTCGTCTACACCCCGATCCTGCCGCTGATGACCGCGCAGGCCGGACTCAGCCCGCAGACGGCCGGACACCTGGCCACCGCCAACTACATCGGCTATCTGGTGGGTGCGGTCGCCGGAGCGTTCTCACCCCGGCTGTCCCGTTCGATGTCGGCGTGCCGGGTCTCGCTCATCGTGTTGGTGGTCAGCCTGGCAGCAATGCCGTTGACCGACAATGCCGCCGGCTGGATGGTGCTGCGGCTGGCCGCCGGCGTGGCCAGCGCCCTGGTGTTCGTGATCGCCATCAACACGGTGCTGGACCATCTCCACGGACACCCTGCCCATCTGCCCGGCTGGGCGTTCGGCGGAGTCGGCATCGGGATCGCCCTGTCGGCCGCCCTGGTGTTCGGCCTGCCGCCCCGGGCGGGATGGCAGGGTGCGTGGTGGCTGGCCGCCGGGTGCACCGCGGCGTTGAGCGTGGCCGCGTGGTTCATCCGCCCGGGCACCACCCCGAGCGACGGGAAAGCCCACGCCGACCACCGCAAAACCGCCCGGCGCCCCTTCGCCCTGCTCTTCGGTAGCTACACCTTGGAGGGCATCGGCTACATCATCGCCGGAACTTTTCTGGTGGCTGCCATCTCACAGCACTCGCCGGGCCGGCTGGGCACTGCCGCCTGGCTGGTGGTGGGACTGGCCGCGATACCGTCAGCCGCGTTGTGGGCGCGGCTGAGTTCCCGCTTCTCGCATCCGGTGCTGCTCACCGGGGCATTGCTGTTGCAGGCCGGCGGAATCGGGCTGGCCTGCACCGGAAGCGGCGTCGCGGCCGTCCTCGGTGCGGTTCTGTTCGGCGGGACCTTCATCGGAATCAGCACGCTGGCGCTGGCGGCGGGGCGGCAGCTGCAGTTCCCGGGCGCGGTGGCGCTGCTGACCGCTGGTTACTCCGTCGGCCAGATCCTCGGGCCGGTGGCGGTTTCACCCTTGGTTCACAACGGGTTTCGGGCCGCACTCGGCGTCGGGGCCGTCGTGGTGCTACTCGCCGCGGTGACCGCGATCGCGATACGGGTCGTCGGCGGGCAGCCAGACTCCCTGATTGCGGACACCCAAGTCCCCGACGTCGCGGGTGAACGCGTCGATCACGGCCCGGACGGCCGCACTGTCCTCGTCGCGGCGCCAGACCAATGACCACGTCCACAGCGGCACCGGGTCCAGCACCGGACGGCGGACCAGGTCCTTGGGCAGCGCCGCATTCTGCCCCTTGGGGTTGTTGAGCACCGGTCGCCGCAGTTCACGGACGTGTTCGAAGAAGGTCGGCCCGGTCACGCCGCCGTCGTCGGTGCGCATGACGCGCGCCTCGGTGTCGGCAGCGAACTGTTCCCCGTATCGGTTCCACGAGGACCAGCTCGCGGCGTCGGCATCCACCAGCACCAACACGTCGGCGGCGTTCACCGGCGTAACGTCCGATCCGGTGGACAGCGCGTACAGCCGGTCGACACCCATCAACCGGGCATCGAGTCCCAATGCGTCGAGGTCGGAATTCTGCACCCAGCAGATCGCCAGGTCCAGGGTGCCGTCGGCGACCCGCGCTGCCTGCGCATGCGACGGCATCACCCAGGTGTCCACCCGCAACCGGGCCGCCCCGGCGGCTCGCTCGGCCAAATCAGTCGGGCGCCAGTTCACATACCCGATCCGCACCGGCTCGGACATCGCCAAACCTTGTGCCCGCCCGCGTAGTTCGTCGGCCTGCTGGATCAGGTCCCGGGCGCCGGGCAGCAGTGCGACACCGGCCTGGGTCAGCGCAACTGAGCGCCGGTCACGGTCGAACAGCTGCACCTTGAGGTCGCGCTCCAGTGCCTTGATCTGCTGGGACAACGACGGTCCGGCGATGCGCAGCCGCTCGGCGGCACGGCCGAAGTTCAGCTCCTCGGCGACGGTCACGAAGTACCGCAACTGACGCAGTTCCACCGTTCGAGCCTATTAGGCGAAACCTCCCGGCATCGAGCTAACCCGGCACATCGCGTTCCATCAGTCAGCCCAGCGCAGGGATGACCTCACGCTCGAACAACTCGATACCGGACCGGTCGTACGCAGCCTCGGGGAAGTAGAGAATGGCGTACTCACATCCGAGGTCGCGCAACCGCTTGAGTTTCTCGATGACCTGTTCGGGTGTGCCACTTGCCGATTCGGGTGCCGTGACGTTTGCCAGCATGGCATCGACGACGGCCTCTCCGGCCACCGGGACCTGCCGGGCCCGCAACCGCGCGACGCGTTCGGCGACGTCGGCCTCGGACTCGCCGATGACGGCGTTGAAGTTCGCCGATCGCACGATCGCGGCGTAATCGGTGCCGACGTCGCGGCAGTGCCCGGCGAGCACCTCGGACTTGTGCGCGAATCCCTCGGGTTCGGAGGTGAAGTTGGTGTACTGCGCATACTTGGCCGCGATGCGCAGCGTGACCTTCTCCCCACCACCGGCAATCCACATCGGAATGCCGTTGTCCTGCAGTGGCTTCGGGGCCACAATGGCGCCGTCGACCTGATAGTGCTTGCCGTCGAAGCTGACCCGCCCGTCCCGCCAGGCGTCACGCATGATCTGCACGCCCTCGTCGAGCCGGCCCAGCCGCACCCCGGCCGACGGGAATCCGTAGCCGTACGCACGCCACTCGTGCTCGTACCAGCCGCCACCGATACCCATCTGCACACGGCCACCCGAGATGATGTCGGTGGTGGCGGCGACCTTCGCCAGGTAGGCGGGGTTGCGGTAGGACATCGCGGTGCACATCTGGCCGAGTTTGATGCGCGACGTCGTCGCCGCGTACGCGGCCATCAGCGACCACGCCTCATGGGTGGCCTCGTCGGTCGGCACCGGAACGGTATGGAAGTGGTCGTACACCCACAGCGAGTCCCAGGCGCCTGCGTCGGCGTAAGTAGCCAGGCCACGCATCACCGACCAGTGGTTTTCGGTGGGAATGTCGACGAGATCGAGACGCCAGCCCTGCGGGATGAAGAGTCCAAAGCGCATGGATCCCGACTTTACGACTCCAGGCGCCCAGTGACCAGTGCTCGCACGCAATTTGGCCAGGACCGGGTAAAACTGGCCGCCGAGCGTCCGCTATCAGCTGAAAACGTTGTCGGGCAAGTTTTTTCAAACTCGGTCTAGGCTGTCAACATGCCCCTTTCCAAGGATGAACGCGAGCAGTTTCTGGCCGAACCGCACATCGCCGCATTGTCGGTGTACGCAGGCGACAAGCGCGGTCCGCTGACCGTCCCGATCTGGTACCAGTACACCCCCGGCGGGCAGCCATGGCTGCTGACCGGCACCGGATCCCGCAAGCACCGGCTGATCGAGGCGGCCGGCCATCTGAGCTTGATGGTCGAGCGGCTCGAGCCGACGGTGCGCTATGTGGCCGTCGACGGCGCCGTCGACCGCATCGAACCCGGCACCGACGAGCAACTCGTCGAGATGACCAAGCGCTACCTGGCCCCCGAGAAGGTGGAGCCGTACCTGGAGTTCGCCCGCCGCGAGCAGGGCGACAGCGTGGCAGTGTTCCTCAAGCCCGAGCACTGGCTGTCCTCCGACCTGGGTTCGCTCTAGCTCGGTGAGTTCGCGCCAACGTTTGTTCCGGTGGCTGTACCGGGTGGGGTTCACCCCCTGGGACGGCCACCCGTTGGCGCACAGCCTGATGTCGATCGTCGACGGCACCACACACGCGTTGTCGCCTCCCGGGACCGCGCTCGACGTGGGCTGCGGCACCGGGGACAACGCGGTGTACCTGGCCAGACACGGCTGGCGGGTCACCGGTGTGGACTACGTGGCCAAACCGCTGAAGAAGGCCCGCGCCAAGGCCGCCGGGCTCCCCGTGGTCTTTGCCAAAGCTGATGTGACACAACTGAGTTGGTCAGGCATCGGAGGCGGCTTCGATCTCATCGTCGACAGTGGCTGCCTGCACGGCATGAACGCCCAGGACCGGGACGCCTACGTCCGGGAGGTCAGTGCAGTGGCCGCCCCCGATGCACAGCTGCTGATCGTGGCGTTCATCCCGGGCGCATCCATGGGTGTGCCCGGGATCGGGTTCGACGAAGTGCTCCGACGCTTCAGCACGGGCTGGACGCTGCTGTCCAGCGGCGACGAGCTGGCGATGGACCACAACGGGGCGAACGCAGCGCGGTTCTATCTGTTCCGCCGCACCGCATAAGGTCACCCAAGACCAGACCGCGATACAGCCGGCGGCCACAATCCGCAGCGTTCCGCAGTAAATCCACAGCTACTTCACAGGCGTTCTGCCGCAACGGAATTCGTGTCATAACCGGCCCCGCAGTGCCATTAGGCTTCCGATATGACCTCGCCGCTGCGCGTGAATCCCGCCACTCTCCGATCGGCCGCGAGCGATTTCGACCACCTGGGCACCGACAGCGCCGGCACCGGTACCGATCTGCAATTCTCCGCACTGCCCGCCCAACTTCCCGGTTTGAGCAGCGGTGACGCCTGCCAACAGGCCGGAACCGCCGTTGACACGGCCTGCCGGCGGGTTGCCGACCAGTACGCCAAACTCTCGACCAATCTGAACTCTGCAGCCGACACCTACGAGCAGACCGACGCCGAACTCGGCAAGAAGGTGAAGAAGGCCGGTGAGGGCACGGGTGGGCCGGACGACGGAGGCGACGGCACCACTCCCCCACCGGCGGCCCAACACGGGCCCGAGGCCATTCCGGTGGATCAGGTGACTTACGACAAGGGGTCGTGGCCAGCGGGCCAGGACGCCACCCGCACCTACATCAACCAGGCGTTGGACCAACGCGGCGTCACCGATCCCGCGGCCAGGCAACGCTGGATGGACGCCTACCTGACCTTGACCGAGCACGAATCGTCCTACAACCCGATGTCGGTCAATGACTGGGACGTCAACGCGAAACCGCCGAACTCGACCTACAACGTGTCCGACGGCTACGGCAACGGGTGCTCACGCGGACTCGCCCAATGCGTCCCGGGAACCTTCGCGCAGTACCACCAGCCTGGGACGTCGAACAATATCTACGATCCAGCCGCCAACATCGCCGCGTCGATGAATTATCTGGTCGGGGAGTACGGCGTGACTCCCGACGGATCCGACATCCGGGCGAAGATTCCGCAGACGAATCCCGGCACCCATCAGGGCTACTGACCGATGACAGGAGAATTGGTGAAGCTCACGCGCGCAGTCTCGATCGTCCTGACCGCAGGCGCCATGGTGGCGGGGCTGACGGCATGTCAGAACACCCCGGTCGTCGGTACCCCCAGCGCCGACGGCTCTTCCGCGACCACTGGCATGGCGCACCCTGCGCCGAGTCCTTCGGCCAGTCCGGTGTCGACGACGGCACCGAACGCCACGGCCGCGCCTTCCGCCGCATGGGTCCACTCCAACCGCCTGCCACTCAACGACTCTCAGCACTGGCCGGATCTGGCTGATTCGACACAACCCCTGGGCAACAACACTTTTCAGATCGACAGCCTCTGCGGGGGCTCACCGGCGCAACTCGGCGGCGGCGACAATGCGCGCTCCCTCATCGATCGTGGCGACAACAACTGGTCGGTTCAACAGGTGATCGTGCACTATCCCGGCGATCCGTGGACCATGAGCCAGACCGCGCACGCGTTGTTCACCACCGTGCAGAACACGCTGGCCGGATGTCAGTCAGCATCGCCGACAGCACAAGTGACCATGACAACTCCGAAGCAGTTCTGCCCCAGCGTGCAACGCGGTGGCTGCAATCAGGTGGCAGCCGAAATTCGCCTGCCGGACAAGCACATAACGGCACATCTGTATCTCGCGGTCGTCGGAAGCACGGTGACCGAACTGAGCCTGTGGTCCACCGGAACACCCACCGCACAGTGGCCGGCATCTGCCGATGAGGACGTGTTCGCCGCCATGAACCCGCAGCTGTGCTCGGTGTGGGAATGCTGAGGAACTGACACCATGACGATGACCATCTCGGGGGTGAGCAATTCTCACCCTGAGCAGTTGATCGACGCCGGGCGCCGTGCGGCGGACTCCGCCGGCAAGGTGTCCCAGCAGATCGCCGAGGGGCACGGCACCCTGAAACGCCTGGACGACGGGTGGAAGGGCTCGGCCGCCGATGCCGCAAATGCCAGCGCAAACCGCACTTTCACCGATCAGCAGAAGGTGGCCGACACGCTGCAGCGGCTGCAATCGGTGCTCGGCGACGGCGGGAGCCAGTTGTCGGGGACCAAGAACAGCGTCACCGCAGGGGTGGACACCCTCAAACAGCAAGGCTTTCAAATAGCCGACGACGGCACAGTATCCGTCCGGCCCGACAGCGCACTGGACGTGATGTCGAAGAAGAACCCCGTCATCGCCATGCAGCTGCGCCAACTCACCGCCGCCAACTCGGTGAAGCTCAAGACCTTGCTGGCCCAATTCGACAGCCAGGACCGCGAACTCGCCGACGCGATACGCAAGGCCACTGACGGCCTGAACCACGCCGAGGACAAACCCAAGGACCCGAACACCCCGCAGCCACCCCCTCCCGACCAGCCGAAGCCCACGACCGACGACACCAATGGGCCCGTTCCCGGTCCGGACGCCAAACCGGGTGACCCCGGGTACAAGGTGCCCCACGCCCCCGGCGACCCAGCTGACTACCCGCCGGAGCCCGGCTGGAAGACCGATGCGAAGGGTATGACGAACCCGCCCGGGTTCCCGCCCCAACCGCCGGGCGAGGCGCGCGACCAGAACTGGCGTGATTACCTCAACGGTAAGAACGGCGACGGAACCCAACGTCCGTCGGGACAGCCCCCCGCCGCATTCCCGCTGCCTGAGGCGGTCACCGACAAGAAACTCAAGATCGTCGGAGCGGCAGAGAACCAGCAGGGCACCCGCTATGTGTGGGGCGGCGGAAGCAAGGACGGCACGACGCAGGGACAGGATGGCCCGGACGAGGCACACACCCGTCAGGACTGGAAGTACAAGGGATTCGATTGCAGCGGCCTTTCCGAATATGCGATCTACCAGGCCACCGGGTACGACCCCGGCAAAGGCACCTCGGTGCAGTACGGGAACATGACCGAGGGCGCCGGGGCGTTCGGATCAGTGGTGCAGACCGGGCCCAAGCTGGATACCTCACAGCTGCAGCCCGGCGACGTCATCTACTACGACGGCGGCCAGGGTGTCGCGGGCGCGCACGTCGCGATCTACATGGGTAACGGCGTCACGGTGGAGACCAGTGAGTCCGGCACACCCGCACACTCACAGGCAGTGACAACGTCCGACGGCACCGTCCGCGTCGTGCGGCCCAACTGATTTACCGGACCGCCTCGTTTCAATTAGGTTCAGCATCAACAATACTCGGAAGAGAACCATGAAAACTGTCACCGTTTCCACACTGTGTGCGACCATTCTCTTCATGAGCGCCTGCTCATCGCAGCACCCCTCACCAACGGCGTCATCGGTGTCCACGCCAGGTGCAGCTGTCACTGCGACGCCCGTCGACACCACGACAACCCCGATCAAGCCGGCCGCGCTCGTACTCAGTGTCGACGAAATCAATGCGGTGATACGGCAAGCCGACCCCGACGGAACGCAGTTCAGCAGAGCCGATCCTGCCGAGACCACACCTCGGAATCCAGCGGAATACCCAAGCGGCGCGGATGATCCGTGCAACCGGGTAGCGCCCATCGACTTCGCGGGAGCAGCACCCGTCCCCGTTGACTTCGTGGCGGTGCCGATGTTTGCCCCACGACAGAAGTCGCTGACACAGGCGATCGCCGTCTACGACAGCGCCGCGAGCGCTCAGAAGGTGTTCGTCCGGATCGGCAGCGATATCTCGGCGTGCGCTGGCACCCCGAGTACGGACAAGACCTATGCGCTGATCCCAGGAACATCGAGCGCAGAGACAATCCGATACACCCGAGGGAGCCTGGAAACCACCGAATACCGGCTGGCAGGCGCCGCGATCGTCGGCACTTCCTCGACGGCACCGGCGGCCGTCGTCACCGCAGTCGTCGACAAGCTCGTCGGCAAGCTCGGCTGATTCACAACCCGAGCGCGGCCATCGCCCCGTCGACGGTTGCGGTGCGCAGCTGATCTCCGGGGACGTCGGGGAACTGCAGGCAGCAGTCCTGCAGGCCGCCGAAGGCGATGACTGCGCGGGTGGATTGTTCGAGAGTCGGCTTGCGGCCGAACACCAGCACCCCGAGCCGGGCGCGCCAGGCCAGCAGTTGGTCGATCAATCCCAGATCGACCAACGTGGTCAGCTCGGAAACGATCAGGATGAGATCGGCGCGGTGCCGGTAGTGAAAGTCGAAGTAGCCCTCCAGAAGTTCCCGAGCTGAGGCCCGGGCGGCTCCGCGCTTGCGTTCCTGCTCGGCGATGAAGGCCTCGCCCTCGTCGATGAGGGGCTGCAGAATGCTGCGGACCAGGTCCTCGCGTGACCGGAAGTGGTAGTACAAGGCCGGTTTGGTGATGCCGAGGCGGTCGGCGATGTCCTGCAGACTGGTGCGCACCACGCCCTTCTCGGCGAACAGTTCACGCGCCACGTCTTGGATGCGCTGGCGGGTATCCAATGCAGGCTTGGCCACGTAGCCACCCTAACTTACTTAACGATCGGTAAGCTGACGAACGAAGTACTTACCGACCGTTAAGTAAGGAGGCATCGTGAAGGTACTCATCTCCGGCGCCAGCATCGCCGGGCCGGTTCTCGCCTACTGGCTGTCACGGCATGGATTCGACGTCACCGTGGTGGAACGCTCACCCGCGCTGCGCAAAACCGGTGGCCACGCCGTCGACCTGTTCCGGCCCGCCATGGAGATCTCCGAACGCATGGGCGTGCTGTCCGACATCGAGGCGCACGCCACCGGCACCACCGAGATGCTCATCCATCGGCCAGGCACATCGCGCCCCGCCCGTCTGGACTACCTGAAGATCATCGGCGCCATGTCCGACCGGCACGTCGAGATCATGCGGGACGACCTCAGCGAGATCTACTTCAACGCGAGCCGCGACGACGTCGAATACCTCTTCGGCGACACCATCACCTCGATCTCACCCGACGGGAGCGTAACTTTCGAGCACAACGCACCCCGGCGCTTCGACGTGGTGGTGGGAGCCGACGGGCTGCACTCCGGTGTGCGCCGTCTGACGTTCGGCGACAACGTTTCCGAGAGATTCCTCGGCGGCTACCTGTCGGTGGTGTCGGTGCCGAAGGACCTGGCCCGCGACGGCGAGATGACCGGGTATTTCAAGCCCGGCCACATGGCAGGCATCTACACCGCCGACCATCTCGATGATGCCCGCGCGGTGTTCATCTTCCGCCCGGGTCAACGGCTGGATTACGACTACCGCGACGTGGAACGTCAAAAGGCGCAACTTTGCGCCGCATTCGCGCAGACGGCGCCCGAGGTTGACCGCTGGCTCGACGAGGTGCCCCGGACGCCGACGTTCTACTTCGACGCCATCACGCAGCTGCAGATGACGACGTGGTCGCGGGGCCGGGTGACTCTCGTCGGCGATGCGGGCTACTGTCCCGGCCCGGCGGTCGGAGGCAGCACCAGCCTGGCGGTGTACGGCGCGTATGTCCTGGCCGCCGCGATGGTCCGGGCCGGCGACGATTACGCCGCGGCATTCGCCGCGTATGAACGCACGATGCTCCCGCCGGTCGAAGGCAGCCGAAAGCTGGCAGCCGTCAACGCGAAAACCGTGGTGCCCATGACCGGTTGGGGCATTCGCGCGTTGGTGGGCGCCGGTCGGTTGATCTCGGCGCTGCCACTGGGCGTGACCCAGGCGCTGGCCCGGCTCAACGATAAGGGCGTGCGGCTGTACGACACGATGCCGCTGCCCGCCTGGCCGGCCACCCTTCCCTGATCACCGCGCGGGCGTAGCGTGGCCACATGGCCGGACTTTCCGACGACGTCATCGCGTTCCTGTCCGAAGGCACCCGCACCGCTGTGCTGGGTTGGGTTGCAGCCGACGGCCGCCCCTTGGCCGCGCCCGTGTGGTTCGTGGTGGACGACGGCGCGCTCGTCTTCAACACCGGCAAGGACACCGCCAAGGGGCGGGCGCTGGCCCGGGATTCGCGGGTGGTGCTGTGTATCCATGACGACGCCCCGCCGTTCGCGTTCGTTCAGGTGCAGGGCGTGGCGTCGATCAGCGAGGATCCCGACGAACTTCTCGACATCGCCACCCGCACCGGCGGCCGCTACATGGGCGCCGAGCGCGCCGAGGAATTCGGCCGGCGCAACGGGGTTCCCGGAGAACTCGTGGTGCGGGTCGAACCGACGAAAGTCCATGCCGCATTCGACGTGGCGGACTGAAGGGAGGCACCGTGGCCGAGGTTTCCGAGTTCGCCGAGATGTTGTCCCGTGACCACGGGCTGTGTGTGCTGAGCACGCTGCGTCGCGATGGCAGCATCCAGTCCTCGGTGGTGAATGCCGGCGTGATGGCACACCCGAACACCGGCGATCCCGTCGTCGCTCTCGTCGCCGTCGGCGGAGCGCGCAAGCTGCAGCACCTGCGCGCCGATCCCCGCGCCACCGTCGTCGCCCGCGCGGGCTGGCAGTGGGTGACGGTCGAGGGCACGGCCGAGATCATCGGACCGGACGACCCCGATCCCGGCACCGACGCCGAGGCGTTGCGGCTGCTCTTGCGTGCCATCTTCGAAGCCGCGGGCGGCACTCACGACGACTGGGACACCTACGACCGTGTCATGCGCGAGGAGCGTCGCACCGCGGTGCTGATCTCTCCCACCCGGGTGTACTCGAACCCTGGCTGACGAGTCAGCTCACTCCGCGCGGCCACCCAGGTGCTTGGCCAGGAAACGGTCGGCGCGGTGGTAGAAGTCCAGCCGGTTCTCCGGCTTGGCGAAGCCGTGTCCCTCGTTCTCGTACATCACGTATTCGTGGTCGATGCCGTGCTCGGCCATCGCCGCCACGATCTGCTCGGATTCGGCCCGCTTGACCCTGGGGTCGTTCTCCCCCTGCGCGATCAGCATCGGGATCTTGATCGCGTCCACCCGGGACAGCGGCGAACGGGACCACAGGAAGTCGGGATCATCCCCAACTCGCTTGTGCCACAACTGGATCATCGGCTTCCAGTACTCCGGGAACGATGCGATCAGGGTGTTCAGGTTGGACGGACCGACCATCGAGACCGCGCAGGCAAACACGTCCGGCGTGAACGTCGCCCCGATCAGTGCCGCATAACCCCCGTAGGAGCCGCCGTAGATGGCGACCCGCTTGGCGTCGATGTAGCCCTTGCCCACCAGATGGTCGACGGCGTCGAGCAGGTCGTCGTGCATCTTGGCGCCCCACTCGCGGTTGCCCGCGTTGAGGAACTCCTTGCCGTAGCCGGCGGACCCGCGAAAGTTGACCGACACGACGACGTATCCGCGGTTGGCCAGCCACTGGGCCTCGGGGTCGAAGCCCCAGCCGACGCGGGCCCACGGCCCGCCGTGCACGCTGAGCACGGCGGGTAACCCGGAGCGCTCCACGCCGGGCGGAAACGACAGATAGCCGTGCACCGTCAGGCCGTCACGGGAGGTGAAGCTGAACGGCTCCATCGGCACCAACGGGTAGTCGTTGAGCTCCGGGCGATGATCGAACAGGAACGTCGGGGTCTGCGAAACCCGGTCCCACGAGTAGAACTTCACCGGCCCGGCATCCTGATCGAAGGCAACGAGCCAGGTGCCGTCGTCGTGGCTGCGGTCGGTGATCGACAGGTCGCCCGGGCTCACCCGCATGAGTGCCTCGATGTCGCCGCGAATCGACTCGTCGAAGATGCGGTATTCCAACCGTTCGCCGTACACGGTCGCGGCCTGGACCTCACGGGTGTCCGGGTGCAAGACCACGTTGCTGACGTCGTACACCGGATCCTCGGCCAGCACCTCGACGGCCCCGGTCGCGATGTCCATCGTCACCAGTCGGGTGGTGTTCGAGCCGACCGACAGCAGCAGGTACATCGCCGTGCCGTCGCCGTTGAAGGCGAGCGGAGCCGTCGTCTCGGCATCCTCGGGCGCAACGTCCAACAGGGTTCGCCAGTCAGAGTTTTCGTCGTCGCGCACCAGGATCGTCATCCCGCCCTCGGCGGTCGGCTGCATCGCGCCGCGGACCCGCAGATCGTCGTCGACCAGCCAGCCCACGAAACCGGGGTTCTCCACCACCTTGCGCAACTCCCCGGTGGTCAGATCGAGGTGGTAGACGTCGTGCAGTTGCGGGTTGTCCTTGTTGATCCCGACCAGCACATCGTTCGGAAACTTCTTGGGAAGTCTGATGATTCGGCACTGCACATCATCGAACGGGGTGAGGTCACGTTCGACACCGGCTTCCACGTCGACGTCGTAGAGCCGGAAGTTCTCACTTCCGTCGCGGTCGCGCACATAGAGGATGTGCCGGTTGTCGTGCGCCCACACATAGTTGGCGATCCCCCGGTCGGTGTCGTGCGTGACCGGCCGGTCGTCACCCGCCCCGATGACGCCGACGAACACGTTGAGCACGCCGTCGAGCGGAGCCACGTACGACAGCCGCGTCCCGTCCGGTGAGATCTGTGCGCCCGCACGCTCCGGATTGCCCAGCAGCACTTCGAGCGGGATCAGCGTCGCGTCCGCCATTACGTCCCCTTGTCGTCGGTATTTCTCAATACTGCCGCACCGTGGGCCGGCCACCAGACGCAAAAGCCCCCGACTTGCGTCGGGGGCTTCTGACGTTTGGTGCTTAGCTCTCCAGCGAGGCCGGGGGCAGGAAGCGGTCGCCGTACTTGGCGGCCAGTTCCTTGGCGCGGGCGACGAACGCCGCCTTGCCGACTCCACCGGCACCCTGGTAGCCGACGATGAACTGGGCCGAACCACCGGTGTACGGCGGGAAGCCGATACCCATGATCGAGCCGATGTTCGCGTCAGCGGTCGAGGTGAGAACGCCCTCGTCGATGCACTTCTGGGTCTCCAGCGCCTCGGCGAACAGCATGCGGTCGATCATGTCCTGCAGCGGCAGCTCCACCGAACCCGAGTTGAAGGTCTCCTTCAGCCCCGGCCACAGACCGACGCGCTTGCCGTCGACGTACTCGTAGAAGCCCGCGCCCTTCAGACGCGACGGGCGACCGAGCTCGATCATCTTCTCGACGACGACCTCGTTCATCTGCTTCTCGTAGGTGCCGCCGGCAGCTTCGATGCCTTCCTTGGTGGCAACAGCGATCTTGTGCATGAGCTCCAGGTTCAGCTCATCCGACAGCTGCAGCGGCGCCGCCGGGTAACCGGCCTGCGAACCCGCCTGCTCGATCGACGCGGGCTCGACGCCCTCGCCCAGCATCGCCAGCGCCTCGTTGACGAAGGTGCCGATCACACGCGAGGTGAAGAAGCCGCGGCTGTCGTTGACCACGATCGGGGTCTTGCGGATCGCGAGGGTGTAGTCGAACACCCGGGCCAGGGCCTCGTCAGAGGTCTTCTCACCCTTGATGATCTCCACCAGCGGCATCTTGTCGACCGGCGAGAAGAAGTGGATCCCGATGAAGTCCTCCTGGCGCTTCACGCCGGTCGCCAGACCGGTGATCGGCAGCGTGGAGGTGTTCGAGCCGAGCAGCGCGTTGGGCTCGACGATGTCCTCGATCTCCTGGAACACCTTGTGCTTGAGTTCCTGGTTCTCGAACACGGCCTCGATCACGAAGTCGACGCCCTTGAGATCCTGCGGATCGGCAGTCGGGGTGATCCTGGAAAGCAACTGAGCAGATCGATCTTCGGTGGTCTTGCCACGCTTGAGCGCCTTGGCCTCGATGCCCTCCGAGTACGCCTTGCCCTTGTCAGCGGCTTCCTGCGTGACGTCCTTGAGCACGACGTCGTAGCCGGCCTTGGCCGACACGTAGGCGATCCCGGCGCCCATCATGCCCGCGCCCAGCACACCGATCTTCTTGATCTCCTGCTTGGCGATGCCCTCGGGGCGCGACGCGCCGCCGTTGATGGCCTGCAGGTCCAGGAAGAACGCCTGAATCATGTTCTTGGCGGTCTGGCCGGTGACCAGCGAGACGAAGTAGCGGCTCTCGATGCGGCTGGCGGTGTCGAAGTCGACCTGCGCACCCTCGACAGCGGCGTCCAGGATGGCCCGCGGTGCCGGCATCGGGGCGCCCTTGAGCTGCTTCTTGAGCAGGGCCGGGAAGGACGGCAGGATCGCGGCGAGCGCCGGGCTGGACGGGGTGCCACCGGGAATCTTGTAGCCCTTGACGTCCCACGGCTGGGTGTGGGCCTCGGGGTTGGCCTTGATCCACGCCTTGGCGGCCGGAATCAGTTCGTCGACCGAACCGACGAGCTCGTCGACCAGGCCGGTGTCCTTGGCCTTGGCGGGGTTGAAGCGGGTGCCCTGCGAGAGGACCTCCATGAAGGCCTTCTGGATGCCGAACATGCGCACGGTGCGGGCCACGCCGCCACCGCCGGGCAGCAGGCCCAGGGTGACCTCGGGCAGACCGATCTGGCTGCCCTTGACGTCGGCGGCGATGCGGTGGTTGGTGGCCAGCGCGATCTCCAGGCCGCCGCCGAGCGCGGCGCCGTTGATGGCGGCCACGACGGGCTTGGGCAGGGTCTCCAGCTTGCGCAGGTCGGCCTTGATGGTCTCGACCATCTCGAACGCCTCGGCGGCGTCGTCCGGGCCGATGTTCATCATGCCCTTGAGGTCGCCACCGGCGAAGAAGGTCTTCTTCGCGCTGGTGATGACCACACCGGTGATCGAATCAGGGTCTTCTGCTACAAGCCGTGCTAGCTCTTCTACGGCGTTATGCATCGATACCTTGTAGTGCTCGTTCATCACGTTGGCCGAACCGGTCGGGTCGTCCAACGTCAGGGTGACGATGCCGTCGGCATCCTTGTCCCACTGAATGGTGTTCTCAGCCATTGTTGTTCAGCCCTCTCAGACGCGCTCGATGATGGTGGCCACGCCCATGCCGCCGCCGATACACAGCGTGATCAGGGCACGCCGAGCGCCACGACGCTCGAGCTCGTCGACCATGGTTCCGGTGATCATGGCGCCGGTGGCGCCCAGCGGGTGGCCCATCGCGATGGCGCCACCGTTAACGTTGAGCTTCTCGTCGGGGATGTTGAGGTCCTTCTGGAACTTCAGCACCACGGAGGCAAAGGCCTCGTTGAGCTCGAACAGGTCGATGTCATCGACGGTCAGGCCGGCACGGTCCAGCACCTTCTTGGTGGCCGGGGTGGGGCCGGTGAGCATGATGACCGGGTCGGCACCGCTGGTGGCGGTGGCCACGACGCGGGCGCGCGGCGTCAGGCCCTGGCTCTGACCGGCCTTCTCTGAACCGATCAGCAGCAGGCCGGCGCCGTCGACGATGCCCGAGCTGTTCCCGCCGGTGTGGACATGGTTGATCTTCTCGACGTAGTGGTACTTCTGCAGCGCCACGTCGTCGAAGCCGCCCATCGCGCCGATGCCGTCGAACGCGGTCTTGAGCTTGCCCAGGCTCTCCACGGTGGAGCCGGGACGCATGTGCTCGTCGTTGTCGAGGACGACAAGGCCGTTCTGGTCCTTGACCGGGACGACCGACTTGGCGAAGTAGCCGCCGGACCACGCTGCGGCCGCGCGCTCCTGTGAGCGGACCGCGTAGGCGTCGACGTCCTCGCGGGAGAAGCCCTCGATGGTGGCGATCAGGTCGGCGCCGATGCCCTGCGGGACGAAGCCGATGCGGTAGTTGGTCTCCGGGTCAGAGGCCCAGGCGCCGCCGTCGGAGCCCATCGGGACGCGGCTCATCGACTCGACGCCACCGGCCAGCACCAGGTCGTCCCAACCGGAACGGACCTTCTGAGCGGCCAGGTTGACGGCCTCCAGGCCCGACGCGCAGAAGCGGTTGAGCTGGAAACCACCGGTGGTCTCGGGCAGCTTGGCCACGAGTCCGGCGGTGCGGGCGATGTCGCCGCCCTGGTCACCGACTGGGGACACCACACCCAGGATGACGTCGCTGATCAGCGTCTCGTCCAGGTCGGGGTAGCGGCTGCGGATCTCCTCGATCAGGCCGACAACCAGGTTGACCGGCTTGATCTCGTTGAGTGCGCCGCCGCGCTGCTTGCCACGGGGCGTACGGATCGCCTCGTAGATGAAGGCTTCTTCGGACATGTCTGCTCCCCTGCCGTATCGGCGTCCAGGTTCAGGTTGGGTTGTGGAACCGCCCAGCCAATGTGGGCAGTCCTCTGAACGGCAGCGTAGCAGCCTCGCCCAACCCGTTGGTTGGGCCTGTGCTCAGCATCATCCTTTACACAGATTGCACGAGTGGCCACTTATCGCACACGTCGCGGGGTTCGGCGTGCGATAAGTGGCCGCTGGAAGCCGTCAGCCCTCCTTCGCCGCGGCGGACACCATGTCCGGAGCCGCGCCGGGGTCGCGGATGAAAGCCGTGGCGATCAGCCCGAGGATGATCACGCCTGCGGCGATATACCCGACCAGCGAGACACTGTGGGTCATCGCATCGCGTGCCGCATCTGCCATCGCCTGCGTCTGGGGCTGCGCGTCGAGAGCCCCGATCGCGGCACCCGCACTGTCGGTGACGGCCTGCGCGACTCCGGAATCGGCGACTGCAGCGGTCAGCCTGGCACTGAGGGTGCTGAAGAAGGTCGTGGTCAGAACTGCGATGCCCAGCGCCGAGCCGAGTTGGCGGAACGCACTCTGGATACCCGAGGCCTGCCCCGAGCTCTGTTCCGGAATGTCTCCCAGCACGACATTGGTGACCTGCGCGGTCGCGAATCCGACACCGATTCCGTAGCAGAACAGCATCCCCGCGAGATGCCACCACGGGACGTCGACGACGGCGACCACAGCCAGGCCGGCCAGCCCGACTGCCTCCAGCAGCAGCCCCAGCCGCACAAGATCGAGCGGCGAGGCCTTGGCGGCCAGCGCGAAGCTCGCCCCGCTGGCGACGAAGCTGCCGATCGCGATCGGCACCAGGGCCAGCCCCGCCTGCACGGCGCTGTACCCAAGGGTGAACTGCAGCCACAGTGGAAGGACTGCCACGATGCCGAACTCTCCGACGCCGATGATCAGCGTCGCGATGTTGCCGTTGCGAAATGACCCGATCGAGAACAGGTGGAGGTCCATCAATGCGCGACCCGGATCCGCGCCGCGAGCCAGAACCGCCTGGCGCACTGCGAAACCCACCAACGCCGCGACGGCGAGAACCAGTGTCACCGCGACGGGCGACGGACCCGCGGCCCACGTGAAGCCGAACAGGTTCAACGGTTCCTGCACCATCAGCCACCCGTACCTGCGGCCCTCGATCAGACCGAATGCCAGAAAGCCCAGACCGGTGATCGACAACAACGCCCCGAACACGTCCGCCCGGCCCGCCACTCGGGGCGAGCGATCCAACAAGACCAGCGATGCGACAAAGATGAGACAGACCAGGGGAATGTTGACGCCAAAGGCCCATCGCCACGAAACATGCTCGGACAACCACCCACCCAATAGTGGGCCCAGAGCCGCGGCGGCCCCGATGGTCGAGCCCCACACAGCGAACGCCTGTCCACGGGCCTTTCCAGTGAAGGACGCGTTCAGCAGGGACAACGAGGTGGGCAGGATCATCGCCGCGCCCGCCCCCTGGGCAAAGCGCGCGATGATCAGCATCTCGCCCGTGGACGCGAGGCCGGCCAGCAGACTCGACGCACCGAACAGCGCGACGCCGGCAAGAAAAATCCGGCGGGCACCGACAATGTCCGCGATGCGACCGACCACGAGCAGCAACGCCGCCAAGATGATCGCGTACGACTCCTGAATCCACTGGGCCTGAACAGAACTCACGTTCAGGTCCGCGATGATCGACGGGACGATGACATTGACGATGGTGGTGTCGACCACGATCAACGCCACCCCAAGGGCGATCGCGATCAGACCGAGCCAGCGCCGCGCGGGCGCAGCACTATTCATCGGCTACACCCGCCGCAGTTCGAACAGCGGAATCGCCCGGGTGGTCTTCGACTGATACTCGGCATACGTCGGCTCCATGGCGGTCACCTTCGGAAAGGTGGCCTCGCGCTCGTCGGGCGGTAGTTCACGCGCGACAACGTCGTAGCAGTCCGCCCCCATCTCGATGCGCGCCCTTGGCTGCGCCCGCAGGTTGTGCACCCACGCGGGATCAATGTCGGCTCCGGCCAGGGAACCGACGACGATGAGCCTCCCGTCGACCCGCAGCGGGGTCAGCACAACCAGACGGGACTGACCGGTCTTGGCGCCCGTCGTGGTCAGCAAGAGCAGATCGGCACCCTCGAATGGGCCGCCCACCTTGCCGTCGTTGGCACGAAACTCCGCAATGACGCCGTCGTTGAACGCCCTGATCGTCGCGGCATCCGGAATGTCGCCAGCCATTTTACCTCCATAATCAAGTATCTTGATAATGAAGCTATCTAGGAGGCGATAGGTTGTCAACGCCGCAACCGCACAGTGCGAGAGGGAGGTCAGTGCCGCCATGGGCGACCAGACCGAAACCGACATCACCGAGCAACACGCCCGCCTGATGGAAGAGCTCAGGAAGTACGGCTCGACCTTCAATCAGTTCAGCCGGCGGTTCGCGAGCTGGCTGGGGCTGTACTCCACCGATTCCGAGGCGCTGCTGGAGATCGTGCATGCCGAGGAGCATGGCGCACCCCTCTCACCGGCGCGTCTTGCCGCCCGCATCGGGCTGTCATCGGGTGCCACCACATCACTGCTCAATCGACTCGAAGAGGCCGGGCACGTGGTCCGCACTCGGGAAAGCAGTGACCGGCGCGTCGTGACCCTGCGAAGCGGGCGGCATGTTCACGAGCGCGCCGACGAATTCTTCGCGACGCTCGCTCATCAACTCGACCGAACGATGTCGGGCTATCCGCCGGAACTGCTCAAGAGTTTCGAGTCGTTGGTGACCGATCTCCACACCGCCATGAATGCCCACCTCTCCGCGCACGGCGACGAGCCCGGACCCTGACCGTCGACCGGCTTCACGCCGAGCGGGGCTCCTCGATCTCGATCAGCGAGGGGTAGTCCGTGTAGCCCACCGGCCCGGGGGCGTAGAAGGTCGACACGTCGGGTTCGTTGAGTTCGGCGCCGAGGATCAGCCGGTCGATCAGATCCGGGTTGGCGAGGAACGCCCGCCCCACCGCGGCCGCGCTGATCGCGCCCCATTCCGCATAGCCCTCCAGGGCAGAGAAATCAGTGCCGGCGCCACGGCCGGTGTTGAGGACGAACGTCCCCGACCACAAGGCGCGGATGGCGCCGAAGGTCCGACTGCCCGGGTCGATCACCACGTGCAGGTAGGCCAGGCCCAGCGGCGCGATCCGCTCCAACAGCGCCTCGTAGGTGCTCACGGGGTCGTTCTCGTGCATGTCGCCGGCGGAGTTTCCGGGCGAGATCCTCAGCCCTACCCGGCCGGCACCGATCTCGTCGACGACGACCTCGATCACCTCGGCGGTCAGCCGGGCCCGGTTCTCGGGGGAACCGCCGTAGGCGTCGGTGCGCTGGTTGACCACATCGGAGGCGAACTCGTGCAGCAGGTAACCGTTGGCGCCGTGGATCTCCACACCGTCCATACCGGCATCGACCGCCCGACGCGCGGCGGCCCGGAACTGCTCGACGATCGCCGGGATCTCAGCGGTTTCGAGTGCCCGCGGCATCTGCAGCGGCTTCTTGCCGGTGGGCGTGTGGGTGATCATGTCGGCCGCGATCGCCGAGGGCGCGACAGGTTCGAACCCACTGATGTCGGGGTGAGCCATCCGGCCGACGTGCCACAGCTGCACGAACATCTTGCCCCCGGCAGCGTGCACCGAATCGGCAATCTCGGCCCAGCCGTGCTGATGGCGGTCGGTGTAGATGCCCGGGGTGTTCATGTAGGCGCCGTTGGCGGTCTCCGCGACGGCGGTGGCCTCGCTGATGATCACGCCTGCCCCGGCACGCTGCGTGTAGTACTGCGCGGCCAGCGGCGACGGGGTGCCGTCGGCGTCGGCGCGCGAACGCGTCAGCGGCGCCATGAACAGACGGTTGGTGGCGGCGGTGTCGCCGACCTGGATCGGCTGAAGCAGTGCGGCGTCGGCGTTCAGTTTGTAGCTCACGCCGCTCTAAAGCGTCGCGGGCCGAGAAAACATTCCGCGTCAGGCATCCACGATCGCAGTCACGCGGATCTCGACGCGCATCTTCGGCGCTCCGAGCGCCGTCACACCGGTTTCGGTCCAGATCGGCGCCCGGTCCCCCAGCCGCTTGCGGAACTGCTCGATGATGACCTCGTTGTGCGCGTCGAAGGTGGAGTCCGGCGCCGAGACAACGTGGTAGGTATTCACGTGGGCCACATCGCGCCAGGACACACCGGCGGTGGCCAGCGTGCGTTCCACGTTCTCGAAGGCGCGGACGATCTCCTCTTCGAGGGATTCCGGAAAGTTGAGATCGTCATCCCAGCCACCCTGGCCGGAGGTCTCAACCCTGTTGCCGATCCGCACGGCCTGGCTGTAGCGGCGCTCTTCCCGAAACATCTCGCCGTAGCCGGGGGTTACGAAGAACTCGACGTCCTGCATGATCTTCCTATCGCTATGACTTCACACTTGAACTGACGACACCTTCAATGACTTCACGTGTGAAGTTATTCCGGTTGTTAAGGTGCGTCCATGGCGCGGGACGAGGAGCCGGAATGGCTGTCGCCACAAGAGAAGGAGACATGGACGGGCCTGGCGGCCCTGATGCTGTTACTCCCCGGGAAACTGGACGCAGCCCTGCGTCCCGTCGACCTGACCCTGTTCGAGTACCTGACGCTCAGCCACATCTCCGAGGCGCCGCAGCGACGAATCCGCATGAGCGAGTTGGCTTTTCTCGCCAACGGCTCGCTGTCCCGGCTGTCCAACGTCGTCAAGCGCTTCGAACAGCGCGGGTGGGTGATCCGCTCCCCTGATCCCGACGACGGGCGCTACACCATCGCCGAACTCGCCGACGCCGGCTACCGGTTGGTCGTCGAGGCGGCGCCTATTCATGTTCGCTCGGTGCGCGAGTTGGTGCTGGACCGGCTGACCGTCACCGACCAGAAGGCGCTGGCCCGGATCGCCGACAAGATGCGGGTGGTGCACCCCAACATGGGATAGCTCGTCCGCAGAACGTCGCCGACCGGCACGAGTCCGGCACCGCCTACGCTCGTCAGTTATGACCGTCACAAGGCTGCAGCCTTTCGCCGTCACGGTGTTCGCGGAGATGTCTGCACTGGCCAGCAGCCTGGGCGCGGTCAACCTCGGCCAGGGTTTTCCCGACGAGGACGGCCCAGCCGAGATGCTCAAAATTGCCATCGACTCGATCTCCAGCGGCCACAACCAGTACCCGCCCGGCCTCGGCATCCCCGAGTTGCGCCACGCCGTCGCCGCGCAGCGCAAACGGCACTACGGCATCGAGTACGACCCCGACACCGAGGTGCTGGTGACCGTCGGCGCCACCGAGGCCATCGCCGCGTCTGTCCTCGGCCTGGTCGAACCGGGCTCTGAAGTGTTGGTGATCGAGCCGTTCTACGACTCCTACTCCCCCGTGATCGCCATGGCCGGATGCATACGGAAGGCCGTGCCGCTGGTGGCCGACGGGGCCGGGTTCGCGATCGATACCGAGAGCCTGCGCCGCGCCATCACACCCAAGACCCGGGCGCTGATCCTCAACTCGCCGCACAATCCGACGGGCGCCGTGGCCTCCGACACCGAGCTACGCGCCATCGCTGCGCTGGCCATCGAACACGACCTTCTGGTGATCACCGACGAGGTCTACGAGCAGTTGGTGTTCGGCGTCGCGCATCTTCCCCTGGCCGCCTACCCAGGTATGGCCGAGCGCACCGTGACCGTCTCCAGCGCGGCCAAGATGTTCAACGTGACCGGCTGGAAGATCGGCTGGGCCTGCGGGCCGGCCGAATTGATCGCCGGGGTGCGGGCCGCCAAGCAGTACCTGAGCTATGTTGGCGGCGGACCGTTCCAGCCTGCGGTGGCCCACGCGCTCAATAACGAGGACGCCTGGGTGGCCGACCTGCGGGAGTCGTTCCAGGCCAAGCGGGATCGACTGGGCAACGCACTGGCCGACATCGGGTTCGAGGTGCACGACAGTCACGGCACCTACTTCCTGTGCGCCGACCCACGGCCACTGGGCTATCCGGACAGCACGCAGTTCTGCGCCGAGCTACCACACAAGACCGGGGTGGCCGCCATCCCGATGTCGGCGTTCTGCGACTCTGAGGCTCCACACGCCGATCTGTGGAATCACTTGGTGCGCTTTGCTTTCTGCAAACGCGACGAGACCATGGAAGAGGCGATCCGCCGACTCGAGGCGTTGCGGGTCTAGCGTTCGGGGCTCAGCTTGATGGCACGTTCCCGGGCCGTCATCGCTCCCCAGATTCCGTAGGGCTCGGGAGCGGAGAGGGCGTGCGAGCGGCACCGGTCCAGCACCGGACAGGCCCGGCAGATCGCCTTGGCCGCATCCTCGCGTCTGCGCAGCGGGCGCCCCCGAAGCTCCTCCGGGAAGAACACCTCCGCCGGATGGTCCCGGCAGAGGCCGTGCAACTGCCAGCTCCACTCTTCGAATGCGGGTGGCGGCAGGTTGCGGGGTGAGCGGTAGACCGGAATCGCCGGACGGCTGACCGGGGTATCGCGGATCGCCTGTCGCGCAACTGATTCCAGCGGCGGCCGACTGTCGAAAAGCGTGCGGGACAAGGCGTTCACCCCTTTGAACGAAGTGGCGTGTGGCCTGCCATGCTGCCAGCCTGCCCGGAGCCGACAGGTTGTCATCCTGTAAAGAATCGACCGCTGATCACGACACTTTGCTGCGCCATTCCGGCACGCCGTGGACCATCGAGTGGTAGGCCTGCGCCGTGTCGGGCTACCCCCAATTCGAGTAGTCCGGTACTCGCGCGCAACCCCTCTGAATTTGCCACCATCGTAAAGACACTGGTGGGAGGCCCTGATGAACATCAGATCGACGGTGGGGCGCGCGGCAGGGTTCGCGGCGGTCGCCGCTGCCGCCGCATTGGCGGTGGCTTGTAGCGGGGAGACCAAGAGCGACCCGCCGCCGCCACCGCCACCGGCGACCGGGAGCGCGACACTGCCGTCGACCACGACCACCACGCCGGGACCGGTCGCCACCTACAAGGCCCCGACAACAACCGTCAACCAGGGTGGCTACACCAGTACGACGACGTCGACCAGGACGACGGTTCCGCCACCGGCGGGCGTGCCGGAAACGAGGCTGCCCCTGCCGACGTTCACCACGGTGCCGACGACGACGGACAGCGTTCCTACGACGACGGTTCCGCCCACCACGCAGGCGCCGCCGGCGTGACCGACGAGACGAAGTCACTGACCCAATCGGCGGAGCGGTGGCTGAGCCTGGTAGTCGTGTTCGTCGCGCCGACATCACTGATCACCGGGTTGTGCTACTTCTTCGGCCTACTTGCGATCCGCAATCGGCTGCACTACTTCGGCGTCGATCCAGCGACCGTGGGCTACACGTCGGCCGACTACGTCGTATCCACCATCGGCACGTTCTTCTTCGCGTCGCTGCGGGTGCTGATCGTGCTCGCGGCACTGGTGCTGGCAGCTGCGGCTTTTCGGCACTGGTCGGCCACCGGGCGGCGAATCACCTTGCTACGCACCATCGCATGGCTCTTGGCGGCCCTGGGCGCAGTCGCCTTGGGTGTCGCCGTGGTGTGGCTGGTGTCCGATCGCAGCCTGATCAAATCGGTGTTCGACAATCCGCCCGACATGTACATGGCAGTGACGATCACCGCCGGAATCGCGCTACTGGCCGCCGGCTATTGGACACTGACACTCACCGGTGTCGGCCGGCTGTCCAGGACGGCCGAGCGGCTCCTGCTCGCACTGGCGGCTGTAGGCCTGGTGGGGGCGCTGTTCTGGGTCACCGACCTGTACGCCGTCGACCAGGGTAAACGCAACGGCGAGGATGCCGCGGGCAAGCTGTGGCCAGCCGACGGTGAATACACGGCGGTGCAGGTGGACACCACTGAGGCGCTGAACATTCCAGAGAATCTGGTGAAGATGACGATACTGCCGAGCCAAGGGCCACCGACTGCGCCGGTCTACCGCTACGAATGTCTCCGCGTCCTGGACGCGCACGCAGGCCGCTACGTGCTGGTACCGGCCAGGTGGTCACGGGAGCAGGGCTACGCCATCACCGTGACTCCTGACGCGACACACCGCGTCACCGCGGTGGTGGACTCGACGCCCGTGGCGAAGGGGCCTGCCGTCGACGAGTTCTGGCAGTGCCCGGAAGTGGTGCGCACCTACCAGGAGCCCGACCTGGAGCCGATCCTGATCGGTGCTGAGAGAGCACAGACGCTGGTGGGCGCCGGCAGTCTCAGCGCTACCGGCCCTGACGTGAGCAGCGACACCGCACCCGCCAACGGCAATCCATCGTCATCGAAAGGTTGTGCAGCCGAGGAGGATCCATCCGCGCTCCCATCGTCTCTGCCGCCGTTCCCCGCAGGCATCGCAGCGATGCGGGAACGCGGGATCACCGGCGAAGGAGCATCCGGCCGGGTGCATTTGCAGCAGCGCGTCATGATCTTCCCCGACCCGGCGGCGGCCGATTCCTTCATGGTGACGGCGCAGGAACATTGGGGGTACTGCGCGGGCAAGAGCGCCGCGGTATACCGCAACGGTGAGGCTCAGCAACGCACCCTCGGCAACCGTATGGTACAGAACAGCGTTCTGTCAGTGACTGATTCGGCATCACCAGGTTCCGCCTCCGACTGCGCCCAAGCCCTGACGGCCAAATCCAATATCGTCGTTGCGGTCGACCTGTGTGGCGTGAAGGAGCCGTCTAAGGCGGCCGCTGTCGCCTTCGATGTGCGGAACCGGATTCCCACCGACTAGGGCAGTGTGGCGGCCACCGCCCACAGCGCGGCCAGGTCCTCAGGTTCGGTCCGGATCGGGCTGAGCGCCACCTCGGTGGCGCCGGCGTCCAGGTAGCGCTGCAACTGAGCGCGGACCTGTGCCTGCGACCCGACGGCGGCCAACTCGATGACGCTGGAAACCTGTTCGCGGGCAATGACTTTCTGGTACGACGGAATCGCCTCATAGAACGCCAGCCGTTCCGCGGCGGCAGCACGGGCAGTCTCGGTGTCGTCGTCGACCAGCACCGGAACCATCGCAACCACCCGGGGTTGCGGACGGCCCGCCGCCGTAGCCGCAGCGGTGATCGTCGGCACGATGAACTCCCCCACGGTGCGCGGTCCGGCGAGGTACGGCAATGTGCCATCGGCCAATTCACCGGTCACGCGAAGGGCTTTCGGTCCCATCGCGGCGACGTACACCGGGACCGGGGCTCCACCCGGCACATGCACGGGCCATTCCGGGCTCGCAGTGAACTCCGTGCCGTGGAAGTCGACCGCACCGTCGTGCAGGATCGCGTGGAGCACATGGAGGTGCTCCCGCAACCGGCCGACCGGATCCGACCACACCGTGCCGAATGCCCGGTGCTCGGGCGCATGCGAGCCCAGGCCGAGACCCAGCGTGAAGTTTCCGTGCGTGCCGGCCTGCGCGGTCTGCGCGGCCGACGCCACCACCAGTGGGTGACGGGGATTGAGCGGCACCACCGAGGTGCCGACGCCGAGACCGGGCACCGCGGCCCCGATCAACGCGGCCAGGGTGATGGCGTCGATGTCGAACTGTTGGGCCACCCAGATCTGACGGACCCCGGCCGCATACGCGGTGCGGGCCTGTGAGATCGCGGCGTCGACAACATTGGGGGCGGACGGGTTCAGGGTGAGGACGACTCCGGTCGGCATATCCGCACCAACAGGCAGGCCGGCCGGGGCTATTCCGTTCCGATCACGCTGCGCCGGACTCTGGGAAGTTACGAATTCGGCTGGGCGACGCTCACCGGTGCCGGGAATTCCTCATGACGCGCTGGCGCAACCGCTCGATGGCCACGTCGAGAACGAGGGTCTTTGCACGCTTGACCAGGAACTCCGGGATCGGCATGGCGAGGTCGACGATGATGTCGAACCGCACCCGCGTCCTGTCCACCTCGGGCGTCAGGTTGTATTCGACGTGCTGGCCACGCTGCTGCAAATTGGGCTCGGCATCCCACACCATCCAGGTGTCACCCCAGTGGAACTCGAGCACTTCCTTGTCGGTGATGCCCATCAACCGCATCGTTGCTCTGACATGATGTGGCCTGCCGTCGGGATAGCGGTCGATGATCTTGACGCGACGGTGTACCGAAGACCAGGACGGCAGCGCGTCTACGTCGGCGAGCACATTCATGATCGCCTCCGGCGAGGCGTCGAAGACCGCCTCGCGTGATGCCTGTACGGCCACGCCCCAAATCTAGCGAACTGCGCCACCCGATGCTGGGATTCTTCGCTTTGAAGCGCCGACAATCAGTTGGGTTGCCGCGCAACGATCACCGGTGCGGTGGATGAATGCACCACCGCGGAACTGACCGAGCCCAGCAGCATCCCGGCGAATCCGCCCCGACCTCGGTTGCCAACCACGACGAGCTGCGCGGTTTCGGCCTGGGCCAACAATTGACGAGCCGGTTCATCAGGCATGACCACCCGCCGGACCGCGACATCGGGATACCGCTCGCCCCATCCGGCCAGCTGTTCGGACAGCGCACGCTCGGCTTCGCTGCTCAGATCCTCCCACTTGACGGCGGGGAACTCGAAGTTCAAGTCCGTCCAGGTGTGCAGGACCACGAGCTCCACACCGCGCCGAGAGGCCTCATCGAACGCGATCGCGGTGGCAAGCTCCGACGCGGGTGACCCGTCGACCCCGACCACGACAGGCGCCGTCGGCGGGCGTTCGTTGTGGGGGATCACCGCCATCGGACCGTGGGCATGGAGCGCCAGACTCGAGCTCACCGATCCGAGCAACCGGCGTCCCCACTTACTCAGGCCGCGGGAACCCACGACCACCAGATCGGCGCGCCGCGAGTACTCGATCAGTGTCGCCACCGCGTGCCCCGGGACAGCTTTGGTGACGATGTGAAGCGGATGCGCCCCGGCAGCCTCCTGGGCGATCCGTTGGGCAGCATCGAGGACATCCTGACCCAGCTGGTCCTGGTAGTCCCAATAATCCTGGGGCAGAGCCACATCCAGCCAGACCGGCGACATGGCACCGGGCAGTGCGTGCACCAGGGTGAGCTCCACGCCTCGCAAGGCTGCATCGCGGGCAGCCCACGCCACTGCATTGTCCGATGCCGGCGACCCGTCAACCCCGACGACGATGCCGTACCGGGCGTCGTGCTCACTCATGCGAATC
Organism: Mycobacterium sp. NPDC049093; assembly: GCF_040704635.1. Taxonomy (GTDB): domain Bacteria; phylum Actinomycetota; class Actinomycetes; order Mycobacteriales; family Mycobacteriaceae; genus Mycobacterium. The sequence continues at coordinate 463,796 of NZ_JBEZJS010000001.1, read as the reverse complement.
TCCTTGTGCCCGACAGATCATCACCGGTACCGGACTGTGGTGTAACAGGTTCAGGCTCGTCGAGCCCAGCAGCACGCCGGCCAGCGCGTTGCGGCCGCGTGACCCGACCACCACGAGCCCGGAATCGTCGACATGCTTCAGCAGTGCCTTGCCAGGCGAGTCCGGCTCGATGTAGCACTTGGCGGTGACAGCGGGGTGGCGTTTCTCGTGGGCGTCGACGGTCTCGGTCAGGGCCGCCAGTTCGGCGGACTCCACGCCATCCCAGTCGATCAGCAGGGGGATGGTGACACCGGTCTCGGCCGGAGCGGTCAGCGACAGCGACCGCACCGCGGTGATCGGCAGCCCGAACCGCTCCGCGAAATCGAATGCTGTCTCCAGCGCCGCCTGCGCCGCGGGGCTGTCGTCGACCCCGACGACGACCGGGCCGTCCCCCGGGGCGACCCGATCGCCGCGGAAGGCGACCACCGGGCAGGCGGCCCGGGTCGCGACGGCCAGCGCCGTCGACCCGATCAACAGGGCCGCCGCCGGGGTCACCGTCTTACCGCCGAGGACCACCAGGCGTGCCTCCCGGCTGGCTTCGATCAGTACCTGGTCGGCGGGTTCGTTGAACGAGACCGTGGACACCGACAGCTCGGGGTGATCGGCGCGCACGGCCTCGTCCGCTGCCTTGAGGAACGCCTGGGCCATGTCGCGCTGATACGACATCATCGCCGCGGTCAAGGCGGCAGCGGTTTGGGTCAGGTTGCGGCCGATGGACGGTAGGGCGTGCACGATGCGCAGCGGCGCGCCGAACCGGGCAGCGACGGCGCCCGCCCAGCGGGCCGCGTCGAGTGCGCCGTCGCTGCCGTTGATTCCGACTACTACTGGTGCGTCCGAGGAAGTCACACCCTCATCGTGGCTGCTTCTGAGCCCGATCGCCAGGGCACAAAGACCTCAGGTGCCGGTCAGGTCCAGCCGATGTCGGCGATGTCGGTGCTCGACTGCGGCGGACTGCCGGGCGTTGCCGGCGAGGTCCGAGAGAACCGCGGGGCTGGGGCCGCCTGGGTGACACCGTCCACGGTGACCAGGGTGGACCGGGCCTGCAGGTGCTCGCCCTCGGCAGCCTCACCCCAGGTGAGCACCGGCGTCACGCATGCGTCGGTGCCCGCGAAGATCTCGGTCCACTCGTCGCGGGTCTTGGTGGCGAACCGCTCGGTGAAGATGGCCCGCATCTCGTCGTAGCGGGCCAGTTCGAACTGCCCGGGGATCTCGGCGGCGTCCAGACCGAGACCCGCCACCAGCTGAGCGAAGAACTGCGGTTCGATCGAACCGACCGCCATATAGCCGCCGTCGGACGTCTCATAGGTCCGGTAGTAGGGGGCGCCGCCGTCGAGCAGGAACGACTCGCGTTCGTCGCGCAGTGATCCAGTGGCCCGCATGGTCCACATCATCTGCGCCAGCATGCTGACACCATCGACCATTGCGGCGTCGATGACCTGGCCCTCACCGGACTTCTCACGCTCGTACAGCGCAGTGACGATGCCGATCAGCACCAGCATCGAGCCGCCACCGAAATCGGCGACCAGGTTGAGCGGAGCCACCGGCGGGCGGTCGCGGTAGCCGATCGCGCTCAGCGCGCCGGTCTGCGACAGGTAGTTGATATCGTGGCCCGCCGTGGTGGCCAGCGGCCCGTCCTGACCCCAGCCGGTGATCCGGGCGAAGATCAGCCGCGGGTTCACGGCCTCACACTCGGCCGGACCGATACCGAGACGCTCGCAGGTACCCGGACGGAAACAGTCCAGCAGCACATCGGCTTTGGCAACCAGATCCAACAGCTTGCCGGGCTCGGACTTGACGTCCAGGTCCACGATGCGCTTCCCGCGGTGCATCAGGTCCACGTTCTCGGCCGGCATGGTCAGGCCACCGGGACGACGCACCCGCACCACGTCGGCACCCAGGTCGGCGAGCATCATCGCGGCGTGCGGCCCGGGGCCGATGCCCCCGAGTTCGATAACTCGCACTCCGGCGAGCGGTCCCGTGTTGGTCATGCGAGGCACACTAAGGCATGAGCGAAAACGGCTACACCGTCGGCGACTACCTGCTCGACCGGCTCGCTGAACTCGGTGTGACCGAGGTTTTCGGCGTCCCCGGCGACTATCAGCTGGAGTTCCTCGACCACATCCTCGCCCACCCGACGCTCCGCTGGGTGGGCGGAGCCAACGAGCTCAACGCCGGCTATGCCGCCGACGGTTACGGGCGGCTGCGCGGTATGGCCGCCCTGGTCACCACATTCGGGGTCGGTGAGTTGTCGGCGGCGAATGCGATCGCGGGCAGTTACGCCGAACATGTACCGGTGGTCCACATCGTCGGTGCGCCGTCCAAGGATTCCCAGGCGGCGCGTCGGATCGTGCACCACACCCTGGGTGACGGGGACTTCGATCACTTTCTACGGATCAGTCGCGAGATCACCTGCGCCCAGGCGAATCTGGTGCCGGCGACCGCGACGCGCGAAATCGACCGGGTGCTCTCGGAGGTACGCGAGCAGAAGCGGCCTGGCTACCTGTTGATCGCGACGGATGTGGCCCGGTTCCCCACCGAACCTCCCGCCGGACCGCTGCCCCGCTACACCGGCGGCACCAGTCCGCGCGCCCTCTCGATGTTCACCGCGGCCGCCGCGGAGTTGATCGGGAAACATCGGTTGACCGTGCTCGCCGATTTCCTGGTTCACCGCCTGGACTGCATCGAAGAACTCCGTGCGCTGCTGTCGGCCGATACGGTCGGTCACGCCACTCTGATGTGGGGCAAGAGTCTGGTCGACGAGAGCTCACCCAACTATCTCGGCATCTATGCCGGTGCGGCCAGCGAAGATTCGGTGCGCGAGGCGATCGAAGACGCTCCGGTGCTGGTGACCGCGGGCGTGTTGTTCACCGACATGGTCAGCGGCTTCTTCAGCCAACGCATCGACCCGGCCCGCACCATCGACATCGGTGCCAACCAGAGCGTGGTGGCCGGGCAGGTCTACGCCCCACTGGACATGTCGGCCGCGCTCGAGGCCGTCACGGCGATCCTCACCGAGCGCGGCATCACCTCACCCGCGCTGCCCCCGCTCCCCGTCCGAACACACACCGACCCACCCGGGCGCGATACCGCGTTGACACAGGAAGCCTTGTGGGACCGGCTTTCTGAGGCCCTCACCCCCGGCAATGTGGTGCTGGCCGATCAGGGCACGTCGTTCTACGGCATGGCCGGACACCGGTTGGCGTCGGGGGTGACGTTCATCGGCCAACCACTGTGGGGATCGATCGGCTACACCCTGCCCGCCGCGCTCGGCGCCGGGGTGGCCGACCGGGACCGCCGCACCGTGCTGCTCATCGGTGACGGCGCCGCCCAGCTGACCATCCAGGAGTTGGGCGCCTTCGGCCGTGAGGGCCTGACCCCGGTCGTCGTGGTGGTCAACAACGACGGCTACACCGTGGAACGCGCAATCCACGGTGTCACAGCCGAGTACAACGACATCACCGGGTGGCGCTGGACCGAGCTACCCGCGGCACTGGGTGTCTCCGATGCGCTCACGTTCCGGGTCAGCACCTACGGCGAACTCGACGATGCGTTGACCGCCGCGGCGGCCACCCCGGAACGGATGGTGTTTCTCGAGGTGATGCTGGGCCGGATGGATATCCCGCCGCTGTTGACCGAGTTGGCTCAGTCCGCCTCGGACGCCAACTCGAGCTGACGCGCTAGCCCTTCTTGACCTTGAGCACCTGTTTGCGCAGACCCTCGGTGGCGGTCTCCACGCCGCCCTTCATGGTCCGCTTGAGGATGAAGCCCGGCAGCGGCACCGACAGATCGATGGTGATGTCGAACCGCACCTTGGTCTTGTCACCGTCAGGCGTCAGGGTGTAGCTGGCGTCCTGCGCCTTGAGTTGGCCGGCGCGCACCAGCGTCCAGCTGACCTTGTTCTCGCTCCAGGTGTATTCGATGACCTGCTCATCTGTCAGCCCGGCGGCCTTGACCGTCATCTTCACCTGCTTGGGCCGGCCGTCGTCGTAGGACTCGAGGATCTCGGCACGCTGGTATTGCGGCGACCAGGTCGGCGTCGCCTCGACATCGGCGACGACGTCGAGGATCTCCTGCGGGGTCGCCTCGATCACTACTTCACGGGAATCGCTGGTTGCCATGCGGCGAGATTACCCGGGGCTACGCTCAGCGATATGAACAATCCGGTCGATCCGACTGCCCGTCCCAGCGGACCCGGATGTGCGGAGTGCACCGCCGATGGAGGCTGGTGGGTCCATTTGCGGCGCTGCGCGGCGTGCGGCCATATCGGGTGCTGCGATGATTCGCTGGCCCGGCATGCATCGGCACACTGGCGGGAAAGCGGGCACCCCATCATCCGCTCGTTCGAACCGGGCGAGGACTGGTTCTGGAACTTCGATACCAACCAGTACTACGACGGGCCCGAGCTCGCGCCGCCGCAGCATCATCCGGGAGACCAGCCGGTGCCGGGCCCGAAGGGACGGGTGCCCAAGGACTGGGCCGAACAGCTGCGCAATCGCTAATCGCCCAGCGCGGCCTTGGCCGCGTTGTAGCCGGGGATGAAGGTGATGCCCGGCCCGCCGTGGCACCCGGCGCTGGCCAGATACAGACCGTCGATCGGAATCGGCTGACCGACATACCCTTTGGGCCCAGGGCGATTGGGCCCCATCTGCTCCGGGTGGATCAGTCCGTGGCAGTAGTCGCCGCCCGGCGCGCCGAACATGGTGCCCATGTGGCGCGGTGTGAACGTGGTGTGCCGGATGATCCGCCGCTCGAAATCCGGTGCCAGCCGGGTGATCTTCTCGATGACGCGCCGCCCCATCTCATCCTTGAGTTCGCCGTAACCGGATGCCGACTCCTCGACCGGGAACCACAGCGCGAACGCCGAGGCGGCATGCTTGCCCGCGGGGGCCAGCGTCGGATCGTGCGCCGACGGGATTTGAAAGGCGATGGCGGGATCGGCGGGCACGATCCCGCGACGAGCGTCCTGCCACTGCTGCTGCAGTTCCTCGGGAGTGCTGAAAAGGCCTATGGCAGCCTGCATTTCAGGGTCGTTGAGCATCTCGTACGGAGCGTCGAAGGTGGGGGCTCCGTCGAGGGCGAAATGCATCTGCAGGTAGCTGCCACGATGGTCGATCCGGGTGAACCGCTCGCGGACCTCGGCCGGCAGGGCCTCGGCATCGAGCAGCTTGGTCACCGTGGTGTCCGGAGCGATCGCCGACACCACGACGGGCGCGGTGACCGTCGTACCGTCGGCCAGGCACACGCCGGTGATCCGGCCGTCGTCGACCGATATCCGGTCAACACTGCTGCGCAACCGCAGCTCACCCCCGGCGGCGGTCAGCAGGGCATGCAGATGTTCGGTCAGAGCGCCGATTCCGCCGGCCAGCTTCTTCATCAGTACGGCGTTCTCGTCGGGCACCGCCAGGCCATAGGCCAGGGCGGCCGCGCTGCCCGGCGTCTCCGGCCCGCGGTAGGTGGTGTTGACCGCGAGAAAGGCAAGCATGCCGCGCAGCGCCCCGTGCTTGTCCTTGTCCGGCAGGTATCGGTCCAGGACATCGCTGACCGATCCGAACAGCAGGTCATCGATGGCCGCCCGCTCGGATTCTGTTGCCGCGCAGGCATACATCTCGTCGAGCGTGCGGGGCGGGCGGCCCGCGTCGAACCGGCCCAACGCGCGGGTGGGCGCCAGGCTCCAGGCCATCAGGCCTGCCATGCCGGCCACCGCGTCGGCGCCGTGAACCTCACCGAGGTGGCCCAGCATCTTCATCGGGTCGGCGTAGTAGACGACCGGCGGGTCACCGATTCCGCGCAGCGAAACCGACATGACCTCCAGGTCCACGGTCGGCAGAGTGTCCAGACCGAGTTCGGCGCTGACCACGGCCGAGGTGGGGAACTGCAACGACCCGGCGATCTCGAAGCGGTAGCCGTCGAAGAGCTCCACGGTCGAGGCCATCCCGCCGGCATACCGCTTGGCCTCCAGACACAGGGTGCGCTTTCCGGCCCGCGCCAACAGGGCCGCCGCGGCCAACCCGTTGTGCCCGGCGCCGATCACGATCGCGTCGTAGTCCGCCATCGCTTGAGGCTGGCACCGATGCCGATGTTTTGTCAATAATGACAAAACATCGGATGGGTCGGCGGGGAACTCGGACTCAAGCCAGCCCGGAGCGCAACGCTTCCAGCGCGGTCCGGCACATCCGCGCCAGTTCGGGCAACGACCGCTCCCCCGCCTCGTTGCCGACCATCCACAACTCCATGGCCCCGAACACCGAGGCCGCGACGCATCGGGCAGTCACCACGATCCGCAGCCGGTCATCACCCTCCGGCACCTGACCCCGACGCGCCACGAGCAGTTCGGCCACCGCGTCGGCGAAGTCCGCTTCGACCTGGCGGATGTGGCGCACGATCCGGTCGGGGTCGAGTTCCACCGCGCGCATGCTGGCGATTTTCGTCACCGCATCGACGTCGTAAGGGAATGCCAGGATGGCCGACTGCACGGAGTCGAGGACCGATTCGGACGCGGGGCGTTCGGCCAGCGCGGCCCGAAACCAGTGCAGGCCGGCGTCGTAGTCCGCGAACAGCAGGTCGTGTTTGGACGTGAAATGCCGGTAGAACGTGCGCAGGGAGACCCCGGCGTCCGCGGCGATCTGTTCGGCCGACGTGTCCTCGACCCCCTGGGCGAGGAATCGCACCAACGCGGCCTGCCGCAGCGCCTCGCGGGTGCGCTCACTGCGCGCGGTCTGCGCGGGCCTGGCCATGGCAGTGAAATTACCGCATCGCCGGGCCGTCCCCCGACGATGCGAAATGTCAATATTGACAAAACTTCGGATCGCGAGTGTGCTCACGCCATGGTGTCGCTCATCGTTCATGCAATTCTGGGCGTGGCCGTCGTCGCGCTCGTGATCCGCCTCAACCCCGGGATCTTCGCCCGCCCGCCGGGACCGGCGCTGTCCCGCGTCGAACTGGCCTTCTACGTCGTCGGCCTCGCATCGATCCCGATCTGCTGGTACTTCAACATGCGGTTTGTCGCGCAGTACGCCGTACCGGGCGGCAACCCGATCTGGGGGCCCGGAAGTTGGGCCGAGTTCATCGCACTCGGGTACACCAACCCCGCCGCCGGCTCGGCCAGCGCCGACTACACGATCGCGAATGTCATTCTGCTGCCGCTGTTTACGATCATCGACGGGCTACGACGCGGCATCCGCCATCCCTGGCTGTTCTTTGTCTCGAGCCTGTTCACCAGCTTCGCATTCGCGTTCGCCTTCTACTTCGCCACCATCGAACGGCAGCGCCGCCACCAGCAGGCCGAGGTCGGCGTCAGCTGAGCGGGGTCAACATCGCGGTGCAGGCCTGTACCGCGTCCTCGATGATCTCGCCAACCTCGCCGCCGCTCTCGACGGTCATCGCGGTGAGCTCGCGCAACCCGCCGATCATCATGATCGTGCGGCGCCGCGAGATCGACACCCCGTCCGCCCGGAACGCCTCGGAGCTGGTCATCACCTGCACCATCGCGACGAAGTTCTCCATCGACTCACGTTGCAGCGTCCGCGCCGCGGTCCCCATGGTCGGCAGATCGCGAATCCAGGCCAGCATCAACTCGGGGTGAGCCTGATACGAGCCGATCCACGCCTCGACTGCCTGGCGGACCTGAGCCTGCCACGGCGCATCGCGGTCGACCACCCGGGCGATCTCCCGCACATGCCTGGTGTTGACCGTGGTCAACAACGCAACGAAACACTCCTCACGGCTGGCGAAGTGCTCATAGAACGTGCGGCGCGACGTCTTGGCCCGCCGCACGATATCGGCGACCGTGGTGTTCTGATAGCCGTCCTCGACGACCGACTGAATCATGGCATCGAGCAGCCGCGACCGGAACGCGCTCTTGTCGGCCTCAACCGACGTCGTAGGACTGTTCATCTCGGGCTGCCATGGTAGTGCCGGTCAACGACGCACGGTGGGGCTATGGCCGACGCTGGACCGCGCCCCCGGGCTGGCGGCGGGTGGCCGGTTCTGCCGGAAGCTGAGACAGACGCCGAGATTGCCGCCCACGCACGGCACACCGTTGACCGTCGGAACGGGCCCCCCGGAACGATTACCGGTCGGATCCAACGCGGCCGGTTCCGCGGCGGCAGACGGCGCGAATATCACCGCGAGTGCGACCACAGCCAAGACGATCCGGCCCATTCCGGCAGCGTAACCCCGCGCATCAGCCGATCGGCGTTATCGGGCTCAGGACGTCGCGCACGAACTGCGCGATGTTCACCGACGGATTTCCGTCCGGGAAGCTCACCGTGGCCAGCACAGTGCCGCCCGCGTCCGCGAAGTTCTGATCCGCGCGGCCCTGATGCGTCGACGACGTCACCACGATGATCCCGGTGGCCCCGGCCTTCTTGGCCAGCGGCACGGAGAACTGCGCGTTCTGCACGGTGCTGTTGGCCCTGTCCTCGACGATGATCCGGTTGGCCGGGAAACCCAGCATGAGAAGCAGATTGCGCATCTGCGCCGCCTCGGTCTGTCCGTTCTGCGGGTTGCCGCCGGTGACTATGACGGGTGACTGCGGGAACGACTGCGCGATGGCAAGCCCGGTGAGCACACGGTGATACAGGATGGCCCGCATCGAACCGTCGGGCTTCAGCCCGTAGCCCAGGATGACGATGGCGGGCTTGGTGAAGTCCTTGCCGGCCACCGGCGGAACTGCCTGGGCGACGGGCGCGCTCAGCCCGCCGAACACCACCGTCACGGCCAGGACAGTTGCCACCAACCCTCGGCGCACAGGTTCACCCCCGAAAAATTTGCGACACGCGTGATTATCGATGCCTCTGAGGGCGATGTTACAGATATGGTCCATGAGGCGCAGTGTGCCTACTGTGACTTTCCCGGTATCCCGTCACTTCCGCGCGCGAAATCCCGGGCTTCGGAACACCTGCTGACGCAACGGATTTTCCTCATTCAACGGCCAATGAGCCCTCACCAACTCCTGTCCCGCGCCGTGCACGCTGGCTGGTTCAGCCGGGCCGTGCACGCAGCGACCCGACTGAAAGTTGTGACCGGTAACGGGCACAACCCCGGGCACGGTGGTCTCAACCGAACACCAGGAGGTGACTGTGATCTCGATCGAGGAAGTGATTGATTTTTACGCGTCGGGCATGACCGAACAGGCGAAATGGTATTTGGCCGCACTGGTCGCAGCAGCGGTCTTCGCGGTTTTGTGGCGGACCGCCACGGCCCCGCGGCGACCGGCTAGCCAGGACCCGATCAGCCCGACCGAACTCGCCTACCTGCGATCGGAAGTCGCCCCGGTGGTCGCCGCCCTGGCCGGACTGCGCGCCAGTGGACGGATCACCGGAAACGGCCGGGTGGACCGCGCGGTGCCGGCCGGCCCGGAGGACGACCGGTTCACCGAACAGACCCTCGCGCGGGTCGCCGCCGATCCGGAGCACACCGTGCCCGGCCTGTTCACCGATTCGCAGGCCGATCTGGCCGCGCTCGAAGAACAGCTGGCCGAACGGGGCCTGCTCCGCAGCCAATCCGAGCGGGCCCGCATGCGCTGGGGCGCAGCGACGTCGTTCGTCGTGCTGGCGGTCGGCATTGGCTACTGCGTCTACCTGGCGATCCACGCCGACGAGGAGCCGCGCTACGTGATGTCGCTGGTGATACTGATCATGGCGATCGTCTTCTACACCGCTGTGGTGCTGCCCCGCCTGCTCACGGTCAACCGGCTGACGCGGGCGGGCCGGCAACGGCTGGCCGCCGAGCAGGGACGGCTGTCCTACCTCAATCCGGCCGAGCGCCCGGCGTACGAAACGTATGGGCCGGCAGCCGTGGCCCTTTCGGTGGCGTTGTTCGGCACCGCAGCGCTGTGGGCGGTGGACTCCGACTACTCCAGTTCGGTGCAACTGGCCGGGGATTCCTCCGGCGGCGGCGCTGACGGTGGTGGTTGTGGCGCCTCCTGCGGCGGCGACGGCGGCGGCGGTGGTTGCGGAAGCGGATGTGGTGGGTGCGGCGGCTGCGGAGGGTGCGGCGGATGACCACCGCGACCCGCGCCGTGCCCGCGCTGGGCGACCTGGGGTTGGGGTGGCGACGCGAGATCGGCGGGCTGATAGCCGACCTCGCGCCCGGCTTCTGCGAAGTGATCGCCGAGGCGGTGCCGATACGGCGCCGCCGGGCCCGGCCCGATCCGATGCTCGCCGGGCTCGCGGCCGCCGGGGTCCCGGTGATCCCGCACGGGGTCGCCCTGTCCCTGGGCGGTGTGGAACCGGTGCAGGCGGCCCGGGTCCGTCGGTTGGCGGCCTGCGCCGAGGCATTGGGATCCCCTTTGGTCAGCGAGCACATCGCCTTCGTGCGGGCCGGTGGGATCGAAGCGGGGCACCTACTGCCGGTGCCCCGCACCCGGGAGGCACTGGATGTATTGGTGCACAACATCATCCGCACCTCCGCGCAGCTGCCCGTACCACTGGCGGTGGAGAACATCGCCTCGTTCGTGGAGTGGCCGGAGTCGGACCTCAGCGAGTCGGAGTTCCTCACCGAGCTGGTGCAGCGCACCGACGTGCTGCTGGTGCTCGACGTGGCGAATGTCTATGCCAATGCCCGGAATCGGGGCCTCGACCCTCAACGCGAGCTCTCCCGGCTCCCGGTCGAGCGGGTCGCCTACAGCCACGTCGCGGGTGGCCGCCAGGGTGACGACTTCTATCACGACACCCACACCGAACGGACGCCACCGGAGGTGCTGGACCTGGTCACCGTGCTGCGTGAGCGGGTGGACACCCCGTTCATGCTCGAGCGCGACGGGCGGTACCCGCCGGCGGCGGAACTGTTCGACGAACTGGACGCGATCGCCACGGCCGCGGGAGCCGCGTCGATCACCCCCGGCGCACGAAAGGTGTGGGCATGAGCGAAAGCCTGGCTCAGCGGCAGGAAGCCCTGGTGCGGGCATTGGTGGCCGATGGCCCGGTGCCGCCCGGTTTCGATCCGGCGGCCGTAGCCGCGGCAGGCGAGGTGTGTCGTCACAAGCGCGACGCGCACTCGGGTGCCGCCCCTCGGCGGCGCCGGTGGTGGTCGGTGTGGCGCTGAAATACCGGACAGTCCGGGCAGCGTGACACGATGGTCCGATGAGTGACTGGACGACGGGAAGACTTTTCGGCGCCTTGAGGGTGGCCGGAGCGGCTTCGATGGTGGGCTGTGCGCTGGTGTTGGGCGCCGGTGCCGCGCAGGCAGATCCGGCTCCGTTCGAGCCGCCGAGGCTCGTGCCGGCCGACGGGGCGACCGTCGGCGTGGCCCAGCCGGTCATCATCAACTTCCCCGGCCCCGTCGACGATGCCGGTGCCACCGAAAACGCCATCCACATCTCGTCGGTCCCCGAAGTGCCCGGCAAGTTCTACTGGATCACCCCCACACAACTGCGTTGGCGTCCACTGAGCTTCTGGCCCGCCCACACCACGGTCACCGTCGACGCCGGCGGCACGGTGTCCAACTTCAACATCGGGGACGCGTTGGTGGCCACGGCCAACGACGCCACCCACCAACTGACCGTCACCCGCAACGGGACCGTCGAGAAAACCATCCCGATGTCGATGGGCATGGCGTCCGGCGGCCACCAGACTCCGAACGGCACCTTCTACGTTCAGGAGAAGATGCCGTCGGTGGTGATGGATTCGTCGACCTACGGTGTTCCGGTCAACTCGCCGAACGGATACAAGCTGAACGTCGATCTGGCCGTCCGGTTCGACGACAGCGGCGACTTTGTCCACAGCGCCCCATGGTCTGTGGCCGATCAAGGCAAGCGCAACGTCAGTCACGGCTGCATCAACATCAGCCCGTCGAACGCGCAGTGGTTCTTCGACACCGTCCGCCCTGGCGATCCCATCATCGTTCAGAACTCGACCGGCACCTACACCCGGTACGACGGCTCCAACGACTGGCAGATCTAGGTCTCGAGAAGCGCCGCGACGGTTCCGACGATCGTTGTCAGCAGCCGATCTGAGGCCGGTTGCCAGACACCGTGCCGCTTGTTCGGTGTGATATCGACGGGGTCGCCGTCGCGCGTGACACGGCCGGTGGTGAGGCTGACCCTGAATCCGTTGACCTCCAGGTGCCTTTGGCCGATTCGGACCGGCTCGACCGATGTGAAGTCGGCCAGGATGTGCTCGAGGATCACCCGCCGCGTTGCGAGTACTCCCGCGGGTGATTGAGGGATGGAGCCTCCGGATTCGGACGACCCTTCGATCGCGACAGTTGAGGCGCTGAGGATCAGGTCGGCCGAGCGAATGATCTCGGACCTGGCAGGCACGTCGTCGCATCCATCGGCGGCGATCGTCACGGAGCCGTCCGCGGCCATTCCCAGTGCTCCGACCCGCAGGCCTGCCGCACTGCATGTCTCCAGGCCCGCACCCGGGTACACCGAACCGTCGAACCACATCTCCGCACCCACCGTCCCCACGCGTCGGCTGATCGTTTCGTGGCCTTCGCTCGTCCACCCCTCTGCTCGATACAGACCCGTCAGCTGTCGCACGTTCAGCACCGCGCGACCCGCGATCAACCGGTCCGCGTCGGCACCGGTGTAGTGCTCGCGGAACACCTGCGCGAACGGCTGCACCAGTCGCAGGTTCCGTACGCGAATACGCCACGCGTCCCGTTCGGCGGGAGTCGCCGCAGCGGGGTGCCAGAGTCGGATTCTGGCGCTGTCCCAGACGCTGACCGGGCGGCCCTCCGCGTCAGCGAAGTCGCCGGGCTCGCCGAGGAATGCCGGCCCGCCGACGACCTGCCAGACGAGGCTCTTGCTGATCGGAGCGACCGGGACTGCGAATGCAGCGTCGATCCACGTCGGATACGACCACGACGCGGAGACGAGCCATCCTGTCTCCAATGCCTTGGTCCACGTGGTCAATTGGGCCTTTGAGGGGGCAGTTTCGAACGGCAGGCGCAAGGCGACGTCCGGGCGCCCGGCGATTGCGCGACGGGCCTCCTTTATGTACCTGGTGAACTTCTTCTTGATCCCGGCGTGCCGTACGTCGCGTGTGGTGTCCGCGAGGCCCGCCACACTCTCAGGGGTGGGCGCGGCCATGATGGCGCGGGCAAGCGCGAAAGCCGCCGCCTGCGACGGCGCTGATTTGGCTGCCGCCTGGGGTGCGATGGCGGCTCGGCTGAGAATTCGGGGAATGGGCGCCGCCCAGTCGGCGTCCACAGCGAGTGCAACAAGCGCAGCGCGCTCGATCACCCGCGCATCGGCCGCTGTGAACGCCTTGTCGGCGACAAACGGCTCGGTTCCTTCATGGATGGCAGCCAGTCGCGAGTCCGCGATCGTGAGGATCCTGCGCGCGAATTCGAGGTATCCGGAGTCCTTGCTGAGTTGCTCGGTCAGCGCGCGCAGAACATCGTGGTCGTCCCCGATGAATACCCACCGATCGCGCAGCATCTCCAAGGCGTTCGCAGCAGGCAATCCGAGACGAACTTCGGCATGGGCTTCCAGTTCCTCGAGGAACCCGTCGGTCATGCTGGAGAGGGTACGTCGGCATACAGACTGATCGAGATCGCAAACCCGCCAGCGGTTCCGCCACGTAACCCCTCGTCATACTCATCGCCGATCGGTGCGCCGCACTTCGTCACGGTGCCACCCCCTGGGCATGATTGCGGCGATGCTGCGCCACTGCCAACCGAAGCAACTCGGAGTACCCCGGTTCAAAGTTCTTCCGTGTGTCGGCATCGAATCGACCCGCGAGGTAACCGTTCAGCTCGTTGGCGATGATCGCGACGAGCTGCTCTTGCGACCGATCACGTAGGTCGAGCATCAGGATGTTGTTGTCACGCAACTCGACGATCTCGGCCTTGCGGTCACCGTCGGGCAGGCGATCCTCAAGCAAGTCGAACACGATCCCGGTCATCGACGAATTCCAGGACCAACTACCGTCCAGAAACCACAAAAAGCTGTTCATCACTCGCCTCCCACTGTGACGACGTCGGGATCCCGCAGGCCCGGCCTCAAAGGCCGGGGCAGCTGTTCCGATCCCCGATCATGCCTGCTTCTTCCGGCCGCCGGCGAACCGCACGAACTGGATGTCGTCCAGATCGTCGGGATCGTGGTTGGTGTGGAGGAAGACCACGACCTGCCCCACATGCACGTCAGCGTCTGCCGGGTAGTCCTGGCTGCAGAGCCGCCGGTGGAGTTTCTCCTGTCCCGGCATCTCGGCGCTGATCACGAGCGTGAACGTATCGAATCCGCCAATGTCCGTGGATGGTTCCTCGTTCCGGAACTCGACCATGCCGGCGGACTTGTAGCCGGCAGCGAACCTCGCCTCGCGGACCCGGTCCTGTGCTTCGGTCTCCAGGAATGCACCCACGACAAGCAGGGCGATGCCTACCCAGATCATCCAGATGAGAACGGGGAAGACGCTGTCGTCGCCGGTGACCTGCTGCACCAGTAGTGCGATTCCAAATGTGACGAACGGGAGCGCGATACCGACGAGTGCCATCGTGCCGGCCAGGTTCTGTATGCGTGACCAGCGGCGGATGCGCGCCTGAAGCTCCTCGGGTGTCGCAGTGCTCATGACCTGGGCCCCCGTTTCGAGTCAGCACCTGGGAACCGTCAAACAGGACGTCATGGACGATGCCGGGTCGACGAAGGTGTGTGACATTGCGTCTGTCAGACATCTTCTCCCGCGGCCGCTGCTACCGATCACAAGGACGTCGGCTCAAGACGCCACCACGCCGTAGCCTCGACGCATGGAACACCGGATCTTCGGCACCGCCGTCGCCGCGGTGTACCCGCACTACCTCGCGAAGATGCAGCGCAAGGGCCGCACACAGGCCGAACTCGACGAGGCCATCTGCTGGCTGACCGGTTTCGACGAGACGACGCTGCGGAACCACCTCGATGACGAGACCACATTCGCGGAGTTCTTCGCCGACGCCTCCCTGAACCCGAACGCCTCGCTGATTGCCGGCGTCGTCTGCGGCGTGAAGGTACAGGAGGTCGAGGATCCGCTGATGCGCAAGATCCGCTACCTGGACAAGCTGGTCGATGAGCTGGCGCGCGGCAAGCCGATGGACAAGGTGCTGCGCACGGTGTAGCCCGCCAGGTAGGCGATCAAATCCCGAAAGGGTCGCTGGGCCGACATTGCGGGTTCGTGGGGGTCGAGAACGGGCTCCGCGACCGTCGGGCCACGATTCTCGTCGGTTGTTCAGGCGGGGTTCGGGGACGGGTTGAGCTGGGATTCATGCGGACGACCCGCGAACTATCCGCGGGCGGCCACCGCTTGCTTGGCTGCCTCGACCAGTTGCTCGGCGGCGCGGTTCATCTTCTTCAACTCCGCAGAGGTCAGATCCTGATGTGTGTAGGCGGCCTTGTTCTTGAAGTTGAGCAAGGTGTTCAGGTGCCGCTCCGATCCGCTGTCCGCTCGCTTGAGCAAGGCGACGGCCTCGCTGTGGTTGCCGGTGTTCGAGTGCACTCCGAGGCGCACGCAGCAGAGCACGTCCGAGGCCGCGATACCCGCGTCCACGTACAGGTCGCCGGCGGCATTGGGCATTTCCTCGCCGAGATGCTCGGCACCCTCGAAGAACTCGATCGCCTTGGACAAGCGCCCGTCGGTGACCACGGAGTCACAGTTGCGCTGTCCCGCCATCAGGACTTCCTCGCCGCGCGCAGCTGCGCGTTGAACCAGGCCCGCGTCCCCGCGACGGTCTGGCCTTGCTTCGACACTTCCTGGAGCAGAGGCTCACCTGCGGCGGCCGCGGCGCGGAACCCATCCTCGGTGTACTCGACGATTCGGCCGTCGTTTCCGGTCCACGCGGTGACCAGCCGGGCAAGTTCGGTCAACCGCTGGTCCCACGCATCGTCGTCCTCGGAGTCGGCATCACGGACCAAGAACAGGTCGATGTCGCTGTCGAGCTTCATGTGCCCGGTCGCCGCGGAGCCGAACACCGCGGCGTACTTGAGATCCTTGCCCCACTTCTCGTCGAAGTGCTCTTCCAGTCCGGTGAGGAACGTGGAGTTCAGCCTCGACAGCATCCTGATGGGCTCGGCCGCGAGGTGCTCGGCGTTGAAGCGGTAGGTGTGGGTTCTACCCACCTCGTCGTGCAGCACCACACCCTGCGCGGTGAGCCGGTTGAGTACCTTGCGGATGCCTTCCCCCGACGCCTTGGTGAGGATGCGCTGGACCTGGCTGATCGTGAACGTGACGTCTGCACTCGTCAGGACGGCAAGCACGTCGCCGTCGAGCGTCGGCGTCACCGTTGCGAACGGCTTGTTCAGCTGCATGACCCGCATCCCTCTCTAACTAAAGTTAGAGTAACACAACTATAGTTGGAGTAGGTTGAACGGCGATCCGCCTGTCGCAACTGGCCGTCGAGGCGGAATCCAGTCGATGCGCCTCCACTTCCATGTCGACCTCTCGTCTCACCCGGAGGTGCGTCCCGCAGGCGTGACTGGTTCCCTAGTCTTCTGGCCATGAAGGTTCACAAGGCCGTCATCGCGGCCGCGGGGCTGGGGACACGGATGTTCCCGATCACCAAGACGATCGACAAAGCGATGCTTCCCATCGGTTCACGGCCGGCCATCGACCTGATCATCGACGAGTGCCGGGCTGCGGGTGTTGGCCAGATCGCAGTGGTCGTGCGGGCCGGATCGTCACAGGTGCAGGACTACTACACGCCAGATCCGATCTTGGATTCGCTGCTGGCACGGCACTCCTGGCAGTCGAAGGGCGAGGTGCTCAACGAAATCGGCCGGGGAATCGAGTTCCAGTTCTTCCACCAGCGGCTTGATGTCGATGACTACGGAACGGCGGTCCCACTACTCCTGGTAGAGGACTTCGTTGGTGAGGAGTCGTTCTACTATATCTCCGGCGACGACGTCCTCATCGATGCACCGTCCACCTCGACGCTGCTGAACCTCACCGAACAGGTAGAGGTCGGAGGCAGCGGCGTCGTCGCCCGCGCCTCTGACCGGGCTGATGCGGGGCGGTACGGAGTCCTCGATGTGGCGCGACAGGACGATCGGTTGGTCTTGACCGAGGTTCGGGAGAAGGTGTCGCCGTCCGATCTCACCTGCGGTCCCCTCGTCAACATCAGTCGCTACGTTCTTCCGCCGACGGTCATAGATCTCGTGCGTGAGTTACCAGTCGACCCGCGTAGTAGAGAGCGCCGGATCACAGATGCGCTGCTGCGACTGGTGGACTCCGGCCTGCCGCCCGTCGTGCATGTGACTGACGGTCAGTACTTCGATATCGGCCACCGCCAAGGTCTACTGGCGGCAAACAACTTCGTTGCTGCTCGAGGGCTTCTCTGAACTCGGGTGGAGACCGTGGCTGAGCGGTGGCCTCCCAGGCACTCGCTCGCCCCCACCTCGCCGTGCCATGCTCCGAGGCGTGTTCGAGATCGGATCCAGGCAGCGGAATCTCCCCGCACCGCCGCACGTGGTGTTCGAAGATCTCACCGCCCCGAACCGCAGCGAAGCGCGGCCGTGGCTGCACCTGCTCGACGACGAGGTGCCGCCCGCGGTGCTGGAGTGCCGGGAGCCGGACTTCGTGGTGTGGTCGTCGCTGTGGCCGCGGCGGCCGGACGCGCGGATCATCTTCGAGTTACCGCAGGGCGGCCCGGGCGGAGGCACGGACCTGAGGTGGACGCTGACGGTCGACGAGCCGGCGCCCGACGAGACGGTGGCCGGCCACATGCGGAAACGGGTCAACACCCTGATCCACGCGAACCTCCGTTCCACCTACGGTCAGTAGCACGGCCGCTCCACGAACAAGCCGACCGTGTCACCGGCCCGTGGCAAGCTCCCCACATGCCGCCAGCCCCATACGCGTTGCGAGCCGCACCCGACGCCGTCGAACTGTGGTCGACGGTCCGCTTGCCGTATGAACCACGCGACTGGGTGCTCGAGATGCGAAACGACCTGTGTCGAGCACTGCGCAACTCAGCTCCCAGATCGGGTGGACACCTGCATGCGGTGTACAGCGCAGCTGATGACGGTGAGTTCGTCGACACCGAGAACGTCTTGCTCTACAACGTGGGCAGCGGCGCGCTCCGGCCACTGATGTCACAGTCGGTGACTTTCGAACGCGGCTACGCGATGCCGATGCCACCGCCGGGGAGCGGACTGACCGAAGGCGCGGCCCTGCACTACCAGCGTTACCGCGAAGCAGCCGACAACGCGTTCGAGTTCTGGAGACCCGGTAAGCAGGTGGCCGCATTCACCGGCGTTCCCGTGGACTCCGTCGCCGACAAGCCCGCCCCGGTGTGGAAGGCCATCCGGGACTTCGCGGCGCCACCGGCCGAGACAGCCGCCGCCCCAACGCGTTTCGTCCTCACGCTCCACGTGACAGACACGAGGAAGCATAGGCCCGCGAACTCGTTGGTCGACATCATCAAGCCGACCCTGGACGGCATCATCAGCGCCTATCACAGCCACGAGAGCTCCGATGGGGTCGCCGAAGCTCAGCGGCTCGAAGAGGCGGGACTGGGATCGAGGGAGACGCTGCGAGAACAGCTTCTCGATCGACGTTGGGCAGCTCTCGGGGGAAGGCGGCTCTTGTCATCGTTCGGTAGGACGGGAGTGCAGTGGAATCCTGCCGACGACTTCTGTGTCGCCGCGCACGTCACCCTCAGCACCGGTGGTTCGGTTGCAGACGGCCACCCTGCCCGGTGGCGACTGTCCGCGGAGTTGGCGGAGGCCATCCCCGTGCGCGAGGGCTGACACCCCCGGCCTCCGCTCCCGTCGGCACTCGACCGCGGTTCGCGTAGTTCTACTGATCCGGTAGGCCTGCCACGCGGCCCACGATGGAGCCATGAGTCCCGAACTGCGCCGCAACCCTGGACTTTCGGCGATCGGCATCATGGCGATGGTCATCGCATACGTGCTGGCGTTCACAGTGCTCTCCGATACGGACATGGCCTCGAAGTTCGAGAACGGCGTCGCACCGCCGGGAACCGACGTAGCCGGCCTCCGTGGCGCTGCTGTCGGGAGCATCGTGGTCGTCGTAGGTGCGTGGGTGTCCGTGGTCGCGGGCCGCGCGATCATCCCGATCGTGCTGGTCCTCGTGGCCTCTGCGCCGTTCGCACTGCTGTCGCTCTTCACGTTGCAGCTTGCGTTCTGAACGGCGCGCCACCGCACCACCCGGCAAACCTGTCGACTCGCGTCACTGCCTCGGCCTACGCTCCGGACATGACCGAGCCCACCGCCCGCGGAGTAACTCGCGGCGACTACACCCCGTGTCCGGCGATGTCCATCTGCTCAACCGTCGCGGCGTCGTATCCACGTGAACGTAGGTACTGCTCGGCGGCGGCGACAGCGGCTCCGGCCTCGGATTGAGTGCCGATGCCGTCCGCATAAGCGATCCCATATGCGACGGCGCAGTCCTGCTGTACCTCCGCGAGGAACTTGTTCTTGTTGACGTAGCCGTTCGCCGCGGCGGCGTTGGCGCACGAGTACTCGTTCGCCGAAGCCGTACCCGCGTTCACAATCGGCAGCACGGCGAACACCGCAGTCACGAAGGACAGTCGCGTCCTCATAGTGCGCTGAGAGTACCGCCGCCCCATCCCGCTGCCGGGCGGATTCCAACGAGCGATCGACGCTTCGGAGTGACCCGCTGCGGGGTCAACGGGCCACCGCGTAGGCGACTAACTCCGGAATGGGGCACTGTGGGTCATCGGACGCATTGCGCCAACCGTCTGCAGTTACAGAAAAACCCACCGTCGCCAGTGGGTTCTCTCAGTGGCCAGGGCCGGGATCGAACCGGCGACCTTCCGCTTTTCAGGCGGACGCTCGTACCAACTGAGCTACCTGGCCGGAAGGCCGTCGGCCTTAGACCGAAGTGCCTCGCCGTGATGGCGACCCTGACGGGACTCGAACCCGCGACCTCCGCCGTGACAGGGCGGCGCGCTAACCAACTGCGCCACAGGGCCTTACTTTTCCAGCATGCTCCACGTTTCCGTGTTGCGTACCCCCAACGGGATTCGAACCCGTGCTACCGCCGTGAAAGGGCGGCGTCCTAGGCCACTAGACGATGGGGGCCTAATCCGAATCTCTCCGGGGTGTTCACAACGTGTCCGTTGGGAGCTTCGATAGCTTAGGGTACGGATGCCCAAATCTTCAAACCAGGTGGTCGCAGCACCAATTTCGGTCATCTTGTACCCTGTCTTCTCGCGCCCCTATAGCTCAGTTGGTAGAGCTACGGACTTTTAATCCGCAGGTCGTAGGTTCGAGCCCTACTGGGGGCACCACACACCCGCCGCAAGGCGGGTCACTGTGCGTTTCACGCGCTCCGCGCTCCAGCGGATTACGCGCTCCGCGCGGTCGCGATCTCGTCGGCGAGCGGAGCAATCGCGGCGATGATCTGGCCCACGATCGGTTCGGGCACCCCGGCACCGGCCAGGCTGTCCGCGAGGTGGCCGGCCACCAGCTTGAAGTGATGCATCGTGATGCCGCGGCCTTGATGGACCTGACGCATCGGTGCTCCGCTGTACTGCACGGGGCCGCCCAGCGCCGCGGCGAAGAACTCGACCTGCCTGCCCTTGAGCCTGGCCATGTTGGTTCCGGTGAAGAAACCGGCCAGCTCGTCGTCGGCGAGTACCCGCCGGTAGAAGTCCTCAACGACGGTCTCGAGTGCCTCGCCCCCGCCGATCTGCTCATAGGTGGTCGTCATGGGGGCCAGCCTCGCCTGCCGTCGTTGCCACCCAATTTCGCGCACGTAGCCGAACCGCTACGGCCGCCTCACGGCCGCGACGCGTCGACGCGGCCTGCGCAGTACGGGCCAGGCCGTTTATCGTGGTGCACTGAGGTCGGACGGCCCAACGTAACGAAGACCGCGAGATTTCGGATAAATTTCGCGACCCGTGTTCACGTTCGGGGTCGACAGCATGAAGGAGTCAGCAGCATGTTCTCCCGGCGCCTACGCACTCGAGCCATGGCGACCGCGATCGGCACCGCCGCGCTCGCGGCAAGCGCCGCATTCGGGGTCGCGCCGGCCCACGCGGACACTCAGGACGACCAGTTCTTCACCATCGTCAACGACCTGAAAATTCCCACCACGTCCGCCGAGGAGGCCGGCCAGGTCGGTCGCGGCGTCTGCGACGCGCTGACGAAGGGCAAGATCGAGCCCGCCCGCACGGTGCGTGGAGTGATCAGTCAGCTGATGAACCAGGCGGGCATCGACAAGCACCAGGCCGCGAACTTGGTCCGGGGTGCGGTCAAGGTCTACTGCCCGCAGAACGCCCCGTTCGTCGGGCGCTGAGGCGGTCCGCTCAGACCTTCGGGCAGTAATGCATCCCGTTGTCGCGGTGGCCGATTGGCGGCAGGTTGCGGGCCGGGGTGTGCACCAGCGGCGCGTCCGCCGGGAGACGGCCGGTGACACGATCCCACGCAGTGCGCGCCCGCGGATGCATGCGGCGCCGACGCGGCACCACTGCGAACACCTTGCCGATCGCCTTGCCCAACAGGCGATGCACTTTCTCGTCGCGCTCCGACCAGGTGTAGCCCATCAGCTCGCGCACCGCCGGGTGATACAGACCGACGGTGAACCAGACGAACAACGGGTGCACCACATACTTGCGCTGCAGCGCCCACATCCAGTCGGGCATCTTCGACGCGAACGGCGGCTTGGGCAGCTCGGACAGATCCAAGACCTCACGGGCCGCGGTGTTGTTCTCCAACACGTTGCGGCACATGTGTTCCCAGTAGACCTGGAAGTCCTCCCAGGTTTCCGGTACGGGGCGCATGCTCATCCCGTACATCGAGTACCACTGCTTGTGTTCCTCGAAGAGTTGCCGTTTCTCCGCTTCGGAGATCCCGCCCGCGAGCCGGTCGGCAACGATGATCGTGCCGACGAAGAACGTCGAATGCGCCCAGTAGAAGACTTCGGGATTCAACGCATGATAGCGGCGCCCCTGAGCGTCCACGCCCTTGATGTTGACGTGGTAGTCGCGCACCTCGGCGCCGGTCTGCGGCGCCCGATCGCCGTCGAACACGACGCCGCCGATCGGGTACAGCGAGCGCAGCAGGCGGGGCCAGCGCTCCTGAAAGAAGATCGAGTGCTCCTCGACCGCGGCACCGAGTTGCGGATGCATGTTCTGCATCGAGCCGGCCCACGGGCCCTGCAGCATGCCGCGCCAGTCACCGAAGTACTTCCACGTCAGCGAATCCGGCCCCAGGGGTATCGGCGGCGCCTCGTACCCGCCCGGGGCGGCTGGGCAACCCGCCGCCACCGCATCGGAACCGCTGGTCACCGGGCATGTCTCAGAAGTATCTTGTGTCACAGGTGCGCTTTCTGCCGGCAGAACGAAGGTCGGAGTTTCAATTGTGACTACACACGTTGTCATCAGAGCTTAGGAGTAGATGTGCCATCCGGTCAACGACGCGGCCGATGGTCGGGCGTTCCGCTGCAGGAACGCGCGGCCCGTCGTCGCGACGAACTGATCGCAGCAGGGGTCGGCCTACTCGGCAAAGCCGAGGGCCCGGCCCTGACGGTCCGCGCTGTCTGCCGCGCAGCCGAACTCACCGAACGCTACTTCTACGAGAGCTTCAGCGACCGCGACACGTTCGTCCGGGCCGTCTACGACGACGTCTGCGCCCGGGCGATGTCGGCCCTCACCACAGCGGCCACGCCCCGCGACGCGGTCGAGCGATTCGTCGCACTGATGGTGGACGACCCGACCCAGGGCCGCGTGCTGCTGCTGGCCCCGGAATCCGAACCGGTGCTGACCCGCTCGGGCGCGGAATGGATGCCCAACTTCATCGGACTACTGCAGCGCAAACTGACCCGCATCGCCGACCCGGTGCGCCAGGCCATGGTCGCCACCAGTCTGATCGGAGCACTGACCGCGCTGTTCAGCGCCTACCTCGACGAGAGGCTGCCGGCCAGCCGCGAACAGTTCATCGACTACTGCGTCGACATGCTGCTCGGGCGCATCGCCAGTTTCTGAGCGAACTCCCCGAAGCCCCCGTTATTCGTCGGGGGTACTGGCCTCGGCGATCGGCTGCTGCTCGGCGGCGGCGGCCTCATCTTCGGCAGCCTTGGCCTCACGGCCCGCCGGGCTGCCGATGGACGCGCCCGGATGGGTCTCGGTGGCGTGGTCACCGTCGCAGTTGAGCGACACTTCTGTCACGTCCTCGCGGTATTCGTAGTACGTGTCGGACGTCTGCGGCACCAACTGCCGAACGGTCCAGGCATTGGTGACGATGCACTCGTCGCGCGGCAACCGGCTACCCACGCTGACGGCGACATGCGCCGTGCCGCCACCATCCTCGATGGCGCTCACCGCGTCACTGTATGTCTGTCCCACGACGTCCGGCGCCGCCTGAGCCGCCCCCGCCCCCATCACCGCGAACGCAAAACCCGCCGCGGACATGCCGATAGCGCTTCCGAACCCGATCGCGATCTTCATCTGGCCCGACCTTCCCCGTCCGGCGATCTCTCCCGGAGAGGTGGGGCGACGGCGCTTCGGGCCGTACATATCAGCAACCCCGCGGTCCGCGACAAGGTGTCACGGCAACACTCTTTGGGAGCTGACCAGGATTTTAGTCGGCAGCGGGGCTCACATTCGAGTAATTAGCCCTTACTCGTCGGGGGTGCTGGCCTCGGCAAGCCCTTCCTGCTCGGCGAGCTGGGCCTGCTGCTCGGCGTACGCCTGCTTCGCTTCCTCGAGATCGTCGGCTGCCTTGGCCTCGCGGCCTGCCGGGCTGGCGACCGAAGCGCCCGGATGGTTGGCGGAAGCGTGCGCACCGTCGCAGTTCAAAGCGACCATGACCTCGCCGGATGCGTGACTACCGTCCCGCACGAACGGCGCGTCCCACGCGTTGGTGACGATGCAATCCCCCTGGGACAGTTTGCTTCCCACGGTGACCGCCACCTTGGCACTGGAACCGCTATCCTCGATCGCGCTCGAGGCGTCCGAGTAAGTCTGGCCCACCACGTCAGGGGCGGCGGCGGCCACGCCGGCACCGAACAGCAGGGATACGGCCGCACCGGAGGCGAACACGGCTCCGGCACCGACGACAGACATTTTCACGTGTGCCCAACCTCCGAGCGTGGGTATCCGACAGATGTTCGTGCGGATCCTACCGGTGCACCGCACGCGGCGCAGGACTCGCGAAACAGGGCTCGCGCAACACGAGCGGGGCAACTTGATGTCACCGAGTTACACAGATATATTGACTGCTACCAACAGGTACAGATAACTGAGCGTCCCCGAGACGCGAGGAGGGTGGAGCACATGTCGCAGGAATACACCGACCTGCAGCTCCTGCATGAACTTGAGCCTGTCGTAGAGACCAGCATCAACCGCCACATGCGGATGCGTAAGGACTGGAATCCGCACGACTTCATTCCGTGGTCGGACGGCAAGAACTACTACGCACTCGGCGGGCAGGACTGGGATCCCGAGCAGTCCAAGCTGTCCGAGGTCGCTCGAACCGCGATGATTCAGAACCTGCTCACCGAGGACAACCTGCCCTCGTATCACCGCGAGATCGCGATGAACATGGGCATGGACGGCGCCTGGGGCAACTGGGTCAACCGCTGGACCGCCGAGGAGAACCGCCACGGCATCGCCCTGCGCGACTACCTCGTAGTGACCCGCGCCGTGGACCCCGTCGAGCTGGAGGAACTGCGCGTCGAGCAGGTCACCCGCGGTTTCTCGCCCGGCCAGAACCAGCAGGGCGATCTGTTCGCCGAGAGCCTGTTCGACTCGGTGATGTATGTGTCGTTCCAGGAACTCGCGACCCGCGTCAGCCACCGCAACACCGGCAAGGCCTGCGACGACCCGATCGCCGACCAACTGCTGCAGCGCATCTCGGCCGACGAGAACCTGCACATGATCTTCTACCGGGACGTCTCGGCGGCCGGGCTCGACATCGCCCCCAACCAGGGCATGGCCTCGCTGCACCGGGTGCTGGACAACTTCAAGATGCCCGGCTACACGGTGCCCGACTTCCGCCGTAAGGCCGTCATCATCGCCGTCGGCGGCGTCTACGACCCGCGCATCCACCTGGACGACGTGGTGATGCCGGTCCTGCGCAAGTGGCGGATCTTCGAGCGTGAAGACTTCACCGGCGAGGGCGCCCGGCTGCGTGACGATATCGGCCGCATCGTCGAGGAGCTCGAGGACGCCTGCGACAAGTTCGAGGTCGCCAAGGAGCGTCGCCTCGAGCGTGAGCGCAAGGTCGCCGAGAAGAAGGCCATGAAGAACCTGCTGGTGTCGTCCTCGTCGCCTGCATGACGCTGACGGCCCCACCCCCTGCAACGGCAGCGCCGGCCCGATCCCAACTGCGGATCGGGCCGTTCGCGTTGCCCAGTCCCGTTGTGCTCGCCCCGATGGCCGGGGTGACCAATGTGGCGTTCCGCACACTGTGCCGTGAGCTCGAGATCGCCCGTGCCGGAACCGTCAGCGGGCTGTACGTGTGCGAGATGGTCACGGCGCGGGCCCTGGTCGAGCGCCATCCGGTGACCCTGCACATGACGACGTTCGGGCCCGACGAGTCACCACGGTCGCTGCAGCTCTACACCGTCGATCCGGAGACCACCTACCTCGCGGCCAAGATGATCGCCGACGAGGGCATGGCCGATCACATCGACATGAATTTCGGCTGCCCGGTACCCAAGGTCACCAAGCGTGGTGGCGGCTCGGCCCTCCCGTACAAGCGTCGCCTGTTCGGCCAGATCGTGGCGGCCGCGGTCCGGGGTGTCGCGGGCACCGATATTCCGGTGACGGTGAAGTTCCGGATCGGCATCGACGACGCCCACCACACCCACCTGGACGCGGGACGGATCGCCGCTGAGGAGGGCGCGGCAGCCGTCGCACTGCACGCTCGCACTGCGGCACAACGTTATTCGGGCACCGCCGACTGGGATCAGATCGCGGCACTGAAAGCCCATGTCACCGGTATCCCGGTGCTGGGCAACGGCGACATCTTCGAGGCCGACGACGCGCTGGCGATGATGGCCGCGACCGGCTGCGACGGCGTGGTGATCGGCCGCGGCTGCCTGGGCCGGCCATGGCTGTTCGCCGAACTCTCGGCAGCCTTCAACGGGCGCCCCGCTGCCACCCCGCCGAATCTGGGCGAGGTGGCCGACATCGTGCGCCGCCACGGCGAGCTGCTCAGCGAGCACTTCGGCGAGGACAAGGGCATGCGCGATATCCGCAAGCACGTGGCCTGGTACATGCACGGGTTCCCCGCCGGCGCCGACCTCCGGCGCGGGCTGGCACTCGTCAAGACCCGGGCCGAACTCAGCGCCCTGCTCGACCAACTGGACGGCGACGCCCCGTTCCCGCCCGCGGCCACCGGTCCGCGCGGGCGCCAGGGCTCGGCCGCCTCGGTATCTTTGCCCGAGGGGTGGCTCGACGACCCCGACGACTGCGCTGTGCCGGCCGGAGCCGACGTGATGCATTCCGGAGGCTGACCTGCACTCGCTCCGAGATGACATCGAGACGGCACTGTCACCGGGTTGGGTCTAGCTCAGCCTCAGGGTGGCTCAGTACGATGAAAACCTTGCCGCGGCCGGCTCAGGTAGCCAGTCCGGCACAGTGCTGCTAGAAGAGATGAGGAGAAAAACCTCAGCAGCACCCATTCACACCGCAGGAACGATGCGCACCGACGCGCACGCGCTTAGTTCGAAGAGTCGGAGGCCGGTAACGACATGAGTGACGGTGATAACGCCACTCCCGGCCGTCGGCGCCGCGCTCCGGAGGATTCGTCGGACAACCAATGGATTACCCGATCCCGGGAGCCTTTGCCAGGCGCCGCGCCGTGGGAACGCCAGGATGCCCCGTCACCCGATGATTCGCCCCTCGATGAACCCACCGGCAGTCACGCCGACGGGGTAACTGTCGCCGATCTGATCGCCAAGGTCGCCGGAACCGGGTACACACCGAGCCGTCACCGGCTGGAACCCGACGAGCCCGAGCCAGAGCCAGACCAGGAACCCGCCCACGCCTGGGACCCCGAGCCCGAGCACGCCTGGGATCCCGAGCCCGAACCAGACCTGGAGCCGGCCCACGCGTGGAGCCCGGAACCCGAGCTCGACCAGGAACCCGCCCACGCCTGGGACCCGGAACCCGAGCTCGAAGCCGAACCCGAACCCGAACCTGCGTATGCACCGGCGTATGTCCGCCCGCCGGTACCCGACCCGACCGACGTGATCGAAGCGGTGCGGATCGACGCCGAACTCGACGAACCCCGGGATTCCCCAGAGGCCGAGGAGTACCCGGAGCCTTTCGAGGAACACTTCGAGGACTCGCCGGATCACCGCGAGACGGACGTCGAGAACACCGACGTATTGCCGGCCCTGGCGGTCTACGAGTACGACGTGCCCAAAGCGCGCCCGTCGTGGCGGGTCCGCCCGACGTCGGCGGACGAGCACGATTCGGAGGACGATCGCGCCGACACCGACGAGATCGAACGGGTGCGGCCACCGATCAACCGCCGCGTGATGCTGGCCGGCCGAGCCGCCGCGGCGATACTCGCGGTCCTCACCCTGGTACTGACCGGCGGGGCCTGGCAGTGGCAAAGCTCGAAGAACAACAGCCTCAACAAGGTGGCTGCACTCGACCTCAATTCGCGCGACATCGTCGACCCCAACGCCCAGTTCGGTGACGAGAACTTCCTGATCGTGGGCACCGACAGCCGGTTCGGCGAAAACGGCGGCATGGGTGCCGGCGGGACCGAGGACGCCGGCGGTGCCCGGTCGGACACGATCATGCTGGTGAACATCCCCGCCGACCGGCGGCGTGTGGTCGCCGTGTCGTTCCCGCGTGACCTCTCGATCACTCCGATGAAGTGCGAGCCCTGGAACGCCGAGTCCGCAACCTATGGTCCGCTGTACGACGAGGAGACCGAGACCTACGGTCCGGACGAGGTCTACACCGAAACCAAGCTGAACTCGGCCTTCGCCTTCGGCGGTCCGAAATGCCTGGTGAAGGTGATCCAGAAGCTGTCCGGCCTCTCCATCAACCGGTTCATGGCGGTCGACTTCGCCGGCTTCTCGAAGATGGTCGACGCACTCGGCGGGATAGAGGTGTGCAGCACCACCCCGCTTGAGGACTACGAGTTGGGCACCGTGCTGGCCAGCGCCGGTCGTCAGACGATCGACGGCCACACCGCGCTGAACTACGTGCGGGCCCGCCAGGTCACCACCGAGTACAACGGGGACTACGGCCGCATCAAACGACAGCAGCTGTTCCTCTCGTCGCTGCTGCGCACGCTGATCTCCCGGGACACCTTCTTCTCGCTGAACAAGCTGAACAACGTGGTCAACATGTTCATCAGCGACAGCTTCGTCGACAACATCAGGACGAGGGACCTCGTGGACCTCGGACAGTCGGTCCAGGGGGTCAACGCGGGCCGGATCACGTTCGTGACGGTGCCGACCGTGGGTTACGCCGACGAGTATGGCAACGAGGTTCCGCGAACCGACGACATGCGTTCCCTGTTCGACGCAATCATCAACGACGATCCGCTCCCTGGCGAGAAGAACCCCGACAACACCCCGGTACCCGGCACTCCCGAATCTGCGACGTCGTCGGTCCAGGCTGCCGCTCCCCCCGAAGCATCAGCGACGCCCTCGTCGGTTCCGGCGCCTGCCCCGGCCACCGACAGCGGTGAGATGGTCAACGCCATCACCACCGAACCGCAGCAGGTCACTGTGCAGGTGTCGAACTCGACGGGCCAGAGCGGCCTGGCCTCCACCGCGGCCACCGAACTGCAGGAACACGGCTTCAACGTCAATACCCCCGACGACTACCCGAGCACGCTTCCGGCGACCACGGTGTTCTTCTCCCCCGGGAACGAGGAGGCCGCCGCGACCGTGGCCAGCTCCTTCACCAACCCGACCATCGAGCGGGTGACGGGCATGGGCAGCGTGGTGCAGGTAGTGCTGGGCTCTGATTTCTACACGGTGAACGCCCCGACGCCGAGCGGGTCGGAAGTACAGGTACACGTGCTGAAGGGCACCGGCGCCAGCCCGACGCATCTGCCCGAGGACCTGACCGTCACCAACGCCGCGGACACCACCTGCGAATAGGCCGGTGACCCGCATGGACGGCATTCACCGTTCGTTCACCGTTGCATCGTGACGACACGGCCGCTGACCGCCTAATCTTGCAGCATGCGTACCCAATACCACGAGCAGCTACATTCACTCACGGACCAACTCGGAGCCATGTGCGAGTTGGCGGGTACCGCGATGGAGCGCGCCACCCAGGCGCTGCTGCAGGCCGATCTGGCACTTG
The DNA here is from genome assembly GCF_040704635.1 of Mycobacterium sp. NPDC049093. Taxonomy (GTDB): domain Bacteria; phylum Actinomycetota; class Actinomycetes; order Mycobacteriales; family Mycobacteriaceae; genus Mycobacterium. The sequence continues at coordinate 434,567 of NZ_JBEZJS010000001.1, read as the reverse complement.
CCGAACAGGTGATCAGCGATCACGACCAGATGAGCACGCTGAGCACCCAGGCCGAAGAGTCTGCGTTCGTGTTGCTCGCGCTGCAGGCACCGGTTGCCGGTGATCTGCGCTCGGTGGTGGGTTCGATTCAGATCGTCGCCGACGTGGACCGGATGGGCGCGCTGGCGCTGCATGTGGCCAAGATCGCGCGCCGGCGCCACCCGCAGCACGTGCTGCCGGAGGAAGTGAACGGCTACTTCGCCGAGATGGGCCGGGTGGCGGTCGAATTGGGGCACGCTGCCCGTGAGGTGCTGCTCACCCAGGATCCGGAGAAGGCCGCGCGGATCCAGGAGGAAGACGATGCGATGGACGACCTGCATCGCCACCTGTTCTCCGTGCTGATGGACCGGGAGTGGAAGCACGGCGTGACCGCTGCCGTCGACGTGACGTTGCTGAGCCGCTTCTACGAGCGCTTCGCCGATCACGCCGTCGAGGTGGCCCGTCGGGTCATCTTCCAGGTCACCGGCTCCTACCCGGAAGACGACTCCGTCTCCTCGAAGTAGAACTCAGGACCGGTCGGTGGGCGGCACAAGGCGGACCCCGTCCTTGTGCGCCCCGGCCAGGTCCCCCAGGATCTTCGTCAATACCTGCAGTTCAGCGCCGCTGTAGCGCAGCAGGAACTCGCGCGTCCCACGGTTCATCTCGTCATGCAGTTGCCTGTGCACGTCGGCGAGGAGTTCACCGTCGGCGGTCAGACCCAGTTCGATCTCCTTGCGGTTACCCGGTACCGGCGTGCGTGCCACGAGGCCGGCCTCGACCAGCCGCTGTACGTGCTTGGACACCGTGCCCTTGAGCCGGCCCGAGCGCGCCGCCAACCCGACCACGCTGACCGGCCCCTCGGAGACCTCGGCCAGCAGGTGCATCGACGACGTCGGTAGCGTCCGCACCGCCTGCTCCAGGTGCTGCGGGCATCGGGCGGCCATGAAGTCACGCTCCGCGTCGCCGTCCCCGTCGTTACCGAGCCGATCGCCCACGGTGGCCACCAGTGCCGTGATGGCGTCGACCAGCTCGAGTTTGGTTTTCACGGAAACTATCTTGCCACCCACCGCCGCGGTGCGTAGATTGTTTCCATAGAAACCATATCTACAGAAACCAAAGGAGTCGCCATGTTGGCTGCCCTGGTCACCGAGTGGGGCCGACGCCCCGTCTACACCGAGGTCCCCGAACCCGAACCGCACGATGGCGCCGAGGTGGCCGAGGTCGAGGCGTCGGCCCTGACCAACCTGACCCGAGCCCTGGTGTCAGGAAAGCACTACGCCAGCAAGGAGATTCGACTCCCGGCCATTCCCGGCGTCGACGGCGTGGTCCGACTCGCCGACGGCCGTCGGATCTACACCGGGGCGCTGGGGCCCTCCGGCATGATGGCGCAGCGCGCGCCGGTCCACCCGGACGGTGGCGTCGAGATCCCCGAGCACGTCGACTCCGTGACTGCCGCCGCCCTGCCCAACCCGGGTATCTCGGCCTGGACCGCACTGGCGCACGCCGCGGCCGTCAAGCCCGGCGATCACGTGCTGGTGCTGGGCGCCACCGGCGTAACCGGTTCGATGGCAGTGCAATTGGCCACCGCCATGTTCGGCGCCGGGACCGTGGTGGCGGCCGGACGCAACACCGAGCGCCTGGCCTGGCTGCGGTCAGCCGGGGCGCACGCGACCATCGCCATGGGCGAGCAGGACCTGGGTGCCGTGGTCGCTCAGATGTACGCCGAGCGCCCGTTCGACGCGGTGCTCGACTACCTGTGGGGTGAGCCCGCCGCGGAGGTGCTCACTGCCCTGGCCGGCAGCCATCCGGCCGCGCACTACCACCCGACCCGGTTCGTGCAGATCGGGTCGATGGCGGGGCCGACGCTGCCCCTGGACGCCGGGGTGCTGCGCGGCACCGGGATCACCCTGAGCGGGGTCGGCATCGGCAGTGTCCCGCCCGAGGTCCTGATCAAGGCCCGTACCGAGGCGCTGCCGGAGTTGTTTCAGATGGTCGCCGACGGCCGGCTCGAATTACGCACCCAGCCAAGGGCATTGGCCGACGTCGCCAGGGTGTGGGACGCCGGCGAACCGTCGGGAACCCGGGTGGTGCTGACGCCCTGATTTCGGATCGCGAGCGGACGCGCAGGTACCCGGTTTCTTTGGAAACACGGCACCTGCGCGTCTGCTCGCGGAAAAAACTCAGCCGAAGCGGCCCGAGATGTAGTCCTCGGTGGCCTTCTGGGTGGGGTTGGAGAAGATCTTCTCGGTGTCGTCGATCTCGATCAGCTTGCCGGGCTTACCGGTGGCCTCGAGGTTGAAGAACGCGGTCTGATCGCTCACCCGGGCGGCCTGCTGCATGTTGTGAGTGACGATGACGATCGTGAAATCCTGCTTGAGCGTGGAGATCAGGTCCTCGATGGCCAGCGTCGAGATCGGGTCGAGAGCCGAGCATGGCTCATCCATCAGCAGGACATCGGGCTGGACCGCGATCGCGCGGGCGATGCACAACCGCTGCTGCTGACCACCGGAGAGGCCGCCGCCGGGCTTGTCGAGGCGGTCCTTGACCTCATTCCACAGGTTCGCGCCGCGCAGAGAGCGCTCCGCCACCTCGTCCAGGGTCTTCTTGTTGCGCACGCCCTGCAGCTTCAGACCGGCCACCACGTTGTCACGAATCGACATGGTGGGGAACGGGTTCGGACGCTGGAACACCATGCCGATGGTCTTGCGCACGCCCACCGGATCCACCCCGGCGCCGTAGATGTCCTCACCGTCGAGCAGCACCGAGCCCTCGACGCGGGCGCCGGGGATCACCTCGTGCATCCGGTTCAGCGTCCGCAGCACCGTCGACTTACCGCAGCCCGACGGGCCGATGAAAGCCATCACGCTGCGCGGCTGCACCGACAGCGAAACCTCGGCAACCGCATGGAACGCGCCGTAATAGATGTTGACGTCCTTGAGATCCAGCCGCTTGGCCATGGATATTTCCTACACCTTCTTGGGGGAAAAGAGTTTGGCAACCGCGCGAGCGCCGACGTTGAGCAATGCGATCAGCAGGATCAGCGTCAGCGCCGCACCCCACAGCCGGTCGGTGGGCACCGGATTGGCGCCTGCCCCCGCCGAGATCTGGTCGTACATCATGCCCGGCAGCGATCCCATGAACCCGCCGAACATGTCGAAGTTCATCGCCTGCGCATAGCCGACGAGGATCAGCAGCGGCGCGGTCTCACCCATCACCCGGGCCAGTGACAGCATGACCCCGGTGACGATGCCCGACAACGCCGTCGGGATCACGATGCGGACGATGGTCTTCCATTTCGGCACGCCCAGCGCATAACTCGCCTCGCGCAGATCCATCGGGACGATGCGCAGCATCTCCTCGGTGGCCCGCACGATAACCGGAATCATCAACAGCACCAACGACAGTGACACCGCGAACCCGGATCGGCCGAATCCCAACGTGGCCACCCACAACGCGTAGATGAACAGTGCGGCGACGATCGAGGGCACACCGGTGAGGATGTCCACCATGAACGTGGTGACCTTGCCCAGGCGGGTACCTCCGCCGTACTCGACCAGGTACACGCCCACCATCACGCCGATCGGAATGGAGATCAGCGAACACACGATGCCTTGCAGCAGGGTGCCGACGATCGCGTGGTAGGCGCCGCCGCCTGCGGTGAACGTCGTCATCCCGGCCTGGGAGTTGGTGAACCACGTGGCTGAGGTCAATGCGCTCCAGCCGCGGACGATCACCGAGTACAGCACCCAGGCCAGAGGCACCAGGGCGACGAGCAACGACAGGGTCACCAGCACCGTGGCGACGTGGTTGGTCAGCTTGCGGCGCAGACTCACGCCCTGGAACACAGGCGCCTTGACCGGCCGCTCAAGCGTGGAGGTCACGAGCGCCCCTTCCCGGACACCGCAGCGCGGGCCAGCGAGTTCACCACGAAGGTGAGGATGAACAGCACCAGGCCGGCGGCAATGTAGGCGCCCGCCTTGTACTGATCGTTGAATTCGCTTGCAGTGGCGGCGATCTTGCTTGCGAAGGTGTAGCCGCCGTCGAACAGCGACCAACTGAACGCGGTCTGGGTGCCGCGCAGGATGATCAAGAGCGCAATGGTCTCACCGAGCGCGCGACCCAGACCGAGCATCGCGCCACTGACGTAGCCGGACAACCCGAATGGCAGCACCGTCGTGCGCACCACTTCCCAGCGGGTGGCGCCGAGCGCCAGCGCGGCCTCGATCTGGCCGCGCGGGGTCTGGGTGAACACCTCGCGAGTCACCGCGGTGATGATCGGCAGGATCATCACCGCCAGCACGATGCCTGCGGTGAAGATGGTGCCGCCACCGGCCACCGAGGCGTTGCCCGTCTTGAACAGAAACAGCCAGTCCAAGTTCGTATTGAGCCACACGGCAAAGGGTTTGATCGCCGGCGCCAGTACGTACAGGCCCCAGACGCCGTAGACGATCGAGGGCACCGCGGCCAGCAGGTCCACCAGATAGGCCAGCGGACCCGCCAGCCGTCGCGACGAGTACTGGGTCAGGTAGATCGCGATGCCCAGGGCCACCGGCATCGCCAGCACCAGGGCGAACAGGGAGACGAAGACCGTCACCTGCAGCAGGTCGAAGATGCCGAAGTGCATCGCGGAGGTGTCGGTGGTGATCCAGTTGCCGCCGTAGAGGAAGAAGTTCTCCTCGTTACGGACCAGCGCCGGAACCGCGCGCCAGAGCAGGAACACCCCGATCGCCGCGATCAACGCAACGATCAGGATGCCCGAACCTTCGGCGAGGCCACGGAAAATTCGGTCGCCAAGGCGAACCTTGGCTCCCTTGGACGGATTGGTGGATATAGGCGCCGGCTCGGGGTGGGGGGAGGCGAGCGTCTCCCCCGACCCCGAATCAGCTGGATTCGGCGTTGTCACTGTCGTCCCGTCGGGGCCCCTGGTTGTCATGCGGTTGGTAAATCCATCCTCGCCCAAATCCGTCCTCTAAAGCCAGTCCGGCTACTAAGCGATGGCCTCGACCGAGGTCAGCAGGCGCTGCTTGAACTCGTCGGGCAGCGCGATGTATCCGGCCTGCGACAGGCTGGCCTGGCCCTCGTTAGCGGCCACGGTGAGGAAGGACTTCACGGCCGCCGCGGTCTCGGCGTCGTAGCCCTTGGAGCAAACGATCTCGTAGGTGGCCAGCACCAGCGGGTAGACACCGGCTTCCTTGGAGGCGTACAGCGCGTTCAGGTCGAGCACGAGGTCCTTGCCTTCACCCTTGAAGGTGGCGGCGCCGACGGCCTTGGTGGTCGACTGGTCGTCCAGCGCGACCGCACCGGCGCCACTGTCGATCTGGGCGTAGGGCAGGCCGGCGGCGGCGGCCGGGCTCTTCTCGACGTAGCCGATCGAGCCGGGGGTGGCCTGGACGGCCTGCACGACGCCGGAGGACTTCTGCGCACCCTCGCCGGCACCGCCCTGGAACTCCTTGCCCGCGCCCTTGGTCCAGGTCTGCGGAGCGGCGGCGGCCAGGTACTTCTGGAAGTTGTCGGTGGTGCCCGAGGAATCCGACCGGTAGATCGGCTTGATGTCCAGGTCGGGCAGGGTGGTGCCGGCGTTCAGCGCGGCCACCGCCGGATCGTTCCACTTCTTGATCTGGCCCTGGAAGATCTTGGCGAGCACGTCGGGGTTCACCACGAGCTTGTCGACGCCTTCGACGTTGTAGGCCAGCGCGACCGGGCCGAACACCAGCGGCAGGTTCCAGGCCTCGTTGCCGCCGCAGCGCTCGGCGGCCTTGGCGACCTGATCGTCCTTGAGCGCCGAGTCGGAGCCCGCGAAGTCGACCTGCTTGGCGATGAACTGATCCACGCCTGCGCCCGAACCGGTCGGGTTGTACGACAGGTTCTTCCCGGAGCAGACCTGGCCCCAGACCTTGTTGAACTCAGCAATGGCGTTCTGCTGCGCCGTCGAGCCCTCGCCCGTCAGAGCGTTCTTGCCGCCGCACTCGGCCGACGACGCCGAGGTGCTGCCCGCGGCCGAGGAGCTGGTTCCTGCAGCGTTGTTGTCGCTGCCACAGGCGGTCAGCGTGAGTGCCGCGATCGCCGTCGCGGAAAGCGCGACACCGAACGGCTTGCCAATGCTCATGAGCTTCACTTGTCCCACTTTCAGTTGACGGCTTCGAACTCTCCGGCAACGTATTCGGCCGCAGTGGACGGCTCGCGGACAACAGGTGAATCAGCAGTGAATAGGTTCAGCGTGTTCACAGCTAAACGGGTTAACCGGCGGCATACGCCGCGTCGACACCGAACACCTCGAAACCCAAGTTTCGGTAGGTCGCCACGGCCGCCGAGTTATCTGCCTCGACGTAAAGTAGCACCGTCCGCAGGGACCGCTCGGCGAGGTGGTGCAGACCGAGCAGGGTGAGTACCGAGCCCAGGCCTCTGCCCTGCGCGGCGGGGTCGACGCCGACGACGTAGACCTCGCCGAGACCCTCGTCGTGCACTTTCGTCCAGTGGAAGCCCAGCAGTGCGCCGCTGCGCTCGTCGAACGCCTCGAACAGACCGTCGGGGTCGAACCACGGCTCGCTGCGCCGTTCGGCGATCTCCTGTTCGGTCCAGCCGCCCTGTTCGGGATGCCAGGAGAAGGCAGCGTTGTTGACCCGCAGGATCTCGGCGTCGTCCTGGGGACCGGCATAGGTACTGATCCGGACGCCCTCGGCGGTGCGCAGCGGCGGCAGGTCGCTCAGCGGGCGACGCATCTGCAGCAGTTCGCGAGCCACCTTGAGGTCGAGCGTGGCCGCCAGGGCGCGGGCCGCCTCGAGGTTGCCGTGTGCCCAGATGCGGGTGCCGGCCCCGCCCTCGGCGAGCCCGGCACGGGCCAGCGCCGCACCGATACCGCGCCGTCGGGCGTCCGGATCCACCACCAGTTCGGCCATCGCCGGGTCGTCGGCGCCGGCCAGGGCCAGGTTCAGGTACCCAACGAGTTTTGTCCCGTCGGTCGCCAGCAGGTGACGGGTCCGGTCGAGGCCGAGCTCGCGCAACACCTGATCGCCGACCGGGGCCACGCCGTCGACCGCGGTGGCTGCGCCGATGAGTTCCTGGATCCGAGCCTGGTCGGCATCTGACAGCCCGGTACGCCAGTCGAGTTCGGTCACTGGCTGGGCAACCGCCCGGCGAGCGGCTCGTCCGCATCGTCCGTCGCCGGCTCGAAGTCGTCGTCGCCGTGATCGTCGTCGGGGGCCGCTTCTCCGGCCCCGGCTGCCCCGCCTGCGGGGGTGCGGCCGCGCGACGGGCGTACCGCCTTGTACCCGACGTTGCGGACGGTGCCGATCAGCGCTTCGTACTCGGGGCCGAGCTTGGCGCGGAGACGACGGACGTGCACATCCACGGTGCGGGTGCCGCCGAAGAAGTCGTAGCCCCAGACCTCCTGCAGCAGCTGCGCGCGGGTGAAGACCCGTCCGGCGTGCTGCGCGAGGTACTTGAGCAGCTCGAACTCCTTGTAGGTGAGATCGAGGGGACGTCCACGCAGTCGAGCCGTGTAGGTGCCCTCGTCGATCGCGAGCTCACCCAGGGTGATCTTGCCGGCGTTCTCCTGACTGGCACCCCCACCACGCCGGCCGACCAGGAGCCGCAGCCGGGCGTCGATCTCGGCCGGGCCGGTGCTGGGCAGCAGGATCTCGTCCAGGCCCCATTCGTGGTTCACCGCGACCAACCCGCCCTCGTTGATCACCGCGACGACCGGGACCGAGGTGCCCGTCGTTCCCAGCAGTCGGCACAGACCGCGAGCGGCCGCGAGATCGGTCCGCGCGTCGACGATCGCCACATCGGCACTGCCCGCCTCCAGCAGCGACGACACCTCGGTCGGCGCCGTGCGCACCGTGTGTGCCAGCAGCGTCAGGGAGGGCAGCACCGACTCCGGATGCGGGTCGACGGTCAGTAGCAGTAGATCCAACGGGGTCCTCCGGCGCGCCGGGCAATCACTTCCTGCGATCGCCCGGACCCCGATGTCCACACGGTCGGATTCATGACTGACATGTAGCCGTTACCGGCCCTTTGTGTTCTAACGATAACGCCTCACCTGCTGATCAGCCGCGCCGAACGCTTCCATCCGATGGACGTGGGCGACAATGTGCCGGTGCGCAAACTGCTGATCGGGCTCACCGCGACCGTGACCGCGCTTGTCGTCGGCGTCGTCGGCACGGATTTCGGTTCGGCGATCTACGCCGAGTACCGACTGGCCCGCAACGTACGCAGCGCGGCCGACCTCAGCTGGGATCCGTGGGTCGCGATCTTGGGTTTCCCGTTCCTGACCCAGGTCCGCAACCACCGTTACAGAGAGATCGAGATCCGTGCCGCCGGCGTCGACCACCCCGTGGTCGGCAGAGCCTCGCTCGAGGCCACCCTGCACGGCATCGATATCAGCGGCTCGTCGTGGCTGATCCCGCCGGACGCGAAACTGCCGGTCAAGAAGGCCGAGAGCCGCATCATCATCGACTCCACGCACATCGGCCGGTTCATGGGCATCGACGACCTTCTGGTGGAGGCTCCGGCGCGGGAGACCAACGACGCCACCGGGGGCACCACCGAGTCCGGCATCTCCAGCAGTCAGGGGCTGGTCTTCACCGGGACCCCGAAGGGGTCGGGACTGAACAAGCGGGTCAGCGTCTCGGTGGACCTGTCCTTCGCCGACCTGGACGACACCACCCTGGTGCTGACCGCGACCGGGATCTTGACCGGCCCAGGAACCGCCGACGAGCCCGTACCCGACGAGAAGACCGCGGCGGTGCTGGCCGAGTTCAGCCACACCATCACCGGGCAGAAGCTGCCGTTCGGCATCGCCCCGACCACCGCGGGCGCCCGGGGCTCGGACGTGATCATCGAGGGCATCGCCTCGGGAGTAACAATCGACCTGGCGGGTTTCAGACAGTCATGAGCTCTTCGATGGTGCTGGCGATCGTGGTGCTGATCGCCGCCCTCGGGGTGGCCTACGTGGTCGGTCGCCTCATCACGCTGCGGGCCGGCCTCATCAGGGCGGGCAAGGAAGCCGCCGACATCGACACCAGCGACCTGGGCTTGTCCGACACCGGCCCGACGGTGCTGCACTTCACAGCCGAATGGTGCGGGCCCTGCGCCGGGGTACGACGCGTCGTCGACCAGGTCTGCGCCGAGCTGCCCGAGGTTGCCCACATCGAAATCGACATGGACACCAATCCCGAAGCCGCCAGGCGGCTTTCGGTCCTGTCCTTGCCCACGACCATCATCTTCGACCGGGACGGGCGGCCCCGATACCGCACCAGTGGGGTTCCCAAGGCCGCTGACCTGCGCTCGGCGCTGGAGCCACTGTTGGCCTGACCCGACGGTTATTGGGTAAGCTGTCGGTCGTGTCAGCCCGCCTTGAGCTTGTGCTCACCAAGCGCCGCGCAGTCGATCTGTGCCGCGTCGCGGGTTGCTGCTGTTGTTGTTGCTGTTGAGCGCAGCCGCGCGCTTTCGCGCGCCCGCTCGGGCCTTGTGCCCTGAGCCTGCACACAACCGGACCTTCGACAACAACAGGAGTTCGTTCCATGTCTTCGACATCAACCCGCCCCACCGCTGGTGTTCAGCCTGCTCAGGTGGACGTGCGGGGGCCGCGGTTCGCGGCCTGGGTCACCACCGCGGTCCTGATCGGCACGCTGCTCTTCGCCGGGGTGAGTGAGCCCGCGGCCGCGGCGCTGCTGGGCGCACAGGCGGTGGTGTTCGCGATCGGCGCGGCCGGCGGCCCGCGCAAGCATCCCTACGGCCGGCTGTTCGCCACGTTCATCGCGCCGCGCCTGGCACCGGTCACCGAACGCGAGCCGGTTCCGCCACTGAAGTTCGCCCAGTTGGTCGGCTTCGCGTTCGCGGTCGTGGGTACCGCGGGGTTCACCTTCGGCATCACCGCACTCGGCCTGACCGCCACCGCTTTCGCGTTGGTGGCAGCCTTTCTCAACGCCGCCTTCGGCATCTGCCTGGGCTGCCAGATCTACCCGCTGGTGGCGCGGTTCCGTCACGTCCCCAGTCCTGCATGACGCCCACCTGACAACTCAAATCTGAAGCAATCGAAAGGAATTCGTACATGGCACGTTCCGACGTCCTGGTCTCGACCGAATGGGCCGGGAACAACCTCGATACCCCTGGCGTGGTGTTCGTCGAGGTCGACGAGAACACCAGCGCCTACGACGACGAGGGCCACATCCCCGGCGCCGTCAAACTGGACTGGAAAGACGATCTGCAGGACGCCGTCAAGCGTGACTTCGTCGATCAGCAGCAGTTCTCGAAGCTGTTGTCCGACAAGGGCATCAGCAACGACGACACGGTGATCCTGTACGGCGGCAACAACAACTGGTTCGCGGCCTACGCGTACTGGTACTTCAAGCTGTACGGCCACAACGACGTCAAGCTGCTCGACGGCGGCCGCAAGCGCTGGGAGCTCGACGCCCGGCCGCTGGTGAAAGAGGCGCCCCACCGTGCCTCTACGTCGTACGCCGCCCTGCCCCTGGACAACAACATCCGGGCCTACCGCGACGACGTCATCGCCGCGATCGGCGAGAAGAACCTGGTCGACGTGCGTTCGCCTGACGAGTTCTCCGGCAAGATCCTGGCGCCGGCGCACCTGCCGCAGGAGCAGAGCCAGCGGCCCGGGCATATCCCCGGCGCCATCAACGTTCCGTGGAGCAAGGCAGCCAACGAGGACGGCACCTTCAAGTCCGACGAGGACCTGGCCAAGCTCTACGCCGCGGCCGGTCTCGACGGCGAGAAGGAGACCATCGCCTACTGCCGGATCGGTGAGCGTTCCTCGCACACCTGGTTCGTGCTTCAGGAACTGCTGGGACACCAGAACGTCAAGAACTACGACGGCAGTTGGACGGAATACGGCTCCCTGGTGGGCGCCCCGATCGAGTTGGGAAGTTGATATGTGCTCTGCACCGAAGCAAGGACTGACGTTGCCCGCCGGCGTCGACCTGGAGAAGGAAACCGTCATCACCGGTCGTGTGGTGGACGGCTCCGGCCAGGCGGTCGGCGGCGCCTTCGTGCGCCTGCTGGACTCCAGCGACGAGTTCACCGCTGAGGTCGTCGCGTCGGCCACCGGTGACTTCCGGTTCTTCGCCGCTCCGGGCACCTGGACGCTGCGCGCCCTGTCCCCCGCGGGCAACGGCGACGCCAGCGTGGCCCCGACGGGCGCAGGTATCCACGAGGTCGACGTCAAGGTCGCTTGATCGCTTGATCCCGCTCGAACGTGGGCTTGTGTACGAGGATTTGCACGTATCTCGCACACAAGCCCACGTTCGACGTGTATAGGGGCGTCCCGACCCGGGGCGCCGACACCTTCGACAAGGAACTAGACTCACTCCCGTGGTGCTCTTCTTCGAGATAATGCTCGTCGCGGCCGTCGTGGTGATCACGTGGTTCGCGTTGTACGCGCTGTACCGCCTCGTCACTGACGAGTCGTGACCTCCGACCGAGACATTCCAGCCGAGGCCTCCGTCCGTGAGCCCGGCTCAGGTGACCGAGCCATAGCGGCCGCCGCTGAACGGGCCAAGGCCACGGCCGCCCGTAACATTCCGGTCTTCGATGACCTCCCGGTTCCCGCCGATACCGCCAATCTGCGCGACGGCGTCGAACTGAACGACGCACTGCTGGCACTGTTGCCGTTGGTCGGCGTCTGGCGCGGTGAAGGCGAAGGTCGCGACACCCACGGCGACTACCGGTTCGGCCAGCAGATCATCGTTTCCCATGACGGCGGCGACTACCTGAACTGGGACTCCCGGTCGTGGCGACTGAACGAATCGGGTGAGTACGACTCTCCTGGCCTGCGTGAGACCGGCTACTGGCGATTCGTGACCGATCCCGAGGATCCCGCCGGCCGCGACGAATCACAGGCCATCGAACTGCTGCTGGCCCATTCGGCCGGCTACGTCGAACTTTTCTACGGCAAGCCCCTGACGCAGGCCTCCTGGGAACTGGTCACCGATGCACTGGCCCGCAGCAAGTCCGGGCTGCTGGTGGGGGGCGCCAAACGGTTGTACGGCATCGTCGAAGGCGGGGATTTGGGCTACGTGGAAGAACGTGTAGACGCCGACGGAGGCCTGGTGCCGCACCTGTCGGCCCGACTGTCCCGGTACGTCGGCTGATGCGCCGGCCGATCATCGCGGCAGGTCTGCTTGCCGCGGCAGCGATTCTCGGAGCGTGTTCGTCAGAGGGGCCACAACCGGCTCCCACCGAGCCGCCAGCCGAGCACGGCAACTACGCGCACTGCTTGTCCGAGCACGGCGTGCCCGTTGCGCCTGGCCCGGTCGCCGGGCCACCGGACGGTGTCGACCAACAGACCTGGCAGCAGGCCGTCAAGGCATGTTCGACGCTGGCGCCCGGCCCTAGCTAGTTCGCGCCACCGCGGTACCGGTTTCAGCCGCCCCCAGATATGGGGCGGCCCCCGAGCCTTGGTACCTGGTTGGACAGACCGAGGGGCTCGGGGGCCGGGTGGCTGCGGGGAATTCGCCAGCGCGCGCAGGCAATATCCCCGGCGCTGCTAGCGGGCAGCCACCTCACATGTCCATAAGTCACTCAATTTGTCGGACCACCTCCTTCCCTGTGTGATCACGAAGCTACCCCCGTCCGCTCACGCCGACAAGCGATTTACGCACAGCTCAGCGGTCACTGAGAATCGCCGCGTCTACCAGGCCGGAGATGTCGGCGGCCAGTGGAGCATCGGGCAGCGGTCGGCCGTCCAAAGTGTGCACCCGAGCTGCGAGGGTGATGCTGGAGATCAGCCAAACCCCTTGTGCGGTAAGCAGGTCCGCAGGCTTGAGGGCACGGAAGTCGCAGTCGTAACCCTTGTTGCGGGCCACCTCGAACAGTGCCTGCTGGGTGGTGCCGCGCAGGATCGGATACCAGGGCGGCGGGGTGAGCAGCAGGGGCTGGCCATCGTTGTCCTCGGTCGCGATGACAACGGTCGACCGAGGACCTTCCAGCAGATAGCCGTCTGAGCTCACGAAGATCACGTCGCCGGCGCCCTGACGTTCGGCGTGCCGCAGCGCGGCCATGTTCACCGCGTAGGACAGGGTCTTGGCACCCGCGGCCAGCCACGGCATGTCGCCGGCACCCAGCGGCAACCCGCGGTCCAGGGTGATCGCCGCCAAGCCGTCGCGCCGCACGCCGGCCACCCGATCGGCCAGGGCACCGATGGTGACGAACGCGGTCGCCGGGCCACCGCTTTCGCGCCCTCGGCTGTAGACCAGGCGCAGTACGCCGTCGTCGTCGTGGTCGGCGATCCAGCACTCGGTCGCCAGCGCCACCGCCGCCCGCCAGGCGTCCAGATCCGGAACGGGCAGATCCAACATCTTGGCGGATTGGGACAGTCGGGCCAGGTGCGGCTCCAGGAGGCACGGCCTGCCGTCACGCACCAGCAGCGTCTCGAAGACCCCGTCGCCGCGCACCGCGGCCAGGTCGTCGGCGTGCAGCAGCGGGGCGTTGGGGTCGTGGATCTGCCCGTCAAGGGTGACCAGCACGGCTGGTGGGCTCGCCATGGGGTCCCAGCGTAGTTTGCGCCTGCGAGCAGCTTGGGCGAAGAGCGACAAACGTACAGTTGGGCTATGACTGCACTTCCGTCAGCGGTTCCGGCGCCCGAGGCAGGTCCCGACGCCGGCGCCGTCTGGCATTACGGTGATCCGCTCGGTGAACAGCGCGCAGCGGCAAGCGCCGCGGTCCTGGTGGATCGGTCGCACCGGCCGGTCCTCACACTGACCGGTAAGGACCGGCAGACGTGGCTGCACAGCATCTCCAGCCAGCACGTCAGCGCATTGCCGGACGGTGCGGTCACCGAAAACCTGAGCCTGGATCTGCAGGGCCGTGTCGAAGATCACTGGATCCAGACCGAGCTCGCGGGCACCACCTATCTGGACACCGAGCCGTGGCGGGGCGAGCCGCTGCTGGCCTACCTGCGCAAGATGGTGTTCTGGGCCGACGTGCAGATCGAGCCGGCCGACCTGGCGGTGTTGTCACTGCTGGGGCCCGGGTTGGCCGACGAGAAGGTACTCAAGGCCGTGGGTGTCAAGGAGCTGCCGCAGGAGTCGACAGCGGTGGCGCTGCCCGGCGGCGGTTTCCTGCGCCGGCTGCCCGCCCCCGGAATCGAACTGGACCTGGTGGTGCCGCGAGAGGCGGTCGCCGAGTACACCCGGCTGCTCGCCGATGCCGGGGTCCGGCCGGCCGGGGTGTGGGCCTATGAGGCACACCGGGTGGCGACCGCACGGCCGCGGCTCGGCGTCGACACCGACGAGCGGACCATCCCGCACGAGGTCGGTTGGATCGGCGGACCCGGCGTCGGGGCCGTGCACCTGGACAAGGGCTGCTACCGCGGCCAGGAGACCGTCGCCCGCGTGCACAACCTGGGCAAACCACCCCGGATGTTGGTGATCCTGCAGCTCGACGGTTCCTCGGACCGCCCGGTCACCGGCGATGTAGTGACCGCGGGCGGCCGCAATGTCGGCCGCATCGGCACGGTCGTCGAGCACGCTGACGAGGGCCCGATCGCATTGGCCCTGGTCAAGCGGGGAATACCGGCGGACACCGAGCTGGTCGCCGGGGAGCAGGCGCAGGCACCGGCCGTGATCGACCCCGATTCCATGCCGGAGGCCGACGCCACCGCCGGGGCGGGCCGCGCGGCAGTCGACCGACTCCGGGGCCGTTAGGCCGTGAAACTGCTCACCAGCACGTAAACTCACCCGGTCAACGACGACGTGACGACCGTCTCATCGCCCCTTCGGCGAACCTGGTGACGGTCGCCCAGCCGTGCAACGACGCAGGGCAGCCGGGCCCCGGCCACTCGATGTGAGGCAGGGCCTGACAGCACTTCTCGAACGGGCACGGTAAAGTGTTGGCAGGACAATAAAGACACACAGATCGGAGCCGCCTAGCTATTGGGCCGCTCCGTTATTGCGCGAGGGGGTCCCCCATGGGCCGCGGCCGGGCGAAGGCAAAGCAGACCAAGGTTGCACGTGACCTGAAGTACAGCTCGCCGAATACCGACTTCAGTCAGCTCCAACGTGAGCTGTCGGGATCTCCCGATTCCGGTGACGCGAATGACGACGCCGAAGACTGGTCGGGCGAGGATGACTGGCGGCGCTGAGCCGTCGACAACTCCGTTGTAGAACCTAGACACAGGTCGCGCTGATAGCGCACGTCGCTTATCAGCGCGACCTTGTCTAATGCCTAGAACCGCGGATGCTGTCCAACCAGTTGGGCGCGCACACTGTCCTTGCCGCCCTTCTTCACGGTTCCCAGCGTCCAGCAGTCCAGGTGACGTGCGGTCAGAATGGCCAGCGCGCGATCGGTGTCCTCAGGGGCCACGACCGCGACCATCCCGACACCCATGTTGAACGTCTTCTCCATCTCGGCACGCTCGATGCGTCCGCGCTGGGCGATCATCTGGAACACCGGCGCCGGCGTCCACGTGCCGCGATCCAGTTCTGCGGTGAGACCGTGCGGCACCACGCGCTCCAGGTTGCCCGCCAGGCCGCCACCGGTGACGTGGCAGAACGTGCGGACCTGGGTCTCGGCGGCCAGCGCCAGACAGTCCTTGGCGTAGATGCGTGTCGGCTCCAGCAGTTCCTCGCCGAGCGTGCGACCGAACTCCTCGACGTGGCCGGCCAGGTTCATCCGGTCGATCTCCAGCAGCACCTTGCGGGCCAGGGAGTAGCCGTTGGAGTGCAGTCCGCTGGACTTCATGGCGATGATCACGTCGCCGGGGCGGACGCGGTCGGGTCCGAGCACGTTGTCGGCCTCGACGACGCCGACGCCCGTCGCGGAGATGTCGTAGTGGTCGGGTTCCATCAGGCCGGGATGTTCGGCCGTCTCACCGCCCAGCAGCGCGCAGCCGGCCTGGACACAGCCCTCGGCGATGCCGGACACGATCGCGCTGACCCGCTCCGGCACGGTGCGGCCGACGGCGATGTAGTCCTGCAGGAACAACGGTTCGGCGCCGCACACCACGAGGTCGTCGACCACCATGGCGACCAGGTCCAGCCCGACGGTGTCGTGCTTGTCCATGGCCTGCGCGACGGCGAGCTTGGTGCCCACCCCGTCGGTCGAGGCAGCCAGCACCGGCTCGCGGTATCCGCCCCGCAAGGCGAACAACCCGGCAAAGCCGCCCAGGCCACCCCTGACCTCCGGACGGGTCGCCTTCGCGGCGAGGGGTTTGAAGAGTTCGACGGCGCGGTCACCGGCTTCGATGTCCACTCCGGCCGAAGCATAGGAAATGTTGCTGTGTTCGGCGATGCCGTGCTGTTCGGCGCCCTTAGTCATCGCAAGCAAGGCTACCGCCCCGCTGTTACGGGGGTACAGCGCAGGAGGCGTTAAGGACACCTCAAGGCCGTGGCGCCGTCGGGGCTCACGACATCGGAGACGTCAAGGCCTGCGCAGTGCCGATGCGTTGTCGTTGTCGTTGTCGGGTTGCAGTGGGACACCGGTGCGCGCCGCGGTGGCCAGCATCTGCTCGACGACGTTCTTGCCCAGCGCGGTCTCGCCGGGCAACTCGATCGGGTAGTTCCCGTCGAAGCAGGCCGAACACAACCGGGTGGGGGGCTGCTCGGTGGCCGCGATCATGCCCTGCTGGGAGATGTAACCCAGGCTGTCGGCGCCGATGGCATGCCGGACGGCCTCGAGCATCTCGCCCTGGTGCTCCGCAGGCGCGGCGTTGGCGATCAGCTCGGCCGGGGTGGCGAAGTCGATGCCGTAGAAGCAGGGCCATCTCACCGGTGGCGAGGCGATCCGGACGTGGACCTCCAGCGCTCCGGCCTCCCGCAGCATGCGAACCAGTGCGCGCTGGGTGTTGCCGCGCACGATCGAATCGTCGACGACGATGAGCCGCTTGCCGCGGATCACCTCCCGCAGCGGGTTGAGCTTGAGCCGGATACCCAGCTGCCGGATGGTCTGCGAGGGCTGGATGAACGTGCGCCCCACGTAGGCGTTCTTCATCAGGCCCTGCCCGAACGGGATGCCCGATTCCTGCGCGTAACCGACCGCTGCGGGCGTTCCCGACTCCGGGACGCCGATCACCAGGTCGGCATCGATCGGGTGCTCGCGAGCCAGCCGCCTGCCGATGTCGACGCGGGTGGCGTGCACCGAGCGGCCCACCAGAGTGCTGTCGGGGCGGGCCAGGTAGACGTACTCGAAGACGCAGCCCTTGGGTTCAGGGTTGGCGAACCGGGTGGAGCGCACGCCGTCGGCGTCGATGGCCAGCAGTTCACCGGGTTCGATGTCGCGGACGAAGGAAGCGCCCACGATGTCGAGGGCGGCGGTCTCGGAGGCCACCACCCAACCCCGGTCGAGGCGGCCCAGCGCCAGCGGGCGCACGCCGTGCGGATCGCGTGCGGCGTAGAGGGTGTTCTCGTCCATGAAGGTCAGACAGAAGGCGCCGCGCACGGTGGGCAGTAGCTCGAGGGCGGCCTGTTCCAGCGTCGCATCGGCGGCGCCGTGGGCCAGCAGGGCACCCAGGATGTCGGAGTCCGTTGTCGCTGGAGCGGCGGCGCTCCCCCGGATCGTCATGTCGATCAGTCCGGCGGCGCGGGCCCTCGTGGCCAGTTCGGCGGTGTTGACCAGGTTGCCGTTGTGGCCGAGTGCGACGCCGGTTCCGGCAGCCGTGTTGCGGAACACCGGCTGGGCGTTCTCCCAGGTCGTAGAGCCGGTGGTGGAGTACCGGCAGTGCCCGACGGCGACGTGGCCCGGCATCGCGGCCAGGGTCTGCTCGTCGAACACCTGGCTGACCAGGCCGAGATCTTTGAACACCAGGATCTGTGAACCGTCGGACACCGCGATGCCCGCAGCTTCCTGGCCACGGTGCTGTAGCGCGTACAAGCCGTAGTAGGTGAGCTTGGCGACGTCCTCGCCGGGAGCCCAGACTCCGAATACACCGCACTCTTCGCGCGGTTCGTTTTCGTCGAGTTGCTGACCAGTCACGATAGGGCTGCTCCCGGGGCGGCGGTTGGTGACATAACCGAGTCTACGGTCCAGGCGGGCCAACAAAAGAATCGAATGGCCGGTCTGGCACCGGCTTTTGCAACAACAGGCGCCACCATCGCCATTCCCCCACCCGTTCGCCGGGGTGTGATCAGCCGGAGCCGGAACCGTCGGGTTAACCCCATCGACCCACTACATGCCAACGGCAAGGATGGATTTCGTGACGCGCCAACTCTCCGACAAGCCGGCAACCGATCCCCTCGATTCCGACGACCCGGCTCAGCCGCAACCCTGGCCGGAGGTGACGAAGATCGCATTCCGGTTCTGCTTCCTGTACTTCGGCCTGTTCTGTCTGTTGTTCGCGCAAATCACCTTCGCCTTCCTGGGGATCGTGGGCCACTGGCTGCCGGATCGGGCGGTGATGTGGCAGATGACCGTCCTGGGCCCGGTGGTGACCTGGGTCGGCCGTCACGTCTTCGGCGTCGAGGCGGTGCTGCATCAGGACTCGGGCAGCGGGGACCAGGCCGCGATCTGGGTGATGATCTTCTGCCTGCTCGTGTTCTCGGTCGTCGGCGCGGCGGTGTGGTCGTGGGTGGACCGGCAGCGGCAGGACTACTCGAGGTTGTGGGTGTGGTTCCTGACGTTTGTGCGGTTGTGCGTGGCCGGGCAGATGCTGTTCTACGGATTCGCCAAGCTCATCCCGACGCAGATGCCGGCTCCGCCGCTGGCGGCGTTGCTACGCCCGTACGGCGAATTCAGCCCGGCGTCGGTGCTGTGGCTGCAGGTGGGCAGCTCCTATCCGTACGAGATGGCACTGGGTGCGGTCGAGGTTCTCGCCGGCTTGCTGCTGTTCGTGCCCCGGACCGCAACACTGGGCGCGCTGCTCGCCCTGGCCAGCATGGTCCAGGTCTTTCTGCTGAACATGACGTTCGACGTGCCGGTCAAGATTCTGTCCGGGCATCTCATGTTGATGGGCCTGGTTCTGCTGGCGCCGCAGTACCGGCGGCTGGCCGACTTCCTGGTGCTGCAGCGCAACACCGAACCGGCCGCGCAACCGGAACTGTTCGCCGATGCCCGGGCCAACACCATCGCGACCCGGGTCCAGGCCGTACTCGGCATCTGGATGGTGGCCGGCTGTGTCCTGACCGGATGGCAGAGCTGGAGCGAGTACGGCGGTGGCCGCGCCAAACCCGAGTTGTACGGGATCTGGACGGTGAGCCGGTTCGACGTCGACGGCAGGACGGCACCGCCCCTGATCACCGACCAGTACCGTTGGCAGCGAGTCGTTTTCGACCTGCCCGAGGTCGTGACCTATCAGCGGATGAGCGGCGAATTGGTGGACGCGCCGGTCAAGGTCGACGGAAGCAACCTCACGGTGTCGGGGCCGGACGGCTCACCCCTGGCCACGCTCGCCTCATCCCGGCCGACCTCCGATCAGCTGCAACTGACTGGCACGTTGTCCGGCCGCGACGTGGCGATCTGGCTGGACCGCCTGGATCTCGACCAATTCACCCTGCGCAACCGCGGTTTCCACTGGGTGCAGGAGTATCCCTACTTCCGATGAGTCAGTCGGGTCGGTCTGCCAGCGGCACCAGCGGCAGCCACCGCGCCACTTCACCCGCCCGCGATCCCGACATCTGCACCGCGGAACCGGCTGCGTCGAGATCGAGCAGTCCGGTGGCCAGCAGCAGCCAGGTCCGCGGGTCGGTTTCCACGACGTTGGGCGGATTGCCGCGGGTGTGCCGCGGCCCTTCGATGCACTGCACCGCCACGAAGGGCGGGACCCGGACCTCGACGCTGGCGCCCGGTGCCATCGCGGCCAGGGTGCGAGCGGTCAACCTGACCGCCTCGGCCAGTTCGGTGCGGGTGGGCTCCGGATGAGTGGGTGCGCGCAGCCAGCCGGCCACGAGGGCAACCGCCGCCCTGGTCTTCTGCGGATCGACACTGCCTCGCGCGGCCATGCCATAGAGTCTCGCAAAATGTCTGCCGATCACCGAAATCCGCCGTACCGCTTGGCCGGTGCAGTGTTTCTCGCGATCATCGCGCTGCTGCTGGGGTTGATCGTGGCGCAGTTCCGGGGCGCTTTCGAGCCCAGTGCCCCGCTGACACTGCTGGCCTCGCGCGCGGGGCTGGTGCTCGATCCGGGTTCGAAGGTGACCTTCAACGGGGTTCCGATCGGGCGGGTGGGCTCGGTGAACGCCGACTCCGATCCGGTCCGGGCTCTGGTGCATCTCGACATCAACCCGAAATATCTGGACCTACTCCCGGCCAACGTACAGACCTCGATCCAGGCAACCACGGTGTTCGGCAACAAATACGTGGCCTTCACCTCACCGGAACATCCCAGCCCGCAACGTGTTTCGACCTCGACCCCGCTCGACGTCACGGCGGTCACCACCGAATTCAACACGTTGTTCGAGACGATCACCGCGATCACCGAACAGGTCGACCCGATCAAGCTGAACCAGACCTTGTCTGCCACGGCCCAGGCGTTGAGTGGGCTGGGCAGCGCCTTCGGCCAGTCACTGGCCGACGGCAACACCATCCTCGACGATCTGAACCCGCGCATGCCCGCGCTGCGCCACGACATCGCGGCACTGGCCGATCTCGGCGAACGCTATGCGGCGGCCGGCCCTGACCTGTTCGACGGCCTGGGCGACGCCGCGCGCAGTGCCGCCACCTTCAACTCCCAGCGCGGCAACCTCGATGCCGCGCTGGTCGCGGCGATCGGTTTCGCCGGAACCGGTTCGGACATCCTCGAGCGCGGCGGTCCGTATCTGCAGCGCGGTGCGCAGGACCTGATCCCGACGTCGAAGCTGTTCGACAAGTACCAGGGACAGCTGTTCTGCACCATCCGCAACTACCACGACGTCGCGCCCGCCTTCTATGCGACGTTCGGCGGCGACAACGGATATTCCTTCGAAAGCACGGGGACCTTGTCGAGCATCGGCGTGGGCAACACCTACGTGTATCCGGACAACCTGCCGCGGGTGAACGCCAAGGGCGGCCCCGAAGGTAAGCCCGGCTGTTGGAAGCCGATCACGGCCGATCTGTGGCCTGCGCCGTATCTGGTGATGGACACCGGTTTGTCGATCGCGCCGTACAACCATGTCGAGCTGGGCTCGCCGATCTTCGTCGACTACGTCTGGGGCCGTCAGATCGGTGAGCCCACGATCAATCCGTGACGGCCTTACGATCTTGATCCAGGGGATTCGGGTGAGAGGGGACTTTGTGAACGGCAGTGCGAATGCCTAAACGCGCAGTACCGGCGAGCCCCGAACCGTCCGCAACCTGGCCGCCCCCTCTGCCCGCGTGGCGCGCCCTCGGACTGTCCCTCGCACCGATCGGCGCCGCGATCTTCAACGGGGTGGCCGGCCTGTGCGCCGCGGCGATCGCGGCGGTGTTGGTCGTCGCGTTCGCCCGCCTGCACCGGTACGCGCCGCAGGCGGTGTCGACGGGTGATCTGGTCGCCGCCACCGTCGGTCCGGCGGCCGGGCGGTTCACCAGCCTCGTCCAACTGGCGGCGTATGGACTTCTGGGGGTGGGCGCCGCGCTGACTCTCGCACTGCAGCCGCTGACCGGCGCACCGGACCTGGAGACCGCGCTGGCGGGCTGGTGGTGGCCCGGTTGGTCGGTGGCCGTGGTGGTGATCGCGGGTGCGGTGGTGGCCTACCTGCCGACCCGCGCGGTGGGTGCTACGGCTGCCGCCCTGGCCGGCGTGGGCCTGCTGGTCTTCGGCTATCTGGCGCTGGCGATCATGGCCCGGGTGGCGGCGGGTACACCGCCGATGATGATGGGGAGCTCCCACGTCGATTCGGTCCTGCTGGCCACCGCGGCGGCCATCCCGCTCGGCCTCGGCCTGGTTGGTTTCGAGGCGGCGACCGTGGTGAGCGGCCGTCTGGAGTCGGTGGCGCGGCCGGTGGGCACCGCGGTGGGCGTTACGGCACTGGGCGCGGTGGTCCTGCTGGCAGCCGCCAACATCGGCGCGACCGGCGGGTTTCACAGCACCGCCGTGAACCTCTCACTGATCATCTCCGAGTACTTCGCCGATGCCGGTTTCTACTGGTTCACCACCGGAGCATTGTGCCTGGGCTCGGCTGCGTTGCTGGCCCTGATGTGGGCGGCCACCCGGGTCGCGGGACGGTTGTTCGGGTCGGGCCCGGAGGTGGCGCTCCTGGTGCCCGCGGTGATGTGTGTTCTGGCCGTGACCTTCTCCCGGTTCCAGGATTACGTCGGCAGACTGCCGGTGGTGGTCCCCGCACTGCTCCTGGTGGCGGTCTATGTGCTCGTCGCCGAGGCCAATTCGCGGGTGGATGGTTCGGCCGCGGCACAGCAGGCACCGCGGTTGATCCTGGTCGTGGTGGCGGTCTGTGTGGTGTTGATCCCGCTGCGGGTCACCGATTTCTCGATGCCCACCTTGTGGCCGCTGATCGTCACGGCCGCGATCCTCGCGGTGGCAGCCCTGCTGGCACGGCTTGGCAGGCCAGTGCAGCCAGCGCGCCCGCCTCATTGATCGCCAGGTGCGCCAGCATCGGCGCGACCAGGCTCGCCGACCGCTGCGCGAGCCGGCCGAACACCCACCCGGCGACGCCGGTGACCAGCACGGTCGGAATCACGGGCTGGGCCGCGGCGCGCGCGTCGGCGATATGGGACAGCCCGAACGCGGTGGCCTGCAGCACCTGACCGCCGGCCGGGCCGAACGCTTCGGCACCGACCTTGCCGAGTGCGGCGCGGAAAGCCGCCTCCTCCGGCCAGACGGTCCCGAGCGGGATCCGCAGCAGCAACCAGCTGCCGGGCGCTGCAGGCAGGGTCTTTTCGCGCATCCCGGTGCGGACGATCGGCACCGCGGAGGTCGCGGCCACACCGGCGCTCACCGCGGTGGCAGCCGCCGCACCCAGTCGCACACCCGACCACAACGCCGGCGGCCGCAAACCCGGCCGGGCCCCGGTCCCGACCATCAACGCACTGCCGAGGACCGCGCGCACCAGCGGTTGCCACCGAGCCGGCAGCCTCGGATCGACCAGACCGTTCCATACCACCAGGCCGGCCGCCAGCGTCACGGCGCGAACCCGACTCGCCGCCATCAGTATTCGGGGCCGTCGTCGGCGGCGGTCTTCTCCAGCGCCAGCCGGATGCGTTCGGTGTCGTCGCGCGTCCAGCCGTCTGGTGCGGCCACCGCAGCCCAGCCGTCGAGCACCGATTCGCCATAGTTGTGCCCGTGTCCGTTGGGCACGCTGGAGGCGTTGGTGATGTCGGCGGCCACCTGCCAGAACGTGATGATCGGGTACCACCGCATCGAGGCGGTGCGATCCGTCCCGGGCGGTTCGACCAGCCAATCCGGTTCGGAGAACAGCAGATCCGTCGACCACCAGATGATCGGGTCGGAAGGGTGTTGCAGAAACAGGACCCTGGTGCCCTCCCACGGCTCGGCGGCGTCGGCGGCGATCTCGGCGGCGTCGGCGGCCTCGGAGAACCGGACGGTGCGCCCGTTGTCGTAGCGGGGACGCACCTGCGGGGTGCCCGGGTCACGGCGCACGGTCAGGCCGCGCCACAGCGGGCTCGCGTTGGGCGGGCCGACCCACAGCACCGAGGAGAAGCCCATCCTGGAGATGTCGGGCAGCCAGCTGAAGGCGCCCTGCCCGGCCATGGATCCCAGGCTCTCCCCGTAGAGCACCAGCTTGGGCCGGTGCTCGGGCGGCAGTTGTTCCCAGCGGGCGTGGATCGCGTCGATCATCAACCGGCCGTTGTTCATCGACTTCTCGCGGTCGCCCATGAACGAGATCCAGCTCGGCAGATAGGAATACTGCATGCCGACCATCGCGGTGTCCCCGTTGTACATCAGTTCCAGCGCGCGGGCGGCCATCGGGTTGACCCAACCGGTTCCGGTGGTGGGGACGATCACCAGCAGCTTGCGGTCGAAGGCGTGGGTGCGCTCAAGTTCGCTGAGCAACACCGCGATCCGCTGATCGTCGGAGTCCGCGGTATGCAGGCCGGCGTACACCCGGATGGGTTCCCGCGCGGGCGCACCGTTGAGTTTCTCGAGCTCGGCGGCGCGCGGGCCGGTCGCGACGAAGTTGCGGCCCTGGAACCCCAGAGAATCCCAGGCTGCGAATGACGCTGGGCTGCCCGATCTTTCGGGTTCGGAAGGTTGGCTGACGCCTTCGCGGGTGGTGGAGTTCTGCGGCTGGAACACCCGACTGGCGCCGGCCAGGAACCCACGGTAGAGCACACCGTTGACGAGCGTGACGACCAGCACTACCACGATGGCGGTACCGATGAACTGGGCCACCTCCCGGTGCAGATGCCAGCGGCGGATGAACACCTTGGCCAGCAGTCGCACGAAGTCACGCAGCATCCGCGCCGTGGCGATCAACCCCGCCGCCACCGCGACCGCGATGATCAGGGTCCGCAGATAGCCCGCCGTAGCCGGGCCTTCCATGCCCATCAGAGCCGAGACCTGTCGTTGCCAGGCCGCCGCGGGAATCAGCATCAGGATCGATGCCGTGATCGCCCCGGTCACGACAACCACCTTGAGGCCGAGCAGCACCCGCTTACCCGGGGGCCACCACGCCCTGCGCCGTAACACGAAGCGGTACAGCGCTTTCCCCAACAGGACCCCGATGCCGTAGCCGATCGCAGCGTTGATGCCGCCGATCAATCCGGCGAACAGCCAATCGCGCGGCAGCAGCGACGGAGTCAGCGAGAGACAGAAGAACAGGGCTCCGACGGCGATGCCGGTGAAGTCCAGTCGCACCAGGCTCCAGGCCCAGCGCAGCAGAGGATGACGTTCGTCGAGGGTTTCCCCCGTCACCCGAACAGCCCGGGCAGCACGCCCTCCGACGTGCTCCGTAGCTCCGCGAGCGAAATACTGAACTGTCCTTGGACCTCGATCGAATCGCTTCCCTGGTCCACCACGCCGACCCGGGTCACCGGCAGGTCCCTGGCCTCACACATAGAC
Organism: Mycobacterium sp. NPDC049093; assembly: GCF_040704635.1. Lineage (GTDB taxonomy): Bacteria > Actinomycetota > Actinomycetes > Mycobacteriales > Mycobacteriaceae > Mycobacterium. Next base: position 409,666 of record NZ_JBEZJS010000001.1, on the reverse strand, counting down.
CGGAACCGGCTCTCCTCGGTGCGGGGCACCGCCACCAAGACCCGGCCGGCGGACTCGGAGAACAGTGTCACAAAAGGATCGGCGCCTTCCGGAAGGATTACCCGGCAACCGGTTTCACCGGCCAGCGCAGCCTCGACCACGGCCTGGATCAGCCCGCCCTCGGACAGATCGTGGGCGGCCGAGATCAGGCCGTCGCGCGAGGCCGCGGTCAGCACCTCGGCCAGCAGCTTCTCGCGGGCCAGGTCCACCTTCGGCGGAACCCCGCCCAGATGATCGGCGGTGACCTGCGCCCAGACCGAGCCGTCGAACTCGTCGTGGGTGTCTCCGAGCAGCAGCAGCGTCTCGCCCGGTTCGGTACCCAGGCCGGTGGGGATGCGTCGCTTGACGTCGTCGATCACGCCGAGCACGCCGACCACCGGGGTCGGCAGGATCGCGGTCGAGCCGGTCTGGTTGTAGAAGCTGACGTTGCCGCCCGTGACCGGAATGCCCAGGGCGGCACAGCCATCGGCCAGCCCCCGGACAGCCTGGCTGAACTGCCACATCACACCCGGGTCCTCGGGCGACCCGAAGTTGAGGCAGTTGGTCACCGCGACCGGGGTGGCTCCGGTGACCGCGACGTTGCGGTAGGCCTCGGCCAGCGCCAGCTGCGCGCCGGTGTACGGATCGAGCTGGGTGTAGCGGCCCGACGCGTCGGTGGAGACCGCGATGCCGCGGCCGGTGGTCTCGTCGATGCGCAGCACGCCACCGTCGGCATGCTCGGCCAGTACGGTGTTGCCGCGGACGTAGCGGTCGTACTGCTCGGTGATGAATGCTCGGCTGCACAGGTGCGGGCTGCCGATCAGTGCCAGCAGGGTGGCCTTGAGCTCGTCGCCGGTCTTGGGCCGCGGCAGGTTCGCCGAGGTGTCGGCGACCAGGGCGTCCTGGGTGTCGGGGCGGGCCACCGGCCGCTGGTAGACGGGGCCTTCGTGGGCCACGGTGCGCGGCGGGACGTCCACCACGGTGTCACCGTGCCAGGTGATCTCCAGCCGGTCCCCGTCGGTGACCTCGCCGATCACCGTGGCCAGCACGTCCCACTTACGGCAGACGGCCATGAACGCCTCGACGTTCTCCGGCGTCACCACGGCGCACATGCGTTCCTGCGACTCACTGGAGAGCACCTCGGCCGGGGTCATGTCCTTGGCCCGCAGCGGCACCTGATCCAGCTCGATGCGCATGCCGCCATCACCGGCAGACGCGAGTTCGGATGTAGCACAGGACAATCCGGCTCCGCCGAGGTCTTGGATACCGACCACCAGGCCGGCGGAGTACAGCTCAAGGCAACACTCGATGAGCACCTTCTCGGTGAACGGGTCGCCCACCTGAACGCTCGGGAGCTTCTTGCGGCCCGCACCGCTCTCGTCACCGGAGAAGGTGTCCGATGCCAGCACCGAGACACCGCCGATGCCGTCCAGGCCGGTGCGCGCACCGAACAGGATGATCTTGTTGCCGGTACCCGAGGCGAACGCCAGGTGCAGGTCTTCCTTGCGCAGCGCACCGACGCACAGCGCGTTGACCAGCGGATTGCCCGCGTAGGAGGGGTCGAAGATCGTCTCGCCGCCGATGTTCGGCAGGCCCAGCGAGTTGCCGTAGCCGCCGACCCCGCGGACCACACCGTCGAGCACGCGGCGGGTGTCCGGCGCGTCGGCCGCACCGAAGCGCAGCTGATCCATGACCGCCACCGGCCGGGCGCCCATCGCCATGATGTCGCGGACGATGCCGCCGACGCCGGTCGCGGCGCCCTGGTAGGGCTCGACGTAGGACGGATGGTTGTGCGATTCGACCTTGAAGGTGACCGCCCAGCCGTCGCCGATGTCGACGACGCCGGCGTTCTCGCCGATGCCGGCCAGCATGCCGGCGCGCATCTCGTCGGTGGTGGTCTCGCCGAAGTAGCGCAGGTGCACCTTGGAGGACTTGTAGGAGCAGTGTTCGCTCCACATCACCGAGTACATGGCCAGCTCGGCATCAGTGGGGCGGCGACCCAGGATCTCGCGAATCCGCTCGTACTCGTCGTCCTTGAGACCGAGTTCGCGGTACGGCTGGGGCTGATCAGGGGTGGCGGCTGCCCGCTGCACCGTGTCGATAGCGTGGGTGAGCTCAGACGTCACGCCCACAAGTCTATCGTTGCCGCTCGCGCACGCCCGACCAGGCGATTGCCGGCTGCGCCTCGACCCGCCCCCGCGGCGGCATACTCAGCACATGCGAAAGCTCGGGCCGAAGGTGTGGCTGGCCATTCTCGGTGTCGTGTTGGCGCTCGGCATCACGTGTTGCCAGTTCAGGGGCTCGTGGTCGGCCGGCTTGATCGACAACGTCTTGAAAAGTCAGCCCGGCGTCACGTTCGTCACACACACCGTCTCGAGCAACAGCGGGTTCGGGGTCCGCACCGCCAGCTTCGAGGTCTACGTCAGCGCCGATGCCACCACTGACCAACTGTCGGCGCTCGGCCGCACCATCGCCGACCAGATCCACGGATCGCTGGTGTACGGCGGGTTGGGCGCCAGCGTCTATGTGAGACGTTCAGCCCCGTCCTTCCCCGCCCAGTCAGGCTCCACGATGTATCTGAGCTTCGAACCGTCGAAGACCACCCCGGAACCGCCGTGGCAGGACTGGCTCAAACTGTCACAGGGCGACTACGCGCACGAGATCACCGGATCGGCGTCCCCCGACGGCGACTGGCGGCCAGCGAGTACCAATCTGCGGGTGACCCTGCGCAGTCTCGACCATCGGAGCGATCCGCTGAGCGCTACGGAGTTCGCCACCTCGGTTCGGAGGCTGATGACCGACTTTCCGGACTCGACCGCGGACTGGGCGGTCTTCGACGCGGACACGAACTCTGCACCGAGCATCCGTTCCAACCACGGCCTGCCCAGTCCGGAACAGCTGTCTCTGTGGGAGGCGCTCGATCAGCTGGCACCGACCAAAGGGGGGTTCGACCTGAAACCGCCACGCGTGTCCATCAAGGACGTGCCTGCCGGCGCCGACGGGGATCGCGTTGCCATCGGCCAACTTCAGCTCATCAAGAACTCGCGACTGCCCGCGGTGTACGAAATCGACGACGCACGGATCACCGTCCGTCCCGGCGGTTGTTCGAAGGATGCCCGGGAACCCCAGCCGCGGACACCACCGCTGACGGAGCTGCAGACCAGGCTGCGCGCCCAGTTCGAGAGCTGCCCGCAATGATGCGGCGGCGAGTGGGTTCAGACCTCACGTGACCGGTTTGGCCTGCGATTTCGCATAGGCGCGGGCAGCCGCCGGTGCGCCCGCTCCGTGCAGCACGACGCTGCCCAGGACCGCCACCACCAGTACCTGTGCGACCGTATGTTCGGCCACACCTTCGAGGGCATTGAAGGCCAGCAGTCCGAACACGATCGACGGAGTGCCACGCGGCCCGAGCCCGCCCAGCAACAGCCTCTCGCGCCAGCCCAGAGACGAGCCGGCCATCGACAGCAGCACCGCGGCGATACGCACCACGGTTAGAGCGAGCACGCAGAACACGACGATCCCCCACGGCACGCCGTAGCCGAGCGCCAGCACCGCCGTGAGCCCGAACACGAACCACATCACCGAGGCCAGCAGGAATCCGAGATCGTCGACGAGCTCGAGCTCGGCGGCGAAGGTCGGCGAGGTCCGGAAGTAGTTGAACGCGATGCCACAGACGAAAGCGGAGACGAAGCCGTTGCCACCCACACCGAGACTGGCGCCGAAGGACAACAGCGGAGCCGTCACCAGGATCAGTCGCTTGGCTTGACCGGTCATCAGGCTGCGGCGTTCGGCATTGTTGGTCGCGATGGCCAGAACGGCGCCGACGACCGCACCGACCAGCAGCGCCTTACCTGCGTCGGGAACGGCCCGGGCCAGGGCGTCGAGCGGGGTCTCGGCATCGGTGCGATCGGAGGCCAGCACCAGCGCGAAGATGAACACCGGCGACACGATGCCGTCGTTGTATCCGGCCTCGACGGTCAACAGGCCGCGGACCCGCTCGGGTATCCGGGTGTCGCGCAGCAGCGACGATGTCGGCGCGAAATCGATCGGCACCACCACGCAGGCGATCACCAGCAGCACCGCCCACGACAGGCCCGGCATCAGCCACAACCCCAGTAGCACCGATGCGGCCAGACCCAGTGGCATCGCGATGAACAGCAGCCGCAGCGCCGACCGCGGATCGGCACCGAGATACCCGCCGCGGACATCGGTGGCGTCGACGAAAAGCAGTACCGCAAGGATGATCTCGGCGACGTGCTGGGCCGTGACGGCATTCAGCGTCGACGCCAACGCATCCTGGGTGGTGAAGCCGACCGCGATCCCGACCAGCACCAGCACCATCGGCGCGGTCAGCCGTAGCCGCTCGAAGCCACGCGAGAAGAGCGACCACCCGGCCAGCACCACCGAGACCGCGACGAGCGACAACAGCATGGCCGGAATCCTGCCAGCTACCGGTGGTTAACCGCCCGCGATACAGAACGCGTTGCCGGCCGGGTCGCTGAGTACGACCCAGTTGAATTCCTCGCCGAAGTTGTGCCTGCCCGTTTCGGTGGCGCCGAGGCCCACCAGCCTGGCTACCTCGGCTTCCATGTCCGCGGCGTGGAAGTCGAGGTGTACGCGGTTCTTGCCCGGCGTCGGGTCGGGTACCCGCTGGAAGCCAAGATTCGGGCCACCGTCGCGCTGCACGAGGACGAATTCACCTGGCGCATAGGCATTCACAGAACCGCTCACCGCCCGCGCCCACCAATCGGCGAGTGTGTCCGGGTCCGCGCAGTCGAACGTGATCATTTCCACCGAGAGCGTCATGGCGCCGACCCTAGATCAGACCGGCGACAAGAACCCCTGTAATGCCGCGGAGTACGCCGCGACGTCCCGGGCGCCCATGAACTCGCGCGCGGAGTGCATTGCCAACTGCGCCGCACCGACGTCGACGGTCGGGATCCCGGTACGTGCAGAAGTCATCGGTCCGATGGTCGACCCGCACGGCAGATCGGCGCGATGCTCGTAGCGCTGCAGCGGCACCCCCGCCTGATCGCACGCCAGCGCGAACGCCGCCGCGGTACGACCGTCGGTGGCGTAGCGCAGATTGGGCTGCACTTTGAGCACAGGCCCGGCGTTGACCTCGATCAGGTGTCCGGGTTCGTGACGGTCCGGGTAGTTCGGGTGCGTCGCGTGCGCCATGTCGCCGGAGGCCACCATGGAGCCGGCCGCCCGGCGCAGGAAGTCTTCCCGGGAACCGTCCGCAGCGAGCACGATGCGCTCCAGCACGGTCGGTAGCAGCTCTGACTGGGCGCCGTGATCCGACGTCGAGCCGACCTCTTCGTGGTCGAACAACGCCAGCACCGGCACGTGCGCGCCGGCGTCTGCGGCCAGGAACGCCTCAAGCCCCGCGTAACAGGTGGCCTGGTTGTCCAGTCGCGGCGCGCTGACGAACTCGCGGTCGGCACCGGTGACCGCCGACGGCGCCAGGTCGTGGGTCATCAGGTCGAAGCCGAGCACGTCGCCCTCGCTGACCCCGGCCCGTTCGGCGACGAACCCGACGAAGGACCGAGGTCGCTCCCCCAGCCCCCACACCGCGTTGACATGCCGCTGTGGGTCCGGGCTCACTCCCTTGCGGTCCTCGGAAAGGTGGATGGCGAGCTGTGGCACGCGCAAGATCGGATCGTCGACCCGCACCAGCCGGTGGACGATCCGGTTGCCGTCGCGGACCGAGAGCCGGCCGCTGATCCCGAGGTCGCGGTCGAGCCAGGAGTTCAGCCAGGCCCCGCCGTACGGCGCCAGCGCGACCACCTGCCAGCCCGCGACGACGCGGTCCGGGTGCTGTTTGACCCGCAGATTTGGGCTGTCGGTGTGGCCGCCGACCACCCGGAACGGTGCCACTGCGTCGGCGCCCTCTGTGTTCCACGCCACCAGCGAGCCCGCTCGCACCGTGAAGAACTTCCCCGACAGGCCCGATTCACCGCTCGCGGTGGCAGGCCAGCTGTCGGTTTCGGCCAGCTCCGTGAATCCCGCGTCGATCAGGCGTTGCGCCGCGGTGGCACACACGTGGAAAGGCGACGGCGACGCGTCGATGAACTCGCACAGACCCTTGGCGCTTGCTGGCATCTTTTCATCTTGACCGGCGAACGCGCCGCGGGTGTCGGTAGGGTCGGTTTGTGCCCGATCCGATCCCGCAGCCAGTGCTGAACCTTCTGACGCGGGCGGCCATATTCCTGGTACTGACGATCGAGGACGACGGCGAGCAAGCCGTTCACGACGTGCTTCCCGACATATCGGGCATCGTCCGCTCGATCTGGTTCCGTGACCCGACCAAAGAGTTGTCACTCGTGGCGGGGATCGGTTCGGCCGCCTGGGACCGCTTGTTCGCCGGACCTCGCCCGGCGAAGCTGCATCCGTTCATCGCGCTGGACGGCGGCCGCCATCAGGCGCCGTCGACCCCGGGCGACGTGTTGCTGCACATCCGCGCCGACACCATGGACGTGTGCTTCCAGCTGGCCGACCGGATGCTGCAGGAGTTCGGCAGCGCCGTCAGGGTTGTCGACGAGGTGCACGGGTTCCAGTACTTCGACAATCGCGATCTGCTCGGCTTCGTCGACGGCACCGAGAACCCCAACGGGTCCACCGCGTCGGCCGCCGTTCGGATCGGCGGCGAGGACCCCGATTTTGCGGGAGCCAGCTACGTGCACATCCAGAAGTACGTGCACGCCATGACGGACTGGCGCTCCCTGTCGGTCGAGGAACAGCAGCGCGTGATCGGCCGCACCAAGCTCGACGACATCGAAATGTCCGACGATGTGAAACCTTCCAACTCCCACATCGCGCTGAACGTGATCACCGACGAAGACGGCAACGAGCTGAAGATCGTGCGCCGCAACATGCCGTTCGGTGAGCTCGGCAGCGGCGAGTTCGGCACGTACTTCATCGGATACTGTGCTGACCCGGATGTCACCGAACGCATGCTGACCAACATGTTCATCGGCGATCCGCCCGGCAACACAGACCGAATCCTGGATTTCTCGACCGCTGTGACAGGCGGCATGTTCTTCGTACCCACCATCGACTTCCTCGATGATCCACCGCCGCTTCCGGTTCCGGTCGAAGAACCCGCGACGGCCGAGCAAGACACCTCCCTGGCGATCGGCAGTCTGAAAGGAATCCCGCAATGAACAACCTGTACCGCGAGCTTGCTCCGATCACCGAGTCCGCCTGGGCCGAGATCGAACTCGAGGCCAGCCGAACCTTCAAGCGGCACATCGCCGGCCGGCGCGTGGTCGATGTCAGCGAGCCCGGCGGCCCGGTGACCGCGGCGGTCAGCACCGGCCATCTGCTCGACGTGAAATCGCCCGGTGACGGCGTGGTGGCCCACCTGCGCGACGCGCGGCCACTGGTGCGGCTGCGGGTGCCCTTCACGGTGTCGCGCACCGCAATCGACGACGTCGAGCGCGGCGCTCAGGACTCCGACTGGGATCCGGTCAAGGAAGCCGCCAAGAAGCTGGCGTTCGTCGAGGACCGCGCGATCTTCGAGGGCTACCCGGCGGCCTCGATCGAAGGCATCCGCAGCTCCAGTTCCAACCCGGCGCTGGCCCTGCCCGACGACGCCCGAGAGATTCCCGACGTGATCGCGCAGGCACTTTCGGAGCTGCGACTGGCCGGTGTCGACGGGCCGTACTCGGTGCTGCTCTCGGCGGCCACCTACACCAAGGTCAGCGAGACCACCGCGCACGGCTACCCGATCCGCGAGCACCTGAGCCGACTGGTGGACGGTGAGATCATCTGGGCGCCCGCGATCGACGGCGCCTTCGTATTGTCCACCCGCGGTGGCGATTTCGATCTACAGCTGGGCACCGATGTCTCGATCGGCTACCTGTCCCACGATGCGGAGAGCGTGCAGCTGTACCTGCAGGAGACCCTGACGTTCCTGGCCTACACCGCCGAGGCGTCCGTCGCCCTCACCGCGTAAGCGCTCTACGCTGCGGGCCTGCCTCCGCGCACGCCCGCAGCGTGAGGGCAGGCGGCGCTATCGATCAGCTGCAAAGTTCTTGTTCTGCAGCCTTTCCAGCGCCCGATCGTCAGTAAGCTCGTCCCGATAGCCTGGGTGCTGCCAATAGAAGCGGACCAACTCACGCAGATCCCGACCACCCGGCGTAATTGCACCCGCTGCGAGCACTGCAGCGGTGCCGTCAGATTTAGCCAGAACAAGAGCGTTCGGTAACTGGCGAATCGACTCAGGCACCACCCCCGTGACATCGATGATCTCGTCCCATCCGCCACGCTCCGGCTTGTAGCCCTCGGCAACCACATAGCCAGCCGGCGTCAGCCGCAGATACTTCGTACCACCACGATGAATCATCAGCCAGATAGTTGGAATCCCCATCAGCGCCACCGCCCCAGCTAGGAATGGAACCGAATAGCGCACAGCGTGCGGCACTGGAATATCCAGCTTTCCAAGCGGATAGAAAATTGCGAACAGGGCAAAGCCGATTGTTCCGAACACCGACATTGACTGAGCCCCGATCTCAAATATCCGATCCGGCCGAAACGTCGTCCCTCCACCATCGCTGGACACCCGTGGCTCAACTCTCCCACTAATCGATCTCGTCGGCGGCACCGTCATGCTGAAGAACGCCGCCCCTAAACTGAGCGTCACCGCAGCGGTCAAAAAGTCGCGCCGTCCGATGCAAACCACGGTCCAGCCGAGGGCAAGCAGACCAAGACAACTGGCGAACAGATATCCCGGCAACGCCTTCCGCAGTGTCATCTTGGACACATCAGTTCGCCGATGACTCCGCTGAAATTCGCGCCCGCCCAGAAAAATCTGCGCTAAACCGAGAGAACCGCGTCCAACGCGGAGTAGAACAACCCGAGCCCGTCGTCGGACGGACCGGTCAACGCCTCGGTGGCATGTTCGGGGTGCGGCATCAGGCCGACGACGCGACGGTTCTCCGAGCAGACGCCCGCGATTCCGCGCATCGAGCCGTTGAGGTTCTCGCGGTAGCGGAAGACCACGCGGCCCTCACCCTCGAGTTCATCGAGCACCGCCTCGGACGCGACGTACCGTCCCTCGCCCGACTTGAGCGGGATCAGCAGGTCGGCGCCGGCGTCATACCGGGTCGTCCACGCGGTGGTGTTGGAGGCAACCTCCAGCCACACGTCGCGGCAGATGAAATGAAGGCCGGCGTTGCGAGTCAAGGCGCCGGGCAGCAGACCGGCCTCGCACAGCACCTGGAAGCCATTGCAGATGCCGAGCACGGGCATGCCCTTGCCGGCCGCCTCGACAACCGAGCCCATGACGGGCGCGAACTTCGCGATCGCCCCGCAGCGCAGGTAGTCACCGTAGGAGAACCCGCCGGGGACGACGACCGCGTCGACGCCCTTCAGGTCGGCGTCGGCGTGCCACAGGTTGACCGCCTCGGCCCCGGCCAGACGGACGGCTCGGGCCGCGTCGACGTCGTCGAGCGTCCCGGGGAAGGTGATCACCCCGACACGGGTGCTCACGAGTCCTCCCGGCTCACCGAAAAGTCCTCGATAACCGTGTTGGCCAGCAGAGATTCAGCGATCTCGGCCAAGGTTTCGTCGGCTACGGAGTCATCGACTTCGAGCTCGAAACGCTTGCCTTGACGGACGTCTGCGATACCACCATGTCCGAGCCGACCAAGTGCCCCGACAATCGCCTGACCTTGCGGGTCGAGGATCTCTGCCTTGGGCATGACGTGCACAACCACCTTTGCCACGGCGCACACTCTACCGGCACGACCCTATGTAAGCCGTGCACAGTGGGTCGGCCAGCGCATCGAGCACCTGACGATCGGATGGAGCCGACCACGGAACCTGTGGTGGCGTGCTCGACCAGAGGGCCAACTCCACCACGGTGCTGTTGTCCAGATCGGCGAGCAGGTACTGGTGCAGCACCTTGGTGTTGCCGAAGTTGATCGCCGCCGCCAGCTGCCCGGGCCGGTCGGTGGTGATGGCCGTCCCAGCCCCCGGGCACGCCCGCAGCGCCGCGGCTGCCCCCTGCACCACCGCGAGCGCGGTCTGACCGCCCTGCCATGTCTCCCCGCGCCAATGCAGGACCTGGACCCGCAGTTGCCAGTGCCCGGCGGGCCGCGTCACCTCCGAGCGCGCCGCCACGGCGTAGCCGCGCGGATCCCCCGGCACGAGTGGCGACCCACACTCCTCCTCGAGCCGGAAGCGCGGTGCCACTGCGGTCACGGCCAGGCCGGCCAGTCCGGGCCAGCGGTATTCGCGGGCCAACGGGAGTTGCGACGCAGTCGCCCACGCCGAATCGGGGATGCGATCACACAGCGGCGGGCAGTCGGCGCTGGGCTCTGACCAAGCGGAAGGGGGCGCTGCGGCCAGTCCGCAGAGCACCATCGACATCGCCACGATCACCCGCCATAGCCCCACCGAGCGCCACAATATAGGTATGCAACTCACGCATTTCGGACATTCGTGCCTACTGGCCAGCATTTCGGACACCACCGTGCTGTTCGATCCGGGTAACTTCTCGCACGGTTTCGAAGGCATCACCGGCTTGTCGGCCATCCTGATCACCCATCAGCATCCCGATCACGCCGATACCGCCCGGTTGCCGGCGCTGATCGACGCCAACCCCCAGGCCGCGCTGTATGCCGACCCGCAGACCGCCGCCCAGCTGGGTGAGCCGTGGCAGGCCGTCCATCCCGGCGACGAGTTCCGGGTCGGGTCACTGAACGTGCGCGGGACCGGCGGCAAGCATGCCGTGATCCACCCGGAAATCCCTGTGATCGATAACATTTCGTACCTGCTGGGCGACGACGAGCATCCGGCCCGGCTCATGCATCCAGGGGACGCGCTGTTCGTCCCCGGCGAACCGGTCGACGTGCTGGCCACCCCGGCGGCGGCCCCGTGGATGAAAATCTCGGAGGCCGTGGACTTCCTGCGCGCGGTCGCGCCGACGCGGGCGGTGCCGATCCATCAGGGCATCATCGAGCCGAATGCGCGGGGCATCTACTACGGACGGCTCTCCGAGATGACGAAGACCGACTTCCAGGTGCTCACCGAGGAAAACGGCACCACATTTTGACGGTTGCGCGTCAGGCGATGTCGGCTGCGGCGCCCCGTCCGGCCGCCCGGCCTGAGAAGATGCAGCCACCCAGGAAGGTGCCTTCCAGAGACCGGTAACCGTGCACCCCGCCGCCGCCGAATCCGGCCGCCTCGCCCGCGGCGTAGAGGCCGGCGAACGCGGTGCCGTCTTCCTTGAGCACCCGGGAATCCAGGTCGGTTTCCAAACCGCCCAAGGACTTTCGGGTGAGGATGTGCAGTTTGACGGCGATCATCGGACCCGCCTTGGGATCGGTGAGCCGGTGCGGCGCGACGACGCGGGTGAACCGGTCGCCGAGGTAATTTCGGGCCGCCCGGATTGCAGTCACCTGTCCGTCCTTGGTGAACTTGTTGACCACCTCGCGGTCGCGTGCGGTGACTTCTGCGGCCACGGTGGCGTAGTCGAGTTCGACCACGTCGGGCACGTCGTTCATCGCGGCCACCAGTTCGCGAAGCGAACGCGCGCTGACGAAGTCGACGCCACGGTCGACGAAGGCCTGCACCGGGGCCGGAGCGCCGGGTTTCACCCGGGCCAGCACCTCACGCACGCTGCGTGAGGTGAGGTCGGGGTTCTGTTCCTGGCCGGACAGCGCGAACTCCTTGGCGATGATCCGCGCGTCGAGGATGAACCAGGTGTAGTCCTGCCCGGTGCGGCAGATGTGTTCGAGCGTGCCCAAGGTGTCGAAGCCGGGGTACAGCGGACCGGGAAGTCGTTTTCCGTTGGCGTCCAACCACAATGACGACGGCCCGGGCAGGATGCGGATCCCGTGGTCGGGCCAGATCGGATCGTAGTTGGTGATGCCTTCGGTGTAGTGCCACATCCGGTCGCTGTTGATGACGTGCGCTCCGGCGGTCTCGGAGATACCGATCATCCGGCCGTCGACGTGCGCGGGTACGCCACTGAGCAATTGCTCGGGTACCCGGCCCATGCGGGCGGGCCAGTTCTTGCGCACCAGATCGTGGTTGCCCCCGATTCCGCCGCTGGCCACGATCACCGCGGAAGCACGGAAATCGAACTCCCCGACGGTGTTTCGCGACGAGGCCGCTCCTCGCGGCACGTCGGAGGGCTCCAGCACCGCACCCCGGACGCCGACGACAGCACCCTCGGAGACGATGAGCTCGTCGACGCGGTGCCGGTAGGCAAATCGCACCCGGGGCTCGTCCACCAGACGGCGGGCGAAGACGTCGACGATCGCCGGACCGGTGCCCCAGGTGATGTGGAAGCGAGGCACCGAGTTGCCGTGGCCCAACGCGCCGTAACCACCTCGCTCGGCCCACCCGACCAAAGGAAACGTCTGCAGACCTCGGGCCCGCAACCAACTGCGCTTCTCGCCGGCGGCGAAATCGACGTAGGCATGCGCCCACTCCCGGGGCCAGTGATCCTCGGGACGGTCGAACCCCGCGGTGCCCAGCCAGTCCTGCAGTGCCAGCTCTTGACTGTCGCGGATGCCGAGCCTGCGCTGTTCGGGACTGTCGACGAAGAACAGGCCACCGAACGACCAGAAGGCCTGGCCACCCAGGTTGGCAGCGTTCTCCTGGTCGACGATCAGGACCCGCAGGCCCCGCTCGACTAGCTCGCATGCAGCGACCAGGCCGGCGAGACCCGCCCCCACGACAATGACATCGGCGTCTGTCATGAGACGCAAGAGTAGCCCTTGTCAGGCGGCGTCGGTCAGTACCTCAGACCCTCGCCATTGGTAGACGGTGGGCACGCACTGATGCAGCAAAGCGAGGTCGATTGCGTCCAGCATGGCCTGCCGGGGGCCGGGCCGTCGGAGGTGCCGCGCAGCGACGGCGACGCGCACCATTCCTTCGCGTCGGGCCGTCCGTTCGGCCGCGAGGACCACGGTCCGGCACCACCAGGGCTCGGACAGGAATCCTTCCCCGATTCCGACCACGCGGGCGCGCGTCGTGGTCTGGCGGACCAGGTCGGTGATGCCGTTGAGATCGGCGAGCAGTCGAAAGCCGTTGCGCGGCAATGCGGTCACCGTGCCCTGTGACACCGTCCAACCCGGGGCGGCAAACAGTCGAGAACGCAGGCCGAGGTGTTCGAGCACCCGGTCCGCGCCCATCAGCCGCAGGTTGGCCTCGTGGGCGGGCAAAGAGGCGAACTCTCCGCGACGCTTCTTGGTCGCGGCCTCGTCATAGCCGTGGAGCACGATGGCGTCACCGCCGCTGCGCCGACGGGCCAGCCAGTCCACGGTGTCGGCATCGCGGTCCAACCGGTAGCCGCCCTTGAGGCGCGGCGCCACCAACATCGAGGCGGGTACGCCACGGGCATCGAGTTCGGCGCAGAACGACTCGACATCGGCCATCGTGCGATCGCTGATCTGCGATATCGAGACGATGAGTTGTCCGGTCACGCTGCCAGTGTGGCAACGTCACATGTCGGGACGGTGTCGAACACTCTGACGCCGAGTGTCCATTGGGATAGACCTACGATCAGGCCGGCAGGACCGCTTCGATGGCCGCGATGACCTCGGGTGCGTCCGGCTCGGTGCGGGGACGGAACCGGTTGGCCACCGTGCCGCCCGGGGCGAGCAGAAACTTTTCGAAGTTCCACTGGATGTCTCCGGCCTCGCCATCGGCGTCGGCGGCCTGGGTCAGCTCGGAGTACAGCGGATGGCGGTCGGCACCGTTGACGTCCGTCTTGGCGAGCAAGGGGAACGTGACGCCGTAGGTGTTCGAGCAGAAGGTCTGGATCTCCTCCGCGCTGCCCGGCTCCTGGCCCATGAACTGGTTGCACGGGACGCCGACGACAGTCAGCCCGCGTGCGGCGTAATCCTGCGCGAGCTTCTCCAGGGCGCTGTATTGCGGCGTCAGCCCGCACTTGGAGGCCACGTTGACCACCAGCGCTGCGCCGGTTGCCAACTCGGCCAACGTGGTCGGTTTGCCGTCGAGAGTGGTCAGGGGAATGTCGTTGAGGCTCATCGCAATGAGGTTAGCGGACGCGGCTCCGCCCCTTACCCGTCGAACAGGATTGCGGCCAGACTCTCCACTTTGGCGATCGGGTCTCCCCCGGTGTCGATCGCGTCGTTGAGCCACAACATCGAAAACCCGTGCACCAGGGACCATGCGGCGAGCGCCGCACCTTCCGGGTCGGCTGCGGCCTTGGGGTCGGCCAGGGTGCCCACGCCGCGGCTGAGTTCGGCGCCGGCCGCCGACGAGGCTGCAACCAGTTCGGGGTCGGTGTCGTCGTAGAGCGATTTGTCGAACATCACCTCGTAGTGGCCGGGGTGGTCGAGGGCGAACCGCACGTAGGCCTTGGCGGCGTCGATGAATTGCGGCCTGGCCCCGGTCAGCGCCGCCGCCAGCAACTGAAACCCTTCGGTGGCCAGGGCGGTGAACAGCCCGCGCCGGTCCGTGAAGTGGTGCGCCGGCGCCGCGTGGGAGACCCCGGCCGCCCGCGCGAGCTCGCGCAGCGAGATGCCGTCGGCGCCGCGTTCGGCCACCAGGGCGGCGGCCTGCGCGAGGATCGCGGCCTTGAGGTCGCCGTGGTGATAGCCCATGTGGTCCATCCTAATCCCGCATCTTGACAGCGGCTAGATCCGGCGTAGCGTGTCGATCTAGGCATTGACAAGATGGGAGCCCGCGATGGCCGTCTTTTTAACCCTGATTCTCGGCAGCGTGACAGCTCGGGTGATCGGACTCTTGGGCGTGCACTACCTCGACAGCTGGCCTGAGGCCATCGCCGTGGGACTGGCCGCGATGTTCGTCATGACCGGCGTCGCACACTTCGTCAACCCGTTGCGGCGCGACATGATCGCCATCGTGCCGCCCGCTCTACCGGCGCCCGGCCTGCTGGTGACGGTCACCGGTGTGCTGGAACTGGCGGGCGCGGCAGGACTGCTCTACCCGCCCACCCGGGTCGTCGCAGCGGTGTGCCTGTTCCTGCTCATGCTGGTCATGTTCCCGGCCAATGTGCACGCGGCCAGGATGCCGAACCCGCCGAAATCGATGACCTCGCGGTTAGGTGTCCGGACCGCCGAAGAGGCTGTCTACCTGGCCGCTGCCGTAGTTGTCGCCGTCGGCGGCGGCTAGCAGCCAGGCGTACTGGAACGCGGCTTCCTTCCACCGCTCGTAGCGCCCGGACAGGCCTCCGTGACCGGCCACCATCTCGGTCTTGAGCAGCACCGGATGACCGTCGGTCTTCGTGTGTCGCAGTGCGGCAACCCATTTGGCCGGTTCGACGTAGTACACCCGGGTGTCGTTGAGTGAGGTCATCGCCAGGATTGCCGGATAGTCCTGTGCCGCCACGTTCTCGTAGGGCGTGTAGGACTTCATATACCGGTATACCTCGGGGTCCTCCAACGGATTTCCCCACTCGTCCCACTCGGTCACGGTCAGCGGCAACGACGGATCCAGGATCGTCGTCAGCGCATCGACGAACGGCACCTGGGCCAGAATTCCGGCGAACAACTCCGGGGCCATGTTGGCCACCGCGCCCATCAACAACCCGCCGGCACTGCCGCCGAGGGCCACCAGATTCTGCGGTCGGGTCACGCCGGTGTCGATGAGATGACTTGCCGCCGCGATGAAATCGGTGAAGGTGTTGGTCTTCTCCAACAGCTTGCCGTGCTCGTACCACGGCCGGCCCAACTCGCCGCCGCCCCGCACGTGGGCGATCACGAACACCATGCCGCGGTCCAGCAGCGACAACCGGGCAATCGAGAACCGCGGATCCTCACACGACTCGTAGGCGCCGTAACCGTAGAGCAACGCCGGCGCCGGGAATTGCAACCCGGCCCGGTGGATGATCGAGATGGGAACCCGGGCACCGTCAGCCGCCGTCGCCCAATCCCGGCGCTCCACATAGTCTTCCGGCCGGTAACCGCCCAGCACCGGCTGCTCCCGCAGCAGCGTGCGCTCGCCAGTGGCCAGGTCCAGGTCGTAGATCCGCGCCGGCGTGATGAACGAGGTGGCACCGATCCGCAACTTCGGGGTGGACCAGTTCGGATTGCCACCCATCCCCGCGGCGGTCAGCTCAGAGTCGAAGGTCAGCTCCTCGCGCGTGCCGTAGCCGTCGGCGGTCAGCGGCCACAGCGCCATCTTCGGCAATGCGTCACTGCGGTAACTGATCACCAGGAAACCGTCGAACGCGTCGACGCCGTCCAGGCGGACATCGGACCGGTGCTCGATCAGGGGACGCAGGTCACTGGGATCGCTGACCGGGGCGTCCACCAGCATGAAGTTCTCGGCGCCGTCGTTGTGCAGGATGAGGAACCGGTCCTCGCCCCCGACCACGGCGTGCTCGACGGAGTACTCCACCAGGTCGCGTCGCTCCCACACCGTGGTGAGCTCGGCGGTCGGGTCAGTCGCATCGACATAGCGGACCTCGGTGGTGACCGCGCTGCCCGACGCGACGAACAGGTACTTGTCGCTGCGGCTGCGACCGATCGCGACCCAGAACCGTTCGTCCGGTTCGTGATACACCTTCTCGGCGGGCAGGCCCGACGCCAGCCGGTGCCGCCACACGGTGTCGGGCCGCCAGGCGTCGTCCACCGTGGTGTAGTACAGGGTGCGGCTGTCGGCCGCCCAGGTACCGCCCGCGCCGATCCCGGCGATCGTGTCGTCATAGAGCTCACCGGTGCGTAAGTCCTTGAACTTCAAGGTGTATCGCTCGTCGCCCAGGACGTCCACCGAGTAGGCCAGGATATTGCCGTCGAGACTCACCGTGGCTGCGCCGAGCGAGAAGTACTCGTGGCCGTCGGCCTCGACATTCTCGTCCAGCAGGATCTGTTCGCCCGGGATCTCGGCACCCTCGTCGAGCTGGGGCGGCGTCCAGTCGTCGGGATCGCCGATCGGGCACCGGCAATGCACCGCGTACTGCTTGCCCTCGAAGCTGCGCGCGTAGTACCACCAACCGTTGCGGCGCATCGGCACCGAGAGGTCGGTTTCCTTGGTACGCGCCTTGATCTCGTCGAAGATCTTCTGCCGCAACGGCTCCAGATGCCCGGTGGCGTCCTCGGTGTAGGCGTTCTCGGCCTCCAGGTGCGCGATGACCTCGGGGTTGTCCTTGTCCCGCAACCACTCGTAGGGGTCGATGAACACATCACCGTGGTGCTCGCGGCGGTGGTTGCCCCGCTTGGCGACCGGTGGCTGCACAGACGGGGTCATGCGCCGATCCAATCCGCGAACCGCAGACCCGAAATCCGTTCGTACGCCTCGATGTACCGGTCTCGGGTGGCTGCCACGATCTCTTCGGGCAGCGGTGGCGGCGGCGTGTCGCCGTGCCGGTCCCAGCCGGAGTCCGGCCCGGTCAGCCAGTTGCGGACGAACTGCTTGTCGAAGCTGTCCTGAACCACACCCTGCTGATAGGTCTCGGCGCGCCAGTACCGGGACGAATCCGGGGTGAACACCTCGTCGGCCAGCACCACGTTGCCGTTCCCGTCGACGCCGAACTCGAACTTCGTGTCGGCGATGATGATGCCCTTCGTCAACGCATGGTCGGCACCTTGCAGGTAGGTCTGCAGGGTGCGTTCCTTCAGCTGGTTGGCCAGCACCGGCCCCACCAGGTCGATCACCTGCGCGAACGAGATGTTCTCGTCATGCTCACCGATGTCGGCCTTGGTCGCCGGGGTGAACAGCGGCTCGTCGAACCTGCTCGCCTCCACCAGGCCCGGCGGCAGCGGGATACCGCACACCGAACCCGACGCCTGATAGTCGATCAGCCCCGAACCGGTCAGGTAGCCCCGGGCCACACATTCCACCGGCAGCATCTTCAGTTGCTTCACCACCAGCGCGCGGCCCAGGACCTCGGCGGGGATGCGCTCGTCGTCCGGCGGCCCGGCGAGATGATTGGGCGCGCTGATCAGGTCGAAGAAGAACACGCTCATCGCCGTCAGGATCCGGCCCTTGTCCGGGATCTGCGAATCGAGGACATAGTCGTAGGCCGAGATACGGTCGGACGCCACGAACAGCAGGTGCTCGTCGTCGATGCGGTACAACTCACGGACCTTGCCGCTTGCCAGGTGCTGGTAGTCGGACAGAGCAGGACGCATTGGGTCAGCCTATGTGTTGGGATCGGTCTCATGAGATCGCGGTACCTGCCCTATGCCAGCAGACCTGGCCGCTTGTTGGCCCAGTTGTTCAGCGACGTGGCCGTCATCACGTGGACCGCGGTGTGGATATTGGTCGGGATGGCCGTGCATTCGGCGGTGGCGACCATCGCCGAGGTCGGCAGGCAGGTCGAGAGCGGCGCCAACGGGGTCGCCGACAACCTGGGCTCGGCCGGCGACAGCACCGACCACGTTCCGCTGGTCGGCGACACCCTGAGCAAGCCGTTGCGCGCCGCCAGCGAGGCCGCCCTCGACATCGCCGGCGCCGGCCACAACCTGGACAGCACCGCGAGCTGGCTGGCCTGGGTGCTGGCCCTGGCAGTGGCCGCCGCGCCGATCCTGTTCGTCGCCATGCCGTGGTTGTTCCTACGGGTGCGGTTCTTCCGGCGCAAGTGGACCGCGATCACCCTGGCCTCGACGAGCGCCGGCGAACAGCTGCTGGCGCTGCGGGCCCTGGCCAACCGGCCGCTGGCCAAGCTGACCGCGGTGTCCGACGACCCCGTCGGCGCGTGGCGCAGTCAAGATCAGCGGGCCATTCGCGGCCTGGCCGCCCTCGAGCTGCGTTCCGCCGGCATGCGCCTGCGCCGCATCGAGTAGTATCCCCCAGCGATTTGTGCACCTCCAGCGGCGCCCACCGCCGGTCGCGGTGCACAAATCACTGGGTGGGGAACCGTTTGGCGGGGGTCTCCGTCCAAACTGCGTGCTTGAAGACTTTCTGCGTGATCACGACGGGGTGATCACCCTTGCCCAGGCCAAGCAGGCTGGGCTGAGCCAAGACGCAGTGAACCGGCGAGTGAGGTCCGGACGCTGGCTGCGCTGCTCACGCGGCGTCTACTTCGCTGACGATCGACCGTTCACCGATGCCGCACGAACCCGCGCGGCGGTGTGGTCGCTTGGCCCCAGCGCCACAGCCAGCGGGCTCGCCGCGGCGTGGTGGCACGGGGTCACGAAGTATTCGCCTGAAACCATCGAGGTCACTGTCCCCAAGGTCAGCAATTTCCGGCGGAGGCACGCCGTCCGCATTCGCCGGCGCGATCTCGATCCGCACGACATCGTGGAGCGCCGCGGTTTGCGGGTGACGGCGCTACCCCTGACAGTCGTGGAAGCCGCGGCCCGGCGAGGTGGCGGCGCCAAGCTCATGGACAGTGCGTTGCAGCGCCACACCAACCTGCACGATCTGTGGCGGGCGCATCTACGAAACAAGGGTAGACACGGTTCGCCCGCCGCCCGCATCCTGCTCGTCGCCGCGGCCGACGGCGCCCGCTCGGCAGCCGAACGCCTGCTGATCAAGCTCCTCAGAGAAGCCGGTATCACCAGCTGGAAGGCCAACTACCGGCTGGGTCGCTACGTGATCGACGTGGCCTTTCCCTCCGCCAAGCTCGCGATCGAAACCGACGGCTGGGCATTCCACAGCGATCAGGAGGACTTCCAGAAAGACCGGGTCAAGCAGAACGAAATAGCGCTGTTGAGTTGGCAGGTGCTGCGATTCACCTGGCTGGACCTGACCGAGTACCCGCAGCGGGTGATCGCCGAGATCAGGTTCGCTATCCAGTGCCGCTCAAGCGCCGCAGCCAGCTTCCGAACGGGTGCCGCACGGTGACAGAACCCATCCGCACCCGGCCGCGCACGACGAGGTGCAGCTGGTCCGACGGTGGGCTGGTGCGCACCTTGACGGTGGCGCTGCCGGCGATGGCGTTGACGCCGTTGAGGTCGGCGGTGGCCGACGCAGGCACGATGAGCTCTGTCGAGCTGCAGTAATCGTCGAGGACGATGTCCACGACCGGCCCGTTCAGCACGGCCGACGTGAAGTCCAAGGTGGTGCTGCACAGCCTGGTGGTCATGTGCAGGGCGGGTGGCACCGTCCACTGTCCACGCCGCACGACCGAGGACATCCAGCCGCGCAGCTCCTCGGGTGCCGCGCCCGGGGTCTGTATGGCCGGCCGCCCCACCGGCAGGTCGGCCAAAACTGCATTCAGCTCGCCGCGGGTCCGGGCGGCCAGGGCGGCGTCGTAGCGCTCGCTGAACTCGTCGAGCGTGATCATGCCTTCGGCTACCGCGCGTTCGAGCAGTTGTCCCACCTTCGCGCGCTCGGCGTCTGAGACTCGCAGGTGGTCATTCTGGCCTGAGTCCATGCCCCGAGATTAGGCGAACGACGCGCCCGACCACCACGACGACCACTGCCAGCCACGCCACGAATGCGATCCAGAAGAACACCTGCGACACGACAGCCAGTGCATTCCAACCGGTTTCGAGGGCCAAGCCGAATGCGGCCACCGAGTACATGCCCAATGGGAACACCGCGGGCCAGTCGAGCATCTGGCGCCAGCTCGTGATCGCCAGGGGCACGATCTGCACGGTGGCAACAACAAAGGTCGCGATGGTGAGGACGCGCACCGCATCGGCGATCGGGCTGGGGTGCAACGCACCATAGATGTGTTCGCCGGCCAGCGTTGCGATTGCCAGGCCACCCATCAGAATCCAGTGATCGGGTGGGACATTGCGCCGAACCTCGGGCTCACCGAGTGCCCGCCACGCGATGAGCAAGGTCATCACGCCGTACAGACACAGGGCGATACCCCAGAAGATGAACCCCCAGAACATGATTCCCTCAGCGACGAAGATGAGCGAAAGCCCGGACGTCCCGACGCTGGCCAGCTCCCAGGTGCCACGGGCACTATCCCGCAGGCCGGTCGGTCCCAGCCGCCGCATCTGGACCAGCAGCATCGGGGTCAGCGCCAGCCAGCCGGCAAGACCCATCGCTCCCAGGATC
Organism: Mycobacterium sp. NPDC049093; assembly: GCF_040704635.1. Classification (GTDB taxonomy): domain Bacteria; phylum Actinomycetota; class Actinomycetes; order Mycobacteriales; family Mycobacteriaceae; genus Mycobacterium. The sequence continues at coordinate 388,741 of NZ_JBEZJS010000001.1, read as the reverse complement.
CACAGCGCGGGCCCATACGCGGCGAACCGGGCGGCCAGCACCGCACACGCCGCCACATACGTGAACAAGCCGACCACAGCGTCGATACTCTGCAGATCGAGGGACCGCCAACGCAGGACGGCGAGATACATCAGGACCGGCAGCCCGAGCGCCGCGAGCACCGCCAGCGGCCAGCTGATGACGCCGTAGCCGTGCTGCACCGCGGAGATCGACACGATGCCGGTCGCCATGACGGCGGCGAACGACTCGGGTTTCACGCCCCGAGCTCCACCACCAGGTGTCGGATACCGGTATGACGGTTGCTGCGGGTCCATTCGACGGGCTTCACCAGGCGAGCCGACGAGAACCGGGTGAGCAGCTCCTCGAACAACACCCGCAACTCCAGCCGCGCCAGATTGGCGCCCAGGCAGTAGTGGATGCCGTAGCCGAAACCCAAGTGCGGATTGGGTTTACGGGTGATGTCGAAAACGTCCGGCTGCGAGAACACCAGCGAATCCCGGTTTGCCGACCCTTCCCACACCTGCACCTTCTGCCCGGGCTCGATGTCACAGCCGCCCAGGGTCACCGCCCGGGTTGCGGTGCGGCGCTTGGACGGTGACGGCGAGGACCAGCGCACCATCTCTTCGATTGCCGTCGGCAGTTCACCCAGATCGTCCCGCAACAAGGCCATCTGCGAAGGGTTTTCGATCAGCGCCAGCAGGCCGCCGGCCACCGAGTTGCGGGTGGTCTCGGCGCCCGCGCTGAACAGCAGGCTGAAGAACAGGTACAGCTCCAAATCAGACAAAGAAGCATCCGTGGCGTTGGCCACCACCGACAGCATGTCGTCGGTGGGCTCGGCCCGCTTCGCCGCGATCAACTCGGAGCCGTAGGTGTACATCCGCGATCCGGCCTCTTCGGCCGACATCTGCGGCATGGCCGCCGAACGGGAACCACCGAAGTCGAACTGGGGCTCGATCGCGTGGAACAGCCAATGCCGTTCGGATTCAGGCACTCCCAGCAGGATGCAGATCATCTGCATCGGCAGCTCGGCGGCGACGTCGACCAGGAAGTCGAACGGCTCCCCCGGGGAGATCTCGTCGAGCAGCCGGCGGGTTCGCGCCCTCAGGTCGTCTTCGACCCGCCGGATCATCCGCGGGGTCAGCCCGGAGCTGACCAGTCGCCGGATCTCGGCATGCCGCGGGTCGTCCATCATGTTGAGCACCTGGCCCGCAATGGCCAGGTCCTGCAGCAGCGTGCCGCCGTAGGGCCGGGAGCCGCCGGTCACCGAGGAATAGGTCTCGGCGTCCCGCAGTACCGCAAGGGTTTCGGCGTGGGTGGCCACCGACCAGAAGCCCTCGCCGTCCGGGGTGTGCTCGGTCGGCTCGTGCCAGTACACCGGCGCTTCGCGGCGGTGCGCGGCGAACAACTCGTGCGGAAAACCGGCAGCGAAGTTGTCCAGGTCGGTGAGGTCGGCCGCCAACGTCACAAGATGGCACCCGAGGTGTACTTGGCGGCCTCCGGGTAGCGGCTGACCAGTTCATCGACGGCTGAGACGACCCCGTCGACCTGGGCACCGGCGGCTCCGGTGAAGGCCTGCTTGTCGGCCAGCGCGGCCTCCAGGGCCGCCCGGTCCAGCGGCAGCCGCGGGTCGGCGGCCAGGCGGTCGAGCAGGTCGGGCTCCTGCCCCTGCTCACGCATGGCCAAAGCGACGGCGACGGCGTGTTCCTTGATCACCTCGTGGGCGGTCTCGCGGCCCACCCCGGCCCGCACCGCGGCGATCAGGATGCGCGTGGTGGCCAGGAACGGCAGATACCGGTCCAGCTCGCGCTGGATCACCGCCGGGTAAGCGCCGAACTCGTCGAGCACGGTCAGGAACGTCTCGGTCTGCCCGTCGACGGCGAAGAACCCGTCGGGCAGCGCGACGCGACGCACCACCGAGCAGAACACGTCGCCCTCGTTCCACTGCGCACCGGCCAACTCGGCGGCCATCGAGGCATAGCCGCGCAGCACCACCTGCAGGCCGTTGACCCGCTCACACGACCGGGTGTTCATCTTGTGCGGCATGGCCGAGGAGCCGACCTGCCCGGGCGCGAAGCCCTCGGTGACCAGTTCGTGGCCGGCCATCAGCCGGATGGTGTGCGCCAGCGACGACGGACCCGCGCCCACCTGCACCAGCGCCGAGAGCACGTCATGGTCCAGCGAGCGCGGGTAGACCTGCCCGACGCTGGTGAAAACGTCTGTGAATCCCAAGAACTGGGCGACCCGGCGTTCCAGTTCAGCCAGTTTCTCGGTGTCCCCGTCGAACAGGTCGAGCATGTCCTGGGCAGTGCCCATCGGCCCCTTGATGCCGCGCAGCGGGTAGCGGTCGATCAGCTCGCGCAAACGCTGAAGGGCCACCAAACTTTCTTCGGCTGCCGAGGCGAACCGCTTACCCAGCGTGGTGGCCTGGGCCGCCACATTGTGCGATCGACCCGCCATGACCACGTCGCGGTAGACGACGGAGCGCTCGGCCAACCGGGCCACCACCGCGACGCCGTGGGCGAACACCAGCTCCAGGGAGCGACGGATCTGCAGCTGTTCGACGTTCTCGGTGAGGTCGCGGCTGGTCATACCCTTGTGCACGTGCTCGTGGCCGGCCAGCGCGTTGAACTCCTCGATGCGCGCCTTGACGTCGTGGCGGGTGACCCGCTCGCGGGCCGCGATCGAGGCGAGGTCGACGTTCTCCAGGACCCGCTCGTAGTCGTCGACCACGCCGTCGGGCACCGCGACACCCAGCTCGGCCTGCGCACGCAGCACGGCGAGCCACAGTCGGCGTTCGGCGACGATCTTGGCCTCCGGCGACCAGATCGCGACCATTTCGTCGCTGGCGTAGCGGTTGGCCAGAACATTCGGGATCGTCACGAACACACAGCTTACGGCCCGGGCCGGACCACCAATGAGACAGTGGACGGATGTACTTCGTCGGGCTCGACCTCGCGTGGGGCGAGAAGAATCAGACGGGGGTCGCTGTCATCGACTCCAGTGGCCGGGTCCTTCACGTCGGGGTGGCACAGGACGACGACGACATAGGCGCGGCGATCGAGCCCTACATCAGTGGTGACTGCCTGGTTGCCATCGATGCGCCGCTCATCGTCAACAACCCGACGGGCCACCGGCCGTGCGAGCGGGATCTCAACCGGGACTTCCAGCGGTTCGACGCCGGCGCGCGCCCGGCGTTCACCGAGCGGCCCGAGTTCAAGCATCCGCGCGGCGCGCGTATCGCCACGGCCCTTGGCCTCGACATGGATCCGTCGTCGCAGTCGAATCGGCGCGCCATCGAGGTGTATCCGCATCCGGCGAGCGTGGTGCTGTTCGGACTCGACAAAACCTTGAAGTACAAGCGCGGTGCCTTCGGCGACCGGCAGCGGGAGCTGCTCAGGTTGATGACGTACATCGAGGAACTCGATACGGCGACGCCCAGGCTGCGTGCCAATCGCAATGTCAACTGGGTGGAGCTGCGGCGGCGGATCGAGGCGGCGACCCGGCCGGGCCAGCTCGACCGGGACGAGGATCCCGTCGACGCGATGCTCTGCGCCTACATCGCGCTGTACTGGTACGACCGGCCGGAGGATGTGACGATCTACGGCGACTTCGCCTCGGGGTACATCGTCACCCCGTCCCTGCCCGCTGATCGGCTCCCCCGGCCGCGGCCGGCACCGGTACGCGAGACCGCCCCGTCGACGGCGGTGGCCGAGTACGCGTCCCGGCGCCCGGACCTGGTGGCCGCCACCGAGCAATACCTCAAGCTGGTCACCGGGCTGCTCGACGAGGCGGGCATCAACTACCTGAGCATCACGGCCCGCACCAAGAGCATCGATTCGTTCGCCGCGAAAGCCAACCGCCGCGCCGGCGACGGCACACCGCTGTACAGCGACCCGTTGGTGGAGATCACCGATCAGGTGGGCCTGCGCGTCATCACCTATCTGCGTGAGGATGTCGACGCGGTGGCCAATCTGCTGGCCGAGGAGATGCGGCTGCTCGACGACCAGGACATGGGCCTGCAGACCGCCCGGCAGGGCCGGTGGGGGTATGCGAGCCGGCATCTGCTGTTCGGGGTCGAGGGCGAACAGTATCCGGCGTCCATCCAGGTCCGTACCGTCCTGCAGCATGCCTGGGCCGAGTTCGAACACGATGTGCGGTACAAGGGTTCGATACCGGCCGAGCACGTGAGTGAGCTGGACCGTCGGTTCACGTTGGCCGCCGGGCTTCTGGAACTCGCCGACCGTGAGTTCACCGAGATCCGGGAACGCCTGCGGCTGACCATGTCCGAAGAGGAGGAGGCCGAGACTTCGGGGTTTTCCAGGGATTCCCGTATCCCTACTCCGGTGCTCGCCACCTATCTGGGCAATCGCTTCGCCGACGCCGGCTGGTCGCGAACCGACCACTACGCCTGGATCTCGGGGCTGCTGCTCGAGCTGGGTATCACCACGTTGGAAGCACTTACCGGCCTTCTGGATTCGGTGGACACCGACGAGATCAACCGGCTCATGGACTACCGGTATCCGCCCGGCGCGGTGCGCCGCCTCGACGACGCCTTGTTGGCGGTATTCGACGACCGCTACATCGGGCTGGACGGCAACGCCCACCGGGTCGCGTTGCTGCAGAACCGGATTGCGAAGCTGCGCACCGACTCCTAGGGCGCGTCGGCCAGATGGGTCGGGTCGGTGATGCCGGGCCCGGTGATACCCAGTTGGCGGTTGATCATCTTGGTGATCATGAACAGCACCACGCCGGTGGCGACCAGTGCGAGCGCCAGCACGTACTGCACGGCCGGCCGCCCCGACGTCGGCAGCACCAGGTACAACGACGCGATGAAACCGATGACGGGCAGCACCGTCGGTGTCCTGAAATGCCCGCCGCCTTTCTTCACATCGCGGCGCAGCACCAGGACCGCGACATTGACCACCGAGAAGACCGCGAGCAGCAGCAACGAGGTGGTTCCGCCGAGGATCGCGACGGTGTCCCCGCTCGCGAACGCCGAGACGTAGAAGATCAGGCCGAACGCGATGAGCGTGGTGAAAATGATTGCCACCCACGGTGTATGGCGCTTCGGGTGCACCACGCCGAGCATCGGCGGCAATACGTGCTGGCGCGCCATGCCGTAGATCAGCCGGCTGGCCATCAGCATGTTGATCAATGCGGTGTTCGAGACCGCGAACATCGAGATGACGGGCAAGATGTTCGAGAACGGGAGCCCGGGTGCGGCGGCTTCCATGACCTTCACCAGCGGGGACGAGTCCGACTCGGCGAGCGTTCCGACCGGCACCAGCGCGACCGCGATGACGGCCACGACGACGTAGACGAGCCCGGCGATACCCAACCCGGTCAGCAAGACCTTCGGGAAGATCCGCACCGGATCCTTCGTCTCCTCGGCCATGTTGACCGAGTCCTCGAATCCGACCATGGCGAAGAAGGCCAGTGACGTCGCGGCGGTGACTGCGATGAAGGCGTTCTTCTCCCCCGAGGTATCGAATGCGACGACGCGGGAGAAGTCGACGTCCACGCCGCTGACAATCGCCCAGAGCCCCACCGCGATCACGAGCACCAGGCCGGTGATCTCGATGAACGTCAGGATCACGTTGAGCTTGACGCTCTCACTGACCCCCCGCAGGTTGACTGCGGCGATCAGCGCCATGAACAGCAGCGCAAGGAGGATGACACCGATCACCTTCAGGTGGGCGACGTTGTCGGTATAGAACTGCCCGAAGTTGACCTCTATCGCGTCGAAGAAGCTGATCGCAAAGAAGCGCGAAGCCGTTGAGGCCGAGGTGATTCCGGAACACATCACGATGAACGCCACCAGGAACGTCACAAAGTGGATGCCAAAAGCCTTGTGCGCGTAGAGCGCTGCACCGGCAGCCTGCGGATACTTGGTGACCAGCTCGAGGTAGCTGAATGCGGTGATGGTGGCGATCAGGAACGCCGAGAGGAAGGGAAGCCAGGCTGCGCCGCCGACCTCCTTGGCGACCTGCCCGGTGAGCGCGTAGACACCGGTGCCGAGGATGTCACCGACGACGAACAGCAGTAGCAGGCCGGGTCCCATCACCCGCTTGAGCTGTGGTTGCGCCGCGGTTGCGGGTTGCGACATTCCCCCTCCTTCACCGGTCAGACGCGCACCGCCCGTTCATCGACGGGCGCCAATACGTCGATGACATCGATCAACGTGGCCCTGGCGCTGGCTCGGGGCCCCTCCCCTTCGTCGACCAACGATGCAACCACAGCTCCGTCGACGGCGCACACCAGGGCGGTGACCAGTTCGGCCCGCACCGAGCGGCCCGAGCGTTCCACCACCTCGACGACGGCGTCGGTGCGCTGCTGCAGGATGCGCCGTTGGATATCACGCAGTCCGGGCTGCCGGGCGCAGGCGATGTAGCGCTCGTAGCGCGAGATCAACTCCTCGGTACCACGCCGTTCCAGAGACTCCCCGAGCAACAAATCGACGAGGACGTCGGCGGTCGATTCGGCACCGCGACGCCGCCGCGAAAGTGCCGCCACACCGGCACTGAGATGTTCAGTTTCCTGGGTGCCGATGTACTCGACCGCTTTCGCGATGAGGTCGTCGAGTGAGGAGAAGTAGTACGTCGTCGAAGCCAACGGGAGGCCCGCCCGACGGGCCACGGCGCGGTGCCGGACGGCATCGAAGCCGCCCTCACAGAGCAATTCAGCGGCCGCCCTGACGAGGGCGTACCGCCGACGCTCCCCTTTAGGGGTGACCGCTGCCGTCACCTTTAGCATCGTGCCAGCCGGACCCCTTCCACATGGGGCTTTCGGTCAATCATCAGCCTTTACTCAGGTTTTGCTGACACGTCGGCCACCCCGCGAGAATGCCACTGGCTGATGCCTTTGGCGCGCGATGGCAAGATGGCCCGCATGCCCAACTTGAGTCGTCGCGCAGTCTTGCGCCTCGGCGTCGGTGCAGCCGCCGGCGCCGCCGGTGCCCTCGCCCTCGCCTCCGCCCCGGGTTCGGTGGCCAGCCCTGTCGTAGCCCCCACGATGACGAGCGGCTCGTTCACGTCGGCCGCACGTGGTGGGGCGAAAACCAACTGGGCGATCGCGCGCCCGCCGGGCCAGACCGGCAAACTCCGGCCGGTGATCGCCCTGCATGGCAAAGGCCAGGATGCGGCCGGTGTGATGGCCGGCGGAGTCGAGCAGGGCCTGGCCGAGGCCGTGGCCGCAGGATTGCCGCCCTTCGCTGTGGTCGCCGTCGACGGTGGTGGAAGTTACTGGCACAAGCGCGCATCCGGTGAGGACTCGGGCGCCATGGTGCTCGATGAACTCATTCCGATGCTCGGCGACCAGGGTCTGGACACCTCACGGGTGGGGTTCCTGGGCTGGTCGATGGGTGGCTACGGCGCGCTGCTGCTGGGTTCCCGGCTGGGGCCGGCCCGGACCGCCGCGATCTGTGCCGTCAGCCCCGCGCTGTGGACGTCGTCGGGTGCCGCAGCGCCCGGAGCTTTCGACAGCGCGGCGGATTACGCGGCCAACACTGTCTGGGGCCTGCCCGCGCTGGGATCGATTCCGGTCCGGATCGATTGCGGCAACAGCGATCCGTTCTATTCGGCCACCAAGCAATTCATCTCCGAACTGCCCAATCCGCCGGCCGGTGGGTTCTCCCCCGGTGGGCACGACGGCAGCTTCTGGAGTTCGCAGCTGCCCGCCGAGATCTCGTGGATGGCACCGCTGCTGGTCGCCTGACCCCTAGACGCTGATCCGCCCCTCGGCGGCAGCCAGACCGATATCGCTGCGGAAGTGACTGCCTGGCAACCGGATCGACTTGGCGAGCGCGTATGCCGCTTCGCGTGCGGCGGGCAGGTCCCCTCCGGTACCGACCACCGAAAGCACCCGGCCGCCCGAGGACACCACCGCGCCGTCCTCGCGGCGCGCGGTGCCCGCATGCAGCACGCCGTCGGCTTCCGACCCCTGGATGACGTCGCCGACGCGCGGACGGCCCGGATAGTTCTCGGCCGCCACCACGATGGTCACGGCGTAGCCGTCGCGCCACTGCAGGTCGGCGAAGGAGGCGAGCTCACCGGTGGCCGCGGCGTTCAGCAGCTGCCCCAACGGCGAATCCAGCAGAGCCAGAACCGATTGCGTCTCCGGATCACCGAAGCGGCAGTTGAATTCCACCACCGAAGGACCGTTCGAGGTGATCGCCAAACCGGCGTAGAGCAGGCCCGAGAACGAGCTGCCCCGGGCAACCAGTTCTGCCGCAACAGGTTTGACGACGTCGTCGACGATCTGCGCTTTGACCGAGTCCGAAAGCCACGGCAGCGGCGCATAGGCGCCCATGCCACCGGTGTTGGGCCCGGTGTCTCCGTCGCCGACCCGCTTGAAGTCCTGCGCGGGCAGCAACGGCACGACGGTGGCGCCGTCGACAACGCAGAACAGTGACACCTCGGGGCCGTCGAGGAAGGACTCCAGCAGCACTGGGTGTCCCGAATCGAGCAGGCTGGCGGCATGCGCCCGGGCGGCGTCGCGATCCGCGCTCACCACCACGCCCTTACCGGCGGCCAGTCCGTCGTCCTTGACCACCCAGGCGGCCTGGCCGGCGGGCGGCCCGAAACGGTCCAGCGCGGCGTCGAGGTGGGCCGGGTTGTCGACGATCTCGCTGTTCGCGGTCCGCACCCCCGCCGCGGCCATGACGTCCTTGGCGAACGCTTTGGAGCCCTCGATGCGGGCGGCGTCCTTGCTCGCACCGAAACAGGCGATCCCGGCAGCGCGGACAGCGTCGGCCACGCCGAGCACCAACGGCACCTCGGGGCCGATGACCACCAGGTCGCTGTCGAGGCGCTGGGCCAGCTTCACCACGGCCTCGCCGGAGGTGATGTCGACGTCGTACTGATCGGCGATGGACTGGGTGCCGGCGTTGCCGGGGGCCACCGCCAACTCCTCCACCTGCGGATCGCGGCGCAGGGCCAGCAGCAGGGCGTGTTCACGGGCTCCGGATCCGATAACGAGGACGCGCACGGTCGTAGCGTAGCCGCAAAGGTGCGGGCATACACTTAACGCCACAGTGTATGGTCGACATCAGAACGTGCTCGCCGTCACACCAGGAGATGACCCGCCTTGACCACCATGAGTGCCTGCCCGTTCGGTGCGGGGTATGACTTCACCGATCCCGACGTCCTGCTCCGCGGAATTCCAGTCGAGGAGTTCGCCCAACTGCGCCAGACCGCCCCGGTGTGGTGGAACGAGCAGGGCGAATCGATCTTCAACGACGGCGGATACTGGGTGATCACCCGCCACGAGGACATCAAGACCATCTCCCGCAACGGCGGCGACCTGTGGTCCACCAACGCCAAGGGGGCCGTCATGCGGCTGCCGGACAGCGTCACCGCCGAACAACTCGACCTGACCAAGGCCCTGCTGATCAACCACGACGCGCCCGAGCACACCCGGCTACGCAAACTGGTGTCGCGGCTGTTCACCCCGCGTTCGGTGGCGGCGCTGGAGGAGAAACTGGCCGTGGCGGCCCACGACATCGTGGCCAAGGCCGCCGAGAAGGACACCGGCAATTTCGTCGACGACATCGCGGTCGGTCTGCCCCTGCTGGCCATCGCCGACCTCATCGGCGTACCCGAGGAAGACCGGCAGAAGGTGTTCAACTGGTCCAACGCGATCATCAACACCGACGACCCCGATTTCGACGCCGATCCGACGATGGCCAATGCCGAGCTGATGGGCTACGCCTACAACATGGCCGAGCAGCGACGCCAGTGCCCGGCCGACGACATCGTGACGCGCCTGGTGCAGGCCGATATCGACGGAGAAGCGATCACCGAGGTGGAGTTCGCCTTCTTCGTGATCCTGCTGGCCGTCGCCGGCAACGAGACCACCCGCAACGCCATGACGCACGGCATGAACGCGTTCCTCGAAAACCCGGACCAGTGGGAGCTTTTCAAACGCGAACGGCCAAAGACCGCGGTCGACGAGATCATTCGCTGGGCCACCCCGGTGCACTGTTTCCAGCGGACGGCGCTGGCCGACATCCAGATCGGCGACGTCACCGTGAAGGCCGGTCAGCGCGCCGGGCTGTTCTACAGTTCGGCCAACTACGACGAAGAGGTCTTCGACAAGCCCTTCGACTTCAACATCCTGCGCAACCCCAACCCGCACCTGGCCTTCGGCGGCAACGGCGCACACTTCTGCATCGGCGCCAACCTGGCGCGGATGGAGATCAACCTGATGTTCAACCAGATCGCCGACCAGATTCCCGACATCACCAAACTGGGCGAGCCGCAACGCCTGCGGTCCGGATGGATCAACGGCATCAAGGATCTTCCGGTCTCCTACCGCGGCTGATCGGCCGGTTGACCCGGCGGTTGTTCTAGGATTCGCCCATGCGAACGCACGGGTGGTCCGGCTCGGCGCCGGCCAGCGACGAGGAGGCGATTGCCCGCATCCTCGTCGCTGCCGGCAACGCCATCGACGAGCGGGGCGCCGACTTCTCCATCGCCGACGTGGCACGTACCCTCGGCGTCACCCGCCAGACCGTGTACCGCTATTTCCCGAGCACCGACGCCCTACTGGTGGCGTCTGCGGTGCATGCGGCCAGCGATTTCCTGGACCGGGTGGCCGCCCACGTGCAGGGAGTCACCGACCCGGTGGAGGCAGTCGCCGAAGGTATCGCCATTGCGCTCGACTGGCTCCCCAAGGACAAGCGCATCGGTTTGCTGGTCGCTCCCGGTCGCGCGGACGTGCACACCGAGTCGGTGACCTCGGATGTCGCGGTCGACTTTGCCCGCGCGCTGCTGCGCAAGTTCGACGTCGACTGGGCCGGCCTCGGATACACCGACGCCGAGCTCGATGAGCTCGCCGAGCATCTCCTGCGGATCATCCAGTCCTTTGTCATCGACCCTGGGCGTCCTCCGCGCACCGGCGAGGCGCTGCGCAGCTACCTGCGCCGGTGGGTCGGCTCGGCTGTGGTGGCCGGCAAATTGGCGCCCGAACGGCCAGCCGCCGGGCTTTAACCGGGTTCAGCACGTCATCGTCGTTCGAAATGCTGGTAGTCGATCGGATCATGCCAGTGCCCACCCCACCGCCAGCCACGTTCGGCGAAGGTCCGCACCACGACGTCACCGTCGCGGATCATCCCCTGATCGCTGCGGGCGCGGTCCAGGTACGCCCGTGCGGTGACCGGTTGCAGGTCGCCGGAGGCTGAGATGTACGGGTTGATCAGGGGGTTGACGTCGACCGCACGGCCGTAGGCGTGCAACGACCACGCCCCACTCGGCAACGGCCGGCAATTGAACGCCGAGGTGTTGTCGTCCTGCATGGACAGCTCATCGTCGGCACGCGGATAGTGATCCACCGTGCGCATCTTCTCGACCGGGAATCGCGCCGTATACAGCTCCCCGAAAATCTCGATCACGTCGCTCACCACGTCGCGGTGCACCACCAGCTCACCCCGGTGTGATCGCCCGTCAAAACCGATATACGACAAAGTGATTCGGCGAAGGTCGGCCGGCGGCACCGGGCATCCAGGCCGCCAACTCGCACCCAACGCGGCCTCGTCCACCGGCTGCACCCGGGCGGGCTGCTGCGCCACCGAACTGTGCGGCGCGGAGGTGGGGGTCCTCGGCGCGGTGACCGAATCCGGCGCACCACCGGCACACGCCACCGTGCACCCCGTGAACAGTGCCACCACCAGGGCACATGCGCGGACTCTCACTACGCCCACCCCGCCGACTCTAGATCGCGGAAGCGGCCATCCGTCGTGATCTCAGCGGCGGGAAATTGGCGCCAGGGCAGACGTTTGCCGGGACTTAGACTGAATGCCTCGACTCAGCCGGGGGCGGTGAAGAATGGGGGCACTCGACGGTGTCCGTCGGTTCTAAACTGAGCGCGGGCGATGAGGAGGCAAGTGCATGGGCGCCATGGACGCGTTCAACTCGACGTGGTCGCAAGCCCGGGAAACATTCGGCGCCGGCACGCCGCAGGACGGCTCCGAATTCGGCGACGGCAGCCAGCTCCGTCAGATGCAGTCCACGATCGAGTCAGCAGCACCCGACGGCCGCTGGCAGGGCACCGCCTCCCAGGCTTACGCCGCCAAGAACGCCGAGCATGCCGCCGTCTACGGCAAGCTCGCGGACCTGGACCAGCGGATGGCTACCGAAGTCAATCGGGCGGCCGGGGTGGTCACAGCCGGTCGGCAGAACCTCGAACAAACCCAGAGGTGGGTGTCGAGCATGGCGGAGTCAATCCCGCCCGGCAAGTCCGCCGAGACAATGCGGATGATCCTCGCTAGCAAGGGCATCGGCCAGATCAGCGATGTCATCAAACAGTCCAACGATCAAATGAGCACGATCGGTGAGCGAATTCGTGGCATCGGCCGCGAATATGACACGATCAGTGACGAGGGCAAGGACAAAGCCGAACCCGAAACAACGCAGCTCAGCGACGACGAGAAGAAGCCGGACTCGTTGCCCGCGACGACGTTCGACCTCAGCGACATCAGGCAGCTGCCGCCGTACGATCCGGGAAATCCGGAAACGTTCGGCCCGCGGGGGTACCGCGAGCTCGTACCGAATTCAGGCACGTGGGTGCCCGATCCCACGAGTCCGCACTACCAGCCCACACCCGTTCAAGCACCATTGGATTACAACGACATCGTGTACAAACCGCCGTATGTCGACGGCAAGCCCGAAACGTACGGCCCGTCCGGATACACCGAACTGGTACCTGGTTCAGGTGCCTGGGTGCCGACCCCGGGAGGCCCGATGTGGCCGACCGACCCGCCGGCGGCGCCGGTCGACCTCGCCAAGATCGATTACCGACCGCCGTACGTATCCGGCGACGAGAGCACCTACGGCAAGTTCGGATACACCGAACTCGTGCCGAACGGGGGCGCCTGGATACCCGACCCGCGCTTGGGCCCTGCCAGGTAAACGCCTGACTACCCGCGGATTGCAGTGACGGCCTTGGTCAGCAGGTCCGGAAGCAAGGGCTCCGGTTGGAAATCTGGAGCCATCCGCGCCCGCACCACCACATAGGTGCGGTCATCCAGAATCGCGATGTAGAAATACTCGAAAGCCACGTCATCGTAGGTGACCTTCAGACCGTAGGTGGTCGCACGATCGATGGTCGGTGCAGGGAGTCGCTCGACCGTCCCATCGGGAATCGCACCTTCCACCTCAAACGTCATCCGGTCGCAATCCGTCGACGGGATGGGAGCCGGGACCGAGACCGGAGTGGTCACACCGACACCGAGTAGCGGCGGCTGCGGACCACCCGCGCCGATGCCCGCTTTGTCGGCATCGGCACCGGCTTCGACCGGTTTGAGTAGCGCTCGACACCCCGGTGGGTCTACGGTGAACGGCTCGCCGAAGGACACGGTATCGCCAACCAGGTGGGCCCACTTGGCATCCACCTTGCTCTGCTCGGACATTTTGGGCGTGAGCCCGGGCGGAAAGTCGTCCTTCAAATCGGCCAGCCGTGCCAGGTCGACCGGATGCGGTGAGGCGCTGGCGGTCTCGACTGATGAACCGGACGGCGAGGTGTCTGTGGGCGAGCAGCCGGCCAACGACGCAGCCAGGACCACCAACACACTCACCAATCCGTGCCCACACGCTCTCAGCATTGCCCCAGCCTAAGCCCGGAGCTCAGCTCGCACATACGGCAAATGCGTGCGTATCACACCACAGTCAACGGCAGTGACTTCCTCGGCTCGAATACGAACTCGGCGCCGCCGCTGAATTTCACCACCGCGACCTCACCGAATTCCTTTGCCGCAGTCTCGGTTTCGATCACCCGCGCGGTCCACTCCGCATCCGACCCGATCACCTCGACGGAGAGGTGCGGGTCGACGGCGGCGACGATGGCCTGCAGGGGCCGGGTCTCGGCCGGCGAAACCAGTGCCACCCACGAACCGTCCTCGTGCGCCGGTGACCGACGCACGGACACCGTGTCGGGACCGAACTCGGCGTCGACATAGGCGGCCGGGTTGAACAAAGGATGCAGTTCCAGCACGCGCACCGCACCCTCGATGCCACCGGGCAGACCCAGCGCCCGGTGGATGCGCTCGGCACCGACACCCGCGACCCCGATGAGCTGCTTGGTGCAGATGTCCGTGGCCAACGCGGTGTCGGCGCCGGCTCGGGCACCCACCGCGAGGATGAACGACAGGTTCAGCAGGTGCATCTGCAGGCACACCTCGTCGGCCATCCGGACCAGTGCGGAATGCGAGAAGGCCGCGAAATCGAAGTCCGACAGCAGCGGGCCCGAGTAGTCGGCCGCACCCTCATCGGAAGGGTCGATCGGGGCCAGAACCGTTTGGGCTGCACGGGTCCGACCGATCACCTCGAGTGCGGGGATGTCGTCGACCTCGGGGTAGGACTCGTCGATGATGACCGTCCAGGCGCAGTGTGGCTGTCGGTCGGCAGGTGTCCGGGGCGGCCGGTGAATCGGACGCACCTGGCACTTGCGGTTGGTGGCCAGCGCGGTGGCGTCGAAGGTCGGGTCCTCGATGTCGTGACACATGCCGCGCACGTATTCCTCGCCCATCGGCTCCACGTCGAGCAGCGCGCCGCAGTGGTCGAGGTGGAACTCGCCGTGCCAGCGATCATGAACCGTGTAGCGGAAATCCATGAACTGCGGCGGAGCGCCGATGTCGAGTTGCAGCCCCTTGAAGATGGTGATGATATCGACGCCCTGGTACTTGAGCGCCTTCTGCATCCGCCTGGTGTAGATCGGGCTGGACCCGGCCCACTCCTCGATCGCGATCTGCAGCATCTCTTCGCGGCCGAAGTTGCTGATGCACCAGGCCATCCCGGAACGGTCGATCATCTGTCCCATGAGCAGCAGCTCTGGTACCAGCTTGACCAGCTCGTCGTGGGTCAGCGAGGCATACCTACTTGTCATCGAGCTCGCTCCCGGTGTTCATCTTGACTGCGGCGTTGACGTTCGCCTTCCGATCCTCGGCCAGCCCCTTCTCGGCGGCCTTGCGGCGCTTGGCCACAACCTTGGACACCGTCCCGTTGAGACCGGAGCCGAGCGGGAAGCCGAGGTACTGGGTGAGGAAGATCGCGACGTCCTTGAGCTCTTCCTCGGTGAACTCGCCGTTGAGCAGCGCGGCATTGACCTGGATCTCAGCGAGCTCCTGCGAACCCACCGCCGTCACCGCCGACAACGTCATCAGCCGCTTCTCGCGCATCGACAGTCCGGGCTTGCTCCAGATGGTGCCGAACAGGTGATCGACGGTGAGATCGAAGTACGGGTCTCCCTCGATGTTCGGCATCTCCCAGCCGTAGACCTCGTTCATCTTGGCCAGGCCCTTGGCGCGCAACTCGTCCATCGAAGTTCTCCTAGTCGTTCTCGTGCGGTACGCCAAGGCCCTCAGCGAGCCGCTGCAAGGCCACCTGGGCCAACGGAAGATCCACTCCCACAACCTCACCCAACCCGAGAGCCAGGCTCAGGTCCTTCTCGCCCAGTCCACGGGTATGGGTGAAGGCGTCGTAGAGCCAATGATCCGGGGTCAGCTCGGCCATGTTCTCGCGAACGATGATGGCGCCGGGCCCACTGGTCAACGCATCGGTATGGCGCACGACGCGGCCCAGCGCGCCGAGGTCCAGTCCGGCCGCCTCGGCCAGCTTCATCGCCTCACATGCCGCGGCATAGGAGGTGAAGGTCAGCATGTTGCGGGCCAGCTTCATCCGGGTGCCGGCGCCGGGTTCGCCGGCGTGGATCACCATCGAGCCGAACTGCTTGAGTGCAGGCTTGATCCGTTCGTAGACGGGCCGCTCGGCGCCGACCATGATGGCCAGCTCACCCTTCTCGGCGGCCGCTCCGCCACCGCTGACCGGGGCGTCGACGATGTAGATACCCTGCGGCTTGTACTGCTCGGCGAGCTCGGCCGCGGTGGTATCGCTGATCGTCGAGTGGATCACGATCACGGTGTCCGGCTTGACCTTCGGGGCCAGGTCCGCGATCACCGAACGCACCTGTTCGTCGTTGAGCACCGTGATGCTGATGATGTCAGCCTGGGCGACATCGGCCACGTCGTTCGCCAGTGTCGCCCCGAGCTCCTCGAAAGGCGCCATGGACTCGGCCCGCACGTCGTACACGACGAACCCGCCCGGCCACTCGGCCAGCCGCTTGGCCATCGGGGCACCCATGTTGCCCAGGCCGATGTATCCGTACTTGAGCGTCATGACCGGATGATCTGTCCGCCGTCGACATTGAAGATCTGACCGGTGATCCACTTGGCCTGATCGCTCAGCAGGAACAGGCACATACCGACCAGGTCCTCCGGCTGGCCCATGCGGGACAACGGGATTCCCTTGACGATGTCGTCCACCATCTCCTTGGGCGTGGTGGTGCGGTTCGCTTCGGTGTCGATCGGGCCGGGCGCGATCGCGTTGATGCGGATGTTCTGCCCGCCGAGCTCGCGCGAGAGCTGCTGGGTCAGGCCGTTGATGCCGACCTTGGCCAGGCCGTAGTAGTTGGCGTACAGCCACGCCGCGGTCGAGGACTGGTTGACGATCGCGCCGCCGCCCCGCTTGGCCATCTTGCGGTACACCGCGCGGGTGCACACCAGCGCACCGTCGAGGTTCACGCTCATGAACTTCTTGTAGTAGTCCCAGTCGACGGTGAGCAGGAAGTCGAGCTTCATGCCACCGAAGATCGCGGCGTTGTTGACCAGGTAGTCGATGCCGCCGAACTCCGAAAGCGTCTGCGCGGCCATATCCTTGGCCGAGTCGATGTCGGAGACGTCGACTCGCACCGCCAGGGCGTTGCCGCCCTCACCCTTGATGCCGTCGGCGACCTTCTGTGCACCTTCGGTGTTGATGTCGGCGACCACGACCGCCGCGCCCTCACGTGCCAGCGCCTCGGCATAGGCCTGGCCGATTCCGCCACCGGCCCCGGTGACGATCGCCACCTTGTTGTCGAACTGTCCCATATTGCTGTTCCTTTCCCGCCGAATGGCCAGTTAATGCACGGTTCTCACGAGTTTGCGTGTCACAACTGGCCGCTCGGCACCTAGTTGGCCAAAGTTGCGACGCACTTGATCTCGGTGTATTCCTCGAAGCCGGCCAGGCCCATCTCGCGGCCGACCCCGGATTGCTTGTAGCCGCCGAACGGTGCGTCTGCCGAGTACCAGATGCCGCCGTTGACGTTGACGGTGCCGACCCGCATGCGGGCGGCGACGGCCTGCGCACGTTCGTCGTCACCGGAGAACACGGTGCCCGACAGGCCGTACGGCGAATCGTTCGCGATCCGCACGGCGTCGTCGTCCCCGTCGTGGGCGATCACGGTCAGCACCGGCCCGAAAATCTCCTCCCGGGCGACCCGGGCGTTGTTGTCCAGGCCGGCGATCACAGTCGGTTCGATGAAGAACCCGGTGTCGAGGTCGGCGGGACGTCCACCGCCGCAGGCGAATCGGCCGCCTTCCTGCAGGGCGAGATCCAGGTAGGACTGCACCCGGTCACGCTGGCGGGCCGAGATCAGCGGGCCGCACACGGTGCGCTTGCTGTTCGGATCGCCCGGCTTGATCCCGCCCAGCGTGGCGGCGGCGATCTCGACTGCCTCGTCGTAGCGTGCCCGCGGCACCACCAGGCGCGTCGTGATCGCGCAACCCTGACCGGCATGCATGGCAACCGTGAAGGCCGACATCGAGCAGGCCCCGGCCAGGTCGGCGTCGTCGAGCACCAGGAACGCCGACTTGCCGCCGAGCTCGAGGAATACCTTCTTGATGGTCAGTGCCGCATCGGTCATCACCGCACGCCCGGTGGCGGTCGATCCGGTGAACGAGACCATGTCCACCCGAGGATCTTTGGACAGCAACGCACCGACCGAGTGATCGCTGGAGGTGACGACGTTGACCACGCCGGCCGGAAAATCGGTCTGCTCGGCGATGATCTGGCCGATGGCGGCGGCCGCCCACGGAGTATCCGGGGCCGGCTTGAGGATCAGGGTGTTCCCCGCAGCCAAGGCCGGACCCACCTTGGCCAGGTTGATCTGGTGCGGAAAGTTCCACGGCGTGATGGCGCCGACGACGCCGACCGCCTCGCGGGCGATCTTGCGGTTGGTCGGGATGCCCTGCGGGGTGGCGTAGCCGAGATCGGTTGTCCACTCGTAGTTCTCGGCGGTGTCCGCCGAGTAGCCCAGATCGTCGATCGGGCCTTCGAGATGCGCACCGGCGGTGAGCATGCGCGGCGCGCCCACCTCGGCAATGGTCAATTCCCGCAATTCCTCGACGTTTTCACGCAGCGCGTCACGCAGCTGCCGCAGGCAACGCACTCGCAGCGCGGTGTTCGTCGACCAATCGGTGTCATCAAAGGCCCGACGCGCGGCGTTAATGGCATTGCCCATGTCCTCGGCGTTGGCATCGGCGGCGACACCGAGCACCTCCTCGGTGGCGGGGTTGACGGTCTCGAATGCTCCGCCACCTCCGGCGACGAGTTTGCCGTCGATCAGCAGTTGACTCTGGCGATCGGCCAGTACCGGCATTGGTGAACTCCACTTCAGAAGATTCTGGACAACTGTCCGGCTGTCTCGTCTCGAACGATAGCCGCAGACGATGTCGAGCCGCAAGGGTGGACCCCGGCATACCCGATCGAACACCAGAATATGCAGTTCATTGCAGCCTTTCAGGATCTCTACTTGCCCAACCTCGACATCGTCGGATAACTTGGACATGTGTCCAGCGATGCGGTGTCCGCAGTCACAGAACCAGCTCCGGAGCCAGACAAGGAGGCCCCGCGCAACCGCCGGCAGGAAGAGACCTTCCGCAAGGTCCTGACCGCCGGAACCGAAATGTTGCGCGAGTCGTCCTACGCCGATCTGACGGTGCGTGCGGTCGCCGCACGCGCCGGGGTCGCGCCGGCCACGGCCTATACGTACTTCTCGTCGAAGAACCACCTGATCGCCGAGATGTACCTGGACCTGGTCAGCCAGTGCCCGTACTTCACCGACGTGAACGACTCCATGACCACCCGCGTCGACAAGGCGCTGCGGGCGCTGACCCTGGTGGTCGCCGACGAGCCCGAAGTGGCAGCCGCCTGCACCACAGCCCTGCTGGGCGGCGGCACCGATCCGGCGGTGCGCAAGGTCCGCGACCGAATCGGCGCCGAGATCCACAAGCGGATTCGTTCGGCTGTCGGGCCCGATGCCGATTCCCGCATCGTCTCCGCACTGGAGATGACGTTCTTCGGCGCGCTGGTCAACGCCGGCAGCGGCGCCTTCACCTACCACCAGATCGCCGACCGGTTGACCTATGTCGTCGGCCTCGTCCTAGGAGAGGACAAATGAGCTTGAGCCTGGGAGAGGACAAATGACCTTGAACGCAGTCGAGCTGATTCTCGACCCGTACGACTACGACTTCCACGAAGACCCGTACCCGTACTACCGCCGACTGCGCGACGAGGCGCCGCTGTATCACAACGAGGACCTCAAGTTCTGGGCGTTGTCCCGGCACAAGGACGTGGTCGCCGGTTTCCGCAACAGTGTCACGCTGTCCAACAAGCACGGCGTGTCTCTGGATCCGATCTCGCGCAATGACGAAGCCCACCGGGTGATGTCGTTCCTGGCCCTCGATGATCCTGGCCACCTCCGTCTGCGCACCCTGGTGTCCAAGGGCTTCACCCCTCGGCGCATCCGCGAGCTGGAGGGCCGGGTCACCGAGATCGCCCACCAGCACCTGGATATCGCGTTGCAGAGCAACACCTTCGACTACGTTGACGACTTCGCCGGCAAGCTGCCCATGGACGTCATCTCCGAGCTGATGGGCGTCCCTGAGGAGGACCGGGTCCGCATCCGCGCGCTCGCCGACGGGGTGATGCACCGTGAGGACGGTGTCGCCGATGTCCCCGAATCCGCGATCGCCGCCTCCGGGGAACTGCTGGTCTACTACGCCGACATGGTGAAGCAGCGCCGCAAGAACCGCACCGACGACCTGACGTCGGCACTGGTGGACGCCGAGATCGACGGTGACCGGCTCACCGACGACGAGATCATGGCCTTCCTGTTCCTGATGGTGGTCGCCGGTAACGAGACGACCACCAAACTGCTTGCCAACGCGGCGTATTGGGGCTTCAAGAACCCCGACCAGCTGGCGCCGGTGTTCGACAATCACGACCTGGTCGTGCCGTGGGTCGAGGAAACCCTGCGCTATGACGCCTCCAGCCAGATCCTGGCCCGGCTGGTCGTCGAGGACCAGACGTACTACGACACCACGGTGCCCGCGGGCAACGTGCTGGTGCTGCTGATCGGCTCGGCGAACCGCGACGAACGCGTCTTCGAGAATCCCGACGAATACCGGATCGATCGCGAGATCGGCCCGAAACTGGTGAGTTTCGGCAGTGGTGCCCACTTCTGCCTCGGCGCGCATCTGGCACGCATGGAGGCTCGGGTGGCACTGACCGAGTTGTTCAAGCGAATCCGCGGATACGAGGTGGACGAGGCCAACGCCGTCCGCGTCCACTCCAGCAGTGTCCGTGGATTCGCTCATCTGCCAATAGCGGTGTCCCACCGCTGAAGCCCATTGCGGTGTCCCACCGCTGAAACCCATCACAGTGGAGAAGCGCTAAATGGCCCGTTTCGAACCCCATCCCGACCGCCGACCCGCCCTCGTGGCCGGCGCGTCGTCCGGCATCGGCGCCGCCACGGCTACCGAGCTTGCCGCACACGGCTTCCCGGTCGCCCTCGGCGCACGCCGCGTCGAGAAGTGCCAGGAGTTGGTCGACAAGATCACCGCCGAAGGTGGCGAGGCAATCGCGCTGCCGCTCGACGTGACCGATGCCGAATCGGTCAAGTCGTTCGTGCACGGCGCCACTGAGGCGCTCGGGGACATCGAGCTGCTGGTGGCCGGCGCCGGTGACACCTTCTTCGGCCAACTGCACGAGATCAGCACCGACGAATTCGAGAATCAGATTCAGATTCACCTCATCGGCGCCAATCGCCTTGCCGCAGCCGTACTTCCGGGCATGGTCGAGCGCCGCCGCGGTGACATCATCTTCGTCGGCTCCGACGTGTCCCTCCGGCCGCGGCCGTACATGGGCGGCTACGGCGCCGCGAAAGCCGGCCTCCTGGGCATGGCCAAGACCCTGCAGATGGAGCTGGAAGGTACCGGCGTGCGCGCCTCCGTTGTCCATCCCGGACCCACCAAGACCGCCATGGGCTGGAGTGCGCCCATGGACAAGGTCGGCGAGATGCTCGAGGACTGGGCCAAGTGGGGCCAGGCCCGGCACGACTACTTCCTGCGCGCGGCAGATCTCGCGCGGGCCATCACCTTCGTCGCGGAAACCCCCCGCGGCGGCTTCATCGCCGAACTGGAGATTCAGCCCGAAGCTCCGCTGGCCGATGTCAAGGACCGCCAGAAGCTGAAAGTGGAAGGCTGAGAAGAACATGACGAGCTCAGAACTCAAGGAAGTACAGCGCGTCTCGGGCGGTGAAGCAGACGAACACGGCCACCTGGAAGAATTCCGCACCGACCCGATCGGCCTGATGCAGCGCATCCGGGACGAATGCGGCGACGTCGGCTGGTTCCAGCTGGCCGACAAGCAGGTGGTGCTGCTGAGCGGCGCAGAGGCCAACGAATTCTTCTTCCGCTCCAGCGACAGCGAACTGAACCAGGCCGAGGCCTACCCGTTCATGACCCCGATCTTCGGTGAGGGCGTGGTGTTCGACGCGGACCCCGAGCGCCGCGCCGAGATGCTGCACAACACCGCGCTGCGCGGTGAGCAGATGAAGGGCCACGCGGCCACCATCGAGAACGAGGTCAAGAAGATCATCGCTGACTGGGGACCCCAGGGCGAGATCGAACTGCTCGACTTCTTCTCCGAGCTGACGATCTACACCTCGACGGCGTGCCTGATCGGGCTGAAGTTCCGCGAGCAGCTCGATCGCCGGTTCGCCGAGTACTACCACCAGTTGGAGCGGGGCACCGACCCGCTCTGCTACGTCGATCCCTACCTGGACATCGAGAGCTTCCGCATCCGAGACGAGTCGCGCGTCAAACTCGTTGCGCTGGTGCAGGAGATCATGGACGGTCGCATTGCCAATCCGCCGAAGGGCAAGGAGGATCGCGACCTGCTCGACGTTCTGGTGTCGATCAAGGACGACGAGGGCAACCCCCGGTTCACGGCCAACGAGGTCACCGGGATGTTCATCTCCCTGATGTTCGCCGGGCACCACACCAGCTCGGGCACGTCCTCGTGGACGCTCATCGAACTGCTGCGCAACCCCGACGTGTACGCGCAGGTGCAGCAGGAGCTCGACGACCTCTACGCCGATGGCCAGGAGGTGAGTTTCCATGCGCTGCGCCAGATTCCGAAGTTGGACAACTCGCTCAAGGAGACCCTGCGCCTGCATCCGCCACTGATCATCCTGATGCGCGTCGCACAGGACGAGTTCGAGGTGGCGGGCCATCCGATCCACAAGGGCCAGATGGTGGCGGCCTCCCCGGCGATCTCCAACCGGATCCCGGAGGATTTCCCCGAACCCGACGCCTTCGATCCTGCCCGCTATGAGAAGCCGCGCCAGGAAGATCTGATCAACCGGTGGACGTGGATCCCCTTCGGCGCCGGTAAGCACCGCTGCGTGGGTGCGGCGTTCGCACAGATGCAGATCAAGGCAATCTTCTCGGTTCTGTTGCGCGAGTATGAGTTCGAGATGGCCCAGCCGGCCGAGAGCTACCAGAACGACCACTCCAAAATGGTCGTGCAGCTGGCTCAGCCGGCCAAGGTTCGCTACCGCAAGCGTGTAAAGGACTGACCCAAATGGGTTGCTACCGTGTAGAACTCGACGAAGACCTCTGCCAGGGCCACGCCATGTGCGAGCTGGAGGCGCCCGACGTCTTCCGGGTGCCCAAGCGCGGCGTCGTCGAGATCCTCGATTCCGAACCCCCCGACGAACTCCGCGATGTCGTGGAGATGGCCGTCGATATGTGTCCCACCCGCGCTCTATCCATCACAGAGAAGGAATGACAATGGCGTCACGAGAAGAACTGGAAGCCTGGTCCGACCGCTGGCTCAAGGCCAACCAGGAGGCCGAGAAGGCCGGTGACTGGAAGCCGCTGGCCGACTTCTACACCGACGATGCGACCTACGGCTGGAACATCGGGCCCAAGGAAGACGTCATGTGCATCGGCAAGGACGAAATCCGGGACACCGCACTGGGCCTGGAGATGGAAGGCCTGGAGAACTGGGTCTACGAGTACCAGCGGGTGCTGATCGACGAGAAGCAGAACGAGATCGTCGGGTTCTGGAAGCAGATCGCCCACAAGTCCGACGGCAGCACCGCCGAGATCTACGGCATCGGCGGTAGCTGGTTCCGGCTCAACGATCAGCTGCTCATCGAGTGGCAGCGCGACTTCTTCGACTTCGGGCACGTGCAGAAGGCGTTCATGAACCTGATCACTTCCGGCGACCTCACTCCGACGATGCAGAAGCGCATCGAGCGCAGCCTGGCGGGCGAGAAGCTGCCCGGCTACTACCCGCGCGGCGAGGCTCCGGTCAAAATCTGGTAGTTCCCGGCCAAGCAGTTGCTTGGGGGTGGGTGTGACCCACGCAACTAATGGCTCTAGTCTGTGGTCAACGGCTCTAGTGGAAGGCACACGCGATGAAGACCAAAGGCGCTCTCATCTGGGAGTTCAACCAACCTTGGACGATCGAGGAGATCGAGATCGGTGACCCCGTCAAGGACGAGGTCAAGATTCAGATGGAAGCCTCGGGCATGTGCCATTCCGATCACCACCTGGTGACCGGCGACATCCCGATGGCAGGTTTCCCGGTGCTCGGCGGCCACGAAGGCGCAGGCATCGTGACGGAGGTCGGCCCCGGCGTCGACCACATCCAGCCCGGCGATCACGTCGTGCTGTCGTTCATCCCGTCGTGTGGCGAGTGTCCGGCGTGCCAGGAGGGTCTGCGCAACCTGTGCGACCTGGGCGCGGGCCTGCTGGCCGGCACTGCGGTCTCCGACGGCACGCATCGCATCCACTCAGTCAAGAACGGTCAGCCCGTCATTCCGATGACCCTGCTGGGCACGTTCAGCCCCTACATGGTCGTGCACAAGAGCTCGGTCGTGAAGATCGATCCGTCCATCCCGTTCGAGGTGGCCTGCCTCGTGGGCTGCGGCGTCACCACCGGCTACGGCTCGGCGGTGCGCAGCGGTGACGTCCGCCCGGGTGACGACGTCGTCATCGTCGGCGTCGGCGGTGTCGGCACCGGTGCGCTGCAGGGCGCCCTGGCCGCCGGCGCACGCAACGTCTTCGCCGTCGACCCGGTCGAGTTCAAGCGCGACAACGCGCTGAAGTTCGGTGCCACCCACGCCTACCCGGACATCTTCTCCGCGATGGCCGGGGTCGCCGAGGTCACCCAGGGCCGGATGGCACACAAGACGATCGTCACCGTCGGTGAGCTCAAGGGCGAGGACATCGACCACTACATGAACATCACCGCCAAGGGCGGCACGGTCGTGGCCACCGCGGTCGCCAACATGGCCAGCAACGACGTCAAGCTCAACCTGTCGATGCTGACGCTGCTGCAGAAGCGCCTGCAGGGCACCATCTTCGGCGGCGGCAACCCGCACCACGACATCCCGCAGCTGCTGAGCATGTACAAGGCCGGCCGGCTCAACCTGGATGACATGGTCACCCGGCAGTACAAGCTGGAGCAGATCAACGACGGCTACGCGGACATGCTCGAGGGCCGCAACATCCGCGGCGTCATCCGCTACACCGACGCCGACCGCTAAATCCCTATCTCGCGCGAAATGGCATTCCAGCAGGCAAAGGTCGAGTGACCACCTGCTGGAATGCCATTTCGGCATCCTGGAGGAATTTCGTGACCGAAACACAAACCGAATCACCCGTCGTCGTCGCCTCGCGGTCGTCGTGGAGATGCGTGCAATCCGGTGACCGTGAGGGCTGGCTGGCGCTCATGGCCGACGACATCCTGGTCGAGGACCCGATCGGTGAGGCCGTCACCAACCCCGACGGCACCGGGGTGCGCGGCAAGGAAGCCCTCGGCGCCTTCTACGACGCCAACATCGGCCCCAACGAGCTGACCGTCACGTGCGAGGAGACGTTCCCGTCCAGCTCGCCGACCGAGATCGCCTACATCCTGGTGCTGCGCACCAAGTTTCCCAACGGGTTCACCGCCACGGTGCGAGGCGTCTTCACCTACAAGGTGAACGACGAAGGGCTGATCACCAACCTGCGCGGCTACTGGAATCTGGAAGCGATGCAGTTCGCAGAGGCTGATGCCGAGTAGCGGCCCGCTCGCCGGCCGCGGCGCGATCGTCGTCGGCGGCACTCGCGGCATCGGCCTGGCGGTCGCCGAGCTCCTGGCCGCCCAGGGTGCGGGTGTGGTGGTCAACGGCCGTGACCTGGGGGCTGCCACAGCCGCGGCCGAATCCATTTCCGGTGTCGCCCATGCCGGTTCACCGGCCGACCCCGTGGTGGCCGACGCACTCGTCGACACCTGCGTGTCCGAGTTCGGTCGCGTCGACATCCTGGTGAACTGCGCCGGCACCGCCGAGCCGGCGGGTTCCTCGATCTTGAACGTCACCGGCGCGGAGTTCCGGAGCCTGCTCGACGCACACCTGGGCACGGTGTTCGAGACCTGTCGGGCAGCGGCGCCCAAGATGGTGGCCCAAGGGGGTGGAGCCATCGTCAACACCAGTTCCTTTGCATTCCTTGGCGATTACGGCGGCAGCGGCTATCCGGCGGGCAAGGGCGCGGTGAACGGGCTGACCCTGGCGATTGCCGCCGAACTCAAGGAATACGGCGTGCGCGCCAACGTGGTCTGCCCGGGCGCGCGCACCCGACTGTCCACCGGATCGGACTATGAGCAGCACATCGCCGACCTCAACCGGCGCGGACTGCTCGACGACGTCAGCATGCAGGGCGCGCTGGACGCTGCGCCGCCGGAATACGTCGCCCCGACCTACGCCTACCTGGCCAGCGACGCCGCGCGGGACGTGACGGGGCGCATCTTCATCGCCGCGGGTGGATTCATCGGCGAATTCGCCCGGCCCTCAACTGGTTTCATCGGATACCGTGATCACCACAGCGCGCCGCCGTGGACCGTCGAGGAATTGCACGAGGCCATTTCCGGGACGTAACCTGCAGTGGAGTACGCCGCGCCCTGAACTATGCTTGGTTGCCATGGCGTCCGTCTTCACGAAGATCATCAACGGAGAACTGCCCGGACGATTCGTCTATGAAGACGATGAGATCGTCGCGTTCCTGACCATCGCCCCGATGACGCAGGGCCACACGCTGGTGGTTCCCCGCGCCGAGATCGACAACTGGCAGGACGTCGAACCCGCGGTGTTCGCCCGGGTGATGGAAGTGTCGCAGCTGATCGGCAAGGCCGTCTGCCGGGCATTCGGCGCACAGCGCTCCGGCGTGATCATCGCCGGTCTTGAGGTGCCGCACCTGCACGTGCACGTGTTCCCGGCCTACAACCTGGCCGACTTCGGCTTCGCCCACGTCGACAACAACCCGTCGGCCGAGTCGCTCGACGAGGCTCAGGCCAAGATCAAAGCCGCGCTGGCAGATCTGCAATCCTCGGCAGGCTGACGGTGAACCGGCAGCCCTGACCGGGCGCCGTGGTGACGTTCACCGTGCCGCCGTGCGCCAGCACCAGGGAATGCACGATCGACAGGCCCAGCCCGGTACCGCCGCTCGCGCGGGTGCGTGAGGTATCCGCTCGGTAGAACCGCTCGAAGACCCGTCGCGCGTCCTCCTGGCTCATGCCAGGGCCTTCGTCGCACACCTCGATCACCGCGTCGTCGCCGTCGGTGCCCACCCGCACCGTGATCCCGGCGGTTTCCGGTGTGTGCTGCACGGCGTTGGCGACCAGGTTGCTCAGCACCTGACGCAATCGGGCCTCGTCGCCCAGCACCTCGGGGGTCCCCGGACCGTCGAACACCTCCATCCGCACCCGACGGTTCGGGGCGATCGACTGGGTGTCGTGGACGGCATCGGTGGCCAGGGTCAACAGGTCGACCCGGTGCTGATCGAGCGGCCGTTGTGCATCGAGTCGGGCCAGTAGCAGGAGGTCCTCGACCAGCAGGCCCATCCGTCGGGATTCGCTCTCGATCCGGCCCATGATCATCTCGACGTCGCGCGCCGCGCCCTGGCGGTAGAGCTCGGCGAATCCGCGGATCGTGGTCAACGGGGTCCGCAGCTCGTGGCTGGCATCGGTGATGAAGCGGCGCATCCGTTCCTCGGAAGTCCGCGCCTGCTCGGCCGAGGCGTCCGAAGACGCCACCGCCCGCTGGATCTGCGCGAGCATGCCGTTCAGCGCCAACGACAGTCGTCCCACCTCGGTCCGCGGATCACGTTCGGGGACACGGCGATCCAGCTGTCCGGCCGCGATGGCCGCGGCTGTTTGTTCCACCTCCACGAGGGGACGCAGGCTGCGGTGCACGACGGCGTAGCCGACGACGCCGAGCACCACCAGGACGACCGTGCCGATGCCGACCTGCGACCAGATCAACGCCCGGACCGAAGACTGGACGTCGGACAGATCGATCGCGACGGTGGTGAGCTCGCCGTTCGGCCCCTGCACCGTCATGGCCCGCCACTGCACGTCGGAGGATCCGACGGACTCGACGGTCACCGGCACCGGACCGACATCGTTGTCATCGGGGAGCTCGGGCTCCGCCTCACGGTCGTTGACCGCGATCCAGGTCCTGCCGTCCTGGTCGACACCGCGCACATAGAAATTCGACGGCGGGCGAGCTGGGTTCGGCCCTTCCAGCGGCGTCGACGGCAGTTGGCGCGGCTCCTGGGCCCAACTTCCCGCGGCGTCGAGAAGCGTCTGGTCGATTCGGCTCACCTCGGTGTGCCGCATGATCGAGGTCACCGCGACGCCGGAGGCGAGCAGCCCGCACGCCACCAGGACCAGTGCGACCGCCACCAGCCCGACCCGCAGCGGCACACCGTGCCGCTCTACCCGGTCAAACACTCCAGAATTATGCCGCCGCCGAACGAGGCGTCAGCGTGGCTCGCGCAAAACGTAACCGACGCCGCGCAGAGTGTGCAGCAGACGCTTGTCGCCCGTGTCGATCTTGCGGCGCAGGTAGGACACGTAGGACTCGACGACGTTGACGTCACCGCCGAAGTCGTAACGCCACACGTGGTCGAGGATCTTGGGCTTCGACAGCACCGTGCCCGCATTGATGATGAAGTAGCGCAACAGGG
The DNA here is from genome assembly GCF_040704635.1 of Mycobacterium sp. NPDC049093. Classification (GTDB taxonomy): domain Bacteria; phylum Actinomycetota; class Actinomycetes; order Mycobacteriales; family Mycobacteriaceae; genus Mycobacterium. The sequence goes on along the minus strand of NZ_JBEZJS010000001.1, from coordinate 360,573 downwards.
TGAACTCGGTGGGCGACAGCGAAACGGGTTCGCCAGCCTTCCAGACCTCGTGCGTGTCCTCGTCGAGTTCGATGTCGGCGAAGGACAGCTTGGCGCTGCGGGGCTCCTCGACGCCCCGGCCGGACCGGCGCAGGATCACCCGCAGCCGGGCCACCACCTCTTCGAGGCTGAACGGCTTGGTGACGTAGTCGTCGCCGCCCAGCGTCAGGCCGGCGATCTTGTCCTGCAGGCTGTCGCGCGCGGTGAGGAACAGTGCTGGGGCGTCGATGCCGTCGGCGCGGAGCCGGCGCAACAGCCCGAAGCCGTCCATGCCGGGCATCATCACGTCCAGGATCACGGCGTCGGGCCGGACTTCCCTGGCCTTGTCCAGCGCGGCGGCGCCGTTGGACGCGGTGTAGACCTCGAAACCCTGGAACTTCAGGCTGACAGACAGCAGCTCCACGATGTTGGCCTCGTCGTCGACGACGAGAACCCGGGCCTCCGGGACGCTCTCAGGTAATGCAGGCATGGCCATTCCCTGATGTTGGTAGTACCTGTTGAACTCAACCTGCATGCACGCTGTGCACTTCCTGTGAGTTTAACTGTGATCGGGGTAACTACACTGACGCCCATGAACCTCGGCAAGACGCTGATCCAGGTTGCTACCGCGCCGGTGCGAATCGGGCTGGCGGTGGCCGATGCCGGTCTCGGCATCGCCAACGAGACCCTCAACGCGGTGCAACGCAGCATCACCGACGCAAATCCCCTCAACGGCAGGTCATCGATGGCCTCGCTGTTCGGCATCGACGATGCGGTGGAGCGGGCGAACCGCCTGGCGCGACTGCTGGACGATGACGCGCCACTCGGCCGGGCACTGGCGCCCGAAGGCCCGATCAACCGTTTGCTGCGACCAGGTGGGATCGTCGATCAACTGACCGCCGAGGGTGGCCTGATGGACCGGCTGACCGCAGACAACGGCGCCGTGGCCCGGGCTGTCGCCCCCGGCGGCCTGGTGGACCAGGTGACCATGGAGGGCGGTCTGCTGGACCGGTTGACCACCGCCGATGGCGCCGTGTCCCGGGTGATCGCACCCGGCGGGTTGGCCGATCAACTGCTCGCCAACGACGGACTGTTCGAGCGGGTGCTGCGTGAGGACGGGGTGGCCGACAAACTCCTCGCCGAGGGCGGCCTGCTCGACACCCTGACCGATCCCGACGGCCCGCTGCTCAAGCTCGCCGATGTGGCCGACACCCTCAACCGGCTGGCGCCCGGGCTCGAAGCCCTCGCGCCCACCATCGACGCTCTGCACGAAGCCGTCATCACACTGAGTCAGGTGGTGAACCCGTTGAGCAACATCGCCGACCGCATCCCACTGCCCCGCCGTTCGTCTCGGCGAAGCTCCCCGCGGCCGGTCAGTTCCCAGCGAGTTATCGACGCCGACGAGTGACCCGCTAAACTAGGCCGCGTTCGACCCGCCTCCTTAGCTCAGTGGTAGAGCAACGCCCTTGTAATGCGTAGGCCATCGGTTCAATCCCGATAGGAGGCTCCACGCATCGACTCGGTTGTCGGTGGTTGCAAGTAATTTCCCATCATGAGGCTCTGTCGCGGTTGCGGTACACCGCTGTCGAAGCGCAGCCAGAAGCTCTACTGCGGTAATGCGTGTCAAGCTGCGTCGCGACGAGGCGCCATGACGAAGCGCTGGCTCGAGTCAGGCGACGCCCGGGTCCGCGGCGAACAAGGCAACTACATCCGGCTTTACCTCATCGAGGCACAGTCGGGCTGTTGCGCCATCTGCGGCGCGGCCAGCGTGTGGCAGGCGCTACCCCTGACCTTGATCATGGATCACATCGACGGGAACCCGACCAACAACCGACGCGAAAACCTGAGACTGGTCTGCCCCAACTGCGACTCCCAGTTGCCGACATACATGAGCCGCAACCGCGGTAACGGACGGCACAGCCGCCGGCAGCGCTACGCCAACGGGCAGTCGTTCTAGCGTTCACGTCTCGTCGGCGATGTTCTCGTGGCTCTCGTGCAGTCCCGGCCCCTCGGGATCCTCACCCCTGCGGTCGAATTCGTCCTGCAGCTCCTCTTGCCCCTCAGTCACCTTACGGGCGTCTTTCGGTATCGGCCTGCCACCGTCACGTTGGTCCATAGCCTGTTGAGTCGCCCGCTTCGTCTGAGGCTAAACACCTACACGCGGGTGGTGAGCTTCCGGAACGCCTGGTATTCGCTTTCCTTGTAGGGCCGTCCGTCCGGCTGCAGCAGATCGCTGAACCACACGTTCGGCACCTTGGTGTAGGGCTTGTCCCACGAATCCCACGGGAAGTAGGTCTGGGTTTTGCCGGCCACCAGACCCCAGCTATAGGCAGCGACGTTGTGCCGCTTGGCAACCGGAAGCACGCCTTCGACAGTGCTGCCCTGGTCCCGCGCGAGGTACTCGGTGCACATGATCGGCCGGCCCAAGGGAGCCAGCTCGGCGATGCGGGCCTCGAATTCAGCAGGCCCGGCGTACGAGTGGAAGGAGATGATGTCGGAGTTGTCGAGTTGGAAGCTGTCCATGTCGCTTCGGCTTCCGCGGTCCCAGCTGCCCTGCCATACGCCACTGGTCAACGGCTGCACGGCATTGACCGAACGCGCCCAGGCGAACACCTGGGGCAGCAGCCCTCCGACGGCATCGATCTTGTCCTTGCGCTCGACCTTGCGATATTGCTTGGCGGGGTTGTCCGGCTCGTTCCACAGGTCCCAGCCCAGGACCCGGTTGTCATTGCGGAACTGGCTCATCACCCCCACCACGTAGTCGCGCAGCACGGGCCGGTAGCGCGGATCGTCGATGCGTTGCGCCCCGGGGCTCTGCACCCAACCCGAGTTGTGCACACCCGGGGTCGGTGCCCGCTGCGCGCCCAGTTGCGGGTTCGGATCCCAGCACGAATCGAAGAACACGAACAGCGGCTTGATGCCCTGACGCGCCGCGATCCCGACGAAATTCGCCAGCCTGTTTTGGAATCCGGCGCGGTCCTGTGCCCACAGCAGATCGTGCAGGAATACCCGCACGGTGTTGAAGCCCAGCAGGCGGCACGCGCCCAGTTCACTGTCGACGCGCCGCGCGTCGTAGGTGCCGGGGGCAAACATCTCGATCTGGTTGATCGCGTTCGAGGTGATGAAGTTGGTGCCGACCAGCCAGCCCTGCGCCTGATACCACGCGTTGGCTCGCTCGACCGGCCACTGTCCTGGTGCGGCGCTCGCCCGCGGGATCACGGGAAGAGGGGCCAGCACCTGAGGAAGAGCGGCCGCAGCTGCCATTACCAGCGGGATCTTGAGGGCCGTTCGACGGTGCACCTAGTGAACATAGTGGCGCTCAGCAAAGACCTCGGCCTCACGGATGACATTGCAACCATTGAGGTTTCAGATCGTTATCAACTCGGCACCCTCAGAGACGGCCCACCGTGAAATCGGCGGCCTGGCCCGGCATGCCATTGAGTACATATGCGGTGTGCGCGAAGTTGGGAACCCCGGCCGGCGTTCCGTCGCAGATCGTGTCACCGGGCTCGCACAGCTCGATCGTCTTGTCCTTGTATCGCTGACCGATCACCATCGGCGGCGCGCCGATGTCGCGCATGAACTCGTCCGATGGTGTGCCCAGCAGTACCACCGATGCCACGTGGTCGGAGATCTCCGGCGCCATGGGCTCGGGGATGAACTGCTTGTACTCCGCCGGAATCCCGTCGGGAACGGTGGCGGCAGTGGTGTAGCCGGCCACCACAGCGCCCTGCGAGTAACCGCCCAACACCACCTTCGTCTTGGGACAGTCCCTGGCCGTCGCCTTGACATGGTCGGACGCGTCGCGGATACCGTCGACGACGGTTCTGGCGAACTCGATCCGGTCACCGAAGTTTCCACTGGCCTGGTAGTTCACCGGATACACCTCGACCGAACGTTCCCCGGCACGCGCCCGCAAGGCATCGACGAAGGACTGCCCGGGGCCACCGATGCCGGGCGGTTCGTAGGTGCCGCGCGCGAACACCACCTCGACATCCGGGCACGGCGGCTGCGCCGACGCGGCGGGCATGGGTGCGAACGGGGCGGCGCAGGCAGCGATCAGCGCCGCGCCCTGGAAATATCTGAAGACGTTCATTTCGACTCCACGCCTACCGGATCGTGACGAACGTTACGGTTCCCCATGCTGGCACATTCCAAACCCGGAGAACAGGGCCCGGGACTTATCCCAGCGGAACATCCAGGTAGGGCCGCGGGTCGGCCGCGCCGGGGCCGTCGAAATGCCACCACTCCCCCGAGTACACCGTCAGCCCGCCGGCTTTCATCGCCTCGCGCAGTCGCGCCCGATTGGCCTGGGCTGCAGTGCTCACCCCGTCGGTGGCGTACGCGAGGCTTCGTGGGGTGAAGTCGTCGAACCCGGTGCCCATGTCGACGAGCGACGCCCCCTTGGCGATCGTCACGTCGACCGAGCGGCCGGCCTCGTGACTGCGGGCGTAGGCACTCGGCCGAGCCACCCAATTGGGATTGGCCACCACCTCGAACATCCTGACCTGAACCTCGTGTGGCCGGTAGCAGTCCCAGAAGACCAGCTTGTCGGGCCGCAGGGCGGCCGCCGCAGCGGCAAGGCCAGGGGCCATCGACTCGTGCACGAGGCAGGGAGCACCCGCTGGGTAGAGCTGCTGGCCGACGAAGTTGTCACTGGTTGCGTACCGCAGGTCGATCACCGCGTCGGGCACCACCGAGCGCACGTCGACCAGCCCGGCTTGGTCCGCCGGACGGGCCGATGCCAACGGCGCCCAGGGAATGGCACACAACAGCGCCAGGGCAGCCGACACACGTAGCACCACCGAATTTGACCACATCAACATCATTCCCAGTTCAAGCACCGTTTTTTTCATAGCCGTCAATTCACCGAAGCTGCCGACTGCCGGCGATAGGCTTTTCCCGTTCTGCGCGGGGAGAACGGGAATGAGCCACGACAATCAGACATCGATCGATGAACTGCTTGAGCGGGCCATTCGTGCGTCAAACCGCGGCGACCGCGCTGCCGCGAACTCCTTGGCCGAGCAGGTTCTGGCGGTGGACCGTGGCAACACCGACGCCGAAGATCTACTCGCCGCCTCCGACGGTCACGGGGAAATCCGACGCCTCACGTTGATGTTCATCGACCTCGTCGACTCCACGGTGCTGTCCACGCGCGTCGAACCCGAGACGTACCGCACACTGGTCGGACGGTACCGCCACGACGTGATACGACTGGTCAATCAGTATGAAGGCCACATCAGTTCCACCAAGGGTGACGGCCTGCTGGCAGTGTTCGGCCACCCCAAAGCGCATGAGGACGACATCCGACGGGCCGTCGCCGCCGCGCTGGAGATCACGCACGCCGTGTCCCGCATCAGTGAACAGGCCATCCGCCGGTTCGGTGTGACCGTTGACGTGCGGGTCGGTGTGCACCGCGGGGTCGTCTACCTGGACACCGCCCAGGACGACGTCTACGGTTTCGCCGCGAACCTGGCCGCCCGCATCTCCTCGCTCGCGGCGCCGGGAACGGTCGCAGTCTCGGATGCGGTCGCGGCGCTGATCGGCGGCACGTTCGAACTCGCCGCCTGCCCGGCCGCACCGGTCAAAGGTGTCGACGAACCCGTGACCCATCACCGGGTGCTGTCCGAGCACTCCAACGTGGCCGCTCCCCGGACGGTCGCGATCGTCGGACGGCACGCCGAGCGCGCCTGGCTGGAGAACGCCTGGCAACAGACCCGGGCTGGTGAGTCGACCTGCCCAGGAGTGGCCTTCCGTGGCGAACCCGGCATCGGAAAGACCCGGATAGCCCGTGCCGCTGCGGAACTGGTCGCGAAATCGGGCGGTGCGGTCGTCGAGATTCGAGGTTCACCGTTGCACGTCGACGCAGGCCTGTACCCGGTGCGGCGGCTGCTCGAACGCCGATGCGGCATCAACCGGCTCACCGAGGCCGCCGAGCGGCTGCGCCTCCTCGACAGCGAACTGCGCTCACGCGCGTTGGATCCGGCGACGGCCATTCCCCTGTTGGCGCCGGTCCTGGGCGTCGGGCCCGAACACGGTTACCAACCCGCGATAGCGGAAGGCCCCACCCTGTACGAACTTATCGGCGCGACCGTGCACCAGTACCTGCTGGCTTGTTTGGACGGCGAGGCGGGCCTCATCGTCGCCGAGGACATGCACTGGTTCGACCCGTCGACCATGGACGTGGTCGATTCCCTGCTCACCCGCGCCGATGGACGCTTGCTGATGGTGATGACCGGCCGGGAGGGGAAGTGGCTCCAGCCCGACTGGCCGGTGAAGCTTTTCGAACTCGCAGTGCTGAGCACCGACGAGTGCAATGAGCTGATCGAGGCGCTCGATCCGGTCGTGACGGACGCGCAGAAGGCGGCGGTGTGCAGTCGATGTGACGGGATCCCGTTCTACATCGAGCATGTCGTGGCAGGTCTCGACACCACCGGGCATGAGGGCCACGTACCGGAGGCGCTGTACGAGCAGCTGTTCGCCCGGCTGCACACCCGACCAGATGTCGTGCCGGTGGTGGAGGCCGCCGCCGTCATCGGCCGCAGCGGCGACCTGTCCCTGCTCCGGTCCGTGGTGGGCCCCGACGTCGACACCGACACCGTGGTGGCCGAACTGATCGAGGCCCAGGTGTTCGAGATCGAGGGCGCCGAACGATGGCGATTCCGCCATGAACTGCTCCGAGAGGTGGCGGCCGAGCTGGCGCCGCCGAGTCTGCAGCATCAGCTGCACGCACGGGTGGCACGTGAGCTGGTCGACGAGGCCGCAGGGGTTGAGCCCGATTGGCGGTCGGTGGCACGCCATTACGAGAGCGCGCACCTTTTCGACGAAGCCGTTGCCGCGTACCAGAAGGCGTGCGTGGGGGCCAGGCGCCGTGCCGCCGCAGCGGAAGCCTGCGCTTATCTGACGACTGCGCTCGATCAGCTCCCCCAGTGCGCCACCGGACCCGACCGCGACCGCACGGAAATTGCCCTGCGCCTGGAGCGCGGATTTCTGATCGGGGCCGCCCACGGGAGCATGAGTGGTGACGCCCCGGCCGACTTCGAACGTTGTTTGGAACTGGCCGCCGACGGTCTACATCAGGACGAGCTCTTCGCAACCCTGACCGCACTGCTGAGCTACTACGTCCCCCGGGCTGAACTACGCCGGGCTCACGAACTCCTGGACTCGCTGGCTGTGGGCATCACGAAAGACCGGCCGTGGCTCCAGCAGGCGGTCGCCTCGTCGATGGGTTCGATCACCTGGCTGGAAGGGAACTTCCCGGTTGCCCGGGAACACCTGCTGAGAGCCGTCGCCGACCGTTGGTCCGTACCCGATCCACGCGATCTGGACACCACCTGGCGAGGCAACACCGACCCGATCTCGGGGGCGCACACCTACCTTGCCCTCTCACACCTCATCGCCGGGGACCTCCCGCGCGCGAAGGCCGAACTCGTCGATTCGGTGCGCCGCTGTGACGAGCTGGGATTCCCGCTGAACGCCTTCAACCGGGCACACACCTATTTCAAGGAGATCTGGGTGTGTCTGGAGGCAGGCCAGATCGACGAGGCGATCGCCCTTTCCGGCGAAATGCGCCGCTGCACCGAGGATTCCGGCCTGGATCTGTGGCGCTTCGTCAGCGCCACCGTATACGCGACGGTGAAGGCGGTGGCGGCGATGCGTGCCGGCGCCGATGCCGCCACGTTGGAGGCCGCCGCCGCGAAGGTCGCCAGAGGTGTCGACGGATCGCGACTGTTGCATCTCAGGGTCTATCTCACCTTTCACGACGCGGTCATCGGCCGATTGCTCATCGCAGCCGGTCAGCCGGACAAGGCACGCGAACGGCTGGAAATGTCACTACAACAGGCGGGGGTCTCCGGAATGCACTTTCACGATGCCGAACTCATGCGGTTGCGCGCCCACACACTGCCGGCGGAGTCGGCACGCCGCGCCGCTCTGGCCGATGCGCTGAAATTCGCCCGCGGCCAGGGTGCAGCACTGTTCGAATTACGCTGTCTGCTGGACTCTTTCGAGTTGTTCGGCGATGGAGACCGCGAAAGTCTGGCCACGTCGGTGCACCGTTTCGGTAGCGCTACCCGATGGCCTGAACACGCGCGGGCCGAACGGATCCTGTCATGACCACGGTCGCGGTGCTGGGGGGCGGTGTCGGCGGGCTGACCGCGGCCCACGAACTGGCCGACCGCGGGTTCGACGTGACCGTCTACGAACGGCATCCGGCGTTCGGCGGAAAGGCGCGGTCGATGCCGTTCCCCGGATCGGGGTCCGGAGGACGCGAGGACCTGCCGGGGGAGCACGGATTCCGGTTCTTTCCAGGGTTTTATCAACATGTCCCGGACACGATGGTGCGAATCCCCCACAACGGTCAGACCGTTGCCGACCATCTCGTCACGGCCACGCAGATGATGCTGGCGCAGGATCACGGCGCCAACGAGATCATCGTGGCCACCCAGCTCGCCTCGGCATTCGGTGATCTGTCGGCCACCATGAAGGCCATCTGGCAACTGGGGGTGGGGCTGGGCATCCCGCCGCAGGAGATGACGGCGTTCGTGGAACGGCTGCTCACCCTGCTGGCCTCGTGCGACGAGCGTCGCTTTGGCCAGTGGGAACAGACGAGTTGGTGGGACTTCATCGGCGCGGCCAACCGCTCGCCGCAGTTCCAGAAGTTTCTGGCCAACGGGATGACCCGCACGCTGGTGGCGGCGAAGGCCACCGAGATCTCGGCGCGCACCGGTGGTTTGATCCTGTGCCAGTTGCTGTTCGACCTGGTACGTCCGAACGGGAAGATGGACCGGGTGTTGGACGGGCCGACCAGTGACGTCTGGATCGATCCGTGGCTGACACATCTCGCCGGCCTCGGGGTGAACCTGTGTGACGGCTACGAGGTCAGCGGGATCGATTGTGACGGAACACAGATCACCGGTGTGACCATGTCCGTCGACGGCCACACCGAGCAGATCGTGGCCGACCATTACGTGGCGGCGATGCCCAAGGAACGCCTTGAGCTGCTGCTGACGCCCCAGCTCTGCGCCGCCGAGCCGCGGCTCACCGGCCTACCGCGGCTGAAGACCGACTGGATGAACGGCGCGATGTTCTACCTTGACGTCGACAAGCGCCTGGTCCACGGCCACGCCATCTTCATCGACTCCAAGTGGTCGTTGACCGCTATCTCCCAAGGGCAGTTCTGGCGCAACTTCAACTGGGCGAATCGCGGTGACGGCCGGGCGGAAGGCATTCTCTCCGTGGATATCTCGGCCTGGGAGGTGCCCGGCGCCAACCAACTGCGCGCTAACCAGTGCAGCGCCGAGCAGATCCGCGACGAGGTCTGGAAGCAGATCACCGATCACATCGACGACGGCTCCCTGGCCAAGGCCAACGTAGTCGACTTCTTCCTCGACCCCGCAATCGACATCCCCGCTGACCCGTTGACCGCCGACACCAAGAACGACGAACCGCTGCTGATCAACACGAAGGGCTCATGGGCGGACCGCCCGGACGCCGTGACCGCCCTCCCCAACTTCTTCCTGGCCGCCGATTTCGTCCGCACCTACACCGACTTGGCGACGATGGAGGCCGCCAACGAGGCCGCGCGGCGCGCCGTCAACGGGATACTCGACGCCACCGGGTCGCCCGCGACCAGGTGCCCGGTGTGGCCGCTGCACGAGCCGCGGGCGTTGGAGCTGTTCCGCCAATGGGACAAGGTGCGCTGGCGACTGGGCCAGGGGCCCGTCAAACCGCCGATCAAGATCGACTTGGCCGGGATACCGGGGACTACCGGCGCCCTCGCACGCGGCCTGCTCGCGGTGTTGGGTGGTTCCGCCTGAGATTTCCCACACCGGACTGCGCCGACATGTGCGGCTGCTCGGTGATGCCGGCAAGTGCGCGCAGGTTGCCTGCGACGTCTTGGTTCTCACCCGTGGTGATACTTCGCAGCAGAAGCGCGATCGGCGGCCATTTCGCCGGTGGCTCAAGGTAGAAGGCGCCCAGGCCGGCCGCCCAGGCGAGCTGGTGGACCCGTTTCTCGTGCGCAGCCTCCGGATACACGGCCAGACTGGTCGCGAAGTTCCAGGCTCCCTCTCGGAACTTGGTCAGAGTGTCCTTGATGAACAGGTCTTCCTTGGGAATCACCAAGCGCAGCCACCGCACCCGCGGCGACCGGCGTTGGACGATGTCGAGCATGTCCGGCGTCTGAAGGGACACCAACTCGTTGACGCGTTCGAAATCGGCATGGATGTCGGGCAGCCGGTTCGCGGCGAGGTCGACCACCGCGATTCCCAGGTCGAAGCAGATGTGGGCGTTCAGGCTGGCGACCATGTGCTGCAGCATCGACGCTTTGCGGTTGTGTTGGTTGAGGAACGCGATCTCCCACGGCAGGGTCAGTGCCTCAGGGTCGCGGGAGCCCGGATGGAAAAAGGCGTTCAACGCATTGAAGTACCGCCTCGCGAACACGCAGTCGAGTTGCTCGATCCACTGCGCATCGGTGAACTCGCCGGCGCGGGCTGCGCGCTGGATGGCGATCGTGCCCCGTTTGTATAAGGCGGCGAAATAGCCGATCGTGCTGTCCGCCCGGATCGACCAGTCGATGACGAGGTCCAAATTGTGCACCACGCCGTCGAAGGTGGAAGCGTCTTCCAGGGGTTCCAGAACCAGAGTTTGTGTGGTCATCGTCATCCCACCTCCGTTGTCCGACCGAGTACAGATTCGCGCGGTTCGGACACGGTGTCGTGAGTAGCCGTCTACCCTAGTTCCGAGCGGAAATGGCACTCTCTTCTTCAGACACGTTGCTTTCCGATGTACGATAATCGCACTCTTGATACGGCCTCGGAGCCCTCCGGCGGCCATTTACTTACGCGCAGAAGTAACCGACGGAATGGAGCGATCCTATGGCGTCAGCCGTACCGGAGACCGTCGCAACCCGCTATGCCGGCAGACGGGTCGAACGGGTCGAGGACACCCGCCTGCTCACCGGACGCGGCACGTACGTCGACGACATCACGCGACCCGGCATGCTGCACGCCTGCTTCGTCCGCAGCCCCTATGCGCACGCGAAGTTCACCGCCATCGATGTCACCGCGGCCCTGGCCCTGCCCGGTGTGCACGCGGTGCTCACCGCCGCGGATCTGAATCCCGAGGTCAAAGAGGCCTGGCACGCCGTCGCAGGCAAGGACGTCCCGGACACCCCGCGGCCACCGCTGGCCGAGGGCGAGGTGAAGTTCGTCGGCGATCCGGTGGCCCTGGTCATCGCCGAAAGCCGCTACATCGCCGAGGACGCCGTGGATCTGGTCGATGTGGACTACGAGCCGCTGCCCGCGATCGCCGACTTCCGGCAGGCGCTGACCTCCGACGTGTCCGTCCATGACGCCTTCCCCGACAACAATGCCGGCGGCATGGCAGGCATGCCTCCAGACGAAGAGGTCTTCGGCTCCGCCGCTCATGTGGTGAAAGAGCACATCTACCAGCAGATGCACGTGCCGGTGCCGATCGAGTGCCGCGGCATGGTCACCGAATGGTCGGCCACCTCCGGTGAGCTGACCATCTGGGCCTCCACCCAGACCCCGCACGAACTCCGGGCGTTCGCGGCCCGGCTGCTCGGCATCCCGGCCCAGCACGTGCGGGTCATCATGCGCGACACCGGCGGCGGATTCGGCCAGAAGGTCGTCCCGATGCGCGAGGACATGTGCATCATGCTGGCCGCACGTAAGGTTCCGGCATCGCTGAAGTGGATCGAGGACCGCCGCGAGAACCTGATGTCGGCCGGCCAGTCCCGCCACGTCGACGGCGATGTACGCATGGCCTTCGACGAAGACGGCACCATCCTGGCCGCCGACATCGACTTCGTCCAGGACGTGGGCTCCTACCCGACCCCGTACCCGGTGCTGACCACCGCGGCCATCGGCATGTTCTTCCCCGGCCCGTACCGGGTGCCCAAGGCCAGCTTCAACTACAAGACGGTGTTCTCCAACACTGCCGGCCTGCACGCCTACCGCGGCCCGTGGCAGTACGAAACCCTCACCCGCGAAATACTTCTCGACATCGCCGCGCGCAAGATGGACATGGATCCTGTGGAGCTGCGGCGCAAGAATCTGCTCCGGCGTGACGAGATGCCGTACTTCAATCCCAACGGCATGCCCTATGACCACGTCGCACCGATCGAGACGTTCGAGCAGGCCGTCAAGATCCTCGACCACGAGGGCTTCCGCAAGGAGCAGGCCGAGGCGCTGGCCCAGGGCCGCTACCTCGGCCTGGGCTTCTCGGCCTACATCGAGCCGACCGGCGCGGCCACCGGCCACCTGGCCAGCGAGGGCTGCACCATCCGGATGGAGCCGACCGGCAAGATCAATGTGTACGTCAACGGCGGCTCCACCGGAAACAGCCTGGAAACCACCGTCATTCAGCTCACCGCCGATGCGCTGGGCGCCGATATCGACGATGTCGCCACCATCCAGGGCGACACCGCGGTGACGCCCTACGGGGCAGGCACCCAGGGCAGCCGCAGTGCCCCGATGACGGCAGGGGCGGTCAACGAGGCCGGCACCATCCTGCGCAACCAGCTGGTCGCGATGGCCGCGGCCCGGCTGGAGGTCGAGGAATCCGAGATCGAACTCGGCGGGTCGAAGGCGATCGCACGCAACGATCCCGAAAAGAGCGTCAGCTTCGCCGATCTGGCCTTCCGTGCCCACTACGAGCCGCAGATGCTGCCGCCGGGCATGTCGGCGAACCTCGAGGCCACCGCGCGCTACACCGCACCGCCGACCGCGCCGATCCACTGGGCGAACGCCACCCACGCCTGCACCTGCGAGGTGGACATCGTCACCGGTCACGTGACCCTCACCCGGTACATCGTCAGCGAGGACGTCGGCCCGATGATCAACCCCAACGTCGTCGAGGGCCAGATTGCCGGCGGGACCGTCCAGGGCATCGGCGGCGCCCTGCTGGAGAAGTTGTCCTACGACGACGCCGGAAACCCGCTGTCCTCAACATTTGTCGACTACCTGCTGCCCACCGCCACCGAGGTCCCGACGATCGAGTACGGCCATGTCGAGATCCCCGGCCCCGGCGTCGGCGGCTACAAGGGAGCAGGCGAGGGCGGCGCCATCGGCTCGACGCCCGCGGTGATCAACGCCGTCAACGACGCCTTGGCCCCACTCGGCGTCACCTTGACCACCTTGCCCGCCACCCCGGCCGCCATCGTCGAAGCCATCGAACGCTCGCAGACAGCATCAGGAAGGGATCACTGATCGTGGAGCTCAACAACGAATTCCGGGTCGCGGTACCGGCGGCGAAAACCTGGGAGGTGCTGACCGACGTCGAGCGCGTCGCGCCCTGTCTGCCCGGGGCCACCCTGCTGAGCGTCGACGGAGACGACTTCACCGGTGCGGTCAAGGTCAAGGTCGGCCCGATCACGGTGTCCTACAAGGGTGATGCCACCTTCCAGGAAAAGGACCCGGCCGCTCAACGGGTCGTGCTCAAGGCCAACGGCAAGGAGACCCGCGGCAACGGCACCGCCTCGGCCATCGTGACCGCCCAACTGAAAGACGAGGGCGCCGACTCCACCCTCGTGGTGGTCACCACCGACCTGGCCATCTCGGGCAAGGCCGCCCAGTTCGGCCGCGGCGTGCTGGCCGATGTGGCAGGCAGCCTGATCGACCAGTTCGCCAAGAGCCTGGAAGCCGAACTGCTCGGTGGAGCCACGGCATCGGACGAAACCAGTCCCGCCGGTGCAACATCCGGGCAGGCGCCACAAGAGGCCGCCCCGATCAACGCGCTGGCGCTGGCCAAGGTGATGGCGGTGCCGATGGCCAAGCGGTTCGCTCCGGCCATCGGTGCGGTCGCGGCCGCGGGCGTGCTGGGGTTCCTGGTCGGCCGGGCCGGACGCAACAAACGCAAGAGCACCGGGCTGAGCACCGAAGACCTGCACGCGGCGCTGCTCCGGTTGGTGTCATGAAGCCCGCCCCGTTCGCGTATCACCGGCCCGCCACGGTGACCGAGGCAGTGGCCATGCTCGGTGAGTTCGGCGAAGACGCCAAGATCCTGGCCGGCGGTCAGAGCCTGGTCCCCATGCTGGCCATGCGCCTGACGCACTTCGAGAACCTGATCGACATCTCGCGAGTGCCGGAACTTAACGACATCACATTGCAAGGCAACGAGGTTCGGATCGGTGCGGCCACCCCGCACGCCATGGTCGGCCTCGACGACGAGGTCGCCGACTCGGTGCCGCTGCTGACCCTGGCCACGCCGCACATCGGGCACTTCCAGATCCGCAGCCGCGGCACGCTGGGCGGTGCGATCGCGCATGCCGATCCGGCCGCCGAGTACGCGGCGGTGGCGCTGGCACTCGACGCGACCATCGAGGCCACCTCTGCGCGCGGCGTCCGCCAGATCCCGGCTGCGGAGTTCTTCACCGGCCTGTGGGAGACCGCACTGGCCTCCGACGAGATCCTGACCGCGGTGCGCTTCCCGGTGGCATCGGGTCGCAGCGGATTCGGAATTGCCGAATTCGCTCGTCGCCATGGAGATTTCGCGATAGCCGGCGCCGTCGTCGGGTTCGATCTCGACGAGGACGACCGGATCACCCGCTGCGGCATCGGTCTACTCGGACTCGGCTCCACACCGCTGCGGGCCGTCCCGGCCGAGAAAACGCTGCTCGGCACCCCGATCGGCGGAATCACCGCCGAGGAGATCGGCCGGCTGGCGATGTCCGAACTCACCGACATTCCTTCCGATCTGCAGGGCTCGGCGTCCTACCGGGCGCGGGTCGGCGCCGCCATGGTGTCCAGAGCCTGGACCCAGGCAACCAGCCACGCCACCGAGGAGGCCCTCAATGCATGAACTGCCGGTTGCGCTTTCGGTCAACGGGCGTGACTACCAGGACGTCGTCGAGCCACGGCTGACGCTGGCCGATTTCCTGCGCGACAACTGCGGTCTCACTGGCACCCACCTCGGCTGCGAGCACGGCGCCTGCGGTGCCTGCACGGTCTTGTTGGACGGCCAGGCGGTCCGATCGTGCCTGGTGTTCGCAGTTCAGGTGGACGGCCAGGAGGTGACGACGGTCGAGGGTATCGCCGGCTCCGAGGGGGAGCTGTCCCCCGTGCAGTCCGCCCTCAAGGAGTGCCACGGCCTCCAGTGCGGCTTCTGCACACCGGGATTCGTCACGTCGATCACCGCGCTCCTGCGCGACAACCCGGACCCCACCGATGAGGAGATCCGCGAGGGGCTCTCGGGCAACTTCTGCCGGTGCACCGGCTACCAGGGCATCGTCAACGCCGTGCACCGGGTTTGCGGCCACGCCGAGGACTCGGAACACGTCGACAAGCTCAACCCGCTAGGTCAGCAATAACTTTCGCGATGCGCCGGGCCCTGGTCTCAGCGGCCTTGGCGCCCTGCACCGACGTGACGTGCGCTTTCTGCCTGCTGTAGGACAGACGCTCCCACGCGGCGGCGGCATCCGCCGACCCGGCCAGCGCGGTCTGCAGGTCATCGGGCACCTCCACGGTGCGCGGTTCGGTGTCGACGGTCAGCTCCACCTCGACGGCGTCACCACCCGCGATTCCGGACTCGGCGCGCCGCTCGGCGCTGAACGGGATCAGGAACCTGCCGCCCATCGGGGCGATCGTCGAGCGGTACCGATAGCCACTCACATCGACGACGACCGCTGGGCGCTTCCCCGCCCCCAACGCCTCCACGACGTGCGCGGGCACCTCGATGCCGGTGTTGTTGCCCATCTGGAGCATTTCCGTCGAGAACTTCATCATCCCTCCCGGTCCCCAAAGTAACCGGTAAGAGTGGAGGCATGAAGATCGGATTCATCGGGCTGGGCAATATGGGCGCGGCCATGGCCGCGAACCTGCTCACGGCCGGACACGAGGTCACGGTGTACAACCGCTCCCCCGACAAGGTGACCGCGCTGGTCGCCCAAGGGGCGGTACCCGCGGCGTCGGTATCGGATGCGTGTCACGGCGACGCCGTCGTCACGATGCTTGCCAACGACGCCGCGGTGGAGGCAGTCACATTCGGCGAAAACGGCATTCTTGCCCACCTGTCCGCCGGCGCCGTGCACGTCTCGTCGTCGACCGTCAGTGTCGCCCTGGCCGACCGTCTCACCGCGGCCCATGCCGAGACCGGGCAGGGTTTCGTCGCCGCCCCGGTGTTCGGCAGGCCCGAGGCCGCCGCGGCGGCCAAGTTGTTCGTGGTGGCCGCGGGAGCCCCGGCCACTGTCGAGACCGTGTCGCCGATTTTCGAGGCGATCGGGCAGCGCACTTTCATGCTGGGCGAGGAACCCCGTGCGGCGAACCTGGTGAAGATCAGCGGCAACTTCCTCATCGCCTCGGTGATCGAATCCCTCGGTGAGGCAATGGCATTGGTGGGCAAGGCCGGCGTGGACAAACAGCAGTACCTGGAGTTGCTGACCTCGACGCTGTTCGACGCGCCGGTGTACCGCACCTACGGCGGGTTGCTGGCCCGCGAAGAGTTCAGCCCGGCGGGTTTCGCCGCCCCACTCGGCCTCAAGGACGTCAAGCTCGCGCTGAGTGCGGGCGAGGAACTACAGGTGCCCCTGCCCGTCGCGAGCTTGCTGCGCGATCGCTTCCTGACGCTGCTCGCCACCGGCGGCGGCAAGCTGGACTGGTCCGCAGTGGGCGCCCTGAGCGCGTGGGAGGCCGGAGGAAAACCCCCGGCCTGACTCGCTACTCGGCGACGACCCCGCGCAGGCCGTCGGCGCCGTACAGCGGCTCCAGCATCGCTGAGATGTCGGGGCCGCGGCGCAGGCTGTGCCCACCGTCGACACCGATGGACTGACCGGTGATCCAGCCCGCGGCGTCGCTGAGCAGGAACGCCGCCAGGTTGGCGATGTCCTCGACCTCACCGAATCGGGGCATGGGCGTGCAGGCCTTGTAGTCCTCGCTGGCGGCCGGCAGCTCGAAGACCGGGCCGACCATCTCGGTGCGGGTCAATCCGGGCCGGATGCTGTTGAACCGCACCGAGGACGGGCCGAGTTCGTCGGCGGCCAGCTTGATCAGATGGTCGAACGCCGCCTTACTCACACCGTAGGCACCGAACCACCGATGGGTGTTGGTCGATGCGATCGACGAGATGCCGACGAACGACCCGCCACCGCCGCGGACCATTTCCCGACCCGCGTGCTTGATCAGGTACATCGTTCCGTTGACGTTCAGATCGACGGTCTGGCGCCACAACTCGGAGTCGATCTGCGTGATCGGCCCGATCGTCAGCGACCCACCAGCGCTGTGCACCACACCGTGCAGCTGGCCATGCCAGGCGGTGGCCACGTCGACCGCGCGGCGGACCTCGTCCTCGTTGGTGACATCGGCGGGCTCATAGCGCACCTCACCACCATCGGCAGCGAGTCCTGCGTTCAATTCGTCGGCAGCCGCACTCAGCTTGTCGGCATTACGCCCGATCAGCAGCGCGTTACCGCCCGCGGCGACGATGGCAGCCGCGGCACCCTTACCGATTCCGCTCCCGCCACCGGTGACCAGGTAGGTGCGATCCTTCAACGACAGTTCCATTCGCGTCATCCCTATGGTGTATCTCGCCGGGCCGGTTTCGGGGCTCCCAAGGTCCGCCAGTCGGGAACATCGGGCGGCATACCCACCGGCCAGCGGTTCTCGTTGGTCGCCGCCCAGTGCGCGTGCCCGAGTTCGTGAATGTGGAACGCATGACGCAGCGCTTCGGTGAAGCCCATCGCATCACTGGCCGCATTGACGGAATCCTTGACCAGCAGGGCCGCCATCGTCGGCCGCTCGGCGATGCGCCGGGCGAATTCCAGTGTCTTGTCTTCGAGTTCGTCGCGAGCGAAGATCTTCGACACCATGCCCAACCGGTACGCCTCATCGGCGTCGATCGAATCACCGGTCAGCAGCAGCTCTTTGGCCTTGCGGGCGCCGAACTCCCACGGATGGGCGTAATACTCGACACCCGGCATCCCCATCCGTACCCCGACGACGTCGCTGAACTTGGCGTCATCAGCGGCCACGATCAGGTCGCAGGCCCAGATGAGCATCAGGGCAGCCGAGATGGCATTGCCCTGCACCTGCGCGATGGTGATCTTGCGCAGATCGCGCCAGCGCCGGGTGTTCTCGAAGTAGAAGTGCCATTCCTGCAGGTAGGTTCGCTCAGTGACGCCGGCGGCGGTGGCGCCGTGGGAGCGGAACGTCGGATGCTGGTCCGGGCCCGGGGCACGCTCGGTCAGCGCCTCCTCGGAACCGAGGTCATGGCCGGCCGAGAAGTTCTTGCCACGCGCGGCCAGGATCACCACGCGGACTGCATCGTCGGCCTCGGCCCGGCCGAATGCATCGTCGAGTTGCACCAGCAGGGTCCGCGACTGGGCGTTCTGCGCATTCGGACGGTTCAGCCAGATCCTGGCGATGCGCCCGTCATCGAGTGTCTCGTATTCGACCTGACGGATTGCCTCATCGGAATCGGCCATAGCGGACCACCTCTTAGTCAAGGTAAGTAAGTTACGAACTGCACATTACGTGTATCACGTAACCCGGCTCACACCGGGACCACAGCTACTGCGCAGCAGCTTCACAGCAGACGGCCCGACATGGCCGAGGAACAATCGCTTTGACAGCTATTTCCCCTTGTAGAGCGTAAAATATAAACCACAAGACGACTTCACGGACCACCGTGGTCGGATCACCGCGGCCGGGTAATCAGCAAACCCATTCCGCCCCTGAAGAGAAAGCACGACAATGGCTACCTCCCCGTCCAGCGCCCGTCGTCTCGCCGTCGCGGCCGGCATCGCCGCAGCCATCGCCGCGGCCCCTGCCCTCACGGTGCTGTCGATACCCTCCCAGTCGCTGGCCTCGTGCCCCAACGGCGAAACCGAGGACACGTTCACCAACGTGTGCGTGCCCGACATCGTGCCGAACTCGCCCGGCAACTTCAGCAGCGTCGCAGGCAACCCGAACCTGCCCGCCGTGAACATGCCCGATGGGGGTGGCGCCATCCCGTGCACCGGCGCGAACTCCGGTGAGTGCATCGGCCTGGCCGAAGAGCAGCAGTCCGAGGGGCCCCAACCGGTGCCGCAGTCGACGGTCGGCAGCAGCCCGACCGTGCACGGCTCCATCGGCTGACACAGCGCGACTCCAGACACCGCACAGTAAACCCTCAGCAGTCCTAGACTGCTGAGGTGAAATCAGTTGTCGTGCCCGCCGTACTGTCCGGCGCCGGCTGCGCGCTGCTCCTGTGGCTCGGCGCGCCGGTCGCCCAAGCAACCTGCACCTCCGGTGAGGAAGAGGACGTCTACACGACGACCTGCACCCCGTTTCTGGTGCCGAATTCACCCTCTCCGTTCAGCGGCATCCCCGGCAATCCGGACCTGCCCGCGGTAGACCTGCCCGGCGGAGGCGGCGCCATCCCGTGCACCGGACACAACGCCGGCGAGTGCATCGGCCTGGCCGAGGAAGACGAAGCCGAAGGACCGCAACCCATTCCGCGCTCGACTATCAGCGCCAGCCCCTAGCACTTCCGAGGGTTTCCCCAGCTACCTCATAGAAGCAATGCAGATCTTTCCCAGCTTCCTTAGAATCCCTGCAAAGAACAATCGAATAACTAGAGAAAGCGTGACGATGGCGACCTTCCCGATCTCGATGCGACGACTGATCTTTGCCGGCGGATTTGCAGTCGCTGCGGCCGCCGCCCCAGCGATCGCCGCATTCTCCGTGCCCGTGTCTTCCGGCCCGGCGATCGCCTGCCCGACGGGCGAGGAGGAAGACCTCTACACCAACATGTGCGTCCCGCACACCGTGCCGAACTCCCCCGGCAACTTCAGCAGCATCGCGGGCAACCCCAACCTGCCCGCCGTGAACGAGCCCGGTGGCGGCGGCTCCATCCCCTGCACCGGCGCGAACACCGGCGAGTGCATCGGCCTGGCCGAAGAGCAGCAGTCCGAGGGGCCGCAACTGGTGCCGGAGTCGACCGTCGGCAGCAGCCCGACCGTGCACGGTTCCATCGGCTGATGACATGCGGCGACCCGGGCTCTCCGGGTCGCCTACAGTTATGTCATGCCTGCGAAAACTGATACCGCCGACATCGACGACGTCGAACCCCTCGCCGACAGCACCGCCAGCCAGGCTCGCCGCGTCGTAGCGACCTACGCCACCGACGCCGACGAGTGCCGCATGTTCCTGTCGATGCTCGGCATTGGGCCCTCGAAGACCGAGGCGTAATGAGCCCGGAGGCCGGCCCCCCGGCCGCCTCCGGTAACTCCGACTTCGTCGTGGTCGCCAACCGGCTGCCCATCGACATGGAGCGGTTGCCGGATGGCAGCACGACCTGGAAGCGCAGCCCCGGCGGCCTTGTCACCGCGCTCGAGCCACTGCTGCGTAAACGCCGTGGCGCGTGGATCGGCTGGGCGGGTGTCCCCGACAGCGGCGAGGAGCCGATTGTCGAGGAGGATCTGCAGCTCTACCCGGTGGAGCTCTCCGCGCAGGATGTCGCGGATTACTACGAGGGGTTCTCGAACGCCACCCTGTGGCCGCTCTACCACGACCTCATCGTCAAACCCGTGTACCACCGCAAGTGGTGGGACAGCTACGTCGACGTGAACCGCCGTTTCGCCGAGGCCACGGCCCGCGCCGCGGCCCAGGGTGCAACGGTCTGGATCCAGGATTATCAGCTGCAGCTCGTCCCCAAGATGCTGCGAATGCTGCGACCCGACCTCACCATCGGCTTCTTCCTCCACATCCCATTCCCGCCCGTGGAACTGTTCATGCAGATGCCGTGGCGCACCGAGATCGTCGAAGGCCTGCTCGGAGCCGATCTGGTCGGATTCCACCTGGCCGGAGGCGCACAGAACTTCCTGGTCCTCGCCCGCCGCCTGGTCGGCGCCAACACCTCACGCGCATCGATCGGCGTCCGCTCGCGCTTCGGCGAGATCTCCTACGGGTTCCGCACGGTCAAGGTCGGCGCCTTCCCGATCTCGATAGATTCGGCCGATCTGGACGCCAAGGCCCGCAACCGGTCGGTGCGCCAACGCGCCCGGCAGATCCGCGCAGAGCTCGGCAATCCGCGCAAGATCCTGCTCGGTGTCGACCGGCTCGACTACACCAAGGGCATCGACGTCCGGCTGCGCGCCTTCACCGAACTGCTCGAAGAGGACCGGATCAAACGCGACGACACCGTTCTCGTCCAGCTGGCCACACCGAGCCGCGAGCGGGTCGAGAGCTACATCGCGATGCGTGAGGACATCGAGCGCCAGGTCGGCCACATCAACGGTGAATACGGTGAGGTCGGGCATCCGCTGGTGCATTACCTGCACCGGCCGGTGCCGCGCGATGAGCTCATCGCGTTCTTCGTCGCAGCCGACGTCATGCTGGTCACCCCGCTCCGCGACGGCATGAATCTGGTGGCCAAGGAGTACGTGGCCTGCCGCAGTGACCTCGGCGGCGCGTTGGTGCTGTCGGAGTTCACCGGGGCGGCGGCCGAGTTGCGTCAGGCCTATCTGACCAACCCGCACGATCTCGAAGGCGTCAAGGATGCCATCGAGGCCGCGCTGGATCAGAGCCCCGAGGAGGGCAGGCGCCGCATGCGGGCGCTGCGCCGCCAGGTGCTGGCGCATGATGTGGACCGTTGGGCCCGTGCCTTCCTAGACGCGTTGGCCCAATCTAGATCGGGTTGATCGCGTTGATCAGCCAGGCCCCGCCGATCTTTCGGTAGTCGACCTTCAGGCGGCTGCCGTCATAGAGCGGTTGGCGGGACTGGTCGGTCACGGTGCGGTTCATGTACACCATCACGGACCCCGAATCACGCTGCGCTGTCATCACACCGATGCCGACGACGCTGATCTGAACCACCAGCTGACGTTTGCGTGCCTCGGGGATCACCTTGGCGGTGGCGTCCTTCTCGAACTGCTGCCGGAAGTCGGGAGCGAGCAGCGGGTACGTCTCCATCAGGCTGCGCTCGACGGTCTGATAGTCGTAACCGAACACCTTCGGGATCTGTTCGGCGGCCAGCGCAGGCAGTTCGGCCCTGGCGGTCTCCTGGCCTCGCTGCGCCACGCGGTTCCAGTACAGCGAGCCACCTACGGCGGCCAACCCGACGAACGCCACCGTCAACAGGCCGATCAGCAGGGCAGTGAGTTTAGAGCGCATCAGTTTCCGCCGTCGGGGTACTTGAGGTCGTATCCGGTCATGTGCCCGTTGTCGTCCTCGTGCACGATCACCCGCAGCCGGTACGGACGGGTCGGTGAATTGACGCCATCCACGTCGGTAACCGTGACGCGCACCGCCACCAGTACCGACGCATTCCGGGCGATCTCGTCGACCTTCTCCAGCGCCGCGCCGTTGATCACAGCCTCGGAGCTGGCGTTGGTATCGCGGAACAACGCCTTGAGGTTGTCGGCGTTGTTGCCCTGGCTCATCATGTCGCGCAGTGGGCCGCTGGTGCCGTCGATGAAGCGGTTGACGCTTTCGTCGATCGTGTCCTGGGTATAGCTGAACATGTTGATCACGGTCTGCTTGCCGGTGTCGACGAAGCTCTCGTCGCGGGCCTGCAGGGTGTCCACCGCATGCTGCTGATCGCGCATGACGTAGGCCAGCGCACCCAACGCAGCGGTCCCGAGGCCCAGGGTCAGGGCTGCCACCAGTGCCACCAGGGTGCGGTGGGCGCGCCGCCGGGGCGGCGCCTTGAGCGGTGTCGGCTGGGGTGCCCTGGCCGCCGCTTTGGTGGAGGGCTCCACCGACAGCACGGTCTGGGTCACCTCGCCTGCCGTCCCGGCCCCGGTGGGGCCGGCCGCCCTGGACGCGCGCCTACGGACCGGCCTCGTATTCGAGGCGGTTTCTTCGATCATCAAGCCTGCCTTGGATCCAACATCAGGTCTACCCAGGTCTCCGCTGGTGCCAGTTTGTCGGCGCCGGCTGCGTAAACGCCGGTGCCTCCGTCGGCGTCGGCGAAGACCCCACTGTGCTGATCGTAGGTGCCCGTCATCGGTGCGCTGGCCAGAGGTGGTGCCTCGGCCGGTAACGGTGCATCCGGAGCGGGCGCCGGAGCCGGGGCTTCCGGAGCCCCAGGAGGCGTCCGGCCGTACGGCGGCACGATCTGGTCCGGCGGCGCGAAGTACGGCCACGGCGGCGGCGGTGTGCCCGGCTGGTTCGGCGGCACCGGCAGCGGGAACGGCGCGTGCGGCGCGGGGCCGGGGCCGGGCTGGACACCGGGCGGCAGTTGCACCGCGGGCGGGCCCGGATCCGGGTCGACCTGCGGCGGGATGTTCGGGAACTTGTTGGGCGGCAGAATGTTCCGCCCGTCCTCGATCGGTGTCCCGTAGGGCACCGGCGGGCCGCGCCACGGGTTGCTGCCCAGCGGCACATAGCCCTTGGGATCGCGGCACAGCTGAATGGTGGGTGCCCGCTTCCCGGGGAACTCCATGCACGGGTAGTTGCGCGCACCGCGCACCACCGCCGGGTCGTTCTGCGCGGTCTTGCAGTACAGATCGGGCGGAAGTTCGCGCAGCGTCTCGTCGGCCGGTGACCGGATCTGGGTCGCCGGGATGAAGCCCGTGTTGCACGGCGGTGGGTCCTGCAGGTCGATCTTGAAGTCCAGCTTGGCGCCCTCGTCGGCAGGTGCCCCGCCGGCCACGGTATTCAGCGCCGCCATCAGGGCTGGGAAGATCACCAGCGCCTGTTCGATCGACTTGCTGTAGATCACCCCGATGCGGCCGAAGTTCGCGAGGTTGGCCGCCAGCACCGGAAACGTCGGCCGGATACCGCTGAACGCGGTGTTGGCGGCCTCGGTGGTGCCCGGAACGGTCTTGAGGGTGGCGCGCAGCTGCGGATCGGCCTTGTTCACCTCACCGGTGAACCGGGCGAGCCCGTCGGCCAGCAAGCGGATGTTGTCGCCACTGCGCATCTGGGCTTCCAGGAACGGCCCGGCCTGGTCGATCAGCTGAGTGGTCTGGCCGTAGTTGGCGTTGGCCTCGTCGATCAGCAGGCGGGAGGATTGGATCAACCGGGCGAGTTCGGGTCCCGACCCGTTGAACGCCTTGAACGTCTCACGCAGTAGATCCTGCAGCCGGCTGTTGCCGATGCTGCTGACCAGGGTGTCAGCTTCGTGCAGCATCCCGGCGATGTCCTGGCCGACCCGGGTGTTGTCCTGCTCGATGGTGGCGCCGTTGCGCAGTTTGTTGGTCGACGGTGACTCCGGCGGGATCAGGTCGATGTACTGCTCGCCGACGGCCGACACACTCTTGACCGTGGCAATGACATTGTCGGGTATCGCCGTGTTGCTGTTGAGCTGCATCTTGGCGACCACGCCGTCGGGCGCCAGGCCTACGGAATCCACCCGACCGACCGTGACGCCACGGTAGGTGACGTTTGCGTTCTGGTAGATCCCGCCACCGGCCAGGAAGTTGGCGTTGACGTGATAGGTGCCGATACCCACCGCAGCGGGCAGGTGCAGATAGAACAGTGAGATGGCACCCACGGTAAGGATGGTGACGACCCCGAAGATCATCAGCTGCATACGGGTGAGCCGGTCGATCATCTACGGCTTCTCCTCGTGCTGGGTCGCAGTTCCGGACGGGACCTTGAACGGATCGGCCGCCTGGCCGGACAGGTTGGCCATCGCCCCGGTCAGGAAGTCTGGCGGATTGATCACCTCGCTGAGGTGCTGCATGTTCGGGTCGAAAGCTCCGGTGGTGAAGATCGACTCACCGAACCGCCGCAGGGTCAGGTCGAAGGTGACGTACACGTTCAGGTAGTCGCCTCGCACCGCCTGGCGCAGATACTTGTAGTGGAACGGGAAGGTCGGCAGGAACTCCAGGTCCTTGATGAAGTCGTCGGCGTTGTCGTTGAGCGCCTTGATCACCGGATAGAGATCCTTGAGATCGGCCGCAAAATCGTCCTTGGTCTGCGACAGGATCCGCGAGCCGACCTGGGCGAAGCTCCGCAGCGCGGTGAACGCGTCGACGATGTTGGACCGGTTGTCGTTGAGCACCTTGAGCGCGCCGGGCAGGGTATCGAGCGTGCGGCCCAGGCTGTCCTGGCTGCGGGCCAGGATCGACGCGAACCGGTTGAGCCCGTCCGCGGCCGCGATGATGTCGTTGGTCTGCCGGTCCAATGACGCGGTCAGCTCCGCCAGCCGCGGAATCAGATCGGCGAAGTTGCCGGCCCGTCCGGCGACGGCCGCGTAGGCCTCATCGGTGATGTCTTGCAGCGCACCGAGATTGCCCTTGTTGACCACCATGCCCAGCGAGGAGAGCACTTCCTCGGTGGTCGGATAACGGTCGGTCTGGGACAGCGAGATGTTGGAACCCTGGCCCAGGCGCCCCTCGGCCGGTTGATCGACAGGTTCGGACAACTCGATGTGCTGCGAGCCGAGTAGCGATGTCTGGGCAACGCGCGCAACGGCATTCGCCGGGAGCTTCACGTCACCATTCAGCGACAGTTGCAGCGCCGCATAGAAGGTGCCGTCCGAGCGCTGGACCGCATCCACACCCGACACGCTGCCGACGGTGACGTCGTCGACCATCACCGGCGAGTTCTGCGGCAGGGTCGCCACGTCGGGCAACTGCACGGTGACGGTGTAGGAACCGGACCCGTGCCCGGCGGTACCGGGCATGTTCAGCGAGTTGAGGCCACCGAACTGGCAGCCGGCCAGCAGCATGGCGCCACTGCCGATCGCCAGGGTGCGACTGCCGATCCGGGATGCCTTACCCCTCAATGCTTTACCCCTCATCATCCGCCGGCACCAGCCTCAGCGGGTGCGGCCACGGGTCCCGGCGCGGGCGCAGGTGCAGGTCCTGGTGCGGGCCCGACTCCGGTTCCGGCTGCCGGCGCGGGTGCATCCGGCGGCAGGATCAACGAGCTCAGCGTCGCGTCCGGCGGGATCTGCGGCGGGGTGACACCAGGAGCGTTCTGCCACTGCAGGTACGGCACCGGAGTCTGCGCCTTCTCCTCTGTCGCCGGGGTGTCGTACTGGATCTGGCCCTTGTAGGCGGTGATGCTGTTGACCGGATGGAACATCATCGGCGGGTAGTTCATCGTGATGCGGCGCAGCACCGGCCCCATTCGCTGCCGGCAGATCTCGGCACGCTTGTAGTTGTCCGGGCTGGTGCCGGTGTCGAAGTTGCCGCCGCACAGGAACTGCACGGGGTTGGCGAAGTTCGGCAGGGTCAGGAGCCCACCAACGGTGCCCTGCGCCGGGTTGTAGATGTTGTAGAAGTTCGCCAGGCCGTTGGGCGTGACGTGCAGGATCTGTTCGATGTCGTCACTGTGGTCGGTGAGAA
Organism: Mycobacterium sp. NPDC049093; assembly: GCF_040704635.1. Lineage (GTDB taxonomy): Bacteria > Actinomycetota > Actinomycetes > Mycobacteriales > Mycobacteriaceae > Mycobacterium. Next base: position 334,316 of record NZ_JBEZJS010000001.1, on the reverse strand, counting down.
TCTGGGTGAAGTCGGCCAGCTTGCCCACCTGGGCGATCAACGCATCGTTGTTCTCGTTCAGGAAACCGCGGACGTCACCGAGGGCCTGATTGAGCGTGCCCAGTGTCTCGTCGAGGCCACTGGCGCTGTCCGCCAGCACCTGCGACACCGACGCCACGTGATTGGTGAACTGCACGATCTGTTCGTTGCTGTTGGACAGCGCGTCGACCAGGATCTGCAGATTCTTCACCGTGCCGAACAGGTCGGTCCGCGAATCACCCAGCCGGCCTGCAGTTTGGGAGAGCTCGCGCAGTGCATTGCGGAACGAGTCACCGTTGCCGTCGAACGTGGTCGCGGCCTGGTCGACGAACGCTGCGATCGGGCCCTGCACCGAGTTGGCCTGCGGTCCGAGTTGCGAGCTGAGCTGGGTGAGTTGCTCCTTGACCTCGTCCCATTCGACGGGCACTCCGGTGCGGTCGAGTCCGATCGACGCGCCGTCGGCGATCACGTCGCCCTCCGTGTAGGCGGGGGTCAGCTGAATGAACCTGGCCGACACCAGGTTCGGCGAGAGGATCAGCGCCTTGGCATCGGCGGGGACCTTGACGCCGCGGTCCAGGGTCATCTCGATCTTGACATCCGAGGGCCGCGGTTCGATGGAGTCGATCGTGCCCACCGGCACGCCGACGATCCGCACCTCGTCCCCGGGGTACAACCCGACGGCGTTGGTGAAGTACGCGGTGAGCTTGGGGCCGGTGCGTGACGGCCACACCTGGTACACACCGACGGCGAGCACCGCCAGCAGCACTGTAGCCAGCGCAATACGCAACCACCGGTTGCGACCGGATACCGAATTGTCTTGGGTCATGGCGATTTCGGCCTAACGATCACTCGCTCAGAAATGTAGCCGCGCAACATATCGGACAGGCTGTCGGGCAGTTTGCCCGGCTGGAAGTAGGTGTCCAGCAGTACCTCGGCCATACCGGCCGGCGGCAGCCCGTACAGGTTGATCTGGAAGCCCGGACCCGAGCCCACCACCTCGCCGAGCGCGGTGGCATATCCCGGCAACCGCTTGAGCGCCTCACTGATGTGCTCTTTGCGCTCGAGCAGGTTGTCCATCACCAGATTGAGCTTCTCCAGTGCCGGCTTGAACTCCTTGCGGTTGTCGGCGACGAATCCCGAAAGTTGCTTGGACACATCGTCGATACCGGCGATCAGGTTGCTCAGCGCCTGCCGGCGCTCGTCGAGCGCGGCGAACAACTGGTTGCCGTCGGTCAGCAGCTGGTTGACCTGCCCAGCGCGGTTGGCCAGGAGATCCGATACCCGCTTGGCGTGGGTCAACAGCCCCTCGAGGGCCTCATCCCGCTTGTTGATGGTGCGGGACAGGTTCGTGACGCCGTCCAGGGCACCGCGCAGCTGCGGGGTGGCGTCGCGCAACGTGTCGGTCAGTGTCTGCAGCGCCTGCTCGAACTTCGGCTTGTCCAACTCGCTGACGTTCTGCCCGAGGTCCTGCAGCGCAGTGTTCAGCGTGTACGGAGTCGTGGTGCGTCCCAGGGGAATAACCGTCGACGTGCCGACGCCCTTCGGGGTCACCGCAAGCGACTTCTGGCCGAGCACCGTATCGGTCTTGATCGCCACCAGCGACTGATCGCCGACTTTGATGTTGCGGTCCACGGTGAATTTGACCTTGGCCGAGTCGCCGGCCAGGGCGATGTCGGTGACCTTGCCGACCGTGATGCCCGAGATGTTGACGTCGTTGCCCGGAGAGATCCCACCGGCATCGCTGAAGTAGGCCTCGAACTGCTTGCCCTGCGGGAAGAAGGGCAGGCCGGTGTAACCGAATGACACCAGCACCAGGCATGCCACCACAAAGATGCCGAGGATCCCGGTGCGCACGGGATTCGACTCGCGCGAACTAGCCATTGGTCGGCGCACACCTCCCCTTGGATGGGTCCGGCGGACCGCCGAACGGAATCAGGATGTCGCTGCCCGCCGGTCCGTTGACCTTCAACCGAACCGAGCAGTAGAAGATGTTGAAGAACGAGCCGTAGGCACCGAGTGCGTTGAGCCGCAGGTAGTTCTCGGCCAGCGGCTCGATGACCTTGTTGATGTCGCCCTTCCGCTCGTCCATGCGCTGCGCCAGCGGCCGGGCATTCTCGATGACCCCCTGCAATGGGCGGCGGGACTTCTCCAGCATGTCGGTCAGATCGTTCTCGGCCGAGGCCAGGGGTGCGATCGCACCGGCGATCGGATCGCGCCCCTCGGACAGACCGGTGATCAGCTTCTGCAACTCATCGACGCTGGTGTCGAACTGCGAGCCCTTCTCGTCCACCGTGCTCAGCACGGTGTTGAGGTTGGTGATGACGTCGCCGATGAGCTGATCGCGGGCGGCCAGGTTCTGGGTGAAGGCGCTCGTGCTGGTCAGCATGTTGGCCAACGCGCCGCCCTGGCCCTGAAGCATCTCGATCACCGCGTTGGAGATCTCGTTGACCTTCGCGCCGTCCAGACCCTTGAGCACGGGCCGCAATCCGCCCAGCAGCGCGTCGAGGTCCAGGGCCGGCTGGGTGTTCTGCGCGGGGATGGTCCCGCCGGGCGCCAGCTTGCGTAGTTCCCCTGGGCCGGAGGTGATCTCCAGGAAACGATCACCGACGAGGTTCAGGTAGCGCACCTTGGCCTGGCTCGAGGTGTAGAGCTGATACCGCTTGTTGACGTCGAACGCGACGTCAACGGTGTTGTCGGCGTTCAGCTTCACGTCGTGGACCTTGCCCACCGGAACCCCGGCGATGCGGACGTCCTGCCCGGCCTTCAGTCGCGACGCCTCGCTGAACGTGGCGTGGTAGCTGTGGGCGGAGGCGAAGCGGAACTCGCCGAAGACCACCACCAGCATGGCCGCCACCAACAGCATCGCCACAGTGAAGATGCCGACCTTGAGCATGGTCCGATCAGTACCCGCGCCGGACGCCATCAGAATCGGTCCCTTTCTGCGAACGCACCGTTGAACAGGAACTGCAGCGTCGCGGGCGCGTCGAACTGCACCTCGGTGTTCGGCTGGTACGGGACATACGCGTTGTCGGTGACCAGGAAGGGGGAGTGATACCAGGTTCCGCCGTACTGCTTGGTCGGCACGTCGGGAAGACCACGGCAGTTCGGCCCGCCGGAGGCGTTCACCATCGGCAGGCTCTCCGGATAGGTGTACCCCGGAGACCCAGGCAGGAAGTTGGAGTTGACGAAGAGACCGGGCCGGATACCGCCGATGATCGGGGCGAACCGGTCGACCGCGATGGAACTGCCTTGCAGAAAACAGCCGAACTCCGGCGAGTAGTCGCCGAGGACCTTCAGCGGGGCCCGCAGCCGCTGGATGGCGGCGATGTAGTCGTCAGCGGCCGGCTGCAGGGTCGCGGTGCCGTTGTTGGCCAGCCCGGTCGCCGACAGCAGCGTGGCGTTGAGGTTGGTCTTCTCATCCACGATCGTCTTGTTCAGCGCGGGCACGTTGTCGATGATCCGCGCCAGGTCGGGGCCGGCGTCGCCGTAGATGTTGGCGACCACCGCGGCCTTCGCAAAGTCCTCCTGCAGCGTCGGCAACTTCGGGTTCAGTTGCTGCAGGTAGGAATTCAAGCCAGACAAGGCCGCACCCGCGTCGTCGCCGTGGCCGCGCAGGCCCTCACCGAGCGCTGACAGTGTGGCGTTCAGGCTGACCGGGTCGATCTTGTTGAGCACATCCGACAGTGTCTGGAAAAGGGTGTTGACCTCCAGCTGCACGTCCTTGGCAGCCACCGTGCTGCCCGGCCGAAGCGAGCCCTCCGGCTGATCCGGTGCGAGAAACTCCACCGACTTGGCGCCGAAGATCGTGTTGCCGGCGATCCGCACGGTGGCGTTGGACGGGATATAGCGCATCTCGCCGCGCTTGATGGACAGCGTCAGCTTGGCCTCGTGACCGGCGTACGCGATCTCGGAGACCTTGCCGATCTGGATGCCGCGGTACTTCACCTTGGCGTCGCGCTCCATCACCAGGCCCGCCCGCGGCGCGGTCAGGCTGACGGTGTCGGTAGGCGTGAACGCCGCTGTGTAGGACAGGTAGGTGAACACCACCGCGGCGGCCACGATCGCCGCCAGGATCGCGGCCGCGATCCTCACATGCCTGCGGTGCTTGGAGGTTGCGTCTGACATCGCCGCCTACCCGGAGAGGTTGAAGTTGCCGGACGCGCCGTAGACGGCCAGGGAGATGAACAGGGTGATGGTGACGACCACGATCAGGGAGGTGCGCACGGCCTGACCGACCGCGATACCCACGCCGACCGGCCCGCCGGAGGCGTTGTAGCCGTAATAGGTGTGCACCAGCATCACCGCGATGGCCATCACGATCGCCTGGAGGAAGGACCACAGCAGGTCGCTGGGTATCAGGAAGGTGTTGAAGTAGTGGTCGTACAGGCCGGCCGACTGCCCGTTGATGAACACGGTGGTGAACCGGGCTGCGAAGAATGCGGCGAGTACCGACAGCGAGTACAGCGGAACGATCGCGATCAGCCCGGCCAGCAACCGGGTGGAGACCAGATAGGACACCGCGTGGACCGCCATCGCTTCGACGGCGTCGATCTCCTCGGCCACCCGCATCGCGCCGAGCTGGGCGGTGGCGCCTGCGCCGATCGTGGCCGCCAGGGCGATGCCGGCGATCACCGGTGCCACGATGCGCACGTTCAGGAACGCCGAGAGGAAGCCGGTCAGGGCCTCGATGCCGATGTTGCCCAGCGACGAGTAGCCCTGAACCGCGATGACGCCACCGGAGGCCAGGGTGAGGAAGGCCGCGACACCGACGGTGCCACCGATCATCACCAACGCGCCTGCGCCCATGGTCATCTCGGCTACCAGCCGGATGGTCTCCTTGCGGTAGCGGTTGACCGCGTTGGGCAGGTACCGCATCGTCTCGCCGTAGAACAGTGCCTGTTCGCCGATATTGTCGACGGTCTTGGGCACGCCCCGGAACAGCCGCCGAAAGCGGAGGGTGGCGTCATAGCTCATGGCTGGACCTTCTTCGCGCAAGCGCTCATCAGATCCATGTTCTTCGCGCAAGCCCTCATCAGATCCATGTTCTTCGCGCAAGCGCTCATCATCGGACCAGCACCCGAACCCCGATAGCCGTCATGATCACGTTGATCACGAACAGGCAGATGAAGGCGTAGACCACCGTTTCGTTCACTGCGTTACCGACACCCTTCGGGCCTCCTTTGACGGTCAACCCGCGGTAGCAGCCGACCAGGCCGGCCACCACGCCGAACAGCAGTGCCTTGATCTCGGCCAGCACGAGCTCGCCGAGCCCGGTCAGCACGGTCAGGCCGTTGATGAAAGCGCCGGGGTTCACCCCCTGGAGAAATACCGAGAAGGCGTAGCCGCCGGCGATGCCGATCGCACACACCAGACCGTTGAGCAGCAGCGCGACGAACATCGACGCGAGCACACGGGGCACCACCAGGCGTTGGATCGGGTCGATGCCCAGCACCCGCATCGCGTCGATCTCCTCGCGGATAGTGCGGGCGCCGAGGTCTGCGCAGATCGCCGTGGCACCGGCGCCTGCCACCACCAGCACGGTCACGACGGGGCCGAGCTGGGTGATGGTGCCGAAGGCGGTGCCGGCGCCGGACAGGTCGGCGGCGCCGATCTCGCGGAGGAGGATGTTGAGCGTGAACGCGACCAGAACCGTGAACGGGATGGCAACCAGCAGGGTCGGCACGAGCGACACCCGGGCGATCATCCAGGTTTGATCCAGGAACTCTTTGAACTGGAACGGTCGACGGAACATCTTGGCGAAGGTGTCCAAGGACATCTCGACGAAGCCGCCCACGGCCCGGGCCGGAACCGCAAGCTGTTCGATCAACCTGGGCTCCGTTCTCGGGGTACTCGGATGGGGGAAAATTTTGCGGAAACTCGCGTTAGCGAAAAACTGACGGCCACATGTCGTGGCTGCCCTCCCACCCCTTGGTCTTAGTGCGCTCTTAGTGAGCCGGATCATATTAACTAGAACATGTTCGCACTGTCAAAGAATTCAAAATATTAGCTTCAACAGCGGTTTTCCCAGTTCAGGACACGTTAGATGGACTAGCAACTAGAACTTGTTCCAGTCCCGTTGAACCGCCCTGAACGAGACCGTCAGTCTCGTGAGGCCATCAGCTCGGTGGCCGAGAATCCACGCGTCCGGTCACGATCAGCAAAGTAATCGTGCAGTGTCCCGCTGAGGTCTGCCGGGTTCCAGGCGTCGGAGTCTGCAGTGAAGTGCTTCTCGGCGGTGGGCGGCGCGACCAACGTGACAGTTGGACCATAGACGATGAACAGCTGAGCGTTCACAGCTTCGGACGCCGGAGCGGCCAGGAAACGCACAAGTGTGACGACATGGTCGGTCGACAGCGGGTCGATCTGCCCTTCGGCCCCGTCGGGTGCGTCGCCGAAGACGCCTGCGGTCATGGCGGTGCGGGCCCGCGGCGCGATCGCGTTGGCCCGCACGCCGAAGCGTTCCAGGGCCCGGGCCGCGGACACCGTGAGCGCCGTGATGCCCGCCTTGGCGGCACCGTAGTTGGGCTGGCCGACCGGACCCGACAGTCCGGCCTCCGACGAGGTGTTGATGATCCGGCCATAGACCGTGCCATCCCCCGCCTTGGCCTTGTTGCGCCAGTAGACGGCGGCATTGCGGGTCAGCAGGAAGTGGCCACGCAGGTGCACGGCGATGACCGCGTCCCACTCCTCGTCGCTCATGTTGAACAGGATCCGGTCGCGGGTGATGCCCGCGTTGTTGACGACGATGTCCAGTCCACCCAGACCGTCGGCAGTGGCGACCAGCTCGTCCGCGGTCGAGCGCGCACTGATGTCCCCGGCCACGGCGACGCCCTTGGAGCCGGCAGCGGCGATCTCGTCGAGAACGTCAGAGGCGTCGAGCGCGCCGGCCATGTCGTTGACCACCACGGTGGCTCCGGCCTTGGCCAGACCGATGGCTTCGGCGCGGCCCAGGCCCGCGGCCGCACCGGTGACCACAGCCACCTTTCCGGACAGGTCGATCTGAGCGTCGTCAGTCATATTTATGAATACCTCTAGTCTTTTCGGATCAGGGCTGCACGGGGGCATTCGGCGATGGACTGCTCGGCCAGATCCTCCTGGTCGGCAGGCACCGGATCGGCCTTGACCACGGCGTAGTCGTCGTCATCAAGATCGAACAAATCGGGGGCAATACCCACGCAGACCGCATTACCTTCACAGCGATCACGGTCAACTTCTACTCGCATGGCGACCTCCTCACGACGTGTGCACGCACGGGGCTGCGTACGCGCAGCCACAGAATACGACCACACCGGACGGATACCGGCCCGACACCGGCCTGGATCCTAAGACTAGAACGTGTTACAACCAGGTGAGAACTCAGGTCTATCAAGCAGTGAGGATGCAGCGCAATGCGGATCGGTTACACCCCCGAGCAGGAGGAGCTGCGCCGCGAGTTGCGCGCGTACTTCTCCAAGTTGATGACACCCGAACGGGTTGAGGCACTCAGCTCCTCCGAAGGCGAGATGGGACGCGGCAACATCTACCGCGAGACCGTCGCGCAGATGGGCAAGGACGGCTGGCTGACGCTGAACTGGCCCGAGGAGTACGGCGGCCAGGCGCGTACGCCCATGGAGTCGCTGATCTTCACCGACGAGGCCGCGATCGCCGGCGCGCCGGTGCCGTTCCTGACAATCAACAGCGTCGCGCCGACGATCATGCACTTCGGCACCGATGAGCAGAAGAAGTTCTTCCTGCCCAAGATCGCCGCGGGTGAGCTGCACTTCTCCATCGGCTACTCCGAGCCCGGCGCGGGCACCGACCTGGCGGCGCTGCGCACCACGGCAGTCCGCGACGGTGACGACTACGTGGTCAACGGCCAGAAGATGTGGACGTCGCTGATCGCCTACGCCGACTACGTCTGGCTGGCGGTGCGCACCAACCCCGAGGCCAAGAAGCACCGCGGCATCTCGATGCTGATCATGCCGACGACGGCCGAGGGTTTCTCCTGGACCCCGGTGCACACCATGTCGGGTGTGGACACCAGCGCCACCTACTACCAGGACGTGCGCATCCCAGTCACCAACCTGGTCGGCGAGGAGAACGCCGGCTGGAAGCTGGTGACCAATCAGCTGAACCACGAGCGGGTGGCTCTCGTTTCTTCGCAGCCGATCTACGTCGCACTCGACGGGGTCCGCGAGTGGGCCCAGAACACCAAGGACGTGCACGGCAAGCGGGTCATCGACTCCGAGTGGGTTCAGCTCAACCTGGCCCGGGTGCACGCCAAGGCAGAGGTGCTCAAGCTGATCAACTGGGAGCTGGCCTCGGCCCAGGACGAGGCTCCTTCTCCGGCGGATGCGTCGGCGGCCAAGGTCTACGGCACCGAGCTGGCCACCGAGGCCTACCGCCTGCTGATGGAGGTGCTCGGCACGGCGGCGACGCTGCGCCCGGACAGCAAGGGCGCGCTGCTGCGTGGCCGCATCGAGCGGTTCCACCGGTCGGCGCTGATCCTGACCTTCGGCGGCGGCACCAACGAGATTCAGCGTGACATCATCGGCATGGTCGCTTTGGGCCTGCCCAGGGTCAACCGGTAAGGACGGCACACCAATGGATTTCAAGACGACCGAAGAGGCCACCGACCTGGGTGGCCTGGTGCGCACGATCACCGAATCGGTGTGCACACCCGAACGCCAGCGTGAGCTCGACGGGCTCGAGCAGCGGTTCGACGCCAATCTGTGGGCCAAGCTGGTCGAGGCCGACGTCCTGTCGGCCGCGGCTCCCGAATCCGTGGGCGGCGGCGGCCTCGGCGTGCTCGAGCAGACCGCCGTGCTGACCGCGCTCGGTCGCCAGCTGGCTGCCGTGCCCTACGTGGACTCGGTGGTACTTGGCGCGGGCGCGCTGGCTGCGTTCGGATCCGAGGAACTGCGCACCCAGTGGGCCGCGCCCGCGGTATCCGGCGACAAGATCCTCACTGTCGCCCTCGACGGCGAAATGGGCCAGGGCCCGGTGCAGGCTACGTCTTCTGAGGGGCCTGACGGCCGAAGCTACAAGCTCACCGGTACCCGCACCCAGGTGAACTACGGGCCGATCGCCGACGCGTTCCTGGTTCCGGCCGAAACCGATTCCGGAGTCAGTGTCTTCCTGGTGTCCGGGGATGATCCCGGCGTGACGGTCAGCCTGCTCAGCACCACCGGCAAGGGCAGCGTGGCTCTGCTGGAGCTCGAGGGCACCACGGTGGACGCCGCGCGCGTCGTCGGCGGTGCCGAGGTCGCCGATTGGCTGACCACGCATGCGGCGTTGGCCCGCACCGCGTTCCAGCTCGGCGTGCTGGAACGCGCGCTGGAGCTCACCTCCGAGTACGCCCGGGAGCGCGAGCAGTTCGACCGGCCGATCGGCAGCTTCCAAGCCGTCTCGTCACGGCTGGCCGACGGCTACATCGACGTCAAGGGCCTGCGCCTGACACTGACCCAGGCGGCCTGGCGGCTGTCCGAGGATCTGCCCGCTGACATCGATGTCGCCAGTGCGGCGTTCTGGGCTGCCGAGGCGGGCCACCGCGTTGCGCACACCGCGGTGCACGTGCACGGCGGTGTCGGCATCGACATGGATCACCCGGTGCACCGGTACTTCCTGGCCGCCAAGCAGACCGAGTTCAACCTCGGCGGGGCGACCGGGCAGCTCCTGCGCATCGGCCGCGAACTCGCCGACACCCCGGTCTAGGAATGGGGGGTCCAACCGTCGGCCCGACGGTCACCGAGCTGCTGGTCCCATTGGCCGATGTCATTGACCGTGGTGTCTACCAAGAGGATTCGTTCGTCAGCTGGGCTGACCACGTCGCCGCAGGCGCGCAACTGGCCGCGGCACTGCGGGCCCGGTTGGACCCCGCCAGGCCCCCGCATGTCGGGGCATTGCTGGCCAACACGACGTTCTTCTCCAGCCTGCTGGTGGCTGCGGGACTGACCGGGCTGGTTCCGGTGGGGCTCAACCAGACCCGGCGCGGTGAGGCGCTGACCCGCGACATCGCGCAGGCCGATTGCCAGCTGGTCCTGACCGACAGCCCCGAAGCGGTCCCTCCCGGGGTGAATTTCATCGACGTCGAATCTGCCGACTGGGCAGCCGAACTCGCGTCCTACCGCGACACCCCGGTCACATTCGCCGAATTGTCGGCCGATGACCTGTTCATGCTCATCTTCACCTCGGGGACCAGTGGTGACCCCAAGGCGGTGCGGGTCACCCACGACAAGGTGGCGTTCCCGGGCCGGATGCTGGCCGAACGCTTCGGCCTGGGTCCGGCCGACACCGTGTACCTGTCGATGCCGCTGTTCCACTCGAACGCGATCATGGCCGGGTGGGCCGTCGCCGCCGCGGCCGGCGCGTCGATTGCTTTGCGGCGCAAGTTCTCCGCCTCCGGGTTCATACCGGACATCCGGCGCTTCGGCGCCACCTACGCCAACTACGTCGGCAAGCCGTTGTCCTACATCCTGGCCACCGAACCGACCGCCGACGATGCCGACAATCCGTTGCGGATTCTCTACGGCAACGAGGGTGCGCCGCGTGACCTGAGCCGGTTCGCCGAGCGGTTCGGCGTGACAGTGGTCGACGGATTCGGTTCCAGCGAGGGCGGGGTCGCGATCGCCCGCACGCCCGACACTCCCGAGGGCGCCCTCGGCCCACTCACCGATCAGGTGGCGATCGTCGATGTTGACACGGGTGAGCCGTGCCCGCCCGGGGTGGTCGGCGAGTTGGTGAATCCGACCGGCGCCGGCTGGTTCCGCGGCTACTACGACGATCCCGATGCCGAGGCGGCCAGGATGGCCGGCGGCATCTACCACACAGGCGACCTGGCGTACCTCGACGAGGACGGCTATGCCCACTTCGCCGGACGGCTCGGCGACTGGATGCGGGTGGACGGCGAGAACCTGGGTACCGCGCCGATCGAACGGATCCTGCTGCGCTACCCCGATGTCACCGAGGTCGCGGTGTACCCGATTCCCGACCCCAACGTGGGTGATCAGGTGATGGCCGCGCTGGTGCTGACGGCGGGCACGCCGTTCGACATCGAGAAGTTCGGCAAATTTCTTCATGAGCAGTCCGATCTGGGGCCCAAACAGTGGCCGTCGTATGTCCGGATCGGCACTGCGTTGCCGCGCACCGAGACGTTCAAGGTGATCAAGCGACAGTTGTCGGCCGAGGGCACCGACTGCGCCGACCCCGTCTGGCCGATCTCCCGGTAGCCGCACCCGTTGTGAATCCAACGTGGCGCGCTGACCATTACGCGGCGGGTTGCTGCTCAATACTGACCGCAACCCGCCGCACAAGTGCCCGCGTCGCACCACCGTGACCCATTTCGATACCATCGGCATCGAAACATGGGAGGCGCAGCATGCACATCGCAGTGACCGGAGGCACCGGCTATCTCGGGGCGCACACCGTTCGGGGCCTGCTGGCTGCCGGGCATCGGATCCGTCTGCTGGTCGCACCGGGCTGCGGCGACGACCAGGTGATCGGACACCTCGCCACCCTCGGCGAGATGTCCGTGCTGGAGGGCGACATCCGCGACGGCGACACCGTCGGGAAGCTGCTCGCGGGCTGCGACGCCCTGATCCACGCCGCGGGCATCGTCGGCACCGACCAACGCCGCGAACAGCTGATGTGGGAGATCAACGCGCACGCCACCGAGGTCGTGTTGAACCGCGCCGTCGAGGCCGGGCTCGATCCCATCGTCTCGGTCAGCAGCTACAGCTCGCTGTTCCCGCCGCCCGACGGGGTGATCTCCGCCGACACCCCGCCCGCACCGGGCCGCAGCCCCTACGCCCAGACCAAGGCCTATGCCGATCGGGTGGCCCGACGGTTGCAGGACGACGGCGCCCCGGTCGTGGTCACCTACCCGTCGAGCGTGGTGGGCCCGGCGTTCTTCACCGCCGCTGGGGTCACCGAGCGCGGCTGGGCACCGATCGCCAAGGCCGGCCTGGCACCGCGGATGAGCGGTGGCATGCAGATGATCGACGTGCGCGACGTTGCGCTCGTCCACGAGCGGCTGATGGTGGCCGGGCTCGGACCCAGACGCTATGTCTGCGGCGGTGTGATGGTGTCGTTCAACGAGATGATCGATGTGCTGGAGCAGGGCCGAGGACACAAGATCCGCCGGATTCCGGTGCCGGGCGGACTATTCCGCGGCATCGGCTGGTTGTCCGACCTGGTCGGTGGGGTACTGCCGCTCGGCGACGGGATCAGCTACGAGGCAGCGATGCTGCTGACCGCTGCCACCCCGACCGACGACAAGAGAACGCTCGCCGATCTGGGTATCGAGGCCTGGCGTTCGCCTCAGGCCGCCATGCTGGCGTCATTCGGCCGGTGACACCCCGAGGGCGTGGCTGAGCAGCCGCACCAGGCGCTGCTGCAGTTCCGGCGAATCGTCATCGGTTGCCACCGTGGTCGTGAACAACGCCGCCCCGGCCGCCATGGACAGCGCGGCCCTGGCATCGGACTCCGATCCGTAGCCTTTGGCGGCGAACATCTCGATCGCAGGACCGCTGAACCCGTCCCACAACGCCTTTCGCAATGCGGCGTTCTCCCGCAGGGCCAGCAGCAGCCCTGGCACGGCCTCGCTCACGTCCGGGCGACTGAACAGCTGATGGCTGCCGCGCACCACCCAGTCGATCCAGCCCGCCAGGTCGGTACCCGAAAACGGTGACATGTCGGGTGATTCGCCGAGGATCGCGTGCAGCACCAGCTCGGCCTTCGATGCCCAGCGCCGGTTCAGGCTGGACCTGCCCACCCCGGACCGCACCGCGACCAGCCGCACGCTCAGATCGTCCCAGCCCACCTCGACCAGCAACTCGCGGGTGACCGCGAGCACGCGCTCGTCGATCGACGTGTCGCGTGGTCGGCCGGTCATTCCCCGATTCAACCGCATGGTGGCGCGGGTAGCGTCGGTGACGTGGGCTACCGCGAACACGATCCGCCGTCACGCCTGAGCGAGCTCGTCGAATGCCGGTGGGTGCGCTCCGGCCCGGCCGAACCCGGCCGGATTCTGCCCGACGGCTGCATGGACCTGATCCAGATGGACGACACGATCATCGTCGCGGGCCCCGACACCACGGCGTTCATGGCGGCAGGTAGCCGGGATCCGGTGCAGGGATTGCGGTTTCGTCCCGGAGTCCTGCCGCGGCTACTGGGCATCCCGGCCGACGAGCTGTGCAATACGCGGGTCGAGCTACGCGAACTCTGCAGCATCGAGGAGGGCCGTTCACTCGACGAGCTCACCGAAGCGCTGGCATCGCAGCGGCCCCGCGCCGAGACCACGCCGTGGCCCTTACCGATGCTTCGTGACGTCACGCGCCGGCTGGCGGCCGGCGAATCGGTCACTGCGACAGCGCGGTACGCCGGATGGTCGAGCCGAACGCTGCAGCGGCAGTGCGCCGCGGTCTACGGATACGGCCCGGCGACGATGCGCCGCGTCCTCCGGTTCCGTCGTGCGGTCGGGCTGCTCGGCACCGGTGCGAGCTCGAACGCGGTCGCTGTGCGGGCGGGCTATTCCGACCAGCCCCACCTGCACCGCGAGGTCCGCGCGCTGGCCGGCATCGGATTACGCCAGCTCCGTCAGTTTTCCAATGGCGCGAACAGATCCACCGAGGTCCCGTCGGGGTCCTCGACGGTCGCGTAGCGCTGCCCCCACGGCGCGTCGAACGGCTTGAGCTTTCCCGGATGCCCGGCGTCGGTGAGCCGGTCGTACAGCGCGTCGACGCCGGCGGGCGCATCGACGCCGAAAGCCAGGGCCACCCGCCCGGGCCCGGTGGGAGGTGTCCAGCCGGGATGCATACCGGCGATCACCTCCTCGGTGTCGAACGCGAGCCGGTTTCCGCCCGGCAACGCCACCTCGACGTGCGGCCCGTCCGGTTCGGGAACCGCCAAGCCGAGCAGCCGGTAGAAATCCAGGGCTCGCGACAGGTCTCTGGTGACGATCTCGATGACCGCCGAGTTCAGGTTCAAGGCCATACCCGCAGGTTAGGACGCTGGACCGCCCTAAGTCGTGAACAGATCGGACAAGGTGTGCCTTTGTCGGACTGCCGGTACCGAGTAGGTTGAGCCTGACTGTTAGTTACTTGCCAGTAGGGAGTCCCCGATGCCTGCTCCGTCCGCCGCCGACTTCGCCCGCCTGCGCGCGCTCGTCGCCATCGACGACGTCGGAGCCCGGCAGTCCAAGCCGATCGACGAAGTCTTCACCGGCAAGGAACTGACCACCATCCCGGTCGGTACCGCCGACGACGTCACCGCCGCCTTCGCCAAAGCCCGGGCCGCGCAGGCGCAGTGGGCCAAGCGTCCGGTCAAGGAACGCGCCGCCATCATCAAGCGCTTCGGCGCACTGCTGGCCGAGAATCGTGACTTCCTGATGGACGTGGCCCAGGCCGAGACCGGCAAGGCCCGGTCGGCCGCGCAGGAAGAGATCGTCGACATGATCCTGAACGCGGGCTACTACGCCCGCGAGGCGTCCCGATTGCTCGCGACCAAGCGGGTCCAGGGTCTGCTGCCCGGATTCGTCAAGACCGTGGTCAACCACCACCCCAAGGGCGTCATCGGCGTCATCTCGCCGTGGAACTACCCGATGACCCTGTCGATCTCGGATTCCATCCCGGCCCTGCTGGCCGGCAACGCGGTGGTGGTCAAGCCCGACAGCCAGACCCCGTACTGCACGCTCGCCAATGCCGAGCTGCTCTATCAGGCCGGCCTGCCGCGTGATCTGTTCGCGGTGGTGCCGGGTCCGGGTTCGGTGGTCGGCACCGCGATCGTCGAGAACTGCGACTACATGATGTTCACCGGTTCGACGGCCACCGGGCGGACGCTGGCCGAGCAGTGCGGCCGCCGGTTGATCGGCTTCTCCGCCGAGCTCGGTGGCAAGAACCCGATGATCGTCACCAAGGGTGCCAACCTCAAGGTGGCAGCCAAGGCCGCCACCCGCGCCTGCTTCTCCAATGCCGGTCAGCTGTGCATCTCGATCGAACGGATCTACGTCGAGAAGGACGTCGCCGACGAGTTCACCGCCAAGTTCGCCGAGCAAGTGCGCAACATGAACCTTTCGGCGGCCTACGACTTCACCGCCGACATGGGCAGCCTGATCTCCGAAGACCAGATCAAGACCGTGTCCGGCCATGTCGACGACGCAAAAGCCAAGGGCGCCAAGGTGGTTGCCGGCGGCCACGCACGCCCCGACATCGGCCCGCTGTTCTTCGAGCCGACCGTGCTGACCGGGGTCACCGACGAGATGGAATGCGCGCGCAACGAGACCTTCGGCCCGTTGGTGTCGATCTACCCGGTCGATTCCGTCGACGAGGCCATCGAGAAGGCCAACGACACCGAGTACGGCCTGAACGCCAGCGTGTGGGCCGGTTCGAAGTCCGAGGGCGAGGCGATCGCGGCCCGGGTCAATTCCGGCACGGTCAACGTCGACGAGGGCTATGCCCTGGCGTTCGGTAGCACCGCAGCCCCGATGGGTGGCATGAAGGCCTCCGGGGTCGGACGACGCCACGGCGCCGACGGCATCCTCAAGTACACCGAGTCGCAGACCGTCTCCACCGCCCGGGTGATCAATCTCGATCCGCCGCTGGGGATCTCGCAGACGGTCTGGCAGAAGGCGCTCACCCCGATGATCAGGGCACTGCAGAAGCTGCCCGGCCGCTAGATCGACGTCGGGATGCCGCCGGCTACATCAACTTCTACCTGTGCAACGGCGGCGTGATCGCGCCTGAATTCGGCGATCCGCGAGCCGATGCCGCAGCACGACAGACGTTGGAGCGACTCTTCCCCGACGGCCGGGTCGTGCAGATCAACATCGACGGCATCGCGGCCGGCGGTGGCGGCATCCACTGCACCACCCAGCAGGAACCGGTCGACTAGCTCACGGGACGCCGCGCCACGACGGCGAAGTTCAGCGGAATCCGCGGCGCCCCGGGCGGTAGCGCCCAGCCCTGAGGACAGGACACGAGCGCCGGGAACGCCTGCCAGTCCATGTAGGGCAGTTCGACCAGTGCCTCGATGACGAGCCCGGCCTGCAGTAATGACGTCACGACTTCGGACAGATCGTGGCGCCACTCGTGGTTGCGCACGTTTTGGATCTGGCCTGCCGAATCTTCGGTGTACGTCCCGTCGTCGTCGTAGGTTCGGGCTCCCCCACCGCTGAGGTAGTCGTCGGTGATGTCCCACGGCTCGTAGTCCATCGCACCGAGGATCGGATGATCGTCGCGGATCAGGAACACCCCGCCCGGCTCGAGCAAATCGTGGATCGATCCCGCCCAACTGGCGAGATCGGGCAGCCACACGATGGTCCCGGCACTGGTCACAACGATCTCGAAGCGGCGCTGGATCAGCGTCGACGCGAAGCGCGCATCGCCCTCGACCCAGGTGATGTCACGGCCGTCGGCCTCGGCGATCCGGGCCGCGTGCCGCAGCGAATTCGGCGAAAGGTCGATACCGTGCACGTCGCGGGCACCCAGACGCGCCCAGGAGATGGTGTCGGTGCCGATGTGGCACTGCAGATGCAGCAGTGACCGGTCTTTCACTCCGGTTACCGGCAGGTGCGGCGCGAGCACCTCGAGGTCGTTGCGCACCACCCACGAAATGTCGGTGGGATCGGCGAGAAACCCTGCCACGTCGTACATCTCGGACCGGACATGCACATCGGCCCGGTCGTCCCAGTTGGCCCGGTTCGCCGCCAGGGCGTCCGCTACATCCACCAGCTCGACCATACCCATCCCAAACGGCGCAGACTCAGCTGCCGGCGATACCGTCCAGGCGCTTGGTCGCCGCCTCGAAACCGCTCACCAGCTCGGCGATGATGTCGGCGGCCGGCCGGATCTCGTTCATCCGGCCCACGATCTGGCCCACCGGCATGGCGACCGCGGTCGGGTCATCGGACAGGCTCATCCGCTGATGTGCCTCGCCGACCAGGATGTTCTGCAGCGGCATCGGCAATGCCTCGGGGGCGTCCGGTGCATCCCAGGCGTCGGTCCAGCGGCTCTTCAGGATCCGGGCGGGCTTGCCGGAGTAGATCTTTCGGCGCACGGTGTCGGCTGACGTGGCCTTCAGCAACGCCTCCTGGATCACCGAGGCACCCGACTCGCGACGCACACCCAGGTCGTATTCGGCCGCGGTGAGGAACGCCGAGCCCATCCACACTCCCTGGGCACCAAGCGCCAGGGCTGCGGCCAACTGCCGGCCGCTACCGATTCCGCCGGCAGCGAGCACCGCGGCCTTGCCGTCGACCGCGTCGACGATCTCTGGCCACAACACCACCGAACCGATCTCGCCGGTGTGCCCGCCGGCCTCCTGGCCCTGGGCGATCACGATGTCCACACCGTTGGCGACGTGGCTGAGCGCATGCTTCGCACTGCCGGCCAGCGCAGCCACCGGCACACCTGCCTCGTGGACCTGCTCGATGACGTCATTCGGCGGGGACCCCAGCGCGTTGGCGATCAGTTTGATCGGATGGCGCAGCGCCACCTCGACATGGCTGCGCGCCACCGAATGCAGCCAGCCCAGCACACCCGTGTTGTGCTCGCCCTCCGCGGGGAGCGGCGGAACACCAAGATCAGCAAGAGTTTTCGCGACGAAGTCCCGATGCGCCTGCGGAATCAGCTTGTCGATGTCGACGGCGCTGCCCTCGGTGGGGATCTTGCTGGGCATCACCACGTCGACGCCGTACGGCTTACCGTCGGTGTTGGCGTCCATCCAGGACAGCACATTGTCCAGCTCGTCGGGATCGTTGAACCGCACGCAGCCCAGCACACCCAGACCGCCGGCCCGGGTGACCGCCGCGGCCACCTTCTCCGACGGGGTGAAGACGAAGATCGGGTATTCGACCCCGAATCTTTCGCTCAATTCTGTCTTCACAGTCGAGTCCTCATCTACTTCGCTCCAACATGATTCGCGTGCACCTCGTCGGCCGCACGCTCCTCGGTGGTGTCCTTGGCCCAGCGGTAGTCGGGCTTGCCCGCGGGCGAACGCTTGACCTCGTCGACCAGCCACAGGCTGCGCGGCACCTTGTAGCCGGCGATCTCGCTGCGCACGAACGTGTCGAGTTCGGCCAGGGTCGGGCGAGACCCCTCGCGAGCCTGCACGACCGCGGCGACATGCTGACCGAAGCGCTCGTCGGGTACGCCGACCACGAGCGCGTCGAACACGTCGGGGTGCCCCTTCAGTGCGGCCTCGACCTCTTCGGGGTAGATCTTCTCGCCACCGGAGTTGATCGACACCGAGCCGCGGCCCAGCATGGTCACGCTGCCGTCGGCCTCGACCTCGGCGTAGTCACCCGGGATGGCGTACCGGACACCGTTGAAGGTCCGGAAGGTCTCGGCGGTCTTCTTCTCGTCCTTGAAGTAACCGACCGGGATGTGACCGCACTTCGCGATGATGCCGCGCACACCCGAACCCGGAACGACCTCGTTGCCGTCCTCGTCGAGCACCTTGGTGTTCTTGTCGATGGTCACCCGCGGTCCGCCGGTGTGGCTCTGCCCCTTGGCCACCACGGAGGTACCACCGAAACCGGTCTCCGAGGAGCCGATCGAGTCGGTGATGATCCGGTTGGGCAGCAGCTCGAGGAACTTCTCCTTGAGGCTGGTGGAGAACAGGGCCGCGGTGCTGGCGAGCAGGAACAGCGACGACAGGTCGTACTCGTTCCCCGCGTCCTGATGTGCGAGCAGCGCATCGAGCAGTGGGCGCGCCATCGCGTCACCGGTGAAGAACAGCAGGTTCACCTTGTGCTCGTGGATCATCCGCCACGCCGCGTCGGCGTCGAACTCCGGCATCAGCACCACGGTGTGGCCGGTGAACAAGGCCATCCAGGTGGCCGACTGGGTCGCACCGTGGATCATCGGCGGGATGGGCAGCCGGATCATCGGCGGGTTGGCGACGGCCTGCTTGGACAGGTCGTATTCATCGGCCACCGGCTCGCCGGTGGCGAAGTCGGTGCCGCCGAACAGCACTCGGTAGATGTCCTCGTGACGCCACATGACGCCCTTGGGGAATCCGGTGGTGCCGCCCGTGTAGAGCAGGTAGATGTCGTCTTCGCTGCGCGGGCCGAAGTCGCGCTCGGGTGAGTGCTCGGCGATGGCCGAGTAGAACTCGACGCCGCCGTAGCGCTGGTAGTCGTCGTCGGACCCGTCTTCGACCACGAGGACGGTCTTGACCAGCGGAGTCTCCGGCAGGACGTTGGCCACGCGGTCGGCGTAGCGGCGCTCGTGGATCAACGCGACCATGTCCGAGTTCTCGAACAGGTACTTCAGCTCGCCCTCGACGTAGCGGAAGTTGACGTTGACCAGGATCGCGCCGGCCTTCACGATGCCCAACATCCCGATCACGATCTCGATGCGGTTGCGACAGTAAAGGCCGACCTTGTCGTCCTTCTTGACGCCTTGGGCGATCAGGTAATGGGCCAGACGGTTGGCCTTCTCCTCCAACTGCGCATAGGTCAGCTGTTCGACGCCACAAATCAGGGCGACACGGTCAGGCACAGCATCGATGGCGTGCTCGGCAAGATCGGCAATATTCAGAGCCACAGAACCTAAACTAGAACGTGTTACATTTCGAGACAAGTCTGGGTTGAAAATGTATAGGAGCTGGCACCTGTGAGCGATACCGAAAAAGGACCCGACGCCCTCATTGAGCAGCGCGGACACACCCTGATCCTGACGTTGAACCGGCCCGAGGCGCGCAATGCGCTTTCGACCGAGATGCTCTCGATCATGGTCGAGGCCTGGGACCGCGTCGACAACGATCCGGAGATCCGTACCTGCATCCTGACCGGCGCGGGCGGGTACTTCTGCGCGGGCATGGACCTCAAGGGCGCCACCAAGAAACCGCCGGGCGACTCGTTCAAGGACGGCAGCTACGACCCGTCGCGCATCGACGGCCTGCTCAAGGGCCGTCGGCTCACGAAGCCGCTGATCGCCGCGGTAGAGGGCCCGGCCATCGCCGGCGGCACCGAGATCCTGCAGGGCACCGACATCCGCGTGGCCGGCGAGAGCGCCAAGTTCGGCATCTCCGAGGCCAAGTGGAGCCTGTACCCGATGGGTGGCTCGGCAGTGCGCCTGGTGCGCCAGATTCCCTACACCATCGCGTGCGACATGCTGCTGACCGGACGGCACATCACCGCTGCCCAGGCCCTGGAGTACGGCCTGATCGGTCATGTCGTTCCGGACGGCACCGCGCTGGACAAGGCCCTGGAGATCGCCGAGGTGATCAACAACAACGGCCCGCTGGCCGTGCAGGCGATCCTCAAGACCATCCGCGAGACCGAGGGCATGCACGAGAACGAGGCGTTCAAGCCCGACACCGCCAACGGCATCCCGGTGTTCCTGTCCGCCGACGCCAAGGAAGGCCCGCTGGCCTTCAAGGAGAAGCGCGCGCCCAAGTTCCAGATGCGCTGATCCCCGCTGCCGGCGCAGACCGCCCTCATCGCTGATTTCGCCCGCCAACTGTCCTCATTGCAGCACTGAGCAGCCCTATACTCGTGCCAACTTTTGCCGGGACGGGAGCCGGGCATGCCTGAACGCGATGAGGCGTCTGCGCCAACCACCGATAACTCGGTACGCCGTGGCCTGTTACTGCAACTCGCCCTGCGGATGCTCATGGCGATGTTCATCGGCGTCGCCCTGGTGTCGCAGCCCCCACACTCGAACCTGTGGCTACACCGCGCGATCTTCGTCGGCTACGCCGCGGCGGTCTCGGTGTGGAGCTGGTGGACGCTGCGCTCCGCCGACCGGTCGGGCGGCGGAACCCGGCGATCGGTGGCACTGCTCATGCTGTGCGTGGATCTCCTTGCGGTCGCGATCATTTCGACGGAAACCGGGATCAGTTCGGCAGAGACTTGGACCTCCGACGTGGTACAGCACGGGCTGTTCCTGATCCCGCTGATCGCGGCAGCGCAACTCGATCCCGTTGTCAGCGCCACGATCGCGGTCCCTACGGTGGTCACGTTCTTCGTGGTGAGCTGGGTTGACAAGGCCGCCAACGGCAATGAGCCCTGGGGGTCGATCCTGGCGCGGACCGCCGTGCTGTTCGGCCTGGCTGCCGGTTCGGTCGCGTTGTCGTGGATCCAGCAATCCAGGACCAGGACCATCACCGCCCTGGCCCTCGAGCGGACCCGTCTGCTCGAAGAAGTGATCAACCTGGAGAAGCGCGAACGCCAATCGCTCTCCGAACGCCTGCACGATGGTGCGCTCCAGTACGTGCTGGTGGCGCGACGCGACATGGAAGAGGTCCGGGACGGATCGGTCGACGGGATGGACCGCGTCGACTTCGCGTTGGCGGAGTCTTCCCGCCTGCTACGCGACGTGGTTCGCGAACTGCATCCAGAGGTTCTGGCCCGGGCCGGCCTCAAGGCGGCGATGACCTCGCTGGCCGACGGCATCGCGACGCGCACCAACCTCACAGTCCAGTTGGACGCTGACAGCTGGCCCGCCGACCTACGCACCGACGCCGATCATCTGATCTACAGCGCGGCTCGGGAATTCTCCACAAACGCCATCAAGCACGCACAGGCCCAGAATCTGCGATTCACCCTGGGCTACAACGGCATTCAAGCCGCAATGTGCATCGCAGATGACGGCGTCGGCATTCCACCCGAGCGTCTTGCGCAGAGCATCGAGGATGGCCACATCGGGTTCGCCTCGATTTGCGCCAAGGTTCTGGCCGCTGGCGGCACATTCGTGGTGACGGGCACACCCGGGACCACCGTGTCGATCTCGGTTCCCGCGAAAGGCACCGCCGACGCTACCGGGTCAGTAGCGGCGAAGCGGCCGCCCCACGTCCAGATGACGTAGGCGTTGCCGCAAAACTGAGGCCCTGCTCGACGTTTCGAGCAGGGCCTCAGTTTTGGGACGCCTAGCGCCAGTGTCCGGGTGGAGGTGGTCCCCAATGGCCGGGCGGCGGCGGTGGCGGCGGGCCCCACCTCGGCGGTGGTGGCGGCCCCCAGAACGGTGGTGGCGGCGGGGGCGGCGGCCCCCAGAACGGCGGCGGTGGCGGAGGCGGACCCCAGAACGGTGGGGGCGGCGGCGGAGGTGGTGGCGGCGGGAACTGCGGTGCCGGGACCACCGACATCACACTCGCCGGTGCCGGCGTGATCCCTTGTGCCGGTGCCGCATTGGCCTGCCCGGCCAACCCGATGGCTCCGGCCAGGAGCGTCCCACCCAGCAGCATTCCGCTCAACACACTTCGCCCAGGTAAATGTCGTGCCATCTCGTGCACTCCTCTAGTCGTCGCGTCATATCCCCCGATATCGCGAGACTATCTAATTAGACTGCCTATGCGAAACCTGTGAGCGCCTTACACAGCTGATGCTTAACCAACGCATAGGAGTACACAGTCACGGCGAGCCCACGCTCGCGCGGTCTGCCGCTAGGCCCCGAGCGGCGCCACCGGCGTGAACACCACCGGCATCGATTCCGGGCCGCTGACGAAGTTCGCCGGGCGCAACGGCAACTGGTTGGCGTCGGCCAACCGGAGGTCCGGCAGTCGTTCGAGCAGTCGTTCGAGCATCAGCCGCAGCTCCAGACGGGCCAGCTGGTTACCCAGACAGAAGTGGGTGCCGAAGCCGAAAGCCAAGTGACTGTTGGGGTTACGATCGATGCGGAACTCGTCAGGATTCTCGAAAACCGCTTCGTCGAAGTTCGCCGACTCGAACATCAGCATGATCTTCTCGCCGGCCTTCAGATCGGTCCCGTGGAAGGTCGTGTCGGCAGTGAGGGTTCGGCACATGTTCTTCACCGGCGAGGTCCAGCGCAGGGTCTCCTCGATCGCGCCGGGCAACAGCGACTGGTCGGCGACCAGACGCTCCCACTGATCGCGACTACGCAACAGCTGATCGGTCCCGCCTGAGAGAGTGTGGCGCGTGGTCTCGTCGCCGCCGATGAGGATCAGGAGCGTCTCCATGACGATCTCGTCATCGCTCATCTTCTGCCCCTCGACCTCGGCGTTCACCAGGATCGAGAACAGGTCGTCGGTCGGCTCGGCGCGGCGCTTGGCAATCACCTCCATGGTGAACGCGGTGTAGGCGGCAAACGTCTCCATCAGCATGTTGATGGCCGTCTCGTCGAGATGCGAACTCAGCCCGCAGACCAGGTCATCCGACCACTTCAGCAGCATCTCGCGCTCGGTGGGCAACACCCCGAGCATGTCACCGATCACCGCCATCGGCAGCGGCGCCGCGATGTCGCGGACGAAATCGCATTCCCCGCGTTCACACACCGCATCGATCAGGGTGTCGCACAGGTTCACGATCGAGGGCACCTTGTCCATGACGCGCTTGCGGGTGAAGCCGGAGTTGACCAGCTTGCGGCGCAACACATGTGCCGGATCGTCCATGTCGATCATGTAGGGCATGCCGGGCTGATCGGGCCGGATTCCGCCGGCGTTGGAGAACAGCTCGGGGTTGCGTTCGGCGTCGATCACCGCCGCGTACGTGGCGGCCGCAGCCAACCCGTTGCGATCGCGGAACACGGGCTCGTTGGCCCGCATCCATCGGTAGGCCTCCCGCGCGCCACCGTCGGCATAGAAATTGCCGTTGGTAAGGTCGACATCGGGCTTGAGCAGTACCTGGGTCACGGAATCTCCTTGGCGTCAGCAAACGTCATCTGCACATTGCGTACCGAACTGGACAGCATCGCCCGTTTGGGCAGGCCCAGGGCCGCGAGTTCTTTGGCGTACGGGTGCTCCCCCAGCCGCACCGTGGCCCCACCCGGGCGGTATCGCACACCCGAAAGCCGCATCTCGCCTTCCGTTTCGCGCAGTACGCCGTCGAGATGGGAGAAGGTGGATTGCACCTGCGGTTTGGCGGTGAACCGGGACGGGACCGGGAGGCCGGGTTTGAAGTCCATGCCCACGGCCGGCTTGCCGTCGATGTTCACGTCAAAGCTGAACGGCTTATCACCACGGACCCCAGCCTGATTGTCCGCACCACGGACTCCAGCCTGATTGTCCGCACCGCGGACTCCAGCCTGATTGTCCGCACCGCGGACGGTGAAGTCCGCCAGGACCTTCGGATAACCCCAGATCTGCCGGCCGGCCTGCAGCGTGAACTCGCCGTCGACCGGGAGGTGATGTACGAAGGCGCCGGCCGAGCCCAGGCCGCGCAGGCCCGACGCCTCCGATCCGGGGCGGTTCACCATGACGTTGGTGCCGTACTCCAGGTACGGGCCGAGGTCACCGTCGATGTAGTGCATCAGCATCAGCACGACGATCGCGCGGTGCGGTCGGTGCCGGTACACGCGCAGGCCGCTGTAGTCGATCATCCGCTGCGCGGCGTCGGCATCGACCGAGAACATGGCCATGTGCTGTTCAGCGGTCCGGATCTGCACCGGCATCGTCAACACGGTGCCGAGCACAGTGTGCTGCGAGGCAGGAGTGGTGTCACTCACACCACTGAATCTAGACCCAGCAGTGAACAGATTTCAAGAAGTGTCTACAGAGCGGTCTACACCAGGGCGGCGAGGTCCTTGATCTGCTCGACAGAGCGGGCACCGACGACCATCATCGTCACGCCAGAGGCCTCCCAGGCCTTGATCTGCTCCTTGACGTAGTCGAGGTTACCGACGATCGCCGAATCATCGACCAATTCGTCGGGAATGATCTTGGCGGCCTCGTCTTTCCGGTCACTGCGGAACAGCTTGGTGACGTCGTCGACGACCTCTGCATATCCCATCCGGCGGTAAACCTCGGCGTGGAAGTTGGTGTCTTCAGAGCCCATCCCGCCCATGTACAGCGCCAGGTGCGGCTTCATCAGCTCCATGATCGCCGGCCGGTCGTCGGTGACCACGACCTGCGCGGTGGCACAGATCTCGAAGGTCTCCCGGGTGCGCCGAGCACCGGGTCGGGCGAATCCCTCATCGAGCCACTCGTTGTACATGCCGGCGATACGCGGCGAGTAGAAGATCGGCAGCCAGCCGTCGGCGATCTCGGCGGCCATCGCGACGTTCTTGGGCCCCTCGGCACCCAGCATCACCGGGATGTCCGCGCGCAGCGGATGGGTGATGGGCTTGAGGTTCTTGCCCAGGCCGGTGGTGCCCTCGCCGGTCAACGGCAGCGGGTAGTGAGGGCCGTCGCTGTGCACCGGGGCTTCGCGCGCCCAGACCTGGCGCAGGATGTCGACGTATTCGCGGGTGCGGGCCAGCGGCTTCGGGAACTTCGCGCCGTACCAACCCTCGACCACCTGCGGTCCGGACACACCGAGGCCGAGGATGTGGCGGCCGCCGGAGAGGTGATCCAGCGTCAGCGCGGCCATCGCGCACGCAGTGGGTGTACGAGCGGACATCTGGATGACCGAGGTACCCAGCCGCATGCGGGAGGTCTCCCGGCCCCACCAGGCCAGCGGCGTGTAGGCGTCCGAGCCCCAGGCCTCAGCGGTGAAGACCGTGTCGAAGCCCTCAGCCTCGGCCGCGGCGACGAGTTCGGCGTGGTTGGTCGGCGGCTGGGCGCCCCAGTATCCGAGTTGAAGACCCAACTTCATTAGCTCGCCTTTCCACACACGGTTGAAACCATTCTTAGAACCTGTTCTACTCGATGCTGTGACCACAGGCCAAAGCAGCCCGGTGCAGATCGACAAGCATGAGCGGCCCCTCTCGGCGCCGCTGAAGCTCTCATTCGACTACACCCGTTCAGTCGGACCGCTCCTGTCCCAGTTCTTCACCGCGCTACGCGATCGACGCATCGTCGGCGTACGCGGATCGGACGGCCGGGTGCACGTTCCACCCGCTGAGTATGACCCCGTCACCTACGCGGCCCTGACCGAGGTCGTTCCGGTGTCCAGTGTCGGGACCGTGGTGTCCTGGACCTGGCAGCCCGCGCCGCTGGAGGGCCAGCCGCTGGACCGGCCGTTCGCCTGGGCGCTGATCAAACTCGACGGTGCCGACACGCCACTACTGCACGCCGTTGACAGCGGAGGCACGCCCGACATCAAGACCGGCGACCGGGTGCATGCGCACTGGATCGACGAACCGGTCGGTGCGATCACCGACATCGCGTACTTCCTGCCCGGGGACGCCGAAGAGTCGGCAGAATCGTCCTCCAGTCCGGATGACCGCGAACCCGTCAAGGTGCAGGTGACTCCCAGCTTCATCGAGATCCAGCACACCGCATCCCTACCCGAGACCACCTTCCTCAAGGCTCTCCAAGAGGGCAAGCTGCTGGGAGGCCGGACGCGCAGCGGTCGCGACGGACAGCCGGGCAAGGTGTACTTCCCTCCGAAGGAGGCAGATCCCGCGACCGGTCTGGCGCTCGACGAGTTCATCGAGCTGCCGGACAAGGGCACTGTCACCACCTACGCGGTCATCAACATCCCGTTCCCGGGACAGCGCATCAAGCCGCCCTATGTCGCGGCGTATGTCTTGCTCGACGGCGCTGACATCCCGTTCCTGCATCTGGTCACCGAGATCGATCCGGCGGACGTGCGGATGGGTATGCGGGTGCAGGCGGTGTGGAAGCCCAGCGAGGAATGGGGCCTGGGCATCGACAACATCGATTACTTCAAGCCCACCGGCGAGCCCGACGCCGACTACGACTCCTACAAGCACCACCTCTGAGAGAGCACCTGATGACTGATGTAGCAGTGGTGGGCTTCGCACATGCGCCCCACGTCCGCCGGACCGACGGCACCACGAACGGCGTCGAGATGCTGATGCCGTGTTTCCACAAGCTGTACGAGGAGCTCGGTCTGAAGCAGACCGATATCGGCTTCTGGTGCTCCGGATCGTCCGATTACCTTGCCGGCCGGGCCTTCTCGTTCATCTCGGCGATCGACTCGATCGGCGCGATCCCGCCCATCAACGAGTCGCACGTCGAAATGGACGCAGCCTGGGCGCTCTACGAGGCCTACATCAAGCTGCTGACCGGGCAGGTCGAGACCGCGCTGGTGTATGGCTTCGGGAAGTCCTCGGCGGGCATGCTGCGCCGGGTGCTGGCCATGCAGACCGATCCCTACACCGTCGCGCCACTGTGGCCGGACTCGGTGTCGATGGCCGGTCTGCAGGCGCGCGCAGGCCTGGACGCCGGAAAGTGGACGGCCGAGCAGATGGCCCAGGTGGCACTGGATTCCTACGCCGCGGGCGGCCGCACCGACCAGGAAGAGGTCACCGGGAGTATCGACGACCTGCTCTCGCGGCCCTTCTTCGCCGACCCGCTGCGCCGCCACGACATCGCCCCGATCACCGACGGCGCGTCGGCAATCGTGCTCGCCGCGGGCGACCGGGCGCGCGAACTGCGCGAAAACCCGGCCTGGATCACCGGTTTCGAGCATCGCATCGAGACGCCGATCCTGGGTGCGCGCGACCTGACCGTCTCGACCTCGACCGCAGCCTCGGCGCAGGCCGCCACCGGTGGTGATGCGAGCTCGATCGAAGTGGCCGAGATCTACGCCCCGTTCTCGCATCAGCAGCTGATCCTCACCGAGGCCATCGGGCTGGGGGCCTCCACGAAGGTGAACCCGTCGGGTGGGGCCCTGGCCGCCAATCCGATGTTCTCGGCCGGCCTGGAGCGCATCGGCTTCGCCGCTCAGCACATCTTCTCCGGCTCGGCCGGGCGCGTCCTGGCGCACGCCACCAGCGGCCCTGCGCTGCAACAGAATCTCGTCGCCGTTCTGGAAGGGAAGTAACGAGGTGGCTGGCACTTCAAAGAAAAACTTGGCCGCGGTCCTGGGTACCGGGCAGACGAAGTACGTCGCCAAGCGCCACGACGTGTCGATGAACGGCCTGGTGCGTGAGGCCATCGACAAGGCGCTCGCCGATTCGGGCTCGACGATGGACGACATCGATGCCGTGGTGGTCGGCAAGGCGCCCGATTTCTTCGAGGGCGTGATGATGCCCGAGTTGTTCATGGCCGACGCCACCGGCGCGACCAACAAGCCGCTGATCCGCGTGCACACCGCCGGTTCGGTGGGCGGCTCGACCGCGATCGTGGCGGCCAGCCTGGTGCAGTCGGGCAAGTACAAGCGAGTGCTGACCATGGCCTGGGAGAAGCAGTCGGAATCGAATGCCATGTGGGCGTTGAGCATTCCGGTGCCCTTCACCAAGCCCGTCGGCGCGGGCGCGGGCGGTTACTTCGCCCCACACGTGCGCGCCTACATCCGCCGCTCCGGTGCTCCGAACCACATCGGGGCCATGGTGGCGGTCAAGGACCGGCTCAACGGCGCCAAGAATCCGCTGGCCCATCTGCACCAGCCCGACATCACCGTCGAGAAGGTGATGTCCTCCCCGATGCTGTGGGATCCGATCCGCTACGACGAGACCTGCCCGTCCTCGGATGGTGCCGCGGCCATGGTGATCGGCAACGAAGACGCTGCGGAAGCACACCTGTCCAACGGGCATCCCGTCGCATGGATCCACGCCACCGCGTTGCGCACCGAACCGCTGGCCTACTCCGGTCGCGACCAGGTGAACCCGCAAGCCGGTCGCGACGCGGCCGCCGCGTTGTGGCGCGATGCCGGTATCACCAGCCCCATCGACGAGATCGATGCGGCTGAGGTGTACGTGCCGTTCTCCTGGTACGAGCCGATGTGGTTGGAGAACCTCGGTTTTGCCGCCGAGGGCGACGGCTGGAAGCTCACCGAGGCCGGCGAGACGGCGATCGGCGGCAGGATCCCGTTCAACGCGTCCGGCGGCGTGCTGAGCTCGAACCCGATCGGCGCATCCGGCATGATCCGCTTCGCTGAGTCGGCGATCCAGGTGATGGGCAAGGCCGGCGACCATCAGGTCGAGGGCGCCCGCAAGGCGTTGGGTCACGCCTACGGCGGCGGCGCGCAGTACTACTCGATGTGGGTGGTGTCGAGCGACAAACCGGGCAAGCCGGCGTCATGACCATGAAGTACACGCTCAGCGTGGCGATGGGCCCGCTCGAGCATCTGACCGGATTGGCCCGCACCGCAGAAGAAGTCGGGTTCGATTCGATCGCGCTTCCCGACTCGCTGTTCTACATGGAGAAGCAGGCCGCGGACTATCCGTACACCCCGGATGGCTCACGGATGTGGAATGCCGACACCCCCTGGGTGGATCCGCTGATCGCCGCCGCCTCGATGGGTGCGGCAACCTCGACGTTGCGGTTCTACACCAACGTCATGAAGCTCGGCTCGCGTAATCCGCTGCTGCTGGCCCGCCAGGTCGGTTCCGTGGCCAACCTGACCAACAACCGGTTCGGGTTCGGCGTCGGAATCGGCTGGGCACCGGAGGAGTTCGAGTGGTGCGGGGTTCCGTTCGCCAAGCGGGGCGCGCGGGTCGACGAGATGATCGAGGTGCTCAAGCTCGTACTCGGCGGCGGCATGGTCGAGTTCCACGGTGAGTTCTACGATTTCGAGCGTCTGCAGATGAGCCCGGCCCCGTCCGAGCCCGTCCCGTTCTACGTCGGCGGGCACACCCCGGTCGCCCTGAAACGGGCGGCACGGGTCGGTGACGGCTGGACCAGCGCGATGATGACGTGTGCACAGCTGGGTGAGACCGTGACGGCGCTCAACAAGTTGCGGGCCGAATACGGCCGGGCCGATGAGCCTTTCGAATTTCAGGCGGTGTGCATCGACAAGTTCGACCTCGACGGGCACCGTGAGCTCGCCGCGGCCGGGATCACCGACAACATCGTGATTCCGTGGATGCTCGAGGGCCTGGGCTTCGATGCCCCGTTGGAGAAGAAGCAGGACTCACTCAAGCGGTTCGCCGATACCTACATCCACTCCGGCTGGCAGGACTGACATGGCCATCACCAACCCCGAGCACCCGGCACACCTGGCAGGTAAGCGATCCCGGGATGCGGTTGCCGCTCGGGACAAGCAGGCCTGGCTGGACAACTTCGCCGACGACGCGATCGTGCAGGATCCCATCGGACCCTCGTTCTTCGATCCCGAAGGCAAGGGGCATCAGGGCAAGGAAGCCATCGCGGCGTTCTGGGACAAGGCCATCGCCCCGACCGACAATCTCGAGTTCAAGTTTCTCGACACGTTCCAGTGCGGCAACGAGGAAGCCAACGTCGGCAGCATCGTCACCACCATGGGCGGACACCGGATCACCACCCCGGGTGTGTTCACCTACCGGGTGAACGACGAGGGGCGGATGGTCGCGCTGCGCGCGTTCTGGGAAGTGGACCGCGCGAGCGCCGAGAAGATCTGACACCTCGCCGAAACGGCATTCCAGCAGAAGAAGTGCGAGTAGCGACCTGCTGGAATGCCGTTTCGGCGGTGGGAACGTTAGAGCTCGGCGAGGCCCGACAGGTAACGCTGCGCCAGTTCCCGGTACGCCGCCGGGTTGCTCTGTATCCAGGTATGTGCGCCGGTGCCCGCGATCGGTCCCCGGATCTTCGCGGGCGCACCGGTGACCAACACCTCGTCGGGGATCTTGGTGCCGCCGACCACCAGCGAATGTGCCGCGATCAGGCTGCGTCGCCCGATCACCGCCCCGTCGAGCACCGTGCAGTGGTTGGCGATCAGCGCCTCCTCACCCACGTGTGCGCCGTGCACGACACACATGTGGGCAACCGTCGCGCCGGGACCGATGTCGACCGGGATCCCCGGCGGCGCGTGCAGCACCGACCCGTCCTGAACGTTGGCGCCCTCACGGACGACGATCGGGGCGAAGTCGCCGCGTAGCACCGTGTTGAACCACACCGAGGCGCCCGCCTCGACGGTCACATTGCCGATCAACGTCGCCGTAGGGGCCACGAACGCACTCGGGTCAACCACGGGCGAACGGCCCTCGAACGAATACAGCGGCATCGTCCACATATACCGCAGGAAACCGGCTCCGGCGCGACGACGCGTACCCTGAACAGTAACTATGTCGCTCACGACAATTACCCGCCCCAAGTTCCTGCTCACCATCGGTCTTGCCACGGCCATCGTCGGCACGGCCGCAGCGTGCACTCCGGTCGCTGATTCACCGAGTACGCCGTGGGTGGCCACGCCGTCCTCACCGTCCTCGACGGCAGCGCCGAAGTCGTCGAAATCCGAGGCATCCGACTACAGCCACCTGCTGCTGCAGTCCGAGGATGTCAGCATTCCGCCGGAATCGTTCACCGCGCGGTCCAGCAACGTCAATCCCGACGGTCAGTCCGGAGCCAGTGCGTTGTTCGTCAACGCCGACGACACCAGGGCGATCGCCGACACAATCCTGATCTACCCGGATGCCGCCACCGCGTCGGCAACGCTCAAGCAGGCCTCTGCGGCCGTCAGCACGATGGTCACCGGCGGGCAGCCGCAACCGGTGCCGGTGGGTTCGAACGGCACCGTCATCTCGGGGACCGCACCGGACGGCTCCAAGGCGGTGACGCTGTTGATGTACACCCAGGGCCGCGCGGTGGTACGCCTGGAGTTCGACAGCAACCCGGACGACCCGGTGCCGCCGCAGACGGTGGCCAGCGTGGGACGCATGCAGCAGATCGCTCTGCGAATCGGACTTCCGGAGCGAGAGTAGAAGCCGTTCACGACGGGTATGCCCCAGGTCACGCCTGAATTATTGCCAGGAGGGTGCCAAAAACTGTAACGTGTTCTAGTTAAGAGCACCGATACGGGAGGCCCACCGTGACTACCGAACATGCCGGCATCAGAGAGATCGACACCGGCGCCCTGCCAGACCGCTACGCGCGGGGTTGGCACTGCCTGGGACCGGTCAAGGACTTCCTTGATGGTCAGCCGCACTCTGTCGAGATTTTCGGCACCAAGCTGGTCGTGTTCGCCGATTCCCAAGGCGATCTGAAGATCCTCGACGGCTACTGCCGGCACATGGGCGGTGACCTGTCGCAGGGAACCATCAAGGGCGACACCGTGGCCTGCCCGTTCCACGACTGGCGCTGGGGCGGCGACGGCAAGTGCAAGCTCGTCCCCTACGCCAAGCGCACCCCTCGTCTGGCCCGCACCCGGGCCTGGCACACCGACGTGCGCGGCGGTCTGCTGTTCGTCTGGCACGACCACGAGGGCAACGACCCGCAGCCCGAGGTGCAGATCCCCGAGATCCCCGAGGCCGCCAGCGACGAGTGGACCGAGTGGCAGTGGAACTCGATGTTGATCGAAGGCAGTAACTGCCGCGAGATCATCGACAACGTCACCGACATGGCGCACTTCTTCTACATTCACTACGGACTGCCGACGTACTTCAAGAACGTCTTCGAAGGGCACATCGCCTCGCAGTACCTGCACAACGTGGGCCGTCAGGACATCGGCGGCATGGGCACCCAGTACGGGGAGTCCCACCTGGATTCCGAGGCGTCCTACTTCGGTCCGTCGTTCATGATCAACTGGTTGCACAACAACTACAGCGGCTACAAGGCCGAGTCGATCCTGATCAACTGCCACTACCCGGTGAGCCAGGATGCCTTCATGCTGCAGTGGGGCGTCATCGTCGAAAAGCCCAAGGGCATGGACGAGAAGACCACCCAGAAGCTGGCCAACGCGATGACGGACGGCGTCAGCCAGGGCTTCATGCAGGACGTCGAGATCTGGAAGCACAAGACCCGCATCGACAACCCGCTGTTGGTCGAAGAGGACGGCGCCGTCTACCAGATGCGCCGCTGGTACCAGCAGTTCTACGTCGATGTCGCGGACATCACGCCCGACATGACCGACCGCTTCGAGATGGAGATCGACACCACCGCGGCCAACGAGAAGTGGCATGTGGAGGTTGAAGAGAACCTGAAGGTCCAGGCCGAGCAGAAAGCGGCCGAGAAAGAAACAGCGCAGTCCTGATGACGACACGCAACGAGCGGAGCCAGGCGCCGGATGTCGACGACCTGGCCCGCTCGATGCTGCTGTTGCACGGCGCGCATGACGACGACGATCATCACGCCGGCAGCGGCGGCAACGAAAGCGAATCATGGGCAGGGACGTGGGCGAAGGCACCGGATTTCGCCTCCGATCCACAGCGCGCCGCCGCGGTCCGCGAATCCAGCGCACGCGACCGCGAGCGCTATCTGACTTCGGGCCTGGTCTCGGTGGACTGCCGGTTCTGCCACGTGGCGGTGCAGGTGAAGAAGCTCAGCGCAGAACACACCTCGGTGCAGTGGAATTCCGAGGCGGTGCGACGTTGTGCGACATTCGAGGAGATCCGCTCCGCCGGTGGGGATCCGGCCCGGGCCCGGTCATGCCCGCGGCTTGCCGACAGTATCAAGCATGCTGTGGCCGAAGGGTGCCTCGAAGAGGTGTCCTCGGCGCCCTCCCCCGGCGACGGCTGACGGCCGGTTTCCCTTGCGCGAGCAGACGTAAAGCTGCCCCTTTTCCGAGGAAAAGGGGCAGCTTTGTGTCTGCTCGCGGGAGAGATTACAGGCCCTGGAACCGCTCCTTGACCGCCTCGTCGGTCAACCCGTAGTCGGCCAGTGAGTAGCTGTGCTTCGGCGCCCGCGGCCCCTGCTGGCTGGCGGTGTGACTGTCGACCATCGCCTGGCGGGCGGCATCGGTGAAATCCAGCCCGAAGGTGCGGTAGATGCCTTCCACAGCGCCCACCGGGTCCTTGACGAACTCGAAGTAGTCCACATCGCAGAACTGGGCCGGATCGTGCTTGGCCCGTTCGGTGTTGAACAGCTCCAGACCGCGCGACCAGGTTTCCATGGCATCTTCGCCGATCACGTTGCCGGTGAAGGTGTTCGACCAGCCGGCGGTGGTGTGCTGCGACAGCGAACACATCGAGGCCATGATGGTCTCCGCCGGCCGGTGGCATTGCACGACCAGCGCGTCCGGATACGTCGCGAACAGCGCGTCGAGGGCGAACAGATGGCTGGGGTTCTTGAGCACCCAACGCTTTTCGGGTTCGTTGAGACCGATCAGCTGCAGGTTCTTGCGGTGCCGCTGATACGACTTGGTCCAGTCCTGGCGCGCCAGCCACTGTGAGTAGGTCGGCACATGCGCGAGCGTCTCGTAGGACACCGAGTGCAACGACTGCCGCAGCAACTGCCAGCATTCCTCGACCTCGTCGGCGGTCATGAAATGCAGACCGGTGTAGTCGGGATTCTCCTCGTGCGCCTGCTTGAACCGGGCATCGAGTGCACTGAAAACCGGGTTGTCCGGCCAGGTTTCCCGCGGTGGCCGCGGCTGCGGGAACTCCGCCAGCCACATCTCCAGCCCCTGATGCGCGGGATCGGCAGTGAGCAGGCGGTGGATCACCGTGGTCCCCGTGCGCGGCAGGCCGGTGACGAAGATGGGCCGCTCGATCGGCACTTCGGCGTGCTGCGGGTACTGCGTGAACGCCGCGTTCGACACCAGCCGGGCCACCAGAGCATTGCGCGTGAAGAAGCGCTGCATCTTGCTGCCGAGTTCGGTCAGATCAGCGTCACGCTGGTAGGACTCCAGCAGCACCCCGAGCGCTTCGATGTAGTTGTCGTCGTCGGTGCCGAAATCCTCCAGCCCGCAGGCCTTTACCGCCGAGGCGTGCAGATCCTCGATGGTGCCCACGTTGGTGCGCGGGTTACTCATGCCTTGTATTCTCCGCAGTTCACGTCAAGAGCCTGGCCGGTGATGCCGCTGGACAGATCGCTGGCCATGAACAGGATCGCGGAGGCCACCTCGTCCTCGGTCGGCAGCCGCTTGAGGTCGGACCCGGCGGCCGACGCGTTGTAGATCTGTTCCACGGTGGTGCCGTACTTCTGCGCCTGATGGTTGAAATACCCCTCCAGGGTTTCGCCCCATATGTAGCCGGGCAGCACCGAGTTGACCCGAATACCGTTCTCTCCCAGCTCGGTTGCGAGAGTCTGCGACATGGACAGCAGGGCCGACTTGGCCATCTTGTAGGCGCCGTACTTGGCCTGCGAGTGCCGCACGACCATCGAATTGACGTTCACCACTGAGCCTTTGGCAGCTTCCAGGGCAGGAGTGAAGCCCTGGGTCATGCGCAGTGCGCCGAAGACGGTCAACTCGATCGCGTCCCGCATGTGCTCGAAGGTGGTTTTCGCGAACGGCTTCATGGACGGCACCCGGAATGCGTTGTTGATCAACACGTCGGCCTTGCCGTACTCCTCCATCGTGCGGGCCACCACGTTGGCGACCTGTTCATCGTCGGTGATGTCGGTGCCCACCGCGAGCGCGCGACGGCCCAGTGCCGTCACCTCCTTGGCCACGTCCTCGAGCCGCTCCACCGTGCGGGCGGCCAACACGAGGTCGGCACCGTTCTCCGCACAGCGGCGGGCCAGCGTCGTGCCGAGCCCAGGCCCGACCCCACTGATCACCACTACCTTGTTCTCCAGCAGGCCATTCAGCGTTTCGGCCATCGGTCAGCCCACCATCCTTTCGCCAATAAGCTTCTGACGCAGCGCAATCCGCGCCCGCCAATCGTCGTCGGAAATCTTGTTGCCCTCAAAGTACGGCAGCTTCTCGGCCACGGAACCGATGTCCACCAACTCTGCGGTCGGCCCGTCCTCGGCGCTCAACTCGCGTGACACCCGCTGCCAGCGGAACTGCAGATATCCCTTGCCGTGGCCCAGCGTCTCGCACCAGTTGGTGACCCCGGGATTGTTCTCGGACACCACGATCCGGATCTTGCCATCCGGGTCGGCTTGCGCCTGGGTGCCGTTCAGCGAGGTCTGGTGGTTGATGTAGTCGAGCGAGATGTACCAGAGGCTACCCAGCTGGAAGCCCAGGTAGGGCGCATCCGACACCGGCAGCGTGAGGATCATCGCCTGATCCGGTGTCATGTCGTAGTGCCCGACCGACGAGTACTGGGTGGCGAGCCCACCTGGGGTCAGGCGGGGCGCGGTAACTGTATTGACGGGCAGGTTGTCGTAGAACCACTTCGGGAACTGCAGCCACGTCTTGACGCGCTGCACGAGCTGCTTACCCGCAGTGGCGTAACGCTTCTCGATGAGCTCGCGGGTCAGCGGCGCCGGCGCGGTGCCGGCGGTGTCGGTACGCGAGATCGCGAAGGTGCCGCGCTGCGCCGACCAGTCGTTGTAGACCTCCCGGATCACCAGCTGCGAGGGCGTGGCCGGGGTGAACCGCCACTCGAAGGTGCCGTCGGCGGCGATGTCGAGCTTGCGATCGTCGAACGCGGTCTCACTGTCCGGCACGTTCTCGTCGGTGTACTCCCCGCCCAGCAGCTGGAAGCTGACGTCGGTGGTGGTGCCCCGCCGCCCGGTGACGACGTACTCGTGGCCAGGCTGAACCCGGGTGCCGAAGTACATGGTGTCGGGATTGTCCAGCCCCATCTTGGTGAACGGCCCGGTTCCGCTGTGCAGGAACGGGTGTTCGCGGTCGTAGTCGAATGCGACGTGCGTGCACGCAGCGATGCATCCGGCCAGGTACTGCAGGCCCTCGAGGAGATCGGCCTCGTTTTCGATGAAGGGCGCGGTGGTCACCAGGTGTTCTGCCTCGGCAATGGCATCGGCCAGCGGTTGTGAGTACATCCAGCATCTGCTCTCTCGGTCCAATATTGGACCGCAGTGGTAGAGTTTCCTACCCGACACTAGAACGCGTTCCAATTCGAGTCAACGCCCGATTGCCGCCAGGAGGACCGATGTCAGACGCCGAGTCGGCCGGCCGCGCTTCACCACCTACCGCCCGGGTGGTGGCCATCCTGGATTTCCTCTCCCGTCATCCGCAGGAGCGGTTCGGGCTCTCCGAGCTCACCCGAAGGGTGCGACTGAGCAAGCCGACCTGCCTGGGCATCCTCAGCACCCTGACCGAATCGGGCTACCTGATCCGGGACGACGCAGACAAGACATACCGCCTCGGCCCGAGCCTGATCTCACTCGGCCAGATGGCCCAGGAGTCGATGCGCGTCAACCCGGCGGCCCGCGCCGAGTTACGTGCGCTGTCAGCCGCCTTCGACACCTCCGCAGGCCTGACCGCCGTGGTCGATGACCGGATCACCGTCCTGGAGCTGGTCGGCCCACCGGGCCGGGACCCCGGAGTGCGGGTGGGTCAGAGCTATCCGTTCGCACCGCCCGTCGGCCTGATGTTCGTGCTGTGGGACGACGACGCCCTGCGCGCCTGGCTGGCCAAGGTGCCGACCATTCCACTGCGCACCGAATCCACCCGACTGCACCGGGTGATCGAAAGCTGCCGTACCGACGGATATCTGGTGGAACGACTGACCCCGGGGGGCCGCAGGCTCTACGCGCTCATGGCAGGGATGTCGACCAATCTGCCCGACGAACTGCGGGCGCTGCTGAGCGAGTTGGTTTCCGACATCGGCGAGCGGGTGTATCTGCTCGACGAGGGACCCGGCGGCCGAGCGCCGCATGACATCAGCGTCATCTCCGCGCCGGTATTCGACCACTATCAGCGTCAGGTCATGGCGGCGTCACTGCACATCGGAACGGCCTTGACCGACAACGAGATCGGCGACCGCGCCCGCGCTCTCGTGGCAACGGCCGACGCATTGACCCATCAGCTCGGCGGAACAAAACCGACGTACTGACGAGCTCAGAAGTTGTTGCAGGTGTCGAAGACCGTCTGCAACAAGCCCAGATAAGGCTGGTTGGCCGGCTGAGCGGCGATGCCCTCGGCCATTCGCTGGCGCTGATCCCGCGGCGCCTCCAGGAACTGTCCCAGAACCGATTGCACTGCCGGCGATGCGCCGGCCATGGGACTCTGCGCATTGAGCGCGCCCATCACCTGTGAATAGCTACAGGTGGTGTTCACAGCGGAATCAAGCCTGGGATCTGCAGACGCGACACCCGCGCCGGCAGAAAGGGATGTTGCCAAAGCACCGACGGCGACTGCCACTTTGATCGGCGATAGTTCAATCATGCGTGAAGACCTCCTCCCCCGATGCCCGGACTCTACCCGCCCAAAGTGAATACTCTTGGGGTTTTGGCAATTTGCTGCGCGGGCCACAAATTAGGTCATTTGCCCAATTCGGCGATGTGTCGGTGCGGCTCAGAACAGGCGCAGACAAATCAGCGTTCGTCGGGCGGAAGCATTAGCGAGCGCGCCACCGGCCGGGGCGCCGTGTCTCTCAACAACGCGCTCGCGGGCCGCTGACGCA
Organism: Mycobacterium sp. NPDC049093; assembly: GCF_040704635.1. Lineage (GTDB taxonomy): Bacteria > Actinomycetota > Actinomycetes > Mycobacteriales > Mycobacteriaceae > Mycobacterium. The sequence continues at coordinate 296,400 of NZ_JBEZJS010000001.1, read as the reverse complement.
CCTGCTGCGGCCACCAGAACCAACGTCCCAGCAGCGCGGCGATGGACGGCGTCATGAGCGCCCGCACCACCAAGGTGTCCAACAGCAGGCCTATGCCGATCGTGGAACCCACCTGGCCGATGATCCGCAGATCACTCACCACCATCGACATCATGGTGAATGCGAAGACCAGACCCGCGGCGGTCACCACTTTGCCACTACCGCCCATGGCTCGGATGATGCCGGTGTTGATTCCCGCGCCGATTTCTTCTCTCATCCGCGACACCAACAGCAGGTTGTAATCGGAACCGACGGCCAAAAGGATGATCACCGACATCGCGAGCACGAGCCAGTGCAGGTCTATCCCGAGAATGTGCTGCCAGATCAGCACCGAGAGCCCGAACGCCGCACCCAGCGAAAGTGCCACCGTGCCAACGATGACCAGCGCTGCGATCAGGCTGCGCGTCACCAGCAGCATGATGACGAAGATCAGACACAGAGCAGCGACTCCCGCGATGAGGAGGTCGTAGGTCGAGCCGTCCCGCATGTCCTTGAAAGTCGGTGCGGTACCGGCCAAATAGATCTTGGCGCTCTCCAACGGAGTGACCTTCAGTGCTTCTTCGGCCGCTTTGACCACCGCGTCGACCCGCGAGATGCCTTCAGCTGTCGCCGGGTCCCCCCGGTGCGAAATGATGAATCGGGCCGACTTACCGTCCGGTGAGAAGAACAGGGTCATCGCGCGCTTGAAGTCCTCGTTTTCGAGGACTTCCGGCGGCAGGTAGAAGGAGTCGTCGTTTCGGGCGGCGTCGAATGCCTGACCCATCGCGGTGGCGTTCGCGCTCATCTCGTCCATCAACGCGAGGGTGCCGGCCATCGTGCTGTGCATGGTCAGAATCCCGGCCCTCATCGCCTTCATGCTCGCGATCATCTTCGGGAACTGCGCCATCAGCTGGGGCATCAGCACATCGAGCTTGTCGGTCTCCTGACTGAGCTCACGCAATTTGTCAGAGACCGAATCGACCCCGTCGATCGAGTCGAACAAGGATCTCGTCGACCAACAGAACGGGATGTCGAAGCAATGCGGTTCCCAATAGAAGTAGTTGCGGATCGGCCGGAAGAAGTCGTCGAAATCCGCGACGTGGTCCCGCAGCTCATCCGTGACAGCTTCCAATTCGCGCGTGTCCTCCGTCATCCGATGTGTCGTGGTGGCCATTTGCTGACCCACACCGTAGAGCCGCTGCGTGATGTTGATCATCGTGGTGATGTCGTCTGCCTGCTTCAGCAGGTCCTTCATGCGGTCCTTCTGGAACGGCACGACCTGTTTCTGATTGGCGCTCTGCAGGCTGAGCAGGAACGGTATCGAAGTCCGGTCGATCGGATTGCCCTCAGGCCGGGTTATCCCCTGCACACGCGATATGCCCGGGACAGCGAAGATCCCCTTCGCCACCTTGTTCAAGATCAGCAGATCCGACGGATTGCGCATATCGTGATCTGCTTCGAGCATCAAGATGTCGGGGGTCATCCGGGACTGCGGGAAGTGTCTCTCCGCAGCCGCATAGCCGACGTTGGCAGGGATGTCGCCGGGCACATACAGACGGTCGTTGTAGCTGGTCTGGTAGGCCGGTAACGCCAACAACCCGGTCAGCGCGATGGCACACGCGGTGACGAGAATGGGTGCCGGCCAGCGGACGATCGCCGTCGCCAACCGCCGCCAGCGCCGGACGATGATCTTGCGTTTCGGTTCGAAGAGCCCGAACCGACCTCCCACCGCGAGCACGGCGGGAACCAGCGTCAGTGCGACCGCGACCGCGACCACCATGGCGACCGCGGTCGGGACACCCATGGTCTGGAAGTAGGGCAGCCGGGCGAAACTCAGACAGAAGATGGCTCCGGCGATGGTCAGCCCGGAGCCGAGGACGACCTTGGCCACACTTCGATACGTGGTGTAGAAGGCGGTTTCCCGGTCTTCGCCGGCCTGCCGCGCCTCCTGATATCGGCCGAGGAAGAATATGCCGTAGTCGGTTCCCACGGCGATGCCCAGCGACACCAGCAGGTTGACCGCGAACGTCGACAGCCCGATGACCTGGTGCAGGCCCAGGAACGCGACCACCCCACGAGCGGCCTGGACCTGGATACCCACCATGAGGAGGAGAAGGACCGCGGTGACCAAAGAACGGTAGACCAGCAGGAGCATGGCAAGGATCACCACGAGGGTGACGATGGTGATCTTGATGATGGACTTGTCGCCGGCATGGTTCATGTCTGCGACCAACGGCGCGGGGCCGGTGACGTAGGCCTTCACTCCCGGCGGAGACGGTGTGCGCGCCACGATGTCGCGGATTGATTCCACGGACTCGTTCGCCAGGGATTCGCCTTGGTTACCAGCCAGATTCAGCTGGACATAAACCGCCTTGTCGTCTGCGCTCTGGACCGCCGGTGCGGTGAGCGGATCGCCCCAGTAATCCTGCACGTGCTGCACGTGTCGGGTGTCGGCCTTCAACTGCCGTATGAGGTCGTCGTAGTAGGCGTGTGCCTCGTCGTCGAGAGGTTGTTGACTCTCCACGACGATCATCGCCACACTGTCGGAATCCGATTCGCCGAAGTTCTTGCCGATGCGCTGCATCGCATGGAACGACGGGGCGTCCTTGGGGACCAGCGACACCGAATACTGCCGGCCGACCTGTTCGAGCGACGGGATGGCGAAGGTCGCAATCGCGACAAACACCAACCAGCCGAGGATGATCGGCACCGCCAACCGGTGAATGATCCTCGCGATACGCGGTGGCTCGTTGCGTCCCACGGGTCAGCGTTCGTCGGGGTTCAGCAACAGGGAACGGACCAGCGGTCGGGGCCCGATGGGCCGCAGCAGCGCACTGGCCGGTCGCTGTCGGACGTGCAACGGCCACCAGAACCACCGGCCCAGCAGGGCTGCGATGGACGGCGTCATGAACGCACGAACGATCAACGTGTCGAAGAGGAGACCGATACCGATGGTCGAACCGACCTGGCCGATGGTGCGCACATCGCTGGCCAACATCGCCAGCATGGTTGAGGCGAACACCAGACCGGCGATCGTCACGACCTTGCCGCTGCCCGCCATGGCGCGGATGATGCCCGTATTGATGCCCGCCTGGATCTCCTCTTTCATCCGGGACACCAACAGCAGGTTGTAGTCGGAGCCGACCGCCAACAGGATGATGAGCGCGATCGCGAGCACGATCCAGTTCAACTGAATGCCGAGAATGTGCTGCCAGATCAGGACAGACATGCCGAATGCCGCTCCGAGTGACAGGGCGACCGTTCCCACGATCACCATTGCGGCCACCAGACTCCGGATCATGATCAGCATGATGATGAAGATCAGACACAGTGCGGCGATTCCGGCGATCAGGAGGTCATAGGTAGACCCGTCCACCTGATCTTTGGCCATCGCCGAGCTGCCGGTCAGATAGAGCCTGGCGTTCTCCAACGGTGTTCCCTTGAGTGCCTCCTCGGCGGCAGTCCGGATCGGCTCGACCCGCGAAATGCCTTCGGGTGTCGCCGGATCCCCTCGTTGCGAGATGAGCAGACGCGCCGTCTTCCCGTCCGGCGACAGGAACACGTCCATCACTCGCTTGAAGTCTGCGTTCTTGAACACGTCAGGCGGGATGTAGAAGGAATCGTCGTTCTGGGCGTCGTCGAAGGCTCGGCCCATAGCCGTTGCACCATCGGACATCTCGTCCATCTGTGCCAGGATCCCCGCCATCGTGCTGCGCATCGACAGCATCATGGTCCTGGTGCTCTCCATCGTGGCGATCATCGCTGGGAACTGGGCGATCATCTGCGGCATGAGCAGGTTGAGTTGATCGAGGTTGCCGATCAGCTGGTGCATGGAGACAGTCAGCTTGTCGACACCGTCCAGCGCCTCGAACAACGATTTGATGGACCAGCACAGCGGGATGTTGAAGCAGTGCGGTTCCCAGTACAGGTAGTTGCGGAGGGGTCGCCAGAAGTCGTCGAAATCCGCCATGTGGTCCCGCAACTCGAGCGTGGTGTCTTCGAGTTCGTGTGTCTTGCCGACCAGACTGTTGGTGGTGACGGCGAGTTGCTGCATCAGGCCGTACATGCGTTGCATCGTGGCGATGGTCTTCGAGATCTCGTCGGCCTGGGTGAGCAAGTCGTTCATACGGGCCTTCTGGAACGGCAAGAGCTGCAGCTGGCCGGCATTCGAGGAGCTGATGATGAACGGAATCGTCGTGTGCTTGAGGGGAGTACCCTCCGGCCGGGTCGCGGCCTGCACGCGGGCCACCCCGGGAACGGCCAGCACGCCCTTGGTCAGCTTGTTCAGCACCAGAAAATCTGCCGGGTTCCGCATGTCATGGTCGGCCTCGACCAGCAACACGTCGGGCGAGGCCATCAGCGACTGCTGAAAATGCCGGCCCGCGGCCTCATATCCGGCGTTGGCGGGAATGTCCTTGGGCAGATATTTCTGGTCGTTGTAGCCGGCCTGGTAGGCGGGCAGCGCCAGCAAGCCGATCAGTGACACCGCGCATGCGGCGACGAGGATGGGCGCTGGCCAACGGACGATCGCCGTGCCGATGCGTCGCCATCGACGGGCGATGATCTTGCGCTTGGGCTCGAACAACCCGAATCGGCTGCCCAGCGCCAGAACCGCCGGGATCAGCGTCAACGCCACCGCCACCGCCACCACCATGCCGAGGGCACACGGGATACCGAGTGTCCGGAAGTAGGGCAACCGGGTAAAGCTGAGGCAGAAAACCGCGCCGGCGATGGTCAGACCGGATGCCAACACCACCTTGCCGACGCTGCGATACGTGGTGTAGAAGGACAATTCCTTGTCCTCACCGGCCTGACGCGCCTCTTGGTAGCGGCCGACGAAGAAGATGCCGTAGTCAGTTCCGGCTGCAATACCCAGAGTCACCAGAAGGTTGACCGCATACGTGGACAGGCCGATGAGGCCCTGATCGCCGAGAAGCGCCACCACGCCGCGGGCCACCTGCAATTGGATGCCCACCAGGAACAGCAGGATCACGGCCGTGAAGATCGAGCGGAAGAAGAACAGCAGCATCGTCAGGATCACTGCCAGGCTCAGGCCCGTCACCAGCAGAACGGTCTTGTTGCCGCTCGCGCTCAGATCGGCGACCATCGCCGCCGGCCCGGTGACATAGGCCTTGACCCCCGGCGGGGGCGAACTGCGGTCGACGATGCCCCGGACCGCTTCCAGGGACTCGTTCGACAGTGGCTGGCCGAGGTCGCCGGCGAGCCCCATCTGGACGTACACGGCCTTGTTGTCGGCGCTCTGGGCCGCACCGGCCATGAGCGGGTCGCCCCAGAAATCCTGCACATGCTGCACGTGGGCCGGGTCAGCTTCCAGCTGGCGGATCAGATCGTTGTAGTACCGGTGCGCCTCGTCACCGAGGGGCTGCTCGCCCTCGAGCACGATGATCGCCGCGCTGTTGGAGGTGGCCTCGTGAAAGTTCCTCCCCATACGTTGGACCGCCTCGAACGACGGCGCGTCGCTGGGGATCAGCGATACGGAGTGCTCCTTCTCCACTTGCTCCAACGGAGGTACGACCGCACTCAGGACGTATGCGATCACCACCCAGCCGAGGATGATCGGCACCGCGAGCGTGCGGATCATCCTCGCGATGAACGGCGGTTTGGCCACTGGGATCGCACCCGGCGTCGGGTTCGGGGGCGGGCTCGTGGTGGGGCTGCTCATGCGGCCTTCAAAAGACAGTAGGTGAAGGCACTTTCGCCGTTCTCGACTCTTTCCGACTTCACCTTGTCATCGATGATGATGCGGCAGCCGATTCTGTCGCTGTCGCCCTGCGCGATGACGTTGACCATCGAGGTGGCCTCGCTCATCGGGAACTTCAATGACCATGGCAGGCTTGCGCCTTCGACGAACTGTGGCTCGGCGTCGACGTCGAAATAGCTGATGTTGGCGACAGTCCCAGGCGGACCGAATACCTCGTACACCAATTGCTTGGGATCGTAGGGCTTGCGCTCCTCGAGCTCGGTGTCGGCATAAGCAGGGCGCGTCTCGGAGCCGAAAACTTTATGCAGCCGAAGGACGGTGAATCCTCCGGCACCCAGGACCACCAATATCAACAGCGGAATCCAAACCCGCTTCAGAACCCCCACGTTCAAGTACCCCCTGAATCCGCGGTCTAGTCCGGACCATCCACGCCACAGGAGCCGGCGAAGTACATCGACCGCGATCCTCGGCGAGGCATCGGCAACACTGATGCGGTTGGCATTCGAACCCAGCCGGGCGCTGTGGTCACGGCAGACACACGGTAACTCGGGCAGGACAGTTCGAACCTGACAAGTAGATCATTCAGGCCACCTCCATATCGGTCCATTCCCAAGGTGATACGGGATCGTAATCCATATCGCGCACCGTCGAAGCGGGAACGGAATTTAACGCAGCTAATAGTCTGGCATCCCTGGGCAATCGCTGCGGGACGGCTGTGGGTCTGGGTCATTTCGCGGTTTCTACGCACGGCCGCAGGCTTCGACGAGGAAGAAGTCCAGAATTGCAGCGTTCACGGCATCTGGCCGTTCCAGAAAACCGAGGTGACCGGTATTGGCGATTTCAAGATATCGCCCGTTGGGCAACGCATCTGCCACCTCCGCTCCCAGGTGCGGCGGCATCACGAGATCGTCGGCAAATCCGATGACGAGAACGTCGGTGGTGATTGTCCGGTAGGCGGGTCGCCGATCGCTCTGCGGCGCGACGCCGTATTGGGCGCGAATACCTGGTGTCACCTTCGCCGGCCACCTCGTGAACATGTCGATCCAGTCACGTACGGCTTCCTCATCATTCAACGTCCTCGGTGAAAAGCTTTCAAGCAAGCGTAGTTTCGCATCGTATGTGGCGGGCAACCGCACCCCCGCACCGGCCAGATCCTCTTCAGCCGTGCGGAAGAATTCCCGCGTGCGGTCGTGACGGGCCCGCGTTGCCATCAATGCGGCCTGCCGTACCAATTCGGGGCGGGAAAGCATCAATTCTTGTGCGATATATGAGCCCATCGAGACCGCCACCACCCGGACGGGTCCGAGATCGAGTCCTTCGATCAGCTCGGCCGTGTCAGCAACCATCGTCGCCGAACTGAAGCCGTTGGCGTCCGACGTCGCACCCACGCCTCTGTTGTCGAAGGTGATCACCCGATATCCCGCGGCGCGGAACGCGGGTACCTGATGGAGATCCCAGGTCCGCCCTACCCCGCCTTGACCGGCGATGAACAACACGGGCTCCCCGTCGCCGCCGTGATCGGCATAGGCAAGGTTCACGTTCCGTTCCCCGACAGACACTCACGCTTCCAGCCTGGCGAATTCGCCCTGCCGGTACTGGTCGACGCAGGCCGCACGCCGGACCTTGCCGCTCGTGGTGATCGGGATCGAACCTGGAGGTACCAGAACAAGATCGGCCACTCCCAGGCTGTGGGTGTTGAAGATGGCCGAGGTGACATCGCGCTTGACCGCAGAAATTTGCTCGGCGGGGCCGTCGGCCGATTCCGACCGCCTTCTGAATTCGACGATGACAACCAGTTTTTCGGTAGCGCCGTCCGGGACCGCGATGGCTGCACACCGGCCCCGGCTGATCTCCTGGATGGTGGCCTCGATGTCGTCGGGAGAGTGATTACGCCCGTACACGATCAGCAGATCCTTGATCCGGCCGATGACGTATAGCTCGTCATCGAACATGAACCCCGAATCCCCGGTGCGCAGCCAGGGGCCTTCTGGCGTGCCCACTGCCGCAGCAGCAATCCGCGCGCCGAAGGTCGACTCGGTTGCATCCGCCCTGTTCCAGTAGCCACTTGCGACGTTGTCGCCATATACCCAGATCTCCCCGACGGTTCCGGGCGGACACTCGGTGTGGGTCTCGGGTTCGACGATCCTGATCGTCGGCGAGACCGGGATGCCGTAACTGACCAGCGGGGTGCCCGTTCCGTTGTCGCAGCGCTGCGCGGTGCCGGCGGTCAGCGGTTCGGATTCGAAGCGCACGATCGCCGGCGGCTCACCCGCTTCGCGGGTTGCGATGTACACCGTGGCCTCAGCCATCCCGTAGGAAGGCCGGATCACCGCCGGGTCAAGGTTGAGCCTGGCGAACCGCTGGGTGAAACGCTCGAGCGTGGCGGGGTGCACCCGCTCGCTACCGGTGATGATGACGAGAATCTGAGAGAGATCAAGCCCGGTCATGTCCGCGTCCGATGTCTTGCGCACCGCCAGTTCGAACGCGAAGTTCGGTGCGGCCGTGTAGGTACGGCCGTTGGTCGCGAGCATCTGCATCCACCGTGCGGGCCGTTGCAGGAACGCCACCGGGCTCATCAGCACGGCGGGCACTCCTGCCAGCACCGGCCCGCAGACTCCGAGGTACAAACCCATGTCGTGATAGAAGGGCAGCCACGACACGATGGCCGAACCCTCCGGTACGACATTTCCGAAGTCCGCGAAGTAACCGGACATCAGCTGTTCAAAGTTGGCCAAGAGGTTTCGGTGCGACATCATGACCCCCGCCGGCTGACGGGTCGACCCGGATGTGTACTGCAAATACGCGGTATCCGTGGGATTCTCGCTGTGTGATCCCGGCCCGCCGACAGCATCGAGGTCCAGAGTGTCGACTTGGACGATCGCCGGTGCCGACAGGGAATTCGCCTTGAGGTAGTCGGTGACCGCATCAACGACCGCAGACGTCGTCAGGATGACCGAGGGCTCCGCATCCTGGAGTACCGAACTCACCCGCTCGTCGCTGACACCTCCCATGGGAACCGCCAACGGAACCGCGATCCGGCCCGCCTGCAGCGCACCGAAGAAAGCGACGATGTAGTCCAACCCCTGAGGCGCCAGGATGAGCGCGCGGTCACCGGGTGAGCCGAATCTACTCAGCTCCCGCGCCACGTTGCACGCACGTCGATACAGCTGGGAGTACGTCAGGCTCTCTGCCGACCCGTCGGAATTATGTTCATAGTCAACAAACGTCATCGCCGTGTCGTCACCCTGCAGACCCGCCCGCTCCTGCAACAACGTCAAAATGGATGCCTCGCCCACGGGAGTCAGGGTATCGCGGTAAGCGTGCCGAGATATCCGGATCAGCCAGCAAACTAAATTTGAGTAGCCTTATGAATCACATCCACGTCATTCCGCGCCAACGTGCCGAAGTGAGCGAAACAGTGCAACGAAAGCCGCGAAACGCCTCTGATCTTGACTGTTGAGGCTTGAGCAGGCGAAAGACCCCGAAGTAGTTGAAATCGCCTGCATCTCACCTGTGGATTGATCGGATCGCGAGACAACTTTGCGCAGCGAACATACTGTTAACGTTTGTGAGCGCCCGCGACGGGCGTTGAGCCGCTAATGGACGCTCGCTACCGGCGATCAAATTCTGCGGCTCGGCGTTCGAATGCAGGCTTCTGGCCTTGTCGCGGATGAACCGCGGAAAGGCCTGCCGGGAGGAGTGGCAATTGAATGCATCCGAAATCGTGCGCGGGGGGCTTCCGGGAGCAGATTCCGGGACCGGTACGGCCCCCGTGCCCGCCGCACCGGTCACCCCGGTTGCCATCATCGGCATGTCCTGCCGGCTTCCGGGTGGCATCGACTCCCCCGAGCGCCTGTGGGAGGCATTGATCCGAGGCGACGACCTGGTCACCGAGGTTCCGCCAGACCGCTGGGACGCCGACGAATACTACGATCCGGAGCCAGGCGTGCCCGGCCGGTCGGTCTCGAAGTGGGGCGCATTCCTCGACGACGTTGCCGGCTTCGACGCTGAGTTCTTCGGAATCAACGAACGTGAAAGTGCCGCACTCGATCCGCAGCAGCGGCTGTTGCTGGAGACTGCATGGGAGGCGATGGAGCACGCCGGACTCACGCGGGATTCGCTTGCCGATTCACTGACAGGTGTGTTCGTCGGGATGACGCACGCCGACTACCAGATGCTGGCAGCTGACGCTCAGGTCCTCGAAGCCGCATATGGCTTCAGCGGCAACAACTTCAGCCTGGCATCGGGCCGGATCGCCTATGCGCTCGGGGTACACGGCCCGGCGCTCACCGTCGACACGGCATGCTCCTCCGGCCTGACGGCGGTGCACCTGGCGTGTCGCAGCCTGCACGAGGGTGAGAGCGATTTCGCCCTGGCGGGCGGCGCCACATTGGCATTGGACCCGCGCAAGTTCGCGTCCGGTTCAGCCGAGGGCATGCTGTCGGCGACCGGGCACTGCCACGCCTTCGATGTCGCGGCCGACGGATTCGTAAGCGGTGAAGGCTGTGTCGTGGTGTTGCTCAAGCGACTCGCCGACGCCGTGCGGGACGGAGACCGTATCCTGGCGGTCGTACGGGGCACAGCCGCCAATCAAGACGGCCACACCGTGAACATCGCAACGCCGTCGGATGCCGCCCAGACCGCGGTCTATCGGGCAGCCCTCGCCGCCGCCGGGGTGGATCCCGGCACCGTCGGAATGGTCGAGGCGCACGGCACCGGGACACCCGTGGGCGACCCCATCGAATACGCCAGTTTGGCCAAGGTTTACGGCATCGACGGCCCATGTGCGCTCGCCTCGGTGAAGACCAACCTCGGGCATGCCCAGGCGGCCTCGGGTGCTGTCGGACTGATGAAGGCGGTCCTCGCCGTGCAGCACGGTGAGGTTCCGCAGAACCTGCATTTCACCCGCCTGCCCGACAAGCTCGCAGAGATTCCGACCCACCTCTTCGTGCCACAGGAGACAACACCGTGGTGCACCAACGGACACCACCCCCGGCGCGCAGCGGTGTCCTCCTACGGGCTCTCGGGTACCAACGTTCACGCGATCGTGGAGCAAGCGCCGCCCGGTGCCTCAGAACGCGGGGCGACCCGGCCGGCGGTGTCCTTGCTGTTCCCGCTGTCATCCACCTCGGCCGAAGAACTGCGTCGCACGGCGGGCCGGCTGGCCGACTGGGTCGAAGCACACGAAGATGTCGACCTGACCGACCTGGCCTATACCTTGGCCTCCCGCCGCGTACACCGACCGGTACGCACCGCCGTCAGTGCCGGCAACCGACCGGAACTTGTTGCCGCCTTGCGCGAGGTCGCCGAGGGTGACACCCCCTATCAAGCCGCAGTGGGGCGCGACGACCGAGGGCCGGTGTGGGTGTTCTCCGGTCAGGGTTCGCAATGGGCCGGAATGGGCGCCGACCTGCTGACGACCGAACCCGTGTTCGCCGCCACCGTGGCGCAAGCCGAACCGATCATTGCCGCAGAGTCGGGATTCTCTGTGACCGAGGCGATGTCGTCGCCGGAAACCGTGACCGGCCAGGACCGGTTACAGCCGACATTGTTCACCATGCAGGTCGCCATGGCCGCCACCATGAGGGCACATGGCGTGCATCCCGGCGCGGTCATCGGCCACTCCCTGGGTGAAGGCGCAGCCGCTGTCGTCGCCGGGGCGCTCTCGCTGGAGGACGGCCTGCGACTCATCTGCCGCCGGTCTCGACTGATGTCCCGAATCGCCGGCAAAGGCGCCACTGCTGCCGTGGAACTGCCTGCCAAACAAGTACTTTCGGAGTTGACGGGCCGCGGTATCACTGACGTTGTGGTGGCAGTGGTGGCTTCGCCCAAGTCCACTGTTGTCGCCGGCACCACGCAGACCGTGCGAGACCTGGTGGCAGACTGGGAACAACGTGGGATCATGGCCCGCGAAGTCCCCGTCGACGTCGCCTTCCATTCACCGCAGGTGGAACCGATCGTCGGCGATCTCACCGAGGCGCTCGCTGATCTCAAACCCATGACACCGGATATCCCGTTCTACTCCGCGACCCTGTTCGACCCACGCGAGCAGCCGGTGTGCGATGCCCAGTACTGGGTGACCAACATGCGCAAGATGGTGCGCTTCGCCACCGCGGTACAAGCCGCGCTGGAGGACGGCCACCGGGTCTTCGCCGAGCTTTCGCCGCATCCGCTGCTCACCCGGGCCCTGGAACAGACCGCCGCCGGCCGCGAGACACCGATGGCTGCCTTGGCCGCAATGCGTCGTCAACAATCGATGCCGAACGGACTGCGCGGGCTCCTGGTCGACCTTCACAGTGCCGGCGCGGAGGTCGACTTCTCGGTGCTGTGCCCGAGTGGTCAGCTGGTGGATGCGCCGCTGCCGACCTGGACGCACCGCCGGCTGTGGCTCAGCGGCGGTGGCCAGGAAGCCCCGACCCATGGCGGGTGCACCATCGCGGTGCATCCGCTGTTGGGCGCCAACGTCCGGTTGCACGAGGAACCGGAACGCTATGTGTGGCAATCCGATGTCGGTACCGGGGCCCAACCGTGGCTCGGGGATCATCAGGTCCGCTCGGTAGCCGTGCTCCCTGGTGCCGCGTACTGCGAGATGGCGCTGGCTGCCGCACGGACCGTGATCGGTGAGGTCTCCGAAGTCCGCGACATCCGGTTCGAGCAGGCGTTGCTGCTGGACGAGCAGACCATGATCGGTACCTCGGCAACGGTATCTGCTCCCGGTGTCGCCGACCTCACCGTCGAAACCGACGAGGAGGGCCAGCAGACTCGGCATGCAGCGGCTGTCCTGCGGGCCGCGGCGGATGAGATTCCGCCCAGCTATGACATTTCCGCGATCCTGACCGCCCATCCCTGCGAAGAGGATGGCTCCGAGGTGCGTAATCGGGTGGGTCAGCATGGCATTCAGTACGGCCCGGCATTCACCGGTCTCGTCACCGTGCACACCGGCGAGGCAGAGGCGCGCACGGTGCTCGCTGAGGTGGCGCTCCCCCGTTCGATCCGTTCACAGCAGGACGCCTACGGCGTACATCCGGCACTGCTCGATGCTTGCTTCCAATCGGTCGAGGCTCACCCCGATGTCCAGGCACTCGGCGGAGACGTGCTCGGCCTGCCGCTGGGGGTCCGACGGTTGCGCACGTACGGCCCGGCCCGCAACGCGCGCTACTGCTATACGCGGTTGACCGCTGCTGACACCACGGGCATCGAGGCCGACATCGACGTTCTCGATACCGACGGCAATGTGCTGCTGAGCGTGCAGGGTTTGCGCCTGGGCACCGGCGCATCCGCCGGCGCGCACGACGACCAGGTTCTCAGCGAGAGACTGCTCGCCGTCGAATGGCGTCAGCGGGAACTGCCGGACGTCCAGTACGCCGATGCCGGTTCATGGCTGGTGATCAGCGCCGCCGTAGGCCCGGACGTGGTTGCCGACAAGCTGTGCGAGATCCTGAAAGACCGTGGCGCACTGTGCACCAGCATGAGTTGGCCCAACCAGGCCGATGACTCACTCACCTGCGAGCAGCTCGGCAGTCATCTACGGGCGGGCCGCTTCACCGGGGTGGTCATCGTGACCGCGCCGAATGACGGTGAGCACGCCGAGCAGTCACCGTTGTTGGGGCGTGAATACGTTCGTCATCTGGTCCACATGACCCGCGAATTGCCGGAAATAAGCGGCGAACTGCCCCGCCTGTACGTCGTGACCCGTAACGCACAGACGGTGGTGGCCGGCGATGTGGCCAATCTGGATCAAGCCGAACTGCGCGGCCTGATCCGGGTCATCGGCACCGAACACCCGCATCTGGCCGCCACGCAGATCGATGTGGACCAAACCGTCGACGTGGAGCAGTTGGGCGCACAACTGCTCAGCGGATCCGAGGAAGACGAGACCGCATGGCGCAACGGGCGGTGGTACACCGCCCGGCTGTGCCTCGCCCCGCTGCGTCCCGAGGAGCGCCAGACCACCATCGCCCATCACGAACGCGACCGGATGCGGCTGCAGATCCGCACGCCCGGGGACCTGGAGTCGATGGAACTCGTAGCCTGCGAACATGTTCCGCCGGGTGCGGGACAGATCGAGGTCGCAGTCACCGCCTCCAGCATCAACTTCGCCGATGTACTGGTCGCTTTCGGCCGCTACCCCGCCTTCGACGGCCGGCTTCCCCAGCTCGGCATCGACTTCGCCGGGGTGGTGACCGCGGTCGGACCCGACGTCACCGACCACAAGGTCGGTGACCATGTGGGCGGTCTGTGTGCCGAGGGCTGTTGGGGTACGTTCGTCACCTGCGACGCACGGCTGGCCACCACCTTGCCGGCCGGGTTGTCCGATGCCGAGGCAGCGGCGCTGACCATCGCGACCGCGACCGCCTACTACGGCCTCAACGACATGGCCCGTATCAAGGCGGGCGACAAGGTGCTGATCCACTCAGCGACCGGCGGGGTCGGCCAGGCCGCAATGGCCATCGCCCGTGCCGCCGGCGCGGAGATCTTCGCCACGGCCGGCAGTGAGGAGCGCCGGCAGTTGCTGCGGGACATGGGCGTCGATCATGTCTACGACTCGCGCACCCTGGAGTTCGCCGATCGGATTCGCCAGGACACCCAGGGATACGGGGTGGACATTGTGCTCAATTCGGTGACCGGTGCCGCGCAGCGAGCCGGTCTCGAATTGCTGGCGTTCGGTGGGCGATTCGTGGAGATCGGCAAGCGGGACATCTACGGTGACACCCGGTTGGGGCTGTTCCCGTTCCGGCGCAACCTGTCGTTCTACGCCGTCGACCTGGCGCTGATGTCCGTCAGCCATCCGGATCAGCTGCGCGAGCTGCTGTCCACCGTGTATCTGCTGACCGCCGAGGGCGACCTGCCGAGGCCCGAGTTCACCCGGTATCCGCTGGCCGATGCGGCCACCGCCATCCGGATGATCAGCGGTGCGCAGCACACCGGCAAGCTGGTGCTCGACATCCCGCATACCGGTTCCACCCGGCTTGTGGTTCCGCCGTCACAGGTGCGGGTGTACCGGCCGGACGGCGCATACATCGTCACCGGTGGTCTCGGAGGCCTCGGATTGTTCATGGCCGAGAGAATGGCGGCCAACGGATGCGGACGTATCGTGCTGTCCTCTCGATCGCAACCGAGCGAACCGGCATCGAAGATCATCGATCGCATTCGCGCGACCGGCGTCGACGTACTGGTCGAGTGCGGCGACATCGCCGAACCGAGCACCGCCGAACGATTGGTGGCAGTCGCAACCGCCGGCGGGCTCCCGGTGCGGGGCGTGTTGCACGCCGCGGGCGTGATCGAGGATGCCGCGCTGACCAACATCACCGACGAGCTCATCGAACGGGACTGGGCACCAAAGGTCTACGGCGCGTGGAATCTTCACACCGCGACCGCCGACCAGCCTTTGGACTGGTTCTGTTCGTTCTCGTCGGCGGCAGCACTGGTGGGGTCCCCAGGGCAGGGAGCCTACGCCGCGGCCAACAGCTGGCTGGACGCCTTCAGCTTGTGGCGCCGGTCCAAGGGCCTTCCGGGCACCGCCATCGCTTGGGGCGCGTGGGGGCAGATCGGCCGCGGTACCGACCTGGCCGAGAGCGCCGGAATCGCCATCGCGCCTGACGAAGGTGCGTATGCGTTCGAAGCATTGCTGCGTCACGATCGGGCGTACACCGGCTACGCGCCGATCATGGGCACGCCATGGTTGAGCGTGTTCGCCGAACGCAGCCCGTTCGCCGAGGCATTCCGGTCAACCGGTCAAAGTTCGACGGGCACCAGCAAGCTGCACGCCGAACTCCACGAGCTGCCCCCGGAAGAATGGGCCGGCAAGTTGCGGCATGTCATCTCAGATCAGGTCAGCGTGATCCTGCGCCGCAGTGTCGACCCGGACCGCCCGCTCTCCGAGTACGGCATGGATTCACTGGGAGCACTCGAACTACGCACCCGCATCGAGAACGAAACCGGAATACGGATCTCGGCAACGGGAATCACGACGGTGCACGGCTTGGCGGACCTGCTGTGCGAAAAGCTCGCACCGGCGGAAGCGGTGTAAGCCATGTGGGGGCCATTACTGCTGCTGGCGGTGTTGTTCACAGTCAATCCCGTGCGCCTCGGGATCATCCTTCTGGTGCTCTCTCGACCACGGCCCATGCAGAATCTGCTCGTTTACTGGATCGGCATCCTCGTGGTCGGCCTTGCCTATCTGCTCATCCCGTTGGTCTTACTCCACTCCACACCGACGTCAGCTGCACTGACGAGGAGTTTCGGGCAGCCGACTGAGAGCCCCACCGTCCAGCTCATTGTGATCACCACAGGTGCGCTGCTGTTGCTGATCGCCATCGTGCTGGTGACCCGCTCGTTCGAGCGGACACCGAGCAGTCGTGCCGCGTACACGCGGGATCGGGGGCAGGACGCGGACGAGCCGGGCGGGAAGTTCGATCTGGCTACGCTGCCGGCCATCTCTCGGCTGGTACGTCCCGCGCAGGATACGGTGCCAGAAAAGAACTCTCGGATTCAACGGATGCTAGCCAGCGCGCGCGACGCGTGGCAGAGCGGCTCGCCGTGGATCTCGCTCATCATTGGCCTCATGGTGTTGCCCGCCGACGGAGTTGTATTTGCCCTGGCCCTCATCGTTGCCTCAGGTGCCGGAATCGCGATGCAAATCGGTGCCGCCATCGTGTTCCTGATCGTCGCGCTCAGCGTTGAAGAAGTCATCCTGGTCAGCAATCTGGTTGCGCCGGAGAAGACCGAAGTGGTGCTGCGGCGTTTGCATGAGCTGGCACTTGCTCACCACCGAAAGTTCATGGCAGCCATCCTGGCATTGGTTGGCGTCTCGCTGATAGTCCGGGCGACCGGCGTCATCTGATGCGCAACGTCCTCGACCTGCTCGATCAGACGATGTTCGACTTCGGGCAAGCTTCAGAATCGACCACGCTTCTGCAGTGTGTCTGGGTGTATGACCATCCTATTGACATCGACGGTCTGCGGCTGTTCCACGGCCATCTTGAGCGGGGACGGTTATCTCGCTGTATAGCAAAGTCTCCGTTGCCGTTCGGCCGCAGCCGCTGGGTGGCAACCGCGTGTTCGTCCGACCTCGAGCTCGTCGAGTCGGCCCGTCCGCGTGAGGCATTCGATGACTGGCTCGACGAGCAGGTCAACTTTCCACTGGACTCCCAGCACGGACCCGCATGGCATCTCGCCACCGCGCCGTTCACCGACGGCGGCGCCGGAGTGAGCCTGGTCATCTCACACTGCCTCGCCGACGGCGTCGGGCTGTGGCAGGCGATGGCAGATGCCGCACTCGGCCGCGACGACCCGATCACCTGGCCGGACCCCACATCACGCGGGCGGTGGCAAGCCATCTGCCAAGACACCGGCCAAACCCTGAGAGACATCCCCGCCATCAGCCGTGCCATTGGTTCGGCAATTCGTTTCAGCCGGAAGAGTCGCAACGGCGCCAAGGCCGGCACAGCTCCGAAGGCCAAGTCACCTGCTCCACCAGTCGGAACCGAAGATTCGTACAACCTCCCGGTGGCAACGGTATTCGTCGACGCCGACGAGTGGGACGCCCGCGCCCGAGCACTCGGCGGAACGCGCAACACCCTGCTCGTAGGCCTGGCTTCTCTCCTCGCCCAGCGCGCCGGACGAGTGGCCACCGACGGTTCCGTGGTCGTGACACTTCCGGTGAACGAGCGCACCCCAGACGACACCCGCGCCAACGCCATCAGCGGCGTCCGGGTCACCATTGACCCCGCATCCGCGACAACCGACCTGAGCGACATCCGGGCCACGGTGAAACAAGCGCTGATTCGTCACCGGGAGGTGCCCGACTCCGACGAGGCACTGAACGCGCTGGTCCCGCTGTTGTCCAAGCGCCTCCTCATGGCTGCCCGCAGTGCGACACGAGGTGCCGCGTTCAACCTCGTCGGCGCATCGAACGTCGGAGAGGTCGACGCCGACGCCGGCCGGCCAGACGGCACACCAGCCGAGTCCTTTGCCCTCAGACTGCACCACTTGGGTGTAGACAGGCCGGCGATGCAGCAGTACGGGGGATTACAGACCATGCTGTCGGGAACGGTGCAGGGGCGGGTTTTCGTCTCGCTGATTTCTTACCTCCCAGGCCGCCTCAACTCCAAAGATGAACTACGTCGGCAGCTTTCCACTGCCTTGAGCGAGTACTCGCTCGCCGGCACGTATCTGTGATCGGGACGAATTGAGCGATACGTCTTCCTCACAGACCTCAGCAGCCCGTCGGTGACTCTCAGCGACTTCGCCGGCGGAGGTATTCGGCACCCCCGACAGTCGTCGCCGAGCCCGGTCGGTCACCTTTCCTGCAGAATGGCGAAACCAGTTGTGCGGCAACGGGTTCTGCCACATTTTGGTGCGCCGGCAAGATACATCGGCCCGTTCCGACTCCGCCGCCGGAGCACAAACCCGAAAGGCCGAGGGCCCGAGTGGGCGGCAATGCGCCACGATTGCCTCCGTTCGATATTTGCACCCGCACACAATGCGGCTCGGGCCGTGAAGAAAGCCGTAAAACCAATAGAGCCCGTAAGAATTCACCTGTATTCTGAAGCTCAGACAAATCATTACGGGATCCCGGGGAGGGTCCATGAAATCAATCCTCAAAATGCTGACGTCAGGCTTTCTTCTGATGCTGGGCCTTTGGTTGCTCCTGTTTGCCCCGGCGGGCACACTGGACCATTGGAAAGCATGGCTCTTTTTCGCAGTGATAATTATCTCCTCGTGGGTCTCGAGTCTCTATCTCCTACGCAGGTCACCCGCGGTGCTCGAACGCCGCATGCTTGCCACCGAAACGCGGCCGGTGCAGAAGCTCCTGGCCGGTACGAATTATTTTTTCTGGCTTGCGCTGGTCGTCGTCAGCGCGCTCGACCACCGATTTGGATGGTCGTCGGTCCCGACCCATATCTCCATAATGGGATTTATTCTGATTTTGATTGCGATTGTCGGCATAACACTGGTTTTCGCGCAGAATACTCATGCAGCCACGACCATCCGAGTGGAAGAAGACCAACCACTCGTCTCTACCGGAATATACGGTCGAGTACGGCACCCCATGTACACGTTTACCACCTGCCTGTATTTAGGCACTCCACTTGCGCTCGGATCCTATTGGGGTCTGATTTTCACAGTTCCCGCCCTTATAATCTTCGCGCTGCGAATCCGCGACGAAGAAAAGTTGCTCAAAGAAGAGTTGTTCGGTTACCACGACTACATGCAGAAAGTTCCGCACCGCCTGGTGCCGGGCATTTGGTGACCAGAACCGCCGATACCCTGGAGGCCTCGCGGAATGCTTCGAAAAGGCCGTTCACCCCGCGGTTTTGACGAACTGTCCACCCATCACGAGGTCAACAAGCTCTTGAGCTTGTTACCGTATTGACTCAGCGACTTAGCGGTCAACATCTCGTAGTGCGCACTGTCAACCGTATGAGCAGAAATCTCACCGGAAATGTAAGGTCGCCAGTTCTCAAGACGGGACTTAGCGGTCCGTCGCGCTCGCCATCGCCTAGACCAAGGTCCGATACCCACGCCGCCGTCTTTCAGATTAGGCGCAGCAGAAAACATCATTATATCGCCATCGAACACATCGGGCGTGTGTTCTGCGAGACACTGCTGATTTATACCGACGCTTTGGATCATGAACTCGAGCAGCGCCTGAGCCGGAGAAGTAAGCTTCGCCCCTCGACGCCGAATGAGCATCTCAGCCTGTCGATACGCGAGAAGTTTCCAAGGAGCAGGGACCGCCATATTGTTGGTCTGCAAGATGAATCCCAAAACCCGCCCCTCGGCCACTCGGCGATTTCTTCCGACGACTCGCCCAACGCGCTTCGTAAACCAGTTCCTGCTCAATACAGCATCTATCAACACAAGGTTCCGGACGTCACATCCCCGATGCTGAAGCTCTACCGCGAGCGCCTGAGCGGCTACGCCACCGAAAGACCATCCGAGAATCCGATAGGGACCATTCGGATAAAGATGTTGTACGCGGTTTGCATAACTGGCCGCCATGCTTCGGATCGAGGAGAATTCAACGCCCAGGTCTTCCGGTATTTGATTGATTCCGACGATAGGACCATCCGCGTAATCACCTAGAGCACGATACTGCCGGCTCATCCCGAACCCGTCGTGGATACAAATCAACGGAATTCCGGAGCCCTCTTTGAGAACCTCAACAGGGGCCACTTGCTCTGCATTATCGTCGACCGCGGACACCTCATGGTCAAGGCACTCAGCCAACCGACCGACTGTGGGCGCGCCGAACAGATACCGTACCGGTACGTCGCGGCCGAGTTCCGGCTGCAGTCGCGCACACACTTGAGTGGCTGTCAACGAATCTCCACCGAGGGCGAAGAAGTCGTCATCGAGGCCGACCTGCCCGAGTCCCAGCACATCAGCGAATGCCTCGCCGATCGCCTTCTCGACCACGGTCTGCGGCGCCCGGAAGACTGCATTGGCGAACAACGGTTCTGGCAACGACTTACGGTCGATCTTGCCTGATGTGGTCAGAGGAAACTCCTCGACAACGATGATCTGGGTCGGCACCATGTATTCGGGCAAGCGGTCAGCCAGCCACTGCCGGACTTCGTTGACCTTGCCGTTGGCGTCGGGATCGTTGGAGTACGAGGTGCGCTGCTGGTTTCGGACGGCCGGCAGATACAGATCGGTCTGTACCGGAACGGATACGTCATCGGTGGTTGCCGTGTAGATCGCGTCGACCGTGCCCGGCTGAGCACCCCATGTGACCACGGTCCGATATCCGAGTGCCTCACCGAGCCGATACAACTGCTCAGGCAGAACTGCCCCATCGATGTCGGCGATGTCGGCGAAGGACTCACCGGCCGCCAATGCACGTTCGGCAGCCACGTCGGCGATCACCCCGGCGCGTGGAATTGCGCTGACTCGCATCATCGCCGGACGCTGAGCCCGCAGTTTGGCATCCAACCCGCTCAGGCTGGCGCAGTCCGTCCATGGCCAGGTGGGTACTGCGGCCAACGAACGCACCGGCGTCGGAGCCTTGTGGATGACGACGTCGTAGCGGTAGCGGGACAACTCATTGTCGTATTCACCGCGCTTGACCTGGATATCCAACCCGGCCACCGACGAATGCCTGGT
Source organism: Mycobacterium sp. NPDC049093 (assembly GCF_040704635.1). GTDB lineage: Bacteria > Actinomycetota > Actinomycetes > Mycobacteriales > Mycobacteriaceae > Mycobacterium. The sequence goes on along the minus strand of NZ_JBEZJS010000001.1, from coordinate 275,549 downwards.
CGCCCACGTAGTGAAAAACTCTGGCGCCAAGAGCAATTCGGGGTCGCCCAGGACGGACCGCTGCACCCGGCGGCGAATATCCTCGATATCGTCACTGCCGTTACGTGCCATCGCTACGGCGGTCTGGAATGCCCCCTGCAGGCTGTGATTGCGCACATCTCCGAGGAAGAGTTTTCCGCCGGCGGCCAGCAACCCGAATGCCCGGTCTATCACCTCGTCCAGGTAGCCGGAATTAGGGAAGTACTGGATCACGGAGTTCAGGATGATCGTGTCGAAATAGTCCACCGGGAGTGAATCGGTGACATGCGCGGGCCGGGCCAGCAGCCGAACCCGGTACCGCCACGGAACTTTCTGCTCCTCCAAAGAGTGCGCCAGCTTGTCGATGGCCACGGCCGACATGTCGGTGCCCACATAGAGCTCGCAGTGGGGGGCGACTTGGGAGAGCACAAGGCCCGAACCGGCACCGATTTCGAGCACCCGCTGCGGTTTCAGGGCCAGAATTCGGTCCACCGTAGCCGACTGCCACTCCTGCATCTCCGCCAGCGGAATCGCCTCGCCGGTGTAGCTGCTGTTCCATCCTCGGAAATCACCGCCGATCTTCGGATCCTCGAGCTCGGCGTCATACAACTCGTCGTACATCTGCTGCCACTGATCGATGACTTCGGCATCGTGATCGGAGGTGCTGTTTTGCTCCAATGCCACGTAGGCAACCAGATGGTCGGCGGTATCACGGTGATACACCGCCGCGGCGGCACGCCTGACCTGCGGGCACACCAGCATCGCGTTCTCGATCTCGGCGAGTTCCAACCGCTGTCCACGCAGTTTGACCTGCGCATCGGCCCGGCCCAGGTACTCCAACGTCCCCCGCTGAGCCCAGCGCACGACGTCACCGGTGCGATACATGCGCGTGCCCGGAACCGTGGAACCTCCGAAGGGGTTGGCCACGAAGCGGTCTGCGGTCAGATCGGCCCGGCCCACGTACCCACGCGCCAATGCCGGCCCGGCCAGATACAACTCCCCGACCACGCCGATCGGCACCGGCTTCAGCCGCGCGTCGAGCACCAACGCGCAGACACCGGCAATCGGCGCACCGATGTCCACAGGCCCTCCCGAAGACAACGGCGGGGTGCAGGTCGACCAGATGGTGCCCTCGGTGGGGCCGTACGCGTTGAACATCGCCCGGCCGGGCGCCCAGGCGGCCACCAACTCCGCAGGGCAGGCCTCACCCGCGGTGATCAACGTCGTGAGTCGTCCATCCAGGTTGGTCTGGTCGAGGGTGGCCAGGACTGTCGGGGTGATCACGGCCGCATCGACGTGAGCATCCTTCACCAGCGCTGTCAGCGCAGCTCCCGCATAGGAATTCGACGGCGCCACCACCAACGCTGCCCTGGAGCCCACCGCCAACAGCACCTCGAAGACCGAGGCATCGAAGGTCGGCGCGGCCACCATCAACACCCGAGCATTCGGCCGCAAGCCGAACGCGGTCCGCTGCGCGGCCGCCACACCCAGCAGACCGGCGTGGGTGACCGCCACGCCCTTCGGCGTTCCCGTGGATCCTGACGTGAAGATCACGTATGCGGCATCGTCGGTCCGCGACGGCGCCAGGCGCTCCATGTCCGTAATCGGGTCTTCGGACCGGGACGAGAGATCGAGGGTATCGAGACGGAGCACGGGGCACTCACCGGTCCCGGCGACGGCGTCCGCGCCACGCGTCAGCACGCATACGGCCGTGACAGTGTCGAGAACCATGGCGATCCGTTCAGCCGGATGACCGGGATCGACGGGAACGTACACACCTCCGGCCTTGAGTACCGCCCACCATGCCGTCACCAGTTCAGCCGACCTACCCATCGCCACGACGACCGCACACTCCGGCCCGACACCCGCTGCGATCAATGCCCGCGCCAACCGGTTGGACACCTGATCCAACTCGCGATACGACAGCTGCTGCCGCTCATCCACGAGCGCCGTCGCATCCGGATCTGCGGCCACCGCCGCGGCCAACAACTCAGGCCCCAATCCCACCGGAGCACCCGTCTCGGCACCAGACCAGCTGTGCAGCAGCAGATTCCGCTCATCGCATTCAAGCAGTGCCACATCGCCCACCACCACCGACGAATCAGCCGCCACCGCCTCGACCACCCGGCCGAACCACCCCACCAACCGTTCGATACTGGAGCGGTCATACAGATCGGTGGCATAGGTCACGATCCCGGTGGCCATCGGCGCACCCGAATCCTGGTCAGGAACCTCCCTGATGTCGAAATCCAGATCAAACTTGGCGGTGTGGGTCAGCACCGTCACCGGTTCGATGACCACTCCGTCGAGAGACACCTCGGGGAGCGCATTGTTCTGGAAGGCAAGGGCTACCTGGAACAACGGTTGATGCGACGTCGACCGCGTCGGGTTGAGTTGCTCCACCAGCAACTCGAAGGGCACGTCCTGATTCGCATAAGCCCCCAGTGCCTTCTGCCGAACTCGATCGACGACATCGCTGAACCGCTCTTGGGAATTGACCTCGGAGCGCAGCACCCAGGTGTTCACGAAGAAGCCCACCAGGTCTTCCAACGCGGTATCCACCCGGCCGGCGATCGGCGTACCCAGCGCCACGTCTTCGCCGGCTCCGGCCAGATGCATCACCACCGCCGCAGCGGCTTGCAACACCATCGACACAGTGGCGTGGTGGTCCACCGCGACTGCCTTGAGCCCAGCCCACAACTCAGGCTCGATGCGCAGGTCGACCACGTCACCGTGATAACTCGGCACCGGCGGCCGAGGCCGGTCGGCCGGTAGCGAAACCACCTCGGGCAGGTCCGCCAACTCGTTCCGCCAGTACGCCAACTGCCCGGCGATCCGGCTGTCAGGGTCCGCCAGATCTCCCAGATGATCGCGCTGCCAAAGGGCGTAATCGGCATATTGCACCGGCAACGGCGTCCAGTCAGGAACCTGCCCGCCACACCTGGCGGCGTAGGCGACTCCGACGTCACGCACGATCGGAGCCATCGACCAGCCATCAAACGCGATGTGGTGCAACACGATCCCGAGGACGTGCTGTTCAGGGCCGACCTCGAAGATCTGGGCTCGGACCGGCACCTCTGCCGACAAGACAAATCGATGCCCGGCCAACGCCACCAAACCGCCTGCGACGTCGCCTGCCGACGCCGACATGTTCTCCGCGTCCGAAGGCCTCCACATTCCCGCCCGCGCCGGCAATATCGTCTGCGAGGGCACTCCGTCGACGTCGACGAACACCGTACGCAGCGACTCGTGGCGCGCAATCACATCGTCAAGCGCCGATTCAAGCGCCTGACGGTCCAGCACACCGTTGATCTTGAAGGCGATCGGCATGTTGTACGTTGCCGCCCCGCCCTCGAACTGATCCAGGAACCACAGCCGCTGTTGGGCATATGACAACGGAATGACCGCCGGACGCTGCCGCGGGGTCAGCGGCTCACGACCACCCGAGCCCACCTTGATGAGGAGCGCGAGTTGGGCGATGGCGGGTGCATCGAACAGGGTTCGGACGGCCACTTCAGCATCCAGGCGGGCATCGACTGCGGCGAGCAGTCGCATCGCCGACAACGAATCTCCGCCCAGGTCGAAGAAGGAGTCATCCACCCCGACCCGCTCCAACCCCAACACCTCGGCGTAGATGCCGGCGAGGATCTCTTCGGTGGGAGTCGCCGGAGCCCGGTAATGGTCAACATCGATGTACTCCGGCGCCGGCAGCGCCCGCTTGTCAAGCTTGCCGTTGACCGTCAACGGCAAACTGTCCAGCACCACGACCGCGGCAGGCACCATATACCCCGGCAACCGCTCAGCCAACGCCGCACGCACCCGAACCGGATCAACGGCCCCCGTGACATAACCGACAAGGCGCCTGTCGCCGGGACGATCCTCCCGCGCGATCACCGCGGCCTGCTGCACCCCGCCCACATCAGCCAAAGCCGATTGAATCTCCCCCAACTCAATGCGATAACCACGGATCTTGACCTGCTCATCAGCCCGACCCAAATACTGCAACTGCCCATCGGCACCCCAACGCACCAAATCACCGGTGCGATACATCCGCGCCCCGACACCACCAAACGGACACGCCACAAACCGCGACGCCGTCAACCCACCACGACGCCAATACCCCACACCCACATTGCGGCCGGCGACATACAACTCACCCACCACACCCGCGGGTACTTCCCGGAGCCATCGGTCGAGAACGAACAAGGCGGCCCCCGGTACCGGTGAGCCAACCGGTGGACACCCCCGCCCACTCGTCAACGGGGCGCTCAGCGTCACCCACATCGTCGTCTCGGTCGGGCCGTACTGGTTGATCATCACGCGGCCTGGAGCCCACCGGTCCATTACTTCGGCCGAGCAGGGCTCACCGCCGACCAGTAACGCAATTGATCCCAAACCGTCTGGCGACAGCGCCGCAGCAGCCGTCGGCGTCAGGCCCAGGACGTTGACTTGCTGAGAGACCAACAACTCATGGAAGTCTTCCGGCGAGCACGCCGTGTCTTCCGGGATGACGACCAGGCGCCCGCCGCGCAGAAGGGCATTGAAGATTTCCCAGCCCGAGATGTCGAAGCTGTATGAATGCCACTGCGACCACACCTGTTCTGAAGCCGGCGGCAAGTCGCCGGTGTCGAGGGAGTCCATGAGATGGGTAACGTTGTGGTGTGCGATGGCCACACCCTTCGGGACGCCGGTAGTCCCCGAGGTGTAGATCAGGTAGGCGATGTCGTCAGCAATGGGCGCGGGTAACGGAGTACCGCGCTCCGCGTCGATGCGCGGGTCGTCGACATCGATGACCGTGACATCGCAGTTGTCGAGCCGTCCGGCAAGGTTCGCCGTGGTGACGACCGCGAGCGGTGCGGCATCGTCGAGCATGAACGTGATCCGCGCATCGGGGTGCATAGGGTCGATCGGCAGATACGCTGCCCCCGACTTGAGCACAGCGACGATCGAAACGATTGCCTCGGCACACCGGTTGAACAGCAGACCCACGTATCGGCCGGGCCCAGCCCCAAGGCCGATCAAACAGTGCGCCAAGCGATTCGATGCCTCATCCACCTCGCGGTAGGACATCGACCGATCCCCGCACACCAACGCCACTGCGTCCGGGTCACGGGACACCTGCTGCTCGAACATCACCGGAATCGACACCGGTGACGTCGCTGTCGTCAGCACTCCCCGATTGCCCATCTCATCGAGGCGGGTCTGATCGGGCGCATCCAGCAGTTCTATCGACGACAGCGACTGCTCCGGGTCGGTGGCGATCGCCGCCAGCACCCGCTGCAACCTGTCGATCATGGATTGGATGCCGGCCGTGTCGAACACGTCGGTGCGGAACTCCACCGATCCGCCGATTCCGGCAGATTCGCCAGTTTCGTCGAAACGTTCCCCCAGGTATATCGACAGGTCCATCCGAGCACTATGGGTATCTGTCGGTAACGAGGTCACGTGCAGATCACCCAGGCCTGGACCGGCCGCGGTGCCGTTGTCCTGTCCGGCGAAGTTCTGCCAGGCCAACATCACCTGGACCAGAGGGTGATGAGCCAGCGATCGAGTCGGCTTGAGCCGATCGACCACGATCTCAAACGGCACATCCTGGTGTTCCAGTGCCGCCAGACTGCGCGCACGGACCTGCCCCAGCACCTGAGAAAGCGTGGGATCGCCGGTCAGATCAACGCGCAACACCAAGGTGTTCACGAAGAACCCCACCACCTGGTCGAGCACGGCATCTCCACGCCCCGCGACCGGGACTCCCACCGCCACATCGGAACTGGAGCTGAGCTTCGACAGCAGAATTGTCAACGCTGCCTGCAGCACCATGTATGTCGTCGCGTTGTGTTCGCGAGCGACTTCGCGGACGCGCTGTTGCAGTTCGGCCGGCCACTCCACCGACACACTCGCGCCCCGGTGATCTGCCACCAACGGATAGGGCCGGTCGGTGGGCAATTCGAGACGCTCGGGCAATCCGGCCAACTCCCGTTCCCAATGCGCGAGCTGTCCAGAAATCCGACTATCGGGATCGGTCAGATCTCCGAGATACGCCCGTTGCCACAGGGCGTAGTCCACGTACTGCACCGGCAACGGCAGCTGCGCTGGCATCCTTCTCGCACAACGGCTTTCGTAGGCCACACAGACATCGGCCACCAGCGGAGTCACCGACCAACCATCAGCGGCAATATGGTGCACCACCGACACCAGAACATGCTCGTTCTCGTGCACGCGAAAAAGCCGTGCCTGCAAGGGGATCTCGACAGCGAGATCGAATGGTCGGCCGGCCACTTCTTCGCACGCCTCGGCCAGTTCGGCTGCCGACCAGCCGCCGGCATCTACCACCTGCCAACCGAAGTCAGCTTCCTCGGTAGGAAGAACCACCTGCCGAGGAACGCCGTCGACCGAGGTGAACACCGTGCGCAGAGACTCATGACGCTCGACCACGTCGGCGAACGCCGCGCCCAATGCCGACGCATCCAACGTTCCGACTATCCGAAACGCCGTGGGCATGTTGTAAATCGCGGACGGCCCCTCCAGCTGATCCAGGAACCACAGCCGCTGTTGGGCATATGACAACGGAATGACCGCCGGACGCTCCTGGGCGACCAGCGGCTCACGACCACCCGAACCTTCTCCGACCCGTCCAGCCAGCTCCCTCACCCTCGGCGCCTCGAACACCGACCGAACCGCAAGTGCGGAGCCCAAACCCGCATTGACCGCGTTGACCAACCGAATGGCCGACAACGAATCCCCGCCCAGGTCGAAGAAGGAGTCATCCACCCCGACCCGCTCCAACCCCAACACCTCGGCGTAGATGCCGGCGAGGATCTCTTCGGTGGGAGTCGCCGGAGCCCGGTAATGGTCAACATCGATGTACTCCGGCGCCGGCAGCGCCCGCTTGTCAAGCTTGCCGTTGACCGTCAACGGCAAACTGTCCAGCACCACGACCGCGGCAGGCACCATATACCCCGGCAACCGCTCAGCCAACGCCGCACGCACCCGAACCGGATCAACGGCCCCCGTGACATAACCGACAAGGCGCCTGTCGCCGGGACGATCCTCCCGCGCGATCACCGCGGCCTGCTGCACCCCGCCCACATCAGCCAAAGCCGATTGAATCTCCCCCAACTCAATGCGATAACCACGGATCTTGACCTGCTCATCAGCCCGACCCAAATACTGCAACTGCCCATCGGCACCCCAACGCACCAAATCACCGGTGCGATACATCCGCGCCCCGACACCACCAAACGGACACGCCACAAACCGCGACGCCGTCAACCCACCACGACGCCAATACCCCACACCCAACCCGGCGCCGACGACATACAACTCACCCATCACACCGACCGGCACCGGATGCAACGACGCATCCAACACGAAAAAGCCGAGGTGGGCCAACGGCAGCCCAATAGGACTGACGTCACCCCGAACGTCACCATCGACGATTTCCCGAAATGACGCATGAACGGTTGTCTCGGTGATGCCGTACATATTGATCAGGCGGGGCGCTGCCCGATGGGCATCCAGCCACCCCCGAAGACGGTGCGGCTCAAGCGCTTCCCCACCAAACACCACTGCGTCCAACTTGAGCCGACCGCCCAGCTCGGGGAGCATCTCATCAGCCGACTGCAACGCACAGAATGCCGACGGAGTCTGACTCAGCAGCGTGACCTGCTCGGCAACCAACAGCTCAAGCAGGTCCACCGGCGTCCGTGTCACGGCTTCCGGCACCACCACCAATCGGCCGCCGAACAGCAACGCCCCCCAGATCTCCCACACCGAGTAGTCGAACGCCAGAGAATGACACTGCGTCCAGACCTGACCCCCCAACCTCAACTCGGCATCAAGGACGTGCAACAACCGCACCACATTGCGGTGAGCGATCGCCACACCCTTGGGGACACCCGTAGTCCCCGAGGTGTAGATGAAGTAGGCAATGTCATCCGATGCAGACATGGGTAACGGCAGCGGATCCATCGACTGCGCAGCGATACGCGTATCGTCCAATTCGACCACCGCCACATCGAAGTCGGCCAAACGGCCGGCCAGAGCACCGGTTGTCAGAGCCACGACAGGTGTCGCATCCCCAAGCACAAACTGAATCCGGGCGTCGGGATGCATCGGATCGATCGGCAGATACGCCGCACCTGATTTCAGGATCCCGAGGATGGCCACGATGGCGTCCGTTGACCGCGGCAACAACACCGCAACGCACCGGCCCGGCCCGGCTCCGAGGCCGATCAGATAGCGTGCCAGCCGGTTCGAGACCTTATCGAGTTCCGCATAGGACATCGACAGGCCATCACAGGTCACCGCTACCGTCTCCGGCGCACGGGCCGCCTGCGCTGCGAACAAATCCGGAATGGAGGCCGACCCACTCGTCGGCGCAGTCAGTACCGCCCGATTGCTCCACTCGAACAACGCATCGTGCTCATCCTCATCCAAGAAATCGATCGACGACAACCGTCGAGTCAGATCCGCAGTCACGACGACGCCTCCCCCTGAACAGTGATAACGACTACGGGGGCGAAGTGATGGCACGGCGCACGCATTACGGGCAGCCACTGTTCATCGGTCTGCATCGGACTCTCCCACCGCGAGATGTGCTGCAGGCCCCGCGCCTTCTTACCGGCCGGTGCACTGTTCCTGAGTCGGCCTGACAGGCAGGCTTTTCGGTCGGCTGCCCGACCAGTTCGGTTCGTTGTAGTCCAGACCGGCTAGATCGACACAGCCGCCGGCCAGCACCGCCCAACGGGCTGGTCTGTCGTCGAACGGGTCGATGCTCACCTGGTACTCCCCACCGTCGAGTCGACCAGTGAAATCGATCAAGAATCAGGTGCAACGCATCCGGCCCCACACCCCGCCGTCACGACATCTGTTTCCTGTGGCCCACTCCAGCTACTAAAACTACAGTTGCAGACAGCTAGCATATCCGCCTCTTTCCACTCCGGAGTAATAATCGCGGATCCGTGGGCGCAACCCGCCTCCAAGTCCGCTCACCCCGCGGGAAAGTGCACTGCACAACTCTTTGAGCAAAGTTGACACCGAGGTGACCGACGACTAGAGAGCCAACGGGAGGATCACCGGCCGGCTCGCTTCAACCAGCCCGAGGCACCACCTGTCGACACGACCACCACCTACGGAAAATCTGTGAATCAGCATGACAGTGGTGTAGTTCGATGCAGCGAAGTGAACGTGAGCGACACTTGGTCGACAACCGTGCCGAACGCCCGTCCGGGGAACGATGAACTTGGAAACATCAATCGGATGACGATTCCAGCGACGAACCAGCGCACGCGGTCCTCCAGACCTGGCCGGCACCGTTGGCAGAGGTCGATTCAGCTGGGATTGTCCAGCAGATCAGGTGGTCCAGACCTCGCGTCAAAATTTGCGACTGCAATAAGTAGCAAACGTTTGAAGATGTGCGCGCTCCAGCAATCCCTCAGCAAGAACGATGACGGTCGCGCCGCAGGAGCCATCCGTGCCGACTACAGCTCGGTATCCTCCTCGGAGATATCCGACGTAGGTTGATCTGTGGGAATGGAATCGAATGTCTGCACGTGTCGAGCGGTTGGAGTTCCAGGCGGAGGCACGCCAGCTCCTTGAGTTGCTGGTCCACTCGGTGTACTCCAACAAGGACTCGTTCCTCCGGGAGCTGATCTCGAACGCTTCCGATGCCCTGGACAAGCTCCGCCTCGAAACGCTCCGGAACAAGGAACTCACCGCCGACACCTCCGACCTCCATATCGACATCGAGGTGGGACGGGATCCTCGGACACTGACGGTGCGCGACAACGGCATCGGCATGACGCACGAGGAAGTCGTCGAGCTGATCGGCACTCTCGCGAAGTCAGGCACCGCGCAGCTGCGGCAACAATTGCAGGAAGCCAGGAAGGCGGCCGATTCCGAGGAGCTGATCGGACAGTTCGGCGTCGGCTTCTACTCAACTTTCATGGTGGCGGACGAGGTCGAGCTGCTCACCTGCAAGGCCGGCGAGAGCGGGGCCACCCGGTGGGTGTCGAGCGGTGACGGCACCTACACCATCGAAGACGTCGATGACGCACCGCAGGGTACGTCGGTAACGCTGCACCTGAAGCCTGTCGATGTCGAGGACCAGCTTCACGACTACACGGCCGAATGGAAGATCCGAGAGCTCGTCAAGAAGTACTCCGACTTCATCGCCTGGCCCGTCCGGATGCAGGTCGAGCAACACACTCCCGCCGCCGAGGAAGGTGGCCCGGACACCGTCACCGTCGAGACCCAGACGCTCAACTCCATGAAGGCGTTGTGGGCCCGGCCGAAGGACGAGGTCTCCGACGAGGAGTACCACGAGTTCTACAAACACATCGCCCATGCCTGGGACGATCCCCTCGCCGTGATCTCGATGAAGGGAGAGGGCAGCTTCGAGTACCAGGCCTTGCTGTTCATCCCGTCCCACGCCCCGTTCGACATGTTCACCAGGGACGCCAAGACCGGTGTCCAGCTCTACATCAAGCGCGTCTTCGTCATGAGCGATTGCGAAGAACTCATGCCCCGTCACCTGCGCTTCGTCAAGGGCGTAGTGGATGCACAAGGCATGTCACTCAACGTCTCTCGTGAGATATTGCAGCAGGATCGCCAGGTCACCGCGATCCGTCGCCGGCTGACGAAGAAAGTCCTGTCGACCATTGCGGACCTACAGACCGGCAAGCCCGAGGACTACCGCATCTTCTGGACGCAGTTCGGCGCCGTGCTGAAAGAAGGCCTGCTGTCGGACGTGGACAACCAGGACACGCTGCTGCGGGTCTCCTCGTTCTCCTCCACGTTCTCCGACGCCGAGAAAAACGAGGGGCTCACGACGCTGGCCGAGTACGTCGGACGCATGAAGGACGGGCAGGAACAGATCTTCTACGCCACCGGCCCATCTGCCGAACAACTCTCGAAGTCACCGCACCTCGAGGCCTTCAAGGACAAAGGTTACGAGGTATTGCTGTTGACCGATCCTGTCGACGAGATCTGGGTCGGTTCGGTGCCGGAGTTCGACGGCAAGCCGTTGCAATCAGTTGCCAAGGGTGAGGTCGACCTCGACTCCGATGAGGACCGGGACGCCCACAAGGCAGAGCGAGAGGCTCAGGAGCGAGAATTCGCCGACCTGCTGGCCTGGCTGAAGGAGACGCTGAGCGAACGGGTCTCGGAAGTGCGATTGTCCAGCCGTTTGACCGAGTCTCCAGCGTGCCTCATCACCCCCACGTTCGGCATCACGCCGGCGCTGGCCCGAATGTATCGGGCCTCCGGGCAGGAGGTTCCGACCGGAAAGCGGATACTCGAACTCAACCCGAGCCATCCGCTGGTCATCGGCTTACGACAGGCGATCGGTAACGGCAGCGACGATGTCAGTTCGCATCGACTCGCTGAAACCGCCGAATTACTCTACGGCACTGCCCTTCTTGCTGAAGGCGGGTTGCCCGACGACCCGGCCAAGTTCGCCGGACTCCTCGCCGCCCGCTTGGCAAGCACCATGTAAAGGGCGCTATCGCAGTCGATTTCCAGGCATTGGGCCGCGTTTGCCGAATGAAACCGCGTTCGGACTCGTACCGTACAGAAATGAGCAACGTACTCGACCTGCTCGATCAGACCATGTACGACATCGGCCAAGCGACTCGCTCGAACACCCTGCTGCAGTGTGTCTGGGTGTATGACCATCCTATTGACATCGACGGCCTGCGGCGGTTCCACGGCCATCTTGAGCGGGGACGGTTATCTCGCTGTATAGCCCGATCGCCGTTGCCGTTCGGCCGCAGCCGCTGGGTGAAATCCGACAACCTATCGGGTCTGGAGATCGTCGAGTCGGCCCGTCCGCGTGAGGCATTCGATGACTGGCTCGACGAGCAGGTCAACTTTCCACTGGACTCCCAGCACGGACCCGCATGGCATCTCGCCACCGCGCCGTTCACCGACGGCGGCGCCGGAGTGAGCCTGGTCATCTCACACTGCCTCGCCGACGGCGTCGGGCTGTGGCAGGCGATGGCAGATGCCGCACTCGGCCGCGACGACCCGATCACCTGGCCGGACCCCACATCACGCGGGCGGTGGCAAGCCATCTGCCAAGACACCGGCCAAACCCTGAGAGACATCCCCGCCATCAGCCGTGCCATCGTCGGCGCGATTCAGATGCGGCAACAAGGTCGTAACGGTGCCGCGGCCCCCGAGCCACCCACTGCGTTGATATCTGCGCCGCCCCCCGAAACCGATGAATCCCATCTTCTCCCAACCGCAACGATCTTCGTCGATGCGGATGAGTGGGACGCCCGCGCCCGAGCACTCGGCGGAACGCGCAACACGCTACTCGTGGGACTCGCAGCCCACCTCGCCCACCACGCCGGCAGAGTGGCGACGGATGGCTCAGTGGTGGTGACGCTCCCGGTCAACGAGCGCACCGCCGACGACACCCGTGCCAACGCCCTCGGTGGCGTTCGCGCGAAGGTCGACCCCGCATCCGCCACGACAGACCTCCGTGAGATCCGGGCCGCGGTAAAACAAGAACTGATTCGGCACTCGGAGGAGCCCGACCCTCAGCAGGTGATGAACGCCCTTGTGCCCCTGATGTCCGAGCGGGTGCTCAGAGCCGCCCGCAGCGCGACCAGGGGCAACCCCTTCAATCTCGTCGGCGCATCCAACGTCGGAGAGATCGACGCAGCCGCCGGCCGGGCAGATGGCACGGATGCCGTTTCGTTCGCATTGAGGCTGCATCACCTCGGTGTGGCCACATCGACGTTGCACCGCTACGGCGGTGTACAGACCATGCTCTCGGGATCGATGAACGGACAGATCTTCATTTCGCTGATTTCATATCTGCCAGGACGTGCCAACTCGAACGATGAGTTGCGTCTTGATCTTTCGACCGCCCTGGAAAAGTTCTCGCTCAGCGGCACCTATCTTTGAACCACCCGAACGTCACCAAACGAGCGGCACCAGCCGATAGTGCACCTTCTGCATGTACTCCCCGTATCCCGCGAGTTGCTGCCCGAGCAGCTCCTCCTCATCGTGGATACGGAAGGTGTAGAGGACCAATACGGGAATGAGAACGGCCAGGCCCCACCAAGATCCGAGGGCGAGAGGCATCCCGGCCACCATGACCAGGGCCCCCATGTACATGGGGTGTCGCACAAGCCCGTAGAGCCCGGTGGAGACCAGCTTCTGCTCCGACTCCACGGTGATGTTCGCTGACGCATAGCTGTTCTGGAGCATGGTGAACATCGTGATGCCAAGGCCGACGGCGAACATCGCGTTGCCGATCAGGGATACGGCGGTGGGCACCGGAGACCAGCCGAAGCGATGGTCCAGGGCACAGAACACCGGCAGCGCGATGGACAGATTCACGATGACGAGGACCACGACCTTTTGGACGGGTCGCGATTCGGACTTCTGACCGACCCGCATGCGCCGCTCGACGATCGCCTTGTCTTTCCTCAACAGGTAGACGGTGGAGGCGATTGCCAATACCGCATACACCGACAGAAAGACCCACGCCTGCCAGTAGTCGAGCGTCCCCGCTGGGATGAACAGTAGTGCGCCCAACACAGCCAGGCCGAGTACGGATTGAATCGCCACCCGAAGATCGGTGCTCATGCCATCCTCCTGAAATATGATCCAGCGTTCAAAAGAGTGTTCCGGTAAGGGAGAAGTCGTCCAACGCATTCGAAAGATCGTGCTGCAAGCGCTCATTCGAGTTGATACCGCCGGGGAGGTACGAATGGGCCGATACGAATACCCGTCCGTTCGCCCTCCCGGACAGAAATGACTGGGTCCCGCCGAACCGGTGCAGCATCGCCTCCGTCAGCCCCAGGTACGGGAGAACTTTCACGGCGAAGTAGTCGGCGTCCGTACCATCTGCCCGGCTGGCGGCCGGGTTGACCACACCCAGGTTGGACGAACCGACCTGGTTGGATGAACCGGTGCGGGAGGTGGCCCCGAGGAACCGCTTCGGCAGCAGGGGAATGATGGCATTCACCGCGTGTTCCTCATCGGGCACCTGCCCGTGACGGATCAGCGCTTGTTTGACCGCAGCCCGGATCTCACGCAGGTCCGTGGTCGTCAGCGCGGGATCGACCGTCACGGCGACACTACTCCTCGCGTTGGCGCGGGTATCTCCGTCGGCACGCTGGTTGACCGGCATCATGACGATCACCGACCCGTCCGCGCCGACACGTCCTGCGCGATGGGCCAGCCGAGCCGCCAGCGCCACAAGAAGGGTGTTGCTGGTCCCGCCGAGTGCCTCTGCGCGAGAATCCCATTCGTCGGCATCAACGAGGATCGTTGCCATCGGAACCGGGATCGATTGGTCGGAAATGGCGTCTGGTGCAGGCGAGGCGGAAGTCGGCGAAGTGGCGGGGTTTGCACCTGCCGGCCCCTCCCGACTGCGCCGGGCCAGCCGAATCGCGGCGACAACGCCCCGCGCCATGGCGGGGATGTCGCGCACAGTTTGCCAAGCGTCCTGACTCAGAGCTCCCCAACGACCGCGCGATTCGGCAGCCGGCCAGCTGATCGGATCGTCACGGCCGAGTGCGGCATCAGCCAGTGCCTCACAGAGACCAACTCCGTCGATGAGGCAATGTGAGACGACCAGGCTCACCCCAGACCCTCCGTCGGTGAACGGAAGCACTGCGAGATGCCAGCCGGGTCCGTGCTCGCAATCGAGTGGAGTGTTGATCTGCTCGCCGAGCCAGTCATCGAATTCTTCACGCGGCCTGGGTGTCTCGACGATCTCGAGCGGGGAAGAATTGTCCGACGCTATCCAGCGGTGCCGGCCGAACGACAGCGGTGAACGCTCGATGCCTCGGGACAACCGTCCCCGCCGAAGGTGGTCGTGGAACTGGCGAAGACCTTCGATGTCGATCGGGCGGTCATAAATCCAGGCGCTCTGTAGAAGGCTGTTGACCCCTATCGCCAGCCCGAGGTCGAACGTACGCTGATCGAGCACATCGAGGACGTTGCTCATTTTTGGAACTGTATCCGCGTTGAATTCGCGCGTCTCGTGTTTGTAAGTGGTCCGCATTTACGATCACCGTCCCCCCGTCGGCCGCTCAACGCTTGTGCGCAAGAGCATCGTCACGAAACTATTCCGAATCACTTTCCAGGACAGCCTTGAGCTTTTCGATGTACTCACTCAGCGCTTCGGGGGTGAACATTTCGAAGTGGGTGCAGCCCACCGGGAGCACCGTGATCTTCCCGGAAACATAAGGGCGCCAACTGTGCAGCAGCGCTCCGGCGGCCCTGCGGTTACGCAGACCCGCCATCTTCGACATGAGTCCATTCCCGCCGGTGTCCTCACATCGAGGACGGGCAGCCGAAAACATCACGACATCACCGTCGAAAACTTCAGGCCGATGATCGAGAAGGAACAACTGCCCCGCACTCACGCTGCGCGCCATGAACTTCACCAATTGCCGCGACGGAGGACTGGCCCCGTGCCGGGCAATGATGTCGGCCACCCGCGAATAGGACAGTAACCCGAAATGCACGGGCACCCGGACCTTGTTGGTCCTCAGGATGTAATCCAGAACCCATCCCTCGGCCACCGCCTGATTCTTCGCAATCCTCCTGGTGATGCGTTTCCAGAACCTGTTCGGGTTCAGCAAGCCATCGAGCAGCACCAGACGCTGAACCTCACACCCACGCCGCTGAAGCTCAACGGCCAACGCATGAGCCACGACTCCACCAAACGACCACCCCAGAATCCGGTACGGCCCAACCGGATACAGCTTCTGAAGCCGATCGGCGTAGCTTTCCGCCATGGCGTGGATCGACTGTGCCTCGGATTCGCCATCGGCTGGCGCCCGGTTGATCCCGACGATCGGGCCCTCCACGTACTGGCCCAACGCCCGGTACGACCAACTCAACCCGAATCCGTCATGCACGCAACACAACGGAACGCCGTTGCCCGGCTTGAGCACCTCGACCGGGACCACTTCCCGCGAACTCTCGGCGCGACCCACTTGCTGGGCCAAACCACGCACCGTCGGCGCATCGAACATGACTCGCACCGCCAACTCGGCGTCGAGGCTGGCGTTGGCGGCGGCGATCACCCGCATCGCCGACAGCGAGTCCCCTCCGAGGTTGAAAAACGAATCGTCGACCCCGACTCGCTCCAGACCGAGGACTTCGGCGTAGATGCCGGCCAGGATCTCCTCGGTGAGCGTTTCCGGGGCACGGTACTGCCGAGTATCGACATACTCCGGCACCGGGAGTGCGCGCCGATCCAACTTCCCGTTGACCGTCAACGGCAAACTGTCAACCGCCATCACCGCCGCGGGCACCATATAGGCCGGTAACCGTGTCGCCATGGCAGTCCGGATTTCGGCCGGGTCTGCCTTACCGGTGATGTATCCGAACAGTCGCTTGTCGCCGGGGCGATCTTCGCGAGCGATGACGGCCGCCTGATCCACCCCCTCCAGGCCGGCCAGCACCGCTCGCACTTCACCCAACTCGATGCGATACCCGCGGATCTTTACCTGCTCATCAGCCCGGCCCAGATACTGCAACTGACCGTCGGCACCCCAACGCACCAGATCCCCGGTGCGATACATCCGCTGCCCCGCTGCGAACGGACACGCGACAAATCGCGACCCCGTCAACCCACCCCGACGCTGGTACCCGGCTGCGAGGCCGGACCCGGCCACATACAACTCCCCGACCACACCGGCGGGCACCGGACGCAACCACCGGTCCAATACGAAGAACGCCGCACCCGGCACCGGCCTTCCGATCGGCACCACACCCGCCCCTGCCACCAACGGGGCACTGAACGACGTGTACCACGTCTCCGTCGGGCCGTAACCGTTGATCATCAACCGGCCCAGTGCCCACCGATCCACCAACTCGACCGGGCACGCCTCACCGGCCACCACCAACGCCGCAGACTCCAAACTCTCCGACGACAGCGCCGCGGCAGCCGACGGCGTCTGGTTCAGCACCGTCACTTGCTCTGCAACCAGCAAGTCGTGCAACTCATCCGGTGAACCCACCAGCGCATCTGGCACCACCACCAATCGGCCACCGCTCAGCAGCGCACCGAAGATCTCCCACACAGACACGTCAAACGCATACGAGTGCCACTGCGACCACACCCCCGCGGTCGGCAACCCCACCTGCAACGACGTCAGCAACCCGGTGACGTTGCTGTGCGGGACGGCCACTCCCTTCGGCACCCCCGTCGTGCCCGACGTGTAGATCACGTACGCCACATCATCGGCAGCCGGCTTTGACAATGTGCTGCTCGGTTGCATAACAATCCGCCGGTCCGCCACGTCGACAACGGCCACACCCAGCTGGTCCAGCCGCTCCGCCAACACACCTGCAGTGACCGCGGCCACCGGTCGAGCATCACCGACCACCACGGCGATCCGTGCATCTGGGTACGCGGGATCCAACGGCAGATACGCCGCCCCAGTCTTCAACACCGCCAGAATCGCCACAATCGCGTCAACCGAACGATTCAGCACCAACGCCACACACTCACCGGGCCCGGCACCATGGTCGGCAAGGAGGTGCGCCAACCGATTCGAGGCCTCGTCGAGTTCTCGATACGACATGGATCTGCCGTCGAAGGTCACCGCCGCGGCATCCGGCACCCGAGCCACCTGCTGGGCGAACACCTCCGGAATCGAGCCCGCCGCCCTCGCCGGTGCGGTCAACGCGGCTCGATTCCCGAACGCATCGAGGCGAGCATGCTCGTCGGTGTCCAACACATCGATCGACGACAAGCGCTGCGCCGGATCGGCCGCCATCGCCGCCAGAATCCGCTCCAACCGCCCGACAAACACCTCGATTGTGCCGGAGTCGAACACATCAGTGCGGAACTCCACCGAACCGCCGATCCCCGCCCGAGCGTCCTCCGCGTCGTACCTTTCGCCAAGCGCAAAGACCAGATCCATACGTGCGGTATGGGTTTCAGCCATCTGTGCGGCAGCGTGCACATCACCCGTGCCCGCCTCGGCATCGGTTGCATTCGCTGGGTTCTGCCAGGCCAGCATCACCTGGATCAACGGGTGATGGCTCAGGCTACGGCTCGGGTTGAGCCGGTCCACCAACACCTCGAACGGCACGTCCTGATGCTCATACGCTGCCAGGCTGCGTTGGCGCACCTGTCCCAACAGCTCGCCTACGGTGGGGTCATCGCCCAGGTCGACTCGCAGCACCAAGGTGTTCACGAAGAACCCGACCAGATCATTCAGCGCCGGATCATTACGCCCTGCAATCGGGAAGCCCACCGCCACATCGGAACTGGCACTCAAACTCGACAACAACACCGCCAACGCAGCCTGCACCACCATGAAGCTGGTCGCATTGTGCTCCCGCGCAACCTCCGCCACCCGCCGCTGCAACTCCGCCGGCCACTCCACTTCGACGACAGCTCCGTGGTGATCGGCGACCGCCGGGTACGGGCGATCCGTCGGCAACTCGAGGCGATCGGGTAGCCCCGCCAACGCTTCCTGCCAGTAGGCCAGTTGCCCGGCGATGCGGCTCTCGGGGTCGGTCAGCTCGCCGAGCTGCTCCCGCTGCCACAGTGTGTAATCCACGTACTGCACTGGCAGCGGAGACCACTGCGGCGCCTCCCTGCCGCAGCGAGAGGCGTAGGCGACGGCCACATCACGGGCCAGCGGTGAGAACGACCAGGCGTCCCCAGCGATGTGGTGCACCACCGCGACCAGCACATGCTCGTCTTCAGAGACGCGGAAAAGCCTGGCCCAGATCGGGATCTCGTGGTTCAGATCGAAGGGGTGCTGTACAGCTGCATCGATGGCACTTGCCAACTGCTCGGCGGGCCAATCCGCGGCGTCAACCTCCTGCCACCCGAATTCAGCCTGGTCGGCAGGAAGGACCAGCTGCCGGGGGACACCGTCGACCTCGGGGAATACCGTACGCAGGCTCTCATGCCGCGCTGCCACATCAGCCAGGGCCAGGCGGAGCGCATCGACGTCCAATCCGGTGACCCGGTACATCATCGGCATGTTGTAAATCGGGGAAGGGCCGTGCAATTGGTCCAGGAACCAGAGCCGCTGCTGGGCATACGACAGCGGCACCACTTCAGGCCGGGGCATGGGGGCCAATGGGGCCCGTCCGCCCGAACCCATGGCGATATGGGGTTCGAGCTGCGCCACGGCCGGCGCGTCGAATACCGCACGGACGGCCAGATCGGTGTCGAATGCGGTGTTGACAGCATTGATCAGTCTGATGGCTGACAGAGAGTCACCACCGAGATCGAAGAACGAGTCGTCGACTCCGACTTGATCCAATCCCAATACTTGAGCGAAGATGCCGACCAGGATCTCCTCGGTCGGAGTGGTCGGGGCACGATAGCTGTCGGCGTCGATGTACTCGGGCGCCGGTAGCGCGCGCCTGTCCAATTTGCCGTTGACGGTCAACGGTATTGCGTCGACCACCACCACGGCGGCAGGCACCATGTAAGTCGGAAGATGCTCAGCCAGGTGGGCTCGGGCCTTGCCGGAATCGACCAGACCGGGCGCGGTCTCGGTCACGTAGCCGACGAGTCGCTTCTCGCCCGGGTGGTCCTCGCGGGTGACGACGACAGCCTGTTCAACGCCGTCCAGATCAGCCAGGGCAACCTGGATTTCGCCGAGTTCGATCCGGTAGCCGCGGATTTTGACCTGCTCATCGGCACGGCCGAAGTACTGCATCTGCCCGTCACTGCCCCAGCGCACCAGATCGCCGGTCCGGTACATCCGCGTCCCCGCGCCACCGAACGAGCAAGCGACGAAACGAGACGCGGTCAACCCGGCCCGACCGACGTATCCCACTCCGACGCCACGGCCGGCCACATACAACTCCCCCACCACACCCGGTGGCACTTCCCGCAGCCGGCGATCAAGGACGAACAGCGCGGCCCCGGGTGCCGGCGAACCGATCGGAACGATGTTCGCCGCCACCGCCTCGGCTTTCAACGGCGCACTGATCGCGGCATACACCGTGGCCTCTGTCGGCCCATAAGCGTTGATCAGCACCCGTCCCGGCGCCCAACGTTGCACCAGCTCCGTCGGGCATGCCTCCCCGGCCACCACCAACGTGGTGGACTCCAGTCCGTCCGGTGAGAGCATCCCCGCCGCCGACGGTGTCTGACTCAAGACACTGACCTTCTGGCTCACCAACAAGTCATGCAACTCGTGCGGCGAACGGGCCACCTCTTCCGGCACCACCACCAGCCGGCCGCCGTGCAGCAGGGCGCAGAAGATGTCCCACACGGAAACGTCGAACACCAGCGAATGCCATTGCGACCACACGGTTCCCGGGCCCACCAGAGCTGGGTCCACGGCGCCGAGGAACTGTGTCACATTCTGGTGAGTGATCGCCACGCCCTTCGGAACGCCGGTGGTTCCCGAGGTGTAGATCAGGTAGGCGAGGTCATCGGCGGCCGCTCCCGGCAACGCGGTACTGGGGTGGGTCTCGATTCGCGTGTCCGCGATGTCAATGACGGTCAGGTCGCATCCGTCCAGCCGCGTCCGCAAGTCGGACGTGGTGACCGCCGCGACCGGCCCGGCGTCTGCCAGCATGAACTCGACCCGCGCGTCCGGCACCATCGGGTCGATGGGCAGGTAGGCTGCGCCCGACTTGAGGACGGCCAGGATCGCGACGATCGCCTCGGCGGAATGGTTGAGCAGCAGCGCCACGCATTCGCCCGATCCCGCGCCCTGGCTGACAAGTAGGTGTGCCAGGCGGTTCGACGCCTCGTCGAGCTCGCGGTACGTCCACGAACTCTCACCGCACGTGACCGCCACTGCGGCCGGGTCCCGCGCCACCTGTTCGGCGAACACCGCCGGAATCGACATGGTGTCCACCGGCTCGGTCAGCACCGCCCGGTTGCCCCATCCGTCGAGGCGGACGTGGTCACCTGCCTCGAGTAGGTCCACAGACGACAACGTCGCCGATGGATCGGCGGTCAGAGCTTCGACCGCGCGGGTCAGGCGCTCGACAAAGCGCTGAATGGTGGCGGTATCGAACACATCGGTGCGGAACTCCACGGCCCCGGTGATGCCGGCGGCCTCACCGGCGCTCCAGCGTTCTGCCAACGAGATCATCAGATCCATGCGGGCGGTCTGAGTGTCCGCTTCCAGCGGAGTGGCTTGCAGGCCGCCCAAACTCGTCGACGCCGTGTGGTCGTCGTCCTGTGCGGTCAGGTTCTGCCACGCCATCATCACCTGAACCAGCGGGTGGTGGGTCAAACTGCGAGCCGGGTTGAGCCGGTCGACAACCATCTCGAACGGCACATCCTGGTGCTCGTAGGCAGCCAGGCTGCGTCTGCGCACCTGGGCCAGCAGGTCGGCAACGGATGGATCACCGTCGAGCTCGACCCGTAGCACCAGTGTGTTGATGAAGACCCCGACCAACTCGTCCAATGCCGGATCGCTACGCCCTGCGATCGGGAATCCCACTGCAACATCCGAATTCCCGCTGAGAGTTGACAACAACACGGCCAGGGCGGCCTGTACCACCATGAAGCTGGTCGCATTGTGCTCACTCGCCGCCCGCGCGATCTGCTGCTGCAACTCGGCCGGCCACTCCATCGTGAGACTGGCCCCGTGGTAGTCGGCCACCGGCGGATACGGCCGGTCGGTGGGTAGTTCCAGACGCTCGGGCAGCCCGGTCAGCGCCTGCTCCCAATATGCCAACTGACCAGAGATCCGGCTGTCGGGATCGGTCGGATCACCCAGATACGACCGCTGCCACAGGGTGTAATCCGCATATTGGACCGGCAGCGGCGCCCAGTCGGGGGCCAGTCCCGCACACCGGCTCGCATAGGCCATCCCGATGTCACGCACCAGGGGCCCGATCGACCACCCATCCCCGGCAATGTGATGGACCACCGCAACCAGCACATGTTCGCCCTCGCCCATTCGGAAAAGGGTTGCTCTCAACGGGATCTCAGCTGACAGATCGAAGTTGTATGCGACCGTAGCGCGAATCGCGTCGTGGAGCCGGTCCACGGACCAACCCTCCGCGTCGACGACCTGCCATCCCGGATCGGCCTGTCCCGCCGGCAGCACGACCTGTCGAGGCACACCGTCGACCGCCGGGAACACTGTGCGCAGAGACTCATGGCGCTCCACCACGTCGGCCAGTGCCCGGCCGAGGGCATCGACATCCAGCTCGCCGGTGATCCGATACGCGGTCGGCATGTTGTAGATCGGTGACGGTCCCTCGAGCTGGTCGAGGAACCACAGTCGCTGCTGCGCATATGACAGCGGGAGGGCATCGGGGCGTTGTCGGGCCACGAGCGGTTCACGCCGCCCCGTACTCTCACCCGCACGTGTCGCAAGCTGCGCCACCGTAGGCGCCTCGAACACTGCCCGCACTGCGAGATCGGTATCCAGACTGGCGTTGGCCGCATTGATCAACCGCATCGCCGAGAGCGAGTCGCCGCCCAGGTCGAAGAAGGAGTCGTCCGCCCCGACCCGTTTCAAGCCGAGCACCTGCGCATAGATGCCGGCCAGCAGTTCCTCGACAGGAGTTGCCGGAGCGCGGTACTCCTGACCGTTGCCGTAGTCGGGGGCCGGCAGAGCGCGCTTGTCGAGTTTGCCGTTCACCGTCAACGGCAAGGCATCGAGCAGCACCACCGCCGCAGGCACCATGTAGCCGGGCAACCGCTCCGACAGGGCCGCACGAACCGCGACCGGGTCCGCGCTGCCGGTGATGTAACCGACCAGGCGCTTGTCACCGGGGCGGTCTTCTCGCGCTATGACCTCGGCTTGTCTCACCCCCTCCAGATCTTCCAGGGCTGATTGGATTTCGCCCAGTTCGATCCGGTACCCGCGAATCTTCACCTGCTCATCGGCACGCCCCAGATAGCGCAACTGGCCGTCAGGACCCCACGAGGCGAGATCGCCGGTCCGATACATCCGCGTCCCTGCCCCGCCGAACGGGCACGCCATGAACCTCGTCGCACTCAGTCCACCACGACGCCAGTAGCCGAATCCCAACCCGGCGCCGACCACGTACAACTCACCCACTACGCCCACCGGCACCGGTTGCAGCGACGAATCCAGCACGAAGAACCCGAGGTGGGCCAACGGCACACCGATCGGGCTCGTGCTGCCCTCAACGTCACTGGCCACGATCTCCCGGAACGAGGCGTGCACCGTCGTCTCGGTGATGCCGTACATGTTGATCAGCCGAGTGGAACCTGAATGTCCCTCGAACCACGGCCGAAGGCGCTGCGGTTCAAGCGCTTCCCCACCGAAGATCACCGTCTCCAACTTCAACTGACGGCCCAGCTCGGGCTGCAACGCGTCCACCGACTGCAGGGCATAGAACGCCGACGGCGTCTGACTCAACACCGTCACCTGCTCGGCAACCAGCAAGCTCAGCAAGTCCTCCGGAGATCGAGTCACCGACTCTGACACCACGACCAGCCGTCCGCCGAACAGCAGCGCGCCCCAGATCTCCCACACCGAATAGTCGAAAGCCAACGAATGGCACTGCGTCCATACCTGACCCGCCAGACCCAACTCGGCATCCAAGGTCCCCAACAAGCGAGCCACGTTCCGGTGGCTGATCGCCACGCCCTTGGGAACACCGGTCGTCCCTGAGGTGTAGATCAGATACGCCACATCATCTGAAACCGGTCCCCGCAGTGCGGTACTGGGTTGCGCATCGATCGCGGCGTCGGCAACGTCGACGACGGCCAATTCGATCCCCTCCAGCCGCGTCCGCAGTCCGGCGGTGGTCACCGCGACAATCGGAGCCGCATCGCCGAGCATGAACTGGATTCGCGTATCGGGATGCATCGGATCGACCGGCACGTATGCCGCCCCGGACTTCAACGCTCCCAGAATCGCGACGATCGCCTCAACCGACCGCGGCACCAACACGGCCACGCTTTCGCCCGGGCCGGCCCCGAGACCAAGCAGCCTGTGGGCCAGACGGTTCGACGCCTCATCGAGCTCCCGATAAGTCATCGAACGGCCATCGAAACTCACCGCCACCGACTCAGGCGCACGAGCCACCTGAGCGGCGAACAACCCCGGAATCGACATCACCGGGACCGGGGACTCAGCCAACACGGCCAGGTTGCCGACATCGTCGAGACGGGAATGCTCGACGGCATCCAGCACATCGACCGACGACAGCCGCCGGGTCGGATCATCGACCAGCGCCTCGGCGACGCGTACCAGTCGCTCGATCATGGTCTCGATGCCGGCCGCGTCGAACACGTCGGTCCGGAACTCCACCGTGCCGCCGATCCCTGCGGGATTGCCGGCGTCGTCCCACCGTTCAGCCAATGAGAACGTGAGGTCCATCCGGGCCACGTGGGTGTCCACCGGCAGCGGACTGACCTGTGCCTCACCCAGAGTCGATTCGGTCGATGTGTCGGCGGTGAAGTTCTGCCAGGCCAGCGCCACCTGGACCAGCGGGTGGTGGGCCAGCGACCGGGTCGGCTTGAGCCGATCCACGAGCACCTCGAACGGCACATCCTGGTGCTCGAGCGTGGCCAGACTGCGCCGGCGCACCTGGGCCAGCAACTCGGCAGCAGTGGGGTCGCCGGCCAGATCCACTCGCAGCACCAGTGTGTTGACGAAGAATCCCACCAACTGATCCAGCGCCGCATCGCCACGGCCCGCGATCGGAACCCCCACGGCCACATCAGAGCTCGCACTGAGCTTCGACAGCAACGTCGTCAGCACGGCCTGGACCACCATGTACGTCGTGGCGTTGTGTTCGCGCGCAACTTCACGTATGCGCGTGTGCAATTCGGCCGGTAATGAAACCGGCATGCTGGCACCACGGTGATCAGCCACCGGCGGGTAGGGGCGGTCGGTGGGAAGTTCGAGGCGTTCGGGCAGCCCGGCCAAAGCGCGTTCCCAATACGCCACCTGGGCTGCAATGCGGCTGTCGGTATCGCCCAGGTCGCCCAGATATGCCCGCTGCCACAGGCTGTAGTCCACATACTGCACCGGCAACGGCTGCCAGCCCGGCGCTCGTCCCGCAGACCGTTCGGCATACGCCGATTGCAGATCGGCGATCAGCGGGGCTACCGACCAACCGTCGGCAGCGATGTGGTGCACCACGGCCACCAGGACATGCTCATCCTCGCTCAACCGTAAAAGCGCTGCACGCAGCGGTATCTCGAGGCCCAGATCGAAGGCATGGCCGGCCATCTCTCCGATGGCTTCACGCAGTTCGGTCATCGACCATCCGCCGGCATCGATCACTCGCCAACCGCAATCGGCGTCCTCGGCAGATATCACGACCTGCTCCGGGACGCCCTCGGTCGACCGGAAGACCGTACGCAGAGATTCGTGGCGGCTCACCACATCGGCCAACGCCGCACCGAGCGCGTCGGTATCCAGCTGCCCGGTGATCTGTAATGCCACCGCCATGTTGTAGATCGGTGATGGACCCTCCAACTGGTCGAGGAACCACAGCCGCTGCTGGGCATACGACAGCGGAATGACCGCGGGGCGTTGTTGGGCCACCAACGCCTCACGGCCACCCGCACTCTCACCCACACGCGCGGCAAGCTCGCCCACCGTAGGGGTCTCGAAGACCGCCCGCACCGCCAGATCAGCATCCAAACTGGCGTTGATCGCATTGATCAACCGAGCCGCGGACAGCGAATCCCCACCGAGATCAAAAAACGAGTCATCGACCCCGACCCGTTCCAGACCCAACACCTGCCCGAAAATCCCGACCAGGATCTCCTCGTTCGGCGTGCTCGCAGCTCGGTACCGATCAACGTCCAGATATTCCGGCGCCGGCAGCACTCGGCGGTCGAGCTTGCCGTTCACCGTCAAAGGCAAGGTGTCCAGTACCACCACCGCGGTCGGGACCATGTAGCCGGGTAACCGCTCCGACAGGGCCGCACGAACCGCGACCGGGTCCGCGCTGCCGGTGATGTAGCCGACCAGGCGCTTATCGCCGGGGCGATCTTCCCGGGCGATCACCGCCGCCTGGCCTACCCCATCGACCTCCGCCAAAGCGGTCTGAATCTCCCCCAACTCGATCCGATACCCACGAATCTTGACCTGCTCATCAGCACGCCCGCCATACCGCAACTGACCATCGGCACCCCACGACGCCAAATCGCCGGTCCGATACATCCGCGCCCCGGTCCCCCCGAATGGGCACGCCACAAACCTCGTCGCGCTCAGTCCGCCACGACGCCAATACCCGCACCCCAAACCCGCACCGACGACATACAACTCACCCACCACACCCACCGGCACCGGTTGCAGCGACGAATCCAGCACGAAGAACCCGAGGTGGGCCAACGGCACGCCGATCGGACTGACGCTGCCCTCGGCATCGGCAACCACGATCTCCCGAAACGACGCGTGCACCGTCGTCTCGGTGATGCCGTACATGTTGATCAACCGCGGCGAACCCGGATGACCCTCCAGCCAACCCCGAAGCCGCTGTGGCTCAAGTGCTTCCCCACCGAAGACCACCGTCTCCAACTTCAACTGACCGCCCGGCGCAGGCTGCAACGCGTCCACAGCCTGCAACGCATAGAACGCCGACGGCGTCTGGCTGAACATGGTGACCTGCTCGGCGACCAGCAGGGCATACAGGTCTTCTGGTGCCTGCGTCACGGACTCCGGCACCACGACCAGCCGTCCACCGAACAGCAGCGCGCCCCAGATCTCCCACACCGAATAGTCGAAGGCCAACGAATGGCATTGCGTCCACACCTGACCGGCCAGACCCAACTCGGCATCCAAGGTCCCCAACAACCGAGTCACATTCCGATGGCTGATCGCCACACCCTTCGGACGACCCGTCGTTCCCGAGGTGTAGATCAGATACGCGACGCCATCAGCCGTCGGCTCGGGCAATTCCGGTATCTGGCCGTCGCGCCGACCTACGTCGTCGAAATCGAGGACTTCCAGATTGCACTCTGCGAATCGGCCCATCAGCTCCGTGGTCGTGATGGCCACGGCGGGCTCGGCATCGGTGAGCATGAACTGAATGCGCGCGTCGGGATGCATCGGGTCGATCGGCAGATAGGTTGCCCCCGACTTCAACACCGCGACAATGGAAACGATCGCCTCGATGGAGCGGGGGAAGAGCAACGCCACCCGCTTACCCGGACCCACCCCAAGAGTGACCAACCTCTGTGCCAGCCGGTTCGACGCCTCGTCAAGTTCCGCATAGGTCAGGGAGCGGCCGTTGAAGACCACCGCGACCGCCTCAGGTGCCCGGGCCACCTGCACGGCGAACAACCGAGGAATCGATACCGATGGCGCTACGGGCTCGTTCAGTACCGCGCGATTACCCCACGCGTACAGCTGAACGTGCTCGTCCTCATCGAGAAAATCCATCGACGACAACCGCCGGCTCAGGTCGGCAGTCACGATGAGGCCTCCACCTCGGCCGTCATCGCCACCAGAACTTTTCGCAACCGATCGATCAACCGCACAACGGTGCCCTCGTCATAAACGTCGGTGCGAAATTCCACAGTCCCTCCAATCCCGGCCGGCTCGCCGGTCTCAGTCCAGCGTTCTCCCAACGCAAAGGTCAGGTCTGTACGTGCGGTGTGGGTCTGCGCGGGCAACGGTGTCACCCGGACACCACCGAGTGCCAAACCGCCTGCCGTGTCCGCGCTGTGCTGCCAGGCCAGGTTCTGCCAGGACAGCATGACCTGCACCAACGGGTGGTGAGTCAGACTGCGGGTCGGGTTGAGCCGGTCCACCACGAGTTCGAACGGCACGTCCTGGTGCTCAAAGGCTGCCAGACCGCGTTGTCGTACCTGCTCGAGAAGCTCACCGATGGTCGGGTCTCCGGCGAAGTCGACCCGCAGCACCAGGGTGTTGACAAAGAATCCGACCAGGTCGTCCAACGCAGGATCATTGCGCCCGGCGATCGAGATACCCACCGCGACATCTGAAGTCGCGCCGAGCTTCGACAGCAGCAGCGCCAGCCCGGCTTGTACCACCATGAAGCTGGTCGCGTTCTGCTGACGAGCCAGCCGAGCGACGCGCTGCTGCAGATCGGCCGGCCAATCCACCGCCAGGCTGGCGCCACGGTAGTCGGCCACCGGCGGGTACGGCCGATCGGTCGGCAACTCCAACCACTCCGGCAGCCCGGCCAGTGCTTCCTCCCAATACGCAAGTTGCCCGGAAATCCGGCTGTCGTGGTCAGCGAGATCACCCAGATACGAACGCTGCCAGAGCGTGTAGTCCGCGTATTGCACAGGCAACGGGGTCCAATCAGGCACTTTGCCCTCGCTCCGCCTGGCGTAAGCAGCGCCGAGATCCGCTACCAGCGGGGTGACCGACCAGCCGTCGGCAGCAATGTGGTGCACCACCGCCACCAGGACATGCTCATCCTCCGCAACGCGGAACAGTGTTGCTCTCAAGGGCAATTCGGCCGACAGGTCAAAAGAATGACGCGCAACTGCGCCGGCCGCCTCGGCCAGACGATCGGCTGCCCAGCCGGCTGCATCCACCACTTCCCAGCACATGTGGGCTTTTTCGGCCGGCACCACGAGTTGCTGGGGCGCCTCACCGGCGAGGGTGAACAGTGTGCGCAGGCTCTCGTGCCGACCCACCACATCGACCAGCGCCTGGCCGAGGGCGACGGGGTCGAGGTCTCCGCTCAGGCGCAAGCCCACGGCAAGGTTGTAAACCGGTGAGGGGCCGTTCAATTGGTCGAAGAACCAGAGCCGCTGCTGGGCATAGGACAACGGGATGGTCTGCGGGCGCGGCATCACCTGCAGCGGCGGGCGTGCCGCGTCGCCCTGTTGGCGGTCCAGGCAGGCCGCCAGCCGTCCAACGGTCGGTGCATCGAACAGATATCGGACCGGTACGTCCTTGCCGAGGGCAGACTGAAGGCGCGCGCTGACGCGGATCGCGATCAGCGAGTCCCCGCCCAGGGCGAAGAAATCGTCGTCGAGCCCGACCTGATCTAGACCGAGCACCTCGGCGAAGACATCGGCGACCGTCTTCTCCGTCGGCGTCTGGGGTGACCGGAAGGTGGCCGCCGTGAACACCGGCTCAGGAAGGGCCTTGCGGTCGGTCTTGCCAGAGGACGTCAGCGGGAACTCGTCGAGCACCACGATCTGGCTCGGCACCATGTATTCGGGCAAGCGGGCGGCCAACCACTGGCGCACCTCGCTCACCTTGCTGTTGGTATCAGGATCATTGGCGTAGGCGCTGCGCTGATGCGAATGGGCCGGGGCCAGATACAGATCGGTCAGTACCGGAGTCGTCCCGTCCTCGATGCCGGCAACGAACAGCGCGTCCACGGTGCCGGGTCGAGGGCCCCACGTGACCGCGACCCGGTACCCGGCGGACTCACCGAGCCGGTACAACAGTTCGGGTGTGACGGTGTTCGCGGGGTCGGCGGCGATCTCTGCCTCAGCCAACGCATCGGCGACCGAATGCCCCTCGGCCAGTGCCTGTTCGATGATCACGTCGGCGATCACGCCTGCGCGCGGGATTGCGGAGATGCGCACGGTCGCCGGCCGCTGGGCGGTCAACTCGGCGTGCAGTCCGCTCAGCCCTGCGCAATCGGCCCAATCCCAGGTGGGCGCCTCTTCGAGCGAAAGGACCCCGTCCACTGACCGGTGGATGATGACGTCGTAGCGGTACCGGGTCAGCTCATTGTCGGCTTCACCGCGCTTGACCTGGATGCCTATCCCGCCCACCGCAGGGTTCTCAGCTGCCCAGGTCGTGAAGAACTCGGGCGCCAGCAGCAACTCCGGCTCACCGAGGACTGCGCGTTGAATTCGCTGGCGGAGATCGTCGGTGTCGATATCGGACCCGCTGCGCGCCAATGCGATACCGGTCTGGAAGGCGCCCTGCAGGCTGTGGTTGCGCACGTCGCCGACGAACAGCGATCCGCCCGGAGCCAACAGGCCCATGGCGTTGTCCATCACCTCGGTGAGGTACGCCGAATTCGGGAAGTACTGGATGACCGAGTTGATGATGATCGTGTCGAAATACCCGGCCGGCAGCCCATCTGCCACGTCCGCAGGCTGCACCCGCAATCGGACCCGGTCCCCCCACGGTTGTCCGGCCACCGTTGACTCGAGTGTCCGGATGGTCGGCGCGGAAAAGTCTGTGCCCCAGTACTCTCCGCACTCGGGAGCAATCTGGGAAAGTACAAGGCCCGAACCGACGCCGAGCTCCAGTACCCGCTGCGGCCGCAGTGCCAGAATCCGGTTCACTGCCGCAGAGCGCCACTCCTCCATCTGATCCAGGGGAATCGGATCCCCGCTGTAGCTGCTGTTCCAGCCGCGGAAATCGCTTCCGAATTCCACCACGTCGAGATCAGCGTCGTAGAGCTCGTCGTAGACGTGTTGCCACTGATCGACGACTTCCGCATCGTGATCGGCATCGCTGGCACGTTCCAATGCGACGTACGCGACCAGGTGGTCCGCGGCATCGGTGTGATAGACCGCGGCGGCAGCCCGATTGACTTGCGGGCAGGCCAGCAGGGTGTTCTCGATCTCGCCCAGTTCGAGTCGCTGCCCGCGCAGTTTGACCTGTGCGTCTGCGCGTCCCAGGTATTCCAGGCTGCCAGATTGGGTCCAGCGCACCAGGTCTCCGGTGCGGTACAACCGCGTCCCCGGAGCACCGAAGGGATTGGCCACGAAGCGATCCGCAGTCAGATCGGGCCGCCCCACGTAGCCACGGGCCAGCACCGGTCCGGCCAGGTACAGCTCGCCCACCACGCCAACCGGAGCCGGATTGAGCCTTGCATCCAACACCAACGCACTCGTACCGGGAACCGGGGCGCCGATGCGCACGGGCTGTCCGGCCGACAGCGCACTCCAGGTGGCCCAGATGGTCACCTCTGTCGGACCGTAGGCATTGAACATCCGCCGTCCCGGTGCCCATGCGGACACCAACTCGGCCGGGCACGCCTCACCACCCGTGACCAACGTCTTCAATCCGGACAGACGGCTGCGGTCCAGCGTTGCCACCACGGTCGGGGTGATCAATGCCGCTTCGACGTGCTGGTCCTCGATCACCGCCGTCAGCGCGTCACCTGCGTAGGAATCCGGCGGAGCCACCACCAGCGCGGCCCCCGACGCCACCGCCCACAGCCATTCGAAGACCGACGCATCGAACGTCGGTGCGGCGACCATCAGTATCCGAGCGCCCGCACCCACCCCGAACAGTTCACGATGAGCCGCGGCCACTCCCAGGACACCGGCATGACTGATCGCCACACCCTTCGGCGTGCCCGTGGACCCCGAGGTGAAAATCGCATACGCAGCGTCGTCAGTGGTCAAAGGCGCCAACCGATCAGCATCGGTGACGGGCGCGGCTGAGCGGCTCGAAAGATTCAGTGCCTCGATATCCATGACCGGGCGCAACCCGGTTCCGGCCACAGCGTCATCACCGCGAGTCAGTACACACACGGCTTCGACGGTGTCCAGTACCGTGGCGATTCGCTCGGCCGGGTGGGTCCGATCGACGGGCACGTACACCCCGCCGGCCTTGAGCACCGCCCACCAGGCGATCACCAACTCGGCAGACCGGCCCATCGCAACACCGACCGCACGCTCTGGACCAACCCCGGCTTCGATCAACACCCTGGCCAGTTGGTTGGAGACCTCATCGAGCTCCCGGTAGGTGAATTCCCGCGGGTGATCCACCACTGCCAGGGCCTCGGGATCCGCAGCCACCGTCGTCGCCAACAACTCGGGAGCCAGGCCCACCTGGGCATCGATGCCGGCACCAGACCAACTGTCCAGCAACATGTTACGTTCAGCACCGTCGAGCAGGCCGACCTCACCGACCACGACCGACGAGTCGGCCACGACGGCTCCGACCACCTTGCCGAACCAACCCACCAGACGCTCGATCGTCGACCGGTCGAACAAGTCTGTGGCGTAGGTGAGCACACCGGCGGCCATCGGAACACCCGAGACCTCGTCGGGTACCTCCCTGATGTCCACATCGAGATCAAACTTGGCAGTGCGGGTGACCATCGACATCGGCTCGATGCCGGCCCCCTCCAAGGCCACCTCGGGGCGCACGTTGTTCTGGAAGACGAGCGCGACCTGGAACAGCGGATGATGCGAGGTGGACCGTGTCGGGTTGAGTTGCTCCACCAGCAACTCGAAGGGCACGTCCTGATTTGTGTAGCCGTCCAGCGCCTTCTGTCGCACCTGGTCGAGTACGTCGCTGAACCGCTGCTGCGAGTTCAACCCGACCCGTAGCACCCAGGTGTTGACGAAGAACCCGACCAACTCCTGCAGGGCCTGATCGTTGCGGCCGGCGATCGGAGTCCCCAGCGCGATGTCCTCACCGACGCCGGCCCGGTGCAGCACAACAGACATGACGGCCTGCAAGACCATCGAGGTGGTGACATTGTGTTCTGCGGCAACGGCTTTGATCCCCGCCCAAGCCTCGGGGCCGATACGCAACGCAACCCCGTCGCCGCGATAACTGGGTGCCGGCGGACGCGGCCGATCGGTGGGAAGCGATACCACCTCGGGCAGTCCCGCCAGCTCTTTGCGCCAATAGGACAACTGCTCTGCGATCCGGCTGCCTGGATCGGCCAGGTCACCCAGATGGTCCCGCTGCCACAACGTGTAGTCGGCATACTGCACCGGCAGCGGTGACCAGTCGGGCACCCGCCCGGTGCAGCGGGCTGCGTAGGCGATCCCGACATCCTTGACCATCGGCGCCATCGACCATCCGTCGAAGGCGATGTGGTGCAGGACGATTCCGAGGACGTACTGCTCGGGCCCCACGGCGTAGATCTGGGCCCGGATCGGGATCTCGGTCGCCAGATCGAACCGGTACCCCGCCAGCGCGACCAACTCTCCCATGACAGCGTCTTCTTGATCCGCTGCAACCTGCACGAGTGCCGGGCCCCCGCGGCGCCACAACCCAGGCTGCGCCGGCAGGACCCTCTGTGAGGGAACACCGTCGATGTCGGGGAACACCGTGCGCAGCGATTCGTGCCGGGTGATCACGTCATCGAGAGCCGCGTCGAGCGCATCGAGATCCAAGGCACCGTTGATCCGGAACGCGATCGGCATGTTGTACGTCGCGACGCCGTCCTCGAATCGATTGAGGAACCACAGCCGCTGTTGCGCATACGACAACGGGATAACTGCCGGTCGCTGCTGCGGGATCAGTGGCCGACGTCCGCTCGAGGCCGAACCAAGCCGCGACGCCAACTGCGCGATCGTCGGTGCGTCGAACAAGGTGCGCACTGCGAGGTCGACGTCGAGGTGACTGTTCACCGCGGCCAGTAATCGCATGGCCGACAGTGAGTCCCCGCCCAGATCGAAGAAGGAGTCGTCGACGCCGACGCGTTCCAAGCCGAGGACCTGGGCGTAGATTCCCGCCAGAATTTCTTCGGTAGCGGTGGTCGGCGCCCGGTAGTGATCGGTGTCCGAGTATTCGGGTGCGGGCAGAGCGCGCTTGTCGAGCTTGCCGTTGACCGTCAACGGCAACGCATCCAGGACCACGACGGCAGCGGGCACCATGTAGGCAGGCAACCGCTCCGAGAGCTGTGCGCGGACCGCGGCGGGATCGGCTGCGCCGGTGAGGTAGCCGACGAGGCGCTTGTCACCGGGACGGTCCTCACGGGTAATCACCACGGCTTGCTGCACGTCATCGAGATCGGCCAGCGCCGTTTGAATTTCACCGAGTTCGATGCGGTAACCACGAATCTTGACCTGCTCATCGGCACGTCCGGCATAGCGCAACTGCCCATCCGGGCCCCAGGAGACCAGGTCACCGGTCCGATACATCCGGGCACCAGGAGCGCCGAACGGGCACGCCACGAACCTCGAGGCGGTCAGCCCCGCACGCCGCACATAACCGACACCCACACCTCGGCCCGCGACATACAACTCGCCCACCACACCGGGGGGAACCGGACGTAGCGACCGGTCCAGGACGAACAAACCGGCACCGGGCACCGGCACGCCGACCGGCACCACACCCGACCCAGCCTGAAGCGGAGCGCTGATCGTGGCATACACAGTCGTCTCGGTGGGACCATACCCGTTGATCAGCACGCGACCCGGCGCCCACCGATCCACGACGTCAGCCGGGCACGCCTCGGCAGCCACCATCAGCGCGGGGACCGACTTCAGCTTCTCGGGCGAGAGCATTCCGACCGCAGACGGTGTCTGGCTCAACACCGTCACGCCCTCAGCGAGAACCAACGCCTCCAGATCCTGCGGCGAACGTGTGGTCTGCTCGGGAACAACGACCAGACTTCCACCGTGCAGCAGAGCGCCCCAGATCTCCCACACCGAGTAATCGAACGCCAGCGACGAACACGCAGACCACACCTGCTGCGGGCCCAGCTCGATACCTACATCCATGCCGTCGAAAAGTCGGGTCACGTTCTGATGAGTAACCGCAACACCTTTCGGCGTCCCCGTCGTCCCCGACGTATAGATGATGTGTGCCACATCATCAGGAGCCGGAGCCGGCAGTGCGCTCGAGGGTTGCGCATCGATACGCGGGTCGTCGATGGTGATCACCGAGACACCGGATCCGTGCAGCCGCTCGGCAAGCCCAGCCATGGTGACCGCTGCGACAGGCTGCGCATCGGCCAGCATGAACTCGACGCGAGCATCGGGGTGTGCCGGATCAACCGGCAGATACGCCGCGCCGGACTTGAGCACCGCCAAGATCGCCACCACAGCCTGCATCGAGCGCTCGAGCATCAGCGCGACGCACTCACCGGGCCCGGCGCCATATTCGGCCAACAAGTGCGCCAACCGATTCGACGCCTCATCCAATTTCCGGTAAGACAACGAACGATCTTCGAAACGCACCGCCACGGCATCGGGAGCACTCTGCACCCGAGCTGCGAAAACCGCCGGAATCGAAGACTCCGCCACCGGTTGCGTCAGCACCGCCCGATGACCAACCTCATCGAGCCGCGCACAATCGGCGGCATCAAGAACATCCACCGACGACAACCGCTGAGCTGTGTCAGCTGTGATCGCCGTCAACACGCGTTGTAGCCGCTCCAGCAGTAGGCGAACACTGGACGCGTCGAACACGTCGGTGCGGAACTCGACCACGCCGCCGATACCGGCCGGCGCGCCGCTGTCGCTGAACCGTTCAGCCAGCGAGAACACCAGATCCATCCGGGCCGTTCGGGTATCCGCATCCAGCGGGCTGGCCTGGACGTCACCCAGATCCAAACTGGACGCCTGCTCCGGGGCGAAGTTCTGCCACGAGACCATCACCTGCACGAGTGGGTGGTGGGTCAGGCTGCGAGCCGGATTGAGGCGCTCCACCAGCGCCTCGAACGGCACATCCTGATGCTCGAACGCCGCCAAGCCGCGCTGCCGTACCTGCCCCAGCAGATCAGACACCGTCGGATCACCGCCCAGATCCAACCGCAGAACGAGGGTGTTGACGAAGAAACCCACCAGTTCATCAAGACCCGGATCGCTACGGCCGGCGGTCGCGATTCCCACCGCCACATCGGAACTGGCGCTCAACTGTGCGAGGAGCGCGGCCAGCGCCGCCTGGACCACCATGAAACTCGTCGCGCCGTGCTCCCGGGCCACCCGCTCCACCTGCCGCTGCAACTCGGCAGGCCAGTCGATCGCCACACTCGACCCTTGGTAATCGGCCACCGGCGGATACGGCCGGTCAGTCGGCAACTCGAGGCGCTCAGGCAGATCGGCCAGCTCTTGTTCCCAATATGCCAGTTGTGTGGCAATCACACTGTCCGGATCAGACGTCGACCCCAGCCAGTCATGTTGCCACAACGCGTAATCGGCGTATTGCACCGACAGCGGGGCCCACTCCGGGGCACGGCCGGCGCAGCGGCTCCCGTAGGCCGAGCCCAGATCCGCCACGAACGGCGTGATCGACCAACCATCGGCAGCGATGTGGTGAACCACCGCCACCAGGACATGTTGGTCCTCAGCGATGCGGAAGAGGGTTGCCCGCAACGGGATTTCCTGCGTGAGGTCAAATGGGCGCCGCCCAACCGCGCCGGCTGCTTCCTCCAACCGATCCGCCGACCACCCGGTGGCGTCGACAACCTGCCAGCCCAGTTCCGCTTGCGAGGCAGGCACCACCAACTGCTGCGGAATCCCGTCGACGGCGCCGAACATCGTGCGCAGGCTCTCGTGCCGCCCCACCACGTCGGCCAACGCCTGTCCCAGCGCGTCGGCGTCCAGGTTGCCGTCGAGCCGCAAAGCAACCGCCATGTTGTAGATCGACGACGGCCCCTGCAGTTGCTCCAGGAACCACAGCCGCTGTTGTGCGTAGGACAGCGGAATGACATCCGGCCGCTGCTGCGCGACCAACCGCTGACGCCCACCCGAGCCCGCCTTGATGTGCGGAGCCAGCGCAGCGATGGTGGGTGCGTCGAACAGGGTACGGACACTGACGTCGGCGTCGAGGCCGGCATTGACGGCGGCGATCAGTCGCATCGCCGTCAGTGAGTCCCCGCCCAGGTCGAAAAAGGAGTCGTCGACCCCAACGCGTTCCAAGCCGAGGACCTGAGCGTAGATGCCGGCCAGGATTTCCTCGGTGGGATTCCCCGGCGCCCGGTATCGGCCGGTGTCGGTGTATTCGGGTGCGGGCAGAGCACGCTTGTCGAGCTTGCCGTTGACCGTCAGCGGTAACCCGTCGAGGGCCACGATGGCAGCGGGCACCATGTAGGCCGGCAGCCGCTCGGACAGGGCCGCACGTGCTTCGGCCGGGTCCGCGGTGCCGGTGAGGTAGCCGACCAGGCGCTTGTCCCCCGGCTGGTCCTCACGGACGACCACTACGGCTTGCTGTACACCCTCCACATCAGCCAGCGCACTTTGGATTTCGCCGAGTTCGATGCGGTAACCACGAATCTTGACCTGCTCATCGGCACGTCCGGCATAGCGCAACTGCCCATCCGGGCCCCAGGAGACCAGGTCACCGGTCCGATACATCCGGGCACCAGGAGCGCCGAACGGGCACGCCACGAACCTCGAGGCGGTCAGCCCCGCACGCCGCACATAACCGACACCCACACCCCGGCCGGCAACATACAACTCGCCCACCACACCGGGGGGAACCGGATGCAGCGACCGGTCCAGGACGAACAAACCGGCACCGGGCACCGGCACACCGACCGGCACCACACCCGACCCAGCCTGAAGCGGAGCGCTGATCGTGGCATACACAGTCGTCTCGGTGGGACCATACCCGTTGATCAGCACCCGACCCGGCGCCCACCGATCCACCACATCCGGCGGGCAGGCCTCAGCGGCCAGCATCAACGCCGACACCGAATCCAGCGCTGCCGGATCCAAAACCCCTACCGCAGAAGGTGTCTGACTGAGCACCGTCACCTGCTCAGCAACAACCAACGCCTGTAGCTCCCCAGGCGAGCGCGTCACCGACTCGGGCACCACCACCAGACGCCCACCGTGCAGCAGGGCCCCCCAGATCTCCCACACCGAGTAATCGAACGCCAGCGACGAACACGCAGACCACACCTGCTGCGGGCCCAGCTCGATACCTACATCCATGCCGTCGAAAAGTCGGGTCACGTTCTGATGAGTAACCGCAACACCTTTCGGTGTCCCCGTCGTGCCCGACGTGTAGATAATGTGCGCCACATCATCAGGCGCAGGAAGTGGTAGCGCCATACTCGCTTGAGCATCGATACGGGGATCGTCGACTTCGATCACCGGCACGCCGTACCCGTCGAGCCGACCTGCCAAAGCGCCCGTGGTCAACACCGCCACCGGCTCCGCATCGGTGAGCATGAACTCCACACGCGCATCCGGCACCACCGGATCAACCGGCAGATACGCCGCCCCCGACTTCAACACACCCAAAATCGCGACAACCGCGTCAACCGAACGGCCCGTCAACAATCCCACCGACCTGCCAGGCCCCGCACCCTCACTGATCAACAACCGCGCCAACCGATTCGACGCCTCATCCAACTCCCGATAAGACAACGAACGATCGTCGAAACGCACCGCCACGGCATCAGGAGCACTCTGCACCCGGCCTGCGAAAACCGCCGGAATCGAAGACTCCACCACCGGCCGCGTCAGCACCGCCCGATGACCAACCGCATCCAACCGCGCGCAATCAGCCGCGTCGAGCAGGTCGACAGCCGACAGCCGCTGGGCCGGGTCCGCAGTCATCACGGCCAGCATCCGCTGCATACGCTGGATCAAGGTCTCGATCGTGGCCGCGTCGAACACATCGGTGCGGAACTCCACCGATCCGTCGATCCCGGCCGGTGCGCCGGCATCGTTGAAGCGCTCGCGCAGCGAAAACACCAGATCCATCCGGGCCGTTTGCGTTTCGGCGTCCAGCTGCGTGACACCAACGTCGCCAAGCACCAATGCCGCGGCAGGATCGCTGTGCTGCCACGGCAGGTTCTGCCAGGTCAGCATGACCTGCACGAGCGGATGATGGGTCAGGCTGCGAGCCGGATTGAGCCGATCCACCAGCACCTCGAACGGCACGTCCTGATGCTCGAACGCCGCCAAGCTGCGCCGCCGCACCTGACCCAACAGGTCGGCAACCGTGGGGTCTCCGGCCAGGTTCACGCGCAACACCAGCGTGTTGACGAAGAAGCCCACCAACTCGTCCAGCGCGG
Organism: Mycobacterium sp. NPDC049093; assembly: GCF_040704635.1. Classification (GTDB taxonomy): domain Bacteria; phylum Actinomycetota; class Actinomycetes; order Mycobacteriales; family Mycobacteriaceae; genus Mycobacterium. The sequence goes on along the minus strand of NZ_JBEZJS010000001.1, from coordinate 236,996 downwards.
GCTCGCCGCGGCCGGCAGACGCGATGCCCACCGCCACATCGGAACTGGCGCTCAGCTGAGCCATCAGTGCCGCCAGCGCCGCCTGGACGACCATGAAACTCGTCGCGCCGTGCTCCCGGGCCACCCGGGCGATCTGTTGCTGTAGTTCGGCCGGCCAATCCACCGCCACGCTGGAGCCCTGGTAGTCGGCCACCGGCGGATACGGCCGGTCCGTCGGCAACTCCAACCGGTCGGGCAGCTCAGCAAGCTCGTCCTCCCAGTAGCTCAGCTGCCCGGCGATCACGCTGTCGGCGTCAGATACCGAGCCCAGCCACTCCTGCTGCCACAACGTGAAATCGGCATACTGCACCGGCAGGGGTTCCCAATCCGGGGCCTCCCCCGTGCAACGACTGGCGTAGGCCCTCGCCAGATCCACCACCAGCGGGGTCACCGACCAACCGTCGGCGGCGATGTGGTGTACGACCGCCGCCAGCACGTGCTCGTTCTCGCTGACGCGGAAAAGCGTTGCCTTGATCGGGATCTCACTGGTGAGGTCGAAACTGTGGCGTGCTGTCGCACCGATTGCCTCGTCGAGCCGGGCTGTGGGCCATCCGTCGGCGTCAACGATCTGCCACCCCAGATCAGCCTGCTCGGCGCTGAGTACCACCTGCTGAGGTACCCCGTCGACCGAGGTGAACACGGTGCGGAGGCTTTCCTGGCGGCCGACGACATCGGCAAGTGCGGCACCAAGGGCATCTTCATCCAGGTGCCCACTGAGCCGTAACGCGACCGCCATGTTGTAGATCGGTGACGGTCCCTGTAGCTGCTCCAAGAACCACAATCGTTGCTGGGCATACGACAACGGAACGGCCTCCGGACGATGCCGGGCAGCCAGCGGGGGCCGAGCCACGCCGTCCTGATGCCGATCGAGATAGTCGGCGAGTCCACCGACTGTGGGTGCCTCGAACAAGTAGCGAACCGGCACATCCCGGCCGAGAGCGGACTGCAAACGCGCGCTGACCCGGATGGCGATCAGGGAATCGCCGCCGAGAACGAAGAAGTCGTCGTCGAGACCCGCCCTTCCGAGTCCCAACACCTCGGTGAACACCTCGGCGACGATCTTCTCCGTATCGGTCTGCGGAGCTCGGAAGGATGTGGCGACAAAGGTGGGTTCAGGCAGAGCCTTGCGATCGATCTTGCCCGAGGAAGTCAACGGGAACTCGTCGAGCACCACGATCTGACTCGGCACCATGTACTCGGGCAACCGCTCGAACAACCACTGGCGGACCGCAGTGACCTTCGAGTTGGTATGCGGGTCATTGGCGTAGCCGCCGCGCTGACGGGCGTCCGCTGCGGGCTGGTAGAGCTCGGTGAGCGCCGGCAGCGACTCACCATCGGAGGCGGCGATGAAGACGGCATCCAGGGTGCCGGGTTGAGTTCCCCAGGTGACTGCGACGTGGTACCCGGCGGCCGCGCCGAGGCTGTACACCATTTCCGGGGTGACGACGTCCTCGGCGACGGAATCGGCGTGTGCCAGCGCCTCGGCGAGTGGGAGCCCAGCGCCCAGAGCTTGTTCGGTCACCACATCGGCGATCACGCCGGCGCGGGGAATGGAGCTGACCCGCACGGTGGACGGGTGCTGAGCCGTCAACTCGTCCAGCAGGCCGCTCAGACCCGCACAGTCCGTCCAGGTCCAGTTCGGGGCGCCGGCCAGCGAGCACACCTGGGTGGGCGACTTGTGGACGATCACGTCGTAGCGGTACCGGCTCAGCTCGTTGTCGGCCTCGCCACGCTTGACCTGGATACCGATACCGCCCACGGACGGATGGTCGGCTGCCCAGGTGGTGAAAAACTCTGGGGCGAGCAGCAACTCGTGCTCTCCCAGCATCGCGCGCTGAACTCGTTGGCGGATCTCGTCGGTATCGGTGCCGTTGCGGCTGCGCGCCAGGGCGATCCCGGTCTGGAATGCGCCCTGCAGGCTGTGATTACGCACGTCACCGATGAACAGCGTGCCGCCCGGCGCCAGCAGTTCCACTGCCTTGTCGATGACCTCGGCCAGGTACCCCGCGCTCGGGAAGTACTGGACCACCGAGTTGATCACCACCATGTCGAACTGGTTCTGCGGCAACGCCTCGGTGATGTGCGCAGGCCGGGTCAGTAGGTGGACCCGATCGCCCCAGGGTCGGCCGGCCACCGCCGTCTGAAGTTTCTGGATGGTGGGCGCGGAAAAGTCTGTACCCCAGTACTCCACGCACTTCGGCGCAAGCTGGGACAGCAGCAGACCAGATCCGACGCCGAGCTCTAGCACCCGCTGCGGCCGCAGTGCCAGAATCCGATCCACGGTGGCCGAGCGCCATTCCTCCATCTCGTGAAGGGGAATCGGATCGTCGGTGTAGCTGCTGTTCCAGCCCCGGAAATCGTTGCCGAATTCGACCGCGTCGAGATCGGCGTCATAGAGCTCGTCGTAGATGCCTTGCCACTGGTCGACGACGTCAGCGTCGTAGTCGGCGGTGCTGGTCTGCTCCAGGGCGATGTAGCCGACCAGATGATCGACACCGGTGCTGCCGCGATGCACAGCTGCAGCCGCGCGGGTGACCTGCGGGCAGGCCAGCAGGGTGTTCTCGATCTCGCCGAGTTCCAGGCGCTGCCCACGGAGCTTGATCTGCGCGTCCGCGCGTCCCAGGTATTCCAGGCTCCCTGCCTCGGTCCAGCGCACCAGGTCGCCGGTGCGGTACAGGCGAGTCCCCGCGGCACCAAAGGGATTGGCCACGAAGCGATCCGCGGTCAGATCGGCTCGTCCCACGTAACCGCGGGCCACCGCGGGGCCTGCGAGGTACAGCTCGCCCACCACTCCGACGGGAGTGGGATTCAACCGCGAATCGAGCACGAACGCAGAGGTGCCCGGAACCGGCGCACCGATGTGCACGGGCTGTCCGGCCGACAGCGCACTCCAGGTGGCCCAGATGGTCACCTCTGTCGGACCGTAGGCATTGAACATCCGCCGTCCCGGTGCCCACGCGGTCACCAACTCGGCGGGGCACGCCTCACCGCCCGTGACCAGCGTGTCCAAGCCATCGATCTGAGTCGGGTCGAGTGTCGCCAGCACCGTTGGCGTTATCAATGCCGCATCAACGCGCTGACCCGCCAAAACCTCGGCCAACGCGTCGCCGGCGTAAGAATCCGGCGGAGCCACCACCAGTGCCGCCCCTGAGGACACTGCCCATAACCATTCGAAGACCGAGGCATCGAACGTCGGTGCAGCCACCATCAGCACCCGCGCGCGTGGTGTCACACCCAGTAGACCGTGGTGCGCGGCGGCTACGCCCAACACCCCGGCATGGCTGATCGCCACGCCCTTCGGAGTTCCGGTGGAACCCGACGTGAAGATCACGTATGCCGCATCGTCAACGCTCAAGGGCGCCAGTCGATCCGAATCCGTCACAGGATCGGCACTGTGTTCTGACAGATCAACCAGATCGAGCGGAACCACGAGTCGGCTGCCGGTCCCCTCGACCGCACCGATTCCGCAGGTGAGCACGCAAACCGCCTCGGCGGTATCGAGCACCGTGGATACCCGCTCGGCCGGGTGTCCCGGATCGACAGGCACATACACGCCGCCGGCCTTCAGCACCGCCCACCAGGCGATCACCAACTCCGCGCAGCGTCCTATCGCCACACCGACGGCGCGCTCAGGCCCCACCCCGGCTTCGATCAACGCTCGCGCCAATCGGTTGGAGACCTCGTCAAGCTCTCGGTAGGACAGCTCGCGCGTCCCATCCACCACCGCAACGCCATCCGGATCGGCGGCCACCGCCGCGGCCAGCAACTCCGGGGCCAACCCCGTCGGCCCACTTATCTCGGCGCCGGACCACTTGTGCAGCAACACGTTCTGCTCGTCGAGGTCCAGCAGGCCCACCTCACCCACGACCACCGACGAGTCAGCCACCACAGTCTCGACGACGCGGCCGAACCAACCCACCAACCGCTCGACACTGGATCGGTCGTACAGATCGGTGGCATAGGCGACCGTGCCGGCCGCCATCAGGGCACCACGGCCTTCCGCCGGGACCGCGTGCAGGTCGAACAGCGCACTCGCGTCGCCGCTGGACAGTTCGCGTAGATCGAATTCGAGGTCGAACCGGGCGGTGCGGATGTCAGCTGCCACCGGCTCGACGTCGAGGTCGTCGAGCTGGATCTCGGGGCGCACATTGTTCTGGAAGGCCAAGGCCACCTGGAACAACGGGTGGTGCGATGTAGACCGGGTCGGGTTGAGCCGCTCCACCAAAAGCTCAAACGGCACATCCTGATTGGCGTAGGCGTCCAGCGCCTTCTGTCGCACGCGTTCCAGCACCTCGCTGAACCGCAACGCAGGATCAACCCCCACCCGGAGTACCCAGCTGTTGACGAAGAACCCGACCAGCTCATCAAGAGCCTGGTCCATCCGGCCCGCGATCGGGGTCCCCAGAGCGATGTCCTCACCGACGCCGGCCCGGTGCAGCGCCACTGCCATCGCGGCCTGCAACACCATCGACACAGTCGCGTTGTGCGCCGCTGCCACCGCCTTGATCCCAGCCCAGGACTCGGGATCGATACGCAGATCGACCGCGTCGCCGCGGTAGCTGGGCACCGGAGGGCGCGGCCGATCCGCGGGAAGCGACACGACCTCGGGAAGATCGGCGAGTTCCCGTCGCCAATAGGCCAGCTGGTTGGCGAGCACACTGTCGGGCTCGGATTCGGATCCCAGCCAATCCTGCTGCCACAGCGTGTAATCGGCGTACTGCACCGGCAGCGGTGACCAATCAGGCACCTGGCCGAGGGTCCGTGATCGATACGCCTCACCGACATCCCGGGCCATGGGCGCCATCGACCATCCGTCGAAGGCGATGTGGTGCAGGACGATTCCGAGCACGAACTGTTCGGGTCCAACGGCATAGATCTGGGCCCGGATCGGAATCTCACTGGCCAGGTCGAACGTATAGCCCGCCAGCGAGATCAGCTCGCCGACCAGATGATCTTCCGTCACCGGCATCAGTGCCGGGCCTCCGCGCCGCCACAGCCCCGGCTCGGCAGGCAGAACCTTTTGTGAGGGGACACCGTCGATGTCGGGGAACACCGTGCGCAACGACTCGTGCCGGGTGATCACGTCATCGAGAGCCGCGTCGAGCGCATCGAGATCCAAGGCACCGTTGATCCGGAACGCGATCGGCATGTTGTACGTCGCCGCGCCGTCCTCGAACCGATTGAGGAACCACATCCGGTTCTGCGCAAAGGACAACGGAATCAGAGCAGGACGCTCGCCCGCCACCAAGGGCGCACGCCGATCCGAATCTTCACCGACGTGTGGCGCCAACTCAGCCACCGTGGGGGCATCGAACAATGTGCGTACTGCCAGTCCGGCATCCAAATTGGTGTTGACCGCGGCGACGACCCGCATCGCGAGAATACTGTCGCCGCCGAGGTCGAAGAAGGAGTCGTCGACGCCGACACGTTCCAATCCGAGGACCTCGGCGTAGATGCCGGCCAGGATCTCCTCGGTAGCGGTGGTCGGGGCCCGGTAATGATCGGTATCGACATACTCAGGTGCCGGCAGTGCACGCTTGTCGAGCTTGCCGTTGACCGTCAGCGGCAGTGCGTCGAGGACGACCACTGCGGCGGGCACCATGTAGGCAGGCAACCGCTCCGCCAGCGCCGCACGCACCTGGACCGGATCCGCGGTGCCGGTGATGTAGCCGACCAGGCGCTTGTCGCCGGGATGGTCCTCGCGGGCGATCACCACCGCTTGCTGCACGTCATCGAGATCGGCCAGCACCGTTTGGATTTCGCCGAGTTCGATACGGTAGCCACGAATCTTGACCTGCTCATCGGCACGCCCGGCGTAACGCAGCTGCCCATCCGGACCCCACGACACCAGATCTCCGGTGCGATACATCCGGGCACCGGGCGTTCCGAACGGACAGGCGACGAACCGCGATGCACTCAGGCCCGCGCGCCGGACATAGCCGACGCTGACGCCGCGGCCGGCCACATAGAGTTCGCCCACCACACCGGGCGGCACCGGGCGCAACCAGCGGTCCAGGACGAACAGCGCCGCGCCTGGTACGGGCAGACCAATCGGCACCACACCCGACCCTGCCTGGAGTTGTGCGCTGATCGTGGCGTACACCGTCGTCTCGGTCGGTCCGTAGCCGTTGATCATCACCCGCCCCGGCGCCCAGCGGTCCACCACATCGGCCGGGCACGGTTCAGCGGCGACCATCAACGCCGCCGATTCAAGGCCCTCGGCAGCCAGCATCCCTACCGCCGAAGGGGTTTGGCTCAGAACCGTGACGTGCTCGTCAACCAGGAGGGTATGCAGGTCCTGGGACGAGCGGGTGGTCTGCTCAGGCACCACCACCAAACGTCCACCGTGCAGCAGAGCGCCCCAGATCTCCCACACCGAGTAATCGAACGCCAACGACGAACACTGCGACCACACCTGCTGCGGCCCCAACTCGATACCCACATCCATGCCGTCGAACAACCGCGTCACGTTCTGATGCGTAACCGCAACACCTTTCGGCGTCCCCGTGGTCCCCGATGTATAGATGATGTGCGCGATGTCATCAGGAGCCGGAATCGGCAACCCGGCACTGGACTGAGAATCAATCCGGGAATCCTCGATGTCGACCACCGACACACCACAACCATCAAGCCGCCCAGCCAACTCGGCCGTCGTCAGCACCGCCACCGGCGCCGCATCAGAGACCATGAACTGCACCCGGGCATCCGGTACCACAGGATCAATCGGCAGATACGCCGCCCCCGACTTCAACACACCCAAGATCGCCACAACCGCATCCGTAGACCGGCCCATCAACAGACCGACACACCCACCCGGACCCGCTCCAAGGCCAACCAACAAGCGCGCCAGTCGATTCGATGCCTCATCCAAATCTCTGTACGACAACGAACGACCATCGAAACTGACCGCCACCGCATCGGGAGCACGAACAACCTGAACCTCGAACAACTCCGGAACCGAAGACTCCACCACCGGCCGCATCAACACCGACCGATGACCAACCTCATCCAACCGTGCGCAATCAGCAGCATCGAGAACATCCACCGAAGACAACCACCGAGCCGGATCCGAGACGAACGCAGCCAGAATCCGCTGCAGACGCTCTGCCAGATCCGTGACGTCGAAACTGGAGAACGGTTGACCCGTGCCCATCGTGCTGAGGGTCAATTCTTCTCCGGCACTGGAGAAGACGAGACCGAAGCCACCGACAACACCGACGTTGGTCAACGATGCCGAAGCCTCCGCACCGCCGAAGTCCAACGTGAACGTAGACGGAAGGAAGTTGACACTCACCCGATTCGCCATCTGGCCCGCCGACCGTGGGTTGAGCTTGCGCTCGAGTGCGTGTACCGGGAAGCGCTGATGCTGCAGCGCTTCCTGTATGTGGCCGTCGACATCATCGATGAATTGAGAGATCGACATTGCCGGTGATGACTTCACCCTGAGCGGCACGACGCCGGCCACCATGCCAGGCAGCGTCCGCGACTCCGGGCTTACCCGCCGGCTGACCGGGAAGTCGAGCACAACGTCCGACCCCCCGGCACTCCACCCACGCACGAGCAACGCGCACGCCGCCGTGATGACCGATGAACGGGCAACGTTCTTCGACCGAGCCAGTATGTCGACCTGCCGCAGCAGCTCAGAGTCGAATTGCACTGAGGTGGAATGCGAATGCTGCTCATCGCGATCGACGGAATCGGTCTGCCAGGAGTTGGGCCCGGATTCCGGCGGAAGATGCCCAGTCCAATAGGCCTGGTCTTCGAGATACTCGCCGGAGGACTCGTACTTGGACTCGTTGTCGATCAGGTCCGCGAGCGACCCGAAGATCGGCGGAGGTATGGGAGCCCCGGAGAAAACTGCGGAGTACACCGACGCAAGCCGAGATCCGACAAGCGCAATCCCGGTCCCGTCGAGCACGATGTGGTGACAGCAGGCGATCAGGAAGTGCTCATCGTCTCGTGTCTGAAACAGCGCAAATCTGAACAGCGGTTCGGTGAAAGCCATTGGCTCGCGCTGAATCGCGGCCGCCATGTCACGGGCTTCTGCTACGGGGTCAGACGCGCTGCGCAGATCATAGAAGGCCAGCTCCACGTTGGGGTGATCGACTGCCTTCTGGTAAACCTGCCCGTCCACCTCGAAGAAGCGGGCCCGGAGCGGCTCAGCCTCTCGCACCACTCGGTTGATCGCCCATTCAAGGGCGTCGCGGTCGAGCGCGCCCGCGATTTTCACGAATAGACCGAGTAACCACTCCGTGCCTGATCCAGCCACGTCGTGCGCAAGCCAAATATCGAGCTGTGCGCGTGTTACCGGCAGCGATTGTTCATCAAGCTGCATCGGACTCTCCCACCGCAAGTTTTCGGCCCCCCGCGCCGGCTATCTGTCAGAGCCCCGCCAACCTGTCGCGCAGACTCTTGGGGCGTATGTCAGGCCAGTGCTGTTCGATGTAGTCCAAACAGGAGGCTCGATCCGCCTCGCCGTAAACGACCTTCCAGCCGGCAGGGACGTCAGCGAATGTCGGCCACAGACTGTGTTGTTCCTCGTCGTTGACCAAGACGCGAAAGCTGCCATTGTCGTCATCGAACGGATTGATGCTCACTTGGTCCTCCCCATCGTCGAGCAGACCAGTGAAAATCGATCGACAACCCGGCGCAGGCACCCAGCCTCGCCGATTGCTTCACGATGCCTGTTTCCTGTGGCCCACTCCAGCTATGACGTTCTCGTTGCAGGGCGCCAGCATATCCACTTATCTTGACGAGAGTACAGAAATTAGAAATCAGAGAATTTCGCGTTGCTGCCTCGCTGCTATTCAACTACTAACTTGTCCCGAGTTCCAAGACTCGGCAAATAATTTTCAGGATCTGTCCAGACTCGACACCCGCCGGCCTCATGCGCACTGGCCTGCGGTTTGAGCCTCGTCGGCTCATGAGCCACCGAGTTCGGCTACCCAAGGACCGTGATTACGGCGAAAATCCTGCTCCTGGCCGTCCGCCGAAGGCCGAGACAACCCGCTCCGCTGTGCCCGCCGGAGCGCGCAAACAGCGACGGGCGCTGCGCTCCGCGGGAACCAGCCGGCCCGAGAGGTGTGGCCATCCAGCTCCAGGGGGTCTCGAACCGCAGACAGCGACACCACGAGGAGATGGGCATTACGTCGTTACCGCGGCTAAATGTCCAGCGACCGCACAGTTTCAAGCGGTATCGAAGTGCCGTCGGGTCAAGTCCGCCACACGCCTTCCGGGCAGGGACAACACGCTCGTCCCCAGCCGCCCGACGCAGGATCGGAAAAGCCCTCCTCGGCTAACGCTCGGGGGCCATCAGGCGGGCATCACAACACGCCCGGCGGCGGCGACTCGCCCGGACATCTCACCTGGTAATACGGCTACGACACGTCTGTAGTTCAATTCAGCGAAGCGAACAATCAGGGCGTAACACCCCGAAGACGCAGCGCAACACGGTGGAGGTCACAACCATCGCGACGCCTCTGCCCGGCAGCAAATTCTGTCGTGAACGTAAGGGTCATTCGCTGAGGGGCAATTGCGGCCAACGGCGAAACAGATTGAGTTAGCCAGGTCCGCCTCAGATGATCTTGAATAGGCAAAATCAAGATCGTTTGTATTAAATTTGCGATCGCAAACAGACAGCCACTTGGCACAGGCACGGCGAAGCTCTTAATACGCCCATTTTTGGCTAGTTTGGCAAACAAGTCGCCGCCGAATAGTGTTTGCAATTGGTCAGACGTTCCTATGACTCTCCGAAGAACGCCGAAAACGCCTCAGCTGACGCTTGCCAGAACGAACGGCAGCACCCCGGGCGCTCCGGCGTCGCGCAGAAGTCGCGCGGCCATGGTCAGCGTCCAGCCGGTGTCGGTCATATCGTCGATCAGAAGCACCGGACCATCCCAGTGTCCGCCTGCTTCCGCGTCGGCGGAACCCCGTTGTGGCGGTTCCCAGGCACCATCCAGGGCAGCCACCCGATAAGCCGAATTCGCCGCGGTGACAGGGCGGTGCTGCGGGGCGTAGGGCAGGATGCCCAGGTTCGTCAGCCGGCCGATCTGTGCCAGCCGTTGCACGGTCGAAGAGATCAGCACCGGGTGCGTCAGGGAGTCCAGCCCCATCACGGCTGTCGGCCTTCGATCCCAATCCCACGCCTTGAGCACCGCGACGGCCGCGGCCACCACGTCGTCGGGCACCTCGCCGTCGGGTTCGGCGAGCAGGCGACGCAGCCGGGCCCCCCAACCGAGATCGGTGAGTCGGCCGATCGCCCGGCCCGGCGCCGCGCCCTCGGTGATTCGGCCGGACAGCGGCACACCCAGCGCGGCCAGCCCGGACGGCCACTGCTTGCGCGGGGCAACCAGGACGCCGGGCCGGGACAACCGCTGGGAGGTATCGGCGAGGATGTCCGGCGCCACCGCGGCCTCGTAACGCCGGCCGGTGCAGTTGTCACACCGCCCACACCGAGCGTCGGGAACCAGCTCGGGATCGTCGAGCTGACCGCGCAGGAACACCATCCGGCAGCTGTCCGTGGCCTGATAGTCGAGCATCGCCTGTTGCTCCCGGCGGCGCGCCTCGTCGAGTGCCCGATAGCGGGGCTCGTCATAACTCCACGGCTCTCCCGTACCGATCCAGCCGCCCTTCACCCGGCGGACCGCACCGTCCACGTCGAGCACTTTGAGCACCATCTCGAGTCGCGACCGGTTGAGATCGACCAGGGGTTCCAACGCCTGGGTGGACTGCGCACGGTCGGTCTCCAGGGCACCGATGACATGGCGCACCATCGATTCCGACGGGAACGCCACCGATGCGAAGTACCTCCAGACGTCCTGATCCTCTGTGCCGGGAAGCAGGATCACCTCGGCGCTGTCGGTGGCGCGGCCGGCGCGGCCCACCTGCTGGTAATAGGCGATCGGAGACGACGGCGCCCCCAGGTGCACGACGAAGCCCAGGTCGGGCTTGTCGAAGCCCATTCCCAATGCTGACGTCGCCACCAGCGCCTTGACCCGATTGCCGAGCAGATCGGCTTCCAGTTGCTCGCGTTCGGCGGTGTCGGTGGACCCGGTATAGGCGGCCACCTTGTGGCCGCGCTCGGCCAACAGCGCCGCCACGTCATGCGCCTGGGCCACCGTCAGGGTGTAGATGATGCCGGAGCCGGGCAGAGAGTCCAGTTGCGCCACAATCCAGGCGGCACGCTGTGCGGGGGTGCCGGCTTGCACGACCGACAGGCGCAACGACTCGCGGTCCAGCCCGCCACGCAGCACCAAGGTATCCGATCCGCCCACCCCCAACTGGGCCGCGACGTCACTGACCACCCGGTCGTTGGCGGTCGCAGTAGTGGCGAGAACCGGTACCTGAGAACCCAATTCGGCGATCAGGGTACGGATCCGGCGGTAGTCCGGCCGGAAGTCGTGCCCCCAGTCCGAGACGCAGTGGGCCTCGTCGACCACCACCAGACCCGCATCGGCGGCCAGTGCCGGTAAGACGTTGTCACGGAAATCTGGGTTGTTGAGCCGCTCGGGGCTGACGAGCAGCACGTCGAGTTCCCCGTCGGCGACCTGCTGATGGATCGCGTCCCACTCGGTGACATTGCCGGAGTTGATCGTGGCGGCCCGCACGCCGGCCCGCTCGGCAGCGGCCACCTGGTTGCGCATCAACGCCAGCAGTGGGGAGACGATGACCGTCGGCCCGAGACCGGAGGCGCGCAGCAGCTTGGCCGCGATGAAGTAGACCGCGGATTTGCCCCACCCCGTGCGTTGCACGACCAGTGCCCGGCGCCGCTCGACCACCAGGGCCTCGATGGCGGCCCACTGGTCATCGCGCAGCACCGCGGCGGGTCCGGCCAGTTGTTCGAGGATCGACTGGGCCTGCTCGCGGGTTGCCATGCTCCAATGATGCCGGGTGCGCCCGACACCGCTGACTGCGCCAACCCATCGCCGATGAAAGCGCAAGTCGCACTAAGCGTTTCGCTTAACGTGAATATCTGTCAGATTTCTCCGATCGGTACCATCGTCGACGCTCGGTCCGGTAGACGTAAACCCATGCACACCGGGGGGTATGCAGGGCGCGTCGGTGGTTTGGCCGTTGCCCCGGGAGTCGGATCCGCAATCGCAATGGGGATGGGATGTGGGGTCGCCGCTGCCGACCCCGCTGACTCGTCCACTTCATCGTCCAAAGAGTCTCCGGGCAAAAAGACCGATCCGGTGAAACCGAGGAAGAGGAAAAAGCCTGTCGTCAAGCCGCGCACAACCGCCGTCGACAGCCGTCGACAGGACGCCATAGGCGAAGTGGGCGCCAGACTTCGCACCGCCGTGCGCGACGCCTTGGACTCTGTCGATCCCACCCGGCCCGACTCCGACGACGACGTAACAGCAGCGAGAGCAACAGCAGCGGTGAAGGTCCCGACCACCAAGGCCCGCACGAAACGCCAGACCAGAACTGTCGGGCGCCTCCCGTCGCAGAACCAGGCCGCGAGCGGTGCGCCTGAGATCGCGCCCGAACCCGTGAAGACCACCCCAGAGACGTCAGAACCCAGAACACCCGTAGCTGTCGCTGTCGACTCGATCGCCGCGATCCCGAAGTCGGCGCTCACGCCTGCCCCGAAGCCCGAGATTCCCGCGCTGCCGAAGACCGAGAAGGTCGAGGCGTCCGTAACCGGAGCCGTCGCCACGGTGGTCAACACCGTTCTGAACCCGTTCTCGGTGAACTCCACGCCCGACTCCCCGGCCGATCCACCCGCTGCGTGGGCCATGCTGGCATTCGCGCGCCGCGAATTCGAGCATGCGCTCCGGCAACCGCAAGATCTCCTGACCCGCGCCAGTACCCTCACGAGCGCTGTCACCGCGGAGGGACCGGTGGCCCTGGCCCCGGGAATCGTCGTGCCACCGGAACTCGCCGGCCACGTGATCACCACTCCCGGCCCGTCGTTGACGGACCAGATCACGGTGTTCGGGATGGAAGCCCTCAAGCAGGTCTCCCAGGTCATCGGCGTCAACATCACGATGAAACTGGGCGAGCTGATCACCACGCCCACGCCGCCCTGGTTCACCACTATCGGGCTGGACGTCACCAAAGAGACGTATGAGGGTGGCGACGTCTGGGTGATAACTCCGCCCAATCCGACCGGTGAACGGGTCATCGCGGTGCACGGCAGCGGATTCGTCTATGACCCCAACATCATTCACTGGATGGACTACGCACAGATGGCACGCCAGACCGGCGCCACGATCGTCGTCCCCCGCTACCCGCTGATCCCCGACGGCGGCACCGCGGAGAATTCCGTCCCGCCGATGGCCGATTTCATCGCGGCACAGGTCGAGGAGTACGGCGCCGAGAACGTCAGCGTGTACGCGGATTCGGCAGGCGGCACCCTGTCCACGCTCGCCGTGCAAAAGATCGTCCGCGACTGCAACGGTGATTCCGACTGTCTGGAAACCCGGGTCCCGTCCCGCATGGTGCTCCTCTCACCCGGGCTTCAAGGATCAGACATCTACACCGACCCGAACGTGGCGTTGGTCAACGACCCGGTCGTGTGGCTCACCGAGGCGGACAAGGAGTACTACGGCTCCTGGGCCAGCGGGCCCGAGGAGTTGTGGAACCCGATGATCGGGCCGACCGCGGGAATGCCACCGACCACGATCTACGTGGGTTCACGTGAACAGGCCGCGCCGGGCGCACTGCTCTACGCCGAGAGAATGGTCGACGCCGGTCCGAATGCCGACGTCACCGTGGTGATCGGGATGGGCCAGATCCACGACTGGGCCCAGGGCGGTCCCATCCCGATCAACTCACAGTCGGCGAACTACCGCGACGACGTCTACCGACAGCTCGGCATCGTCGCTGACGACGACACCGAACCGGCGGTCGAACTTTAGGCCTTGGCCTTCTCGGCTTCCTGCTCGCGCTTGATCTCGAGTGCGATGTCGATCAGCTGGTCTTCCTGACCACCGATCAGCTTGCGCTGGCCGACGCGCAGCAGCAGCTCGTGGGCGGGCACCCCGTAGCGTTCGCCCTGGCGCACCGCGTGCTTGAGGAAGCTGGAATACACCCCCGCGTAACCCATCACCAGCGCGTTGCGGTCCAGCAGGCACTCGGCCGGCATCGCCGGGGCGACAACCTCTTCGGCGGCATCGGCGATGTCGAAGAAGTCGATGCCGGTCTTGACGCCGATCTTGTCGAACACCCCGACCAACGCCTCGACCGGGGCGTTGCCCGCACCCGCGCCGAACCGACGGCACGAGCCGTCGATCTGCTTGGCACCCGCGCGCACGGCCTCGACCGAGTTGGCCACGCCCAGACCGAGGTTCTCGTGGCCGTGAAAACCGACCTGCGCATCGTTACCGAGTTCGGCCACCAGAGCCGACACCCGGTCGGCGACACCTTCGAGCACCAGCGCACCCGCGGAGTCGACGACGTAGACGCACTGGCAGCCGGCGTCGGCCATGATGCGGGCCTGCTTGGCCAGCTTCTCCGGCGCAATGGTGTGGCTCATCATCAGGAACCCGACGGTCTCCAGGCCCAGCTCACGAGCGAGCCCGAAGTGCTGGATCGAGACGTCGGCCTCGGTGCAGTGGGTCGCGATCCGGCAGATCGAGCCGCCGTTGCCCTGGGCTTCCTTGATGTCTTCCTTGGTGCCCACACCGGGCAGCATCAGGAAGGCGATCTTGGCTTCCTTGGCCGTCTCGGCGGCCAGCTTGATCAGCTCCTGCTCCGGGGTCTTCGAGAACCCGTAGTTGAAGCTCGATCCGCCCAGACCGTCGCCATGGGTCACCTCGATGACCGGAACGCCCGCGGCGTCCAGCGCCGCGACGATGGCGCCGACCTCGTCCTTGGTGAACTGGTGCCGCTTGTGATGGGACCCGTCACGCAGTGACGTGTCGGTCATCCGGACGTCCCAGGCGGAATTGAAGAAAATGTCGCTCATGCTTGGCCTCCTCCGGCCGGGGCGGCCAGGCGCTCTTTGGCGATTTCCTCGCCGACCTTGGTCGCCGCCGCGGTCATGATGTCCAGATTTCCAGCGTAGGGCGGCAGGTAGTCACCGGCACCCTCCACTTCCACGAACACCGTGACCAGGTGGTTTCCACCGTTGACCACCGACGGTTCGTCGAACTGCGGCTCGTTGAGCAGCCGATAGCCCGGCACGTAGGTCTGCACCTCGGCCACCACATCCTTGATCGACTGTGTGATCGCGGCGTGGTCGGCATCCTCGGGGATCGCACAGAAGATCGTGTCGCGCATGATCATCGGCGGCTCGGCCGGGTTCAGGATGATGATCGCCTTGCCGTTTTTCGCCCCACCGATATCGCGCACACCGGCGCTGGTGGTCTTGGTGAACTCGTCGATGTTGGCCCGGGTGCCCGGACCGGCCGAGGCCGACGACACCGACGCCACGATCTCGGCATACGGCACATCCACCACACGGCTCACCGCGTAGACCATCGGGATCGTCGCCTGGCCACCGCAGGTGACCATGTTGACGTTCGGCGCGTCCAGGTGCGCGCGCAGGTTCGCCGGCGGGATCACACCCGGACCGACGGCGGCCGGGGTCAGGTCGATCGCACGGATGCCGGCCTCGGCGTAACGCGGCGCGGCGTCGCGGTGCACGTAGGCACTGGTGGCCTCGAACACCAGGTCCGGCTTCTCGGCTTGGGCCAACAGCCAGTCCACACCCTCATGGCTGGTTTCCAGGCCCAGCTTGCGCGCCCGGGCCAGACCCTCCGATTCCGGATCGATGCCGATCATCCAACGCGGCTCCAGCCACTCCGAACGCAGCAGTTTGTACAGCAGGTCGGTACTGATATTGCCCGACCCGACGATGGCAACAGATGCCTTCTCAGCCATATCGGCTCCCTTATTCGAAACTCAGGTGTACTGAACCTAACCCGGCGAAGTCAGCGACGAAATCGCTGCCCGGAGGTGCATCTATCGCACGCGTGCACGAGCCCGGCAACACGATGTCGCCGGCCTTCAGACGCACCCCGAAGCTCTCCACTTTGCGGGCCAGCCAGGCCACCGCAGTGACCGGATTGCCCAGCACCGCTTCGCTGCGTCCCTCCGCCACGACCTTGCCGTGGTTGGTCAGGACCGCGTCGATACTGCGGATGTCGATGTCCTTCGGCGACACGCGCGCCTCACCGAGCACCCATCCGGCGCTGCTGGCGTTGTCCGCGATCGTGTCGCACAACTTGATCTGCCAGTTGGTGATGCGGGTGTCGATCAACTCGATCGCCGGCGCGAACGCGGCCGTCGCGGCCAGCACGTCCTCCTCGGTGCACCCCGCCCCGGGCAGGTCTTCGGCCAGGATGAACCCGACCTCGACCTCGACTCGCGGGTATAGGAATTTCGACGAGGGCACCGGGACGTTCTCGAACACCTCCATCTCGTCGAGGAGGTGGCCGTAATCCGGCTCGTCGACACCCATCATGTCCTGCATCGCCTTGCTGGACAGCCCGACCTTGTGGCCGATGACACGCGCACCCTCGGCGACCCGCTGCCGGATGTTGATCAGCTGGATCTCGTAGGCATCCACCACGTCGATATCGCCGTACCGATCCGTCAGCGGCTTCATCGGAACCCGGCTCCGCTCGGCCTGGGCGAGATCGGCCGCGAGCTCGTCGCGCACCTCGACACTAAGCATTTTGGTGAATTCCCCTCGCTTCTTTGACCGGGGCGGTTGTTGGATTGCCGGTCAATTCTATAACGTGTTCTACATGACTGGACAGGAGTACGACGTTGTCGTGGTCGGCAGCGGCGCTGCCGGCATGGTCGCCGCCCTCACCGCTGCCCATCAGGGCCTCTCGACAGTAGTCGTAGAGAAGGCGCCGCACTATGGAGGTTCCACTGCGCGGTCAGGTGGTGGGGTCTGGATCCCGAACAACGAGATTCTCAAACGCGACGGCGTGAAAGACACCCCCGAGGCCGCCCGCACCTACCTGCACAAAATCATCGGTGACGTGGTGCCGGCGGAGAAGATCGACACCTACCTCGACCGCTCGCCGGAGATGCTGTCGTTCGTCCTCAAGCACTCACCGCTGAAGCTGTGCTGGGTGCCCGGATACTCCGACTACTACCCCGAGACGCCCGGCGGCAAGCCCACCGGCCGCTCGGTGGAACCCAAGCCGTTCAACGCCAAGAAGCTGGGGGTTGACGAGAAGGGCCTCGAGCCGCCGTACGGCAAGGTGCCGATGAACATGGTGGTGATGCAGCAGGACTACGTCCGGCTCAACCAGCTCAAGCGTCATCCCCGCGGCGTGCTGCGCAGCCTCAAGGTGGGCGTCCGCTCCGTGTGGGCCAACGCCACCGGCAAGAACCTGGTCGGCATGGGCCGTGCGCTCATCGCACCGCTGCGCATCGGCCTGCAGCAGGCCGGCGTGCCGGTCCAGCTGAACACCGCGCTGACCGATCTCCACATCGAGGACGGCGTGGTCCGCGGCGTGTACGTTGCCGATCCCCGCGACAATTCCGCTGAGCCGCAGCTGATCCGCGCGCGCCGCGCAGTGATCCTGGGCTCCGGCGGGTTCGAGCACAACGAGCAGATGCGGGTGAAATACCAGCGCGCCCCCATCACCACCGAGTGGACCGTGGGCGCGGTGGCCAACACCGGCGACGGCATCCTGGCCGCCGAAAAGCAGGGCGCTGCACTCGAATTCATGGAGGACTCGTGGTGGGGCCCGACGGTCCCGCTGGTCGACTCACCGTGGTTCGCCCTGTCCGAGCGCAACTCGCCCGGGTCGATCATCGTCAACATGGCCGGCAAGCGGTTCATGAACGAGTCGATGCCGTATGTCGAGGCCTGCCACCACATGTACGGCGGCGAGTACGGGCAGGGCGCGGGCCCCGGTGAGAACATCCCGGCCTGGCTGATCTTCGACCAGCAGTACCGCGACCGCTTCATCTTCGCGGGTCTGCAACCCGGACAACGCATTCCGAAGAAGTGGCTGGAGTCCGGCGTCATCGTCAAGGCCGACACCCTCGAGGAGCTGGCCGCCAAGACCGGTCTGCCCGCCGACGCGTTCGGCGCGACCATCGACCGGTTCAACGGCTTCGCCCGCTCCGGGGTGGACGAGGACTTCCACCGCGGCGAGAGCGCCTACGACCGCTACTACGGCGATCCGACCAACAAGCCGAACCCCAACCTCGGCGAGATCAAGCACGGCCCGTACTACGCGGCCAAGATGGTGCCGGGCGACCTGGGCACCAAGGGCGGTGTTCGCACCGACCTCGTCGGCCGGGTGCTCCGCGACGACGACTCCGTGATCGAGGGCCTCTACGCCGCAGGTAACGTCAGCTCACCGGTGATGGGTCACACCTACCCCGGCCCCGGCGGCACTATTGGTCCCGCCATGACGTTCGGATACCTCGCGGCACTCGACATTGCAGGGAAGAAGTAGATGCCAATCGATCTCGACAAGGCGCTGGGCGCCGAGCTGGAACCCATCGAGTTCTCCTGGACCAGCAGCGACATCCAGCTGTACCACCTGGGCCTCGGCGCCGGTGCCGACCCGATGAGCGCGCGCGAGCTGCGCTACCTCGTCGACGACACCCCGCAGGTGCTGCCGACGTTCGGCAACGTCGCGGTCAGCTTCCACATGACCGAGCCGCCCAAGGTGCAGTTCCCCGGCATCGACATCGAGCTGTCCAAGGTGCTGCACGCCAGCGAGGCCGTCAGCGTGCCCGGCCCGATCCCGACCAGCGGTACCGCGAAGTCGGTGCAGCGCTTCACCGAGATCTGGGACAAGGGCAAGGCCGCCGTCATCGTCAGCGAATCCACGGTGACCGACGAGTCCGGCAAGGTGCTGTGGACCACCAAGCGGTCCATCTTCGCCCGCGGTGAGGGTGGTTTCGGTGGCGAGCGAGGCCCGGCCACCTCGGCCGAGCTGCCCGATCGCGCACCGGATGTCGAGATCTCGTTGCCGACGCTGCCACAGCAGGCGCTGCTGTACCGGCTGTGCGGTGACCGCAATCCGCTGCACTCGGACCCGGCCTTCGCCGCGGCGGCGGGCTTCGAGCGGCCGATCCTGCACGGACTGTGCACCTACGGCATCGGCTGCAAGGCTATCGTCGACAACCTGCTCGACGGCGACGTCTCTCAGGTGGCTTCCTACGGCGCCCGGTTCGCCGGCGTGGTGATCCCCGGCGAGACCCTGCAGGCCAACGTCTGGAAGGAAGACGGCAAGTTCATCGGCGTGCTCACCGCACCGTCGAGGGACAACGCCGTCGTGCTGTCCGGTGTGGAGCTCGTTCCGGCCTAGTCCGCTTTCCCGCTTTTCTTTCCCTCGCTTTTCCCCGCTTTGTCATGCTGGAGTGGCTGTCGAACTCGACGGCCACTCCAGCGTTGCATTGGGCGACTAATGCCGTCTGCAACCCATCCCTTTGTCACGCTGGAGTGGCTGTGGGCGCTGACAGCCACTCTGGCGTGACAAAGCGAACGTCGCAGTGGCCGGCTTCGATATGCCTTGCCCACTACCACAGTTGCGCGGCGCCGTCATCTGTCACCCCAGAGCGGCTGTGGACAACGAGTGTCACTCCAGCGCTTGTGGATAACTGACGTGACGGATATGCCATTGCGCTGCACACTTTCTCGCCATGGGGGAACCATTCGTCGGCAGTAAGGCCGTCGCCAACGGTGAACTGCGCAAGAGCGCACTACGCACCCAGTACACCAGGGTGTTCCGGGATGTCTACGTGAGCCCAGGAACCGAACTGACACCGCTCATTCGGGCGCAGGCAGCCTGGCTCTGGTCCCGGCAGCGCGGCATCGTGGCCGGAATCTCGGCAGCAGCCGTGCACGGCGCAAAATGGGTCGATCCGAAGGCTCCGCTTGAACTGATTCACTCCAACCGCAATCCGCTTGCGGGACTGAGGATTCGAACCGAGGCGATTGAAGAGGACGAGCTAGTCCGATTCGAGGGCGTCCCAATCACCTCATTGGCGCGCACCGCACTCGACATCGGCTGCTGGTATCCGCGGGACGACGCGGTAGCGACGCTCGATGCACTTGCCCACGCGACCGACCTCAAAGCCGCCGACGTCGACCTGTTGACACAGCGATACGCGCGGCGTCGGGGCATTCAGCGCGCCCGGACCGCGTTGGACCTCATGGACGGCGGCGCCCAGTCACGCAAGGAAACTTGGCTGCGGCTGATCCTCATCGATGGAGGCTTGCCTCGACCGCAAACTCAGATTCCGGTTTTCGACGCCCCCGGCGACCCATTCGCGTATCTCGACATGGGTTGGGAGGACATCAAAGTCGCGGCCGAGTACGACGGTGAGGAACACCGATCCAGTAGCTGGCGGTACGGCTGGGACCTCAGAAGGGCTGAGCGGATACAACGCCAAGGGTGGATCAACGTCCGCATCTCCGCGGGCGAACGTGAAGAAAATATCCTGCGTCGGGTCATCGCCGCTCGGGCACAACGAATGTCACGCTAGCGCAGATGTCGACGCCGGGAGCCACTCTGGCGTGACAAAGGGGGCGTCTAGACAACACCGATCTAGTCCATTGTCACGCTGGAGCGACTGTCGATGTCGAGAGCCACTCCAGCGTGACAACGAGAGAGCGCGACAACGAGAGAGCGGGACAATTGGCCCGCGACAGAGCGGGACAAGTGAGCGCGACAACGAACAGGCGCCGAGGCACCCAGCGCGCTCAAACGCAGAACGCCCGTCGGGATCACCGACGGGCGTTCGCACGCAACACAATTACATCCGCTTCCAGAGATCGTCCCCGCCGGAATGACGGGGGGCCTCGGGTGCCACCGGAACCGGGCCGGGAGCCGGCTGGCTCGGCGCGGCGGCAGGCGGAGCAGACGCGGCAGGCGGTGCCGAATGCGTGACCGGAGGCGCCGAGTGCGGAGCCGCCGACGCCGCCCCACCTGACGGGGCGCTCATCTGTGTCTCCCGCGCGTCCAGGCCGGCTTCGCGTCGATCCTGCGCGACGTCGCGGTCGTTCTGCGCCGTCTCGCGATCGTCCTGCTGTTTGTCCCGCTCGTCGAGCTTGGCCTCGCGTTCGTCCTGCTGCTGTTGCGGATTCGGTCCGCCGGGACCACCAGGGCCGCCGGGCTGGCCGGCACCCGGCGCGCCACCGTTCTCCCCGCCGCCCTTGGCGCCCTCCATGGCCTTCATCATCGGCTCCATCAGCTGGCCGAACTGACCGCCCATCTGGCCCATGGCCTGAGACGGCGCACTGGCCATCTGGCCCATCTGCCCCAGCTGACCCATCATCTGGCTGAGCTGGCCGACGCCCTCACCACCAGACTGGTCGGCCTTCTCGTAGGCGCCCTGGGCGTCCGAAAGCTTGGCGTTGAACATGTTCTCTTTGGCCGACAACGCCGTCACATTGGTTGCCAGCGAGGCCGCCAATGCCGGCAGGATGCCGGAGATGGTCGCGCTCATCGCGTCCTCGCCGGCCTGAATCGGCGGCATTTCGGGCAGGTTCAACGACGCGGCGTTCCAGCCCAGCGTCCCGCCCATCTTCACCGGTTGATTCATCGGTTACCCCCTACTCGTCGCGACCGATCACCAATCGTCGTAGTCATCGTCACCATCCCCCGTGTCGTGTTCCAAAGGAGCCGGGACCGCCAGCCCGGTCGCGGTGCCCCCGCCGCCACCGCCACGCTGGCCGCCGCCCATCATGCCCATGCCACCACCCATGCCGCCGGCCGAGTTGGCCGCCGCCACCGGGGCGACACCGCCGACCACAGCGGCGCTGGCACCCGGGTCGACCGAGACCGGTGAGGTACTGCCACCGCCCACCATCTTGGCCAGCAAGGGCGTCTGGGGACTGCCACCACCCGAGCCGCCAGGCAACCCCGCGGCCTTGACCATGCCCGCACCGCTGCTCGGACCGGAGCCGCCGGCCGCCGGATGGTTGGAGAACGACGAGAACGGGCTGACCCCACCACCGGTGCCCTTGCCGCCCGAACCCAACTGCGAGACCAGTTGCTGCAGCGGCTGTGCCATCTGCTGCAGCGGTTGAGAGAGCTGCTGCGGAATCTGGCCGGCCATCTGCGGGATCTGGCCCAGCATCTGCGGCAGCTGGCTGATCAGCTGCATCATCGAATCGGCGCCCTTCTGGGCCGCCTGCTGCGCCTGAGCCGTCGGCGGGGTGCCGATCTGCGGAAGGTTGGCAATCGTGCTGAGACTGTCCGCCATCTCAACGGAGGCAGCCGAGACCGTCGCGGTGTTCTGCGCCAAGCCTGCCTTGACGCGACTCTCGATCAGCTGCTGCATGCCGCCGGGCATCAGCTGTGCGGCTCCCTGCATCACCTCGATCTCATGCTGCACTTCCTGTGAGACCGCATTGACGGTGGCCTTGGTCGCCGCCACGGTCGATGCCATTTTCATCAACGCTGTGGAGATGGCCTGTGCCTGTAGACCGTTGGCCTCGTGTCCGCCGATCATCGTGGTCGCCTCACTTGAGGCGGCCAGTGACGCGCCGCCCTCCCACGTACCTTGCAGCTTCGACAGCTGGCTGGTCTGTTGTGGGACGACGTCGCCACTGATGTTCGCGGCGATCTTCTGGTACGACGCCGCCGCCGCGGTCAGCTGCTCTTCGTCGACATTCGGCCAACCCGGACCGAGCAACGTCTGCGACCCGTACGGGCTACTGTCGCGCTCCACCGCCATACCGCGGCCCCCTTCTACGCGTGATGCACAACCGGAGCAAACATTACCGTGCCCGAGGGGGGTGGTGATGCACCTTTATCCGAGGATCAAGCCGGAGGTCGGCACGCCGGTTCCGGCGGTGACCAGTACGTGCTCGACGCCCTCGACCTGGTTGACCGAGGTACCGCGCAATTGCCGCACGCCCTCGGCGATGCCGTTCATGCCGTGGATGTAGGCCTCGCCGAGCTGACCACCGTGGGTGTTGATCGGCAGCCGGCCGCCGAGCTCGATGGCGCCGCCGGCAATGAAGTCCTTGGCCTCGCCCTTACCGCAGAAGCCGAGCTCCTCGAGCTGGATCAACGTGTACGGGGTGAAGTGGTCGTAGAGGATCGCAGTCTGGATGTCGTCCGGAGAAAGCCCGGACTGGCCCCATAATTGACGGCCCACCAGACCCATCTCGGGAAGCCCCAGCTCGTCGCGGTAGTACGAGTACATGGTGAACTGGTCGGTGCCCGCGCCCTGAGCGGCGGCCTCGATGATCGCCGGCCGGTGCTTGAGATCCTTGGCCCGCTCGGGCGTAGTCACGACGATGGCCACGCCGCCGTCGCTCTCTTGGCAGCAGTCCAGGAGCCGCAGCGGTTCGGCGATCCACCGCGAGTTCTGATGATCCTCGATGGTGATCGGCTTGCCGTAGAAGAACGCCTTGGGGTTGGTCGCGGCATGCTTGCGGTCCGCCACCGACACCGCGCCGAAATCCGCACTCGTGGCGCCGTATTCATGCATGTATCGCTGGGCGATCATCGCGACCGACGCGGCCGGGGTGCTCAGGCCGTGGGGGTAGGACCAGCTGTACTCCACGCCACGCGAGTCGGCGTTGACGGTCAGACCGGTCATCACCTGACCGAACCGGAACTCCGAGCGCTCGTTGAAGGCCCGGTAGGCCACAACGACTTCCGCGACACCGGTCGCGACGGCCAGAGCCGCCTGCTGGACAGTCGCGGCCGCGGCGCCGCCGCCATAGCCGATCTGGCTGAAGAACTTCAGGTCTCCGATCCCGGTGGAGCGGGCCACCGCGGTCTCCAGATTGGAGTCCATCGTGAACGTCACCAGACCGTCGACGTCGGACGGCTTCAGCCCGGCGTCGTCGAGGGCGTCGAGCACTGCCTCGGCGGCCAGTCGCAGCTCACTGCGACCGGAGTTCTTGGAGAAGTCGGTGGCACCGATACCGGCGATGGCGGCTTTACCAGACAGGGTCACTTGGCGCCTCCGAGCGTGAGGGTGGACGTGGCGATGACATGGTTGCCAAGGCTGTTGCTGCCCACCACTTTCAGGCTCACCAGGTCGCCCTCGATCTCGGTGACCTCACCGGTGAAGGTGATCGTGTCGTAGGCATACCACGGCACTCCGAGTCGTAGCTTGATCGATTTGATGACGGCGTTCGGCCCGGCCCAGTCGGTCACGTACCGGCCGACCAGTCCGGTGTCGGTCAGGATGTTCACGAAGATGTCCTTGGAACCCTTGGCTTGCGCCTTGTCCCGGTCGTGGTGCACATCCTGGTAGTCGCGCGTCGCGATGGCGGTCGAGACGATGAACGTCGGGTCGCCGTAGATCTTGAGTTCGGGGAGTGCTGTGCCCACTCGGACGTCGGAAACAGTCAGGCTCATGCTTGGGGCTCCCATGCGTACAACGTCCAGGCCGGGCTGATCTCACTGTCCGGGAAGTCGATATAGGTTGCGGTGACGGGCATTCCGATCTTCACCTGATCGGCGGCGATGCCGCGCAGCTCGCCCAGCATCCGGACGCCCTCTTCGAGTTCGACGAGGGCGATCACGAACGGCAGGCTGCGTCCGGGCACCTTCGGGGCATGGTGCACGACGTAGCTGAACACCGTTCCCTTGCCGGACGCCACGACGTAGTCGACCGGGGCATCTTTGTCGGCCCACACAGCGGGCACCGGCGGGTGCTGCAGCGTCCCGTCCGGCCGCTTCTGGATCCGCAGTTCGTGCGCGTTGATGCCGTCCCAGAAGAACTTGGTGTCCCGCGAGGAGGATGGACGCATCAGCTTGTCCGGGTCGAGATCTTCTGGGATCTCATAGGTTTCGGCGGCTTCATCGGCGGCCTGCTTGCCGGCCGGCAGAAACTTCATGATGCGCCAGTCCATGTCGGCGACTTCCTCGTCACCGACATGCCAGCGGATCTTCTGATTGATGAAGTAACCCTCACCCAGCGCGGTCTGCTTGGGTCCGACGATGCCGACGATCTCGGCGCTCATCACCACCTGCTCGCCGGGCTCGAGGTAACGGTGATACGTCTGGTCGCAGTTGGTGGCCACGACGCCGACATACCCGGCGTCGTCGAACAACTTCATCGCACGGCCCAGCGGATCATCGTCGGAGCGGGTGCGCCCCAGGCCCATCATGGTCCAGACCTGGATCATCGCCGGCGGTGCGACGATGCCGGGATGCCCGGCAGCTCGGGCTGCCTCTGCGTCGACGTAGATCGGGTTCTTGTCGCCGATCGCGTCAGTCCAGTGGTGAATCATCGGCTGATTCACCAGATCCCGGGCCACCGTCGGTTTGCTTTGCCCAGCCGCGATGATCTCGTCGATGCCGGCCTGCAGATTCGCGCTCATCTCAACCCTTCGCTCTACCGGGTCACCCGTGGCACCCGCAGGCCAGACGCCGCGATCATCTCGCGCATGACCTCATTGACGCCACCGCCGAAGGTGATCACCAGGTTGCGCTTGGTCATCTTGTCCAGCCAGACCAGCAGTTCCGCGGTCTCCGAGTCGGCCGGGTTGCCGTAACCGCCGACGATCTCTTCGGCCAGCCGGCCGACTTCCTGCAGCCGTTCGGTGGAGAACACCTTGGTGGCCGCGGCGTCGGCCACGGCGATGGTCTCGCCCGAGGCCGCCACCTGCCAGTTGAGCAGCTCGTTGATCCGCCAGATCGATTTGATCTGTCCCAGAAGCCGTTTCACGGCGTCCTGTTCGATCGGAGTGACGCCGTCCGAACCCGGCTTCGATGCCCAGGTGTGCACCTGGTCGTAGATTCCGGCGATCCGGCCGGCCGGCCCGAGGCCGACCCGCTCGTGGTTGAGCTGAGTGGTGATGAGCTTCCAGCCGCCGTTCTCTTCGCCGACGAGCATGTCGGCGGGCACCCGCACATCGTTGTAGTACGTGGCGTTGGTGTGATGCGCACCGTCCGACAGGATGATCGGGGTCCAGGAGTAGCCGGGATCCCTGGTGTCGACAATCAGGATCGAGATGCCCTTGTGCTTGGCCGCGGTCGGATCGGTGCGGCAGGCCAGCCAGATGTAGTCGGCGTCATGCGCGCCGGTGGTCCACATCTTCTGGCCGTTCACGATGTATTCGTCACCATGGCGCACCGCGGTGGTGCGCAGCGACGCGAGATCCGTACCGGCATCGGGCTCGGAGTAACCAATGGCGAAATGCACTTCACCGGCGAGGATTCCGGGTAGGAACTTCTTCTTCTGTTCCTCGGTGCCGAGTGCCTGCAGGGTGGGGCCCACCGTCTGCAGCGTGACCATCGGCAGCGGGATGTCGGCCCGGTTCGCCTCGTTGATGAAGATCTGCTGCTCCACCGGGCCGAAACCCAGGCCGCCGTACTCCTTGGGCCAGCCGACGCCGAGCTTGCCGTCGCTGCCCATGCGCTTGATCACCGCACGGTAGGCCTCGTTGTGCCGGTCGGACTCCATCGCCGTGGCCTCTTCGGGCGTGATGAGAGTCGAGAAGTATTCCCGCAGTTCGGCTTGCAGCGCACGCTGCTCAGGGGTCAGATCGATGAACATTACGCTCCCACCAAATCGAGGCGATGCGCTTGCCCGCCCAACAGTCGGGTCAGATCCTTGATCGAGGAGTAGTAGCGGTCCATCGGGTAGGTGATGTCCATACCCATACCGCCGTGCAGGTGATGGCACAGCCGCATGGCCGGCGCGGCCTGAGAGGTGAACCAGTAGCCCAGGATGGCCAGGTCCTCGTCAGCGTCGAGGCCTTCGGACAACCGCCACAGGACCGAGGTGGACAACAGCGAGATCGTCCGCGAGGCGATGTAGACCTCGGACAGCTGTGCGGCCACGGTCTGGAACGTCGACAGCGGACGGCCGAACTGCTCACGCGTTGCCACGTAGTCGGCGGTCAGGCGCAACGCCCCGGCCACCAGCCCGGCAGCGAACGCCCCGGTGGCGGCGAGCGCCAGCTGGTTGACCCGGTGAGCACTCGCGCCCTCGAGCACGTCGTCGGCGTCGATCGCGACGTCGGCGAAGGTGACCACGTATTCGTCGGAAGCGTTGGCGGTCGGGGTCTTGGTGACCGTCACACCGTCAGCCGTGGGCGAGACCACCACCACCGCGTTGTCTGCGGTGACCAGCAGCCACTTCGCCGTCTCGGCATAGGGCACACCGACTTTGGTGCCGTTGAGCTTGCCGTCCGCGAAGTTCACCGCGGGCCGCTCCGGCAGCGACTGCCCCGGCTCGTTCAGCGCCGCGGAAAGCACAGCGCCCGCGGCAACCTCTGCCAGATACCGATCCTGCTGGGCGTCCGAGGCCAGGCCGAGCAGCGGGACCAGCCCCAGGCCGATGGTGGCCAGCGCCGGGCCGGTGGTGCCGTGGCGACCGATCTCGGTCAAGGCGGTGGACAGCTCGGGCAGACCCAGACCGTCACCGCCGAGTCGTTCCGGCACTCCCAGCGCCGCGACTCCACCGGAAGCCAGTGCATCCCAAGAGTTGTCGCGTTCCAGAACGGACGTCACCACGTCGGCGACGGCCTGCTGTTCCGGGTTCGGTGTGAAATCCACCCGAATCCTCCTTGATCCGAACGATGGTTAAAACGGACTCAGTGGCCTCAGGCCTGATTTGCCGGCTCGCCGGCCACCGGGCACGCGCCCGTGAAGTCCACCGGCCAGTGCTTGATGCCGTTGAGCCAACCCGACTTCAGCCGCTCGGGATCCCCGACCGGCTTGAGGTCGGGCATGTGGTCGGCCACCGCGTTGAAGATCAGGTTGATCGTCAGGCGGGCCAGGTTGGCGCCGATGCAATAGTGCGCCCCGGTGCCGCCGAAGCCAACGTGCGGGTTCGGATCGCGAAGGATGTTGAAGGTGAACGGGTCGTCGAACACGGTCTCGTCGAAGTTGGCCGAGCGGTACGACATGACCACGCGCTCGCCGGCCTTGATCTTGACGCCGGAAATCTCGGTGTCCTCGCTGGCGGTGCGCTGGAACGCCGACACCGGGGTCGCCCACCGGATGATCTCGTCGACGGCGGTCTTGGGACGTTCCTTCTTGAACAGCTCCCACTGATCGGGGTTCTGCGAGAACGCGATCATGCCGTGGGTGATCGAGTTACGGCTGGTCTCGTTACCGGCGACGGCCAGCATGATGACGAAGAAGCCGAACTCGTCGTCGCTGAGCTTCTCACCGTCGATGTCGGCCTGGATCAACTTGGTGACGATGTCGTCGGTGGGGTTCTTGCCCCGCTCCTCTGCCATCTTCATGGCGTAGGTGATGACCTCGAACGAGGACATGGCCGGGTCGACGTCGGCGTACTCGGGGTCGTCGCCGGCGGTCATCTCGTTGGACCAGCGGAACAGCTTGTCACGATCGTCCTGGGGCACACCGAGCAGTTCGGCGATGGCCTGCAGCGGCAGTTCGCAGGACACCTGCTCGACGAAGTCGCCGGAGTTGGAGGCAGCGGCGTTCTTGGCGATCTGCTGCGCGCGGTTGTTCAGCTCGTCCTCGAGCCGGGAGAGCGCGCGCGGGGTGAAGCCACGGGAGATGATCTTGCGCAGACGGGTGTGGTGCGGGGCGTCCATGTTCAGCAGGACGGCGCGCTGCAGGTCGACCGCTTCGCGGGTCATCTCCTGGGGCCAGACCGGGATCGCGCCGTTCATCGCGCTGGAGAACACGTCACTGCGCAGGGAGACGTCCTTGACGTCTTCATGCCGGGTCACCAGCCAGTAGCCCTTGTCGCCGAAACCTCCGGTGCCGCCGGGCACATCGACCCAGCGAACCGGCTCGGCCTTACGAAGCTCGGCGAGTTCGGCGACCGGCAGGCCCTTGAGGTTGAGCTCGGAATCGAGGAAGTCGAAATCCTTGGGGATGTTGGGGCAGCCCATGTGTCTTACTCCTAGTGTCTGTAGCAAGCCGTGCGCGTAGCCAGCAATGCTTGAAACAACGTGGTCTAGTACCAATTGAGACCATTGAAACATGCCTTGACCGCAGATCAAAGGTAGTGATGCATCCGCGCTTGTCAGAGTAATGAAACGTGTTCTAGCCTGGCTTCATGGGTAACCCTGTCATCGTCGAAGCCACCCGCAGCCCCATCGGCAAGCGCAACGGCTGGTTGTCCGGCCTGCACGCCACCGAGCTTCTGGGAGCCGTCCAGAAAGCCCTCATCGAGAAGGCCGGCATTGACGCCGGCAGCGTCGAGCAGCTCATCGGCGGCTGCGTCACGCAGTACGGCGAGCAGGGCAACAACGTCACCCGACAGTCCTGGCTGGTCGCCGGGCTGCCCGAGCACGTCGGCGCCACCACCGTCGACTGCCAGTGCGGCAGCGCGCAGCAGGCCAACCACCTGATCGCGGGCCTGATCGCCACCGGCGCCATCGACATCGGTATCGCCTGCGGCATCGAGGCGATGAGCCGGGTCGGCCTCGGCGCCAACGGCGGCGGTGCCCGCGCCGCGTCGTGGGACATCGACCTGCCCAACCAGTTCGAGGCCGCCGAGCGGATCGCCAAGCGCCGCGGCATCACCCGCGCCGATGTGGATGCGCTCGGCCTGGCGTCTCAGCTCAAGGCCAAGCAGGCCTGGGCCGAGGGTCGTTTCGACCGGGAGATCTCCCCGATCGAGGCGCCGGTCATCGACGAGAACAAGCAGCCGACAGCCGAACTCAACACGGTCAGCCGCGACCAGGGTCTGCGCGACACCACCGCTGAAGGCCTGGCCGGCCTGAAGCCGGTGATGGAGGGCGGTATCCACACCGCCGGTACGTCGTCGCAGATCTCCGACGGTGCGGCCGCTGTGCTGTGGATGGACGAGGACAAGGCCAAGGCCCTCGGCTTCAAGCCCCGCGCCCGCATCATCAGCCAGGCCAACGTCGGCGCCGAGACCTACTACCACCTCGATGGCCCGGTGCAGTCCACCGCCAAGGTGCTCGAGAAAGCCGGCATGAAGATGGGCGACATCGACCTGGTCGAGATCAACGAGGCGTTCGCCTCCGTCGTGCTGTCCTGGGCCCAGGTGCACGGCGCCGACATGGACAAGGTCAACGTCAACGGCGGTGCCATCGCACTCGGCCACCCGGTCGGTTCGACCGGCGCCCGCCTGATCACCACGGCCCTGCACGAGCTGGAGCGCACCGACAAGAGCACCGCGCTGATCACCATGTGTGCCGGCGGGGCGCTGTCCACGGGCACGATCATCGAGCGCATCTAGTGGCCTTCAGTGAAGCCGAGCGCATCGCGGCCGCACAGGCCTACATCGATGCGCTGGTGAGCCACCGGGCGGATGCAGTCCCGTTCACACCGGACTGCATCCGCATCGAGATGGGTCTGAAGACGGGCCGTTCCGGGGATCACCTGCGCCGCAGCCTGAACAACGGTCCGCAGTTCAAGTTGATCGAGAAGACGACAACGCCCGAGTACAGCGTCGACGGCGACAACATCCGCGCCAAGTTCGACGTGCTGACCAAGCCGCGGCTATTCGGGTGGCGGGTGTGCTCACACGTCGACGAGACGTTCCTGATCCCGGCATCCGACGGGCAGATCCATCACATCCGCGCGTCCCTGACTCCCTTCCTCAGCCGCTAAGGTCCACCGCATGGCCAACACCCCTCGCCCGCTGAACGCCAAACAGGTCGAACGCCTCAACGCGAAATCGACCGGCACTGCCATCAAGTGGATGTCGCGCGCCCAGACCTGGATCTTCAAGAAGACGGGCGGGCGGTTTGGCGACAAGTTCCTGCGTGGCGCCGAAGTTGGCATCCTGACAACGATCGGTCGCAAGTCTGGCGAGGAACGTGACAGCCCGCTGCTGTTCCTGCAGGAGGGCAAGCGGATCGTGCTGGTCGCCTCGCAGGGCGGCCGGGCCACCAACCCGATGTGGTACCTGAACCTGGTGGCCAACCCGAAGGTGAAGTTCCAGACCAAGCACGAGACCCTGGAACTCACCGCGCGCGACGCCACCGATGCCGAGCGCGACGAGTACTGGCCCAAGCTCGACGCCATGTACGCCGATTTCGCCAACTACCGCTCCTACACGGA
This sequence comes from Mycobacterium sp. NPDC049093, assembly GCF_040704635.1. Classification (GTDB taxonomy): domain Bacteria; phylum Actinomycetota; class Actinomycetes; order Mycobacteriales; family Mycobacteriaceae; genus Mycobacterium. The sequence continues at coordinate 206,088 of NZ_JBEZJS010000001.1, read as the reverse complement.
CCGCAAGATCCCGATCGTGATCTGCGACCCGGCCTGACCACCGAGAACGTGCAGCGCCCCCGGACATTGTCCGGGGGCGCTTTTTGTTCACCAGGTGTCCGGAAACTGGCCAATTACGCAACTGTGCGTAGCTGAATTGACGAGTGAACAATTCTTTGATTATGTTCTGTGAGCGCGCACACAGTGAACGCCAAGTGAGCGGCAGCCCACATTTTCGTGAACCGATGGAGACCCTATGCAACGACCCACTCGACGCCGGGCTGCCGGTGCCGCCGCCACCACCCTGACCGCGTGTTCTCTGTTCGCGGCCGCGACCCTGCCCGCCGCGGCGATGACCGTGACGTTCATCCGGCACGCCGAGTCCCAGGGCAACGCCTCCGGATACATCGACACCAGCACACCGGGCCCGCACCTGACCAACGGTCAGGTGAACCAGAACGGCGGCCCGAACGGTGAGCAGCAGGCCATCGACTGGGCCAATGCCCAGTGCCCCACCGCCCAGTGCACCGAGTTCGACGCGCTCTACGCCTCGACCATGATTCGCACCCAGGAGACCGCAGCGCCGTTCGCCGCCAAGCGCGGGTTGCCGGTCACGGTCCTGGGCGCGTTCGACCCGGACCGCCCGCAGCGGAACTCCGGTGTGCAGGAGATCAGTGCCGGCATCTTCGAGGGCCTGCCCGAAAGTGAAGGCATCGGCCGCATCGGCTACATCCTGGCGCCGTTGGCCTGGACCATGGGTCTGCAGTTCATCCCGATCCCCGGCGGCGAGAACGGCCTGGAGTTCAACGAGCGCGTGACGAACGCCCTCGAGGACGTGGAGTCGGATACCACCGACACCAATGGCGACGGCGAGATCGACGCCGCGGTGTTCTCGCACGGCGCCACCATCATGATGTGGACGATGATGAACGTCGACAACCCGAATCTGCTTCTGATCGTGCAGCATCCGCTGAACAACACCGACACGGTGGTCGTGGAGAAGAACGACGACGGCAGCTGGACCCTGAAGGAATGGGCCGGCCAGGCAGTCGGTCCCGCGGACTACCCGACGCAGATGTTCGTCAATGTGCGCGACCTGATCGTGGCACCGCAGAAGGCGGTCTACAACATGCGCATCCCAGTTCTCTCGCTGGATGCGCAGGGCATCGTGACCACCGGTGCGCAGGGCCTCCAGGACGTCGCAGAGGCCGGGGTCAAGTTCGTCAAGGACTCGGTGACCGACACCGTCAACGCGATCACGGGCATCCCGGGCTCACTGGGCCAGTCGACGACGCAGGTGTCGAAGCTCAGCACCCCGAAGGCTGTCAAGGCTGTCAGCGAGAGTAGCACTCCGGCCGTGAGCGAACTCGCCGAGAACACGACGGCCCCCGTCGAAAACGTCGACGAGAGCACCACATCGACGGTCGACAAGGCCATCGATCCCGACAAGACCGCCGAATCGGTCAAGGCCAAGATCACCGCGGTCCGTACGGCCAACGGCGCCACCAAGCTCGCCGACGGCAACAAGGCAGAGCCGGGCAAGCCCGCCGCCGCGGTTCGGGACCGGATCAACCGAGCCGCTGACGACGTGCGCAGCGGCATCGAATCCTCGGCCCAGCACGCTCGTGAGACGGTCAAGAAGCTCACCGGGGCCGGCAAGCCCACCAAGGCCGACAAGTCCGACAACAGCACAGCCAAGCCGAAGGCTAAGACCAAGGACGCCGCGTGAATTAGGCCGTAGTTCAACGTAATACAAGCGACAGGTCCCCCTCCTCGACCGAGGAGGGGGCTCAGTCGTATCCGCGGCGGGGCTGCAGTGCACGCAAGAAATCTGTCAAATATCTTCCCACGCAATGGGATAACGGCTCGCCCTCACAGCAGACGGTCAGACAATCTATCTGGCCGGCCAGCGAACCGTCACCGGCAGGTCACGTGAAATCCACACAGCCGCAACGGAGGAACCACATGAACCGCCGCAGAGGTGACGCGCCGGCGTCACGATACCGAAAACTCCTAGGGGGTGTCGGCCTGGCATTCCTCGCGTTCTTCCTGGCGATGCCAGTCGCCAACGCCGCCGAGGTCATGCGCGTGACGTTCGTGCGTCACGCCCAGTCGGAGGGCAATGCCTCCGGCTTGATCGACACCAAGACTCCGGGCCCGGTGCTGACGCCGCTGGGTCAGCAGCAGGCCAAGGACGTGGCCGACCTGCTGGGCGACAACAACTACGACGCGATCTATGCATCGACGATGGTGCGCACGCAGCTGACCGCCGCACCGATGTCACAGCGCCTCGGCCTCCCGATCCAGGTGCTCCCCGGCCTGCAGGAGATCGAGGCCGGCGTCTTCGAGGGCACGCCGGAGGCGAATGCTGCCGGCGGGTACGGGTTGTATCCGATCGCATGGGCGCTCCCGGGCGTCATCCCGCAGATCCCGTTCGACAAGAGCACGTACATGCCCGGTACCAATCTCAACGGATACGTTTTCGACGAACGCGTCCGGGGCGCTCTGCAGACCATGTACGACAACGGCGACCGCAACGCCGTGGTGTTCTCGCACGGCGGCACCATCATGTTCTGGACGTTGATGAACGTGAACAACCTCACCGTGATGCAGAAGCTCCAGCTGCTGCAGACAGCTCAGCTGGACAACACCGATTACGTCGTGATCGAGGGCAACAACGAGGACGGCTGGACCCTGGTGAACTGGAACGGCCAGCAGTTCAGCCCGGAACGAACCTTCGGATACGAAGCGAAACTCCAGCTCCGCACGCTGACCCGCCAATTGACCGCCGCCGCCGATCAGGTCACGGAGGCCTTCAAGACCGGTGACTTCGTGACCATCGCGACAGCGATCAACCGCAGCGTCGCCGACGCGACCTTCTCGGTCACCAAGTTCAACCGCGCGATCAACGCCGAGATCATCAAGCGGATCTCAAAGGCGATCCCGACGGACGCCGACGATGTGCAGGACAAGGTGTCCACCGGGGTCGAGAACATCAAGACCTCACTGAACGCCACCACCGACAGCGTCGAGCAGAAGGTTCAGTCGGCTCCGGAGAGCGTCTCGGACACCACAAAACCCGCTGATTCTGCACCCATCTCGCGGGCGAAGTCGAAGCTGAAGACTGCTGTCGACGGCATCGTCAAGCCGCGGGCGACCGACCTGTCCGACGGCAACAAGGCGCTGCCCGGCGTCACGAAGTCGGTCAGCCGTACCGACGAGCAGGTTCAGACTGCCGTCAAGGACGCACAGGACCGGGTGTCGTCGTCGATCAAGAAGTTCGGCGACGCCGTCAAGAAGGCCACCGGCCAGACCGGCAAGACCGCCGGTGACAATGCCGGTGCCGACAACGACACCACCGGCAAGAAGGACGCCGCCTGATTGATCGGAATTTTCAAGAGGGTGCTCCAGATCAATTGATCTGGAGCACCCTTTTTATTCGTATCAACAAGACAACAGCCGGTCTCGAACACTGGGACATCTGCACAATTCCAAACAATTGGGCCATACGTTCATCTCGCTCCACCTGTGCCCATTGATTGGAGGAACGTAGCAAGATGAGTTATCTCAGGCGCTCGGGTATCCGAGCGACAACTACCGGTGTCGGGTTGATGTTACTAGCATTTCTTCTGGCGATTCCTGCCGCCCACGCGGCGGAAGTCATGCGCATCACGTTCATCCGCCATGGAGAATCGACAGCGAATGCGGCGAACGTGGCCGACTCTTCAGTCCCGGGACCCGTTCTTACCGAGAAGGGTCAGCAACAGGCTCACGACATCGTCAAAGCGCTGGGCGACAACAACTATGACGCGATCTACGCCTCGACGATGGTCCGGACCCAACTGACCGCGGCACCGATGGCGGAGTATCTGGGCCTTCCGATCCAGGTCCTTCCCGGTCTGCAGGAGATCGAGGCCGGGATTTATGAGGGCACGCCCGAATCCGATGCCGTCAAGGGCTATCTTCAAGCCCCACTGAAATGGTTGCAGGGCGACCTGGATGCCCGGATCCCGGGCTCGATCAATGGCCGGGAATTCGATGCCCGCATGGATGGCGCAATTCAGACGATGTACGACAACGGTGATCGAAATGTCGCCGCATTCTCGCACGGCGGCGCGATCATGTTCTGGGTTTTCCTGAACGCAGAAAATGCGGATCCGATGTGGCTGATGACCAATCCACTGCGAAATACCGGTTACGTGGTGGTCGAGGGCAATCCCGAGGACGGCTGGCGCGTCGTCAACTGGAACGGCACCGAAATCGGCCCGGAAACCCCATTCCGGGTCGAGGCCTTCCGACAGCTGCGCACGCTGTCGAGGCAGCTGCAGCAGGCCGCAGATGGTGTCGTGCAGTCCTTCGAAACCCGTGATCCGGCCGCTGTCGCCACCGCGATCAACCGCGGCCTGGCCGATGCCAGCTTCTCCGTGACCAAGTTCAACCGCGCGATCACCGCGGAGATCGTCAAACGCATCGACAAAGCAATCCCGAAGAAAGAGAGCGAATTACCCGAGAAGGTGTCGTCGGGAATCGAGAGCGCCAAGGCGACCACGGAGGACACCGTGGACAGCGCCGAGGCCGCAGCGAGCACCACTACCCAACAGGTCGCCTCGCCCGCGAAACCTGTCGTATCCGAGATCAAGTCCAAGCTCAAAGCACGTTCTGGCGCAACGGATCTCAGCAACGGCAACAAGGCTGCACCCGGAGTCGCGAAGGCGCTGAAGCGCTCCAGCGACAAGGTGAAGGCTGCCGTCGAGGACGCTCGCGAGCAGGTCTCGCCGTCGGCCCGCAAGATCGGTGAGGCCGTCAAGAAGGCCACGACCGCAGCCAAAGCCGGCGAGAAGGCCGCCGCCTAACCCGCGAGCAGACGCAAAACTGCCCCAAACGTCAGTGTCCAACTTTCGGGGACCACTTCAGGTTTGGGGCAGTTTTGTGACTGTTCGGCGAGAGAACTCAGGCGCCGTAGACGGGAACCGCGGGGCGGGCCTTGGCCAGCAGGTCATTGACGACCGGGCCCAGCTCAGCGGGATCCCACTTCGCGCCCTTGTCGATCTGCGGTCCGTGGGCCCAGCCCTCGGCGACGCGGACCTTGCCGCCCTCGATCTCGAACACCTTGCCGGTGACGTCCTTCGACTCGACGCTGCCCAGCCACACCACCAGCGGCGAAATGTTCTCCGCAGCCATGGCATCGAACGCGTCGTCCTGGGTGGCCATCATGTCGGCGAACACGGTCTCGGTCATGCGAGTACGGGCCGAAGGTGCAATGGCATTCGCGGTGACGCCATAGCGGCCCATCTCGGCTGCGGCAACCAGCGTCAGCGCGGCGATGCCGGCCTTGGACGCGCTGTAGGTGGCCTGCCCGACGCTGCCCTGCAGACCGGCACCGGAGCTGGTGTTGATGATGCGCGCGTCAACGGTCTCGCCAGCCTTGGACTTGGCCCGCCAGTACGCGGCGGCGTGCTTCATGGTGGCGAAGTGCCCCTTGAGGTGCACGGCGGTGACGGCGTCGAACTCTTCCTCGGTGGCGTTGGCGAACATCCGGTCCCGCACGATGCCGGCGTTGTTCACCAGGACGTCGAGCGTGCCGTAGGTGTCGACAGCCTGCTGGATCAAGGCCTCGGCCTGGCCCCAGTCGGCGACGTTCGAACCGTTGGCCACGGCTTCGCCTCCGGCAGCGACGATTTCGTCGACCACATTCTGCGCGGCGCTCCCGCCGCCGGCCGGCGAACCGTCCAGGCCGACCCCGATGTCGTTGACCACGACGCGGGCACCTTCTGCGGCGAACGCGAGCGCGTGCTCACGCCCGATACCGCCGCCGGCGCCCGTCACGATGACCACGCGGCCGTCGAGCAATCCCATTGTGATTTCTCCTTTTTCGAATTACTTGATGTCAGCGGTCGTCGTGGACAGGTAGTGCGGTGGCTCGCCGCCACCGTGCACTGCCAGCGTGGCCCCACTGATATACGAGGCGGCCGCGGACGACAAAAACGCTGTGGCCCAGCCGATATCGGCCGGTTTGGCAAGCCGTCCCAGCGGCACATTCCGCGAGATGGCAGCGATCGAGTCGGCGTCGCCGTAGAACAATTCGGATTGTTCGGTCTCGACCATGCCGACCACCACCGAGTTCATCCGGACCTTGGGCGCCCACTCGACGGCCAACGTCGAGGTGAGGTTGTCGATACCCGCCTTCGCCGCACCGTACGCGGCGGTCCCCGGGGTGGGCCGGTGGCCGCTGACGCTGGAGATGTTGACGATGGCGCCGCCGGAGTCCTGCTTCTGCATCACTGCGTTGGCATGGGTGGACACCGAGAGCGCGCCGATCAGGTTGAGCTCGATGATCTTGGTGCTGAACTTCGCCGACGCGTCGGCGGCCAGCACGTAGGGCGAGCCACCGGCGTTGTTGACGACGACGTCCAGGCGACCGTGCTTGGCCACGACGGCCTCGATGAGCCTGGCCACCGAATCGTCATCCCGGATGTCGCAGCTGTGGAATTCGTAGGGCAGCCCCTCGACCGGGCGGCGTGCGCAGGTCACCACGGTGGCGCCCTGACCGGCGAAAACCGCGCTGATTCCAGCGCCAACCCCTCGCACCCCACCGGTCACCAGGACCACCTTGCCGGTCAAACCCAAATTGATGGCACCAGCTTCTGGCGTATCGGTCACTGTGCTAGCGTACCAAGCAAGTGCTTGCTTAGGTAGCGACCCCTCCAGGAAGTGGATTGATGACGATCACCACCAAGACAGTCGAGCCGGGCATCGTCTCGGTCACCGTCAACTACCCGCCCGTCAACGCCATCCCGTCGGCCGGCTGGTTCGAACTCGGCGACGCGATCACCGCGGCAGGCCGCGACCGCAGCACCCACGTGGTGATCCTGCGGGCCGAGGGCCGTGGCTTCAACGCCGGCGTCGACATCAAGGAAATGCAGAACACCGAGGGCTTCTCCGCACTCATCGACGCCAACCGCGGCTGCTACCACGCGTTCAAGTCCGTGTACGAGTGCGAGGTCCCCGTCGTCGCAGCGGTCAACGGATTCTGCGTCGGCGGCGGAATCGGCCTGGTCGGTAACGCCGACGTGATCGTGGCCTCCGACGACGCCAAGTTCGGCCTCCCCGAGGTGGAGCGCGGTGCGCTCGGCGCCGCCACCCATCTGTCCCGCCTGGTCCCCCAGCACCTGATGCGCCGGCTGTTCTTCACCGCTGCTACCGTCCCCGCCGAGACGCTGCACCACTTCGGTTCGGTCCACGAGGTCGTGCCCCGCGAGGAACTCGACGAGGCCGCACTGCGCGTCGCCCGCGACATCGCCAGCAAGGACACCCGGGTGATCCGGGCGGCCAAGGAGGCACTGAACTTCATCGACGTGCAGCCCGTGAACGCGCGCTACCGGATGGAGCAGGGCTTCACCTTCGAACTCAACCTGTCCGGTGTGTCCGACGAGCACCGCGACGCCTTCGCCGGCACCGAGAAGGGATCCAAATGAGCGACAAGCGAACAACTCTCGACGAGGCGGTCGCCTCGATCGAAAGCGGCATGACCATCGGCATCGGTGGCTGGGGCTCGCGACGCAAGCCGATGGCGTTCGTGCGCGCACTGCTGCGTACCGACGTCAAGGACCTGACCGTCGTCACCTACGGCGGGCCGGATCTGGGCCTGCTGTGTTCGGCCGGCAAGGTCAAGCGCGTCTACTACGGCTTCGTATCGCTGGACTCGCCGCCGTTCTACGACCCCTGGTTCGCCAAGGCCCGCACCACCGGTGCGATCGAGGCCCGCGAGATGGACGAGGGCATGCTGCGCTGCGGCCTGCAGGCTGCCGCCCAGCGGCTGCCGTTCCTGCCGATCCGCGCCGGACTGGGCAGCGACGTCCGCACCTTCTGGGGCGACGAGCTCAAGACCGTGAAGTCGCCGTATGAGACCGACGGTGCCTACGAGGAACTGATCGCGATGCCCGCGCTGAACCTCGACGCGGCCTTCGTGCACATGAATCTCGGTGACGCCCAGGGCAATGCGGCCTACACCGGTATCGACCCGTACTTCGATGATCTCTTCCTGATGTCGGCTCAGCGCCGCTTCCTGTCGGTCGAGCGCGTGGTGTCCACCGAGGAGCTGGTCAAGGCCGTTCCGACACAGGCCCTGCTGATCAACCGGATGATGGTCGATTCTGTGGTCGAGGCCCCCAACGGTGCGCACTTCACCACCAACGAGCCCGATTACCGACGCGACGAGAAGTTCCAGCGCCACTACGCCGAGGCCGCAGGCTCCGACGAGACCTGGGCCGAGTTCGTCAAGACATATCTGTCCGGTAGCGAGGCCGATTACCAAGCTGCGGTCCGGAAGTTCAAGGAAGATCAGGAGGCCAGCAAGTGATTGCCGTGACCCGTGCCGAGGTGTGCGCCGTCGCCTGCGCCGAGCTGTTCCGCGACGCCGGCGAGATCATGGCCAGCCCGATGACCACCGTCGTCCAGATCGGTGCCCGGTTGGCCCGGCTGACCTTCTCCCCCGACATCGTGCTCACCGACGGTGAGGCCCGGATCCTGGCCGATACCCCGGCGATCGGCGCACCCTTCGCCGTCGAGGGTTGGATGCCGTTCAACCGGGTCTTCGAGACCCTGGCCTGGGGCAAGCGCCACGTGGTGATGGGTGCCAACCAGATCGACCGCTACGGCAACCAGAACCTGTCGGCGTTCGGTCCGATCCAGCACCCCACCCGGCAGATGTTCGGTGTCCGCGGCGCGCCCGGCAACAGCATCAACCACGCCACGAGCTACTTCGTCGGCAACCACACCAAGCGGGTGTTCTGCGACTCGGTGGACATCGTCTCCGGAATCGGTTGGGACAAGATCGATCCGGAGAACCCGGCCTACCGGTTCGCCAACGTCTACCGCGTGGTGTCCAACCTGGGCGTGTTCGACTTCAACGGTCCCGACCACCAGATGCGCGCGGTGTCGCTGCACCCCGGCGTGGAGGCCGACCAGGTGGCCGACAACACCTCCTTCGAGGTGCACGGTCTGGAGGAAGCCGAGACCAGCCGGCTGGCCACCGAAGAGGAGCTCACCCTGCTGCGTGAGGTCATCGATCCGAAGTCGCTGCGCGACAAAGAGGTCAAGGTCTAAAGAATGGGCAAGCTCAAGACTCCGCTGACCGAACTGGTCGGCATCGAGCATCCCGTCGTACAGACGGGAATGGGCTGGGTGGCCGGTGCACGTCTGGTCGCCGCAACCTCCAACGCCGGCGGGCTGGGCATCCTGGCGTCGGCGACGATGACGCTCGAAGAGCTCCAGACCGCCGTGACCAAGGTCAAGGCCGCCACCGACAAACCCTTCGGCATCAATATGCGGGCCGATGCGGGCGATGCCGGTGCGCGCGTGGACCTCCTGATCCGCGAAGGAGTCAAAGTCGCCTCCTTCGCTCTGGCTCCGAAGCCCGAGCTGATCGCCAAGCTCAAAGACGCGGGCGTCGTGGTGATCCCGTCGGTCGGTGCGGCCAAGCACGCCAAGAAGGTGGCCGGCTGGGGTGCTGACGCGGTGATCGTGCAGGGCGGTGAGGGCGGTGGCCACACCGGTCCCGTCGCGACCACGCTGCTGCTGCCGTCGGTTCTCGATGCGGTCAAGGACACCGGTATGCCGGTCATCGCGGCCGGCGGTTTCTTCGACGGACGCGGCCTGGCTGCCGCGCTGTCCTACGGTGCGGCCGGCGTGGCGATGGGTACGCGGTTCCTGCTGACCTCGGATTCGACCGTCCCCGACGCGGTCAAGGAGCGTTACCTGCAGGCCGCGCTGGACGGCACTGTGGTGTCCACCCGTGTGGACGGCATGCCGCACCGGGTGTTGCGCACCGGTTTGGTGGAGAAGCTCGAGAGCGGTTCGCGAGCACGCGGTTTCGCCGCTGCGATCGGCAACGCCCAGAAGTTCAAGAAGCTCTCCGGTATGACGTGGCTGTCGATGGTGAAGGACGGCTTGGCCATGCGGCACGGCAAGGAGCTCACCTGGTCGCAGGTCGTGATGGCGGCGAACACCCCGATGCTGCTCAAAGCCGGTCTGGTGGAGGGCAATACCGGTGCCGGTGTGCTGGCCTCGGGACAGGTCGCGGGCATCATCAACGACCTGCCGTCGTGCGCCGAACTGGTCGAGAAGATCGTCGATGACGCCGTCGCACACCTGCAGTCCGCGTCGGGTTACATCCAGTAACTCGCCTGAGCGAGCAGACGTAGTAGCGCCCCCTTCTCATCGGAGAGAAGGGGGCGCTTCGCATTGACGGACTTCAGAACCCCGGCACAGTGGAGGTATGAACATCCGTCTCATCGAGCATCCGGTGGCCCGCCGCGTCGTCGAGGGACTGCACAACTTCAACAGCAGACACCCGTGGAGTCACAACGACCATTTCCACGGTTGGATTCTGGCGAACCTGCCCGCGCACCGGGCAACAGCTGTGGACATCGGCTGCGGTCAGGGCGCTTTGGTGGCCAAACTTGCCGCCCGGTTCAGCCAGGTCCACGGGACGGATGCCGACGCGGGCATGCGCGCCGAAGCGGCCCGGCGATGTGCCCGTCTGACCAATGTCACGATCGACGCCGGCCGACTCGACCAACTCGACGGGCCCGTCGATCTGATCACCATGGTGGCGGTGCTGCATCACCTCGATGTCGAGCGAGCGCTGATCGAGGTCAAGAGGCTGTTGGCTCCCGGCGGTCGATTCCTGGTTGTCGGGCTTGCTGCCCCGGTCTCGATCCCGGATACCGCATGGGATCTGGCCTCTGCGGTGACCAACCCGCTCATCGGCCTGATCAAACACCCGCGGCCGGTCCCAGGTGGTCCGAAACCTCCCCCGTTCCCTGTCCGCGATCCCCAGCTCAGCTTCGACGAGCTTGGAGCGATCGTCGACCGCGTCATGCCCGGCGCGAAGATGCGCCGTCGGCTGGCCTTCCGGCACACGATCTCTTGGACGAAACCCGGTTGAACCGGACCGCAGACGCCATCACTGCGTTTGCCATCCGAACGGTCTCAGCCGAGGGTCGGATACGTTCTCCGCACTGTCCGTGTCGGAGTAACGACGCCGGATCGGCATCGAACCACCGAGTGGCGACGGTCCCGGGCACCGATCTCGCCGATTGTTACCGGGGTGAAAAATCATCCGGGCCCGCGCGGGACCCGCGGGCCTGATTCCGCTGCGACCAGTCGCCTGCCTTCGGTGGAGATTCCCGCCGTATCCGCTGGTGAAAGCCGCAAGCACCACGTCGTCGGTGAATCGTCATATGACTGCCGCGTTCCCGTGAAATGACTTGTGCGTTAACGCAATTTCACAGGGGTCAGCAACCCCTCGTGCGTTCTTTTGATGCCCTCCGCCACGGCCCTACGCTCATGAATCAACAGCGTCCAGGGAGGTTTCGTGGTCGATTCACGTGCAGGCGGTACAACACCCGGTGATGCTTTGCTGCGAATCGGCAAATACTTTCACCGCGGCGAGATCTCCGAGGATCAGCGAACCCTGCACAAGATCGGCGGCCGCTCGGCTGACGACTTCTACCGCGACCGTTGGGCGCACGACAAAGTGGTGCGATCGACCCACGGCGTCAACTGCACCGGATCTTGCTCATGGAAGATCTACGTCAAGGACGGCGTGATCACCTGGGAGTCACAGCAGACCGACTACCCGTCGGTCGGTGCCGACAAACCCGAGTACGAGCCGCGGGGATGCCCGCGCGGCGCGTCGTTCTCGTGGTACACGTATTCGCCTGCGCGCGTTCGCTATCCCTACGTCCGGGGCGTGCTACTGGAGTACTACCGTGAGGCCAAGGAGCGGCTGAAGGACCCCGTGCTGGCCTGGGCCGACATCGTCGAGGACCCGGAGAAGTCGAAGCGGTACAAGTCCGCCCGCGGCAAGGGCGGATTCGTCCGCGCCGAGTGGTGGGAGGCCGCCGAGATCGCCGCCGCCGCTCACGTCCACACCGTCAAGAAGTACGGACCGGACCGCGTGGCCGGCTTCTCGCCGATCCCGGCGATGTCGATGGTGAGCCACGCCGTCGGCGCCCGGTTCATCTCGCTGCTCGGCGGGTCGATGCTGTCGTTCTACGACTGGTACGCCGACCTGCCGGTGGCCTCCCCTCAGGTGTTCGGGGACCAGACCGACGTGCCCGAATCGGCCGACTGGTTCGACGCGGGCTACCTGATCATGTGGGGATCCAACGTCCCCGTCACCCGAACTCCGGACGCGCACTACATGACCGAGGCCCGGTACCGCGGCCAGAAGGTGGTCGTGGTGTCACCGGACTATGCCGACAACACCAAGTTCGCCGACGAGTGGCTACCGGCCCACCCCGGTACCGACGCCGCCCTCGCGATGGCGATGGGGCACGTCATCCTCAAGGAATTCTTCGTCGAGAGGCAGACGCCCTACTTCACCGACTACGTCAAGAAGTACACCGACCTCCCGTTTCTGGTCACCCTCACCGAGCGCGACGGCCGGGTGCTGCCCGGAAAGTTCCTCACGGCAGCCGATCTCGGCGGTGAGTACGCGGACACCGAAGCCGCCGAGTCGAAAACCGTCCTCCTGGACCAGGCCGGGCGGCCCGTGGTGCCGAACGGCTCACTCGGGCACCGGTTCACCGCGTCGGGCGAGGGCCACTGGAACCTCGACCTCCAGGGTGTCCACCCGATGCTGACCCTGCTAGGCAACCACGACGGCACCGCCACGGTCGCGCTTCCCCGGTTCGACAGCGACAAGCCCGGCGTCCTGGAGCGCGGCGTGCCCACCAGAATCGTTGCCGGACACCGCGTGACGACGGTCTTCGACCTGATGCTGGCGCAGTACGGGGTGGCCCGCGACGGCCTTGACGGGCAGTGGCCGTCCGGCTACGACGACGCCTCCGAGCCCTACACCCCCGCGTGGCAGGAAGAGATCACCGGCGTGCCCGCCCAGGCCGCCGAGCGCATCGCCCGCGAATTCGCCGACAACGCCGAACGTTCGAAGGGCCGCTCGATGATCCTCATGGGCGCGGGCACCAACCACTGGTTCCATTCCGACCAGATCTACCGGTCGTTCCTCACCCTGGTCATGCTCACCGGCTGCCAGGGCGTCAACGGCGGCGGCTGGGCACATTACGTCGGGCAGGAGAAGTGCCGTCCCGTCACCGGTTGGGCCACCCTGGCGTTCGGACTGGACTGGCAGCGGCCACCGCGGCAGATGCAGGGCACCGTGTTCTGGTACCTGGCGACCGATCAGTGGCGATACGACCCGTTCACCTCGGAGGTGATGGCCTCACCGCTGGCCGAGGGTCGGTTCGCGGGCCGCACAGTCGCGGACAGTATCGCCCTGGCCAGCCGGCTCGGCTGGATGCCGAGCTACCCCACGTTCAACCGCAACCCGCTGGATCTGGCCGACGAGGCGACCCGGATGGGCAAGGATGCCGCCGAATACGTTGTGGACGGGCTGAAATCGGGCCATCTGCAGTTCGCCTGTGAGGATCCCGACGCTCCGGAGAACTTTCCGCGCTGTCTGACGGTGTGGCGGTCGAATCTGCTGGGGTCGTCGGCCAAGGGCAACGAGTACTTCCTCAAGCACCTGCTCGGCACCGACTCCGCGGTCGCCGCGTGCGATGAGGACGGTATCCGCCCGCAAGAGGTGCGCTGGCGCGACGAGGCGCCGGTGGGCAAGCTGGATCTGCTGTTGTCCCTGGATTTCCGCAATACCAGCACGACGCTGTTCTCCGACATCGTGCTACCCGCCGCCACCTGGTACGAGAAGCACGACCTGTCCAGTACCGACATGCACCCGTTCGTCCACGCGTTCTCGCCGGCGATCTCACCGCCGTGGGAGACCAAGACCGATTTCGATGCGTTCCACCGCATCGCCCGCGGCTTCTCCTGGCTGGCCGAGAAGCACCTCGGCAAGCGCAAGGACATCGTGGCCATGCCCCTGCAGCACGACAGCGCCGACGCCACCGCGCAGCCCGGCGGTCGCGTGCTGGACTGGAAAGCCGGTGAGTGCGAACCGATTCCCGGCAAAACGATGCCCCGGCTGATCATGGTGGACCGCGACTATCCGGCCGTCGCCGAGAAGATGGCGGCCCTGGGGCCGATGGTAGAAACCGTCGGTCTCACCACCAAGGGTGTGACCACGCACCCGGACGCCGAGGTCGAGTACCTGCGCGGCGTCAACGGCGCGGTGGTCAGCGGTGTCGCGATCGGACGCCCATCGTTGGCCAAGGACACCCACGCCGCCGAGGCCATCCTCGCGCTGTCGGGCACGACGAACGGGCGCCTGGCCGTCGAGGGTTTCGAGGCGCTGGAGCGGCGCACCGGAACCGAACTGGTCGACCTGGCCAAGGAGAGCGAAGGCAAGCGGATCACGTTCGCCGACACCCAGGCCCGGCCGGTTCCGGTCAACACCTCGCCGGAATGGTCCGGCTCGGAGACCGGCGGCCGACGCTACTCCCCCTTCACCATCAACACCGAGCGGCTCAAGCCGTGGCACACGCTGACCGGCCGGCAGCACTTCTATCTGGACCACGACTGGATGAGTGAGCTCGGCGAGCAACTGCCCACGTTCCGGCCACCGCTGGACATGACGGCGCTCTTCAACGAACCCAAGGTCGGCGATACGAGTGGCGGCATCACGGTGCGCTACCTGACCCCGCACTCGAAGTGGTCGATTCACTCTGCGTACCAGGACAACCTGTACATGCTGACGCTGTCCCGCGGCGGCCAGTGCATCTGGATGTCGGACGTGGACGCCGCCAAGATCGGAGTCAAGGACAACGACTGGATCGAGTGCACCAACCGCAACGGCGTGGTGAATGCCCGCGCCATCGTCAGCCACCGCATGCCCGAGGGTCTGGTGTTCATGTACCACGCCCAGGACAAGGCCGTCGACGTGCCGCGCACCGAGAAGAACGGCAAACGCGGCGGAATCCACAATGCGCTGACCCGGATCATGATCAAACCCACCCACCTGATCGGCGGGTACGCGCAGCAGTCCTTCGCCCTGAACTACCACGGGCCCACCGGAAATCAACGCGATGAGGTCACCACGATTCGTCGCCGTTCGCAGGATGTGGAGTACTGATATGACCGGACACGAAGCTTGCGGAGTGGACCAATGAGGGTGATGGCTCAGTTGGCGATGGTGATGAACCTCGACAAGTGCATCGGCTGCCACACCTGCAGTGTCACGTGCAAGCAGGCCTGGACCAACCGCAGCGGTGTCGAGTACGTGTGGTTCAACAATGTGGAAACCCGCCCCGGACAGGGCTATCCGCGGCAGTACCAGGACCAGGAGCGCTGGAAGGGCGGCTGGACGCTGAACAAGCGCGGCAAGCTCACCCTGAAGTCCGGCTCCCGGTTCAAGCGACTGCTGAACATCTTCGCAAACCCGGACCTGCCCACGGTGTCCGACTACTACGACCCGTGGACATACGACTACGAGAACCTCCTGTCGGCGCCGGCCATGGACACCACGCCCGTGGCACGACCCAAGTCGCTGATCACCGGTCGCGACACCAAGGTCACCTGGGGGGCCAACTGGGACGACGACCTGGGCGGCGGTCCGGAGCAGGTGGGCCGGGATCCGTTGCTGGCCAAGGTCGCCGAGATATCCGACAAGGTCAAGCTCGAGTTCGAGCAGACCTTCATGTTCTACCTGCCTCGGATCTGTGAGCACTGCCTCAACCCGGCCTGCGCCGCAGCGTGTCCCTCCGGCGCCATCTACAAGCGCTCCGAAGACGGCATCGTGCTGGTGGATCAGGACAAGTGCCGAGGCTGGCGACAGTGCGTCACCGGGTGTCCGTACAAGAAGATCTACTTCAACCACAAGACCGGCAAGGCCGAGAAGTGCACGTTCTGCTATCCGCGCGTCGAGGTCGGTATCCCCACCGTGTGCTCGGAGACCTGTGTCGGACGGCTCCGCTACATCGGCGTGATGCTCTACGACGCGGACGCGGTGCTGGAGGCCGCATCGGTCACCGACGACAAGGATCTCTACCCGTCACAGCTCGGCGTTTTCCTCAATCCGCATGACCCTCGCGTGGTCGCCGAAGCCGAACGGGCCGGCATCTCCCCCGAATGGATTGAAGCGGCGCAGAACTCACCGGTCTACCGGTTGATCGTCGACTACCAGGTGGCCCTCCCCCTGCATCCGGAGTACCGGACCATGCCGATGGTCTGGTACGTGCCGCCGCTGTCGCCGGTCGTGGACATCCTGAAGGAAACCGGCCACGACGGCGAGAACAAGAACAACCTGTTCGGCGCCATCGACACCCTGCGCATCCCGGTCGAGTACCTCGCCGAGTTGTTCACCGCGGGTGAGGTCGGCCCCGTCCGGGCGTCCCTGCAACGACTGGCGGCCATGCGCGCCTACATGCGGGCGGCCAATCTCGGAGAAGAGTTCGACGAGACCATCCCGGATTCGGTGCGGTTGAGTGGCGATGAGATCGAGGCGATGTACCGGCTGTTGGCCATCGCCAAGTATCAGGACCGATATGTCATCCCGACCGGGGCCGGGTCGGATGCCCACCGCCTCGACGCCCTGGCCACCGGTTGCAGCCTGGACGGCGACGGCGGTCCGGGAATGACCGCGTACGACACCATGGTGGACAAGTTCCACCTGACCAACACCAATGACGCTGTTCCACAGGGTGATCCGACGCGGGTCAACCTGCTCAACTGGGACGGGCGGAGCACAGACGGGTTGTTGCCGACGACATGAAGCTACTCACCCTCGGCCGCAGAACAGGTACAGGTTCCGCCCTGTCCGAGCGCCAGCAGCGTCTGGTGTGGCGCATCGCTGCGCTCTTGCTCGACTACCCGACGACCGAGACGGCCGATCTCGTCGACCAACTTGCCGATGCCACAGCGGAACTGCCGGAGTCGGCTCGGCTGCCGCTGACGGAGTTCCTGCAGCAGTTCAGCGAGACAGACCCGATGCGGCGTGCGTCGAACTATGTCGAGACATTCGACATGCAGCGGCGCAGCAGCCTGCATCTGACCTACTACGCCTACGGCGACACCCGCAAACGCGGCATGGCCCTGCTGCGATTCAAGCACGCCTACCGACAGGCGGGTCTGGAGGTCGGCGACCTGGAGAATTCCGAGCTCCCCGACTACCTGCCCATGGTGCTCGAGTTCGCCGCGACGGTCGATCAAGTCCACGGAGAGCGGCTGCTCGCCGAACACGTCCCGGTACTCGAACTGTTGCGGCTGTCCCTGCAGGACAACGGGTCCTACTACGCCGGGCTGCTGGCCGCCGTCCTTTCCACACTGCCGCCGGTGAACAGTGCCGATCGCCGCCGTATCGCGCAGCTCGCCGCCGAGGGCCCGCCCGATGAGGATGTCGGTCTGGACCCGTTTGCGATGGATCCGATGGCTTCCGGGGGAACCAGATGAGCAACGTGTTGTGGATGACGCTTCCCTACATCGCCTTCACCTCGTTCGCACTCGGGCACATCTGGCGTTACAAGGCCGACCAGTTCGGTTGGACCACCAGGTCTTCGCAGATCTACGAGAGCAGGCTGCTGCGACTGGGCAGCCCGCTGTTCCACTTCGGCATGCTCGGGGTGATCGGCGGGCACGTCGTGGGCCTGCTGATCCCGCAGTCGTGGACCTCAGCGGTCGGTGTCTCCGAGCACGTCTACCACTTGATGTCGGTCAGCATGGGGTCGGTGGCCGGGGTGGCCGTCGTCGCCGGAGTGGCGATCCTGCTCTACCGCCGGGTCACCGTCCCGGAGGTGCGTACGGCGACCACGTTCAACGACAAGGTGATGTATCTGCTGCTGGTCGGGGCGCTGGCGACCGGGATGCTGAACACCCTGACCAACGTGTTCTCGACGTACAACTACCGCGAGACGGTGTCGCCGTGGTTCCGCAGCCTGTTCACGCTACATCCGGCACCGCAGTTGATGGCGGAAACGCCGTGGACGTTCCAGGCGCACGTGCTGATAGTGCTTGCCCTGCTCGGCTTGTGGCCCTACACCCGGTTGGTGCACATGTTCAGTGCACCGATCGGCTATCTGGTCCGCCCGTTTGTGATCTACCGCAGCCGTGATCCGCAGCGGGGCGGGAAGAACCGCTACGCCAAGGCTTGGGTGACGCCACAGGCGCCGCCGCCGCGCAGCCGTTGGGTGTGAGCCTCAGCTGGACACAATCCCGACGACCAGGTTGATCGTCGTCGCGAGGATGACGGTGCCGAACAGATACGACAGCAGGCAATGTCGCAGCGCCACGCCACGAATCGTGGTGTCGGTGACGCTGGTGTCGGATACCTGGTACGTCATTCCCAGGTTGTAGCTGAAGTAGAAGAAGTCCCGGAATGCCGGTGGGTCATCGGAGTTGAAGTCGATACCGCCGACCGCCGGCGTGTAGTAGAGCTTCGCGTAGCGCGCCGCGTACATCAGGTGCATTCCGGCCCACGCCATGAATACCCCGGCCAGAGCGGCCGTTGCCGCCGTCGGATCGCTGTGCGAACCACCGTGTACGAGCATGAAGACGATGCTGACCAGGGCGCCGACCGCGGCTGCCACGATCACGAGTTCCTCGACCACCGGGTTGAAGGCTTCCTGATGTGCGTGACGATGGGTGGCCTCGGCGTCCATGGGCCACAGCAGTATCCAGCCTGCGAGGACGAAAACCGCTCCTGTTGAGGCGATCCCGACCAGCAGGCCGAGCGGAGTGTCGGTCAACGTACCGGTGAGGGTTCCAGCGCCGACTCCGATGATCACCGAACCGCCGAGCCGGCCGGGTGCCGACAGCAGCCTGGACGCGTGCATCAGGCGGAGCGTTCCACGGTCACCTTGACATTCTTCATGATGGGCTGGTCGCTCTGTGTGCTGAAATCGCCGATGGCACACAGCACATTCATCTCGGGCATGTATCCGGCCGCGTTACCGCGGGGAATGCCGTAGGGGATCGCCTTGTAGCGCCGCAACGATCGGGTGCTGCCGTCGCGCGCGGTGGCGACGATGTCGACGTCGTCGAATTCCTTGATCCCGCGGTCGGCCATGTCCTGTTTATTCATGAAGACCAGGGTGCGCAGGTTCTTGACGCCGCGGTAGCGGTCGTCGTCGGAGTAGATGGTGGTGTTCCACTGATCGTGTGATCGCACGGTGGCCAGGGTCAGGGTGCCGGGTGCGGTGCTGTCGTCGGGCAGCTCGACCGCCGAGAACTCGGCCCGACCGGACGGGGTCAGGAAGATCAGTTCCCGCGCCGGCTGCTTGATGCGGAAGCCCAGTGGGAGTCGCACCCGTCGGTTGAAATCCTCGAAACCGTTGAGCACCTTGGCCATCGTGTCCCGGATCCGGTCGTAGTCCTCGACGTACCAGCTCCACGGCGAGGTGCTGGAGGGCAGCGCGGCCCGCGCGATCCCGGCGATGATCGCCGGTTCCGACATCAGGTGCGGCGAGGCGGGTTTCTTCATCCCGACCGAGAGATGCACCATGCTCATCGAATCCTCGACCGAGGTGGACTGCACCCCGGCCTTCTGGTGGTCCTTCTCGGTACGGCCCAGGCACGGCAGGATCAGTGCCCGGCGACCGTGGATCACATGACTTCGGTTGAGTTTGGTGCTGACCTGCACCGTGAGATCGCATTTCTGCAGGCCCACGAAGGTGTACGCGGTGTCCGGGGCGGCACTGGCGAAGTTCCCGCCCATACCGATGAACACCTTGATCTCGTCGCGGTGCATGGCCTCGATGGCGTGCACGGTGTCCATCCCGTGCTCACGCGGCGGTTCGATTCCGCACACCTCGGCGAGCCGGTCGAGGAAGGCTGCGGTCGGTTGGTGGTCGATCCCGCAGGTGCGGTTGCCCTGCACGTTGCTGTGCCCGCGCACCGGGGACGGGCCGGCGCCTTCGCGGCCCAGATTGCCGCGCAGCAGAAGCAGATTGACGATCTCCCGCACACTGTCCACACCGTGTTCGTGCTGGGTGACGCCGAGACACCAGCTGATGATGCTGCGGTCGGCATCGCTGTAGATCTTGGCCGCCTTGCGGATATCTGCTTGGCGCACACCGGACTTGTATTCGATCTCGTCCCATGAGGTGGCGTCGCACACTGCGCGGTAGTTCTCGAACCCCGCGGTGTAGCGGGCGATGAACTCCGCGTCCAATGCCTTGGGATCGGTTTCCGCTTGTTCCAGAACCGCTTTCGCGATTCCCCGGATGAGCGCCATGTCCCCGCCGATCCGGGGCTGCAGGTTCAGCGTGCTGGTCCTGGTGGACTTGAAGGTGGCCATCCGCAGAAAGTCGTGCGGGATGATGGTCTTGGTGGCGCCGGCCTCGACCAGCGGGTTGATGTGGATGACCTGCGCACCCCGGCGATAGGCCTCGGCCAGCGCGGTGAGCATGCGTGGCGCGTTGGACGCCGCGTTGACACCGATGATGAACAACGCGTCCGCGGTCTCCCAGTCCTGCAGGTCGACGGTGCCCTTGCCGGTACCGAGCGCAGCCGTGAGGGCTCTGCCACTGGCCTCGTGGCACATGTTGGAACAGTCCGGGAGATTGTTGGTGCCGAGCTCACGGGCCATCAGCTGGTACAGGAACGTGGCCTCGTTGCCCAGCCGGCCCGAGGTGTAGAACGCGGCTCGGTTCGGGTCGTCCAGATCCGCCAGGGCCTTGCCCACCAGGTCGAACGCGGCACGCCAGCTGATCGGTTCGTAGTGATCGGTCTCGGAGTTGTACACCATCGGTTCGGTCAGCCGGCCCTGGTCTTCGAGGGCGAAATCGCTCCACGCCGCCAGTTCGGAGACGGTGTGCCGGGCGAAGAAATCCGGACCGCAGCGTTTATGGGTCATCTCCCACGTGACGTGTTTGATGCCGTTCTCGCAGATGTCGAGTTTGAGGCCCTTCATGTCGTCGGGCCAGGCGCAGCCCGGACAGTCGAACCCGCCGTCCTCGTGGTTCATCTTCATGATCGCGCGGGGGCCGTCGATCGGCTCACGCTCGCGGATCAGGAACTCGGTGACGCTCTTCGCCGCACCCCATCCGGCCGCCGGGTGATGGTAGGGGTGGAACTCCGGTTGCTCATGCCCCTCGGCGTCGGTGCGCTGCTCGGTGCCCCGGTCAGTCATGGGTAAAGTCTGCGCGCAGGCAAACGCCCGCGTCCACGGTTTGGCCGCGTTTCGATGGCTCCGAGCTAACTCACAGATACCATTCGGGCAGCGGTTCGGGCCGTAACTCGGTCGTATCGCCCGGGCGCGTGAGCGTCAGAACAGCGCGCACGATTTCCGGCCGGCTCTGCAGGGTGTCGGCGATCGCGTTGAGCCGCGCGGCGACGTTGGATTCCGCCGCGTCTCCGGTCAGGTCGACCGCGGCCACCAGGTAGATGCGGTCCGCGCCAACCCATTCCATGTGCAGGTAGCTGATCCGCTCGATGTCGGCGTGATCGAGCAGGACCCGCAACACGTTGTTCCGGGCAAGCGGGGTGGCCGCCTCCCCCGTCAGGAAGTCCATGTTGCGCCCGATGAGGAAGAGTGCGACGCACCCCAGCAGCACTCCCACCAGGATCGAGCCGATCGCATCCCAGACCACGTTTCCGGTGAGCTGGTGCGCGAGGATGCCGGCTGTCGCTATCGCGAGGCCGATCAATGCCGACAGATCCTCGGCGAACACCGCGCGCAACATCGGATTCGAGGTGACCCTGATATAGCGCAGCGGGTGGATCCGTCGCTGCACCGCACCGGTTTTCGTCTGGCGCAACGCCTGAGCGAACGAAGTGCCCTCCAACACGAATGCGATCCCGAGTACCGCGTAGGCCCATCCGTAGGACGTCGCCTCCCCCTCCCCACCGAGCGAGGTGACGCCGTGCCAGATCGACACCACCGAGCCGACGGTGAACAGCCCGAAAGCCGCGAACATCGACCAGATGTAGCTCGCCCGGCCGTAGCCCAACCGGTGTTGCGCATCGGCCGGCTTCATCGACTTGCGGGTTCCGATCAACAGGAACACCTCGTTGCCGGTATCCGCCCAGGAGTGGGCGGCCTCGGCCAACATCGAGGCGCTTCCGGTGACGACGGCAGCCACCGTCTTGGCAATCGCGATGAGCACGTTGGCACCGAGCGCGACGGCGACGGTCAGAGCACTCTCGTTGTCGGAGGTTGAACCGTCGGTGCTCATGACCCCACACCTACCCCTTGGTGGGCAGATACAAAAGCACCCCGAAACCAGTGTTGTTTCGGGGTGCCTTCGTTCAGCGGGAAAACTAGAGGCGCTCGATGATCGTGACGTTGGCGGTGCCGCCGCCCTCGCACATGGTCTGCAGGCCGTAGCGACCGCCGGTGCGCTCGAGGGTGTTGAGCATGGTCGTGAACAGCTTGGCACCGGTGGCTCCCAGCGGGTGGCCCAGCGCGATGGCGCCGCCGCTCGGGTTGACCTTCGCCGGATCGGCCTTGGTCTCCTTGAGCCAGGCCAGCACGACCGGCGCGAAGGCCTCGTTGATCTCGACGGTGTCGATGTCGTCGATCGACAGGCCGGTCTTCTCCAGCGCGTACTGGGTGGCCGGGATCGGGCCGGTCAGCATCATCACCGGGTCGTCGCCGCGGGCGCTGATGTGGTGGATGCGCGCGCGGGGCTTCAGGTTGTACTTGTTGATCGCCTCTTCCGATGCCAGCAGCACCGCGGCGGCACCGTCGGAGATCTGGCTGGCCAGGGCGGCAGTCAGCCGGCCGCCTTCGACCAGCGGCTTGAGCGAGGCCAGCTTCTCCAGCGTCGACTCACGCGGGCCCTCGTCGACGCCGAAGTCGCCGACCGGGATGATCTCGTTGTCGAAGTGCCCGGCCCGGATCGCGGCGAACGCGCGCTGGTGGCTGTTGTAGGCGAACTCCTCCATCTCCTCGCGGGAGATGTCCCACTTCTCGGCGATCATCTCCGAGCCGCGGAACTGCGAGATCTCCTGGTCGCCGTAGCGGTGCAGCCAGCTCTTGGATTCGTTTGTGGGCGAGGTGAATCCGAACTCCTTGCCGACCACCATGGCCGACGAGATCGGGATCCAGCTCATGTTCTGCATACCGCCGGCCAGAATGAGATCGGCCGTGCCCGACATGATGGCCTGGGCACCGAAGGAGATGGCCTGCTGGCTGGAGCCACACTGCCGGTCGACGGTGACGCCGGGGACGGCCTCGGGGTATCCGGCGGCCAGCCAGGTCAGCCGGCCGATGTTGCCGGCCTGTCCGCCGATGGCGTCGACGCAACCGACGATGACGTCGTCAACCGCACCCGGATCGACGTCGACGCGGTCGAAGATGGCGCGGAAGGCGTGCACGCCGAGGTCGATCGGGTGCACCTGCGCCAGCGAGCCGTTCTTCTTTCCGACCGGCGTACGCACGGCGTCGACAATGTATGCCTCAGGCATTACTGGTCTCCTTTGACAGTGGCGTTCCCGGCGGTGATTCCGCCGAGGACGATGGCGAGGTATTGCCGGCCGACCTCTTCGGCCGAAAGCGGTCCGCCCGGTTGATACCAGCGGACCGAAACCCAGGTGGTGTCACGGATGAACCGGTACACCAGGTCGACGTCGATGTCCTGACGGAACGAGCCGTCGGCGATGCCCTGCTGCAGGATGTCCACCCACATCTTGCGCTGTTCCCGGTTGCGCTCGTCGACGAAACCGAACTGCGGGATGTCGGAAAGCCGCTTGGCCTCATCCTGGTAGATGACCACCTGCGCATGCCGGTGCTCGATCGCCTCGAACGAGGCCATGAACAGACCGGTGAGCCGACCCAACGGGCTGGTCTCCTGGTCGAGGATCTCCAGGTACCGCGCGAACAGCCAGTCAAGAAAATCGCGGAGGACTTCCTCGACCATCTGCTCTTTGGACTTGAAGTGGTGGTAGAGACTGCCCGACAGGATTCCTGCGGAGTCGGCGATATCGCGAACCGTCGTCGCCTTCAGTCCGCGTTCGGCAAACATCGTCGCGGCAAGGTCCAGCAGCTCGTCGCGTCTGCTCGCCGGCTGGGCGGGGGTATCCGGCTCCATCGACCCAGCATAGCAACCAAGCGCTTGCTAGGTAACGTTCGGTGGCGATTCATTTCGCCTGCGCACACGAGAAAGCGGGCCCCCGGCATGGGAGGCCCGCTTGTGCCGAGCAGGATCACACAGGCTGGGGCACGCCCCGGGCGACCGACACCTCGGCGGCATCGACGTCCGGAAACGGGAGCGCGTCCGCGTCGCCGCGGGAGCTGCGCCCAGACAGGATCGCAGCCAGGGCCGCTGCCGCCAGCAGCGCCACCAGCGCGATCACACCCGCCAGAGGCGACGTCGACCATATCCCGTTCAGCAGCAGGATCGCCGACACGGTACAGGTGGGAACCCCGAGCAGCACGAGGAACCATCCGGTGAAGTGCCCCAGGTCGAGTCGGCCAACCTTGGCGACCCCGAGCCCCAACAGCACGAAGAACAGCGTCCACATGATCGCCCAGGTCGCCCAGATGACGGCGAAAACGGGATCGGTTCCGACACTCTTGATCGCGTAGTACGCCGCGATGGCCGCGACGAAGGTGCTGTACCAACCGAATCCGCGCGGATCGATGTCGAAGATCTGGATGAACCCGAACCACAGGTAGGTGAACCCGAACAGGTAGCTCGGCCACGTCGCGTTCACGATGCCGGGATCGCCGTCCGCCTGCACGAGAACCAGCGTCGGCAGGACGACCTGGGCGGTGCCGACGAACAGGTTGATCGGGGCGGCGCCGCGCCCGCTGACCAGACCGACCGAGACGAGTCCGTTGACGAACAGCGCCACACCGACGAGAAGCAGACCGACGTTTCCCATCAGTGACCGACCCACTCCACGAACTGCTCCGAGGTGATCACCGGCGCGAAGAAGTTGTTTATCCGCTCGAAGGCGGCGCGCTCCTGGTCGGGATGGGCGGTACCGGTGGCATCGCCGATCACGATGGGCAACAAGCCGTGGTCGCGTGCCGCACGCGCGTTGCCTTCGACGCACCAGTCGAGATGGATTCCGGTGAGCACCACCACCTCGACCCGTTGCCGGTTCAGCGCCCCGGGTAGGTCGGTGCCGACGAAGGCCGTCTGCAGCGCCTTCTCGTACAACTCGTTGTCGCCGGGTTCGACGAGCTCGCGCAGCACCCCTACCAACTCGTTGTCCCAAGCGATCTGCTCCGGGGTCGCGTCGATGTGACCGGTCCACCCGTCGTACTGCGCCTTGTCGAAATCAGTCTTCGGGTAATCGTCACGGAACACCGAGAACCCGATCCAGTTGAACGACACGAAGTTCGGCGCCGAGCGCGCGGCCTTGGCCGCCTTGACGGTCGCTTCCAGACTCCCACGGAAGGCATGGCCCTCCGCGTACTGAACCCCGCCCGGCCGGTAGATCGAGTTCGATTGGCTGATCGACAGGAAAGCCGCCGGCCGCGACAGGATCTCGCGGAAATCGAGCTGCTGCCACTGCTTGGCAAGCGGCGGGATGGCGGCCCGGTTGTCGGGCGGATAGCCCAGCGCTCCGGGATCGAGCGCAACCGGCTCGAGCGGGGTGATTCGAGGCGAACTGTCGAGGGCGAGTGCGGTCACACGCACACCTTCGACCTCCGGTGCCGAGGTTGACAGCCTTTGGATCGGCGCGATTCTGGGATCCCTACCGGTACTGCGGATCGGACCAGTACGCCGAGCAGTGCTCGGGACGGTCCTCGCTCGTCGGCCGATCGGCCCGGGCGCGCGACAGGTTGAAGGTGTACCAGGGCTCGGGCTCGTGGACCCGGGCGGTCACGCACTCGCGCACCGATGCAGGCAAGCGGTGTAGTGCCGGATCGATGTCAGAGGACAGCCCGGACAAATACTCGGCGTCGAGCGCGCCCGTCTGCTCGAAGCGGTCGATGTTGCGGTCGGCGATCAACCGTTCCGGGTTCAACGTGGCCAGGCCGAGCAGGGCCAGGACACCGGCCACCAGCACGGCCCGCGGCAGCCACCTGCCCGTCATCCGGATGCCGGCCACCGCGACAAGCACGAACACCGCACCCAGCCACACCTCGGTGGTGATGACGAGCAGCCTCTCGGTGCTGAAGCCGTACGCCTGCTGGTACAGCCACATCCGGTGGATCGCCGATATCACCACGACAACCGATGTCGCACACAGGGTTCCGACCAAGATCCGCAACATGCGGCGGTCCGAAGCGCTGGCCCGGCCCGCCACTCTGATCACCACGCTGAGCAACAGCAGCGTCAGCGCAGACACCCACAGCAGCTGCCAGAATCCCTGGCGGGCGTACTCGGCGTAGGTCAGTCCCTCGGTCTCCAGCACATGGGTGTGCCCACCGAACAACACGGTGGCCTGTACCGCGACGAACGCAATGAACAGTGTGTCGAGCACCCCCAACGGCAGCGCCCACTCCCACCGCGGCACCGGCTGCATCGGTGCCGGGGCCATCGCATCCAGACGCGGCGGGAACCGCACCAGGTAAGCACCGCCCAGCACGAACGTCACCACGATGCCGAATACGGCTGTCCGCGAGAAGAAATCGACGCCGACGACCGAGGGCACCAGGTTGCCGGCCAGATGCGCGAACGCGGGGTCCGCGGCGGCGAACAGCGCACCGAACACCACCACCAGTCCGACGGTGACTCCGGCCACCGCGGCGACGCGTCCGGGGCCGGGCAGACCCGAGCGCGCCGGTAGCGCGGTCCTCACCGCCTGGTACACCCAACTCCGCAACCTGCCGAACAGCACCCACGGCAGGAAAGGCCCGGTGAACACCGCCGACCAGGTCCGGCCGCCGACCAGCGTGCACCAGCCGATGATCCAGGCCGCCGCCAGACACAGCGCGCCCATCCACCCCGCGGCCAGGAACGCCGGCACGGCCAGCAGCGCCAACGTCAAACCGATGCCGAACTGCTCGGACCGACTCGGGCGGCGCGGCGCGGTGCCGTAGACGAGGCCGAAGACCAGCAGTCCGACCACCAGGTAGCCGACGCTGAGCACGGACAGCCGCCACACCGCGGTACCGATCAGCCCGGCAACCAGCGCGGATACCAGCACCCGGCGCGGCGCCGACGCCAGCGGGTCGATGGGCCACACCCGACGGGACCACACCGTCCAGCCCGGTTCGCCCTGGCGTGGCAATGCGGGCCCCGGAAGGACCGGCAATCCTGAAACTGTTGTCGTCATCTCGACCTCTCCCCCATCGCAGAGTCAGGGATGTTGACCCTGATCCGACATCCCGGCTCGGTGTCCATCACTTCGATGACCCCGCCGTGCAATTCGACTGCCCACCGGGCGATCGCCAGCCCCAGGCCAGTTCCGCCGTCCGAGGTGGCGCCCCGGGTGAACCGCTCGAAGACCCGCTCCCGTTCGGCGGACGCGATCCCCGGGCCCTGATCGGTCACCTCGAGCCGCAGGCCAGACAGCCTGCGGGTCGCCAGCACCGTCACCTGCCCACCGGCCGGGCTGTGCCGAATCGCGTTGTCCACCAGATTGACCACGACCTGCCGCAGCCGCGCCGGGTCTGCCACGGCCTTCAGGCCCGGTGGGGACACCCGCACGGACACCGGTACGCCCGTAGCCGATATGGAAGCGTGTTCGACGGCCTCGTGCAGGAACTCGTCGACGTCGAACCGGCCGATCTGCAACGGAATTGCCCCGCCTTCGACCCGCGAGAGGTCGAGCAGGTTGGTCACCAGCTCGCCGAGGCGCTCGGTCTGGGACAGCGCCATCCGCATGGTCTCGGCGTCGGGTTCGACGACGCCGTCGACCACGTTCTCCAAGACCGCCTGCAACGCGGTGATGGGCGTGCGCAGCTCGTGGGAAACGTTGCCGATCAGCCCTCTGCGGTACTCGTCGGCAGCCCCGAGATCGGCTGCCATCTGGTTGAATGCCGTTGCCAGTTGCCCGATTTCATCACGCGAGGTCGCACGTACCCGGATGCTGTAGTCACCCTGCGCCATGGCGCGCGCCGCCGCCGTCATCTGGCGCAGCGGCGAGGTCATGCCGTGGGCGAGGAACTGCGTCAGGATCAGCGAGGTGGCGAGCGCGGCGAGCAATGCGTACCGGAACTGCCAGCTGGCGCCGATCCAGAAGGTGAACGAGGCCAGCAGGATGGCCCCTCCGACCAGCAGACCGGTCTTGACCTTGAACGACGCGAACGGATCCAGTGGTCTCGGCAGCCGGTCCCAGAGTGCGGTCACCCGGCCGGCGAGGCTCACCGCGGAACCTCCAGGGCGTAGCCCACACCGTGCACCGTCCGGATCAGCTCCGACCCCAGCTTTCGTCGCAAAGCCTTGACGTGACTGTCCACGGTCCGGGTTTCCACCTCTGAAGCCCAGCCCCAGACGTGTTCCAGCAGTGTCTCTCGGGGGACCGCCGCTCGAGGCCGACCGGCCAGGAAGGCCAGCAGGTCGAATTCGGTTCGGGTCAGATGGATTTCTACAGCGTCGTGGCCGGAGCCCTGATGGACCCGGCGCTCGGTCAGGTCGATGCGGTAGTCGCCGACCGACAGCGGTTGGTCGCCGGCTGCGCGTTCCACGCGTCGCAACAGCACCCTCACCCTGGCCACCAGTTCGCGCATGCTGAACGGCTTGGTCAGGTAGTCGTCGGCACCGATACCCAGACCGATCAGCATGTCGGTCTCGTCGCTGCGGGCGGTCAGCATGAGCACTGGCACCACGCGCTCGGCCTGGATGCGCCGGCACACCTCCAGTCCGTCGAAGCCGGGCAGCATCACGTCGAGTACCACCAGATCCGGTTGGGTCGACGCCGCGGTTGCCACCGCAGACGGTCCGTCGACGGCCGTCTCGACCTCGAACGCCTCGGCGCGCAGCCTGGTGGCCACCGCGGACAGGATCGTCGGCTCGTCGTCGACCACCAGGATTCGCTTCACGAATCCGACTCTAAGTGCAGGTTGTGGTGGTCGCGGGCAGCGATTGTGAAGATCTTGTGGAGACGCTGCCCGCCCCTCTGGCTACGCTGGCTCAGGGTCAGTACGCATCTGGAGGGGCGGCGGTTGGATCAGCAGACGGTGTGGTCCACCGATGAGGCGCGCCAGTTTGCCGGGAAGGCCTATGCCGCGGGCCAGAAACTCGCGGGCGCGGCCGGCTGGTCCAACACCGGAGCCACCCAGACCATGTTGTGGGGAGACTTCCAGGGCAGTGGCCGCACCCCGTACCGCGTGCAGGTCAACCTGGTGGGCCCGACCTACAAGTGCTCGTGCCCGTCGCGGCAGTTTCCCTGCAAGCATGTGGTGGGTCTGGTGCTGCGCTGGTGCGGCGGCAGCGTCGACACCGCGGCGGAAGCCCCGGCGAACGCCATCGTCCCGCCGGCAACCCCGAAGGCTCCGCGTGAGGTCAGCGAGAAGGCCGTCGCGGCGCGGGAACGCAGCGTCGCCGAGGGCCTGGAGCAACTCCGGAGGTGGATCGACGACCAGGTCCGCAACGGCATTGCCGGGATCAGCGCGGATCCGTATGCGGGGTGGAGTGAGCCGATCGCCAAGCGCATGGTCGACGCGAAGGCCCCCGGCCTGGCGCGCTGGTTGCGCAGCCTGCCCGGACACCTCACGGACGACGAATGGCCGCGGAAGATCATCGAGGATCTCGGGTTGATGCGGCTGCTGACCGATGCCTACCGCACCATCGAAGCGCTACCCGAGGAGACGGCCGCCGCGGTCCGCCGACACATCGGGTTCACCGTGGCCCGCGCCGAGGTGCTGGCCACCGATCCCGTGAACGACACCTGGCAGGTGCTCGGGTATGCCGAGACCCTCGAAGATCGCTACACCACCCGCCGGATGTGGTTGAGCGGTACGGACACCGGGCTGTTGGTCAACGTGCAGTCCACCGCGCCGAGCGGGGCAAGTTTCGACAACCGGCTCACCCCGGGCCGCGAGTTCACCGGCGGCGTCCACCTGTATCCCGGTGGGCCGTCGAGCTTCCGCGTCGCGCTCCCCGACGGCGATGTGCCGACAGTCGCCATCGAACATCTCAACGTGACCGGCACCGCTATCGACGACGCACTGGCGGCCCGGGCCCGCGCCCTGGCGGTCGATCCGTGGCTGCTGCGGTTTCCGGCCGTCGTCAACGCCCGCGCCGTACAACACAGCAGGCCCAAACGCCGCCATCTGGTCGACACGGACGGTAATGCCCTTCCGGCGATCTGCGACGACGACCGCTGGGCACGTCTGCAGGCCGGAAGCAGCGGGCAGTTACGGCCGCTGCTGGTCGAGATCACCACCGATGGTGTCGATCTCCTGTCGATGCTGAGTGACGCGCCACCTTCACGCCTGACCGGACCGGCGGTGACGGCGCTGTGAGCGACTATCAGCGGATGATCTCCGCCGCCACCGTGGGATACGGCGCGAAACCCTTCCCCGACGGCATCTTCGACGCCCCGGTGGACGGCAGCGTGGCCGCAGTGCACGACGCGGCCGATCCGGTCGGGTCGGTACTACGGGTGGCGGGCCTCTACGCGCTGGCACGGCGCGCCGGCCAACGTCCCGAACGCGTCGAATCATCGGCGTCCCCGGCACCGCCGGAGACCCGGCCACTGATCACCGACGCGCACGGTTTTCTCATCGAACGCGCTCTGACCGTGCGCCCGGTCCTCGATGGCGCGCTCGCCGACCTCGCCGCCGCCGGCCTGCGCCTGCCCCCACGGCTGATCCCCGGGCTGCTACGGCTGCAGCAGAGTGACGTTGTGACGCAAGCACTCTGGGACGCCATCGGCAGCGGCGGCCAGTGGTATGCCGTGGAACACTACGGCCGCAACCACCGCGCGCTGCGCAACGTGGCGCGGACCGAGGCCACAGAGTGGCCCAAGGAAGCCGACTACACCCACGGTGACACCGCCAAGCGCCTGACCTGGCTGGCGACCGCGCGCACCATCGATCCCGACCGGGCCCGCGACCTGGTGGCGCAGCACTGGGCGTCCGAGGATGCTGAGTCGCGGGTGGCCCTGTTGGCGGCGTTCGCGGCACCCGAACACGACGCCGACGAACCGTTCCTGGAGGCCGCGCTCGACGATCGGGCGGTCACGGTGCGCAGCGCCGCGATCGGCGTGCTCGGCGGGCGGTCCCGCAGCCGCTACCTGGACCGCATGAAAACTCGTGCTGCTCAGATCTTCTCGGTCAAGAAGACATTGCTGGGCGTGAAGCTCGCCGTCCACCCCCTACCCGGGCCAGACGCCGCGGCAGTCCGCGACGGGCTGAGCACCACCAAGCCGGAAGCCGTCGTCGCCCGTACCCCGATCGCCTTCTGGGCCGAGGTGCTCGGCACGGTCACACCGGAGAAGGTGGCTCGCGCGCTCTCGGACGCCGACCACCAATCCGTACTGGCCGCGCTGACCGGCAGTGCGTTGCGCGGCAACGACCCCACCTGGGCGGTGCCACTGTTGCAGCGTTGCCTGCCCGTCGATTACGCCGCGTACTTCGATCCCGCCACCGCACACCCGGCGATCTCGGCCGAGTTGATCCGCGCGCTCACCGACACCGCCGAGTCCGCACCCCTGCTCCGCATAGTCGCGGGCCTGCCGCGACCGTTCGCCCCTGACGTCGCCGCAGCTCTGTTCGGATCTCTGGCCGGGGCCGGCTGGGGCACGTCCCGCCAACGCCGCGAGGCCGCAGCGCACCTGGCCGCCGGGTACCCACTGGACTGGCTGCCGCGCTTCGCGAGGCTCACCGATCTCACCGGGGACGAGGAACTGCACAAGTTCTACGCCACCATCTTCGAGCTGCTCACCCTGCGATCCGACCTTGCGAAGGAACTCTCATGACTGAAGCGACCCTGCTGCGTCCGCACGCCGAGCAACTGTTCGCCGCCGAACTCGCGGCCCTGCGTGCCGCTGACGACAAGCCCGCGCCACCCAACTGGTCGATGTCACCGCACGCGGTCGTGCGCTATCTGCTGGGCGGGGAAACCGTTGAGGGCGTGGAGATCACCCCCAAGTACATCGGTCCCCGACGCATCGTCGAAGTGGCCGTGGCGACGCTGGCCACCGACCGGGCGCTGCTGCTGCTCGGCGTGCCGGGCACGGCCAAGACGTGGGTGTCGGAGCATCTGGCCGCAGCCGTGACCGGGGATTCGACACTGCTGGTTCAGGGCACCGCGGGCACCGTGGAGGAAGCCGTGCGGTACGGCTGGAACTACGCCCGGTTGATCGCCGAAGGACCCTCGGAGCAGGCGCTGGTCCCCTCCCCGATCATGACCGCGATGCGCGACGGCAAGATCGCGCGGCTTGAGGAGCTCACCCGCATCCCGTCGGAGGTGCAGGACGCCCTGATCACCGTCCTCTCCGAAAAGACCCTGCCCATCCCCGAACTCGGCTCCGAGGTGCAGGCCACTCAAGGGTTCAACGTGATCGCGACAGCCAACGACCGCGACCGCGGTGTCAACGACCTGTCGTCGGCACTGCGCCGCCGGTTCAACACCGTGGTCCTTCCGTTGCCCGCGAGCCTCGACGACGAGGTGGAGATCGTGACGCGCCGGGTGGCCGACATCAGCGGGTCACTGCAGCTGCCGAAGGTACCGACCTCAGCCGACGAGATCCGTCGGGTCGTCACGGTTTTCCGCGAACTGCGCTCCGGGTTGACCGCCGACGGCCGTAACAAGCTCAAGCAGCCGTCGGGCACATTGTCCACAGCTGAGGCGATCTCCGTGGTGACGCAGGGCATCGCGATGTCAGCGCACTTCGGCGACGGCGTGCTGCGGCCGGCCGACACCGCGGCGGGCATCGTCGGTGCGGTGGTGAAGGATCCGGTCAACGATGCGGTGGTGTGGCTGGAGTACCTAGAGGCCGTGGTGCGCGAACGCGACGGCTGGGCCGACTTCTACCGGGCTTCGCGGGACGTGCTGAACTCGTGACCACCCACGTCCTGGGCATTCGGCACCACGGTCCCGGGTTTGCCCGTGCCGTGCTGTCCGAGCTGGACCGGATCCAGCCGGACATCGTGGTGATCGAAGGCCCGGCCGACGCGGACCGGCTCACCACCGACGTCGACCACGCGGACATGGTTCCGCCCGTGGCAATCATGGCCTACGCGGTCGATGATCCCGCGGTTTCGGCGTTCTGGCCGTTCGGCGCCTTCTCCCCCGAGTGGCAGGCGCTGTTGTGGGCGGCCCGCCACCAGGTGCCGGTACGGTTCTGCGACCTACCCGCGGCCACCGTGCTGGCCCAGCGCGACCAACGGCACGAGAACACGTCACGCGTCCGGATCGATCCGATCGCGGCACTCGCCGATGCCGCGGGCTACGACGACCCCGAACGCTGGTGGGATGACGTTATCGAATCCCGCACGGTCGAATCCCCCACGGAAGGCAGCGGATTCGAGGCGATCACCGAGGCCATGCGGACCGTGCGGGAGCTCGAGCCCGACGAAGATGACCCGATCGAACACCAGCGCGAGGCACACATGCGCCAGGTGCTCCGCAAAGCCGCGAAGGAATTCGCGACTGTCGTCGTGGTGTGCGGAGCCTGGCACGCACCGGCGCTGGCTGGGAAACTGCCTGCCGCGAGCGCCGACGCGGCACTGTTGCGCGGGCTGCCCAAGGCCAAGTCCGCGACGGTCTGGGTGCCGTGGACACATTCGCGACTGGCCGCGGCCTCAGGTTACGGCGCAGGCGTCCGGTCACCCGGCTGGTACCAACACGCCTTCCTCGAGCGGGACCGGCCAGTGGAAACCTGGCTGACGTTGGCGGCCCGGGCATTACGCGAGCACGATATCTTCGTCTCCTCGGCGCACGTCATCGAAGGCGTCCGGCTGGCCAACGCGCTGGCCGCGATGCGGGGCCGGGCCCATCCCGGTCTCAGCGAGGTCAACGAGGCCACCGAGGCCGTGCTGTGCGAGGGGTCCGACACCCGGTTCGGGCTGATCGTGCGTGAGTTGGTCGTCGGCGAACGGCTCGGCAGCATTCCCGAGCACCTGCCGATGGTGCCCCTGCTCGCCGACATCACCAAACAGCAGAAATCGCTGCGGCTCAAACCCGATGCCAATGCCAAGCAGGTCACTCTCGACCTGCGCAAGCCCAACGATCTGGCGAAATCACATCTGCTGCACCGGCTTACCGTCCTCGATATTCCGTGGGGCGAGCCCGAGATCGCCACCGGCCAGGGCACGTTCAAGGAACCCTGGACGCTGCAGTGGCAGCCGGAGTTCGCGGTGAGGGTCGTGATTTCGTCGGTGTGGGGCAACACCGTGTACCGCGCCTGCAAGGCGAAACTGACCGATTCCGCCGAGAACGCGACACATCTGGGCCAGGTCACCGCGGCGATCGAGGCGGCCCTGCTCGGCGGTGTCGACGAGGCTGTCCCACCTCTGCTGACCATCCTCGAGAACAAGGCCGCAGTCGACCGGGACCTGACCGAACTCATGGGGGCCCTGCCCGCGCTGGCCCGTTCGCTGCGCTACGGCGACGTGCGTCGCACCGACGCAGGCGCGCTCGGTGCGGTCACGACGTCGCTGCTGCGCCGGGTCAACGTCGGCCTTCCCGCGACGCTGACCGGGCTCGGTCCGGACGCGGCCGCCGAGATGCTCGCACACGTCAACGCGGTCACCGACACGGTGGACCTGCTGGAGCCAGACGTGCGCGGCGAATGGCTGGCCACCATCGCGCGGCTGGCCGATCGCGACGATCTGCACGGCAGCCTGGTCGGCCGGTTCGTCCGAATCGGTGTCGACGGAGCCGTGTTCACCACCGCCGAAGCGGCGCGCCGCATGCGGCGCGCCTTGAGCATCGGCGCCCCGGCCGACGAGAAATCCGCGTGGATCGAGGGCTTCCTGTCCGGCAGTGGACTGCTACTGGTGCACGACACTGAGCTGTTGGCTGTAATCGACGAGTGGTTGACCGGTTTGACCGCAACGGAATTCACCGATGTCCTGCCGTTGGTGCGTCGTACCTTCAGCACCTTCGACGCCGGCATCAAACGCAATATCGGGCATGCGGTGACCACCGCAGGCGCCACCGCCCATACCGAATTCGACATCGATGCCCACCGCGCCCGCCCCGTCGTGATCGCGGCGGCCGCCATCTTCGCAAGAAGTATCAATCATGGCTGACGACACCACCCCGGACGAACGCGACCGCCGGTGGCGGCTGGTACTGGGGTCGGATGCGGACTCGCTGCCGAGCCTGCAAGCCGGTGACGTCGAGATGGACAAGGCGCTGTCGGAGCTCTACGACCGCAAGGGTGGCCTCGGCGGATCCGCGCCCAAGGTGGCGCGCTGGCTGGGTGACATCCGAAAGTACTTCCCCAGCACGGTGGTTCAGGTGATGCAGCAGGACGCCATCGAGCGGCTCAATCTGCGCATGCTGCTACTCGAACCGGAGATGATGGACAGCATCGTCCCGGATCTGTCGTTGGCCACCACACTCATCACGCTGGGTGAGGCCATTCCCGACGAGTCCAAGGCCTCGGCCCGCGCCCTGGTTCGCAAGGTGGTCGAGGACATTGAGCGTCGCATCGCCGACGGTACCCGGGCCACGCTGCGCGGGGCGCTGTCTCGGAGCGCGCGCACCAACCGGCCGCTGGCTTCCGACATCGACTGGAATCGGACCATCGCCCGCAACCTGAAAACCTTCCAGCCGGACCTGAAGACGATCATCCCCGAACGGCTGGTCGGGTTCCGCCGCGCCGGCCGATCGGTGACCAAGGACATCGTGCTGGCGATCGACCAGTCCGGTTCGATGGCCGAATCAATCGTGTATTCAGCGGTTTTCGGGGCGGTCATCGCGTCGATGCGGTCACTGCGCACGTCGCTCGTGGTGTTCGACACCGAAGTCGTCGACCTCACCGATCTGCTCGACGATCCCGTCGACGTCCTGTTCGGCACCCAACTCGGCGGCGGCACCGACATCAACCGGGCCATCGCCTACTGCCAGACCCTGATCACGCGGCCGACCGACAGCATCTTCGTGCTGATCTCGGACCTGTACGAGGGCGGCGTGCGCGACGAGATGCTGGCCCGGGTCCGACAACTCATCGACGCCGGCGTCCAGGTGATCGTACTGTTGGCGTTGTCCGATTCGGGCGCACCGTCATTCGACCGCGAGATCGCTGCCGACCTGGCCGCGATGGAGGTCCCGGCGTTCGCCTGCACTCCCGACGCATTTCCCGAACTGCTGGCGCTGGCCATCAGCAAGGGCGACATCCGCGGCTGGGCGGACCGGACCGGCCTCGCCCAGCGCGGCATGGAGTCGAATTGACGACGCCGATTTCGACAGCAGGGCTGCTGCGCCCGCCGCAGCGCGACCCTGCTGTCGAAAGCGATGGTTCACAACCGGGTTGAACCCGGCCCGTGACAACGAGCCCTAGGCGCGCTGGCTGGACACCGAGATGATCTCGCCGGTCAGGTAGCTCGAGTAGTCGCTGGCCAGGTAGGCGATCGTGGTGGCGATCTCCCACGGTTCGGCCGCGCGGCCGAACGCCTCGTCCGAGGACAGCCGGTCCAGCAGGGCCGCATCGGCCGACTTCTCGAGGAACTTGTGCCGCGCGATGCTCGGGGACACCGCGTTGATGCGCACCCCGTATTCGACGGCTTCGATTGCGCTGCAACGGGTCAGCGCCATGACACCGGCCTTGGCGGCGGCGTAGTGCGACTGGGAGTGCTGTGCACGCCAGCCGAGAACACTGGCGTTGTTGACGATCACGCCGCCGTGCTCGACGTCGCGGAAATACCGCAGCGCGGCGCGGGTCGCCCGCATGACCGAGTTCAGCGTCACGTTGAGAACGCGATCCCACTCGTCGTCGGTCATGTCGACCAGCGGGGTCTCGCCGCCCAGTCCGGCGTTGTTCACCAGGACGTCGAGGCGGCCCATCTTTTCGACCGACCGGGCGATCAGCGCGTCGACCGCCTCGGTGGAGGTGACGTCGCAGACCACGGCCTCGACCCGGCCCAGGCCGAGCTCGGCCAGCTGGTCGCGGGTCTCGTTGAGACGCCGCTCGTGGTAGTCGGACACCACGACGTCGGCACCCTCGAGCAGGGCGCGGCGGGCGGTGGACGAGCCGATGCCGGTTCCGGCGGCGGCCGTCACCAGGACGACCTTGCCCTTCAGCAGTCCGTGGCCCTCGACCTCGTTGGGGGCTACTGAAAGATCACTCATCCCTTGGCCTCTCGGGGTAGGCCGAGCACGCGCTCGGCGATGATGTTGCGCTGGATCTCGTTGGACCCGCCGTAGATGGTGTCCGACCGCGAGAACAGGTAGAGCCGCTGCCACTCGTCGAACTCGCCGTCTTCCAGCGTCAGCCCGGCCGTGCCCTGCACTTCCATGGCGATCTCGCCGAGCTCGCGGTGCCAGTTGGCCCACAACAGCTTCGACACATTGTCCTGCCCGGGCTGCTCGACATCCATGGTGGCCAGCGCGTAGGACCGCATGGCCTGCAGGCCGGTCCACGACTCGGTCAGCTTTTGGCGGATCAGCGGATCGTCGGCCGCGCCGGTGCGCTTGGCCAGCTCGACCAGGTTGGAGTGCTCGCGGGCATAGCGGATCTGCTGGCCCAGCGTGGACACCCCGCGCTCGAAGGTCAGGGTGCCCATCGCCACCCGCCAGCCGTCACCGGGCTGACCGACCACCAGCGAGGCATCGGTGCGGGCGTCGTCGAAGAACACCTCGTTGAACTCGGAGTCGCCGGTCAGCTGGATGATCGGGCGGATCTCGACGCCGGGCTGATCCAGCGGCACCAGCAGATAGGACAGGCCGGCGTGCCGCTTGGAGCCCTTCTCCGTGCGCGCCACGACGAAGCACCACTGCGCCCAGTGCGCGAGTGATGTCCATACCTTCTGGCCATTAATGTGCCACTGTTGACCCTCCGCATCGAGCTCGGCCGTCGTCGCCACATTCGCCAGGTCACTGCCGGCGTTGGGCTCGGAGTAGCCCTGACTCCACAGCTCGGTGACGTCGAGGATCTTGGGCAGGAACCGCTGCTGCTGTTCGGGGGTGCCGTACTCGATGAGCGTCGGCCCGAGCAGTTCCTCGCCCAGGTGGTTGACCTTGTCGGGTGCGTTCGCGCGCGCGTACTCCTCATAGAAGGCGACGCGATGCGCGACCGACAGCCCGCGGCCGCCGTGCTCCACCGGCCAGCCGAGGCAGGTCAGCCCCGCCGCGGCCAGATGCTGATTCCACGCCCGACGCTCTTCGAAGGCTTCGTGTTCACGCCCCGGTCCACCCAGGCCCTTGAGCGCTGCGAATTCGCCAACAAGATTGTCTGCGAGCCACTGCCGGACCTCGGCCCGGAACTCCTGGACCTCTATCACCCCTGTAGGCTAACCTACCAAGCACTTGCTTTGTTAAGGGAGCATCGATGACGAGCGATCGCCGCACCGTGCCAGCGGTGCTGGACCGGGTTGCCGTGGAGTTTTCCGACCATGACGCCCTGGTCACCGCCGGCGGAGCCGGCAATTCGGCCGGAGTCCAGCGGCTGACTTATCGGGAACTGCGCGCGCACGTACGCCAAGCCGCGGCGGCGATGATCGCACTCGGCGTCCAGCCCGGCGACCGGGTGGCGATCTGGTCGCCGAACACCTGGCACTGGGTCGTGGCCTGCCTGGCCACGCACTACGCCGGCGCCGAGATGGTGCCGCTGAACACCCGCTACACCGCCAGTGAGGCCACCGACATCCTGGCCCGCACGGAGGCCCCGCTGTTGATCGCCTCGGGCGAGTTCCTCGGGTCGGACCGTGCGGCCGAACTGGATCGCGACGCACTGCCCGCGCTGCGGCACATCGTGCGGGTGCCCATCGAAAAAGAGGACGGAACCTGGGACGAATTCGTCGCCCGGGGCGACGACCTGGAGACGGTCGACGCGCGTGCCGCGGCGGTACAGCCCGACGACGTCTCCGACATCCTGTTCACCTCCGGCACCACCGGGCGCAGCAAGGGTGTGCGGTGCGCACACCGCCAATCGCTCGACGGATCGGCCGCCTGGGCCGCGTGCGGTCAGGTCACCAGCACCGACCGCTACCTGTGCATCAACCCGTTCTTCCACAACTTCGGCTACAAGGCGGGCATCCTGGCCTGCCTGCAGACCGGCGCGACGCTGTACCCGGTGCTCACATTCAACCCCGAGCAGGTGTTGAAAACCATTGCCGAACAGCGGATCACGGTACTGCCCGGCCCGCCGACCATCTTCCAGACCTTGCTGGACCACCCCAAGCGCGCCGACTACGACCTGTCCTCGCTGCGCTTCTCGGTGACCGGCGCGGCCGTCGTCCCGGTGGTCCTGATCGAGCGGATGCAGTCCGAACTCGATATCGACATCGTGCTGACCGCCTACGGGCTGACCGAGGCAGCCGGATTCGGCACCATGTGCAGCGCCGACGACGACGCCGTCACGGTAGCCACCACCTGCGGCCGACCCATCGCCGATTTCGAACTGCGCCTGGATGATTCGGGTGAGGTACTGCTGCGCGGACCCAACGTCATGCTCGGCTACCTCGACGATCCGGAGGCCACCGCGGCGACCATCGACAGCGACGGTTGGCTGCACACCGGCGACATCGGCACGCTCGACGCCCGCGGCAACCTGACCATCACCGACCGGCTCAAGGACATGTACATCAGCGGCGGGTTCAACGTGTACCCGGCCGAGATCGAGCAGGTCCTGGCCCGGTTGGACGGTGTGGCCGAGACCGCGGTGATCGGCGTTCCCGACGAACGGCTCGGTGAGGTCGGCAAGGCCTTCGTGGTGGTCAAGCCGGGCGTCACGCTCGACGAGGCCGCCGTGATCGCCTACGCACGTGAGCATCTGGCGAACTTCAAGGCGCCACGATCAGTTGAGTTTCTGGATGTGCTGCCGCGAAATCCGGGCGGCAAGGTGATCAAACCGGTGCTGCGCAGCAGAGGGACCCGAGAAGGGGTGCAATGGACCTGACATTCGACGACGAGACCGAGGCCTTCCGGGCCGAAGTCCGCGACTTCCTGACGGCGAACCGGGATTCGTTCCCGACGAAGTCATACGACACCCTTGAAGGTTTCGAACAGCACCGTCGTTGGGACAAGGTGCTTTTCGACGCCGGGCTGTCGGTGATCGCCTGGCCCAAGGAGTACGGCGGCCGCGACGCGACACTGCTGCAGTGGGTGGTGTTCGAGGAGGAGTACTTCCACGCCGGCGCTCCCGGCCGGGCCAGCGCCAACGGCACCGCGATGCTGGCGCCGACCCTGTTCGCCCACGGCAGCGAAGAGCAGCTCCAGCGCGTGTTGCCGAAGATGGCCAGCGGCGAGGAGATCTGGGCCCAGGCCTGGTCCGAGCCCGAGTCTGGCAGCGACCTGGCGTCGCTGCGCTCGACGGCCACCAAGGTCGACGGCGGCTGGAAGCTCAACGGGCAGAAGATCTGGAGCTCACGCGCACCGTTCGGTGAGCGCGGCTTCGGCCTGTTCCGCTCCGACCCGGAGGCTCAACGGCACAAGGGTCTGACCTACTTCATGTTCGACCTCAAGGCTCCCGGCATCACGGTGCGTCCGATCGCTCAGCTCGGCGGGGACACCGGTTTCGGCGAGATCTTCCTCGACGACGTCTTCGTGCCGGACAACGACGTGATCGGCGGCGTGCACGAGGGCTGGCGCGCGGCGATGAGCACGTCGAGCAACGAGCGCGGCATGTCGCTGCGCAGCCCGGCGCGCTTCATGGCGCCGGCCGAACGCCTTGTCGAGCAATGGAAGTCCAATCCTGATCCGGTGTTCACCGACCGGGTTGCCGATGCCTGGATCAAGGCCCAGGCCTACCGGCTGCACACCTTCGGTACCGTGACCCGCCTGGCCAACGGCGGTGAACTGGGCGCCGAGTCCTCGGTGACCAAGGTGTTCTGGTCCGACCTGGACGTCGCGCTGCACCAGACCGCCCTGGACATGCAAGGGCCTGACGCCGAGCTCGCCGACCACTGGACCGAGGGGCTGCTGTTCGCGCTCGGCGGCCCGATCTACGCCGGCACCAACGAGATCCAGCGCAACATCATTGCCGAGCGCCTTCTCGGCCTGCCCCGGGAGCCGAAGTGAACTTCGAGATCGACGAACAGCAGCGGGACTTCGCGGCCAGCATCGACGCGGCGCTGAGCGCCGCCGATGTCCCGGCCGCGGTGCGAGCCTGGGGCGAGGGTGACACCGGCCCGGGCCGCAAGGTCTGGGCACAGCTGACCGACCTCGGGGTCACCGCACTGCTGGTGCCCGAGAAGTACGACGGCATCGAAGCTCACCCGGTCGACCTCGTCGTCGCCCTGGAGCGGTTGGGCTACTGGGCGGTCCCCGGTCCGGTGACCGAATCCATCGCCGTCGCACCGATTCTGCTCGCGAGCGACGACCGTTCGGGTGCGCTGGCCTCCGGTGAGCTGATCGCGACCGTCGCCATGCCGCCGCAGGTGCCGCGCGCCGTCAACGCCGACTTCGCGGGACTGACCCTGCTGGCCACCGACGGTCAGGTCGGTGACGCGACTGCGGGCGCTGCGCACGATTCCGTGGACCCGGCCCGAAAGCTGTTCGACGTCACGGCCTCCGGTGACACTCAGGCCGCCGACACCGCGCGGGCCTACGAATTCGGCGTCCTGGCCACGGCCGCCCAGTTGGTGGGCGCCGGCCAGGCCATGCTGGATCAGTCCGTCGAATACGCCAAGCAGCGCGCGCAGTTCGGCCGGATCATCGGCTCGTACCAGGCCATCAAGCACAAGCTGGCCGACGTGCTCATCGCCGTCGAGCTGGCCCGTCCGCTGGTCTACGGTGCGGCGCTTTCGCTGGCCAGCCAGAAAGATGGGGCCACGTCGCCCGATACCGCCCGCGACATCAGCGCCGCCAAGGTGGCCGCCGCCGATGCCGCCCTGCTGGCCGCCCGCTCGGCGCTGCAGACCCACGGCGCCATCGGGTTCACTCAGGAACACGACTTGTCCCTGTCACTGCTGCGCGTGCAGGCGTTGCGCAGTGCCTGGGGCGATCCCACCCTGCACCGTCGTCGACTCCTGGAGGTCCTCTCGTGAGTGAAGAACGCCAACTGCTGCGCGAAACTGTCGCCGCGCTGGTCGACAAGCATGCCTCCCCTGAGGCCGTCCGCACCGCGATGGAATCCGAGCGCGGCTACGACGAGAAGCTGTGGAGCCTGCTGTGCGAGCAGGTTGGCGCGGCCGCCCTGGTGGTTCCCGAGGAACTCGGCGGTGCCGGAGGCGAACTCGCCGATGCCGCAGTGGTTCTCGAAGAGCTCGGCAAGGCCCTGGTACCCACCCCGTTGCTCGGCACCACACTCGCTGAGCTGGCGCTGCTGGCCGTCGACGACCACGAGCCGCTCGAGGGGCTCGCCGAAGGCGCCTCGATCGGCACTGTCGCGTTCGACGCCGACTACGTCATCAACGGTGACGTAGCCGATGTCGTCATCGGCGCCGACGGGGAGAACCTGACGCGCTGGACCACGTTCACCGCTACCCCCAAATCCACCATGGATCTGACCCGCCGGTTGTCCGCGGTGATCCCCGGCGACACCGTCGTGCTCGGCGCAGATCCCGGCCTGGCCGACACCGCCGCCCTGCTGATGGCCGCCGAACAGATGGGTGCCGCGTCACGCTGCCTCGACCTCACCGTCGCCTACACCAAGGACCGGGTGCAGTTCGGCCGCGCGATCGGCAGCTTCCAGGCGCTCAAGCACCGGATGGCCGACCTGTACGTCAAGGTGTCCTCGGCGCGCGCCGTCGTCAACGACGCCATCGCCGCCCCGTCGCCCACGACGGCCTCCCTGGCCCGCTACTTCGCCAGCGAGGCGCTGTCCGCGGTGAGCGCCGAGGCCATCCAGCTGCACGGCGGTATCGCCATCACCTGGGAGAGCGACATCCAGCTGTACTTCAAGCGGGCGCACGGCAGCGCCCAGCTGCTGGGTCCGCCGCGCCAGCATCTGCGCCGGCTCGAAGCTGAAGTCTTCTAACCCTGTCCCGCTCTCTCCGAAACCGCATTCCAGCAGGTGCTTACTCGCACTTTTCCTGCCGGAATGCGGTTTCGGCGGTTAGAGCGGCGTTGCTAACCTCAAACCGATGACAGATCACGTCGCACTACGAGCCGGGATCCCGCCGTTCCACGTGATGGATGTCTGGCTGGCCGCGGCCGAACGCCAACGTACCCACGGAGACCTGGTCAACCTGTCGGCCGGCCAGCCCAGCGCCGGGGCGCCGAACGCGGTGCGTGAAGCCGCGGTCGCCGCGCTGAACGAGGGCGCGCTCGGCTACACCGTTGCGCTCGGTATCCCGGAGTTGCGCGCCGAGATCGCCGCGTCGTACCGCAAGTACCGCGTCGAGGTGAGCGTCGACGAAGTGGTGCTCACCACCGGATCCTCGGGCGGATTCCTGCTGACCTTCCTGGCCTGCTTCGATGCCAGCGACCGGGTCGCGATCGCCAGCCCGGGCTACCCCTGTTACCGCAATATCCTCACCGCACTGGGCTGCGAGGTGGTCGAGATCCCGTGCGGCCCCGAGACCCGCTTCCAGCCGACCGTCGAGATGCTCGAGGCACTCGATCCCCCGGTGGCCGGCGTGGTCGTCGCCAGCCCGGCCAACCCGACCGGCACCGTCATCCCGCCCGCCGAGCTGGCCGCGATCGCCCGCTGGTGTGACCGGACCGGCGTGCGGTTGATC
Source organism: Mycobacterium sp. NPDC049093 (assembly GCF_040704635.1). Taxonomy (GTDB): domain Bacteria; phylum Actinomycetota; class Actinomycetes; order Mycobacteriales; family Mycobacteriaceae; genus Mycobacterium. Next base: position 162,614 of record NZ_JBEZJS010000001.1, on the reverse strand, counting down.
AGCGACGAGGTCTACCACGGCCTGGTCTATCCCGGCGCCCCCGAGACCAGCTGTGCGTGGGAGACCTCGCGAAATGCCGTGGTGGTCAACAGCTTCTCGAAGTACTTCGCGATGACTGGCTGGCGGCTGGGTTGGCTACTGGTACCCACCGGGCTGCAGCGCGCCGTCGACCGGCTCACCGGGAACTTCACCATCTGCCCGCCCGCACTGGCCCAGCACGCCGCCGTCGCGGCGTTCACGCCGGAGTCACTGGCCGAGGCCGAAGGCCTGCTGTCGCATTACGCCGACAACCGCACGCTGTTGCTCGACGGCCTGCGCGGTATCGGGATCGATCGGCTGGCCCCGGCTGACGGCGCCTTCTACGTGTACGCCGACGTCAGCGATCACACCGACGACTCCTTGGTCTGGTGCTCGAAGCTGTTGGCCGACACCGGCGTCGCCATCGCGCCCGGCATCGACTTCGACACCGTGCGGGGAGGCTCCTACGTGCGGCTGTCCTTCGCCGGCCCGACCAGCGACATCGAAGAGGCGGTGCGCCGCATCGGTGCGTGGTTGGGCTAGTTCGACTCTGCGGTGAGGGCGCGGCCCAACCGCACTTTCACGCCTTGGACGCAGAGTCGACGGCATTCAGGTCGGCACGGTCCACGTCGGCCAGGTCGATGCCCTTGGTCTCGCGGGCGAAATACAGCGCCACAAGGGTGACCATCGCCGCGCCGGCCAGGTAGATCGCGATCGGCACCGAGGACCCGTAGGTCTTCAACAACCAGACCGCGATGATCGGCGCCAGCGATCCGGCAACGATCGAGGTGACCTGATAGCCAAGGGAGACACCGGAATAACGCATCCTGGTGGGGAACATCTCGGACATCAGCGCGGGCTGCGGCGCATACATCAGGGCGTGGATCACCAGCCCCAGCGAGATGGCTCCGACCACCGGCAGGTACCGGCCGCTGTCCATCATCGGATAGGCGAAGAAGCCCCAGCAGGCCGCGCCGACGGCACCGACGAAATACACCGGCCGACGGCCGTAACGGTCCGACAGCGCACCGACCGTCGGGATCGACACCAGGTGCACCATGTGGGCGATCAGCAGCCACCACAGGATGTCGCTGGTGTCGGAGTGCACGTGCTCCTTGAGATAGGTGATCGAGAAGGTGACGACCAGGTAGTACATGATGTTCTCGGCGAAGCGCAGCCCCATCGCGGTGAACACCCCGCGCGGGTAGCGCTTGAACACCTCGATCGCGCTGAACGAGCTGGCCTTGATCTGTTCGGCTTCCTGTTGGGCCGCAACGAAGATCGGGGCGTCGGTGACCTTGGTGCGGATGTAGTAGCCGATCACCACCACCACCGCCGACAGCCAGAACGCCACGCGCCAACCCCAGGACAGGAACGCCTCGGCACTGAGCAGCCCGTTGAGCACCAGCAGCACGACGGTGGCCAGCATGTTGCCCACCGGCACGCCGGCCTGCGGCCAGCTGGCCCAGAAACCGCGCGATCGGTTCGGGCTGTGCTCGGCCACCAGCAGCACCGCCCCGCCCCACTCACCGCCGACGGCGAAGCCCTGGACGAACCGCAGCACGACCAGAAGGACAGGCGCAAGGTAGCCGATCTGTCCGAAGGTCGGCAGGCAGCCCATCAGGAAGGTGGCCAGGCCGACGAGAATCAGGCTGAACTGGAGCAGCTTCTTGCGGCCGAACTTGTCGCCGTAATGGCCGAACACGATCCCGCCGAGAGGGCGGGCCAGGAAGCCGATGGCGTAGGTCCCGAAGGCCGCCATGATGAGGTCAAGATTGTTGCCGCCCTGCGGGAAGAACAACTTGTTGAACACCAGCGTGGCGGCGGTTCCATAGAGGAAGAACTCGTACCACTCGACGACCGTGCCGGCCATCGACGCGGTGACGACGCGTTTCAAGCCGGTGGTCGACGAGAACTCGGCGAGGCCCTCAGTTCCGTTGTGATCGGCAGCACACATGGTGTGTGAGTATGCAGGTCGGACCGAACCCGCGCGGCGCTAACCCTGGATCAGCGGCGCGCCAGTGGCGGCCTGCACCTCGTCGAACGTGAGGTCCGGTGCGGCCTCGACCAGGGTCAGCGTGCCGTCACCGGAAATATCGATGACCGCCAGATCGGTGATGATGCGGTGGACCACGCGTTCTCCGGTCAATGGCAACGTGCAGCTCTCGACGATCTTCGGCTGCCCCGACTTGTCGACGTGTTCCATCAGGACGATGACCCGGCCGGCCCCGTGGACGAGGTCCATCGCCCCGCCCATGCCCTTGACCATCTTCCCCGGGACCATCCAGTTCGCCAGGTCCCCGAAACGCGACACCTGCATGCCGCCCAGCACTGCGACGTCGATGTGACCGCCGCGGATCATCCCGAAGGACAGGGCCGAATCGAAGAACGCCGCCCCGGGGAGCACCGTGACCGTTTCCTTGCCCGCGTTGATGAGGTTGGCGTCGATCTGGTCGGCTGTCGGGTACGGGCCGGTGCCCAGGATCCCGTTTTCCGAGTGCAACGTGACATGGACATCGCGGTCCAGGTAACCGGGGATCAGCGTCGGGAGGCCGATTCCGAGGTTCACGTACTGTCCGTCGGACAGTTCGCGCGCCGCGCGGGCCGCCATCTGCGCACGGGTCCAGCCTTTGGTGATCACCGAATCGGTCATGCGGACACCTCTGTCTCCTCGCGCACCGTGCGCTTCTCGATACGTTGCTGCTGTGGTCCCGTCTCCACGATGCGCTGCACGAACACCCCCGGAAGGTGGACTCCCTCGGGATCCAATTCGCCTGGCTCGACCAGTTTTTCGACCTGGGCGATCGTGATCCGGCCAGCCATGGCGACCAGCGGGTTGAAGTTCATCGCAGTCTTGTCGAAAACCAGGTTGCCGTGGGTGTCACCGACGGCGGCGTGCACGAGTGCGAAATCGGCGTGGATGCCGGTCTCCATCACGTATCGCCTGCCGTCGAATTCCCGGGTCTCCTTGGGCGGCGAGGCGACCGCGACCGAACCGTCGGCCGCGTAGCGCCACGGCAGCCCACCGTCCGCCACGAGAGTGCCCACCCCGGCCAGCGTGTAGAAGGCGGGGATACCGGCCCCGCCGGCGCGCAACCGCTCAGCGAGCGTGCCCTGGGGCGTCAGTTCGACTTCGAGTTCACCGGCCAGGTACTGACGCGCGAACTCCTTGTTCTCCCCGACGTAGGACGCCGTCACGCGTCGGATGCGTCCCAGGCCGAGCAGAACGCCGAGACCCACGCCGTCGACACCGCAGTTGTTGGAGAACACCGAGAGATTCCCGACGCCGGAATCGGCCACGGCCTGAATCAGGCTGTCCGGAATCCCGCAAAGCCCGAAACCTCCGACCGCCACCGATGCGCCGTCGCCGATGTCGGCGACCGCCTCGTGGACGTCAGCGACCTTCTTACTGGCCATACTCCATGCTCCCGCGTTCGTTCAGTGGATCACTTGCCTATGCGAGAACATCACCATCGGGCCGGGTAACGCAAGACCCACCGGTGCGCCGGCCGGGTTGTGTCCGCTCAGGTGACGCCGCACGCCACCGGCGTCCATTGAGTGGACGCTAGAGTATGGCTGTGACCGACGGTGTAGCCGGCACTCCGGTGATCACGCGGGCCGCGGCGATCCTGCGTGCTCTCGCCGACGCGCGGTCGGACGGACTCACCACGACCGAGCTCGCCCGCACGACGGACACGCCCCGCGCGACCGCGCACCGCATGCTCACCGCGCTCGCCGGCGAAGGCCTCGTCGACCGCGCCTCCGACACCGGTCTGTGGTTCCTGGGACCGGAGATCTACCTACTGGGCTCGGTGGCCGCCACCCGCTACGACGCGGCCCCGCTGGCCACCGACATTCTCCGCACGCTGGCGCGCGACACCGGCGAGAGCGCGTTCCTTTCCGCCCGCCGGGGCGACGAATCGGTATGCGTGTCCGCCGAGGAAGGCAGCTTCCCGCTGCGCTCACATGTGCTGTATCCGGGCAAGCGGTTTCCCCTCGGGGTCGCCTCGGCCGGGATCGTCATGCTGGCACATCTTCCGGATTCGGAGATCGCGGCATATCTCGATCGTGTTGACCTGACCGGGGATTGGGGCGCGGTGCACTCAGCCGCGCAGCTTCGTCGCCGCATCGAACAGACGAGGGTCAGCGGGTACTCGGTCAACCCGGGCCTGATCGTCGAGGGCAGCTGGGGTATCGGCGCAGCAGTGTTCAACGAACTGGGTCAGCCGATGTGGGCACTGAGCCTCACCGGAGTGGAGATGCGCTTCGATGCCCGACGCCAGGCCGCACTCGGAGAGGCGTTGCTGCTGGCCGCGCACACGCTCGGCCAACGCCTGAAGCGGAAGCGATGAGCAGAATGCTTGCGGCCGAGCCTCGACCTTGCTGCAGTGAGAGGTATGCCGTTCATCGAGCACGACCGCGGGCGGGCCTACTACCGGCACTGGGCCACCCCGCAGCCCCGCGCAGCCGTCATCTTCCTGCACGGGTTCGGTGAACACACCGGGGTCTACCACCGCTACGGATTCGCACTCAACGCCGCGGGGATCGACCTGTGGGCGGTCGATCAGTTCGGCCACGGCCTGACCCCGGGCACCCGAGGAGATTTCGGCAGCATCGAGGACAGTTCGGCGCTGGCCGAGGCTCTGACCGCCCTCGCCGAACGCGACACCCCGGGCATACCGCTGGTGGCGCAAGGACATTCGTTCGGCTCGGTGGTCACGCTGTTCCGGCTGCTCGGAGAACCCACCCGCTACCGGGCCGGCATCATCTCCGGTGCGCCGCTGGTGCCGATTCCCGAAATGGTCGACCCAGACACCTCATTGGACCTGGATCCGAACTGGCTCTCGTCCGATCCGTTCTACCTCGACAGCCTGGTGAACGACCCGCTGGCCTTCGTCGACGCCGACGGCGCCGCGCTCACCCGCGAACTGGACCGGGCCTGGGACCGCTTCGGAACCGAGTTGCCCAAACTCACGGTGCCGACCCTGGCCCTGCACGGCTCGGCCGACGTCATCGCTCCGGCGGGCGCGGTCAAGGCGTATGCCGAACAGATAGAACCCCTGCAGTTCAAGGAGTTCGACGGCGGCCGGCACGACATTCTGAACGAGTCGGTGCACCGCGAGGTGGCCGCGGACATCGTGGTGTTCATCGGCGCGCAGTTGGGCTAACGCCCGGACTCGTACCCCGCGGTGAGCCAGTAGATCGTCCGGTCGAGACTGGGCAGGATCTCGGCGATGCCGATCTCGCCCGCGGTGAAGCGGCCGACCAGTCCGAACACCAAGCTGGTCAGGATGTTGTCGAGATCGTGCACGAACCGATCGTCGACGCCGGAGAGAATCGACAGGCCCGCAGGCACCACGGCGTCGAGGCCGCGGCGCACCAGCCGGTCCCCACCCGGCGCGGCCCGGGCCCGCGAGTAGGCCCTGAGCATGTCGGGGTGCTTCTCCCAGGGCTCGAAGATGGTGCGGAACATCCGCATCAGCGCCTCGTACAGCGACTCTCCCGGTGCGCGCGTCTGACCGGCCACCCCCGAATACCGGTTCTCCGCCATCCAGGAGTCGAGCGCGGCCAGGATCAGCTCGTCGCGGGTGGAGTAGCGCTTGTAGATCGTGGCCAGCGAGGTCTTGGCCCGGCGCGCCACCTCCCGCAGTTGCACGGCCTCATAGCCCTCGGACTCGAGGATCTCCACGACGATGTCGAGGATCCGATCACGCTCATCTGCCACTTCGAGAACACCCTTGCCGCCGGAGAGTAACCACGTTACCGTACCGCTGTAACACGGTTACACCCATTCGAGCGAAGCGAGGATCAGTGGGGAATCTCGACGGAAAAGTCGCCTTCATCACCGGGGTTGCCCGAGGCCAGGGGCGCAGTCACGCGGTGACGCTTGCCGAGCAAGGCGCGGCCATCATCGGTGTGGACATCTGCGCGGATATCGCATCCAACCCGTACCCGATGGCCGGCCGCGACGAGCTCGACGAGACGATCGCCCTGGTCGAAGCGGCCGGCGGCAAGATGCTTGGTTCGGTCGCCGACGTACGCGACTTCCACGCCGTCAAGAGCGCACTCGATGCGGGGGTCGCGCAGTTCGGCCGGCTGGACATCGTGCTCGCCAACGCCGGCGTCGCCCCCACCGCGTTTCGTGAAGTGACCATCGAAGAAGACCTCGAGATGTGGTCCGATGCGGTCGGCGTCAACCTGGTCGGCTCGTTCCACACCGCCAAGGCCGCCATCCCCCACCTCATCGCAGGCGGACGCGGCGGGTCGATCGTGTTCACCAGTTCCACCGCCGGACTGCGCGGCTTCGGCGGCATGCAGGGCGGCGGCCTGGGCTATGCGGCATCCAAGCACGGCATCGTCGGACTGATGCGCACCCTGTCCAATGCCCTTGCCCCGCACAGCATCCGGGTCAACACCGTGCACCCCACCGCGGTGAACACCATGATGGCCGTCAACCCGGCCATGACAGCGTTCCTGGAGAACTACCCCGACGGCGGTCCGCACCTGCAGAACCCAATGCCGGTCTCACTGCTCGAGCCCGAGGACATCAGCGCGACGATCAGCTACCTGGTCTCCGACGCTGCCAAATACGTCACCGGGGTCACCCTCCCCGTCGACGCCGGCTTCACGAACAAGCTCTGATGGGGCGCGTCACCGGCAAGCGCGTGCTGATCACCGGCGCAGCGCGTGGTATGGGCCGAAGCCACGCGGTACGTCTGGCCGAAGAGGGCGCCGACGTGATCCTCGTCGACATCTGTGAATCGTTGCCAGAGGTGGAGTATCCACTGGCAACGCGCGCCGATCTGGACGAAACCGCCCGCCTCGTCGCCGAACTCGGCCAGCGCGCGTTGACCTACGTGGTCGACGTGCGCGACGGCGCGGCGTTGAGCGCGGCGGTCGCCGACGGCGTGGAGAAGCTGGGCGGCCTGGACGCCTCCGTCGCCAACGCCGGCGTCCTGACCGCGGGCACCTGGGACACCACCACCGCCGAACAATGGCGCACCGTCGTGGACGTCAACCTGATCGGCACCTGGAACACCTGCTCGGCAGCACTGCCGCATCTGGTGGAACGCGGCGGCAGCCTGATCAACGTCAGTTCGGTGGCCGGGATCAAGGGATCACCGCTGCACACGCCCTACACCGCGTCCAAACACGGGGTGGTCGGCATGAGCCGCGCGCTGGCCAATGAGCTTGCCGCGGTGAATGTCCGGGTCAACACCGTGCATCCCACTGGCGTCGCCACCGGCCTGCGGCCCGACACCCTGCACACCCTGATCCACGAGACCCGTCAAGACCTGGGGCCGATCTTCCAGAATGCGTTGCCGATCCAGATGACCGACGCACTCGACATCAGCAATGCGGTGCTGTTCCTGATCTCCGACGAAGCCCGCCACGTCACCGGACTGGAGTTCAAGGTCGACGCCGGGGCGACGATCCGATGACCGCCGCCGACACGCGGGCCGAGCGGGGCAGGCGTGAATTCGCCGAGGTGATGACGTTCGCCGCGCCCGAGGATGGTTCCCCCGCCACCGCGAACCTCATCGACTTCGTGTTCGCGGAGGTGTGGCCGCGCACCGCATTGAGCCGCCGGGATCGCCGGTTCGTCACGCTGCCGTGCGTGGCTGCGGCCGACGCCGAAGGACCGTTGCGGGATCACGTGTACGCCGCGCTCAACAGCGGTGACGTGTCGATCGACGAAATGCGGGAAACCGTGCTGCATTTCGCGGTGTACGCCGGGTGGCCCAAGGCCTCGCGGTTCAACATCATGGTCGACGAGCAGTGGGACCGGATCCACCGCGAACGGGGGCAGACCCCGCCCGCACCCGAACCGCTGCTGCCGCTCCCCACGCCGAGTGACCCGGAGGAACGCCTGGTCTGCGGCGAGCAGTCCTTCCGGGACATCAACTGCATCCCGTTCGCCCCGACCCGGGACAACCCGTACTCCGGAGCGGGCATCCTCAACTTCGTCTTCGGAGAGATGTGGCTGCGGCCCGGACTCGGCATGAAGGAACGACGCCTGGTGACGGTGGCCTGTGTGGCCTTTCAGGATGCGCCGCTGCCGATCCTCAGCCACGTCTATGCCGCACTGAAGAGCCGCGACGTCTCCTTCGAGGAAATGGATGAACTGGCACTGCATTTCGCGGCCTACTACGGATGGCCCAAGGCATCGAACCTCAACCAGGTGATCCGGGAACAGCAGCAACGTGTGCTCGACGAGGAGAACGCCGAGGCATGAAGTTCGAGCACATCTACCCGGCGACCGGCCAGCCGAACGGGACCGTGGACCTGGCCGGAGCCGCCGAGATCGACGAAGCGGTGACGGCCGCGGCAGAGGCGCAGCGGGAGTGGGCCTCATTGACCGTCGACCGGCGCCGCGACCTGCTGATCGACCTGGCCGACGTGGTGCACGAGCACCTCGACGAGCTCGCGAAGCTCAACGTGGCCGACTATGCGGTGCCGATCTCGTTCGCCGGCACCGCAATGCTTCTGGAACGGTTCCTGCGACATTTCGCGGGTTACGCCGACAAGCCGCACGGAGTGACGACACCGGTCAACGGGTCGTTCGACATCAATCTCGTCGAGCGTGAGCCGTATGGCGTGGTCGGTGTCATCACGCCGTGGAACGGCTCCCTGGTCGTCACCGGATCGTGTGTCGCCCCGGCGCTGGCCGCCGGCAATGCCGTCGTCCTCAAACCCTCAGAGCTGGCGCCGTTCGCGGCGCTGCGCTTCGGCGAGCTGTGTCTGGAGGCCGGGCTGCCCGAGGGACTGGTGACTGTCGTCCCGGCCGACGCCGAGGGCGGCGAGGCCCTGGTACGTCATCCCGGCATCGGCAAGATCGCCTTCACCGGCGGCGGTGGTACGGCACGCAAGGTACTGCAGGCTGCCGCAACGAATCTCACGCCGGTGGTCACCGAGCTGGGCGGCAAATCCGCCAATCTCATCTTCGCCGACGCCGATCTCGACCTGGCCGCCACGCTGTCGGCCCACCAGGGCCCGCTCATGCAGTCAGGACAGAGCTGTGCCTGCGCGAGCCGGATACTGGTCCACGACGCGGTCTACGACGAATTCCTGGAGAAGTTCCTCGGCGTCATCGGTTCCGCCAAGATCGGTGACCCGATGGATCCCGCGACCACGTTCGGACCGGTGATCAGTCAGACCGCCGCTGACCGGATCCTGGCTGCTGTCGATACCGCGGCGTCCAGCGGTGCGGGTGAATTGTTGGTGGGCGGCAAGCAGATCGATGGCAAGGGCTATTACGTCGAACCGACGGTATTCGGCGAGGTGGACAACTCCTCGGAACTCGCGCAACTGGAGACCTTCGGACCCGTCGTCTCGGTGATGCGGTTCCGCGAGGAGGACGAGGCAGTACAGATCGCCAACGACACCCCGTACGGCCTGAACGCCTTCGTTCAGACGACCGACCTCAACCGTGCCCATCGGGTGGCCCGTCGGCTGGAATCCGGTTCGGTGTGGATCAACCAGTTCAGCGACATCTCACCCCAGGGTCCGTACGGCGGTTACAAGCAGAGCGGCTCGGGCCGAACCGGCGGCATCGAGGGCCTGAATGAGTTTCAGCAAGTAAAGAACATCCGGATCGCCGTGCGTTGATACGGTTTTTCGGTGAAGTTCCGGTTCACTCCTGGCCGCCGAAACGACCGCACCGTGGTGCCGCGCGATGATCCCGTCGGTACCGATCGTGCGGGCCGCACGGCACTGCACTACGCCGTCATCGACGACCCGGTTGGCCTGAACTACACGGCCGCCCTCAAAGACCCGCAGCTCGCGGCCGAGAACTTCCGGATCGGCAACCAGTTTCGGATCGAGAACACCACGCGCCTGATCGCATTGGCGGCTGACGTCAACGCCGTCGACAATGTCGGGATGACGCCGCTGCACTTCGCCGCCCAGAGCGACAGCGTCGAGATCGTGAAGATCCTGCTCGAAGCGAACGCGAACGTGAACGCTGTCGCCGAAGACGGCTGCACGCCGCTCTATCGGGCCGTGCGCAACACGACCGGAAAACGTGCCGACATCGTGGCGGTGCTGATGGCCGCCGGAGCCGACCCGACCATCGACGACGGCAACGGGCCGGCGGTGCTGAGGTTCATCGCGCGCGTGGGCGATACCCAGCTGCGCGACGTCATGGCCGAGTACGGGTATCCCCCGGTCTGATTTCCCCGGTTCCGGTTGACGTGGGCCACACCACACCCCACAATAACCGTCATGTTCGGTCAGAAATCCACATCGACGGTCAACCGTGCTGCCGGTTGAGCGCCACGAGGCGATCGTCGACGCAGTAGGCACCGCCCAGGCGATCAGCACGGATGAGCTGGTCCGCCGCCTCGGAGTTTCGGCTGAGACCGTCCGCCGCGACCTGGCATTTCTCGAAGAACGCGGTGCACTGCGCCGGGTACACGGGGGCGCCGCCGCGGTCGCTGACCACCGGCCCATCGAGCCTTCATATTCCGAGCGCACGATGATTCGCCACCAAGCCAAGGCCCAATTGGCCCGGGTCGCCGCGGGGCTCCTCGAAAACGGTCAGACGGTGATCATCGACATCGGGACCACGGCCGTCGCCGTCGCCCAGGCCATCCCGCGCGCGTTCACCGGCACTGTGATCACCCCGTCACTGCCGGTCGCGGTGGAACTCGCCGACCGCCCGGGAATCGAACTGCTGCTGGCCGGCGGACGGGTCCGAGCCGGCGACCTGGCCTGCTCGAACGCCCACACGAAGTCCTTCTTCACCGACGTCTACGCCGACATTGCCCTGCTCGGGTCCGGCGGGGTGGACGCGGTAGCCGGGCTCACCGACTTCCATCTCGACGAGATCGACGTGCGCCGCACGATCATCGCCAACAGCGCCCGCAGCTACATCCTGGCCGATTCGTCCAAGCTCGGGCAGGTGGCGCCGTACCGCGTGTGCGATCTCAGCGCCGTCAACGGACTGATCACCGACCAGAACGCCGACCCGGCGGTGGCCGCGGCCTTCGGAGAGACGGGAGGTGTGGTCATGCCGGCGCGGCCGGCAAGCGCCTGAAACGGGTGCGGGCGACGTTGCAGCGTCGCCCGCGGACCGAGCAATTCCTTCGCGAAACAGTCGATTTCCCTCAGAAAGCTCGATCAATGACAAATTCTTCCACATCGCCGTACGGCTACACCGAGACGCTGGAACGCGGCACCGGCAAATTCGCCTCGTTCGCCGTGGCCTTCGCGTTCGTCTCGATCGCCACCGGCATCTTCACCACCTACGGCAGCGTCCTCAACAGCTCGGGCCCGATGGGCATCTGGACCTGGCCGTTCGTGATCGTCGGCCAGGTCGCGGTAGCCCTGCTACTCGGCTCGCTGGCCGCCCGGATCCCGGTGACCGGCTACGCCTACCAGTGGGTGTCGCGGCTCGCCAATCCGATTCTCGGCTGGATCACCGGCTGGATCTCGTTCACGTTCCTGGCGATCGTGGTGGTGGCAGTCGACTACACCGTGGCCGCCACCGTGGTGCCCGCGCTGTTCGACTTCACCGGCACTCCCCTGACCTCATTCGAGATCACCGCCGCCGTGCTGTTTCTGCAGGCATTGCTGGTCGGGCTGTCGACCAAATGGACCGAGCGGGTCAACAACTTCGCCGTGACGGCGGAGCTGATCGGGATGGTCGCCCTCGTGGTGCTGCTGTTCATCGTGGGTGTGGTCGCCCACAAGCTCTCCGTCGGCAACCTGTTCTCCCGCGGCGACATCCCCGCCGAGGGGTACTGGAGCTTCGGCACCGCCACCTCGGTGGGCCCGTGGATGCTCGGCTTCCTGCTCGGCGCCTTCACCATCGTCGGCTTCGAGTCCGCGGCCAATCTCGCCGAGGAAACCAAGAAGCCCGAAATCGTTGTGCCGCGCGCCATGTGGCAGGCAGTACTGGCCTCAGGCATCTTGGGCTTCCTGTTCCTGCTGGTGGTCACCGCCGCCGTCAACGATCCGACCACGCTGGCCCAGTCGGGCACCCCGATCGCCGACGTCATTCGCGACATCCTCGGCTCCTTCGTGGGCACCGCGCTGCTCGTGCTGGTGGCGATCGCGATCTTCGCCTGCGGCCTGGTGATCCTGATGAGCGGCGTGCGTCTGGTCTGGGCGATGTCACGGGATCAGCGCTTCCCGGGTTGGCAGCTGCTGCACAAGGTTTCACCGCGGTTCCGTACGCCGGCCAACGCCACCGTGTTCATGGCCGCCACCTCGGCGGTGATCCTCGAGATCTTCTCGACGAGCACCGACGCGCTGTTCAAACTGTTCTCCGCGGCCACCCTGCTGCCCGCATCCATCTATGCCATCACCATCGCGCTCTACATCGCGACCCGCAAGAAGCTGCCCGCGAGTGCGGGATTCAGCCTGGGACGCTGGGAGGTTCCGGTTCTGGTGGTAGCCGTGGTGTGGCTGGTGTTCGAGCTCTCGCTGTTCCGCGACGCGTCCTTCAAGGATCCGTGGCTCTACGTGCTGGCGATGGTCGCGATCGGCGCCGTCTACCTCGGGTACCTGCTCGTCACCCGCGGCAAGGAAGGCCTCAAGATGCCCGAGATGGCCTCGATCGACGCCGAATTGGACGAGGTCGCCGGCGCTGCCGAGGAACCCGTGAAATGACAGTCCTGGCCATCGACCAAGGCACCTCGGGGACCAAGGCGATCGTCGTCGACCCCGAACAGGGTGTGGTCGGGTTGGCCGAGGTTCCGGTACACCCGCGTTACCTCGACGGCGGCGGCGTCGAGCAGGACCCATCAGAGCTGCTGGAGTCCGTGCTCGGCGCCGGGCGCGCCGCCCTTGAGCAGGCCGGCCGGCCGGTTCACGCGGTGTCTCTGGCGAATCAGGGCGAGACCGTGCTGGCCTGGGATCCCGACACCGGCCGGCCACTCAGCCAGGCCGTCGTGTGGCAGGACCGGCGCGCCGAGTCGCTGTGCGCCGACCTCGCCGGGCACGCCGACATGCTCGCCGCACGAACCGGATTGGTGCTCGACCCCTACTTCTCGGCACCGAAGATGGCCTGGCTGCGCCGCAATGTCGAGTCGACCGGCGTCGTGACGACCTCGGATGCCTGGCTGCTGCACCAGCTCACCGGTGAGTTCGTCACCGATGCCACGACAGCCAGCCGCTCGGCCGCCGTGGATCTCGGCGCTCAGGACTGGAGTCCTGAGTTGCTCGCGCTGTTCGGCCTGGACGGCGAACGCCTGCCCCGGATCGCGGCGAACGACGAGATCATCGGCACCACATCGTCTTTCGGACCCGAAGTCCCCGTCGGCGGGATCGTGGTGGACCAGCAGGCCGCGCTGCTGGCCGAGGCGTGCCTCGAATCCGGAATGGCCAAGTGCACATTCGGTACCGGCGCCTTCCTGCTGTCGAACACCGGGACCTCCCCGGTGCGTTCGACCACGGGCCTGACGTCGTCGGTGGCGTGGCGAATCGGTGGCATCGATTCGTTCTGCATGGACGGCCAGGTCTACACCGCGGCGTCAGCCGTCAAATGGCTGACCTCGCTCGGTGTGATCAGCGGCGCCGCCGAGATGGACGCCGTCGCCGAATCCGACAACGGCGGCGTGCTGTGTGTGCCCGCCTTGGCCGGCCTGGCCGCGCCGTGGTGGAAATCGCAGGCCACCGCCACGATCTCGGGCATGACCCTGTCGACCGGGCGCGGACACATCGTGCTGGCGGTTCTACAGGGCATCGCTGCACAGGTCGCTGAGCTGGTCTCGGCGATCGATGCCGACGCTCCGCCACTGACCCGGCTGCGGGCCGACGGCGGGCTCACCCAGTCCACAGTGCTGATGCAGGCCTGCGCCGACATCCTGCAGGTGCCCGTCGACGTCTATCCCTCGGCGCACGCAACCGCCTTGGGCGCGGCCGCGCTGGCCCGACTCAGCCTGTCACCTGAGAAGTCGGTGGCCGACGTCGTCACCGACTGGACCCCGTCGGCGACTTACGAACCGCGCTGGAGCGCGGCACGTGCCGCCGAATTCCGCTCGGCCTGGCGCGAACTCGCCGAGACCACGTACCACCAGGAGATTTCATGAACACCCCGAGTAGACCCGACGTGTTCGACGTCGTGGTCATCGGAGCCGGCATCGTCGGCTCAGCCATTGCGCGTGAGCTGTCGGGATACCAACTGTCCGTCGCCCTGCTCGAAGCCCGCGACGATGTCGGCGACGGCACCAGCAAGGCCAATACCGCGATCCTGCACACCGGGTTCGACGCCAAACCGGGAACGCTGGAATCGACCTTGGTCAGCCGTGGTTACGAGCTGCTGTCCGACTACGCGAGCCGCACCGGCGTCCCGGTCGAGCACACCGGGGCGCTCCTGGTGGCCTGGGACGACGAACAGCTCGCTGCCCTACCGGGATTGAAGGAGAAGGCCGAGGACAACGGGTATCACCGGTGCGAGCTCGTGGATTCCGCGGCCGTCTACGCCGCGGTCCCCGCTCTGGGTCCGGGTGCACTCGGCGGGCTCACCGTGCCCGACGAATCCATCATCTGCACCTGGACGGTGAACCTCGCGCTGGCCACCGATGCCGTCAACCGGGGCACCACCCTGCTGACCGATCACCGCGTGGAACGCATCGCCACTGGTGACGAGGTCACCACACTGCACACCTCCGCCGGACCTGTGCGCACCCGGTGGGTGGTCAACGCGGCCGGCCTGGGAGCCGATGTCATCGACAACCTGTTCGGCTTCTCGCGATTCAGCGTGACCCCGCGCCGCGGCGAGCTGATCGTCTACGACAAGCTCGCGCGACCGCTGGTCGACAAGATCGTGCTGCCGGTGCCGACCTCGCGCGGCAAGGGAGTTCTGGTCAGCCCCACCATCTATGGCAACGTCATGCTCGGCCCCACCTCGGAGGACCTCACCGACCGCACCGCCACCGGCACCTCGGAGAGCGGATTCGACTTCCTCCTGGAAAAGGGCCGCGCGTTGATGCCCCGACTCCTCGACGAAGAGGTCACCGCGACGTATGCCGGACTACGGGCCGCGATCGACCGCAGCGACTACCTGATCGAGGCGGACCCGGCGCAGCACTATCTGCTGGTCGGCGGTATCCGGTCCACCGGCCTGACGGCGGGCATGGCCATCGCCGAATACGCCCGCACTCAACTGGTCTCGGCCGGCCTGGAACTGGCACCCGCCGAAGAACTGCCCGATCCACCACAGATGCCCAACCTCGGCGAGGCATTCCCCCGCCCCTATCAGCAGGCCGAGAAGATCGCCGCCGACCCCGCCTATGGCCGGATCGTGTGCTTCTGCGAGCGCGTCACCGAAGGTGAACTGCGCGACGCCTGCCATTCCGTCATCCCACCCGCAGCCCTGGAAGGCCTGCGACGACGCACCCGCGTGATGAACGGCCGCTGCCAGGCTTTCTTCTGCGGCGCCGAGGTGCAGTCGGTGTTCGAGCAGGAACGTCAGGAGATCAACAAGTGAGCGTCTACGACGTCGCGATCATCGGCGGCGGCCCCGCAGGCCTGACCGCGGCAGCCGAGCTGGCGCACAACTCGGGCCTGAATGTAGTTGTGCTTGAACGTGAGTCCGAGGCCGGTGGCATTCCACGGCACAGTGACCATCCGGGTTACGGCATCCGCGACATGAAGACCTTCATCAGCGGGCCGACGTACGCGCGCCGCCTGGTCCGCGAGGCGACGGCAGCCGGGGCCGAGATCCGTACCGCCACCATGGTGACCGGCTGGGCCGGCGACACGTCCCTTGAGCTCACGTCGCCCACCGGGCGCGAACAACTCGACGCCCGCGCGGTTGTCCTGGCCACCGGTGCTCGCGAGCGGGCCCGCCCGGCGCGGCTGATCCCCGGCGACCGGCCCGGTGGCGTCTACACCACCGGGCAGTTGCAGAACACCGTGCACCTACAGCACCGCGGCGTGGGCAAGCGCGCCGTCATCGTCGGAGCCGAACTGGTCAGCTACTCGGCGGTGCTCACGCTCAAGCACGCCGGTTGCGAAACCGCGCTGATGACAAGCGAATACCCTTCGCCCGAGTCATATGCAGTCTTCAACCTCGCGGGCCGCACCCCGCTGATGAACGTCGAGGTCGCCACGACCACCCGGGTGGCCCGCATCATCGGCAAGGGCACCGTCGTCGGTGTGGAGATCGAGAACACCCGCACCGGGCAACGCCGCATCGTGGCCTGTGACACCGTCGTGTTCACCGGCGACTGGATTCCCGACCACGAGCTGGCCCGCACCGCGGGGCTCGACATGGACCCGAAAAGCCTGGGGCCCGTCGTCGACACCGCGCTGCGGACCAGCAGGGAAGGCGTATTCGCGATCGGCAACCTGCTGCACCCGGTGGACACCGCCGACATCGCCGCGCTCGACGGCCGCCACGTGGCCGCACAGGTGCGCCGCTACCTGAGCGGCGCGGCTACGCCCGGCGAAGGGATCCGCATCGAGGCCGCGGCCCCGTTGCGCTGGGTGGCACCGGGGCTGCTGCGGCGCGGCGACCCCGCCCCGGCGCGACAGCGCCTGCTGCTGTGGACCGACACCTTGGTGCGCATACCGAAAGTGGTGGCGCGCCAAGATGGCACGGTCATCGGCCGGAAGACCCTGCCGTGGCCGGCCTCACCCGGCCGGGTGTTCCGGGTCCCGTCGAGCATCCTCGACAAGGTGGATCACCGCGGCGGGGCGGTCACCCTTTCGCTGGGGTGAATCCGATGTTCAGCTCGGTCAGTCCACGCAGCAGGAACGTCGGCTCGTAGTTGTAGTTCCGCTGCCCGACCGGGCCGTGCGCCGACTCGTCGATGGTGATGTCCTGCATGCGGTCCAGTAGCCGGCGCACGGTGATCTGACCTTCCACCCGGGCCAGCGGCGCGCCGGCACACGTGTGGATGCCGCGGCCGAACGCGATGTGCTCACGGACGTTTTTACGATCCGGACGGAATGTCTGAGGGTCGTCGAACTTGCGAGGATCGCGGTTGGCTGCGCCGAGGCAGAGCATCACGATCGTGCCGGCCTTCAGATGCACGCCGCCGAGCGTGGTGGTCTTGCGGACCAGCCGGAAATCGACCTTTGTCGGGGCGTGCATCCGCAGCGCTTCCTCGATGAAAGTCGGTATACCGTCCGGATTCTCGCGCAGCGTCTGCTGATACTCCGGGTGATCACCCAGGGTCTGCACGGCGGCGGTGAGCAGCTTGGTGACGGTCTCCTGTCCGGCGGCGAACAGGAAGGTGGCCGGCTTGACGACCTCCAGCAGTTCCGGCGTCGAGCCGTCGGGATAAGTGGCGGTGGCCATGCCGGAGAGCACGTCGCCGCGTGGCTCACGCCGACGCTCGGCGAGGTATCCGGCGAACTTGTCGTCCAGGTACTGCAGCGGGTCGCGACCCACCGGCTCACCGTCGAGCGCCCCGACCCGATTGCCCTCCGGCCGCTCGGCACCCAGTGCGGCAAGGAATTCCGGGCGATCCTCCTCGGGAACACCCAGCAGATCGATGATCGCCGAGGTGGCGAAGGGTTTGGCGTACTCGGACAGGAACTCGCATCTGCCGTTGCCCATGATCTGATCCAGCTGGTGATCGACCAGCTGCCACATATAGTCCTCGTTCTCCTTGAGACGACGAGGCGTGAGCAGCTTGCTCAGCAGCGAGCGGGCCCGCTCATGCTGCGGCGGGTCCATCACCACCATGTGCTCATGGATCGGGAACAGATGGCGGTGCGCCTCGATCTGTTCGCTGATGTCGTCGCCCTCGGGCTCGAAAGGCAGCGGCGGGAACAGCCCGCCGATCGCGTTCACGGCCGAGAACGACGCATGGTCCTTGAAGGCCGCCATGACTTCCTGGTAGCCGGTCACCGCCACGACACCGTGATGCGGTTCGGCAAACACCGGCCCGTTGCTGCGCAGATATTCGTAGTACTCGTACGGGTCCTGGGCGACGGCCGGGTCGGCGAAATAGTCGACTGAGGCGAGATCGGTCATGGCTCACTGGCCTTTCGTGCTGGTGTTGAGCAGGCTGATCGCCTGGCGCGGGCAGGCGTCGACGGCAGATTTGACGTTGGCCCAGGTACCTTGATCCCACGGCCCGCTCACCGGGGCAGCGCCGGCCACCTCGTCGTCGGACAGGTCGAACACCTCAGGGGCAAGTTGGATGCACAGTGCATGGCCTTCGCACAGGCCGGCGTCCACCTGGACCCGGGCCGTACTCATGTCTTCGGGCATCTGTTTCCTCAGTTCTGAATTTGATCAGTCGATCAAACCGTTAGGATGGCTCATGCATACCACCCCCGGCGTTCGGCGGTCAAGGTTCCAGGCCGGCAAGAAATATGTGTTGTCGGGCAATGACTTTGGGGGGCAATGCTGATGCCTGCCGCACGCGCCGCCAAGGAGAAGGACGCGGGAACCCGCAAGCGCCTCATCGAGGCGACCGCCCAGGTCATCCGAGACGAGGGCTATGCCGCCGCCACCACCCGGCGCATCGCAGCCGTGGCCGGCGTGCGCTCGGCGCTGGTCTACTACTACTTCGACACCCTCGACGACCTGTTCGTCTCGGTGCTGCGCAGCGGTGCCGACGCGGCGCTGGCCCGGCTGCGCGAGGCGATCACCACCGACGATCCGCTCCGGGCCCTGTGGCTGATCAACTCCGACTCCCGCGTGACCGGACTCAACACCGAGTTCATGGCGCTGGCCAATCACCGCAAGGAGATCGGCGTCGAACTCAAGGCCTACTCCGAGCGGGTCCGCGACATCGAGGCCGCGGCCATGGCCGGGGTACTGCGCGCCCACGGTGTGGACATGGAGGAGTTCCCGCCGGTCGTGATGTCGATGCTTCTCACCCAATCGGCCCGCAGTCTGTGCAACGAAGAGGCGGTCGGCGTGACCGAGGGCCACGCCGAGTTCCGCGCCTTCGTCGAGCGGTTCCTGCGCCGGTTCGGCAGCGATCAGGACGCTACTTGAGCATGCTGCCGGCATCCACCGTGACCGGCAGACCGGTGATGTAACGGGCCTCGTCAGAGGCCAGGAACAACACCGCGTTACTGATGTCGACAGGCTCGACCCAGCCGACCGGAAGCACGTGCATCAACTGGGCGACCACAGCCATGTCGTCGGGACCCGGGTTCTCCAGGTCGGGACGGAACAGCTTCATCGTGCCCTCGTTCATGAACATCGGCGTGTTGACGTTCGTCGGGCACACCGAGTTGACCCGGATCGAGTGCTGCCCCAGTTCCACCGCGAAGCTGCGCATCAGACCGATCACACCGTGCTTGGCCGCGATGTAGTGGCCGGTATGCGGATAGGCCTTGAGCCCGCCGACCGAGCTGGTCAAGACGATCGAACCGCCACGTCCGCCGGAAAGAATGTGCGGCACTGCGGCTTTCACAGTCTTCCAGACGCCGGACAGATTGACGCCGATCATGTCGTCCCAGTCGGATTCTTTGGTTTCGTGCAGGACATCGCCACCGTTGCCGATGCCAGCGTTCGCCACCACGATGTCGAGCCGGCCCAGCTGCTCCACACCGCTGTCGACGGCCGCTTTGAGCGCGCCGAAGTCACGCACATCGAGCTCGGCGGTGACGATGCGACGGTCGAGACCCTTGATCAGATCCGCCGTCTCTGCCAGGTCGTCCGGGGTCGACGCCGGGATCGCACTGGTATCGGTGACCGGGGCGCAGACGTCGACCGCGATGATGTCTGCGCCCTCTTGCGCCAATCGCAGCGCATGGCTGCGTCCCTGCCCGCGCGCCGCACCGGTAACGAGGGCGACCTTGCCCTCTACCCGACCATTCATGTGTGTCCTCTTCCCATCGGTTTGATCGATTGATCAAACCTTGGCAGGCCACAACCATGTTCGTCAAGAGCCGGGTTGATCAACCGGTCAGGGACCGCTGGATTCGACGTCGGCGCCGAACGCAACTGGGCCCCACCCTCACGGGTGGGGCCCAGCTACGCGTCGTGCTACTTATTACGAGTCAGAGCCCGAGCTCTTCTTGGAGTCACTGGAGCCCTTGGACTTGTCAGCCCCGGCCTTGGTCGCCTTGGGCTTGGCCTTGGCTTCCTTGGCGGTGCTCTCCTTGGCGGCGCTCTCCTTGGCGGTGGCCTTCGATTCCTTGGCCTCCTGGGCCTTGGCCTGCTTGGCTTCCTTGGCCTCGCTGATCTTGGCCCTGATCCGGTCCGTGATCTTGGCCTTGCCCGTGGCCTTCGCATCGGCATTGGCCGACTTGCTGGTTGCAGGCGTGGCGACAGACTCTCCGGCAGCCTCATCGGCCGCAGGAACGGCACTGGCAACCGGCGTCTCGACCTTCGCGGCCTCGACAACCGGGGTTTCGACCTTCGGAGCCTCAACAGCCACGGTCTCGGACTTCGGAGCCTCGACCGGGCTTTCAGCCTTCGGAGCCTCGACGGCCGGAGCCGCTTCCTTCACCGACTCGACGGGCGACACGGTCAACGCCGTCTTGGGCGCCAACGCGGAAACCAGCTGAGCCGAGATGCTCGCGGGCACCGATGACGGAGCCGACGCGGGAGCAGGTGTTTCCGGGGTGTTGTCGATGGCATCGGCGAGGCTCTTGGGGATGTTCACCAGCAGGTTCTGCAAAAGACCTGCGACGATCCGGGCGCCACCCTGCTCGCCGGGCTCGGCCCAGGTGAGCAGTGCCGGCCACTCGGTGTAGCCCCCGGTGCCCGTCTCCGGGTCGGGATCGGAGTACTTGAATCCGTTGAGCGCCGCGTTGACGAGGATGCCCGGCGTGTTCACGACGGCGTTGAAGGCCCCCTGCATATCGCCCGCGGCGACGCTGGTGCTGATCGCCTCGGCAACGCGGGCGAGCTCGAACGTCGGACCGCTGATCGTTGCGAAGGCGCCCTGGAACAGGGCGCTCACGACGACGCTGGAGGTGAAGGTCGCACCGATCAGATTCGTGAAGTTCTGCGCGATCTGCTCCGGGATCCCGGTCAGGTACTCGGTCCCGCCGCGCGGGATGCCCGAAAGGATGAACCCGGGAGCGATCAGCGAACCGAAGGCGCCCTGGAACGCGTACAGCATGGAGTGGTTGAACCACCGGTACGCCTCGCCGATGTCTCCGGCCTCAAGTGCGGCCTGCGCCTGCGCCAACCGCGCCTGCCCGTTGGGGCCCTCATACCAGTTCTTCAGGTTGGTGGGGATGGCCTCGAACGCCGCACCGAACTTGCCCGCGTAGCCCAGCTGGTTCTCCAGCACCTGGTTCAGCAACGGCGCCGGATTGGCAGCCAGGGCGGCACCCAGAGACTCGAGGTTGCCCAATGTGTTGCTGAACAGCGTCCCGTAGACGTCCACGGGCGAGGCCGTCGCGTCCATGGTCGACGCCGTCAGGTCGTAGGCGAAGCTCTGAGCCTGCTGGATGAGCGTCGTGTTCTGGGCAACCGGGGTCACCGCAATCGCGCTGGCGCTGAGCATTGCGACGCCGGCGACGAGGAACCGATCCTTCCGGCTCACCACTGGGGTGTCGCCGGAGGGGAGTGCAGGTAGGGGCACGAAGAACTCCTGAAAGCTGATAGTTGACTGAGGAACGAGCAAAAATTAGCTTAGGTTTTCCTAAATATCAATAGGTATGCCTGCCCTAAATTCCGTTTGCCTAGGCAAGTGCTTGGCAATCGCCAGGTCGGAGGCCGGTGGCCCGGCAGATTTCCTGTTCGGGGCGTGTTTTGACGGCTTCAGACCGCATCGATGGGATCGGCTTCCCGATACTGGGAGCCTTCCTGGTCATCGGGGCAGACCGTCCGCGAATCCCCATGCGTTCGTTTCTTTGCCAGACGAACCTGTGGAGCAGGAACACAAACTGGGCCCCCTCCCGATGGGAGGGGGCCCAGTCGTGTCAGCGACGAAAAGTCAGAGCCAGGTGTCAGGCGTGGTGGCCGTCAGGAACGCGTCCAGATCGTCACGCCACTGTGCCGGGGTGTTCTTGTCCGGCTCGATCCCGGTGTACTCACCGCGGTAGAACAGCAACGGCCGCGGCTTGCGCTTGGGCACTTCCGACAACGAGTGCACCGCACCGAACACCACGAAATGGTCGCCGCCGTCGTGCACGGAATGCACATTGCAGTCGATGTGGGCAAGGCTGCCGTCGATCACCGGAGAACCGAGTTCTGATGGGGTCCAATCGATCCCGGCGAACTTGTCCGGCGCCTTGGAGCCGAACTGCGCGGACACATGCTGCTGATTCTCGTGCAGCATGTTCACGCAGAACTTTCCGCTGGCCTCGATGGCCTGCCACGCCCGCGACTGCTTGGTGGGACAGAACAGCACCAGCGGCGGATCGAGCGACAGCGCCGCGAACGACTGACAGGCGAAGCCGATCGGCACGTCATCGTGAAGTGTCGTGATGACCGTGACGCCAGTACAGAACTGGCCGAGCACATTTCGGAACGTGCGCGGGTCGAGCGGCTGAGCCTGTGCCATCACTTGAATCCGACAGAGAAGTCGTGGCCCCAGAGACTGATCCCCACGCTCTCGCGGGCGATCCAGCTCTCGTCCTCGACTTCCAGTCCCTCGCAACCGAATTCCATGTCGAACCCACCCGGGGTCTTCATGTAGAAGGACAGCATCTTGTCGTTGATGTGTCGGCCCAGCGTCGCCGACATCTTCACGTTGCGACGGTTGGCGCGGTCCAGGCACAGGCCGACATCGTCGGAGTTCTCCACCTCGACCATCAAGTGCACGATGCCGGTCGGGTTGGGCATCGGCATGAAGGCCAGCGCGTGGTGCCGCGGGTTGCAGCCGTAGAAGCGCAACCACACCGGATCGCCATCGGCCGGGCGACCCGCGAGCTGCGGCGGCAGCTGCATCGAGTCACGTAGCTTGAAGCCCAGCACATCCTGGTAGAACGCCTGCGCGGCGGCGTCATCGTTGCAGGTCAGCACCACGTGTCCGAGGCCCTGCTCGGCAGTGACGAACTTGTGGCCGTAGGGGCTGACGAACCGGCGGCCCAGGTACTGCGCACCGTAGAAGGCCTCGAGGACGTTGCCTGCGGGATCGGAGAACCGGATGAGCCCTTCGACCCGACGCTCGCGGATCTCGTCCCTGGTGCCCTCGACGAAGTCGACGCCCGCCTTGGACAGGCTCTCGCGCACGTTCTGCAGCGCGGGAGCGTCGGCGACCTCCCAGCCCGAGATCAGCAGTCGGTCCTGCTCACCCGGCACGATCACCAGGCGGGCCGCGAAGTCATCCATCCGCAGGTAGAGCGCGTCCGGGATCGAACCCTCGCCCTCCACCATGCCGAGCACTTTCACGCCGAACTGACGCCACGCGGCCACGTCGGTGGCCTCGATGCGCATGTAGCCGAGTGCCTTGATGCTCATCTGCTAACCCCCAAGGAAATCGATGGTGAGTTTGTTGAACTCGTCGAACTTCTCGACCTGAGCCCAGTGTCCACACTGCCCGAAGACGTGCAGTTGCACCCGCGGAATCTGCTTGAGCGCGACCAGCGCACCGTCGAGCGGGTTGACCCGGTCCTCGCGGCCCCAGATCAGCAGCACCGGCTGACGCAGCTTGTACACCTCGCGCCACATCATGCCGAGCTCGAAATCCGCACCCGCAAATGACTTGCCCATCGCGCGGGTGGCCGCCAGCGATTCGGGGGTGCTGGCGATCGCGAACCGCTCGTCGACCAGTTCCGGGGTGACCAGCTTCTGGTCGAACACCATGATCCGGATGAAGGCCTCGAGGTTCTCGCGCGTCGGTTCGAAGTTGAACTTCGCCAGGGCCTTGACGCCCTCGGTCGGATCGGGCGCGAACAGGTTGACACTCAGACCGCCGGGACCCATCAGGATGAGCTTGCCTGCCCGGTCCGGGTAGTCCAGCGCGAACCGCACCGCGGTGCCGCCGCCGAGCGAGTTGCCCAGCAGCGGGATCCGGCCCTGCAGATCGAGGTGGTCGAACAGCCCGAGCAACGCCTTGGCGCTGTACCGGTTGTACTGCTCGTGCTCGGTGTGCTTGTCCGAGTGCCCGTAACCGGGCTGATCGACGGCGAGTACGTGGTAGTGCTCGGCCAGCACCGCAATGTTGCGGCCGAAGTTCGACCAGCTCGAGGCGCCGGGGCCACCGCCGTGCAACAGCACGATGGTCTGGGCATTCGGGTCACCCGCCTCGTGGTAGTGCAGCCGCATGTCCTCGCGGACCTGCGCGTACCGGGAGGTGGATTCGAAGGTGATCTCTTGGGTGGCAGTCATGTATCAGACCATCGTGTCGGCCGGGGGCAGGCCGAACTCGTTGTTGCCGAAGATCAGGTAGGCGCGCTCGGGATCGTTGGCCGCGTGCACCCGGCCGGCGTGTGCATCGCGCCAGAACCGCTGCACCGGAGCGTCGTTCGACAGTGCGGTGGCACCCGAGGCCTCGAAGAGCCGGTCGATCGAGGCGATCGCGCGGCCGGTGGCACGCACCTGGTCGCGGCGGGCGCGGGCCCGCAGCTCGAACGGGATTTCCTCGCCGGCAACCAGCAGG
This sequence comes from Mycobacterium sp. NPDC049093, assembly GCF_040704635.1. Classification (GTDB taxonomy): domain Bacteria; phylum Actinomycetota; class Actinomycetes; order Mycobacteriales; family Mycobacteriaceae; genus Mycobacterium. Next base: position 138,171 of record NZ_JBEZJS010000001.1, on the reverse strand, counting down.
GCGTACTCGTCGGCGACGTTGCCCGACAGCTGACGCCAGGCTGCGTCGATGTCGCTGGCGGCCTCGGCGATGCGGATCTTGGCGAACGGATCGTCCTTGGCCTTCTCGCCGGCGAAGGCGGCACGGACACGCTTGCCCTGGTGCTCGACGTGCGCGTCGTAGGCGCCGTAGGCCATACCGACGATGGGTGCCGAGATGGTGGTGGGATGGATTGTGCCCCAAGGCATCTTGTAAACGGGAGCGGTGTTGGTCTGGTAGCCGCCGGCGGTGCCGTCGTTCATCGCCTTGTAGGACAGGAAGCGGTGCTTGGGCACGAACACGTCCTTGACCACGACGGTGTTACTGCCGGTGCCGCGCAGACCGACGACGTTCCAGACGTCGTCGATCTGGTAGTCGGTACGCGGGATCAGGAAGCTGCCGAAATCGACCGGCCGGCCGTCCTTGATGACCGGGCCGCCGAGGAAGGCCCAGCTGGCGTGATCGCAGCCCGAGGACCAGTTCCAGGCACCGTTGACGAGGTAGCCGTCACCCGTCTCGGTCACCACACCGGCACCCATCGGGGCGTAGGACGAGGAGATCCGGACCGAGGTGTCCTCGCCCCAGACATCTTCCTGAGCCTGCTGGTCGAACAACGCCAGGTGCCAGTTGTGCACACCGATGATGCCGGCGACCCAGCCGGTGGAACCGCACGCGCTGGCCAGGCGCCGGACCGCCTCGTAGAACACCGTCGGGTCGCACTGCAGGCCGCCCCACTGCTCGGGCTGCAGCAGCTTGAAGAAACCGATGTCCTCCAGGGCCTTCACGTTCGCGTCGGGCAGCTTGCGCAGATCCTCGGTCTCCTGAGCGCGCTCACGCAGCGTCGGCAGCAGTTCATCGATGCCGGCCAGCACTGCCTGCACGTCACGCTGTTCAATGGATGTCACGGAAATGCCTCCCAAGATTCGGACTGCGATGAGCGCGAGCTGACCGCTTAGACTGAGATTAGAACACGTTACGATTTGTGTCGAGTAGCGCCTTGCAATGGTGGGCTGGACCAGGGCAAGTACGTTTTTGTAACATGTTCTAGTTATGAGTGAAGAAAGGGTCCAGCCGTGACTGATGAGCCACTGGGCAGCCATGTGCTCGAACTGCAGGTGAGTGCAGTCATCGAGGAGACGGCCGACGCCCGGTCTCTCGTGTTCTCCGTGCCCGAGGGCTCAGAGATTCCCGCCGACCGGCTGCGCTACTCCCCGGGCCAGTTCCTGACGCTGCGGGTGCCGAGCGATCGCACCGGCTCGGTGGCCCGCTGTTATTCACTGTCCAGCTCACCGGTGACGGACGACCAGCTGACCGTCACGGTCAAGCGGACGGTCGACGGCTACGCCTCGAACTGGCTGTGCGACAACGCACATGCCGGCATGAAGATGCACGTGCTGGCCCCGTCGGGGACCTTCGTGCCCAAGAATCTCGACACCGACTTCCTGCTGCTGGCCGCGGGCAGCGGCATCACCCCGATGATGGCGATCTGCAAGTCCGCACTCGCCGAGGGCACCGGCAACGTCGTCCTGGTCTACGCCAACCGCGACGAGAACTCCGTCATCTTCGGTGCAACCCTGCGCGACCTGGCGGCCAAGTACCCCGACCGGTTCACTGTCGTGCACTGGCTGGAGACCGTGCAGGGCCTGCCCAGCCCGGCCGCACTCGCCACACTCCTCGCCCCGTATTCGGCGCGCGAGGCCTTCATCTGTGGGCCCGGACCGTTCATGGCGGCAGCCGAGCAGGCACTGCAGCAGGCCGGCGCCGCCGACGAGCGCATCCACATTGAGGTGTTCAAGTCGTTGGATTCCGACCCGTTCGCCGCCGTGGTGATCGAAGAAGACGACAGCGACCAGGAGCCGGCCACCGCAGTCGTCACCCTGGACGGCACCACCCACGAGGTCCGTTGGCCACGGTCGGCCACGCTGCTCGACGTCCTGCTGGACAAGGGATTGGACGCACCGTTCTCCTGCCGCGAAGGCCACTGCGGTGCCTGCGCGGTCCTCAAGAAGTCCGGGGACGTCGAGATGAAGATCAACGACGTACTCGAACCATCCGATCTGGACGAGGGCCTGATCCTGGGTTGCCAGGCCACACCGGTGTCGGATTCGGTCGAAGTCACCTACGACGAGTAACGAGCGGATACCTTTCTTGACGATGACGATCAACAGGCTTTCCGCAGCGAGCACGGCAGCGGTGCTGACCGCGGCTGCGCTGGCGTTCCCCGCGTCGGCCACGGCCGCCTCCAACTCGGCCGTCAGCTCGATCCCGAGCCCCCAGGGCACGATCGAAATGCACGTAAGCGCGGACTGCGCCGGCACCACATGCAACTTCCGGACCTCGGCGAACCTGCTGACCCCGGACGGGCCGATCGGGTTCCCCGGTGACGCGTGGGCGCGTCAGACCATCACCCTGCGTAGTTCCAACAAGGACACGTGGCAGGAAGCCTCCTACAGCGCCCCGGCCGGGATGCCCCGGGAGATCAAGGGCTCCAACCACGACAACGTGCTGTCGAAGTTGTACCGATCGGTCAACAAGGTCGAGATCTCGGCGACGTACTTCGGTGGCGGGCCCATCGAGCGCTTCACCATCGACGGCGTGTCGACACCCACCAAGTGGCAGACCGGCCAGCCGAACACCGCAGACAACTTCATCATCTGCTCGGACATCCACGTGACCTGGGGCGGGGTGAACCTCACCACGCCGAGCGCCTGCGCCACGACCGGGTTCTGACCCGGGGGCCTCTTCTGGACTGGCGCTCACGCGCCGGCTTCCGCCATGTGTTTGTCCACGAGCCTGCGCCACCGGCGGTGCCGGTAGGCGTAGATCCCCTTGGCAACCGCGACCACCACGGAAGTCAGCCGCCCGGCGTCGATCTCGACGGTGTCGCTGTAGCGGCACGACCGGTCGGTGACCGGTTCGACGTGCAGGGTGTGATCCCAGGACCGCAGCATTCCGCCGTACTCGTGGGTGCGGATCGTGCGGGTGGTGTCGTCGACATCGAGAACTTCGATCGTGTGCCGGTAGGCCGGGATCACGTGGAAGGCGAACAACCAACCGGTGCCCTGATCCCCGGCCCGGAACGGTTCGGTGCGTCCGGCCAGAGCCGGCACCCCGAACAAGCCGCGGCAGACGTAGAGAAACGTCGGGACCTGCTGCATGGCCTGCCACACTCGTTCCGTGTCGGCGGGAAGAATCGTCTCAACCTGGATGCGCTGCATGTCACCAATTTTCGAGAGCAGCGCGACCCCTGACTACTCGCTTTTCGTGCGGAGGCGACGATGACCCCTACCGACCGATTTCGGGCCCGTAAGCAGCCCCGACAGCAGCGCGCCGTGGAGACTCGGCAGGCCATCCTCGAGGCGGCGGCTCGCATTTTCGCCGAGTACGGATATGCCGCCGGCACCACCAACCGCATCGCCGAAGCAGCGGATCTGTCGATCGGCTCGCTGTACCAGTACTTCCCGAACAAGGACGCGATCCTGTCGGCGCTCACCGACGCACACGTCGACGCCGGCGCCGCGCTGCTGCGCGAGCGCACCGCGGCAGGCCTGCCCGAATCACTCGAAGACCTGCTGCGCCTCTTCGTCCGGGCGACCATCGACAACCACCGCGACGACACCGGTCTGCACCGCGTGCTGTTCGAGGAAGCCCCGCGCTCACCGGCCCTGCTGGGCCGGTTGCACCGCACCGAAGAGGATGCCGTCGCCGCGGTAAAAGCCTTGCTGGACAGCCACTCCGACGTTGCGGTGGCCGACACCGGGTTTGCGGCGCGCATGGTGGTCGCGACCGTCGAGTCGCTGACACACCGGCTGTTGGCGTGCGACAAACCCGCCGACGCCGAGCAGCTCGAGGACGGCATCGTTGCGATGCTGTCGGGGTATCTGCGGGGTTAGCGCGGCAGGCCGAGCAGGCGCTCACCGGCGACGGTCAGCAGGATCTGCTCGGTGCCGCCCGCGATGGTCAGGCAGCGCGTGTTGAGGAAGTCGTGCACCTCGCGGTTACGCACCGCACCGCCGCCGTCGGACAATTCCAGCCGGAACTCGGCCAGTGTCTGCCGGTACCGCACGCCGATCAGCTTGCGGGCGCTGGCCTGCGCGCCGGTGTCCTGGCCGCTGACCGCCAACTGCGCGATCCGCTGGTCCAGCAGTGAACCCACCTGGGCCGTCAGGATCAACCCACCGAGGCGGTCCAGGTCGGCCGGATCCACGTCGGGCTGCGCGCCGAGCGTGCGCAGCAGTTCTTCCATCGGATTGCCCAGTGCCGTCCCGCCGGCCATGGCCACGCGCTCGTTGGCCAGGGTGGTGCGGGCCAGGCGCCAGCCGTCGTTGACGGTGCCCACCACCATCTCGTCGGAAACGAACACGTCGTCGAAGAAGACCTCGTTGAACAGCTCGTCACCGGTGATCTCGCGCAGCGGGCGGATCACGATGCCCGGCGTCTTCATGTCGATCAGGAAGTAGGTGATGCCCTTGTGTTTCGGAGCGTCGGCGTCGGTGCGCGCCAGGCACACGCCCCAGTGCGCTTTCTGGGCCGCCGAGGTCCACACCTTCTGACCGGTCAGCTTCCAGCCCGACTCACCGTTGGGGCCTTCTGCGCGAACGGCTTTCATACGCAGGGCGGCCAGGTCGGAGCCCGCGCCCGGCTCGGAGAACAGCTGGCACCAGGCCAGGTCGCCACGCAGCGTGGCCGGCACGAACTGGTCGATCTGCTCGGGGCTGCCGTGCTCCAGGATGGTCGGCACCGCCCACCAGCCGATCACCAGATCCGGACGCTCCACCTCTGCCGCAGCGAGTTCCTGGTCGATCAGCAGCTGCTCGGCCGGAGATGCGTTGCGGCCGTACGGACGTGGCCAGTGCGGTGCCAGCAGGCCGGACTCGGCCAGGGCCACCTGACGCTTTTCCACCGGTAGTGCGGCCACCTCGGACACCGCGGCGCTGATCTCGGGGCGCAGGCCGGCCACCGACTCCAGATCGATCCGGAGTTCACGACGCACACCCTGCTGGGTCAGTGCCGATACCCGGCGGATCCACCGGCGCCGACCACCGAGCGCGTGCGAAATCCCGTATGCGCGACGCAGATACAGATGCGCCTCGTGCTCCCAGGTGATGCCGATACCGCCGAGCACCTGGATGCAGTCCTTGGCGTTGGCCTCGGCCGCGTCGATACCGGCGGCGGCCGCCACCGCGGCGGCGATCGACAGCTGGGAGTCATCGGCCTCCGAGACCGCACGCGCCGCATCAGCGGCGGAAACCGAGACCTGCTCCGAGCGCAACAGCATCTCGGCACACATGTGCTTGACGGCCTGGAAGCTGCCGATCGGCTTGCCGAACTGCTCGCGCACCTTCGCGTACTCGGTGGCGGTCTGCAGGGTCCACCGGGCCAACCCGGCGGCTTCGGCGGCCAGCACCGCCGCGGTGATGTCTTCGAACCGCTGCCGCGAGACATCGAGCACCTGCGCGGGCGCCGCGTCCAACACGACCCGGGCCAGCGGCAGCGAGAAGTCGGTGGCGGTGAGCAGTTCGACGCTCACACCGGCAGCACCCGCGTCGACCAGCACCACGCGGTCGCCGGCGGGCAGCAGCAACACCCCGGCGGCGTCCGCACCGAGGACGTACTCGGCGGTGCCCGAGACCTTGTCGCCGGACAGCGTCAGGTCCGCACTCAGGGCCGCACCGGCCGTGCGCTCACCCGACACCAGCGCTTCCAGCACTGCCTCGTCGGTGACGACCAGGGTGGCGAGGGCCGTGGTGGCCACCGGGCCGGGCACCAGCGCGGCCGCGGCCTCGTCGACCATCGCGCACAGATCCTCGACCGTGCCGCCGGCGCCGCCCTGTTCCTCGGCGACCGCCACGCTGAAGATCCCTAGTTCGGCGAGACCCTGAAACGGCCGGCGCCAGGCATCGGCATCATGTTCAGCCTCGCGGACGGCGGTAGCTGTAGCAGCTGCGGCCGCCCAGCTACGCACCAGGTCACGGGCGGCAAACTGCTCGTCGGTGATGGTGGCAGACGCGCCGGACATGGTGGACCTCCTAGCCCCTAGCGCGAGAAGTCCGTGCTTCTCACTAGAACGTGTTCTAATGGTGACAGTGTTCGACCGTCAAGTCGACCCGCATCACAGCAGGACACGTCCGTGTGTTTAACGGCGCGGAGGTGTGTAGAAGGAGATCGCCGTGCGTATCGTTTTCGACGGGGCACGCGACGAGAGGGGGCCACACACCGCATGTCCAGCGCACCACAGAAGACAGGCAGCGAATCGTCCGGGTCTGACACCCGGCCGCGTGAGGTTATGAACGTGGCAGTCCTCGCCGAATCCGAACTCGGCTCCGAAGCTCAGCGGGAGCGCCGCAAGCGCATCCTGGATGCGACCCTGGCCATCGCCTCCAAGGGCGGCTACGAGGCCGTCCAGATGCGTGCCGTCGCCGAACGCGCCGATGTCGCCGTCGGCACGCTCTACCGCTACTTCCCGTCCAAGGTCCACCTGCTGGTGTCGGCGCTGGGCCGGGAGTTCGAGCGCATCGACGCCAAGACCGACCGCGCCGCATTGGCCGGCGGCACCCCCTACCAGCGGCTGAGCTTCATGGTCGGCAAGCTGAACCGGGCCATGCAGCGCAACCCGCTGCTCACCGAGGCCATGACGCGGGCCTTCGTGTTCGCCGACGCCTCGGCCGCAGGCGAGGTCGACCACGTCGGCAAGCTGATGGACTCGATGTTCGCCCGCGCGATGAGCGACGGCGAGCCGACCGAGGACCAGTACCACATCGCCCGGGTCATCTCGGACGTGTGGCTGTCCAACCTGCTGGCCTGGCTGACCCGCCGGGCCTCGGCCACCGACGTCAGCAAGCGACTCGACCTGGCGGTCCGGTTGCTGATCGGCGCCGAGGACAAACCTAAGATCTAGCGGGTGAGCCTTCCCGCCGACCTGACCCGAGCTCTCACGGCCGCGGCCCGCGTCGACCGGCTCCTGATCACCTCTGATTTCGACGGCACCCTGGCCCCGATCGTCAACAACCCGGCCGACGCGCGCCCCCTGCGTGACGCCGCCACGACACTTGTCTCCCTGTCCGAACTTCCGGGCATCTCCACCGCCCTGATCTCCGGACGGGCCCTCGAGGTGCTGCGGGACCTGTCGGGTATGCCCGCGGCGGTGCACCTGGTCGGCAGCCACGGGGCCGAATTCGACTCCGGCTTCACCCACCCCATCGACCGCGCCCTCCTCGACACGATCGCCGGTGAGCTGCAGGCGATTGCGGCCAGCAGGCCCGGGGTGACCGTCGAACTCAAACCGGCCAGCGTTGCACTCCATGTACGCAACGCCGAACCCGCCGACGCCGACTCCGCGCTGGTGCAGGCACATGCGGCGTCGAAGGCCTGGAATGCCGAGCTGACCGAGGGCAAAGCCGTCCTCGAGTTCGCCGTGATCACCACCGACAAGGGTGAGGCGATCGACATCCTGCGCGACGACCACGGGGCGTCGGTGGTGATCTACTTCGGCGACGACGTCACCGACGAGAAGGCGTTCCGCCGGTTACGCGACGGCGACGTCGGCGTCAAGGTCGGGCCCGGCGACACCTTGGCCACCTACCGGGTCGACGAGCCCGAAGATGTTGCGGCAGCACTGAAGTACCTGCTCGACGCGCGCACCTCCGCCGAAACGGCATTCCAGCCGGAAAAGGCCGAGTAAACGCCTGCCGGAATGCCGTTTCGGCGAAAGGAACGGCGCAGGAGCCTAGGCCGGCGGGCCCGACGTCCGGCCGCGCACCACCTCGGTCTCGAGCACATCGATCACCGGCAGGCCGTCCCGCGGCGGATTGTGCAGCAACTCGCCTGCCCGGCGGCCCTTGGCCACACTGGACTGCACCACGGTAGACAGGCCGCGCCGCAACGCCTCCGGTACCCCGTCGAACCCCGTGACCGTCATCTGCCCCGGCACATAGATGCCACGGGAACGCAGATAATCCATGGCCGACAAGGCCAGTACGTCGGCGGTGCACATCAGCGCGGTGATCCGGGGATTGGCGTCCAGCGCCACCTCGGCGGCCGCTCCTCCGGACGTCGGCAGGTGGTCGTAGCTCTCCACCACCGTCAGCGTGGCCGGCGCCAGGCCGGCGGCCGTCATCGCGTCGTAGACGCCGTGGATCCGTTCGCGCTGCACATGGAAATGCGGGGACAACACCCGATCCGGGTCTGCCAGTGCGGGTTTCATGCTCTCGTGCGGCCAGTCCCGGCCCAGCCGCATGGTCAGCAGGCCGATGTGTTGATGGCCCAGTTCCAGCACATGCTCGGTCAGCCGCCGCATCCCGCCGCGATCGTCGATGCTGACCCGCGACACCCCGGGAACGTCCTTGGGCTGATCCACCACCACGACCGGCAACTGCCGTTGACGCACCACCGGTAGATACGGATCGTCGTCGGAGGCCGAGTACACCACGAATCCGTCGACGCCCGCCGCGAGCACGGCCGCCGAGCCGTCCTCGAAACTGCGGTTGGGCCCGATGGCCACCAATAGCAGCCCCTGACCCGCCGCCTCGCAGGATTCGGCAAGCCCCGCAACGAAATCCAGCGCAGCGGGATCACTGAACGAGTAGTTGAGCGGCTCGGTGATGATCAGCCCGACCGCGCCGGCTCTCCGCGTCCGCAGAGACCGGGCCACCGGGTCCGGTCCGGCATAGCCCAGCCGTTTGGCCGCATCGAAGATCCGGTCCCGGAGCTCGGCGGACAACTGGTCCGGACGGTTGTAGGCATTGGAGATCGTGGTACGCGAAACCTTCAGTTCGGCGGCCAACGAAGCCAGAGTGGCCCGCCGCGGCGGGTGGGGACTCCTTGGCATGCTTTCTGAGGCTAGCCGATGGCCGAATTCCTCACCCGGTCAACCGCCCACACCGCCAACCAGATCCCGCACGCAATCGTGACGATCACGAAGCTCGGCGGCATGTTGAAGATCGCCGAGACCGCCAGCCCGGCCCACACCGACACCACGCTGATCACGGTCGAGATCGTCATCGCGAGAATCGGCCGGGCCGTCACCATGATTGCCGTGGCGGCCGGGGTGACGACGAGCGCGAACAGCAGCAGCGTGCCCACGGCCAGCACCGCCATCGTGACCGCGATCCCCAACAGCACCATGAACAGCACCGACAAGGCGCGGACCGGCACCCCTTTGGCCTCGGCCACCTGCGCGTTGACCGATGCGAACAACAGTGGGCGGAAGACGAATACGACCGTGGCGGCCAGCACCACCAGCAGCGCGGTGAACATCAGCAGCTGCTGATGGGTGATGGCCAGCAGGTTGCCGAACAGCACGTTGGTCAGCGTGGACGAATTCTTGGTGGCCAATGAGTTGAAGAACAGACCGAAGCCGGTGGCCAGGGCCAGCACCGTGCCGGTGGCCACCTCACGGTCGTGCGCCCTGCTGCCCAGCGCCCCGATCACCAGTGCCCCGCCCACGCAGAAGGCGCCCAGCCCCAGCCCCACCGGGAGCCCGAGCAGCGCCGCGCCGGTGGCACCGGGCAGACCGATGTGTGCCAGCGCGTGGGCGGCGAACGCGGTGTTGCGCACGATGACGAAATAGCCGATCAGCCCGGCGGCCAGCGCCACCAACGTGCCGCCGATCAACGCGTTGCGCATGAACGCCGACGTCAGGATCTGCCACCAGTTGTGCTGGTAGCCCAGTGCCAGAGTGCTTTGGGCGAACGTGCCCTGCGCCAGCAGACCCGCCGACATCACACGCTCCTCATGTACATCTGCCCGAGCGGGGTGTGGGCCACCTGTACCTGGGTTCCGTACAGGTGGGTCAGCAGGTCGGCATCCACGACCTCGTCGATGGCTGCGTGGTGCGCATGCCCGTCGAGCAGATAGATGGCGCTGTCGAGCACGCTCAGCAGCGGGTTGAGATCATGCGCGACAACGAGAATCGTCACCCCGAGGTCCTTGTTGAGCTTGGCCAGCAACTGCACGATCTCGTGTTGGTTGCGCAGGTCGAGCGCGGCCAGCGGCTCGTCGAGGATCAGCATCTTCGGATGTCCGACAAGAGCATTGGCCAGGGCGATGCGCTGGCGTTGCCCACCCGACAGTTCCGACAGCCGCATGGTCGCGAACCCGGTGGCCTCGACCCATTCGAGGGCCTCGTCGACCCGGGCCCGGTCGGCGGCCGAGGTGCGGGTGAAACCCCAACGTCCACCGGTGAGCCCGAGGGTCACCGCACCGCGGGCTCGGATGGCCTCCCCCGCACCTGCCGCGTAATCCTGAGGGACGTAACCGATGAGGTCATTGTGCTCACCCGGCGCGCCACCGAGAACCCGCACCGAACCGGAGGCGGCCGGCAACAGGCCCAACACGACCTGCAGCATCGTGGACTTGCCCGATCCGTTGGAACCGATCAGCGCCACGATGCCACCGGTCGGGATCTCGAAGGTGCCCTCCGACCAGATCAGCCGGCCCCCACGCACGGCACTGACGTCGTCGAAGACGAGGGCAGGTTGAGACTCGGTGCTACTGCTGGACACCGAGAGCCTTGGCGAGCGCGGTCAGTTGGTTCACCTGCCAAGCCTCGAACGTATCCGCTCCCGGCGCCACCGTTTCGGTGACATCCACGACCGGAATTCCGGCGCTCTCGGCAGCCGCACGGACCTGCTGGGGCACCGAACCCTCGGTCTGGGTGTTGTAGATCAGCACATCGGCCCCGTGATCGCCGAGCAGCCGCAGCAACGCGTCCAGGTCGGCCGGTGCCGGGTCGGTCTCGTTGGACGAGGCGGCCTGGAAGCCTGCGGGCGTCACGTTGACCATGCCGACCGCGGCCGCCATGTCGTCGAACACCGCTTCGGTGGCGGCGTAGCGCTTGCCTGGCGCCTTGGTCTTGATGTCGGTGATCAACTGCTGGTAGGGCTGCATCGAGGTGGTGAACTCGGTGCGGCGCTGCGCGAAGTAATCCTTTGCCTGCGGCGCCATCTGGCTGAGTTCCTCGGTCACCGCGTCGGCGACGCCGGTCACTGCGGCCGGGTTGTACCAGGCGTGCGGGTTGGGCGAGGGCTCGTCGGACTCTCCGACGGCGCGCAGCACGATGGCATCCGGTGCCGTGCTCTGGGCGAGCTTGGTCGCCCACTCGTCGTAGTGGCCACCGTTGATGACGACCAGCTGGGCGCCCTGGAATTTGGCCGCATCCGCGGGCGCGGGCTCGAAGTCGTGCGGATCGACCGACGAGCCGGAAACCACCGTGGTCACCTTCGCGCAGTCACCGCCCAGGGCGGACACGATGTCGCCCCACTGGTCGACGCTGACGACCACGTTGACCGGCGTGGTCACGCAGTTCCCACCGGCCTCGGGCTGCTCGGTTTCTTCGGAGCCGCAGGCGGCGAGGGCGAATGGCGTGGCCAGCAACAACGCGGTGGCCAGAGCGCGGAGATTCAGGGGCGGGAGCACGGCGATAACGATAACCGTTTGCATTAGCTGATGCACGCCCGGATGATGATTTATTGAAAATCGTTTTCATTAAGGAGTCTGATGTCCGACCTGCTGCCCGTCACCGTCCTGTCCGGCTTTCTCGGCGCCGGGAAGACCACGCTGCTCAACCACATCCTGGCCAACCGCGAGGGCAGACGCGTCGCGGTGATCGTCAACGACATGAGCGAGGTCAACATCGATGCCGCCCTCATCGCCGGGCAGGGGCACCTCGACCGCACCGAGGAGAAGCTCGTCGAGCTGACCAACGGCTGCATCTGTTGCACGCTGCGCGAGGACCTCGTCGAGGCCGTCGGCGCGCTGGCCCGCCAGAACCGCTTCGACCAGCTCGTCATCGAGTCGACCGGAATCTCCGAACCCATGCCCGTGGCGGCCACCTTCAGCTGGGAATTCGAGGACGGCTTCCGGCTCGGCGAGCTCGCCCGGCTGGACACCCTGGTGACGGTGGTCGACGCGTCCACGTTCCTGAGCGAGGTCGTTCGCGGTGAAGGCCTGGCCGATCGGGACCTGTCCGCAGGCGAGGGCGATGCCCGCAGTATCTCCGACCTGCTCACCGATCAGGTGGAGTTCGCCGACGTCATCCTGCTCAACAAGACCGACCTGGTGAGCCCGGCCATCCTCGACACCGTCCACACGCTGCTGCGCAGGCTCAATCCGACCGCCAAGCTGATCCGGACCGACCACGGCGTCGTCGATATCGGCGAGGTGCTGGGCACCGGGCTGTTCGATCCCGAGGCCGCCGCCCGGACCCCGGGCTGGGACGAGGAGATCGCCGACGGGCACGCACCCGAAACCGAGGAGTACGGCATCAGCTCGATGACCTTCCGCTCCGACCGGCCATTTCACCCCCAGCGCCTCGGCGACGCGCTCGCTCAGGTGACAAGGGTGTTGCGCAGCAAGGGTTTCTGCTGGATCGCCAGCCGGCCGACGATCGCCGCCATCTGGTCGCAGGCCGGCCCCAACCTGGCGATCGAGCCGGCGCAGTATTGGTCGGGCGCCGAGATCGCGCCGGGCCAGGAGATCGTGTTCATCGGAATCAAGCTCGACCGGGACAAGGTCAACCGACTACTCGCCGGAGCCCTGCTGACCGACGCCGAACTGGCCGAGGGGCAGCAGGCCTGGGTCGGCTATCCCGATCCGCTACCGGCCTGGAACGTCACCCATTCGCACTGAGCGGCTTGCGCCCCGTTGGCGACGAGGACGTCGTCGACCTTCTCCACCGCACGCCTAAGCTCGATTCGTGTCCGAGCACGCCTTCAGCCCCGACGAGCGCCGCGCCGTCTACCGGGCCATCACCGAACGGCGCGACATGCGCCAGTTCGTACCCGGCAGCGCCGTCGCGCCCGAGGTCCTCGGCCGGTTGTTGCAGGCCGCTCACGCAGCACCGAGCGTGGGTCTGATGCAGCCCTGGCGGTTCATCCGGATCACCGACGACGCCTTGCGCAGAAAGATCCACTCACTGGTCGACGAGGAACGGGTCAACACTGCGGACGCTCTCGGCTCACGCGGCGACGAGTTCCTGGCACTGAAAGTAGAGGGCATCCTCGACTGCGCCGAACTGTTCGTCGTCGCCCTCGGCGAGAACCGAGACCGGCACATCTTCGGCCGCCGCACGCTGCCTCAGATGGACCTGGCGTCGGTGTCGTGCGCGATCCAGAACATGTGGCTGGCGGCCCGCGCCGAAGGTCTCGGCATGGGGTGGGTGTCGATTTTCCAGCCGCTGCCGCTTGCGGAACTGATGGGCATGCCCGTTGACGCCGAACCGGTCGCGATCCTGTGCCTGGGCCCGGTGCCCGAGTTCCCGGACCGGCCGGTGCTGGAGATCGAGCACTGGACCGTCGGGCGCCCGCTTCCCGAATTCGTGTCGGAGAACGGCTGGCCGGACGCACCGTCGTCCTAGGCTGGTTGCGTGGCTGAATCCGTCGACCTCAACGCCGATCTGGGCGAGGGCTTCGGCGTGTGGGAACTCGGCGACGACGAAGCCATGCTCGGGGTCGTCACCAGTGCCAATGTGGCCTGCGGTTTCCACGCCGGCGACCCGGCGCTGTTGCTGCGCACCTGCCGTCAGGCCGCGGCCAGAGGCGTGCGGGTCGGAGCCCAGGTCAGTTACCGCGACCTGGCCGGGTTCGGCAGACGCTTCATCGATGTCACACCCGAGGATCTGACCGCCGAGGTGATCTACCAGATCGGCGCACTGCAGGCCATCGCCCGTGCGGCAGGGACCACCGTCGCCTACGTGAAACCCCATGGCGCGCTGTACAACACCATTGTCAGTCACCGGGAGCAGGCCGCCGCGGTGGCGGCCGCGGTGCACGGCGTCGACGCCGGCCTGCCGGTGCTGGGTCTGTCGAGTTCGGTGTTCTTCGAGGAGGCCGGGAAGCGCGGTCTGCGCACCGTTGCCGAGGCGTTCGCCGACCGCGCCTACCAACCCGACGGCACGCTGGTGTCACGCCGCGAACCTGGAGCCGTGCTGCACGATCCCGTGGAGATCGCCGAGCGGGTGGTGGGCATGGTCACCACCCGGCAGACCACCGCCGTGGACGGATCGGTCATCCCGGTAACGGTGGAATCGGTTTGCGTACATGGCGATTCACCGGGGGCGGTAGACATCGCCACGGCAGTACGCGAACATCTGCTCGCCGGCGGGATTCAGCTGTCGCCCTTCACCTAGCCTGACACTCCGCTGACTATTGGTAATGATTACCATTTCCATATGCTCCGGTTTTCCCGCGTCCGCGACCAGCTCAAAGTCGCCGCAATGACCTGGTTCGTCCGGCTCCTGCGGTTGATCGTCGTGATCGCCGAGTGGTGGCCTGTTACGTCACCGACCAAGCCGACCCGCCCGGACGATCAGCGGGGCGGCTCGATGGGCAGCGTGGGTCCGCCGTAGGGCGTCGGGATGGTGTAGCGGCCCGGCGGCGTCGGATCGGCCGTGGTCGCCAGGTCCGCCCCCGCCGGAGGACCCGCGGTGTCGTCGCCGGCCGGCCGCGGAGCATTACGCGCACCGCGAACCAGCAGGCTCGGGTCGTCGTCGTGGCAGTACGTGTACAGATTCGGCTCCGGATAGTCGGCGGCCGAGGGAGGCCGACGGGGCGTTCCGTAATCACAGGCGTAACGCGGATAGATGTCGGCGGTCACCCACAGTCCGTGTTCGTGCATCGTGCTGATGAAGGCCTCCAGCGCGGAACCCCGGTAGTCGGGGAAGAGCGCGTCGAGGGCCGGAACCCGGACATAGGACAGCCGCGCCACCGTGGCCAGATTTCCCAGCAACTGCACCATAGTGTCCGAGTTGTCGGTGAACAGACCGTCGATCGCGCCCAGCGTCGCCGGGGATCCACCGAGGAGCTCCCGGTAGCCGTCCTGCATCCCGGCGACTCCGGCCATCGTGTGGCGCAGATTGGTTGCCGTGGCGGCGATCCCGCCGTTGACATCCACCGCCGAATACAGCACGACCCGGCTGCTGCGGATGATGTCCACCGTTTCGGGCAGCACCGAATCCAGCGTCGACAGCAGGAACATGCCGCCGTCGACGATCGCAGAGAGTTTTTCCGGTCCGGCGCCGCTCAGACTCAGCTCGGCCTTGACCCGCTCCAGCTTCTGCGGATCCACCTGCGCCAGAACCCCGTCGGCATGGGCCAGCAGCTCGGCCATCGGGACCGGCACGGCGGCCCGGGCGCGGGAGATCACCGCGCCGTCTGCCAAATACGGCCCGTCCTCGGATGTCGCGGCGAAGTCGACGTACTGTTCGCCGGCCGCCGACAGCGCCGAGACCCGGACCGAGCTCGATGCCGGTATCTGCACATCGTCGGCAACGCGCAGGACCGCCTCGACACCGTCCGGGGTGAACGCGAGGTGCTCGACCTTCCCCACCCGCACTCCGCGCATCGTCACATCCTGGTTGGGCAGCAGCCCCCCGGACTCCGAAAGTTGAACCGTCACCTGGTATGTCGTGCCCAGTGGCCGTACCTGCAGCACGCCGGTCATCAGGTAATAGACCGATACGACGAGCGTGAGCGCCAGCGCCGTCAGAGCCGCCCAGGCACTACGCCGGGTTCCGCTCACGGTTGAGGTCCTCGACCGACCACCCGCTCCTGCAACCGCCAGAGCACGAATTTCAGGGATCCGACGAGCTGGTGCCAATCGGCCCGTTTGGGTCCGTGGAATCCGGGATCGCCCGAGAACCCGGCGTCCGGGATGGATCCGAGGACGAGCCGGTCGATCCCGGCCGCTCCCGCCATCGACGTACCCGCGGTCATCTTGACGAACGGCGCGTACAGCCGGTTCAGTGAGGCCAGGCTGGTTTGCGGGTCCACGACGACGTCGTTGAATGCGCGCGCGATCGCGTCCGCGTCGGCGATCACGCTGCGGCCGCTGGTGTCCGTTCCCGCGATGGACGGGAACTTGGCCAGGTTCTGCGAGATGTCACCGAGGGTGAGGACGAGGTCGGTCACCTGGCCGGTGTTGTCGGCCAGTGTCTCGGTGGCCGGCGCCGCGGCCTGCAGGAGATCGCTGACTTCTTGATTCTTGGTCTGCAGCAGCTCGGCCAGTCGTGTCGTCTCGGTCATCGCGGAATCGAGTTGTGCCGAGCGGGCATTCACCGTGCCGAGTAGTCGGTTCGACTTGGCCACCAGGTCGCCGAAGGCCCGGCCGTCAGGCCCGGCGGCCTTGCCCATGCCGTTGACGATGTTGGTCAGGTTGTGGACGGCACCCCCGTTGACGAGGACCGCCGCCGAGCTCAGCACCGACTCGACCGTCGCCGCGGCCGTGGTGGAGTCGAGGCCGATGCGATCACCGTCTCGCAGCGGACTCGTCCCGGCCGTGGCCGTGCGGGGCGGAATTATCGAGACGAACACGTCGCCCAGCGGTGTGGCCGAGCGGAGTTCGGCTGTGCTGCCCACCGGTAGCTGAACATCGTCGCTGATCCGCAAGGTGGTCACCGCGGTGAAGTCGCGGGCCGTCATGTCCTCGACCTGACCGATGTCGGCACCGGCGAGCTTGACCTTGGCGTGCTCGGGCAGATTGAGCGCGTTGGCGAACACCACGGTCAGCCGGTAACCACCGGATCCGAGACCCGGGGCGGGCAATGGCAGGTCGGCCAGACCGTTCGTGGCGCACCCCGCGGTCAGTAGCACGGCCGACAGCAGCCCCAGCGTTCGGCGCAGATATCCCTGTAGCGCAATCATTTCTGCCCCATCGCCGCGAGGCCGTCGAGCATGTTGGTCAGCCCGAAATCGGGGCCGTAGTCCTGCAGGGTGCCGGTGCTGCACCCGAGCTGGCGCAGACCCATCATGTTGCAGACCTCCTTGGCCATCTGGCCGTCGAACACCATGCGGTCGGCCAGGAAGTGGGCGCGGATCGCACCGTTGCGCTGGTCGATCGCGTTGTAGAGGTTGTCGGCCATCAGGGGAAGCACGTCGAAGAACTCCGCGAGTTCGCGCTGGCGGTCATTCAGTGTCTGCATGCTGGTGTCGCCATTGGCGATTCCCTGCTTGATCAGGTCGCGATTTGCCGTGAGGATCTGTCCGGTCTGCTCGACGACATCGTTGAGTTGCTTGCCGGTGGTGCCCGACCCGAAGTCCTCCGCTGCCAGGATCTCGCTGAGTTGGCGTACCACGGAACCGAATTCACGTAGCTTCGCGTCGTTGCCCGCCGCGGCATCAAGCAGGGAACTGAGGTTGGTGATGATGGTGGTCACCTGTTGGCGGGTGCGGGTTCCGCCGTCGGAACTCAACCGCAGTGCACGCGACAGTTCGTCCAAGGCCCCTCTGATCTGGTCACCGTTCCCGGCGATCACTCCGTCACCCGCGTTCTGCAGGTCGGCCACGGGCCCGCCTCCTGCCCCGTCGCCCCGCAACGATGTCGCCAGCTTGTCGAGCATCCCGAGCACCCGGTCGAATTCCACCGGGGTCTTCGTGCGATGCAGGCCGATGGTGTCGCCATCGCGCAACGTGGTTCCCCCGCGGTACGGGGGTGACAGCTCGATCTGGCGGTCGGTGAGAATCGAGGTGGACAGGGTCACCGCCTCGACGTCCGCCGGTATCGCGACCGTCTCGTCGACGGTGAAGGCGACCTCGGCATAGCTGCCCTTCGGCGTCACCCTGGTGACCTCACCTACCGGAATTCCCAGAACCGCCACCACGTTTCCGACGTAGAGGCCGGCCGCGCTGTCGAACTGCGCGGTGACGGTGATGCTGCGGTTGCGGTGGCCGAACAGGTGCCAGCCCACTGCGGCGGCGATCGCCAACACGGTGATCGTCGCGGCGACCTGCACCAGGCGCTTGTGTCTGCCGATCATTTGCAGTCCTTGAGGTATGGGATCAGCCCGAACTGTTCGGCCCGGCCGCTGATGGCGCACATCCAGGAATCGATGAGCGCACCGGCCGGGGCGTTGGTCTCGATGGCGTTGCCGAAGCCGGTGGCATTCGCGATCTGGCGGATCGGAACCGGTGCGATCTGCAACAGGTTTCGGAAAAGGGCATCCTGCTGCGCGAACTTCTCACTCAGCTGTTGCATCGTCGACAGCACATCGTCGACCGCGGCGCGGTCGTGCACGGCAATGGTGTGCAGTGAGTTCACCACGGACCGAAGAGACTGCATCAGGGCGTGGAATGCTGCCGACCGCGCCACGAAGTCGCCCACCAGTTCCTGCCCCTGCCGAACGAAGTTGCCGATCTCGGACTGCTGCCGTCGCAGCATGCTGGTGACGTGTTCGGTGTTGGTCAGAAGACTGCCCAGCTGGTCGCGTCGTTGCGCGATCACCGATGAGAGGGCGCGCACGTTGTCCATCGCCTGGGGCACCACCGAAGGCAATCCGTCCAGTTGCCGGCTCAGCACATCGAGGGACTCAGCGATGCGATCCGCGTCGACCTGCTCGAAGGTTCTGGTCGAATCAGCAAGGGCGGCTTGTAGATCGTAGGGAACCTCGGTGTGGGCCAGATCGATGGTTCGGTCCGCGGGCACCCCGTCCCCACCCGGCCGCAAGTCCAGATAACGAGACCCGAACAGCGTGGTCACCTTGATCGCAGCGCGGGTGTCGCGGCCCACCGGAACGTCGTCGCGGACGCGGATCTCGGCCTCGACGTGGTCCCCGGCGAGGTGCACGGCGGCGACTGTGCCCACCGGGATGCCCGCGACCGCCACGATGTCGTCGGGGCGCAACGCCGCCGCCTGAAGGAATTTCACTGTATAGCGCTGATACCCGATGCCGGCCTCCTTGACCAGCAGCATCGCCGCGATCAGGCCCCCCACCGTGAGCACGGCCAGCAATCCGAGCCAGGCCTTCCTGGACACCTGGTCAGCCATTGGCCATGCTCCTGCACTTGGGAGTGTGCTTGGCGGTGCCGCCCGGTGTCGCAGCATCGACGATGATCGGCACGACGTCGTTGAGCCCCGGGAAGAATCCGTAGGCATTGACGTCACACGCATAGGCGTTCATGTAGGCCCCCTCGCCGAACACCCGTGACAGTCCCTTCAACAGCAGCGGCGTGTTGAGCCCCGTGTAGGCGATCTGCGGTTCGATGTCGAGCATGTGGCGGGTGTAGCCGGGCTCGCGGTTGAGCATGCCCCGGATGGTCGGTTGCACGTCTTGCGCGATCCGCGACAGATTGCCGGCCGCCGCCGTCGTAGCGCCCAGGGACGACACCAGGGGTTCGCGGCGGTCGTCGAAGGCTGCCACCGCATTCCGCGCCGCGGTGATGGTGCGTTCGAATTGGTCGTTCTGACCGGACAAATTACCCACAACACCGTCCATCCCGGCGATCACGCGATCGAGGGCCCGGTCTTCGCCTACGAAAGTCTCAGTGAGAACCGATGCCTGGTCGACCAACCGCGTAATCGCGGCGGTGTCTCCCTGCAGCGATCCGACAACTGCGTTGGTCAGGTTGTTCACCTGGTCGGGGTCCAGCACGGCGAACAGGGGCTCATAGCCGTTGAGCAGGGTGCCGATGTCGAAGGACGGCTCGGTGCGATCGACCCCGATCACCGCTCCGCCCGGGAGCCCGGTGACCGGACCTTCACGACCGCGGTCCAACGCGAGATACCGCTGCCCGACGATGTTCTGGTAGTTGACCGATGCGACGGTGCCTGTGGTGAGCCCGTGGCCGTCCTGCACGATGAACGACACCTTCGCCAGGGTTCCCTGCAACTCGATCGCCTGTACCCGGCCGACCCGGACACCGGCCACGCGCACGTCGTCGCCCTCACGCAATCCGAAGACGTCGGTGAACACCGCCGAGTAGGACGAGGCCGGTCCGCTGACGTCACGCCGCAGCGTGACATAGACCAGCCACGTCAACACGGTGGCCACCACCAGGAACAGGCACAGCCCCAGCAGCGGCCCACGGCGTCGTACCGACTCGCCGCTCAGGGCAAAACTGGACATCGAATGTTCTCCTACGGCTTGGGTTCGGCTGCGGTCGGGGTTCGCGTGACGACCGTTCCCCGCGCGAGTGGACCGAGGATGAGTTGCGTGGCCACCGTGGCGGGCTCGCCGGTGATCTCGCCCAACCGGTCGCGCTCGAGACCGCTGCCGACCGGGCCGACGTTGCCACCGAACGAGGCGGGTGCCGCACTGCCGGGCACCGGCGGCGCCGGAGAGATACCGGGAGGGAGAGGCGGAAACGGATCCACCGGCGGTGCCTGTGGGGCCAACAGCGGTGGTCCCACCGCGACCAGGTTGCCGTTCTCCCCGATGGCGGTGCCCGGCGGTGGCGCCAGATCCGGTGGCGGCCGATAGTTCTGCGGCAGCAGGACTTCGGGGAGACCGGCGCGCACGGGCACCTCGGGGGCGGTGAGGCAGCTCGGCCCCACCAACGCTCCGTATCGCGGACAGTCGGCGCGGGTATAGGTGTAGGACGGCGTGAATGACAGGTTCACCCGACCACGGGCGGTGTCGAGTTCGGAATCCCAGACCTCCGCAAAGAACGTGTCGGAGAACCTGGTCATCCGCTGACTGATCGGCACGAAATGCTGGGCATTCTGCGCCAGAACACCGAGCACCGGCGTCAAGTCGGTGGTGATGTGGACCAGCCGGTCGGTCTGATTCTCCAGTGACTTCACGGTGGTACCGGTGGTGTGCGCAGCCGCCGCCAGGAAATCTTCGAGGCTATGGCGTTGCTCGACGAGGGTCTGCATCGGCCCGACCGCCTCGTGCAGCGCCTCGACGAGGTCGGGAGCCGTTGCCGACAGACCGCGAGCCGCGGCGGACAGCGCCGAAATCGTCGACGGCCCTTCATCTGTCGCGACGACGGCATTCAGCTCGTCGATCAGACGATTGAGTTCGGCAGCCGATGTCAGCAGTTCGCCACGGCGGTTGTTGGTGGCCGCCCCCACAGCGGCGAGAACACCGATGGTGTGGTCCTCACGTCCGCGCCCCGCTGCCGCAAGGATGTCGTGCAGTTTGGTGATGGTGGTCTGGAACAGCACTGTCGGCAGCGCGGTGTCCTCGGCGATCTGCCCGCCATCGTGGATCGGTCCCGACGCGCCGCTCGCCGTCTCGACCAACTGCAGTGACGACACGGCGAAGGCGTTGCTCGGCACCACCCGCGCCGCCACGCCGGCCGGAATGCCCTGCGCATAGGTCGGATCCAGCCGGATGAAAACCTGGTTGGGCCGTTCGCCGGTCCCGGGCGTGACGCTCTCCACTGCCCCCACCAGGACGCCGCGGAACTTCACATCCGCTCGGGCCGGCAGGCCGTCGCCGATGTGACGCAGTTCGGCCACCACGTGCACGTTGCGGTCGAACAGCCCGGTCGATTTCACCAGCAACACCGACGCCACCACCCCGACGACGACGAGCGCCGCCGTGCCACGCCGGATCAACTGCCTGCCGGTGAGGTGGTTTCCGTCCAGATCCACCATGATCGCCACTGTCAACCACCCAGCCTTGCACCGGAATTCACGCTCCACAGCGCCATCGTCAGCAGCATGTTGACGATGATCACCACCGTGATGCTCGCCCGCATGGCATGCCCAGCCGCGATACCGACCCCCTCTGGGCCGCCGCCGGCACAGAATCCGTAGTAGCACTGCACCGTTGCTGCGATCCAGACGAACACAACAGCCTTCACGACGGAGTACACGATGTCGGGTCCGCTGATCAGCAAGGTGAAGTAGTGCAGGTAGGGTCCGAGCGATCCGCCGCTGATGAGGCCCACCATGATCTGGCACGACAGGTAGCAGATACCCAGGCACGCCGCGTACAGCGGAATGATCGCGACCACCGACGCCAGCAGCCGGGTGGTGACGAGGTACGGGATCGGCCTGATCGCAAGCGAATTCATCGCGTCGATCTCTTCGGAGATCCGCATCGAGCCGATCTGTGTGGTGAACCTGCAGCCCGCCTGAACCGCGAACGCCAGGGCCGCCATGATCGGGGCCAGTTCCCTGGTGGTGACCAGCGACGAGATGATCCCGGTCGCCGGACCGAGTCCGAGCAGGTTCAGAAAGTCGTACCCCTCGACCGCGATCAGGGCCCCGGTGGTGATGCCGAGGACGAGGATCACTCCGGCGGTGCCGCCGCCCACCACGATGGAACCGTTGCCCCAGGTGATGTCGGAGACCAACCGGAGAAACTCGCGCCGATACCGGCGCAGAGCCAGCGGCGCGCCATTGAGAGCGTGGGCGGAAAATGCGACGAAGTGGCCGAACCGCGCCACCGGCCTCGTCATCACGGGCTGGGTCATCTCACAATCCCGTCCGTGGGAAGAGCATCGTGTAGAGCTGGCTCACCGCGACGTTGACCGTCATCAACACCAGAACCGATTCCACGACGGCCGCGTTGACGGCGTTGGCCACGCCGGCCGGGCCCTGACTGGCAGCGAGCCCCTTCTGGCAGGACACCACCGCGACGATCGCGCCGTACACCGCCGACTTGAACAACGCGAGCAGCATGTCTCCCGTGGTGGCGAACGATGCGAACGTGGCGATGAAACTGCCTGGTGCACCGCCCTGTGCGTAGACGTTGAACAGGTAGCTCGACAGAAAGCCGACGAAGCACACCACCCCGGTCAGCGCGACGCCGATCACGATCGCGGCTGCGAAGCGGGGCACGACCAGCCTGCGGACCACGGAAACGCCCATCACCTCCATCGCGGCCGTCTCCTCGCGCATGGTCCGGCAACCCAGATCCGCTGTCATCGCGGCCCCCACCGCCGCTGCCAGCAGCAGCGCGGCGACCAACGAGGCGGCCTGCCGAACGACGGCCAGTCCGCTGGCCGCACCGGCGAGCGAGGTCGCGCCGACCTGACCTGCCAACAGCGCGAACTGGATTGACAAGGTGACCCCGATCGGCAGCGCCACCAGGATCGTCGGCATGACGGCTGCGCCGGCCATGAACGCCGCCTGCCGTACGAACTCGGCCCACTGAAATCGCCCGGTCACCAGGTCGGTGACGCAGAACCGGATCGTCGCCAACCCGAGTACCACCTGCTCGCCGACGGTGGCCATCGCGGCTACCGGATGACGCCGCAGGTACCCCGCACCCACCTGGACAACACGGGAACTGGTGTCCCGCACTGTCATCTGGCCAGCCGCGCAGTGGTCTCCAACCGACGCAACTTGCCCGACGACGTCTTCGGCAGCCACCCGGTCGGGACGACGTGCACTTCCCGCGGGCTGATCCCGAGTTGCCGATAGATCCGATCAGCGATCTCGCCACGGATCCGCGCGGTCTCGGCGCTGTCGGAGTGCAGGGCCGACTCGGCCACCATCGAGAAGCCCTCACCGGCCGCCGCGGTGGAAAGTCGGACCGCGGCAACGCCTCCCGAGCGCACCCCGCTCACCCCGGCCACGCTTTGTTCGATGTCCTCGGGATGGACGTTGCGGCCGGAGATGATCAAGATGTCCTTCTTGCGGCCGCAGATGACCGGTTGCCCGTCCTCGGTCAGGTAGCCGACGTCCCCGGTTCGGAACCACCCGTCGGAGTCGGTGACGGCCTCGATCCCCTCGGCGGTGCGGTATCCGCGGGTCACATTGTCGCCGCGGATCTCCAATTCGCCGATCGCAGGCGATTTCACCACCGAACCGTCCTCACTCACCACGCGGATCTCACAGCCCGGCAGCGGCGGTCCGAGCGCCACCCGTTGCCCGCAAACCCGGTACTCGTCGCCCGGGCGGACGAATGACACCCCCAGCGTCGCCTCGGCCATCCCATAGGCCGGCACGATGGCGTGCTTGCGCAAGCCGAAGCGGGCCGCAGCGGTGGTCAACCGGTCGAGGGTCGCCACATCGATTGCCTCGGCGCCACTGAGCGCAAACCGCAACGTCGACAGATCGTAAGCACCGTCGGCAGCCTTGCCGAGCCGCCGGGCGAGCACGGAGTAGGCGAAATTGGGTGCGGCCGTCATGGTTCCGCCATACCTGGTGATCAGCTCGGCCCACAGCAGCGGATCGCCGAGAAAGTCGACCGGGGTGACCTTGACGGTGTCGATGCCCAGACACATCGGTGTGATCAGAAAGCCCATCATTCCCATGTCGTGAAAGAGCGGCAGCCAGCTCACCACGACATCGGCTTCGGCGTCGGCGGCCGAAGCTGCGGCCATCCCGACCAGGTTGGCCTCGATGTTGCGGTAGCTGATGGCGACGGCCTTGGGACGGCCGGTCGAACCGGAGGTCAACTGCTGGAAGGCGATCGCATCCTCGTCCGAGTCCACGATGCGCCCCGGGGGTCCGTCGAGCAGATCGGACAGCAACACGGTACGCACCCCGGCGGCGGACAGAGCTTCGGCGGCCGAAAGGAACGGGCTGCCGACCACCACGGTGGAGGCGCCGATCGCCGACAGCGTCGGCGTCAAGTCGGCCGCCCACTCCGCGATCTCGGTGCGATGGGTCGGATGATGCAGCATCGTCACGGCAGCACCGGACATCCAGATGCCCTGCACCAGCGGGGCGATCTCACCTGGCGCACCGGCCAATACGGCCACGGCGTCCCCGGGGAGCACCCCGGCGCGCTGCAGCCCTCCGGCGATGTTGCAGCCGGCCTGATGCACCTGCGCCCAGGTTGCCGTTGTCAGCTGGTCGAGCCGAGATCGTCCGTCGGCGTCGACCGGTGCCGTGGTGAGGCCCCGGGAAGTGACCGCGGCCCCGATCTGCAGTCTGGACAGGACGGAGTTCACGGCTGTCCCGGCGGGTTGCCCGCCGCGCTCATCGCACCGGAGCCGGCGAGCCTGCGGTTCTCCACCAGCTCGACGAGGGCGCCGACGGTCTTGCACTCGAACACATCGTCCTTGTTGAGCACGACACCGAATCGGTTCTTGATCTCGGAAACCCCGAGTGCGAAGGACAACGAGTCGAACCCGAGATCCCCGACGAGCTCGGAGAAATCGTTGACGTCTTCGGCGGGCAGTTCGAGTTCGTCGGTGATGAACTCGATGAGGAATTCGCGTACTTCTGACACGGCCTGGCTACCTTACTTTCCGATCTTGCGGCGAATCACCATGTGAATGGGCATTTGAAGGAGGGCGAACATGCCAACGGCGACAAGGCATCCCGTGACGACGGTGCCGACATCGAACTCGCCGTACATGATGGTCGACGCGGCCGCCACAATGTGGGAGAACGGGTTGAGGTTGATGCTGAACCGCAGCCAGTCCGACAGGAACACCGAGGGCATGAGGGCCTGGCTGATGAACAACACCGGCAGCGCCAGCGGCAGCATCGCCACCGGCGCCTGCGGGTTGAGTGTGCGCAGCGCCACCAGGTAGAACAACGAGCTGTAGGCCGCCGACCACAGGAACATCAGCACGACAAGCAGTGCGCCGGTGAGGATCCCGGCCCGCAGCGGGGCATCGAGCAGGGCCAGCAGGGTGATCACGATGACCGCCGCGGGCAGGATCCGGAACATCTCGAAACCGAACTTGGCCGCCATGATCTGGCCGGTCGACACTCCGTAGAGACGGAGTCGATCGGTGAAACCGGACCGAATTTCGTCGATCAGGGTGCCCGCGCCGTAGCCCGCCCCGAGCATCGGGATCAGCATGATGAGGCCGGGCGCAATGTAGGCGGTGTAGGACGACAGCGGAAACCCGGGCAGATCGGCGACCCGCTGGAACATCGAGCGTACGAAGATCACCAGGACCACCGGAAAGACGATCGGGAAGATGAACCCGAAGACCGGCTGCCGCAGGCCCACCACGAGATAGCGGCGGAACAGCCGCAGGGTGTTGGACAACGATTTCATCGGGTGGCCTCCAGGAACGCGTCGCGCAGCGAGGTCGACCGCACTTCGATGTCGGCCTCGGCCAGTCCGATTCGTTCCAATGCGGCGCTGAGCTTGCCGAGCGCCGAAGCCGACGCCGAGTCGAGTGCGGTCGTCAGCCCGGTGTCCGTGGTGCGTTCGACCGCATAGCCGGTGGCGGCCAAGGCCCGCACCGAGTCCTCGGGTATCGCCGCCTCCGACGAGATGGCCGCGACGAATCCGTGGCTTCTGGTGAATTCCTGGGTCGATCCGGATGCGACCAATGTGCCGTCCTTGATGATTCCGACTTCGTCGGCCAGTGAGACCGCCTCGTCCATGTCGTGGGTGGTCAGCACGACCGTGCGGCCTTGCGAGCGCAGGGATCGGATGGCGTTCCACACCTCTTGCTTGCCCTCGATGTCGAGGCCGCTCGACGGCTCGTCGAGGAACAGCATCTTCGGGTCGTGTGCCACTGCCAGTGCCACGTCGACCCGGCGGCGCATACCACCCGACAGTGCGCCGACCTTGCGGGTGAGGTACTTGCCGAGGCCGAATTGCTCGACCAGCTCATCTTCCCGTTGCCGCCGTTGGTCTTTCGGCCAGCCTGCCATCGCCAGGCTCATCCGGATCTGCTCGACCGGCGACATCCAGAGGTCGAGCGCCACCTCCTGCAGCGCCACGCCGATCAGCGGCCGGAGCGCATCGGTGTCGGCCACCGGGATACCCAGCACCTCCAGCCGGCCGCTCGTCGGTGCGAGCAGCGTCGTAGCCATACGGATGGTCGTGGTCTTGCCCGCGCCGTTCCGCCCGAGCAGGCAGTAGACCACCCCGCGGGGCACGGTCAGACTGAGCCCGTCGACCGCGCTGGTCTCGGCACCCGGATACGACTTGGTGACGTCGTCGGCGAGCAACGCCGGCGACGAATCGTCTTGGTTGTCTTCAGGCATGGGTCGTTCAATCTCCGACTCTGGGAAGGACGTGGCGTTCCAGCTCTTCGGTCAGGTGGATCCCCTGCGCGGTGAGGTCCACGTCGAGGGCGGTGTAGAGCGGAAAGCTGCCGCCCTTGGGCGTCTCGTTGACCTGATGGATGGTCCCGGTGCTCACACCTGTCACGTTGAGATCGACCACGGTCCGGACCAGTTCGACACGCTTGCCGCGCCAGGTGCCCGTCCGGGTTCCCTCCGAACGCACGCTGCCGGTCACCGTGGCGCCGCCACCGCACGAGCCGGTGAGCTCACGGGGTTCACCGGCGTCTCCCAGGTCGATTCCACCGTCCACCGCGCATTGCAGCGAGACGCGGGAATCGAGCGGGTTGACGATCGTGATCGCGTCGAGCGTGCCGGCTCTGTTGGCAGCCTTCGACACCATCCCGGTCTCGTACGGGAACCGGTCGCCGGTGTAGTACTGCTCGACCTGCAACTCGTCACGCCGCGGGCCGGGACCGATGGTCAGCACCCCGGAGGTGGGCAGCGACGTGGTCTCGTCGAGGTAGGTCACCGAACCCGAAATCTCCAGTGGATAGGTCCCGAAGGGCGAATCGGGGCGCGGTTCGGCGGCCGGTTCGCCCGCGGCATCGGGATACTTCAGCAAGGCGTAGGCGTGGCCAACTGGCCGCCCGGCCTCTTCGTTCACCGAGGCACACCCGGCCAACAGGCCGGACCCGAGCACACAGGCACCGGCAGCCGTCACGAATCTGTTCACCGGGCTGCGCCCGCCCCGGCGAGCGTCCGGTTCAACCTGCGATGCCGGTGGCTGAAGAACGCAGACAGCACCCGGCTCATCACCTTGCCCCAACCCGGGATCAGACCCATCGGGGCCTGCGGCGCGAGAGTGATCTCGTCGGTGACGATCGTCTTGTTCCCCGCGGGCTCGAGGGTCCGGTGATGCACCCAGATGCGCATCCCGGTCATGATCGACTCTTCACGGAACATCCGGCCCGAATCGATCCTGGCGATCGTGATGTCGTCGAACCCGAACGGCACGATGCCGAACAGCAGCAGAAAGCTCTTGCCGATACGGGTGCCCGGCGTGACGTCGGCGATCGAGCGCCCCCTGAACTGACGCGGCATCGTCATCTTGAGATAGGGGCCCATCTCATCGTTGATGCCGTCCTGGGTGGTGACGCGCTCCCACACCTGATCCACGGGCCAGTCGATCTCGCTGACCTTGCGGAAGACGTGTTCTTGCGTGTGAATGGATCGCATGTCGGTTCCTCTAATTGCTTGACGGGGAAAGGTCTCTGGCGGCATCTGCGACGAACGAACCGCTGATGTCGACGACGGCCGGAACGCTGTCGGCTCCGATGTAGTCGGGCATGATCTCGCCGATCTGGTGGATGCGTGTCGGCAACAGCTGGCTGTACCACTCGAACAGCGGCACCACGAGCGCCACCGTGACGTAGTCGACACCGTCGGCTGCCAGTCCGCCGAAGAACGCCTGCCAGATCTGCTCGATCATGCCGACCCTTCGGTGCTTCTTGCGTACTCCCTGGGAGGCCAACTCGGCGATCCGTTCGGGTGCGATGTCTTCGAAGAACGAATTCCACTGCGGGTACAGGATGTTGCGACCGTCGCGCAGCGTGCTGAAGCTGTCCAATCCGAGTGCGGCATCCACCCGCAGCCCCCGCAGCACTGCGACCGGTTCGTTCCCGGCGTCCTCGCTGAACCCCACGAAGATCTCCGACGACCGCTCCCACGGTCGGTAGTGCACCATCTCGCCGGCCTCGATGTCCGACTCGCTCGCGTAGTCGTTCTCCAGCCCGAAGATGCGATATTCCACGCTCTTCGCCCAGTTGAATCTCGCGTCGCCCGGACGTACCCGGTCGACGCGAAGCAGACTCGTAGTCATGCGTTGGTGAATTCCCTTCTGCGGGCTCGCAAGATGCGGTCGCCCTCCATGGCGATGGCAGCTATCACGTCGGCGGCCGTCTGTTGACCGACGAGGGGGTTGACGAAAGTCAGCTTGAGCGCCTGGGTGCCACCCGCGGTGGAGCGGCCGATCACCGCACGGCCAGACTCGGCCAGGGCGATCCGGATCTCCTGGTTCACGTCGTCACATTCGACGTCGGACAGGTCGGGATGCTGCCAGCGCACCACGACGGTGTTCGTCGCGACCGGGGCCACCAGGTCCAGCCGTGGGTGGTCCGGCACCGCGCCTGCGGCCGCAGCCGCTGCCGCGCAGGTGGCATCGATCATCTCGCCGAGCCGTTGCCTGCCGAGGGCCCGCAAGGTCACGAACACCTTCAGCGCGTCGAATCGGCGAGTCGTCTGAAGCGACTTGCCGACCAGATTGACCACATCTTCAGCCGAATCCTGCAGTGGATTCAGGTAATCGGCGTGATCGGCCAAGATGTCGAAGGAGTCGCCCCGGCGTACCAACAGCGCGCTGCAGCTGATGGCCTGGAACAACAGTTTGTGGAAGTCGACGGCAACGGAATCGGCCATCTCGATCCCGCGGAGCAGGTGACGATGAGTGTCGCTGAACGCCAGGCAACCACCCGCGCAGGCGTCGACATGGGTCCAGATGCGATGCTCGCGCGCAACGGCGATCGCCTCCGGCAGTGGGTCGATCGCACCGAAGTCCGTTGTGCCGGCTGTGAGTACCAGCGCGATGATCGGCGTGCCTGCCGTATTCGCCCGATCGATGCAGTCGACGAGTCCGTCGACGCGCATCCGTCCGTCAGCGTCGGTCGGTACCTCGACGACAGCTCCCGACAGCCCGAGGATTCGCAGTGCCTGCCGCACCGAAAAGTGCGTCTGAGGGGTGCACAACACGCGCCAGGAGCGCGCCTCGACCGGCAGGCCCGAGGACAGATCGGATCCGAACCGGTCGCGGGTGAACACGTCTCGGGCCATCAGCAGTGCCTGCAGGTTCGACTGGGTCCCCCCGCTGGTGAACGTGCCGTCGGCGGCGTCGTCGTAGCCGAGCGTGGCGCACAGGTCACGGATGACCTTCTGTTCGACAGCGGTGGCCGCGGGTGCCTGATCGAAGGAGTCCAGCGACTGGTTGAAGGCGCTGACCAGAATCTCGGCGGCCAGCGACGACAGCGTCGGTGGGCAGTGCAGATGTGCCAGATAACCGGGATGGGTGACGACGGCAGACCGTCCGGATAGCAGCCCGGCCGCCTCACCCAATGCGCGGGCGAGTCCGATCCCCGCCGAGTTGTCGAGATCGACGGCCGCGACCACCTCTTCCAACTCGGCGTACCCGGAAACCAATCCGGGCCGGGCCGGGTCGGCCAACTCGGTGCCGGCCCAGATCGATGCCAGTGTCAGCGCTTCGCGATAGGCGCTGAGACCGGTAGTCGTGAGAAAGTCGCCGGCGAACGAATTCGTCTGTGTTGTCATCGTGCCCCCATCAGGACGCTGTCGGCCGCACGTTGCCGCTGAACCTGCTGCACGGCGGCTTCGAAGGCGGTCAGCGCAGTGGAAATATCGACATCGTCAATGGTCAGTGGCGGCAGGAAACGCACCACGTTCCCGTACTGACCCCCGGTTTCGACGATGAGGCCGTGGTGCAGACACGCCTCTTGGATTCGCCCGGCCAGGCCCGCGTCCGGTGCGGGGACACCCTGCTGCCGCGGGCCCGCCGGGTCGACGATCTCGGCGCCCAGCATCAGCCCCGCTCCCCTGACGTCGCCCACGATTTCGGATTGCGCCGCAACCGACTTCAATCCGTCGAGAAAGGCGGTGCCCGCGGCCTGAACACGGTCCGACAGGCGGGTCTCGACGGCGAACCTGATCACGGCGCCGGCCGCGGCGAACGCCATCGCATTGCCACGGAACGTGCCGGTGAAGGCGCCGGGCTCCCACACGTCATAGCGCTCCCGGACCACCAGTACCGCGATGGGCAATCCGGACCCGAGGCCTTTCGAGATCACCATCATGTCTGGCTCGATATCGCAGTGCTGGAACGCCCAGGCCGGGCCGGTCCGGAACATCCCCGCCTGTACCTCGTCGGCGATCAGTGGAACATCCAAGCGGCTTGCCGTGTCCCGCAATGCCTTAGCCCATCGGTACGGCGCGGGGATCACGCCACCCTCGCCCAGCACGAACTCCGCCAGGACGGAGGCCGGTGCAGTGATCCCGGAATGGGGCCGGGCCAGGTTCTCGGCGACGGCGACCGCGAGGTCGATGCCGCGTTCTCCACCGATGCCGAACGGGCATCGGTAGTCCTGGGGGTACGGCAGAAATGTGGTCTGCGGCGCCAGCACCACAGGTTGGCGGCGCAGTCCGCCCCCGGAACTGGCCGCCCGCGCAGCCCGTGTGCACCCGTGGAAACCGCCTTGGACACCGATGTGTTCACGACCGCCGGTGGCGACCTCGGCGAGCATCAGCGCCGCTTCGATCGCACTGGCCCCGCTCGGCGAGCACAGGTGCACCCGGCCGTCACGCGCAAGCCCCGGCGGCAGGATGGTCAGCAGGTCCTCGACGAATCGTTCCCTGGTGGGGGTGTGGAAGTCGAGCGATTGCCACGGTTCTCCCGATTCGAGGGTCTTGATCACCGCCTCCCGGACAACCGGATGGTTCCAGCCCAGCGACATCGAGCCCGCCGCGGCCAGACAGTCGATGTACCAGCGACCTTCGCTGTCACGCAGCCGAGCACCGACCGCCTCGACCGGTCGGATCGGCAGCCGCCGCGAATAGGTCGCCGCGGCCGAATCCCGCATCACAGTGCCTCCCGTGGATGTGCGAGAAGTCTTCGCAGAGACGAGGTCAGCGATCGATCCTCGGTCGCCCAGAACCCGCCGTCGCGGGGAATCACCTCAGCCAGGCGACGGCGGGCCTTTCCGAGCTGGTGGTAAGGCAGCTTCGGAAACAGGTGGTGCACCGCGTGAAATCGCAGGCCCAGTGGTGCCCACAGCTCCCCGACGATCGGCATCGACGGATGATCGATGGAGTCCAGGACCTGCTCGGGGAACGTCATCCGCTCGTTGCGACTCTCGTAGCGGTGCGCCGCCAGCACCCGAATCCAGTTGACGAACAGCACCGCCGCGACGATTACGTATGCCTCGATGAGGCGGTTCGGTGAGTACGCCCCGCCGACGAGCAGTGCCAGCATCACCGTCAGGTAGGCGAAGCAGGCGAACTCCTGCACCAGCCAGGACCGTGGAGTCCGGCCTTCGGGCAGCTTGCGGACGAAATCCGCGTCGATCATCAGCGCCGAAGCACGGGTCAGGACGTAGGGCCGGATGCGTGGGACCAACCAGGAAAGCGGCGCCAACACGAGAAACCTCAACACGAACACCAGCGGACCGAGCAACGCGGTGAACGGCAGTGCGATCACCCGCCAGCGCGGTTCAGCCGCATAGGGCACGTATTCACCATCCTCGGTGGTGCCATAGGTCCGCGACCCGTGATGATCCTGGTGGAACTCGTAGGTGAATTGCGGTACCAGCAATGGGACTCCGCACACCGCGTGCCACACCACCGAGAACCAGCGCAATTCGGCTGGCGCATGGACGATCTCGTGGACGAACAGCACCGCGCGGTAGAACGCTAACGCGGCGACCACCATGCAGCCGACAGCGATCGGCGAGAGCAGGCGGTCGGCCGGGCACAGCAGGAACGCGGTATAGCCGATCACCACACAGGCGGTGAGGTCGACCCAGTAGATCCACTGGCGCCGGGCGCTCAGGTCGGACATCAACGACCGCGCCTCGGACATCGAGATGCCGAGCGCATTCCTGGAACCCAGACCTGCCGCTTTCTGGTGGATATCAGCAGTCATCGGGCGAACTCCCTGATCAATTCAGCGGCGGGCATTCTCGGAACACCGAGCTCCCGCTCGGCTTTGCCGGAGGCGTAGTACACGTGGCGGCCCATCAACTCGACGTTCTCGGGTACCAGCGCATCGTCGTGCCGGGGGTTGCCGATCAGGTCACGCATCACGCGGTTTCCGGCTCCGGCGGTACGGAACAGACCCATCGGCAAGGTGCGGACTGCGTGGCTTCGACCGACAGCCTCGACGAGCAGTTCTGCAATCCGGCGATACGTCAGATTCGCGCTGGAGAGGATGTACCGCTCACCGGCTCCGCCCTTGACCATCGCGGCGGTGGCTCCGGCGACGAAGTCCCGGGCCCCACACACCGCGGTTCCACCGGGTGGCACGCCCCGCAGCAACCCGCGCCGTGCCGCCGCCAACAGGCCCTGCCAGGACCGCGGTGGACCCGATCCCGGCGCGAAAACCGCTGCGGGATTTACTACCACGACGTCGAGACCACGTTCACCGAAGTCGAGCATCACGCGCTCACCGGCCCTTTTCGTCGCGGCGTACACGTTGTCGAGCACCGAGTCCCTGACGTCGAACTGCTCGTCTGCCACCACGCCATCAGGTGGATAGCCGACGGCTGCCGTCGACGACACATGTACGACGCGCTGGATTCCACTGCTCAGCGCACTGTGCGCGACATGGTAGGTACCGAGCATATTGGCGTTCCAGATGGTGTGGGCCAGGCGAGAATTCGGAGAAGCAATGCCCGCGAGGTGATACACGTGGGAGATACCACGCATGGCCGCATCGACACTGGTCGCATCGGTGATGTCGGCCCGGACCACCTCGACGCCGCGGCCCAAACCCCCCGGTTGGACCGCATGATCGTCAGGGCCTGCCATCACAGTGACCGCCTCGCCGGTCCGCACCAGCTCGGTGACCAGCGCCCGGCCCAGATAGCCGGCGCCTCCGGTGACGAGAACACGGCCGGCCATCACAGCGCCTTCTGGTAGACGCGATGCCGTTTGTCCGGCTCGGTCTTCATCTGCGCGGCCAACGAATTCGACCACACGTTGTCTTCGTGCACCCACGTGGTCGCGACCGATGAGTAACCGCTGCCGGTGCCGGCCCGGACGATCTCGCCCGCGAGGATGCGGCCGATGCCCGCGCCGAACCGGGTTTCGGAGGCACCGATGAGAACGACGACCGCAGTCTCGACACCACGGATACGTCCCCGATGCTTGGCCGCGATGCGCAGCAACATCGAGGGTGTGAGCCGCCCGGATTGCCCGACGATCTCGTTTACGTCAGGCAACATCAACAAGAACCCGACGGGTTCCCCGGCGGCCTCGACGATCCTGACGATGCGGGGATCGATCAACGGCCGCATCTCCGCGGCCATCCCGGCGAACACGGCCTTGCTCAGTGGAACGTTCTCGGGATGGCGCGCGAAGGAGTCGTTGTAGAGAACCCGCAGGGTTTCCAGCTCGTTGCCGAAATCCTTCATCCGAACGGGCCGCACCGTAGCCCCCTGCGCATCCATCACCGCATCGGCACGTTTGACCAGACGCTGCTGAACAGCACTGCCGGACCCGGTGTTCCAGCGATAGGACGCACTGTCGAACTTCTTCCGGTACCCGGCGGACTCGACGAGGCTCAGGTAGTAGGGCGGGTTGTACGGCTGCATGAGGGTCGGCGGGGTGTCGTAGCCCTCCGCGAGCAACCCCACCTCCTCGCGGGTCGAATAGCTGTAGGGGCCGACCATCTTGACCATGCCGCGACGGCGCGCCCAGTTCTCCGCGGTTTCCAGCAGGGCGCCCGCCACACTGTCGTCAGCGGAACTCTCGAAGTGGCCGAAGAACGCGCAGTCGCCGTACCGCCTGACGTACTCGGAGTCGATGCTGGCCGAGATCCGGCCGACCGGCTGGTCGCCCTGGTACGCAACGAAGTTGACGACGTCGACCTCGTGGTGCAGCGGATTCCTGCGGGCATCCATCTTCGTCCGCATGACCCGGCGCAGCATCGGGCGCCACCGGGCGTCGCCACGGTAGAGGTGCCACGGCAGGTCGACGAACCGCCTGACCTCCGCGGGCGAGGCGACCTCACGGACCTTCAGCGATGTCTTCAGGTCACTTGGCACGAACGATTCCCAGGTCGTACGCCAGCTCGGGGTTGCCCTTGCTCTTCCAGAGCGCGCCGTCCATGTAGAAGTGGTGCAACACGAACATCAGTGGGACCGCGAAGATGACGGTGTCCAACTGTCCGGCAAGGATGCCCAGCAACGCCAGACCTGCCACGTAGAGCGGAAGGGCTTTGCGCGTGGAGAGCCGGGCCAGCAGCAGCTTCTTCTCGTTGGGGTCCTCGGATGCCGCGAATCGGGTGTTGTTCCTGGTCCAGTTGATCAGGTGGTACTGCAGGCTGTGGGTGGTCGTTGCGATCAGGATGAGCGCGAACAGGTCCGACACCAGCAGGTAGGACAGGTTGTACGACAGTGCCGCGATGATGAAGGTGGCCACTGCCATCGTGGGCAGCGGGGTTTGCCCGTCACGGCGCAGCTTGATCTGCTCGGCCACCGCCATCACCACCAGTACGGCGGCGACCGCGTACACGATGACGATGAGCGCGTTGGGAATCGGCGGTACCGGGACACTCAGGTTGGAGAACGGCAACCGGTGGCCGAACACCTCGTACTCCGAGAAGTTCAGCCCGTGGCTCGCCCGGTAGAGAACCGGGGCCAGGCAGGCGGCATACAACGCGTACTTCAGCCGCTTCCGGGGCCCCTTGTACCCGTTCTTCGCGGCGTAGATGTTCACGATGCCGAAATGCTGTTTGAGGACGTGAAAGACCTGCCAGTACGCCCAGATCGCCAACAGTGGCACCAGCCACCCACCAAACCAGAGCACCCCGACGGTCGTCGCGACGACGGCGAAGCTCAGCACGTAGTGCAACCGGTACCGTGACCGCTCCCGAGGATCGAGCCACACCCGCACCGTCGTGGTCAACACGTGCGGTAGGTCCGAGAGTAGCGAAAAAGCCACTGCCCCAACCAGAAACACACCCTTGTGACTCTCTGCTGCGAACAGGATCGCCGACAGCAATGCGCCCAGACCGAAGACGAAGTAGATGTCGACCCGGCGACTGACGAACCATCCCGGCTGGTGTTCACCGTCTTTCAATCGCGGTTGTCGAGTGTCCGCGACGGTACCGGCCATCCCGACGGGCGTTCCAGCGGCCATCCCAACCCCTCCTCGCGGCCTCAAAACCGGCCATAAATGAAAATGGTTATCGTTATCGAAGTAACGTAGGGTGGGCGCCGGTCCCTGTCAACGCCGATTTCACCGGGACCACCGGATTGTGGCGACCGCCACAGGTGCGCGGTAAAGCCCTGCCCGGGACCGAGATTCGACAAGGAAACACCGTGACGGCAACGATCGACGACGACACCTCCACCCCCACCCCCACCCCCGAGGACGATCCCGGCATCGGCCGCCTCGCCCGACTGTCGGTGGCAGCAGGTGCGGCCGTCCTTATCGCCGCCGCGGCGGCCTCGGCGATACTGGGTTCACAGGTGTGGCACCACCGCGAGGTGGACATGGCAGCGAACCAGGCCCGGTCGACGGCGAGCGCGTACGCCGAAACGCTGACGAGCATCGACAGCACCAAGGTCGATGAGAACTTCACCCGCATCCTCGACGGTGCCACCGACGAGTTCAAGGACATGTACACCCGGTCGAGCGTTCAGCTACGCCAACTGCTCATCGACAACAAGGCGACAGCTCATGGGACAGTGGTGGATTCGGCGATCAAGTCCAAGACGACCGACGAAGTCGTGGTCCTTCTGATGGTGGATCAGACGGTGACGAACAGCACCCTGCCTGATCCGCGGATCGACCGCAGCCGGATGAAAATCACCATGAAGAACATCGACGGACGTTGGCTTGCCGCCAAGGTCGAGCTCCCGTAGGACCGGTCAGGAAAGATATGCCAGAGCAGAACATCGAAGAGACCGGCACAGACCCGCAGAGCCGGCCGCGTTCCGCGTTGAATACGGCGGCCGGCCTGCTGGCCATTGCCATACTCATCGCCACGGCGTTCGTTGGGTGGCAAT
This sequence comes from Mycobacterium sp. NPDC049093, assembly GCF_040704635.1. Lineage (GTDB taxonomy): Bacteria > Actinomycetota > Actinomycetes > Mycobacteriales > Mycobacteriaceae > Mycobacterium. The sequence goes on along the minus strand of NZ_JBEZJS010000001.1, from coordinate 101,707 downwards.
GGAAGCATCAGCGCGACAACGACATCGCCGCACGCGAGGGGCTAAGCGCGGCCCAGCGATTCGTCGGCGTGCTGACCAACATCGACGGCGGCAAGCTCGATGAGAACTTCACGTCAGCGGCCGACGGGTCGACCGGTGAATTCAAGGACCAATACGCGCAGTCCAGCGCACAGTTGCGCCGGTTGTTGGCCGAGAACAAGGCAGCGGCGCACGGCATGGTGGTCGAATCGGCCGTCAAGTCGGCCTCACCCGACACGGTCGAGGTCCTGTTGTTCGTCGATCAATCCGTGAGCAATGCGACAAACCCGCAGCCGCGGCTCGACCGCAGCAGGATCAGGATGACCATGAAGAAGATCGACGGACGTTGGCTGGCAAGCAAAGTGGAGCTCCCGTGACAGGAGTGCACCACCGTTCCGCGCTACCGGAGGTGATCCAGCAGAGCACCGCCGCCGCCGAAATAGTGATCGCGCCAGCGCTCGAGTAACTCACTGTCGTCGATGTCGCGGGGATGAAAGCCGAGTGCGAAGTAGCGCCGAATTTGCGACAGCACTCCGGAGAACAGCGGGGAACGGGGTAAGGCGGCAAGGCTACGAAGAGTCCGGGCGGGATGGCGCCAGGCCCAGCTGTCCGAGCCCACGGAGATCAGCAGCACGACGGCTCTGGTCAGGAACAGGAACAGCACGGTGGCCATGGCTGCCCGGCGCATCCGCTCGGTCCCACCGACGTGCCGGTACACGTCGAACGCCACGGCTTTGTGCTCCATCTCCTCGATCGCGTGCCAATTCAGCATGGCCCGAACCTCGGGATCGGTCAGCTGCCGCTGAATCCAGGGCGTATCCAACACCTGAGCGCCCAGCACCGCGGTCAGGTGCTCGACAGCGGCCGTAGCAGCCAACGCGAATCTCACAATGACGCTCGGCAACCGGTCATGCTGCCGCTCAAAGCTTTTGACCAGCTTGGCGCCGAGCCGGTCAATACCGCCGGTGGCCCAGTAGCCCATTCTGATCAGTTCCACGTTCAACGCACGATGCTGCAACCCATGCGTCATCTCTTGACCGATGAAACCGGCGACCTGGGCTTTGAGCCACGGGTCATCGATCTGGTCGCGGTAGCTGCGGACGGAGTGGATGAAGAACCCCTCTCCCGACGGGAAGAATCCAGACAGGAGCGCGACCAGATGACTCAGTGCGATGTCGCCGGCGGCGAAATGGCGTCGCGAGGGCGACGTGGCGTCGAAAGAAAATGAGATCCTCCGTGTGGCAACTGGTTTCGGCGCAGAGCCGGAACGGCCATTCCCCATTGCGATCCCTTCGGAAGCGTGCCACCCACCCACGACTTATTGAAAATGATTTTCGACAAGCCGTGGTCCGCACTGTAGCGTGGAATCGTCAAGTTGAAAATGATTTTCAACAACACGGGCCTGACCGGGCCGCCATGGAAAGGTGTCCGTATGTCGTGGCAGGTCTACACCTGCGAACCGTTCACCGTCGCCGTCTGCATGCGCTGCTCGTCGTCCGATCCGCAATCGCCACTGTTCCGCATGTTGCGAAACGTCGTACGAGGCTGCCCACACGGAGTGTTGCTGAGCACCCAATGTCTGCTGGGCACGTTCGCCTGCGCTGCCAGAAGTGCCGATCTCAGCCCGGTGCTCGTACTGCAACCCTGTTCGGCAGAACGGGTTCCCAGCGCGGCTGCGATCTGGGTCGGGCCGATCGGCAACGAAGCCGACGCGCGGGATGCGTGCGACTGGATCGCGGCGGGGCGTTGGGACCGCACGAACCTGCCGGAGCGCCTACGAGCTGATCGGAGCCTCGTCCGGGTGAGTGCTCGCAAACTGAGCAACCTTGACGCGGCTGCTGCTGGCCGAGCTCATAACGGATCAGCCGGGCACTGTTGGCCACCACGGCCACCGACGATGCGTTGTGCAGGACCGCGGCAAGAACCGGCGACAGCGCGCCACCCGCCCCGATGAGTAGCCCGATTGCATTCACGGCGATCGACATCGCATAGTTCTGCTGGATCACGTCCACCGCCCGACCACCGAGGGCGCGAACATCGATCAGCCGGCGCAGATCATCACTGGCCAGTGCCACGTCGGCGGTCTCGACCGCCACATCGGTGCCACCGAGGCCCATCGCGATACCGATGTCGGCCGCGGCGAGTGCGGGTGCATCGTTGACCCCGTCGCCGATCACCGCCACGGTATGCCCCTCGGCGTGGAGTTCACGCACGACCGCGAGTTTGTCTTCGGGCATCACCTCGGCGCGCCATTCGGTGATACCGAGTTCGTCGGCGACGGCCGCCGCGGCGTCGGGATGGTCGCCGGTCAGCATCACCATACGGCGGATACCGGTCGCCCTCAGCTCCCGCAGAACCTCGGCAGCCTCGGGCCGGATCTCGTCCCGCAATCCGATCAGGCCGACGAGTTTTCCGTCGACAGCCAGCAGCAGCGGGGTCTCGGCACTCCGGCGCAGTTTGCCCACCCATTCCGAAGCCCGCTTGGTCACCCTGACCTTCTCCTGAGCCAGCAGCGACGGACTGCCCAGCAGCAACGTTTGCCCATCGGCCCTGGTCCGCATGCCGAGTCCGACAAGGACCTCGCACTCCTGGTGCGGGGGTATCTCGATGTGGCGTTCCTTCGTAGACCTCAGCACGGCGTCGGCCAACGGATGCCGTGCGTGGATCTCCGAACTCGCCGCATAGGCCAGAACTTGCTCGGGCTCCCAGTCTTTATGGAAGGCAACCACATTGGTGACAATCGGGCGTCCGATGGTCAGCGTGCCCGTCTTGTCGAACACCATCGCATCGACCCGACCGGCCTCCTCGAGATGTGAGCCACCCTTGATGAGAATGCCGCGCCGGGCGCCGTTCCCGATCGCGGCGCTGATCGCCGTCGGTGTCGCCAGACCCACCGCACAGGGGCAGGCCACCAGCAGCATCGTCATCGCGCGACGCACATCCCTGGTGATCACCAGGGTCAGCGCCGACAACACGAAGGAGGCAGGCACAAAGCGTCGCGAAAAGTTCTCACCGACAGTCTGAATGGGCGCCCGGTGCTGCTGCGCTTCCTCGACCCGGCTGATGATGCGCCCGATCGTGGTGTGGCGGCCGACTGCTTCGGCAGTGATGACCAACCTCCCGCGGACCACCACCGAACCCGCGTAGACCTGACTTCCCGTGGTCACCGCCACCGGCAGGTGCTCGCCGGTGATCGCCGACTGGTCGACGATGGCCTCGCCTTCGCTCACCACACCGTCGACGGCAATGGCGACCTGCTCGTGGACCACCACCTCGTCACCGACCCGCACCCCGTCGATGGGCACCTCGACCTCGGTGCCGTCGGCCAGCCGCAACCACACCGTGTCCTGTGTGCCCTGCAGCAGATTGGCGATTGCCCGGCGGGTGCGGCGCAGAGTGAGATCCTGCAGATACTCCCCGATGTTGAGCAGCCACAGGACGGTAAGCGCTACGACGTTTTCCCGCAGCACCAGACTGGCCACGGTGGCAGCCGAGACGAGAACGTCAGTGCCCGCACTGCGGTTTCCGGCCAGCGTCCGCAACGCGCCCCGCAAGAAGGGGTAACCCGTCACGATCGTCGCTCCGGTTGCAAACATCCGACTCGTCGGCCCGAGCAACGGCGGCCTGGCAAATATGTATCGCCGCACTCCCAGCAGCGCCAAGGCCAACGCGCCCAATGTCATTCGGACGATGTCGCCGTTATGGATGTCAGCCGATCGGGGTGTCCGAACTGGAACCAGATGCCGGGCAACCTCACCCGCCGTCGACATCGCGGTCATGACCGCGCTGCGGTCACAACGCTTCGGCGAGTACCACACCACGACAGAAGCGGTCCGTGGGTAGGCATGAACGGCCCGCACACCTGGCACCTGATCGACGGCATCCTCTATCGCGACGGCGCGAAGCGAGTCACCCCGGAACCAGGGCGCGTGCACGCGCATCCGGCCTGCGGCGTCGGATACGACCTCGAGAGTGGCCACAGCACTCAGTGGTCGTGCGAATGCCCGGCATCGGCGACGGCGGGAGGCGGTACTTCCTCGCCGATCCGTTCGCGCGCCTCCGCCATCACATCGGCGACTTTCAGGCGGGCCGACTCGGCGCCTTCTTCGGCTTTGCGGGCACCGCGCAACGCCCACGCGGTCGTCGTCACCGCCGCTTCCCGAATCGGCGCCTTGGCCACGGCCTTACGTAAGCCGTCGTATGCCGCCACCCCGACCGCGCCGGTGACGACCGTTGTCGCTGCCTTCGCAAGCAAGCCATGCCACACCATCTGCCCAGCCTAGCCCCACCCGATGAAAATGATAGTCATTTGCATCCCGCCCAGCTGGTTCCCACCTGGGGCTGGCATCATGTCCGCCGTGGCCATGACATCGGCAGCATTGCGCTGGCGACCGACATCCATGCAGGTGCTGGTGTTCGGGATCATCGCGTTGGCCCTGGCAGGCAACGCCATGCGCAGTTTCGTCGACGGCACCCCCGACGTGGCGACTGCGGCCACGGTGTTCTGCGGCGTGTTCGTCCAGGCGTTGCCGTTTCTGGCGCTCGGGGTGGTGATCAGCGGCCTGATCGCGGTCTTCGCGACACCCGACCGGTTGGCCCGGTGGCTTCCGCGACGCACCGGCACGGCAATCCTGGCCGCGGGTATCGGTGGCGCGGCACTACCTGGGTGCGAATGCGGGTCGGTTCCGGTGGCCCGCCGACTTTTCGGAGATGACACGGGCGGCGCGGTGGGCGCGGCGGCGCTGACGTTCATGCTCGCGGCACCGGCCATCAATCCAGTCGTGCTGGTGGCAACCGCCGTCGCGTTTCCCGGTCATCCACAGATGGTTGTCGCCAGGTGCGTGGCCTCGCTGTGTACCGCGCTGATCATGGGAGTCGCATGGGCCCGGTTCGGCCGCCCGGAATGGATCACCCGCAGACTGCCGCGACCTCACCACAGCGACGGCTCGAAGTGGCTGCTGTTCACCGAAGCCGCCCGACACGATTTCCTGTCGGCATGCTCGTACCTGGTTGTCGGGGCGGCCGCCGCAGCGGCCCTGCACGTACTCGTGCCGACCTGGGTGTACGAGCATCTGGCCGGCCAGATGATCCTGGGCGTCATCACCATGGCCCTGCTCGCCGTGGTGCTGGCGTTGTGTTCGGAGGCCGACGCCTTCGTCGCGGCCAGCCTGACCATGCTGCCGCTGCTGCCGCGACTGGTGTTCCTGGTGGTCGGGCCCGCCGTCGATATCAAGCTGTTCGCGATGCAGGCCGGAATGTTCGGCCGGGCCTTCGCGATTCGCTTCGCGCCCGTGACGTTCCTGGTCGCCACGCTCGTCGCGACCGGTGTCGGACTGCTGATCGTGGGACCGCAGTGAGCCGGGAAACCGAGAACGCCTTGCTGCTGCTGATCGGCGTCAGCACGGCGATCATCACACTCACCGGCGCCTTCACCCGGTACGTGAAACCGTCGCTGCTTCCCTACCTGGCCGCCACCTCCGTGCTGCTGATCGTGCTGGCCCTGGCATCGATCGTGGCCGATATCCGGCACGGTCGCGACGAGGAACCCGCGCATCACGACCATTCCCACCGACGGGGTACGGCCTGGCTGCTGCTGATCCCGATCGCGCTGCTGGCATTCGTCGTGCCACCGGCGATCCGCCCGCAGGCCGCGTCGGTGTCCGAAGTCTCCACCGATGTGCTGAGGCGCGCTTTCCCTCCCCTTCCCGACGGCCGGGCACCGGAAATCTCGCTGCCCGACGTGCTGACGCGAGTGGCTCAAGACAGTGCAGGCACCCTCGATGGCCGAACCGTGACCGTCTCCGGTTTCACGATGCGTGACGGTGAGCGCACAGATCTGGCCCGAGTGGTGATCATCTGTTGTGCCGCAGACGCTCAGCTGGCCCGCATCCACCTGTCCGGGCCGGCTGCCAATCAGTTGGCCGAGTATCCGGAGAACACCTGGATCAAAGTCGAGGGCACGATCCCCGCGGGACAAAGCGATTCGAGCCGAGGCAGTATTCCGACGATGACTGCCCTGAGCGCGGTCCGTACCGAGCCGCCGGCACGGCCCTACGCCTGACCGCGCGGTCTCGTCAGTGCACAGTCCCCGCAGTTGGAGCCGCCGGGCACCCGGTAGTAGAGGCAGCAGCTGCGGCGGCGGAATGTCAGGTCGGTCAGGTCACCCGTCCCGGCCAATTCGCCCGTGATCAACAATGATTCGGTGACGTGCCGAACGTCGTCACGTAATTCCGGTCGGGCCCGGGCCAGCTCATGTGCGGCTGCCACCAGAGCGGCAGCGGCGTTGCCGTAGAGCAGCCCCGGCGCCATCTTGACCTTGAGCCCGGCGGCCAAAGGCTCAAGGTGCTCGGTGATCACGAGCCGGTACAGCTGCCCTGCCAGTGCGCCGTCGACGGGTGTGCCCACAGCCATCGGAAGCCGGAGCTCGGTGCTGGTGGCATGACGCTGCAGATCGGTCAGCTCGGGCAGCACACCGTACTGCAGCGCACCGGCCAGCAGCGGTGACCACAACCGCGATGCATGGCTGAACTGAACCAGGGAGGCACCGATACGCAGATCGGTCGTGCGGTATCCGGCTGAGGTTTTCGCGACGAGGTTGACGCAGCCGTCGTCGTAACAACGTTGTACCGGGACCCAGCCGGCCGGGTCCCCGCCGACGGTGATCGCGAAGAACCCTCCGAGCGAAGCGATTTCGCCGAGTTGGGTGGCGATGTTCACGACGTCGCCACCGCCTTGGGCACGACGCCGACCTGAGGCCTACCGGCGTCGACAGTGATCCGGGCCGCGACCCCGTATACGTCGGCAAGCAGATCCGCGGTGAGGACCTCCACCGGGGTCCCGATCGTCACCACCTCCCCGCCGTCGAGCACACAGATCCGATCGCAATACGCGGCAGCGAGATTCAGGTCGTGCAGTGCGGCGATCACCGTCGCTCCCGTGTCCCGCAGCAGGCGCAGGGCCTCGTGCTGGTGACGCAGATCGAGGTGGTTCGTGGGTTCGTCGAGCACGATGACGTCGGTGCGCTGGGCCAGCGCGCGAGCGATGAGCACCCGTTGCTTCTGCCCGCCGGACAGCCGGCCATAATCGGCGCCGCTCAGATCCGCGATGTCCAGTGCCGCCAACGCCCCGCCGATGATCTCGCGGTCCTCACGGCTGTCAGCCGCGAAGGACCGCTTGTACGGTGTGCGGCCCATCGCGACCATGTCGTACACCGTGAGTTCGAAATCGCCTGTCGCTTCCTGCAATACCGCCGCCACCCGGCGTGCGGCCTGCTTGCCCGGAATCTTCCACACGTCGGCGCCGTCGACCAGCACCCGTCCGGTACTCGGCCGCAGAGCCCGGTACAGCGTGCGCAGCAACGTCGTCTTGCCCGCTCCGTTCGGTCCGACCACGGCCAGCACCTCACCCGGGGCGACCACCAGCGAGACATCGGTGACCACCGGCTTGCCGCGCATCGACACCGACACCGCGTCGAACACCACTTCTACCGTCACACCCCGGCCTTTCGTCGCATCAGCCACAGGAAGAACGGCCCGCCGACCAGTGCGGTCAGGATCCCGACGGGCAGTTCCTCCGGGGTGGCCACGGTCCTGGCCACGATGTCGCACGCCACCAGGAATGCCGCCCCCAGCAATGCCGCAGCCGGCAACGCCTTGCGGTGGTCGGCCCCGACCAGCAGCCGCACCACATGGGGCATGATCAGCCCGACGAATCCGATCGTGCCGCTGACCGCGACCATGGCGCCGACCATCAGCGCCACGACGACGAACATCCCCGCCCGGAACCGGTGGACATCGAGCCCGAGCGAGGCGGCCGCCTCCTCACCGGTGTAGAGCAGGTTCAGCGATCGGGTGAAGGCCAGGAGCACCAATACGCCGAGGATCACCGCCAGCGCGGGCACCCAGACCATGCGCCAGGTGGTGCCACCCAGGCCGCCGAGCATCCATCGCACCGCCGACTGTGTCTTGTGCGGATCGTCAGAGGTCACGATCATCAGGCTCGCCAGCGCGCACAGTACTTCGGCCACCGCCACACCGGCCAGAACCAGCCGCACGGTCGTCATCCGCCCGCCCGTGCGAGCCAGAAAGTAGACCGCGACGAGCGCGAGGAAGGCCCCGAGGAAGGCCGCCAGCGGCAAGGTCAGTGCCTGCAATGCGCCGGCGCCGAGGACCAGCACGGCGACGGCACCGACCGCGGCTCCCGAGGAGACCCCCAGCAGCATGGGATCGGCAAGTGGGTTGCGCACCACGGCCTGCAACGCCATGCCGCACGCCGCCAGACCGGCGCCGACCACCGCCCCCAGCACGACCCGGGGCAGCCGGGCGTCGAGCACGATGGATTCCCGTACCGCAGGCCAACTCTGCTCGACGAGGCCCGGATGCACGGAGTGCAACACGATGGCCCACACCTGCCCCGGCGGGATGGAGACCGAACCGATCGCCACTCCGGCGGTCATCGTCGTCAGCAGCAGCCCCGCCAGCGCCACGAGGACCAGCCGGTAGGGCATCACGCAAACCGGTCCGGGTGCAGCTGTCGCGCCAGCGACTCCACCGCCCGGCCAACCCGTACACCGACGACCACCGACGACAGCGGAAGCACGGCGAACCGCTGCTGGGAGACCGCGGGAACATGCTGCAGCAGAGGATGTTCGGTGAGGAATCGCTTCTTGTCCTCGACCGGCTGATCCCCGTAGTCGTAGATCACGATGACCTCGGGCGCGCGCTCGGCGAACTGCTCGAACGACACGTCACCCCAGACCTTGGGGACATCGGCGAACACGTTGACTCCGCCGGCCTCTTCGATCATCAGGTTGCCGATGCCTTTGCCGCCCGAGGTGAACACCGTCGCCTCGCCACTGTCGTAAACGGCGACGCGTATCGGCTGGGCCCCGCGTAGTTTGGCCTCGGACTGCGCCAGCTCGCCGTGGAGCTTCTCGATCTGCTGCTCGGCTCGGTCGGTGACGCCGAAGATTGTTCCGATGCCCCGTATTTCGTCATCGACCGTGGACATGGTGACGGCCTCGTCCCGGCAGTCCTCGATGTTGAGGTAGGTGTGGACCCCGGCATCGTTCAGCCGTTGCCTGCCGCGGCCCTCCTTCTCGTCGAACGCGCTGTCCCAGCCGCCGTAGACGAAATCGGGTTCGGTGGCCAGCAGCGACTCGTAGGACGGATATTCCTTGGCGAGTACCGGAACGCCGTCGTAGGCGGCCTGGTACTCCGGCAGGATCCGATCGTCGAGATAGGACGTGCCGACCATCGAATTCTCCAGGCCCAGCGCCAACAGCACCTCGATCGCATGCTGGTTGAGCGCGACAGCGCGAGTAGGCGGACGCTCATAGGTCGAGCTGACGCCGCAATTGTCCACGGTGACCGGGAATCCCGGTGGGGCGCCGCCTGCGGTGTCGGGCGCCGCGGTCGAGGCGCACCCCGATACCAGTAGCAGCGATGCCAGTCCGGCGGTCAGCCAACGAGCAGCCATGGGCGTACCCATCCTCTCCGGGGAGATCCGCCCCAGTGCGTGCGAGGTGGCGACTGCGGTGCGTATCTGGCTCTCGACGACCAGCGGAAACTGGTCGATCGATCACAGTGGCGGGACCGCGCCGGATTCACACCGGCTTCCACGATCCGCAGTCGCCCTATCGCCGTCGATGGTAGGTCAGGCCGGGCCGACCACCGGCAGCAGCGCCATCTCCCTGGCGTTCTTGATCGCCGTGGCGACCTGGCGCTGTTGCTGCGGAGTGAGGCCGGTGATGCGCCGGGACCGGATCTTGCCCCGCTCGCTGATGAACGTGCGCAGCAGGTGGACGTCCTTGTAGTCGACCTCGGTCACCCCGAGGGCCTTCAGCTGATTGCGCCTCGGCTTCTTGAGATCGGTGGCCGGCGGTCGCTTCTTGGTGCTCTTCCGGGAATTAGCCGCCATCACCAACTCGACTTCCGTACGCCGGGCAGTTCACCGCGGTGCGCCAGTTCGCGCACCCGGACCCGTGACAGGCCGAACTTGCGTAGATGACCACGTGGTCGCCCGTCGACCGCGTCCCGGTTGCGGAGCCGGACCGGGCTTGAGTCACGCGGCAAACGTTGCAGGGCCGAGACCGCCGCGGCCTTCTGCTCACGCGTGCTCTCCGGACTGCGGATGGCCTCCTTGAGCTCGGCCCGCCGTTCGGCATAGTGCTCCACGAGTTTCCGGCGCTGCTCGTTCTTGACGATCTTGGATCGCTTGGCCATCAGCGCTCCTCACGGAATTCGACGTGGCGGCGGATCACCGGGTCGTACTTGCGCAGCACAATCCGGTCCGGGTCGTTGCGGCGGTTCTTGCGGGTGACGTACGTGTACCCGGTCCCCGCGGTCGACTTCAGCTTCACGATCGGCCGGATGTCGGTGCTGGCCATCAGATCTTCTCCCCCGCGCTACGCAGCCGGGCCACCACGGCCTCGATGCCGTCGCGGTCGATCACCTTGATTCCCTTGGCGCTGACCCGAAGTCGGATCCGGCGCCCTTCGGTCGGCAGGTAGTAGGTCTTGGTCTGGATATTGGGGTTCCAGCGGCGGCGACTGCGCTTGTGCGAGTGCGACACCGTGTTGCCGAACCCGGGCGAGCGCCCGGTGACTTGGCAGTGGGCAGACATCGGTCTCCTTCGGATGGGGTAGCCTCACGATAATGATAATCGTTTTCAACAACAACTGTGTCGGGAGGTGCGGTGCGAACCCCAGTGGTGCTGATCGCCGGTCAAGGTGACAGCGACGGCGTAGCAGAAGAACTGGGCCGCAGGCCGGGAACCGTGCTCGTGCGCCACACCTTTGACGGACACGTGGTGCTGCGGACGGTGTCCGACGGCAGCGGGACATCCGAACTCGCCCTCGAGCTCGCCCACGGTTGCGTGTCCTGCACAGTTCGCGACGACCTGCTGATCCTGTTGCGGCGCCTGCACCGGCGTGGCGACGTGGAACGCATCGTCGTGCAGTTGATGCCCTGGCTGGAGGCCGAGCCCGTGTGCTGGGCCATCAACACCATCCGGGTCCACGTCGGACCCGGCTATATCGACGGACCCGCCTCTCGCGACGTCACCATCGACGCGGTGGTCGCGTGCCTGGACGCCACGGTGTGGCTGCAACAGTCCGTCGGCGACGAGGAACTGCCCGACGGACGCACGGTCGCCCAGGTGGTCGTCGGCCAGGCCGAGTTCGCCGACATGCTCGTGCTCAACGAGCCCGAGGCCACTACCCTGTCGGTGCTCCGCCGGCTCGCGCCCCGCGCCCGCATCACCGTGGGTCCCGACCAGGTGGAACTCGGCCTGGCACATCTGGAGCCGAACAGCCGGCGCGGGCGTACCCCGACACCGCACGATCCACTCCTGGCCGGTGAACCACCGTTGGAACCCGACGACGAGGTCATCATCGTCGAATTCGCCGCGCGCCGACCGTTTCACCCGATGCGCCTACACGACGCCGTCGACCTCCTCCTCGAGGGCGTGGTGCGCACCCGCGGCCGGGCCTGGCTCGCCAATCGGCCGGCCGACGTCATGTGGATCGAATCCGCAGGCGGTGGAATGCATTTCAGTAACGCCGGAAAATGGCTGGCGGCAATGGATTCCACCGAGCTGGCCTACACCGACCCCGAACGCCTGGCGATGGCCGCCATCGACTGGCACCACCAGTTCGACGACCGCCACATCTCGCTGACCGTCCTGGTCTGCGGCGCGCGGCCCGGCGACGTCATCGAGGCGCTGCACGGTGCGCTGCTCACCGACGACGAGCTGGCGCGACCCGAGGAGTGGGCCGACTACCCCGACCCGTTCGGGGACTGGCACGAAGAACCCTGTCAGCCCGGAATCGACGAACCCGCAGCATCCGTCCACACAGAAGGTGAATCCCAGTGAAACCCGACATCCACCCCGACTATCACCCCGTGGTGTTCCAGGACGCCGCCACTGGCACCCAGTTCCTGACCCGGTCGACGGCCACCAGTGACCGCACGATCGAGTGGGCTGGCCCGGACGGGACCCAGACCTACCCGCTGATCGTCGTCGATGTCACCAACGACTCGCATCCGTTCTGGACCGGCACCGCACGGCATCTCGACTCGGCGGGGCAGGTGGAGAAGTTCCGCCGTCGCTACGGATAGGTCCTGGTTCTAGGGTGAAGCCATGCGGCTCAAGCCCGGCAGACCTGACCTGGCCCCCTATGCGCGGTTCTTCGACGCGCCGTCGGCCACACCGCAATCCCCGGTCACCGTCACCTGGGCGGGGGTCAGCACGCTGCTCGTGGATGACGGCACGTCGGCAGTACTGACCGACGGCTTCTTCTCGCGACCCACACTGCCGCACGTGGTCCTGCGCAAGCTGGCGCCGTCACTGTCCCGCATCGACGGCAGCCTGGCCCGCCTCGGCGTCGACAAGCTCGAAGCGGTGCTGCCGGTACACAGCCACTTCGACCACGCCATGGATTCGGCCGTCGTCGCCGAGCGCACCGGCGCCCAACTGGTGGGCGGCACCTCGACCGCGCAGATCGGCGTCGGGGGTGGCCTGGCTCCCGACCGGATCGTCACGGTCACTCCGGGCGACGCCGTCACCCTCGGTGCGTATGACGTGACGCTCTTCGAATCCGAACACTGCCCGCCGGACCGATTCCCCGGCATCATCACCGAACCGGTCGTCCCGCCGGTCAAGGTCGCCGCGTACAAGTGCGGAGAAGCCTGGTCGACCCTGGTGCACCATCGGCCCAGCGACCACCGGCTGCTGATCGTCGGCAGCGCCGGGGCGGTGCCGGACGCCCTGACGGGACAACGCGCCGAGGTGGTCTACCTCGGGATCGGCCAGCTCGGGCTGCAGTCCGAGCAGTATTTCGAGACCTACTGGGCCGAAACAGTGCGCGCGGTCGGGGCGCGGCGGGTGGTGCTGATCCACTGGGACGATTTCTTCCGCCCGCTGCACGAGCCGCTGCGCGCGCTGCCGTACGCGGGCGACGACCTCGATGTGTCGATGCGGGTGCTGACCCGGCTGGCCGAACGCGACGGTGTGCGCCTGCACCTGCCCACCGTGTGGCAGCCCGCCGATCCGTGGATCACTTGATACTCGCGCTCATCGCGCTGGCCGTCGTCCTGGTGTTCGCGTTGGCGCGGCCGGAGGGCTGGCCCGAGGCCGTCGTGGCGATCCCGGCCGCCGGGCTGCTGATCGTGTCCGACGTGATCTCACCGGACGACGCACTGGCCGAGGTCGATCGCCTGCTGCCGGTGGTCGGATTCCTGGCGGCCGTATTGGTGCTGGCCCATCTGTGTGACGACGAAGGCCTGTTCCACGCCGCGGGCATGCTGATGGCCCGGGCCAGCAAGGGCGATTCCCGGCGGTTGCTGACCCGGGTCTTCCTGATCGGGGCGATGACGACAGCCGTGCTCAGCCTGGATGCGACCGTGGTGCTGTTGACGCCGGTGGTGCTGGCCACCGCACGCACTCTGGCGATACCGCCGCGGCCGCATGCGTATGCCAGCGCTCATCTGGCCAACTCCGCGTCGCTGCTGTTTCCGGTGTCGAACCTGACCAACCTGTTGGCCTTCGCCGTGGCCGGATTGTCCTTCACCCAGTTCACTGCGGTGATGGCGCTGCCCTGGCTGGCCGCCATCGCGGTCGAATTCGTCGTACTGCGCCTGCTTTTCCGCTACGAGCTGAGCCGTCCGGCCGCCGAGGTGACTCCCCCGCCGCCCGAGATTCCGGTGTTCGTGCTCGTGGTGCTGGGTTTGACGCTGGCGGGCTTCGTCGTCACCTCGGTGGTGGATGTGTCCCCGGCCTGGGCGGCGCTGGCCGGGGCGGTGGTGCTCGGCGTGCGCAGTCTGGCTCAGCGTCGCAGCACCGTCGGCGGGATCGTACGCGCCGTCAATGTGCCGTTCCTGGCGTTCGTGCTGTGCCTGGGTGTCGTGGTCGACGCGGTCGTCCGCAACGGCCTGGGTGACGCCATGCGTGGGGTGCTCCCCGTCGGCGACTCGCTGCCCGCGCTGTTGGGCCTGGCGGCGGTGGCGGCCGTGCTGGCCAATCTGGTCAACAACCTGCCCGCGGTGCTGGTTCTGCTTCCCTTGGTGGCCGGGGCCGGCCCGCCAGCGGTGCTGGCCGTGCTGATCGGGGTCAACGTCGGCCCCAACCTGACCTACGTCGGATCGCTGTCAAATCTACTGTGGCGCAATGTTGTTCATCGCGAAGGACTGCCGGCTCGGTTCACCGAGTTCAGCCGGGTCGGGCTGGCGACGGTGCCGCTCACCCTCGTGGCCGGTGTGGTGGCGCTGTGGATCGGCCTGCGGGTCTTCGTGGCCTAGGCCGTGTTGACTCTGCGGTGAGGGCTGAGCACACTCGCACTTCTGCGCCGTAGCCGCAGAATGAACGTCAAATCAGAGGGTTCGGCGCTGACGGGCGATCTCGGCCAGCACCACACCGGCCGCGACCGACGCGTTCAGCGACTCCGTGGGCCCCGCCATCGGGATCGACACCACCGCATCGCAGTTCTCGCGGACCAGCCGGGACAGGCCCTTGCCCTCCGAGCCGACCACCACGACCATCGGCCCGGTGCCCTCGAGTTCGTCCAGCGTCGTGTCACCGCCGGCATCGAGGCCGACGACCAGAAGACCCGCATCGGCGTAACTCTTCAGTGTGCGAGTCAGATTCGTCGCGCGCGCCACCGGAGTACGGGCCGCGGCCCCGGCGCTGGTGCGCCACGCCACCGCGGTCACCGAAGCCGACCGCCGCTGCGGGATCACCACGCCCTGTCCGCCGAACGCCGCCACCGAACGCACGATGGCGCCCAGGTTGCGGGGATCGGAAATGTTGTCCAGGGCCACCATCAGTGCGGGCTCCCCGGAGTCCCGGGCGGCCTTCAACAGATCGTCGGGATGGGCGTAGTTGTACGGCGGCACCTGCAGGGCCAGGCCCTGGTGCAGTCCGTTGGAGCTCATCCGGTCCAGATCGTGGCGCTGCACCTCGAGGATCGAGATACCGCGGTCCGCGGCGATCTGGACGGATTCGGTGAGACGCTCGTCGGCCTCGGTGCCCAACGCCACGTACAGCGCGGTGGCCGGAACCTTGGCCCGCAGGCACTCCACCACCGGGTTGCGGCCGAGCACCAACTCGGTGTCGTCGGTCTTCTTGTGCCGCCCCTGTGCCTGACGCGCCGCCTTGGCGGCCTTCTTGGCAGCCGGATGGTGCGGGCGCTGATCGGCGCGCGGCGTGGCGCCACGGCCTTCGAGCCCGCGGCGACGCACGCCGCCGGACCCGACGGTCGGCCCTTTCTTGGTGCCCGGCTTGCGCACTGCGCCGCGCCGCTGCGAATTCCCGGCCATCTACGCTCCGTTCCCGTCCACCAGTGCCCACTGTGGACCATCGGCGGTGTCGGTGACCTCGATGCCTGCCGCCTTGAGTCGATCCCGGATGGCGTCGGCCGCGGCCCAGTCCCGATTGGCCCGGGCCTCAGCTCGGCCGGCCAGCGCCCACTGCACCAGCTCGTCCACCGCAGCCAGCGCCGCCGACGTCTCGTCGCGGGATTCCCAGCGCTCGTCGAGCGGATCGCAGCCGAGGATCCCCATCATCGCCCGGATCGAGGTGGCCTGCGCCATCGCGCCGTCGTGGTCACCGGCATCCAGCGCGCGGTTGCCCTCGGCCCGCGCGGCGTGCACCTCGGCCAGTGCGATCGGCACCGCGAGGTCGTCGTTCAGTGCGGCCGCGAACTTCGGCGTCCAGTCGCCGACGGCGACCGCGCCGACCCGGTTGCGCACCCGGTGCAGGAAGTCCTCGATGCCGCTGTAGGCCTTCACCGCGTCCTGCAGCGCATTCTCGGAGAACTCCAGCATGGACCGATAATGCGCGCTGCCCAGGTAGTAGCGCAGCTCGGCAGCCCGAACCCGTTGCAGCACAGCAGGAATCGAAAGCACGTTGCCCAGCGACTTGCTCATCTTCTCGCCGCCCATGGTGACCCAGCCGTTGTGCAGCCAGTACCGGGCGAACCCGTCGCCCGCGGCCTGAGCCTGGGCGATCTCGTTCTCGTGGTGGGGGAAGATCAGGTCCATGCCGCCGGCGTGGATGTCGAATTCCTCGCCCAGGTAGGCCTCGCACATCGCGACGCACTCGGTGTGCCAGCCCGGACGCCCCCGGCCCCAGGGCGTCGGCCACGACGGCTCACCCGGCTTGGCGCCCTTCCACAGCGTGAAGTCGCGCTGATCGCGCTTGCCCGTGGCCACGCCCTCACCCTGGTGCACATCGTCGATCCGGTGACCGGACAGCGCACCGTAGTCTGCCTGGCTCTGGACGTCGAAGTACACGTCGCCGCCCTGGGCGTACGCGTGCCCCTTCTCGATCAGCCGGTCGATGAGCTCGACCATCTGGGTGATGTGGCCGGTGGCCCGCGGCTCAGCCGACGGCGGGAGCACGCCCAGCGCGTCATACGCGGCGCTGAACGCCCGCTCGTAGGTCGCGGCCCACTCCCACCAGGGCCGGCCTGCGTCGGCCGCCTTGTTGAGGATCTTGTCGTCGATGTCGGTGACGTTGCGGATGAACGCAACGTCGTATCCATTGGCGGTCAGCCACCGGCGCAGCACATCGAACGCGACTCCGCTACGGACATGACCGATGTGCGGTAAGCCCTGAACGGTGGCACCGCACAGGTAGATCGAAGCGTGCCCCGGCCGCAGCGGTACGAAATCCCGTACGGCACCCGCCATGGTGTCGTACAGCCGCAGGCCGGTCTCTGTTGCCGACCCGACAGCTTGAGCGCGATCGGTCACGACGTGCCAGCTTACCGGCCTATTCCGCCGGAACCACCAAAGCGCTGGCTATCGCGGCCAAACCTTCACCCCGACCGGTCAGACCGAGCCCGTCCGTCGTGGTCGCTGAGACCGACACCGGAGCTGCGATCAGACCGGAGAGCACCTCCTGGGCCTCCTCACGGCGCGGCCCGATCTTGGGTCGGTTTCCGATGACCTGCACCGTGGCGTTGCCGATCGCGAAGCCCGCTTCCTGCACCAGCCCGCGCACGTGGCGCAGCATGGCGGCGCCGGTGACTCCCCGCCATTCCGGCCGGTCGGTGCCGAAGACCCCGCCGAGGTCGCCGAGGCCCGCCGCACTGAGCAGCGCGTCACACAACGCGTGCGCGGCGACGTCGCCGTCGGAATGGCCGGCGCAGCCGTCGGCGCCTTCGAATTCCAAGCACAGCAGCCGACACGGCCGGCCCGGCTCGATCGGGTGAACGTCGGTTCCCAGCCCGACTCTGGGGATCAACATGCCCCACGCGCCATGACGGCCTCGGCGAGCAGCAGATCCAGCGGAGTCGTGATCTTGAAGGCCATCGGATCGCCCTCGACGATCTGTACGGGTGTACCGATCTGCTCGACGAGCGAGGCGTCATCGGTGACCACACCGGCACCGGCACGTTGATAGGCCCGACGCAGCACATCGGTGTGGAAGCCCTGAGGGGTCTGCACGGCCCGCAGACCGGCCCGCTCGGGCGTGCCCAGCACCGCGCCGTTGGCGTCGACGGCCTTGATGGTGTCGGCCAACGGGAGGCCGGGAACAACCGCGGCGTGGCCGTCGGCCAGTGCCGCGACGATCCGGGCGACGAGCGAAGGGGGAGTCAACGCCCGGGCGGCGTCGTGCACGAGGACGAAATCCGGTTCGCCGGCAGCTGCCAGGGCCAGCGCCACCGATTCGGTGCGATCCGCTCCCCCGGCCACGATCTGTGCGCGCGCCCCGAAGACCAAGGTGGCCTCGTCGGTGAGCGCGGGTGGAACCGCGACCACGACCTTGTCGATCACCCCTGAGGCCAGCAGCCCATCGAGGGCGTGCTCCAGCAGGGGTTTGTCCCCCAGTTTGACGAACGCTTTGGGTCTGCCCGCGCCTAGCCGCTCACCTGAGCCGGCGGCCGGGACGACCGCGACAGTTGTTGCCACCACGCGTCAGGACGCGGCGGCCAGAACCTCGTCGAGGATGGTCTCCGCCTTGGCGTCATCGGTGTTCTCGGCCAGCGCAAGCTCACCGACCAGAATCTGCCGGGCCTTGGCCAGCATTCGCTTCTCACCCGCGGAAAGACCGCGTTCCTGATCGCGACGCCACAAATCCCGGACAACCTCGGCAACCTTGTTCACGTCACCGGAGGCCAGCTTCTCGAGATTGGCCTTGTAGCGGCGCGACCAGTTGGTCGGCTCTTCGGTGTGCGGAGCCCGCAACACCTGGAAAACCTTGTCGAGACCTTCCTGGCCCACGACGTCGCGGACACCGACATACTCAGCGTTGTCTGCGGGTACTCGAACGGTCAGATCCCCTTGGGAAACCTTCAGGACGAGATATTCCTTCTGCTCGCCTTTGATAGTCCGGGTTTCGATCGCCTCGATCAACGCAGCACCGTGGTGTGGATAGACGACGGTGTCTCCGACCTTAAAAATCATCTGATTCGAGCCCCTTTCGCTAGTCCATCCTAACACGGGCCCAGATCACACGCGCACCAACTATGCAGGTCAGGGGCCATGCAGGTGAAGAACAGGGGTTGACATGGTGACGAAAGCGTGCAATCACCTGGCCAGCCGAGGGCTCGAAACGGCTGCCCCCGCAAAGGCGTTGCGCGCCCGGGGCGGCCGTGGCCGGACCCCCTTCCGAGGCGTTTGCCAAGCCCTCGCATTCCGCCCGCCGACGCCACCTACTACTGTGCATAGTCGAAGTACGCCGACCCAGCTCAGGAGGCTTGAGTGAACCGCTTCGCAATGCGTGCCTCGGCCGGTCTTGCCGCATGTGGCCTGACCGCAGCCGTTCTCACCGGGTGCAGCGCCGGCCAGGTCTCCCAGACGGCCACCCAGGAGCCCGCCGTCAATGGCGTCAACGCACAGTCCGGCGCGATCGCGCTGCGCAACGTGCACCTGCGTGCGCCGCAGCAGAAGGACTACGTCGAGGCCGGCTCGGAAGCCGAGCTGCTGTTCGTCGCAGCCAACGGATCCACCGAGCAGGCCAACAAGCTCGTCTCGATCAAGTCCCCCGTCGGCGACGTGGCACTGACCGGGGATCAGACCATCCCGGCAGGCGGCGTCCTGGTGGTGGGTGAGCCCGACGGCCAGACCAAGCCGCTGGAGAAGACCGAGGCCGCTGACGCCGTCACCGCCAAGGTCACGCTGACCAAGCCGGTCACCAACGGCCTGCTCTACGACTTCACCTTCAAGTTCGAGAACGGCGAGACCACTGTCGCCGTGCCGATCTCGGCGGGCGAGGCACCGCGGCGCAACACGGCCGGCGAAGAGCCGAGCGAAGCTGCCGCCGGTGGCAGCGAAGCCGGCGGGCATCACTGACCTGACCCACCGCTGACCCGCGGGGCCCCTGACCGGCGCGTGCCTAACCGCTGATGTCGGGGGTTGCCGTTACTGTCACGGCGTGGCCGCTTCGAAAATACGTTCGCAATACCGCTGTTCGGAATGTCAGCATGCCACTCCCAAATGGGTGGGGCGCTGCGCCAATTGCGGCACGTGGGGAACAGTCGACGAAGTAGCGACACTCGCGTCGGTGGGCAGTTCCGTCCGCCGCTCGGTGGCCCCGACGTCGCCCGCGGTTCCGATCACGTCGATCGACCCCGGTATCACCCGGCATTACGCGACCGGTGTCACCGAACTGGACCGGGTTCTGGGCGGCGGCCTGGTGGCCGGTTCGGTCACGTTGCTGGCCGGGGAACCCGGCGTCGGCAAGTCCACCCTTCTCCTCGAGGTCGCCAACCGCTGGGCCCACACCGGCCGTCGGGCGCTCTACCTGTCCGGTGAGGAATCCGCGGGCCAGATCCGGCTGCGCGCCGAACGTACCGGCTGCACACACGACAACGTCTATCTCGCAGGCGAATCCGACCTCCAGATCGCGCTCGGCCACATCGAAGAGGTCAAACCCAGCCTGGTGATCGTCGATTCGGTGCAGACCATGTCCACCACCGAAGCCGACGGGGTGACCGGTGGGGTGACACAGGTGCGTGCGGTGACCACAGCGCTGACCGGCTACGCCAAAACCGCGGTCGGAGACCCGGCGGTGGCCATGATCCTGGTCGGGCACGTGACCAAGGACGGCGCCATCGCAGGCCCGCGTTCCCTGGAGCATCTGGTCGACGTGGTGCTGCATTTCGAAGGTGATCACACGTCGAGCCTGCGCATGGTCCGCGGGGTCAAGAACCGGTTCGGCGCTGCCGACGAGGTCGGCTGTTTTCAGATGCACGACAACGGAATCGAGTGTGTAAGCGATCCGTCCGGGCTGTTCCTCGACCAACGTCCGGCGGCAGTTCCGGGCACTGCTGTCACCGTCACCCTGGACGGGAAGCGCCCGATGATCGGTGAGGTCCAGGCGCTGGCCGTACAACCGGTGGGCCCGCCGCGGCGCGCGGTCAGCGGTGTCGACTCCGCCCGCGCCGCGATGATCAGCGCGGTGCTCCAGACCCGCTGCGCGCTGCCGATCGGCGGCCACGACCTGTACGTGTCCACCGTCGGCGGCATGCGGCTGACCGATCCGTCCTCGGACCTGGCCGTGGCATTGGCCATCACCTCGGCCTATCTCGATATCGCACTACCGATGAATGCGGTGGTGATCGGCGAGGTAGGACTCGTCGGCGATCTGCGCCGGGTCACCGGCATGGACCGCAGGCTGGCCGAGGCCGCCCGGCTGGGTTTTACGATTGCCGTGGTGCCGCCCGGAGTCACCAGTGCACCCGCTGGGCTGCGTGTCATCACCGTCGACCACATCGGGGCGGCCTTGCGGGCACTCAGGGAGATCGCAATTGCCAGCAATCGGGAACATCGCGGACAATAGCGGCCGACCCTAGGAGAATTGATGGCCGTGAACTCCGGTGCTCGCACCAGCCGCACCGTCGTGCATCTGGCTCGGCCGACGCTACGGGAAACCCTCGGCCGGCTGGCTCCCGGAACGCCGCTCCGTGACGGCCTGGAACGCATCCTGCGCGGCAAGACGGGCGCTCTGATCGTGCTCGGCTACGACGACAGCGTGGAAGCCATCTGCGACGGCGGGTTCGCCCTGGATGTGCGCTACGCGCCCACCCGCCTGCGTGAGCTGTCCAAGATGGACGGCGCGGTGGTGCTGTCCAGCGACGGCGGCCGCATCGTGCGGGCCAACGTCCAGTTGGTGCCGGACCCGTCGATCCCCACCGACGAATCCGGTACCCGGCACCGCTCGGCCGAGCGCACCGCGATCCAGACCGGTTATCCGGTGATCTCGGTGAGCCATTCGATGAGCATCGTGACGGTGTACGTCGCCGGCGAGCGCCACGTGGTGCCCGATTCGGCGACCATCCTGTCGCGGGCCAACCAGACCATCAACACACTGGAGCGCTACAAGGGCCGGCTCGACGAGGTCAGCAAGCAGCTGTCCACCGCCGAGATCGAGGACTTCGTCACGCTGCGTGACGTCATGACCGTGGTTCAGCGGCTGGAGATGGTGCGCCGGATCAGCCTGGAGATCGACGCCGACGTCGTCGAACTCGGCACCGACGGGCGCCAGCTCAAACTGCAGCTCGACGAACTCGTCGGCGACAACGAGGCCGCACGCGAGCTGATCGTGCGGGACTACCACGCCCTGCCGGACCCGCCGACAGCCGCACAGGTCCACGCGACACTCGATGAGCTGGACGCGCTGACCGACAGCGAGTTGCTCGACTTCACCACGCTGGCAAGGGTTTTCGGATACCCGTCGACGTCGGAGGCACAGGACTCGGCGATGAGCTCACGCGGCTACCGCGCGATGGCCGGCATCCCGCGACTGCAGTTCGCCCACGTCGATCTGCTGGTCCGCTCGTTCGGCTCACTGCAAGGGCTGCTGGCTGCGAGCGCCGACGATCTTCAGTCGGTGGACGGCATCGGGTCGATGTGGGCCCGGCACATCCGTGAGGGTCTGTCGCTGCTGGCCGAGTCGACCATCGCCGACCGGCTGGCCTGAGTCAGTTGCCCGGTGCGGCCGGCTCAGCCGGCGGTGCGCCCTCGGCGGGCGGTCCGGGCAGCTGCGGATTGGGTTGAGCCAGGATGAACGGCACCGGCGCCGATCTGAGATTGCCCAGCTGCACCATCAGGTTGTAGGTGCCCGGTCCGATCGGCTGACGCGGCATCGGGCACTGCGGCGCCGAGCTCATGCCCGTCCAGGTGACCTCGGTGGTCACCTGCTCCCCCGGGTTGAACGTCTTCACCAGCGTCTCGTTGGACGGTGCGCAGTCCAGGTTGGACCAGAGCCGGTTGTTGTCCAACGCGTACACGTAGGCGGCCAGCACCGCGGCACCCACGTCACGCTTGCAGGCCACCAGACCGATGTTGGTCACGACCATGGTGAACTTCGGCTGCTCGCCCACGACGTACTGCGGCTGGCTCGTGATGCCCTTGACCGCCAGTGTCGAATCCGGGCAGTCGTCGCCCTCCTTGAGCAGGGGTGGCGGTGTGACGGCCGCCGTCGGCGTGGCGGTCGGGGGCGGTGCGTGCTGAGCCGGCGGCACCACCGGGGACTTGACCTCGGGATTCTCGCCCGGCAGCGGCGTGGGCGGGGCAGCGGCGGCAGTGGGTTCGTCGGCTGACTTGGTCTCGGCTCCGGAGCTACTGGTCACGATCACCGCGACGATCGCGGCGATGATCCCCACGACGACTACCGCGATTCCGATGGCCAGCGCGCGGCGCCGCCAGTAAATCTGCGAGGGCAGTGGCCCATGAGGTTCGAGATCCAACACGGCTTTCACGGTAAGCCCAGGTCATACCCAGTTGCCCGAGGCGCCCCGGCGTGTCGGGGCGCCAGCGAAATTCTCAGGCTTCGCCGATGTTGCCCAGATGGCTGCGCAGTTCCACGTGTCCGTCGGACAGGTGGTAGGTGGCGCCGACAATGGCCTGGGTGCCTGCGGCGAGACCGTTGGAGATCGCGGCCGACCGCATCTGCAGCTGGTTGACCGTCTCCTTGACGTGGAAGGCCTCGAACTCGTCGACGCGGGTCAGACCGGAATGGCGGCCCATCAGGATCGACGGGGTCACCCGCTCGACGATGTCGCGCACGTAACCGCCGGGCACCTGCCCCTCGTCGAGGGCATTGATGGCCGCCTTCACCGCACCGCAGCTGTCGTGGCCGAGTACCACGATCAGCGGCACGTTCAGGATCGACACCGCGTACTCGATCGAACCCAGCACCGCGTTGTCCAGCACATGGCCGGCGGTACGGACCACAAACATGTCGCCCAGTCCCTGGTCGAACAGCAACTCGGCGGCGACGCGGCTGTCACCGCATCCGAACACGACGGCCGTCGGCTTCTGACCGTGCGCGAGCTTGGCCCGGCGGGCGATGTCCTGGCTGGGATGCTGCGGTTCGCCGGCAACAAAGCGGGCGTTACCGTCCTTGAGTGCCTTCCAAGCGGATACCGGATTCGAGTTGGGCATATCAGCCATTCTGCATGAGCCGCCCATGAGCATCGACCCGGGCGAATTAGTAGGTTGGTATGAATCGGCCCAGCGCGACCTGCCTTGGCGGCGACCAGGCGTTTCCGCCTGGCAGATCTTGGTCAGTGAATTCATGCTGCAGCAGACGCCGGTGTCGCGCGTCGAGCCCATCTGGCTGGCCTGGATCGAACGGTGGCCCACACCGTCGGCCACCGCGGCCGCCGGATCGGCCGAGGTGCTGCGCGCCTGGGGCAAGCTCGGTTATCCGCGGCGGGCCAAGCGTCTGCACGAGTGTGCCGTGGTGATCGCGGGCGAATACGACGACGAGGTACCCAGTGACGTCGAGACGCTGCTGACCCTGCCCGGCATCGGCGCCTACACGGCCCGTGCCGTCGCGTGCTTCGCCTATTCGGCCGGCGTCCCGGTGGTCGACACCAATGTGCGCCGGGTGGTCACCAGGGTGCTGCACGGTCAGGCGGACGCACCCGCCCGGGCCCGCGACCTGGACGACGTGGCCGCACTGCTGCCACCCGACGAGACGGCACCGGTCTTCTCGGCCGCCCTCATGGAGTTGGGCGCGGTGGTGTGCACCGCGCGCGCACCGCAGTGCGGCGGCTGTCCGTTGAGCCGATGCCGTTGGCGCGCTGCGGGTTACCCCGCCGGGACGGTCATCAAGCGCGTGCAGCGTTACGCCGGGACCGACCGCCAGGTGCGCGGCAAGCTGCTGGATGTCTTGCGCGCCAGCAGTTCCCCGGTGACCCGGGCTCAACTCGACGTGGCCTGGCTCACCGACACCGCCCAACGGGACCGCGCGCTGGACTCATTGCTGGTGGACGGCCTGGTGGAGCAGACCGACGACGGCCTTTTCGCTCTCGCCGGCGAAGGCGGAAATACATGAGGTCGGCATGAATGCCTGCCGCAGCACACCATTGGGGCTTTGCTTCACATAGAACGGATCTATGTCAAGCAAAATCTTAGCGACGTTTGCATGTACGGCGATGGGCCTGGGCCTGGGCCTGGCAGCACCGGCCACCGCCGCACCGTCCGGCACGGGCTCAGCTTCCGACACCGTCCGCGACCTGGAGAGCCGGGGCTATCACGTGCAGGTCAACTCCAACGCCAACACCGGCCTGTCGAACTGCCGCGTCACCGGGGTGCACGGACTGGCCGACTCCAACATCGACGACAACGGGTACCGGATCGATCCGTCCCAGCACACCACGGTCTACGTCAACGTGTCGTGCCAGCCCGACGGCTGACATCTCACGCGATGACGGCGTCTTCGTCTGTACTGCAGGAGAATTGGCGCCGATAGTCCGACGGCGTCACTCCGATGACCCGCCGGAAGTGATGACGCAGCAGCGTCGCGGTGCCAAACCCGGCCTGCCCGGCGATCCGGTCGATATCCAGATCGGACTCCTCGAGCAGCCGGCGCGCGTACAGCACCCGCTGATCGGTGATCCACTGCATCGGCGTGGTGCCGGTCTCTTCGACGAACCGGCGAGCGAAGGTGCGGGTGGACATCGCGGACCGTCTGGCCAACGTCGTCACGGTATGCGGCTTGTCCAGATTACCCATGATCCAATCCAGGTGCGGCGCAAAACTTTCCGAACACCTCACGGGAATGGGCTGATCGATGAACTGACGCTGCCCGCCATCGCGCTGCGGCGGGACGACCATGCGCCGGGCGATCTTGTTGGTCACCTCACTACCGAGCTCGCGGCGAACCAGGTGCAGGCAGGCATCGATACCGGCCGCGGTGCCCGCGCTGGTGATCAGGTTGCCGTCGTCGACGTACAGCACGTTGCGATCCACGCGCGCGGTCGGATACCTGCGCGCCAGCTCGTCGGCGTGCATCCAATGCGTGGTGCACGGCCTCCCGTCCAGCAGGCCCGCGGCGCCGGCCAGGAACGCACCCGAGCACACGGTCAGGATGATCGACCCCGCATCGGCGGCGGCACGCACAGCCTCCAGCGCCTCGGGCAGGTAATCCGAGCCGCCGATAGCCGGAATCGCGACCAGGTCCGCGCCCTGAAGTGCATCCAGCCCGTATTCCGGTGTCAGCGTGGCGCCGACGGATGTCCGTAGCGGCTTGCCCGCCTCGGGCCCGCATACCTTGAAGTCGAAGTTCGGCACCCCTTCCGCGGACCGATCGATCCCGAAGACCTCGCAGATGACCCCGAACTCGAATACCGCCAGGCCGTCGAGCACCAGCGTGGAGACGCTTCTCAGCATGGCAGCATTTTATCGCAAGGTGTCAGCGCTGCCACTGTTGGCGGTATATTTTCCTAACAACAATTACTGCCATGACTGTTGCACTCGCCCTGATCATCCTGACCTCACCCTTCGCGGTCGCCGCCGCGGTGAGCTGGGCGGCACGGCGCAGCAATGTCCTGCGTTTCCGCCTGGATCTGTTCGACCTCAACCAGCCCGACTACGAGACCTACCGCGCGGACCACGATCTCGATGCGATCCGCAGCCGCTTCGAGCACCAGCCGTCGTGGCCGAGCGCAGGGGCCCTAGGCGAGCGTCGTTAGGAAAGCGGTCACGGCCTCCCGGTACACCTCGGGCGCATCGTCGTGGATCAGATGGCCCGCGCCGGGAACGTGCAGATACCTTGCATCCTGGCCGATTTCGGCCATCTCACGCATCTGCCCGGGCGGCGCCACCGAATTCTCCGCCTCCATCAGCAACGTCGGCACCCTTACGTCCCGCCACTGCTGCCAGTAGTCCCGTGTTCCCCACTGGGCGGCGATGTCCAGCCACCACTGCGGGTACCCGTGCAACCGCCAACCGGTGTCCGTCCGGTCGAAGGCCTCGAGGAAATACTGACCCGCGACGGGTCCGAACTCGTCGTAAACCTCCTGCGCCGAGGCGAACTCGACCGGGAGGGCGTGCACCCACGGTTCCCACGGGCCGGTGGTGCGGCCCCGGAAATCGGGGGCCATGTCCTCGACCACCACGGCTTTGACAAGTTCCGGGCGAGCCGCGGCCAGGCACCAGGAATGCAACGCACCCATGGAGTGCCCTACCAACATCGCCGGCCGCCCCAGACCCGCCACGGCGTCACCGAGATCCGCTACGAAACGCTCGGTGCTGATCGGATGGGGATCGACCACATCGCGCCCGCGGTGCCATGGCGCGTCGTAGGTGTAGACCTCACCCAACTCGTTCAACCACGGCAATTGGCGTGACCAGGTGCTGCCGCGACCCATCAGGCCGTGTACCAGCACGATGGGCTCGCCGCGCCCTCCTCGGTGGGTGAGTAGATCTGTGACCATCCCGTTATCTTGCCGGGCAGCCACGGTAGCCTGAACACCATGCCCGTCGTGAAGATCAACGCCATCGAGGTCCCGCCCAACGCCGGCCCGGAACTGGAGAAGCGCTTCGCCAACCGCGCACACTCCGTCGACAACCAGCCTGGATTCCTGGGCTTCCAACTGCTGCGTCCGGTCAAGGGCGAAGAGCGCTACTTCGTGGTGACGCAGTGGGAAACCGAGGAAGCCTTCCAGGCATGGGCCACCGGCCGCGCTGCCGAGGCACACAAGGGCGAGCACGCCAACCCGGTCGCGACCGGCGCGTCACTGCTGGAGTTCGAGGTTGTGCTGGACGTTGCAGGGCCCGCTGCCCAGGCGTAGCCGCGGCCGGACGCTGCGCCGCACGGTTGGCCTGACGGCCATCACAGCGGTCGCCGCGGCCCTGGCTTGTGGCTGTTCGCCCAACGTCGCGCCGGCGGCAGAAGTGTCCTACGGCGCACACATCGACACCATCACCCCGCCTGGTCTGCGTGCCAAGCAGACCATGGACATGCTCAACTCCGACTGGCCGATCGGCCCCATCGGCGTGCGCACGCTGGCCGCCCCCGAAAAGGTCGATCTGGTGGGCACCAAGATGGACTCGATCTGGTGGGATCGACCGTTCAAGGTCACCTCGGTCGACATCGGGGCGACGCAGGCGACGTTGCATGTGCTGACGTCCTACAACGTGGCCCAGGACATCGCGCTGAGGACCAACGACGCCGGCCTGGTCGACCGCTTCGACGTCACCCTGGTGCCGCCGAAGATCGAACAGTGGTCCGACATCGACACCGAGCTGACCAAGTCGGGTGCGCGGTACTCCTACCGGGTGTCCAAAGTGAACAACGGGAAGTGCGAGCAGGTCGCCGGCACCAACACCGACATGTCACTCCCCCTGGCGTCGATCTTCAAACTGTATGTACTGCTTGCAGTTTCGGACGCGGTCAAGGCCGGCACGCTGA
Source organism: Mycobacterium sp. NPDC049093 (assembly GCF_040704635.1). GTDB lineage: Bacteria > Actinomycetota > Actinomycetes > Mycobacteriales > Mycobacteriaceae > Mycobacterium. The sequence continues at coordinate 74,041 of NZ_JBEZJS010000001.1, read as the reverse complement.
GTTGGGACGATCACCTCACGATCACCAAGGAAGGCAAGAAGCTCGGCTCCGCCGGGCTGGACAAGCTTCCCCCCGGCGCTCAGATCACGGTGCGGACGGCCGCCCAACAGATGATCTCGGCCAGCGACAACATGGCCACCGATCTGCTGATCGGCCGGATGGGCCCGGCCGCGGTGGAACGCGCCCTGGTGACCGCGGGACACCACGATCCGGCCAGCATGACCCCGTTCCCGACCATGCACGAGGTGTTCTCGGTCGGTTGGGGCGAGCCGAATCTCCGCGACAAGTGGAAGACCGCCTCTCCCGCCGACCGGGTTGCGCTGCTCCAGCAGACCAATGCCCGTCCCTACGAACCGGATCCGTACCGCACCCACACTCCCGCATCCAACGACGGGCTGGAGTGGTTCGCCAGTGCGGCCGACATCTGCCGGGTACATGCCGCGCTGCAGGCCTCGGCCTACGGTGCTGCCGCGCCGGTGAAGGACATCCTCTCCGCGCTGCCCGGCATCGACCCGGATCCCGACAAGTGGCGCTACATCGGTGCCAAGGGCGGCAACCTGCCCGGCGATCTGACGTTCAGCTGGTACGCGGTGGACTACACCGGGCAGCCGTGGGTGTTCAGTTTTCAGCTGAACTGGCCGAAGTTCCGTAGTCCCACTGCCGCGGGCTGGTTGTTGCAGATCGCCAAGAGGGCATTCGCCATGGCACCCGTGGGTTAGCTCGGTACGATCCGCTGCATGCCGCTGCAGACGGGGTCGAATTTCGCCGGGTTCACGGTGGTGCAGCCGCTGGGCTCCGGCGCGATGGGCGAGGTTTATCTGGTTGAGCACCCGCGCCTGCCACGCCAGGAGGCCGTCAAGATTCTGCCGGCCAGTGCCTCGCAGGACCCCGGCTATCGCGACCGGTTCACCCGAGAAGCCGAACTGGCTTCGAGTTTGTGGCATCCCAACATCGTTGCCCTGCATGACCGTGGCGAGGCCGACGGCCAACTGTGGATCTCGATGGATTACGTTCGCGGCCGGGACGCCGCGAATCTGGCGCGGGCGTATCCCGGGGGTCTGCCGCTGGTCCAGGTGACGGCGATCGCGACCGCGGTCGCCTCCGCCTTGGACTACGCGCACGGCCACGGGATGTTGCACCGCGACGTCAAGCCCGCCAACATTCTGCTCGGAGAGAGCGACCACGCCGATCAACGCATCCTGCTCGCCGATTTCGGCATTGCCCGCCGCACCGGGGACATCAGCGGACTGACCGCAACCAACACCACGGTGGGCACCGTGGCCTACGCCGCCCCCGAGCAGTTGCTGGGCGCGCAGCTCGATGGCCGCACCGACCAATACGCCTTGGCGGCCACGGTATTTCACCTCTTGGCGGGCGCACCGCCGTTCGTCGACACCAATCCTGCGGTGGTGATCGGGAAGCACCTCAGTGCAGCGCCACCCCCGTTGTCCCAGTTCCGGCCCGAGCTGGCCCGACTGGACCCCGTTTTCGCGCGAGCGTTGGCCAAGTCGCCCGGCGACCGCTATCCGAAATGCTCGGATTTTGCGCAGGCACTCGCCGGCGCCGCCTTCGGTGCGCCGCAGTCGATCCATCAGCAGGTGACCATGCCTGCGATCGCCCCGATGGCTGCGGCACCGGCACACTTCGCCGTCCCTACCGGAGTGCCAACCCAATTCGCTGTCCCGGTTGCATCACCTCGCGGGACGGCTGCGGCAGTGGCCGTCATGGTGGTGCTTCTCGTGTTGCTGGCCGGCGCGGGCGGGTTCACCGCCTGGCAATGGTCGCGCCCCACACCTCAGGCGGCTGCCTCGACGCAGTGGCAGCCGTATGCCGACTTCGCCAAGGGGTTCACCGAACGGATGATGTCCATCAGTCCACAGACAAGTGAGGCCGACGTCGACTGGATCCTGGACAACGCGACCGGAACGTTCCACGACCAATTCGCGAAAACGCGTGACACTTTCGTCCAGACATTGAAAGCCACGGGCGTGACCACGACTGCGAGCACCAAGTCGGTGGCACTCAAGTCCATCGACCACCACGGCGAAAGCGCCGTTGTTCTCATCGCGGCGACGGCGCAGCCCAAGAACGACTCCGGCGACCAGGCTCCCCGAAATTGGCGGCTGATCGTCACCGTCGAGAAAGTCGACGGGGCCTTCAAGGCCTCGAATGTCGAGTTCGCATCGTGACCGGCCGCCAGACTGCTCTGTGGATCATCAACGCCGCGTTGGCCGTTGGTATCGCAGTGCTCGGGGCGCTCGGCGGCATCCAGCTGATCGTGAAGAGTCGCCCGGCACCGGTGGCCCTCGCAGATCAGGCCGATCTACGGCAGGCCGTCACCGACGCCGCGGCGACCAACACCGTGAAGATCCTGTCCTACTCGTCCGACACCGTCGAGCAGGACGTCGCCGCGGCGCTCGCCGTCACCACCGGCGACTTCGCCGACTACTACAAGAACTTCACCGAAACGTCCGTCATCCCCGCCGCGCGGCAGAAGCACGTCAATACCACTGCAACCGTCGTGCAGTCCGGTGTCATCTCCATCGACAACCCCGACACGGCAGCAGCTTTGGTGTTCGTCAATCAGGTCAGCACCAGCGCGGCCAACCCGGACCCGTCCACCAGTCAGAGCGCGGTGCGGGTTGGCATGAAGAAGGTCGACGGGCAATGGCGCATCAACAGTTTCGACCCCCAGTGACCTGACCGCGATTGGATTGCTGCGCAGCCGGTCAACCGCTGCGAGTTAGGCTCCCACCGTGACGCATGGAGGTTACTGGCCGCCGCCTGGACCGGTGAATGACCCATTTGGCGGCGGTTCTGTGGCTGGACCATTCGGCGGGCCACCGAATTTCACCCCGACGGGGCACCAGCCGCCCGATCAACCGCAACCCGAAGTCAACACTCTGGCCACCTTGTCGGTGGTGTTCGCCGCAGTCTTCGCACCCGTGGGTGCCGCCCTCGGACACCTTGCCCTCCGACAGATCCGTCGCACCGGACAACGCGGCCGCGACCGGGCGCTCATCGGCCTGACGGTGTCCTACGTCGTCATCGTGGCCGTGGTCATCGGGCTGGTCGTGTGGATATCTACCCGGGGCGCAGGTGATCCGACGCCGGCGCCTGAGCCGAACTCACCGGTGTCGGCGCCGCCGTCCCCGTCAGCGTCGGCAAGCACGACGCCGACAGTCACGGTCGGTCCTGGACCAGCCGACCGAAGCTTCACGCCCGCCGCACCCCTTCTGTCCCTCGACGAAATGCGGAAACTGATGAACGAGGAGCGCGGGTTTCCGTACTTTGTCACACCGTCGCAGATCACCGACTTCGCGGCATATCCCCAACTCGACCAGCCTGAGGAACTCCCCGGAACACAGGGCACCGTCAGTGATCCCACCTGCGCCCCGATGTACTTCGCCGGGACCGCATCAGGTTTCGAAGGCCTCGAGTACCGGGAGATTCGCTCAGTGACCATGGGACAGCCGGGTCCAAACGCGACGCAGTCGGTGACGCAGGCCGCCATCGTCTTCGACAGCCCCGAAGCTGCCAATGCTGCGCTGGCGACCTATGCGCAGCGGGTCAATGCGTGCGGCACACGCACAGGGCTCACTCTCACCCTGGCCGGAACTGGCAAGACCTACGAGATGAACAACGGGACGGTGGAGAACATGGGATCCGCCTCAACGGGCCCTGCAGCAGGGGTGGATCTGTACGTCGGGCGAGCCGAACCGGAGGGGTATTCGCACGCGCCGCGAACAGAGGGACAGTTCGTCGTCGAACGCGGATTCGCAGTCAAGGGCAATACCCTGGTTGACGTGTCGCTTCGCGGGCTCGGATTCATGGCGCAGCAACAGAACATCCTTGACGCGATGGTGGCGAAGATCTAGAGCCTCACGAAGTGGCGCTACGCAGCGTCCAGGCCTGACCGCGGAAATTCATGACGGTGCGGCTCATCGGTGCGATGTCGATCCGCCAGAACGATTTCGGTGGCGCATCCAACGCGACCAGGATGGCCGCGCGGATCACCGCGGGGTGGGTGACGGCCACCAGCTGTCCCCGCGCCGAGGCCAGGCTGTCCATCCAGCCGTGCACCCGTTGGACGAGATCGACCACCGACTCGCCGCCGTGTGGTGCCCGGGTCGGGTCGGTGAGCCAGACCGCCAGGTCCGCCGGCTGGACGCCGCTCAGAACGGTCCCGCGCCAACTCCCGAAGTCCAGGTCGGCCAGCTGAGGTTCGACCGCCGCCGGCAGGCCGAGCAGTTCCGCGGTCTGCCGGGCCCGTTTCTCCGGCGCACAGTAGGCCGCGTCGACGACGCCGAGATCGACGGTCGCGTCGGCCTGCCGATGGCCCAACTGGTTCAGCGGTTCGTCGTTGGGGAATCGTCCGGCCGCCATGGCGTCGGTCATCGCATGCGACACCAACGACAGCCGGACGACCTCACTCATCGAGAATCACCGAAGTCACGCGCTGACGGACTGCTTCTTCTCACCGAGCACCTTCGACGCCAGCGCCCCGAACACCAACCCGATGGTCGCCCAGATCACCACCTGCGTCCCCAGCGAGTACAGCCGGAACTCGTAGAGGTCGTCGCCGGGGAACGCCGACGGGGTCTCATGGATGCCCGGCAGGATCAGGAACACCACAGCCATCGACACCACGTAGTCCGCGATACCGATCAGGCAGGCATTCCACACCCCCAGCTTCGGCGTGAGCCGACGCGCGAGCAGGATCGAGCCGACGAACAGGGCGGCCGACACCACCACCAGCAGCACGTACAACAGGGTCCGCTGCTTGATCGTCTCGTCGAGGCTCACCGCCGGCGGGTTGGGCGGGTACTTGAGCGCGGGGACGATCCACAACGAGACCAGCATGCCGCCGGCGGTCAGCGCCGCCAGTGCTCGCGCCGAGAGGCTGATCCGGCCGTATGCCACGCAGAACACGACTGCCAGGAGCGCGCCCATCGCCACGCTGAAGATCAGGACGCCGAGACCCATCCCGATGTTGGATTGCACGCCGCGGGTGAACACCTCGGCGCCTTCGCCGCCGTGGGAATGCCCGCCCGCACCGTGTGCGTGTTCGGCGGCCTCATGCGCCGCGCCGACACCGTTCTCGAAGTCGATGGCCCGGCCGATGACCGGTTCGATCAGCAGCTTCGCCCAGAGGAAGGCGAGCACGCCTGCTAGGGCGCCGGCCAGAATGCCGCGCCCGATGAGTTGTCTTTCCATTTGTCCGGTTTCTCCGCTGCGTCAGTGGCAGGGGAATCCGAGCAGGTGGCGGGCATCGTGCACGAACTCGTGCACGTAGGTGTTGTTGCCGAACACGGACGTCGCACCCTGATCCATGCCGACGAAGTAGAGGGCCAGCAGGGCGACGAACGCCGACAGGGTCAGCCAGAGCACCGCCTTGGTCGCCGACAGGTCGATCGGCCGGGCATGCACCTTGCGTGCGTCAGTGGAAGTCATCTACGTGCCTTTCCGGGAATTCGCGTCCCAGTCCGTGTCATGACAGGTCAGGGTCTGACTTTTACAGTGGCGCGGCCGTCTTGGATTCTCACCAAGTTCCTTTGCCTGTCGATTACAGCAGCATCCTAACTACCGCGCAGGAGTTCTCCCTAGGGCAGGTGTGAAACAGGTATGAAAAATGCCCCCGCCATTTACGGCGGGGGCATTCTTCGTCATGGACCTTATTCGGCCGTCGCTGCGGCCTTGGCCAGATCCGGACCGTCGGAACCGGCCGCCTTGGGCGCACCGGAGAACGTGAACTTCGCGTCCTCCCCGGCGCCTTCGCCGTCCCAGCCCTCGACGTCGACCGTCACCAACTGGCCCGGGCCGAGCTCCTCGAACAGGATCTTCTCGGAGAGCTGGTCCTCGATCTCGCGCTGGATGGTGCGCCGCAGCGGGCGGGCACCGAGCACCGGATCGAAGCCACGCTTGGCCAGCAGGGACTTGGCCTTGTCGGTCAGCTGCATCTCCATGTCCTTGGCCTTCAGCTGGTTGCCGACTCGGCCGATCATCAGGTCGACCATCTGGATGATCTCGTCCTGCGTCAGCTGGTGGAACACGATGATGTCATCGATGCGGTTGAGGAACTCCGGCCGGAAGTGCTTCTTCAGCTCGTCGTTGACCTTCTGCTTCATCCGCTCGTAGTTGTTCTCGCCGCCGCCCTGGCTGAAGCCCAGTCCGACCGCCTTGGAGATGTCGGACGTGCCCAGGTTGGAGGTGAAGATCAACACCGTGTTCTTGAAGTCGACGGTGCGGCCCTGACCGTCGGTGAGACGACCGTCTTCCAGGACCTGCAACAGGCTGTTGTAGATCTCCTGGTGAGCCTTCTCGATCTCGTCGAACAGCACGACCGAGAACGGCTTGCGACGGACCTTCTCGGTGAGCTGGCCGCCCTCTTCGTAGCCGACGTAGCCCGGAGGGGCACCGAACAGCCGCGACGCGGTGAAGCGGTCGTGGAACTCGCCCATGTCGATCTGGATGAGCGCGTCGTCGTCGCCGAACAGGAAGTTGGCCAGCGCCTTGGACAGCTCGGTCTTACCGACACCGGACGGACCGGCGAAGATGAACGAGCCGGACGGGCGCTTCGGGTCCTTCAGACCGGCACGGGTACGGCGGATCGCCTTGGAGACGGCCTTGACGGCGTCCTCCTGGCCGATGATCCGCTTGTGCAGCTCGTCCTCCATGCGCAGCAGGCGCGTGGTCTCGGCCTCGGTCAGCTTGAACACGGGGATGCCGGTCCAGTTGCCGAGCACCTCGGCGATCTGCTCGTCATCGACCTCGGCGACAACGTCGAGATCGCCTGAGCGCCACTGCTTCTCACGCTCACCGCGCTGAGCGACCAGGGTCTTCTCCCGATCACGCAGGCTCGCAGCCTTCTCGAAGTCCTGCGCGTCGATCGCGGACTCCTTCTCCCGGCGGGCGTCGGCGATCTTCTCGTCGAACTCGCGCAGGTCTGGCGGAGCGGTCATCCGGCGGATACGCATCCGGGCGCCGGCCTCGTCGATCAGGTCGATCGCCTTGTCCGGCAGGAACCGGTCGTTGATGTAGCGGTCGGCCAGGGTGGCCGCGGCCACCAGCGCACCGTCGGTGATCGAGACGCGGTGGTGCGCCTCGTAGCGGTCCCGCAGACCCTTGAGGATCTCGATGGTGTGCTCGACCGTCGGCTCACCGACCTGGACCGGCTGGAACCGGCGCTCCAGGGCAGCGTCCTTCTCGATGTACTTGCGGTACTCGTCGAGGGTGGTGGCGCCGATGGTCTGCAGCTCGCCACGGGCCAGCTTGGGCTTCAGGATCGAGGCCGCGTCGATGGCGCCCTCGGCGGCACCCGCACCGACGAGCGTGTGCAGCTCGTCGATGAACAGGATGATGTCGCCGCGGGTGTTGATCTCCTTGAGGACCTTCTTCAGGCGTTCCTCGAAGTCACCGCGGTAGCGGCTGCCTGCCACCAGCGACCCCAGGTCGAGGGTGTACAGCTGCTTGTCCTTGAGCGTCTCGGGGACCTCGCCGTGCACGATGGCCTGCGCCAGCCCCTCGACGACGGCGGTCTTGCCGACGCCGGGCTCGCCGATCAGCACCGGGTTGTTCTTGGTGCGACGGCTCAGCACCTGCATGACCCGCTCGATTTCCTTCTCGCGGCCGATGACCGGATCGAGCTTGCCCTCCATGGCGGCGGCGGTGAGGTTGCGGCCGAACTGGTCGAGGACCAGAGAGGTCGACGGGTTGCCCGACTCGCCACCACGGCCACCGGTGCCGGCCTCGGCGGCTTCCTTGCCCTGGTAGCCGCTCAGCAGCTGGATGACCTGCTGGCGCACGCGCGTCAACTCGGCGCCGAGCTTGACCAGCACCTGCGCGGCGACGCCTTCGCCCTCACGAATCAGGCCGAGCAGAATGTGCTCGGTGCCGATGTAGTTGTGGCCGAGCTGCAGCGCCTCACGCAGGGAAAGCTCCAGCACCTTCTTGGCGCGTGGCGTGAAGGGGATGTGACCGGACGGTGCCTGCTGGCCCTGGCCGATGATCTCCTCGACCTGGCTGCGCACGCCTTCCAGCGAGATGCCCAACGACTCCAGCGACTTGGCGGCTACGCCCTCGCCCTCGTGAATAAGACCCAACAGGATGTGCTCGGTCCCGATGTAGTTGTGGTTGAGCATCCGGGCTTCTTCTTGCGCCAGGACGACGACCCTGCGGGCACGGTCGGTAAATCTCTCAAACATCGGTGGTTACCTGCTCTCCATCGCGTAGCGATACCCGCGTACGGCTTCGTTATATCGGTTTTCTCGTAGCCCGCACGTAGTACCTACCGTCCACTCTAATGGGCGGCCGTCCCGGGTGCGGAGGTTGGACCCAGGACAAGCTGTCCACATCGAGTGCTGCAGATGAGCAACGCCGCCGGTAGACGATTCGTTTCCGAAAACCGCTCGATTCGGGTTCGCCACTAGCGAAAAACTCCGGACCGGGAATTCTCACCGGTCCGGAGCTGGCAACTATCGGTTACGTTGCGGTCGTCTATGTTGCGGCGTGGAATGCGTCGATGACATCAGCGGGGATGCGGCCACGCGTCGATACGTTGTGGCCGTTCCGACGGGCCCATTCGCGAATGGCGGCGCTCTGCTCGCGGTCGATGGCACCGCGGCCACGGGCCGGGCCTGCCGCCCGTCCACGCCGACGCCCGCCGACCCGGCGGCCGGCCTCCACCCACTGCTTCAGGTCGTTCCGGAGCTTGGTGGCATTTTTGGAGGAAAGGTCGATCTCGTAGGTGACACCGTCGAGGCCGAATTCGACCGTCTCGTCGGCGGTGGCTTCGCCGTCGAAATCGTCGACCAACGTGACGGTCACTTTCTTAGCCATTACCCCGCACCGAACCCTTCTGCTTACGCATTGGTGACTTACGCCTGAGTATCCTGCACCCGCGCCCCAATGTGCCACAAAACACGCATATTTCCAACAACGGGTCGGTCAGAGCAGTTCAGTTCCGTGACTCAGTTACCGTGACGACGAACAATCGGGAACAAAACCGTCTCGCGAATAGACAACCCCGTCAACGCCATCAACAAGCGATCGATACCCATTCCGGTGCCGGTGGTCGGCGGCATCGCGTACTCCAATGCAGCAAGGAAATCATCGTCGAGAACCATTGCTTCGTCATCGCCGGCGGCGGCCGCACGGGCCTGCGCCTCGAATCGTTCCCGCTGGATTACCGGGTCGATGAGTTCGGAATATCCGGTGGCGAGCTCGAAACGGCGTATGTAGAGGTCCCATTTCTCGGTCACCCCCGGAATGCTGCGGTGAGCACGGGTCAACGGCGAAGTCTCGACCGGGAAGTCACGGACGAACGTCGGCGCCCACAGCTTCTCACCGACAGTGTGTTCCCAGAGTTCCTCGACCAATTTCCCGTGTCCGTAGCCGCGGTCACGCGGAATCTCCACCTCGAGCCGATCGGCAATAGACCACAAGTACTCTACTGAAGTCTCTGGCGTGATCTCCTCACCCAGAGCCTCGGACAACGAAGGATACATTTCCAACGTGTCCCATTGCCCGTCGAGATCGTAGATAGTGCCATCGGGCAATGGCACTTGACGGGTTCCGATCGCCTCGTCGGCAACCTCTTGAATAATTTCCCGGGTGGTTACCGCGGAATCGTTGTAGTCGCCGTAGGCCTGATATGTCTCCAACATCGAGAATTCCGGCGAGTGCGTGGAATCAACACCTTCGTTACGGAAGTTCCGATTCAACTCGAAAACACGGTCAAATCCGCCGACGATGCACCGCTTGAGGAACAGTTCCGGCGCGATACGCAGGTACAGATCGACATCGAGCGCATTCGAGTGGGTAATGAACGGCCGGGCCGCCGCCCCACCGGCCAGCGTCTGCAGCATGGGCGTCTCGACCTCGAGGAAGTCCCGGCGTTCCAGCGCCGATCGCACTGCCCGCACCACCGCCACCCGCTGACGCGCGATGCTGCGCGCCTCGGGACGCACGATCAGATCCACATAGCGCTGACGGACCCGCGCTTCTTCGCTCATCTCTTTGTGAGCAACGGGCAGCGGGCGCAAGGCCTTGGCCGCGATCTGCCACGAGTCGGCCAGCACCGAGAGTTCGCCGCGCTTGGAACTGATCACCTCGCCGTGAACGAACACGATGTCGCCGAGGTCCACATCGGCCTTCCAGGCATCCAGTGACTCCTGGCCCACCTGGGCCAGGCTGATCATCGCCTGCAGCTGCGTACCGTCGCCCTCCTGCAGCGTCGCGAAGCACAACTTGCCGGAATTGCGCGCGAACACCACCCGGCCCGAGACACCGACCGTCGCGCCGGTCTGGGTATCGGCAGCCAGGTCCGGATAGGCGCGGCGCAGTTCAGCAAGAGTGTGGGTACGCGGAACGGTCACCGGATAGGGTTCGCGCCCCTCGGCCAGCAGCCGCTCCCGCTTGGCCTGACGAATCCGGAACTGCTCGGGAAGGTCGGCCTGGGACTGGGACGCGTCGTCGCGATCGGCTGGGCTCACAAAATGCCAGCTTAAATGAACACGCCAACGCTTAACTGCATGCCGACAGGCCGGCGGGGCCTATCCGCACCCTGACGGGGACAGACTGCGGACCCGGTGTGCACAACCTCACAACAAAGACGAAATGGTTCTGCTCATCTGGCGGGCTTGAGCCGGCCACGCTGACTGTCGCGGTTGCGCTCGAACACCAACCGCAGGCCGTCGAGCGTGAGGTGGCGGTCGTAGTGCTCGACTGTGCGCAGGTCCGGCAACACCAGCGGCGCGGTGTAGCCGGTGGCCACCACCGCGACGTCGTCGCCGGCGAATCCGTCGACGTCCTCGCGGATCCGGTGGACCAGCCCGTCGACCAGTCCGGCGAACCCGAAAACCGCACCGGCCTGCATGCACTCGACGGTGTTCTTGCCGATCACCGAGCGCGGTCGGGTCAGCTCCACCCGCCGCAGTGCCGCCGAGCGGGCCGCGGCCGCATCCGAGGACACCTGAACACCGGGGGCGATCGCCCCACCCAGGAACTCCCCCTTGGCCGACACCACGTCGACACAGATCGACGAGCCGAAATCGACGATGATCGCCGCAGTGCCGTACTTGTGATAGGCGGCAAGGCAGTTCACGATCCGGTCCGCGCCGACTTCCTTGGGGTTGTCGACCAACAGCGGGATACCCGTACGCACACCGGGTTCGATCAACACATGCGGCACCGTCGGCCAGTACTGCTCGAGCATCAGTCGCACCTCGTGCAGCACCGACGGCACCGTCGACAGTCCGGCGGCCCCGGTCAGATGCTCGGAGTCGTCACCGATCAGGCCGTCGAGGGTGAGCGCCAACTCGTCGGCAGTCACCTCGGATTCGGTCCGGATCCGCCACTGCTGCACCACTTTCGCGTGATCCCCTGAACCGGAGATCAGCCCGACGATGGTGTGGGTGTTGCGGACGTCGATGGCGAGCAGCATCAGCGCGGCGACATCAGTTCGGACACGTCTTCGGGGACGTAGGCCGGATCGTGGCCGTGCTCACCGAGGTCGATCTGCTTGTTGTCAGCGTCGACGAATACGATCCGCGGCCGATAGGCGCGGGCCTCGGCATCCTCCATCACGCCGTAGGCGATCAGGATGACCAGATCGCCCGGGTGGATGAGATGCGCTGCGGCACCGTTGATCCCGATCACGCCGGTGCCACGCTCGCCGGTGATGGCGTACGTGACCAGGCGGGCGCCGTTATCGATGTCCACGATCGTCACCTGCTCACCTTCGAGCAGGTCGGCGGCGTCCATCAGGTCGGCGTCGATGGTCACCGAGCCGACGTAGTGCAGGTCGGCCTGCGTCACCGTGGCGCGGTGAATCTTCGATTTCAGCATGGTGCGCTGCATCAGTTCCTCCAGGGCAGTTCGTGATTGTCGCCGTCGCCGACGCGCGGATGTCCGTCGATTCCCGCCGACGCTCCGATGTCGACAGAGATGTTGTCCAGCAGTCGGGTTCGGCCCAGCCGGGCGGCCACCAGCAGCCGGGCCTGACCTTCGCTCGGCGCGGGACCCAGCATCGGGTCACGCACCTCCAGATAGTCGACGTCGATGGCGGGCACCTCGTCGAGCACCGCCCGCGCCGCGTCGACCGCCGCCGACGCCCCGCCTGCCGCCGCATACTTGCCGGCCAACAGGGCCGCCGACAACGCCCCGGCCTGTTCCCGCTCGTCGGGATCGAGGTACCGATTGCGCGACGACATCGCCAGTCCGTCGGATTCCCGGACGATGGGCACCCCGACGATCTGTATGTCGACGTTGAGATCGGTGACCATCTGCCGGATCAGTGCCAGTTGCTGGTAGTCCTTCTCGCCGAAGAAGGCCCGGTCCGGCCGGACGATCTGGAGCAGCTTGAGCACGACGGTCAGCACACCGGCGAAGTGCCCCTGGCGCGACGCGCCTTCGAGTTCATCGCCGGCTGTCCCGGGCTGCACACTGGTGCGGGGGCCGTTGGGATACATATCCGAACCTGTTGGGGTGAAAGCGATCTCGACGCCCTCGGTACGCAGTGCGGCCAGGTCCTCATCGAGGGTCCGCGGGTAGGCGTCGAGGTCTTCGCTCGGCCCGAACTGCAGCGGGTTGACGAAGATCGACACCACGACGACCGCGCCGGGAACCCGCTTGGCCGCCCTGATCAAAGTCAGGTGACCTTCGTGCAACGCACCCATGGTGGGCACGAGGGTCACCCGGCGCCCGCTGGCGCGCAGGGCGCGGGCGACAGCGGCGACATCGGCCGGTGCCGAATAGACGTTCAGCTCGCCGGCGACGAACTTGGGCGTGTTGCTGGGGGTCATCCGTGACTCGTTTCAGGGCGGTTTTCGGGACCTGTTTCCGGGCTCGTCTCCCGGAGGGCTGCGAGCACGCCCGCAGGCGCGTGGGCACGTTGGGCCGTACGCAGTGAGTCGGCCCGATAAGCCTGGGCCAGTTGCGGATCCAGTGCGCGCAGCGCATTCAGGTGTGCGGTCACCGCGGCGGCATCCCCGCGCGCCACGGGTCCGGTCAACGCGGCCTGGCCACGTTGCATCGCGTTGTCCAGCGCGGCCCGGGCCAGCGGGCCCACCACACGTTCGGGCAGGCCACCGGGAGCATCGTCGACGAGTTCCTGACCGAGCAACTCCTGGCCGCGCAACGCGGCCCGCAAGGCGTCGACCGCATCGAGCACCAGGGTGACCAGATGGTTGCTGGCATGCGCCAGTGCCGCGTGGTACAGCGTTCTGGCGTGCTCGGGAACCCGGAAGGGCTCACCACCGATTTCGAGCACCAGCGACTGGCCGATCGCGTATCCCACCTCATCGGCGGCGGTGATCCCGAAGCACGTGTCGGGCAGTCGTGCGATGTCCTCATCCGAGCCCGTGAACGTCATTGCCGGATGGATGGCAAGCGGGATGCACCCCTGCTCGGTCAGCGGGGCCAGCACCGTGACCCCGTTGGCACCGGACGTGTGCACCACGATCGTGCCGGGTCGCACCGCACCGGTGGCGGCCAGGCCCGACACCAGAGACGGAAGCTCGGCGTCAGGGACCGTCAACAGCAACAGTTCGGCCCGCTGGGCCACCTCGGGAACCGGCAGGACCGACGTTTCGGGCAGCCGGCGCTGCGCCCGCAGCCGCGACGCCTCGGAAATCGCGCTGCACGCCACCACCACATGTTCGACGCGTTCCAGCGCATAGCCCAGCGCAGTGCCCACCCGACCAGCGGAAATGATGCCTACGCTGAGCCTGGCCGGACGCAATCCCTCAGGCGGGGACCACCCGTTCGCAGGGGGCTGCTGCATCGCAGACGACCTCACAGGTTGAAATAGTTCTACGTTCCAGTCCCGCGTTGCGGGTACCGGACGGTCGTCACGAGACTAGCTCACTCCTCGCGGCGCCTGCGACGCCCGCCTTCGGAGCGACCGGCCTGAAACCGTGCCAGCAGGTCGTTCACCGACTGTCCGTCGGCATGGTGCCCGTTCGGCGGCTCAGGCTCGTCGTCACTGCGATGCCGCGACGCCCGACGCGGCGGCTCGGGTGGTTGCGAAGACTCGGTGGCCAAGGCCGGCGACGGCTGAGCCGGCACGGGCCGACCGGGGTCGGCTCCGGCTGAATGACGGCCCCGGGGCGGTTCGGGAGCCTGGCCTGGTGACATCGCGGGCGCCGGAGCCGGTTCGGGTTCGGGTGCCGGTTCGGGGGCCGGCGCTGGTTCGGCCGTGGGCGCTGGAGTTGCCACCGGGGTCGATTCGGGGGCGCGCCGCCGGCCGACGTACTCGGTTGCGGCGCCGTTCTGGCCCACCGGCGCAGCCCAGTTGCTGCCCGGCGCGCCCGCGGGAATCCACTGCCCCTCGGCGGGTGCCGGTTGCCAGCCCGTCGCCGCGGGTTCGGCAGCCGGAGGAGGCGGTGCGCTCGGGGGCTCCGGCTCCGGCTCCGGCGCTTCGATGGTGGGTGACGGCTGCATCGGCGGCATCGTCGGCGGGGGTGGAGGTGGCGCCCAGGTCGAGGGTGGCTCAGGCAGCCTGCGGGCGGCCGGCTGCGGTTTCGGCTCCGGCCGCGGCTGGGGCTCCGGCCGCGCCTGGGGTTGAGGTTGGGGTTGCGGCTCCGGTCGGGGCTCCGGTCGAGACACCGGTTGCGGTTCTGGCCGCGGCTGAGGCTGAGGTTCCTGGCGCGGGGGTTCCTGGCGCGGGGGTTCTTGCTGGCGAGCCGGTTCGGGCTGCCGCCGGCGACGGCGGGCCGGTTCGCCGGCAGGGGTCGGCCGCGACGGCAGCCGATGCACCCCACCTGAGGTTCCCCAGTCGCTCTCCGGCGGATGCGGTTCGGCCGGGACATCGATGATCGGGCTTTCCTGCGTGCGCGACATACGAATGTCGGTGACCTCGACCGCCGGTATGTCCAGGCGACTGGCGGTGACCCGGCCGGCGGTCCGCACCGCGCTCTTGTCGGTCTCGATGGCCGGTCGGTCCACCAGCTCCGTGTCGAAGAGGATCTCGAGGTTGGCCCGCAACGCGGCCAGCTCGGAGCGCAGCGCGGCAACCTCATCGGCGGCCTGGGCGCGCAGCTCGGAGGCCAGTTCCCGGCGCAACTGGGTCTCGACGGTCAGCTCGTACTCGCGCCGTGCCGAGATCTCGCGATCCAGTTGCAGGTCGTAGACGAACTTCAGATCACGAGCCTTGGCCTGGTCCAGGTCGCTCTGGCGCCGGTAGATGACGGAGACGAAGGCCGCAACCACGGCAGCCCACAGGGCCAGGATGACGGCGAGTTTCAGCAACTCGACGCGATCGGTGAACACCAATGCGGAACTGGCCAGAATGGCGAGCACCAGCAATACCGTTAAGAGCAGCCAGCCTGGCCTTCGGCCGCCGCGCCGTGGCCGGCCGCCGCGGGGCAGAACGGTCATGCGCCGACTGTACCCGTCACGGGTCATCTAGCCCGGGGACCGCCGCGGCGATTCGGCCAACTACCTGGCCGAAATCGTTCACTCGGTGGCGGTATCGCCGTTGTCCGGCGGTTCCTCGGGAGACTTGCAGCAGTGCTGTAGCCACACCGCCGCCACGATCAGCGCCACGGCACTGAGCGCAGCCACCACCGCGCCGGGTGTGTCCTCGCCGGCCACTCTCAGATCGCCGCGCCGGGGCAGCAGGTACACCAGCACCCCGATCCACCAGCCCGCCACGATGGCGCCGACCCAGGCCGAGGCTTTGGCGATGACGACGGACCGGGCGACGGTGAGCGGATGCAGTCGGCCCGCCCCGACCCCGATCTGTCCGTCGTTGATCTTGGCCCGCACATAGAACGCCCAGCCCGCCTCGGCGATCGCGACCGCCAGCAGGGAGAGCCCCGTCCAGATCGTCAGCGGCGGGAACCACCGGTAAAGCACTCCGACCAGTACGTAACCGACGATGGCGACGACAGCCACCGCGCCGGCCAGGTCACGTTTGCGAGTCGGACCCATCAGTCGCCCGCCGGCTCGGTGCGAAAGTCCAGCGCCAGATCGGTGGGCCTGACTCCGGCGCGTTCGGCAGGGTCGACCTCCTCCAGCAGGTGTGCGACCCGCCGGGACCGGCCGACGACGGTCAACGTGGCATCCGGGTCCACCGCCAACCACGGGATCAGGACAAAGGCGCGCAGGTGAGCCAACGGGTGCGGCAGCGTCAGGTCCTCGTCGCGCGACAGCACTTCCACGTCACCGTCATGGCAGGTGACCAGGTCGACGTCGAGGGTGCGCGGGCCCCACTTCTGCTCCCGGACCCGGTCCGCATCCTCCTCGAGCCGCTGGCCGCGCCGCAGCCAGTCGTGGCAATCGAGGCTCGGATCCTCGGCGAGCAGTACCGCATTCAGAAACGGACTCTGTTCGACTCCGCCCCAGGCGTCGGTCTCGAATACCGGCGACACCGCGCGAACCGCGTTCCCCAGGCCGTCGACCACCGACTGCAACCGGGCCAGCCGGTCGCCGATGTTCGATCCGATCGAAAGGACGGTGGATGTCATTGGGCACCTCCGCGGCGTGACCGGCGGGCCACCACCGCGACATCGTCGAAGGTCAGCGGAATCGGGGCACTCGGCTTGTGCACGACAACCTCGACCGCGTGCAGACGTTCGTCGGCCATGATGGCGTCGGCGATCTCGGCCGAGACGGTCTCGATCAGGTTCCGCGGCGGGCCCGCGACGATGTCGGCGGCCCGCTGGGCCAGTGCGCCGTAATCGAGCGTGTCGGCGAGATCGTCGGTCGCCGCCGCCCGGCGCAGATCCACCCACGCCGTGATGTCGACGACGAACTCCTGGCCGTCGCGGCGTTCATGGTCGAACACACCGTGGTTGCCGCGAACCCGTAAGCCGCGCAACTCAATCCGATCAGCCAACCTGACCTCCAGATTCCCAGGCTTCCAATACGGCGAGCGCGTCGACGGAAGCCACCACATCGTGTACCCGAACACCCCAGGCTCCGTGCTGGGCCGCCAGCAACGAGATCACCGCGGTAGCGGTCTCCCTGCCGTCCGGTGGCCGCAGGGTTCCGTCCGGCCCGGCCAGCAGGGCACCGAGGAAGCGCTTGCGCGACGCACCGACCAGCACGGGGATCCCGGTCGCGATGAATTCGGGCAACGCATGCAACAGGGCCCAATTGTGCTGAGCGGTCTTGGCGAATCCCAACCCCGGGTCGATGATCAGCCGCTCCGGGGCGACGCCCGCCGCGACCGCGGCATCTACCGCGGACAGCAGTTCGGCCCGAACCTCGGCCACCACATCGCCGTAGCCCGGAGCGCGGTGCGGCTGCTCGGCGCCGACCGAACGCCAGTGCATCAGGATCCACGGCACCCCGGCCTCGGCGAGCAGTGGTGCCATGTTCGGGTCGGCCAGGCCGCCGGACACATCGTTGACGATGTGCGCGCCGTGTTCCAGCGCAACCCTCGCCACATCGGCGTGCATGGTGTCGATGCTGACCGTGATGCCTTGGGAGGTAAGCGCTTCGATGACGGGGGCGACGCGGGCCGCCTCTACCGCAGGGTCGATGCGCACCGCGCCGGGCCGGGTCGATTCCCCACCCACGTCGATGATCGCCGCGCCGGCCGCGGCCAGCGCCAGCCCGTGTTCGACCGCGCGGTCGCGGTCGATGAACATGCCGCCGTCGGAGAAGGAATCGTCGGTGACATTCACCACCCCCATGACCTGCACGCGCTTCCCGCGAAGGTCCATCGGCTCGGGTGGGCTCACTTCCGAAGGATCAGTTCCAGCGCCTCGGCCCGAGAAGCCTTGTCGGTCTTGAACTGTCCCCGTACCGCCGATGTGGTGGTGACCGCGCCCGGCTTGCGGACCCCGCGCATGGCCATGCAGAGGTGCTCGGCCTCGATCACCACGATGGCTCCGCGCGGATCGAGCTTGCGCATCAGCGCGTCGGCGATCTGGGCGGTCAGGCGCTCCTGCACCTGGGGGCGCTTCGAGTACAGGTCGACCAGACGCGCGATCTTCGACAGTCCGGTCACCCGGCCGTCCACCCCGGGGATGTACCCGACGTGGGCCACCCCGTGGAACGACACCAGGTGATGCTCACACGTGGAGTACATCGGGATCTGCTTGACCAGCACGAGCTCGTCGTGCTCCTCGTCAAAGGTGGTGTTGAGCACCGCGTCCGGGTCGGTGTACAGCCCGGCCATCAGCTCTTTGTACGCACGCGCCACGCGGGCCGGGGTATCCAGCAGACCCTGACGATCCGGGTCCTCACCGATGGCGATCAGCAGCTCACGTACAGCCGCCTCGGCGCGCGGTTGATCGAACACCCGCGTGGCCGTATCGGTGTTGTTGTGATGCTCGCGCAACGACTGCGACATCGAAGCCTCCGTTCTCGGATCAGCCGTGGGCCGGCGGGTTGGACCGGTCGGCCCGCTCATGACCGCCATCCTGACCCGCCTCCTCATTGGGAGCAGGCTGGCCGGGATGAGGATAAGGCTGGTACGGGTACGGCTGGGGCTGTTGCCATCCCGACGGATGCGGCGGCGGGTACCAGTAGCCCGGTTGCTGCTGCTGTTGCTGCGGCGGCTGGTATCCCGGCTGTGACGGCGGGGGCGGCCAGCCCGGGGCGTGCCAACCGGCCGGTGCACCGTAATCGGGCTGAGTGGAGCCGTTCTGGTTCGACCCGTTCGGCGGGGCACCGTTGGCACCGGCACCGTTGGTCTCCTTGGCCCGCTCGGCCTCACGGGTGGCGGCCGCGATCGCGGCCTTGAACGCAGGCTCGGGCACCGGCGGCGGCCACGGTTCGCCGCGCTCGATGGCGATCTCACCCGGGGTCTTGATCGGCGGCTTGTCCGAAGGCACCCGGCCACCGAAGTCGTCGAACATGGTCAGGCGTGGGCGCTTCTTCACGTCGCCGAAGATGGCCTCGAGCTCGGCGCGGTGCAGCGTCTCCTTCTCCAGGAGCTCACCGGCCAGTGCGTCGAGCACGTCGCGATACTCGGTGAGGATCTCCCACGCCTCGGTGTGCGCGGCCTCGATGAGCTTGCGGACCTCGTCGTCGATGTCGCGGGCCACCTCGTGACCGAAATCGGCCTGGGTGCCCATGGTGCGGCCCAGGAACGGATCTCCGTGCTCGGTGCCGTAGCGCACCGCGCCCAGCTTGGAGCTCATGCCGTACTCGGTGACCATCGCTCGGGCGATCTTGGTGGCCTGCTCGATGTCGGACACCGCACCCGTGGTGGGCTCGCGGAAGACGAGCTCCTCGGCGGCGCGACCACCCATGGCGAACACCAGGCGGGCGATCATCTCCGAGCGGGTCATCAGACCCTTGTCGTCCTCGGGCACCGCGACGGCGTGGCCGCCGGTGCGCCCGCGGGCCAGGATGGTGACCTTGTAGATCGGCTCGATGTCGGGCATCGCCCACGCGGCCAGGGTGTGCCCGCCCTCGTGGTAAGCGGTGATCTTCTTTTCCTGCTCGCTGATGATGCGGCCCTTGCGGCGCGGGCCGCCCACGACGCGGTCGACGGCTTCTTCCAGCGCCGCACCGGTGATGACGGTCCCGTTCTCGCGGGCGGTCAGCAGCGCGGACTCGTTGATCACGTTGGCGAGATCGGCGCCGGACATGCCGACGGTCCGCTTGGCCAGCCCGTCGAGGTCGGCGTCAGGGGCGATCGGCTTGCCGGCCGAGTGCACCTTGAGCACGGCGCGACGGCCCGCCAGATCGGGATTGGACACCGGGATCTGACGGTCGAAACGGCCGGGACGCAGCAGGGCCGGGTCGAGGATGTCGGGCCGGTTGGTGGCGGCGATCAGGATGACGCCCTGCCGATCCCCGAAGCCGTCCATCTCGACCAGCAACTGGTTCAGCGTCTGCTCACGCTCGTCGTGACCGCCGCCCATGCCGGCTCCGCGCTGACGACCGACCGCGTCGATCTCGTCGACGAAGATGATGCAGGGGCTGTTCGCCTTCGCCTGCTCGAACATGTCGCGGACCCGGGAGGCACCGACACCGACGAACATCTCGACGAAGTCCGAACCGGAGATGGTGAAGAACGGCACCCCGGCCTCGCCGGCGACGGCGCGGGCCAGCAGGGTCTTACCGGTTCCGGGCGGGCCGTAGAGCAGCACGCCCTTGGGGATCTTGGCGCCCAGCGCCTGATAGCGCGACGGGTTCTGCAGGAAGTCCTTGATCTCGTAGAGCTCTTCGACCGCCTCGTCGACGCCTGCGACGTCGGCGAACGTGGTCTTGGGCATGTCCTTGCCCAGCTGCTTGGCCTTCGACTTGCCGAAGCCGAAGCCCATCCGGCCGCCGCCCTGCATCCGGGAGAACATCACGAACAGGCCGACCAGCAGCAGCAGCGGCAGCATGTAGATCAGCATCGAGCCGAGGAAGCTGCCCTGGTTGACGGTGGTTCCGAACTTGACGTGCTTGGCATCGAGCTGATCGACGAGCTTCACCGCATAGCCGGTCGGGTACTTCGTGATGACCTTGTCGCTGTTCTCGGTCTCTTCTTTGCCGCTCTTCAGATCGAGCCGCAGCTGTTGCTCGCGGTCGTCGATCTGGGCGTTCTTGACGTTGTCAGCACCGATCTGGGCCACCGCCACCGAGGTGTCGACGGGTTTGTAGCCACGGGTGTCGTCGCTGAAATAGAAAAACGACCAGCCCAGCAGCAGCACGACCGCGATGACGGTCAGCGTACGGATCACATTTTTGCGGTTCATCGATCACTCGGCCGAGTTCGGCCCGGTCCTTCCAACGTGCGCAGTTGAGAGTTTTAGGCTACCGCTACACCAACGTCCGGCAGTTCCCGACGGTATCTAGCCGACGACGGACCGCTGTGCTTGGGTGAGATCGTGCTCACACCGACCGAACGGTTAGTCGATACCAATGGCGTGACGTTGAAGGTGATCGAGGCGGGTGAACGCGGAAATCCGGTGGTGGTGCTGGCCCACGGGTTTCCCGAGCTGGCGTATTCGTGGCGTCATCAGATCCCGGTTCTGGCCGCAGCCGGCTACCACGTTCTGGCCCCCGACCAGCGCGGTTACGGTGGCTCGTCGCGACCCGACGAGATCGACGCCTACAACATCACCGAGCTGACCGCCGACATCGCGGGGTTGCTCGATGAGGTCGGCGCCGAGAAGGCAGTGCTGATCGGCCACGACTGGGGCTCGCCCGTCGCCACCAACTTTCCGTTGTTCTTCCCGGACCGGGTCTCCGCGGTGGCCGCGCTGAGCGTGCCCCCGGTCCCGCGGGCATCCGCGCCGCCGACGCAGATCTGGCGCAAGATCGTCGGAGACAACTTCTTCTACATCCTGTATTTCCAGGAGCCCGGCGTCGCCGACGCCGCACTGGGCGCCGACGTCCGTCAGTCCCTGCGCCGCATGGTCGCGATGGAAGGCATCAGCGCTCCCCCGGACAGCCTGTCGGATCGACCACTGCCGCCGCTGCCGGACTGGATCACCACCGACGAGTTCGAGCGGTACGTGCAGGCCTACACCGAGACCGGCTTCACCGGGCCACTGAACTGGTACCGCAACTTCGACCGGAACTGGGAGCTCACCGATCCTGATTCGGGAACCACCGCGCACCAGACCATCACGGTCCCGATGCTGTTCGTCGCCGGCACCGCCGATCCGGTGCTGGGCTTCACCCCGCGCGACCGGGTGCGGGACGTGGCCACCGGCGACTACCGCGAGGTGTTGATCGACGGGGCCGGGCACTGGCTGCAGCAGGAGCGTCCCGATGAGGTGAACAAAGTTCTGCTGGAGTTCCTGGAGGGTCTGAAATGAGTCCGTTGAATTTCGGCGTCTTCATCACGCCGTTCCACCCGGTCGGCCAATCCCCCACCACCGCACTGCAATACGACATGGATCGGGTCGAGGCGCTGGACCGGCTGGGCTACGACGAGGCCTGGTTCGGTGAACACCATTCCGGCGGTTACGAACTCATCG
Organism: Mycobacterium sp. NPDC049093; assembly: GCF_040704635.1. Classification (GTDB taxonomy): domain Bacteria; phylum Actinomycetota; class Actinomycetes; order Mycobacteriales; family Mycobacteriaceae; genus Mycobacterium. The sequence continues at coordinate 52,163 of NZ_JBEZJS010000001.1, read as the reverse complement.
CCTGCCCTGAGGTGTTCATCGCCGCCGCAGCCGAACGGACCAAGCACATCCGGTTGGGCACCGGCGTGGTCTCCCTGCCGTATCACCACCCGCTCATGGTGGCCGACCGTTGGGTGTTGCTCGACCACCTCACCCGCGGCCGGGTGATGTTCGGGACAGGTCCGGGTGCGCTGCCGTCGGATGCCTACATGATGGGCATCGACCCGATGGATCAGCGGCCGATGATGCAGGAATCCCTGGAGGCGATCCTGGCGTTGTTCCGCGCCGGGCCCGATGAACGGATCGACCGCAAGACCGACTGGTTCACCCTGCGAGACGCCGCGCTGCACATCCGTCCCTACACCTGGCCGTATCCGGAAATATCCACCGCGGCAATGGTTTCCCCGTCCGGGCCACGGTTGGCCGGCGCGTTGGGCACGTCCCTGCTGTCCTTGTCGATGTCGGTACCCGGCGGCTACGCGGCCATCGAGACCACCTGGGACACCGTGCGCGATCAGGCTGCCAAATCCGGCCGGCCCGAACCCGACCGGAAAGACTGGCGGGTGCTCGGCATCATCCACCTCGCCGACACCCGCGAGCAGGCCATCGAGGACTGCACGTACGGCCTGCAGGATTTCGCCAACTACTTCGGCGCAGCGGGTTTCGTGCCACTTTCAGAGAAAGTCGAGGGGACGGGCTCCCCGTACGAGTTCGTGGAAAACTATGCCGCAGGAGGCAATTGCTGCATCGGCACCACCGCCGACGCGATCACCTATATCCAGGACCTGCTGGACCGTTCCGGCGGGTTCGGCACCCTCCTGCTCCTCGGCCACGACTGGGCACCGCCGGCGGCCACGTTCCACTCCTACGAACTGTTCGCCCGTGAGGTGATCCCGCACTTCAAAGGCCAACTCACGGCCGCGCGGGCGTCGCACGACTGGGCCAAGGGCATGCGGGATCAACTGCTGGGCCGCGCCGGGCAGGCGATCGTCAAGGCAATCACCGAACACACCTCCGAGGAGAAGAACTGATGCGCGCCGCGGTCCTGCGTGACGGGCGGATGATCGTCCGCGATGACGTACCCGATCCGGTGCCCGGCCCGGGGCAGGTGCTGGTCGAGGTGAAGGCGTGCGGGATCTGCGGGTCCGACCTGCATTTCGCCACCCACGGCGCCGACATGCTGGCTGCGAGCGCCGACCTGGAGGGCGTGCCCGACATGGACATCGACCTGGCCGGCGATGTCTACATGGGCCACGAGTTCAGTGGCGAGATCCTCGACGCAGGACCGGGAGCCGACGCTCCTGCCGCCGGGACGCTGGTGACGTCGGTGCCGGTGCTGATCTCCACTGCCGGGATCTCACCGATCGTGTACAGCAACACCACCGTCGGCGGCTACGCCGAGAAGATGCTGCTGTCGACACCGCTGCTGCTCCCGGTACCCAACGGTCTGAGCGCCGCGCACGCCGCGCTCACCGAACCCATGGCGGTCGGCCTGCATGCGGTCAACGCGTCGCGCATCGAACCGGGTGAGGCGGCACTCGTCGTCGGGTGCGGCCCCGTCGGCATCGCGATCATCGCCGCCTTGAAGCTCCGGGGCGTGGAAACCATTGTGGCGTCGGACTTCTCCCCTACCCGGCGTGAACTCGCCGCCACGATGGGCGCCCACACCACGCTGGATCCGGCCGCGGATTCACCGTTTCATCAGTGCCGGCCCGCAGTGGTGTTCGAGGCGGTCGGCGCCCCCGGAATCATCGACGACGTGCTGCGTCGCGCACCCGCGGGCGTCCGGTTGGTGGTGGCCGGGGTCTGCATGCAACCCGACACGGTGCACCCGTTCTACGCGATCACCAAACAGATCAACATCCAGTTCGTCTTCGGCTACGACCCGGCCGAGTTCGCGACCTCGCTGCGCGCCATCGCCGAGGGCGAGATCGACGTCGCACCGATGATCACCGGGACCGTCGGCCTCGACGGCGTCGCAACCGCATTCGACGAACTCGCCTCGCCGGACCGGCACTGCAAAGTCCTGGTGACACCGTGATGTCCCGGTAGGGTTCGGTCATGCCGATCGCCGGGAATGCGAAATTACGGGTCCTCGGCGTTGCCGCGGCGGGATTGATCGCCGTCAGCGCCAGCGCGTGCGATACAACCTCGGGTCCCACCGCGGGCGCGCCGGACGGGGCCCGCCAGGTGACCGTCGTCGGATCCGGCCAGGTCCAAGGCGTACCGGACACCCTGACCGCCGATGTGGCGATGGAGTTCACCGCCCCGGATGTGTCGGGGGCGCTCAACCAGTCCAGCCAACGGCAGCAGGCCGTGATCGACGCCCTGGTCGGATCGGGTATCGACCGCAAGGACATCAGCACCACCCAGGTCAGCGTGCAACCGCAATTCACGGACAGCACGATCACGGGTTACCGCGCCAGCAACTCGATCAAGGTCAAGATCCGCGACACCGCCAAGGCTTCGCAGACCTTGGCTTTGATCGCGAGCACCGGAGGCGACGCCACCCGCATCAACTCGGTGAACTACTCGATCGAGGACGACTCGGACCTGGTCCGCGACGCCCGCGTCCGGGCCTTCGACGACGCCAAGAACCGGGCCGAGCAGTACGCCGGGTTGTCCGGACTGCACCTGGGCAAGGTGATCTCGATTTCCGAGCAGTCGGGTGGCTCGACGCCGCCCTCGCCCACTCCGATGCCGCGCGCCGCGATGCAGGCCGTCCCACTCGAACCCGGTCAGCAGACGGTGGACTTCTCGGTGACGGTGATCTGGGAGCTGACCTAGTTTCCCGCTCAGGCTCCGCCCGCCGGCGCGATGTCGACCGGAATCCCGTTGAGCACCGCGGTGCCCGACAGTGGGTCGAGATGGGTGCCGTCGTTGAGCTGATTCACGTTGGCCCCGGGATGGCTGGCCGCGAGCCGCTGGCCGGTGCCACTGCGGTCATGACCCCAGCCGTGCGGCAGCGAGACCACGCCGCGCCGCATGCCGTCGTCCACCTCGATCGGGGCCAGCAGCTCGCCGCCCGGCCCCTTGATCACCGCGATGTCGGTGAGGCCCAGATCAGCCGCGTCGTCGGGGTGGATCTGCAGGGTGCATCGGTTGGAGCCTCCGGACAGCGCCGGGAGGTTGTGCATCCAGCTGTTGTTGGACCGCAGGTGGCGCCGGCCGATCAACAGGAAGCCACCGGCCGAGCGGCCGAGCGCGTCGCGCAGGCGTGCCACGTCGGTGACGATCGGTTCGGGCGCGAGTTCGATCCGCCCACTTGGGGTTCGGAGAATCTCGGGGATCCGCGGCTGCAGCGGTCCCAGGTCGATGCCGTGTGGGTTGGCCTTCAACCGCTCCATGGTGAGCCCGTCGGGCTGGGCGCCGAAGGCGTCGCCGTAGGGCCCGACCCGCAGCATCATGTCCAGGCGCCGTTCGTAGCCGGGCCCGTCGTACAGCATGGCGGTGAGTTCGGCGACGTCGCGCCCCGCCACGGGTGAATCGGGGTTGGCGACCTCCTTGGCCAGCGTCGTCGTGATCACCTGTGCGTCGACGAGGGCGGGATCACCGTCGGCGCCGATGCCGTAGAGGATGAGGGCGAGCCGGGACAGGATCTCGGGCTCGTCCGGCCGGCCGTCGAGCGGCAGCGCCGGCGACGAGTACCGCACGTTGTTGCGTACCGCGAGATTGTTCAGCGCGACGTCGAAGTGGGCGCTCTGCGACGGCGGAGGCGGCGGCAGGATCACGTCGGCGTGGCGCGTGGTCTCGTTGAGGTAGGGGTCGACGCTCAGCATGAAGTCAACGGTGTCGAGGGCCTTGTCGAGGCGGTCGCCGTCCGGCGCGGACAGCACCGGGTTGCCTGCGATGGTGATCATCGCCTTGATCTGGCCCTCGCCCGCGGTGTCGATCTCCTCGGCGAGTGCGGCGGCCGGCAGTTCGGAGAGCACTTCCGGATACCCCGAGACCCGGCTGGCCCACCGTCCGGTACGGAAACCGCGGCCCGGTTTCGGTGGCCGCGGCGCCGGGGCCGCCGCCCCGAGCGCGAACATCGCGCCGCCGGGGCGGTCGAGGTTCCCGGTGAGGACGTTGATGACGTCGACGAGCCAGCTGCCGATCGTCCCGAACTCGACCGTCGACGTGCCGATGCGACCGTAGACGGCGGCGGTCGGCGCTGCCGCGAGTTCGCGGGCCAGGTCCCGGATCTCCTCGGCGTCCACGCCGCAGGCCGCTTCCACGGCCTCGGGCGAGAACTCGTCGGCCAGCGTGCGGACCTCCTCGACACCGGTGACGTGCTCGGCGAGCCGACCGAGATCGACGCGATCCTCCTCGAACAGCACGTGCACGATCGCGAACAGGAGCGCCGCGTCGGTCCCGGGCCGCGGGGCGAGGTGCCGGTCGGCGAGTTTGGCCGTCTGGGTACGGGCGGGGTCGATGACGACGAGCTTGCCGCCGCGCTTGCGCAGCGCCCGCAGCTTGCCGGGGAAATCGGCCGCGGTGGCCAGGCTGCCGTTGGACACCATCGGATTCGCGCCGATGATCACGAGGTAGTCGGTGCGGTCGAGATCGGGCACGGTGAACGCGACCGGGCTGCCGAACATCAGACCGAGTGCGACGTGCTTGGGCATCTGATCCAGCGTGCTGGCGCTGAACACCTGCCGGGTGCCGAGGCCCTTGATGATCAGCGGCGCATACAGGCTGCCGGCGACGGTGTGTGCGTTCGGGTTGCCGAGGTACACCCCGACAGAGGCGCCGCCGTGCTCGGCGATCACCGCGCCGAGGCGCTCGGTGATGACGGCGTAGGCCACGTCCCAGGTGGCCGGGGTCAGGACGCCGTCACGGCGGACCAGCGGGTGTGTCAACCGGTCCGGGTCGTTGTCGAGTTCGCCGAAACTGGCGCCTTTCGGGCAGATGAATCCCGCGCTGAAGACGTCGTCGCGGTCGCCGCGGGCACCGGTCACCCGGCCGTCGGAGATCGTGAGCGTCAGGCCACAGGTGGCCTCGCAGAAGGGGCAGATCCGCAGGGCTGTGCTGGTATCAGCCATGCCCCGAATTGTGCGCCGGACTTCCGCTTTTTGTAAGCCTCCGGCTTACGGCGTTTCGTACACCTTCGGTTCGAGAGTGCCGATGTAGGGCAGGTCGCGGTAGCGCTCGGCGAAGTCCAGTCCGTAGCCGACGACGAACTCGTTGGGGATGTCGAAGCCCACGTAGGCGACGTCGAGTTCGGCCTTGACGGCCTCGGGCTTGCGGAGCAGCGTGCACACTCGCAGCGAGCGCGGGTGACGGGTGGCGAGGTTGCGGAGCAACCAGGACAGGGTCAGACCCGAGTCGATGATGTCCTCGACGATCAGCACATCGCGGTCGTTGATGTCGCGGTCGAGATCCTTGAGAATCCGGACGACGCCCGAGGACGAGGTCGACGAGCCGTATGAGCTCACCGCCATGAACTCCAGCTGCGTCGGCAGCGGGATGGTCCGGGCCAGATCGGTGACGAACATGACCGCGCCCTTGAGCACCGTGACCAACAGCAGGTCGTCGTTGCCCAAATTGTCGCGGTATTGCTCGGCGATCATCTCGGCGAGTTCGACGGTGCGCGTCCGGATCTGCTCCTCGGACAACAGCACCGATTTGATGTCTCCCGCATACAGCTCGGCAGAGTCGACAGCCACTGCAACAGCGTGCCACGTGAAGGGGCCGCATTCCAACGCGGATCGCTAGACGGGTTTGGTGTGCATCACCAGCACGCCGGCCCGCCGCGCCGCGAACAACCGCTGTTTGCGCAGCCCGGAACCGACGGCCACCCCGCCCTGCCCACGCCAGGCCGTCACCAGTCGGTCCACCGCGCGGATCTGGGTGTCGGTCAGATCACATGCGTCACCGGCCAGCAACCAGGCCCGGATCACCCGGCGCCGCAGCGCGTCGGGCAACGCCGACAACCGGGCCGTGTCCAGACCGCCGGCCTCCGTGCGCGCCGCCGCCAGCGCGTCACCGGCCAGGGCGTCGAGCGTCTCGGTGTCCTCCCGCAGCGCCGTGGCGGTGCGGGCCAGGGCCTCGGCCACCCCGCCGCCGAGCACGTCCTCCAGCAGCGGCAGCACCTCGTGCCGCAACCGCACCCGGGTGAACCGCCGGTCGGCATTGTGCGGGTCCTGCCACGGGGTGAGGCCGAGTTCGTCGCATGCCGCACGGGTCAGTTCCCGCCGCACCCCCAGCAGTGGCCGGTGCCACGGCGGGTCGTGCGGGCGCATGCCGGCGATCGAGCGCGGTCCCGATCCGCGGCCGAGCCCGAGCAGCACCGTCTCGGCCTGGTCGTCGAGGGTGTGTCCGAGCAGCACCGGTACGTTGTCGCGCGCCACCTCCAGGGCCGCATAGCGCGCCTGACGGGCAGCTGCCTCCGGGCCGCCGACGCGGCCGACGTCGACCGAAAGCACCTGCGCCCCAACACAGCCCAGTTTCAGCGCCTGCCGGCGGGCGGTGTCGGCGACAACATCCGATCCGGCCTGCAACCGGTGGTCGACGATCAGCGCAGTGGTGGGCCGCAACTCTGCGGCAACCGCGGTCAACGCCAGGGAATCCGAGCCTCCGGACAGGGCCACACACCAGCTCGCGCCGTCGATCAGCTCGCCGGCGGCCGACACCGCCCGCCGCAGTGCGGCTACAGCACCCGATCGATCCATCGCTGCGGTTCGTCGATCTCGTCGGGCAGCGGCAGGGTGTCGGGGCTCGACCAGATGGTGTTGAACCGCGCCATCCCGACCGTCGTGACCACATGGTCGACGAACGCCTTACCCCGCGTGTACTGGCTGATCTTGGCGTCGAAGCCCAAAAGCGCGCGCACGAGACGCTGCAGCGGGGGCTGTTTGCGTTGCCTGCGTTCATCGAAGCGACGCCGAATGGTCGAGACCGTGGGCACCACCGCCGGGCCGACGGCATCCATCACGTGATCGGCGTGCCCCTCCAGCAGCGTGCCCAGCACCAGCAGCTGATCCAGTGCCCGGCGCTGAGGCTCGGCTTGCACGGCACGCATGAGGCCCAGCACACCGGTCGAGTTCGGGTCCGGCGCTTGACCATTGCGCTGGTTCCGGACGAACTCCGCGAGCCGTCCCACCATCTCGGTGACGTCCTCGCCGGCATCCTGGGTCAGCACCGCCAGGGCCTGTGACATGTGGTCGGCCAGCCAGGGATTGGCCCGGAACTGCACCCGGTGGGTGACTTCGTGCAGGCACACCCACAACCGGAAATCGGCTGGGGGTACCCGCAATTGGCGTTCCACCGCGATGACGTTGGGATACACCAGCAGCAGCTCGCCACCATCGGGGCCGAACGGATCGTACTGGCCGAGAATGCCCGTCGAGATGAACGCCAGCACGGCGCCGGTCTGCGCCCCGGTCACCCGTCCGGTGATGAATCCCGGCTTGTGGTCGTCAGTTTCGTCGCCCGGCTGGATCCCGGTGGTCATCACCCGCATCGAACGGGTGGCCGCCCGGATCCACTCGGGACGGTCCACCACCCGGGCCTCGGGCACCTCTGCGCCCTCGATCAGACCCGTCACCTCGCGCACCGGCAGCTCGGCGGCCTTCGAACTCTCCGAGAGCTGCTCGATCACCTGGTTGCGGGTGTAGTCCGTGGATGCCGGGGCCGGCCGGGCCAGCTTCGCCCCGACCGTCGCGGCGAAGTCCCAGTCGACCGCGCGGCCCGCGGTCACGGGGACCCGGTCGCTCACGTGCCACATCCGCACGACCGCAGCACCGCGGCCAGCTCGTCGATCGCGGTGCGTCCGGTGGGCCCGGCGTTGTTGGAGATCAGCGCGAAGGTCAGCACCCGGCCGTTGTCGTCGGTGACGATGCCGGCCAGCGCGTTGGTCCCGGTCAGCGATCCGGTCTTGGCCCGCAGCCAGCCCGCGGCGTCACGCCCGGCATCGGTGTCGAGGTAGCGGTTGGACAGCGTGCCGCTGCCCCCGGCGATGGGCAGCAGATCCACCAGCGGCCGCATGGCCGGTTCGGTGTTGCCTGCCGCGAGGTTGACCACCTCGTCGAGGATCCGGGCGGTCAGCCGGTCATCGGTCGACAGGCCGCTGGAATCGACCAGTTTGGCGGCCGACATGTCGATGCCGACGCCTTCGAGTTGGCTCGTCACCGCGTCGACACCGCCGTCGAAACTCTGCGGCCGGTGCAGTTGGGCGGCGACCTCACGGGCGATCGACTCGGCCATCACATTGTCGGACTCGTTCATCATCTGGCGCAGGCGCTCGATCAGGGGCGCGGACTGCACCGCGGCGATCTGCCTGCCACCCGAGACCTCCGCGGGCAACACCGTCACCGTCGCGGGGTCCACCCGCAGAGCGGTGGCCAGGGCCCGCCCGGCGTCGAGCGCCGGTGTGGTCGACCGCCTGGATTCCACCGTCGTCGGCTGGATGCGCCCGCCGTCGAGCATCACCGGCTCCATCGGTGCGATGTCACCGCCCTCGATGTCGGCGGGATCCCATCCCGGTGCCATGGTCGGGCCGCTGTAGTCGCTGGTGTCCACCCGCACCGCGGTGACCGTGATCCCGCTGCCGCGCACCTGCTCGGCGAGGTCGCTGATGCGGGCCGCACCCTTGTACCAGGTATCGGTGTCGTCCGGCGCCGCCGAGAGCGTGGTATCCCCGCCGCCCTTGAGCACCACCAGACCGGGCTGCGAGTCGACGGCCAGGACCGTGGTGGCCAGCCGGGCGTTACGGTCCAGCGTGAGCAGCGCCGCGGCTGTGGTCAGCACCTTGTTGACCGACGCCGGCTGCATCGGCACCCCGGAATTCTGCTCCCACAATTCGGCGCCGGTCTCGGCGTCGGTGATCCGGCCGGTCACCAGACCGAGATCGGGATTGGCCAGAGCCGGGGCCAGCGCGGCGGCCAGACCGCTCACGGTCGGGCTCGGCGCCGACATGTCCACCGGGACGATCCCCGGGCTCGCCGTCGCGGGCGGAGGCGCAGGTGTGGCCGCCGCGGCATCACTGGAACGGTGCCCGGTGAGCACGGCAGCAAGCGCGACGACACCGGCGACCAGCATCAAGACCACGACGCCAACCGCCACATGGGTGGACTGCCGCCACCGAGTGGGCCGCATATTTCTCCTGCTCTGCCGGTGGTGGGGACGAGCCACCCGTTTAGGCCAGACTATCGCTCGATTAGGGTTGACCCGCGTCGTCGCCCGACGACCCAAGACTGACCGCAGATGCGAAGGAGCCGCGACGGTGAAGTTCGACGTCGTCATCGAGATCCCGAAGGGTTCGCGCAACAAGTACGAGGTTGACCACGAAACCGGCCGGGTCAAGCTCGACCGCTACCTCTACACCGCATTCGGCTACCCCGCCGACTACGGGTTCTTCGAAGACACCCTCGGCGAGGACGGCGATCCGCTGGATGCGCTGGTGCTGCTGCCCGAGTCGGTGTTCCCCGGCTGCACCGTCGAGGCCCGCCCGGTCGCGATGTTCAAGATGACCGACGAGGCCGGCGGCGACGACAAGTTGCTGTGCGTGCCCGCCGGAGACCCGCGCTGGGACCACATCCAGGACCTCGGCGACGTGCCGCAGTTCGAACTCGACGCGATCAAGCACTTCTTCGTGCACTACAAGGACCTGGAGCCGGGCAAGTTCGTCAAGACCGCCGACTGGGTGGGCCGCGAAGAGGCCGAGGCCGAGTTGCAGCGTTCGGTCGAGCGGTTCAAGACCGAAGGTCACTGATCTCCTGATCTCCCGAGAGTTAGCCTCCTTGTAACACGGGGTAACGCCCCTGTGCTCTGCGCCTTTCATGCTTGACCAGGTGTTGATGCATCAGGGCCTGGGGCTTGACGCGTACAACGCATTGCCAACCCGCCGTGCGGTGCACGCCGTGTACGAGTGCTGCTACAGCGTGGTGCTCGCGACCGATCTGGCCGGCGGGCGTCCGTTCGCCGACCATGCCGCGCTGTTCCGGCAGGCCGACGCCCTGCTGTTCAGCCTCGGCGAGGATTCCATCGACCGCGTACTGCAGGCCTATCCCCACATCGGCAGACGTCCGCGCAGCCCGAAATCGGTGTGCGAGCAGTGCTCGGTGTGGGACGACGATCCCGCGGTGATGGCACAGCTCAACGACGAGGTCCTGCACTATGCCGAGCGGTTCGGGTTCGGGTTCGTCATGTTCGTCGAGGACTGCTGCGCGCGCCGGGCCATGACCGGGATCGTCGACCGGCTGCACAATGACCGCGACACCGAACGCAAGGTGGTCCGCAACGAGTTGGCCCGCATCAACCGGGCCCGGCTGGAACGCATGCTCGGCCCTGAGGGCGGCTACTACAACTGGTAACGGGCCTCACCCCGACCTCTGACGTAGCGTGGTGCAGCAGAGCCGATTTCACTGCCAGACCTGCACCGAACGAGGACAGCCATGCCCCCTTCTGCGAACCACGTCCTGCAGATCGGCCCACTGAAGCCCTCACTCGCGGAAACTCTCCGCACCGACTACCGGGCGTACGCCCTGCCCAATAGTGACCAACGCGAGGCATTTCTGGCCGAACACGCGGCCGAGGTCACCGCGATCGTCGTCTCCGGCGTCACCCGGGTGGACCCGGACCTGATGGCGGCACTGCCGAACCTGAAGGCCGTGGTGAACTTCGGGGTCGGCTACGACAACATCGACGTGGACGCCGCCACGGCCCGGGGTATCGGCGTGAGCAACACCCCTGACGTGCTCGACGACTGCGTGGCAGACACCGCGGTGGGCCTGCTCATCGACACCATGCGGCAGTTCTCGGCCGCCGACCGTTACCTGCGGGCGGGCCGCTGGTCAGCGGAAGGCAATTATCCACTGACACAGCATGTTTCAGGGTCCTCGGTCGGCATCCTGGGACTGGGCCGGATCGGTGGCGCCATCGCCACCCGGCTCAGCGCATTCGGCTGTGCGATCAGCTATCACAACCGCAGGCAGATCTCCGACAGCCCGTACGCCTACGTCGATTCTCTGGTCGAGCTGGCCCGCCGGGTCAGGGTGCTCGTGGTCGCCACGGCCGGCGGCTCCGGCACCCGTCACCTCGTGAATCGAGAGGTGCTCGACGCGCTCGGAGCAGACGGCTATCTGATCAACATCGCCCGCGGCTCCGTCGTCGATCAGGACGCCCTCGTCGAGGCACTGACCCATGGCCGGCTGGCCGGCGCGGGCCTGGACGTGTTCGCCGACGAGCCGAACGTCCCCGACGCGTTGACGAAACTGGACAACGTGGTGCTGCTGCCCCATGTCGGCAGTGGCACGGTCGAAACCCGGGCGGCCATGGAGGCACTGGTCCTGGCCAATCTGGACAAGTTCCTGCAGTCGGGCGAGCTCGTCACTCCCGTTCGGTGAAACGCACCCGTGGCGGGGATGGCCCGGCGATGATGTCGCGATGGACGACCTCGTACATGGCCACTGCGATGCCCGCTTCTCTTCGATCCGCGACGCGCTGTCCGAAGCGCTCGCCAGCGGGGAGGAAACCGGTGCCGCGATCGCGGTCGACATCGACGGTGAACTCGTCGTCGACATGTGGGGCGGATCCGCCGACGCCGCGCGGACCAAGCCCTGGACCGAGGACACCATCGTCAACGTCTGGTCATCCACCAAGACGGTGACGGCACTGGCCGGGCTCATGCTCATCGACCGCGACCTGATCGCCGCCGACGCACGGGTGGCCGAGTACTGGCCGGAGTTCGCGGCAAACGGTAAGCAGGACATCGAGTTTCGCCATCTGTTGACTCACAGCTCGGGACTGTCAGGTTGGGAACAGCCGTTCGCTATCGAGGACATCTACGACTGGGAGAAATCGACGGCGGCATTGGCGGCCCAGGCGCCGTGGTGGGAGCCGGGTACCGCATCGGGCTACCACGCGCTGACGCATGGCCACCTCATCGGTGAGGTGCTGCGCCGGGTCACCGGTAAGTCGCTCAAAGAGTTCGTCCGCGACGAGATCGCGGGCCCACTGGCCGCCGACTTCCAGATCGGTGCCCGCCCCGAGGACGCCTACCGCATCGCTGAGATCATCCCGTCCGACGAACCGATGGACCTGCCGTTGGACCAACTGTCCGAAACCGCGATCAAGACATTGATGGGCGCGCCGTCACCGGCGATCGCCAACACCGCCGAGTGGCGCGCCGCCGACATCGGTGCCGTCAACGGTCACGGCAATGCGCGGTCGTTGGCCAGGATTCTCTCGACAGTCTCATTGGGCGGCACGGTGAACGGCGTCAAGATGCTGCGCCCTGAGACCGTCGAATCGATCTTCGAGCCTCACATTGACAGCCCTGACCTGGTGCTGCTCGGCCACCCGCTGCGCTGGGGCCTCGGCTTCGGCCTGCCGCAGACGCAGACCGTGCCCTATGTCCCGGACGGCAAGATCTGCTTCTGGGGCGGCTGGGGCGGTTCGTGGGAGACCTGCAATCCTGATCACCGCGCCACGTTCGCCTATGTGATGAACAGGATGGGTGCGGGCGTCGAAGGATCGCCGCGTACCGCGCGCTATCTCACCCTGTTCTACGAGGCCCTGGCTTGAGGGGCCCAACGACACCGCTAGTATTTGTCGACGCCTCCTTGGATGTCGTCGCCATGGATGCCACAGATACGTCGGAGGTAACCGGATGACCAGCCAACCGGACCCGGCAGCGTGCTCGGTGGAAGAGCGCCGCGTCGGTGAGGTCAGTGTGGTGGCAGTGGCCGGAACGGTCGACATGCTCACCGCACCCAAGCTCGAGGAAGCGATCAACTCTGCCGCCAAGAGCTCACCTTCGGCCGTCGTCGTTGATCTGAGCGCCGTGGAATTCTTGGCCTCGGCCGGCATGGGCGTACTGGTGGCCGCACGCGAACAGTTGGGTGACGCGACCCGGTTCGCCGTGGTTGCCGATGGGCCTGCCACCAGCCGGCCGCTCAAGCTGGTCGGGATCGCCGAGGTCGTCGATCTGTTCGCGACGCTCGACGAAGCACTGGCCGCAGTAAAGGCATAACACCGGCCACACGGGGGTAGCCAGCAGGTCGACATGACAGACGCAGGCCAGTCAGCTCAGTTCACGAAGCATGTCAGAGCCGCACCGGAAGATGCGGCGCAGATACGCCGTGAGTTCTCCAGTTGGCTGAGCACGCATCTCACCCTCGACCCCACCAGAGCCAGCGATGTGGTGCTGGCCGTCAACGAGGCGTTGGCCAACGCCGCGGAGTTCGCCTACGTCGATGCCCCGGTGCCCGGGTTGATGCACGTGAGCGCCGACTACGACGAGGATGCGGCGGTGCTCACCGTCACCGTCAGCGACGACGGCGTGTGGCGGATCGGCGAAACCGATCACAAGAACCCGGCCCGCGGACGGGGAATCCCGCTGATGCGCGCGCTCACCGACCGCGCGGTCATCGACTCGAACCACGCAGGCACCGAAGTTCGCCTGCAGTGGGATCAGATCGGTCAGAACTGCGGCAACCGCACCACCTGAACGAAGAACTCGTCGATCTGACGGACCGCACTCATGAACTGGTCCAGGTCGACAGGCTTGGTGACGTAGGCGTTGGCGTGCAGCTTGTAGCTGCGCAGGATGTCCTCCTCGGCTGACGAGGTGGTCAGCACCACGATCGGGATGTGGCACAGCTCGACGTCCGACTTGATCTTCTCCAGCAACTGCCGTCCGTCGTATTTCGGCAGGTTCAGATCGAGAAGGATCAGATCCGGGCGCGGCGCACCTTCGAAGGCGCCGCGCCGATACAAGAAGTCCAGGCCTTCCTCGCCGTCGCGGGCAACGTGCAGGTTGTTCTTGATCTTGTTGTGCTCGAAGGCTTCCCGAGTGATGAGCTCGTCACCGGGATCGTCTTCGACCAACAGGATGTCAATGGCTCGGTTGACCGATGAGGTCACTTGGGACTTCCTTCCAACTGGGCTTCCGGCACGACGTCGGGCACGGTCGTGGGCGTGACGGGCAGGGTGAACATGAACCGGGTCCCGGGCGAGTACGACGTGTCGATCCAGATGGATCCGCCGTGGTGCTCGACGATCTTCTTGCACAACGCGAGCCCGATGCCGGTGCCGCTGAAGGCGTCGCGTCCGTGCAGGCGTTGAAATATGACGAACACCTTGTCCACGAACTCCTCGCCGATGCCGATCCCGTTGTCCGAAACGCTGAATACCCAGTTCTCGGCCAGTTCACCGGTACCCGGCCGGCAGTCGATGACGATCCGGGGCACAACCCCCTCGCGACGGAACTTCACCGCGTTGCCGATCAGGTTCTGCCACAGCATGGTCATGAGTGTGGGATCACCGTCTATCTGCGGCAACGGCTCGTCCGGCCGCTCGATCTCGGCACCAGACTCCCCGACGGAGGTGGCCAGGTTCTTCAGCGCGCTGTCGAGTGCGTCGTCGAGGCTCACCTCGGCATGGGTGGCGTTGAGCCGGCCCACCCGCGAGAACGTCAGCAGATCGTTGATCAGTACCTGCATGCGCTTGGCTCCGTCGACGGCGAAGCCGATGTACTCGGTCCCCCGCTCGTCCAGTTTGTCGCCGTAGCGCTTCTCCAGCAGCTGACAGAACGAAGCGACCTTGCGCAACGGCTCCTGGAGATCATGCGATGCCACGTACGCGAACTGCTCCAGTTCGGCATTGGACCGGCGCAGTTCCTCTGCCTGCTGATCGAGGGCGTCCTTGGCGGATTGCGACGCGTCGAGTTCTTCGACGACCCGCTGTCGCATGTCCTCGACATCTGCGGCGATCGCCCGAATGTCCTTGGGGCCCTGCGGGACGATGCGTTGCGCGAAGTTGCCCTCGGTGATCCGGCGGCACGAGGCTGCCAGCGCCGCAAGTGGTCGCGTGACCGCACTGCGCACCAGCACCGTCAACAACACCGCCATGGTGAAGAACGCCGCGATCATCGCGATCACCACGCCGTTGCGCCAGGCCCGGACGTGGCCCAGCTCGTCGACGCTGGACTGCCTGGCCTGACTGAGGTTGGCGTTCTGCACGTCGAAGAGTTCGCGCAGTCCGTCGAATGCAGTCCTGCCGCCATCTGCGGCGCGGGGGTCGACAACTGCGGGCCGACCCACCTCGACGCCGGCGATGAGCGGCTCTGCATAGTTGGCCCGCCACGCCGCCGCCGCAGTCTCGATCGATTCGAGATCGGCCAGCAGGCCGTCGTGGCCGGCCAGATAACCGCGGATATCCGCTGCCGCAGCCGATTCCGCGTCCTGCCCATCTCCGTACGGCTCAAGGAATCGTGGATCCGCGGCAATCGCGTATCCACGCACAGCCGTCTCCTGGTCCCGCAGGGCAGCCTGCAGTTGATACGCCGCCACCCGGGCGGGCTGAATGTTGTCGATGAGCTCTCGCGATACGGCGTCGGTTCGGGCCACCAGCGCGATGCCTGCGATCGCACCGGTCAGGACGATCACACACATCACCGACACCAGCAGGTTCTGCCAACCTTGCACCGTGAGCTTCATACCGACGAACGCTCCACTCTGATCATCGCGATGTCATCGCTGAGACCGCCGTGCGGGCGTGCGCGGGATTCGACCTCGGCGACCAGTGCGCCGACGAAGTCGCGACCGGGCAGCGCCGCAAGCGAATTGGCCAGTTCGAGTAGTCCTTCTTCACCCAGACGTGCTCCGCCGGGGCCGGCGTGTCCCTCGAACAATCCGTCGGTGAGCAGTAGCAGACCATGCTGTTCTGGCAGTGCCAGTCGGTTGACGGGCCACTCCTTGGCGCCGAGACCCAGCGCCGAACCC
This sequence comes from Mycobacterium sp. NPDC049093, assembly GCF_040704635.1. GTDB lineage: Bacteria > Actinomycetota > Actinomycetes > Mycobacteriales > Mycobacteriaceae > Mycobacterium. The sequence goes on along the minus strand of NZ_JBEZJS010000001.1, from coordinate 36,474 downwards.
GCCTCCGGTTCGATCCACTGCACGGCGTCGATACCATGTGCGAGCAGGCCGGGGTGGCCGGCACGCACCACGTCGTACTCTCCGCTGTCGGGATCGAGCGCCACGCTGAGCAATGTTGCGAAGATCCCGGGACCTGGACGCTCGGTGGTGAGTATGCGGTCCAGTTGACGCATCCGCTCGTTGCCCCGTAGGCCCGCGAATGTCAGTGCACGCCAACCGATGCGCAGAGCCACCCCCAATGCGGCCTCATCCGGTCCATGTCCCGCCACATCGCCCATCATCACGTGCACCGTCCGGTCCGGTGTTTGGACGATGTCGTAGAAATCACCGCCCAGCAAGGCGTCGCGGCGGCTCGGCAGCGAGTGCGTGACGACCTCGACGCCCGGTTCTTCCAACAGCAGTGGTGACGGCAGCAGGCCACGCTCCAGGCGCGCGTTCTCCCGTTCCCGCAGTCGGCTCGCGTGCAGGTCCACCGCGGTCAACTCGGCGCGTTTGCGCTCGATGGAGTACATCACTGCTCGCCGCAGCATCTCCGGGTCGACGCGGCCTTTCACGAGATAGTCCTGCGCGCCCGAAGCGACCGCCGAGACACCGAAGTGCTCGTCGTTCAGTCCGGTGAGCACGATGATCGGGACCGCCGGATCAAGCTTGCCCAACCGGTGCAGTGCATCGATGCCGTCGGCGTCGGGAAGATTCAGGTCGAGCAGAACACAGTCGGGGTGGGACTCGATCAATGACCGCTCGGCAGCCGACATGGACTGCACCCAAGCCAGGTCGATGTCGGCGGTGCCGGCCACGTCGGCGATCTGCTCTTCGACCAATAGCGCATCGCCCCGGTCGTCCTCGACCAGTAACAGCGACAATCGCCGCCCTGGAGCGGGACCGGCAAGTGTGGCTGAGGGGTAGGTCTGCTCCGCGCGCATGGGGTCACGTCCTTCACTCACTGAGGCCACCCGGTCGCGCTGACCTCTGCATTAGTGACGACGTTGTTGAGAATACCTAGACGTACGCGTCAATTCCCCAACAGTCGACTGACTGCGGGCTCGAGATCAGGAGGCTCGCGCCTGTGAGCGCAGCTCCAGCCGGCGCAGCACGTCGTCGCCCAACACCCGCGGATCCTGATCAGGCGCGGCCGGGATCAGGGTGACCCCGTCGGCCACCTCGGCCGCCTCTATGTCGGCGATCAGGCCGGCCAGGCCGTCAACCGTCCCGATGTAGCGCACCTGTGCCTCGGGACCGGCCACGGTCAGGCTGCAGCGCGCCGAGCGGTAATCACCGGCCACCGCGACGGTGACATCGAGGATCACCGAGACATCGTCGTTCTCGGACTTGAGGCCGGACCGGATCCGGCGCGCCTTGGCCAGGTCGGGCGCGGAGATCCGCGCCGTCGGCGCCCCACCGTCGGTCAGTTCGGTCCACGCCTCGGCATCCGCCACGAATATCCGCACCCCGGCCACGCTAAGTGCAAATATCGCACCTGCACAGAGTTACGTTCAGGCCGAATCCAAGGGACTACCGCGCGTCTCGCACCCGGGTCTTGTACAGACTCGCAACCGTGGTGATGGCCAGCGTCACGATGATCACACCGAGACTCGCCAGGGTCGGGATCTCCGGGACGTGCACCGGCTCGCCGCCGTTGATGAACGGCAACTCGTTCTCGTGCAGCGCGTGCAGCACCAGCTTCACGCCGATGAAGGCCAGGATGAACGCCAACCCCTGCGACAGGTAGACGAGCCGCTTGAGCAGGTCACCGAGCAGGAAGTACAGCTGGCGCAGACCCATCAGGGCGAACACGTTGGCGGTGAACACCAGGTAGGGCTCCTGGGTCAGCCCGTAGATCGCCGGGATCGAGTCCAGCGCGAACAGCAGGTCGGTGGTGCCCAGAGCGACGATGACCAGGAACATCGGCGTCATCAGCCGCTTCCCGTTCTCGTGCACCCACAGCTTCAAGCCATCCCACTTGTCGGTGGTGCGCAGGTGCTTGCGGGCGAACCGCACCACACCGTTGTCGCCGTCGTCGTCGTGGTTGGTGTCCCGGACCAGGTTGATCGCGGTGTACACCAGGAACGCACCGAAGATGTAGAACACCCAGGAGAACTCGTTGATCGCGACTGCGCCGAGCGCGATGAAGATGCCGCGGAAGATCAGCGCCAGGATGATGCCGACCAGCAGTGCCTGCTGCTGGTAGATCCTCGGCACCTTGAAGCTGGCCATGATGATCAAGAAGATGAACAGGTTGTCGACCGACAGGCTGTATTCGGTGAGCCACCCGGCGAAGAACTCCAGCCCGAACTGGTTGCCGTGGAAGTACCAGACCCACACACCGAACGCGACCGCCATACCGATGTAGATCGACAGGTATGTCGCGGTCTCCCGCGTGGTGGGTTCGTGGGGGCGTCGCCCGATCACGACTACGTCGAACAGCAGAACGGCGATCGTCACCGCCAGGGTGATGATCCATTCCAGCTGGGTTACCTGCATCAAGAATCCTCCGGTCGTCAAAACGCCGGAGGTCTCTTCCACCGGTTACACGCACCGGCCCGCGACACCGATCGATCATTTGACGACCGACGTGATGACGACATCGCAGCGAAGGAATACTCCCCTCCGCCGACCAGTCTGCCTGACGGACCCCACGAATCGAAATCGAACCGGCACGCCGCACCGACCGGCGAGCCGTGTCGCCGCCGGCTTAGTAGTTTGTACTCGTGACAGCTGCCGCCAGTGCACACGAGATTCCACCGCAATACGTGCTATCCCCACTGGCCCCCGAGCCACGCACACTCGTCGACATCCTCAACGACACCGCCAGGCGTTTTCCCGACGCACCGGCCCTCGACGACGGCTCGGTACAACTCACCTACTCCGAGCTGATCGCCGATGTCGTCGACAGCGTGGCCTGGTTGGCGGCGCGCGGTATCGGCCGCGGCGACAAGCTCGGGATCCGGATGCCCTCGGGCAGCTATGCGCTGTACGTGGCGATCCTGTCGGTGCTGGCCTGCGGCGCCGCCTACGTCCCGGTGGACGCCGACGACCCCGACGAACGGGCCGAGCTGGTGTTCGGTGAGGCCAATGTGGTCGGGGTGATCACCGAGGCCGGGCTGGTCCGCGGGCCGGGATCGTCGCGCGGCTGGCGCGCCGCCGAGCCACTCGGGCGCGACGACGCCTGGATCATCTTCACCTCGGGCTCGACCGGCACCCCGAAAGGGGTGGCCGTCACCCATCGCAGCGCCGCGGCATTCGTCGATGCCGAAGCACGAATGTTCCTACAAGACAACCCCATTGGCCCCGGCGACCGGGTACTGGCCGGGCTGTCCGTCGCCTTCGACGCGTCGTGCGAGGAGATGTGGCTGGCCTGGCGCCACGGCGCCTGCCTGGTACCCGCCCCGCGGTCATTGGTGCGCAGCGGCATGGATCTGGGCCCATGGCTGGTCAGCCGCGACATCACCGTGGTGTCCACGGTGCCGACGCTGGCGGCGCTGTGGCCGGCCGAGGCGCTGGAAGCCGTCCGGTTGTTGATCTTCGGCGGCGAGGCCTGCCCACCTGAGCTGGCCGCCCGCCTGGCGGTCGACGGCCGCGAGGTGTGGAACACCTACGGCCCCACCGAGGCGACCGTGGTGGCCTGCGCCGCGCAGCTCGACGGCCAGGGCCCGGTCAGCATCGGCCTGCCCCTGGCGGGCTGGGACCTGGCGGTGGTGGACAAGGACAGCTTGCCGGTGGCGATCGGTGAGGTCGGCGAGCTCGTGATCGGCGGCGTCGGCCTGGCCCGCTACCTCGATCCCGACAAGGACGCCGAAAAGTACGCCCCGATGCCGACGCTGGGCTGGAACCGGGCCTACCGCAGTGGCGACCTGGTCCGTCTGGAGAACGACGGCCTGTACTTCCAGGGCCGCGCCGACGATCAGGTGAAGGTCGGCGGCCGCCGCATCGAACTGGGTGAGGTCGACAACGCGCTGGTGCACCTGCCCGGCGTGAGCGGCGGCGCGGCCGCGGTCCGCAAGACCGCCAGCGGCACCCCGCTGTTGGTCGGCTACATCGCCAGTACCGATCCCGATTTCGACCTGGCCGCGGCCCGGGCGGCGCTGTCCGAGTCTCTGCCGGCCGCGCTGGTGCCCCGCCTGGTGCTACTCGACGAACTCCCGACCCGCACGTCGGGCAAGGTGGACCGCAACGCACTGCCCTGGCCACCACCCGGCGGTGCCGACCAGGACTCCCCCGAACTCGACGGCACCATGGGCTGGCTGGCCGGATTGTGGCGCGACGTGCTCGGTACGGCGGTCGAAGGACCGGAGGCCGACTTCATCGCGCTGGGCGGCGGCTCACTGTCCGCCGCACAATTGGTGGCCGCATTACGCCAGCGCTACCCGTTGGTGACCGTCGCCGACCTCTACGACCACCCGCGGCTCGGTTCACTGGCCGGCTATCTCGACGAGCTCAAGCCGCCGCCGGAGATCCAGTCCCGCGAAGTCAAGCCGACCCCGCTGCTGACCCAGGCCGCACAGGTCGCACTGTCGCTGCCGTTGGCCACCCTCACCGGAATGCAGTGGGTGGTCTGGCTGGCACTGCTGAACAACGTCGCTGCGGTGACCGGAGTCGTGTCATGGGCCCATCCACTCAGCTGGTGGTGGGTGCTGGCCGGGTTCCTGCTGTTCGTCTCGCCGCTGGGCCGCATGGGCATCGCGGTGCTGTTCGCCCGGATGCTCCTCGGCGGGCTTGAGCCCGGCACCTATCGCCGCGGCGGCCCGGTCCATCTACGGGTCTGGATCGCCGAGCGACTGGCCGATGCCAGCGGCGCCGAGAACCTGGCCGGGGCACCGTGGATGGTCTACTACGCCCGCGCCCTGGGCAACACCGTCGGCAAGGGTGTCGACATGCACTCGGCACCGCCGGTGACCGGCATGCTCAAGATCGGTCATCGCGCCTCGGTCGAACCCGAGGTGGACCTGACCGGGCACTGGATCGACGGCGACCTGTTCCACGTCGGGCCCGTGACGATCGGCAACGACGCCACGATCGGCGCGCGCACCACACTGTTGCCCGGGGCCAGCATCGGTAAGAACGCCGATGTCGCGCCTGGCTCGGCGGTGACCGGCAAGGTCAAGAACGGGCAGTTCTGGAAGGGCTCACCCGCGGTGAAATCGGGCAAGGCCCGTCATCCGTGGCCCGATCACCGGCCGGGACGCGCCCCGCTGTGGGTCGCGGTGTACGGCGTGTCCTCGCTGCTGCTGGCCGGCCTGCCGCTGCTGGCCCTGGGCGCTGGCCTCGCGGTGATCGTCTGGGGCATACACGGCACCTCCGCACCGGCCGACGCGCTGCTGCCCGCACTGGCATGGACGCCGGCCGCCGCCGTGGTGGCACTGCTGACCTACGCCGCGCTGACCGTGATCGGGGTGCGCATCCTCTCTGTGCGACTGTCCGAGGGTTACCACCCCGTGCGCAGCCGCGTGGGCTGGCAACTGTGGACCACAGAGCGCCTGATGGACGCCGCCCGCAACTACCTCTTCCCGATCTACGCCAGCCTGCTCACGCCGTGGTGGCTGCGCCTGCTCGGCGCGAAAGTCGGTAAGGACACCGAGATCTCGACCGCCCTGTTCACCCCGAAGTTCACCGAGGTGCAGGACGGCGCGTTCCTCGCCGACGACACCATGGTGGCCTCCTACGAGCTGGGCGGCGGCTGGATCCACGTCGCCAAGGCGACGATCGGCAAGCGCGCCTTCCTCGGCAATTCAGGTATCACACAGCCGGGTCGCAAGGTGCCCAATGACGGACTGGTGGCCGTGCTGTCGGCCACACCTCACAAGGCCAAGGCCGGCTCCTCGTGGCTGGGCAGTCCCCCGGTCCGGTTGCGCCGCAACGCCACCGCCGCCGATGCGCTGCGCACGTTCCACCCCTCGACCCGGCTCAAGATCATGCGCTCGGCGGTGGAAACCTGCCGGCTGATCCCGGTGATCGTCACCTTCGCGATCGGCATCGCGGTTCTGGGTGCGATGCAGGCCGTGACGATCCGGTTCGGTTTCCTGTGGGCGGCACTCACCGGGGGCCTGGTCCTGCTGGCCGCCGGCCTGGTGGCCGGGACCATCGCCGTGGTCGCAAAGTGGTTGGTGGTCGGCCGGATTCGCGCGGTCGAACATCCGTTGTGGTCGTCGTTCGTCTGGCGCAACGAGGTGTCGGACACCTTCGTCGAAACCGTCGCCGCACCCTGGTTCGCCCGGGCCGCCAGCGGCACGCCGGTGATGAACCTGTGGCTGCGCGGCCTGGGCGCCTCGATCGGGCGCGGCGTGTGGTGCGAAACCTACTGGCTGCCCGAAGCCGATCTGGTGGCGCTGGGCACGGCGTCCACCGTCAACCGCGGCTGTGTGGTGCAGACCCACCTGTTCCACGATCGCATCATGCGGTTGGACAGCGTTGTGCTCGAAGAAGGTTCGACGCTGGGACCGCACTGTGTGGCGTTGCCCGCGGCCCGCCTGGGCGCAGGCGCCACCGTCGGGCCGGGGTCGCTGGTGATGCGGGGCGACGAGGTGCCACCGTCGACGCGCTGGCAGGGCAACCCGATCGCACCATGGAACATGTTCGGCAAGAAACGTGCGGGCGACAAGGCCCCCGAGAAAAACCCCGACAAGACTGCGAAGAAGACAGAAGACCCGGCCGCGTGACCCGATCGAAGAAAGCCGCAAAGAAGTTGGTACCCCAACCCGTGATCGACCCGTATCTGCCGCGCAACGGCAACTTCGGGTACCGGGTGTCGCGCTACGAACTCGACCTGGAATACAAGGTCGCGATCAACCGGCTGGCCGGGACCGTCACCATCACCGCGGTGACCTTGGCCGCGGTGCGCAACTTCACCCTCGACCTGTCCGATGCCCTTACGGTGTCGCGGGTTTCGGTGAACGGCCGGCGCCCGGCCCAGTACCGATGTTCGGGCGGGAAGCTGTCGATCACGCTGCCCACGCCGCTGCCGGCCGGCGCCGCGATGACCGTCGTCATCCGCTACAACGGAACCCCTCGACCCATCGAATCCTTCTGGGGTGACGTCGGTTTCGAGGAACTGTCGAACGGCGCCCTGGTGGCCGGCCAACCCAACGGGGCGGCCTCCTGGTTCCCGTGCGACGACCATCCGAGCTCGAAGGCCAGCTACCGGATCCAGATCAGCACCGACAGCCCCTACTACGCCCTGGCCAACGGCGAGCTGATCTCCCGAAAAGCCCGCGCCGGGCACACCGTGTGGACCTACGAACAGGCCGAACCCACATCGACGTACCTGATCACCCTGCAGATCGGCCAGTACGAAAGCCACCGGCTGACCAAGACACCGGTACCGATGCACGCGGTGCTGCCCGCCCGCTTGCGCCGCAATTTCGAGCACGACTTTCAAGACCAGCCGCAGATGATGAAGCTCTTCATCAAGATGTTCGGCCCCTATCCGCTGGCCAGCGGTTACACCGTGGTGGTCACCGAGGACGATCTCGAGATCCCGCTGGAGGCCCAGGGCATCTCGATCTTCGGGGCCAACCATTGCGATGGGCACCGCGGCGCCGAACGACTGATCGCCCACGAACTGGCCCACCAGTGGTTCGGCAACTCGGTGACGGCGCGACGCTGGCGCGACATCTGGCTGCATGAAGGGTTCGCCTGCTACGCCGAGTGGCTGTGGTCCGAACACAGCGGCGGGCACACCGCCGCGGAGTGGGCCGAGCACTACTACGAACGGCTGCGCGACAAGCCCCAGGACCTGCTGCTGTCCGACCCCGGGCCCGAGGACATGTTCGACGACCGGGTCTACAAACGCGGCGCACTCACCCTGCACGCGCTGCGCACCCTGATCGGCGACCGCAATTTCTTTGCGCTGCTGAGGGATTGGACGGCCCGCTACCGACACAGCACGGCGTTCACCGACGATTTCACCGGGCTGGCGGCCGGCTACACCGACGAGCCGCTGCAGCCGCTGTGGCAGGCGTGGCTGTATTCGAAAGAGCTGCCTGACCTGTGACCGACGCCGGCGGCGCGCCCGCCACTGGACCCATAACGCGCAGCAGCGTCGCCCGCGTCGGACTGGCGACGGCGATCAGCGCGCTGTGCGGCTACGCCGTGCTGTACCTGGCCGCGCGCGACCTCGAGCCGGCCGGTTTCTCGATCTTCAGCGTGTTCTGGGGTGCGTTCGGTCTGGTGACCGGAGCCGCCAACGGTCTACTGCAAGAGGCCACCCGCGAGGTCCGCTCGTCTCGACATCGGGATCTCAGCGTGCCGGTCGGCTCCTCGCGCGAGCGCTCGTCGGCGGGCCCCACCACCCATCCGATGCGGATCGCCGGTCTGGTCGGCATCGTCGCGGCCCTGGTGATCGCGGCCAGTTCACCGCTGTGGAGCGCGCACGTATTCGCCGAGTCCCGGGCGCTGAGCGTGGTGCTGCTCAGCGTCGGGCTGGCCGGATTCTGCCTGCACGCGACCTTGCTCGGCATGCTCGCCGGAGTGAACCGGTGGACCGAGTATGGGGCCCTGATGGTCACCGACGCCGGCACCCGGGTCGCCGTCGCCGCGGCGACGTTCGTGCTCGGCTGGGGACTGGCCGGATTCCTGTGGGCCACCGTGGCCGGAGCCGCGGCCTGGCTGATCATGCTGATCGCCGCACCGGCGGCGCGGATGGCCGCCGGACTGCTGACCGCGGGCAGCCCGGCGACGTTCCTGCGCGGGGCCGCCCACTCGATCGCTGCGGCCGGCGCCAGCGCGATCCTGGTGATGGGGTTCCCGGTGCTGCTCAAGGCCACCTCGGGTGACCTTGGCGCGGCCGGCGGTGTGGTGATCCTGGCCGTGACGCTGACGCGCGCACCGCTGCTGGTTCCGCTCACCGCGATGCAGGGCAACCTGATCGCACACTTCGTCGACCAACGCGACAAGCGGCTGCGGGCATTGCTGGCCCCTGCCGCCGCCGTGGCCGCGCTGGGTGCCGTGGGTGTGGCCGCGGCGGGACTGCTGGGGCCGTGGCTGCTGAGGGTGGGATTCGGCGACGAGTACCGAGCCGGCGGACCTCTGCTGGCCTGGCTGACCGCCGCCGCTGTCGCCATCGCCATGCTCACGCTGACCGGCGCCGCGACCGTCGCGGCCGCCCTGCACCGGGCCTACGCGCTGGGCTGGATCATCGCCACGGTCGCGGCCGTCGCGCTGCTGCTACTACCGGTCGGGCTGGAGACCCGGACCGTCATCGCGCTGCTGTGCGGACCGCTGGTGGGCATCGCGGTTCACCTGGGCGCGCTGGCGCGGAGGGCTGCTGGCTGATCGCGGAGCGGCTCCGGCCGCGACATTGGACCGCAGTGTAGTTTGGTGCCCATCGACATGCGCTTTCACGACATTTGGATCATCATCCCCGCCTTCAATGAGGCGAGCATCATCGGCGACGTCATCTCGGACGTGCGCTCGGTTTTCCCTAACGTGGTGTGTGTCGACGACGGGAGCCGCGACGGTACGGCCGACCTGGCCGTGCGGGCCGGCGCGCACGTCGTCCCGCATCCGGTGAACCTCGGCCAGGGCGCGGCGATCCAGACCGGTGTCGAGTACGCGCGCAGCCGGCCAGGAGCCCGGGTGTTCGCCACGTTCGATGCCGACGGTCAGCACCAGGTGAAGGACGTGGTGCGGATGGTCGACCGGCTCGACACCGACGGCGCCGATCTTGTGGTGGGCACCCGGTTCGCCAATCCGGACGCCCACGCGGTGACGCACACCCCGCCGTTGAAACGGATCATCCTGCGCGCGGCGGCATTCCTGAGCCCGCAGAGCCGTGCCTTCGGGCTCACCGACGCGCACAACGGCCTGCGGGTGTTCAACAAGTTGGTCGCCGACGAACTCAACCTCACGATGAACGGCATGAGCCACGCCGGCGAGTTCATCTCACTGGCCTACGAAAACCGTTGGCGCGTAGTCGAGGAACCGGTCGAGATCCTCTACACCGACTACTCGAAGTCGAAGGGGCAACCACTGCTCAATGGGGTGAACATCGTCTTCGACGGGCTGTTACGCAGGAGGATGTCCCGGTGAACTGGATTCAGGCACTGCTGATCGTCGCGGTGCTGGTGCTGTTGGCGTACCTGTTGGGGTCACGGCGCAGCGCACGGTCCAAGGCGTGGGTGAAGGTCGGTTTCGTGTTGTTCGTGGCAGCCGGCATCTATGCGATCCTGCGCCCCGACGACACCACCGTGGTGGCGAACTGGCTTGGTGTGGACCGCGGTACGGACCTGATGGAGTACATGCTCATCATCGCGTTCGTTTTCGTCACGCTCTCGACGTATTTGCGCATCAAGGATCTCGAGCTGCGCTATGCCCGGCTGGCCCGGGCCGTGGCCCTGCAGAACGTGCGGGTGCCGGCGTCCTCAGAAGATGAATGACGAGCCATCCGGCCCTACCGACAACCCAGCGTCGCTGAACGCGCTGCTGGCTGCTGCGGCTGCGCGACAGAACGCAGGCGATCTGCGCGGGGCGCTGCGCAATGCCATCGAGGTTCACGAAGCCCGACGTACCACCCTGGGCAACGATCATCCGGACACGCTCGCTGTGGCGTGGCTCGTGGTCAGCTGGCGATACGACCTCGGCGAAGCCGGGGCCGTCGAAGCGGTGCGTGACCTGCTCCCGACCATGGAGCGCGTCCTCGGTGCCGAGCACCGCGACACGTTGTGGGCGCAGCACACCCTGGCCGCAATCGACGACAGCGCAACAGATCCGGCCGATCGGCTGCTGCGATGGGTCCACCTGTGCGGTGCAGACACTCGTGCCTTCGGCGCACGCCACCCGCTGACGCTGGCCGCAGCATACGGAGCGGCGTTGGCTCGTCGCGATCTCGGCGATCCCTACGGGGCGAGTATGGAGGCGCTGGTAGTGCACCAGCACCGGGCTCGCCTCCTCGGTGAGCACCATCCCGAAACGCTGGCGGCGCGACTGGCGCAGGTGAGCTGGCACGGTGAGGCGATGGGGGTTACCGCGAAGACCCTCAACGACCTCGACGACCTGATCCCGGTGCTGGAAAAAGCGCTCGGTCACGACGATCCCACCACGTTGACGGCCCGGTATACCCGAGCCCTGTGGACCCCGGAAGCAGCTGACAACACAATGGATCGCATTTCGGAATGGGAGGTCCTCACAGAGGATCTCGCCCACGGACGAGGCGATGCAGACCCATTGACCCTATCGGCTCTGGGCAAGCGGGACGCAGCACGCATGGAGTGGCAAGACCTGCTGGAGGCGACCCGCGATATCGCCTACAGCGTTGAGTTCCAAGAGCAGAGCAACGAGCCACACTGCCCCGGCGCCGAAGCTGAGAGCAGAGCGACTGATGCCGCAGACGAGGAAGAGTCCGCGCAAGCTCATTCCCTCGAATGCGTTCTGACGGCGAAAAGGGCGTTGTCGCGGTGCGTCCGGGACGCAGGTATCGATGCACACCAGACGTTGCTGTGGCGCTACTACCTCGCATGGTGTCTGTGGGCCGGACACGAATTCGGTTCGGCCGGTCAGCGGGCCCGACGGCTGGTCAAGGACTGCACGATCATCGTCGGCGAGGACCATCCATTGACCGACGCCACGCGGATCTTGTTGTCCTTCAGCGACACCCAGGCGTGGACGGGACTCTCACCGTTCTGGGACGGTAGCGACGCCGCCGACCTGACCGGAAGCTAGCGACTGGGCAAACTCCGCCAACATGGCGATCCGGGCGTCCTCGAGTTCCGGCATCGGCAGCACACGGCGCACCATGGCGGCGCCGTCGAACGTGTTGATCACGATGGTCAGCAGCACGGCGAAAACATCCTCGGGGATCTGGTCCATGCCGGGCCCGTGCTTGGCGGTTTCGTAGATGTTGTGGATGTACTCGGTGAGCACCGCCTGGAGCGGGCCCCGCAGCTTTTCGTCGGTGCGCGCCGCCATCAGCAGTTCGTGCCACACGGTGTTGGTTTCACTGCCCGCGATGTCGCGCAGGATCGCCAGCGCCGCCGGCAGCGCCGGCTGCTCGGCGGCGATATCCGCACCCAACTTGCTGCCCAACTCCACCTGCCGGCGCGCGACCTCCCGCGCCGTGGCCGCCATGAAGTCGCTCATCGTCGGGAAATGCCGGAACAGCGCGCCGTCGGAAACCTTGGCCCGCTTGGCGATCACCGCCGCCGAGGCCTTGGCGTAGCCGACCTCGATGATGGTGTCGATGGCGGCGTCGAGGAGCCGTGCGACGGTTTCCTCGCGGCGCTGCTGCTGGGTTCTGGCCATCTCTATACGGGTGCGCGGTCCAGTTGCTCAGCACCGGCCCGCAGGTAGCGGCCCGACTTCACCGATTCGCCGTAGCCGTCCCGGAACTGACCGTTGCGGAATACCACGGCACCGTTGACGGCGGTGGCGATGATGGCGTCGTCGCTGCGGTTCACCATCCGGCTCAGCCCGCCGTAGAACGGCACCGACTCCTCGTGATAAGCCTCGACCGTCTCGTTGAGGCCGGCTGGGTCGATCACCACGAAGTCGGCCCGGTCACCTTGGCGCAGGGTGCCGGCCGAGACGCCGAACCAGTCGGCCACCTCGCCGGTAAGCCGGTGCACGGCATGCTCGGTGGTCATGAACGGCCGACCGGCCAGCTGAGCATCGCGTACCCGCTTGAGCAGCTTCACCGGGTAGTTGTAGAACGCCATGTTCCGCAGGTGCGCACCGGCATCCGAGAAACCCATGTGCACCGAGGGATCCGTGGCGAGCTTGTCCAGGTACTTCGGCCGGTTGTTGGCCACGATGGTGGTCCAGCGCACGTTGCGCTCACCGTTGTCGACCAGCACGTCGAGGAACGCGTCGAGCGGGTGGATGCCGCGCTCGTCGGCGATCTGCCCGAAGCTCTTGCCCACCAGCGACTGGTCGGGGCATTCGACGATCGTGGCGTCGTGGAAGTCGCGGTGCCACAGGGTCGGTCCGAGCACCCGGCGGTCGAACGACTTGCGGAACCGGCGGCGGTACTCGGGGTCGGCGAGCAGCTTGTTGCGCTCGAACTGATCCTTGAGATGCAGCGCGGCAGTTCCGGCGCCGAACTCCTCGAACACGGGCAGATCGATTCCGTCCGAATACAATTCGAACGGCACCGGCAGATGCTGGAACCGGACCTTGGCGCCCAGGACCCGGTTGAGCAGCCGGATGCCCGGCCCGAGCACGTGCACCCCGACGGGCGCGGACTTGGCGTCGGCCGACACCAGCAGGCTCATCCGGACACCCTTGCGGCGGCCGAACAGTCCGCTGCTCTCCAGGAAGAAGTTCAGTGCCTCATAGGCTTTCGCCGTACTCGGCGCGCTCTGCAGCATCCGTCCGCGCTTGCGCAGCACCTTGATCAGCCGTCGACGCTCACGCCAGGTTGCGAACGTCGACGGCAACGCGCGGGACCGGAACCGGTCACCGTCGAGCTTGTCGATCGCCGCGTCCATTCCGGACAGACCGAGCATGCCCGCTTCGAGCGCCTCGTCGAGCTTTGCCGCCATGGTCTCCAGTTCGGCATCGGTCGGGGTGACATCACGGGTGGTGGCCCGGTCCAGCCCGAGCACCGAGGCCCGCAGATCCGAATGCCCCAGCAGAGATGCGACATTCGGGCCCAGCGGCAACTCGTCGATGACCTTCACATACTCGGCCGGGCCCGACCAGGTCTTGTGCTGCTCCAAGGCACCCAGCACGAACTGGCGCGGAACCGCCTCGACGCGACTGAACAGGTCAGCGGCGTCTTCGGTGTCGGCGTACACCGTCGACAGCGAGCACATGCCGAGCAGCACGGTGGTCACCCCGTGGCGCACCGATTCCCGCAGACCCGGATCGAGCAGCACCTCGGCGTCGTAGTGGGTGTGCACGTCGACGAAGCCGGGCAGCACCCATTTACCGCCGGCGTTGATGACGTCGGGACAACCGGTCTCGTCGAGCGGGGTGGCGGACACCGTGACCACTACCCCGTCGCGAATCCCCAGCGAACGGACCTGCGGCGGGGCGCCGGTGCCGTCGAACCACAAGCCGTTGCGAACGATGACGTCGTAGGACATGACGCAACGCTAAACGAGAAAGTGAGTACTCACAATCTTTTAGTGAGAATTACTCCGGAAGAATTCGACCGTCTTGGGGATACCCGCCGCCAGATCGACCTGCGGCCGCCAGCCCAGCACGTCCCGGGCCCGAGTGATGTCGAGCTGGGAACGACGCAGGTCACCGAGCCGCGGCGGGTGCATCTCCGGGTCGTCCGCGGCACCGACGGCCAGCGCGATCGCGGTGTGCATCTCGCGGGTCGAGGTCTCGACCCCGGTGCCGACGTTGAACCGCTGACCGCCGCCGTCCGGCCCGGACGCCTTGACGAAGGCGTCGACCACGTCGTCTACGTACACGTAATCGCGGGTGTCGGAGCCGTCGCCGAAGATCTTGGTGGGCCGCCCGGCCAGCAGTGCCTGGGCGAAGATCGCCACCACTCCGGCCTCGCCGTGCGGGTCCTGCCGCGGGCCGTAGACGTTGGCCGGCGCGATGTGTGAGCAGTCCAGGTTGTACAGATTGCGGAACATGTTGAAGTAGACCTCGCCGGCCACCTTGCTCGCCGCGTACGGCGACGCCGGATTCGTCGGGGTGTCCTCGCTCGTCGGATACGACGGCGGAGTGCCGTACACCGAGCCGCCCGACGACGTGTGCACCACCTTGCGCACTCCGGACTGCCGCGCCGCCTCGGCCAGCCGCACCACGCCCACCACATTCACCGTGGAGTCCAGCTGCGGATCGTCCACCGAGCGCTTCACCGAGATCTGGGCGCCCAGGTGAAAGATCACCTCGGGCTGGGTGTCCTTGAACAGGCCCAGCAGGTCGGCGTCGACGATGTCGGCCTTGACGAACTCGAAGTTGTCGCTGTTGTCGGCGCTGCTCAGGTTCTCTGCCCGCCCCGAGCTCAGGTCGTCCAGCCCGACGACGCTGTGCCCGTCCGCCAGCAGTCGGTCAACCAGGGTCGACCCGATGAAACCTGCCGCACCCGTGACTAGTGTTCGCACTCGCCCACCGTACAGTCGACAAGAGTGAACAAAGTCGCCCGTACAGCCGCCGCGCTCATCGCGCTGCACCTGGTGGTCCGGGCGGTACTCGCATTCGGTGGCTATTTCTACTGGGACGATCTGATCCTGATCGGCCGGGCCGGCACTCAGGATCTGCTGTCCCCGTCGTACCTGTTCGACGATCACGACGGCCACGTCATGCCCGCGGCGTTCCTGGTGTCCGGCGCGGTGACCCGGTTGGCCCCGTTCTCCTGGGTGCTGGCCGCGGTGAGCCTGGTAGTGATGCAGCTCCTGGCCTCACTGGCGCTGCTGCGGGCGCTGTGGGTGATCCTCGGCTGGCGGCCCGTGCTGCTGATCCCACTGACCTTCGCCTTGTTCACCCCGTTGGCCTTGCCCGGGTTCGCGTGGTGGGCTGCGGGGCTGAACACACTGCCGATGCAGGCCGCGCTGGCGTGGGTGGTCGGTGAGGCCGTGCTGCTGGTGCGTACCGGGTCTTCCCGGCACGCAGTTGTTGGTGTGCTCGTCTTTCTGGGCGGGCTGTTGTTCTTCGAGAAGGCCGCGGTGATCCCGTTCGTGGCGTTCGCGGTCGTCGCTCTCCTGGGGTACGTCACGGGGACCTTCGGCCTGCGCGATGTCTGGCGACGCGGCCTTCAGCTGTGGGTCGGGTCTCTGGCGCTCTTGGTGGCCTGGATCGGGGTTTACCTTCTCGTCGTCGACCAGAAGCGGTGGAGCTTCGATCTGGGGATGACCTGGGACCTGCTGAGCCGCTCATTTACCCACGGCATCGTGCCCGGGATCGTGGGTGGGCCGTGGTCCTGGCAACGCTGGGCACCCGCCTCACCGTGGGCCACCCCACCCGTCTCGGTGATGGTGCTGGGCTGGGTGGTGCTCGTTGTCGCCGTTGCGGTGGTGCTGGTGCGCAAGACCCGCATCTGGCCGGTGTTGGTCGTGGCCCTGGGTTACGCCGTCGCCTGCCAGATCCCGATCTATCTGATGCGCTCGTCGCGGTTCACCGCCTTGGAGCTGGCCCAGACACTGCGCTATCTGCCGGACCTCGTGGTGGTGCTGGCGCTGTTGGC
Organism: Mycobacterium sp. NPDC049093; assembly: GCF_040704635.1. Classification (GTDB taxonomy): domain Bacteria; phylum Actinomycetota; class Actinomycetes; order Mycobacteriales; family Mycobacteriaceae; genus Mycobacterium. The sequence goes on along the minus strand of NZ_JBEZJS010000001.1, from coordinate 20,399 downwards.
GGCGGTGGGGTTCTGTGCGCCGAACCGGGAATCCTCGCGCCTGCTTTCGGCATCACCGGCGCGCACTGCCGTATGTGTCAGTGTTGCCGTGCTTTTCGTGGCGAGCAGCCTGTATTCGACGTTCACCTTCCTCAAGGTGTGGCAGGACAACCCGGTGCCCGCCTATCTGAACAATGCGCGCGCGTCGCTGGCGTCCACCTCATCGGCTGCACCACTGCTGGACCAGGAGGTCGATCCGCTGATCCTTCAGCGGGTGGCCGCTCCGGAGAACCTGGCCAGCCACATGTTCGCCCTGGCCTCGCCACGTCCCGAGTTCGCCTCGGCGACAACCGATCTGCGAATGTTCGACCGGACCGGGACGCTGTTGCCTGCGAAAGTGACGTGGGTGCGCACCATCGTCGAGGGCCCGGCACCCAAGTGCGGCTTCCTGGTCCAGCCCGACGAACCCGTCGTCATGCCGCTCGACGGGCCCCTGCTGCCGGCCGATTGGACCGCCGAGATCAACTATCTGGCCAACAGCGACGGTTCCCTGACCATGGCCCTCGCCGAAGGCCCTGAGGTGAAAGTGCCGGTACGGCCCGGCCTCAACCGGGTGTTCGTCCGACTGCCCGGCGCCGGGCAGTCCATTTCCGTGCAGGCCAACACCGCCGCGCTGTCGGTCTGCATCTCCCCCGGACCCGTCGGATTCCTGGCACCGAAGTAGATCAGCTGCTGAGATACTGACGGTTGACTGTCGAAATCCTGGTGGGGGGGCGTTCTGTGGGCAGACAGCGATGACAACGCTGCGCCGCGAGTGGTGTCGACACATCTGTGGGCTCACATTGGTCATGGCTCTCCTCGCACTCGTCGGCTGTAATTCACGCGCCGAACCCACACTTCCCTCCGACACAGATCCCGCCACAATCTCCGACCGGGTCAACCGAGCCGACGGTCCGGAGTTCCTGCGGGACATCACGTCTGCGGAGTGGCCCGACGACGGCCGACGTGCGGCCGAACTCTTCGTATGGATTCCGCGCGATGCGCATTCAACCGATCGCACCGCAGCCACTCGCGCCGGCCAAACGGCGCACGCCATCGCTTCGTTCATCGCCGACAACAAGGGCGAACCTGTGAATACCCCCGCCAATCCCCCTGTTTGGCAAGCCTTTGCCCGCAGCCTCGGCCCTTACGTCGGCGCGATGGTCGGCGACGCGACGGGAGTCGAGGGCTTCGACTCGTTGGACGGCCCGGGTTCGCAGATGCGGCGTACTGCGGCCCTGTTCGCCGCGATGACCAAAGACAACGACGCCAACCAAGTCTTGATCGACGCGGTCTCAGAGCGCGCGCACGGCTACGAGGTCGCATTCGCCAAAGCCGCGGTGGCCGAACCGTTGTTGGCCGACCGAGGGGCCGCACAACAAGCGGACCTGCTTCGCGCCGCTACCTTGCGCAGTCTCGTTGCCACCGGAGCGCATCTGGCGGGGAAGAGGCCGCCCCCGACACCCGCGCATGCCCAGACTGAACTCGCTTATCAGGTCGCAGTGCTCACCGCTCGCCCGGATGATCCTCACATCAATGATGGGTTCTTCAGTGGTGGACGGCTTCTGCCCCCGAGTGACATCGCCGAGGCCGACTGGAGCATCTACGACACTCAGCTGACGGTGTATCTGACACCGTGGCCGCGCATCAACGACGCGATCCGTCAGTTCGGCGATGAGTACGACGTTATCGCTCGCGGACAGTGAAGACAGGTGGTCAGCACGGTGATCCGCCAACTAGCCATCACAGCATTGGTCGCCTGCCTGCTCGCTGGTTGTGGACTCTTCGGCAGCCCGAGTCCACATGACGACCGCTTCGCGCGACCGGACCATCCGAAGGACTCACCGTCCGGGCAGTATGCGGTGGCGGTGGACATGGGACCGAATCAGAACGGTGTCGACACCTGGGTGGCAGTGATCCGGGACAACGCAACGGGCGCCGAGGTGTTCCGCGACTCGAACTCCTACAGCAGCCGTCACGGCGTCGGCATCACCTGGCTGTCCACCAGTGACCAATTATGGTTGCTCTCCAGCGATGTCGGAACTGCGCACGTCGACCGGAAACCCGATGGGACCTGGATCAAGACCAGCATCTATCCGGAAACAGTCGGCGACATCCCCGAAGAGATCACAGCTCTCGGTGGCTGAGCATCGCGGTCGATGAGTGCTGAGATACTGACCGGTGACTGCCAGGATCCAGTCGAGGGGGAGTTTTGTGAGCGCGCTTGACGGCTTCTATTCCACGTGGAACAAAGCGCGGGCAACCTTCGGGGTCGGTACGCCCGTCGACGGCTCCCAGCATGACGGCAGCTCCCAGCTACTGCGGATGAAGGGCATGGTCGAATCGGCCGCCCAGCACGATGGCTGGCAAGGAAAGGGCGCCGAGGCCTATGCCGCAGCCAACAAACAGCATGCAGCCGTCTACCAGAAACTCGCCGACCTCGACAAAAAGATGGCTGCCGAGGTCACGAATGCCGCGAACATCGTCACCAACGGTCGCACTCAACTCGACACCACAAAGTCCTGGGTCGACAGCGCCGTGAACTCACTGCCCAGCTCGCTCAGCCCCCAGGCTCGCGAAAACAGCCTGATACCGATCGCCAATCAGGGCATCACCCAGGTCAAAAACGCCGTCAGCACTGCCAACGGAGACATGCTCAAGATCGGTTCTCGCATCACCGACATCAAGAACCAGTACGACGAGCTGCAGAACCAGAAGCTCGGGCCGGACAAGGACGGCAAGGATTCGAAGGACCCCGACGGCGGCGAGGCGCCAGCCGAGCCTGGATCGAAACCCGGTGAGCCAGGCGGGCCTGAGTTTGTCATCGGACCTCCTACGAAACCCGACATCTCCTGGGACGAAGACTTCAAATACGGTTCCGCCGAGCCCGGGGTCGGTGATTACCTGAAGCGAGCCGAATGGGAGGCAAAGCTTGCGGGTGGTCGTTTGCTGCGAAGCGACCTCGACGACGCGACTCAGATGTATCGGCACTATTGGGATAACGACGGAAAACCAATCGAATTCGATTACGAAGAGGCCTACCGTGAGGACCCAGGTATCCGCGCCAACGTCGACGATCAGATCAGCCGAGCACAACGTGGGGCTGAAGAACTGATCCGGGGCGGCAACACGTCATTCTCGATGACCGGCGATGCGACACAGACCGCGAACTACCCGACCACTGAAAATTGGCAGAAAGCAGTTGGCGGATACCAACAATGGAGCAGTTCGGACGTCAAGGTCGAAGGCAACAAGGTCACGATGACGGTGACAGTGCACGCCGAAGACCACTACAACTTCAATCGCGGTCAATCCGACATTGGGACCGGAGCGTCCGACAACGACAACGGTAGGTTCACCGAGCTGGGATGGGCCAAGCCGTTCGATTCCCACGGGGAAGTCACCCGGACAGTTACCTGGGAACTCGGGAGCGCGCCGACAGCCGATCAAGGGAGCTCACCCCAATTCAATCCGGGACGGGAAGACCGGGTGGACGGCAGAGGCAGCCCCGGTGGAATTCGAGTACCCGATAACAATCGCAACACCGGAGGTGTGACACTGCCGTGACGAATTCTTTTGGGGCGAAAAGGATCAGCGCCGCAGCCCTGTCATTGACCTTGCTCATCTTCGCGCTTACAGCATGTTTTCCCAGTTCGCATGATCGGCAACCGATGGAGGGCACCGTGAACACCCCTGCCGCCAAGACCACGTCAAATCCGGTCCGGCACGAACTGGAGCCATTGACCAAACGCTTCCCCGCGCTCGGGTCACCAGTCACCGCCTCGTGGGTTAGCGGAGACATGGGTGATCCGCAGGCCCCAGGGCCGTCGTTGTACTGGATCGACAGCATCGTCGAACTCAGCCCGGCAGTCGCGAACGATCTGAAAACGAGGTATCGAGCCGTTCCGACCGCCAACCAGCCCGATGTCTGGGAAACGCTGAGAGGAGTTCTGCCACAAGGCGGCCTGCTCGGCAGCGAGCAACTCAACGCGGCGTTCACCTCTACCAGGATCAAATCTAAGGCCTACCTAGCCGAGAATTCGCCGGTCATCGTCATTACCGCAATTGGGGAGTAGACGGGCAATCAGTTGATCTCAAATCCGCCACACACTGGTGGTACGCCGATGAAAACTAGAATTCTCGTCGCCATCATGACCGGGCTCTGCCTGACCCCCACCGCCTGCACCGCCGAAGGTTCATCCGTGAATGCTGTTGTGCCCCAATCGCAACAACAAGCCCAGGACACGCTCATGAGCTACCTGAAGCGCACCCTGCACGGGCTGCCGGCAGGCACCGTCATAGACGCCACCCGATACGGTTCAGCTGGCTCAACCGGGTACTGCGACGACAACGACAGCACACCCACCGCTCCGAGGAATTTCAGCACCATCGGTGAACTGCACTCATCCCCGGGAACCGACAACGACGCCACCGTGAGAAAGGTTGGCGAGATCTGGAGCAGCTGGGGATGGAAAGTGGTCGAGCGCGACGAGTTCCGGAAGCCCAACCAGTTCGGATATGGCCCTGATGGCTACCGCCTACAGATCGTTTCTGCGTCACCGACAAATTTCCCGCCCACCGTCAATGCAATCTCGCCTTGCTCCCCGGGCACCATCGCGCGTGATGGCACCGCCTTCCCGATGCAGATCGCATCGGACAGTTAGTTGGTGGGCGTGCCCTGCCGATAATGGGAGCAATCCACGAGCCCGACTGAGCCCGTTGCCCTGATGAGATCAATGGACTCGTCGCTGAATCTCGCGGCACCCCTCCACGACGGGTCGAACACGCTCGTCATGCGATCGGTCGACGAGTGATGCGGAGCGCGTGCCAAGCTGGCAGGCATGACTGACGTACGCGAACAGGGTCTGCGGGTCCTCCAGGAGATGGTGCCGCATCTGCCGGCAGACGTCGTCGAGCCGGACGGCAGGTTCGGCGATGAGCTGATGGCCATCGGTGTCGACAACGTATTCGGCCGGTTGTGGAGCCGTGACGGGTTGAGCCGACGTGACCGCAGCCTGGTCACGATGGGCATCTTGATCGCCCTGCGGGCCACCGACGAGTTCGAGTCACACGTCAGGATCGGCCTCCGAAACGGCCTCACCGAGGACGAGATCGCCGAGGTCATCTACCACGCCAGCGGTTACGCGGGATTCCCCGCTGCGAACACCGCCCGCAACGTGGCGCGTGCAGCGCTGGCCAAGGACTAGAAGACCCGGCTGCCCTTCTCCGACAGCTCGAAGCCGTGGTCACCGACCACGCACACCGTGCTCACCTCGGTGACGGCACACGTCCCGGTGTCGGGGTAGACGAGCTTGCTGCCCGCGGGAAGCAACTTGTAGTCAGCCGGATCAACCGTGCGGTCGCGCGGCTCCTTGTAGTCCGTGTACTTCTCCATGCCCGCCAGATCGCCGGTGGAAAACCTCGCCGGATCGACCGACATGGCCGCGAAGACGTTGACGAGGTTGCTCGAGGTACCGGGCAGCTCACCCCAGCAACTGGCCTGCTTCATGGGTGGATTGGCACGGCCGGTGTACGAAATTCGGCAGCGGTACCCGCCCGGGGTGACGAACTGCGCGCCGTTCGTCGTCGGGTAGTTGTAGTACGTGTTGTAGGGGTGCACGTCCACCGCGGTGTAACCGCCGAGATCCGGGATCTGCCCCGGGTCGGCCCCGGCCACCGGCGATGTCAGTGAAACCGCTGCTGCGAGAGCCGCACCCACCACCATCCGCCGCATAGCGGTGAGCCTATCTGCCCGGCGGGAACGCCGAATGCAGCAATTTCACGTCGCCCTGGAAAGCTCCGTCGGCGAGGGCCTGGTCCACGGTGATCGCGCCGACGGCGAGTCCTACGACGCTGTCGGGCGAGGCGGTGAGGACCGTGCCGGGCCGCTCCTTCGGGACGAAGGCACTCGGACCGTTCTCATCGATGCGCAAGGTCATCAGAAAGCCGTCGGTCTCGATCCCGAGTTCGACGGCCGGGGTGGCCGTGACGCCGAGAAGTAGGGCAGGCAGGGCGAGGGTGAGCCAGCGAGGCCGGAATTCATCTTCGCCACGCCCCGTCGCCAGCAGCGGAACGCCCCACCTTCCGAGCGCCTCCATCGGCTCGCGGAGCGCCGCACCCCAGGGCGTGAGTCCGTAGACGACCCCGGTGTCATCGAGGCGTCGTTCGACGATGCCGTTCGTCTCCATGGTGCGAAGCCGCTCCGCCAGGAGATTGGTGGCGATCCCTGCGAGCGAGGCCTTCAGCTCGCCGTACCGCATCGCTCCGGGAAGCAACTCCCGCACGATCAGCATCGTCCAGCGGTCACCCACAACATCCAGCGACCGAGCGAGAGCGCAGAACTGCCCGTAGGAGCGGGAAACTTTTCCAGTTTGATTGATATTTTCAACCATACTTGATTTTATCAATCACGTTGGGAGGATGTCGGACGAGGAGGGGTGATTTCGAATGGTGCTGAGCATCAGTTGGTTGGCAGTAGTCGTGGCCACCGCGGTCGGAATGGCGATCGCGTGGGTCTGGTACAGCGATTGGGGCCTGGTCGGCAGCGCCTGGCGACAGCTGACCGGGGTGGCCAAGGAGGACTCTGCACGAGCGGGCAAGCGCCCCTTCATAGTTCTACTGGTGTCGCTACTCGTGACGGCGATCGCGCTCACCTCCGCGTGCTCTATTACCTTCGGGTTCTTCGGCAGTGATTCCCTCTGGCTCGCCCTGGCGGTCGGAGCTGCGGCCTGGCTCGGACTGTCGCTGTCTACGTTGGCACAGCACAACGCTTTCGAGTTGAAGCCGGCACGGCTCACCGTGATCAACAGCGCGTATCAACTAGTGCTATTTGTCGGCATGACTATTGCCATCGGGCTGCTGCACTAGCGAGTGCAGCAGCCCAGGCGAACAACGCGTGGAGCCACCCAGGGGAATCGAACCCCTGACCTATTCATTACGAGTGAATTGCTCTACCGACTGAGCTAGGGTGGCGCACCCGGGCGAACCGGGCGGCACCACTTTACGGCAGACGCCGCCCAGGACCCAACTCACCCACGTAGCGCCTGCCCGACGGTGGCCACCATGGCGTCGACGGCGAACTTCGGTTTGACGTTGATCGCCAGCGCCTCGCGGCATTCCAGCACCGCCTCGATGCAGCGCAGCAGCCGGTCCGGCGGCACGTGGGCGGCCATGGCCTCCACTTTCTCGGCCATGTCCGGGTGGTTCGCGGTGACGCCGCCGGCCCCCGACGACACCAGCAGGGCATCGCGGAAGTAGGTGGCCAGGTCAATCAGGGCCCGGTCCAACGCATCGCGATTAGCCCGCGTCCGTCGCGACTTCTGCCGATTCTCCAGCTGCTTGAGCACGCCGGCCGTTCCCCGGGTGGTGGCGGCGGTGCCCTTGCCGGTCCCGCCGGCGCCCAGCGCCGTCTTGAGCTCCTCGGTCTCGGCCTCATTGCGTCCCGCGGTCAACGCCAGTGCCTCGGACTCGGCGACGGCCACCATCTCCTCGGCCGCCGCGAACGCCCGCGCCGGCGTCGCAGCGTCCCGGGCCAGCCCGAGCGCCCTTTTCCGACGGTCCCTGGCCTCGGGATCGGTCGCCAACCGCCGGGCCCGCCCCACATGGCCGCCGCTGACCGACGCCGCCCAGCGTGCGTCCGCCTCGGGCAGCCCGTCACCGGAGATCAGCACGTCGGCGATGGCGTCGACCGACGGCGTGGTCAGCGCCACGTGCCGGCAGCGGGAGCGCAGCGTGATCGCGATGTCCTCGGGGTCCACCGACGGCGCACAGAGCAGGAACACTGTCGAGGCGGGCGGCTCCTCCACCACCTTGAGTAGGGCATTGGCCGCGCCCTCGGTGAGCCGGTCGGCATCCTCGATCACCACGACCTGCCAGCGCCCGGTTCCGGGCCGCCGCGACGCGATCTGGACGATCTCGCGCATCTCCTTGACCGCAATCGACAACCCCTCGGGCACGATGCGGCGCACATCGGCGTGGGTTCCGGCCATCGTCGTCGTACAGGCGCGGCATTCACCGCACCCCGGCGTTCCTTCTGACGTGCACTGCAAGGCCGCCGCAAAGCACAGTGCGGCCACCGAACGCCCCGATCCAGGCGGGCCGGTGATCAGCCAGGCATGTGTCATGGTCCCGACGGTGATGCCACTGTGTGGCGAATCACCTCGGGCCGCCGACGCGGCCGCCACCAGCTCCTGTTCCACCGCATGCTGGCCCACCAGCCGCGAAAAGACCCCGCTCATCGTCCCCAACAGTAGTGGTCAAGCCGACACAACCACGTCACAGCAGGCGCTCAACGTCCCCGGCGCCCGATACGGTGAACGGGTGACCGCGCAGGCTTTACCCGTAAGGCGAATCAATGCATTCGTCCGATGGGTGGCGCGTACCCCGTGGCCGGTGTTCACGCTGGGCATGCTGCAGGCCGACATCATCGGCGCGCTGTTCGTGCTCGGCTTCCTGCGGTTCGGTCTGCCTCCCGAGGACCGCATCCAGCTCCAGGATCTGCCGGTGCTCAACCTGGCGATCTTCCTGGGGTATCTGTTCGTGTCGTTCACCGTCGGCGCGTACCTGGCCCTGCGGCTGCTGATCCCGGTGATCCGGTGGCAGCGCCGCGACACCCTGCTGTCGAAGTCGGACCCCGGCATCACCGAGTTGGCCCGCGTACGGGCGCTGAAGATGCCCTTCTACCGCACCCTGATCAGCGTCACGAACTGGCTGCTGGGCTCCATCGTGTTCATCGTGGCCAGCTGGCCGGTGGCCAGTAAGTCGGCTCCCGTGGTTCTCGTCGCCACCGCCCTCGGGGCGACAGCCACGGCGATCATCGGCTACCTGCAGTCCGAGCGGGTACTGCGGCCGGTCGCGGTGGCCGCACTGCGCGGCGGGGTTCCGGAGAACTTCCGCGCCCCCGGGGTGATCCTGCGCCAAGTGCTGACCTGGGTGCTCTCGACGGGCGTGCCCGTCCTGGCCATCGTCCTGGCGCTGGTGGCCAGCAAGTTCTCGATCCTGACCGCCTCTGCAGACCGGCTGATCACCCCGCTGTTGCTGTTGGCTGTGGCGGCGCTGGTGATCGGCCTGTCCGGCACCGTGCTGGTGGCGATGTCGATCGCCGATCCGCTGCGCCAGCTGCGCTGGGCGTTGGGCGAGGTGCAGCGCGGAAACTACAACGCGCACATGCAGATCTACGACGCCAGCGAGCTGGGCCTGCTGCAGGCCGGGTTCAACGACATGGTGCGCGAGCTGGCCGAGCGGCAACGCCTACGTGACCTGTTCGGCCGCTATGTGGGTGAGGACGTGGCCCGACGCGCCCTGGAACGCGGCACCGAGCTGGGCGGCCAGGAACGCGATGTGGCGGTGCTGTTCGTGGACCTGGTGGGGTCGACGCATCTGGCATCGACGATCCCGGCCGGAGACGTGGTGAACCTGCTCAACGAGTTCTTCCGGGTCATCGTCGACACGGTCAACCGGCACGGCGGGTTCGTCAACAAGTTCCAGGGTGACGCGGCCCTGGCCATCTTCGGCGCCCCGATCGAGCATCCCGACGCCTCCGGCGGTGCGCTGGCCGCATCCCGAGAACTGCACGACGAGTTGCTCAGCGTGCTGGGCACCGACACCGAGTTCGGTATCGGTGTCTCCGCCGGCCGCGCGATCGCCGGCCACATCGGTGCTCAGGCCCGGTTCGAGTACACCGTGATCGGCGACCCGGTGAACGAGGCCGCCCGCCTCACCGAGCTCGCCAAACTGGAGGAAGGCCATGTGCTGGCCTCGGCGATCGCGGTCAGCGGCGCCCTGGACGCCGAGGCTCTGAGCTGGGATGTCGGCGAGATCGTCGAACTGCGCGGACGCACCGTGCCCACCCAGCTGGCCCGCCCGATGAACCTGGTCCTGCCCCGGGATCTGGAGCGCGAAGCCGAAAGCAACGTCACCGACGACGACGTGCGAAGCTCGACCTAGTCGCACCCCACCGCCGAATGGCCGGTTATTGCACGCCTTTTCGCGAAGTGCGTGACATAACTGGCCACTCGTTGCACAACAACGGCTAGAGAAGGTCAGGCCTTCTTGGCGGCGGCCTTCTTCGCCGGCGCCTTCTTGGCAGCGGTTTTCTTGGCGGCAGCCTTCTTCGCCGGAGCCTTCTTGGCAGCCTTCTTCACCGGACCGCGGGCCCGGCGATCAGCCAGCAGTTCCGAGGCACGCTCGTCGGTGATCGAGGCGACGTCGTCGCCCTTGCGCAGGCTGGCATTGGTCTCACCGTCGGTGACGTACGGACCGAATCGCCCGTCCTTGATCACCATCGGCTTACCCGAGGCCGGGTCGGTGCCCAGCTCACGCAGCGGCGGGGCCGCAGCGGCCTGGCGCCCACGGCGTTTCGGCTCGGCGTAGATCTTGAGAGCCTCTTCGAGGGTGATGGTGAACATCTGCTCCTCGGTGGCCAGCGAACGAGAGTCGGTGCCGCGCTTGAGATACGGACCGTAGCGGCCGTTCTGCGCGGTGATCTCCTCGTTGTTCGACGGGTCGACACCGACCACCCGGGGCAACGACAGCAGCTTGAGCGCGTCGTCCAGCGTCACGGTCTCCAGATCCATTGTGCGCAACAGAGATCCGGTGCGCGGCTTGGGTCCGGTGGGCTTCTTGCCCTTCTTGGCCGTCGTTCCCGCATCGGGATCTTCGGGGGGTTCCGGGAGAATCTCGGTGACGTAGGGGCCGAATCGTCCATCCTTGGCGACGATCTCGTGTCCGGACACCGGGTCGACACCCAGCACGCGGCCCTCTTGCGGTGTGGCGAAAGCCTTCTCGGCCAACTCGAGGGTCAGCTCGTCGGGCGTCAGCTCATCCTTGAGGTTGGCGCGCTGCGGCTTGAGCTCCCCCGGATTGTCCGGGTCGGCAATCATCCGCTCCAGGTACGGTCCGTTGCGACCGACCCGGACCACCACCGCGCGACCTTCGTCGTCATCGAAGAGCTTGATGGAGTTGACTTCTCGCGCGTCGATGCCTTCGAGGTTGCCGCCGACGAGGTGCTTGAGGCCACCGGCGCGGGCGATCGATCCCTCGACGCCGTGCTCACCGCCGAAGTAGAAGTTCGACAGCCAGTTGGTGCGTTGTTCCTGGCCGTTTGCGATCTCGTCAAGCTCGTCTTCCATGGCCGCGGTGAAGTCGTAATCCACCAGCCGGCCGAAGTGCTGCTCCAGCAGTCCGATGACGGCGAAGGCGACCCACGACGGGACCAGCGCACTGCCCTTCTTGACCACGTAGCCGCGGTCCTGGATGGTCTTGATGATCGAGCTGTACGTCGACGGGCGGCCGATACCGAGTTCTTCGAGGGCCTTGATCAGCGACGCCTCGGTGTACCGAGCCGGCGGGCTGGTGGTGTGCCCGTCGGCGGTCAGATCGGCGGCGTCGACGCGCTGACCCTGGGTCAGGTTCGGCAGCCGGCTCTCGGCGTCGTCGGCCTCACCGCCGGCCTGCTCGTCGAGGCTCTCGACGTAGGCCTTCAGGAAGCCCGCGAACGTGATGGTGCGGCCGGACGCGTTGAAGACGACCTGCTCGCCGCCCGCAGCCGTCCCGGCGATCCGCAGCGACAGCGTGGTGCCGCGCGCGTCGGCCATCTGCGAGGCCACGGTGCGCTGCCAGATCAGCTCGTAGAGCCGGAACTCGTCGGTGTCGAGCTGCGCGTGCAGCTGCCCCGGGGTCTGGAACACGTCACCGGAGGGGCGGATCGCCTCGTGCGCCTCCTGGGCGTTCTTGACCTTGCGGGTGTACTGCCGCGGCGACGGATGCACGTACTCGTCACCGTAGAGCTGCCGCGCCTGGTTGCGCGCAGCATCAATGGCGCTGGCCGACAAAGTCGTCGAGTCGGTACGCATATAGGTGATGTAGCCGTTCTCGTACAACCGCTGCGCGATGCTCATGGTGCGCTCCGAGGAGAACCGCAGCTTGCGGGCGGCCTCCTGCTGCAGCGTGGAGGTCATGAACGGCGCGTAGGGCTTGCGCGTGTACGGCTTCTGCTCGACGGAGCTGACGGCCAACTGGGCGCCGCGCAGACCGGCGGCCAGGGCCCCGGCGCTGGCCTCGTCGAGCACCAGCACCTCGTCGGGCTTCTTCAGCTGGCCCAGCGAGTCGAAATCACGACCGGCGGCGACGCGGCGGCCGTCGACGGTGTTGAGCTTGGCGGTGAACTTGGGCGGCGTGGCCTGCGGGTCGGAGACCGACGCGTCCAACTCGGCGCTGACGTCCCAGTACCCGGCGCTGCGGAACGCCATGCGCTCCCGCTCACGCTGCACGATGATGCGCGTGGCCACCGACTGCACCCGGCCTGCCGACAGCTTCGGCGCGACCTTCTTCCACAGCACGGGCGACACTTCGTAGCCGTAGAGCCGGTCGAGGATGCGGCGGGTTTCCTGCGCGTCGACCAGCGCGATGTCCAGGTCGCGGGGGTTTTCCGCGGCGGCCCGGATCGCGGGTTCGGTGATCTCGTGGAACACCATCCGCCGGACCGGCACCTTGGGCTTCAGCGTCTCCAGCAGATGCCAGGCGATCGCCTCACCCTCGCGGTCACCGTCCGTTGCGAGGTAGAGCTCGTCGACACCCTTGAGCAGGTCTTTGAGCTCGGTGACCGTGCTCTTCTTCTCCGGGCTGACGATGTAGAGCGGTTCGAAGTTGTCGTCGACATTGACCCCGAGGCGCGCCCACGGCTCGGATTTGTACTTGGCCGGCACGTCAGCGGCATTGCGCGGCAGGTCACGAATGTGCCCGCGGGAGGATTCGACCACGTAATTGGAGCCCAGGTAGCCGGCGATTTTGCGCGCCTTCGTCGGCGACTCGACAATCACGAGTCGCCGGACATTCCCCTTGCTGCCGCTATCGCCAGCCAACTGTGCTTACGCTCCACTCCTATAGTTGCCGCGCCACGCCCGGCAACTGACAATTTCGCATTACGCGCGAGCCTACGCAAACCGGCTCTCCGCGTATGCATCATTAAATACGTGGCCAATGCGCCAACGCGGAGGTATCCCCGGGCGGTTCCCCGACATTCTCTACCAGGCGTGACAGGCGTCGGCGCCCACTGATCCGCAGCGCCGGATGGGAGCCCCTGGTCCCGATCAGGGTCGGGGCGATTCCCACCCGCATCAAGGCCGCTGCCAGCGCCGCGTAGGTATCGGGCGCATGCGGGTCCAGCCCCAGCAGGTAACGGTCGTCGACCTCGGGCGTGCCCGCGGCCAGCGTCCAGGCCCGCAACTCGCGGGCGCCGGGCAGCCATCGGGGCGGCACTGTCTTGACCGCGCCCCTGGTCCACTCCTCCGCGATCAGCATCAACTGCGGATCCAGCGCCGTACGCACCAGCGGGTTGTTCTCGTCGGTCCGGGAGATCTCCGGAACCAGCCCGACCTCGGTGATCATGTCGGCCAGGCCCTGGGCACGCCACAGCTCGGCGACGACCACCGAGAACCGCGCCGCCTGCCGACCACTGTTGCCCGCCAGAACGATCTGTCCCGGACCGGCAAGCAGCCCGGTCAGGTCGGCCACCGCAGGCGGCACCGACTCAGCCGAGAAGAAGGACAGCTGGCTCACAAACCGACACTAGGCCAGCGCAGGCTGCAAAAACGAGAACACCCCCGCGGTGTCCGATTTTGGACTCACACGGGGGTGTCTCTTTGGGTTTGTTTGGCTCAGATGGCCCGAACACCCGTGGCCTGCGGCCCCTTGGGGCTCTGGCCGACCTCGAACTCAACCTTCTGGTTCTCCTCCAGGGTGCGGAATCCGCTGCCCTGGATTTCCGTGTAGTGGACAAACACGTCGGCAGAGCCGTCCTCCGGAGCAATGAAGCCGAAGCCCTTCTCCGCGTTGAACCACTTCACAGTTCCCTGTGGCATCTTTTGTTCTTTCCTTCTCTTTCAACCGGGTGCGGTCCACCTACTTCCGGTGCACCGGGCCCGTTCCGACCGCCATACCAACGCGCGAGTCGACCGGAACTGACCCGACCTACAACCCTCGCAGGAACCGCGATCGCAACGACGATCCTGCGAGTGCGAGTACAAACACAGAAGCTGCGACCGTGATCAGTCAACCATGTTCGAGGCTGCTGCGACAGTCTCGGTATTCGGCGCGTGGTGAACAATTCGTTTACAAATCCGAGCGGTTGTCGGCGGGGTAGATCGTAGGAGGACAGACAGTGCTGGATCAGGGGTCGGATTTCGGCCGTGAGCTGCTGGCTTGCGCTGTCGACGGCACCCCATCCGGGGAAGATCCGCTACGACATGTTGCGGATATACCGGCACGACCCGGCAAACCAGATCGATGGCCGCAATGGGCCCATCCGGAGGTCGTTCAGGCTTTGCAGGACCGCGGCGTCACCGCACCGTGGTCACATCAGCTCGCCGCCGCCGAACTGGCCCGCGCCGGCCGACATGTGGTGGTCTCCACCGGCACCGCATCGGGTAAGTCCTTGGCCTACCAACTACCGATCCTGTCGGCATTGGCCGAGGACCGGCAGACCCGGGTGCTGTACCTGTCCCCGACGAAGGCGCTCGGGCACGACCAACTGCGTACGGCACAGACCCTGACGGAGACCGTCGCCGCTCTGCGTGACGTGGCGCCGGCACCGTATGACGGTGACAGCCCGACCGAGGTGCGCCGGTTCGCCCGGGAACGGTCGAGATGGATTTTCTCCAATCCGGACATGATCCATCTGTCGCTGCTGCGCAACCATGCCCGGTGGGCGGTGTTCCTGCGTCACCTCAAGTACGTCGTGGTCGACGAGTGTCATTACTACCGTGGCATTTTCGGTTCCAACGTGGCGATGGTACTGAGGCGCCTGTTGCGATTGTGCGAACGATATGCGGCCGACGGCGCTGAGCCTTCTATACCGACGGTGATCTTCGCGAGTGCCACGACGGCGTCACCGGCCGAGACTGCCGCGGAGTTGATCGGGCAGACGGTGGCCGAGGTGACCGAGGACGGCTCACCGCAGGGCGCGCGCACGATCGCGTTGTGGGAACCGGCCCTGCTCGACGAGCTCACCGGTGAGAACGGCGCGCCGGTGCGGCGTTCGGCCGGCGCCGAGGCCGCCCGGGTGATGGCGGACCTGATGTCCGAGGGCGCACGCACGTTGACCTTCGTCCGGTCCCGGCGCGGCGCCGAACTCACCGCGCTGGGAACCCGGGCCCGGTTGGAGGACACCGCACCCGAACTGGCCGATCAGGTGGCGTCCTACCGGGCCGGTTTTCTCGCCGAGGACCGCCGCGAACTGGAACACGCCCTGACCGACGGCCGGCTGCGCGGGCTGGCCACCACCAACGCGCTGGAGCTCGGTATCGACATCGCCGGACTCGATGCGGTGGTGATGGCGGGGTTCCCCGGCACCGTCACCTCGTTCTGGCAGCAGGCCGGGCGGTCCGGCCGGCGCGGGCAGGGCGCGCTGATCGTGTTGATCGCCCGCGACGATCCCCTCGACACCTATCTGGTGCACCATCCCGCGGCACTCTTGGACAAGCCGATCGAGCGGGTGGTCATCGACCCGACGAATCCGCACGTGCTGGGCCCGCAGTTGCTCTGCGCCGCAGCCGAGCTGCCGCTCACTGCGGCCGAGGTCCGGTTGTGGAACGCCGAGGCGGTGGCCGAAACCCTGGTCGACGACGGCCTGCTCCGAAAACGTCCCCGCGGCTATTTCCCCGCGCCCGGGGTGGATCCGCACCCGGCCGTGGACATCCGCGGCTCCAGCGGCGGCCAGATCGCGATCCTGGAGGTGGACACCGGCAGGATGCTGGGCAGCACCGGCGCCGGGCAGGCGGCGGCGTCGTTGCATCCTGGCGCGGTATATCTGCACCAGGGCGAGACCTTTCTGGTCGACTCGTTGTCCTTCGAGGACGGTGTGGCGTTCGTGCATCCCGCCGATCCCGGCTACAGCACGTTCGCCAGGGAACTCACCGACATCGCGGTCACCGGTCCCGGCGAGCGCAGGACGTTCGGCCCGGTCACCGTGGGCCTGGTCCCGGTGTCGGTGACCAACACCGTGGTCGGCTACCTGCGCCGCCGCATCGACGGTGAGGTCATCGATTTCGTCGAGCTCGACATGCCACCCAGCACCCTGGACACCATGGCCGTGATGTGCACGATCACTCCGGAAGCGTTACAGGACAACGGCATTGATCTGCTGACCATGCCTGGGAGTCTGCATGCCGCCGAACACGCAGCGATCGGCCTGCTGCCACTGGTGGCCAGTTGCGACCGCGGCGACATCGGCGGCGTCTCGACGGCCGTCGGACCGGTGGACGGCCTGCCGTCGATCTTCGTCTACGACGGCTATCCCGGCGGGGCGGGTTTCGCCGACCGCGGATTCCGCAATCTGAGTACGTGGTGGGGCGCGACCGCCGACGCCATCGAGGCTTGTGAGTGCCCGCAGGGTTGTCCCTCGTGCGTGCAGTCACCGAAATGCGGCAACGGGAACGAACCGCTGGACAAATCGGGCGCGATACAAGTGCTCCGCCTGGTGCTCGGCGCGCTGAGTACGTCCTCAGCGGACCCCCGACCGCGTTGACGACCGACCCCTCGACGGCCGACTACGCGGATCTACAACTGCGTGGCTGCATTCGGCCACGCCGAACACACAGACGGTGCGACGAACGGTCGGACAACGCGATCCGTTCCCAATCCCGGAGGCCGGGCGCAGTGGCAAATTACGTGAACTCACTCATGTTTGCAACCCGACAGACCCGGCTTCGGGTATCCGCGACCGTAATCCGCAGTTTTCTCCTGCGGATCACGTCGTCGTCGCAGGCGTAATGCAGCTACCCACACCCCCGGTAAAATGCCGCGCATGACCCACGACTGGCTGCTCGTGGAGACACTGGGTAGCGAGCCTGCCGTGGTCGCGCGAGGTCTGCAGACGAAGAACCTCGTCCCGATCAGTGTGTTTCTACGACGAAATCCGCACCTGATGGCAATTCAGAGCGCCATCAGGGAAACCGTCCAAGCCGGCCAGGGTCTCAGCAGCATCACACCCAAGAATGACCGCGTAATCCGCACCGAGGTGGTGCGGATGTCCGACGGACACATCCACGGCGTCCACGTCTGGATCGGGCCGACCGACGTCGACCCACCCCAGCGGCCCGTTCCCGGCCCGCTGATCTGGGACCTCACCGCAGGCGTGGCCACCGATACCCCCGAATCGCTGCGCAACAGCGGAATGAACCCGGAAACCGAAGCCACCCACGACCGGACGTTCGCCGACGATCTGCCCGCCCGGGACCTCAACGGCAGCGAGGCCAAGGTGCTGGCCATGACCGTCAAGCCCGTGGTCGGCAACACCCTGTGCACCACCTGGGATGTCACCGACCATCGCGGGGAGACCATCACGGTGGGATTCGTGGCCCGGGTGACCCTGGAGCCGCACGACGACGGCGCCGACCGCATGGTCTGCCGGGCCATGAACTGGCGCAGCGAACGCGACACCCCGGTGACACCCGTCGACAACCTGGCCCAGCGCATCCTCAACGGACTTGCCTGCCCCGGTGTACACCGGGCCCTGGTCGGCCTCGACGACTGGAAGTTGTTGAAGTGGCTCGACGAGCCCGCACCGTTCTTCGACTGGCGTCACCGCGACGGCGGCCCGGCCCGCATCCACCCGGCCGACGCCCGGCACATGGCCCGGATGACCACCGATTTCACCGACGGTGTCACCACGGCGGTGCTGCGGATGCGCGCCGAAGAAGGCGGCTGGCAGCCGGTCCACATGACGATCAACCGGATCGAACTCGACGAGGACACGTTCGCCGGCCTGATCGCCCTGCGGCTCCCGACCGACGACGAGGTCGCCGCAGCGGATCTCGACCGGCTCGACTAAGCAACCTCGGCTAGGCGACGGTGTCCACCGGTCCGGCACGAGCGGCTGCGCGGGCCGGGCCGACGCCCCATCGGCCGAGGCGCACCGGGACCGATACCTCCAGCACCACGTCGAGGCCGTCGATCCGGCAAGCGCCCAGGGCCGAACGCAGTCGTACCGCAATCTGGGTGGCCTGCGCGCACGCCGCGTCCGGTCCGGAGACCACGGCGCCGGCAGCGCCGAGGGCGGCCAGATCCGCTGTGGCCTGGGCCCGGTGCCGGGCCGTGACGGCGGCACCGAGGTAGACGCCACCCGCCGCGAATGCGATCACCATCGCGATCATCGCCGCGGCCAACAGCGTGGCCGAACCGCGCTCACCCGATTCCGGGTTCGGGCACCGCGGCTGCCTCGGCGGACACCGTGAACCCCGGCAGTGCCGTCGCGGCGCTGACCCGGGCGACCACGAGACCGCCGTCGCGGCCGAGATGCACCACCGCGCCGGACGGGGCGATACGCCGAGCGGCGGCCGTGGCCGTATCGCCCTCACCTCGGGCCGCCAGGCGGGCGGCTTCGCGGGCCGCGTCGATACACCGGATCTGCATGCCCACCGCACCGAGGCCACCGACACACAACACCAGGACAGCCACCAGTGATGCGATGGCAAAGGCCGCCTCGACGGTGACCGCACCCCGGTCATCCAGCCGGTCATCTAGACGTTGGTATTCAGCGCCCGGCTGATGATGTTCGTCAGCGCGCTCACGATCGAATCCCCCGTGACCACGGTGTACAGGATCGCTCCGAACGCCGCGGCGGCGATCGTGCCGATCGCGTATTCGACGGTGCTCATCCCCGATTCGTCGAGCATCAGCAGTGCCGCCCTGGCATTCACCCGCTGAAACATGCTTCCCGCCATGATATTTCCTCCCTCTGCGATGTGCACTCACAACAAACCTGACCCCAGTACGTCACCGGCCAGGCCGGCGACCACAGGAATCACACCCAGGCACACGAACGCCGGCAGATAACACAGCCCCAACGGTCCGGCGACCAGTACCGAGGCCCGTTCTGCCACCGCGTCGGCCGCGGCAGTGGCATCGTGTCGAGACTGAGCGGCCAGCTCGGCCACGCCGTCGGCCAGAGCGCTGCCCGAGGCCGCCGAGCGGCGGGCCAGCCGCAACAGGGCCTCGGCGTTCTTGTCCTGCGGCACCGCGTCATTGCCACCGGACCAGGCCGTGGCCGGATCCGCGCCGAGCGCCAGGAGCTCGGCCGCGCGCCGCAACATCGGCGCCAGTGACGGTGGGGCCGATGCGGTGGCGGCCGCCGCCGCGGTCGATACCGCCATCCCTGCGGCCAGACATGCGGAGAACAGGTCGAACGTCGAGGCTGCCGCGAGCGGATCATCGGTGCGCACCCGCCGCGGGTCCGCCCGCAGACGCGGTGCGGGCGCGGCGCGCGACCGCACCCGCGCCGGATCTGCACCGACCAACAGTGCCACAGCGAGAAATACTGCTGCCCAACTCATCTCAGTGCCCGTTCGGTGATCCGGTCCGACCACGTCAGTCCGGCGCAGGCCAGCAGGACCCCGATCACCAGTAGCCAACCGCCTGCCCCTGGCCCGCACAGAAACGCCAGGGGCTGCGCGCCGATCAACTGTCCCAGTGCAATCCCGGCCACCGGCAGCCCGGCCAGCACCGCTGCCGTCGCCCGGGGGCCCGCCATCGCCGCTTCGACGTGAGAGGAAAACCGTTCGCGCTCAACGATGTCGCGCTGTGCGGTGCGCATCAGCGTGGCGATCGAAAGGCCGTATGTGTGAGCCAGTCGCCAGCAGACCGCGAGCCGTTCCCAGTGCATCGGCAATTGCGAAGTCGCCGCGACATCCTCCAGGCCCGCCGCGACATCGGCGCCCAGGCGGGCCCGGGCGGCGACAGCGCCCATGCCCTCGCGTACTGCCCCCGACACCTCGCCGGCCGCAGTGCCGAAGGCGCTCACCGGATGGACGCCGGTACGCAGTTCACCCACCAACACGTCCAAGGCGGCCTGCAGTGACGCCGATTCCTCCAGCTGCCGCCGCCATGCATGGTGACGCCGCCGGCGTGCGAAGACCGTCCCCGATACCAGTGCCGTGGCCACCGCGACCGGCGGCGAAACCAGCCAGGCCAGAACAACTCCCACCACCACGACGATGGGTGCTGCCCGAACGCGCCGCCGAGGAGCCTCCGCCCGCAGCGCCGCAGCTCGGCGGGGCGTGACCGGCCACAGCAGAAGTGCGGCAGCCAAGGCCAGTGCACTCGCCGTCACGGCGATACCCGCCGGTCCACCAGAGCATCGAGAATCTCTGCACCGCAGCCCAACCCGGTGTCGGCGTCCCATGCCGTCACCACCTCGAGCTCACCCCGGGCCGCGCGGCGCAGCACCGCGATCTCGGAGAGCCTGCGCCGCCCGGCGCCGTCCCGGCCGACATGAAGCAACACCTGCTCGTTTTATCAGTAGTTAACTACACAATGTGGGCGCACAATGCGTGTTGAACTGCGTATTTATCGTCGGGTACATGTACTCTAAGAGTGTGCGTAGCAAT